>NZ_AUAS01000051.1 GCF_000428845.1 Dyadobacter alkalitolerans DSM 23607 | reverse complement strand
AAAAAGCAGTGACTTTCTACTTTTTTTATTTCTTTGTAAGTCATTAGCATTCATGATGTTACTATTAAAGTGTACACTAAAAACAGTAACATATGATTTGTTGTATAACTTTCAATATGTTAAACGGATTACGAACGTTAACGTCGAAGAAGAAGCCGTTGCACTTCTCCCCTATCAGGTGAATTCATTCCTTTTTAAGCTTTTTAAGCAACTCGGTTGCTTCCTTCGCCTCATTTTGCCTCTGTTCCAAAAGTACTTCAGCTTCTTTAACCGTTATCTCATGCGCCTCGCGCCTCTGCGTTTCAAGTTTCGCCCGGTTTGGATCTTCATAATAAATACTATCAACTCTGGCCGTTAAAGCTGGACTGAGCTGTCTTGCAATCCGGAACTTGAGATCGCTTTCCTGCAAACGGCTACTTTCAATGTAACTGCTGATGGCAACCGCAAAGCTTATGCCCGTTGTGATCAGCAGCACCACAGCCGAGATAATAAAGCCTTTCGATTGAAGGTCGAAATGATGGTGGTGTTGAACTTGTGACGCTTGGGGCGCACTGTTCACTGCTTGCTTAGTCTCTGAAATGTAAGATTCTAACAGTTGACTTGACGAATGCTGTGTCAAATTCTTTTTGATATCAATCAGGGTATCCGCAAGCGTTTTGTTTTGCGACTCAGTCACCGTTTGGATCAGGTTCTCAATTGATGCGTTTTTCCTGATCACAAGGGAAAGCACTTCTTCAATCGATTCGAGTTGTTCTTCTATTTTTTTCATAAGCTATGTCCTAAGTATTTTTTACGTTTTTTCTTTTTTGATGGATTCGTACTCTGCTGGTCATATTGTTGGACAGGCCGGAGCAAGTCGTCAAGTATTTTGTCGTCCCTGGTTTGCTGAGAAAGGATAGTGCAAGGGAATCTTTCTTGTGGGCGGTCAGGCAGATATTGTGGCTGCATTCCAAATGGCCGTACCATCGCCATTTTCTGATTCTGCCGGATCAATGCATCCAGCTTCCCAAAGCTCAAACTTCGGTCGATCTTCGAACCTTTGAATTGCAAATCACCTTTGGTAAAGCTGACACCTTGGATCTCACTCGTGCCAGATTTATATTTGAAGATGGCCTGGATGCCTTGCCTGGCCAGCTTGGCTCTCAACTCAGTCCAGCTTGCAGCAGTTTCGCTTGCTACTTTGATTGCATCGTATAATTCATATCTGACTTTGTCTGCACCTTTCAGCTGTTGCCGGTTGACCTGCTGCTTTCCCTTACCTAACTGATATCCGTATCTGAGCGTGATCTCTTTACAGGCCCCATGATTCCTCTCTTTTTGAAAACGGTCTGAGATGGTCTTGCCTTCGTTATTCACTCGGTTGTAGATGATGTAGGCTAAGTACCCAGCGCCTTGCCATATTACTATGGTAGTATTTCCAAGTACTCGCCTCCGAACCGTACGTACACCTCTCGATGTATACGG
>NZ_AUAS01000050.1 GCF_000428845.1 Dyadobacter alkalitolerans DSM 23607 | reverse complement strand
AAGCAATTTCTAGTTTGGATACTTCTGTAACACGTCTCACTAACTAGTTAAAGTTGAAGACAAACGACATAGAAATTTGAAATGGTCATTTGAGACAATCGCTATATAGAAGTACTCCCTATTTTTAAGACCAGCGGTTTGCTAATACTAGTTTAAATTAAGCGGCATTCATGTACAGATTCATCGGCTTTTTTCGGCCAATTCCCTGATGTTTCCTGGCGTTGTAGTGTTTAACAAAATGATCAATTCCCAGATATAGGTCCAGGCCGTTTTTCTCAGGATTCAGGTAAATATATTTTTGCTTAATTGTCCGAAACCATCGCTCAATGTGTGCATTGTCTGTTGCCCTACCTTTACCATCCATACTGACCCGAATTTTGAGACTATTCAGCGTGCTTACCCAATGCTCGCAGGTGTATTGCGCCCCCTGATCGCTATTGATGATTTCAGGTTTGCCATGTCGGGATATCGTTGCGTGCAAAAGCTCAGTCTGCGTTTCTTTTTCCAGGCTGTTGGATAGCTACCAGCCGACAATATAGCGGCTATATAAATCCATAATCGCAGTCAAGTACATAAAGCCGTGCTTCATGGGAATGTAGCTGATATCCAACGCCCAAACCTGGTTGGGTCGATTAATTTCAAGGCCTCGGAGCAAATACGGATGAATATATTTCGCTTTCCCAAGACGACTAAGATTACGTTTTGGATAAATCGGCTCAATCGCCATTTTCCGCAGCAACCGGCGAATTCGCTTGACGTTGTAGCTCAGCCCTTTTTCAGTCAGTTCGTCCGCCCGGCGGCCCGGTTGCATACCCAACACACCCAGGGTGGGATCAGACAAGAAAATTTTGTCCATAGTCTCCATTAGTGATAGGTTCTCTTCTTTTTCACCAGCAGGCTTATAATACAATTGACTGCGGTTGACATTGAGAATCTGTGCTTGCCGCCGAATGCTCAATGGATGAGTATTATCGATCAATGCCATGCGCTCCTTCATAGTCCTGCTTTTTTCAAGCTTTTTTTTAAAAAGTCATTCTCCACCTGCAGCTGTCCGATCTGCTTGAAAAGATTGTCAACGTCAACAGATTCCTCTTCCTTCGAGGACTCATCTCCGAAAGCTTTCTCTGCTCGTTCCAGGAACTCCCGTTTCCATGCGGATACCTGGGTTGGATGAATCTCGAATCTTGTCGCCAATTCGCTCAACGATTCCCGTTCTTTCAAGGCCTCAACGGCGACCATAGCCTTGAATTTTGCTGTGAATTTCCTCCGGCTTTGTTTCATTTTCTCATCGGTTTAATGTCAAGTTACTAAACTTAACCGATGGCCTCAATTTTGGGAGTATTACATATAACTATGAATTTAGTAGTTGATGTATCATCTATTATCAGGAAACGGAGGAGGTTTTGCGAGATAATGCCAAAAGCGTTTTTTAAGTATATTTCGATAAAATACATCCAGATAAACAACGAACCATGTACT
>NZ_AUAS01000049.1 GCF_000428845.1 Dyadobacter alkalitolerans DSM 23607 | reverse complement strand
GTCGAGTCGAAACAGTTGCACTTGAAAGTACGGGTGTGTATTGGAAAAATTTATTTAACATGCTGGTTCAAAATGGATTCGAGGTGTGTTTGGTTAATGCCAGACATACACGTAACGTGACCGGAAAGAAGACCGACGAAAGTGACGCTGCATGGATTCAACGTCTGCATAGCTGTGGACTACTAAACAGCAGTTTCTTGCCAGATGATCAGACAGAGACTTTGCGCACAATCGTCCGTCACAGGCGAAATCTAACAAAGGATAGTTCGACCTGTATCAATCGGATGCAAAAATCACTCGAGCTCATGAATTTAAAGATACACACGGTGCTCAACGACATTACCGGTAAAACAGGAAAAGCGATTGTTGAAGCCATAATCAGTGGAGAAAGAAATGCTGTTAATTTCCTTCCGTTAATTGACAAACGCGTCAAAGCAAGTTCGGACACGATATGCAAATCCTTACAAGGAAACTGGCGCGCTGAACACCTTTTCCTGCTTAAACAGTCATATACCATGTACAAATTTATCCAGGAGCAGATCGCCCTTTGCGATGGAGAAATTGAAGGTGCGCTACAACTCATGGTGGCACAAAAGCACGACGGCATTATTGAAAAGCTATCCGTAACAGCGAGCTCGTCAGTAAATGTGTCCAAAAAGAAGACAAATAAAAGCCATCCTGCTTTTAACACCCGAGAGTACTTAAAAACAATTCACGGCACCGACGTTATAGAGATTTATGGGATAAGCTCAACCGTTGCACTGGAGGTATTGGGTGAAACGGGAACCGATCTGAGCAAGTGGGCTACTGAGGAAAAGTTTGTGAGTTGGCTGAATCTATGTCCCAACAGAAAGGTATCCGGCGGTAAACTGATCAGTAGCAAGTTGCTGTCGAAAAAAGCTAATCTCGCCTCACAGGCTTTTCGTATGTCCGCAAACAGCTTATTATCCAGCAATAATTGGTTGGGTGACTATTTTAGAAGAATGAGAGCAAAAGGTGGGCATAAGTACGCAATTGTGGCTACGGCCAGAAAGATCGCGATCATCTATTATAGAATGGTCAGGTATAAGCAAGCCTTTACGCCGTTCGATTACGAAGAGTACAAGGAAAAGTACAGACAAACAAAAATTGCGAACCTAGAAAGGGCCTTAAAACGCTTAAAAGACATAGCCGCGTGAGAAGTTATATGGTAGACCTAACGCTTTTTTTAAGATTTCGCGGTCAGTTTTTAAGCGCTCGTTCTCAGCACGTAGTTTTGCTACTTCGCCAGCCAACTTTGCTGCTCTGTCGCTAACCTTTTCTCCGCTATTCGATTTTGTCTTTTTTGTTGCCATCCTTTTCCAACGATAGAGAACATTCTCGGCAATTCCAAATGACTCCGAAATTTCCTTCGCACTTCTGCCCGAAGTCAACATCCTGGTCATTTCTTGCTTGAAATCAGCATCGTAGCTCCGACGAGTCTTTAATGATTTGGGGTCTTTCATTCTGCATCATAATGTGCAAAAATGTGTGCCGTTTTTTGGAGCCACCTCA
>NZ_AUAS01000048.1 GCF_000428845.1 Dyadobacter alkalitolerans DSM 23607 | reverse complement strand
ATTGGCGGTAGTCATGTTGGTAAAGCTGTTGCCCCCGTCGGACGAAATCGATAACCCGCCAGCGGTAGCGGCATACACCGTTGACCCCACCACGTACACGTCAGACACAAAATTACTTACCAGCCCATTGGCGGTAGTCCTGTTGGTAAAGCTGTTACCCTCGTCGGTCGAAATCGATAACCCGCTAGTGGTAGCTGCATACACCGTTGACCCCACCACGTACACGGCAGACACAAAATTACTTCCCAGCCCATTGGCGGAAGTCCTGTTGGTAAAGCTGTTGCCCCCGTCGGTCGAAATCGATAACCCGCTAGCGGTAGCTGCATACACCGTTGACCCCACCACGTACACGGCACTCACATAATCATCCCCCAGCCCATTGGCGGAAGTCCTGTTGGTAAAGCTGCTGCCCCCGTCGGTCGAAATATATAACCCAAACCCATCTTGGGTTCCGGCATATACCATCTGGCCCACCGCGTACAAGCCATTCGCATTAAAACCCCCATATCCGGGAATCATTTTGACAAAGTTATTGCGCCCGTCGGGCGAAATATATAAACCGTCATTGGTCCCCGCATACACCGTTTGGTCCTGCGTGTACAAGGAATATATAGTCTGACCCATCATCCCCCCATTGCCGAAGGTGCGAAAGACATCACAGAAAGGGCCATCTTGCGCGGTAACGCGCTGGGGCGAAAGACCCATAACCAGGCTTAGCAAAAGCAGCCAATGCCCTTTGTTTAAACGTAGTAAAGTTTGGTTTATCAACATAATGGTTTGTAAAACAGTTTAAGAGTAGTACTTTCTAAGAGCGTCTCCGGGATTTCATTAAAAATGAGTATCGGATCATATTTGTTGCGACAAAACCTTAATAATTGATCAAACAATAGACTAGAAATTACGAGAAAACTGACCACCTCATCGCGGTCTTGGCTTACTACCCTATCTCTCTTTTCATCAGCAGGTTACTATTGAGACTGCAAATTGGTCTGCTGGTCAATCCGCTGCGAAATGGACGGGCTGTGGCACCGGATTTTCCACTTTCACCCTCTTTTTGCAATAATAACGAATTACAACAAATGGATTTGTTTCTTCACGTCTAATAATCAAATGATTTTTTAGCCGTTCTACTTTCATTTTGCAAATATCAAATATCTGCAAATTACACGCGTATTGCATATAGCGTGGATTCTCGCATATACTTAAACTGTCTTTAAAATGTTTCAATCTATCGTGTCCTGAGCGCAATTTGTTACCCCTCGGAGGCTTGCGTTTGCATTAGAAGATTTTGGCCTAATATAAACTCCTTAATGATATATGTCGTCTATGAAAGAAAACGATAAAACTAAGATAGGACTTGCATTCTGGTTCTGTGTGGTTGCTATCATCAGTGTTCTCGTATTCTACTTTGATAAGTTCGGTACTGCCTTCAAAGTAGCTGATCTTGGTACATTTGGTGATTATTTTGGCGGGCTACTGAATCCGATTTTTGCTGCGGCGAACTGATGACACAGGATACATTAAGCCTGAGCGCCTAATGAATACCATAACAGCGGTATGCAAGAGCGCTGCTTCCCTTGCTGTACCCGAAATTACAATCAAAAAGTGGAATGAGACCTGAACGAATTATAGGCGTATTGGTATGTATGTAAGGCGGGTGGAAAGGCATGGAAACGCAAATCGGTGCTACACTACCTCTTGAATGCAATTTATAGTACGATTTAAGGTGTGCTCAAACCGCTAATCTGTACTATAATATCATTGGAATCCCTTTAATCGTGTAGATTAGGCCCTATATCAATTTTCACTTTAACCACCGTATTTTTTAAGCAATTTCTAGTTTGGATACTTCTGTAACACGTCTCACTAACTAGTTAAAGTTGAAGACAAACGACATAGAAAT
>NZ_AUAS01000047.1 GCF_000428845.1 Dyadobacter alkalitolerans DSM 23607 | reverse complement strand
CTATCTGAATCCGGCTGCCTTCGAGGCTGAATACTATCGGCAAACTGGATGAGAAATGAGACTTTTAATATTTACTAACCCGCAAAAGTGTAAACTAAAACGGAACCACGTCAGAAGACAAGGCTTGCGGATATGAATCTAAGTTGTGCAAATTTTTATGCTAAAAAACCGTGAGGGTAGGATAGTATAAACCGTCAACTTATTTTAGTAACATACGTTTGCAAAAACAGAAATTACGTATTAACAAAACCGGTGCTTCTCTGAAAAAAGGTTGTCTTTCAACTTTCTGACAAGATTCCTTTTGCCATCTCTTTTGAATTGCTACTGCTTGAATCAAGCTTGGAAACCAACCCAATCGTCCATTTTTTACTTGACCATCCTGGCACGGAGCGTTTTTAAATACTTCAGCAAGTAAAATAGTAAGCTTAAAACGACCAGGGTAAATAACATTCCCATACCCTACACGGCTTTTTCGCAAACCAACCAAGCAATATGTCACCGTCTACAAGTGTATGCTAGGAGTTAGAGGAATTACATTTAAACGCGTGCCATCTTACCATAGTTGAACTAAAACAGTCCTCCATACGGTGGACAACCTTTTTTTTGTACAACCGACAAAGTTCAGTTTAACGGTGACGCGCTGCTAAGGCTTCGTCAGAAGCGTACCTTGCTTAGACAGTATAAGAAACAATACCTGGCAATGCAAAATGTAGCCCATTCATTTTCCTAATTACCAGTAAGAGACGAAGATGTTCAGAGAAGTTTAATGCATATTTTAAATGAGTTTGATGTCGCTATGAAGACTTTGAAAGATAAAATTGAGGAGTTAACAAAAGCTAATTTCAACCAGGAGCTCATCAGGCTGACATCCGTAGTTGGTTCACCAACTATTGCCACGGCATTAATTGAAGTGACAGGTGGCCTTAGGCACTTTCATTCGGCTAAAGCCTTGGCCAAATTCATTGGTGTGGCACCAGTTATTTATCAATCCGGAAAGCTTAATACAGTCAAGGGAATCTGCAAAACAGGCGATGGGCAATTAAGAAGCATGCTGTATGTTGCCTCCTGGTCCGCGATTCGGCACAATAAATCATGTCGAGAGCTCTATCAACGTTTAAAGGCTGCTGGTAAAGCTTCGAAGGTTGCCTTGATTGCGGTGGTTAATAAATTACTTCGGCAGGCCTTTGCAGTAGTCAAGTTCGATCAAGAATTTAATCAAAATTATTGTCCAATTTTACGCAGTTATCCTTGACTTTTAACACAGTTAATAAATTTGTAAGGTAAATTCAGCGTAATGCAAAAAATTAGGGCACTTGGCTCTTCTCCTACCCTTATGGTTCACACGTCAACCGTTCCGGCACGTGAACATACGTAAGTGTCAAAAAATACCGACGTTTCGTGAGAATGGTATACGATTAGAAAATGGATCGCTATTATCTGAGCTTCGCGGAAGTGACTACAAAAGGCAAAGGTGTTAAATTCATTGTTTCCAATGTCTCAGAAGTTAAAAAATAACCTGTCACGTAGACGTGTAAGCTATCTTGCATAAATTGTTTCGGAAGATTACATCCGCCCCAGGGGACACCATTGGATGCTATCAGTTGGCTACCGATAGCTAATCCGCCGCTTAGTTGCACTGTTACTGGCGCATCAACTACATATTCGTCACGTGTTAACCCTTTAAACCCAGAATAACAATCCAATGCCGTTGAACTAATTTTGTCTTCCTTACAATTTAGTAAACTCAACATGCATATACCAGCGAGTAAAAAGCGTTTCATAAGCCAGTTTGGTTAAATGATTCATCAAAGTTGAAGTACTCCCGTTTGGCTGGACAGCCAGTGATTACAATTAAGTTCGATTAAGATGCTTTTGCGCCAAAAAACAGGTCATTTGGGGTAGATCCA
>NZ_AUAS01000046.1 GCF_000428845.1 Dyadobacter alkalitolerans DSM 23607 | reverse complement strand
CACCTGCAGCCTATCAACGTCGTAGTCTACAACGACCCTTATGTGGAAGATTCATCTTCGGGCTAGTTTCGCACTTAGATGCTTTCAGCGCTTATCTATTCCCCACATAGCTACCCGGCCATGCCACTGGCGTGACAACCGGTTCACCAGCGGTGGGTCCACCTCGGTCCTCTCGTACTAAAGGCAGCCCCCGTCAATCTTCCTACGCCCACCACAGATAGGGACCGAACTGTCTCACGACGTTCTGAACCCAGCTCGCGTGCCACTTTAATCGGCGAACAGCCGAACCCTTGGGACCTTCTCCAGCCCCAGGATGTGACGAGCCGACATCGAGGTGCCAAACCTCCCCGTCGATGTGAGCTCTTGGGGGAGATCAGCCTGTTATCCCCGGCGTACCTTTTATCCTTTGAGCGATGGCCCTTCCATACAGAACCACCGGATCACTATACCCTGGTTTCCCACCTGCTCGACCCGTCGGTCTCACAGTCAAGCCTGCTTGTACTATTGCACTCCACACACGGTTACCAAGCGTGTTGAGCAGACCTTTGGAAGCCTCCGTTACACTTTTGGAGGCGACCACCCCAGTCAAACTACCCACCATGCACGGTCTCCGACTTTGTCGGATTAGATCCCAGGCCAGCGAAGGGTGGTATTTCAACGTTGGCTCCTGAACGCCTGGCGACGCCCACTCACAGCCTCCCACCTATCCTACACATCCCTGACCCGAAAACAATGCAAAGCTATAGTAAAGGTGCACGGGGTCTTTCCGTCCCGTGGCGGGTAAGCGGCATCTTCACCGCTACTACAATTTCACCGAGCTCACGGCCGAGACAGTGCCCAGATCGTTACACCATTCGTGCAGGTCGGAACTTACCCGACAAGGAATTTCGCTACCTTAGGACCGTTATAGTTACGGCCGCCGTTTACTGGGGCTTCGATTCAATGCTTCTCTTGCGATGACATCCCCTCTTAACCTTCCAGCACCGGGCAGGTGTCAGGCCCTATACGTCAACTTTCGTTTTGGCAGAGCCCTGTGTTTTTGCTAAACAGTCGCCTGGGCCATTTCTCTGCGGCCTCTCATTTCTGAGGAGGCTCCCCTTCTCCCGAAGTTACAGGGTTAATTTGCCGAGTTCCTTAGCCGTGATTCACTCGAGCACCTTAGAATATTCTTCTCGACTACCTGTGTCGGTTTACGGTACGGGTTGCGTACAGCTGGCGTTTCAAAAGCTTTTCTTGGAAGCGTTTTCGTAAGTTCGCTTCACCCGTAGGTTCTGCTCAACGCACTATTCCGTCAGTACGTACTTACCACAATACTCCGTCACTTTTTCACACTGCATGCAAGGGCAGGAATATTAACCTGCTGTCCATCGAGAGTCGCCTGTCGGCTATCCCTTAGGCCCCGCCTAACCCTCCGTTGATTAGCATAGCGGAGGAATCCTTAGTCTTTCGGTGTGCGGATTTCTCATCCGCATTATCGTTACTTATGCCTACATTTGCTTTTCTCACCAGTCCAGCCCAGCTTACGCCAAACCTTCACCCCTGTGAGAATGCTCCCCTACCGATCGTAATAAATTACTATCGCATAGCTTCGGTAATATGCTTGATGCCCGTTTATTATCGATGCCCGCCCCGCTCGACCAGTGAGCTGTTACGCACTCTTTAAATGTATAGCTGCTTCCAAGCTAACATCCTGGCTGTCTCTGCAGTCGGACCCCCTTAGTTCAACTTAGCATATATTTTGGGACCTTAGCTGATGCTCTGGGTTGTTCCCCTCTCGGACTGGGACCTTAGCACCCCAGCCCTCACTGCCGTGTATATCATAGCCCATTCGGAGTTTGTCAGAATTTGGTAGGATTTGACTCCCCCTAGTCCTATCAGTAGCTCTACCTGACCATGACTCAACCACGACGCTGTTCCTAAAAACATTTCGGGGAGTACGAGCTATTTCTCAGTTTGATTGGCCTTTCACCCCTACCCTCAGTTCATCCGAAAACTTTTCAACGTTTACCGGTTCGGTCCTCCACGATGTGTTACCAGCGCTTCAACCTGACCAAGGGTAGATCACCAAGTTTCGCGTCTACAGCCACTGACTAATCGCCCATTTCAGACTCGCTTTCGCTTCGGCTCCTGTATTCCAATACATTAACCTTGCCAGTAACCGTAACTCGTAGGCTCATTATGCAAAAGGCACGACGTCACCCGTAGGCTCCGTCCGCTTGTAAGCGCATGGTTTCAAGTTCTATTTCACCCCGCTGCTCGCGGTACTTTTCACCTTTCCCTCACGGTACTCGTTCACTATCGGTCTCTCAGGAGTATTTAGCCTTGGCGGATGGTGCCGCCGGATTCAGAGGGGATTTCTCCGGTCCCCACTTACTCAGGATACTCACTCATTTAACGCTCTTACCTGTACGGGATTCTCACCCTCTACGATTGGCCTTCCCATGCCATTCCAGTTCAATTGTTAAACACTAGGTGAGTCCTACAACCCCAGTCTGGCCGTAACCAGGCTGGTTTGGGCTTGTCCGCGTTCGCTCGCCACTACTTGCGGAATCACTATTGTTTTCTTCTCCTGCGGGTACTTAGATGTTTCAGTTCCCCGCGTTTGCCCCC
>NZ_AUAS01000045.1 GCF_000428845.1 Dyadobacter alkalitolerans DSM 23607 | reverse complement strand
AAAAAGCAGTGACTTTCTACTTTTTTTATTTCTTTGTAAGTCATTAGCATTCATGATGTTACTATTAAAGTGTACACTAAAAACAGTAACATATGGTTTGTTGTATAATTAAGATTATGTTAAGTAGATACTAATTGAAGAGTACAACTTCCTCGTGCTATCTTCTACCTACCCTAGGAAATCCGTACCGAGTAGACTGTTTTCTGAATTCCGGGGCGCTTTGCCGCCTTTGGTCAAGGTTGAAGTCCTTGATTGTCTTTCAGCGTAACCGGATCGCATTAAAATATTCCCGGCTAGATTTTAAATTTACTTCCATAAATTAACAACTTGCTGAAGAGTTATCATGATTATTCAAAATCGTGTGTCGACGCCAACATTGTCCTTTGCCAATTATTCAAAACCTTCCAGTCTGCTGAAAGCGAAGAAGTGATTTCAAACCCCTCACTTTCAACGTTACCAAATTGTACGATTGTTTGATAGCACTCATACTGTAACACCCAATTTTGCAGGCATTTACGATCGTTTAACTAACAATAATAAATCACTGATTTACTTTGTTTATGATTTGTTTTGATGTGATTTAAGAATGTCACCTTTGTTATCAAATCCGTTCACTGATGCATCAGACACTACTCATCTCCAAAGGAAACAACCTATTCCTTTCCACTCATTCATTTCTACGTGAGCGTTACTTCGTATTGAAAAAGGTTTGTTAGCTGCTGATTATTGAAATATCGGGAATCTGCCATCGAGCAAACGATTGCTTGGCTCAACCAAAAGTTTAGTGCCTACGATGACTGGATGTGCTTGAATCCGAATATCTCAACGCAAACGAAGTAGAGCTGTTAATTGTGAAGGATCTTTGTATCCTTTGCATATCCGGCTGACTGTTGTTTCCGACTCGCTTCAACGAACCGTCTTTCATTATCATTACCCTCCAACAAATAGGAATCCACATCTTTCAGGAATAAATTAATTTATATTGATAAAATTATTTTGCAATAAACAAAATTAATTGTTCTCTCCTTCCATAATCTAACGTCTAGATTTACCTCAAGGTTGTGGTTCATTCTATGCGAAGCCGACGATCATATTTAAATCACTCCATAACCAATTAAAGTTAGACTTAAACTTTTTAAGCTATGAAGAACAAATACGTTCTTCGGGCACGAAGGCTAGGCATGCCGATTCTATTTAGGCTCTTTGCCCGGACCCGGTTTCTGCACAGACTTATGAAGCATTAATATCAGTCAGGTACTCGACGTCGGTGCGGGCAAAGGTGGTGGCATCAGGAAATGGTGATCCCGCCCATCCTGCAATTGGCAACAACACAGGCTAGATTGGAGGCGCTTTCAATGTAATACCATTCCTGCATACACAGGTCCAACCATACCCACCTGTTTACGGCATTGAATAATGATAAAGTAATTTTTAAGGAATGGCGGCGCCACCAATTATGCGCATGAGGTGTTCACACAACTTCTTATTAAAGATCAATAATGCCAAGCATCGCTATCATCGACCTCCAACCTCTATCATGCATGGGCGTGCAGGCCTACCTGCAAAATTTGTTGCCGGCTAGCCAGTACCAAACTGCCGACACCAAAGAAACGATCAAGATCTAATGCTAGGTCCTGAGCTGGACCTTATCGTTCTGGGCCTTAACCGGGAAAGCCCTACGCTGACCACATTTTTGATAGAAAAAATACTTGCCCCAGGACCCCAGGTGCCAGTGACCGTATTGTATGAAGTTTTTGATGTTGAACTGTTAAGGCATTTTGGAAACCATACTCTAACAGGCTTTATTGCCAAGGACAACGAATCTAGGGAGCTTGATAAATGCATCACGACGGTTCTTTCCGGCAGCTTTTATATGTGTGAAAAAACCAGCCAGCATGTGATCAATGCCGTTACTAATCCTGCCAGGCAAAACCGCAAGCCCTACAAGAAAAAGGTGGCCCCTATGGCCTGATGAAAGGCAGCAATTTCCCACAGGAACTGATTCGGAAACTAGTAATACTTTTTATGCCGTCTACGACTGCTGCATTACCGCACCGATGCAAATAGGGATGTTGCTTTTATTGAGCAGAGACTGGGCGATGGCCTAAGCCACTAAGTCCCCGAGGATGAAAATACTTTGCCTCATTAAGCGAAGTAAAGACTTATGTCAATATCCACTTAAAGCCAGGATAGAATACTCCAATAGAAGAAAAAACGCGAAAAGGCAAATCCTTTGACGATCAGCTAAATGACCGTTTCCGTGTACGCTAAGAATAACACATGGGAGAAAAAATGATGGACCCTAACTTACAGCTAGCCATGCAAAATTTGAAAATCATATATCTCTAAGAACCGAAAGGTTGAAATACCCTCGTTTCACTCCTATTCAATGCCTTCTCATCAAATTAATAACATATTGGTAAACTTCAAAAAGTAGCTTTGGAACGATATTAGTCATAGGTCAACAATTCATATTATCAACCAATTCATTTGACCATGTCTGATTTAACGAACGCTGCTTACACTGCTGGCCCAATTATCGGAGCTTTTAAAACAAGAGAAGATGCAGACCGTGCTTACGACTCTTTGATTAGCCGCGGGTACAGTTCAGATGAGATTACCGTAATCATGTCTGATGAGACTAAAAAGGCGCATTTTGTTGACAGTGACCATGA
>NZ_AUAS01000044.1 GCF_000428845.1 Dyadobacter alkalitolerans DSM 23607 | reverse complement strand
TAAGTGCAGACTTGTTCACACTGAAGGCCTTTTATCAAGATCAATTTACTCAAAGAATATGTAAGATTTAGATCTGGTTCAAACGTACTATGTTAAGTGAGAAAACACGGAACAAGAGGGAAAGGCGTTTTTGTGAAGGTTCTTGGTTTTGTGCAAGGAGACGGGACTTTTTCTTCGATTTGATGTATTGACATGTAGTGATACCCGATACAACTGTTAACTTATTTAAAATATGGCTTAAAGAAACTTTCATATGAATATTAATTAGAATATTCGCACTAGCATCTTTTAGTGAAAACTAACGTCTATGAAAGCTCTGTGTATTATCTTATTTGTAGTTTGTTTAGGGTGTGCAAAGCAGCCTTCTTTGCCACCTAACAGCAAATTCAACATAACTAGTGTTTTGAATGACTCTGTGTGGTTTGGAACCGGTAAGGCGCTAAGAATTAAGGAGCCGGGAGAAAAAATAGAAAGAATCCGTAAATTTAATCTAATTGTCTTTACCGACATTGATTATCCTGGTATGGTGGCAGGCGGCCCAAATCCAAATACTAATAATGGATGCATCGATCCTGAATGCACTAGAACTCAGAGTTTGGTAATTTATAATGTTCCTTTGAAAAAGGGCCGTTTCAATATTGCGAAATTAAATAAGCGCAGCCAATGGAAAAATGAGAAAGCCAGCCTGTCATATATAGGAAATGCAGGAGGACTGCATAACCATTACGTTTATAAAGGATTGAAGCCTGGCTGGATTAAGGTCACAAAATTCGATAGGGACTTAGGAATGATAGAAGGTCGTTTAAGTATTTCATTTAGCCAAGATACTGAATCAGAGCTGCTACCACTACGAAATAAAATGGCTCCCACAGCCAGGTTTACTGATGGACTTTTTCGGATTAAAATCACTGATGTTTTACTTAAGTAGGCGTACAAGTCCTCCTATGTTCAATTCCTGCATAAGCCGTCAACGCTTGTCAGGACGGGTCGATAAAAATATTGTCCAAATAACCTCCGTTTCCTGCAAATAGATGACCTATCAACTACACATTCTTAGTTATGAGCAAACGTGTCTCAATGACCATTTTAAATTTTTATGTTACTTGTCTTAAACTTTGACTGAGTTAGTGAGACGTGTTTCAAGGGTACAAACGCTAGGAATCTCTTTAAAAATACGGTCTTTAAGGCGTACTTCAGGCAGTTGTGATACATATAATATGTCTGGATTAATCTACGGCGATTATAGTTCAATAAATAGTCAAGCGAGCACCTTTAACTGAAACTTAGAGTCGGACAGCTAACTCGCATACATACACTCGTGTGTAGATACTTAGCGCGTATCCAGGTTACTAACGATGATATGTTCACTATAATGGCCAGCTGTGTCTTTATATTCTTTTTTGATATTGTCAATCTCGCAAAAAACATAAAATTACAGCAGAACCCATCCTTTCGACTACAAGCTCGGGCCTTTTGGCTAAAGA
This sequence comes from Dyadobacter alkalitolerans DSM 23607, assembly GCF_000428845.1. GTDB lineage: Bacteria > Bacteroidota > Bacteroidia > Cytophagales > Spirosomataceae > Dyadobacter > Dyadobacter alkalitolerans. Next base: position 1,960 of record NZ_AUAS01000044.1, on the reverse strand, counting down.
TGCTTTGCAAAGACTGTAGAACTTTGCAATAACAAAACATCAGATAAATGGAATTAAGAAATAGCACTGTGCTGATCACAGGCGGAACGAGCGGGATTGGTTTGGAACTCGTAAAACAACTGACTCAGCTAGGGGCGAATATCATTATTACGGGCCGTAGCGCCAATGCCCTTAGGGAAACAAAAACCAGATTTCCAAGAGTACATACTTTTCAAAGTGATGTCAGCAGTCCAGATGACATCGAAAGGCTATACCAGGATGTAACCGGGCACTTTCCTGAGCTGAATATCATTATCAACAATGCGGGCCTGATGCGGTTGATTGATCTGCGGGACGTGGCATTGGACCTGGTAAATATCAATACTGAAATAGCAACCAATCTTTCCGGTACCATTCAAATGGTACACCAATTTTTGCCGCACCTGCTCACAAAGAAGTCTGCCGCAATTGTCAATGTATCATCAGGAATCGCCTTTATGTCTTACTCGGCTGCCCCGATATATAGCGCTGCCAAAGCCGGGGTACGCGCCTACACCCAGGCGTTGCGCTTGCAGTTGGAAGACACCAATGTAAAAGTATTTGAAATGATCCCACCTGGGGTCAAAACGAATCTTCAAAACGATTGGGTATTAAAACCTAGTCCCGGCATGATGATGGACGTTGACAAGATGGTAAGTGTTGCCATAAAAGATCTTTTAAAAGATCAGCCAGAGCTCAAACCACCTATGATCAGCGTAATAAAATTTGCAACCCGGCTTGTTCCAAACGTGTTGCTGAAATACGGGCACCAGGAATTTAAGAAAATTAAAGCGCTACAACGCAGTAGTCTAAGATAAACAGATGGAAAACACGAAACCTTACAGGATCCAATCCATTACGGAAATCCATCGCCTGATGGGGCTGGGAAAACCGTTTCATCCGCTAATAGGGATTATTGATTTAGCCGGACTAAAAAATGATACGGGGCTCGATGCTGTCATATTTGACCTGTATGTCATTTCCATGAAGCGGGGATGTGACAAACTGGTCTACGGACAGCAGAAATATGATTTTGACGAAGGATTGATGGCCTTTATGTCACCCGGGCAAATTCTGCGAGGTGAAGAAAACGGTGTGCCGCCCAAGCTTGATGGCTGGATGCTCTTCATCCATCCGGATTTTTTATGGAATACCCCGCTTGCGAAAAAAATTAAGCAATACGACTATTTCGGTTATGCAACTAATGAGGCTTTATTCCTTTCTGATCACGAGGAAGCCCTCGTTAACGGCATCGTTGCCAACATCAAAAGTGAATACAAATCCAACATTGATAAATTTAGCCAGGATGTGATCATTGCGCAACTGGAACTGCTCCTTACGTATGGGCAACGTTTTTATGAACGCCAGTTCATTACCAGAAAAATAGCCAATAGCAGAATTTTGGAGCGCTTGGAAGTAGTGCTAACCGAATATTTTAATGACAATGACTTGGTGTCAAAAGGGTTACCCACAGTTAAACATGTTGCGGAAAAACTAAATGTCTCGGCCAAGTATTTAGGCAGTTTACTCAAACAATTAACTGGGCAAAGTACCCAGCAACACATCCACGAAAAGCTGGTAGAAAAGGCCAAAGAGAAACTATCAACCACCGAATTAACAGTAAGCGAAGTTGCCTATGCGCTGGGCTTTGAACATTCGCAATCGTTTAACAAGCTCTTTAAGGCAAAGACGAAACAAAGTCCGATGGAATTCCGGCAATCCTTTAATTGATATGTAGGCCCGATTGCAGAGAGGAGTTTGTGATATTCTAATAGGTACGTATAAAGACATGCGTTATAATTGGTAACGTGCACTTCAAATTGTCGTCCTGTTAACTAAGGCGTGAGTTTAATGTACAGTTGATTTGAGAATACTCCCCGTACCATTCGGGGATGTATTTTAGTTGACATGAATATTCTAACATAGTACGTTTGAACCAGAT
>NZ_AUAS01000043.1 GCF_000428845.1 Dyadobacter alkalitolerans DSM 23607 | reverse complement strand
TGGTACCCGTACAAAAAAATCCGTTTTGGAAATGTCCAATACCCGCCTGGATACTTGAAAACGGGCTAACTGTCAACCGATTTCAGTAGCATATGGTTCTGGATTAACATCCTTTTTTTCACACGCTACGAGGGTGATAGCTATAAGGAGTGTTGCAATCGTTTTCATGGGTCTGTTTGTTCTTGTTTCCTCTTAGACACAACTTCTAAGAATTAGTTGGAATATATTAAGAATTTTTTTTACATTATTAATATATTGACTTAACGGTAAGAGCTGGTACTCATTACCGGTTTCGCCTTAGGTATGCAGTGTTTTAAGTATAGTAGGGCAAGCAGATAAAAGTTAGGGCACCGGGCAGCCCAGCGGAAAAACCTTGAAGACTTCAATACCATCTGCATAATGTTGAAATTCTAACTAGTCACTGATCTCTTATATGCACCATTGCTAGTACTCAGAAACGGTTGTTTGTGTGTACTGACCGTCAAGTTTTTAGGTTCAATAAAAGTGCTATATCCCTATTCCAGTGCCCTTCCAATAAAAGCTGAGTTATTCGTAACTCGATAGGAGATAGGCTTTGCAGCGTAGTTCTGCACTAAGATATTTCCCTTTTTCTACGAGTATTTTTATAGTTGCTTTGATTTGGTCGGAGGGGGCATCTTTTGATAGGAGGCTATCTGCCCCTGCGCTAATATATGTCAAACCATAAAGCTGGTCATCATAAGAAGTATAAACCAGAATTGGAACTGCAGTCTGCATTTCTTTAATTGTCTTGATCATTTCTTCCGTGTTGCCCCCCGGAATACCGATATCTAAAATGATGAAATTGAATAATTGGGCTTTTATGTTGTTCACTGCTTGCGCAAAGTCTGTTGCATGGACGACCTGGCTGCGTGGATAAACCTCCCTTACCAGCAGTTCTAACCCCACTCTGATCAGCGGATGATCTTTAACAAGTAATACTCTCATATAATGTTTTAAGTAAGTCTACCTATCTACACTATACGTTTTAGTATAAAAAATGGTTTGCAGTTATAAAACGTCAAAAGAGAGGAGCCTGACATGGCAGTGTAGCGCCGTCATACATCATTAAATAATCTAATAAAGGGGTTTGCTTATTTTTCGTTAGGCGATAGGGGCCGCTTTTTTGTTAAAAGACCTTCGGTTTTGGGTGGCAGGGCTAGCAAAGGCATTGATTACATGCTGGCTGGTTTTCTCACATATAAAAATATTGCCAGAAAGCACCGTCTGAACGCATTTTGCAAGTTCTATAAATGCGTTTTCCTTGGCTATAAAGCCGGTTGCCGCCTGCTTTCCAAGCTGTTTCAGCAACGCTAAATCAAAAAATTCGTACATGACAATCACGGGAAGCTGCTGCCCGGCGGTAAGCACCTTGTCGGTCAAAAAGGTTGTGGTTGCCTCATTTTCTCGGTTTAGGCCTAAAATGACAAGGTCCAGCTCAGGACCCAGCACTAGATCATTGACCGTCTCTTGGGCATAGGCGGTCTGGTATTGGCTAGCTGGTAACAAATTTTGCAAGTAGGCTTTTATGCCCAGGCATGATAGAGGTTGGAGGTCGATGATAGCGATGCTTGGCATTAGCGGTCTTTAAGAAATATATGATAATTTTCCTGGCATCGGCCTGGTATAAATATACGAAATTACCAGGATCTTATTTTATCAGGGGAAAGCTTTTAATCCAATTGGTGCCGATATAAAATAATTCTCCCGGCAAGGCCGGGAGAATATCTAAACTACCTAACGGTTTCTATCTAAATGAGATGCTTAGTCCCTGGCAAGGACCGCTTTGTAAAATATTCCTGCTAAGAAAGCACCTGCAAGGGGCGCTACAATAAATAGCCACAGTTGCTGGGTAGCCCACCCGCCAACGAATAAGGCCTGGCTGATGCTGCGTGCCGGGTTAACGGAGGTGTTGGTTACGGGTATACTAATCAGATGTATCAATGTGAGGCCCAAACCGATGGCAACCCCGGCAAAGCCGAAAGGTGCGGAAGGATAGGTGGAGCCCAGGATGATGATCAGGAAAATGAAGGTCATTACAAATTCTGTCAGAAGGGCCGCACTCATACTGTACCCGCCTGGCGAGTGCTCACCGTAGCCATTAGCGGCAAAATCCCCGATCTGGCTTCCGTTGCCTGTAACAATTACATAAAGGACTGCTGCCCCGGCGATGCCGCCCAGGACCTGGGCAATGATATAAGGCAACAGCTCTTTACCATCAAAACGGCCACCGGCCCAAAGGCCCAGCGAAACGGCCGGGTTCAGGTGCGCTCCCGATATGTGGCCCAAAGAGTAAGCTATCGTCAGCACAGTAAGCCCGAATGCAAGCGATACCCCTAAAAGGCCGATTCCGACACTAGGAAATGCAGCTGAAAGGGCAGCGCTTCCGCACCCGCCCAGCACCAGCCAAAAGGTGCCGATGAATTCTGCGACGTATTTTTTCATAGTCATGATTAAGTTTAAAATAGAGGATTTGAATGCCCCGCTTGTGTCAGGGCTTTCTGGCTATATATACCAGTGATAGCAGCAGTATAAATACCAGGATTGATGCCCAATCCTTTTTGTCGAAGGCTTGCGGCTGATTAGAAGTTTTCTGCGTCATGTTAACAGTGTGCGCGAAAAAAGGGTAACTAGTTGAGTCAGGGAGACTATGATTGCGACCGGTACCAAGAGCTCATCTGCGAAAAGACATTGATAATAGGGCCCGAACAAGGCACCTCATTCCTGCGTAGAATGTTACTTTTAAGTCTACCTAAAAGTAAAAAAGTCTTCGGGCAGCAATGGCCACCCGAAGACTGGAAGCGTTACCTTGTAACTGCTACCTTGTGTGTGCTGATAGTGCCGTCAAACAGGGTCAAGGTTACAGTGTAAAGGCCTGGGCTCAGTCGGCTTACATCAATACCTTCTGATGTAACACCCTGGCTGCCAAAAACTTTCATGCCGCGCTGGTTATGCATAGCAACTTGCTTGATTTGCTGGTGATTGGTGATATGGAACCTTTCCGAGACCGGGTTAGGGTAAGGTGAAAGGCGGGCCAACTCTGCAAAAGTCACATTACGCACACTGCTATACGCGAACGTTTCGTCTTTATCTACCATTCTCAGGCGGTACAGGTTTTGTCCGCTGATTGGGCTGGCGTCCACAAAGGAATACTCGCGGAGTACCGTGCTTTCCCCATGCGATGAAACCATGCCGATCTTGTTCCAATCCTTGCCGCTTGCGCTGCGCTCAATCTCAAAGCGGTCCGAATTGACTTCCTCGGTTGTTGACCAGGTAAGCCGGGCTGTATTGCTTTCCTTGCGGGCATCGAATGCTACCAGTTTAACAGGTAATGGGCAGTCAACAATAACTGAAATCGTAGCGATTGATTCCAGGCCATTCTCATCTGTGATCACATAGTCCACAAATGTAGTGTCACTGAAGCCGGCTTCCGGGGTGAATGTAACAACCCCTGTGAGAGAATCGACCGTGTACTGACCCTGATCGTCGATGGTCAAGCTTGTAACGCGTTCCAGTGTGCCTGGTGTTAGAAGGCGCACACTTGTGGC
>NZ_AUAS01000042.1 GCF_000428845.1 Dyadobacter alkalitolerans DSM 23607 | reverse complement strand
CCCTTTCAGATAAGTCGGCTGATAATTGACGTCTAAACGCTTGTCAAAGAACTTGCTAATGTTCTATTTACTATATGCCCTTATGGGCGCACATGGATGTGCGGATGACCGGCATCGTAATGCTGATACACCAGGAATGGCTGATCACCAAAGCCAATCTTCTCCATGTAAGCCTGTGAAATTTCTTTCAACAGCGCCTTGGAATGTTGCTCAGAAGGGTCAAAGTTTAAGGAGATGTGGACGCTATTTCGAGCCACATTGGTGTTCAAAGCAGCCAACTTCAAGAGCATATTCAAACGCTCATGCTCGGACAGATTAGTGGCATTGTCCGGGTAGTTTCCTGCCATTATGCATTCCGCTACGCCTTCCTTTAACTTGTTTTCATTATAGAAAAAAGTGCTACGGATTGACATCCCTGTCTTTATGATTGCAACCATATTTTCGAGGCTTTGCTGATGTAAACATTGATCTCGTTCACCATCTCGATCAGGCGATCCTTATCGGCCTCATAAGCTTCCAACCAGCTTCTAAAATCAGCAATTTGCGAGAGTGCATGTAGTCTTTTGACAGCTTGATTCAGGTTGTTACCCGCAGTGGTAAGCTCACGTCGAAGACGGGTCAATTCAACCATCACTTCGTCGAATGACTGGTTGCGATGGTTTACCATGACAGGTTCTAAGAGCAGTACTTTCCTGGCATACTCGCTCGTTTTACGGCATGTAGTTCTTTGTACTTTTCGAAGAAGCTGTTTATATTCCTCTGGCGTTAGGCGGACGTGCAGCCACTTGGTTCGGTTGTGTTTGTCTTCATTCATCACATTATCATTTTCACATTTTGACATTCATTTTTCACTCAAACCCGCCCACGACTCCGGAGTGTTTAGGCGGCCAGATCCTTAGGTTGTGATACAACCTGACATCTGGCCGATTGCGGATAAGAGGCAATCCTTTCAGACTTTTTGTAGTCTGGAGTCGTCAAATTTGGCTCCTCTGACAATTCAACTCTTTTGACTCGATGATGTACTTGCCAACCACTCATTGAAATCCTTATAGCCAGTATACATTCCGCTGGCATCATTGTATTTTTCACTGATGTCCTTTGCCGTCGAAGTGCACCTAATACCTGTAGCATCCCGATCAAAATATAGGTCGATGTGATAGTGGCTTTCCAGAAAAGGTCGTGCGCGATCGAAGAGAGAGATGGAGTTCAGGATGACATAATTCTCGGGTTGCTCAGCCATCTTTCTCATCAAGGTTTTGTAGGACAGAAAATCGAACATGCCCTCAAACACCGAGACTGTCGGAGCACCGACATTGATTGTAGTAATATCCTTCGGACTGCTTGCCAACTTCGAGTAAGAATTCCGCAGCTCATAACCACCAGAATTATTGAGCAAGCCAATTGCAAAATACCTTCGGTCCCCGATCTGGTAATTAACCTGTCGGCAGTATTGCCTGGCAATATCAGGTGAAACAGATCTTGAAACTACGTAGTCCAAAAGTGTTTTACTTGTGAGCTGCCCGGTATACAAAATTTGTATGGGGCAATTCACAGCTGCCTTCTCTGTTGAAGGTAAAAGAATCTTAGGCTTGTAAAAGGACCAGTAATCGGAGAAAATCTTGATTACCTCCCCAACTGAGCACTGGTAAAAAATGGCGGCGAAGTCAATTAAATTCCCTCCAAGACTGATTCCGTGATCATACCAACGATTAAGTTTCCTATTGACTTTAAACGATGCAGTCCGTTCATCCCGCAAGGGAGACAAATACCAGTGATCTGCACAATGCACTTTAACTGGCTCAAATCCAAATTCTGACAGATAACCAATAAGGTCTAGTTCTCTAATTTCTGCCAACGTTAACAGCCCGCGGCTTCCCCTCTCTCTTTCGCTCATTTTGCTTTCTATTTTGGTTCCTGGAGCGAAATTAAAGAACACGAATGTCAGCTACCTATCCTGGGTAAATTCTCCTTAGGATCGTTTCAGGGGCAATTATTATTTTTGTACCGTACCAAAAACAAGAAACATGATGAACGCGAAAGAGCTGGCAGGTGTGTATGATACCATCATGAGTATCCCCGGAATGAACGATCAAATCAAGATCGATTTGAAGATTAGCAGGCGGAATGTTTTGCTTCTGACCCAGGCGATCAAAAGAGCCTTAAGTGTTCCCGGTGTTGGGGGTAATCCTGATTTGATTGAAATCGCCTCAAAAGAGTCAAAGGAAGAACTATTAGCATTGTCGGCCGATTGCTTGCAGAAATCCGGTCTGGTAGAATTGAACGACCGCCTCGCAAAGTTGTAAAAAAATTTTTGGGTCGTAATGGCTACTCACTCAGTGGATAAGATCTCGAGCCAAAATTTATATCAGCATAATCTTTCACACCCACTTTAATTTAAGAAGCCATTTAGATAAAATAGGCGGACTGCTTCGCTGAGCTCACGCTATTTCCTGAGAGGGATGTGTGAGTATCGATTAGGCTATTTAAGGGCGTTATGTTAGGTGGTTTTATCTCGGTTAATAATTTTGAGAATAAAAATCAGGAAGGCCGCTATTGAAAAACCAAGTAAAACATATTTAAACGAGCCACTGATGAACATGGCTACCGTGAAGGTGACCAGAGCTAGCGATATAATTACACGATCATTTTTCATACGCTGTTTTTGAGTAGAAGCTTAAGATCATTAAATCTACTTAAAGCGCCTTGGTTTTGAGTGTTGTTTTGTCAGGAAATCAACGCAGCAGAAACCTAAAAACAACACAAGTTATGGTAACGCAGTTATCCTGAACCGGCTACTTTCTGGCAGTAAGTGCCGCAGTGGCGATCTACTATGTAGTCATCGGAATTAGCTATTACCAGTAGGACATCAGGGAACTCCTCAATTCAAAGCAAGGGTTCTAGAACCGGCCGGAAAGGAACCGCAAAATATAAGGGCAGCCAACGAATATTCGACCAAGGTAGACAAGTATTATATTTCTTCAGAAGATCAAGCTCTAAAATTCCAGGCGAATTCCATTGCTGATTTCGGTTGTATTTACTGTGATACTGCCGTCAAGGTATATCACAGTAGGATTTGGAATTTTACAAAAGACTCTCATGTGAAAACGAGTAAAAACCCTCCGCCGTCACAATCAGATGGTCCAGAACCCGTATATTCAGTAACTCCCCGGCTTTTCTCATATTCTCAGTAATGCACTTATCAGCATCACTCGGTACGAGCTGCCCGGAAGGGTGATTGTGAGCCAGGATAATCCCTGTTGCATTGGCTTTCAAAGCAGCTGCAAAAACGATCCGTACGTCAGCACTTGCGCCTGAAATCCCGCCTTTGGAAACTTCAAAAATACCTAGCACGCGGCTGGCATTGTTCAATAGCAATATCTTGAACTCCTCAATAAATTCAAGTCTATCGGGGTTCCAGCTTTTGATCAGCACATTGTATGCATCTCTGGACGATGCTATTTTAGGACGCTGGCTTGCTTGTACCTTGGTTTTGTAGATCAGCTCAATTTCTGCTACCTGATACAAGTTTGAGACATTTCCGAAGCTTTCCATAATTACCTTGATTTTGAAGTGATTGAATGAATTATGGCGCTTCATTCTGGCACTGGTCAAGCAAGTAGTGGAAGCAACGGAATAAAGGAAGGCCGGTGGGCAGCCAGGCATTCATGCCGGGTGTTTATGCCGGAATTTCCACTACGCCCCGCAGCCCCTGTGCCTACCTTAGTGGCATCATTGATACAAGAAACTCTGACGGGCATTTAGACGGTCATCAAGAAATTTGGCAAGTCTCGAGGCAATTTCATTTAGCTATTCAATTGATAATCACTAGGGTACAGTAGCCGCGGCGTGGGTACAAGAAAAAGTTGTACTTGAAGAGCCTTGGTTTTGAGTGTTGTTTTGTCAGGTAATCAATGCAGCAACAACCTTAAAACAACACGAGTTATGGTAACGCATTTATCATGGACAGGCTACTTTCTGGCAGTGGGTGCCGCAGTGGCGATCTACTATGTGATTATCGGCATCCGTTATTACCGGCAGGACATCAGGGCACTGCTTAATTCAAAATCCCGGTTTTGGGAACGGCCGGAAAAACCTCCACCGATAATCAAACCACATGCAAGTCAGCCAGAGAAACCGCTGAACCTGTTGAAGTAAAAAAGCAGCCCTGGCAAAATGAAGCCTTGTTTGCCAAGGTAGAAGAGCTCAGCTCTCAGCTCAGGACCAGCATCAGAGAGGCATACCAAAAAGGCTATGAAAAGCGGGATCTGATTTTTCTGATCCAGATGTCAATAAAAGATTTTTCTGCCGTCGAAGGCACGCCGTTCCGTGAGGCGATCAACAATGTGATCACGTCGGAATCTGCAAAATATGGCTTCATCAACCTCAGTGCTGTGGAGCTAGAGGAGTTATGGAAGGAGGTTTAATGATGAGCCCGCTCTCCTGCGCTCCCGGGTCGTAGGAACCGGGAGCCGCAAGGAGACAAATCCAGCAAACAAATTCAAAACAATAATTAAAGAGGCGTATGAAATGTTGGAAAACGGCCCTTTCAGGCGGGCAAGACAAGTATGGGCAGCAGCGCTGCTCTCAGTAATGGCAACAATCGCCAAGGCGCAGGACGGAGCGGCGGGGATCTCCGAAGCCGACAGCCAGGTGCGTAGCTACTTCGAGCCAGGCACGCAGTTGATGTATGAAGTACTCCCGTTTGGCTGGACAGCCAGTGATTACAATTAAGTTCGATTAAGATGCTTTTGCGCCAAAAAACAGGTCATTTGGGGTAGATC
>NZ_AUAS01000041.1 GCF_000428845.1 Dyadobacter alkalitolerans DSM 23607 | reverse complement strand
TATGGAGTGGAACGCATGACTGATTATCTGCGCGGCTTAGGTTACCACGTTGGTGTAAAGCGTGTACGAAGGCTATATAGGCTCATGAACTTACGTACGATTTATCCCAAACGCAACCTGAGCAAGGCCAAAGCAGGCGATTACAAATATCCGTATCTGCTGAAGGACTTAAAAATAGAGAGAGCCAACCAGGTCTGGCAAGCCGATATCACGTATATCCCCATGTTCCGGGGCTTCATGTACATGTTTGCTATCATCGATGTATATAGCCGAAGAATCGTGGGATGGAGCATTTCAAACACAATGAGCATGGAATGGTGCCGGGAAATCCTCTTAGACACTATTCGTGCCGAGGGACGGCCCGAAATATTTAATACCGATCAAGGTAGCCAATTCACTAGCCCCCACTTTGTCAACTCATTGTTAGGTAGTGGCATAAAGGTGTCAATGGATGGAAAGGGAAGAGCACTTGACAACGTATTCATCGAACGGTTTTGGAGGTCGCTCAAACAAGAATATGTATACTTAAACCCTCTAAACGGCGGGATGGATCTGTATAGAGGAGTAAAAACATATGTGGATTTTTACAACGGTCAACGCAAACACACCGGTACTGGATTTATCCCTAATGACTTGTTCTTTGACGCAAAAGCATCCTAATTAAAATTAACTTTATCCATTGGCTGTCCAGCAAAACGGGAGTATTTCAGCGCCTCAATTGTTGATGCGACATCAAAAATTTAATTTAACTTTTAGAAGAAAAACTTATTATTTTTAACTAGAAAAAAATATTATACGTTGATTATCAGTACACTAGTGATTTGTAACGTTTCTATTACATTAGGAAATAAAAATGTAATGCACTAAACTTGTTGTAGATGTTATTTTATAAGGCTTGATATTCTATTGTAGAATATATTGTATATAGCGCGTTAATATATAGTAGTTATTTTTAACACCACTAACACAACGTTTATTCATGAAAAATTGCTATTCGCAATTAGATGCACAACCCGGAAGATTGATAATTTCAGAGCATTGTTAGCGCTTCGCTGCCCCTTTTATCCTAACTCGTTGCAATGCTTGTTTTGGACACCTATGAACAATTCTCCTACCTTCTAATAATTTTAAATCTGCTTAAAGTGATCGGCCGTCTGTTCAATTGATGAGCACTTATGCAGCAAACCCCATAATTTCAGTTTACCGTATATCAGTATGCGTTCTTTTAACCGTAACTTTTCTTGGTCGCTTCAAAGTGATACTACCGGAGTCATTTTGTACCTGAGTATGATGTTTTGATACTGCTCGAATTAAATCTTGAGCATGCGAATGCACTCTAAATCGCCAAAAAATCTCATTACCATATCCATTTTTCAATAATCGTAAGTTTCAACAAACCTATTTCTTATGAAAACACGTGCACGCAAACTGCTGATCCTTTCAATGTTCCTCACTTTCTTTCTTTATGATTGTCGCAATAAGGATGCTGAAAGTTTAGGACCCGGAGAAACTGCATTATCCAAAGAGCTTGAAGCGCTGGAAATGAATGAAGTGAAATTAGAAGAAACAGCTGATATCAGGGCCACACCGGGGAAAATCGAGGCAACTGCCAAGGCAAAGGCACTGAATGAATCTTTGGGAAAAGTGAACTCGACAGATATTCCGGCCAATGTATTGGCGGCTGTTTCAGAAATTTCTACATCGCTTTCCGCTGCTGAGATCAAGACTTTGAAGGATATTAAGCCATCAAAAAATACACTCAATTCTACCGAAGTAAAGCGTATTCTGGCTAAGGCTGGGAATGATGCGGCAATGAAGCCCTACTTATCACTGCTTACTGCGGCAAAAATAGACGGCCTTTCCAACCGGGAGGATAGTGGCAAGCCCGCCAAGCTGAATGGCGGAAGCCAGGTTGTTGGGAATCTTGAAAGCAGCGACGAGTGCGTGGTGAAAGCCCGTGAAAAATTCGAAAAAACGGTTGGAAAGCTCGACGAACACAAAGCCAAGGCCTTGGGAAAAATTGATGAGGTCTATCTCAAAGATTTGGAAAAGATTCAGCAGAAACTTGAAAAATGCCTGGACGAAAACAATCCCGAACATTTTGAAAAATTACGTCAGGCAGGCATCAAATTCGCCGAACAGTCCCTTTCTGCCCTGGAAAAAGCCAAGCCTTATCTAAATCCAGCCCATTATGATAATCTCAAAGCCTTGATCAATATTCAATTGTTTGATTATCTGAACAATGTGAACAAACTGGAAGCTGCCAAGAATCTTTCATGCACCAAGGTCGCAGATCTTGCTAAGGCCGAGGCAGCAAAGGTGAAAGCCGTCAACACTGCCAAAGTGGCGTCATCGTACAGCGAGGCACTCGGCAAGGCTGAGGAACTGCTCGCCAAGATGATTGCAAATTGCCACAATCAGGGAAGCGGTAATTAATTGAGTTTGCTGCAATGAGACGCGATATCATCAAAAGAATGGGAAACAAACAGTTTCCCATTCTTTTATTCCTGCTTGCATTGTTTTTTGGAACCGATGTTACCGGACAGAATAATATCTCCGGAAAACCCGGATTAATCTATGTTCCGTCAGCTGCGGAGACCAAAGACGGCGCATTCCAGTTTGGGTACAATTTTAACCCGATGCGTTATGGGATCAGGTACAACCGCGTCAATTCGGAGGGAATCTATTTTGCAAATCTGACTATTCTTCGAAGGTTTGAAGTGAATGTAAATTTGTTGCGGGTCAATAACGAAGCCTGGCACGGGCATAAAGGTATCGGCGACAGGCAAATTGATCTTAAATATCTTATCCTTAAAGAAAACCGCCAGCGCCCGTCACTGGCCGTAATCATATCGGCGCCTTTTGGCATAGATAATTCCTTGGTGACCAATGCAGTGGTTGCAACCAAGACATTTCAAATGAGCCGACGCATTTATGCTGACTTTACAGCGGGTTATGGGAGCCCGGTTTATATTCAGCGGCACGAGTCGGAGAAGAGCAATTATAACATTTTCAAAGATCTTCGGATCAAGAAGAAAAAGGACCGGGGTTACCAATATCTTTCCGGGCCAATCGGTGGTATGAATTTACGTTTGGAAAAGAAAGCCGGTTTCATGGCAGAATGGGATAGTCAGCATTTCAATTTCGGCTTATACGGTACTTTTTTCAAGCGATGGACTCTTCAGGCGGGCTTATTAAATTTCGATCAGGTTTCCTTTGGCACTTGCTATGCGCTTAATCTTTTATCCAAACCCAAAAGCCTTCGTGGTTCCGATGAACGTTTTTAAACTTCTTTTCATGCTTACATGCTTCTTTTTTGCTACTGGAAGTTATGCGCAGGTTGCCAAATCAAAGAAGATAAAAACTTTACAGAATTTCGATTTTCTTGGTGATACAACTAGTGCTGCCTTAAAATATGAGCAGAAGCTTTTCAGAAATCCTTACATTGGCATGTACCAGTTAAGTAGGTCTCTCGGTGATTCGAATATAAAGGAATATATACCCATGTTCCAGGGAGTTGCCTTAGGTGCCTACACGCTTACGCCCACCATGAGATTTCGTGCTCTTGGGAAGGAAGAAATAAGTAATCCTGGTTTTTTATTGAAGAAATATAAAGTGGACTTGTGGCTGCAACCCGTTTTCGAAGCCGACTTCGGCAATCGCGAGAAAACGCTCCAGAGTAACACGAGCCTAATGTTGCAGACACAGTTTCAAATTTTGAAAGGACTGGTCGTTAATGCCGGTATACTCTTCCCTATTACCAACGACATGGATAACAGGCCAAAAAAGATCCGTCCGGCACCTATTTTTCTGAATCACTTTTTATCGACTGGAAAAAATTTTATCAGCGCATCCGCTGGCTACTTTCATAATGACCAGTACGGTGTAAACGTGCAATACCGGCACCAGGATTTTACCAGCTCATGGTCGTTCGGCTTGGAAACCGGCCTGACTGGTTTTTATTACTATGCAAAAAAAGGGCTTTATTATGAAACCATGGAAAATCTGATCGTGATTGGGGATGTTGCGTACCGCTTCATGGACACAGATCTTCTGATCAAACTTTCCGGCGGCCGTTATCTGGATGGCGACGCTGGCGCACGTCTAGAAATGATCCGCCAGTTTGCTAATGTCGAGGTTGCGTTATATGTGATGAAAACCAGTAACGGCACAACGGGCGGGTTTAATTTTGCAGTTCCGCTGCCGCCCGGCAAGATTATCCAAACAAGAAATTTCCGCTTCCGGACCACCGATGAATTTCGTTGGGAGTATTCTTACAGCCGGGGATTTCACGTCGGCCAACGTTACCGTACGGGCTATCAACTGGATCAGAAATTACGGCAGTACCACGTCCGATACGTTGCCCGCCAGCACCAGTAACATTTACCACGCGACAATCCATTCGGGATCTGGTGAAACGATCAGAATTATTAATCAAAGCTTAGGCTAAGAAAGAGAGGAGAAAGAAACATATGATTGAGGTGGTTAAGTGAAATCAAGCGCGCCAAACGCGCTGTATCCGCCTGTGCAAATAACGAAGTACCGGAGATCCTTGGGAAGCTGTCCAACTTGTCCATCGAACCAGGGAAAAACGACCGGGAATTCTGAAACCTGTATATTCGCTACGATTCCTAACTAACTTATCATTGGAGAGGGTCCGGGAAGTGACGCTTTGTTATCTAAGGGAGATATCTAATATACGGCTTTAAATCAGCAATGTCATTGGGGCACGTCCAATTGTTTACGAATGTCAGCCACATAGTTCACAGTCACTTCCAGGGCAGAAGCGATTTGATCATCTGTTAGTAAAGACTGCCTGATCAGATTTCGGACGGCATTCTGGGTCTTTTCCTGGTGACCATTTTTTCGGTCTTTTTCCACAAAAAGATCTAATGTGTTCATGATAGTCTCTTTAAGGTGAATTGGCAGCAGTTTTTCCCTGAACTGACGACAGACCAAATTATTGAACAACAAGAAACTGTTTTTCAATATGTTGAGAGGTTGATTGGCTATGAGGTTGCTATATCTTTTTCTGCTGCTCCTGCAGGCTTGACTCCCGCTGCTGTGCCAACTTTGTCTTTTTCGTTTAATTCTACTCGACAGCTGTGCTTCGCTCATTCGCTTGTTTACCGAAGGATACGCTCGCCAGCAATCATATCAGCTACGCATTCATCTGATTGCCTTACTTGGTTTTCCCAGGTTTACGTCTGGATCTTGATGGATGTAATACCGGCTGTATTTGGCTTTGCCGCAATACAATGGATCGGTGCGTCAATTGATTAAATTAAAAGAAAGAATGCAGAACTAAATTCTTAGGTAGCTAACGCCGCTTTTCGCCCCTTTGTACTAAAAACCTCTAATCCAGGGCGATTTCACGGTTGCCGATGATTGCCATGATTAAGGTGTCGTGCTTTGCTGTCTGCTTACCCATAGGGCAAAGATATGGATTTTGCTATCCGTTGCTGTTGGGAGAATTGATTTCACAGACACACGAATTTCCTAAAATTATTTCTCAACGCCTTGATCGTATACTTTGGATAGTAAGGATTCGGTTGTCGGGAATACTACATGTAACGTTTGTTGAAAGACCCCTCATGCTCCAAACCGTCAAAACTTAGTAAGCCTTGAAACTGCTAAGGGATCATTTGTTAATGCCCTAAGATCTTGCACTACCTGCAGGTGGCCGAGATCCGTAGAGCAATACATTTTCTCCCATTGTGTTGTTTATCAGTGTACGCGAAAACGAACCAAAAACTTAACATTGCAAACAATTAGGAATTGGTATTTTTGTTGGAATACATTGAACTAACTGAATTTGAAATGAAGGTTAATAAAAAAGACAAATTAGCAGCAGATATTTCTGAAACGCTTCATCAGAAGTTAAGTGATTCTGATATTGAAGCAAAAAAATTAAAAAAAGCGATAAAAAAACTGCTAAGAAACTAGCAGAGAAGGTGGTTAAAATCTCGGTTAAGCAGGAGAAAAAGCTTGATAAGGCCGGTAAAAAGCAAAATGCGGATCTGAAAGCCGAATCAAAAGACGCTAAAAAGGAAAAAACCGAAACGGTACTGAAAGGGATCAATGAGACTGAGAGGGAGTTGCTTTCGGTACGGTAAAAGTCGTTAACTAATATAAGTTTTTGGACGTATTGATTCAACGTGCAAGGCCGTGCTCACAGCGATCAAATTCGCATTAACTATAAGGTTTTACAGAAGAGATCTTGCGCAGAAGTACTGTATGCATTAGATAATGAATTGCTGCTTAATCGCTGTCATAAAGTGTATAAGGAATGCACTTTAAGCTGAGCATTTGTATGAAGCTCCCAGTCACAGACAGCAAATTCTTGGCAGAATTACTGCCAAGGTATGCCCGTTGTTTGAAAGGGAATGAATTTGCTTACCGCTTCATTAACTTCCTGATGCCGTTCAACAAAGCCCATATGCCCTGCCGGCTGTAATGTTATCAGCTGTGAGCCAGGTATGCTTTGGTTCATTTTAACACTCGCTTCAGGCTTAGTCAAACGATCTTTGTTTGCGCCAATGATAAGGGTAGGGATTTGAATCTCGGCCAGCGTATCGGTAGCCTCATAGTCGAACATGGCAAGAACGCCCCTACCTGTAACTGCCGGAGGTGCCATAGCAGCAAGCCGACTGGCAAAATCCAGCTGCTTACCTGTCTGGGTGCCCGCAAAAGTGAGGAACCGGGTCATGATCAACATATTGCCATTGAAGTAGCTCATCCACCTGCTTAGCCACAGCAACGGAGAAAGTGCAACCATAAGCCAGCAGATCGG
>NZ_AUAS01000040.1 GCF_000428845.1 Dyadobacter alkalitolerans DSM 23607 | reverse complement strand
CCCTTTCAGATAAGTCGGCTGATAATTGACGTCTAAACGCTTGTCAAAGAACTTGCTAATGTTCTATTTACTATATGCCCTTATGGGCGCACATGCAGATGTGGATGGTTTTTGTCCCGGTGCTCGACCAGGATGAACTGCGTACCAGTGATCTTCATCTTTTCCATATATTCCAATGAACGCTGCTTCATAATCGCAGGTGTTAGCCGGGCTTGGTCCTGCTTGCTCCAACTCAGCGAGATATGCCCGACTGCCTTTGTTAGGTCAGGGTTTAGTCTCCTTTGCATATTGAAATCCTCGATCATGGACCCAACTTCACCCGTTCTCACACCTTCGGCCATTAGCAAACTTGCCTCCTTCTTTTGCATCGCATACCTGATCACACCGCCGAAGCTGCTGCCAATCGTTACCTTACCGATCATCACGTCCGAGCTTTTTTAAGATCAAATCGATTTGTAAAAGCAGCTCTTTGCAAGATTGCCGGATGAATGTCAACCCTTCCTTATGGGCAAGGTGCGTGAGCTGGTTCAGGTTATTGGCCACGCCGGTCAGTGTCCGCAGATGCCTGAGGTCATCAGGTTTTAGCCTTGCTAAGACCTTCGCTTTTTTGGCAGCCTGCCTAAACCAGGCACTTGGTTTCATTCCGGCATCTTTTGCTTTTTCTTCGATCAGAAAGCGCTCCGTTTCACTCAGCCTGACCATGAGTTGGCTCTGCCGTTTTACTTTTTTTGGTGGCCTGCCGCCTTTGGGGTTATAGAGCTTTTGGTCTTTGATTTCTGTCTTTTCCATCTCACATTCCATTATCTGTTTTAAACCTTTTGCGACCAACGGGAGAAAAGGGCAAGTTTCAGTCACGCGGGAGCGGGACGGGTTTTTGCGAAGCGAAAACACAAACTTGCTCTCTGATGACTTTACAAATGCAGCCCGCCAGACTTCTTGAAAGTCTGCTGCTTTTTCAGTTCTTTTTGTCTTGATTTCTGGCTTATTAAATAGTCATTGACATCCTTGAACTGCTTGTAAATAATAGAGGCATCAACTGTTTTAAGCCCTGCCGACTCGTATTTTTCCTGCGTCTTTCTACCAGCACTGTCATGGTCCAAATACAGGAAAATGCTGCGATAGCTTTCTAAAATATCCAGGCTCCTGTCTGCCATTCCCACCGAGTTGAGCACCAGAAAATCACTGCGGATCGGATGGATTTTTTTTTTGCAGGGTGAGCAAGGAAAGAAAATCCATAAACCCTTCCACCACGCAAATGGACTTTGCCCCATTTTCAATGTGGGTAATATCCTTGGGAGAAGATGAGCCTTTGAAATAAGGATTTCTAAGCTCATAACCACCCGACCTGTTTTCAAATCCTGCGGCGAAGTACTGTTTGTCTTCCAGCTGATAATACACTTCCTTACAATAGGGCTTTGCAAGGTCAAGCGGAATAGCCCGGCCTTCCAGATAGCTGGTTATCGCTGGGTTATTGCCTAAGGGCTTAACTTCGTTGATAGTGAAAGCAGCAGCATGGACTGGTTTTTCGGTAACGCTTTGCCATATAGGTTTGGCAGTCAATGAGGGATTCGGCAATTGCTGTTCAAAGAGAAAAAGGTCATTTATCTTTTCAATTAGGCTACTTGCATCCTGGTTGGGATAGAGCCTTTCGGCCAAGTCAAATAACTTCCCGCCCTGCATAATGGCGTAGTCATACCATCGATTAATAACTGTATTCACTTTAAACAATGGGGAATGCTCTGGCTCGCGGATAGGCGAGATGTACCATTGACTTTCACCCCTTTTATAGCTAGGCTCAACACCGATTTTACTTAACAAATCAGTGATGGGTAGCTGGTTTAATTGCTTGATATTCATGGTTTTATTTTTTGATAAGCAAACACCTGTTTTAAGCAGGCTGGTAGAAGCCGTTTTTATGATGAGACGATGAGAAATGGATATAAATAATTGATAATGATATAAGTTAAGGACTCATCAAAGCCTCATCAAGCATATTCGCCATGATGAGTTTTCTCATCGTGCTCATCATACCTCATCATAAAATAGGATACTTTGATGAGCATGTTACGTGCTGACATTTAGCTGGTTAGGTAATATTTTATAGCCCCTCATCAAACTTTTGGCTAATCCAGTCCATAGAAACACTGTAATACCTGCCGGTTGAATGCACGGCGGCAAGGTCATTGCAGCTGTTGTACAAATAGGTCTGGTAGTTTAAACTGTTTGCTACGGGCTTCAACCCCCAATCATTTTGTAGCACGTTGGATACCTGCTGGCGGGTAAGCCTTGGCATATTCCGCTTCAAAAGTTCAAGCATGTCCTTATTGGTGAATTCGAGCTTGGTGATGCCCGTGTTCTCAAAGATCTCACGAAGGATAAACAGCATTTCCGTTTCCAGCCGGTTGCGGTTGTTTCGGATAACGCGCATCAATGCATCCGTGCGGATTTGCCGCTCAGCAAACCACATCCTGGTTTGCGCAATCGGGACCGACAGATTTCGTGAGATAAGAAAATGCAGAAATGCAGGAAGTTCGCTTGCCATTAGATCCAGCAAATGGATATTTTCCGAGGGCAGCACTGGCACCTTACGCACCCAATACCGGGTTTCGGCCGGATCAATGACAATGAAGTTTTCCTCATTGTTGGAGCATAGGACAAACTTGCCGAAAAACTCAGTTTCCTTCCGGTCCTTGCCTTTGGCTTCTACCTTGGAATTCCGGGCAGTGCTCAAGTTCTTGATCTTTTCTGAATCCTCTCTTCGGTCTAGTAGCACCTCATCGACGGCAATGATCAAGGTGTTCATCCAGTCGGAATTAAACTGCGAGCGGAAATCACTGTTGCCGTTAAAAGTCATGTTCTTTCCAAAGATCATTTTTAGAAAGTTCAGAAAAGTCGTCTTGCCAGTTTTGCGTTCTTTGGAGACCAGACAAAGGACCGGAAGCTTTTGAGTTGGTCTTTGGTAAAGAAGGCTCAGATAGTCCAGACCCAGCTCAAACTGCTCCCCGAAAATATGGCGTATAAACCCGAGCGTAACAGACGGGTCTCCTGGCTCAGGGTTCGCTTCCAGCCGGTGGTAGAGATTGTAAAAGTTTCCGACAATCTCTTTGTATTCCAGATGATCGGGCACGCAGCAGAAACCATCAAACTTTCTGATCTTTTTAATCTGGCTTGGTTCAAGGTCCTGCCTTAGCATTTCGGCCGACCATGGGATCCACATTTCCATAAAATCCTTGCTGACAGTCGGCTGCATACACTTTTTGTAATAGCCGGTCTGCACCCGTATATAGCTGCCTGGCAGGTTCAACGGATAGTTGTTGGCTGACATCATTTAGGAATAGCTTAGCGAAGTCTTCCTTTGCGCGTGCCGACCAAAGAAGGGAGTTGCTCCCGGATTTCATTCATTGTTTTCTTCTTTCCAGACTTGATCCATTCTTCTAGTTCGGATTTGTAGAAGTAAAGCCTTTTGCCCTTCTTGCTCACTGGGATTTCACGGTGGCAGACTTTGCCATAAAGCGTCTGCACGGAAAGCTTAAGAAACTCAGCCGCTTGGGAAATCGTCATGAGCTCGATGGCTTGCGGAACGGCTTGTCGAGACTCTAACAGAAGGTCTTGGATGCTGTCCAGCTTCTGGTGAAGCTCAGAAACTGCGCGGGGCAGCTGGTCAAATGAGTATTGCTCCATAACAATTGCTTTTTTGGTTGATACCGCAATGTTATGTGCTTGGTTTGGTGGGTTACAAGGAGGAAGCCGTGTTACCATACCCTTACCTACCGATATTTATTGATTTTTTTTACTGCTAGAGACCGCAATGCGGAGTGCTGATATGATTCGCCACCGCGCCCAACAAGCCAAAGAGCAGAGCCCTCCTTTTGAGAAGCACAAAAAGGAAAAGAAAAGAGCTGGTGCAGCAGGCTGAAAAAAGCCCCGGTAGGAGCAGCAGAAAAAGAGAGGTTTCGGATTTAGAATGCATTAATTCTCCCGCACTAATTTTTCCACATAGCGCAAGAGAATCAAATGAAGCAATATATTGTCAATGCTAGTTGCCACAGTTACGTTGACACCATTTCGAAACAACGGGTGTCGTGCTTCTTTGAACTATGGTAACTTTGATCCGACTTAGGAATAGATTACCAATTTTCTGTAAGCCCGCTCATATACAAATCGTAACCGCCTTTACCACCAGGTCTGTCCGACGAGAATAGCGTTAGGCGATAGGAGAAATTGTTTAATGCAGGAATGATTGGACGATACTCATTATGTGCCGTATTGATCCGGTCTCCGGCATTCACAGGAGCAGACCATTTCCCATTCTCATATCTAGCGTAGTAAATGTCTTGCCCGCCCTTGCCGCCTGGCCTGTCGGATACAAATACCATCATGTTATCTTGAAAGTAAGGACATTTATCGTCGCTGGCACTTGATAGTTCTTCCACCTTCCTCAGTGTATATTTTTTTGGGTTTATCAGGCTTTCTAGTGTAACATTTTCATTTTCCGTTCTGGGGATTGATAGTTCATAAATGTCAAAACTCCCATCGCGGTTCGAGCTAAAATAGATTTTATCACCTAGCCTTGAAAAACTTGGATAACCATCATCTTTTGAGGAGTTGAGAAGATCAAATTTAAAAGGACCTTCACTATTATTCTTGATTAGGTATTTGATCTCCATATTTCCTTCTGAATCGTCGGCATAAAAGAGCATAAAATCCTTCACATCGCCGTATGTGTTCAAATCATACCTGAAAGACAACGTTTTTGGTCCGTAAACATTAAAATCACCATTCGCTCGCCATGCAAGTGCATCTGTGGCAGAGAATTCTCCCAGATAATCGTAATTGACTGCTTTGTTTGATTTCTCCAGTCCCAGGTGCTTATCATAAGTGAATTGCGCCGGGAAATAAACTAGGTTCAAAAATTCTTTCTTGTCTCTTTTGGAAGAAAAAACGAGGTGTGTTTGCCCCGACTTGTTAGAGGGCAAGTTGGAATTATAATCATCAAATTCAGAGTTGAATTCGTCAAGGGGGACGACTTCGCTAAGAAATTTACCGTTTCTGTCCCCGTCGATTACATTTTCAGGCCAGCAGGCGGTGCACAAAAAGATTGTAACGAGTAAAGATGATTTTTTCATACCGTTTGTAAGTAAACTTGAGTAGCCTAAGATAAAAATCTATGACAAGCCGCAATTAGTTTTAGTTGGAAAAGATATTGTATGAAAACTGAGAACGCAAGTAAATACCGATATAGGCTGCTTTGCAACCATTTAGGCCGAATTGTGGTCTGTGCTTTATAAACCGATCGGCATTATGAATAAGTCTATCCTAGTAATTGTGGGAATTCTGACAGCAATTATTGGCTTAACAGGCTGCTCGAAAGTTCAACCGGAGGAAAAAGCTGCTGTTATTGTAAATGTGGATTATACGATGTGTGGTGGATGTGGCGGCTGGTTTGTTCAAGTCGATTCAGCCAGGTATCGCGCTGATGTTGTTGCACCCTACAACAAAGAAAACACACCTGTTTGGATTCGCTATAAGAAAGACGAAAGTGAAGGGCTTAAAATCCATAATAGGTGGATTATCATTTCGTCAATACGTGACCGAAAATAGAGCATTATGAAATATCTATCAAAATTTTTCTGGCCAATTTTCTTAATATCCGTTTTGTTTGTGATAACAAACTGCAAAAGCGATGAGCCTGTTCAAGAAGCGGATATTGTATGTGGAGTTGCAGATCCCATAAACAACTTAAAATGGCTGAATGATGAATTTAAATCATTTCTTGGTGGACCGGGAGTAAATGGAATTGTCTTATACGAATACAATGGGAACCAGGTAATTGAGGTTCAGAATAGCCTTTTTAGTTCTACGAACATTCACCAACATTTGTGTAGTGGAGTAAAACTCGATTTACAGTCTCCACAGGCAATTAGTGATTATCGTGCCAAGCGAATAGAGGTCAAAGTCCTATATGGAACCAAGATGTGGCCATAACATAAGTTGAGAACCGTAAGCATACAATGAGGCCAGGACCTTGAACCAACTACCATACGATAACGTCTTTGCCGCTCACCTTGGTAATGTGACAATGATCAGCCTTGAACACATAATCCTCTCTAACGACTACGTCATTGCCTCTTTTGCCGATAAAACGGAAACTGTCCTGCTGATTTTCGAGATTAGGTTGGTAGTGATCATTTAGCACAATGTAGTAGCCGGAGCTCAGGTCCGAATTGTATTTGATAGTGTCTGCGGTAGACATCCGGATCGTGTACGATTCAGTCAACGGGTCACCGGGTACATGCAATCTCGAAGATCTAAATTCTTCTGTACAGTTCACTGCAACGTCGTCGCCCTCATCGACACATGCGGTCAGCGAAACAGATAAAAATAAAGTAAAAAGCAATACTGGGATTTGGCTGCACATGGTATTAAATGTTTACGTGGGCTTTAATCTGAAAAACCTTCTTTCGAGACTAAGATATTATTATGGAGTCTTCGCCCTAATGGCAGTCAAATCGATATAATAGCCATAGGCTCCGTGCATGTCTGGTGAGGTCAGGGCACCATAACATTCCTTACGCTTATAAGATACCATGACCCTTAAACTCTGTTTTCTGAACTCAACCGGTACGGACAGTGAATCTCCACAAGGAACTAATAAATTCTCCCCAATACTGTATGACGCTCCGTCGAAATCCAATGTTTCAGTACTTAGTATATACTGATCAGGACCTTGGTTACCACCGGGAGGTTGGTTGCCGATACGATAAACCACAACGGCTTCAATGTTTTTCATTTCTTTCCTAACTGTTTCACTCTCGCAATCGCATGGACCCGCCTGTTTATCAGGATCTTTGCATTGAATATTGAGAAAACATACAATCACAAGCATTAACATGAATCGGGCTATTTTGAGACACATATAAGAATTGTTGTATGATTTTGATCTGAGAAGACTACCCTTTGAAAGATTCAGAAATCATTTAAATAGTTGTAACCTTATAAGTATTACTTGAAATCATATTCATTTTTGTAATTGCGATACCTATCGCACGAAACGTCGGATATTTTGGATGCATAATAATGTTGACGAGCGTATCGGTTGACGTGTGAACCATTAGATAGGATCCCAACGAATCTCCTTCCAAAAGAGTCTGTAAAATAACAGACTTGATGGCCTCCTAATATTTGATTAATTCTCTAAAATAACAGAAGTATGATCCGCTATTTAGTGTCTCTTGCATTCGTGTTGGCTTTACTAAGCTGTAAGGAAGACAAGATTAGCCCTTCGGCGCTAGATGTTATTCTGAGTTTAAAGGTTTAAGACGGGGGCAACACATAGTTGACGCGCCTGTAATCGTTCAAATGAGTGGTGGACTACTTGTTGGTACCCAATTGATACCACAGAATAGTGATGTGCGGTGGGGAGGATGTAATCTCCCTGATCAGTTTATAATACTCCCGAATATCTGGACAGCTACTTAAATTTTTAACTTAGTAGTTGACTATGAAAAAGGAACGCAGAAAATTCAGCGCAAGCTTCAAAGCAAAAGTGGCTATTGAGGCCATCAAGGAGGTCAGCACCGTACAGGACTTGGCATCCAAGTATGAGATTCATCCGACTCAGATCACAGCTTGGAAACGCGAGTTTCTTGAGAATGCCGAGTTGGTATTCAGCAAAGAGCAGCCTGCTGCTAGCGAAGCAGAAAACTGCAAGGAAAAGGATCTATACTCAAAGATCGGGGAACTTCAAGTACAAGTCGATTTCCTAAAAAAAGTCT
>NZ_AUAS01000039.1 GCF_000428845.1 Dyadobacter alkalitolerans DSM 23607 | reverse complement strand
TGAATTGCTTATACCTAAAGATAATCAATTCAGAAAAACTTTACAACCGATAAAAACGAAAAAAGACTGCCTCTTTTGAGACAGCCTCTTTTTTTTGTGCCTTAAATTAAATGTAGTGCTGCTGCCTGAGCTGAATGTTAACCCCTAATGCTAGTAAGCAGACCTGTCGTAGAATGAACGGCGGCGTGTCACTTTCAAATCCTGAAGAATGCTCGATTTTACTTTCAAGGTGAAGTTGTAATTGCTTACACGCGAAGCACTTCCCGCAAACGGCGTCCAGCTGAAACTCATATCCCAGCAATGCAGGTCGCGGTAAAGGGTTAAGGACGTGATCGTAGGCTCAAATGCAGTGAAGTCGAAACCCGTATTTACACTGACCTTGAAGTTTTTAGACAAACTGAGGTCCCCCGTAACCTGAACGGCCTGAATGAGTTGTGCTCTGGAAAGTCCGGGCTTAGTGAGGCCGAAGTTATAGTTCAGCGACACATTCCAGGGAATATTGAAATCTACATAGAGTTCCGGGTTTTGGGCGATAAACTCACGCTGCTCCTCAGTAACGGTCGGGTTTCCGTTCGCTGGCGGCACCACAGGTTTTGTCTTGTCAGAGCTTTTCGGTGCAAAGCTGGTCCCCAATGTGAAGCCCAGGTTTTGCAGGTTGGCCAATCCCTGACCTTGCGTAATGGCATATTTATTCACCCTCGTTCCCACCTGATTGCTCAACACCCGTGGATTCGCCTCATATGCGTAAGGATCCAGGTTCATATTGAAGTTCAAGTTCAGGTTCTTACCAATTCTTGCATTGGCGTTCACCGTAATGTTGGACAGGTTCAGCGAATCGGCCAGCAGGTTGTAATTTCCTCCCAAACTCAGGTTGTCCAGCAACGACACTTTTTCAAACTGTTGCGCAGCCGTGTCGCTTTTTGTTTTGAGTTTCATTTCAAATGAGTTGTTCAAACTAAAAGAAACGACACTCGAAGCCTGCCCGTTGCTCACGCCCGTTCCCACGCCCCTAAACCTGGACAATGAGTATTCCCGGTCCAGGCCGCGGTTTTTAATGTTTACTTTTTGATAAAAACCAAAAGCATCTCCCGTGAAATCCGGCGTGTAAGTGAATGATAATGAAGG
Organism: Dyadobacter alkalitolerans DSM 23607; assembly: GCF_000428845.1. Lineage (GTDB taxonomy): Bacteria > Bacteroidota > Bacteroidia > Cytophagales > Spirosomataceae > Dyadobacter > Dyadobacter alkalitolerans. The sequence continues at coordinate 6,779 of NZ_AUAS01000039.1, read as the reverse complement.
GATAACCGTGTGGCGGATTGCTTCCAGTCGCTTGCCTTTAACGAAGAATGTTCCGTAAAAACGCGTATTGACACCCGCACCGAAGTTGTAAGAATATTCCGTTCCGGCCTGCCTTAATGTATCAATGCGGACCTGGTTTTTCTCAACCGAGTAAGCGTATTGTTTGGTAAAAACTTCACCTTGCAGGGAAAGGCTCGGCGTAACATTCACAAATCGTAAAACTTTGAAGTTAGGAAGCGAAATCGGCAGGCTGTAACGACCCGTGAACTGCGCATCCTTCAACATTTGGGGAAGGTTGTTGAGATTAAATTCAACTACTTTGGTTTTGTTAGCGCGTGTCGGATCAACATCGTTAATGATCGAGAAGCCCAGACTTGATGAAGAAGTATCTATCGCAGTCAGCGAGTTGGTCAATGCGTAGTTACCACTGAAATCAAGTCCCAGACGGAAGCTTTCATACCAGCGTCCCCGCCCGCCTTTTAATGCGAAAGGCGCAATCTGGTTTACGCCAAAGCTGAAATCGGTCGAAACGTTGGTCTTACCATTTTTCTTTCTTCCGTCAGCAGGATCAATTTGCCCGAAATTCTGGTTTACACGCAAACTCGCCGCAGCGCGCATGAACTGCCCGAAAGTACGGTTATACTGAACAGACGAACTTGCGACATTGGAAATGTATTTATTGGTTTCAAATTCCTGTAACTGGTTGTAACTGTTGCTGCTCACATTCACATTTGCAGAAAACTGCGAATTCCCGCGCGGCCTCGGCGCATGCGACCATATAATGCTGAAATCATTGGTTTGTCCGCGGCCAAGATCCCTGTCCACTTCATCACTCGACTTATTTTTATTAAACCGCAATGCGAAATTACCATTGTACTGGTAACGCCTGGAATACGTGGAAGCCACGCCCAAACCCCAGCTTCCGGTTGAGTAAATTTGCCCGGTTACTGATGCATTGATGTATTCGCTGATTGCAAAGTAATAACCACCTTCCCGCAGGTAGAACCCGCGTCCATTAGGCTCCTCACCATATGTAGGGAAAAGAATTCCGGAAGTTCCGTTTTCTTTCTTTTTTGGAAAAGGGAAAAAACCAAAAGGAAGCGCAATAGGCAACGGAACATCGCTGATTACCAGGTTGAATGGCCCGGAAATGACCTGTTTTTTATTCACCATTTTTATCTTCGGCGCATTGATGTAGTAATGCGGGTGCGTTAGATTACAGGTTGTATACATGGAATGGCGGATGTAAAAATTGCCTTCCGCATCCTTTTTTACCTTTTCACCGCGAATGTTCCCATCCCCTTCCTGGGTTACAATGCCCTGAATCAAGGCCTTTTTTGTCTTGAAATTATACCGGATCTCTTTGGTGTTGTAAGTCTCAGGCCCATCCTGAAATATGGGATCGCCGATCGTTTTCTTCGAAGTAGAGTCAGCAGGATCAGTGGTTCCAACGGCGTAAACTTCATTGGTAATCCAGTTGAGTCGTATATAACTGGCTTTAAGGTTAATGGTCCCGTAAGTCACTTCTGCATTTCCATACAAATGGACCTGCTTTAAAACCGCATCCGTGATCGTCGAATCCTCTGACGTATATTTAACAGTGTTTTGAAGATCGTCCGGATTTGATAAAGAGTCTACCGCGGTGGAATCTGTTAACCCTTTGTTAGTGAGGGAAGTATCGCCACCTGCAATTGCACCATTAACGGACGCAGCATTCTTCCCGGCACCGGTTGTGTCGATGCCAGCTTGTTTTTTTACAGCAAGGAGAGAGTCCGCTGTCTGTTTGGCAGAAGTTGTGACGTTCGGCTTACCCTGATTTTTCCCGGTTCTCTTAGTGCGTTGCTGTACACAGGCGACTGTGCTGAATATAAGAAACGCTGCCACTACTGACGATATAATAATCGCCTTTCTTTTCAGTTCTAACAAATAGCGTATTTTTGCATAACGAATTTCAAAATTAGCAGAGAAACCTCTAACGAGTAACGCCCTAATTAAAAAATAATGTTAAAAGTTCTTAAATTAGTAATTGTAGTAAGTGTCCTTTTTGTAAGCCTCGCTTTTGTAATTCAAGATGATGCCGCACCGGCCAGATCCAGCAAAGTAAAAACGGTGGTCATCGACGCAGGCCATGGCGGTAAAGATCCCGGGACGCGCGGACGTGTTACCAAAGAAAAAGACGTAGCACTGGCAGTTGCACTTGAACTCGGGCGAAAGATCAAAGAAGAAACTCCTGAAGTAAAAGTACTATATACCAGATCAACTGACGTTTTTATTGAGTTAGGTGAGCGCTCTGCTTTTGCAAACCGCAACAATGCCGACCTTTTTATTTCGGTCCATTGCAATGCAACACCCAGCTCCCGGTCCGTGAGAGGAACGGAAACATTCGTGATGGGTTTGCACAAAACACAAGGAAACCTGGACGTTGCGAAGCGTGAAAACTCGGTTATCTTGCAGGAAACGAACTATAAGCAAAAATACAAGGGCTTCGATCCAAACTCACCACTGGCGCACATCATGCTCGCCAACTACCAGAGTGCATTTATTTCCAGCAGCCTTCGCCTTGCAGATCTGATTGAAAAGAAATTTCAATCTGTGTCCGATCGCGACAGCCGCGGCGTAAAACAAGCCGGGTTTTTGGTGTTATGGAGATGTGCTATGCCCAGTGTTTTGATCGAAACCGGCTTTTTATCCACGCCGGATGAAGAGGAATATCTGGGTTCAGAAGAAGGCCAGAAAGAAGTGGCGGAATCCATTCATCAGGCGTTTATGGCATACAAGAAAGATATGGACCGGTAAATACGGCAATATCTTATATTTCGAGTTCAATACATTAGCCCATGAAAATATCAAGAGAAACAAAAGTTGGGATAATGGCCGTTTTCGCCATTGTCATGTTATATTTCGGCTTTCACATCCTAAAAGGCTCCGACGTTTTTTCCAGAACACATCAGTACTACGTGGTTTACGACAACATTGACGGTCTAACAGCATCCAATCCGGTGTTGCTGAATGGTTTGAATGTGGGCCGTGTGCAGGAAATTAAATTATTGCAAAATCAGAAGAACCGGTTGCTGGTAAGCATCGATGTGCAGAAAAGTATTGTTATTCCTGCGGGAACGGCTGCAATCCTCGCGGATGGCGGTTTACTGGGTGGAAAAGTCGTTAATCTCGCCATGGGAACCGGCCCGGCTTTGCAGGATGGCGATACATTGGTTTCGCGAAAGGAAGCGGGCATTTCCGCCGTTTTGCAGCAGCAGGCATTACCGCTCGTAAACCACGCCGATTCGCTCATTAAGAACCTGGATGTAGTGGTAATGGGGTTTAAAGAAACCGGTTTGATCTTGAACCAGGTTTTGAAGAACTACAACCAGACCGGGACGAATTTGCAGGGGTTACTGAATGAAAACCGCGCCAATCTGGTCGCCCTGACCTCCAATCTGAACAAACTTTCCACTTCCCTCGTCGAAACAGAAAAGGAATTGAAGCCGCTTTTGGCCAAAACGGGCACATTAGCAGACTCGCTTAATGCTTTGCGGCTGGGCGAAACGGTGCAGAATGCAAATAAGACCATTGGTGAACTGCATACATTGCTGGCAAGCGTGGAATCAGGCAAAGGCACAGCCGGAAAGCTCATCAAGGACGAAACGCTTTACAACAACATTGACCGCACGATGGTAAGCCTCAACAAGCTGTTGACCAACCTGCGCGAACATCCGAAGCGTTACATTAACATTTCCGTTTTTGGTAAAAAAGACAAAGGTCCGTCCGAATCCCCGCTCGACACGACCACGGTTATCAAATAGACATTTCAGTTTCAGGCATTTTCAAATAAAATTAAAGTCGTTTGCTTACGGGTAAACGACTTTTTATTTTTGAAAATAAACCTGACCTTCCGGCCAGTGGCGCATTACATTACTTCATCAATATGACCAGTCAAGAAAGTCTTCCCCATTTGATCCAGGTTCTTCAAGAGAAATACGAGCAGGTAAAACTTGGCGGCGGTCAGAAGAAAATTGAGGCCCAGCATAAAAAAGGCAAGCTCACAGCGCGCGAACGCATTGCTTATCTGATCGATACGGATACTTATTTTCTGGAAATCGGTGCATTCACTGCGGATGGCATGTATGCGGATGAAGGCGGTTGCCCATCCGGTGGCGTGGTTGCTGGAATTGGCTATGTTTCGGGAAAACAATGTATGATCGTGGCCAATGATGCCACGGTAAAAGCAGGCGCATGGTTTCCTATTGCGGCCAAAAAGAATCTTCGTGCGCAGGAAATTGCGATGGAAAACCGCCTGCCGGTCATTTATCTCGTGGATAGTGCGGGCGTTTATCTGCCTATGCAAGCCGAGGTTTTTGCTGATAAGGAGCATTTTGGAAGGATTTTCAGGAACAACGCGCAAATGTCAGCAATGGGAATAGTCCAGATATCGGCTATTATGGGCAGTTGCGTGGCCGGCGGGGCTTATTTGCCGATCATGTCCGACGAAGCATTCATTGTCGAAGGCACAGGTTCCGTTTATCTGGCCGGTCCTTATCTGGTCAAATCCTCCATAGGTGAGGACGTGGATTCCGAATCATTGGGCGGCGCATCCATGCATTGCGAAATTTCCGGCGTCACCGACAACAAGTTTCCCGATGATAAATCCTGTCTGGACGCCATTAAGCGCCACATTGACAAAATAGGAAAGCCCGCTTCCGCAGGTTTTGACAAAAAACCAACGATACAACCCAAACGCAATCCCGAAGAAATTTACACATTACTTCCCACCGACCGGCTCAAACCCTACGATATGCGCCACATTCTGGAATGCATTGTGGACGATTCCGAGCTCGATGAATACAAGCCCGATTATGGCAAAACATTGATTTGTGGTTATGCCCGAGTGGATGGCTGGGCTGTCGGAATCGTGGCCAATCAGCGTAAAATGGTAAAATCAGGCAAAGGCGAAATGCAGATGGGCGGCGTGATTTATGGTGAATCGGCTGATAAGGCAGCGCGGTTTATCATGAATTGCAACCAGAAAAAAATTCCGCTTATCTTCTTCCACGACGTAACCGGTTTCATGGTTGGAAGCCGCGCCGAGCAGGGCGGGATCATTAAGGACGGCGCTAAAATGGTGAATGCCGTCGCCAATTCTGTGGTGCCTAAATTCACATTCATCGTAGGGAATTCTTATGGCGCAGGCAATTATGCCATGTGCGGAAAGGCCTATGATCCGCGGTTGATCTTCGCATGGCCCACGGCTCAAATGGCGGTGATGAGCGGCGCAACCGCAGCCAAAACGCTGCTGCAAGTGCAAACAGCAACATTAAAAGCAAAAGGCGAAACCATCACGCCCGAAGCTGAAAAAGCATTGCTCGACGAAATCACAGATCGTTACAACCAGGAATTATCTCCTTATTACGCCGCGGCACGGTTATGGGTCGACGGCATCATTGATCCGGTGGAAACCCGGAAAATTATCTCCATAGGCATTGCAGCCGCAGATCAGGCTCCCATCGAGAAACCTTTTAATGTGGGTGTGATGCAGGTTTAATTTTAAAAAACGTCCATTATTATGTCTCAGAAAATAGCATTTATAGGTCTGGGTAACCTGGGAACACCCATCGCAGAAAGTCTCATTAAGGCCGGCTACGAGCTAACCGTTTGGAACCGAACTGCTTCAAAAGCGGATCCGTTGGTAACATTAGGCGCGAAAGTCGCTGAGAATGCGATCGATGCCGTTGAAACGGGCGGGATTGTGATTTCGGTGCTTGCAGATGATTCAGTCGTCGAGGAAATTTTTAATATGGAGCTGGTCGAAAAGTTGGGAAAAGGCGGTATTCACATTTCCATGAGCACCATTTCGCCCGAAACTTCCCGCCAAATGAGCCAGATACACGACTGGTATGAAGCGACTTACATTGCCGCGCCCATCTTTGCCAGGCCAGAGGCGGTTGTTGCCGGTGTAGGGAACATTGCCATTTCCGGAAAAGCCGCAGCGAAGGAAATCGCAAAGCCTATTTTGCAGGGATTCGTCAAAGGCATTTATGATTTTGGAGAAGATCCCGGCGCTGCGAATGTGGTCAAACTGGCCGGGAATTTCATGATCGCAGCGAGTTTGGAAATGATGGGCGAAGCATTTACGATGGCTGAGAAAAACGGGATTTCCCGTCAAAGCATTTACGAGATGCTGACTCAAACATTGTTTGCCGCGCCGATCTTTCAGAATTATGGGAAATTCGTGGCCAACAATGTTTACGAACCGGTTGCATTCAAGCTGGCTTTGGGCCTGAAAGACATTAACCTAACATTACAAACTGCCTCGGACGTGCATGTGCCTATGCCGATGGCGGACTTGATCCGTAACCGTTTTATTTCCGCATTAGCCAAAAAGCGGGATAATCTGGATTGGAGCGCGCTGGCGCAAGGTGCGTCCGATGACGCCGGGGCATAAAAAAAGAGGCTGTCTCAAAAGAGGCAGTCTTTTTTCGTTTTTATCGGTTGTAAAGTTTTTCTGAATTGATTATCTTTAGGTATAAGCAATTCAGAAAAAAATGGGTCGCCGCCAGCCTAATTTTAAGCCCTATCACCAGCAGCAGTTGATGCTGCTCCCTCCCAGTCTAGAAGAATTGATCCCCAAGGGGCATGTTGTGCGTGTGGTAGACGATGTGATCAATAAGATTAATTTAGAGCCGCTCAATGCTGCCTACTACCTCACCGGTCCTGCAAGTTATCATCCCCAAATGCTCTTAAAAGTGCTCGTATTTGGCTATATGAGCAACATCTATTCTAGC
>NZ_AUAS01000038.1 GCF_000428845.1 Dyadobacter alkalitolerans DSM 23607 | reverse complement strand
TTCCAGCTTCCTGCTAGAATAGATGTTGCTCATATAGCCAAATACGAGCACTTTTAAGAGCATTTGGGGATGATAACTTGCAGGACCGGTGAGGTAGTAGGCAGCATTGAGCGGCTCTAAATTAATCTTATTGATCACATCGTCTACCACACGCACAACATGCCCCTTGGGGATCAATTCTTCTAGACTGGGAGGGAGCAGCATCAACTGCTGCTGGTGATAGGGCTTAAAATTAGGCTGGCGGCGACCCATTTTTTTCTGAATTGCTTATACCTAAAGATAATCAATTCAGAAAAACTTTACAACCGATAAAAACGAAAAAAGACTGCCTCTTTTGAGACAGCCTCAAAGAGAAACATTCGGGGTAATGAAAATGGAATGTAAGGCAGAACCGAGCTTTTCAAATGAAAAGATCAGCCATGGAATTTGATATGGGACGCGAATGAAATATTCGGTAGGAATACAAATACATAGCAGTGTAGCGAGCATAAACACTTGGTTGGTAGGCGGGGATACGTTTGTCGCAACATATATTACCGCAATGATGAAGATCGGAAATGCATAGGTCAGACTGCGGGTAAAGTCAAAAACACTATAAGCAACTGCGATATGAAGTATAACCAGCCCTGCGAACATACATAGGACCAGGAACTTCTGTTGTTTCCAGGTATGAATGATCAATATCAATAAGAAAAGCCATAAACCTTCAAAAGCGAGAAATATGCCGGCAGGTCCGCTTGATATTTGCTCGGGTATCATCGTGATGCTGACGCCTGCACCTCCTCCATAGGGCGTTTGCAAAGAAAATTTTGCTGCCAGAAACAGCCTGACCAGCAAATAGCAACACCCGGCTAGAACGGGCATGAACGATCGCTTTTTATAAAAATCTCCGTTAAAAATCTGATGATAATGATTCAGATCAAAATTGTTTTCAAGAAGTAAGTGAAAGAAATAGACCGATGACAACGCAATGAACGCACGTTCGTCAGTCCAGGAGGCAAAAGTGAGCGCAACAAAGATTCCCGCACGATTACGGAAATACATTCCAAGCAACAGGAAAAAATACGCAAAGCCATCAAACCAAAAATCAGCATCCCAAAAAAACGCCTTACTAACATAGACAAAGGCGCATCCAAGAATGAAAAGTAGTATTTGCGAGCTGTTTAAATGCTTTTTGAGAATTCTGATCAGCAAAAAAAAGAATGGCAGCAATAGGCAGGATTGGATAATAAACATGAAGACAATCTTCCGCGCATCTTTCTTAATTCCAAGGTCGAGTAATTTGGCAATCAACGGAATAGTAAGCCTAAAAGCACCCTTAGCTGCATGCGTGTGTTGCGGCGTGGATATTGTTTCAAGTGGAGCATCAATTTTGTTGAAGAAATACGCATATTGATCTGGTGAATTCATACTTTCCAGAAAGATCGGATATGTCGTCATCAAGACCATGATGAATAAAGTAAGGGATACCAAAATGGCTCCTTTTCTGGTTTCTAGCAGATGTACGTAATAGCGGAAGGCAGGCACAATCATGGTAATGTTCTGGCTCAACTGAATGTTTTTTAACAGTCGCCTGGAAGCCAAATTACTATGTACTGATCGAGAAATTGACTAGTGAAATGTCTCCAAAAATTTGTCGGCTGAGATCAATTATTTTTCGGTAAAAAGACGGCACTTCCCTTCCATGAGTAATGCACATTAAAGAATGCTTTTGTTATCTTACTATCATTGATTGCAATAATCCTTTCTATCTGAATGTCATCAATCAAAAAAATACTGGTTGCCAATCGTGGCGAGATTGCATTGCGCATCATGCGTACAGCGAGAGAAATGAACATTGCGACGGTTGCCGTTTTTAGTGAGGCGGACAGGAAGTCTCCGCACGTGCGTTATGCGGATGAAGCCGTTTGCATTGGACCTCCGTCTTCTTCCGAATCATATTTGAGAGGTGATAAAATCATTCAGGTTTGTAAAGAGCTTAATGTCGACGCCGTGCATCCTGGTTACGGCTTTTTATCCGAAAATGCCAGCTTTGCTCAAATGGTGAGAGAAGCAGGGATCATTTTCATCGGCCCATCGCCGGAAGCCATTGAGATCATGGGCAGTAAGCTGGCCGCAAAGCAAGCAGCCAGCCAATACAACATTCCTATGGTTCCTGGCACCGAGACGGCCATAACCGATCGCATAGAAGCCAAAAAGAGAGCGCGGGAAATTGGTTATCCTATCCTAATCAAAGCTTCCGCAGGTGGCGGTGGAAAAGGCATGCGTGTGGTTGATAACGAAAGTGATTTTGACGAACAGATGGACCGGGCCGTTAGCGAAGCACAAACGTCTTTTGGCGATGGCTCTGTGTTTATTGAAAAATACATTACTTCTCCCAAGCATATCGAAATTCAGGTTCTGGGTGATCAGCATGGCAACATTATCCATTTATTTGAACGAGAATGTTCCATCCAGCGCAGGCACCAGAAAGTGATCGAGGAAGCCCCTTCCGTTTCTATTGTCAATGAAACCAGGGCCGAAATGGGACGCTGTGCGATTGATGTGGCCAGGTCATGCGGCTATTATGGGGCCGGGACGGTTGAGTTTATCCTGGATGAGCAGGGGAATTTTTATTTTCTGGAAATGAACACGCGTCTGCAAGTGGAACATCCTGTAACAGAGCAGATTACAGGTGTCGATTTGGTAAAACAAATGATATATATAGCGGAAGGAAAACCTTTGGTATTGAAACAAAGCGACCTGACAATCAAAGGACATGCCATCGAAGTGCGCGTTTACGCCGAAGATGCCACCAACAATTTTCTTCCGGACGTGGGAACATTACATACATACATCAAGCCGGATGGGAATGGCGTCAGGGTTGATGATGGATTCGAACAGGGGATGGAGATCCCCATCTATTACGACCCGATGATTGCGAAGCTCATCACTTACGGTGCAGACCGTGAAGAAACCATTCAGAAAATGATCCGGGCCATTGACGAATACCAGATTTCAGGCGTGCAAACCACGCTGCCTTTCTGCAAATTTGTGATGAGACATCCCTCATTCAGATCGGGGAATTTTGATACGAACTTTGTGATAAATCATTTCCAGCCTCAAATGCTGACGGAGGAAATAAGCAGCGACTCTGCCCTGCTAGCGGCCATCATCAGTGCGCATCTGTTAAAGAAAACGCAGTCTGATACTGACTTGAATAATGCTTCTGAAAATAAAAAAGCTTCTCTCTGGAAGCTCCGCCGCATGCACAATCTTTAACGGACGCCTTTCTTGCATTTTCCCGGGAAATTGCCTACTTTTGCGGTCTTAATTTTTTGGAATGTTGGATTGCATAAAAATTACAGAATTTGGAATAACTATGCAAGTAATCCAGCCCTCAACATTTCTTTCATAAGAAGTACACTATTGCCTTTTTTGGCTCACGACTAAAGAAATTCACAGAATATTCAGCTATGAAGCTATCCGAATTTAAGTTTGATCTTCCCCAGAGTTTAATTGCACTTCATCCTTCCGACCGCGGCGAATCCCGCCTTATGGTTGTTCATCGTAAAACAGGAGAAATAGAACATAAAACCTTTGCAGACCTTATCAACTATTTTGATGACGGCGATGTAATGGCCATTAATGATACAAAAGTTTTTCCGGCCCGTCTGTTTGGTCAAAAGGAAAAAACAGGTGCAAAAATTGAAGTTTTCCTTTTGCGCGAACTAAACCGTGAAATGCGTCTCTGGGATGTTTTGGTTGATCCTGCGCGTAAAATCCGTGTTGGCAACAAGCTTTATTTTGGGGACAGCGACCTGGTTGCTGAGGTGATCGACAATACAACTTCACGTGGCCGTACGATCCGCTTTCTTTACGACGGTGACAACGACGCGTTCATGAAACTTGTTGATGAATTAGGTGAGACGCCGCTTCCTCCGGAAATTATTTCCAGACGTAAAGTTGAAACATCGGACAGAGAACGTTTTCAGACAATTTTTGCTGAACATGTTGGCGCAGTTGCAGCCCCTACGGCTGGAATGCACTTTACGAAGGCGATCATGAAGCGTTTGGAGATTAAAGGTGTCAATTTTGCGCCTGTAACCTTGCATGTTGGGCTTGGCACATTCCGGACTGTGGATGTGGAAGATCTCACGAAACACAAGACAGATTCTGAAAATTATAGAATTACACAAAGCAGTGCCGACATTGTCAACGCGGCTATTGATAACAAAAAACGCATTTGCGCAGTTGGTACGACTTCATTAAAAGCAGTGGAATCTTCTGTTTCTGCGAGCGGACATTTGAAAGCAGTTGAAGGCTGGACTGACAGGTTCGTATTTCCTCCTTACGATTTTAAAATCGCGACTGCATTGCTATCTAACTTTCAGCTTCCTGAGTCAATCTTATTGATGTCGGCTTGTGCATTTGGTGGTTTTGATCTGGTTATGAAGGCTTACGACCTTGCTATTAAAGAAAAATATAAATTTTTCACCTACGGCGACGCGATGCTGATTATTTAAGGTTTAAATAAAAATTCAAGATGGTCATTTGTGGTCAAGGATTTGATTTCCTGATACATAAATGACCATTTTTTATGACTGCTATGCAAGAAAATGTCATTATAGTTGCCGGAGGAAGTGGAAGCCGCATGAAGAGCGAGCTTCCCAAACAGTTTTTGAAAATCAATGGTCTGCCAATCCTGATGCATACCATTCACGCATTCAGAAAATATTCTGATGCACTGCAAATCGTTTTGGTCCTTCCTGCTGAGCAGATGATATTCTGGAAACAGCTTTGTGAAGAACATTCATTTCAAATTGCTTACACATTAGTTGCCGGCGGTGATTCCCGTTTTGCATCTGTAAAAAACGGGCTTAACAGCATTCGGGACCATGAAGGACTGGTTGCAGTACATGACGGTGTAAGGCCAGTTATCAGTAAGGAAATCATCGCTGCGGGTTTCGCAAGAGCTGCTGAGCAAGGCAGCGCGGTCACCAGCGTTCCGCTTAAAGATTCGATTAGAAAAGTTGAAGAGGGCGGAAAAAATCTGGCTGTGGACAGAACCGCATTTCAACTGATTCAGACCCCTCAGACATTTCGCCTGGATTGGATGCAGCAAGCATTCGCAGTCGATTACAATGATCAGTTTACAGATTGCGCCAGTGTCTTGGAGGCCGCAGGCTATCCGATTCACCTGATTCCCGGCGCTTATGAAAATATAAAAATTACAACACCTGAAGATTTGCGGTGGGCCGAAATATATCTTTAATATGACCATCAACGAAATCATATTACTGCGCCTTTACAATCAACAAATCTCGCATAATCCGTCGAGCACACCGCAGGAAGTCGTGGCGTGGATGGGCGCTATACAAGCGCAGGACTATGCAGGCGCGAAATGGTCACTCGGTTTGAGGCTGCCAAAAAGTACGGAATCAGACATTGATAATGCCATTGCGCGGAAGGCGATCGTCAGGACGTGGCCTATGCGGGGAACATTGCACTTCGTCGCTGCTGATGATGTAAGGTGGTTGCTCAAATTATTGACGCCCCGGATAATTGCAGGATCAGCCGGTCGGCACCGGCAATTGGAATTAGACGACGTAACATTTAAAAGAAGCGAGGAACTGCTGTCTAATGCATTAGAAGGCGGAAAGCAGCTGATGCGGAGCGAAGTTTACGCCATTTTGGAGCACGCAGGCATTGCAACGGTAAATCAGCGCGGCATGCATATTATCAATTATCTTGCTCAAAAGCAGGTTTTATGCCACGGTGTCCACAATGAAAAGCAACCAACATATGTGCTGCTGGACGACTGGGTTCCTGATTCCAAGCATCTGGAAGCCAACGAAGCATTGGCAGAACTGGCATTGCGCTATTTCAGAAGCCATGGGCCAGCTACGCTTCATGATTTTGTCTGGTGGTCTGGATTGAAGATTTCCGATGCACGAGCAGGTTTAAATTCAGTTTCCTCGGCTCTTGAAATGATTGAGTGCGAAGGAAGAACTTATTGGACAGGAGCTGAGCATCCGGAAAAGAGCTCCATCTCTTCAACATTCTTACTACCAGGTTTTGATGAGTATATGCTGGGCTACACGGATAGGACGCCGATTTTGGCAGCTCAATATGCAGGTAGAATCGTTCCTGGAAACAACGGAATGTTCATGCCCACCATTGTCTCGGACGGGAAAGTGATAGGGCTTTGGAAACGAATTTTGAAAAAGGACAAGATTTTGATTGAAGCTATGCCTTTTGAAAAAGCTAGTAAGGCTAAAATTAAGTCTATTGCCACAGAAGCTAAGAAATACGGTAAATATCTTGGCAAAAGCGCCTCGCTTGCTGATTAGACTTTCACAAAGATTTTATTTTTGTAAAGAAAATAGAGGAAAAACCAGACGATCACAAACCCTCCTAATGCATTAAATACTTCGTGCCATTTTTCGGGAGAATACTTATAAAACCCTTCAAAGAGAAGTTTCGAGGATGCATTGAAGTCGATAAACCGGACTGCCAGATAAATTACAAGAGAGTTCATTCCTATCACCTGGAAGAAAAAGGCCCACTTTTTATAGCCTTTCACATCTATGATCCAGTAAAAAATAGCCAGTAATGTGAAAGCCATTCCGGAGGTAAGCATGATGAATGAGCTGGACCAAAGATGTTTGTTGATTGGAAAAACTAAATTCCAAATTAAGCCGGAGACAATCCCCACCATTCCGAAGAAGAAAAGCTGCATGAGCTTGGTTATGGCAACGTGGCTGCGCAGCAGGATGTCACCAGCAATAGTCCCGAATAGCGTCAGACAAATAGATGGAAACTGTGTCAGTAGTGCAAGCTCATCATACGTGCCCTGTTTCAGCTTGCCAGGCATAAAATTCCGGTCAAACCAGCCAACAAGATTGCCCTCAAACGAAAGGTCTCCTGCGCCGTAACCGGGCACCGGAATGAATATCAACGCCAGGTAATACAGGATAAGCGTCGAGATTGCAATCCAAATTCTACTGGTAAAAGAGAAATTCAGGTAAAGAATAGCCCCAATGAATGTGGCCAGGCCTATCCTTCCTAAAACACTTCCATAGCGAATCTGCGTGGGATCAAATAAATCAATCGGGGCGTTTTTATCGAGGATACCAAGCGCGATCAATATCAACATTCGTTTGAATGTCTTTCTTAAAATTTCCGACTGCGAGATTCCTTTTGCTAGTGCTCCCGTTACACTAAACGCCAGCGATGTGCCGGCTAGAAACAGGAACAAGGGAAAGATAAAATCATAGAATGCAAATCCGTGCCATTCAGGATGTATGAATTGCGCTGAAATTGCGTCTACGGCATTAATACCCGTTTTACCACCCAACAGAAAAATAAAAGCACCGCCCCCGGAAATCATAAGCATGTCAAAGCCGCGGAGCGCATCCATTGAAGCAAGTCTTCTGACATTGCCCACTTCCTTCTTACTTGCTGTTACATTGACCGAAGCAATCTCCATAATTCTGATGTTAGCACTAATTAAAAAGCCGCAGGCTTTGGCTTTTTACTTAAAACGCTGCTTGTCAGATTTCTTTCAAGATTTTTCAAACTCAAATTTTCCTCATACGAAAGACTTAATGGATGACTTTCGGTTGTATGCGGGCGTCTTACGTCGTTGGTAGTACGCTCACGGTGGGAATGACTAGATCTGATCGACGAACCTCACTGCTGTCTCTTTATCACGTATACCTTAACAAGCAGTCAGCCAACCATACGCCGGTCGATCCATAAATTATTCCCAAAACCGATGTGTTTGAGTTATTCAGTAATGATTCGGCTGTTTACGAAGGCGTATATGAATGTGGGTTTGGGCATACGACAGAATTCGAATTGAAGGTCATTAGCAATTTGGTCAAAAAAGCTAATCCGAAAAGGATCTTTGAAATCGGTACTTTTGAGGGCAGGACACCCTAAACATGGCGCTTAAGCACAAAAAAAGACCCTCCTTGTGAGATGGTCTTTAAATGTTATTGTGGCGGCTACCTACTTTACCAGGTTTGATCCAAGTATCATCGGCGGTTCTGGGCTTAACTTCTCTGTTCGG
>NZ_AUAS01000037.1 GCF_000428845.1 Dyadobacter alkalitolerans DSM 23607 | reverse complement strand
GCCAGAAACGTGGTTCCTAACCGGCCCAATATGCTATGGGTTAGTGACATGACCGCGCGGCGGCCGCTTATATCCCATTGGGTTCAAATTTCATTTACCTGTCGGTAATCATGGATGCTTACTCGCGGAAAATTGTCGGTTGGCACCTGGATAAAACCATGGAGGCCCAGGGCTCGGTGCGGGCTTTGAACATGGCGCTTTTAGCACGAGGGAAAACGGAGAAACCACTGATCCACCACTCCGACCGAGGCGTCCAGTACTGCTCATGGAAATATGTTGACCGGCTCAGAGATAACGGCGTGACCATCAGCATGACACAAAGCGGCGACCCCAATGAAAATGCGATGGCCGAACGCGTCTTCCGCACGCTGAAGGGGGACTTTGGCATCAGGGGTTTTCTTTCTTTTTCATCCGCATATGAGGCGATCGAGAAAGCCATCAACACTTATAACGCCATGCGGCCCCATGCATCGCTAGGCTATTTGACTCCCCATCAAGCGCATCACCGGACAGGACCCCTCCCTTTGAAATGGTATCCGTACAAAAAAATCCGTTTTGGAAATGTCCAATACCCGGCTGGATACTTGAAAACCGGCTAACTGTCAACCGATTTCAGTAGCATATGGGATACTAGGTGATTAATAAGTTCTGCGAAAATCCCTTGCTTCTTAAAATCGTATACTGTATATTAGCAGTATACAGCTGGACTCTTACGGATGATCGTCTCAATTAAACACAAGGGCTTGAAGGTATTTTGGACAAAAGGTGATAAGAGTAAGCTTCCCCCAAATATGATGTCTAAGATTGAGCGGGTAATGTCCATTATTGATGATTTGGAAGTAGTACCTGATGATTTGCAAGACTTAGTTTTCCTACGCCCACATCCTTTAAAGGGTAATTTAAAAGATTTTTGGGCTATGGATATTTCAGGCAATTGGCGTATCATTTTCAAGTTCGATAACCAACAAGGGGCGGCTTACGATTTAGATTTTATAGACTATCATTAATATTTGAAAAATGAAAAGACATAGAAGCATTAATGTACATCCGGGAAGCATTTTAAGAGAGGATGTTCTTTCTCCTGCTAATTTGACCGTTGGAGACGCTGCCGAACTATTGCATGTGTCTCGATTAACACTATCTAAGATCATCAATGAGAGGGGAGCTATTACTCCCAATATTGCGATTCGAATCTCTAAAGCTTTTGGGGGGAAGGCGGACTTCTGGCTAAGAATGCAAAGAGGATATGATCTTCGGAAAGCTGAGCAGGAGTTTGAAGCCAATCCCATTGAAATTAATAGATTTCAATTTGTCTAAAACTAATTAGATGGTTAAACGATCTAAAATATGTATTATGCCTAACTACAAATCATGGACAGTTCTGCTAATGTTCTGTTTATCAGTTAAATGTCTATTCGTAAGTGGACAAGTAAGTAATTTTTCAAAGGGATTTAAAGTTGGATTTGGGGAAGGTAATTGCTATAAAAAAGGGGCCGGTTGCCTGCCATCCTTGCCACCATTAACGCCTTTCCCTAAACTTGGTGAAAGTAATACTAACTACCAAGATGGATATAATAGAGGTTTCCAAATTGGTCTCGATTTACAGCGGTTAAAAAGCCTTGAAAATTCAACATATACGCCATCTCCTGATTCTTATCGTAATGTGCCGCAATATACACCATCTGAGTACACTCCTCCTTACAACCTACAACTACTTAATAATGTGGTAGTTAGAAAGCAAAGGTTATTTGATTCAAGGGTACAATGGGTGCAAGAGCGAATACACAAAATAGAAGATTTAGCAAGTATTTTGCTTCAACAGTATTCACCATGGGAATATGCAGAAATCACTAAGGAGTTTACGAACTATATCAATACAGAATTGAATGGTAAGCCATTAGACTATACAGACAACTCCAAATTTAATAATATTGTTAATAAGATGATTTTAACGGAAACAGATATTTATAAGGCTTATACTTATGCTACTTCGGAATTGAATTCTGTCACTATACCTAGCAATTTCAGTACTGACCGATCAAATACAAATTGTACTTACAAGGCTATGAAATCAAAAATTGTGTCATATTCATTATCAAATATATCTGGGAAAAGGTTGACTGAAAATGACTATGTCACATTTGATATTTTGAAAAATGATATGGATGACGAGAATTATATGCGATACTATCTATATTCAAAAACGGACAATAGCTATTTCTATACTAATGATTCAGATGTTCAAAAAGCTTCTCAAGAAAATAGTACAGCAAAAATGAAATACCTTGGGTTTTCTAGCCCAGTTTTTTTTATGTTAATCCACTCAAATACAAACGATTACTATAAGATTTTTGACAAAGGAATATCAAAGGAGCGCGTCTTGAATAATCTCGGCGCAAAAGCACTCAAAACGTCATTGGGCGATATTGGAGTATACATAGTTTATCAAGATAAGCACACTGGCACGAAATACTACGTTCCTAATAGCATGTTTATAAGCCCAGTAATCAATCAAGAATACCCAATATATTCTAAGTAATAATTAAACTAATCTCCCTTTCAACGAGTTAGAATTGAATCATTACGTTACTTTCGCTCGTAATTGGATATTTTTTGCGAGCGCAACAATAATTCTGATCATGATTCCGAGACATTATCTAATCTTAATTTACAAAAACAGACATTAATTATAGTGCCGTTGCATTTTATCTTTATGCGTTGTCGCCTCTGTTTCGAAGTGGCTGTAATCTTCCTCGGTCAACTCGACCAGTTATTTCAATCCGAAATCTTGACAAAAGCCCATGACGGGCAACGCCAAAATCACTACCGTTGCTAAAAATCGTCTCATAGCCAAACGAATACATCAAGTTTGGACGTCGAAGGGTTACCAGTTTTTTAAAGTTTACAACAAAAAATTTGAAGACGGCAGAAATATCAAAATTTACCATTATATAAAAGGCCAGGGTGACGCCCTGGAATATGTTAACTATAAGGTTAAAACAAAATCGGCTTTCCAAACTTCAAAGAAATCTCCGTATCATATTGCACGCCGGTGGTTGAAAAATTTAACGTTCTGAAAATCAGATCAAACTGGATAAGTTCAAACTGTCGGAGACAAACGACGATGAAAATGGAAATGTCGTAGCCAATTACTACGAAAGCGACGAATTTGCCGTTTCCATTGCTACGGTAACGGCTCGTTTTAAAGCAAACCTTGTTACGTATGAAGTTGGCATCTCAGAAAAGCCGCTTTTGCACGTTGGTACGTTTCGATTAGTCGAGCAACTAGCATTTTCCCCACTGAATAAATTACTTTTCTCCTTTTTCTTTGTCATTTAACTGAAGACCATTATCCGAACAAATCGGTCAATCTCTCAAAACCCTCCTTTCGCGAGACGGCTTTACCTGGTGCAGCAGCGGATCAGGAACGCAATGGGATGAATGACTTCTCCTTGTACTATTTCGATAACTTTCACCAATCGGCCTTTCCCTCTTGTTGTGTATATTCTCACTTACCATAAAATCGATTATATAAGCTTATGAGGCTAACTATGGCTTTTATTAATCTATGTGTGAAGAGTAATGTAGTTGCATTTTTGAAATATGAATTATCAGTATATTTGTGTTTTAACGCATTCCCCCGAAACGAGAAAAATTTATTTACTTATAGTATTCACACTTGCCATCACTTCGATTCGAGCGCAAAATGCTGAGCAACTTGAAGAATTTACTGCGTCTAACGGTAGAACCTACAAAATAGGAGACGAATTAAGCTTGCTCGTGGCTCTGACACAAATGGGAAACTTGTATATGTAAATATTGGTGGTTGGGCCATTTCAACAAACTCAGAAGCTAATAGGTTACCTGCCGCAAATGCTGGGCGAATCGTTACCCTCAAAAAACTTAAGAAATATGATTCTAAGCGGTATAAGAGCGTAATATTTATAATTGGAGGCGGAAATATAACAAATTATACTATGGATATTGAAAATGCCATAGCCACTTGTGAAATAGAGAATTGTAAAGGAGAGAGTTCAGTACATGCAAAATCGGACAAATACGATCAGCTAAAAAAACTTAAGGATCTTCATGACAAGGGCATTCTCTCAGAGGATGAATATTCAGCTGAAAAGAAAAAGCTTCTTGATCAGAAATAATACCACTTCCCAAAGTAAGCGTAAATCAAATGGAATTGCCCTAATGCAGCAATATATCAATTCTTTTCTAATGATTTATTTTTAAGCTTTTCCTTATCCCTACCGTCAAAATAGTTGTTAAATCCACGCTGGGTGAATATACCGCCGTTACAAAAGGGATTAAATGACCTAGTGAGTTTTGAAGATTGTTGTTTTCTGTCCGAAGTTCCATATATCTATTGATTGAACCTATTGAAACAGTTATTGAGAGAACAATTTCTGTCAATCCATAAAGCTTTTGGTTTGTTCGTTTAAAAGCATTGAGAAAATACCCCAAGGTAAATATCAAACAAATACCAACTATATTAACTAGTATTTAATATTCTGTCCAAGCCCTAAAAATATAATCGGCTAATTTTCTCCATACACTGCTGTCAGATACACTTTGGTATATTGCAGAGAATCCAAGACTAATATTTATAAAGGCTACAATAATCCTGAACCATCTAGCTGACCTCTTTTTAGGACTCATTATTTTATGTTAAGAGTTTTATAATCTAAAATAATCAAAACATTTTATTTAAGAACAAAGTCCGTTTTGGTCTACTGCATGCCTGCGATCCTGGTATCGGTGACTATAACGATCATTTCCTGAATGCTTCTGACCCCAAATGACGGTTCTCTCATGTAACGGTTAGACTCCTTTACCAGGGGTATTCATCATCATCCTCTTTTTCTTTTTTCCGTCTACTTAACTCAGCTAATTCTTGTTCTTTTTGTACAATTGCTTCTTTATAGAAACTTTCATATTTATTTATAATATCTATGATAGATAATTTAATATAACCTATTGGTAACATGAAAATAAAAGGGGAATCGAAAATTTCGTTAATCGGACCGAAAATTATAAGCCGTTCCTCATTTGTCACAATATAAATTTCACAGTTGTCGATAGCGTACGTTCCTGACAGAGTCACATTTGTTATGTCATATTTAAATTGTAGGAGTGATCCTGCCTTTATTGTCCGTTCATTTTTAGCGAAAATAAGATCTATTTTGTAAAATATAATTTCTCGTAGCAAAAGAAGCATTGCGTATTTTGATAGTGAAATTATTTCGTCAAATTTGAATTGAAAATCAATTTTGGAAGTTTTTAAATTATCATAGTCTATTATTGCTCGATTAAAATCCCAGTTAGAAAGCTGATTTAGATTATGTGATTTTGGAAAAATCTGATATAATGAGTTAAGTATTGATAGCTTATTTTTTAGATTGTTGACATCTTTGAGATCAATGGTTACAGTCTTTGTGTTCACATAATACCAGTCGATGGTGTTATTTGAATTAATGATTGCCACGTTAGAATACTCATGTTCCCAATTATCTTTTCCAGGTCGCCAAGTAGATTTTACTCCCCAAACATAGAATATGTTTTTTGTTAACCGATTGACATTCTGGTAATTTACAAATGTAAGGCTGTCTGAATCAAATGACCGAATTAAGATCTTGGGATCTTTTTGAAGGTGTACCCCATCCTTCGTGATATCACAATTATCGGGGACAAAGTATTGCTGGATCTGAGAGTAACTTATATAGGTGACTATGTTGGAACATATTTTTACCTTATTTAGAATATGACGCATTTTGTAGTTGTTTTTATATGTAATATTATATGTTTCTGATGATAGTCGTTGTGTTTTATGCCATTTGTTAAAGAACTGTTCGCGTGGAATTGGGTTTTACCAGAAACTTTCATGAGTGTTCTCAGTGTTGCATAACCAATGTGTCAGTTAAAAAATATAGCAAGTGGAATATTTAATATTTAAAACGAACGGTGGAGAACCGAAAGTAACTGGCCTAAGGGATGAATCATCTCAATCCTGGTTCAATGACGATTTTTGGGTAAGGAATCCTCATATAGAGCTGTTTATGTTGTCTACCAGTCAAGATATATAATTTCAATTTAAAAGGAAAATAATCTAATTTAAGTAGTTGGGAACTTTGAGTACTACGGATGTTACCAATTTCAATAATACCATCAATTACACTTACAGTAACCTAACAGTTTTATGATATGATTGATGATTCTGAGGAATTTAAATATATAATATATACAGTAACTGAACTTGTTAAAGCTGACAAATCGGATGAGTTGACAGACCTACTTATAAATTCACAGGTTTCAATACGACAAACTAGCTACGACAGTTGGAATGGTGGCAGGTACACATATACAATCTATCTAGAAGTCGACGTAGCGCGTTTCATCGCCATACGAAACAAAGCTTCTAGCATTGAAGAACAACTCGTTCAATTATTTAACTTAGTCACTGCTCACTTGGATGATCAGGAGATAATTAGGGTTACTTTGATTCCAAAAGCAAGCGCCGTTGGAAAGTCCATTTCCAATCCTCATAGACCGCTGTCGTCTTCGGAGACATCAAGAAGAAATCTTCTTGTTAAGTATCTGCTTAATGCCTCCGAGGATGAACTAATTATGGAAGTACTGTTGCCGCTTTTTCGACAACTTGGCTTTCAGAGACTTACAGTTGCGGGGCATAAGGATAAAGCCCTAGAGTATGGTAAGGACGTCTGGATGAAGTTCATTTTACCGACTCAGCACATTTTGTACTTTGGAATCCAGGCAAAAAAGGGTAAGTTGGATTCCTTGTAAGTATCCCGTAAGCACAGACAGTTTGAAATTAGAGAATATCACTTAATTTTAAACTGATGAAAAAGACCAAATTCACCGAGACACAGATCGTTTCGATCCTCAAACAACAGGAAGCCGGCATTCCAACCAAGGAGATTTGCAGGCAGAATGGCATTTCCGAAGCCACTTTTTACAATTGGAAGAGCCGGTATGGCGGCATGGAAGCTTCAGACGTTAAACGCCTGAAAGATTTGGAGGAAGAAAATTCACGCTTGAAAAAGATGTTTGCCGATCTGAGCCTAGATAATCAAATACTTAAAGAGCTGTTCGCAAAAAAGGGCTGGGCTCTGCCGCAAAAAGGGAATTGACCGAGGAGATTGTTCGAGAGCACAACATCGCTGTGAGCAGAGCCTGTAAAATTGTTAACCTCGTTCGTTCTCAATACTATTACAGCAGTAAGAGAGATGATTCTGAGGTGATAGAGTCGTTGCAAGACTTGGCATTTAAACACCCTTCATACGGGTTCAGGAAACTTTTTGCCTACCTGCGCAGATCTGGTAAGCTGTGGAATCATAAGCGAGTTCACCGCATTTATCAAGTTTTGAAGCTTAATAAGAGGCGAAAAGGTAAACGCCGATTACCTGATCGCGTTAAACAACCGCTGGTTCAGCCTGCGCAGGTGAATGAGACTTGGAGCGTGGACTTTATGAGTGATTCTATGATTGGGAATCGTAAATTCAGGACGTTCAACGTGATCGATGATTGCTCTCGTGAGGCCTTGGCCATTGAGCAGGGTCGCCTGGCGATTGATACTTCGTTGTCCTCGAAGCGAATTACCAGGGTTTTGGAACGGATTGGGCTGAGTAAAGGCTTTCCGAAAGCGATTAGGTCGGACAACGGACCAGAATTCACATCGAAAACTTTTGCAATTTGGTGTGCTGATAGAAATATCGAAACACGGTTTATTCAACCAGGAAAACCCACGCAGAACGGTTTTATTGAACGATTTAATCGGCTTTATCGAGAAGCAGTACTAGATGCTTATTTGTTCTTCGACCTAGACCAGGTCAGGCGATTGACCGCAGAATGGATTGATGAATATAACCACCGAAGACCTCATGAAGGACTCGGCAATATGACGCCTTTTGAATGGAAAGACTTGCTGCTGAAAAAGGAAATACAACAACAAATGGCTGTCTGAAAAACGGGGTACATACA
>NZ_AUAS01000036.1 GCF_000428845.1 Dyadobacter alkalitolerans DSM 23607 | reverse complement strand
CAGCTTCTGGTTTTCCTTTTCCAAATAATTCGTCAACTGCCCGCAGCTGCCGGTATTGCCGCCCGTTTCACTGGCAGTAATGTTTACATGTGCCATAATCAAATCATTTTAAGCTGGCGGCGGGTTTCGTCCTGAAGATC
Source organism: Dyadobacter alkalitolerans DSM 23607 (assembly GCF_000428845.1). GTDB lineage: Bacteria > Bacteroidota > Bacteroidia > Cytophagales > Spirosomataceae > Dyadobacter > Dyadobacter alkalitolerans. The sequence goes on along the minus strand of NZ_AUAS01000036.1, from coordinate 8,576 downwards.
TCTGATCAGTTTGGACTGTGTCAAAGAATTCAGACCATCCCGGACCTGTATGTAGTTTTCCAGAATCTTGATATAATGATCCTGTAATCGCTCCTTCCCCCTTAGCAGAGCATAGACCTCCCTCTGGTTCTTCTGTACCTCTAAAAGTACCTCTTTGCTGCCATTGAAAGACCTGAGCATTTCTGTGGCCAGGCTCACAAACTCGCCCCGCATCTTGCCCTCCGGAAGCATTTCAAAGAAAGCTTCAAACTGGCTGCCTAACCCCTTGACCTGCTCGGCCTGTATCTTATGCTCGGCAAGCATCGGTGCCAGGATATCCTTTTCCTGGACTTTGATGAAACTAATGATCCGGTTGATGCCCTGCCCCAGCTCTTTCTTTAACAGCTCGTCGCTCAGGTCTGCCGGGTCTTTCTTGGATTTATAGAAATAGTCGACCATTTCAGCAAGCAGGTCCTGCTTGCTGCGCCCCAGCTTCTCGGCGATTTTGCCGAATTTCTCATCGGTTGCCTCTGTAAAACGGACTGACTTGTTATACTTTTTTTCCATAGCTCAATATATCAATTGATATACTCAAATAAGCTATTTAAGGCCAAATAGGCAACTTTAATCAGTAAAATATATTCAAGCTATACTAATCGCAGTATAAAAAAACATATAATAGATTGAATATCAATATTTTAGCCTCGCAGAGCAAGAATGAATTATCGCACAGCGTAATTTCTTCTTGCTTCTAAAAAAGAACAACAGGATGGGATAAGAAAATTGAGAAAGATTGCCGTTTTAAGGGGTTATTGAGATACAAGGTGATAAGGCTTACGAAGAACCCTATGTTATGAAGGGCATACCAAGGGTTTACTGGGACTAGCCGACTCAAATTTGTTCTATATCTGTCTTACTTCTGTTTTTTGAATGTTTAGCCTGGTTCACACGGCAGATTATTCGTAAATATCTTTTCGGTGACCGACCGCAACAACGTCGATGATTAAATCTGTATCAAAAATTTCGTAGATGATGCGGTAATTGCCTGTCCTGATCCTATACCCGTCCCGCCCTTTCAACTTCTTGCAACCCAGGGGGCGAGGGTCTTCGGCTAAATTGGCAATGGCCTCCAGGATTGGGGTAGCAATGTGATCTGAAAACTTGTCTAACTGCTTTTGGGCTTTGGGGGCCAAGACTATGGTATAGCTAGACATTCTTCGCTTTCCTGCTGTTTAGATAATCAGAAAAAAGCATCCGTTCCCCAGTATCCTCTTTTTTGGCTTCATCATACAGGCGGATGTCTTCCAACTCCTCCAATTCTTCCATGAGGGATTCAAACTCCTGCACTGGCAGGACAACCAACGACTTGTTGCCCTTGGTATCGTTAATATACTGTGGATGTACGTCGACCATGCTAACCTCTTTTTTTTCCAAAAATACCATTTCCCCATCGAAACATCAAACCAGCCTATTTGCCCCTGATAGATAGGGTTCAATTAAATCAACTCCACAATAGTCAACTAAACATTTAGTTGACGCGCGCCAGTTTAGCTTTTAGCCATCCGGAGGTTTTTGTTTTGTTTTCACACCAGAATCCAATTGAAAATTTCCCAATCACCCCTCTCAAAGAAAATAGCGTGCGCAAAGCGACGCAAGCCGAAGGAGCGGGTGGAAAACCAAATTGATTACTCTTAAAACCTTGAAATTTTGCCAACAAACTATATAGTAGTAAAACAATATAGTTTACTATAGGTACTTCTTGAATAAACAGACTTTTGGTCAGGAATAAACAGACTTTTGGTCAGGATACGGCATGAATAAACCGACTTTTGGTCAGGAATATCAAACCTTATGATTTTACAAGTCTGTTTATTAAATACTGAATAAACAGACTTTTGGTCAGGAATTAAACGCCTTACTATTTTATAAGTCTGTTTATTAATAGGAAATAAACGGACTTTTGGTCAGGAATTATCAGATTTGTATTTATACAAGTCTGGTAATTCTTTATATTTACATTTTGAAACTGGATTAAGGCCATGAAGAAGGTTAAAGTGAAAGACAAGAGAGGTGTTGCGCAAATGACACTGCCGCTTATTTATAATGAAAGTGATGTCAAAAAGTATGCTAAACAGCATTGGAACGTAACTTTTGCTCGGCAGAAGAAGGTCTCTGTCTATGCCAAGAGAATTATGGCCAACGTTATGGCTATGATAAAAGATGATGATTCTGATTTGCGTCCTTACTACCAAATGCACGTTTCAACCATTGTACCTAATACCGACACTGATTCTTACACAAAAATCAAGAATGCATTTGTTGAGCTTGCTAAGCTACATTGGTTACTCGAGGACATTGAGAAGAAAAGGTTTGAGGTAAGGCATTTACTCAATACATCCGACGTAAACTGTAAATATGAAAATGGCACTATTACTGTTGTTCTTAATCCTATTTTAAAGCCATACTTCATAGAGATTGCCCATTATACAACCTATGAATTAAAGCATTATATGCATTTCTCAAGTTGGTATAGTCTTCGAATGTTTGAATTACTAGCTGCTTTTAAGGATACAGGAATATGGGTGGTGTCCATTGCGGAATTTAGAAAACTCATGGATTGCGATGGAAAATATCCTGACACAACAGATTTGATAAAAAAAACTCTTTCTGAACCTCTTGAAGAATTAGATAGCACAGATTTAGCTTTCACTTTTAAAACTATACAGGATTCCAGCTCTCATGCCCGAGGTCGCAAGCCTGTAATTGCGCTTGAATTCCACCTTAAAAACGTGATCGCGAAGAATGTCCCAGAAGATTGGTTTGAATTCTCTGACGCACATAAAAACGTACTTTTAAGACTACGCGCATGGATGGTGACGGATGCAAATATAGTTCGCTATGCAAAAGTGATCGGAATGGAGGGGGCAAATAAGTTACTTTATGACTGGCAACTCAAGGGAAAGGAGATCCAAGACAAGGCTAAATATTGTAATGCGGTGTGGGTTCGTGTCGGCAAGGCTGCTATGGATTAATCACTGGCTAATTAAATAATCTCCGCAACCATCCTTTTTTTGACTGTTTTTCCGGAACCCCTTCCTTCGGCAGTTCTTGCCCTGGTGCAGCTGTCAATAGATAGGTCTGCTTTTCAATAATATTTAATAAACGGCTAATCTCTTCCCTAGCCTCTCGCTCACGGTGCTCAGACTCCCGACGGCGATTTTCTTCGACGGTGATCTTTTCTTCGGCATGCTGCAATTTGAGCTGTAAGAGCTCTATTTCTGCTGTTGCATTAACTGTTTTACCCCCTGTTGCAAGCAGTTGCATACTATTTTTTTGCAACACCACTGCACCATGTTGTACCGCAACAGGCGCTTTGAATGATGGGTACACTCTAGCTAGCTCACTCGTATCTATTACCGGAGTATCGCCATCCATTATCTTGCTTAATTTGCCAGATTTGATATGTCGGTGCAGTGTGCTTCGGTTTTTGCCGGTTAATCTAGATGCTTCGGATATGCTTATTTTAGCCATGTTGCACGCTGTTGTTTTGTCACAATTTACAACATGTTTCATAGTGTTGCACTAACAGTAAGTTTTACTAACTCAATTCCGCGTCTTAAAGTGGTACATTGATTGTTGAGATGGCTATTTAAGCCGCTTTTGCGAGGGTTTTAGCGCGCGTGGCGGCCGCCGGCACAAGTCTCTTGAAAGGGACGTTTTGTGACTGGTAATATTGCTCAGACTAAAATCATCCGGCCTATTATCTTGATAACCAGTAATAGTTACTATCTTTAAACACCTCTTTATAATGTTTTTTCTCGGTTTTAGACAAAAATACCACTGTATTTTACGGCCTGAATTAATTAGAAACCTAATAGAGAAACTATGAGAACAAACACTTTAAAAGTCTTAAAGGCTTATTTGCAACTACCTGCCGAAGAAAAGCTCAAGTTTCTTCATGAAGTGATGAAAATTGAAAAGATGCACACCGCAGTCAAGTCGGACTACGAAAAAACGCTCCTTTCCATCCCCGTTTAACGGCGCTAACCTAATTGAGATTAAAGATTGCTGCTTAAAAATTCTTGTTCATATTCATCAATATAACCTCTCAACGTGTCTTGCAAAAAAACCATATACATTGTAGACGATGATGAAGATGACCTTTTTCTTATGCGAGAGGTAATATCCGATTTGCAGCTTAATATTGACGTTCACTATGCTTCAAACGGTAGACAGCTATTAGATATTCTGGACAAAAACATCAAAAATGCCCTGATCTTGATCGATATGAATATGCCAATCATGAATGGGATTGAAACTCTAAAAGCGGTTTATGCTGACTCCGATTTTAAACATTTAAGGTCCATACTTATCTCAACTAGTGATCGAGATGAATTGAAACAACTTGCTTTGACTTCGGGAGCAATGAAGTTTATTTGCAAGCCCAGTGAGTATGGTGGGTATCTCCAATTAATGAAAGATATTTTTTACAAGTGCTTTTGAATTATTAGTTTTCCCAGGCCATAGAACAGTAAATGATGGCTGAAGACCGCTGCACCTGGTACGGCCGCTGCTCCGGAACATAATGGAAAAAGTGACCAAACCTTGTACAAAACCAAGAACTTCGCCCAACCGGCCGGCACCCCCTTGTTCTGTGTTCCGTCATTTAACATAAAAAGGGTTATAAAAACGCACCGGCGGGTTTCTGGGTTTTCTCCTGTTTTATCGGTTCCATAGGAAGGTGCAGGAGGTTGCATTTTTAAATGGTCTCAGTATCTTTTAACCTAGATTATTCCAAATTATTTTAAAAGCGCATCCGGTTATATCTTCACTTCCACTAAAGCTAGACTTAATACTCCCTGCTAGTTCATAAAATTATTCGTAATATAATTAGTATTACTATTCCATTATATATCAAAATAATTTTTTAACACTCTAAGTATTTTACGATATTCATGCTTTATAGGGTTTTCATACTATACCACCCTTATACCAGTACATAAACTTTTCAACATGTCTTCTTATGAAAACAAAACAACTACTACCAAAAGCATTTTACGCAGTTACGCTTGGGGCGGGAATCCTTCTCGGTTCGTCAAACGCTTTCGCACAGGTGAAAATCGGTACAAACCCGACAACGATTACCCCCAATTCCAATCTGGATGTGGAAGGAGTTAGTAACAGGCACACTGTCGTGATGAAATCCGGTCGTGTGGGCATCGGCACCACCACAGCACCCTTTAGCACACTTCATGTCGAGGCGGTCGAAAATGAGACTAATGTTATAGCGTCTAATGTTATTGCCCGTTTTGAGCCAATGGGAGGCTCAAATTTTAACACGCCTGCTAGTATCATGGTCAATGGCGGACGTGCTGTATTGGGTTATGCTGTGGATGCTGAGCAAAACAAATATGCTTTTTTAAGAGCGAATACCTTAGGCGATATTAGGTTGCAGGTAATGGATTTTAATTCGACCCTGATTCCGGATGCCTTTGTGATGTCAGGACAAACGGGCTCATATGGCTTTATAGGTATTAACAATGAAGCGCCACAATCCCAGCTGGATGTTCGTGGGACAACCAAAATCATGGCAGGTACTGGCGCACAAACTGGTAGTGCTTGGATAGGAACATCCAATATGAATGGTTTAGAAGTGACTACCAATCCAGCTGGTGATGCATACGTGGGTATACAACGTGCCGGAGTTGGTGCTTCGCTGTATCTTAGCAAGCCTGCTGGCGCTGTCAGTGGACAGCGGTTTCAAGGCTTCCAGGTAGGTGGCACTACTGTCGGCTCGGTTAACTACGACGGGTCCGGGGTACAGTATAGTGTCACTTCCGATCAACGCCTGAAAGAAAACATCCGTACCTCAAAGTTCGGGCTGGAAGCATTGAAGGCAGTCAAAGTGTACGATTATAACTTCAAAGCAGATCAAACCAAATCACTTTCTACGGGGGTACTGGCCCAGGAATTACACAAAATATACCCGCAAGCAGTTACTGTAGGCGGCTCCAATGCTAAAAATAACCCCTGGCAGGTAGATTACAGTAAACTTATTCCTATGCTGGTAAAATCCGTTCAGGAGCTCAGCCAGGAAGTAGAATCCCTGAAAAGCGAAAAAGCACAGCTGAGTGCAGAACTTAACGAGCGCGTAAGCAAGCTTGAGCGCTTGTTAAGCGCAGGTGAGAATGCAAAATCAGCGAGTTCGGCCTCTTCACTGTCCGGGTCTGTTAGTAAATAGAGCAGGTTATCCTCAAATGCTATTTACACATAAACAAAACGGAACAATGGAGAAAACATATAACAATTCTTCCGGAAGCAGAGACTGGACCACAGCATTAATTGCTATGGCGCTGCTTCTGCTGGCCTTTTTAGCCCGGGCGCAGGAAGGGAGCCAGGGTAACACGACCATTTTTGGTGGTGCCCAAATGACCTTTTTTAGCGACCACAACTTTGCAACCGGCGGCGGCGGTGCACAGCCGGGTGTAATACTGACCCAGCGTGAGGCAGGCAACTTTGGGGTCCTTAATTTTTCAGGTGCCAACCTTGTTTCAACAAACGCATCTGATGCGGGGTATGTGGACGGTTACGTACGAAAGTATGGTACCGGACAATTTATCTTTCCCGTCGGAGATAATGGCAACCTGGGCCAGTTCGCTGCTTCTGGAGATGGAATTATGGGAGCATATTTTCATGCAGACCCTAATACTGCGACTACCAGCAATCTTTTTACCGGAGCCGATTATACAGCACTCCCTTCGGGTGGACCATTTGCAACCAGCAGCATGGGACCCAATGTCGATGTGGTAAGCACGGTAGAATACTGGGATATTGATGGAAGCAGCACAACCCCGCTCACTCTGACGTGGGATGCCGGCAGCGCAATTGGAACACTTACAGGCAGCCAGCTTAACAAACTGACCATAGTCGGATGGAACGGGACGCAATGGGTGGCTATTGATTCGAAAATGGACGCAACCTCGGTCTTAGGCGGTACAAGCGACCTGACGGCCGGGTCTATTACGACAACAGCAGCTATTGTACCTGATACTTATACCGCTTATACGTTTGCCGCACTGGCAGTCCCACTTCCGGTTACCTTGATCAGCTTCAATGTTACAAAAGAAGGGCAGGCCGCGCAATTAAAATGGTCTACTACGGCTGAAACCAACAGTGACCGTTTCGAAGTAGAGCACAGCATCAATGGCAAGACCTGGAACAAGATTGGGATCGTGGAATCTTACGGTGAAAGTAAGGTTTTGAGGGATTACCAATATGCTCATTACGCACGTGCAAGCGGCGGTCCGTCGCACGGAGAAAACCTGTACCGGTTAAAAATGGTGGACAACGACGAAACGTTTGCATATAGCCGTATCCGCAGTATTAATTTTGATGATAGCCCATCAGATTTATCTGTTTATCCAAACCCTTCTTCCGACAAGCTCAATATCAAGGATTATGCCAATGTAAGGGAAATGGTTATAAGTGACCTTAATGGCCGCTCAGTATATCAGTCGGCGTCATTTTCAACTGGCAATGGTACGGTTGATATCAAGGACCTTGCACAAGGAATGTACATTATAAAAATAACCCGGCTAAACGGCGAACTCTCTACACACAAAATAGTGGTTAACAAATAATCACAACTGGCATAATGGCCTAAACGCATTATAAACTGTGAATAATTATAATACCCTTCCGATTATGTCAGAAGGGTATTTTCTTGTCTAACCTGGCAAGTAAAGATCTCTATATGCCGTGCCCGAAACCGGGCTTTTTCTGTTGCCCATGCCTGGGTTTCATTTCCGGCTCCTGCACAATCTCTTTATTTTCCCTTTTGTTTTGCCCCAAAGCCTGACCCTGCTCTTTGGCTTGCCTGGCCTGTTGGCTCCGCTCGGCCACAATTATATCGGCACGCTGCATCGCTGTCCCGTTCAGCATCACCTTCCGGTATTGGAACGTTTCGCTCAGCTCACGTTCATAGCCAAACGTTCGGTCAAAAGCTTTCTCGCAGCGCTCTGTAAAATCCAGCCGGTCAAACTGCCCAAATTTCTGGCTGTGCCCGGCGTTGCTCCCCCGGTGGTTGGTCATCGGGCTGATCAGCCGGCCATTGTCTGCCGTTTTGCGGCTCACGATCAACTGCGCATGCATCTGATTGCCCTCCTTCGCTTCCCCACGTTGACGGAGGCCCTGCTTTACTTCCGGATCTTCATGGGTGTAATACCGGTTGTATTCAATTTTGCCATAATACATGATATCCTTATCAGATAGCCCTTTATTGAAATTCCCTGCATACTCTTTCATCACTTCACGCGCAAACGCTTTCAGCTTTTGAGGATCATTGCCAATATGGTCAAGCTCCTTTCCGGAAGGGCTGATATTGATCAGGTAAAATTTAGCTTCTGCCTTTTTAAGCTTGGCTACGTTCTGATCTATCCCGGTTTTGACCTGGTCAGGCCCGATATCATCACGCACCTGGTCAAACCATAACTCTTTTTTGCCCAGCTTCTGGTTTTCCTTTTCCAAATAATTCGTCAACTGCCCGCAGCTGCCGGTATTGCCGCCCGTTTCACTGGCAGTAATGTTTACATGTGCCA
>NZ_AUAS01000035.1 GCF_000428845.1 Dyadobacter alkalitolerans DSM 23607 | reverse complement strand
CGTAGGAGTCGGGCCCGTATCTCAGTGCCCGTGTGGGGGATCAACCTCTCAGCTCCCCTATCGATCGTCGCCTTGGTGAGCCGTTACCTGCACCAACTAGCTAATCGAACGCATGCCCATCTTCAACCAATAAATCTTTAACAATAAATATCAGGTGATATAAATGTGTTATGCGGTATTAATCCGGGTTTCCCCGGGCTATCCCCCAGTTGAAGGTAGGTTGCATACGCGTTACGCACCCGTACGACGGTGACATTGCTGCCCCCTCGCCTTGCATGTATTAAGCCTGCCGCTAGCGTTCATCCTGAGCCAGGATCAAACTCTCCATTGTAAATTTTGTTGTGATCTCTTTTTCTTAGGGGAGGACCGAATCTTCTTAAACGAACTTTCTTTTTGCTCTCTTCATCATGTCAAAGAACGTTGCTCTGAATCTTTCAGAACTAGTGGTTTCGCCGTCTGCGCTACCGTTGTTCCCGATTGGGAGTGCAAAAGTGCAGGCTTTATTTTTAATACGCAAGTACAAGACACAAATATTTTTAAAGTTTTTTTGCGAATTTTTCTAACCGTCTGATAATCAATTTTATTTAACGGAAAATATTTTAAACTTTTTTTTCAACCGTCATAATATGCCCCTCATATGCTCAGATCGCCTTTTCTAACAGTTTATAGAAATTCTTTTTTAAATACCACAAAACAAAACGAGCCCTTGCTATAAAGCAAGAGCCCGTCCTTCTAAACACTATTCTAATTACGAACCACAAGCCTCGCAGCTTTCAGGATCGTCCAATGAGCATTGCATATCCGCTTTGTTGTCTCTTGCAACAATTGGCTTCGCGTGTTCCTCAGCATACTGCACGTAATTCAGTTCCTTCTCGGCTACCACAGCGGTTGCAGGCTCGATCTGCCGCTCTGCTTGCTTGCTTAATGTGAACTGAACCGGATCAGATGCTGCGCGGGTCCTTAAATAGTACATACCCGTTTTCAGTCCTTTCTTCCACGCATAGAAGTGCATTGAGGTTAACTTACCAAAATTCGCTTCTTCCATGAAGATATTAAGCGATTGCGACTGGCAGATGAATGCGCCGCGGTCGGCGGACATATCCAGCAAGCTGCGCTGCTTAATTTCCCATGCCGTTTTATAAAGGTCTTTAATGTTCTGCGGAATGTTTGGAATGGCCTGAACAGATCCGCTGGCACGAACGAGGTTGTTTTTCATTTCCTCATTCCAAAGGCCCAGCCTTACCAGGTCTTTGAGCAGATATTTATTCACGACCACAAATTCACCCGACAAAACCCTCCTTACATATATATTGGAAGTGAAAGGCTCAAAGCATTCGTTGTTGCCAAGGATCTGACTTGTAGAAGCTGTCGGCATCGGGGCCAGGAGCAGCGAGTTGCGCACACCATGCTGGATAACGCCTTTTTTCAATTTCTCCCAATCCCAGCGATTGCTGTCCGGCGTAACATTCCACATGTCGAATTGGAAAATGCCTTGTGAAACCGGACTGCCTGCCCAGGTTTCGTATGGTCCCAGCTTTTCGGCCAGCTCCATGGACGATTCCATAGCACCGTAATAGATGGTTTCAAAAATGTCCTTATTCAACTGACGCGCTTCGTCAGAATCAAATGGCATGCGCATCAGGCAGAACGCATCTGCCAATCCTTGCACACCAATCCCGATCGGGCGGTGTCTCTTGTTGCTTTTCTCAGCTTCCGGAACAGGATAGTAATTCAGGTCGATGATCTTATTCAGGTTGCGGGTGATCACTTTCGTAATCTCGTACAATTTCTGGTGATCAAAATGCATAAAGCCATCCGGGCCTTGCTCGATGAATTTCGGCAATGCGATCGAAGCGAGGTTACAAACCGCCACTTCATCAGGGGCTGTATACTCAATGATCTCTGTGCAAAGGTTCGAAGACTTGATTGTTCCCAGGTTTTTCTGGTTCGACTTGCTGTTTGCATGGTCCTTATACAACATATAAGGAGTGCCTGTTTCAATCTGCGATTCCATAATGGCAAACCACAGATCCTGCGCTTTAATGGTTTTACGCGCTTTGCCTTCCATTTCATATCGCTCGTAAAGCTTTACGAAATCCTCGCTGTGCGTATCCGAAAGTCCCGGACATTCGTGCGGACAGAATAATGACCATGTATCATTGGCTTCCACGCGCTTCATGAAAAGGTCCGGAATCCACAATGCATAGAAAAGGTCACGCGCACGTTGCTCTTCTTTTCCATGGTTTTTTTTCAAATCCAGGAAATCGAAAATATCCGAATGCCAGGGTTCCATATATATGGCAAAAGAACCTTTGCGCTTTCCGCCGCCCTGATCTACATATCTTGCCGTATCATTAAAAACACGGAGCATCGGCACAATCCCGTTCGACTGGCCATTGGTTCCTTTAATATATGTTCCCGTTGCACGCACATCATGAATGCTCAAACCGATCCCGCCGGCCGATTGCGAAATCAATGCGCAGTTTTTCAGCGTATCGTAAATCCCATTGATGCTATCCTCTTTCATCGTTAACAGAAAGCAAGACGACATTTGGGGTTTTGGCGTTCCGGCATTAAACAATGTTGGCGTTGCATGCGTAAACCATTTTTCAGAAAGTAAATGATACGTCTCAATCGCTGCCTGCACATCTTCCTGGTGAATCCCAACGGCAACACGCATTAGCATGTGTTGGGGTCTTTCCACAATTTTACCGTCAACCTTTAATAGATATGATTTTTCAAGCGTTTTGTAACCGAAATAATCATAGGCATAATCGCGGTCATATATAATGGTAGAATCAAGAAGCGAAGCGTTCTGGCGAATGACATCGTAAACATCTTTCGCAATCAACGACGCATTTTCGCCGGTTTTGCCATCAACATAGGTATAAAGTCGTTTCATTGTGGCGGAGAACGACTTCAATGTATTTTTATGAAGATTTGAGATCGCTACGCGGGCTGCCAAAATCGCATAATCCGGGTGCTTGGTGGTCATGGACGCCGCAGTTTCCGCAGCCAGGTTATCCAGTTCCGCCGTAGTCACTCCGTCGTAAATCCCGGAGACCACTTTTTTAGCGACTTCTATGGGCTGAATATAGTTTGTATCAAGCCCGTAGCTCAATTTTTCAATTCGCGCGGTTACCTTATCGAATTTAACCGATTCACGGCGCCCGTCGCGTTTTATTACATACATTGACATGTTAATGAATTGTTTTTTAGGAAGTTAGTGATGTATCTTAAAGTTGAAATCGTTCTTCGGAGGAGCTTAACAGTCCTTGAAATAACATTAAATTAATCGCATTCGCAACCAGTAATAAGGGGTGCATTTTGGGTTTATAGGGATAATCCAAATCATAGATTTTGTAATATTCTAAATGCTAGCGGTTTACAGTTTATCAACATTAAAATGCAACCGAAAAAAATTTTACAAAAATTTAATGTTGAAAATTTGTAAACATTTTGAAAGACCAGATTTGTATTTCAAATACAATTAGTCCAACAAAAACTTAAATATCAGCTCGTTACAGAAAATTAACTATTTGAAAATATTCTAAACAAGCAAACATTTAAAATTACAAGTTACCGAGGAAATATAAACGACTATTCAAAATGATTTTTATACTGATCAAAACTAGTACATTATGACTAAGCTCATTCATTCTCCATCCCGGCGAAATTTCCTTAAAACATCCACCGGGATCATTACAGGCCTGGCGGCAGGACTTACTGTTCCGGAAATTGTGTTTGCTAAAAATACCGGGCCGGGTTATGCACTTCAACTTGGTGTTTTTGCAGCATATGATAAGGCTGACTATTTAAGAGAATCAGGATGTACATATATAGAGGAGTCGGTCGGGAATTTTCTCATCCCGAAAGATGGGGATGCGCAGTATGCTAAAAACCTCAAACAGCTTCGCGAAGAGAAGTTTCCAATCAAATCGTATGTGATCTTGCTTCCGGGGAGCCTGAAAACATTGGGGCCGGATGCGAATCATCAGGCCATTCTGGAAAGGACAGACCTTGTTTTGAAACGTGCAAAAGAATGCGGTTCTCAGTATGTGGTTTTCGGAAGCGGCGCTTCACGCATTATCCCTGAAGGTTTTGATAGAGAGAAGGCAAAGGCCCAGCACATTGAATTGACCAAAAAAATGGCACCGCTGGCAGAAAAATATGGCGTTACCATTGCTGTGGAGCCTTTGAACCGCGGGGAAACCAATTTCATTAACAGCCTGGCAGAAGGGGTCGAGATCATTGATGCAGTTAAGAGCCCGAGAGTGAAGTTGTTATGCGACATTTTTCACATGCTGAAAGAAGATGAATCGCCGGATGAGATCGTGAAATTCGGCAAACACATTGTCCATTGCCACATTGCCGAAAAGGAAAACCGGACGCCTCCCGGGGTTAAGGGCGACGATTTCAGACCTTATTTAAGTTCACTGAAAAAGATCGGCTACAAAGGCGGATTGTCTATTGAATGCTTCGTTTACACCGATTTCGATAAGGAAGCAAGACGGGGCGTAGAGGTGCTTAAACAGCAATTGAGTGAAGTTTAATCACTTACCGTTGCGTATAGTTAAGTTTTCTCAAAAAGATAGGCGTTGATTTCTTGGTTTACTAAATTAGAATTTTTACTTTTGCAATCCTTTTTGAGAATTGTATCGAAACACATAATACCATATACCAATGAAAAAAGATATTCATCCCAATTATAGAGACGTAGTTTTCTGGGATCTATCAAGCGATTTTAAATTCATTACGCGCTCTACCATAGAAACTACCGAAAATATTACTTGGGAAGATGGTAAATCTTATCCGGTTTATAAAGTTGAGGTTTCTTCTCAGTCGCACCCTTTCTACACAGGTAAAAATGTACTTGTTGATACTGCGGGCCGCGTAGACAAATTCAGAAAACGTTACGGCGCACAGAAAGAAGCTTAATCAGCGCTTTCTTACCGAAATTAAAAGAAGCAGTCTCTTGTAAAATGTACAAGAGACTGCTTCTTTTTTTGCCCTAACCAAAAAAATGGGCGAACTTTGGCCCCACATACTAGCACAAAACATGCCTACATTCATTCTATTTGACGATCCCGCAATCCGCGCTCAACTTTTACCATTTACATACACCCGTCCCGTTTCAGCAATTCGCTGCGGCATTAACAAGATTTCAGAAAAATGGAGCTTATGGCTGGATTCAGCGGTTTCCTATCAAACTGCGGCTTACCTGTCATTGGCATTTCCAGCTACGAGTTCGACTGATAATATTTATATCAACGGTAGCCTGTGCCCAGACACCAGGCTCGTTGAAGAAATTAATAAGCTTCCTTTGGAATCAGCACTGATTGCGGGCGACGACGTTCTTGCCATCAGAAGTACCGGGACGTGGAATCCGGATATAAATATTACAAATTATGAATCTCATCATTATGCTGGCTCATATACACTGATCCGAAACGTTTGGGACATATTTGCTTTTAATGGTGAGCAGATCGAAACGGATTTTAGAAAAATAACGGAGAATAGAACTTCCGAACCGTTGACTGATCCTTATACTCATTGCTACAAACCTGAAAACATCTTCATCGAAAAGGGCGCTGTTGTTAAAGCTTCTATTTTAAATGCCGAGAATGGGTCTATTTATATAGGTAAGAATGCGCTGATTCAGGAAGGCTCAATGGTTCAGGGACCGTTTTCAATTGGAGAGGGCAGCGTGCTGGCGCAGGGAACGAAAATCCGGCCAAACACAACCGTGGGGCCATTCAGCAAGCTCGGTGGCGAAGTAAGTAACTGTGTTGTATTTGGTTATAGCAACAAAGGACATGACGGTTATTTGGGAAATTCGGTGCTGGGCGAATGGTGTAACCTCGGCGCCAACACCAATAATTCAAATTTGAAAAATGACCATAGCAATGTGAAACTACATAGCTATATCACCAATGATCTGGTTGACACAGGTTTAAGGTTTTGCGGGTTAATGATGGGTGATTATTCCAAAGCCGGAATTTCGACAATGTTCAACACGGGCTCCGTTGTTGGCGTAAGTGTGAATGTGTTCGGGGCTGGCTTTCAGGCCAAACACACGCCTTCCTTTTCGTGGGGCGGTAACGCAGAAGGATTTTCAGAATATCGTTTTCAAAAAGCCCTTCATGTGGCGCAGGACACGGTTAGCCGTCGAAATGTTACATTTGGAGAAACAGATGAGGAGATTTTAAAATCCGTTTTTGAGCAGACGCGCGAACAGCGCAACTTTGAGGTTTAAGACCACTTTTACATTAGTTTAAAAAATCATCCACCGTGCTTTTCAGAGAAATACCGGGACTTGAACATATCAAAGCAACGTTAAGGCGCTCGGTGAAGAATAGCCATCTGGCTCATGCACAGCTGTTTGATTCCCCTGCCGGTGGCGGCGGTCTTGCCCTCGCCTTAGCATTTGCGACATACATTAATTGTGAAAACAAAAGTGATGAGGACGCTTGCGGCACTTGTGCTTCCTGCGCAAAAATGGCCAAGCTGATCCATCCCGATTTTCACTTCATATTTCCCATCGCAACTTCAAAAAAGATCGACGGGAAAACCAGCGAGGCGTTTTTAGGCCTGTGGCGCTCATTTTTGCTGGAAAATCCTTATCGCATCCTTCCTGAATGGCTCGATCACATTAGTGCAGAAAACAAGCAAGGAAACATTTCCGTCGAAGAAGCACGTGGAATTTTGAGAAAGTTATCAGTGAAAGCTTACGAGGGCGAATACAAAATTCTGTTGATCTGGAAACCGGACATTATGAATGCGGCTTCGTCTAACGCGATCCTCAAAATCCTCGAAGAGCCGCCCGAAAAAACACTCTTTTTACTTGTTAGCGACCAGTCTGACAAGCTGTTAACCACCATTATTTCCCGCACACAGCGCATTAACATTCCCGCGTTTTCGGATGAAGAGGTGCGTTATTTCCTGAAACTGCAACAGGTTAGCGACACAGCTGCGAATCAAATCGCTTACTTGTGCGACGGAAACTTGTCGGAAGCATTAAAATTGGTTCAGGATGCGGAGGATGATCGTTCCGGCTGGTTTGCGGCGTGGATGCGTTCCTGTTATAAATATGACATTTCGCATTTGGTAAAGCTGGCTGACAATTTTGATGTGATGAATAAAGAAAAGCAAAAAGGCCTTTTAGAATACGCATTGAGGCTTTTTCGCGATATGCTGGTTTGGAGCCACGGCGCAGGCGAGCTTCTGCGCGTGCCCGAAGAAGAGCTTACATTTGTACAAAACTTTTCAAAAACGGTTAACTTTGATTCACTCGAGAAAATGATCGAAGAGGTGAATCTTGCTTACTATCATATGGAACGGAATGTGCGCGCAAAAATGGTTTTTCTGGATCTTTCACTGACCGTCGCCCACTTTTTCCAACGCCGATGAAGCCAACGCTAGACATTATCGGCGCAACCGACATCGTGGATCTACCCGATCTGGGCTGGTTTGATGTGCCCGTCCGCATTGATTCGGGGGCGACCACTTCCTCCATTCATTGCTCGCGCGTAAGGCTGATCAAAGATGGCGACCAGCCGCAATTGTGTTTTTATTTGGATGCAAAAAAAGGCGCACCACAGCAATCCTACACGGTTTCGGATTTTAAAGAAACCATTGTTCGAAATTCGTCGGGAAAAGAAGAAAAACGTTATGTGATCAAAACGAAGATCACCATCTTTGGTAAAAAAATCCGGACAGAGTTTTCACTTGCCAACCGGCGTAAAATGAGATATCCCATCCTGTTAGGGCGTAAATTGCTGAATAAGCGGTTTTTGGTGGATGTCTCGCAAAAAGATTTATCCGCTGCAAAGCGTTCAAAGGCATCTCATCGTTCTCACGCCAGACATCAATCCTGAATTTACCCCATTTTATTTTTAGTTATTTATATGAAAATCGCCGTATTATCCACCAATCCCGACCTTTATTCAACGAGGCGTCTGGTGGAGGCAATTAAACAAAGGGGTCATCAGGCAGTGGTTATCGACCATGTGAAGTGCTTCGTCATGATTGAAGGAGGAAAACCGACCATCATTTACAAAGGAAAACCCATCACCGAAATCGACGCGGTCATTCCCCGGATCGGCACGTCTGTGAATGCATTTGGCTGTGCCGTGGTGCGGCAATTAGAGTTAATGAAGGTTTTCACGACCGTCAAATCACAGGCTATCCTGCGTTCCCGGGATAAGTTGCGCAGCATGCAAGTGCTTGCCAAATCTGGCGTAGACATTCCAAAGACGGTTTTCGCTAAAAATCCTGCGCAGGTCAACGAGCTGATCCACATGGTAGGCGGGCCGCCGGTGATCATTAAGCTGCTCGAAGGAACGCAGGGTGTAGGCGTTGTTTTGGCTGAGACGATTAAGGCTGCAAAATCGACGATTGAAGCATTTTACGGCTTAAAAGCGAATTTCCTCATCCAGGAATACATTGCAGAATCCAAAGGTGCCGATATTCGCGCTTTTGTGATCGGCAACAAGGTCATAGCAGCCATGAAACGCCAGGGACATGAAAGCGATTTCCGCTCGAACCTGCACCGCGGCGGCGAAGGACATTTGATCGAGCTTACCGCAGAAGAAGAACAAACGGCTATTGCAGCCGCCAAAGCACTAGGCGTCCGGATCGCCGGTGTCGATCTGCTGCAATCTGAACGCGGCCCGCTGGTCATGGAAGTAAACTCCTCCCCCGGCCTCCGCGGAATTGAAGAAGTAAGCGGGATTGATATCGCTGCTTTGATTGTTGCTTATATTGAGGATAAGATTGTAATGGATGAGGGGGATACGGTTGGGGTTTGAATTAAGAAAAATTAGTAAATCATGCATATAAAAATAGGAACGCGGGGAAGTAAGTTGGCGCTTTGGCAGGCGTATTATGTGGAGGGGCTTTTGAATGAAGGCGGCATTGATACGGAAATTGTCATTATTGAGACCAAAGGCGATAAAATCCTGACCCGTTCATTATCGAAAATAGGCAGTAAAGGCGTTTTTACGCAGGAATTGGAAGATCAGTTGCTCGACGGCAGCATTGACATTGCGGTGCATAGCGCCAAAGATCTTCAATCGCAACTGGATGATGCCTTTGAACTTATTGCCTTTACTGAACGCGAAAAGGCCAATGATGTTTTGGTAAGTCATAACACCGAACTTTCGCTCAAAAGCGGTGAAGCCTTCGTAGTAGGAACTTCTTCCACGCGGCGGGTGGCTGTTTTGAGGCATTTCTATCCGCATATCCAAACCGTGGACATGCGCGGTAACCTGCAAACACGCCTCAGAAAACTGAATGAAGGCCATTGCGACGCATTGCTCCTCGCCTATGCCGGCGTCCACAGAATGGAATACGATGATAAAATCGCAGAGCATTTGCTTTTAGACGAATTCACACCAGCGGTAGGCCAAGGCAGTGTCGCCATTGAATGTGCTGTAAATTTGGCGGAGGAAAAGAAAGCCATTATTAAAAAACTGATCAATCATCCCCAAACGGAAACCTGTCTCTTAACCGAAAGAGCATTCCTGAAACGCCTACAAGGCGGATGCAGCATCCCCGTTTTCGGCATGGCAACATTGCACGAGGATCAGATCAACATTACCGGCGGCATAATTAGTTTGGACGGACAAGAATTGATCCGAAGAACTGAAACTGGTTCAATCTCATTTCCGGAAGAGTTGGGAACTGCATTAGCCGATGAATTGCTTGAAGCGGGAGCGGATCGGATTTTGAGAGAGATTAAAAGTCAGACGCAGACATTGTAACATTCGATTGCGTATATAAAGGCGAAGAGGCTGTCTCAAAAGAGGCAGTCTTTTTTCGTTTTTATCGGTTGTAAAGTTTTTCTGAATTGATTATCTTTAGGTATAAGCAATTCAGAAAAAAATGGGTCGCCGCCAGCCTAATTTTAAGCCCTATCACCAGCAGCAGTTGATGCTGCTCCCTCCCAGTCTAGAAGAATTGATCCCCAAGGGGCATGTTGTGCGTGTGGTAGACGATGTGATCAATAAGATTAATTTAGAGCCGCTCAATGCTGCCTACTACCTCACCGGTCCTGCAAGTTATCATCCCCAAATGCTCTTAAAAGTGCTCGTATTTGGCTATATGAGCAACATCTATTCTAGCAGG
>NZ_AUAS01000034.1 GCF_000428845.1 Dyadobacter alkalitolerans DSM 23607 | reverse complement strand
TTTAAGATTTCGCGGTCAGTTTTTAAGCGCTCGTTCTCAGCACGTAGTTTTGCTACTTCGCCAGCCAACTTTGCTGCTCTGTCGCTAACCTTTTCTCCGCTATTCGATTTTGTCTTTTTTGTTGCCATCCTTTTCCAACGATAGAGAACATTCTCGGCAATTCCAAATGACTCCGAAATTTCCTTCGCACTTCTGCCCGAAGTCAACATCCTGGTCATTTCTTGCTTGAAATCAGCATCGTAGCTCCGACGAGTCTTTAATGATTTGGGGTCTTTCATTCTGCATCATAATGTGCAAAAATGTGTGCCGTTTTTTGGAGCCACCTCAAAGAACAGCCTGAACCGGCAAATAGTGGCGAAATCGTATTTAATAACAGTGCCAAAGCAGCACTAGACACTGCTACAATTGTTTTATATGAAAATGCGGATGGAACTAAGATACACCTAATATTTGAACTACGGGGCACGTCTATCGAAGGAAAAGAATCTTTGCTGTTAGTTATATACCAGACACGGCTTGATATTCGTGAGATTCCAGAAGGTCAGTATAACTTAAAAGGCGATGACCTTTTCCACTTTTCCGTCGGTAACGACACTTCTTCATCTGGTGGTCATCAAAAGCAAATGACCTTTACTCTACGCAAAATTGGTGAATCGCGCTATGCTGTGGAGTTCAATGGAATAGCAAATGGCAAACCTATCTCGGGAAGATACTCAGGGTACTGGGGCAAATTAGAGTCCTAATATTAGTATTAAACGTCAACTTAGGCCTGCAAGCGAAATATGACCTCGGAGAGGATATGGCTGCTATCAGCAAGAAATCAAGCAACCTTTAAATGCATTTCCAGAGCTTTGAGCGGCCCTTCAATAACGAACATGAACTTAACCAGACCAATGAGTACCTGAAAGTGATGCTCACTAACACCCATTTATGAATGAGACGATCAGGCTGCCTGTTGAATACCTGGGCGCCAGTCACGAATTTCCTTTAACTATCCTAACGGTGGGCTATACCTACCAATTGCATATTCAAATCGAGGATAAGACGCTGATCTTTGAACAGGATGAACAGCACCAGTATCGGGTAATCAGGCAGCCCGGGGATGAAACGAAAGTTAGCAAAGGCTTGATCGAAGCGATCGTTTCAAGCTTGCAATCGTTATAGATCCTAGAAACCCTTTCACTGGTACTAAATACTTAGAGCTAAATTCAATATTTCTGAGATAGTCATCACCGGTAGGTCTATGCATGGATCAATCGGTAGGACCTTCATTTTTGAACGGTTTTCGGAAATCAAATCAGGATGATCTACTAGATTTCCTTGAACGATACCTAGATATGGCCAGCCAGTCTTTTTGTTAATCCATATATAACAAATTCTTTTTCCATGATCATTGTAAAACGGCATACCATATCGCCAGACCTCATTTATATCCGTGCTACATTTCAATATGAATGCACGCAATGCATTAAGGCAACTGTTGACAGGCTCTGATTTGGAATCAAAAAAATGGTCTACGGCACGAAGCATGATATGAACTTTTGAATTAAATGCCAGGCTAAGTAACTAGCAAAAGGCATCTCAGTATCGTTTATAATCTAAGCGCTAGCTTTATATTCCATATTTAATGAACGTCTTTGCCGCATTGTGCTTTCATTTGATAACTATACACCATTCTCAGTCTCTTACCATTGAAAACACTCTTTTGAGAGAACCAAGGTGCTTTTCTTATTTGATGGTTATTTGATACCATGCGGCATAAGTAGATATTTGATCATAAAGCTTAGGCTCGTAGACAGTATGAAAATAAATATTTCTTTCACACAACCATTTTAGCAACCCCATGCCTCTTTAAGCTGTTTTCAATCGTCTCATACGGATGGAAAGCAACAAAACTTCTGTTGCCAAAGTCTCCTTTACCAGAAAACCCATGCTTTACTGCTCCTTAGGGAGATGTAAATTTATTTAACGGTAAAAGTAGAAATACTTATTATTCTAACTTTGCTAAGTAACCATAAGGCACTTTCCTTCCACTTATCACAATTATAATTATTGTTAACTGATCTATTCATGAAACAGCTTTGCTTACCCATTTTGTTGTTAGTCCTTTTATCAGGTTTTTCTCAAAAGCCGCAACAGGAAGAATCAAAAAATTTTTATTGGTATGGAGACAGAAAAATTTCGCTAAAAATCAACGAGAATGATCGTTTTATAGTCTTCGATGAATCTGCAAAGATGGAATCAGGTGCTTTACAGTTAGTCCATCACTCAGTACTTGGAGAAGGGATGAAAGGACATAAAGCGCAAGCTAGCAAACGGAATATCACTTGGGCAAGAATCAATTCAGAACAGATTGATAAAATTGATAAAACAAATATACTATATGATGCGCCTTCGTTCTATGATGAATCGGGCAAATTGTATGCACTTTCTTCGATTTTATATGTTAAATTAAAAGGTAGCCATGACATTGCCATTTTGGAAAAGATGGCTGAACAGTCCCGAGTCGAAATTATAGGAAGCTTTCAATACATGCCTTTATGGTATGCATTAAGCTGCAATAAACAATCGGTTGGAAATTCGTTAGAGATAGCAAACAAATTTCATGATTCAGGTGAATTTAGCGCAAGTGAACCCGAACTGTTGGGCACCGATGACTTAAGCTGCACAACGGACCCAAGTTTTGGAAGCCAGTGGTATTTAAAAAACACTGGTCAAAATAGCGGAAACTCCGGTAGCGATATTAAAGCTTGTGAAGCTTGGGCCTCAACAAAAGGCTGTTCTAATGTAATTGTGGCATTGGTTGATAACGGAGTACAGAAAAATCATCCTGACATAACAAATTTACTACCTGGGTATAATGCAGAGAATGCCACCATTCCCCAACAAGATCAAGGAGAACATGGCACCGAAATGGCAGGAATAATTGGTGCAGCTCATAATAGCACCGGGATTTCAGGAATAGCACCTAATTGCAAGATTTTACCAATCAGTCTAAATTTTAATAGCCAAGGTCCTGGATATCTAGAGAAACGTGCTGATGGCATTTTGTGGGCAGCAAACGCAGGCAATGCTTGGATTATTAGCAACTCTTGGCAGTCACCCGTAAATACTGCTATAACTGATGCAATTAACTATGCTGTTGCGAACGGCAGAGGTGGATTAGGGTGTGTGGTTGTTTTCTCGTCCGGGAATAAAGATGGAAATCTTGAATTTCCAGCGACACTCCCTAATGTTCTTTCAGTAGGAGCAACAAAGAACACCGACGAAAGGTGGAGCGAATTTGGCATTCCGAATGGTATTGGGTCCGCTTTTGGGACTGGATTAGACGTAGTAGCGCCAGGGGTCAATATTTATACTACCACTCGGACAAGCACGTACAAAAATGTAACAGCAACCTCTCCTGCGGCGGCAATTGTTTCTGGCATTGCTGCACTTGTTTTGGCGGCAAACCCTTCACTAACTCAACTTCAAGTGAGACAAATAATAGAGTCAACAACCGATAAATCTGGTGGATATTCTTACACCCTAGGTAGTGGTGAAAACACTTCACTAAGCTGGACGCCCCGAGCAGGGTATGGCCGAGTGAACGCATTTAAAGCAGTTCAGAAAGCACAAGGAGTAATAATAGGGCCAGATGTTTTTTGTTCGACGGCAAGCTTTTCCTTAAACGGTGCCCCCTCTGGCTCGATCACTTGGTCTACGGACAGCCCAACTAACGTGTCAATAAATTCTTCAGGCCTAGCAACGAGACATTTTGATCGCGTAGTAACAATCCGTGCAAATGTTGCTACGTCGTCTTGTGGGGTAAAACAGTTGACTAAAAGGGTGACAGCGGGCCCCCCATCTTATAGCCTTATTACGGCAGAATCTGGCTATATAGGAACCGGGCAACGGATAATAAATTTATGTAATCTTCCCACAGAAGCGGAAGCTGCTTATTCAGGGCCAGGACTAATCACAGGTTATGAGTGGAAAATTCAGGATCACTCCAACTGGGACATTAATAATAGAACACCAAATGGAAAAATTGTCGAAATTGACTACTGGCAGAGCCCCGCATTCAATCCACAAAAAATATACATTCGCGCTCAAAATACTTGCGGGTGGGGGCCCTATCAGGAAACACTTTGGACTATTCAAAACTGCTTTTCTGCATATATTGTATATCCAAATCCAGCAGAAAAATATGTGACTATCGAATTTGAGGACTTAAAAAATCAAAATTCCCTGCCGGACAAGATTGAACTATTTAGTACTTCCACGGAGAAACCAATTGTTCAAGTGAACCCAAGAGAAATGTTCGGTAAGCAGCAGTTAGAACAGGGGAATAAAATTACAATTGACGTATCGAGCCATAAGCGAGGCAATTACTTCTTACATGTTACCAAAGGAAAAGATGTCGAGAAACGTCAGGTTGTGCTCAAATAGACGAGAAGAAGATATTTCTCTAATTTTTAGTATCGTTTAAGAATGCAAATCAATTGTGTTCTTCCTGGATATTACGGAAGTAATCAGGAAGAACACATTCGATTAATAAAAAGTAAATTTCTAAACAAGCCTTGGAACAATCACCTTAGCCATTTCATTCGTATGTCACTATCTTCGAAACGACCGCTAGCAACTTTATACTTAGTTATGATCATCGCGGCACTAGCATTATACAATTGCAAAAGCGACACCCTGTACCCTAACACCGTTGTCGTCCCAGGACAGGTTTATGTCCTTACAAAAGGTGAGATTGAAACGCAACAGATTTTCGATCTTATAAATGAAGTGAACCTCCCGGTCAAGGTAATGTATGGGCAGAGTACTCATACTTCGGCAATGCCCAAAGACAGTTTATCCTTTATTAAGCGCAATATTAATCAGAAACCTTACACTAATAGTGGAAAAGATTCTTCCACAGTCATTGTGAGTGTAAAACACAATGCAGAGGTACAAGTTAGCCCAAGATTATACTCAATAGATAAGAAGGAGTATCAAAATGACTGGCTTGAGACCGAAACAGCCTTAAGTTTATCCAAATTAAAGGAATCAGATTTATATGGTTTCTCTGTGTACTTTTTAGTGCCAGAGGGATCAGAAGAACACTGGATTTCTAAATTCAAAAGCTACGATGATATTGTAAATCAAGTGGGTCCGGTGTTCGAATATATCGGTAATTAAACTAGCAATATAAGCGTATGCTACTAGAATTCGTTGACTGCTAGCCAGTGCGTGAGAATGAGCGCTGTATTGTACATTTCCAAAACGCACTTTTTTGTACGGGTACCAATTTAGCGGCAACAGACTCAGCGGCGATGTGCCTGGTTGGGAGTTAGGTAGCCTACAGATGCATGTGGTCGAAAGAATTGTAAGCATAAATGGCTTTGGCGATGCTGGTCTGTGCTGATGAAAAAGAGAAGAAGCCGGTCAATCTAAAATCTTCCTTGAGAGTTTGGAACACACGTTCTGCTATGGCGTTTTCGTTCGGGTCACCGCTTTCAGCCATGCTGGGATTATCCGATATAAATATTGGAAGCCAAGCCCGGGGTGCAGCGCCTAATTTTTGCATAGCCTGAATTCCTTGATGACGCTACGCAGTTGCTTGTTTGACAGGCCACTATACTGAATTTGCAGTTGCTTGGATTTTTCAGCACTTATGCTTTTGTAGCTTCCAATATGATATAGGAATTCATTCTGCATGAGTAACTTAGGCAATATCAGAGTTGTATTACAAATAAGGCCTTATCGAAATCCATGCCAATACGGAAATGGTAGACGACTTCATATTAGATTAAAAAAATATGTAACATTTTGTTAATACACAACTGTTGGTTTCAAATAATCTTAGTGTTAAAATTGTTCAAAAATATTATTTAATTGTCAAATACTGGGTTTATGGTATCATTTTTGAGAATTTTCGTTTTTTTCTTCCTTGTTCTGTTGAGTGGTTGCAAGAAAAAATACGAGACTCAAATACCCGTAGTAAAAGTTAGTGATAAGAAATTCGAGCAATACTTGGTTGACAATAAAATTGACAAGGAGCAAATAATTGACGGGAAAATAAACGCGGCGGATATAGCCGGTGTGGATACTCTTTTTTTAGCTGGGTTATCAATTGAGAGCCTCGATGGAATTGAGGCGTTCACTGACTTAGTTTACTTAGATTGCTCCAATAATAATTTGAAGGCATTGAATACTGGTAGTCACCACTTCCTAAAATATTTAAACTGTGAAGAAAATTCATTGACCTCATTAAATCTATCGAGCAATCAGAAACTTCAAATTCTTTTTTGTGGCAATAATGATATATCATTGCTAGATGTGTCAGAAAACTTGGGGCTGGAAAAGTTTAGGTGTTTCAAAAATGATTTGATTGCAATAAATGTGGCTCGAAACACAAATTTGACCGAGTTCTCCTGTGGGGAAAACAAGCTGACCACGTTGGATCTAAGGTCAAACAAGAATTTAGCGGAGCTTGTTTGCAGCCAAAACCAGTTATATACCATCAATTTCGGGGATGTTGATACATTTACAGCAATTGGATGCGCAAATAATAAGCTCACTTCCTTAGACATTAGCAATTGTTCGAAATTAGAAATGCTCAATTGTATAAATAATCAGATTACTACGATTTGTGTAGATGACGTAAGAAAGGCGATTGAGAAAACTTCAAATCTGGATAATACTGGATTCGCTAAGTGGAATAAAGACAAAACATCAGCTTACGTAGAGTGCCCTTAAGTTTGCATATTATCAAGTTTACTCCAAAAGCATAATGATGAAAATTACTCACCTGTTTTTCAAAGCAGGACTGGTTGTTACCATACTGGGTTCTGCCAGCTTCCACAGTTATAGTAGAAATTATCTTCAAAGTTCAACAGCATCCATTGATGAGCGAAGTGATTCAACGTCTGTTCGCGAGAACCTTTATCCCGTGAAGGGGCGGAGATTTTTGAAAGGCACAATTACAAATCAGTCGAAAGTGAGCGAAGACAGCATAGCTGCCTTGAACATTCCGCAAGCAGATGTGGGAAAAGTTCTTGTGTCTGGTAAAAACATACAGTTGATTGCATTGGGGGGTGGATTAACAGCAGGTGTGAGAAATGGCGGTTTGTATCGTTTTGGCCAATTAACCGCGTTTCCCAACTTAGTCGCTGCCCGATTTGGGGTGAAAGGTTTTCAATCGCCGATTTTTAATAGGAATGAAGCTAATGGAACCGGTTATTTAATGGACCTACACAAAGATGAATATCCTTTATGGAATGTGGTGTCTAATAATTTAGCAGCGCTGAGGGAGGCGGAGTATCCTGAATTTGAGAGGTATCGGGGTTTGCCAGTTCAGAATTTTGGCATTCCCCATGGAGATTTGATAGCTTCAAATACACCTTTATGCCAGTCTGGATGCGGTATTTATCATGATGGGAAAACTTGGACTTTTGGCCAGATTTTCGGTGCACGTATATTAGATACCGGTATAAGCCAGTACAAAGTTTCTCTAATGGAGTTTGCTCTTATGCGTCCGTATACATTCTTTTTTCTAGAGGAGGGATTCGATGAGCTAATTGATCTTGTAAAGGACAATACAAACCTGGATTCTTATGGTTTTGATAAGGCAAACTTAGCTGAGTCAAGTATGCTGAAATTGACGATCGAGAAATTGATTAAGAAATCACCAAGCTCCAACGGGGTGCTCTTCACAATTCCGATGGTAACCGATCTTCCCTATTTAAGTTGGTATTCCGCTAAAAAGATAAAGACCAAAGCGAAATCTCTGTCAATTAAATATGCCCGAAATCAAACAAAATATTTTTTGGGGCCTCAGTCAGAATTTTATTTTTTACCCACGGAATCGGTTGATTCCCTGTTCAGAAATTTTTCTGGTGGAGAGTTGGATCTGAATCTTTCAAATGCAGATATAATGGACGCACAAGAGATATATATGACAACAACGACTATCAAGCTTTTTAATAATTGTATTCGAAACTGGGCAAAAACCTATAATCTGGCACTAGTTGATTTAGAAGACCTCTATCACCGTGTCAATGCTAATGTTTATACGGGCGAGGGGCATATTTTAATTTCAGGAGGCCGAGAAGGCAATTTCTTTTCCTCTGACGGCATATACCCCTCGGCACTTGGACACGCTGTAATCGCAAACGAAGTTATTAAATCAATAAATTCTACCTATGGCTCTTCTGTTTTGCAAATCAATTTAAAAAAGTTCGCATCGCAAGTCGATAGGGAATAGAGAGACATATAGTTATTGGTCAAAACATTGTAAAAGTTTAAATTATAGCCTTATGCAAGTTTATATAAAGTTCATTTTGGTGGTGTTAGTAATATTCTGGCAAGGAGGCCTCTATGCTCAGACGAATATTCGCGCTCCCAAGCAAGGGGGAGTTTATCAACGTGGCGCAGACAACAATGCTGCGGTTCCTATAGCCGGGCAGATTTTAGGTGCTACTTTGCCAAACTACACAGTCACCTGCACCGCAACGAGAGTAGACGGAAATAACAACCCAATTGCCGGAGTCAATCCAATACAAATAAATCTTAACGCTCCGAAAGGTATTTTTAACGGAACTATGACATTGCCCAAAGGGTGGTACAGATTTACTTTTACGCAGGGAGGAAGTACTGGGGCAACCAATTACGCTGGCGTGGGGGATGTCTTTGTGATTGCTGGTCAATCTAATGCCCAAGGTGCAACCGGCGCCGGGTTCACTACTCCGGCTCCGCAGGGAAATCCAGAGCTTATTAGAGGATTAAATCTTTCATTCAATTGTGAGAAGCGATTTCCAAGCAACAATGCAGCTATATACGCTCTTACAAATTTTGATAAAGTCGGGCCCACTGGCCCGACGAGGTGGGCGTACGAAGCACTAGGTAGAAAAATATCGGATGCTAATGCAGACAGCAAAGGAGGCATGCCTGTAATGTTTTTTAATACAGCAGCCGGCGGAAGCTCTGTCAAGAACTGGAGTGATGGGGCCAATGGAGCAACGGCATATCATCCAAATTTTGGGACTGAATGGTGTGCGGGCTTTCCAGCTGGCGAGAATATGACCGCACAACCTGCCGCTTATTACACGGGACAACCGTACCTAACTCTCAAGAACGTTTTAAATTGGTATGTTCAGCAGTACGGAGTCAGGGCGATTCTCTGGCACCAAGGAGAAGCTGATGCAGCCAACAATACAAGTCAGAATAGCCCCAACGCAACTGACTACTCCAGTCGCTTGAATAATGTTATAGCAAAGTCAAGGTTGGATCTCAATAATGGCAACTTGTCTTGGATGGTCGCCCGAGTCTCACTATCAGCAAATAACACCTCGGGGGGGACACCAACACCAAATACCGCGGCAATTGGTGTTAGAACGGGTCAGGGAAATACGGCGGGGGGAGCGACAAACAAAGTTTTTTTGGGGCCATTAACTGATATTTATCAAAACAGCTCAACAATTAGTCATAGAGCAGATAATACACACTTTTCCGAAAGCAATTCCAATGGATTAACGGTTCTTGCGACACTATGGAATGGTGTCTTAGATAATTCGGCATCCACAATTACAGCGTTCACCCGCATTGCACCCGCTAGTGTACCAAGCGCTTCTGCCTCCAACAACAACTCCGTTTACACCTTGAGTACTGTTGCTGGTTATGATAGTTATTGTTGGGTTAAGGGGCACCCGGATGAAATTCATAATGCTCCTCCACTTAATAGCACCGCGTGCTTTAGTACAGCTCAGACCATGCAAACCAATACCAGCGGTTATTACCGATGTTATGTTAAAAAAGGAAATAATTGGCAGGTTACAACAGCAGTCGTACCTCAGGGTATATGTTCGAATTGTAGAGAAGGGTTAGCTTTTGATGCTGTCGCCAAGGAAGTCACTGACGAAGAAACAAGTGTAGGCTTCAATGTATTTCCCAATCCAGTGGAATCAGAATTAAAAGTTGAATTTAATGTCTTGCGAGAAAGTGATGTTAGGTTAGAAATTTTTGACGAGTCAGGAAACTCTGTAATGGTATTGGCCAATGGGCCTCACGGAAAGGGTCATTTTACCTATCCGTTGAAAAAAAGTCTTCCCAAGAACGGAGCCTATATTTGCCAATTGATGATTGGTGATCTATACTTCACTCGGAAGATTGTTCAGATAAAATAGGCTTTAAGGATCATATGCTACTGAAATCGGTTGACAGTTAGCCGGTTTTCAAGTATCCAGCCGGGTATTGGACATTTCCAAAACGGATTTTTTTGTACGGGTACCATTTCAAAGGAAGCGGTCCACTCCGGTGATGTGCCTGGTGGGGCGTCAGATATCCGAGCGATGCATGGGGCCGCATGGCGTTATAAGTGTTGATGGCTTTCTCGATCGCCTCATATGCGGATGAAAAAGAAAGAAAACCTCTGATGCCAAAGTCTCCTTTCAGCGTGCGGAAGACGCGTTCGGCCATCGCATTTTCATTAGGGTCGCCGCTTTGGGTCATGCTGATAGTCACGCCGTTGTCTCTGAGCCGGTCAACATATTTCCATGAGCAGTACTGGACGCC
>NZ_AUAS01000033.1 GCF_000428845.1 Dyadobacter alkalitolerans DSM 23607 | reverse complement strand
CTGACTGTCTTCTTTGACTTTCCATTGGAAATCCGCCATATCATTTACACCACAAATCTCATAGAGAACCTAAATGGAAAAATAAGAAAGTACACCAAGAACAAACTGTCCTTTCCGACTGATGAAGCAGTAATGAAATCGGTATATTTGGCCCTAAGGGAGGCTTCAAAAAAATGGACCATGCCGATCCGAAACTGGGGCATGATCCTGAATCAATTTTTAACTATTTTTGAAAATAGGGTCAGGCTATAAGCTTTGCCCAGCCCCGATTGAAAAGTTTACACAGTTAATGAGATAGTCCCTTTTTTAACTTCGGGTGATCTAGAGGTGATGAATTTAACCCCATTACCTTTTGAAGTGACTTCTGCAAAGCTCAGGTAGTAGGACTTAGTTGAGTCCTACTTAATTTTAACCGATTCAATAATCTGTACGAACGTATTTTCATTACTGCTTCTGCCGAAAAGCGTCAATCTAATTACCCCCAAATTATAATAGATCCCGATCAAGCCTTCGCCAGGTTTTCTTGGCTTCACCATCTTTGTTGGGTAACCATCCTGATTACTTTCTGTAATGATATGCGTTTTTGACGTTTCAGCAGTAAATGTATACGAATACATACCATAATCGTAGGCCAGAGTGTCCTTGCCATCGGTAATGCCTCCCACCTTAGAATCGTAGCCCTGGGCGCTGAATTCTTTCCATTTTGAAGGTGCTTCAAGTGTGAATGCGTCGAAAT
The DNA here is from genome assembly GCF_000428845.1 of Dyadobacter alkalitolerans DSM 23607. Taxonomy (GTDB): domain Bacteria; phylum Bacteroidota; class Bacteroidia; order Cytophagales; family Spirosomataceae; genus Dyadobacter; species Dyadobacter alkalitolerans. The sequence goes on along the minus strand of NZ_AUAS01000033.1, from coordinate 12,383 downwards.
CGAATGTCTTCCATTCGCTTCTTGGTTCTTCTTTATTGCAGGCCAGCAACAGGCAACAAATTGTCAGATATATAATGGTTTTCATAACATCTGGTTTAATGTTTTTTGTTAAGAAACGGTTTTTGATCAAATGGTTGCAGCACCTAGATTACTTGCTAACCGTCTGTAGCCTGTAGCAGATAACCTCCCTTTCCTGCCACCGGTGCTGGCCGTGATCTGACCGTTTAGAAAGATCCAAAATGTGTATCATTTCGTTATCTCAGGAATCAATGCATCACCTTTAACCACCTGACCGAGTTTTTGCGGCACCTGCCCTTAGACAGTTGAATTAGTATTTTCATCGCGGCTTTGCTATGCTGCCTGCGGCATTTTCTCATTTATAAAGATTTCCAGGGGTAGTCCTAAGTGCTTATGAAGGTTATGAATTTGCTGCAAGGTAAAGTATCGCTTCCGGTTAAGTATTTCAGATACTCTTGATTTGGGACCTATGAATTGCTCCAAATCTTTATTTTTCCAGCCATTTTCTTCCATCAAATATTTGATTGCGTCAATCGGATCCGGATAAGGTATAGGATTGTGCGTTTGTTCATAAGCATGCACTAAAGTGCTTATGACATCAAGTTCGTCGTCCAATTCAGAATGAGGGGCCGGAACTAGAATAAGTAATTCATCGATGCGCCTAAGGGCATTTTCATAGTCTAATGCCGTTTTTATGGGGGGTACAGTTTCTGTACTCATTGCTTAGATTTGAATTTGGTTGGAACGATTATATGCTTTACACGATATGGGCGTCAATCTTATCATATCCGGCATGTGTACCAATTCACCTGATATAGACTATTTACCGGTGTGCCAGGATCACAGTATGACTTTTCGCGATACTTTAAATTGAACTGTCGATTCCCTTCTTGTTTCTGCCAATAGCAGCCAAAGCGGGCTCTTCGGATCCTTTTCTGGTCACAGCTAAAATTGGCGACTTGCAAATTTTAGTATCCGAAGAAATGATACCATTTAGGTAACCAGTTGTGAACGGCTTGGCCTGAGCATTTGAAACGTATTGAAAATTCTCTATAATCCAGCTTTCAAGTTCCGCCTTACTGCAGGAAACAATCAAATTCGCTTCAATGAGCTGTTTGAATGTATCTGCAAGCTGATTGCCATTGCTGTTGAAAAGCAGTTTCTGCTTAGGAGAAATATTATTGTTCAGCAGCGTGAATAACGGTTGTTGGTCTTTTTCTTCAAAATACTCCTTGAAGATCTTGAAAAATTGCTCGGCGATACCTTCGACAAATACAGGATAGCGGCGGATTCGTATTGCCGTTGGTTCACCCTCAGTTATCTTTTTCTCCTCGGGATATTGATCTCCCGTTTTTTCAAGCGTACTGATTTCTGTGATAAATTCGGCCAGGCTTTCTTCTCTTGCCCGGATTGAATCGCAGAGGTCTTCAACGAACTCTGGGGTAACGATTGCATATGTCTTATCAGGTTCCAGAAGATCATTATAGAAGATTTCTGCAAATTCAATAACAAGCAGAAAGTTGTCCTTCAAGTTTTCTCCGTTCGCAGGGTAATGACGAAAGTAATTTTCCCAAAACCTGTTGAATAGGGATAAAAGCTTCTTTGCCTGACCCAAATATGCTTTTCGTCTCCCAGGATCTGCGCCAATGATGTCAATGACGGCCAAGTCCTTTAAAATCTGCAAGCGCTTAGCAAACTGCAATGAGAAATGTGGGGTCTGATGGGTAATATCATATCCTGATTTGAAGACCGGGCCTAGCTCCGCAGGCTTGCGTTTGTCTCTTACTTCAGTTAGTCGAAGGTCAAATTTTTGTAAGAATGTGAAATATTCCTTGAAATGCTCCATGCTTAATAAAATCTAGTACAGACTATCAGACGATGCTTGCGGTCAAAAACTACAACAGCGCGCTGAGATATTTCTTAGTTTTTTCATCGTCAAAACTGCCTAAATAGCTTTCCGTCGTTGAAATCGAAGTGTGGCCGAGCGATTGGCTAATGAAAGCAAGTGGTGCTTCTGATTGGAGAAGGATCGTTGCGAAGGAATGTCTGGCGCTGTATGTATTAACGTCTCCTGTGATTTCATTAGCGGTCGCAATGTCCTTCATGTATTGATTTGTGATTTTCACCACCTGGTTGATTACAGTCTTTTGTCTTTCTGGTGTCATATCGTGCTCCAAAAACGGGAAGACATAATCCTTCGGGTTTTTGCTCTTTACCGCCCAGCGTTCAATAATATCAAAAGTTTCTTTGAACAAGGTGACTTTGATCGTGTTTTGGTTACCCCTGGTTGAGCGAGCAGTCTTTTGGCGGATAAAGGTTAATCGGTCGCCCTCTATATCCTGCCAGCGGACACGACAAATGTCATTCATGTTCATCCCATTACATAAATAGGAAAAAACCCATAGATCACGGCTTCGCTGTTCAAATCCTGGATTACATTTATGCGTTATGATTTTTAGTACGTCATCCTTGCTGAGTGCTTTTTTTGTATTGCTGCCAGCTGGTATCATATACCTTCTCTTGCCAAAAGGGTATAACTCCCTATTCATAATGCCCGCGTCAATGGCGTCATTACAAACAGATCTGATGTGCCGGCAATATATGCCAACGGTTGTCAGGGTAGCGGGGGACGAGCTTCCTTTCGGTCCCCTACGTTTTCGACCATGCTTGAGCATCCATTTCTCATAACTTGTCAAAAACGCTGGAGTCAGATATTCAAAGCGGAGTACAATCTCCTTTTTCTTCGCCTCCTTGATTGGTAGGGGCGGTAGGTTCAGCAATTCCTGACGTTGCTTTTCGGTGAGAGACTCGAGAAAACGTAGTAATGAGGTGGACGTTGAAGTGTAGCTCAATGCATTTCCAATCCGGCCTTCCTTGTTCATATCGTTTGCTTTCAAAGTGAGAGCCTGAATGACATTGTTTTTATCCCTTGTCTCTTTGCTAGGCTTCGATTCCTGACCAAACATACTTATCTCATATGCGAATCGCTCAAAGCTGAAGTCGTCATCAAGCTTGCCCACAATTGTCCGGGCTCTGCCCAGGAAACTTTCAACTTCCTTGCCAGTATACTCTTCCTCATAAGTACTTCCGAAAAGCTTGTTCCATAACTTCCTTCTGTAGTCGTTTTTCACTTGTCCGGGCATACCGGATTTGTGCTTTTTGAGAAAGTCCCAGTCCTGCTCTGAGATTTTCAAACCAGTCGTAAAAAGTCGTTGTTTTCCCTCATGAGAAACCAACCATTTTATTACACCTTCATCACCTTTTGAAGCTCGTTTGTCAAGGAATAAATTTACCGTTGTAGCGCTCATGATCGTTGGTCATTTCGTTCTAGTTGCAATAAACTTGCAATAGTAAATTAAAAAATAACGAAAGACATCACCAAATAAATCGAAAAAATAAATTTTCAATATACTGATAATGAAGTAATTGTATAAATATCGAAAAATAGGTGAAAACAAAAAAAGGCGTATTTTATGTGACTGTTAATCAGAGGGTCGTTGGTTCGAGCCCAACTTCGGGAGCGTGAAAATGAAGCACTTACAAGATAAAACTTGTAAGTGCTTTTTTATTTGCAAACAATTTGCAAACATTTGGCGGGTGAAGTATCCCTATGCTAACGCAGAGTAAAACGCTGTGATGCCAACAGGAATATTAGCAAGTAATGGGGTGCTAGGGCCGAAGTTCGAATCTCATATCCGGACATTGATCTAAGTTATATACAATGAAAATTGTAAGTGGCATTTTTTAGGTCGAACATTTTTTGTCATGATGATTGTTTTGTGGGTTCTGAGTAGGCTAGATGTTACAATCTCTATCATTCTCAGCTCTATTAGCCACATCGAGGAAGTTGAAAACGATCACTTTGACCTCCGGTTCATCCCATAAGTTAGTCAGAGTGCGGTAATCGGCTCGCCCGGTTGGGTATGTGCCTGTGGCAAGACGAGCTCAAGCAATTGGCCGTAATCAGGGTGCCCTAAAGCTGACGCCACTTGTCCCGTCCGGTCGGCATGCCCCAGCCGGTGATCCGTTCCGCCGAAGGGCTCCTGAAACACTTTTACAGTCCCGGTCCAACAGTGTAACGCTGGCTTAACTATGCTCGATGAGTTTTAACTGAAGCGCACTTCACCGGGCTGGTCTGTTCAATATGGGAAAGTGAATCAATTGGAACCATCGTTAGATATATTTATTTGTGCCTGGAAGCACTGGTGAATCGCTTTAAGCAGGCCTGGTTGTAGCGCCGAGTAGAAGCCCCGGGCGATACTATTGTTTAGACCACTTGTCCGGTATAATTTTGTTGCGTAATATCGCTTAATAGACTGGTCGTCCGCTTGGGCCGGTTAGCTCTTCCATCTGGACGGGCTCATACATTCATCCCGCCTAAATGTTAGTCATGGATATCCGAAAACAATGGAGTGCCTTACCTGATGAACTTGAGAAAAGCCAGCAGCTTGCCCACCTCCCCTTATTAAACCATTTGCCGGTCGGAGTTTGCATTTGTGATCAACACGGGACGATTATATACTTTAATTCGAAGGCGCAAGAACTTTGGAAGAACGCCCCGGAAAGTCCATTGCAGAAGTTTTGCGGCTCATACCGGCTTTACGATCCTGACGGCTTGCCGCTGCCGCACAAAGATTCGCCGATGGCACGTTGCCTTGGTGACGGGCAAGAAATTCATGGTTGCGAATTGTTAATAGAGCGACCAGACGGGGCGGTTTTCGATGCGAGCGCTAATGTTGTGCCAATTCAGGACCAATACGGGCAAGTAATAGGTGCAATCAATTGCTTCAATGACATAACCACGCAGAAGGCTGCCTCGAAGGCTTTGCAGAAAGAAGCCGATGAGATGCAGGACTATCTTGAAAATGCAACTATAGGCCTCCACTGGGTGGGCGCTGATGGCATAATCAAATGGGCTAACCGGGCTGAGATGGATATGCTGGGTTACAGTAAAGAAGAATATGTCGGCCATCACATTTCGGAGTTCCATGCGCACGCCCACAAGATTGACGACATTTTAACGCGCCTTAATGCAGATGAGGCCCTTAACCAGTATGAGTCCGAACTGGTGTGTAAGGACGGCAGCATTAGGACTGTTCACATCAGCTCCAGTGTTTACCGCATTGACGGGCAGTTTATCCACACGCGGTGTTTCACGGTAGATGTTACTGACCAGAAGCACCTTTTTTTGCAACTGGAGGACAGTGAGTACCGTTATCGCAAGTTGGTAGAAGGGTTGCCAGCTGCTTTTTACACAACCGATGCCAAGGGCTACATAAATATGTTTAATCAGGCTGCGACTGAACTGTGGGGACGCCGGCCTGTGCTTGGGCAGGACCTATGGTGCGGCTCTTGGAAAATTTTTCGCCCTGACGGCTCTGCTATGCCGCTTGACAGTTGCCCCATGGCCGTTGCCCTGAAAGAGCAAAGGCCGGTTTATGGCGAAGAGATCATAGTAGAACGGCCGGACGGGTTCAGAAGGCATGTGTTACCTTATCCACGGCCAACGTTTACTGCAGACGGGCAGTTGACCGGGGCGGTTAATATGCTAGTTGATGTAACGGTTTTGAAACAAGCTGAGCAAGCGTTGAGAGAAAGTGAAGAGCGTTTTCGAAATGCAGCCGATACAGCCCCTGTAATGATATGGATGGGAGAGACAGCCAAGCACCGTGATTTTTTTAATAGCTGCTGGATTGAGTTTACGGGACGCAGCGCCGAACAGCAGGCGGGCGCAGGTTGGATGCAGGGTATTCATAATGAAGATATTGCATACGTTGAAAACGCAATTGATTCAAGCTTTGCTGCAAAGTCGGAGTACAAAATTCAGTACAGGCTGCGCAGGCATACGGGGAATTACCGCTGGGTACATTCGCAAGGAAGGCCACGGTATACCCCGGACGGGAACTTTGCAGGTTACATTGGCACTGTCATTGATATTCACGAGCAGAAGCTGCGCAAAGCGGTTTTAGAGAAACATGTGCAGGAAAGGACAAAGCAGCTCTATGATGCAAATGAAAAGCTGGAAAGGTCTAACAAAGAGTTGGAGGATTTTGCATATGTAGCCAGCCATGATTTGCAAGAGCCGTTAAGGAAAATCAAATCGCTAGGCAGTTTGCTCGTAAATAGACATATTAACGCCATTGGAGAGGACGGGGCCGACCTGATTAAAAGAATGCAATCTGCGTCAGAACGCATGGGCCAATTGATTGATGACTTACTCACGTTTTCTCATGTAACGAGTATGCACCAGAAGAGCGAGGTGGACCTACAGGAAGAAGTGAAAGGCGTTTTACTGGATCTCGAGACTGCAATTAGGGAAAAGGGTGCAGATATACAGGTCGGCAAGCTTTTGCCCATCAATGGTTACGCGCCACAAGTCAGGCAATTGCTTCAAAACTTGATTGGCAACGCTTTAAAGTTTACTGATCCTGGTAAAACCGCCGTCGTTAAGATTTCGTCGCAAGTCGTAAAAGGTAAAGATGCAGGATTTGGCCTATCCGGACGAGAAGGCGAGCAACAGTTCCAAGTAATTGAGGTCAGCGATAATGGCATTGGGTTTGATCAACAATATGCTGGCCAAATTTTCCAGGCGTTCCACAGGTTGCATCGTCGAAGTGAGTTTGCCGGCACAGGACTGGGGCTGGCGATTGTTAAAAAAGTGATAGAAAGACACAACGGATATATAAAAGCAAACGGCAACCCTGGTGAAGGCGCAACGTTCCGGATGTTGTTGCCAATTCGATAAACGACCTGTACGCGCTCCATCATGGACAATGCTTTGGCAGTAAGGCCAGATATAATGGAACATTGTAAACGGCTCGAATATCGTTCGAGACGGAGATTTGGCTATGAAATAACTTTGATGTTCAGCTTTTCTTGTAGCGCTGCCTGCCAGCACTTATTGGAATGATTTTTGTTACTTACGGCTCGCATGTTTATTAAGACCTTACTTAAAATGCATATACTTATTGCCGAAGACGATCAGGACGACCAGGAAATTATCAAGCTCGCCCTGGACCGCTTGGATGTCAATATTAGCCTTAAAATGGTGGAGAATGGGCAGCAGGCGCTAGATTATTTAAGTCTTCTGGCTGACGATCAGCTGCCATGCATGGCTATTTTAGACATGAACATGCCTGTAATGAACGGCCTGCAAACACTTGAATTAATGAATGCTCAGCAAAGGTGCAAGCAAATCCCGAAGGTGATTTTTTCTACGTCTGACTCTGCGGATTATAAGGCGAAAAGTTTGGATCATGGTGCTGTGGATTATGTAGTTAAGCCTTTGTCCTTAAAAGAATTTGTTGTTTGTTTGGACAAAATGATTGACTACTGCAGAGGCAAATAAGTGTAACATACATTTCTGGGATGGATTTAAGTACAATTGTAGACAAAGCTCGTGAAATTGCACATGAAGTTACCTTAAACGAGGTGGTTACCGCCGATTCACAGGGAGTTTGGGTACAGAAAACGATGGAGGCGCTGATGCAGTCTAAACTTACCGGACTAGTGGCTCCCAGCGACTGCGGGGGAATGGGGCATGGGCTGTTTGCCCTTACACGGGTATGTGAAGAGCTGGGTAAGGCTTATGCTTCTGCCGGCCTTTGTTTCGGAATGCATTGTGTGGGAACAGCCGTTATTGCTTCAAAGGCAACGCAATGGCAAAAAGAAAGTTATCTGCAGCCAATTGCAGAGGGAAAGCATCTAACTACACTGGCATTGAGCGAACCAGGGACAGGCTCGCATTTTTATTTTCCACAAACAGCGCTGCTGGCCCTTTCAGAAGACGAGTTTATTATCACCGGTGGAAAGTCATTTGTAACAAATGGCGGCAGGGCCCATTCTTATGTGATCTCAACAATGGCTGCAAGTGAAGATGCGGGGCCAGGACAGTTTTCATGTGCTATACTGGACGAAAACAGCCTCGGAATGCAATGGGGGAAAAAATGGGACGGGCTCGGAATGAGGGGAAATTCCTCAATTTCTTTGAACCTGAATAACATCCATATTACCAGTAAACATATTCTTGGCCAGAAGGGGGACCAGCTTTGGTATGTCTTTAATGTTGTGGCTCCTTACTTTTTAATGGCCATGGCTGGCACTTACCTCGGTATCGCTGAAAGCGCAATTCAGGAAGCTAAAAGTGTCTTGCTAACTAGGCATTATACATTCAATGGCAGCAGTCTATCCCATGTGTCAATCTTACAGCACCGTCTTGGTACTTTGTGGGCAAAAGTAGAAAGCACGCGCAGACTCATATACAGTGCGGCTATGGGCGGTGACAGCGGTGCAACAGATGCCGTTTTAAGCATTCTTGCCGCAAAGGCAGAGGTCGCGAAATGTGCAGTGGACACAGTAAATGAGGCTATGACAATAGCAGGCGGGATCGGGTATCAGCAAAACGCCAGGCTTGGCCTTCTTTTGAGGGACGCCCGGGCAGCAGATGTGATGTCGCCTACGACGGATCTGCTCTACACATGGATCGGACGGTCTCTACTGGATCTGCCGCTGCTTTCTGAATAATATCAATGGTAAATTCAATACTTCATACCGGACTTGGCGTGCATGAAAAGCGCATCAAAAATGAACTGGATGCAGAAAGCGATTTGAGCCTGGCACCCTACAACGAAAGCGACCCCGATCTGGCACTTGCGGAAGTTCTTATCATCGGCCCTCAGGAAACGCAGCCCATACGGTTGGTGCAAAAGTTATACGCTTCAGACCCTTTATTGGCCGTGCTTCTTCTTGCTGAGCCTACCGAATATGCTACGGTAAAACAATCGATACAGTTCGCCGCCCAGATCGGTATCAATACTATCTGCATTGCATATACACCAACGGTGAAACTAGCCTCCATCATTTTAAATGCAGCGCTTAGGACCAGACAAAAAAGAAGCTTTCGAAGGCTAAAGCTCTCTACGCGAAACCTAGTTGTCGGCCAGCCTTTTGCGGCTGTCCAGGCGGTTCATTTGGGCAGTTTTCTAGACCAGGCACCGGTCGGAGTAGTGCTTATTGATCCGGTTAGTGGGAAAATTGAGGCCATGAATGAAAAAACGAGGCGGATTCTCAAATTTGGGGATGACAATGTAAATTCAGTTACCCTTCAAAAGCTTTTTAAGGACTATCCTTTTGAAGCGATTGAGGATCTGCTTCAAAACAGGACCAGTCAACCTACCGAGCTCGAATCCTTAAGTCAAACCATTGAGGTGACAGCAACGGAAACAGCCAATGAAGGGCAAAGCCAGCACATAATGCTCTTCATATCAGATGTCAGCAGCAAAAAAGATGAGCAACGGAAAATCAGGGTTATACTTGAATCACTACCTCAAATGGCATTTACGCTTGATAGTGAAGGGAAAGCTGATTTTTTTACCCAGACCTGGTACACTTATACAGGCCAGTCCGAATTAACTGCCCAAGGAAGCGGTTGGCTGGATTGTATTCATCCGGATGATCTAGGACGATTAAAGGATAAGTTGGAACAAGCTTATCGTTCTGGCAAAAACTTTCAATATACTGCTCGCGTGTGTAGTGCCGCTGGCCCTTACCGGTGGCACCTCGTCCGTGCCGTAGCGGTATATAAGCAGCAAGGGGAGGTTCAACTCTGGACCGGCTCCTTAACCGACATACATGATCAAGTCTCTTTGACCGAGGCATTAGAACAAAAAGTTTCGGAGAGAACGCAACAGCTTCTGGCCAGCAACATTGAACTAGAGCAGTATGCACGGGTTGCGAGCCATGACCTTCAAGAGCCCCTTCGCAAAATTAGCATATTCACGAATATGGTTAAAGATCAAAGCGCTGGAAAGCTTGATGACAGCGCTGTAAAGTATCTTGACAAGGTTTTGGCAACTGCGGCACGAATGACCCAGACCTTACGCGACTTGCTGAGCTTTGCGCACCTTGGCAAGAAAGAGGAATTTAGGGAAGTCGACCTAAACGACGTTATCGCCCAGGTGATTGAGGACCTTGAGCTCGTTATCGCTCAAAAGAACGCTTCCATTAACACCTCGCGGCTTCCCGTTTTGCTGGCGGCACCTTCCCAAATGCGACAGCTTTTCTATAATTTACTTAATAATGCACTAAAATTTTCCAAGGCGGACCATGCGCCGCTCATTTCGATTAGGGCGAAAGCCTTACCGGCCAACCGGATTTTTAATTATCCTGAACTAGACCCTTATAAATCCTATCACGAAATTGAAATTAAAGACAATGGAATCGGGTTTGAGCAAAAATATGCGCAACAAATATTTTCCATTTTTCAACGGCTGCATACGACTTCAAGCTATGAAGGGACTGGCATAGGGCTAGCGATATGTAAAAAGGTTGTACTTAACCATGGGGGCGCAATTTTTGTATTATCCGAACCCGGCATAGGCAGCCGGTTTGGCATCATCCTGTCAGCTTCCCCTAAAAGTGATCGTTGAATAAATGGAGCTTTCCAATTATATTTTCACAAAGGAAAGGAACATGAAGAAGAATCGATTCAGCGAGGCCCAGATCGGGGCCATTCTAAGGCAGCAGCATAACGGGCAAACGGTGTCCAACTTCACTACCTAATGAAATAAGTTATTAAGTGCCAAATTTCACCTTGGTGAAATAGCAACTGTTAGCAACAAGATTAACGCGGTATCATATATCACTTGGAGGGTTTGACCAGTTTACAGCGGATGCCCATATTTCTGCTCCTGCCATCAATACATCAAAAACCGGGTCTTTAATTTCGTAATACGCAAACAGATCATTAGGAAAGTGGTGGGCAAGGCTTAACTTAATTGCTTCATAAGCTTTTGCAGCATGCGGATGGGTGCGTAAATAGTCCCTGCACAGTAATGGGTATCGCTCGTTGAACATGCCACGCTTGCGTACATGAAGATTTACGGCAGGACCATCCAGCTTAAAAAACCACTTATACAGATCTTCATCTTCAAGATCATCCCGTCCAGGAGGCCGATGGTCTAAGAGATTTGTGATTCTGGTAAAGCCAATCTGAATCAATTCTTTTTCCATTTGTAGCTCAAAGGCATTTACTGAAATCTGGATATCAACAATTTCCTTTGCTGCCAGCCCCGGAACAGCCGTGGAGCCAATGTGATAAATGCTCATGGGCCAGGCGCTTAGCGCATCCTTAATCAAGGTGGCGATCTGTTGAAACTGCAACGGCCAACCCGGCTGATAGCGAACAATCTGAATCATTCGGTTTGTGTTAATAACAATTGCCTTGCGGCCAATATATAGATCTTAATTTATGAGAACTGATTTGATTGCAATCTCATAGAAACAACTCGTTAGGGTAATCTAACATCCAGATGTCCAACTGGTCTGTTACTGATATCGTCGTATTAAATCCGTAAACAAGTTTTTGGGGTTTTCAACCATTCCTCCGTGAAAACAAACTAAACGGGTAATGTCCATGGCCGCAATCTTTTGACCGAAGCGATCGCCTGAGGTAAATCAAGTGTAAATGATGGATTAGCAATGTCCAGTGCTCCGTTCCGATATGGTCCAGGTCATGATGGGTAATAATAATGTCTGTTACCATGGCCAGTCCAGACCCAATTTGCTTTAATGCATCTTCCAGTAAAGGCCCAAGAGCTGGATAGCCGCAATCTACCAGCGCTTTTCGTTGACCATTGTCAATATACACAGGATAGATTGCATCCGTTTTAGTGCCAGATGGAAAAGTAATTTTCAAGGGAGTAATAAGCAGTTTTTCAGACATTTAAGTTATAATTGTTTATCAGGGATAATCATGTTCTCATAGTCCTGGTTTGATCCTTCCATTCCAAATCTGGTGGACATTCAGAATATGACTCATGAGCTTTACGCACCTGTCAGATGGTTGAGCTATATCTGCCTGAAAAACATTTATAATCTGTTGGTTTGCCCAGCTGTTGTACCTAATTAAGTCTTTATTGAACGTATCCATATAGAATATTTGGCCATGAAACACTAGCACAAATTTACAAATCTCTTTATACTTCATTTTCCTTCTTACCATAGCAACAGGAGGTAAAAAAAGGAAGGGCGAAGAACCTTGAGGTGGCTCCAAAAAACGGCACACATTTTTGCACATTATGATGCAGAATGAAAGACCCCAAATCATTAAAGACTCGTCGGAGCTACGATGCTGATTTCAAGCAAGAAATGACCAGGATGTTGACTTCGGGCAGAAGTGCGAAGGAAATTTCGGAGTCATTTGGAATTGCCGAGAATGTTCTCTATCGTTGGAAAAGGATGGCAACAAAAAAGACAAAATCGAATAGCGGAGAAAAGGTTAGCGACAGAGCAGCAAAGTTGGCTGGCGAAGTAGCAAAACTACGTGCTGAGAACGAGCGCTTAAAAACTGACCGCGAAATCTTAAA
>NZ_AUAS01000032.1 GCF_000428845.1 Dyadobacter alkalitolerans DSM 23607 | reverse complement strand
TGAAAGCACCGCAGGACAAATTTCCCGAAAAAGCGCTGCGGGAAGCTGGTTATAATGCTGTCTGGCATGGGCAAAAGATGTGGAATGGTGTCGCTATCCTAGCAAAGGGAAAAGAGCTTCAAGAAGTCAGAAATACATTGCCTGGGGATGGTCAGGACGATCATAGCCGCTATATAGAAGCAATTGTTGACCGGATGCTGGTCTGCTGCCTATACCTGCCTAATGGCAACCCGGCTCCGGGGCCTAAGTTCGAATACAAGCTTGCTTGGCTGAAAAGATTAAAGAAGCATGCAAAATACCTGCTTTCCGAAGAAGTCCCAGTTGTTTTGGCAGGGGACTATAACGTCATACCCACAGAAAGGGACGTTTATAAGCCTGAGCGGTGGGAAAGCAATGCACTTTATTTCCCACAGGCCCGTAATGCATATAAAGAATTGGTTGACCAAGGATGGACAGATTCTATTCGGCACTTGTACCCGCAGGAAACCGTATACACGTTCTGGGATTACCTTCGAGATGCCTATGGCCGCAATGCTGGCCTTCGCCTTGATCACTTGCTTCTAAGCCCTCAGATTGCCGGCCGTCTGATCGGGGCAGGTGTTGACACGCATGTGCGTGGATGGGAAAAGTCAAGTGACCATGCACCGGCATGGATCGAGCTTTTAGAAGATGAAAACTAACATTTAACCTAATATTGCTATGCCTTGGTATAATGGAGATTACCACCATCCTATAAAAACCAACCGCTTAAAATTCGGGAAAAAGCGGTAGAGATTGCCAATGCCTTGCTGCTTGATGGCACAGACGAAGGCATTGCTATTGCAACTGGCTTAAAGAAAGCCAGGGAGTATTTCGATGATTTGAAAAATAAACCCAAGAATGGTTAATGTTTTAATCGGAGCCCTTCTGCAATATTTGAAGGCACTCTAAGGCTTTATCTACGAAGAGTAAACCTATTCCAATGAAAAACGTCAGGAAAGTAAATGTTGCAATCCCCATTTCAAATGAAATACGCGAGGATATCGTTGGTAATCTTCTTTCCTCTTTGGTGGGGTTTGCTGGTTTTACACAGCAGTGCTTGCTTATTGGTCAATCGGAAGTTGGTGATGCTATTGAAAGCTACCGCCAAATCTTGGAAGGGTTATCGCTGAGACAGTTTCAACTGGAATTCGGATCTTTCAAAACCAGAAGTTACCAGAACCGGGAAAACCCGTATGCGCTTTCACTAGCCATTAAAAAAACCAAGCAGTATAATACCTTTAAGGAGTCGCTTGTCCAGGGCATTGGAATGATGCCGATCAAAGATGTAGAATGGCTCGTTGCAAGTGAAATTCCATCCTCATACGATGAAACAATGGAGGCGATGTCGCATTTTAAACCTAAGCGCGTTAAGTCGTTTCTTGTTAGCCGCCTTTTGCTTATAGATGAAGCAACGGGCTCTATAGTGCTTGACTTTCCGCTAATCCAAGAAACTCTGCCCTTATTTTCAACTTTGTAATCATGGTGATGATGGCAATGCCGGCTTTAAAGCTTGTCATCACCAAATAGTTTCAAAATAAAGAGAGCAACATGGGGCACGTTGCTGTGTTAGCGGCTCCATGTCATTACATTTCTTAATTTTATAGACAATAATAATAGTACATGTAAACTGTTTTGATATTTTTAATATCTCTTTGATGGTATTAAGAGAAACAATGTACATGGCTAGTATTAGAAATTTTCGAGATGACAGATATTTGAAGATAGGTGATGTAGTTTACATGCAGCCAGGAACGCTAGTTCAATGCCCTGATTGTCCTAAACACTTTGATGAGAATGCGTCTGTTTACGCGCAAGGCACCTTTGATTCACTTGTTAAGCTTGGTGTACCACTGGAACGAAAAATGGGTGTGGATTCACTGAGGAGCACAATATCCGACCAGATAAAAGGTCTTTTTGAGTATTATAACATTCCACTCGATGAAAATATCATGAAGCGTTTTATTACCAACCAGGTTCCCTCGCTTCAAAACCCCTCTTTCGTTGTACCGGCAGGTTTATATCAGATAACTGATATTGACATGCGTCCCAGAAGTCAAAAAATTATGTTGAGCTCTTACAAGCCGGCATCCGGCCAAGCAGCATTCAAAATCTATGTTCTTCAGGGGGGATTTCATCAGACGCACTCAGACACTATGAAAGTTGTGGTTGACCCTGATAACTTTGAACTTAAAGCATTGTAGCGCTCCAGTGAAGCTTTTTTGACCACATCGTTTGCAACCCCATGGGGGAAGAGAATTGTTGTTAGAAGGTTACCTAATAAGGCTAAATTAATGTAAAAAAGAGAGCTAAGCGTTGCTTTAAGTTGTGAGCACAAACCCAACTCCCAAGCAGCCAGCACTTAAGTTTAATATTTAATGTTATGTTCAACGCCGACGATTTTCAAGTTACAGTAGAAGGGCAAGTTCTGAATATATCGGTCCGAAACGCAAATGATAGGGTCTTGTTTATTGTGACATTTCCGGATAAACGTCCAGAGCTGGTTTTGACCAGGTTAGTGAACTTGTACGATAAAAAAGTATGGACATCGATTCCTGAGGGCCGGATGCCGGAAGCCCAGTTAATTGGTCCGGAAATAGTGAAACATTTTAAAAGCTTGAAGTGATATGTGTGTTTACAACGGACAGAGGGTAACCAAGGTTGAGTTTATTGAATTAATGAAGTTGGAAAAAGCTATCAAAGACATTGATGCTTTGAAAAGACCCGTTGTAAATGCAATCGAGTGTGCCCCACTTGCAGTGATAAAACCAACGGCCGATAAAACTAATTTTGATATTGTAACGATGGAATGGAGCTACCTACCAAGCAACGTCCGTAACAGGGCTCAGGCGAAAGAATTCCGGAAAAAATATGACACCGAAAATGCGAAAGGTGAGGAGCTGCTGCTGATCGATGAAAAAGGCAGGGAGAAAATGTTTCGAAGGTCTGCGCTGGAACGAAGGTGCTTGATCATTTCCGACCGGTATTACGAGTGGCGACATATTTACAGGAAAAATAAAAGGACTGGTCAAAATCTTAAAACGCCCGATAAGTTTCCCTACCAAATCATGGTCAAAGACCGGCCATATTTTTATATAGCTGGTGTTTACAACAACTGGACGGACCAAGACACCGGAGAGAACGTGGATACATTAGCAATGGTTACGACGGACGCAAATGAGCTGACCGCAAAAGTCCATAACTCCAAAGAGCGGATGCCGACGATCCTTCCTGATGATTTAGCATGGGAGTGGGCAATGCAGGATCTGACCGAGCAGCGAATTACGGAACTTGCTACATTTCAATTGCCACATGAGCTGATGGTAGCGGAAACAATCAATCAAAAGTTTCAGCAGAGCCCGACAGAAATACCGTACCTGGTAACGTATCCTGAAATTGAAATGCTCGACAATCCGGGTACTTTCAAACCGGCCCAAATGTCGCTATTTTGATCAGCCTCTGAATACGGTCATGCTCGTGAAAAACGGTTACTTTTGAGAAATGAGACCTAATCGTTTATTTATTGGTGTGGACGTGGGCCTGGACACTGCGGAGCAAATTCAAGAGCAGCTTCCTGATCTGGCTTTTCTCAAAAGGCAGGCACTGGAAAACTACCACATTACACTTCTATTTTTAGGTACTGTCAACGAATTGGCGAGAGTATTGAACCGTTTCGAAACGATCAGCTTTGATTCGTTTCTCATTTCAATTGACGGCATCCAAGGGTTCTATAAAAAGGATAAACTTCATGTTGTTTATCTTAGCGTTGCTGATGGCTTAGAGGCGCTCACTGAATTAAACAATCAGGTGAAAGCATTATTTCCCGAATATAGCAGCGAGCAATACCCCACGTTTGTACCCCATATTACCTTATGCCGCAACTTGAAAGCTGCGGAAATTAAAATGGCCGAAGCTATTATCGGCCATCAGTTTCCAGAACCTTTTCAGTTTGAAGCATTTAAAATTGTGTTGTATGATAGTGTTCAGTTTAAGTTTGCCGCCCAATACACGCACGTTGCGTCCGTAGGTGCCAACCCGTAATTGTTGTCAATTCTTGATACATTTCTGGACTTGATCCGGGAAATACTATTTTACAATGAGCCCCCTACTTTTTCTTCCACGACTTTCATCCTCTCTAATATTTCATTGACCGTCTGGGCAATGTGGTGCATCTGTGAAACTGGCTCTGGCAGGTCCTTCGACTGATAACTATGGTATTTCCAGATCTCCAATACATCACTGGCCACAACCTGATAAGGCTCGTACAATGGGTTGAGTGATTCTAAAAACACCATTTTGTTTAACGGATCCACTGTTAGCCTTTTAAAGACAAAATCCTGCTCGCCGCGCAGCATGGCAATGCATAATGTGCCAGGTTTCAACTGTGTCCAGTCTTCCACAAACTGGCAGATCACATCAGCGCCTTCCGGAAGGGGCAGCATGGAATCACCAATGGTAGGAAACATCCGGAAAGTGCCACCAGCAGGAAGGTTAGGCATAGAAAACTTGGGAAGCTTTGCAATGAAGTCTGGATCAGCATACCCATGGCGGTAGCCCGCCTTAGCCTTGATTGGCACATACTCAACATTTTCCTTGCTTGTCTGATCAGTTGAGATGGCCAGTACTCGCAAATTGCTGCCGGTGATATAAACATCACTTCCCGATTCCAATTCCCGCAGCTTTAATTCAGAGAGTTTGGTAAGGTCTACCCGAAAAAGGGTGTCGATGCTGATATGAAAGAAATCTGAAAATTTCATCAGGTCAGCTGCGGTCGGATTTTCTGTCCTGCCTGACTCAAGGGAAGCCAGTTTAACGCGGGTTAAACCCAGTTTTTGTGAAAAATCTTCCTGGGTCAGCCGCTTGCGGTCGCGCAGGAAACGGATGTTGGTGTGGAAAAAAAGTCTTGCGCTTGTCATGGCATAATGTTATTATTGAAATCACATCTTTGGTATTAATAATATCAAAACTAATAATAAATGCTATGATATGGAAACTGCAACTGATAAAAATGAGCTGATAACCAGGTTGAGAGCCCAGATCCTTTCCTTACAGGGAGTGCGTGTGGCTTCACATCATAAACAAATGGGGACAGGATTGGGGCCAATTCAGGCGGCCTTTCCGCAAGGCGCTTTTCCAGTTGGGGCGATGCATGAATTTATCAGTACGGATGCAGGACAATCCGCAGCAACCAGCGGTTTTATGGCTGCCCTTGCAGGCTTTTTAATGAAGCAGGATGGCATATGCCTTTGGGTCGGGATGCAGCGCACTGTTTTCCCACCAGCTTTAAGTTTTTTTGGCGTAGCGCCTGAAAGGGTCATTTTCATAGATGTGAAAAAAGAGCGTGACTTACTGTGGATGATCGAGGAAGGGCTTCGCTGTCATGCGCTTTCAGCAGTAGTGGGCCAGGTGCAGGAGATTGGCTTGACAGCATCCCGAAGGCTTCAACTTGCGTGTGAGCAGAGTAAGGTGACGGGCCTTTTGCATAGGGTCAGCCCACGCAGCATGAACCCGGTCGCCGCTGTTTGCCGGTGGCAAATTAGCCCACTGCCGGCGGGCAGCCAAGAGGGGCTCCCTGGAATAGGGCATCCCCACTGGAATGTGCAGCTGCTAAAAATACGTAACGGTCAACCTGGCAGCTGGCAGGTGCAATGGCAAGATCAGAATTTAAAATCCATCATAACGCAGGATGGCCAGGATAAGGGCCAACTGCTTCAAGCAGGGTAGGGGATGGCACGCTATGTATCCATATGGTTCCCAAATTTGACCACTGACAGGCTTGTGCTAAAACGGCCCGAGCTTGCAGGCACTCCCTTTGTTTTGGCTGCGCCCGCTCGCGGCCGTGTGGTTGTTAAAGCAGCCAGCCCCCAGGCCCAGGCATGCGGGATTGTGGAAGGTATGGTTGTAGCAGATGCGCGGGCAGTTTTACCATCATTAGAGGTTATTGAGGATGATGCAGAGATGGCTGAAAAACTGCTTAATGCCCTGGCAAAGTGGGCACTTGGTTATACGCCGCTTGCAGGGATTGACCTGCATGACGGACTGATTTTGGATGCAACCGGGTGCGCTCATTTATGGGGTGGAGAGATGGCTTATCTGAAAGATATTGTTGCCCGTTTGAAAGGCAGTGGCTATGAGGTCCGCGCGGCCATGGCAGATACCATCGCTGCGGCCTGGGCGGTTTGCCGCTATGGTAAAACAGAGCGTATTGTTGCCCCTGGCGCGCAGCTCGATGCGTTGCTTGCCTTACCACCGACCGCGCTACGGTTAGACCAGATCACTGTCGAAAAAATGTATAAGCTGGGTTTCTACCAAATTAAAAGCTTTGTGCATATCTCCCCTTCGATACTTAGAAGGCGTTTTGGCCAGCCGCTGTTGGACCGGTTGGGGCAGGCACTGGGACATGTCCATGAAGGATTTGAGCCGATCCAGCCACCTGAGCCCTTCCAGGAGCGGCTACCTTGCATGGAGCCAATCAGAACAGCCCCCGGCATTGAGATTGCTATTCAGAAACTGCTGGAAATGCTTTGCAGCCGCCTTGTTAAAGAAGGGCAAGGCGTTCGCAAGGCGGTTCTCAAATGCTACCGGATCGACGGTGAAATGCGGCAGGTTGAGATCGGCACCAGCTTTGCAAGTTGCAGCGCCGGACACTTGTTTAAACTTTTTGAACTGAAAATCCCAACCATCGAGCCAGCTCTTGGCATTGAGCTTTTTGTTTTGGAAGCCCCAGTTGTAGAGCCACTCGGAGAGCAGCAAGACCAGCTCTTTAACATCGGTGCAGCAAATAAGTGGGTGGAAATTGCAGAGCTGCTTGACCGTTTGGTTGCAAGAGCGGGCCCTGACATCAGCCACCGCTACCTGCCCGCACAGCATTACTGGCCGGAGCGCTGCACCATTGAAGCAGCCTCTTTAAAAGAACAGCCGCAGACTGCCTGGCGCACGGACCGGCCCAGACCGGTGCATTTGCTAACAGAACCGCAAAGGGTATATGTCTCAGCCCCGGTCCCGGATTACCCGCCCATGCTTTTCCGCTATCAGGGAGAAGTCCACAAGATCAAAAGGGCAGATGGCCCCGAGCGTATTGAACAGGAATGGTGGATAGAGGAAGGCCTGCACCGCGATTACTATACAGTTGAAGATGAAGCAGGGGCCCGCTTCTGGATATTCCGGCTCGGCCACTACCAGGATGATAACAAACCTGAATGGTTCATACACGGATATTTTGCATAAGTCTTAAACAAATCCAGGCATGGCTTATACTGAATTACAGGTAACGACAAATTTCAGCTTTCTGCGGGGCGGCTCACATCCTGAGGAGCTGGTGGAATATGCATGCGCAATTGGCTACAAGAAAATAGCCATCACTGACCGCAACACCCTGGCTGGGATCGTACGGGCACATGCTGCAGCGCGTGAGAAAGACATCCAGATTATCCCCGCAGCCAGGCTTGATTTGATTGATGGCCCGAGCCTTCTTGCATATCCAACAGATAAGGACGCTTACGCCCGCCTGTCAGGGCTTCTCTCAACAGGCAACCTGCGTACAGAGAAAGGTAAATGCGCACTTTACCGCAGGGATGTATACGCGCATTGCAAAGGAATCATTTTCATTGTTGTTGCACCTGATGAGCTCAATTCAGATTTTGATTTTGACCCTGGCTTTGAAAGGGCGCTTAAAGATTACCGCGCTGCGCTGGGTGATCAGCTTTACATTTCGGCCAGTCGTGGTTACCTGGGCAATGATGCTAAAAAACTTTTCCGCCTTTCGCAAATATCAGATCGGCTCGATATCCCTTTGGTGGCCACTAACGATGTGCACTATCATCATCCCCAGCGGCGGCAGTTGCAGGATGTTTTGACCTGTATCCGTGAAAAGTGCACGATCTACAATGCAGGCTTTTTGCTGCACCAAAATGCGGAGCGGTATTTAAAACCAGAAAAAGAGATGATGCGCCTGTTCCGGGCATACCCCGATGCGATACGCCGCAGCCAGCAGATTGCCGATGCATGCCAGTTCACGCTCGATAGTCTGAAATACGTATATCCAGAAGAGATCACCACTGAGGGCCGCAGCCCGCAAGAAGAACTTACTTATCTGGCATGGAAAGGTGCCAGGGATTTTTACGGTGACCCCCTGCCTGAAAAGGTGGTAAGCTCCATCAACCACGAAATGAAATTCATTGCCGAGATGGATTATGCTGCCTACTTCCTGACCGTCTATGATATTGTGCGGTTTGCCAGGGAACAAGGCATACTGTGCCAGGGGCGCGGCTCGGCGGCCAACTCAACGGTCTGCTTTTGCCTGGGCATTACCAGTGTTGATCCCACCAAGTTTGATTTGTTGTTTGAGCGTTTTATTTCATCAGCCCGAAATGAGCCCCCGGATATTGATGTGGACTTTGAGCATGAGCGGCGCGAAGAAGTTATCCAGTACATTTATGAAAAGTATGGACGTGACCGTTCTGCGATTGTAGCTACCGTAACCCAGCAGCACCAAAAAGGGGCGATCCGTGATGTGGCCAAAACAATGGGTATGTCTGTCGATGCGATTAACCGGCTATCTGGCTCTATCTGGGAGTTTACCGACGAATGGTTTGAAGGCAAGCGCATCACCGAGCAGGGATTCAATGCAGATGACCCGCATCTTGTAAAGGTGCTGGACCTGACGCGCCAGTTTATGGGCTTTCCCCGCCAGCTGGGCCAGCACACGGGTGGTTTTGTTATTACCCAAGGCAAGATCACGGATCTCTGCCCGATCCTGAATGCCAGAATGCCGGGCCGCACCAACATCGAGTGGAACAAGGACGACATTGATACGCTTGGTTTTTTGAAAATCGATGTCCTTGCACTGGGGATGCTGACCTGCATCCGGAAAGCATTTGATTTGGCAGCCCAGCATTACGGTCTTGCCCTAACACTGGCCAATGTGCCGCAGGATGATCCCGTGGTATATGATATGATCGGACATGCAGATACGATAGGTGTATTTCAGATCGAAAGCCGCGCGCAGCAGTCGATGCTGCCGCGCATGAAGCCCAAGGATTTTTATGATCTGGTCATTGAGGTGGCCATTGTTAGGCCCGGGCCGATCCAGGGCGATATGGTGCACCCGTACTTACGTCGCCGCAATGGAGAAGAAGCCGTCGAGTACCCTTCCAAAGAGCTGGAAGCAATCCTGGGCAGGACCCTTGGGGTGCCGCTCTTCCAGGAGCAGGCCATGAAGATTGCCATCGTTGCCGCAGGCTTCACGCCGGCAGAAGCCGACAAACTACGACGCAGCATGGCAACCTTTAAGCTTAGCGGAATGGTATCACAATTTGAAAAGAAGCTGATCGATGGTATGACTTCGCGGGGGTACTCGGAAGAATATGCAAAAAGGATATTCCGGCAGCTGGAAGGTTTTGGTAGCTACGGATTTCCGGAAAGCCATGCGGCAAGCTTCGCTCTGTTAGTCTATGTATCCTGCTGGCTTAAATGTTACTATCCAGATGTTTTTGCAGCTGCGCTGCTTAACAGTATGCCCATGGGTTTTTACCAGCCCGCCCAGATCATCATTGATGCCAGAAAGCATGGGGTAGTCGTAAAGCCGGTTGATGTCAATTTGTCTTTTTGGGACAACATGCTGGAAGCAGCCGAAGGGAAATATAAAGTGATTAGGCTGGGCTTCCGGCAGGTAAAAGGGATCAGGCAGGATGAAATGGAGCTGCTTGTGGCGACAAGATCGCAGCCTTATGCATCCATCCACCTGGTGCGAGATGCAGGCGTATCACAGGGCGCTATTGAAAAGCTAGCCGATGCCGATGCATTCGGTTCCATGGGGCTTGACAGGAGGCGGGCCATGTGGGAAGCGACCGCGCTTGCCGACCGGCCTTTTGGGCTTTTTACAGGTCAGCAGTCGCAGAGCGAATTTGAACAACCAGTCCAGCTTCCAAAGCTAACTCCGGCCGAGCATGTCGTGCAGGATTACGCATCTACTTCCCTTTCGCTTAAAGCGCATCCGGTAAGTTTTGTCCGTCAGCAGCTTCTGGCCAAGCGGGTAGTTGCCACCCAAGATCTATCTAGCCGTAAAGCAGGAACAATTGTCCGTGTTGCTGGCCTGGTGCTGGTCCGTCAAAGGCCTGGAACCGCTGGCGGGGTTTGTTTTATTACCATCGAAGACGAGACCGGCGTCGCTAACCTGGTTGTCTTTCAGCACCTTTTTGAAAAGTACCGCAAAGAGGTTTTGCGCGCGCGCCTGCTGATGGTAGAAGGTAAATTGCAGATTGAAGGTGAAGTCGTTCATGTGATTGTCCGTCACTGCTATGATATGTCCCCACTGCTTCGGGAGATGAATTCCGCGACGGGTGCAGATCCGGACGTTCAAACGCTTTCGCGTGCAGACGAAAAAGATGAATATGCATCAGCGGCAATAAACAAGAAAACGCAGGTAAGAAAGAAGGACGTCCAACTGGAAATCTTCCCATCAGGCCGAAATTTTAAATAAACAGCCAAGCATATGACTGCATCTTACAACCCCTTTTTGGTCCTGGATATGCCTACTCTAAAAGATGTGGTGCATAGTGGTAAATATTTTTTTGTTGTGCAGCGCTTCAGTTGGCCGGGATTGCCAGACGGCCAGGCTTTTATAGCAACTCCCTACCAAGACCAGAAGGCCGCCCAAAAACATGCAGCAAAGCTGACTGCACAGGAAGGGCGAATGTTGGACGCACGAACTGAGCATGGTAAGTTTTCTAAGCTCTTTAATGACCCCAGGTACGTCGTTTTTGTAAGCAAGTTTAAAGAAGGAGATTGGCAATCCAGGGTCTTCAAGCACTATCAGAAGAACATAAACTCATTTCTAGCTGCCAAGACTGGCATTGTTCCAGATGAAAAGACCAGTATCGAACTTACTTTTGAAGACGGGCACTTGATGGCCCACATCGTATCAAATGGGGAGCAGTATCAATGGGAGGCCTGGGAACTAATCACCAAATGATAGTTGCTCAGGATGCTATTCTTCTGTCTAATCATCGTAATATTGTAAATTATCCAAACGAGATTTGAATGTTGAAAGAAGCGATTCCCCCGGTGGACACAGGAGAGCAAATACAGATTTGGGGAAGCCTTGATAATGGAACCGCCAATAAATTAGCGCAGAACGATAAATCATTTCATGACTGGTATCGCTTTGTTCTTTCATTTCCCCCTCATTTAGTCAGGGGTTACATTGAAGATTTTGGATTAGGGAAAGGAGCGACAGTATTAGACCCGTTTTGCGGAACAGGAACGACAGTAGTTGAGGTTAAGCTAAGTGGGTTAAATGCTATTGGGATCGAAGCGAACCCAATGGCACACTTTGCTGGAACAGTGAAACTAGATTGGAGCGTAAATCCTGATGTTTTGGTCTCAACCGCAAACCAGATAGCGGCCAAAGTAGAAAAGCGCCTAAAGGCGGAAGGCATTAACGATATTTTGCCATATGTCGGTGGCCAAGCAGCATTGAAAACGCTTTCTCCTGAAATGCACAAATTGTTGCTGACAGATTCAATCAGTCCCATACCCATGCACAAGGTTTTAACGCTCATCAAGGTTATAGATGAACATAAAAAAGCCGAGGGTTACAGCCATTTACGCTTAGCTTTAGCCAAAGCTTTGGTGTTCTCCATGAGTAATTTGCGATTTGGGCCAGAAGTTGGCGTAGGCAAAATTATCGAAGACAAACCTGTATTGCGGCCCTGGTTGGCAGAGATAAATAAAATGGCAGCCGATTTGCGAGAGATAAATGCTGTATCATATCCACCAGCAAGGATTATACACGGCGACGCTCGAGAGATTCAAAAATTGATTGCCCCAGGTTCAATTGATGCTGTCATAACATCCCCTCCTTATCCAAACGAAAAGGACTATTCTCGCACAACACGATTAGAATCAGTGCTTTTAGGCTTTATTGATAGCAAAGAGGCATTGCGAGAGGTGAAAAAGTCCTTTGTTCGATCCAATACACGGAGCGTTTATAAAGCCGATGATGATGATGCCTGGATTAGTAACACGCCAGAAGTGAAAGACCTTGCTGCGCGTATCGAGGCGCGCCGTATTGAGCTTGGAAAAACGTCAGGGTTTGAAAAGCTATATGCCAGAGTCACCGAGCTTTACTTTGGAGGTATGGCGAAGCACCTAGACTCCCTAAAGCCACTGCTCAAACCAGGTGCTATGTTGGGGTACGTTGTGGGAGATCAAGCATCCTATTTTCAGGTGCTAATTCCGACGGGCCAAATCTTGGGGCAAATTGCAGAGAAGTTGGGCTATGAATTAGTGAGAATTGATTTATTCCGCACTCGGTTCGCTACTGCTACAAAGCAGGAGCTCCGGGAAGAAGTTGTTGTTTTACGTTGGCCGGGAAAATAAAATGGCAAAAGAGAAAAAGGTAGGAGAAGACTTATATTCACAAGTTATTCTTGGCATTTTTAATAAGAACTACACCGAAGGTGCAAGAACCGTGGATTTTCCGCGTGAGCAATTAACGGAAATGGCGGTGAGTTTGGGGCTATCTGCAGCCAAAAATTTGGGCGATATCCCTTATACATTTAGGTATCGTAGAGCATTACCAGAAAGTATTCGGCAATTGGCTCCCGAGGGCGAAGAATGGGTAATTCGTTCTGTTGGTCGCTCACTTTACCAGTTCGCTTTGACCAAGTCCTTGGGCAAAATAAAGCCATCTGAAATGATGGCTGAAACTAAGGTTCCTGATAGCACACCTGGCGTGATTCAACGGTATGCTCTCAACGATGAGCAAAGCTTGTTGGCCATGTTGCGATATAATCGCCTGATCGACATTTTTACTGGGCTAACGTGTTACTCCTTACAAAACCATCTTCGTACTACCGTTCCTGGTATTGGCCAGGTCGAAACTGACGAATTGTATATTGGAATCGACAAGCGCGGAGCGCACTACGCTATTCCTGTTCAAGCGAAAGGTGGAAGGGACATCTTAGGTGTGATCCAGATCGAGCAGGATTTTGCACTCTGTGAGGCGAAATTCCCAAGTCTGATTTGCAAGCCCATTGCTGCACAGTTTATGCCTGATGGAAGCATTGCAATTTTTGAATTTGAAAACACTTCAGACGGAATAAAAATATCGACGGAGAAACATTATCGTTTGGTGCAGCTGAGTGAACTCACTAATGAAGAGTTAGAAAGCTATAAATCCCGTACAGTTTAATATGACATTTAAAGAACACCTAGCAACTCGACGCATTTCGTAATCATCAATTTTTATTCTATGCCTTCTGTCCATACCTTCTCCGTACCTACACCATCGGGACAAATGGAGTTCATAATTGAACCTGGATCATCTACTTTATTTGTTGGCGCAAATGGAGGAGGTAAAACACGTCTCGCGGTATATATTGAGAATGTCATGGGAACGGATGCACATCGAATATCTGCACATAGAGCATTAAATCTTAATCCCAGCGTAGCTAAGATCAGTATGGCTCAGGCAACAAAGGGCCTTAGAATGGGTGCCACTGATCCAAGTTCTAATCTGGATTATAGGCCTGGTCACCGATGGCAGTCTAATGGAGCGGTGTCTCTACTGAATGATTATGATTTTCTCGTTCAAACGCTTTTTGCTGAACAAAGCATTAGGGCTCTCGATACCCATCAAAAAAATCGAGCAGGGATTACAGAACTTGCTGAAAGAACAAACCTTGAGAGATTAAAAGAAATTTGGGAAAGCCTTATTTCTCATCGAAGTCTAGTTATTACAGGTGATGATATAACCGTATCTGGGAGTGATATTGATACACCGTATAAGGCCGGGGACATGAGTGATGGTGAGCGCGCAGTATTTTATCTAATAGGGCAAACACTGTGTGCAAATGAAAACTCTGTACTAATATTTGACGAACCCGAACTTCATATTCATCGGGCAATCATGTCTAAATTGTGGGATGCGCTTGAAGCAGAGCGGTCAGACTGCTCATTAATTTTGATTTCACATGATTTAGAATTTGTAGCTTCTCGTACAGGGCGGAAATACGTTATTCGTGATTATAATCCTTCCGGTACTTGGATCATAGAGCAAGTACCAGAGACTGGCTTTAACGAAGAAATTACTACTAAAATACTTGGTAGTCGCAAACCTATTCTCTTTGTCGAAGGTATAACATCCAGTTTAGATTATGCCGTTTACAGAAGCTCCTATCCGCAGTGGACGGTTATTCCCCGAAATTCTTGTGAGGAAGTTATTCACGCTGTTATCACCATGCGGAATAACGAATTTCTTACACGAATAACATGTGCTGGAATTGTTGACGCTGATGATTACGACCAATCAGAGATTGAATATCTAGATAACTTAGGGGTTAAGGTGCTGCCTGTTAGCGAAATAGAGAATCTTTTTCTTCTGCCCGAGATAGCAAAAGCAATTGGCACACATGAGGGATACGAAGGCACTGATCTTGATACTAGGTTGGATGCGATGAATAACGCAATCATCGCACAGGCGCAAAAACCACAAAACATAGAAATGAGGGTCGCTCAGTATTGTAGGCGTCGAATAGATAGAGTGTTAAAAAGAATTGATCTTAGTGAAGCTTCTAGCATTTCAGAAATCGTTACAAAATATGCTGCTGAAACTGGAGGGTTAGACATACAGGCGATAGCTGATAAAAGAATGAGTGAGATTAATAGCTGTATTTCAAACGGCGACATTCCTGGCTTGATGGCACTTTATGACAATAAGGGCCTTCTCGCTTATGTTGCTCAACACATGAAAAACACAAGGAAGCCTGAATTTGAAAGTTGGATAGTTCGCGTATTGGGTAATAATTCAGTTCCCGGGATTAGCGATCAGTTAAGAACTTTGCTTCCTACTATTTCTCCAAGATAATTATATTATCGATTAGAGTAAATCAGATTGGGCCTAATTGATACGCTATGTAGAGTACTGTTAAATTTCCTATTTAACATAACAAAAGTATATAACTTTCCATATGTTACTGTTTTTAGTGTACACTTAAATAGTAACATCATGAATGTTAGTGACTTACAAAGAAATAAAAAAAGTAGAAAGTCCGTACTTTTT
>NZ_AUAS01000031.1 GCF_000428845.1 Dyadobacter alkalitolerans DSM 23607 | reverse complement strand
ATAAAGCCATTATGTAAAGTGTGAGTTACAAGAATAACAATAAGTCTGAAAGGTCATCTACCTCCGTTTCTCCCCTATAGATTCAAGTGTTAAGCGTTTTGGTCGTGAACGCGAGTGAATTCGATATAAAATAAACGTTCGTTTAAATCGTAATAATTGCAGTCGAATGAGAGACCAATTCGATTCATATCTCTTAGCTGCAGAAAGGAACTCTTATTCAACCTTCAACTTCAGCCCCTTCATGCCGTAAGTAATTATAGCGTTACCTTGCTACGATTTCAAGCTGCTCACAGATCTGCTTCGTTATATTTTTTTGCTCATGTATAGTGTGGCGCCAAGGCTAGCTATGAATCGATTCACCATATTATCTATGTTCTAAAAAGAACGGATTTCACACAATCTGCAATTATCCTAATCTCGTTATGCACAGCCGGGTTCACTCAAACTGTGGTTAGAATGAAATGCCGCTAACCTACCATTTTGTTTGCTAACATGCTCAAAAGAAGCTTCTAGAATATTTGTGTAGTACGGTTGAACGATTCAAGTATACGTTAACTCTTACTTTACTTAAAAGTCTTGTATTTGCTGTTACAACCTTCTAACTCCTGATCAGGTTTTCGATTTTATCAACCAAGGATTCTATTGATCCGGTTTTCTGAATAAATTTATCTACCCCTATTTGCTCTAGCCTGGGTTTCCATTCTTCGGGTATAGATGTGGAGTAAATAATGATACAGGGGCTATCAAACTCCCTTAACTTTGCAACTGTTCTAAACACTGTCCGCCATCAATCCTGGGCAAGTTTATGTCTATAAACACATAGCCTGGAGGCGTTACAGATTTGCTACTAAAATGTGCAAGTGCAGATTCGCAGTCTGGAAAAAAAAGACATTGAACGGGCTTTTTGAGCTCCTGTAATGCCATTTCAAAAATTTCGTGATCATCGGTGTCATCATCGATCATTACAAATAGCCCTTTATTTCCCATATGTTTTTTATTGAACTTGCCTATATACGTACGAGTCGTATGTACAAATTCTGTACCCGCCCAATATCCAGCTTAAAGCGCATGCCTTTACTTTGTCGAAAGTTACTATTCTGATTATGCTGACAGCACAAACTTGGGCGTATCTAGGCTATAAAATGAATTCGTCCCGCAATTGTCCAGCCAGGGCAATAATGCCTTCAAATGTGGAAGGTTTGGTAAAGTAGCGGGAGATCCCTGCTTGATAGGCTTGCTCAATCAGGGAGGTATTTGAGGTTGTAGAGACCATGACAATGGGTACTTGTGAAAAAGATGGGTTTTGCCTGATTGCTAACGCAGTTTCAACGCCATTCATCAACGGCATATTCATATCTAGGATGATTAGCGTAATGTTTTGGCCTTCTTGTGTCTGGATCATTGCAAGCAAATCCTTCCCATTTTCAGCCTCAATGATAGTAATCTGCTCATCGACCTGGTTGATTGCTTCTTTGATTAAAAAGCGATCATCCACATCATCATCAGCAAAATAAACGATGATATCGGGCTGCATTTTTTAGGTTAGCTTATTGCTCCGTTATGGGTCTAGGTAAAACCAAAGGTACTCATTCATTACACAATTAATAGCTTTACGGATTTATGACGCTGCTTGTCTTTAAAACATTGAGTTGTGTAGTAGACAAACTGCTATTCCTAATAGCCATGAAATAATCCCTGTAACCCATTTACAAACGTGCAGCATTAAGATGTTCGTTGATGAGTGACGGAGCAGCTAACCACCTGGAATAATTGGGGAATTTATTTAAATCAGTACGGTAATTAAATGCAATTCATTTGGATCTAATCATTTGAAACCAGGCGATTTGTATGATTAGTTTGGTTTTCCAAGCCAACATTGTTATGTTTAATTTCGACTTGGTTGATGTGAAAACTTTCCTTCGATATATCTTTTTATTACTTTTTAGCAGCTACGGCTTGCTGGCCCAACCCTTTACCAATCGAGGGCTCAGCATCCAGGAAGGCCTGCCTGACTATTATGTAACAGGACTGGTGCAGGACAAAGTGGGTTTCATTTGGATTGCCACACGCAATGGACTGGCTAGATACGACGGACGGAGCGTTAAAACCTTTCGCCACCAGCCTCATGGGAACAGGTCTCTGGCTAGTAACATTGTCTTATCCTTAAGTCCAGTTTCCGATAGTACGATTCTGATTCAACTGGAAAATAATGGCTTTCAGTGGTTCAATCCAATATCCGAAGAATTCGGCAACATAATGAGCCAGTCAGAGCTGGCAAGTCAGCCTGCCATCATGCCCCAGGTTATCCTGACGGCCGACAAAAAATACTTGTGGGGCCGGCGGGCCAACCGGTTTATCCAGTTTGAGCCCCGTTCCGCTAAATTTACTGATTATCCCTTTCCGGCATCGGTCACTCTGGCCAAAGGCGTAACCTTTGGTAATTCGTTCGCAGGTGACACCCAGGGGTCTTTTTATGCACCTCATCCGGGTGGGCTGGTGCGCTTTGATTCCCGTTCAAAACGATATACCCAGCTACTTAATCCGGCCATCGTCGAACATGGAACTGTTCACAATTACCTTGAAACGCCGATTATCCGTAGAGAAACCGGCGAACTACTGATCGGGGGTGTGCGTCAACTTATTGGTTATAACCCACAAACAGGGCGGTTCCGCTCGATCCGCTTTCCCCATGCAATTGATACCAAAGTGGGCATTATGCATGCCGGTGTAGACGGTAATGTATATTTTACCTACGGGATGAGCGTCTACAAGCTTACACCAGACGATCGCATCACACTCCTTTGGACAGCTGGCCGGATTGATTACCAAAATTATTTCCATGCCTTGCTTGTCGACAGATCAGGCGTATTATGGGTAGGCACTAACGGCGATGGCGTGCAGCAGCTTGATTTACACTCGCTGCCCATACATACCCGCCTGTATCAGGTAAATTTTGTACATGATGTGCTAACCAGGGAGCTGGGGTTGCCAGCGCCTAATTGGGCGAGCTCATATGATATCCCTTACAGATTGCGTTGGGGCGGCTCTGCTGCCTACGTCAGTGCCCGTTTTGATGACCGCTACAATTTACTGCGCGTGGATCATTTGGGACACAAGTTGCAATCGCTACTGGCTATTGCTGATACAAGTAAGAGCCCTGAGCACCGGGAAGGTAATGGCTTGCGACTGATGGGGGATGGAACCGTTTGGATGATGAATAACTACCAAAGTTTACTTAAAACCGATTCCTTAGGAAATGTACTGGACGAATTTCCCCTGCCCAATGATAAGGTCAGCGATATCCAGCCGCTGGCAAAATGGATTTGGATAGGCTCGGAGCTGAATGGATTATATGCCTTCGATCCAACTACCCGGCGCATTATGCATCATCTGCGCTACAAGGCAAAGGATTCTACTTCTCTAATAAACAACCGGGTCTGGTGTTTGGCCGCTGACCCTAATACTACTTATATGCTCTGGGTAGGTACTCAGGAAGGTCTTTGCCGACTGGATACACGCACGATGAAATTTAAAAAGTGGACCCAAAAGCAAGGGCTGCCGAATGCCACAATCTATACACTGCTTTTTGATCGGCAGGGTTATCTCTGGTTTAGCTCCCTGAATGGTATTGGCCGTATGGATCCCCGTAGCGGTCAATTGCGGTATTTTACAAAGGCTGACGGGCTTTTAGACGTTGCTTTTAAACCATTTTTAGGTGTCCAGTTGCCCGACGGGCGGTTGGCTTTCGGTGGTTTAACAGGCATGTCGACCTTTAATCCGGCAGCCGTTAAAGACCGGCCCTCCAGTCCGGTTCCAACCGTCTTAACTTCACTTAAGATCAATCATGTTGCGGTGGAAGCCGGTCAACAGGATTCACCGCTCACCCTTCCGCTTAATGCCACCACCAGCCTTCATCTGAACCCCGAGCAAAACTTTTTGAGTCTCGAATTTGCTGGTTTGCAATATAATAAGCCCAGTAGCCTGCGTTACCGGTATCAACTGGTTGGCTTTGATCGCGAGTGGGTGTATGCCGGCTCGCAGAACGTGGCTAACTACACGCAGTTAGATCCGGGCCAATACGAATTTCGGGTTAATGCAGCTGATGCCAGTGGCCGGTGGAGTCCGCTGGTCAAAAGGCTTCATATCATTATGGATCCACCCTGGTGGCAAACGGCTTGGGCTTATGGCCTTTACGTGCTTTTACTGGCCGGGCTGGTCCGCGCCTATATTCGCTACCGTATCAACCGGGCAGAGCTCGGGCAGCAGATGCGGCTCAAAGAACAGGAAGCGCAGCTCATCAAGGAGAATGCGGACTGGCAGACGCGCTTTTTTACCAACATCACTCATGAGTTCCGCACGCCATTGACTCTGATTATCAATCCACTGGAACGGCTGCTGACATCCCAGGTGCTTCCCTCTCAAAGTAACTTACAGCAGCAGTACGGTGTCATGCATCGCAATGCGCGCCGGATGCTGCGGCTGATCAATCAATTATTAGATCTGGCCAAGCTCGAAGCCGGACATCTGGGCATTGTCAAGTCCAAGGGAAACTTATCTACTTTTTTTCAGGATCTGGTGGATTCCTTTCAGCTTCGGGCCGAACGGAAAGGCATAACGTTAACTTATGAGTCTACCGGGCTACCAGCTGATTGCCTTTTTGACGCCCAGAAGCTGGAAACAATTGGTTACAACCTGCTGGCCAATTCACTCAGGTTTACGCCAGAAGGCGGATACATCCGTGTGAGCCTTCATAAGCAGAAATCTTCACCGGAGCCGATGTTCACTTTACAGGTTGTTGACTCTGGGGTCGGAATTGCTACTGAGCAGCTGCCCCGAATTTTTGACCGGTTCTTTCAAGGCACAGACGCCCAGGTAAGCTTGGGCACAGGAACGGGTATTGGCCTGTTTCTGGTGGCCGAGCTGACGAGCCTCATGGGTGGTCAGGTACATGCAGAAAGCCAACCTGGCAGCGGCGCAGCATTTACGGTCACCCTTCCAGTATGGGAATCATCAGAGGATCTGGCATCTTTGGTACCAGTGAGCGCTCAGTGGCACTCCGAAGTTGTTAAACCTGCTGGGCAACCCCAAGCTGAACCGGCCGGGCAAGAAGCTGCATTAGTGCTGGTCGTAGAAGATAATGAAGAATTGCGTGAGTTTATGGTCCAGGAGCTGACTCATCGATACCGGGTGCTAACGGCAGCAGATGGGGCGCAAGGTTGGCAGCTTTGTTTGACCCAGCTACCTGATCTGGTTATTTCTGATGTGATGATGCCAGTGATGGATGGCTTTCAACTGGTGGAGCGTATCAAGACCACCCCTTTAACTGCACATATTGCTGTTATCATGCTCACGGCAAAAACCATGAGCGACGCCCGTATTCGGGGGCTAACGAAAGGGGCGAATGACTATTTGACAAAACCATTTAATGCCATCGAACTGTTATTGCGGATTGCCAACTTGATTCAGCACCAGCAGCAACTGCGGCAGTTTTGGCAGCAGCATAGTACCCAGCTGGATCCAGCCGCTACGGCGCTACCAGGACCGGTGGCTGATGATCCGTTTTTGCTCAAGTTCTATCAAATGCTCGACCAGCAGTACCCTAATCCAGCATATAGCATTGAACAACTGGCCGATGATCTGGCCGTCAGTCAGCGAACCCTTAACCGAAAGCTAGGGGCACTCACGGGCAGCAATGCCGTTGAGCTGATGCGTACATACAGGCTACGGAAGGCAGCTCTGTTTCTCCAGCAGGGTTGCTCGATTACCGAAGCAGCTGAGAAAGCAGGCTTTGAAGGGCTAACTTATTTTTCCCGGTCCTTTAAGGCACATTTTGATGTTACACCTTCTGCTTATCTAAAAGCCCAAAATAGACTTGGCTAAGTAACCGTTTCTGCCAACTTGCCCGCATTATTGCCTGGCAGTATTTATCTCGAAATAGCCTGTGGGAAAGTAAAGTTTAAGCACAAGGCCGTCATTTTCCCTGCTATGCAGCGAGATTGACATTATGAATTTCATAAACATAAAACATGGTTTCCATTACGTGTTGCATTGTGTTTAAAAAATTAAAACACTAAAAAAAGACCTCAAACAATCAAATTGGCCAATTTATGCAAGTAAGATGGCCAAAATGTGCTACCGGGTAGCCCCTGTTAGCTGGTACTTTTGTCGGGCAGTTTGATCATATCTGAGCACGATGGAATTGTTATTTACCTGGTTGCCCCAGAAAGGTTTTCTGAGATCTTTTCATTGCCATACCTAAGATGAGAATTTGTTTAACTATACCTAATGTGTCTTTTTGTTTTTTGCGATGGCAAGAACGCAATGAGAGCCGAGTTATTAATTATTTTACCAAAGGTTGTCTATGCCTGTGTTAACATCCCATCCAGGCAGCCGGATCCAGATGCTGGACGTAATTCAGGGTTTGGCGCTGCTCGGACTTTTACTGGTTAATTCCCAAACATATTCGCTATTTGCCTGGCTTAATTCCAATCAGGTTTATCAAGCCCACCTGGACAAACCTCATACGTATATACCAGTCCGTTTCTTTTTGCATCTCTTGGTGCAAGGGCCTGTATATCCCCTTGTCAGCTTGTTATTTGGACTAGCATTTTATCGGTGTTGGCAGACCCTCCAACAGAAGGCAGTAGATGCCAACTGGGTTATCTTTCGGGGGCTTTGCGTTTTGTTTGTTGTTGGAATTATACACGCCTTTGGATTCTGGTTTGGTGATTCGCTTCATCAGTATGCCTTGCTTGGGTTTACATTATTGTACTTTGTTAAGCAGTCTGCCAAAACGTTGATAGTATGGGCAGCAGGTTTGCTTGGAGTAGTTTTCCTGATGTCTATATTTACATTAACACCCTTTCTGGCAACAGCTTATCCATTTAGTGTGGATCTGGCTAGCTCGGACCTGCCCGCTATGAAAATGACCGATGTCTGGCAACTAGGGTCTTATATCGAAGTTTTGCAGGAGCAAATCCCCCTGTTTCGCATGCGTTACGCCAGCATCTTTCAGCAGTACATGAGCCCAATTCTATACCAGGAGCTGCTGGTATTGCTAGGGTTGGCAGCGGGGAAGCTGGGCTTGCTCGAACGCCTGGATCAATTCCGGCTTCAATTGTCTTTGCTATTACTAGTGATCTTTCCTTTAGCTATGTTGCTCAATGGGTTAAATACTTTACTTGCGCTGGGTATGTTTGCCTGGCCGATGGATTTGCCGGGCGACCAAATGCAAATTCTGAACGTGACTTATCTGCTTGGCGCGCCCCTGCTGGCATTAATTTATGTATTTGAAATCAGCCTTTATACCAGAAAGTACTTACAGGGCTGGACCGTTTGGGTGGGGCAGGTAGGACGAATGGCGCTGACCAATTACCTGCTGCAAACGCTGCTATGTATGATCTGCTTTTATGGTTATGGCCTCGGTTTGGGCGGACACCTGACGCTCCTGAAATCATTTGTGATCATAACGGCTATTTATGCTTTTCAGCTTATTTTCAGCCATTTATGGTTAAGCCGGCATGAACAGGGGCCTGTGGAATGGCTTTGGGCCAAATTGGCGTATCGAAGGCCCGCAAAGCCACTTAATAGCACACTTCACCCCTTAACTGAAAATGGTAAAACACTTCCATAACTGCCAATCCAGGTAATGTAACTACCTAGCCTAAGGCTTTCAAGATCTTACCTGCTTTACCTAATATCAACTGAATACTTTTTTTGCACCATAATTCCATTCCAATAGAATAGGCCCTTAAAAACCAATGATTATGAAAAACAATTTATTATTCGTCCGTCACTTTTGTTTATCTCTTCTGCTTATTTGCTCTCTGATGGCTTGCCAGAAAGACCACCAACAGCAGCAGTATATCCTGGACCAGAATGCTTCTGCTATGGAGTGGAAGGGCTATTTGAAGGACGGTAGTGGCAACAATGGCACTATTAATGTTGCAGGAAAACTGTTTGTGACAGAGCCATGGCAGATAACGGGTGGACAAGTGAGTCTGCCACTTGCTTCACTTGTTAATATTAATCTGCCCACAGACGAGCTTAAACACCAGCTTATCCATCACTTGCAAAGCGAGGATTTTTTCAACATGGTCGCCTATCCTGAAATAAGCTTTAAGATTACTTCTATGATTCCAGATAAAGATACTTCCCATATTTATCATGCATCAGGTGATCTTACAATACTGGGAAAAACTCGGTCGGTAAATTTTCCAGTGCAAATAAAATTACAGGGGAATCAATTGGAAGTGACAGGTGAAACAAGCATAGATCGCACGCTTTGGGGGATGGATTATGCAAGCGATGAAAATGCAGCCGACGGCATGTATATCAAACCAGGCATTGATGTGCAGTTCAAGCTGGTAGCCATGAAAAGATGACTGAGTCACAGGTCCTCGCTGCATTTGCCTGTGACACTTTTATAAATACGCATCTGGCAGCCAGTGAGTTACGATTACAGAAACCTACTAGGTCTTATCAAGTCCCTGGTTTACCATCTAACATAAACTGAAAATTCGGCAAAATAGGCCGTGAAATACAAATTGGCCAAATAGTGCAAGCAAAATGGCCAATTTGTGCTCCCAACAAGGCTTTATCCGCTAGTAGTTTTGTCAAGCAGTTCAATCACATAAGTGTGCTGGATGGATCTGTTACCCAGCCGTCAGGGCAGTAACTTTTCACCCGAAGAAGAGTGGCAGGCATCACATCAGGACAAAGCCTGAGAAGCTTAATACATGAACAAACACATATGGACTTACCTAAATAATTTCAACATATCCATTTTTTAACTATTTAAATCATTTACTTATGTCTTTAACAAATGTTTTACAGAATCGCAGACAGTTTTTAAAACTCTCAGCACTTGGAGCCGGAGGTGTACTTGTTTTATCCGGGATGCTGCAAAGCTGCAGTTTGAAAGACCACGACATCCCAAATCCCGACAGCCCGTCTGTCCTTCTTCCGCTTTTAGGGGATGATTATGGGGATAATTTCAGTTGGAATGACGACTCAAAAATTGCCGTCATGACTGGGCTTAACATGATACCGGTGGCCGGTGAGATTCTTAGCGCCCTAGTCGATATTTTATGGCCCGTTGATAAGCCAAACGTATGGGACCAAATCAAAGCCCAGGTTGAAGCATTAATTGACCAAAAAATCGCTGCTGATAAGTATCAGACGGTATCCGAGGATCTGGAAGGGTTAAAAAATGTGTTAACCCTTTATATGAATGAACTCAAAAACGGTACACCAAGTGATATCAGGTCGCAGTGGATGGAGACAAGAAGTCACTTTGTGAATGCTCTTCCGCACTTTCAATCAGCAGGCAACGAAGTACCACTGTTGCCCTTATTTGGGCAGTTTGCGACCTTGTACCTGAGCTTATTACGTGATGGGGTAAAGTTTGGACAAAGCTGGGGTAGAAGCGATGGTGACCATCAGCAAGATATTATAGACTTGCAAACGGCTATCACTAGTTTTGTCAAATATGCCGCTGAAACCTATAATAATATCGGCAGAGTTGATGTGGTATCTAAAACGAAGAGAAATGACCATCTGAACGAGCCCTTTAAATCAATCAACACGTATGACCGCCAGATGACGTTAACGGTGCTTGACTTCATGCAGACCTGGCCTTATTTTGATGTTACCCAATACCCTGATGGAACGAGTCCGTTGTTAACACGCGAAATATACTCGGACCCTTATGGTTCTTGTGATTGGAGCACCAACGGTAACCCCATCAATATAGAAACAACCACGCTACTACCAAGTAACATAACCCTTTGGGCTAGTGATCGGGTTGATGCGGTTCAGTTAACCTACACTGGAAAGGGTGCCGTTTCAATAACGCCGCGGATGGGGGTTCAGGAGGGCGGTAAAGTGGCCGGAGGGAGCCCATCTAAGGAATACACATTTAACCCATCGCCCAGCAACCCAATCACTAAGGTTCGCGTCTTGACTGCTCAATATCAAAACAATAATGGCATCTTAGGCCCTTTTCCCTCTGGAATGCAATTTCAGTACAATGACAATTCAACTACAAATGTACTTGGCGGGGTTAAAAACGCATACAACAACATATATGACGACACGCAGCTCTTTGGTTATCCTGGTGAAGCTTTGTCAAGTATCTATATTCATGGAGCCAATAAGGTCCTAGGCGGCGCCGATTGTGCGGTGTTTGGATTTATGTACTGGCAATCACCAGCAGCAACCTTGAGGGCGATTAGTACCCTATATGTAAAAAGCCCGACAGAGAGACCAGCCGCTGATTTTCATAAAGCCTTCCCACAATTTGGAATTTCGGCTGGTTCAATCACAAAAGAACTGGAAGCGGCCCGCAAGGCGTTCTGGGCCTCTGTTAAGAAACGTGCTGATGAAATCGCAGGATAGCCTAGATAGTCTTAAGCCAAGATGCTGATTAAATAGATGGCCTGGTGGCTTTCCCGGGCCATTTATTTATCGATACTCCAAGTACGTTTCATAATTTATTAAAGTGAACAGACTTAGATAATGACGTTGATGACGCCTTTTAAATCTGTACTGGGAGCCTAATTTTTATCTATATATAATATATGAAAATGGCACAAATAAAATCATTTGCCGCACCTCATAAAGGGCTTCGAAACGTTATAGCCAGATTCACGCTTTTCTTAGGCTCGATAGACTTTGTCAATCCCTGCCAACTCAGACAACTTAAAGACCTGGGGCATGAGATGTTCACGCTCCTGAATCATCATGCACACTCCGAGAATGAACATACATTGAAGCATTTGGAAGAGCGAGCCAAGGGGGCATCCGAGCATGACAGCCGCGACCACCAACGACTCGAACTTATCCAACAAGCGCTTCAACAGCAGCTTTTAGGTTTCACCGGTAACGAATCCTGGGATGAGATTCATTTGTTTTATCTGAACGCCTCCCGGTTTCAAAGCCAATATCTGGAACACATTTTTGAAGAAGAAACGGTGACCGAATTGTTATTACAGCAACACTTTACCGATGAAGAGCTCATCGAACATCGAATTTCATTGATGCGAAGCTTTGAGTTTCCATTGCTGCTTCTTTGGCTGAAATATATTATTCCCGCGCAACGTGAAGCGGAAAATGTAGGGATGCTTTCAGGCTTGAAAGCAACGGCCTCAAACGAAGCCTTTGAGCAGATAATGACTACTATAAAAGGTGAGATGGATACAGAGCGCTTTCAGGCTTTACACTCTAAGGTAAACGGATCCTGATCCTGAATACAATAGGCAAATTAGTCTTTACGCAATAATTCCTCTTGGTTAAAATCATGAAAAAAATATGTCGGTTTATCGCAATTGTCCTTCTGGGAGTCATCACACTCGCGGCATGTAGCGACCACAATCTGCTGCCGGACGTGGATGAAAGTATGCCTCCAAGCAATATCCACAAACGAATTGCACTGCTATGTATGCTCTCGGATGTCAACTATGATCTGGTAGCTGGATCTCAGCAGGAGCTAAGCAAGAATACGCTAAGGATCAATGCTGCTTTGCAAAGCAACGCCGATGTCAGGGCCTTCATTGGCACCGACTGGAAGGTCGTTTGGGGACCAGCCATTTCCAACAGCATAAAAAAATCCACAACCACCGCGGCCGACAGTTTCGTCACCGACAATACGATGTATGTGGCCAAAGGCACCGATATGCAGACGGACAAACCTATTTATGTGGTGGCAATAGCGGGAACGAACGCGGTATCGCGAAAAGGGGCGCTATCAGAAGACTTTAATGTAATCAGCGAAAAGGACTGGGGCGTTCCCAATAGTGGAAAAATCAGCGCCGGCAGTGCGCTGGGCTTTAATATCCTTAACTCGATGACCGATCCTGTTACCGGAAAAACGCTAATAGAATTTCTAAGCACACTCAGTGATATGGGTCCTGCCGAAGTCGCCTTTACAGGCCACAGCCTTGGCGGAGCTTTGTCACCGCTGATGGCCCTCAAATTTATTGAGTGGAAGCAGCAGATGGGTTATGCAAACATTGATGTCAGTGTATATCCGATTGCCGGCCCGACGCCTGGCAACAAGGAGTTTGCCCTGTATGCCGCTCAGCAATTTGGTGCTGGCTACCACTCAGTCATCAACGGCAATGACATTGTTGTTCATAGTTGGCAGAAAGATATGTTCGCAAAAATTCCGTCGATCTATAAAGATGCCCCTCCCTTCAATCCTGGTGGTACAAAGGGTTTTCACTTACCCCTCAAAGACCAGTTAGCGTTTGATGCGCTAAAACTTGTTATTGATTCAAAAAACTACCAGCGAATTGCTCCGGAGCGGGAGTTTATCTTCCAGGGCAGGGCGAATGTATATCCTGACGATTCGGGTACTTTTTTTAAAGAGGCTAAGTATCAACATGTCATGGCTTATTTTAAGGACGCATTTCAGTTTCCGCAATCGGTTATTGATGCCATTTCCGAATAATTCCATGTAAACCATCATAACAGTGATGCGAAGGTTGGATTCCGCTAATGCAGTTTAGGCTTAATTAGTGCAAAATATAAAAGAACCTATAAACCAACTTGTGCTGGGCATAATTGGTAGTCGCTTGTCCTGATTTTAAGTTTCAAGTTTTCTTTATCCATTTCAATTAGAAGAACCATGATTTCTGCAAGCATTTTAGCTTTTATGGGCCTGGGCGGCCAGGAAATGATTTTTTTGTTGCTAGCCCTGTTGTTGTTGTTTGGGGCGAAAAAGATTCCTGAACTTGCCCGGGGTTTAGGTAAAGGCATTAAAGAGTTCAAAGACGCCACCAAGGACGTTAGGAAAAATATTGAGGATGCCCAATTATGATGCATTCTGTCCTTATAGTAGGTGCAGGCCCTGTGGGCTTGGTTATGGCTGCCGAGCTGGCCAGGCACCGTGTGCGTTGCCGGATTATTGACACCCTTAACGAGCCATTGCCTTATTGCCGGGCACTAAGCATTACAGCCAGGACCCTTGAAGTCTTCGAAGACATGGGGATCCTGCGCAATGCGGTTGATGCTGGAATTTGGATCAGCGGACGCCGGGTCGCCTACGCCGGTGGACCCGCTCAGGATTATACCGAGGAATTGGGAGATTTTCCGTATTCGCATTCTTACCTGAATATTCCACAGCCCGTAATCGAGCGCATCCTGACCCAACATTTACAGTCGCTGGGTATTTTAGTGGAACGTGGGCTTACCCTCAAAGCACTAACGCAGGACGATGAAGCGGTTTCTGTTCTGTTGGAATCGAAGGATGGAAAAACCCAAGAAACCCAGTTCCCATACGTAATTGGCTGTGATGGGGCACATAGCTTTGTTCGTAAGGCTGCAGGGATTGCTTTTGAAGGTGAAATGATGCCCTTTGAATTTATGTTGGGCGATGTGCATATTGACTGGGCACTGCCTCAAGGGTATTCATTCCAATCAATCCATCCCGCTATTAAGGCAGCGCCTGATTTTTTTGTGGCAGTCCCTTTGCCTGAGCCTAGTCGGTACCGGGTCTCCATGTTAGCCCCCGCTTCTGATAAACCAACACAGGAAGGTAATGACCATGGAATCCAATCTGAGCGGCCGGCACCTGGTCTGGACCTATTTCAAACAAAGGCTGATGAGTTGGTGGGTGAACCTGTCCGGTTGAGCGATCTTCGCTGGTCGTCTATTTTCCGGATCAGTATGCGCCTGGCCAGCTCCTATCATGCAACTAACGTATTTCTAGCCGGAGACGCTGCTCATATCCAACCCCCAACTGGTGGCCAGGGAATGAATACGGGCATCCAGGATGCATATAATCTGGCCTGGAAGCTGGCCCTTGTTTTAAAAGGAAGATCTCCGAAAAGTTTGTTAGAGAGTTATACTATTGAACGACGAGAAGAAGGAGAAAAAGTTATTGAGAGATCCCTTCGGGCCTCAATGAACACTGGTCCGGCTGGCTTTAAAAATGACCGGCTGGCGGATACCCAGCTCTTGATTTCTTATCGGACCAGCCCCTGGGTTAACCCTCTTGTAAATGAGGGCTGGCGCTCAGATCTGAGACCTGGGGACCGGGCTCCTGATTGCCCTGGTTTACGGCGGCAGGGAATCGGCTATCCATTCCGGTTGTATTATTTATTGAAGGGCACAGCGCATGTATTGTTGATTGACGTGCGAGACCCTACGCAGCATTGTTTGGACAAGCTGCGCTTCTTAGCGCAAAGTCTGGGAACCGAGTTTGGTGAAGAAATTGGGTTATACCTGCGGATTGTAGCCATCACTTCTAAGCCTCAGGTGATGGATATCCATCCTGTTTCTGATATTGCCTGGGTATACGATCCAGAAGGATCCTTTGCAAATACGTATTCTTCACAAGATGAAGCCAGTTGGCTGATCAGACCTGATGGACACATCAGCTGGTGTGGGGTAGGCTTCAATAGCAAGAGTTTGTTGTCTTATCTGCATAAGCTGTTCGTTGCTAACATTGAGTAACTGTTGATGATTGATTTGAACATAGAGTTATTTAGAAGGTTCGGCCAGCCATAATTTGTGTTGGGAGACCAGTCAGAAGCACCGCACCGGATCCGTTATACATCTTTTGACCACAGCGACTCAACATTTTTAAACACAAACTGACAAAATGAAGTCAATACTTTTCATTTCCCGCATACTAATAAGTTCACTTCTGTGCTCCTGCCAGAAAAATGAGAAGACCCATGAGCAGCCAGCTACTCAAACAGAAGTAACACAAGAAATCATTCGGGATACGATTACTAACCAGGAAGGAATGTTATTAGTCATGACGTTCAACAATAAAAAACAAACTGCTACACTAGTCTGGCAAGGCGAGAGCATTGAATTAAAGCAGGATAGTATGGCTTCTGGCATGAAATACAGCAACCCAACTTATGAACTTACAGAGCATCAGGGTACATTGACACTCAAAAAACGTGGAAACACCGTTTTCAGTTATAAGAAGTAAGAGTCGCTTTGAACGTTATGTCTACAAGTTAACTCTTGTATAATATTACCTATCCTAATGGCACAGAAAGGCGCATTATTCAATACTACCTTTTTCACAGGTTATTGATCCTTTACTTAGATCTTAGTAGTACAAAACCTCACACACCTAGCATTGGGCTATTGCTACAATACGTCATCGTAGGCACATAATCCAAATCTCAAAATACGCCCGGTTTCGTGCGCCTCCAATATTTGTTTCGCTGTACGGCTTTCTTAATATTAAGCTTACTGATTTATCACCGTTCATGACTCACAAGTCATTAGTATAAACAGGATCTCAAATGACTCAAACAGAAACTCTCATTGTTGGCGCAGGTCCAACTGGCTTGGCTCTCGCCCTATGGCTTACTAAGCAAGGTCTCAAAGTTAGGATTATTGACAAGAGCGGTGGGCCTGGCGAGACTACGCGCGCCATGGCAGTTCAAGCCCGTACACTGGAATTGTACCAGCAACTTGGGATGGCCGAAGATGTCGTTGCAGGTGGTTACAAGACCCCAGCCATGAATATGTGGGCACGAGGCAAACGTAAAGCTCAGATCAAGTTGGTTGATGCTGGCCAGGATATATCGCCATATCCTTTTGTACTGGTCTATCCCCAAGACCGACACGAACGATTTTTGCTGGATCGCTTAAAAGCTTTGGGAGTGGAAATTGAAAGGCACACCGAGCTATTGTCTTTTCAGGACAAGGGAGATCAGGTTATCGCTATTTTGAGGCATAAGGATGGGCAAGAAGAAACCTGCATAGCCCTTTACCTAGCAGGATGCGATGGTGCACACTCACCTATTCGGCACCAAATTGGAAGCGGGTTCGAGGGCGGTACTTACAAGCAGCTCTTTTACGTCGCAGATGTCTCAGCGACTGGCGTTGATCCTGCCGGAGAAGCCCACATCGCCTTCGATAAGTCACAATTTGTTTTGATGATGTCCTACGGTGATGGTGACCACTACCGACTGATCGGTACTGTCCGAGATGAACGCGCCGAGCATCCCGAAAGCCTAACAATTGAAGATGTTAGCCAAGAGGCTATCGACAGCCTTCATGTTAAGATAAACAAGGTAAATTGGTTTTCTACTTACCGTGTTCACCACCGCGTCACTGATCAATTCCGGCGTGGCCGTGTTTTCTTGCTCGGAGACGCGGCACATATTCACAGTCCAGCAGGCGGTCAAGGCATGAATACAGGGATTTTGGATGCAGTAAATCTGGCATGGAAACTCACGGCGGTAGTAAAGGGGCAAGCGTCGGACAGCTTGCTTGACAGCTATGAAATTGAGCGTAAGGCATTCGCTCATAAACTTGTAGAGACCACTGACCGCTTATTTACTTTTGCGACAGCCGAAGGCAGCTTCGCCGACTTTGTTAGAACCCGCATAGTTCCAACTTTTGCAAGTGTTGCATACAAATTGGAAAACACTCGTGAATATATGTTCCGCGTGGTTTCCCAAACGATGTTAAATTATCACGACAGTCCATTAAGTGCAGGTAAGGCAGGGACTGTACAAGGCGGGGACCGGTTGCCATGGGTACCAGTTTCTGGTTCGGATAATTATGAGTCACTCAAAACAATCGGCTGGCAGGTACATGTCTATGGTAAGCCGAGTACGGAGCTCCAATTCTGGTGCGATCAGCATAAAATGCCTCTCCACGTTTTTGCATGGCAAGCTGGGCATAAGAAAGTAGGTTTTGAGCAGGATGCAACTTATTTGCTGCGGCCAGATACTTTTGTAGCACTTGCCGATCCGAAAGGATTAGTAAGCACGCTTGACAGCTATTTCAAAGAGCGTGGATATAGCGTTTCTGTATAAGATTTGGGAATAGGCGGCTGGAATGTGCCCACAAGAATCGCATCTTTCAGCATAAATGAACACTCGATAGGAGCACTTGATAGCCCCAAATAGACCCTATTTAACAAACAGAAGTTATACAACAGGATACTTTCTGTCAT
Organism: Dyadobacter alkalitolerans DSM 23607; assembly: GCF_000428845.1. Lineage (GTDB taxonomy): Bacteria > Bacteroidota > Bacteroidia > Cytophagales > Spirosomataceae > Dyadobacter > Dyadobacter alkalitolerans. Next base: position 4,028 of record NZ_AUAS01000031.1, on the reverse strand, counting down.
AAATAAGTAATAAGAGGTAAGGTTTATTGTCGGTTACAAGATACATTAGTTCTTTGAAAAGTACCAATCTTGTTATCGCTGGAACGCCTACTCCGGTGTCCTGATGTTCAAGTCAAAGTCCTTCTTCATTACAGATAAATTAATGGCAAAATGGTCGCCTTTTAGCTTTCCCTGTAGATAGGACGCAAATGATCTGTTGGATAAATAATGATCGTGTAAATAGCCCTCGCGGTCATACTTTCTTCTGTTCTTAGCTAGGTATGCATGGTACTCATCGATCAATATGCATAGCTGATTTGGCTTGCTTTTAAGCAGCGCAAAATACTTGATAAGCTCATTAACGTTAATCATTGTGACCGGCCTTACGGATTCCAGTGTTGTACGATGTCTGGCAATCATCGGTTCAAAATGATCGTTGACATACCGGTTAACACCGCTGATATCAAAATTCTGATCCCCGTATATAATGATCGGATAGACCGAAAGCCTATGTTGATTTTCAACTTTCAATTGCTGCCGCAGTTCCGGATCTGTGTCTGAGAGGTTGTCGATCTGCCTGACAATTTGCCACAAGCCTTTGCCTTTCGCGCCTGATGTCTTAGGAGCGACAAAATTTTGATGAATTACATCGCAGAATGCTTGGAAATCCATTTGCTCGAGAATTTTGCCATGGACTGTGCAGCTTTTCACTTCGATAACAAGGATCTTGTGCTCAGATGCTTTGATAATAAAGTCGCCATACTTTTCGCTACTTATCAAATTCTGATGCTTGCGGAAGAATATTTTTTTAGGTACTCTCTCACCAAGTATTGCTCAAAGAAATGATAGCCGATATGTCCTTGGTATGCATTGTAACTGTTAAAACGCTTACGGTCGGAAAGTGAGCTTCGAAGAAAAAACAGAAAGAAAAATCCCTGGTCAATAGCGTAGTGGAAAAAATTGTAGTCAAGTATGATCGCGTCTGTTCCTATAAGATAAAATGGTTTGGGAACGATGTCCATGTTGACTGAAAGAGACCCTTGCCCTCCCAATCGTGTTTTGTCAACTGAAAATTCCGAAACGATACTGGCTGGCAAACCCGTTATGTCAAGCACATGCTTTGTCTCTTTCCCCTCATGCAGGATTGTTTGGAGAATATCCAGGAAAAATCTGCCAAAGGTCCAGGGAGTGCCCAGCTGGTAATAAGCACAAAATTCACGGCATTCCTTTTTCAGGTCCTGTGCGGATGATATAAACTTGGCAGCAAAACCAAATTTTACCATGGTGAACAACTTCTGGTAGATATTTGACCTGATGTAGCGCTGCTGTTGCAAGTCCAGTCTGAAGATGCCTTCAAAACTGTCTCCTTTGACATTGATATCGCTTCGGAAGTAATTCTCATTAAAAATTAGGATTGTCTTGAACAGGTTGAGTCCCAGATTGGAGATCAGAACGGGTTCTTCATGGTCAACGGGAACGAAGTTTTCAAGGCAAGCTTTGATAAGCACGCTTAGAGAGGCGGAAGCGAAATAGACGCTCGATTCAAAATCCCGAGCTTCAGGATCAGTGATACATCCCTGCCAGGAAATAGTGTTTGCAAACTGCGCAAGGTTTGCTCGGAATGTTCCGTTTGCTGAAAAAGAATCGCATTAAGCTGCGAAAGCTTCACTAACAACAATTCGGTTGGATATGACCGCACAAAGGTCAGGCCGTCCGCTGGCAATGGAGTTCCGAAAATCTCCGTATAATTGGTGACGGCTATGTATTTGGTAGGTGTACTCATGATTGGCGCTAGCCTGCTGATCGATGCGGCAATTGGCATACGGGCCTTCTGGAAAGATATGATATTTGTTTGATAATGGTTGTGACACGGTTGAGACTACTAAAAAAAGCCTTTTTGTATTTAAGTTTGACGATTGTGATAATCAACTTGCCACTCATATCAGACGGTCTGTCCCTGATTTTTTATGACACTGTGGGCATACCATTTCAATTTATTACTAAGGACGCTCAATTCTATGCAGCAGGCGATGTAAAAGAAATTGTCAAAAGCGAAAATTTTCGTGCAAAAGAGTCCTGAAGTATAGATTGAAGATCTGATTCCAGGCCCATCAGGTATGTAGTTAAACGAACGTATTTTTACATAATCCAAAATCAACTAATTCTCGACAATTTCATTATTTATATTGTCATGTAATTAAACTAAATGTAATATATTTGATTTCATTAAGTTTCGTACATAAAATGATCAAATTAGGATACGCCAGGGTCTCTACCCTAGAACAAAATCTGGACCTTCAACTCGACGCCCTAACGAAAGAAGGATGCAAGCAGGTCTTCACCGATAAAGTCTCCGGAGTAAAGACTACCAAGCCTAACTTTGAAAAATTGATGGAATATGCCCGACCTGGTGACACTATTGTAATATGGAAGCTGGACCGGCTTGGAAGAAGTACTATTAAGCTCATTGAGCTGATTGAAGAATTAAAAAATAAGGGAGTGAATCTCAAATCACTTTCTGAATCCATCGACACCAGTACGGCGACGGGCAATTTATTTTTTCAGTTCATGTGCGTGTTAGCTGAACATGAGCGTAACATTATCCGCGAGCGTACAAAAGCAGGCCTAGAGTCGGCCCGGGCAAGGGGCAGATCCGGGGGCAGGCCAGAAGGGTTAAGCGAGCGCTATCGCAAAATTGCCCCGGAAGTCAAAGAGATATACGAGAAGAACAGCCGGAGTACGGATGAAATTCGAGAGATGTTCAAAATAAAAAGCCAACCTACACTTTACAAGATTTTAAAGTATAGTGGTGTTGATATTAAAGGCTTTTTGAAAAAGAGGCGATGATGTCGTTATGCTTTTTGTACAATCTTTTAATTTAACCCCTTATTCTATGGTTCAGACAGCATTTTATTTCATAATTGTCCGGAACAGGTTCATATAAATGATAAGAATAATTTAGAAAAAAGGTGTTAATATTACGATATTATTATTATAAAATAATAACCACAATCAGGTTTTCATCTAATTGCCCAAGAATGCCCCGGAATATTGCCTATTTACGTGTCTCTACCTTGGACCAAGACCTTGAAAAGAACAAAGCCGACATATTGCACCTGGCTAATGAGAAGAATTTGGGAAAAGTAGAGTTTGTCCAGGAAAAGGTTTCCGGGAAGGTTTTGTGGCGCAACCGCAAAATCGGTCCGATCCTGAATGAGCTGAAAAAAGGTGATGTGATTCTACTTAGTGAATTTTCAAGACTTGGCAGATCTATGCTTGAAGTGATGGAGATCATCTCTATCGCAATGCAGAAAGGAATTCGGATCTATACCGTGAAGGGAGCATGGCAACTTGACGACTCGATCCAGAGTAAAGTCATGGCAATGGTTTTTGCCATGGCATCAGAAATTGAAAGAGACCTGATCAGTAAAAGGACGAAAGAGTCACTGGCGGCTAAGAAATTATCCGGGATAAAATTAGGTAGGCCCACTGGCCCCGGTAAAAGTAAACTTGATCAGTTCAGGCCTGAGATCGAAGCATTGCTGCTTAGTGGTTCGAGTCAGAAGTACATTGCAGACCGTTACCGAATCACAGAGGCTACCTTATCGAACTGGATAAAAAAGAATGGTATCAAGAAATATCAAAAAGCGGCATAGCAGTGAAAGCATTTGTATACATAGGGGCTGAGAAAATTGGGAAGGCTGACTTTTCGGTCATTGATGAAAGCATGGGCGTAGTTGGCGGTGATTTCGTGCCGAATGAAAATTACGACAAGTACAAACACCGTATTCAAAAGCACTTTGACCAGAAAGGCATTTCTAATATCGAAGACTTTGAGTACAGATTAGTACTGGAAGACGATGATGAATTGAAACCATCCGGCGGTATTGGCATCATCGACTGTTCCAATTTCAACGAAATTTTTGTTGAATCCAGCGGATTAGACCTTTCAAGGCCGCGCAGATAATCAGTCATGCGTTCCACTCCATAAAATGGACATTCCAAAAACTTTCGGTCTATGGCTTTCATCAAGCGTTGATTTACCAACG
>NZ_AUAS01000030.1 GCF_000428845.1 Dyadobacter alkalitolerans DSM 23607 | reverse complement strand
TCAGCTCCTGCAAACAAACAATGTCAGGCTGCGCTTCGGCCAGCCACCTGAGCAGTACCGCCAAGCGCCCATTAATCCCGTTTATATTATATGTGGCTATCTTCACTTTTCTTAGGCCATTCAAAGTTTTCAGTCTTCCCCAACGATCTTACGCAAATCAATTCCTTCTCCCAGCACAGGGCTGAAAAGGTCCCCCTGGCTTTGCAGCCGCTCCATTGCGTTAAAAATCGTGAAATCAGACATTTTAAGCCCTGGCTTTACTTCGTCCCAGTGCAGCGGCATCGACACGGTTGCACCCGGTTTGGGACGTACCGAGTATGGTGCGGCCAGCGTTGCTCCGGGACGGTTTTGCAAAAAGTCCAGGTACATTTTCCCATTCCTGGCCTTAACCGCCCTTTCCAGGCTCGTGAATTCTGGTATCTGACGGTGCACGAGCGTTACAACAACCCTTGCAAATTCCTTAGACTGCTCATAGGTATACTGGCCTGCGAAAGGGATATAAATATGGATCCCGGTCGACCCACTTGTTTTAGGGTACGATGGCGCGCCCAGCTCGTCTAGTACGCTTTTTGTGACCTGCGCAGCCTGGATCACCTGGTCAAACGTCGTTTTGTCAGCAGGATCTAAATCAATCACGCACCATGTAGGGTTATCAGGGTTATCAGTCGTTGAGCTCCACGGATTGATTTCAATCGCACCCAGATTAGCCATGTATAACAGTGTCGCTTCATCGTTTGCAATCAAATAGTTCTTGTCTTCGGGCTCATCATTGCTATGATAAAGATAGGTGGTCATCCAACTGGGCACTTTGCCAGTGACATCCTTTTGGTAAAAGCTTGGGCCTTTAATGCCGCCTGGATGCCGGTTAAGTGATTCCGGCCTGTCTTTTAAGTATGGCAAGATGTATGGTGCAACCTGATAATAGTAATTGAGCATCTGGCGCTTGGTTATCTTTTCGTCCGGCCAGTAGATCTTGTCAAGGTTTGTAAATTTAAGCTCCTGCCCATTGAGCTTTTTGCATTGCGTCTTCTCTTTGGGGTTCAGAAGCGTTTTAACTGCGCTGGGTTGTGGTGGCTTAATTACTTCCTTGATCGTCGGGCCAGAAGTTTTCTCGATTATTTTCTCAGTATCTGATGCGGTCTCAATGACAACTTCCCTTGCATTCTTGTCTTCTCTAAGTGCCAGGAACGATGGGTGGCGGAACACGCCATCTTCGGTGATTTCCGTAAAATTAATCTCACATACCAATTCCGGTTTAAGCCATGTTGCACTTGCATGTGGTGGGTTACGACGGAACCGGGATGGTTTATTATAATCGGGCGTGGCGTCAAATGGTGCATCTTCAATAATGAGAGGCTTAAATTGCGCAATCATCTCCCGTTGCTGCTTATCGTTGAAGCCGGTCCCAACTTTGCCTACATATTCCAGGCGACCATTGCGGTAAGCGCCCAGCAGCAATGCACTAAATGATTTGGGCGAACCGTCGTTTTTGGTGTAGCCAGCTATGATGACCTCCTGTCTTTTTTGGACTTTAATTTTAAGCCAGTTCTTTGAACGGTCACCAGGCACATAAGTACTATCCGACCTTTTGGCAATGATCCCTTCCAGTCCCATGTCTTTGGCAACATTGAAAAAATCTGTTCCTGTCGCCTGGACACTGAAACCGGTGCGGATAATATCGTCTTCTGGTATTAGCGAAAGAAGCACAGCGCTTCGCTCCTGCTGGGTCAATCCCATCAGGTTTTTGCCGTCCAGCCAAAGCACGTCAAAAACGTAGAAAAGCAGCTGCCCGTCCGCTTCGCTTCGCCAGTTTTGCAGATTGTTGAAATTACTTATGCCATTCTCATTGACAACTACGATCTCACCGTCAACGATCGCATTCAGTCCCCATCTCTTGACAGCGGCAAGCACCGGATAAAATTTATCATCAAAGGATTTATTATTACGGGATTTCAGCTCTGCTTCTGCCCCATTCATGAAGGCCAGCGCGCGGTAGCCATCCCATTTAACTTCATATTGCCATCCTTCGTCGTCGAAAGGCGCGTCCACCAGCGTGGCCAGCATAGGTTTTATGGTATTATCAAATTTACCTTTCGGGGCTTTTGCTAAAATGGCTGCGACATCCGCGGCCGGCTCTGGCACCTGCTTATCATCGGGATCAACTTGCTTTTCAAGTGTTTCTTTAACTGACTTTTTTGAGGCCGTCTTTTTGCCTGCTTTTTTATCGCTGCCATATACGTTATTGCTACTTGCTGCGATTTGCTCTAAATCCAGACCAGAAACGACAGATTTATCTTGCAGTGCTACATCGTCCTTTGAGGCATATTCGTCTTCCATTTTCATTAGCAGCCATGCATTCTCTCCCCTACCATGCGCTTTGACCAAAGCAAAGCTGCCATTGAGTTTCTGTCCATTAAGCACAAATTTAATCTTGCCCGAGTACAGCTGGTGCAGCAGTTTCTTTTCGTTTTCCTTTTTGTCTTTTACAGGCTCTTCCCAAGGCTCGACGGTGCCCTGGTCCCAGACCATTACCGTCCCGCCACCATACTCCCCTTTGGGGATAATCCCTTCAAAAGTGCGGTAATCATAAGGGTGATCTTCAACCATCATGGCAAGCCGCTTTACCTCCGGATCCAGTGATGGCCCTTTTGGGACCGCCCAGCTTTTAAGCACACCATCCATTTCCAGACGAAAATCATAGTGTAGATGTGAAGCTGCATGCTTTTGTACGACGAACCGAAGAACTTTTTTATCAGGCTTTCCTCCAAACGGCTCAGGCGTTTTACTTGAAGACCGCTTTTCATTGTATTTGGTAAGGCTCATAACACGCGATAGGTAAGAGTTTGAGATCCAGAAAAGTTATCCATCAAAGTATGTGCCAACCGTTCGGGTACGGCTTTTTTACAATCCTGATTAATAATCAATAAATTCTCAACCATGGCTGACGACAAAAGTAAAAAAGGACCTGCTGACAGCAGCAAGATCAACATTAACGAAGACTATGAACTGGCCTACTGGACAAAAGCGCTGGATGTTTCAAGAGCAGAATTAGAGCAGGCAGTACAAAAGGCGGGGACATCCGCCAAAGCTGTCAGGGAGTATTTAAAGAAATGAGCCCCTGTCAGATAATTATCGCTACATTGGGCGGTCCCAATTGAATTTTATTGACTGCTATATTGGGCAGTTTAACGGGATATGAAATATTTAGATTATATATTATGGATGATCCAATAGTTCCAGTAGTAGCCGAAATAGTTGATTTTGAAATTCATGCGATTGGTGATCTTAAATCTGCCATAATGAGCTCGGGAAGTGCGCTGTCTGCTTCAATTGAGGTGCGAGTGGGTGAAGATTACTATGAATTTGGCGGGCCGAGTATGTTCTTTTCTATTCCGAATGAAGGTTCAGATTTTTTCGGACATTTTGTGCTGCGCTGCTTTCAGACGCTAGGTGTAAAAAGCACTCGTGAAATGGAGGGCATGACGATCAAAGTGCTTGTAAGTAACGGTAAGGTAGTGGCGATTGCTTCTCTGGACAGCGACGAGTTCTTCTTTCCCGGCCTGGATTTTGAGAAACTGGAAAAAGGGAACCACGATATCAATGAGTAATCACGTCACGAAGCATTATAGTTAAAAATCACCGTCTGGTTAGTTTAAATGATGGTAATACAGGTAAGAGACATAGTAGAAGATCCTTCTGCAAATCACGAAATATTTGGAATTATGAAGGACTTCAGAAAAGGAGGCCTTCACCCTGATATGTATCAAGAATTTATAGACACATTTAAATTATTACCTCATATCAGCAAAAGAACAAAGAATGATTATAATATTTTTGATAAATTTAATTTAGGAAGTATAACCAAAGAAGACGCTAACGTAATATTAAAAGAGCTCAAAAAGCGAGCAGAAGATAAAAACAGAATGTGCTGGCATCCCCTCGCCAGTAGTTTAACATGTGATCTTGATAGCTTAGGAAATGTTAAAATAACAAGGGCTCACTCAATTCAAAATAACGGTATATTAAACAAGATTTCAGACAACGGCCTTGTAACAGATTTTTTACCTCAGAATGGTAAGACAATTCACAAGAACCATGCCTCAGTCTTTCTAGGTTTTTGTAATAAACATGACGCTATTTTTGAACCTGTTGAACTAAAACCCTATATACAATCTGAGGAACAGAATTTCTTATTTGCTTATAGAGCGTTTACCTTAGGATATCATAAAAAAAGGGAGACATCTCAAAATACCATATCACAATGGGAAAAGGACTTGGTGAATAATAAAGAAATTTTTGATAAAGCAATCATCTCGGGTGAGTTTTCTGTGATCGAAACCGAAGTATTTGAATTTCCATCTAATTATCCCCTTGCGTCTAGCAATACCTTTAACTTAGAGTTTGATTTCGAGGGCAACCCCCTTACGCATTCAGATGAAAGGATGGAGAATATTTTTGCAACACTTATTCCCGCTGAAAAGAATACATACTTCTTATTAAGTTACTTTCGAGAAGACAAGTCTATATATGGGAGGTTGGGATCTCAAATTAGAGCAAGAAATAACTTTCGTTCCGATATCTCAATGTTAATTATGCAAGGAGAAAATACCTTTTTCAACCCAACGTACTACAATACTTTTATAAAAAAATTTGAATCAGATATATTCAGATTCGTAACGCAAGCTGCCACAAATACAGTGTCTTATACCGATAATGCAACTATAATAAGATCCAATACGCCACACAACATCTTAGACAATCCATATAATATTGAGTTATTTGGATATTAGCTCATAAACTACCTGGTTTTCAGTCCAGTATGTCTTTGCTTTACCAACAATACCTTTAATTATTTCATTTCCATCAGGATCCTTATCAAGCTTGTGATTGTGAACTTTCATAAAATCCCGTTTTTCGATCATCAAAGCATCAGGGCCAGTAACTTTTCGGATTTCCTTTTCCGCACTGATTAGCACTAAGTTAATAGCTGCAAGTATATCATGTATCTTTTGATCAGGAATTAAGCAGGCAACTGATGTAGGCGCAATTTTCACCTCCCACAGGATTTCATCGATATACGCGTTACCAAGCCCACGAATATATTTTGGATTGGTCAATAAAGGTTTCAGAAGTACGTGTTTGTTTTTTTGAAAGATGGATTTCAAATAGTCAAACGTTAGGCTATCGGTCAAGACATCAGGCACGTTTGGGGTAACAGGGTTCAGGTGCAATTGGGTTTGCCCAGACGGGTCCTGTATCCCAAAACCCAGGCCCTTTTCAAACATCATGTGCCAAATCTTCCATTTGATCTCACTATCTGCTGGAATCAGATATGGCCTGCCACTTTGCATTAAATGAAGGCCAATAGTTTCCTTGTTGTCAAAGTGAAGCTCTAAGGTTTTGCCCACTCGTTCAATGGATGTTAGCTTGGTTCCTTCCACAGCGGAAATAATTTTTTGCTTGGGTATTTTAAGCTTCCGCTCCCAGGTTATATTAAAGTCAGTCAGTTTTTGGCCTTTGAAACGTTTCAGCAGATTATGTCTTAGTGTTAATAATTCCGGCACTTCTGGCATAGTAAATGTTAATATAAAGTTTGACTTGCAGTATAATAAGTCTTTCCACTTCCCAGCTTCCCAACAATGATCTCCTCCCCTTCTGGTGAATGCGTCTTTTTAGGGTTATGGACAAAGCGGTGATCTTTGTTCTCCATTTCAAAAACATCATCTGACGTTTTCAACTTCTCCAACTCGGCAGTTGCGTCGATTGTCACATTTCTAATAGCCTTGTAAAGGTCCTTGACCTTGTCAGCGGGGATATTTTTGGCGACCGAATAAGGGGATATCTTCGCCGCCCACAAAATTTCGTCAGCATATGCGCTGCCAATTCCTCTTATCCACTCTTGTTTTTGGATAACCTCTTTTATTTTGCTGCCTGTCTTTGCAAGGACCTTTGCCAGGTACTGCTCTGTGAAATCGTCTCCCATAATATCAGGTACGGGGGGTATCTCTGGGTTTAAAATAGGCTTTGCCTGGCCCAGGCCATCTAACACAACAATGCCAGCGCCGTTCTCAAAGGTCAATTCAAAAATAGGATTTTTGAGATTTTGATCAGTTGGCAACAAAACCATTTTGCCTGTCAGCATCATGTGGATACCTAGAATAGCGTCGTTATCGAATCTTAAATGGAGCTCCTTGCCATTTCTTGTGACCGACTTTAAGGTTGCCCCTTTAAGTGCCTCATTAAATTCTTCTTCACTGGCCTTGACACGTTTTTTCCAAAGCACTTCAATCCTTTTAAACTTTTCGCCTTTGAAATGCTTTTGCAGTGTTAGGCCCACAATGTTAAGTTCTGGTACTTCTGGCATGGTCAATTTGATTTTCGAATTCTGAAAGTAACAAGATGATGCAAGTTTTTATTAGTTTGGAGCAAAACTATGTTGATGAACGACAAAATTCATATTGGGATTGGGGAAATTATCGATTTTCAAATCCAGCTAATAGACCTGGATGCCTTGTCTGCTAGCATAGAGTTGAAACTGCATGACCATTACGTTGTTTTTGGCGGCCGGGACCTATTCTCATCAATTCCCAACTCAGGGGTAAATTTGGTAGGCCATTTCATTGAAAGGTGCTTTCAGGTCTGTTCTGTGGATAAAACCAGAGATGCGGAAGGCCACCTGGTAAAAGTCGCGTTTCAAGGGGATCAGATCTTAGGGTTATCGTCGCTGATGAATGATGATTTTTTTTATCCGGTAATTGAGTTTAGCAAGCTGAGTCAGATATCCTAACCACACTGCAAAGAGGTTTCAACTTAAACGGAACTAAGAATTCACATGAGCTTATTCAGAGCAAGCCAGATAAAAGAATTAAAACAATTCTACATAGATCAACTTCCTGATCTACCGGAAGACAAGATTGAAGAGTTAACCAGGGCATGGTATGAAAAATTTGGACCTAGCGACAATCTTCCCAGCCCATTTCAGAAGCACATATTTGAGGATCAAGGCGCTTACCTTAAATACTATCGAATGGAAGCTATTGAACGCGGTAAAGAGGTGATATATCACTTTGAATTTTATCTATTAGACCAGCCAGACAAAATTGGCTCATTTAGCATATCAGACCTGAAAGCGCCCGACATTTTAAAATCAAGGTCCAAGTTTATCGCCTTTGTCAAAGAACAGATTATCAAAGCCTCAGAATAAACATTCGCTTTTGCGCTTGAAACTGTTCTTAACTTATACCAGGAAGGCGCTGTCCCGAAAAGAATAAATTGCTAAGCAATTATGTAGTGTGTTTACAGACACCCTTTTTACATTTGTGAGAAGGGTGTTTAAAGTAGCCGGTGAACCCAAGATGACCCCTGCAGTATGACCTTACCGTGAGAGTTTGGGAGAACCAAGTCCGCAGTTGTATACGATAAGTTAACGCTTGATTTGATTAATATGAGTACCGAACATGAAGTAGTTTACTTGCTATTGCCCGGTGTTGAGCCAGATGCTGAAGATCCGGTTGCAGCTTTTAGCGACAAACAAACCATTGATAGACTTGTCGAAAAGTTGTCAAGGTTTGAAGGAGGGGCTTCTGTAAAAATGGTCTTGGCAACAGAGAATACGTTGCCAGTTGATAAATACGCATCATTGGTTAAAGCGGGATTATTACCGTACTCTGTAGTTCTGAATGGGGACGGTTATTTGTTTGACAACCCAAATATCCTAGGCGCTGACCTGGAAGAGAAAACATTAGAGCAAGACGTCGACTATGTATTACGGACGCGTACGGCTAAGATTAAAGATCCGGCTAAACAATGGGGAATGGGCGGCACTTTTTGGGCTCCCGACTCAAAACTAGCTTTTAAACAGGCCAGGCTGCGACACAAAATAATATATAAGGCTCTCGTTTTACAAGAAATGGACGAAATTGTGTCATGGTTGGAGCACATGCTTTCATCCGATGATAGCGAACAGTTTTTAAAAAAAACCGGGCAAACTCCTGAACAAATCGAGCAACGGTTGTCTTTTCTTGATGCGAAAGCGAAGCTTTCGTTTAAACATGCTGCTGTTAAAGATTTGCAATTTCTTCGCTACAAGTATGAGCAATCCTAAATTCAGAATGCTGTGAAACAGCACCTTTGTGCTACTTTTGATAGCTGCTCATAGTATTCAATGCGCTCTTTCTTTCAACGTAGTATTATCAAGGTACAAATGAATGTGTTGAATTTTTTCAAACTCATGCCTGATTTCCCTTACGTATGTATGCTGCATATATGCACCGCCATCAATCTGTTTTAATATTGACTCTTCTTCCTCCTTACTTAAAAGTGCCCAAGGATCAATATATTCCCCAACTCGCGGTATGATTGGAAGTTCAACTTCAACAACTAGGTTACTACCCTTGTTGAAATAATAATGGTTTAGATATACTTTATAAGTCATAGTGCTTTTTGCCGCTGTGTGGTTGATTTGCTGGTCAATTTCTGTATTTCGCAATTCAACAATATGAATGAAATTTTGATACAGTTCGTCAGTAGCGATCTTGTCAGCCGCATAAATATTGCATATCGTATCGCAAGTAAACAGGTCTTTTTTACTTAGCTCAAATAAGCCTAAATGATGCTCCTTGATGGCTTTAAATGCCTGAAACTGATCTTCATGTGTGATTTGTCGTGCCATAGTCTAAAAGTTTCCCATAATGCCAATCCGCGGCGCTCTGTACCGTATTTGAACCCGTGGGCGTGTATAAACTACCGGGGTATAATAAACCGGTTGAACATTTCTCCTTTGCATCACATAAATCATTCTATTGACAATCCTTTCGGGAACGCCTTGATTTGTCAGTTCGACAATATCACCAGGCTCCATCCTGAAACAACAAACTGATTTGTTAATTTTGGTCAGGATCACGCGGTCTGAAACTGCGTTCGTATGCATATAAATAATGTCGGCGTTAACCAGACAATTTTGAGCAAAAGCGATTGTAGCGAAGAACACCAGAAAGGGTGTAAGAAGTAGCTTTTTCATAGTTACAGGTTTTTGTGTGTTGTAAGAATGTCTACACAAAGCAGGTGGATATTGCGTGGATGGCTGGTGGTCCGGGCGCGAGCTGTGAAATAAGTTTCTACGTTTTTTCGCGCGGGATCTCGGGAGCTCTGCGCCTGGCTGCGCGTCAAATTGTCTACAATAGGATCGAGCCATTTTGCATTAACTTTACTGCAACGGCAACCGCCAGCCATCCGGCGATTAACAACACTACCGGCACTAGTGAGCGTCCATATAAACCTTTACTGCTCCACTGGTAAATTACGATAGTAAGAAACAGAAGGTTAAGAGCCACGGCAAGCTGAACAATTTTGCCAATTAGAACGGGATAAGGTAAAATATTGAAAATGCTTAACGCAAGTAAGATGAACACTAAACCAAAGGCATAGATAGAAACTTGAAATACACGTTTTGTCTGGCTCTTGCTGTCTTTCTTCAATTCCTGAAAGTGTTGATCGTTTTTCATATGCTATGCTGGTTAGAAAAAAATGATTTAGGTAAAAGCGGATTTCTACCGAGTGAGCTGGTTCCTTTTTGTAATTTATAAATTTAGGCTGACGGGTGATTTATCAAATCGTTGAATGAATTTACAAATGCCTTGTGCTTGGCTGTATATACCTGATTTTGATCTGTTAGGCTTCTGATCTGCCCTCGCATTTCTTTAACCTGATCTTGTAGCCTTTCAATCTCCGATTTTGTCCTACCTTCATTGCGGCGAAATTCCCGTATTAGCTGCTCCACAGCGGTAGATCCGTTAGTTGTCTCTACGTAATTTCTGCTCAAATATTCTTCAACAATTTCTACGATATCTGCCTTACTTTCTGAATTTAGATTTCTAAGCAATATTTCTTTCATCTTCTAAAAATTTTAACGTGCTCAAATATTCCAAATAATCACTAATCTTTTGAAGGTTAGCTATTCCCCATAGTTCGCGCCCATTTATGACGTTCATTATGATGTTGTAGTTGATGTTGCTGTACTTGCTTAACTCAGTAAGTGCAATACCCATATTTTTCAGCCGTTCAGTTGCCAAACGCTCTATCAGCTCGTATTTGCCAGTAAGAATGTACTTCATTCTATCCGCTTTTTCTTTACCAATTTGTTGGGCGTAAAAATCGACGATAATTGCCATGTCGGCAGGTGAAATGGCCTTATTTGCCATCCTTCGAACTAGCGTATCCCACTTTACACCAATTAGCTTTGCAACCTTACTTCTTTCGAACATGGGGTACATTAAATCATTAATCTCTTCAATTTCTTCCAAAAAGCTCTTAATGGTTAAGCTCATACAAAGTCAATGATTAATTCTTTGCCCACAGCGTCAGCCCATTTTATCAGCGTTTTTAATCCTATTGGCCGATTACCCGTTTCAATAGCCGACACAACTTTTGCATTATATCCGATAATCTCTCCCATCTGTTCCTCGCTAATACCGGCCTGTTTCCTTAGGAGTCTGATCCTTTCCACTATTTCCTTTTCGAATACTTCGTTATCCATGATAGGTTTATTATACCCCCTTTTTAGGGGGCCGGTACTGAATTTTGTAAACTCCATATAGTCAGATCATTAACGTATGAACACCGATTGTTAACAACTTAATAATACCCGTTTTTTTAAATCCAAAGCAATAAAAAAAAGGAATTTCACAAACAATTTCGAATATCCCCAAGCTTGCAGCCATTTATAATACTTTAAACTGCCTCCTTAGAATATCTAAAGAAACCTTCAAAGCTTAAATCTTCATCAAGTTCCGGCCAATGAATACCGAAGGGCGATAATTCAAAATTTTGCCGCTCGTGCTCACTAGCTTTTGCAAGCCTCGGAAACCATTCTACGGGATGGCTGCGTTGTTCGCCTTCAACCGTTTCGATGTGAATTTTATCGTTCTGAAACCAAACTTTTTTTACTTCAATCTCCATGATATTCGTGCCATTTGGCAATTATGATTTCCTTGTTTTCTTCAATCAGGGACTCCGCTAGGCTAATATCCTTTTTCTTGATCCCTTTATTACTGATCAGTTTTACCGGATCAACCTCAAACCGTGCTTCTCCGTCCGAATTTTTTACGTGAACATGAATCGGTAGATGTTCGTTGGAATAGAAGTAAAACCGCAGACCAAAAATTATAAATAACGTAGGCATTTCTTTCTCCTGTTAGCGTTTATTGCCTCTATAAATGTACCCGAAAATTAAACACATTGCAATATCTTTCAGGAATTAACTACCAAAAGCCAACATTAACCCCCAAACCGTTAGCAGAATGAAAGAAACAAACAAAACTTGTTTGCCTGTCTCTACATACTTGAAAAAACTGTCTTGATTGATATACTTGTTAATCTTCATATATACAGCTCATTAACGTATGAGCACCGATTGTTTTTGTTATGTAAATATACCCATAATTTAAATACAACACAATAAAAAACAGGCATAAAATATATATTTATATAATTATATATTCAATAAAAACGCGACCCGTAGAAGAAAAATTTAAGATATGCGCGAAGCGACATAAGCCGCAAACGCGTGAAAGCTGTCTACAAAATTGAATGAAGCCGAAGAGCTGGTGAAGATCCTGGACAAATGAAACGCCTACAATTTGAAGTGTAAATCCAAAATTTTAAATTTAGCTAACGATAAATTGTCTACATTTCGCAAAGCATGGAAGTAGTACCGGTGACTGATCAGGGCGGGAGCTGCGCGGAAGCTGTCTACGAATCAGCGAATGATGGCGGCAAAGCCGCCCGATTCATGCATATGAAGACCAGTAAAGCGGCTTACCGTCCCACTTGGAAAGGTGGCGGCGCTGGTTTAATTTCATACCGTACTTGCCTATACGTAAAGAAAATGTTTCTCCTTTGAAATCGTCTTTGATGCCTGACGTCTTGCCTCTGTCGCTGTCGTCATACTGCTTGTCTTGATTAATCTCCCGAACTAAAACCTTTGCGCCCTTCACGTCTATAATCTGGAAAAACTCGATGTTAGTTTGATCGTATCCCCATGAAGTGTAGAATATTGCTCCCGGCTGAATTTCCCGCGCATTTTTCTCCTGCTGCCGCTTGTCCCTGTCGCTGTTAATCTTGTTTGTTTCCATCGCCTTGTTTACAAGTGAGTGATAGCATTTGTTAAGCTCGTCCAGGCTCTTAAAATGGCGCCTTATAACTGCTTTTGTTGATCGCCCCTGATAGGCGATAAAAATCAGCGCAGTTTCGTCAATTAGAAAGGTGTAGCCGTAATTAACGATTTTCTTTGCAGATGGGTAGTTCTTCTGCATAGACGCAATGAAGGTTTCGAATTTGGTCATTTTGATTGCCCATTAACGTATGGGTACCGATTGATAAAGGCACCAGCGGGAAACCGGAATTTCCCGGCTGGTGGGTTTAAACTTGCTGCTATGAAGTGTGATGCTATTGGTTCAATCTAGGAACAATAAAGCCGCGTATGTCTGCCAGCGCGTTAGGTGTCAATCTGCGGCACCAGCACCCCCAATGAGGCGACCAGCGAAACCCTCTTTTTTTAAGGTAATCTCTAATTTCTTGCTCTGGCTTTGCCTCATGGAAAATTTTTAGACGGTCGTCGCTGGCGGTAATATAGCCGCCGTTAAATTGTATATCCTCCCAATTCTCCTGAGTGGTAATGCGTCGTTCCAGATCAGCAATTTTTTGTTTTGTATCTTTAATGCGGGCATTATTGTTGATCAGTATAAAAGAAGGAACTCGCCATTTGCCGCCGTAGTGATCAAGCCGTTTAAGCAAATCAGCCGAAAAACCTTGTGCTAGGGCTTCTTTCACAATAACCGCTTCATCATCGGTTTTTAGTTTGCGGATAAGTTTGCCAAGGTCTTTTACTGTCTCCTGATAGGCTTCCAGCTCTACTAATTTGCGTTCTGCTTCTTCAAGGTCTGTCGAAAAGGGTAAACGGGGTTTTCTGTTAACAGCGTTAAAATACTTATCTCGCCAGTGCATAAATTCCTCGTATCTAGCGTGCTCAATGTTATTGGCTTTTTGAGCTTTTTTAACGGGGAAATTTGATGGTCCAGTAATCATGCTGCTCATACAATTTGATTTTGCAGACATCCACGCGGTAAATTTCTGTATAAATTTTTCCTTGTAGTTTCCGGTGCTATCGCCAAGTTCTGCCAGATCATCGGCCAGCATTTGGGAATAATCACGCACGTAGGAAACAGCGCGTCTTTCAGGATCGAAAGAAATAAAGGAATGGGCGCGGTAGCACAGATCAAACAAATCTGACAATAGCAGGCCGGAAATTTGAGATTGGTAATTTTCCATAAAAACAGCTCATTGACGTATGAGCACCGGTTAATTTTCTTATATAAAAATACCCGTTTTCTAAATACAAAACAAGCATTTACGGGTATTGTTTAGACTTTTTTTTTCTGGCGAAAGCAACCAGTAGAAGACAATTTTTAAGATGTGCGCGAAGCGACATAAGCCGCAAACGCGCGTAAGGATGTCTACAATTTTGGGTGCGCAGCTCGCGCCGGCCGCAATCCAGGTCAGAAGAAATGTCTACACTTTATCGCTAGATCTCCGGAAGTTTTGGCCTGCCCGGACTATGGTTTGTCTACAAGATTGGGTGTAAGCGGTAATTCGAGAGTGATCAATCATCAAAGAAAAAGGCAATAATTTTTTCCCCAAAACCCAAATCTTAATGTCATTATAAGGAAGCGGTAAGAAACTATCAAGGTTTTAAAAAAAATACACTTCTGACGCAGGAAGAAGGAAGATTTTTTTTAAACGCGCAGCGCTCGACCTTGATAGATTCTGTGAGCGACTTATTTTTACATTTAGGTTTGTGTTGCAGGGAGCCGGGGCAGTGCCTGTGGGGCCGGATGAAACAGGGATAATAGCGGCATCCTTTTTGCGGAGAAAAAAGATATAGCGGATAGCCCGACCGCTGGGTTTCCAAAAATTAAAACATAAAAAAAATGACCTGAAATCCATCAGATCACTTTCAGCAATACCATACTCTACGTTTACACTGACAATGCCGGCGCATTTGCCTTTTGCTGCTCTTTTGCCGACTGTTTCTCAATCTGCCGTTCCGAAAACTGACTGTTTGCATTAGTAAGAAGCCCTTTTTCTTTACCTTCCATACTCACGGTCTTATCTTTCTCGACGGTAAATTTTGTATTTTGGTGATCGCTGTAATCGCCGACCAGTAGTTTCAATTTATCCTGATTCGTCAAGCTATTTCCTTGAACTTTATCGGGTACAGATTCTAATTGTTTATCGAATTTTTTAAAAAGATTCGTCGCATGTTTTTCATTTTCTAACCTTCCTTCCTGAAAAGCTTCCTTAACTTCCTTTCTTTCTCTGGCATTTAGCGGCTCGACAACAATTGGTTTAATTTCAATCTTCTCTTTCTCCTTTTTTGCTTCTGTTGCTTTAATTTCTTCATTTTGCTTACTTTTTTCAGCAAGATAGTCTTTGTGCGGCCTGACTACTTTTATGGAGCCGTCTTTAATGCCTTTCGCCAAATCAGAAATCTCTGTTTCGAATTTATTCTCAGTACGTTTCCAGGTACCGGTATCTTTACTTAACTCAATGTATGACAGCTTTTTTTGATCTTGCTTCTCAAAACCAAATGTCCTATCTCCCTTTCCAATAATAGACGGAGCCTTAAAATTATCTTCAAACTCTTTCCGTGAGCTTTCCTGCATGAAAGACTTTGACGGCATAATTATCTTAACTGTGCCCTCTTTTATTCCCTTCGTAAGTTCTGCTGGACTTGTTTCTAATTTATTATCAGTCCTTTTAAACCTATCATTTTCGTCCTTTTGCAGCTCAATGTAAGATATTTTACTTTGTTCCTGCTTATCTAGGCCGAATGTTTTCCGATCTTTACCGATAATCTGTGGCGCATCAAACTTGTTGTTATTATCCATAATTAAGTTCTAATAAGGTAAAACGTAAGGCTTTTTATAAAAAACATCTTGACTGTATAAATGTGCCTCGCTATCAGGAAAATAGTCATAGTATTCATTTATAAGTTGAATCGCTTGTTCAAACGAGTGGGGCGGCTTTTTTGATTGCAAAAACTTTTGTGTAACTTCTTTCATATCCTCCATAATTTCTTCATTTGGCAAAAAGTCAGGAAGAAATTCATAAGAGTTGAAATGGTAAAAGATATTGATTCCTTCGACGGATTTTATATAAATCACTTGTCCAACAGCAAATCCGTTAAGTCTTGCATTTTCTATAATTCTGTGTTTATTACTTGCCAATTCACTAGTGTAAAAATCAATTTTAGAAAAAAATCTTCTATTCTCACGTTTAAATCCTCTATAAAGTATCCACATAAAAGATGAGAAACCTGTCAGAAAAATGAAGAGTGAAACAATGTCAATAAGTGCCATAATTGAAAATATTACTATCAAAACAGGTTCTCAATTATTGTAAACTCGCTCTTTGAACTCGCGGGTACGTCGGTTATAGATGTTTGCATAGTCCCAATAAATTTCCCGTGATTTAAGCCATCGTATGGCCTTTTCGGTGTCATGGACATACTTTAAAAACAAAACCTGCTTATCAACAGGTTTCGGGCGAACATCCTTGTCCATGACAAAAAAAGTCATTGAGAAGTCGTTCTTGGCCCCTTTCATAGTCCTGTCTTTTGGTACTTAGAAATTCCA
Organism: Dyadobacter alkalitolerans DSM 23607; assembly: GCF_000428845.1. Taxonomy (GTDB): domain Bacteria; phylum Bacteroidota; class Bacteroidia; order Cytophagales; family Spirosomataceae; genus Dyadobacter; species Dyadobacter alkalitolerans. The sequence goes on along the minus strand of NZ_AUAS01000030.1, from coordinate 5,331 downwards.
AGCTCTAAGTAGGTTTTTCCTGAAATAACTCTGTAAGAAATTGCTGCCTTGCCGGATGTGTAAGAAGAAGTGATATTAACGAGAGGATAAAAGGTTGGCGACTTATCCCAGGGAACAAAATTGCTAACCAGCAAATCCTGAGCCTCGTATACATCCTTATCCAAGGCGTAGCTACCCGCAAGCATTACATAGTGTTTAAACGAGTATGCTGCACCCTCCTTTACTACAACAATTTTTTTATATGGTGCATTATCAAGGTAATAAATCCAGTCACCAACAAAATTATCCAAGGATGTAGCCGCCCTTTCGGCCTTTGTATCATCAGAAATATTAGAATCTGGTTGCGGTGAATCTTTTGAGCAGGCAGCAAACAACAGGGCGAAAAGGACAAATATTGACTTCATTGTTAAAGGATTTTAGTGATTGTCAAATCTGTGAAGAAGTTACTATTATGTTCGCGGCTTTCGATTTTAAATTCAACATCTATATCCTTATCCAATATTAGTTTTGGATCAGTTGTTAGGTCGTTCCAAAGCTTGAAAGCCACCTTCTTGTCCTTTACAAGCCCAACAATATAACGGACTTGTAAAGTCTTGCCAGAAGAATCAATTGTTTTTGATTCTTTCAATTCTTTAATTGTAAACTTTGTTGAGAACATGGTTTAGTCAGTTGTCGTTAAGTTTAATGTGGTCTCCTTGGTTACCGATCTGATTGTTGTTTCAACGGTAATTTCATGCTGCCCTTTAATTTCAGATTGATATTTGAAAATAAGTATATAATTCGTAAAATCTGAATATTTAACACTGATTTTGTCGTTATTATAAAGAGTGTCACCTTTTATAATGTACCGCGCAAACTTATTTGAATTTAATTTTAAAGTAATGTTATCTAATCTGCTTACGTTTTCAAACGGTCTAAGGTAGATTGTAGGCTCTGAACTGTATTTATTTGATCCTTTATCAAACTTAAAATATAAAGGTGCTTCTGACAGTAAATTATAATCTGGCGTTGCTGCCTCCTGCGGGTCTATATCTAGGGCAACGTCTTTATTGCAGGATAACATAAAGATTCCCATCAGAAAATATATCAGCTTTTTCATTTTAAGTGAAATTTAATACCTATGTAAGGATAAGTAGTGAATTTTTGATAATTGGATAGAAAATTATAGGTTACTCTGGTTCCGACAACAATTGGAGAAAATTCATATTCCGCACCGGTGCCCAATCCCATGATAAAAGCGGATTTCGCACTAACATAGTTTGATCCAGAATATTCCTGATCTCTATTAATCGATTCGTAACCAAGATCAACACTACCCAGTATCTTAAATGTACTCCGCAAATCAGCACTGGAAAATAGATTTATTTCCTGCTTGAAAGAAACCTGATATTTTTCGACAGGGATGTGGTTTGTACTTAGCTTCTTCGCATAAAGGAATGCAAATCCTCTGGCATTTAATTTTTTTCCATACTTGCCGTATTCAGCTTGTATAAAGAAATTGTCTAAATCCGGGTGAATAAGCTTATCATAGCCACCGACATTTACTTGAACGTAATGTTGGTTCTTGATATGCACCTGTGCGTTGGCAACGGATAGGAACAAGGTTAAGAGAGAAAGCAATAGTATGTTCTTCATTTTTTGAAAGATTTTGCTTTTGACACAATTTTTGAGTTGATGGGGAAGCGTAGATGCCTACCACCTTTGGCCTCGTATAATTCAAAATCTAACTGCTTATCGCTGGAAATTGTGATTCGAGGAATAGCAACAACAAAGCTTTTACTTGTTTTATCTTCCAAAGTGTCGATATTATCAAGCAAAATAATGTTTAGTTCTTCTTCCTGTATTACTTGGCGTTTTGCTCCTTCAACGTCTCGCAAGTATATTTTAACAAAATCTATTGGATAGGTAACCCCTGAATAATTATTAACTGTAACGGCCATATAAACCAATGAGTTATCCATATAAATGTTATCCAAAAATGCGGACACATTATGGTTTCTAACTCCTATATTTTTGATAGACTTTTTGCTGTTCAATATATAGCTAAACCTCTCTTTGATTTCCTTTTCCGATAAGTTCACGTTAGGGATTAAAAAGTCAGATTTATGAAAGGTGGAAGCGTTGAACGAACGTGAAATGATCTTGTCAGATTCATAATTTTTCTGAACGTTAATATTCAGGATTTCAGGGGTTTGCTGGTAGTTTACAATGAATGAATATAGATCGCCGCCTGCGGTTAATACGGTAAGGTTTGATTCCTTAAATTCTTCGTCTGTAATGGATTTAACTTTGAGAACATTGTTGAATGATGGCGTGATCTCGGTAATAATTTCGGGTATCCCTGCGTCAACTTCTTTAATTTCGGACGGAAAAATAATATGTACCGTCTTGGTTGAATTGATTCCTACTGGATGGCTCCCTTTAATGGACATCTTAGCAATCGGCAGAATGTAGCTATTTTGCTGTTCAGCCGTTCTTACATTATCCGGGTTAGCAGGTTGTAATTGAGCAAACAAATGAACCGGGAGAATGAAAGCGATAAGAATAAAAGTGTACTTTTTCATGGTTAGAAGTCTGTTAATAATTTAAAATTGACTCGGTATCCTCGGTGTTTTCAAGTTCACCGGCTGTTAGAAGAACTTTATAATTTGGCTTGATTGTCACACGTACGATTTGCATTTTTCGGCGCGCGAATTGAGAGCCTCCTTGTACAAGTGTGCGGGCTACATCTGTGGCTACCTGTGTCCCGATCTGGTTTCTCATAGAACCTTGCGTCCATACGGAGCCTTGCAAGGGGCGCGAACCTGCTTCGGCCAATTCTCTGCCAAGTAGGTTCTTATCCATCAGGTTCGGGATATATAAGCCCTGCACGCCGTCGATGTCATACGCAATCATTTTAACCGGAACGACATTGTTATTTAACCGGACCGAACTAATCACGATGTTAACCCTGTCTTTGGAAATACGGATAGTACCGTTGAGAAGCGAGTTTCTGGGCAGGACTGTTTTTGTACCACCGATGTTAATATACGTTGATGCGAGTAAGCGCAGCTTTACGCTTGTACCGTTTTGAACTTTGATACCATCGCCATTGCCATGCACGACAGCGGGTATATAACTGTATTGATTCATGGTTTCAGCCTCTAATGATCGCGATTCGCTGTAAAACCCTGTGCTTGTTGCCTTGGCAATTGTATTCTCGTTGGTAGCTGGTTGCAGGCTGTTTGTTGCAACCTTCGGTTGTCCAGGATAAGCCTTTTTTTGTGGCATGCCAGCCATCGGATCACTTGCCGCTGTAATACCTGGCTGTCCATTTTGGGCATTTGACGCTTTGTCTAAGCCAGCTAGAACGGCCTTTGTCATTTCTGCATTATTCTGGCGTTCAAGTTCGGCTAGCTTTTCCTCTCTGATTTCTTCCGGTGACTTTTTGAATAAGGGAGTATCAGGGTTCGCATCGTAAGCAATCTGTCTGCGTGCTGCTGCGATCCGGCGCTGATTTTCCTTATTCATTTGCTCTTTGCTGTTTGTCTTGCGTTTTGGTGTCCTGACAGGAGTACCAACATTACCAGCCTGACGTACTTCCTCATAATCCTTTTCAGTAAGATGTTCGTTTGATCTACGTTTATACTGGTCAGGTTCGCCGGTGAGATCAGATATTCCACTATCGTAGCTTTCATCAGCCAACTTTCTTTTATAGTCCCTGCCGTATTTACTTTTTTCATCTTTGGATTTATTCTTTGCTTCAAGAGGCATGATGTTTTCCAGATCGGTATCTCCTTCTGCGGCATCGCTTTTGCCGATGGAATTTGTAAAAAAGACGATACCGCCTGCTAATAGAATAATCGCGCAGACCATAATAAGTAACATTTGGCCTTGTTTCTTCTTTTTAGAATCCAAGTCAATATTTTGTTGATTGCTATCTTGGTTATTTAAATCGCTCATATCAAGTAAAGGATAATGTTGTAAATAATTAAAGCGGCTGTGATCGCAACGACGACGTAAACTTTATTATTCATTTTGTTCAATCGTTTGGCAACCCGATGCTCAACTAACAGGTTATTATTAATAACCTTCGGAATTAACTTTTTAATTGTCATTCTCTAAGGAGTTTTTGGCATCCACAGAAGAAAATTTAAAGTCCCGAATAATTAATCCATTAGGACTATTTGTACTTCTTACCACGTCTTCGAGCTTGCATGTTGAAGTACCTCGTTTAGTTGTGTTACCAGTAGCGCGGCTTTGAAATATTCGGAATATTGTTTCTGCTGTATACGGGTAAGTTGCTGTATTGACAAGAATTGTATCAATCTTAACCGTTTGGTTAACGTTACCCTGAATCATATTCCTAAAAAAGCTCCTTTCAATTAAATCATCATAGAGCCTCTTTACACTTTCATCACCTAAATAGAAAGCTTTTTCCATGTTTAAGTCAACGGCCTTTGGATCAGGTGAGATAGTAAAGAACAGGTCATGGAAACGTTCAAGCTGATAGCGTATTTCTGCTGATCTGTTTTCATTAACGTTAGATACCATCGCCTCAAATTGCTTGTTTTTATTTACCACGTAGATTCTTTTTGTGAAATCATTGGTAACCTTATTGGTAAATATGATCGAGGTGATGCTAATGATTGCGAAGCTTATCAAAGAAATTATAGTCAGTAACCTTTGATGTTTGAATTTATGGTCTATCTCGAATAGCTTTTCCATTTTATTTTTTTGGTTTTAGTTTTACTTCAATTGAAGCCCCATTTGTAGAATAAACATAGGTTCGCTGCATATCTTCTTCATAGGACTCATAGTTGGAGACTACCACATAGAGCGTTGTCATTGCTCCGATAGCCACGATTAAAGTGCAGGCCATTAGCCAAATTCTGTATGCGTAGACTAGGTTATTGTTATAGTACTTCATGATTATACTCTGGTTGTCTTGCTTTCCTTGCCAGCTTTACTAATTCCTTTTACAGCTCCAACCGCTGCACCACCCATTGCTCCCATTGTGGCAGCTACTGCCCTACCTGCCGTGGTTTCAGAGGAAAAAACAGCACCTCCTACTGCTGCGCCCTGGGCTGCTCCCCTTGCAGCTCCGCTTGTTGCACTCGATGCCACCCTTCCAATTTTATCAGCTGCATTATTTAAACCTCGTGATGCAGTGCCAGCCGCTTGGTTGACTGCTCTGGTCGAGCCAGCCATGATAGAACCCACACCGCCGATGTTTACGAGCATTGCAGTCATGCTTGGAACAAATAGATAGCCGACTAAGGATAGAACTAGAATACCGATATAAGCGAAACCTAAAAATTCGGGATTTTGGGTATCAGAACCAGATACAAC
>NZ_AUAS01000029.1 GCF_000428845.1 Dyadobacter alkalitolerans DSM 23607 | reverse complement strand
CGGAGCTGCGTCTGTGAGATATGCAGATGTTTATGGATCTCATGCTTATCAGCTAATTCATCACGATAAATTTCCACAACATTTCTTTTAAAAAGTACGGACTTTCTACTTTTTTTATTTCTTTGTAAGTCGTTAACATTCATGATGTTACTATTTAAGTGTACACTAAAAACAGTAACATATGCGTGGAGTTACCCTGCTTTTACTTGACGGATTTAGATATAATTTAAATTACCAGATCAAGTTCTTCAAGTTGTACTTTTCGATGGCGATGCCGATTCGATAACTGCCATTTCTTTCTCAAGTATCCTTCTCGTAAGTGCGCCTGCTCCGGGGTCAAGTAATCACAACTCGAGTGGGGTCGAAGCCAGTTATACGATTTGATAGCCTTTGCTATTTCCTCAAAAGCATGTTGGTGAGAGAAAAAGCTGCGATTCTCCAGGATTTCCTCTTTGATCGTACGGTTAATACGTTCGGCAATTTGGTTTTCGCTCGATTCGCCTTTACCAGTCATGCTGATTTCAGCATGACTGTCATTTAAAAGGCTGGTATAATGATTTGAGCAATACTGTATTCCGCGGTCTGAATGGTGAAATAATTTTTCTTCCCCTTTTGTTGATCTCTGGGCTAAGGCCATTTTGAGCGCAGCCACTGGACCGTTCACCGCAAGAGTAGGTTTTAATGACCAGCCGACTATTTTCTTCGAATAAGCATCGGTAATCAAACTCAGATACGAAAATCTGTTGACCACTTGTATGTAGGTAATGTCGCTCACCCACAGCATATTAGGTCGAGTCACTTTCATTCCTTTAATTAAATTAGGATACTTAAAGTAATGATGATGTGAAATTGTCGTAGACACCCGCCGTGTCCGACGCGGGACTAAAAGATTTTGTTCTTTCAAAAGCAGTGTAAACTTATCGCGGCCAACTTTAATGTTATGCTGCCGGCAAAAGTCAGCAGTCATTAAGTGCAACTTTTCAGCTCCGATCCTGGGCAGGTTTTTTCGGATTGAGCGCACTTCATCCAAGAGCATCTCGCGTTCAAAAGCGGTTTGATCATGCTGTTTCTGCTTATCATACCAAGCCTGACGGCTTTTCCCAAACAGTTCGCAGAGTTGCTGCATACTAACCAACGGGTTCTGTATGCTTAAATGGTTCACTGCTTGGGACCAGATTTTTTTCGGATAGGAATCTTAAAATGATCTTCAGCTAGTGTAATTACAGTTTCCAGTGCCTGCTTTTCAAGTAAAAGCTTACTGCTATATTGTTCTAATTCAGCCACTTTTCGTCTCAAAGCAGCTAATTCATTTGTAGTTTTCGTTTTCATAGAGCCGTACATTTTTATGTAAACCCGTTTTTTATTCCGATAACGTTCATAGTAGCGGTTCCATCGCCTTAATAAAGTACGGGAAATTCCAATAGCCTCCAAAATCTGATGCTCAGGACAGACATTCATCCGATACAATTCCACAACTTGACGTTTCATTAAACCTGTTTTGTGCTTTTTGCGGTTGCTTCCTAAAATATTGATTATCATAGCCTTGTAAATTAATGTCAAGCTATTTTAGGGCAATTCCCGTTGTTATATAAGTTATCTTATGTTAAATAGACATTCAATATTAATGTTAGGCGCTCCTACTGTATGTTCATTTTGATACTAAAGTGCGCGCTTAGCTGTCTTAGCTTTCCAGAATCTTTACATGTTGCATTCCCGACAACGCGATTCACTTGATTGTAAAGTACGATTCACCTATTGCCAGGTAAATCTCGAATTTTGTTGTCCTAAAATTTATCCTGCACCAGTTTCCTGGCTCTCCTGAATAGCTAAAAAAGCCCTTCATAGATGCATATCATGTTTGAATCACCATGCAAAAGATGGTTGACCAGCATTATTTTCAGCCGTATAGCTGTTGTAAACATCAATATTATGCCTTTGTAAACCACACATGAACTCTACAAAATTGTAGAACTGATGCCTTCTGACATAATAATATTACTATTTACTCGAATACCCATTTTTACTATGTTTACAAGCCTCGATTTTACGTACTAGTTCTACTTTGGTAGATTAGGATATGATTGCCATACGCTAGCAAAAGTTGCTGCCGGGAGATAGCCCGATTAACTAATCAAATGTTAAAATTGAATACATAACAACAGACAATTTTAAATGAAACCACTGCCCTATGAACAAAAATCTACTTAGATCCGCAACGAAAAACCTGGTAGCAATATCAGTCATGTGCCCAAGTTTGAGGCTGGCAGATGTCCGGCCAAACGCGGCAAACAGGAATCTATGGATTCGAGCGCTCATGTTATTTTTAGGAATGCTCTGCTACGGTGCGGCGATGGCCGTCAACATTTCTGGTACCGCCTGGGTTGACGCAAATGGTAACGGGCTTGTCGATAGCGGTGAAACGTCCACCGACTTTGGCGGCACGATGTATGTTAATGTAGTTAATGCGTCTGGGGCGGTCATCGCATCAACACAGGTCGCATCCAACGGCACATATTCATTTACTGGCCTGCCCAACACACTGGCAAACCACAAACTCGTCCTGACCAACTCAGCTACCAATCGTGCAGGGAACCGCATCCCTGGCGTCTATTATGTCTTCGAAGATGTAGTCGGTCCGAGCAACACCGCAAATCAGGCTAATGCGCCGCTATCCGGAGAAATCGCCCTAGCCACCCAAGGCTCTAATATGGCGAACCAGAACTTCCGGATGAGCAGCCAATCTCCCTTCGGCTGCATAGATGGGATTGCCTACCAGGTATCAATACCCGCTGGTGCAACTACATCGTCTCTTTATAGCTTCAATATAAGCTCAGGGGGCCGCACCCAAATAGGTGCCAGCACTCCTCATGACATCAACTCACTGATCTACAGCACCGCTAGCAACAACTTTCTGTGGGGAACGGTCACCGGCACTAATGACATCGTGCGTATTGGTGCCGGCGCAGGTACAGTGGCGTACAATATTGCAAACCTTCCTGCCGCCAGTTACAATGTGGGAGTTGAGTTGCCCAATGCATATATGCTTGTGTACACTACCAATGCAGCGAGCTACTACGTGATAGACGTGGATCCGGCACGCGCCACTTTCCTGGAACTGGTGGACCCAACCAACGGATTTGCTCTCAAAGCAGGACCTGCCTATGGCACTGCTGTAACTGCCGGGTTCAGCTCCGCGGATATGGCCTATGTCGGCACAACCAGCCTGGGCTACGGGATCACACCTACCAGCAACATTACTACTATCAACCCGGCGACTGGCGTGGTTACCACCAATCCAACTCCGGTAACAGGGTTGCCCAATGCCACTTATGGAGGTATGTTCAGTGATAAGGCAGGAAAGCTTTATGCATACAATAACACAACCGGCGGCTTTTACCGCATAGATCCCGTTACCAATTCCGCTACGTTGCTGTCTACCAGCACGCCTGCAGGAGCGAACGATGCTGCAAGCTGCCCCAACGCATTTGTGGAATGTGATACTGACATTCCAGTGGTACCGGCTGATGCGACACTTTGCCCCGGCACATCAACTACATTCACCGTAGCACCAGACGGAAACGGTCCCTTTACTTACCAATGGCAACAAAGTATCGACGGCGGTAGTACGTGGCTGAACATGCAGACGACACCTTTTACAGGACCGAATGGAACCTATTCCGGCGCAGGCACGCCTACCCTTACCGTAACTCCTACAACCACGGGATGGAATAATTTTCGATATCGCAGCCAGATTACAAGTAACCTGTGCACAACCCCATCGTCATCGGCGACACTGAATGTGTTCGCAATCCCGGGCGCGCCAACGCTGCTCGCAGGCACCGAGGCACCGGTATGCCCTGCCACGACGTACAACCTCAATCGCCTCGTTCTGGGCCCTGCTCCGGCAGGCAGCACATTGCGGTTCTACACCTCCAGTACGCCTTCACCGGCGACATTGGTAGCCGATCCTACAGTTGCCCCTGCAGGTACTTACTATGCCCGTTATGAAAACGACGGCTGTGCTGGTCCGGTGAGCCAACCAATTACCATTACAGGCTGTTTGACACCTTTCTCTTGTGAAGATGGCGTGGCCTACCAGGTGGCCGCTGCCGATGGGGAACCAGTTTCTTCGCTCTATGCATACAATGTGACCACTGGTACCCGCACGCTCGTCGCCCCGCTTTCCTCCACTGTCAATTCATTGGTTTACAGCGAGGTTGACAATACTCTTTGGGCTACGGTAAACGGTACGAATATACTTGCCCGCATCGATGCAAACGGTACGCTGATCCAGTACCCGATCACGAATTTGCCTGCCGGCTTCAATGTGGGAGCGGCGCTACCAGGTGGATACATGCTGGTTTACGGTAGTAACCAAACCACTTATTATGTGGTGGATATTGATCCTTCCCGCTCCACTTACTTAAAGCTGGTTGACCCGGCCAACAACTATGCATTGCAAACCGGCCCAACCTACGGCAAACCAATGAGCGCAGGTATTACAGCAGCCGACCTGGTTTATGAAAAAGTTACAGGAATGGTTTACGGCATAGAAACCGGCACCGGCCGCCTGGTTACGCTCAATCATATTACTGGCGCAACTACGCTTGGTTCAGTGATTGCGGGAATACCAACCGGAACTGGTTTTGGTGCTGTCTTTGCAGATCCGTCTGGTAAGCTTTACGCGTTTGCAAACGATCCCGGCACCTTTCACCGCATCAATATAGTGGCCGGCACTTCGGTACAGCTCTCAACGAGCATTACATCCAACAGCAATGACGGAGCGAGCTGCCCTAATTCAATCCTGGAAAACCTCCCATTTGCCTGTACAGACGGTGTTACCTACCAGGTAGCCGCTGCTGATGGTGAAACAGTTTCCACATTGTACGCATACAATGTAAATACAGGGGCCCGAACCGAAATTGCCCCGCTTCCAATGACAGTCAACTCGCTGGTATACAATTCGGCTGATAATATGCTGTGGGCAACACGCAATGGCACCAATAGCATCGTTCAGATAGACCGGGAGGGAGGAACCGTGGAATACCCGATCGCTAATCTGCCCAGCGGCGGCACTTTCAACGTGGGCGTGGAACTTCCAAACGGGTATATGATGATTTATTCAACCGGTCAGTCTGTTTTCTATGTAATTGATGTTGACGCGAACCGTCCGGCAAGTTATCTGAAACTGGTAGACCCTACAAATGGATTTGCCTTACAGACCGGGCCGACTTATGGAATAGCGCTTAGTGCACCTTTCGCTGGTGCTGACGTCGCTTACTTGCCTTCAACTCAGCTAATCTACGGCTTTACGACCGACGCGCGTATCTCGACGATCAATCCGCTGACAGGCGCTGTAACCGTTGGTGGACCAGTTTCGGGCCTTCCCGGCAATAGCGCTTTCGGTGCCGTGTTTGCTGATGCAACGGGCAAATTGTACTCATTTCATAACGAATCAGGTAGCTTCTATAAAATTGACCCCGTCAATAATTCAGCAAGCTTTATGACTACCTCGATCCCATCCAACAGCAATGATGGTGCAAACTGTGTCACAGCAACTATTTGTGATATTGAGCTGACTAAGCCTAGTCCTGAAAGTGAGATTATTTGTGAAGATAAGGTGGCGGTATTTACTGTCACTGCAACTGGGACTGGAACAATTACCTATCAATGGCAGGTAAGCACCGACGGCGGCAGCACATGGACTGACCTTGCGGCTGGTGGTGCTACTGATGCCAACGGGACCTATTCGGGTGCGGCTACCAACGCGCTCACCCTTACCCCGGCAAATACCGTATGGGATGACAACCGGTACCGCGTAGTCGTCGACAGTGAAAGCGGCCTTTGTACCCTCACTTCGTCACCTAGTTTGCTATCGGTAAGAACCACCGCGGAATGCGCGTTGCCAGTTACGCTCGTTTCATTTACCGTCTCCAAAGAGGCTGGCAATACAGCCGTTCTCAACTGGTCGACTACCGAAGAAACAAACAGTGACCGCTTCGAAATCCAAAGCAGCACTGACTCCCAAACCTGGAAAACGATTGGTGCTAAGACCTCACATGGTGAAAGCACAGTGTTGCGTAAGTATGACTTTGTCGATCAGGCCCCTGCGGCAGGACTTAATTACTACCGCTTGAAAATGGTAGATAAGGATGAGACATTTGCATATAGTAGCGTGCGTAATGTGCGTTTTGCTGATTTGGCCCGCCTTTCTGTCTACCCTAACCCGGTTTCTGAGAGGTTCCATATCACCAATCACCAGCAAATCAAGCAAATTGCTATGCACAACCAACGCGGCATGAAAGTCTTCGGCAGCCAGGGTGCTACATCAGAGGGTATTGATGTGAGCCGCCTGACGCCAGGCCTTTACACCGTAACCTTGACCCTGTTTGACGGCACTATCAGCACACATAAGGTAGCCGTTACAAGGTAACGTACGCTAACAATTGCAGGCCGCCTCATTAATATGGGGCGGCTTTTTTTAATCGTTTTTACTCTGATCAGAATACCTTATTTAATCGACGTTCTTAAACTAGAATGCCCTTAGGTACTGTCAAAATGAGGCATACAAAATGACTGTCTCAAACAAAGATCTTTTAATCGCAAACGGGGTTTGATTGCGCTCAGTTTCACTTAGTCACCTGGATTATGTTTCTTTCGCCAGTATCTGAGATTTGTCCCCGGTCATCATAGACGTATTGATTATCCGGAACAAACTTTTGAAGCTCAGGTTCTAAGTCAGCAAAAACAGGCCTTACCATGGTAAAGCAAGATTGGAATAGTTAGCGAAGGCCTTTCCCCGTTACTAATCTGCTTTAAGAGTCCTGAAAAAATATAGCTTCCGACCTGAATTGGAGTGTACTTGTCAATATAGCTTTTGTGTTCAATTAGCAGAGAAACTTTGACTTCTCCTTTTCCGTCGCCTCTCTGACAAGAATAAACAATCTCCGAAATCGATTTTTGCAATTCTTTTGAGATGTATGTGCCAGGAAGTTGTTTCAGAGTAGAAAAATCCAACCTTGCAATAACAAATTCTGGGAAGACTGGCCCGAAAGTAATCCAGGGCTACTGCCAAATTGGACATAATTAACCTAATGAAGGTGTCATGTTCGATGATAATTCAGCCATTCTGTAAAGATACCTACTTTGCGTAAAGCAGTAAGTCTTACCAAGTAACCAAAGTGATTGGGGTATGCAATGAAGGACCCGGCCCCAGGCTTTGCCGTAACGTAGCTCTGTTAAATAATATGAGCCTATCTGGTTTGCTCTAAATCATGGAACTAAGGTTGTTAAAACGCTTTTAATTCTGACCCGGACGCCTGATTTTTGTGCCCAATATTCATACTTATCATTTCTGCTTTGAATTTTTTCAAATCGACACCAAGGTTTAAGACTATCTGGCAATATCTAGTGGGCGCAGGTGATGGGCTTCCATTACAAACCCGTATATATCACTTCATGTGTATAGCCACGATTGCTGTAATGATCTATGTGATGTTTTTTAGTATTGCAGTAGGCATGGCAGAATATGCATTAATTACAGGACTCTTGATCCCGTTGCAGGTTTTTCTTTTCTACCTCTCCCGCTTTATGCGACGGACATTATTATCCATAAATATTTATATCCTGATCATACATGGCTTCTTTGTGGTCAGTTACCGTTTAAGCGCTGGCATTTCGGGTTCTACCTTACTTTCATTCTGTATAGCATTTTTTCTTTTTGTGACCATTTTACCAACAAGAAAATACCTGGTATTAACGCTTGTAAACTTGGGTACTGTTGCTATGCTGCTAGCAGCTGAATACAATGATCCAACCTTTATCTTAGCTGGTTATACTGGAAGAAAAGAACATTTTATTGATATTGCTTCTACCTATGCCGTCACCATAATACTAATCCTTGCCGGTTTGGGGTACATTATTAAGCATTATACCATCGAAAAAGACAATGCGGAAGAGAGGGCCCTGATGCTTGATGATTTACACGAGGAAAAAGCGCGGTTGATCTCTGTGATTTCACATGATTACCATACGCCGCTCACGGCGCTGGGCCACTACCTCTCTATCCTTGAAAGGCATGATTTAAGCCCTGATCAGCGTCAGGCATTCACAGCTCAAATGCGCCAGTCCGTTGCCGATACCCAAAGCCTGCTTGCGAACTTACTGGATATGACCAAAAAAAGTAATGGGTCCAGTGCCAGTGACCCTGGAACAGTTTTTAGTGTTTTTGAGGCACTTAGCGGGACATTGAAAGTCTATGGAGACATAGCCCGATTAAACGGTCAGCAGATCAATATTTCAATTCCCGAAAATCTTGAAATCTACACCGACAAGCAGCTATTTACAGTCATCATTAGAAACCTGATTAACAATGCGGTTAAATTTTCAGGGGAGGGGTCAATGATCCATTTCTCTTACCGGCAACAAAAGGACATGCATGTGTTTGCCGTAACGGATAACGGCCCTGGGATCAATGAGCATGTCCGGAGCCAGATCCTGGAAAGTTGGCAGCACCCTGCCAGAAACGTTTCACGTTCGGGGGCAATCGGACTGGTCCTTTCAAAAAAAAATGCAGAAGCATTAAAAGCAGACCTTTCATTTGAAACGGGCCAGCAAAAGGGAACCTGCTTTACTTTAAAAATACCGGTCGAAATAAATAGTACGGTTAATACGAATAAAGGCAATACACATAACATCGCGCCGGGCCTGGCCTAGTTTCGGTCCACGACATCTGGGGACATTGATGGCATGCCCAATGACATCATAAAAATTCTACAAACCAACCTTTAATTACTTCGTTATCTTTGTTTGTCAATTTTGAAAAGATTCGAAAATCAGCTTGTTTGAGTAGTACAATCGTCAAAGTTCCGACTATAAAATGTGAGGTAACGCACACTAGTGATTAGATAAAACTTACACCCTTCTGTTTACAGCAGGGTGTTTTTTTATACATTACTTATAAAGGGTAACTCACATTCATTCAGCATCAGAACCCTAAGCAGGGGTATTACGTTCTATCTGTTTACTGCCTGGAATTACATATGGCTTCTTTGCATGAGTGACACGGTTAAAACTGTTGACCAAATTTCTTGCCCCCGCAACTCTCTTACAATTCCAGGCATTCTAAAATTATCAAATGAACGATACACCCTCAGTTGCATCACGCACCGTTTTTGTGCTGACAGCACTGCTAACAGTGCTTCTGGCATGCTTTGCATTTGTTACACTGCTAACAAACTCAAAGTCAGAAACAATAAAAGAAAATATTCAGGCGCTTCAAATTGAAAATAATAGCTATCACAAGTTGGATTCCTGCATCTCGCTGCTTTATGCTGCCGAAAACAACAGCCGCCTTTTTGTTGTTACACTGGATTCAAGCTACATGCGGCTTTATACAAACCAACTCAGTGCCGTCAGCAGGACATTGAAAGAATATGAAACACGAAGGCAGGGGCGTGTCAGCTCTCTTTCGGGGCTTATTGCTACTAAACAGTCTAAAAACGATGAGTTCGTACGGCTGAGAACAATGGTTGACAGTCTTATTTCTTTTTCATTTCAAGGGCAGCAAACAAATGCGGGCAGGCAAAAAAAAGCATCCCCTAAAATTCAGATTAGCCAGCAAACCATTAAAAAGGACACCATTGCCGTTTTTTCAGGCAAGCAGAAAAGAAAGCTTATGAAAAGGATCATGGACGCAATCCGTGATAAAGATACGACGTCAAAAACCGTTTTAAGTACCAGTAACAGCACCGTTATTACAGGTGATTCTGCGCTGGCACCTTTGCAGGCTGCCGCTGATATAGCCAACATTTCAGTCCTTGAAAAAGCCCGTATGCAGCTAAGCGCAACTGAAAGGGAACTGTTAGCGGTAAATGGCCGCATCTTTACTAACTTGCAAGTCGCATTAATGCAGCTCAAACAAAGTGAAGAAACCCAGGCCCGCGCTTTAAGGGCTGCTTTGTTAACAACAACGTCTGCCAAATTTGAAGAAATTAACCTGTTGATATGGGGTAGTGTACTGCTGGTTGCGCTACTGGCCGCAATGATCATTTCAAACTTGGTCAAACTTTATAAAAAGGACGTCACAGTTACCCGCTATGCTCAGATGACAGCTATCAGCACCAAAAAGAAGGGTGAGCTAATGGCCCATTTGACCCATGAGATCCGCACGCCGCTTAACTCAATCATCGGCTTTTCACAGCTCATGGATTCGCGTGAGCTGGATGAAGACCTTCGTACAAACGTGGATGCTATTAAAAGCTCATCGAAAATCCTTTTAATGCTCGTCAATGAGATTCTTGATTTTTCAAAATTTGAAACCGGCAAGATCAAATTACAAAACAAGCCCTTTAAGGTAACAGCACTAATAGGCGACGCCGTTTCGATGCTTTCGGTATTGGCCAATGAGAAAAAGATAGCCTTATCAGCTCACTTCGAAGCGGGGCCTGAGAAATATCTAAATGGGGACGAAGTCCGCATCAAGCAAGTTGTTATCAACTTATTGACCAATGCTGTCAAATTCACCCCAAACGGCGGCACAGTCACGGTCAGTACTGCTCTAAAGGAAACATCCCATCAGAAAAATTCCCTGCAGATTAAGGTAAAAGATTCGGGCATCGGCATTGAAAGCAAAGACCTGAATTCTATTTTCGAAGATTACATGCAAGTAGAGAGCAACGATGACCGCCCTGTCCAGGTTGGCACCGGCTTGGGCCTTTCCATTTGTAAACGGATTGTTGACCTGTATAAAGGGCAGATCAAGGTGGAAAGTACCCCTGGAAAAGGATCAGAATTTACTGTCAGCCTTCCGCTTGAGATCGCTGAATACTTAATTGAACCGCTCCCAAGCAGCGCCCCAGCCGCTTTTAGCGCAGCAGTCGCCATTGCCCCTACCCCGGTATTGCCCGATGCAATACTTAATGGAAAGAAGGTGCTGGTCGTTGACGATAGTAAAATCAATCTATTGCTGCTCAGTAAGATTTTAGAGAAGCTGGGTGCAACCTATGATCTAAGCAATGATGGGCAAAAAGCAATTGATTTGTTCGATGAAAATACCTATGACTTAGTTATCACCGACATTCATATGCCGGTGATGGACGGCGTTGAGCTCACAAAACGCATCAGGGCACATTCGGCAAGTGCAAAATCCGGGATCCCAATCATTGGCTTTACAGGAAGTACAGAAGAAGAGAATGTAGCTCGTTATAAGCAGGCAGGAATAGATGAAATTATTCCCAAGCCTGTGGAGCTAGTTTATTTGGCAAACGTAATAAAACAGCAGTTTATGGCGCGAAATCTAGTGGTTGACTAAGTCAAAAGGCTACTATGCAGCAAAGAAATATTCAAGAACAGGTATTTAAATGCCAGTTAGCTACCACTCACCAATAAAAGAACGTTAAGCCACTAGTGGTAATCAGACGGGCTACTTTCCAACACATAAGGCTCATAGATATAATCGTGCTCATTGTAAAACTGGTTGGACAAGACCAGAAGGATCGCATCAGGGGTGAAACTATCCATCACATGCCAATCCCTGGGATGGATTACCAGGCATTGCCTAGGGTCATCTAATACGAAAAATTGTGCTTTTTCACCATCATTGCAATAAACCCTGCATTTACCACGAAGGCAAACGAGTATGTTTGAGCTTTGATGATGGCGGTGCCCTCCCCTGCTCTGCCCACCGGCACCATAAATGTAAAAGGCCCTTTGAATACTGCCGGGCACGATACCTGCGAAAACCGATAAATCGCCCGGTCCATCGACAAGTTCTCCAAGTCGGATCATGGTGGCCATGGCTTACTTGATTGAGTACAAAAACCCGAAACTGAGCCCCTGGGCAAACTGGACCTTACTGCTTTGGTCCTGGTCGTAGATTAATATCGCTGCCAGGTTAACATTGATCAGCTTACCCACCTTTGCCGTCAGCATTGCATCCAGACGGTTATCGATATTAGTAGGCTGTTTAAAGCTTGAATAAAGCAAGTACCTGAATTTCAGGTTTACGTCCTTAGCAATGTCCTTATCAAAGTTTGCTACGATCTGGAGGAGTGCTGATTGGCTACGGACCCGCTTTCCGATCGGCACGCCATAGTTGTTTTGGTCAGGGGTGTTTACATAAAGACCTTTATCTGCCACAATGGTCTGACGCAAGGCACCGGGGGCGAAATCAATAAAGAAATAGGGCACTGGTTTGTATTCAACCCCAATCGCTTCCGTCAGGTAAGCAGGTGAAAAAAGTCCTGAAACCTTGGTTTTGACGTCCAAGGAATCTGAGTAATTATAGCCTGGGGTAAACTGTGACAACAAGTTGATGTTGGCAAACAAACTCCATTTGGCCGATAGGTCCCGGTTGTACTTCGTATCAAAAAATACACGGTCGACATTCTTCCGGCTTTTTTGGCCTTTGTTTCTCAGGAAACCATATTGGGACTGAAAATCATTTCGCCATGCGTTTTTCCCAGATTTTTTTTCAGATAGGGCATTAAAAAACAGGGTCAGTGCGACCGAATTAACGCCTCCCCCAGTCCAATTCCCACTAAAAGACCCTTGGTTAAGGTTTGCACCCAACTCGATCTTTCGCCAGGCCGTATCGCCTGGCGTTTTCAGCTTCCCTTGATTAAGCTCATTTTTTAGGTCAATTTGCTTTTGGATATGAATAGCATCCTGGGAAAACAGGCGGTATGGCGCTACAAGTAAAATAAATAGTATACAAAGACTGCTTCTGTAAACTGTTTTCATTATTGACGGAAAGGGTCAAATACTAAATAACAAAGGTTCTGCGGATGCGCGCATTCTAATCAATATGTCTCTTGTATGGTCACCTCAACCCCTGAAAGAGGCTGCCGGTTTTGCCAATTTTGTATGGTGGTGGATATATAATCAGCCAGCCAGAATGGGCTAACAATCAAAGAAGTAATTATTGTTGCCACCAGCAGGATGGATGCAAACAATAGACGAAACAAAAAGACAAGCAAACGCATGGTTATATAATTAAGGAGGTTTTTTAGTAAGAAAAGCGTTGGTAGAGCTCAATAGGGCTGCTAACTTGCAGCTTTCGGAACACGCGGCTTTTGAAAGTGCTTACCGTATTTTGCCGCACGCCAAGGGTATCAGCAATCTGCTGAGTGGTCTTGCCTAGCAACAAGAGTTGCATGACCATAGTCTCCTTACCTGACAGGCCCGAAGGCACCGGTGGCGACAGGCTTTGCAAATGGTCTACACTTAAATACCTTCCGCGCTGCACAACGGTTTTTATGGCATCTAAAATTTCTTCGGGCATGGCTGCCTTAGAGACAAAGGCATTTGCGCCAGCTTCCATAAAGGGCACTGCAAAAGTTTCTGCATCCAGCTGCGAGTAGACCATAACAGCCGTCTCAGGCCGTTTCTGTCTAAGCATATCAACCAAACCAAAATTAATATCGGTGCCAACGTCTATTTCGGTGATAATAAAATCAAATGCATGTCTATCCAGCAGCTGCATGGCCACGTCCAGGGATACCGCATCTTGGACAAAGGCATCTGCGTCGTATTGTTGAATAAGCACTCTTAGGCCGACGCCGATCAATGGTTGCTTGTCGATGGTTAAAAAATGCATCTAAAAACTCGGTAGGTATAAAAATAATTCTTGCCAACACCTTACGCTAAAATGGCTTTCAGCTCATTCAAAGCAATCTTGCGCACATTTCAATGTTGCATGGCAAAGGCGTTATAAGAACTAATACGACAATGCAAACATACATTCCAGGCAGATCCAATGATATAGTAATATTATGATGTCAGGGGGCAGAATTGTCGATAAGCCGCCATCAAACGCAGTTATGAAAATATTCTACAAGTCAATTCATTAAATTTGGCCTATTTTCACACTGCTCAAACGTTTATTTCTGACACACATTAATGTTCAAGTTTTTAATTTCCCTAATAATATTTACCGATTTCCTTTTTCTTGGAGGTGCGGCGTGCCTGGGACAACTACCAGCCAAAAACCCACTTTCAGCTTACAATATCACTCATTTTACCGACGAGAATGGCTTGCCCCAAAACAGCGTGAAGGCAATCACTCGCGACGTAAGGGGCAATATCTGGCTTGCCACTGAGCGGGGCGTTGCCCGGTATGATGGTAATAACTTCCTAATTTTTGACAACTTCGGACGCTCATTCTTCAATAGGAACATTGCGTCTTTTCATATTGCGCCTGGACCTGCAAAACATGATTTTTTTGCGGTCAACAACGAACATATTTTTATCCGTATCACGGATGGCATGGCAATCACCGACAGTGCTTTTTACAAAACTTTGTTGGACGCCCAACCGTTTAGCCGAGCCAGCCTCGACGGATACCTTACCGAAGGCCTCCCAAGCCCACATTTCAATCACGTTACTCCGGATTACTATATTATTCCTTTTGGATTTGATCGCTACTACGTCTATGACAAGAAAAAGGTAACCTATTATTCGGCAAAAAAGAGTGTTAGTGCCCTTGACCTGACCGGTAAAGGGTTTTGGGGATTTTTCCGACTTGATTCCGACCTCTACTATCTGGACGAGCAAAGTCTTTTAAAGTTTCAAATTAAAAGCGGCCATCTAAGTCAGGCAAAGCTCGGGCTCACCGGCGATATTAGCAGTCATCCCTTATATGGGTCACAGGGCCGATATAAAGTCTATTGGAATAATGTCACCAACCAAGCATTTATTCTTCTGGGAAGCAATTTGTATTTGCTTACTCGTCAGCAAAACGGAGATCTCAAATCCAGGCTTGTGCTCGAGGGATTTGATTTTATGGTCAATTCCATTGTAACAGTATACTACGATCTGCAAACTGATAAGTTGTTTTTAGGCAGCCAGTTGAAAGGTTTGTTTGTGATCCAAAAAAAGCTTTTTAAAGTTCTTACAACTAATGCAAAGGGGACAGACAATAACTTTTACGCCCAAGTCCCCTACTCAGATAGCACCATCTTGTCGAGTCAAGGAGTGGAATTTGGGTTGTTATCTAGTAGCAAGAAGGTATATACGAGACAGATGCAGCAAATTACCAAGTACGTTGACTTGGATAAATACAGCGTGCTGATAGATTCTCAGGGAAACATATGGGCTAAGAATACCAGGACCCTTTTTAAGTTTGACCATCAGGGCAAGCGCCTATTGGCCAAATGGCTACTCCCGAGCGGGGTTTCTCAGCTTTGCCAAGGAAGTGATGGGACTATCTGGATTGGGACAATGACATTAGGGCTCTACTATATTAATCCACAAGAGGCGTCCCCAGCCCCAAAGCCCTACCTTAATAACGGGCCCGATAATATTTCCTGGATCCAGCAGCAGGACCGGGATACGCTTTGGCTTGCCAGTGGTCAGGGCCTGTACAAACTCGCCATTGGCAGCAAGAAAGTTATTTCCATCAAAGGTTTGGAAGATATTTACGTGCGCAGCCTTTATATTCCAGATGGTATAGGGGAAGTTTGGGTAACCACTTACAAGGACGGTCTTTTCCTTCTAAAAAATGGGAAGCTGACCCATTTTCCGCTGGACAAGAAAAAGTACCTGGCCAGCGCGCACTGTATTATTGAGGACAAACAGGGATTTTTCTGGGTGCCCTGCAACAAGGGGCTATTTCAGATTCAAAAAAAGGACCTGGTGCATTACGCACAGAAGCCTTTCGATATTTACTACTACCATCACACCAAGGAAGCGGGTTTTAACACCAACGAATTTAACGGAGGCTGCCAGCCGTGCGCGGTTCAGCTTCCTAATGGTTACGTTTCCCTACCTTCTATTAATGGGTTGGTTTGGTTTAAACCGCAAGAGATCAAACCCGAACTGCCAACCGGAAATGTTTATATTGAAGGTGTCAAAGCGAATGACACCATACAAAAAATCACTTCTAATACGCTGGCACTCGATGCGGACGCCAGTGATATAAACTTGAAAGTCAACATCGCTTACCTGGGCAGCCCAGATAACCTTAGGCTCTCATACCGGCTGACAAAAAATGGCAAGCCAGTAACGGGCTGGCGACCTATTAACCCTGGTGACCCTGACATTTCACTGCCACATCTGGAATCAGGTGAATACAGGCTCAGTATCCGAAAAGTGAATGGTTTTGGCGCGCGTAATTATAGCTATAAACAGCTCAACATCTTTGTAGCCAAACATTGGTACCAAACTTGGTGGGCCGGTGTAAGTGCTTTTCTGGTACTGGTGGGCTTATTCTACCTTGCTCTTCGCACGCGGACAGCAAGGATTGAAAAACAAAAACTTGCACTTGAAACGCGGGTCAGTGAACGCACGCGGGATTTACAGGCCGCACTCAACGCATTGAGCAGCTCAGAAAAGCAATTGGAGCAGCAGTTGCGGCTGCACGTGCATATGATTGCTTCGATTTCCCACGATATCCGCACGCCAGTCAAATACCTGGGTATGGCCCTACAATTCATCCAGAGCCGTATCGAAAAAAGTGAAACCGTACAAGCAGTCAACGCTATTCAGACCATGACACAAACGATCAGCGAGCTTGACCAGCACATCAACAACATCGTTACATTTATTAAACCCCAGGTCCACCGGCACTACAAGGATTTTCAAACCGTGAATCTTTTAGAACTGGTGAATTCCCGGGCAGCGATATTCAAAGATATTCTTAAGACAAATGATAGGAGCATTCAAGTTCAAGTCCCTGCCGGACAGGCCGTGATAACAAACCCTGAGCTCCTGGGGGTAATCCTGCATAACCTGATCGATAATGCGATTAAAGCATGGCCTACGGGAGTGATTAGGATTCATACTCTTTCACAGGGTAAGGAGCTGCATCTTATTGTGGCCGATCAGGGGCCGGGGTTACCACAAGCACTTTTGAACTGGCTCAATTTAAGGGATGAAAAAGATAGTCATGCTTTGCCAGAGCAATACAATGGGCTTGGATTTCCAATGGTCAAGGAAATTGCAAAACTGTTGTGGCTCAGGGTATATGCAGAAAATAGTTCAGGCACCCATATCCACTTGATATTTCCAGCAGCAAGTTAAGGTGCGCTTAGATAAAATCCATTCTGTCGTTTTCGTAGTAAACGTCCATTTTGCGGGCAAGCTCTACCATATTGGTAACATTGAGTTTTTGGTAGATCTTGGCTTTTTGGGTGCCGACAGTTGCAATGGCCACGTTAAGCTCTTCGGCAATTTCTTTAAGCCATCTTCCTTTTAATAACAGGTCAAGTACTTGCTTTTCGCGTGGCGAAAGCGTACGCATAGGGTCAACCGGTAGCGGCTGTCCTGACACTAGGTTTGCAACCATAATTTTCTGCACTTGCTGGCTTACATACTTATTGCCTTCCAGCACACTCTTAATGGCTTTCTTGGTCTCGTCCTCGGGACTGTGTTTATGCAGAAAGCCATCAGCGCCGCTTTGGATATAAATGGGTGCGTTAAAAATTTCATCACGTGCTGTGCAGATCAGGACCTTTACATCGGCCTGCGCTGCTTTGAAGCGCTTGACCATTTCAACCCCCATACCGCCGGGAAGGCCCAAATCCAGGATGATCAGGTCCATGCGCTGCTGGGCGTGCTGATTGACTGCTTGAGAATAAGCATTGGCAAAGAAAAGGTTAACATTATCAGCGACACTCTCAGCCATAGCGCCCATGCCAAAACAGACCATCGAATGGTCATCAACGATCAATATATTAGGCATACAAAAGCCAGAAATTTGTAAAAATACTTCCATTTTAATCAGCAAAGGTAAAACGATACATTACAGAAATGCAATGTAGAACCTGGCTATAAACGTATCATAATTTTACTATACCTCAAATTTTGCTTCTGTTCACCATTTTCCGGCCCCAGTTATACTTTTACCAGTTTGCACAAAACGAAGACACAGTATGAAATTCTAAGCCTAACGGTCTATATATTAATGGTTTTATTGGATTCAGCAAAGAATGAGAATTAGCCTTTATGCGTTGTAGAAAGCAAAACAAAAAGACATAATAATTTTACTATTTCGTAGAACTAATTCATTTTATACGTTTGTCGGTATCCACGGCAGGTTCCATATAGCTCACAAAA
Organism: Dyadobacter alkalitolerans DSM 23607; assembly: GCF_000428845.1. GTDB lineage: Bacteria > Bacteroidota > Bacteroidia > Cytophagales > Spirosomataceae > Dyadobacter > Dyadobacter alkalitolerans. Next base: position 3,512 of record NZ_AUAS01000029.1, on the reverse strand, counting down.
CGTCATTTAAGCCTATGAAAGAACTTTACATCTCCCCATAAATCCATCCTACGGCCGTCAGGCTGACGTAAAGCAAAGTTCTCATCACGGCTAATAGCAAATTGGCTCAACGGAATTGCTATGCCCATTTCTTACTTCAATCCTTTTTTAATATCCATAAAACAAGTAAACAATTATGAAAACAACTCGACTATTTTCGGCAATCCTATTTACTATGATGCTGGCAGGAGCTTCAACGACTTTTGCCCAAGTAAAAATTGGGACAAACCCTACAACAATCGATCCTAACAGCAACCTGGAAGTGGAAGCGTCCACTCCCGGAAGAAAGACAAGTGTGAACAAAACCACAGGCCAGGTTACGATCGCTGACGGCACCCAGGGGCAAGGCAAAGTACTTACTTCTGATGCCAATGGCGGTTCGAGCTGGCAGGCAACGCAGCTGGTAAGGGCAACAGTGAACTACGTCAATGATGGTGTGGTGACCGTACCGGCGGGCTTAGTGTACGTACCAGCAAACGTCACAATTACCTTTCCGGAAAATGGCACCTATGCAGTAAGCTTTTCATTTATCGCCGATTCTCAGGGCGGCGCACAGTTTCAATATGGCCCTGCCTGGGGCGGAGTATTTTTGCGGTCGGCTGCCGGGCAGATTATCCTTAACCACCAGGACAACTTGATCCCTGGATCGACTTTCTTTTTCGTATCCAGCATGAGATACATCAATATCACAAATGCGCCTACTACGGTAACAGTGATGATGGGCAATGCCAGCGCCGTGCCTTACACCGTAAGGGGACATAGTACCAACAACTACAATGACTGGTTTGCATATAAGGTGTTCTAAGGCTAGCCGCTGTTTCAAAGACAGTAATAAAGTGCTTGAAAAGCAAAACATTGGGTCACATCATTTAATTCTCCAATTATGAATAATAAACTTACATCAGCTGGACTTTTAGTCGCAGCTCTGCTCGTTTCATCAGCTTCTTTCGCGCAAGTAAAAATAGGCGCTAACCCTACCACAATTTCTTCTAATGCCAACTTAGATGTGGAAGATAATTTAGGCCGGCACATGGTTGTGTTAAACAATGGCAATGTTGGGATCGGTATTGCTGCCCCGGTTGTCAAATTAAATGTGGAAAACGGCAATTTCTCAGTCAATCAGGGCGCGGACAACGCCTTCACAGGAACGATACAAGCTTCGGCTGCTATTGGAAGCGGCAATACCAACCGCTCTTACTATTCACTTACCGTAGGCCAGAACAATGTAACGGACGGCCAAAACTCACTAGCCATCGGCTTTCAGAATTTTACGGGCGCCTCAGGGAATAACTCTTTCAGCTATGGTCAGACCAACCAATCCACGGGAGCAAACTCCATATCTGGTGGGTTCGCCAGCTTTGCCAGTGGTTTGAATTCCATAGCGATTGGTCATACCACCCAAGCCACGGCAAACAGTTCCGCGGCCTTCGGGCAGCTCTCGGAAGCGTCTGCTAACTTCGCTTTTGCAACGGGATATAATAACAAGGCGCGTGGGGAAATGAGTACTGCTATGGGCCGTGAAAATCTAGCTTCCGGTTACAGCTCTGTCGCCTTAGGATGGGGAAACCAGGCAACCGACGCTGTCGGGATCGCATTGGGCTATTTTTGCAGTGCCAACGGCAATACGTCGATTGCTATGGGTAAAAACGCCAAAGCGTTTCATGCCTCATCCGTTGTCATCAGTGATGGCACTGGTGCAGATTTCGGATCTTTTGGTAACAACACGATTAGCATGCGTTTTTCCTCAGGGTACCGGTTTTATACGAACGCTGCACATAGTACAGGCGTATTGCTTGGGCCGTCAGCAACCAGCTGGGGCAGTATTTCAGACATCCGGGCAAAAAAAGACATCTCCGGCATTGAGAATGGCTTATCCACGATTATGAAATTGCAGCCCAAGAAATACCATTACAAAAACTCAGATAATAAGCAGTTCTCACTTGGTTTCATTGCGCAGGAAGTAGTAAAAGTATTACCTGAAATAGTCGATGTACCGGAAAATAAGGAGGAGTATCTCTCGATCCGTTATTCAGAGCTTGTACCGGTGCTGACCAAAGCAATCCAGGAGCAACAAACTCAAATCGCAGAGCAAAAGGCCGAAATTACAAACCTTAAAGCGCAAATATCTCAGATGGACAAGCTCGAAGCCAAGCTGGCGGATCTGGAAGCTAAACTGGCAGGCGGCTCAGGGGAAAATAGCGCTGCTGTTACGCCGGTCAGTAAGTGATATTGGTAAGAACAAAAGCAAACCCAAAGTGCAAAACTTTTACACTAACGATCTTGACAATGAAATATCTACATAAAATTGATTCTAGTCCCTGCTACCGGAAATGGGCATATGCCCTAGTACTGCCGGTTTTGCTGGGATGGACCGCCCCGTCTCACGCCCAGCAAGGCGGCCAGGGCAATACCACCATCTTTGGTGGCGCCCAGATGAGCTTTTTCAGCAACTATAATTTCACAACTGGCGGCGGCGGTGCCCAGCCGGGGGTGATCCTGACTGAACGCGCATCCAATAACTTCGGTATCCTGAACTTTATAGGCAGCAACCTTGCTGCCACCGGGGCTTCCGACCAGGGCTATGTAGACGGGTATGTCCGCAAGTACGGCACAGGCCAGTTTGTTTTCCCTGTGGGCGACAATGGTAACCTGGGGCAGTTTGCAGCTTCGGGCGACGGGACCATGGGCGCTTACTACCATGCCAATGCCAGTACAGCTGTAACCAGTAACCTTTTCACTGGATCGGATTACCCTGTCCTACCCTTAGGCGGCCCTTTCCCGACAACCAGTATGGGCGCAGGTGTTGATGCTGTCAGCACGGTAGAGTATTGGGACATTGATGGCGCTACTGCAACGCCCATTAGCCTTACCTGGGATGCGGCTAGCGGCATTGCCGGCTTGACCGGAAACGATCTGGCGAATCTGACCATTGTTGGCTGGGACGGGACCCAATGGGTAGCAATCCCATCAGCCGTTGATGCAACATCCGTACTCGGTGGGGCCAGCGATCTAAATGCAGGTTCAATTACAACCAGCGTAGCCATTGCACCAAATACGTATACAGCCTATACTTTTGGATCGGCTGAAGAAATTGTTGTCCAGCCTGCTTTTACCTGTTCGCCGGCAAGTTATATTATTACGAACCGCAATATCGGAGGAAACAACGTTTCTGACATTTTCACGCTGGATCTTTCCTCTGGAACAGCCACACTTGCCAAGGCTCCCCTGATCGACGGACCAAATGCCTTTGTGAACGCCGTTGGCTATAATACTGTGGATAACTACATCTGGGGTTTCCGCTACAATACCAATGAGCTGGTACGCATCGGCAGTGACTGGTCGGTTCAGACTTTCCCGGTTACAGGCTTTCCTTCCCCGGTTCCAGGCTTTGCAACAGGGGATGTAGGTCCCGATGGCATTCTGTACCTTTATGCAGCCGGCAGCAGCTCAATTACAAAAGTTGACCTGAACCC
>NZ_AUAS01000028.1 GCF_000428845.1 Dyadobacter alkalitolerans DSM 23607 | reverse complement strand
CTCCCGTAGGAGTCGGGCCCGTATCTCAGTGCCCGTGTGGGGGATCAACCTCTCAGCTCCCCTATCGATCGTCGCCTTGGTGAGCCGTTACCTGCACCAACTAGCTAATCGAACGCATGCCCATCTTCAACCAATAAATCTTTAACAATAAATATCAGGTGATATAAATGTGTTATGCGGTATTAATCCGGGTTTCCCCGGGCTATCCCCCAGTTGAAGGTAGGTTGCATACGCGTTACGCACCCGTACGACGGTGACATTGCTGCCCCCTCGCCTTGCATGTATTAAGCCTGCCGCTAGCGTTCATCCTGAGCCAGGATCAAACTCTCCATTGTAAATTTTGTTGTGATCTCTCTTCCGAAGAAGAGGACCGAATCTTCTTAAACGAGTATTTCTTACTCTTTTGGTTTATCTCATCATGTCAAAGAACAGGGCCAATCGCGCTTTCTTTTCTTCTTTTCTCTTTCGCCGTTTGCGATTGGGATTGCAAAGGTAGAAAAAGATTTTAGGGTTGCAATATCACTTCAAAAAAAAACTTCAAAAAACTGAAAGTTCTTCGACCCTTTAAACAAATCAACAAAATTATACAATTATAGACCTCCTAAGAAGGGATATTTGTAATCAAGTGGGGAAACTAGTGTTTCTTTTATTGCCCGAGGTGAGACCCAACGAAGCAGGTTTAAAACAGATCCAGCCTTATCATTTGTGCCGGAAGCTCTCGCCCCACCAAATGGTTGCTGTCCTACAACAGCGCCAGTTGGCTTATCATTGATATAGAAGTTTCCTGCGGCATTGACCAAATGCTCAGAAGCATACTGAATAGCATATCTGTCAGTTGCGAAGATGGCACCGGTTAATGCATAGGGTGAAGTGCTGTCGATGATCGGGATGATTTTTTCGAACTCATTTTCATCATATACATATACAGTAAGGACTGGGCCAAAGATTTCCTCGCAAACCGTTACATAATCCGTTTTGTGAGCCCTTATAATAGTTGGCTGAACAAAATACCCCTTGCTCTTGTCAAAGTTGCCGCCTGCGACAACTTCGACGTCATTGTCTTCTTTGGCCCTTGCTATATATCCGGTGATTTTATCAAAAGCCCGTTCATCTATAACGGCATTTACGAAATTGGAAAAATCCTCAACCCCTCCCATTTTAATCTCCTGCAAATCAGCAAGCATTAGTTTTTTGACTTCCTCCCACAAATTAGAGGGAATGTAAGCGCGGGAAGCAGCTGAACATTTCTGTCCTTGATATTCAAATGCACCTCTGATCAGACCTGTCGCCAGTGCCTTCGGATCGGCTGACTTGTGGGCCAGGACAAAGTCCTTACCACCGGTTTCTCCAACAATCCTTGGAAACGTCTTATAAGAAGCGATATTTTCACCTATTGTCTTCCATATAGTCTGGAATACTTTCGTGCTTCCTGTGAAGTGAATTCCAGCGAAATCCGGATTTTTGAATATAATATCCCCAGCGACTGGGCCGTCCGCAAGCACCATATTAATCACGCCATCTGGCAAACCTGCTTCTTTGAACACTTTCATGATTACATTGGCCGAATAAACCTGTGTAAATGCTGGCTTCCAGATCACAACATTACCCATTAATGCAGGTGCCGCAGGCAGGTTTCCAGCAATCGCCGTAAAGTTGAAAGGTGTGATTGCAAATACAAATCCTTCCAAAGGACGATATTCCATCCGGTTCCAAACGCCATCAGACGATATGGGTTGCTGGCTGTAGATGTCCCGCATAAAGTTGACATTAAGCCGCAGGAAGTCAATGATTTCACAGGCTGAATCAATCTCCGCCTGATAGGCATTTTTGGACTGCCCTAACATGGTGGCTGCATTGATCTCTGCACGATAAGGACCAGCTATCAGATCCGCCGCTTTTAAGAAAATAGCTGCACGCTGTTCCCAGTTAAGCACAGCCCAACTCTTCCTGGCTTCAAGTGCGGCGTCAATGGCAAGCTTAACATCCTCTGCGGTTCCTTCGTGAAAATGGCCCAGCAAATGCTGATGATCGTGCGGTGGCGATATGGGGCGCTTATTTTGAGAGTATATCTCCTGGTTGCCTATGTATTGCGGAATATCAATGGTTTTTGCTCTCGCTTCTTCCAGGGCTTTTGTCAACAGTTCCCTTTCAGGGCTGCCCGGTGCGTAATTTTTTACAGGCTCATTCCGCACTGCGGGAACATTAAAAATACCTATAGACATATTTATAGTTCGTTAATTATTACGGATCAATTTATAAAACACAGCCTTTGCCCGACAAATTCACTGATCAATTTCAAAGTCATAAAAAATTTGTAGAACATTCCTGCCCGCTTTTTACTTAAATTTGAATTCTAAAGTTTGCACAATAGTTACTGAAATGATATTCTATAGTACAAAAACAGCCAGTATAAAGGCCTCGGCGGAAGAAGCCATCTTCAACAGCCTGCCTGCCGATAACGGGCTATACATGCCGGAATCTATCCCACAGCTTTCGCCTGATTTCATCGCAAACATTGAAAATACAACATTCAATGAGATCGCCATCGAGATAACGCATACGCTATTCGGAGACGAAATTACAAGAAGCGAAATTGAAACCATCATTCATAAAGCTTATGATTTCGACGCGCCGGTTCTGCAGATCAATGAGCAGGACTACGTTTTAGAGCTTTTTCACGGGCCTTCTATGGCATTTAAAGACTTCGGAGCACGGTTTATGGCCGCTATCATGTCCCATTATCTGCTACGCTCCAAAAAGCAAATAAACATTCTGGTTGCTACTTCGGGAGACACAGGCGGTGCGGTTGCTCAGGGTTTTTATAAAATTCCGGGCATTTCCGTTACAATTCTTTATCCGAGCGGTAAAGTGAGCGACATTCAGGAAAAACAGCTTACTACATTAGGCCATAATGTAACGGCAATTGAAATCGATGGCACATTTGATGATTGTCAAAAATTGGTCAAAGAAGCTTTCCTGGATCCTGAGCTGAATGCGAAATTTAATCTAGCATCTGCCAATTCCATCAACATCGCGCGCCTTATCCCCCAGTCCTTTTATTATTTCTCGGCTTATGCACAGTTGAAAAAGCTGGGTAAGCCTGTCGTTTTCTCTGTGCCAAGCGGAAACGTTGGAAACTTGAGTGCCGGGCTGCTGGCTTACAAAATGGGCTTGCCGGTCGAACATTTCATTGCAGCCACTAATCTTAACAATGCCGTGCCGCGTTATCTGGAGAGCGGAGCTTACGAACCGAGACCTTCCATCGAAACAGTGTCCAATGCCATGGACGTCGGTAACCCCAGCAATTTTGTAAGACTGCAAAGATTTTTTGAAGATGACTGGACATTGGTAACTGAAAAAATTACCGGATTTTATTTTGACGACGAGCAGACTAAAACTGCGATGCGTGAAGTTTTTGAAAAATCAGAATATGTCATCTGTCCGCACACCGCGGTTGCTTACAAGGGTCTTCAGGAATATCACAAGCTGAACACTTCAGATTTTACCGGCGTTTTTCTTTCAACAGCTCATCCGGCCAAATTTATCGACCTGGTGGAAGAAACTTTGGAAAAATCGATTGAAATTCCGGAAAGGCTCGAATTATTGCTATCCATTGAAAAAGTGGCTACGAAAATGGAAGTATCGTTTTTAGACTTCAAAAACTTATTAATGAGCACATTAAGTTAAAAATAGCGTTAAATCAACCGCGCGAGGTTTAGATATAGGCATTCAATCGCATCTGAGTCCGCATATACTGAAACCAAAAGAGGCAGAAATCATCAAGATTCCGCCTCTTTTAGTTTTGCACAAGTATTTTTTAATTTATCACATCTCCCCTTAAAAGTCGGAAACGTTTTCTTGACTCGGCGACGAAAATGCTTCCCGGATATTTTTCCATCAATTCCTGATAGAGCTTCATGGCAAGATCCTTGTCTTTTAATTTTTCCTGATAAAGTTTTGCGGATGCAAACAACGCATCGTCACCATAAATGTCATGGCCATATTTCGTCGTCAGCACTTTTAGGTTTTCCATCGCCTGCTGGTTGCTGTCGAGCTTCATGTATGTTTCCGAGGTAAGCCAAAGGATCTCGTCTGCCAGGCTATGATTTTGATATTTGGTATAAAGCTGTTTCAATGTGTCCAGCGCTTCGTACTTTTTATTTTGGAACAACAGCAGCTCCACAGACGAGTATTGCTTCATTGCCGCTTCCGTGCTATCCAGTCCGGTATTGTCCATAATGAGCAGCGACAGTTCGTTGGCATCATTCGCAATTTCCCGGGAAGTTGCTTTTTTCAAAATGTCCAGCACAGCCTTGGCCAGCTCAAACTCACCTTTATAATAATGCAGCTTCGCATTTCTCAACTTCGCTTCATAACCCAACAAGTCATCCTTCTGCGATTTCTCAACTTGTGAGTACACCAATGTCGCTTCCCAGGGTTCGCCTTGCAAAAGGTAAATATCGCCGAGGTCAAGCTTGCATTTGTCTACAAAGTTTTTCTCTGTTTTACCTGCATCGATAGCGGTGTTCAGTATTTCAATTGCCTTTTTGAAATCATCCATATAAAAGGCATTCAGGATCGCCATGTTCCGGAGTGCTTCCACGGTCCGCACATTCACCCCGAGTTCATCCACCAATTGCTGATACTGTCCAAGGAGCTTTTGCACCTCGCTGCGCTTGATTGGATAAGTATTTTTCACCTGCTCCTCGCGCGCAAAAATGGCCATTCTGCGGGCAACCGGATAAAGTTGACCTTTGGGATATTCCTTTACCAAATGGTCGAAGATGGTGCCGGCATTATTATAATCAACATTCTGAAGAGCCAGCATGCCTAGGTTGTATAGCCTTGACCCATTATGTTTAAAGCGTTTATCAAGCGAGCGCTCTTGTATGAATGCTTTGTAAAAATCCTTCTTCTGGATCTGATACCAGATGAGTAATTCATTGTAAAAACCTTCGGCAGGGAATTTCTGGATCTTATCATATAGCACTTTTTCCAATAATGCCTGCTCCTTTTCATCTTTCGTAAAGTCCTGCAGCATGTTTTGGACAACCTCTATATTCTGGTAACGCATGCCGTAAGACAACAGCTCATCGATCATTTGTTCCGGCGCGTTGAGATCGCGGTAAACACTGGCTAATTCCAGCTGAAAAATGTCAGTTCGCTTCGCAACTTCCCTGGCTTCTATCAATATTTGCTTCGCATATTCAGGTTTATTCATAGCCCTGAACTCTTCCGACAAATCGCGTTTAAGCTCAATCCTGGTGCCGGATGCAGCAATGCTCTGCTCAACTCTTTTTGCAGCTTCCTGGGCCTTCCCCTGGCCTTCCAGCATGACGCTCCAGTATAACTGATACCAGCTCGCATTAGGCGCATCGCTTTTGATCTGTTTCTTGAAAAATTGCTCGCCGTCGCCCCATGTCTTGGTCTTTATGATGCAGTTCGTGAAGTTCTTCAGCGCATTCTTTTCAAATGTTGTTTTCAAAAAGCTTGCGTAGTATGTAAGCGCTTTCGGACAATCATTATTCTTAAAATACTCCTCGGCCATCTCCTTCTCCGACTGCCCCACCGCGGCCGCCCCGGAAAGAAGTAATCCCATCAATACCCAACTCGAAACCTTTTTCATAATAGATAAAAAAAATTTTTCTTTAGTTATTATCACTTACTATGTCTGTGGATAAGGGGATAATTAGTTTATCCACTGTAGATTAACATAGTTATCCACAGATTGTGAATAACTAAAGGAGTTTATCCACTTAAGCTTTTAGAATTACCAACATTTAACTTGCTGAATTACAAGTTATGAAATTATCTGTTCACACTTCAGTGTTGGTAACGTAGCGGTCGGAGGGTTTTGTCTTATCCACATTAACTAAAGTGTATCAACGCGGTGTTAACTTCATTTTAGATTACATTTACCCACACAAGCAGGCGAATCGATTTTTTATCCACAGTTATTAACGCTTATCCACACAATTGTTAACAATTTCAACCCGTTTACCAACAAAATTTACGGGTTATTCACATAGTTATCCACACTTAGTGCATAAGAAATTGAGAAAATTTCACTTTGGAAGCGTGGCATTGATGTCATTTAATTCAAAATTAGCCTTCAAAAGAATTTTATCGGGGAGATAGTAGATGGTTTCGGGCTGCTTGTCCTTATCGAGCTCTCCTGTGTCCCAGCGCCTGTTACGGTTGGCATCCAGTGTCACCCGAATGTAGTATTTGCCCTGCGGGATATTAATGAAGGTGTATGGCGTAGTGTATTGCGTTTCTATCAGTTTATATTGCTCGTCGACGAGCTCAATAATGTAGCGCATGGCCGTGTCTGCATTGACGATGGCCCCTCTAATCTGCCCATAATTTTCTTCCTTCAAAACCGGATGCTTAATAAGCGTTTTGGGCAATGTATCGCCTTCAACACTCAGCATACTGCCCTTTGGGAAGTCCCACTTGATGGTGTCTTTTGCAAATGATTTTGCGTCGATGGTTAATGTAGTACGCGTCGGATCCCAGCGATATTTGAATGCGCTGAGCGGCTCGTGCGTGAGACTGTCCGTAATAAGTGTAATGTTCTTATCATCCAGGAACTGGATGGGCTTATTGAGATTAAGGGTGTAAGTAAATGTATTGATAAGCGCCTTATTCCCGTCCGGTTTTGTCGTCATATTTAATGGATCCCGCTGCCGCTCCTTCCCTCTCTGTGCTTGAAATGCGATCTTTTGTTCAAAATCAGTTACTGTTCCGAGTGAGTCTGTAACGGTTAGCTTTACTAATGTAGAATCCGGATGCGGCTGCACATTGAAAAACTTTATCGCTGCTCCATTTTCGAGCATGTAGGGCAAAGTGTCATTGTTCATGAATTTCACATCCACTTTTTCAATTGACTTACTGAAAACAACTGCATAATTATTAACACGGGGAATGGTCCGCTGGATTTTGAGCACAGTGTTATCAGAGAGGAACATATTGATGTGATAGGAAGCAGAATCCGATCCGGCCGTTACCGGTTTGCTCAAAAACCCCATGCGCTCGTCTTTTGCGTTGTAAAGCATGTTGCGGTTTTTGTCGTCGATCGCGATCAGTTTGTAATCTCTCGTCTGAATATTCTCAATGGAAAAGACGCCGCTGCTGTCTGTGCGGGAGAAGTAATAAGGTTTTTGTTTGGCGATGTTAAGCGTGTCGCTGAGGTTATAGAGACCAACCAGGGCATCAAAAATCGGCTTGTTGGTCTTTATATCTTTCAATGTCCCGTAAACACGTCCGGAATCAAGCGTATTGCCTGTGCTGAATACGAGTTTCAAGTTTTTTGCCGGATTTTTTTCTGCAAAATCCCGTATTGCGTCCCCAAAATTCAATGTATAGGTCGTGCTGTCTTTGAATTCATTTTTAAAACTCAATGAAACAGACATGCCATTCTGCTTGTACGAATACGGATTATCTGCTTCGGGTGTAATGATCAATTTCTGATTAATGTTGTCTACGACTACATATTCATCGAAAAAAACCTCAATTTTTTTTCCTTTAAAATTCAGCGTCTTGTTCGGCGGATTGCTTTCCAGTAGCGTAGGCGGGATGGAATCTTTTTTTCCACCCGTTGGCGAAACCTGCTGGGCACAGCGACCAAAAATGATGAGGCATATGATGGCAATGGCAATGGTTCTGATCATTGATTTTGTAAAGTTAAAAGGCCCGCAATACAGATAACGCGTATTGAGGGCCCATTCGGATTTTGTCAGGATTACTGATTATTTTTTTGAAACAATGTATATAAGGCTCGATGTATTGAGATGGTCTTTGTCTTTCGCCCGCCCTTTCAAATTGGACAAAAGTCCCGTTTTCACGCTATCAAAATAGTTAATGCTTCCACCACTGTATTTCGAGCTCAACATTCCAACATAAAACGAATCAAACCACATTGGCAGAATGCTTTTGACCTCCAAATTATGCTTTTGAAGGAGCGTTTTCATCGTGCCTTTGGTGAAATGATACAAATGCCTCGGAACGTCATAAGCAGCCCAAAAACGACCGTATTTTGCAGCGTCAAATGATTGCGGATTGGGTACGGCGATCAGGATCTTGCCGCTCGGCTTTAAATGCTTGTACAGCCAGTCAATCGTTTCATTCAGCAAATGAACGTGTTCCAAAACGTGCCACATTGTAATGACATCGAATGTTTCAGAATTGAGTTCATCGGCGTAAATGGATTCAAAGATTGAAGCCCCAGCCCGCTTCTGTGCCAATGTTCTTGCACCAGGATCCGGCTCGGTTCCTGAAATTTTCCAGCCGTCCTTCGAGGCCGCGGTTAGAAAAACACCCGTCCCGCAACCCACATCCAATATGCTTCCTTTCGATCCGGAAAGGCTATTGATCAGCTCCACTTTTTGCTTGATCGTGCGGTTTCTTACGGCTGTATAAGCCTGCGAAATCAGATTCGTTTTGTTTTCATCGTGGTGCGAAATGTAATCGTCGGATTGATAATAGGCGCCGATTTCTGCTTCCGAAGGCCTCGGATTGGTAAACAGGAAATAACAATTGTTGCATTGCTGGATTGTAAATTCCTTATGGGACACAGTGTAATCTTCCACATTCAAATAATTATTGAAGCTGGACTTGTCACATACGGGGCAATTCTGAAGCGTTTCTAATGGCATTATCGTCCTATGAATAGCATTAATACTGAAATGTCGGAAGGGCTCACGCCGCTAATCCTGGAAGCTTGTCCTATGGTGGAAGGACGCGTCCTTTTCAATTTTTCGCGACCCTCAAATGACAGCGAAGTGACAACATCATAGTTGAAATTATCAATGATGCTTAAATCTTCCAGGCGGTTCATTTTCTCGACCAGCAACATTTCCTTCTCGATATAGCTGTCATATTTGAGATTTATTTCTGCCTGATGAATGGAATCTTTTCCAAATTTTTCGAGCATAGTCTCCACAACAGGACTGGCTTCCGTCAACTGATCAATCGAAATTTGTGGTCTTTTCAAAAGCTGCGCTAGGGAGATTTTTTCACGCAACGGCGCGGTGCCGATGGCAGCGAGCGTTGGATTGATTTCTTCCGGCGTCAGTTTTGTACCAGAGAATGCGGCAATAATTTCAGCGACTTCGGCTTTTTTCTTAGCCACATTATCGAGCCGGTCCTGACTGGCTAAACCAAGCTTATAACCTTTTTCCGTAAGCCGAATATCCGCATTATCCTGACGCAGCAATGTGCGATACTCAGCACGTGACGTAAACATCCGGTAAGGTTCTTCCGTCCCTTTGTTGATCAAGTCATCAATCAATACACCAATGTATGCTTCCGATCTTTTTAGTACGAATGGTTCGAGCTCGTGCACATTTTGGTGCGCATTGATGCCCGCCATTAGTCCCTGACAAGCTGCTTCTTCATAACCCGTCGTCCCGTTGATCTGGCCGGCGAAGAAAAGATTCTGGATCAAATGTGTTTCTAATGTCGATTTCAATTGGGTCGGCGGGAAATAATCGTATTCGATCGCGTAACCGGGACGGAACATTTTAGCATTCTCAAAGCCCGGAATTTTCCGGAGCGCTGCATACTGCACGTCTTCGGGCAGAGAGGTCGAGAAGCCATTCACGTAAACCTCCACCGTGTCCCACCCTTCCGGCTCTACGAAAATCTGGTGACGATCTTTATCGGCAAAGCGGTTGATCTTGTCTTCAACAGAAGGACAGTAACGCGGGCCAATCCCCTTAATCCTTCCCGAGAACATTGGCGATTTTTCAAAACCCGTTCTGAGAATTTCATGCACTTCGGAATTGGTGTAAGTAATCCAGCAGCTGCGTTGCTTGGCAAGCGGCTTGGTGTCCGAGTAAGAAAACTTAGATGGATTTTCGTCTCCGGGTTGCTCTTCCATTTTGGAATAGTCGAGCGAGCGTCCGTCTACCCGTGGAGGCGTTCCGGTTTTCATGCGTCCCGCTTCAAAGCCCAATGTTACCAGTTGCTCAGTAATGCCGGTTGCTGCTTTTTCGCCGGTCCGGCCCCCGCCGAAGTTTTTCTCACCAATGTGAATGAGTCCGTTCAGGAATGTGCCGTTGGTAAGCACCACAGATTTGGAATGAATTTCAATGCCCAGACTGGTTTTCACGCCGCAAGCCTTTCCATCCTTAATGATGATTTCTTTCGCAGTGTCCTGCCAGAAGTCAACATTCGGATTTTGTTCCAAAACACTCCGCCATTCCGTCGCAAACATCGCCCGATCGCTCTGGCATCTTGGGCTCCACATGGCAGGGCCTTTTGACAAATTCAGCATCCGGAATTGGATCATGGTCTTATCGCTAATGATCCCCGACTGTCCGCCAAGCGCGTCGATCTCCCGAACGATCTGCCCTTTCGCTACGCCACCCATTGCAGGGTTGCATGACATTTGGGCAATGGTATGCATATTCATTGTGATCAGCAAAACAGAGGAGCCCATCGTTGCCGCAGCCGCAGCTGCTTCACAACCGGCATGGCCTGCTCCTACCACGATCACATCATATTCTTGAAACATAATTCTTTTACTTATTAAACCACTTTAATTAAAGTGTTCCACGTGGAAATGTTAACTAGAAGAGCAGAAGATACTGATCTTCTTTGGCCCGCATGGCCGCTTTCAGCTTTTCGTCCGTATCATCGTAACCCATTAAATGCAGCAATCCGTGTATTAGAACGCGGCGCATTTCTGTTTCAAAATCGGCGTGAAACGTCGCTGCATTTTCTCGAACCCGATCGACGCTGATATAAATATCTCCCTCGATCACATTCTCTTCCTCACTATTGTCAAACGTAATAATGTCCGTAAAATAGTCGTGATCAAGATATTGTTTATTGATTTCCAGGAGATAATCGTCGTTACAAAAAATATAGTTCAAATCAGCTATCTCATAACCCTCTGATATTGAGGTGTTTTTGATCCATTTTTTTGTTTTTAACGGGCGTAACAGGTCGAAATCGACGTTTTCGGTGAAGAAATTAAGCATACCAGGCGATAAAATATTACAAACATACTAAACTATCCGGTTAAGATCAGTTTAGCCGGTGACCACGCCTCTAACAACTTGCTTAAAAAGTGTTAAAACGCGGTCATCAGAATGTTCACAACAAAATGCCTTTATAATCAGTTCTTAGCCTGATACTTGCGGAAGTAAGTATCCACTTCCCGCTTGTAGAATGGCGAGAATGTAGGTGGGATGGTTCTCAGCAATTCGGTTTGCTTCTCCTTCTCCCGGATGTACTTTTCAAATGCCGCAGGTGGTTGTCTTGGCAATTGTTTCGCAGTTTGGGCTTTGCGCTGCTCGTCTTCGTCCTGCTCTTTCATCGCCTTTTCAGATTCGAGCAAGCGCGTCGTGATTTCCTGGTTGCGCTTAATAAGCTCCGGTGTAATGCGTTTGTTCACCAGGTCCGTTTCGGTCTCGTCCATTTTCTCGGCGATCTCCTGTAACTCCTTGCTCATTTGTTTGCCCACCTCCGTGCCTTTCTGCGACTCCATCAGGTCCTGAATCATCTTGCGGATCATCGCCTGCTCAGCCGCCATTCTGGCCAGCTTCTCGGAATTATTTCCTTGCCCCTCCTTCCCTTCTCCAAGCTTTTTCATTTCACCGTTGAGCTTTTCCTGCATTTCACCCATGCCTTTTTGCTCACCTTTCTGCTTTCCTTTTTTGCCCTTGCCGCTTCCCGGCATCGCCATGGCCATTTGCTGCTGCATCTGGTTAAAGACATCGCTTAGCATTAGGGCAAGGTTATTCATCGACGTCATCGCGAATTGCTGCTTCGCAGTCGCCTGATTGATCTGGCGGTCCTTGATGCTCTTTACGCTCTCGTCCATGTAAGACTTCATATCATTGAGCTCACGCGTAATGAACGACTGGATCTGGATCACGCGGTTCGCAAGCGCATAAAGACTGTCCTCAACGATTTTTGCATCATCTTTCAGTTTCAGTTGCTGCTGCCCCAGTTTGATAAACCGGGGGTCCTGCAAGCTCACGCCGCGGAAATCTTTCATCAATGTCTCCTGATCGAAGGATAATGTGATCAGATTTTCTAAAATGTCGCGCAATGCGTCCAGATTCTCCTGCATCTGCTCCATTTCAGCCGCCTCCATGGATTCCTCCATCGACTGCGACATTTGTTTCATTGATTTAGCAGCCTTTTTCTGCGATTCTGAGGCTTTTCCGTTTTGCTGCTTGTCAAGTTGCTTCTTACCCTCTTCCATTTGCTCAGAAGCATTCTTTTGCTCCTCTTTCTGCGTGTCCACCGGTTGCTCCAGATCTTCACTCATTTTCTCGACTTCCTTGGAATCTTCCTTCGCCTTTTCAAACTCTTCCTGGATCTTCTCCTGCTCCTTTTTCAGTTCCTCGTTCTTGCCTTTTTTATCGTCTGCATTTTTATTCTTGTCATTTTCCTGGCTTTTATCCGCTAGCTGGTCCTCCTTATTGGCCAGATCATCCAGCTTTTCGACCAGATTTTCCATTTTTTGTTCCAACTGCATTTGCTTGAAAAGCTTCATCGTCCGTTCGAGCTCTTTTTCAAGGTTATTCTCCTTGTTTTTGAGCTTTTCCATCATGCTCGACATGCGGTCGCTTTGTTTTTGTTCCAGCAATTTTTTTAATTCCTGGTAAAGCTTTTCCGTGTCTTTATCCATGAGCTCGTTCATGAGCTTTTGCAGCTGGTCGAGCTTGCTTTGAAGTTCCGGGCTTTGCTGGTTGAACTGCTTCGATTTTTCATTCGCATTCTGATTTTTTTCCTGCAAAGCCTGCAACTCTTTCATCAGTTCCTCGCGCTTTTTAAGCACTTCCTCAATCTGCTTTTGCTCTTTAAAATCGAGTTCTTTGTTGCTTTTCAGCTTGTTATCGAGGTTATTCAAATCTTTTTGCAAACTCTGCGCCTTTTTCATGGCCGACTGCATTTGATCCTCCGTCTCTTTCTCTGATTTTTTAATTTCCGCTTCCAGCTGATCTTTGGAAGGAACTGTAAACTGAATTGCCCTTGATTTGGCGCTTTTTGGACCGTTCACGCCATCATTGTCCCACACCTGGGCATAATACTCGATCTTATCGCCGGGAGCAAGTTTGAGGCTGTCTACATACCATTGAAAGTAAAAGCTCTGCGTATTCACTGTTTTGTTAAAGGGCACGGGAATGCCTTTGGCCGGCGACGCCTCTTTCTGATCCGCTCTTTTCACAGAATAGAACATTTTTAGCTGCGAGAAGCCATAATCATCGCTGATCGAGCCACCTAGCACCAGATAATTATAAAGCGTTGTATCCTGGAAATTTTCGAGGTTCATAACCGGAAATTTGTCCGGAACCACATTGATGAAATAACCGATTTTATCCAAATTCGTCGTCTCATCATTTTGCAGATTCACCTGATACTGCGAAGAGCGTTTCACCGTCTTTTTGATTTCAAAATGCTCCCCATCACTCCCTTTCGCCCTATATAATGCAGAATCATCCTCAAATTTGATCGCCAGCGATTTGGTCGAGGAAGTGTTGAAATTCCACTCAACCGTCGTTCCCTCCGGCACGGAGAGATTGCCGACATTATTCAGTCCTTCTGCTGGCTTGTTCAGATAAGCCGGATAACGCAGGTTTACGTCAAAAGAAAGCAAAGAGGGCCGCTCGGCAACATTAACGCGATATTCCTCGGAAGTAAATCCCGCCGCGTCGAAAGAGAATTTGACGTCTCTTTGCAGGTTTTTGAATGTGTACGAATAAGTCTGGTTGCCATCATTATTGAGCTTAAACCGAGAGCCGTTCTGAACCAGGTAAGCAGCTGTGGGCAATGCTTCGCCTTTTAGTTTCAGTTTTAGTGTAAAATCCTCATTTCTATATGCTTTCAGATTTTTGTCTTCCAAAATAAATGAAAACGGCGCGTAAGTGTAATTCTTCTGAAAATGAATGATTCGCTCAGAGCTGGAAGTGAAAAATGAGGGGTTAAAAAGCAAGATTGCCGCAATGGCTGCAAGCGGATAAATCGCATATTTAATGCGCTTTTTATTTTCATTAAAACGGATGGCATCAGAAAACTTAACAATCAGCAGCTGCCCCGATTTTTGCCGGATACTCGCCTCGATCAGGTCCGACTGCGTGCCTGTTAGGCCCCTTAATTGCAATGTATTAACCAGCTTATCACCGATTTCTGGAAAATATTCACCGATTTGTAATGCAGCCTGCTCATCCGAAATAGGCTTTTTGAGCCCCGAAAGGTGGATAATGGGCTGGATGACCCATTGGAAAAATGAAAAAACGAGCACAGCCAAAAATCCGAAGAACAACATTCCCCGGACCCCTGAGCTGAAACGCCCGAAATATTCGATTGTATTAAAGAAAAGAAAAACCGTCAGCAGCAGCCCGGCTGAGAAAATAATGCCCTTAAGAAGCTGATTTTGATAGTATTTCTGACGGTATTCCTGGATGCGGAGCAAAAGGCCTTCCATTGCCGGCGTAAATGCAGCCATATATGAGTCGCGTTATATCTGTTTGGAAATTTATAACGTATGCCGGAATCAAAAATTACGATCCGCTTTGCTACGCATAAAACAAACTAATATAGCGAATTATATGGAATTCCATCGTTTAAAATGAATTTTCCTCAGGCATTTTAGTGCATTCTGCGATGGTGAATTTTAAAGCGTCAGCAAAACGCCGACCGAAGCATAGTTGATCCAGTTGAAATTGTAAACTTCATCTGTGTCTGCACCGCCTTCCACGACCCGATAACCTGCCTTAATGCCGAATTTCGGATTGATCTGGTAAGCCAAACCTGCAAAAACATCCTCTGCCCTACCCTGCTTGGCCGCCAATGCATCTCCTTCCAGGATTACAGACCAGCGGTAAGAAGGCTTGTAAGATGCATAAAAGTTCACCAGCGGGACAAAGCCAATATTGTCGAAATGGGTGTCATGTGATTCGTTTTTGAAGCGCACATCAGCATCCCGGATCTTCGCGGTAAGTCCCACTCCCACACGCCATCTTGTTTTAGCGACAATGTCGTAGCGATAAGTAAGCCGGTAAGAGTTGAATTTGTAAAAAACCTGCAAAGGCTGGCCGCTTCGGTAAGTCAGGCCATTGAAATTAACGTCTCTTCCGAAAGCACCATTGTATTTCACAGACAATGGCGCATATAATGCGCTGATATTATGCCGCTTACCAAAAGTGTAAGTGCCTCTGATCCTGTAAAAAATCTTTGGATCAATGCTCAGATCCTCCGCCAGGTTCACCTCTGTGCCGCCCACATTTGGAATGCGGACCTTGTTATAATTTGTTCCGAACACAACACCACTTTCGACATCCAGCTTAAACTGGGCAAACAGCGGCGAGGAACAAAGCAGTAAAAAAACGATAATAATGTTTCGAGATCCCATATCCACACCTTTAAAAAAAAACAAACAACCCGATATGAGTTGTTTGTACAAAAGTGGTGCCTGAGGCAACAATGTCGATATAGGCCGTCTGAAACTATGCTTCGATCGTTTCCGGGTAATTTTTTACGCTTCTTACAAAGGATTTAATGTCCTGTTCCAAGTCATTGCTCTCCTGCAAAACACGGATGAATGCGCTTCCAATGATAGCACCAGCCGCATAATCCGAAGCTTTTTTGAATGTCTCATGGTCTTTGATCCCAAATCCGATCAGGCGCGGGTTACGCAGCTGCATCGCATTCAGGCGCTCAAAATACGACTCCATATCCTCGCTTACACCCGATTTCGAGCCTGTAACGCTGGCGGAGGAAACGGTGTAAATGAAGCCTTCGCTCACTTCGTCAATCTGGCGAATGCGTTTTTCGGATGTTTGCGGGGTTACCAAAAAGATATTCAGAATGCCGTAAGCGTCGAAAATGGCTTTGTATTCATTCAAATACACATCCATAGGCATATCGGGCAAGATTAAGCCGTCTACGCCCACCTCTGCGCATTTTTTACAAAATTCTTCAATGCCAAACTGCAAAACCGGGTTCACATAGCCCATCAGCAACACAGGTAGCGAAATCGTCTCGCGCATATCCTGCAATTGTTCGAAGAGCATCTTCACCGTCATGCCGTTTTCCAGTGCCCGGTCATTGCTTTTTTGAATGGTCTCGCCATCCGCAACGGGGTCAGAATAAGGCATTCCGATCTCCACAAGATCGGCGCCGCCGTCCTGCAAGGCCCGTAAAACGCGCATGGTGTCATTGCGTTCGGGGAAGCCGGCCGTGAAATATACATTCAGCAATCCGCCGCCGCTTTGGGCGCCGCTAAAAAGGTTTGTTATGCGGTTCATTCCTGTGTCCAGTAGTCGATCACCAAAACCTTGTCCAAATACGGCCCAAGGACTTTTCCAAATGCTTTGTGGTCAGGATGAGGCAGATATACTTCGCGGGCAGCTTCATTCTCGAATGTTACGAAAAATGCGTGCGTGAAGCCTTGCGCCAATCCTTCCGGGCTGTTATTCGTGCCCCATTCCAGACTTTTGATCTCCTTGATCTTTGAAGGCAATGCTCTGAAAGCATCTTCCACTTCTTTCACCTGCGCAGGCGTCGCTGAATCTTTGAATTTGAATAAAACGACGTGACGGAGCATTTTTTTCGGTGGGTTTTGAGGTGAAGCAGAAGCCATAGCGCCGAAAAGAAGCATCCCGGCCATCAATAGTAATTTGAAATTCATAGTTGGATAAAAGGTTGAACTGTAAGGAATTGATTGTTACTATGCGGAGCAATTCAGGCATTCGCCCTCATCGCTGAATTTCAGTCTGTCAAACTCACCAAGCTTTTCTTTGAGTTCGAGAATCTCGTCTTCCAGGTCGCACCTTTCGAAAAGCGAAAGCTCGCCGGAGTTTACTTTTCCTTCCAGCTCCTGAATTTTGAGCCTCAGATCAAAAACCTCGGGTAAGGTCAGTGTTGCCATTGTAATGTGTTTATGAGTAAATTAATCGATGTATTTCATGTAAGTCGCCATGTCCTTATCGCCGCGACCGGAAAGGTTCAGGATCACATTCTCGTTCTCAGAAGCGCCTAGCTGACCCAGAATTGCCAAGGCATGTGAAGATTCCAAAGCCGGGATAATACCCTCAAAACGAGTCAGTTCAAATGCTGCCTGCACGGCTTCTTCATCTGTTGCCGACATGAAAATCCCTCTTCCGCTGTCATACAAATAAGCATGCTGAGGACCAATCCCCGGATAATCCAGACCGGCTGAAATCGAGAATGGCTCCACAACCTGTCCATCTTCAGTTTGCATGAGTATCGTGCGGCTTCCGTGCAAAACGCCTGGTTTTCCCAAAGCCGTCGTCGCCGCAGAATGTCCCGAAGTAAGTCCTTTACCAGCAGCTTCCACCGCCACCAGTTTCACACTTTCATCGTCCAGGAAGTGATAAAAAGCACCCGCAGCATTGCTCCCGCCGCCCACGCAAGCCACCACATAATCAGGTGTTTCCTTGCCGGTTTGCTCTTTCAACTGCCATCTCATCTCCTCCGAAATAATGGCCTGAAAACGCGCCACCATATCCGGATAAGGATGCGGGCCCACCACAGAGCCAATGATGTAATGCGTGTCCACAGGGTTATTAATCCAATGGCGCATCGCCTCGTTCGTAGCATCTTTCAATGTGCGTGATCCGCAGGTTGCGGGCCTTACTTCGGCGCCGAGCATCTTCATGCGCGCCACATTAGGCGCCTGACGCTCAATGTCCAGCTCGCCCATGTACACAATACATTCAATGTCCATCAGCGCGCATACAGTCGCCGTAGCAACACCGTGCTGGCCTGCACCGGTTTCGGCAACCACGCGTTTTTTACCCAATCGCTTCGCCATCAGGATCTGCCCGATGGTGTTGTTCACCTTATGAGCGCCTGTGTGGCAAAGATCTTCTCGTTTAAGGAAGATGTTGGTTTTATATTTTTCCGAAAGCCTGTTGGCCCGGTAAAGCGGCGTAGGACGTCCCACGTAATTGCGCAGGAGATCATTATATTCTTTTTGAAAAGAAGGCTCTGCAATGATGCTGAGATAATTTTCACGCAGTTCTTCCACGTTTGGATACAGCATTTCGGGAATGAATGCACCTCCAAAACTGCCGTAGTAACCGCGGCCGTCCACTTGATATGACTTCTTTTCTGCTATTGCTTCCATAGTTTCTAAGCTTCCGCCTCTTCTTTCTCTTTTACACGAACTAAACTGAACAGTTCTTCCAACTTGGCAATGTCCTTCACGCCTGGCTCCGTTTCAAACTGACTGTTAACATCAATTCCGTAGATAGGAAGCGTTTTGGATAACTCTATAATGTCTTCAATGTTGTCCAGCCCAATGCCCCCGCTGAGGAGAAAAGGCTTTTCATTATCGTATTTTTTCAAAATTTTCCAGTCAAACGGCACACCGTTACCGCCTGGGTTATCGCCTTTGGTATCAAACAAAAACAGGTCACAGAACGACTTGTAATTGTTCAGCATCGCAAAGTTAAAAGACGCATCAATGCTGAATGCTTTGATCACATTAACCCCTTTCTGACGAATGCTGCGACAAATGTCGGGCATTTCGTTGCCGTGAAGCTGTGCGTATTGCAGGTCGTATTTCTTAACCATTGCCAGGATATGGCCCGGGCTGGCGTTTACAAACACGCCTACTTTCTTGATATTATTGGGAATGCTTTTGATAAATTCTTCATCCAACTCTTCGCCGACAAAACGGGGTGATTTTTCATAAAAAATAAACCCGATGAAGTTAGGCTGTAATGCCACCACTTTTTCAATGTTGTCTTGCTGGCGCAGTCCGCAAACTTTTATTTTCATAGAACCAAAGGATTTAAATTGCTATGTTGAGTTAAGTCATTTTGCAAATCCGCCAGTGCGGTTCCGGGATTTACAGTCTTCATAAATGTTTCACCAATTAAGAAACCCTTGTAGCCGTGACCATATAATTTCAAAATAGTCGCAGCATCTTTCAGGCCGCTTTCTGATATTTTAACAAAAGAATCGGGAATCTGTTCACTTAGCGCGATCGAAGTTTCAATGGAGGTTTCAAAAGTTTTAAGATTTCTATTGTTAACCCCCACTATATCAATATCTTCACCCAGCGTTGCGGCCAGTTCCTCAGCATTATGCACCTCCAACAAAACTTCCAGCCCCAATTCATGCGCTTTCTTACTTAACGAAACCACTTCAGCCGGGGTAAGGCAGGCGGCGATGAGCAAGATCACATCCGCGCCGATCGCTTTTGCTTCGTAAAGCTGATATTCGTCGATTACGAAATCCTTCCGAAGCATCGGAATAGTGTGGTTGGCACGACGTGCGCTGAGGAAATCGGTAAAAGAGCCTCCAAAGAAGTCAATATCCGTTAACACAGACAGCGCGACCGCGCCTGCATTCACGTAGTCAAAGGTCACAATTTCCGGAGCAACCCGATCATTAATGACTCCTTTGGAAGGCGATTTTCGTTTAAACTCCGCTATAATTTTGGGAGATGAAGCATTCCGTAATGCCGCCGAGAGGGAAACCGTTTTGCGTGCAAACAAATCCTCTTTTTCCAGGTCGGAAACAGACTTATTTTGCTTAGCGTCAATGACTTCTTCTCTTTTACGAGCAACAATTTTATCTAGTATGTTCATCTGAAATTAGTCTTCTATCAATTTTTTAAAACTTCTGAGCGCCTTTTTGCTTTCCAGGGATTCCCGCGCCGTTTCCACCGCATCCGGCAATGTCAACGCAGGATTTGCGCAATGCAGTGCCAATGCAGCATTTGCCAGCACAGCCTGTTTTTGGGAAAACGTAGCTGTATCGTTCAATACATCCATGAAAATTTTGGCGGATTCCTCGACTGTTTTTCCTCCCGAAAGGTCCTCTGCGCGCAAGGTTTGTAACCCCAGATGCGAGGGATTCAGAACTTGTTCCGTTTGAGCGGTGATCATTTTAAAAGCACCTGTCAATGACACTTCGTCGTAACCGTCTAATGCGTGAAGAACCAGAAATTGCTTATCAGTCTGTTGGTAAAGATAAGCAAAAAGCCGCGCTAATTCAAGACTAAACACGCCTACAAGCTGTTTTCTGGGGGAAACCGGGTTCACCATCGGGCCCAGCATATTGAAGAAAGTTTTCACGCCCAGCTCCCGCCGGATCGGCGCTACATTCTTCATCGACGGATGGAAAAGCGGTGCATGCAGGAAGCAAACGCCCGCCTCATTGATCTTGCGTTCGAGCACATCCTTATCATTCGTAAACTTGGCGCCCAGATATTCCAGCACCGTGGACGAGCCGCAAAGCGAAGAAACGCCGTGGTTCCCATGCTTGGCCACATGCTGGCCCGCGCCTGCGACCACAAAACAGGATAATGTTGAAATGTTGAATGTGTCCTTTCCGTCCCCGCCCGTTCCGCAAACGTCGATAGGATCGTAAGCCGAAAGATCAACGGCCAGGCATAATTCCAGCATGGCGTCGCGGAAGCCTTCGAGCTCCTCCACCGTAATGCTCCGCATGGCATAAATGGTCAGGAAGGAGGCGATTTCGGAATTGGAATATTTGCCTGTGCTAATGCCAATGAGGACGTCTTTGGATAACTCTTTACTTAAAACCTTATATTCAAAAAGATGGCTAAGAATCTGCTTCATGATATTGCTAAGCGTAATGAAAGAATGTTTTTACTGTTAAGAAATTGAATTTGTTTCCTAAATCTTCAACCAGTTTTCCAACATTTCTTTGCCGTGCTCCGTCAGCACCGATTCGGGGTGAAATTGCAGGCCTTTTACATCATATTTCTTGTGCGAAAGTCCCATAACCCGGCCCTTTTCGTCCAGCGCCGTGATCGTCAGATCTTCCGTAAATGTTTCCGGAATGACAGTCCAGGAGTGATAACGGCCGACTTTGATCTCTTGCGGAAGTCCCTGGAAAATGCGTTCCGAAGGATCTGTTACAATGGCTGTATCACTGATGCCGTGCAGCACGTCGGTCATGTTTTCGAGCGTGGCGCCATAAACTTCACCGATGCCCTGGTGTCCCAGACAAATGCCCAGAATGCTCTTGCTAGGTCCATATTCGCGGATCAGCTCGTGCATTATGCCCGCTTCCGAGGGAATGCCCGGGCCTGGGGAAAGGAGGATTTTGTCGTAATTCCCAACCTCTTCCAGTGCGATTTTATCATTGCGGACAATGTCCACCTGGTCGTTCAGCTCGCGGAGAATGTAAACGAGATTGTAAGTGAAAGAGTCGTAATTATCAAGTACTAAGATTTTCATTATTTCCTGTATTTGAGGATTTACCAATGATTTAAATTTCTCCTGCAAAGTCAATCGCCTTTCTCAAAGCGGCCAGCTTGCTGTTAATCTCCTGCAATTCGCTCTCCACATTCGACTTCGCCACAACGCCCATCCCAGCCCTGAAAAACAGTGTGTTATTCTTGCTAAGGAACGTCCTGATCGCAATGGCGTGGTTGAAATCCCCATTGAAATCCATAAACCCGATCGCGCCGCCGTAAATGCTCCGGTTGCTCGTTTCCATCTGGTCGATGAGCTTCATCGCATTGTGCTTGGGCGCGCCCGAGAGCGTTCCCGCGGGGAATGTGTCCGCCACTAGCTGCAAAGGATTTACGCCCTCATTCATCTTTCCTACGACTTTGGAAACCAAATGGATTACGTGCGAATAATACTGGACTTCTTTATAATTAGTTACTTTCACCGCATCGCAGCTTCTGCTGAGGTCGTTTCTTGCCAGATCAACAAGCATTACGTGCTCCGCAGTTTCCTTAGGGTCATTCAATAATGCCTGCGCCGCCTCGGCATCCGCCTGATCATCGCCCGTTCTGCGGAATGTGCCTGCTATCGGATGAATTTCAGCTTGTCCGTTTTTGATAAAAATCTGTTTCTCAGGAGAAGAACCGAAGATCTTGTAACTGCCGTAATCGAAATAAAATAAATAAGGCGAAGGATTAATAGAGCGTAAAGCGCGGTAAACATTGAATTCATCGCCCTGGAAATCGCGGCTGAAACGGCGGGAAGGCACGATCTGGAACACGTCGCCGCGTAGGCAATGATCGATTCCCTTCTGGATTACGCCACGCATTTCATCGTCTGTCACATTAGAGGTTTCTTCGGAAGCAATCTGGAAGCCGTATTTAGGAAAATTGCGGTTTTTGATCAAAATTTCAATCTGCTCAATGCCGCTTTCCTGCTCGCCGTCGCCATATTGATGTTCAAAAATGTAAAGCTCATTTTTGAAATGGTTAATGGCGATCACATAGCGGTAAACCTGGTAAAATATCTGGTCTATCTCTGTTTCCGGACTCGCTGGCTGAATCGTAATGTCTTCAAAATAACTCACTGCATCGTAAGTCATATGTCCGAAAAGTCCATTGGAAATAAATGGAAAACCGCTTTTTTCCGATTTGAAACTTTGCGCAAATGCATATAATGTCTGCACGGCATCTCTCGGATTTTTCAGCGTGATATTTTGCTGCTGCCCGTCCGGAAATTGCTGCGTAACCACATTTTGATTCAGTTTGAAAGAAGCAACCGGATCGCAGCAGATGTAAGTAAATGAGTTTTCATTGCCGTGATAGTCAGAGCTTTCCAGCAAAATGGTGTTGACGAAACGATCTCTTAATTTTAAATAAATAGAAACCGGTGTTAATGTGTCCGCCAATAATTTTTTGTGACGGGTCGTGATCTGAAAGGTAGGATTTGACATTTCTTTAATCTTAAATTTTTTGAAAATGGCACAAAAAAAACGGCTCGCTGTCAGATGAACAGCGAGCCGTTTGTAAAGTATATTTTTATTTATACCAAAGCAATAGCTACTCGTCCATCTTGTTAAGACGTGCACGCCACCACCAAATAGTATTCAAATAGTTTTTCATATCTCGGTTTGACAAGTCATGCGACATTTCATGCGACATTGTCATTGGCAAATATAGAATAAAATAAATATGATTTAATTTATTTGAAAAAAAATAATTGCAATGTTTCATTCAGTTACTTCTCGCGTATCCGCTTCACGATCCGGACGGCTGTCATCATCAGAACCGCAAAAATAACCAGCCCCAGCACGCCCCAGAGCCAATCGACCGTATTTTTCAAAACCACCAGGAAAACAATGGAGAAAAGAAAGATGGTCGCAATCTCATTGAAAAGCCGCAGCTGAAATGACGAAAACCGGAATATTCCGCGACGCAGTTCCAGCAGGATCTTCCGCGTATAAAAATGATAAGCCAGCAAACCCGCCACAAAAACCAATTTCAGCTGCATCCAGTCCTGATCCAGCCAGGAGGGTGTAATGTATAGCATTATGGACCCGAAAATGATGGTTAGCCAGCAAGCAGGCGTCATAATGGCATTCCAGAGCAACTTTTCCATCTTGCTAAATTGCGCAAAAAGAACGTGCCGCTCGGCTTCTGTTTTGTCCCGGGCCTCGGTGTGGTAAACAAACAGCCTGGGCATATAAAACAATCCGGCAAACCAGGAGACCACGAAAATGATATGCAGTGCCTTAAAATGAAGATAAGTCATGGTTATGTAGTAATCACGGTGCGGGCAGGCCGCAGCAGCACTCTGCCCCGGGCAAACAGCCGATCTTTTTGGATTCAAATTTCGTAAATAATGTGCGAATCCGCCGGATAAACTTTCTTGGAACGCGATTCGTTTACCAAATAGCAATAATACAATTCAACAACATGAGGACTACGATCCCAATTTTCACGTTCCTGTTTTTGTGTTGCATGGTGGTGATATCATGCGCACAGTCGGATAAAAAACAAAAAAAGCAGATGAGTAGCGAAGCGTCTTTGGCAGCATTGGACGAAAATAATGTTGATATGGCAAACACCGAAATCGCCACTTTCGGAACCGGATGTTTTTGGTGTACTGAGGCTGTTTTAGAATCTTTGGACGGCGTTAAGAAAGTTGTTTCAGGCTATGCAGGCGGAACTGTCGCTAATCCTAGCTACAAGGAGGTTTGCACAGGCACAACCGGCCACGCAGAATGTGTGGAGGTCGTATATGATCCAAAAGTAATCTCCTATGCGGAACTTTTAGAGGCATTTTTCCGCAGTCATGACCCAACATCCCTCAATAAACAAGGAAATGATATTGGAACACAGTATCGCTCGGTTATTTTTTATCACAATGAGGAGCAAAAGAAGCTGGCTGAGCAGGCGAAGGTTGAGCTGGACAAATCGGGCGCTTATTCAAAGCCAATCGTAACGGAGATTACCAAAGCTTCGAAGTTTTATATTGCTGAGGATTACCACCAAAATTACTTTGCAAACAATCCGGATCAGGGTTATTGCGCGTTTGTAATCGCACCTAAGCTGGACAAATTCAAAAAGGTTTTTAAGGACAAATTGAGGAAGAACACGTAATAAAACAGGGGTGGAGTTTGGACTTCACCCCTTTTGTTTTGGGGACTGCCCCGAATAATAACTACGATGGCACAAGTTTTGAAGCATTGAAATAAAGGCTTTAATTTGTGCCATTATTTTTTACACAAAAACTAATCTATTACGATGAAAAAGATTCTATTAATGTTGTTAATTGTGACAGCTTTGGGAACAACCTCGCAAAATGCTTTCGCTCAATATGAAAAAGGAGATAAGATCTTAAATTTAGGAATAGGTGGCGGTGGCTACGGATTTTATGGCGGCGGCGGATTTGCTGTTGGCGGATCATTCGAAGTTGGAGTCCACGAGTTTATTAGTGTTGGTGCCCAGGCGGATATAAGATTTTATGACTATGGATATCGTCTTGGCCCATCAAGCAATTATGTAGCAGTTCCTATTGCAGCAAGAGGTTCTTATCATTATGGAAAGCACTTCTTGACAATTGACAAGCTTGACCTGTATGCAGGACCTGCCTTGGGTTTCAATATTGATGGGAATGAGTATTACACAAATTCAGCAGTCGTTGTTGGAGTTTTTGCTGGTGCACGCTACTACTTTAAGCCAGCAATGGGGGTTTTTCTTGAATTCGCAGGTGGAACTAACATGATTCCTGCCAAAGCGGGCATTGCTCTAAAATTCTAAGCAGAACGAAATATTATAATAAAAAATGAGGGTGTCTCATTTCAAAATGGGGCACCCTCTTTCGTTTCTGGTTTTTGTAACTGAGAATTAAGATTCAAAATCCGCCGTTAAAAGCTAGCTTACTGGATTTGCCAGGTAGGCGCGTAAACAGCCCTCCTAGGCCGCCCTTTTCCTGATATTCTGGGCTAGTGCGATCAATCCCCACTCTATTTCGACCTTTTGTTTGCCGCGGAGCATAAACTTGCGGAAGCCGTGGTTATGTTTAATGTTGCCAAAGACGGGTTCTACGTCATAGCACCGCTTCTTTCGTTTGACAATGCCTTCCTCACTTTTTAGCAGCTCGTCGGCTTGCTGTTTTTGCCTATCCA
>NZ_AUAS01000027.1 GCF_000428845.1 Dyadobacter alkalitolerans DSM 23607 | reverse complement strand
GTACCCGTACAAAAAAATCCGTTTTGGAAATGTCCAATACCCGCCTGGATACTTGAAAACGGGCTAACTGTCAACCGATTTCAGTAGCATATGAACTGTATTGTCCTTAGCTCGTGATATTCATTTATATTGGTCTGGTCTGGATTACAGTTTATGTGATGTGTCGAAGAAGCAAAAACCGGTTAA
The DNA here is from genome assembly GCF_000428845.1 of Dyadobacter alkalitolerans DSM 23607. Taxonomy (GTDB): domain Bacteria; phylum Bacteroidota; class Bacteroidia; order Cytophagales; family Spirosomataceae; genus Dyadobacter; species Dyadobacter alkalitolerans. The sequence goes on along the minus strand of NZ_AUAS01000027.1, from coordinate 26,857 downwards.
TCAAACGGCAAATCATTGAGTTGCTGCACACAACTATTTGGTGAGAACGACAACTTTTGGCTGTAATCGGGATTTCACGTAACTTATCAAGGCGCTAAGACTGTTACTATCAAAGAAGCAATTCAATGACACCAAAACAAACCGAACGGCTCCGATTAAAAATTGCCAATATCAAAAAAGTCCTGGCCGGTGAGAAAAGGAAATTTGGCGGTTATGATGACAGCCGTGGCCTACGGTACTTACCGACCAGGTATTTTGTGCAATTGGCAGATTATGTTGGTGGATTGGCTTACACAAAATGGTTCGCCAAGAACTTTCCGGAAGATGCCGGTTTTCCAGACTTTTTGTTTGAATGGACTATCATACTTTACAAGGCGGGTCAGAGCAGGCAGGCGGGGCATAAAGCTTTTGAAACCTTTTGCTCTAATACCTATGTGCTTGACAAATTCTTTGAAAGGCCTATTATACATGTAGACAAGTGGGAAGGATCAAACCTAGAAAACCCTTCATTTTTGGAATACTTTCAATACAATTACAAGCAACCTGGACTTGAAGATTTTGCTGGCTGGCTACAATCGTTTCTTTCAACAGATGAGTTTACTCAGGCGGCAAGCCGGTTTGTCGAGCTTAGCAAAGCGTTGCACAATGAAGACGACATTGAAAAAAGATCTTATCTGGTTAAACAAATCTCACAGTTAGAAAAGGGAAATACCTTCATTACTTGACAAAGTGTTTACAGCATCAATTCCTGTAAGAACATCTCAAAAGGGGTACCAGCGTACGACGCATGCTGCTAAGTAGCCTGACAGTATTAAGCCGGCCACTTATATTATCAAATATTAGAAAACAAATTGCTTTGCTACTGTCCAATGATTATATAAACCGGGACCATATGATTCTGTTGTGTGAACAGCACCCAAAAGTGAAAAGGGTACGTCTTAAAAGAGGCTAGATGTTCTCCCTAACTTTCCGAAGAATTAGGATTGCTTGCGGATATTGGCCACATAATTAACTGTCACTTCCAGGGCAGAAGCAATCTGCTGGTCTGTTAGCAAAGATTGCTTGATTAGGTTTCGAACTGCGTTTTCAGTCTTTTCCTGTTGGCCTTCCAATTTGCCTTTCAGCTCACCTTCTTTCAAACCTTCTTTACGACCCTTCTCAACAAAAATATCCAACGTGCTCATAACTGTTTCTTTAATTTGTGCAGGCAACGATGTTATCAATTCAACGATTTGCTGCTCGCTTAGCTCACTGTTTACGAATGTATAAACAATCAGGCTGGTTTGCAAGTTCTGATCTATCCCGCCGGCCAGCTTTAATATTGTAGGAATTAAAGGGTTAAGGCGATCTTTAAAGACGCTGTATTTCATGGCCAGAAGAGAGGCCGCCAAGAAGTTGTTATGCAGTGCCTGGATCTGCTCATCAGGGATTTTACCTAATTATTAAAAACGTATTGGTAATCCGGAACGAACCGCAATAGCTCCGGTTCAAGTTCCTGGAATAATGATGACAATGTTTTATATTCCCACTTGGCCTTGCCATGGTAAAGCAGGATTGGAATAATCAGGGAAGGTTTCTCCCCTTCTGCAAGCTGCTTCAATAAGCCTGAAAAGATGTACCTACCGATCTGTATTGGCGTGTATTTGTCCACATAACTTTTGTGCTCGATCAAAAGGGAAATTTTTACCTCTCCTTCCCCACCGGTCCTTTTGCACACATAGACGATATCTGAAATAGATTTTTGAAGCTCTTTTGAAACGTAAGTGTCAGGAAGTTGCCGGAGAGTGGAAAAATCTAACTTTTCAAGAATCTGTTCTGGCAGGCAAGAGCGAAAATAATCCAGCGCAATTTGCTGGTTACCCATGATAGACTGAAGGAATGTATCGTGCTTTGATGTATGCTCACCCATGAGGCAAAGATATAATCATGAGGCAAAGATATAATATTTGGGACCCTACTCCACCGTTCCAAGCGACTTGCGTCAGTAGTATGCTTGTCAAGTCTATAAGTGAGTGTACTATAAGGATATACCACTAGCTCAAAGTTGCAATATTAGGCTTAGTAAGTTAAGGCAGAAGCCTTCTATGGCACTTTACGAACGTCCGTTCGTAAAGTGCCATAAGATATGTGACAAACCGGAATAACCGTTTAATGAGAAGGCGGTGTCATACCCACTGTCCTGAATGTGGACGTGCGACCTTGCCTTAAATTTAAAGAATACACATGAGCCTATACTTGGCAAATGATCAAACCAACATTTTTTCCTATCGTCAAGAGATGTAGTACTTCCGACAACCAAAATATAGTGTATCACGCTTAAATAGCCTGCTATGGTTTAGGTGATTTTCTGCTAACAATTAAAGTTATTGTAACTTTGAAGCACATTCATTCCTTAAAGTACTGCAGCACTAACGTGCGGTACTGCTCGCCGATGGGAATTTCATGCTTTTCGATCTCTACGTCCAGCTTCGTGTAAGCAGTGATTTTGTGTACATTGACTATATATGAGCGGTGAACACGTAGAAAGCGATCGTCTAGCAATCTTTGAAAGGAAGAGATGCTGTATTTAATCACGTGCTTTTCGTCGGGCAGATGAATAGTGATGTAGTCTTTAAAGCTTTCAACGAATAAGATGGAGTCCAGTAGTAACTTTACCTGTTTTCGGTTCTTTGCGATGAAGATATAGTCCCTCTGTGATATCCTTGACATGTCAGCAATTGTCTCGGGCCGCTGACTCAGGAACTTCTCAGTCGCCTGAAACAGGCGCTCAAATGTAATCGGCTTTAGCAGATAATCTACTGCGTTTAAGTTAAAGCCATCGAGTGCATAATCACGGTACGCGGTAGTGAAAATGACGCTTGGTTTGTGAAGCAGATTTTTGAAAAAATCGGTGCCTTTCATCAATGGCATTTCGATATCAAGAAAAAGCAGATCGACCGATGTCTGCTGTAACACATTCCTGGCTTCCAAAGCACTAGCACAAGTGTGCACTACTTTGAATTCAGGCAATTTTTCAATATGGGTGTTAATCAACTCGCGGGCGAGTTCTTCATCGTCTACAATCAGGCAGGTGTAGGTCATGGCGTTTTTAGGTCTAGCGTAACCATATAAGTACCCTTCGCCTCGTCTAATCGCAGTTGGTGCGCGCTGGGATACAAGAGTTCAAGTTGCTTTCTGACATTTTTCAGGCCGATTGCAGGCTTTTTGTCGTTATCACGGGGCGCGTCAGTCGGGATAGTATTTCGAATATAGAATGTAATTGTGTTTTTGTGAGCATGCAACATTATGTCAATAGTTGCCTGGTTGATCTCCTGGCTAACGCCATGTTTGAAGGCATTTTCTACAAAAGTAAGTAGCAACAAAGGGGCAATCTTCACATCATGGCTGTAAGATGGATTGAAGGTAATGACAACCCGCTTTCCATATCGTATTTTCTCTAAGGTCAGGTAGTTCTCGATCAGTTCGACTTCTTTGATGAGCGGGACGTAGTCTTCGTTGCAACGGTATAGCACATAGTCGAGGATATCCGACAGTTTGCTGATGACCTCTGGAGTTTTATCTGATTTTTTAATAGCCAGGGCGTACACATTATTCAGTGTATTAAACAGAAAATGAGGATTTAGCTGGTGCTTAAGAGCTGTTAGTTCAGCGGTCTTTTTCTGCTCGTTGATTTGGGAAAGGCGCTGCTGGTCGCGGTAAAACTGAAATAGCAGCAGCAATACAGTAGGTGAAAAGAAAAAAATGGCTTTGCTGGCTGTGAGGGAAATATCGGTAATCCGCTCGAGCATGGATTGGTAGCCAAATGCATCAAAGCGCGTCGCATAGGATTGCGGGTAGGCAGGTTCAAAGTAGTAGTAATTGGCCGCGTGGTAGCCAGTAGCGGCTAAAAATAGTAGTAACGTCAGCAGAATACTGAAAGTGTAAAACCGCTTTTTGTTCAGAAAGTAGGGAATCAATGCGTAGAGCGTGGTGTAGGCAACTCCGACTTGGAGCAAAGTTATCCAGGATATCGCCCCAACCAGATGCGCGACGTTACTGTAAAAAGCCCGGTTGGTGGTAATCAGATGGAATAAATAGATCACTGCCCAGAAAACCAGGTTTCTGAGCAGAGGGGTGTCCCACCGGCGGTATAGGCTTGCCAAAGTGTCCATTTTGATGTAGCAAGGTACGGTCAAAGAATACGGCACAAAACAAAAGTAGTCAATAGAACCATAAAAGGTGTCAGAGAGGCTGTCCGCGTCGATGAAACCTTATATCTCCGCTCAGACTTCGGCTGGTTGCGCAAAGCGGCTGTTGATCTACTTTTCGCTTCTGCGAAGGCTTTCTTCTGTTCTTTTGTGGTCGTACAGATTATCCGCCGCTATGGAAGCCCTATGACCAACCAACCGACCGTCTTGATCACTGCCTGCCTCTTCACTTTGAGCGTCTGTTCTTACGCCCAAACAATAACCTCCGTCCAAGGCAATGTTATCGACACTAAGGGGGAAGCCCTTTTGGGTAATGCCATCATCATCAATCCCCAAGATTCCAGCATTATCAAAGGAACACCCTTTCCGGAAGGCAAATTTGAACTTTCTGGGTTGGACCAACCGCAAGTACTTCTAAAAATCACTTCTCTTGAGTTTGCGGATACCTACCTGTTCGTTCCTTACAAAGGGAGTGCCCAAGTAGACGTAGGAAATATAATACTACGAAGGTCGGCTAATGAATTGAACGAAGTGCTCGTGAGGGCGAAGGCGCCGCTCGTACAAGAGAGAGGCGATGGATCGATAGAAATAAAAATCGAAAATACCCCCTTGGCTACCAGCACTTCGGTCGATGAGATACTGAGCCGGTCTCCTGGGGTGATTTACGATGCCGAGGGCCAAATCGGTTTCTTTGGTAAGGGGGCGGCCATTATTTTCATCAACGGTGTCCGAATTTCGAACGATCAGTTATCTGCTCTTTCGCCCACCAACGTTTTCAAGATCGAAATCATTAGTAATCCAGGCCCCCGCTACGACGCCCAAGGCAATGCGGTAATCAACATCACTACGAAGCGTGATGCTGGTGAGGATATCCGAGCCATGCTAAAGAACTACTATTCGTACAGCAAGTTTGCCGGGTACGATAACCAGACTAATATCGATCTTAGCTACGCAAAGGGAGCCTGGTCTGTAAAGGGCAGTTATGGTTTGCAGCTGGGCAACGACCGTATGATATTGAAAACGACCCGCGTCCGAAATGCACCGCCCGATCTTTTTAGCTCCAAGCTCACCACTGACTGGCGATATAAGCACGACAACTTCTCCAACTACGGTATGGGCCTTCAATATAACATGAAGCGAAATAGCTACGTGTCTTTTCAGTACACCGGGGCTTACGAGAAACTAGGCGGCGCGCAGTTGAGCGACAATACCATCACCGACCACCAAACCGGGCTTTATGCCAGCAATTTAGCGTGGGATGAGTTGTCGCGGGATAATATGTTTAACGCCAACTACAACTTGGATATTGACAGCTTGGGTTCTAACCTGTTCGTTGGGGGGCAGTATGCATCGTACCGACACAATTTCGACAATAAGATACGCCAGTCAGAAACCTTGGCAGGCACGGAGAAGACGCAATTAATCAATAACATGGGAGAAGGCAACATCCATATTCTGAGCATCCAGGCCGATTTCGTCAAAGCTTTCAAAAGAGGTGCTAGCCTGGAGGCTGGCGGCAAGCTGGCATATGTAAAAAATTACTCGTTGACCACATTCATGAACGTCGGCAAAAATGGAACGCCAACAAAGGACGACAAGCTGTCGAGTGATTTTGACTACACTGAGCGGGTGCCTGCCGGATATGCTAACTTCCGCGGCCGCATCAAGAAGGACTGGAATTACAGCTTAGGGCTAAGAGCAGAATTAACCAACTATGCGCTGCTGACAAGTGTTAAAGAAGGAGCCACGCTCGACGATCTTTACATCAATGTCTTTCCCAATGCTTCGCTGACCGCCAGATTTTCCGAGAACGCGAACGCCTACATCACCTATTCCTCCCGGATCGACCGCCCTTCGTACCAGTCGCTCAACCCATTCGTTATTTATCAGGACAGCTTTACTTCTATTCAGGGGAACCCAAACATCCGGCCAGCCAAAGTACATTCTTTTGAGCTGGGTGCTACCCTGGGTAGTTGGAGTATGAAGACAGGTTACAACTATACCCTTAACTTAATAAGCGGCGGTGCTTTTCAGGCAGAGAATGATCCGCGCGTGTATATTTTACGACGTGCCAATATCGGCAAAGAACACGCCTATTTTTCTTCGATTAGCAAAACGATCAACACAAAGTGGTGGAACTCGGTCAATGCTGCAAGCATTAGCTACAACAATGCCATAGACGATGCTGGGGTTTTTTCCGGAAGAGCCAAACAGCCATATTATTACCTATATTCTCAGAACCGCTTTAATCTGGGCAATTGGATCATTTTCTACACAACAGCATGGTACCAAAGCGACAAGCAGGACGGCATCTATTTACGAGAAGATCAGTCTTCGGTCAATATTGGTCTTGAAAAGAAATTCCTTAAAGATGCATTGAGCTGTAACCTTGAAGCGAACGATTTATTTCACCGGGCTCGGGCGGCCGGAGAATACAGATTGGGTTCCACCGACATTGTGTACGGCAGAAAGTACAATACCAATTATGTCCGGATCGTGATTTCGTACAGTTTGGGTCGCTTGAAGCAATCTATCTACCAGAACAAGGACGTAGGCGAATCTGAGAAGCAGCGTGCACAATAACTCAGCAATAGTGGTCGCTTCCTAGATCCAAGTCCACGAAATCTCGGTATTTCCGAGCCTCCCTCAAATTCATTGCCCAGGAAGTGCACGTAGAGATACCATATCGCCTGTTATATAACAAATATTATCTGGTGTGCATCCATGTACGTGTGCATAAATTGTCCTTTTTTGTAATTCTTTGCACCTAGTATAATCTGCTCTAAAAGGTATTGTTACCTGTACTGATTCAGCTACACTATTGCAGGGAGGAAAATAGTCGTGCGATTTGGAGCTGTTACTTTCCAAGCATCAATTGATCAATATATTGACGTATTCTCTCTGTGGCGGTATTAATCATAAGGTATCCATGTATCTGATTTGATGGCGCAAGCCACTTATTACTGCCGTCATCTGCTACTTTGCAGTGCCCATTTTTGTTTGACACGAAAAATGAGCCCGCTCCTTCAACTGCTATTAAGATTGCGATCTGGTCCCAGCTAGCACGACCTTTAAACCCATTGTAAAGCTCATAGGCTCTGTACACTGGACTTGTTGGATCGCATTGGGCTTGGAAAGATTCACCACCCGTCACTATTTGATTACCTACTTCCCAGCCAGAAAATGTCACTGGCAAGGTCCATTTGCCTAGGGAGTTAACAGTCGATGCAGGATCTGGCCGGTAAAAATTTGCCTCCTTGCCTTCAGGGAACTGCCCGCCCATACAAGACCAGCGTTTTACTTTTTGTTTAACGAGTTCCTGTCCGCTTAAAGGGCTGATTGAATCGGGGGACGAGTCCAGTAGCCTGCTCAGGCTGGTCAGATGTCCAATAGTAATAATGACAACACTGTGATCAGGCTGACCGGCTAGCAACCTTCGGTAAACCTTGGTTCCATCTTCGGCATCGGCATTCGAGCTAAAACAGGTTGGAAACTGCTCTGAAATCTCCTTGGTGTATTTTGAAAAAGTTCTGAGTGAATCTTTCTGACTTACACCAATAGGGATGTCCTTTCTGCCAAACCATACATTGATTGCATCCGTACAAGCAGCGCTGTATTTCTCGTCACTGGTTACTATTATCCCTAATATACGTGCCCTTTTCTGCCCTTCATAAGCGTGAAGCATAGCCAGCGCTCCTACATCATCAACATCAGAATCCATATCAGTGTCTAGTATTACAGATACCGGTTCCTGCTCAACCGTTTGTGCATGGCCAGCACGCGGCAGTTGAGCGATCAAAAACACAGTAAAACAAAAAGACAGCAATTGTAACATAGATTTCGGTTTAAATAAAATAAATAACGTGTTGTAAGTGAGCTCTTTCATCTTTTTTGCCCGACTGCCAAGCCGCTATAACTCGGTATTGAATCGATAGGATATTGCTATTTATACATTTGCGGGGTAATCATTGCATCAGTAGCATGTCGTGGCAACCGATACACCACTCCCTTTGAATCAGTAAAATATAAATATGATTCAGATGGCTTCCTGCCATGTCCATCGGCCCAAATACCGTAGAAATCGTTTCTGGCATTCACAGGTTTACGAACATACGAATGGTTCATAGCACTATTTTTCGTCATTTGTTTTTCCAACTGCCATGTATTGCCACCGTCCTTGCTGCCCCACATGCCCACCTCACCACCCGGGTTGTAAGCCTGCGGGCCGTCAACGGTTGGTCCTATCACTTTAAGTTTTTTGTCTGATTCGACATAAATGGAACCCATGTCATAGTTGCTGTCCGAAGTGGTTACCACATGGTGCTGCCAACTTCTCTGTTTCCAGCGAAATAGCGTCCACTGTCTAGGATCATTGCCGGGTCCAGCCTCAAACCCTTTACTTGCAATGACCAGAATGGCTGATTTTTGCTGTTTATCAAACGTAATGTCGAGCAAATAACAATTCTGTTTTTCGCCTGCATAATCGTGAACAAGCGCTGGATTTTTTGAATCGGTCAACGGTAAAAGTGCTTGTTCGCCTTTGATGTTTTGCCAGGTTTTGCCAAAGTCAGAGGTTTCCAGATAATATAAGTTCGTTCTGTAATTTAGCCCTTTGCCTTTCGGGTGATAATCAAATGCTACACCTACTTTTCCGTTTGATTCCGCACTGATTTGGTAATGGCCGTCCTGAATATGGGCCAGCACTTTCCACTCATTCCAATGCACACCATCTTTGGTTGTGTTGAATCCGATCACGCGGTGACCTGCCTTATTGTATTTTGTAAACAGGGCAATAAACCCTTTTCCTTTGACAGGATAAACCTGAAAATAAGAGAAGTTTTTAAATGGCACCTCTTTACCATTTAGTAGTTCTGTTGCCTGTATTGTTTCAAAATCCTGAATATCATAGGGCCGTTTACTTTTATGAATATAGGAAGGCCGGGACAACCCATGTGAAGTGGAAAAAATCCAGATATATCCCTGATCGTCAATCGAAATAACCGGATTGTCGTGCGCGTCGATTGTACGTTTATCAAGCAAAATGACCGGATTTGCTAATTTACCCGAATCATGGTCAAAATATGATACGTTGTGAAGCAATGTCGAGTTTGTCTCATCCGTGCCGCCAAAGCAAAAAAACGTCTTATTGACTTTTTTTGAATAGACCGCGAAAGGCCTGTGATTGGCAGGATACACAGCTAGTCCGCCGCTATATTTGTATACATATTCATCATTTGACGGCTGGTTCATGTACCATATCCCTTTGAAACCATTAGCTTTCTGAAGGATCAGCTCTGCTTCGGCATATTTAAGATCAGGAGATACTTCCTGGGCAACCAGTATGCCAGTAGTTAAACTTAGGATTATCGTGAATACAATCGGTTTCAATCTATCTTTCATTCGGGAACACATCTGATTTCTCTTTCTTGGGTTGCCTAATAAGTAGTAACTAAGCTTTGCCCTGCCATTCCATTATCAGGCATCTGAAAAGTGAGCAGCGTCTTGCCAGGACCGGCGTCCGAGACTTGAACATGACCGGAAACGGTTTTTAACTTGCGGCTTATTTCCAAATGCAGCTGTGCATGGTTGCCGACAGGATCGGACACGGTGATCTTACTCACTTTATTGCCTGTTATTTGCAGCATTGCCATACAAGGTTCTTTCGCGGTAAGAGAAAGTCCCTTATCAATCTGAATTGCACCCGGTTCATAAAAAACAACTTGCACTAGACCCAACCCTGTGTGACGTACTGCCTGCACCTGGGATGAATTGATAATGATCTGTATAGGAAGGTTTTGCCGGTAGGCTTCGACTTCGGAATCGCCTATTCCGGCAACAACAATGTAGCTATAACCTGCATCGGCAGGTCTTGCTCCGTGGTCGAGCCAGGCTTTAAAAACATCTTTACTGACCTTCTCTTCTGTCGCCCAGGTATGGTGATTGATTTGCCGCCAGCTGCCTGTTTGCTGCTGATTGCTTACATGCAAGGGCACGGGCTCCGTAAATACGTAAGCCGTGCTGTCATGGTGTACCCAGCTTGCTTTGTCCAACTGATGTGCACCTTTTTCCAGCCTAAGAATTTTGCCCTCCACGCCAGCCGAAACCTGACTAGATAACAGGCTTTGGTTCAATGTGGTTGCTACATGACCATCAGCGTTAGCAGTAATTCCAGCTCCGAGTGCAACAAATTCTTTGTCAAAAAAGAACCAGGCTTTTTTCGCTTTCAAGGGATCATGGACGCTAGCAAAGTCGAATGCAGCTGCTCCGTAGCGCTGATCGGTCACCCCGCCCGTAAAAGCATTGATACCTTGTTTGGCAAGCTCTTTCCAGTGCGGTAGCTCAGCTTTTTGCAACACCGTTGTACCCGGGATTTTCTGCCAGTCCCAAACTGGAAAAATCTGGTCATATTCACGGCCGGTCCGGGTAATGAAATTGCTTCCATCACCATAATGATGGTTTTTCAAACCTTCTTCATTGTGCGGCTGTTCCATGTTCGCCGCGCGCTTGCTGTGCATACGAACGGAAGCATAGTAGTCGGGCCGCTGGTGGGTATAGTAATGCGAATGCCAAAAATAATAATCGCGCGTCAGGTTGGGCTTTACTTCGCCTTTCCTGATTCGGACGATCGTTTCAAGTTCGGCCTTCCGGTAGGATGTTGCTGCAAGTAAGTTTTCCGCCAGTTCCGGGCCGGCTGGTTTCAATGCCGCTTTCCTACTGATTCCGCGGTTCTCAGCGCCAGGATCAGGATATTTTCCAAAAGCATGCGATTGACAAATCCCGTCCAGAAAATAATCGACGAGTAGTTTCATCGGCTCCTCAGGCAGCCTGTATTTCGTACCTTCGGTTTTGACAGCCCAATATGCAAATGCATTCGCATACCCGGTTCCATAGGCCAGTGTCGATATCACATTGTCGGTCCGGTGATGAAAGCTCAGGTCCGGTTTTAAGCCGCGGCCGGTGGAAATTTTTATTTCCGACACCATCACCTTCATTACCTGGGCCAGCACTTCCGGATTTCGTTGAAAAAGTGCCTGCTTGGCTCGCATTCCGGCAATCTGAATCAGGTCGCCGCCCGGGCGGGCACCCGAAGCTTCCAGATTGGCCCGGCCGGCTATCCTTACCCCCTCTCTTTTTTGATTTACGGTCAGCTGGTCGTCCGTTATCAGCAGAATATTGACCATTAACTGAGGTGTTCCCATTTCGTTCCACCACCAGTTTTCACAGATAAAATCATTTGCTAGCCAATAGTCGAGTGCCTTGGAAACTGCTTTTTTTACTTCCGATTTATTGTGAAAAGCAGAGCCCGGCTTTTTAAATGCACGGGCAAGTTCAAGCATGTTGTTAAGGTGTTGGCTATGCTCAAAAGCCGTGCGCGAAACGTCTGTATAATTGATCCCGGGCCAGGTGCCATCTTGTTTTTGTGTGCTGACCAATTCTTCAATATGCTTCGCATCGACAGGCGGTTTCAGCAAATCATCGACAATACGTTTTCTGATTTTTTCAAGATCCGCATCCGGCGTGCCTTTGCCAGCTTCGACTGGTAAGGCGACGTTTTCGCCGGGTTTGCGTAGTTGCTGGGCGTAGCAAAGCTGTGCCCCAAGGATCAACAGAAATAATATCTTCTTCATCAGGTTCAGGATAAGTTCGATCAAGTGTTACTTCCACGACAAAAGTGGTTTTACCTTCGGGATTTGCGTCGAAGGTGAAAATATGGCATTGAAACTTTCAGTAGAATTCGCAGGAATTGTTACCTCGAAGCCCACAAATTGCGTATTTGGATTAGGCGCATCGTAATCGTGGGTTGGCGTAGTTGGCCATGTTTTAATCTCGATATTTGCTTTTGTATCAAATACAAGCAGCATTTTCTTTCCATTTTGAGACAATTCTACCGTTTTGCCATCGACTACTTTTACGGTGGCGCCTGTCAGCAAGTTCCATCGCATTTTAGCAGCTTTGTCCCCGGTTTTTACTTCATCTCTTACCACCACCCATTTTTCATTCCGGATTGAAATACCCCGCTTGGCAGCAGCAACCTGTCCTTTATATATATCTGAAAGATCGGTTACAGCCATCATTTCCGACTTGCTATCTGACCAGGCGTCGATCTTGGCATAGCCCTTCACGTTCAGAAGCTGACCGTCAAACGTTAATGTATTGTGTGCGAAATTATTTAGCCGAAAGACCTCCCAGCGCTGTGAATTCTGTGCGCGGTTCCACAGATCCACCCCTTTTGTTTCCAAAGAATTATAATCCTGCATTCCGAAATCCATTGCCCAGCGCTCTCCCTGCGCATCTATTACAAACGAGCCAATGTCCATGTGCGCGTGGTTCACAGATGGCGAACCCGTTTTCAAACCTACAAAAATTGCATTCGGATCAACCCAGGAAGTGCGCATCAATGCAACCGGCGATGGTCCCCGCCCTATCCACTGCATTTTTGAAGGCGGCTTTATGGCATCCAGGTTCGTTTTGCTACCCCAAATCAGCAGCGCGGGTAAAATGCGGTTTCGCACATTGCCGGTTGTCTGCGCTGAAAGCAGTTTTTTCTGTGTCCAAAGTAGAGAAGGATCCTCGGTTTTTTCGGCAAACCAGAACATAGCCGGGCTCAATCCCTCTTTCAATCCGCTGTCGCCCCAGTTATGCGCCAGTCCACTCGGCCCAACCAGATTTTGAAAAAATCCAGCCGTTTTCAGGAAGCCCGGAGATTGAGAAAGTCCGAAATCTGTGCCCAATGCTTTTTCTATTGCACTCACGAAAAGCACATTGAAACTCGTCCCATATCCCCAATAACTAAATCCTTCCTGATAAGCGCCGTCAGGCTCGTAGGATGGAATCATTGCTTTTGGAATGGTGGCGACAGCTCTTGAAATTATATTTGCCGCGACCTCCGGCTGAGTTTCTGCAATGGCCAATGCGCCAAATGAAATACCCGCATTGCATACCTGATTCCAGTTGTGCTCTGCATTCAGGAAAGCGCTGTATTTCTTTTCAAACGAAGGTTCAAGGCCTTTTTTCAAAATTGCATCGGCGATTGTGGCCCGCGCTTCCGCTGTTAAGCCGTCGTAAAGCCAGTCGTAACCGATTGCTACGGCCATCGTCATTTCGGCCACATCCAGAAAGTGGGTCGGGTTCCAGTCTTCAAAAGCAGCGACAGCCAGCATTTCCTTTTCTGCTCTGCGGAGATACTTTTCATCTTTGGTAGTCCGGTATGCGTATGCCAATTGAAAAACGCGTCTTAAACATTCCCGCGATTTGTCGAGCAGTCTTTTGCCGATTTTGATCCGCTCTACTGGAGGCGTATGAAGCAGCTTATCGCATTCAGCCAGAATTTCCTGGTGGATCGTATTCCATTCTGCATGCTTTTGGATTTGGGATAAAATTTGTTGTTCCTCCCCTTTTAGCAAAAGCAGCCGCGGATGCTCCTGTTTAATAGATCTAAGTATATCGGAGCTGGACTGAGCTTGACAGTATAATCCGCTAAAAGTCAGCAGTATTGTAAATATTATGACAATTTGTTTCATGATTAAAGATTTGCGCTGGTGAGCAGTAGCAAACTGGTTCCTTCAATGTCTCCAACTGCAATTCCCGAGATATCTAGATCAGCATATTTGCTGGATACCGATCTGGCTATCCGGAAAAAACTGTCGTATTGCATGGGTTTGATCTGCTGGTGGGTCCATTCCTTTTTCTTTTGGGCAAAAGGCAGCATCCATTTGAATGCAGACTTAATGGATTTTCCATCGGGCGTTACATAGTTCCAGAGGTCAACCCCAACGTTGTCTGCCAAAGCGGCCAGCTGAAAGAAACCTTGCAGGTTCATCGTAGCATAATTCCAGGAAACCGTCCGGGCGAGCTCGTGGGGTTGCGCGCCGCTGGTGTCAAGCTGACTGCCGATCCGCTTTTTAGTTTGTTGTTCCAAAATTTCCCTCGCCAAGTCGGGCTGACCTGTAAAAAGTGCCATTGAGACCGTCTGCACATCGTACCAGGTGCCGTGGTTATTGTGCTCATCGGCCTCGTCTAAACCAATCGGGCTCGTTCTCATCCACGTTAAAAATGCCTTGTACCAGTCCTGAATTCCCTGATATTCAGCATCAGAAAGGCTTTTGGAATCTTTCAGGAGCTGCACCCCGTCAATTAACACAGCGAGTGCGCGGGTGTCAATGATACCGATTCCCCGACCGTCAGTGCGGCCGGGAATCGCCTGACCGAAGTTCAGGTTAGGATTCATTCGGGTTTCTTTATCCAAGAACCATGTCCTTAAAAGTTTAGCTGCGTGGTCTGAATATTTTATTTCATCGGTGAAATACCATGCAAGTGAGAGCCGGAATACATCCCTGCACAGGCTTCCGTGGTAATCCGCGTCTTTGATAGTGAACCTTTCGGGATTTACCTGGCCGTCTTTTCGAATGTAAGGCAACCCATCGGCCTTTGTGGAATCCGGCCACCAGTACGGCCCCACGCTCATATAATCGTGCTTGTCGCCGCTTGGCGGCACTTTGCTTTTGTAAGTAACCGAATAAGGCTCTGATTTCAATGCTTTGTCAGCCTCAGCTATTAGTTCCTGTAACGCTTTTTGGAGCTGCTTATCGCCTTTTTTTATTTTGTTTTTCGAAGCTTCCAGGAACTCGCGCTTGACTAAAAATGTCTGGGTCTGATCAGCCGAATAAGTGATAGCCTCTGACCTTATGCAATCGGCGTTATGAGCGCGTGATGTAGTTCCGGCGGGGAGTGAATTTGAGTGGGCATATGTGTATGAACACAAAATTAAACCGGCCACCGCCCGCATGGCCAAAGCATTTTTTTTCATCGTTAAGGGTGTTAGGAAGTAAAGTAAATGCACCCCTGTGGGTTGCATCGAATACAACCCACAGGAAATGCAGAATAATCCAGCAATGCTTATTTCATTTGATAGCGCTTGATGCTGATCTTGGCGCTTTTATCGTTGTTCTTTACCGAATTCACATATACATAGGCGCGGTATTTTCCATCCTCCGTTTCTACCCAAACACCTGCCTCCGCACGCATATTAATGGCATAATTGGATGTTTTGGAAAGATCCAGCTGCTGAAAATCCAGGTCATCAATGTAGACACCGTACTGCAACCGGGCCAGATGGAAATCGCGCAGGTTCCACACTTTTTGCACTTTGGTATTACGGGTCGCTCCGGCCGGTAGGATTACACCCGGCAGATAAGTTTTAGCAGCAGGCGCCACGAGTCCGTGAGAAAAAGTAATGTCGGGAATAGAACGATACAGATATACAAGATCGATTTTTGAAGCATTTGCAGGCGCGTTTGCCGCAGTATAAACGGCCATATCTTCAATGGAGATAAATGCTTTGGTGCTGTCGACCACATCGAGATCCAGGACCATATCCATTTCAGCAATTTTGTATGGACCCATTGAATAGGACACCGATTGCCCGTTGCTGGCCTGAGCGGAAAATTTGAACGAAACCTCCTTCCCTTTTGCTGCCCCGGGAATTCGGTAGAAGTAACGCAGTGTGGCAGCTGAGGTATCTTTGGTAAAAGTCACCGATGTTTTCCCACCATTATTCTCCGACTTGCTCCCTACTTCTATGCCCACATCCTCGCCGCTTCCATTCGTGAAGAACGACCGGTTTTCAAGGTAAGTGGATTCCCCGCCCGCAATGGTTGCTTCTACTTCGGCTGAAACCAGCTTTCCCATTGACTTCGGCAGAGCCATTGCATAGGCAAACTCAATATCCATTCCCACCAGATTTGGCCCGAGTGTTCGTTTAATCACATCATTTTGCAATTCCTGCTTCAATGTCGGGATAGCATATTCCTCCTCTTCGCAAGAAGAAAGCGTGAAGACCGCGATAAAAACAAGAAAGTAATAAGAAAAAGTATTTTTCATGATCTTGCTGTTTAAGGGTTATGGTGTTTGCACAGTGAGATTCACCGTATAGGTTTTCCTGACTTTGCGATTGCCTGACACCACCGTATACTGCTTTGGGTTGGCCAGGTCGGAGAAATCTTCTTTTCCGGTAATCTTGGGATCGAGCTTGGCGTCGGTCACCAGCGTAAACTGCGGATAAAGATTAGTCAGGTCAGTTCCATAAAATACCTTCACATTGATCGTTTGCGCAGTTGTGTCAATGACTGCATTCTCCACCCTTACGGTTTGAAAGTCAGGCCCGAGCAGTTCAAAGTTACTGACATAACATTGGCTGCGGGTGGTGATCAGCAGCCCGTCTTCATCTACCGGGAAGTCTTCTTTGCAGGATATCAGCGTGCTGACTGTCAGCATCATTGCAACGATCCATTTTATATGTTTTAGCATTGGATTAAATGTTAATGTTTAAAATCGGCTAACAATCGCTCACAGCCAGGGTGTATTTTGGGTGAGATTCGGGTTGCGGTCGCGCTCACCCGGAGGGATCCGGAAGATGTAGTTCTGCTGGTAAGTACGCTCCGGGGTATTTTGAAAATACCGTTGCTGGTTGGCGCCGTGCGTATCGATCCGCCAAATGCCCTCGGTATAGGGAGCGCCCCATACGCGTTCCTGTGCACGCCATCTGCGAATGTCGAAACCGCGATGACCTTCGGCCAAAAGCTCAACAATGCGCTCTTGCTCAATGGCAGCGAAGAATGCATCTGCATTAGCTGTTTTGGCTGCTTTAAGGGCGGGCAGGTTTCCACGGTGGCGAATTTTGTTCACCAAAGCTATGGCATCGGCCGTAGGACCTTTCACAGCATTAGTGGCCTCAGCATACATCAGATATACGTCTGCCAGCCGCATAACCGGAAAGTTGTAATCGCCATCACTGCGTCCCTGACCTGCATAATTGCGCAGGAACTTACGGAACACGTAACCCGAATTGGATCCATCCGTGTTGTAAGTCGTATACTTTACGCCGTTGATTGTGACGGGCTGGTTCCAGGTTTTATAAATAAACGGTGTCCAGCCGGTTGATTTCAACGAAGCCAGACCCACACTTACTTCGTAATCCCACATAATGGAAGCTTTCATCCTGTAATCCCGGTTCTTATAGCTTTGCGAGTTTACAGCAGAGTTCGTTGCCGTGCGTGCACCTGCATCCGCTGGGTTCATGGGAACGAGCTTGGGTGCGAAATCACCCGTAATGATTGACTGATATCGGTCCGCAATCTCGTAGCGGGGTGCAACCCAGAGTTGTGAACCTTCATGTGAACGACCGGCGAAGTCACGCATCAGCTCTTCTCCCTGGCCTGTGCCTGTGCCGCCGTGCGTAAAGCCCATGATAATTTCAGGATCGTTGTTGGCAGCTGGCGTGAACAAATAATAGTAATTAGGCAGCTTGTCGGCTTTGCCTAGTGAATCAATGTCTCCCGGCTCCCCGTTGCGGAACAATGCCAAACCGTAGTTATTAATAACAGCATTAAAATCAGCTGCTGCGGCCGCATAAGCTGTTGTTGCTGCATTGGCGTCCGGTTTGAAATTTTCGAGCTCGGGCCAGCCAAACCGATTCCAGCAAGCCCAATACAGTTGCAGTTTCCCCCGGAACGCGAGAGCAGCAGGTTTTCCGGCGCGACCTGCTCCCGTTGCTTTTTCCGGAAGCTTTTCAAAAGCATAGTTGAAGTCAGCCATGATGGAATCTTTCACCTGTGTGATAGGCGTTCGGGATAATGTTGACACATCCGCGTTGCTTTCAGCGATTTTGGTAAAATACGGCACATCACCCCACATGGAAATCAGGCGAAAATAGACCATTCCCCGCAGCAGCTTCGCTTCGCCCACAATCGCTTCCAGCTTGGATATGGACTCTGGCTTTGCAGTCTGCAACATCCTTTCCACATTGGTGATCACATAGTTGGTACGATTGACCCCGCCGTACAAATATCTGTACATTTTGTCAAAGTTGTCACCATAACCGCTTGGGTTATAGTCGCCATCGTGGTAGGCGCCACCCAGGCGCAGGTTGTTGTTTGTAGCGCTGGTTCCACGTGTACGGACATATTCTCCGTGCCCGTCGAGATAGTAATCGCGGTCAAACAGTGGGCGGACCGATGCATATGCACCATTTAAAGCAAATGCTGCGTCGTCTTCGGTTTTCCAGAATGCATTGGTTGCCAGTTCAGTTGTCGGGTCCTGTTCAAGCAAGTCATGTGTACACGAGCCCGCACTAAAAACAAGCCCTGTAAGAATGATAGCTGATGTTATATGTTTGATACTTTTCATATGGATAGCTTTTAGATTCCTATGTTGATACCAACTGAATAGGATTTGTTCAATGGATATGCATCGCTCCTATTGCCGGCTTTTTCCGGATCCAATCCGCGGAATTTAGTGATCGTAGCCAGGTTTTCAGATGAGGCGAAAATGCGGAAGTTGGTCATACCAAGCTTTTTGGTAAGCGTGATGGGCAGGTTGTAACCCACCTGAATGTTCTTCACACGCAGGTAGGACAGGTTATCAAGCCAGAAGGTCGTTTCCTCGCGGTTTGCATTTCCGTTCAGCCTTGGCCATGCACCGTCGCGGTTTTCTACTGACCATGGATTATCCCAATGCCCCTGTGTGGATGCGTAACGCTGTGCTCCGAAGTTGACATTGTTGTAGATATTGATCCAATAATCTTTGCGGCCCGACGCTCCCTGCAAAAGGAATGTGAGGTCAATTCCGCGCCAGGAAACACTTCCATTTAATGCAAAGTTGGTAGTCGGGCGGTCACGCTGCACTTTTGGGTAAGCCACTTTGTCCTCGTCCGAAATCCTTCCGTCGCCATTGATGTCCTTGCGTAGAATATCGCCCGGCGAAGCTCCTTGCGGCGTTGCGTTATAGACGTCCTGCCAGGTTTGGGCAACGCCTGCATCCTGATAAGTATATAGGTAACCATAAGGAAGACCGAGAAAAACAGCATTTCCCGAGTTCGTTGATGTTCTTCCGAGGAATTCATTCCATTTTTCCAGCTTGGTTTTGTTGTGAGATGCATTCAGCGCCAGCGAGTAGTTTACAGCGCCTTTCCGGTCACGCCAGGTAAGATTTCCTTCGATACCACGGTTGCGCAGGTTACCAATGTTCTTACGTGGCGCATCGTATGCACCAGTAAGCAGGTTCGACATTTCCGAAGGGCGGTTCATGCCAGTAGTGAGGCGGTCGTAATAATCGATTTCAGCAGTGAGGCGGTTGTTCAGAAAGCCCAGGTCCAGACCTAGGTTAAACACTTTCGTAGTTTCCCAGGACAGATCTTTATTCACAAGTTTTTTATTAACAAAACCCTTCACAATTTGCCCATTGACCAT
Source organism: Dyadobacter alkalitolerans DSM 23607 (assembly GCF_000428845.1). Lineage (GTDB taxonomy): Bacteria > Bacteroidota > Bacteroidia > Cytophagales > Spirosomataceae > Dyadobacter > Dyadobacter alkalitolerans. The sequence continues at coordinate 7,425 of NZ_AUAS01000027.1, read as the reverse complement.
ATAGTTGCTTGCCGCAAGCGTCGACTGCTGCTCGTAACGGTCTACGCCACTGTTATTTCCAAGACTTCCGTAAGAAGCCCGAATTTTTCCGTTGGTCAGAATCCCGCTGGTATAACGGTTGATAAATGCTTCCTCTGTAAAGCGCCAGCCCAATGCAGCTGATGGGAAAAAACCAAATTGACTTCCCGGAAGAAATCTGGAAGAACCATCCGATCGGAAATTGACCTCGAGTAAATATTTATCAAAAGCAGCATAATTTACCCGTCCAATGTAAGAGCGCAGACCTTCTGTAGAAGAATTTCCGGCGGTAGATTGAATGTCCGTCAAAGCCGCGTCTACTTCATGCAGCGACGGGTGCAGCCTGTCATTCCGGGAAGTAGCCTGGTAGCGATCGTACCAATACTCTTCACTATAAACAAACATTGCGCCGATCTCGTGATTCTTGGCAATGGTTGTGTTGTAATTCAATCTTCCGTTTAGCAGCGTTTTATAACCCGTGTCTGTAAAATTCCCGACACCTGCATTCGGGCCAACATATATGCGGCTGCCAAATGTATTTGTCTGAAAGTTGTACGACTGGTTGGGCATATGTGCAGTCCAGCGGAATTGGTTAAAATAATTCAATGCATAATCAATACGGGCAGTCAGTCCTTTGATAGGTGTCCAGTCCACGTACATATTCGCATTTGCTTCCTGCCGGTTCTGCCTATTCAACTGGTTTACGTAAAGCGTGTAAGGGTTATAAGCCTGAGGATCTTCATTATAAGCCATCACCCCACCATAGTAACCGGTTGTCGGGTCGTAAGGCAAAATACCTGGAATTGCATATTGCATATCGAACCCGGCAGTGTTGGCAGCGTCGTCATCGGTGAAGCCGTCCTCCAATGCATAAGTCATATTTGACCAGTTTCCGTTGAACTTCACACCTGTGTTAATGTTCTTCCTGATCTTGTAATCGTAGTTGAAGCGCGCGTTATACCGTTTAAAATCATTGTTGATCTGCAAGCCTTTTTCATTCATTAATCCCACTGAAATAAAGAAGTTGGACTTGTCGCCACCGCCAGAAGAAGACAGGTTATAGTTCTGAACCGAACCGGTCCGCAGGATCACATCCCACCAGTCGGTGTTTGGAAATGCAACCGGATCGATCATACCCATCGCCATCCACTGGTCAATGGTGCCGTCTTTAAAGTTGAAGTTGGAACGCAGGGTGTTCACAGCTGCTGCGCGCTGATGAAGGGTGAGCGTTCTGGGATAATCCGACAGGAATTCGTAGGATCTTGTTGGAATTTGGACGCCGTAATTTCCAGAGAAATTAATGGATGCTTTTTCCTGTCCCTTACCTGATTTAGTGGTGATCAGGATGACTCCGTTTGCAGCACGAGAACCATAAACCGACGAAGATGTAGCATCTTTCAGAATGGATACAGTTTCTATATCATTCATATTGAGCCTGTTAATATCTACATCAGGCATTCCGTCGACAACGACCAGCGGGCTGGCATTGTTAACAGTTCCCAGTCCACGGATGACCAGCGACGCATTGTTGCGGCCCGCCATACCCGAATTCTGGTTCACTGCGAGGCCGGGCACCAGTCCTTGAAGACCCGATGAAACGTTGCTGAGTGAGCGGTTAGTGATCTTGTCGTCGATCTTGATGGCCGAGACTGCGCCGGTGACATTTACTTTTTTCTGTGTTCCGTAGCCGACGACGACAATTTCATCCAGCGATTTGTTTTCCGGTGCGAGCTGAATACTGATCGCGGTCCGGTTGTCTACGGTTGTTTCCTGGGGAACGTAGCCGATGAAGCTGAATGTCAGCACCGAAGAGCCGCCGGCAACCGTAATGGTGTAATCTCCCTCCGGGCTGGTGGTGGTTCCATTGGAGGTGCCTTTTTCAATGACATTCACACCGGGAAGTCCGGCGCCTTTTTCATCGGTTACCTTACCGGTGATGGTCACAGCGGCCTTTGATTCGTGCCTGACGCTCGGCAGGATGCCGCTTCTTGCTTCCGTTTGAAGCCCCGGGCACAGCCACATTCCTGACAGCAGAGCGAGACTTCCCCACGGAATGCGCGTAGAGGATTGTTTCATAGTTAAGTTGGTTTAGAGTGATTTGTACCCACAGGTGACGCAAATCCATTTCAACCTCCCTGACTATTTTTATAAATAATATTTAAATAGTCAATTTAGTGTTCGTTGCCAATTCCTATCTGTTATAGGAGTTGATATCATGCGGTCGGTGTGAATTTTACCGACTAGTTAGCCAATAGCTGAAAGGGTCAAACGTAACACTGTTATCTCATCCCATGTATGCCCGTCTTTTCTGACGTTTACGTGATGGGGAAGATAATCATCTATCGTACTTTCTCAGCCCCTTGTTACTCAAAAAAATTGTGAACTCCGAAGCTGACGCTTCTGTAATGCATATGCTGAGTAAGATTCCCCATTATTACAGTAATTACCTTCAAATAAGGACGCACCTAATTTGTCAAATGTAAATTTGCCTTTTTTACCGAACCTCTGTTTGCGCAAACATTCCAGTAAATAAAACGGAGGTTTTCTTTACCCATTAACGGCAGCCTCGTGCGAGTTGCACAAGCACTTTAAAGTGGGAAGTAAATTCGGTAAAGAAATCAAAGTAAAAGTATTCATAGGCAAATCGAGTTATCTTACCTCTCGTAGCCAGTCGTCCAGATTAGGTAGGTACTTAACAAATGCTAGGAGCTTTCCATATAAGGATCTCGTCTTCACCTTTTCCGAAATACTCAATTCTAAGAGCAGTCATGAGTATTTGTATCAATCCGCCATGCTGATAAACTGTAACCTAGAACAGGTTCAACTCGCCTTGAACATAAACGGTGTACAACACCAGGTATCAAATAACCATCAAATAAGAAAAATGCCTTCGCTGGCTTAAAAGCCTACTTTTGTATCAAATAAGATAAAAACCGAGCATAGTCATCAAATAAAAGTACAGTGCTTCCGAAGGTTCCATTGAAGTATAATTATATTTATTGAAATCAATTGTGCAACAACTTGTTGCACAATTATAAATGCTTCATTATCTGCTCATTACAATTTATCAGATACCTCGCAACTCTTTCTCGAGTTCCTGTATCGTCGGCAATTTTCCTTTCAAATTTGTAGGGATAGACTCGGTGATCCGATATTCAGACACGCCTATCGGCTTATTAATATCCTTTAGTGCATACTCTGCAATCACTTTGTCCTTATCACGGCAAATCAGCAATCCTATTGAGGGCTGATCGTCACTACTCTTCAACACGTCATCGACGACTGAGAGGTAAAAATTCAATTTACCTGCATATTCTGGTATAAACTTGCCTGTTTTTAGCTCAATAACGACATAGGACCGCAACTTCAAATGATAGAACAGCAGGTCGATATAAAAGTCAGACTCTCCGACCTCAATATGATACTGCCTGCCAACAAAGGCAAAGCCCGCTCCCAGCTCTAACAAAAATTTCGTAATATGTCCCGTCAACGCGTCTTCCAGGTCTTTCTCATGATACTGATCACTCAGCGACAAGAAGTCAAAGATGTACGGATCCTTAATTATTTCTTGGGCAAGCTCAGATTGTACCTCTGGGAGTTGATTTTTAAAATTGGTGACTGCCTTTCCTGATCGGTGGACATTTCCAGACTTTATCTGGATCGCAAGGATATTCCTTGACCATCCATTTTCTACTGCCTTCCGTACATAAAAATTCCGCTCTTCAGCATCCTTTACCTTATCCATTAGTATGACATGATGCGACCATGACAATTGCGCAACCGGTTGTTGCGTAATTGTCGTTTCAGAATAGTCCGAAGCAAATTTGCGCATGTACATAAGATTTCTAACCGAAAGACCTTCCATATCCGGAAATTCTGATTTCAGATCTTTTGACAACTGCTCAATAACCCTACTACCCCACCCTAATTTCTCTTGCTCAGTCAAAATGATGTGACCAATATTCCAATAAAGCCCAAGCAAGTGTGTATTGACAGTAACAACTGCTCGGAGCCTGGTTTCTCGGATTGAAGCCCGCAATCCCCCAAGCAAAGCTGAATAGTTCGTTGGTAATGATTCCATAGAGGCAAATTACATACAATAAGCAACTTTTCAACGTGTGCCGCCGCAGACCAGTTTACTAATAGTTACCACGATTTCAATATGTATGAGATTACTGAGCTCTAACCTATTTCAGGACTTTACCTTCAATTCCGCAGACAATGTCTGCGGAATTGAAGCCTGATGGTACACCATATCGAGCCACCAATAAAGCCTAAAATATGGTTTTTGGAAGTGCCTTTAAAATAGTCCAAATACTTGACCGGAATGCCAACAATGGGTTTAAACATTATGAAAGTATTGAGAACAAGGTTACTGATCAAAAAACCGACAGCGAAGATGAATACAGCAGAGTATGGGCTGAGTTTTCCTTCAACCGGTACTTTTGAAGTTTAAGAACATCGAGTTGGTCACATATTTAAAGAAAAGACCCATTAAAATGCCACTGCAGATTGAAATCAATAGCCCTTTTATGGAAATGAATCTGGGTCCTGTTGACATTCGTGTATAGGCTGTGGCATTTAATAGAATTGCAATGACAATAAGTAACACTCCTGAGAAAAGAAGGTTAAATTCCCAATAGGTGAAGTTAAGTAATTGACAATCACCCCAATGACGAGAGACAAGCCAGAACCAACAGAAAAAGCAACAGAAATGCCGGCAATTGATACAGCTGCTAAAAATAAGATGTTGGCTGTGTTAAAAATAATGCCTCCCAGCAGCGCATTAACGATGCTTTCATTACTGGCTTGTTGCATATCTGAGATAAAGTCTCGCCCTTGGATCCCATGAGTGTCTTTCCGTCAATTGGTTCCTATCGATGGACGATGCTAGGGAAAAAATTGAAGACTTTCGGTGGGAATACAACCACTTCAGGCCTCATAGCGCACTGAATGATTTAACCCCAAAGGAATTTGTTAATTTACATCAAGAAACACCGAAAACTCTAATTTTAACCGTCTGAAAACCAGGGAGGGGCTCATAAGATCCACAGAGCATTTCATTTTCTCATATATGTTGTTTCTAATTGTACTTAAAAACGGGTCGTTAAAATGTGATTGGGGACTGCTGTCACAAATGTAAGTTTAGAGCTGATGAGTGCCTTTTGAAGTTTGATTTACTTTTAACCGGGCACCTTACACTGTACTTACGAATCAAGTAAGACATACAAACCGTCGTAAGCTGCACCGAGCTAAGCTGTTTCACAAAAGGAGGCTTGTTACGACTTCCAATTCTAACACCTTAAATCAAAGTACAACACCTGCATAGCTAGAAAGGGAGGGGTGGGTGTAGATCCCTAGAATAAGAGGTTGTGGAAGTTTTTGGGTTAGTACAAGCAGAACGCACTTTTCACATTACGTTCCGAAGCAGCTGCTGCACATGGGGACTGTTTGATTATAAAAAAGCGAGGCGGATCACGCTAATAATGTCAAGTGATGCGGTTGCTAGTTTGATCCAAAAGTTAAAGCGTTTTTTCTTCTCCATTGCCGCGGTGATTTTTTGCAATATGCGTGACTAATATCATATCTCAAAGAAAAATTTTATGAGTGGCTATTCGATTCATAATCACCACTGTATTACGCAGAAATACCCTTGCAATAATCCTGTAAACCGATGAAGTGAGCGGGTTATTCATGTCATGAAAATTACGAAAAACAGTAAATAAGGTCCTTTAAAGTATACTTCCGAATTATAACACGCCAAAACTAATCACAAAACCTGTGTTTTGGCGTATTATAAAATCCTATATTGCGCCAAAAGTGGATTGATATAAATATATAAGCCAAAGTAATGGAACAAGTGATTGGACGGACCGAAGAAAAGTCTCTTTTGCAAAAGATTGAAAGATCAGCAGAAGCAGAACTGGTTGCGATATTTGGACGACGACGGGTTGGAAAAACATTTCTGATCAGGAACGGTTTCAGCAAAAAAATATCTTTCGAGTTTTCGGGCATACACCATGCGAACCTAAGCCAGCAACTGGAAAACTTCAGTATGTCATTAACCAATGCCGCTGGCAGATTACCAATAGCAAAACCTGAAAGTTGGTTAAAAGCTTTTGAGATGCTTAAACAACTGCTCGATCCCCTGGTTATCAAAGATAGAACAATCGTTTTCTTTGATGAATTCCCATGGATCGATACCCCCCGCTCCGGCTTTTTACCGGCCTTTGAGAATTTTTGGAATTGTTGGGCCTCACAGAAAAAAAACCTGGTTATCATCATCTGTGGGTCTGCCGCTTCCTGGATGATCAAGAAGATCATTAATAATCGGGGCGGATTGCATAACAGGGTAACCAGAAGAATACGGCTTCTTCCCTTTACCATCGGAGAAACAGCTCAGTATCTTCATCAACGCAAAATCAAATTAGACAGATACCAATTGTTACAGATATATATGGCAATGGGAGGTATACCTCAGTATCTTAAGGAGATTGAACCTGGCGACAGCGCTGCCCAAACAATTGATAGGCTATGTTTTACCAAAGATGGTTTGCTAGTTGATGAATTTAAGAACCTTTATCATTCGCTTTTTGACAGTGCTCAAAGCCACATAGACATTGTACGTGCCTTGGCTAAGAAAGGCAAAGGAATGAGCCGTACAGAGCTAATCGATGCATGTAATTTAACGTCCGGTGGCTATGCTACTCAACTGCTAAGCGAGCTTAGTGAGTCTGGATTTATCAGTACTTACATCCCTTTTGGCAAAACAAGTAAAGATGCTCTTATTAAGCTAACAGATGAATACTCGCTGTTCTATTTGAAGTTTATAGAAGGAAGTAAAGCCACTGGACCAGGAAGCTGGCTAAGGTTTATATCTGGCAGTTCATGGAAAGGTTGGAGTGGAAATGCCTTTGAGGGCATATGCATGAAGCATGTGTCTCAGATTAAAAAAGCGATTGGAATCGCGGACGTATATACAGAAGTGTCTGTATGGCGTCATCAGCCAAAAAGCAACACAGAAAAAGGGGCACAGATTGATTTACTAATCGATAGGAATGACTCCTGCATTAATGTCTGTGAAATGAAATTTTCAGCATATCCTTTTGAAATTAGTAAGGCCTATGCGTCAGAGCTGGAAAGTAAACTGAGCGTATTTCAGCAAATAACAAAAACCAAGAAGACGCTATTTTTAACAATGTTGACAACCTATGGGGTAAAAAACAGTACAAAATTCCCGGGGCTTGTTCAGAAAGATGTAACCATGGATTCGCTTTTCGACTGAAGAAATCGAAGGTATTTCAACTACTTATATAATACTCCCCAATAATTGGACAGCTACTAAAATTTCTAATTTAGTAGTTGACTATGAAAAGGGAACGTAGAAAATTCAGCGCGAGCTTCAAG
>NZ_AUAS01000026.1 GCF_000428845.1 Dyadobacter alkalitolerans DSM 23607 | reverse complement strand
AGACATTTACAGTGCTCCCACGCGGCAGGCGGCCTTAGCTGCCCTGGATAACCTTGAACTGAAATGGAACAGCAAATATTCCTATGCCATCAAAAGCTGGCGCGAAAACTGGGATGAGCTGACTGTCTTCTTTGACTTTCCATTGGAAATCCGCCATATCATTTACACCACAAATCTCATAGAGAACCTAAATGGGAAAATAAGAAAGTACACCAAGAACAAACTGTCCTTTCCGACTGATGAAGCAGTAATGAAATCGGTATATTTGGCCCTAAGGGAGGCTTCAAAAAAATGGACCATGCCGATCCGAAACTGGGGCATGATCCTGAATCAATTTTTGACTATTTTTGAAAATAGGGTCAGGCTATAAGCTTTGCCCAACCCCGATTGAAAAGTTTACACAGTTAATGAGATAGTCCCTCGGTTATTCGCCTGGACCAGGCGCCACTCAAATTGCCTTTAAGCGGCTCAGGTTTCCCTTTGCCTTCAAAAGGTGTTCTCAGGCACTCTTTGACCAATTCGTTAATTTTCTTAACTATCTTTTTATCTGTCTTTTGCCAGTATAAGTATTCTTCCCAGCCGTCACGGTCCCAGGATAAGGTCATTCTTCGATCAGATTATGATACTCAATCTCTCCACGTCTTGATCGCTCTATTGCATTCAAAAGCCTTTCTTTGTTCGACGCTGAGCTAAGCAGATAGTCTGTGGTATCCATTTGCTTGTCGTTCTTCGAAAATTTTTCGACCTTGATAAATGGAATGCTGTCTATCAATTCCATCATGAAAGGAAGTTTATTGTCAGGAATGTTTAAAACAATTCTCATAGTGTTTCAATTGCAATGCTCCTACAAATATAACAGAATACTTTAATCGAAAGTGCTCGACTGACTTCCTGAAATCATCAAGCTTCTTCCGCGACCAATTGCTTCTCATACAACTCTTTATACGCCTTGTTGAGTGCCATTAGTTCGGTATGGGTTCCTTGTTCTATGATTTTTCCTTCGTCCAGCACCACGATGCGGTCGGCGAGCTTGGCTGAGGAGACGCGGTGGGAGATGATCACGGAGGTGCGCTGATCCATGATGCGTTTCAGGTTGTTAAGGATAATGTTCTCGGTGTTGGTGTCTACGGCGGAGAGGCAGTCGTCAAGAACGAGGATCTTTGGATCACGTGCAATGGCCCTGGCAATGGATAGGCGCTGTTTCTGACCTCCGGAAAGCGTTATGCCGCGTTCGCCGAGCAATGTCTGATAACCCTGCGGGAAGTCTTTAATGTTGTTATACAAGTCGGCATCCTTAATGGCTTGCTCAATCCGTTCAAAAGGCATATCCGTTGTTCCGAAACGCACATTGTTCTCAATAGAATCTGAGAAAAGGAACACGTCTTGAGGCACATAACCGATTTGCCGGCGATAGGCGTGCACGTCGTAATCCTTCATAGGAATGTTGTCGATCAGGATTTCGCCTTCGGTCGGGTCGTAAAGACGGCCCAGCAGATGGGCCAGCGTGCTTTTTCCAGAACCCGTAGTTCCAAGAATTGCTACGCTTTCACCCGGTTTTACCTCCAAATCAAAATCGTGCAATGCCTTTATACCGGAATCAGGGTAAACGAAGCCTACATGTTTGAATGTGATCGCGCCTTCGAGTGGTTTTTCGATATTTTTGACCGAAACCAATGTAGTCTTTTCATTCAAAAACTCATTGATCCGAGTTTGTGAAGATGCCGCCCTCTGGATCTGACTCGTTGTCCAGCCGAGCGCCATCACGGGCCACGTCAGCATATTGACATATAAAATAAACTCTGTAATGTTCCCTGGCGTAAGGTTTCCATTGATGATTTCCTGCCCGCCAACAAAAATCACGAGGATGTTACTCAGCCCGATCAGCAAGACAATTACAGGATAAAAGAAGGCGTCGACCTTGGTCAGGCTCAGTGATTTCTTTTTGAAATCTTCCGCCTCTTTTTCAAAATTCGTATATGAATGTTTCTCCTGAACAAAGGATTTGATAACCCTTATCCCTGAAAAAGCTTCCTGCACGTAAGTGGACAGTCCGGAAAGCTGCTTCTGGATCTCCTGGGAGCGTTTCATGATCATGCTGTTCACAATGTAGACGCTGATCGAAAGCACCGGAAGGGGCAGCAGCACAAATAAAGTAAGCTTCGTGCTCACGGAGAGCATGTAGGAAATGACGAGAAAGAACAGGACGATCAGGTTGATGCCATACATTAATGCCGGACCGACATACATCCGGACATTGCTCACATCCTCGGAAATCCGGGCCATCAGGTCGCCTGTACTGTGTCGGCGGAAAAAACTGGCTGGCAAGGTCTGGTAATGCTGGTAAATGTCATTTTTAAGCTCAAACTCGATATGCCGAGACATAACGATGATCGTCTGCCTGACAAGGAACAGGAAAATCCCTTTCAGAAGCGCCATAGCAAGGATTAGCAAGCCGTATAACAGAATGCTGAACGCGAAAATGTCATACATTTCAGTTTGCAGCGCAGCTCCGTTGAACAGATAATAAATGTCCAGCGTTTCAATCACCAGATCCAGCGCATAACGCACAAGCTGGGCCGGGATTATTCCAAAAAGGTTAGAAATAATTGTAAAAATGGTTCCAAGGATCAGATACCATTTGTATTTCCACAAGTACTGGTTGAGGTACTTTAATGCTTTCACTATATCTTATGTTAACTGCGGATTTTCCCACGCCGGACGGGCGATAACTAACCAACATCCTATCGTTTCAAAACGTTGCAAATTTAAAAGACGGCATTTCATTTTTTCGATTCTAAACAAAATAGTCTATTTTTGCGGTCAATTTTAAACGAAAAACGCAGGGGAAAGTATTCAAACGGCCCTGCCAAATACAGATACGTTCTTTGATTTACTGTACCTTTTATCCAATTAGTGTTCCGGCTTATGCTGAATAGAAGATTATTAAGAACTAAGGCGGTTCAGGCGCTTTATGCCCGTCAGCTTACAAGAGATGCCAATCGTTTACTGGCCTTAGACCACATTGAAGCGTCTTTTCAGCCGGATCTTAATTCCATGGAATTTCAGGACCGGACGAAACTGGCAGGAATGAGAAAGCTTGCCGGAATGACCCTCGATGAATTTATCAAGCACGGAAAGCCGAAGGAAGGTGAAGAACTTCCCGAGCAGGTGATCAAAGTGGCTCGGAGCGCTTTTGAAGCATACAGCAGACAAACAACTTCCGATGGCGAGAAAATGGTTCGCCGGGTTTTGAATGAAACGGAATCCATTTACGTGGATTTCATCCGGGTTTTATCCATGTTAATAGAGCTTTCACATCAGGCTAAAATTGACCGCGAAAGAAGATATGATGATCCTGAGGCGCCTTTTCCAAAGGATGCCGGGCTCAATACAAACCGGGTTATCCAGGTTTTGATTGCTGATAAAACGCTTGAAGAAGAAATTATCAGGAACGGGATCAACTGGAGTAATGAAATGAACCTGATCCGGAAAATCTATCGCGAAGCACTGCGCAAGGACGAGGAATACACAGCTTATTGCAAAAACGCATCGCATACGCCGGAAGAAGATCAGGCCATTGTGCAACACGTTTTGCGGCAAGTTATATTAAAGCATGAAGTGCCCCTGGAATATCTTGAACAGCGCGATCTTTACTGGGTAGACCACAGCGAACTGATCAGGAGCCTTGCTATTAAAACATTAAGATCAGCAGATAACAGCGCCACATTTGAAATTTCCCCGTTGACAAAAGATTGGGAAGAAGACCGCTTTTTTGTTGAAGAACTTTGCAGGATCGTCGTGGAGGAAAGTGATCAGTATGATGTTTATCTGGATGAGCACCTGAAAAACTGGGAACTTGACCGGATTGCATTGGTTGATCTGATCATTCTGAAAACGGCACTTGCCGAGCTGATCCATTTCCCAGGAATTCCTGTTAAAGTAACCATCAACGAGTTTATTGAAATTGCAAAAAGGTACAGTACGCCAAAAAGCGGTAAGTTTGTAAATGGTGTCCTGGACGTGCTTTCTGTTAAACTAGCCAAAGAAGGCGTGATCAGAAAAAGCGGACGCGGGCTGATAGATAACAAATAGGCTGAGCACAATAATTACAGCTAAAAACCAAAAGTCATGAGTAAAACGAGCAATAGTTTAATCGCATTTTTAACCGGTTGTGTCACTGGCGCTGCTCTCGGAATCCTCTACGCACCTGACAAAGGAGAGGTTCTGCGTACGCAATTGACATATAGATTGTCTAAATACAGAGAAAAATTACAGGATGTTATAGATGATCTGGTTCAGAAAAAAGACCAGCCTGATAACTTCACAAAGACTGAGGGCGAGCGTGTTGTCAATGATGCACGCGAAAAAGCAGAAAAGTTACTTGAAGACGTAGATCGCCTGATGGCACAAATCAAAGGTCAGACCAGCTGATTTATTTCATATGAAAATACGGTCATTGGGTTTCTTATTGGGAGTTGCATTGTTACTTTCCAATTGTTCCAAAAGCGATAATAAAGAAGAATCAAAACAGGCAGACTCAAAGATGCCTGTTTTTACTTTGAGCGATAGTTCAACATTTGAATTCGGGACAATTCAGGAAGGAGAGGTTGTTGAACATGATTTCAAGTTCCGGAATGATGGTGAATATCCGTTGATTCTCAATAATATAACTTCGTCTTGTGGCTGCACCACACCGGAGTGGCCGAAAGATCCCATTGGTCCGAAGCAGACTTCCAGCATTAAAGTCCGTTTTGACAGTAAGAACAAGACTGGTCCGCAGGTAAAAACCATAACGGTTTATGCCAACACGGAGCCAGCTTACACGGAGCTCAGGCTGAAAGGAATTGTAAACGCAGCTTCCAAGCCTGATACACTCAAATAGCTTTGTCTATCACAACCGAAAGGTTAACAACTTATTAATCCATCCATTATAATGAAATTTTCGATTTTAGCACAAGCAGCAAGTGGCGGTTCAGAAGCCATGATTTACCAGGTCGTGATGTGGGTTGGTATCATTGGTGTATTCTATTTTTTCATGATCCGTCCGCAGCAAAAGAAACAAAAAGAGCAAAAAGAGCTTCTTGGCAATCTTAAAAAAGGAGATCAGGTCGTTACAATAGGAGGGATCCACGCGCGGGTTTACACCGTTGAGGATGCCATTGTTACGCTTGAACTAGATAAAGGAGTGAAGCTTACAGTGGATAAGTCGGCGATTGCGCGTACTATTGCAGGGTAAAGTCATGTTATGAGTAACGCACCATCAGGCCAGAATAAAGTCAAGACTTTTTTTGTATGCATTCTGGCAGCCTCGTTTTTTTGGTTAATGAATGTATTGAACAAGGATAACTATTCGATTAAGCTTAATTATCCGCTGGACATCGAATACGATTATTCGGCTTTTGTTCCTATGCAGCCATTGCCGAAAAGGATTTCCGTGAATGTCTCAGGAGACGGCTGGACGCTGCTGCAAAAATCCTGGCTTAATTTCAATGCTAACCCGGTGGTTTACAAGGTCAACAACCCCAATGAGGCAAGTTTCATCAATTCGACCACATTGACAGACCAGATCACGGAATTGTTCCCGAACCTGCACGTGAATTATGTCATCGCCGATACATTCGAGCTCAATTTCGAGCGAAAGATCAGGAAAATCATTCCTATCCGGGTGGATAGCGCGGCGATAAATATCCGGGATGGTTACGTTATTTCAAGCATTATTAATGTTTCTCCATCGCTTATATCTGTCGACGGACCCGTTTCGTTGATCAAGACTTATCCGGATACGATCCGTGTCAGCGTCCCTACGCCCAAGATTCAAAACAATTTTGATGAAAGCCTGCCCATCCCGCTGCCGGTTTCGCCGTTGGTAGAGGTAAGCCATCGAGACGTTTACATTAGTTTTGAGGTGGCGCAGTATCTCAATGTGATCACGCCATAATTTACCATTCAAGTCATTTTCCGTCATGTCACTTCCCCTTCAAGTTGGAATTACCGGCGGAATCGGCTCTGGAAAGAGTGTTGTCTGTAAGTTGTTTGCCTGCCTGGACATTCCCGTTTACAATGCCGACAGCCGGGCCAAATGGCTCACCAATCACAATCCCCGGATTATTGAAAGTGTTATTTCTCTGTTGGGAAGAGAATCCTACACCAGCGAGGGACATTATAATACAGCATATGTCAGCTCGCTGGTTTTCAGCAATGAGGATTTACTCAAAAAACTAAATGCGATCATTCATCCCGTTGTAATGCAGGACACGGCAGATTGGGTTGAAAATCATGCAGGATCGCCATATGTTGTAAAAGAAGCAGCCCTTATGAATAAGGCTGGCGACCGCAATGCACTGGATTATGTGGTTGTCGTTGAAGCGCCATTAGAATTGCGGATATCCCGAATCCTGCAAAGGGACAGGCGTAGCGAGGACCAGATTCGGGCCATTGTTGCAAGGCAGGTTTCAGATGACGAACGGAGAATGGTCGGTGATTTTTTTATCAATAATGACGAGAAATCAGCTCTGATTCCGCAGATATTGAAGCTTCATGAGATTTTCCTGAGGCCAAGGAGCTGAATTAGAAATCTACATCTAATCCCAAAGCCTGTTTCAATTCCAGCAGATACGGATTTTTCTCCGCCATGAAATTGAACTTTTCTGCCGGGGTGTAAGGAAGCCTGTTCACTTCCTGTGGTGCCACGCGCGGGTTTATTTCCAGCCTCGGTGCATCAATGCGACTTTTCAGATAGGTTAGCAGTTCATAACGCACATTCGCCATCGCTTCCAACTGGTGCGTGTTGTCCAAAGCAATTTCAATGCTTGTGCCTTCCAGTTTGAATTCTTTGTTCAAACTGATTTCTTCCGTCGTGGAGTTACCTGCTATCCTTCGCTTTTCGGCAAATTCATACCAATGCGTTTGTAGCGTTTCGAATGTAAGTGCCTCTTTTCTTACATTGGTTTGCGTGGCCGCATAACCGTTCTCAACCTCACCACTTGGCTTTTCTTTAACTGCCGGATCTGCAACCGCAGCTGTGGGGCTTAATGCAATTGTATTTTTGAGACGTGACGGGGACTGCGCAACTGGCTGGGTAACGCGCGCAGGAGCTTCTGTATGATTTCCATTTGAGGACAAACCATTGCTGGAAGTTTCAATGGTGGTTGCAGGGGCAGTATTTAAAGGTTTTAGCTCAGGCTCAACTTTTTTTTTTGCCGTTTCATCAACGGCGGCAAGGGAAGAAAGTTGAAGGACATGGGGCAGATTGGCGAGCTTCATCAAACAAAGCTCCACATGCAACCGCTGGTTTTTCGCCGATTTATAATTGATATCACACTGACTTGCGATGCTAAGCGCCGACAACAAAAAGCTCATATCCGCCAAAGCCGATTGCTGCTGATATTTCCGCTCCGCCGATTCCGAAACCTGCAAAAGTGTTACGGTTTGCGGATCTTTGCACACCAGCAGATTGCGGAAATGCTCCAAAAGCCCAACTACAAACAAATGACCATCGAAGCCTTTTCTCAAGATTTCATCAAATAAAACCAGCGAGCGGGCGATGCTGCCTGAAGTCAGCGCATCTGTGATTTTGAAATAATAATCGTAATCGAGAATGTGCAGATTTTCCAGCACAGCTTCATAAGTGAGCTTGTTATCTGTCGAAAATGTCACATTGAGGTCAAACATCGAAAGCGCATCCCGAAGACCGCCATCAGCCTTCTGGCCGATCAGTTCCAATGCTTCTTTTTCCGTTTCAATACCCTCTTTCTGCGCGATATCTGACAAGTGATAAGCGATGTCTTTCGGCTGAATGCGGTTGAAGTCGAAGATCTGGCAACGGGAAAGAATGGTTGGCAGAATTTTATGCTTTTCCGTGGTCGCCAGGATAAAAATGGCGTAGCCAGGCGGCTCTTCCAACGTTTTCAGAAATGCATTGAAGGCAGCTTGTGAAAGCATGTGCACCTCATCAATAATGTAGATTTTGTATTTCCCGGTTTGAGGCGGGTAACGAACCTGATCTATCAGGTTACGGATATCTTCAACGGAGTTATTGGAAGCAGCATCCAGCTCATGAATGTTGAATGATGCATTGTTTTGAAAACTGACGCAAGATTCGCATTCGCCGCACGCTTCCACATCGTCGCCAAGGTTCTGGCAGTTGATGGTTTTGGCTAAAATCCTTGCGCAAGTTGTTTTTCCAACCCCTCTTGGCCCACAAAAAAGAAAGGCCTGCGCCAGGTGATTGGTGCGGATTGCGTTTTTTAAAGTTGTAGTGATGTGTGACTGTCCAACCACCGAATCGAAAGTGACGGGACGATACTTTCTGGCCGAGACAACGAAATTATCCATAGCGCAAGATACTTCCATGCGCTCGAATTTCAAAGCTACTTTTTCTCAGCAAGCGGGTAAACGCGCACGTAATCGACCTCCATTTTTTGAGGGAAAATGCTGTCATCCACGCCTTTCTGCCCACCCCAATTGCCTCCGACGGCGATATTTAAAATTAAATGAAAAGGTTTATCAAATGGCCATTGGGCCCAGTCGTAGCCAGCTTCTTTGGTAAAAGTAAAATAGTCTTTGCCGTCCAAAAGGATCTTCACGCTCTCAGGCGTCCATTCACAGGTGTAAATGTGGAACTCGTCCGAAACAGTTTCAACCACTACATTATTACCTCTATTAGTGCCGATGGAATGGTTAAATGCTTTGGTATGCACATTGCCGCGGATCTTGTTCTGGTCAAAACCGACGTGTTCCATAATATCAATCTCACCATTATCAGGCCAGCCTTTGTTTCCATAGCCGTTTCCGCTCGCCAGCATCCATATCGCTGGCCAGGTGCCGCGACCCTTCGGAAGCTTCGCACGGATTTCGAATTTACCATACGTAAAATCTCCCTTGCCCTTGGAGACCAGCCGCGCCGAACTATAATTAGCCTTCCCAGACTTCTCCCTAACCGCCTCAATGATTAGATGCCCGTTTTCCACTTTGGCATTTTCGATCTTATCCGTATAATTCTGCAACTCATTATTCCCCCAGCCATGATCCCCCAGGTCATAGCTCCACTTCTTAGGATCAGGCTTGCCGGAGTAATCGAATTCATCCTGCCATGAAGCGGTGGAGGCAAATTCGTATTTGGAAGAGGTTGCTGGGATAGTTGTGGTTTGCGCACACGCTTGTACAGCTTGAATAACGACGGCTGTGATAGCAAAAACTAGGGGATGTTTTCTCGTCATTTCTGTCCGGTGGATTGCCTTTTTGGAAGTTTGGATAGATCCACCTTAGAGAGAAGCTCGTTCATTTCACGCAATTTATTCTCGATGATCTCTTCGCCAGAAGGCCGAGGCTGCGATTGAAACTTGTTTTTAGTTTTCATATCCTGGAAATTAAGTAAAAATCATAGTCAACATTAGGCTCGAATAGATACATTTCGTTTTTAATGCCCTAAACATAATCCTTTTCTCTAATTTATGAAAACACATTAATTGCCTGAAACCGGGCAAATACTTGTAATTTTACGGCTGATACATTTTATGGGTTAATGATGGAAATTAAGCTTAGTACGGAGGTTGGGATCACTCCATCGGATTGGAAAATTGGCCATCATTCCAGGATTGCGACAATCGGTTCTTGTTTTGCAGATGTGCTTGGAAGTCAGCTTAGTGGGTATAAATTTCCGGTTTTGAACAATGATTTTGGAACTGCATTCAATCCGCTGGCCATTGCCAAAATTTTAGATATTACGCTGGAAGGTAAGGAACCTAATCAAGCATTGTTTTTGGAGAATCCGGATAAGATCTGGCTTCATCATGATTTTCATTCATCCTTATACGGACATGACAGGGAGGCTTTACATGCACAGTTGAAAGATAAATTGGTGTCTGCAAAAAAGTTTTTGAAAGAAGCGGATGTTTTGGTAATCACTTTCGGAACTGCATTTGCTTACCGGCATAAACAGACGAATATGATCGTTGGCAATTGCCATAAACAGCCAGCCGACCGTTTCCTGAAAGAATTGCTTCATCCCGATCAGATCATGATCGCTTATGATCAGTTGATCCAAAAGTTGCAGTCTTTTCAAAGGAATCTCAGGGTCATATTGACGGTCAGCCCGGTGCGGCATACGCGGGATACACTGTCGCTGAACCAGGTTAGCAAGTCAACATTGCGGCTGGTTTGTCACCGGTTGTCCGAAAAATACAAGCATGTCGAGTATTTTCCTGCTTACGAAATCATGGTGGATGAACTGCGTGATTACCGGTTTTATGAGGAAGATATGATCCATCCGACCAAGGTTGCAGAGGATTACATTTTCAATGCTTTCGCTAAAACTTACATTGAACCCAGCGCCCGGAATCTTATGAAAGAATGGGACGCCATACGCCAAATGACCCAGCACAGGCCTTTGCATGGCGTTACGGAAAGTCACCGGAAATTGCTGAAAAACGTGTTGATGAAACTAAAAGCGCTGTCATCGCAAATTGATGTCACCAGAGAAATTGCGGAAACAGAAGACAAAATCCATGAATTTTCAGATTTGAGATAAACTCATTGGTAATAATTCGTGTTGCATAATATTAAAGTATAGAATCAGATATTTTTAAGTTTCCGGGGCTTCATAAGGCGTAAAAATCGAGAGGTCTTAACCTATATAATGGGAGAATTTACAATTAATAAGGAGAAAGTTTTACAGGCACTCAGCACTGTTGAAGAACCGGATCTCAAAAAGGATTTGGTGACGCTGGGTATGATCCAGGACATTGAGATCGGGGTGAATCAGGTAAGATTTACGGTTGTTTTAACCACCCCAGCCTGCCCTTTGAAAGAGCTGATCCGCAGGAATTGCGAGGCAGCCATTCACGAACATTTAAGTCCTGATGTTGAGGTTGTTATTAAGCTTACAGCTAATGTAACTTCGACGCGTCAGTCCGGACCGGTTATTCCGGGGGTCAAGAATGTGATCGCTATTTCTTCGGGAAAGGGCGGCGTGGGCAAGTCAACAGTCACTGCGAACCTTGCTATGGCGCTGCACCGTTCTGGCGCTTCGGTCGGCATTATTGATGCGGATATTTTTGGGCCTTCGATCCCGGTAATGTTTGGTGCAGAGAATATGCAGCCCACCATTACGCCGAAAGACGGTAAAAACTTCATTAACCCGATCCGCCAGTACGGGATCAAAATGATCTCCATCGGATTCCTTACTCCTCCCGACAGCGCGGTCGTTTGGCGTGGACCAATGGCCAGCCAGGCTTTAAAGCAATTTTTTGCAGATACGGACTGGGGCGATCTGGATTATCTTTTGATCGACCTTCCCCCTGGCACCAGCGATATACATTTAACATTGGTGCAAACCGTGCCCGTAACCGGAGCGGTGATCGTTACTACGCCCCAAAAAGTGGCACTTGCAGATGCTATTAAGGGTTTGCAAATGTTCCGCCAGCCGCAGATCAATGTGCCGATCTTGGGTGTCATTGAAAACATGGCGTGGTTTACGCCGGAAGAAATGCCTGATCATCAGTATCATATCTTCGGAAAAGGCGGAGGTCAGCTGCTTGCAGATAAGTTTGATGTTCCTTTATTAGGCCAAATTCCTTTGGTACAGGGCATTAGGGAAGCAGGGGATGAAGGACGCCCGGCCGTGATGGATATGAATCCGATTGTGAATGATGCGTTCCGTGATGCTGCCGAGTCGTTGGCGCAGCAGGTTGCGATCAGAAATGCTACAAAGGAGAAAACGCAGCCCGTTGAAATCCAGGCTTAGCATTATATGTTAATGATTTGATTTTTTGAATATATTCTTGCACCTTAGCAAATAGATTTTTTAACAATGGATTCAAAAGAAAAAATAATAGAGCTCATCGAGCAGGCACTCGATACGGTACGACCTTATTTGCATGCAGACGGTGGAGATGTGAAATTTGTGGAATTGACTGATGATCTGGTCGTTAAGTTGGAGTTGCAGGGTTCTTGCCAAAGCTGCCCTATGAGTGCAATGACATTCCGCGCAGGTCTGGAAGAATCCATTCGCAAAGCTGTTCCTTATGTTAGCAAAGTCGTTTCTGTGAATGTCCCTGAATTGGCTTAAAACAAGCCGGTTTTTATAACCTTATTTTTATCAAAAGCAGCTTTTCCGAACGGAAAGCTGCTTTTTTATTTAAAATTTTCCGGCATTTCAGCCAGAAATTGATTCGTCCCGATTAGTACGTTATATTGCGCGTAAGATTTAGAAGATTTTACCTGACATTAAAATATGCGTATCGGAATTTTTTTCGGAGGACCTTCCCGCGAAAGGGAAATTTCATTTGCTGGTGGAAAAACTGCTTTTGAATACCTGGATAAATCACTTTTTGAGCCAGTTCCGGTCTTTGTGGATAGTTTCGGTCGTTTTATCCTGCTGGAAAAACCACTTATGTACGCCAGTGAGATCAGGGAGTTTTATCCGTCGCGAAGCATTCAGCAAACTGGTTTTAAAACCTATATAGAATCCCATCCAGAGCTCGCCAACGAGCCCGTTCCTTCTGAAATTGGGGTAGAAATATCCCCTGAACAATTCAAGCAACATTTCGATTTCGTATTCCTGGCCATGCACGGCCCTGACTGTGAGGACGGTGCAATCCAGGGTTTATTGGAATGGTATAAAATTCCTTACAGCGGGCCCGGTTTAATGGGTTCGGCAGTCGGAATTGATAAGATTCTTCAAAATGAGATGATCACATTGGTGAATGGCCAGCAGAAAAAGAGCTGGACATTGCGCTATGATCAATGGATTCCAAACGAGTATCCAATTCTTTTTCAGGTTCTTAAAAAACATTTAGGGCTTCCGTTGGTCATTAAAGCGCCGCATCAGGGCTCGTCTATCGGCGTTGCTATTGTGAAGGATGATTCTTTGGAAGAATTTATATCAGCAGTGAACCAATGCTTTTTCCAGGTGGAGCTTGATGGCGCGACCTGGACTGCGCTGGGCGGATCGGAAAAACAAGCTTGGGCACAAAAAGTGGCAAATCTTGATGAGGGAATCGGTTTTCCACTGGTTTTGAATGGTGAAATGATATATCACCCGGCAAACTTGATCGATGTGCTGGACAGTTATTTCTCAACAGCAAATGAACCTGTCGTTCTCAGCAGCGCTAATGGTGAAGACCAGGTTTTAATAGAAGAGTTTATCAGCGGGCAGGAATTTTCCTGCGGCTGCATCCAGCTTGATAACGGCAAACCGTTAGCCCTGCCCCCCAGCGAGGTCATTAAAATGGTGCAGGTTTTTGATTTTAATGCAAAATATAAGCCCGGAGCAAGCCGCAAACGCATTCCGGTTGACACAACGCTTGAACTGAATCAGGAGATCCAAAAGGTGATAGCAACCGTTTTTGAACAATTGGGCATTGATGTTTGCGTACGTATCGACGGATTTCTGACGCCGGAAGGCACCATCGTGCTTCATGACCCCAATACGATCCCGGGAATGTCGCCTACATCATTCATTTTCAAGCAGATGGCTGAAATTGGGCTGAATGTGACGCATGCGCTTACCTATCTAGTGAGGCAGTCGATCCGGGAAAGGATCCGTTCCGGGAAAAATATCTGGCAATTAAGGACTTTGCTGGATAGTCTTGATGCGAAAATTAAGGCGGAGAATGCCAAAAGCAAACCTTCGAAATACATTGTATTCGCGTCGACAGATGAAGATTATGTAGCAGCGCGGTCGAAATATGGCAGGATGAACGCGGAAGGAGAAGTGAAGCCAATTCCTGTCCTTCATGCTTCGGATGGAAAATATTATGTGTTAACTAACCCGCTGATGTTCAAAGAATATGTAGCGGATGTGGAAGCATTATTGCACTCAGAACGCCATCCATTATTGACCGAAACGGCACAGAAGGCAGCTGAAACGACTGCATTTTATGCAGGCAAAGTAAGCTATCAGGTAAGCGTCTATAATGACCTGGAATCACTTGCAGTTTGAGGTGAAAATTGCTGATCGGTGATGATTTGCCGATTAAGTTTTTAGATTTACACAGAGATTTTCATTCCTTTCAGAAAAATATAAATTAATGGCACACGGCGCGGAAAAAGTAAGACTTAGCCTGCAAAAAGAGAATACAGGGTGGAAAAAGTGGGGACCTTACTTGTCTGAACGCCAGTGGGGAACGGTTCGTGAGGATTACAGTGGAAATGGTGATGCCTGGAATTACATTACCCACGAGATGGCACTCTCAAAAGCTTATCGCTGGGGCGAGGACGGAATCGGAGGTTTTTCTGACAATAAGCAGCATATATGTTTTTCGTTCGGGTTTTGGAATCATAAAGATAAGATCCTGAAAGAAAGGATTTTTGGCCTCACAAACCGTGAGTCTAATCATGGCGAGGATGTGAAGGAAATGTACTATTATCTGGATAGCACGCCGACGCACTCTTATACCAAAATGTTGTATAAATATCCGCAAAACGCTTTCCCTTACGAAAAGTTACGTCAGGAAAACGGCCGGCGCGGAAAGGAAGATCCGGAATATGAAATCATGGACACAGGTGTGTTCGAGAATGATGAGTATTTCGATATTTTCATTGAGCATGCCAAGGCGGATGAGGAGGACATCATGATGAAGGTAACGGTTTTCAACCGCAGCGACCAGGATGCTCCGATCACGGTTTTGCCAACGATCATGTTCAGAAATACTTGGTCGTGGGGATATGAGGCTTTTAATTATAAGCCGATAATGAATGGCATTTCAAACCGTTTGATAGAGGTTACGCACCGTAAACACGGGAAATATAACCTGTATCTGGATGGGGCTGACGAACTGTTGTTCTGTGAGAATGAGACCAATTTCAAGAAACTATACGGAACTGCGAACAATACAGCCTATCCCAAAGACGGGATTAATGACTACATTGTCAGCAATAAAAAGACCTCGACCGTAAATCCGAATAACATTGGGACGAAGGCAGCAGCCCGTTTCACACGGACCATTAAGGCTGGCGAAAGTACTACATTCAGATTAAGATTTGTAAACCATACGATTTCAGAACCTTTCGGCGGCTTTGAAGATCTTTTTGCAAAAAGGATCAGGGAGGCGGACGAGTTTTATGACGATTTGCAGCGCGATGTGGCGGATGCCGATCTGCGATCCATTCAGCGGCAGGCGTATGCAGGCATGCTGTGGAGCAAGCAGTTTTATTATTACAATGTTTACGAATGGTTAAAGGGCGATCCGGCGCAGCCAGGACCGAACCAGGGACGGAAATGGGGACGGAACTCAGGCTGGAAGCATTTGTATGCAGCCAACATTATCTCAATGCCCGATAAATGGGAATATCCATGGTTTGCGGCCTGGGACCTTGCTTTTCACTGTGTCCCGCTGGCGAGGGTGGATGCGGATTTTGCCAAAAGACAGCTTGAAATATTGCTTCGGGAGTATTATATGCACCCTAACGGGCAGATTCCGGCCTATGAATGGAATTTCTCGGACGTTAACCCGCCGGTGCACGGCTGGGCAACGTGGAAAGTGTATGAGATTGACCGTGAACAGAATAATGGAGTAGGGGACATTGAATTTCTTGAAAAAATATTCCATAAGCTGCTCCTGAACTTTACCTGGTGGGTTAACCAGAAGGACGATACAGGCAACAACATTTTCAGTGGCGGCTTCCTCGGCCTGGATAATATCGGGGTTTTTGACCGGTCGACGCCGATGCCTTTTGGTGGAAAACTGCAACAAGCCGACGCCACAGGCTGGATGGCCATGTATACGCTGAATATGCTGCGTATTTCAGTGGAAATTGCCCTCGTGCACCCGGTTTACCAGGATATGGCTTCCAAATTTTTCGAGCACTTCCTGCACATTGCGGGTGCTATGGAGTCTATCGGAGGCAAAAATTCGTCAATAAGCCTTTGGGATGAGGAAGATCAGTTCTATTATGACGTGATCCACATTCCTAATGGACAGAGTATATTGCTGAAAGTCAGGTCAATAGTGGGGCTAATTCCGCTTTTTGCTGTTGAGATCCTTGATCCGCAAAACCTCGATAAAATGCCTGTCTTCAAACGGCGTGTAGAATGGGTTTTGGCAAACAGGCCGGATCTGGCGAGATTGATATCACGCTGGTTTGAGTCCGGTAAAGGGGAAAATCGCCTGCTATCCATCCTGCGTGGTCACCGGATGAAAATGATCATGAAGCGGATGCTGGACGAAAATGAATTTCTTTCCGATTACGGCGTAAGGGCTTTGTCTAAATACCATGAAGAAAATCCCTATAAATTTTATATCAATGGTGAGGTGCTGCAAGTGGATTATACTCCGGCTGAGGCACTTACAGACATTATGGGTGGGAATTCCAACTGGCGCGGGCCGATCTGGTTTCCATTAAATTACCTCATATTTGACTCCCTGATGAAATTCCACGCTTACTATGGCGAGGATTTTATGGTAGAATATCCAACGAATTCCGGCAATCTTGCGACAATTAAGGAAGCAGCTGTGGCCATTGCATGCCGGTTGATTGATATTTTCAAAAAGGATGCAGATGGAAACCGGGCCGTGTATGGCGTTGACCAGAAAATGCAGAAAGACCCGAATTTCAATGAACACATTCTTTTTTACGAATATTTTCATGGAGATAATGGTCGCGGTTGCGGCGCAAGCCATCAAACCGGCTGGACCGGGCTTGTAGCCGAGCTCATCCACAAAACTGCTAAGGAAACTGCCAAGCAACCCGAGAAAGAAGAGCTGGAAATCAGTAAGTAACTCAACAATCCATAAAGTATATTTTCAATTAATTCCATCCAATCAACTTATGACTGCAAAATTGGAACCTAGTGTAATGACCAAAGTGAGCAGCTGGCTCAACGGTGATTATGATATCGATACCAAACAATCCATTCAGCAATTAATCGATGAAGGAAACGATACTGAACTGACAGACGCATTTTATAAAGACCTGGAATTCGGGACGGGCGGGCTAAGGGGCCTTATCGGGATCGGATCCAACCGCATGAACCGCTACACAGTGGGCACCGCAACGCAGGGTTTGGCAAATTATCTGAACCAGGCATTTCCGAACGAAGAAATAAAAGTGGCAATTGCTTACGACAGCCGCATTAAATCGGATGAATTTGCCAAAATCATCGCCGATATTTTTTCTGCAAATGGCATTACAGTTTATCTTTTTGAAGCGCTTCGTCCTACGCCTGAACTATCGTTTGCGATCCGTTTGCTGGGTTGCAAAAGCGGCGTGGTTGTAACGGCTTCGCATAACCCCAAAGAATATAACGGCTACAAAGCATACTGGGATGATGGTTCTCAGGTAGTTGCACCGCACGACACCAACATTATCAACGAGGTGAATGCAATTACATCGATTGATGACGTGAAATTCGACGGCGATGCATCAAAGATCTTTAAGATCGGCGCAGACGTGGATGAAAAATACATGGATCATATTCTGTCGCTTTCCATTTCAAAAGGTGCTTTGGAGCGTCAGAAGGACCTTAAAATAGTTTATACACCATTGCACGGAACGGGGGTAACATTGGTTCCTGCGCTTTTGGCGAAAATGGGTTTTGAGGCGGTTACGGTGATTGAAGAGCAGGCAGAGCCAAAAGGAAACGGCCAGTTCCCAACTGTGGTTTACCCAAATCCGGAGGAAAGTGAAGCCATGTCCAAGGCGGTTGAGAAAGCTAAGGAAATTGATGCAGATCTGGTATTAGGAACCGATCCGGATGCCGACCGCGTAGGAATTGCGGTTAAAAACCATCATGGCGAAATCCAGCTTTTGAATGGTAACCAGACTGCCAGTGTGCTGATCTATTACCTTTTGAATGCGTGGAAAGACGCCGGCAAGCTTACAGGAACCCAGTTTGTTTGCAAAACCATCGTTACTACCGACTTAATTGATAAAATGGCGGCGGCATACGATGTGAAATGTTATAACACTCTGACCGGTTTTAAATACATTGCACAGGTTATCCGTGAAAAAGAAGGCGTCGAGCAGTTCATCGGCGGTGGTGAAGAAAGCTATGGTTACCTGATTGGCGACGCAGTTCGTGATAAGGATGCGATCGCTTCCTGCGCCATGATCGCGGAATTAACTGCTTATGCGAAGGACAAAGGGTTGAGCCTGTTTGATATGTTGATGGAAATCTACAAGCAATTTGGTTTCTATTATGAAGGACTCATTTCTTTAACTAAAAAAGGAAAAACCGGAGCCGATGAAATCCAGCAGATGATGGCCGATTTCCGTGCCAATCCGCCTAAAACATTGGCAGGCTCGCCTGTGATCAGAATGGATGATTACAAAGCATTGAGCACGGTAGACTTTACCAGCGGAACCACGCATTCAATTCCATCGGGTGAAATGGGAATCGAACCGTCTAATGTACTTCAATTCTTCACCGAAGACGGAACGAAATTCACGTGCCGCCCATCCGGGACGGAGCCTAAAATTAAGTTCTACGTAGGTGTGCGCGCTACACTGGAGAAAAACGAAGACTTCGACAATGTATATGCCAGCCTGAAAGCAAAAGTGAGCGCAATAGGCGAGGAGCTTGGGTTGAAATAATTCGTTTATAAATATAATTGAAGAGGCTGTTCCCTGGCGGAGCAGCCTTTTTTTGCCTATTTCAGCAAACAGCGCGCCTGTATGCGTCCATCGTTTTATATTTGAAGTAAAAGTGCCGGATTCTGACATGCTCGTGACTAATAATTTGCTTAAACCTAATGCCTTATATCGTTTTTGGTTGACGGTCGTCCTGGCCGTTTGCAGTCTGTGCTATGTATATGCGCAGCAAGGCGGAATGGTTACGCTTACTGGAAAGGTGACCGACGAGAAAACGGGTAAGCCACTTCCGTTCGCCAATGTTTTTATTAATAATTCCACCATTGGAACGAATGCGGACGAGAATGGCAATTACCGGCTGACGAATTTGTCCATTGGTAATCTCGAAATGGCAGTTTCGTTTTTGGGTTATGAGACTGTAAAACAAACATTGCGGTTTGAGCAGCCGGGAGTGAAGACTGTCCTTTTCAAGCTGAGAGAAGGAATGGAGCTGCAAGGCGTTACGGTTTATGCTAAAAAGAATAAGAAACGCGAGCGGAACCTGAAGATTATCACCCGGGAACTGCTTGGAAACAGCCGGTTCAGCAAGCAATGTAAGATCATTAACCCGCAGGTTTTAAGGATTTCGGAGGATGATGACAAGCATTTGACCGCGCAAACGACTAAGCCGCTGATTATTGAAAACCTTGCATTAGGTTACCGCATTCATCAGGACCTGGACGATTTTGATTATTTCAACGGAAAGCTGTTTTATGGTGGCAGTACGAGATTTGAACTGCTGGTGCCGAAAGACAGCATACAGAAAAAACAATGGCGCGCTAACCAAAAGATCGCTTATCAGGGCTCTGTGAAGCATTTATTGTCGAGTATGGTGTCGGACAGTTTGCAGGAGGAAGGTTTCAAAGTATATCAGGCAATTCCCGATTCTATGCGCAGGTTCAACACGGTGCGGACACAAAATGGTTACAACACAATTGCCAATCATTTGCATAACCGCATCGAGCAGATCCGCGGCATGAGGCTCATCCGGCCGGGTGAACTGGTAACCGAGCGACTGGTGGTGTCGGGCACGCAGTTGGAGGTCTTTTATATGAAGAAAAAGGGAAGATCGCCGTATTCGGATATGCCTTACGCTTACACGCAAATCACACTGCCACAAGGATATATGGTCATTACGCCTTCGGGATGGGTTTCTATTCCCATGGGATTCGAGATTGCGGGCGATCTGGGTAACGATCGTTTCTCATCCCTGCTGCCAGCAGACTGGAAAAGAGACGATTAGCCTACTGCAACTTTGAAGACAAAGTTTTGTTTTCAAGCAGCACATAAGGGATATGCACATTCCAGGTTGGCTTCAAGCTTTCCTGATTCAAAAAACCTTTTGAAAAATTTCCCAAAACAATGTCGTCGTCGCCATCGCCGTCATAATCTTCAACATCCATACAGATCCAGCGGCCATACGTATGCACTGGCACGGCGTGTGGTTTGAAATTCGCTTTCTGCTTAGGCGTTGCATCGGTTTGTTCAAAATACAAAAATCCTTCCTGCGGCTTCTTCTGAAAATCCGCGAAAAAGGCAATGGTCGCAATGTCCATGTCGCCGTCCTGATCAAAATCTGATGCCACGGCTTTTGTGCACCCATTAATAGAATGAAAATAGCTTTTCCTGAATGTCAGGTTTCCTGTATTTTCAAAAATATAAAGGCCGTGATAAGGTTTCAAAACCCTCGAAAAATCGCTGTTATCGCCAGCAGTGTAAACAATGTCCGGCTTGCCGTCTTGCGTAACGTCAACGAGCTGAAAGCTACTTGAGCCATAGACAGAAGGGAACCGAAGCACATTCTTTTCAATAAATCCTCCTTTCTGGTCATTCATAAAAACCCAGATCCCTTCATCTGCATGGGCAAAAAGCGTCATAATATCATGCCAGCCATCACTATTCAGGTCACGTATATAGCTTTGCGTTGCCCCCGGCATTTCCCTTACCACCACTTTCTCGAACCTATGGCCAGAAGTTTGCTTGTCCGGCAGCTGTTTCAGAATGTATAGACCGCCTCTGTTATGGCCGAATGCGCAGACCAGGTAGTCCTGTAATCCGTCTTTGTTGTAATCGATGGGCTGGCTCTGGATCGGCCGGATGAGGTCCTGCGATATCATTTCGGGTTCGGTGCCGCGTTTTTTATCCAAAGTAAATATTTGGCCCTTAGTAATGTCCAGGGCACGCATGCCGCCCATGCATGTGATCGCCATTTCTGGGTTTTTTAGCGTTGGAAAGCAAATGTCGATGGCGGAGGAGGGAAGCGTGGTGAGCAGCTTGCGTTGTCCCAGGCGGTCAGATGTGTACAGGCCCGGGTTTTCCAGGTCGCTGGTGTAGAGGCGTTGCCTGGACGAATCGATTGCAACTAACAATGTGCTGCTTACGGCAGATAGTTCAATTTTTGGCTGCCTCAATGTAAATACGGCCCAGTCCTGCGTGTGCTTGTAACCGTTAGGAACTTGCAATGTGTCCGGAGCAAGGGTTTGATAATAATGTACAAGTTTGGTCCAGTCCGCGGAAGAGAGCGCAGATTGCTGGCTATGCAGGTAAATGTTTCCTTCCAGGACCTCAATACCAAGCTGCTCCGCCATAGCTGGCAACACATTATTTGTCCATGTTGATTTGTCCAAAAGAGTCGGATCGGGCACCTGGTGACAGTTTGAGCAATATTTTCCAGCCAGTGCTTTCCCCTCGGCAACGGATTCTCCCGAGCCTTCCGTTCCGCAGGACAGATTACTAAGGCAGAGGCAAATAGAAATATGGAAAAAGTAATATTGAAGCCGTGGGATCTTCCTTAGCATTCTGAGAAAGTAGGTTGTAGCGTGGAAATACTAAGATTGTACAATATGCGGCTTAACGATTTTGTATGCGTTTGCGTAAATAAACACTCAAAAGTCGGTTATCTATGACATTATTTTATCTCTTTATAATACTATTATTTCATTGCAAGAAAATATTAATCTAAAACGGCCAATTATTTGTGGAAATAATCATAGATTTGACTGCTTAATAATTATTAACCTAACCGAGTATTATGAAAAGAATCTACAAGATCTCCGGCAGGGGCATCTTCTTCTCCTTCATGCTAAGTTTCGCAGCAATTGTTGCATTCGCACAAGAACGTAAGGTAACAGGAAAGATCACCGACCTCGCCGGAACAGGCATCCCAGGGGCCACGGTTGTCGTGAAAGGAACCCAGACGGGAACAAACACAAACGGCGATGGTGAATTTTCCATCAACGTCGGAAATTCCACCACTTTGGTGATCAGCTTTGTCGGCTACAAGACAAAAGAGGTGAGTGTGGGAAATCAAAGTGTCATCAACATTCAGATGGACGATGATATCTCAGCACTAGAGGAGGTTATCGTAACGGGTTACACCATCGATAGCAGAAGAGAAACAACAGGTGCGGTTTCAACAGTTAAGTCAAAAGATTTAACAGCAACCCCGTCTGGTAACGTTGAACAGCAATTACAAGGTCGCGTTGCGGGTGTGACGGTAATTACAAACGGTCAGCCAGGAACAACCAGCCAGATCCGCGTAAGGGGTTTTGGTGCTTTTGGTGGTAACGAGCCATTGTACGTTGTGGACGGGGTGCCAACAGGATCAACCGATTTTCTTAACCCTGACGACATTGAAACAACGACCGTACTGAAAGATGCAGCGGCTGCTTCTATTTATGGAGCTCGTGCAGCGAACGGTGTAATCGTTTACACAACCAAAAAAGGAACAAAGAAAGCTAAGAAACTGAGCATTACATATGATGGACTTTTCGGGGTAACTACTCCTGGAAAAGGACAGACTATGCTTACGCCACAGGAACAGGCTGACTGGACTTGGCAGGCCATTCGGAATGATGCATTCCAAGGTGACTCTCTGCCAAAATTCACCAACATTGCGCAAGGACAGTATGGCTCGGGTGACAAACCGGTTTTGCCAGACTACATTAACGTAGGCGGAAAAACAGGTGTAATTGGTGAAGTGGACCTTGCAGCTGAAAAATTGAAATACAATGTAGATCCAACACGTGGTGCTATCTATCAGGTGGTTAAAGCTAACAAGCAAGGAACAGACTGGTATGATGCCATCACAAGAAATGCACCTTTGCAGAGACATTCACTTGGATTTTCAGGTGGTGGCGAAAACAACCGTTTCTATGCTGGTTTTAGCGTTCAGGATCAGAAAGGGATCATGATTAACAATGGTTTCAAGCGTTATGCTTTCCGTGTTAATACAGAATTCGATGTGCTTAAAAACCTGAGAATCGGTCAGAATGCGCAGTTTACTTATCTGCAAGTATTAGGTCAGGATGGGGGATCAGGCGGACAAGGTGTTGCAGCGAATGAAAATGACATTCTTTTTGCATTCCGTATGCCTTCAATCATTCCGGTTTACGACGAGTTTGGCGGATATGCAGGAACATCTTCAAAAGGCTTCAATAACCCGCAAAACCCGGTTGCACGTAGAGACGGACTCAAAAACAATGCTGGATTTGCCGGAAATGGATTTGGTAACTTCTACATTGAACTGGACGTTATTCCTGGCTTGACATTGCGTTCAAGCATTGGTGCCCAGTATTCGAACTATGCAAACAGAGGTTTCAGCAGATTACAATATGAAAACTCTGAAAACAACTCCGCATTCGGTTACAATGAAGGTTCGGGGCACCGTTTCGCCTGGACATTGACCAACACTGCTAACTTCAAGAAAACATTCGGCTTGCACAGTCTGGACGTAATCCTCGGTCAGGAAGCATTGAACACAGGAGCTGGTAAAAATCAGAATTCATCCGGTTTGAACCCATTCTCTACGGATATCAACTATATCAACATGAATAACGTTGGTTCCAAGCAGGTTTTCAGTGATTACTATAAAGGAGTTAATTTCTACTCACTGTTTGCCCGTGCCAACTACACATTCAATGACCGCTATATCCTGACAGGGGTTGTTCGTCGCGACGGTTCTTCCCGTTTTGGTGAAAACAACCGTTATGGTGTATTCCCTGCATTCTCGGCAGCATGGAGAATTTCTTCGGAAAACTTTATGAAAAGCGTTCCTTTTATTACAGAGCTTAAACTTAGAGGAGGTTACGGTTTGATGGGTAACTCTAACAACGTGGATCCAAACAACCAGTACAGCTTATTCGGTGCAAGCCTTGGCCAGTCTTCTTATGACTTGAACGGAACCAATTCAAGCGCATTAGAAGGTTATTACAGAACGCGTATTGGTAACAAAAGCGCTAAATGGGAAACCAGTGTTACCAAAAACATTGGTATCGACGGAACATTCCTGAAAGGCAAGCTGGACGTTATCATTGACTTGTGGCAGAAAGATACTAAAGACCTTTTGTTCCAGGTTCCGATCACTGCAACGGCTGGTTATGATGCTGCTGCCCCTTCTGTTAACGTTGGTAAAATGTCAAACAAAGGAATTGACTTGCAGATCATTAACCGTGGCCGTATTACTAACGACCTGGGTTATGAAGTTAACTTCACAGCCGGTATCCTTAAAAACAAGATCGAATCGCTTGCGCCAGGTATCAACTACCTGACAGTTAACCCTGATTTCCGCGGTATCAAGCCAATCAGAAACCAGATCGGTTATGCAATCTCTTCTTTCTACGGATACAAAGTGATGGGTCTTTTCAAAGACAAAGCAGAAGTTGACGGTGCACCAGCTCAGGATGGCAAAGGCCCTGGCCGTTTCCGTTATGAGGATATCAACGATGATGGTGTGATCAATGCGGATGACAGAACTTACCTGGGAAGCCCAGTTCCTAAGTTTACAGGCGGTATCAACCTGAAATTGACTTACAAAGGATTTGACGTTGAAACTTACATGTATACTTCTGTTGGTAACAAAATCTTCAACCTTTCTAAATGGTTTACAGATTTCTACCCATCATTTACAGGAGCAGCAGTTAGTGATCGTGTAAAAGGTTCATGGTTGCCAAACGCTACGAACACAGATACGCCGATCTTTGAAAGCACTTCCAATTTCAGTACGAACACGCAGTCAAACTCATTCTATGTTGAGGACGGAACATTCTTCCGTATGCAGAATATCACACTTGGCTACACATTGCCAGGCAACATATTGAGCAAACTTCGCATGTCGAAATTGCGCGTATTCGCTTCAACGAACAACTTGTTCACGCTGACGAAATACAAAGGACTTGATCCGGGTGTTGGTGGAAATGCTGATACAAACTTCGGTATCGACGTAGGTAACTATCCGATCACAAGAAGCTACACATTGGGTATCAATTTAGGTTTCTAAAATCGAAGAAACAAAAGCCTTATTTCAAAACATCGGTTTAGACAGATCTTGATAAAAATGAATAAAATGAAAAACAATATTTCAAAAAAAGGTGGACTGGCACTTTTATTAGTGATCATGCTGGTCGGATACTCCTGTAAAGAAAGTTTTCTGAGCATTCCGGCAACAGGACAGCTGGATGAAGGGCAGCTTTCAACGAAAAAGGGGATCGAAGGTGTGCTTGTATCGGTTTATGGACAGCTTAACGGACGTGCAAACCGTATGGCCAGCGCCAGTAACTGGGTATGGGGCAGTATTCGCGGAGGTGATGCCAACAAAGGAACTGACCCTGGGGATTTTAGTGATATCAACCCAATCCAGCGCTTTGAGTATCAGACTACACAAGGTGTAATTTTGGATAAATGGAAAGGGAACTACGAAGGTGTAGCCCGTGCAAACTTGGTTATCAAGCTGCTCGGTGTTGCGCAGGAGGATGTTACAGAAGCCGACAAGAAAAGAATCGGTGGTGAAGCACGCTTCCTGAGAAGCCACTACTATTTCGAGCTGAAAAGAGGATTCAACAATGTTCCTTTTGTAGATGAAACAAAGGACTACGGAACAGGCATTGAATCAGTTCCTAACACAGTAGAGATCTGGCCACTGATCGAAGCAGATATGAAATTTGCTTATGAAAACCTGCCGGAAACACAAGGTGCAGCTGGTCGCGCTAACAAATGGGCGGCTGCGGCTTATCTTGCGAAAATCTACATGTATCAGAAGAAGTTTACCGAAGCAAAAGGGCTTTATGACCTGATCATTGCCAATGGTAAAACAACTAATGGTAAAAAATACGCTTTGGTACCAAAGTTCCAGGATGCATTCAAAGCGGCTAATGACAACAACTCTGAGTCGGTTTTCGCGATCCAGGCTGCTGCTAACACGGGAAGTGTAAACAATGCAAACCCTGAATTTGACCTTAACTGGCCTTACAACACAGGTCCTAATGGTCCTGGTAACTGCTGTTCTTTCTTCCAGCCGAGCTTTGAGCTGGGTAACTCATTCCGTACTGATGCGAGCGGACTTCCTTATCTGGACGGTTCTTACAACACGGCAGGCAAAGAGTTGAAAACAGATATGGGCTTGAAATCGTCTGACGCTTTCACGCCGGATGCAGGTCCTGTTGACCCACGTCTGGATCACTCTATCGGCCGTCGCGGTCTTCCTTTCCTTGACTGGATCGATCACCCGGGTAACGACTGGATCCGCAACCAGCCAAATGCAGGTCCATATACGCCTAAAAAATATGCGTATTACAAATCTGACATTGGTTCATTGCAAGATAACAGCTCATGGACACCAGGTTACACAGCGATCAACGTGAACATTATCCGTTATGCCGACGTCCTTTTGATGGCAGCAGAAGCTGAGATCGAAGTGGGATCATTGGAAAAAGCGAGAGAATATGTGAACCTTGTCCGCACACGTGCTGCTAACCCAGAAAGTTTTGTAAAACGTGCTAATGGCGCAGTTGCTGCTAACTATGTGATCGGAACTTACAAAGCGCCTTTCGCAAGCAAAGATGCAGCCCGCACAGCAGTTCGTTTCGAAAGAAAACTTGAACTGTCCGGCGAAGGCCACCGCTTCTTCGACCTTGTGCGTTGGGAAATCGCTGATTCAGCAATCAATGCTTACCTTACTTACGAAGGCAAAAAGTTGAGCGGCGCATTGGGTGGAACGAAATTTACAGCGAAGAAAAATGAATTCCTGCCAGTTCCTCAGGAGCAGATTGACTTGCTTGGTAAGGACGTTTTGGTGCAGAATCCAGGTTATTAATTTTTAAGAATTGCTTAATAAAAGGAGGTGGTATTTGTTTACCATCTCCTTTTATTAATTTCGAGATGTTCCCCACTTTTGTTTTTTTCAAATGAAGTCCATTTTACCCCCAAAACATTTCTTAGTTCTACTTTTCGTTGCTGCACTGCTCACATCCTGCAATAAGAAACTGAAAACATTTACCCAGCTTGACAGCGATGAAACGGGCATTGAGTTTTCGAATCGGATTGCGGAAAACGATACAATGAACATTCTGTCGTTCGAATATGTGTACAATGGCGGGGGCGTAGCTTTGGGCGACTTCAACAATGACAGCCTCCCGGATGTTTATTTTACCGGAAATTCGGTTGAAAACAAATTATATCTCAACAAAGGTGATTTCAAGTTTGAGGACGTCACCCAGAAGGCAGGAGTGGAAGCTAAGAACAAATGGTCCACAGGCGTGGCATTGATCGATATCAATGCAGATAACCTGCTGGATATTTATGTTTGCGCGTCCGTGAGGAAAGTAGCAAAGGAGCGTGAAAATTTGCTTTACGTAAACCAGGGGCTGGGCAAGGACGGCATTCCGGTTTTTAAAGAAATGGGTAAGGAATATGGAGTTGCAGACACTACACACACCACCAACGCCGCTTTTCTGGACTATGACAATGATGGCGATCTGGATCTCTTTTTGCTCGTTAACGAGATGGACGACAACACTTTTCCCAACAAATACCACAAAAAGATCGTCGACGGATCATCAAAAAGAACTGACCGGTTATATCGCAACGATTGGGACGAAAAATTAAATCATCCCGTGTTTACCAATGTGTCAAAAGAGGCGGGGATCCTTATAGAAGGTTATGGTTTGGGTGTGAATGTAACGGATATCAATCAGGATGGGTACAAGGATATCTATGTTACAAACGACTATCTGACCAATGACCTGCTTTACATTAATAATGGTAACGGAACATTCACAGACAAAGCAGCATCCTCATTCAAGCACACTTCCCATTCAGCGATGGGCAATGATGTGGCCGACATTAACAACGACGGTTTGGTAGATCTGGTTGCCGTGGACATGATGCCAGCCACCAACCGCAGGAAAAAAATGATGACGCCGGCGAACAGCTACGTCACTTACCAGAACAATGAGCTTTTTGGTTACCAATACCAGGTGGCAAGAAACACGTTGCAGCTTAATTTAGGATCCGTAGATGGCAAGAGCAAAAGTCCTGTTTTCAGCGAAATTGGTCTGCTGAGCGGCGTGGCCGAAACTGATTGGAGCTGGACGCCCATGGTCACGGACTTCGATAACGACGGCATGCGGGACATGATCATTACCAATGGTTTTCCCAAAGACATTACCGATCTCGATTTCATCGCTTACCGGAACGAAGTGTCGAGCGTGATGGAGCCTATGATGATGCTGGATTACATTCCGACTATCAAGATTGCCAATTTTGCATTTAAAAATAAAGGAAACCTCGGTTTTCAGGATGTCTCGGAGCAATGGGGCCTCGAAACAGAAAGTTTCTCCAATGGTGCCGCCTACGCCGATCTCGATAATGACGGCGACCTCGATTTCGTGGTGAACAACATTAACGATTCCGCATTTGTTTACCGGAACAACAGCATTCAACTCAAACCCGAAGAGAGCAATTACTTACGGATTGCATTCAAAGGGACGCGTTATAACAAAGAAGGAATCGGCGCGATTGCAGAGATTATGTATGCAGATACAATGCACCAGATTTCCGAGAATTCACCTTACCGAGGTTATTTGTCCACCATCGAGCCATATGTGCATTTTGGCCTTGGCAAAACCAGAAAAGTGGACCATGTAA
This sequence comes from Dyadobacter alkalitolerans DSM 23607, assembly GCF_000428845.1. Classification (GTDB taxonomy): domain Bacteria; phylum Bacteroidota; class Bacteroidia; order Cytophagales; family Spirosomataceae; genus Dyadobacter; species Dyadobacter alkalitolerans. The sequence continues at coordinate 4,365 of NZ_AUAS01000026.1, read as the reverse complement.
AAGTGACCTGGCCGGGCGGCAAGTCGCAGATCATGAAGGATGTCAAAGCGAATCAGGTGCTTACATTCAACGAAGCCGATGCCAAGAATATCATCGAATCACATCAGAATGAAAACTCTGAAACCCCGCTTTTTACAGACATTACATCCAGCATAAATCTTCCATACAGGCACCAGGAAACCGACGTTATCGATTTTAATATACAAAAACTGCTTCCGCATAAAATGTCACAATTCGGTCCTGCTTTGGCTGCCGGTGATGTGAATGGGGATGGCTTGGACGATATCTTTATTGGCGGTCCAATGAACTTCAAAGGCCGCTTCCTGTTGCAACAAGCCAATGGAAAGTTCCAGGTTACGGATTTACTTCCCGGCCTGGAAGGCGTCACGAAGGACACAGAAGACATGGGCGTTTTGCTTTTTGACGCGGATAATGATAAAGATCTCGACCTGTGCGTGGTTAGCGGAAGCTATGAAATACGGGCAGGCACGCCGGGCCTTAAAACGCTGCTTTATACTAATGATGGCAAAGGTAAATTCAGCCTGGATACAGCCGCTCTGCCGCAGTTCCTGGTGAATGGTTCTTGCATAAAAGCCGTCGATTATGACAAAGATGGCGATCTGGACCTTTTTATCGGTGGCCGGGTGGAGTCTGGTGCATATCCAAAGCCCGTTTCGAGTCACATTCTGCGTAATGATTCACAAAGCAGCACCGTGAAATTTTCGGATGCAACCAAGGCTGTCATTCCGGATCTTGTCAACATTGGTTTGGTATGCGACGCATTATGGACTGATTATGACAATGATGGCTGGGTCGACCTGGTCGTTGCGGGGGAATGGATGCCGATTACTTTCTTTAAAAATAATAAAGGCAAATTTGCAAAAGCGACCTCGGGACTGGAAGACAAGAAAGGCTGGTGGGGAAGCCTTACGGCAGGAGATTTCGATAACGACGGGGATATGGATTACATCGCCGGGAATTTAGGGATCAATTCACTGGCGCGTGCTTCCGAGAAACAACCGGTGAGCATGTATGCTAAAGATTTTAACAATGACGGCTATTTTGATGCCATACCAACCGTTTACTATCGCGCAGACGACAAGACTTACAAAGAGTTTCCCTACAATACGAGGGATGATATGGGCAAGCAGATCATTCAGGTGCGCCAGCGTTTTCAGGAATATAACAAGTTTGCCCAGGTAAGCTTGCCCGAAATCTTAAAACCCGAAGAGCTTAAAGACGCCCTGCATGTAAGCGCTACGTGGATGAAAAGTAGTTATATAGAAAATCTTGGCAATGGTAAATTCGCAGTCCGCGAGCTCCCAATCCAGGCACAGGTCGCACCGATTTTCGGCATGATCGCCGATGATTTTGATCAGGACGGAAACCTGGATGTGCTGCTTACCGGCAATGATTACGGGTCGGAAGTTTCGGTAGGGCGATACGACGCATTTTACGGGTTGGTCCTGAAAGGGGATGGGAAGGGTAATTTCAAGCCATTAGGCCTGGCGCAAGGCGGTTATGCTGCCATGGGCAATGCAAAAGGGTTGGTGAAATTAGCATCTTCCGGCGATAACTGGATCGCGGCCACCTCACAAAACAGGGATTCGTTGTGTTTTCACCAGCTACGCAAAGAAACTAAAAAGCACGCGCTGATGCCGAATGAAACGACGGTGCTATTAAAACTGAAAGGCGGGAAAACAAGGAGGGAGGAGCTGGGATACGGTTCATCATTCCTGTCGCAATCCTCGCATACTTTATTCTTGCCCGCCTACGCCGAGCAGGCAACCGCCATAGACTCCAAAGGCAATAAGCGGACATTAAAATAACCAAAAAGCCTCTGCATTTCGGCAGAGGCCATTTTTTAAACACCTATTAATTAGCTGATCCGAATTTCCTGTGCCGGTTTTTCCAATCCGGGAATGATAGGCAGGTTCAAATGGAGGATTCCATTGATGTACTCAGCTACAATGTTGTCTGAATCTACTGTCTCATCAATCACAAACGATCGCTCGAAAGAAGTTTTGCTGAATTCATGGCGGATCCAGTTCCGGTTATCCTCTCTTTCTTGGTTTGATGTATAGGCAATGGTCAACTCGTGGCCTTTGATGCTGATCTTAAAATCCTCCTTCGCCCTGTCAGGTGCAAACACCATCAGTTCATAGTTCGTATCGTTTTTCGCGATGTTGACTGGCACGCGATAGTTATGGCTGCCGCCAAATTGTTTTCCTGAATATTCATGGCGCATTCCCTGACCACGGTGTCCAAATCTGTTATTGCACATTTTGTTTTGAATTTAATGTTGAAAAATTGCTTACGCGTGTTGGGCCCCTAAATCCCTTGAAGGGGACTTTTTCATCACGCTTGAAAGTCCCCTTCAGGGGATTTAGGGGCTAACTGCACCGGATGGCTCCCGCGACGAATTTTCCTTCATCCGATCATCACCCCGATAAGAATGACTATCGCCGCAGTCACTGTGTCCGTAATGTGGCCCTCCTTCACGGCCCCATCCGTGGCCCCATTGGCCGCGATGAAAACGGTTACCTATTGTGAAATTTAAACTCGCTGCTGTGATAAGCGCTATGCTTATCCCCAGCAGCATTCTTGTACTTTTTTTCATGGCTAAATATTTTTTGGATGCTGATAAAATGGATCTCTTAACCCTTCTTTTCCTTCATAAAAACGGTGGTGGCCGTTGCACAACTGATCATGAACTTGCCATAATCTCTGATTGTCTGATCTTTCTTAGAATGCGTGGGAAAAGACAGGAAAAATAGGAGAAGTGCGGACGTACCTGCGAATAATGGGCCTTGTATCCTCTAATGCTTCACTTTTTTGAGTTCTTCTTGTAAGTGATTTGAGGTATTTTTTCAGGTTGAAGCATGTTGCGGCCATCAGCATAACTTTATGGGCTCCGGCTTTACCAATCACATTAATCTTTTTCAATCCATAATGATAAACCAGACTACCGAAGACTGGCTCTACTGTACTTTGGCGTAATCGCTTCATCTGGTAACCTCGTTTACTTAACTGCCTGTGATGGGCTCGGCGGTAGTGCTCATCATATGCAGTAGTTTGTATTCTTTTAAACGGGGACTTGGGAGTACACGCATCTTTTAATACACATGGTAAACAGTCTTTTCGTGATGCTCGATAACCCTTTAGCAAGCGTCCATCTGAAGTCTGTTCAAAATTTTTAAAAGGAATCGTTTTACCCATAGCGCAGATAAACTGATTTTTTTCCTTATCGTAAATCAGGCCTTCTCTTTCTGGTTTATACATACCGAAAACTGGTATCCATCCGGTTATGTTTCTTAGCTCCAAAAATTCATAGTTAGGTCCATTAGAATAGCCGGCATCAGCTAAAAGATCAGTCATCCGAAGCTCGTTCGCTTTAAGTCGATTTTGAACTTTGACAGTCATTGCCGGCAAGTATTGACTATCTCGTCCATCTGCAAAATCAGCCTGAATGTGACTGATTACACCTTCGGCAGTATCTACCGACATGCTGCAGTGATAATTAAGCTTTCTTGCTTTACCAGGTTTTACCGAAATACGTGCATCCGGATCATTAGGACTGTAATGCGTCTTATTACTGAAGAGTTGGGCTTTTTCGTGAGAAGCGCCGCTGGCACCGACCGGGTTTTTACGCAGTTTATCATGGACATGTTTCACACGGTTCAATTCGTGCTGTGGAGCTGTGATCAACCCCACTGTCGAAGCTGTGGCAGCGATTACTGGCTCTTGGTTTTCGCTATCTAAGGCTTCGAAGTGTCTTTCAATAGATTGAAAAGGTCTTTTCAGTTCAAGGCTTTCCATTGAAGCGTTGGCTTTAACCGGAGCAGAATCCATGGCCTGGGTATGTCCACTGACCATGCCCTTATCAACACACAAGGTAAAGACCTTATTAAATAAACTTTCAAAAACAGCAGCAGGATACAGTTGGCGAGTGCGACTGATGGTCGAATGCCAGGGCAGCTGTTCATCTATGTCATATCCCAAAAAGTAAAGAATGTCCATCCGCATAGAACAGTGCTCAACGAGTTTGCGATCAGACGTTATGTTTTCGAGGTAACCTGTAAGCGTCAATTTGAACCGGGTCGCCGGGCGAAATACGACAGGGTCGATGGATGGATTTCCAGTGCGACCATACAGATCATGCGTATCGCTGTAAATGGATTGTAGATCCAGAGTCTCTCTGAGCCTCCTATAAAAATTATCCTTTGGAATCCGCTCGGATAACTGGAAGCTTAAAAAGAGCTTTTCGGAGTAATTTTTTCTTCCTTGCATTCCTGAAGTTACGAAAATCCAGGCAGTTATGGAAGAGCCTAAGGCTGTTTTTTTGCCGAGTTGTGCAACAGCCAC
>NZ_AUAS01000025.1 GCF_000428845.1 Dyadobacter alkalitolerans DSM 23607 | reverse complement strand
GCCACAAGTGTGCGCCTTCTAACACCAGGCACACTGGAACGCGTTACAAGCTTGACCATCGACGATCAGGGTCAGTACACGGTCGATTCTCTCACTGGGGTTGTTACTTTCACCCCGGAAGCGGGCTTCAGTGACACTACATTTGTGGACTATGTGATTACAGATGGGAATGGGCTGGAATCAATCGCCACGATTTCGGTTATTGTTGACTGCCCATTACCTGTTAAATTGGTAGCATTCGATGCGCAAAAGGAAAACAATACAGCCCGGCTTACCTGGTCAACAACCGAGGAAGTCAATTCGGACCGTTTTGAAATCGAGCGCAGCGCAAGCGGCAAGGATTGGAACAAGATCGGCATGCTTTCTTCGCATGGAGAAAGCGTGGTACTCCGCGAGTATTCCTTTGTTGATGCCAGCCCGCTTAGCGGACAAAACCTCTACCGCCTGAGAATGGTAGATAAAGACGAAACGTTTGCGTATAGCAGCGTGCGTAATGTGACTTTTGCTAAGCTTACCCGCCTTTCTGTCTACCCTAACCCGGTCTCGGATAGGTTCCATATTACCGAGCACCAGCAAATCAAGCAAGTTGCTATGCACAACCAGCGCGGCATGAAAGTCTTCGGCAGTCAGGGGCTCACATCAGAAGGCATTGATGTTAGTCGGCTAATGCCAGGCCTTTACACTGTAACCTTGACCCTGTTTGACGGCACTATCAGCACACACAAGGTAGCAGTTACAAGGTAACGCTTCCAGTCATCGGGCGGCAATGTGCTGCCTGATGACTATTTTTTTTCACGTAACACTAATTTATGGACCCAATCCTTTACCCTCACGGCTTCCCTTAGGTTTGCCTTTCCACTGCTGCCTTAACGCATTCAATCTATTAGCTATGCAATGATAAGGCAGCAAACTAGCAAGCGAAGCTACTTACCAATTTCAAACCAAAAATTACCAGTACTATGAGAAAACAGGTACGAAACACCTGCACCACAGCAAGGGGGCGGCATAGCTATGCCGGCTCCGTGCGTGGTGGCAGGCTTACAAGCATGCTGCAAAAAGCAGTGCTGTTTATCTTTTTATTGATTGGCGCCTTTACAGCCCGGGCCCAGGAGGTCGGCATGGAATGGGCAAAGATGTTCCAGGAAAATGCGGCCGGTGGTGGTGTGCTAGGTTACGGCGTGGACACTGATGCGGCCGGCAATGTGTATGTAAACGGTTATTTCCAAGGAACCGTTGATTTTGACCCAGGGCCCGGTGTGGCCAATCTTGTCGGGTCTGTTACCAACCCAAGCGCATTTATTGTCAAACTTGACCCTAATGGTAATTATATCTGGGCAAAACAGGTTGGCAACCCGGCTGCTGGCGTTACCGCATACGGTATCAAAGTCGATGCGGCCGGCAACGTTTATTCCAGCGGCCAGTTGGGCGGAATAGCTGACTTTAATCCCGGCCCTGGTGTCCACAACCTGTCGTCAACAAATGGCCTGGGAGACGGCTATATTTTAAAGCTGGACGCGAACGGTAACTTTGTGTATGCGCAAAGGATGGGTGGTCCTGGTACCGAATACGCCTATGATATGAACCTGGATGCGGCTGGCAACCTGTACCTTTCTGGATACATAGAAGCAGGCACAGCCACATTTGGTTCGCTAAGCATCACTTCTGCCGGACTCTCCGATGGTTTTGTCACCAAACTAAACCCTGCGGGGGCCTTCCAATGGGTAAGGCGCATTGGCGGGGCTGGCGCCGACAATACGAGTTCACTGGATGTGGATGCGGCTGGTAACATTTATGTAGGCGGGGCAGCAGGCGCGGCTACTACTGGAATGGCAACCCTGCCCGGCGCTGGCGCATATGCCATCAAGCTGGACGCTAACGGGACAACAATCTGGTCGAACCTTTCCACTGATGCAATTAGTTTCCGCGGTATTGCCGCAGACGGCAACGGGAATGTGTATGCTGGTGGTGTCGGTGCGACCACTAACCTGGTTATGCTTAATAGCAGCGGCACCAGGGTATGGGCAAAAAAATCAGGGGTAGGCATTGGCAACATAAAGGTAGGCCCTGACAACAGCATGTATCTGGGTGGCGTCTTTGATGCCGCCACTTCAACGTTTGGCTCATACAGCTTGCCATTTGTAGGCGGGCAAGACATGTATGTTGCCAGAATGAATGCAGCCGGCGATGTCGTGTGGGCGAAAGCATTTGGGGGACCTGGTATTCAATCGGCTTTTTACCTTTCTGCTGATGTGGCAGGCGAAGTGCTTGTGACGGGTTACTTTCAGCAGTCCATGGACGCTGACCCCAACGAGTGTGTTTATAATTTAACTGATGCTTTTCCAGCAACCGGTGTTAATGAGGCGTTCTTAATCAAACTGACCGAGAAGCCCTTTCCGAATGGCTTCGCTGTGTCCCCCAGTACGCTGGGCCAGTTGACACAGTCAGCTTGCAGCCTGGGTATCCCGGATATAATTACTGGCAATGCGGTGGGTGTAACAGCCCCATCGGGTTATAGCACCACCATCGGCTACCAGTGGCAAAAAGCAACTAGTGCTTCGGGCCCGTGGACAAATGTGGAAGGGGAAGTCTTCAAGGATTTGCAGCCGCTATCATCCAGCGAGACGCTTTACTACCGCCGTATCGTGCTGGCCAAAAGCTCGCTTTGCCGCTTTGACTCTGTGGGCACCTCCCAGGTAGCTGTGGTCAACATCGGGGCTAATGCAGCGCCGGTTGCCAGTGCCAACGGCCCGCAGTGGTACGTTTGCGGTACCGGCAATAACACGGTTGCGCTTACAGGCTCAGCCACAGGTGGAAGCGGTACTTTTGGCTACCAGTGGTACCAGGGAAGCTCCAACGGGGGCACGCTGGTAGGCTCTGCTGCCGCCTTTACAACTCCGGCCGTTACACAGGCAACAACCTTTACCTTAAAGGTTACAGACGCTTCGGGCTGCGTGGATACCGACCAGGTAACCATCGTACCTGCCACAGCCAACGCAGGTACTGATAAATCCTTTTGCCAGGGAAGCGGTGGCGTGCAGCTGGGAACAGCGCCCGTTGCCAGCCCATCAGTCAATTACGCTTGGACGCGTATGTCGGGCAGCGATATCAGCAGCCTGAGCTGCACGAACTGCGCCCAGCCGATTGCCAACCCTGCCATATCCAGTGTTTACCGCCTGACGGTAACGGTTACCAAAAAGGATGGCACAACCTGCTCGACCTTCGATGATGTGATCGTCCTGCCCGTCAACGCCCCAGGTAACACAGCTGCTTTTGCAGGTGCAGACCGCACGATCTGTATCAACTCTTCCGTGCAGCTTGGCAATATAACTGACGCTACCTATGCCTACACCTGGACGCCGGGCCAATACCTGAATGCGACCAATGTGGCCCGCCCTATATTTACGGCCGGCTCATCAGGCCTTCCTGACTGCTCGGTGAACTACACTGTTACAGCAGTCAAAAGCGGTTGCAGCTTTGTCGACGAAGTAAAAGTTGCCGTATTGAACTCGGAAACTTCTGATACCGATGATACCGAGTGCGGCCCGCGCTGGGTTACCCATGAAGGCTTTGACAACTGCGCCCAGGCCGTTTATGCATGGAGCATTGTCAGTGGTAACGGAGCGGTTTTGCAGACCCGGAATGGCGGTGAAGATGCCTACCTGAAAAGCAATGTAGGCACTACTGTCTTCCGCCGCACAGTGACGTTGAACGGGGTTTCCTGCTCTTCGGATGTAAGTATCGTTGTTTGCGGTGGCGGTTGTGACGTTGAGATTGAAACAATCTCTGAACAAGGGTGCCCTAAGGTGTTCCCGGGTGAGCAGCTGCGTTTAGCGCCAGTCGGTCACGCAGGCGCCACAGACTGGAACTACCGCTGGAGCCCGGCCAACCTGGTCGATAATGCCACCGCGAAAGAAGTCCGTGTGCTGACCAGCAGCCCTGCCACGATCACTTTGACGATTACAAATAAATATGATGCCTCTTTGGTTTGCTCAGAATCCATCGATATTAACCCTGCCGGTGCAACCAAGCCTACTGTTGTCCTGGATGATAAAATTGCCTGCTATAACAGCCCGACAGCGATCGGTTCTTTGGTCGGTGGCGGCTTTAATTACAGATGGTCGCCGGCTACCGGTCTTAACGACACGACAGCTGCCAACCCGTTAGCGACTTTGACCTCCGAGCAGGAGTATATCGTCGAAATCGAGGATGCCGCTTTTGGTTGCAAGACCATCGATACGGTAAAAGTTGGTGTAGCGCAGGTAACAGCCAATGCGGGCATTGACCGCACTGTTTGTAATGGCGCAACAGTTACGCTGGGCGCAGCAGCGCCGGCCGGTACCAACTGGACCTACGCATGGGAGCCTGCGGGCGCTGCCTGGACCAATGGGACAACGCCTGACATGCCACAACCCCAGGTACAGTTCTCTGCAACAGGTAGCCAAACCTTTAAAGTAACTGTTACCGACCCAGCTTCCGGCTGCTCGGCCACAGACGAAGTGACATTGAAAAACGAGTTGACGCCAGGAGAGTATGCAAGCCGGGCCGATACGATCTGCCAGGGGGAAACCATCCAGCTGGGAAGGGCCGCAGAACCAGGGGCAACTTATCTTTGGACAGGCGAAGGGCTTAGCTGCACCACCTGTGCAGACCCAATTGCAACCCCTACCCAGACGACGACTTACAGTTTGCAGGTTAGCTACCCGGGCTGTACTGCACCGATGGTCGATCAGGTGACTATTACCGTCAACCCAGTTCCTACTGTGACGCTTAACGATGCAACAGCATGTTCTGCGGCAGCTGTGCCTATTGGTTTTGGCGCAAATGGCAACCCTGCGCCGATTGCTGGCGCAACTTACCTGTGGTCACCATCAACTGGGTTAAACAGTGCCACCGCTGCAAACCCATCTGCCACAGTAAGCCAGCGCACCACTTACTCGGTAACAGTAACGCTTCCAGGCGGTTGCACCTTCACTGATGAGCTGGTAGTAACCCCGAATGCTGGCGCTGGAAGCGATGTTTCCATCTGCCCTGGAGAATCCACGCAGATCGGTACAACAGCCATTGAAGGCGCTACCTACGCATGGACTGGTGCTGGCATTGTTGGCGCTGCCAACGTGGCCCAGCCAACAGTGAAGCCGGCTGCAACAACAACTTACCAGGTAACTGTGACCACTGCAAGCTGCACGAGCACTGACCAGGTAGTCGTTACTGTAAACACGCCCGTTGCTTTCAACATTAGCGGTAATACTTCGCTTTGTGTGGGTGGCAACACCACCCTGAGCCTGGTCGGCGCCCCTGCTGCCGGTACTACCTGGCAGTGGAGCCCAACGGCTGGTGTGGCCAGCCCCAATGCAACTTCAACAACCATTGCGCCTGCTGCAACGACAACTTACCGGTTAACGCAGACAAACCTTGCAACCGGTTGCAGCAACTTCAAAGAGGTAGTTGTAGTGGTAAGCCCTAACACGATTACAGCAAGCAGCACACCGCTGGCTATTTGTGAAGGGGAAAGCGCGCAGCTGCCATTGAATGTAACTTCTACCGGTACCTATCAATACGTATGGAGCCCGGCTATCGGACTTTCCAGCGCCTTTGTGGCTAACCCAACCGTAAGCACAGGCACTGCCCGTACTTATCAGGTAACAATCACGGATGCAGTCTCTAAATGCCAGCTTGTACAGTCGGTGCCTGTCAGCATCCGCCCTGCCGCAGAATGCTTGCCGCAAGTCGCACTTCGGGGCAATGTCTTCCATGATGCCAACGGGCTTACTGATGTGAGTGTAAACACGACTTCACAGGAGCCTATACCAACAGGCCTGTTCGTATCACTGCTCGGCAGCGACGGCACGGTGCTGGCCACTGTACCGGTTGGCGCTAACGGCGCATATGATTTTGGACTTGTTGACCCCGCTACCTACGACATCGTATTGCACCAAACACCTGGCGGTTCGGCTACCCCATCGCTGCCAGCTGACTGGATGAACACAGGTGAAAACCTGGGTGCGGGCGTGGGAAGCGATGCTGCCGTTGGCGGTATTTTGACAGGTGTGACCGTATCTAATACGGATGTGACCAACGCCAACTTTGGTATCCAGAAAGCGCCAGAGGCCGATCCGTACCACCGCATTATAGAGCAACCAGAAGTGGACGAGATTATCAACCTGAGCGGTGATCTGCCTGAGCTGAGCGGAACTGACTTCGAAGACCAGCCAGGGGGCGGCTCGCTAGGCGGTAAAACCGTTGTGATCACTACCTTGCCAACCAATACCATCCTGCTCTATGACGGGCAGCCAGTGGTAGCAGGCGCTGAGATCAGAAACTTCGACCCGCTGAAATTGCAGGTGCAGTTTACCGAAGCAACCGTTGGTGATATCAATACCTCCTTTGAGTATGCTTACGTCGATGTTGCAGGCGTTCAGGGGCCACCAGCCATTTATAGCCTGGAATGGAGCGACCCGCTGCCGGTTACCCTGGCTAGCTTCCAGGCGCGCCTGCGTGAGCAGCGTACTATCCTGACCTGGGCAACGACCGATGAGACGAATTCAGACCGTTTTGAAGTGGAGCACAGCGTAAACGGAAAGAACTGGGTGAAAATAGGCACTGTACTGGCAAAAGGCGAAAGCACTGTAAGGGTGAACTACTCATTTGAGCATAGCAGCCCGGTGAATGGCCAGAACCTGTACCGCTTGAAGATGATCGATGCCGATGAAACTTTTGCCTACAGCAGCATCAGTCATGTCCGCCTGGATGTACATGCGCTGCTGGCTACCTATCCAAACCCGGCAACAGACAAGCTTTTGATCCGCAACTACGAGCAGGTTAAAGAGGTTGTCCTGCATAACGTCAGCGGCCAGAAGGTCTACCAGAGCAGACAAATCGCTGCCGAAGGGATCGATCTTACCAGGCTGCAACAGGGGATGTATACTGTCACAGTAACACTGCTTGACGGCACTACCAGCACACACAAGGTAGCCGTTATTAAATAATGCTTTCAGTAGCGGGCGGCTAGTAGCCGCCCGCTACCTATTTTTTATTTAACGCACACCTAATCATGGAAAAAACTACAAATAAGCAGCCGACGGGCATTGACAAAAAGGATTGGGCAACGATGCTGGTATTTACAATCCTGCTATCGCTGGTGTATGTTGCCAGAAAGCTCTGATACCCTCTATTAATATAAATCAACCTTTGACTATGAAAAAATACGTTGCAGAATTTATCGGCACCTTTTGGCTGGTGCTGGGCGGGTGCGGAAGCGCTGCCCTCTCAGCCGCTTTCCCAAACGTAGGCATCGGCCTTTTAGGTGTATCGCTTGCATTCGGTCTTACTGTGCTGACAATAGCTTATTCTTTGGGCCACATTTCCGGGGCGCACCTGAACCCGGCAGTTTCGCTGGGGCTTTGGGCCGGGGGCAGGTTCGAGGGCAAAGATTTGCTTCCCTATATTGTTTCGCAGGTCCTGGGCGGAATTGCCGGGGCGGCTGTCCTGTACGTAATTGTTACAGGCAACGGCAGCCAGATCGGGGATTTTGCCGCTAACGGATATGAGGACCACTCGCCAGGGGGCTACAGCATGAGTGCGGCCTTTTTGACAGAATTTGTGATGACTTTCATTTTCCTGATCATCATCCTGGGCTCCACCTACCCTTCTGCGCCTTTTGGCTTTGCAGGGATTGCCATCGGTTTGGGCCTCACATTGATACACCTGATCAGTATCCCAGTCACTAATACATCCGTTAACCCTGCCCGCAGTATCAGCCAAGCATTGTTTGTAGGTGGATGGGCTACCCAGCAGCTATGGCTCTTTATTGTCGCCCCGCTAGCAGGCGCTTTCCTAGCAGGAATCTTCTATAAAGTTGTTCTTGCCCGCGACTAAGCCACTATCGATTTAGATAGAACCGTTATGTAATGCAGATATTCTCCCGGCAAATGCCGGGAGAATATTTTTTTGCAGGCACTTTCAATCTTAATAGGTCAACCATAAAATAAGATCTTACTATATTTCGTATATTTATATCTGGCCCAGACTTAAAACAATATCACACAACCTGTTAATCAATAATGTCAACCATTGCTGTCATCGACCTCCAACCTCTATCATGCATGGGTGTACAGGCCTACCTGCAAAATTTGTTGCCCGCTAGTCAGTACCAAACTGCCTACACGAAGGAAACGATCCATGATCTAGTGCTGGGTACTGAACTGGACCTTGTCATTTTAGGCCTTAACCGGGAAAGCCCTGCGCTAACCACTTTTTTGACTGAAAAAATACTTGCTGCCGGACCACAGGTGCCGGTGATTGTATTGTATGAAATTTTTGATGTTGAACTCTTAAGGCATTTTGGAAACCATGCTGTAACAGGCTTTATTGCAAAGGACAACGACTCTATGGAGATTGATAAATGCATTAACATCGTGCTTGCCGGCAACTCTTTTATGTGCCAAAAAAGCAGCCAGTATGTGATTGCTGCCTTCGCAGACAATGCCAAGCAGCCAAGAAAGCCCACTAAAAAGAAAGTCGCTTCAATTGCTTACTAAGGAGCAGGATAACTTTAACCTGTGTTTCTATTATATTTAAACGATGCTTATTTGTGCGTCGTCTTTTTTTCTATACAACTACTTCGCATTTCCTTAGAACGTATAATATATATCGTTAGCGTCAAAATAAATGTAGAGGATCGAAAAATTATGATTTTCCTGCATTTGCCGATTGCCTAGATTTGCACCGCTATACGCCAACTACATCGCCCGTTTATTTTACCCCTCTTACTTGATCATTTGAATACTTGGAAATGGCCTTGCTGTGTCCCTTGAAATCGAATGCACTTTTAAACGATAAGTATTTATTGTCAACTTAAAGAACACTTATGAGTAAACATTTTCAAAGCCTTTTTCAAAGTGCTGGTAGCAAATTCAGGGTTATGGCCCTGGCTTCTATTATGGCGCTACCCGCGTATAACGCCTTTGCCCAGCAGCCTGCTTTTAACTGCTCTCAGGCCAGCTATGTCATTGGTAACCGAAACATAGGAGGTAGTAACATCTCTGATGGTTATACGCTCGACCTTGCCACCGGCGAGTCAACTGTGGCCAAATCACCATTGATCAGTTCCGGCAGCGCATTTATCAATGCAATCGGTTATAATACCGTTGACAACTACATCTGGGGTTACAGAAGCGGCACCAGCCAGCTGGTACGCATTGGCAGCGATTGGTCTGTGGAATTCTTCAATGTTACTGGTCTTACGGGTAGCACCTATGCTACCGGGGATGTAAGCCCCGAAGGCGTGCTCTATCTCTACACCTTTAATAGCACTTCTTTCACCAAGATTGACCTCAACGCAGGATCTGCAAATTACTTGATAGCCCAAACCGTTGCAACGACCGGCACCCAGCTCAACGACTGGGCATTTAACCCTGTTGATGGCAAGCTGTATGGCTTTGGTACCAACAAGACACTATACCAATTTGACCCTGTTTCCGGTACACGCACTACATTAGGGGCCGTTACAGGCGGCGGCATTGAAACCGCTTCCTATGGCGGCTCCTTCGGTACGGCTTTCTTTGACTCGGACGGCAATATGTTTGTCGGCAACAATGATAGCGGTGCTATCTTTAAGATCTCGGTCCCACTAACCAACCTGACAGCCAGCCTGTTCTCAACCGTTGGCATTACACCTGGTGATGGCGCACGCTGCGCTAATGCAGCCGTTCCAGTACCGCCCCAGGCCGTTAATGATACGGCGGCCGTTGCCTGCGAAAGTGCTGTGATCGACTTGCTGGCCAACGATGTGGCAGGGGATGCTGCCATCGTGCCGTCCTCCGTGCGCCTTATTACGCCGGGGACCTTAGAGCCTGTGAGCTCGCTTTCTATCCCTGGTCAGGGCAGCTATCAGGTTGACCCAGCCACAGGTGCAGTAACATTCACCCCGGTGGAAGGGTTTGTAGGCACTTCTTCTCTGGCATATGTGGTAGCAGATGCGGACGGGCTTGAAGGGCAGGCTAGTCTGGTCATTACCGGGAATTGCCCTGCCCAGCCCACATTTACTTGTTCTGAATTAAGCTATGTAATAGGTAACCGTAACATTAGCGGCTCCAACATTTCTGATGGATATACCCTTAACCTTTCTACGGGTAGCGCTGTCCTGGGAAAGCAAGACCTATTGACAGGCCCCAATGCTTTTATTAACGCCATCGGGTATAATGTCAAAGATAATTATATCTGGGGCTTCCGCTATAATACCAACGAACTTGTCCGGATTGGAAGCGACTGGTCAGTAAAAACCTTCCCTGTGACTGGCTTTGCCTCCCCTGTTCCTGGATACGCAACCGGTGATGTAAGCGCTGACGGCATCTTGTACCTGTATGCTGCCAACACGGACCAGATCGCCAAAATCGATTTGAACCCGGGCTCAGCGAATTATCTGACAGCAGTGACCGTGCCCACCACGCCTACTAACCTGAACGACTGGTCGTTTAACCCAATCGATGGCTTGCTGTACGCATTTGGCACAGACAAGGTCCTTTACCAGTTTGACCCTGTGACCGGTGCCCGTACCACGCTGGGGCCTGTAACCGGCGGCGGCATTACGTCCCAGGTAAGCTCATTTGGCACAGCGTTTTTTGATGAAAGCGGTGACCTTTTTGTGGGAAACAATCAAAGTGGCGCCATCTTCAAGATCTCCGCGCCGCTTTCTAACCTGACAGCTACTTTATTTTCGACAACTAACTTGTCTCCTGGGGATGGGGCCCGATGCGCAAATGCAACTGTGACCGACCCGCCAGCTGCTGTTGATGATGCGGGCACGACAACTTGCACTGCCACCACTGTGGATATACTTGCCAATGATCTGGCTGGCTCAGCCCCTATCGTGCTCACAAGTGTGCGCCTTCTGACGCCCGGCACGCTGGAACGCGTTACAACGCTGACCATTGACGACCAGGGACAATACTCAGTCAATCCTGCTACTGGGGTTGTTACTTTCACTCCTGAAAACGGCTTTACTGGTACCAGTTTAGTAGACTATGTAATCACTGATGAAAATGGCTTGGAATCGATAGCAACAATTTCAATCACTGTTGACTGCCCATTACCTGTTAAGCTGGTAGCATTTGAAGCGTACAAGGAGAACAATACAGCTCAGCTTACCTGGTCAACAACCGAGGAAGTGAATTCGAACCGTTTCGAGGTTCAGCGCAGTAGCAATGGACAGGTTTGGTCTACAATCGGTACAGTGCGCTCAAATGGCGAAAGCAATACGCTTAAAGAGTATAACTATACGGATTTATTGCCTGCAAAAGGCCAGAACCTATACCGGCTTAGAATGGTCGACAAAGATGGCACATTTGCTTATAGCCGGGTAAGAGGCCTGAACTGGGAAAAAGCGTTTAGCGCCTATGTGTACCCAAACCCAACC
The DNA here is from genome assembly GCF_000428845.1 of Dyadobacter alkalitolerans DSM 23607. Taxonomy (GTDB): domain Bacteria; phylum Bacteroidota; class Bacteroidia; order Cytophagales; family Spirosomataceae; genus Dyadobacter; species Dyadobacter alkalitolerans. The sequence continues at coordinate 22,471 of NZ_AUAS01000025.1, read as the reverse complement.
ACTGACCGCCTGTATCTGGATTTAACCAGTGATAAAACAGTGGACAATGCCTGCGTGGTCAATGCAGCGGGTGCAACAGTAGTCAGACTGAAAGCCGCAGACAAGTATGTCGATGTCAAAGGACTCCCTGCCGGGATGTATATCCTGAAAATAAGCTATCGCGACGGCTCTGAGAGCAGCTTTAAGTTTTTGCGTGGCAAATAATAAGACCATTAAAGGCACTTGAAGGCGTTAGCCCGATGGTAGATCTAGAATCCATTACACCTTTCCAGCGTTGTTGGAAAGGTGTTTTTTGTTACTGTAGGTAGCGGCTAACTCTGATGCAAGACACTGGGCACATGGTGCCTTGCAAGCCATTGTCGGAAAGATTTGACATCCTCTGGCTGAAAGTGCAAAATCTCGCCGCTATCAAGAAGTATTATGAAAGTATCGCCTACCTGCAAAAAACGGACAACTTGTGAGGGATAATAGTCAAAACCTGGAAACGTGTTGTTTATCTCACGTGTATTTCTCCTTAAAAAAAATTTCATAACCCTCCGTTACAACATAGATCTCAACCGTTGAGCTTCATGCAAGCAAAAATAAGTTGCAAAGAGGCTTTTAACAGTATCTGCCAACCGCTAATAGTCTGCACCCAGTTCAATAATTAAACATAACTAATTGATTATCAATATATTTTTATAGTTTTTTATTGGGTATTGGTGTGAACAATCATAAAAAATCTACAAGCAAGTAACCTGTCCAGCAATTATCTTTGTTTAGAAGGCTGTGCGCCTTCTAAACGTTGAGTATATTTCAAACACCTTCTATTGCTTCGATGGAAGGTGTTTCAATTTAAAATCGCTTAAAAGCTTTTAGCTTGCATGATAGCCTGCTCAACGTAAGTGTTAACAGGTTATGACAGTAAAAATCCACTCAAGGAGCCCAAAAATGCAAACACGACGAGCTATCAAAGCGTGCTTATCAGCGCTTCTTACATGTGTTTTCCTAAACAGTGCGCACGCACAAAATACCTTGGAGTTTATCCAGGATGGGGTAAATAACAGCTACAAACCACCGGTCCCCAAAGGCCCGACCTCAATACCACAGACCTTGGGCTTCTTTTTAAACAACAATGGGAGAAGTGATGCAGGGATTTATTTTCAGCCACTACAAAACCCCCTGCTAGTAACTTTTAGCTTTGATGATCAGGTCTACGTTGCAGTTCCCCAACATGTTACGGGGCTGACTTTTGGTGCTGCATCCGGAGCGAGTGCAACGCACGTACGTGCTGAACCTATTGTCAACAACAATTTCCATTTCCAGGATTCGACCCATACTATCTTCACCTCGCACCCCGCCGGGCCCGCCGGGGCCGGCATCAATCTGAGCTATAATGCAGGCATACAGATTTTTCTTTCCACCAAACCACTTTTAGCCGCCAAAGCTGCTACCACCGACACAAGCCGCTATTATTTCGGAAAATTAAGGCTTAAATTCAGCAGGCCCGTTAAAGACCCGGTGATCTCCCTTGTCGGACTGGGTGCAACCACAAACTTTGGCAGCAAGCGTTTGGGTTTTGTAACAGAACTGGAACTTGAATCGCCAGGCAACACACTCCATAAGCTTTCAGGGAACAAACAGATGGTCCTTGACACTACACAGACCAAGGTGCTACACAGTAAATCGCCCATCACCGGGGATTGTGGCAGTGGCGCCGCTTGCGGTAGCGTGATGGTTACCGGGCAAGAAATAACAACGCTGGCTTTTAGGGTTTACCTTCGCAGTGACGGCGGAAGCGGTAGCTGGGGTACACAGAAGGTTACCAATGCAGGAGATATGTGGCACATCACTGTTTCCCTGGCCGAGCAGTAGTAGCCAGATAGCCGATATTGCTTTTTTTAAACTACGGCTTAAATAGGCCTTCAAATAAGGAATGGATAGTTGTTAGATGATCGATCAAAACAAGTATAAGTGCTATCAAATCTGCAACATGCACCATGCCGTTGGAAATAAATATATACCCTGTACACACTGTAACATATATATGAATAATAGCGCTGTATTGCTTTTGGTTGATGACGACCCGATCGTCTTGACCCTCCATCAAATGCTGCTAAAAAAGGCAGGTTTGACTAACAACATTTTTTGCGCTGCTAATGGGGAACAAGCGCTTAATTTTATGGACTCCTGCGGCCCACAAACCGAATTTCTTATTCTACTTGATATTAATATGCCCATAATGAACGGCTGGGAATTTCTAGATGCGCTGCAAGACCACCCCTATTTATTTAATACAAGAGTGTTTATGGTAACTTCTGCTGACAGCGCGGAAATGCAGCGTGCAGCCAATTTCCGTCAAGTGATTAACTCTCTATCAAAACCCTTGTCCCTCAGTGATTGCAAGCTAATCCAGTCATGGCTTAAACCTCAGGTAGGCCAGGACTATCGGCTTTTGCCTGAGACCAACCTGCCAGCGTCCTGAGCCTGGTTTTAATAAGTCCCGACAATAATCCAGTGAGCCGACCGCCGTATAGCCATACCCGGCAATGGAGGGCTCGGTGAATTTATGGCCAACGTTGATATTGGTTACGATACTATGTGAGACGTTAAACCTGCGGGCTGTTTACCGGCTAGCATACTTATTTAAACGGTTTGGGGAATGTAAAGTCCATGCTGCATGGCTAGTACGATCAAGTCTGCCGTACGCCTTATTTTTAGTTTATCCATCACACTTCGGTAGTAGTACCGGACGGTGTGGATGCTAAGGCTTAACTCAAAGGCAATTTCTTTAATGGTTTGGCCACGGCAGATCCTTTGAAGTGTCTCCGTCTCACGCGGTGACAGATGCAAAACGGCCTGTTCATCATCAAGAACACTGTTGATCATTTGCTCATGAAGGGATTTGCTTATATACTGTTTTCCCACGCTTACCTGGAATATAGATTCTTTAAATTCTTCAAAAGTAGCAGATTTACACAGGAAGCCGTTTGCGCCACGGCGGAATACATGCTTGATCGTCTGAACGTCTGTTTCGACGATTTGTAAGAAGAACCTCGTGTTTCCAGCCCATTCATCCCAGGCATATTAACATCCAGCAGGATCAACGCAGGTGATGGGTGGCTGCCTGGCTCAATAATCTATAAGAAATGCAACCCATTTACCGCTTCAATGATTTTAATTGTAGGAAGTACATGTAAGAAGGCTTCGGTAACCAGGAGCCGACCGTCGGGTCATCATCAATCAAATAAATGTGCTTTGGATCCTGCATGTCATCAATCTCCTCCGCTCTCACCGCAAGATACTCACAATGTCCAATGGATGGTGCATGTCTGGGGTTTGAGATATATTCCAGCCGCGATCTTAAAAGCTTATTAAATATGATGCAAAGAGTTGCGCTAGAACCAATTGGGTGAGCCCAAGATGCATACGGCCAATTACCTGATAGCCCGTAATCGGAAATTTGTTAGTAACTTTGATAAGCTGCTTAATCTCGGGCAAATTGCTTTTCATTTTTTGCGAGCAGTCCAACCTCCCCTATTGCAGTCGTTATGAATGGGTACTTAAAACGATGCAAATGGTCAATGAAAAAAGAACAATTTACCTGGTTGATGATGACGATGATGACCGGATGGTCATCGGTCAGGCGGTCCATCAACTCATGACCAAAGTTGACATTATTGAATTCAGTAGTGGTACTACCTTTCTGGAGAATTTACAGGGTAATTGGCCTTCGGGACCCGCTTTGGTTTTGATGGACATCAATATGCCACGCATGAGTGGACTGGAAGTGATTAATGCTATAAAATCTGACCCCGACGGTAAATTTGTGCCCATCTTGGCAATCTCAAGGGCCAGCGACCCTGCTCTGATTGATAAGGTAATTGCAAGTGGGGCTTCCGGATATTTTCAAAAGCCAGTCACATATGAGCAAATTGGACAACTGGCCAGTGATATAAAAGACTTCTATATCACCCATTACGCTAAGTAAATCCTGAAACACCCTTATTATTATGGCTGGGTTTGGCGCAGGGGCACTATAATCATGACACTTGTCCCCTTTGCAACCTTATGACTTTTTTTAGCAGATAACATAGACAGGATACTTAACTGCCCTGCATAAACCGTTAAATGTGGCAGAATTACCATTACCCAAAAAATTCACCCCGTACGAGGCCCCTGGTGAGAGGCTGTTAGAACTAGATGCTTTGCGTGGGCTGGCAGCAATGATTGTAGTTTTATTCCACTATACTTTGGGCCCAAATGGGACGATGCTAGGATTTGAATTTAGGTTTGGCGTAACAGGCGTCGACATCTTTTTCATGATCAGTGGATTTGTCATTTTTATGACCATTTCAAGGGTTAAGCACTGGCCGGACTTCCTTGTTTCGCGCTTTGCAAGACTATACCCTGCCTTTTGGTGCTGTATGCTGCTGACTGCAACCGTGATGATGTATTTCGAGCCACATCTGCTTAGCCTTGCAAGAATCCTGGCAAACCTGACCATGGCTTCCATTTTGTTTGGTGAAGAATACATGGATCAATCCTATTGGACGCTGCTAGTCGAACTGGTCTTCTATTTCTGGATTTTCTTGCTGCTCATTACCGGCAACATTAAAAACATTGTCGCTATGGGCTTTTCCCTGACATTGATCATTATCGTATTCCATACGTTCTCGGGACATTATTCCAAATTCTACGAGCTGGTCACAAGGAAAATGGAGCTGCTCAATCACTTTCCACTCTTCTTTTCAGGTATAATTTTCTATTTAATTAAAGACGGTAAAAATGTTCTCAGAGACTCGGTACTGCTTCTTTTTAGCCTTGTTGCAGCGTGTTATTTACATGGTTTTGGAGGCAGGTCCCGATATCATGTGACGCCGGTTGAGCATTATTCGATATTGACATTTTATCACATTGTTTTTGCACTTGCGATTTTTGGGAAACTCACCTTTCTTAATAAAGCCCCGCTGCTTTTTTTGGGCAGGATCTCCTATTGCCTGTATCTAATCCATCAATATATCGGTATGCAGCTGTTGCCAATTTTAACAGGCACATGGAAGCTTAATATTTATCCGGCGCTGTTGATAACCATTGCCTCTGTTGTGCTTATTTCATATATCGTAAATAAATTTATTGAAGCTCCTGCCAACAGGCTGATCCGTCACTCTTATTCAAACCGATCACAAATAGGTGTACCCGATATTTAAGATTATGTTAAAATAGAGCTTCTGCGCTTAATTTTAACTACTAATGTTGATGTTAGCATATTTTCCTAATGACATCCCTATCACGATGTTCAAGTTGCCCCAGCAATAGACATAGGATTAGAAGGTAATCCGTTTATTTCATCGGCTATCCGGATCAACTCAATAATTTTATGCTTGTGCATCTTTACGAGCACATATTAAATTTGCCCGATTTTTTTATATTTCTTTTATCGGATAATATGAAAATTCGCTCCTTTCTTAAATTCAAGAGCGATAAAACTGTGACTAAGTGACTAGCGTTTTGTTTCGTCCACCTAGCCGGTCTCACCTTCGTGTGTGCGGCACTGTCTGCATACTTTTAGGGAACGATCGTACCCAACAGAAGAAATGAAAAGAGCAAGGTTTCTTGGCACCCCGCTGCTTAATAGCAGCATTGATCACAATGACCTTAGGGGTTTTCCCAGACATCCGTTACCTTGGGTCCACTAATTGTCGCCCAAACCATTCTCGCTACCAGTCGCTGTTACCCCCGGTCTATTATCAGCATTAAGATGTATACCCCTCAGAGGTCTAAGAGGTATAAACTTAATGCCTTATGAGAAGACTCATTGATCGGCCAGCAATGATGAAATAGTCCTAACGGCGGTACTTTCCCCCACAGCATTTCCAACATTTTCCATCGAAAACGCTATCGGCCGGTCTGCGAACAGTACTTTAATAGCAGTCCAAGTGGATTGAAAAAACTCGGAATGTCGGTAGTGATCCAGGGATTGGGATGAATCCCAGTGGCTATATGTCACAAATATATTAGGCTGGTCTAAATCGCGGAGCAATTCCAGATGGGAGCAACCCGGAAATGTCCGAATTTGTAATTTAGCCTGATTGAAAATTGTCAGGAAATTGACTGCTTCTGACGCATGGAAAGTCATTCTAACTACTCTAACTAACATTGGAGGTTACTGCTTTGAGGTTGAATAATCTGTGTTAAAACAAGTGCTGTCAATGAAAAACGTGTTGGTGGACTTGGACACTTCATATTGAAAAGCATCATCCGTGGCAGTTATGGCTAACTTAGTTTTTTAAAGATGCACTTCACTACAAAATAGTCTGAAGGAAAATCAGCATTAAGGATCATATCGCCCAGGTGTAAGAATAGTTTATTTACCTGCGCTTTGTTATTACTCTATATTTCTTTTCATAAATACCCCCACAGGTATTTCGTCAGCTTCACTGGCTAGCACTTCCTTATGTATGTAATACCCTAGCAATGGACCGTATAATTTTGCAGATCGCCTTGTACTTGCTAAAATGAATGGCGTCTCATAGCCAAGGCTGTCAAAATAATTGACAGTCCATTTGAAAATATGACTTCCGTAGCCCAATCCTTGTGACTCGGGAAGCACGCCCATGTAATCGGGCAACATACTTCTTTCTAGCTTACTGGCATCAATTTCGACATCGCCGACTTGATACAACCACTTATATCTCCCCACTCCCTCGTCACCTAGAATTTTATACCATTTCTTTTTCCACTCCGTTGGGCGTTCCTGACTATACGCATGGCGGGTCCATACAAACACCACCTGTCGGTCCGGACTACTAAAAATCCAGCCCCCAGACGCCAGTGTGTCTTTGACAACTGCTTCAAAGAAATCTTGCAGCATTTGCTCACTGATAGTCTCTCCGAGCCAAAAATTTAATGTTGGGTCAGGTAAGAAAGCCTTAGCCAGTACATTCCATTGCCATGGCTCTGGTTGTGTGATTCTAACCGGTTGCTGTACTCCGATCGTTTTGTTACGCAATTGCAGTGTTTCTACATTTTTTTCCATTGCTTTTTGTATTTGGTTTAGAAGGGATGTTTATTATTGAAATAGATTTTGGTTAAGCAGCGCTTTCTTGGCTTAACTCGACTTCTTGGGCAGGCAACTGAATTAACCGGTCGCCAAGCATGTCTTTCAAAAACGCATCGACCACTTGCTTGGAAATCCCAGGCATGCAGATCAGGTGAGCTTGTTTTGCTTGTGTAGCCAACTGCCATTTTTTACAAACGAGTTCTGAGGGCTGGGGAAAAACCACTGTAAGTGATAGCGTGTTGCGCCAAGCTTCAAAACCATACTCTCGAAGTTTATTCTCTGTATAAGCAGCTAAAGACAAACATTCTTCCGCCTTTCTCAACAAGTTCTCTCTCCCCTGCTGCTTTATAGCATACCATAATACCACCGGGTTCAAACCGTTGCGCGATCCCGTAATTGTTGTATCCAAGGAACCGATATAGGATATACGCTCACCGACCAGGTCGCGATAATCCTTTTTAACAATAACAACGCCGCAAGGAATTGGAGAGCCAATAAACTTATGTCCGCTACATGCAATGCTGTCTGCCCCGTGATGAAAATCGAACGTAGGGTCATGGGTAAGTAATGGTAAAAATGCACCTGACAAAGCTGCATCACAATGAATATAATGCAAGTCGACGCCAACCTGGCCAAGTATTGCCCGTATCGTAGGGAGATCATCCTTTGCTTCTGTCATGGTTGTCCCGATGTTTGCAATGACAATGGCGGGAATGTGACGGTTCTGCCTTAACTGGTCCCTTAGGTAGTCATAATCCATTTCGCCCTTTTGGTCGACGGGAATGACCACAGACTCCATATTTAATATTCTTACACTTTTAGCAATACTGTAATGTGTAGCTGACGAATAGTATACCTTTCCCTTCGGAAAAACCTCTCTGGCTACATATAGGCCATAGAGGTTGCTTTCACTGCCCCCGCTGGTGACGTAACCTGCAACATTATTTTTTGGGGCCCGGAACAGATCAGCGAAAAACTCTATTACTTCCCGTTCTAGCGCGAAAGAGTTTACCCCATAATTACCCTCTGTGAATGGATCACCTAGGTTAATTAATGGATAAAGAAGAAGCGGGTGTAGCTCGCTGTAATTAAAGCCTTGCGCAAACGGATACCCAATCGAAGTTGATGCTTTTTGAGCCATTAACTCCATGTAACGGACAAGCCGTTCCCTGTCATAAACATTCATAAGTTTGAATATTAATAATGTATAAATTCTGAAAGCGAAAATGTAAAGACAGGCGCTGCTAATACTTCGCAGGGACGTCCAAGGGCCCCAAGGCGAGATGCACCAGTCCAGCAATAATCAAAATTATAATTTTGTTCTTATCAGAATAGCCTGCACAAACATATTAATTCTACTACTATTGTCAAACTAGTTTTACAAGCATTTTTGTAGATATTTTATTATAACTTCCTGCGAGAATAAATTAGCTGACATACTACGATATTGTCCCAGGATTTTTGCAGGGAAACCACATCGTCCATATCTGAAATTTGGTACAGTATTTGCCGTACGTGGCGGCATACAATATTCCTAATTGGGGTAAATATGGGAGACAAAGCACTATTTGTGATGATTGATGATGACATTGATGATCATGAAATTTTCAATATGGCATTGCAAGACATTGATAAGCCCCTAAAATGCCTTTTCTTTTCTGATTGTGAGTCAGCATTGGCTCATTTTAATAGCGGCCCGGTAACTGCCCCAGGATTTGTATTTATTGACATAGGCTTGCCGCGGATCAACGGTGACGAGTGTTTGCAACAGCTTCAACAGCTTAAAGAATTTGACAATCCATGGATTATTATCTATTCTACATCGATTCCGGCGGAGTGGAAGCCTAAACTCGAGCAGATCGGGGTCGATAGATGCATTCAAAAGACAGGGTCAATCCCAGCGCTTGTTGATGAAATCGAGCATCTTATGCTTGCCTAAATAGATAGAAAGGTAAAGGCAACAATCATGCTTAGACGTTTCCAAACCCCTTACATTACGAAAAAAGCAGTTGACAAAACCGTTACTTCTCATACACCTTACTTAGCCTACAAGAGTCAGAAGCTATTCAAACCAGGAAAAGCTAGTTCACTGGAAGCTAGTCGGGCGTTGCCTGGACTTTATCAATTCGAGATTTAAGGCCGATGAGAAGCCGGTGGCCGATAGGACACGTTACAAATACTGGGATGTTACACTACTTAAAAAATCCACAAGGCAATCGAACGTTTTAGGTTTAGGGTAAAGGTAGCCACGCCAATCTGGTAGGCCTGCTCAATTAATAAAGGATCTTCCGAAGTCGAACACATTACAACGGGAACCCTGCAGAGCGAAGGTATGGATTTGATTTTTGCCAATGTCTCCAAACCGTTCATGCGGGGCATGTTAACGTCCAGCAAAATCAATGAAGGGTGCGGTTGGCAATCTCTTTCAAGGATTTCAAAAAAAATGCAGCCCATCAATAGCTTCGACAACATTAACATTGGGAAGTACTTGCAAAAGGGCCTCATGGACCAGGAATCTATCGTCCGGGTCATCATCAATCAAATAGACATTTTTAGGATCTTGCATGTAATAACCATATTCCTTCCTAAGTCAAGATACAAATTACGGGCCGTAGATGACAAAATCAACCTAAAATGTTAAATGGGGGTATCAGGGCAAGAATATGTTATTTTAGAAGCTGGCAAGCATCCCATTGATACTGCTCCCCATTTGATACGATGTGGGCCATTAAGTGCCCATCCTCAAAGGTCAGCTCAATGCTAGTCTTTTCGTCTGGCACAACACCCGTTTTAGCAGTCTAACGTTTGCAACACAAAACCGTTACCTGTCCTGCGTGCTGCCGGTGCAGTAGTGACTGCCTTCTTTTTTCCCCTGAAATTAATATAGGAAGTAAAGGCCACAAAAGGCCCCGGCAGTCCCTTGCATAGTCAATCTTAAAAAACTGCTGTCTGTGACCGTATTGGTGAGCGATGTGGCAAAAATAACACCCAACACCTGGCAGGGCAACAGTGCGAGCTAAAGCGGATCTGTGGTTTGTTCCAAAGGATATCCTGACGAAAAAGTGTATCGTCTGAGATAAAGACACCCCGGTAAAAGAACCGTGTTATAAAGCCTAAACCAACTTTATAAAGCAGTACTAACAACCAGTGAAGTGCAAGCCCCATAAAAAAGGGGACCACCAGAAAGAAAAAGATATTCGCCATTAAAGATTGATTTAGTGAATGGATAGTAATATCAGGTTAGCATGCCCGCCAGGTGCAGCATCTTTCCCATTTGTTCTGCACACCTGCTTTAACAGTTTGGCAAGATATAAACCGCATTTTAAAAGCCCATCCTAGGGTTGCGCTTCTGCTTGTGTTCTGGCTCAGGTTTGACTTGCTGCGATTGCTCCTTTTTAACTTCCAGGTTCTTGTCGAGCCTGGCCTGTAACTGTTTGGCGGTAAAACCTACGTCTTGCCCTTTGATCGGAACGCCCTGATAGCTGTAACTCGAATATTTGAGCCTCCCCTCCTCGATCTTATATTTGCACTCAATTCCTTTTTCTTTCAACCGCCGCTCCATGTCTTCCGGGGTGTCAGATTCTTCTTTCAAAGCAGCCTTGATTGCCATGTTAACGGCCTTTTGTGCTTCCTCCTGGTTGACCGCCACATGACGCAATTTGCCTTCTTCCAGTTTTTCCAGCTTGGAAAAACCTAGCTCCTGCGTGATCTCTTTGCAGATCCGCACATTGCGCGCATAATTGTGCGAAGTTTCCAGCGCCTTGCTCCCATCCGTCGGTACGCGGTTAATGTAAACATGGATATGCTGGTGCGGCTTGTCATGGTGCTCATAAACGGCAATCTGGTGGTCTTTTGGATCAGCGCCCATCTTTTGACAATACCGGTTGGCCGTCTCGATCATCTGCTCACGGGTGGGTTTCTCTTCCGGCTTCCAGCTGATGGATGAATGCCACACCGGTGTCTTGCACCGGCTGTAAGACGCCTCCTGCTGCATCTCGGCGGCAATGCCTTCCGGGTCACGCGAAACCACGTTGTGCGTAACCAGCAGATCTGCTTTGCCCATGATCTCTTTTCCTTCAACGGTATAGCCAGCGCCATAATGGATCGCACCAGAAAAACTCGACCCGATCGATGTTTTAGCGATCATGATTTTAGTATTTTTTTAAGATGCTCCAAAACTTCAAGCAAAGGCTTCTCATAAAAGAATCCCTTGTTGGCATATGCGGCCAGCTGGTTTAGATTAGTGCCAATACCTTGTAAGTTGCGCTTTTCATCCTTCTCAAACCGCGCCTGCACCTGGTGGCCAGTGCTCAGCCGGCGCAGGTATTCAGACACGCTCAGGCCGGCAAGGATCGCGTTGGCCTTGATCTGTGCATGCTCCTGTTCCGTAACCCGGACAGGGATCATTTTACCTTTGTTTTCCCGCCTGGCTGCTCCAGCCTTTCGGGCTTCATAATGCGGGTTCTTCTCATTGTCTTCCATAGCGTAAAATATAAAAAGGTGTCCGTGACACCCGGGGTTTGGGGCAGCGCCCCGGCAAGTCAAGGGAGGCACGACCGGTGTGTTTGGAGATGCAAATTTGAAGCGAAGCGAAGAATTTGTATATACAAACACATGGCTTGCTTTACTCTTATACAAACAACAAACGCACGAATATAAGCGCTAGTAACTCTTTTTTACTTTTTTCAATGCCATTTATTGAATATTATTGTTTTCGGTTCTATTTTCGTTTTATAGTTGTTTAAAAAATGTCTTTTTGTTGTCCTATGGATAAGAAGTATGTCTTGCAGGCATTTGAAATGAAGCTGAAAGGTCGCTTTGATCTGCTGGCCAGGTACTATGGCGATTACCTCTTTGACATTCCCGCGCAAATCATGATCCGCCAGGTCAAAGATGAGCTTGGTATTGACATCACAGAGGACGCCATCTATAACCTGAAAAGAAGAAGAAAAACCAAGCAGGCCGCCCAGCTTGCTCCACCTGCAGCTACACCAGGCCCGCCAGTCATTAACCCATCGGACCCAATGGCCCTCACTCCTGCCCTGCCTGAACATGATTTGGGTACAATCGTTGAAAGATTTACAAAAGAGCCAAAAGGGAAGAAAGATCCAGGAATGGATTTTACTGATTTCTGATATTGTAATTTATTAATAATCAATAACTATTAGCATGAAGCAAATTAATCTGGTATTACAGTCAAAAGGTGGCGTAGGCAAATCCCTGTTTATATGGTTTGTAGCACAAAACCAGAAAGAACAGAAAACAAATTTTATTGACCTGGACGAGTCTACCGGCACATCCATCGGGCGTCTGGGCGCGGTAGTCGGCAAAGAGCGTGTGCGGAGTTTCTCTATACTCAATGAGTACAAAAAAATGGAACGAGATGTAATTGTTGATCTGCTCGATAAGTTGGCTAAGGGGAAATCTGAAAATTATTACATTGATTTTGGCGCACCTGAATCGGCTGAATTCTTACGCTTGCTGCAAGAAGATGCACTCGCTGATGAACTGCGCCGGGAACTCGCAGATATGGATACTATGCTGCGTTTATTTGTCATCGTTGCGGGACGTGATGCCCTGGCTTCCTGCGTAAATTACTACAACGCAGTGTCTGCTGGAATTGCCGGGCAATTCCCTATAACAATGGTGGTCAATATGGGCACCTTTGGCGGCAGGGAAACGGCTGAAAAAGCAGTTGAAAAACTTAAAGAGCTTGGGATTGATTGCAAACAATTTGGCGACCTGGGAAGTGGTGGGGCTGTTACCGAGATAATCAACCTGATCAGCAAGCCTGATCCGGACCCGGCATCCCTGGGTATGATGTCCAGGATCATGTACCGAAAAAAACAACAGGAAATACAGGAAATTATTAGCTGATGGAAAAACATACAAACCTCGCTGCGGAGCGCCACAGGCTGGCACTCCGCTTTAACTTATCAGAATCAGCAATCGAGCCCGAGATCGTACCACTGATGTTGGCTGTCGAGAAATCCGTAGACAAGATTGAACAGGCCGCTGCGAAGGTGAATGAAACCATCAGGCCGGTTACCTATAACAACCACTATGGGCATAACGCATCAGCCTGGACCATATGGTGGGGGAACCTGTCTACCGGCATTGGTCAGAACATCGTCGCCGTAAGCCTCATCTTTTCCGCTTTTCTTTTATGCTGCCTGGGCGCCTTTATGATAAAAGATGCCATGGCTGATAAGGAGAAAATTGAGCTTGCTGAAACAAAGTGGAATTTCATTTCCAGGCACTTTAAACACAATGAAAACGGAGAACTTTTCATTCCAAAAGAAAACTACCTGGTCACTGAGGACAAAAAAGGCATTATACTCATTAACCGTGAGGAATAGCAGCCTGAGAGTATGGGGTTCTTTTAGTAAATGGACAAAGAATTACGCTAAGCGAAAAGCCCGATTGTTATGATCTTAGTGGGCGTAATCCATTGCCGTCAAATTTCTCCACTTCTGAAAAGTATATCGCCCTAACCGGTTGATGTGCGCGAACCGTGCAGGAGAAAGATGTTCGAAATCATTTTCATCGATCGGATGACCGTCTGCCTGATGTTTTTTGAGTACTTCCTGGGTATACATTGTGTTCCACAGACTCTGTGAAATGTTAAATTCAAATTTAATTTCAGATTTAACCCTATAATCACAACTTAGGTATCCATGAAAGGCATCGAACCGGCACTAACTATCTTTTCACTGTGGTTGTTAATCTTAATTTTGATAACTACTTCGCCTGTTTTTGGGCAAATCCGGCATGCCCCCCCACAAAGTGATACTTACGCAGGCCTAATAACTAAATCTGAGGAGTACTTTGCAGAAAAACTGAAAACGGATAAAATTATAGGACTCAGCGCGGCAATTATCATGGATGGCAAGGTGGTTTGGAAGGAAGGATTCGGCTATTCCGACCGACAGACCAAAGTTCCCATGACGGTTAATACTGTAGTTAATATCGGCTCTGTAACAAAGACTTTTACCGCGCTTAGTGTCATGCAATTGGTGGAGCATGGTGTTCTTGATATCCAAAAGCCCTTAACAACATATCTTCCAAAATTTCATCCCCTGTCACGCCCAGGAATTCATCTGGATTCGATCACCGTGAAAACGCTCATTACGCACACTTCCGGTATCCAGTCAGACATATGGAAGAATTCAGATCTCGGTTCGGGAAAATATACAGACGTGCTCGGTTTCATCAACCAAACCCACCTTGTTTATCCGGCGGGACTCGCGGGACTATATTCGAATGCTGGCTACAACATCCTGGGGCATATGATCAAAGATGTTACCAAGACAGATTATGCAGATTATGTACATAAAAATATCTTTAATGTTTTAGGGATGAAGCACTCAGGCTTCGCAATGGACCGGCTTAAAAATCGTACAAAAATTTATGCGTATGGCCAGCAGGCCCAAGAGTATGAATTACGGGACATTGCCTCCGGGGGTATTTATACGGATATGAACGACTTCACCAGATATGCTATCGGCCTGTTACAGGCCTACCGTGGTGAATCTACCCGGCTGCTTAGGCAAGCAACAGCAAAAGAAATGTTTTCCCTGCAAAACGCCCATGTGCCATTGGAAACAAATAAAAAAGGACTTGGCTGGTTTATGTTCCGCAATGATTCAACTTTTGCTGTATACCATGCGGGTAGCGCCGGCTTTACACATGCCAAACTACTATTGATACCTGAAAGTAATGCAGCTGTAATAGTGATGACAAATACCGCCGAAGGCGGACAGGCGGCTGAGAATTTTTGCTTTAATCTGCTACCCAGATTCGGATTAAGTATCCCTGACCTGTTTCCTGAACCTAATACCCATTCAGTGAGTACGGAAAAAGACCTGGTTGTTCTTCCTGACAGCGTGTTGGAGAGATATTCCGGGATCTATGCCGAATCCAGCTCCTATAACGTTGTTAGAATGGATAGCCACCAACTTATGCTGGCAAACGGTGTGGCAAAGCTTGTGTTGAAACCTGTTAGTAAAACGGAATTCATTCCTTACGACATTAAAACAACAGACACGATTCCCAGAAGTAATCAGCGTCTGATTTTTAAAGACATTAACGACAACATCTTTCTTTCTCGAAGAGTGAAAGAAAGGGAATACAATCTGGGATACCGCCTGAGGGCGATTGATCCTGCGATATGGTCAAAAAAAAGTGGCATCTATGAACATTACGGATATCAAATGTTGATTGGGGACAGTAAATTCAAGAGCGCTGAACTGTATTTGTCAACAGACAGCGTGCTTATGCTCAGACTTAAAACAATGGGTAGTTCTAGTGAGATCCCGCTGGATGTAATCGATTCTGGTTACGCACTGACCAGTGGGGTAAATTCTGGTTTTGGGGGTTTTAACGTAAAATTCCGTGAAGATGATTCGTATCACATCCTCGAATTCGCTGGGCTCAGTTATCGAATGTCAAAGTAGATTGGGTTAAATTAAAATTAGAACTGCAGCGGCCCAAAGGTCTGGTTCTAAAATACCAGAAGATAGCACATTTTGAAGAACCCAATTACTCATCATACCACAGCTGAGATCATAAATTCTTTTCAGATTAGGAGCCTCAGGACGTTTTACAAAATGTTCCGGATAGTATTAAGCCCATTGATCGCTATGGGCGCTAGAAAGACTGAATTCTCGACCGGCATTCGGCTTAGCGTAATTCTTTGTCCATTTAGAGGTTGTCGTTACAAATGGACGAAAAATAGCGGTTTGAAATTATTCCTTTTCCTTAGCAGGGTTTTCGTTGCAAGCGGGCAAAACATGCGCCAGTCAACTACGTTTTTAGTTTAAAGGGAGGTTCCTTAACTGGTTCAGCTGTGTTCCAGATCCTGGCCTTTATCCAAAGTCGGGACCCTTGCTTTTGAGGTTCATTACAACTGGTCCGCAGCCACGGACCGTGGAAAATAGGGGCGGCCGTAGCACGGTTGGAATTATTTCTTTACCGTAAGTGACTCCCGGCCTAATAAAATAAGTCTCTATTTAATTAGTTGCTTGAACAGATTAATTACGGCAATAGGAATTGCTCCTATCAGTTCTAAACACAATCCAAAAACAGGTAAAAGTAAATATGCCCAAAGGGGGTATTTAAATCGTGTTGTTGTTCCATCAATGAAACTTTTAACGGCAGGCACAACTTTGCTCTTGTAATGCCATAATATCATAACAGTTAATAGTACATAAAATGGAATTCTGATTGTAAATGGAGTATAAAGTCCCATAAATGTCATATCCCACATCAGTATATTTAGCCAAATAGGAATGGATATAAATGCACCCAAAATTATGGTCCGATTATAAATAAGTAAAATCGCCGCTATTATTTGAGAGATCCCTATAAAAGATTTGAAAGGTTCATGATCAGCCAGATACCAAGATAACCTTAATAAATCGATCTCTTTCAAAGGTAGATTCATTGTCTCCTTGGTTACCCCAAACTGCCCGTCAGTCAGTTTCGAATAACCATATCGTATTAGCGTATATCCTAACCATATTCTGGCTATCAATATAAAATAGTCCCAAAATTGTGCTTTAGATATTTTTTTCATGCCATAAATAAAAGAGCCTGTTTGTTTTTCACAAAATGGTGTTGGGAAACCGCAGCAGTCGCTATATTTTTAGCTTTGAGGCATAGTTATACACTGTACCATATGCTATTCCCAGCTGCTTAGAGATTCTATTCATAGATAGGCCTTGCTGTTGCAGCTCAAAAATTTGCCGTTGTTGATGGATAGGCAAAGGAGGTCTGGAAATACGCTTTCCTTGTGCCTTTGCCCTGGCCATTCCGGCTTTTACCCGCTGGCTGATCAGAGAACTCTCAAATTGTGCCAATGAAGCCATCACATGAAATATCAGCTCACCGGTCGGTGTGGTGGTATCTATATTCTCCTGATAGGAGATGAAATCAATTCCCATACTCTGAAACTCCTTCATAGCATTGACCAGTGCTTGGGTTGATCTGGCAAACCGGTCATACCGCCAAACCAAAACAACATCGAGCTTTCTCTTTTTGGCGGCTGCCATCATCAATTTGTACTGGATCCTGTCCTGGGTTGTCCCGTAAGCGTAGTCTATAAACTCCCCGATGATTTCAAAGTCTCGCCTTTGGGCATAGTCCCTTAACTGGCTCAACTGAGTTTCCGGATCCTGCCCTTTATCCAGGATAGATACCCTTGCATACAAGGCAACCCGTTTGGTGATACTCTCTTGCTTTTTCATTTAATTGCCTATCAAAAAGGAACTCCTTTGCAAATATAAAATTCAGATTTATAAATTGCTGATTCACAGGTATAATTTATCTGAATTTATCATACCCTTTTTGATAACCTGGGTTAAATATATAAATTTAAATAACTGCCTAGTAGACTTATGGATTCCGATAACCAGGTTTCTCTTTATAAGATTTATGAAGGATCTTGTGTAATCCTTCGCAAGTTAGGCGAAAAGCTTGTCTACGTGGAACATTATATAACGGAGATATTTAAAACTGACAAAAAGGCACAGGCGGAAGAAACACAATATAACTATAAAGTTAGTTTAAACGCCTCCCTCCCCCTACTTAAGTAACTTATTTGGAAAGTCACAATTCATTGCTAGACTCTAAAAAATTAAATTTACTTAGTGTAGCAAAGACAAATACCTCATTGCCTTTTTTTGGCGTGCGCGTAGCGACGCAGGCCGTTTTTTGTGTGTGAGGCATATAAAATATGAGATGAGTGACGTAGGAGCGAATACCGATTTTCTTTTTTATCCCTGTATAGTTTTTTATATGTCTCTATATATATAGTGGCAATACTCGACAGCAATCATTGCTCAAAGCGTCTAGAGCCCATATTTAGTGTGGCAATACCCGACAGTACCCTACTATTTGTGGCTATACTCGACACCAAAGTGGCGAAAGTCGACAGCATTATGTCTTTATGAGGCAATTACCGACAGCAAAGTGACAATACTCGACAGCAATGTTCCACTACTCGACAGGTTCGTGGCAACACTCGACAAGTTTGTGGCAACACTCGACAGCAATTAAGTTTACTGTATAGTCAATCGAAGACAGTACTTGTGGCAATACTCGACAGCATTTCCAGAACAATGATTTGATATTACATCACACCTTAAATTAAGCCCCAGAAGCTAATTTGAAGTGAAAATTACATTTAACTACTGCTCAGAATGAGACAATACTCGACAGCATAGCGGGTCTCTACCTAAACATAAGTATATTAATGAAGTAAATTCTTACGATTTGTGGCAATACTCGACAGCACTACCTATTCAGAAAGCCGTCTCTTATATATTTTTTAGCCTGGACACGCGTAATTTGCTGATTGTATGCCTTATAATACGCCGAAATCAGAATTTCAGCTTTGGTATCTGTGTCAGCATCTCCATTAGTTAACCAGCGCTGAAACACATCTGTTTCATCCTTGATTGCTACTTTTGAATGCTTTGAATTGAAAGCGTTCCTCAGTTCAACAATAAGAGAATTAAAGAATAAGTGATCTCCCCTCTTTTCTGACAGAGATATGATGTTCACGGAACTTGAAAAGTCCAGCTCGACCCAATATTCCTCCTGATACGCTTTTGACGGATCTCCTTTTACAAATCTATAAGAGAAAGGGAAATCACCTTTTTCCAGAAAGAAATCAAGTATTCTTTTTAAAGATTTTTTCCTAAACCGGTTCTCCTCAACCTCCAATTCTGCCAGATCGGCCAAATAGTCAACTGAAAATCGAGCTGTCGTTTCTCTCTGGCTAAGTAGTTGATGTCTTGTTCTTTGAAGAATCAGATAAAGGCTTTTTCTACCGTCTCCTCCCCTACCTTTGCCAATTTTTGGGTAGCCGTTTGTTTCGATAGTGTAGTAGCGACTAATAAAGCCATCAAGCCATTCATCTGAGATTCTAATCTCGTAAATCTTTATTGTATTTGATTGTCGATTCAGATTAAGTTTAATATCCTTAAGAATCGGAAAATTCTTAAGTTGGATTACCTCATTTTTTGTGTTAACAACATACGACTTGGCAAAGATTATATTCTTTTGAAGCATATTGAAAAGTGCGTAATCAAAAACAGATACAAACTCATGTCCGAAGTACTCTGGAATAGGAGCCTTAGGATTGGCTACAAAATGCGGATGCTTTCTCGCTAAGTCCTGTCTATTTCGACCCGACTCCTTACAAAAATCCTTCAATGTGAATTTGGTATAACCAAAAAGATCCTTCTTCAGATTTTTGCTAATAAATACAATAAAATCTTTTACTATCCCGGCATCTTCGCCAAAGGATTTTCTTATATCGTTTAGATTATCTGCAACACTTCTATCAATCCGACTTAAAAAAAAGTCGGATTGGGCATTATCAGTAATAACGCCCCCTACAGGAGCTCTCTCATTTTCCTCCATGATAAACAGGTTTACAACACTCATTCTAGTACTGTTTTAGACACCAAAAACAGCACTATTTTTCGCTTTCAAGCTTTTCCAAAACGGCTTCAACGATCCAATCGTGTATACTAATTCCTGGCTTGGGAGATCCCGGCCTACGAGGGCGCCGCAGTCGTCGATTATCAATCTCGCTAATAATCTGACCAGTCAGCCGCACATTAATATGCTTTGCTTTTTCGGGATCGCTGGGAACAGATTCTTTAATAGTGCTTCCCCCTTTGTTGATGACTGCCTCGATATCAGCTTCCGTCACTTTCGGTTTACGTGGTGGTGGTAATGTCGTTGCCATTTAAAACACGGTTAAATAAGTCCTCTATTTCCTTAGTTGCTTTTCGATCTATATTGTCTCCTTCAAAGGGCGTTAATCCTAAACCAGCAGCATTGCTTATAGCTTTACGGTTGCTAATTGGATATGCCAAATACGTTAGCTGAGAAACTTGCGACAGAGCTTCGGCGACATCGCGATTGTCAGCACTGCGAATATCAGCGCGGCTCAAAAATGTATACGCAATTAACGGCTCAGCCCTTATTGATTGAATCTCATCGATAAGATCGGTTACTTTGGTGATCGTCCATAGGTCAAAACTACGTGGCACAAACGGTATCATAGATACATCAGCAACTGACAATGCTGCCCGTTGGCTGGTGGTGTCCCTCCCACCCGTGTCTATAATTATATGATCATACTTGGGCTTCATAGCTTCAACTTGCTTTCGAAGATTTGCGCCCGTCATATTGACCAGCGTATAACCCGTATTTCCAAGTGTTTGCTCACGCCATGCTGTAAAATCTGAAGATGTTTCCTGATCATCGCCATCTACAAGTAACACATCTTTTCCATGGCTTGCGAGCCATCCAGCCATTGTTGTGGCAAGGGTACTTTTACCTACTCCACCCTTAATTGAATTGAAAGATATTACCACTGGTTCTTGTGTTAAAAATTATACTGCAATTAATGCAAAGTCCTACACAAAAACAAATGCCGTATTTAGTGTGTTTATTTGTACTGTTTCCAGCACTGTTTTATCACTTAAATAAGCTATTAGGTAGTTTGAGTGGACTTCTAGGTCATTTAGCGCTAAATCAATAATCTATTTAGCACTAAAATCAGTGCTTATTTTGGAGCTACCACAAAGCCGAAGATCGAGTTCAAGATACAACACTAGTTTTAACACCAGTAAAAGTGCTAGTTAAGACACTAGCTTCAACACTAGTAAGAGTGCGAGAAAAGACACTGTTTTTAGCACTAATATACTGTGTATTAGAATAGTGGTTCAACATGAGTTTTAGTGCATTCTTTCACCTAAGGACGACTTAAATACAATACCAGTTAGCTAATGCCCCAACATGTATTAAAATGATAATATTAGGAGACATAGCCATGTCCTTCGAATACGATTAAAGATCAAAAACTAACCTAGAATAACATAACGGATATAATATGGTAGATGTAATACTATATTTAGCACTGTTTTCAGTACTAAATATAGTACTAAAAGTAGAGCAAGGGCTATTGCTGCCCATAAATCGGAAGTAGGGTAGGCAATAGGATGATAAGGGTTCAAAGCTAGGAAATCATTAGCGAGTTTATAAAAATAAATTGTTGCCAAGTCGCCACTCGTTCATTAGCCTAAACAAGAAAGTGCGTACACTCGAATCTAAATGGAAAAACCGGCGGTAGTGCATATGGATGACCATTTTCAACAATAAATAAGTAAATGATCAACTGACCGATCGGCCAATTGATAGGGGAGGGGAGGGGAGGGGAAGGTTTAACGGCCTATGACCCCTTGATCGATGTTGCGAATATGCAAGCTTTTTGTGCTGCCGTATTATTTACTCGTTAGCACAGAAAATTCTCACCGAACTAATTTCAGCACTAGTTTAGGTGCTGTTTAAAGCACCTATTCTAACACTGCATGAAGGCCTACTTAAGGGCTACTTGCTTAGCTAAGCAAAGACCAGAATAAATGTATGGATTTAAGCAGCGTCAATGTTTACGAGTACTATACCTAATAGGGATCTAAAATACTGAATTCAGCACGGCTTTGGTACGGTTAGTTTGCCATTCAATATGCCAATTAGCAAAGGCCGGCAACATATAGTAACATAATAATACAAGGAGCCATGTCCTTGAAGAAAAAAGGTTAAACACTATAAATTAATCTAAAATAACGGAACAAAAAATACATCTACGGCAGCGGTCCAAAAAAGCACTTGTTATAGTGCATGAACTAGTACTAGAAATCTTGCCAAAGGCTATTGCAATCCATAGATCGCCACATGGCAGGCGAAAGGATGATCAGGGATACGAGCGGCAAATTCATTAGCGAGTTTAAAAAATAATATGTTCAAAGTCACTACTCGTTTGAGAGGCTTAACAAGAAAGTATACACTCAGATCTAAATGGAGAAATCGGTGGTAGTGCATAGGGATGACCATTTTAACCAATATATAAGTAAATGGTCAATCGGCAGAGTGCCATATTAATAGGGAATGGTAGGAGAAGGTTTAATGGGCCGACAACCCCTTAATTCGCTGCTGTGAATAGGCAAGCTTTTAATGTGCCCTTGTTTTATTTGCTCGTTGGTATAAGAAATTTACATCAAACTGATTTCAGCACTAATTTAAGTGCTACTTAAAGCACTTATTCTAACACTGCAAGAAGTTCTACCTAAGAGCAACTAGTTAGCTAAACAAAAGCAAGAATAAAGGATATATAGTAGCTATCAAAGCTACGGGTACCAATACTAATAAGGAATGTTAAATACTGAATTCAGCACCGGTGATATGGGCAAGCCAAGTCATTATATTAAGAGCCTTTACAAAAAGCGCCCTAGCGCAATGATTTGCAACGTGATAGTATAATACTCCCCAATAATTGGACAGCTACTAAAATTTCTAATTTAGTAGTTGACTATGAAAAGGGAACGTAGAAAATTCAGCGCGAGCTTCAAG
>NZ_AUAS01000024.1 GCF_000428845.1 Dyadobacter alkalitolerans DSM 23607 | reverse complement strand
TCAGAGCTTAGATACAGGTCAAGCAGGCCAAAGGAAATAGTCGAATACATAGCTGCGACTGCCGGAAGTAATGAGAAGTTGACATATTTCCCGAACCAGTGAATCATGTTGTTTGTGAATCCGGGAAAGATGGTAAGGGTTATAGCAATAGGGAATCCCATCTTCAACACCAGCCGGTAACATAAACTCATTAGTAGCAAAGCGGCTTCGGCAACATACATCAGTGTAATGAGAAGGTTTTGAATCAGCAGGACAAGCGCGATTTTGATTTGATCAGTGGATCTTCCCATCATCAACTTGATATCGTCACCAATCGGGAAAACCCCTGAATCGTCTTCTGCACGTGTATTACCAAACGTCTGCTCGTACAATGCTTCATCGTTACCGATTTTATCCCATTTTTTGTCAATGGCTTCCTGCATCTTTTTAGAGTTCTTTTCGATGCGCTCCGCAATCTTGGCGTTGGACCCGTTCACGGCTACCCTGATCTCTGTCGAAATTTTGTCTATACCTTCTGTAATCGTCGGAGAAAGGGGGATCAACATGAGAACAAGGAACGGCCTCATATAAGGGAGAAAGTTAATTTCCTCGTTATAATAAACCTGTTTGATCAGGTTGCCGAAAATGTATAGGGTTGCACCGATCGCAGCAATGATATTGACTTTGGAAACGATCATGGCCGAAATTTGCTCGGTCATTGGTATCATTTCATTGTAAATCTGATTGATCAGGCCGATTACCCCTTGTCCTATATCTTCCATGTTGAAAATTCTACTGTGGGTTGTTTTTCAAATACTCTGCTTCTGCGGCCTTCATGATGGCATCGAATGACTGTGCCAGTTCCTTACATTCCTGAATTTTGTATTCTTCTTCAAGCTGCTTATCAATACCATATTCCAGATACAGTTCCTTGGCAAGAAATTCAACCTGCATCTGAAATATCTCGGGCGTAATACGCTTACCGGATGGATCATAAATTGCCAGAATTTCGTTTTCAAGCATATTTTCCAAATTAATATTGCCTGTGACAGACATAGAATTGGCTGATGTAAAGCTTGCGCTATCACCGACAATCGCGTTCATTTGGCTGTTGAAATTTTGCTGTGCGCTGGACTTACTTTGAAAAAAACCATTTTTGGCTTGCATTACATAACCCTGTTCCCAAAGTTTAGCCAGGGCGTGCGCTTGCATTTTAGTAGCTTCATATTCCTGACGTTTATAAAACATCTGATTTCTAAATTCGCACTCACGCATTTTCTTTTGAAAATCTTTATACGCCTGAGTCTCATATAAATAGTCCAAAGGAATAGTGAGAGAATCGTTGTACTTATCGTCGTATCCTTTTGTTCCTACAATCGCTCCAACTCCACCACCGAAATAACCTTTTGGTACCACGGCTGCAAATTTGTAAAGATTCGCTGTTGCTGTTACGTCTGCCTTTGAAGCTGATCTTCTGATTGATGCAGTCTTAATGCCTTCAAAATAGCGTGTAATTTTGCCCTCAAATGCACTTACTCGCATATAGGTTTCGTCTATCCATTTTGCGCGCTCTGCGTCAGTCATTTGAAGTACACCACCGGAAGCCGTTGTAGCTGACTTCATATCTTTGATAAGCTTTGTAGCTTCCTGAGTAAACATGCTCACATCCTTGGACATCAACTTATACTCTACAGGATAAATATGCCCGTCTTTTGCAATTGCCGCAGAATAGGTATTAAGCTTTTTAGTAATATTTGTAACTGACGTCACTATTTCAGTTCCCCGGTGGAATTGCCTAACTGCAGACGTGACTTTTTTAAGTTTTTCGATGTTGGAAACAATTGATTTAAAGGATGGGTCTTGAAACATTTTAATGAGTGTCGTAATTGCCGTGTGTATCGGGTCATTCGTCACCATCTGGGCGTTCAATGAAGTACTACCCATAAAAAGAATCACGAGAATTGTAATTATCTTTTTCATGACATTTGGTTTTAATTGTTACAAATTTTGATCAGCCCACATTATAGAAGCCTCATATAAGCTTACTTCTTTTTCAGCCGAAAGATGGCGTATTTCATCTACTTCGGTTGGCTCTGTTGTAAATAGGCTATATGCGTATTTACTAACTTCTGTTCCGTATACTTTACAGTGTTTACCAAGAATAACGGCTAATTCTTTATAGCTGCCTCGGTTGTGTGAAGTTAGCAGGTCTTTATTAATTGAAAATATTTGAGGAATATTAGAATTTGAAATTTTGAACAAGTTGAATATTGTTTCAGGGTCTTCTTCATACTTATTGATATCCATGATAATTTTAATATCAGTGTTTTGTATGATTGTTTCCTTAATAATCTCGGATTTAAGCAAATCTTCAATTTCCTGCGTAATAACCCCGATTGCACCAAAGTGTTTACGGGCAGTTTTAAACGCCCAAAGAAGGAACGTTGCGAAAAAATCCGAAGAAATTGCTTTCCATGCTTCTTCAATAAATAGCACTTTCAAAGTACCACGAACTTCGAATAACTTTGTAATAAATGTGTTGGTGATCATCAGTGTGATGATAGGCAATAAGATTGGATGATCCTTAATATTGTCCAGCTCATAGATTACAAAAGGATGTCGCGAGAGGTCGATTTCTTCTTCTCCGTTCAAAAGGTAATCGTACTGACCGCCTTCATAGAACGGTAAAAGAACATAGTGGAAATTGGTCAAATCAAATTCCTTGTTATCTCTGCCACCCTGTTTTTCAAAAATATCAGGGAACACTTTCTTGGTATAATCGTAGAATGTATTAAAGCACGGCCTTATATATTCCGGTGACTTCTTGGAATATTTCACATTGTGTTTTGCCAAATAACCATAATATCCTGTGACCATGTTGTACAGGGTTACTTCTTCGGCTTTGGTAACTTCTTCGGACTCTTTTTTATAAAGAAGGAAGAGAATTTGCACAATGGTTTGTTTAAATTCTTCTTTGAGCTTGGAAGCCTTTAATTTATCAAGACCCTTTGTATTGACCTCCGTATAGAAGGGGTTAAGAGAGATCGGCTTCTCTTCTGAATGCTCGATATATTTCGCGCCCAGAATTTCGCCCAGGCGTTTGTAGGAATGCCCAATGTCGATAATGCTAATGTGAGCGCCGGAATGTCTCAGATAATAAATCAAATTGTTATTAGCAAATGACTTACCGGAACCGGAAGGGCCAATAATCGTAAAATTCCTGTTGGTTATCAATCCTTCCTCGCGGGGTTTAAAGAACAGGTCAACGATGCGCGGTGTACCGAACCTGTCCGTTAGAAGAAGGCCGTTTGTCTGATAAGGCGAGTTTCTATAATTTGTTTCAAGGCTATACATTGATATAGCGTTAGACAGAAAGCACGTAACGAAGTTATCATGCCCTAACTCCTGAGCGTTGCCGGGAATAGAGGACCAGTAAATTTGCTCGGAGAACGTAGTAGCTATTTTTGCTGTGAATTGAGCGTTTGAAATGGCTCCCGAAGTGATTTCCTTGTATTCCGCTAAAATGTCTAGGTCTTCATGGAATACTTGGATATTAAAGTGGGCTTTAACCGCGATCTCTCCATGCTTCATCGTGTCCAGAAAGCGGGTTTTCTGCTCCAATGAAAATGTATTGTCTCGGCTCCACTGCGAAAAGCTGAAATGACGCTTGGTCTCTTTCGTCTTCTCGATCATCAGCTCAGCTTGCTTTGTGATATAAAAAACCTGATTGTAAACGTGGTTGAATGGTAGATTGATGCCAAAGGACGACCCGAAGGAAATAGGCATTTCCGTGGTGCTGCTGAAATCGCGGAACGCCACGACCGGACTTACCTCTGAGGGAAATTGTTCAAGGTCGTTAATTACGAACGTATAGGTGTTCTTGTTACCGATCTTGAAATTTGAGTTTTCTCGGTTGATGTCGTATATATTGGTGTCGTCAAGCGCGAGGGTGAAATAGTAGTTAAGCAATCCCGGCTCTTCGCGCGTGCCAACAATCTGATCCCGGTTCATTTTGAATAAACGAACTGATTTTGTTTGATTGATGGCCGCAACGAAAGAAGAAACTTTTTCCTGAAAGTTGATCAGAGTTTTAGGGTTGTTAAAACTCCGTGGAACTAAGCTTCTTTTAAACAAGGAGCTGGCCGCCGAATTACGTTCGGTAGGGGGAGACGAAGGCAGTGTGATATAGAGAAATCCTTTATGGCTGGTGAATGGCCGATCTTTGAAATGCTTTTCATTCTCCCGGATAATTGTATCACCATTATCATTGTATGAAAAATCTGGCTTATATCTATCCTCAATAAAAAAGTCTTGCTTATGAACGATAAAGCCCTCTCCTAGAGATTTAGACGCATTCAGAAATGCATCCACCACCGAGGCATAATTACCTTGACTGGTAATAAATATCTCAGGATACTCTATTGCAAAGAAATAACTGATGTCAGCATTTTTACTTGTAACTAAGCCATCGTCTGACACTTGTAAAAGCGGAAATATATCTTCGATCTTAGTTCTCATTTTTTAATCATTTTGAAGAATTGCTGATTTTGGACGATGGCCTTTGGTGCTTTATGAGTTTTGTGAATATGTCCAAACTTCTTATTCACTCCCATTTCATGCTTGATGTAAAAAAATCCGGCTGTTCCAATTCCAAACATGACAAAAAAGAAGATCAGAGAATTTAGACCGAAACCATAAGCAAGAAATGTAAAACCCACTAAGCCCAAAACCATAAATATTAGGCGGTTAAAGTACCTTCCTTTGAAACCTATAAATTCGATTTCATCATCGGCACCTTTTACTACTTCTCTTATCATAGTAGATTATTAGCTTAAAATTGACTCTATGATTAAACCGAAAGCGAATAGAAAAAACAGTGAACCAACCCATCGGTAAACCAGCTCTGTAACATCATCGCCGGTGGTATATCTATGATAAATGTGAATAACGGCTAGAATTGCTACTATAAGCCCTATTGTAATTGCTGCGCTGTGTGTTTCTTTGGCAAACATTCTTGCCGTGCTAATTGGATTATGATCTCCGGCGTTTCCAGCCATAACTAAACCGTAGATCATATGATTCATGATAACAGCTAAGGCCATTCCGCCAATCCATGTAAAAATGAGTGGAGTAACCGCTTCCCCCCTGTTCCACTTTTGGTAAATTCTAAACGCAGATGCAACAGCGGCAATAGCCACGCCCAGGAATGCAATTTCCTGAATCGTGTAGTATAAGTTCATCATATTCTATTACCAGTTAAATTCAACGCCCCCTGTTCCTACGGGATTAGTTGCCATCCATGCCTTAAGTCCGGCGAGTAGAACAATACACAAAACCATCCCTATCATCCATCTGGAAATTTCCGACAACGTGTTTTCGCTACTACCTGATTGCCAGTTTATATAGATTCTGTACGCGGTCAGAATGGCAAGCAAGGCAAGAATCGTATAGGTGAGAGTCACAAAAACATTCATATTGCTTGCAAGTGGCTCTGTGAAAAATTTTCGTATCCATCCGTCTGATTCTGAACTACTTGTCAAGTCAATGCCTAGTAATATTTGCATACCATCAAGATTTTAGGGCGGCAGGATACAAGTAGTCCGACCCTACCACCCAAATAAAAAAATACGTTTTAGCCGATGAACATAGCTCGTACAACTGCATTAGCAATAAGCAGAAAGAGCATGGCACCAAACCACCCCATTGCGCCGGACATAACATTGTCCTTTCCTTGCTGCCAGTTGGTATACACGCGAAAAGCACCAATAACCCCGACAATGGCCGCAGCCATATATACGACTGTCGTAACCGGGTCAAGATATTGTTCCAAATCCCCTGTCAAAGCATCCAATGCGGCTGCTCCTTTTTCAATACCACTGGCTTGAGCATAGACCGCGTTAGAGAAAGCGGTTAAACCAAACATTGCTAATAGTAACCGTAACCTTTTCATAATTGTTTTTAATTGTTTAAGTGATGCAGCAAATATAAAAAACTATTTATATTTGGAACAAAACTTTTTTTAAAAAAAAACTATGGAAAGCGTTAAAGAAAAGGAGTTCGGCGCAAGTATTAACTATCTAAATTTATCCGTAAATGTCTTACTATCAGTAGTGTTAGTATTAGTTGAAGGCGTCCCAAGAGGGGCTATTGACATGCCCATTATAGGCGAAAAACTTTATTACACTATTCTAAAATACCCTTCTTTTTTAGAAAGAAAATTTCTATGTTCATTGATATTTATTAGCCTGATCTTCTTGGCAATGCAGACACCCGCCAAGCCAAACGTAAAAGCCACTCGGAAAATAGGCGACGTTTACCTCCTGATTGGCCTCTTAACGTATTTGGCAATTGTGTTCCTAGATATGCCCGGAAAGAACCTACATCTATATACGTTGATTATTTTGCTACTTGCAATGTGCGTTTGTATGATCAATGGCGGCGTCAACTTTAACAGCATAGTTTATGTACCTGTGAAAGATATCTTCAACAACTACAATGAACAGTTCCCCCAAAATGAGAAGTTGATTGAAAATGAATTGAGCGTTACCTATTATCACCAATATCAATACAAAAACCACTGGAGAGTAGGTGTAGTACCAGTAGTCGCCCCGGATCGCTCTGTTCTTATCCTTGGCAGCCAGGGTTCGGGTAAAACATATACTTTGTTCAATCCAGCTATTTATCAACAGATCGAAAAGGGATTTTCTCTTAATGTGTATGATTATGCGTACCCCGATTTAAGTCTTGTAACTTTTAACGGAATGATATCCGCTTTAAAATCTAATAAATATACCTGGGGGAAAACTTCGGAGAATGAACCGGTGATACCAGATTTCAATTGCCTTACCTTCGAGGATTTGAGGCGTTCGAACCGGTGCAATCCTTTTCAGGAACGTTACATGCCTACGATTGACGATTGCAACACAATGGTAAAAACCTTACTCTTCAACCTTAATAAATCGTGGATCAATAAAGAAGGCGATTTCTGGGCGGTATCTGCTGTTAACCTTTTGACATCATATTTATGGTTCCTTCGGATCATAGAACGGAATAATCCTGATCATCCGGTTTTATCAAAAGTTTGTACACTTCCTCATGCAATTCAATTGCTGACTGTTGACATCAACGAGGTCATAAATGCAATTTCCAACGAACCAGAGTTAGACGCATACTCAAATATGTTTGTTCAGGGTTTGAAAAATCAGGCGGGATCTCAGATCGCTGGACAAATTGCATCTACGCAATCATCCCTTGCTCCGCTATCATCCCCTAATGTTACGTGGGTAATGACCGAATCAGATATGGAGTTGGAAATTAACAACCCGGATAGCCCAAGAATCATCACAATGGGAAATTATACGTTGAAAGATGCCGTATACGGGGCGGCGATCTCCGTCTATAATTCTGTGATCATGAAACGTTCCTATCGTTACAGACAGCGCAAATTTGCGTTCTTTCTTGACGAGCTGCCTACAATCTTTGTGATGGGGTTAGACAATTACATAGCCACGATCAGAAAGCACAAGGGATGCGTATGGATGGGCATTCAGGATATGGAACAGTTGGTTAAAAGCTATGGCCAACACTCAGCAAACATTATTGTGAACACAGCCGGTACTGTGATGGTGGGGCTGGTAAATGGCTCGACCGCCGAAAGGGTCTCCAAAATGTTTGGCAAGACAGAGCAAGAAAACTACTCAGCCAGCTTCAATAAGGACACATCAGTTAGTTTTAATACCCAAGCAAAAGAGCTTCTTCCTGCTGCCAAAATCAGTAGCCTAACGCAAGGTCAGTTTGTGGGCAAAATAGCGGACCGATACGAATCACCGATTGACCTAAAACTATTCTCTGGACAAATGTTAGTACCCTCAGTCGAACCCGTCGCAAAAGAGCTGCCATTAAGGTATAATATCACTGAACATGACATGGAAAAGCTTGTGATCGATCATGCAGTAAAGGTTAGGAACGATATTAAAGTAATTAAAGATTACTGCGTTGAAACCTATGCTTAGTTGATCCGCAAGGCGTGTATATTGATGTTCTTGTAAGTATATATCAAAGTTCCATCAGGGGGGGTTTCATTAGGAACCTCTTTTTTTGTTTTATAGAAACTCGCCAAGGTTGTTCCTACATCGACATTATTATCTTCAAAATAAATGAACATACTACGTATGTTCTTGAAACCCAGAACCTTTGATTTATTTGTAAAATCGTCCGCCTTTAAAGTCCAATACTGGAACGCGTTAGGAAATTTCTCAGTAACATCAACAAGTATTTCTGTATTTAAGCCAGGCGCATCGACAGGAAAGAAGCGTCTATTACTGTCATTTTTCTTTATCGCATATTTTCTAATTTGGACGAGATAGATTATCATAAAATAGTAAAATAAAATACAAAGGATTTAGGTTTATGTTGTTCCGTTTTACCTCATAATGAATGTGTTCACCAGTAACTACACCAGTAGCACCCGACCGCCCAATAAGCGATAATATGTCTACTTTCTGCCCTACTTCGACAAATATAACAGACAAATGCCCATAAAGTGTAGAATAGCCGTTACGGTGGTCAATTTCTACGAAATTACCATACCCCTGCGAAAATCCTGCCCTCTTTACTATCCCGGAAGCAGTCGCAACCACATCCGCATTCTTTACCGAAATGTCAATACCGTCATGGTGGCGGGTTCCACCCCACTTTGGATGGGTGCGATAACCGTACAATGACGAAATAGCCAACTTGGAAATTTTTGTAGTCGGAAGGATGCAAGGTATGTGCAGCGCCTTCAATTGATCACGCCGGTAAAGCTCTCCAAATTCCCGCTTTATTGCAAGTTCATCATGGGGATTCAGAGCTAATGCCAAAAACATAGCTAACTCATTCATTTCCAGTTAAATATTTCCTTCAAACGCTTCTCAGATAGCCCATTTGTGCCGGTGAACAATTTCATGGGTTTGACCTTCGGTTTAGAGTCAGATTTCTTATCTTTCTTCACGTTTATATTCTGCACAATGAAGTACAAGGCAAATAAAACTACCGCACAAAACATAGCATAGGTTCCAAGTGTCATAGTCCAAGATTTTTAGATTGTGTTTGTTGTTTTGCTCCTTTGTTTTTCAATAAATAATTCTTTCCTCTCCGCTTCCGTTTTACTCCGTACCTGTCTGTAAGCTCTTTGTCATTTGAATTTACCGTCACAATGTTGAAACCCTGATTCTTCCCTCCCTCTGGCGTAGACTGTTTTTCATCAGGTGCAAGCAAAGAACTTATAATGTTCTTGGACTCCTTTTTAAAATTGAGGTCTGGGTTGTTATTGCTTCTCTCCTGCCTCTTGGTCGTCTTGCCCTGGCTAAATACTTGATCACTGCCTTTTTCGTTTCTGTTTAAGTAAAATACTGCGTGCAGGTCTTCCGGCCGATACACCTTTTTATCAATTTTTACCCGATCATCCTTCAAAAACTCAGGCGTTATCATATTTGATTCTAACAACTTATTTAGGTGATGAAAGTTTTTGGCTGACTTTAAAATATTTGATTCATTCCGCAACTTTTTGATATCGTCGTCCTTTGACCTAATTTCCAAAACTCCCTTCGTTAAAGCAACCTCTTTCTGATTTTTAACAAGTGTGAGTTTGTTTTTTAATGCCAGTGCAACCCCTCGCTCTACCGTCTTATTATTTAATTTCCAATCGTTTTCCTTCTTGTAATTATTTTGCACTTTGTGGTAGACTATATGGTAATGTATATTACTCGTGTCCTTATGCCTTACAGCAACGAACTTGGTTTTTTCGAGTCCCACTAACTTAATATAATCATCCAAAACTTTGTTCATCCCATCTTCCTTTAACTTTTCGGTGTCTTCTTTGGTGAAACTCAAAATTTGGTGGCCGATTAGGTTGTTTTTACTCTCCGGGTTGTCCTGCAAATACTTATGCGTTCGCTCGTTAAATTGCTCCTTTAACTCCTTGATACCCTCTTTATCCTGAGCGGAAAAGGGGATTAATAGATCATCAGAGTACCGTATTACTTCGGCACCCTTGTCTTTATGTTCCAATTCTCTTCCTTCAAAAGCATAATTTATAAGGCCGTCCGAAAATTTCCCAGACTTTAAATTTCTAGCAATCATTCTTTGAATTTTTTCAGCTCTTTTTTAATATCTGCAAGTAATTCCTTCGCCGATTGCGTCACAGATTCAATACCCGCAGCATTAGCCCTATAAGCGAGCTGGTTCAGGTTGTTTGCCATACCTACTAAGCTACGTTTCAAATTTAATTCTTCTTCCGTAAATGGCGCAACAATTTCCACCTCGAGAATGATTTTATTACAATATTCTGAAACTGATAAATTCAGCTTACCTGCTTTTTCCTCTATTTCCACAGCCTTAGCGGGAGTCGTCCAAAAGACAATCCTTTCAGACTTCTTATGCTCCATAGACTTCTTCGGCCTACCGGCTTTTTGTTGCTCTTTACTCATAGATTAGTATAACCGATTAGGGATAAATCTAGTGAAACCACGTTTTCAATAGTGCTTGCACTCTATTTTGAGGCACTCAAAAACCCCCCTTGCTTCCAATCACCATGAACAAATTTACCAATACCGAACGGAAAAATGCAATCAACAGATAAAAAAAAGACCTAATCATAGCCACTCATTCAAAAGTTAGCTTAAAGTCATTCAAAAGTTATTTTAAAGTTATGTTAAAATCCATCTATTCAAATAGTTAGCTTAAAGTTATTAAAAAGTTATCTTAAAGTTAGCTTAATTATTTGGAATTCAGTTTCCGCTTTGTTTACTTTGTTCTAAACGAAAACAGTATGATAACAACAGCTCAGGAAAAAGAAATTATCGAGCAGGTTATACAGATGCGTACGGCAAACAAAAGAAAATGGGCGTATCTGTTGTATGATATTATCGAGGAAAAGCTATCCCGGAATATATCGTATGAAAACATTGCAAAATGGTTATCAGACGAAGGTTTAAGCATTAATGAAAATGCGCTTAAACAATTGATTTGGTCTTACAAAAAGAAAATTAAAAAATTAGAACATGGAAAAGAAAATCAAAACTTAATAAGGGAAATTACGGTAAAAAAATCGTCTTCTTTTAATGAAGAAAAAAAAGTAAATATTGACCAGAACTTAGACGAAAATTTAGACGACTTAAATCAAAGGTTACAACGTGGATCAGAGCAATTAAAGAAAAAAAATACAGGTTTTGATGCATTCGACGATTTATAATAAAATAGGTGAAGGCTTAAGCCCCCACCTACCAAAAAAGATTTTCAGCCCTTTTTTACATAAACATACTAAAAACAAGATGAAAAAGCAAGTGGTATTTATAGCGCAGTCAAAAGGTGGCGTTGGTAAAAGTTTTATCACGTGGTTTATTGCACGAAACAAGAAAGATAGTCAGGCTGCATTTATCGACCTCGATAAATCTACTCGCACATCCGAAAGATTGAAAAGCATTGTTGGAGATAAGCGTGTTTTAGAGTTATCTATCATTGATGGAAATCATAAAATGGATCGGGAGGCTTTTCTAAATATTTTCGAGAAAATTTCGAAGGCCAAAACTGACGAGTGGTTTGTTGACCTGGGCGCACCGGAAAGTGACGAGTTAAGAAGTTTCTTCACAAATGATGTTCCTGCCGAAGAGTTAAAAAATATTTTGGAAGATATAGGAATCGATCTTAAAATTTTGGTTGTCTTGGCTGGCGAAGATGCGTTTCATTCGTCGGTTAACTACTTTAAAGAAATTACCAGACTGGCAGGAGATAATATTAAGGTTATCGCGGTTAAGAATGAAGGAACTTTTGGGTCATTGGAAAGTCAAGAGCACGGAGACACATTATTGTCTGAGCTAGGGATAGATTTTGTTAAAGTTGGGAAGATGCCGGTCGGTAATTCAGCCAATGAAATTATTTCTTTAATGTCAGGCACTATGTCGGAAGATAAGTTAACACTAGCAGGCAAAAGATCATTACGGAAAGTGACGGAAGATGTCAACGCAATACTGCTATGAAATTCGATGTAAAAGAAACTAGGTTTGCCATATCTCAGAAGTATGGCATACCAGAATCCGAAATTGACGAAAGCGTTTTAGCCATCTGTGTTCTCATTGACAAAAAATATGAGGAATCTACGGCAATATTTAAAGAGCAAAAGGCTGCGCTTAACCAGTCCCTAGACGAAATCAAGGAATTTCAAGCCAAAAAGTTTAAATCAATTACCTATGAAGATCCTAAAACGGCATTCTGGGGCAATTTTGGTTCAAAAGGGATTTTCGGTGTGTGCTCGTTGGCCGCCTTGATTCTCGTAAGCACTGCGTTTTCTTCATGGTATGAGAACCGCGAACTTGTCCAGAACTTCCAGTTACTTAAACCTCACGTGCAGGTAACCCCGGATGGATATTTCATCAAAAAGGATAGCTACACGGTACTCAAAGACGGAATTCTGATCAAGCCATAAATGGAAATAGGCAGATACCAAACGTATCTGTCTATTGTATTTCGCACTCTAATTCTAAAATAGGCTGACATATTGGCATAAAAATTTTCGTACCTTTTTAAAACAGCCACAGCCTTGTTAGGTTGCAATTTATAGACAGAATGGGGCTGCATATTAACACTTTTATCTAATATTTCGACGATATAGTATAACTAAACCACGAACTCAACATATAAAACCTGTTTTTTGCGCCCCGGCCTATTTTCCTTCATCAAAACATTGCCACCCCACTTTTCTATTTTTGACTTGTTTTTTTGAATATTTTTTTTGTAACAATAGACTTTATTGCGCGTTGGGATCATCACAATAATTGTGAGGATTGAAATATTTGACTTTATTTGGAAGGTCTGTAAGTACTTGATTATCAATTAATTGAGCTGCTTTAAAAACAGGTTTTATATGCCAAAAAACAGGTTTTATATCTGAAAAAACAGGTTTTATATGCCAAAAAACAGGTTTTATACGTCCAAAAAACAGGTTTTATATTTCAAAAAACAGCAAAATAAAAACAGGTGTTTTTCAATTGCTGTTTTTTATTAAATTGCCTTCACGATGGAGAAAACAAAGGAGAAATCAACCAGTTTGCAAGTCAGGCAGCACAATGCGATCACATCAGCGAGGCATGAATTGACTGCAGCGCAGTTAGACTTATATTTCATGGTTCTATCTAAGCTAAAAAGCGGTGATCAGCTGGGGACTAAATACCGTATCAATGTGTCCGAAATCTTTCAGCTAACCGGGCGTAACTGGAACTATGTACAGCTTCGGGATGCTACCGAAGGACTTATTGGCAAAGTGTTTGAGATTGAGGAAAACGACGGTCTTTTGCAGGTTGCGTTAATGTCCAGCGCCAAGTATCTAAAAGGGCAAGGTACAATTGAAATATCCATAGCGGCGGAATTATTACCTTATCTGGTTGATTTGAAAAACAACTTCACCAGCTTTCAGCTCTATTGTGTACTCTCTATGAGCTCAAAATATGCTAAGTGGCTGTATGTTCAGTTCTCTCGGTGGAAAGACATCGGGTATTTGAGTATCGACGTTGAAGATTTGAGGTATCGCCTTCACTTAAAGGACCCGGAAGGAAAACAACCTGAGCAATACAAGCAGTGGGGACAGTTCAAAGATAATGTTATTGAACCGGCTATGCGACAGATCAACCTTTCCTCAGACCTCCGGGTAAGTTATAGTACCGAGAAAAGTGGCAAAACGATCACTAAGATCAATTTTCTTATTAAATCCGTAGCACAATTTCAAACCGTCATTCCATTTGAGATAGAAGAAGGTGACCGGGAAGCCACTCAACTTAAAACCAGAATGATGGATATCGGGATTCTGGATCAAAACCTTATAAAGCGGGTTTTAGAAAGCACAGAGCTGCGAAAGAAAGCAAACAAATGCCTGTATGATATGCAGTTCAGGAGAGATGAAATCTCTAACCCTGCTGGTTATTTCCGCACAACGCTATCAATTTGAATTATAACTGTAAATATTAATAATCATGGAAACATTTTGATCCAAGCTATTTATGGCCTTGCTGCCATCATCGGCTTATCTGGTGGCATTAAGGTTTATAAAAACTGGCGGCTGCAGAGATAGCTACATGGCCTCAAATGAGGCTTTTTTTATAAATATAATTTTTAATGCACATTACAAATTAACTTGCATTATACGGTAGCCTTCTGGTTACGGGAGTTCTAGGCACCAATTAAGCAAGCCACTGGCCCCAAAAATCGCTTGTGAGCGCATCAAGCAGTTCGCCGAGTCTTTCCCCCTACCCTACCCACTTTGGCGTTCGAGAAATTAACAGAAGGGCGAGATAAATAAGTGTCTACAATTTGGGCGCAGCCTGGCTTGCGGCCAGCTCCTTAAATGGGTGAAACTGTCGACAAAACCTAAGTATCCTGAGCGGTAAATAACAATTCCGGATCACAATTTTGTCTACAACTTAATTGAACATTGGACTCAAAAAATAAAAAAAAACCGGGTTAAAAAACAGGTTTTATATGTTGGGTTAAGTTAAAAGATCGAACAAAAAGTACCGCGGGTTTGATCAAGCATCTTTTTTGGTAATGTATGGACTCCATGTAAGTCTTAGCGGCATTACCCGAATATTGTCAATGATTAGGCTCATGATCCTTAATGTAGAATCTTTTAATTTAACCCCAGTAAGGTTGTATAGGTAACAGATTAAATTTACTTAGATTTGCAGGGCACAGATATTTATAAAAATGCCAAAAGAAGCCTTGTATCAAAAAATTGCAAAAAACCTGGAAGATCAGATTTTATCTGAAACTCTAAGAATTGGGGATAAGCTGCCCTCCATTCGCTCTATCCAAAAGATTTACGGTGTGAGCCTAAATACTGCAATCCAGTCTTTTGCTGAACTTGAAAGCAAGTCACTGATCGAATCGCGGCCCAAGTCCGGCTACTTTGTCAGTAAGATCTCCAAACGAAAGCTTCCGCTTCCATCCGTTAGTGAGCTCAAACTTCCTGAAAAAGGTAAAAATACCGATGATTTAATAAGTCGCGTTTTTGACATACTCAACGACAAAACCATCAGGCAGTTTTCCCTGGGGATTCCGGATAAAAAGCTTTTGCCACTTGCCAAGCTAAATAAAGGCATCATCAGGGCAATGAGGCAGCTTGAAGGGAATGGTACCGAATTTGAAGCAGCACAAGGTAGTGTAAACCTGAAAAGGAACATTGCCAGGTGGTCGCTAATATTCGATGGCAAGCTGACAGAAGATGACATTGTAACCACAACCGGAACAACCAATGCGATCTATCAATGCCTTCTGGCAACGACCAGGCCAGGTGATACAATCGCAACTGAAAGCCCGGTATATTTCGGAATACTTCAGCTGGCAAAGTCGATGGAACTAAATGTAATCGAGTTGCCAACGCATCCACTGACCGGGATTGAAATCGACGCGCTAAAAAAGGTCATACATAAAATCAATGTTTGCTGCTTTACTGCTAATTTTAGCAATCCGATGGGAAGCCTTATGCCTGATGAGCATAAGAAAGAATTGGTCGAACTTCTGACCCATCACAATATTCCACTGATAGATGACGATTTGTTTGGCAACCTGTTTTTTAGTGGGACACGGCCGAAGCCTTGCAAGGTATTCGATCAGTCCGGAATTGTAATGTGGTGTGGTGGTGTGTCCAAGACGCTTGCACCTGGTTACAGGGTTGGCTGGGTTGCACCCGGCAGGTTCAAAGACACAATAATCCGTCAAAAGCTTGTGCAAACCGTTACGCTTCCCTCACTGTTTCAAGAAGTGATTGCCGATTTCATGGAACATGGAGGATATGACCACCACTTGCGTTCATTACGGCATACATTGCACACGAACTGTCTGAAATTCCAGCAGGCCATAGAAGATTACTTTCCACAGAACACAAAAATATCCCAGCCACAAGGCGGGTTCTTCCTATGGTTGGAACTGGATAAACGCATTGATACAAACCAGCTCTACGACACTGCATTGAAGCATAAACTTAGCTTTGCCCCCGGAAGCATGTTCTCGCAAAACAGCAACTTCAATAACTGCATGCGCCTGAATTTTGCGCTGCCATGGGATGATTCCGTAGAGCATGACATCAAGCGGCTTGGAAACCTTGTCAAGCAAGCCTTATAAATCTGTACCCATAAAAAAACACAAATCTATATCTATTATCACGTAATGATTCTGTGGTACTTTGCATAAAGCAAGGTAACCAGCACTCAATTCGTATTGGTTACATGCTTTGTAAAAGCCTGGCAAAACCTACACCAATTGAAAATGAAGAAAAAATTCTTTGCCCTGCTGATTCTGGGAATGGCGTTTATGGGTATTGCATTTGTACTGGTAAAAGATGCGGTATCTGCTTACTCCCCATTTGTCTTTTTATTCTACCGGTTCTTAGCTGCAACCATCGTGTTGGCTGCTATTTTTAACCGCCATCTTTCGCAAGCAACAATTGATACTATAAAAGTTGCCATTGTGTGCGGTATCCCACTGCTGCTGAGCATCATTTTTCAGACAGTCGGCTTAAAATATACTTCCGTTTCCAATTCTGCTTTTATCACCGGAATGGTTGTTTTGCTGATTCCTATTTTCAAATTGGCTTTTTACAAAAAGCAGGTTAGGCCAATCGTTTGGATATCCTGCCTGATCGCCGCCTGCGGCCTGTATATCATTACTTCCAGAAATGGGCTTACACTGAACATCGGCGACTTATGGACGGTCGCATGCGCGGTAACATTGGCATTCTATGTCCTTCAAACCGGCAGGTTTGCCCATGCATCCAATCCGATGGCAAGGGTTACCATTATCATGGCCGTGTGTACCTTGGGAAGTGCCTTGGGAGGCGTTGCAATGCCTGGAATAGATTGGCTGCCGCAGGATTTTGAATTTTGGAAGAGTGTGATTTTTACTGCCCTGTTTGGAACTGTGTACATGTACGCAGTACAAAATTATGGTCAGCGTTTTATCGAGGAAGAAAAGGTAGCACTGGCTTATCTAACAGAACCCATCTTTGCTACAATGGCAGCTGTGCTTTTGATTAATGAACAAGTTACCATTGAAACTCTTTATGGAGGCAGCATGATTTTGGCAGGTATGTTCCTATCAGAAATCTCGCCAGCTAAATTATGGCAGCTTATGGTTAAAACAAGGTAAGGCGATCACGCTCACTTGCCGCAGTAGTTTGCAAGTGTGACCTAATGAACACCTGCAACTGAATCTTTGCCCGAAAGACCAGATACCACGTTTGCACAATGGAGATTTGTGCATTTCTTATTATTAAATAATAAAATGATAAAAAATTGAAACCAAAGCATCTTCTATTAGCCCTGATTACGGTCATTGCCTGGGGTTTAAATTTTATTGCTATCCATGTAGGATTGGAAGATCTGCCACCAATGTTGTTGTGCGCAGTCCGGTTCATCTTAACTGCCATTCCGTGGGTTTTCTTTCTTCCCAGGCCGAAAGCGCCATTCAGGCTGATTGCAGGCTATGGTATTTTCACCTTCGCCATTCAATTTGGCTTGCTTTTTGGTGGCATCTATCTCGGCCTTCCAGCAGGTTTGTCCTCTCTGGTCATCCAGGTCCAGGTATTTTTCTCGATGGGCTTAGCGGTATTATTCTTTCGCGATTTGCCGAGCACCTGGAAAGTCTTCGGCGCGCTTATTTCATTCATAGGCATTGGCATCGTCGCCAGCCACGTGGATGGGGACACAACCTTCATCGGACTTTTAATGACCTTATTATCTGCGCTTTCCTGGGCAATCGGCAATGTATTTTCTAAGAAAATTGCTGCTGATTCACCATTGGCGCTTGTCGCTTGGGGCAGCCTGGTCGCAGCACCGGTAATGATGGCACTGTCCTTTTTTTTCGAAGGATCCAATGTAATCATAACCTCGCTTGAAAATATTTCTACCAATACCATCCTGGCAGTTTTATATATCGTTTATCTATCCTCATTTGTGGGCTATGGAATTTGGGGCTATCTACTCAATACTTACCCTACCGCAGTAGTAACGCCATTTACGTTGCTGCTTCCCGTGGTTGGCCTTGTGAGTACCGCCTTTTTTCTGGATGAAGAACTATCATCCTGGAAGCTGTTGGCTTGCTTGTTTATCATGACTGGCCTTATTTTCAATTTACTTGAAAAACAGATCCGATCATTGATTTTAAAAAAAACGTCGTTGTAATAGTCGGCTATGATAAACTACCTTAAGATTTATAAGGTTGTTTAGCACATGCTCTCCATGAGGCATTAAATTAAAAGATTGTACGGCAGCGGCCGTCGCACAAAGCGCCACTATCGTCTCTTCTTTAAAAAGCCCTTAATATCAACACCACTGTACTTTAAAATCTTGTAAAGTGTAGGTTGGCTTTTTATTTTGAACATCTCTCGGATTTCATCTGTGCTTCGGTTATTCTTCTCATAAACCTCTTTGACTTCCGGGGCAATTTTTTGATATCGCTCACTTAGCCCAATAGGTCTGCCTCCGGATCTACCCCTCGCACGGGCTGAATCAAGACCGGCTTTTGTCCGCTCGCGGATTATGTTGCGCTCATGCTCAGCAAGCACGCACATAAATTGAAAAAAAAGATTTCCAGTTGCCGTGCTGGTATCAATAGATTCTGAAAGGGATTTAAGATGTACACCTTTATTCTTTAGCTCCTCGATCAACTCGATTAGCTTGACGGTGCTGCGT
Organism: Dyadobacter alkalitolerans DSM 23607; assembly: GCF_000428845.1. GTDB lineage: Bacteria > Bacteroidota > Bacteroidia > Cytophagales > Spirosomataceae > Dyadobacter > Dyadobacter alkalitolerans. The sequence continues at coordinate 16,966 of NZ_AUAS01000024.1, read as the reverse complement.
CCAAGTCGGTCCAGTTTCCAAATTACAATGGTGTCCCCCGCTCGGGCGTATTCCATCAATTTCTCAAAGTTTGGTTTAGTAGCCTTTACTCCGGAGACCTTATCGGTAAAAACCTGCTTGCACCCTTCCTTTTTTAATGCATCCAGTTGAAGATTCAGATTCTGTTCCTGGGTAGAGACCCGGGCATATCCTAATTTGATCATTTGTTTACAAAACTTAATAAAATCAAATATATTACATTTAGTTTAATTACATGGTAATATAAATAAGTAAATTGTAAGGAATATCCGGGTTTGGAGTTATGTAAAAATACGGTCGTTTTAATACATAGATGATATGGCAAGAAAAGAGTATCTGACACCGGAAGAGCGAACCAGGTTTGATAACCCGCCCCAACTCCTGACCGATCAAAAGGGATTGTTTCTCCAAATTCCGGAATGGGCAAGTATCTATCTGAAAACTTTGCAGACACCAACCACCCAAGTTGGGTTTCTATTGCAGCTGGGATATTTCCGTGTAGTTAGTCGCTTTTTTCTGTCTAACCGATTTATTCAGGCTGACATTAACTATATCGTCAGTGGAATAATGGTTGATCCTAATCAGATTGATTTTACAGATTATTTCAGAACCACCTATTTCCGTCATCAGGAAGAGATACTCAAGCAACTAGGCTATACAGGTTTTGATAAAGATGCTTCGCAGCTGATATCCCAGGAAATGAAAAGGCTGGTTTCGCTCCGGACCGAACCGGTTCTTATAATGGAATCAGTAATCACCTTTTTGGATGAACACCGTATCGAAATACCGCCATATGCCACACTAAGAACTTTACTTGAAAAGTCATTTAGGCAATTTGAGCAAGATTTGGAGGCAATTATGGTTCAGTATCTGCAACAGGAGGACAAAAATTTACTTGATTCGTTACTTGTGCAACATGATTCTTATCAAAAAGAAGAGAAAAAACATGTGAAAGTCCAGAGATATCAGCTTACATTTTTTAAAAGGATTACCCAGTCCATGCAGCCGTCCGTAATCAAAGGAAGAATAGACAATTTTGTCCGGCTGAAGGAAATGTACTTCCAACTTTTGCCCATCATCACCAGGCTTAATCTTCCGGAAGAAACAATAAAGTTTTATGCTGAATATGTGATTGATAACCAGATATTCCAGGTTGCCGACCGGGACAATACCCGCTACTTACTGCTGGTCTCATTCATAATCCACCAATACTACCAATTGGGTGACGCTCTTGTGCTCACTTTTAACCAGGCTGTTACCAGTGCCGTAAACGACTGTGAGAATAAAATCAAGGAAAGCCTGTTTGAAAACAGGATGAACACTTCACGTTTGGTGAGCTCCGTTTCTGTCCGGAGCGTTACGCATATTGATGTATTGAGCGAGGTTGAGCGCATTATCCATGATCAGGTAATGGAAGCAAGCCAGAAAGTAGAACTGATTGATGAGCTATTAAGAAAGCGGAAGGTTTCTTCACAGGTACTTTTGGAAGATCAGCAAAGGTTGAATAATTTGAAACTGGTAAATCAGCGGATCAGTGACCGGGAGGACTATTACCAGGCACTTGAAAAAGGGTCACTGCGTCTACAAATCCGCGTATCTGACTTAATTAAAGTCCTGGCATTTGATTTTGAGACATCCCAGAAACAATTGCTGGACGCCATTGATTATTTTCAAAAGAAAGATGGTAATATACAGCAGCACAATAGCGTACCGATTGATTTCTTATCTCTTGAAGAGAAACAACGCGTGATAACACCAGATGGAAAGATCAGGATATCACTTTATAAAATATTGTTGTTCAGAGAAATGCGCGACCATATCCGGGCTGGGGCTTTGAATGTTCGTTCCTCGTATTTGTACCGGTCCTTTGAAGAATACATGATTTCAAAACTACAATGGATTAGAGATAAGGATCTTCTTTTAAAACGGGCCTCACTAAGTCATCTGCAAAAGCCATCTGCAATTTTGTTAAAACTGAACGAAGAATTAAACTTCCAGTTAAAGCTTGTAAATCAACACATAGGTAATGGACAGAACCAACAGGTCTATGTTGATGCAGAAGGGCAATGGCATATGCACCGGTACAAACCTGACGAGAATGAAATTGAAGATCCACAGAATCTTTATCCGCAGAACAGGGCAGTATCATTGTTGGAGGTACTAACAACAATCGACCAGGTTAGTGGGTTTACCAAGGCTTTTCAACATAAAGGGATTGATTATTTACCAGCACGGCCAGCTGACAAAATTTTTTTTGCTTCCATTATCGGATTGGGCTGTAACATTGGTATCCCTAAAATGTCAATGATTTCCAAAAACATATCAGGCAGTGCATTACAGACGACTTCGGTTCAATATTTTTCACCTGATATGACTTTGAAGGCCAATGACCTGGTGGTTGAATTCAGCAACACATTGCCTCTGACGGATAAATTCCGAATCCATCCCGGCTTTATACATACGAGCAGTGACGGGCAAAAATATGATGTGTCCGTTGCATCGTTAAGAGCAGCGTGGTCATTTAAATATTTTGGCAATGGAAAAGGAGTAACCGTTTATTCCCATTTGGATGAAGCCGGCCAACTCTTTTATTCAACAGCATTCAGTTCATCGGATCATGAAGCACCGTATATGATTGACGGCCTGATGCATAACCGTGTGATCCAATCCGACGCACATTCGACAGATACAGGCGGGTTTTCTGAGATCATATTTGCTATTACTGCTTTGCTTGGAATCGCCTTCCGCCCCAGGCTTGCCAAAATCCATGAGCATAATTTGTTCTCGATTGATGCAGTCTCGACCTACCGGGACGTAGGATATCAGGTGAAGCCAGATTCAAAGATAAACTTTGAACTGATTATTGAGCACTGGGACGAGATTCTAAGGTTTATCACAACAAATAAAATAGGCTATTCAAAAGCATCAACCTTGATTAGAAGGCTAAACTCATATTCCCGACAACACCCCATTTATAAAGCGCTCAAAGAGCTTGGCAGGATTTACAAAACCCTTTATATACTTCAGTATATGGATCAGCCGGCTGTCCGCAAATCCGTTGAAAGGGTTTTGAGCAAAATTGAGAACAGTAATAAGTTTGCCAAAGCGATATCCCACGGCAACAATCAGCAGCTGATCGGAGCCACATATCGCGAACAGCTTACGGCAGAAGGCTGCAAAAGGTTGATCGCCAATTCAATTAACTGTTGGAACTTACTTCACTTATCAGGAAGTCTGGCAGAATGTAAGAAACCGGCAGACCGGGAGGTATTATTAAAAAACATACTGGCCACATCTACTCATAGCTGGGAACATATCAATATGCTTGGAGAATATGACTTTTCAGAAAAAGTAGATTTTCAAGCCTTCAATCTTGATGAAATCTTCAAAGATGGCGCTGAGATTTGAATACAGATGATCTACTCCCCGTCAATTTTGCTACGCGAAACCCGCGGTACTTTTGGTTCTAACTTTTAATTTAACCCATGTTGGAGATAAGGCAAAAAACGATTACATTGTAATGTACATTACAAATATGCACTATGAACGGGATCACACATTTACAGTTTAAGACGCTTGAAGAACTATTTGACTACTATAATGCTGAATTGTTCAATAGTCAGTTGCAGCCGTGTATCGTGAATCTATCCCGACACCGGAATGCAGCCGGATTCTTTATTTTCGAAAACTGGCAATCAGTAAAGAAAGGAGATAAAAAGCATGAAATTTCTATTAACCCGGATACGTTGTCGATGGGCGAAGAATATTGGCATTCTACACTTGTGCATGAAATGGTGCATCAGTGGCAGTATGAGTACGGCAAGCCATCCCGGTACAGCTATCACAATAAGGAGTTTGCTCAAAAGATGATCGAGGTGGGCTTACAGCCATCTTCCACCGGCAAGCCGGGGGGCGCTGAGATTGGTCAAAGCATTGATCATTATCAAATCGAGGGTGGCAAGTTCTTGAACGCGTTCAGAGAAATATCTACGGCCAGCCTCGAAGCGTTGAAACTCCCCTATCTGAATGCAAAGAAGGTTTATTACAATGCCGACGATTCAAGCGATGAAGAGACTGAACAGGAAGAGACAAAGGAGACAAAGGAAAAAACCAAATCAGGGAAAAAAATTAAATATACCTGTCCGTGCGGCTGCAAAGTCTGGGGCAAGTCTGGGCTAGAAATGTTTTGTAAAATTTGCCAAGCAGATTTTACCTGTGATCCTGACGATCTGTCGATAGGTTTGGATTAATTTAAACCGGCTCCTACCCTGATCCTGTTGAAATCGCAAAAAAAATGTCTACAAACATCGCCGCTGCAGGATCCTCATTTGCTTTCTAGGACATCATAAATGTCTACAATCGCAAATATCAAATATCAAATATCAAATATCAAATATAGAGATAATGCGTGGTATATAATTACATACTTATATAAATATATAAATGATCAAATATGTAATTATATAACCTAGTCTTACATAAATACATAAATATATAAATATATAGATATATAATTTTATTCTACATAAATATATATTTATATAATCAAGCATTTCTCTTTAGATATTCTTCAAGTGCTTCTATACCAATTTGTTTAATACTACTGTTTGTTCGAACCGCGTGCATTTTCAACTCATTAAACAAATGGGTAGGTATCCAGAAATTAAGGTGACTTTCGTCCTTTTCTTCTTTTGAAGCGACCGGCTTCACCTGCTGAATTGGCACTGTACTCGGTTTTTCCTTAATCATACCGGCTAGCTTAGACCGGTTTTCGTTATAATCTTTGTTCATCGCTTTAGCTTTTAAAGTAGTCCTAAAATTTCGCCTGCTAAATCCACCATTTCATTTTTCGCCTTATCATCTTCGCTATTAAACACTCCGGCGGTCATAGGAGAACGTGCGTAACTGACGCGCTGGTTAATGGTCGTTTTAAGCATTGGCAAAGTATATTGGTCTAATATTTCCTTTACTTCATCATTTAGATTTGTGCGAGTAAGCATATTCAAAACCACGCCGGCCTTCAATGATGGCTTTTTCTTCTTCGCATGATCGTACAAAGCAATGGTTCCCCTAACTGCAAGCGCATCTAAATAACCTGCCTTAGTTGGGATCAGCACAAAGTCGCTTAACAAAAATATGTCTTGTAACTTATCTGTCAGATAAGGGGGCGTGTCGATAATGACAACATCATAGGGTAGGGGTACCTTCTTTTCAATTTCAGACAAAGGAATAAGTTCAATGTCTTTTAGGAATGGGCTGATATCGGAGATCGAACCCTGCAAGTCTGTATCGGTGATTGCAACCTTCAAATCTTGACTGAGGCAATAAGCCAGGTTAAGTGCAAGAGTTGTTTTTCCTACACCTCCTTTTTGATGAGCTACTGAAATGACAATCATAGAAGCTGTATATATTTATATAATTATATACAAATATAATAAAAACAGATCAATTTCAAAGAAATCAAAACAAATACTTATATATCTACATAATTATATATTTATATAATAGGAACAAAAACAACCCATAGAAGATAAATTTAAAATGTGCGCGAAGCGACATAAGCCGCAAATGCGCGTTGGTTAGCCTTCGATAATCAAATGACTTTGTGTTTCAAGGAAAGGGGATCAAAACAACGTATGAAGAGCTGCGTACACAAATAGGGTAGGAGAGAAAAGAAAAATATATAAATATATATTTATATAGAAAGAGTGCCTTATCAATTGCTCGGAAAGTGCTGTCAGCTAGAAGTTAGTCGAAGCGCAAGAGTTCCGCGTAGCAAAGAAGGCGGCGTATCAATCAACTGTATTCAAATCTCAGAGCTATCTTTAAGGGTTCCATAATGATAGAAGGCTTGAAATTGCCATTTCCAAGCTGTAAAAATTATTTTGGCGATCCAGCTAACCTTGATTTAACATGTACGAGGATTATACCCGTCAGGCACTCCCATCAAAAGAATATAGAGAATTACTAGGCACTGCTATTTGTATCTTTAATTCAAATAATCAATTTATTATTGAGAATATTCTAGAAATAAATAATTCAAGCTACAATTGGCTTGATTTAACTGATCAAATGTCAGGGACTCTATTGAATTCAATAAAAGCAACAATAACTAATAAGTTTAATGAGGAAATTGCCGATATGTTTGATGCCTTAACTTTCAAAAGAAACAGAATAGTTCATGGTTTCCAAATCACAGAAAATGGTGAACAAATCTTGTGGACAAAAGAAAAAAAAACTCATATACAATATGCAATCACCTTAGCATATCTGAAAACCTTCATCAGAGAAAATGAACTTCTGTCTGATAAATTATACCATATTAGAAATAGCTAAGTAAATGACTTTACAAGATCAACATTCTAACAGGATATTCACAGAGTCTTTAACGCTGGAAGATATTCACTTTGTTAAAACGAATGTACCCAGAGAAGATTTAATTGGATGGCTAAAAGAAAACTTCGATTACGTTACTGGCTATCATGCCAGCAGGCCACATGATGTAGGTTCATATTATACCAATGGATTTTTGCCTAGTAATTTTACAAAAGCTGACAATGATTTCAAAAATATGCTGTCTGACGTTTCTTATGATGGCTCTTACGATCCAAAGCCTATTTTTAATGAGTTTCAGGACGACTCTAATAAGAAGATATATTTTTCAATGAATAAAGAAGATTTTCTTGATAGCGACACACACTATTTAATTTATGGCAGTGAACTTATATTCAACTTGGCACAAGATACACACCATTCTATAAAATACCACCTTAACAAAATTGGGATACCAACTATTTTTTACTGCAACATTCCAATTGAAGACATAGATTATAAGGACTTATTTGACCTGTATGATCGTATTGTCAAATCAGAAGGCAATTTGACAGAAAGGCTTTATTACATTACTCAAAATTACACTATTACTATCGATGATTATTTGAGCGGGAAAACGATTGTGAAGCATATTCATCCAACAACAAAATTGTTTGACTATCATACAAATAGATATTACAAAAACAGTCAAGAATTTTGTTCTATTTGCATTCCCAACTTGTGAAAATAAAAGGGAAAGCCAAACAACATGTCCGAATGAGCATCGACTTAAGCATTACCGAGACTAATCCCGGCGTTAGCTGCGCCAGGATTGTCTATAAATGGCTGAAAATTCGAAGAAGCAGCCAAGCTAGGCGCACGAAGACCAATAAACGGCTTTCTTATCCCAACAGCTCAAATAATGAAGGGCATCAATACGCATACCGTAATCGCCTATACGCAACCGGATCGGCGCATCAATAAATGAATCCTTAACTCCTATTGTCAATCCATGATTCGTTGCCTGATACGTTCGAATCTGCTTTATTTTCTGAATAACGACTAATCGGCCCTTCACGGTTATAATCTGGAAAAACTCGATATCCGCTTGATTGTTACAGGGCGACGAGTAAAATATGGCTCCTGGTTTGATTTCTCTTATATTTTTCTTAGTTGCCCTACTTTTACGAAGGTTCCTCGAAATTACTGTTTTCAGCACCTTATTAACAAAAGAGTAGTAGTAAGTATTCAGAGCATTCAAGCTCTCGAAACGTGTATTAACTACTGGCTTCGTTGCCCTTGTGCCCTTGAAAGCAATAAACAAGAAGATCGACTCCTCAATAAAAAAAGTATGGCCGTAGTTTTGAACAAAACGCGCTGATGGATAGAGTCGCTTATAATCCAGTAAAGACTTTTCAAAGGACGGCTTTATCGAGCTTTTTAACTGGATTGGAGCCAGTTCATTTCTAAATGCTGATAGCATATTTTTACAGATAAAGAGGTACAAAAAGTTTCAATTGAGCAAATGAGTGCTTACAATCCAGTGGAAACGGATTGGGTCAAAAATCAAACAACAGAGTACAAAATGTAGGAATAGAAAAGACCCTGTTGGGGACTATTCCGAAGCTCTACGCAAAGCGACCAGAGCCGCAAATAGGCCGCATGAATATTAAAATGTCTGGGAGAGCCTAACCAACGAAAGATTGTTACAAGCTGTTTGTTTGAACGAAAAATATTTGACAAAACAGCCTAAATATTCGGTTCTATAAATGCTTTCCTTTCGTCAAGAACAATAGCAAGTTTTAGCCAGGGTGGAAATCTGAGTTGACCAATTCCACCATTATCCGCGCGGGTCACTTGTGACCTCACATTAGATTCTGATAGCTTGGTAATCCTTGCAACATCATCGTTAGTTAAGCCATGACTGCTCTTCATTTGATTGTAGCGCGAATGCCAATTCGTGTCCATGATAGTAAATCGGTTGTCGTTAAGAATGATGCAAACAACCGGCGATAAAATGGTTTTGTCAATACGTATTTCAGTCAATTTTTACGTATTTATAACAAAAAAGAATGCGGATGCCGAATACGTAATTTCGTATCTGACATCCGTAAAAGTATTCTTTGTTATATTATTTATTAGATTTATTCTAATTCAGCCGAAATTCTTGGAAAACTCTTTTCGGCTGTTTACCTGCGCTTTTTTGTAGATTTTTTCAATGTGAGTCCTTACCGTCCCGGGACTTATAACAAGTATATCGGCAATTTCTTGATTCCTATGACCTTGAAGAATCAATATAGCGACCTCTTTTTCACGTGGGGAAAGTTTAATTTCATCTAATGAGTTTTCGATTTCAGGCGTTATCGGCGGAAGTTCACTGGACGGCTCCATATTGTTACCATTGATTGTACGTAACATCTGGTATTCCTCCCTAGACTGAATGATATGTTTTCTAAGAAATAAGATCGTAATAATGGCAAAGCCAGAGTTCGTCAATAGCACCTCTTTGACCTGAGATATTCGAAGGTATGCAAAGAAAGCTAATGAAGCATAAGGAATTACGGCTAGATAAACGGCAATCATTTCAAAATATTCTTTCCGTTCTATCTGTTCTTTTAGGCGAAACCGGATGCCATCTAAAATTAAGTACCCTAATACAATCCCGTAAATCGCTGGTATCGCTAATCCTACATTTATCGCTATGTCAATGTTTTTCGTTAGATAGAATGTTATGCCAAACAGCAAAAAGAATGGAAAATGTAAAAACACAAAAACTCCCTTTGTCGCATGCCATTTAATCTTTTCTATATTATATGCCTTATAAAAATAGAATGGAAAATAAGACGCCATAACAAACCCCGCTCCATAAGTCAGTATATATTGTGTGAGAATGGGAATAAAATCTATTTTTGGATCAGGAAACAAACCACTGGCTGTGTTTTTGCACATCAATAAGACGAGTAGAATCAAATAAAACAGCCTAGGTTTGTCCTGTGGTCTTGCAAGGAATAGTATTCCTTGAAAAATAAACATTACTAATTCAAAAATGATAAACAGTAATGTTATTACGTGCATGTCAGTGTTCCCTATCAGCATCAACCATACTTCTAATTAAATATAACTTATAACCAAAATCCAGAGTTCCGTACTCTCCTAAACCCGCATTTTTATAAAAAGGAAGGTTTCTAATTGTTGATGTCTCTAAGTAAATAGGCCGTTTCATAGCGGCTGCGTCGTTTCGAATTTCGCTTAGAAATTTGGTGCCAATACCTTTGCCTTGCTGTTGCGGGTTAACAGCAATGAACCATAGGTAATAAATTGGCGTTTGCGGGTAATTTTGGGAAATTGCCTTTTCTCGTGCCATCGCCTTAGAGACATTTCCAATACCTATTCCATTCAAAACAAGTTTTGCCTCCCATAGTAAACTTTGAAGCGTAGTTTTTTTGTTTTCAGGAAAAGAAATTAGCGCAATTGCATCGGAATTGTCCGAAATTAAAACCTTGCCAAATGCAAAACACGTCTCGAAAGAATAATCCATTAACGCCCGTACTCGATCTTTGTGCTTGTGGTCTTTTGGTATAAGATAGTTAACACTTTTATTATCTAAGAATGAATCAGTTAGAATATTCAATACTAAATCCTTATCACTTCTTTTTGCAACTCTCATTTGAAACCAGTTTTTAGTTAATAAATGAAAAAAATTGAATAGCTGAATTCTATATGTTATTCAACAGTTATGTCATTAAAATAATTTGATAAAGGAGTTTAAATTTCTATACAAAGATAAATATATGTTGGCACTTACCAACGTCGCAATTCTACTACAAAATCTATGTAAGCCTGCGGAGATTGAGAAAATAGGGTAGGTATATGATAAAAAAAGACAGGGTATATATTCCTGTCTCTTTTTACCATCCTATTTTAGTAAGTAGCCTAGACGGCGCTTTCTTGACCCGAGACTTTGGGTTTTCTGCCTCTTGGCTTGCCGGTGTATGGCGCTTTCGGTGTTGCTCCCTCTATCTCTAACTCATAACCAACCACTCCCTCAGAATAGTTGAATATCGAAACGGTAAAAATATGCTTCGACGCTTCGTAATCGATACCGCCACGTTTTAAAATGACTGACAACGGGATTCCTGAACCTCGCCCAACCTTTGCAAAGGCAAATGCTCCCTCTTTTTCGTCTGTAGGAATTAAGTAAAGCGATTTTATTTTTCTCTTGCCTTCGTCCGCTCCGATTTTGAAAAGAGCTGTTTCCGGCTCTATCCCAATTTCTTCAAGGGTGGCCTGCGGGAAAACAAGTTTCCCTGAGTCTGAAATATAACCGGATGGCTTGGCTTTCTCTGCCGCCTTTGAAACCTGCGGTATGTTTTCTTCCGGTGAGAAAAATTTAATTTGAGGTGTCTTCATTTGAAACGATTATTGGTGATAAATGTCTACATTTTTAGTGATCAGGGCGAGCTGCCGCAGATCCTGGAAGCAAATGAATGTCTACAAAATCTGAAAAGATCGTTGCAAATTACTTCAAGGTCTTCCTTGGTTTGTCTACAATAACAATAAAGGGATATTATTTCATAGGTTAAAGCCGCTAGTTTGCAAATATAAGAATAGCGAAATATTAAAAGCTATGACCAATAATAGGAGTGGTCTTAGGCGTTAATAAATATCTCAATTAGTTTACTACTCGGCCAGATGTTGATATCATTGATAAAACATATGTTCTCTTGTGTCTTTGGACTCATAAACCAGACCGATGGCTCGTCGTATTTTTCATCCTCTCTTGTCTTGATATTGGTACAGGCAATAAGTGCAGCGATTCCAAAATCATCAATGAATGCCGAAAATTCATTGAGATAGATAGGTTTCTCCTTTTCCCAGCTATCTAAAAATTCTTCAATCGTCTGCCAATTGGGCATATCACGCATGCTCCACATCTTGTTTTTAAAATGAACTGTTAAGTTCCATCCATTATTCAGACGTTTTGAAAGTTCGTTGATAACTTTCATTCGCTGATCATTGTCTAACTGATCTGTCATAACAATTTCATTATTACTCATACTATTTTGTTCCAAAAAAGATCGCTACAACTGTTAGTCCTGCGTCCTTATATACTTCGACTGGCTATATTGAAGGGTATCATTCCGAATGATAAAGGGCATAGCGCCTAATGCCGTTGAACCCTCATAATATTGGCCCTCACTCTGGTACTTCAAGGGCATGATGTCTCCTCGCCGGAATTTGGCAAATAGCCCCCCATTCTCTTCATAAATCTGGATGCTCGCTCTTCCTCTTGGTGATTGCCATTCCCCCAGGTACTTGCTTTTCACTGAGTCCTCCTGATTGGTACAGCTTATGACCGTTAAGAAAGTAAAAACACAAAAAACGGTTTTAATATTCATAGTGTCTTTTTCTCTCCTATTAATATTGGTTTCCATGATATATGTTCACTTATTGAAGTTGATTAAATGAAATTGCAACCGAAATTAAATGTAGGGAATATATAAATGCTAGTTTACGATTATTCACTCATTGAGTTGATCAATACTTTTGGTTAAGTTGATTAGTGATTATTTCAACCAGACACTCTGAATATGATGGCTCTTCAACTAGGCTGCATTCTACAAATAAAGCTGACATTATGTTATTACAGCATTCAACATTGTGATATTCTGTTCCTGAAACATGTTCGCAAAGGACATAGCTCGAATTACAAATATTACAAATTGACTTGGTTGCAATCCCGGCTACACTAAATCCTTTAAGCTTTTTCGACTTCACATCATCCCACGCTTGCTGATCGATGATAATGCTATCATCTATGTGCATACCAATTTCATTAATGGACATCTTTGCCCATCCGATAATCTTTGGACTATGTTGCCTGAAAATAGGTGTTGGTAAATGGTCGTGAGCTGATTTCTTTAAAAAAGACTCTCTGTAGGCTTCCTGCAAACCCTGAATCTCCGTCAACTTATTGGCAGCTTGAAGGGGTTCAATCACACCTCCATTCAGATTATACATGACTCCATTAAAATTTTCAATAAGTACAATATTACTAGCCACCGGCTCACCAACCGATTCTAAATTTTTACCTTTAAAAAAGGTTTTCTTATACCAATCTGATATTGTTGATAAAATAATTTCCTTAGGCAGCTCTTGCCAAAGAACTAGAATAATAGGCCATAAAAATTCAAGACTCGCAAACTCTCCTTTTCTGAATATATAGTCAACTGGCCGGTTGTCTAGAGGCAGAATATTCACCTTAAACCCTCTGGACTTCAATTCTTTAATTAAATGTACTTCTCCAAGATTAAGTACTTTTCTGTGTGGGAACCGGTACTCGTATGGATTGAATGATTTTATAGAGATAGTGTCATTTTTCATTTAATTTTCAAGATATATTTATTGCTATACTAGTTTCGATGTATTTCACTGTTTTTCCAACTGCCCTTGCTCGGCTGATTTCAGAATTTTGTAAAATGTAGTCTTTGATGGGATTTTATACGCTTTCATTATTTCCTCAATGGTTGCATTTTTCTTATCATACGTATCTTTTACAAAATACTTAATTGCCTCATACTTATTGACCAGTCCTCTAGGTCTACCTCCTGACCTGCCCCTAGTCCGGGCAGCAGTTAGACCAGCCTTGGTTCGTTCACGAAGAACGTTCCGTTCGTGCTCTGCCAACACACAGAAAATTTGTACTATTAATGTCCCGGTTGCGGTGGATGTATCGATAGGCTCAGTTAGTGACTTTAAATTAATTCCCTGTTTAGTTAGCTCCTCAATGAACTGTATCAATTGAACAGTAGTCCTGCCAAGTCGATCAAGTCTCCACACTACAAGTGTATCTCCACTCCGGGCATATTTTAACAACTCATTTAAGTTCGGCTTATCTGACCTTACACCTGATACCTTGTCAGTAAAAACTCTTTTTATTCCAGCTTTGGAAAAAGCGTCCAGTTGCAGATCGAGGTTCTGCTCCTGGGTACTTACTCTTGCATATCCGAATTCCATGATATTAGTACACGTTACTTAACTTTTATAAATATAATGTAATTTGTTTTCGTGTACAACGATTTTGTACTGTCCATTCGGCAAAAAGTCTAGTCTATTGTACAAGGCTTGCGTGTACAGGATAACGACCGTTTCTGAGTACCAGCAATGGTGTATATAAGTGATCAATGACTAGTCAATTTCTCTTGCGATCTTCCAGAAAACACAATTACTTTCTGTAATGAGTTTAGTTTTCCCATTTTTACAAATGCGCAAAACTCAGAAGATCCAACTGTATTAAAAAGACAGAAGGAGTCTCTTAGAACCTGATGGACGCCTTGGAAGATTAACGCTTGGGGGCAGGCTTATGCAGAAACAGCAATGGACGTTTCTTAGAATCTTACAACGGCCTATCTCCGGGACCCTCATGGAAATCCCCTTGGTCGTTTTCGTAATACACATCCATTTTCCGGGCAAGCTCTACCATATTGGTGACATTGAGCTTTTGATAGATTTTTGCCTTTTGCGTTCCGACGGTAGCAATGGATACATTAAATTCTTTGGCAATTTCTTTTAGCCATTTCCCTTTTAATAATAATGCAAGCACTTGTTTTTCGCGGGGGGACAGCGTGCGCATAGGGTCTACCGGCAGGGGCTGTCCACTTACTATGTTGGCTACCATTAATTTTTGCACCTGCTGGTTAACATACTTATTACCTTCCAACACCGTCTTGATAGCTTTTTTAGTTTCGTCTTCCGGGCTATGTTTATGTAGGAAACCGTCGGCACCACTTTGCATATAGATAGGAGCGTTAAAGAGCTCATCGCGGGCCGTACAAACCAGGATCTTGACACTGGGCTGGACGCGCTTAAAATGCTTGACCATTTCAACACCCTGCCCACCGGGAAGGCTCAGGTCCAGGATTATCAAATCCGCCCGCTGCTGGCTGTGCTTCTCAACGGCTTGCGGAAAGGAGTTGGCAAATAAAAGGCTTACATCCCCAATTACACTTTCGGCCAGGGCACCTATGCCAAAACAGACCATAGGATGGTCATCAACGATTAATATACTAGGCATAATCAGCACTCAATTTCATAAATCCATCGCTCCGAAGGTAAAGGTATATATCTCTACTGGTTAAAAGTGATGTAGAACTCAGCAAAAATTACATCATAATTTTACTATAAAATCAAGTTTTAGCGATTTGCGCAGGTTTTACTTGCTAACATCAAGCCTAAACCTCATTTGTACAAAAACAAGTAGGTAATGACCAGAAACGTTTGTAACCGTGTTTATAGTAGTTGAAAGTTGGATTTAAGAAAGGCCACTATTTCAGTTCTACAAAAAATCTAAATCAAAGCCATTGCGACATAATAATATTACTATATCGTCGAATTAGTTATTTATTTAGGTTTGTTAGTATCTTAGTCTAACGAGCTGTTAGCAGAACCTACGTCTTCTCTTAGCCTATGAAAGAACTTTACCACTCCCCTTAAAGTCCTGCTCCCCCAGTCCCACAGCATGTGGATGGCAGAAGGCCATCCAGATAATACAGCCGATAACACATTGGCTGAATAAATCTGTTATGACCTATAATTTCCCTTTAATCTCTTTTTCTATCTATTAATCAAACAAATAAAACAGTATGAAAACAACTCGACTATTTTCGGCAATCCTATTTTCAACGATGCTGGCAGCATCTTCTGTGACCTTCGGCCAGGTTAAGATAGGCACGAACCCTACCACGATTAGCCCTAATGCGAATCTGGAAGTAGAAGCAGCGAACAATCAAAAAGTAATTGTCGACAAAGCAATCGGTACAGTGCAAGTTGAGAACCTACCATCCGGTGCAATCACTGACAGCATTGTGACTGCGGATCCATCAGGCGTGTTGAGACAAATTGGACGTGACCGGCTGCTGCAGGTTCTGAATCTTTCAGGATCAGCCCAAATGATTGGAGGTTCGCAGGCGATAGCACAAGGGTCCAATCGGGTTAACTTTACCGCCGTAACATTTGATCAGGAGGGTGGTGCAGACCTGGCCGGCGATATCTTTACGGTGCAACGGGATGGCTTTTATACCGTTAATGCCGAAGTACGTGTGCAAATACCGCTGGCTGGCACGGCTGACGCAGACGGAAGCTTTAGCTTTTTTCTTCAGAAGATAGGCAGTGGGAACCTTGGATCATACAACTCTCCTTCAACAAACCGTGGCTTTTTTGCAGAAGGGCAGCTCACTGAACTGCTCCCTTGTGTTGCAGGCGACCGGTTCCAAATAGTCGTAATTCCGTGCTCCGGTTGTGGTGTAGGACAAAACGGCTATACCATCACAAATTCTTCTCTGACCCTTGTCAAGAACTTCTGATTCGATACTCGGTTGCAGATAGCAATAATACTAAAAGCCGCATTTAAATACGGCAATGTGATCCATTTAAATCAGACAATTTCTATGATCAAAAACATACTTCAAAGCCCGCCATGGGCCAGCAGCCATAGATGGCAACGTCTACTTCTGTTGGCTGGACTGGTCGGCATCTACTCGATGGCCTTTGCTCAACAAGGCGGCCAGGGCAATACCACTATCTTCGGTGGCGCCCAGATGAGCTTTTTCAGCAACTATAATTTCACAACGGGCGGCGGGGGTGCGCAGCCGGGGGTGATCCTGACTGAACGCGCATCCAATAACTTCGGTATCCTGAACTTTATTGGCAGCAACCTTGCAGCCACCGGGGCTTCGGACCAGGGCTATGTCGACGGGTATGTCCGCAAGTACGGCACAGGCCAGTTTGTTTTCCCTGTGGGTGATAACGGCAACCTGGGGCAGTTTGCCGCTTCGGGCGACGGGACCATGGGCGCTTACTACCATGCCAATGCCAGCACAGCTGTAACCAGTAACCTTTTCACTGGATCGGATTACCCTGTCCTGCCTTTAGGCGGCCCTTTCCCGACAACCAGCATGGGCGCCGGCGTTGATGCTGTCAGCACGGTAGAGTACTGGGACATTGATGGGAGCACAGCAACACCCATCAGCCTTACCTGGGATGCGGCCAGCGGCATTGCCGGTTTGACCGGAAACGATCTGGCTAATCTGACCATTGTTGGCTGGGACGGGACTAAGTGGGTAGCAATCCCATCAACCATTGATGCAACATCCGTACTCGGTGGGGCCAGCGACCTGAATGCTGGTTCTATCACAACCAGCGCAGCCATTGCACCAAATACGTATACAGCCTACACTTTTGGATCGGCCGAAGAAATTGTTGTCCAGCCTGCTTTTACCTGTTCGCCGGCAAGTTATATTATTACGAACCGCAACATCGGAGGAAACAACGTTTCTGACATTTTCACGCTGGATCTTTCCTCAGGAACAGCCACACTTGCCAAGGCTCCCCTGATCGACGGACCAAATGCCTTTGTGAACGCAGTTGGCTATAATACTGTGGATAACTACATCTGGGGCTTCCGCTACAATACCAATGAGCTGGTACGCATCGGCAGCGACTGGTCAGTTCAGACTTTCCCGGTTACAGGCTTTCCTTCACCGGTACCAGGCTTTGCAACAGGGGATGTAGGTCCCGATGGCATTCTGTACCTGTATGCAGCCGGCAGCAGCTCAATTACAAAAGTTGACCTGAACCC
>NZ_AUAS01000023.1 GCF_000428845.1 Dyadobacter alkalitolerans DSM 23607 | reverse complement strand
AGCTCCCCTATCGATCGTCGCCTTGGTGAGCCGTTACCTGCACCAACTAGCTAATCGAACGCATGCCCATCTTCAACCAATAAATCTTTAACAATAAATATCAGGTGATATAAATGTGTTATGCGGTATTAATCCGGGTTTCCCCGGGCTATCCCCCAGTTGAAGGTAGGTTGCATACGCGTTACGCACCCGTACGACGGTGACATTGCTGCCCCCTCGCCTTGCATGTATTAAGCCTGCCGCTAGCGTTCATCCTGAGCCAGGATCAAACTCTCCATTGTAAATTTTGTTGTGATCTCTTTTTCTTAGGGGAGGACCGAATCTTCTTAAACGAACTTTCTTTTTGCTCTCTTCATCATGTCAAAGAACGTTGCTCTGAACTCTCTCAGAACTTGTTGTCTCGCCGTCTGCAAGACCGTTGTTCCCGATTGGGAGTGCAAAAGTGCAGGCTTTATTTTTAATACGCAAGTACAAGACACAAATATTTATCAACTTTTTTTGCGCTTTTTTATAACCGCTTCATAATCAGAACTGACCGCTTAAAAGTTTTTTTAAATATTTTTGAAATACTCAATAACATGCATCTTCAAAAGCGCTTCCTGCTTCAAAATGTCACCCACAGGCAGCGCGCGCTCCAACTTGTAGTGCGGCCAGCCTTCCTTATCTATATGCTCTAATGTGTAGTAGGACGATAAGCTTAGCACTTTACATATTCCTATATGCATTAAATCCTGCTTTTGTTCTTTTGTAAACCTTTTTGCACCCTTTCCCAATTCCTGAACCCCTATCAAAAACAAAACGCCATTGAGATCCCCCGGCTTCTTTCCTATTAATTGTTCAAGCTGGTCCAGCAAATGTTCCCATTGCATTTCAAGAGGCTGATCTTCGATATTCATATATAATGTTACAATTGTCTGTCAGAAATAAACCGTCAAATCTACTTTGACGTTCTCAGTATACAATACAATTTTAGAAAGCCTCTTTCGGAGCATCTGAAACAAACATTGGAAGAATGCTTTTGATGGTTTTTCCTAACTTTGGTTTTTGCTGTAATTAGATTGATAAATTGGATAAGCATAATATTTTGAATCATAACGAATATTTGTCAACGCTTAACGAACCTCAGCGAGAGGCCGTTTTGCATGGTGATGGACCTTTAATGATCATAGCGGGTGCGGGTTCGGGGAAAACGAGGGTCCTTACTTATCGTATTGCGCATCTGATCGAAAACGGCGTTGATCCATTCCGTATTCTTTCCCTGACCTTTACCAATAAGGCTTCGGGAGAAATGCGTCACCGGATCGAAGATGCGGTTGGGACAGAGGCGAGAAACATCTGGATGGGCACATTTCACTCCGTTTTTGCAAAAATACTCCGGATAGAGGCGCGTTATCTGGGTTATACAAGTGACTTTTCGATCTACGACACAGATGATTCCAAGTCACTTTTGCGGAGCATTATAAAGGAATACAACCTCGACGATAAGGTTTATAAGGCCAATGTTGTCTTTAACCGGATTTCCGGCGCTAAAAACAGGCTTGTTTCAGCAGATGACTATCTGGCCAATCCTGCAATCCAGGCGGACGACGACGCTGCTAAGATGAAGGAGATCGGCAGGTTGTATAAAACATATGTTATGCGCTGCTTTCAGGCGAATGCGATGGACTTTGATGATCTGCTTTTTAATACCAATGTCCTTTTCCGCGACTTCCCGGATGTACTATATAAGTATCAGCACAAATTCCAGCACGTGATGGTGGATGAGTTTCAGGATACGAACGTTTCGCAGTATCTGATCACCCGGAAACTTTCGGCTGTTCACAGGAACATCGTGGTGGTAGGTGACGATGCGCAAAGCATTTACGCGTTCCGTGGCGCTAACATTGAAAACATCCTCAACTTCGAAAAGGACTTTCCGGATGTAAGAGTTATCAAACTGGAACAGAATTACAGGTCAACCAGCACAATTGTTAATGCCGCGAACTCGGTGATCGCCCGTAATAAGGCCCAGCTGGAAAAAAGGACATTTACAGATAATGAAGAAGGTTCATTAATAGATGTAATAAAAGCAGGATCGGACAACGAGGAAGGCCGCCTGGTGGCAACGGCGATCTTTGAAGAAAAAATGTCGAAAGCGCTGCGAAATGAGAATTTTGCTATCCTATATAGGACCAATGCACAGTCCAGGTCTTTTGAAGAAGCGCTCCGTAAGCTTGGCATAAAATATCGGATCATTGGTGGCCAGTCTTTTTATCAAAGAAAAGAGATCAAGGACTTGCTTGCTTACCTGCGGTTTACGGTTAACCAGCGCGACGAAGAAGCATTCAAACGCATCATTAACCTTCCTAAAAGGGGCATAGGCGACGGAACAGTGGCAAAAATCGCGGTTGCAGCCTCTGAAAACGGAATTGCGATCTGGGAAGTGGTTGCTAACATCGGCAAATATGCCAGTGGAAGGACAATTACGCCGATCGAGCAGTTTGCGACTTTGATCAAAAGTTTTAAAATCATGGTCGAGGAAGGCAAGGACGCTTACGAGGTTTCGGCGCACATTGCCAAGGTTTCCGGGATCTTGCGGGAATTATATGAAGACAAAACAGTAGAAGGACTTTCTCGCTATGAAAACGTCCAGGAGTTGTTGAACGGGATCAAGGAATTTGTTGATAATGAAGAAACAGAAGACAAAACATTAAGTGCATTTCTCCAATCCGTTTCCTTATTGACGAACGCCGACGAACCGGATGACAACAATGATAATGACCGGGTTACGATGATGACCATTCACTCTGCGAAAGGCCTGGAATTTCGGAATGTATTTATTGTAGGTTTGGAAGAAGACCTTTTCCCAAGCCAGATGATGCTCGAAAGTCGTCAGGATCTGGAAGAAGAAAGAAGGTTGTTTTACGTGGCCATTACCCGCGCCGAGAAGAAACTTTCCTTCTCCTATGCAGAAAGCCGTTACCAATGGGGACGATTGAAAATGTGTGAGCCTAGCCGTTTCCTCCTGGAAGTTGATCCGCATTTCCTGAATGTCTCCAATATGCTGCACGGAGCGCCTACAAGGGATAGCGTGAGTCCCGTAACGTCCTTTGCGCGGAATTTAACCCAAAGAAAACCTGCACCAACCCCATCCGGCACAGCCGTTTCGCACAAGCCGTCCGATGACTTTGTCCCGAGCGACACCTTTGACCTTAAAGAAGGCGATAAGGTTGAGCATTTAAAATTCGGATTCGGCGAGGTTACCAAAATGGATGTCAACGGCACAGACCGCAAAGCAACCGTTAATTTTAATCTTGTCGGAGAGAAAACTTTGCTGTTAAGCTTTGCCAAGCTCCGAATTTTGAAATAAATCGCTTAGCATGGTTATAGTACGTTTGTCGAAAGCTTTAATGTTTATCGATCCTCACTACACTTCTTAAACTAAAAATACCCTAAAACTTCACCATTAAACAACATGAATATGTTTATTGAAAAAGACATTATACAAATACAAGAACGCGGAAGCGATATTGCCACAGTAGAAGAACAAGTCAATTATTTTGTAAACGGATTCCCCTTCCTTCAACTTTCAAAAGCTGCCACCGTCGGCGACGGCATTATTCGCCTGACCGACGACCAAATTGCAACCGTAATCAGTGAATTTGATAAAAGTGCTTCTGAGGGTGAAATTGCACTCTTGAAGTTTGTTCCTGCCTCCGGTGCTGCTACGAGAATGTTCAAATCCCTTTTCGGGTTTTTGCAGGATGATAAAAAAGACAAATCTGTTGAAGAGTTTTTTACCAAATTGAAAGACTTCGCATTCTATGAGGATTTGAAAACATCCCTGGCTGCCGACGGAAACGACATTGAGATGGCGGATGAAAAAACCATTGCATCTTACTTCCTTACTAACAAAGGGTTAGGTTATGGTGAGCTGCCAAAAGGTTTGCTGAAATTCCATAATTACGCAGAGCGTTCCAGGACACCATTGGAAGAACATTTGGTAGAAGGTGCGAAATACGCCAACGCCGGAAGCAATGTACAGATCCATTTTACGGTTTCGCCGGAACACCGTGACAAGTTTGAAAAACTGGTGGTAGAAGTGCTGCCAACTTACCAGAGTGAGTTTGGCGTACGTTACATTGTTTCGTTCTCCGAACAGCAAAGCTCAACGGATACCATTGCGGTTAACCTGGACAACACGCCTTTCCGTGAAAAGGACGACAGTCTATTGTTCCGCCCGGCAGGTCACGGCGCATTGCTGGATAATCTCGGACAGCTGGATGCGGACATTATTTTTATCAAAAACATTGATAATGTGGTTCCTGACAGAATTAAACAGGACACCATTACTTATAAGAAAGCGCTGGCCGGCATTGTATTAAGTTATCAAAAACGCATTTTCGCTTATTTTGAAAAACTGAAAAATCAGGCTAACCCAGCCTTACTAGGCGAATTGGACGGTTTTTTCAGGACAGAACTTTGCGTAGTGCCTCCGGCTGACTTCGATTCATGGTCGGATGATCAGAAAGCCATTTATTTTCAGACAAAATTGGATAGGCCATTGCGTGCTTGCGGAATGGTGAAAAATCAGGGAGAACCGGGCGGCGGTCCGTTTTGGGCTGAGAATGCGGACGGTTCGTCCTCATTGCAGATTGTAGAATCAGCGCAGGTGGATGTGGATAACGAATCGCAAAACAGCATTTTCAAGAATTCAACGCACTTTAATCCAGTGGATCTGGTATGCGCGGTGAAGAATAGCAAAGGCGAATTGTATGATCTGAAAAAATTCCGTGATCCCTTAACGGGTTTCATTACCGGAAAATCGAAAGATGGTAAGGAGCTGAAAGCGCAGGAATTGCCAGGACTATGGAACGGCGCCATGGCAGATTGGAACACATTGTTCGTGGAAGTGCCCTTGATCACATTTAATCCGGTAAAAACGGTGAATGATTTGCTGCGTGAGCAACACCAGTAGAACTCATTTATATACCAAATAAAAAACGCCAGACTTTAAAATCTGGCGTTTTTTATTTGGTGACTATGCAAAACCCATCAAGGGATCGGCAATACTTTGCTTTCTTTAAATGTCGAAAGAATAACCATCGTTTGTGTGCTGGCAACTTCCTCAATTTCATTTATTTTTTCAAGCATCAACTTCTGATATGTGCTGATGTCTTTGGAAATTACCCGAAGAAGAAAATCTCCTGTTCCGGTAATGTGGTGGCATTCAATAACTTCCGGAATTGCGTGTATCTTTTCGACAAAAGACTCTGTTACCGCCTTCCTGTGTCCAACCAGGGAAATTTGTACAAATGTGCTAACGCCCAAGCCTACTTTCTCCGGCTCCAGTTGTGCATGATAGCTTTTGATAATTCCCGATTGCTCTAATTTTTTGACACGCTCCAAAGTAGGTGCAGGCGACAGGCCTATTTCCTTGGACAATTGTGCGTTAGTGATTTTTGCGTTCGTTTGTAAGATCTCCAGTACTTTACGGTCTATCTGGTCTAACTTAATAATGGCCGACATTTCTCTATGACTAAGGTTTTATATTGCCCCTTTTTTAGGACGCTGCAAAACTAATTAGTTTCCCGAAGAATCTTACAATTATATACTGAAAATTTGTCAAAAAATAGAATTATCGTAGGCAAAAACAGAATTTAGTTTTGAAATATTAGGCTTTTACCAATTGTAACTTCTCGTATGCAATTGGTTTACACTGTGTAAGTTTCGATCTTCTGCAGAAAATCCTGGTAAGTAACCGCTATTCCATCCTCCAATTCCACGCGGTGTTTCCAGCCAAGCGCGTGCAGTTTGCTCACATCCATTAGTTTACGCGGCGTTCCGTCGGGTTTGTCGGTGTTCCAATAAATGTCTCCGGTATACCCAGTTACACGCTGGATCATTTCTGCAAGCGTCTTGATGGACACATCTGCACCCACTCCAACATTCAGGAAACCCGGTTCATCGTAGTTTTGCATCAGGAAATAACACGCATCTGCAAGGTCATCAGCGTGCAGAAACTCCCTTAACGGAGATCCTGTGCCCCATAGCTCAACAAATGGCTTATTTTCTTCCTTTGCCTCATGGAATTTGCGGATCATGGCAGGAAGCACGTGTGAATTGTTCAGATCGTAATTATCGTTGGGGCCGTAAAGGTTTGTCGGCATAACGGAGATGAAATTGCAGCCGTATTGTGCGCGGTATGCTTCACACATTTTTATTCCGGTAATCTTCGCAATGGCGTAAGGTTCGTTGGTTGGTTCCAAAAGTCCGGTTAGCAGCGAATCTTCGTGAAGCGGTTGCGGAGCCAGTTTTGGATAAATACAGCTGGAACCCAGGAACATCAGCTTTTTGGCATCCGTACGATAAGCACTGTCGATGACATTATTCTGGATCAATAAGTTATCGTGCAAAAATTCGGCCCTGTAAATGTTATTGGCCATAATGCCGCCTACTTTCGCTGCTGCTAAAAAAATATACTCCGGGCGCTCAGCTTCAAAAAAGTTTCTTACTGCACTTTGATCACGCAGATCCAGCTCAGAAGAGGTCCTAAGCAGGAAATTATCAAACCCTTCTTTCACTAATTTCCGATGAATGGCAGAGCCAACCATTCCACGATGTCCGGCGATATAAATTTTAGCACTTTTTTCCACTGCGTTTTTTTTAAATTTGTGCGTTGATAATCAATATAGAAATAATCAATTCGTTACAAAAGTAACAATCTTGCTCTGAAGAAAAATTCAATACACATGCAAAGAATCATTCTTTTATGGTGCTTTTTCGCTCTTATAATGGCAGAAACGGCATCGGGGCAATCGGAACAAAGCAAAGAGACACCTGCCTGGCTGCCGAAAGAAACGGTCAAAAAAGATACGGTTAACCGCTCCAAAGGACTTAAATCCTTTGTTTCTGGCCTGGATCCTGTAATGGGCACGTCAGTGCCCGGTGCCAATGGAAAGCCTACGAGCCTGACAACATTATTTGGCGAGACTATTCCGGACCTTGGTTTGAAAGTTAAAGAGTATAAAAGCCAGAAGAAGGATCGCAAGAGCAAAAAAGAGAAAGCCAAGCTTGCCAAGGTGCAATATGAAGGCATTTCTATGCAAAGTATGTCTGTCAAATATGGAAGTGGCGACCGCGCAACGGTTGAATATTTTCATGTTTTGAAGGAATACAAACCCTTAAATCAGTATGTCATGGGCGCCAATACACGCTGGTATGACAAGAAAGGCAAGAAGTTAAGCTCTGCGCTCATTAAGGATAAGGAACAAGCATTGCCACTTCACGGCTCTTACAAGAAATACAGCGGCGAAAACCTGATCGAGGAAGGTTTTTACTACATGGGCGTGAAAGATGGCCGATGGGTTAAGTACGATACAAAGTTTAATCTGATCGACAAGTCTGTCTGGGAGCGCGGCTTCCCTGCCGAATCGCAAATCACTTACTATGACTCGGCCCACAGCCAGATTAAAGAAGTGTTACCGGTCATGTTCGGACAGGTTGAGGGCGAGTATTTACAATTTTATAAAGAAGGTCAGCTGGCAGTAAGCGGCAAATACGATGGCGGCGCGAAGATTGGCCGCTGGGTAGAATACTATCAGTTCAAACGCCAGCGCAAAAAAGAAATTCAATATCCAAAATCGGGCTGGGACGAAGAATTTGAGCCATTTGTGCTGCGGGAATGGGATGAAAAAGGCAAACTTCTTTACGATTACACCAAGGATCCGCGTGCCTCAACAGAAGAGGAAACGGAAAATTAAAGCCCCGAATGGTTGAAAATCCTCAATCACCTGCTTAATTAGCATGCCGGATTTCCCGGCATGAATGAATTGAAATATGTTTTTGACTCTCCTAGGCTTTGTCCGGAATAAGATCTGGCTGGCATTTTTGCTGTGTATTGCCCCCATTATCATTTATATCTGGGTATTCCAATCTATTGCACTGAATGTCAATTACGTAGCCTTCGACGATATCCTTGTTTTCGGCATTATTCCTGAGTTCGAAAAAGCGACATGGCCTGAGCGCTGGCAGTTGCTGACCACATTATTTCCCGAGCACCGCCTCGTTTTCTCGCGGTCGGTAATCCTTCTTTTTTACGACCTTTTTGGCCATGTTAACCTCGTCTGGCTGATGATTGTGGCCAACATTTGCTGGGGATTGTGCGCATTTATTTTTTATAAAGCATTTCAAAAGCTGCACCTGTCAATCTGGTATTTTGTGCCGGTCATGTGGCTTTGGTTTAACATTCAATCGTACGAAAATATTTTTTGGGGCGTCAGCTCGCTGTGCAACTTCGGGGTGATCCTATTTGTGCTGTCAGCACTTTATTTTGCTGCTTATCATCCCAAAAGGGTTTTTGTCAGCTTAATTTTCGCCCTCGCTGCCACTTTTACCTATGGTAATGGCTTGATGGTCTTTCCTGTTATCGCGCTTATGTTCCTGATCACAGGACGCCGGAATCAGTTTTTCACAACCGTGCTTTTTACCGCATTTGTCGCGCTCATTTACTTCCTCGACTTTACGCCCATTACCCAAAACCTTAGCTTTTCTGATCCGCAACAAGTCAAAGAAGGCTTTTTCGGATTGTTCGGATTTATTGGCTCCATTGCAACTGTAAGCGCTTACAGCATTCCCTTATCAGCCATGTATATCGCCTCCGCATTCGGAATGTTGCTGGTGATCGCATTCATTTTTTTATATCAAAAACAGATTTTACCCCTTTGGAATGCTGCCTGGCTGAAATCAAAATATACCAACCGCACAGCCATCTTTGCGCTCGCTATCCTTATCTTCATCGGCATTACCACGCTTGCGTTAACCTATAAACGCATTCCTACGGATACATTTGCGGGCATGTTCAAAGGACGTTACCGGATGTATTCCACCATGTGCTGCATTGCATTGTACTTTGCCTTTCTGAGCTTGAAAAGTCATCACACGAGGCTGCGCTTATCGCCAATTTTCCTTATATCGGCCATTGTCTTAAACATTGTGATACTCCATGGCAACTTTGCAGAAGCTGTTAATTACCGCCGTTCGGCCGTCACCCAGGAATTCAATGCACGTTATAATGCCGATTGGCTTGGAATCCGCATGTTTTCAATGGATCAAAACCATTTTGAGAAAATCAGAGCATACTATAACTCCGCTGACCCGCTGGCAGAAGGCTGGAATCCAAAGGCAGATCTCGCGGCAATGGCTTGCGACAGCATATATACGCCTGATTTGATCGCCCAATCCGGCGATTATCTGGCAATTAATTTTGAACAGGATTTTTTCAAACCGGTGAAAGATTATACGGATGCTGCTTATGTAATTTTGAAATCAAAAGACCACGTTTATACTACGCCGCCCAATCAATCCGCTGTGCCTTTGCGAACGACCATTCGCCGGGGAATGTATTTTAATAAAGGTGCTTTTGCCAATTTTCACAGGGCAACCATTGAACCGGGGAATTATTCGATCTTCTTAATGATCCGGAAAAACGGTCAAAATAAGATATACTGCACTGGTAAGACCTGGAATGAGGTTGATTAGCTCTTAAAATTTCTCATGTAAGCCAGTCAGGATGCGTTCTACTTCTTTCCTGACTTCACTGCCGGGACGTGTGAAATTGTTATTCATGAAGCTGAAAACCAACGTTTTGCCCTTCTTGGTGATCAGATAACCGCTAATGTTATAATTGTTACTAAAACTTCCGGTTTTGGCAAAAACAAATGGTTTCTTCCCTTTGAACTGGTTACTCAATGTTCCCGATCTGCCACCCGACGACAGGATCTGAAACAGCCTTTCCTGCGGCACTTTCTGATGGATTTTTTGAAGCAATGCAGAAATCGTTCTCGGTGTAAAAAGGTTATAACGGCTTAATCCTGAGCCATCCTTCCAGACCAACTTATCCGGTAAATCACTCATATGATGCTCAATGGCGTGTGCTATGGCCTTCTCCGTATTCAGCGGAAGGCCATTAACCGATGCGTAAAGGAGCATCAGTTGCTCTGCCAGCATGTTATCGCTCACCTGCATCATTCTTTTGTAAAGTGAATCGGAAGGAATGCTGTTCACCTTTTGCAGTTCCATTTCCAGTGGAATGTTGATCAGTTTGATCTCCTTTTTCAATGTATCGCTAAGCAACTGGACCGTGATCGCGTCGGTCATCCGCACCGGAACATCCTGGATAAGGCCCTGCGGCACACCCAGTTTGGAATGACGGAACAGGTTCTGCATTTCGTCGCGCTCAATGCCGGAAGCCGCTGTATCCAAAACCATTGCTTTATCCCAGAATGCGGGCGAAACCTGAAAACTCCTGGAAGCCTTTTCCGGAGCGCCGGGAGCCGCATCGTCCAATTCGTCTTCTTTGGCCACATTATCCGTTGCTATATTTGCGGAAAAGCGGGCAATGTTGCCATAAACCGGCAAAGGCGAAATTTCCGGCTGATAGTAATCATTGTAGTCGCTCCACGCCCAGCCCGAGCCGTAGCGCTTGTTTTCAAAATTATATGGCGTGAAAAAGATCGCTTCTTTTCGGTTTTTCAAAAATTCAAAAACCTTGCTCTTTGGTAAATCCGGATGTAAAAGTGAGGGATCGCCTGTGCCGCGAATGAGTAGTAACTCGCCCCATTCGAGATATTCCAGGCCTGGAATCGAATCGCCAAGGGCACACAGGCCTGCATAGTAGCTGAATAATTTGGTATTGGATGCGGGATTATAATATTTGTTGCTCTGGTAAGCCGCAAGTTCTTTTTCCTCTCCCAATTTTTGGATTGACACGCCCGTATGCTGCTTACTGAGGACCGGAGAATTTTTTAATTCTCGTTTTAAATAATGGGATACCGAGCAACCTGAAAGCATTAAAACACTAACAAAGAAGATAAGTGTGCGCATGGAAATGTTACCTGAAATTATGGATGACGTGTGAATTTGAATGGAATTTACAATTTTATCGTATGCAATTGCGCAATTCTTTACTAAAACGAACATTATGACCTTACTTTGTATTTTATTCATTACGCACTAGGACAAGACCCCTGATGACCGATCTTCATGCTATCCTGAAGCAATACTGGGGTTACGACACCTTCCGCCCTTTCCAGGAGGATGCGATCAAAACAGTTCTTGATGGCATCGATACGCTGGTTCTGCTCCCGACTGGCGGTGGCAAGTCTGTGTGTTTTCAGGTGCCCGTGCTTGCAATGGAAGGCGTTTGCATTGTGGTTACGCCGCTGATCGCATTGATGAAAGATCAGGTGGAGCAGTTGAAACGCCGGTCCATTTCTGCGGCGGCAATACATTCCGGCATGAGCAAGA
The DNA here is from genome assembly GCF_000428845.1 of Dyadobacter alkalitolerans DSM 23607. Lineage (GTDB taxonomy): Bacteria > Bacteroidota > Bacteroidia > Cytophagales > Spirosomataceae > Dyadobacter > Dyadobacter alkalitolerans. The sequence continues at coordinate 24,720 of NZ_AUAS01000023.1, read as the reverse complement.
ATGAGATCGATATAACGCTCGACAATTGCATACACGGTAATACAAAATTTTTATACGTCTCTCCCGAAAGGTTACGGACCGACATTATGGTTGCCAGGGTGAAACAAATGAATGTTTGCCTGCTTGCCATTGATGAGGCACATTGCATTTCTGCCTGGGGTTATGACTTCCGGCCGGCCTACCTTTTAATTTCAGATTTCCGGAAAATAATCGCCGGAGTCCCATCGCCCGCTGGAAAACGTCAGGATGTTCCCGTAATGGCGCTTACTGCAACTGCGACCGAAGAAGTAAGGGCCGACATTCTCGAAAAACTTGAAATGCGTAATGCGCGGGTTTTCAAACAATCTTTCGCCCGGGCAAATCTCTCTTACTCAGCCTTTTCCGAGGAAAATAAAGAGCGCAAACTGCTGCAAATCCTGAAAAACGTAGCCGGAACAGCCATTGTATATGTACGGACGCGAAAGCGCACGAAGGAACTGGCCGATTGGCTTAACAGACAAGGCATTAGCGCACAGAATTACCATGCAGGGCTGCCCTTCCGCGAGCGAAGCGACCGTCAGACGGCCTGGATCAAAAACCAGGTCAGGGTTGTGGTTGCTACCAATGCATTCGGCATGGGCATTGACAAGCCGGATGTGCGCGCAGTGGTTCATTTTGATCTGCCGGATAACCTCGAAGCCTATTATCAGGAAGCTGGGCGTGCAGGCCGCGACGAGCAAAAAGCCTACGCTGTCGCATTGTTTACGAAGATCGACCTGGAAGAGCTTTCTGAAAGTGTAGAAAGGAAATACCCGCCGATAGAAGTCCTGAAAAGGGTTTATCAGGCGCTCGCCAATTATTATAAACTTGCTGTCGGAGGAGGTGAATTTGCCAGTTTTGATTTTGATATACAGGAGTTTACCGGAATTTTTGGCCTTGCCGTAAATGAAACTCATTATGCCTTAAAACTGCTCGAAGAAGAAGGTTTCCTGCAACTGAGCGAAAGTTTTAATGACGCGTCAAAAATTCATTTTCTCGTCGATAATCGCCAATTATACGATTTTCAGATACGTTACCAGGAAATGGATTCGTTTATCAAGGTAATTCTGAGGATGTATGGCGGGGAACTGTTTACGGAATATGTGCGGATCTCGGAAAACGAGCTGGGCCAGGTATATTTCGCGCCGGAAAATGAAGTTGTTAAGAAATTGAAATTCATGCATGAACGGGAAATCATTGACTACGAACCCCGGAAAAGCAAACCGCAACTCACTTTACTGACGCCCCGGTATGACGCAACATTATTACCGCTTAATGTTTTTGAAATAAATAAGAAAAAAGAACGGGACATTAAAAAGGCGCGCGCTGTTGCACATTATGCATCCCACACCCGCATTTGCCGGACTTTGCTTTTATTAGAATATTTCAATGAATTTGATGCGGAAGCATGTGGAGTTTGTGACATTTGCATTCAAAACAAGAAAAACGAACTGGCTCAAAACCCCGGACTGGAAACTACGGTAACCAATTTTTTGGCACAAAATGGCCCGGTAACGCCCAATGAGCTAGGCATAGCATTTGAAGACATTCCCGAAAAGGAATTTTTACAGACATTACAACAATTGATCAAAGAGGAAACGATCCGGTATGATGATGCCGGGAAGCTTTCCTTGACTAACAAAACTCAACATTGAAAAAAACAGTCCTTACTTTCGCACTATTCCTTTGCATTTTATCACAAGCGACTTACGCTCAGCAAATTCCAGGTCTTGAATTAAGCAATTACGGCGGCTTGTACAGGGCCACGCGCAATCCCGCAGTCCTGGGCGGGCCCAAACACAAATGGCAGATCAACATTGGAACATTAGGAGGAAGCATTAATTACCGGTATTTCAATTTCGTCGGTGAAAATTCCCTGTTGTATCCGTTGCTGATTCCACATTCGACGAAAGAACTATACGGCCGCTCCCGGACAACCGGTTCCCTCCTCCATGACGACCCGATTTATACATTCAGTGAAATCCGCTGGCCTTCCGCAATGATCGCCATTGGCAAATATCAGGGGCTTGCATTACAATTCAGGACAAGAGGATTTGTACAAGGAAAAAACCTCCCCGACCCGATCCAGACATTATATTTTCACCGGCTTGACACCGGCAGCACACCGCCGACAGACCAGCCGTGGGGAGATTTTAATCTGGTTCAGCAAAGCTTTTCGGATGTAAGTATTTCCTATGGCGTGCAATTACTGGATCTTGACGCGCACAAACTGCGTATTGGTGTAACCGGAAAACGTGTTTTTGGAGCCAGGATCGGCTATTTGAATGGCTCGGCCGATCGTTACAGCATTCGTCCGCTGGCCGACGCGGATGAGACAAGTGAGCTGGTTGTCCGGAATTTCGCCTATGAAAGCGGTTACAGCAACCCTAATAAGAAAATGCGCATTTCCAATCTCTTCAATTCGGATCAGTATGGCTCGGGATGGGGTTATGATCTGGGCTTTTCTTATGAGCTTGGGGCTTATTGGAATAAATCAAAAGAAGTGTTTGACGAAAGCCCGGAATATCTGGTAAGACTTTCGGGATCATTGACGGATGTGGGCTCCATCCGTTATAAAACCAACCGCAGCAAAGTGAGTTCGGGCCGTGAAACTGAGGCTGTTGTAGGCCAAAAAGAATTGGAGAATGTAAGCGACAAAGGACCGGAAGGTTTCATGACGCTTTTCCCATCCGAGCACGACACGACATTCCAAAGAAACATTCAGCTTCCGCAAGCCCTTCATTTAGAAGCAGATATTCAGTTGGTAAAAGGTTTTTTCCTGAATTTATCCAAAACAAAACCATACAAGCGCAGAAGCGGCGAATATCTGGATACTTACCAGCTCGAATCATTTACGATTACACCCAGATTCGAGGACGAAGATTCTGATTTTTCATTCCCCATTTCCTTTATTAAGGGAAATAACAGGCCGTCTATTGGCGCTGTGGGGCATTTCGGGCCTGTTTTCTTAGGATTCAGCAATGTTAATGGTTTGTTGAAAAAAGGCGGGGCCAGGGGCAGCATGGTTTATTTAGGTTTCACTGCCTGGAAATTGAACAGGAAAAAAGACGCGGAATGATCTTTCATATAATATGAAAACATCGGCGCTCTTCTTCATCCAACTATTCCTCCCATTCCTGCTGGTTGCACAACATCACGACCATACAGCGCAACCGCAGATAACAGGTGTGGAGCCGCAGCCTTTGCTGGCCCAGGCTATGCGGTTGCAGGAAGCGCTTACATTTTCGGGAAACGCCTTAGCCGCGGATGATACGAAGAAACTGAATGCATTGGGCAACAAGCCGTTAACCCAGGAAACGGTTACAGAAATACAGAAAATATTTGATCCCTATTGTCTTAATATAGTCGATATTAACCCCGAAGGACGTGTAAAAGTGCTGCAGGGAGCTGCTAAGGCAACATTGATACAGGGCGGCTGGACGAGTTTTTTGGTTAAAATAAAAAATGACGCCGGCATTACTGCCAGGTTGCAAGCCGAAAGCCCCAATGCTCAGAAACCCTATCATTCCCCTTCTTTCGAGCCAAAAGTAAAGAAAGAGCACGAACTGACGCCCGGACAAGTTGCCAACCGGTTTGCTGACATTCAAATGTATACCAAACCGCCATTGCAGGAAAATCTGACCGGTTTGAAGCTGGAATATGCTATTGTACAAATTTATTCCAAGGACGCAGGCCAGCGCGATATTGAAGTGGCTTATAACGTAGGTCAGGGTTCCCAGGACCTTGGTTTCCGTAATTCGACGCACGTTCTTTTCAATGCCAAACCTGCTGTAAAAGTGAAGCTCAATGTAAAAGATGCGGACGGAAAACCTGTCATGGCATCTTTCCTTATCACCGACGGACAAGCGCACGCTTCGGGAAAATTTTCCGGCATTTACCCGCTTCCCTCCCGGCGCGTCGCCGCATATGACACCTATCCTGATTTTTTCTTTCAGCCCCAGATTTACCGCGCCGACGGCGAGCATGTAATGTTGCCAGCCGGTAAATACCAGGTAAGTTATACGCGCGGACCTGAGTACATTAAGCAAACGAAAGAGCTCATTGTCCCAGAAAATAAGGATTCTATAAGCGTTTCTTTTGAGCTAAAACGCTGGATACAGATGACAAAACTCGGCTGGCACAGTGCCGATCATCACATTCACGCGGCAGGTTGCAGCCATTACGACAGTCCAACCGAGGGCGTCGACCCCAAAGAAATGTGGCGGCAGGCACTAGGCGAAGACCTGAATATGGCTGCTAACCTCGCCTGGGGCCCGAGCTGGTATCATCAGAAGACATTTTTTACGGGAAAAGACCATCCGCTTTCGGACAAAAAGAACATTATGCGCAATGATGTGGAGGTTTCGGGGTTCCCATCGTCGCACTCGGGGCACATTGTGCTGCTGCGCATTAAAGAAGATGATTACCCAGGCACCACGCTCATTGAACAATGGCCGAGCTGGACTGCGCCCGTGCTTTCCTGGGCCAAATCGCAGGGCGGCGTTGTGGGTTATGCGCATTCCGGTTGGGGTTTACAGCCTTTGGAACCTACGGATAAGCTGCCCAATTATGTTGTTCCGAAAATGGACGGCATCGGTGCTAACGAGTACATTGTTACGGTTACCAATGATCTGGTTGACTTTTTCAGCGCCGGTGACACGCCTGCAACCTGGGAATTGAACATGTATTACCACACATTAAACTGCGGTTTCAGGCCCCGGCTGAGTGGCGAGACCGACTTTCCATGCATTACAGATGCGCGTGTTGGTCAGGCGAGGAGTTATTTCAAACCTGTTGGGCCCTATAATTACGACAACTACGTGGCCGCGATTAAATCCGGCAGAAGTTACGTTTCGGATGGAAAATCTCACATTATGGACTTTTCGGTTAACGGAAAAGAGTCAGGTGTGGGTGACAGCGAGGTTGCCATCAAACGCAATGAGGTTATCAGCATTTCAGCCAATGTCGCCGCTTATCTTCCTGAAAAGCAAGATGCAGCCGGTGAAGCGATCGCAAAAACGTCCATTATTCTGATGCCTTACTGGGACATTGAACGGGCGAGGATCGAAAAATCCAGAAAAGTCCGGGTGGAGCTGGTCGTTAACGGAGAAGCTGTTGACACCACGGAAATTAATGCTGATGGTACAGTAAATAATGTGAAGTTCTCGTATAAGCCAGTAAAATCAGGCTGGGCTGCTGTGCGGGTTTTTCCCAGTTCACATTCCAATCCGGTTTTTATAAAAGTCGACAACAAGCCGGTTATCGAGAAAAAAAGTGCGGAATGGTGCCTGGCAACGTTGAACCAATGCTGGAAAATGAAGGAGCCTAACATTCGAGCAGAGGAAAAGAAGGCTGCGGAAGCGGCATATGAGGAAGCCAGGAAAAAATATCAAGCAATTATCGCGGCTCCTTAATGTTCTGGAAATCGTTTAGGATGTTGTTACATGCCTCCGGCATTGCACATTACATTTAAATACGTGTTTCTACCAATATTACATGCCTCCGGCACTCCTTCTTGAAACAAGAAAAGTCGCAGAGCGACATAATATTGGTAGCAATACGGATTTCGTGGGTTAATTTAATCCCGGCAGGGATGTAATATAATGCATAATGTTTCTACCAATATTACATGCCTCCGGCATTTCAATCCCTGTAAATAGTACATTGAAGCAAGAAAGTCGCGGAGCGACGTAATATTGGTAGCAATAGGGATTTCGTGGGTTAATTTAATCCCGGCAGGGATGTAATAGGATGGGTGATGTCACTATTCCTGCGCATTTTTTCTTTTGAAAATGCTTCCGATCCGGCTGAACATCCTTTTTTCAAACTCCCAGAAGAAGCTGAACTTTCCCCAGATCCAGCCCCAAGCCAACAAAATGACTTGATATAAGGGCAAGATAATGATGATATTAACCGCCCAGCGGAGCCACGCCGGCGAATCTTCCGTAAGACCAATCAAATAAAACAGCCCACGCTTCACATATAAAACCGAAAACCCCGTACATGCGAAAACGATCAGAATGACTATCACATCCCAACCGTTTTTAACATTCCAACGTGCTTTCAGTTTCTCAATCATTGGCTGATTTTATTCATAAAGAAAATCCAGATGCTCCGGCTTGATCTCCTCATCGTCCAATGTCAGAAATTCTTCCCAAAACGGATCGTTAGGGACGCCAGCCTTGCAGATAATCGGCTCCTTTTTCACAGGATGCTCGAAATAAAGTCTGCGGGCATGCAGATTAATGTTGTTGTCCTTATTACCAACCGGGTAACCGTATTTCACGTCGCCCCGGATCGGGCAGTTCATGGATGCCAGCTGTACGCGAATCTGATGTGGCCTGCCGGTAACCGGCGTTACTTCCAGCAAATGAAACTTATTGATCTCTCCCAACCAGCGATAAGATAGCTCTGCACGCTGCGTTCCAGGTTTCTCGTAGTCATAAGCCGTAGTCACGTTCCGGGACTCGTCTTTGGAAAGATAATGTACCAACTTTCCCTTTTTCTCAGCCGGACGGTTCTTTACAACTGCCCAATAAGTCTTTTGAACATCACGTTTGCGGAAGATTTCATTCATCCGCTCCAACGCCTTTGAAGTTTTGGCAAACACAACAAGCCCGCTAACCGGCCTGTCCAGCCTGTGAACCGTGCCTAAGAACACCGCACCCGGTTTTTGATATTCTTCTTTGATATATTCTTTTACCATATCGAGCAGACATTTGTCCCTCGTCACGTCCCCTTGCACCAGAATGCCCGGTTCTTTGTTGACGATAATCAGGTGATTGTCTTCGTATATGATTTGAAATGGTCTTTTTGCCATATAATTAGTGCTTTACTTTTAAAAAGGTTAGTATGATTCCTGATCATTCGGGAATGACTTGCCTTTTACATCTTTTATATAATTTGATATTGCATCCGTCATGACGCCGTTCAGATCGGCATAGCGACGTAAAAACCTGGGTTTAAATGCCTTATTGATTCCCAAAAGATCATGCAAAACCAAGATCTGGCCGTCTGCATGCGGCCCTGCTCCTATTCCAATGGTTGGAATAGAAACTGTTTCGGAAACTTGTTTCGTTAATGAGGAGGGTATTTTTTCCAAAACAACTGAAAAACAGCCCACTTCTTCCAGCATCCGCGCATCATCGATTAGTTTCTGCGCCTCCGCCTCCTGCTTAGCCCGTACGGTGTAAGTGCCAAACTTGTAAATAGACTGCGGTGTAAGGCCCAAATGCCCCATTACGGGCACACCTGCGCTCAATATACGGGTGATAGAATCTTTGATCTCCAATCCTCCTTCCAACTTCACGGCATGTGCGCCCGACTCTTTCATAATGCGTATCGCCGAATTCAATGCTTCGCGGGAGTTTCCCTGATAAGATCCAAAAGGCAAATCCACAACAACTAATGCCCTTTTCACAGCCCTTACAACTGACGTTGCGTGATATATCATCTGATCAATCGTAATCGGCAATGTGGTTTCATGGCCCGCCATGACATTGGAAGCCGAATCCCCTACGAGGATCAACTCCACGCCAGCCGCATCTACGATGCCTGCCATGGAATAATCGTAAGCGGTAAGACAGGATATTTTCTCCCCACGGGTTTTCATTTCCTGAATGATGTGGGTGGTAACGCGCTTTATATCAGGAGTATGGATTGACATAATCTTGGATGAAAATGAGTAAATGATAAATTCCGGATTCCTTGCCTACCTGCGGATCAGCCAGCTTTCGGGATTGAGACGCGAAGTATTTTTCCAGATCTGGAATTGCAATTCGGATGTGCCATCGCTGTCGGTGGCTACCCTGCCGATGTTTTCACGGGCTTTTACTTTTTGTCCGGCCCGCACTGTAACGCCATTCATTTTTGCATAAATAGTCATGTAGTTACCATGCTGAATCGCCACCACATTGCCCATTCCAGGCATCTCTGTAACGTCAAGCACTACACCGTCATAAACGGAGCGTACCGGCTCGCCAGCGGTTGTCTGAATGTCAACACCCAGGTTATCAACCATTACACCCTTCAAAACAGCATGTGGGCGCTGGCCAAAGTGCCCGGATACGAATCCTTTCACGGGCCAAGGCAACCTGTTTTGTGATGCCGTGAACGATGATGCCAGTGTAGTTTCCTCTTCGCTCATCCCGCCGGAACTGATCGGTGCTTCTTCTTCCTCCGGCTTTGCCGCCACAGCCGCTTCACCTTTCTTCTCTCTTTCGGCATTTTCACGTGCCAATCTTTCGCGCTCTGCTTTTCTTCGCGCCTCCCTTTCTTCCCGTTCCCGGCGCTCGCGCTCAATACGCTCACGTCGCTCGCGTTCTGCAATGCGGCGGATATTCGCCTCCAAAAGATCCGTAGCGCGCTTATTCTCAGCGATTTGCTTTCTTAACTCTACTTCTTTCTGGGAAAGCTCCTGGATTACTTCGTTTTGTTTCGTTTTCAGGCCTTCGAGCTTGGTATTCTCCGTAACCCTCGTATTCAAAACCGTTTTTTGCTGGTTTTGCTTGGCTGTAATCCGACGGCGTTCATCCATCAGTTTACCTTGCAAAACCTCCATCTCCTTAACCTGGCCTTGCCGCGCTTCTGTATATTGTTTCAAATACTTATAGCGCAGCACAAACTGATTGAATGTGCCCGAGGAAAACAGAAAAACCAATTGATTAAAATACACATTCCGTTTGGAAGCTTCGTAGATCATGTGACCATACTCGGTCTTCAATTTAGCCAGACTGCTGTCCAGCGCCTGCCGCTTTCTTTCCAGAACGCCCAATTCTTTATTTAAGAGGTCCAGATCATCCGACAGCAGGTCTATTTGCTTTTTGTAAGTGTTAATTTGCTGATTAAGCGCTTTCAATTGGCCAAGATTGACATTCTTCTGGGATGATGTCTGGCGCAGGATGCCCTGGATTTCTCTGATCTTGCTCTGGTTCTCGCTCTTCTCGCGTTCGAGCTGTTCACGCGATTTCTGCGCGTAAGCACCCAGGGACGCACAAAAGATGAACGTTAGCAGTAATAGTAAACGACGAAAATACAATCTTTGAAAGGGCATACAGTTAATTCTTGCGGCCAAAACTCCTGGAAAAGGCAGGCAAAGTTAAGCAGACTTGGGGTTTTTGACCCTATGATCGCCGCATGACCTGCTGATTTTTACCTTTTTCGCTTATAAGAAGCCGGAACGCTGAATGGAAATCCTGGATTTTCAGTCACCAGATCAACCTTACTATGCTTAATGTGCATGGTGGTCTGACGGACTTGCTGGTCTTTTTGCGACTTCACATTCAGGTCAATGTGGCTTGTGAAAGGAAAAAGGAAGCTTTTTACCTCTTTAAAATCTGAATAATCAAGCGTAAATGTATTTTGTGTCGGGACTTCTGTTGCTTTTAATCTGGAGAGTTTCAAATTGTTTTCTCCAATGTAATTATCAACTTCCAGCCGCTCAACAATTTGTTTGAGTACATAAAACTCATTTTCCTTCACAAAACGCGCATCCGGCTGCTGCGGAAAGGGTAGGTTACCAATGATTACGGACTGCAAAAGCGCAAAATTGAGGTCAAAATTATATTGCTTGCTAAGCTGCTCGTAATTGAAGACGAAGTAATCCTTATGAATTTTATCCATAAAAACGATGGAATCACGGGTTATAAGCCCCCGGGCTACTTCGAACCCCACACCTGTTACGGAAAGCCAGATAATGCTGTCTTTCTTCATCCGGATGTTAATGTTTGTATTATTAAAATCAGATGATTTGCTCTTAAAATCAACTTTTGACTTGGCTACCAGGTAATCGAATGAAATGGAATTGACCTTTACCGATCCCGACTCGCTTCCAGAAGCGGAATCTGCCGCTGGCACAGCTGCCAATGAATCTGCTGAGTTTGGGGCCGCTATAACCAGGGAATCGCTTGGTGCAGGCTTGTTGTTTTTGGAGAGACGCTGCTTGTGGCAGGCCGACAAACAGATTATCCCGATTGTCACTGCCCACACCGTAATTTTATTGCTCATGTAATGCACCTGTTGCTATTTTTTTGTCAAGAAGTTCGGTCGTCTCTCCCATACTTCTGGCTTTTTTCCATTGCGCAACAGCATTGTCGCGTTCGCCGAGTTTGAAAAGTACGTCTCCATAATGTTCAACAATCGTGCCACTTACGCCGCTTGTATCGACCATTGCTCTTTCCAGAAACTCCTTCGCTTTTTTGTAATCCTTACGGACATATAGCACCCATGCATGCGTATCCAGGTAAGTTGGATTATTCTTATGTTCCTGCACCAGCTTTTCAGACATTTTAAGTGCCAGATCAAGCTTTTCACCGCGCAGCGATAGGTAATAACTGTAATTATTTAAAACGTAATCATTGTTCGGATTGGCCTTTAAGGAAAGCTCATAAGCCGCATCCGACTTCTCGTGATCGCCCAAACCATTGTAAGCATCACCCATCTGAGCGTGGATAACCGGGATCATTTCGGGCTTATCACCGATCAGTTTCAGGCTTTCTTCAAATGCAGAAAGCGCTTCCTTGTAACTTTTCTTTGCCAATTGCGCAGTGCCGTTGGAATACCAGAAGATCCCTTGATTAGGAAAAAGTTCAAGTGCCTTTTCCGAATGTACCAGCATGCTATCTACCTGATTCAGATCACCATCCAGCTGTAAAACTGCGCCCCAAACCTGAAAAACGGAGCCATCGATTCGAGCAGCTTTGGCATACAGATCACGTGCTTCTGCCTTTTTATTCTGGCGCATCAGCAGATCTGCATAGATCACATTGGTGCGGGATTCATTAGGGTGTGTTTCAGATAACTGTTTGGCAAGTGAAATGGCTTCCACAATTTCGGCATCGGTTTTGAGCATGGTCAAATAACCTGTCAGAACGCGAATTTTGGGGTCTGCGTCGAGGTTAGGGTTTGCAAAAACGAGTTTTAACTCCTCGTTACACTTTTGAACATCGCCATTTCTACGGTAAATGTCTGCCAGCAGCACATGCGCCTGCGCCTCATCCGGGTTCACTTTCAATGCTTCTTCAAGAGGAGCCACCGCTTCAACGATCCGCTCGTTAGCGATCAGCATTTCAGCTAATTCCACCAGATAACTTACTTCACCCGGCTCGGCGGCTATGAGTTTTTTGGCTTCCGCGAGCGCTTTTTCAAGATTATTCTGTCTTAGATAAAGCTGTTCTTTCTGGTGCGTGATCTCTTCGGTCACACCCAGCGATTTTTCCAGCACATTATAGGTTTCGATTGCCTTATCGAACTGATCATTAAATACATAAACCGCCGCAAGCTCAACACCATATTGCACATTACCGGGGCTCTTTTCCAGTAACTTCTCGTAAATCACCGCAGCTTCCGAATATTTCCGGCGTTTTGCGTAAAGCTCTGCAAGCTGCTGAGAATAGTAAATGTTCTCCTTGTCGAGGTCGTAGGCTTTTTTAGCAGAAACAATGGCATCGTCAAACTTTTCCAGCTTTACGAGCGCCGTAGCCAGCAAATAATGACTTGCGGGATCGTTTTTACTGCTTTCTACGAGTTTTTGAAAAATAGGAAGTGCGCGATCCGGCTCATCCTTCATGATAAACTTCATTCCTTCCGCAGCAAGCGATTCCTGCTCCAATCGGGCACTCGTTACTTCGGGTTTTTCAGCTTCTTTCTCACGTGCCTTACCACGCCGCTGCGCTTGCGCATCCGGTGCGACAAATACGCTCGCAATGAGGCAGATAAGCAGGGTCCATTTTATATATGCAGTCCTCATATTATTATCTAAACAAAGTCAGATCCGAAGAGGTGACAAGCCATTTACACGTAAAAATCAAAGTTACCAATTTTTGTCTGTATGATTCGTTGGCTCAACAGCCCAAATAAGATTAGTAACGTTCAAAACAAGGTAATCTTATCTGAAAATCAGCAGACTTAAAAAGTTTCGAAAACTTTCCAGGGAATGTAAAGTCATTGCTAATCAACCGCATAGGTTGCTTTTCCCGATCCTGGCGTGCCAGACAAGCTTAATGCATCCGCACGGATATCAATATTTGTCACCGCATCTGTATTAAAATATTCAAATTTAACTTTGCCGTCCTTATTCGTTCTCAACATAGGAGCCCAGAATAGGGTAGAGCGATAGTCCGGCGTTGTGGCCTGCTGTTTGCTAACCTCGTATTTGGGTGCATAGAATTCTTTGGGAACATTAAAACCGGCTATCTTCGAAACCAGTACACCGGGAACAATGTCCTGCGAGTAATCGTAATTCTCGTTGCCTCTTTTGGTCAAAATCGAAATCACCCCGTTGCCGCCGCGGCTTCCGAAAATAGCGGCACCGGGTCCTTTCAAAACATCGATCGATTCCACGTCAAATGTGTTCAGACTCGATATCATGTCCTTGTCCACCGGCATGCCGTCCAATACAAACAATGGCTCTCCACGATTGCCCCGAATGTACACCGAAGCATTTATTCCCGAGCCAACCACCTGAACCCCAGCCACGCGGCCCGCAAGAATGTCCAAAATACTTCGCCCTGCGGATGCCATTTGGTTAGTCACTTTTATAGAAGCGTCTGCGGAGCCGTAAATTTTCCTGGAATCCCGCTGCACTTCTTTTTTGCCCTTAATGGTTACTTCCTGCAATAAGCGTTCCCGGCTTTCCCTGATTTTTCGGGCTATTTCCTGGTCTTGCTCAGCTCTTTTCAGGTATTCCAAAAGCTGTTTTGCATCCACGGTAACAGGATAAAAAGGCGCCTTTACCAATGTTGCCTTAGGCGCAGCAAAAGGGTCGAGGCGAAAGGAGAGGCTGGCATTTCCTTTCTTGTTCATTCCCTGCAAACGGATTTTCAATGAATCCGTAAAAACAAGGTTATAAACTCCAAAGCGACCGTTTGGATCTGTTTCGGCGGTCAGGAATGTGTTCAGGCTATCATTACTGAGATACATCGACAACATTACTTTTTCGCTCAGCTTTTTATTGTTTCGCTTCACTTCCCCTTCTAGTGTAATGCCTTGTTCAACAAAACGTTGCGGCGCAGCAAGCGAGTCGGTCAAAACATCTTCCCACAGAAAACGGCTCCAACCCTGGGTCATCATCAGCATATCCATATGGATCTTTTTTTCCGTTTTGTTCGGATCAAAATAGTAGGACGGCTGTTCAATAAAACCTCTCAGATCGGACGAAAGCAGGAGATACGAAGCAATGGTTTCATCATAGGGCTGTTGCAAAATCTGTCCTGCGTCAGTAACGGCTACGGAAAGGTTTGTTTCAACAGGCTTACCAGCCGAATCTGTCACGGAAATCTCAATTTCAGCTTTTTCCCGAGGCTTATAGGCCGTTTTGCCAGGCGAAATATTGACTTTTAGATTCCTGTTGTGATTAATGAAAACAAGCCTTTCGCTTACCGGCTTATTTTGTTCATCAAACAATGTCAAATGTGTGATGCCATCCGGCAGGCCCGTTGTAGGAAGGTTCAGCATCAGGCCCTTAGATGTAACTTTTCCTTTGGCCACAAAGGCAACAATGCCGCGCGCGTGTCCTACGATGTGGATTAGAGATTCTGATTTTCCTGGTAACACACCGTACACAATTACACGCATTTTCAAAGGACTGGAAAGATTGTCGACCACCATTGTGTAACCGCTTTCCAACACTTTCGGAAAATCAAAACGCGAAACCTGGCCATCCTTCGCTTTTACAAATGCACTATAAACTTCCCCCGACTTCGGCTCAAATGCAAAACGCCCCATTCCGAGATGACTGCTAGTATAAAAAGCGACCGTATCATTGCTTTTGTTTAAAATAAAACCATTTACATCCTGACCTAAACCATTACCAGCCAATGCCTTGAAAGCAACCCGCGTATTGACTCCTGCCACCAGCTGGCCGCCCTCCGGGAAAAATTTTAAATCCAAACCACCAGCCGCAGCAGGCTGCGAAACGCTCTCGGGATCGAACAGATAAAGGTCTTTTTGGAAAAAATAATCTTCTGAAAAATTACGCATCCAGTTCGTATAAGCGCGGATCGTATATGCGCCCTGTCCGATGGAATCGGCGAGCACAATTTCACCGTGCCCAATCCCACCTGAAAGCTGCACCCGCCGCAATGCTACATTTTTGCCGGTGCGGTGTTCTATCAGATCCACATACAGCAGGTTACTAGCGCTATCGGCAAGATGGAGCGAACCTTCCACCAAATAACTCTTAAACCACAACGTGTCGCCCGTCACATAATAGGGTTTGTCCAGGTGCAGATATGCCTTTTCCTGCGGAAACACTGTCCTGTAATTCGATAACCTGGCTGCAATCCGTTGTGTAAAATCATCATCAAGCCATTGAAAACCAGTCAATAGCAACAAAAAAGCGGGAATCAGGCATTTCTTTAAGGTGTTATTTGTCCATGGCATAATTTCAAAACTTAAATGAACTAATGTATTTAACGGTTCAGACGGCTTACCAGCAGGTAAGCCGGATAGCTGATCACAAGAAATAATAATGCATACTGCGTGCTGGCCAGATCCTGAATGACCGCTCCAACCAGGAATGCGATGGATAAAATCAGCATAATAATGGGCAGGATAGGGTAGGCGGGCACTTTCCATGGCCTTGGCAACTCCGGTTCCTTTTTACGCAACGCAAGCAATGAGGCAAATCCGGAAGTGTAGCCGAGCACAAAAAAGAATGTCGCAATGTCGGAAAGCTTTTCGGTGGCGTCTTTGCCGATGAGGATCAGCGTGATGGCAACTGCGGACGTGATCAGCATCGCAACGGCCGGCGTCCCGCCTTTGTTTACCGCCGTTCCTCCCCGGAAAAAGAGCCCGTCACGGCTCATGGAATACAACACACGCGGATTAAACAGCAACTGTGCATTAACAATCCCCAAAATGGATATCATCAAAAATAAAGTAACAATCTTTCCCGAACCTTCACCAAAAATTAACCGGATGGAATCCGCCGCCGCTAGCTTGGACTGTGACAATTCATTCATGGGCAGGACATGCAAAATCGCCATGTTACAAAGCAGATAAATGATAATGATCAGCAAGACGCCGCCAATCATGGAACGCGGCAAATTTTTCGTCGGGTCGCGGTCTTCCTCTGAAAAGTATGCAGCGGTGTGCCAGCCGTCATATGTGTAAAAAATCGCTTGTAAGGAAAAAATGACAGGCGCAATCCAGCTGCCTGTTTCAACGATCTTGCTTGTCGTCAGCTGCGCCTGCTCGGCCGTAACTTCGTCGCCATAGATAAAGCATACTGCCACAAAAATGAACAATCCGAGCCCTTTGAGCACACTCATAATATTTTGGAAACTGCTCGCCAATGCCAGCCCGATCCAATGTATGCCGGTCAGGATCAGGAGCATACCAGCCGCTACATAAGGTTCAAAGCCTACGAATGCGGGAATGAGCAATGCGAGATATTCGCTCATGGTGTAAACGCCGAAGCCTAATGCCGAACACGTTCCTAACCAGCTATTTATCCCGACAACGAAGCCTGCGTAGTTGCCAAAAGCTCGCTGCGCATAAATGTACCATGCGCCGGCTTTAGGCATAGAAGTGCCCAGCTCGATCGTGCACAATGTTCCCAGAAAAGCATATAAACTCACTGCGGCCCACAGTCCCATAATGAGCCAGTAATCGCCCAGTTGCTCGGCAATAGGACCCGGCTTTCTGAGAATTCCCGTCCCTATGGTGCCGCCAACGGTGACTGCAACGCCAAAACCGACGCCAAGGATTTTGAAAAGTTCATTTTTGGCTGCCGGTTGCTGCATAGGAGAGTGAAGTTATGTTTTCGAAAATAGGAAAACTTTTTCTTTTTGTAACTCCCTATATTCTTATTGATTTCACTGTGAAAACCTGCATCTGCTCCGCTTATGGTTCAGCCGAGTTTGAAGCGTTGTCTAATAACGCAATTTGTTAGTGGTTGACTTTTAATTTAAACACTATAAACACAAAAAAGCAGATGCCGCTCACGCAGCATCTGCTTTTTTCATTCCAATATATTCTTACAGAACAGCCTCGGCGAGGACAAGCACTTGATTGTTAAGCACTTCTACGACGCCGCCGTCGATCAGATAGGATTGCTTTACGCCACCGGCTTCTACAACCACATCACCTTTGCCCAGCGTGCTAACCAATGGTGCGTGACGGTTTAAAACCTGAAACTGTCCTTCAGTACCCGGTAATGTAACGGCATTTGCCTCTCCGGCAAACACTTTTTTATCTGGGGTGATGATTTCTAAATGCATGAATTCAATGTTTATGATGCACTACAACTTATCGCGTTGCTTCTGCAAGCATTTTTTCTCCTTTTGCCTGCGCATCTTCGATGGTTCCAACCAGGTTGAAAGCCATTTCAGGAAGGTGGTCATAGCTGCCGTCCATGATCAGGTTGAAACCTTTGATCGTGTCGTTAATGTCAACCAATGTTCCTTTCAAACCTGTGAACTGCTCTGCAACAAAGAACGGCTGCGACAAGAAACGCTCAACACGACGGGCGCGTGAAACGACAAGCTTATCTTCGTCAGAAAGTTCTTCCATACCAAGGATCGCAATGATATCCTGCAATTCTTTGTAACGCTGAAGAATGTTCTTAACGCGCTGTGCGCAATCGTAATGGGCTGCACCCAATGTTTCTGCATTCAAGATCCTTGAAGCTGAATCGAGTGGATCCACCGCTGGGTAAATTCCTTTTTCAGAAACTTTACGGCTTAGTACTGTCGTTGCGTCCAAGTGAGCAAATGTTGTCGCAGGAGCTGGGTCAGTCAAGTCATCCGCAGGCACGTAAACAGCTTGTACAGAAGTGATTGAACCGCGTTTTGTAGAGGTGATGCGTTCCTGCATCTGTCCCATTTCCGTTGCCAATGTTGGCTGATAACCCACCGCAGAAGGCATACGTCCCAAAAGTGCAGACACCTCAGAACCAGCTTGTGTAAAGCGGAAAATGTTATCAATAAAGAAAAGAATATCACGACCCTGACCTTCGCCATCTCCATCACGGAAATACTCAGCCATTGTCAATCCTGAAAGTGCCACACGTGCACGTGCGCCAGGAGGTTCGTTCATTTGTCCGAAAACGAAAGTTGCCTGTGAGTCTTTCAATGTGTTATAATCCACTTTTGAAATGTCCCAGCCGCCTTCTTCCATGCTGTGCTTGAATTCGTCGCCGTATTTAATGATACCAGCTTCGATCATTTCACGCATCAGGTCATTTCCCTCACGGGTACGCTCTCCAACACCTGCGAACACCGAAAGACCGGCATAAGCTTTCGCAATGTTGTTGATCAATTCCTGGATCAAAACGGTTTTGCCAACACCGGCACCACCGAAAAGACCAATTTTACCTCCTTTTACATAAGGCGCAAGCAAATCAATCACTTTAATCCCCGTGAAAAGGATTTCGGTAGACGTTGCAAGATCTTCAAATTTAGGAGCCGAGCGGTGAATGGAGATACCATTCGAATTGTCAAGCGGTGTAAGTCCGTCGATTGCTTCACCGATCACGTTGAACAGACGACCTTTGATTCCTTCGCCGATCGGCATTCTGATCGGAGATCCCAGTGGTGTCACCGTCATGCCGCGTTGCATCCCTTCGGTACTATCCATCGCGATGGTGCGGATCCGGTCTTCACCCAAGTGCTGTTGACACTCAAGAACTACTCGCTGACCATTTGATTTGATGACTTCTAACGCATCAAGGATCGACGGAATACTTCCGCTTTCCTCAAATGATACGTCTACAACCGGGCCAATTACCTGCGTAATTTTTCCTATGTTTGTCGCGTTTGCCATTATATAATTTTGATTATCTCCAATGAGGTTTTTTTCAGACCGCAAAAGTAGGAGATAATTTGGTCAGTACCAAGAGTGGAATTATTGATTTATTGGATATTTTTTAGAAAATCAGTCCGTTTTAGCAAAATCTTTTAGTTAAAATTCCGTGAAACGGTTCAAATAAAATATATGAAGGAGTTTTTTTTCTGGAAGGTTTGGTCGCCGTCGGAGCGGAGGATGACGGTGGGGGCTTTCCTGGTTTTGGTTTTGGCGCTTGTGTTTTTTGCGGTTAAGAGCATTGATCCGCTGGGGAATGTGATCCGGTGGAATGTGGTGAGCGAGCTTTCCGAGACGACTGCGGTTGTGGATGTGCTGCAGATCGGGGAGTGGCAATATGGGATCTCGACGCCTTCGCATTTGGTGACGGAGAGCTTCATGGCTTCGATTATGGAAACGGATTTTTTGTCTGTTGCGCTGTTTTGGATTTTTTCTTTGATTGGATTAACAATTCTCCTGGCTGCTCTGACGACCATGTCGCGGTTTTGGTATCTGGCCGGCACCATTGTATTTATCCTGTTTCTGGCATTTTCAAGACTGGAAACATTAGGCGCGTTCGGGGATGCCAACCGGGCGCTTTTTATGATCGCTGTAATCTTATATGGCGGCGTAACCTACTATTTCCATGCATTTAGGCCGGATTTTGGCATTGGAAGGCGGATTTTAGGTGTGGGAGTGGTGACTGTTCTTCTTACAGTTCTTATTGTTTTTTTAGCTAAAACACCATTTCCCGCTTTAACTGCAGCTTCTTACTCATTTCCTTTCTGGCTGCTCATTACCATTCTCTTTTTGCTTGTTTCTGCCACTGAAATCATTGCGGGATTAGTGTGGCTCAGCACGAGCGGTTCTGTTTCAAAAGGAAAATCCGGGTTGGTTAACTTCCTAGTGATCAGCATTCTGTATCTGACATTGCTGCTTTTGCTATATCTGCGAAATACGAAACAAATTGATTGGGATGTGACATTAATCCGCCCGGCGTTTCTGGCATTGGCTTCCGGGATTCTGGGAATTTGGGGTTTCCGGCGTCGCGCCGATTCTACGGATGGCATTATTCCGTTCCGCAGCACGGGTTTCTGGCTTTATATAGGCATGTTTATCATTGCGGTTTCGTTTGCAGGCTACATGTCGGCGACGGCTAATGATCCGGTTTTAGAGACATTGGAAGATGTAGTTGTGCAGGGTCAGCTTGCAATGAGCGTGCTCTTTTTGTTTTATGTGCTGATCAATTTTTATCCCCTTTTTCAGCAAAAACTGGCCGTCTACAAAGTGCTTTACAAGCCAATGCGATTTGGGCTCACTCAAACGCGTTTGTTTGGTTTCACGATCCTGATCGTTCTGTTTTCTATTCAAAGATTGCTGCCGGTTAACCAGGCAATTGCAGGTTATTTCAATGGATTAGGCGATTTGCATGCCAAAACGGAGGAGTTTACACTTTCTGAGCAATATTATAAGCTCGCAGTTCAGCAGGAATTCCAAAACCATAAATCCAATTACGCCTTGGCCTCCCTTGCATTGCGGCAGGGCGACCGGAATGCGGCGGCTTTTTATTTCAGACAGTCATTGCTCAAAAATCCTTCACCCCAGGCTTATTCGGGGTTAACGGGCATTCTGGTGCAGGAAAATTTGTTTTTTGATGCGGTTTATAGTTTGCAGGAAGGCATCAGGACATTTCCAAAAAGCGGTGAGCTGCTGAATAACCTGGGTATGCTTTATTATAAAACCAATGTTGCTGATTCAGCTTACTATTATCTTGCAAAAGCAGAGGAAACGACTAAACGAGCTGAGATTCCGGCAACCAATCTGCTCGCTATTCTTGCAAAAAACACAGATTCCGGCTTGCTGGATTCCCTTGCCTCGGCGAGTGAAAAGCGCGATTATCTTTCGTGGCAGGCAAACTGGCTCGCTGTGCAGAATCTGAGGCAAAATTTTTCAAAGGAAACATTCAACAAAAATGCAGTTCCGGCGGATTCGTTGCTGAGCGTTTCATCTTTTGCTTATTTATTGAATTACGCGGTGAATCAGGCAAAGCAGGACCGTATGCCCGCCAGATTGTTGCCTGACCTGGCAGCGAAAAACCCTGTTCTGTCCCAGGATTTAAGCCTTGCCGCTTTGTATTCCCAATTTTATAGCGGCGACAAACTCAAAGCATTGGAGACATTAACAGGCTGGGCAGACGAAGACGGCGAACAAAGCGATTTATATCATAAGATCTTAGGACACTGGCTTTTACAGCTCGGCCTTTACGACAAGGCAATTGAAACATTATCCGTAGTTGAAGGCGTTGAAGGGACCATTGGCATGGCTGTTGCGAACGCCTTGTCAGACAAAAAAGAGGTTGCCGTAATTCTTTTGGATAAAATTCAGGACAAAGAACAAAGTGCTGCGATTGAAAAATTGAAACAAACATTGTTATCGGGTGTTAAGCCAAAATCGCTTTCGGATTCATTGTTTCAAGTTGCCCAAAAATCGCCTTCGGACAAGAATTTTAATAATGCGGTGCAGGTCAATCCTTTTGACGAACGCGTTGTTTCATCGGCTTCGGCACATTACCGCCAGAAAAAGCAGACTGCAAAAGCTTACAAACTGGTGCTGGATGCATTGCGATATAATGAATATGCGCCACAACTTTGGGAGCAATATGCGTATTTAAGTCTGGAACAGGGTTTGATAGGCCAGGGCAATGAGGGTGAGGAAAAAGTGAGGCAATATGCATTGCCCGCCGATTATCAGCAATTTATGACTCGCTATCAGCCTATGCGGGCACTTATCGAAAAACAACGGGCGGAATTTCAGTGATTTAATATTTTAGGGAAATCATTATACTTCATCAACATGTCTTTATCCTGGAAATCCAACATCAGCGGAACCGAATGCCGGATCTTTCGAGGCAAGCTGATTGTGGGGTTATTAAAGACAAATTTCTGGAAAAGCACTGGCTACGGTGAATTAAATGGCTATTTGCTCAGATTCAAAAACGAAGGCTTCCTCAACACAGTCACCAAAATTCTGGATATAGACGGTGCGGAGGTGCTTGGCGAGATCAAATACAATCTTTGGAACGGTTCCGCCACGATTACCTACGAGGATGAGCTGTATAACTGGAAATATGAGTCCTGGACCAGAAGAAAATGGATTGTAAAAACTGCCGAGGATGCTACGGAATTTACATTAACCAGCTTCTGGAAAGATGAAGGCACTGTTGATAATGAGTCGGTTTCGCCAGCCGTAATTCTCGCCGCTTTGTATGTGAGCAGCCATTTGCGGACCATCATGTCCGCGGCTTAAATTCAAATATTTATCCCAATTCTGAAAAACCATCACATGAGAATCATTGAGACCACTGAAATTTCGAAACGTTATGTGATGGGGAGTGAGGTGATCCAGGCTTTAAAATCGGTCACGATTTCTGTTAATAAGGGGGAATATGTGGCTTTTATGGGGCCTTCCGGTTCGGGAAAATCCACATTAATGAACATTATCGGCTGCCTGGACACGCCTACGACAGGTCGTTACATCCTTAATAACAAAGATGTAAGTGACATGACGGAAAGTGAACTGGCTGAAATCCGTAACAAAGAAATCGGGTTCGTTTTTCAGACATTTAACCTTTTGCCTAGGATGTCCTCGCTCGATAATGTTGCTTTGCCTCTCATTTATGCAGGATTAAGTAAATCAGATCGGACAGAAAAAGCAATGTTATCGCTTAAAAATGTAGGCCTTGAAAACCGTGCAGGGCACAAGCCGAACGAACTTTCAGGTGGACAGCGTCAGCGTGTTGCGATTGCACGGGCGCTTGTGAATGATCCCAGCATCCTGCTAGCCGATGAGCCTACGGGAAATTTGGACTCCAAAACATCCTACGAAATCATGGATCTTTTCGACCAGTTATACAGCAAAGGCAACACGATCGTAATGGTTACTCACGAAGAGGACATCGCCCATTACGCCCACCGCATCGTCCGCCTCCGCGACGGCCTCGTCGAATCCGACACCATCAACCCCAACCCAACGAAGGTTAGCGCTTTGGTTTAGATCGATTTTCGGCTTATATTAAATTCAATATTAATTACCTTTGTATTAGAAACGCTCGCAAATTGAGCCAATCCGGAAGAATTACCGTTCGTGGTCGTTTTTCCGGATTATTTTTATTTGAAGATTTATGAAGATCAATTTTAAGGACCTGATATTGTTTGAAGACGAGGACTTTTTACTCGTTAATAAGCCGCCGCATCTGGCGACATTGGATGAAAGGACGGCAGATAGGGGAGGAAGCGTGCTGCGGTTGGCCAAAGAATATAACTCCGAGCTGCAAGCGGCGCACAGGCTGGATAAAGAAACTTCCGGCGTGCTCGCTTTTGCCAAGAATCCCGCTGCTTACCGGCATTTAGCCATGCAATTCGAGCATAGGGAAGTAACGAAACGCTATCATGCTGTTGCAACCGGCATTCACAACCTCGACAGCATTTCCGTGTTCTTACCCATTTTACCACTAAAAAATGGAACAGCTGTTAAGATAGACCGGGCCGAGGGTAAAGTTGCGGAAACTATTTTTAATACATTAAAAGTTTATCGCGGATACACATTGGTGGAATGCATCCCCATCACCGGGCGCATGCACCAGATCCGAATTCACCTTTCGTGCCTGAAAGCGCCCATCGTCTGTGACCCGCAATATGGTGGTGAACCTATTTTTCTTTCGAGTTTGAAAAGAAAATTCAATCTGAAAAAAGAAACAGAGGAACAGCCTCTCATTCAGCGCGTTGCGCTACATGCCTTTGCATTGTCGTTTACGTTGATGAATGGAGAGCCGATCCGGGTGGAAGCGCCGTATCCCAAAGATTTTGAGGTACTTGTAAAGCAGCTCAATAAATTTGGCGTATAGTTAGCATAGTTTTTTAAGGGTTGTCTGGAAAGATTGTGTAGCTTACAATCCATTTCAACCTAATATTAAAATCATGCATTTACACACATTTATCAAACCAAGCCTGGTCTTAGGCGTTGTTTTAAGTCTTATTATTTCAAGCTCATCCTGGGCGCAAAGTTCAAAAAATGACGTTATCGTCAAGCGCGACAGTTCGAAGATCCAGGCGCTGATTACCCAAATGAGTTATGAAAAGATCAACTATCGCGATCTCGGAACGGCTGATAGTGCAAAAAGTTACATTTACCTCGATCATGTTGCACGGGTAATTCTCAAAACCGGTAAGATCATCAACGTCAGAGATTCTGTGCTGGTTGGCCATATCCCGCCGGATAGCGTTGGACAATACGCCGATATGGCGAATCTACCCACAGATAAGTTCGAAAGAAGTGTTGTGATGGCGAATTCAGATCAGCTCAGGGACAAATATCGCTATCATCATGACAGATCGATGGATGGAAAGACGGGCGCCATTGTATTTACGTCTTTTGCTGCTGCTTCCCTGGTTTCAGGTGTAATTATAGCGGGTTCAGGTAACAGTCCTGACAATAAAACTATCGGAAATTCACTGGCCATTGCTGGTCCGGTAGTGGGTGTAGGGCTCGGCCTTATCGGCTTTCGAAATTATAAATTCCATCGTAAGAAGGCGGAGAAGGTTAAAACAGAATTGCTACGCAGAAATCAGTCGTTGAGCATTTTAACAATCAGTCCTAATCTGGACCCGTTCAATAAGTCAGGCCAATTATCATTGAGGTTATCGTTTTAATACCTTTTATTTAGTAACATTAATGGTTACTAAATGTCGTATTATAACATCCTTCCTGAATGAAAATCACAATGCTCCGGAAGAAGATCAGATCGGTCTTCTTTCTGTTTTTGGTATTAGCCGCCTATTTCGCTCATGCCCAAACGCCCCGCAAAGCCGACCTTATCACCCTCCGCAATGCCACGAAACTCGAAGTCCTCATACAGGAAGTCGATGATAATGTTGTGAAGTATAAGAAATTAACGGATCCCGAGGGCCCTCTTTTTTCAGTTAGGAAGAGTGAAATCGCATCCATCCATTATGGTAATGGTGAGGTTGAGACATTCGAAGCAGTGCTGGAAGTGCCCGGTTATTATGCTCCGGCAGCGCCAAAAGCATCTGCGCCGGTAGCATCATCGTCCACAGCAGTTTCTCCAAAAGCAAGGTTTCAGGAAGAACTGCGAACCGCGACGCCGGATAGGCTTAGAGCTATATACAAGTATTATAAGACCAAATCAAAGAATGGAATGATCCTGGGTATCGCAGGAACTTCCGCAGGCGTAATTTTAGCGGCAATAGGAACCGGCATTGTGGTAAGCGCAACAGACGCAAATGGAAATTACAAAAGTTACCAGGACGAAAAAAGAGCAATGAGAGGCGCTTGGATGATGATTGGCGGCTTTGCTGGTGGTGTTACATTTGGCACTGTGGGTTTTGTAAAAGGCGGCAAAAATGGCTCCAAAGCGACCAGGGTCAGAAGGGAACTAACCAGAAGAAACGAACCGATAACATTTCAAATCAGCCCGGCATTCAATCCTGTAAATGGATTTGCTCATCTAACATTAAACATGAAGTTTTGAGGTTTGCCAGGTAACCACATAAAAAATGAGGCTGTCTCAAAAGAGGCAGTCTTTTTTCGTTTTTATCGGTTGTAAAGTTTTTCTGAATTGATTATCTTTAGGTATAAGCAATTCAGAAAAAAATGGGTCGCCGCCAGCCTAATTTTAAGCCCTATCACCAGCAGCAGTTGATGCTGCTCCCTCCCAGTCTAGAAGAATTGATCCCCAAGGGGCATGTTGTGCGTGTGGTAGACGATGTGATCAATAAGATTAATTTAGAGCCGCTCAATGCTGCCTACTACCTCACCGGTCCTGCAAGTTATCATCCCCAAATGCTCTTAAAAGTGCTCGTATTTGGCTATATGAGCAACATCTATTCTAGCAGGAAGCTGGAA
>NZ_AUAS01000022.1 GCF_000428845.1 Dyadobacter alkalitolerans DSM 23607 | reverse complement strand
CAAAAACAGCAAGCCGACGAGCTGCTAAAAAGTGAGGAAGGCATTGTCAAACGAAAGAAGCGGTGCTATGACGTAGAACCCGTCTTTGGCAACATTAAACATAACCACGGCTTCCGCAAGTTTATGCTCCGCGGCAAACAAAAGGTCGAAATAGAGTGGGGATTGATCGCACTAGCCCAGAATATCAGGAAAAGGGCGGCCTAGGAGGGCTGTTTACGCGCCTACCTGGCAAATCCAGTAAGCTAGCTTTTAACGGCGGATTTTGAATCTTAATTCTCAGTTACAAAAACCAGAAACGAAAGAGGGTGCCCCATTTTGAAATGAGACACCCTCTTTGTATTTTGATCGGGCAATGTCCGGTTTACGGATTCTGGGTCAGCTTTGCATTGCGATCGATTTCGGCTTGCGGGATGAAGAATATCACGCGAGGGTCGGTGGGCAACACTTTCTGATTTACATTGGTTGTAGGCGTATTGTTCAAAGAATGTGTTCCGGGATAATTTCTTTCCATTGGCAAATTATTACGGAACAGATCATACGAGCGGTGCCCTTCAAATGCCAATTCAAGCATTCGCTCCTCCATGACTACATCCAGGGCCTTTTTTGTTCCCAGATTGGCAACGGTGTAAAGTTTATCACCCGTCAGACCCGCACGCTGGCGGATCAGGTTTACATCTTCAAGCGCCAGGGCCGTTTTTCCCAGTTTCGCATTGGCTTCGGCCCGGATCAGGTGCATTTCTGCAAGCCGCAGATACACCGGTGAGCTCAGGTTGATGACGCCTTCCTGCATGGAGTATTTGTTGACATAATACATCGGCGTTGAGGGCGAAAGCTTGACATTGTACTGCAGAGCCCCATTGATCATATACGGAGACACAAAATTGTTTCTCAGATCGTCGGGATTTTTAGATAGAAAGTCAACATACTTTTTTGAGGCATAAATCTCTGCCCAGCCACTTACACCTTGTCCCTGCGGCGTGCCGGATGCATCGGCGCTAAAATACATGGATCCAATCGCCGAGAATGCCCTATCCTGCACTTTTGTATGGCGAATAGCGAAAATTGTTTCGGGATTACTGGCAGGAGCCGTTTTGAAATAGCTGCTGTACTCTCCGCCCTGAACCAGCTTGTAGCGTCCCGATTTGATGACCAGATCAGCATATTTGATTGCATTATCATTCTCACCTTTGTACAGATATACACGTGAAAGCAGCGCCTGAGCGACTTCTTTTGATGCAAACGAATTTGACTTATTTTCAGACATCAGATCCGCTGCTTTGAGCAGATCCTGAATTACGGAGTCATAAACGTCTTTTACTGAGCTGCGGGCAATTGTGTTGATCTG
The DNA here is from genome assembly GCF_000428845.1 of Dyadobacter alkalitolerans DSM 23607. Classification (GTDB taxonomy): domain Bacteria; phylum Bacteroidota; class Bacteroidia; order Cytophagales; family Spirosomataceae; genus Dyadobacter; species Dyadobacter alkalitolerans. The sequence goes on along the minus strand of NZ_AUAS01000022.1, from coordinate 40,294 downwards.
ATCGTCACTTAATCCGTCCAAAAGCAGTGGAACGCCGGGGTTATTGCCATTTTCCTGGGGATACGGCCGTCCGAAAACACGCACCAGATTGAAATGCATCATGGCTCTCAGGTAAAGGTTTTCGCCTTTGAGCTGGCGCAATGTAATGGAGGACTCATCGGGAACGTATGCAATAATCTTGTTGGCTGCCGCAATCACCTTGTAAGCCTGGCCCCAGAAATTAGTGGCGTGACCGGAAGTATTGATATGCGTGTAGCGATATGCCCGCGTAAGATCATCGCCTGATGACTGTCCCTGTGCAACCTCGTCACTGGGGTATTCCATCAAAAAATGCACGCTGCGCACATAAGCTGCATTCAATAGTACAGCATAAGTTCCAATGGTTGCCGTCTCAACATCTCCCGCATTGGTTAGTGCCGATTCTTCGTCAATGGAAGTTGTGGGCTCGTAGTACTTTTCACATGACACCGTACCCAGTGTCAGCGACCCCATTAATAGGAATTTAAATATTGAATATTGTCTCATATACTATTAGAATGAAAAGTTGATCCCGATAAGATATTTTTTGCTGATTGGATATCTTAAACTCGATAGTCCGGAGCTTAAATCAACCTGTGATAAGGAAACTTCCGGATCCGGGCCTGAAAACTTGGTTGCCGTCCATAAATTATCACCGCTTACAAAAACAGAAACCCGCGAAAAGCCGCTTCTGCCTAAAACATTGTCAGGAAGAGAATAACCCACACGAACGTTTCTCAACCGGATGTAACTACCATCTTCCAGGTAACGCGAAGAAGACTGGTTGGAATCTTTATTACCTCCCACAATTGCTTTCGGGTGTGTAGCTACATCACCCGGCTTTTGCCAGCGGCTCCAATCTTTGGCTGGAACCATTTGATTATAGGCTTCATAGAAACCATCATTATCGAAATACACCCGGCTTTCGTTGTATACCCAGTTCCCGTAAACAAAGTTAAAGAATGCAGAAAAGGTAATGTTCTTGTAGGTCAATGTATTGGAAAGACCACCCGTGAACTTGGGAGCAGCTGTTTTTCCTGTAAACTGACGTGAATCGGCCGTTTGCGCCTGGTTGTAAGTGCTCGTTAGTTCTTTGGTAAGATTACCATTAGCATCCTTTACAATTCTCTCCCATTGCGGATCGCCGTTTTCCGGATTTACACCCGCCCAGATCGGCATGTTGTACTCATCCATATTGTGGCCGACAGCGATAGGCTGGCGTGCGCCGGAGTTGAATACCGTGGACCCATCGCTCAGTTCGAGAACCTTGTTGCGGTTGAAGGCCATGTTCAGGTTGGTTTCCCAATTAAAACCATTGCGTTTGATGTTGGTAGATGTCAGACTGAACTCGATACCCTTATTGCGGATAGAACCAGCATTTACCCAAACGTAGCTGTAACCCGTCGTTGCTGCCAGGGGTTTGCGGTATAGCAGCTCGCTGGCCTCCTTAACATAGGCATCAACAACCAGGTCAATGCGATTGAAAAAACTCAGGTCAAATCCGATGTTTGAAGATTTGATCTTTTCCCAGGTAAGGTCCGGGTTTCCTTTTTGCGAAGGAGCAGCGCCGGGAAGTCCCGAGTAAGATGCATCGGCAGAAATGGTATACAATCCCAATGAAGCGAAATTGCTTAGACCGTCTGCATTACCAACCGTTCCATTACTCGCACGAAGTTTTGCAAAAGTCAGGGTTTTGTTATTTTTCAGAAACTCCTCATTACTCAAAATCCAGGATGCTCCTAACTGATAGAAATTGGCCGTAGAGTTGTTTTTCCCAAACAGAGAAGAAAATTCGTTTACAAAGGATCCGATCAGGAAATACTTGTTGTCGTAGTTATAATCGGCTTGTCCCAGAAATTTACGGAAACCCACCTGCTCATTGAGCCCGGTAGGATTGGTCAGGATATCCGTAGCCACAGACATTACGTCACGGCCGGGAGGCAAGCCTTTTCCTGCCGCGCTGGTGCTGCTCGAATAAGTCGTTTCCGCTTCGGCAACGCCCAGAAGCGTAAGTCCATGTTTGCCGAAATCTTCGGAATAGCGAATGCGGTTTGAGGTAAGCAAGCGGTTGGAATAGCTTGTTCCGTTATAGAGCTCACCACCGTTGGCCCCGCCCTGTTTGGTGCGTTTGTCATTATAGCTCGCACTCAGGCCATTACCAAAGTTGATCCGGTTATAAGATGATAATGTGATTTTGTCTGTCAGCTCGTAGTCCAGATCCACATCGGTTGTAACATTCAGGCTTTGGGCCTTAGCATAGTTATACTGAACGGAATGCAGGAAATTTTCCCGCTCGCGTCCCAGCCATCCGGGGTAACTTCTGCCGTCTGTGGGTTGGCCCTCACCATCATATGCTGGGTCGAATGGAAGGTTGTTATAGGCATCGTATAAAGTATTGCTGTTTGCATAGTTATCCTTGTTGAAGACGCCATTGAACAGCACTTTGGCGGCCAATCTTTTCGTCAGCTGCGATTGCAGGTTCGCGCGGAAGTTGTAGCCCGTCTTATCATTTTCGATCTGCGTTCCTTGCTCCTTGTAGTAGTTAGCAGAAATGTAAAAAGTGGTTTTCTCACTTCCGCCCGAGGCAGAGACGGTGTGGTTATTGACAAATCCCGTCCTGAAAGCTTCATCCCACCAGTTTGTGTTGGTTTGCAGCACCGACGCATCCCGCGGGTAAAAAGTGCTTTGGAAATCATACAACTGCTGGGAATTCATCAAGCGGAAATTTCCGGTCGTAGCCTGGGCAAATCCCATGGTGTTGGCAAAACTGATTTGCGTTTTACCTGCTTTCCCCATTTTTGTATTGACAATGATGACGCCATTGGCTGCGCGCGAACCATAGAGTCCCGTTGCTGCAACATCTTTCAAGACAGTAATGTTTTCAACATCGACAGGATTGTAACTGCCGCCAATGTTTCCGTCAACGACGATTAATGGGGATGTTCCCGCAGAAATAGTGCCTGCTCCGCGGATTAATATACGTCCTGCGCTGGTAGGGTCACCCGATGCGCTCGAAACCACAACGCCCGGCGCCTTACCCTGTAGCAGGTTGGGAAGTTCATTGGATGTGACATCTCTCAGTTTTTCGTTATTGATCGTTGTAACAGAACTTGACAGGTATTTCATCTTTTTGGCTGAATATCCAACCACCACAACCTGGTCCAGCTCCTGGATTGAAGAGCTCAGCGAAATGTCAAATACTGTTTTCTGACCTAATTCAGCCTCAACGGGTGCGTAACCGATGTAGCTGAATATTAATGTAGCATTGGCAACCAGATTTTCGGGGATGCTCATCGAAAAATCCCCGTTCATATCGGTAGCAGCACCGACAGCATTGTTGTTTTTAAGGGTAATGGTTACCCCCACAAGGGGCTCTCCCTTTTCATCTTTCACTTTACCCGTTACGGTTCTGTCCAGGCTGCTTATCTGCGAAGTGGGGTAGGCCATCAGCGGCAAAGCGCTGCCTGGATGCGGGGCAAAAAGTGATATCCCGATCATCATTGCAAGGGGATAGCGCATTGACTTTTTTCTGGGTAACCACAAGGATTGTTTGGGTTTGGGCTTAGGTTTTGTCATAGTAGTAAATTTTGTTTACTCGGCAAAGTAATCCAAATTTTACTACCCATCAATACTGTCTATTGAGAAATAGTGCAATTTTTATATATTAAATCTTAGATTTTCCAATAGATCTTTTTGTGTTCAGGTCTCATGCGTTATAATATCTACTGACTAGGTGTTTTCGTTCACGCAAATTATGTGCTCGATAACGCAAGAATCCACGATTTTTAGCCGGTATTGATTAAGCCAAAAAAATTATCAAACGCTGCGACAGGGGAAACTTGGAATAAGCATATGTGCCCAAACCAAGTGAAATGAGATAGCTATTCTGTGAAGGAACGGTATTTACATCACCACCCCATTCTTTGGCAAAATCTTCTCAGGAATTTTTGGTGCCCCGATGAGCTCTAAGAGATTAATCTCGATTGTTCGCGAAAGTGAGGTCATTGGAATGTCGTTTGGCCCGTTCTCGAATGGGTTCTGCATGACGTAGGCAATCCATTCCATATACAGGAAGAGAAACGAGATAATGAATGTGATTGGAATGGCGATCCGGCCGATGCTTTCGACAAGACCCATGGGCAGGATCAATGTAAATATGAAGATAACCAACACGACAAAAAAGCTGTATTGCGTTGGGAAAATGGTGTTCTTTATGCGCTCGCACTTTCCCATAGCATCGCATAAGCGTTGCAGGGTCTGGTCAATATTTTGATAAAGCAGGGTCTCGATCTTGCCATCCTGGTGCAGCTCGGAGAATTTGAACTGTATCAGATTTAAAATTGCGTTGGGAATATTATTCTGGTTGGCTGCGTAATCGTGCTCGGAGGCCGTCAAATGCAGATCAGCATAAACCAAAACCGGCTCCTTACGTAAAGAATTGGCCAGGGCATAGCACCAGGCAATCTGCAAATGGGTGATGTTGGCGACTACTTCGTCTTTTTCGTCTTTGTTGGTTTTAATAAAAGTGATTGACTGCCTGATAAGCGTGCGGCTGTCGTTGACAATCTCGCCCCAAACCTTTCGGCCTTCCCACCAGCGATCATACGCCGAGTTGGTCCTGAAACCCAGCAGCAGCGAAATCGCCGTTCCCAGAATGGTAATGATGGATATGGGAAAAGAGAGAAAATGCCAGTTCTGGTAGCTGAAAAGGTAAAAAACCAGCGTCGCGTAGGCAGTAACGGCCAGCAGACCGTGCCAGATGCCTTTGAGCAGCCGCCAGATTGAAAAGACTTGCTTAACGTACATGATAGAGGAATTGGTATAAAGTAAATCCTTGTGCTAAAAAAGAATGCCCGCACTGGGCAGCCAGCAAGATTTCATAAATAATTGATAAAAAAACAGCTCACAGAAATATTATTTCCGTGAGCTGTTTTCTTAAATGTGCTTGATGCTAAGCTATCTCAGTAGCAGGCGCATCAGGTGGAGTATTGTCGTGTTTCTTCTTGCCCATGGCTATCTTTTCAATGGCAACAAAAAGAACAGGCACCACGAAGATGGCCAGCGAGGTTGCTGCAAGCATCCCCCCGAATACGGTCCAGCCGATGGTTTTTCTTGACTCGGCCGCAGCTCCACTGGCAAATGCAAGCGGAAGTACACCCAGGATAAAGGCAAGAGAGGTCATAATGATGGGGCGCAACCTGAGCCGAACGGCTTCCAGGGTTGCTGCTACAAGCTCCATACCGCCATCGACACGTTCCTTGGCAAATTCAACGATCAAGATCGCGTTCTTTGCCGCAAGCCCAATCAGTGTAATCAGACCGATCTGTGCATAAATGTTATTTGATAAATTCGGCAGGAAAGTAAGTGTCAGAATCGAGCCGAAAGCGCCAATAGGGACGGCGAAAAGCACTGAGAAAGGGATAGACCAGCTTTCATATAATGCTGCCAGAAACAGGAACACAAACACGATCGAAATCGAAAAGATCAATGTCGTGCTATCACCTGCTTTGATCTCCTCGCTACTCATGCCCGAGAATTCGTAGCTATAACCGGCAGGTAGTTTCTGGGCAACTTCACGCAGCGCGTTAATGGCCTGACCGCTACTGTAACCTGGCTTAGGCGTTCCGTTGATTTCGACCGAACGGTAAATGTTATAGTGGGAAATCAAAGCCGGGTTTTCCACCACTTTGGTTGTTACCAGCGAGCCGAGCGGGATCATATTTCCCTCGCGGTTGCGGACATGGAATTGCTTGATCTTATCCAGCGACGAGCGGAAACTGCTGTCGGCCTGCACCATTACCCGGAAATTACGTCCGTAAAGGTTGAAATCGTTTACATAACTACTTCCCAGCAGCGTCGAAAGCGAGCTGAAAACGTCATTGACCTGAACACCCAATTTCTTGGTTTTATCACGGTCTACGTCAATCTGGTAACTCGGCGTTCTTGCATTAAAGAAAGTAAAGGCCATGGCAATCTCGGGACGTTTATTAACCTCTCCAAGGAAATTACGCATCACGCCCTCAAACTGCTGAATGTTATCCGTGCTGGTGGACTGCTGCAGCTGGAATGTGAACCCTGATGTTGCACCCAGACCAGGAATTGCAGGCGGCGCAATGGCCAGAACGCGTGCTTCCTTAATATCGGCGGTACCACTTTGAATGCGTTTAATAACGGCCTGCACGTGATGCTCGGCGCCTTTACGACTAGCCCACGGCTGCAAGCTAATGAACAGCGTACCCACATTGGACTTGTTTGAAAAGCTCAAAACGTTAAGTCCTGCCAAACCACCCGCTACACGGACTTCGGGGATTGCAGAAACGCGCTTCATGATCTCTTTGAGCATGGCAATGTTACGTGTCGTTGAAGTGGCTTCCTGCATTTCGTAGGTTACAAAAAGACGCCCTTCATCTTCAACAGGGATAAAACCGGATGGTTTGTTTTTGAAAAGGAAAAACAGACCAACAAACAGGCAGACCATCATCACAAGAACCAGCGGAGTTGCCTTGATCCATTTGGCCACGCCATTGGTATAACCATTTGAAACTTTATCAAACCAGCGGTTAAAGCGGTCAAAGAATCTTTCCAGCCAATTCTTTTTATCATTTTCCCCCTTGGAAGGTTTCAGCATGATAGCGCACAATGCTGGTGTTAATGAAAGAGCAACAAAAGCCGAAAGCAAAACAGATACGGCAATGGTGATAGCAAACTGCTGATAAAGCCTGCCCACAATTCCGGGCACAAAGCTCACCGGAACAAAAACGGCAGCCAAGATAAGGGCAATAGCAATTACAGGTCCTGAAATATCCTTCATCGCCTGAACGGTTGCATCCTTGGGTGACATTTTCTTTTCATCAATATAATGCTGGACGGCCTCGACAACCACAATGGCATCATCGACAACTATACCAATGGCCAGTACGAATGCAAATAGCGTCAGCGTGTTGATGGTAAAGCCAAACGGAATAAAGAAGATCAATGTACCAATCAGCGAAACGGGAATTGCAAGGATAGGGATCAGCGTTGCACGCCAGTTTTGAAGAAACAAAAACACAACGATAACAACCAGGATCATCGCTTCGGCAAATGTTTTCAAAACCTCCTCAATCGAAACTTTAACTACGGTCGCCGTTTCATTAGGAATCACATAGTCAATGTCCTTGGGAAATGTTTTTTTCATGTCCGCAAGCTTGTTCATCACACCTTCATAGGTGGCAAGCGCGTTGGCGCCTGGCGCCTGATAGATCAAAACGAAGGCTGCTGGTTTTCCGGCAACAAATGCATTGGCACCGTAATCGAATTTACCCAGCTCAACGCGGGCTACATCACGCAAGTAAACAACACTTCCTTCCTGAGGCGAGCTTCTTACGATAATGTCTTCGAACTGCGCCTTGGTGTTCAAGCGGCTATTGGTCAATACATTATATTCAAATGTCTGCGTATTAGGCTGCGGGTTACCTCCAACGGTTCCGGCTGCAACTTGAAGGTTTTGCTCGGCAAGCGCCGCTGAAATATCCGAAGGGGTCATGCGCAGGTTGGCCAGCTTTTCCGGGTTCAGCCAGATCCGCATACCAAAATCATCTGCTCTGGAAATAATATCTCCAACCCCTTTTACGCGCTGTAATGCGTCTTTAAGATAAATGTTGGCATAGTTACCAATGAACTGGGCATCATGGGTGCCATTGGGCGAGTACAATGCCAAAACGATCATGATACTTGGCTGGCGTTTTCTTACAGTCAAACCAAGACGTTTAACGGCATCGGGTAGGGTAGGCTCTGCCACACTCACCCTGTTCTGAACGTCCAGGGCGGCAATGTCGACATTGGTTCCAACATCAAAAACAACGTTAATGCTGCTTTGACCACTGCTGGTTGAGTTACTGGACATGTAAGTCATGCCCGGCGTACCGTTGATCTGGGTTTCAATAGGCGTCGTTGTGGTCTGCTCTACGGTCTGGGCGTCGGCGCCGGTAAAGTTACCGCTTACTGTTACGGTAGGCGGCGTTACATCCGGATACTGCGCAACAGGCAGTATAGTCAGTGCAATAAGACCCACCAGCACCAGCACGATGGACGTAACTATCGCTGTAACGGGCCTTTTTATAAAAATATCTGCAATCATTTTTACTGGATTATAATATTTAGTAAAAGAGCGAAGGATTATTTTCCCTCTTTAATAACTGCGCCTTCTCTCAGGTTCTGAACGCCTTCGACGGCAATCTTTTCTCCTTCTTTCAGCCCTTCTTTAATGATTACGTTGGCTCCCAGGGATGTTCCCAGCACAATCCGGCGCTGACTTACTTTGCTGCTGTCACCAGCCACATACACAAAGAATTCACCCAGCTGCTCAGTAACTGCCTTATAGGGGATTACCACAGATTTGGTAGCAGCGTTATTAAGCACGCGCACAGTTCCGCTCATGCCCGAGCGCAGCCGGTTGTCTTTGTTTGGAAAAACCAGCCTGGTTTTAATAGTCCCTGTTTGCGGGTCAACAGCGCGATCGATCAAGGCGATTTTGCCTGTCGCAGGAAAAATATCGTTTCCAAATTTCAAAGTGAATGTGGAATCAGCCGCCTTTGCGTTTTTCATCAATGTCGAAAACCGGTAGATTTCTCTTTGGTCCACATTGAAATCAACGGCCAACTGGGTGTCGGTTGAAACAGTGTTCAGAACGGTCTGGCCAGCCGTTACAGCCGCGCCCACTTTCACCATCGAGATGCCAATCACACCATCAAATGGAGCAGTCACTTTGGTATAGTTTACACTCGTTTGAACCGCCTGAATGTTTGCCTTGGCCGCCTCAGCTTGTCTTTTGGCTACTTCCAGGGCTGCATCTGCGTTATCAACAAGCTGTTTGGCTACAGCATCATTTTTTTCAAGCTCATGGTAGCGGTCAGCATCCTTCTGAGCGCGGGCCAGATTGGCTTGCTGAACATTAAGGTTAGCAACAGCCTGATCATAATTGGCATTATAAAGCTGCGCATCGATAGAATAAAGCAGCTGACCCTTTCTTACGCGGGAGCCGTCCTTAAAATGAATGCCCGTGATAAAGCCTGTAACCTGCGGCCGCAGCTCTATTTCGTTCAGCGCGGTTACCGTGCCTGGATATTCGTCGTAATAAGTTGCATCCGCGGTCGTCACAGCTACAAGTGAGACCGGCACGGCCGGGGGAGCTGCTGCTTGCTGCTGCTGCTCTTTTTTATCTCCGCAAGAGCTCAGAATGCCCAGAAACAGTGCTGCTGAAAAGTATGGTAATTTATTTGAGAACATAATAGGGGTATTTTTCGATTTAATAGTTCATTTGCCCAAGGGCTTTTTGCACATCGATCTTACTGGCCAGAGTCTGGTAGAGCGCATTGTAATAACTGATGCGTGCCAATCGCAGGTCCGTCTCCGAGGTTACTACTTCCAGATAGGTTTTAATGCCTGATTTATATTGGAGCTGGATCACATCGTATACTTCGCGCGCGAGATCCATATTGTCTTTCTGGGCAAGCAGATTCGTCAGATTGCCTTTGTAATTACCCAGCGCCTGCGAGTATTCAGCACTCACATTCATTTGAAGGCCTTTTATGTCCCAATCAAGTCTTTTGATCTGCCATTCTGCGGCTTTGGTGTTGGCCTTTCTTTTGCCGCCCTGGTAAAGGGGCAATGACAGCGTCAGCAGTCCGAATGAATTGGGGTAATTCTTGTTGTAAAGATCGGTAAACTGGTTATTCTGAAAGTTCAAATTGTAAGCCCCGTTGAGCGAAATGTTAGGCAGATAGCTCCATTTGTTATATTGAAGGTTAGCTTCCAAAAGCTTCTTCTGCGTGCTCAGCAGCTGAAATTCTATCCGTGAATTCAGATCCAGAGTTTGCAGCGTATCCAGCGATATCTCCCGTTCCATCTGCAATGTATCATAGGCGATCGCTAGTTGCTTGTCGGATGGGTAACCCATTAAGGATTTCAGATAATCGAGCTTGGCTTTCAAAAGCTCCTCATTGCTTTTCTTGCTGGCTTTGGTATTATTAAGCGAAATGGTAGCACGCTTAAAATCGATTTTATCAGCAATTCCTGACTTGTATTGATTTTCTGCATCCTTTAAGCTTCTTTCCAGGCGCTGAATGTCTTCCTGAGCTACATCAATCTGCTGGGTCGTTGCCAGCACATCATAAAATGCTTTGGAAACATTCACAGCAATGTCAGTCTTATTAAAGGAAGTGTTCTGGCTGGCCTGTAAGAGCACGTCTCTTTTAGTCTGGTTTGCCAAAAGCACATCGCGGTTGAAGATCTGCTGCGATAATGTGAACTGCGCTGCTGAAATGTTGCTGACACCAAGCTTTACGGGATTACCGGCAATAATGCTGGTCTGCACGATAAAGTTGTGTTGCAGGTTATAATTGAAATTGATCTGCGGATACCAGTCGGCAAGCCTGCTGCGGATCTGATTTTCGGTAATCCGCTCATCGATCAGCGATTGCTGAACAATGGGCTGGTTTTTAATGGCGTAGTCAACAACCGCCTGCAAAGTTGCCTGCTCCAATAAGGGCGCCTCTTTGGAACTTTCCTGAATGGCCTGAGAAAATATCGGGCAAAAAGAAGTGAGTGAAAGCAGTGCCGAGCTAAGCGCCAAACGCATTGTTTTTTGTGGCTTAGACCAATACTTCATGTAGATTTTTATTTTATGAAACAGATAGATATTGACGCTTTGGTAGCGCCGAGGTAAAGAACGGGACCCGGTCGCCAGCTGTCGGTAGAAATAAAATCTAAGCTTGACTGGAAAATTACTGGGTGGGTTAAGGGATACATAAACGGTTCAGGATGAAAAAATTTTGTATACAAACGGTGACATAATAGCCGTGAAAGCAGTTCGCCATGGTTCTTGGATTGTACTTATTAAGGATTTAAAACCCGGAATAGTTTCAGGGTAACCGGTAAAAATTTAGACTGCCAAGCAATCTTCTTCTAATAATCAAAATTTTAAAAGAAATTGTGCACAAACCTTGCGCGCTCCCAGAATGTGCTAAGGATTGCAATATTCAGGGGAGCTTGCTGCGCGCGCCAGGCAGTTACTTACAACGCATTCACCTCTTGGGCGGGTTGGGGCCAGATCTTTTCAAGGATCAGGGCAAAGAATATAACAAGGGCGCAGCCGATCAGGTTAAGCCATAGAAAGGCAGTCAGATCCAGCCAGTAGCTGAGAACCACAAATATTTCACCCAGTATACTGGCAAAAAACACAGCCCTGCTTCCTATTTTGGGGAAATAGAAAGCAACCAGGAATATGCCCAGGATCACGCCATAAAACAATGAACCCAGAATGTTAACGGCCTCGATCATACTGCCCAGCCGGGAGGCATACTGCGCTACGCCAATGCAGAAGATGCCCCAGAAGAATGTTGCCCAGCGGGAGGCTGCCACATAATTGCGCGAATCATCGTCTTTATGCACCATCCGTTTGTAAATATCCACAATGCTGCAAGAAGCCAGCGAGTTGTAGGCGGATGCTACCGAGCCCATTGAGGCAAGCAGGATCACCGCAATCAGTAAACCGACCATTCCTACGGGCAGGTAATCGATCACAAACCGCAGAAAAATATAGTTTACATCATTGATTTCCGCTCCATTGGCCTTGGAAAGCACAGCTCCGGCCTGTTTGCGCACATCCTGAACCTGGGTTTCAATTTTTGCCAATGCAGTGCCGGACTGTTCAATGGCGGGCTCATCATCTTTTTTCAGCGCGCGCGTCAGCTCCATCACATGCGGGCGCTTAGCGGCTTGGATGGCATCGTGGCGGGTTTCGAGCTTTTGGTACTCGGCGGCATACTGCGTTTTTCTGACCTGCTCCACGGCCGTTTCGTTAAAGAACAGCGGCGGATTTGTAAACTGATAAAATGCAAAAACCAAAACGCCCACCAGCAGGATCATAAACTGCATAGGAATCTTTAAAAGACCATTCATGGCCAGCCCCAGCTTGCTTTGTCCCTGAGAGCTTCCCGTCAAAAACCGCCCGACCTGCGACTGGTCCGTTCCAAAATAGGAGAGTTGCAGAAAGAAACCACCGATCAGCCCGGACCAAACATTATAACGGTTGTTTAAATCAAAAGTAAAATCAATCAGATTAATCTTGCCCATCTTACCGGCCACGTGCAGCGCATCACCAAAGGAGACATCATCAGGCAAAAAACGAACAACCATTACGCCGGCAATCACCATTCCAACCGTGATAATGCCCATCTGCTGCAAGTGCGTGTGAGAAACCGCGCGGCTGCCGCCTGCAATGGTATAGAGCATGACAATGCCCCCGGAGATAATATTGGTCCACATGATGTCCCAGCCCAGGATAGCAGAAAGAATCAGCGAAGGCGCATAGATGGAAAGCCCTGTGGAAAGTCCGCGCTGCAAAAGAAAAAGAAACGAAGTAAGCGCGCGCGTTCGAAGGTCAAAGCGCCTTTCCAGGAACTCGTAGGCCGTAAATATTTTAAGCTGGCCAAATTTGGGAACAAATGTGATGCAAAGTACCACCATAGCAAGCGGCAACCCAAAATAGAACTGCACAAACCGCATGCCGTCCGTATAAGCCTGACCCGGAGCAGATAAAAACGTGATAGCACTGGCCTGCGTGGCCATCAATGACAGCGTTACGTGATACCAGGGCATGGACTGCCCGGCCAATAAAAACGAGTCCATCGTATGCTTCTCGCGGCTGCGATAAATCCCGTAGGCAACAACAAATATCAGTGTGAGTGAGAGTACAATCCAGTCCAGCGAGCTCATTGAAAGTGTTTCATAAATAAATAGAAGAGGACAATCAGCAGAATGAGCGTGCCAATAAGCAGCTGATAAAGCTGTTTCCAGCTTTTGACAAATGGGGGTAAGCCGTCGCGGTCAACCAGTTTTTTGCTATCCCCGTCCTGCGGGCTATTTTCGTTTACATTCATCAAGAGCGGGTTCGGGGATTAAGGCTGCTGGCAGCCAGGCATTGTGTTATGGGGCAGCGTGCCACCGGGTAACGTACCACCGGCAGCGTGCCGCGGTAAAAATAGAACGGTTTTTACATTGTTTTAGCATGTGGGGTGAAAATTGGGATGAACGGGTGGGCTGGCAGTACGCAATTTATAGTTGCCGGCTATTATCTTTACCGCTCCATTATTTAGGAACTTATACCATCAAACTGTTAAACCTCAACATTAACCGCTTCTATATTGATGTGTACTCTCCGATTTCTACACTTGATTGTCGTTATATTGGTGGCAACACTGCCTGGCTTAACACACGGCATGCCTCCGGTAAGAGTAGTTTTTCAAGATCAAACGACGCAAGGCGACACCAACGAAATAACTTCCGGAGGAAAGGCCTGGGTAGAGTTTGCCGGTTACGGTTCAACTTCTTCCAAGACGCCTTTTTGGTTTCATGCAAATCAATGGGGCATAGTGCCGAACTCAGGTCAGATACTCAGCATACGTGCCGGAGTGGAAGCCAGGAAATTTTTATCAAAAGATCCTCAGTCCAAATCTAATTGGTCTGTAGTATATGGAGCGGAGTTTGTGGCTAACGGCGCAGCGCACAGTAAATTCCTAATTCCCCAAACGTATGCAGGCCTTGCATTCAAAAGCTTTCAGCTTACTGTCGGAAGGCGCAAACAATATGTTGGATTCAACGATAATGAACTTGGAACGGGTTCTTATATGTGGTCGGGCAACGCGCTTCCTGTTCCGCGTATACAACTGGGTTTTGAAAATTATGTTCCTTTAATCGAGAATTTTATCTATTTCAAAGGCTTTTATTCTGATGGTTTGTTAGACGGCAAAAGGCCGGTGACAAGCGAATTAAAGCTGCATAATAAAGGATTGTTCGTTCGCTTAGGAAAGCCAACCGGAACGGTGCAGCTGCACGGAGGTTTCAATCATGCAGTGCAGTGGGGCGGTAAATCACCCTATTTTACAGAGAATGGCCAAATGCCCAACGGTCTTGATAAATACTGGTATGTGATTACCGGATTCAAGCCGAAAAAGGGCACAGATGGAATTTCATCATTCGACGCGGAAAACAGAATTGGTAACCATGTAGCGAGCCTTGACTTCGGTTTAGAGCTGAATTTAAAATCCGTCAACATACTTTTCTATCGCCAAAACCTGATTGAAGACGGATCGCTTTTTTATCTAAATAATGTCAAGGATGGATTAAATGGCGTGACGTTTACCATGAAAAACCAAGAAGCTAGAAATTTCACATTGGATAAACTGACATTCGAATTATTGTATACCAAGAGTCAGGGTGGGAGTGAAGCAGTTGATGGCAATGCTATCCGGGGGAAAGACGATTACTTCAACAATGCCCAAGTAAGGGACGGATGGTCCTATTATGGAAGGGGATTGGGGACACCTTTTATTACCCCACAGTCAGAAAATGATTGGCCGAGATACGCTGATTTTTTTACTAACAATAACCGGGTTTGGGTTGTGCACACAGGAATGAAAGGCAAGCTAGGTGGTGCTATCTGGACTACTAAATTGTCACTTTCAAGTAATCAGGGAACTTACGATGTTCCATTACCAAGCAAATTGCTCCAATTTTCCGGAGTTGTCGGTCTTGAAAAGCAGGTAGAATGGCTAGGTGGCTCAGTTATTAAAGGTGCAGTTTCGGCTGATTCAGGCGAGTTTTTTGACGATTCTTTCGGACTGATGCTCTCAATCCGAAAGAATCTGTCATTTTAATTATTGCTGCTCTGCTGCAAGCCGCTGCAAACATTCTGCAAGGCTGTCTCTCCAATAAGGAATTTGAATAGAGAATGTCGTCTTGATTTTAGATTTATCCATTACTGAATAAGCGGGGCGAACCGCTTTGGTAACGTATTCCGAAGTTTTGACTGGATTTAAGTTGACCGAGGTTCCGCTGATGTCAAAAACAGCTTTGGCAAAGTCGTACCATGAAGTCACGCCCTCGTTGCTATAATGGTAAATACCGTATTCCTTGCTTCCAGATTCAATGATATCCAAAATTGCCCCCGCGAGGTCAATAGCATAAGTAGGAGAGCCCACCTGATCTACTATGACGCCCAGCTGATCACGTTCCTTGCCTAGACGCAGCATTGTTTTTACAAAGTTGTTGCCATATTCAGAGTAAAGCCAGCTTGTTCGGAGCGTAAAGTGTTCAGGTAAAATTTCGGCAATGGCTGCTTCGCCCTCCAATTTGGTTAAGCCATAGATATTTTCAGGCTCAGCAGGATCTGTTTCTGTCAATAATCCGGTTACATCGCCTTTAAAGACAAAATCAGTAGAGATATGAACCAATGCCGCATTATGGTTTGCGCACGCCTTGGCGATATAGGCAGCTCCGTCTCGGTTTACTTTTCGACAGATATCCTGCTCATCTTCGGCTTTATCAACCGCAGTATAGGCTGCGCAGTTGATAACGAATGATGGTCTTTCTGCTGCAAATAATTTATCAAGAAGCGTTTCATCCAGAATGTTACCATCCTGCTCGGATGGAAATGATATATCTGTAATATTTCTTTCAGCCGCAACTTTTTTCAGGCAGCTACCCAATTGGCCCGAAGCGCCGAGGACTACTATTCTCATGTTTCGTGGTTCGTTTAATCAGTAAAGATAAAAACACTCTTATTACTATGACATTAAGAAGCCTGGCGAATTGCTCTGCCAGGCCTCTTAACATTTAATTTTTTAGGTAAAATCACTGCCCTCTACCCAAGACCATAACCTGTACAGTTCTGAATATCAATCTTACATCATCAAAAACACTGTAAGATTTCAGGTATTGCAGATCATATTTCAAGCGCTCAACGTTCTTGGCTACCGTATCTGCATAACCCACATTGATCTGCCCAATTGACGTGATACCCGGTTTTACAGTTAAAAGACGCTGAAACTCGTGTGGAGCAGCCTCCATCAACATATCTACATCGTATTTATATAAAGGCCGAGGCCCCACTACGGACATTTCACCTTTCAATACATTGATAAACTGCGGCAGCTCGTCAAGCCTCGACTTTCTCAAAATCCTTCCAATTGGTGTAATTCGCGGATCGTTATCACCTTGCGAGTGCTGCAAACCCATCGTATGCGCATCTACCCGCATACTACGGAATTTGTAAATGTAGAACATCTCACCCCATCTTCCGGAGCGTTGTTGCTTAAAGAAAACTGGCCCAGGAGAAGTAATTTTAATGGCCGCCCAAACCAAGAAGAATATGGGAGCACCCAAAATCATTACGATTGCAGAGAAAACAAGGTCAAAGCTGCGTTTTAATGTTTGCTCGTTAAAGCTTGAAAATGGTTTAGTATTAACCTGTATGATTGGATACATGTCATGGTACTCGATAGTAGCCATGTTAGTCATAAAGCCACGGAAGTCAGGAACAAGGCGAATTTGTGTTTTGAGGCGCTCACCAAGCTTAATCACGTCACGAACCTGGTCGTCGCTCATTTCAGAAAGACAGCAATAGAGATAGTCAAGCTGGTTCTGCTTTACGATGGTTTCCAGATTGCCAATATGGTTTTGCTCACTATCCAGTTCGAACATGCCATAGTAGCGGTAGCCAAGTTCTTTCCTTTCGCCATAAAACTCGCGAATCAAAGAAGCAAGATCCCCCTTACCAACTATTGCGTAACGATTATAGTTGTATCCAGCCTTGCGATAGAGTTTAAGGAACAAAACAGCGCCAGCTCTGGAAGCTGTTGACAGCGTCACGAAAAGCGCGTATGTAGCTAAAAATTGATATCTGGAGTATTCCTCACCTTGCTTTGTTAGGTACAAGAAAGCCATCATAACGGCGCCATGGACAACAACTGCTTTGAGGAAATTTGTAAGCTGTGTATTGAAATGGTAAGAGAGGCGGGTGAAGAGGTAGGTTTTAAGAATGTGTATTGTGAAAATCCAAACTAAGTTGGCGACCAACAAGAGATTGACATAATTAGGAGCCAAAACATCAGAATCAGCCTGAAAGCGAAGCAAATATGCAATGAGAAACGAAAAATTCAGCAAGACCACATCGGTCCATAAATGGGCTTTTGGCAGAAGCCCGGGGTAGTGATTTTTCATAAGCAAGGTTCGTTGAGTATAATAACTTCGGACTGTCGTCGACGAATTTAGATTTGCACCGACTACCTGTTACCACAAGTATACGACACTTCTATAAATATTTCAAATTATGTAAACATTAATTATCAGCCAAACCGGTACTAGGCAGCTGATTAACAATATTTATTTTTTCGAAGGCAAATGTTTCTTTATATTGTTCAAATGGTAATTATAGAGCCAAGCTATAATTAGCATTCGAACAATACCAACTGATTAGAGCAAAATTCTCATCAGATAGGTTCCGTAACCACTTTTAACCAATGGTTTGGCGATTTCACGCAATTGTTCTGCATTAATAAAGCCCATCCGGTAAGCGATCTCCTCAATGCAACCTACCTTTAAGCCCTGGCGCTCTTCGATCACCTGAACAAATTGTCCGGCTTGCATTAGCGACTGGAATGTGCCTGTATCAAGCCACGCAGTTCCACGGTTTAAAACGCCCACTTTCAGCTTGCCGCGTTCCAGGTAAACCCGGTTCACATCTGTGATTTCCAGCTCACCGCGTGGGGAAGGAGGGATCGTTTTAGCGATTTCCACTACATCATTATCATAGAAATAAAGGCCCGGAACCGCGTAATTGGATTTAGGAGCTTCCGGTTTTTCTTCGATAGAGAGCACATTATTAGCCTTATCAAATTCCACAACGCCGTAGCGCTCGGGATCATGCACCTGATAAGCGAAGATCACGCCGCCATCCGGGTCATTGTTGGATTGCAGCAGCTGGGAAAGCCCTGAACCGTAAAATATGTTATCGCCCAGGATCAGGGCAACTTTATCATTTCCAATAAAGTCTTCACCAATAATAAATGCCTGCGCAAGTCCGTCCGGGCTTGGCTGAACGGCATAGGTAAATTCGCAACCCAGGCGGCTGCCGTCACCCAGCAATTTCTCAAAATGAGGCAGATCGTGGGGTGTTGAAATAATGAGTATTTCACGGATACCCGCCAGCATTAAGATCGACAACGGATAATATATCATTGGTTTATCATAAACAGGCATAAGCTGTTTACTAACTGCCAATGTCAATGGGTGCAAACGGGTCCCGGATCCACCGGCCAGAATAATTCCTTTCATTTGTGAGGTGTTATTAACGTTGATTATGGTTCAGTTTACTATAAATGCTTTACTGCGGTGGAGCTTGGTGTCTACCATGACCTGCTTACTTTGAACCAGAGGCCGGATGCATTGTAAAGCATGCTGCCTTGATCCATTGCAGCACATAGACTAAAATTTATATTTCTAATACTTTTCGACGCTTCTATATATCCTGAAAACTGATTCTCTCTTTCAAAATACGGCGGCTTGCCAGGAGTTCTCTTCGTATTTAGGGAATGCCCCCAGGGGCTTGTCCCATACGTACCATAATTTTTTGAGAAGGTGAGTTTACATAAAATAGAAAAAGAGGAGACAGCCGCATCTAAACCTAGATGAAACGCTTGAATACGATTATTCGTGAAATATTCATTGATCGCAGGCAAGTTTTTTCGTGCATACTTTTTGCTGGTAAATAGTGGATTACCCAGGTTTTCTCCGTTATAGGTCCATCCTTTCGGATATAAGTAGTTATTATAATAATCCTCATCACCGGACGGTGTTATTTTGGCATCAATCTCTCCTCCCTGACTTTTGCTGTTCATAAATTCAAATAAGATCTTTTTCAGTCTCACATTTGAAGAAGATTCTCTGAAACGGTTATTGGAATATTTCAGACCCCAAAGACCGTCTTTAATGTTATTTAAATGATACAGCCCGCCAACTTCATAGAAAAACTGGTGATAACCGGTAATTTGAGAATTGTCGAAATCATATTGAAAAGCTTGATCAATGGATCCCATATGATTACCTACTTTTGATCGTGACAGACCAGTGCCCCTCTCACCATAACTTTGACCAAACACAACATATCTGTATGTTTGCAATGTTGATAGCGTAAAGTTTTCCGGATTCTGCTTTATCTCACTTCCCCAAAAAGCCTGGTGATTGAAACCTCCGATAATCTTTAATCGCCAGCTCGGTTTACCCAGTCTGGCATAAAATGATTTTTGATGTAGAAAAGTATTGACTATTGTATCTCCCCTCGCATAGTCAACAAGTTGATTTCCAAGCCAGCCATGCGCAAAATTTCCTTTGACCGCCAGTATTTTTCCTAATATAGGGATGCTCCAATATTCCGGAATTGACAACTCGACTTTCGGTACGCCCAAGGCATTACCGGAAATAGAAAAAGAGCCTGAGGATAGTGTGGAGTCAACTAAACCCATGATATCTCTGCTACGTCCTCCTTGCAGTTGAAAAATACCTAGTTTCCCTTTGATATATGCTTGTATGAGCAAAGCCTGGGTGCGGTTTCCAACATTCAATTGACCCTCTGCTCCAAATCCCCAGTCTAGAAGGTGCCGTTCCTTTGTGTCATAATCCCGTTTTGTTTCGGCAGCAAATACTGCTGAAACCCCAGACAAGGGCACACCTCCATATTGATTCGAACGCATCCAGAATGGAAGCGTGCCTTTGGACGTTACGATTGCAGCTGTTGATACCCGGTATTTTAATGCATTCTTTGTATTTGTCAACGTGTCGGCGCCCGCCTTACTTTCTGTGCCAAATATTGTATCATTATAGCTTGGCTTAACATCTGCTGCTTTTACAATGTCTTTCGAACATTGCAAAAGCATTAAAGTGAAGATGACTAGGTTTCTCGTTATCATTTAACGTATATAACTTTGATAGAACTGTTTAAGATTCAAGTAAATATTCATTATTCCTGACATAGTTACTGCCTAGTCATATCTACCAAGAGGAGTTTTACCTTTCCTCGTACATTTCCAGATAATATTTCTGATAGTTGCCCGATGTGACATTGTTCAGCCACCCCTGGTTGTTCAGATACCAGTCTACCGTTCTTTCAAGTCCTTCTTCAAACTGCAATGAAGGTTTCCAGCCCAATTCCTGCGAAAGTTTAGTGGAGTCGATAGCGTAGCGAAGGTCGTGGCCGGCGCGGTCCGTCACGTAAGTGATCAGTTTTTCGGTTTCCCCTTTCTCGCGGCCCAGTTTCTGGTCCATAATGCTGCAAAGCAACAAGACAAGGTCCAGATTTTTCCATTCATTATGGCCGCCGATGTTGTAGGTTTCGCCGTTTTTGCCATCGTGGAAAATCACGTCAATAGCAATGGCGTGATCTTCTACAAAAAGCCAGTCGCGGATGTTTTCGCCTTTTCCATAAACAGGAAGTGGTTTTTGCTGGATAATGTTGTGGATCATCAGCGGGATCAGCTTCTCTGGGAAATGGTTTGGTCCGTAGTTGTTGGAGCAATTGGAAATAACAACCGGCAATTTATAAGTATTGTGGTAAGCCCTTACAAAATGGTCCGAAGAAGCCTTCGAGGCCGAATAAGGCGAACGTGGATCGTAACTTGTTGTTTCAGTAAAGAATGTGCCCGGATCGTGCAGTTCACCATAAACTTCGTCCGTAGAGACATGGTAAAAACGACGGTCTGTGAAATCGTCTTTCCATGCTTTTTTTGCAGCATTCAAAAGGTTAACAGTGCCAACAACATTGGTCAGTACAAACGACATTGGGTCCGAAATAGACCGGTCCACGTGCGATTCAGCCGCTAAGTGAATAATGCCATGAAAATCATTTTCACTAATGAGCTTGTCAATGAATTCAGCATCAACAATGTCGCCTTTCACAAATGTGTAGTTAGGCGCGTTCTCAATGTCTTTTATATTTTCAAGGTTACCCGCGTAGGTTAGGGCATCGAGGTTGTATATATGATAATCCGGATGAAAGTTCACAAAACGGCGCACCACGTGCGAGCCAATAAAACCTGCACCTCCTGTAATTAAGATCTTTTTCATTTTATATCGTGATATTAACTTATAGCCTACGCTTCTTTAAGTATCTCTTCAAATACCGGAAGCAACTGGTCTTTCTCCGAAACGATTGGATTTTCTATTCCCCAGGGAATGTTTAATGTAGGGTCATTCCAGACCAATCCACCTTCTGATGCCTTATTATATTGCGCTGTGCACTTATAATGGAATACACTATCTTCCAATGCAGCAAATCCATGCGCAAAGCCCTCCGGAATGTAGACCATTGCACCACTTACGCCATCTAAATCAAAAAGCTCGTATTTACCGAAAGTAGGAGAGTCGGGACGTAAATCCAGTGCCAAGTCGAGAACACGGCCAGAAATAACGCGAACCAATTTTCCCTGTGCGTGTGGAGCAGATTGAAAGTGCAGTCCACGAACCACACCCTTTTTCGAAAACGATTGGTTGTCCTGTACAAATTCACCAGTCAAACCCTGCTTCTTCCAACTATCCAAATTGAAGGATTCAAAAAAATGGCCGCGGTCATCATGAAAGATATTTGGCCTGATCAGGAAGACGTCCTGCAACGTTGTTGTCTCGAACTTCATGTTTCGTTGAGTAAATGGTTTTGAAATGATTTTCGTATTTGTCAATTATATTATTCCATTCATAAATGTTTCTGATTTTGTGAACATTATTGTCAGCGAAAGATATTAAATCTTCTTTACGCGAACTATCAACGACGGCCTTCACTTGTTGGCTGTTATCAAAATAGAGTGCGTCATCTTCCAATATTGTTGAATTAAATTCATTCTTATGGGCACAAATTAATGTATGAGAAGCCATTGCTTCTAACAGCGATGGATTTGTGCCTCCCACGGAATGACCATGAAAATATATGTTCGCATAATGTCTTACATTATTTAAGACATTAATATCATAGATTCCTCCAAGGAATCGGATGTTTGAAAATCCTGCATACTTGCTTTTCAAATATTCTCCATACTTGGTATTGTGCTTTCCAACTACCAAAAAAGGTGCCTTATTATCTGCAAGTGAAACGCCTTCCAATATTGTATCAACATTGTTTTCGGGTTCTAATCTGGCAATTAACATATTATAATTACCTGGACTTACATTATAACTAGCAAGGTCAGCTACATCCGGATTTTCAAAAGGATAAGCACCGTATGGAATATATGTAGAGGAAATGTTATATTTTTTTGTTAAATAATCTTGTATTCCTAGTGAATCAGAAATCCAGTAATCGCTAAATACAGTTCCAAGATATTCAGCTTTTTTAAGGAAGGCGCGAACCAGCTTTGAATACTTCGTCCGTTTCCATTCAAGCCCATCCATATTAGTAGTTATGATGGTATTTTTCCTTGGAAGCAACCAGCCCCAAACCGTACTGCTCGTGTAGCCTAGTTGGAGAATGATGTCATAATTCTGTGAGCGTGTATGCAAAATGCAATTCAGATCATACACAAACTGTCCAGCCGTTCCCCATGAATCTTCCGGATCATTGCAATGCACAAGTTTTACACCGTTCCATTCCGATTCCTGGTAAGGGTGACTATGCGAATTATAAACTGTGATATCATGACCGCGCTCAACAAGACCTTTTGCCAGATACTCGGCAAATTGTTCAAATCCACCGTAGTGGTTGGGGACACCTCTCGTACCAATAATAGCTATTTTCATCATGAAATCGTTGAGTAATTCAGTAATCTAAGCCTTCTTTAACACCGTTTAGTAAACTGTTTTTCAAAATTTTTGAGGGTGTTAGCCATGCCCCTTCACCATATTCATTCCATGCATAAATTACGGCCAGCTTTGTACTTGTCAATTTTGAGTCATTGCCATTCATCCATGTTCTACAAGATCTAATTGATTGCACTACGGAACCCTGAGAATAGCCAACAAAACGAGCAGTTTGCCCTTGACTTTCTTCCCAAGGTCGCTGATCCCAATTTAATGTAATAGCAGGTATAAAAGGTTTTGTGCTTGATGCGCAAATAAAATTCCAAACTCTTGACTCCGCAGTTCTCATACTATCAATTTCCAACTTACCTGTGCGGGCTTTTTGTAAGCCAGAATCATGGTAATTATAACCAGTAAGAACGTCAAAATTGCATCGCTCGGCTAATGAAATCTGTGCCGGGTCTGGATAAACGCATGCTGCAATCATCACTCCTTCCAAACTGTCGTCTCTAGCCAACTCGCGGAATGTGTCAAGAGCTTTCGAAACTCCGTCACTTGACCCAAATGATTCTACCAGTGATTTGACTTCAAAAAAAGTGATTAGCGGCTTGCCATCCAATTTCAAATAGGAAGGATCTTTGAACAGTCTGATCCATTTCCGGCACAGACTTTCCCAATCTTCTGGATAAATCTTATAGCCCTTATGATTTGCAACTAGAAGGTTGAAGTTTAGTTTACGTTTATTCTTCGCTTTTAAAAATAAATGCAGAGCTTGATTTTTTGGATCATCGGATAAGTTTCCCCCTTCATGCTTAGACTTTTGATACCAACAAAAGCTAAAAAAGCTTATTCCAGAATTACTCGCTAAGTCAATCTGCTTCTGCATAATTTCAGGAGTACTCGTCAACCAACCCCATATTGGCTTCCTTTCCGGAAAGTCTGCTTTTAATTTTTTGGTTGCATGAAAGGTTTTTCCAGTCCATCCATCAAAATAATATGCTCCAAGACGTATATCTTCCTGAGCTAAGGCAATAAAAGGAACCAAGAATGATAAAATGATACCTAATAGCCCTTCCCTAATCAATGGAAGATTAGAAATTTGAATGAAGCGGTTTGTCATTAAATATTTTATCAAGTTGCTTATACATTGTATTCATCGAAAACTTATCCAGAAATATTTTTTTTGCAGCTTGACCATGTTTGGCCACTAGCGCTCTATTGTCCAGATACTTCGATAAAAATTCATTTAACGATTGTGAATCGCCTGGTTCAAATAAAAAGCCACTATCATTGTGTTCAACAATCTCAGGTAATCCGCCATGGTTTGCTGCAATTACCGGCTTACCTAAACTCATTGCCTCAATTGCAATGCGACCAAACGGCTCAGGCTTGATAGATGGAACAATGAGTACATCCGCTTTTTTATATTCGTCTGACGGATCTTCTGCAAAATCAACAAAAGTTACTTTTTCTTCGAGATTCAAAGATTTAACTAACTGCTTTAAATCAACCAGTACATTTTCGTTTCCGGCAGCAGTGCTTCCAACAACCCTTAATTGGTAGTTCGTCTGCGTGAGCTTGGCTAATGATGAAATCAAGAAATCCTGTCCTTTCCAAGAATTAATTCTTCCTATCACCAATAAGTTTACAGTATCTGTATCGAGATTTGGGACAAAAGCGTCCATGTCTCTTGCATCGGAATATCCTTCAAAGGCATTATGTACGACTACACTATTTTTGAATTTAGCGAAACTATCTTGGGTAGAGTATGAGTTAAATATGACTAGTGAGCCAGATTTGTGAATAAAAGCTGATAAAATCTTCGAAAGCCAGGGAGACGGTATCTCCCGGATATGCAAAATCTTTTTTATTTTAAGAAAAGGTGCTAGTAAATAGAAATCGAGAATTACCGATGTATTGGTATAAAGAATATCATACTGTTCAATAAGTTTCTTCTTTTCTTTGAATTGGAAAAGTGGAAACAGTATTTTTCCCCATTGAAGGTTTTTTAAATATGTCTTACTAAGCAATGACATATTTAAAAATATTACATTAACTCCTAATTTCTCTAGATGACCTGCGAGAGGGCCTGTTCGTGGTAAAGCAACTGTAATATCAGTATAACGTTCGGTTTTCTTCAAGTAGTTTACTACCTGGAGAAAACTCCGATCAGATCCATACAAGTCCGCACTTTGATGAAAGCAGATGATTTTCATCTTATTATTTTAATTTCTTGACAAAAAAAATCCTATTCCCTTCCAAATCCTATCGGCAATTAATTGCATGCCTTTGTCAGAAGGATGTTTCCCTACCTGCGGATTAGTGTAAATGTTAATTGCGGTGTTCTCTGATTGGTTTTCATAAATACCATTGAGATCAACATAACTCCAGCCATTTTTCTGACAAACCGTATGAAAGATGTTGTCCACCTCTGGATTTGGCCAGAAGCTACCCACCAGGCATACTTTTGTTCTTTTATCTCCAGCTATGAAATCAACTAATAACTCCAAGTGCAAAGCAAGTGAATTTTTTATTGCAAGATTTTTATCAATGTTTTCACCTATTTTCAGGATAATCAAATCAGGAGATAATTGTCTCATCTCTCGAAATTGGGTTGTATCCATCTTCCAAAAGACTTTCTCGAAACTGTTTGCAATGTTGAAATATGAAATATTAGCCTCGGAACGCTTATTCCTTATGCTATCTTTAAGTACGTGCACAAAATCCTTTGCCTGAGCACTAGCGGCCATACCCCAATCTCCATACCAACCAATGCTAGGGGAGGATCCATGCACTGTAATACTGTTTCCCAAAATCAACACTTTTTGGACTTGACTATCAGGTTGAGAACAGGCAAGCGTTGAGGTTAGAAGCACGTAGATTGAAATCAACCGTGCCGAAAATAATTTGGTTATATATGTATAAATACAATTATGCATTGTCACTTATATTCGTCCTGGATTTAATTACTTTAGCAGGAACACCAGCAATGATGGAATTTTCAGGCATACTTTTCGTTACAACTGCGCCCGCTGCAATGATAGAATTACGTCCAACCTCTACTCCTGCTAAAATTGTAACTTTTGCGCCTATCCAGCAATTCTCACCAATTTTAATCGCTGCTCTAGTAGTCCCCTGATCTTTGATCAGAACATCCAAGCGGTCATAGTTATGATTTTCTGGATGACAACTGAAATACTGACCGATAATGCAATTCTGCTCAATAGTTAAGCCGCCCGATCCACCTAAACTAGCAAATTGACCGATACCAACTCCATTTCCTATTCTTATATATTCACCGACCCGGTTGAATGCAGTTGAAATAATTATTTGGCTATAAGCGCCAACACTGACCCCTGATCCAATAGATAGTTTGTGTTTCCCCATTGCGCTCAGTTGAACACCGCTGTCAATTTTGGTCCATTTGCCTATTGATATATTTCCATAATTAAAAAGCCTAACGTTACTGCCAAAAAATACTAAACCAGGTTTCTTGCAGTGCAAAAGATTAATAACAATGCCTCTTAATAAACAAATTGCCTTTTCACTTACAAGACTCAGGATGATAGTTGAGTTAATAGCATTGTCAAACTTGAAATTAGGGTTTCTGTAGCGAATTATCTTTTGAATAATACCTTTCATGTTTTCGATTTTAGTATAATTCCTAATTTGCGTTATCCTACGAATCGAAGACGGTTGCGTATTCCGTCATTTACACCCCAATAGATAGCTTTAACGGATTTATGGTCACCTGATATTGTAAGTTTGACTGTTAGATACAGAACCCAACGAACACCGAAAACTAGATAGAAAACAGGCAATTTCATGCTTGAATAATGTTTTTTCTGCAGCAGAATTTTATTGCGGGCTGTTAAATAGAATGCAAGCCACTTACCTCTGTTACTTTTGAAAGTGTGGTTAAACTTGTGGTATATTACTGCTTTTGGATTATACTCAATGGTGTGCCCTGATTTAATGATCCGCATACTGTAATCCACATCCTCGGTATTAGCAAAAAAAATATTATCTAATACGCCTACCGACTCAATAGATGCTGATGAAATCAAGGCACAGCAACCATTCATATATTCAATCGTTTTGCCTTCATCATATTTCCCTGTGTCCTGTTGATCAATACCATAGTGTTTTACAATCCCTGTAACAGGTGAAATTTTACCACCGGCAAACCAAATAACATTTGGAGCATGAGAAAAATATATTTTAGGTACCACAGCATAGCACTTAGGATTATTGTCGAACGTTTTTAACATTTCGGTTAAGAAATTAGGCTCGACTGTTGTGTCATTGTTGAGTAGCAAATAATAATCGGAATTATATTTTTCCTTAGCAAATACTATTCCTTCATTGTTGCCCCCGGTAAAGCCCAAGTTTTTCTTAAGATCTAAAATATCCAGTTTGAGATCACCAAATTCAGCTCGTATTTTTTCAACAGACCCATCGTGAGAACCGTTATCTACTAGTACAATGTGGTAATTATCATGATCAATTTGATAGAGCGATTCTAGGCATTCTCTAGTTACGTCGTACCCATTCCAGTTTAGAATAATGATTGAAACTGAGGATCTGTTCATGAATATAAATAGTTTCGATTAATAATTCTGTTAAACGCTTAAGCTAGAACTTGTTTATAACTTCGCTGAAACAGATTCAAATGTTTAAGCAAAGAATATAAAAAATAGGATAAGGTTCCAACAAGTATCGGAACTTTAAAGACAATCTGATGAATAAAGGTCAAACCGAACATTAGCAAAGCTAAAATCATAGTATAATACAGGTACTTAGTCGCAACTTTCTTTATTTCAGGAATAACTCTTCCTGAAATTATAAAAAGCAGAACTAAATCAACAACCATTCTTGCTGTCCAGGCCACTGCAGCTCCCATTACACCAAAGTAATGCAGCAGTGTAAATAACAGAGCAACATAAATTGGAAGCTCTATTATATGAAGTTTCGCTGTTATATTCGGATGGCCGGTGCTTTGTAACAATGCATGTGGCAGTCTTGCAACACTGTTAACAAAAAAGCCAACGACTAAGCATTGAAATATTAGTCGGCTAGTGTCTGCAAACTTTTGTCCCAGCCATATATCGAAAGCTTCCTGGGCAAATAGGATCAAGGTTACTGACATTGGTATCATTCCCAGCAACATGATTTTACAGACACTTTCAAAAATTGCTTTGCCCTGATTTTGCTGGGTTCCCCAGATATTGGAGAAGATAGGAAACATGACTGAGATTAAAGCTACGGGAGCCACGCCCAACTTATTAACCATATCTACCGGTACAGTGTAATAAGCAATTGCACTTACCGATATAAGTGAACCAATAATGAAACGATCAAGCTGCAACATTAAAGGACTTATTATGTTGCTTGCGGTAAGCCAAGCACCATACTTAAACAAAGAAGATAATAACTCAATCCGAAATGTACCTAGGGTAAGCGCGTTAATCTGATAACAGATAAATGTGTAAAAAGCGACAGAGATTAGCCGTGAAATAGCGAGTAAAATTGTTGCAAGCATTAAATCGTTAGACCAATAAAGTGCAACTAACGGGCTTACAAAGTTCAATATTCCTAAAAATAGCCTAATAATATTAATCTCTTTAAATGCTCTGTGTGCTTCAAGGAGCCCAATTAGCGCTGCTTGAAGAACAACAAGAGGCACACTTAATGCTAAAACTCTAATTGCGTTGATAGATTCGATCCTTAAATTTTCGCTTACTTTTAAGGTATTAGTAATCAATGAACTTGTGGATAATAAAATCACGGCTGCTAAAACTCCTAGCAAGGATATGATTATAAGAGAAGTCTTAATTAAATCAGGTAGTTCTTTTGCTTGAGGTCCTCCAAGCTTTTCAGATACAAGCTTGGTAAGTGCGCGGCCCATTCCGAAATCAAAAATGCTAAAGTATCCTATTACAGCCCAGATTAGAGTCAAAAGTCCAAAGCGATCATCACCAAATCCAGAAATAAGTTTAGGAATTGTAAAGATAGATATAGCCAGAGGCAGTCCTGAACCTAATAAATTCCAAAGGACACTCTGAGCAAGATTAAATTTTTTCACAATTACAATGATTTATTTAATATCAAATCCTCCTGACGTTGTTGGTGATAGATAGGTAATGGCTTTTTGAAGACATATAGTAGGATGGATATAAAAAGGAACCACCAAAACTCGAAACTTACAAAATCACTACGAATCCCCGCAATCATGAAAAAATAAAGAATTGAATAGGTGATCAATCTGTATATAAACTTTGTATTTAAGATCTTGACAGACTGATACAAATAAGAAAAGATAGCGGAATACAATGCAGAAGATACCAGCACTCCACCAAACGAAAAGTCGGCGTACATCGGCGATATAAAAGTAGCTGCGAGACCTGCACCGTGCCAGGTTCCCCCAATCATAGTCTTGAAAAACATGCCGGGTGTTGGAGTGCTGTCAAAAGGCAATGGCATCAACAGCGGTGAAATTTGCAGAAGCCCAAACGTAAAGTCTGTTTTTGACGGCATATTCTCGATGACGACCGACAAACCATATACCGCCGTACTTAATTCTATTTGCCCGTAGTAGATAATCCCAAGCAATGGTGAGTCAGCGCCTGCCTGTCCTAAGCCATACCAAATATCATCACCAAGCAAATTATAAGCTCGATAATAACCAATCACACCAACGAAAACTAGTCCGATCAAACCAAACAATAATATCTTCCAAATCCTAATTTGAAAATATAGAAAATGAACCAGAATGAGAGATGGGACAATAAATTTAAGCAAACGTGATCTTGACCCAGATAAAATAGCGATGACAACAAATGAAACGATAATTAAATATGCCCAGTAATTGTTCTTCTTGAGACCCAGTTTGCGATTTACGAGAACGTATGCCAAACAGCAAACGGACATAACATCAACCGTTGTTGCAATTGTTGCCAGGTACCCACTACTAGCATAAGCCATCCTCGCCTCATCGACGTTTTTACTAAATAAAGGAATTCCACCACTAAGCCATAAGTAAGCTGTTACGATGTATGAAAGGACTGAGAATATAAAAATGATTTTGAAGTTGAATGATTTTACAAACTTCCAATAGATTTCCTTAGCAGAACTAATACTTTTTTTCTTTTTCTCAAATGCCGAGGCAACTACCAGTGCACCAATTGTAAATCCACAAATTGCTAAAATATAAGTCAGCCATTGCTCCTCAGGGATTGGTTTTAAACTCAATTGTGAGCCTATTAGAAAATAGGATGAGAACAATAATGTATACCCCGGCCATGGAGCAAAAATGTGATCGTACGATGCTGATTTTACAGAGTCATAAATGACTTTGAACAGCAGCGCACCATACATTAGATAAAAGATTGACTGCATCATAAAATTAGGTATTTATGATTTGAGAACATAAGTTTATGCGGACTCCAGTGATACTTATAGACATTCCGCTATAACCAAGCTTGTTGAATATAAACTCAATGGCTTAAACTTGAATATGCTGATTCCGAGATTAAATTTTCAGCACACCAATTCTGCCTTGGATAATTTTTGCCCATGATTTTTTTGAAAGGTGTGCTGTCGCTGCCGATTAGGGTAGCTTAATAATGCTATTATGGTTATAGCGGCCGCCTAACAGGCTTAGCGTTAGGCGGGATTTAAAATGGTAGGTTGAAGAGTTCATATCGTTGAGTAATATTGCCACACACATGGCAATTAATGAATAGTTTATACCGCAAATGAATTCACCGGATTATTTTCTTGAGCCTTTTACCCAGGCTACTTTGTTCACTTTCCTCGGAATAATAGCCATAACCGTAACCACCGTAACCATATCCATATCCGTAGCCTGCTCCGTAATTTACACCATTGAAGATTACAGAAAGATTTGCGAATCTACGGGCTTTTTGAAGGTCACCGATGCGACGCAAATGATCCAGTATAGTATAGTTGAAACGGACAATGTATAGGGTTGCATCAACATACTCGCCAATAAGCGCTGAATCAGTTACTAAGCCATACGGTGGAGAATCAATAAGAATATAATCATATTGGTTCCGAAGCTCGGCAAGCATTGCTGGCAACTTTCCATTACTCAAAAGTTCCGATGGGTTTGGAGGAATAGGACCGCTTGTAAGAACATCAAATTTGGGATGTACTCCTGTTGATTGAATAAAATCCACGTAGTGGCCTTGACCGATCAAACAGTTAGAAGCTCCGA
Organism: Dyadobacter alkalitolerans DSM 23607; assembly: GCF_000428845.1. Classification (GTDB taxonomy): domain Bacteria; phylum Bacteroidota; class Bacteroidia; order Cytophagales; family Spirosomataceae; genus Dyadobacter; species Dyadobacter alkalitolerans. The sequence continues at coordinate 9,438 of NZ_AUAS01000022.1, read as the reverse complement.
ACTTATTTGGTACTTGCAAACGCTCGTGAAGGGTCGGCTTCCGGAGATCTAAACCGATTAATAAAACTCTTTTGTCAGAGTAAGCTAAGCTTGCAGCCAGATTTATACTAACAAAGCTTTTCCCTTCACCACCTATAGAAGAGGTAAACATAATTACCCGACAGCTTCCATCACCTAAATATTGAAGGTTGGTTCGCAATGCTCTGAATTGTTCCGCGACCGCACTCCGGCTTGTCATTTTAATAATCGCTTCTTCGGCCAGCGGATTTCCGCCAGCGTCTTTCATTTGACCAATCTCACCCAGAATTGAAGCTCTTGTAGCTTTTTCTATTTCTTCTCTGCGCTGAACGGTGTTATTCATCAAAATCAACAAATTGATAATTAGAATAGGAAGTATAAATCCGGCAGCACCAGCTCCAAGCCAAATTAATGCTTTTCTAGGCTTAACTGGATTAAATGTTGATATAGGAGCGTCAATTAATCGGCTGTCCGTCACGGTAGATGCATAGGCAAGAGCCGTTTCTTCACGTTTCTGCAATAGGTATAGATATAACTCTTCTTTGATAGACTGTTGACGCTTAATGCCTACAAATTCACGCTCTTTCTTCGGGATACTGCGTAGACCAGCAGAAAATCTAGTGTTAATATTTTCCAGATTACGTTTGGTAACAGACATTCCTCGCTTCAGATTTTGAACGTTTTCTCTGATCGATTGACGTGTACCGGCAAGTTGCGTATTTATCGTTTGCAGAAGAGGGTTATTCGGAGAGGTGGTTCTTGCATATCTCTCTCTCTGAAGATCCAGTTCGTTATACTTAGTTAATAAAGAAACAAGTACAGGATCATCAATCATATAAGTTGCAGGTGCGACTGCCCCTTCACCTGCATTGTTAATGTAATTGTCAACACTTTCAAGAATGCTAATTTTTGTATTTACTTCATTAAGCTTTGAGTCATTCTCTTTGATATTTTCGAGAAATAATTGAGACTCAGCGCTTATATCAGTAATGCCCTGATTAGTTTTATAAGATTCTACATCCTTTTCAACGTCCCCAAGTTCCCCGGTTATTAATCCGAGACGATTTTCAATAAATTTAAGTGTATTGCTGGCCTCGCTATTTTTATCACTCAGTGAAGACTGGACATATACGTCCAGCAATTTATTAAGAACATCTTTTGAACGTTGAACATCTGTATCTTCAAAAGTCAGTTCCAGAACTGTACTTTTAATATTTGGTTGTGCAACAGCAAGACGCTTCAACATCCCCTCTGCCAAATATTTGACATCAGTGAAATTTACTGTAATATCTTTTACGTCAGATGCGCTGCCCTTCAAAATTACAAAAGCACCCCAGGCATTATTAAAACGTTGGTTAAAAGTAAATAGCTTTTCTTCATCGTTGAAGCGGAAATGAAGACTATCTACAATATGAATAACCATAGGCTCTTCAAGTGCATATGGTGTTATTACCTCAGATTTTACAACAACAGGGCTGGTTTTGTACAAATTAACCGTCCGTAGAGCATCCTTTGTCGAATAGGAAACGTCTAGGGAGAGCTCCTTGATTACCTGCTCCATTAGTGTTTGTGACTTAATAATCTCTAACTCATTTTCTACCAATTTGTTTCCACCAAATTGAGTACTTAATTCAGACAAGATGTCTCCCTGGGCACCACTTAAACCTTTATTTTCATCCTTGATAAGTATGCTGGTTTTTGTGCTGTATATTGGCTGAGTAATCTGCAGATAAAAGAAGGCGATGGTTAAAGAAAGAAATATGAATATTGGAAATAAGTACCAATACCTTATGTATCTTGAAGCATACTCTTTCAAGTTGAATGACTGCTCGTCTTCTTCCAAAAGATGCAGTGATGTTGTGTTGAGTCCGTTGTCTTTCATAACTAGTTGATTATGTTCATTAACAAGATCTCTTGGCTACAGCCTGACCAAGTTTAAAATTAGAATTCCGAGGGTACTAATGCCTCCTACAATAGTTACAATTAAAGGGACTGTCCGAATCCGGCTATCTGTATCCAACATTCTTGCCTTAACTGGTTCAACATAAACCACATCGTTTTTATGCAGATAGTAGTAGGGAGAATTAAAAATATCTCTTGATGTCAAATCTATTCTAGCATATGAACGTTCGTTATTTTCTTCACGGATAATCATTACAGTGCTGCGATTTCCATATATCGTAAGATCTCCTGCAAGACTTAAAACTTCTGGAAGTGTTATTTTTTCATCCGGGATCACATAGACGGCTGGTGACTTAACTTCGCCAAGTACGGAAACTTTAAAGTTCAGGTTGCGAACAATTACAGATGGTTCTTTCAGATAATTTAACAAACGGGTCCGGATTGTATCAGCTGCATCATTTGTGCGCATGCCGGAAACTTTCAACTTTCCGACCAAGGGAACCTCTATATAGCCATCAACATCCACTAAATATCCTATTGGTTGAACACGAGGCCCTCCAACATTCGAATAATTGGTACTGGCAGTGGTAAATGTATTCGGTGTGTTAAATACTTCATTCGCTTCTGCGTTTAAGCTACCCACAATAATTGCCAGGATGTCGCTGGACTGAATAATTGGAATATACTTTTGATTGATTTCTTGAGATGAAAATGCCGTTGTGTCTCCTTGGAAATACACAATTGACTTTGGAGAAACACAAGATGTGGTTCCCGTAATTGTTGTAATTAATATTCCAGCTGCAAGAAAAAGTGATGGTAAGCGGGAATTTAAAAATATGCGCATATAGGGACTTTAAGTTACGTTGAAATTTAAAAAAAAAGATAATGATTTGAATTTGTGAATGTTAGCTTTTTGCGTAGTTGATAAAATAAGGCCACTGATAAGCTGAAATGGTACTGTACCTTAATTTTTCACTTCAAAAACCTAACGGCAATCTTATTATAATCCAAATTATAGCAGAACTGTATTTTATACAAATATAAGAAAAATTCAATTACCACAAATTATAACATCTGCAGTTTTTCGTTTTGAAATGGATAACTGGACAACCACTCATTATTGTTTAGCCTTTGAATCATATCCAGGTGCTGAATCTTATGCGCATCACTACCTAAAAAAGTAATCAAGCCATTTTGCAAAAGCCAATTTGCCATATCAGCAATGGTTTCTCCATAATAGCCACTTAGAGAAAGCAGATTAACTTGCAACTCACATCCCTGATTGACCAGTTTTCTATAAACCGATGGATCGGAATAATAGTAAGTGTAGCGTTCGGGATGTGCCAGCACTGGCTGAAACCCTTTTTCTATTATGTAGAACAGAGTTTCCGATACATTCAGCAGGGGGGTCGAATATGGAAGCTCTACTAAAACTCTATTACCCGGCAATGTCAGAATTTCTGAATCCGACTGCAGAAGTTCCATAAAATGCTCGTCAATAAAATATTCAGCTGCGGCATCAATTCTGATAGGCAATCCTTCGTGTTCAGCCGCCATGCGAACTTCGTGTAACCCCTTATTTATTATTTCAGGTGTGTTCTTATAGCAATCCCAAATGATGTGCGGTGTTGTGATAACGCGACTGTACCCAATTGAGGACATCTTTTCTAACATAGCTAACGCTTCTTCAATAGTCTGGACACCATCATCGATACCAGGAATGATATGGGAATGTATGTCTACTCCAATATGGGCAAGATTAACTTTGTGGACTTCTTTCTTCTTGAACAACCAATTCAGCATATATAGGCATAATAAAAATCTCAGTAGAACCTAGTATTTTACTTTAGTGCACTGTTGTGGTTCAAATCCAAAAAGTAAAGATGCTCCTTACTTGACGTTCATTCATATCGTTTTGAATGAAATAGCAATAGGGTACACAAGTTTTTGGAACAAGACCGTACACGGCCAAAGCAGGCTTTTCATGACGAAATTTATCTAAGACGAGTCTTTTATTTGTAACGCGAAGGAGGAAGTCTGTGCATGCAGTTACAGTACTTGTAAAGGAGTGTTTTTTCCAACTCTGTGTGGAAGTTAATCCGAAATCCAAAATCCGCCAGACAAACTTGTTTGGAATTGGTTCACTAGTAGCTTTTTGAAGAGCGATTTTCATATAAGACGTTGAGTACATGCAAAGGTACTAACAAGAATCAATTATAAAAATTCGCCAAGACAAGATTTGAATTATTCCTGGATTTAGATCTTAAAAAACAAAAATTTCTTAAAACTTTACAATGTGACGGCAGGTTCTGCAAGCTGTCCAACATCTTCCGATGACGTTCTTCGCTACTATTTCTCGATCAGCACAAAGCATTGCTTAATAAATCTTTGGCTCATCAAGGTGTGCAATGTCAATTTCTAGGGTTATCCCCCAGATCATTATCGCTGTATAGTTCTCAACAACCTCTGCCAGCACCAAGTCAACTGTGCGTTACAGTTGTATTAATAGGGTTTGATGGATCTCTCATGTCTGGTAAACAAGATATCAGACAAAAAGAAAAACAATCAAAATTCTACAAATCGGGAAACAATTTGTAGAATTACTTTGTTAACATTTCGAGTTACTTTCTATTTTCATGGTTTTCTATTAATTTTTCGTAAAATTACATCGATGTAAAATGTTTTTGATATAGAAATACTTTTACACAAAGGATTCTACTCGCCCTTACACAACACATGGCTTTTTTACAAACCTACACTCCGGTATTATCCCAGGCAGCAGCTGCTCACCTCTTGAGGCGTGCTACTTTTGGCCCAACCAATCAAGAAATTGCTTCCTTCACTGGCAAAAACGCTTCTGAGGCTGTCGAGCTACTAATTGCAAATGCATCACATCGTGCAACTCCACCACCTCCCGTTGAGATGGATGAAAGCCGTGCTGATGCGGGACAGCCTTTTCTCACCAAGCCATTCGATCAAAGTCGAAATTCCAACTATTACAATTATGTGAAATATTGGTGGATTGGCTTAATGGCGGAACAAAACGGACGTCCATCTATTCTTGAAAAGCTTACTGCTTTCTGGCAAAACCATTTTGTTGTAACTCAGGCGGGTGTGGAAGATTTTCGCTACATGGACAGATACTTGAGATTTTTGAGATCTAATGCACTTGGCAATTTCAAGGATTTAGTCATAGGTATCTCGAAGGATCCTGGAATGCTGATTTTTCAAAATGGTAATGAAAATGCGAAAGAATTGCCGAATGAAAACTATGGAAGAGAATTACAAGAGTTGTTTGCTGTGGGGCAAAAGGACTTCAGCGGCAACTATAATTACACTGAACAGGACGTTAAAGCTGCGGCGCAAGTTCTGACAGGATGGCAAGCATTGAACAAATTTAAGGAAGGTTCAACGACAATCGGCGCAGTTTTCAATCCGGACAGGCACGATACTTCCGATAAGACTTTCTCTTCCAAATATAATAATACGACGATAGTCGGTAGAAGTGGGTCAACTGCAGGGGACGAAGAATTAGGTGATCTTGCTAATATGCTCTTGTCTCATCCAGAATCTCCAAAATTCATTTGTAGAAAGCTATACAGATGGTATGTCAATCCAAATGTAACACAGGAAATAGAGGATCAAGTCATAGTTCCTTTAGCCTCTTTCTTCTCAAGCAGCGCCAATAACTATGCAATTGTCCCTGTCATAAAAAAACTTTTATCTAGTGATATTTTTTTTGATACAACTAATGTTGGTGCAATTGTAAAGTCCCCGGCAGAATTACTCATCGGGGCTGTTCGTCTGTTTGACCTGCCGGTCCCGAATATCACTACTGAATATGGGGCATTTCAGCGAATGATTGCTTTTTTAGGTTCAGCTATGAACAGCCTTCAGCTAAATCTGCTTAATCAGCCTTCCGTTTTCGGTTCTCCCGCATATTATCAAACTGGCTACTCCAAAAATTGGATTAATGAAAGCACACTAGGGCTTAGAGGTGCACGTACAGATAATTTGGTATATCCATATCTGGAAATCAAACCAGGCTATTTGTTAGGTATTGATATTCTGGCCCGGTTACGCGCTATACAGCCTAATTTCTCTGACGTCGCCAGCTCACCTGCGATTACTTGTGAAAAGGTTTTAGAAGAATTATCAAAGAATCTCTTCGCAATTGAATTGAATCAACAACAGAAGGATTTCCTAATCGATTCCATCATGATGATGAAGAGTAGTGCAAGAACAACATGGATCCGTGAGTGGGATGCCTATCGAACTTCTCCAGCAGACATTTCAAAACAGAACATCATTTTATGGCGATGCCGCACGATGCTGAAATACATGTTTAGAATGGCTGAATATCAAATATTTTAAATCGTAAACAAATGAACAGGAGAAACTTCTTTTCAGCAGGAGCTGCCCTTATGCTGCCTGTAATGCTAGATGGTTTTGGAATTAAATCGTTAGCCAAAGGTTCTGCACTTGTCCAGTCTTTAAAACGTACAGCAGCATTAAATAACGATCGTGTATTGGTCATCATTTATTTAGCCGGAGGCAATGATGGTCTGAATACGGTGATTCCACTGGAATATTACTCGAAATATAACGAGCTAAGAACCAATATTGCAATTCCGGAAAGCAGTGTACTTAAGCTTCAGGGAAATGTTGGAATGGGCCTTCACCCTGCCATGACCGGGATGCGCGCACTTTATGATGAAGGTAAGCTTGCTATCGTAAATGGAGTTTCATATCCCAATCCGGATCAGTCACATTACAGATCTACGGATATATGGATGACGGCGGTTGACGCTTCGCAATATGCATCCAGCGGCTGGGCTGGGCGATACCTGAACGATCGCTTCCCAGGATATCCCGAAGCATATCCGACGAGTGATATGGAAGATCCGTTAGCGGTCCAGATTGGGCAAATCAGCACAACTGCGCTTTTAGGAAACGATCAATCAATGGGAATCACTATCCAGGATCCTAACATATTTTATCAACTGATTGGAGAACCAAGTACAACCTTAGACACAAATCTTCCTTGCTGTGATGCTGGTGAGTTAATCTCCTTTATTCGTCAAAAACAAGTAACAGCCGTAGGTTATGCCGCTGAAATTAAAGCGGCTGCGGACGCTGGCAGAAATCTAGCAAGTTATCCAGCAGCTTCTGAAAAAAATGAGCTGGCCGACCAGTTGAAAATTGTTTCAAGGCTTATTCACGGCGGGCTTAAATCGAAGATCTATTACGTAGAGCTGGGTGGCTTTGATACACATTCTGGACAGGTAGGGACTAATAGTACTGAGGGGACTCATGCAATTTTACTCAAAAAGCTGTCTGATGGGATTGCGGCTTTTCAAAACGACTTAAAACTACAGGGAATAGAAGATAAAGTTTTGGGAATGACTTTCTCTGACTTTGGAAGACGCGCAACTTCTAATGCTTCCAAAGGAACTGATCACGGAGTCGGTGCACCAATGTTTGTTTTTGGTACTGGAATAAAAAGGCAATTGGTAGGTACAAATCCTGATCTTATAAACGGGCTGCTTCCAGCTTCCCCACCTTTATGGGATAAAAATCGTGACATTAAAATGCAGATCGATTTTAGAAGGGTTTACTCCGATGTTTTAAACGACTGGTTTGGTACAGCTACATCAAAGACAAGTCAACTACTCTTCAAAAATTTTCAAACCACGTCGCTGTTTTCTGATGTCGTGCAAACCATTGGTTCTGGTTTCTGGGCAAATCCGGAAATCTGGTCTCATGGCCGAGTTCCCTCTTCCCGGGATATAGTTAACGTTAATTCCGGCCATAAGGTAACAGTGGGACAAAATATCGTTGCAAAAGACGTAAAGGTGCAGGCGGGTGGAGAAATAACATTTTTGGGCGACTATAATATTAACATCACAGGCTAACCATTATATGAAGAACCTATTCAAACTTTTAGTTAGCATCTTTTCCTTAATCCTTCCTGCATACGCATTGTTTGCTCAGTCAACAGGGATTATAAAAACAGAAAGAAATCCTATTGGTATTGTCAGCTTTTCAGAATCATCAAAACTTACTGGAATTGGAGATGCAAAGCATGTCGACGGTTATGCGAAAAAATACGGCACCGCATTCTTTATTTTTCCAGTTGGACAAAATGGCGTCTATCGGCCATTTGCAGCCGATGCAGATGGAACATCCGGTGCCTACTTCATGGGGAATGTAGGCTCGGCCTCAGTGCTAACAAGCGGGCCGTTTAACCTAAGTCAAAAGGACAGTTCTATCAGAACAGTCAGTGATAAGGAATACTGGGATATTAACGGCTCAAAGGCCGCAAAAATATCGCTTAGCTGGAATGCTGCTAGCAATTTAGCCGTGCTAACTGAAGATGCGCTTAACCGCGCGACTATTGTAGGTTGGAGCAAAGCTAATTCAAGATGGGAGCGAATCGTATCTGTTCTTGATGAAAATGCTTTAACAGGAGGGGGGAGCTCATTAAGTGCAGGATCCATCACAACAGCGCAAGCAATCATTCCAGATAGTTATGAAGTTTTTACAATAGGGTGTTCTAACGCAACATCCCTACCGACAAGTTTTAGCGGTAATCTTGAAATTGTGTCCGATTCAATTATTCAAGGTTGGGTATGGGATAAAAATCATCCTAATGCTGATTTAATAGTTGAAATACTTGAAGGGAGTGTAGTAATAACTAGTGTGAAAGCTAGTGAGTTGAGAAATGATTTAGAAAATGCAGGAAACTATGGTTTTACCCTGCCAATTCCTATAGCCTTGAAAGATGGTAAGGCGCATCAGATAAGTGCCCGGGTCCGTAACTCATCATATATATTAAATGGCTCGCCCAAGGAACTGGCATACTTGTATGAAGGCGTTTTCGAACAAACAGATTGCTATACTATAAAAGGTTGGGTTTGGGATAAGAGGCGCCCTAACTCAACACTTACTATCGAATTAGTAGAAGGAAACACGGTATATGCAACCGTTACTTCCAACTCATATCGCGCAGACCTAAAAGATTCGGGTAAAGGAAGTGGCAACTACGGGTTTAGTTTCGCTTTCCCGGCGGCGCTTAAAGATGGGAAGGCACATGAGCTGAGTGTCCGAGTCAAGGGTGGAAACTATCTTTTACCTGGATCAGCACAGCAAACAAGTTGCTCAACATTGCAGTACATCGGTGTTTTTGAAGCGGCTGACTGTAAAGTAGTGCGCGGCTGGGTTTGGGACAGGAGCTACCCAGCCTCACCACTAACGATCGAGCTTTACGAAGGCAGCACCGTATATGCAACGGTTGTATCAGATGCTTTCCGCTCGGACCTGAAAAACGCAGGTCCTGGCAGTACGGGCAACTACGCCTTCAACTTTACTTTGCCCGCGACTTTGCTTGATGGGAAAGCGCATCAGTTGAATGTCCGGGTGAAGGGCAGCAACTACATTCTGAGCGGGGGTGCCAAGACTGTTACGTGCTACTCACAATTATATGAAGGCAGCCTGGAAACGGCAGATTGCAATCAG
>NZ_AUAS01000021.1 GCF_000428845.1 Dyadobacter alkalitolerans DSM 23607 | reverse complement strand
GGGGTCAACGGTGTATGCCGCTACCGCTGGCGGGTTATCGATTTCGTCCGACGGGGGCAACAGCTTTACCAACATGACTACCGCCAATGGGCTGGCGGATGATTATGTGTATGACGTGAACGTGATGGGCCAAATGATATATGCCGCTACCCCTGGCGGGTTATCCGTGTGCAGTGCTGATCCAATGCCGGTCAGCCTGATATCCTTTACGGCCAAGGCCCAGCCTAACCGTAAGGTGAGCTTGGCCTGGTCCACCGCCATTGAATGGGACAACGGTGGCTTTCTCATTGAACGCAGTAAGGACCTGCGCACGTTTGAGCAAGTGGGCCAGGTAGGGGAACTGTCGCCCAACAGCAGCAACCGTAAGGATTACCAGCTTATCGACCAGTGGCCTTACCAGGGCACCAGCTACTACCGGCTTACCCAGATTGACCTAAGCGGCAAGAAGACGGTATACTCGGCCGTTTCAGTGGTCATCCGCGATGATGCCTATGGAGTGTACCCCAACCCGGTGGTTGGCGGTGATGAGTTTACACTTCGGCTGGACGAGCCTGAAACGGCGAACGTGGGCTTCTATCACGTGGGTGGCGGCTGTTTTCCCTTGCAAAAGACGGGCGTTCATGGTGGTAACCTGCTGCTGAAAACGACGCCCCAACTATCCGCGGGTGTTTACATCATTACCGTTGAAGAACGGGGCCAACTGCGACAGCACCGCCTATTTGTCGAGTAGTGGCGCGGACTATCAAGAATGGGGGCAGGTGATTCTTCAATGAGTTGTGACAAACTGCGGGCGCAGGAGAAGTCCGACCTACCGGCAAGTGGCAAACGGGTTGCAACGACCGAAGCGGATCAGATTTCAAATTGCATGTTTTAAATCTACAGAAAAGTAAAACAGGGGCCAAAGGCCCCTGTTTTACGCAACTCACCAAATCTTACTTATGTTTCCTGAGCACCATCCACTTGGAATACGGATTCTCTCCATCCAAAAACCGCCCAGCATATGTCGCGCATTCGACCAGCGTATTTTTCGGTAAATAAACTGCATCTGTAATGCGCAGGTAGGAGCGCTCTCTATCTTCCAGTGCGCCATCTCAACGCATCCACTTTACGCATGTACTGATCTCCCATTTGATGAGTTAGGCGTATAGCCTAAGATGATTTTGGACAAAACATCTACAAGGTTTTACAACCAGAAATTAATTCAATTCGAATGACAGCCGGATAATCCGAATCAATGAAGCGCCCTAAAGCATTGAGTTCCTTTGTTTAAACGACCCGGACACAACTGGATTAGGAAAACCACCCTTTCCACCGGTGTCCGGTGCGGTCGCCAACACTTTATAATTAAGATGAAAGTCAAACGGGATTCCCAACCTTTCAAAGACAAACGAGAAAAGGTTATTTGAAAACATCAAACGCGGACCTGATCATAGCGATCAGGTTTTTTAATGCGTCGTCAATAGATAACATCTATAAGACTTTCTATCGAAATTATTCGGTGGTTTTTATGTACTCTCAGCGCCATGTGATTTTCTTCCCGTTTGGTTTTGATCAATAAAGTGATAGGGAAACATCATTGATACTGCAGTTAGTTAACTAGCGTATACTCCATAAGGATTTATCAAGAGTTAATACAGTGAATTCACCAAATAATATTTGTTAATGACAAGATGATTATGTTCAATAGGTTTCAAGTTTAATAATAAAATAGGCTGCCTTAGTCATATCGAGACAGCCTATTTCACGTACTCTATTTTTTGCCGTAATGGGCATCAGCGAACTTTACAAATTGTGCCCAGTCGTAAAACGTTAGGTCGTGCTTGCCCGTGCGGTTGTGGTAACCCATCGGCGGCAGGTTGATCGGCGTATCCAGGGCTGGCGGCTGCTGGGGCAGTTGTGATTTCAATTTGTATAATGCATACACCGGCTCGGCGTGCTTCATGGCCAGGAATGTGCCGGTGGGATCTGCCCAAAGGTCCTCAGAAGCATTGGTTGCGTAAACCAGACGCGGAGCAATCAGCGCGATGAGCATGTGCTGGTCTACCGGCAATGCCTGCTCGTTGTTGTTGTACTTTTTATAATTGTTATTAAACCAATGGGGAAACGTGGTATTGATACGCGCTACCGTTTCGCCAAAATTCCTTTTCGACAATGCGGCGCCTGTGTTACCCGAGCAGTTAGAGAAGCTCATCGCGAAACGCTTGTCCTGCGCCGCAGCCCAAAGCGAGGTTTTGCCGCCCCGCGAATGGCCCACGACACCTACCCGTTTGGCATCAATAGATTTGTCGGTTTGAAGATAATCCATGACGCGGCTGGCTGCCCAGGCCCATGCACCGATGGCTTTCATTCCATTATCTGCCTGTGCCAGTTCCGGATAGAGCCGGAGTACGCCATTTTGATATTTGTCCTTATTATCGGGCGCGGCGTCGCTGTAGTGGAATGCGGCAATGGCATAACCTGCCTCGATCACCTGCTCGGCCGGCCAAAATCCGCTGATTGAGTCGCGGGAAGCAAGCGTGTTTCTCGGGCTGCGGTTGTTGATCAATAAAAATGCAGGTGCCGGCTTTTTGACATCGTTTGGTACAAACATCACCACATTGATTTTGACCGATTCACCTTTCTCGGTCACTGTGACTTCTACTTCCTTCAAAGTAGCTTTGCCGGCCATCGCTTTCCGGTCCTGGCGGGCTACTTTGAAATCGATTTTATCAAATGAAGCAGGCAGTTTACCGTAGACATGATCCTCGAAAAGGCCCAGGATTTCCGGCCGCCGCTTCTTTTCCCAGTCTTTAACGGAAGTTATCTTTTTCCCATCCTGCCCTTCGAGTGCGTCCGGCAACGTGTAAGTGCCTACTTTGCTTTCGTTGTAATTCTGGGCTGCCGCTTCTTGCAAGGCCGTTGCGCCAATGCTCAGTGCGAGTATGATGAATAGTTTTCTCACGATTGAATGTTTAAATGTTCAAGGGTTTCTACTGTGGCAGAGTCGTCAATGCGGGCACGTTCCGCTCAGCACCCGGGTAGCCGATATTCTGATTGATGACCCCTTTCGTATTCGCATTGATTGCCGCCGCAGGTACGGGCCACAGGATGTGGTGGACGCTGATCTTGTATTCTGCCCAGCGGTGTCTGACGCCTTTATTGTAAAAGTTGTTTTTGGCAGTTATCCAATCGTAGTAGAAGTTAACTCCGGATTGCTTCACGTTGGCACCCGCGCCGCCCGGACCGCTAATACCGACAAGCGCATATTGCTTCCCGAAATACTCGCAGTTTTTACCTGTCTTGGCGTAAGTATAGGCGATGCGGGTTAGTTCCACGTGCCTGTTTTCTTCAAAGTACAGTTCGCGCGCACGCTCATCCACGATCGCGCCGATATTGATGTCTGCCGCCGTCATTGGATCGGCGCCGGCTCTGGCCCTTACGACATTCAGCATGGCTGCTGCCGAACTGTTGTCGCCCGCCCAGTAATGCGCTTCTGCCATCAGCAAATACACTTCCGCCGAACGGTAAATGTACATGGGCGTTTGCCCGCCCCAGTTCCAGTCGCCGGACAGCGGATCGGGCACGAAGGTTTTGAAATGAGGCCACTGGTACCACGACCGGATCGAATCTTCCACCGACATAGCCGGATTTTTCACAAGGTTCTTTCCGTAATAGGCATTACCGCGGGCTTTTAATGCAGGATCATTGTACCACATGTCGGCCGGACTTTTCCAGCTGTCACGGTTATAAACACCTCTTAAATCCTTCTTTTCTTTCTGCGTCCAGATCGTGTACTGATAATAATTGGTCGAGCGCGCACGGCCGATGCCACGTCCATAAATCGAATTAATCTCATATTGCTTTTCGACATTAGGCGTGAAGACAATGCCAGTCAGCCCATCGGGAGTAGTAACGCCCACGATCCTTGGAAGCAGGTTCCGCGGGAGCTGTGAAGATACTGATCCTGGAGAATTCGGGAAATTGACAATGTACATTAGCCCTTCTTTATTGCTCATATCCAGCTTCGCCTCCACGCTGTGCAAATCATGCATCAGGTTGGTGTTGGGTTTGGATTGATTTGTGGTGAACCGTTGCGTCACCAAGGGATGAAGTGCCGCAATCTGCTTTCCGATCTCAACCGCTTCATTGAAAAGGCCAAGCGCAATATTCACCTTCATTAGCAGCGTACCGCAGGCCGCCTTGCTAACCCGGCCTCTGTCGACCACCTCCGGCACATTTTGGTAAGCCCAGTCCAGGTCTTCTTTGAGTTTTTGCAAAATCACCCAGCGATCTGTTGAGTAGTAGTCCGTTCTAGGTTCAGCAACTTCTGCCATCAGAAATGGAACATCTCCAAATTGATGTACCAGTTTGTAATACCAATAGGCACGGTGAAAATAAGCCTGTCCTACAATGCGTTTTTTTTCGGCTTCGCTGGCAAATGATGCGTCGTCAGCCCTGGAAATGATTATGTTGGCATACTGAACAGCCTTGTAGCCATTCTCCCAATACCACCCTACCCGCGTAAAATCGGTGCTGTTCAGGTTAGCATCCGGAAGCAGTGATTTGTCCAGGTCCATCTGCGGACCGGCCTTATCAGTCGTGCCTTCTACGGCAATGTCCGAAAGGATCATTTCGGTGATCGCCGGCATGGCATCGCCGTTATATTCGGCGCCCATTTGTTTTTCGCAAGCGGCCAACGCGGCGTCCAACCCTTCTGCATCGATATAAGTGTTTTCAGGCGTATAAAATGATAATGGTTTGGGTTCAAGCCAGCTGTCGCTACAGCTGGTAAGACCAAGCACGCAACACGTTGTGAGAATGCGGGTAATTGAGTTAGTTATATTCTTCATAACAACCAGTACTTTATAATGTGATGTTAAAACCTAAGTTGTATGTACGCGGTGTGACTGTCCCGCTTTCCGGATCCCAAAAATTCCAGTGCGCTGCAAATACACCCGCATTCTGCACGCTGGCCGACACGGTGAGTTTTTGGATACTGGCCTTTTGGATCAGCTTCGAAGGGATGTTGTAGCTCAGCGTCACGTTTTCAACCCGCAGGAATGATTTGTTCACAAAGTTGCGTCCAATATTTTTCGACCCGATACGAGCATAATCATTAATCGGGTTGGTAGCGGTCCATCTAGGGAAATCGTAATCAGAAGTTCGGTCTGGAAAGGCATAATTATTGGCAGCACGCTGAAATTCGCCATAATAGCCCAAGTTCGAGTACATCATCACCGAAAGCCGCAGGCCCCGGTATTCAGCCTCATTGCGCAGCGACCACCTGAACCGCGGTGTCCTGTAGCCCTGGAACACCTTATCGTCATTGTTCATAATGCCGTCGCCATTCCCATCCACATATTTGAAATCGCCAGGTTGCAGACCGTACCTGAGCGCCTCTTCTTTCTCATCCAGCTGCCATACCCCGTCCCGTTTAAATTCCCAGATCCGGTCGGGGTCCTGCCCGATGAACCAGCCATTGGTAGGGTCGTCGGATTCTCTCTGCGAAACTACATTTCCGTTTGCATCCAATACATTCATCATGTCGCCGTAAAGCGAGGCGATCTTGCGACGGTTGAAGCTCATATTTGCCGTGGCATTCCAACTGAATTCTCCCTTTTGAAGCACTACCGCATTTAATGTCAATTCTGCCCCGTGGTTACGCACCTGCCCAAGATTGCTCATCACACTCGAATAGCCGGTGATATTAGGCAATGCGCGAGAAACGAGCAGGTCGTTCGTACGGGATGCGTACACTTCCAGGGTACCGTTGAGCCGGCTTTTGAAAAGACCGAAATCAAGGCCCACGTTGTATGCGGCCGACCGCTCCCATTTCAAGTTATAGTTGGCCATGCGGGTCACATAGATCTCCGAGGTGCTGTATACTTTTCCAGTCTGATCGATGTATGGCCGCAGTCCGGATGTCATTTTGGCCAGCGCCTGGTATTGTCCGATCTCGCGGTTCCCATTTTCACCCCAGGTGAGCCTAAGCTTCCCGTAGTCGAGCCAGTTAAGTGATTTGAGAAATTTCTCTTCTGTGAATACCCAGCCCAGTGCAATGGAAGGGAACACTGCGCGGGGATTTTTCTTTCCAAACGCGGAATACCCATCACGACGGACGGAAGCGGTGAGCATATACTTGTCCTTCAACGAGTAGAACGCCCGGCCCATCAATGCGTCACCGGTCTGGATTGAATCTCCACTAACAACCGTGGCGACTGTACCCGCTTGCAAGTTGTGGTAACCGAGCGCGTCGTTGGGTGAAAAACTACTGGCGTTTGCTGTCGTCCCCCAAATGCGTGCTTTTTCCGCATTGACCAACCCGGTAAGCTCTATACGGTGCACCTTGTTAAATTCTTTACTCCAACGAAATATGTTGTCGAGCTGCCAGTTGAAGCGCTTGCTCGTTGCTCTTTGGGAAACACCTCCGATTGCGCTCCATCTGTCTCCCTGGGAGGAATAATGGTTATAGTATTCGTACCAGTTATAATACGGGGAGAAATTCATGTTATATTCTATCCCGAAAGGCAACTGAATTTTGGTGAACAGCGTAGCGATTACATTTTGCCGTCTATCAATCCGGTCGGTGTACAGGTTATCGTAAAATGGGTTCACTGGGTCCAGGCCTGTCGGGCGCCTGCGAAATTGGCTGGTTGGATCGTCGATGTTATTGGAGCCGTAGGGTGAGATCATGGTCATCTGACCCCAGTCGGCAGGCAGGTACCCCTCGTTGCGGGTAGCGAATTGCGTGTTGGCGCCCACGGTCAGGAACGGCGTGATCTTCGCCTCTACATTCACACGGGCCCGCAGGTTTTTGTAGCGGTCGCCCACCACAATACCTTTCCGGTCGGTGTAGCCAATAGAGAAATATTGCGAAATGTGATCAGTCGCGCTGGAAATCGAAACATTATAGTCTTGCTGAAAGGCCTTTTGAAACACCAGCTCGTCCCATTTCGTGATTTTGCCCGCAAAATAGTTTTCCATTTCAGGGGCAGTAAAATTCAGGCGCGAGAGCCACTGCGTCCGCAGTTGGTCGTCGGTCACACTTGCCAAAGGCACTTTTTGGTCGTAGTTATACCAGTCCAGCTGATTGATACCGTTCAGCCCAGACGGATCAGCAAACATCTGCGGGTATTGCGCCAGATAGGCTTCCGAATTGCGGCCTTCGTTGTAATCCTGACGAAATTTCAAAAAGCCATTTTCATCCAAAATTTTAGGGCGGCTTGCAGACACGGCCAGGGCAGTGTTGGTCGTAAAATTAATGATTGGCTTGCCTTTCACCCCTTTTTTGGTTGTGATCACGATCACCCCGTTGGCAGACCGGGCACCATACACCGCGGCGGCGCTTGCGTCTTTCAATATGTCGACGGAGGCAATGTCGGCCGGGTTAATGTCGGCCAGCGCACCTTCATAAATCACATTGTTTAAAACGATCAAAGGGTTGTTACTGGCTGTGAGCGTCCCCTTGCCCCGGATAGAAAGTGATGCATCGGCCTTGGCGTTAGTAGCAATGCCGATATTCAAACCAGGTGCATTACCCCGCAAAATGTCCTCTACGCTGCGGGGTGCCTGACCAGCCAGGTTTTCCGTTTTTATGCTCGATATGGCGCCGGTCAAATCTCGCTTTTTGGATGTTCCGTAGCCCACAACCACCACTTCTTCCAATGATTTAGAATCCGTCTGAAGCTTCACATCGATCGTCTGTTTGCTGCCGACGGTAATTTCTTGCGTCACAAATCCAACATAGGAAAAGACTAGCACAGCCTGCTCATCGGGCACATCAAGATTGAATTTTCCGTCGATGTCACTGAGCGTCCCCCGCTGACTTCCCTTCACGACAATGCTCACTCCGGGCAAGCCTTCTGCGTTATCGTCCCTGACAGTCCCGGAAATGGTAATGTCCGCGGGCATAGCTACGGAAGGTTTCTGTCCCGCGTTCATCCCGGTCCCGCCCGATTTGGGCAGCAGTACGATCCGGTTGTCGCTAATGCGGTAAGTGATGTCAAGTGGTTCAAGAAACGAATCCAAAATTTGCCTGACCGTTTGGTTACTGGCTACTAGTGACGCGGTCCTTCCGGCCTGGATTACCTCCGGACTGTACATAAACTTAATCCTGGTTTTCGCTTCGAGCGTCGCGATAATCTCCTTCAATGGACGCCCTTCCACGTTAATGCTGATCTTTTGGTTGAGCAGCTCCTGTGCATTGGATTCATTCGCGTAGGCCAATCCGGCCAGACAGACCGTGACCACAAATTGAACAATCGAAACTTTCATGATTTCTGTGATTAAACCATGTATGGATACTTTTCTTTTCATTATTTTTGACTGTTTTCGAAAATTCTTGAGAAAGATTGGACAAAACAATTCCCCTCATTCTTGTCCCAAGAATGAATCCATTAGCTGGTTGAAGGAACCAAGCCGGTAGTGTTGGAGCACTGCCGGCTCTTAGTAAATGATCGTTTTATATTAGTCTCGTCATAGCTGAATTTTTAGGGTTAAAATGGTGACTGCTGTTTCTGGCATCCCGCACCGGAGATCAGGATCTGCCCATCGGCAATTTTGTATTGGGCCTGAATGATCTCGCAGATCAGATCGAGCTTTTTATAGAGCGACTCCTGCCTGAGATCGGCGGTAACCGAGCAATGAGCGAACACCTGCTGATCAAAGGTGATCTGGACGCCGTAGTATTTTTCAAGCATCTGGTACACCTGTTTCAGATTCGTTTCCTGGAAAACAAAGTCCTGCTCCTGCACACGGGCACTTACCGGCTGCGGATTTTCCACCAGCGTTTTTACTAATTGTTGGTCCTGCTGATTGAAGACTGCTTTCTGATTGGGTACCAGGACTATTTCAGCAGAAGAAGTGGTTGCGGCATCAGACGCAGCGGGTTGCCTTGATACGGTAACTTTTCCCGTCACAACCGAAACCCGTGTTTCACTATCCTTTTCGTAGGCAGCCACGTGAAAGCTCGTTCCCAGGACTTTGGTGACCAGTTGCCGGGTGTTGACCACAAAGGGCTTTTGAGGATTTTTGACTACCTGGAAAAAAGCGCCGCCAACCAGGTATACATAGCGGATGCTATCACCGAAGTTTCGACCATAGCGTAGCTCGCTTTGAGTGGCTAGCGTCACCCTACTGCCGTCCGGTAATGTGATCGTTTTTGGGCCCGACTCCTCGTTGAGAACCGTGGTCTGCGTGTTTAAGCCCAATCCAATATCCTTAACCTGGCTTACCGTCCTGCTGTCCAACAGCCACCATCCGATACCGAGCATGATCACCACCGAAGCCGCCAGCCTCAGCCACATAAAATTGAATACCGAACGCTTTTGAGACGAAACAGAAATTTCCGCCAGTATCCTGTTTTTACCATCAAGTATTTCTTGGTCAGTGAAAATATTGGATGTTTCGGCAGTCATGCTAAGTACCAGCAACCGGGCTTGTGCAACCAGCTGGCGGCGCACCGGATTACCTGCCTGCCAATGCTCCCAAAATGTATCCCCTTCATCGGTTTTACCAAAAACCCAGTTTCGGAAATACGAATCTTGCGACAATTGTTCAACATCGAGCAGATCGTAGTCTTTCATAGAATATCTTTTACTTCTCAATGAGATAGAGACATAAAAAGATATTGGTACTGAAAAAAAGCAGAAAAAATTAGGCAAAAATTGAAATAGCCCAAATAAAAGCTATCGTCCAGCTTTTGCGTACGCTCTTGACGGCTTCGTGTACAAGGTTCACCGCCGACCGATAGTTAATGCCCATGGTTGCGGCGACCTGTTCATAGGAAAGTTCTTGGGTATATTTGAGGTACAGCGCCTCCCGCTGCCTGTTGGTGAGCTGATCCAGATGAAATTGCAGCTTTTTCACATTATGTTGCTCGTGTTCCCGGGCGATCATCATGGCTTCGATGTGAAAGCCATCATCGGCCCGAACGTCATCATCCAACGTTTCAACGCCCGTCAGCCACTTCGACCTGCTCTTTTCGCGGATGATATTTTTTCTTAATGAGGCAAACAAATAACCTTTCACCGACCCAACGTCAGCAAGGCGGTCCCTGCTGTTCCACAAGCCTATGAAAAGATCATGCACGCAATCTTTGACAAACTCTTTATCGGGGTACAACTTGTAGCCGTAGCGAAGCAATAGCGGATAATACTGGTCTAGTAGCCGGGCGAATGCATCCATATCGCCAGCTTTGAATGCCAGCCACTGTTCAATTTCACGGGTATTTGTTAAGGCGGTGTCAGCTACAACTTCTTTCAATGCACTGGGTTTACAAGGTGCTACTCGTAGTTAAAAGGTAAAAGCAAGACGCCTTCTGATTCTACGTATGAAGCACATCAACGAAGGGTTTACGACCCGAAAAGGCAGGAATCGGTTAATATCGTCATCGAGGTTAAAATAGCCTTTAGCATTGATTTGCATGATGGCGGCTGCGGTGACTGTTTTAGATATTGAAGCGATATGAAAGACAGTTTCTGCAGTCACAGGTTTTTTTCTGATCGATGTCTTGAAAACCATAATGACGCATCCAGACAATGTTGTCATTCTCAATTTTGGCGGCGGCAAGTCCGGGAATACGTAATTCCTTCATCTGCATTTCAATCAGAGAGTCTACTTCTATCTGGGCCTGTAAGGTGTGGCACAGTAAAAGAAACACGGAGAAAAGTATACGATGCTTCATGAAGATTTGAGGCGTCATCGAAAGCTGAAATTAAACTGTGGTCAGTGCAAACGAAAGTTACAAGGAAAAATGACGCTTTGTCTTTTTGCCTAACCGCACGCCGGCAGCCGCCCCAGCTTATTTGCGTTCGAAAGCAGTCCGAGCAGTTCTCTCCAACTATACGATCTTGCCCCTTCAAAAAATCCGGTGGTTTTTCTGTACTCTTGAACACTTTGAGTTTCTCTCCCTTTTAGTTCTAAAAAGTGCCTTTTTCCACACTTTGAAATTACAGTTTAGTGGTACACTAAAACAAATTACTGTATATTGCAAGCTACCACGTTAAACTGTACTATTTCAGATGGTGATTGGATACATAAGGGTTTCGAAGACCGAACAGAATCAAGACCTACAATTTGACTCCCTCAGAAAGGCAGGTTGTGAGAAAATCTATCATGAAAAAATATCCGGCGCATCCTTGCAAAGACCGGAATATATGAGGATGATTTCGGAGCTTCGAAAAGGGGATGTCATAGTTGTTTGGCGAATTGACCGGCTGGGTAGGACAACTTATGAGTTGATCAAGCTTATGGTTGAGTGGAAAGAAATGGGAGTGGACTTCCGGAGTATTTCGGAAGGGATTGACACTTCTACCAAAATGGGTAGGCTTTGGTATATGCTTAGTTCGGTGTTTGCTGAAAATGAACGAGAGATCTTGACGGAACGCACCTTGGCTGGGATGGAGGCAGCAAGGGCGCGCGGCAGGGTAGGAGGGCGTCCAAAAGGGCTAACTAAAAAATCTAAGGAACTGGCAAGCTTGGCAGCTACTTTGTATCAAAGCAAAAAATATACTACTCTTCAGATATGTGAACAGTTGAAGATAGGAAGTAAGGCAACACTTTATAACTATTTAAGACATGAGGGTATCGAGATTGAAGGTTGGATACGGCCAAAAAAAAATATATCTGAGATTTGGAGCGACCAATAATCTGAAGGTATTTGTCTCTATTTAGTAGCATAATTAAATTAGTTATGTTTGCTGAGTGATTGAAATATGGACAATTTAAAATTATTTAAGCATCTTAGCGGTTGTGTCCAGTTTTTGTGCGATAGGCATCACATTTTATCAAGCTTATTTGCAACGAACTCAACAATACGCATCGGTCATACCAATACTTGACTGGTATCATACGGGCCGACTAGATGACAACATGAGAGGCTCGGCTGCGACCGTAGCTAATTCTGGGCTTGGGCCAACTCTGATTGATAGCATCCAGTATTACTATCAAGATAAACGCTATTACGATATGTACAGCCTTATCAAAGAGATGAAGGCAAAAGCGCATATTAGGGACTCAACTTTATTAATAAGCGATTTATGGGAAGACAAGGTAATTCCGCAAGGAGAGAAAATTTATCTGTATCAAACCACCAATCAGGCGGTAGTAAGCCAATGGCAGCAACAATGTCAATTTATAAGTTGTGTGATCTATTATAGGTCAATCTATGGGGAGCATTGGGTACTTGATCCCCGTAAGCCTAAACACAGCCGTAATCGAAAATTGAACTGATGGTATCAAGATTTTATTCATAAAACTTACTCCGACACTGAAAGCCTGGAAAATATGAAAAAAATTCTCCGTTTAATGATTTTTGTTTTTTTCTCAATTCAAGCACAAGCACAAGAGAAAACGTTCTTAAAATCAATTGACAAAAAATTATGGATACCCTTCAGATGGACGAGTGACAGTTTGGGTGGACGATTCTTTGACCGTTTGTCGATCAATATTGATGGTAAAATCAACAATGTACCTTATCCCCTCGAACTACAATTTGATACGGGGGCTTCCAGCAGCATTTTGTATGGCAACACGCTTAAATCATTGGTTAAAGTACAACCCAGCTTAGCCGCTCAATGGCCTGAGTTAAAAAGCGATACAGTAAACCAGTGGACACAAATCAATGTTGAGTTATCCATGCCACTCACCGGCTCCCGAGTAAGCAAAGCCTACGTAATGAATCGCTATGGTCAAACCGTTTCGGCTGAAGAATTCAAGGAAGGCAAACCAATTCATATCGGTTCATGGGGATTGGATGCTTGTTTAGGAAAGATCGTACTTCTTGACTTTCGGAATCAACGTATTGCTTTCTTAGACCAATCCGTCAATGAAAAACTGGTCAGTTTTGTACCATTTAAATTGGAGAAAAACCGGATCAAAGTTCCGCTTACCATTAATGGAAAGGAGTTTTACTTTCTCTACGATTCGGGTGCCAGTTTATTTCCCATCATGACGGTTAAAAAGGGTTGGGACTCCATTAATCCTGTAGCGACTAGTGATACGATTAAGGGCGTCAGTACATGGGGAAAATATTATGATGTATATGGAGCCCCTCTTGCCGCTAAAGCTTATCTGGGGGATACCCCACTCAGCTCTAAGACAATCTATTACCACCCTGATCCGGATAAGTATCATGAGCCCATTTTTGATGAAGCGGGCGTGGTTGGCAGTATCGGCAATAGCTATTTTTTTGATCAGATTCTAGTCATTGATTTTAGAACCAATCGATTTGGCGTAGTAAAGAAATAATATCACGATTACCATTTTAAATTAAGCTCTCTTTGAACGCATAGCTTTGAGATGCTTTAGCGTACCCTCTCCAGTAAGTTGCACCAAGCTGACAGAGGAAGCTATAACGAATTACTAGCATTGGCACGGTCATAGTTTCGCGTCTGTCAAATAGTTACATTTTCCTTTGCTGGGTGTTAGAGTCTCATCATAAAATTATTTATATTGTTAGAAATGTAATACTTTCAGCAGCTCGATTGGTAGGATCCACGAATAACTTATTTAACGTCGATTTACATCATGGTATATTTTTCAGACTATTTTGGTGTCAATCCTGACGATTTAGAAGAATATGGTGCGTTTGATATATCATTGATTAACGATCTTCCACTTTTTATTGACCCGTTTCTACTATATGGAAGTGAAAAACCGGAGTACGAAGCCTTGCATGACGGTATTCTTAAATATCTTTCATTTCTTCAAGCAAAATCAAAGCGAGGCGCTATTACTGACTCAGAAATAATTTCTTGGTATAAGTTCTCCGAAGTCAAACAGAACTGGCTGGGATTCAGTTTGTTCGGAAATAGCGGTAGTGGCTTAGGTGAGAAATTTGGTCGTGCCATGTCTTCCTATATGCATATCATCTTCGATAATTTATACGAAGAAAATATTTCTCAAACGTCGCACTTAGAAAAGGCTGCTCTCTTTCAAATAGGCGTCGGCAAAGACAATATCAGTGATTTTACTTGTAATCTTATAAAATCATACTTGCTCGACTACACGGAAATATTTGCAAAAAGATATTTACAAAAGGATCAAGTGAAAACTTGTACAGTTCATAAGGCTTATTTCAATTATGAAGCTGAAAGATGGATGGCTAAGGGATGTGTATTGCCAATATATAATGGCGATTATATCATTTTAACTCCACGTGATATACTGACCAAAGATGATAACTGGATAAATAGCAATGACTTACGCGGAGATTTTACCGGAATATGTACCTCAATTCCAAATATCCAGCTCCGCGATGAAATTTTTAATTTCTATCGTACAAAGCTTCCCGCACCGATATTTGTTGGAAAAGGGAAAAGGCGTAGGCAAAAACCCGTACCACAAAAAGATCTTGCTCATGCGATTAACGAAACAATTGTCCAGTTCCCGGAAATTATAGATTACTACATCAAAAAAAAGGAAGAAGATTCAGAAAGCGCAATTAGTATTTCGGACGAGAAGGTTCAGGAGGTAGAGACGATTTTTAGTGAAAATGTTAAAAAGCTTATAAAGTCCTTAACAGAAGAGACAAACTTCTATGGTTTCAAGCCCCAAAGCTCGTTTTCGGAGGCGTTATCTAGGGTTGAATTCCTGAAGGATGTAATTGAAAACAAGGACGGTTATAGATTGTTTTATTATAAGGGAGAACCGATTAAGCGTGAGGCGGATCTGCAAGTAATTTACAGACTTACCTGGTATTCATCGCCCTATGACGTTAACAGAGAAGTAAATAATGGGCGAGGGCCAGTTGATTATACTGTCTCTTTTGGATCAAAAGATAAGGCTTTAGTCGAGTTTAAACTCGCGTCTAATTCGAAGCTCAAAATGAATTTGGAAAACCAAGTGAAAGTTTATCAAGATGCTGCTGATACTAAGAAAAGCGTAAAAGTTATACTTTATTTCGATGACTCAGAATATGCCCGGACAATGAAAATACTCAAGGAATTAAAGCTAGAAAACGATAAAAGCATTGTTTTGATAGACGCGAGTGATAACAAGCCGTCTGCCTCTAATGTGCGAAGTAGTACAGTATGAAAATTTTTGTCTAAATCTCACTTAAAAAATCCTAAGCTTGTAGCTAAATATACCAAATAATATTTTGTTGTATAACAGGCTTTATGTTTAGTGCTTATCGGTGGCTCGGCAAATTGCAAGTCAGGTAGGTGGTTCAAGAGTTAGCTTTTTCGATCGCACAAGATTTTCGGCTCAACCACTCTAGCACATCACTTTTTCATCCAGATACTTGACTTGATTTGCTGCCCGTCTTGATCGTAGTCCCATGATTTGCTCGGCGCACCGTTCTCGTCGTACTCCTGATAGTGGCCATAATCCTTACCGTCCCTTGTATAGCTGATTCCCTTTACGGTCCCATTCTTATGATAATAAATCCGGGTCACTACACCGGGTTCAGGATTATAAATTGATTCGTGTCTGATAATTCCAAGCCGGTCAAACTCTCGAAACACAACTTCTCGCCCAAAAGAATCAAATACATTTTCATGTTTGACTTGAAAGCGCCCATACACAAATCGCAATGAGTCCTCGGATTTATAAAAGTCCCTAATTAATAAGTTTTTATAGGATTGGTCAATTGTTGAATCATAGTAAACCTTTGTCACATTTCTGGGCTGTCCACGCTCAAAATACTTTCGGACGTAGAGCTGCCCGGAAGTATAATACCAAGATGCTTCGCCTTGCAAGGAATCATCTAGATAATTCTCTTTCCCATAAATGCCGCCATTAGGATAGTAAACTGTTCTTTTCCCATTTCTAAGGCCGTTTAAATAATTTTCTTCTAACTCTTTCTTCCCATTAGAATAATGTTCAACATAAATTCCGTCTGTTTTGAATCTGGTTTTATGTCCGTACAATATCCGAAGTTCGTCCAGCTGCCGGAAACCTCGCTGAAACTGCCAATCCCGTAGCCCATCCTTGGCTTTAAATTGGACGTTCCGGTCACAGGGGAACATTGCAGGAGTTCCATTGGGCACCGTTGCAAAAACCAGCCACTCTTCTCCAATGTCGACGCCTATATCACAAGAAGTATTGACTTGATTTTCAATAATTTGGGCAGTTACTTGGCCCTTGAATTGTTCGATAACCTTGATGCTTAGAAGACTTTGAAGCCCAATCGCATTTGGATCGGAAGGTTTGATAACCTGCTCGCTATTAATACGTACCAAAGCAATAAAATTGTACTTTTTCAGGTCATCTAACTGCATTGGCCGGTCAAAATCGGTTAGGCAACTGCATGCAAAGGATGATCGCCAGAAAACTGTGAAAATGAACAGTGAAGTTATTTTGAGTAATTTCATTATTTGAATTTGTATTAATCCAACTTTTGGTATTCCTGTCTATAAGATTGGTTGGCAACATACATTTGTAACTAGCAATTGCCTTATAAGGGATGTTTTCAGTAATAACTCAGAAAAGTCGCTTTTTACTGTTTGTAACGATAAACTTCTCTTTATTCATGAGAAATCTTATAGTTTTAGCATTTGCAATCATTGGGCTTGTATGTAAAAGTGCCAGCCAGGAACTTCCGCCCTGTAAAGAAGTTAAACAGGTTAAAATTGATACGGATCAAAGAAAGAAGAGAATCCTGTCCGATTACATAGATTATTGTGTTAAAAAGGAGTGGAAAAACGACAAAGGGATTGTTATGCTTAGGGAATTCAGAAATGAGCAAGGCCTGGATTGCTGGCTGCTTATACCCTCGATTGATGATAGTTATAAGGACAACCCACCCGAGCGCTTCGCTACTTTTCAAGGGGACATCATTTTGGTTTTCAGCGCTGATTCATTGCAGAACGTTATACCTGCGGAAGGAAACAAAAATCAGCTTAACCAATGCCTCGAACAAATAATAGGTGACCGTGTTTATACAAGGCCAACTCTTAAAGGCCGCTGGACAGAAGGTAGGAGGCCATTTACAAATGAAAAGGTCACAGAAGGGGCACACAGGTACTTTGGAGGCAATGGCGGTACGCTTATCATTGTCTTTGACGCAGATGGTACCTACAAAAAGGTGCTGCCGGTGTAAGCCGCCGCTGGTAATGTATGTTGTGTTTACTGCTTAGGCAGTGGAAAGCTATTGGACCTTTTTTTCAATGTATCCACTTGCGTCCATTCTTACTTGCAGTATATCAAACATTAGCACTGCAAGTTTGGTGAGTATCGTATCACACGACTGGCTGGGCTCAACGGTAAATTCAATTCCTGACGACTCTTCAAATAGCTGAAAGCCTAGTGACGATATGTTTTTCTTCATATAGGGTTGGTAGACGTAGTAATGTGCTCGCTGCATTTCACTTTCCGTAGGTATTTGGCAATAGAGACTGTTATTATCAAGCCTGTGAAAATGCAGGTAAAAGTCTGAGCCTTTTACAAAAATCAATGAAAAGCTTGATATTTGGTTATCGTTCAACTCAATGATTGCGTCCACCAAATGCTGCGTATCAAGTGAGGTTGGGTTTCTGTTGAGGCGGTTGAGCCGCTCGATTCTCCTTTGAATGCGCCAAATCCCTTTTTGATAGTAATGGGCGTATTTATAGTCCTGAAATCGAAGACACTCCTGCAATTCTTCGTCCAGTACCGACATTTCAAACTCCAACTCTTGGATAAGCAATTCAAATTCTGTCAGCATTGGGCACCCAGATATCTAAATGTGTTAAAGCACTCAATTTACTTCACCCATGCTTATTAATCAAAATGGACACACATTATAGATGATATTTTCAAAAATGGGTAAATGAGGTTAATAAGGCATCTAAATCCCTGTCACAATACCTCTATTTTTTTGGAATCTTAATTGTACATTATGGCATTTTACAAACGGACGTTCTTAAAATGCCATATCTCGCTTCCATTCAGTTTAATAGAGCATAATGGTGCGACCTGTCGCCACATTCAGGTTAGCGGTATATCTGGATATGTCTTCGTTAAGATGTCAAGAATGCATGTTGCTTCGGCTGTATAGAGTAAGAGTCAATGCTTATCTTTGTCTCATGAGTGAGCATACATCAAAGCACGATACATTCCTTCGGTCTATCATGGGTAATCAGCAAATTGCTCTTGATTATTTTCATTCTTGCTTGCCTGAACAGATCCTAGAAAAACTAGATTTTTCAACACTCCGGCAGCTTCCCGACACATATGTGTCAAAGGAGCTGAAAAAATCTATTTCAGATATTGTCTACGCATGCAAAAAAGCTGATGGGGAAGAAGAGGTTAAAATTTCACTTTTGATCGAGCATAAAAGCTATATAGACAAATACACGGCGATTCAGATCGGCAGCTACATCTTTTCAGGCTTATTAAAGCAGATTGCAGAAGGGGAGAAGCCATCCCTGATTATCCCGATCCTGCTTTACCATGGCAAAGCCCGGTGGGAATATAAAACTTTGTCATACTTATTCAATGAACTGGAACCGGAGCTATCACGGTTCGTCCCGGATTACCAATACGTTTTTCATAATCTAGGTGAGATTCCTGATGAGCAAATCCAAGCGCTGAATAACAAGTTTCTGGCCGCCTCGCTTCTCGCCATGAAATACAGCGTCTTGAAAGATCGCCTTAACCCATTAATTCCTACAATATTGAAGCTGGCCGGCGAGATAGATCAGAACTTGCAAACTAGCCTGATTGTTTATACATTCGTAAACAGTGAGCTAAGCGAGCAGCAAATCGTTGAACTGATAACATCGTTGCCCACACAAATCAAAGAAACAGTTATGAGCACGTTGGATATTTTTGTTGAGAAAGGTCGTAAAGAAGGCCTGAGAGAGGGTAAGTTGGAAGGTAAAATCGAAGGCCAACAGGAAAAGACTGCAAACGCAGTTCGAAACCTGATCAAGCAATCTTTGCTAACGGACGAACAGATTGCTTCTGCCCTTGAAGTGACAGTTAACTATGTAGCCGACATTCGCAAGCAGTCTTAATTCTTAAAGAAACTGTGCCCTCACTTCTATTAAAATGTCTAACTTTCCGTTGTGATAAAAACTGGCTTACGCAAACAGATACATTGTGTGTGGACCCATCCTCACCTGGTATAGGACGTAACTTGCTACTGGTCTAACACAAGTGCCTGGATTTATTACTGCTAGGAATTTTAAGCTTGGAGTACGGCTTTGCTGGTGTGCTTGAAATTCATTTGCAGCCAGGCATCCTAATTTTCCTTCTCTGTTAGTATGTCTTAATTGAGCGCCATGCCTCTGAATTAACTATAACCTTTCTTGAATGTAACATTGTTGCCTTTTCACACAAAGGGTTGTTTCATTTTCGAGGTAACTCGACTATACAAATGATGGAAAGTAATTTACATTCAAAAGTCACTTTAATCAAAAGTCTCTATAAACCTAATAAAAATGATTTTTGAAACAGCGACGTTGATAGCTTTCGGTGGATGGCTTGGTGAGAAACTTGCAGATAAAGGTTTCGACCATATTTATGAAAAGTTATCCAGCATTGACGAAGACAACAAATTCTATGAGGTAGTAAAAGCGACTTCCGAAGAAATGGCAGAGGACTATCCAGATGTCCTTGGTGGTTCGGTGTTTCACTTTTTTAAACAAGAACAGATTTTTAGCGAACTGATAAAATTCCTGTTTATCGATTCTAATGTAAATGAAGACACAATAGCTCAACAGTTTGACATTGAGACACTTCCAACTAATTATATTACGTCTTTTGTGAAGAAGCTTAGGGCCAATCTCTTGAATCATACGGATTTCAGAAGTATTTTGGTTAGCAAAGAAATTCATATTTCCTGTATTGGAATTGCAAACGACGTTTCTGAAATATTAAGGTTGACGACACTGTCTCGTCAGGCTATAACGGATATATCTGAAATATTACGGGTTCATTTCAAAAATGAATTTGACTATAAGAGTTTCAGACAAAAATATTTTAACAACGCAGAAAATAATTTATCTCAAGTTCATCACATTGGGCTTGGAGTCGATCTAAATATCGAAAAAGGCCGCCGAAAGCTTATTCACCAAATTTTCGTTAAACCAATATTCACTATATCGAATTTTGATAAAAATAGACCTCACAAGGAGATTTTATTAAACCTTAGAAAAGATAAAATCTCTTATCAAAAATTATTATCGATCTCGCGTAACCTAGTGATACTTGGAAACCCGGGAAGCGGAAAATCCTTCTTAATAAAGTCGGCAATCTGTTCTATCTTAAATTCAGGTATTTCGGAATTTGAAAACAAAGAGATATTTAAATCTATACCATTTAGAATTGAGCTAAGAAAGTATATCGCCCTAAAAAAAGAACGACATTTTACCTTGATTTCGTATCTGTCATTGCTTCTTGAACAAGAATACTCGATATCGAATATTACACCGGAGACTCTTGAGATGATCATATCAAGAAAAAAATCCATTTTCTTCTTTGATGGACTTGATGAGATTTTCGATGTCAATGATAAGCTAAGTGTCAAGAATGATATCGAGAATTTTGTTGATAATTTCCATAATGTTATATCCATTACAACATCAAGAATTGAAGGCTATGAAGAAGCGCCGTTTAATCCAGAAAAATTTGTTGAAATTATAATAGAAAAATTTGATGAAGATCAAATCAAAGCATATTTGGAAAAATGGTATGAGATTGAAGAGGATGTTATTGAGATTAGAGAAAAAGAGATCTCTGATTTTATGAGTAAGCGTAGGGGACTTGATGAAGAACTTTTAGCAAACCCTTTACTTTTGTCTTTGATAGTAATACTATACCGAAACAATTTGAAGCTTCCAGAGTCAAAATTAGAGATCTATCAGAGTTGTACTAGTACACTAGTTGATAAGTGGGATACTAGTAAGGAACTCGAAATCGATCTTGATGACGATATACTAAAACGTAAGGAGCCAATATTAGCTGATCTTGCTTATTGGCAATATACAGAGGTCAGTAAAGAAACGCCTCTCCGAATAACTTATGAGAGAGCAAAAAATATTGTTGGGCATTGCATGCAAAATAAATTGAAGTTGGTCGATGAGTTTACCATGGAAAGCAATGCTGAAAAATTTATGAATTACATTCAAAAAAGGTCAATATATTTTGATAACAATTTTACTCATAAGACATTTTTAGAATATTATACTGCCTACTGGATCTATACAAATATTGAAAAAAAACATAAAAAGGATCAGCGGAATATAATAATTAGTAAATATATTGATGCTACATTTTGGCATATTGTGTTAGAATTATTGATAAATTTAATAGATAAAGATCAGGCAGATGATGAAATGATGGATGAAATGATTGAAGAGCAATTGTTTCATCCCGAAAAGTCAATTAATTTTTTAGTTTCTGTGCTTCCAACAATTAGAAATGTTAGTGCAGGTGTCATTGAAAAGGTAGTTGCAGCGGTTGTTGATGTTTTACTAAGACACAATGCATTTGAAGGTCGAAATTCGTTGTTTGACAAACTTAGTGACCTTATCCAAATCCCAAGGTTCACTCTTATTGTGTTACGGATAATTGAAGATCATGCTGATGAACATCCAGAAAGTATGCTCATCGCATGCCAATTAGTGCTTCAACTGTTTTTTTTTAAAAAAATGTCAAATGATGCAGAAGCCCTGCTTTCAAAATTTGATGTTGAAAAGCTAAGAATGCAGGATCGATTCATATTTCTAACTTATCGATGGGGTAAAAATAATTTCAACGAAATTGATGGACTTGATGATTTGAAAGAGTTTGTGAAGTATTTTGGAGTTGAAGGCAGCTTACACTTCACGCCAATGATTTTTATGGGCGCTCGTCTGGTTCCTTTTTTTGACAGTTACTTTGCCACTTTGGTAACAAAAGGAAATTTGAACAATATAGACAATGAAGTAAGAAACATTCTTGAGCTAGGTTTTCAAAGAGAGCAGATATTACAGGCTGCCTTCTCCGGCTCGATAAATCTTGTAGATATGGAAGTATCTAGGCTTATTCCAATAATTGATAGAGTCCTTTGTGAATCGATTTTATTGGACACAGAGATGTTCTTGGTGGGGTTGGGTCTATATCTTGATGACCTTGTAGATAGACCAAACGCTGAAGGTGCAGTAGATACGGATAGTCTTATTAGTACGAAGCTGAAAGAAGTAATATTGCGATATCGCGGATCAAATGAAAATGTACTGGGTATGCTAGTAAAAGAATACGACTTGAACCCAAATATTACAGGGAGAAAAAAAGTATCTTTTGACTAAACATCTCATTAGGCTTGTATTTTAAAGATTGCTCAAGTGTCTCGGCTATTTTTATGTCGATACCGCCCCATAATTCAAGTTTATAATGATGTCGTTTCTTAAGCGCGATGCTATACCCAAGAAGTCTAGACGACTCATGTAGCAATATGGTTTATCATATTTCATAAGTAAACTCAAAGCAAACGCAGAACTATACTGTTAGGCGGGCTCTTGGGGTTAGTTGACACATAGAGCAATGTTTAAATTATCTGTTATTTTGACATTTTTATGTTCGCGAAAACGATCAATTAAATGAAAAGTATGCTGCTGTGCCTAACCAGTCTGTAAACTTTTGACATTTTGTTTCATGTTGCTGTTTGCAAAATCAAATTTCATTTATTCGAGCACTCGACGAGTTAATTGAAACAAACCTGAATTCACCAATGTGAGCGTGAAGGTATATCCTATGTTACAAAATTTTACTGCTCAAGGATTTTTCTTGCAGACATTCCTGTCTAATTTTGGGTATGAATGAACCCATCGTGCTTCCAGTCGAATATCTTGGCGCAACTATTGAACTGCCGCTGACAATTATCACACATGGGTACACTTATCAGCTTCAAATTGACATCGAGGGCAAGAAGCTCGTTTTTGAAAAAGATGATCAGGGTGAATACCGGGTTATTGATGATGCAAACGGACCAGGCCATATTAACAAAAGTCTTGTATTAGCTATTCTAACTACACTTAGAGAACTTTAAGCCATTACCAGCTGCTGTTGTTTCAATTTGAGCATCGGTGCGAATTCAGGGTTTAGCCTAGATTTATGTAGGTTATGCTTAATTAATTACTTCAAAGAAATCCGATGATAATAGTTGGTTTGATAAAAACCCAGGATCCGGCCACGCTGATTGACCCCATAACCTTGGAGTCAGTAGAAGCGTTATATGAATACCTAAGCAGGGTTTTGAAGAAACAAAACTTTGCCCTTTCAACGCCGATTACTATTGAAATGCTCACTGAAGGCTTGAAGCTGGAAAAGCCTTTGCTTATTAATTTTGGCGAGCGTAGTGTGTCTTTGATGATTGGAGAAGAAGATGTAATTATGGCTAACACCTCCCGGTTTATACACGTGGGCTTATTGCAGGAGCTTGCAGATCTGTAAGGTTAACTGTCAAGGATAGCTTTACGATTGAAATCATCAGGAAGTGTTATTACCTACCCTTTGTAGACTTAAAGTCGGGACAAATTCGGTGTCCTATTCAATTTCTGTTTTTCCATTTAGTTTGATTGAAGGCTTCAACGGCAATTAATCAGTTATCAAAAAAGCCCGCATTTGACTGTACTATCCTTGACTTAGCGCTGGTTTGCGAGACTAGCCTGCCAAAATCAAAAATGCTGCATGAAACCAATTAGTAATTGCTAAACAAACGCCTGGTCATACTACTTATGCTGGCACCACTTTGACGAAATTATATTTTGTTTGGCATCTGCTTTATATATTGCACATTCCGTTATTCACCAATCCAAACCCATTAATGAAAGCTAAAAATATCCGCTTCTTTTCCGTGCAGGAAAATGAGCAAAAAGCAGACAAGAAAGCAGCGGCAAAATCACTTCCCAAAGGCTATATTTCCGCTGCCGGCAAAATTGTATTCCCATCAGTGGCCATCGAAGAGCTGGGTATCGAACCTGATACAACCAGGTTCCTGGTAGGAACTGATGACGGTAAGCGCAAGATCAAAAATCTGTACCTGGTGCCGACAGAGCAGGAGAGCGCTTTTTCAATTACACGCTCCGGCCGTGGCTACTCCTTGCCATTGGAATTAATCCTAAGCAAAGGAGGCATTGACTACAGCAATCACAAATATGTTTTCACAGCTTCCATCTTCCAGCATGAGGGCTCAGTTGGTTACGCATTGGAAATCTCACCCGAGCAGGCATCTGAAAAAGTACCGTATACCGGCAAACCACGGGGACGCAGGCCAAAGGATAGTCAGCAAACAGCTGATCAGCCCGCAGAATAATCAAAAGTATTTTTGCCGGTAAGCGCTAAACGTTAACCACTTTTGCCGGTCTCCGGCCTAAGCCATTATGCATCATCATACAGCCTTTTTAAGTGAGTGGGGCAACAACACACTTGACTTTTCCAAAAAGGGCCCCTCCGGGATCTTGCCAACAACCCATTTCATCGTGACAGCACTTATCATCGGCAAGGCAGACGTTGAAAATGTCCTGGCAGTGCTTAAAGCGATTAGTAAACGTCACTTCGATGGTGGACAAATTGACTCAGAAAAGACCGGCAATAACCATCTTAAAAGGAAAGAAGTGCTGGAAGACCTGGAAGAGTTGCCCTTCCAGGTGTTTTCAGTTATCGTCGATAAGCGCCAGTTGATAGGGGAGGGGCTCCGCTACAAAGGCTCCTTTTTCAAGTTCCTGCATGGGTTGGCTGACCGGGAGTTGTTCCGGATATTTCCGGACTTGGAAATGGTTGCCGGCCGCACCGAGGATGAGACCTTTATGAAAGGCTTTATTACTTATGTGCAGCAGAACCATATTGCCAACCTTTTCAATGAGTCCTCCTTTGGCTTTGTGGCCTCTGACGATAGCCCGATTGTCCAGCTCGCCCATTTTATTGCAGGGACGCTCGCGCGCTGCTACGATGAAACGGTAATCACTGATCAAAGAGGGGAGTTCATAGAAATCCTTAAACGGAAGGTCTTAACCATCAGGTTCTGGCCAGATGCCTTTGCGCATAATTTGATTAATCAGCCGCAGCCAGGACCCGGCTTCAATCCGCTTTTGTCCGAGCTTAGTGTGAACCTGGCCAATGATTTCCTTCATCGTAAATCCGGTGACAAAGCTCCACAGGCCATCGACCAGGTAAGCAGCCTGAGCTACCTGCTTTTTCATTTTCGGCATATTAGCCCCACCCGTTACATCACCAGCTTTGAGCTTATGGAGCATATCAGGGCCAGAAGGGGAAAGAACGTTTCGCTTCATTATTTTCAAACAAAAGTGATTGCCCCGCTCCGGGATGCGGGTGTGCTGATTGCCAGCAGCTCGCGTGGCTATAAGCTGCCCGCAAGCCAGCAAGATTTGTATGATTTTGTAGGCCATAGCAACACCATCATTGAGCCGATGCTTTCGAGGGTGAAACGGTTTCGTGACCAGATCCATATGGCCACTGACGGCAAGATCGATGTGCTGGCTGCCGATGAGTACAAAGTAATCCGTAAAGTGATTGATTAATAAAAGTCGTCATCGGAGGATTATTGCAGTAAGTCGTAAACAGGTTGATAGGCGCGTTTTCTGCTTGATGACACATTTGCCAAGCCAACAAAGCAATGGTTTGTTCGAATCAATGAAAAACACTGGCGCTCACCTCCGCGTATCCCTGCTACCGCGAGTGAAACAATCACAAGATCATAATTAAACATGCAAGTCCTGAGATTATTCAGGAACTGCCGTTAGTTAAATCAATCCCACCGGCGGCTAACTGGATTCGTGCATTGGCTTTGGTATATCTTAAATAGCCAGAAATTCACTGGTATGACCGATTATCAATTTATCCAGGAGATCCAAGCATTCAAGCTCGACCATTTTATGGCTTATATGGGATGGATTGGAAACAAGCCCTATAAGATTTATACACGCGAAGATCCGTTGCTATTCTTTGTCTATGATGAATACACGGACAGGCTCTTTGAATTCAAACTGAGGGATCCGGGAAGGTTAAATAAAGCGACCATTTACGATTGCCTCATTACAGCTTACCTGGCCTTGCCAGAAAAACAAATGTAATGTTCCTGAGAGCAATGTATGCCCGACTCTATATTATGGTTAATTTGACCGGCAGAATTTACAGCTCTTTAAAAGTCGAGCAGTATGAAGTCTTCAAAGCTAACCTTCCCAGGACCATGCAATACATACCATTGACCCAGCTCAGAAATGATGAAAGTGCCTGTAAAGCAATCTTCGAACTTGTAACAGCAGGGTGCGGGCCCACAGAGTTTGGCTACGTGGAAGACTCCGAGCTCGGATATATAACCTTATGGGAAAAATATGGAAGCGGCAGCACACGCCATATTCACATATCCAATGATGGCTCCATAGAACACTATTTCGGTGATGAGCTTGAACCTGTCGGCAATGTTTTTAAGCTGGTTGATCAAATCAGGATGCTAGGTTATTCTGCTTGATGACAAATTATATGACTCTGAATGCATTCAATAATGGTTTTTTTGGACAGACCTGTTGTTATCTTTCTTCAACCCTTCTAAATTGGATTCAGAAGGGTAGGATCCAGCAATTAGTTAAGCTGTGGATTGGATCTTTGATGTAGTATTTCCGACAACCGCTATTCAAACAGATCTGCTAATTACAGACAGATTGTTCTGCCGCAGCCAAGGCATGGAGCTCCATCATATCAAACAGTGGAACGGAGCTATCTGCCTGTGACACCAAAAGCTCCATTTCGGTACAACCCAAAATGATACCTTGCGCTCCGAGAATAATTAAATCTTGCAGGATTCGCCTACATTCCTGCCGGCCCGGGGCCAAGACCTTTCCCTGAGCGAACTGTTCACCCACAATATGTCAATAATGCCTTGATCTATTGAATTGGGGGCCACTACTGTGAGCTCGAATTGGTCCAGCAAACGTGCTTTGTAGAAATCGGTGTCCTTTGAGGAAGCACTACATAACAATCCAATCTTGACTATTCCTTGCTTTTGGATGGCCTACCCGGTCGGTTCAATGATATGCAACAGTGGTACTGCAACTCTTTCTTGCAACTTGTAAGCCATACTGTGCAGGCTATTTGACAGAATAATGATTACGTCTGCACCGTCCCGCTCAAGCCGCAGGGCGGCATCTATCATTATTTGGAGAGCTTGTCCTATTTGGCCACGATTTTGATATTGCTCAATTAAACTTGCATCGACAGGTATCATTAAAGTTCTAGCAGCATAAAAATCCCCTAACTGATCGCGCGTAGCTTGATTAATGAGGCGATAGTACTCTGCCGTAGGTCTTGAAGTCAGGCCACCGATTAGGCCAATACATTTCAAAGAGATATTGTCAGCCATTAGTCAAGTAATGTTTGAATAAAAAACTCGATACAATTGACCCTCAGTAAATTATGGTTAAAAACCGCCGCACGCCAACTTATTAAAAATGCCATGATCCTGTGGAACTGCTGTATCTTCCAGGTCTGCTTGCGAAAATGACTGATCAAACGCGAATAAAGGACCTATTAATGCAAGGAGAGTAATAAGATACTATCGAATAATTCAGCATAATGCCAGTAACCAGTCGTTATACCAGAGTAATAACGTTTTACCTCAATATGAGCATTACTGTTCTAATTGTGGTCAATTGTTAACAGTGGTGTCAGCTTTCTGCTAAGTTTGATGTATCTCTATGTAAAAAGATGAGAAAGATTTCCTGGCCATTCAGTAAATCCTCGATCTGAAATTGGCTCATATGTCAAATAATGGTTAGTAAAATGATGGTTGTTACTTGTATTATTCATGTTGATGTGTATTAGTGGATGGACGCAAGCTGCACCCATAATCAGCCGTTTCAAATGATCGCCGTTACTTCCACCGTATCCTGGCTCCAAATAACACCAACCACCATTTTTTTGAATCTCCTGTCGTTTTGCAAGCAAATGAGATTTTAAAACTTCACTCGAATAGCTTGTACAACTTAGAGGGAAATCATTCATGATGCGATCAACATATCCCGTTCGATTTACGCCCAAAATGCGATTGTATACCGCATAATCAAACAAATTGGTATGTTCTAACAACAACTCTTGACAGATTACTAAATAATCTTGCGGGTATAGCACGTCATGTTCATGTAAAGACACGAAGTCACTCGGGAAGCAGTCCATCCCTAACGTAATCTTTTCTATAATGCTTAGATGGCCAAGGTTACGGATACTTTCAGGTGCTATTACATTAGTAATTAATGACATGTCTTCCTCCATTTCTAAAAGGAATGTTACAGGTTTACAACTCACCACAATTCCCTTAGTCTTTAATGGTAGGTTTTTCGCAAAGACCATATTCTTGAAGTAATTAAGCGATGCCTTAAGTACTAGTTCGTCAATTTCATTGTGTGTATAGAAGATGGCTGTATGAGTCTGTAACATATATTTTATAAATATTTTAAGAATTTTTTCTACAATTTAGTAACCGTTTGTTGCATTATTAAAATTAAATTAAAATATTTATTAAAAAATTCACATTCATCATAACAACTCTCAATGGATCGCAAACACTTTATCAAAACTTTCGCTACCATGGCAGGCGGATTAACACTCGTCAACTGTAGTAATGACTTGATCACAGAAATGGTTGAAGAAACCGACTTGTTGGAAGACATTTCTATTGAAGACGCTAAATTATGGTTTGAAAATGACTACCTCCCACAGCTCAGGCAGTCCCAAAGAACGAGCGGGGATCGAATCCACAAACGGAAGGCCGCTTGGGATAGGGCGCAGAAGCCCCAAAACAAAAAAAAGAAGGAGTATGTGTGGGTTCCTATTGACTATGAAGATGAGGCAAGGCCAGGAATAGTTGTCTATGATGAAGAAACACTTTTCAAAAAGGAACTAAGTAAGTATTATCTACAGCCAGTCATCGAAGGCTTAATAGTGATCAAGGTAGGGAAAAAGAATCTGGCTTTCTTGGCTCAAATTGCCTATGATATGCAAGAGGTTGCAGCAAATAACTTTGTTATTGATAAGTCGAAATTCACTGGTACACTGCTTAAGGTCGATTGGGATGACAATCTAATTAATGGGGTTACCTATGAAAAGGGTATTCCAATGAAGGGATTTGCAGATGTCAATGAAAAATCCAGTAACGAAAGAACGCAAACTTGTTACTATTTCTTACAAGGTACAATGAATACCTGGTATGTAAATTCATACGATGAGTTAGTTATTGTTGTCCATAACGTATGGTCAGGCTGGTGCGATGGCAGCGGCTCAGCAACCGGAAATGGCGGCTTCGGAGGGTTCGGAGGGGGATCCACAGGAGGAGGCGGATCCGGAGGCGATTATCCTGGTAGCGGCAGCTATTATGACCCATACGTCCATAGCGATGCCGGGAATATACAATACCCACCACCGCTGCCACAGATTTATAATTTCAATGTTAGCAATGCTATCGCAGCTCCGGGAAATGATCGCCTTGTAATGAACAACAATCTCAAGGAGACAATGTTTGCAATCAATACAGTAGCGAGTATTCAGGGGATTACCTGGGAAAAAGCGTCAGCACTTATAAAATCTATTGGTGGAAATATTAACAACTATACACCTACTATTGTCATAGCAGGCAAAACATTCAACGTAATTTCCTTTTCATTGGGTGGTGTTGGGCTTTTAACAAGTATTCCGTCAGCATACATAACTTTGACCGATGGTCAAATGAACTGGGCAGATGCACGAGCTGCCGTATCAGTGGTTGCTACGACGGCCTCTATATTTGCTAGTGGATGGGTAGCTGTAAGTCTGGGCACCATTTCCTTAGGAATTATGATTTATGAAGAAAGCTTATAAAAATGATTATTAAAAATAGAAACAGTAACGCAGTCAGGGAAACTTGAATGCGTTACCTAAATTTTTTTTATGCTCAAACGAATTCTAATTGACTTACGAGATTTTTGTTACCACTATGCAAAAAGAGAAGGTGGCGAAGCTTTAGCCGAAAGCGAATATATTTTTAAAATGATAGGAGCTTTATTTTTATATTATTTCGGTTTTGTAATTTTCATAACAATTTTTGTCAGACACTTTTATTCTATTCAAGATAATCCAGAGTTATCCCTATTACTTCGTTTTGTTATCGGAGTAATGTTGTTCGGAATACCGGCATGGCTTCTAGTAAAACAAATTTTAATTTTCATAAAATCAACACCTATCCCCAAGGATCTAAGCCAGGACGAGTATACTAGAAAAAAAATAGTTGCTATTTCGATTTACTTAGCCGGAATTGTCTTTTTCTTGGCATCATTTATCCTGCCAACATATTTAATAGGAGGAACCTAATCTAGGCGATTCGGCTGTTAAACAAAACCAAAATACTATTAATCAAAATTAGTTGAGACCTTCTTTTTGATGAAATCGGATGGGTTAAATTATAAACCATGACATATTCTATTATTCTGTTACAGTGTGCTAACAGAGGCGGTCATTTCGGCCAAGGAAGCTTCACAAATGCATTAATGCCTCACTTTCAAGACAATCCAAAATTTGAACTTACTGTCGTATTAACAGACACTGCTGGACTGGACAAGGCAAAGAAAAGTGTAATAAATGAAATAACTACGTTTTCAATTCCAAGCTTGTTAGGTCAGAAACGGCTCTCAAGCGAGCCGGTACCTGAGCAGAAATTTTATGCACTTAAACTTGCTGGAATAATATATGAACATATATACCAAAAGCCTAATCCCGTCATTTGGGTAAACACTATTGATTACTTGAATGTTTGCTCGGAACTTAGGAAGTTACTTCCTATAATGAAATTGTTTTACGTTCATCATTCGTTTAGTTGGAAATACCTTCTTAATATTTCTGACAGTCACTTTAAAACTCTATGGACTGAAAATAAGGCATCGCTTTCGTCAAAACCTTTTGAAATGACAGAATATCAGCGCCGTATGGTCCTGCTTGCTGACCAAGCGGTTGCTGTTACCCATCACGCCCGAAATTTTTTTATAGATGTACTGGAAATACCAGAAAAAAAGATCAGAACCATATACAATGGGAGCAATGAAAGCAATTTCAGTTATGACAAAAAACGCTCCTTGCGCCAAGCCTATGGCTTCAGTGATGATGATTATATTTTAATACTCTGCGGGCGAATCACACCGGATAAGGGTGTTGCTCAGGCGCTTGGAGCATTCACACAACTAGCAAAGAAATATTTAACTTTGAAAATTGTGATCATCGGAACTGGATATATAACAGAATTCGTCAATTTACCCGCCCCATATTGGAACAGAGTTGTCTACACCGGCGAAATTGATCGACTTTTAGTCTCCGATTTTTATTCGATGGCTGATATCGGACTTATACCATCGTTTCACGAACAATGTAGTTTTACTGCCATTGAAATGCAGTTTCATCAACTTCCGCTTGTTGTTTCCGATACTGATGGCTTGAGCGAGCTTTTTACTGATGAACACGATGCTCTCAAGGTTTCTATTACCATAGACGAAAATGGTTTAAAGAAAATTGCTGCGCAAATACTTGCAGACAAAATTGACCGATTGCTATCTGATTCAACCCTCAGAGAATACCTTGCTGAAAATGCCTTGGCAAAGGCGATTAATATACACTCGCTTTCAAAAATGCGCCAAGAATATGATATGCTAGTTGAAGAATTATTTTTTATGGATATCACCGCAGGATCTTAGGGTAGAATAAGTCCACAGTACCCACGTTTCCAACTGGTAGTACTTCATTCTTGTGAATCCGCGAATTCAGTGTTTCTCAATTCAATGAAGCTCAAACATTTTTCTCCGTCAGTATGCAATACTCCGGCTACATCCAAATTCAATCATGATCGAATTCGGTTAGGTGCGCCATAGAGACCTATGTAGGCGGACACAATAGAGCCAGCCTATTCGAGTTTAGGTGAAACGAGGGACTAGCCGACCGTTTGGGATATTCTTCAAACTGAGGGTTACTATAAAGTGGCAACACATCTTTATAAAGCTACCTCATTGCTTTTAACGACATAGTAAGTGCAAAATCTGAACGGTCAAACTTCATTTAAATTAGGATATTGCTACTACAAAATTAACCCTATATTGAAGCTACCTTGTTACAATTAAAGAAAAGAACAAAATATTACTATTTGTTTGTTTTTTTAAGTAACTGTTGTTTACTTTGAAAAACTCTTCGCACAACGCAGCATTACATTGATAGCGGCATAACGATTTAGTCACAATCAAGGCAGGTCATAATAACGGTTTATTTTACGACTAGCAAGTCGTAAATCTGTTCACCATATAGTACGTTTTCATTACTTGTTAACCTAACCTGGTGTTTATGCAAATACCTACGTATTTAATAAACTTGAAAACAAGGATAGATCGTAGGGAGCATATCCTTAACGAATTCAAAGATAAATCCGAGTTTACCGTACGACTAATTGAAGCCAAGCAGCATCGCTTAGGCACAATAGGTCTTTGGAAAAGCATCACACATATTATTAATGATGCCAAGGTTCAGGGGTATGAATATATACTGTTATGTGAAGATGATCATCAGTTTACAGAAAGCTACGATAAGAGAAAGCTAATTAACGCTATACATCTTGCTGATCAACAAAAGGCGGAAGTACTACTCGGAGGGGTAAGCTGGTTAAGCAGTATTTTCTCTATAAAGGATCATCTTTGCTGGATTGAGGCCTTTAATGGAGCTCAATTTATGATCCTATTTAATAGATCTTTTGAGAGAATGTTAAATGCCACATTTTCAGAAAACAACTGCGCAGATATCAAAATATCCGAATTGTTCGATCGAAAGTTTTTAATATTCCCATTCATATCTGTACAAAAGGGATTCGGTTATTCAGATGTGACTCCTAAAAATGCTGATTTACACTTCCTTTCGCAATTATTCGTTGATGCCGACCATTCTATTCAATATATGCTTGAAGGTGAAAGGTTCTATAACTCGTCTATACAAGGTAAAAAGGGTTTAGTTTCTGACTATGATTATGATGATGTTAGCATACCAACGTTCGTTAGGCAAACGGATTTAAAGGATAACAATACAAAAGGCGTATTCGGAGAGAAGAGTGAATTTGATATACAGCTATTAGAATCTCGACAGATTAACGATACATTACATACCGAACTGGAATACCTTCGAAAAGTAGTGCAACTTAGTATAAAACAAGACTGTGAGGTGATATTTTACTGCTCGTCTTTGAGTCGCCTCTCCCGAGAATATAGAAAAAAGGAATTCTTGAAGGGAATTATCAGTGCCTATTTAATGGGAGCAAGTTTGATTTACACATCTCACGAAGGCAGTTTTAATCATGCGGTTCCAATATCAGACTCACTACTTTGGATAGATAAATACTCATCAATTTGCGGGATTATAATATTTAAAAGGATGTTCGATTCTATCTTATCGCAGCCTGCCGAACACGATGAATCCCTGCAGGATTTTATATCGAGATTATCATCAAATAAGCTAATTATGGCATCACCGCTGTTCGAACCTCAAGGGAATAGTTTAACAAGTTCAAGACTGAATGTAATAGTTCGGAATTTCCTGCTAACTTCTGAAAGTAATTGAAATGCTAATGAAGTAAGTTTCATAGTTTTACTTCTCTATTTCTAAATTTTTATTTTCGAAACAAATCATACACAAATGCAAGACTTTTTAGCGAGATTATTCGAGGCTAAGGCTAACGGCCCCCAGATAGCAGCGTTATTAGTGAAGCTCCTTGGTGTTAAGTTATCAGAAACAACGCTAGTCTCTGGTATAGAGGAGCACCCTTCTTTTCCAAGCCTCCTGAGTATAAGTGACGTCTTGAACAGATACGGAATAGACAATATTGGAATACGGTTTGAAAATGAGAAAATCTCACAAATTCCATTGCCATTTATAACACAAATAAGAGGGCAAACTGGTGAGGGCAGGTTTTTTACCATTGTTTCCAAATCAGGTAATGGTAACGTGAAATTTTTTGACCCTGAGAGTCACAAATGGTCTTTGATTGATGAGGATAAGTTCTTAGAGCGATGCTCCAACGTCGCGCTAATCGCTCAGGCTAACGAATTGGCCGGAGAAAAGGAATACGAGAAAATTCAGAAAAAGGAAAAGATAGGTTCTGCCATTCGGTATATAAAAATATTATCTCTGCCGATAATAATAGTAGCATCCGCATTCAGTTCATTATTATACGATGGGTTGGTAGCTATGCTTCCATTTCTTTACCTAATCATAACGCTTGCAGGAGTATTAGCGGCCACTTTGTTACAGTGGTATGAGCTTGATCAACACAATCCCATCTTGCAGCAGATATGCCACTCCGGGAAAAAAGTTAACTGCGGCGCAGTTTTACAATCAAAGTACTCGAAGATATTTGGAGTCAGTTGGAGCACAATCGGTTTAAGTTATTTTACAGGCCTTGTATTGATGTTGTTATTTTGGGGAATCGGTAGCAAATCATCTTTGGTTATAGCAGCTTACATCAATATTCTCGTAGCTCCATACATTGTATTCTCTATATTGTATCAGTGGAAAATTGCAAAGCAATGGTGCGTGATGTGCCTTTCAGTTCAAGGTATACTTCTTTTACAAATTACGATTGCAATCCTCGGAAATTGGTATAGCTTAACTGAGATATCATATAGGCCGGAACTTTCATTTCAAATACTAGCTGCATTTATGTTGCCATTTTTCCTAATTATATTAGTACTACCAACACTCAAAAAGGCTAAAGAAAGTAAGCGACTGCATACGCAGTTACAGAGACTCAAACACAGTCCTCAAATCTTTGACGCTTTACTCAAAAGGCAGAAGGAACTTACGGAAAGCGCCGAAGGATTAGGGATAAAAATAGGCAACCCAGAAGCAAAATATAAGGTAATAAAGGTATGCAATCCATACTGCGGCCCATGTGCGAATGCACATAAGCCGATGGAAGAACTATTGGATAACAATTCTGATGTGCAAATACAAATATTATTTACCGCTACAACCCTCGAAGGGGATATCAAAGCTGCTCCTGTGAAACACCTACTAGCAATAGCAGAAGATAACGATGAAACAATTACGAAAAGAGCACTGGACGACTGGTATGTCGAAGAGAATAG
This sequence comes from Dyadobacter alkalitolerans DSM 23607, assembly GCF_000428845.1. Classification (GTDB taxonomy): domain Bacteria; phylum Bacteroidota; class Bacteroidia; order Cytophagales; family Spirosomataceae; genus Dyadobacter; species Dyadobacter alkalitolerans. Next base: position 7,842 of record NZ_AUAS01000021.1, on the reverse strand, counting down.
AAATTATGTAAATTTTGCTTCCAAATATCCCTTGAACAAAAACCTAGATTTACAAGCAGGAAGATTGGAAGCAATGCATTCATGGTGCGAAAAGGTTAAGGTAGATTTTACACCAACGTTTTATATTTCTATGCCGAATGATCAAAAAGGTGAATCAGAAAGATACTATCAGCTACCGGATATCTACACGGTATCCGATTTGAAACATTTTCTTTTAATATAACTGAGGCGAACCACCAAATTGAATTTAATATGGCACTTCTGAAGTATATCAAGCGCTTACAATACATGGATTATATGATTAGGAGGAAGGCTACCGGAGACCTGGCCCAATTCGCATCAAAAAATCGGTTATCAAAAAGGTCAATGACTGATATCATATGTGAAATGAAAGAATTAGGTTTTCCAATCAGATATGATAGGTACCGGAGGACTTACTTCTATGATGAAGCTGGTGCAATGGTTAAACACCTATTCAGTAAAAATACGCAACTATTGACTAGATCTCAGGTAGAGGACATAGGTAATGACAATTTATGTTTTTCTGAAACGTCAATTTTCGAGGTTTGTCGCAGTTGACTTCACATTAATATTCATTTTACTAAAAAACTACTTTTAAATTTGGCAATTTTTTTTGATAGCGAATATAATGCTACCAGATGCTTTTCTTTTGTAGTGTTAAATAAATCTCTCAACTAATTGTCTAACAAACATGAGAAAGCTAGAACTAAGAGCACTTGATCTAGGTGCTACCGAAGTGCTGACAAGAACAGAATTGAAAACGCTACTTGGTGGAAGCGATCCGGGCGGTGGTGATACCTGTCAAAATGCATGTGGAGGAAGTACGGGTGGTACATGCGAGCAGGGTTATCAATGTGCCTCGAAAGAGTGCCCTGATAATAAAGAATTGATGCATACTTACTGTAAACAATCCGGTTGATCTGGTCAACTTATTGAAGCATAATATGCTCAGATTCTAGGATTTTATGTTCTTGACACAATCTGCTGTTAACAGTTTTGTTACCAGCAGATTGTGCATTTGAGGTTTATTAAATGTCGCAGTAATGTCCATAAGAAATTCAATGACATCTTGATTAGTTTAGGTCAACTTGACAAACACATTGAATAGTAGCTCGCTACTTATTAACTAATTATCAGTAATATGAGAATACGAACATTCAAAATTCGGCACTTGGTATTTACATTGCTTTTGTTAGTACTTTGTACGGCTCCAAAAGTTTTTTCACAAATACCAAAGCAAAAGGGACCAGCGTCAGCGGCGGAAATTCAACGTGCACTTAATGTAGTTGAATCTAACCTTGATAGTATAAAAGCGCATCGAACTTTCATATATGCGATGGGGTTAAGTAACCCACTTCTTCTAGAAAAATATAATATGTGGTTGCAGAGATACCCCACAAATGTTAACATTCCACTTGCTGTTGGTACTGTATTTCATAATGCTGAGATGCCCCAGGCAAAAGAATACTTGTTAAAGGCTGCAGAGATTGACGGGAACAACGGAAAGATATGGGCAATGCTCGCGGCGGACGCCGGGATGAGGGGAGAAGGTGATATTGAAATTAAATATATAAAAAAGGCGGCAGATGTTGATTCGTCAAATGTCGATTATGCGTATGGCTACCTCACATCGTTTGAGAATGGCGATCCGAATATTTACAGGGATAAAGTATTTGACTTTGTTAGACGATTTTCATCAGATGATCGTGGCGCTGTTGCACTATACTGGTTAGCGGAACGTGCCACCAATCTCGATGAAAGGATTCAGTATTTTGAGGAACTTAGAAAGTTGTATCACCCTAGCAAATATCCTCGAACCGCTTCTAGGTTAAGAGGGTTGGTGGACGCATACTTACAAATAGATCCTCAAAGGGCTTTAACTTTAATCAACGAAATATATAATGATGAGGATACAAATTGGAAAGTTAGAAGGCAGGTTGCTCAATCATTTATCGAAATCAAACAATTGGAGCATGCGGAAAAATACAGCGACGCTAAGATTATTCTGGATAGTGTAAAGCTGCCCAAATTCAATTACCTGAATGATTACACAGAACTAAAAAAGGCTTTTATAAGAGATAAAGTTGGAGATGTGAAAGGTGCATATGACAGTTTGTGTGTGAAGTTCGCCAAACTGCCTACCGATGCAATCTATCAGGCCATAGAGATGTACGGTAAAAAGTTAGGTAAAAACCATACTCAGGTAAAGAATGATATTGAAGCAATGAGAAATAGCACGGCAACAATTGCATTTCCGTTTGAACTCGGCCTTTACACAAGTGATAAAAAGCTATCTCTGAATTCTCTGAAAGGGAAAGTGGTTTTGCTGACATTCTGGTTTCCTGGCTGCGGGCCTTGCAAGGCAGAATTCCCACATTTTCAAGAGGTCGTAGATTCGTTTAAAGGAGATAGTTTAGTTTATATAGGGATAAATGTTTTTCCTTCACAAGACGGTTATGTGCTGCCATTTGTAAAAAATAATAAATATTCATTCATACCCTTACGTGGAACGGTCGCCTTCGCAGCCGACCATTATGGGGCACCTACTCAGCCTGCCAATTTCCTGATAGACAGGGATGGAAATGTTGTGTACAAAGATTTTCAAATAGATAACACAAATCGTCGGACTCTCGAGTTGATGATTACATCGTTATTGAAGGGCAATATCAGCCTTCGGGATAATTAGATCTAAGCAAATGGTTTATAATCAATTCTTGATGAAGAACAACAGCATATAGGGACCTTAATAATGTCGTAGGTATAAGTTCGCATTACCAATTTTGAGAAGTCCTGAAGTTTGGTTGAAAATATTAATTGTAAACTAATATCCCATATGGACGCGCACTTAGACAGTAACAATATTGTTAAAAGCCTTTGGATAGGTTCCCGGTTATCTACTCTCGAAATACTTTGTATTAATTCATTTATCCGGAATGGTCATGATTTCCATCTTTATACCTACGAAAATATTGTTAATGTGCCGTTAGGGGCTAAAGTTTTTCCCGCGAATGAAGTATTGCCGTATGGTAGGATATTTTACGATAGCCAGGGAGGGGTAGCTGCATTTTCAGATTGGTTTAGATATAAATTACTTTTTGATACTGGTGGGTGGTGGGTTGATATGGATATGATCTGCTTACAGAAATTTCAGGTACTGGAAGAATATTGTTTCGCTTGTGAAAGAGTTAATCTTAATTCGGACGAAACTACGATAACCACCGGAGTGATTAAGTCTGAACCAGGTGCAGATTTTCTCGGGGAGATCCTCACTTATATTGATCATGTATTAGCCACTGATTCAAATATTATCTGGGGCGAATTTGGTCCTAAATTATTGAATTTGGTATTATCGCGATATAACTCGAATCAATACATAAAGCGGTCCGACGTGTTTTGCCCAATTTCTTGGTATCAAACGGATCAACTGGTTTCCGGAGATTGTCCTCTTTTTCCAAAAGAAGCATTAGCCATTCATTTTTGGAATGAAATGTGGAGACGGAAAAAGATTTCTAAAGATGATACATATGGTTCGAATACCACCTATGAAACATTAAAGCGGCTTTATAATTAATGCGCTGACACATATTTCGACCATCTCTTATCTTTTCTTATGAGTTTCCCACACTACAAACAACTTGATCAAATGGACTGTGGGCCGACCTGTCTGCGTATGGTCTTAAAGCACTTTGGCAGGCATTATTCTGCTCAGACATTGAGAGATAAAACACAGATTAGTCGGGAAGGTGTTTCAATGCTTGGCATAGCTGACGCGGCTGAGACGCTGGGATTGAAAACGATTGGTGTAAAGCTAAGCCTAGACAAGTTGGTAGAGAAATCTCCCTGTCCTTGTATCCTGCACTGGGGACAAAATCATTTTGTTGTTCTGTATTCTATAAGTCGTTCAAATCATAAAGTTGGGCGCAGTTTACTAGCGGATATTTGGGGCGGGCGAAAACCTACTGTTCCGTCCGAAGCGTTCGCGGCGAGTAGTTCAAATGAAAGTCAGGTTTTTGACAATGACTCGGATCGTTCAGAGAAAATACTTTCAAATACGACTTTTCATATTGCCGATCCTGCATCGGGTTTGGTGGATTATAGTTGGGAAGAATTAAAGAGAAAGTGGCTAAGTACGAGATCAGAAAATGTTAAGGAGGGTGTAGCATTAATACTAGAACCAACGCCAAGATTCTATGAGCAAGAGGGAGAGCAAGTTAAGGGATTACAGTTTGGGCAGTTACTAGATTACCTTTGGAAATATAAGAGCCTCCTAGGTCAGCTATTATTAGGTATGATAGTTGGAAGTGGATTGTCTTTATTTTTTCCATTTTTTACCCAGGCGATTGTGGATGTCGGGATCGGCACGCAAAATCTTTCTTTCGTCTATTTAATACTCATAGCGCAACTCGTCTTAACATTGAGTATTTCAGCGGTAGACTTGCTTCGTAGCTGGATTCTCTTACATATTAGCGTTCGTCTCAATTTAACGATTCTGTCTGAATTTCTATCAAAATTAATGCGACTCCCATTAGCATTTTTTGATGTAAAGCAGTTTGGAGATATCATGCAGCGAATCGGTGATCATCAGCGCATCGAATCATTTCTAACAGGGCATGCCCTGAATTTCCTATTTTCAGCGCTAAACTTCGTGGTATTTGGGTTCATATTGGCATGGTACGACTATTCAATATTTGCCATTGCAATGGGAGCATCGGTAATATACGCAGCCTGGGTGATTCTCTTTTTAAAGAAGCGACGCAATTTGGATGCAAAACGTTTTAAGTTTTCTGCCGCAAATCAGAGCCAGATTATACAACTTATTCATGGAATGCAGGAAATCAAACTGGCAGGAGCCGAAACGTCAAAACGCTGGGAATGGGAGCAAACACAGGCTAAGCTGTTTAAATGGAACGTCAAAAGTCTTTCTTTATCACAAATTCAGCAAACGGGGGCATTATTTATTAACAATGGAAAAAATATTCTTATTACGTTTCTAGCTGCCAAGTCAGTAATTGATGGTCAGCTAAGTTTAGGTGGAATGATGTCAGTTCAATATATCCTTGGGCAGTTTAATTCTCCTATTGAACAAATGATTGGTTTTATTCAGTCCTGGCAAGATGCGCAGCTTAGCTTAGAGCGATTGAACGAAGTTCATGGGTTAGAGGATGAAGAACCTGCACATATAAGGACATCTACGGAATGGCCAAAAGATAGCGACATACAAATTGACGGTCTTACTTATACTTATCCAGGCGCAGGTAATGAGCCAGTGCTAAATGGTATAGATCTTACCATCTTCCATGGTAAAACAACTGCCATTGTTGGATCGAGTGGTAGTGGCAAAACCACTCTTTTAAAACTTTTACTTCGCTTTTATGAATATCAGAAGGGTGATATTTTCCTGAATACTTTACCTGCGAAAGGTGCCGGCAATTTCGGTTTTAAGAATAAGAAGTTTTTGCTTGAAGACGGGATGAACAAGTGGGGCAGATTAAATCTCAAATCTATTTCTCAGCGAGCATGGAGAGCAAAATGTGGTGTGGTAATGCAGGACGGGTTCCTCTTTTCGGATACAATCGCCCGAAATATTGCAGTGAATGAGGCAGTAATTGATCAGGACAAACTATTTGAATCGGCTAATATGGCTAATATACATAGTTTTATTGAATCTCTTCCCCTAGGGTATCATACTATTATTGGTGCTGATGGTAAGGGACTTAGCCAGGGACAAAGGCAGCGAATATTGATAGCGAGGGCTGTTTATAAGAATCCGCAGCTGCTACTTTTCGACGAAGCCACTAACGCACTCGACGCAAATAATGAAGCAGTAATTATGCATAACTTATCATCATTTTTTGATGGGAGAACAGTCGTTGTTGTAGCTCATAGATTGAGTACTGTTAAGCATGCGGAGCAGATCGTAGTATTGGAAAAAGGAATAATTGTAGAACGAGGTACACATAGTGAATTGGTAGCATTAAAGGGAAGATACTTTGAGCTGGTAAGTAATCAGTTAGAGTTAGCCGAAGGCTAATTATTATGGATTTTTTAGTTGAAAGGAAATAATTTTGCTTATGTCAAAAGAAAATGTTGTCACTGCCTTTGCAGAGCTTCACAGCGAAGAAGTCCAAGAGGTAATTGGCCAGCCACCTCATTGGATAGTCCGTTGGGGAATTACGCTGTTTTTTGGCTTGGTGCTTATAATGCTTGCTATTTGCTGGATTATACGTTATCCTGATATTGTAACGGCAACTTTTACTTTAACTAGTAAAAATCCACCGCGTGCAATAGTAATCCGGAGTGAGGGAAAGCTAGAAAAACTCTTGGTTCAAGAAGGCAGTATAGTACAAGTCGGAGATTTGTTGTCGTTAAGCGAATCAACAGCAAATGCTTTTCAGGTATTAGAATTAGAAAAGCAGTTGGTTAATTGGAATAAATTTATAGATAATGGACAGTGGGAGGAAGTGACAAAGATTTCATTAGGCCGATTCACCAACTTAGGCGAACTCCAAAATGACTTTCAAGCGTTTACATTAAAATTGGCTGAGTTAAGATCAGTTCTTTCGGGTGGCTTCTATCCCCAGAAACGGTCATATCTATTAAAAGATATGGAAGACCTCCATCAGTTAGAAAAAAATCTGATTGAGCAGTCGGACCTACAGGACCGCGATTACAATATGGCAAAAGAGGAGTTTGCTACACAAGAGTTATTATTCAAACAAAAGGTTATAGCAAGGATTGAGTACAAGCGGGAAAACGCGAAATTGTTGTCTAAGGAGTTTCCACTAAAAATGATAGCGGCGTCTATAATTCAAAATAGATCGTTGCAAACAACCAAAAGAAAAGAGATTTTGGAACTTGACAATGTGATTTTAGAACAAAAGAATAGTTTTATGCAAACTTTACACACATTACAGAGTGGCGTCTCAGCCTGGAAACAAAAGTATGTACTTACAAGCCCTATTGCTGGGAAAGTTTCATTTTCTGCCCCATGGAACGAACAACAATACCTTACTGCAGGGCAAGAGTTAATGACCATTGCGCCGACCTCAGAAGAGTTAGAAGGCATTATAAAAATTTATCATGCTAATCTTGGCAAGATTGAAGTAGGGCAGCAAGTTTTAATTAAGCTAGATGGATACCCATTCCGGGAATATGGAATGATTTCTGGCCAATTGTTTAAGATATCACAAACTCCCAGCTACGATAGCCTGTATTGGGGTTATGTAGCACTTCCAAATCAGTTAAAAACTGGTTACAATCAAAAATTGCTTTACAGAAATGGAATGAAAGGGACTGCGGAAATTGTAACTACTAATAGGCGAATAGCTGAACGCCTTGTTGCCACCATCCGAAATGGTGGTAAATAATAAGAAAGACGCCAATATTAGACCTAGCTGCGTATCCCATGGATGTTCCTATGGCCCATATGCTACTGAAATCGGTTGACAGTTAGCCCGTTTTCAAGTATCCAGCCGGGTATTGCACATTTCCAAAACGGATTTTTTTGTACGGGTACCATTTCAAAGGAAGCGGTCCGGTCCGGTGATGTGCCTGGTGGGGCGTCAGATATCCGAGCGATGCATGGGGCCGCATGGCGTTATAAGTGTTGATGGCTTTCTCGATCGCATCATATGCGGATGAAAAAGAAAGAAAACCCCTAATGCCAAAGTCTCCCTTCAGCGTGCGGAAGACGCGTTCGGCCATCGCATTTTCATTGGGGTCGCCACTTTGTGTCATGCTGATGGTCACGCCGTTATCTCTGAGCCGGTCAACATATTTCCATGAGCAGTACTGGACGCCTCGGTCGGAGTGGTGGATCAG
>NZ_AUAS01000020.1 GCF_000428845.1 Dyadobacter alkalitolerans DSM 23607 | reverse complement strand
CTTCTCCTATTTTTCCTGTCTTTTCCCACGCATTCTAAGAAAGATCAGACAATCAGAGATTATGGCAAGTTCATGATCAGTTGTGCAACGGCCACGGTGGTGGCTGTTGCGGAACTACCCTGATATTTTAGGTTTTGGTAATTATAAGATCTGGCTTCGGAGAACTTCAAAAATTCAGTGTAAAAGCATTCAGAGACTTCGAAAGTGCACTCGATAAGTGAACCACAGTCTCAATTGCTTCACTTTTTACCAGTTTTCCTTTAAATGTTTTGAGATACTTTTTAAGGTTGAAGCAGGTCGCTGCCATTAGCATCACCTTATGTGCTGCGGCTTTCCCTAAAACATTGATTTTACTTAATCCGTAATAATGGACCAGGCTTCCAAAGACCGGTTCTACCGTACTTTGCCGGACTTGTTTCATCCGTTTCCCGCCCCTGCTTAGTTGTCTCTCATAGGCTCGGTGATAATAATCTTCATAAGCTGTCGTAAAAATTCTTTTAAACAGGGACTTAGGCGTGCAGGATTCTTTTAGAACACAGGGAATGCAATCCTTCTTTGAAGCTCGGTAGTTTTTTATAGGCTTTCCGTCAGAGGTTCGATCGAAGCCCTTGAAAGGAATCGTCTTGCCCATGGTACAGGTAAAGGCATCTTCTTTCCTGTCATAGGTAACCCATTCCCTTTCTGGTTTATACTTGCCAAAAACAGGGATCCATGGTGTGACATTTCTCAGTTCCAGGAACTCGTAATTAAAACCATTTGAGTATCCTGCATCTGCTAGGAGCTCAGTCATGCGAAGGTCATTAGCCTTTAGTCGTTTTTGAACTTGCACAGTCATTGCTGGCAGATACTGACTGTCTCTTCCATCTGCAAAGTCGGCCTGTATATGGCTGATTATGCCTTGCCCTGTATCTACTGCCATACTGCAGTGATAGTTAAGTTTTCTTGCCTTGCCAGGCTTTACCGAAATACGAGCATCCGGATCATGCGGATTATAATGCGTTTTGTTACTGAATAACTGAGCTTTTTCATGAGAAGCGCCACTGGCACCAACCGGATTTTTACGTAGCTTATCATGAATATGTTTAACACGCTTCAAATGATGCTGCGGAGCAGTGATCAACCCTGCCGTGGAAGTTACAGCAGTGCTTGCTTGATTTTCGTTTTCGGTGTCTACGGCTTCAAAGTGCCTTTCGATCGATTGAAAAGGCCTCTTTACTTCAAGACTTTCCATTGAAGCATTCGCTTTAATGGGTGCCGAGTCCATGGCCTGCGTATGTCCACTGACCATGCCCTTATCAACGCACAAGGTAAAGACCTTGTTAAATAAGCTTTCGAAAACAGCTGTGGGGTACAACTGGCGCGTGCGACTGATTGTCGAATGCCAAGGTAGCTGCTCATCAATATCATAGCCTAAAAAGTAAAGAATGTCCATGCGCATTGAGCAGTGATCTACCAGTTTACGGTCAGAGGTTATGTTTTCCAGGTAACCTGTAAGCATAAGCTTAAAAAAGACCACTGGGTCAATGGACGGGTTTCCGGTGCTTCCATAAAGATCTCTGGTTTCTTTGTAAATGGAATTCAAATCCAGCGACTCTTTCAACTTTCGATAGAAATTATCCTTCGGAACCCGGTCAGATAATTGAAAGCTGGTGAACAGTTTTTCCGTGTAGTTTTTTCTTCCTTGCATTCCTGAAGTTACAAAAAAGCAACCTGTTTTGGAAGAAAATGAAGTTGTTTTTGTTCGAGTTCTGCAACGGCCACGGTGGTTTAAGTGAAATTTGGAAATCTCACCTAAATCTTGCCGTCTGCCGCTTAAAGGCATGTTTATAGTTCATTTCAAATTAGATAGCATACCTTAAGCTGTAATTTATCTCATGCGCGAAGCGTCTGCATCCAAACGGTCGTATGTAGCTCAGCAAATACTACCTTTAACTGGTCTTCACAGCTATAAAATTAAGATTTGATTGTGGTTCAAACGAAATTCCTAACTCCTGCAACGTCAGGAACGGAGTTTTTGCTTAACTGCACGAAGTCTGCCCTTCTGCCGCTTCTGTAGGTGCCAAGATGATGCGGTGGATGACATCATCACTGCGCTAGAAAGCGCGCCTGTTCTGTGCAACAACATACCCGGAATGTAAATGTCAATAATCTTACTATCTTGGCTAGTAACCACTGAGTTTTTCATAGGCTATTATTACAATGAGACCAATATTAACACTGGGGGTAGGGTTATGGGCGCTGTTGTTGAGTGTGTATGGACGTGGACAAGTTCCTGACTATCACTTTGGACCGGGTTTCGATCCCCGCGAATGTCTCGATATGCTCCGTTTAAACCAAGCTTTTGGAGACTCGGTCGGAGCTAACAGATTCTCTGATTATCGACCAGGGTATCAGTTCTTGCATCGTTCCCAGGCCTTTGGCTTGGATAACGTTTGGGATTTGTGGCTCCGTAAAGACTCGACCGTCGTTCTTATGCTGCGGGGGACCACCGGCAATGGTAAGTCACTGTTTGCCAATTTTTATTGTGCTATGATTCCGGCTCAGGGAAGCGTTGTGCTTCATAAATCCGATACTCTACACTATCAGCTAGCGACTGAACCTCGTGCCGCCGTTCACGCAGGCTGGTTATTAGGATTTGCTTTCCTGGCAAAGGACATTGCTCCCAGACTGGACTCTTTATATAACCGCGGGTATCATCGGTATATGGTGGCAGGACACAGCCAGGGAGGTGCACTCTGTTATTACGTCAGTGCCTGGCTTTGGCAACTTCGAAAACAGGCCCGTTATAGCGATTTGCAGATCAAAACGTACGCTACTGCACCTCCAAAGATGGGCAATATGTACTTTGCTTACGACTATGACAACCTCACCAGAGGCAATTGGACATTCAGTATAATTAATGCTGATGATGCGGTGCCCGAGATGCCACCGACTATTCAGCAAATGGAATCCGACATGAACCAACCCAATCCCTTGCTCGATCTGGGCAAGCTCTTCAAGAAGCTGCCCTTTATTCAGCGCTTGGTACTCACTCGTGCTTTCAACAAGATGCGTAAAGGGGCTATCAAATCATCGGAAGCCTATCAGCGGTATCTGGGTGGATATGCTCAGCGGTTTCTAAGACAGGCCGCCCCCGACCTGCAACTTCCCGACCCGGTTAACTCTACCTATTTTGTGCGGCCTGGCAACCCCATTGCTCTATTACCGAATAAAGCATATTATGCCTATTTCGAACCGATCAAAGACGGACCGTACTACCATCATGGTATGGATCCCTATGCGTTTTTAATTCGCCAATATTTTCATGTAGAATAAGTAACAGCTCCTTGCTCGTTAGAGTGGCGTCAATATCATAGACATCTAAAAGCAGTATCCCACTAATACGTCGATATTATTATCACGGTGAACCAGCGATTGATCGTAAGAAATGCCTAAGCGAAGGCCTTTATACGGATTGACAGTTAAGGAGTAAATGCTTCGAAGTTCCCATACCCGAAACTGATAGCTCAGCCATGCCCGGCGGAACAAACCAACATAAGTCCCTATATCGGCGTCAAGACCCCGTTCCAAACGGATCAGCGTAAAAGGTGCTATGGTTACCCGTTTGCTCAGATGAAAGGCATAGGCCAGCGAGAGATAGAACTCCCGCTGATTTGTCAGCAAATTCTCCCCATTATAGCGAACCGAGTAACCCAATAGATTTTTAGCGGACAGTCCTACCGCCAGGCTTCTTCCCTGATAGGCCAAGCCCAAATCTATATCTGGTGTCAGCCGGGTACTGTTTCGCGAGCGAAAAGCAGGCTGCCAGTTGTTCCAGCGAATGCAGTCCAGATTCAAAACGGCTCGTACCCCTAGTGATAGCGTCCTCGTACCGAATAAGGTAATTTGTTGGCTGTACCCCGCATAGATGGCCTGGCGATTGAAAAAGGAGTACGTGTCGTTCAGATAACCGACGTTGTATATTCCTTTCAACTTTTTAAGATGGCCCAGATAATTTGCAAATACGGTAACCGGTTTGTCCCAAACATCGTTATCTACAGACTTGTATTTCCCGTAGAGTAGTAGCGATTGGTTGGCCGTAGAGTCCGGCAAGCCGGCCGCCACGTTATAATAATTGAGGGCCTGGTTGGGGCCATACAAGTTCGGGCGGAGCGTATTTTGACCTTGAACGAGCATGGTTTGGGAACACCCAAGGAGCATAAGTAGCCATCGATTCATATCAGAGCTCGTTGAAGTCAGTCAGCGTTGTCAGTACAAATTTGCTAATTTCTGTGTCGTGCTTTCCACCCTTATATGTGTACAATTTGATATCGGCGCCCTCGTTCCTTAGCCCCTGGTATGCTTTGAGCGAATTGAAATACGGCACGACGTTGTCTGCGTCGCCATGATGTAAAAAGACTTTCCCCTTTGGCTGCCAGTTTTGATGAAATGAATTCTTTTGAAGTACCTGACCAAAGGCCTGGTCAGACCCGTCGGTGAGGCCCGCTAAAAACTGATGATTAAAGATTTTTTCGGGAACGGTCGAAGGTGGTAGTGCCGCTGAAATCTGATCGTAAACCGGATATGACCAAATTTGATCGGTCGATCGTTTCAGGCCTGTAAACCGATTCAAGGCGTAGAGCGACCAGGACGTAATCAGCACGACGGTCTGGGCACGGCTGCGCTGACCAAGAACGGAACGTATGTAATCGGTAAAATTATACGGGCCAGCCAGGCTAGAACTAGCTAGTACTGTAAACTCCCCGGCGTATTGTTCCTGCAAAAACCGATGGGCAGACAATGCTGCCCCACCCCCCTGAGACCATCCCGCCAACAGCAGGCGGTTATCTGCCGGGTAGCCTTTGCTGGTTAGGAAGGCCTTGGAGGCCAAAAGGCCATCCACATTGGATTTGAACATTTCTTCAAAGCACATGTAAGGATGTTCCTGATCTGTCGTCGATCCGTACCCGATATAGTCGGGTAGAAACACGGCGTATCCTGCCGATGCCCAAGTCAGTCCCATTGCTCTCACTTCATAAAAATCCTTTGCTTCCCCTTTATAGTGAGAAGGTATGGTTGATTTGTCGACCAAGGAAATTGGGGGCTGAGTACCGTGGAAATAAGCCAGCATACGTGGAGAGGCCACACCGTTAGGCAGTATAAGCAGACCTCTGGTGGCGATGGGCTCGCCCTTGTATTCGGTTTGGTAGGTCAGCACGTAACACGTCAGGTCATAACGGGCGACAGTCTGAATGGAAAACTCCGGAACATTAGCAATGACCTGCATTTTTGGTAGTACTTGTCCCGGGCTAACTTGAAGTATGCTCCCCCTGTTCTTGGTAGGAGCCGGATTGTCGCTGTCTGTTTTTGAACAAGCTACTATCCATACGAGTAGCCCAACCCAAATGGCTGCAGGTGTTTTCATCTCAAGACTTTTAAGGACTCGTGCTAACGAATCGTAATGATACGAGGCATACTCAAATTATCCGTTACTCCAAACGACCGGGTAGAAGAATTGCTATGTGGTAGCTTATCCGCGTACATACAATTATACGCTTTAAGACCAAATATTAAGTACTATACCTAATTTTTGATGAATGTATTTATGCTGCCGATTCACCGAACTGATTTTCGTGTCCATACTAAGAAGCTTGATCATAATTTCAACCGTCATACGCAGTCGTCCCAACTTTTCCAAGGTAGAAGCGCCACCCATGCACTCCTGTTTAAAGGCCGCGTCTTTGTCGGTGCTGCGCAGTTTCAACATTGTGATATTAGAGAAATTCGCCCTGAGAAATACACTCCTAAAAGGTTTTATAGAAAACACAATGAGAAAAGCTGCTACCGCAAACCCATACCTGAACCGATAATAACAATAAGGTTTTATGTGATGTACATCTTCATAACATTGGATCCAGTAAGAGAGATTATTTTTGAATATCAATAGACTTAATTATCATTATTATAAGTTCCGAAAAATGAATCATTTATGATCCCGAATTTTACCTCCGTAGAAAAAGCCGTTCGCTATCCTTCCGACCGCAGATCTTATCTAGGCTTAAAAAAAGAAGTGTGGTGCATAATAGGTTTGGCCCTATTGGGATCAATAGGAGTTGCATGGCTTCAATATGCTATCTGGGGGTTACCGGCCGATCCGGCGGTGACCAATTTGCCGCATCCAAACCCCGTTTCCGGCTTTCCCTGGTGGTTGCGGCTGAGCCACTGGGTCAATTTTTTTTTCCTCGTTACCATCATACGCAGCGGACTTTCAATCCTAGCGGATCACCCCAGGTTGTACTGGAATAACGGCAGCACCCCGGGGACCGAGTGGGCTAAATTTACACCCGTCGATATTCCGGCCAATAAGATATTTACTGCCAAAGAAGACGCCAGATACATCAGCCCGATCTGGGGACTCCCTGGGTATCGGCACACAGTTGGATTGGCGCGGTGCTGGCATTTCATCAATGTTCCATTTTTCCTGCTCAATGGAATTATTTTTGTTATACTTGTTTTCGCTACGGATCATTGGGTCAGGCTTGTGCCGGATTCCTTTCAGGTTCTGCCGGACGCATGGAGCATTTTTGTTCATTATGTAACATTGAATATGCCGATTGAGCCAAATGGGTTTTACCAATACAATGCCCTTCAACAACTCTCTTATTTTACCGTTGTATTTGTGCTGGCGCCCATCTCTATGCTCAGTGGCATGGCGATGTCGCCTGCCATTGCAAACCGGTTTCATTGGTTTCCCAAAATGTTCGGCAACAGGCAAGGAGCGCGTTCTGTCCACTTTCTTGTGATGGTTGCTTATGTCGCATTCACTATCGTGCATGTAGTGATGGTGGCTGCAACCGGGTTGGTAAGAAACATGAACCACATTGTGCACGGGACTGACAATGAAAATGACCTCTCCGGACTATATACCGGCATAGGAATCCTCACTTTTATGATCTTGTTTGCTGTTTCTGCACATTGGCTTTCGTGGAAACGCCCACGGCTTTTACAACGGGCAGAGCAGCTATTGAATGGTACATTGTGGGCGCTGACCATCAACCGATTAGAACCAAAACTTTTTCATAAAAAAGAAGACATATCGCCATATTTCTGGCCTAATGGTAAACTGCCGGAATCTGAGGAATGGCGGGCATTGGCGGCAGACAAATTTGAGAATTTTAAGCTGAAAGTCGGGGGACTGGTGGAAAATCCTGGTGAATTTTCATTGGCTGAACTTAAAGCATTGGGTAAAGAGGAAAATATCACCATGCACCATTGTATACAAGGCTGGTCGGGGATTGCAGAATGGGGCGGCTTGCCAATTAGTAAATTAATTGAGGTTGTGAAGCCTGACCCTTCCGTGAAAACCGTGGTTTTTTATTCTTTCGGAGAAGGATTGTACGGAGGAGTTTATTATGACACGCACACGCTGGATAATTGTATGAAGCAGGGTGCATTGCTTGCCTGGGAGATGAATTACAAGCCATTGCCTGAATTATATGGAGCGCCGATCCGTCTCCGCATTGAGAACCAGCTGGGCTACAAAATGGTCAAATGGATCGAACGCATTGACTTTGTAACGTCACATACCACTGTTGGTAAGGGCTATGGCGGAAAAAATGAGGATGACGAATATTTTGATCTTTTAGCCAGCACTTAATATTCTTCAATGAATTTACGGCACAGTACCAAGACTATGCTGCCTTCCTATTTCGCGATGGCGATGGCTACGGGCATTTTAGGTGTTGCGTTTTCATTGAAGGGTTGGGACCTCCTCGCTAAGGCTATGCTCTTTCTTAATCTGACGATCTTCACGTCTCTGGTTTTTGCCTTGGTATATCGCATTGCAGCTTATGAAAAAGATGTCATTGCGGATTTCCAAAGTTATCAGCGTGGGCCCGGTTTTCTGACGCTTGTAGCAGCCTGCTGCATTATTGCCAACCAACTGATCCTGGTGTTTCAACTATTGTCGGTCGCAAAAGTCCTGCTCGTTATTGCTGCTGGTTTATGGCTGTTTCTCGCTTACGGATTTCTCTTCTCCATAACTATAAAGGAAGAAAAACTGAGCCTGAAAGATGGCATCAACGGAGGCTGGCTGCTGCTCGTTGTTGCAATCCAGGCGATTTCCGTACTCACCGCGCTGGTAGCTGCGGGCAGCAATACATTTCTTTTCGTCTCTTTGTGCCTTTTTCTAGTGGGATGTGTGTTTTACTTATACATTATGTCCCTGATTATTTACCGAATTTCCTTTTTTATCCTTCATGCAGACGAACTGGGCGCGCCTTACTGGATCAATATGGGAGCCACAGCTATTACGACCTTGGCTGGTTCGATACTCATCACGCTTTCTGATCAATTTAATCTTCTAATTGAAATTCGTCCTTTTTTAAAAGGGTTCACTTTACTGTTCTGGTCCGCGGGAACCTGGTGGATTCCGTTGCTGATCATTCTGGGGATCTGGAAACATGCTGTCAAAGCAATTAAAACGCCGGTCACAGCCGAAGGCTACGATCCCAGCTATTGGTCACTCGTTTTCCCACTAGGCATGTATACCGTATCCACGATCAGATTAAACGAGGCTTTGCATTTACCGTTTTTGGAAATCATCATATCAGTTTTCATTTTCATCGCACTGTTTGCATGGTGCGCCGTAATGCTGGGCTTCATCCGACACCTTCTAAACCTGCTAGCTCCATCCAAGCGATAACATAGGGTATTTCTTTATCGCTCCATTAACTAGCATAGCCAATTATTTTACTAAGTCACTTCGCCCGACAAAGTAGCAATTAATTACTTTAACTGGCAGTCATTACGGATCGGCAAATAGGGGAAGTATAAGTGATCGCGTCAATCAGTAATAACCGATCTTCTGCATCATCATCAGCAAGATATATTTTTTAATCTTAGCCATATAGGGGTTCTTTTGGTAACTGGACAAAGAATAGCGCTAAGAGTTCTTCAGATGCACCCGGGTTGTTTTCAGGTACGTGTCCACATAATAGAGTTGGCATTATGATTCCAATGAATACTTTGAAAATCAACCTGCTTGAGAATATATTCTCCGGATAAATTTTTTAACCATTTAGCCTGGGCATTTCTGGCATCTTCCAAATTGTCATATGTATTGAAATCACTGCTACAAGTTTCGTTAGTGGGTCTACATTGCCGGATTGAAAAATACTTATACTGCTGTGCGATTTTTTTAAGATTACTGTCATCAAGTGGAATACTTTTGATTGAAGTGTAAAAAGCATGCGGTTTATTTGGAGCCCCCTTTTTAACTGATTCTTTCGATAGTCCCCAATAGTAATAATGTGTACTTGTTGATCTGAAAAGGTATAAAAGATCTTGTAAGCTGGAAAGGGGTGCAAGGTATTTCTCTTCAAAAGATGTAAAAACTTGTTCGTCAACACCGCTGTCAAGTATGCTCTTTTTGAAAAACTGATAGTTAGTAACTGGGTGTTGTGAACGCAGCACCGTACTGAGCCAATTCCATATTTGTTGTTTTCCTATCTGCTGCTCCAGAGCCGTTAATAGTAATGGAACATAGTTATAGCGATAATCCTGATTAATTTGACTTC
Organism: Dyadobacter alkalitolerans DSM 23607; assembly: GCF_000428845.1. GTDB lineage: Bacteria > Bacteroidota > Bacteroidia > Cytophagales > Spirosomataceae > Dyadobacter > Dyadobacter alkalitolerans. Next base: position 44,913 of record NZ_AUAS01000020.1, on the reverse strand, counting down.
CAATCGTTATGTTCTTAAGTGGCACAAAATCTTGCATCTTTTTACTGGCCCCAGCATAACGCTTAATCTGTCTGTCATAGTAGTCTTTACCTACAAGGTCCCTTATGGCTTGCAGGGAAAGATACTCTGTAATCCCTTCAAGGAATGCCCATTGCAAAGTTGAGTTTGGCGAGATTACAGAACCAAAGTAATAATGACCTAATTCATGTGCCATAAATGATAATCGCGAAGAATCAGACAACGCTAGATATTCCTGTGAAAGTACTCCAGTGTTCCTGGGCAAAAGACGCCGTTAATTCCTGCGCAAACTACGCCACCTAAAAGTGGCTAACGGCACTGAGCGAGAGTGATAATTTAAACTTAATGATTTTTTCTTTTTCTCAATGATTTTCCTGTTAAAGCAATTCTGTGAGCGGATGCTGAGAGTCGGTCCATGGTGGCATCTGCAAGCGTTGGCTCGTCTATAAAGTTATGCCAATTGTCCACAGGCAGTTGCGAAGTGATAATCGTAGAGCCATTTCCGTAACGGTCTTCCAATATGTCCAGCAGTGCGATCCTGGCATCGTTGCTTAGCTGTTTTAACCCAAAGTCATCCAGCACCTGTTATCAAGATATTCTCCCCCTTTTCGATGAACATTCCGTCTGACAATCTCAGGACCTGTTCCCTTGTAATTCCCCTTTCAGGTGTACACAGGATATCTTCCGGAAGGGCGTGATAACGAAGTTTGCTAGCTTTCAGATACTTTGACGTCCTGACGTGCTGCCGATATTCTATTTCAGCCTGCGTGATAATGGCGACCAGGGAATGGACATCGACCAGCTCGTGGACGGGCAATGAAAGAACGGCCTCATAGCGTTTTGCCATACCGGCCAGTTTGAGCGACCTTAACAGATCTAAGGTGTTTTGTGTATTCATTTTGAACAGGTTATAGTGATTATTCTTTGTAGGTAGCTGGTCCTCTCAGGTTAGAGTGTTCAGGATACGGTATTCTTTGCTGTCCAGATCCTGGATCAGGTCCATGTTATGGTCCAGGATGTTTTTTACAGCGATGTAACTGAACTTATAACCTGTTAAAGCCCGCTTGCAGGCATTCTCCATCCGGACGGCCCCATAGGACTTAATCAGTCTTAGCAGGCCCAGGCAAGAGGAGTACGATTGATCGATAATTCGTTTGCTATCCATGACTTTTTTGAAGAACTCGTAGGTGCTGGGGCCGTTCTCGCTGGCTTTTCTCAGGTAATATTCCGGGTCCCAGCCCTGTTGTCTGGACACAACCTGGTGGGCCTGTGGCATATGCTCTTTCAGGGTAGTATATCCGTGGCTCCGGTAATTCCTGCTGTGCAGGGCAATCCGCTGATTATCATGGCGGCCGCCGCGCGGTAAATCTCAACCGTATCTTCGCAGTAAGCGATCCGCACTTCTTTGCCGATGTAGCGGAAGGGGACGCTGTAAAGTGCCAGTCTTCTCCGATGACCACATGGTAGTTCTTCTGGACTTTGGCTTTGGTGTAGTGCCGGACTTGATAGGGCGATTCCGGTAAAGGTTGAAGATGCGGGGCTTCCTGGCTAGTAAATAATTCCAGACGGCTGAATGTCTTTTTCTGGAAGTTCATCTGATGGTGTAGTGCCAACTTCTCTTTAATGGCTGCATTCAGGCTGGCCAGATTATGGAAGGTGTCATTGCGTAAGTGGGCGTAAATGCGGCGGTAGGTGATTTTAATAAAGTTCTCTACCGCGGCCTTATCTTTGGGTTTATGTGGCCTGGCTGCATACAGGGCAATATGATTGTGGTTGGCCCATTGTTCAAGCATGTCGGTAAATGCAGGTTCGTAACGAGAGCTACGCGATACCCACTGCTTCATGTTATCAGACTTTGCTCCCAGTGGTACACCTCCAAAATAGGCCAGCGCGTTGTTTAAGGCCTTTACGACCTGGGCCAGTTTCATGTTCGGCAATGCTTCCACATATCCGTATCCGCTAAAAGGCAGCACCGCCACGAAGACAGGGCATGCGATGAGCTCACCGCTTGCAGTATCCACATAGTATAGCTGGTCACCAGCAAAATCCACCTGCATCACCTTTCCTGGATGGTGCTCAAAATGCATGGAGGCCTGGGCGATTTTGAGGTGATCCTGCAAAAGTTTACAAAACCTGGAATACTGAAGGCCACCCGGATTTTCCCTGATATATTCCTTCCAAAGGAGTAATCGGGTAACGCCGGTATGTTTTAATTCATGGGCAAAATAGTCGACCTGACCGTAGAAATGGACTTTCCTGGGGTCAGTATCTTCCGGTACATCTGTCTTTTCCTGATTGATCAAGTATTCCAGCTGCTGGTCCTTGACTAACAGAAGCTCTCGGAACCCTAAACCTGTTTGCAGGAATTTCTGCTGGTAAAGCCCAATGGTCTTCCTTGATATTTTTACTTCTTTTTCGATGTTGCGAATTGATACCCCTCGTTTCAGAAAAATGAGTATCTGCCGTAATTTATGCATGCTCAGAGGTCTATTGGCCATTCCATAAGCGGTTAGGTAACACGTACCTAAACTTATGAGAATGGGCGGTTAAACTCTCTGCTCAGTGGCGTACTTTGCCAAGGAATAAGTGGCGTACTTTCAAGAGGAATCCATGCTTTTACGGGATCTCTAACATGGAACCCAACACAAAAAACCTATCAAAATCCGGCAACTTTCATCAGATCGGTGGCGTACTTTGCGCAGGAATAATTGGCGTCATTTCAGAGGAATCGTGGAGTGCTTTGGAGAGGAATATCCATAAATTAACAGATCTTTCAACTTGCATATAATGTAGATGGCAACTGACGACAATAATAATATATTTTTCAAAAGACCCTGGGTAGTAAATTATATTATAGGTCAGATATTACTGAATTGATTGGAACCACATCCATGTCATCCCTACAGGCGTTGCGATGGCTAGAGGTTTAGCGGCGCCAGGGGATAGGGCAACTTGAACAATCAACCCATACCAGCAGCAAAGTGACTGATTATCGGAGTTTTCACGTCGAAGTTGCGATAGCAGTGAAAATATTTTGTACTTACTCATAAAGGATGTTAGGTCAAATTCCTTTTACGACAAAAGACGCATTTTATATTGAAAGGGCCTCAGCAGGCGGGTTGCCTGCAATGTTGTGACAAATTGACTTTTTTAATTAAGCAATCTTTAAATTAATGAGTACGCAGAAGATGAGTATACAGTTGGAATGGCAAAAATTCAGCCACTTATTTAAGCGAGAAGAGATTTCGGCAAAAAGTATTTTGCTAGACGAGGGAGAAATTGCTAAAAACATCTATTTCATAGAGAAAGGTTGCCTTAGACTTTCTTTCAATAATGACGGGAAAGATATTACTTTTCAATTTTTCTTTGAGGGTGAGGGCATTTCATCGGCTGAGAGTTTTAGATACGATCAACCCAGCCTATATTCCATTGAGAGCCTAGAACCATCTGTGGTACATACCCTTACCAAAACAAACTATTTCACAATTATTGAAAATTCGCCACTGATTAAGCTGAACCTAGAAGAACAGACCATTCAACGGCTTCTATACATCGAAAGACTCTTTCTGTCAAGAATAAAAAACAGCCCACAACAACGATATATGGAATTATTAGCGCAATACCCAAAAATCCTTCAAAGAGTGCCCCAGCACTATATAGCGTCTTTTTTGGGTATAACATCCGTTTCTTTAAGCCGAATAAGGAACAGGCGATAGCGATTATTAACAATTGTTATCGTGGGACAAATGCGTGATGGCGAATTTTGTTTAACATCCATTAACAATAAAATTCTCAGACCATGCAAAAGTTCACAATTCAAATTCCGGATAGCGATATTGCTTATCTTTATCATAGGCTTGCAAACACCCGCTGGCCTAATTCAGCGATTGACAATAGCTGGGAGAATGGTGTGCCATTAGACTATTTAATAACACTAGTAGATTATTGGCTCAATAAGTTTGATTGGAAGAAACAAGAGGCAATCCTAAATCAATTTCCTCAATTTATCTCGGAAATTGATGGACAAAATATTCATTATCTGCATATCAAATCCCCAAGGGCAAATGCTACACCACTAATGCTGGTTCATGGTTGGCCGGGTTCATTTGCGGATTTTATCAAGGTTATTGAGCCGCTTACCAATCCGGAAAGTGATGACCAAATCGCATTTGATTTGATTATACCTTCCATTCCTGGCTTTGGTTTTTCAACACCGGTAAAAGATAAAGGTTGGAACATGGTTAGGATTGCAAGTGCATTCACAACATTGATGAAGGAGCTTGGTTATGAGAAATTTGCTGTTCATGGTGGCGATATGGGCGCTGGCATTGTTGGTATCATGTCGGGCGTGGCGGCCTACAACTTGATTGGTACCCATATCAATTCAGATTTTTTTGCAGTTGCAGGGCTTGGAATGTTCCCTTCTGATAATTCATTTTTTACAAATGAGGAAACCCTGAGTTTAGAACGAATGAAACAATACAAAAAAGATGGAACGGCATATTTGGAAATTCAGTCCACAAGACCGCACACTATCGGCCTTGCGTTATCAGATAGCCCAGTCGGGCAATTGGCGTGGATAATTGAAAAATATAAAGAATGGTCTGATCAGGACAAAACTTTGCCGGAAGACGCTATCGATATCGATCAAATTTTAACGAATGTCTCCCTATACTGGTTCAACCATATAGGAGCATCAAGCGCAGCGATTCTCGCAGAAAATATGACTATGGCTTTCGATTGGGGCGGTGATAATTCGCAAGACTCAAATCAATGGACCGCTCCCAAAGTTCAATCGGCGATAGCGTGTTTTGGGAAGAAAGAAGATGAATCTTTATTGAAAAAATTAACTTCATTTATGGGCGAACCGGATAGATGGACTTTTTATGATGAAGGGTGCCATTTTCCGGCCATGGAAGTACCTGCCTTGCTGGTAAGTGATATTAGAGATTTTTTTCAAAATAGATGAATAGAGAAGAAATCATACAGCTGCGCTTATTTAATCACGGTTTATTAACGAATCGTTTTGAAAGTCCTGGTGAAGTTGTAGCTCATTTTGGAGCAGTGCAGGCCCAAGATTATTCAATGGCACTCTGGGCGCTGGGTTTGCGTACGGAATCTTCTAAGCGAAGTGTGATTGAAAAGCTCATTAACTCAGGCGAAATTATTCGGACCCATGTTTTGCGACCGACATGGCATTTGGTGCATCAAACAAATATCCGTTGGATGCTGGAACTTTCAGCACCTCATGTGAAAAAAGCAACGCAATATGTTGATAAGAAAGAAGGGCTGACAGATGAACTATTCTTAAAAACATGGAAAATAATTGAGCAAAAATTCAGAGAGGTTGCTCATCTTACCAAAGACGATATAATGACTTGCCTATCGATGGAAGGTATGACGGTCGGTAACTTGCTGGCAACGCAGATCATTATCAGAGCAGAGTTGGAAATGCTTTTATGTAACGGAGCAAGAACCGGAACGTATGCTCTGTTTGAACAACGAGTACCCAGGGCCGGCCAAATTTCAAAACCCGAAGCCATAACCAAACTTGCTCAGTTATACTTTGGATCACGAGGCCCTGCGACTCTAAAAGATTTTGCTTGGTGGAGTGGTTTGAGTATGAGTGATTCGAAAATAGGGGTTGCTGAACTGGGTGAGCAGCTAGTATATTTTGAATTGAATGATTTAAAATATTATCATTTCGAGATTGAAGCTAAGATTCCCCCAAAAAATACTTTCGCTTTATTACCGTGTTATGATGAGTACACAGTTGGATATTCAGAAGGAAGGGATATCGCTTTACCGATTGGTTTGGATAATTCAAAAATTGCGAATGGTATTTTTAAACCTATAATCTTATCAGGGAATGAAATTGTTGGGACTTGGAGAAAAAGCAAAAAGAGCCCGTTTGTGGAAATTCAGGGATTTTCAGACAATAAAGAAATTTTGACCTCGAATATGAAAAAATATACTGAAAAGATTAACAAATTCTATGAGTAGGTCAGCATATTGCCATTATATAATGATATAAAGTGAAATACATTCGGCTTGGCGATAACCCTTAAAATAGATGGGAGCATCTTTGATGTAGTACTTCCGACAACCTATTCCAGTAGCATACGCTATACTGTTATTGACAAACGCTTGACCAATCCATTTTTTTGAAACTGCTTCAAACGGGTTAACGGTTAAAACCTCAAAACTGAGGTGCAGTTTTTTTTACTCACTGGCCTATCATATTAAGCCTATCAATACTCACTATACTACACAGCAAATTCCTTCACGAGCTTAGAAACTGCACTAGAAAATTTGACTATTTGGGCGCGAAATTTTCGCTTGCTGACTATTTTTGTGACTCCGGACGGTTCATATTGACTTGTTGCCGATGTTCCAGGTTTTTTAAAATGTCTTTCCGTTCCAGCAAAGCTGGGCGCAGTCGTTTAGCAGACATATCTTCCCACTGGTCGCCGTTATGCTTGTGACCTGGCTGCGTAGCATTTCCATAGCTTAGCGAAACTTGCGCGCGGACCTTCGCCCCAAACTCTGTGACGGCCACATAAGTATCACCGGAAGTGGCGCGGTTTCTGGCCGGTTGCTGACGGTCCGGCGTAAAGTAAATCGTGCGGTAGATGCCATATTGCTCTGAGCCGCCGTTGGCCGGGTAATTCTTGTCATCCGGCCCAAAGCGGTTTACTTCGCCCCAGGCAACGTCCAGCCTTCTGTATTTTTCCTGGACCTTTTTAGCTGCCTTACCAAGCAGCTCAACCGCCTGCTTTGGATTTTTTAGTCCCCGCGGCGTGCTGACAGGTTGCTTCGGGTCCCAGCCGGTTGCCGCCATTCCAGGATTGAATTGATCAAACCAAGCCGTAAAAAGAACGGCACCCTTGCTATCTGCATTCGTTGTCCGATCCCACGAGCTGAGTACCCTGCCGGCGGCCGCAGTCAACGAATCCGGGTGCTGGTCTACGGCTTTCAGTAAATCATCCAGGAACCGGTCCGCTGCTTCCAGGCCCGTATTCATCTTATAGTTAATCAATTCGTCAAAAGTAATAGCGGCATCATCCTTAATCAGATTGATCGAGCGTTGGGGACGCAGTCGCAGCGGAAGGCCAATGGGCGACATGTAACTTGCATATCTTGCCGGATCGATAAGGGCAGGATAGGTACAGCTCCAAGGCACATCATTTGCATTCTGGACAAAACCGGTTGGCGGGTTGAATAGCTTGGGCAGATCATCGTAGCCGTGGGTTTGCGTCCAGATCAATTTGGAAGAAGAGCCGTCAATGGCGCCTTGCCAAAATAGCCAGTCGCCCTCACTGCGCTTTGGAATACTTCCCGCAAATAAATAAAAAATATTGCCCGCCTTATCCGCATAAATGACATTGAACATGGGCAACTGCATCTGTTTGAGCGCAGTTTCAAACTCCTTCCAATCTCTGGCGGCAGCCATGGCATGATGCTGGGCGGCCAACCCAGCATTGTCCAGTCCGGCAAACCGCATGGCGTAGGTCTTGCCATCCTTGCTGTTCATCACCGGGCCATGTTTGCTGTAACGACAGGTGATGGCTTGTTCTTTCAGGCTTCCATCCGGCTGCCTTACTTTCAGTAGTATGTGCTTGGTTTCAAATGCTTGTTTGATGCCATCCAGCATATATCCATCGTCTTTCAGGGTGAGCGCATAACGGTCGGCTGCATCGATGGTGTTGACTGTATGAGTCCAGCCCAGATTGTTGTTGAAAGCAATGTTCAGCACCGGCTGACCAACCAGCGATGCACCGTATGCCATGAAATCAGGCCCATTAAGATGTGCTTCGAAAAACAGGAACAACCCGTCCCAGGGTAAATGAGGATTGGCAACCAGCATTGCCTTTTTGGATGCAGACTTTGATGGTGCAATGGCATAGGCATTTGAACCGGGAGGGCTTACCTGCGCCCTTCCCGCCTCACCTGCCCCTAGAAATTCAAGGCAAATGACCCGGCTAATATGCGCAAGGACATCGGTGCCTGTGACGGGCAAGACCTGGGCGAATTCGTTGCCGATGGATTGGGGGTTTGCCTTCGCATAGGCATTCAAACCGTTAACAAACGCTTCTAAATACCGGCGGTAGGTGACATCCTGCTGAGCGTAATGCGTCTTCGCACGCTCGGGTACGCCAAAAAGTGTCACAATCTTATCCGAGTCGAGGAATGCCGGCCCCCAGTACTCAGCAGCGCGGCCGCGCGCCTGGCCGTAAAGCCGCAACAGCAAATCTGCATGGTTCGCCATCTGCGCATAACCAAACCCATAATACATGGCTTCCAGGCTTTGTCCATAAATATGCGGCACACCATCATTATCCCACAAAATCTCCGCATTTGTGCCATTGCCCGGATGCTCTCTCTTGCTGGCAGGCTGCGCATTGACAATAGTATTGAGGGTTAGAAAAAATATAGTGATGATCCTTTTCATAAATGTAAGACTACCAAATGAGTATAATTGCTAATATATAAAGTAAAATTATATATCATAAATTTGCTGACAGATATTCTGATAATATTCGGTTAAAGCCTAAGCAGAAACGATACTTCTATGGGTAGAAAAGCCAATCACAAATAACGTCGGGTTTTTGAAAAGCCCTTGCATATCCGGATGACGATGATGAGCAACATCTTAATCTAATGTGATCCCTCAAGATTTCTGAATGAGTATGGCAGTGGTCGAACATAAGTATGATCAGTTTAGGTTGTCGGGGTGATACATGTAAGGTCGGTGCAGTAAGGCAGCTCTTAGCTACTTTTAGCAGTTTCAGCAATCTGAGAGCTTATTTTAGTATGTTTATGTGCTTGACAACGTTAATCGTACTATTGTCAGCTACTAGGTGGAGCCACCCTTGTATCCAATACACAACAATGTTTCCCCTTCATCAACTTGTGGATCTGGTTAATACGAATAAAGAAAGCCCTTGATCGGCTAATGAATTTAGCCCACAACAACTCATTTCATCAGATAGTGAAGTTGGACAAGTCCGGTATCAAAATGCTTGGCTGATTGGAGCTTAACAATTTGCTCTGGACGGAAGTCTTTGAATAGCCTTATACCATCGCCAACAAGGATAGGGATGACTGATAATATCATTTCATCAAACAGCTGATCTTTCAGCAGCCGATTGACGATCTCGGAGCCGCCATCGCAAAAGATATTCTTCCCTTGCCCTGCCTTCAAATCTCGTATTAGAGAGGGCAAGTCACCGTTGTAAAAGGTGATGTTTCCGTCTTTGGGCATGTTCTGGCTTGTGATCACATAGCAGTCTTTGTCACGATGCGGAAAGTCGAAACCCGAGTTTTTAACCCAATCATACGTTTTCCGACCAAGGATCACTGTGTCAACACTCGTTACAAATTCTTTGTAACCATAGTCTTCACCTTCTTTGTGGACAATGCTTAAAAAGTTCAGGTCATCCCCGGGTTTTGCAATGTATCCGTCCAGGGAGCATGAGATATAAAGTATTAGCTTACGCATAGGTTTTCTTGATTGCCGCAACACTCCATTAATGTCAATGCCCAAGGTTTAAATATTACACCATATGTCCAGTGCTCTCCATTTGATTCGATAGCTTGGGCGGTGGGGTGGTTCCGGTAAAACTCGACAGGTCCTTGTTTTACTTTACTGAAGACTTTGTCTCCAATCTTAAATTCATCTCCCAGTGAAAACAACAGTTCGGCATTAAGCATCGGAGCTGCGATTTCAATGAGTGAATATTGCTCCGCGTAATTTGAGAACAGGCAATCAATTTGATCTTCGAGCCCGGAATCTGGTAAAATGGTAAATGATAGCATTGTGATCGTAACATTGTTGATTCACTTTAAAACTAAAAACTCAGCCAATCATTTGCTTTCAAATGTAATAACGGGAAAGGCTTTCCGCTGGCGTCGAGCGGAGAACGGCCGACAACTTTGAAGCCCATTTTGATGTAAAATTTTAGGGCTTCCAGATTGTCCTCATTGACATCAACCTGGCAGGCCAGGAGCTGCTGAACAGCAAATCGGCATAGTGCCTGGCCGATGCCTTTTCCAAACTCCTCCGGTTGCACGAAAAGCATTTCAATCCTACCTTCTGCAACTCCAACAAAGCCTGTAATCTCGCCGGATGCATGGCGAATGCCAAAAAGACTAAGAATGGGTAAGTATTCACTAAGAACCAATGGTTTGTAAAATTGGATATCCGCCTCTGAAAGAAAGTGATGGCTCGCGCGCACCGACGCCTCCCATAAGGAGGTTATTTCGGTAAAGTCTTTTTCGGACAGTGATATAATCTGGGATTGCATGTTATTTACCTGAATGATTTATCTGTATAGGTGCTTAGTATGGACTTACCGCATTCATAATAAGCCGCTATTTTCCAACAAATGTCCGTACAGCATTGGTAAATTCCTTGGTTTCAGTAATAAACGGTTCATGCCAGGATTGCTCAAATGTCACCTTGGTTACCTGTGTGTTTTTCAAGAGTTCCTTGCTTTCCAACCCAATCTCAAGGGGCACAATCCCGTCTTTGACACCCCAGAAAAGGCCGACTGGAATTCGGACGTTTTGCAGCAGAGTCCCCTTTTCAAATGTCCGGCTTTCGATGTCGCCGTAATAACCATAGGCTTTGCTGTGGGTGAACTGCGCGAGTGCCGTATTAGGCGAACCAAATGCGTAATTGATTACATATTTCATGTCCGAATACAGCGAAACCGGGTTGCCGTCCAGCTTGTGCATCCAGCGGTAAATGCCTTCCCAATCCACAGTTCCGGTATTTTGCAGGGTGACCGGATTAGCCGTCAGAAAATCTTCGGCCTCTTTGTTGCCTTTTTCTTTGGCCCGTTTCAATGCCCACTCCCGCACCTGAAAAAGCCAGCGATAGTAGGAAAACATTCCATTGACCATCATCGCGCCGGCAACCTGCTGTTGATTATCGCCTGTGGTCAGATATTGCCAGGCAAGTTCAACACCAAAGCTGTGTGCAAGCAGATATACCTGCGCGTTGGGATATTGCTTTTTTAATAATTTTACAATCAGCTCCATATCCTCCCCAAATTGTGCGTAACGCAATGTCGCAGGATCAACTTTGCCCGAAGATGCACCGGCCACACGCTGGTCCCAATACGCCATCATTATATCTTCTTCCAATTCTTTCAGGTAATATCGATAACACATCGCGCAGTCACCAGGGCCGCCATGTACGAAGAGCACGATCTTATTGGGCTGTTTGTTTCCTTTGACCCAGATGGGCATATTAGCACCTTTATGGCGAAGGAAAAGCGTGGCATCTTCGCGTGGCTGCGCATCCTTTTCTTTGCAACTGATCAGCCCGATAGTCGAGCAGATCATGAATAGTTTTATAAGTAGTCTCATTATTTTTTGAGTGGTATTAATGTTCCGGCTTCAAGGGCGAAGCGCATCAGGTTAGAAGTGTTATAAGGCCGCTGCTGCATCAGATTCAGCTTTACATACCATGCAAGCGACACTTTTTTACGAACTGATAAATCGTGGCCGAGGCCAAGCGATACAGTGGGCATAAATGCATTTCCGCCTGCAAAACGCACCCGGTCAAAATCACCGTCCGTGGTGGCTTCGTAGGTTCTTCCTTCCAGGAAATATCGAAAGTAGGCCGGGGAAAGTGAAAATTCATAGAGCGCACCTTTCTTTCCGATCCGGCGAAAACCTATCTCCGGCGATACGGTCAGACCAATGTGATTCTGAGGATGTCTGTATCCGGCAACACCCAGCGAACCATAAAGTATTCGTTTTGCATTGCGGGCAGATATTGACGTTACGATAGGCTTTTCATAAGCCGCTCGAAGACCGTAATGTGAAACCGTCTCGCCAAAATAGGCCAATCGCAGGGATTGGGCATGGAGGAATTGTGAGCACGTACAAAGCAGTACGAGCCATATAATATTGTATTTCATGATATTAATTCGTTACAACAATGATTAGAGCTCACGATTCATTCCATACGTTTTTAAAGCGCTTTTGTATCGCGTCTCTTCCGTGGTCTTGGGGCACGGCAAATATCTGGGAGCAAGAATTTGGTTTGCAGATTCAACCTTGATTCTAATGATGGTAGAAAATGGAAAAAGCCCTTGCGTCAATTTAAAAAGTGCTTTCCACCAGCATAGTACGCTTTTATTTATCGATTTTTGAATGGTTTCAGTTAACATTGATTCTTCACTAAGTGTGTTTGCCTAATCTATTAGAATGTCAAATTCCCCGCTGAACGAAGCGCTGTCGGGATTGCATTGCTCCTGGCCATTGGTATCAATTAATGCCCCTGAAAACGTGCCCATAGCATGTTTACCTGCCTCGTATTTAAGGATTTTTATCTCTCCTTTCGTAGAGCGGTAGCCGGATTTGTCTGGGCAAATCTGCGCAAAATAGTTATTGAAGACAGTCCCGGCTGTCTTGTACTCAACCTGGCTCACCTGCGTGTAGTTGTTAATGTCCTGTTTGTAAGGATAAATCCCCGCCTGTGAGCCGTAAGCAGTTAATGAAAGGTAATCAGACCCGTCAGAGCCCGCGGTGATCCCAATGCTTTCGATGGATCCAAGTTTTCCTTCGGAAATGCTGGCGTCATTGTAGGTTTTGGTTTTTCCGTTAAAGGTTAATTTAAGCGTACTTTTCCCGGATGTAGATTCTGACGTATTCTGACAGGCAAGCAGGGCCACCAGCAGGCTTGCGCAGGTGAGGGTTTCCTTTAAATTCATGGCTAAATATATGTTTACTGATAAGACTACATTGGAAATGCAGCGAAGTACATTTTCCAATGGCACAAAGGTGGGAAATGAGGATTCATGAAAAAATGCAAAAATCTTTAAATGCATATATCGGACCACGAAATGTCAGTACTGTACACCGAATTGTAGAGCCAACCGGAATAGTAAGAACCTTGCATTACTAGTCTTAACCGCATTTAAAAGTCGATCGCCTTAAAGAAATCTTTGAGTTTTGCCGGGTCCAGTTTCCCGTCTATACGAACGCTGCTGCAAAAGTCTGGTCCAAAAGGTTGAACTGCTTCAATGGCATGTCTGACGTTCTCTTTATTTATTCCGCCCGCAAGAAATAGAGGTATTTCTATTGATTGCTCAACGCTGCTGATGCAACAAATTTTTACTCTTGGTCTTTTCATATCATTTTAAAAAGAGCAACCAATAACTCCTGTCGCCACATCCGCCAGGTAATTCGTTGATTGTCCCACTTCGTCCGATTCTGTTTCTTCAAACAACTGTCAAGGGCACAACTTTGCAGCATAATTACGATTGACAACCAGAAATTCAGCTAGTTATGCAGCCTCCATTGAAACAAACGAGACTATCGAAGATCTGGCCTGTCATTCGATAACAATCAATTTTTCGTTTTACTTAAACATCTTTTTTGGCCATGAAAAACAATTCTTTTATTAAAGTCGCGTGCATTGCAATGCTATTTCCGGCAGTGTTTTCTTGTGAGGAGGCAGATTTGAGCCTTCCAACCCGCAAGGAGAATTTTAGTGACAAGCAGTGGGAAATAGACGCATGGGACCTTGAAACGCCCCTGGATATTGATGATGACGGACGAGCAGAAACTGATCTGATGGATCTTTTGGAAACTTGCGACGAAGATAACCTGATTACATTTGCCAAAAACGGCAAGGTGCTGGAAGATGCTGGCCTGGATCTTTGTGAGGATGATCAGCCCGGTGAAATTCACACCTACAACTGGGACTTTGATAAAAAAGATCAGGCTATTATCATCAGAGATCCCCTTACAAACAAGAAGACCGATGAATGGGAAGTTGTTTTCCAGACGGATAACAGGCTCTGGATCAAGTTTAACCTTCTTCCCGATCACAGCAAAAATTCGTTGGTCAAGACTATAGTCAAGCTCAATAAAAGATAGGTGGTACTTCATCTAAATGTAAAAAGCCTTCGGATTGAATTAACCGAAGGCCTTGTTATACCTGGAATTGTTCTTAAAATTATAAACCCTTGTAACTGTAAGTTGTTTCCAGACTTCCGCTGGATCCTCGTTCTGCTTTACGGGACGGATAACCGTTTACCAGAATAGCCTGGAAATATGCAGCTATGAAATATCGGAAAGCAGCAAATCCCGATAGAATGAGACATTCAGTTAGTTAATTGGGACATTTGATGATTAATGTGGCTGTCATTTTTGCCGTAGGCACGAAAACGGTCTATAAAATCCCAATTCATTCGCTTCTTCTCCCAACCTGTCGTAAAGCGATTTTAGCAATGTTGTTTTGATACTATTTTTGTAAAAAAATAGAGACCATGAAAATGCCGAAGTACATTGCTAATGAATATCAGCTGATGCTCGGCATTTTAGCTCCTTATTCAGTTCTGCTAAACTTCTTTATTTTTTTAAATTCTTATTTCACCCATTTACCCTTGCTTTTGGGGGCTACCTGCCTGACGCTGGCCATAAAAGTGGTGGCCTGGCAGTTGCACACACTCGTTGCCATGGTGTTGTCAAAACAATTTCCGAAAGACGGTGAGACAATGAAGCGGATTTTCATTTCATTGCTCTGCTTTTTTCCGCTCACTGCGCTGGTAAATACTTTCATTTTCTGGGTTTATGGTCAAATGTATTTGGCTGTATCTGAAATCGGTTCAGCAAACTACATTTGGGCATTGGTGTCGGGCTTGGGTTTGAATCTGTTATCGACTTTTTTACATGAAGGTGTTTCCAATTTTGAAAAATGGAAAGCTACACTGACTGAGACCGAACAGTTGAAAACAGCTTATGCCAAAAGCCGTCTGGAAGGATTGAAAACGCAGGTGAACCCGCATTTTCTTTTCAACAGCATCAATACATTATCGAGCCTGATTACCGAAGACCCTGAAAAGGCTGAGACCTTCCTGGATGAAATGTGTAAGGTGTACCGTTACCTGCTTAAAGGTGATAAGGAAGCTTTTGTGCCATTACAAACTGAACTTCAATTTATCAGGTCATGGTTTTATATTCTGAAAGTCCGATATGGTTCTGCCATCAGTTTTGACATTCAGGTAACAGCAGATGCAATGGAAAAGCGTATCCCGCCGCTTACGGTGCAGCTTTTGGTGGAACATATCCTGGGGCGCAATAAGATCAGCAAACTCAAACCGCTCAACATTCGCGTGATATCTGCCGGATCCGGGCTGCAAATACATCATACTGTCGCATTAAAGATCGATAATCAGCAAGAGCAGGTAGAAACTAACCTGGATAATGTGATTAACAAATTCAGATTGCTTGATCTTGAACCGGTTAAGATCATCAGGAACTCAGAGTTCCAAATCATTGAAATACCACTTAATTGAATGCATTTACAGCAATAGAACATGGAAAATTTAAACCAACAGTGTGCCGTCGGTTTTATCGAAGACATCTGGAACATGGGAAGGTTTGAAAAGTTGAGTAATTACCTACATGCTGACTTCCGCGACCATTCTCTACCAAAATTTTGCCAAAACAGATTTGGGCTCATTCTGTATTTAAAGGCCGTAAAAAAAGAGCTTAGGCACCACACGTCGATCGAAGAGTTGACCTGCGAAGGTGAGCTGGTGGTAATCCGTTTCAGCCTGCTTTCCTCTCGCAGGGATTCACAGCAGGATGAGAAAAGTGTCGTCCGTGGATACCGTTACCTACGTATGCGGGAGAATAAAATTATTGATCATTGGGAGATGATACAGTCCATCAAGCCATGCGCTCCCAGCGATGCGTCACTTGCCCTGGCAAGCTGACTTTTGATCGGGACTTTCGGGCAACCCATCTGCATTTGTCCCATTTGATCGGATTCAGGTTGTCAAACGATCAAGAATATTCCAACTTTGAGCATGCTTATTATTAACGCAACTTTTAGATAAATTAGCATTACATAAAAACAGCAGATGGCCGGTTATAAACCTTCCTTTCTTGAATGGCTCACATTGCTGGTGATGTTTCCCATCATCATTACAACGGCAGGTTATCAATTATACGGGCAAAGGTATTTTGCTGAATTAGAAGTTTATGCAGTTTCAACGCTCATTATTGGCGTGATTTCGATCTGTTTCTGGTATCTGTATTTCAGTATGATCCAGCGCCTGGCGGGCTACTTTACAACATTAAGTGATATCTGGAAACGTATTATATCACTTATCATGCTGGACATTGTAGTGGTAAAGGTGAACATGGCGATGGTTTTTTATGGTTTTGATGCATTTGAGATTTTCGGTTACAACTTCAACCAGGAACATTTCGTCTTCTGCTCGATCATCGGGATCATTGTAACAGTAATTGGGATTACGCTTTGTGAGACAGACTATATTTTCAAGAGATGGAAAGAAAGCCTGGCAGTGAAGGAAATAGCCGAAATGCAGTTTCACGAACAGGAATTCGAAAACCTGATCCGGCAGATCAATCCGCATTTTTTGTTCAATAATTTAAATGCACTGTCATCGCTGATTACGACAGATCCTGAAAAGGCGGAATACTTTCTTGATGAGTTGAGCAAAGTTTACCGCTATCTGATGCGCAACAACCAGGAAGCACTCTCGACATTGGGGCACGAAATGCAGTTTATACAATCCTATATGGCGCTGCTCGACATCAGGTACAGCGAAGCGGTAATCCTGCGTATTGCTGATATTGCCCCATTTGTGGACCGGCTTTTGCCTTCGCTATCATTGCAGCTGCTGATAGAAAACGCAGTCAAACACAATATGGCAAGAAAAGGGCAGCCGCTTATTATTTCGATTTCGGTTGACAGCCAGCAGCGATTGGTCGTTGAAAATAATTTGAAAAAAAAACCAGGCATCATTTCGTCCAATAAAGTGGGGCTGTCCAACATTGCGGTCAAATATAAAATGCTTAGCCAGCCTGGATTGGTGATTGAGAAGGATGACCATTTTTTTCGTGTACGGCTTAGCCTGCTTGACCGCGCTGATATGGAAGCAAATCAGGATGTACTGGGCAGCTTGGCAACTTATTAACAACCTATTAACCGAATAAATGCATATGAAAGTGCTCATCATCGAAGACGAAGATCTGGCAGTGGCCAAATTGAAACGCTCCCTATTGAGTATCAAAAAGGATATCGAAATTGTGGGCGTTACCGACAGCGTGGAATCTTCTGTGACGTGGCTGGAAACGAATCCTGCGCCAGATATTATTCTGGCCGACATTGAACTTGTCGATGGCCAAAGCTTTGAAATATTTAACCGGACAGAAGTGACAAGCACGGTCATTTTTACAACTTCCTATGATGAATATGCGTTGAAGGCATTCAAGGTAAATAGCGTGGATTATCTTTTGAAACCCGTTCAGAAAGAGGAACTCGAAGTTGCATTAAATAAATTTTCCAATTGGATCGAAAAGCCCAAGACTTCTCAAAGCGGCGATCCGATTGTAGTCAATGTTGAGAACCTGGCAGCACAATTGCAAGAGCGGCTTAATGTAAAAGACTACAGGAAACGGTTTTTGGTCAAAAGTGTTCAAAAACTGGTTTCGGTCAATGTAGATGAAATCGCCTATTTCTATTCTGACGATAAACTTAATTTTTTCAGGACGTATAGCAACAAGCGGTATGTTGTTGATTATACCATGGATGAGCTGGAAACAATGCTGAAACCACAGGATTTTTACCGGATCAGCAGATCGTTTTTCGTAGCACCGGATTCGCTCGAACAAATCAGTGATTACTTTGGCCACCGACTTGTGCTGAAATTAAAACCCGAACATGATAAAGAAGTGATTGTGAGCAGGGAGAAAGTGTCTGATTTTAAGCACTGGCTGGGAAAATAGGCGTTCGGTTTATTTAAAATTTTTTAATCTTTTGTTGTTGACGAGCATACCAACAAGGGTGGCATTCCTATAAATAAAACAAAAAAATAAAAGTGAAAGCACTGAAAATGACCGGCAGAATCCTTGCCGGCGTAATGATCCTTATTGGCCTGGCCATGGCTTATGTGAAAATTGCATTGCCCGACACTGGCCCTGCGCCGGACATTAAGATCGAGAAAACGCCCGCCAGAATTGAACGCGGAAAGTATCTGGCCAACCATGTAGCGGTTTGTATGGACTGCCACAGCACACGTGACTGGTCAAGGTATGCCGGTCCGATGGCAAGCGGCGGCTTTGGCGCTGGCGGCGAGGCCTTTACTCAGGAAATGGGTTTTCCAGGCAAATTTTTTGCGCCCAACATTACGCCCTATGCACTCGGCAGCTGGACCGACGGAGAGATTTTCCAAGCAATCACGACCGGTGTCAATAAGAATGGAAAAGCGCTGTTTCCGGTGATGGCTTACCACCGTTTTGGTCAAATGGATAAGGAAGACGTGTACTCGATCATCGCCTATATCCGGGAACTGCCGTCAGTTCAAAAGGACATACCAAAGTCTGAACCTGATTTTCCCGTCAACTTTATCATTAACACCATGCCGCATAAGGCCGCCTTCACCAAGCTTCCAACCCAGAATGACCAGGTGGCTTATGGCAAATATCTGGTCAATGCGACTGGCTGCGTGGATTGCCACAGCAAGACGGATAAGGGCAGCGTAATCCCAGGGACCGAATTCGGTGGGGGGATGGAATTCAGTAGCCCCAATGGCATTTTGCGCTCGCCCAACATTACGCTACACAAGGAAACAGGCATTGGGAAATGGACCAAGGAAATGTTCGTGAGCCGGTTTAAGGCCTATGCCGATAGTAATTACGTGCCGCAAAAGTTGAGTCCGGGCGATATAAACACCCCAATGCCCTGGACTATGTATGCGGGTATGAAAGAAAAAGACCTTGAAGCTATTTTCACCTATTTAAGCACCATAAAACCAATTGATAACTATGTAATTAGAGCAGAAAGTAACCCTGGAAAATAAGTAATGATACCTATCCGGAAATGGCGTCATTTAAAATTTTAATTCAAAAACAGTCATGAGATATAACATTTTTAATTCCATTCACAAAGCGCTCAAAGCGATCTCCTATCAAACCGCACTGGATATCCAGCACACTAACTTCGTCGATAATGATGCGACTAAAAACATCATTGATAAGCTCACCCAAACACTGGCGCTTTTGGACCTGCACATCGAGCATGAGGGTGGTTACATTCACCCACTAGTCGAGAAATATAACATTGATATCGACCGTCGTTTTCGCGAGCAACATATTGAAAGCAAGTTCCTGGCGCAGCGTGTGCGGTTGGCTGTCGACGATCTTAAATATGCAGCTAATCAGGAGAATCAGATTAAAAGAGGAAAGGCAGTGTCGGAGGCATTTGAAACGGTTCTGGCTTTCAACCTCACGCTTTTCAATAAGGAGGAACAGGTCATGAATGAGATATTATGGACCAATTACCGGGATGAAGAAATTATAGACGTTGAGCAGCAAATAATCGCCAGCGTACCACAGGACATACTCGAATTTGAAGCAAGGTGGATGTTCCGGTCGCTCAATAATTTCGAAATTCGCGAATGGCTGCAAGGTGTAAAGCACTCAGCACCTGACTATCTGTTCCAATCGCTGATTGCTATGGCAGAGATGGAGTTGCCCGCCCGGCGTTTTGAAGAACTGCTTCATTCACTTTCGCTGGCAGGAGCAAATGCTTACTAAGCCGGTTTGCTGAATAACATCAGCTGCAACAGCCGGAAACATTTAATCAAATTTTATAGCCGTAAAAATAAATCAAATGAAAAAAACAATCATCGCTGCCCTGGCAGCGGCAGCTATCGCTTTGTCTTCGTGTAGTGAAAATGATCACGATATCAATCAGGATCCGGTTCTGCTAAAAGGCGGAAAAGTAAAGGTAGCAGACGGGGAGGCCTGGACTTACATCGAAACGACTTTCGATCATAAGCCACTCAAAGCGGGAATTGTGCTTACCGAAGCTGCCATCCCTGAGATGCACACGGGCGGGCGGGTGAAACACGGCGGCCACGGCGATGCACCCGAGAGTATCATTTACACATTACAATTGCCGGAAAACAAAAGCGCCACTGTTTTTGATCACGTCACCATGGACTGGAACCCACATGGCCATCCTCCGGAAAACGTCTATACCAAGGCGCATTTCGATTTTCATTTTTACATGGAATCCGAGGCTGAGCTAAATAAAATACCGCCATTTGAAGTTGACTCAACAGGGCACAAAACCTATCCTGCGCCGGATTATCTGCCCAAAACCTACATCCCCATACCAGGCGGTGTTCCAAAAATGGGTGTGCATTGGGCGGATATCACCTCGCCGGAACTGAACCCGCAAAATCCTGCTCCGTTTACACAAACCTTCATTTACGGCACCTACAATGGTAAAGTGAATTTTTACGAACCTATGGTTACAGGTGAATATCTAAAGGCGCTGACAGGGAAGTTTGAGCGTAGCATTCCGCAACCGGCCAAATATGCCCGGACTGGTTATTACCCAACCAAAATGAGTGTGACCAAGATCCCCGGTGGTTACCAGGTTGAATTGTCAGAATTCATTTACAGGCAACAATCATGAAAATAGCGATTTCAGGAGCAGGGATTGCAGGCCTGACCGCAGCCATTGCTTTTCAAAAGGCAGGTTACGAAACCACGATTTTTGAAGCGGCCCCGCACCTCAAACCGGTCGGGGCCGGGCTGGGGCTTGCGCCTAATGCGATAAAAGCGCTGGATGTACTCGGTATCGCTGATGGCATTATCCCGCTGGGCCGCAAGCTTCCGTATTTCAGGATTTTGGATCGAACAGGGCAGATTATTTCTGAAAATGACAGTAAGATAATCAGTGAGAAATTCGGCCTGGACAATTTCAGCATTCACCGTCACACGCTTCATGAAGCATTGCTTGCCCACATTGATCCGGCTTCAATCATCAAAGGCAAAAAGGCCATCGGCATAGAGCGCGTTGGGAAAAAGATCACATTGGATTTTGCCGATAGTACTGCTTACCAGGCCGATTATCTGATTGTGGCCGATGGTATCAATTCCTTGTTACGAAGTAAAATCGCTGCGGATGATGTCAAACGCTACGCTGGGTATACTTGCTGGCGCGGCGTTGTCGAGGATGCTGGTTCACTGGCACACGGTGCTTCCGAGACCTGGGATACGTCGGGCCGGTTTGGCATCGTTCCGCTCAATGATGGGAAGATTTACTGGTTTGCATGCGTAAGGTCGATTGCTAATAATCCGGTGTTCAATGCATTCGGTGCGCAGGACCTTGCAAAATGGTTTAGCAAATTTCATCATCCCATTCCCGAAATACTAAGCAAGGCATCTCATCAAGCATTGATACACATTGATATATACGACCTTGCGCCGCTTGCTCATTATGCACATGGCAACATTTTGCTCGTGGGTGACGCAGCGCACGCGACTACACCTAATATGGGACAGGGTGCCTGCCAGGCGATTGAAGATGCGGCGACATTGCTGACGGAATTAAAGAAAGACCAGCCACTTGAAAAAGTGTTTGCAGAATTTGAAAGCAAGCGAATGGAAAGGACCCAATATGTGATCCGCCAATCGCGCATGATCGGGAAAATTGCGCAGACTGATAACCCGCTGCTGGCCAAACTGCGCAATGCACTTTTGCGCATGAGCCCTGCATCGTCCAGGGAAAAGCAGTTTGAAAAACTCTACAATGTGACGTTCTGATATGATAAACAAAGTTAGGGACAGTCAACTGGCTGCTGGCTTTGCCCTTCTCATCATTATTTTCGTTGCCCTTGCTTTCAACAGCGACCCGTTTTTTTTGTGGGTATATGAACGGCACCAGAACCAGGCAAGCTGGTTTATCCGGCCGCTTTTTCTGGTCCCGTTCTGCTACTTTGCTTACATGCACAGCTTGGCAGGGATCATGGGGACTATTTTCTTGCTATTGACCAGCATGTTTTGGTTCGCCGCTCCAAGTGACGTCCCGGATAATATCAAACAGTTCCTGCAATTTGAAAAAGACTGGCTGCAAGAGAACTGGACTTTCGCGAAAGTTTTTCTTGCCTCACTAGTGCCTTTATCCTTTATGCTTTTAGCGTTGGCATTCTGGAAAAGAAGTCTTTACTCCGGGCTTTCAGTGCTGGTGTTGATGGCAACAGGTAAAATCGTCTGGGCTGTTGACGGCGCAGGAAATGCCGGAACTTCAATTATTTTCCCCGCAACTATCGGGCTTCTCATTTGTTGTCTGCTGGTGCTTTTTGGTTTTCAAAAGCTCAATAATCGACATTAATTTCAACTTAAACCATGACAAAAATACTACAATTGACAATGCTCATAATCCTGGGCATTCACAATACGCTATGCGCCCAGGCGCCAACGGAACCGACCAAATCGCTTATTTTATCCAATGTAACCGGCACCTCGGTGAAGATCGAATTGCAGGCGGGCGGTGGTGCCAGCAGGATTATCCTGGCCAGAAAGGAGAATTTGGGGTGCATGATTCGGGTGAGAACACTACGCCGGTGACCGACCTGGAAGCTGGTACGGCTTATTACTTCCGGATTTACTCTTACGATGTGGATGCGGCTGGTTATGCCTATTATTTGAAAGATCAATACTTTGCAGGCCAGGTCAATACGGTCGAAAGACCGACGCAGAATTCGCAGGTAACACTCACTGATGTTACCGGTTCATCGGCTACATTTGTTTTCAATAGTCTGGGAGGTAAAAACCGGATCATCCTCATGCGCCAGGACGGACCAGTAACTGTGCAGCCCACCGATTTTGTGCGCTATGCTGGTGGAAACAAAGATTTCGGAAAAGGTAGCCAGCTCGGGGCAGGTAATTATATCATTTGAAGCTCCACCAATGGCAATGCTTTTACAGTCACCAATCTAAAAGCCGGAATGACTTATTATGCGCAAATCTCTGATTTTAACGGCTATTACGCGCCGGTTTATCACGCGCCCGGCGAGGTAGTTAAAATCCAGATTCCACTTGAACCAGACAAGCCAGCATCTGAGCTTGGCGTTCAGCAGGTGGAAGGTACGAGCCTGCGTGCTGTTTGGAAACAAGGTAGCGGCGCACGGCGCCTTGTAGTGGCCAGAAAGGGCACTCCGGTGAGCGCTCTGCCCGCAGATGGCCAGGTGTATCAGGCCAATGCTACATTTGGGCAAGGACAAGCATTGGATGATGGGCAGTTTGTCGTGTAACCAGCTGCGCAGCTACAAATACACGGATTACGGATCCAGACAGACCGCCTATTACAGGTTGAAGCAAGTCGATCAGGATGGAACGTTCACTTACAGCAGGGTCGTGAGTATAGCCGCAGAAAAGGAAGCGGTAACACTGTATCCTAATCCGGTAATTGACAAATTTTACCTTGGCCATAACAACGGCAAAACAAAAATCAGCATTTACAACCTCACAGGTCTGTTAGTCAAAACTTCAACAGTTATAAGTGCGGAGCCGGTGGATGTGTCTGGTCTTAATCCGGGCACTTATGTGGTCATTTCTGAAATGGATAGTATTGAATTCACCCATCGCATCATTAAGCACTGATATTTCATTGTAGTCCAGTAAAGGGAAGAGCGGCTTCGTTCTTCCCTTTCTTTGTGGTTATGCTGCTTCAATATTACTGTCAAACTAGCATACGGATTGCTTTATATAACTAAAAAAACAGGCGCTATGTTAATCATAACGCCTGTTTGTGGATAAATCATTAAGCCAACATTTAGGAAGATTACTTTACCTTCAACATGCGGTCGCCAATATGGCTTCGATATAGATCTGGCAGGAAAAACTCGAAGTTACCTACTTCCTCAATATTGTGTTTTAGCCAGGCAAATCCCATGTCATCCGTAAAGATCCATGAACGGATGATAGGGTTAATGATAAATCTCCCAAACCAGCTCTCATATCCAACGATCATCAACGAGCGGTAAGCACAATGGCAATCACCTGCGGGCTCAAACCAATGTTCAAGGCTAAATATCTCCAACCCAAATATCCTTTTTACAAGCCTAATGCCGGTGTCGTCGAGCTTAGTGACCATTTCAACGCTATCTACGGCAAAATCCGGGTTTCTGCCAAACGCTTCCACGATGCGGAAATAGGAACCTACGCCAACACTTCTGTCCTTGCGCACATTTTTGCTTAATTCCCAATGAATGTGGTCCAGCGGGTGCCACACGCGGTATTTTGAGTAAGTTCTGCCTTTATACTCCATGTCTCCTCCAATATTTCTAAACCACCATTCGAGCATGCGGGGCGTGATACCTTCCAAGGTTTCGTGCTCGATGGTCAGGTGCAGAACGCCATTTTCGGTGATCGAAAAGTCAGTCTGTGCGGAATTCAGTGTTTTCATTTCCCATCCGAAATCCAAGGGATTCTCCAACTTCATAATTTTTCAAACATTAGAGTTACTAATAACGACCATTGGCATACGCAAGAGCGTTTAAAAACCCTTCATCGTCCTGGCCACAATGACATTAACCTTATTTCTAAGCTCATCAAGATCATGCAGCAGCCACTGTCCTTTGCTTTTTGCAAGCTTTCCATTAAGAACAATTGAGTCAATATTACTTTCACTTAAATAGTAGAAGGCAGGATTTGAAGCGAAAGCATCGTTGCGCAGATCTTCCCATTTAATTAATGAAAAACAGGCTTTTGCCCCTACCTGAATGCGAGCAGAGGTGTTCATGCCGCTAAATTGGTTGGCATTTTCCATGGAATCAAAAAAGAATTGATTCGTATTGTACGGCATCTGCACTGGAAACTCCATTTTTTCAATTATACGGTTGTTGACGATTGCGCGGTAGCTTTGCAGCAATAGCCGCTGTTGGAACATAAGGCTGTCCGTAGAAGATGTCGGAATGTCTATCCCCACCGACCACTTCAGGCCAGGGATGTCTGCAATAAAGCCGGCTGCGGGTTCTCCCAAACCAGTCTGCATTTCGGCTTCCGGTGTCATCGTTACAAGGCATCCTGCCTCACCGATCAGCTTGAATTCGTCTTTGGATAGCGTGCAACAATGCACCAAATTTAGGTCACTGCTCAATAGTTGTTGTGCGCCAAGCTGCATGACCGGTTTGGCGATCTTGCCCAAAATGGAGCTGCCGATGTGCATAGATGCGGGGATACCCAGCGCTTTTGCTTGCTGGATATCCATTTTATTTACCTCCATTGTTGCAAATTCGGGCCCTCTAATGCCCATACCAAGGCGAACATTGGCAAAACAGTTTTTGTAAATGGCTGCCAAGCGCTCGATATCCTGATCATGGGGGGCGGTGCTGTGATTCCAGTATTTGTCCCGCTCGTGAGCAGATGTAGAATGGAAAAATAGTACATTCAGTCCCGAATCTGCCGCTGCCTGGATAGCTGCGTCGGCGTGTTCAGGCGAATTCATGATGTGCGACCAGTCAAAAACATTGGTAATCCCTGCTTGAGCACATTGGATGTAGCCGTACAAATTGATCAGATATAATTCTTGTGCGCTAATTTGTGCACCGATACCTCCAACAACCCGGTTGAGATATTCCATGAGCATCATGTCTGCTGCTACACTTTTGAAAGGAGCTTGCCACACGTGCCGGTGTGCATCGGTGAGTCCAGGAAGCGCAATCATGCCGGCACAGTCGATGACAGTTTCACTATCTGCTGCATCAAGGTTTTTAGCAATTTGAAGGATCAATCCCTCATCTGAAATACGAATGTCCGAAGTTTTGCCTATTGGATTTCCGTCGAAAATGTGAGTGTTTTTAACGATCATAGCTTTTTTAAAAGCAAAGATTTAAAAACAGAACAAGGCGAGCAATCTGATTCAGATCAATTGGGATAAAAGAGAGCCGAACTGAGTCAGCATGGGTTTGCAAAAAGAAACTGTAAATAAAACTTTACATAAAGTAATCTTCTGTTTACTTTTAAGGGACATTTAAACATTCAAAAAATGAAACTACTACTGCCTACTCACTACCGTGCAAAAGGTTTGCTGGCTGTATCTATTGGATTAACAGGCATGCTGATCGCGACTAATAATGGCTTAGTCAACTTTTATCGAATCCTTCAACCCGAGCGGGCAATGAACGACGGGTCATATCCATACCCTGCAAATTTTTGGGATATTAATGCAACATTCCTAAGTGGTGCAGTGTGCTTAGTTGTCGTTGGGATTATTGCCTTATTTCTAGCGAAGGAACCAGATGAATTTTTCTATAAAGTCCGGTTAGAGTCTATCCAGTTTGCCATCTATGTTCAGTTCATTGTCATGCTGGCTTTATTTGCTTTCTTTTACTTTACACCTGGTTATCAACTCATTAATACATGGGTAAGTATTTTAGGGCTTGGGCTAAGCAGTTTCTTTGTCACCTACGTTCTGCGATATTATTATGCTGTCTTCTTCCAGTCAGACCGAAATTGAAAGCTCGAAACCAACGGTTGGATAATACGCTGCGTGTAGAACGTGCAATTGTCCGGATGACTCAGGGCGAATTGGCAGAAAAGGTTGATGTCTCTCGCCAAGCGATTAATGCTATTGAAACAGGAAAATTCATGCCGTCAGCCATTCTGGCGATAAAGCTGGCCAGAGTATTTGGTAAAACGGTTGAAGACATATTTATCCTAATAGATGGGACTGATCCTTTGGAGCAAATAATATGAAAAAAGCTATATGCTATCATTATGAAAGCAATGCTTTTGGCGCAATATCATGCTGAGCTTGATGTGCAGGAAGACGCTATTATAAAACCTTATATGCTAATATACATGATGTTACCATTTATTGTACACAATAATTCGTAACATACGCCAATCCCATGCCGAGGAAATACGCAAATAGCTATGCCAAGTAGGCAACTATGCAAATAGCTTAACAACAACTTAAACTTCTGGATACACCCTGGAAACACACGTGCAGTAGCTTTATGGATTAATCTCAATTGATCCATGGCTGTATGAAAGGCAACACTACAATTAACCGCAGGAAATTTTTAGAACGCTCGGTGCTAGGAGCAGGAGGCGTTATTTTATCAACCGTCCTGATCGGCAGCTGCACCGATCACAATATTCCAGGTCCCAACGACCCCGATCAGAATGGCAGCTTTGATTATAATGTCGCTAGTTTTGATCCGACCAGCAGCCAGATCATTCTCTGGACAAGGGTTACCCCCGCAAACGCATCTTCGCAAAAAGTTACCCTCACCTATGATCTTGCCAGCGATGCGGGTTTTGCCCAGATCATTAAAACAGAAATGGTGGATGCTTCCATGGATGATGATTTTACGATCAGCGTGGATATCAGCGGCTTGAAATCGAACACCAAATATTACTACCGGTTTTCGATCACAAATACGAATGTAGTCTCGCCGACAGGTGAAACCAAAACGCTGGGGAAGGCTGGCGAGATGGATGAGGTAAAGCTTGCCGTTTGTTCGTGCTCAAATTATCCAGCCGGGCTATTTAATGTTTACGGGGCCATTGCAGCCTCGGATGCGGATGTTGTTTTGCATTTGGGAGATTACATTTATGAATACGGCGCAGGTAAGTACGGTTCCAATCCCGACACCATTGCGCAAGGACGCCTTCACAAGCCTGAGAATGAAATCCTATCCCTGGACGATTACCGCACGCGTTTCAAACAATACCGAAGCGATCCCCAGCTGCAACTGGCGCATCAGAAAAAGCCATTCATCTGCGTTTGGGACGATCACGAAGTGGCCAATGATGCATACAAGGAAGGCGCCCAAAATCACAACCAGAACGAAGGAAGCTTTCAGGATAGAAAACAGCGGGCCATCAAGGCCTATCACGAATACATTGGTGTGCGGACGCTGGTAGACGAGAAGATTTACAGGAGTTTCTCATTTGGTAACATTATGGACCTGCATATGCTCGACACACGCATCATCGGGCGGGACAAGCAGCTTTCCTACGCCAATTATTTTACCCAAACCGGACTGGACGCCGCTGCTTTCCAAAAAGACTGGGTCAATCCAAACCGCACAATACTGGGAAAAGAGCAGCTCAACTGGCTTGGTTCTGCCATAGGTTCCGGCAAAGGTGCGTGGCAGGTGTTGGGACAACAGGTTTTGATGGGGAAAATGTATGTTCCCGCTGAGTTGCTGCTAGCCATTGTTCAAATCGTGGGTGAAGTGGATGCAACGGGCTCGGCAAGTCCAGCCACATTCAAAATGTTCCAGACTTTAATGATTGAGCTTACCCAATTAAAAGCGCGTCTGCTGGCCAGCGATCCAACATTAACACCGCAGCAGAAAGCGCGGGTGCAAACGGTACTGCCGTATAATCTGGATGCATGGGATGGGTATCCGGTTGAGCGGGAAACGGTGTATGCGATGGCAAAAGGCAAAAAGCTCATTGCATTAGCCGGAGATTCACACAATGGCTGGTATTCCCATTTGAACGCCAATGATAAATCCCAGGCAGGCCGGGAACTGGCAGCCCCGTCGGTTACTTCACCTGGTTTTGAAGAATATTTGGGCGCCGATCCAGCTTCGCTGGGCGGTTTTGAGCAGGCGCTGGCCTTGCTTGTGGACGACCTGCAATATCTGGATGCATCGAGAAGGGGATATGTAATGGCCAAATTCAGCACCAGTCAAATTGTAAGCGAATGGCGCTATGTTGCCAGCATTACTTCGCCCACAATTGCTACTACGGTTGGGCATTCTGAAACCATTACAGCGTGATTTGCCTCGCTGAAACTTACATCAACAAATAGATCCAATAATTATGAAACCTATTTTATCCCGCAAGCATATCGGTTTATTTCTGCGCTCGGCCTGGATCTTTGTCGTGGCTCCGGGTGCATTTGCACAAACCTCGCCACCGGCACAAATTCTGCCATTTACGTATACGGAAATTTCTGGTGGCACACTCCCGGAAGGCGTGGCTGCGCACCGGTTTGGGACTTCCAGCGCGGCTATCCCAACGAGCAGGACGACCAGCCCGGCTACTGGCGACCTGCCTTATTTAACCAACAGCACTTCGGGTGGATGGCTTAGTGCGGGGACGAATGGGGAGAATGGGATTGCGATGCTGGCTTCCGGCTCAAATGCTGCCGGTGCCATTGTCATTTCAATTAATACAACCGGAAAAACCAACATTCAGGTCGAATGGACGACGCGCACGATCCAGCAGCAAGCTAGCCGGGACAACAGCCTGGCGTTGCAATACCGGATTGGAGACAGTGGCAACTTTTCAGACCTGGGGACTGCGTCCGAAGTTTATTCATCAGCAGGCAATGCAGCCGGGCATGCGGCCTCCTTTTCGTTGATGCTTCCCGCTGCTCTGGAAAATCAGGACCTGGTGCAGCTGAGATGGGTTTACTGGGAATCCTCTGTCGGACTGACGGGTAGCCGTGACCGCATTGCATTAGACGATGTTTCCATCGGGGAGACCGTATCCGGACCGGATGTCACCCCGCCCGTGATCAGCTCGCTTTCTCCGCCAGACAATGCAACCAATGTGCAGTTAACAAGCAATCTGGTGTTGACTTTGTCCGAAAACGTTGTAAAAAAGACTGGGGCATTTACCATTACCAATGCGACTGATAACACCACGCAGTCAGTCGACATTCAATCGGCTAATGTTAGTGTAAACGGTGCGGTCGTTACCATCTCGGGCGTTACTTTACTGAACAGCAAGTCTTACGCAGTGACCTTACCTGCGGGAGCACTGAGTGATGAAGCGGGCAATGACTTTTCGGGAATAACGGATGTTACTGCCTGGACTTTCACCACCAGTGCGCCTGCTGGCACGGCGACCAGAATCCATGCTATTCAGGGAAGCGGGCAGTTGGCGGCACTAACAGGAGAATACACCATTGAAGGCGTGGTGACGCGCACTTTCATTGGTCCGAATGGCTTGAATGGTTTTTACGTGCAGGAAGAAGATGCTGATGCGGACTCAGACGAGGCCACATCGGAAGGCATCTTCGTTTATAATGTTGCAGCTGACCCGGTTGGTTTGGTCACGCCAAACACAGGAGATAAGGTTAATCTAACGGGTACGGTTCTCGATTTTATAGGCACCACCGGCGGGGTTACCACGCGTTTGACGGAAATCAAAACATTAACGGGCTTTACAAACCTTGGCCCGGCCGCATTGCCGGCTCCTGTTGCAGTGAAATTGCCAGTGACAAATGTGGCAGATCTCGAACGCTACGAAGGCATGCTGACCGAGCTAAGTGCCACAACCGGGAACCTTACGGTCACTGAATTTTTCGAGCTGGGACGTTATGGACAGGTTTTACTTTCAGTTGAAGGTGATGGTAACCAGCCAGGAACCGACGCACGGCTTGACCAGTTTACACAGTTCAATGCGCCTGACGCAGCCGGTTATAGTGCTTATTTGTCACAACTTGCCAAAAGACAAATCTTGCTCGATGACGGAAGCACCCGGCAAAACCCGGACCCGATTATCTTCGGTCGTGGCGGAAATGCGCTCAGCGCGTCCAACACTTTGCGCGGAGGGGATCAGGTTGCCAGCATCATCGGCATTCTCGATGAGCGCCTGGAAGGATATCGCATTCAGACCGCCACCGGAGTCGATTTTCAATCCTCGAATGCCCGTTCCAACACGCCACCTGCACTAACGGGCGGCGCAGTGGCCGGATCGTCATCTCTTAAAATTGGGAGTGCGAATGTGCTGAATTATTTTGTAAACCTTGACGGAAGTGGCGATGCATACCGGGGCGCTAACACAGCAGAAGAATTTCAACGTCAAAAAACCAAGATCATCAAGGCGCTGATCCGGTCTGGCGCAGATGTGATCGGATTGATGGAGATCCAGCACAATGGGACGACACCAACGTCGGCGCTGGAAGACCTGGTTAATGGACTGAATGCCGATCCGGAAAGTACCGCTGATTATGCATTTGTGAACCCATCAGGGGCAAACGCTCCCATCTCAACAGACGCGATTACGGTCGGCATGATCTATAAAACCAGTCAGGTAACACCTGCGGGAAATGCTGCCACATTAACCACCAGTGCAGCATTTGACCTGGTAGGTCGCAGGCCGTTGGCTCAGACTTTTACGCAAAACTCAAATGGAGAGGTGTTTACTATTGTTGTAAATCATTTCAAATCCAAAGGATCAAGCTCAGGCGGAGCCGGTGACGCAGACGCTGGTGACGGACAAGGCTTTTCAAATGGTACGCGAAGCAGACAAGCAACCGATCTGGCTGCCTGGCTGGCATCGAAACCAACTGGCACCACAGACCCGGATTATTTGATTTTGGGGGATTTAAATGCATATGCCAAGGAAGATCCCCTCACAATCTTGGCAGCGGCAGGCTATCAAAATCTGCTTCCCGAAACGTCCTATTCTTATGTTTTTGACGGGCAAATCGGCTCGCTCGACCATGCACTGGCCAGCAATTCACTGAGCAAACAAGTGACCGGCGCAGCCAAATGGCACATTAATGCAGACGAGCCCAATGTACTGGATTACAATACGGAGTTCAAATCAGCGGCCCAGGTAAGCAGCTTGTATGGCGCCGACCAATTCCGGTCTGCTGACCATGATCCTGTTCTGATCGGTTTGTCATTGGATAAAGCATTGCCGGTTAGCTACATTTCCTTCGAAGGGACTTCTGCCGGGCAATCTAATAAACTAACCTGGAAGACTGCAAGTGAAGAAGATAATATGGGATTTGAAGTGTTGAAAAGCCTGGATGGAAAACATTTCGAAAAGATAGGTTTTGTATTAGGTAACGCGACTACAAAGCAGCGTAGTGAATACAGTTTCTCGGATGTGAATGTGCAACCAGGACAAACGTATTATTATAAGCTCAAACAAAATGATTTCAAGGGCTCATTCGAATTGTCGCGGATCATTGCAGTAAAATCAGATCTTGATCAAGCACAGTATAAGATCTATCCAAATCCAAACCAGGGGATTTTTACATTATCTGCTTCAAATGTCAATATTCATTCCATTCGGATGTTCGGCATCACTGGCCAGCAGATTGCCGTGAATGCAACAAGGGGCGAACAGGCGCATGAATTATTGTTGAACACAAAAACAATGTTGGTGCCGGGCTTGTATTATGTTGAATTTGTTACAGCTGGTCAGGGCAAGCAGCATGTTAAATTCGTTGTCAGGTAGCCAAAATACAGTCGACATATCTATCAAAAAAAGCTGTGCGGCCCGATTTGCCGCACAGCTTTTTTTGCTGAATCTGAGGCAGCAAATTATTTCAATTCACTACCAAAGCGGTTGTTTGAGCTTCACAAAATAGATGGTGTTGCGATCCACTGCCCCGGTTGATGCAAGGATTTTTGACATATAAGAACCTGCACCAACAACGCCAAAATCATCATCATTGGCAACGGCAATGGTGGTGGAATTAATGATGGCGATGCCTTCGGCCTTATCATGTGGGTACAAGGTTGAAAGATCAGTCATCAGATCGGCTAAAACCTGCTAAATAGGGCAGCAGCAGCAAAGCTCAGGCATGAGCATAAAAATTTCTTCATTTTTAAAAAGTTTAGTTTTGGTAAAACTACGCGCCGGTATTTTATCGAAACATTAACTTGATTGCTTGAAAATTACCTTTCTGTTATCAATGATAGTGCACATATTCATTGGAAAAAGACCCATCATCAAAAAGATCGATGATGGCATATCCTGGGCTCGTCTGCTTGTATTTTCCCATCCAATAATTGCCTGAGACGGCTCCATTGCAGCAGTAAGCGATATCATTGTAAATCACCCGGTCCAAAAGATGTATGTGCCCACTGATGGCTAGCTTTACATTTTTATGCCGGTGGAAAAGCTTGACGATCTGGGCAGAATCAGTATGCATCCAGCTGCCGGGAACAACCCATTGATTATCCTTTAAATTATCACCATCGAAGAATACACTTGCTGACAATATGGGGATATGTGAAGCAACCAGAATCGGCGTGTGGGTAGGGGTGTTATTTAAATCTTCTTTCAGCCAATCCATTTGCGCTTCATCAAGCCTGCCATAATAACCTGTCCCTTCCGGTCGCATGTGAATGCTGTCAAGCAATATAATGTGCCATCCGTTTTGGTTGAAGCTGCGGTAATTCCGGGTCATCTCTAACTCATCCATAGCCCACTTTTTCCCGTCTGTAAAGGAAGTGGTGTCAGGGCACCAGATATCATGGTTTCCAAGACAGGATGCCATCGCTATGCTATTTTCGGAAGTGGTAATGTTGCGGTAAAGCGCCCATTCTCTGGCAGCTTTCTCTCTTGAAATGCCGCTAGAGCCCATCACCGAATCGCCTGTGTTGAGAATTAAGTCTGGCTTTACTTCCAGTTTTTGAAGATGATGGAGACATTTTTCAAAACCTTTGCCTGCCCAAAGGTGGGGCTGAACGTGAATGTCGGTCAAGTGAGCGATCCGTAATACGCGCTTTGGAGTCACTGAGAAGGCGTTGGAAGCCCCAGAGATTGAACATCCGCCAACGGCCATTCCAAGCGTTTTTAAGAGGTTTCTTCTAAGCATGAAGCTAAATGTGCGTTTAGCAAATATGCTTTTTAAATGTGAACCTTATATTATTGGAGGGTTATTAAATTGTGTGCAAACGATCTTCCGGTTAGGGCATAGTAAGTGTTTGTCAGGGCAATTGTCCTGCCCAGCGGATACCTCCCATGATGTGCCGCATTGCATCCGGGTCACTGAAAGTCTGTTCGTTGTGGCCTAGCGCTGTGTAAAACATTTTTCCGCGCCGCATCTGATGCGTCCATGATATCGGGTGATCACCATTCATTTTACGCCATATCGAAAAATAGGAGTTTTCATTTAGGCTTAACAGGACTTGAAATCCTGGCTTACCGCGTACATTCTGTTGAAAATTGTACCATTCATCCGCCTTGCGCCACTTTTTCGGAAGGCCTTGGTTTATCGGATGCGTGACAGCCTCGGTAATCAGTTCAGCTTCCGGCTTATGAGGAATAAAAGTATGATCACGAAACAATGTTCCAAGCAATTCTTTATACCATGGCCAATGGTGTTCCGTGTCTGATGCAGAATGAATACCTGCATATCCGCCGCCATTTTCGATGTATTTTTCGAAATCTATCCTTTGCTGATTGTTAAAGATTTCTCCTGTTGTGGAAAGAAAAACCACCACTTTAAACCGCTTTAAATGTGTCGAATCTATATATGCAACATCTTCGGTTGCATAAACTTGCCAGCCCCTATTGGTACATTCCTTTGTAATCGCCGCTATTGCTGGCCTGATTGAACTATGCCGAAAGCCATTGGTTTTGCTAAAAATGAGAACGCCGCTGGAAGCTGGACTCAAACCGGGTAATGGGTCAGAAGTTTGCGCAGCGTCCGTTTCAGACAGAAAAAGCCCTGTCCTTTGAATAGTGTAAAACAACATCCCAATGGCTATAAGGCAAACTGCAAGAGAAAGATATAAATGCCATCCCGGACCTTCACCTGAGTTATTTGGATTTGATGCCATCATTAGTCTGATACAACGGTGATCGTTGGGTGGCTTGAAAATTCATCCATGACCAGATCAAAATAGGTCTTTCACTCCGAGCTTTCCAGCGCTTTTAACTTTTCTGAAAATAACGCTTTGTTAAAAAGGCGAACCAGGTCGTAATTTATCCAGGTAATAGCACCTGGTTTCTTCATAACCCAACGAAAGCCTACTAATTTCATGTCCAGCCAGGTGATTTCTAGCGTTATGAAGCATGTGCGCTTGTTCTAGCCCGCAGCAGGCGGCTGGACCCCTCTGGCCAGATTCTTTTTTTCCGGCAACAACTGGTTTAGCAACTTTTCAACAAGTGGGATAAAAGGAAGGAATAGCAAAACCCCGGCAAAGTTGAAAATCATGTGGGCGTTGGCAATCTTTTGCTGCATGCCAGCGCTTTTGGACAGCCATTCTATCAAGATAACAAACTGGGAAAAAACTGCTAAGCCAACGGCAATGCAGATGATATTGAAGAACAAGTGGAACAGCCCGGTTTTGATGGCCTGACGATCAGACCGGATCGTAGCCATCAGTGTGTCAGAGCATGTGCCCAATTCTGCGCCGAGCATAACTGCGATTGCGCCTGGCAAATGGATCAGCTCTTTCTTGGCCAAGGTAATCACCATGCCCACCGTTGCAGAAGAAGACTGAATGACCAGCGTAACCAATGCGCCGATCATTGTGCCGCGAAACGGGCTATCAAGCTTTTCCATCCAGGATAAAAATTGCTCATGGTCTTTCAGTGGTTCAACAGCACGCTCCATGGTATAGAGCCCAAAGAATAGAATGCCAAAGAAAAGCACCACACGCGCAGTCTTGGAAATCTTCTCGTTTTTTGAAACAAAGCTAAATACAAGTCCCAGAAAAATGGGGATAGGGGAGTACTGGCCTATGTCCAGGGCAATCAACTGGCTGGAAAATGTTGTTCCTATGTTGGCTCCCATGACGATTCCAAGCGACTGACGAAAGGTCAATGCGCCTGCATTAACCAGGACGATGGTCATAATTATAACAGCTGACGAAGAGTCGAGCAGAATGGTTGCGATCGTTCCGGTAATGACGGAAGTGACAAGGTTTTTGGTGAAAAGGTCCAGCCATTTGTTGGCTTTATGCCCAATAAGCTCCCTGAGTGTATCAGAAAGATTGTTGATCGCAAACAGGAACAGGCCCAGCCCGCCAAGTACCATTAAGAAAATCTCCATATGTGGTTTTCTTGCAAAATAGCATATGTGATATTAAGGGTATATTAAATAAATCGTCAGTAAGGGCTCCATATTACCATTTCTTAATTTTGCCGCGCGTACGCTGCCAACCACTAACTTGGCAGCGCAATCTCATTCAGTCCTTTGCAGGGTCTGGTCTTCCGGATGCGGAGCTTTCCGTAGCAAAAACAACTTGCTGTTACCTATCAACAAGGTCTGATTGCAAAGCGAGGGCAGGCTTGCCTTGCCACAAATTGGTTATTTCGATAACCACCTGGAAGTATTCGCTGCAAATGCGCCCACTTCCTTGTTGCAGATTGTACGGCGGACTGCAATAGTCCGCCATTTTGATATAGACCAGGCATTAAAATAGTAAGATTGATTTACTAAGACGTTGTAAGGGACACTCAACATTTATGGCAAAAATATTTATTACGGGCTCTGTGGATGGGCTTGGGCAGTTGGCTGCAAATGCACTCGTCCACCAGGGGCATACATGTATCACAAATGGGGTTTGAACAAATTGATAAATTCGTGCTGGTTGAGTGCCTCTGCTATGGCTCATCTATTGTGCTTTCATAAGTTTGAAGCCGTCCCAAATCTGATTTGAGACGGCCCCAGTAGATAACAACAGCACAG
Organism: Dyadobacter alkalitolerans DSM 23607; assembly: GCF_000428845.1. GTDB lineage: Bacteria > Bacteroidota > Bacteroidia > Cytophagales > Spirosomataceae > Dyadobacter > Dyadobacter alkalitolerans. The sequence goes on along the minus strand of NZ_AUAS01000020.1, from coordinate 8,687 downwards.
AAATCCGGTCAGGCGTTAAAACCGCCGTCAATGGTCAGCGCGGAGCCTGTAATGAAATTTCCTTCTTCACTTGCCAAAAAAGACACCAGACCTGCAATATCCTCACCGGTCCCATATTTCGGAATGGCCATTCTGCTCCGTACGAAATTGGCATGTTCCGTATTGGAAGGGTTCATATCGGTATCAATCGGTCCGGGCTGGACTAAATTTACCGTAATGCCTTTTGGACCCAGGTCACGCGCCAAACCCCGGGTGAATCCCTGCAAGGCTGATTTGCTCATGGTGTACAAAGTTGTCTGCGGGCTCAATGAATTGTCGGCCATATTGCTCCCGATGGTGATAATGCGGCCACCGGCTGACATGTGTTTTGCTACCGCATGCGCAGCCAGGTAGACGGCACGCACATTGATGGACATAATGCGCTCATAGTCCTCAAGCGTATGGTCTTCGAATGCCTTTCCAATATAGATGCCCGCATTGCTCACGAGTATATCAATATGACCAAACTTCGCGATGGTGGCATTTACTGTATCCGTAATCTGTTGGCTGTCGGAACTATCTGCTTGAATGGCTACTGCATTTCCGCCTGCTTCCTTGATTTCGGCCACCACTGCTTGAGCCTTCTCAGTTGCATGCGAAAAGGTGAACAGGACTGTTGCACCTTCGAGGGCTAATTTTTTGCTGATTGCTGCTCCGATACCACGGCTGCCACCAGTTACCAGCGCTATTTTATTCTCTAACTTTTTCATTTGATTTAGTGATTCATTAACGCATCAAATTTCTGCCAAATACCTTACATTTGTATAGTACTTATGAATTTGTTAGGTACTTACAAAAATGTAAGAAATGAGAACTCCACGAATGCTTTTAATGAAAAGCAAATTATTGATAGCTGTGGTATGGCCTATGCCTTAGGCCTAATCGGGGGTAGGTGGAAACCTGCGATCCTATGCAGACTTTCCAACAAGATCATGCGTTATGGTGAACTTAACCGCGATATTGAAGGCATCTCCGAGCGGATGCTGGTGGCGCAATTGCGCGAATTAGAAAATGACGGGATCGTAGAGCGTCAGGCATACCCCGAAGTGCCACCGAGGGTGGAGTATAGCCTTACCGCACTTGGCGAAACCCTAAGGCCGGTCCTTGCCTCCATGTCCGACTGGGGTAATATGCACCGGGAGCGGGTAGCTGCTCATATACAAAATGATTAGACAATGCGGGCGTGACAAGCTCACGCCCCTTTTAGAGCGGATCGCTGGCGTTTCTAGATCATTTTAATCATTAATAGGCCTATTGGAAGCCGTGGGTGGCAGGCCATTACTTTTAATTAGGAATGGGAGGTTAGAATGCTAAAAAGCCGCTTACCAGTTCAATGACTTTTTTCGGTTGTTCTTCGAACATATAGTGTCCGCTATCCAATATGCCTTCGACTTTTACATTCGTGGCTACGTAAGGTAAACCCATTTTCATGTAGTTGTAGCTTACATTGCTGCCGATCCCCAACACGGGCATTTCAAGGGGATGATAATGTTTAGCGTCTTCTATATCCTGTGTAAATGTCTGGTACCAGGCATTGGACGCCCGGATACTTGCCGCCTCGTTGTATGCGGAAGCATAGACAGCCCGGTCAAGCGTGCCCATTTTGCTGCCATCGACATAATGGAGCTCTACGCCATTCACGTTTGCATGGTGATGGGTAAAGCCAGGAAAGTGCTTTATTAATTCTTCTTCTGTATATTGATTTGGAGAGATCACTGTGTTTTCCATTGAGCAAGTAGGTTTTAATTTTCAATGCTCAAATGTAAAGTGTCAGGACAGCGTCAAATCTATCATTTGGTAGATTCGGTAATCATCGGACATTTTTTCTGATCCGGCTCAATGCATTCGGTGTAATCCCGAGGACTTCGGCGAGCTGTTTGACTGGTATTTTTTGTAAAAACTCAGGGTTATTCATAAATTCCAAATAACGCTGCTCGGCGGAAAGAGTTTGGAAATTCAGGATCTGGTCGATCGTCCTGACCGAAGTTGCCTCCCAGATTTTGCGGCCAAACTCTTGCCAGACGCTCACGTGGGCATATAAGAAATCCATATCCTTTTTGTCAATGACAAGCAGCCTGGTTTCTTCGATGGTCTCAATGTTAAAGCGGGATGGCTTTTGTGGGTTAAGGCTGGAAATCTCTGTAAAAAACTCATCCTTAAAACAAATCCAGGTCGTTCTTTCCTCCTCGTTCAGATGATAAAAGAAGCGGACCCCTCCTGATACGATAAAAAAATACTGATTGGCGATTTGACCTTTCCGCAAAATCAGCTTTCCCTTAGGAACTAACCTTTCGTTACACCGGGAAAGCACCAGTTGAAGATCCAGGTCATCAATCCATATCATTGCTTTCAAAAAGTTAACGAATTCTTCCATTTTAATACGGTTAAGATTTAGTCATCGGCAAGATTAATGGCCGAATTGCCGGACGCAGCTACACCTGTCCCCAAGTGAACAACGATTTGTCCGTTTTTGAACAAATAGTCAAATCGCAAACCGGTAACGCCTGGCTCTTTTGACGGTAGGCTACCAGAGCCTTAAAGCAGTACTAATGAATCCGGTAGACTCTTTAAAAAATGAGTAAGGTGTTAAAACGACGCCTTAAGGAATTTCCCTTGAGGCAATAATTTCTAACAGGTTGTCACATTGCGCCTGCAGTCCGGTCTGCGTTAATTCGTCATCGAGTTGCTTTAATACGTTGATCTTGTGATTTACGTTTGGAATGCAGTAGGCGCTTTGCTCGTTTTTCTTTGTTCCCAGGGCCGTAAGCGTCAGCAGCAGGGCAGCAAGGGCTTTGTCGCCACCCGTATTGAGCGGAGAAGAGCTGATGGCGGCCACGGGTTTCTCATTCAGATCGCCCGTTGCCACAGTCCAGTCGAGTGCATTCTTCAATGTGCCCGGAATGCCAAATGCATATTCAGGTGTGCAGATAACAATGCCATCGGCATTGTGAATGGCAGTTTTAAATTCGATAATACCTTCATTTTCTGAAAGTCCGGGACTGAAATGTGGGATTTTATCCAAACCATCAAATATTTGGTAATCTACATTTTCAGGGAAACATTTTGCCAGGGTTTTCAGGACGAGCGTATTGGTCGAGTCTGAACGCAAGCTGCCTGAAATACCTAATATACGAAGTCGTTTCATCATTGAGTATTCTAAATGTTTTTGTTGTTTGGTTGCATTACATCTGAATATTTCCAGGAAGTTAGTTATTTATCGAGTGCAGTGCTGTTGTGGAAACGGATACAGTAAGAATTGATCGGCCTAAAACACGCATTGCCCGCTCCCATGAAATGTAATACATTGAGCTAAATCAACACAGAACTGTTGATTGAAAACCTGTTTTGATAAGGTTTTATCATCGATATTGCAATTGTTTTAGTCTCTGGGAAAAATGACGGATAGTATCCAATTTGAAGCAGTTCAGCCGATCCCGGCATTGGAACCGTTGGTGGAAAGCTTTTGGAGACTGGCGAATGAAACTGATGATAAGAAGCCTGCGGTCATCCTGCCGGATGGTCGGTTGGATGTCAGCTTTACTTCGACAAATCACCAGCATATCCTTTTACATGGTCTGGAAACCCAGCCTTCACAAGTTGAGATAGCGCCCGGATTCAGCATGTTTTGCATAAGCTTGCGCCCACTGGCGGCCGAGTATTTTTTTAAAAGTTTTTTACCGATTCTGCCTGATAGCATAAGCTTGCTTCCGGCAAACTATTTCAATGATACCCTGGATCATTTCGAGAACCTCGGACACTTTTCTGGCCTTTTGACAGAGGTCCTATCAAAAATGCTCAAAACGGAAATGGATCCACGAAAGAAAAGGCTATTTGATTTGATATATAGCTCGCACGGAGGCATGAGCGTAAGAGAGCTTTCGGAAAATGTCGGATGGAGCGCCAGGCAAATGAACCGCTACTACCGGGATACTTTTGGTATGTCACTGAAAACCTATTGCAGCGTGTTGCGTTTCAGGTCTTCTTTCGGGCATATCAAATCAGGCAAACTTTTCCCAAAAGAAAATTTCGCAGATCAATCGCATTTTATCCGCGATATTCGAAAATTTGCTGGTGTGGTACCCAAAGAACTGGCCAAAAACAACAACGACCGATTTATACAATTTTCCACGCTTCCACCCAGCTAGTTTTGTCTTATAATTAATGAGACAAACAATGATAACAGAAAATAAGACAATTGCAGTGGTGGGCGGCGGGCCGGGCGGTTTAACGCTGGCTCGACTCCTTCAAATGGGTGGCTCTCAGGTGAAAGTGTATGAGCGGGACTTCAATAAGGATGTGCGTGTTCAGGGTGCTACACTCGACCTTCATGAAGAATCAGGGTTGGAAGCCTTACGAAGGGCGGGTCTGATGGATGCGTTTTACGCCAGTTACCGGCCCCACGCCGGCAAGCTCCGGGTTACCGATCAGCACGCAAGTATGCAATTTGACGACCACGACTCGAACGAGCTGACTGAAAATCGTCCCGAAATTGATCGTGGGCCTTTGAGAGATATATTAATTGAATCGCTGGCAGATGAGACCATCGTATGGGACAGCCATTTTTTATCTATGCAGAAAAGAGGCGAGGGGTGGCTTTTGCATTTCAGCAACGGCAGCAGCGCTTACGCTGATGTCGTCATAGCAGCTGACGGCGCTAATTCACGGGTACGTCCATATATTACAGACATTAAGCCACTTTACTCAGGCATAACTATCATGGAAGGAAACCTGTATAATGCAGATGCCAACGCGCCGACGTTATGTAAGCTGACCAAAGGGGGAAAAGTGTTTGCTTTGGGCAATGAACAATCCTTAATATTAAGCGCCAAGGGCGATGGCAGCCTGTCTTTTTACACAGGCTTGAAAGTAGCAGAAGAATGGGTCGACAAATGTGGGATTTCTTTTGCAAACAAAGAACAGGTCCTGAACTGGTTTAAAGATGCCTTCGGATTATGGAGCGACGTATGGCAGGAATTGTTTGCCAGCGATGAGCTTTGGTTTGTTCCACGTCCACAGTATCATTATCCCACCAATCAGCATTGGGAGCCGCTTCCTAACCTGACGATGATCGGTGATGCGGCACACCGGATGCCTCCATATGCAGGAGAAGGTGTAAATATGGCCATGCAGGACGCAATGGAACTGGCAACACAACTGCTATCAGATGAGCATGCTACCATCATCGAGGCGATAACGACGTTTGAAAAGCAAATGTCCAGGCGCGCGGCGGAGGTAACGAAAATGTCACTTGACTCAACAGAGATGCTGCATTCCAAAGGTGCTCTAAATAAATTACTGGACATGTTTGACGCTATAAGCATGATCTTACGGAAAAATAACGGCAGTAGACAATGATAAGTATTACTCTGATAACACCTTATAGCAACGAGCACACGGAAGCATTGCGTCAAGTTTTTTTAAGATCGCGACGCCATGCGTTTTACTGGGTAAACCCTTCGGAATTTCAACTTAGTGATTTTGATCAGTCCATTATCGGCGAGAATCTGTTGGTGGCAGTCCATCAGAGCAGGCCTGTGGGCTTTGTTTCGTGGTGGGCACCCGGTAATTTTATCCATCATCTTTTTGTTGACCCTGACTTTCATGGGCAAGGCATAGGAACTGCTTTGTTGGATTCCTGTTTGAAAGTGATTGGCAGGCCGGCAGCACTCAAATGTCTGACTGCCAACCAAAGCGCAATGGATTTTTACCTACGTAAGAAATGGACGGTCGTTGAAAAAGGTGACAGCGCAGAAGGGGAGTTTTTACTGCTCAGCGTAGATGATTAGATCGCCGTCGTGAATATGTAGCCGTAGCACGGAAATTGGTTGCAGAACAACCTTTTTATTAGCATTTTTGAGACTATTTACGAAATTCGGTCCTACAACTTGGGAGAATACTGAGTGGCAACCCTATCTTTGGATGAAGGGTTAATCCGAGTAGCTAATAAGAATTCTAAACTATGCTTCCAAGCGATGATGTGGTGTTAAAACACCTGGGTGAAGCTGTTCTCACGGCCAGCAATGACGGACAGATTATTTCTTCCAACTACGCTGCAACTAAGCTTACCGGGTATACCGACAAAGAGTTAAAAGCTCTGTCATTAGCCAATTTGTCCGGGCAGGAGCCAGACACGATAAAGTTGCAATACGAGCTTAATCAGGCATTACAGAAGAATGGCTTTTATATCGAAGGGTGGGGGTTTAGAAAGGATGCCAGCCGGTATTGGGCTGAGACCTCATACTGGCCGATTTTTGATGACCAGGACTGCCATTGGGGTTTTTCTGTATTGATAAAAGATATTACCCAGAAGAAACAGGAGCAAATCGCGCTGTTGGAAAGCGAAGAAAGGTACCGGTTGATTGTTGAGGCGGTGCGGGATTATTCTATTTTTATGCTCGATACGCAGGGGCGCATTGTAACCTGGAACGAGGGCGGCCGCCTGGTGCATGGTTATTCAGGTCCGGAAGTGCTGGGACGTTACTTTTCTTTTTTTTACACGCACGACGACCTGCTAGCAAAAAAGCCGGAAACCGAGCTGGAAGTTGCCAAAACAACTGGTACCTACCGCGAGGAGGGGTGGCGGGTCAGAAAAGACGGCTCATTATTCTGGGCAAGTGTGGTACTGACGGCCCTATACGATGCGCATAACAAACACATAGGCTATTCGAAAGTGGTCCGTGATCTGACAGACAAGATGATGGCCGAAGAATCTTTGCGCCAAAGTGAGATCCGTTACCGCTCGCTTGTTGAGCAGGTGGGGGACTATGGGATTTTCATGCTTGATACCAAAGGCCGAATTGTTAGCTGGAACGAAGGGGCTAAACGAATCAAGGGCTACGCGGCCGAAGAGATAATCGGAAAGTACTTTTCCGTTTTTTATCCGGAAGAAGAAATCATCGGAGGCAAACCTATGAGAGAGTTGCAAATCGCGCGTGCTTCGGGTAAATATGAAGAGGAAGGCTGGCGTTTACGCAAAGATGGAAGCCGTTTCTGGGCAAATATTGTTATTACTGCCCTGTACGACCCAGAAGGCCGGCATACCGGTTTTTCAAAGGTGACCCGCGACCTGACTGAACGTAAGCTGGCTGAGCAGGCTTTACAGCAAAGCACAAATCAATATCGCCAACTAGCCGCAGACCTTTCCGAAAGCAATGACCGGTTGTCAGTCGTTAACAAGGAACTCGAAGAATTTACAGCCGTAGTGTCCCACGATTTAAAGGAGCCAGTTCGGACGATCAAAAGTCATTTGCTTCTAATGAAACAAAACCTGCAGCAGGAAAATTTTGAGACCATTCCCATCAGTCTGGCCAAAAGCTTGAGGGGTGTGCAACGGATGCAGGAATTGATTGAAAACTTGTTGTATTATAGTCAGATCAGCAATGTAAATTTACAGAAACAGAAACTTGAAGCCGGCGATGTCATTGCCGAGGCAGTGCAAAATTTGGACGACGCTATCCAAAAGAGTGGCGCCGAGCTTATTATACATCAACAAGTTGACTACTTGTACGGAGATAGGGTACAGCTTGTACAGCTTTTACAGAACCTTTTAAGTAATGCTATAAAATTCACCGAAAAAGAAAAACCTGAGGTTATTATCAGTGCATTCAGCCAGGATGACAACATAGAGCTGATCGTGCAGGATAACGGTATAGGGATACCAAATGAACACCTCGAAAAAGTGTTCGGTGTATTCAGGCGGCTGCATTTTGCCAGCAAATATCCAGGCAACGGAGTTGGCCTAGCCATCTGTAAAAAAGTGGTAGAACGCCATAACGGCAAGATTTGGGTCAAGTCAAAGCCTGGCCAGGGAACGAGTTTTCATGTAATTATCCCGCAGGGTTGGCCTGCAACAACTCAGGAAAATGAAGCGGTTTAAAATAGCTATTGTAGAAGACGATGAAGATGAACGGTTTTTTATGGTTGATGCCTTTAAGTCATCTGCCGGCTTTGAAGTGGTGGGTGAGTTTGGAAACGGCGACCAATTGATGGCATGGCTTGGTAAGCAGGCGCAGCCCAGTGCCGAATTGGTGATCACAGACCTGAACATGCCCGGTAAGAACGGGTATGATATCATCTCTGAGGTGCACTCAAAATACAGCGGCATTGACGTGGTTGCTACCTCAACTTCTTCGGTTGACGCCACCCGAAATAAATGCCTTGCCATGGGCGCACGACAATTCCTTGTAAAGCCCGACGTTTTCATTCATTATCAGGACTATGTAGAAAAGTTATATGAGCTTCTAAGTCCGGCAAAGTCGAGTAATTGATTTTATCTGGAAAGAATAAACAAAGTTAAAACAGCAAAGAGGCTGTCTCAAAAGAGGCAGTCTTTTTTCGTTTTTATCGGTTGTAAAGTTTTTCTGAATTGATTATCTTTAGGTATAAGCAATTCAGAAAAAAATGGGTCGCCGCCAGCCTAATTTTAAGCCCTATCACCAGCAGCAGTTGATGCTGCTCCCTCCCAGTCTAGAAGAATTGATCCCCAAGGGGCATGTTGTGCGTGTGGTAGACGATGTGATCAATAAGATTAATTTAGAGCCGCTCAATGCTGCCTACTACCTCACCGGTCCTGCAAGTTATCATCCCCAAATGCTCTTAAAAGTGCTCGTATTTGGCTATATGAGCAACATCTATTCTAGCAGGAAGCT
>NZ_AUAS01000019.1 GCF_000428845.1 Dyadobacter alkalitolerans DSM 23607 | reverse complement strand
TGAAGCTTGCGCTGAATTTTCTGCGTTCCTTTTTCATAGTCAACTACTAAGTTAAAAATTTAAGTAGCTGTCCAGATATTCGGGAGTATTATAAAGTATCAGCAAGTATCAATTAAGACTATTCCTGTTACGGGACTCACTTAAAGGCCGTTTCGTTGGAATGTTACCGTCTCACAAACGCTCCATTAGTGACATAGGGTGTCGTCTGACCTACTAGCAATTGCAATGAATCAAAATTTGGACGTTTATGAGACTAGATTATTTTTATCAGGGATAATGAAGAACTTATATCTTAATTTTTATTTGCAAGGCGCCCGAAGTAGAATCATTCAAAGGTATGTATCTGACATACAGCTTTTTATTGTAATAATCTCCTCGAACATCGGCAATGTTTACTTTTCCTTTTGGCAATGAAATTTCATTGGGATTTATAAAAACCGAATCGGCTCCGGGTGCTCTATCTGACCAGACCAGCTTAGCATCATGACTTAGCTGTCCTTCAATAGTAAAGTAAACAAATGCTGGCTGCTTCTTATTTTCAATAACAAAGTCCTCGTCTTGTTTAACATCTGATACCTGATGGGTAGATTCTTCATCTTTCAAACCCAATTTTTCACAGCCCATCAGGCTGGCAGCGATCAAAAATAGAAATAATGTCTGTTTCATAGTTTGTATGGAGATATCGTAATCTGCGAAGGTAAGATCCTCTTTTGTACACAACCAAGAACTTTCACAAGAAGCTAAAAGTCCTCTTGTTCTGTGTTCCGTTAATTAACAGAAAATTGGTTATAAAACTCACCGGCGGGTTTCTAGGTTTTATTATACTTTTATATCTAAATAAGAGCTCGTATAACTGTATTTTTTTAATGTATTTTTGCCTTATACAACTGTTTTGTATATTATTTAGTCTCTATACACAAAGCACCTTTTCATTTTTCTTTTAAATGCACCTTCTATGAAATCTTCATACTACGCATTATTACTTTTTATATTTGTTGTGGCTTCCTGCAAGGACAAAAATCCAGAAGCTGATTGCGGGTGTGATAGCCCAACAATCAAGATAATTGAAAACGTAAAAGCTAGTTATGTCGGCTCAAATGGCTTACTTCTTCGATTAAAGAGTCCAGATGATGCGGAATATGAAGAACTATATCAGCTTTGTTCCAAAACAGATTCTTTAACTATCACTCCTGACATTAAAAATCCAAACTATACTGTCAGTGGTAAAGTTAAAAAGAGTTGCTTTCTTGGCCCTAGATTAACTATACAAGCACAATTATTTGAAGCTACGGAAATTAAAAAGACTCTATAACTGCTTCATTGACTATAAGTATGGCCCTTGTTTCCTTTTTACATACCAACCCCAAAACCTCGCTTTTCTGCTGTTCTTGCCGGGGGTTAATTTCCGGTGTTGCATCAGTTCCTTATTTTTCCTTTTGTTCTGCTCGACAATCTGGCTCTGCTCTTTGGCTTGTTTGACTTAACTAACAGCCAGGTGCTTATTTATTATAAAATAAACCTTCAATTCTGCTAAATCATTGGATGGAAAGGACCATTTGACGGTCAACGACCTAATGAAATTCAAGCAACACCTGCTTGACGATATACAATACAGCACAACTATAGTCTTGACAGCCTTAGAAAGCTAGATGGATACTGGATGCCGTTCAACCAAAGACCGGTTTCGCGTCTCAAAGATGGCCATAACTGGCAGAATATCTCAACTTATGTTAACTTTCACAATCTCTTTACGGTGTTCAATACCAAATCTTGCTAAGTCGATAATTTCAGTTTCTAATTTTCGACCGTAAGTAGTCAATTCATATTCTACAGCCAATGATTTGGTCTGATCTGATAATCCAATCGATCTAACGACATAGTCCCTGACCTTTTCTTCATCCATTGTTTCGAATCTGCCGTACCGGGGCAGGTTTAACCCCACGGGCCTATAAAAATAAGTCTGCCTGGGTTCTTTTACCAATACTTCAACATAAGGTTCAATATTCATATGCTGCCAGGAGTAATATCCCCTCACGACCATTTTTACCTGCTTGCCCGCTGCTATCGTAAAAATCTTCTCATGTACCATATCCATAGATGTGTGATGCTATAGTAAAGCTACAAAGAAGCAGGCTAGTAAATTTTGGGTTAACAAAAACATAACCCTAACTGATCATGCCTGTTGTTAGGCCATCGGATATGCGATTTTGTCGGTGATCGCATGCATGATATTATCGGGATTCATAGACTGTTTCACTGAAAAATATTCTGCACCTGAATTGAAATGGCTTTTTACATAGGCTTTGGCCTGGCTTAATGAGCGGAAATATTTTTCGTCACTGGCGCCTTGTTCAGTATTTTCAGTGCCAAGTCGCTGCTCGATAAAAGCTACATTCTGACTGGGAACGTTGTTGGTCATACGGCAGTCATATACAGCATAAAAAGTACTGCTGGTGTTCGCATTATCTACAAATCTGTCGCTGCAGGTTAAGATTGAAACATTTGTCATAATTTAATCAAAAGGGGATACCGGATCACCAACTGGAATCTTCTGAAATTGATTAAAAAAGAATAATGTGTGGTGTCAGAATATTTGCAAAGTTAACAAAACGAAGCCAATCTTAACATTAAAAAAATATAAGGGCCATCAGTCTAAGCCAGATCGACCCAATGACGTTTGGGTTTCCGACATAATTTACATGCCCTTGAAAGGCGGGAAATGGGCTTATCTCTGCACTTGGATGGATCTGTATTCAAGGCAAGATTGTTGGTTGGTAACTGGCAGACCATATGCAGGAAAGTCTTGTCAGAGAGCCGTTAGTGAGGGCGCTGTTGAAGCGAAGGGCCAAGCGTGGTATGATCGTGCATCGCCGGGCGACCCCGTCGGATCGCGGCGGGCAATATTTATCACGCAAAATGAAGAAAGTGATAATACTTTCAAACTGAGACAGAGTATGTCCCGCGGTGATGATCCATGTGACAACGCTTGAGCTGAGTCGTTCTGGACGGGGCCGCCTGGCGGCAGGATTAAGGCCGAATTGGATATGCCGAAGGGCGGCTATGAGAGCATTGAAAAATTAAAGTCTGCTCTATTTGAATACATTTATGGATATTACAACACCAGAAGGCTGCACTCGTCCTTGAATTAGTTAAATCCAGTAGCTTTTGAGGCCGAATATTATCAGCAAACAGGATGGGAATTGATGTTTTAAGTATTTACTAACCCGCAAAAGTATAAACCAAAACGGAACCACGTCAAGACATTAAAGGAATCTTGATCCAAATGAACTGCCGTAAATTAGAAAGCCTTATAAGGCCCAAATTTTTTAATGATTTTCAAGTTGGTCTCCTTATCATCCAAAGTATAAACATGGTATTGTTTGCCTCCCGGCATTACCCGAATCATAATATGACCCGCGGTACTCTGATATAACTTTGACACCTCATCAGGAAAAGCTTCTCTTGTGGTATCATGCATATTATAAGTAAAGACGTGAAAGGGATACGCTGATAATCTTTTTAAAACACTTGCTTGATAATGGGGATCATGAATTACCTGATGCACAATAACCTGAGGTGAGAGCGTTTGCAGGAAAAAGTCATTGCTTGCGTCGTAATAGCCATGATGATTCAAAGCCATCGCTTCTACCCTGCCAATGGCTTTGGCAACAGGGGTTTCTACATCAAAATCTCCCCACTTTGTTAGTCCGGTTAAATCACCACCCGTATAATAATCAAATGAACCATAGCTTATTTTCAGGACAAGACTTAGGGCGTTTTCATTCAGGTCCTCTCCATTCACCAATGGTCGCCGAAATTGATAATTATAGGCTGCATCATTACTTCCTGACCAAATCTCCGCATTGACTTTTACATTTCTTACACTAAAATCTTTAAATTTATCAGGTTGCAGTTGTAAAGTAATTTGCTTGTTACTGCCTGCTTTCAGGGCTTGAACCTCCAGACCCCGTTTCGTTTTTTGTTCCCTTATAAATTCCATGTAATTCATAAACGTCGCATCTTTTTTGTAGAACGTCTTTAAATTGACTGGATAATTGTAAGTTGGAAAACCTCTGTCAATTAACTTTTTGATAGGCAATTGTTCACGGACATCTGTGATACCGGATAATTGATATCTTCCGTGCCTGGATTGTTCAGACGACGAATCAATCTGACCATAATGATCATTATGAAAGTGAGAGATAACCGCATAATCGATTTGTGGCGGTCGGTCAGCAGGGGCTACTTTTTTTATGTAATGAGCTATCCTAGTACCTGCCGGTAGTGAATCATGAGGTTGAATAAAATATTCATGCTTTTTGCCAAAAGGTATCTTTTTTGCTCCTGCATCAAATAACATGGTAGTACCATCCGGGAAGACGAAAAAAGTTGCATTGCCTCTGGCTGTATTCAGATGATGAATATCCAGATACCCTTCCTGCCATGACAGCGTATCTTTAAAAGATTGACTAACGGCCGAAAATGTAAAAAAAGAAATCAGTAATAAGGTTAACGAAAATTTCTTCATTGAAATAGATTAAAAGTTAATGCTACCTGGTACGTTTGAAATACTGGCCTAAATGGAGGAGCTTAACAAAGATTTTGTCCTTATTCTATGCAGATATGCTTTTTCGTTCAAGCAAATCATTTAAAAAGGCAGTAGAGACTTGGTTGATTAGAAAGTCTCTACTACCTTTTTAAACGCTCACACATGATTTGGAAAGTCAGAAACGAGCTATGAGTTCTTATAAAGGATTTTGCATTATCACAGATGGATTTACATCAATCTGGCTTTGCGGTATTGGAAAGATAAGATTGTTTGCGGTAATGTTTGTTGGAAGGCTGATTGCTTCTGACTTGCTGTTAATTACTTCTTGCGCCCGCCCTGTTCTAACCAAGTCAAACCATCGGTGGCCCTCAAAAGCTAGCTCAACACGCCGTTCGTGTTCCAGTGCCAATCTCATCTCGGCCTGTGACAGTGCTGGTTTTTCACCCAATTTAGCGCGAACGCGGATCCGGTTAAGAAAGGGCAAAGCGTCAGGTGTTTTTCCTGTTTCATTCAATGCTTCTGCATACATTAAAAGGACATCCGCATAGCGTATTACTGGCCAGTTGTCTTCCGAGTCATACTTAACCACAGGCTGGTCTCCATATTTTTTAACGTAATAAAAATCTACTTTCACGCCTGCTTCGTTGATATAGCTACTGGCCATAGAAATATCTTTACGAACGTCGCCGGGTTCGTAAGCATTTTCTAAATCGGCTGTGGGACGGTTATTCCCATCGCCGCTAAACAGAACAACCGAATTTCCAGAAGATTGGGGAGCATAGAGATTAGCAAAGCCACTACCTTCTCCCAGGCTTCCCTTTTTATACTGAACAGAAAACACCGATTCTTTCCCATTTTTATTCGCAGTTTTAAATACTTCGCCATAGTTAGGAAGCAAAGCATATGTACCCATGCTCTCCATATCTACCACTTCCCTCAGCTTTGCAACCGCGTCAGCATATTGTTTACGGGTAAGGTAAACTTTTCCGAGCAAGGCCTTGGCGGCTCCGCTGGTTGCTCTGCCCACATCAGCAGCGCCATAGGCTGCCGGCAATAAGAGTTCAGACTCAGACAAATCTTTAATGATTTGTTGATACACCTCATCAACCGTATTTCGTCCATAACTGTAACCTTCATTGGTATCAATAATTTCCTTCACCACAAGTGGAACTCCTCCAAACATCCGAACCAAATTGAAATACATCAGTGCCCGCAAAAATTTAGCCTCGCCAGTAATTCTCTTTTTCAATGTTTCATCCATGGGTATTGGAATGAGGCGGTCGAGAATAGTATTACACCGGTATATGCCGCGATAACCATCGCTCCAGCGTTCGGCCAGTATCGGATTAGTGGTTCGGAGATAGAATTTATCGAATTCGTCCTGATCCGTAATTGAACCTGACAAAGGCGGGGCTGTATCATCTGAAGGTATTTCAGACACTATAAAAAATCTACCGTACTGACCTGGCAGCTGTAATGATCCATAAGCTCCGTTTATGGCAAGCACCATGTCAGAAGATGTTTTATAAAAAGTACTACTATTGGCCGAAGAAATTGGTGCCAAATCAAGAAACGTATCTTTACACGCTACCAGGCTCAACACGAGTAAACAGGTAAGTATGATATTAATTTTCATATTAAAGTTTTTAGGAAAAAAGTACATCAAAAACCAAGGTTTAAACCAATCGTGTAGGTGCGGGCAACCGGATAAGAACCATAGTCAACACCGCCGGTAAGGGCACTTTCATAACCACTTACCTCAGGATTATACCCTAAATATTTTGAGGAAGTGAAGGCGTTTTGAATTCCTGCATACACGCGCAATGTCCTCCCTTTGATAGTTTGTAGTACGCCAGGCGGAAGTTTATAGCCAAGTGTGATATTACGTATGCGAAAATAGCTCGCACTCTCAACCCATCGCGTAGAAACTGCATTATTACTTCCCGTTGAACGGCTATTTGCCCTCGGGGTAATTCCGTTGCCAGGTTGCTCCGGCGAGCGCCAGCGGTCAAGAACAGTGGTTAACTGATTTGCATTCCCTTCAAGGTTATCATAAAACCGACGGGAAAGATTTAATATTTGTCCCCCTTGAACTCCCTGGGCAATAATGTTTAAATCAAAACCTTTGAAAGAAAACGAATTGGTAATTCCATAAATGAAGTCAGGCTGGTTGTTACCTAAAATGGTGCGGTCATCTGCATTGATGATTTGATCCCCATTGATATCCTGAAACTTTACGTCGCCCGGTCGAGTAGTAGCAAAGTGAGGATAAGTATCCAGTTCAGCTTCATTTTGGAATATGCCGATTTGCTGGTATCCGTAAATATTGCCCAGCGGCTTTCCTATGACAGTAATATTTGATTCGTCTACTCCCGTACCACTTCTGATAGGATCGCCTGCCGGCCCTAGCGCAAGTACCTTATTGCGGTTCAATGAAAAGTTAACGTCGGTGTTCCAAGTGAAAGTACCCCGCAGGTTCCGGGTTAAAAGGGAGAATTCCACACCTTTGTTTCTGACTTTCCCGATGTTTTTAAAAGCGGCAGAAAAGCCAGTAAGCGTGGGTACCTGCACCAAAAGTAGTAAGTCAGTAGTAGTACGCGTGTAATAATCTACGGTTAACAACAAGCGATCCTGCCATAAACCGATGTCAAAGCCTAAGTCAGCCTGCCTGCTTTTTTCCCACGTTAAGTTATCGTTGCCAATACTGCTGGTGGCCAATCCGTTAACCAGGTTGTTGCCAAAAGCATAGTTATCCGGACTTAGTAAGCTGAATTGTGCGTAGTTGCCGAAAGAATTGTTGCCTGACATTCCATAACTAGCTCTTAGTTTTAACTCAGACAAAACAGATACATTTTTCAAAAATGGTTCATTAGCGACGCGCCACCCCACGGAAGCTGAAGGAAAAGTGCCCCAACGGGTGTTACGGCCGAAACGTGAAGAGCCATCCCGACGGATAGATGCATTAAACAAATATTTGTCTTGAAATGCATAATTGAAGCGGCCAAAATAAGACGACAAAGACCATTGTTCTTGCAAGGAGTTTCCGCCGGTAACAGTTCCGGCATTGATCGTGGGAACAAAGTCATTAGCAAACCGATTGGCATTGACCTGACTCTGTTCAAAATTATTTTTCTGCGCCTCCATTCCTAGCAGTATTCCAAAGCTGTGGCTGTCATCAAGGCCAAGCTTAAAGTCATAATTTAAGGTATGATTGTTTACCCAATTAATATTCTGTGAAGAAAAAGCAAATCCATTTGTAGGAGTGGGAGGCAACTGGTTAAAAAGAGGTAGTGCTGACGATTGAAAATAATTTTGCCGCAGATAGATCAGGTCGGACCCGAATGTACCCCTATACTTTAAGCCTTTCCATAATTCTAATTCCGCATAAACATTACCCAGCAAGCGCAGGTTAGAAACCTTGTTATCTATTTCAGTAATATTGGCTACTGGATTAGGTACACCTGTCCAATTGTAGGTGGATGCATAGGTCACTTGACCGTTGTAGGTGGTGCCGTCTGCCTGGTAAATTGGCACAAAGGGCATAAGTGCCAAAGCAGAGTTGATTATACCATTGTCCGACCAATGTCCATCACTATTCACACGCTTTTCGTCTGTAAACGAGGGGCTCATGCTAACCCCAACTTTTAGCTTATCTGTAAGCTGTGCGTCAATATTCGTTCGGAGGGAATATCGATCGATACCTGAATTTTTAATAATACCATCCTGGTTCAGGTAATTTCCTGAGATGGCAAATTGCACTTTGTCAGTACCTCCCGAAGCAGACATCTGGTAACTGCTAATGGGAGCCTGCCGGAAGATCATGTCCTGGAAATCATAGTTGGCCAGACTGGACGGGTCATCAAAATTTATTCCCGGGAATTCGCCCCTTGCATAACGATAACGCAAGTTTGGAGGTCGGACGCTGTTGGGGTCATTTATAGAGGCTCCAGGTACACGCTCCAGATAAGCAGTATTGACGGCATCCTTACTATACTCTGCAAATTGTTGGGAGTTTAGTACATCCATCTTTTTTGTTATTTCCTGAAGGCCCGTGTAATAATCAAAATTTATACGGGTCACTCCGGCCTTGCCTCGCTTTGTTGTCACCATAACCACTCCATTAGAGCCCCTCGAACCGTAAATTGCCGTTGCACTCGCGTCTTTGAGCACATCAATTTTTTCGATATCATTGGGGTTAATGAGGCCGAGCCCACCGTTGTTGAGTGGTTGTCCATCTAATACAATGAGGGGGCCATTGTCTGCATTGATAGAGCCTAAACCCCTTACTTTAATAGCTACGTTACTCCCCGGGGCCCCGGTTATTTGCTGAACCAATACGCCCGGCAAACGGCCAGCAATAGCTTCGGCGATATTTGACAAGGGCTGATCCTTAATGCTTTGCGTATTGATAGATGCGACCGCATCTGTAAGATCCCGTCGCTTCTGGGTGCCGTAGCCCATTACAACTACTTCGCTAAATGACTTAGCGTCGGGAACAAGCTGCACGTCTATTGATGTGCGATTTCCAACAACTTGCTCAGCAGGAAGGTAACCGATAAAAGAAAAAATCAGCACGCCTTGGATGTTGTCAGGCATGTTTAGCTGATAGTTACCATCAATATCCGTAATGGTGCCTAAGGTAGTGTCTTTCACCTTTATACTCACACCCACCAGGGGTTGCTGCTGCTCATCCGTCACACGCCCGCTTACAGTATTTATTTGGGCCGACTTTGCAATGTTTAAGGTGTTGATCTGCTGATTTATCGTGTGAGCATTCTTTTTCTTTACAACGACAAATCCGGATTTTGTTGAATAAAATTCAATGTCTATCGGATGAAGCAAATGACTTAGGATCACTGCCAGTTTTTCCCGGTTAGCGATCAAAGTCACCCTCTCCCGGGTAGGGATGTGACTGCTACTGAATACAAACTTTACCGGAGCCTGTTTACTCAATTGGGCCAAAGCCTCTTTGAGTGTAATGTTTTTAAAATCTACCGATAATTTTTGTTCCAGAACATCCTGAGCATACGCAGCGGTTGCCTGCCAGGGATGAGAAGATAGTATTATTAATATAAATGGGCAGATATAGACCCGTAGGATTCTGTTGATCTTGGGGTAGTCAATTAGAATTTTTTTCATAAATTTCGAGCGTTGAATTGTTTTCAATGAAACAAGTGAGTTACTCACCCATATCATGGGTGTTTAAAGCAAAACTTAGTTAGATTAGGAGTGGCGCAATCACTCCTAATTTTTTTTACAAGTAGATCACATCATAGGCTACCGGTTTGGTTAGGGATATTTATTAAAGCGTTCACTGACACCAAAACTCTAGCGGTATCAATAGCAATCGGGAATTTTTAGTAAAACCTTCTTACCCTGCTCCTGGTAGTTACCTCCCAAAGCTTCGCTAATAAGTTTTAGTGTTGTAGTTAATGATTGATCTGTCAGGTCGGCACCTACCAAACAATATTTAGCCCGCTGATTTTCCAGATCGATTTCTACACTAAACTTTTGTTCAATTCGCTCTATCACTTCCCACAAAGGAGTATCTTCAAACTTCATATTATATTGAGTGCCAGCGACGTATTGCTCTACGTGTAGTACAGTGGATTTAGTAATTTCCTGACTTGCTGCTTTGTAAAGTGCCTTTTGGTTAGGTAACAGCAGCACTTCCTTCTTATTTGCTGCATGTGAGAGTTTCACTTTACCCGTAAATACCACTACCTCCACCTGCTTTTGCTGGGATGTACTCTTCATATTAAAACTTGTCCCTACTACCGTCGTTCGTAGCCGTCCGCAGTGGACTATAAAAGGATGAACAGTATCTTTGGCCACTTCGAATAACGCTTCACCTTCTAAATGGACTTCACGCTGCTTTCCTGTAAAAGTTGCAGGAAAAGAAAGTTTGCTGTTTCCCTTGAGCCAGACAAGCGTACCATCAGCAAGCATATATTTGCTCACACCTTTGGTCGAAGTTCGTTCTTGATAAGAAGAAGTCTTTATCTGAGGAAGGGGTAAGTGCTGATAAAAAATATATCCAAATCCTATCAGTAAGAGAAGCGAAGCAGCGATTTTAAGCAAAGGGCTAAAACCAATACGCGTTAACGATAAACGCTTTCCCGTATCTATACGTTGGAGCAATGAGGCTAACATTTTGTCGCCTACCTGCCGCTGATCTGATTCGTTCCACTCTTCAAACTTGCCAGGTTGTTTTTCAATATGACTTAGCCAGCTTTCTAGTTGCTGTTTTTCTTCCGGGGTACATTCATCACGCTCATAACGGGTGATAAGTCGTTGAAATTCGTGCTCGTCCATAAACTGATTTGTGGTGCCTTTTAGTAAAGCCAACTCAGCAACGTCAAACACCTATCGTCCGAAAAAAAAATCTGGTGATTGTTCAAGAAAATTTACGCCCATGAAAAGCTGACCCATGAGAATATTGTTCATACCCACGAATTAAATGGATGTTGTCTGCAGAAAACTTAATTGAATACGTTCACCAGCCCAAGGAGAGGAAGAAATTCCTTTAAGCCGAAGCGGAGATATTTGAGTGCTTTGGTTAATTGATTTTCAACTGTCTTATGTGAAATGTTCAATTGTTGAGAGATTTCAGCAACAGACAAATGTTCAGTACGGCTAAGTTGGAATATTTGGCGGCACTTAGGCGGAAGTTCGTTTACAGCACCTTCATATACTAATTTTAATTCTTCTATAGCAACCGTTTCCTGGGTAATGTCGCTATACTGGTTAGCCTGAAAGTTCGAGAAGCTAGACGCAAAATTAGCCCGGACCTCCCCTGCCTTTATTTCATTTAACATCCGGTATTTAGCGCCGGTATAGAGGTAGGCAGAAAGTGACCTGATGGTGCCCAAGTTGTTGCTCTTAATCCAAAGCGTTAAAAACACGTCCTGAACAATTTCCTCAGCAACGGGCCGAGTGCGTAAACGGTTATAGATATAGGCGTAAAGAGAGGACCAATACCTTTCATAAATTTCTTCGAAAGCATGGCGGTTGCCTTCCCTCAAGAGGTCAACTAACTCGGAGTCGCTATTGTGTGAAAAGGAAGTGATAAATTTTTCAATTAAGCTCAAACGAAGCTATGTTGAAAATTTCGGAGAAAGATTAAGTTAAGATGAAGTATTGATTAAGGTTTTGTGATTGTTCCTAACCGCTTGAATCCTTGTGCAGGTCCGTAGCGTCAAACGGGAAACTGATTGTCTATCCCCGCGTGAAAGCTTGGTTGTATCCTACTGACGTGGCTGCGTTTTGGTTTACACTTTTGCGGGTTAGTAAATTATTTAAAGTTCGATTTATCGTGTACGTGGCATGCTTAACTGTACTAGAAATAGCCATTAGACCATGACCAGGTGCAAAATAGAAGGATGGGGACATTTCGTTTTAACCAACGGATTTTAGCCGACCAAAAGCGGTTACATAATACGAATAATCTTAGTAGGACTTCGTTACGGTTTTTAGTAGATACAACCAAGTAAGCAGCGTTCAATTTTTTGGAACGCACCGTTCAAATTCGGACGGTTGTTTTGTCACTCGAACATCGTGTATAACTATGAAGGTAAACTAAAAACATAGTTTTTTAGCGTATGTTTCCGCCCAATTGTAAGAAAAACCTCATAATCTGGGACCGAACAATATTTTTTTTTCATGACAAGGCGGGGTCACCAAGGCTTTCAATTCTTTTAAGGTTATCAAAGAATTAATTGCCCCACTTTTTGATGCGCTCCCCCTATTCAACACTTCATTTAAAATGCCGTAATCCGTTTCTCATTCTTTAATAAGAAACGGAGTGGAACCCGAAATCCCATTCTGATCTTTGACGTAAAGAAAGCATACTTGTATCCATCTTTTGGCTTGGCAGTAGTGATTGCACCTTTTTTTGCATTGATTTTCGCCTCCTGCTTAATCCAGGAACGTTCGGCGTTACTAGATGAAAGGTCATTGGTATAATAAAATTCAGCCAGCGAAAGAGAATCGGAGCTGAATGTTCTATAAACTGCTTCAAGCTCATCTGCTTTGTCTAAAACATACGTGACGTTGGCAAACTTGGGCCCGTCACTGATGATGCTTTCAACAAAATACCTGATCTCTTTCGGTTCCCATCCAGCCTCGTGGCTATGCCTCATGTCAGGGATAATACAAACTTGCCTACCTTTTTTTAGCAGCGAATAGGTTTTGTGATAAGGAATCACATTGTTGTGTAAGTCTTTATTTCCATTGATAAAAAAGAACTGCGGACTGGCATAAGGTAAATAAACGGACGGATCGAAATATTTCATCCAGCGTTTCTTACCCTCCGTTGAAAGCTTGTCAATCGGAACTTTGAAAACGTCTGATTCGTCATAAAAACCGCAACCATACACCGGAACCGCAGCTTTGCAACTGCGTGATAAGTCCAGACATCTTTGATATCCGCTTTTTCTATCTTCTCAAATTTACACCCGGAAAGCCTTCCCACCTCCCCCATGGATCAGCACCATTCCTGGGAATTTACCGCTGCCGGTTTTTCCGGATATGATGTCCGGATTGGAATAATAGGCAAAAACTTCGGTCGGTTTCCCCTCATAATCAACACTTCTATACAGCAATTTATGCAACGGCCCGCTCCGGCTGATCCATTTTACTTCCGGCGCCACACTCAAAGCCTTTAAATCCCAAAGCAAACCGTCCACCTTAATATGCTTGCTGTCTATAACCGGAATTTTTGAACTCTGTGAATAGCTGAGCGTGGTAAAGAAAAGTAAGTTTTTTCATAAGCAGTAAATGATGTGGCTACTGGATCTTGCGTCGTCCTCTAAATCGTGGAACGTTCTTTCACGAGTGTTCATAATTTGTGTGTCAAAGGTAGCTTTTTAAGATGCCCAAACTGGTCACAATGAGAAGGGGCTAAGCATCTCCGGCCCCTTCTTGAAATCCGTTTTTAAAATTAAAAAATAGCTCAAACTGTCATGTTAGCATTGACGATAAATTTTAATGTAACTGGTTACAATCTACCAAGCCTTGGGATTGATTTTTATTTGAATTAGGCCGATTACCACTTTGGTTTTTCGATGCGATAGGAACTGGTCTGGGTGAATGTACGGCCAAATACATCGGTTGCCCTCACTTCGATCTTGTGCTCGCCCAAACCGATATTTTCAGGCAGCGGTGCGTTCCAGAGGTGGGTGCAATTTCCTGCCTCGGTCGGCCGGCGCCCGCGCATGAGCGTATCGGCAGTATCCCATTCAGCTCCCTTAGCAACGAATGCAGGATCCGCACCGCCCACGAACTTCATGGGCTTCCAGGGCTTGTCATCAATACGGTATTCCACCTTGCTGTCTTTGTGGCCCATAAAGAAGTTGGCATAAATGTGGCCACGGCCTTCCCACCAAACATCATTCATAACTTTACGATGATATAAGTTGATCTGATAACTGGCGGGCATCCCGGCAACTTTATAGTCGGCTGTATATTGGTTTCCATTAATATTCAGATAGGAATAACCTTTTGGCGTGCCGTCGCTCATATCGGATTCAATGACCCCTTGCTCATCCACTTTGCCCGACCACCAATTGCCACAGGTGGTCCCAACATTGTACTCGTACAACTGTTTTTCATTAGTCCAACCATATTCCTTGCCATATAACTCCTGGCGCTGGTTATGTGAATGTGCAGACAAAACCAGAACATGCGGGTATTTTTCAAGAATCCGGAACAGGTGATCCCGGTCTTCCTCCCTGTATGAACCGGGGTAGCCGTTTTGCAGCGGCACATGGAAGGCCATCACCACCAGCTTGCTGGTATCAACCAATTTAAGGTCGTTTTCAACAAATTTGAATTGACTTTCTGTCAATCCACCCCGGAAACCTTTATGGTCAGGATCAGGATAAAGATTGTCTTCCAGTATCAGGAAATGGGCTTTCCCATAATTATAGGCATAATTGGCAGGCCCGAAATTGGCCGTGAAAGTTTCGTCAGTGAGGCTATCCGCCTTGGCGTCGCTATTCATATCATGGTTCCCCATGACATTATACCAGGGAACGCCCACTTTACTCACTGATTTTATGTAGGGCTTATGCAAGGCTAAATCGTTACCGGCCAGATCTCCCAGGGTAAGCCCGAATGCAACATCTTTTACATTTAATACCTCCGACACAATTCCTTTTTCGAAATAGCCCACTTCACGCTCATCAAGAACTTGCGGATCGCCAAAAATTAAAGCCCGGAAGCTGTCCTGCTCGATGCTTGGAGTCAGTGCGAAGTCCACCGATTTGGGCAGTGGGCCAGTCGGTGCGATCCCTTTGTACTTGGATGAAGGTGAACCTTTTGGATTATGTACATAAAAAAATTGTGGCTGATTGTATTCATTCACCGGTACGGCGAAGCCGGATGGTTTTATTACAGAAACAATCGCGTCGTCCCATATCGGCAAAATGTATTTTCCCTTTGCATCGGTAACGGTCACGTTTATACCATTGGTAATGGCAACATTGGGAATTCCTTTTTCCGAAGCTTCCTTTTTGCGGTTTTTGTTTGCATCATTATAGATATAGCCGGTTACAGTTTTTTGGGCGAAAGCCGCTCCTGCGCTTAGCAAGATCGTTAGCAGCAAATTAAAGATTATTCTCATTGTGATTATGGACTGATGGATTGAAAGCATTCTTAACGGTTGAATATATACGTAATCAAATACCGCCTAATATCCTGGATTCTGTTCGAGAAGATCATTATTGTTAAGTGCCGCTTCGGGAATGGGCCACAAATAGTGATGAGGAAGAAAAACCTTATTCTTTCCAAGCACATTCTTTTCCTTAGGGACAACATCCTGTATGATTCCCCATCTTTTAAGATCAAAATACCGCTGACCCTCAAATGCCAGTTCTATCTTTCTCTCAAAACGAATAGCCAGTCTCATCTGATCCTGACTTATCCCCGGTTGTATCGGCGGCATATGCGTACTCGGCCTTGATCTAATCGCATTAACTGCGTCATAAACCTCCTTTACTGGTCCTGCGGTTTCGTTCAATGCTTCGGCATACATCAGCAAGACATCTGCATAGCGGATCTCGACCCAATCCTGTTCACTAGGATTGACGGAGTATTCCTGCGCAGGAAACTTACTTTTATTCAGGAATTTTTCAATGATCAGACCGTTAGGCGTTCCCGCTCCTGCACTTGGTTGAAATCCATTTGCATAACCGGGCCATGGTTTTCCGGGATAAAGTACCGAAACATCCAACCTGGGGTCACGATTCGCAAATGGTTTCTTCGGGTCATAAAGAGGTGACTGCGAAACGCTTAATCCATCACTACTAAGGAATTCATCTACAAATGATTGCAAAGGAATAGCGCGCTCCCCTCTTCCGTACCAGACGTCAACTCCCCAACGCGGATCCTGTAAGTTGTTGGGTGCCAAAAAACGGATAGAAAACAGAATCTCTGGCGATTTCTCCTGAGTACCGTCGATAAAAACATCCTTTAAGTTGTTGCTGAGCGAAAAGTGGGTGTTCAACACTCCCTTGAATGCGTTTACGGCACCAGCGTAGTCTTTCATATACAGGAGAACTTTGCCTTTCAGGGCGTAAGCAGTTCCCCTCACAGCGTGTCCGTTGTAGGCAATGTCGGGAAGACCTCCGATCGCTTCGTCCAGGTCGGCGATAACTGCTGCAAAAATTTCTTCCTTCCTGCTCTTCGGCCGTTTGCCGTTTTCAAGGGTCAGCGGTTCCATGGCAAGTACAGCATCGCCAAAATACTGGGTCAGTCGAAAATTGGTGAGGGCACGAATGAATTTCACCTCCGAGACATATCTGGCCCGGTCCTGATCAGCCATTGCTACTTGCTCGATGTTGGCCAGAAAATCATTACAACTCGCCAATGTCTGGTACAACGAATTGTATACGGCAGTAACGTCGGCGCTGGTCGGTTCAATGACCCCCTGAGCAAATCCTTCATACTCGCCTCTATCCGCCTCGTCAGATAATGTTGAAAGGGAGGGTGTCATCCATGAGAGCTTATTGAATTGAAGCTGTCCGTAAACACCGGCCAAAGCACTTCTCACGTCCTCCTCACTTTTCCAAAATGTATCCGATGAAAGCTGTGTAAGTGAATTTTTATTCAAAAAATCTTCGCTGCAACCGATGAACATGAACGCTAAAATGAATGCAGGAAAAAATTTACGGCAACAGAATACGATGTTGTTTTTTATATACCGGATCATAGTTTTTATATTTTGTATGTCTTTGCTAAAACCGAACTTTAAGCCCTAGAGAATAAACT
This sequence comes from Dyadobacter alkalitolerans DSM 23607, assembly GCF_000428845.1. GTDB lineage: Bacteria > Bacteroidota > Bacteroidia > Cytophagales > Spirosomataceae > Dyadobacter > Dyadobacter alkalitolerans. Next base: position 40,209 of record NZ_AUAS01000019.1, on the reverse strand, counting down.
TTGTTTTGTGGATAGCGCACACCGCCACGGCCCCCGTCGCCGCTGCGTTCAGGATCGAAACCAGTGAATTTTGTCAAAGTAAACATGTTCTGGCCCGACAGATAGATGGTCAGCCCGGAGAGACCCAGAACGGATAACTTGTTCGGCATAAAATCATAGCTGATATCAAGGCTCCTTAACCTTATATAAGAGGCATTTTCAAGCCAGAAATCTGAGGGCTCTGAACTAGCTTTATTGCTATCGATGTACAGTTTGGGCACAGTGGTGTTTGGATTTTCCGGCGTCCATCTGTCGCGCCATCTTACCGGCGGCGGAGATCCCTGCCTGAAAGGTTCATAGCCCCATTGGCCTGTGTAATATTTAGCTCCTTGCACCCCGTAGAACATCGCGCTCAGGGAAAAGCCTCTAAACTTCAATCCAAGATTTGCTGCATATTCAAAGTCGGGATGGCGGCCGTCCATGGTAACTTTATCACTGGTGTTAATGGTGCCGTCCCCATTTTGATCTACGTAACGCAGGTCACCCGGTGACGGATTATTTGCTTGCTTGGCAGCCTGATCGATTTCTTCCCGGCTTTGAAAAATGCCTTGCACTTGCCACAGGTAATAAGTTTGGAAGGGATCCCCTTCGCGGTTTATGAAATTTTGACCATAGGTTACAGAACCATATCTGGCTAGTTTGTTCCTGTACGCGGAGATTGTCCCGCCAATATTATAAGATAGTTCGCGGCCAATTTTATTCCTGAAATCTACGCCTAGTTCCATGCCTCTGTTAATCATCACTCCGTCATTGATCAAAGGTGCGGTGTAACCTATTTCAAGAGGAATGTCGGCCCTTCTTAAAATATTAGATGTTCTCTTATCGAAATAGTCGATGGTCAGTCTAAACTTTCTCTTAAAGAACTCGGCATCAATACCGAAATCCGTTACAGTGGTTTTCTCCCAACTGATCCCGGAATTATTTAACTCTGTTTTTCTCACACCTGATGAAAGTGTGTTATCGAATGGATAGCCGGTTGTTACCGCCAAAAGGGATTGGTAAGGATAGTAACTAATTTCCTGGTTACCCAGACTTCCCCAGGAGCCCCTTAATTTGAGTTCGTTGAGCCAGTCTGATTTGAAGAAATCTTCCTCGGCGATATTCCAGCCACCGGAGAATGAAGGGAAAAAACCCCACCGGTTCGCCGGTGAAAAGCGTGATGATCCGTCATATCGGGCATTGACCTCCAAGAGATAACGATTCTTGAAACTGTATGCCAATCGTCCAAAGTATGAAAGCAATGCCCATTCACTTGAATTCCCCCTGTTACTTTGACCTGCTGCCGGGCCGGCATCCAGCTCTGTAAGTGCGCTTGTAATGTAGTTGATACGGGTACCGCCCAAGGTGCTCACTTTGAAGGTTTCATAGCTCGTTCCAAGTGTCGCATTCAGGTTGTGGTCTCCAAGGTCTTTTGTATAATTTCCGTAGAGATTGGCTGTGGTCAGGTTATTCTTGGCCTGGGTCTGTTCATAATTGTTGTTTCCGAAGCTACCTGAGGGTGCTCCCGTGACAAAATTATAGGTCGGTATTTTGGTGGCCATGTACCTGCTTTCAGCCATCGTTCCTGCAGCCGCGACACTCCCCGTAATATCGAGCGACTTAATCGGCGTTAATTTGAGATAGGCCTGTAACCGATAATCCTGACTTTTGATTTTATTTAAAGCCTCATTGGCAACCAACCATGGATTCTTATTGCCGATCGTCTCATTAGGATATCCCCGAGATGCATAACGCCCGCTGCCATCTGCAAGCACTGCACCAAATGTAGGTCTCTGGGCCATCGTGGATAATAACGGGTCCACGCCATCGCCACCGCTGTCACCGGCAGGAGAAGTACGGTTTTTAAGGACGAGCCCCAGCTTGGTTCCGAAGAGGAGTATTTTGCTTAACCTGGTATCCATATTAAATTGCATGGACGTCCGTTTCATACTGTAACCTTTGAAGGTTCCCGGCTGATCCAGATAGGCTGCCTGTCCGAAGAAATTTGTTTCCCCCCGATTTCCAGTAAACGAAAGCGTCTGGTTGGTGACCACTTTCGTATCGAACATTTTATCCAGCCAATTGTAATTAGGAAACTGGTCCGGGTTTGCAGGGTTTCTGTATGCATCGATTTGCTCTTTCGTATATGGGGAGCCACCAGTTCCGAAGTTGGCAATCGCTTCATTCCACAACTCCATGTATTCCACTGAGTTCCAGATTAGGTCCGGGTATTTTGTCGGCGAATGCAGCGCAGTGTTAATGTGGTAATCAAAGGTGGTTTTATCCGTTTTTGTTCCCGTCTTGGTTGTTACCAGTATCACGCCATTCGCAGCCCTTGCGCCATATATTGCAGCAGATGCAGCATCTTTCAGCACGGATATGCTCTCAATACTTTCTGGATTCACGCTGTTGATATCGCCCCCGGCAACCCCGTCGATGATGACGAGCGGATTAACACCGGCACCACTAAATGTGCCCACTCCCCGGATCTGCAAATTGATACCCTCTGCACCCGGTGCACCGGAGTTTTGAGTGACTTTAAGGCCGGGAAGTCTTCCTTGCATGACCGATGCCGTATTGAGAAACTGACCTTGTTCTATATCAGCTGATGTAATGGACGCTACCGCTCCCGTCACGTTTATTCTTTTTTGGGCACCATATCCTACCACTACCTGTTCGTTCAATGCGTTTGCCGATTGTTCCAGCGTGATATCAAAATTGGTTCTGCCTGCAATGGCGACCTCCTTGGAAACAAAACCTACAAAGCTGAAAACCAGTGTTCCCACCGTTTCCGAAATCTCGAGGGTGAATTCACCCTCCTCGTCGGTGAGAGTCCCCCTGGTCGTGCCCTGAAGCAGAATGCTGACCCCGGCCAGCGCAGCTCCTTTTTCATCGACAACCTTACCTTTTAAAGGAATAAAGTTGAGCGCGGGCGATTCCTGCACTTCCACCTTTACCGGTGAATTATCTGGGGTATTACGCGAGAGAATGACATGCTTGCCGCTGACCTCGTAGCGTATATTCATAGGCGTGAAAAGCTTTTCCAGCACTTGTCCAAGCATAGCGTTGGTCGCTTTTAACGTAATAGCCTGTTGTGACTGACCAATTTGTGGCGTGTAAGAAAAACGAACATTTGCCACTTTTTCCAGTTCTTTTAGAGCTGGTTTGAGTTTTACGTCTGTCAGGTCAAGGCTAATGCGGCGATTCAAAAGCTCCTGAGCGGATAGATTATTAGCCCAGGAAGCACCCATAAATGTCAACGCCAGTACAACCTGAACCAACGATAATTTCATATAGTGGATTAGTATATGTCTTAGTTGTTTCATACTTTTAATTCAGTTATTCGTTTGGAAAATTCGGATAATAGATCTCCTTACAACCTCTCCGGGATGTGAGGGATTAACAAGGGCCAATGATGGAGCAAGCATCATTGGCCATGTTGCTTAAGAAAGATGAGATGTAGCTAAGTTTTCATTGAGAAGTTGGAATGGTGAAGGAAGATAATCAAGTAATTCTTTAAGGGTTTAGGATTATTGTTTGCATCCGGTGGTGCTGATGATAACCTGGGCGTCGATAATTTCGTAGGACGCTCCAATGGTCTTACATACAACATCGAGCATCTCCGGAAGGCTTTGATTGGAAAAAGCAGCTGAAAACTGGCATTTCTTCAATATTTCAGGATTGAAAATGACATCTACCCCGTATGCACTTTTTATATCATTGAAAAATTGAACCGCATAATCGTCTTCATATTCGAATTTGGGTAAAGACGTTACATTTGGCAGCAAAACAGGATATGCTACCAGCCCTTTATTATCGAACAGCTCAGCCTTTCTATCAAACACGACAAACTGATTGGGGAGCAATAGAACAGTGGCTTTCTTTGGCGCATCCGTCGATTCTTTTCCTTTATGACTGCCGCGATATACGGTCACTTTCCCACTCAATACCCTTACAGTTACATTTGAACCGTCATGGAAAGCGATTACTTCGAATTTTGTGCCCAATACTTTGGTAACAATCTCATTCGCATATACATAAAACGGCTTGCTTGCATTAGGGACCACATCAAGGATTGCTTTTCCTGACAAATACACGCAACGATTTTCCCGATTATATTCTGAAACAAAACTGATCTCGCTTTGCGGATCAAGCATTACCGACGAGCTGTCAGGCAAATGATAAAGCTCCGGCTGTGATGATATGTTCCGGTGCCTTGTCACCTTGGAAGTATTTGCCAGTACAGCGATAGTCTCCTCATAGGTCGATTTTCCGAAACCTTTCGGTCGCCAGAACAGATAACCGGTAGCAACAATAGCCAGGGCAACAACGGCGGCGGCAAGTAAGTACCATCGGGTATACTCTCGCAAAGGCTTTACCTGATTACCATTATCGTATTTCTCAGTGCTTTTCAGTATCCTATCCAAAAGCTTTGCCTCCTCTCGCTCAGACAAGTATAGTCTCGAATAGCTTGTCAACCCCAGTAACACCGCCTCTACCAGCGACTGAGCCTGTTGCCATTCATAGTTCTTGTGGGGATTGGCCCGCAGATATTCTTCCCAAAACGCTTTTGATTCCGCTGTCGGAGAAAGCTGATGTCTCAGAAAGCGATCGTCGGTAACGAAGTCTACCGGCCCAAAATCTTCGTATCTGCTATGCACTGTATGATTGTTTTACAGAAGGATAACCAATACGCTGTTTTCATACTCAGCAGAAAGAAGAAAATTTGAAAAGAAATTGTGGAAGGGTGAGAAAGCAAAAAAGCGCTTCAAAAAAGCCCTTCCTGAAAAACGAAAAAAGCCAGCATAATCCAACCACGAAGTTTTTCAATGGCCCGGAAAACCAGGTTATTAGCTGACTGGGTATTTACATCAAGCACCTGTCCAATCTCCTGGTAACCCATATTTTCAACGAAACGGAGCCGGATGGCTTCCTGCTGACGCGGGGGAAGTTGCAAGACAAGTCGGTTTAACATGGCCTCATTATTCACAGACTCCTCTTTCTGGATCTGGATATCTTCTGCGGACGGATCAATCCACAAGTCCTCGAATTTATCTTGAACCACAAACACTTGCGGGCGTTCCTGCCGTTTCAATAAATGTAGTACCCGGTTTTTGAGGGCTACGAAAAGGTATAGGCGAATATTATCGGGAACGGTAAGCCGATCTCTTTTGACCCAAACTTCCAGAAAAACATCATGAATGCAATCGAGCACAAAATCCTCGGAAATTGAAACTAAGCTCATCCCATAGCGGTACATCGCCTTAACATGCAATCCGTAGATTGCCGTGTAAGCTTCCTTATCTCCTGCCAGGAGCTCTCTCCAGAGCGTTGCCTCATCCGTTGATTTACTTGCCATTAACAAGACATTTTGCCAGAAGCAAAGTTTATGACTAAAAATCTTGGCTGCAAAGAAACGGTTTTGTGCTGTATCGAAAGTTGCTGATCAGGTGAAGGAATTGTTAAGGTTTTTCAAAACGAAAGTGTTACAAACCGTCAGCTTGATTATAAGCGTCGAATTGAGCCACCCTCAGAGTCGCAAACAGTGCCCGTTGAAACGTCAGCGCAAAGTTAATAACACAAACCTTAAAGATATTGATGCAATGAGTTCAATGTATTTTGTCGGATTATCCGGCACTTTCCTATATTATTATTGAGGAACTAATTCAGAAACCTCAGGTCGTTAGCTTCAATGCAAAGCCTAACCTTTTGATCGCGCAACAAGCCGAATATCAGCTTGTGATCTCTGTTGGACTGAAAGCAGTAACGGATTAAATCGTGTGACAATATTCAGACAAATCGCTCAGACAAAAGTCACATTCCTGGTGGAAAGAAGATCAGCAGGCATAGTTGTCATCTCCTGAGGCGGAGGCTAAACACGATGATTGATTGCAAACGGTCGACATTTCTCAAGACAAGTCAAGCTAGCAGATGTACGATTTAACGTAGGCTTGAAATATCAAACCGTACTATTTTGCCTCTTCACAGAAAATTTATTATGAAAATGGCAAGTTGGCTGTAGTTCATTTTAACCACCCGTATTTTTAAAGCCATTTCCTAGTTTGCATACCTCTATAACACGTCTCACCATCTCGATTAATGTTGAGATAGCGAAATAGAAATTTCAGATTCTTATAGCTAAGAACATAGTAGTTGATGCGTCATCTACTACATTGAACGGATAATATTAGCTACAAGCCAGTTACTTGTAAATATATTGTCAATCATCTACCTTTATATATAAATTACCTATATAATATTAAAGTTATGAATTATGATAAAGATTAAACGTCTCGCAAATTCTATATACTTTTTTAGCTTGATTTTGTTTGCTTTCAGTACGATTGATTCGTTAGCTATCAATGAACCAATTTTTAAGAAAGGTAAGGTAATTATAAGCGGGCACATCAATCGGTCGATCGGTTCCTCAAAGGTCGTCTCAGTTACCTATTCACAACTGGCAGGTAGGCCTACGCGGTTGTCTCTCCTGCTGGATTCAACTGGTACTTTTCAGTTTGAATTCGATGTCTTGCAGGCGCACGACGCGACATTATGGTATGAAAAAGGGCGAGCCCAATTGTACATAAAGCCCACAGATAGCTTATATGTCGAACTGGATAGTGATGAATTTAAAAAAGCAAAGTATCCTGACTTTAAAATTTCAGGCTATGGTGCTGGAATATCCACGGACATTCTTAAATATCATACATTCAATGCCCTGAGCAACTTTCAACCCTCAGTGGAAAACAAATCTGTCAGCCAGTACCTTTCTGATATAAGAAAGCGAATTGCAAAAGAGGACTCGGTGCTGTCAGTATTTGTAAAGCAATACGACCCGAGGGAAGAATTCAAATACTGGGCCCGACAAGACATTGTTTATAGAAATGCCAATTTCTTAGTAGACTATGAATATTATCATTCTATTCATAACACGAGCTTTACAGGCGACCTTTATGATATAAGAACCTTTCCCGTCAATGATGCCCAGGCGGCCGCTTCGTCATGGTATCAGTATCATTTGTGGCAATATGCACAAGACAAGTATGTTAAAGCGAATAAAAAAATTGGAGCTCTTCTAAAAGAAGATAAAGAAGGCAATGCATATCAATTAGTGCTTGAAAACATCTTAAAGGGTGAAGTACCTGGCACAGGCCGCGACCTGATTTGCTACCAATCCTGTTTTCCCTTTCAGAGAGGTCTTACCCTATTTATCAGCACTTAATGAGAAATGGCAGTTATTATGTTGCAAATGAGGAACTCCTAAGCATTCTTCAACAGCAGACACAACAAAATCCTGACTTTCCAAGCCATAAAGTAGCATTCTATAAGGCAGATTCCGGAACAGAAATTGAAATTACGGGCGATGTATTTCAACAGCTCGTGTCCATGCATAAAGGAAAGGTAATTTACATTGACTTTTGGGCCACCTGGTGCGGCCCCTGCAAGATGGAGGTGCCATTCGCGATGGATTTACATGACTTTTACAAAGAAAAGCCTATTGTATTCGTAAACCTTTGTTTATTCTCAGATCGCAACACTTGGCGAAAGATGGTGGCTACCCAGAAGGTTGGAGGTGAGAATTACTTTTTTGATAAAGACCAATCAGAGCTCTTGAAAAGCAAATTGAAAATTGGAGGTTTTCCCACTTACATGATTATTAGCAAGGAATGTAAGCTGGTCGACGCACAAGCGCCGCGGCCTTCATCTCGAAATGTCATTAGGCAGCACCTTTCTAAGTTTATGGAGTAATACTTCTATTACACCCACAATTTAACCAATCGAACAACAGCCTTCCCTATTTCCGCAGCTTTTCTGGAACAACGCCGGCAAAGTGAGCTCTTCTTTAACCGTTTTGGCTGTGATCGTGGGTGAAGTTGTTACAAAATAAACGTTCGTATAAATGGTAAGGATAATTTAGTAAAAAGGCTTTAATATCACATTGTTATTATTATAAAATAAATCTGACAATCAGGTTTTCATCTAATCACTCAAAAATGCCCCGAAATATTGCCTATTTACGTGTTTCAACCCTGGATCAAGACCTCGAAAAGAACAAAGCCGACATACTGAATCTGGCCAATGAGAAAAATCTAGGGAAAGTCGAATTTGTCCAGGAAAAGGTTTCGGGAAAAGTCTCCTGGCGCAACCGTAAAATTGGGCCGATCCTGGACCAGCTCAAAAAAGGGGATGTGATTTTGCTGAGTGAATTTTCCAGACTGGGTAGATCTATGCTTGAAGTGATGGAGATCATATCGATCGCCATGCAGAAAGGTGTCCGGATTTATACTGTAAAAGGAGCTTGGCAACTTAACGACTCGATCCAGAGCAAAGTGATGGCAATGGTTTTTGCAATGGCGTCAGAAATTGAAAGAGACCTAATCAGCAAACGGACGAAAGAGTCACTAGCAGCCAAGAAACTATCCGGAATAAAATTAGGTCGGCCAACAGGCCCGGGTAAAAGTAAACTTGATCAGTTCAGGCCTGACATCGAAGCATTGCTACTCAGCGGTTCGAGTCAAAAGTACATTGCAGACCGTTACCGGGTGACGGAGGCTACCTTATCTAACTGGATTAAAAAGAATAGTGTTCAAAAATACCGGAAAGTAGCGTAGCTCAGAAATCAAAGGCAAAATTCAAAATGGTAAACGAAAAAGTATTGCTCGACTTCCAAGTACTTTCGATATCAGAAACACTTCGGGCTGTTTTCGCATTGATAGTGCTGCGAAAATTCCTTGGTAACGTCCTTTCGTGAAGAAATTTCAAAATCGGACAAAATCCGTCCGATTTTGAACATTACATTTCTTTAGTCTCATTACAATCAATTGGTTTTCAATAGTTTATCAAATTAAATTTCCTTGGCAAGCTATTTAATCAGCAAATATGGAAATTATAAAGCTTATGAATAGGAACTACCTCGGAGAATTTGAGGAACTCATTCTTTTAGCCGTCGCAGTGCTGGATGGACAGGCTTATGGGTTCGCTCTGTTACACGAACTTACGGAGAAAAGCGGAAGGCAAGTCAGGCTGAATCAAGTTCACTCCGCCTTGCAGCGTTTGGAAGAGAAAGGCATGGTAAAATCAGCTTTCGGCGAGCCAACCTCGGAACGGGGTGGAAAAAGAAAAAGACTCTTTACGATAACTACTCTGGGGCAACGCACATTACATGAGATCCAGGAAGTACGTGCCAGCTTTTGGAACAGGCTTCCAAACTTTGCTAAGTTTTCAATTACAGGATAATCCATTTAGCTGACATGAAAAATCCACCGCGCCTTGCAAAGCGATTTTTAAGATGGTTTGTGGCACCGCACCTATTGGAAGTGATTGAGGGCGATATGGAAGAAGAATTTTCTTTTCAGCTCAAAACAACGGGAGCCCGCAAAGCCAGGCTTCGCTACTGGTTCGAGGTACTCGGTTTTTTCAAGCCCAGATATATTAAAAGGAAGCCCAGTGCCAATTCTTACAATCCAATATTCCGCCCATCTATGTTTAAAAACCACTTCAAGATCGCCCGGCGAAATCTGTTTCGCAACAAAGCTTTTTCGCTAACAAATATTTTAGGTTTGGCATTGGGTATGGCTTCCGCCTTGCTCATTTTTCTTTGGATTCAGGATGAGCTAAGCATTGGTGCGCAATATGATAATGCTCCAAACTTATACCGTGTTCTGGAGCGTGAATTCTCCGATGGAAAAGTTGTTGCAGACGATAATACGCCTGGTTTACTGGCTGATGAACTAAAAAAGCAATTTCCCGAAGTGGTTCATGCAGCCGGCTTTTCCTGGCAGGAAGGGCATGTACTGGGAGTAGGAAACAGAACTGCCAGACAGACCGGTTGTTACGCCGGGGCCGATTGGTTCAAGATGTACGGCATTCCACTTCTCGCAGGCGCACCTTCTACCGCACTTAACGCACCCAATAGTCTCGCAATTTCCAGAAAACTTGCAGAACTTTATTTCGGCAGTCCGGAAAAGGCACTTGGCAAATCCGTTCAGTTTGACAATACTGTAAATTATCAGGTGACCGCCGTCTTTGAAAATCTGCCTGTCAATTCATCTGATCAATATGAGTTTTTACTAAGCTGGCAGGATTTTCTGGCCAAGAATTCCTGGACGAAGGAATGGACTAATTCAGGCCCTAAAACAAGGTTTCAACTCCGGGCAGACACCGATCCAAACAAATTTAATGATAAGCTTAAATGGTTTCTGAAAGGACGGAATACCGATTTTAGCAAGACCTTCTATATCAATCTTTTTCTGCAGCCAGAAACCGAGGCACACCTCTATTCCAGCTTTAAGGAAGGCTACCCCAACGGTGGTCGTATTGAATATGTAAGATTATTGGCCGTTGTAGCGGTGTTTTTGGTATTAATTGCTGTAATTAATTTCATGAATCTGGCCACGGCAAGGTCAGCGAAAAGAGCGAGAGAGGTGGGGGTCCGGAAAGTCGTCGGAGCAGGCCATGCATCGCTCATTGGTCAATTTATGAGTGAAGCATTGCTTCTGACGGCTCTTTCCCTCGTAACAGCTCTTGCGTTGGTGATCATTGTTTTGCCTGTTTTTAACCAACTGACCGATAAACAATTAGTTCTGCCCTGGAAGCAGCCCGTTTTTTGGGTAGGTTTATCCGGATTGGTGCTGGTTACCGCAATTTTATCAGGTAGTTATCCTGCGCTTTTTCTCTCGTCTCTTAATCCAATTCATGTGCTCAAAGGTGCTGGCTCGTTGTCACGGCTTGGTAATGGCATTGGTGCACTCTTATTTCGACGTGGTTTGGTGGTTTTCCAGTTCATCATGTCCATGCTTTTAATAGTAGGCACGGTGGTGGTTTACCAGCAACTTCAATACATTCAAACCAAGAACCTGGGTTATGAGCGCGAAAATTTGATCAGCATTCCAGTCGAAGGGGAATTAGCGAAAATTTATCCACTGTTCAAGCAGCAGTTGTTGGATATGAGTGGCATACAATCTGTCACAAGTATGAATGGCAGCCCTTTGGGCAATGGCAACACGACCGAAGGAGTGAGTTGGACTGGAAAGGATCCTAATGCAGCTATTTCATTTAATAATGCAGCCGTAGGTTATGATTTCGCAAAGACTTTGAAACTAAAATTTATTGGCGGCCGTGATTTTTCGCAGAACTTTGGAACTGATTCCAGCAACTATCTTATCAATGAAGCAGCAGCTAAGCGCATTGGTTACAAAGATCCAGTCGGACAGCCACTCACTTTTTGGAGCAAACCCGGAAAGATTGTAGGACTGATTGAAGATTTTCATTTCAACTCACTTCATGCACCGATAACGCCTCTAATCATTCGCCTGGCCGGCGAATATTACGGCAATATTTTAATACGGACCCAACCCGGGCAAACCAAGGTTGCTCTTGCAGGCATTGAAAAAATCTATAAAAAATTAAATCCGAAATTCCCGTTTGCGTATTCATTTGTAGATAACGAATATCAAAAAATTTACAGAGGAGAAACGGTGGTCAGTACACTTTCAACCATTTTTGCGCTTCTGGCTATTTTCATTGCCTGCCTTGGATTATTTGGTTTGGCAGCTTTTACAGCTGAGCAACGCGTAAAGGAGATTGGTGTTCGTAAAGTGCTAGGCGCATCTGTGGCGAGCATTGTGTCATTGTTGTCCAAAGATTTTGTAAAGCTGGTACTCATCGCCATTGTCATTGCTTCACCCATTGCATGGTATGTCATGAATCAATGGTTGCAGAACTTCGCCTATAAAATTGATATAGACTGGTGGGTTTTTGCATTTGCCGGTTTACTATTATTGACAGTTGCGCTGCTGACTATTAGTTTTCAGAGTATTAAAGCAGGGCTGATGAATCCAATTAAATCTCTGAAGTCTGAATAATAACTACTGCCTATCTTCATCAAGATTAATATTCCTTACGCTTTACCTGTCACAGTCAATAGTGACGTAAATAACTATGGTTTGAATGAACATGCCCGTACAAAATATCTTTGTTAAAACAGTGCAAAACAATTCTAAAATTCACAATATTGACTACTTGGCTGCTAACCGGGAGAGTACGGAAAAACCACACCGTTTCCGCGTACGCTAATAAACGACAAATGGGATATAGAACCACGGACCGTAGCTATCGCTCGCCATTCGAAATTTGAAGGAAAATGTTCCTCTAAGAGCTGAAAAGTTTCTGTTTTTTATGACCCGATCTGGCTAAGTGCTGTCTAAGTGCACCAACCTTACATGTAATATTCTCGACAACCTAAGCTATACTGCTTTTATTATGTTGAACCGCTGCCGCATATTCATTCAGAAATTTTAAGAATTACATTAGATTGAAAGGTTGCTCAAAAAAACAGACGTTATTTGTAACTGATTTTCTTCCCATAGAATTACCGTGTTCTCGTACGTCGTAGCTGGCTATACAAAATGTTATATGTCGTTGATAGGTTTCTAGCTTATCCTGAGTTTGTGTAGAAGCTGTATTTTGTCAATCTTACATTAGTATTACCGACAACTAAATCACCTAAGTTTGAAAAATTTATTATGCTGAGAAGGATAAGCTATTGCATAGGTCTGGCACTCTTTGTGAATGTTCTGGCCTGTTCTACTGATGAACAAAAAGTGGTGGGAATTTGGCATACTGAATTTGAGGCTGTACCACATCTTAAAAGCGCATTCGATGTTGAGCTGCGTCACGATCTCTTCTCTGATTCGTGGAGCGGCAGGTTTGAAATTCCGGAATCAATGGCGGAAGGAACATTGTCTGGTGTAAACATCACAGATTCAAAAATATTCCTGGATCTAGGGCAAGGAGCGACATTCACGGGTAACCTTTCGAAGAATAAAACAGAAATCAATGGAGTGCTCAATATTCCCGATCGAAAACCTGAAACGCTGACCTTGACGAAAACTGACCGTTGGACGTCACAGCGGCCAGCAAGGATCGACAAGGAAAATCGCCCGCTGCTAAAATGGAGCTATCAAGCTCCGCCTGTGAACAGTGATGGTTGGAAAGTGGGCGCAATGAATATGCAGACTACAAATTCCAAAGTATTACATGATCTTTTTGAGAACATTTTAAAGGGCAAATATCATGGACTGGATGCAGTGCTTGTTGCCCAAAATGGAAAGTTGTTACTTGACGAATACTTTTATTTAGGTGATCGGGAACGAATCCATAGTTTACAATCATGTACAAAAAGTGTGACATCACTCCTGATTGGCATGGCACAAGATGATGGTCTGATCGAAAATCTGGATGCACCAATAACAGATTTTTTCCCGTCCTACAAGAACTCTATAAAAGAAAAATCACCACAACCCACGCTGCGTAATGCCTTAACGATGTCGGCAGGACTGGATTGGCACGAGGACATTCCTTACACTGACCCCAAAAACGATGCTGTTTTAATGAACCAAAGCAAGGATATGTATCAGTATGTCCTGGATAAAAATTTAGATAAAAAGGATAAGCCGGGGAAGAAATTTGAATACAACAGCGGCCTCTCGATCCTGCTGGGTGGTATTTTATTCAATGTAACAGGAAAGCCTGCAGACAAATGCGCAGAACAATCCCTGTTTAAAAGTTTGGGAATTGAGAACTATGCCTGGACTTCCATGAATAATCAAGTCCATACAGGAGGTGGATTATTTCTCAGGCCTCGGGATATGTTGAAAATCGGGCAGCTAATATTGGACAAAGGAAAGTGGAATGATAAGCAAATCGTGTCCACTTCCTGGATCACCGAATCTACCGCATTTGTTTTACCACAAAATGAGTCAAGTTCGGATTGGGGATATGGATATCAATGGTGGCGGGGTGTATTCCGCGTTAAAGAGAAGGTGTTTCCTGTAATCTACGCAGCTGGTTACGGAGGTCAGGTGTTATATATCGTTCCCGACTTAAACCTTTCAATCCTTACGTTACATCACAACGCATCGGATGTAAGTGGCAGCCACTCCCTGACCTGGAAAGATATCGAGAAATCTATTCTTCCTGCTTTCATCTGATTTTGAAGCATTTATGAAATGTGCCCAAAACAGCAGAAACTGGTTATATCTCTTCCCCCTAGGATTTACTGCTCAATCGTTCCGCTTGCAAAATGGTAATTATGGATGATAAAGATTGGGTTACTGCTATGCAAAGGATACTTAATAAGAGATTTACCGTACTAGCTGGAATAAAAATAAACTGGTTCTCATATTCAAGAACCAGTTGAAATTTGTAGCTTTGGATTCAAACAAATTCAACCGGGATTGGAAAATCACAGGGATAAAATAGAGCTGTATGGAGTGGTCATGGAGGGTATGGGACTAAGTCCGGTAGCAGCCCGTGTTTTCGTGTATTTGTTGTTCAGTCACCAAGACCAGGCTACGTTTGACGATATGGTCAGCTATTTTAAAGTAAGCAAGAGTGCTATCTCCAACGCATTAAAATTTTTGATGGCAGTGAACATGATTGAGTCAAAAACAATAGGTGGGCAGCGGAGACGGTATTTTCACGTCAATTTCAAGAAAATGCTTGATCAGCAGGAAATGACTTCTCGCTTTAAAAGCTATTCTGCTATGCTTGATGATATTGCCAGTAGCCGGGGCCAGGATGATGAATTTGCCAAAGAACTTGCCAATGCTTCCAGTTTGTACAAAATGATGATTGTTGAATTTCCGATCATTTTAGAAAGGTGGAAGCAGTTGAACATACATAATCGCAAGGCATACTAAAATTTAAGCTGTCAGTTCTTTTTATAAAGAACTTAAAAAACTATAAACCAGTGCTTATTCTAACATAATAGCTTATGAAAATAGCCCTATTAACCTTAGGAACTCGGGGTGATGTTCAGCCGTATGCCGTATTGGGTAGAGCCCTTCAACAGAGAGGCCATCAAGTAGTATTGTCATCTGCCAAGAATTTTGAATCATTGGCTAGATCCTATGGGATTGATTTCGCCCCGGTCGATGCAGATTTTCAGGCACTGCTTGAGTCCGAGGAAGGCAAGAAAATGATGAAAAACCCAATTCTTGCCCAGCGAAATTTCAGCCGCTGGGTGCACCCTATGATCCAAAGTGCCCTAGACACTTTTTATAAAGTTTCACTACAAAGCGACAAAGTTTTGTTCCACGGCAAAACCCTGGCAGGTTACTTTGCCGATCAGTTCCCAGACAAAATGATCCGTGCAAATGTTATTCCGGCATTTGAAGCAACAGCACAGTTCGTAAACCCAGTCCTGAGTGGCATTGGATTGCCCTCCATCCTTAATAGGTTTAGCTACAAACTAACTGAATTCAGCTACCGGATGATGCACAAACCGATCCGGGCGTTCCGAGAAGTAAATAAACTGTCACCATTAATTGCAGACTACAAAGGACTTCCGTCGATTTACGGTGTAAGTCGGCACTTACTGACAGAACCAAACGACTACCCTGATAACAGTCACTTTACCGGATTCTGGTATGGTGAATCCCCTGCTGCACTTGACTCCGATGTATCTAAGTTTCTGCAAGAAGGCGCTCCACCCTTGCTTGTCACGTTTGGGAGTATGCCGCTGACTACCGAGCTTAATATGCAGCAAGCAATGATGCAGCTGACAGAAAAACTTAATACCCGGATCATTATTGTTAAAGGCTGGGGGTTTGAAAAGACAACCGATTTGGAGAATTGTAAAGCCATCAAGATCATCGAATCCGCTCCTTACGAAAAATTACTTCCTCATGTGAAAGCAGTAATTCACCACGGTGGGATCGGTACTATGGCTGAATGCCTAAGGGCAGGTAAACCATTCCTGACTTGTCCGGTGCTGTACCCTATGGGTGACCAGCATTTTTGGGGACAATTGGCTTTCCAAAAAGGTTGCGCGCTTAAACCAATACCTTTGAAAAAATTAACGCTCGACCAGTTGATCACTGCCGGTTATGAGCTATTAACCAGAAAAGAACTCCACACTAGCAGCAGGCTCATGGCGGATTTACTATCCACGGAAAATGGGATCGACAATGCCATTAAACTGGTTGAATCCGGCCCTGACCAGTAACGCAGACATATAATGTATCGCATCGTTGTGAATCATAAATTGAAGAGTTAGAAAACCACAAAGAGGAGAATAGCCCTTACTCCTTGATATAGAATACCCTCGATATCAATTTTGAAACAGCAAATCCTTTATGATATGGCCTGGTAATCCCTTGGCAATTAAGGATCATTTTGATATATTGCTTCTAGAACATTCAGTTAGACAATGAGCAAGCTCCCCTGGACCAAATATGTATATAGCCTATGGATCGTGGCCATAGTAGCTGCTTTAACAGCCAAATATGTAACAGATAGCTTGATAGTATTGCTGCCCTTATCAATCGGATTATATCTTATTTCAGTTAGGACCTGGGCAGCAGTCAAAGGTTACGAGTAATTGCCGTAAAGAAAATCACCCTCGATATAGCTTTCTGTTAATAAAGTTATCCCAGTCATAATATTATAACAATCCGCTGGAATCGTTTTTGTAATTAAATTCTCCGTTTATAAAATATACTATTAAACCTGGGAAATCATGGCAAATCAGCAATTTAAGGACTGTATTGATGCTTGTGTTGCTTGCGCGGTGGCTTGTAGCTATTGTGCAACCGAATGCTTGAAAGAAGAAAACCCGAAAAATCTGGTCAAATGTATAAAGCTTGATCTTGAATGCGCCGCAATCTGCCGAAGCGCTGGCGAAGTGATGAGCCTTGGAAGCCAGTTCAGTGCGCATTTATGCCGGATTTGTGCAGACGCTTGCAAAGCTTGCGCGCAAGAATGTGAGCAGCATGCACAAATGGGTATGGATCATTGCCGCCAGTGTGCAGAAGCCTGTCGTCATTGTGCTGACATTTGCGAGCAGATGGCAACACCGGTGTGAGCGTTAAGCGTTTTTAGATACTACTAGTGCGAACGGTCCATTTCAATGCCCTTATAAGGCATTAACCGCTGTTCGCCCCCCTTAACATTCATCATACTAATTTGCAAAACAATTTTCCAGTGCCGGTAAATTTCTTTCCAGGCATCCAAAATTGAATGTTGCGGATCATATATGTGCGTGGGCTCGCTGCCGGTCCCGTTTAATTCAATAATCGAAAAGTTCCGCCCCGCTGTCAAATCTTCCCAGCTTGCAAAACGGATATCTAGATGGCCGAAGTAAAATCCGCGAATTTGTCTGAACACACGATCGATCACGCCGATCAGTTCAGGAGTTTGGACTTGGAGGTTAACAAATTTACAGCTGCGCCTATGAAAACCGTAGGGAACCAGGGTCAGCGTTTTACCCGCTGCCGGGACTTGATCAAATTGATCGCCGTAAATTACGGACAGGGCTGGAAGTTGAAGGATTGCTCAGTCATTTTGCATGAGCAGTGATAAGAGATCACTTTTCCCATCGCCCGTTACATTTGAGGTTTTCGTTACAAATGGACGAAAAATAGCGGTTGGCATTATTTGATTTACTTAGCTCTCTATTATCCGCCTTCACACTCTGGTTATGTATAGCTTAGAACCGGCATTTGCCATGATACTTTATGTTAGTTCGGCGTTTCTCGATTATCCGATCTTTCCCTTAATCATCTTCTATATCATCCAATTGAAACAAAACTTCGACAGTAGTATTAAAAACTTTAGCCATCCGCAACGCAAGCACAGTGGATGGAACAAATTTTCCAGTTTCAATAGAATTTAAGCCTTGTCTTGATACGCCTATGTGTTTTGCAAGATCGGCCTGTGTCCAGTTTTTTTTAGCTCGTTCAACCTTTATTGTGTTTTTCATACGCCGTACTTTCTTTTCGTAATGAACATTGCAATAAAATAAAAAGCCCAGCAATAACCCACCAAATGTCCATAGCCAAACCAGGCTGGGTTCGATATATCACACAGGCGAAGCAAAAACAAAAGCATCATCAGCATGGCAGTTAGCGAAAAACCGATAACAACAGCTTCCAATTGCACCCGTTGCTTTACTTCGTCCATTACCGAAAACGCTTTGATTAATTTAAAAATAAAAATGGCGAATGTAATGATTGGCACTATTGCAATAATTACCGAAACAGGTTTACTAAATACTTGATGTTTTAGGAGCCATGTTGCCGGCAAATAGGTGGCTCCATATATGAGTGCGAATATGATAGAATGTCTGTTTGCGGTTATTTTAGACTGTTCCATTATGTTGAATTGTTTAGTTTTATACAAAGATATGTAAACATTTCTCTTTGTCAAGTTTTGTTGACAAAAAGTCTACAATAATGGCTATTTTAATAATGATGATGATTCTCGGCACTGACCTTGAAAGAGCTTTTTTCTAAAAAAATAGTCACAGATAACGAAAGGATCGTTAAGAGACCATAGTGGCCGCTAAGTTTTTAGTTTTGACCTATAATTGTAAACGGTCCCATAAGCTATCCGCAACAGTTTGGAAATTTTATTTATTGAAAGCCCTCGTTCTTGCAGTTCGGCTATTTTTCGCTGCTGGTGAACCGGTATCGGAGGCCGTGAAATACGTTTCCCCTGTGCTTTTGCCCTGGCCATACCGGCTTTTACCCGCTGGCTGATCAGTGAGCTTTCAAATTGTGCTAATGAAGCCATCACATGAAATATCAGCTCACCGGTCGGCGTGGTTGTATCGATATTCTCCTGATAGGATATAAAATCAATTCCCATACTTTGGAATTCCTTCATAGCATTGACCAGTGCCTGGGTTGATCTGGCAAACCGGTCATACCGCCAAACCAGGACTACATCCAGTTTTCTCTTTTTGACCGCCGCCATCATCAATTTGTACTGGACCCTGTCCTGGGTTGTCCCGGATGCGTAATCTATAAATTCTCCCATGACTTTAAAGTTACGCCTTTGGGCATAGTCCCTTAATTGGCCCACCTGGGTTTCCGGATCCTGCCCCTTATCCAAGGTAGATACCCTTGCATACAGGGCAACCCGTTTGGTGATATTCTCTTGCCATTCAGTGTGCGCGAATTCATCGCCCGGGTGCGTGTGATCTTCCGGCGCAATGAAGAAAAAGCAAGATACAGCTCGCCGCAATCGGCACAGATAATCATTGCGGGACTGGAAATCGATGTAGACAAACGCAAAGTGATGCTGCGGGGCGAGCGCATTGAGCTTTCGCCCAGGGAATTTGAGCTGATCGTGCTGCTGGCCTCCAATCCCTGCCGGAGCTACAGCCGCAAACAGCTGCTGAGCCTGGTTTGGGGTTATGATTTTGAAGGATATGAACACACGGTCAACACGCGTATCAACCGGCTCAGAGGAAAAATAGAAACCGACGTGTCCAGTCCGACATTTATACTAACTACCTGGGGCATTGGCTACCGGTTTAACGAAGAATTGTGATATGTCTGTAAAAACCATCAGCGGTAACCTGCTATTCTGGAAGATTAGCGCCGTTTTTGCCAGTTTGCTGCTGGTACTTGCCCTAGTGTTCTTACTCATCGGTTCACGGTTTTCCAAAACCTACTATATGGCCGCGCATCAGCAGCTTTATGGCAACATTGCGGGTCACCTCGCCACTTTTACCCAGCCCATTAAAAATGGCCGCCCCGATACTACCGGCACGCACGACATTATCCATTCCACGATGGTGGCTAATCCAAGCGTGGAAGTGTATTTACTTGATACACTTGGCAATATCACCGATTATGTAGTGCCCGAACCGACCGTTCACGTGAAAAAAGTGGATATGAATAAAGTGCATGAGTGGTTGGCTGCCGACGACAACCACCGGCCGCTGGGCGATAATCCTAAACATCAGGGCGAGGTCAGTATCTTTTCGGCAGCACCCGTTCTGGAAAACGGGAAGCTGGCAGGTTATGTCTATGCAGTGCTGGCCAGTGAAAAGCAAAAGGAAATCTTGGGCTCACTCAGTAGTGATCTCAATTTTAGGCTAGCTCTTTACATCTTTTTGGCAGCATTGCTGGGTGCATTCGTCGTTGGCGTGGTTACATTCTTTCTGATCACCGACAGCATTTGCAGCACTGCAGGCGTGGTAAAGCGCTTTCAGGATGGCGATTACTCGGCGCGTATACACGGATATGCAAAAGGAAAACCTGGGCGTTCTGACCTCCACATTCAATGAAATGGCCGACGTTATTGTGGAGAATTTTGAGAAAATCACCGCAACTGACCGCTTTCGGCAGGAACTGATAACCAATGTGTCTCACGACCTGCGGACGCCGCTTTCGATCATGCAGGGTTATGCTGAAATGCTGGCGATCAAACGTGAAACACTGTCCGGCCCGGAAACCGAGCGGTATCTCGCCATTGTGCTGGAATGCACTAAGAAACTTTCGGTGCTTGTCGACCAGTTGTTTCAATATTCAAAACTGGAAGCAAATGTAGTTGAACCGCAAAAAGAGCTTTTTCCGATCGGCGAGCTGGTTTCTGATATTCTCAGTGCATACCAGTTAAAGGCTGAGCAGCGGAATATCCGTTTGATGCTCGACGCGCCCAACGATCTTCCCGCTGTTTTCGCTGATATCGGTCTGACGGAACGGATCTTTCAAAACCTGCTTGATAACGCATTTAAATTCACGCCTGACGGCGGGCAGATTTCAATTGCCTTGTCTGAGATAGGCTTCGTCTTGCTGTTTTCGATGATCACTTGGGATAATGATGCAAGATTGTAACAACGGAATGGCAATAATGTTAAGCCCGGCCATTAACCCTATACCAATATCGCCAATTGTCCAGGCCGTGCAGTCCCTTAGATGGCAAGATCTACTAACCCAGAAGATTGTCTTTATTTGGTCTCACGTGCTAATCTTTTTATCAACGAACCAATTGTTAGTCCCTGCACTATGATGGAGAAGAGTACGATCACGAAGGTGACAGAAACAATAGTGCTTTTATACGGGCTGGTGGGCAGCGACAGTGCAAGTGCAATTGAAATTCCACCACGCAGACCACCCCACGCCATTATTTTCAAAGTTCCGGGTCCGAGCTGTTTGATAAACCCGAATGTGGTTGCCGTAGAATAAAGCACCCCGAATCGGACGATAATGATCATTATGGCCGTAAGCAGGCCGATGATTACATAGTTCACTTCGAAAGTTACTACAACAATCTCCAACCCGATCAGCAGGAACAGGATCGCATTGAGAACCTCATCGGTAACTTCCCAGAATTTGCTCAGATAATCCTTGGTGATATCGCTCATCGCGCGTGCCCTACCTCTGTTTCCAGTCATGATACCAGCCACAACCATGGCCAGCGGGCCCGATACATGCAGAAAATGGCAAAGTGAATACCCTCCCATAACCATCGCCAGGGAAATCAAAATTTCTGTCTGGAAATGATCGATCGATTTCATGAGCCGGTAACCCACAACACCGATAAAGCCACCAGCAACAATGCCTCCCACTGCTTCTTGAAGAAACAGCAGGCCGATTTGAGAAGCACCAAAATTCTCGATGCCTACGGAAGCTATTTGGACTAAAGTGGCAAATATTACCACGCCAATGCCATCGTTAAAGAGCGATTCACCGACAATGTTGGTCTCAACTGTCTTGGACAATTTCGCTTTTGTCAAAATCCCCATTACTGCAATTGGGTCGGTGGGAGCAATCAATGCGCCCAAAAGCAAACAGAAAACCAAAGGGATATCTATACCAAAAAGCAGCGTAAGGTAATGAAATCCGTAACCCACTATGAATGTGGAAAGAATAGTTCCGATTACGGCGAAGCTGGTAATGGTCTTTGCTGACTTTTTAAGATCGGGAAGCTGCATATGCAACGAACCCGCAAACAAAAGGAAGCTCAAAAGGATCCCCAGGATGAATTCGGAAAAATCGATAAGCGCGAGCTCCTTCACTACCACTGCCGAAAAGCGGCTTGAAATCTGGCCCAATGCGATCACCACCAATGCAACTACGGTGCCCATCAGCATCAAGCTTATCCCGGAGGGAAGTTTTAAAAAGCGGACGTTGATATAAGAGAAAAGTGCCGCAAGTGAGATCAGGATTGAGAAAAGTACGAATAATTCCATGGGGCAAAATTGTGCTGATTTATAGATACTAGTTGTTATTTGATATGCGTATTTTCCAACTGCATCATTAAGGTCTGTGTAGGATAAGCAAAGTCAATGCCACTTTGCTCGAAGGCCTCAAATATGTCCAGATAAATCGACTGTTGCTTATCCATGTAAAACGTGTAGTCTGCATCTTGCACATAATACACTACTTCAAAATTCAAACTGAAATCACCATAACCAGAAAAATGAGCACGATCGAAAGTAATATATGGCTTTGACTGTATAACTTGCCTGATCATTTCAGGGATTTCAGAAAGTTGTTTGTGGGAAGTTTGATAAGTCACCCCGAGATTGAACAGGATCCTGCGTTTTTCAAGTCTTTTATAATTGTGAAGGCGGGAATTAGTCAGGTCTGTATTTGAGCAAACAAGCTGCTCACCCCCAAGTGTCCTGATTCGTGTTGTTTTAATACCAATATATTCTATCACGCCCGATTTATCGTCGATTACAACAAAGTCACCAATTTCAAATGGCCGGTCGAAGAAAATGACAAAGTAGCTAAAAAGATCCCCTAGAATGGTTTGCGCAGCCAGGGCAATAGCAATACCACCTATTCCAAGTCCCGCTATAAGGGAGGTGACATCATAACCTAGGTTATCGATCATAAAGATAATCCCGATAATCCATATCACAATATTGACAATCAGGATCAACCCGGAAGCCTGCTTTTCCTTAGCATCGCTGTTTTCCTGGGCGTGAATAAAAGAAAAAACGAATTTCTGGAAAGACGAACTTATTATTCGCAAAACAAAAAAAGTAACGACTACCAAAAAAACAATATTCGCAATGCTGTCCACCTTTGGTGAAAATACCAGCGTAGATACAACGAAATACAAACTGCCTATATAAAGCAGGGGCACGACTGAGTTTTCTATCATATCAATTAAATAGTCATCCCAGCTGGTGGTCGTTTTTACTGACCAAGATTCGGCCCTGCGAATGATAACAGATTTAAAAAACCAAATTATAATATATAATCCAGTGAGTATAGATATGGCTATAAGCCAGGAAAGAATGGTGTTACCAAGAAATAATGCATTTAAAATGTTGTTCATAATAATTTACTTTTGCAGATTAAAAATGATCTGGCATGAAAAAAATTACCGTTAGTAGTTAGACGGAATAGACAATCCGGATTGCAGGCGATCAGTTAGCTAATGGTGAAAAGAGGTAAACCCAGGATCTATATTCTGCGGCCCTTATAAT
The DNA here is from genome assembly GCF_000428845.1 of Dyadobacter alkalitolerans DSM 23607. Lineage (GTDB taxonomy): Bacteria > Bacteroidota > Bacteroidia > Cytophagales > Spirosomataceae > Dyadobacter > Dyadobacter alkalitolerans. The sequence continues at coordinate 16,952 of NZ_AUAS01000019.1, read as the reverse complement.
CCCGAAGAACTTTTTCATAGGCTTCGTTGACAGCATCGCCAGCATCAAAAGGCTCACATTGCTGTACTTGTTCAACAGTCGCATCCACCGCAAATGTTGAGCTGAGCCAGTCTATTTCTAAAATCCATTCAGTGGGCATTAGAATTTCTTTGCCTGAAAACCAATTACCTGTTTTCACAACAACAGAAGTGATTTTCCAGGAGTCTGTCTCGATAATCAAGTCGTCTATATGACCCAATTCTCCGTCAGTGGCATGTAAGCTATATCCAGTTACTTTCTCCGAACTACGTAAGTGAGGGTTGGCTTTTGCACTGATTTCCTTTTCTTTCTCCGAAATAGCGATCTCGACAGAATCCTCCATGGGAATTATTCCCATGGCCCAATAAATATCCCATGGAAAATGTTCATATAATTTTATTTCTTGTTGCCTGTAAACTGGTTTATCTGTATCAATATCCGGGCTATTGATTATCTGGTCCATGGACAGATTGGTAGGAAACAATTCATTATCCCAATCAGGAGCGAGCAAAGCCTGCGTAGAGACCAAGATTAACTTGTCTTTTAAAAAATTCCCTGTCTTAACGATCAGGTATCGTACAGTCCAAGTATGGTCTTCAAAGTAAATTTCCTTGACAACCCCCATTTCGCCATCTATGGCACCAATACTAAATCCTGTAATACCTTTAACGCTGATTTTCATGATGAGCTATTTTGTATTTAAATACGGAATACAGGTAAATTTCCCAAAGTTGCATACCCCTCGATCGATTAGCAATTAATGCGATCACAGATCATTACATTTTTCCGGCTACCGGTTTAACGTTCGAGAGCGGAGAATCTGGATCTGATAACTTACCATCCGTAACAACAGTAAATTTACCATTTGACTCCATTACAACAGCCTCAATGCTGGCTATTGAAGTTACCCCTTCATTTCTTAATACGGACCGAATTTCATCTTCTGTCACCCTTTCTTTTCTAAGCGCATCATTTAAAAAATTCCCCTTAAAAAATACCAGTGTCGGCTCTGAACTGATCAGCCGAGAAAACGATTTGGATCGAACCGAGGCAGTTGCCAATATATATTGGAGCGAAATCAAAAGGGCCAGAGCGAGGGTTCCGTCAGCCAAAGCAACGTCTTTATTTAACAGGACTGTGGCCAGCGTCGAGCCAAGGGCGACTGTCACAATAAAGTCAAACTCTTTCATTTGTGACAATGTCCTTTTTCCGGAAATCCTCAACATCATTACTAGTGAGAAATACGCAAGGATGCATATTATAAATGTGCGCAGCAGACTATCCCAGCTGGTAAAAAATATTTGATCCATAATAGCACAGTTGGTTGGTTAATATCCGGGCTTGTAAATAATAATGCCCTGGCGCTTATTCTCATTGCTCAGCTCATTGTAGCTCCATTAACCGGTGGACTTGTCCTTTCAACACCAGCTCCTAATTCCGAAGCTGCCAGGCTTCGTTAACAGTCTTATAATAGTATAACAGGTTAAAAGAAACCTGTTATACTCATTGATAAATTGTTAGTGAGAGTATCAGCTTTCCTAATTCATCTTTTCCAGAAGATCTGCACCTTTCGCAAAAAAGTTTTTCACTGCATCTTTTTGATCGAGCGTCAACGTTTTGGGATCAATTGCCATAGCCGCACTTGATACTTCCCCCGCCTCATTTGCCAGCCCTGGATACTTTGCAACCTGTATATTTTGCAACACACCTGATAATATCTCAGCGGCTTTTCTGATTTGATCAGCGTGAGAAGTGTCGAAAGGGTCTTTTGTAATTTTGGTTGCAGCTTCGTTGACAGCGTCCAAGTCCCCCTTAATATCAAAGTCTACCTCACCAGCCATTGCACTTACCGCTGATGTCATTTTTCCAAGTGCCTCACTGGCGTAAGCATGGTCAAGCTCCATTTTATTCTGGTCATTATTGACGAAGCTAACATACGCTGCCACTGTACTATTATTCTCTTTTTTCGCTATGGCGTCCGAAGCACTTATTTGATCCGTATTCTCACCGTCCTTCTTTTTGTCTGAACAAGCAATTGAGATGATAAATAGGCAAAAAATGCAGCCCAATTGCACCATTTTCAATTTTGCTATTTTGTTGTCCTGGATTTTAATAGCTTCCATATTAACTGAGTCGTTTAAGTGAAAAATTCAATAATTAAGATCTTAGAGTTTGAAGCCAAGTGTTGCCCTGAGTATGTTATTTTTCTGATTGCTTTCTTCAAATAATTGGCTCCAGTTAGCCATTAAAATGGTAGGATTTGACTGCAATGTTGTGCCGAAATTGGGAAGTTGCACTAGTGAAGCTATCTAGGAGTGGTAAAATACCATGCCTATGAACTTGGATTTGAACAGCACTACGAAACTTTGGTAGTCGCGCAGACATAAGTCAAGGGATCAACTGGCATGATAATAAGAGCCTGAATAATGGTAGCTTAATAATTTTAATTCATAAAATCACTAAACAAGCCCTCCTCTTAAGACGAGAGCTGTTTGCCTTTGACAGAGCCAGGAACAGACTGGCTTTAAACATGCTTCATGCATAATCAAAATAATTAAAGTGGAAAACTTTTTTCAGAAACGATACCATAGAATGGTTAATAGCATAGCATTCTATCCAGCAATTATTGCGATAGGATTCCTTATTTTATGCGGCTCAATGATCAGTATTGACCATTCACAGTTGGGTAAATCAATTAAGGAACAGCTTCACTGGCTTCGGTTAAGGGATGCATCGACTGCAAGAAGTATTATTGGTGCCATCGCATCTGGTATAATCTCGCTCACGGTGTTTAGCTTTTCAATGGTAATGATCGTGCTTAATCAAGCGGCTTCTCAAATGAGTAACCGTGTATTGGGGCAATTGATTGGAAACAAATTTCAGCAAGTCATTTTAGGAATTTATATCGGTACGATTATATACGCTTTCTTTCTGCTGAGTACAATACGTGATATAGATTCAGGCATCTACATTCCTGCGCTTAGCACTTACCTTTTGATATTTTTTACGATCCTGGATATCTTCATATTTATTTACTTTTTGCATTACATCACGCAATCTGTCAAATATGAGGTGGTTATTCAACGTATATTTAATGACACACTCGATGCCCTTAAGAAAGCATGCCCGCGAGAGCAGCCTTCCCCTAATTTCACGATGCCAGTTACACCCTATGTTATCAATTCTGTAAAGTCAGGGATTTTCGGAGGGATGGATCTCGAAGGATTAACATCACTCTGCCGCAAACATGATTTTGAAATAACCGTTTTGATCACGCCTGGAACATTCCTGCTGCCGGGGATCCCACTCGTTTCGACAAGCAGATTTCTGCCGGAAGATATCCAGAATGAGGTTATTGAGCGAACATCTATTTCTGTTAACCAAAGCATTCGTGAAAATTTTTTTTACGGGTTTAGCCAATTACGGGAGATTGCATTGAAGGCCCTGAGTCCTGGTATTAATGACCCGGGCACTGCCATCATCAGCTTACACGCACTGTGCTCCCTGATTGAATTCCGGTCAAACCATTTTCCTGAAAATGTTGTGCGAAAGGATGATGGATCTGCCGTAATTGTTGCCTCCGAGATTAGTTTTGAAAGAATCGTTTCTGAAAGTTTTAGCCCAATCTGGGACTATGGAAAGGATGATAGACTGATTTGTAACGAGCTGTATTTAATGTGTTTACAATTAAGTAAATTAACATCACATCCAATTTTCATTCCCATATTAAGCAAGATCGCGGCGCATCAGTCAGCCGCTAGTCCTGTATCTGGGTGAGCTCGAAACGAAATAGAACATATTTAAAACGCCAGCATTTTTTTCACAGGATTATTGAAACAAAACTCTGCATTCAAGCATTCATTTGTCATCAACTTTAAATAACGCTTATCATGAAAAACAGTCACTATATGAGATTTTTTGGAATGCTGTTGGCTTCCTTCATTGTCATGTACGCAGTTATGTTTCTAAATGTAAATGACTTGGAACACATATACCTAAGTACAACCAGGTTGTATATGACTATTCTGATGATTTCGCCGATGGCAATCATCATGCTTGCATTTATGCCAAATATGTATCCTAATAAAAAGGCCAATTTGACGATCTATATTGTTAGTTCCGTGATTTTTGTCCTTGCGTTTACGTTTCTTCGAAACCAGACATTTATCAGTGAAAGACAATACCTAAAAGCAATGATACCCCACCATTCATCGGCGATTCTGGCAAGTAGTAGGGCTGATCTCAAAGATTCACAAGTAAGGGCTTTGGCTGATAGTATTATTATCTCGCAACGCGAAGAAATTCGGCTTATGAAATCAACACTTGATCGACTTTAAAGGGAGCTCTCAGTTTGTATTCACCAGCGCACCGCCACTATTACCAGGATTGATATCAGCATCCGTTTGAATAATGATTCCACGGCAGAACTTCCGGAAGGCTGTTGACCGCCTCTGGGAGCAGCTTGCCCTGCCCGCCCAATAATGCCAATACTTCTCGCTTTTGCACTGTCTATCCCGGCAGTAACTGTGGTATTTCTATTCTCAACACTACCCCCTTCGTTTCGAAACAAATTAGTAAGGCTTAAAAAATTATCGTGAGCAAAAGTTTCGTTATTTTACTATTGAAAATGAGAATAACGCCCTTATATTCCTCATGCCAAGATCAATACTTAATATTAGAGTGTTTTGCTTAATCAGGTGTTATTCTTTAATGAACTTAGCCCGTTCAAGCTCACAATACGAAATTATCAATTCATTCCCCTTTTGGTCCATGCCCCACACATCACATGGTGCACAATTAACCGTAGCGCACGTAGGGTTAATGGGCAATTCGGTAGCGGATTCTATCTTGACGACAATACCATTTAACATAAAAGATTTCGGACCACAGCAAGCGGGCAGCCCAGCATTGTCTAACACAACGCCCGCTGGATTAATACTAAACGTATAAGGTATCCGGTCGCTAGCCTTTTGCCACATTTTCTGGCCATTTATTTCAACTTCCTTTTCTATTAATCGCCACTTTCCAACAATGCTTTCCAGCTTTGGATTAGGTTCTTCTGTATCGTCCTTACAATTTGAAAGGCATATGGCGACCAGCAATATGATTATGGATTTTCTCATAGCGATTAAATTTTAAGGTACTTATTCAATCAGTTGTTAGTATCACTTGTCCCTCCGGATACCCAATATCTGCCGCCCGCTCAGCGGTAATGAAAAAGCCTCGCGGTGCAAACGTAGTCACCGTTTCTAACTCACTTTTAAGCTCCTTTCTGAATAGTCCGCGCGCGCTTTTGAGCTGTCCCAGATTTTTGAGGCCATTGTGTTCCGTCTTGGCCCATACTACATATGTGTCCCGGGATTCAACAAGTCTTTCAGGGGGCGAAAGGTGACGCACCGACAGATCGATCGCATAATTTTCGTTTTTATCCTTTTTGAATTTAACATTTCCCTGGGCAGCCGGCACAATGGCCGATTCCCGGAAAGTGAGCTTTCGCGAGCATGCAGACATGACGGACAAAATTAATATAACCGATAAACTGAGTATTAAGCGCTTGTTTTTTAATGGCATTTTCATTGTTTTCATTAGATAATTGTTCTTGTGATAATTTAGTTGTTATGGCAGATTTTAGAAAATAATATCCAGCATTTTCTACAATCCGGCACTACTTTCTGGTATTGAATAAATCGCGCACACTGGCAGTAACGGTTGCCCAGCCTTTCAGCAAATCACGTGAAAGAGAGTGTTCCGTTAAGCGTATTTTTGTCGTTGATAAAATAATCCATCCCTGCCATGACACTAATAGAATAGCCACCTCTTATGCGGCTATTGTCCTGCTCATAAACAAAACTTGTATCGGTGCCGTTGTAAACCTGTCGCGAGTTGCCCCGTCCGGGACCTTCTCTGTAAATTTTGCCATAGCTGTCACAACGACCTCCTTTAATTGCTCTGCATCAGCTTTTAAAGAAATAACTCCTAAGCTTAATGCATGATTCTGAACGATTATATTGGGAACAATTTTCTCATTGAGGTCTAAATAGGAGATTATGAGGAAATATTTTCCAGGTACCGCCGCGATCGTAAAATTCCCCTTTTCGTCAGAGACAGCGCCGCCTGTAAGCGTCGAGTCCAGTGAAGAATATAAACCAACATTTGCAAAAAGTACAGGCTGTTTCCCTGCTTCTTCAAGCTTGCCAGTTATTGCCAAATTCGGGATAGCTCGTTTTGGGCTACAACCGGAAGCGCCTTTGATCGTAAAAAAAGTGCATTAAAATAAAAGGTCTTCATGGAGCGGTTCAGTTAAGTGAATTGTCACTGGGTCAAAAATCCTGTTCAGATAATGGACTAGACCAATAGAGTAGTGTACAATTCCAGCAATTACCACGCCAGAAACGTTTGGTCACTTACAAAAGATATTATGATAAAACCAAGACTCAGTTCGTTAAAGAAAATTTACAGGCTCACTACACCATCTCAAGGAGATGCACATTAACATTCATTAACACCTAAGAAAACCATATTTTCTACCTGGGAGTTGGTTAAAAAATGTCATAACCTCAGCGTCGACACCCACGTTGTTATTTATTCAAGATATTTAGAAGTATAATTTTTTATTGATGGTCTGTCTGCTAGCATGGACTTTACACCTCGTAGAAGTTGTAATTCCTCTCAAACTGACGCAGCGCTTTGTAAGTACTTGGTTAACAGATCATTTTCCAGAATTTATAGTATTATAAAATGGAAATCTATTATTTAGTCAATATTTTTAATTATTATGGTAAACGCTACCCGTATAAAATTTAACAAGCCTATGCTATACCCTACTAAAAACTTTTGTTGTGCAATTCTGCTACCGTTTTCAATCTTCGGGCTCTTCTGTTGCAATTCTGCTGATAAAAAAACAGTGAATACACCCGATAGTACTTCGGTAGCCATAGCAGACAGCACTGTCAACCTGATCGAGGAAGATTCGGCACAGCTGACTTTCGAAACGGTTCTTGATTCCATCTATCAGCATTCTCCTAAAAATGTTTTTCGAGCCTTAATGAAGGGACATAACCGATTTTTGAAGGATTCATCCTTTGTTTATAATTCAGCAAATAAAATTCCAGACAGCCTGGCCAGAATAAAACCGTTTTTGCTGGTGACAGATATTGATCTCAACCAATCTGTTGAAAAGATGTTCGATCTGCGGCGCTCCATGTTTATGCAGCTATCAAGTCCTGCCTGCCTGGTTGATCCCAAACAAATCGCAGTGATGGAATATGCGCTCAATTATAGTGGTACGAAGGTTATTCTGGTTCTTTCCAGCAGCAACAGCCGCATCATTGGCGCAGCTGTGGACAATGTGCAAACTGCCAATTTCGCAAGCATTATAAACGAGCTGTCACAAGCCACAAAAACAGCTCCTGAGTTCGCAGACCGTTCTTCTGCCAACAAGGATTTTGTTAACAACATCGCACAGAGCCAATCACGGCTTACACTTGAAAAGATACTTCAAACCAGCCCACAAATAAAAATGCTGGCAGACAGTGGCAAGATCGTTTTAAAGAGTGCCTTTTACGATGCTGGCAAACGCTCAGTCACTATCCTGGACCGCGAAGCTCCACTGAACCCATCCGCTAAAAAATAGACCGTATGGCCATATTATTAAATGCTGAAAGCATGTTCGAGCTTCCGCTTAGCAATCCGGTGCTCATATTTTCTCTGGTGCTTTTTATCATCTTGTTCGTTCCACTGCTGCTGAATAGAATCAAAGTGCCTTATGTCATAGGGCTAATCCTGGCCGGCGTGGCAGTTGGTGAACATGGTGCCAATCTGCTCCGGCGCGACAGCAGCATTGTCCTTTTTGGAACGGTTGGCCTGATCTACATCATGTTTCTGGCCGCACTGGAAATTGACATGAAAGAATTCAAGAAGAACAGCTCAAAAAGCCTGATTTTCGGAGTCTTCACATTTGCGGTGCCCATGCTGATCGCAGCGCCGGCTGCCAGGTTCCTGCTGGGTTTTAGCTGGATTTCCAGTATTCTGTTTGCCAGTATGCTGGCCTCACACACCCTCATTTCCTATCCGGTCGCAGCCCGGTTCAATGTCCACAAAACAAAAGCCGCCATCATTGCAGTCGGCGGGACGATCATTACCGATATTCTCTCTTTGCTTGTGCTGGCTGTTATTGCCAAAATGAGCCAGGGTGAGATCAACCAGGCCTTCTGGATCCAGCTTATTGTGTCCGTTATTGTGTTCGCATTGATCGTCTGGTTTGTGTTTCCGATCATTGCCCGCTGGTTCTTCAAGCATTTCGATGATAGCATCGCGCAGTACACCTTTGTGCTCGCGATGGTGTTCCTGGGCTCTTTTTTAGCAGAACTTGCTGGCATTGAGCCTATTATCGGAGCATTTCTCTCAGGACTGGCGCTGAACAGATTAATCCCGCATCATTCCCCTTTAATGAACCGGATCGATTTTGTCGGCAACGCGCTTTTTATTCCTTTCTTTCTGATCGGCGTGGGCATGTTGGTCGACATTCAGGTGCTTTTCAAAAGTGCTGAATCATTGAAAGTAGCCGGCATTATGACCGTTGCAGCTTTGGGATCCAAATGGCTGGCGGCGCTGTTAACGCAGAAATCATTCAAAATGAATGGCGACGAGCGGACGCTGATCTTCGGGCTGAGTGCGGCGCGGGCAGCGGCTACACTTGCAACAGTTTTGGTGGGTTATAACATCATTATCGGGCAAAACGAATTGGGAGAACCCATTCGGTTATTAAACGAAGATGTGCTTAATGGCTGTTTGATCATGATACTGATCACCTGCACGATCGCCTCGATTGAGACAAGTAGGGCGGCAGTGAAGTTAGCCCGTAAACTGAATGAAGGCGCAAATCAGGCAGCCGGACAAGGAACAAGAAATATTTTAATCGCGGCCTCCAAAGAAGATACCATTGATCCAATGATCGAGCTGGCATTGCTGATGCAGCCCAGAAAACATGAGCAGAATATTTTTGTGCTGTCTGTAATTAGTTCAGAAACCGTGGACCGCGAATCGGAAGAACGCAGGTTAAGAAAATACCAGGACAGAATGGTCACCACAGCAGCAGCAACGGATGTGATCGTATCGCCACTGATCCGCTATGATGTCAGTTACGCATCCGGCATTCAGCATACGCTTGAAGAAAAAAGGATCCATGAAGTGATCATTGGCCAGCAAAAAGGTGAGAAAGACCCTGGTTCGGTGACGGGATTGAAGTCCCAAAAACTACTGGCCAGGTGCCCGCAGATTGTTTACCTGATCCATGGCATGCAGCCCCTTAACACAATTGGCAAAATCACGGTCGTATGTTCGGACCGGGTTGAGCTGGAAGCTTCATTCCCAATGCTGATTGAGCGGATTTCGACCATCGGAAAACAGCTGAATTGTGATGTACACTATTACAGCACCGAAAGTACACTTGCATCAATCCAGGCATACAATCAGGCCAATAAGGGGCCGGGTGCCCAGTTTACACTCTTTGATGATTGGAGTGATTTCCTGATCCTTTCGAGAGACGTTCGAAGAGAGGACCTGTTTGTTGTCATCTGCGCCCGGCCGGGCAATATAAGTTATCATGACGCTCTTGCAGAAGTTCCCCGCCATCTTGCCAAATACTTCGGTGACTACAATTATCTGTTGATGTATCCGGATCTTCAAGCAGATTTTCCAGTACAAACCGCTCAGACAGAACGAACAGGGGAAATACTGCAGAAAGGGATCAACCAAATTAGTAAAACGGGCGATAAACTGATCCGCAACATTTTAAAACCCGGAAATTGAACTGGAACTAGCAGTTAATAGTAATCTTTTAGACCCATGCACTTTATGAAAAACTTTCTCATAATGGCTTGTTTATTGCAGCTGGGATGCCAGGATCGTCACAGAACGCAGCAGCTGAATCTGCGCGAACAGCAAATTTTTCAGAAAGAAAAAGACTTTTCTCTCAAACAGGCAAGTTATCAACGCCTTCTTGAAATGCAGCACGATTTGCTGGCAAAGAAAGAGAGGGCTATCCAGCAATGGCCACAGGAAATTGAAGGGATTTGGAGAGGAAAGTCGGTTTGTAAAGAATCTAACTGCCCTGAATACGTCATTGGCGATAAACGATCATATATCTGGGAATTTATAAGCGACTCCACTGGCCTTTATACCCTTGTCAGTAACCATAGTAATCAGGTCATACGCGTCTATAATGCACATTTTGATAGCACAGGAATTCGGCTTTTTTATGAAAGTGATGCTTTGGCTACAAGACTCATTGAGCTTAATGTTGACATAAGCCGAGTGGATCAAAACCTGATGACAGGAATGCAAACCATTCGTTTCGACAATGCCTGTAAGGCGAAGCTTTCACTTAATCTAAGCCGCGATGGCATCGTTATTAATCAATGAATTTATAACGATGCCGCTTGGATCCTGACCTTAGCTCAGTGCATTAGCTTTTCTATATCCTTTAATTCTCCAAAAAGAACTAAAACTTCATTCTCATGCATGACTGTATTGGGTGTTGCGATACCAGATGCCTTTTTGAAGATTTTAGCAAGCCCGTTTTCAGATCCCTTTGACAATGTCAGCACTGTTAAAACAATCACATTGTAGCGGTTGGTGAAATCGGCCTGAGCAAGACTCATGCCAATATAACGTGCCGGGACCCGGGTTTCGATAATGCTATATTTTTCAGAAATTTTGAAGGAATCAACAATGCCAGAATTATCCAAACGCATCGCTAGCCTTTCTGCCGACTCTTCTTCCGGAAGAATATACTCTTCGATTTGCATGGCTTCGAGGACAGTTTTTTGAAGATCGGATACTACCCGGCCGATGATTTTTTTAACCCCCAATTGTTTAAGCAACGCTGTTGCCAAAAGCGACGCGCCCTCGTCTTCTCCAATAGCTACAATGACCGAATCTGCGTCTTTAAAGGGAAGTGAGCTGACCGCATTTCTATCTGTGCAATCCATGCACACCGTATGCGTGATGCGCTCTTTTAACTGCTCTACCTTCTGCATGTTACTATCAACGCCGATTGTTTCATGACCTAATTCCGTTAGGCGGATTGCCAGAGATTTGCCAAAGCTCCCCAGTCCAAAAATGATATACTTCATAGTCAGTAATTAAAAGATTAATTGTTCGCCAGGAAGCTGATATTCTTTCGATTTTGACTTTCGGACAAACGCGACAAGTAAGGTCAATGAGCCCACCCTACCAACAAACATAGTTAGTATGATCACTAACCGGCCTGCATTGCTTAGCTGGGGAGTGACTCCCAAACTCAGACCAGTAGTACTGTATGCTGAGAATGCCTCAAATGCTAATGTTATCAATCGTTTATCAGGATCTGTGACTGACAGCATGAAAATAGCTGCACCTAAAAAAATCAAAGACAGCGAAATAATACCAAGAGCTTTGGAGATGGATTCGCTTAAAACCTTTCTTCCAAGTACTTCGATCCTACCCGCTCCCCTGGCCAGCGTAAAAATGTTCAAAGTGGCCAGCGCAAATGTGGTGACCTTGATCCCTCCACCAGTTGAACCCGGAGCGGCCCCGATCCACATAAGTAGAAAGGTTAGCATTACAGTTGGAAAAGCGAGCTCGTTCATCGTGACTGTGTTGAATCCTGCTGTTCGGGGGCTAGTGCCAATAAACAAGGCTGTCACAAACTTGCCGTAATAACTTTGATGTTCAAGAAGCGTGTGATTAAATTCTAATATAAAAACAAGGACAAACCCAAAAAGTATCAGTAAAAAGCTAGTATAAGCTATTATCTTGGAATTGAATGCAATTACACGTGCTCTGTGAGCAAAGTGGCGGCCATACCTGATTTTGTTATAAAAATTTAAAGTCCACCGTTTAATAAATTCAAATGAGTTAAAGACAATGCCAAAGCCGAGACCGCCCATAACATACAGTAGAATGATCGAAAGATGCAGCTCATAATTGAAGCGGACTCCGGCATTGTTTAATCCATCAGGCAAAGTCGAAAAGCCTGCATTACAAAAAGCGGCTACTGCGTGAAAGACGGTAAAGTAGAGTCGCTCTCCGGTCATCGCAGAGCGGTGCGGGGCTATTTGCAGTAGAAGCCGGTTTATCTTCGGCGCTAGCTCGCCCACTTACAAGCTTATAAAAAGGCGTAGGTTGTCAGTCAGATAGTGTGCTGCTTACCACCAGGCGTAACATACCATTCTCGCTTTTTAACTCTCGGGCCGATACAAGCAAAATCAAACTCTTTCACAATGTTGTATTGTTATGGATACTTGCTGGCGCAGTTATGAAGTACTATTTAATGTATACCTACTTGTATAAACTGTACACTTATGGCACTCCTGAGTAAGGAATCGCATAAAATCGAAAATAGGCTCGAGTACGTTTAAACCACGGTATTTGTGTACCACCCGAAAATTCAGTAACGACTTTGAGGTCGGAAGACACTCATCCTCGTCACGGGCACTTAATGGCGTTCGTCGATAATCTGGACCAATCTATGAGGCAAAACAAGGTGCTGCTAGTAAGTCAAGACTTGACTACGCGTCGAAGAATGAAGCAGGATAAATTATCGCCGCGATACATACAGCACCGTATGCAATAGATCAGATAACTGCTGTCATAAAGTTGATGGATGATTCGACAAAGAAATCGCCTTGGCGTTTGATCCACTCTCGATTCAATTCCATTAAAATAGTACGTGCTGATTCCACTGCATCATTAATGTCAAGCATACTCTCAGGATTTAAAGGGTTGCATCTATGGCTACGCGATAGGTCATCGAAATTGATCGTATAGAAAGCCGGCTCGACTGGAAAATTGGATTTGTTTTTCAACCAGGCATTGTATGCTAGCAGGGTCAAATCGCTGTATTTGAAATCATAAACGAACATCGAAAAACCTTTCTCAATGTGCTGAGTGATCACATGTCGAAAGATAAAAAATGTCTTCCCGGATTCCGGAGATCCTCTCACCAGCACCCCACGAAAAGGATTAATGATATTGATCCAGCTCTGCCGCGTTTTGGTTATCAATCTGGAAAACTGGCTCCCACCGGACAATATCAGTAGGAAACCAATTGAGGTAAATAACATATACAGGGTTGATCTAAATTGCTCTTCGACTGATGTTTTCAGAATAAGAACACTTAAAAAAATAGATCATGAACCCTGTCAAAACACTGATCAAGGCAGGTTTTATCAGTATATTTTCGCCCTTTTTACCTTTCACCCCGACCACTGAAATGGTTAAGAAAACGAGTGCCACAATCTTAGTTTTAATGAACGAAGAGAATAGCCCTGCGGCAAAAATCTTATCCAAAATCCGGTCTGAGATTAAAGATGTCAGATGCCAATTTTGAAATGCCTGGTAACAGAAATAGTAAAAGTGCAATGCTAGAACCAGGATGCTGATCAAGCGGGTCATATCAGTTATTTCCCGAAGGCTGATATCGTTTTCACCGGTGTTGGATGCCATAATAAAACAAGTTTAAAGTGATTGAGAGAACCCTTTTTTCTTTTTACGTTTGTTTCCACGAAGCTCTGCTGGTGTGAAACCATCTTGTTTGACAGGATCAAATAGTGAATCCTCACCATTGGCAAGTCTGGCGTCATTGCTCTGCTGAGGAGTTGCTAACCAATAGCTTTTTGACGTGGCTGACTGTCCATGACCTGTCGTTAGATGCTCTTGTTTCTGCGTATTCGATAACCTATTATACATGGCGGTATCGATAGCCACACAGCGCTCCTGAATGGCTTTTGCACTATAATTTTTACCGAGAGAACTTCCATTAAAAACCGCTTTCGAGCGGTGATCGACGTAAGTAATTCCATAGATCAGTCCGGTATCATTCTTTCTGAGAACGGTGTCGATTCCATCTCGTTCGAGAATATTAGTGAGCCGATCAAGTGTTACATTCGTCTTTCCGTACAATGTGAAATCAATCGCGTTTTTGATTCTTAACTTGTCTTTTTGCCGCAGTTGATCATTAATTTCAAACCGGTTTTGCAGGTAATTCAATGTCGGTTTTTGATGAAAGTCGCTAGCCTTTATGGGCACACCAACCCGTTCACCCTTTGCATTCAGCAGCCGGTAGTGTAGCCCCCCTTTCTTGAAAGTTCTGGACTCTTCATTTCCGCGATCTGCCGCCACATTGTAGCGGTTCAAGACCGCATTTAACTCGGGAAGAGAAGTAAATTTGTACTTTTCGATAACCCCTGTAAGAATATTTGATATTGCCCGTTTGGTTTCAACCTTACCGTAGTTTGCACTAACCATAGCGGGCTTCAAATGCTCGGATTGCTGTTGTTTTTTACCTGATGCCTTAACCAGATTAAACTCATGTTCGATTTCCTTCCTTGCCCTTTCCGATTGGTTTCGTCCGATTCTGTGTTTCAATCCGGCTTCCGTCATGCGCTACTTTTACGGTCACAATGTAGGCTAAGTACCCAGCGCCTTGCCATATTACTATGGTAGTATTTCCAAGTACTCGCCTCCGAACCGTACGTACACCTCTCGATGTATACGGCTCTCCATTAATATTATCAGTCCATTTTTCCATAGTGTATCTTTCTATGGCAGTTGAAACATACAGCCAGCGTTTTCCTGCGTCGGGCAATCATGTGCTTTTCCCAATCCTGTTTTCCTTTCAGGTCTTTGAGCTTCCTAACATGATGCATTTCCAGGTCATCAGTGGCTGCACAGAATTCGCATTTCCGGGCTTTCAATCGGTCAACCAGGCTTCCCCTGGCAGCAAACTGCAACGAGTTACCAACCAGGTCTGGCTGGGATCCGACATTGGCCTTGCGGGCGAACCCATCATTATAGAATTTGCTGCTTAGTATTTTCCCGTCCTTGTTTTCGTATTTGACCACAAACTCCTTGCCTTCGCTGTACTTGCGTATGACCTTTCGGGTTGTGGTTTGGTACTTACAAGCATAGGTTTTATACATGCTGTACTCCATAATGTTGTAAAATGAATCGATCGTGTGGCTGTTGTTGGCTATCGAGTAGTAATTGTAGAAGCCCCGTATTTCGGCGTTGTACTGCGAGAGGATTTCCAGGTCATCGTTGTTTTTCATACATGGCCTGGATTTAGGTTTCCATACTTCTTTGCCGCTTCGGACCGATATGGTCATGGCATCGTAGTCGAGCAGTTTCTTTCTCATTGTGGCGTTGCCTATTTCCAGTACCACCCTTTCCCCGAACGTCCGGCTCAGTACACCGTTCTTGTTCCTTTTTGCTGCGCTGGACTTTCTTACTGACACTTCGTAGCCCAGGAATTGTGCTGGTGACTTGGCATTGGTGATTAACGTTTTCTGCTCGGACAGCTCCAATTTCAACTTTTCAGACAGGTACATCTTAAAGTCTTCTTTTACTTTTTGGGCATCCGTTTTGCTCCCGATAATCCCGATGAGAAAGTCGTCAGCGTACCTGATGTACTTCAATCTCCTGTAATTTTCGTCCATCGCATCGTTGAACGGTACCAGGATGCGTTGCTTCTTTAACTCCTTGATCTTTGCCAACAACTGGCTTCTTATCGACCCATCTTGCTCAACTTTGAGCTTTCTTACCACAAGATTGCTTGCCATCCAAGTGAATTTGGCATACTCGGGATTTACCTTTTTGGCCTTCCCTTTATTGAATTTGGTGATGTACTCTGAGGCGTACTTATCGAGTTTATCCAGATAAATATTGGCCAAAATCGGGCTGATGATCCCTCCTTGTGGCGTGCCACTGTGGGTCTTGTTGAATACCCAATCTTCCATGTACCCCGCATTCAAAAACTTCCTGATCATGCGCAGGAATCGTTCATCAGCAATGCGCTCTGAGAGGATTGCGATGAGAACACCGTGGTTGATGTTATCAAAGAACCCTTTGATGTCGCCTTCGACAAACCACTTTGTGCCTGTGAAAGTCCTCTGGATACTCGTTAATGCAGTGTGGCAGCTTCTCTTTGGTCTGAACCCATGTGAGCTATCTTCAAAACAGCTTTCATAGACAGACTGCAGGATCATCCTGATCACTTCCTGCACTAATTTGTCCCCAAATGAAGGTATTCCCAGAGGGCGCTTTTTCCCGTTTTTCTTAAGGATATACACCCTCCTTGAAGGAGCTGGCTGATAGCTTTCATCTCTGATGGCTTCAATCAGCTGGTTAATGGTGGAAATGCTCGTTCCGTCGATGGTACCACCATCGGAGCCCTTGGTCATATTGCCAGGATTGGCATACAGCTTTTGATAGGCCTGGTAGTACATTTCCTCATTAAACATAATCCTGTAGAGCCTCTCAAACTTGTAGTTTGGTCTTGTGCTTTGCTCTCTCAGACTGTTTAATACGCTCTGCGGATTTCTCATAATGTCTCTCACATGATCCGTTGATTGTATCAAAAAATATTAACTGCTTCCCTTCGCCATGTGCAAGGCTTTCCCCTGCTCGGACTACTACGGAAGCTCCGTTACCATGTCGGATATTCAAAGACCCAAGGTCCTATAGCCACCGCAGTGGCGTTCCGGTTTAGGTAATCCCCATTTAGACATATAGTAACTTAGCTCGATAGATTGTCGGATACGATTTCCGCCCTTTATTACTTATTGTAATTGCGCTGTACTCCGTTTATGCTCGTGATCTATACACATCGGATCCGAGTAGTACAGTCTGACGTTGGTAACTGTCTTCCGTCAGAGCTCCCCATGTAACCGCTCAGGCTATCGTTCAATCAGTATGGATTTTATCCTCATATCTATCATTTTATCTCCCCATTCAGTCGCAGCCTGACAGTTGGCTGACTTATGAGTTTTCCGACATGCTATACTCCCTGTCTGGTTTCCCTTTCAGATAAGTCGGCTGATAATTGACGTCTAAACGCTTGTCAAAGAACTTGCTAATGTTCTATTTACTATATGCCCTTATGGGCGCACATG
>NZ_AUAS01000018.1 GCF_000428845.1 Dyadobacter alkalitolerans DSM 23607 | reverse complement strand
ACGTAGGGTAAAGCCAGGTATGATTGTACATTCGGATCGAGGGGGCCAATATCTGTCGCACAAAATGAAAAAACTGATTAAGACTTTTAAGCTAAAACAGAGCATGTCCCGGGCCGATGATCCGTACGACAATGCGTGGGCCGAGTCGTTTTGGAGCAGGCTAAAGGCAGAGCTGAATATGCCGAAAGGTGGATATGAAAGCCTAGAAAAATTAAAGACCGTCCTATTTGAATACATTGACGGATACTATAATACACGAAGGTTGCATTCCTCTTTAAACTATCTGAATCCGGCTGCCTTCGAGGCTGAATACTATCGGCAAACTGGATGAGAAATGAGACTTTTAATTTTACTAACCCGCAAAAGTGTAAACCAAAACGGAACCACGTCACCTATCCCCCAACCTACCGCTGTAATTTTAATGGACAATGAAGAATACCCGCTATCACCATCGGTGGTCAGGTGCGGATAAAAGTTAACTACTGCGGACCAGGTGGAACTGACTTTAACCTTCGTTTTGTACGGAGTAGATAGGAAGCTCCTTACTCATTCGGAAATTTGTAATCCAAACCCCGCGTATGAAGTTTCGGTTCGCAACTGCCAGTACGAAACCTTGCTTTTCGAAGAATGACCTTGCGGTTTTACTTACGTCAGAGGTTAAGATCTTTGCACCCCTTTTAGTGGCCTTGTCTTCTAATCTATCATAGATGGCTTGCGCGATGCCTTGACGGAAATAATTTTTATCTGTGTACATAAAGTCGATGTAAGAGCAGTCTTTTAATGACCTGAAACCGGCTACATTTCCGTCCACTTCGGCGACAATAAAATATTGGGTCCGGATTGCAGCCGTCCAGCGCTCAACGTTTTCAGTTCCTTGCCTCCAGGCATTGCGCTGATCCGGATCGTAGTCGTTGATGCAGGAATCCCCTTATTTCTTGCTGGCGGAATAAACAAGGACAACGTAAGGCAAGCTATTGAAACAGTTCAGCCATTCGGACTTGACCTTTGCAGCAGCGTTCGTACAGGAGGAAAACTTGACCCTGAAAAACTAGAAGACTTCTTTAATGCAATCGTGAACAACGAGTAAGGTTTTTCTTTTAACTCACCATTTCAATTAACAATACTAACATTTCACCGGCCTAACTATACACTTGAAATGTTTTACAATTTTTCCACATAGACCCATTTACCAACTTTGTCCCATCGAAAATGCAGCAGCAATGGAGAATTGCTGCACTGCACTCCCAGATGCAATAATACCAAAACCATATTTAGCCATGAATTCAAAAGAAACACTCGTCTGCGCGGGCCTGATGATGGGTGTGCTTCCCTGTCAGACGACAACAGAATGCACAAGCTCTTCATTTAGCAGGAGTTTGATATTACAGTGAGTAAAACGTATAACACTGATTGTCAGAAATGATTAACCTCAAACAAACAATGCGGGCCTTCTGGATCGTGCTCTTGCTTACAACCTCCCGTATGGCCCATGCCCAGTCCATGCGACTAGCATATTTTGGTAAAACCCTCACGCACTACGGCCTTACAACACTTCTAACCTCATACGTTTCGCTTTGGAAGCAGGAACATTGATACCACTGAGAAAAGGATGAAATCACTTACAAAACTACTGTTGATATGCTCGATGATCTGGCTATTCTCCTGCCAGGACAAGGATGCGTATCCGCGTGAGGACGCTACTTTGTTTCTGCGCCACAAAGGCGCTAATATGCCTATTTGGGTCAAAGGGAACAGCCAGCCTAATAAAATTGTGCTCTTCGTACATGGCGGCCCCGGGGATTGTGCGATGTGTTACCGCTACTACCTCAAAGACCTGGAAAACGATGTGATGATGGCTTACTGGGACCAGCGCGTAGCTGGCGCATCTTCTGGAAAAGTTGATACTGCAACGTTGCGGCTTGAGCATCCTTTTCTGGGTTGATTCAATTTTTTTGCCACCAATTCTACCAGCAGGTGCCATGAACCCCACTGATCCGCAAAATAGCCGGCAAAACTATACCTGTCAACATTTTAAAGGCTGAGCCTTCTTACGATCGGTGTTACCTTTCTGTTGTTCGCGATTTTAATTGCGCATGGCTATTATTATAGACCTTCCCTTTTTTTGGATGTGTGAATTTGAGGCCGGACCACACTGAATCAATACTTAAACAAGTGCTTTCAACAAGTCCAAAGTCATAACCAATTTTGATCACTTTCGGTAACGACAAGTCGGTATCCAGTTGCCCGCCTTTGGGCCAGGATACCCAAAGCATTCCGTCGGATTTGAGTTTGGATTTTAATTTAGGAAAGAGATCTTCCTGATCAACCTGCCGTGTTACAAATAAATGAATGTAATCAAACCCACCTGTCAACTGCTCGCTGAATTCAACATCTGGTAAGTCAAGCGATTGGATCACTACCTTAGGAGCATTGACAAAAAGTGCTTTTGAATTCGGACGAACTCCCATCTTTTCAGCTACCGACCTCATTTTTTCAGCGAGTCTAATATTTTTAAATAATGCGGATTATACATGATCCCAAGTATGTTACCGAAAGGGTCAACGACAGACGCTGTTACAAACCCATCCTCCCTAGCAGTAATCTTTTCATACTCCTTCGCACCTTGAGCGATTAGCTTAGCAAAGACCGATTCCACATTTTCCACATGCCAAAATGCCACAACGCCTCCTGGTTGATCTGTAGCAGATGTTGGATGAAATTTCTTATCGATAATACCCAACTCATGCTCGAAATCCCCTAAACGAAATTCGATGTAAGCAGGATTGTCACCGTTTGGGAATAAGTAATAAGGTTCAACTTCTAGAAAGTTGGAATACCACTTTCTAGCTTCCTGCAAATTGTCAGCAAACAAGGTTATATCCATTGGGTGCCTGTTTTCTTAAAGCAAACAGTGGACCGCCAACGCATATCGATCTCATCACCACTAGCCCGCATTCCTCTCACATTATTAAATGAATAACAGATTGCCAGTTGGTCACCAGCAATTATAGAAAGATTCTCAACATTATAGTAAAATTCTCCTGGAAACTGTCTTTAACGGGCATATTTGCCCAAACTTCTAATTTGGCCATGTCATTCTCCATTTGTTTAAGGATTTTTATAAAAAACATGCCTCCGTACAATCACACAAAGTCTTCCTCTCCGTAAGATAACTTCGCCTGGCGCTGCTGCGAATGCGGACAAACTAGGAAAAGTGCGCTATTCCGGGCTGGAAGATCAGATTGATTGCCTGTTCTCAAATTATGCATAGCGTTATTCACTTAGCGAAGTGACTGCTCCGGTGCTTAATCCGGAACTATTGGTTTTAAAAATCACATTGGCGTTACGCCCTAAGATTGCAAAACCCGAGATGACCTGAACTTTCTAAGCATTGCCCAGAAAGAAGGCGAAGACTATGGTTACAATGAATTCGTAACGAGTGTTGACACAGTGATCCTTGTCAGCAAAACGTATAACTGGGTCAAAAATTCCAGTTTTGAGTTTCCGCATCATGACAAAGCGTACTATGTGATTACGAGCCAGAACTTACCCAAAGACGGATATATCACCTTCTCTAATGATGACTTGAACTTGCTAAAATACATGATTTGAAGGCAACATGTCTGCTTAACTTACGGTGACCCATTTCCATAACTTGCATTATGTTAGTTAGGATTTTTGAAAATATGAGTCTCAAGGTATAATCATTCTTTCATCAACTTGACATGTTGAACCTATTTGAGCATTCACTGTTATCATAACTAGTAAAGTTGTTGAATATCAGATTGATTCACCAGAACTAAATAAGTTGATCAGCAACAGTAAATTCAAGAACAATCCTAAATTTGCTAAATCAACCAATGGCCTCATTATGTTCAACATCACGGACAGAAGTTTGGTTGAGAAATATTAAAGTTAGAAGAATAGAATAAATAACTAAAACGATGTTCATCAATGAGATTATCCGTATTTTTTGCAGGCCTGTTATTAATAACCCTATCATTAAGCCAAGCCTCAGGCTTTGCAAGGAAACGAGAGCTTTATCAGCTGAAAATCTATCATCTGAAAGATAGCAATCAGCGCGACCGCCTGGAAGCCTACTTAAAACAGGCGTACCTGCCGGCACTTCACCGTGCAGGCATTGGCAAGGTCGGTGTTTTTACACCTGCCAGCGATGCTGATTCACTGATCTACGTCTTGATCCCATTTAAGTCGGCAGACCAGTTTTTAACCTTATCGGATAAGATGGCAGATGATAAGAGGTATTTGGCTGCGGGTGAAGACTATCTCAACACGAGCTTTGATAATCCGGTTTTTAAGAACATTGAATCCATTTTTATGGAGGCTATTGCGGGAATGCCAGTGCTTCAAGTGCCAGCTCTGAAATCGGATGCAAGTGAAAGGATTTATGAATTACGAAGATATGAAGCGGCTAGTGAAAAACTGCATGATAATAAAATCAGCCAGTTTAACAATGGCGAACTGGCCATTTTCAAGCGCCTTGGTTTTAATACGGTGTTTTGCGGAAAAGTAAAAGCCGGCAGCAAAGTGCCCAGCCTGGTCTATATGACTTCTTTCGAAAGTAAAGCAGAACGCGATGCGCACTGGAAAGCATTTACTGCTGATTCGGATTGGGTAAAACTAAATGCCCTCCCAGAATATGCACATAATTTTTTAAGAGCAGACATTTACCTACTTCATCCGGTAGCTTATTCTGAGATATAATACGATTATGCAATAATCACTAAAATTTCTTAACAGAAAAAGAGCTTCGAATCATCGGAAGCTCTTTTTCTGTTTAATTGCCTAATGCGATTTAATCAATCGCGTTGTTTTCCCACTTTTGAAAATCGAATTTATTGGGGAGAAGCGAAAAAAATCTCGCATCGCCTTGCACATAAAATTGGTTTACAGGAAAGTACATCAGGTCTACCTTGACAGGTATACGTTTAATATCCCCAACGATTGGTTTTTCACTGGCATCCTCCCTTGCGTAAATGTTTTCAAAGCCGCTGCTTACAGTCGGAGAAAATCATTGTACAAAGGTAGGTCTGCCTGTACATGGAGCCCGTAGCCACCATTGTAAAAGTCCCTTGATTCTAATGGGCGTAATTAGACCGAACCCTGCGCCAAGCCTGATACCGGTTTGGGACCGTTATTACTTTCTGTTGATTGAGTCTGAGCATGCATGGTAACCAGGCCAAGTCCTGCAACGATTGCGATTTTGGATATAAAAACTCATGATTAGAAATTTTGATGAGTAACAATATGAATGAAGAAAGATGAACTGAATAGACAAGTTCCGGTTATTTGGCATTCAATTGTGATACAAACTTACCGGAGGCGTCCTTTCGAATATTGTAAGAAAGCGAATTCGGCAGATTCAGGGATGATTCCCTGGCCATAAAACCTTCAATGGCGAAATACACGATGAAAGTTTAAAGCTTGTTTTCGAGTAACGAGAGAAAATTTGGTGATCGTGCAAACGAAAGGTTTAAAACAATATAACTTCTAAAGTTTTGTGTAACTTAATTCTAAAGTTACACTACATGACGCAATATGGCCAAGTCGGGGCTCAAAATATCCACATCATTAAATATTTTCCTAGTGAATTTTTTGATCCTACCTTTTTCAGCCGAAGTAATCATCAAGTGTACTCTTGGTGATGTTGCTTTGATCAGCAGGAATCTTCATTGCCTTTTAAGCTTTTAAGAAGATCATGCGCCTCCTTTGTCTCGATTTGACGCTGCATTAACATCTCTTCTGCTTCTTGCACCGTTAGCCTATGCGCCTCGCGCTTCTGCGTTTCGAGTTCCGCTAGGTCGGGATCTTTATAGTAAATACTATCAACCTCTGCGGTCAAACCTGGACTGAGCTGCCTGGCAATCCAGAATTTGAGATCGCTTTCCTGCAAACGGCTGCTTTCCCGGTAACTGCTGATGGCAACTGCAACACTTATGGCCTTTGTGAGCAAAAGCACCGCTACCGAGATAATAAGGCCTTTCGAGCGAAGGTCGAAGTGATGGTGGTGTCGGACTTCTGATATTTTTGGGACACTTTCAATAGCTCGCTTGATTTCAGAAAAATACGGCTCTAAATCCGGCTTGATGCAAATTGCTTTAAATCCCTTTTTATATCAATCAAGGTATCAGCAAGCGTTTTGTTTTGCGACTGAGCCGCAGTTTGAATTAGGTTTTCGATTGATGCATTTTTCCTTATCACAAGCGAAAGCACTTCTTCAATCGATTCGAGTTGTTCTTCTATCTTTTTCATAAGCTTTGTCCTAAGTATTTCTTACGTTTTTTCTTTTTGTCGTATTTCTCATTGGCTGGTCAAACTGCTGGGCTGGCCTGAAAAGGTCGTCAAGGACCTGATCGTTCTGCGTTTGCCGTGCAACTGCAATGTGGGGAAATGTTGGTCCGGGCAAATCAGTCTGACAAACATGCTGCGTTCGAAAGTTTTGCATCATTGCTTGCTTCTGATTCTGCCGGATCAAGGCATCCAGTTTGCCAAAGCTCAGACTCCAGTCTATCTTAGACCCTTTAAATTGCAGATCACCTTTAGCGAAGATTTCACTAGTGCCCGATTTACAGTTGAAGATGGTTTGGATGCCTTGCCTTGCCAGCTTGGCGCTCAACTCATTCCATCTCGCAGCGGTCGCGCTTGCTGATTTGATTGCATCAAACAATTCATATCTGACTTTGTCTGCACCTTTAAGATGCTGCCGGGTAACCTGCTGTTTTCCCTTACCCAAATGATAGCCGTATTTGAGGGTGATTTCCTTGCAGACCTTGTGGTTCCGCTCTTTTTGAAACCGGTCTGAAATGGTTTTGCCCTCGTTATTCACCCGGTTATAAATAATATGGAGATGCGGACGATTTTTATCCCGGTGCTCGACCAGGATAAACTGCGAACCGGTAATCTTCATCTTTTCCATGTACTCCAGTGCACGCTGCTTCATAATCTCAGGTGTTAGCAGGGCTGCGTCCTGCTTGCTCCAACTGAGTGAAATATGCCCGACTCCTTTTAAGGTCAGGGTTCAGTTTCCTTTGCATGTTGAAGTCATCGATCATGGAGTGCACTTGACCCTTTCTCACACCTTCGGCTAGCAGTAGACTCGCTTCCTGCTTTTCCATTGCATACCGGACCACACGGCCGAAGCTGCTGCCAATTGTTACTTTACCGATCATCTCTGCCAAGCTTTTTCAGGATCGAATCGATTTGCAAAAGCAGCTCTTGGCAGGATTGCCGGATGAATATCAATCCTTCCTTATGGGCAAGGTGCGTGACCTGATTTAGGTTGTTGGCCATGCCAGTCACTGTTTTCAGACGCCTGAGATCATCAGGTTTTAACCTTGCCGCAGCCAGGCACTTGGTTTCATCCCTACATCCTTTGCCTTGTCTCCGATTAAAAAACGCTCGTTTTCTGTCAGCCTGACCATGAGCTGGCTCTGCCGTTTTACTTTTTTATGTGGCCTGCCGCCTTTCCGGTTATAGGGCTTTGGGTCTTTAATTTCTGTCTTTTCTATCTCACATTCCATTATCTGTGTCAAACCTTTTGCGACCAACCGGAGAAAAAGGCAAGTTTTAGTCACGCGGGAGCGGGAAGGGTTTTTGCGAAGCGAAAACACAAACTCGCTCTCTGATGACTTTTATAAATGCAGCCCGCCAGACTTTTTGAAATTCTGCTGCTTTTTGATCTGTTTTTCAGCCGATTTATTTGCCACTAGCTCATTTAGATCCTTGTAGTTTCGATAAATGTCCGAAGCGTCCACACAGTTTAGTCCCGAAGTCTGATATTTTTCCAGTAGCCTTTTTCCTACTTCGTCCCGGTCCCGATAAATGAAAGCGATACGGTAATCTTGGGGAATATCCAGACTTCGCTTTGCCAGGCTGACTGAGTTTAGCACCAGAAAGTCACTGCGGACCGGCATCTGTTTTCGCAGTGTTAAAAGGGAAAGGAAATCCATAAAGCCTTCCAATACACACACTGACTTGTGCCCGCTATTAATATGGGTAATGTCTTTTGGAGACAATGAGCCCTTGAAGTGTGGGCTTCTGAGCTCGTAGCCACCTGAGCGGTTTTCAAACCCTGCGGCATAGTAGCTCTTGTCTCCAACCTGGTAGTAAACCTCCTTGCAGTAAGGCCTGGCAAGAGAGAGGTCAATGCCCCGATTTTGCAGATACTGGCTGATAGCGAGGTTACTTCCCAAATTCTTTATGCCCGATATCTGGATCGCTGTTTGCTTGCTTGTCAGACGTAACGGTCCGGTCTATATGTGCAGCCCTTACAGTAAGCTGTTGCGGGTGAAACAAAAAATGTCCGGACCCAAGTTTTTCCAGCAATACTTTCGTATCGCATTGGAATAGCTGACGGCCAAGTCGATGATATCGCCTCCTTGGCCGCTTCCGTGCTCGTAATATAGGTTCAGTAAAGGAAGGTGTCTTCTCCTCGCGCAATGGAGAGAGGTACCAATAGTCCTGACCCCGGACGTATTGCGGATGGATGTTGCAGTTTTGCAGGAGTTCTACAATGGAAATCTCCTTGGCGGGTATGACGTATTTCCTCGGCCCGAATGGATATTCATCCATTTGTTGCTTGTTGTTATCAATCAGCGAATTTATAATCGCACAAAGATTCCAAAGATAGAAGCCAACCGTAGTCAAAACTGTTATTGTTGTCAAGCATCTACCGCTCATAGTTTTGAAGGAACTTTACGGTAATGCTTTCTAAAGGTAATTTCTTCTAGGATAGAAGCTTTTGAGGCTTTTCAAGGCACACTTGTATGTGATCGCCGTCCCAATCCGCTCGTCCGCTTGCAGCAATTCAATTTGTTTCACCGCTTTTGCACAGGAAAAGCCAAGCACGGCTGTGGCGGAGAAAGGTCTGACCAAAGTATGCGTGATGTATCCTTATGCGGAAGGCAAAACCTTTGATATGGACTATTATGAAATCAAGCACATGCCGATGGTTGCAGGGTTTTTAGGCTCAAATTTGGTAAAATACACGATTGAGAAAGGCATCGCGAGCGGCATTCCCAACCAGCCATTGCCTTTCATGGCTATCGGTACGTTTTATGTAAAAAGCCTGAGCGACTACCAGGCTGCGATCGGTCCTAATAGAGACGCCA
Organism: Dyadobacter alkalitolerans DSM 23607; assembly: GCF_000428845.1. Lineage (GTDB taxonomy): Bacteria > Bacteroidota > Bacteroidia > Cytophagales > Spirosomataceae > Dyadobacter > Dyadobacter alkalitolerans. Next base: position 90,567 of record NZ_AUAS01000018.1, on the reverse strand, counting down.
TTCGTGCGGATTTTCCAAAATATACCAATATCAGCCCGGTCATTCTGGTCAGTGAGGTGGTTAAATAGTTTAAGCGCGTGCGGCTTCATTGATAATGTATAAATTTGAAGCATTACTGTGTTCAAGTCCTTTATGTTTTCAATAAAAAAACTGATTTCAAAATTTCGGGGAGCCGATCAGCATCCGCAGGCTCATCAATATGATTTGTCCCTTTGTTGTATCGTTAAGGACGAAAACAACTATCTGGAAGAGTGGATCGGGTATCATCGCAAAATTGGTGTCCAGCATTTTTATATCTATGACAATGGTAGTAAAGTGCCGATTCGTACTGCATTAGCAGCCATTAATGCTCCGGCTGATGTTACGGTGATTGATATGCCGGGAAAAAACAAACATGTTAAGGCATACCAGCATTGTCTCGACAGATTCGGCGGTTCTTCCACCTGGATCGGCTTCATTGATATTGACGAATTTATTGTCCCAAAAACAGCAAGTTCAAACCTGCCGGAATTTTTGAAAGACTATGAAAATTACGGTGGGTTAGGGGTTTCCTGGCTGATTTTCGGCTCCAATGGACATGTTCAAAAGCCGGGTGGACCACAGCTGGAGAATTTTACAAAACGCTCGGATGTTACTTTCCCGCCCAATAGGCATATTAAAAGCATTGTGCAGCCCCGATTTGTGAAATCGGCCTATAAGTCGCACTGCTTTCATTATAAACCCGGATATTTTTGTGTTAATGAGCACAACACTGCCATTGATGGCGCGACTGCGGATGTAAGCGTGGATAAAATCCAGCTCAATCATTACTACTGCCGCTCATTGGAGGAATACCATGAAAAGGTTGAAAGAGGAATCAGCGATACCAAGCGTAAGCGGAAACTGGAAGAATTTCACAACCACGATATCCAGGCGAACGTAATTGAGGATACCACGATATTGAAAGTCCTGGAAAAATTAAATAACAGCGTGAATTGATAAGCCCTATTTTTTAGGTGGGACCTTATTCCCGATAACCAGGACTTCTTGCAAAGTAGAGTCATTAAGGATCATTTGCAACCTTTTCGGATCAGGATAAGGGATTTGAAAACCCGGCTTATTTATTGTAGAAAAATCCTTTGTAGCCAGATAATTGCGGACATTTTCTGTTTGGGTCAATCGCCTTGCACGTTCTTCCTTCAACACTCTGAAATCCAATACGGACCGTTGGATGTAGCTGAAAAATACGGCTACGAAAAATGCTGCTGCTACACCCCAAACGGCCTTTCTGACCACGGGCTTGCCCTGTATACTCGTAAGCCTTAACACAAACCAGCTGTTCGCCGCCAGACCCAGCAAGAGGACTTCTGCATAGCGTGGCGGCATATGTATGGAATCGTGCCCGCGGCCGTAAGCGAGTGCGACGATTTGCATGGCGGTCCATGCGAGGCAGCCAAACATTAACAAGTCGGTTTTGCCTATCTGTTTGCGCAGGAAAAGCATGCGGGAGACAAAAAATAAGCCCGGCAGCCACATGACACCAATAAACAATTTGCTGCCGCGCAAAGGCCAGCCCATAAGGCGAAGCATCGTGGATATGAACTCTGAAAACGTGGTGGCATGTAAAATATAATGTCCTTCAACACGGGGCATTGTGAAGTAAGCCGAAACTGCCATTGCAAACAGAATGATCATTAATAAGGCTGTCTTTGCACTTAATAAGCGTTGAAAGTAAGCCCGTGCGAGATAAACAGCGATTACAGCAAGAGGCGTTAACAGGCCCGAGGCCAATGTTAAAATGCTGATCAGGCTCAAAAATAAGATCACCCAGACGGACCAGCTTCTATTGTGAAAATGGGCGGCAATAATCAGTGATGCGAGTGTAAATAGGTTAACAAAGTAAAACTGGCTCTGGAAACCAATCAGGAAATTTTCCCACGAAAAAGGAAGTGATCCGCCTGCAATGATAACGGCAATGATCAGCCATTTTAATCCGGTTATTTTTTCGGTCCGGGCGAGGGTCCAGATAAAAAGTAAGGGCGTTGACGCACCAAACAGAATATTAAAACGTGCTTCGACAATGTTGTTCCAGGATCCGGTCAGCCAGAAAGTGAACAAGGTCATGATGCGCGTAGGCAGGATGCGATGTTCATTGTGTGCAATGAAGAGGTCCTGAAATTGTAATTTTCCCTCGATCCACGGTTTAAGTAAGCCAAGCCATTCAGCATCCCATTGATCCCAAAATGGCAATGAAACGGCAAACCGTTCCACATAATACAAGCGAGGGATGATTAGAGCTAGGGTAGAAAATCCTATTAGAAGACTATTCTTGCTATACTTATTCACAATTGACTGGCTAACATTTAGCAAATATACGTCGTGCCTGGTAAACTAAAAAAAGCCGAATGCCGGGATTCCCAACATTCGGACTGAACACCTAAACCGTTTAATTAGTCATCAAAACTGCCTGAATATAGCAACGCACATGCAACGATGAAAAACCAACCAGCCTCCGGTGGGAATGAAAAAATTAACGGTCATGAAGCCGCATTAATCCACTTGCAAACATAGCGAAGAATAAATGTCGTTGACATTATCTGAGTTTCAATAATCTGACCACTTCCACTTTCTTCCTGCGGGATATTTCCACCTCGGTGCCGTCGCTTACCACAATGTATCCGTGGTCATGGCTCATCTGGGAAATGTGTCTGGGGTTTACCAAATGTGATTTGTGGGTGCGGATAAAACCGAATTCTTCCAGCATTTCATCAAAGTATTTCAGTGTTTTGCTGGTGACAATGGGCTTTTTGTGGGTGGTGTGGATAAATGTATAATTACCATCTCCCTGCATGCGTATGATTTGTTCCAATGTCAGAAACAGCACGCCGTCCTTTGATGGAATGGCAAGCCGGAAATCTTTGGTTTCGCTTTTACCAATATTCTGAACGAGGTTATCATATAAGATCAGGTTGCTTTTGGCATCGGGCATCTGCATTTTCAGATATCTGTCTACCGCATACCTGAGCTCGTCGGGGTCTACGGGTTTGAGCAGATAATCCAGTGCACTAAACCGGATCGCCTGAACCGCATACTGATTGTAAGCAGTTGTGAAGATGACCTCGAATGACGGGTTTACCAGTGCACGCAAAAAATCAAAACCATTACGCTTGGGCATTTCCACATCCAGAAATACGATCCCGGGAGTGAAATACCGCAGGATTTCGAGTGCCTGGTCCACGGACTCCGCTTGCCTGACTTCCGTGATCTCCTCAACAAAACTTTCAATATAATATTTAAGCACAGTGCGTGCTTTGGGTTCGTCGTCAATAATCAGCGCTTTAATCATTTTCTTGATTATACATTGTTGAGATACGTTGATAGTTCAATTTCCACCAGTGTGCCGGTGGCTTCGCCGTTTTCGTCGTAAAGGTCTTCGATGTTAAGCACCGCATGGTTTCCCTGTTTGTTGATCAGGTCGATGCGGTCTTGCGTGATGCTTAACCCCTGCGAATCGTGACTTTTGTATTTGATACTTTGCGATTTTAATTCAAATGATTTCTTTCGTCCAATGCCGTTGTCCTGTATCCTGCAAATGAAAACGTCCTCATTAACCAGCCTGAATTCAATGAGCAGCTTGCGGTCGTCGTCTTTATGCAGCAGGCCGTGCCAAAGCGCATTTTCCACATAAGGCTGTAAGAGCATCGAGGGTAGTGCAACGTCCTCCTCTTCCAGCTCGGGGTCCATAATGATCTCGTAGGTGAAATTCCCTTCAAAACGCATCAATTCCAGTTCAAGATACAGTTCCAGGACCTGGCGCTCTTGTGTAATAGGAATAAGGTCTTTCCCCGAGTTTCGCAAAACCATCCTGAACAGCTTGGAAAACTTATTGAGGTAAGTGCTTGCCTGCGGATATTTCCCGGTTACAATGCATTCCTGAATGCTGTTGAGGCAGTTGAAGATAAAATGCGGGTTCATTTGTGCCCTTAACGCCATCAGCTGGCTTTCGGCAAGCATCTTGCTGATTTTTAGCAACATTAATTCTTTTTGCTCACTCTGGACTTTTTGCTTCTTACGCTGACTGTAAGCCTGATAAACAAAAAACAGCGTCACAGCCGCCAGGATCAGGCATATCGTTCTGAACCACCAGGTTTGCCACCAGTTAGGTCTTACAACCACTTGCAGCTTCTGGATTTTTGTCATCCATCTGCCGAATTCATCGGTGCTCCGGACTTTGAACAGATATTTCCCCGGCAAAAGATTGGTGTATGTAGCCGTAATCGCCCTGCCCGCATTCACCCAGTTTCCGTCAATGCCTTCCAGCTGGTAACTGTATTGCAGGGCCGGGATATCGCGGTGACTTAGTGAAGCATATTGAAATGTAATAAAGTCCTCATCCGGGGCCAGTTCCAGGACACCCCCTTTTTCAAATCCCAGCTTTTCCTGACCAAAGACCTTAATGGAAGTGATAAAAGGCGGCTGTTTTACCGGCACGCCGGCAAAGCTGAAAGGATCTATTAGCAGGATATGGTCCAGCATTACCGCATAGATTTTACCGTTCGCGAATGTGAGGTTGTTATAATAATCCTGCAATGTTTTGCCAAGGTCGATCTCAACTTTCGTCACAGCGCGTGTATCCGGGTTGAAAAACATAAGCCCCTCCCTGCTGGATCCCCAAACCGCGCCGCGCGAATCAATGGCAATGCTGGATAAATAATCATAGAACAGGCCGGTCCTGCTGTCGATACTGTCCAGCGGTGTGCCGTCACGACTTATCTTCACGAGCCCTTTGCCACTCACGGCGGTCCATATGTTGCCTTTTTTATCTTCGGCAAGTTTCAGGACCTGTGCATTAGCGAGTTCTTTATTGGGTAAAATAGAAAAGAACTCTTTCTGGTAATCGAATTTCAGAAGTCCGCTTCCAGGCAGTGAAAACAAGATATCGGTGTTGCTCAGCTGCAAAGAACTCGGGCAATTTTTAAACGCAAATAACCCAAAACGACTATCAGTTCCGTCATAGCGCGTGGTTTTCTTAGTTACCGGATCGTGGCGGTAAATGGCGTCTTCCAGGATCTGGAACCAGATATTTCCTTTATGATCTGTAAAAACAAAGTTTGCGTAGCGGTTGGGCGTTCCTTTTTTTATGTCTGTAAACTTCACCAGTTTATCGCTCCCGTTATGCAGCACGTGCACGCCGGCGTCTCCTACAAACCACCAGGCATCTTTCGCTTTGGTGCACATTACGAACCGGTTTCTTCGCAAGTCTCCGTCCGTGACTGTGTAGCGCTGATAAGTGCGGTTATCGGTATGATAAGCAATAGCCCCATCCTCCTTGCACGCCATCACCAGGTTTTTATCAACCGTAATGGAGTTAGCGTGAGCGAAACCGGTTTCAAGAAAAAATTTGAAATTTGGCAACTGGTATATCGCCTGCAACGGATATTGTGATTGACTTTTACTGACACCATTGATCGTTCCCAGCCATACATTTCCTTCCTTGTCCGTAATTGCGTCCCGGAAATGCCCATAACCAATGCAGTAAGGAAGGTTTTGGTCATACTCAATCTTCTTGATCGGTTGTCCGCGTTCCTTTATATAAGCCGCAAACAACCATGTCGAGATCCATAGCCGGTCCTTATGGTCTATAAATAAATGGTTGATCCCATCGCTGATCTTATTGCCGTCGAGCTCAGGGAAGCTTTGCACGGAGCCCTTTCTAACATTCCAGTAATTAAGCGTCAGGTTGTCGTCGCATCCGTACCAAATGTCGCCTTTGCTGTCAACAGCGAGCGCATTTACATATTTCAAGTCAAATATGGGTGAACGCAGAACATTGTTTTGTTGATGGTAAATTGCTTTTTTTCTGGTGTCGATAAAATAGGGCTTGCTGCCTACAATCCAGAAGCCGTTTCTGGTCGTGTCCCAAACCATGCCGGAAAGAAAATAGTCCGGTACGGCGAACATGGTCGCTGCCGACGGGACAATGGCGGCAAGAGGAAGTAATTTCCCTTTTTCATAAACGTAGATCCTGTTGGAAGTGCCAATCCAAAGGCGCCCGACATTATCCGTCTTAATGGTTACAATCGATTCTTTGTCCAGGGCGGAGAACCGGCTGTCTTTGGAAAACGAACCTGAGCTCACATTGAACAGCATTACGCCGTTCAATAATCCCAGGATGAGCGTATCTCCCTTGCCCAGCGGTTGTATGGCATTAATAAGGAGATTTTTCTGTTTGGGGCCATGCTTGTATTGCTTTACAACGGCCCCGTCGTACCGGTTAAGGCCATTGTTGGTTCCAATCCAGAGAAATCCTGTATCGTCCTTATAAAGGCAACGCACTTGCTTCGCACTAAGACCGTCCTGCCACTTGATATTCTGAAAAATCGTCTGCCCGAAAAGCAACATTGGACTCAGACAAAAAGCAAGTAAAAAGATAAATCTCTGACGCATGCTCCAACCGGATTATTTCTTTGAAATAAGATTGTATTAATGTGAAGTAGCTGATTAACGGCGGCTCATATACTAACCGTTCACCGTTAAATAGCCAGAAGCGACCGTTCCCTCTTTGGTTTTGAAATTTGATGCCGGGTAAGCCAACTTTATTCCGCAATAAAGCAATTAGCCGTGAAAAATAAGGAATTATCCTAATCAACGTTCGTTATGATCAACATGAATGCCCTGACTTCCCGCCTTACCAACCATGGAAAATTTGCAAGTGTGTTTTTCAATGAGCCGGGATATCATATCAGAAAAAACGCTGTTTATTACTTCGGAAATCAATTGACTTCTAAGCTGAACCTGGTGGCAGGCGCCGATGTAAAATCGTTTCAAATTTTAGATAACACTTTCTCGAAATTGCCATCGATCAGACATTTTGCCGTCGATGAAAAGTTTGTTTACTATAAAGGAAAAGCAATCCCCGGTGCTGATCCTTGCTCATTTGTTGTGCTCGGATATGCTTCGGGCAGAGATTGCAATCACATTTACACAGCTTACAAAATCGTTTCCGACGATCCCGATCACTTTGTTAAAATAGATAGGCATTTGTCAAAAGACAGCAGATGTATCTACTATGCTGATCGGGTTATTTCTCATTACGCATCTCACTTTCAGTTAATTGCGAAAGTGGATGGCTTTACTTATTTCCGGGACAAGCACAGTATTTTTGTTAATGGCGTCCGGTTGGATGATCCCGATGTAGATTCTTTTGAAGCGTTGAGGCACGGTTATTCGAGAGATGCGGTCCATGTTTATTTAATGGGTTCTGCATCTCTTAAAATCATTGAGGGCGCAGATCCGGCAAGTTTTCAGGTGATCAATCAGTATTACAGCCTGGATAATAAGCATGTTTACTGGCGTGGCTCACAGCTGACAGAATGTGAGCCATCCACTTACGAAGCTTTAAACTTCTAATCTCTGATAATCTTTTTTCAGTTACCCAACTATACACATAAGGCGCAGCGATGCGCCTTTCTTTTTTGCCCGTTAAGCGCAAAGTTTCAAATCTTTTGAAGTAATATTTTGCCCTTATTGTCTTGTATATGAATACAATTCAGATCTAAACTCTTAACAAATGTTGGCTTGCACACATGCAAAGAACGCCGGACGCGTTGCCGGGTTCCTGTGTTCCCTGCTGTTTCTATTCTCTCCTTATTTTACCAATGCCCAGGAAATTGACCTCCTGCTGAAAGGCGGGCACGTCATTGATCCCAAAAACAACATTGATGCCGCAATGGATGTCGCTGTTTCAGGCGGAAAAATCGTCCGCCTAGCCAGTAACATTCCAGCTTCGGAAGCAAAAAAGACGGTTGATGTAAAAGGATTTTATGTAACGCCGGGGCTGATCGATATGCACGCGCACGTTTTTGCCGGAACTGTGCCCGATGCCTACATTGCCAATGCCTCCACCAGCCTGCCGCCCGACGGCTTTACTTTTCGCGCCGGGATCACAACGGTTGTGGATGCAGGCTCATCCGGCTGGCGCAACTTCCGGACTTTCAAAGCACAGACAATCGATAAAGCGCAAACGCGCGTCCTGGCATTGCTCAACATTGTAGGGACGGGCATGGCCAGCCGTTATGAAGAGCAGGATCTTACCGATATGAACCCTGTTATGGCCGCCAACATGATCCAAAGGCTTTTTCCGAAGATCATTGTAGGTGTAAAAGCGGCACATTACTGGGGCGACTATGCCCAGGTGAAAGCCGCGGTTGAGGCCGGAAAACTGGCCAATGTGCCGGTTATGGTTGATTTTGGCGAACATCAGCCGCCCTTATCCATTGAAAAGTTATTCAAGGAATATCTTCGTCCAGGCGACATTTTCACGCATACATTTTCTCACGGCCCTGCAAACCGCGAAACAGTGGTTGATGAAAATGGAAAGGTAAAATCATTCGTTTTCGAAGCACAAAAGAACGGGCTGATTTTCGATGTCGGGCATGGCGGCGGTGCATTTGCGTGGCGGCAGGCGATCCCTTCGATGCAACAGGGGTTTAAGCCCAATGTGATCAGCACTGACTTGCATACCGACAGCATGAACGGCGCTATGAAAGGCCTGGACAATGTAATTTCCAAATTTCTTAACATGGGAATGACGCTTCCGGATGCCATTCTGCGAGCAACATGGAATCCCGCACAAGTTATCAAACGCCCGGATCTGGGAACATTATCCGTTGGTTCTGAGGCGGATATTGCTGTGTTTAATCTGAGAAAAGGAGATTTTGGTTTTTTAGACACCCGAAAATTAAAACTCAAAGGAGACAAGAAACTGGAAGCAGAGCTGACCATCCGGGCAGGTAAGATCGTCTGGGACCTGAACGGGATCAGCGCGGCGGGTTGGGAATCTGAAACATTGGCTAAATAACTGGTGGTGATGCATTTAATAAGATTCGATAGGATCACAAATGTTATCAAAAGTCACTTTTGGGTGCTGTTTTTGCTTGTTTTTTACAGTAATGGCTTTGGCCATACCTATGATCTGATCATCAAAGGCGGCCATGTTATTGATCCTGCAAATAACATTGATAAGGTGATGGATGTGGCTGTTAGTAAGGGTTTTATCATAAAAATATCGGATAAAATTGACGAGCCTGCTGAGAAAACGATTGATGCAAAAGGCTTATTCGTGACGCCAGGCTTTATTGATATGCATACGCACGTTTTCGTGGGTCCGCATGCAGGTCTTTTTGCCAATGGCGTAAACAGCGTTTCTCCCGATGATTTCACATTCCGGTCCGGGGTAACGACGGTTGTAGATGCAGGAACTTCGGGTTGGCGGAGTTTTCCTTTGTTTAAAAAGCAGGTGATTGATCAGTCCAAAACACGGATTCTGGCCTTTATCAACATTGCCGGGGACGGAATGACCGGCGCTGAACATGAACAAAATATCGCAGATATGGCCCCGGACTCTGCTTTAATGGTCATTAACAAATATGCTGACCTGATCGTGGGCGTAAAGATCGGGCATTATAACGGAGCTGACTGGACGCCTTATGATAATGCGATAAAACTCGCCCGACAGGTCGAGAAGCCGCTTTTTGTGGAATGTCATTTACCTCAATATTCCTTACAGGATCAGCTTGCCAGGCTCAGTGCGGGCGATATGATTACGCATACTTTTGAAAACATTAAGGAGCGGATGCCGATCATTGGCGAAGGTGGAAAGGTGCGGCCATTTGTGCTGGAAGCAAAAAAGCGCGGAGTGTTATTCGATCTGGGTCACGGCGGCGCAGGTTTCTGGTTTGATCAGGCCGCACCGGCGATTAAGCAAGGTTTTGCACCAAATTCTTTCGGCACCGATCTGCACCGGTTCAGCATGAATTCGGGTATGAAAGACATGGCGAATGTAATGTCAAAATTCATGGCGCTGGGTTTGTCCTTGCATGATGTGGTGCAGATCGCAACCTGGAATGCGGCACAAGCAGTTAAGCATGAAGAATTGGGCAATATGAAAGCAGGTAGTGTAGCCGATCTTGCCATTTTCAGGGTTCGTGACGGTCAGTTCGGCTTTACAGATTCCGGTGGGAAAAGTATAGCAGGATCTAAGAAACTGGAAATCGAAATGACGATCAGGGATGGGAAAATTGTGTGGGATTTGAATGGGTTGGGCGCTAAAAAATAGATAATTGAAATAATGGGATTTAATTTTTATAAACAAAAAAGAAGCATTGCGCAGCGATACTTTGGCTTCGGCCTGATAGTAATGCTTCTCTCCGGCGCGCAAAGGCCGGATTTACTGCCAAAAGGCGATCCGGACAATGGCGGCCTGGCAACGCCGGCAGGTTTCGAAGCACTCGTCGTGGCCGACAGCACCGGGCTTGCCCGGCACATTACGGTAAATGATAATGGCGATATTTATGTAAAACTGCGTTATTTCGGAAAAGGCCAGCAGGGTGGAACCGTTGCACTCAGGGACACAAACCGGGATGGGAAAGCCGACATTATTAAAAATTTCGGCAATTACCCCGATCAGAGCAGCCTCGCCAACGGCATCACGATCCGCAACGGATATTTGTATTACAGTTCTTCGCTGTTTGTTTATCGCAGTAAACTGATCCCGGGGCAGCTGCTGCCAGACAGCACCGTGGAGGTGATTCTGAAAGATGACCATGAGCATGGCACACATTGGCACATTACCAAACCCATGGCTTTTGATGACAAAGGAAACATGTACGTGCCTTTCGGAGCGCCTTCGGATGCATGTCAGGATGTGGCCAATGCACCGGGCGGTAAACCGGGAACCATTGGCCTTAACCCTTGCCCGGACCTGGAAAAGCATGGTGGAATCTGGAAGTTCAGTGCTGATAAGCTGAATCAGACGCAGGCCGACGGCAGCTTGTATGCAACGGGTTTGAGGAGCATTGTGGGCATGCGATGGAATAATGCAGATCAAAGTTTATATGCCGTTGTTCACGGGCGCGACAATCTGCGCCGCCTGTTTCCAGACATTTATTCCTCATGGCAAAGCGCCGTTTTACCAGCCGAAGAATTCGTAAAAGTAACGCAGGGAACAAACCTGGGCTGGCCTTACTATTATTTTGACCAGATGAAAGGCAAGAAGATCCTGAACCCGGAATACGGGGGCGATAGCAAAAAAGAGGGTGAAGGAGCTAAATATCAAAACCCGATCATTGGATTCCCCGGACATTGGGCACCCAATGATCTGCTGTTTTACACCGGAAACCAGTTTCCCGAACGCTATAAAAATGGCGCATTCATCGCCTTTCACGGCTCGACAAACCGTGCTCCATATCCGCAGGCGGGCTTTTTCGTTTGTTTTGTGCCTTGGGTAAATGGTAAATTTTCAGAGAAATGGGAAGTTTTTGCAGATGGCTTCGCAGGCATGGACCCCATCATTAATGTAAGCGATGCGAAAGCGCGGCCTATGGGCCTGGCGCAAGGGCCTGACGGCTCACTGTACATTACAGATTCGAAAAAAGGCAAGATCTGGCGGATTATGTTTAAAGGCAATAAGCAGTCATTCGGAGCGCCGCAACTGGCTGCTATGGAGAAGCATAAGCTGGCAGGAAACATCCGAACGCCGGATCCGGTAAAGGATAACCTGGATAAGGATACAAAGCTTGCCGGCGAAAAAATTTACAGCACTTATTGTACACCATGCCACCAATCCAACGGCCTCGGCGACGGCAGCCGTTTTCCGCCTTTGGTGAATTCGGAATGGGTTACGGAAGACAAAAGAAAGCTGATCCAGGCCGTGGCAAATGGTTTGGAAGGGCCGATAGAGGTGCTCGGTAAGCCTTACAATGATCTGATGCCCAAACACGATTTTATCCCACCGGCAGAAATGGCACAGCTCCTAACCTACGTAAGGCAGCAATTCGGCAACATGCCTGACCGCATTTCTGTGGACGACGTAAACCGCGTTTTGAAAAAATAGCCTTAATAATACCATTGAAAAGCGAAAGACATTATTTTACACAGACTTATGGATTACACGGATTTCCTGGTTATTAAAGCCAATGTTCAGTGTTTGCTGATCATTAAAATTAAGCACGTGCCCATCCTGCCTTACTTCATCAATTTTAGAAAAATCCAGCTCCTGAACAAGCCAGCCTTCTTTCTGGGGAATTTCGGCAGCAATAATGCCTTCTTCGGGTAATCCTTTGTCGGGCGTAGAATAGTATGCCGAATAGCCGTAATTAATATCCACTGCCGGTGACCAGGTTGCGTTGCCGACGGTCTGAGAAACAACTGTATAAGCCTGATTTTCCAGGGCGCGAGCCCGCGCGCCTACATGTACACGCGTAGCGCCACGGATGGTTTCGGTGCAGCTTGGAACGAGGATCAGTGATGCCCCCGCGCTACACAACAATTGCGATCCCAGTCCGAATTCAATGTCATAACAGATCTGAATGCCGAATTTGCCCCATGCCGCTTCAAACACGGTCAGTGTTTTAGGTGCGCTTTGGATGCCCCATTCTTCATTTTCAAACCGTGTCATAAAAAACTTGTCCTGGTAACCTACAAGGCCTTTGTCTGAAAAAACAAAAACCCGGTTCAAATGTTTTCTATCGTCTATAACAGGCAAGCTCGGCGCCACGATCACCACATTATATTGGCGCGCCAGGTTTGCGAAAATCTGGCAGAACGACTCCACGAAGCCATTCATCGCCGCAACTTGCAGGAAGATATCTTGTTGAATTTCAAGAGATAATATGCTAACCAGTTCCATGGCGCCGTACTCAGGAAACAGCAATAGTCCGGCTCCCTTAGCTGTTGCGTCGGCCACCCACGTTTCAATGTGTCGCTGCCAGGCTGCTAGGTCAACATGTTCAGAAATGGGATATTGGGCCGACGCAATGATTACAGACATAGGCATTTAGTGATCGATTGGTTTGATCCAGAAAATCATTTGTTTTGAGGAGGAAGCAGTTTCTCCGATATCGGGCCATTCCATGGTACTTTGCAACGCAGGGTCCTTCACATATCCGCGTTTGATCCAGAATGCGTCATTAGGGCGATAGTCGGCTGGCTTGGCGGGGTGATGACCGCCCCGGTCGACGGAGCAAAAACAGCATAAATTGTAATGTCCAAAGCTTCTGGCATGCGCCTCGCGTTCATCAAAAAAACGATGTCCGAGCCCTGAGCCCCGATATTCGGGAAGTAATATGCTTTCGCCAAAGTAAAAAATAGTGCTGATATCGAATCCCGCATCTTCGAATGGTTGCCGGACTTCCGCAGCTTCGTCGGTTAATGGAATGCACGTTGTTGCGCCCACCATCTTTCCATTATCAAAGACAGCGAACAAAAAGGCGCGTTCAGACTGGACGTAAATTTGCAGATAGTCTTTTTCGTAGTCCAGCGACCCCTCATACAAATAAGGATAATCATGGAACACTGTGATGCGCAATGCGCCCAATGCTTCCACCACGGATGCTATTTCAACACCCTTATAAGATGTAAAAGTCAGTTGTTCAGTCATTTTTAGGGTTTGAAACCAGCTCTATCCAATGCGGCAGATTGTAATAAGTGGTTACGCGGCAGATTTTTTCATTTTTTAATTCCAAAAAAGCGGCTGCCGGAAGTTTGTAAGCCTGTCCGTAAGCCTCAGGGAAGCCCTCTTCGCCTTTTTTGTAAATTCCTCTCACTGTGAATTCCACCGCCACCCGGGAGTCGTCCGCTGTTGTGAAGAAGACCATGTCGGTCAGGGTTTCTTCATACGATTCGTCCATCTGGCCAAGAAACTCAGTGAATTTTTCGATGCCGATGCGCACCTCGCCCTGGTTAGGCTCGTGCCTTACTTCCGGGTGCAGCAAGGCGAGCATGCCGTCCCAGTTTTTATGATTAAAGCTTGAATAATATGCTTGTACGATGTCCAGAGAAGCCATGTCAGTTCATTAATGTTATTTAATAATAAGAAAATAGAGCAGTAACTAGTTCAACGGAACGTATATAAAAGTGAGGAAGCCATTAATTCGCAGCCAGTTTGATTGCCGCAATCAAGTCAGCAATAGTGAAGTATTTTGCAGTTTTTTGTTGCCATTGCATTTGCCAGGTTGTACCAGCTGCACCCCGATCGCAACGGACTTTGAATGTTGCATTAATGTCGTCAGTCAGGCCAAAACCTTCGCGCTGTAATGCCCGCCTGGTCCAGAAAGCCAAGACAGGATCACCCGAAATGCTTATGGAATGTGTGCAAACATCCTGGTAAATGTTGAATGTGCCGCTAGATTTATCAAAAAAGAATCCATTCTTCTCAAACGCAGCTTCAAATGCCCCGTTCAAAACCAGATCTTCGGGGACGCCAGCCACAAGTTCGCCGTTTTGCTGCATAAGCCAGAGAATATCAGCAGCTTGTAATGCAAGATCGAGTTCGTGTGTGCTTAGTAAGATGGCTTTCCCGGTTTGTCTGGCCAAATTATGCAGCAAGCGCATCATTTCCACGCGGTTAGGCAGATCCAGATGTGCAGTAGGCTCATCGAGCAGAATGAGTTCTGTGTCTTGTGCAAGCGCGCGTGCCAGCATGACCTTTTGCCGTTCACCATCGCTCAGCTGATGGATTTTCCTGTTTACCAAATTTTCAACATTGGCCAGTGAAATTGCTTCTTCGATCTTTTTATGGTCGATCTCACTTAATGCACCAAGCCAGCCGGTGTAGGGCGTGCGTCCTAATGTAATTACTTCCAGTGCGGTAAGGTTTCCAGCCTCGATGCGCTCCGTCAAAACAAGGCTCAATGTTTGTGCGAGCTGAGCCGATTTCAAGCCGGAAAGAAGCTGCTGTCCGATGTAAACAGTGCCTTCCAAAGCGGGTTGGAGGCCCGCAATTGTCCGCATTAATGTCGATTTTCCCGAACCATTGGAGCCAAGCAGGCACACAAGCTGCCCCGGTAGGAGGGTTAGGTTCAGGTTTTTTGAAATAATGCGTTCTGTACGCTTGGTCTTATATCCAATAGACAAATTCTTCGTTTCCAAAAATGGTTTTACATCACTCATGAGAAAGAAGAACGGAGGTTATTGCGGCTGATAATGATCCAGATAACCACCGGCGCGCCAAGCAGGGAGGTGACAACATTCACCGGAATGACGATTTGCATGCCGGGCAACTGGGCAATGATGTCACATAAAAGCAGCAGCACCATGCCGGTGAGGCAGCAGCCGGGAATGAGCACGCGGTGGTCTGACGTGCCAAACAGTGAGCGCGTTATATGCGGAACAGCAATGCCGACAAATCCGATCGGACCGCAAAATGCGGTAATGCTGCCGGTTAGCAAGCTGGTGCTGAGCATGATGATCAGTCGTGTTTTTCCAATGGTAAGGCCCATGCTTCTGGCGTAATTTTCACCCAACAATAATGCATTAAGCGATTTGGAAGATATAAAAGCGAGTAACAGCCCAAATGCAACCACACCCGAAAGCGCATAAAGATGATATTGTGTAACGCCACCCAGCGACCCGAATGTCCACATAATGTACTCCTGCAATTGTTCGGGCTGACTGAAATATTGCCAAATGCTGACAATGGAGAGCGTTATCGTCCCGATCATCACCCCGACGATCAGCAATATTACATTGTCCCGGATCCTTCCTGCAATCAGTAATATCAGCGAAAGCACCAGTGCAGATCCCAGCGAAGCCATCACGATGATGAGCCAACTGCCCGAAACGCCAAGTTTGCTGATCGCATACATGCTAGCGCTGCTTCCGCCTGCAAGCATCACCGCTGCCACACCCAGTCCGGCGCCTGCTGTTATGCCCAGCTCCGACGGCCCTGCCAAAGGATTTCGGAACAAAGTTTGCATTTGTAGTCCACTGACGGATAGTCCGCAACCGACAAGGATTGCCGTTATCGCTTTTGGGATGCGGATTTTTTCAATGATGAAAAGCCAGGCAGTGTTTTCGGAGTCTTGTAAAAAAATGATTTTAAAAACTTCTTTAAGCGGAATTTGCACGGAGCCCAGCATTACATCCAGCACAAAAACCACAACTGCCAGCGTTACCAGTCCCGAAAAAGTGAGGCGGTGCGCATTCAGGGGCGTTTTAAGCGATGGTGCTTTGTTGAGGGATCCGACCATTATTTGAGCTGCTTATAATAGACCAAATTATGATTCGGCAGGAGTTCCGGATGCAATATTTTGATCAGATCAGACAGGACAGTGTGTGGATTTACAGTTCCGGATTCAAAAAAATCATTCGCGCCCTGCTCATTAACACGTCCATTGTAACTGAACATTTGTCCCGATTTATAAGCCTTAAAATCGCTGTAACGTGAATCCTGCGCCAGAATGTTGGCTTTCGTATCACTTTTATCGAACCCAACATTTAGCCAGGCGTCGGCTTTTAAAGCAATTGGATATACAGATTCGAAGTTCAAAGGCAAACTGCCCGTCGCCTTCATATTACTCCAATGATAATCCCCTCCCGCATCCCTGAAAAACTGTGACATATAGCTATCCCCATTTGGCAAAAACCATGCGTCTTTGGTATTCAAGCCTGAGATAACAGATGGCTTGATTTTCACCTCCTTAGCAAGCTGAGCCAGCCGAAGATATTCATTTTCGATCTTACCAAACTTGTCATTGACCAACTCTTCCTTATTTAATAATGCGGCAATGAGCTTAACCCACTCGGCACGGGCCAGCGGCGTTTTCTCAATCCATTCCGAATTAATCAAAATTGGAATTCCTGCCTGCGTTAAAATGCTGTATTGGTCCACTTTCGCGCCGGGCCCGCCCATGGCCATCAGCACATTCGGGTGCATTTCCACGAGCTTTTCATTATTCAATCCCTGATCCCGCCCAATGTTAGCCACTTTGCCAGCTTCAATGCGCGCTTGAATTTTAGGCGAATAAATGTATTGCGGGTTGCTCAGCCCAGTGATAATGTTCTCTGAATCCAGAAATTCCAGTAATGCAGCATGCATGGAGGAAGTAGCCACAATGCTTGTAACCGGGATGTTAATCACCTGCGCATCTTCAAAACCTTTCGGTCGTGGTGTTCCTTTTTCGAGCAGGATGTATTTTGAAGTATCCGTTGCCGTTTCAAAAGGGCTCAGGATGCTTACAATTTTGTAATTATTGTGATAGGTTATTGTAAATCCTTGTGCGTGATTGATCTTGGTTTGGTCCTTGTAATTAACCGATTTCGAAGTAATGTTCTCCTCCCTTTTCGATGAATTTTCGGGATTACAGCTAAGGATTATTAGATAAAGAAAACACGAAAGGCAGAGGTTTTTGATCATTAGACGATATAAGGAGCGTTGAGCAGAATAAAAATGTAGAAACAAAGAATCAGATATAGGATAGCATTTGCTTCACATTTGCCAAGCCGTTCTGGATGACCTCAGCTGATTCTGTTCCTTGATAGTAACCAATAAGATGTAATTCGCTATAAGCATTGATCGTATGTTTCAGCAATTTTTTGTCATATTTTCTTAATCTGCCCTTGTAATCCTCAATGCTTTGTGGCTTTACAAAATGAATACCTTCTTTTTGTTTCAGATATTCATCAAGAATTAGCAGCGCCGCTGAATAAGCAGTGCCCGCGGCCATTCTTACATATTTAATGTCCGAATACAATCCATCCTTTTTGCCTGCTTTTTCAGTCAGTATTTGTCTGGCATTTTCAAGATATCTTGCTGCTTCCGCACTTGGAGATAAAGGGTTTTCCATACTTTTCTTAGACATAGTTGTGTATTTGATAATGATATTTGTTTAGACGCAGGCCAGGGAAATTGGTCACTCAAAAATAGCACTTATTTTTCAAAGGCGTCAGAGGCCTCGGTCCGCAATTGGCACACTTTTAATATTTTTCAAGCCATGCCAGCACAATCTCTTTTACAGTTTACAGGGAAAAGTATATACTGCGCCGTTGCAGATGCGCACATTGATCCATGGATCCCCGTTGACCGGGCGATCATCACGCATGCGCACAGCGACCACGCGCGCTGGGGAAGCAAACATTATCTGGCTCACAAGGATAGCGAACCCATTTTACGGCTGCGATTAGGGCAGGATATCTCTTTACAAACTGTTGAGTACTACGAGAAATTTGTGATCAATGGTGTCACATTTTCATTGCATCCTGCGGGGCATATCATTGGCTCTGCGCAGGTCCGGGTGGAGTATAAGGGGGAAGTCTGGGTTGCGAGCGGCGACTACAAGCTTGAAAATGACAACTTTGCAACGCCTTATGAGCCAGTCAAGTGCAATGTTTTTATTACCGAATCAACCTTCGGTTTGCCTATTTACAAATGGCAGCCTCAGCATGAGGTGATGAGCGAAATTGACAACTGGTGGCGGCAGAATAAAAGTGAAGATAAAGCCAGTGTGCTCATGGGCTATTCATTGGGAAAAATGCAGCGGATTTTGAAAAATATTGAATTACAAGACAAGATAATCTACGCCCACGGTGCTATTTATACATTAAACGAGAGGTTAAAGCAGGCCGGTTTTGATCTGCCCGAATTAACATTGGTCACCAAGGAAACCGACCGGAGGCTATTTCGGGGATCATTGGTGTTAGCCCCGCCCTCGGTCGACAGCAGCACGTGGATCAAAAAGTTCGCCCCCTATTCCCTCGGTTATTGCTCAGGATGGATGGCCCTTCGCGGCGCCAAAAACCGCCGAGCCGTGGACCAGGGTTTCGTATTGAGCGATCACGTGGACTGGCCGGACCTGAACACGGCTGTAAGAGAATCGGGAGCCGAAAAAGTATATGTAACGCATGGCTATACAAGCATTTACGCAAGATATCTGAACGAAAATGGCATTGAAGCAGGTGAAGTTCACACCATGTACGGCAACGAAGACGAAAACGAGGAAGAAGAAGTTGTACAAGACATCAGCGCCGGAACCGACGCCTATGAAAAGCATAAAGAATCATTAGATGACGAAGCCATCATCGACACAAAACCATCAACGAAACAGCTTCAACAAGCAAAGTCCCCTTCAGGGGATTTAGGGGAAGGGGATTTAGTAGTATGAAACAATTCGCAGAACTTTTCATGAACCTGGACCGCACCAACAAAACCAATGCAAAGGTGGAGTTGATGAAGCAATATTTTCTGACTGCATCCGACGAAGACAAACTCTGGGCATTAACGCTTTTTACCGGTCGCCGGCCTTCGTTTAAGGTGAACAGGACCATGGTAAAAGAATGGGCGGCAGAAGAAGCTGGTATTCCAATGTGGCTTTTCCAGGAAAGTTATCATAGTGTAGGCGATTTGGGCGAAACCATTTCATTGCTTTTGCCTAAAAGTAAGGTCGACGGATCGGACAAATCGCTTACCGAATGGTTCTATTATCTGGGACTATTACCCGGTATGACGGACGAAGAAAAACGTGACCATATCTTGCAAGCCTGGATGCAATTGTCTCAGCACGAGACTTTTGTTTTTAATAAATTATTGATGGGCAGTTTCCGGATCGGGGTTTCGCAGACATTGGTGGTGCGTGCATTAGCGGAAGCTACGGAAACTGATTCTAATGTGATCGCCCACCGGGTCATGGGTCAGTGGGAGCCGTCGGGGACGACCTTTGAGCAGTTGATATTAGATAAAGGGGAAAATGACAACGCATCGCGCCCATATCCGTTTTTCCTGGCTTATCCCATTGAAGGCGACGTTTCCGGTTTGGGAAACCCCGAAGATTGGTTTGCCGAATGGAAGTGGGACGGCATTCGTTCACAAATTATTTATCGAAACAATGAGCTTTTTATCTGGACACGCGGTGAAGAGTTATCAACCGAAAAATTTCCGGAGCTGCATTTTTTAAGTGAAGTTTTGCCAAACGGAACGGTCCTCGACGGAGAGATCGTAAGTTACATGGATGATAAACCGATGCCATTTAATGTGCTGCAAACACGTATTGGCAGGAAAAATCTATCCAAAAAAGTGCTGGAAGAAGCGCCCGTCGCATTTTTGGCTTATGACATTTTGGAAGTCAATGGTGTAGACATCAGGGGCCTTACCCAGCAACAGCGCCGGACGGAGCTGGAACTCATTCATCAGAAAGCGCCTGATCAATTTGTATTTAATCTGTCGCCGCTCATTGATTTCAAAGAGTGGGCAGTTTTGCGGGAGTTACACACGCTTTCCCGGCAGAATATTGCGGAGGGTTTTATGATCAAAAGGAAAGAAAGCACTTATCAGGTAGGCCGTAAAAAAGGCGATTGGTGGAAATGGAAAATCGATCCGTTAAGTGTCGATGCCGTGCTCATTTACGCCCAGAAAGGCTCCGGCAGGCGCGCTGAATTATTCACCGACTATACATTCGCCGTCTGGGGCGAAGACGGGAAGCTGGTCCCATTCGCAAAAGCATATTCCGGACTGACAGACGTAGAAATTGGCCAGGTCGATTATTTCATCAAGCGAAACGTCCTGGAAAAATTCGGTCCGGTAAGGACTGTCAAGCCCGAATTGGTTTTTGAAATAGGCTTCGAAGGCATCAACGAATCATCCAGGCATAAATCCGGAATCGCAGTAAGGTTTCCTAGGATTCTGCGCTGGCGGAAGGATAAGAAAGCAGAGGAAGCAGATACGCTGGAAGCGTTGAAGGGGATTTTGGAGATGTATAAGTGAGGGCTACCAAATGACCGGTAAAATCTCGTTGTATTGCTGAAACTTATCATCAGCTGATATAAGCGCCAAGGTCTGGGATAACGCAGTTGCTAAAATAAAGCGATCAAAAGGGTCGCCATGTCCTGAGATGAAAGGAATCTTCTCATAACTGTCAAGTGCATCATGCGAGATTGGTAATGATGAAATCCCTATTCTTTTGAGCTCTTGAATATATTCCGAGATTGCCTTAGAGAGTTCCAGCTTCCCTATCTTCTTTTTGATCGCCATTTCAAAAAACGATACAATGCTTACAAAGCAAATAGAGTTGGAATCGGAAATGATAGAACGAGCTTTGTCGGACAGCCGATTTTCTTCATCGAGTAACCAAAGCACGACGTGTGTGTCTAAAAGATAAGTCATTACATGTAATCGGCTAGGTCATTGATAGGATCATTGAAGTCATCAGACATCTTGACAGTGCCTTTCATTGTGCCTAGCGGGCGCTTGGTTTCTGAAAATGGGCTTTCAGCGTCTTCCATAAATGTGATAAGCACTTTTGCTTTATTTTTCAAAGGAGGAGCTTCCTTTAATGTAACCTGCCCATTTTCGTAGATTCCTTCGATCGTAGTTAACATATCCTCGTGTTTTTGGATTATAACAAATATATCAATTAGACAAGAAATACATATAATTTAGCTTCTATGTTACAAGCGTTATTTGATGGAATAAGTTTTTAATTAAAATTGAAATACACTTTACAAACATCCCTTTGACCAAATCCCCCGGACATACAATCGTTGAACATTGGTTTAAGGCCAAGAAGTGGAAGTGGGCGGCGTTTCAGAAGGAGGCGGCTGAGGCTTATCTGGAAGGGAAAAGCGGCTTGGTGAATGCGCCAACGGGGAGTGGAAAGACCTATTCGCTCTGGCTTCCGATATTGATCCGACATATTAATGAAAAGGCCAATAAGGAACTCAAACCAAAACGAGGCCTGCAAGTCCTGTGGATCACGCCTTTGCGCGCATTGTCCAAGGACTTATTTCGGAACATGGAAAGTGCTGCGCTGGAAATGAACCTGACCTGGCGCGTAGGCATTCGCACCGGCGACACCAATGCCAAGGAAAAAAGTGATCAGAAAAAGCAAATGCCTGATGCGCTGATCATTACGCCGGAAAGTCTGCACATTCTTTTTGCACAAAAAAACAGCACAGAAATATTTAAAAACCTGCACACCATTGTCGTTGACGAGTGGCATGAGCTCATGGGCAGCAAGCGGGGGACACAAACGGAACTGGCGTTGACGAGGCTCAGAAGCATCAGGCCAGACCTTCAAACCTGGGGCATTTCGGCAACCATCGGCAACCTCGACGAGGCGAAACATGTGCTGCTCGGCATGAAGTTCCCGGTTGCCAAGTCCACCGTGATCAAGGCAAATACAGATAAAAAAATCCTGGTCGAAAGCATTATCCCTGAACGCGTGCAGACGTTGCCGTGGTCGGGATATATGGGGACGAGCCTTGTTGACCAGGTGGTAAAAATTGTCAATGAAAGTAATACGACGCTACTTTTTACAAACACGCGTTCCGGAACGGAAATCTGGTATCGCACCATTATTGATAAATACCCTGAATTTGCTGGCATTATGGCGCTGCACCACGCGTCGCTGGATAGGGAAATCAGGGATTGGGTGGAGGAAGCGCTGCACGACGAGCGGCTCAAACTGGTTATATGCACAGCCAGCCTCGATTTAGGAGTCGATTTCCGGCCCGTTGACACGGTCATTCAGGTTGGGAGTCCGAAGAGCATTGCACGGTTTATTCAGCGTGCGGGCAGGAGTGGTCACAGGCCGGGCGTGGATAGTAAAGTTTATTTCTGTCCTACCAATGCTTTGGAGCTGATTGAGGCTGTTTCGCTTCGGGAAGGCGTTGCAAAAAATATGCTGGAAGACCGTCCGCCGGTGGCTCATGCATTCGATGTGTTGGCGCAGTGGATGATGACTTTGGCAGTGGGCGAAGGTTTTGATGAGGCTCAATTGTTTGATGAAGTTTGTGACGCTTATGGTTACCAATATCTGAACAGGCAGGAGTGGGAGTGGCTTTTGGGATACATTACCACTGGAAGCTCTTCGCTTCATGTATATGATGAATACAAAAAAGTAGAGCGTGTCGATGGCCTGTATAAGGTGACAAGCCGGCGCGTTGCATTGCGTCACAGACTAAGTATGGGCACGATCGTCTCTGAAACAGGCATTAAGGTAAAGCTGCAAAGCGGGAAATATCTGGGAACGGTTGAGGAGTCGTTTGTTACATGGATGAAACCGGGCGATGTTTTTACTTTCGCCGGCATGACCGTCGAATTTTTACGAATTCATGAAATGACGGTTAGTGTCAAAAAAGCAGAGGGAAAAAAAGGCTTTCTGGTGCGCTGGGCTGGCGGACGAATGCCGCTGTCATCACAGTTGTCCACATTCATCCGCGAGCGATTGGCAGATGCGCTTGATAATCCGCATAAGGAGCTCGAACTGGCCAAAATGCAGCCATTATTGGAATTGCAGGCAAACCGGTCTATGATTCCGAAGACCGACGAACTGCTTATAGAGCAATGTGAAACCCGGGAAGGTCATCATATTTTCATATTTCCATTTGAAGGCCGTTTGGTGCACGAAGGGATGTCCATTATACTGGCCTATCGCCTTAGTCAACTCAAACCGATTACATTCTCAGTGGCCATGAATGATTATGGTTTTGAATTATTGAGTGACCAATATGTTGATTTTGCGCAGGTAATGAAGGAAGTCGATCTTTTTTCTACAAAACATTTAGTCGATGACATTTATCAAAGTGTGAATGCAACCGAAATGGCCAAACGGAAATTCAGGGAAATTGCCGCAATTTCAGGATTAATGTTTCAGGGTTATCCGGGCAAAAATGTTAAAACACGACAGTTACAGGCTTCCAGTTCGCTGCTATTTACGGTAATGACCAAATATGAAGACAACAATTTGCTGATCAAGCAGGCTTACCAGGAAGTTTTGACTTACCAGTTGGAGGAAGTGCGAATGCGGGAGGCGCTTGACCGGATCGCAACTCAGAAAATAATTGTAAAACAAACCCGCAAACCAACGCCTTTTTCGTTCCCTATTATGGTAGACCGGCTACGAGAACAACTTACATCGGAAAAGCTGGATGACCGGATCCAGAAAATGATCAAACAGTATAGTAATGCAGATTGAAATCAAAGAAAACCATTTCATTTTACTCACACAAAGAGCCATTTTTTGGCAAGAAACGCAGACATTACTAATCGGAGACCTTCATTTAGGCAAGATCACCCATTTCAGAAAAGAAGGAATTGCGGTGCCGCCCAATGCGATTGAAAACAATTTCGAAAGATTGAACGAGCTGGCTCAAAACACCGGTGCCACCCGCATCATTTTCCTGGGAGACCTGTTTCATGCCCAATACAATGCTGAATGGGAGCTTTTTAAGAACTGGCGCACGGCACATCATTACATTCAAATGCTGATCGTTATCGGTAACCACGACATTTTGCCGGTAAGTATGTTCCTGGAATGCAACCTGGAAGTGCATTTAAACGATTATGAAGAAGGTAATTTTATTTTCACCCATCACCCAAAAGTCGATGCAGTTTCGGAAAAATTCATTTTCGCTGGCCACGTCCACCCCGTTTTCACAACCTACGGAAAAGGCCGTCAAAGCGTCCGCCTTCCCTGTTTCGTAATCGATAACCATCAAGCCATCGTCCCCAGCTTCGGCGTTTTTACAGGCGGTTTTCAAATGGACCTGGCCAAGGATAGGAAGATTTATATTACTACCGAGACCAAGGTTTTTTCCGTTTGTTAATCCGGTTGTAATTAAGTTATTAAAAGGAAAACCGGAAAAATTTGGAATCAGATTCCATATTTTTCCGGTCCTTGTTATTTTTAACTTGTGAAGAACACTATTTAGCTGCTAAAATTTCCAAGAGGTAGTTCCTCTAATTAGTGCCCCACTTCAATCGGAATAGACTATGCCTCGAAAGAAATGGGAAAAACTGTGTCACAATTTATCTTTTAGGAGAATCAAGCTTCTATAGAAATCTGCTTTTCTGACTAATTGTTCATTCATCAAAGTTATCTCATTGAGATGTATAGGAAGCCATTTCTTTTGAAGGGCGAGATCAATTTGTAACTCCATAGCTTCGAAAAATCTCTTTCCAAAGTACTCTACTTCGGAAACGAATTCATTATAACCCATTGAAAAGATACCGCGCCCTGCACTCCAGACAGATGCGTTATTTATCATCTGATCAGCTTTCCAAATTATTTTAACCTCGTCTTTGCACTTAAAAAAACCTATCAATGGGCCAAATTCTAAATGGTTGTTAGTTAAAGTGCGGCATGAAACCCAGGTAAGATCATTTCCATATCTGATTTTTTGCTCATTGCAATATTCAAACAGGTTGGAGTAACTATTTAGGGCTGAATAGTAGTTTTCAGAAACATCCGTAGCGATGCGTGGAAATATTTCGGTGAAATCTTCAATAAATCGGACTAAGTAATAGTCCACAAAACGTGAATTATTGGTATGCTCAATCTCATTACTCTCTTTAGAATATTGATATAATTTTTTGGTCCCTAAGTTCAGGCAATAATGGCTGTCGGTTAGGCTGAACCAGCTCGCGGTTTGATGCGGCTCAATGCCGAGGGGTTCAGTTCGGTCTGGATGTTTTAATGTAAACTCGACAAATGGCAGATCCTGTTGGAGAGTATGTTGCATTATGAAATTAATAGAGGTTCATTTTACATTGCGAAGTTGAATGTCGAATACATTACAAATGGATTCAATAATTTCACTAATGACTAGTTCATTTTCAGCGCTTACACGCACCCACCATCCTGACCCCTCAAATTTCACTATTTGTAATGCCCTGTTATTAGATTCTGCACTGAGGCTAACTGTATCCGAAAACCATAGTTTACCCAGTCCGAATTTTTCTAACGTCGCATCGCACTTACCAAGATCGTGCGAGGTAAAGTTAGAGTTAACAAAGACCATCGATCGTTTTGTTTCTAAATGTCTATATCTGGCAAAAACGTTCCTAAAAAGTAGCTTTTCAAGCGAGGCTGACCACTGCCTTCCTGCACTTATAGCATTTTTTATAACAAAGATTCCATTTGTGGCTCGATTTATCAGGATATGGTCAATAGAACCTCCTCCCACTCCAAATAACAAATGATTATATGGAATTTCTTCCTCGCCAGTTCGTATATTCTCGTGATAAAAATCGATGATATCATATACATTGGTACGGATATCTGGGGATGCTATCAAGTCATTGCATTTTATGCCCATTGTTAACAGGAACTCAATGTGTTGACTGCTAAGGGATGTTTGTGCCACATCCTCCAATCGCATGACATCTAATCTACCAGCACCTTCAATTTTTTCTGCGAACGATTTGTCAAACAGGAGCCCGTATTTAATGACGCTTCTCATATACGATGAGGTTAATATTTTGCCCTTCTTCTTATCGTTGAGTGTTATTGTGTTAATGTTGAGTTATGAAATTTTAACTTAAACGTTAGAATCGAGATCCCATTACCTTACACCGGCAAAGAAGCATTCAAACATCAAATCACACTGCTCTCAACCATTATAACTATTCTCCAATTTAGCAACCAACGTCGCCACACGGAGCTGATTCACAATATGTTCCCGCATTTCTGGTGTTACTTGGCTTAGGTTCTCTGTAAATAAAAAGCTTTCTATCATTGCGTGCAGCGACCCAATCACTTCGCTTCCTTTATCTGTTTGAAAAAACTCTTTTACGATCTCGAATTGCTGCATTAACGCAACTTCGTTACCGATAAATTTTTCATTCCCTCCGTTCATTTCTTTGTTAGTCGAATTTTGTAGTGTGTACATATTTTTGATGAAGTTTGATTGTGAACTTGATTGAACCGAACCCGGATGCCATTGTTCTGTGGCAATGCTCCGGGTTTTTTTGTTGTATTTGGTTTGGGGATATTTCCCCAGAATGCGTGCAAATAAAAAGCCGGTTACGGCTTGTATGTAATAATAGTCTCAATTTCAAAGTGGCCATATTCGATCAGAATTTCTTTCATTCTGGACTCCGACATGCTTCCCTTATGCGTGTAATCCCGCCATGCATTTGTCAATTTTCCTTTCTTCTCATCGGGAGAAAGATTAGGATAAATATTCTTAATCCACCAGTCGAACGCCTCTTTAATAGTTGAGAATTTCTTCATTAAGCAAACATAAAAACTATTTGGGGAAATTTCAACAAATTAATGAAAAAGAGATTTTAATTTTTCAAAAGCTCCCTAACCTCATCCTTGAACTCCTCATCAATTCGCCTACTTATAAGAAGACCGTTGATGATTTTTTGAAATTCAAATTCTGTAATAGCCCCGCAAGATGGGATGTCTCGCTTTGCGTTTAATGTTAATAATTCAGTTTCTGTGTAGGAAAAGTAATTGTTGCAATTGACGTAAGTGAAATCATGCAATCGATTATTAGCGGTTTCATGGTCGATGCAGACCAATGTTTCTAGACTGTCCCTGACGCGCATGATATGTTTGAGATTCTTTTCAAACTGGGAGGTGCAGCAAACGGTCGTCAGATAGCCGCCATCTATTTTCTTGATGAAAATGTGATAATGCGGAATGCCGTTGGCGATATGCGGGTCGGAGATATATAGGATGTTTCCTGCAACGAGTGCGTGCATTAATTCTTCTGCCTTCATGTTGCGGCAGACTAAGCGTTGGCAGTGTCGAAAAATAGCTCCTTTGCTATTTCCAGATCTTCCTTTTTATCGTTGAATAAGCCTTTGTCGTCAATGTAGTTTTCGAAAAAATCATTAATGTCCATTTTGTAGCTGGATCCTGATTTTTCTATTTTTTCCTGAAATCTTTTCCACTCAGGGAAATAATGCGAATAACTAGCCAGCTCAAATTGGTCTAGTCCGTTATAGTTTTTTAGTATTTCATCTGCCACTTCCAGATCGGTTTCTGAAAATACTTTGGCATTCATTTCCTGAATAGAAGTGATGATCTGCCCGTCTAAAATCAAATATTGATCAAAATATTGCTTGTCTGAGGACTCCGGGGCAACTTTGCTTTCCACTAAGTTCTTGGTATTGGACGGCACAGCGCCCCATTCCATTGCATAATGCGTGTCACCGGTAACAGTTCGCGCATATTTCCTGAGATGCAGCCTGTTAACCAGCCAGATCAACTTCAATGCTTTCATTTTATTGATAGCACCCTGGTTGTAGGCAGCAAAATAATTGATTAGTTGGGCAGCTTTCTTGTAGTTATAACCTTTCATGATATGTGCGTGAATGTGCAGCACAAATATAACCCATTAGTCTTGTAATTAATGATTTGCAAGGCATACTAACGCTCTGACTTACCAAGGGTAGCCTCCCGCTTATCCTCCGGTAATTTTCTCTTACCATCCGCCATCTTCATGAACTCCAAAATTTCTCCATATCTCGTATTCCAGGGATTGAAAAATTGAGTGATCATAGGAACATGTTTCTTGCCCTTTTGAATGTGGTAAGGCGTTTCGGGGGAGTAGGCTTGTAGGGCTTTGATGAATTTTTCGTTGCTTTCCAGAATGGAAGGATAGGTTTTTCCGCCCCGGTAAATGAGCATGGGAGGCATGTTGCGGTGCAGGTGATAAAGCGGTGTGGCTTTTTTCCAGGTGTCAGGGTTATTGGAAAATGTGTTGAGATAGGTGTTGCCTTTTTCGAACTTTTCTTCCAGCAGATAACCATGCATATCCAGCCCGGCAGCGTCGATAAGGATCACGCCTGCAAGCGGATTTTCCAGGCCGAGGTTTTTGAAATAATGGTCATCCGTAGCGATAAGTGCCGCCAGATGGCCGCCTGCGGAATGTCCGGACAGGAAGATTCTCTCAGGGTTTCCACCATACTGACTGATATTTTTCTTCACCCAATCAACAGATTTGGCAACCGAAACAGCCATGGCATCATAGCCAGCCGAGGGGCTTAACGGGTAATCTACAATCACGGTTACTACGCCTTTTTTGGCCCAATGTCCCCCAATAATGTTGTATTGCGACTTCTTGCCGGAATTCCAGTTGCCGCCATGAACAAAGATCAGGACATCACCGGGCCCGGAATGCTTCTTTGGCGCAAACACATTGAGTTGCTGTTCTGCGGAAGTTTTATCTGCTTTTTGGTATACAATATTCTTCGACTTCGTTATCCTTTTGAAAGAACAACCTGATAATGTGAGCATAAATGCGCCCAATAAAATCATTAAAAGTATTAGTGTGATCCGTGCCTGCGCTTTCATAAATCTTTCTGAATATGATAACACATACGTGAGAAGCATCTTAAAAGATTTAAAAGCAAGTAGTTAAATCATGGCGGCGGCTTAGTTTTATTATTCTGGTGGAAAAAATAGAGTACAATATGGCTGAGGTGATTAACATTGAAGTAAACGGCAAAACCCACCGCGTTACGGCGGACCCGGAAATGCCGCTGCTTTATCTTTTACGAAATAACCTGCAACTGAATGGCCCGAAATATGGCTGTGGCATAGAGCGTTGCGGCAGCTGTATGGTGTTGCTGAATGGCAAAGCACAACCTTCATGTGTGATTCCCGGCTCTGCGGCGGCGGTTTATGAGGTTACAACTCTGGAAGGTTTGGCCAAAAACAGTGTGCTGGATCCCATTCAGGAGGCATTTATTGAAGAGCAGGCAGCGCAATGTGGCTATTGCATTAGCGGAATGATCATTTCGGCTAAGGCACTTTTAACAGAAAACAAAAATCCAACTGACCAGCAAATACGGCAGGCTTTGCAACGGAATTTGTGCCGCTGCGGAACGCACACGCGCATTATTAATGCTGTAAAAAAGGCGGCTGCTAAATTGAATAAATGATGGACGAATTGAATGATATAAAGTCTGGCAGACGTGGTTTTCTTCGGAGTTCGGGTTATCTGCTGATGGGTTTTACGCTCATGCCCGGACTTGGATTTACTATGCAGCCGGATGAATGTTATTCGCCGGAACAAACATTGATCGCAGATCGCGAGGCAATTGATTCCTGGATCGGATTTGATGATACGGGCATTCTGACGGTGTTGACGGGTAAAATGGAGCTTGGGCAGGGCATAAGGACGGCTTTGATGCAAATGGCAGCCGAGGAGCTGGACATTGAGATGAAGCAGGTCCGGATTATCATCGCGGACACCGGACAAACGCAGGACGAGCGCTATACGGCCGGAAGCGGTTCCATTGAAGGAAGCGGAAACGCTATCCGAAACGCTGCTGCGGAAGCCAGGAAGTATCTTTTAACATTGGCTGCAAAGGAATTAGGCTCAAATGTGGAGGAACTTTCGGTCCATAATGGAATTGTTAAATCAGGCAAAAATCAGAAAACAATTGCCTATAAAGATCTTGTAAAAGGAAAACGCCTGGAAACAGAAGTCACTGGAAAGGCTGATCTGAAAAAGCCTGCTGATTACAAGCTTGTCGGTAAGCCGATCAAAAGGACTGACATTCAAGAGATAGCGGTGGCGAAAACGCATTTCATCCAGGATCTGCGATTCCCGGATATGTTGCATGCGCGGGTGATGAGGCCACCGGTTTATAATGCCAAGTTGGTTTCGCTTCCAGCGGAACAAATCCAAAAATCCCCTGGCGTTTTGAAGGTCGTGGTTAACGGAAGTTTCGCTGCTGTGATCGCTGCGCAGGAATACGAGAGCATTAAGGCGCTGGAAAAGATGAAGCAACTGGCCAGGTGGGAGAGTAAGGCCATATCGCCCTTGCAGGATCAACTATATGGCGATATGGTCGAAAATGGCGCTGCGGGCAAGATCGTTGAAGGGGATAAAAATCCGAATAAAAAACCCTCTGAGAATGCATTGACGTTTGAAGCAGAATACAAACGGCCTTACCAGATGCATGGCTCCATTGGTCCGTCTTGCGCGATTGGTCTCTGGAAGAATGATCAGCTGACGATCTGGTCGCATACGCAGGGCGTGTATCCCTTGCGAAGTACAATCAGCGATTTGGTGGGTCTGCCTCTGGAAAAAATCAGGGTCATAGGCATGCCGGGAGCGGGTTGCTATGGACATAATGGTGCCGATGATGTGGGAGGTGATGCTGCATTACTGGCCTTGCAAATGCCTGGAAAGCCGGTCCGTGTGCAATGGATGCGGGAAGACGAGCACAAATGGGAGCCTTATGGATCTGCTATGGTTCTAAAAATTAAGGCTGCATTGACTGCTGATGGCAAAGTAACCGCTTGGGAAACAGATATATGGTCGGATACGCATAGTTCACGGCCTGGCGGAAAAGCGGGGCATTTGATTGCAGGACAGCATTTGGAAAAGCCATTTGCTTTTGAAGGCGGTGGATTTGCAGGAGGCACGCATCGGAATTCGCTTCCGTTGTATAATTTTGAATTCAAAAATGCCTCTGTTCACAGTTATAAAGGTCCTTTACGGACTTCTGCATTGCGAAGTTTGGGTGCTTATGGCAACATTTTCGCATTGGAATCTTTCATGGATGAGCTGGCTGCAAAAGCGGGGAAAGATCCCGTTCAATTCCGTTTGGATCATCTAAATGATGATAGGGCCAAAGAAGTGATTACGACTTTGGTGAAAAAAGCAGGTTGGGATTTGAAAAAAGAGCCCGGATTAGGAAAGGGTTTTGCTTTTGCTCAATATAAAAATAATGCGTCCTATTTTGCTGTAAAGGCCGAAATCAAGCTGGATAGGGCGGCAAAAACCTACCGTCTGGTGAAATTGATTGGTGTAATTGATGCAGGGCAAGCCATTAACCCGGATGGAATTATCAATCAGACTTCCGGTGGAATGATCCAGGCTGCGAGCTGGACCATGTTGGAGCAAGTTCAGTATGGTGCAAATGGTGTAGAAAGCAGTTCGTGGGAAACCTATCCGATTTTTCGTTTTGAAGATGTGCCGGATACGGAAGTGTTTGTGATTGACCGGCCGGAACTCGAACCGCTTGGTGCGGGAGAAGCGGCACAAGGGCCCGTGTCAGCTGCGATTGCGAATGCTATTTTTGATGCGACGGGAAGCCGTTTGCGGGAACTTCCGCTTACTTCTGAGAAAATTGATTGGAGTAAAATCAGCTGACAGGGATTGCACGGGCAGCATTGCTGAATGCAAGATGCCTTGTGATAACGCGGATGAGCTCGTCCGCTTTGAATGGCTTGGTCACAAAATCGTTAAAATGGCATGATGCAAGTTCCGGGGCGTTTTCAGCGAAAGTATCTGCTGTAAAGGCGATTACAGGCACATGAACATATTTCGGATATTGGCTCCGAATAATTTTCATTGCAGTAATGCCATCCATAACCGGCATTTGAATGTCCATTAGAATCAGGTCATAATCCTCGTCATCATCGAGGCTGGTGAGCACTTCCCTGCCGTTGCCGCAGATCGTAAAATCTGCTTCCCATCTTCTGAGTAAATGTTTGAGCAGCATCTGGTTAGCAGGAACATCGTCCGCTGCCAAAATCCTGAAACCTTTCAGTGAGAGGTTTTCGGGAGCGCTGGCTTTTTCTTCTTCTAACGAAAGGTTGCCTTTTCCAAAATTAAGCACAACACTGAAAGTCGCACCTTCGCCAAGCTTGCTTTTGGCAGAAATGGTGCCGTTCATCAGTTCTGTAATTTTGCGCGTAATGCTTAAACCTAGCCCCGTTCCACCGAAATATCGGCTGGCATTGTTGTGGTGTGCCTGAGAAAAACTTTCAAAAATGTCGTTTAACTTGTCTTCGGAAATGCCTATGCCTGAGTCAGATACGTCAATTCTGAGATCCACATTCCTGCCGTGATCTTTTTCCAGCTGAACGGCAATTTTGACAAAACCATTTTCTGTAAACTTAATGGCATTGCCAACGAGATTATTGAGAATTTGATTCAGACGATATGCGTCGCCCATGAGGATCTGAGGAACGTCATCGGCACATTCAAACAGCAGGTCAATGGATTTTTCCCTTGCCCGCACATCAAATGTCCGGATCAGCACATCCAGCTTTTCTTTTAAGTCAAACTGAAAACTTTCCAGCCCGAATTTTCCAGCTTCAATTTTAGAAAAATCAAGAATGTCGTTCAGGATAACGAGCAGGTTATCAGCCGAACTTTTGATCATTTTTAAATATTCCTTGTCCTGTCCCTGGAAATCGCTGTTTAACAGGATATCCGTAAAACCAATAATCCCGTTCATGGGCGTGCGGATCTCGTGGCTCATCGTGGACAGGAAGTCGGACTTGATGCGCGTTGCTTCTTCGGCGTCGCGCTTGGCCTGTATGAGTTCCTGTTCCGCCTGTTTCCGGCTGGTAATGTCTATTGCAGTCCCGAGAACTTCTTGCACCGTTCCTGCTTCATTGCGCTTAAACGGCACTTCCCGCGTGATAATCCAGACCTCCGAGCCATCCTTGTGTTTGAGCCTGAACTCCTTTTCAATCACATCTTCATCCTTCACATAATGCCGCATATAATGATAATGCCGCCGGAAAGTAAGCTGATCCTGATTATTAATGATCTGTTTCAGCCCGTTCTTAGAGTCGGTAGCAATATCATCTTCGGAGTAGCCCAGTATTTTCCAGATTTGTTTATTATGAAAAATATTGGTCCATTTCTCAATGTCGATCACATAGATAATGTTGGGTGACAGGAGGGCGATCTTATTTATTAATTCCTCTTTCTCAGCTAATTCATGCCTTGCATCTTCCCGGTCTTTTTCCACTTCGAGCATTTGCCCGAGCGTGTGAAAGGCCTTGGTCAGCTTTTCGGCCGTGATCTCGGATTTGGGATAATAATCCGTTGCACCCGCTTTCATCATTTCCACGGCAATCCGCTCGTCGCCCTGGGAAGTGAGCACGATAACGGGCAGCTGCGGCACCCTTTCTTTGATCTTTTTCAGCAATTCAAGTCCACTCGTTTTGGGCAGCTGATAATCGAGGAGTACGCAGCCCGGCACCCAGGAATCAAGGGTTAGCAGCGCATCTTCGGCATATTTGCAGATTTTTACCTCTCCAATCTCCACCTGAGACTTACTGATCGCCCGCAATAAGTTCATTGCGTCGATCTCATCATCTTCAACCAGAAGAATACTTAAACGGGTCATAGAATGGAGAATATGCGTTTGCTTGGATTACCCGGGATATTCGCAGAGTGTCCAGTAACTGTTGAGTGTGGAAACGGCTGAAATGAAGCGGTCCATTGAAAGCGGTTTTAAAATATAGCCCGCTACATTCAGATTGAAAGCCTCAATCTTATCGCTGTCTTCATTCGAAGTTGTCATTACAAAAACCGACAAAGAGCTCAGTTCAGGATCCTGGCGGATCTCTTTCAAAAACTCAATTCCACCCATTCTGGGCATGTTAAGGTCTAATAGCACAATTCTCGGCTTTGGGCTGTCGGACGAACCGGAGCGCAGCACGTCAAGCGCTTCAATGCCATTTGAAGCTACAATAAGAGGGTTGGAAATGTTGTTCTTCTTAAATGCGCGCTTCACATTCATTACATCTACTTCATCGTCTTCAACCAACAATATGGTCATGGGGACTGGGGTTAAGGGGAACATTTCTTGTGAATTCTAGTTACGGAAAGGGTTATTTTTATAGGGAAATTTCTGCTTCTTTGGCTTCGCTTTTCGGCCAGGTGAAAATAAATTTGGTGCCTTCCTTCATGGTAGATTCGATACGGATCAAACCACCTTTTTCATCAAGGATCTTTTTGACAATGGCTAGTCCCACGCCCGTGCTCTCTATCTCGTCGCGTGCCTGCAAGGTTTGGAAAATGACAAAAATGCGATCGTGAAATTCAGGGCTTATGCCCGGGCCATTGTCACGAACGTAAAATTCGTACTGAGTGTCTTCCTCCGTCCAGCCCACCGTGATTTCTATTTCGGGCTTGTCATTGTACTTAATGCCGTTAGAGATCAGGTTTTGAAGGATTTGGGTCAATGTGATTTTTTCCGTTTCCAGCTCCATGGCCAAATTTCCATCGAAAACGAAACTGACAGGCTTTTTGCTATTGAATGTTTCATGCAGATCTTCTAACAGGGAACTGATCACAAACCGCTCTTTCACCGTCTTCATCCGTCCCGCTCTTGAATAGGATAAAATACCATTAATGAGGCTTTCCATGCGGTGAACACGCCCACGGAGCAATTTGAACTGATCCAGCGTATCGCCTTCGAGCAAATGGCTGATATCTTCTTCAATCCACTCAGAAAGGTTATTGATGGCGCGCAAAGGCGCTTTCAAATCGTGACTTACGACATATGCAAACTGGTCGAGCTCAGCATTGATGCGTTCCAGGTCACGCATGTAGGATTTTAATTTCTTTTCTGCCGAAACACGCTCGGTAACATCCGAAAATGTGCCAATGTAGCCAGTCAGCGCATGATCATGGAATTGTTTTGTAAGCGAAACGCCTATCCAGATCTCTTTTTTCTGCGCAGTAAAAACCTTGATGGTAGCATTGATCGTCGATTCGTCGGAGCTCAGCATTCCACTGATCTCCTCTTGCGAATCGGAGAAGAAATCCATCCAGTTGCGGTTAAGGCATTCATTTACCGTGTAACCTGTGATGGTTTCCCAGGCCTTATTCATGTAAATAATGTTGCCATTCCGATCCAGCTGCACCAAAACTTCGGTAATGCTGCTCACCACTTCTTCCAATCGTTTGTTGGTGAGTTCTGCTTCTTGGGTTTTTTCTGCGGCAACGCGGCTCAGTTCGCGGTTGGCCTTGAAAAGTTCGCCGGAGCTTTGTTCCAGAATGAGCTCCACGCGGCCGAGGTCGTCCTGATATTCAGTATATGCTTGATTTACAGATAACAAAAAGTCCTGAAGATCGGGATGTTCGGCAAGTTCGGGCGGCAGCGATTTCCGGATCTGACGTTTCAGTAACCGGTGATAATTGACATCCGTAAGTTCGGGCATGTTCATTTTAATATTCTCTGAAAGTGGTAACGGTCATTGTCTGGTTGTGCAGCTCGCACAGCGAATTGCGGTTGAACGGCGCAAGCTCCCCGTAGGAATAAAAGCCTGTGATCACCGGACTATCCAGCACATCGGATACGCTTTCCACTTCTTCTTCAACCATTTGTTTCAGCACCAGCTTCCTGCCCACACAACTTACCAGAATGGCAAGCTCAGGGCTGTTTTTAAGACCTTCCGAAGCGGCCTGTGCGGCTTCTTCGGCGCCATTAATAAGCCTGTCGTTATTTGCTTTCATCAAACGAACAAATGAGCCCTCGGGAATGTCGCCTGCAAAAGTGAGGCTTTTTTCATCTTCATTAATACCCAGAATCGTCCGCACGACCGGTGCACGATCTTCGCTGTCACGCATGCTAAGCGGGAAAAGTAACCCCGAAGCAGGCAGTTCTTTAGCCTTATCGCCCAGGAACGATTTGTACAGATCGAGCGCAGGCTCGCCATCAATTTCAAACAATATATTCTCTTTGGATCTCGTCACACGCCTGTCCAGCCCGAAGCTGTCCCATCCGCCCCGTGAACCAAAGCCGATCGTCAGGTTTTCGCCATAAAAACCGATGGCCGCCACTGTTTCGCTGGCAATGTTTCCGTCGGGTTCAATGATCACAGTTCTTGCAAAATGCGATCCGTCGCCGGCGAGTCCGCCTGTAAGCGACACTTCGGAACCCAGCCCTTCGGCCATTCCTTTTACGAGGTCGGTGCCGTTTACTTTCAGTCCGTCTGAGACTACAAAAACGTGTTTCAGTCCCTCTTTTGGAAGTTGGGAAACGAGATTTTTCCCCGCTTCAATGCTGCTGAAATGAATGTCTTCCAGTGCAACTTTGGAGCTTTTGACGATTGTATCATCAAATCGGATGGCAGTAATGATGATGGTATTATCTTTTACTGAAACGTTTGCGATTTCGCCTGCTGTGGAGCATCCGGAAAAAAGAGCTTCGGGATAAAGTGCTGCCAGCTGGGCAATTACATTACTTTTTTCGAGGAGTTCCCGGTTTCCGAATACAAAAAAGAGTTGGGGTGAAAAGGGAAATGTGACGTTCGAGGAGGCATTGGTGTACACCAATTGTTTGATTTGCATAAATGATTGATCGGGCTCATGAATTTGATCAACAATTTACAGAAAACTTTTGACAGGCGAATTAATTTTACGCTGAACCAAAGATTTATACTGTTGAAACGAACATTAAGAAAGTGAGGGGAAAGAAATTCCTTTAATTTTCCTGAATAATTCAACCGCATACAAGTCTGTCATCCCCGAAACGAAGTCCAGAACGGTCTGGATTTTCGCATATTCGTCCGTTTTTGAAGTTATAAATTGCTTGGGAATCAGATCCACCAGCTTGCGTGAATAATGCGAATTATTATTAAGATAAGCAGGAACAAATTCTTCCAGCAAGCCGCCCATCACCTTGTAACCAGCCACTTCGATCTGGACAACGGAGGAGTAATTGTAGATTTTATTGACTGAAATCTTCGCAATGTCCTTCATTACAGACCGATACGGCTCCTGGATTGCGTCGATCAGGCCCGAGTTGAAGTCGCCGCTGAGAATGGCTTCCTGTTCATTGTAAAACAATTCGGAACATTGGAAAATCAATGTGCTGATGGATTTGGCCCTTAACAAGCTGATTTTGGCATCTTCATCATCAATTTCCAAAAGCCTGGCCGGCATTTTAGGATCGTTGCAAAGGCGTAGCAACAATGTTTCCACCTCGCTATACGACAATATTTTCAGCCTGTGGGCGTCTTCGAGATCGATAATGTTGTAGCAAATGTCATCCGCAGCTTCAACCAGGTAAACCAGTGGATGGCGCTTGTACACCAATGGTAATTCCGAAACTATATCCAGTTCCAGATCTGCTGCAATCTTTTGAAAACCAGTCTGCTCCGACTGAAAGAAGCCGTATTTCTTGGTGTAGATCTTGGATTTATTATGTCCTGCAATGGACTCGCAGGGATATTTGGCAATGGCTGCAAGCGTAGAGTAAGTGAGTGCAAAACTGCCGTAACCTTTGCCCGCATAAGGGTGCGTGAGAATGCGGAATGCGTTGGCATTGCCCTCAAAATGCGTCAGATCGGCCCATTGTGATTCGGTGACCTTGTCGCGATATTGTAAACCGGCATCATTGGTAAAATAATGTGAGATCGCAGCCTCGCCAGAATGCCCGAATGCAGGATTACCCAGGTCGTGCGCCAGGCAGGCGGCCGACACAATGTTCCCTATTTCACTGATCAGCGGCAGTTTCTCATCAACGTTGGGATCGTCTTTTTTCAATTTATTATAAAAAATCCTTCCCAAAGACTTGCCTACACTGGCCACTTCCAGACTGTGTGTAAGCCGGTTATGCACAAACACGCTGCCCGGGAGCGGAAAAACCTGTGTTTTATTCTGCAGTCTTCGGAACGGGGAGGAAAAAATCAGTCGGTCGTAATCACGCTGGAATTCCGATCTTGCCTCAGCCGGATCGGCATTGTATTTGTCTTCACTGCCCCACCGTTTCGCCGAAAGTAATTTCTCCCACTTCATTATTCAAGAATTTTAATTGTCGGCAAAACTAATCCCTTTCCGGTAATTAAGGAATAACAAGGATTGTCGTTTGCAGCGGGCCGGCAATTGGCATTGGTAGTTTCGCAAGTCGGGGCGCTTTTGATTTCAACACGGATTCCATTCGAAAAACTAAATTGAAGATATATGAAAAGGGTCTTTATTATAATC
The DNA here is from genome assembly GCF_000428845.1 of Dyadobacter alkalitolerans DSM 23607. Lineage (GTDB taxonomy): Bacteria > Bacteroidota > Bacteroidia > Cytophagales > Spirosomataceae > Dyadobacter > Dyadobacter alkalitolerans. Next base: position 52,326 of record NZ_AUAS01000018.1, on the reverse strand, counting down.
ACTTTCCTGGCCAATGCGCTCATCATGAGCACTTCCGGAACATTGTCGGCTGCAACTGGCCACGATTTGGAAGGTCATACAAAAGACGAGAAACTGGCCAAAGAAATGGCGACCGTTGTCACCGCATTTCTTAAATCACTTTCTGCCGACCAGCTCTCAGAAACCAAGCTTCCTTACGACGATCCTGCCCGTTTCGACTGGAATTTTACGCCTCGCAAGCGAAAAGGGATTACTTTCAAGACCATGAGTGCATCGCAGCGGAAGTCGGCCATGGATATGATCAGGCTTATATTGAGCCAGGAAGGTTATACCAAAGCCGAGCAGATCATTGACCTGGAAAACGTGCTCAGGGTTGTTGAAACACGCCCGGCTAACGACACTTACCGCGATCCCGAAAACTTTGCGTTCCTCGTTTTTGGCGAGCCGGGAAGCGATCCCTGGGGTTGGCGCGTGGAAGGTCATCATTTATCGCTGCACTTCTCATCCATCAAAGGTGAAATTGCTTACACACCGAGTTTTATGGGCAGTAATCCCGGTAACGTTATGGCCAATGTTCCTCAAAAGGGCCTGCGGATCCTGAAAAATGAAGAAGATTCAGCATTTGAACTATTACACTTATTGAATGAAAAGCAGCTTGAAAAAGCGGTTATAGGAAACCCTGCACCCAACGAAATGTTCACTTCCAATTCCAGGAAGGCATCTTTGGAAAAAATGCAAGGCATCCCGATGGGAGAAATGACCGCTGCACAGAAAGCAGCATTCAAAAAACTCATCATGTCATATTTGCAGCGTTACCACGTAACATTGAAAAACCAGCAATGGGCCGAGCTTGAACAAACCGGCCTCGACAAAATACATTTCGCCTGGATGGGCGATCAGAAAAACATCATCGGTTCTGGCCAGGGCCACTATTACCGCATCCACGGTCCCACCTTCCTCATCGAATTCGACAACACCCAAAACGGCGGCAACCACATTCATTCGGTGGTGAGGGATCTGGTGAATGATTTTGGCGAGGATATGTTGCGAAGGCATTACGAGAAGGCGCATGGAAAATAGGGGATGTGTAAAATAATCTGTATTTTCGAGTGATTAAAATTGTAAAGACATGTCCACAATAGATCTTAAAGAGCGGTTAATTGGGAAGATCCAGGAAATTGAGAATAACGATGTCCTTGCCGAGGCTTATCGTTTGCTTGGTTTGGAGTTGGAAATAGATGAGCCTTATAAACTAAGCAAACAGCAAAAGAATGCAGTTGCCGAAGCAAGGCAGCAAATTAAAAGCGGAGCTTTTTTAACTAATGAAGAAGCGGATAATGATATTGATGAATGGCTAAACAAGTAATTTGGTCTGTACGCGCACTAAATGATCGAAAGGAAATCTTAGGTTATTGGATTGAAAGGAACAAGTCAAACAGTTACAGCAAGAAGCTTAATTTCTTATTTAAGGAAGCGGTCAAATTAATTGCCAAACATCCCAAAATTGGCAAACTTACGGATGAAGAAAATGTGCGTATAAAAATCATCCGTAATTACTTCATTATTTATGAGGAGACTGAAACGCACATTCATATCTTAACACTTTGGAGCAGTCATCAGGATCCTGAAAGCTTAGACTGGGAATTTTAGCATTCAATGACCTCTTCACCTCACCATTACTACATTGTCAACAAGCCACCCAACATGGTTTCACAGTTTGTGAGTCCGGATGATGTGGGGTTGCTGGGGGATCTGGCATTTGAATTTCCGGAGGGGATCCATGCGATTGGACGGCTGGATGGACATTCTGAGGGGCTTTTGATCCTTACTACGAATAAAAGAGTAACCAATCTGCTGTTTCAGGGAGAGGTTCCGCATAAGCGCACTTATTGGGTGAATGTGGGGCATCATGTCAGTGAGCAAACGCTACATAGGCTCAGGACGGGCATTGGAATACGGATAAAAGGCGACGTCGAATATGTGACGTCACCGTGCGAAGTTGAGATCATTCCCAGGCCTGAGATATTAGCGCCACATGCCAGTGAAAGCTGGGAAGGCGTGCCCAACACCTGGCTCAAAATCACATTGACAGAAGGGAAATATCATCAGATCCGTAAAATGGTGCGGACCGCTGGTCACCGCTGCAAACGACTTATCCGGGTCAGCATAGAGGATCTGGAATTGGGAGACCTTGTTGCCGGTGGTGTAAAAGAGATTGAGGAAAGCGAATTTTTTAGGTTATTGAAGATCGATAACTGGAAATAACGAAAACAACCTCGACATGAACTTAATAGGCAACATTATCTGGCTCATCTTTGGCGGATTCATCGTCTTTCTGGAATATATGGTTGCCGGCCTTGCGCTCTGCCTGACCATCATCGGCATTCCGTTTGGTATACAATGCTTCAAAATAGGTTTCCTGACGCTATTTCCCTTCGGGCAGCAGGTTAGAGAGGTTCCGGGGAACACCGGCTGTTTATCCACGATCTTCAACATTCTCTGGATTGTGCTGGGCGGCATCTGGATCGCGCTTACGCATCTTATTTTTGGTGTGATCCTTGCCATAACCATTATCGGACTGCCCTTTGCGCGCCAACATTTCAAGCTGATGAGCTTATCCTTCACGCCGTTTGGCAAAGAAATTTACTAGTCATTATTTCATTTGACTGTAAAAACATGAAAGCCATTGTTATATCGCAGCCCGGCGGCCCCGAAGTGCTTCAAACAGAGGAACGGTCTATGCCTCAACCGGCTGCTAACCAGGTCCTGATCAAGGTTTATGCGGCAGGGATCAACCGCCCCGACGTGTTTCAGCGCAAAGGAAATTATCCACCCCCAGCGTGGGCGCCACAGGATATTCCGGGGCTGGAAGTTGCGGGAATTATTGAGCAGGTTGGGCATGATGTTGCTGATTGGAAAAAAGGCGATGCCGTTTGTGCATTGCTGGCTGGAGGTGGTTATGCGGATTATGCGGTTGCGCAAGCAGGCCACTGTCTGCCCGTTCCCAGCGGCTTCAATTTTGTGCAGGCGGCTTCCCTTCCGGAAACGGTTTTTACGGTTTGGCACAATGCATTTCAAAGAGGCGGTTTAAAAAGCGGTGAAAATTTCCTGGTTCACGGCGGCACAAGCGGGATTGGGATTACGGCCATTCAGCTTGCAAAAGCATGGGGCGCAAAGGTTTTCGCAACGGCTGGCTCGGAGGAAAAATGCAATGCTTGCGTTACGCTGGGTGCGGACATTTGTATTAACTACAAAACCGACGATTTCGAAGAAAAGCTGAAAAATGAAGGCATAGACGTCATTCTCGACATGGTAGGCGGTGATTATATTCCAAAAAATATCAGGTTGCTGCGGGAAGACGGCCGACTTGTGTTTATCAACACCATGAAAGGCGGCAAGCTCGAAGGCACCGAAGTGGATTTCGGCATGATCATGAAAAAGCGCCTGACAATCACCGGAAGCACACTGCGCAACAGAGGCGATGAATCCAAAACGGTACTTGCGAAGGAAATATGGGCGAATGTTTGGCCCGTCATAGAAAGAGAAGCGTTCAAAACCGTTATAGCAGCTCAATTTCCAATAAACGAAGCCTCAAAAGCACATGCATTAATGGAAACGAGCGGGCATATCGGGAAAATTGTCCTGGTTAATGATTGGGAGTCGTAACCCAGTTGTCGCTTAATTTTTTATTCAAAATATCTGAAATTTGTTTTGCCTGCGCGTAAACCATCAAATGTCCGGCGCCATCAATAGACACATCGGGTTTCACCATTTTTATTGGGATCAATTTATCGGCGGTGCCGTGAATGTGATACAGGTTTTCCAGATTATCCTGTCTTTTCCAACTGCCCATTCTCACCAAAGCCCATTTTAAAAAACGGCTGTCGGTGTCGTGTAAAATGGATTTCAGCAACGATTTCAGCTCCGGTGTATCCGCACCGAAAAATTTATAGGTAAATGTATTGGTTGACTTCAAAAGCGGAGCTGCGAATGGGCTTAGCAATAAAAATTTGGTTAACCCCTGGTAAAATTTGGAAACCGGGACGCCGGTTGATGTGCTCGAAATGATAACAATCTGCTCTGGATGAACAATATGTGCAAGCTCGGAAGCGATGATCCCGCCAAATGACAAGCCTACCAACTGGAATGGCCGGGTCGTGTCAATCTGTGAAACAAGCCTACCCGCATAATCTGTTATGCTTTCCTTTTTTAATGGTTCTATCCAATCTATATAATGTACCGCAAAACGGTCGTCCAGTTCCAATTTGCTGAAAACACGTTTATCTGCGCCTAAGCCGCTCAAAAAGTAGAGATTCATTTTATCGTTGTCCGGCGCTGTTGGTCGTTGGTGCGTATTCGCCGTTCCAGCCGATAAAGTATGCTCATTTCCCAAATTTGCTACAAACGATTTTTCTAACGGTCGGTTCGCACCATTTAACGTAGATTGACCGAAAATTTCGGCGCTCCGGACCGTTAGATAGATGGTCAGGCAGATGTGGGAAATGTTGATATTCGAAAGCATAATCGATCTTAAGAGCCAATCGAATATACGTAACCGGCCACGAAAAAGATTGCGCTATTTCGCGAAATTGAAACTGAGTCCGCCCATAGCCCATCGCCCCGGCATTTTGGAACCCAGCAAGTCGCTGTACTGAACGTCGAATGCATTATCAGCCTGCACAAATACGGCCAGACTGCGGTTCAGGAAAGCATATTCAGCCTTGGCGTTGAGTAAAAAATAATCTTTCGAAATGTTCGCCTCGATGGCCGAAGCCGCCCGTTCTGCCCTGTTTTTATACAACCCATTCACACTGAACGAAAGGCCGGAAATCTGGTAAATCGCAGAAAAGTTACCCAGGAACTTGGCGTGTGACGAGACGTAGAATGAAGGCTCAACATTGCTGCTTTCGCTGTTCAGCCAGGTTAACCCTGCATTGAAAATGACTTTTTGATTGGCAGAAATTGTATTAACTGTTTGAAAATCAAGTTCAAACCCGGTTGTGTTCACTTCCGCAATGTTCAATGCAAGGCCAAAAGTCCCGGTGGGCGAAAGGTTTTCTTTGCGCGGCATTTGGGCATACGGCGTTGAAACATAATCGATCAGTTCGTTTTGGAGCCTTTGGAAAAATGTGCCTGAAATTTTCAGCTGATTGGTGCTGCTATTAGTCAAAAACCAATCGGCGCCCGTTTCATAACTGAATGATCTTTCCGCTTTTAATGCAGGATTGCCCACATTTCCGCCCGTTACCAATGCTTTTTGAAAGTTATTAAACCGCTCTGTAAAATCGGCATCCCGGATCGTTTTGCCAGCGCTTCCGCGTAATTGCCAGTTTTCTTTTTTGTAAGATAAATTAATCTGCGGCACCACTTCCGAACCAATGCTTTCCCGCCAATCCAATCTGACAGAAGGCGTTACAGTGAAATCGGAACCTATATTTTGTACCAAAGAAATAAATGGTGCGAGCTGGCTCAGCGAATGATCGCCACGGTCATTGGAGGCAATGTTGCGGTTCTGGTAATTAAGCCCGGCGATCAGGTTCGTGCATTGGGTGAAGGTTTGCTGCCAGGTTAGCAAGCCCTGCCATAGTTGTGATTTGCTGTCGTTCGCAATGGAATGCGGGTTAAACATATACTGGTCCCTCACAAATTTATAGCCTCCATCCAGCGCAATGGCCGTTTTGGCTTTCCTATAACCGATTTTAACCTGATTCCAGGAAGTTTTTACCTTCTCGCTGGCCGTGTCGGATTTTAAAGCTGTGTAGAAATTCTGAGCAGCGAAATCCCGGTGATCATAGGAACTTCTCACGGCCACATTCAAGCTCGGGGAAAGTGCGTAGTTCAGGGAAAGGCATGCGGTGTTGTTATGAAAGTATCCTTTTATGCCACGCTGCTGAACGCCTGAGGCATTATTTGACAAAAAACCGCCAGAGACAGCAATTCTATTCTTTTGAACAAAAGCGCCGACATTGGCATTCTTTAAACCATATTCTCCGGCCGTTAACGCACCATTAATGCTAGTTTTTTGAGTTCCCATGACGTTTTCACCTTCATTTTCTGACTGTAACCGTGCAGCAAAAGTTTTGGAAATGACATGAATGACACCGCCCACTGCATCGGAGCCGTAAATGGCCGACGATGCACCTTTTAAAACTTCAATTCGCTCGATTTCAGCAGGGGAGATGGGGATATAAGCATTAAAGTGGCCTGTGTTCGGATCATTCAGTCGTAAACCATCCAGAATGATTAGCACTTGCTGGAATGTCCCGCCACGCAGCACAATATCGCTTTGCGAGCCCATCGGTCCTCGTGCCTGGATTTCCACGCCGGGCACATAACGAAGCAGATCGTCGATGCTGTGCACGGGAAGGTTCTGGAAATATTCGCCTTTAATTACAGCAATGTTCCGGCCAGTTTCGGATGCGCGTTTTTCCACAAGAGAGGAAGTGACAGTAACCGGATCAAGCGAAATATCCTGTGCAAAAAGCGGGTGCAAAAGGCCTAATAAACTAATAAGTCCAAGGCTTGTAAAAACAAAAATTGCCGGGCTTTTCAAAGCCCGGATCAGAAGAGAAAGGAAAGTTGTCATCATGGCTGAGATATCAGAATCAAATTATTTTCGACAAACTTACTATCTTGCCGGACTGTTAATATGCTCCGGTTTTAAGTTTATGAGTAGTCCGGTTGAAATTCCTTTCCAAAGTATTGTAACCATTGACCGGCAAAATGAGACGCCGGTTTACCTGCAAATTTCGCGTCAGATGATCAATGCGATCCAGCGCGGCGTGCTCTGTACAGGCGCCAGATTGCCCGGAACACGTTCATTAGCTGAGATTTTATCGGTTCATAGAAGAACCGTGGTAGCCGCTTATAATGAACTCGATGCGCAGGGGTGGATCGAACTTCGGCCGAACAAGGGGACATTCGTGACCCAAAAATCACCTGCAATTGCTGATAGTCCGGCGTCTTTCAATGCTGATTATCTTGTCAGATATCCTCAAAAAGCTGGTTTTGCATTTGAAGAAAGCATGCTGCTGGACAGGCCGGTTTCCGTTTCTAAGGCTGAACTGGAATTCACCGACGGTCTTCCGGACGTGCGCCTGGCACCCATGGACAAGCTGGCAAAAGCCTATTCCAGCGTTTTGAGACGAAATAATAACCGCAAATTGCTCAGTTACTCGCATGTGGAAGGCAATGCGTTTTTCAGGACGAAACTGGCTGATTACCTGAATAATACGCGCGGCTTGCATATTGGCAAAGAGAACATTATCACCACGCGCGGCATTCAAATGGGTATTTACCTGGCCTCCATGCTGCTCCTCAAAAAAGGCGATCACGTGGTGGTGGGTAACCTGAGTTATTATACGGCCAATATGATTTTCCAACAGGCCGGGGCCAACATTATTTCGGTTCCGGTGGATGAGCAGGGCATATCGGTGGAAGCTGTGCGGAAGTTGTGCGAAACAAAACGGATACGGATGCTTTACATCACGCCGCATCATCATTATCCCACAACTGTGACGCTGAGCGCGGAGCGGCGCATGGAATTGCTTAATCTTTCAGTGCAATATGGCTTCATTATCCTGGAAGATGATCACGATTATGATTTCCACTATAATAGCAGTCCGGTTTTGCCGCTCGCGAGCGCCGATCCGGCTGGAATGGTGGTTTATATCGGCTCATTCTGCAAAGCGCTGGCGCCCGGATTGCGCTCAGGCTACATTGTGGCGCCGCAAAACCTAATTACGGAACTCGGAAAATTCCGGAGGATCATCGACCGCCAGGGAGATCTGATGATGGAGCAGGCATTGGGTGAACTTTTGGATGAAGGAGAAATTCAGCGGCATATCAAGAAAGCACAGAAGGTTTATCATCAGCGACGCGATCTTTTGGGAACATTACTGCAAGCAGATTTTCAGGAATATCTCAATTTCAAAACGCCTCCCGGCGGCCTGGCGATCTGGACGGAATGGCGAAAGGACGTTAATCTAATGCGCCTTAGCAAGAACTGTTTGAAACAAAACCTGCATTTACCACAGACATTACTCTTCCAAACCGGCCAGCTGAGTGCTATGCGGCTTGGATTTGGGAATCTGGATGAAGGAGAAATCCGGACGGCGGTTGAAATCCTGAATTATTCAATTAATTTGTGATTTAATCATATCCTTCTGGTTTTCACTTTGCTTTCTTCCCAACATATGAATAAGAGAACCTTTATTAAACTTTCATCCGCATTAATGACAGCTCCATTATTTACACCATTAACCGGCTGGGCAAACAACGATAAATTGAAAAACTGGGCAGGGAATTTAGAATACAGCACGCAAAAGCTGGATCAGGCGAAGAATCTGGCACAGGTTCAGGAAATTGTAAAGAAATATCCAAAGCTTAAAGTGCTTGGAACCAGGCATTGCTTTAATAACATTGCCGACACCAAAGATCAATTCATTTCCTTGGTGAATGCGGAGGAGCAGATGGTTTTGGATGAAAAAAACAAAACTGTAACCGTGAATTCCGGCATGAAATATGGGCAATTGAGCCCTTACTTGCATAAAAAAGGCTTTGCGCTGCATAACCTGGCATCATTGCCGCACATTTCGGTTGCGGGTGCCTGCGCTACGGCCACGCACGGTTCCGGGGATAAAAATGGTAACCTGGCGACTGCGGTTTCGGGAATGGAGATCGTTACGGCGGCGGGTGATGTGATGCAACTGAGCCGTAAAAAGGATGGGGAGAAATTCAATGCGGCCGTTGTGAACCTAGGGGCTTTGGGCGTGGTGACGAAGGTGACGCTGGATATCGTGCCCACATTCATGATGGGGCAATTTGTGTATGAAAATCTGCCTCTGGGTCAGTTGAAGGATAATTTTGAAAAGATAGAATCGAGCGGATATAGCGTGAGCTTGTTCACAAATTGGCAAAGTAACGACATTACGGAAGTTTGGGTTAAGCAAAAAATAGACGATGGAAAGCCGTTAAAAGCGGAAAAAGAATTTTTCGGCGCGAAACTGGCGACTAAAAACCTCCACCCGATCCCAGAACTGTCCGCCGAAAACTGCACGGAGCAGATGGGCGTTTCAGGTCCCTGGTATGAGCGCATGCCGCATTTCAAAATGGGCTTTACGCCCAGCAGCGGTGTGGAGCTGCAATCAGAATTTTTTGTGCCCAGAAAAAACGCCGTGGATGCGATTATGGCGATTTCCAAGCTGGGAAGCCAGGTCGGGCCGCATTTGCTTACTTCGGAAATACGGACCATTGCGGCGGATGATTTCTGGATGAGCCCTTGTTATAAGCAGGATTCTGTGGCGATACACTTCACCTGGAAACAGGAATGGGATGCGGTGAGCAAGCTGCTGCCAATCATTGAGCGTGAACTCGCGCCCTACAATGTGCGTCCGCACTGGGGAAAGCTGTTTTCGGTGTCTCCGGATCTGCTTGCAAAGCGTTATGTGAAAATGGAAGAATTCAAGGCGCTGGCCCAGGAAATGGATCCGAAAGGGAAATTCAGGAATGACTTTCTGAACCTCAATATTTTCAGAGTTTGAAAAATTAATAGCCCTTTTGGTGAATGATTACGGCCCTTTATTTTGTTCTGTAATAGTCCGCTATGAATATTTTATGCTGACCAACATTCGTTGTGTAAGCGTGGATCAACACCTTGTAAACCAAATAAAATAATGGCAGCAAAATTGAGGGAACTTCCCAATGCGGGAGAGCCGAATATGGCCGAGCCGGCAGCAGCACGGGAAATTACATCCGATAAGATCATTGAATTATATATGCACGATTGCCTGGAACAGAACAAAAAGCCGGAGTCGGTTTACCTGTTCTGCAAGCGGCATGGCATTGTCGAAAAGGAATTTTACAAACATTTCTCTTCGATCGAAGCAATTGAAAAAAGCGTTTTTGTGAGCTTTCACAGACTGGCCGTTAATCTTATGAACCAGAGTGGCGACATGCCGTCACTGGGTTTCCGGGATAAGCTTTTGACTTACTATTTTACTTATTTTGAGATACTTACCGCAAACAGAAGTTATGTTGTATTTGATCTGAAAAGTGAAAAGAACCGTTTGGCTGGGTTAATGAAGTTGAAAGATTTCAGGAGCCAGTTTAAATCGTTCGTTAATGAGATCAGCGAGGGTTATCTGAAATCCAAAAGCGAACGGATCCGCAAGGCGCAACAGGATGCATTGGAAGAAGGTGCGTGGATCCAGTTTATGGTAACGCTCAAATTCTGGCTGGATGACGAGTCCATTGGCTTTGAAAAAACAGACCTTTTCATCGAAAAATCAATCCGCGCAACATTCGATCTGATCGACATTACGCCGCTGGAAAGCGTCATCGATTTTGGTAAATTTCTCATCAAAGAAAAGTTAAGGTAGGAATGGAAACAATTGACAGCATCCCTACTTCGAAAATTCAGCGTGCAACCAGATTGATTTCGACCGGTGTAAAAATCGGGGGTAACTATTTAAAATATTACGGTGAGAAAATCACCAATCCTGAATCGGCGCGGGATAACTTGAATACAAACAACGCCGAGGATATTTACGATGGACTGAAGAACCTGAAAGGCAGTGCCCTAAAAGTGGCGCAAATGCTGAGTATGGAGAAAAATTTCCTTCCGCAGGCTTATGTGGAGAAATTTTCTTTGTCCCAATTTTCCGTTCCGCCGTTGTCGGCGCCGCTGGTTGTGAAGACATTCAGAAAGTATTTCGGCAAATCGCCGCTTGATCTTTTTGATTCCTTTGACGCCAATGCCATCAATGCTGCCAGTATTGGCCAGGTGCATAAGGCGACGAAAAATGGAAAGAACCTGGCTGTAAAAATTCAGTATCCGGGCGTTGCCGAAAGCATTTCCTCCGACCTGGCAATGGTGAAGCCAATTGCCATGAGCATGTTCAACATTCAGGCAAAGGATTCGGATAAATATTTCAAGGAGGTTGAAACCAAGTTGACGGAGGAAACCAATTATTTTCTTGAAATAGCCCAGAGCACGGAAATTGCCGAGGCTTGCGCACACATTCCCAACCTGCGTTTTCCGAAATATTATCCCGAATTATCCTGCGAAAGGGTGATTTCGATGGATTGGATGACGGGCAAGCATTTGTCGGAATTCACGAAAACAAATACGGATCAGAATCTGGCCAACAAGATCGGGCAGGCGCTTTGGGATTTTTATATGTTCCAGGTGCATCAATTGCGAAAAGTGCATGCCGATCCGCATCCGGGCAATTTTCTGGTAGACGATGCGGGGAACCTGATCGCCATTGATTTTGGGTGCATTAAGGAGATTCCGGAGTCGTTTTACACGCCTTATTTTGAGCTGGCCGAGCCGGATAAGTTGAATGATCCTGAGATTTTCTATTCAAGAATGGAAGCGCTGGAAATTCTTTCGAGCAAGGATACGCCTCAGGAAACGATTTATTTTTCGAAGCTTTTTAAAGAGATTTTATCCTTGCTAACCCAGCCGTTCCAGTCGGATACATTTAATTTTTCGGATGAAACATTCTTCGGAAAACTGGCGGAATTGGGTGAGAAATATGCAAATGATAAAGAGCTGCGCAAGATGAATGTCAACCGCGGTTCCAAACATTTTATTTACATCAACCGCACATTCTTTGGGCTTTTTAGCCTGTTGCATGATTTGAAAGCGACCGTGGAAACGAAGCAGTTGGTGATGTAACACATTGATTATCAAGTTACTCAAACCGGCGAAAGACTAAGCATCTTCGTCGGTTTTCTTTTTGGGCTTACGCTTGTTCACAAGCCTGAACAGATTGTTATTCGCCTGTTCCGGCGTTTGATCTCCCAGTAAAATTCCCCAAGGTTTCAATCCATCAATCCGGTCAAAGACCACTTTCATCATCGCAATCGCCGGAATGGATAGGAACATGCCTGACAAGCCAGCCAGCGCGCCACCCACCAGCACGCCCACAATCGAAACCAATGCATTGATCTTGACCTTGGAACCAACAATGAGCGGCACCAGAAAATTGTTGTCAATAAACTGAACAGCAATAAATACGCCCACAACGCCCAGCAAGGTGTGCGCATCGGGATGGCTGATAAACGTCACCATAACCGCCAGCACTGTTGCCACAAGTCCGCCGATGTAGGGGACAAGATTCAAAATCGCGGCCATGATGCCCAAAAGCATTGCATATTGGACATTCAAGAGCAGCAGCCCCACCGAATTCAGCACCGCAACAACAGCCGTTTCCAGCAGCAAACCTACCATATAGCTCTGAATAATGGCTTTGATCTCGCCCAGCACTTCCAGCACGCGCGGCTTATGCTCCTCTGCAAACAGAACGACCATAAAATGCAGCAGCATCGTACGGTAATAAAGGAGCAAGAATGCGTATATAGGGATAAGGATCAATGTTGCGAGCGGTCCCGTAACCACGCCAAGTGTCTCGGCACCCTGGAAATTTTCGAGCGTTTTTGTCTGGGCATTTTTGAGATATTCGGCCTGTTTGCTATAACTGACGCTATATTCCCGCCGGATCCAGCGCCGCGTATCTCTGTAAAACTCATTAATGTTGCGCTTCAATTTGGGCCATTCATCCGAGAAGTCTGAAAGTTGCATTGATAGCAAGATCGCGACGCCGGACACAAGCACGACCGCAAGCAACACCGCCAGGGTGATCGCCAGAATTTTGTGCATTCCCAGCCGGGTAAGCCACGCCTCCACAGGACGCAACAAAACTGCAATCAACCCCGCCAAAGCCAAAGGAACAATAATATCCTGCCCCAAATATATCCCCAGCATGATCAAGCCTATGGCCAGGAGCGAGAAGGAAAGTTTTTGGTAGAACGGAGCGGGCTGGTCTGGTATCATTGTGATTTGTTCTAAAAGTTCAGTATTTCTAATTTAGATTTTCTAAAACAAATGTTGAATTTCTAAATTTTCTATACCTTTGCTAAATATACACACTTACCCATTAACATGGTTGTTATTAGTTATAAGATGATTCGCCTATATGGCAAAGTTGACAAAAAGAGCCTGGAAGCGCTGGATACTTGGTATCAAATTGTTGAAAGATCTAACTGGTCAAACTTTAATGAATTAAGGCGGATGTTTAATTCGGTTGATGCGGTTGGCTATGATCTTTACGTTTTTAATATTAAAGGCAACCACGTCAGAGTCATTGTACGTATTTTATTTAGTGTTCGAACTGTCTATATAAAGTTTATTGGCAATCATAAGGAGTATGATAAGGTAAGAATAGACCAGTTGTAAGATGAAAAAAATAGAATTTAAGACAGAAAAGGAGTACGACGAGGCGATGATAGAAATTGATCGCCTTATGAAAAAAGGTGAGGCGATACTGTCTAAGGAAGAGCTTGAAATTATTCGCACGATGGCTCTCGCGGCGCAGGCCTATGAAAAGGAGCATTATTATGTGGAGCCTCCGCGCACGCTTGAGGGCATGATCGAACTGCGAATGTATGAGATGAAATTGAAGCAAAAAGACCTCGCAGCAACACTTGGCGTTAGTGGCACTAAGCTTTCCATGATCTTGAATGGTAAGCAAAAGCCCGATATTCCCTTCATCAAGGCTGTACATACTAAATTAAATGTGCCGGCCGATTTTATCCTTCAACACATTTAAACCAACCGCTTCACCATAAACACGCTATGCCCGATCGCTTCATTCTGCCCAGGTTTTTCGGCATTGATGTAGCCTAGTTTGTTATACATGGCGATGGCTTGAGGTTGGCCGGTGCCGGTTTCCAGGACGGCGTTTTGGAAGCCTAGTTCGATGGCCCATTGTTCCAGTTCGCGTACCATGGTGGAGGCGATGCCTTTGCCGCGGAATGCCGGAACGACAAACATGCGCTTTAACTCTATCGTGCTTTCGTCGTAAATCTTGAAACAGCCGCAGGCTACGACCGTATCGTTTTCGTAAGCAAGAAGCACGGTTGGCAGATTGGTGATGCGATTATAGTCTTCGTAGTCAGCCTTATTGGTATTGTAAATAGTGCAAAGCTCGTCGTCCAGCTGGTCGGTTAGCTTTCTAAAATCAGGGTTTTCGCTGTTTGTTCTGATCATTGGTCGCGTGTCGGGAAATGGATTGCGAAATTAGAGGATTAAGATATTATTAGCAGATTATTGTTTGTCCAATTTGGTCAGGAAATCATTAGCGTGCTGCAAATGTGCTTTTCGCTTGCTTTCTTCCATGTTGTCGAATTTGCGGATGAGCATGCCTAAGCGTGGGTTTTTCAGGAAGAACTTTCTGTTTTTATCCATAGAACGCCAGAACAGTCCGTCCCAGGTTTGCTGCCAGTCGCCTTTGGGGAAGTCGCTCATTTTCATCAGATAATTACTGCCGCTAATGTAAGGTTTGGTTGCCAGGAGGCCACCGTCTGCGAACTGGCTCATGCCATAGATATTAGGGACCATTACCCAGTCATAGGCATCGATAAAAAGCTCCATAAACCAGCGATAAACGTCATCCGGGTCGAATTCGCACAATAGCATGAAGTTTCCCAGCACCATTAAGCGCTCAATGTGATGGCAGTAACCGATATCGAGGACTTTCTTAATAACAATATCAACCGGCTCGATGCCCGTTGTGCCGGTCCAGAACGACTCTGGGATTTTGCGTGTATAGCCCCAATAATTTCGCGTCCGCTCTATGCTGCCTTTGTATTCATAAACCCCATGCATAAACTCCCGCCAGCCAATGATCTGCCGGATAAAGCCTTCCAGTGAATTGAGCGGAATGTCATTTTTTCGGGCATATTTCAAGGTTGCGTTGATGACCTTCTTAGGCGTTAGTAAGCCTGTATTCAGCATGGGCGTCAACACGCTGTGATGGAGAAAATGTTCTGTGACAACCATGGCATCCTCGTATTTGCCAAATTCCTCAAAACGCTTCTCCATAAACTGATCGAGCCAGGCCTCGCTTTCTTCGGTGGTGATCGGGAAGCGGATTCCGTCCGGAATGTTTCCGTAATTGTCCTTAAAATGTTGCTCGACATAGCATCTTGCTTCGTCATAATGCTCATTTGAAGCCGGGAAGTGAATTGTCGGCGGCACTTGTTTTTTAGGGAATTTTAATCGGTTTTCCGTGTCAAAACTCCATTTACCGCCTTCCGGGTCACCGTCTTCGTCCAGCAGGATCTTGTATTTTTTGCGCTGAGTAGTGTAAAAATCTGCCTGGAAATATCTTTTCTTGTTCATGAAATACATTTCCAGATCTTCTTTGGAATTCACGAACATCGGCGTTTCAAACTCGATCAGCTCGATATTGTTCATCTTTGCAGATGTTGAAAGTCGTTTTTGGAGCCAGTTATCGGTAACATCCACATAGAAAACTTCTTCAACACCCTTTTTTTTAAGCATAGGAACCAGTTTCCGGACATCAGCCAGCGGATCTTGCGCGTCAATGTAATGCACATTTAATTTCTGGCTTTCTAAATGCAGCTTGTAAGCCTGCATAGAAGCGCGGTGGAAAAATAATTTGTGCTTGTGAAATGAAAATTGGTTGAAATAAAGATCCTCTTCTACCAGAAAAACGTCTCTTCCCGCTGCAACAGCCGGATGCGGATGAAACAACTGATGCGGAAAAATTAACGTAATTGCCTTCATTTGCTATTCATTATCGATACATGCCGACCAACTTCCTTACTAAAATCATGCGAATCGTTACATTCTTGCTCTTAACCTGTTTTGTTTCTGTTTGTTCTGCTCAAAACAGCTTCCGCGTCGTTCCGCTGGGGGTTAGGGGAGGCGGGGATGATGGAAACTTGTCGGCTTACATGGTCGCACCGGTGAATTCCAATGCTTATGTTTGCCTGGATGCGGGGACTGTGACGAATGGGATTTCAAAAGCATTGACTAACAAGGCATTCTCTGTTCCTGCGGATGTTGTTTTGAGAAAATATATCAAGGCTTATTTAATCTCCCACCCACATCTGGATCACGTTTCGGGCATGGTGATCAATTCGGTGGAAGACACGGCAAAGAACATTTATGGCACTGAATATTGCATTGAAACGCTGAAAAGCCATTATTTCAATTGGAAAAGCTGGCCTAACCTGACGAACGAGGGCGCGAGTCCGGCTTTGAAAAAGTATAGTTATAAAATGCTGGGAGAAGACCAGGAAGTTGACATTGAGCAGACGGAAATGTTTGTAAAAATATTCAAACTAAGTCATTCCAATCCCTACGAAAGCACTGCATTTCTGATCCGGAAAGGCGAAAAATATGTCTTGTATTTTGGTGATACGGGTCCGGATGAAATTGAGAAGTCTGATAAAATGCAGCAGGTCTGGAAAGCGGTTGCGCCGCTGGTGAAGGCAAAACAGCTGGCGGGAATATTTTTAGAAGTATCTTATCCTAACAAGCAGCCGGACAGACAATTATACGGCCATTTGACGCCCAAATGGCTGATGAAAGAATTGAATGTGCTGGCAGAAATTTCCGGCGCAGGAAGTTTGAAGGGCCTGAATGTGATTATCACACATATGAAGCCGACGGCAGATAATGAGTCGCAAATTAAGGCAGAACTGGCGAGTGATAATGCGCTTGGATTAAACCTTATTTTCCCGGAACAGGGCAAAGCATTTGAATTGAAATAACAACTTCCGGACCGAAATAACATTCACCCGGAAGTTGAAAGCACTATTTTTTAGCAGGAACCGGCGTCGGATGCACAGGCACTTTGAGCTCCATTCCCAGCTTTTCGTTGAATTTTTCTATCAGGTAAGCGGAAAGCAACGGAGAAGCCTCTTCATGATTTTGGTGGACAAAAAAGTAAATGTTCTCAATTCCTTCTTCCACCCACAATTTCAATCGCTCAAACCAGTCATCCAGCCTCGTATAATCCGAATCCACATTGGCACCATTATAACGCACGAATGCAGTCGGAGTGGTCAGACGCATGTGCAGTAAGTCGCGGCGACCGGCAGAATCTGTGACAATGTGGGTAATGTTGTTTTTTTCTAAAACTTCGTAAAGCTCTTCGCTGTTGAATGAGCCGTCGTACCAGCCTGTGTGGCGTAGTTCCAATGCAAGCGGGAAGCCGGAAGGCCATTCTTCCAGGTATGCTTTCAAAACGTCCCAGTTTTTCGGGCCGAAATTGTCGGGCATCTGGAGGAAGAGCATGCCCAGTTTTTCCTGCAAATGTGCGATGCCATCCAGATACACTTCTGTGGGCTCTTTCGCATCTTTCAGGCGTTTCCAATGGCTAATGCCCTGATGCAGTTTTGGGAAAAACCGAAATTCAGCAGGCGTTTTATTATACCAGCTTTCAATCGTTTCAACAGGAAAGTTGTTATAAAAAGTCGCATTCAGTTCAATGCTGTTAAATTGAGTTGCATAGTAACCTAGCTCGTCCTTTGTTCCTTTTGGATAAAAACTTTTTAAATCTGCCTTGTTCCATTTAGCGCAACCAATGTAAATATTCGGCTTCCCTTTCTTTGCGTCCTTCAACAACTTCTTGTTAGCGGCCGCATCGTCCGGCAACTTAAAATCAACGTCTTCTGGATTATCAACTTTTCCGAATTTCATGGTCTATGTCTAAAATGAATCAATGATATATTATTATTAGAAATTTCCGTCGGTTTCAACCGACGGGAAAATTTTCTTTTTTATCGGCCGAAATCATCTTGGACGCGGACGATATCGTCTTCATCGGATGGATTTGCGGCATCTGTATGTTTCCAGATTTCGGATACAAAACCCCATTCATCAACCCCTACCAGGCGATGACGCTCTCCTTTTTGTAGTTCCACAACTGTCCCGATCGGCAATTGGCGTAATGGTGTTTCTTCGTCTGTATCGCTGATCACAATGCCCGCATTGCCGCCAATTACCTTCCAAATTTCAGCGCGACGGTGATGATATTGCCAGGAAAGACGTTTATTAGGCGCTACAACCAATATTTTAGGGCTCAGTTTTTCGTAACCTGCAAAATCTTCAAGTGATAAATGAGGGAAGAATGTGGATATGAATTTCGGTGCCTCCGTTTCTTCCAAAACAAAAAAACCGCCCCACGGCCGCGAATGATCCTTGCTTACAACTGTGAAACCCAGTTCGTCTATAAACTGCTGAACTTTGGCAAATACAACATCCTTATCGGCTGTTGCGGTGAAAGATTGTATCATAAATTGTGATGTTGGTAAAATCAGTGATGGTTTCAAAATTAGGATAAAAAACAAAAAGATGCCCCAAAATATTCAGGGCACCTTTTGAATTATATCTACTAACTTATATTATTTATCCCACCAAACTTTGGTAGTGAAGTCGTCAGGTAATGTTGCCCCGGTTTGGTAATTCGGGTTTCCTGCCACTTCGTTGGTTGGGTAGCGAAGTCTTACCGGGATTGTTCCGCCTGTTACGTTGCCTGGATAGTTGGTTGGTGTCAATTTTGGGAATCCCGTTCTTCTCCAGTCGGACCATGCTTCCCACCAATTGAAGAATTTGTTCACCCACATTTGCTCACCAATCATTTCAAGGGCTGGTTTTGTAACGCCATAAGGATAGGTCGTCAGATATTTGGCAGCCGCTGCGTCGGACACCGTCAGGGATGCGTCGAATGGCGTGTACATTTGCATAGAAGCCTTCACGCCGGCCTCATAATGTGATTTGGCTGTGCCTGCAATGCCGGTTCCAATCTTTCTCTCAATGGCCTCAGCAAGCAGGAATTCTACTTCTCCATAATTCATAATCATATATGGATCAGAATCTTGCAGCATTTTTGAGTTGATTCTCGAATAGGTTGTAGAGACATCGATCGGCTTCTTGTTTTCTAATTTTTCAAGCATGGCCAGATCATATCCGTTGGGCATTCCTTTTTGCTTCACCGGGTCTGTAATCACCGTCCCGCTGCCGATTCCACCGCTGATGATCATCAAACGCGGATCATCGTCTGTGGCAACAGCCTGGTTTGCGCCCTTCAGGAAATTAACCAATGTCGCACTCAAATAAGTAGGCTGACCGCCATCACCCGCATCAAACGCACGCGAAATACCGTTCTGATTCACCCACTCGCTCGGGCCATCGGCCATTTTTACCCATACATTGTCTGCATTGCTTGTGAAAACACCTCCCGCAGCTGCCTTGGTCACATAAGTTGCCGCTTTGGCCGCATCCACATTTGAAATACGCATTGCCAGTCGAAGCATTAAAGAATAACCCCATTTCTTCCATTTGGCAATGTCACCATTGTAGATAAAATCCGCTGCTTTGAACCCCTCGTCCGGATTGGACGTGCTTAATGCTGCTGTTGCCTCATCGAGCTCTTTCAGCAAGTCGGCATAGATAACATCCTGCGTATCGTATTTCGGGAAGAATATTCCTTCAATGCCCTTGTTTGCTTCGGAATAGGGGATGTTTCCATATAAATCTGTCAGACGGGCGAAGCTGAATGCACGGAGGATCCGCGAAGCTTCGCGCGTGTTTTTGTACTTGCCTTCCGCAAAACCACCCGGACCGGACTGTTTCAGGATCTCAGCAATATTTTTGAGCTGATCATTGTAGGTAAATTCAAATGGCGCAGCGTTTGTTTCCGCATTAACAGTGTATTTATCGCCAGGCGCAATGCCGCCGCCCGAGTTGGCCAGGTGCTGAATGGCATAGGAAAACATGCCGATGTTAGTCCGCCAGTCGATGTAGCGGTTGTCGCCTGTTGTACCATTGGAAGCAATGCCGAGTTCAGCCGATGTAAAAATGAAGTTCAGATTTACTTCGTTCAGGGCCTGCGGGTTAATGTTCAGATCGTGCAATTGTTTGGTATCACATCCTGTCACCAAGGCCACTGCCAATCCGTATTTTATATATTTTTTCAAATTTTTCATCTTTGGTAAATTAGAATGTTGCTCTCAAATTGAAACCGTAGCTGCGTGTCGAAGGAAACCCGAAGTAATCAAAACCCTGGGAGTTACCGTTTGCATAATTGGATTCAGGATCAATGTTCGGCGTGTTTTTGAACAAAATAGCCAGGTTACGACCCACGAATGAAAGTGTCAGGTTTTGCAAAGGCGTTTTGCCAAGCAGCTTTTTAGGGAAAGAATAGCCTACGGTAAGCTGTCTCAATTTGATGAATGATGCGTCGTAGAGATACATTGTGGTTACAGCATTATCGCCTTCACCACCCACGGCTCCCCAGTAATTGTATGCTTCCAGAGGCGTTAATGTTTTCGTAAATGGCTTGTATTCTGTGCCTTCCTGTGTAACACCGGTCACTGTTAGCGGCTCTTCGCCTTCACGGCCCTTCAGGGAGTTTTTGCTAAGTCCCCATTGATCCAACCTCATGTTCGTTCCGGAAAGAATGTCGCCGCCCACTTTGAAGTCAACCAGGAAAGAAAGGTCAAATCCTTTGTAGTTGAATGAGTTGGTTACGCCGCCTGTCATTTTTGCGATACCATTTCCAATCACCTTATAACCTGCCTCACTCACCGGACGACCGTCTTTATCGAATACGGGCTGGCCATCAGGTGACATTTTTTGTACACGTCCCGTGATCATTCCAAACGGTTGGCCCACAACGTTTTTGATAAAAGCATTCCGGGTTCTTGGCTCGTCCATTACCAATTCGGTTGTTCCTTCGATCAGCGATTTAACCTTACTATTGTTTTTTGCAAGGTTTACAGTCAGGTCCCAAACCAGATTGTTGCTTTTCAGTGGCGTTGCAGATAACAAAAGCTCTAAACCGCGGTTCTGTAATTTACCCAAATTCACCGAAGTGCTTCCGAAGCCTGATGCTCGTGAAATCGTAGCATTCAGGATATCGTCCGTGGTTTGCTGATCGTAATACGTGAAGTCAATGCCCAGTTTGTTGTTAAACACCCTGAAATCGATTCCAACTTCCGTCTCTGTAACGGTCAGCGGTTTAAGTGCGGGGTTAGGAATGTTTCCGCCATTGCCCATCGCCTGCGAGAATGATGCCATAGGAATGTTCAGATGCGGGTTTCCGTTCAGGGAATAAGTCAGGTTGTTTTGATAAGCATCAATGGTAACATTGCCTACCTGAGCCCAGGAAGCCCTTACTTTACCATAAGACAGCCAGGATGGAAGCCCTTTGAAGGCATCAGAGAAAACAAAGCTACCACCGACAGAAGGATACAAAATGCTGTTTGTTTCAGGGTTAAGCACGGAGAACCAGTCGTTTCTGGCCGTTGCGGTAAGGAACAGATAACCATCATACGAAACTTCCGCAGATCCCAACAGCGAATTAATGCCGCTTTCCTTAGGCTCATAAGTGAAAGATCTGTCTTTTACGTTGTTCAAAGCCGGGAAAAACTGAACATTAAAGCCGTTTCCGTAAACGTTTGTGTATTCATATTTTCTTCTCATCCGGTTTCCACCCGCAAATGCAGTGAAACCGAATTTGCCAAATTCCTTGCTCGCACCGATTGTATACTCTGCATTAAGCTCCGAAACATTCCAGTTTCCAAGGTTTCTGGCACCACCACGCTGGTAACCGGTTCCTTCGGGTGTGAGGGACTCTGCGCGTCTGCTGTATTTGTCCAAACCAACCCGTCCCTGGATGAAAAGCCAGTCGGTGATCTGATATTTCAACTGACCGGATGTGATAATCCTGTTTTTCTGATCCGATTTGATGAACTGATAAGCAACCCAGTATGGATTTTGACCCCAGTTGTTGCTGGCTTGCTGCATTTCTTCACCCACCGATCTCGACTCAGACACACCCCAGATAGCCAGACTGGCTGGATCGGTGCCTGCTGGAATTGCACCCGGCTTGGCAGGATCTCCGTAATAATCAAGCACATTCTGGTCGCCAGGAATCCGCCAGATCGACTGGATCGCATTACCAGGGGAATCGGAAACATTTGGTCTGTTTTTCGCTTTTTCCTCTGAATAAAGCACTTTGGCATCGAAAGAAAGTCTTTTGCCAAATTTCGACTGCGTTGAAAGTGAAAGGTTAATGCGGTCAAAACCGGAATTAGGGATGATGGTCGTGCTTTTCAGGTTGGTAACCGAGGCGCGGAAATTCTGCGTTTCATTACCGCCTGAGAATGCCAGGTTGTTGGTAAAAGCATGTCCTGTTTTCAGATAACGGGAGAAATTGTCGCCAGCGTAGGAATATGGGTGCATTTTCCCATCGAAACCGATTGCTTCGCTGTTGTCAAATTTTGGTCCCCAGGAATCGTCACCCCAATCATAAGCCTGAGCCTGGTTCGATGGCTTGCTTGCAACACCATTTACGTAACCGCCTGCTCCGTATGAATGTTGCAGATCAGAAAGGTCATTCAGTTTTTCGAAAACATAGTTTGAGCCGAACTCAATGCCGACACCTTTTCTTTTCGTACCACGTTTTGTTGTGACGTTGATAACACCATTGGCTGCACGCGAACCGTAAAGTGCCGCTGCATTGGCGCCTTTTAACACCGTGATCGACTCAATGTCGTCCGGGTTAATACTCGAAAGACCATCTCCTTCATCCGATCCGCCCCAAAGGCCCGCTTGTCCGAAGTTGCTGTTATCCATGGGGATACCATCAATTACATAAAGCGGCTGGTTGTTGCCTTGCAGCGATTTGTTACCACGAATGATCACGCGGGACGATCCGGCCGGGCCAGATGCCACTTTGCTTACATTCACACCTGCAACACGTCCTGCCAATGAATTTCCAAGGTTAGCTTCACGGGCAGCAGTCAGGTTGTTGCCACTCACTTCTGTAATGGAGTAGGCCAATGCACGCTTATCACGACTGATACCAAGGGCCGTTACGACAACTTCATTCAGGGCAGTGGCTTCTGCTGCAAGATTCACATCGAGCACACTCGCATTGACAACAATTTCTTTCGAAACATAACCGATATAGCTGAATGTCAATGTTTTCCCCTTTTCTACTGAGATGGAATATTCACCCTTGTCGTTCGTAGTGGTTCCCCGGGTTGTCCCCTTTACCACCACGTTTACACCGGCGATTTCTCCGCCGGATGCATCACTTACTTTCCCTGATACTGTCATATCCTGTGCATAGCCTTGGAGGGCGAGCATGGAGAGCAGTACCAACACAATGTTCAGTACAAGTTTTTTCATACGCTTTCTTTTTCTGGAAAAATAGGTTAATCAATTCTCAAAAACATTGGATTTTGCAATCCGGCTCAAATATACCACTTCGAAGGGCATACCGTTATAGTTCTTTTTTATCTAAAAATAACACATTTTTGACAGTGGTTGAATGTGTTTTGTACTATTTTTTTGCTCTAAAATGCTCTAAGGCCTTGTTTATCAATATTAACCTTTATGAAAATTGTAAAGGCGAATTTTCCTTGCTGATCCTATTTTCCAGAATGTCGCCTAGCTATATACGTTCAAGTTTTGTTTAGCAGTTTCAGGGGCAAGTTCCCTTGCGTGAGTCAGGTTTTTATGATCTAATGATTGGGCAACTTCTTATACCAGGTTTTCCAGAGGATCACTGCTGAAACGGCCAGTATGGCTGCTGCGATGGCGGTTTGTTTGGGCATGAGCAGCACCAGAAATACAGGTAAGGCGGTAATGGAAGTCTGCGCCGTGATGCCCACTACAACATTAAACATATCCCATTTGAAACGACGGTTGGGCTCAAACGATGGATCCTCAGATTTTACAGCAATGGCCACAGGTTCCCAAAATCCCCACGGTCGAACCGTTTTGTAAAATTTTTTCAATGTATCAAAATCCGTTGCGGGCGTCAGTAATGTGCCGGTTACTGCGCCAATTGTTGAAATGAGCAGGATTATAGGGAAATAAAAAAGCGGGACCATGCCCGGGAAAATGTATGGCGCTGCCAATGCGCAAAGGATGCCGGAGAGCATTCCCCAGAAAAAACCACTGCTATTGAACCTCCACCAATGCCATTTCAAGACATTGGAAGCAATATAACCGCCAAAAAGCGCAGAAACAATCCATTGCAGAATGCTGTTGACGTCTTTCGCCAGGAAACCGAGTAAGATGCTGATCGTCATGACGGCAAGGCCCAGCAGGTAATTCATCCTGGAAATCTGCTTGTTGGTCGCTTTTGGGTTAAAGGATTTTAGATAAATGTCATTAACAAGGTAAGCCTGCGCAGCATTGAATGTCCCGGCAAATGTCCCCATAAAAGCGCCCATCAGCCCAACTAACACCAATCCGAGCAATCCCGACGGAATGTAGGTGTTGAGTACAGCAGGCAGAATCCGCTCAAAATCAGTTTTGTCGGCGATTGAAATGCTGAGATCTTTATAAAATAACAATCCGAGAACGGTAACGCCGATAATGAGCAGGTAACGTGTAGGAAGCAGCACCACATTCACGATCATGCTCATAAGGGCAGCCTCGCGCGGTGTTTTTGCCGACAGGACTTTTTGCATATCATAGCTCGGAACAGGCCCGGCCAAACTCGCCAAAATGCCCTTGGCCGTCATCAACGCAAAGAAATAACCAAAAGGTGAGAAGCCGTTGGCCTTGATTTTTTCGTTCACCTCAGGAATATGCGTGCTCCAATCCAGATCCAGTTCTTTGCCAAAAAACAGATTATCCCAGCCCATCGGCACAGGCAGCGATCGGGCATCGTGCAACGCGGTCATAGCAATGACAGCAATGGCGACAGATACGACAACCATGATCGCATAATGGATCAGATCGGCCCAGACGATACTTTTCATGCCACCGAGTAGTGAATAAAAAACCGTAAACAATGTAAAAATGACGCCATAAACATGCGCTGCATATGCCGCACTAATTGTAAAAGGTAAATACGGCTGGACAAAACGCCACGGAATAAAAATTTCGATAAACTTGCCCAATCCGACAAATCCGTAGGCCATAAAACCCAGACAGCTCAGGAGCGCGAAGGCAATAATGGTCTTGTGCGATGGCAGCGCATCTTTTTTATCCCCAAACCGTGTGAGCATCCATTCAGCACCCGTTGAAACATTGGATCGACGCAACCAGATGGAAAGGTACACCATCATGAATATCTGATTAAAAACCGGCCATAACCACGGCAGCCAAATGCTTTTTACGCCGTAAATAAACATGATGGAAACCATCCAGACGGTTCCGGAGATATCAAACATTCCCGACGCATTGGAAACACCCAACATCCAGAACGGCATGGATCTCCCGCCAAGCATGTAATCATTTTTACTCTTTTGCGCCTGTCTTTTGAGTATGATTCCAATCACCGTTACCAGCAGCAGATAGGCAATGATGACAAGGAAATCAAGCAGTTTTATTTTCATGAAAAATGTCCGGCGTCCATGGAATTCTTATCACAGTGAATTTAGAATACTAATGACAGATTCCAATATGTAACGCCAATTCTTCCCCTTGTTCGTCGATGAATTTTATCACTAAATCATTATATTTAGCACATTCTGTAACCAAGATCTGTATGAGTGAAATTTACCGTGAAATTACCCCACTGACTCAGTATGACTGCTTTACAATCTTTGCCAGGAAAAAAACCGTTTTTGATTTCCCTTTACACAGCCACGATGAATTTGAGCTGAACCTTGTGCTGTCGGGTAAGGGCGTGAAGCGGATCGTAGGGGACCATACCGAGGTGATTGACGATGCGGAGCTGGTGTTGGTTGGAAATAATTTGCCGCATGGGTGGTTGACGAATGCGTATAAATGGCAGGAAGGCATTCCCGAAGTGCAGGAGATTACCGTTCAGTTTCATCGCGACTTGTTTGACGACAAATTCCTTGAACGCAACCAGCTGTTTTTCGTACGCTCACTGCTTGAAAAATCGTCGAAGGGAATCGCATTTTCCAGAGAAACCATTGAACGCATTACGCCCAGGCTCACGGCCCTTGTTCAAAAGAGTGGTTTTGATTCTATTCTTGAATTGATGTCTATCCTGCACGATCTGTCCGTTTCCAGAAACATGCGAACGCTTTCAAACAGCACGTTTACAGGCGAAAACGTCAATTATAACAGCAGAAGGATCGAAAAAGTGTTTGCCTATATGCGCGATAATTACGACAAAGAGATCAATCTGGAAGGCATTTCTAAGCTGGCCGGCATGTCGGAAGTTTCATTTAGTCGATTTATCAAAAAACGGACTGGCAAGACATTCATTGAAAGCCTGAATGAGATAAGGCTCGGCCATGCATCACGCTCGCTGATTAATACGACTAACACGATTTCGGAGATTGCTTACAAATGCGGGTTTAATAATTTGTCCTATTTCAACCGGATTTTCAAGAATAAAAATGGCTGCACGCCAAAGGAATTCCGGGACAATTATTCGGGGACGAGGACATTTATATAAAACAGAAAGCCCGGTTAATGTATAAACCAAAAGGCCCGGTTAAGATTGCTTAACCGGGCCTTTTGTATAAATATCAGAACTATACTTTCAGCATCCAGCCAAATGTATCTTCCTCTTTGCCAGTGCGTAAATCCGTCAGGTAACGCTTTACTTTATTGACAAATGAATCTTCTTTGATTTCAGGAAGCGGATAATCCACGCCTTCGTAGGCAATGCTCGCGAACGGAGAGATCACAACCGCCGTTCCAGCACCGAATGCAGCTTCCAGACTTCCGTCTTTCAGGCCGTCAATGATTTCTTTCACACTTACCCGGCGTTCTTCCACCGGAATGCCCCAGTGCTGTGCAATGGCAACGATGCTTTTACGCGTGATGCCGTCCAATGTGGTTTCGGAAACATATGGCGTCACCAGTTTGCCATCCAGGATAAACATAATGTTCATCGTTCCGGATTCCTCAATGTACGCATGCTCACGCGCATCGGTCCAGATCAGTTGATCGTAACCCTCCTGCTGCGCCAGTTTCGCCGGATACAATGAACCTGCGTAGTTTCCTGCGCATTTGGTTGCGCCCACGCCACCTTCGGCAGCACGGATGAAATGCGTTTCCACTTTTACCCGCGGAGGCTTCGCATAATACGTGCCAACCGGGCTTGTGAATATGATAAAGTAGTAAGAATCAGAAGGTTTTACACCAATATAGGGGTCCGTAGCGAACATATAAGGGCGAATATATAGCGAGCAACCTTCTTGTGAAGGCACCCAATCCGCATCCTGACGAAGCAATTCTGTAAGCCCGCTCATAAAGATTTCTTCCGGGATCGTAGGCATGCAAAGGCGTTCTGCAGATTTATTCAGTCGTTTCCAGTTATCAATTGCGCGGAAAAGAAGCACTTCTCCTTCGGCACTTTTATAGGCTTTCATGCCTTCGAAAATAGCCTGACCGTAATGCAGCGCGGCTGTTGCAGGACTTAGCGCGAGATCACCATAAGGGACGATCCGGAGGTCTTGCCACTGACCTTCGCGATACTCGGCGATAAACATGTGGTCGGAAATGTTCCGGCCAAAAACGAGGTTATTGAAATCAACCTCTTGCAAACGTGAATTTGTTGTCTGCTGAACCTCTATTTGCAACGTGTCGGCTGTCATAATGCCAAAAATTTAGATTGCGGATATTGTTTTTTGAGGAAGTTTTGCGGCTTTCCTAAGTCCCGCAATTTAAAAAAATAAATCTATAAACAACGGATATTTAGTATAACAATTATTTTTTTGGGGCGACCCTCGGTTTCCACGTAACTTCATCAATTTCCAGCTCATAAGTCATGGCGCGGCAGAGCATAAATAAATAATCCGAAAGCCTGTTCAGGTAACGAACCACAATATCCTCGACCTCTTCTCCCTGCTGCAAATAGATCACCGCCCGCTCGGCCCGCCGGCAGACAGTCCGCGCAATGTGCCCAAACGAAACGGACGGATGCCCGCCCGGCAACACAAATGCTCTTAACGGTGGAATTTGAGAATCAATCAGGTCCATTTCCGTTTCCAGTAACGCCACATCATCATCCAGCAAATCCGGCAAAACCCGTTGCACCTGATCCGATTCGGAGGCCAGATGCGAGCCGATCGTAAAAAGCCGGTCCTGAATCTCTTTCAAGAGATCCCGCCGCTGCTCATTAACCGGCTGATCGCGCAACATTCCGATATAACTATTCAGCTCATCGACTGTGCCATAAGCATCAATCCGCACATGCGCCTTACTCAATCGCGTACCGCCGATAAGGGACGTCGTTCCTCTGTCACCTGTTTTGGTGTATATTTTCATTTTTACTCATTTCAAATATTTCCTGAAGCGTATAATTTTTCGCATTAGGATCTAATAATTCCTTTTCAATTGCCTTCATCTCCGCCTTCGTATGCTGATTTCGGATTACAGCGATTGTCTTAGTTTTTTGCTCTTTCATGGTAAAGTCGTCTAGTTTGTGTATTCGCAGGCCAGCTGCTTATGGGTCGGATTTTTTCGTTACTGACAGTGAAGATAACAACGTTAATTCTTCCTAAGTTGCTTAAACCGATAGCTCTGTATCTCTGCTCGGCAGCAACGTGGTTGCCTTTTCGGTAGATTACAAATGGATCTAAAAAAACGCTTTCCACTTCACTTATGGTATTTTCTCGACTTGGATAGTCTTCTATAACATGTTTAATATTATAGCTATCCCATTCAAATTCAATCATTAAATATATGTATAGTGTGTTATGAGAATGTCAACTTTCAAAGTTAACATTTATAATCATTAACGTTCTCCAATTAGGTTTTGGAAACTCCCCAACCTAATTTTGCAGCCAAATTTACTATGGCGATAAAACCTTCCGAGGTTACTGATTCATGAAAGTTACAACATTTGTTATAAAAGTATGGCGCTGGATGTCTTTGATCCTGGTGATCGGGGCGCTGGTATGGACGTATTCGGTTTTTCCGCAGACGGTTGCAGTTGATTTCTCAGACAATGGTCTGGCTGAAAAATATCTTGAAAAAGAGCACATTTTTTACATTGTCATGGCACTGTTTCTGCTTAATAACGTGCTGATCACTGGCTTGGCCCGCCACATTCCTAAAGTGGACCCGATGCATTTGCCAATTTTGAACAAGAAAGTGTGGGCACAGCACCGCGAAGCATTGAACGAGCATTTGATCAACTGGCTTTACTGCCTCGTTGCGGTCATCAACACGATCATCGGCATGAGCCTTTTCGCACTCGCGACCGTTAATAGTCAGCAATATAAGCTCGATGTTTTCGATTTTTCCTGGCTGTATTATGTTGGTTTGGGACTAATGATCATTGTTTTCCTTTTGCCATTAAGATTGCTGTGGACACCGGCTCCCGAGGATAAATTGTAGAAAAAGGAATGGAAGAAGCAGAACCCCAAGGCAACGAAAATCTCGAAGACTCCTGGCTCAAAGCAGCAGAATCCATTCGTTTGGAAGATTACACTTATGACCTTCCCGACAACCGAATCGCAAAATACCCGCTCGAAAACCGAGATCATTCCAAGCTTCTGATTTATAAATCCGGCGAAGTCGCGCACAAGCGTTTTACCGATTTGCCCGAAAACCTGCCTGCAAAAACCCTTCTTGTCTTCAACGACACCAAAGTAATCCCGGCAAGGGCCTATTTCAAAAAGGAGACTGGAGCGGTTATCGAAATCCTATTGCTGCACCCCGAGCTGCCGACTCGTGTAATCAACGATGCAATGCTGGTTAAGGATTCGTGTGTTTGGGAAAGCATGATTGGCAACAAAAAGCGCTGGAAGTTAGCAGATCAGCTGACTACGAACATTGATATTAACGGTCAGCAAGTTAGTCTGTCCGTCAATTACGAGGATTACGACCAAAATCTCGTTCGCCTGACCTGGACTGGCGACTTTGTCTTTTTGGACATTGTAAAAGCCCTTGGCGAGATTCCATTGCCCCCATACCTGAACCGCAACACGGAAGCACGCGATTCGGAATCGTACCAAACCGTCTACGCCCACCACGACGGCGCCGTTGCAGCACCAACAGCCGGACTACATTTCACGCCAGAGGTTTTCCAAAAGCTTGAATCAAAGGGTGTAAAAAAATCGTTTCTAACGCTTCACGTAGGTGCAGGCACATTCCAGCCCATCAAAGTCAGCTCGGTAACCGAGCATCGGATGCATTCCGAGCAGGTTGTTTTCACTAAGCAACTAATCCTTGATTTGCTCGGAAACATCCAAAGCATTGTTCCGGTCGGCACAACATCACTGCGGTCTTTGGAAAGTTTATATTGGTTTGGTGTAAAGCTGTTTCGCCAGGAAACCACGGAATTTTTTATCGAAAAACTCTATCCCTATCCGTTCAAAGAGAATGATTTGCCATCGCCCGATGGAGCATTGCAAGCAATCCTAACCTTTATGGAGGAACAAAACACCGACCATATTGTTGGCGAAACCGAAATCTTCATCTTCCCGGGCTACAAATTCCGACTTTGCCAGGGCTTGGTCACCAACTTTCACCAGCCTGGCTCTACGTTAATTCTCCTAGTAGCGGCCCTAACTGGCCAGGATTGGAAACGCATTTACGCCGAAGCATTTGAGAAGGGTTATCGGTTTTTAAGTTATGGGGATTCTTCGCTGTTGTGGCGGGAGGATTGAGCGATTTGAAAATCCTCAGATTTTGATGTAATTTGTTTTGAAAAAATCAACCGATATGGGACACGCACAAATTTCAGAGCAAAAATACACCGTAGCAGAATACCTGGAAATGGAGGAGAAAAGTGAAGTTCGTCATGAATTTTACGATGGAGAAATTTTCGCCATGGCAGGGACGACTATGAATCATAATGACATAGTGGACAATGTCCGTTCACTGCTGAAAAAGATTTTTATTCCAAAAGGATGTCGGGTTTTTGCTGAAAACATTAAGGTTGAGGCCGTTCAAAATTTTTTCTATCCCTATCCTGATGTAATCGTTACCTGTGCAAAGGCAGATATAAATGGGACATACATTGTTAAGCACCCCAGTATATTGGTCGAAGTCCTTTCGAAAAGTTCAGCAACTTACGATCGTGGGTTCAAACTTAGAATGTATAAAGGAATTCCATCCCTTGAACATTACATGTTGGTTTCTCAAAACGAATTTTACGTCGAGTTGTTTAGCCGCACGGAGCAACCGGACATTTGGACTTACCAAACTTTCGATCAACCCACCGATATTATCAGTTTTGAATCTCTAAATTTTGAAATAACACTCTCAGCGATTTACGAAAACATTGTTTTCATCCCCGACGAAGAGATTATTTAAATCACTTCACCCCAACAACTGCACTCTTCTCAGAAACCCCATTCTCATTAAACGCCTCAATGGCAAAGTAATAAGGCACGCCGACGTTCAATGCTCTCAGTTCAAATGTGTTAGGCTCATCATCCCAAAATTGGTAAGTCTGATATAATTTATCTGGTGCGATTCCCCAAAGGACATTATAGCCGGTCACGCCCGGGACTTTTTCCCATTTTAAATCTGCATTTCTGGTATCTTTTTGGCGGATGGCTGTGAAGTTTGCGGGGGTTTGTGGCGCTTTGCCGAAGCCGTTTCCAAAAACGCGAAATTCGCTGATGGCCAGATTAGGCGATGCGACGTAAATGTGTTCATAACGAACGTAACGCGCTTTTACAGGTTTGGCGAGCTCAATGTATGCGCAGGGCCGGTCTCGTTTGGGCTCATTCGTAAGGTCGCTGGCGACGTCCCATTTTTTTCCGTCGTTGGAAGTCAGGATTTTGAATTGGGTGTAGACGACTTCTGGTTTGTTGTCGAAAATGTCCGATTTGTAATCTGCGTAATTGACTTGGAGTGCTTTAATTTCCTGCTCTTTTTGTAGGTCAATGGTGAGGGTTTCGCCTGGTTTATTCTGTTTGGCAACCCAGAATGTCCTTGGATTTTCGTCCGTGATTTTGGCGGCGGACATGGTGTCCATGACGGAGGATGCTGTGACGGCTTTTTTGTAGGAAAGCAGCATCCAGCCAGTGAATAACTCGTCGCCTTTTCCTTCCCATTTTTTGGTTGTCATTTTATGTGGAAAATCGCCGAACCGAGTGTTGGCGAACATTTGGCCATCTTTATCAAAACCGGCTGCATATCTTACAATGCGCCTTTCCATGCCCCAATTGAAGCCGATCCACGACGTTCCGGTGTTCCAGTAATTGCCATAATTATCCTGAAATGTATTCCCATGTCCGGCACCGGTCGCAAAGCCGCCGGGCTTGTAGGAAACCGGGTTGTACGGCGCATAAGTGAATGGCCCTAGCGGATCGTCACCGACATAGGTGCCATTTGCATAAACATTATATTCTGTTCCTGGCGCGCCGTATTGCAGGTAATATTTGCCATTATGCTTGGTCATCCAGGCGCCTTCGGTAAATGGTTTGAAGGGATCGGAATGGTTCGGGCCGAAGCGTTCCCAGCCGTGCTCGTATTGATTTAGCCAAAACATCGCCTTGTATTGATCTTTAAAGGCCAATTTTTTGCTATGGTCGAGCTCTGCGCCGAAAATCGGATACACATTCGACGAACCCCAATACATGAACCACCTGTCAGTGTCAGGGTCATGGTAAATGGCTGGGTCCCAAGGACCAATGTCCTTCGGAAGGCGCGGCGTCCAGCGGTTGTAAAACTCCCAGATGCCCTTTTCGGGCGCAACGGAATAAAGGATAGGACGCGATTCGAAAGTGGATTGGAATAAAAACAATGTGTCCCGCGCAGAAACCGCCGCCGGTGCGCACATATCCTCGAAAGGCCAGCGGTTGGCGGTCAGATATTTCCAGTTGATCATATCCTTAGAATGCCAGTAACCGCCCTGAATAGTCACAAACATGTAGTAATCACTGCCTTTGCCCGAAACTTTATGATTAATGATCACCGGATCAGCACCGGAACGGTAACTTATTTTCTCATTTAGCTGCTCAAAATTGTATTTGTAATCAATGTCCATCGGATTACAATAGGTCATTTGCGCGGAAACTGGCTGACAAACAACGGCCAGTAATGTGCAGAAAAAGGCATTTCGGAGATATCGAATCATTAGTATGTGAGCTTTCTGTGCAGAATAATCTTTTAATGTTGCTAAAATAGACACTTTCGCGGTAAACTGATAACCTTTACCTTTGCGCTTCGATTTTGAAAAAAGTAACACCTTTGATAATGACGACTGATTTTATTGCCGAATTGCGCTGGCGCGGAATGTTGCACGATGTGATGCCCGGAACGGAAGAACAACTGAACAAGGAAATGACGGCCGGTTATATCGGTTTTGATCCCACGGCTTCTTCGCTGCACATCGGCAACTTGGCAACAATCATGCTGCTCGTTCATTTTCAACGTGCTGGCCATAAGCCATTTGCGTTGATTGGCGGGGCTACGGGAATGATCGGTGATCCGTCGTTCAAGGCTTCTGAACGGTCGTTTTTGGATGAAGATACATTGCAGTTTAACCAAGAAGGCATTCGGAAACAATTGGAGCGTTTTCTGGATTTTGACTGCGGTGAGAATTCTGCCGAAATGGTCAATAATTACGATTGGTTCAAAGATATTGGCTTTTTGCAGTTTCTGCGTGAGGCAGGTAAGTTTTTGAGTGTCAATTATATGATGTCCAAAGATTCGGTTAAGAAGCGTCTGGAAACAGGGATATCATTTACTGAGTTTTCTTACCAATTATTACAAGGCTACGATTTTTATCATTTATATAAAACCAAAAATATTCGGCTGCAAATGGGTGGTTCGGATCAGTGGGGCAACATTACGACCGGAACGGAGATCATCCGTCGCAAAGAAGGTGACGAAGAAGGCTATTTCAAGGCCTACGCGCTCACAACGCCCCTTTTGACCAAATCCGACGGCTCCAAATTCGGCAAAAGCGAAGGCGGGAACATCTGGCTCGATCCTGAAAAAACATCGCCTTACGAGTTCTATCAATTCTGGCTCAACCAGGCCGACGAGGACTTGCCGCGTTATTTGAAGGTTTTTTCTTTCAAAAACAAAGAGGAAATCGAAGCACTCGAAGCAAGCCACGCCGCCGAGCCGCATTTGCGCATCATGCAAAAAGCCCTGGCATGCGAACTCACGATCCGAATCCATTCAGAACGGGCCTACCAAACCGCCCTGAAAGCCTCAGAAGTGTTATTCGGCAAAGCGACATTGGAAACATTACAAAGCATCGAAGCCGACGAATTCGACACCATCTTCGCCGGCGTCCCCCAAACCGAAATCACCCAAGCCGAATGGAGCGAAACCGCTAACATTACTGACTTGATTTCTACGGTTACAAAATCTGAAATCTACGCTTCAAAAGGCGAGGCAAGAAGGGCGATTCAGCAGAATGCAGTTAGTGTCAATAAGGTGAAAGTTACTGCTGCAGAGCAGGTTTTGAGTGATTTTAGCTTGTTGCAGGATCGGTTTTTATTGATATCTAAGGGGAAGAAGAATCATTTGGTTCGGGTTGTTT
This sequence comes from Dyadobacter alkalitolerans DSM 23607, assembly GCF_000428845.1. Taxonomy (GTDB): domain Bacteria; phylum Bacteroidota; class Bacteroidia; order Cytophagales; family Spirosomataceae; genus Dyadobacter; species Dyadobacter alkalitolerans. The sequence continues at coordinate 18,115 of NZ_AUAS01000018.1, read as the reverse complement.
AGTTATTAAATTGTAGAGGCTCTTATCCAGAGCCTCTATTTCATTATATGAGTATTTAGTTTTTAAAGTCTTGAAAAAATCTATTGTTACTTGTAGGAAAATCTTACAAATTTTTTGCTTTTGAATGTCAAAATCGTTTAGTTCGATCGAAGAAGCTTTTGCTTGGTTTTTAGAGCACGTTTATAAAGATCTTCCGCCCGAAGAGAAAAAAGGCGAGTTGGTAAGTGCTTGGCGAAGTTTCAAATTTAACCAAGGCATATCGCAGAAGCGTATGATCTCCATATTAGAGCGTTATGGCTTTAATGTGAATATTTCAGTGACATATAAAAAGTAAATTTTTTTGCTCAGAATTTGTAAGATTTTCCTACATATTTCAAACTATAACCACTATTAATGATGATCATCAAATCTAAGTTTAACAAGGATCTTGAATCTTTCTCAGAGGCAGAGGTCAATCTATTATTTCAGCAGCATGAAATGGTGAAAGAATTCTTCAAAAGAGACGGAAGCGCGGAAATTGTGAATTCGTTAAATGCCTTAATTGAGGCATTTCTGTTCACGGAAAACTTGGAGAATGTATCGACGGAAATGCGGATTCACATTGCCAATCAATTGCGTGTGGTTACTTTGATTACTAAATTAGGAGAAACAAGCGCTATGCTTTGACTCAAAGTTTACCGCAAAAAAGCCATTAAGGCCGGTTATTCATTCATTTTGACATTGGTAATGCGACCTGCTATATTGTAGGCCATTAGCACGCAATAATTTGCGAATTTATAGTGCTAATCTATTGTTTAACTATTCATCAACTTAAATAAATCTATGCTACACACGATTACGATAGAAACAAAGAGTGAGACAGAATTTGAGCAGATTAAGGATTTTGCACAAACGTTGCACGTCCCCTTCAAAGAGTCACATGAGACGGAACTTAGCGTAGAGGAACGTTTAAATTTGCTTGATCAGATATATTGGGAGGGCGAGGAAACGGGTGATGAACTCAATGCTATGATTTATGGTGCTAGACAATCCAGCTCTCGGGATGTCGAACTCTGATAGATTTTTGCTTGATACTAATATTTGTATTCATGCGCTTAAAAGCGATTTCGGCATCAAACAAAAGATTCGCCAAGTCGGCATTGATGCATGTTTTCTGTCAGAAATTAATGTTGCCGAGCTGTTATTTGGTGTTGAAAACAGTTCTGAGCATCGTCGTCAACTGAATCGCCAGCAATTCGAAAGCTTTCAAGGAATTTTTAAAGGAAGGATTTTGCAAATCAGCGAGGTCCTGAATGAATATGCTCGTCAAAAGACCAGTCTCCGGAGAAAAGGAAGACCAATAGAGGACTTTGATCTATTAATCGGAAGCACTGCTATCGTTCATAACTTAATTCTTGTGACGCGAAATACCCGACATTTTGCAAATATGCCGGGCATTCAGCTTCAAAATTGGATTGACTAATTACGACTTCCCAGTAAAACTATTCAAAACCGGAGCCGCCGTTGGATTATATTGGTATGACTGCCAGGTGTGATCCTCGTAAATTTCTACAATCCGGTAACCTTTGTATGTTGTTCCCCAGTTGCCGCCGAAGTGGCCGTCGAAGAAGTAGGGTTTTTTGCCGTAGATTTTGGTGCTGTCCTGGTCGTGGTCGTGGCCGTTGAAGATGGCTTTGACGTTGGGCGTGTTCTCGAAAAGGTCGATGACTTCTTTGCATTCGATTCCGTTCACGGTCCATTTGGCGGGGGTGATGTGCAGGAATACGAAAATGCCTTTTTTGTCTTTATGTTTGGCGATTTCGTTTTTTAGCCAGGTTGCGTCCGGGCACACGTATTCGCCTTTTTCATTGGATGTATCGCCGATGATGAATGCGTATTCACCTTTGGCAAAACTGTGATTGGTAGGATAACCCCAGGTGCTTTGCCACACGTCCAGGCCAACTTTGTCATGATTGCCGCGACTTACGTAAAACGGCACGCTGAGGTTGCTGATGGTATTTTTGAAATCATATAACAATGTCGGATCGTCGTGGATGAGGTCGCCGTTGAAGAATAGAAAATCGACTCCTTTCTGCATTTTTTCGCGATTTACCCAGCTTATTAAGTCCGTGTGGAATTGCTTGAAATCGGTGTTTGGCTGGCCGTAATGTCCGTCAGAAGCGACGATGAACCGCATCGAAATTCTGGCGGGAACATTGTTTTCCTTTGGTTTTGAAATGAATGAAAGGCCTGGCAATGCGGGTAAAAGTTTGAGAAAAGAGCGGCGTTTGAATGTCATTGTATCGTTCAGGTTTGGGTCTTTCAGGGGTGGTGATATTATTCCAAAAATAGTTATTCGCGAAGGATATTTTCTTTATTCTTGCACCTTGTTAAGAATATTTAATATAAAAATCAATTCATGGATCGCTTAATCCTGCAAAAAGCAGCCTCATATTGTGCTTACCAGGAAAGGACGCAAGATGAGGTGCGGCAACGCCTGAAAAAGTGGAATGTGTGGGGCGACGAAGCCGATGAGCTCATTGCAGAGCTGATTTCAATGAATTATCTGAGTGAAGAGCGCTTTGCCAAAACTTATGCAGGCGGGAAATTCAGGGTTAAAAATTGGGGCCGGATGAAGATCCGGCAAGAGCTAAACCGCCGCGGATTGAGCCAGTATAGCATTGAAAAGGGAATGGGGGAGATTGAGGATAAGGCGTATGTGGAGGGATTGAAAATGCTTTTGGAAAAGAAGAAAAACTTGCTTGTGAAGACGGAGGTTGATCCTTTCAAGCTGAAACAGAAGTTGGTAAGGTTTGCACTTGGGAAGGGTTATGAGAGTGAGTTGGTTTGGAAGGTTGTTGAGGAGTTGCTGGTTTAGAAGCTTGTTACCCTGAGCTTTGCTCTGTCAGCCTGAGCGTAGTCGAAGGCACGTTACCCAGGAGTAGCGCGCCTTCGACTACGCTCAGGCTGACAGAGGCTTATTTAAGCAACATTTTACTTAAAAATCGGAATCAAAAGAAATCTTATGTCCTGAATCTTTATCCTTCACACCACTCATTACACCGGCTTTCTGATATTCTCCAACTCGCTTCTCAAAGAAGTTGGTCTTTCCTGGAAGGGAGATTAACTCCATAAAATCGAATGGGTTAGCAGAGCCAAATTGTTTTTCGCAGCCCAATCTTTCCAGCCAGAAATCGGCGATGTATTCGATGTATTGATTCATTAGGTCTGCATTCATGCCTATTAGGGACACGGGCAATGCTTCGCTTACAAATTCCTTCTCTATTGTAACGGCGTCCATCATGATTTCAATCACGCGTTCTTGCGGTAACTGGTTCACAATGTGACGTGTGTAAAGTAGACAAGCGAATTCGCAGTGCAAGCCTTCGTCGCGTGAAATAAGCTCATTCGAGAAGGAAAGCCCAGGCATTAAGCCGCGTTTTTTGAGCCAGAAAATGGAGCAGAATGATCCGGAGAAGAAGATTCCTTCCACGGCTGCGAATGCGATGATTCTTTCTGCGAAAACAGGACTATTGATCCATTTCAATGCCCATTCCGCCTTTTTCTGAACGCACGGAATTGTATCGATCGCTCTAAGCAAATGGTCTTTCTCAGACGGATCTTTAATGTATGTGTCGATAAGCAGCGAGTAAGTTTCGGAATGGATGTTCTCCATCGCAATCTGGAAGCCGTAGAAACATTTGGCTTCGGCATATTGTACTTCGCTCAGAAAGTTGACCGCCAGGTTCTCATTAACAATCCCATCCGAAGCCGCAAAGAATGCAAGCACGTGCGAGATAAAATGCCTTTCACCGTCGTTCAGGTTCTCCCAGTCTTTCATATCCTGAGAAAGGTCGATCTCTTCGGCCGTCCAGAAAGACGCTTCGTGGCGTTTGTACATTTCCCAGATATCGGAATGTTTGATCGGAAATAACACAAACCGCAAAGGATCTTCTACTAACAGGGGTTCCTGTCTGGTAAGTTCTTGTGACATAAGTATTTAAAAATTTTTACGAGGACCTGATGTATAATTTCTTGAATTGCCCTGGCCGGATTTGCAGGGCTGGAGAAAACAAATCTACACGCTTTGCTTTGAAAATTCAAGGAGAAACGGATCAAATTGAATTCTTATTTTGGGGATATTCTTAGGACGAATAAGCTAACTTTGTCGCGCTCACATCACTTTAAATCCCGCTTACATTGAAGATTTCCGGCTTTACGATCATTAGGAATGCCATCATTAACGACTACCCGATTGTAGAAGCGATCACGTCCATATTGCCTGCTGTGGACGAAATGCTGGTGAGCGTAGGGTTGAGCGATGACGATACATTGGCGCTGATCAAGGCGATTCCATCACACAAAATCAGGATCGTCGAATCGGAATGGGACATGTCGTTGCGGGAAGGCGGAAAAGTGCTGGCAGTGGAAACAGACAAGGCTTTGAAGCAAATTTCACCCGATTCGGACTGGGCATTTTACATTCAGGGCGACGAAGCGGTGCATGAGAAATATCACAAAACCATTATCGAAGCATGCCAAGAACATTTGAATGATGAGCGGGTTGAAGCGTTGCTGTTTGATTATGTGCATTTTTATGGCACTTACGATTACATTGGCGACAGCAGAAAATGGTATCGCCGCGAAATCCGTATTATAAGGAATGAAATGAATCAGAAAGGTCAGCCTATTTCAGCTTATCGTGATGCGCAGGGTTTTCGGAGAGGCAATCAGAAATTGAATGTGAAGCATTCGGGCGCGGCGGTATATCATTATGGCTGGGTGAAAAGTCCGGCACAGATGAAAACCAAGATGAAAAATGTAAGCCGTTTTTGGAATGAGGGCGAGACTTGGGAGAAGATTCTGGAATCGGACGATGTTTTCAATTATGAAGAATTTGATTCTCTAAAACGTTTCGAGGGCACGCATCCCGATGTGATGCAAGAACGCATTGGCCGCCAAAACTGGAAGGTGGAACTAGACACTTCGAAGAAGCGGTTCAAGCTTAAAGATGCAATGCTTTACTGGTACGAAAAGCGGACGGGCAAGCGGCTGTTTGAGTTCAGAAATTACAGGTTATTGTGAATACAGCGTTTAAATGACTATAAACGGATAACATAATTTCGCGTTTTAATACTTAATATTGTAATTTCAGAAACTCACGAAATTCCTACGTTACATGTTTGAGTATTTTAAAAATTCACTGGCCAGGAAGAAAGCACGCCGCCAATTTCAGGAATATCCTCACAAAACAGACACATTTGTGTTGGCCGAGGAAGGTGAAATATCATTTGCAAACTGGAAAAACCCGTTGGTAAATCCAAAGGTGATTACGCAGGAAGAAGTCAATTTTTTCAAAAAATTTATTCCAAAAGGAAGCCTTTGCATCGACATTGGCACCAATATCGGCGACACGACCGTCCCTATGGCGCTCGCTACAGGGAAAACCGGCACAACGATTGGTTTCGATCCTAACCCGCACGTTTTTAAGATTTTGGAGAAAAACGTGGCCCTTAATGTTGACAAAACGAACATTATCCCGCTGCCTTACGCCATAACGAAAGAGGATGGCGAGTTTTTTTACAGTTCCTCGGAAGCTTCATTCGGCAACGGCGGCATTTCCAACGAAATTGTGGAAGACCAGGGTGCGTTTCAGCTTCCTGAGAAGATCAAGGGCATTAACCTTGAAAAGTTTCTGAAATCCAATTATGCTTCTTTATTAAACAGGCTTTCCTTCATTAAAGTGGATGTGGAAGGCGCTGATATGGAAGTGATTCGCTCAATCAGTGAGCTTATCAGGCAGTTTAAACCAGTGCTTGTGGCGGAATGTTTTCCAAAGGCAACCACCGAAGAGCGCGCCGAACTTTACCACATTGTTTCTGAATTTGGCTACACATTACATTATTTTTCGGACTTCAACGAGAACGCGAAAATTATCAAAATCGAAGGCCCACGTGATATGAATAAGTGGAAAACCTTCAACTTTTACGCGATTCCGAACGAAGCTTAGATCCAGCGTTTTCGGCGGAAAAACCAAAGCACAATCAGCGACGAGAACACCATCAGGAACAGCGAAAGCCCAAATCCCCAGGGCTCTGCGGTGGTGGGAATGTGGTTGTAGTTCATGCCAAAAATCCCTGCGATCAGCGTTGGCGGCATGAAAATGATCGTTACCACGGTGAAAATCTTGATCACCTGGCTCTGTTCAATGTTGATCAAACCCATGAATGTATTTTGCAGATACTCAAGGCGTTCGAAGTTGAATGTAGTGTATTCGAGCAGTGAACTCACGTCTTTCAGAATGATCCGTAAATGTTCCTTCCTGTCTTCCGGAAAATACTGACTTCTTAAAATCCCGGAGAGCACGCGTTGTTTGTCAATGCTCGTTTCACGCAACATCATTGTGGTTTCCTGCAATCCACTGATGCGGATCAAGACTTCCTGACGGGCTTTCTGTTCGTGGGTAAGGTCCTTACTAATGGCCGAAATGTCACGCGAAATGCCTTCCAGCGAGTCTGCATCAGCTTCAATTCGCGTTTCCAGCAACAGCAGCATAAAGTCTACGCCACTCTGAATGCTTTCCGTGCTCACCTTCATTTTCTTCACCGTATCCGCAAAAGTTTTGGAATCACCGCGACGATAAGTAAAGAGCACATTTTGATATAAAATAAAGGAAACGGGATACATCTCATACCCATCACGATCGATGCGCAGGAAGTTGGAGTTGGCATTAATCGTATCATTTTGTTCAAAAAACCGCGAACTGCTTTCAATTTCAACGATTTCCTGTGGTGTCTGGAAGCTGATGTTGCATTTGTTCTCCACCCATTCCTCTTCCTCCGCACTCGGCGACTGCAAATCCACCCAAACCAGATTTTTGACTTTCCCAAGCTCGCGAATATCATTCTCGCGCTTAATCAACCGACCTTCTTTATAAAATATGCGTACCATTTTTTAAAGTTGGGAAAAAAGAAGCAACCACAAAAACTGATTTCTAAAAATGAGGATTTAAGTTAACTTGCAGGCTAATTCAATACTCAATCACACACTATTTTGAAACATGATTATTACCCCTTCCGGGGGTCAGAGGATTTTTTATCCTTCACTTTTGAAAGCATTTCTGAGCAGCGGATTGTTCGTAAGAGAGCGGAATTTGCTGAGATGTCTGATGGTTTATACAATTTTGGGTTTGGCGATCTAAATAATCAGAATGATGTTGATGATCTGGTAGTTACAGACAACAAAGATACCGGCATGGTTTTGGCAACCCTTATTCAAATTCTAGTTGTCTTTCTAGAAACGCATTCAGGAAAAGCGGTACATTTTAAAGGCAGTACTTGTTCAAGAACCAGAATGTACCAGATAATATTAACAAAAGAGAAGGCGAGTTGGGAAAATAAATTGACGGTTTACGGTATTGTTAATGGAGATATAATGCCTTTTGAAATAGATTTTAAGTTTGATGCGTTTATTGTAAAACAAAAACTCAGTTAGTATTATGGAAAAGAAAAGAGTCCCGTTGGTAGATATATCGAAAGTCACAATCGATCCTACTTTAAAAAGTAGCCGCGATTCGGCTTTCATTCAAAGGAAGATGGAACAGGCTAAAAAGACCCTCGCCGGCGTAGACCTGAGTATCCTCGGGATCAAGGACAAATTTTAAGTAGTTACCAAACGTTCCTCATTTTCTAGTTCAAATCCGTACTTTTGTGCAATGCAAAGTACAGCTTCCCCAAGTATCTTCACAACGCAATTCTGGTTACTTGGCCTCAGCTCGTTTCTTTTTTCTTCCAGCTTCAACATGCTCATTCCCGAATTGCCGGGGTATCTTACCGAGATGGGCGGTGCGGAATATAAAGGCGCAATCATTGGTCTATTCACATTAACAGCCGGACTTTCCCGACCATTCAGCGGTCGCTTAACAGATCGTATTGGCCGCGTTCCCGTAATGGCATTCGGTTCGATTGTCTGTTTCGTCTGCGGATTTTTATATCCCATCTTTACAACGGTGATGCCGTTTTTACTGCTAAGATTGGTTCACGGCTTTTCAACGGGCTTCAAACCAACCGGCACATCTGCCTATGTCGCCGACATTGTTCCGGCCGACAGACGCGGGGAGGCGATGGGTGTGCATGGGATGTGTATGGGCGTGGGCTCTGCGTTCGGACCGGCGGTTGGGAGTATGATCAGCGAGGCGTTTTCCTTGAACGCTTTGTTTTATACTTCTTCACTTTTTGCGTTTTTGTCCATTGCAATCCTTTTGAATATGAAAGAAACGCTCGTTAAGAAAGAGCGTCTTTCGTGGAATGCGTTTCAAATTACAAGACGAGATATTTTCGAGCCGGCCGTGTTCAGCCCGGCGCTGGTAACATTCCTTTGCTACTTCGGCTATGGGGCCGTGGCAACTGTTACGCCAGATTTCAGCGGATATTTGGGACTGCAAAACCGTGGTTTTTATTTCATGTTTTTTACGATTTTCTCTATTCTAATCCGGCTTTTTGCTGGTAAAATTTCGGATAGGCACGGCCGGATTCCAGTGACCATCGCAGGCTGCATCGTGCTCATCATTGCCATGATCATTACAGGTTATGCTAATTCAGTTTCCATGTTTTTTGCCGGCGCTGCGTTTTTCGGCATGTCAATGGGCATTTTGTCGCCGGTGCTTTCTGCCTGGACGGTGGATTTAAGTCGGGACGATAACCGCGGGCGGTCCATTGCAACCATGTTCATTTCTTTGGAAGCGGGCATTGGGTTAGGGGCATTTTTGTCCGCTGAGCTTTTTGCAAATGATCGGGGAAATCTGCCGCTGGTTTTCTTTGTCATGGCTGGTTTTGCATTGGCCGCATTAATCTATACAATCTTGATTTACCAATTTAAAAAACGCCGCGCCCGTGTTATTTGACGATAGTTATCAAACCGTCACCGGGCCAGCGGAAGGTTTTTTCAAAGACAAAGGCAGCAAATTTCTGGCATACAGCTTTCCAATCGAAGGCGAAACGGATGCAAAAACGCATTTGGCAACATTGCGGGAGCTGCATCCCAAAGCTGTGCATCATTGCTATGCTTACCGGCTCGGAGCAGATCGGATGAGTTACCGAATGAGCGATGACGGCGAACCTTCCGGAACAGCAGGTCGGCCGATTCTTAACACATTGTATTCCAGAAACGTAACCAACATTCTGGTCGTGGTTGTGCGCTATTTTGGAGGCACATTATTGGGTGTTCCGGGATTGATTAATGCTTATAAGCTGGCGACCGAGGATGCTTTAAACCAGTCTGAGATTGTTACAAGGCACTTTTATAATTTATATCACCTCAAATTTTCCTATCCGCAGATGAATGATGTCATGCGGATTGTGAAGGAGATGGAACTGCCTGTTAGAGAGCAGGTTTTTGAGATGGAATGCCGGTTAGTCGTGGAAGTGCGTGTGGCGGGCACGGAAAGGTTTATCGCCCGTTGCGAGCAGATCGAGGGCCTTACTCATTCTCTTTCAGCATCCGTATGAAGTCATCTTCGTAATCCTTGATCGCTTTCAGCAACTCTTTCAACTCCTGCTCTTCCGGCGATCCTTTTTTGGCGCCAAAAATCTCATCCGCCCGTTCGGAGGCTTTTTCGTATTCCGTTTCGTTGTTGATTTTCATAATATTGCGTTTTGTATAACAGCCTGCTAACTGGTTGCAGCAACAATTCTGCGCTAAAATAACAAAGAACACGCACGCAGCATTGCTTCCTTCACTATTTTAGAAGCCCGGCTCTGGCAGTGCGAGGACGAGGCTCAATCTTGTGCAAAAACTTTGCAACTCTGGGTCCGTTTTTAGGGTTATTCAATAACCGGTTTTGAATGGAATTATCGACAAACATAAAAGATCATTTTGGAACATTTGAATGCAACTGAGCTCGAAGGCCAGGACTTAATTGAAGTTGAAGGCGCGCGCGAGCACAATTTGAAAAATATTGACGTTAACATTCCCCGAAACAAGCTCGTTGTCGTAACCGGCATAAGCGGCAGCGGGAAATCTTCGCTGGCTTTTGACACCATTTATGCAGAGGGCCAGCGCCGTTATATGGAGAGTTTTTCTTCCTATGCGCGTGGGTTTATCGGCGAAATGGAGCGGCCGGATGTGGACAAGATCAGCGGTTTGTCACCCGTAATCAGCATTGAACAAAAAACCACTTCCCGCAATCCGCGCTCGACGGTGGGGACGGTGACTGAAATTTATGACTTCCTGAGGTTGCTTTACGCACGCGCAGGCGAGGCATTTTCCTATGTTACCGGACGGAAGATGGTCAAGCAGTCGCAGGATCAGATTATTAATCAATTATTTACACAGTTTTTAGGACAAAAAATCATATTGCTCGCTCCTGCCGTAAAAGGTCGGAAAGGGCATTATCGTGAGCTTTTTGTTCAGATTGCGCGGTTGGGTTATAACAAGGTGCGGGTGGATGGAGAAGTGCAGGAAATTGCGCCGAAGATGCAGCTCGATCGTTACAAGGTGCATGACATTGAGATCGTTATCGATCGTGTTATTCCTAAAAAAGAATCCGAAGATACGCAATCGCGCTATCGGTTGAGCCAGTCTGTGGCGACGGCGATTAAGCAAGGAAAAGGTGCATTGATGGTTCTGGATGAAAAAGGAGAAACTTACTATTTTTCTCAAAACCTGATGGACCCGGAATCGGGCATAAGTTATGATGACCCTGCGCCTAATGCATTCTCTTTCAACTCACCTTACGGCTGGTGCCCAACTTGTCAGGGTTTGGGAATGATTGAGGAGATCACGGAAGAGTCCATTATGCCGGACAAATCTTTGAGCATTACCAAAGGCGGCATTGCGCCGATGGGCGAATACCGCGAAGCGTGGATTTTCAAGCAATTGGAAGTTTTACTAAAACCATTTAAAGTAACGCTGGCAACACCTTTGGACAAATTTCCGGAAGAAGCGATGAAGCTCGTCCTTTACGGAAGCGAAGATGCAGTGCCCGTTCCTTCCAAAAAATATCCGGGAACAGAGTGGGACACTAAATTTGACGGCATTATCAACTTCCTGAAGCGCCAGCAGGAAAGCGGAAATGATAAAATTCAGGATTGGTTAAAGGATTTTATGACCGTCCAAACCTGTCCGGAATGTAGTGGCAAGCGCCTGAGAAAGGAATCTTTGCATTTCAGGGTGGATGGCAAAGACATTGCTGAACTCGCTGACAGTGACATTCGTGTTCTGGCGGAATGGCTGGTGAACCTGGAAGACAGATTGGAGGAAAAGCAGCGCGTAATCGGTCACGAGGTTTTAAAAGAAATCAGAAAAAGAGTTGGCTTCCTGCTGGATGTAGGTTTGGATTATCTGACCTTGAACCGAGCATTAAGGACACTGTCGGGTGGGGAAGCGCAGCGGATCAGGCTTGCGACGCAAATCGGAACGCAGCTGACGGGCGTGCTATACATTATGGATGAGCCTAGCATTGGGCTGCATCAGCGTGATAATGTGCGGCTTATCAATTCTCTGAAGAGCTTGCGCGATCTTGGAAACACCGTTCTGGTCGTAGAGCATGATAAGGATATGATGCTGGCTTCGGATTATATTCTGGACATTGGGCCGGGCGCGGGGCGTCATGGCGGCAATGTGGTAGGAGCGGGAACGCCGGAAGTTTTTCTGCAAAATGGCTCATTAACAGCCGAATATCTGAGTGGAAGAACTGCGATTGATGTGCCAAAGAAACGCCGGAAAGGAAGTGGCCAAACGATTTCTATCAAAGGCTGCACCGGGCATAATTTGAAGAATGTAAACATGTCGTTTCCGCTGGGGACGATGGTTTGCGTTACAGGGGTGAGTGGAAGCGGAAAATCGTCGCTGATCCATGAGACATTGTTTCCGCTGTTGAATCAATTTTTTTACAAATCCAGAAGAGAGCCGCTGCCTTATAAGTCGGTGGAAGGTTTGGAGAATATTGATAAAGTTATTGAAGTGGACCAGTCGCCGATTGGACGCACGCCGCGCTCCAATCCAGCGACTTACACGAATTTATTTACAGACATTAGGACGCTTTTTGCCGAATTGCCGGAAGCCAAAATCCGCGGTTATAAACCCGGACGGTTCTCTTTTAATGTGAAAGGCGGACGCTGCGAAGATTGCGAAGGCGCGGGAATGAAGAAAATTGAAATGGATTTCCTGCCAGATGTGCACATTAACTGTGAAACTTGCAAAGGAAAGCGCTTTAACCGCGAAACATTAGAAGTACGTTTCAAAGGAAAATCGGTTGCCGACATTCTGGATATGACCGTAGAATCCGCATTGGAATTCTTTGAAAATCAGCCCAGGATTTTGCGTAAAGTGCAGACATTGAATGATGTAGGTTTGGGTTACATTACATTAGGCCAGCACGCAACCACATTGTCAGGCGGAGAAGCGCAGCGCGTAAAGCTTTCGGAAGAACTCTCGAAACGCGACACCGGAAAAACGCTTTACATTCTCGATGAACCCACAACCGGATTGCATTTCCAGGATATCAGGCATTTGCTGAATGTTTTGAACAAACTGGTTGAAAAAGGCAATACAGTCCTCATTATCGAGCATAACCTGGACGTCATCAAAGTTGCGGATCACGTGATTGACGTTGGACCCGAAGGCGGTGCACAAGGCGGACGCATCATTGCAGAAGGAACGCCCGAAAAAGTGTCGAAAGTGAAGGGAAGTTACACCGGATACTTTTTGAAGGAAGAGCTGAAATAAGCTTGCCCTTTTACATCCATTTGCTCAAAAATTGATTAAAACCATCCTTATGCTGGTCGCTGACGGGAATCGTCATGCTGCCGATTTGGATGGTATTTTTTGTTACAGCGCTGATTTTATCCAGATTCACGATAAATGAGCGGTGTACACGCATAAACTTGGAGACAGGAAGTTTTTCTTCTAATGCTTTCAAGCTGGTCAAAGAAAGGATGGGTTTTGAATCGGATTTTAAATGAACCTTCACATAATCCTTCAAACCTTCCATATAAAGAATGTCTTCGTAAGCAATCCTAACCAGTTGATATTCAACCTTTAGGAACAAATAACCATCTTTGGGATCAGGTGCGCTAGCATAGGAAGCTTTGTTTAATAACTCGCTGTAAGCCTGCGCTTTGGAAGCTGCCCGCAGGAATTCTTCGTAATTAAAGGGTTTCAGGAGATAGTCAAGTGCGTCCACACGAAATCCGTCGAGCGCGTATTGGTTGAATGCAGTCGTAAATATGATTCTCGGCGCTCTTCCGTCCCCTTTATCAATGACTCTCGCGAGTTCGATGCCGGTGAGATCAGGCATTTGAATATCCAGAAAAATGACATCAATGTGCTTGGAATGAATGGCTTGCAGCGCTTCGACGGCGCTGGAATATCGCCCGGCAAGTGCCAGGAAAGGTGTTTTTTCTATAAAAGAGCAAACCAGTCCGAGCGCTAACGGCTCGTCATCGACTGCTATGCATTGGAGTACGCTCATGCAGTTTCTAATTCCAAATGAACTTCAAATTCTTTTTCTTCTTTGTTCTCATTCACTTCCAGCTGATATTTTCCCGGATACAAAAGGTCCAGCCGACGCTGCGTATTAACGAGCCCAATGCCGTTGCTTTCGTCCAAAATGGCTCTTTTATCCGTAAATAATGTGTTTTTGACCTCTACAAAAATCTTGTGCTTGTCCTGCCGAATCTGAATGTCGATCCTACTGGGCTGAACAGCGCTAACGCCGTGCTTAAACGCATTTTCAATAAAGGGCAAAAACAGCATTGGAGCAATAGAAACATCGTGCATCGGGCTTGGCGGATCAAGGTGGACTGTCACTTTATCCGTCAATCGCAGCTGCATCAATTGAATATAATCCTGCGCAAACGCGATTTCCTGGCTCAGCAACACAGTCCCGTGCTGGGTTTCGTAAAGCACATAACGCATCATCCGTGACAGCTTATGCAACGCTTCCCGCGCCGCCTCCACGTCAATGACCGTTAATGCATATATGTTGTTTAATGTGTTGAAAAAGAAATGCGGATTGATCTGTGCTTTTAGGAAAGATAACTCGGAGTTAATCTTCTCTTTTTCAAGGTTTTCCCTAAACTGTTTATCCCGCTGCGTTTCCCTCACCGCCGCCACACTCGTGCTGATCCCTATGATGAGCAGGGCAGTCAGCAATGCAAAATAGTCGAGCCTGTCTTGCCGCTTTTTGTCACCATTGGTTTCCCGCGCCGTCTTGAATGCCTGATCCATCTGCTCGCCGTGGTGGATTGAAATTTTTACCTGCTCAATGATCACAGCTAACATTACGACCGAAACCAGGTTCAGTATAATGAAGCGGCCGTAACGGTTTTTAGCCAGGAACTTGGGAAACCATATATAGTAATTGAGATAAAAAATCGTAATCAACAGCGTAAACTGAACAGCCTGCTTGATCCAGAATGTCATAGGAAATTGGATCTGCCAGCTCAGCGGTTGCCACATTAAGAATAGGGCCAGGAAACTCCATCCCAGGATATGCAGGAAAAACGGAGGATATTTTCGGGCGGCATTTGCATCCATCTTTGTGTCTGTTAGGTTATTGCAGGAAACGTAGCTTGCAATTACAATCTTACGTGTAATAAATCAAAGTGCCTAGCCCAATCGATTAACGCCCTGCAAATACCGACTGATGAGCACCATCACTCTATAAAGCCACTTCGCGTCACAAATACTCAGTTCTGCATTATTCTAAGAACAGGATCCGCGGACTTATCGGGTAAAAGTGCGGTTTGATCGGTGGAAGTGTCCTTTCCATCTATTGCCCGATTTGTTGTCCGATTAAGGTATTTACTTTGAAATTGAATCGAACAATTATTGCAATACAACCATGGACATGATAAGAAAAGTTACTCCTGTTATACTTATGACGTTGCTGAGCTTCGCAGCCTTGGCGCAATTTCCGGGAGGTGGCGGCGGATTTGGCGGAAACCGCGGCGGTGGAAATGACAGGCCGCAGCGCCAGACAGTGATCCCCGGAACGGCCGAGGACACACCCAAAGGAAATGGTAAAATTAAAGGAATCCTCATTGACTCGGTGAGTAAAAAACCGGTCGAATTTGCAGCGCTTTCTTTGGTTGACATTAAAACAAATAACCCGATCGACGGAACGACTACTGATGAAAAAGGTGCTTTCGAGCTTACCAAAGTGGCTTCCGGAAATTTTAAAATCCTTATTTCTTTTATTGGTTATAAAACCAAAACCATCAATGACATTAAGATTGACCGCAAAACAGAACTTAACCTGGGCAATGTAAGCCTGGGACCGGATGTGGTTCAGTTGAATGAGGTTGAAGTTGTGGGAATGGCGCAATTGATCGAGGAGAAAGTGGACAGGCTTGTTTATAACAACGAAAAGGACATTACCAGCAAAGGCGGCGACGCTTCGGATGTAATGAAGAAAGTGCCGATGTTAACGGTCGATCTGGATGGAAATGTTTCATTAAGAGGAAGTTCTAATGTTCGGGTTTTGATCAATAACAAACCTTCGACTATTATCGCAACCAGCGTTGCGGATGCATTGAAACAAATTCCGGCGGATATGATCAAATCTGTTGAAGTAATCACTTCGCCATCAGCAAAATACGATGCTGAGGGTTCCGCTGGAATTATCAACATTGTTACCAAGAAAAGCACGATCCAGGGTGGGACATTGAATTTGGATACGGGCATTGGTAACAGAGGTTCAAACCTGGGATTGAGAGGAAATTACAGAGTTGGTAAAATGGGTTTCAGTTTGGGTGGTTTTGGCCGTTTTAACTACAATATGCCGGGCAAATCTGAAAACCTGCAAGTGGGTAAAATTGATAAATTCTCGATCCGCCAGATGAGCGAGTCCGATAATAAGATGGCTTTCGGTTCTTATAACTTCGGATGGGATTATGAGATTGATTCCAAAACTTCACTTTCTGCCGGGGTGCGTTATGGCATGCGTAACATGCGTAATCAGCAGGATTTGTCAACATTCAACACGCAAAGCGACGGCACAACGCGCAATAGCTTCCGGGATGTAAATACAAAAGACTTGTCTGGCACTTGGGACGTGAATGTGGATTATATCAAAACATTAGCCAAGCCGCAGCAGGAGTTGAGCATTTCTACACAGTTTAGCCGTAACAACCGGACGAATGACTTTGACGCAGACATTTATTCTCTAAATAACAGTCAACTGCGCGAACTGCTGGGAAGCCAGGGCAACAACAACGCCAGCCATAATCAGGAAAGCACCATTCAGGTGGATTATCAGACGCCGGTGAAAGACAATCAGCTGGTTGAATTTGGTGGAAAAGGCATCTTCCGTCAAGTGGTCAGTAATTTTGATTATTACAATACAGTCGACACACCGCAAGCTGCGAGCAGTTTGAACTACGATCAGAATGTTGCAGCGGGATATTTTTCCTACACATATACAACGAAAAGCAAATTTACCGTGAAGGCGGGCTCGCGTTATGAGTATACCAGCATTGATGCTACGCAAGGTGAGCAGGGCGACCTGAGCATTCCGGCTTATAGTAACCTGGTGCCGAGTCTTAACTTGTCCCAAACATTTGGCAAAGGACAAACCGTTAAGCTGGGTTATAACCGCCGCCTTCAACGTCCTGGCATTCAATTCCTAAATCCTAATCGAAATGCGGCGAACCCACAGAACATCACTGTGGGTAACCCGCAACTCCGTCCTGAATTGACGGATCAGGTTGAATTAGGAACAAGCTTTTTCAAGAATTCACTTTATGTGAACGTCTCTACATTTGCACGTTTTACCAACAGTTCAATCGAAAGCATTCGTACGACCGACGAAGCCGGGGTTATCACGACAACTTATGGTAACATTGGTTCGAAGAAAAATTATGGGGTGAATGTTTTCGGAAACATGACATTCTTTAAAAGATGGCAAGTAGGAGGAGGTTTTGACGCTTACTATGCAGATCTTACAAATAACAATCCGGATCCTTTGTTAGCAGCTTCCAACACAGGTTTCGTACTAAGTGGCCGTTTTAGAACGAGCTTGAACATTAAAAACGGATGGGGATTGCAGGCAGGCGGTTTCATGAGGGGACGCGATGTTCAGCTTCAAGGAACACAAGCCGGATTCAGAATGTATGATTTGGGAATCAAGAAAGATTTTACCAACAAGCGCGGAAGCATTGGATTTGGAATGGAGAACTTCCTGGCCCCATCATTCAAAATGAAAACGCAGCTTGAAACGCCATCATTCACGCAGAACAACACAAACTATCTGTTCAACAGAGGTTTCCGGATTAACTTCTCGTATCGTTTAGGGAAAATGACATTCACCGAGCAGAAATCACGGAGAAGAAAATCAGTTAATAACGATGACCAGAAAAGCGAAGGTGGTGGAATGGATGCAGGCGCCGGAGCCGGTGCTGTTCAAGGAGCACCAGCAGTAATCGTGCCAACCATGCGCCCATCTGCTCCAAACGCATCCCGTCCAGAAGGCGCAGGCCGCCCGGCAGGCATCGACAGCACAGCCAGACCGGCAAGACAAGGCATGCCCATGCAGCCAGGCACTCGCCCGGATTCAACTGCGCGTCCGATGACAACCCCTGTCGGCTCCGCGACAAGCCCAACTGTAATGCCAGCAGATTCAATGTCAAGGCCCGTAATGCCAGCGGACTCGACTGTGAGGCCGGTTATGCCAGCTGACTCAACCGCTAAGCCAATGATTCCAGCTGATTCATCAGCTATCCCTGCAAAACCAGCAGTGCCAGCAGATACTACTAAGAAGCCGTAATTTTTTGGATAATATGAAAAAAGGCGAAGAGGGTGTCTCATTTCAAAATGGGGCACCCTCTTTCGTTTCTGGTTTTTGTAACTGAGAATTAAGATTCAAAATCCGCCGTTAAAAGCTAGCTTACTGGATTTGCCAGGTAGGCGCGTAAACAGCCCTCCTAGGCCGCCCTTTTCCTGATATTCTGGGCTAGTGCGATCAATCCCCACTCTATTTCGACCTTTTGTTTGCCGCGGAGCATAAACTTGCGGAAGCCGTGGTTATGTTTAATGTTGCCAAAGACGGGTTCTACGTCATAGCACCGCTTCTTTCGTTTGACAATGCCTTCCTCACTTTTTAGCAGCTCGTCGGCTTGCTGTTTTTGCCTATCCA
>NZ_AUAS01000017.1 GCF_000428845.1 Dyadobacter alkalitolerans DSM 23607 | reverse complement strand
ATTCTTATTTCTGACTCGCCATAGCTGGTTTTAACCCTCTTTTTTCCATAGCCATTGCGGGAGTTATTATTGAGCGACTGTTCATGCTTGTCATACCCCAAGTGCCCATCCAGCTCGCCTTCCAGCATCTTCTCAATGCCCCGCTTCTGCAACTGGCCAAGAAAGTCATTGAGCGTATCGCGGCTCTTGAACTGCTTTAAAAACTCATCAGTCAACAAATCTTCTGGTCTCATAAAATGTGTTTTGTTAAAAGTAAAAAATCGGAGTTACAAACCCCGATTTAAACTTTACACAGATTTTGAAATAGTGTCATAACCGACGAACATCGCCTAATTTACGAAGTCAAGGATGACTCAATCCACATCCTTCAGTGCCGCTTTCACTACTAAGCTTTTTACCTCGCTACAAGCTTCCGCATCTCCTCTTTTAATTCTTTCATCTCCGTATGCAAGCTCAGCAAGCTGACCTGCTGATGATCTGCTTCGAGATCGAAAGTTAGCTTGCTATTTACGATCCAAATTTCTTTGATCTCGCTGCGATCGATGCGGATGGGACTGTATTCGGGGTTTGATGAAACCAGGTTTATGAATGTAGACTGACTTTCCTGCTGGATTTTTTTTACCAAAATGCTATCAACCGTCACCACGACGTAGATCTGCTTTGGATTAAGACTTTCCCAATCATCCAGCGCCTTCCCGACGATCCATTCGCCCGAATGCAGCACCGGCAACATACTATCGCCTTCTACCTGAAAACCTCGGAATGTAGCATTCCGGAATTCGGGCAGCGGGATAGAGAAGGCGGGCAACGTCTCAAACCATTGTGCATCCCCAATGTTATTAGGATAACCAGCTGCCGCTTTGGCACTTACCAGCACGATATTGTCTTTGCCAGCATTATCTACGGTCACAACCTTGGGACTCATCAGCAACTTGTCCGGCTGTAAATATTTCTGCTTGCTATCACCAAAAAGCCACAATGGATTAATGCTATATTTTCGCAATAATTCCTTCACAACCTGCCCGGGAATCCGCGTCCGCCCGCGCTCAATATCAGCGGTCGTCGCGCTGATGCCCAGCTCGTCTGCAAACGCAGACTGGGTCAGATTCAACTCTTCCCTAATTTGTTTAAAACGCTTGAATTCCTCGTCGATCTGCATAGCCGAATGATCAGGTCAAAAAAAATCTGTAACTCCTTATCACAAGCAAAGATACATATTTTTTGGAATATTTCCTTTTTGTTTTGGGATATGATCCATATATTTGGAAATAATCCATATTTTTGTAAAAATTCCAAACGCAATGGACCGTACGATACTACATCTGGATCTGGACACATTTTTTGTGTCGGTGGAGCGAAAGCACGACAGCCGTCTTAACAACCGTCCCGTGCTTGTTGGCGGCACCGGGGACCGGGGTGTAGTAGCGGCATGCAGTTATGAAACTCGACCGTTTGGCGTGCATTCCGGCATGTCCATGAAGATGGCGCGTATGCTTTGCCCGGAAGCGACGATCATTCGCGGCGAAGCCGGGATTTATTCCAAAGAATCCAAAATCGTGTCAGAGATCATTGCCGACACCGTGCCTGTTTTTGAAAAAGCCAGCATTGATGAGTTTTATGCGGACCTGTCCGGAATGGACAAGTTTTTTGGCACTTATCAGCTTGCTACCAACCTGAGAGCGCGCATCAAACGTGAGAGCGGCCTGCCTATTTCCTGCGGCCTTTCGACCAGTAAAGTTGTGTCTAAGGTCGCAACCGGTGAGGCAAAACCTGACAATCATAAGAAGATCGATGCAGGGACAGAAAAAAGCTTTCTGGCGCCCATGCACGTGCAAAAGATCCCGATGGTCGGGGACAAGACGAACAAGATCCTCTACGACATGGGCGTCAAGTATGTGAAAACGATACAGGAAATGCCGGTGGAAATGATGGGCGAAATATTGGGTAAAAACGGCATTCTGCTCTGGAATCGCGCAAATGGGCTTGATAACTCTCCTATCATCCCGTTTCATGAGCGCAAATCGATATCGAATGAGCGGACTTTCGGCAAAGACACTGGCGACGTGAAGCGAATGCGGGAAATGTTGCGGGCTATGGGTGAAAATCTGGCTTACCAGCTGCGCAATGGCAACAAACTCACCTCCTGCGTTTCCGTAAAGATCCGGTATTCCGATTTTAATACGGTTTCCAAACAAGTGAAGATTCCTTACACATCGGCCGATCATACATTAATCCCTCAGATTGAAAGGTTATTCGATTTGCTGCATAACCGTAGAATGATGGTGCGGCTTGTAGGAGTCAATTTCAGTGATCTTGTTTCCGGAAGTCATCAGATCAACATGTTCGACGACTCCGAGGAGAAGTTAAATCTTTATCAGGCTATGGATTATATCCGGAACAGATACGGCACCGACAAGCGCGGAAACGCGATCCTAAGCTGGGGCACCACCATCGGCATCCCCAACATTTCCAGCATGGGAAACCCTTTCAACGGCGACCCACCCATCATCCCCGCACATCGGAATGCGTGAATTACTCGACGAATAAGTTTATTTCCAAAATACCATGCTACTCAACTGTCACTCTTATTTCAGCCTTCGTTTTGGGACTATTCCGGAACAGGAATTGCTTCAAATAAGCAGGGAAAACGGTTATGGCTGCATTGCACTGACCGATATTAATAACACATCCGGCTGCCTGAACTTCATTAGGATGGCGCCGAAATATGACATTAAACCAATCGTAGGAATTGATTTTCGTAATGGAATGCAGCAGCAATATGTAGGGTTAGCTAAAAATAACGCCGGGTTTCAGGAGCTGAATGCTTTCCTGTCAAAACATTCTTTATTGAAAGAAGCATTCCCGGATGAAGCACCGGAGCTGGAAAATGCAGTGTTCATTTATCCTTTTGAAAAACTATTTGCTACCAAAAAAGAGACATTGCTACCTAATGAGTTCATTGGCATTGCGCAAAAAGACCTGAACAGAATTCGCTTTTCGCCACTATATAAGCATAAGGAAAAGTTTGTGGTTATGCAGCCGCTGAGTTTTCGTAACAAGCGCGATTTCAACATGCACCGGCTATTGCGGTCGATCGATGAGAACACATTGCTAAGCAAGCTTTCACCCTCGGAAACGGGCGAAGAATCCGAGCAAATCATGCCGTTGAAGGTTTTGGAATATCATTTCAAGGAAAAAGATCTTGATTTCATTATCCATAACACGGAAAAATTGATGGAGGAATGCAGCATTCATTTCAATTTCGGTGATGACCGGGAGCATCAGAATCTGCGGGTCTATGGTGAAAGCGCAAAAGACGATTATCAAAAACTGACGTCACTCAGTTATCAGGCATTGGGCTATCGATACGGTGCGCATGTAACGGACGAGATTTTTGACCGGATCGCCATGGAACTGGATCTGATTCAGAAGCAGAATTTCGTGCCGTTCTTCCTTGTTAACCATGACATTGTCAGCTATGCACGACGAAAAGGCTATTATTATGTAGGTCGCGGTAGCGGCGCGAACAGCATTGTGGCTTATCTGCTAAACATTACGAATGTTGACCCGATAGAGCTGGACCTTTATTTCGAACGTTTCATCAACCTCCATCGCAAAAATCCGCCTGATTTCGACATCGACTTTTCATGGCGCGACCGCGAGGATGTGACACAATACATTTTCGACACTTTTGGAAAAAATGGGCAGGCATCATTGCTGGCGACTTACAGCACATTCCAGCACAGTGCAGCCGTGCGTGAGTTAGGCAAAGTTTTCGGTTTGCCTGCTTATGAGATCGATGCGCTGAGCAATGGAAAATTTGACCCGAAAAAACTAGATCAGATTTCGGGGCTGGTCATTAAGTATGCGGGTTATTTGCAGGATAATAATCAGCCAAACCATTTGAGCATTCACGCGGGCGGAATCCTCATTTCAGAACGGCCTATCCATTATTTTACCGCAACCGATGTGCCACCCAAAGGCTTCCCTACCACGCAATTTGACATGGTGATTGCGGAAGATGTGGGACTGAACAAGTATGACATTCTTGCGCAGCGGGGGTTGGCGAAGATTAAGGAAACTTTGGAAGTGATCCGATACAATCGCCCTGAGGAGCAGCCTATTGACATTGACGATGTCAAAAAATTCAAGACCGATCCAAAAATTAACGAGCTCATCAAGCAGGCGCAATGCATTGGTTGCTTTTATGTGGAATCTCCTGCTATGCGCATGCTTTTACGCAAGCTGGAAGTGGATAACTATCTCGGTCTGGTAGCAGCAAGCTCCATTATCAGGCCTGGCGTGGCGAAAAGCGGCATGATGCGCGAATATATTTTGCGGCACCAAAATCCTGAAAAAATCCAGGAAGCACATCCTGAATTATTAAAATTAATGCCTGAAACGTACGGCATCATGGTCTATCAGGAAGATGTGATCAAGGTTGCGCACTATTTTGCCAAGCTTACATTGGGCGAAGCCGATGTGATCAGGCGTGGAATGAGCGGCAAATTTCGCGGGCGTGATGAGTTTGAGCGTGTGAAGAAAAAGTATTTCAAAAACTGCTCGGATATGGGTTACGCCCCGCAAACGACACAGGAAATCTGGAATCAGATCGCCAGTTTTGCCGGCTACGCATTTGCTAAAGGACATTCTGCGTCCTATGCAGTGGAAAGTTACCAAACCCTCTTTTTGAAAGCATATTATCCGTTGGAATATATGGTCGCCGTGCTGAATAACGGCGGAGGTTTTTACGCACCGGAATTATATCTGCACGAGGCCCGCATGATGGGCGCGACCATCATGGCGCCTTGCGTGAACAACAGCAATGCGCAAGCCGTGATTAAGGGAAAGGACATTTATCTGGGATTGCAGTTTTTGAACGAAATTGAAGAAAAAACGATCCTGAAAATTGTGTCGGCACGTGAGCAGGATGGCGTGTTCACATCCCTGAATAATTTCATTGATCGCGTCGCCATTTCGATCGAGCAATTGACGATCCTGATCCGCATCGACGCATTCAGATTTACGGGAATCAACAAAAAAACGTTGCTTTGGAAAGCGCATTTCCGGCTTAGCAAAACACCGGCAAAAATCCCGCAGAAGCAGTTGTTTCATACAGAAGTGAAAGACTATCAGCTCCCTACATTCCACTCTTCGCCGATTGACGATGCATATGATCAGATAGAATTGCTGGGTTTTGCACTATGCAGCCCCTTCGATCTTTTGAAAAATGCGCTGCCGAAAAGCGTCATGAGCAAAGACCTCCATGCTTACGTTAATCGCGAAGTGGTGCAATATGGATATCTCGTAGCAGTTAAAAACACACGGACGGCAAGGGGTGAAACCATGCAATTCGGCACTTTTCTGGATCAGGAAGGGCATTTCATTGATACCGTGCATTTTCCACAGGTCGCAGCGAAGTTTAACTTTTCCGTAAAAGGTGTTTATAAAATCCGTGGCGTAGTGACAGAAGAATTTGGTTTTTTAACCATTGAAGTGATTGAAATTACAAGGATGGACTCAGCAACGCGTTAAGGTTACAAAAAAGGGAAATTTTACTACGTTTCATCCGGCTTTGGCTGGTTAAAGCATTACCTTGACTCATCTTAATATCTTTGACAGAACGAATATGACAAAGCAAATCCATCTTATCCTTGCGCTTGCCTGCATTTTTGCGGCGTGCACAAAGAAAGAATCCGAATCCTCCTCAGCGACCGAGAACACCGCTCAGCCTATTTCCGAATGTTACGCTTACACAACCGAAAAGGACTCTGCCTTCCTGCATATTGATATGACGGCTGACAGCATTGTGACCGGGGAACTGAAATACAGCTTATTTGAAAAAGATAAGAACCGTGGCAAAATTGAGGGTAAAATCAATGGTGACACATTGCGGGCCGATTACAAGTTCATGTCCGAGGGCGTTGAATCGACACGTGAGGTGGTGTTTTTGAAAAAGGATGGCAACTGGGTCGAAGGATTCGGGCCGGTGGATGAAAAAGACGGCAGCATGAAGTTCAGCGACAGATCCAAGTTAGATTTCACCAATGGCCTGACGTTTAGAAATGAGAAGTGTCGCTGATTTCGAAAAAGTCGCAAGTTTTTTAAATATCTTTCACTCTTCTGATCGCATTAATTAAAATAAAAACGATGAAAAAGGCGCTGATCGCTTTATATATCGCGGGATTTGGAATTGGCCCGCTGACAATTTCTTTTGCCCAGGATCTTTCCACCCAAAAAGTCCCGCTTGATCCGGGTGTGCGGACCGGGAAACTTAAAAACGGCCTGACTTACTATATCAGAAAGAATGCTGAGCCTAAAAATCGTGCAGAATTACGACTTGCCGTAAAGGCGGGATCGGTCCTGGAAACGGATGCGCAACAAGGATTAGCGCATTTCATGGAGCATATGAACTTCAACGGAACAACCAATTTCCCAAAAAATGAGCTGGTTAACTTCCTTCAAAAGACCGGTGTGCGCTTCGGGGCAGATTTGAATGCTTATACGGGTTTCGACGAAACTGTTTATATGCTGCCCATCCCTACTGATTCGGCTGGATTGCTGGACAAAGGCCTTCAAGTGCTGGAAGACTGGGCGCACGGCGCCTTGCTGGATCCTGCGGAAATTGAAAAAGAGCGGGGCGTTGTGCTGGAAGAATCGAGAATGGGACGCGGTGCGCAACAGCGTATGCGGGATAAATTCTTGAAAGTAATCCTTAATAATTCGCGCTATGCGGAGCGGCTGCCGATTGGAAAAGACAGCATTCTTAAAAGCTTCAAACCGGAGACAATTACAGCATTCTACAAGGATTGGTATCGCCCTGACCTGATGGCCGTTATAGCTGTCGGTGATTTTGATGTGGATAAAGTGGAAGCTACGATCAAGCAGAAATTCGGTTCAATGACTGCGCCCGTCAATGTTAAGAAACGGACAAAATATACCATCCCACTTGATGGATCAACACAGGTGGCCATCGTGACAGATCCGGAATATCCGCAGAATCTGATTCAGCTTATCTACAAGCAGCCCAACAGCAAAGAGAAAACATTGAAAAATGTGCGGGACAACTTCGCGCAGGGATTGTATAATTCAATGATGGCGCAACGCATGCAGGAGCTTACCCAAAAAGCGAATCCGCCTTTTTTGTACGGAGACAGCCAGTATGGCGACTTCCTGGGTGACCTGGATTCTTATACTTCGATAGCATTGGCCAAAGATGCGGCTTCGATGAAAATTGCATTGACCGCATTACTTGAAGAAAATGCGCGTGTGCAGAAATTTGGCTTCACACAGCCGGAATTGGATCGGGCAAAAAAAGATTTTTACAACTCCATTGAGCAGTATTATAAAGAACGGGATAAGACCAAATCGGCAAATCATGTTCAGGAATATCTGGACCATTTTCTGCACGAGGAGCCTTATATGAGCGCAGAGGCTTATTTTGAATTTGTAAAAAAGCATTTGGAAGGCGTCTCACTGATGGAAATTAATGCGCTTGCCAAAAAATACATTACAGACAAAAACAGGGCCGTAGTGGTCATGGGGCCCGAAAAGAGTAAAGACGAACTGCCTAAGGAAGCCGAAATCCGGACGCTGTTGCTTGAAGCAGGCAAAGATGTGACCGCCTATGTGGATGACGTTGTTGACTCTCCCCTTTTGCCTGCCGAACCAAAACCTGGGAAGGTGACCAGCGAAAAGCAATTGGATAAATTGGGCGTTACCGAGCTTGCATTGTCAAACGGTGTAAAGATTTTACTGAAACCGACAGATTTTAAAAATGATGAAATCCTGATCAAAGCAACAGGAAAAGGGGGTTATTCGCTATTTCCTGAGGAACGTGAAACGGGTATTTTCGCCAGTTATCTGGTTCAATCTGGCGGTGTAGGGCCTTATAATCAAACGCAACTGCAAAAATTCCTGGCTGGAAAAACGGCCAGTGCCGGGCCTTACCTGAGCGAGCTGACCGAGGGAATGGGCGGCAGCACTAATCCGA
Organism: Dyadobacter alkalitolerans DSM 23607; assembly: GCF_000428845.1. Classification (GTDB taxonomy): domain Bacteria; phylum Bacteroidota; class Bacteroidia; order Cytophagales; family Spirosomataceae; genus Dyadobacter; species Dyadobacter alkalitolerans. The sequence goes on along the minus strand of NZ_AUAS01000017.1, from coordinate 100,848 downwards.
AAGATCTGGAAACGACATTGCAGCTGATATATGCCTACTTCACAGCACCCAGGAAAGATGCGGACGTAATAACCGGGATATTGGAAAACCAAAAGGCCTATCTCGAAAACATGCAGAAAACGCTTACGCCTGAGAAGGTTTATTCCGATTCCCTGAATGGCGTCCTGACCAGCTATGACCCGAAACGCAGGCCATTGAAGCCGGAGAGCATTGATAAGGTGAATTTGGATCGTGCGGTGGAAATGTACAAAGACCGCTTTGCAGATGCATCCGATTTCGTATTTACGTTCGTAGGTGCATTCAAGCCGGAAGAAATTAAGCCGCTGCTCGAAAAATACATTGGCGGGTTGCCTTCAACCGATCGCGATGATACATTCAAACACCCCAACATTTTCCCTCCGAAAGGGACCATTGACAAAACGATTTACAAGGGTTTAGAGCCTAAAAGCCGTGTTACATTGATTTCCAGTGGTGAATTTGAATATAGCCCTGAAAACAATATGCAGATCGAAGCATTACAGGAGGTGCTGCAAATCAAGCTCATAGAGGCATTACGCGAAGAAGAAAGTGGCGTGTATGGTGTAAGTGTTTCAGAAAGCACTGACAAATTCCCGTCAGGACATTATCGGTTCAGCATTGGTTTTGGATGCGCGCCCGAGAATGTGGACAAGCTTGTGAAACGCGCGAGAGAGGAAGTGAACAAGGTGAAGCAGAACGGTGCAGATCCAAAAGACATTGAAAAATTTGTAGCCGAAACACAACGTAAAACGGAAACTGCCTTGAAAACCAACAACTTCTGGCTGGATTACCTGGATGATAACACATTCCTGGGCGACGATCTGAACGAGATCTTCACGCAGGACAAATTATTGAAATCCATCACCGTTGCCAGCACCAAAGCCGCGGCTGAAAAGTATTTTAATGACGACAACTTCATCAAGGTTGTGCTAATGCCTGAAAAGAAGTAACCCAATAAACTGACATCGAGGAAGATGCAGAACTTACTGCATCTTCCTCAGTCGGTAAAGCAGCTCCCCTAGCCCGTTAATCTGGATTTCATACATGGTGCTGAGCAACATTCCGAGCTTACCTGCCGGAAATCCCTGCCGCTGAAACCATTCCAGATATGAAACCGGCAGATCGGCGATCAATGTGTCCTTGTATTTCCCGAAAGGCATTTTGTATTTCAATAGCTCCTTCAAAATGGCCGGATCGGGCACTTGCATTTCTTCCATAAATAACGTTTTAAGATTCGTTTGCTACGCGAAGTTTTAAAATAAGGTTTGTTTTCATATCAAAAAGACCTTTTTCCAAACCCACAGGATAGGTGTGCGGATTCACAAATCGCTTGATGCCTTTGTGAAAGTTGGAAAGCTGTTCCTGAACGCGATCCCTCGTTTCATGAACGGAAGGCATTTTATAAACCAGATAACCTTTGGCAAAAATCGGCACCAGCAAGTTTTCAAAAAATGTGGTTTCTGAAAATGACCGGTTTCTTGTGAAATCATAAGGATCGACCATGGTTGCTTTGCCGGTTGACGGTGTTTCAATGTTAAAAATCATGTCGGACACAAATCCCTTGGTGTCCTTGAAACGGCGTACTTGCTGTATCCCCGGCGTAGAAACTTTGATAGCCTGCTCCGAAAGTTTTAATTTATAGTCCCATTCACCCGACTGCGAACGGATTGCAGCAAGCTTGTATACACCGCCCAATGCAGGCTGATCATAGGCCGTCACGAGTTTTGTGCCTATTCCCCAAACATTGATCTTTGCTCCCTGGATTTTCAAACTGTCCATAATGTGCTCGTCGAGATCATTGCTGGCCACAATGTTGGTTTTCTCAAACCCTGCATCATCCAGAAGTTTCCGCGCTCCAATACTTAAATATGCTAAATCGCCGGAATCAAGCCGGATTCCGCCCAAGTCATAACCACGCTCCCGAAGCTGATTGCCCACTTTGATCGCATGCCGGACACCATTGAGTGAGTCGTAGGTGTCCACGAGCAGCGTTACATTGTTGGGCATATATTGCGCATACGTTTCAAAAGACTCCAATTCATTATCAAACGACATAACCCAGCTGTGCGCGTGCGTGCCTTTTACAGGAATATCGTACAGTTTACCGGCCAGGACATTCGACGTCGCATCAAAACCACCGATGTAGGCGGCCCGGCTTGCCGTTACGCCACCGTCAGGACCTTGTGCCCGTCGCAAACCAAATTCAAGCAGCGAGTCCTCCTTCGCAACCAGGCGCATCCGGGCAGCTTTTGTGGCAATGAGCGATTGGAAATTTATGAGATTTAAAAGAGGAGTTTCCAGCAACTGACATTGTAAAATCGGCCCCTGGATGCGTAGAAGCGGCTCGTTTGGGAAGACAGCGGTTCCTTCGGGTATTGCGTCGATGCTGCACGCGAATTCCATGTTTTTAAGATAATCCAAAAAACCAGGCTCAAACAGTTTTTCGCCGTCATTCCCTGCAATGGAGCCGACATAAGCAAGATCCTCCTCGCTAAACCGATATTCACTCAGATAATCAATAACGCTGCTGAGTCCGCAGGCAATGGTGAAGCCGCCCTGAAACGGATGTTTTCTGAAATAAAGATTGAAAACCGCTTCCTGCTCGGCCTTTCCCGCTTTCCAATAGCCGTAAGCCATTGTAAGCTGATACAGATCAGTGAGTAAGCTTAGTGAAGTGTTATATAATTGATTAATCATCCCGCATTTTGACACAATATGAATCGACTAATTAACAAAATTCCAGACTAAATCTGATCCGCAAGTGATCTTTTGCACCATGGAAAGTCGTATATATTTGATAACGAAGATGTCTTGTTAACAAAAAATATGTTTCATGAGCGAATCGATAGACACGCAGATCCGGGCTGTTGCATTGAATATCAGGAAGATCAGGGAGTACAGGAATTACACACAGGAGTATCTGGCGATGAAGCTGGGCATTTCACAAAATGCATATAGTAAGATCGAATTGGGTTACACGCGCATTACGCTGGAACGTCTCATACAGATCTCACACATTCTGGACGTTGATACAGTCGATCTGCTAAGCTCAAACGCCGAAGACCTGGTGCGGCTGCACACTTCGAAATGATGTAACATTGCATGAAAGTAAAAAAGGGCTGTTTCATCGCGAAACAGCCCTTTTTTATGCCTTCTCTTAAATATCAGATTGCTTCCAGAATGCGCTCGATAGCAACCTGATAGCCAATCTTTTCTTTTAATTCGCTGATGGCAACGCGTTCCTGCTCCATTGTATCGCGGTGGCGGATCGTTACGGTGTCATCTTCCATAGTTTGATAATCTACCGCAATGCAGAACGGCGTTCCGATCAGATCCTGGCGGGTATAACGCTTGCCGATGGCCGCGCCGTCATCATAAGTGGTGCGGAAAGACGATTTCAGCGAGTTTGCAATCGCCTGCGCTTTTTCAGCCAACCCATCCTTTTTAACCAGCGGAAGCACCGCCACTTTGAATGGTGCCAGGGCAGGATGCAGCTTCAAATAAGTTCTTTCCTTCACATTATCGCCTTCTCCAACCGTCTCAACAGTATAAGCGTTGCAGAATGTGGCCAGGAAAAGCCTGTCCGCCCCTACCGAAGTTTCAACCACATACGGAATGTAATTTCCGTAAGGCTTACCATTTTCGTCCAGGTCCGAATCGAAATATTGTTGTTTCTTTTTCGACAATTCCTGGTGGTTTCTCAGGTCAAAATCTGTTCTTGAGTGGATCCCTTCCATTTCCCTGAAACCAAATGGGAACTGATATTCAATGTCGACAGCCGCGTTTGCATAATGCGCCAGTTTTTCGTGATCGTGGAATTTCAGTTTTTCCGCAGGCAAGCCAATCGCTTTGTGGAACTTCATCCTAGCCTCTTTCCAGCTTTCGTACCAGGCCATTTCGGTGCCGGGGCGGATGAAAAATTGCATTTCCATTTGTTCAAATTCCCGCATACGGAATGTAAACTGACGCGCAACGATCTCATTTCTAAAAGCTTTTCCAATTTGCGCAATCCCGAAAGGAATCTTCATCCGGCCGCTTTTCTGCACATTCAGAAAGTTGACAAATATTCCCTGAGCCGTTTCCGGACGCAGGTAAATCAGGTTCGATTCCTCGGCAACCGAGCCAACCTGTGTACTGAACATCAGGTTAAACTGACGCACTTCCGTCCAGTTGGCCGTTCCTGAAACCGGGCATTTGATATTTTCTGCAATGATCAGTTCGCGAACGCCGTTCAGATCTTCGGCACTCAGCAAACGGCCCATTTCAGCTAGCAAAGCCTGTCCTTTTTCAGCCTGGCCTTCCGCTTCATACTGTTCCGCTTTTCCTTCCAGCAGCTGATCCGCACGATAACGCTTTTTAGAATCCTTGTTATCGATCATCGGATCATTAAAACCATCCACGTGACCGGAAGCCTTCCAGGTCAGCGGATGCATAAATATAGCCGCATCAATGCCCACAATGTTGTCGTGCAGCTGCGTCATGGCTTTCCACCAAGCCGCTTTCAGGTTATTTTTTAACTCAACACCATTCTGACCGTAGTCATAAACAGCTTGCAATCCATCATATATTTCAGAAGAGGGAAACACAAAACCGTATTCTTTGGCATGCCCAACAATGTCTTGTAAAGAAGTAGCAGGTGCTTGGTTCATTCTATTTGGTTAAAAATCAATAAATAACAACAATTGAATCCACTAAAATCATCAATTGGGCAAAATTAGCGAATTTGCTGTCAATGCGGCAGGAAGGTTGGAAAATTTAGGGGTTCAAAGCGAAGGCCTTCCATTTGTTCTAACTCTATATATCGGTGTTTGCGATATTAGCAGGCTATCCAATTTGCTGCCTAAAGTTCCATGAATTTCAAGATCATCGAATGACCTTTTCGTCAACAAGGATTTTAAGCACATCGTCACTTACATTCGCAAATTGCCTTGACCAACCGCTCCCAGGATCTCCACATAATGTTAACAGCTCCAAGCCTGGCACATAATTTATAATGAACCTTCCATTTTTCTTTGATATTACTTCGTATGCCTCCCTGTCTTTTGCACTGTTCTGATAATGCGCATACAATTCAGGAATAGCCTGTCGTCTTTGTGCTGCTCTATCCCCTTCTTCTAGATAAATAGTTGATATCACAGGATCTATTCTATCACCGCATCCGGATAATAGCGCAGCCTGGCAGCTTTTCCTGCAAATAATTTCATAAGTTGTAACTGTTTAAATAGTGAAATATTATTTAAATGATTCTCGTCCCGCCCTTCCGACGCCAATCTCGGGGCCGGGCTTTTTGCTGCAAGATATTCGACATTTTTGAGAAATAACTTGGAATCCTCGCTCAATTACCTGGCGGTGGCTGCGAGTTTCCTATCGGTATTTTAAGAGCGCGTTGTACTTTTCGAAATTAGAAATGCTTTGTCCGAAAGTGAACAAGTTCTGGACGTGACCGTTTTGTAACATATTGACTTTGAGCCAATAAACTAAATGGCATGTTAATTTTATAAGCTGAAATGACATTAAGTTTTAGATCCTAACTAATAATAACTCATATCATGCTCCTTAATTACTTCAAAATTGCTCTTCGGAACTTTCGGAATCAAAGGCTGTTTAGCAGTCTGAATATATTTGGGCTCGCGATCGGCATGGCGGCGGTTTGGCTGATGGTTTTGTATGTTGCGGATGAGCTAAGCTATGATCATTTTCACGAAAAGGCCGACCGCATTTACCGGGTTACGCACGAAGCAAAATGGTCTACCGGCGGCTTCAAATTTGCGCCTACTTCGGCTCCGTATGCTCCTGCACTGCAAAACGATTATCCTGAAATTGAAAAGACGGCCAGAATCAGCACGGAAGGTGGCGGGACGATCACCTTTGCAGAAAAGAAGATCGAGGCTGGCAATATTTTCTTTACAGACCCTTCGATTTTTGGCATTTTCACTTATCCGATGCTCTACGGCGATCCAAAAACAGCATTGCAGGGTTCGCAAAAAATAGTCCTTACTAAAAAATTGGCAGAGAAATTGTTTGGCAATGCTTCCGATGCTTTGGGGAAGACGGTTTTGTTTTCAAATAATTATCCAAATACCGTTACCGGCGTGCTTGCCGACGTGCCAGCTAATTCACATTTGAATTTTCAAGCACTGCGCTCGCTTCCTGAGAATTACACCTCTGGCTGGCAGCAATCGAATCTTTACACTTATATATTATTGAAAAATGGCGTCGACGCTGCAAAATTTGAGCATAAACTCGACGGATTTTTTACAAAATACCTCAAAAGCGAGCTTGGAGATGTGCGGTACAAAATGTCGTTACAGCCACTGACTTCCATCCACTTACATTCCGACCTTGAATATGAGATCGGCGCAAACGGAAACATTAACACGATTTATATATTCTCTGTCGTCGCTGCGCTCATTCTCATCATTGCCTGCATTAATTACGTGAATCTTTACACGGCGCGCTCCATGAAACGGGTGCGTGAAGTGGGTGTGCGTAAGGCAGTTGGCTCGAAGCGCTCACAATTGGTTGCCCAATTCCTGACCGAATCATTTCTAATGACCCTTTCAGCAGGGATAATCGGTGTGTTATTGGTAAAGATTGCATTGCCTTTTTTTAATGAATTAGCGAATAAATCGTTGACAATGAGCTATGACAATGGTTGGTCAACGGCTTTGGCAGCATTGGCATTTGTAGTGATCATCGGCCTGGTCAGCGGCATTTACCCTGCCTTTATGCTGTCTGGATTTCGGCCGGTTATTGCTTTAAAAGGTCAGTTGGGCAGCCAGATCGGCGGTGCTCAGTTCCGTAAATCGCTGGTGGTTTTCCAATTTGCCGTAACCGTGATCATGATCGCTTGTTCCGGCATTGTATACCGACAATTGTATTATGTTAATCACAAAGACCTGGGTTTCAATAAAGATCAGGTTTTAACATTTCATATTGATAGAGAAGAAACCAGGAGCCAGATCAACGCGATTAAGCAGAAACTAAACCAGAGCCCGCTGATCGAAAGCGTTGCTGCTGCAAGCAATCCGTTAGGGAACAATGGGTTAAGTTCCGGCGGTTTGTTCATAGAAACTGAATCTGGTGAAATGCCAAGTTCGCCACAGGTAATCAAACGATTTTCGGCAGATGGCGATTTTGTTAAAACATTGGAAATTAAACTCTTGCAAGGCAGAAGGTTTCACGACAACTCCCCGGCTGACCAAACCAACGCACTGCTGGTGAATGAAGCTCTGGTAAAAAAACAAGGCTGGAATGATCCGGTAGGCAAAAGGATCAGATATTTTATTGATGAAAAAGGCACAACGAGGGAAGCAAAAGTGATTGGTGTGGTCGCCGATTTTCACACCTATTCTTTACAGCACAAAATTGAACCGCTGGCGATCCAGCTCCCTGCGGCATCGGACAAAGACAATGTTTACGTGCGTATCCAACGCGGGAAAACGCAGGAAGCGCTGGCTTACATCAGCAATGCTTACAAGCCTTTCGATCCCGAAGCAAAGCTTGATTTTCACTTTATCGACGAAAACTTTTCCAGACAATATCAGGCAGAACAAAAGCAGGGAAGCGTTTTGCTATCATTTGCAGTGCTGGCTGTTGTTATTGCTTGCCTGGGTTTGTTCGGGCTCGCAGCATTTGCCGCCGAGGCCAGAACCAAGGAAATCGGCGTCAGGAAAGTCCTGGGTGCCAGCGTGCAAAATGTCGTCTTGCTCCTATCGGGCGACTTCCTAAAATTGGTCATAATCGCCATCGCGATCAGCATTCCTGTGGCAGTGTATGCTATGAACGAATGGCTGAAAAGCTTTGAATATCAGGCCGGTTTATCATGGTGGGTGTTTGCGTCGGCTGGTTTTATCGCATTGGTCATTGCGCTGCTCACAGTGAGTTTCCAGGCGCTCCGGGCTGCGCTGGTTAATCCGGTTGAATCATTAAAAAGCGAATAACATCTGAATTAAGCGCTGGGCGGCAACGCTGGGCGGCAACCGCTGGGCAACAAATCGTTAAAAATAGTTAAACGGCAGCTCAGCGAAAATCAGCACTCGAAAATTTGGCTAGTTTTGGGAATGATCCAAAATTACTTCAAAATCGCCTGGCGCAACCTGCTCAAACGCAAGTTCTATTCACTGGTAATGATCTTCGGACTGTCGGTCGGGATGACATTTACATTCCTCATTATGAGCTTCGTATGGGGCGAAATGAGGGTCAACAGCGACTTGCGAAATGCGGACAATCAATACATTGTCCGCAGCAAATGGAAGAACCCGGATATGGGCATTGATATGGCGACGCTGGGTCCGCTTGGCGCAACGTTAAAAGCTGATTACCCGGGTTTGGTTGCGAATTTCTACCGTTACGATGGCATTACAGTTGCCGTTTCTAAAAACGATAAACATTTCCGTGAGGAGGTGCAGACGGGTGATTCAACATTGCTTGCCATGTATGGTTTTCCGCTGTTACACGGCGATGCCAAAACCGCATTGAACAGGAGCAATTCGGTGGCCATAACCGAGGGAAAAGCATTGAAATATTTTGGCAGAACAGATGTTTTGGGTGAAACATTAACCCTACACAATTTCATCGGCGGTAAGCAGGAATTCCAGGTCACTGCTGTTTTGAAAACGCTTGGTAATAATTCTGTGAACAATCTGTTGCCGAAGCCTGTGGAAATTTTTATTCCGCTAAGCAGCCTGGATGGCCGAAAGGGCGCCGAAGAAAATTGGGATTTCCCATACATGATCACATACATTGAGCTTCAAAACGGCATAACGTCAAAGGACCTTCAAAAGCCTATTGCTCAAACCCTTGCGACGCACGGATCTGCAAATACAAAGGCCAATCTGGAAATTTATCTTACGCCTCTCAAAGAATATTATCTTGACGCAAACAATGGATTAGTTCGGAAAATGATCTACACACTTTCCGGCGTGACGCTTTTTATTTTGCTAATGGCCATTGTCAATTTCGTCAACATTTCCATTGGTAAATCCTCCTCCCGATTAAAAGAAATTGGTGTTAGAAAAGTGCTGGGCAGCCAGAAAATGCAGTTAGTCGGTCAGTTTCTTGCTGAATCCGTTATTCTTGCATTACTAGCCATGCTCCTTTCGATTTTGTTTTACGAAGTCTCGCGCGAAGCGTTTTCGGTTATTTTGGGAAAACCATTGCCTTCTTCATTGGCATTGTTCCCCTATTCATTTGTTATGCCATTGTTTTGCGCATTCATAATTGGCTTATTGGCAGGCATTTACCCAGCTTTTATACTTTCAGGCATCTCTTCAATCGACTCCATGAAGGGCAAACTCAAATCGATCAGGGAAAATGTGCTGTTACGACGAGGGCTTGTTGCCTCGCAGTTTGTCATAGCCCTGTTTGTGTTTGCGGGCGCAGTGGTCATTGCTAAACAGGTCGATTATTTTTTCAACAAAAATCTGGGTTACAACAAGGAATCGCTCGTTTCCATTGCCGTTCCCCGCGATTGGACGCCCGAGGGATTAGCAAAAATGGAAGCCATCCGGGACCAGCTTTCGCAATTGAAGGAAGTAAGTAATGTGAGCCTGTCTTACGAAATTCCGAACGGGAATAACGGCGGGCACACCGGGCTATACCGGTCCGGCCAGGATTCAACACAGGCCATTCATACCCAATTCGTAAGCACAGACGAAAAATACGCCGACACTTACCAGATCAAAATTCTTGCTGGAAAGTTTTTTAATGCCAAACAGGGTGCATTTCAGGCCAACCGGATTGTGCTGAACCAGACTGCTGCAAAAGCGCTCGGTTTCGCAAATCCCCAAGACGCGGTTGGCCAGCAGGTAAGGGTTCATAATGTGCCTGCCATACTGACTGTTGACGGCGTCTCCGCAGATTTCAATTTCGCATCTATGCATCAGGTTATCAAGCCATTGGGATTTTTTCACGTAAAAGAAGGAAACGCGTTCCGCTTCCTCACATTCCGCCTCAACCCGGCTAATTTGGGTGAATCCATGGCTGTTATTGAAAACAAATGGCGGGAGCTGATGCCCGATGCGCCGTTTGAATATGCATTCATGGACGACACGCTTCAAAAACTGTATCAATCCGAAATGCAGCTGAAAAAGGCATCGCAAATAGCGACCATTCTCTCCGTAGTGATTGTTTTACTCGGCATCCTCGGCATGGTTTCACTCAACGTCGCCCGCCGGACACGTGAACTGGGCATCCGCAAAGTCCTGGGCGCCTCGGAAATAGGCATTATCATGCTTTTTGTCAAAGAATTCCTGCTGGTAATGGCATTAGCCATGCTCATCTCCTTCCCCCTGGCATTCCTGACAATGAAAAGCTGGCTGGAAACCTACGCCTACCGCATCCAGGTCGGCTGGGAACCGTTCGCCCTGGTCGGAACCGGATTTTGTCTAATAATCATCCTGCTAGTCTGCCTCCAAACCACAAAAGCAGCATTAATGAATCCGGTAAAGAGCCTGCGGAGTGAGTGATGCGGGTTGGGGATTATCATCCGAAAGCATCTTATGATAATCCTGAGTTGAGTATTTTTTTTTGTCTAAAACTTCTTTCAATTCTTTTTGCAATCCCTGATCAAAATAATCCATCAACATCTTCCGAACTTCAAGTTCCTCTGACTCACTAATGCCCTGTTCGAAAAGCCTTAATAAGCTAATCTGCATATCATTAAGCTTGCTACTCCCACGAAATTGTTCCGATGTTGACACCATTTCCATCCTGATTTTACCAATGCAATTTACTAAATATCGCGATTTAAACTAACTCAACCGCACTGAAAACAGATCCTTGGACCGCATGTAAATGTAGCTGACGACGATGATGGTGAGGATGCCGCCGGCCATGACAGATGGGACTGTGCCGAATGCTTTGGCCATAACTCCCGATTCGAATGCGCCGAGTTCGTTGGAGGAGCTTACGAAAATACCGTTTACTGCGGCCACGCGCCCGCGCATTTCGTCAGGAGGATAAATGAGCAGGATTGTTTGTCTGACGATTACACTTACGCTGTCGAAGACTCCGGTGGCGAACAAGGCGGCGCAGGATAACATGAAATTAGTTGATAAGGAAAAAATAATGGTGCAAACCCCAAAACCAGCCACGGCAATAAGCATATTTCGCCAGGCATTGTGCGTGGGCGGATAGTAAGCCATGGCAAACATTGTGAGCAGCGAGCCAATGGAAGGAGCTGCCCTGAGCAATCCCAACCCTTGCGGCCCGACTTTCAAAATATCCTCTGCAAAAACGGGCAAAATAGCCACCACACCGCCAAAAAGCACCGAAAACAGATCCAGCGAAATCGCATATAGCACAATCCTGGTGCGGAAAACAAACCTGAAACCTTCTTTCATACTCTCTATAATCGGCGTAACAATTTTCGGAAATTCGGGGCGTGTTTTGATCATCCCTAACAAAATCCAGCAGACCACGAAGTTGCCGATCACAATTAATAATGTGTTCGTAAGGCCCATGTAAGCGTAAAGAAAACCGGCTATGGCCGGACCGGTGATGGATCCCGCCTGTGAAAATGAGCTGCTCCAGGTGGATGAATTGTGATAGATTACCCGGGGCACAAGAAATGGTTTCAGCGAGCTGGAAGCCGGTGAGTAAAAGCCTTTTGCAAAGCCTATTAAAGCAAAAACAGCATATATGACGATCAAATGCTGCGTCTCTGAAAGCCTGTCATAAATAAATGGTTGAAAGGCCATATAAAGGATCACAGAACCCAGCAGAATCACCACCAGGCTAATGTGCATAATCGTAATTTTATTCTTCTGATCAGCCACATAACCGCCAAAAATGGATGTTATTACAAAAGGGATTACCTGCGCGAGCCCGATTAATCCGAGTGCCAGCGGATCATGGGTGAGCTTATAAAGTTCGTACGCGACAATGACTTCCTGGATTAGGATGGACGCCGAAAAGAGAAATGAATTGGATATGAAAAACCGGAAATCGGAATACCGGAGCGCTGCGTAGGGATCTTGGGAGGATACTGTTTTCAATTCGTTGATTAGGTGTTCATTTTTGGTAACACGAATCTTTTACATTTCGTTTACAATGTTTTACAGGCCTTTTACGGCGTCTCTTTCAGGTTGCCCTACATTTGATTTAATCAAAAAACAGCTAACCTTTTAAGTCAAATGTTATGAAAAATAGTCTCTGGAAAATCGTGGCAGCGCTGACCGTCGTGTTTTCGCTTCCGCCCTCTGTTGCGTTGCCCAAGGAAACGGTGGATGGTTTTTACTGGAACCCGGTTCTGCTGAATGGCCGCTCGGCAAGTCCTTCGCAACTGGCTGCCGCAAGTTCAGGCAAATTGTCGCTCGTAAAGTTTGATCCTCAGTCCAGCCGGATTACCAAAGTGCCATTCATTATTTACCTGAAAAGAGGCGGAAAGATTATCAATGGTGATGCATATGCGCACAATTATGCCGTTCTGGAAGGTGATATTTATGAAGTTCTGAAACCCGCGCAAGCCGGCGATCAGCTGATCATTGATCCCGTAGATAAAGAGGGTCAGATCGGTCGCCGAGTGATCACCGTGCGCAGCAGCCAGTTAACACCTCAATTCAAATGGTTTGGTTTTAACAAAAAAGGCGATGGCTGCTGATTTGTGATGGATTATGTTAAATTTGTTTATCCTCTTTGATCCCCTTTCAATGCAACCGATCCGATTTGCCTCAGTCCCGAATTGCATGGATTTCAGGAAAATTGTTTTCCTGGTGCTGTTCGTTGGATTATGCCTTTCGGGAAATGAGGTTTTCGCAAATAATGAGCAATTCCGGTTTGCTGAAAAAGCCAATCTTGCCCTTCGGCGCACTGCACATTTGCTGTTACTAAAAAACGGCGATTCGCTGTCAACCATTCCGCCCGTCAAGCAAACTGACCCGAACACCTTCTCGATCCGGATGGAGCATTTATTTGATTATGAAGAGCTTCCGGTGTTACTGAATCAGTCGCTTGAAATGCAGAACATCAGTCGCGGCTATAATGTAATGGTGCTGAATTGTGCGGACGGAGGAGTCCAGCTCGGCTATAACTTTCTTGAACTTAACCAAAAAGACGGCGTTGCCTGCGGTGGCAGAAGGCAGGAAAAAGGCTGTTACCAACTACAAATCAGCTTTATCCCTGAAAACAATGAGACTAAAACCGCAAGCGGAAACTGGTGGCTGCTGCCGTTTGGAAGCGCGCTGGCGGGTCTGGGTTTTATGGTTTGGAACAAAACCAGGCTTAAAAAGGATTTGACGCCCATTCCACCGGCTGCCACTATTACTATTGACACGCGGACACGCCTCGGCGCTTCGCTTTTTGATATTAGTAATCAAATATTGATTTCCGGCGACGCCACGCACCAACTTACATTCCGGGAAGCAAAACTGCTCGCATTGTTTGCCAAAAACCCGAATCAGGTCCTGGATCGCGACTTTATTCTCAAATCTGTTTGGGAAGATGAAGGCGTGATCGTTGGCCGCAGTGTGGATGTGTTCGTTTCCCGGCTTCGCAAAATGCTCGCCAGCGATCCAGCTGTGAAGATTACCGCCATCCACGGTGTTGGATACAAAATGGAGATCTTTTCCTAAAACTTTTAGTCATTTTGAATGGGCTTAATAAGCCTTTTTGTCCCTTTTAAACGCTTCATTTCGCATCGTCCGATACCGTACACATTTGTACGATTTCGGACGGTTCGGCTTTATAATCAAAAATGAAACTTCTTACTATCAATGAGTTAACCTTTTGGCAAGCCTTTTTTTAATAGGACTGGCATAAGAGACGGAGGTATATGCATTTGTTTTTAAATGTGCTTGTCTGTAATTATACCAAAAATCTCAAACCCAACATTTTTTATGATTAAGTTAGAAAAGATATCCAAATATTACCCGGCAGGTTTTGGCAAAACGTATGTGTTGCGCCACATTGATTTACACATTAAAGAAGGTGAGTTTGTATCGATCATGGGACCTTCCGGTTCCGGTAAATCGACATTACTGCATATTTTAGGATTACTCGAAGAACCTTCCGAAGGCGAATATCTTTTCCTGGACGAACCCGTTCAGAAATTGTCTGAGAAAAAGAGAACTGAACTGCACCGTCACCACATTGGATTTGTTTTCCAGGCTTATCACCTCATCGACGAACTGACTGTTTATGAGAACATTGAAACACCACTACTTTACAAAGGAACGTCCGGATCGGAGCGTAAAAGCAGGGTTGCAGAATTGCTCGATCGCTTCAATATGGTTGCAAAAAAAGACCTTTTCCCGCACCAGCTTTCCGGTGGACAGCAGCAGCTGGTAGGCGTTGCGCGTGCGATTGTGCATAACCCGAAAGTGATTTTTGCAGACGAACCAACCGGGAACCTGCATTCTGAGCAATCAATCGAGATTATGGAATTATTTCAAAAACTTAACCAGGAAGATAAAGTTACCATCGTTCAGGTAACCCACTCGGAAGTCAATGCCGGTTATGGAAACCGGATTGTACGCTTAAAAGATGGGTGGTTAGCCTAGCATTATCTATTAGCCATGAAACATTTAATTTTACTTTTATGCCTTTTACCGGTTTTCGGGAAAGCGCAATCTACGCTCAGCCTCGCTGAATGTGTGGATCTGTTGATCAAAAACAACCTTACCTACAAACAAGGAAGCCTTCAAGCGGAAGCTGCTCAGGCTCAATTGCGCCAAACGCGGTCGCAGATCCTGCCGCAGATTTCAATCACGGCGGATCAGAGCTTGAATATCGGTCGCAGCATTGACCAATATACCAATACGTATATAGACCAGGTTTATGGTTATAATGCGATCGGAACGGGTGTTAACATTCCCATTTTTCAGGGTTTTAAATTACAAAATCAAATCCGCCAGGGAACACTGCTTAAAGAATCGGCAGTAGAGAACCGGACCGCCGTTTTGAATGCGCAAACCGTTCTTTTAATGCAGGGTTATGTGAATGTTTTGGCAACCAATGCATTGCTGGACGCTGCTAACCAGCAAGTTGAATCATCGGCTCAGCAAGTTGACCGGGTAAGCAAGCAAGTAGATGCCGGAATTATTGGATCCAACCTCTTATTTGAGATCAAAGCGCAGCTTGCCAATGACAAATTTGCCCAGGTTACGGCGCTTAATAATTACCGCACAGCCCGTCTCGCATTGTTTCAGCGGATCAACATCAGCCCCGACGATAAAGTCCAATTCGAGGCATTGACCCCGAAAGAAACTATTCCACAAGCCGATAATGCGACTGCCATTTATGAAGATGCGCAAAAGACCTTTCCGGAACTCCGGAGTGCCGAGTTGTACCGCCAAAGCTTTGCATATCAGGTCAAAAGTATCAAGGCAGACAATTACCCATCGCTGAGTCTTGGCGCTAACATGCGGGCTTTTTATGCTTCTACAAATGCCAATCTTGATTATTTCAAACAATTGAACGCCACCCGTAACGGCTCCATTGGCGTGAGCCTGAACATCCCGATCATGGGTCGCTGGGTAACCCGTCCCCGTGTTGAGTATGCAAAAGTGCAGGAGCGTCTGGCGCAAAACACATTGGATGTAACCAATCAGCAACTCAGACAAGCCATTGAACTCGCCGTGCTGAACCTGAACGCCATGGCCGATAAATATGCCGCAGCAACCGGGCAAGTGGAATCCTTGACCGCCAGCTTTGCAGTGGTAGAAAGTAAGTTAAATGCAGGGATTGCCAACATCTTCGAGTATTCACTTGCGAAGGCCAATCTTGCCAAAGCACAGGCCAATGCAATCCAGGCAAAATATGATTATGTCATGCAGCAGAGATTATTGCAATACTATCGCCAGGGAAACTGGACGGGCGTATTTTAAGATATAAAAGAATGTTAGGTTAAATTTGGTATCGGTAATTTTTAAGAGGCAGTGACATTCTCACTGCCTCTTTTTTTTGTACTATTTGCTTAAATTAAGTTAAATAACTAATTGGTTACATAAACATTATTATCTTGCTCCAACTAACTAAAACATCAGCTATGAGAAAACTTATCCTCTTCTCGTCCCTCGGCATTTTATGCCTGGTTGGCGAGGTCCGGGCGCAACTTCCGAAAGGCACCCGATATTGGGGCGCCACCATCACTTCCAACGGAGAAGCCACCACCCAGAAATCCGATGATGCTTACAAATCAGATGCAAAACTCGCAAACATTTATCCGTCCCTGAGGACCGGGTGGGTTTTCAAAGAGAATACAATGTTCGGCATTGGCCTGAGTCCGTCTATCAGCCTGTCCAGGACGAAAAACGATTTCTCCGGAACCGAAAGCAAATATAAATACGACGGACTGGCCGTGAATCTGACTCCTTATCTCAGAAAGTACAAATCATTGAGTCCTAAATGGTTGCTATATGTTCATTCGGGAGTAAACCTGAGTTATGTTAGAACCAAAAATGCCGGTGACGAAGAATCCAGGATTAAAAATGGCTATGGTGCGGGAATCAACATTGTACCCGGCGTTGCGTATCGGCTGACGCCGCGTTTCTGGATTGAATCGGACGTGAGTGTTTTTAATCTTAACCTTTCGTACGTGAACTTCAACGATAGCAACAACATTAACTTTGATACGGGGTTAAGGTCTGAAATTCAGCAGTATTTCACGTTGAGGGCTGCATGGTATATCCAAAAATCTAACTAACCGACGCCATGAAAAAGCATATTTTAATCATATTGTTGCTGCAAACTTGCCTCGCAACGGCAGCAATGGCCCAGCTTGAAGGAAGGCGGTTCCTGTCAGGCGGCGTAGGCGTGAATTTCACGAATAACAATCCCGATTTAACCGAAGCCACAAATAACTATAGCGGAAATGTTAACATTGGCGTGGGAAAATTCATTACGCAGAATAAAGCAGTGGGCTGGAACCTGACGGGTTATCTCGGCGGAGCCAAGACCTTACGCTATGTCAACGGTCAAAATGAGTCCCAGAGCGGGATCAATCAATATGGAATCGGTGTGGGGCGGTTCTGGCAGTTTTATAAGCATTTCAACGAAAAAATCGGCATCTATGCCGGCCCGAATGTAGGCGCCAACTACAAATACACAAAGGAACGGATCACCGAACAGGACGATGTCAATGACCGAAAAACCCATGAGACAACGCTAGCATTAGGTGTGGGAGCTGGCGTATATTACAGGTTGTCGGAAAGATGGTGGCTGGATGCGAGTCTTGGATTTGCCACTCCGTTTTCGGTGGGCTACACCAAAATCAACAATGATTATATCGGATCCAATACGAGCTCAACATCAAATCGATTCACTTATAACCTGTCGCCATCCTTCACCTTCCCTAGCGTCGGACTGGGGCTGCGTTATTTTTTAGCTAATTAAAAAGCTGCCTGATTTCTAATTTTTAAGACTTTTTACATTAAAAACCCTGTGGATATGCCTTCTTTGGTATATCCATTTTTTATATCAATGAAAAAATATTCCCTGTTTCTCATTCTCGTTTGGCTGAGCGCTTGTCACAAACCCAACACTGCTAATTTAGCAGAACCCTGGCAGCCCGATTATGACGTAAAAAGATCTGAGTCGTCGATTGAAGCATATGAGAAGAAGGACGCCATAAAAATGCCTGCGCCCGGCGGGATCGTTTTTACCGGAAGCTCGTCATTTACCAAGTGGCAAAATGCAGCCGAAGACCTTGCACCGCTGCCGATTATCAACCGCGGTTTTGGCGGATCGACATTCCCTGAGGTAATCTATTATGCGCCGCGCAATGTATTAAAATACAACCCTAAAACAATTGTGACCTATTGCGAGAACGATATGTTCGGCAAAAAACCTAAAACGCCTGAACAGGTCCGGGACGAATACGTTGCGTTTGTAAAACTCGTGCGCGGCAAACTGCCCGATGTGCAGCTATATTTTGTTTCACTAAAACCTTCTCCGTCCCGGTGGGCTAAAAAGGACGATGTGATCAAAGCCAATCGGTTGATCCAGGACTACATTAAAAAAGACAAAAAACACCATTATATAGATGTTTGGCCAGTAATGTTAAAAAACGGCAGGCCGGACGGGAGCATATTTGTCAGCGACAGCCTGCATATGAATGATGAGGGTTACCGCCGGTGGACCAAGGTTTTCAAGCCGATTCTTGAAAAGGCATTGTAGAGAAAATGTCTGGCCTGGCGGCTAAATCCAAAGATTTTAAAAGAACAGTAAGGGTATTGGTTTTAACGTAAAGTCACTATATTAACCGAAAAATACATTTCCGGGTAAAAAAGTGATATCGCATTCAAATAATGAAAGTAACAGCGGTTTTTGACATTGGCAGGACCAATAAGAAGTATGTACTTTTTGATGAAAAGTATCAGATTATAGATGAATTTTCAGAGTCACTTCCGGAGACAACGGACGAAGACGGGTTCCCGACCGAGAATATTGAACTGCTAACCAAGTGGGTGCAGGATCGCTGGACAGCTTTACTCGAAGATCCGAGATATGATATCAAGGCGGTAAACGTGGCCGCATATGGTGCCAGTCTGGTGCATCTGGATGCTTCCAACAAGCCGCTTACGCCATTATATTCCTATTTAAAGCCCTTTCCTGAGGATCTTTTAAAGCAATTTTACAGCAAATACGGCGACCCGACGCGGCTTTCCCTGCAAACGGGTTCTCCGGCAATGGGAATGTTAAATTCGGGCATGCAGCTTTACTGGCTCAAATACACTTACCCCGACATTTACAAGCAAATCGCTTCAACATTACATTTACCACAATACATTCTTTATCTGCTCACAGGCCGCAAAGTGAGCGATTACACTTCATTAGGCTGTCATACAGCACTCTGGAGTTTCGAAATGTGGGACTATCACGAGTGGGTTAAGGAAGAAGGAATTCACAAAAAGCTCGCGCCCGTTTTGGCGTCTTCTTCATTTATATACAGGCATAATGACAAGGGCATTCAGTCCGGATTTGGCTTGCATGATAGTTCTTCTGCGCTGATTCCTTACCGCATGGCTGTTAAGAAGCCCTTCGTGTTGCTATCAACCGGAACGTGGTGTATTAATTTCAATTCCTTCGCTTCCAAGCCGATGACTTCCTATCAGCTCGAACGTGATTGCATGAACTATCTGACGCCTGAGGGCAGCGGAGTGACGGCTTCACGCTTGTTCTTGGGCAGGGAGCACGATTATCAGGTTGCACGCATTGCGGAATATTTCCGCGTAGAGCCGGATTTTTACAAAACTGTTGCCTTTGATGAAGCAATCTTGAAACAAGATACGCCGCCTTTTTATACTGCTTGCATGGTCGGAAACGGACCTTCGCCTGAGCCTAGCCCACAGGACTGGCAGATCAGCGCATTTGCTTCAGCTGAAAGCGCCTATCATCATTTGATCAAAGGACTTACAGAGTTGCTGTTCAAATCACTTGATCTGGTCGGGATCAATGATGTGCAGGCGATCTATATTGACGGGGGTTTTGCAAGAAACGAGATTTTCACGAAGCTCATCGCGCGTAATTACCCGAATCACACCGTTTACGCGACGGATCTGCCATATGCCACGTCCCTGGGCGCTGCATTGCACGTGACAAGGCCGCAAACATTCGATTTTTCAAAAGAAATTTACGAGATAGAAGCACAATGATGCACTAACTGATCCTGCTCCAATTGGTCGCCTCCTTACCCATATGTTCAATATGCGCACGAATGGGTTGGTTTACAGGCTGGAGCAGGTCAGGATCTGCATTCAGGATTCCCTCTGCGGATATTCTCGCCGCTTTCAAAATTTCCCCGTCCTGGGCCAGGTTGGCAACCAAAAGATCCAGAAGCCCGCTTTGCTGCGTCCCGGATAAGTCCCCCGGCCCGCGTAACTGAAGATCCACTTCCGCAATTTCAAAACCATCATTCGTCCGGCACATTGTTTCAATGCGCAGCTTGGTTTCCTTGCTGATTTTATAATCGGTAATCAGAATGCAATAGGACTGTTCAGCGCCCCTTCCTACCCTGCCGCGCAACTGGTGCAATTGTGATAAACCAAATCTTTCGGCATTTTCAATGACCATTACGGATGCATTGGGCACATTGACGCCAACCTCAATCACCGTCGTGGCCACCATGATCTTTGTCTCCCCACGCACAAACCGCGCCATTTCATAGTCTTTATCGGCGGATTTCATCTTTCCGTGCAGAATGCTGAGCGGCACGTCAGGAAATGCCCTCGAAACGCTTTCATAGCCATCCATAAGGTCTTTCAAATCCATTTTTTCGGATTCTTCAATTAATGGATAAACCATATAGATCTGCCTTCCTTTTGCAATTTCATCTTTCAGAAAACCAAAAACAGATAACCGGTGCGCATCATAGCGGTGAACGGTCTTGATCGGTTTCCGTCCAGCCGGGAGTTCATTAATGGCTGAGATGTCAAGATCGCCGTATAATGTCATCGCTAATGTCCGGGGAATGGGCGTTGCGGTCATCACGAGCATATGCGGGTTAATGCGGCTGTTCTTGGCCCATAACTTCGCACGCTGTGCCACACCGAAACGGTGTTGCTCATCGATAATGCACAATCCCAGGTTCTTAAACTGCACAATGTCTTCAATGAGGGCGTGCGTGCCCACGATAATGTGCATCGAGCCGTCCAGCAATTGCTTGTGAATCAGCTCCCTTTCCTTCTTTTTGGTTGAGCCGGTGAGCTTACAAATATTGACACCCAGCGCGTCAGCGAATTTCTTTAAGCCCTGATAATGTTGATCTGCCAGAATTTCCGTCGGCGCCATTAGGCACGCCTGAGCATCATTATCCAGCGCGAAAAGCATGGAAATGAATGCGACAATGGTCTTACCGGAACCCACATCGCCCTGCAAAAGGCGATTCATTTGTCTGCCGGTTTTCAGGTCCTCATGAATTTCTGCCAGAACCCTGATCTGCGCATTGGTTAATGTAAAAGGCAAATGGTTTTCATAAAACCGCTTTACAAGGTTGGTATGGCCGAAAATCATCCCGGGATATTCCGTTTTGTGCAGCAGCTTGTTTTTGATCAACCGAAATTGATTGTAAAAAAGCTCCTCGAATTTCAGTCTCCTCTGGGCCTGATGCAGCCACTGTGCATTTTGCGGCAGGTGAAAGTTCCAAAGCGCATCAGCCTTTGAAACCAATCTGTATTTCTGAACGAGCGTTTCGGGAAGCGTTTCACGGATGTGCGACCTGGAAACTTCCAGCAGCGATTTCATCATCCGGCTTATTGTCCGGCTGTCGACGAATTTTCTGCGAAG
Source organism: Dyadobacter alkalitolerans DSM 23607 (assembly GCF_000428845.1). Classification (GTDB taxonomy): domain Bacteria; phylum Bacteroidota; class Bacteroidia; order Cytophagales; family Spirosomataceae; genus Dyadobacter; species Dyadobacter alkalitolerans. The sequence goes on along the minus strand of NZ_AUAS01000017.1, from coordinate 79,605 downwards.
CTTTTCGGTAAGCGGATAAATGGGCTGCCAGAAACCGCCGCTTTCGTTTTCCGGCGTGATCAGGTCGAGCTCCGGATGGGTGATGCTCCATCTGCCGCCAAATGCAACGGGTTTTCCAAAAACAATATATTCCGTATTCGGGCGAAGATTCTTTTCGTACCAGGCAATGCTTTGAAACCAAACGAGTTCCAGTATTCCCGTGCCGTCCGTAAAGTATGCTACGAGCCGCTTTTTGTTTCCTTCGCCGGTAAGGGTCCACTCGCGGAGCCTGCCCTTGATTTGTGCAGCCGGAAGCTGATCATTCAGGTTTTTGATCTGATGAAAAACGGTCCTGTCCTCATGTCGGAAGGGATAATGCTGGATGAGGTCACCAAACGTAAAAATGCCAAGTTCCTGATTCAGGAGAGCCGCTTTTAGCGGGCCTACACCTTTCAAAAACTCGATTTTTGTATCAAAGAAGCGCGTTCTTACTGTTTGGTTTGCATCAGAAGTCATTATTCAAATATAGCTCGAATTCGTAAAAAACAAAGATCAGGGCTTCGGGATATGTTAATCAAAGTTAATGTGCCCGTTTCGCAACAGTTTTTGCACTACGTGGTTTGGTTCACAACTTTTGAATGGCGTATTTCGTTGGATTATTAATTTTTATCCACCTAAAATCAATTTTAATCATTTATGAAAACCACATTTTTAACGCTTTTCCTGACATTAGTTTCATTGACATGGGCAGCTGCACAAAGTCCGAGAGTGACAACTGACGGCCCTAATGTCAGCATTGCTTACGGCCAGCCTTCGAAAAAAGGAAGGGTCCTTTTTGGAAAAGAGGGAAGTGAAAGTTTGGAAAAATATGGCAAAGTATGGAGAACCGGCGCAAATGCTTCTACTGAAATCACTTTCAAAAAAGACGGCATGTTTGGCGGCAAAGCTGTGAAAGCTGGCACTTACAGCTTGTTCACAATTCCGGGAGAAAAAGAATGGTCTGTTATACTTAACAGCGTTCTGGGACAGTCTGGTGCTTACGACTATGAGAAAAATAAAGGCAAAGATCTATTGAAAGTGACTGTACCAAGCAAAACATATCCAACAGCGGAAGAAAAACTTACTTTCAAAGTAAGCGCAACTTCTCTTGATTTTCAATGGGATAAGTCAGGGTTTTCTGTTCCTTTGAAGTTTTAATGTTAATGTAAATGCTAACAAAAGCGGTGAACTTTCGATTGAAAGTTCACCGCTTTTGTTTAAAAACGTTCCATCACAAATCTGCTACCAATATTCAACAATATTAAGAGACCCTACATAATGAACTTGAATTTTTTTCGAGTCTATTTCTAGCAAAGCATCAATTTGTGTTGTAATTCCCAATTTTTTGATAGCTATTCGCCCATTTTTTATTTGGCTTCCTGATATACCGTCTAGAAATAGATCCTTTCCCTTCTCACCAAACAATAATGAAACATTATGAAAATGATCCACCTCAAAGGCTCTCAAATCTTTTGAGGGTTGATAATGGAATTCTCCATCCTTCAAAATCTTCGTGTTTCTAAAAGTAAGATAGCCGATTTGCAAAAATTGATCAGCATTATAAAAGGAAATATCAAATGAAGTTAGGTTTCCTATTTTGGAGAACCAAACAGATGCAGTATCAATTGGATAGTATTTGTCATCGACACGCAGATAATTTTCGGAAGGAATAGCAGGAACTTCAACAACAGGCTCATCCTTGATCAAGGGATTGTCATTCTTACATGCCAGAGCGGCGAACAACAGAAATAAAACGAAAGTCTGAACAAATGATATCTTTTTCATACCAAAATAATAAACGTGTAATGCAATTAACGTTAACTATTGGATAGGTCTCTGATCCGATTTCCCAACGGTACACTTGGAAAATTTAACGGTTTTCAGAGGTATTTGATAGCCCAGAATTACATACAAAAGGCTCCTACAAGTTCGCCTTGATCATATTTTCCAGCACTTGCAGGTGATCCGTAAATGCTTTTTGCCCAGCGTCTGTGGCTTTGTAGGTTGTCAGGGGCTTTCTGCCTAGGAACTGCTTTTGGAATTCAATGTATTTTGTTTCTTCCAGTGCCTTTAAATGGGAGGCGAGGTTGCCGTCGGTTAGCTGCAAAAGTTCTTTTAATTCATTGAAACTGAGCGAATCGTTGACCACAAGCACAGACATCAGCCCAAGCCTAATTTTACTCTCAAAAACTTTATTAAACTTCTCTAACCACTCCATTTGTTACGGGCCGAAGGCCCCGTTCTTGGCGACAAATTTTATCTGTTAAGCTCCATGAACAGCATTGCATCCCGGTTTCGAAGCCAAACTGCCTGGTCACGCTGATTGTTTGCACGCGTTGTGAGCAGCGTCGAAACAAATCCGGTGCCTAATGATATCCAAAAAAAGGTTTTCACATTATTTCTATTTCCTGAAACGAGCGAGTTAACCGACCCTATGACGCCTGCCAGGGATAAAACATAAGCAATGTTTCTTGTCCGGCGTGAGCTTTTATAAAGTTGAAGCCCGCCTTCCGAGATGATAAACTCCTGTTTCAGCGCCCTTTGTCCTCTGTACAATACATTGTTTTTCACAAAACTATTTCCGCTTTGCAGATAAAGGGTCTCCTTATCATACCATTTTTTAGCCATTACCACGGCGCTGTCGGAAACGGACTGGCCGTTGCTGACAAAGGAAAACAACAATAACGCCACGCAGATGAGGCCTTTGGCAACCGTTTTGTTGCTGCTTAACTTTTCCCTTTCGTATCGGTTGTACATGGTAAGGCCATAAATAATGTGCAGTACGCCAAATCCCAGCGCCCAGAAAAGCAGGGAATAGTGGGTCATGAAAAGCGTAAGGCTGCCGAGTGCAATTTCGCAGATGCCCATGTAAAAGAGCTCCGGGTAAGTGAATTTGCTCGCATTAACCAGTGCAATGCCGTAAAAAATCAATGTTGCAGGAAATACGATCCATAACATGCGATGGTAAAGCAGCATGGCCAGGCAAAAGATTCCGCCTGTTAAAAGTGGAACAAGCATGCTGATCAACAATCTTTTTGAACTCCCGTTCCAAACAGTAAGCCCTCTTTTTTTCCCTTTGCGGACAGTCAGAATAATGCCGGCAGCCAGTGATAGGATCAGGACACAAATGCCGTCCGCAATCAAAAATCGGGCAACATCCTGCTGGCTGTTATCGCCATAAGGTGCAGCCGGCGACGCGACGGCAACGAGCCAATCGGTTTTGAATTTTACATAGGCTACCGCGGCTCCGATCAGCGCAAAAACACCAATAAACACACCGCTTAACCCGCTTAGCGACAAGAACTTTGACGACCGCTCCATCAGGCTGCGGATCTCATTCAGGGTGTGCAGAGAGTCCTCGTTCGTATTCATAGAACAGATTGTAAAAAGGTGTTATATCAAAAAAGGAGCAAAAATTTTGGGACAAAAATAATCAGGCCGACAAGCACCGCGGAGATTGCTAAGAGCAGCACCGCCGCCGCAGCAGTGTCTTTCACAACCTTTATAACAGGATGATAATCAGGCATAACGAGGTCTGCCAGTTTTTCAATGGATGTATTAAATGCCTCAGCAGCCAGCACCAGCGCAATTTGAATGATAATGACGGTCCATTCAACGTTTGATATATCGAAGAAAACACCGGCCATCAAAACCAGTATGCAGGCCATCAAATGGATGCGTGCATTGTTCTCGTAGCGAAATAGATTGTAAATCCCCACACCCGCGAAGCGAAAACTGCGTGCGGCTTTAAGAAAATCTATGGGTCCGTTCATTTTGTTTGATTTCTGCGAAAATATGGACGCAAAGTACAACAACATCAGCACGAACGAAAACGTCAATGCGTGTTTTGTGCCTTCCCTTTCGCAAAAGTGAGCTGGATTATTTCTTATTAACCTCGTCAAAAGCTTTCATCATCGCCCATTCCCTTCCCGCTGTGTTTGCTTTGAAAGTTTCCAGGCAGCCACGGTCTTGCAAGGTAATGTAACAAGTTTTGCCATTTTTGCCGCCGAAGCAAATGTTGGAAACCTTCTTACCAATGGTGGTAATGGTCTGGATTACTTTGCCTTCAGGAGATAGCACGGCAACTTCGCCTTTTCCATGCCTTGCAATGTAAAGATTGCCTTCGACATCGCAGCGCATGCCATCCATTCCGCCGTCTTCAAATTTGTGTAAAAGCGTCTTATTGGATAAAGATCCATCTGGTGCCAGGTCGAAAACCCACACATTCCTTTGCACACTTTCGTTTACATACAACTTCTTTTCATCCGGGCTGACGTCTATTCCGTTGGTAGTCCCCATATTTTCGGCTACCAACCGCGTTTTGCCTTCGGGTGACACGTGCCAGATCTGCCCCGTTCCGTCTTTCCAGTTTGGGTCAGAACAGAAAATGTGACCTTTTGCGGTGATAGCAAGGTCATTGGGCTGGTTCATTTTCGGTTCATTGGCAAAGACCGAAATGTCCTTTGTGAGCAGGTTCACTTTAAGCACATTATGCCCTGTAAAATCTGCTACGAAAAATGTGTTTTTGTCGGCAAAGCGTATGCCGTTACCCGTGCTGCCCTTGGGAAGGGTCACAAAAAAGCTCGCATTGCCTTTCCGGTTCATGATCGCCACAGTCCCATCGCGTGCGAAATTCACTGCATATACGTTTCCTTCACTGTCAACCGCCGGACCTTCACAATTGCTTGTGAATTCACCTTCGTTGGAGAATTTTTTGCTTTTCGTTTGTGCAAAAGAAATCTGAGCAAAAACGGTGCAGGAAATTAGGAGGAGCAAAAATTTATTCATGATCAAGAATTTCAATGCACTAATTTTTCCATTTGATCGCGCAACCAACCGGCTTGGTAATGGTTGTAACGACAGGTTTTCCAGTCAAAAGATTACTAACCGCTTCATCTGCGTATAACTTGGTAACTCCGGCCGGGTCTTGCGGATTATCGTCGATCATACCAATGTAACGAACCGTGAATTTGGCGCCGTTTTTTTGCAAAATATAAACCTGCGGCGTGCGCCCTGCACCAAACGCTTTGGCAACCTGCTGCGATTCATCCACCAGGTAAGGATAACCATATCCTTTTGAGGCAGCACGCTCTTTCATTTTCTCAAATGTATCATCCTGATGCGTTCCCGGATCGCTCGGGTTAATGGCAATAACAGGAAAACCCTGTGCGGCAAATTTATTGTTCAATGCGATAATCCGGTCTTCATAAGCTTTGGCAAAAGGGCAATGGTTGCTTGTAAAAATCACAATGACGCCTTTTGCGTTATTGAAATCAGTTAAGGAAACCATATTCCCATCCGTATTTTTCAATCGGAAAGCGGCGGCGGCGTCACCGACCTGATAACCTCCCGTTTGCTTTATTTCAGTCAGTAACAACCTCAGATCAGCAGCATTTAGCTGCGAACACAATCCTACTCCTGCAACCATTAAAATCCATAACCAAATTTTCATTTTTTTGCTTTTTAAACGCATTCTTATGGTTAGACGTAAATTTTGGAATAAAGTAACAGTTGAGATTGTTAAGTTTTGTTAATGCAATGATTGAACGCTGCGACAGCCGGTAATCATATAAAGGTAATGTTTTGAGCAAGTTTAACTATAAGGCGGCAAATAATTATACGTTACCCTTCGAACTTGTTGAAGATTTGCGCTAAAGCATTGTAATTCTGTATGCAAGTGTCTATCTTTGCACCTCATTTTAGAAATCAGTTTTACATAATTTATTAACATGTACGCAATCGTAGAAATCGCAGGTCAGCAATTTAAGGTTGAAAAGGGTCTCGAAATCTTCACGCATAGGCTTGAAGGTGACGTGAACGCTGCTCTTGTGTTTGACAAAGTCCTTCTGGTTGACACCGCAGGCACAGTACAGGTAGGTCTTCCAACAGTTGCAGGCGCTTCTGTTAAAGCAACTGTCCTTGAACACCTTAAAGGTGAAAAAGTGATCGTCTTCAAAAAGAAAAGACGTAAAGGTTACAAAGTTAAGAATGGTCACCGTCAGTATCTGACGAAGATCAGCATTGACGAGATCGTAGCTTAATCAGTTTTAAATAAAGAAATTATAATTAATAGTTAAGATATCATGGCACATAAGAAAGGTGTAGGTAGCTCGAGAAACGGACGTGAATCGGAAAGCAAGCGTCTGGGCGTAAAATTATTCGGTGGCCAGGTTGCCAAAGCAGGAAATATCCTGGTTCGTCAGCGTGGAACCAAGCACAATCCTGGTAATAATGTAGGCATCGGCCGTGACCATACTTTATTTGCATTGGTTGAAGGCAATGTAGTGTTCCGTAAGACGCGTCAAAACAAGTCATACGTTCACATTGAACCGCTTGCAGTTGCAACTGAGGCTCCTGTAACAGCAGAAGCTTAGTCAGCAAAGGTCAGGAATCTGGCATTGAAAGAACCCGAAGGATATTTAGTCCTTTGGGTTTTTTTATGTTTAAAGGAAGGCATCAAACCAAAACCCTTATTTGCTTGTTTAACCTACACAAAGTCATTTACCCGTTTAAAACATACTTACCAAGACAATGCTAACACGCCCGGTTTTTGTATATACAGAATTAAGTCCAAACCCTAACTCGATGAAGTTTGTGCTCAACTTTGAGCTGGTGCCCGATGGACTTTCGTTTGACTATCCCTCATTGGAAGCCGCTCTGGAAGAAGGAAAAGCTTCACCACTAGCGTCTGATCTCTTTCAGTTTCCGCATGTAAAAAGGGTTTTTATCGCCAGCAATTTTGTCACGATCACCAAGGACGATGCCATAGCATGGGAAGAGGTTTTGCGTGATACAAAGCAATTTATCAAGATTTATTTTGAAGAAAACCATCCCGTTTTCGAACAACAGACAATTGACAAAAATACATTGATCGTTGATGAAAGGGATTCTGATACAGTGCAAAAAATTAAGGCAGCATTGGATCAATATGTTCGCCCGGCGGTGGAATCGGATGGCGGTGCGATTAATTTCCATTCCTTTAATGAAGATTCCGGCGTTGTGAAGGTGTTGCTTCAGGGATCCTGCAGCGGCTGCCCTTCTTCTACCCTGACATTGAAAGCGGGCATTGAAAACCTGCTTACGCGTATGGTTCCGGATGTGAAGGAAGTGGTTGCGGAAGGCGTTTAAAAAACATGAAACCCATATATAGAAACCCTGTCATTCACTGGCAGGGTTTCTTTTTTTGTGCCGTTTCACTAGTTTCGGCGTATGAAGCAGCCGCTGCAACAATTTTTGGATCAAATTGAAAGTCTGCAATCCAATGGCACCCGTTATTTTCCTGAGGGGATTTTTCCTGCGCACAGGGAAAACAAACTGATCGGTTACCACCGGCCGGATACGACCATTTTCTTTTCCGCGATCTCTTGCTTCACATTACAATCCATTGCAAAATATGCCGACCCGGAACAGCAAAAAACCATAGGACGGATCTGCAAAAATGTAATCAAGAATTACCCGGATTTCCAGAACAAAGACGGCCTCAAAACTTACAACTTCTGGAAGACCAGGCCGTCACGACACTTCCCGAATGGCCACATTTTCCATCGTTTTGAACATTTTCGTATTCCTGACGATGTGGATGACACCGCATTCATTTACCTCACAACCAGCCCTGCAGCTAATGAACTAACATGGCTGAAAGAGAAACTCAAACTGCACGCTAATGGAACGAAGCTAAGCGTTCGCAATACATTTGAGGAATATAAAAGCTTGAAAGCTTACTCCACATGGTTTGGCAAAAACATGTATGTGGAATTCGACGTTTGCGTCCTCAGTAATTTAATGTATTGCATTCTCCGGTACAATCTGCCTCTGAATGAGCATGATGAAGATAGTCTGCATTACATCCGCTCGGTTATAGAAACAGATCGATACATTACTATGCCGTTTCGATGCGCACATCAATATCCGCGAACGCCACTCATTATTTACCACGTCGCACGCCTGATAGCAGCTTTTGATCCGCCTGCATTGCAGCCGGTTAAAAGCAAATTCATTGCCGATGCACAGCGCATTTTAAAAACCACCAATCATGCGATGGATAAGGTGATTATTTCTTCTTCGCTGATCCGGCTTGGTGTAAAAACCGAGCGCATTGACATTGAAAATTTCACCAAAACCGATTTTGACGGCTTCTTTTTCTTTATAGCCGGCCTCCTTACCGCTTACGAGCACCCAATCCTTTACAAGCTCGCTATTAACCCGTTATTTCACATGCATTGGATCTGCGAAGCACATTGCTGGACACTTCTGGCAGAATATGAGACACTTTGGAACAACGCTGCACAAAATATGCGTTAAACTTTCATTCCCCTAACTGACTAATAACGCAATGTCCGAAGCCACGATTTCTTTGCAGGTAAAACAAATTATCCAGGAAGCAACCGACGCAAAGACATTCGTTTTTGAAAGAACGAACAAGCAGCCATTCACATACAAAGCCGGCCAGTTCCTTACATTCCTGATTCCCATGCACGGTCGCGAAACCAGGCGCTCGTATTCCATGAGTTCTGCACCTGATGTGGATGAAGACCCGGCCATAACTGTGAAACGTGTTCCGAATGGTGAAGTATCGCGCTTCTGGATTGATACTGTAAAAGTTGGCGACCAGTTTAATGTATTGCCGGCTTCGGGCAGGTTTGTATTGGAAGAATCCTTCGGAACGCCTCGCGACATTGTGCTGATAGCAGCTGGAAGTGGCATCACACCACTTTTTTCTATTTTAAAACAAGCCCTGGTCCAGGAAAAGGAAAGCAACATTACATTGGTATATGCCAGCAGGAACGTGCGGCATGCGCTGTTTCATGACCAGATCCGGCAATGGCAGGAGCAATTTCCGGAAAGGCTGAATGTCGTCCACATTCACAGTCAGCCGCTGGATGACTGGAATGGCCTGCGGGGGCGTATTAACAACACCAGGCTCGAACAACTGGTCAACAAATCGTTGCGCTTCCAGCCCAGGAACGCACGTTTCTTAATTTGTGGGCCTTATGAGCTGATGCGTTCGGTGGAAATAACATTGCATTTCATGGGCTTTTCGTCCTTACAGATCCGGAAGGAAAATTTCATTATTCCTGCTGCGCCACCGCCCCCGCCCGTTTCCTACCCGCACGTGATCAAGCTTAATTTTCGGGGCGAGGTGCACGACCTTTTTGTTCCTGCCCACACCACCGTATTGGATGCAGCCCTGGCGGCGGATATTAGGCTGCCTTACAGCTGCAAAGGCGGAAGATGTTCGACATGTGCCGGGATATGCAAGTCCGGAAAGCTGCATATGAGTGTGAACGAAGTGCTTACAGACCGTGATTTGGAGGAAGGATGGATCCTGACCTGCTCAGCCTATGTGGATTCCGCAGATGTTTCAATTGACATTATCTAAATCATTTCAAGCAAAAAGCGTACGAATGTGAGTTCGTACGCTTTATTATGGATTTAGGATTAGCAGGAAATTGGTGTAATTCTGGAAAAGGCTAAAGGTTAGGCTCTTTCAAGTGTTAAGGACGAGGAACGTAGAATATTATTTTATTTGAGATCTTCCTGACAAAATTAATTGTAAAAATGGTTAATCCAATCAAAAATCAAAAAAGTGTTCGAGCACACACGCAAAATGTGTTCTCGGGATCGTACCCGAAAGCGCAGATGTAAATGCATTTGCACTGCGTAAAACTAAACTCTATTAAGGACAATCTCAAATTTATTATAAATAAAATTTGAAAAGTATTGTGCCAGACACATTAGTTTGTTCTAAACTATTTATCCTTCAAATAAAAATTTGATATTCGTCCTGGCAACCGCACATGAAGGATACAGACACCCCAAGAAAGTGAAAAAGAGAATCGTCAGAATAAAAGACATAGCAGAAAAGGCCCAAACGTCAAAAGGAACCGTAGACCGTGTATTGCACAATCGAGGCAGGGTTGCCGATGATGTGCGTGAGCGTATTTTGAGCATTATTAAAGAGCTTAACTATGAGCCTAATTTCATTGCGCAATCATTAAAATCCCAGAAGACTTACAATTTGGCAGTCCTTATCCCTGACCCTGATGCGGATTCATACTGGGAAGCACCGAAAATCGGGCTTGAAAAGGCGGAAAAAGAATTACGGCAATATGGCGTATACATTACCCTGTTCATTTTCAATTCGCATGAGGAACAGTCATTTATCGCAAAGGCTAAGGAAGTTTCCAAAGAGCATCCCGACGGACTTTTGATTGCACCGGTTTTTTACAAAGAAGCATTGCCTTTTTTCGAAGAATGGGCGAATCTGAATATTCCTTATGTGCTATTTAATACGCAGATCGAGCATGTTAACCCGCTTTGCTACATTGGACAGGACTCGTATAGAAGTGGTTCGTTGGCAGCAAAGATCCTGAGTTTCGGATTGCAGTCGCCGGGGACCGTTTTGGTGGCGCACGTGAATGAAGACATTTCGAACTCTGCCCATTTGATCACAAAAGAAGCTGGTTTCCGGGATTATTTTAAGGCCAGTGACGACGCTGCTTACAAGGTGATCAGCAAAGAGATCAATTTCCCGGATGGAGAGACGCTCGATGACCAGTTGGATGCGATCCTGACAGACGAACCTGAACTGAAGGCCGTTTATGTTACCAATTCCAAAGCATTCGAAGTGGCTTCCTATCTGGAAAAAAAGGCGTTAAAACACATCAAATTGGTGGGTTATGACTTGTTAAAGCCGAACCTCAACTTCCTGGAAAAAGAGATTATTAACTTCCTGATCAACCAAAATCCGCTTGGACAAGGTTACTGGGGAATTCATCAGCTGGCTAACTTCCTGGTGTTTAAAAAGGACATTCAGCCGATTAAATTCCTGCCGCTGGACATTATCACCAAGGAAAACCTGGATTACTACCTGGATCCGCAATAAGGTTTGTCAAATCAGCAGGGTTTTACCAAATAACGCTGCTTACAAATCGCCGAACTGGCTGTACATTTCTTTCAGTTTAGGTTCGGTTTCCTTGGCGCGGATATCCTTACGCAAAGCCGCTACGCCTTGAATGTCTGTCAGCAAGCCCAAAGCCTGGAATGCGCCAAATCTTACAAAATAGGAAGGATTTTCACGCGCCAGCCCTTCCAAAACGGGAATGCTCTTACGCTGCACATCCTGCTTGGATTTGATCAGATACTTTCCAAAAACCTGCAAGAAATTATACTTTTCCGTAGGTTTCATCGCCTTCATCTTGTCTAAAAACCAGTCGAACCGCTCTGGCTGGGCAAGTCCTGCATAATAGTTGCCGACAGACGTTACAATGGCATCATTGGGGCTGTTTTCAAACTGGGCTGCTATTTCATTTGCATCGGTCGGTTGCGCCATCAGATATTTCTCGATCGCCACCGAAACGACCTGGTAAGAACTGTCACTTAATGCTTCCCTGAAAATAGAATCGCTGTTGTTGTCACCGAAAGAAGCCAAGGTGATCATTGCTTCCGAGCGCACTTGCGGATGTGCGTCCTGCCTTGCAGCGCTCTGGATCACCTTTTCAATATCGGCAAAACCATCGCCATCATATTCCGCAAAATTACTGATCGCCATCTGACGGAATTTCCAGAAAGGGTCCGTCATGGCTTTTACCAGAATTCCCCTTGCTAATGTATCTGTAAGGTTTCCTTCCAACGATGCCAGCGCTTCATATTTATGTAAGAACCGGTCGCTATGCGTGTATTGGAACTCCATTTCACGTCTGTTCTTTTCATGCTCCACAACGCCAAGCAACTGCGCTTCCGCATCGAAAACAACCAGATCAGGCTTTTTAGCAGCAGGGAATTCGAGTGTTTGGTTTACCTTGTCCACCACTACATTGTACTGGTTTTTCTTACCGCTAACCCAAACATCCACTTTCAGCGGAAGCCTGTAAACCGTCGTTGCCAGCGTGTCCTGCGTTTGTTTTAATTTCAAAAGCACTTTACCCGTTGCCGCCGCGTATTCCTGCTGGATTTTAATGGCTGGGTGCCCCGGCTTGTGAAACCATTGGTCAAAAAACCAGTTCAGATCTTCTCCCGTAACTTTCTCGAAAGACATTCTCAGATCATCGATCTCAGCAGTTCCGAATGCGTGACTTTTTAAATAATGCTGAAGGGAGGCAAAAAAAGCATCATCGCCTACATAGTTGCGCAGCATATGCAGGATTCGGCCGCCTTTGGCGTAGGAATGGCTGTCGAACATATTTTCCCGATCCTTATAAAAATAGCGGATCATCGGCACCTGCTTTGTTTCGGATTCAGCCAGATAAGCTTTCATTTCCTGCAAGTTCTGCCAGTCTGCTTCGTATTTTCCATTGTTATACTCGCTCCAGAGATATTCGGAGTAATTTGCAAATGACTCATTCAAAGGAAGTTGCCCCCATTCTTCGGCGGTAACATAGTCCCCAAACCAGTGATGCGCCAATTCATGGGCAATCACCGCGTCCGAGTTTCCGTCCACAAGCGACCGGGCGACATTTTGAACGCCTTCTTCGTGTACGGTTGCCGTGGTATTTTCCATTGCGCCCGCCACAAAGTCCCTTACGGCAATCTGTGCGTATTTTTCCCAGGGATATTCAATTCCGAAAACGTTGGCAAAAAAGCCCATCATTTCAGGCGTACGGCCGAAGATTGCGTGCGCATCCTGCCCGTATTTTGGCTCAACATAGTAGCTCAGTTCCAATCCGTTTGGCATCATATCCTTGGCAACCACAAAGTCCCCCACGGCCAGCATAGTAAGGTAAGGCGCGTGCGGCAGTGTCTGTTTCCAGTGATCGGTCCGCAAACCTTTTTTGCCTTCCTGCTGCGCAACCAGCAGACCATTTGATAACGTCTTGTACGTGCTGTCTACGGTAATGTAAATGTCCTGTGTAAATTTCTGATTAGGCGCGTCGATGGTAGGAAACCAGCAGCTGCTTCCTTCGGTCTCACCCTGCGTCCAGATCTGCTTGGGCTTACCTTCATCCATGCCATCCGCATTGATAAAATAGAGTCCTTTGTCGGATGCGCTGTCTCCCGGCTTGTCACGCGGAACGTCATTCGGACGCGCTATGTAATCTATTTTGACAAAAACGGTGTCTTTCCTGGTGTAGCTCTGATCCAGCTTGATCAGCAATTTTCGCTTATCATAAGTGTATTCCAGTTTTTTCTTGACTTTTCCCTGAATCTCTTCCGTGGACAATGATCCGTAATCTCCCACCGTGTCCATGAGAGAAATACTTTTTATATCAAAGCCCTTAGCATCCAGTTCCAGTATGTTTTGCGGATAAAAATGAGGCTTGAACATGAGAACGGCCGACGCCGGAACCTGCTGCTTCTCCCAGTCGAATGCGACATCAAGGCGTGTATAAAGAATATCACTTTTCCTTGGCCGCTCCGGACGGTAAGCGCCTTGTGAATAAACTGTTCCCGGGTTCCTTCTTCTCAGCGTATCTGCCACCTCGGCAGCCTGTGAAGGAACGGAGAACAATAGCAATGCTGTGCAAATAACAAAGATCAAACGGCCCAAAAAAAGCCCCCTATCGTGGCCGGTAACGTCTCTTTTCAAGATGATTGTGTGGATGTATGTCAAAATGATTTTGTTAGTATTTTTTATTCTTCTGTTCAAATAAAATATCAGGTCGGCAGGATTCTCCCTGCTTCTGCTGCTCTCCTGGCGGGAATGTACGACACCAGCATTGTTATGATAACGACAATAACGCCCGTATAGAGTATATCTGCCCATATTAATTTAACGGGATAGGCATCCACCAGTGACGTTGCCATTCCCATTGAAACAAATCCATATTTCAATTGCAGTACGCATAGTAAAATTCCACCGCCAAGCCCTGCCAGCGCACCAGACAACGCCACAATTGCTCCTTCTGCGAGAAAAATTCTCCGGATCAATCCCGGCGTGGCGCCTAATGCATATAGCATGGAAACGTCCTTCTTTTTCTCAATGGCCAGCATGCTGAGCGAAAAGAAAATGTTGATCGCAGCTACTAAAATAATGAAAGACAAGGTTATAGCCACAAAAAGTTTTTCCAGACGGATCGCGCGAAGCAAGTCGGAGTTAAGCGAATCCCTGTCTCTGACCACAAACCGGTCACCCAATTGATCCGCAATCCTCCTGCTTACCTTTTCTTCCTTGTAACCTGGCATAACCTGCACTTCCAGCGAAGATCTTTCACCTTCATATCCCATCAGTTTTTCGACCAATGCGATTGGCGCGATCACGTAATCATCGTAACGTGTCTCTATAAAAAATATGCCGCCAGGCCTCAGCATAAGGTGGTTAAATGCTTCCGAGGAGGTAAGGTTTAATGTTTTGGAGCCGGTTTTGGGATACATTAATTGTAGTGGCGTAATAATGTCTTCCAAAGTAATGGATAAAGCATTCCTGACGCCTTCCGCAATGATGCCATACGGCGTGCCGCCCTGGCCATAAAGTTTTAATGTTCCTTCAATGATCGCCGTATCAAGCTGGCCCTGCCGCTGAAATGTGCTGTCAACGCCTTTGAGGCGTACAATGATCTGCTGGTTGCCATATTGGGCAAGCGCGTTGTCTTCCACAACCTGCGTAACCAGCCTGACGCCTTCAACGGATCTGACCTTTTGAATCAATGCATTGTCTGTTTTAAATCGTTTGCCTTCTGCGGGCGTGATCTTAACGTCCGCATCGAAGGTTTTGAAGATTTTCCTGTTCAGGTCCTCCATTCCATTAAAAACAGAAAGCACGACGACCATAGCCATCGTTCCAACTGCCACACCAGCCATAGCGATGCGGGCTATGACACTGATGAAGCTGCGTTTGTTCCGGGAAAAAAAATAGCGGACAGCGATCCTGTACGAAAGATGCATTAGGCAGGAGCTTTAATCAATTGGATTCGTCGTCCTCGTCCGGTTGAGCTGGTGGAATAACAATATCCGAAAACAGCAGGTCCATTTTGGCTGCATACTCGGCGGTATCGTCCATATAGAATTGAAGATGAGGTACGATCCGAAGCTGGTGACGCACCCTTTCGCCCAGTTTCTGACGAATGAATTTGGTGTTTTCCTGGATCGTTTCCAGTAATATCGACTTGTTTTTATCGGGCAAAAAACTCAGGTATGCTCTTGCAATGCTCAGATCCGGCGTAACACGCACGGCTGTAATGGTAACAAAAGAGCCATTCGTCAAATGATGTGCGTCCTTTTGAAATATCTCCCCAAGATCCTTCTGAATCTGCCTCCCTACTTTTTGTTGTCTTTTAGATTCCATGTTTCAAAAGTACAAATATCCGGACTTATTTTGTTTTTGTAGAATGCGGAGTTGTAATTTCGTGAAAGTTATTCTGATAAGATACATAATCCGCATACTTCTTGTTAAGTTTTTTTCGCGTTAACGCACGGTATCAGAGCATCAGTCTGGTCGTATTTTTCCTGCTGCTCCGGCTTCCATTTTTCCTGGGAGGTGCGCCGCTGCTTATCCCGGAACTGAGCTGGATGCTGGTAGGCGAGCAAATGGGCCGTGGATTTATGCTTTACCGGGACGTGTGGGACAATGTGAGCCCTTTTTCAGGCCTTACTTACTGGCTTATCGACACGCTTTTCGGGCGCACGCAATGGGTTTATCAGCTCGCCGCGGTCACGGTTTCAGTCGTGCAGATCCTTTATTTCAACTACGTTATACATTCCCGGGAAGTTTTCCCCGAACGCACGTTCCTGCCGGGTGCTTTATACGCATTGTTCCTGAACATTTCTTTTGATATGGGCACGCTTTCGCCCATGCTGATGGCTAATACATTTCTGCTTTTTGCCTTCGGCGCCATTGTTAAGATCCTGGTAAGAAGGGAAGTAACGACCCAGGTTTTTGAAATGGGGCTTTATATCGGCATTGCCACATTGTTTTATCTGCCGGCTTCCTTGTTTATGATCTGGGCATTTTTGGCGCTGTTGTTTTATACAGGTTCCACCGTGCGTCACCATCTGCTGGGGCTGTTCGGATCCTTATTTCCGTTGCTGATGGTCGTGCTGTTCTTTTATATGAACAATGGCATTGAAAGTCTCAACAGGAACCTGCTGACTTCTGTTTTTCAGGTAAAACAATATAATCTCAATGATTTTTCCTCGCTGATCGCGTCGCTGTTGCTGCCGCTGGGCTTCGGGGTGATGGGTTTTATGCGGATTTTCACCACGTTGCGCTTTGTCAATTATCAAACGCGGATCCAGCAGGTGATGGCGCTTTGGTTTATCATTGCGGTGTTCACCATTCCGCTCATGCAGTTTATGGCGCCGATGCAGTTTGTGATCTTCATCCCGCCTGCTGCGTTTTTCGCAACACATTATTTTCAGAGTTTCAAGAAAAAAAGTTGGGCCGACGAGTTTCAGTTTATCACAATGGGCGCTGTGATCCTGATGATCCAATATCAGGGATTGCGCGGCATTATACCCGGATTATCAATGGGTAAGCTGGAAAACCTGCGTGCGAAACAAGCAGTGCTTCCAGACCAGATCCAGAATAAGCGCGTACTGGTCCTGGGGCAGCATTCAGGAGAATATATCAATAATTACACAGCAACGCCTTACCTCAACTGGGAACTCGCCAGCTACGATTTGCGCAACCTCGATAATTTTGACAGCGTGATCCACGTCTATGACAACTTCAAAAAGGACCCGCCGGATTATGTGATCGACAAGGTGAACATTATGCCGAAACTGCTTTATCGCGTTCCGGCATTAAGAAGCCAATATGAATTAAGTCCCTGGAAAGGGATTTATCAGCGCAAATCTAGCAGGCAATCTTATCCACCCGGGTCTGGTGACGGCCACCTTCGAATTCCGTTGCCAGAAATGCACCTACGCTTGCCAGTGCCGTTTCCAGCTCGATAAATCGAACGGGTAAGCAAATAACATTTGCATCGTTATGCTGGCGTGCCAATGCTGCTAATGGCAGGTCCCAAACCAGCGCTGCCCGGATTCCCTGATGCTTATTGGCCGTAATGCAAACGCCCTGGCCGCTGCCGCAAAGCAACACGCCTTTTTCGAATTCTCCGCTTTCAACGCCGCTCGCAACGGGATGGGCAAAATCTGCATAGTCAGCAGAATCGGCGCTGTATGTGCCGAAATCCTTCACTTCAAAACCATTCGTCGTTAACCAGTTGATAACCGGCTCCTTATATGGAAAACCCGCGTGATCCGAACCGATAGCAATTTTTCTCATTAGTTTTTTGTTAATTGTAACATTTAATGATGGTCTTACAAAGTTACGATTATCTACTTCAACAACTAAATTGAATATCCGAATATGAGTGAAGAAGCAAAGCCAACTAATGCGGAATTAATAGACGTTTCCCTGATGAACCCCGCGGTTCCCGAAGATGAAAAGCGGATCAAGGAAGCATTTGAAGACCGGAATTGGAATGAGATAAAAAGTGCAGATTCCTGGGTTGTGTTTAAAGTAATGGCCGAGTTTGTCGAAGGGTTTGACAAGCTGGCGAAAATCGGGCCTTGCGTTTCTATATTCGGGTCGGCGCGGACGCTATCCAGCAACCCGCATTACAAAACGGCCGAAGACATTGCAGCCAAGCTCGTAAGACATGGATATGGCGTGATCACGGGTGGTGGGCCCGGGATTATGGAGGCAGGTAACAAAGGTGCGCGCGAGCAAGGCGGAAAGTCGGTTGGATTAAATATAAAACTCCCTTTTGAGCAGCATAGCAACATTTATATTGATCCTGACAAGAACATTAACTTCGATTTTTTCTTTGTACGAAAAGTAATGTTTGTTAAATATTCGCAGGGGTTTATCGTTATGCCGGGCGGATTTGGAACGCTAGACGAAATGTTTGAAGCGATGACGTTAATCCAGACCAAGAAGATCGGACGCTTTCCCATCGTGCTTGTAGGAAGCAGTTACTGGACCGGTTTGCTCGACTGGATCAAGGGAACAATGCTGACCGAGGGCAACATTAATCCCGAAGACATGAAACTGATCAGTGTTGTTGACACGCCGGATGAAGCCGTGAAAGTGATCGACAACTTCTACAATAAATATATGTTGAAGCCAAACTTCTAAGCATACAAGCTGCAACATTAAAAGAGCCGTATCCTAGTCAAAACGAAGATACGGCTCTATTTTTTTGATCATGGCTTCATCCACAACCCGCACTTTCCGCAAGTCATCCACATTCCTGAACGGCCCGTGCTGGTTCCGGTAATTGATAATGATGGCCGTGACTTTCTTGTTTTTGAAATACAAATGCTTACCCAGGTCCTCGGCACTCACGCTATTGAGATTAATCTTTTTCACTGCGCTGCTGACCTTTCCATAACGGTGCAGTTCAGCCAGCGCCACGGAGTCCAGCCCGAAAATCTCTTCATATTGATCCGCAGAATGGAACCCGCCCAGCGCATCACGGAATTTCAGGATGCGCACAGAAAGCTTGCTTCCGATCCCCCGCAGTTTCATAAGTTCGGTTGTATCTGCGGTGTTAATGTCAAATGCCGTTATCACCGGTTTTAAAGGCTCACTGAATGTTGAATAAGGTGCTTTATCGTTTCCAATATGCTTTTTTGTTCCGGTGATGTTCTTTTCAAAGGTTGGCTGAGCCGTAAAAACAATGTGCTTTTCGAGCTTGTGGAACAGTTCTGATGGAAAATCGTAGATATTAAGCAGGTCGTTTTTCTTTCGGAACTTGCCTCCTTTGCTTCGAAAATTTTCAATTCTTTTGGCAAGAAATGCAGGAATGCCAAGCGTTTCCAGCTGGTCCACGGAGGCCACGTTAGGATCAAAATCAGACGGCTTAACCGGCTTCCCGGGTTTGCGGGCAAATCTTTTTTTAAGATAAGATTTAAAAGATTTGCTCTTAGCCTGGTTAGCCTTCTCCAATACAATGGCCAGACTGTCCAGCATTCTCACATTAGCCGGCCGCTCGTTGATGTGCAGATCAGGCAACAGGAACCTCCGGAAAAAGAAGGGTAACCACAGCAAAAGCAGGCAGAGCACCATCAGGACCAGCGCGCCCCTTGCTTCTTTTCTTGAAATACCAAAATACGATTGCAGCAGTGACGCGATTTTACGGAACATTTGTCGGGACATTAATTTCCCTTTATACGTAGCTTTCGTTATTGGTCACAAAAAAACTGCGAAGATGTTTTTTACACCTTCGCAGCCCTCATTTACAATATAATTACTGATTCACAGAAACACTTCCGGCGCTGGCTGACAGCGTAACCGGAATGCCGCCGCCATTCATTTTTCCACGTACACGGTCCTTTGCTGCTTCCCCATCGAAGTTTTTGAGGGCAATGTTCACTTTATTTCCTTTCAGATCCAGGTCTACGCCCTTATCCATCGGCATAGTCACGCGAACGCTTCCTGCTGAACTCGACAGATCCACATAATCGCCTAGTTTAGCCATTTCGACCTCAATGCTTCCGGCACTTGTGCTGGCCCGCAAGCTTCCTGAAACATTGGCAAGCCTTACCGAACCGCCCGATGTGCCTGTATTCAATGTGCCTTTAATGCCATCGCCTTTTACGCTTCCGCCGCTCGTGCGTGCTTCAATGTCGCCCTCAAGGCCATGCAACGCAATGCTGCCGCCGGAGGTTTTGAGCTGGATTTTGCCGGTCAATTCGGTTGCCTTGATGCTTCCTCCGCTTGTATGAAGGTCGATGTCCTTTTTGCAATTCATGACATCGATGCTGCCTCCTGAAGTCCGCCCGCGAATTATGCCGTCGAGGTCACTTACTTTCAGGCTTCCACCGCTTGTTTCGAAATTCTGCTCACCGCTCAGCGACGCAATGTGTATGCTGCCGCCGCTGGTTTTTAAGTTTGTTTGTGTATTTCGTGGGGCCGATACTTTGAAACCGATGGAAATGCTTTTTTTATCATTCCATTTTACATTGTTTTTCCGTTTTGCAGTTGCAACAACCCGGTTTCCTTCTGTTCCGATGAGAATGTCGTAGTCTTCCAGCCGGTCTTCAATGTCATCCTTGCTTAATTCGCTCTTACCATTCCAATTGTTGTTAGGTCTTACATACATTTCGACCTTGAACCCACTGTTTTGGCCGCCATCTACGGTGATGGAGCCGCCGGAAGTTTCTACGGTAACTTCTTTCAGGTTAGCGCTGTTAAAGTTTTTGGTTACATAGGGCTTATCGCTATCGACCTGGGCAGAAACGGCCCCTGCTGTGAAAAGCGCAAACATTATTAAAAGTAGTTTTCTGTTTCTCATGTCTAGTATGATTAGGTTTTTCTGAATGATGCTGAATCTGGCTACGAGGTTGCATCGCCGGTATGGTTTTTGAAATAATATATTTAAATACAAAAAGACTACTATGAAAACCTTTCACATTGAAGTGGCGAATGACTCGGAAGAAGAATTAATCACTAAAATCCTCGAAAATTTACAGCAAAAAGGAATGATCCATTTCAGCGAAATTCCGGAGCATGAATCGGCTGCCAGGTCTATGCGCGCATCCGAAGACCAGGTTCACGAGATCATTGACGAAGCAGAGCTTGGCCCTTACTATTCCGAAAAGGAAGCCAAAGAAATTCTCAATCTATAAGTTATGCGACCGCTATCGGTCGCATTTCACATTTTCAGAAAAGAGGCAAACCATTTGCCCGAATCCTTAATAATGCGTTTCTGGGTCTTAAAATCCACATGCACCAGCCCAAATCGGGCTGCATAACCTTCTGCCCATTCAAAATTATCCATCATTGTCCAGGCCAGGTAACCTTTCACTTTTACTCCTTCATTTTTAGCTTTCAATATAGCCGCCAGATATTCCTGATAGAATGACGTTCGCTCAGGATCATGAACATTTTCCCCCTCAACCTGATCGTGAAAAGCGGCGCCGTTTTCAGAAACAATGATCTCCCGGATTCCGTCGTACGCGTCAAATTGTTTCAAAATGTGATACATTCCGTCACCACTTACTTCCCAGCCCATGGCCGTTACCGGCACATTCCTGAGTTTTGCAGGAACTTCTTTCAGCCAAACCACGGGTGCGAAATAAGAATGCTGCACCACCACACTGAAATAGTTTTGTATACCAATGAAATCAAAGTCGAATTTGAGCCTTTCGGCATCGCCGGGTTGCATGTAGCGTTTGATATTTCTTAAAAAACGGAACGCATCCGCCGGGTAGCCCATTCCCAATGCGGGCTCAATGAAAAGTCGGTTCATCAATGCGTCGGCGCGTTTGGCAGCGCGTACATCCCGGAAGCTCGCGCTAGCTGCATGTACATAGGAACATGAAATGGCTGTTCCAATGTAAGCATCTGCAACATTGCGCCTGATCACTTCACCGCCGATCGCCTGGCACATGGCCAAATGATGTACAACGGGCAAAAAGTTGCTTATACTTCTCCTTCCCGGCGCATGTAATCCTGTGGTGTAACCCAATCCGGCAACAGCCATCGGCTCGTTGAGCACAATCCATTTTTTGACCCTGTCGCCAAATGCATTTGCACATATCGTGGCGTATGACTCAAACCATTCCAGAATCTTTCGGTTTTTCCACCCGCCGAGATCTTCAAGTGCTTGCGGAAGGTCCCAGTGATAGAGCGTAATCCAGGGAATGATATCGAGTGATAAGCATTTGTCTATCAGTTTATTATAAAATAAAATCCCGGCTTCATTCACTTCGCCGTGACCTTTTGGCAAAATACGTGACCAGGAAATCGAAAACCTGAATTCCTTGAAACCCAAGGCATGAGCCAGCTCGATATCGCTTTCGAAACGGTTATAAAAGTCACAGGCAATACGTGCATTGTCCCCGTTTTTGATCTTGCCTTTTATCGAAGCAAACTGATCCCAGACGCACGGGCCACGGCCATCCACATCTACCGCCCCTTCGATCTGGTAAGCTGCCGTAGCGACTCCCCAACTGAAATCAGCACCAAAATCCTGCTTATTGAAATGAATATCCGTCGTCACTGCTGCCTTTTTATGTGCCGGAAAGTTAGAAACATATTACAAAAGAAAAGCCCTTCACCCGATAATTACGGATGAAGGGCTCTCAAATAATAAGCGGCTGTTACCTCACGATAAGGATTTTGCGCGTCAGGGTTCCATATCAACGGTAACACGCTCATTTTCTATCTCGTTGTTATTTTTATCGTAAAAACGAAAATAGAATCTGTGCGTCTGCCTAACATCGTGCGTACCACCGTACACAGTCATATTGATGGCGCTTCCACCTTGCACAGGCACATTTTGATACACATATGCACAAAATTGCATATTTACCGACCGCGCTCGTGTTCACGAAATTAAAAATATAAAGCAGCGTGATGTAGACATAATGTTAGCTTGATATCAAGCATAGATGGGCCTCGGAGCGCAGACCTCGAAAATCTCACGCAGTTCTCGCAAAGCTTTCCGGATTCGTGACTTTACGGTTCCCAAAGGCAGGCTAAGCCGCTCTGAAACCTCTTCATGCGTATATCCCTGGAAGTACACCATTTCAATAAGCAGTTTACGCTCAGGAAGCAGTCGCTCTACGATTGAGCGAAGATCCATTGTCGCCGGAAGCGGGTTAAAAATCGTGGAGGAAATAAGATCCCCGTCGCGGACAAGTTCCAGCTGGATAACGCGTTCCTTTTTCATTTCTACACGCAGCTTATCAATGGCAGTATTACGCGCGATGTTCAGGATCCAGGTGAAAAGGGTTCCCTTCTCAGAATTGTAGTGGCCGATATTCTTCCAAATTTTCAGAAATGTATCTTGCATAGCATCACAGGCGCGTTCCTCATCTTTCACAATCTTGACAATGATCCCATATAACGCCGAAGAGTAGTTATCATACAAATATTCAAAGGCGCTACGATCGTTGGATTTCAGAAGGGATACAAGTGTTGCTTCTGTGTATGTTTGCTTGGCAGTCATGTAGGTAGCTATTTGTCTGGATTTGCATCCGGCTATATCCGGCATTTTCCGTTTTATTAATATTGTTCCAGTTCCCTTTCCAATCAATGTGTGTAATTTACACCCAATGTGGGATCGGCATCTAACCAAATCATTTATTACAATGACCTTCAAAAGTATTTTAACATCCATTGTTGTATGTACAATACTCTCCTGCTTCAAAGAGCAGTCATCGGATGATGGGGAAAAACTAAAACAGATCGGTCGGGAATATGTCACACTTGGCCTTACAATTGGTCAATATGATGCAGACTTTGTAGATGCATATTACGGGCCGGACTCGTTGCGACCGGCAGCGGCAAAGGACACTGCTAATTTCCCCAAAGACAGTCTGACCCTCAGGATTACAGAGCTTAAAAGGCGGGTTACTGACCTGCTAACCAATACAAAAAACGACACAATTGGCCAGCGCGCTGAGTGGTTAGGGTCACAGCTTACGGCCTTTGAACGCCGGATAAAAATCGTTGCTGGGGACCGTGATGCATTTGATACAGAATCCAGGGATCTGTTTGACGCCGTTGCACCGATTTACAATGAAAAGCATTTTCAGGACCTGATTGCACAAATGGACGCCATCTTACCGGGCAAGGGTGCGCTTCCGGATCGGTTTCAGAAGCTAGCTGCCAGATTTTTAATCCAAAAAGATAAGATTGACACGGTCTTTCAGGTTGCGATTGCGGAAGCGAGGCGACGAACCCTCCAACATTACACATTGCCTGCGGGTGAGAATTTCAAGCTTGAATACGTGACGGACAAGCCGTGGTCGGGATATAACTGGTATAAAGGCAATTACCAAAGCCTGATTCAGATCAATGTCAGTCAGCCTATCTTTATCCAGAGGGCCATTGACCTTGCCTGCCATGAAGGCTATCCGGGGCATCATGTGTTCAATGTGCTTTTGGAGAAAAATGTTTATCACGATCAGGGTTCGCAAGAAATTTCACTGTATCCGCTATTCAGTCCGCAGTCGCTCATTGCCGAGGGAAGTGCGAACTATGGCATCTCCATCGCATTTCCCGGCGACTCTCAAGAGCAATATTGCAAACAAATTCTGATGCCTTTGGCGGGTATCGACACCACCGGCGCGCATCTTTATTTCGAAGCGCTTAAAATAGGATCAGCCCTGAACTATGCCCGGAATGAAGTTGCCAGAGGACTTATCAATAAATCCATGAATGACAAGGACGCATTGCGCTGGCTAACAGACTATTGCCTGCTGACCGAAAAGGGCGCGACGGATTATCTCAGATTCATCAAAAAATACGGAAGCTATGTGATCAACTACAATTACGGACAGGACCTGGTCAAAAACTACATTGAGAAAACGTCCGGCCAGGACCAGGAAAAACGCTGGAAAGCATTTGAGAAGTTATTAAGTAATCCTATGAGAGCCAGTGATCTGGTGGCTACTGACAAACAATAAAGCAAGTGAAATTAAATTACCTGAACCTTACATCATTATTACTTTTCGCCCATTTATTCACATTAACAAGGGGATTTGCCCAAGACGATCTTCCCAAAAAATACATTTGCCAAAAAGCAGCCAGTCCAATCCGGATTGATGGCAAGCTCGACGAGCGAGCCTGGAAAAAAGCACCCTGGACCGCGCGGTTTGTAGACATTGAAGGCGACAAAAAACCCCTTCCCTACCAGCATACACAAGCCAAAATGCTGTGGGACGATCAGTATTTATACGTTGCGGCAGTTATCGAGGAAGAGCATATCTGGGCTTACCAGGATAAAAAGGACCAGATCGTTTATCTAGAAAATGACTTCGAAGTGTTCATTGATCCTGATGGAGACGGCGCAAACTACTATGAGCTGGAAGTCAATGCGATCAACAATACATTTGATCTTTTTTTACCCAAAACTTACAAAAAAGGCGGCCGTGCGCAACTGAAATGGAATATAAAAGACCTCAGATCGGCGGTCAGCATAGAAGGAACGGTTAATGTTGCCACCGATAAGGATAAGCGCTGGACTTTGGAAATCGCTATCCCGTTCGCATCGCTGTCGAATGAGAATGTGCCTGCCGTGATTCCCATTCCTGGCTCAACATGGCGCATTAATTTTTCCCGGGTCAATTGGCAGCACCATGTAGCCGAAGATGGCAAATACGCCCGGAAAAGAAATCCTGAAACGGGCAAAGTCCTGCCTGAATACAATTGGGTATGGTCGCCGCAGGGCATTATTGACATGCATTTCCCTGAATATTGGGGTTTTCTCCAATTTGCAGATGCGAAAGGCAAGGTCAAAAGATGAGATTCTCATTTAAAAACCTTCCGGATCATGACGACCCGAAAGGTTTATCATGGCTAATGACTTTCGTCTGACTCAATGCCCAGGACACTTAAACGATATGGTGTTGCTGAAACTTTGATTTTCTCAACTTTGGAAAAATCTTCGGTGTTGATCCGCAGCAATTCTCCGCTTTTCGGTTGGGTAATGTAGACAAACCGTGTTGTTGCTTCGAGTTGCGGCTTTTGTGTTTCGTCTTTAGCAGTTGCAGGAATGACCGATCCTGTTTTCTTAACTGCATTTGTTTTTAAGTCGAAAATCTGCACTTCGCCGCTGTGCAGCAGGATCACAAGGTTGTTCCCTGCATAATCGACTTTTGCCTGCATAATGTCTGTATTGGCAAGAATGGGCGTTACTGTATTAGCCGTGATATCAATCAGATAAGCGCCTTTCGCGGCAGTGTAACCGATGAATTTTCCGGCTCCCTTCGCTTCCAGTATCGAACCAAACCATGCGTCACCAAAGTCGGCAGGATGTGCAATGAGTCTTTGTTTTCCAGTTGGTTCTACAACCAAAATACCACTCGAAGAGCCAAATAAGGAAACCGAACCGTTTGTGGCGTTGCCATGAATGCCTTTGGTTGCGAGCGTGGAAGCAAAAAGCGTTTTACCGGAAGCGTCGATGATTTTCACACGCTCAGGCAATGTGCCCGCTACCGAGCCGTCTTTCACGGTAATGGCATAAGTGCCGTTATCAAACTTCGTCATTGCGCCGTGGTGGGCAACATTTCCGGCATTGATAACCGTCATTTTAGCACCCGGCGTGTGGAAGTCTGCCTCTTTGGCAATGGCCAGTGTGCCGTCCCCGTCGTTAAAAGTAATGACCTCATCGCTTTTGCTCTTGAAATGCGTCGGCTTGTTCCCTGTTCCGGTCAATGCGCCGAACTTAGGGGTTCCTTTCACATCCACATGGTCGCCGTGGCCTTCAAAACCAGTATCAAAAAACTGGACATAATTATTGGCACCATTAACCAAAGCACCGAAACGACCTGCCTGCGTTCCATACAAGGCCGATTTAGGAAACTGCGCTTCAAATTTTTCGACAGTCAGCTTAACAGGATCTACAAGTGAGATTTCCTTGCTGCTCTCATCATTGACCAGGATCCGGATGAATTTGAATTCGCTTTGCGCAGCAGGAGTAACCGGATTGTCGTCATCCTTGTCGCAGGAAGCGAGTGCGAAAACCAGTCCGATTGTGAAAAGTGTTTTGAATAAATGCTTTTTCATAAAAAAATCTTTAAATGCAACATTGATGCAAATATAGAATCATAGGATTAAATATTGCAACAATGATGCAAATAAAGATTTAAAATATGAATTGCTTAGTTCAAAAGCTATGCAATTGCCTCTCTAAGCAGGTTACGGCTCTCTTTTTTCACGAAAGTAATGGGAACGAAATCATCATTGGGGGCGCCTATATAGTAAACCGTCCAATCCGGATCGTGATGTGACAGCATTTCGCTAATGCAGTCAGCACGATGCGCGACCGGATTTGAGCAGTCTTCCCAATAAAAAAGCTCAACACGGTAAAACAAATTTTGCTTGATACCATTAATTGTTACTTCAACTTTAATCTCCTGCTTTCCTTGAAGCGGCGGGATCGGGATGGCGATATGGCTCATGATTGTTTAAGGTTAGAAATGCAACATAGCTGAGGTGTTTTTAGCAATAAAATTATAGGTTACTCACTTCGTAAAGACTTCACAGGGTTTGTTAATGCCGCCTTAATGCTCTGGAAACTGATCGTCAGCAGCGCAACCACGACTGAAAGCGCACCAGCCAGCGCGAAAATCCACCATTCAATGTCAATCCTATAAGCGAAGTCTTTCAACCAGGTGCTTACGGCCCACCAGGCGATGGGCGAAGCGATCAGAATGGAAGCGATAACGAGTTTTAGAAAATCCTTAGATAGCAGTGCGATGATGCCGACCACCGAAGCGCCCATCACTTTCCGTACGCCGATCTCTTTGAACCGGCGTTCAGCCGAGTAGGACGCAAGCCCGAATAAGCCCAGGCAGGAAACGAAAATAGCCAGGGCAGCCAGTATGCCAACAATTTCACTAACTTGACTATCAGCTTTATATAATGTTGCGAAATGATCGTCAAGGAAAGAATACTTAAATTCCTGCTGCGGCACAATGTTGTTCCAAACACCCTGAATGCCTGCAATAGCACGCTTGGCATCATTGCCTTTTATACGCACCGACATCTCTCCATAACCCCAGTTCTTTTGGTTAAAAAGACAAAGCGTTTCTATCTTATGGTGCAGTGAATTGAAATTAAAATCCTTCGCTACGCCAACGATCACACCAGCCGAATCCATCCCGGAGAAGCCGAAATGCTTCCCTACCAGTGTTTGAAGCGTCAGTTTAGGCTGGTCCTTTAAAAGTTCTTTGGCCAGGGACTCGTTAACAATGTAAGCCTTTGCATTATCGCCCTCATCATCCCGGAAATTCCTGCCGGCAATGATCTTGATTTTATATAAAGACAAATAATCCGGGTCAACGACCACTTGCGAAGATGCGATCTGTTTTTCAGGCCCTTCACCATGAAAAGTTACGCCGGTCTGATGTAAGTTATTGCCCAGGCGCTGCTGCGAACCGGTTACACCTGATACAAATGAGCTGGCTAGCAACTCCTGTTTGAGGGCCTGATACTTTGGCCCCGACTTGGAGTCGAGCGGAATGATCACAACTTGCTCCCTGTCAAACCCCGGGTCTTTCTGCTCCATGTAACGCAGTTGCTTCACGGCGAAGCCGGTGGCAATGATGAGAAAAATGGCACTCGAAAACTGGGCTATGACGAGCAGGTTCCTGAAATTCGCCTTTCCGGTTCTTAATGTGCCTTTCAAAACCGCGATAGGCTGAAACGAAGACAAGAATACGGCGGGATACAAGCCGGAAAATATGCCAATCACAATAGTCCCGAGCAGGATGCTTCCCAGCAATGAAGGATTGGTAAAAAACGCGAAATCAAGATCGCGCTGGCTAAAATTACTTACTACCGGGATCAGCAACTTCACCATCGCAACTGCCAGCACCAAAGCCATAAATGTTAGCAAAATCGACTCTCCGATAAATTGACCGGCAAGCTGAAACCGCTGCGCGCCTATGGATTTCCTGATCCCGACCTCCTTTGCCCGGCCGGTAGAGCGGGCAGTGGACAAGTTCATAAAGTTGACGCAGGCTATCACGAGCACAATGATGCCAATGACAGAAAATATATACGTGTAACTACGGTCAAACTTTTGATAATTGATATAATCGTGGGTGATTTCTGTGGATTTGGCGTGGACATCTGAAAGCGGCTGCAAGAAGAGCTCATAATAGCTGGCGCCTTCTTTGCTCATGTGCCTGCCCAGGTAAGCAGGAAATTTCTTTTCTAATGCTGCTATATCTGCACCAGGAGCCAGTTCTAAATAGGTTACCAGCCAGTTGCCACCCCAATTGTCCATATAATCCGGGCGCGTGATGGTGCTGAACGAAAATAATGCATCGAACTGCAGGTGCGAAGTAGCCGGAACATTTTCCATGATGCCGGTTACTTTGAAGGTCAATGTATCCCCGCCATAATGGATTACCGACTTCCCGATCGGATTTTGTTTTCCAAATAAGCTCGCAGCACTTTTTTCGGAGAGAACCACTGTATTGGGTTCTTTCAACACACTTTGCTTTTGCCCTTCAAGCAGTTTAAAATCAAACATTTCCAGGAAATTCGGATCAACCCACAGCGCTTGGGGAACTTCGGTCTTCTTTTCCTGATACAGCAACGGAACATTGTCGAACTTACTGATGCGGACAAAATCCTTTATCTCGGGATATTCATTTTTGAGTGTGGGGCCCATCGGGAACATCGAAAGCGCCACTTTCTGAGGCGCGACCATGCCTTTGAACTTCTGGACTTCATCGAGCCGGTAAATGTTTTTAGAGTGGATTTTATCAAAACTAAACTCGTAAAACACAAAAACCATGATGAGAATGCAAGCAGCCATCCCAATGGCGAGTCCGACAATGTTGATGCCGGAGAAAACCTTGTTTTTCCATATATTGCGGAAAGCAATTTTCAGGTAGTTTTTGAGCATAGCGAAGATAGGGATAAGATTGAGTCAGCAACAAACTTATGCCAAAACTTAACCAATTAGTTATCAAATTCTTATATACAAAAAGGCGAACAAAGTTGTCCGAAATCGGACAACTTTGTTCGCCTTTGAACAGCCCTTAAAAAACTTCCTACCAGGTTCTTTTAATGCCGAAATAACCGCCCGCAGAATCGACAAACAAACTGCCATTATCAAGCCCGAATTTTGCTGTCAGACTGGTTTTTTTCAAATGTGGAAATGCGTATTCGCCGGCTAAATAAGTGGATAACTGCCCGCGAACCGGCTTGAAATTTTCGCCCGGCATCCCGTAATTTTGGCTATACGAAACCTTCAATGTAAGCGCAAGCACATTCCCCCAGCCTCCCTGCACGCCTGCATACCAAACATTCACACGGTTGCTGGGAAAATAGCGTGTACTCGTCTTCTTTGACTGGTCCATATCCTTACCAGGCACAATAAACGGCGTGCCCACGGTCCGGTCGAAATAAGACCAGCCTTTGGAATATTGAGAGTGGTTGAAATAATTATCCGCGCCCTGATATGTGCTTCCGGGAATGTAAAATGTGGATCCCGACTGGTCTTTTGTGGACAAGAATTCTAATGTAACCCGCGACAGGGCAAAGCCGACATTATTCTGTAATGAATTCATTTTTAGATTAATACCATACAAACCATCCGGCACATTCTTGAAAAGCATACTCGATACATCTTCGAACGGATGCTGATGATACACAAACAGCTGCTTGTCGCCAACCTTAGTTTCAAACGCAAAATCATAGCTTCCCAAATGATTACCTAAACGGTAACTGTCAAAAGAACCGTAACCGTTTTTGGTGAACCAGTTTTTGGGAGTGTAAGCCAGCACCACATTGGGATAGAACTTCCAGGACGATGGCAATTCGCCGTTCACTGCCAGTTCAGGATGCTTTTTGAGCTCCTCGGAATGCCCGGCCCAAAGCACATTATGATTTAAGCCGAAATAAAATTTACTTTTTGACATGGGCTTGCCCAGTCGCAGATACATAAACTTCTGATGAAGTCTCACGCCCTTTATATAATCCGTATCAAACCAGCCATGCGCGAAGCCTGCGTGAACAGCTAGAAAGTTGCGCGTAAATTTTAAGGGAACGAAGCTGATTGTTCCGATCTGGACCTTTGGAATAGGCAGGGCATTGCCCGAGCCTGCATAAAACCCGGATGATAATGTCGTATCGCCCAGTCCCATCATTTCACGCCTTCTTCCTGCATAAATTTCCAGCATTTTGAACCTCGCCTTCACATGCGCTTCCGGCAACAGAACCTTAAACTGATCCTGCTCATTGTAGTTGAGGACAGGATTTAAAGCAAATCCCCAATCTGTTTTTTGCGGACGGTTAGAAAGGCTGTCAAAAAATACATAGTCTTTTCGAATCGTGCCCTGGATTTGTCCCGCAGGGCCGGTGTTAGGCACAATGCCGAACTGGTTGGTACGCAGCCAAAACGGAGTTTTTTCGGGGGAGGAAATGTATGCACCGGCTTCAAGCCCTGCTTTCAAACCAAAGGGCAAAGCATTTCCATTTTGCGCGTTCACCCGCAGACATTGAAATGTGAAAAGGCAGATTGCAATGTAAAAAGTGGCCTTAAACCTAAGCATAACGCAATTATATGAAGGATTACCTTGCAAGATAAAGACGTTTGTACTAAAACTTTCTACCCAAAAATTATTTCAATGTTATTAAACGGTGCTCCCCACCCTACTCATTTTTCAATGTTTGCACAGGATCGAGCAATGCTGCACGAACGGCCTGATAGCTGACGGTTAATAACGTGATTACCAATGCACCTACGCCTGTACCAGCAAATATCCACCACGAAATTTCGGTGCGATAAGCGTATTTCATCAACCATTCGTGCATCGCATACCATGCGACCGGTGTCGCGATTACAACCGCAATGATCACAAGCCTCACAAAATCCTGCGACAACATTTGCCAGAGGTTACGGACGGAAGCGCCCAAAACTTTGCGGATCCCTATTTCTTTCGTCCGTTGCTCGGCCACAAATGATGCCAGCCCGAAGAGCCCGAGGCAGGAGATAAATATTGCAAGCGAAGCAAAGAAACCAGCCAGCTTGCCCATACGCTCTTCGGACCGGAACTTAGCATCATATTCCTGGTCGGCAAATTTGTATTCAAACGGCACAGTAGGCGTCAGCTTCCTGAAAACCGCTTCGATCTTCGGTAACGCAGTGCTGGCGCTGGTCTGATCGTTCAGCCTGATATTGACCCAATTGGGAGATCCAAAAAGGAAAAAGACGCTAGGCGCAACTTTCTGGAACGGGGATTCCATCACCATGTCTTCAACCACACCCAAAATTCTGAAATTCTTTTTAATATTATCGGTCATCCATTGGCTCTGCCAACTTACGGTTTGCCCGACTGGCTGCTTAAAACCCAGCAACCTGGCAGCTGTCTCGTTAATAATGAAACCGGCAGAATCGGAGGCCATATCTTTGGAAAAATTACGGCCTGCAACAAATTTCCAGTTCACAACGTCTGCATACTCATGTGAGACAGTCAACGTACTGAATCCCGGCGGATTTTCCATCGTCATACCTTCCCAGCTGAAACCTCCGTTTGCTGACCAGACGTCGGTAACCGGGCTTTGGGACAAAGCGACTTCCTTCACAACGCCTGTCTTTTTCAATTCGGCGCCGATGAGGGCCGATTTTGCATAAAAATCATCCGACTTCATTTCAATCATCAGCAATCCCTCACGCGCGTAACCCACCGGACGGTTCTTGGCAAACCTTACCTGGCTATAAATAATAATGGTGCAGATCACAAGCGCGATTGAAACTGTAAACTGTATAACAACCAGCACTTTACGAGGCATGTAAGCAAATCGGCCGACGTGGAGAATGCTTCCCTTTAACACTTTCACAGGCTGGAAAGAAGTGAGATAGAATGCGGGATAACTTCCTGCCAAAATGCCTGTTATGAGGATGAATGCAATGCTCGTCAACCAAAAATAGGAGTTGCTAAACGGCAGGGTCATTGCCTTGGCAGACAGATCGTTAAACCACGGCAACGACAAATCCAACATCAGTAGGGCAAACCCAAATGCAAGCATTACAATCAAAAACGACTCCGTGAAAAACTGGCCGATCAATTGCAACCGCAGCGAACCGATTGCCTTGCGAACGCCTACTTCTTTCGCACGCTTTTCTGAGCGGGCCGTGCTCAGATTCATAAAGTTAATGCATGCCAGAAAAAGAACGAAAAAGCCGATTATGCCCACAAGCCATACAAATTGTACCGGACCTGAACTGACTTCACCATTCTTAAAACTGGAATACAAATGCCAGTCTCTCATGGGGTGTATCCACATCTGAGGGTTGGTAGCCACCTCGTTCTTCATGTTATCCATGTTCCGGATGACATTTAACTCCGAATCCCTGATCGCCGCCGAAGCCTTCGCAAAATCGATCCCCCGCTTGATTTGTACATACATGGTCAAAGCATGGTTATCCCACTGCTTTTCACGCATATAACTATTTTTGGCAATAAAGTAATCCCAGCTTCCCAAAAACTGAACATCGTCAAACTGCGAATTACGAGGAAAATCTGCATAGATGCCCGAGACTTTCAAATGCAGGTCAGCATTAACCGTAACCACCTTGTCCAACGGATCTTTCGCCCCGAAAAGCGCTTTTGCCGCCGATGCCGATAACATTACAGACTGCTGATCCTGCAATCCCGCCCGGGTGCCGCTGAGCATATCCAGGGACAACATTTCGGGACCTTCCGCAGCAATGAACTGGCCTTTTCTGTTCAGTTTCTTATCACCTACGGTGAGAATATGCTCACTGGTATGCGTAGATGGCACAATATGCCTGAAACTCTCGCTATGATTGCTCTTCAACTCTGCTACCAACGGGTAAGGCACCGATTTGGACTTTTGCAGTTCACCCCCAAACATTTGATCCACGACAACCATGCCTATGTGGTCATAGTTTTCATGATTTTTATTAAATGATAATTCATCATAAATCCACAGCCCGGCAAGCATGGCAACCGCCATGCCGATAGCTAATCCACCAATGTTAATTACTGAGTAACCTTTGTTTTTCAGCAGATTCCTAAGTGCGATTTTCAGATAGTTTCGGATCATGTCGGACCTGTTTAGTGATGATCACTTCATTTATTATCTCAATGTTTTCACCGGATTCGCAAGCGCGGCTTTGATGGACTGATAGCCGACGGTGAGACAAGCGATGGCTACGGCCAGCAGTGCGGAAACAGCAAAGATCCACCATTCAATGTCGATCCTGAATGCGAAATCCTGCAACCATTTGTTCATAAAATAATAGGAAACCGGGCTCGCTATAATGATTGCTATGCCCACCAGCCGCAAAAAATCTATGGATAACAAGGTGGTTATGCTGGCGACGGATGCGCCCAAAACTTTGCGGATGCCGATTTCTTTGGTGCGCTGTTCAATGGAGAACAGCGCCAGACCGAAAAGTCCGAGGCAGGACAGGAATACAGATAAGAGCGCAAACATGGAGGTAAGATTGGAGGCTAACTCCTCTCTTTTGTAAAATCCTGCTATTTCTTCGTCGTAAAAACTATATTGGAACACATATTCCGGAAAGTGTTTCTGCCAGACTTTCATAATGTCCGGAATCGTCGAAGCACTTAAATTTTGCAGCTTGATCCCGGCGCTGCGGTAATGCTTTTTAGATGCATAAATGACGGTTGGTTCAATGTTGGAATATAGATCTGCATTGTTGAAATCGGACAAAACACCAACGATCACGCCCGTTTTATTATCCATATCACCCACCACCAGACGCTTGTTCAACGCTTCCTCAGGCGATTTCAGCCCCAATGCTCTTACTAACTTATTATTGATCAGCAATTCATGAAGCGTATCCGACTGAATCGGATTGCGACCGGCAACAAGCTTCAACCCGTAAGTTGCCACGTAATGGTTATCCGCGCTTCTGGACCGGGCCACAAACTTTTCCCAATCGCGGTTTTCAAATTTAATGCTGCCGCCATTGCCTGCTTGCGATGAAGGTGGATTCCTAAAAAAGGATATGCTGGCAACTTCTTTGATCCTAGGAATTTCGTTGCTTAGCGCTGCAATTTGAGTAGTTCCTGTATCGGGCAGTCCTACATGCAGGATCAGCTCTTTGTTTAAGCCCAAATCTTTATTTTTCAAATATCTGGATTGCAGAATGACTACCATTGAAACAGCGATCAAAACAAAGGAAATACTGAATTGCACTACTACAAGCGACTTTCTCACGGAAAACGAACCCCGCTCGTTAGCAACCGCCAGACCCTTGATCGCCCGGACCGGATTTAAATTTGAGATAACAAATGCGGGATAAATGCCTGCTATGCACACGACAAAAATCAACAGCGCAAGGCTGAATGCGAGCAGCTGAAAATCGGCAAATACATTGATATCCAAATTGATTTCCAGCCAATTACTGATTGTTGGCATCAGCAACTTGGAAAGCAGAATGGCCAGAATGAATGATATGCCCGTAAACAAAGCGGCTTCATGAATAAAAAGCCAGAACACCTGCCATTGCGAAACGCCAAGCACTTTCCGGATTCCCACTTCCTTGCTTCTCTTTAAAGATTGGGCGGTTGTAATGTTAATAAAGTTGAAACAAGCAATGAGTATCAGCAGCAAACCAACTGTTGCAAGCATTATAATGGTGTAGTATTTAATCTTACCACCATAACTGATGTTGAAATGGACGTCTGCAAGCGGCTGCAAGTGGTAATGGAACACATTGCTGTCCGCACCGTGAATCTTCTTCGCAAATGCGATTAGCTGTTGTTCCAAAGCTTCCTTATCTTCTTCGGAACGCAGGCTCACATACGTTTCCCGGTTGCTATCGATCCAGCCCCAGTCTTCATAACCATATTCGGGAATCAGCTTCTTTAAAGTTTGAAGCGAAACAAAGATGTCTTTTTTGAAATCAGTTTGCTCCGGAAAATCCTTGATAACGCCAGCAACTGTGACATTTTCAGCATTATTGATCCGGATCAGGCGGCCCATCGGATTTGATTTTCCAAAGTATTTTTT
The DNA here is from genome assembly GCF_000428845.1 of Dyadobacter alkalitolerans DSM 23607. Lineage (GTDB taxonomy): Bacteria > Bacteroidota > Bacteroidia > Cytophagales > Spirosomataceae > Dyadobacter > Dyadobacter alkalitolerans. The sequence continues at coordinate 44,225 of NZ_AUAS01000017.1, read as the reverse complement.
TGCGTAACGCTCCGTCAGGACGGCCTGTCCCGGCAGGTTCAAAACTGCTGCATTACCGGCAACAAAATGATAATCAAAGATTTTAAAGAATTCAGAATCTGTGAAAGCAGCTGATGATTTTTCAAAAAATTTCCTGGAATTGTTGGCCTGCTCAATGCTGAGCGTTAATTCACGCTGAGCCAGGTAAGCGGCATGCGAAACATTTGCAAACTCCTTCCTGAGTGTCGTATGCAAAGGAAAAGCCGAGCCCTTCTCATGCTCGACGGAACCATCCTCCAAATGCAGATCAACCACCATACGGAAGATCTTATCCGCCTGCCGATGATGCTTATCAACACCTAAATGATAGGAAACCAGCTGAAAAATAATGATAGCCCCAGCCATACCAATCCCCAGACCGGTCATATTGATAGCCGAGTAGACCTTATTCTTCACCAAATTCCGCCAGGCAATCCTAAAATAATTCCGAAGCATAAAAAATAAATTCACTCATTCACACATTGAATAATCATTCACTCCGAAGACTCTTCACCGGATTCATCAGCGCCGCTCTGATACTCTGAAAACTCACGGTGGCGAATGCGATGGCCGCTGATAAAAAGGCTGCAACTGCGAAGATCCACCAGTAAATGTCAGTCTTATAGGCAAAGTTTTCCAGCCAGCGGTACATTCCGTAATATGCTATTGGTGAGGCGATCACAAATGCAATGAGCACTAATTTCAAAAAATCTTTGGACAGTAATCCCACAATGCTGCCTGTGGAGGCGCCCATTACCTTCCGCACGCCGATTTCCTTTGTGCGCTGCATGGTGCTGTAAGAGGCCAGGCCAAGCAATCCGAGACATGAAATGAAGATAGCGAGGATAGCAAAATTGAAAAAAAGCTTTTCAAAACGCTCTTCACTCCTGTACTGCCGGTCGAAAAATTCATCCATAAAATAATAACTGAATGGCCGGTTTGGCATGACCGTCTTCCATTTTTGCTCCACAGCCGCAACGGTTTCCTTAATGTTGCTTCCATCGATTTTGATGGAAACCAACTCGCTGCCGCGCGGCTCGATGCGCATGGTCAATGGCTTAATCGTTTCCTGCAAAGACCGGAAGTGAAAATCTTTGACAACCCCCACAATCTTGCCCTCACGGCCCCATTGCTTAAACCTGCGGCCAATGGCTTCTTCCGGGGAGCTGTAACCAAACAACTTCACGGCGGCTTCGTTCATCACCATTGCCTGCGTAGTATCGGTTCCAAAATCCCTTGCAAACGGACGTCCGGCAGCCATTTTCAGGCCAAACTGCGGGATATAATCAAAGTCAACGAAATACAGGTCCAGGTTTGCGATCTGCAAATCCCCGCTTTTGTTCTCAATTTCTGAGTATGCGCCCGGATTACCGCTGCCCGGCACGCTGGAAGATGTTGCTGTCGACTTTACGCCAGTCAAGTCCGCCAGGGATTGCTTGAATGCGTCTTTTTTGGGATCGCCCTGCGAGTTCACGATCATCATCTGGTCTTTACTAAACCCAAGATCGCGGTTCCGCATGAAATCCATCTGGATGTAAACCACAATGGTCGCAATGATCAATGCGATCGATATCGCAAATTGAATGGTTACCAATGATTTTCTCAACAAAATCCCCTTCACACTTGTCGTAAAACGACCTTTCAATACAACCACGGGCTCGAATGAAGATAAAACCAAAGCCGGATATATCCCTGCTACAATCCCGATGATCACAGCAGCGACGAACATACCAGCTACAAAAGGCAGGTTATCCAGAATTCCGGTGCTGATGATTTTACCGGAAAGGTTATTGAAAAGCGGGATCAATGCCGTGGAAAGCACAACGGCGAAGACAAATGCGATCAAGCATAAAAGAATGGATTCACTAATAAACTGCCTCGCTACAAGCATCTTAGGCGCGCCCACAACCTTACGTATCCCTACTTCCTTTGCCCGCTCCACCGAACGCGCCGTGGTAAGATTCACAAAATTAATGCAGGCAATCAGCAAAATAAAAATAGCCACAACCGAGAACACGTACACATTATTCATGCTGCCCGACTCTTCGGTGTCCCGGGTCGATTTCAGGTAAACATCGCGAAGCGGCTCCAAGAAAAGCTTGTAATACATTTGTGACTCTTTCATTGTTTTCCCTGCGCGTCTTTCCAAGAATGCAGGAAATTTGCGTTCAAGCGCCGTTTTCGTTGCACCGGGAGTTAATAACAAATAAGTTGTAGCGCCGAAGTTGCCCCATTGATCGTCCAGTCCTTTATTGAAGCGCTGCGTCATGGTTGTCATCGACAGGATCATATCGCCTTTGATCTGGGAATTTTCAGGAATATCCTTCATTACGCCCGTTACCTTAGCTGGTAGGCCCTCGCCCGAAAGCAACAATGTCTGGCCAATGGGATCTGCGTCTCCGAAATATTTCTTAGCCGCTTTTTCTGTAAAAACAATGCTTAATTGTTCCTTCAAAGCGGTTTTAGGATCTCCTTTGATTAGTTTAAAATCAAAAACCCGGAACAGGGTTGAATCTGCAAAAAGCGTTCTTTCCTCCTGGAATTTAATATCCCCTTTTCTTACTAAAAAGCTGCCGCTGCTCACCCGCGTAAAAGCTTCCACTTCGGGAAAATCACTTTTAATGTTCGGTGCAAACGCCCAAGATGTAATACCCGCATTAATAGTCTCCGAAGGCGTTTTGATATCGGTTACCAGCCTGTAAATGCGATCAGACTTGGTATTGAACGCGTCATAACTCAGTTCGAAATTCACATAAAGAAATATCAGGAAACAGGCCGACATCCCGACCGTCAGTCCCATGATATTGATAAAAGAGAACACTTTGTGCTTCCACAAATTCCGAAGGGCAATTTTTAGATAGTTTCTGAGCATGGTTATGAGTCGAAAAAATTATAGAGGAAGCGCTCGCTGAGCGCTCTGAGCACAATCAAAACATATGTGCCAAATTTCAAATAGAAAACAAACGATTGATTATCAAATATTTATAACTAAAAATAAAAAATCAGCTGTCCGAAATCGAACAGCTGATTTTTTATCTGTTTGCATTTATTCGCTCCTCAGCGACTTCACTGGGTTCATCAATGCAGCCTTAATGCTCTGGAAACTGACTGTCGTGAATGCGATCACAATGGCTAATGCGGCGCTGACGGCGAACATCCACCAACTGATGCTGATCTTATATTCAAAGTCTTGCAGCCATTTATCCATAAAATACCAGGCAACCGGCGATGCCAGCAAAATCGCAATGCAAACAAGAACCAGAAAATCGCGGGAAAGCAAGCCTACAATGCTTGAAACCGACGCGCCAAGCACTTTCCTGACGCCTATTTCCTTCATCCGCTGCTGTGCCATGAATGTAGCAAGACCGAATAAGCCCAGGCAGGCGATAAAGATCGAAAGCCCGGCAAAAATCTGGTATAACAGGCTGAGTTGCCGCTCCTGGTTGTAAAACTCTTCAATGCTCTCATCGAAAAATTTCCCTTGTAATGCCACTTCAGGGAATACACGGCCATATATTTTTTCAATCTCCGCCACGGCCTTCGATACATTTTTTGTCTGGATCTTAATGCCTGCCTGCCAGTAATACTGCGGCATCGGCATGATCATGATCGGCTTGGCAGCATCGCGCGCTGAATTGGCTTTGAAATCTTTCACGACACCCACAATAGGCTGCCATTGGCCGCCGCCCATGCGGATATTTTTGCCTATGGCCTGGTTAGGATCCTTAATGCCGAATTTGTGAAGCAGCGTTTCGTTAACTACACATGAACCCGTCGAGTCGCCTTGCCTGTATGAGGCTCCGGCAGCAAATTCGATCCCGTAAGTCTGGAAATAATGATGGTCTGCAAATTTGTTAAAAATCTGAAAATCTTCATCTTTCCCTTTGTTATCAAACGCAAAATTGCCCGACCAGTTGTCGTCTGACGACGGCACGTCCGATGAAAAGCTCACCGAAGAAATGTCAGGGCTTTGCAGGAGTTCATTCCGTAATGTTTCAAAACGGGTTTTATAAGCCTCGTCCAGATTAACCGTGTAAACGCCTTCTTTCACGAAACCGAGATCCAGGTTTCCAATGTATTTCATTTGCGCAATGGTCACAATAGTGCCCACCACCAGGATCTGAGAAATGCCGAACTGGACAATTATAAGCGTTTTTTGCAAAGAAACACCTCCAAAAGACCGGTTCGCGATTCTGCTTTTTATTGCTTCGATAGGCCTGAACCCAGACATGACCACAGCCGGATAAAACCCTGCTACGAAACTCACTACCAGGGCGAGCGCAACAATAAAAAGCCAAAGTTCAGGATTTTGAATAACCGGCAGCTCGGCCGGAACACGTGAAATTTTTCCCAACAGCGGCATACTGATCATTGCAATCATAACGCCCAACACAACCGCGAAACCGACGATCAGCACCGTTTCGCTCAAAAACTGGCGCATTAATTCCGAACGTCCACTGCCCAGCACTTTCCGTACACCCACTTCCCTGGATCGACGCGCAGATTGCACAGTTGCCAGGTTGATGAAGTTGATGCATGCCATGGAAATGATCAGAATTCCGATTACCACTAGCGTCCAAAGCACATTTCTGGCAACGATATGGTCGGAATAATTGACAAAACGGTCGTCATAATGCTGATCTGCGAGCGGGCTGAGGAAGTGCTTTATCTTAAAATTATCCTTCTTGCTATTGTAATGTTTTGAAACAAATTTTACCAAAAGCTTGTCAATGCTGGCTGGCGCGACATTCTCGGGCAGAAGCACAAAAAGCTGATCATTGCTGCTTGTGCCGCCCCAACTTTCGAAACCCCCGAAGCCAAATAACTGAGGCTGCTGCCTTTTGGATTCATAAGAAACCACAATGTCAACGGGGAAATCCGTGTTAATCGGCGGATTGGCCAGGATCCCGCCTACTTTCATCACTGTTTTGTTATTGATCTTTACGAATTGTCCCATGGCTTCCTGCCAGTTGCCAAAATACTTTTCGGCACGCCGCTGAGAAAGCACGATCATATTCGGGTCTTTTAAAACCGTTTTTGAGCCAGCTAAAAATGGAAAATCAAAGACGTCAAAGAACTCAGGAATAGTAAGTAAGCCGTCATCATCCTCGTAATATTTTTTTTCGGAAGTTTGATTATTGGCATCCTTGCCCAGCACCGTGACCTGCGGTTCGAGCGTGCCATAGACAGGCACGAGCTTTTCAAATTGCGGGACATCCACTTTTAATGCTGCGTAAAAGGGCAGCGGGCTTCCAGGCGTATAATCGGTTTGTCCGGTGGCGTAATCCGTTTGCTTTACAATCCGGTAAATGCGGTCGTATTTGCTGTGAAATTTGTCAAATCCTGACTCATAGGAATATACGACGTAAAGCAACAAACAGGCGGCCACGCCAACAGACAGACCCAGGACGTTCAGGATGGTGTAGTTGCGATAACGCAAAATGGTCCGCAATGCAACTTTGAGATGATTTTTAAGCATAGGTTCAGGTTTTTGGCTGGGCCTGTTCACTCATTTTTTAAAGATTCGACCGGGTTCATCAATGCGGCCCGGATACTCTGGAAACTAATGGTAATCAATGCAATGACAATGGCAAGGCTGCCTGCTGAGACAAATATCCAGACAGGCATTTGAATTTTATAAGTAAAATCCTGCAACCATTTATCCATGAAATAATAGGCAACCGGCACGGCCAGTACAATTGCAATCACAACCAGTTTTACAAAATCTTTGGACAGCAATGCGACTATCGCTGAAACGGACGCTCCGAGCACTTTACGAATGCCGATTTCCTTGGTGCGGGTTTCAGCCGTAAAGGTTACCAGACCAAACAGGCCCATACAGGCAATAAAAATTGCCAACCCCGTAAAGACCGAGAACATTGTCGACATCCGGATCTCCGTTTTGAATGTTTCATTGAAAGCTTCATCCAGGAAATAATATTCGAATGGCTTTTCGTGGTCGTATTTTTTAAAAATCTTCCCTATCAATGCTACTTTATCCTGAATGTTCGCAGCCGGGTCCAGGCGGGCATAGAGCACACCGTTCGACCCCGGAAAATTGAGAATGTTCGTGGTGTCGCTCACGACTACTAATTCCATGGCCTTAATGCCGTTTTGCAAGGAAGTGAAATGAAAATCCTGCACAATGCCGGCGATTTCATCCGTTTCACCCAACATTTGACCGATCGGATTCCCCTTGATACCGAGCTCCTTAATAGCCGTTTCGTTCAGCAACACGTGTTTACGGTTTTTCATCACTCCCGCAACCGGTTCTGTTTTCCATTTCAGACCAAGCGTTTTTACAAATTGATTATCAGTGACCATGTTTGCCAGCCCGACATCCATTTTTGTGGTAAAGTTTTTGATAAACCACATATTAAAACCCTTGAAAAGCCCGGCATTGGTTACGGTAACATTCCGGACACCAACCTGTTGTTTTATTTCATCCCGTAGCGGAAAGTAACTTTTTGCAACCGTTGCTGAAAGCGGAATGCTCAGGATCTGATCCTTATATAAGCCTAGCTTTTTGTTTTGCATAAATGTCAGCTGGTTTTTCACGACCAAACTGCAAATGATCAGCGCTATGGAAACCGTGAATTGGAAAACCATAAAAAACTTGCGTAATGTAGCGCCATTGTGATTTCCTCCAAATCTTCCCTTCAACACATCCAAAGGTGCAAACCCAGATAAAATCAACGCGGGATAACTTCCGGCCATTAATGCTGATAACAATAACAGGATCACCAAAAAGCCTAAAAATGACGGAGAAATAAGAAATGAGGCATCTATTTGCAGGTTCAGCAGGTCATAAAAAGGCTGCTGCCACAGATATACAAAGATGAAGGCTAGCAAAAACGCCAGCATACAAACCAGGACCGATTCGGCATAAAACTGACGGACAAGGCCACTTCTACCCGCGCCTATCACCTTGCGAACACCCACTTCTTTTGCGCGCAAAGTGGCACGGGCGGTTGTAAGGCTCATATAGTTAAAAAGCGCCAGTGACAGGATCAGCAAAGCGACGCCTGCAAAAATCGAGATCAGCTTCGAGTTGCCGGATTCATTGAAATTATTTCCTAGATGCGTTGTAGCGAAGCTTTCCAGCACGTAAGTGGCCTCATTGTCAAATGCGCCTGTGCGCATGCCTTCCCGTTTGATATTCTTTTCCACCGCCGCTACCGACTGCTCAGAATCCAGGAGCAGGTAAGTGTTGAATGCACCCGCATTATCCCAGGCATTTTTGTTATGATCACTCAGCGCAGGAAATGTCAGCGACGAGAGTATAAAATCAAAATTGAAAGTGGAGTTGGAAGGCGGATTTTCGGCAACGCCGGTGATACGCAACGGATGTTTTCCTTCGTAGATCAATGCTTTGCCGATCGGGCCTGTTGCTCCGAAATATTTTTCAGCAGCACGCTCCGAGATGACCACGTCGAAGGGATTTTCCAGCACCGCTTTTGGATTTCCTTCTTTCAGTTTGAATGTAAACACCCGCAGAAATGAGGGATCAGCAAACATTACATTCTGCTCAAAAAACACTTGTGACGGCTTTTCAGGATTTTTGATAACCACCTTATCCACTATGGTTTTAACACGTGCATAATCCTTTACTTGTGGATTATACTCCTTTAAAAACGGACCGAGTTTTGTCGAAAATGAATTGAACTGCAGGTCCGTGTCGCCCATTTTCACCCGCGCCAGGACTCGGTAAATGCGGTCGTGGTTTGTATGAAATTTATCAAAACTAAACTCATGCATTACAAACATGAGGATCAGCACGGAAACGGCCATTCCGCCCGCCAGTCCAAAAATGTTGATAAAAGAGTAAGTCTTGTTTCTGGCAAGATTCCTCAGCGCAATTTTGAGATAGTTTTGCAGCATTGGCTTGTTTATTTAGTCACTTTTTAACGATTTTACCGGGTTCATCAAAGCGGCCTTGATGCTTTGGAAACTGGTTGTGAATAAGGCGATTGCTATGGTTGCAAGCCCGACATATACAAATGTGAAAGGACTGATTTTGATCTGGTAAGCGAAGTCGGAGAGCCATTTGTTCATGCCATACCAAGCAGCCGGAACGGCGATTGCGATGGCTATCAGCATCAGTTTCACAAAATCTTTCGAAAGCAACAGGACAATGCTTGCCACCGAAGCTCCCAGCACTTTTCTGACACCGATTTCCTTGGTCCTTTGCTCTGAGATAAAAGCGATTAATGCGAACAGCCCCAGGCATGCTATAAAAATAGTAATACCCGAAAATAATGCGAGAATGGAGGAAATGCGGTTTTCGGCTTTATACATATCGTCAAATTCCTGGTCCAGGAAGTGATATTCAAATGGGCGCATCGGGAAGTTTTCCTTCCAGCTTTTCCTGAGCAGTTCTACGGCTTGCGTCGATTCGTTACCCGCAATTTTCACCATTATTTTTCCAAAATAATTGTATTCCGGAATGATGGCGATGGGACCTATTTTTTCGTGCAATGATCTGAAATGAAAGTCTTTGGCAACTGCTTTTACTGCTCCCTCCCTGCCATTCATACTGACCAATTTGCCTATGGCTGTTTCCGCCGTCCAGCCCAGCGCCTTTACTGCAGACTCATTGAGTATGAATGCAAACTTTCTTAACGCCGCCGAATCCGCTGTTGCCTGTAAAATATCAGTGTCGTTAAAATTCTGTCCGGCAACGAGCTGCATTCCTAGTGTCGGCACAAAATCTTTTTCCACTGGAATGGCAGTAATGTTCAACTGGAAATTCTGCGGTTTGTCGCTGGCCGTGATGGTATAGCCGCCCTGCACATTCAGCGGCGAATCATAAGAGGCGGTGACCGACTTAACAATGGGATTATTGAGCAATTCGTTTTTGATCGTCGTCAATTTCCCGGTGGAAATGCCGGTGCCCATGTCTACAACAATGATCTGCGAAGGATTCAGACCCAGATTTTTGTTCTGAATGAAATGAAGCTGCTGGTTGGCGATGATCGTCCCGATGATGAAAAGGATCGAAACGGTGAACTGAAAAACAACGAGCGAGCTGCGCAAGCCGGAGCCACTATTGGTTGCCAGGATTTTTCCTTTCAGCACCTTAATAGGCTCAAACCCGGAAAGCACCGCGGCCGGATAAAGTCCCGACAACAATGTCACAACAACAGCCAAGCCGATCATCAGCAGGATGACGGAATAAGCCGGCCAGATGCCCAACCCTAACGCGCTTTCTGTGAGGTTGCTAAGAATTGGAAAACCCAGAAAGGAAATAAGCAGCCCTGTCACAATCGCAAGGATCGTAATGAGGCCGCATTCAAATAAATATTGACGAAAAACCTGCATTCTGTCTGCCCCCATCACTTTTCGAACGCCTACTTCCCGTGCGCGAACGACAGACCTGGCTGTGACGAGATTGATAAAATTAATGCAAGCAATGAGCAGAATCAGCAGCCCGACGCCGGAGAGAATATAAACGTATTTGTAGTTGCCGGAAGCCTCCAAGCCAGCAGAAACGTTGGAATAGAGGTGAATGCGGTTAAATGCTTCCATTTCAAACCTTAGCTTTGTAGAAGGGTCCTGCGGATTATTGAGGTTTTTGGCAACATACTGATCCACCTTGGCCTGCAATGCACCCATGTTCGCCTGTGGTTGCAGCTGCAAATAAGTGTACTCATTGGCAGCATCAAATGTTTCCGTTTTGGAGCGGGGCAATGTGCTGTAACTGCCTAACCAATTCCATTTGATATGTGAATAAGACGGAATGTCAGCAATCACGCCGGTTACCTGCATGGTCAGATTTTCGTTCATCAACACCGATTTGCCAATCGCGCTTTCGTCACCAAAATATTTCCTGGCAGTGGCTTGGTCTATAACCACCGAATTAGGCTGCGCCAGCGCCGTAGCCTGATCGCCTTCAATAAACTCGGAAGGAAAAATCTTGAAATAGGATGCGTCCGAAAAAAGGACTTTCTTCTCATTGAAGAGCTTATCATTATATTTCACGGCCACTGCTCCCCCACCGCTGTAAGGATAAAGGCGGACCGATTCTTTGATCTCACCGAACTCACGCGCAAAAACAGGAGCCACTGCCGTGGGTGTGACTGCAACATTCACCGGCTCGCTGTCTCCGGATTGATAAAACAAATTCACCCTTACAATATCAGCACTATTGACCTGAAAGCGGTCATAACGGACTTCGTGCAGGACATAGGTGGCCAGCAAAAGGAAACAACCAATCCCCAGTGAAAGCCCTATGATGCTGACAAGAGAGTTGGTTTTGTATTTCCAGAGATTCCGAACGGCAATTTTGAAATAATTCTTAAGCATGTGTTATGTATATGATCAGGTTTAAATTTTACTCACTTTTTAATGACTTAACCGGGTTCATCAACGCGGCCTTTATACTTTGAAAACTGATGGTAAACAGGGCAATAGCCACGGAAATAATGGCTGCAAACGCAAATACGCCCCAATGTATATTTGTATGATAAGCAAAGTCCTGCAACCAGGAATTCATGGCATACCAGGCTATGGGTGAAGCAATTACAATGGCAACCAACACCAATTTTATAAAATCGTTGGATAACAAAATCACAAGACTGGTGACGGATGCACCCAGCACTTTTCTTACACCAATCTCCTTCGTCCGGATCTCCGCCATGAAGATCGACAAACCCAGTAAGCCCATGCAGGAAATGAAAATCGCTATGCCTGAAAATAAGCCGAAAAGCAGCTGCTGGGTTTGCTCTGTGGCGTACAAAACGCGGAATTTCTGATCCAGGAACTCGTATTCAAACGGCCGGTCAGGGAATTGTTTTCGCCAAACGGACTCGATATGCGCCAGCGCATCCTTAATGTTGCTGCCTGAAATGTGCACTGACATCGAACCCAGCCTGTCCGTTTGCGCGAACATGACAATAGGCGCGACTTTCTGGTGCAAAGATTCAAAATGATAGTCCTTGGTCACACCCACGATCTGCCCGCGGATCTCACCGTAGCCGAAACGCGCACCCACTGCATCGGCAGGATTCTTCCAGCCTAATAACTTCACGGCGGTTTCATTCAAAATGAAGCCATTGGTCTTATCCGTTGAAAAAGCACGCGAAAAATTCCGCCCCGCAGCCATTTCAATCTGGTAAGTGGGGATAAAATCCTCGTCCACCGAAAGCGATTTGACCCCGATATCGGCAGGTGCCATGGAATCGCCTTTCATGACATAGGCCTCCCAGGAATCCAGCAAACGGCCCGAAGGAATGCGTGACGATCGTCCCACTTCCACAATGTTACTGTTTGCCTTTAGTTGCTGCTTAATGCTCTCATAGTTAATGACCGAATCACTTCCGGCACGCAGTAGCACCATTTGGTCTTTGGAATAACCCAGTTTGTAATTCTTTACATATTTCATCTGATTATAAACAACCGCCGTACAAATGATCAGCACAACGGCAATCGCAAATTGTGTCACCACAAGGCCCTGACGCAGTTTTCCATTTTTCAATGCAGAAGCGACGCGGCCTTTGAAAACACTTAGCGGCTGAAACGAAGTCATAAAAAATGCCGGATAACTTCCTGCTATCACGCCCGTAAACAATGTGATAGCCAGCACAATGCTCAGGAATACAGGATCCAATAATGCATTGAAAGAAAGTTGTTTTTGCGTGAAATCATTCAAAAACGGGAGACATATGACGACGAGCAGAATGGCAAAAAATAACGACACAACAACCAGCAAAATAGATTCACTCAAAAACTGCCGCACCAGCTGGTGCCTTACCGCGCCAATCACTTTGCGCATCCCCACTTCCTTGGCCCGCGTAGCGGAACGTGCGGTGGCAAGGTTCATATAGTTAATGCAGGCAATGACCAGGATAAAAATCGCGATGGCCGAGAACAGGTAAACATATTGGATATCACCATTGGATTCAATTTCTGAGTCAAGGTGCGAACGCAAATGTATGTCTGTAAGTTTTGTCAGGTTAAGAACCGAGTAAGTGGACGCTTTGGGATCGATATGGCGGTTCTGGAATGCTGGAAAGGCTTTTACCAGCTTTTGGGGATCATAATTTTTAGGTAAAAGCAAAAATGTAGAGAACGAATTATTCCCCCAGTTTGACCTTAAACCCTCAGCTCCATAAACCCGGTCGTCATTCAGTGTAGAAAAGGAAATCAATGCTTCCGGATGAAAGTGCGATTGAGATGGCAAAGACTCAAAAACACCCGTTACCGTGCAGTCAAACTGGTTTTCGAGCTTAACAGTCTTTCCGATGGGGTTTTCTTTGCCAAAATATTTCTCCGCCATTTTTTTGGAAAACATGATGGAAAAGGGGTTTTCAAGCGCTTTGTCGGGGTTACCCTGGATTACATTGAAAGAGAAAAGCTTAAAAATGTTCGCCTCGGCTGCGAAAACGTCGTTTTCATTATAAATATTCTCACCATACTCAACCAGCCCGCCCATTTCAAGCAAACGCACAACCTGCTCAACCTCAGGAAAATCCTGCTTAACCAATGGAGCAAATGGCGGGGCTGTATGTCCCAAACGAAGCGATTCGGTGCCGTCTTTGGAAAGGAACGTCCGGTTCAAACGATAAATGCGCTCGGCATTTGCATGAAAACGGTCGTAGCTCAGCTCGTCTTTTACATAAAGAGATAAAAGCAAAAAGCAAGTAAGGCCAATGGCAACTCCGGAAATATTGATGAAGCTGAATGTCTTGTGTTTCAACAAGTTCCGGAGTGCAATTTTAAGATAGTTTTGAAACATGGCTATTGGGCGTTTGACTTTGCACGACAATAAATGTATGCCATCTGCATAAACAATTGACTATCAATAATTTAAAGCAGAAGCAATTGTCCGATAACGGACATGGTTGTTCGCCTGTGCGCCGGGACAGACTCCCTGGCTTAAACCTCGGAACTCAGTCTCAGTCAGCCACATTAATTCTGAACATCGTCGTTTCTGATGCTGCGCTTGTTTTTCTTGATCGCTTCTTTCAACCGGCCAAACTTATAATTAAGGCTCACATTGAAGTAGCGGAAGTAATCTCTCCGGTCGTTGAAGGATGTAAAATTCGGCCCGGATGTTTCTGTATGGTATTTTCTGAATTTTGTAAATGGGTTATTTGCGGCGGCGGAGAACGAGAATTTATCCTTAATAATGTCCTTATTCACACTGAACGACGGGCTGATCATGGAATTGGATGTGCCTTGCAAATTCACGCTTGGCCCCATACTTACCAGATTTGCACTGATACGCCAGTCTTTTTCCAATTTGTAACCCGTTGAAGCCGACAGCTGATACATTACACCACTATTGGTAATTGTCGAGCCGTTCACGATGCCCGTTACTTTTCCGTGCGCAATGCGCAGGTTCGCGCTGAAATTCCATTTTTTGGTGATCGGATAATTCATATTCAGATTTCCATTGATGAGCCTGGCCCTGCCTGTATTTCCGTACGATGTGCGGGTGATTTCGGTCTCCGGATTGTACACGGCAACCGCAAAAATCAGGTCTTTAAATTGTGTAAAACCCACGCCGAAATTGATAGAGCCCTTTTTAGATTTGCTATAACCCAATTGCAGATCATGCACGAACGCAGGCCGGAGGTCCGGATTTCCTGTTCTTTCGAAACTCGGATTGGTACGGTCGACAAATGGATTGAGCTGATAAATTCCCGGGCGCTGAATGCGTTGCGTGTAACCAAAATTCACACCAACATTATCCTTAAATTTCCTGTTGATCGAAACCGAAGGAATTACATTGAAATAATTTTGCTTCACTTCCGAATCGGTCGAAACAAAGTCGGCATCGATGATGGTTTGCTCAATCCTTGCGCCTGCCTTTACGCCCCAGTTTTTGAAACTGTATTGGTACGTGTTATAAGCCCCAAAGACATTCTGCGTGTTATTGAACATATTGCTCATGGCGGTATTCACCACAAACGTCTTACGCTCAGCATCGTAGGTGCTATACTGGAAATCACTCTTGTTATCCCGCATAATGCCTTTCAGGCCAGCTTCAATGTTCAGTTTTTTAATCGGATATACATAATCCACCTGAAATGTCTGCTCTGAGAAGCTCTGATCGTTGACCTGACGGTAATCGGGTGTTTCATAATTAATCCTTTCGGAAATCAGCAGGTTGCTGTTTTGGTTATTATCAAAACCATAGTAACGATAAGACAATGTCAAAAGCCTGTTTTTATCTGCTTTAAAGCCTTTTTGATAATTCAATGCTGCGTCCATTCCCTTTCCATAACCATCATTGTAATTTCTCACGCGGTAACCCTCCACCACTTCCTCATTCACGTTGATCACCGAAGTCTGATTGCCCGAACCATCAGATCTACTCCCATTGAAATTCACCTGGGCACTTAATAAGTTGAGGCTATCTACCTCATAACTAATCTCGTATCCGATATATCCGTTCTTATTTCCTGATCTTGTAAAATTCTCCTGAAACAATTCTGATGGTTCCGTTCCCAATGCGGTCCGTCCCACCTGCGTACGTGTCAGCGGCGTGTCGTAGATGCTGCCGCCGGCCAGGGCTGTCATCCCAAATTTGCCCAGCTTTGCAGAAAATGTCCCGCCGAAACCCGGCCCGCCAACGCGGAAACGTTCGCTTACATTCAATGTGCCATTGTAACCATTATCCACTTTTTTGTTTGTGATAATGTTAATAATCCCTGCCAATCCTTCCGCGTCGTATTTTGCTGGCGGCGTTGTAATCACTTCAATGCGTTCGATGGAAGAAGCTGGCATGCTTCGCAACACTTCTTTATAGCTGCGTTCGACCATACTGGACGGTTTCCCGTTAATCAGAATTTTGAAGTCCGCATTGCCTTTCAGGTAAATGTTCTCATCGCCATCCACTGACAGGAAAGGGACTTTGCGCATCATTTCGAGCACACTGTAAACTTTGCTTTCGGGATCGGCCTGCAAATCGTAAGTAATGCGGTCAATCTCCTGTTTCACAATAGGTTTAAAAGCCGTAACCGTTACTTCTTTCAAGCCAACAGTTGCAGGGCTAATCGCTATCGGTCCTAAGTTGATTGCATTGTTTGAGCTGTCGGAAAGATCGGCGGTAAGGGTTTTTGAATGATAGCCCACGCCTACAAGGACTACTGAATATTTTCCGGGTTTCAGTTTCTCAAAAGCAAAGGACCCGTCGGATTTTGTAAAATCAGCTTTCACCGCGGCACTTCCTTGCATCAGATTAACGGTCACAAAATCAAGCGGCTTTCCGCTTGCAGAGTCGGATACCGCACCGGAAATTTTACCGCCAGGGGGCAAGGACTGACCAAAAGCAGCGGAACCCATGCACACGAGCCCGTAAATGAGGGCTGCAAGAATAGTTGAGAATAAAGTTTTCATGGCTAATTAATTATGGCTAACAGATAAAAAAAGGCATAGGAATTCCGGTAAGAGTTTCCACTCTTTTAAAATTTCCGCTACTAAATGATCTTAGAATTTGCTGCTGACGCTCCAACGCCTAACTCACACCAGGCAACGCAACAAATATATACAAAGGTACTTTGTGATGCAAGGTACTATGCCAAATTATTCTAGATGCTATTTCATCATCTTCCTTTCTATTATGAAGTTAAGGATAAGACTTATGCCTCCTAGCAGAAAGGTCATGGATAAGTATGCGGTGCCCCTATTGAATTCGTAGTAGTTTTCTAGGAAATTGCCTGTCAAAATACCCAGCCCTACTCCAACGAAGAGCATCCCGAATTTCAATGTCGGATAACTGATGAAGCTGTTACTCTCAAAAATGGATGCGTTGGCACCTTTTTCAATTAGTGCTATGCGTTCGCGGTGCCTTGTCACCAAAAAAACATAAATTATTCCGAAAATAGCTGCAAATACGCCGAGGGAAATGATAACTCCGTTCATGATAATGTCTGGTTGAAAAGTTGTACATATTGGACTATACAAGCTCAACAGTGGTTACAGATTTTCGGGAAAATATTTTTAAAAATTAACCCATTCCACTGTAACCATTGCTCCGTAGCAGCAGTCTAATAACCAGATGAGCAAAGAAAATGCATGAAAAACCCGGGAGATCAGATCCATATTGACAATGTAAAACAGGGGGACCTGGCTTCCTTCACTTTTCTTGTTAATAAATACAAAAACATGACCTACACCATTGCCATGAAGATTTTGGGTAATGCGGAGGATGCAGAAGATGCGGCCCAGGAGAGCTTTGTAAGGGCTTATTTGCAGATTGATTCGTTCCAGGGCAATGCAAAATTTTCTACCTGGCTATACACCATTGTTTACCGGACCTCAATTTCTAAATTGCAAAAACACAGAATTCAGCTTTCCTCATTGGACGACGAACTGACTGAGAGCTATGTTTACGACTACGCAACGCCTCAAATTGAGTATATGCAGGCGGCGGAGCGGGAAAAATTTGTTAAAGCAGCAATTGGCAAATTGCCGAAAATAGAGTCGCTGCTGATTACGTTGTATTATATGAATGAAAATTCGATTGAAGAAATTGAAGAAATCACGGGCTTGTCGGCGGCTAACATTAAAGTGAAGTTATTCAGGGCCAGAAAAGTATTAGGAAGAGAATTACAATTCTTGTTATAAGCGGAGCATGGAAATGGAAAACCATAGTGAAGAAGCGTTCAGGAACCTACTTAAAACAGTTGCCCCGGAAAAACCGGATGCAAACTTCACACAGCAGGTTGTAAAACAAGTCACGGCAGAAATACAGCATGCCACTTCCCGCGAGGAGCTTGCATTGAAGAGATTACTGCAAACAACACTTCCTGAACAGCCTTCGGGTTCGTTTACAAGCGACTTATTGCTGAAACTGCAACCTGCCCCAAAAGCAATTGAATACAAGCCCGTTATATCCCGAAATACATGGTTTTGGATCGCCGCATGTATGACATTAGCATTCTTAGCATGCATATTTGTACCCCCAAGTCAAACCAAGCAAACTTCGCAAATCCTGGGCGCTATTGATAAACTGGCACGTCCCACTTATATCGTTTCAGATAAGATTAACCAGCTTCCTGAGATGTATTCTTTCGCTATCATTGGCCTGGCCTCACTACTGCTGTTTGATTATTTACTCCGTCTAAAAACAGGAAGCCTCGCTAAGTCTTGAAGCATATTTTCTCCAAGACCTAGCGAGGCTATTAAATTAGGTTTGATTAACCTCTTCGGTTGTAACGCCCGTTATTGTAGCTGTTTTGGTAAGAAAACAAGCGTTGGCGTTGCACTTTTGTCAGCACTTCCAGAATGTCTTTTTGTTTGGCTCTTTCCAATTTCTGCGCATTCTGATAACTGCTGTATCTTCTGTTAGACATTAGCTGATCATAGTGGTTTTCGATCTTTTTGATCTTATTTTCCTGCTTACGCGTCAGCTTTACAATTTGGTCCAGCTTGTTAATCTTGTATTCTTCCAAAGCATTGTCGCTGCGTGAATTATTCATGGCCGGAACTTCATGTCCGTAACGTTGCGCGAAGCTGTTTCCAATGGTCAATGTTACTATAGTTGCGATTGCTAAGATGGTCTTTCTCATGGTTCTAATATTTAAATTGTTTGTTTTATGTAGGTTAGAGGCCCTTTTTCAACAAACGTTTAACGCACCGGAAAGCCAGTCTGCAAACTGCTACAATTACCAGATGATCTGTCCATTTGCACCGATGAATGGTCCTGTTCCAATTGACAATAGCGAATTTAATTCCTTGCTTTTGTCCCCAGATTGAAACCTGGGGCGTCAATATTGTCCGTGCCTGACGGCACTCATCCTGGTAAGTGCCGTCAGGCACGGACGATGTCCTACCTTCGGGTTTCAACCCGGAGAGATGCAAGCCAGATTCTCCTATTCACTCCTCAAAGACTTCACGGGATTCATTAATGCGGCTTTGATAGCTTGGAAACTTACGGTCATTAATGTGATAAGGATGGCAGTGACGGCTGAGACGGCAAAAACGACCCAGCTTAGCTCAATGTGATATTCATACTTTTTCAGCCAGTCCCTCAGGAAATACAATGCGATGGGTGATGCAATGGCGCAGGAAATGATAACGAGATAGACGAATTCTTTGGAGAGCATTGCCCACATTTGCGCAACGCTGGCGCCTAGCGCCTTTCTGATGCCGATTTCCTTGGTTCTCTGCTCAGCCGTGTAAGCGGCCAGACCGAATAAACCTAAGCAGGATATGAACACCGCTAGCACCGCAAAAACCCTTGCTAACTTCCCGATCCGTTCCTCAGCGCGAAATTTAGCTTCATATTCCTCATCAGCGAACTTGAATTCAAATGGCGAATCCGGATCGTGCTTCCTGAATATGGCTTCCACTTTTTTGAGAGACTTTTCGATGGGAGCGCCAGGCAGTAGCTTAACATTGATCAGGTTAGCCCATTCGTAATCCATTAGAAAGACAGTCGGGACGGCGGGCTCATAGGGAGATTGCATAACCATATCCTTAACAACGCCCACTACTTGTCTCGGTTTTCCATTGAAGCGGATCGTTTTACCAATAATATCCTTTATCCCGGTCAGCTTTACAGCGGATTCATTTAATACAAATGCTGCTGTATCCGTCGAGAATTCCCTCGAAAAATCGCGGCCTTCAATGATTTTCCAGCCAATCGTTTTGCCAAAGTCATGCGTGCAAGCAATAGTCCCGAACAAAGGAACAGAACCTTCTTCCATTCCCTCCCACTCAAAACCGATCTGATTGGAATAAATGCCGGTTGTAGGACTTGAAGATTCGCTCATTTCATATACCACGCCGGATTTCAGCAGATCGTCACGCAATGGATAATATTTCCCAAAAAGATTGGGTGAAATATTGATCTGTAAAAGTCCTTGTCTGTCATAACCGACCGGCCTGTTTTTGGCATGCTGGATTTGCTGGAAAACGATGATCGTCCCAATAATTAATGTAATAGAAACTGTGAACTGCATCACAACCATCACTTTACGTGGCACAGCGGACCATTTACCCACTTTAAATGTGCCTTTTAAAACGGCAAGCGGATTGAACGATGACAAATAAAAGGCCGGATAACTGCCTGATATTAAACCTGTAAATAATGAAAAAATGACCAGCATCAACCAGAACTGTATGTACTGCCATGGAAAGCTGACGTGCTTGCCGGATAAGTCATTGAACGCAGGAAGTGCAACCAAAACGATAAGAATAGCGAGGATTAATGCGAAGGAAACCACCAGAAACGATTCGCTCAGGAATTGGAAGATCAGCTGGCTGCGCAACGATCCGATCGACTTTCTAATGCCCACTTCTTTCGCGCGCTTTTCGGACCGTGCGGTGCTTAGGTTCATAAAATTGATGCAGGCAAGCAGCAGCACAAAGACGCCGATAATGCTGAATAGCCAAACAAACTGGATGCCGCCGCCAACATTTTTGCCATTTTTAAAATCCGAATACAGGTGCCAGCGGCTCATCGGATGCAGAAAATATTGTGGTTTATCCGTTTTCGAAAAAGCATGCGGCAGTTCCACGTCCCGTATTTTTAAGGACACCTTTTCAATATCTGCATGGTCGGCAACCTGCGCATAAAACTGGAAAGAATGGTTTCCCCATTGCGTTTGAGCCTCTTTTACCCAATTCTCGGCAAGCAGATAATCATTCCAGGGCAGCAGCAAGTTGAGCTCATTAAACTCGGAGTTGAAGGGAATGTCTTCATAAACGCCAGTCACTTTTACATCCTTCTTAATGTCCAGTTTAAGCGTTTTGTTCAAAGGATCCTCCTTACCAAAAAGCGCCTTAGCAACCGATTCTGAAACGACAACCGAGCCTGGCTCTTTCAATGCTGTTTTCAAGTCGCCTTTCAGCATTTTCAAAGAAAGCATTTCGGGAAGGGCTGGTTGCGCCCACATGCCTGGTTTGTTGATTTTTTTATCCCCATTGGCCAGCAAATGCCCGAAATTCCACGATGCCATGGAAGTGTGTTTAAAATCTGCGGAGTATTTGTTGGCCATTTCCGCCACCGCCGGAAGCGACACGGCCCTTCCGCTGCCTGTTTGGCCATTAAATGTCTGGCTAATGTACGCTTGCGTGAGCCGGTCGTAGTTTTTGTGATATTTATTAAATGACAGCTCATCCCAAACCCAAAGTCCGATCAGCATGGCGACCGCGATGCCTACGGCCAGCCCGGCAATGTTGATGAATGAATAGATCTTGTTTTTTGAGAGATTCCGGAATGCGATTTTCAAATAGTTCTTGATCATTGCCTGTGCAGTTTTGGGTGAATCGTTACTCGCTTCTTAATGATGTAACTGGGTTCACTAAAGCTGCTTTGATGCTCTGAAAACTTATTGTTACCAATGCAATAATGACCGCCCCGATGCCTGCAACGACATATAACCAGGCACTAATCTCCACTTGATACGTAAAATCTTCCAGCCAACCCTTCATTACATACCAAGCAATAGGAGACGCAATGACCAATGCGATTAAGACCAGTTTGATAAAATCGACCGAAAACAAACTGAAAATATTAAAGGCCGACGCACCTATTGCCTTGCGAATGCCCATTTCCTTCGTGCGTGATTCAGCCATAAAAGCCACGACACCGTATAAGCCCAGACAGCCGATAAAAATGGCGATTCCTGTCAGGATTTTGAACAGGTCAAACAATTTGGACTCCTTTTCGTAAAAACTGTTCAGCGTTTCGTCCAGGAATGTATAGCTGAATAAATAATCCGGGAATGTGGCAGACCAAACTTTTTCAATTCTCTCGATTTGCTTCGCATCCGCATTTTCCGACAGCTTGATGCCTAATGTGCGGTAATTGCCGCGATCGCTGGTAAGCACGCAGGGAATAATTTCACGGTGCAGACTATATGTATTAAAGTTTTTAACCACACCAACAATCGGCAGCTTATGCTCCGATCCACCGATCGTAAGTCGCTTCCCGATCGCGTCAGCCGAATTTTTGAAACCTAATTTTTTTACAAATGCCTCATTCACCACATATTCCCGCATGGTGTCTGCCGGCAAATACATGCGACCGGCAATGAGCTTCAAACCATAAGTTTTCACATAAGCCGTATCAGCAGGCCGCATAACAATCTCGTAATCAAGAAATTCAGCATCATTCTCATATTTAAAGCTCGTTTGCCAATTGCTCCTCGACATGGGGGTAAAGGCACTGAAACTCATGGATCTAATACCCGGTTCATTTGCCAGCTTAGCATACAAACCTTCCAAAACACCCGGATCCTGGCTCGGAATCTGCATACTGATGATTTCGTCTTTCTGGAAACCAAGATCCAGTGTACGGAAGTACTTCATCTGACTGTAAGCAATCAATGTTCCGACGAGCACGATCTGAGAAATTGTAAATTGCAGCACAATAAGTCCCGAACGCAAATTCGCCTGTCCGCTTCCCACCGTCCGCATTTTGCCTTTTAACGCAAGGATAGGCTGGTAACCCGACACCACCATTGCAGGATAGAAACCGGCGAGAATGGTCGTTATGATAGTCAGCACAGCTAGAAATGCCATAACTGAAGCATCTGTCATAAAAATAACGCCTTCTGCTTTGATGTTCAGAATGTTGGCAACACTAGGCAGGACAACTTGCGCCACGATCAGCGCGAGAATAACAGACAGAAAGGTAATGACCGCTGTTTCTGAAAAATATTGCCTTAATAACTGCCCTTTGGTGCTGCCTAACACCTTTCTTACGCCCACCTCTCTGGCACGTCTGAGCGCCTGCGCGGTCGCAAGATTTATAAAGTTTACACAAGCAGTAATTAAAATAAACAACCCTACCAGAACCATTGCCCAGATCATTCCTTTGCTGATCGTTCTGCCGGTATAATTTGAAGTTTTAGTATCAAAATGAATGTCGTTAACAGGTTGCAGGATAAACTCTTCGGTCGCCGCATCCTTTGGCTCTCTGTATTTTTTGACAAATGAAACCAGTTGCTGCTCCATTTTTTCTTCGCTCACATTTTCCGGCAGCATCATATACATTTGCCCACCGCCGTAAGTGCTCTGCCAGTCGTCCCAGTTCGTAAATGAGCCATAATCTTTCAGTGACGCGAACGACAGCATGGTTGTGAAAGGGAAGTTTGTCGTCGCAGGCGGGTTCTGGATAATGCCGGTAACAATAAAATTCTTATGGTTTTCAACCCGGATGGTTTTTCCCATCGGATCCGCATTCCCAAAATACTTTTTCGCCTGGCTCTCGGAAAGCACCACTGTGCCCGGATTGTTCAGCGAAGTGGCAGCAGAACCTTTTAACCACTTGTAATCGAATAGTTTGAAATATTCGGGATCGATAAATGAAACCGCATTATTGTCCTCAGGATACTTTTTCCTGTTTGGCCCCTCGCCAATTGTTACCAGTGCGCCGCGTAAAGCATATGTGCAGGAAACCTGATTTCGGATCTCGGGAAAATCATTCCGTAATGCTGCCAAAGCCGGAAGCGGCATCCCTGTGTTATATCCCTTGTCCACCTCCCCTTTCGTATGTTTCAGGATACGGTAAACGCGGTCAACATTTTTATGATGCCGATCAAAACTAAGCTCATACCGGACCGTAAAAAAAATCAGCAAACAACAAGCCAGCCCTAATGTAAGCCCAATAATGTTGATCAAAGTAAAATTCCAGTTACGCCGTAAATTTCTGAGAGAGGTGATGAGATAGTTCTTGATCATGGCTGTTTTATTGCTTTTTCAATGGAAAATGTTCAAATGCGCTATATCCCGCATCACTCGCTTTTCAGTGACTTCACCGGGTTCATCAATGCGGCTTTGATGCTTTGGAAACCTACTGTTGCTACGGCGACCATTATAGCTGCCAGGCCGACTAAAACGAAGATTAACGGGTTGATTTCGATGCGATAGGCGTAATTATCAAGCCATTTCTGCATGAAGAACCAGGCCAGTGGCGTAGCAATGACGATTGCGATCAAAACCAGCTTGACGAAATCTTTGGACAACACAAAAACCAGACTCGCAATGCTGGCACCCAGCACTTTACGCACACCAATCTCCTTGGTCCGCTGCTCCATCACGATCAATGCGACGGCGAACAGTCCCAGGCAGGAAAGAACTATTGCGATGCCCGATGCCAGGCTGAAAACTTTCGACAAATGTCCTTCCTCGCGATACCAGGAATTGGTGTTTTCGTCCACAAATGTTCCAGTGAATTCTGTTTCGGGTGCGACTTCATTCCAAACACTTTTCAACTTATCCATGGCCATGCGCACACTCTGCGGAGTAATCCTGACCAAAATATAATTCACAGACCCCGAGCCGCCCAAATGCATGGTAATAGGCTTTTTTTCATTCTTGGACGAGTATAGGGTAAAGTCAGGAATCACACCGATGATCTGATATTTGACACCCGCCGTATCGGTCTGGAAATATTTGCCGACCGGATCTTTTTCCTGGATCATTTTGGCCATACTTTCCGTAATAATCACCCTATCCAGCGAGTCGCTTGGAACAGCCGGACTAAATTCCCGCCCTGCCAGCAAATTGATATTTAATACTTTGAGATAATCATAATCAATGGGGAGCCAGTCAGTTGTGACCTCTTTTTCTTTATATGTAAATCCAATGACGCTCCTGGAAGTACTTCTGTCCTTGCCCACACCGAGGTTAACCGCGCTTCCGCTGATAGCAAGCACATTAGGATCTCCTTCGAGCTCATTACGCAACCTCCGCAGGACTTTATTGCCATTGATCTTATTACCAACAGGAATACTGATCACCTGCTCCTTATCAAATCCGAGCGGTTGAGTCCGCAAATGGTTAACCTGCTGAACGGCAATTATTGTGCTGCAAATCAATAAGCTTGATAACGTAAACTGCGCGATAATGAGTGAATTCCGAAGCACACCTGGCTTTTTCAAAGTTACTTTGCCTTTCAGCACTTCCACTGCGTTGAACTTGGACATTTGCCAGGCCGGATAACCGCCTGCGATCAATGTTACCAGAATAAACAGTCCGAAAAGCAGCGCAATTTTGTCAGGTTCCAGCATGTAATCCAGGCTTAGCTTGCTTTGGAAAGTGGCATTGAAGGTTGGTAATAATAAAACAGCGAGTATTACACCGGTTAGGAAGCCAAAAAAGCAGATCACGGCAGCTTCTCCCCAGATCTGGAAAAACAGCTGGTTTTTCAATGCGCCAAGCGATTTGCGGACACCCACTTCCCTCGCCCGGATGAATGACCGGGCGACGTTTAAGTTAATAAAATTGATACAAGCGATTAGAAGAATAAAAAAACCGATTCCCATCAGCGCATATACAAGCGCAATCGGTGCCGCCCCACCGCCTGATATCCTTGAATCGAAACGAAGGTTTTTCAGGCTCTGGATCCTGATTGCAAAAATGTCACCCCTTTCGTCCGGCTTTGCACCCTTTCTTTTTAAACTGGTAATATTATCTGCGAAGTATTTTGCTGCAAATGGTTTCAGCCGCTTTTCAAACGCCGCCTGATCTGCATTAGGGGTCAATTTTAAATACACCCTGTGTGAATGCGCGTCCCACTGCTCCTTCGACTGTTGATATCCCCGGTCGTTTTCTGTTCGCACAAATGCATCATATTTGATCGTCGAGTTTTCAGGAAAATCTTTTAAAACGCCTGTAACCACATATTCTTTACGATTTTCATCCAAACCAACTTGCAACGACTTGCCCATCGGATCTTCTTTTCCAAATATGGCCTTTGCCATGTTTTCGCTGATTACAATGCTGCTCAAATCTTGCAACGCCGTTTCCGTCGTGCCTTTTACAAGTGGGAATGTGAATATTTTCAGGAAATCAGGGTCTGCAAACATTACTTGTTTATCAAAATATTTCCCTTTGTATTCCAGCACATCACTGCCATTCACCACTCGCGTAATGCTTTCTATTTCTGGAAATTCCGCTTTCAATGCGGGCGTCAGCGGAAAAGGCATCGAGCCGGAAGCCTGCGCTTTTTCCGGATCATTGGACATAAAATAGGTTTGATAAATGCGCTCTTTGTCTTTATGAAAATTATCAAATGACAACTGGAAGTAAGCCGTAAGAAACAGGAAAGCGCTGATGCAGAATGCTACGGACAGGCCTACGATATTGATAAACGCGTAGCCCTTGCTTTTCCAAAGGTTACGCAGCGCGATTTTAAGATAGTTTTTGAACATGGGAATGTCAGCTGATCGTTATTTTATTCGCTTTTCAAAGATTTCACCGGATTGGTAAGCGCCGCTTTAATCGCATGCGTGCTCACGGTGATCATGGCAATAACCACGGCCAATGTGCCTGCCGCCACAAACATCCACCACTGAATGCTGATTTTATAAGCGAAATCCTGCAACCATTGATTCATAATATACCAGGTCAAAGGCGTTGCAATCAGCATGGAAATGATCACCAATTTGATAAAATCACTTGAAAGAAGCCCCACAATACTGCCAGTGGAAGCGCCCAAAACCTTCCTTACACCAATTTCCTTGATCCTTTGCTGCGCCGCAAAAGCCGCCAAACCGAACAAGCCCAGGCATGAAATCAGAATAGAAATGATAGTAAACGAATTCACAATTCTTGCCGTGCGTGCATCAGCGGCGTAATTGCTCTGGAAATCCTGGTCGAGAAATGTGTAAGTAAATGGCTCACCCGGCACCAGCGACTTCCACTTAGCCTCCATAAAAGGCAGCACCCGGCTCACATCTTTGGTATTGACGTGGGCAATGATGTAGTTATGATTTGCATTTGCACTGAGAAAAAAGGCATATGGTTCAATGGCTTTGTGCAGATCCTGATAATGGAAATCTTTCACCACACCCACAATTTCCAGCGAACTGATAGCATTATCGCCCGAATTAAAGTCCAGGTGCTGCCCAACTGCCTTTTCCAGGGGGATCGCAAACTTCCGCAATGTTGCTTCATTCACGACAATTTTATAGTTGGTATCGCCTGGAAATGCGGCCGAAAACATCCGGCCTGCCGCCATTTTGAAACCCATAGTCTCCATGAAATCGGGCGCAACCCAGTTTGCCTTCACCAGCCCGTCTTCATTTACACTTTGTCCGGGCAAAAATACCGACATATCACTCGGATTCAGAATTCCCGGATAATAGGCTGTCCCCGACGCGGCGGTGATTTGATTATTTTCCAACATCTCGTTACGGAGGGCAGTATACGCTTTACGCGATTCCTCACTTCTGAACGGAATTACAATTTGTTGTTCTTTGGTAAAACCCAGTGGCTGCTCCTGCATAAAATTAATCTGCCCCTGAATCACCATCGTTGCCACAACCAGACCAATCGAGATCACAAACTGGAACACAACCAGCCCTCTCCGCAATGCCGTAGCAGACACCGAATTGACAAATTTTCCCTTGATAACATCCAGCGGATTGAAAACAGACAGGTAAAAGGCGGGATAACTGCCTGCCAGCAAGCCAGTAATGAATGCCAGAACAACGAATGAGGCAATGATTTCAGGCTTGAACAGTTCCGATAAAGACAATGCTTTATCCGCAAGCTGATTAAAAATGGGAAGGAACAAAACGACGAAAGCGGCCGCAACCAGTAGCGCCAGAAACGTAAGCACCATGGATTCACCCAAAAACTGACCGATCAGACCGCTTTTCCCTGCGCCCATTACCTTTCGCATCCCCACTTCCGCGGCGCGCTTTGCCGAGCGGGCAGTTGCCAGGTTCATAAAATTAATGCAGGCAATCAGCAACGTGAATATGGCTATTGAAGCAAGAACATACAGGTAAGTTGTGCTTGTCGTGCTGGTTACTATTCTGTCAATCTTATTGAAAAGGTGAATGTCTTTGACTGGCAACAAAGCCAGTTTTTTATCGAAACCAGCGATTTTCAGATCCTTACGGGCATATTTCTCGATAAATGAAGGAAGTTTCTGACCAAATTTTTCTGCGCTTGTGCCTGGCTTCAAACGCAGATAATGATAAAACATATTGTTACTTGTAAAATTCAGATCCGACTGCCTCAGATAATCGCCCACCCAGCCAGCATGAATCGAGACAAAATAATTCGCATCAATGTGAGACTTTCCACCCTGATTTTTGAAAATGCCCGTTACCCTGAAATTCTCGTTATTCCCTGTTTTTCCTCCGATCCTGATCGTCTTGTCCAATGCCGGTCCGCCGCCAAAAATCTTTCTAGCAACTGCTTCCGAAAGCACCACCGCGTGCGCGTCGTTCAATGCAGTCTGCGGATTGCCTTCAACAAATTCATACGTAAAGACATCAAAAAACGTCGAATCGACGTGGATTCCATTTGTTTCATAGAATGACTTCTCGCCCTGCCCCTGCCCGTTTACCGTAAAAAGCGACTTGTCTTCCAGGAAGTTCTGCCAGAGCCTGGTTACCTGAACCACTTCCGGAAATTCCATTTTCATGGCCTGTGCGTACGGGGCCGGGCCGCGCGGGTTATCCATTGTCTCACCATTGGACTGGACATTCTCGCTGCGGAGCAGATAAAGGTCGTCGATGTGTTCATGATGTTTGTCAAAAGAGATCTCGCTTTGAATGTATAGCAGCAACAGCATGCAGCAAGTCATCCCAACGGATAGTCCAAACACATTAATGGCGGAAAAGAGCTTACTTTTAAGCACATTCCGCCAGGCAATTTTTAAATAATTTTTGATCATGGCTAATCTTCCTTAATTAATCGTGATACCCGCAAACACGTTGATAACATGAGGTGAAGAGGATATTTTATTTTTCATAGCTAAATAGATATTTTAGTCTATTGAATAATTATACCACACCACGCATATGCATCATATAATACTCATTATCAATCTATTATATCTGATTTAAAACAAAAAAAAGTGTCCGGTTTCGGACACTTTTGTTCGGTAATGGACTGGTTGGCGATTTACTCATTCTTCAAACTCTCAACCGGATTAATCAATGCAGTTCTGATGCTTTGATACCCTACGGTTAACAGGGCTACGGTGATGGCTAATAGGGCGGCGACGGCGAAATACCACCAGGAAATGGCGATGCGGTAAGGAAAATCCTGCAACCAGGTGTCTGCTGCGTAATAGGAAAAGGGCAACGCAACGACTATGGCAACCAGGACAAGTTTGATGAAATCAGAAGATAACAATGCTGCGATGCTGGCGGCGGACGCCCCCAGCACTTTTCTAATGCCGATTTCCTTCACCCGGGTTTCTGCATTGAACGTCGCCAGGCCAAATAGCCCGATGCAGGAAACAAAAATAGACAGCATGGCCGCTAATGTGATCATTTCCTTCCACTTCGCTTCCGATTCGTAGCGTTTCAGGTTTCTTGCATCCTCAAATTGATATTCAAACGGCATAAACGGGACGTATTTGCGGAATATTTTTTCAACCGTTTTTACGGTTTCCACAGTGTTCCCATTGCTCAGTTTGAGAAATAAGGTGCTTAACCCATAATTAGGATCTTGCGTCATCAACAGCGGCTGGATTGTGTCTTTCAGCGAGGCATAGTGATAATTTTTGACTACGCCGATGACCGTCAGTTTTTGATTTTTCCATTCGAAATTAATTTGCTTGCCAACCGGATTCTGCCATCCGGCCTTTTTCACAAATGCTTCATTCACAACCGCAGACTGCACAGGATCAGAAGGAAAGCTTTTCGAGAAATTACGTCCCCTAACGACCGGAATTTCCAACGTTTTAAGAAAATTATCGTCCACGCCGATGTATCCAAAATTCATTTTCCCGGTTTCGATATTGGCCAGTGTTCCGTTATAATTGCCGTTGAATGCTGCAACCTCTTCTATGCCTGCAATGCTCTCAAGTTCTTCTTTCACCACAGCCAGATACTTCTCACCGGATTGGCCCCGACCCAGGCTGAAACTCATCAGATTTTTGTCGTTATAACCTAAATCCTTATTTGTCAAATATTTAAATTGTGAATAAATAACAATCGTCCCGATGACAAGACAAACGGACAATGCAAACTGAAAAACGACCAGACCTTTGGTCAGATAGTTTTTCTGTGTCAGCCTGGTGCGGTTGTATAATGTCTGCGCCGGGCTGAATCCGGAGAGCACTAATGCGGGATAAAAGCCAGCCACTGCCCCTGTTACCAGGAACAATGCAAAATATCCGGAAACCAGCTTGCTATCCAACAAATATGACAACGCCAATTGCTTATTAGCCAGCTCATTGAACGTAGGCAAAACAGCAAGCGTCAGGACAATTGCAAAGACAAATGCCACGAACGAAAGAAAAAATGATTCACCCAGAAACTGATAAATCAATTGCTTCCGCTGACTTCCAACAACCTTCCTAATGCCGATTTCCTTGGCTCTTTTCAGGGAACGGGCAACAGTTAGATTTACAAAATTAATGCATGCGATCAGCAGGATGAAAATGGCTATGCCTGATAAGATATAACTGTAAATAGCGCTGCTGCCGCGTCCGAGGCCATTACGCAAGTCGCTTACTTCGTTGTCGAGATGGATGTCCAGGAACGGTTGCAGACTAAAACTGATCGTTTGATCAAAGTCCTTGATCTTGCTGATTTCCTCGGCTGATTTGCTTTTGAAAACCTGGTCTAACTTCGGAACAACGGCCTGGTAACTGGCTTTATCATGCAGCAAAACGAATGTATTCATATAAAAACCCAGCCAATCTTTGTCCGTCCAGCCTCTCACGACCTGCAACTGAAATGGGATCACAGCACCAAACTGCACCGACGAATTCTGCGGGCACTTTTTGGCCACGCCGGACACAACCAGCTTCTCAAAATTATCGCCGATTTTCAGCTCCATTGTCTTGCCAACCGCATCTGTTGTATTGAAGTATTTCTCAGCTATTTCTTCTGTCAGAACAATGGAATTTATATTGGAGAGTACCATTTTCGGATCGCCTGCAACCAGCGGCATTGAAAACACCGTGAAGAAGTTGTTATCGGCAAACAGCACATCTTCGCTCAGCAGCTCATTGCCTTTCCTCGTCACAAACGTGTTGCTCTGCGCTCTCACAATCTCCTTAATCTCCGGAATCTCCTCTTTGAAGCTCGGCCCGTGAATGGCGTTTGTACTGCCGAGCGTCCGGGTCTCACGGCTGTCCGACATGGTTACCTTAATACGGAAAAGCTGGTCCTTATGTGCCTGAAACTGGTCAAAACTGACTTCATCCTTTGTATATAGCACAATAAGCATGCAGCAGGTAAGCCCGAGCGAAAGCCCGGCAATATTGATAAAGGAGAAAATCTTATTCCTCATCAAACTACGAATGGCAATTTTCAGATAGTTTTTGATCATGGCTTTTGGGTGTGAATGTTGACTTATGATTGTGCTATTTTTTGATTAACTTTGGATAACACTAAATACATAACTATGGAATTGATCAGACAAATAATCGTCCCCACCGGCAACTCCTACACGCTGAACCTGCCCAACGAAATGATTGGAAAACAGGTTGAGGTAATTGCCAAAGAAATTGAAATGCCCGAGCAACTCGACTCCGACATTGAGACCAGAAAACAAAGAATTGAACAAATCCGGGAGATCTTTAAAGATGATCTGGTTGATCTGAGCAATTTTAAATTTGATCGCGACGAAGCCAACAACTACGATGAGTAACATTGCACTGGATACAAACATCCTGGTGTACATATATGACTTCTCGGACGAAAAGAAACGACATATCAGTGAATCTTTGTTAGCCAGCGAGCCGGCCATCAGCTCGCAGGTTATATCCGAATATCTAAACGTTACCAAACGGGTGCATAAGTTGTCAAAGATTGCAGTTTTAGAGAAGTGTATCAGATTGATGACGTTCTGCGAAATCATTTCCATGGATACCGGAATACTAGAGAAAGCCGCAGCCTTGATCCGCCGATACGATTTCCAATTATTCGATGCCATTATTGTAGCATCGGCATTGGAGGCTAATTGCAGCATCCTGTATTCCGAAGATCTACAACATAACCAGGTGATCGAGAATCGCTTGACCATTGTGAATCCGTTTATCTAATCGTTACCGCGCAAGGATTTTACCGGGTTCATTAAAGCTGCTTTTATGGCCTGGAAGCTAACCGTGAAAAGTGCGATCAGGAGGGCTGCTATTCCGGCTGCTACGAAATACCACCATTCCATTTTGATGCGGTAAGCGTATTTTTCGAGCCAGTTTTGGAGGAAGTAACCGGCTATTGGAAAGGCGATTAATGCGGCGATGGCTACCAGTTTTACAAAATCCATAGAAAGCATTCCTACAAGATTGGTAACACTTGCTCCCAACACTTTGCGCACGCCGATTTCCTTGGTCCGTTGCTCCGCAGTAAAAGCCGCCAGCCCAAACAAACCTAAGCACGAAATGAAAATGGCAAGAAAGGCAAAGTAATTGGAGAGCTTGCTAACGACGTTCTCGGCTTTGTAAAGATTGCCAAATTCCTCATCCGCGAAGTGATATTTGAATGGAAATCCTGGATTATACTGTCTGTAAACCTTTTCAACGCTCGCGATGGCCTGCTTGGTTTTTCCGGCTTCGGTCATGATGAGTGCGGCGCCCCAGTTTTCAGTTTTAGGTTGAAGATTTACAATGAGCGGTTCAATGGCAACGTGCAGCGAGCCAATGTGAAAATCTTTCATGAGCCCTATAATCTTGCCCTTTTTACCCCACATGGTTAGCTCTTTCCCCACCGGATCCTTATAGCCGATTTTTCGGGCGGCCGCTTCATTGATCAGATAATTGGATGTATCCGTGCCAAACTGCGGGTTAAAATCTCTGCCGTCCAGCAACTTAACGCCCATCGTTTTTACAAAATCAAATCCAACGGGGTTGACATTGAACAACATCCGTTGCGTGGTATCCTTGCCGGGCCACGTTACGCCCATGGTTGAACTGCCAAAATCCATAGGACTGGCCTGCGATACGGTGACTGCTTTAATGCCGGGTTCATTTTCCAAAACCTGTTTGAATGATGCAAAATTCTTCGGCATCCCTTTTTCTATATCACTGATGTATAACAGATTATCCCTGTTAAACCCTAAATTTTTGTTCTGAATAAATTCAATTTGCCGATAGACAACAATCATGGACAAGATCAGCAAAATCGACAGACCGAACTGGAAAACAACCAGCCCCTGACGAAAATAAGCAGCACTCGGCTTGAATTTCAACGCTCCTTTGAGCACCACGACGGGGTTAAGCGAAGACATGAACAATGCCGGATAACTTCCTGCAAAAACGCCGGTTATAGTTGTCAAAACCAACAGCAAAAGCAGCAAAGTAGGATTGAAGAAGTTCAGCGAAAGCTGCTTTTCGGTGAGCGTGTTGAAAGAAGGCAGCAGAACCCCGACCAGGATCAATGCGAAAGCAAGTGCCAGCAATGTAATGAGAATGGATTCGCCCATAAACTGCCCTACAAGACTGGATTTATAAGCACCGACCACTTTTCGCAAGCCCACCTCCTTAGCCCGTTTCACCGAACGCGCAGTGGCCAGATTCATGAAGTTAATGCAGGCAATAACCAGAATAAAAATCGCTACAATAGTAAACAAACGCACATATTCTATCCTACCGCCATTTTGTTTACCCGAATCCCATTTAGAATAAAGATAAGATTGCCCGTAGTTGATCAGGAACAGATCAATGTTGCTGTCTTTATTTTTGGTTTTGAGATAACCTTTGATCTTGGCGTTCACCTTATCGATATCTGCATTTTTATCCAGCATTACTATGCACCGCGGACCATTATTTCCCCATTCTTTGGCCCAGGACTTGTCTTTGATCCAGCGGTCATAACTCATCAAAAAGTCGAACTTGACGGATGAATAGGATGGGATTTCTTTCAAAACGCCGGTCACGATGACGTCATCTTTGTTGTCAATGCGCATCGTTTTTCCCATCGGGTCCTGGCCTTTGAAGTATTTCTGGGCAAGCTTTTGAGAAATTACAATTCCATCCGGACGTTTCAATGCTGTGTTTGCATCGCCCTGGCTCAGGTCGAAAGAGAATATTCTGAGAAAATCACCTTGCACATAGCGCCCTTTCTCATTATCAAAATTGTTCCCAACTGCAAGCACAGGCGCTTCTTCCCAAAGCCATTGGCTGGCCATTTCAATTTCGGGAATGTCTTTTACAATGTTATCAGCGAGAATTCCAGGCGTCGAAGCGAACGTATTAATCACACCAGAGTAATGCTGATTTTCCATGACGGTGAAAATCCTGGCGTCGTTTTTATGGAACCGATCCATCTTAATTTCATCCTGAACCCACAGCATAATGAGCAAGCTGCAAGCCATTCCTAGCGCCAGACCAAGAATGTTGATGAGGCTGAATGTCTTGTTTTTAAGCAAGTTCCGCCAGGCGATTTTCAGATAGTTTTTGAGCATAGCTAAGGGTTGCCGGCAGTTGGCCGTCAGGTGTATATTTGAAAAATGTTATTTCAAGTCTAATCCCACTTGCAAGCAAAGCTTATCGCTCATACCCGGTTGCCGATAGCCCCCTACTCGCTCCGCAGGCTTCTCACCGGATTCATAAGTGCGGCCTTAATGCTTTGAAAACTGACGGTGAGCAACGCGATGGTGATAGCAATCGCCCCGGCTGCCAGGAACATCCACCAGGCCAGGTCTACGTGATAGGCAAAATCGTTGAGCCATTGGTTCATCCCAAACCAGGCGATAGGAATGCCGATCAGGATGGCGATAATGATGAGCCTTAAAAATTCTTTTGAAAGCAAAGCCACAATGTTGGCAACGCTCGCACCAAGCACCTTTCTCACACCTATTTCCTTGGTGCGCCGCTCAGCCGTGTAAGCTGACAAACCGAACAATCCCAGACAGCCGATAATGATCGAAATCGTTGCGAATGTGATGAAAATCTGCCCTACGCGCTGCTCGCTGCGGTAAACATTGTTAAAATCTTCGTCCATAAACCGGTAACTGAACGGTTGCCCCGGAGCCATTTTTTTCCAGAGCTGCTCCACCTGATCAACGGTTTGGGCCACATCGCTGCCATTCAATTTGAAAACGACTGTTCCGTTGCTGCGCGAAAGCACCAGGCTCAATGCGCCGATATTTTTCTTTAATGATTCAAAGTGAAAGTTTTTTACAACGCCAATGATCGTATAATCAATGCGTTGTTTTAGCTCCTGATCTGCATATCCGAATATCTTCTTTCCAACGGGCTCAGCATACCCGAGCACTTTTGCAGCGGCCTCGTTGATGATAATGCCGGATGAATCCGATGGGAATTCTTCCTGAAACGGTCGACCGTTTGTCATTTGCAATCCCATAGTATTTATAAAATCATAATCAACAGCCCAGTTCTGCATACTAATGCCCTTGTCTTGCTGCATCTGGCCAGCCGGAAAAAATGTATTATCGGTACGTGACGATGGCGTGGGCAGGAAGCTTGTTACCGTGGCATTTTCCACATTCGGAAGGCGCATTACCTGCTCCTTGAATGCCTTAGCCTTATTATCGAGAGCATAAGCGTCGTTCACGATCAACATCTGATCCTTATTAAAGCCCAGCTTTTTAGTTTGTATAAAATCAAGCTGACGATAAATAACACCGGTGCCGACAATAAGCATGACCGAAATCACAAATTGAAAAACAACGAGCGCATTGCGCAGATAGCCTCCCTTTCCTTGCAGCTCTACGCTGTTTTTCAAAACTTTCAGTGGGTTGAAGGCCGAAAGGAAAAATGCAGGATAGCTCCCTGCAAGAACACCCACAGCACCGCCCGTAATCAATAAAGTTATCCAAAATCCAACTTCCCCAATCGGAAATTCGACTTGCTTGCCTGCCAGATTATTGAAAAGCGGAAGAGCGAAATAAGCTAGCGCAACAGCCAACGCCAGTGAAAAAAAGCTAAGCATGACCGATTCCGTGAGAAACTGGTTGACCAGCGAAGATCTCTCCGAACCCAGCGCTTTGCGGACGCCGACTTCTTTTGCCCGGTTCGAAGAGCGGGCCGTTGCCAGGTTCATAAAGTTGACACAGGCAATGGTCAGGAGGAACAAAGCAACAACCGCGAATATATATACGTATTGAATATTGCCATTCACATTGATCTCAGCCGTCCGGTCTGAATGCAAATGGATTTCAGTCAGCGGAATAAGCGAGTAACGCAAGTAGCTGCCCGACTTGCGAATCTCATCCAGCGAGGCACCCATGAAGCTTACCAGCCATTTAGCTGTGTATTTTTGCAAAACAGTTTCGAAGTTCTTTTCGAACTGCCTGGGATCGACACCTTCTTTAAGCAATAAATAAGTGTTAAAATTATGGCTTCCCCAGCCATTCAACCGACTTTCCGGATTAGAGCTCATGGATAGCAGCATATTCATGTCCCGCAAATGTGATTGTGCAGGAATGTCCTGCATCACGCCTGTTACCGTGTACGTCTGGTCATTATCAATTGTTAAGCCCTTACCCATCGGATTTTCCTTCCCGAAATATTTGAGCGCATCATTTTCGGAAATCACCACAGTATAAGGATCTTTTAAGGCCTTTTCCCGATCTCCCATGAGTAATGGAAGAGAAAATACCTTGAAAAATGTTGAATCTGCGAAGCATACCTGATCTTCTTTCAGGTTCTCGGTGCCCTCCGACCGGCGTACAAGCTGACTTCCATTCTCACGAAGCCGCACAACCTGCTCAATTTGTGGATAATCTTTTTTTAATGTAAATGCAAGCGGATCGGGCGCAACGGCAAGCGCCATATCTGCCCCACCGAAACGAATGTCTGCGTTGACCCTGTGAATGCGGTCTGCGTGTTCAAAAGATCTATCAAAACTGAGCTCATCCAATACATAAAGCGTAATCAGCAAACAGCTTGCAAGGCCGAGTGCCAATCCGAAAATGTTCAGGAATGAGTAAAATTTATGCTTACGCAGGTTCCGCCACGCGATCTTGATATAATTTTGCAGCATGTCCGTTGTGTTAAATGCCCCGTCCGGGAAGCTCTATTTCAATCTCGAAGTGGTCAATGATCTCCTGGCGTTCTTCCTCTGATTTCTCGGCCGCATTCACCGTTTTTTCGTAAATAAATTCTTCATTCTGCTTGCTGAATTTGTATTGCAAAAACAGCTCTCCTGATTCCTTATTGAACCTCACTTGTTTGGAATAACCATTGTCGCCAATGATCGTAGCGTGCTGCTGATCTTCATCTTCGGAGATCCAG
Source organism: Dyadobacter alkalitolerans DSM 23607 (assembly GCF_000428845.1). Taxonomy (GTDB): domain Bacteria; phylum Bacteroidota; class Bacteroidia; order Cytophagales; family Spirosomataceae; genus Dyadobacter; species Dyadobacter alkalitolerans. The sequence goes on along the minus strand of NZ_AUAS01000017.1, from coordinate 8,128 downwards.
ATTTGTGCTTTGGCATCTGCGGAAGAATAAAGAACCGGCGCGTGAGGTGCAACCGGAGCGGAAGGCGCAACAGGCGCAGGCGGAGCGGGAAGCACGTGGCTATGGCTCATTCTCTTTTGTGCGATCGCCAGCGTACTTACGCCGGCGAGGAGGATTGTAAGGATTCTTTTCATGGCGCCTGATCTAAACGTGCACTTTTTCGGTCACGATCTTGCCGTCGAACAAGTTGACGATACGGTGTGCGAAACCCGCATCATATGGTGAGTGCGTTACCATTAGAATGGTGGTCCCTGCTGCATTCAGTTGGCTCAGCAGGTTCATTACTTCTTCCCCGTTTTTGGAGTCGAGGTTACCCGTAGGCTCATCCGCAAGGATTGTTTTTGGTGTGGCTACAACGGCGCGGGCAATGGCAGTCCGCTGCTGCTGTCCCCCGGAAAGCTGCTGTGGAAAGTGATTGCGGCGGTGCATCATGTTCATGCGGGTTAATGCTGCTTCTACTTTCTCCTTGCGTTCGGCCGGCGGTGTTTTCAGATAAAGCAATGGAAGTTCAACGTTCTCATAAACAGTCAGTTCGTCGATGAGGTTAAAACTCTGGAATACAAATCCAATGTTACCTTTACGGATTTGTGCGCGCTGCCTCTCCGACATCTTGGCTACTTCCGTGCCGTAGAATTCGTAGGAGCCTTCACTCGGATTGTCAAGCAGACCGAGAATGTTCAGCAAGGTAGATTTACCACAACCGGATGGTCCCATGATAGCGACAAACTCGCCGTCTTTTACATCCATGTCAATGCCGTTCAGGGCAGTGGTTTCTACTTCCTCGGTAGAAAAGATCTTATGAAGGTTGCTAATTTTGATCATTGGGTTTTCTTTGGCTATCGGCTTTCAGCTGAGGGCTATGGGCCAGTTTATGATTGATTGAATTAATTACTAATAGAGTCTGATTATTAAAATTCCAGCACTTCATTATCCCCGAAGTTCTCGTATGAGCTCGTGATCACTTTCTCACCTGGCTGCAGACCTTCCAGAACCTCGAAATACTCAGGGTTTTTACGGCCCAATGTGATTTTACGTTTTGAGGCACGCTTGCCGTCCTCACCCACCACATATACCCAGTTTCCACCAGTTTCGGAGAAGAATCCACCCACCGGAAGCAATGTTGCTTGTGAAGGTTGTCCCAATTGCAGACGAATCGGAGCCGATTGGCCTCTCTTGATCAATTCAGGAGCGCCTTTATCAAATTGCATATCCACTTCAAATCTTCCGCTCAGAACCTCCGGATAGATTTTGATGATCTTTAATCCGTAATCTTTTCCGTTGAATTCCATGGAACCCATCAAGCCAGCAAATATCCTCGAAATGTAATGTTCGTCTACACTTACACGCATCTTGAAACCGTTCAGGTCATCAATTTGTCCAATGTTCTGGCCCTGGTTAATGTTCGATCCTACTTCCACATTCATAGAAGAAAGCAAGCCGGAAACTGGTGCCTTAACCGACAGGTTTTCAAGCGTTTGTCTCCAAAGATTTACGTTCTTCTGCGTGCTGGCCAATGTTCCTTCCAGCTGCGCAATCTGCATTTTGGAGTTTTCTTCCTGATATTTCTGTGATTCAACTTCAATCTCGCGCTGCTTGGTCAGGCGGTCAAATTCTCTTTTTGTTTTCAAATAATCCGCATCCGGAATCACTTTATCCTTGTAAAGCTTGGCATTCCGCTCATGTGCATCCTTCGCCTGATCGATCTGGAAATCAAGCTCGCTTAATGTCTTTTGCAGGTTAAATCGGGCAATACGCAAGCTCTGGCGTGTATTTTGAAGATCATTTACCAGTCGGCTCGCCTCCGTTTCCGATTGTAGAAAGCTCAGTTTCAGGTTTTGGTTTTCCAATCTTAAAAGTACATCGCCTTGTTTTACCATGTTACCGCCTTCAATGAGTTTCTCGGTAACATATCCGCCTACAATGGCATCCAATTGAATGGTTTTCAATGGCTGCACAACGCCGGTTACCACAATGAATTCGTCGAATTTACCTTGTTTAACAGTTGAAACTGTCAGTTTATCTTGCTCAACATTCAGCTTGCTGCGTTTATCAGCAAAGAAAAATTGATATACTAAAAAGGCAACCAGCAGCGTGCTGCCTGCGATTATACCAATGCGTTGTGTGTTCCAGAATTTCTTTGGTTTGATTTTGTCCATTGTCGAGCCCCCGGTGAAACCGTTGTTACTGGTGCTGGATGAGTTAGGTGTTTTGACTTCCATTATATTGTTGGTGATTGGATTCGCTGTTAAACTTTGATCTATGTTATCCAATCCCTATGCCAAAGGCGGCGATGCCGTACAAAATACTAAATATCAATGCATTAAGCTTATTTAAAACCAATTTGAATGTCCGATAACGGACAATTTTGTTCGGGTGCGGACAAGCCATTTTTATGCTTATTAGGGTAAAATACTGACTTTTTAACGGGTTATAAAATTAAATTTCAAAATGCTTCTGCTATCTTTCCAAACAATTGCCAATAAAGGGATTTAGCCCTTAGCAACCCCAAAACCAGCCATGCAACTCTCTGAAGCAAAAATCCTGATCATCGATGACGATGTCGACGTATTAAGTGCGGCCAAACTCCTGTTGAAGCGCCATGCCAAAGCGGTGGACATTGAAAAAAATCCGCAGAAACTGCCATTCCTCGTCACCAACGGCGATTATAACCTGATCCTGCTGGACATGAACTTCACCCGCGACGTGAACAGCGGCCGCGAGGGCTTTCATTGGCTGGATCGCATTCTGGACATCAAGCCAGCTTCTAAAGTGATCATGATCACGGCATACGGAGACATTGAAATGGCCATTCGCGCGATTAAGGCAGGTGCCACGGATTTTGTGCTGAAACCCTGGGAAAATGATAAGCTGCTGGCCACCATAAGCGGTGCCATTGAAGGCGGCAATGATAAAATTCAGGTCGTTGCGGAGGAAAAAAGCAAAGACGACGGCAAAAAAAGCAAGTCAACCGGCGAAGCCATAGTAGCATCAAGTGATTCGATGAAACAAGTGCTGGCCACCGCAGAACGCGTGGCCGCCACAGATGCTAATGTCCTGATCCTGGGCGAGAACGGAACCGGTAAAACACAGCTGGCCAAGCATATACATCAGCATTCAAAACGTGCCGACAAGCCGTTCGTGGTTGTGGATTTGGGTGCATTGAGTGAGAGTTTGTTCGAAAGCGAGCTTTTTGGTCATGTTAAGGGTGCGTTTACGGATGCAAAAGAAGACCGCGCTGGAAGATTTGAAGAGGCCAAAGGCGGGACCATCTTTTTGGATGAAATAGGAAACCTTACGCTGGCATTACAAGCGAAACTGCTGACGGTGATCCAGGAAAGACGCGTTACGCGTGTGGGATCCAACAAACCCATTGCTCTGGACGTGAGGTTGTTATGCGCTACGAATATGAACATTGAAAAAATGGTGACTGAAAAAACATTCCGCCAGGATTTGCTTTACAGGATCAACACCATTGAACTGGACCTGCCGCCATTACGCGAGCGTCCGGAAGATATCAGCGCCCTAGCCGAATATTATCTTAAACAATACGGCAAGAAATACAACCGCCCGGTTAACGACATTAGCAGTGCATTGATCAAGAAAATGCAGCAGTACAACTGGCCGGGAAACATCCGCGAATTGCAGCACGCGATTGAACGCGCTGTGATCCTTTCGCAGGAAAAAACTTTACAGCCCGACGACCTTTTCCTGAAAAGCTCCGGCGGCACGCCAACCACCGCCACCGGCTTCGACCTGGAAGATATGGAGAAGACTTTGATCGTGAAAGCCATGAAACGTTTTAACGGAAATATTACAGATGCAGCACGAGAGCTCGGTCTCAGCCGTGCGGCACTTTACCGGAGAATGGAGAAGTACGGCCTTTAATTGGCATGTTTTTTGGGTCATATCGAATAAAGTTTCTCAGGTTACTCTCAATTTATTCATATAATGACCAAATATTTCTGGCTATTCTCCCTGCTGTTTTGCTATCAGTTATCTTTTGCGCAAAACAGCAAAATCAACGCCGTTCCGCTTAAAAATGTAAAAACAAAACAAGGGTTCTGGCACACACGCGTGGAAGCCGCGCGCGAAGTTACTGTTCCGCATGCTTTGCAACAATGTGAAGAATCGGGCCGGATCGACAATTTTGCAGTGGCTGGCGGGCTCAAAAAGGGAAAATTCGAAGGCGTACGCTTTAATGATTCCGATGTTTTTAAGGTTGTGGAAGGCGCGGCTTATGTGCTGCAAAACCAATACGATCCAAAACTGGACCATTATCTGGATAGCCTGATCACGCTTTTTGCAGCCGCGCAGGAGCCGGATGGCTATTTATACACAATCCGGACCATTAACAAAGACACCACCGGTTCTTACGACTGGATTGCCGGCCCTTACCGTTACGGATTTGAAAACGGCAGCCACGAACTCTACAATGTGGGGCACCTTTATGAAGCGGCCATTGCCCATTACGAAGCTACGGGCAAGAAAACATTGCTTGATGTTGCGACCAAAAATGCAGATCATCTTGTCAAGACTTTTGGCACCAAACCGGGCCAGCTGTTAGTCGTTCCTGGACACCAGGAGATTGAAATTGCATTGATCAAACTTTACAGGACTACTGGCAAAAAGGAATATCTGGATCTTTCAAAATTCTTCATTGATATGCGTGGTCGCTCGGATAAGCGCGCTTTGTATCTGGACGAGCACAAACTTGGCCCGGCATATTTTCAGGACCAGGTTCCGTTTGTGAGACAAAAAGAAGCGGTCGGTCATGCGGTTCGTGCGCAATACTTATACACGGCAGTTGCGGACATGCTGACGATCGAGGACAAGCCTGAACACAGCCATGCTATTCATACAATATGGAACGATGCGACGGAGAAAAAGCAGTATGTCACCGGCGGCGTGGGCGCGCGCGAGGATGGCGAGGCTTTTGACAAACCTTACGTCCTCCCGAATGACAACGCATATGCAGAAACCTGCGCGGCGATCGCCAACATGCTTTGGAACCATAAAATGTATCTGTATACGGGTGAATCCAAATACATGGATGTTTTCGAGCGTGTGCTTTATAATGGTTTTTTGGGTGGTATGTCGGTGAAGGGAGATAAGTTTTTTTATGTAAACCCCATGGCTTCCAATGGTGTAAATGATTTTAACAAGGGCTCTGGAGCTGAAAGGCAGGCCTGGTTTGGAACGGCATGCTGCCCTACCAATGTATCCCGGTTCTTGCCATCAATGCCTGCTTACATTTATGCAACAAAAGGCAACGAGCTGATCATCAATCTTTTTGCAGATAACGAAGCAACATTAACAGTAAATAATAATGCTGTTAAACTGGCACAGCAAACCAATTATCCTTGGGACGGGAATGTCAAAATACTGGTTGATCCGGAAAAAGCAGGAAATTTCACATTGTCGGTGCGGATTCCGGGCTGGGCAACGGGTAACGCGATTCCGGGTGACTTGTATGCGTATACCAACAAAGATTCCAAGCCGGTAACATTGCGGGTTAATGGCAAAAACATGCCTGCAACGATTGAAAAAGGTTATATAAAGCTGGCCCGTAATTGGAAAAAAGGGGATCAGGTAGAGCTGGCATTGGATATGCCGGTCAGAAAGATCATTTCCAATGAAAATATTACGGCTAATAAAGATAAAATAGCCATCGAGCGCGGGCCTGTTTTGTATTGCGCAGAAGGCCATGACAACAACGGAAAGGCACTGGATATACCCATTTCCGAAAGCCAGAACTTCGCTGCGAGTTATCAGCAAAGCTTGCTGGGCGGCATTAATCTTCTGAAAGCCGAAGCCGGTAATGTGACGCTCATTCCTTACTACGCCTGGGCTAACCGAGGTCCGAATGAAATGGTGATCTGGTTCAACAAAGCCCGGTAACTACCCATATTTGATAAGCCTTTTACAGTATAGGAAGCCTTTCGAAGTCCAGTTTACTTCGAAAGGTTTTTTTGTACCGTTTCCAGATCCTTTAATGTTCCGTTGACGATAATGTTAACGTCGCTGTTTTTAAAGATATCGTTTTCTGAGACCAGTTTGCTTTTGAAATACAAAACAAAAGGTAACTGTTTCCCTTTTGAAACCAGTTGACCGGCTGCTTTCAGGACTTTGCCCATATCAATGGCAAGCGGGATTTCGTAGATTTCGCTGCTCTTCCCTTTCACCTTGGTAACTCCCGTTACGCTCCCTTCGGCCAGGCGGTTTTGCTTACCCAGGTCAACGACGTAAGCAGGATTTTCAAACTGAACGGGAAACGGATTCTGATTGGAGAATTTTAATTTTAACACAATCTCCGATTTACCCAGACTGAATTTTTTCATCTCATAATCCACAATCTCAACCTTGGGAAGCCTGTAAAGCGGCAGCCTTTTGTCCATATCCAGCACAATGCTGTCTTTACCTAAAATCGGCTTCTTTAAATGAAAATGGCCTTCGAAATGATAATCGGCGCTATCTTCTCCCGCAGCATTTTCCGAATCTCCTTCCTTTTTTAGCTTCGCAATTTTCAACTTCGCAGGAATAGTAACCAATGTGCTGTCGCGCGGGTTAATCGTTAACGGTTTAGCATATTCGTCTTCTACAATGGTCACTCCGTTCATCTGCACAAAATAACTGAAGCGCTCTACGTCCACACCTACGGGCAGGGGATTGTCCACCAAAAGCTTCAGTGATAAATCAATAGTAGTGTCTGTAATGTTGCTGATTTGCCCGATTCCCATTTCTACGCGCGGTTTTAGTCCTGAAACGGGATTGGCGTTTTCATTTTTATATTTTTTGAAAAGGAACCAGCCTATGGCACCGGCTGCAATGAAGACAAAAATAATGAGTACGATTTTGAGCGATCGGTTGGACTGCATAATAAATGAGGGTTCAATTAGATATTGGGATTGCTCAAAAATCATTCCAAAAAATATCCCACACGCACGCAATGCCATAAAAACTTCCCCAAAACTGGATTTTACGCAGCTATATGTGTACTTAAATCTTCATAGAAACCAGGCAACCAGCATTGGGCCACGGGCAAAGCGCTGGTACGGTTTTTAACAATGTGGGGGCAAGGACGATAACATGATCCTTCACAGACAACAATAAACTATTAAAAACTACGAATCATGAAAGCTACTAAAAGTAAAAACGTTAACCAGATTACAGGAACAGACAGCGAAAAGCTAAAAGAACTATTTGTAGATGGTCTTAAAGACATTTACTGGGCAGAAAAACACCTTGCAAAAGCATTGACAAAAATGTCTAAAAATGCTACTTCGGAAGAACTTAAAGCTGCTTTTGAACAACATACAACTGAAACAGAAGAACACGCGGCCAGACTGGAAGAAGTTTTTGGTCTGATAGGCGAGAAAGCACAAGCTAAGAAATGTGCGGCCATGGAAGGACTTATTGAAGAAGCAGAAGAAATTATCAGCAGCACCGATAAAGGAACAATGGTTCGCGATTGCGGATTGATTATGGCTGCTCAGAAAGTTGAGCATTATGAAATCGCATCTTACGGAACATTGAGAAACATTGCCAGAACATTAGGCCACAGCGACGTAGCAGATTTACTGCAACAAACGCTTGACCAGGAAGGCGAAACAGACCATAAATTGACAGAGCTAGCTGAAACGTATGTAAACGAAGAAGCCAGCGCTGAATAAGCTATTACACTTCATCCTCAGATTAAAGAGAAAGGGTTGGCCATATGGTCAACCCTTTTCAGTTATTAGTAAATCGAAAAAGGGACTATCTCATTAACTGTGTAAACTTTTCAATCGGGGTTGGGCAAAGCTTATAGCCTGACCCTATTTTCAAAAATAGTCAAAAATTGATTCAGGATCATGCCCCAGTTTCGGATCGGCATGGTCCATTTTTTTGAAGCCTCCCTTAGGGCCAAATATACCGATTTCATTACTGCTTCATCAGTCGGAAAGGACAGTTTGTTCTTGGTGTACTTTCTTATTTTCCCATTTAGGTTCTCTATGAGATTTGTGGTGTAAATGATATGGCGGATTTCCAATGGAAAGTCAAAGAAGACAGTCAGCTCATCCCAGTTTTCGCGCCAGCTTTTGATGGCATA
>NZ_AUAS01000016.1 GCF_000428845.1 Dyadobacter alkalitolerans DSM 23607 | reverse complement strand
AAGACTGTTACGTGCTACTCACAATTATATGAAGGCAGCCTGGAAACGGCAGATTGCAATCAGGTCAAGGGCTGGTTATGGGACAAGAACCACCCGAATACGGCCATGACGGTCGAGCTTTTGGAAGGCAGCACGGTACTTGCCAGCATGGTAGCCAACACCTACCGTTCAGACCTCAAGGACCTGGGCAAGGGCAGTGGCAACTACGGTTTCAGCTTTGCTTTCCCTGCGGCCCTCAAAGATGGGAAGGCACATGAGCTGAGCGTGCGGGTAAAAGGCGACAGCTATGTGCTGCCCGGATTACAGACAGTTACTTGCGCAGTGCCATCGCTATATGACGGACGCTTGGAATCAGCCGATTGTAGCAGTGTCCGTGGCTGGGTGTGGGATAAAAACTATCCTGAGGCTGCTCTAACCTTAGAACTGGTCGAGGGGGCTACTGTGTACGCAACCTTAATTGCTAATTCTTATCGATCCGATATCAAAGCTGCTGGTAAGGGTACAGGGAATTATGGCTACAATTTTACACTTCCGGATGTGTTGAAGGACGGTCTTCCACATCAATTGAGTGTTAGAGTTAAAGCAAATGGTTATCAACTAATTGGTTCGCCGAAGAGTTTAACTTGCAATTCTGAGCTATTTGAAGGTATTCTTGAAACGGCTGACTGTAGCTTAACGAAGGGTTGGGCTTGGGATAAGAATCATCCGGCTTCTACAATGACTGTTGAACTTGTTGAAGGTAGTGTGGTACATGCGACGGTAGTAGCCAATGGTTTCCGGTCAGATATTAAGGACACTGGCAAGGGTAGCGGTAATTACGGATTTAGCTTTTCAACGCCTGCGACATTGAGGGACGGCAAGCCACACCAGGTAAGCATGCGAATAAAGGGAAGCAATTACACTTTGCCGGGATCAGCAAGGGAAATTAATTGTCCCGCTGTTTCCCAGTACTTTGGAAACATGGAGGTAGCCGATTGCGGCAATGTTAAAGGTTGGGTGTGGGATAAAAGCTATCCAGACGCAACTGTGACTGTTGAGTTGATTGAGAGTAACGTATCACTTGCATCTATGGTTGCGAGTACCAGCAGACTTGATGTTAAAGCGGCTGGCTTTGGGACAGGCAATTACGGTTTCCATTTCGCATTGCCGGCTATCCTTAAAGATGGGCAGCCTCATCAACTTAGTGTTCGTGTCAAAAATAGCAATTATATCTTAGGCGGATCGCCAAAGGCAATCACTTGTCCTTCATCTGCACGCATTGTTACGATGGAGGAGCCAATTCAGGAGATGCCAGATTTTGTGATAAAACAAAGTAGGCAGACGGATTTAACAATTGATCTGGTTGTGGCACCAAACCCAACGAGAGGTAAGATCATTGCAAGTTACTTTTTGGAAAGTAATGCTTCCGCTGAATTGACTGTTATAAATATATTGGGTAGGCAGGTTTGGAGACAGGTGCTAAAAGGAACAGGAGAACGAGCTGATGTGCCCTTCGATCTCAGTCAACATGCAGACGGCGTCTACTTATTGAAAATAATATCTGGCAATCATATGGAAGTTAAGCGGCTTGTTCTTGCAAAATAAACCTGAAGCGTCATAATCCAATCTAGTATTTTCCAGACTGCAAAAAAGGTGGGGCAGTGATGTTAAGTTTACCATCACCGCCCCACCATCACCTCCTGATGCTTCCACAATTCCTGAAAAACACCATTCCTGCCCCGCAGATCCACAAACGTCCCTTCGTCCACCAAACGCCCATTACGCAAAATATATACGTAATCGAATTTTGCAAGCAAGTGCAGCCGGTGCAGGGTTGTGAGGACGGCTTTGTCTTTAGCCTCTTCGAACATTTGTCGTAAATCTGCGATTCGGTCTTTGGATCTACGCTGCTGGTCGGTTCATCGAGGAGAACAATTTCGCTGCTGCGGGCCGCTAGAATGCCCCTTGCTAGCGCCAGCCTTTGTTTTTGTCCGCCGGAAAGGTTTACGCCTTTTCCTTGAATATTGAATTGAAGTCCGTTGGGGAGTTTTTCAATCACTTCGGTAAAATGGGCGGTTTGACATACCTGCATGACTCTTCCTGACTGAAAGGCGCCCAAGCGTAATGTTGTATTCAATGGTGTTTTCAAAAATCTCCGGATCTTGCGGGAAGAGTGTGATTTGGTCTGCGATCATTTGCATATGCGCCGAATATAACTTGTTGACCAGCACTTTTGTCCCAGTCTTAGGATTGTCAAGTCCGCGTAATAATGCCAGAAGCGTGCTCTTTCCATTTCCACTTTTCCTTATGAATGCAATCCGTTGTCTTTATTGAATTCTAAGATTCAAGCCACGCAGGCTGTGCGCCTGTTTGTCTTTATCATAAACTTGTCCATAAGAAAAATTCAAATTGCTGTTCGCTATTTCGCGCCAGTTATGCGACAGTGTCTCAGCGGCATCTGACCTGTGTTGCTTTTTGTATGTTTCGGAGATTGATCTTGCCGTTTGCACTTCGGTGTTGTAGCGAAAGATTTCCGTTTATTGCCAGGCAATGTCTTGAAAGACACTGGTAAACTGATTGACATAACTGAGCAGCGTAACCAGGCCGCCCACAAGAAACACTTGGCTGGGATAATAATTTTGATAAATATAGCCGATTGTTACCACTACATAAATGAGCGCAATAAACATGCCAGCAGTAAAGCATTTCCATTCGTTTATAATAAGAGATTTAATGTAAGGAAGATAAACCTCATCCACTTTGCTCATCAAGCTTACCTTCATTTTCTTCTCGCGGCGGAGTGTAATGACTGTAATATTATTAGACAAACTGTCAAAAGCGTTGAAGACACAACATGCTCCTTCTCGTTTGTTTCATCCAGTGCTTTGATAAACGGTTTGTCAAATTTGAATATTACCCAGACATTAATGATTCCGATCAAAACTCCAATCGATCCGAGAAGCGGTGAGAACTAAACAATCGCTATGAATGAAGTTATGAATTTTGCAAAGGCATGCAAGAACATAAACCCATTTTGAAAAAACTCTTTAAGCGCTTCGTACGCTTTCCTGATGTGGTTAATGGTCGAGCCGCTGCGATGGTCCTGGTGCCAGCTGATAGGCAGGTGCAGCGCCTAATGGTACATCTCATCAAGAAAATTTTTGATCAGATCGAATGCCAGTTTCTGCTCCATAATGCGGGCGGGTCCGTGAAATGCCCACTCGTTTAACGTCAGTAAAACATAGGCTCCTGCATAAATCCACGTACTGTCGAGTACACTGGCAGGGTCTTTTTGGATGGACAGTACAAACGAGCCATAGAACAAGGGATGAGCGGCCAAGACCAGATTCGCCATGACGAACATTGCATACACGAGGACGTATTTTCTTCTTTGCTCGCGGGCATCGCCAGGGCTGTGGCAAGCAGGGATATATGGATTCTTCATTCAGTCCGTTTCGTATAATGAAGATAGCAACTAACGAGTCTTCTTACATTATCAACGAGGCGGGTTTAATTTTTAAGGGAAGAGTAGTTTTTTATCAAATCTGATTTACATGTAAAAGAGTTTATATCGCCCAACTACACAGAGAATTTCATCCTTATGAAAAAAACATTTAATAATTTGTTCATAGTGCTCGTCGTGAGCCTCAGCCTCCAATTCCCCGCCTCCGCCCAGGACGGCTGGATCACCCTCTTCAACGGCAAAAACTTCGACGGCTGGAAAATCGGCGCTAACTCTTCCTCCTTCACCATCGTAGACGGAAACATTCAAGTAGCCGGCCCCAGAGCGCACTTGTTCTACGATGGCCCTGTTAAAAACCACATGTTTAAGAATTTTGAATTCAAAGCAACGGTGATGACTAAACCGGGTGCGAATTCTGGGATTTTTATCCATACCGCTTATCAGGAAGATGGCTGGCCTGCCCAGGGTTATGAAGTGCAGGTGAATCAGTCACATACAGATTACAAGCGCACAGGCAGTTTGTACAATGTTGTTGATGTGAAGGAAACATATGTGAAGGATGGTGAGTGGTATACGGAATACATCAAGGTGGAGGGCAAGCATATTACCATTAAGATCAATGATAAGGTGGTTGTAGATTACGAGGAAACCGATGTGGACAAGAGAGAGGGGGATATGAAAAACAAATTCCTTAAAGCCGGAACATTTGCTTTGCAGGCGCATGATCCTAAAAGTGTTGTGCTTTATAAGGACATTATGGTGCGTCCGTTGACAGAATAAATCCTGTAAAACTTCACATTGCAACATGGAAAATGTTGTCCGTTTTGAATCAATATTAGATCGCCTCCCAAAAAAGGGAGGCGAATTTTATATGGTCGTACCTGATGAAGTGGCCGTGCAGTTTGTACAGGGGCGCAAGCCTGCCCGGGTCAGGTGCTTGTTGAATGGTCATGTCGATTTTCAATGTGCGATCCGGCCGAAGGGTGGGGGAGGTTTCTACATTAATATAGGAACGCCGCTCAGGCAACAGGGAAAATTGGTGCTGGGACAGAAGTTGCATGCGGAAGTCAGGCCAGATGACAGTGAGTTTGGCCGCGATGTGCCGGAAGAGTTGCAGGAGCTGCTGGAAATGGATGAGGTGGGGAAACGGCTCTTTGATGAATCCCTGCCCAGCCATCAGCGCGCCATCATTTATTATGTTGCAGGCGCGAAATCGGTTCAGGTGCGTATCGACCGGGCGATAATGATGATCAATCGGTTAAAAGTGAAGTAGCTTCTTCATTTGTTTGCAACTGATGTTGCGATAGCAACCCCTATCTCACTCCATGTTTTCATTTTCAGCCGGATATTTTTTATATTTGTTCAAATCAAGCGGTTTGCTGACTGGGAAATATTGAAGTCAGCTCTTTTTTTAACGCGTCCGTAGACACTTAAACCTATGGACTTTACAAGCTGAATTTTGAATTTCAATGAATTTGAACTCCACGAAGACGTGCTCAACGCCGTGGATTCCATGAACTACCAGCAGGCAACACCTATTCAGGAGCAAGCAATCCCTTACATTCTTGGCGGCAAAGACCTGCTCGCCTGCGCCCAAACGGGTACAGGTAAAACAGCCGCATATCTGATCCCGATCCTTGATAAGGTTGCCCACGAAAATAACGGGAACACTGGCGCATTGATCCTCGTGCCAACGCGCGAGCTCGCTGTGCAAATTGATCAGCAGATCCAGGGACTGGGTTACTTCGTTGGCGCAACCAGTATTGCGGTTTATGGTGGTAACAAGGGTCCGGAATGGGACCAGCAGAAGAAAGCATTAACGCAGGGAGCAGATATCATTATAGCAACTCCGGGAAGGCTCATCGCACACTTGCAGTTAGGATATGTGACCTTTGGAAATGTAAAACACCTGGTGCTGGACGAAGCAGACAGGATGCTGGACATGGGTTTTCTGAGCGATATCTTGAAGATTATGAGCTTTTTGCCGGCAAAAAGACAAACGCTCATGTTCTCAGCGACAATGCCGCCAAAAATCGGAGACCTGGCGAAACGGATCTTGCAAAACCCTGAGGAAATAAGACTTGCCGTTTCGCGTCCCGTTGACCGGATCGATCAGCAGTTCTATATGGCAAAGGACGAACAGAAACTGCCATTACTATTGCACTTGCTTAGTAAAGTGGAAAATACGAGTATGGTGCTGTTTACTTCGCGCAAATCTACGGTCGAGCCGATCGTGCGGGCGTTGCGAAAGCTTGGTCTGGCGGCAAGAGGAATCTCATCTGATTCCGAGCAGGCAGACCGTGAAATTGTATTAAGGGATTTCAAGAACAGACAATTTCCGGTGCTTGTAGCAACAGACGTACTTTCACGCGGGATTGATATTGATAACCTGAGCCATGTCGTTAATTACGATGTGCCCCGCGATCCGGAAGATTACGTTCACCGTATTGGTCGGACAGCCCGTGCAGAAACGAAGGGCACGGCGATCACGTTTATCAATGAGCAAGATCAGAAATACGTAATGAAGATTGAAAGGCTTTTCGAAAAGGAACTTGAAAAGCAATCTATAACCCAGGATTTGGGCCTTGGAGATGCGCCTGTATTTGAGCCACGGCGTGCAAGGCCATCCGGTGGTCGCAAGCCGGGGCCAGGCAGCAAGCCTGCTCATAAACCTTCGGGAAGACCTAAAAGACGTAAACCTAATAAAGAAACCAAAAATCCTACTCGGGCATAGCCTGTCAGCGTTTGTCGAAAATGACGCAGCAAAAGCGACGAAGGATATAACTATATCAATTTTTATTTTAAGGATAAGAATGATATAAATGTGTTATGCCTTTTTTGCCTTTCATTTGCTTAATTTTTAAGTCGTCATGATTAAACTAAAATACCGTACTATTGGACCGTTTGATAGATTGGATAAGGAACCATAGGTTCAGCGTCACAGATCCGCCCATTGTATCAATGGAAGGCCTGTTCTCACTGCTGTTGCTTTTGCTGTTGAGTCTGGTTGCTGTATTTTTTCACCTTATCCGTATTTTCTTTAATTCCCCCGTTGACTTTTCAATGGACTGGAATTTGTTTTTAAGCTGGATTCCGCTGATCACTGCCTTCCTGGCCGATAATTTCACAAAACGCTTCGGCAGCATTCCATTAACGCTGATCGTTTTAACCACGCTCTGGCTTGCATTTTTTCCGAATGCGCCTTATATGATCACGGATCTGGCTCACTTAACCGTTGATTACCACCGAGATCTGACTTGGCATGATGTAATTATGCTCTTCTTTTACGCAGAAGTAAGCCTTTTCAATGGTTTGGTGTCGCTATATTGGATTCACCGCTCCTGGCGCCGTGTTTTTTCCCGGCGTGTAAGCATTACATTCCTTTTATTAAGCCTTCCGCTGGCCGGTTTTGGGGTTTACCTGGGAAGGGTGAGGCGCATGAACAGCTGGGATATTATCCATGATCCAAGGGCTATCCTGAACAACCTGATAGAAAGCGCGATGGACCGGACCGCCTGGGTTTTCAGTATGGAAATTGGTATGCTACTCGGGATTTTATATCTGGTGCTTTGGGTCATCGTGCGTTTCCGGATCAGGTATAGCAAGAAGAATCAGGCAGTGGAGTAGGATTTAGTCATGAAATCAATGTCACTTTGATATGCAGATATCCGATAACGTTAAGGACTCTTATTCGTCACAATATAATGATGACTCCGTTTCCTGGCGCAACACCGGGGCCAAATACAAGGCGCGTAACATTGTAGCACTTTCCAAACACATTAACTTCAAAAATGTGCTAGAAGTAGGCGCAGGGGAGGGAAGTATCCTGAACTGGCTTTCCCAGTGGGATTTCTGCAAGGATCTAAACTGCGTTGAAATTTCTGAAAGTGGCATTGGCTTAATCAAGTCCAAGCAAATCAAGCATTTGAACGACGTCCTGCTTTTTGATGGATACCAAATTCCATATCCTGACAATCATTTTGATCTGGTTATCTGTTCGCATGTCTTGGAGCATGTTGAGCATGAGCGCATCCTTTTAAGGGAGATTAAACGCGTTTCTAAATATCAGATTTTTGAAGTGCCCATTGATTTTTCTTTTTATGTAGATAAAAAAGTCAAGCATTTCCTATCCTACGGGCACATTAATATTTACACGCCTGCATTACTCCGGTTCCTGCTGATGTCTGAGAACTTTCAGATCAAAAAGGACATTTGCCATCTTTATGATGACGAAGTGATCAAGCCGCTTTATAAAAACAATCCCTCAGGTTTTTATCTTACAAAAATCAAACATTTCGTTTTGCGGCTCTTTCCATATCTGATGGGCATCAAGCCCAATGCTTATGCGGTGCTGACAGAGAAAACTGAGAAGGATCTCTCCATATTTTAAGTGACAGAGCCGACACATTCACCCCTTCAAATCCTTTATCAGGACGCTGATCTCGTAGCGATCAATAAACCAAACGGACTGCTCGTCCACCGCTCACCCATTGCAGCAGATGCAGACGTCTTCGCTGTCCAGATACTCAGGGACCAGCTCGGCCAAAAAGTATATCCCGTTCACCGTCTCGACCGAAAAACTTCCGGCGTATTGCTCTTTGCATTGAACGAAGAAATGAACAGCCTGATGCAGCAACAGTTTCAGGAAGGCAAAGTTGAAAAAACCTATCATGCCATTGTCAGAGGCTACACGCCCGATCAGCTTGACATTGATTACCCCTTAAAAAAAGAAGACGGCACCATCCAGGAAGCCTTCACCTCACTACGCACCCTGCAAAGAACAGAAGTCAATTTCGCCATCGGAAAGCACCCGACTTCCCGCTATTCTCTGGTCGAGCTGAAACCCACCACCGGCCGCATGCACCAGCTGCGCAAACACATGGCCCACATTTTCCACCCCATAATCGGCGACAGGCCGCATGGATGTAACAAGCAGAACCGGTATTTTAAGGAGGAGTTAGGGATGAGTACAATGATTCTGCATGCGTCAGAAATAGAATTTCAGGTGCCCAACAAAACCGGGGAGCTGCGAATCCATGCTAACTTCCAACCAGATTTTCTGGAAGTTTGCCAAAAGCTATCGTTCCGGAGCCAGCACATTCAAGAACCGGATGATCTAATAAGCTAAACGCTACCTCAGACTTCACTTCCCAACATTAAACCGCTCTATTTCCCTAAGCATCTCCAAAGACCTTACCATAGGATCCCAATCCTTGCCCCTAAAAAGCAGTTTAAACCACTTCTTATCCCGATTTTCATATTTGATATTGAAAAAAAGCCATAGGGCCGCCACCAAAAAAATTAATGTTACAATCACCTGGGCGGTTAACCATCCTTGGTTGGCAAACATTTTTTGCTGGATGCTGAAAGTCGTCCAGACAGGTGCATGCAGAAACATCAGCTTGTATATCCATAGCGTAGAGCTTTTTAACTTCGCCAATCGGAACTGTGTTGTTAGCAGGGGCTCGCCCAGGTCTGTTTGATAGATCAATGCAAGCTGGTAAATATAGATTGCGATCACAATTGTCAAAAGCACGGCATGCGTAGCGATCGAAAACCAGAAAAACGGGCTGGCGTAGGCGTAGGTTTGATACAGCACAGCGCTCAGGAATGCGATCCATATCAAGCTGGCCATGACTATAAAAAGCTTCATGGGAACCATCGAGCTCACCAACGACTTGATTTTGATCAGCGTAATGGCACTGGCATTCTGCCGGTTTAAAACCAGGTTTTCTTCGAGTTTCTGATCATAGGAACGCCACAAGGCGATCAATTCTGACTGATGCATATGCTTAGGGTTTTAATGTTGCAAATTTTTGTTTGAGCTGCTCTTTAATGCGGAAAACTTTGGTTGAAACATTTGAAGGAGTTATGCCCAGGATATCGGCAATCTCCTGATGGCTGCGATCTTCCAGATAGAGCAGGATAAGTGCACGGTCAAAATCATTCAGCTGCCGGATAAAGCGGTGAAGCATGGAAAGTTCCGAATCCGGATCCACCTGTTCGTCCGTGGCGATGAAGCTAATAATCTCCTCAGTTAGCGGCTGATTACGTTTATTTCGGCTTGACTGTTTCCGGTAAAACGAGATCGAAACGTTCAATGCAATGCGGTATATCCAGGTAGTTATCTTAAACTCCGCATCGTATTTGGGATAAGCTTGCCAGAGCTGTACGATAATTTCCTGCAAAAGGTCCTTCCTATTTTCCCTGTCCTTACAATACGCATTGGCCACTTTAAAAATGATCCCCTTGTTGTCCTCAAGCATATTCAGGAAGTTGTCTTTGTCAGAGGGCTGCATGAGGATTTTTTAGTGTTATCGCTTGGGAAACAGTGCGGGTTCAGACAATTATTCGCAGCACCAACAATTAAATCACAGAATTACATTAATTTTTAACATTTAAAATGTCTGGAGCGACACGAGCAATAGCACTTGGTCCTGTAAGCTTATAACTTGCTTGCCTATATTTCTATATAAATTGCTACTCGACAGATCAAAATAATTGTATTCAAACTAAAACTAATTGTATTTTTATAAATGAATGAAGAGGTACATGAAGTTGAAGTCGAAAAAAGCGACGCCGTTCCGCTTTCTGTTTGGGAACAGAGAAGATTGAGGACACTGCTAGGCTATTCAATTCTGGATACGGCAGGGCAGGAAGAGTTTGACGGTCTTGCAGATCTGGCTTGCCTGGCGTGCGACGCGCCAGTGTGCATCATCACATTTATTGATCAAAAAAGGCTTTGGATCAAGTCCAGCCGAGGAACCCATTTAAGCGAAATTGATCGCAGAGCCTCTTTTTGTCAGTATACCATCCTGCAAGATTCGGTTTTTGAAATCGAAGATGTTAGCCTGGATGATCGCTTTCGGGGCAACGACCTACTGAATGAACAACCTGACCTTCGTTTTTACGCAGGCTACCCACTTACAGATTCCTCAGGCTACCCATTGGGCGCGATCTGTGTGCTGGATGATAAAGTCCGAAAACTTACCGAGGTTCAAAGCAAGGCGCTGCGACTGATTGCTTCCCAGGTTATGGCCCTGGTAACATATCATAAAGAACGCATGCAGGCTGGCATACAGCGGCAGGGCAATGATAACGCCTTTATTAAAGAGAAAACGAGCAGCGAAGAAAAACTAAAATCATTTTTTGAGAGCTCTCAGGGGCTCATGTGCACCCATGATCTGGATGGCAACTTTACTGCCGTTAACTCTGTTGGGGCGGATCTTTTGGGATATACCGTCGAGGAGTTTTTGAAAATGAATTTGCTGGATGTGACCCCGATGAAACACCGGCAAGGCTTACAGGATTACTTCCAGCAGATCACGCATTTGGGCAAATCCAGCGGTTTGATGACAACCGTGCATAAGGACGGGCGTCAGGTTATTTGGAGTTATCGCAACGCACTGGTTATGGACGGAAATGGACATGGTTATGTTGTGGGTAACTGCATAGACATTACCCAAATGCATAATCAGGCCAAAGAACTGCTGCGAACACAGCAAATGCTCATGCAGACCAGCCTGATAGCAGGGATAGGAGGATGGGAATACAATTTGAATGAAAAAGAACTTTACTGGTCTGATCTGGCTAGCAAAATCTACCAGCAGGATCCTGATTTGAAGCTCAATATTGATAATGTATTGAACCTTTATAAAGCAGGGGAGAGCAGGGAAAAGGTGATAATGGCCATAGCGGATGCCACCAATCATGGCACGGCTAAGGACATAGAAGTTCAGATTGTAACCGGTAAACACGAAGAGCGATGGGTGCGGCTCGTTGTCAATGCAGAATTCCGACAAGGGAAATGTAAAAAGCTTTACGGGACGGTTCAGGACATTGATGAGAAGAAAAAAACAGCATTGCAGGTTGAGCATACCAAAGAGCAGCTTAGCATGCAGCAGGCGCGCCTGTTGGCATTTGTTGAGCACATTCCTGCCGTTGTGGCCATGCTCGACAATGATATCCGGTATTTGGCCGTAAGTCGTAAGTGGGAACAGGAATATGGATTGCGTAGCCAAGATATTATCGGCATAAGTCATTACGATGTCTTTACCGATACGGAGCAGGAGTGGAAGGATATACACCAACAGGCCCTTGCAGGCAAACGCATGCTGCGTGGAGAGCAAGTATCCCGACCGGATGGATGGAGCCATGACCGGTATCTGACGTGGGAAGTCTGGCCCTGGTTTCAGTTTGATGGCGCCATTGGAGGCATTATAACGCTTATTCAGGATGTTACGGAAATGGAGCTGCACCGGCAGGAACTGAAAACGGCCCGCCATCTCGCTGAACAGGCCAATATGGCCAAGTCAGAGTTTTTGGCCAACATGAGCCATGAGATACGAACGCCCCTGAATGGCGTAATCGGCTTTACAGACCTGGTTCTTAAAACGCATATGAGCGATACGCAGAAGCAATATCTGAGCTTCGTTCACCAATCTGCCAACACATTGCTGAGCATTATCAATGATATTCTGGATTTTTCTAAAATTGAAGCGGGTAAGCTCGAACTGGATATTGACAAATATGATATCTATGAAATAGCAGCGCAAACCGCCGACATTATTTCGTTTCAGGTACAAAATAAAGGACTTGAAATGCTACTGGATATTCCGGCTTGTCTGCCGCAGTATGTGTGGGTGGATGATATCAGACTGAAACAGGTGTTAATAAATTTATTAAGTAATGCGGCCAAATTTACCGAATGCGGAGAAATTGAGCTTAAAATTGAGATTCTGGACTACCGCCCGGAAAATGACGATAAGATTACGTGCCGCTTTATTGTGCGTGATACAGGCATCGGCATCCGAGAAGAAAAGAAGGTCAAAATATTTGAAGCCTTTTTACAGGAAGACGGTTCGACAACGAAGCGGTATGGAGGAACCGGGTTAGGGCTAACGATCTCTAATCAGCTTCTGGCCCTCATGGGCAGCAGCCTTCATTTGGATAGTGCCGTTGGGGTTGGCAGCACGCTATATTTTGATCTAACCATGAGGTCAGAGCGCGGAGATTCCATTCCAAACGAGGCCATCACCAACATTGACCGGGTGCTGATCGTTGACGATAATACGAAAAGTCGCCAGCTGATAGAACGAATGCTGGACCAGCTGGGAATCAAATCAGATCAAGCTGGGAATGGAGCGCAGGCATTGGATATACTTTCGGCTGATCCAGCTTATAATGTTGTGTTAATAGATTATCACATGCTCGATATGGATGGGCTGGAAACGGTTCGCCGGATCCGGCAGACATTTTCGGCCGCTCAGCTTCCTATCATTTTACTTAACAGCTCGGCAGATGACGCAGTCGTTCTTCGCGCATCCCAGGAGGCGCATATTAACTCGCGGTTGATGAAACCCATTAAATTGGGGAATATAGCGCTTTCACTTGCCAATTTGTCGCCTGACGAACCTCAGCAGCAAACTCCCGCTGCGGCTGAGGAACAGGGTTTTACTTCCAAAGCGCTTAACATTCTTGTTGCCGAGGATCATCTTATTAATATGATCCTTGCCAAAACCGTCATTAAAAAGCTTGCAGCGAATGCAACGATATGGGAAGCGGCCAACGGCCTGGAAGCATTGGCGCTGTGTCAGAAGCAGTTACCGGATTTGATCTTTATGGACATTCAGATGCCGCTGATGAATGGTCATGAGGCAACTTCGCAGATCAGGAAGCTGCCGGGTGCTGATAAAGTGCCCATTGTCGCTTTGACTGCCGGAAATGTGATCGGAGAAAAAGAACGATGTCTTGAAGCCGGTATGGACGATTTCGTGGCCAAACCATTTGTCCAAAATACAATTTGGCAGGTATTTGCGCGGTTTTTAGATTTGAACGATCATTCCAAATAGAACGAATGCAAGCAATAATTGCATTCTCAATACTGCTTCACTGACCAATATTTAAGGAATCTCATGGCATTGGCCCGAGTTTAGTATATATGATATTAGCGTCTATATCGCTAATATCGAATATAGCGCAACAGTATTGCTTTCGTATTAATCTAATTAACGGGATGAGTAAATTTAAAGTAGAAGTTTTGTCTTTTGAGCACATTCAGGAATTGCCTGGATCCTGGGAAAAAAATGATTTGGTGAACCTCTTGGAGGCAATGGATTACCAAAATCCCAACGAAATAAAGGAAGCTGAGTTGAAGGAAATGTGCATGATGTCGCTGACTGATTTTGAGCCGGAAGAGGCGGCAAAAATTGTTTTGGATTACACCATCGCCGGGCGGCTGACCGAGGGCCAGATCCAAAATCTATCCCATGAGATCTTAACTGAAAAACTTTGGGAAGAATACCCGGAGCTAGCCTTGCATCCGGATCTTTACCGCTCCACGCAGCTGCTATACGAAGCTTTTAACGGCAAGTTCCCACGCGTAGAAGCAGTCCAGTTTACGATTCAAATAAGCGGAGACATCAGTATTTTTAATGAAAATCCCGAAGCACCGATCGTTCGTATACTTGCTGCCGGCATGTCCGACAGGAGCCTGATCCATCGTCTGTTTTCTGACCAGATTGAAAGTAGCCAATTTGAAGAAGCCAAGGATATCATCTGGCAATTAAAGCAGGTTTCCCAAAGTGAGACATCGGTCACCTATGAAATCGTCAGTTCATCATACTGGCTCGATGAAATCAAATATGCTGATAGCTACGAAGCCGAAACGCATGCCGACGCTGCTGACGATGAGGAAGGTAAATAGAGGTAGTTAGATAGCGGATTATGCATAAATAGCGAGTTGTGTAGAAAATGTTTGAATATTAGTTTGAAAGTATTGTATATTGAAAATGTTTCAATCTACAAGCTTATCGAACATATATGCTCAGAACTGGCGTCTGCATCACATACCTGCTAATTTGCCTTTTTAGTTGCTCTTACCGGAACGCTTTCAGCCAGCAGGCCTCAGGCATTTCTACCAAACGTGGTCCGGAAATCGGCAGGGTCACGTTTGGTAAAGAGGTTATTTCGGGTTTGCTGGGCGAGGGGAATTTTATTGATGGTTATGTAAGAAAAAAGGGGGGCGACGAATTCATTTTTCCGGTCGGGGATAACGGTAAGCTAAGGCCCTTCAAAGCAGCGGCCGACGAAATAACGGGTGCGTACTTTCAGTCAGATCCTGGAATGCAATCTAGCGAGCTGCCAGCTAAGGGACCTTTTTCAACCTCATCCAGGGATAATGATGTCAGCGCGGTAAGTAAATTGGAATTTTGGGATATTGCCGGCAAAGGAAATACAAAATTAACACTGACTTGGAACAGTGATAGTCAGATCGGGAATCTATTGAACAACGAAGATTTGAGCAAACTAACCATTGTTGGATGGAAAGCAGGCAAATGGCTAAGAATCCCATCAAGCGTTGACAATGTCTCTATCTCAGGTGAAACCAGCTCCCTGGCAACAGGCTCAATCACTGCAAACGCGTCTTTGGTACCCGATGACTATTCTGCATATGCTCTCGGAGCACTTGGCGAGGGTGCCCTTCCCGTTGTGCTGGCCAGCTTTCATGCGAAGGTAATCGAAAAGGCTGCTCTCTTGGAATGGTCCACTGCCTCTGAGCTAAATGCAAGTCACTTCCTTGTAGAGCGCAGCGCAAACGGCAAGAGCTGGGCTTCGATTGGCAAAGTTGCTATTTCACCAGATATTGCATCCGGTGAAATTTACAACAAAAACTACCAATTCAAGGACGAACGTCCTTTGGATGGCAGCAGCTATTATCGCTTAAAAATGATTGATACGGACTCTTCCTATGCTTATAGTCAAATCAGGGAAATCAGATTTAATGTTGGATCACAAATTTCTGTTTATCCCAATCCTGCCTCTGATAAGGTATTTTTAGCAGGTGTTGCGCTAAACCAGCTTAAAAATGCTGCTCTTGTCGACCACAGAGGCGCCGTGGTTTCCAGTTTTACCAACATTTCCGATGGCATCTCCGTATCAAGTATTCCCCGGGGCATCTATATACTATTGCTAACTGACAAAAACGGGATGTCTGAGAGTCATAAGGTTGCGGTTGAGCGGTAGCTATTTATCCAGATCCCTTACGATTTCTGCCTAAGCATTTTGAGCATCCCGGCTACTTTTGGCGAGCGTTACAGATTTAACTGTTTTCTTACTGGTTAAGTAGTTGACTATCACGGCTACAACCAATGCCAATACTAGTAATACCGGCAAGTCCAGATAATGAATCTGGTTATCAATCGATATCTTGGCAATATAGAAGCTGATCACAAATACGTGCGTCAGATAGAGCGGAAGGGAAATGCTATCCAAATAGAAGAGGATATTGGAAAACAATCTGATTCGGTAGCATATGATACATATCCCTAAGTAGGCAAGGAAAGAAAAGGAATCATTATACATTTTGCCTACGGATCCAAAATACGTCACTAGCAGACCTGTTACGATGGTGGCTACCACAGTAATGACCGCGTATAGCCACAATGGTTTTGAAATGATTCTTTCCAGGGAACCGGTTTTGCAGATTACCATTCCCACAACAAATTCCCATAAAAATTGAAGGAAAAAGCTATTCAGCTGTCTGGTTTCCGTTTGACCGATATATACCACCCAGCCACTATAGATCAGCGAGATCAATGTGGAAACCAGCACAGCAGTTGCAGGCTTTGTTTTATCGACTAAGTGTCTTAGGACAGGAAAGACTAAATAAAACTGCAATAGGGTAGAGATATACCAGAAATGCCCGCCAAAACTTGAAATGTCGGAAGTGAACATTTTGTAGAGCAGAATGTGGCTTAGGTAGCTTTGCCAGCCATCATTGTATAAATTGAGCGGGATATTTAACAAAAATATCGCCGTAATAATGAAATAATAGGGTTTTACTACCCGGTTGAACCGGGCTTTGAAAAAATTCGCGACACTATTATATCGGCTGTTCATAAGGCCGTAACCTGAGGCAAAAAAGAAGAAGTGTACGCCTGCTCCCCCCAGGTTAATGGCACTGGCCATAAAAGCGGGCAGGCTCATGGGTTGCAGAAAATGAAAACACACAATTGTGGTAATCGCAAATCCGCGCCCATAGGCTAAAAATGCCTGATGTTTTTGCATGATATTACTGAAGTTGCTCAAAAATTCAAGATTTTGGGCTGTTCAAAATGGAAACACTATTTGCACTGATAATCGCTCATTTCATCAGAGTACATTGCCGGCATATATAATCTTTTTATCGGCAAGTGTGGGCCACTGCGTGTATACGCGGTCAGCGATGTGAATAGCAAGCCGGCCACTTAGGGAGATATGTTCTACATTGGCAATACTATCCAGCCATATCGTTTTTGCTCCCAGTAATTTTCCGGCCAGAATGCCAAATACACCCGGTGCCGCGCCAGTTGAAATGACGATGTCAGGTCTTGTAAATACCATCAGTTTCATCACGCGAAAAGCTACCATAAGTAATTTGAATTTATTCCAGCGGCTTGCATCCGGGATCGTATAGAACTTATGCCCTTGTACGGTATCACCCAAGTTCTTATGCGTGGAGATATAGAATACATCGTGGTCTTCAAATGCTGGTGCGATGCGTTGTAGTTCGATCCAGTGTCCGCCGCCTGAGGAGATTGCTGCAATTTTCATAATTGGAAAGTTAGATGGTTATGGAAGGGTTAAAAAGTTATAATTCAAGTGTTAGATAATTTCGCTGCTTGTGGCCACCTGCGCGCGGATTGTATCGGCAGGCAGGTCCTCATAGATGGCTTGGAGTCGTTTGGTGACTGTATGAATATCATAGCTGTCTATTAATTTCAATGATTGGCGACCCATAAGCTCTTGAAGGGACTTGTTGTTGATGAGCTTGTCTACACCAGCTTCCATGGCAACTTTATCGCCTGGCGTGATGACGTAGCCATTGATGCCATCCTTGACCACCTCCGGAATCCCACCGACATGGGTGGTAAGGATTGGTTTACCATAGCTCATGGCTTCCAGAATCGCAATCGGCAATCCTTCATTGTAGGAAGGCAGTGCCAGAACGTCACAAGCCTGTAACAGATCTTTTTTCATGTTACCATCCACCCAGCCCACATACTTGCAGATTTGATCAAGATCGTGATCTTTCAGGTAAGTTTTCAATCGCTCAACTTCACCGTCCCCGCCAATTGTCAGCGACAGTTTCCCTTGATACTCATCTTTATTCTTACTAATCACCGAAAGCAAATCGAATATTCCTTTTCGGTCACCGATTCTTCCCAGAAACAGAAAGGAGGTTGTTGTAAAATCAGCATTCCGCGCCTTTTGCTTTCTAAGCGGTATTTCTACCGGATTGTGCAAAACCACTACCTTTTTAGGGCTGAACTCTTTATTTATAAAGTTTGCCCAGCTCTCGGAAAGAACGATAATACAGTCAGCATCATTGATTAAATGCTGGATCAGACGCTTGGCAAAACCATTAGTTTCCTGATAGAATGTATGGTATTCGGCAGCGTGCAGGTGGTAGACAAATTGTTTATTGAAAATATATTTGCTGAGAAGGAATATCATGTACTTGCGATAAAAACTGCCAAATGAGGCCCCGTGCACATGAACCACGCTTATCTTCCGGTTGGTAGAGAGTCTGAGCAAGATTCTGAAAAATGAAAGAAAGAAAAACGGAATGTTGGCAATTGAACCGTAGTTTCCTTCGTAGGATGCAATGAAACCGAAATCTGGGATATTGTTTTTATAGGTTTCGATTACTGCACCCATCCCGCCTTTGTGGCGGATGTAATTAGGCCCAACATGCAGCACATTTTTGAAAGATATAGGTAAGTTCATAGTACTTCCTCGTATATTTTTTGATTGATATTCGTATTTTTTATAACCCTTGCCGGGTTTCCCGCCACTACTGAATGGGCAGGAATACTTTTAACGACCACAGATCCAGCGCCGATCGTTACATGATCACCAATTACTATATCGCCCAATATGCAGACATTGGCGCCGATATTGACATTGTTTCCGATGACAGGACATCCGCCGTTATCGGTTTTATTTCCGATTGTTGTTGCCTGGCGCAGCGTGCAGTTTTTGCCGATTTTAACATCACGATGGATAACAATTCCCGGAAAGTGGTAGACCCTCAATCCTGCTCCGATGGTGACAACGGAAGGGATTTCAATGCCGATAATCCATTCGAAGCATATTTTATAAAATGTCCGGATTGGCACCAACACAATCCGAAGTAGTATGTTACGGGTCTGGAAGTTGGCCAATCTGAAAAATAAGCCGAAAATCCTGCCCTTGGTGTTTACAGCATTTTCCGAAAAATCCTGCGTGATAAAATTATAGATATTGGCCATGGTAATGTTGAACTGTTGAGCAAGTTTGAGGTCTAAATGTGTTGGCTGGCTATCCGTTTTTGATATTTTGGATAAGCGATCCTCCCTACAAAGGCTAGCAGCTGTTTATGTGCAAACCAATTGATGTGGCAAATTAGATAAGCTAACACCTGCGCTTTTTGAACCATGTTGCAATACCCTAGTGACCGCAAGCTCAGCACGACGATTTTTTGCTTTCTCCAGACACTCATTTCGGTATAGGCAGCCTTTGATAAGGGCTCACTATTATTGACTGTTGAGAAGTAATCCTGTATCTGCGTGTTGATCCTTTTAAGCATTCCGTAGTCGACTGCGCGAGCCTGACCGAGCAGCCATTTGAGATTGTCGGGCTCGATCTGGAAGTCAAATCTGGATTGAAGCAATCCCGAGCTCAATGCAAACATTCTGCTCAACTGTCTGTCCTTTTGCGTATGATTGATGCTGGAATTGGTATCGCGATAATACAGCAAACATTCATCAATGGTATGGCAAACACAGCCGTCTTGTAACATCCTGTTCCAAAGATCAAAGTCCTCAATGTGTTCTCTGGATTCTTCATCACAGTATTGGTAGTGCTTCAATAGCTTGCTTTTAAGCATGACTCCGGGATGTGAAATGAAATTCTGAAGAATACTCAGATGCTTGATTGCCTCGGGCCCCAATGTAATCGTCGACTTTTGCTGCCGGAAATAGATGCCACTTTCCTGCATATAAAAAGCGTTGATATTGACGATGTCGATTTGCGGATCGGCATCGAAAGCAGCTTTTTGCCTTGAAAGCCTCTGGGGCAGCGAAATGTCATCGGCGTCCATTCGGGCAATAAAGTTACCCCGTGCCATTTTTACACCCAGGTTCAAGGTTTTAATCAACCTTAGATTAAAAGGGTTTTTTACATATACAATCCGCTCATCCTGATAGGATTGGATGATCTGCTCCGTATTATCGGTGCTGCCATCATTAATAATGATGAATTCAAAATTGCTGAATGTCTGATTCAGGATGCTTTCAATGGCATCTTTGAGGAAGCTGGCGCCGTTATAGACGGGCATAATTACTGAAATTTCAGGCAGCTGCATGTGACGAATTGATTACCTGGTTAAACATGCTGATATAATTCTGAGCCAATTCCTTGTTGGCGTAGCGGCGGGTGATATGTTCTTGCATCTTACTTCTGAGCTGTCCATAGTCCCGGTTGTGGTTCTCTAACCTGTCAATCATTAATTTTTCCAGATTTTTAACATCTGAGGGATCGAAAAGATATCCATTTACACCTTCAACCACCTCATCTCTGAAACCGGGGAAGTCTGAGGCCAGCACGGGCAGGTTATAATAAAATGCAACCTTCATTGCACCACTCTGAGAGACCTGCCGGTAGGGCTGAACAAAATAAGATGCATTGCTGAAAAGGGCTGGGATCTCACCATTATCAATCATGCGAATCTGGCATTCAAACAGTTCAGGATAGCGTATGAAAGATTGATAGTATTCCCAGTTTGCACAAGAGCCGTTAATGGAGATTTTGAAATTATCATATCCCTGCTCGTAAATGTTGCATGCCGCCTCGATGAGCAACTCAATATTTTTACTGTAATTAATTACTCCGAAAGACAGGAATGTAATTTTATCCTGGTCTGTATCAATGGGCTTGTAGGCTCCAAAGGATTTTAGCGCGAGATAGGTGGTAAATATCTCTGACTGAGGATAATTTATTTTGAACTTGCCGGCTTGTGACTTTGAAAACATATTGACAAACCGGGCAAAGGAATAGGAATACTTGAAAGCAATTTTAGTGATTGCTGCAAAATTAAATGCGCCTGTCACCTCGCCATCATGGGCACAGAAGATGGTCCTGTTTTTATTTAAAAGCCAAAATAGCGGCATAGAATAAGGATCAGGCACGCAGTTGAAATAATTGATATCCGAGCCGTCCCGATTGATCTTTCTGAGCAAATTCAGATAGTAACCCAGTCTCCGCGGATCACGTTGTCTGTAAGACGAATACAGGAATTCAATGCGCAGTCCATCCAGTTTCATCAGCTCCTGGAAATCAACTTCGGAAAACCGGGCATTTTTTGCAGGAAGCAATACGATCCAGTGCACATCAAATGTGTTCAGAATGTGCTTGAAGATGTCGATGTTAAAATCGCAGTCGACAAAATAATCGGGCGTAACCCAGGTGATCTTGCGTTTTGCGTTTTGAGCTTTGAGTTTAGGAAGCATACTGGTATTTTCTTTTTTCTTTAAGACTTAAAATCAAAGCGTAGCAGAATTCCTGAAAGGACAGGTGCTTTGCAGTATCCTTTAAACGCCATTTAACAAGCGAAATCAGATTGTTTGCGTTTGAATCGCAAATGGTCTGTATTTTCTTTTTTTGGATAAAGACCTTCATCTGGTTCTTGATATTCTCTCGTAAAATCACATCCACGGCATGTTGTGGTTCTTTTTGCAAAAATGTATTGAGCCACTCTTCCTCGCCTTTGATCGCTGCCAGTTTGTTGTACAGGCTTCCGTTTGAGGAGATGGAATGTGTATTTAAACGATATTCAAAAACAGGCTCATTGGTATGAGCAATGCCATTTTGCATGGAACCAATGTAAGAGGAGATGTCGTCAGAGGCCCAGGCGAGTGGAAGCTTATAAAATCCACCATTGCTTTTCAAAGTGCTGGTGCGGTAAACATAATCCGAAATGAAAAAATGACGGTTTCCCATTATACGTTGAAGAATGGCATCGTATACGCTTTCAAATTCAGGACGTGTCTCCGTGAGGCTAACAGGCTCTGAATTCTCATTGATAATCACAGAACGACAATGATATACGCCACAATCGGGATACTTGCTTATAAGGCGCGCGAATTCTGAAAGATAGTTGGGGCGCATTCTGTCATCATCACCCAGCAGTACGAAGAATTCTCCCTGCGCCAGCGACAAACACTTGTTCCAGTTATCTACAACGTGTAAAGCCCCGAAGTTTTTTTCATTTCTGAAATATCGGATTTTATCAGAATCGTACTTTCTGACAAAGGATTCAATGTCGTTGGGCGAATTGTCATCAACGATGATGAGCTCAAAGTCAGTGAAGTCTTGGCTGAGTACGCTGTCAATGCACTCCTGGAAGAACACCGTTTTATATGCGGGGATACCAATGCTGAATTTCATTATTTAGTTGCGTTTCAATTGGAACATGCTGATAACTTTCTGTTCTTCATACAGCCTGTGGTAACAGTATAGGACAAGCGCCGTGGTTATAACATAATAGTAGGAAACCAGAAAATCAGAGGATAGGGAAGTGACCATGATCATCCAGATATAATATTTTAAATAGTAATGGTCGGCATCAACAGGGATTGTGAAGCTCTTAACGAATATCATTGCAAAGCCAATGATGGCCAGTATCCCGAACACGATATATACTTCTACCAGTCCTACGTCAGAAAGGAAATACCCGTAGTTGACGCTGAGGGCGTTCAATGTCTTTCCATAATTGGATGTTTCATTAAAAAACCCGTTTCCAAATATGTAGCTGACCGTGTTGGGTGTAAACTCGGTCAGGAAATACCTGGCCGATAAAATACGGATGTATTCTTCTCCGGCAGAAGCATCTGCCTTTTGCTGCTCTGCCAAACCTCTGCTGATGGGGTTGTCGGACACCAGGAAAAGATAGCAGCCCAGGCCGAATGTAGTGATTGTGGCAATTTTCAAGGGCAGCTTTACATTGCGCAGAAAATGCAGCATATATATAAAAAGCATGACAGCAATGGTCTGCCTTGTTACCTGCAATACATTCACAATGAGTCCAAATGATGCATATCCAAGCCAAATCATCTTATTCTTTAAATCACTTGTAACTTTATTGATGGCAATAAAACAAGCCAGGAAGAATACGCCTCCACCCGGAAAATTGACCCGGATGATGCCACGATCTTCTTTGAATTCTTCAACAGTTCCAAAATAAATGGTGCCCGTATGCGTGAGTTGGAAAAGGAACAGGAGCATGTATATCAATCCATAGATAAGGACTATATTTTCAATGGTTCTGATCGATACATTTGAACCCAGCAGATAAAAGAAAACAAACCATATCATATAGGGAATCGTAGAAACGCTGTGTTCCAGACCCTGACCCCATGTATATTTTGCCATAAAAATCGATATGACTATTGCAATGCATATCAGCTGGATCGGTAAAACAAAACCACCTCTGTATCTGAAAAAATTTGGTAAGGAGATTAAAATCGCCACCACCATATATGCATAGCAAATGTTTTTAAGGATTCCCGCCTGAGCGGCCACAGCTCCGAAATACTTCAGAGAGCATATCACTAAAAAGAACAGGAATATGGTCTTTTTATCAACGATAATGTCGCGCGTACTCGGATAGGTTAAAGACTGCATATTTCGCTTTTATGGATTGACTTTGGCAGGTTGAAATCTTTTGATCATAGGCTGAATATATTCCCCTATCACCGAGAGCCTGAAATACGCTTTGTTAAATGGATTTATCCCTTTTTTGATCAAAACCGTGCACATACAGACTAGGATAAATAATTCCGTTGCCAGCCAGTTCAGTGTTGTTCCAATGTATCCCCATTGCCGGATGAGCATTAAATTCAATAAAATGCTTACAAACGCTGCGGCCACGGATATTTTAAAAAACTGCGTATCCATTCCCAGATTGAGCATGATCTGGATCCCAAATACATTGTTCAGAGAGAAAAGCAAGGGAACAATAGCCAGTATACGAAAGACGGGTACAGCAGCCTCAAATTGCGGCCCATAGAACAGGGTAATGACAAAGGGACCAAGAACAAACATGGCAATTGATGCAGTCCCTAAGAAAAGTACGATCATAGGCACCAGCCTCTGTACGACTTGCAGTCCCTGTTGACGGCCTTCTCCAAATGCTTTGCCGATAAATGGATAGAACGCTTGCGCCAGCGGCATTGCTAGTACCGACTGTGCAATGATGATCAGTCGCTGCCCGGCCGTATAATATCCGACCTGCTCCTGGCTTTGGAAAAAACCCAGTATGACGGTATTGGTGCTGGAATACAGGTTGACGAAAATTAGTGACAGGAATATGGTCTTTTCTTCCCAAAGCACCTGTGCGCATCTGCGTAGCGGGGTGTGCAGGAATTTAAGCTTGTATCTGCGAACCGCCCAGAAAAACGACAGCAATGCGACAATGGTCTGTGAAAGTCCAATCAAAAGTGGCTGCCAGATGTAATCTTCATTTTGGCGTATTACCAAAATGATAGAGCCTGTAAACATTAGCCTGCTGATCAGGTTAAATAGGGCAACCTTGGAAAGATCCTGCATGGCCTGATATAGCCAGTTCTGGGTAAACAAGAGGCTGATGCACAAGGTGTAGGAGAATATCAGGACGGTTTGATTTGCTTTAAAGTCTTCTACGGTAAAAAGCAGAACAGCAAAGGCAGCCGTCGATAAGGCAAATAACAGGCACTGCGTAAAAAAAACTTCACTGAAAATCCGGTTGCGCAGTGCGGCATCATCCGGGCTTTTGGCCAGCTTCCGGGTCGCTGAAAAGTCGAAACTATAACTTATTATAAGCGTGAAATACGTAATCAAAGCAGCAGCAAAGTTGATTATGCCGTATTTTTCAGGTCCGATGATGCGTGAAATGATGGGGACTGAGATTAATGGCATCACATAGGTAGCAATCTGTACCACTGTCAGGGACAGTACATTCTTTGTAAGCTGCTGCTTTGATTTCTGCGTAGTAACTGATTGAACCATTAACGTTGTAGGTAATAAAGTCGGGATTTGAATGCAGGAAGGACGGATAGCCGGATCTAAAATCTTCCCCAAAAGTCACTGAAAGGCGATGCTATGCCTTTATGCTTTGTGTCATAATAATAATTGGCATTGTAGTTATATCCGTAGCCGTATTTTAGCCTTTGGATGCCGTTAAAAATGATGTTGATATTGGTTAGATTTTTCTGCTCCTGAATTTCTTTCAGAAAGCTCAGCTCTGCTTTTTGCGTCACGCCCTGCCTGATAGTGTAGAAGGTAGTATCCGCATGGCGCGAGATAATCATCGCATCAGACACCAGGTGAACGGGAGGGCTGTCGATGACGATATCATCGTAATGGTTGCGTAAATATTCAATCAGGTAAGCAAGCTGGGGCGTTTCCAATAATTCGCTTGGATTCGATATATGTTCGCCACATCCGATCATATCCAGCCCGGATTCGGAGACGGACACCTGGATAATTTCATCAAGCAAAGCAGTTTCGTTCAAAAAGTCGGCAATGCCAGGATGCTGGTTCTTGGTGCCGAAAATGGCATTCAGCTTGGGCTTACGAAGGTCGAGCTCTAAAATGATCGTTTTTCTGCCCGACAATGCAAGACTCACCGCCAGGTTACTGCTCACAAAACTCTTTCCTTCACCGGGCACACTCGATGTAATCAGGGTTACCCGTCCTGTAGAGGCATTGCTGGACAAGTAGGAAAGCTTCAATCGTAACGACCGGAACTGTTCGCCGATGGCG
Source organism: Dyadobacter alkalitolerans DSM 23607 (assembly GCF_000428845.1). Taxonomy (GTDB): domain Bacteria; phylum Bacteroidota; class Bacteroidia; order Cytophagales; family Spirosomataceae; genus Dyadobacter; species Dyadobacter alkalitolerans. Next base: position 99,426 of record NZ_AUAS01000016.1, on the reverse strand, counting down.
GTGGCTTTGCTGCTCTTGATCTGAATGGTGTTGCTGGATCTTTCCAAGGGAATTTCGGCAATAACCGGCAAGTCTAGCTCATCTTTGATTTCCTGTATGCTTTGGATTTTGGAGCTGAAAAGTCCGCGCACGTAAATCAGGCCGATGGGAAGTCCCAGTCCGATCAGAAGCGCGCCGGCAAAAGCCATGGACCGCTGTGTTTGTTTTGCCGGGCCAGAATAAGCATGGTCGACGATGCGATCCTCAGCCAGTTTTGATGCATAGCTCACCGAGATTTCTTCACGCTTTTGCAGCAGATAGGTATATAATGTTTCCTTGATGGCCTGCTGCCTTTTGATGCTGATATACTGGCGCTCCTGCGTTGGAATGCTTTTAATGGAAGACTCGAAGTTCTGATTGAAGGACATTAATTTGCGCTGGGTATTTTGCAGTGATGCCCGGATGCTTCCCACATTCTCGCGGATTGCGGCTTTTGTTGTCACGATCTGCCGGTTAATGGGTTCAAAGTCCGGGTTTGTTTCAGGAGTCGTTGCCAGCAAACGCTCGCGCTGTAAATTTAGCTGGGCAAGTCTTTCAATCATGCTTCGTAAAGCCGGATCGTCTATTCCGAGCGTCGTGGGTGTTTTGTCCTGACTTTGATTCGAGTTGATATATCGCTCAATTCCTTGAACTACACTCAATTGAACATTAACCTCATTCAGGTGCGCATCATTGCTCTGCATATTTTCCAGACTTATCTTGGAATTCGAGCTGATATCAGTAAGGCCGCGCGCACTTTTGAAAACCTCTATTCCTTTTTCGGCATCATTAAGTTCTTTGCTAAGGGATGACAAACGCTGGTCAATAAAGTCGAGCGTATTTCTGGCTTCGCGGTTACGCTGCATCGTGCCCGCCAAATTGTAGTTGAAGATGATCCGGTTCAGAACGTCCTTTCCCCGCTGAGGGACCTCATCATCAATGGATAAAATGATGGTTGTGGACAGCTTATTAGAAAGTGCAACAGACAGTTTGCTTTGATAACTTAAAGCTGTCTTCTCAACATCAGAAATAGAAATCCTGATTTGTTTACCAATGAATGCATCCAGGTTTTCGGTAGGTTCAAGTTTCCATGTACCAAACTTGTTGCTGAAACTATCTTTAAAACTAAACGCCTGGTCTGTTTTATCAGGCATTCTGATGAAAAACGTGTCCCGGTCCTTGATGGTCACTGTAACGGTTCCATCCTGACTGCCTGCTTTGAGGACTGTTAATTTTACCGGTCCGGAATTGTATAAATCTTGCGAAAATATACCATCCATTTCCTGGTAGCCAGTGCCTAGTGACAGTTCCTGAACAACTTGCTTGATAAGCTGCTTGGATTTGAAAACCTCAATTTCATTTTCGATGATCCTCGAAGAGCTTAATGCATCAATTTCGTGAAGCGGCGAAGCCTGGTTTTGGTTTTTCTTCTCATCCTGTATGACAATGGTTGCATTGATCTCGTAAATCGGCCGGGCAATTTTCAGATAAAAAATGATAGCGGCAATCGAAATGGATAAGCTGATTACAAACAATGGCCAGTGATACAAATACTTGTTGATTGTACTACCTATATTGAAAGATTGTTTTCTTGCCTCAGGCAATGTGAATGTGGCAAGCGTGGCTTGTTGGGTACTCATTAGATTTATCTATATAAGTTCGAAAGAACAATGGCGATGATGGAAAGTCCTGATAGCAGGAGCGTAGTAACGCGATAACCCCGATCTACTGTGGCATACTTGGTGCGATCAGGCTGCACATAGATTTCATCATTATTTTTGAGATAGAAATAGGGAGATTCAAATAGCTTTTTTGATGTAAGGTCAATTGGAATAAAATTTCTTTTTCCATTCTCTTCCCTGACCAAAATAATGTTATTACGCATCGCTGTAATATTTAAATCACCTGCCATACTTAAAATCTGAGTAATGGTTGTCCGCTCGTTTTGCAGGGTATAAATATTGGGATGTTGCACATCTCCATAAACAGCAACTTTGAAATTAATGATGCGGATATTTACTACCGGATCTTTATAATAAGTAAGTAATATTTTGGCTAATGAATCGCTTAAAGACGTTGTTGTTAACCCCGCCACTTTCATGTTTCCAATTAAAGGCAAATGGATATTTCCATTAGGATCTACCATGTACCCTGTAATAGGATTACTCGATGATTGATCATAACTACTGCCATTGACCCGGTTTAAATTGTAATTAAATATGGAGGAAGATTCAGGGTTTCTGCTGGTCACATTTATCCCTAATATATCGGCTGACTGGATTGTTAACGGAGAATAATTTTTGACAACTTCCGTGACAAGTGAATCTCTTCTTAAATCAGTAAAATAGGGTACTTTTTTGTAAGAACTGCACGCAAACTGGATCAGCAGAAATGCAGTGATTAAGGAGTAAATAGAAAATCTGAAAATCGATTTAAATAATGTCTGTGCAATTGACTTCATGCTGAGGAGGAGCGTTGATTACAGCATAAAATACGTTATAGTAATTGAGTTGCTTCAAGTTTTTGGGGTGTTTCGTAAGGACTCTGGGGTGCAATGGGGAAAAAGGGGGGTGTGAAAATAGGTCCGGGATGCGCATATTTAGAACCCATTTTCAAAAGAAAGTTCCTGGCTGGAATTTGCCAAAGAGCTAATTCGCCAGGAACATTTGAATAGTTCAAAATTATATTGAAGCTCTGATATTTTTATCAATTGCAGAACCTGTATTTCTATACGTAAAAGCTTGCTATTTGCTAGTTGAGACGGTGAAGTTACCTGCAAATTCCAACTCCCCGCCCGAGCTCACAAACACTTCTTTAACAGCGGCGTCTGCTTGCACTTTTACCGTGTGTCCTCCATTGATCTGAACGGAATCCTTCAAGCCGGGAGGCCTTCCGGTAGACCAAATGGAACGGTCTTGCCAGTTTCCTGAGCCGATCGTTTGAACCAAGTCGGAAAATAGGGACGTGGTTTTGAAGTTTTTAAACAAAAGCTGGTCTGATTTGGACTGCTGGGTGCCAAACCAGTCGGTGAGAAGGTCGTTATATACTCTGCGGAAATCGATTTGCATCTTTAAGTCTTGATTATTGAGCCCAGTTTCGCTGGGAGGAACAAGATCTTTTATCAGGTCCGGATTTGTACCAACCTGCTGCCTTTTCAAACCAGTTCCAAACAAAAACATCGGTGCTGCAATCCCGTGGTCGGTCCCCTTGGACGCATTGGAGCTGGCACGTCTGCCAAAATCCGAGAAAGTCATTCCCATTACACGGTCTTCCAAATTCGACATTTGAAGATCTTTCTGAAAAGCGCTGATTGCACTCGATAGATTTTTCAGTAACACCGCATGAGTCCCCTCTGTTGTACTTGAATTGGTCACCTGGGCCGCATGTGTATCAAACCCGCCCATCTCAACATAATATATTTTTGTTTTCAGCCCGCCTTGAATCAGCCTTGCCACGATTTTCAGCTGCTGTGCCAATTCATTCTCGCCCTCAGGGTATGCGGCAAGGTTCTTTCCTAAACTGGCCGCTTTTCTTATCTCAGAGCTATATTCGATTGCTAAAACCTGCTGCTGTCTTATTGCTTTTATCAGGTCCCCTGAGTCGCAGCAGGGAAGATCTGTTGCAGGCACAAAGCTTTCCTGGCCCACGAGCTGGTAAAACTCGTCAGGACTGACCAGCGAAATACCCATTGACTGTTTGTTTCCCAGCAGGCTGGTGGATCCCACGTAGCCGATTTGTATGGCCAAAGGATCTTCCATCTCACTGCTAGGATACTGCTCAGGATATCCGGGAAACCTGTTGTCAAGATACCTGCCGGCCCATCCACTGGTAGCATATTGATCCGAATCGACGCCCGTCATCCAAATGTCTGATGATCGCACGTGTGAGAAGGTCGGGTTAGGGTAGGATACGGAATGGACAATGGCTAGCTTTCCTTCCGCGTGCAGTTGCTGCATATCAGTCATTGCCGGATGAAGGCCTGTTTCAGGGCTACCAGCTAATGGTAGTGCACTTTTTTCGGGGATTGCGATGTTGCTTCGCAAATTGTTGTATGCAGAATAATATTCCAGCGGAATGACCGTATTGAGCCCATCATTGCCTCCATTGAGGTAAACCATCACCAGTATACGGTCCGAATAGGCCGCGCCGGCTTGTGCAAGGGATTGGACCAACGCTGAATTCTGTGTGAAAGCTCTCAGACCGAAGCCATTCAGCGTCACAGGGACAGCCATAGTTGCCGCTGCGGCTATAAAATCTCTTCTATTCATGTTATTAGCAGTTATTAAAAAACCTGGAATTCAGCCATGCCGACCATATACTTCATCAAAACTTGCAGCCGCCAGTAAAAATTGGCTTTTGTGGATTCGGATGGATTTCGTCGATAGGCATTAAATTCATAGGTCCATGAGCGTCGCGTAGAAGTTTGCATCATGATTTTATCAATCAAAAAATCCTTTTGCGACTGAAAAAGCTCGTTAGCAAACAGGTTTTTCGAAAATTCCTCGAATACTTGTTCACAGGTGATACAAGGAGTGCCGTCAACATCCGAAAAGTTCGGTTGTAAAGAAACGACCCAGGCCAGAAAGTCTATGCCGTATGTGTAACCCTGATGATATTGATAAGGATAGATGAAGGTTTCACCCATTTTGCGCCGCATTCCAATTGTAGAAGCATTAATCCAGTTCATGGAATACCCGGTCTGATAGTAGGGCAAGGAGCCAAAGACTAATGGCTGATCCAGAAAATTCAATTGCATGTTTACCATGCGCCAGTAAGTCGGCTGGGTATAATTACGAAATGCCGAATATTCCTTTACGGGGTGAGGAACCTTGTGTTTGAAAAGCCTGAGTGAGCCAATAGCGAGCTCTGCGGGTGATTTTACGATGGCACCTACGTTGGAACGATCAAAGAATATCTCGCTCGTTAGCAACTTTTGGAGGACGGGCCCGATTGCAAAATTATTTTCAGGGCTGGCAAAAAACGCCGCCAATGGAGCGATTACACTGTTTTCTATCTGATCTGTCACGTTTGTATTTACATACCAACGATACAATTTCCGGCAAATAAATTTGGGTGCCTCCGGGTGTGACAAAAGCATTTCCACCAGCTCACTTATTTCCTGATCTCCGGCGTCAGGCCCTGAGCGCCCGGTTATCACCTTGTTGTTATAATGATGGGAAAACTTTTTATCTGACGTGTCGTGTCTGCTGCTATTAAACACCGTACCGATGGTGGTAGAGCCATTAACATACTGATTCAGAGCTTGCCATCCGGTCAAAACGCGCGCTGCTTGCTTTACGTCTTCTTCTGTATAGTTGGCCTGGTCCGCTTTATTGCGCTGGCCAACCGTGAACAACTCCTGCAATTCCCTGCCATAGTTCTCGTTAGGGTGGTTTTTCTCATTCTCATTTCCGTTCTGGTACACGAGCATGGAAGGGTCTTTGGTTATTTCGATTGTCAGCGTTTTAAAGCTTCCTAATCCTTTATTGCGAAGCAACATTAGATATCGGTATATGTACCGGTAATCTTCGACGACCTTATGCGTAGTTACAAAATGATTTTGCCAGAATGCGGTCAGCTTTTCAAGAACCGATGGCGCTCCATTCTGTTCTGCCATCAGGCCGATCCACCAATACTTCAAGAAATAAGAATATTCAAACCTGCGCTGGTAGTCAAAGGGCTTCTCCATGAATGTCTGCCCGGCAATGCTGCTGTACTCATCCATCACTACGGGTGGCGGAGGAGTAGCTGTCACAGTCACATTGTCAAAAAGTTTCTGAACTGCATCCTGTGCAGTCAGACCTGTAAATTGAATGATTTCATCAGGAGTCGGTCCGAAGGTGGCCCTTCTTAATAAATGGGCTGCTTGTCGGGATGTTAGAGGGGGTTGGTATTTGTCCAGATAGGGCATAGAAGCTCGGATTGCTTAGAGATTTGTCATAGCGTTAAGTTTATACAATGTTATCTTAATGGTTCTAGTTAACATTTTATAAGCATACCGCAAACAATTCTACACACTATTTCTATTTTTTTGCCGAACTGGTTAGCATTACATGAAATTAGCGGCTTTGGATAGCAACTTTTTCGTATCCCGAGCTCTCATTACCCACTTTAACCTCATCTATAAACATGATCCTTGAATTTGTGACCGTCTTGCTTTTCCGCTCCCATCCCCATTTGTATAAACCAATTTTAAAATAGGGATACATTGCGTCATTATAAGCATTTGGCTCATTGATTCGCTGTAAAACAAGCTTCCCGTTTTTCCAAACTTCGATAACGCCTGTGTTGTCATAAGACCAGCGGATGTGAAAAACCCAGTCCAGCCATTGCTCTTTGTCTAGTCTTCCCAGGTTCAACCGGTTGAACGTATAGTCCCCCTGATGATTCACTTCCTTACTGTCAGACCTGACTTCCAGCACAATGCTATCATTTAAAACGCCAAGAAGCAGGGGAGGGCTTCTCCATTTTTCACCCTTGGAAAAGTCAGGCAACGCCTGCCACTGAACGATACTCTCTTCTATGGTATCCTTTACAAAACTTCGGGGAAAATAGACGGAGAATGCGTACCATTCCTCCCGGTTTTTATTAGGTGAAAGGCCGAGTTCTGACCAGGGCGTGCCCAGAGACAAGTCACCCTTTCTGAGCTCGATCCTGGCTGAGCGCAAGCCGTCCCTTTTGATCGAGTCTGATAAGGTTGCTGACCAGTCACAACAGGTGTTTCTTTCAGCCCATTCACCGATTGTCTCGTTGAAATTATAACTGGCCAGTATGTTGTCAGCTGGTTGCTGAGGGTCGGTCACCTCTTGTGGTTTGTCAATTTTCATGGGTTCACAGCTGCTTAGCAACACATGCAAACCTGTAACCAGGAGCATCATAACCCAACCGGGGATAGATTTAGCGGACATATAGTGCGCGTATTTTGAAGAGTTTGTCAGCTGACTCACATTGTCAGGTATGTCTGCAAAGATGTAATCAGCTCATTAGAAGCATATTTTCCAACATTATGCAATGGCGTTAGGTCGACCATTGCGGCAGAAATCTTGGCTTTTAAAGTTGTCAAATCATAAGCCGCGTGCAGGTAATTGAGACTTTCCAGCCGTTTTGCTGTGGCTAGCTGGTGGTCATTGCGATGCTCGCCAAACTTGGCAAGCTTTGGAAAGATAACGATGGGCTTTTTTCTTTCAAAGGCGGAGATGATTGTACCCATTCCTGCATGACTTACAATCAATTGCGCATTATTAAAATACATTTCCATTTCCAGGGAGCTCGTAAATTCGAAGCTGTGCATATTCCTGACTTTATACTTGCTCGCACCAACCTGAGCAACAATAGGAATGTCTGGCATAGAAAGCGCAAGTTCATCCATTGTCGTGATTAATCGATCAAAGGGGCCTTGGGTTCCGACGGTAACAAAAATCATGAGATAGAGGATTAAAAGTTGACACAGGTTTCAGGTGTCGGTCTTGTCTCTGCAAGTTTAGCTCTTCAAAGTCCATCTCTGTAACTTTTTGGGGTAATCGTATCAATTATTAGGGTATAGTCTGCACTTATTTGGGGGCAGTATTTTCAGGCATTTATTTAATGAAAATAGCAAATAAACTATTTCTACAAATGACCGTACAACTAAAAAGATGTGGTGTTAGTTGTGAGTATAAATATAAATCTAATTGGCATAAAAACTAAATACTTATCTGCTGTATAAATACTTGAAATATTGATTTGTTTTAGTGAAAATCAACTTGGTACTGCATACATAATAACATATTAGCTAACCGAATTATATTTTTGAAATACATAATGATCTAGTTGGTGTTTAACCTATAAAATTTTCGGATTAGCCGAATCGATATTTTGCCATATATATAACTATGTTGAGAAAATATGTTGTCTAAATATAATATGCATCTGAATTTACTTTTTGTTAAGTAATGTGTCAATTGTGTTCGCCTCGTTATATATATAGGTGCTAATAATTAACTAACCCCCGAGGTATTTAATATCACCCCACAATTAATTGATTTGACCCCAAAAAGAAGTGGCTAGAATAACTGTCTTGTAAATTTGAATCGTCAAATCGGTCTTGTCAACACATTTGCACTTTAAGCCTGAATTTAATTTAACGTAATTGAATGAACAAGAAATTGTTTGACATTCCTATTTTGTTAATCACATTTAACAGACCGGAAACAACTTGCCTGGTTTTTGAACAAATCAGGAAATTAGAACCCACTCATTTATATTTATTTTCTGACGCACCCCGATCAGGTAATACCGAGGATATTGATTTGGTGGAAACTTGTCGATGTCTTCTCAATGATTCTCAAATTGATTGGACTTGTCATGTGGAAAGATGGTTCCCGGAAACGAACATGGGTTGTGCACTCGGTGTGTCTTCTGCAATTTCATGGGCATTTGAATCAAGCGAGCGACTGATCATTTTAGAAGACGATTTTTTCCCACAGGCCGATTTTTTCAGCTTTTGTAAATCAATGTTGGAAACCTACCGCGATAATGATCGGATCATGCATATTTCCGGAGCGCATAAAAGTGAAAAGGTCGAGGCGAATGATGCTGATCATATGTTCAGCCATATAGCGGAAACCGGCGGTTGGGCTACCTGGAAATATGCCTGGGAAAAGTACGATTTTTGGATGGAACAACTCTCGGATATGAAGAGTCAGAAGCTTATTCAGCGGCTCGTCAGAGACAAGCACATTTCCAATTACTGGCACGAGCGCTTTGACAGGGTTTTTGAAGATGGTAAAAAGCAAAATTGGGAAGTCCAATGGCAATATACGCTTTTCAAGAACTATGGCCTGGCTGTAGTTCCCACTACGCATCTGGTCAAAGATATCAGCGGTATGTTAACGTTTAACGCTCGCCATGAATCGGATGTGGAGCCTTCCTCCGATTACCCGAATGGAAAGCTAGGTTCTGCTGCCAAAGGTTTGGCACAGAACACATTGAGCCGTGCACAAAGCCAGGGACAAGCTTCTCTTGCCGCAAGACTCCTGTACAAGTTTTCAGTAATGCTGGGTATAGCTCGAAAAGAGAGCCGTATTTAGCCGCTTTTAGATTAAGTATGCTTGATAACCAATACTACTACTCCCGCCTCTTTTTAAAATCCTCTAAATGTTATGAAAACCTACTCTGCTCAACGCCGTTCATTGTTCTACTTATGGACTGATATCCTTTTATTGAATTGCGCTTACATGATCGCCTCCGGTATCAACTGGTATGGTGCCAGATCTTTCGACGATCAAGATTACTCCGGTATACTCGTGATCAGTAATTTGTTATGGATCGTTTGTGTAAATCTGTTTGAGATCTATACGCCCTCATTTAATTCGCAAAATAATCTGGGCCGGTTCTGGCGACTGTTGCTAACCAGCACGGTACATTTAGTTTGCATGGAGGTCTATATTTATCTGAGCGGAAATCCAACCCAGATAAGTGAGAACTGGATTTTTGCCGGATACCAGGTGTTTACAATTCTCGTATTTATCGTACACCTTACCATCACTGCTGCGCTATGGTTGCTTAAAAAGTCCCGGGTCATGGTGAAGCGGTACGTTATCGTGGGAGACGAGGATCTGAATGATCTGATAAAGCCTTTCTATGAGAACCATTATGAATTTGGACATTCTTATTGCGGCTCATTCCAATTTGATAGCGAGCAGACGCAACTCGAAAAACTGGAAAATTTCATAGAAACCCGTAAACCTGATTTTGTCTATTGTGCATTGGCTGAGATGAATGAAGATCAAGTTAAAGGTGTGATCAGGCTGGCCGAAAGAAAAAATACGCACCTTCGCCTCGTGCCAGACTATCCGAAATTTCTTTCCGGAAAGCTTCACACGGGAAGACTTGAAGATTTCCCAATCATCGATGTCAAGACCAAAGCACATACGGGCTCAAACGAGCAATTTACCAAGCGTGCCTTCGATCTGCTGTTCTCTTCTATTGTAATGGTCTTAGGCTTTCCTATATTCTTACTGGTCATGGTTGCTGTGAAGGTTTCTTCAAAGGGCAGCATCTTCTTCTTGCAGGAGCGTACAGGAAGGTGGGGTGGAAAGTTTAAAATTATCAAGTTCCGCACCATGTATACCGACGCGCACACCTACGGACTTCAGCATTCCCTGGGTGCATTGGACCCTCGTATCACGGTAGTAGGCAGATTTCTCCGCCGTACACGTTTAGATGAACTTCCGCAGTTTCTCAATGTGCTCAAAGGTGATATGTCAGTTGTCGGGCCAAGGCCACTTCACAAATATGACGTTGACATGCTAATGGGTGAGGCCAGTCATTCATTTCAGAAGGTCCTGACAATCAGGCCGGGAATCACATCCATCGGGCAGATAAAGGTCGGCTACGCAAGTAATATATCAGAAAATCTGCTCAGGCTCAAATATGATATGCTTTATCTGAATTCATACAGCCTTGCAACGGATATCTACCTTATATTCTTGACGATCCAGGTGATTTTACTGGGTAAAGGAAGATAATTGCTCAGTTGCTGACCCCTGATTAAGGTCGTTGTACCCCAAAGTCGACAATAGATGCCACAAAAGGCTTACCTAAGTGGCCCGCAGGCTGTTATTTCGTATACCGGTGAAGGCCCTCGTTAATGTGCAGCTATTTATACTGCTCTTAAGAGTGCGAACTTCACATTAAAGGTTAGCTAATGCCAATTTGCTGCAACCGAATCAAAAATTCATGAACCTAATACAAGTGCCAAGGTTGTCGGCAAAGCGATATCACAATCCGACATCTGATTCCATAGTGACCGTCTAAATTTTACCGGCAAGTATACAAGCATGCAACAAGCACGTTATAAATCTTCCTCCATTTTTGTCAACGGAAACCAGTTGACCGAGATATTTAGTAATATCAAAACATACCTTTACCATTGGCCGCTTTTTGCCTTCGGTTTGGGGATTGCAGGTATCGTATTGGTCGGCTACTTACAAACTATCAAGCCAATTTATGAGATCAAAGCATCCATTCTCATTCCAGATCAAAAGAAGGCACCCACGGACCAGTCGCCGCTTCACGAGATAGATTTGTTGAATTCAAGTAGGATCATTGACAATGAGCTCGAGATCTTAAGATCAAAAGATATAATGGACAAAGTTGTCTCTGATCTTCAATTGAATATTTCATATAAGGGTAAGCACGAATTCTACTCAACTGATCTTTATGACGAAACTCCCGTTAGGCTTAAATTAAGGCAAACAATCAGCACGGCTCTTCCCGCTACCATTCGAATAGTTCCGCTTGATGGTAAAAGTTTCAAATTGTTAGGGCCAGACGGTCATTCCAACCTTCTTCAATACAATAAACAAGTGAGAAGCGACTTTGGCACATGGGAGCTGACGGCTACAAAGCACTTGAAAGAACATGCTGGTCAAGAGATTGCCATTTCAGTTTTGAATGCCGACGACGCAGCACGTCAATATCAGAGTTCGTTGAAGGTTGAGTTGTCCAATAAGTCCTCAACAACTCTAATGCTTTCGATTAATGACGTAGTAAGTAATCGCGGAAAAGATGTTTTGAATTCTCTTATTTACAATTATAACCTGGAAGGAGATCAGGAAAAAGCCCGTCGAACTAAGAACACACTCGCTTTTATCGATGAACGGTTGGCGGCTCTGGCAACGGATTTAAACTCGGCAGAAAAAGGAATAGAGCACTTTAAAAGTACCAGAGGACTCACTGATATTAAATCCAAATCACAAATTAGTCTTGAAAACTTACAGCAAAATGATAGCCAGCTTAATGAAGTAAGTGTAAAATTAAGTGTTGTCGAAGGAATAGAAGATTTTATCAATTCCTCACATAGCGCAGAGAAAGTTCCTGCAACCATGGGAATAGTAGATCCTGCCCTAAGTAGCCTTGTCGAGCAGCTTTCTCAGCTGCAGCTGCAGCGGGAAAAATTGTTGGCAACAACCCCCGAATCGAATCCTGACTTTGAGCCCATCAATAGGCAGATAGTGGCAACTAAGCTTTCAATAAAGCAATATGTCGCCGGCATTAAAAGTTCATTGCTGAACACACGTGCCAAGCTGGAATCAATTAATAATAGATTTGAATCATCAATAAAAAACATACCGATTCAGGAGCGTCAGTTTATCAATATAAAAAGGCAGCAGGAAATCAAAGAGGGTCTTTACATCTATCTTCTTCAAAAAAGAGAGGAGATTTCTGTTAAGTACGCATCAGCCTTTGCAGATAATAGAATTGTCGATAATGCCTATTTATGGGGCCGGAATAACAAGCAAAAACAAATCGCCCTATTAGCGGCACTGTTATTGGGAATTGGGTTACCAGCCGGAATTATATATTTCAGGCGCGTTCTCAAACCAAAAATAACAAGTGTGTTTGAAATAGCAGATGCCGTTGACATTCCCATAATTAGTGAGCTTTCATTCTCTCCCGTGAAAAACCTGGTTGCCCTGCATCATTCGAATCTGGGATCTGCCATAGCTGAGCAGATTCGTACTTTGCGAATTAAACTGCGACATCCAGCCGATCAGCAAGATGGAGGTAGAGTTACCTTAATAACATCAAGTTTATCTGGTGAAGGCAAGAGCTTTGTAAGTGTAAACTTAGCGCTCTCAATGGGCCAGGTAGGTCGGAAAACGATCATCTTGGAAATGGACTTTTTCAGACCTAAAATGGCGAAAATATTTAATTTAAACGAAAATCATTTAGGTGTGACTGATTTCTTGAATGGATCAGCCAATATCGGTGATATAATTCAGACGTTAGATCTTAACGAACCAATTGATGTCATTACGAGCGGCTCCAACTTTATAAATTCTTCGGGATTGCTTGAATCTGAAAGGTTAGATAATTTGATCATGTACTTGCGAAGCTTCTATGATTACATTATTATTGATACGGCACCTGTTCATTTGGTTCCTGATGCAATAGTTATTTCCAGGTTCGTGGATAAAGTTTTATACGTTATTAGGCAAGGTCATACGTATAGAACTGAGTTATCTTTTATCCATCAGCTTTTTATTAAGAATGTTTTAGGCAGATTTGAATTAATTTTTAACGGAATAAATCCGGTAAAATATGGATATGGAGAGGGTAATGATCAAAGTTACTATCATACGAAGCAGAGCCTGGCGATTTTTAGTGATTTTAAAGACAGATTTTAACATGAACCATATTATAATACTCACCGTAAACCTTACATCTCTGAATAATATCAAATGACGAAACGTATAATTTTACTTGGAATAAACCCTTATAGTGGAAACAGAGGAGTTGGTGCATTGGCATATTCTACTATTTACCTTTTAGATCTATTATCGCAAAGTAGTGATATACCTTTTGACATTCAAATAGTCGGATCGTCAAAGAAGATGGAAAATAAAGAATTGACCATAGGAGCAAATAAAATTAAATTTACCCAGTTCCCCCTTCAAATTGGAAGCGGTGTTAAAGGTAAAATTAGTACTCTAATCTCACTTATCATTTCAAGGAAATCGATTAAAGATGCAGAATACGTTATGGATATGGGCCAGGGAGACAGCTTTTCTGACATTTACGGCCTTGATCGCTTCAATGTTATAAATGTGCCACAAAGACTGTTTAGATTTTTTGGTAAGAAGTTACTTCTCTTACCGCAAACCATCGGACCCTTCAAAGACATTAGTCTAAAAAATGCAGCAAAATTAACTTTGGAGAAAAGCCAAACGGTTCTGGTTCGAGATCGATTAAGTTATAATTATGTATTAGACAATACAACGCAAACCAATGTGAGGGAGTTGATTGACGTTGCCTTTTATATGCCTTACGTTAAAAAGAAACATCTGAACGATAAGTTGAATGTTGGGCTGAATATCTCTTCCTTGATGTGGTACAATGGATATGAAAAGGATCAGTTTAGTTTCAAGGCAGACTATCAACTGGCCATGCGAGCAATAATTGATTTTTTTCTAGCCAATTCTGAGGTCCGGCTACATCTGGTTCCGCACGTGGTTGACATAGAATCAAATGTTGAAAATGATTACGAAATTTCAAGAGAAATTCACGACGAATATCATTCTAGCCAACTTGTAACGGCGCCGTTGTTCCTGGATCCAATTGACGCAAAGAACTATATAAGTGGCTTGGATTTTTTCATTGGTGCCCGAATGCACGCTTGCATTGCAGCGTTTTCATCAGGCGTCCCCGTATATCCAATCGCATACAGTAGAAAGTTTAATGGGCTTTTTGTAGACACGCTTAAATATCCATATTTGGGGGACCTTCGAAATCAGGACTCTGACGAATTGCTAGACGGAATGAAACACGCCTTTTATAATCGCAAGGAGCTGTCAAAGAATTTACAACATTCTCTTACTACCATTGTGACGCCTCGTTATAGCATACTCATGAATGAATTTAAAAAGTTCCTGGATATAGCATGATAGCGACAAAAGTTGTAAAGGCGGGTTTATGTATAGGGTGTGGGCTTTGCGAGAGCATTAGTGGCAGGGAATCGGTAGAGATGCAAGTCACTCCTCAGGGATTTCATCTGCCTGCCAGCAAAAACAATAATTCATTAAATACAATCATTTCAAAAGTTTGCCCCAGTATCCTGGTTGACAATCAACAGAATTCTGACAACGTTGATGGCATTTGGGGGAAAATTCTCGGGCTATATTCAGGGCATTCTACTGATAATGAGATAAGAACGAAAGGTTCCTCAGGAGGGATAATAAGCGCCATTGCTATTCATATTCTTGAGAACAAAATGGTCGACTTTGTTTTACAGGTTGGAGGAGACCCGAGTAACCATTATAACAATAAGTTGAAGGTTTCAAGAAGCCGAGAAGATGTACTGGCGTGCGCCGCATCAAGGTATGCTCCGGCTAGTGTATTTAATGATATATTAAATATCCTTGAATCTACATCGGGTACATTCTGCTTTATCGGAAAGCCCTGCGACGTTTCGGCTTTAAAGAATTTAGTAAACCTATATCCCCAGTATGATTCGCGGCTAAAATTAACAATTGCAATTTTTTGTGCTGGTATGCCGTCTTTTAGTGCTACGAACGACGTAATCAACTCATTTGAAGGTGCAGAGATGCCTGTAACTGATCTAAGTTATCGAGGAATGGGATGGCCCGGATACTTTTCCTTCAAGGATGCAACTGCAAAAACCTACAAAATGTCTTATAATGATTCGTGGGGGAAGGTGTTAGGAAAGCAGATTCATTTCAGATGTAAAATTTGTCCTGACGGCATAGGACTGCAAGCGGACATTGCTGTTGGCGATGCTTGGGAAACAAAGAGCGGATATCCGGATTTCCAAGAGAGAGAAGGCGAAAGCCTTGTCTTGTTAAGATCAGAAAAAGCTGTCGAGATTTTTAATCTTATTGCAGCATCCAACGAAGTGGTCCGAAAAGAATTACAAACAGGTGTGATTGAAAAAATGCAGCCTTTTCAATACTATCGCCGCAAGCACGTAGGAGCGCGTATAATTGCAGTTAAAATAGCTCGGTTTTGGAATATCCGTTTTATAAATCTGAATTTATGGAGAAACATGATAAGTGCTTCGCCAACTGTCATTGTAAGGGAATGTTTGGGTACATTAAAAAGGCTTTTGTAAATCGCACATGAAAGCTATAATTCTGCAATTACTGGTTTGGCTGCATTTGAAGTTACCTAACTCTTTATTAGATAGATTAGAGAATTTAATTGCAAAACTGGATGGAGGGCATATGTGGTCTGAACGAATAAGACATATATATGCAAGACGTCACAAAATTCAAATTGGATACGGATCTTATGGTGGCTGTTTTACGCCGCGAAATTTGGCACCGGGTGTACGTTTTGGTAATTATTGCTCCATTGCACCGAGTATTAAAATTTTTAGAGCCAATCATCCCAAAGACACCTTTACTTCGCACCCTATTCTTTATAATCCCAGCCTTGGATATGTTAAAAACGATATGCTGAACAGGCCTCCACTCGAAATTGGGCATGATGTCTGGATAGGTGAATGGACAGTGATTTTACCAAATGTCAAAACAATAGGTAATGGCTCAATTATTGGTGCCGGTTCGGTGGTGACCAAAGACGTCGCTCCCTACACAATTGTTGCCGGTAATCCTGCGAGGAAAATAAAGAGCCGCTTTGATACTGCTACTATTCAGACCTTGGAGAACTCAAAGTGGTGGCTTTTGGAAAAAGAAGAACTATTTAAAAATATTAACAAGTTAAATTCGATGATTAACTTTTCTCAACTCGAAAATAATTGATGCAGAATCTCGCGAAGAACTATTATATCGTGTCATTTATTTGGGGAGCTTTTTCAAAAATAATAGGAGCTGTTGTTAAGGTAATAACCGTACCACTTCTACTTCATTATTTTGGAAAAGATATGAATGCGATCATTGCACTTGTTTTTTCTATAAACGGATATCTTCAATTGCTTGATATGGGAATCAATACCGGTTCTGTTAAGTACTTTTCTGAATGGATAGCAAAGGGCCGTTTTGACCTTATAGATTCGGTTGCGCGAACCAGTGTGACATTTTATGGAGTCGTAGGAATCGCAAATGCTGTCTTTTTAGTGCTTTTGGCATTATTTGGTCTTTCCGTTTTTTCTATAACTGCTGACCAGCAGGTTATAATGGGCCGCCTTTTAGTCATTTTAGCGTTTTTCACTGTCGTCAACTGGAGTACATCCATTTATAATCAATTGCTTACTGCGAACGAGCAGCTTGATTACATTCAAAAAGTGAATATAATCCGAAGCATTCTCGAATTGATCCTTACCATTGCTGTTATAAGTTTGGGTTTTGATATAATAACATATTTCCTGTGCTATTTGATAATCAACAGCTTAGTGCTTTTTCCCTTATATTTCAGGTGTAGACGCAGTGGACTGGTCGCCTCATTTTACCCTGCTACCAATTGGAAGCAATTCGGAATCATCTTCAAATACAGCATGGCCATTATGGTCATGGCGCTATTTCAATTATCAGCCGTTAAGCTTAGACCTATCGTCCTAAGTATTTTTACTACATCGGGAATACAAATTGTTTCAGATTTTCAGGTGATGGAGACCATTACCATGTTCACTATCTCGATAGGCAGCATGTTAACTACCATTTTCCTGCCGAAAGCATCGAAACTTATTTTGGAAACGGAACCAAGTAAACTGACTTCATTTGCATATAAGGCAACAACTTATTCCTCGATTATATGTGTTGTTTTATGTGTGCCGTTGATTCTGAGTGTGAAGGAGTTAATACTGATTTATGTTGGCCCCGACTATCTGCATCTAATGCCTTGGCTATCTTTATGGATAATTGCCATCCTTTGTTCGTTGCATAATAGCCCGATCGCCAGCTTGGTTCTGGCCACTGGAAAGACTAAGATGCTTGTTTATAGCTCTGGTATTGCTTGTGTAATATCGCTGGCAGTTAACGCTTTTTATTGCTCAGAACTAGGTGCTGGATCTGCTGTTTTAGGATACGCAATTTACGTGCTGATCCAAATGTCATTTTACTATTTGTATTTTAATACGGCGGTCCTAAAATTGCAATCCTGGAAAGTGTTTAAATCGTTCATCGTACCGGCTGCAATAGGTATTATAGTTGCAGTAATAGTGGGTCTAATGAATTTTCAGTTCAGCAATCTGCTTTTTCTTATTGTAATAAAAAGTGCTTTGTGGATGGTGCTATTTTTATCAATGCTGGTGTTGTTCAAGGTTATTCCCATTCAAAATATTCGGGAGCTACGGGCAAGAGCGTCACTCTCATCACAATAGTAAGTATATATACCCTCGATGTACCTATTTGACTAATGATTTTAACTAAGGATATAACTGAGAGTAATGCTGGGAACTTGGGTAATTTGGCCAGGTTTGGAATTCTATTTTTTCCTATTGCATCCTATTTTTGTTATAGATATGTTGGTATTAATGATCAAATACTAAAGTTTGTTTATTTTATTACACTTCCCATAATATTAGTTGCGGTTTTCCCGGAGATGTTTAGACGTAATCCCATAACATTATATTCTTCGATTATTCGCAATATATTTTGTCTTATTGTTATTTCAATGATATGCGCATATCTATTTTGGGATCAGGACTTTTCAGTAAGTTATCGAGTAACCGCTGTTTATCTAGCAATTTGCTATTTTTTCTTATTGCAAAAGCATAAGCCGGATCTCGCATTCATTGAGAAAGTAATTTGGTTTTTATGTATTCAGTATATAGTTCTATGGATGTTTGGGATATATAAGGCCCCACAGCTTGTTTTCGGGCTGGACAGAGATGGTGTAGTTTCAAATGAGCGGGGTTTTTATCGTTTGTTTATTCCCGGAAAGACCATTATTGTGTTGTGCTATTTTCTCGCCTTAAACAAATTTTGTACAACTGGGCGGTATCTATGGACTATTGTCGCAGTCGCATTGTTTACCGTGATCGTTATGCACGTGATACGTCAAGTTATTCTTATTACAGTGGTTGTAAGTGCATTTTATTTATTAAGTGAGAAGAAGATAGGCTGGAAAATTGCACTTGTCTCATTACTATGCTTTTGGTTTGGATCTGGTTTTTTTGCAGATGATAGTGGGATTTTGGGCAGACTGATTTCGATCTCGGAGGAACAGATAGAGCGGAATCAAATTGAAGAAGAGGATATACGACTACAAGAGTATAAGTATTTTTTTAGTGAATATTCCAAAAATTGGCTTACGGTTCTTATTGGAAATGGATTCGCACACTCAGAAGGGCCATTTGGTGAAATGGAGTCTAAACTTGCAAGAGAGAAGTTTTTTTTTGGTAGTGATGTCGGATATGCCGAAATCTATATAAGGCTTGGTATTGTTGGCTTGATTTGTTATTGTCTAATTTTTTTTCGGGCCGTTAGGCAAAGGGTTCCTGCCCCCTTCGTCTATGCTAAGCTCTTTATCGTATATCTTGCATTTGCCAACATTGCCGCTTCATGGGTTTTCCATGATACAATTATTATCTGTTTTTGCTTATATATCCTTGAGCGTTGTTTTCAGGAGGATTTAAAAGAGGAGAGCTACTTTCTTCCCTTATCACTCGAAGTTGGCACGCGCTAATTCTCAGTATCTATGTGTATTACACCCAAAATTTTTATTCTATTTATTCCCTACTCTAATGGAAAAGTCCTTCCGAATCAATAATTTCGATCTTATCCGGATCTTCGCTGCTATTCAAGTGTTGATATTCCATACATTTGATCACCTGCACATCCCTACGCCTGATTGGGCGACCCCATTATTATACTTTCCGGGCGTACCGATATTTTATACCATCAGCGGTTATCTGATCTCTGCTTCCTTTGAGCGCAGCAGCGATCTTAGGCACTATTTTCGCAACCGATTTTTAAGGATCTTCCCGGGGCTTTGGGCATGTTTAATCATAACTATTGGCGTGGCCAGCTTCTTTGGTTTTAATTTTTTTAATAAGGCAGCCTTAATTTGGCTCCTGGGCCAGATGGGTGGAATAATTTATACACCGGATTTTCTGTCTGATTTTGGCTTTGGCTCATACAATGGTAGTCTGTGGACGATTTGTGTAGAGATGCAGTTCTATTTTGTTCTTCCTGTTGTTTACTTTCTCGGCCGGAGGACAAAGCGTTTGAACTTCCTCATCGTCGGTTCGTTTCTTCTGTTTTTTGCTTTCGCCTTCATTGCCAAAATTTATTTCCCCGGCATTGGTACCAGCAGTGAGGTCCGCCTCGAAAAGTTGCTGCGATACACGTACTTTCCCCATTTCTACCTGTTTTTGGCCGGTGTGGCAATGCAGCGCTTTCAGATATACAAATCCAGGTGGATCTATGGAAAAGGGATTTACTGGGTTGCTGGGTTCATTCTCATTAAAATTCTCTTCCCAGCCCTTAGTTCTCCCGTGCTTTCCATTTTCTCATTGCTTTACCTGTCAGTATGCACCATTTCGGTGGCTTATTCCGGTGTTGGATTGTCTAAGAGGCTGCTCCAAGGCAACGATATCAGTTATGGCGTTTATATTTATCACGGCCTTATTCTCAATATTCTTGTTTCACTAGGCATGACGGGCAACATAAATTATCTGTGGATTGTGATTTTTGGCGCCTGTCTGCTGGGATATCTTTCCTGGATTTTGGTTGAAAAGCCATTTTTGTTGAAAAAAGGAGCTTCGCACGCAAATCCTGTTGCTGCCAAACTTACTGATGTTGCTGTGAGTAGAAGCTAGGAATTTTTGATATATTTTGGCTCTTATTTGTTCTTTAACGACTATGAGCCGCCAGAAACCAATGAAAACCCTCCACATTTTAATTGTAAGCCTATTAATCTTTGCATCCTGCCAGTCCAGAAAAGCGGATCAGGATAGCCCGGTAACTGCCAGTTCTGACAATGAAAAACTTCTCAAAGACTACTTTGAGAAGTTCAATCAGCACAATTGGAAAGAGATGGCAGCCATGTATTCAGATACGGCAGAATTTAAAGATCCATCGCTGGGTGAGGGTATTGTCAAACAGTCCCACGAGCAGATCATCAAGAAGTATGGCGAGTTGCAGCAAATGATCCCGGATGTTCGCGATAGTCTTGTCAACATTTATCCTTCCGGCGATAAGCACATGATCGTCGAGTTCATCTCGATGGGCACCGCTCCTGATAAGTCAAAATTCACCATGCCCATCTGCACCATTTTTACAATAGTAGACGGCAAGATTACACAGGATTTTACCTACTACGACAATTTTACCGAGTAGCTCAGAAGCTCGCCTGTTTATTTGAGCAATGATCGGTAAGAGGGAACTCTGTGGCCAGCTAAATGTTTTTTACTAACAGTATTCTTATTGTTAGTAAAAACAGATATGGCAGACAAACTTATTGAAGATATACCTTTTTCCATTCTTGATCTTGCACCGATCACCGAAGGGAATAATGCATCCATAACATTTAAAAACAGCCTCCGGCTCGCACAGCGTGTCGAAGAGCTGGGCTATAACCGGTACTGGCTTGCCGAGCATCATAATATGGAAAGTGTTGCCAGCTCGGCAACCTCGGTTTTGATCGGTTACATTGCCGGTGGCACAAAGAAAATTCGTGTAGGCAGCGGCGGTATAATGTTGCCTAATCATGCCCCGCTGGTCGTGGCCGAGCAGTTTGGCACGCTTGCCTCGCTTTATCCGGGGCGTATAGATTTGGGACTCGGACGCGCGCCCGGAACCGACCAGGTTACTGCCCGCGCGCTCAGGCGCAACTACATGGAATCCGCTCAGGATTTCCCCGATGATGTGATTGCATTGCAGAACTATTTTTCGCCGGACAATAAAAACGCCAAAGTGCGTGCTATTCCCGGTGAAGGGGCAGACATACCCATCTGGATACTGGGTTCGAGTACCGATAGTGCGCAGCTGGCTGCCCACCTGGGATTACCCTACGCATTTGCAAGCCATTTTGCTCCGACCCATTTCCTGACGGCCATAGAGCTTTACCGCCGCAATTTCAGGCCCTCTCAATATCTTGCCCAGCCATATGTAATGGCCTGCGTAAACGTGATTGCCGCAGACACCAATCAGGAGGCGGAGCGGATTGCTACCTCTTTCTTTCAGCTGGCTACGGGCATTATTACGGGCCGACGCCGGCCTTTGCAACCACCCGTGGAAAGCATGGACGGACTTTGGGGAGATTACGAAGAAGCGGCCGTTAGACAAATGATGAAATACACCTTTATCGGTGCCCAGAAGAAAATTGGCGCAGATCTGGCTTATTTCCAGCGGCATACGCAGCTCGACGAGCTGATGGTTACCAGCCACATCTATGATCCTGATGCGCGTATCCACAGCTATGAGATCCTGAAAGGCGTGCAGAATCAGGTATTAGCAGCGCATTCAGCATGATTATAACTGCCGGGTAATCTACTGTTCTGATGGAGGCGGCGTCTTTGTTCCCCATTGCTTGTTGGGCTTATCGCCCATGACAAAGCTGAGGGTGCCGCCTTTCATTAGCTCATCACGATACAGCCAGCAGTTATCCAGAGCCGCTCCGTTGAATGTTGCCGATTGGACATACACCTGATCCTTGCCGTTATTTTTTGTTTCAATCACAAGGGTTTTACCGTTGCCCAAAGTGATGGTAACCCTATCAAATAGGGGACTGCCCAGTTCTATCACCGGCCTTAGATCAGTGAAGCCCTTCACATCAAAGAGTCCCAGTGCATTCATTACATACCAGGATCCAAGCTGGCCCTGGTCCTCGTCCTGGCCGTAACCATAGCCATGTATGGGCTCGGTTCCGTAAAATTCGCGCCCGATGGCCCGGGTCCATTTTTGGGTCAACCACGGTTTTCCGGAAAAATTAAATAACCAGCTGGTATGCAGGTTTGGCTGGTTTCCATGGTTATAAATGGAATTTACACCGGCAAATGCATCAATGGTTTTACCGCCGCCAAAACCCAGTTTTTCAGAAACAGTAAAGATGCTGTCGAGCCTGCTATTGAAGTTGTCTTTGCCAATGGCATCAATGAGGCCGGCCGGGTTATGCGGAACATAGAATGTGTATTGTACCGAGTTTCCTTCCTGAAAGCCGCGCCATGGCTGATAAGGATCAAACCTGCCTATAAAAGTGCCATCTATCTTCTTGGGCTGCATCAGTTTGTTTTGCGGGTTGAAAATATGCCGCCAGCCGTTTGATAGTTTAATGAGCTGACTATAATCCTGGGTCTTACCTAATGCCTTGGCCATTTGCGCGGCGGCAAATGCGCTGAAACTGTATTCCAGAGTATGTGATCCTGAAAAATTAGACCCCGTGGAATCGGTGATAAAATCCTGTCCTGTCCGCTCTAAAAAAGGCACGTAGCCATGCGCTGTAAAGGCTTTGGTGTCCAGCTTACCAGAGCCTACCGGCCGGTTTTTATAGTTTAGCTCGTTTGCCTTGATTGCATTATAGGCAAATGCTACATCGTAGTTGCGGATACCTGCGTTATAAGCTCCTGCAATGGCTAGCCCCACAAAGTTAGTGCCTACGCCCGATACGAATTCACTGTTGGCAATGCCATCACCAAACCAGCCTTTATCCTTGAAAATCTGCAAATGTGTATTGACAAAGCTGCCATACCATTCCGGGTAGGATAGGGCCCACAGCTGGGTAATGTTCCAAAAGGCGCCCCATATAGCATCTGTGTTGATCAATTCGTAGGGAAGGTTCTTACTGTTTTGTACAGGAAGCTGCCCCGTCTTTCCGCCGTGCATGGGGTAGGCGCCGTTGACATCGCTGGCAATGCCCCTTCCCAGTAAGGCGTGATAAAGGCCGGTGTAAAATTTGATTTTGTTTTGCTCATCGCCGTCTTCAACTGCAATTTTCCCCAACTGCTGCTGCCAGACGGTCTGGGCTTGCGCTTTGGCCTTCTCAAAGGACAAGCCCTTTGCCTCAGCAAGAAAATTTTGTTTTGCGTTCTCAATAGAGGTGTAGGACAGGCCGGTTTTCACTTCAATGATTTCCTTATTTTTTGTCTGATAGTGAAGTGCCAGGCCTGCACCCTTTCCTGCCGAGCTACGCTGGTTTGCTGTTACCTTATCAGCAGTGAAAGCTGTAACGGAGGCTGGCTTTTTGCTAAGCTCACCATAAAGGAACATGGCAATTTTTCCCTTGGGATCATATATTTTCACGTATTTGGGATAGGTGATCACGTAGCCTTCAAAGTGCGTATCATCCAGCATTTTAATGCGGGCATCAGTTACAATGTCGCTTTCACCCTGCTTGTTTCCGATATCAAGGATAATGTGGGATTGCTTGTGCTCTGGGAATGTATAGCGCTGGAAACCAACCCTTTTGGTGGCCGTGAGCTCAGCGGTAATGTTATAATCTTCCAGTAAAACCTTGTAGTAACCGGGCTGGGCCACCTGGCTTTTTCGGTCAAAGCCGGAACGGTAACCGGTATGGGCAGAATCCAGATCGCCCGGCTTGGTTTTCAGCGGCCCAGTCGCCGGCATATAGCTTACACCGCCTACCTGCCACTCATGAAAATGCACAAAACCTTCTATCGAATTCTGGCGCGTATCATAGCCAACGGCTTCCCATCCCGACGGGTTGCCATAATGCCCGTTTGTAGAAGGAGCAAGCTTAGCCATGCCGTAAGGAACCGCAGCAGGTGTATAAAAAAACCAGCGGCTATGTGCAGTACCAATGTTTGGATCGACATATTTAAGAAAACTTTGCGCCTTAGCAGGATCATATGCTGATAAGAACAACAGCCAGGCAATGGCAACACGGAATTTGGCTTTCATAAAGGTAGATTTAGTAATCGCTTTTGGATCTTGTTTATAAACTTATGATCTTTTGTTTGTATTTTTCAATGTGTCAACATGCTGATCACAGATTCAGGCAAAATTTACTTAAACTATTGTTGTTTCACCATAATTTCTATACATTTAAATGTTCATACATACGAACATATTGTTTAGCATTGACATTTATCGCAAACAAATGAAACTGCAACCCTTCTTTATTTCTAGCATTCTGATTCTGCTGACGGCACTATCCTCCTGTGGCGGGCCAAAGGAGCAAGATGAGGATGAGGTCTATATCAATGAAAAGGAATTTACGGCAGAACCCGATTCGGAGTGGACCAACATGTTCCTTAGAAAATCAGGATGGTTCGGCGGTGACGGGATCTTTGCTATTCCGCTTTCGGGCCGCGATAATGAGAAAAATGACAGTCTGCTGTTTCTGTTCAGTGATACAATGGTGGGAGAAATTCAGGGAGATTCCTTGCAGCCGGGCTTTGTCATGGTCAATAACTCCGTGTCGCTATTAGAAGCTAAATCGGCTGATTCCTCCAAGATGGCATTCAAAATAGCCAGCGAAAACGGGACCTATAAAGCCATTTTCAGCCCCAAAACAAACAAGCCAGACAAAGACACCTACTTTTGGCTAGGCGATGGGTTTGTGAATCCCGATGCTGGTAAAGACCTTTTTATTTTTGCTTATCAAATCACCAATACGCACGACAAATCGCCTTTTCCATTCAAAGAAACGGGTAATGTATTGATCCGCGTGCCAGCCGGAAGTCCTTTCCCTTATGCCAACCAGCAGCAAAAACCGCTGCCATTCAATGATTACAAAAGTGAGGGAGAGACCATATCTTTTGGAGCAGGCATTTTTAACAACAGTGCGTCTGCGGGAGAGGCCGAGCCGGATGGTTTTGCATATGTTTATGGGATAAAAGGCAAAAGTAAGCAACTCGTTTCAGCCCGGGTCAAGCCCGGACGGATCGATTCCTTCAGCGAATGGGAGTTTTGGAATGGCCAGGGCTGGTCTAAGGATGTCAAGTCTGTGAAAGCATTAAGCGATTCAGTCTCCAATGAAATGAGCGTAAGCCGGCTGGCCAAAGGCAAATACGCCTTGGTTTATCAGCTGGGCAGTATTTTTCCCCAGATTTGCATGCAGCTCGGCCCCACGCCAGTAGGCCCGTTTGGCCCCAGGATTGTGCTTTATAAAACCACGAATGATATCCAGGACCCGGATTTGTTTACTTATAATGCCAAAGCTCACCCGGCATTGTCAGGGACGGGTGAGCTGCTGATTTCCTATAATGTGAATAGTTTTAAATTTTTTGAGGTCATCACAAGAAAACCTAACCTGTATCGCCCGCGGTTTGTAAAGGTTAAGTTCAGCCAACAATCTTCCCAAACAAACCATTGAGTATGATAAGCGAAGAGACCGATACATTACCAGCTAAAAACCGGCTGCCCTACATCATGCTCATTACCAGCGTTGCTGCATTCGGAGGCTTTCTTTTTGGCTATGATACGGCCGTGATCGCCGGGGCGATTGGTTACCTGCAAGTCAAGTTTAATTTGTCTCCGCTGATGGTGGGCTGGGCTGCCAGCAGTGCCATATGGGGTTGTGTGCTGGGAGCCATGTCGGCAGGTTATCTCAGCGACCGTTATGGCCGCAAGGCCGTTCTGATAGCCACAGCGGTTCTTTTTGCGCTGCCCGCCTACGGCTCAGCCGTCGTCAATGATCTGACGAGCTTTATTATCATGCGGCTGCTTGGGGGCATTGGGGTAGGGGCAGCTTCCATGCTGTGCCCCATGTACATTTCTGAGATTGCTCCTTCGCGCCTGCGAGGCCGTTTGGTGACGCTTTACCAGCTTGCCATCGTGCTGGGAATTAACATCATCTACGTCATTAATCTGAAAATAAGCCAGGCAGGTGACCAGGCCTGGAACATTGAATACGGCTGGCGGTATATGCTGGGCTCGGAGGTGATTCCGGCCGTGGTGTTCTTTATATTATTGTTCTTTGTGCCCGAAAGTCCGCGGTGGCTGGCAGCGCAGGCCAAAGATGAAGCCGCTAAGAAGATCCTCGAAAAGATCAACGGTAAAGCCGTTGCCCAGCAGATATTTACAGAGATCTCCGAAAGTCTGCGCGACGAAAAAGGCAGGCTAAGCGATTTATTGGACCCAAAGCTTCGTAAACCACTTTTGATCGGAATTGTGCTGGCACTTTTTTCACAGATTACCGGCATCAATGCAGTCATTTATTATGCACCCGAAATATTCAAAAGCATTGGTTTTGGCGCCGAATCGGCTTTTACACAAACCATCATTATCGGCGTAGTCAATTTGCTTTTTACATTGGTGGCCATCTGGCTTATCGATCGGGCCGGCAGGCGAAGTCTTCTGATCTGGGGTGTGGCCGGCATGATAATCTGCCTCTTTGCAACAGGAATCTGCTTTTATTTTCATTTCGACAAAGGACCTTGGGTGCTTATATTTATCCTGGGCTACATTGCCAGTTTTGCTGTATCGCTGGGGCCCATTCCCTGGGTGCTGATGTCTGAGATATTCCCCACTAAGATCAGGGGGATTGCTATGTCGCTGGCTACATTGATATTATGGATTGGTGTTGTGGCCATCACGCAGCTTACGCCCTATTTTTTAGGAACATTCGGCGGGGCGGTTACATTCTGGATTTTCATGGTGAACGCAGTCATTATCTGGATTTTTACACTTAAAAAAATCCCGGAAACCAAAAACAGGACCCTGGAAGAAATTGAAAGAAGCTGGTAGGAGAACAAAGAATAATCTGGGAAAAGGCTATTGCAGAACCTGAAATGAAAGACATTTTTATAGGAGTTGATTTTGGCGGTACCCGCATCAAATTAGGGATTGTTTTTCAGGGGCAGATCATTGCCGATGCCAACATTGAAGCGGCTTCTGAGCGGAGCTTTGAGCAAAGGCTCACTGATATTGCATTGGAAATGAAGCATTTGCTATCGCAAGGCGCATACAGGCTGATAGGGATCGGTTTTGCCTTTCCAGGCATTGTCAATTTTTATACAGGCAGGATTTTATCCAAATATGTAAAATATCCGGGCGCTGAAAATGTAGATCTGCAAGCGTGGGCGAAAGCGAATTTTGGCGTTCCCATAGCCGTTGAAAATGATGCCAGGGCCGCCCTCATAGGGGAATGGAAACATGGCGCAGGCATGACGAGCACCGATCTGGTGCTGGTAACGCTGGGAACCGGTGTGGGCACAGGCGCCCTGGTCAACGGCGCTCCGCTGCGGGGAAAGAACTTTATAGGCGGCAACCTGGGAGGACATTCCACCATCAACTTCGAGGGAAGCATCTGCAACTGCGGCAATGTGGGCTGCGTGGAAACTGAAAGCTCCACCTGGGCACTGACCCAGCTTGCAAAAGCATCTGCCGATTTTGCTTCTAGCAAACTGGCTGAATTACAGATCATTGATTTTAAAAACTTGTTTGATCTGGCAGCTCAGGGCGACGCGCTGGCCATAACATTGCAGGAGCGCTGCCTGAAAGTCTGGTCGTTATGCGTAATTAACCTAATCCATGCCTATGATCCCGAGAAAGTTATTTTTGGCGGGGGGATCATCAAAAGCAGTCACATTATTTTGCCCTACATCAAACAAATGCTCGATAAGCACAGCTGGATCAGCTCTACCGATGTGGATCTGGTTGTGGCTGCGCACCCTGAACATGCGGGGATATTGGGTGTATATGAATTATTGAAACAAAAAATTACTGATAATGCAATCGAATTACGATAAGTATCCATACGTAGAAATTAGTGAATCCTCGGAGCTGTGTTTTGCTGGCTGGCAGCACATTTTTGATGAAATAATGCGGCTCGCTGAGCTGAAAGGCCAAAGCAAAACCGTGATCTGCATGGACGTGTATCATGGCGTGGACGCAGCGGAAATGCTGGATGCCATAAAGACGCATCTGCCAACAGCCACAGTTATCCAAACAAATGCTTTTCTCAAAGATGCAGCTCAGATCCAGCAAATGGTGTTTCCATATGTAACCGATGATGCTATTTTTGGTAAAATAAATAATCTTCAAATCCACGACTTTTTTGATAGGCCTAAGCTGGAAAAACAAAAAGACCAGATTCGAGAGGTAGCCTCAGGCACAGTGGTGGTTTTCGGAGAAGGAGCGGCGCTGTTTGCTGATGCGGACATTTTAATTTACGCAGACCTGGCGCGCTGGGAAATCCAGAAGAGAATGAAGCGCGGACAGGTAGGCAATTTTGGAGTTAATAATCTTGATGAGAGCTTTGCAGCAAAATACAAACAGGGTTATTTTCTGGACTGGCGGGTTTTTGACAAGCATAAGCTCGCTTTTTTTGATCAGATCGACTATTTCATTGATGCCAACATGGCCGGCGACCCTAAAATGCTTGGCGCTGAACTATACCGCAGCGGTTTGGATCAGACCGTCGCGCGGCCCTTCCGGGTGGTGCCTTTCTTTGATCCAGGCCCGTGGGGCGGACAATGGCTCAAAGAAGTCGCCGATCTGGACCGTGATGAAATTAACTATGCCTGGGGTTTTGACTGCGTTCCCGAAGAGAACAGTCTGCTTTTTAAGATTGGTGAGCATATCTTCGAGCTTCCCTCGATCAACCTGGTTCTCACCCGGCCGCAGCAGCTGCTTGGGCAGGCGGTCTATAAGGAGTTTGGAGCCGAATTTCCGATCCGCTTTGATTTTCTGGACACCATGCAGGGCGGTAATCTAAGCTTGCAGGTGCATCCCACGCGGGCCTATATCCAGGAGCATTTCGGCATGAGCTATACCCAGGATGAAAGTTATTATTTCCTGGAAGCAGACCAGGGCGCATGCGTATACCTGGGAACACGTAATAATGTAGATGCGGCAGCCATGATCGCCGACCTGGAAAAAGCCCAGAAAGAAATGACTGATTTTGACGCGGAGAAATATGTCAACAAACTGCCTGTAAAAAAGCACGACCACATTCTGATTCCTGCGGGAACGATCCACTGCTCTGGCAAAAATGCTGTGGTGCTGGAAATTTCGGCCACACCCTACATTTTCACTTTCAAATTGTGGGATTGGGGGCGCCTGGGCATGGATGGCAAGCCGCGGCCGATCAACATCGAGCACGGCAAAAATGTGATCGATTACAGCAGGGATGAGGATTGGGTTAAGGAGCATTTGGTGAATAACATTACCAGCATTTCGCTCAATGGTCATCTCAAAGAGGAATCGACCGGCCTGCATGAAACGCAGTTCATTGAGACCCGGAGGCATTGGTTTGATTCAAAAGTAACGCATTATACCAACGGGTCCCTGAATGTGGTCAATCTGGTGGAAGGCAGCCAGGTGCTTGTGGAAAGTCCGGATAATCTGTTTGAGCCTTACGTGATCCATTATGCTGAAACCTTTATAGTGCCGGCTAGTGTGGCTGTTTACACCATTACGCCAGCGGGCAATGCGGCAGGAACCCAATGCGCCACGCTGAAAGCATACGTGAGAACTTAGCGGGTCTGGTTGCTTGAAAGGAATCTGAATTCGCTATTTTTGTGATTCTCTACTCAATTTGTCGACCATGAAATTTAGCATAGATCATAAAAGCCCGGTTCCATTACATATTCAGGCAGAAAACCTGCTGCGGACGATGATCAATGATCCCGAGCATTTAAATGGTAAATTCCTTCCCAACGAGGTGGAGCTGGCCAAGCAGTTGGCTATATCCAGGTCTACGCTACGTCAGGCGCTCAACAAATTGGTGTACGAGGGATTGCTGATCAGAAAAAAAGGAATTGGCACCAAAGTAGCAGAGCCCGTAATCAGTTCAAAATCAAAGAACTGGCTGAGCTTTACCCAGGAAATGAATGCCAGGGGGATTAATGTCAAAAATTTTGAGCTGCATGTTACCTGGGTTACGGCCGATGAGAAAACGGCCAATTTTTTTGACATAGATCCTTCCAAAAAGATCCTGAAACTCGAACGGCTCAGGGGTAAAGTCGAAGGGCCTTTTGTTTACTTCATTTCCTATTTCCATCCCCGGGTGGGCCTGACAGGAGAGGAAGATTTCAAGCGGCCACTTTACGACATTCTAGAAAAAGACCATTTGGTTGTAGCCACGCTTTCCAAGGAAGAAGTTGGCGCCATTGCTGCCGATAAATTTATTGCCGCAAAACTGGAAGTGGAGGTAGGAAGCCCCATTTTGTTCAGGAAACGTTTTGTTTTTGATCAGGGCGACAGGCCCATTGAATACAACCTGGGCTATTACCGCGCCGACAGTTTTGTCTACACCGTCGAAAGCGTACGGGAATAATATAGCATTCAAATATAATTGCGCTGCGTTTACAGCTAATCGTTAGGCTATTGCCTGCGCCGTCTTTGCCTATATAAGTATCTCGCCCGAATGTAGTGGCAGCTTGCGCGATTATCTTCCTATCAACGGCTCTTTCGCATTTCTCTATAAATGTCATTATTTCTTTAAAATATATTAGGAGTCCTTGTTTTTCAAAAATATGTTTATATGTTTGTACATATGTAAAATGTATTGAGATAGAGTGCTTTGCGTACTGATTAAATCCTAAATCCTCACTTCGTGGGAAAAAAGCCATTTAACCACTAACTGCTTTTATGAAACCAAAACTACTTGCAAAAAACGGGCGGAGATCGTTGAGCACCTGTCTGGGCTTGGCGCTGGGAATCTTTCTGGCTTCTGCCGTCCAGGCCGCTATTCCCCTGCACAAGGCCTCGGGCTCCATTAAAAATGTCAAAGGGGCCCGCCCTGCGGCAGAACAGACCATTACCGGAACGGTTACCGACGAAAACAATGCGGGCATACCAGGGGTAAACGTGCTGGAAAAAGGAACTACCAATGGTGTGGTTTCAGATGCAAATGGAAAGTACTCGATCCTGGTAAAAGGCGCTGGCAGCGTACTGGTATTTTCCTACATTGGCTACATTACCAAAGAGTTAACGGCAGGATCGCAGGCCGTTCTGGACATGAAAATGGAGGTTTCCTCCCAGGAGCTGAGCGATGTAGTGGTTGTGGGTTACGGAACCCAGAAAAGATCCGAGCTTACCAATGCCGTCGTGCAAACGACGGGTGCGGAGATCAAAAAATCCAGCGCAGCATCGCTGTCCAACTCGCTGGCCGGAAGGATGGCGGGCGTTTATGTGACGCAAAGGAGCGCTGCCCCGGGTTTTGACGACGCCCAGATCCTGGTCAGGGGCGCCAGTACTTACCGCAACACCTCCGCCCTGATCGTAATCGACGGCGTTGCCAATGCAGATCCCGACGGTTTGAACAGGCTTGATCCCAATGATATAGAGTCTATTTCGGTGCTCAAAGATGCTTCGGCGGCAATATATGGGGCGCAATCTGCGGGCGGCGTTATCCTGGTCACCACCAAGAGAGGCGTGACAGGCAAACCCGCGTTTGATTTTTCCACAACGCAGTCCTGGCAGTCGCCGACTATGAAGGTCAAATCAGCTGATGCATTCCAATATATGCAGGCCCTCAATGACCGCAGGGCACTGGAAGGAACACCGGCCGACTTTCCTGACGCTCTGGTAGAATCATTCCGGAACGGAACAAGAAGGCCTGAGGACTGGTGGAAGGCATTGATCGGTCCGCCCGTCAGGCAGACCAGATACTCGCTGACTATGCGCGGCGGAACGGATAAGGTGCGGTATTTTGTCTCGCTGGGTACAGCCAGCCAGGGTGGAATCCTTCGGGGCGACAACAAATCCAAGCTCAGGCAATATAATGTAAGAAGCAATGTAGATGTGACCGTGACCAAAGACCTCGAAGTAGGCCTGGACCTGTCGATCCGTGAAAAAGCAACGCAAACGCCTCAGGGCGGCCCGGGCGGGGAAGTAGGCTCTCTGGCCACCACCAGCCCTTTGCAGGAAGCCTATATAGGAGGCGATTACCGTTATCCGGGAGAAGGATGGTCGCATCTGAACCCCGCCGCCCGCCTGCTGAGCCCAGGTTACCGTAAATACAAAACCGATGTAGCCAGCGGAACAGTCCGCTTCAAGTACAATATGTCCTTTCTGGAAGGATTCAGCATCGATGGTTATTTGTCTGTTGTTAAAACTGTGGGATACGATAAGCAGTTTAATTACATCTGGCCTTATTTTGAAAAGGATCCGGACGGCAACATTGTAGAAAAGCAGTCCAGATCCGTAGAGGACATTGGCTTGCGCGAAGATTTCAGACAAAGCCTGCGCACCACCGGAAATGTGAAGCTCAATTACAACAGGACGTTTGCACAGGATCACAAACTTTCAGCTTTCGTGGCTTATGAGCAGATGACTTATGATGATAACACCTTTTTTGCCCAGCGCCTTGGTTACGATTCCCCGCTGATCGATCAGCTATTTGCCGGCACTACCAACCGACTGAACTGGAACAACGATGGTTCTGCTACGGAGTCGGCCCGCCAGAATTTTTTCGGACGGTTAAGCTATGATTTTAAGCAAAAATATCTGTTCGGCTTCAGCGCCCGCTACGATGGTTCGCCTATCTTTCCAAAGGACAAACGTTTTGGGTTTTTTCCGCAGGTTTCAGCAGGCTGGGTGATCAGTAACGAGGCATTTATTCCAAAAAATGTACTTAGTATTTTGAAACTAAGAGCTTCATGGGGAAAGCTGGGTAACGACCGGGTGGATCCTTTCCAATACATTGCCGCTTACGGGTATACCGACGGATGGGTTGTAAATGGCGTAGACGCGCGCGGTATCGCCGTGCAATCCACGCCTAATCCCAACATTACCTGGGAAGTGAGCGAGAAAACGGACATTGGTCTGGAGGCAGCTTTCCTCAATAACCGCCTGACCTTCGAGCTGGACCTTTTCCAGAACAAAACGTCAAACATTCTGGGAAAAAGACAGGCCTCGATTCCGAGTTATACCGGGCTGCTTTTGCCCGATGAAAACATTGGTAAAATGAACAGCCAGGGTATCGAGCTTCAGGCAGGTTACCGGCACAATTTCTCAGATCTTACCGTGCGGGTCAACGGAAACTTTTCTTATAACAAAAACAAGATCATTTACTTCGACGAAACGCCCCAGGCAGAGGAGTATCAAAAGCTGGAAGGTGAGCCTTTCGGATCCAGGCTGGTGTACAAATCCATCGGCATATACCGCACCCAGCAGGACCTGGATAACAATGTTAATTATCCCGGAGCATCATTGGGGGGTTTGATTTTCGCCGATCTGAATGGGGACAAGATCATAGACAGCAATGACCAGTATATGTTTAATACAACCAATAACACGGCAAAGGATCCGGTTACTGGCGCAGATGTCACCACTGTTTTTCCGAGTACGCAGTATGGCTTGAGTATTGGGATGAATTACAAGAATTTTGACCTGGCCATGCTCATGCAAGGGCAAAGCGGTGCAAAGTTCCGCATGAGTAATGCATTCAACTCGGGCGCGGGTGGTAATGGTTTGGAGTATGTGGCCCTGAACAGCTATACATTAACGAATGTAAACGCAGCACTTCCCATGATCTCCCCCACAGGCTTTGCAGGTTCAGACAGCGACTTTTATTACCGCGCCGCAACCTGGATGCGCATGAAGAATGTTCAGCTGGGCTACACGCTTCCCAAAAGCCTGCTTTCAAAAGTCAGGATCGCAGCATTGCGGGTGTATGTTTCGGGCGACAACATCTTTATGGTATTTAATTCACTCAAAAAATACGGTAATGGTGATCCTGAGTTCCTGAGCGGGAACGGCGGTGCTTATCCCAACATGAAAACGCTGAGCTTCGGAGTTAATCTTACTTTTTAATCTGAGAACGACCTATGAAATATTTCATTAAAAATAGATTGGTAAAAAGGGCGCTGAGTATCTCATTTATCGGCATCATTGCAACGGCAACCTCCTGTAATGTTCTGGACAAAAAGCCGCTTGATGCCATATCCGATGAAGCGGTTTTCAATGATGCTGTGTTTTTGCAAAACTATGTTTACAACATTTATAATGGCATCAAGCCGCCCTGGGCCCCGGGTACCGGAGGCTTCGACGCCCTGACAGATATTGCCGTCAATCAGCCCGAAACCCACGAGCGCTCAGCCGGTATCCGCAATTATCTGGAAGGCAATTTGACACCCGACAATGTAAATGATCTGCTTTCGGTTGCCAAGGAACAGCCCGTGCCTATCCCGCTCTGGGACTATGAGTATGGCTTCATCCGGAAGGCGAATGTGTTTTTTGAAAATATAGAAAGCTCTGCCATCGCCGAAGACAAGCTGGCGCCCATGAAAGGAGAAGTGCATTTTCTGCGCGCCTGGATGTATTTTGAGCTTATGCGGACATTTGGCGGTGTGCCCATCATTACAAACAGCTTTCAGCTGAATTCAGAGACCTTTGATGTGCCCAGAAATACCTTTGAGGAATGCGCCCAGTTTATACTCAGTGAAACAGATCTTGCCATTGGTTTTCTGGATGGCCTGCCGGTAAATACAGGGAAAGTCAGCAAGGCCGCAGCCCTGGCCTTCAAGGCAAGGGTAGTTTTGTACCTGGCCAGCCCGCTGAATAACCCAACCAAAGACCTGGCCAAATGGAAGGCCGCCGAGGCTGCCACCAAAGCCGTCCTTGATCTGGGTTTTACCTTGCACCCGCAGTATGCCGAGCTTTTTAAAAAACCATTGAAAACCGACGAGACGATCTTTGGCAAATCATTTACACCCGCAACCAGGATACCAGGCTGGGGCTACAATTATGATTACTGGCCCAGTGGCTTTGACGCCCAGCAGCGGCTGGTTCCGACCCAGAATTTTGTCAATATGTTTCAGCTCAAAAATGGTGAATATCCTTATCTTGCTGACGGCGTGACCGTGAATCCAGCCTCAGGGTATGATCCTCAAAAGCCCGAAAAGAACCGCGACCCGCGTTTCTATGACGCCGTCATTTATCCGGGAGCAGGTCCGCTTAACATTATCGATGGATCAAAGAGCACGGTGCGCACCTATGAATATTGGGAAGATGCCAATCCCAACCCCGACAATGCAGCTCCCTACATTAACCCCAATAAGGTGGATCCCAAAAATGGCCAGAACCTTTTTGACTTTGGCAGGGATTCGAAAACCTATTGGGTGAAAGGGCTTACTCCCTTCCACTGGCGCGTGCAGACAGGTTATACATTCAAAAAAACGGATGACTTTGCAGGGCCGCGGGCAAGCTATGATAATGATTACAACCAGGTCATCGTATTTATGCGCATAACCGAGTTTTATCTGAACTATGCCGAAATACAAATGGCTTTGGGAAATGAGGCCATGGCCAGAGAGTACATCAACAAGGTCCGCAAAAGATCCTCTGTGAACATGCCCGATATCAAAAGCACGGGAGCTGCACTTGTCAGGGATTACCGCAACGAAAGGGCCATCGAGCTGCATCTGGAAGATTCGCGCTTTTTTGACCTGATGCGCTGGAAGGCGGCGCCCGGGCATGTGGACATTGCCGTACGCGGACTGACCAAAGTAACCATGGACTGGACCGGGGCCAAGCCCGGTGATGCGCTCGGAAAGCTTACCTACACTTATGGTGTCATCCCCGAAGCTGAGGTTAGAAAACCATGGAAAGGGGATCATTACTATCTGTTTCCGATTCCAAACACCGAGATCAGAAAAAGCAACGGGGCGCTCAAACAAAACCCTGGTTACTGATCATCTACCTTTTAGTTAGGTTAGATAAATCGTTTCATGTACTTTATCAATGGCCGGGCATTGCTCAGCCATTGTTTTTTTTAGTGATATTCCGTTTTAAAGCATCCCGGGATAAATAGCGATACTTTGTATGTACAAAGTATATGTTTTAGCATTGCATTGCCAGTAAATAATTTAACTTTGTATTTAATTATTTGGCTTAAAGCAATATTGTGCTGATAAAGTTGCGTTAGGTTAGTAGTTTGTACAAACATAGTATGTAACGGCAGGCTTTGTGAGCCTGTTTTAGATATGAAAAAAAAGCTTTTCCTTTTCGTGGCATTGAGTAGCGTAGCCTTTTTTGTGGTCGTCTCCTGCTTTCAAAAAAATAATACTTTACAAAAAGGCGGCAGCGAAGGGCTTGTGAGCTACAATTTTGACATTCGTCCGATCCTCTCCGACAAATGCTACGCCTGTCACGGCCCGGATGCTAACAAACGCGAGGCGGGCCTTAGGCTCGATGTAGCCGAAAATGCTTATGCCAAGCTGAAAGATGGAAAAGGGGTTGCGATCTTTCCGGGTAAGCCCGAGCAATCGGAGGTTTACAAAAGGATCACTTCGGTGGACCCGGCCTATCAGATGCCCACTCCGGAATCACACCTGGGCTTACTGAGTGAAACTGAAATTGGCCTCGTTCGTAAGTGGATCGAGCAAGGTGCCAAGTATGAAAAGCACTGGGCATTTACAGCGCCGGTTTTGCCGGCTCTGCGCGAAATCTCGGACAAAGAGTGGCCCAAGAATGAGATTGACCATTTTGTTTTGCAAAAGATGGAAGGAGCCGGGCTTGCTCCCAACGAGCAGGCAGACAAAAGCCACCTGCTCAAAAGGGTTTCGCTGGATCTGACGGGCCTGCCGCCTTCGCTGGATTTACAGAACCGGTTCGCCGCTGACGGAAGCGAAGGCGCCTATGAAAAGGTCGTCGATGAGCTGCTCAGCCAGAAAGCCTATGGAGAGAAAATGGCTATTTACAGGCTGGATGTGGCGCGCTATGCCGATTCTTACGGCTATCAGGATGATGAAGTACGCACGCAGTGGCCATGGCGCGACTGGCTGATTAGTGCATTCAATAAAAACATGCGCTATGATCAGTTTCTTACCTGGCAGATTGCCGGCGATATGCTTCCTAATGCTAGCAAAGAGCAGATTTTGGCAACCGCATTTTTCCGAAATCATAAATATACCGAGGAGGGTGGCGTAATTCCCGAGGAGTACAGGATCGAATACAACATTGATAAAACCAAAACATACAGTACGGGTGTGCTGGGGCTTACTGTCGAATGCGCCCAATGCCACGATCATAAGTATGACCCCATCTCACAGGAAGATTATTACCGTCTTTTTGCATTTTTCAATAATTCCAAGGAGCTTGGTTTTGAAGGAGATATCTCGCGCACAAAGCCTGCCAAAAACCCTATTCTGCGTATTTCAGACGAGGAGGCCAAATCCCTTTTGACATTTATCAACAAGCCCGATACGAGTCTGCTGATGGTATCGGTGATGGGAGATCGCGATACGCTCCGGCCCACCCATATTCTAAACCGCGGCGTGTATGACGCCCCCGGCCGCGTGGTTACGGCCTCAGCGCTGCCAGCGGTCATGAAATTTGATACCAACGGACTTCCTCAAAACAGATTGGGCCTGGCCAAATGGACCACCAGCAAGAGCAACCCGCTTACTGCCCGCGTTTTTGTAAACCAGATATGGCAGGAATTTATCGGACGGGGCATTGTAAAAAGCACAGGCGATTTTGGAATGCAGGGTGATTTGCCTACCAATCCTGCGCTGCTGGATTGGCTCGCAGTTGACTTTATGAACCATGGCTGGGATATTAAAAGGCTTGTTAAACAGATTGTAACATCGG
This sequence comes from Dyadobacter alkalitolerans DSM 23607, assembly GCF_000428845.1. Classification (GTDB taxonomy): domain Bacteria; phylum Bacteroidota; class Bacteroidia; order Cytophagales; family Spirosomataceae; genus Dyadobacter; species Dyadobacter alkalitolerans. The sequence continues at coordinate 61,558 of NZ_AUAS01000016.1, read as the reverse complement.
CTACCTACCGCCAATCGGCCAAGATTACCGCGGAAAAGCTCAAAGCGGATCCTGATAATATATTCCTGTCGCGCGGGCCCCGGTACAGGCTTCCTGCTGAACTGGTCAGGGATATGGTGCTTTCTACGAGCGGGTTATTGGTATCCAAAATAGGAGGGCCTAGCGTGAAGCCTTACCAGCCAAAGGGATTATGGGAGGCGGCTACCTCAGGAAGGGGCACATTGAAAACCTACCAGCAGGATAAAGAGCAAGCATTATACCGAAGGGGAATGTATACATTCATTAAGCTGACGGTTCCGCCGCCGTCCATGATTATTTTTGATGCCAGCAACCGCGACCATTGTGAAATCAAACGCTCCAAGACCAATACACCCTTGCAAGCGCTGGTTATGCTCAATGATCCTACGGTCCTGGAAGCATCCCGGGTTTTGGCAGAAAGGCTCACAGCCAAATCATCCAACATCGAAATCAACATTAAGGAATCTTTTCAGAGAATCGTCTGCCGCCAGCCTACGGATAAGGAAGTCAAGCTGCTTACCGAGTATTACAACAGTGAAGCTTCCATGTTTGCAAAGGATAAAAAACATGCTTTCAAAGTATTGAATGTGGGTGAGTATCCCAGGAATGAAAAAGTAAATGAAGTGCAGGCGGCCGCCCTGATGCGGGTGATCAATACACTGTACAACATGGAAGAAACCATTACAAAAGGCTGATTAGCAGCTTCAAATCATGGAAAAACAAGTTTTTGATTACGGACTGAATACCACACGAAGACACTTCTTGTCCAAAATGAGTTTGGGCCTTGGAGGTGCAGCTTTGGGCTCGCTGCTAATTCCCGACCTGTTTAAGGGAAGCGGCGGGGAAGTTAATTCGGATGCGATCATGGCCGGCCTGCCGCATTTTGCGCCCAAAGCCAAACGCGTGATTTACCTCTTTCAGAACGGGGCGCCATCGCAGCTGGACTTGTTTGATTACAAACCCATGCTTAATAAAATGCACGGGCAGGACCTGCCCGAATCCATACGCGGCACGCAGCGCTTAACGGGGATGACGGCCAATCAGGCGAAATTTCCGCTGGCAGGCTCCGTTTTCAATTTTAAACAATACGGAAAATCGGGTGCATGGATGAGCGAGCTGCTGCCACATATGTCTGGCATAGTCGACGATCTTTGCATCATTAAAACATTAAATACCGAGGCCATTAACCATGATCCGGCCCTGACGTTTTTTCAGACGGGCGCCCAGGTAGGCAACCGGCCAAGCTTCGGCTCGTGGCTGAGTTACGGGCTGGGCAGTGAAAATCAAAATCTTCCGGGTTTTTGCGTGCTGCTTTCCCGTGGTAAAGGAAATGGGCAGGGCGTTTATTCCAAGTTGTGGACGAATGGATTTCTGGATTCAGTGCACCAGGGCGTGCAGTTCAGCAGTGGTGAAAATCCGGTTTTGTATTTGAATGATCCTGAGGGCATGGACAGGACCCAGCGCCGTAAGATGCTCGATAAGCTCTCTGAGCTCAACCAGGGAACGTATAACGAGTTCGGTGATCCTGAAATTACGGCCAAAGTCCAGCAGTATGAAATGGCTTTCCGGATGCAGACAGCCGTTCCGCAAATCACAGATATGAGCAAGGAGCCTGAGTCCATTGTCAAAATGTACGGGCCTGAATGTCTGGTGCCGGGCACATATGCTGCTAATTGCCTTTTGGCCAGAAAACTCTCCGAGCAGGGCGTACGCTTTGTGCAGCTATATCATCAGGGCTGGGATAGCCATGGCGGGCTGCCGAATGAAATCAAAGGCCAGTGCATGGATGTGGACCAGGCCTCGGCAGCGCTGGTGACGGACTTAAAACAACGCGGGCTGCTGGATGAAACGCTGGTGATCTGGGGAGGGGAATTTGGGCGGACCAACTATTGCCAGGGAACATTAACCAAAGATAATTACGGGCGCGACCACCACCCGAGGGCATTCACCGTGTGGATGGCGGGCGGCGGTGTAAAACCCGGCATCGTTTACGGCGAAACGGATGAATTTGGCTACAACATTGCCAAAGACCCGGTGCACGTGCACGATTTTCACGCTACGATACTCAATCAGCTGGGACTGGATCATGAAAAACTGGTTTATAAACACCAGGGACGCCGTTACCGCCTGACGGATGTGGCAGGCAAACTGGTAAAAGGTATTATTGCGTAAATAAAAGCTTACAATGCGCCGATTTGTATCAGATTGGAAAGGGTTGATTTTCAACACAGCCCTTTTTCTGAATGGGTTACTCGTTTTTCTTTTGATCTTCGAAAGCCGCTTTGCGGTTCCGTTCTGGATGCAAGCCGTGGGAAGGATGCATCCATTGGTGCTGCACTTTCCGCTGGTGGTGCTGATTTTGTACAGCATTTGGGTGGTAACCATCGAGAAGGCCGACTCTACCCGCTGGAATGCAGAGATTGCTGATACACTGCTGGCCATTGGCGCAGTTACAGCGGCGGTTGCCGCATTTTCGGGCTTTGTGCTCTCGCGCGAGGATGGATACGAGTCGGATACATTGCAGTGGCACAAATGGCTGGGCGTTGCTATTTCGCTTATGAGCATTAGCTGGTACGGACTACGGCAGTATCTGATGCCCTGGAAGCTGCTATCAAAGCTAGTTGCGGGCATCTTTTTGTTGGTACTATTTGTAGGAGGACACCTGGGAGGAAATTTAACGCATGGGGAGGATTTTCTGATCTCGCCGCTTGGCCCTTCGGCTGAGGAGCGTCCCAAAGTTGCATTGGAGCAGGCAGAGGTTTATGAGCATCTGGTAAAGCCCGTTTTGGAGCAGAAATGCATTTCCTGTCACAATCAAGAAAAATCAAAAGGCAATCTGCAAATGCAGACGCAGGCACTGCTCGTAAAAGGAGGGAAAAGTGGCGCGCTTTGGGATACGACCAAAGCAGACCTGGGTTTGCTGATCAGCAGGCTGCATTTGCCATTGGACGACAAAAAACACATGCCGCCACGCGGGAAAGTTCAGCTTACCGAAGAGGAGGTGGTTTTACTGGCAGCCTGGGTGAAGGCCGGTTCGCGTTTTGATCAGAAGGTCAGCACATTATCAAGCCAGGATCCTGTATATGCTTATGCCCAGAATACATTAGGAGGCGACCGCACCGAGGAGCAGTACGATTTCAGTGCAGCAGATGTAGACGAGGTAAAGAACCTAAATTCCACTTACAGGCTCATCAAGTCGCTTTCTGCCGAATCTCCAGCATTGTATGTGAATTTTTACAACAGCGCTAATTTTACAAGTGAAGAAATAGCAGGCCTGCTGCCCTTAAAGGACCAGATTGTTTCTATGGATTTAAGTAAAATGCCATTGAAAGATGCTGATCTTAAAACCCTTACCCAGTTTACCGAGCTGCGCAAGCTGATATTGAACTTCACAGACATTACCGGGGCAACATTAGGAGAGCTAAAAAAACTCGAAAAGCTAAGAGAGCTTTCACTGAGCGGAACAGCCGTGAAAATGGAGCATGTAAAGTCGCTGGAAGCTTTTCCTTCCTTGAAAAAGGTCTTCATATGGAGCACCGGCCTGAATACCAGCGAGCTTGCTGCATTGCGGAAAGGCCAGAAAATAGCCTTCGAAACAGGGTTTAGAAGCGATACCGTTATTCTTGCGCTCTCGCCGCCTACTATTGTCAACGAAAGCCAGATCCTTGCAGCCGACGGATTGGTCTCTCTCAAACACCAGATTCCCCAGACCACCATTCGCTACACATTAGACGGCTCTGAGCCCGACAGCACCCAGTCGCTGGTGTATAAAAAACCGATTCAGCTATCTGAAAACACGCTTTTAAAAGCCAGAGCCTACAAAGACGGGTGGTATGGCAGCAAGCCCGTCAGCAGACGTTTCTTTAAGGCTAGTATGAAAATAGACAGTGTAAGATTGGTCAAGCCAGCCGATCAGCGCTATGCAGGCAAAGCCGGGGCGACGCTGATCGATGGCGTAAAAAGTGAAGATGAGCAAAACAGCGGAAAGTGGCTGGGCTATAATGAAGATTTTCAGGGTTATCTGTATTTCAAAAAGCCCGTGCAGGCCAGCCGCGTTACGCTTAGCATGCTCCGAAATTTGAACGGCTCTATTTTTCCGCCTACGCGTTTAGAGGTGTGGGGAGGCGCCGATGAGAACTCGCTTAAATTACTCAAAGTCATCACGCCGCAAATGCCGGTCAAAGATATTCCCGGCGTAGAAACGATCCTGTACGAAGCCGCATTTGCGCCGCAGCAACTGAGCTGCATCAAATTGGTTGCCAGGCATTTGCCAAAACTGCCAGGCTGGCATTCGGGCAAAGGCAACAAGGCTTGGGTATTTATCGATGAGGTGTTTGTCAATTAAAGTAAATCAAAATCACCATGTTTAGACAGGTCGGAATCCGTTCTTTGTTAATGCTATTTTTCTTACTGCTATTTTTTGGTTTTCACCAGAGTTACGGTCAGCAAAAAGTGGTTTGGAAGATAGGGGAGGCTGATAACTCACCGGGAGGTTTTGCCCTGGCGCCTGATCAGTATAATCGGTTTCTGGAAAAGGATTTTGGTTATGAGGATAATTTTTTTCTGATCGGGGCATCCGATGCGAGCAAAGACTGGCCTTACGTGCTGCCCGGGCCTGTTAATGGTTGGGGTGGAACAGGAGGAACTTCCGGGATCCGCTCGCACTTTCTGACCGTATTATTTGACATTAGAAATAAACCTGTTTCTGGTAAATGGGTTCTGCTGATAGATGTTCTTGAAACGGATTCACTGTCTGCGCCTTTTTTTAAAGTGCTCATCAACGGCCGATCCTGGGGTTTTCAGCTGGCAAAAGGATCCGGCTTGAAGGACCCTGACAGAACAACCACGCATTCAAAAGAGCAGCTGGTTAAAATTGAAATCCCTTCCGAGCTGATTAAAACCGGAGTAAACGAAATTGTCATGACGACCCTGCAAGGCGGCTGGCTTGCATTTGATCAGCTCAGACTTGATGGCCCTGCCCAGGCCATGCTTTCAGCTCCGGGCAAAGCGCTGCTCAGAAACGTCAGCGCAGCTGATTATGAGCTGAACGTTAACGGAAAACAGGTTCAGCCTCTGCTAGTTGACATTACCCAGCTTAGCGGCGAGCCGGTGATTGAAGTGAAGCTCGAGGGACAGTCCATTTTGAATCAGAAAATCGAAAAGGATCGCTATATGCTGGAAGCGCCTATGCCTGCCGTCAGCCGGCCTGCATCGGCCACATTCCAGGTATATGCCGACAAGCAGCTGATCAGCTCGGGCAAAGTCCAGCGCGATAAGCAAAAGCTAAGAACACCTGCGGGTTATGTCAACACGATGCTGGGCGCCGGACATTCGCGGTGGATGATTGCCCCCGGTCCGTGGATGCCGTTTAGCATGGTGAAGCTGAGTCCAGATAATCAGAATAATGGCTGGCAGGCGGGATATGACCCTACATTTGAATCCATAGGCACATTTAGCCACATTCATGAATGGACAATGACAGGCCTGGGCATTTTCCCCACCGCAGGGCCATTGGAAATCAAGATGGGCGATCAAAATAAGCCCGACGAAGGTTACCGTTCGCGCATGGATAAGCGCTCGGAAGAGGCGCCTTTGGGTTACTATAAGGTAAATCTGACAGACAACAACATTACAGCAGAACTGACGGCCACAACCCGCGCATCCTTTCAGAAATACACTTATCACAACAGTGAGACCGGCCGCATCATGGTCGACTTGCAGATTCCGACTGAATATGGTTACAAACTGAAAAATATCAAGGTCGATAAAGTCAGCGCAAACCGCATTGAAGGATTTAGTGATCAGCTATCAACGGATGTATGGTCTGGGGGCATCGACCAGCAGTATAAAGTCCATTTTGTTATAGAGTTTGACCAGCCTATTAAAAATCACGGCATCTGGCTTAATGACCAGATAAAGCAGCAAGCCAACCTTCTGGCAGACAGCGCCAGCAACGCAGGACTGTTTTTTGAATTTGATACAAAAACCAATCATGTCGTTCAGGTAAGAACCGGAATTTCCTATGTAAGCGTTGAAAATGCGGCGCTCAATCTGAAAACCGAAATTTCGGATCCGTTCGGCTGGGATTTTAATAAGGTAAGAAGCAATCAGGAGACAGTCTGGAATGAGCTGCTGGGACGTGTGGCCATTACCAGTAATGATAAGCGCGAAAAAGAGCGGTTCTATACCAATATGTACCGTTCACTGGCTAGCAGGAATGCTTTCAGTGACGTGGACGGCAGCTGGCGCGATGCGGATGAGGTCGTTAATAAATTTGAAAACAAAGACGATGTGGCATTGGGCTGCGACGCGTTTTGGAATACTTTCTGGAATCTGAACCAGTTCTGGAACCTGGTTACACCGGAATGGTCTAACAGATGGGTGAAGTCCCAGCTGGCCATGTATGACCGCAGCGGTTGGCTGGCAAAAGGACCAGCGGGTATGGAGTATATTCCCGTCATGGTGGCCGAGCACGAAGTTCCGCTGATCGTAGGCGCATACCAAATGGGTATCCGCGGTTATGATGTCAACAAAGCCTACGAAGCGGTCCGGAGAATGCAGACCACGACCGCTGAGGCAGTGGGAGGCGGGCGGGCCGGCAATGAGGATCTGACGACCTATCTCAAACATCATTATGTGCCTTATGACGAAGGCCGGTTCTCCAACTCCTTGGAGTATAGTTTCGATGATTACAGCGTCTCCCAGTTTGCAAAGGCATTAAATAAAAAGCAGGATTATCAGCAGTTTTCCCAAAGAGGAAAATGGTGGAAGAATGTAATTGATCCCCAAACCGGCTTTGCGCGCATGAAAGATGCGAAAGGTAACTGGCTGGCTGATTTTGATCCTTTCAAATCAGGCGCAAATCATCATTATGTGGAAGGGAATGCCTGGCAGCTCACATTTTTTGTGCCGCAGGATGTAGCCGGCCTGGCCAGAACAATAGGAGAAGCCGAGTTTGTAAAAAGATTGGACTGGGGTTTTAATGAAAGCGTCAAGTGGCGTTACAACGGCCCGAATGATCAATATTGGGATTATCCTGTGGTTCAGGGTAATCAGCAGTCCATGCATTTCGCATTTCTTTTCAACTGGGTGAAAAAGCCCTGGCTGACCCAGAAATGGAGCCGCTCGGTTGTGGACCGTTATTACGGACACGAAGTCTCCAATGCTTACCTGGGCGATGAAGACCAGGGCCAGATGAGCGCGTGGTTTGTGATGAGTACGCTCGGTCTTTTTCAAACGGACGGCGGAACGCGCGTAGATCCGATCTATGAAATCGGAAGTCCGATGTTTGAGAAAGCGGTCATTGACTTGGGCGGGCAGTTCGGCAGAGCCAAAAACTTTACCATTGAAGCTAAAAATACTTCTCGAAAAAACGTCTACGTACAAAGTGCGCAGCTGAATGGCAAGCCACTGACCAACTTCTGGTTCAAAGCCTCGGACTTATTGAAGGGCGGCTCGTTAATACTGGAAATGGGCCCTACACCAAACACAAATTGGGGAACAGGAACGCTTCCCACCGCAGATTGACCATCATTTCTGGTAATTAAACTGATCCAAGGGTCTCTATGGTTAATACTAACTATGCAGCAATGCTAACTAGATAAAATTAGCTACAAAGCGAATCCCATAGCGTAAATTCCTTTATTATTGCATCTTCTTTATTCAAGACGCTTAATTTATGTCAAATAACGTATTCGATTTTGGAATGATCGGGCTTGGAGTAATGGGTAGGAACCTGTTGCTGAACATGGCCGATCACGGCTTCTCTGTTATCGGTTTCGATAAGGATGGAGCTAAAAACGCAGCATTGGAATCTGCTGCAACGCCTGGAACCACTGTAAAAGGGGTGGCCGAGCTTGCAGAAATGATCCAGCTTTTGCAGCGCCCCCGCAAGGTAATGATGCTTGTTCCGGCAGGTCAGCCTGTTGACGATGTGATCGCTTCTTTGCTTCCTTTACTGGAGAAGGGCGATGTGATCATTGATGGTGGAAACTCGCATTATACCGATACTTTAAGGCGCGTGAAATATCTGCGCGAGAAAGAAATACATTTTATGGGCATTGGTGTTTCCGGTGGAGAGCAGGGCGCGCGTACAGGCCCGAGCATCATGCCGGGAGGCGACCAGGCTGCCTATGAGACTGTTAGGCCTATGCTCGAAGCGATCGCCGCCAAAGTGGATGGCACTCCCTGCGTTGCTTACCTGGGAAAAGAAGGGGCTGGCCATTACGTTAAAATGGTGCACAATGGCATTGAATATGCGATCATGCAGTTAATCAGTGAATCTTATGCCATTTTAAAACACGCCGGGCTAACCAATGAGCAGCTTCATGAGGTGTTCAAAACCTGGAATGAGGGCGATCTGCTATCGTTTTTGGTTGAGATCACAGCGGATATATTCCTGCAAAAAGACGATCAGACCGAGGAGCATCTTGTTGACATGATTTCTGATAAAGCCGGCTCAAAAGGAACGGGCAAATGGACTTCACAGGATTCTATGGAATTGCCTGTTGCTGTGCCAGTTATTGATACGGCGGTGGCTATGCGGACATTGTCCGGTTACAAAGACGAGCGTATCCAGGCAGCTGAAATTTATGCAAAAGACGGTTACGGCTCATCGGCTCCCTCGGATGAATTGATCCAGCAGGTGCATGATGCGTTGTATTTTGGAACGATACTGGCCTACGCACAAGGATTAGCCATGTTGTTTCAGGCTTCGAAAGACCTGGCTATGGACATTCCGCTTCCCAAAGTTGTGAGCGTATGGAGAGGCGGCTGCATTATCCGTTCCTCATTATTGGAAATCTTCACCAATGCATATACGCAAAGTCCGGAATTATCCAACATTCTGTTGAACCAAGAGGTAGCCGAAGTCGTTAAATCGATAGAAGATAATACGCGTTTGCTTATTGCGTTTGCGGCCAAAGCAGAGATTCCGGTTGCAGGGTTAATGTCGTCACTAGCTTATTTTGACGCATATAAATCCAAGAAAATGCCGACCAACCTGATCCAGGCTCAACGTGATTATTTTGGGGCGCATACTTATCAACGTATCGATATCCCCGGTACTTTTCATACAGAGTGGGGTCAACAATAAATTTGAAATTTTATGCAAACCACTAAACGTCCACCTGCCTCAGTAGTCTTTATTTTCGGAGGAAGCGGGGACCTTAATTACAGAAAACTTACTCCCGCGCTCTACAATCTATTCTTAGATAACTGGATGCCCGAGAAGTTTGCCATAGCGGGCATTGGCCGCAGTGCTTATTCCAATGAAAAATACCACGAGCATTTATTAGACGGTGTTACCAAGTTTTCACGCCGCAAAGGAAAGCAAAACGGTCATTGGACAGAGTTTACCCAGCACGTTTCCTATCTGCAAATGGATGGGGACGATGCGGCTGCCTACCATTTGATCACGGATCTGGTCAAGCAGAAAGAAGAGGAGTGGGGCGTTCATCCCAATGTTATATTTTACCTGGCCGTTGCCCCTCAGCTTGTTCCTTCCATTGCCCAGAAATTAGGCGCATTGAAGATATGCTCGGAAAAAGGCACTACAAGAATTGTTGTTGAAAAACCTTTCGGACATGATCTGGAAAGTGCCCATGAGCTTAATGAGCTGCTTTCAAGCATGTTTGCCGAGGAGCAAATTTTCCGTATCGACCATTATTTAGGAAAAGAAACGGTTCAGAACATTCTGGCATTGCGTTTTGCCAATGCGCTTTTCGAGCCGCTCTGGAACCGCCACTACATTGATCACATTCAGATCACGGCTGCCGAAAGCGTTGGTTTGGAGGGCAGAGGAGGCTATTTTGAACATGCTGGGGCATTGCGCGATATGGTACAAAATCATATTCTGCAAATCCTTTGCATGATTGCCATGGAGCCGCCTGTTTCTTTTGATGCTAATGAGATCCGTAACAAAAAAGTGGACGTTTTGAATGCGATCCGTCGCATTACCAAGGAACAGGTTCACGATTTTGCTGTCCGCGGCCAGTATTCCGGCGGATGGAAAAAAGGTGAAAAAGTGGTTGGATATCGTCAGGAAGAAGGTGTTAATCCCCAGTCCAACATTGATACCTTCGCTGCTGCCAAATTCTATATTGATAACTGGCGCTGGCAGGGTGTTCCTTTTTATGTGCGTACGGGTAAGTTTTTAAATCAAAAAGCCACGCACATTACATTGCAGTTCAAACCTGCTCCACATTACGCCTTCCCTTCGGAGGCTGCCGAAACATGGCGTTCAAACAGGCTGACCATCAGCATTCAGCCCAATATGGACATTAGCATTCGCTTCCAGGCGAAACGTCCGGGTCAGACAATGACGCTGGATCCTGTGGATATGACATTTGATTACGACGCAGTGGCGGGTGAGCATGCGCCGGAAGCTTATGAAACATTGCTTCTGGATGTAATGGAGGGCGATGCAACATTGTTTATGCGTAATGATCAGGTGGATGCTGCCTGGAAAGTTATCATGCCGATTCTGGAAACCTGGGAGAGCAGAACACCGCAGGATTTTCCTAATTATGCTCCCGATTCGTGGGGGCCAGATGGCGCCGACGCGCTGCTTGCACGCGACGGTCATACCTGGATTAACCTTCCACCGGCTCCTTAACATATGGAAATTTACATTGCAAACGATACGGGGCGGCTTAGTCATGATCTGGCCGCCTGGCTGAGTGATTACATCAAGGAAGTGTTGTCTAAACAAGACCGTTTTACTTTCGTGTTATCCGGAGGCAGCACGCCCAAACAACTGTATGCTTTGCTTGCCGAATCACCTTACAAAGAGGCGATTGACTGGCAAAAAGTTCATTTTTTCTGGGGAGATGAACGCGCTGTTCCTTTTGAAGATTCGCGCAATAATGCCAAAATGTGTTATGACGAACTGCTCAATAAAGTGCCGGTTAACGCTGATCATATTCACATCATGCGCACGGACATTGAACCGGAAGAGTCTGCTCTTGCATATGAAAAGGTTCTGAAAGAATATTTCAAAGACTCCGAAGCAACTTTCGACTTTGTTCTTTTAGGCATGGGCGATGATGGACATACCTTATCGCTGTTTCCCGGCACCGAGGTGATTCACGAGGAAGATGCTTGGGTTAAAGCATTTTATCTGCCCGCTCAACAGATGTTCAGAATTACATTAACAGCTCCGGTCGTTAATAATGCGGCCTGTGTTGCATTTCTGGCAGCAGGAGCCGGTAAGGCCGAAACATTAAAGCATGTTTTGAAAGGTGAGCCTAATGTTGATCTTTATCCTTCCCAGATTATAAATCCTTCCAGGGGACAACTGCACTGGTTTGTTGATAAGGCGGCAGCTGCTATGCTCTGAGATTTAGCTTTATTCATTGCAACAAGAGACGCATCCGACCGGTGCGTCTCTTTTGTTTGTGTGGCTTTTTAATACGTTTAACATTCCAAAGTCACCACTGGATAAAAATATTATGTGCCCGGATTTGTTAATGCTACATTTATTTAAAACAAACCTCACTCACATGAAATACTTACTTAAAATCCTGGCGGTCATCATCGTCATTACTTATTCGCTCAGACTTGTCAATTCACAATCCGATGTGCTTGTGCTAAGCGGTTTGGCCATTATTGGCAGCTCGGTCTATTTGCTTGCCCGGGATCTTGATCGTTTTTTGAGCTCACTTAATTCTGAAATATAATGACGCTGGCTAGAAAAATTGTAATTGGTTCGGTAAGTTTCTTTGTGGCTGTGATCGCGCTTTTTGTCCAGCCTTTTAGTTTTGAAAACATCGACGCAGGAAATGTCGGAATCCGCATTAACCTTTATGGAACCGACAAAGGCGTTGATAACATTACATTGGTTACAGGCCGCGTTTGGTATAACAGCTGGACTACCAAGATCATCGAGTTCCCGACTTTCACTCAAAGCGTGGATTATGATTCTTTTGTAATAACAACGAAGGATGCGGCTGAATTTAAGGTAGACCCAAAATTGAACTACCACATTAACCCTGAAAAAGTGCCTCAGATTTACCGCCAATACAGACGACCGTTAGGTGAAATTCAGCAGGGCTTTATGAAAAATACAATCTATGATGCATACCGGATCGTTGCCAATTCATTCAGTTCGGATAGCGTTATGTCAAACCGGGAAGCATTCGAGGACCGCGTTCAGAATGTGCTTACCAAGACACTGGGCAAAGATGGCTTTATTTATGACCAGCTGACTTCGGCCATCACACCACCGCCATCGCTGCGACAAATGATCGACGAAAAAAATACTTCGATCCAGGCTCGTCTGAAAGCTGAAAATATGGCAAAACAGGCAGAAGCGGAAGCAAAGGTAATCATTGCCCGCGCGGAAGGACAGGCAAAGGCAACATTGATAAAAGCCCGCGCCGAAGCGGAAGCCAACCAATTACGCCAGAAAACGTTGACTCCACTACTGATCCAGCAGGAATGGGTTTCCAAATGGAACGGCGTTCTGCCCACCACCAACGCCGGCGGCAGCACCAGTTTAATGCTTGGGATAAAATAATGCATCTTTTCCCAGATTGAAATCTGGGGCCAGTTAATGGGTCGTGCCTGACGGCACTTGCAAGCGCAAGTGCCGTCAGGCACGACCCAACCATTGCTCCGGGTTTCAACCCGGAGATAGAGAATAAAATCAAAGCTTCTTCAATAAGCTTCCAGGTATTTTTACATGCGCGCTGTCGCCAACTGCCAGATCAAGTGATTTGAAAATGTTGCTGTCGACCTGGAAAGTGCTGCTATCCCGGACTGTTATCTTACTCTTACCAAAGTCATTTTCACGATAGGCCGTAACGATGGCGCCCGAAACGAAATCTGCACGAAGATCACCAACCTGATTTTCCAGCATGACCATCGCGCCGCCGATCTGTTTTAAATCCATGCTTTCCTGCTTCATGTTCTTAATCTTACAATTGATAGTATTCGACTCCAAACCCTTTAATGCCGGAACGAAAATGTAGACAGAGGGCAATGTATGCACGATCTGCTGCGGCGACTGGCCGCCTTCGGGGAAATCTTTTTTATAATTGACGGTCAATGTATCATTGACAACTTTCCAGTCGATGAATTTTTGATCAACCACAAATTTGATTTCAAAATCTTTGCCCTGCGACACCTCGGTTACACCAAAGCCGACCCCCTGTAATCTTACATAATGAAATGGCTCTAAACTATGTGTGAGGTAGCCCGAGTACGGGTCTTTTCTATCTATTTTGTCAAACTGTTTTTTTAAAACAAGGTTGGAGGCAACCATTGCGCTCAGAAACAGCGATAGCACGATAATAAGTAGTATGTTACTGGTTTTCATGAGGTTATGCTAGTTATTGACAGGGGAATTGTCGGTGACGAACTGGTTATAACGCGCTTGTAATTCTTCCAGGCTAATGTTAAGCAGGTAAAGCGTTTTGAAAACTTCCGGCAGCTCGGATTCGAGAAAATGTTCTTTTTTGTAAGCCAATACGCGCGCTTGCGCATCCTCGCTTACGGAATAGCCGATGCCTCTTTTATTGAATATAATTTCTTTGTTCTGCAAGAAATCATATGTCCGCATCACCGTGTTGGGGTTCACTTCCAGCATGCCTCCCAGGTCCCTTACCGATGGAATGCGCTCAGTAGGAGGCCATTTGCCCAGTAAAATCTGCTCGCAGATGTAATCAGCGATTTGCAGGTAAATGGACTGTTTATCTTTAAATTCCATGAATGCGGGGATTAAACTTCCTTCTCTTTAAGGCGTAAATAAGCGATATACCAAATGCTCAGTATAAACAATGTAATAAAGGCCTGGATGGCGTGATAAATGTTCTTTGGGAATTGGATGTGAAACGTGTTCAGGCCGCGAAAAACGGTGAAGTTACCATCCTTGAAATACCACATTTGCCAGCTGGTGAAAGGTAATGTGTTCAGTTTCGATGGATAATGCGTCAGATAACGCGCCATACTAAGATGGATCGTAAATACGATGATTACCGAAGCGACAATGAAGGCGGCTGTTTTGACATAAGATCGTTTTGAGAAATAGATGGATCCTAAAAGCAAGAGGCTGTGTAATATGAAATAGGCAAAGCAGAAATACACTGCCAGGTCGAATTTGATGTAAGGATATTTATATCCCCAGGAGGGCAGCTTGGCATTGGCAATATCAATCGTCTTGTAATGCAACTGGAAATAAAGAACAAGGAAACTGACGATAAAGAGCAAATTGAAAAACATTGCGCTCAGAAATTTCTCCAAATGTGAGGCCGGTAGCATCAGGCTGCTGATAGAGGTCGGCAGCGAAGCATAATGCGTCATTGCATTGCTCGTGTAAAAGGAGCTCGCAAAGAGCATTACCATAAACATGGCCATGTAATGCAAAGCCTCATAGGTTCCTACGGGCTTGCTGGACGTGACGATAGGAAGCATCATCGAAAGCAGCAGAATCGTCAGCAGCGTTGCAATCAACAGATAATTTTTGCCTCTTTCAACCAGGTCCAGCTTCAAGACAAGCGCAAAACGGTGGATATCAAATGTTTGATTCATAGCATTAGTTCAGATAGGATAGGAAGAATGGATCGGGTGAGCGTTGCCAGCAAAAGCAACAGCATCGTTACGAAGAGCCTGGTCATTGTTTTCCAAAAATTTGTCTGATCCGCTCGGGGTTTCCCAGCACGGCGTTAAAGAGATATTCCAGGTCCACGCGGCTTTCTTCCAACTCTGAATTTTCGAACACAGCTTTATAGCCTTTGAGCGATGGCTCAGAATAAAGCACGCGGTTGTCGTAATCGATGCTGGGAAGCGTTCCGAAACAAAGTTTTTCGGCTACTGTTTCCAGGCTGTGCTGGATCAAGATCTTGCTGTCTTCCAGGATAATGATGGAGTCGATCAGATTATCCAGGTCACGAACCTGATGGGTTGAAATGAGAAACAGCCTGTTTTTATCAACATTCATTGAGACCAGTTTGCGGAACTGACTTTTCGAGGGAATGTCCAGGCCATTAGTAGGCTCATCCATGATTAGAACCTTCGTGTTGGCTGAGAGCGCAAACGCGATCAGAAACTTTTTCCGCTGGCCGTAGGACATGTCAGTCAGCTTGTTACCCAGGGGAATGTCCATTTCTGCAATGTAGCCGTCAAATTGTCCTTCATCGAATTTAGGATAAAACGGAGCGATCATGTCAAGATATTTCCGGATCGTTACCGAGGGCAGGTAAATCTCTTCCGGGAGAAAGAAGACATCCTGCAAAAATGCCGGAAGCCGCTTTTTGGGCTCATAACCCACCACATTGATATGGCCTTGCTGCGGAAAAAGCAAACCGACCATGTTTCTGAGCAGGCTGGATTTGCCGGCGCCATTTCTGCCGAGCAAACCGTAGATGTGCCCGGCTTCCAGGTTAATCGACAGATTCTCAAACAGCTTCTTCTTCTTACTGTATCCAAATGTAACGCGGTCTAGCTGGATCATTTCAGAATCGTTTAGTGTTCTAGTTAAGTAGTACACTGTAAAAGTAAACATCTGAAATGAGTAAGCAAGGTTTTGTAAAAATATATTTTGAAATGTGATTGGAGCTGGTGATCCTAGCTATTGCCCAGCAGTTTTTGATAATCTGCCTGCGTATCAATGTCGATGCCGCCGGAAGGGAAGGGGACCGCCGTAACGTCACCGGCAAATTTGGTAATAAGCTTTTTAGCGCCTTCGGCTCCGTTTAGCTTTAAAAGGGAAGGGAAATATTTGTTGGAAAAAAGAACAGGCGTTCCCAAAGTGTTCTCATAGGCAGAAGCAACAATGCCTGCATTGCCTTCCAATGATTTCTCTATCAAAGCATTGAAGAGATCGGAGGTAACAAAAGGCTGATCGGTGACAGCGAAAATTACGCCGGAAATGCCGGGCTGCGCTGCCATTAGTTGCTGAACTCCCGCGACAATGGAAGAGGCCATCCCTGATTCCCAGTCCGGGTTGTGAACTGCATGACAGGGAAGTGAATCAAGCTCTTTTTCAATCAGGCCGGCATTCGAGCCAGTCACTACGGTCACGCTTGTGCTTTTTGCGGCAATAGCGGCTTGGGTGACATGACGGATCAGCGTTTTATCCTGATAGCGTAGCAGCTGCTTAGGCTCGCCCAGGCGTGAGGAGCTGCCGGCGGCAAGAATAATGATCCCGTAACCAGACTCCCCGGCCATACATTTCAGGATTGACTCGTTTGTATTTCGCACAGAAAGTCCTCCCGTGTGGATTTGCGATAGTCCGCTTTCTGATCTGATCGGCTGTGGATGGGCTCGGGCTTTTCACGCAGGGAAATGCCTGTTCTTCCATTTAAAACAGCTTTAATTTCAGCAAGCACCGACAATGCTATTTCCTCAGAGGTTTCAGCGCCAACGTCGAGTCCGACAGGACCGAAAATTTTTGTCTTTTGCTGTTCAGTGACTTCAATGCCTTCCTTTCTAAGATCGCCAAACATTTTTTCCAGCTTCTTTTTCGGGCCTAATGCGCCTATATAAATGCATTCTTCAAGCTCAATGAGCTCTTTGAGCAGCGCCAGATCGTAATTGTAATTATGGGTCATTAACACAAAAAACGTCCGCGTATCCGCTTGAATATGTGATAGAACCTCTGATGCCTTTGCCACAATTACCTGATTGGCCTTTGGAAATCGCTGCCTGGTTGCATGCCCGTTCCGGCCGTCGACAACAGTTACGTTCCAGCCCAGAATACCCGCCATTTCCGAAAGCGGAATGGTGTCGTTTCCAGCGCCAGCGATGATCAGCGCCGGGGCCGGACGCAGATATTCTACGAAACCCGTCAGTTTTTGGCCGTCAAAATCAATTTCTTTAAAAAACGACTCCTGGCGCTCCTTGACAAGCGCTGCCTCAGGAAGCAGCTGCTCCAAGAGCGCAGGTTGCGAAAGGTTATGCATGGTTACGCGATCCGTTTCCAGATCCAGAAAACAGGTTCCAGGCTGAATGGCCGTGCGGGAATGAAGTGAAAACAGCGTGACTACCACCGCATTCTGCCGTTTTTCAAGCGCTTTTTTAAGTAATGCGATAGGATTAAGCTCGTGGTCGGGGTGGATGGGTTCGAATAGGATGTGAACAATGCCATTGCAACCCAGCTGAACGCCAAGTGTTGTGTCGTTATCGTCTGTGGTATCGTAGATTACCAGTTTGTTCTTCTGCTGCGAAATTGCCAGCAGCGCCTTTCTTAATGCGTCTCCCTCCAGGCATCCGCCGCTGATGGCTCCCGTAAGCTGACCATCGTCGGTGACGAGCATACGCGCGCCGGGACGCCGGTAAGAGGAGCCTTCCACATGTACGACGGTTGCCAGCGCTGTTTTCTTGCCCGCACTGACAGCGGATTCGTATGATCGTATAATGTCCGTAATTTCTTTCACCCCCTGTGTTCTTTTACAATTTTAGAAATTACTGCAACAGCGTGATCTACTTGCTGTTCCGTAGAAAACCTTCCGAAGCTGAACCGGAATGTGTTATGGATCAATTCATTGGAAAGTCCCATCGCTTTCAGTACATAGCTCGGTTCCAATGTAGCCGATGTGCAGGCCGAGCTTCTGGAAAAAGCAATGTCGCTGCCGGCCTCAAAAATCATTTTTTCCCCATCAATATCATGGAAAGAAATGTTGGTTGCGTGGGGCAGGCGCGGGGCGGTGCCCGCATTAATATCTATGTGTTGCAACGCCAGTAACTGCTTTTCAAAATAATCGCGTAGCGAGCGGAGCCGGAGGCTTTCTGATGCCATTTTTTCAGCACAAATCTCACACGCCTTGCCAAAAGCCACAACGCCGGGCACATTAAGGGTGCCGCTGCGCATATTGCGCTCATGGCCGCCACCATCGATCTGTGCAGTGAGTGTAACAGTGGGGTTTTTCTTGCGTACATAAAGGGCGCCGACTCCCTTGGGTCCGTACAATTTGTGGGCGCTGAAAGCCAGCAGATCAATGTCATCTTCCTGCACGTCCACTGGAATTTTACCAACTGCCTGCGTGGCATCCGTAAAAAAAAGAACGCCATGCGTTTTGGCTATCGCGCCGATTTCTTTAATCGGCTGAATGACGCCCGTTTCATTGTTGGCATACATGACAGCGATCAAGAGCGTTTGGGGTGTAATGGCTTTTTCGAGATCATCTAGACTAACCAGACCATTGGGCTGAATTTCCAGATAGGTAACCGAGCCGCCTCTACGCTCAATGTATTTGCAGGTGTCCAGCACGGCTTTGTGCTCGCTTACCACGGTAATAATATGGCCTTTTTGATCAGGATTATTTTCCCAGACACCCTTTATAGCCAGGTTGGCCGCTTCTGTTGCTCCCGATGTAAAAACGATTTCCTGAGGATGCGCGCCTATGAGGCTGGCAATATTTTCGCGCGCAATGTCTACGGCTTCTTCCGCTTCCCAGCCATAGGAATGCGTGCGGCTGGCTGCATTGCCAAATTTTTCCGAGAAATAAGGAAGCATTTCCTCCAAAACCGCCGGGTCCATCGGAGTGGTTGCATTATTATCCAGGTAAACAGGCAATTTCAACGTCATGGCAATAGCAGTGGATCTTTATTGGAGAAAACAAAAACGTTGTTTATAGTTCAAATTAAACAAAAACCATCCCAAACAGAGAAACACTTTTTTGAAACTTATTATTTAAATTTGCGTTAACTCTATCATATTAATAGATTATATCGTCCACTTAAATCATTATACATCATGTCACTTCGACTAGGAGATATTGCCCCTGATTTTGAGGCAAACACCACACAAGGCCAAATTAAGTTTCACGAATGGTTAGGAGACAGCTGGGGATTGCTATTTTCTCACCCTGCTGACTTTACGCCGGTTTGCACCACAGAACTTGGCAAGACGGCTCTTTTGCAAGGTGAATTTCAAAAACGTAATGTAAAAGTGCTTGCCGTAAGCGTTGACGACATTGATTCACACAATCGCTGGATTCCCGACATTAACGAGGTTAACAATACAGAGGTCAATTTCCCGATCATTGCCGATGAGGGCCGCAAGGTTGCAGAACTTTACGATATGATCCACCCCAATGCAAGTGAGAAATCTACAGTTAGATCTGTTTTCATCATTGGGCCTGATAAGAAAATCAAGCTTACACTGACTTACCCAGCTTCCACAGGCCGTAATTTCAATGAAATTCTGCGCGTCGTTGACTCCCTTCAACTGACTGCCAATTACAGCGTGGCAACGCCTGCTGACTGGAAAGATGGCGATGATGTGATCGTGGTTCCGGCCGTGAGCACAGAGGATGCGGAAAAGAAATTTACCAAGGGTCTCAACATTGTTAAGCCTTACCTGCGTTATACGCCGCAGCCAAATAAGTAAGCGAGCCTGGCTCAAAAAAATAGGATGTCGCATCAAGCGGCATCCTATTTTTTTGTTATCAAATGCTGTTATCAAAATTAGCTTCCGCTCTCGCTTTCAAGTATTTCTTCGGGCTTGATCATTTCTTCTCCATAATAGATCATATGCCTTGCTCCCTGGTAATAAAACCAGATGGATGCGCCCATGCTAATGTGACTGATGTCATTGTAATTAAACCAGGGCCCAAAACTGAATTTGAGCGCATGTAACCCGGCAGAAACAGCGCCTAATGCTGTTGCAATGAATATATTAACGCTTCCCGGATCTTTACGCTGTCTGTAAACATAAATCTCAATCAAAAATAGCATCAGGAAAAGGCCGTAAAATGCGTGAATTTCGACAACGACAAAGTTGAGTGTGATGAAAGTCAGCGCAAAAAACACGACCAGCTCCACATAGTTCAACCAGCCCAGGATTAAGCCGCTGCGCTTTTGGAGCAGAGGTTTGATGTGCCAGATCGCTGCGCGTTCAAAGAGCGCTACGGCAATCATGCTGGCAAACCAGCCGGGAATTTTGCCAGGCTGACCCGTTAAATACAGAAATCCATGCCCTAGCACACCGCCGATCGCAGTGGCAATGCCCATGAAAAAGAAAAAATATTGGATTTGTTTATACATTCTGTGCGCCCTTCCCAATTTCCCAAGATGGACAAATGCATATATGCAGATCACAGTCATCATCAGACTGGAGATTACAGTGGAAGGTTCTAAAATGGTAATTCCAAAAACCTGGATCTGATGAACCTTACTGAAATCAATGGCAACTTCATTCATGAACGGCTGAGTGTTTTTAAAATAATCAATCTAACAAAATTATACCACGATTCTGGAATGAACGCACATTTCCCTGTTTATCTCTTATTATTAGTTATATTGACGATATATTTGTGGTGAATAAAACGTTATTATACAGAGGAGTTTTAGCATTTTTTTAATGCTGGATACGGATCGCGGGATTTACAATTTTAAATGCTATTTCATGAAATGGTCTTTTGTAATTCAACAAAAACTGAAAGCTGCAATGCTTCTTGGAGGCATTATGGCAGTTATTATATTGGCCACATTGCTGTCCAGGCGCAATATGGATGGCATTGACAAGTCCTTTTCATCCATTTACCAGGACCGGCTGATCCCTGCAACAACCATCATTTATCTGACAGAAAACCTGTATGGAAAGCGGCTTTTACTGGAAGAGTATTTACTGACCAATGGGACAGGAAACAAAAACGAGATCCGCGCGCAGTTAAGCACGCACAACAAGAACATTGACTCGCTGATCAAAGCTTTCGAGCAAACGTATCTGGTTGATGAAGAGGCAAAAAGTCTCATTGCATTTAAGAACGAAGTGCACAGATACACGGCTGTTGAAAAGTCTATTCTTGGTTTGTATAATGCAGGCGCCCAGGAAGAAGGTAAGCAACTTTTCGCTGGCGCGGGAGCCAACACGTTCAAAAACACCATTACCAATCTCAACGAACTGACAAACATTCAGTCCAGCATTGGAAAGGATCTGATGAAGGAATCCAAAAGTGACATTGCCAGCTTTGGCATTATTTCATTTCTGCAAATCGCCCTCGCCGTTGTTATCGGGCTTATGTTGCTGGTGCTGATCCAGAACTCGTCCATTGTCAACAAGCCCAAGATTTCGGGGCAGAAAAACCAATATTTTAATCTTAACTAATAAAGACTATAAACGAAAAAAGGTCAGGATTTTCTGACCTTTTTTCGTTTATCTTAAATTGCTTTACTGACCAACTTTACGGCCTTTTAGTGTTTCTCTTGAATTTTTAACCTGCTTCAAAAGGTCTTTCTTTACGAATAACCGGGCGCCATTTCCGCCTTGCAGATCAAATGTCCTTTCTTTATATTCAAACTTATTGTTGGGCAGCACATCCAGGAAATAATTCTGGCCGCTCAAATTGAACTTCATCCCTTTGGTATCTTGCTGGGTATCATCCCAGGAAACATGGATAACACCGTTGTCTGAGCTCAAAGCTACACCTGGCGTAAAGGGCAGCACATTAATGGTTTGAATGCTCTTACCATTGCTCATCGTGATCTGCCCTTCGGGATTTACTTTAATGTCATTAGGATCAGAAACCTCACGGCGAATGTTGATTGCCTTGTCGTTGAAAAACTGAACCTTGGCGATTTCAATGTTGGCTGCTTCCAGGTCGCGGCGAAGATCTTCCGTAAACACTGTATAATTAGAGAGAGGGACGGAATTCATTGTGGTGCAAGCTGATACTGCGCTCAATAAGAATACGCCTGCGAAGAGTTTTTTAATAAGATTCATGTTACTAATTGGTGTTCTGAATGAACTGTTTGAATAATTTTAGTTGAGTTGGTTACCGTTCGCAATATTAACAAAAAAGCTAGTCAGTTACCAACCGATTGATTAATGAGGTTGATTTCAGCAATCCTGACAATCTGTCAGCCGACCTGCGATTTAATTGTATTTGGAACGCATATTTGGATTCGGTATTGCAGAGCAGAAAAAACAATTTCTTCAATATTATAAACAAAAACGGCATAACTATGGAATCAGTGATTCAGGAAAAAGGATACCTCAGCATTCATACCGAGAACATATTTCCGATTATCAAAAAATTCCTTTATTCGGACCACGAAATCTTCTTACGTGAATTAGTATCCAATGCAGTCGACGCTTCTCAGAAAATCAAAAAACTGGCCTCCTATGGCGAGTTCAATGGCGAGCTGGGTGAGCTGAAAGTGGTTGTAAAGCTTGATAAAGAGGCTAAAACCATCACCATCAGCGATAATGGGATTGGTATGACTGCTGATGAGATCAAAAAATATATTAACCAGATCGCATTTTCCGGCGCCACTGAATTTGTAGAAAAATACAAAGACAAAGGGGAGGATGGAAAAGGTGACAAAGGCATTATCGGTCACTTTGGTCTGGGTTTCTACTCAGCCTACATGGTTGCCGAAAATGTAGAGATTATAACAAAATCTTACAAAGAAGGCTCCGAAGCGGTTCGCTGGGAATGTGACGGTTCTACGGAATTCGAACTGGGCCCGGCTGAAAAAGCAGAGCGCGGTTCGGACATTATTCTGCACATTGCCGCTGATTCCGAGGAATTCCTCGATGAGCACCGTCTGCGTGGCATTCTTGAAAAATATGGCAAATTCCTGCCAATCGAGATCGAATTTGAAGAAAAGATCATCAATAATCCAAACCCGATCTGGACAAAAAATCCGTCTGATCTGAAAGACGAGGATTATCTGGCGTTCTACAAGGAGCTTTATCCATTCAGCGAAGATCCGCTTTTCTGGATCCATTTGAATGTGGATTATCCCTTCAATCTGACGGGCGTTTTGTATTTCCCAAAACTGAAAAACGATTTCCAGGGTCAGCGCGAAAAAATTCAGCTTTACAGCCGCCAGGTCTTCATTACCGATGAGGTAAAAGACATTGTTCCCGATTTCCTTCAACTGTTGCACGGGGTGATCGACTCGCCGGATATTCCTTTGAACGTTTCAAGAAGTTACCTGCAAGCCGATGGTAATGTGAAGAAAATCAATGGTTATATCACGCGTAAAGTAGCAGATAAACTTTCGGAGATTTTCAAAAATGACCGTGAAGGCTTTGAGAAAAAATTTGATGATATCGGCCTTTTTGTAAAATACGGAATTATCAGCGATGACAAATTCTATGAAAAAGCCAAGGATTTCTGTCTGGTAAAAAATACAGAAGGCAAATTCTTTACTTTCGAAGAATACCGCGAGCACGTAAAAGGCAATCAGACCGACAAGAACGACACACAGGTTTGGCTTTATACGACCGACGAGAAAAAGCAGGATGCATTCATCCAGTCTGCGAAAAAGCGCAGCTATGACGTGCTGACATTCACCACGATCATTGATTCGCACTTTATTAACACCCTTGAACAGAAACTTGAAAAAGTGAATGTGAAACGCGTGGATGCCGATACGCTTGACAAACTGGTCGAAAAAGATGTGACCCTGGAAAGCATCCTTTCAAGCGATGATCAGGATAAAGTCAAAAAGATTTTTGAAGAAGTAGCAGGGAGCAAAAGCGCGCATGTTCAGGTAGAGGCCATGCCGGTGGACGAGCTGCCAGTGGTGATCACTTTTCCCGAATTTATGCGCCGTATGACTGATATGCAGGCTACTTCGGGGCAGCGTTCTATGTTTGGCGATATGCCTTTGATGTATACTGTTTCACTGAATGCTAATCACCCGGTGATCAGCCGCGTGCTGCAAGCTGAAAATGAAGAAGCACAAAAGGCTCTGGCAAAGCAGGTGTTTGACCTTGCATTGCTTTCACAAGGTCTGCTTTCAGGAAGCGATCTTACTCAGTTCATTCAACGCACAGTTTCGACTTTGTAGACTGTCATCAACCTTACCAAGTCTGCAAAAAGGCTTGGTAAGTCATAAAAAAGCCCGCTTACTTCGCAGTAGGCGGGCTTTTTAGCTTCTATTTGGTGTCAGAATTCTTTATTTGACATTATCAACCTTTTCAGTTGTTCTAACTCGTCCCATTTCTGGTCTTTGGCAAGCAATGCTTGTTTTGGCCAGGATGTAGGATTTTGGATCTGAAACCTGGGTCCTGCTTTTTTCAAAACGGCTGCTAACCTGATAATGGAAGTGTCGGCGAGCTGTTCAATGGTATGAATGCCCTCCCGATTGAGCAATTCTTCAATCTTAGGTCCGATGCCTTCTATAATCTTCAAATCTTCCATGGGCCGGATTGCTTAGCGGTTCATAGAGATCAGGAATTCTTCATTGCTTCTTGTGCCCTTCATATGTTCAAGCAGGAAGTCCATGGATTCCATTGCATTCATATCCGACATATGTTTTCTCAAGATCCACACTTTTTTCAGTGTTTCTTTATCCAGAAGCAAATCCTCGCGGCGCGTTCCGGAAGCCATAACATCAATAGCAGGGAATACACGCTTGTTGGAAAGCTTGCGGTCCAGCTGCAATTCCATGTTACCCGTTCCCTTGAATTCTTCAAAGATAACTTCGTCCATTTTAGAGCCTGTATCGATCAATGCAGTGGCAATAATGGTCAGCGATCCGCCGTGTTCTACATTTCTTGCCGCTCCGAAGAATCTCTTTGGCTTGTGCAACGCATTGGCATCCACACCACCCGAAAGAATCTTACCGGATGAAGGAACCACCGTGTTATAAGCACGTGCAAGACGCGTGATCGAATCCAGCAGAATCACCACATCATGGCCGCATTCAACCATTCTTTTGGCTTTTTCTAAAACAATGCTGGCCACTTTTACGTGACGGTCTGCCTGCTCATCAAATGTAGATGCAATCACCTCAGCTCTTACGCTGCGCTGCATATCGGTAACCTCTTCCGGACGTTCGTCGATCAAAAGGATCAGAAGAAACACCTCAGGGTGGTTACGCGTGATGGCATTTGCAATTTCTTTTAGCAAAACAGTTTTACCCGTTTTTGGCTGTGCAACGATCATTCCACGCTGTCCTTTTCCGATAGGAGCGAAAAGATCCAGGATCCTTGTAGAATATTGATCCGGGCGGGAGCTTAATTTCAGGCATTCATCCGGGAAAAGGGGTGTAAGATATTCAAAAGGAATACGGTCCCTGATTTCCTCGGTTGTTTTACCATTAACAGTCTCAACACGGAGCAATGCAAAGTATTTTTCACCTTCTTTCGGCGGGCGAATCTGTCCTCTAACCGTATCACCGGTTTTCAGGCCGAAAAGTTTAATCTGAGAAGGCGATACATATATATCATCCGGGCTAGCCAGATAGTTGTAGTCTGCTGAGCGCAGGAAGCCATAGCCGCCATCCTGCATAATTTCTAGTACGCCCTCATTAACGATCAACCCGTCAAACTCTCTTACATAGTTATTGTAGTTGCGTTTGATTTTAGACGATGGATCGTCGCGGTGTGCAGGCTGCTGCGGTTGTTGCGGCTGGCGTTCGCTGGAATCGTTAGGCTGATTCTGCTGATTTGGCTGGCGGTTTTGTCTCTCTTCTTTTGCGGCAGGTGTATTTTCGTCCGCGCTGGTTTCTGTCTTTTCCTGAACCACTTCTTCTGTTACAGGCGCAGCAGCTTCCGGCTGGCTTACCGCTTCTTCTTTTCCCAGATCATTTAATGTATCATTATCCGAATCGGCTTCTTCACGAATGTCCAGATTTTTGGGCCTGTCATTATTTTCAGGGCGCTGATTTCTCAGGGAAGTGTCAAATAGGGGAGCAGGTGAAGGCGACGCATTGTCTTTTTTCATCCTCGCCGATCTGTTGTTTGCCGGCTTCATGTTATCGGCAGGAGCATCAGATGGTCTTCGCGCTCTTTTTTTCTTTGGTTCATCGGCATCGTAACCATCCGATTCCAAAGCCGGCTGTGCTGCGGGAGCTGCCGGCGTTATATTGTTAACAGGTTCAGCGGCTGCGGGAGCTTCTGTGACTGTTGCAGGTTCCTGTTTAAGCAGGATTCTGTTTATAAGTTCTTTTTTTGGGAGTTTAGCGTAATCTGCAACACCAAGGTTGCCAGCTATTTCTTTAAGCTCTGATAAAAGCTTAATGTTCAATTCATCAATTGTAGGCATACAGACAAGGGAAAGTAAAGTAGCACTTTACCGATTGGATATTAAGGTTTTGAATTTTTTTGGACAAAAGCCGAGAAGCATATCTCGCAGTGACGTGATGGTCATTAATATTAAAAATATCTTTTGTAAAAGCCCGGGTGACGACTCTACAACTTGAAAAACTTTATTAGATATACTCTGAAAGTTGGCAATTAAATAAAGGAAGTAAAGACAGTAAATCGGCAAGATTTTAAAACCTCGACAACGTTGAGAGTTATCGTGAGATGGAATTGGATTTAAAAGTCGATACTGGACTTATAGCGACGAAGGTAAAAAAATTATTCTTTACATCAAAGCGAAAACCCATTTAATACAAAAAAATAAACGATTCACGCTTTTTATCTATGAAACCCTGGCATTAAGTGCTGATAATGAATGCACAAAACATGTGTGAACGTTTTTAGGAGCACTAGTTTTTGTGCGTCAAATGTGGGACTTTTGCAAAATTATGAACATTGTCATTGATTCGGGCAACACGTATTCGAAGGTCGGATGGTTTGAAGACGATAAACTGATACGCTATACGACGCGCCTCACATTTACTGAATTGATCGAAGCAGTGCTGGCGCAGGCTCCGGAAAGTATCCTGTTTTCATCTGTAAGTCACACGGCCGCCGACTTTGAAAATGCGCTGGGAAAGTCATTGAAGATATTTGACTTAACACCCAGCACGCCATTGCCTATCAAAAAAAATTACGATACGCCGCAAACCCTGGGTGCAGACCGGATTGCCGCCTCCACCGGTGCCAATTTCTTGTATCCAGGGGAAGATTTGGTCGTTATTGATATGGGCACTTGCATTACGTATGATCTCATTGATAAATACGCGGTGTTTCAGGGCGGGCTGATTTCCCCCGGCGTGAGAATGCGATTTAATGCAATGCATTCGTTTACTAAGCGACTTCCGCTGGTCGAACCGGATTCAGATCCGGAATTGATTGGAAAAAGCACGCACAGCGGCATGCAAAGTGGCGTAATGAATGGCGTTCTTGCAGAAATGCATGGAATAATTGAAAGGTATCGGCACAAATCGCCGGATTTGCGCGTACTATTATGTGGAGGTGATGCTGCTTTTTTTGAAAGTAGCCTGAAACCACCCATCTTTGCGGTGCCGGAATTGGTTTTAATAGGATTGAACAGAATTTTAACATATAATGTCTCGTTACAGTAGATTCAGAATACTCACATTTGCAATTGCACTCATTTGGAATTGTACATACCTCAATACGGCGCTAAGAGCACAAGGCTTGGGCAATTCTCCATACTCTTCATTGGGAATGGGAGAGTTTTATGGCGATGCTTATTCTGATAATACAGGAATGGGTCAATCCGGTGTAAGTACAGGCACCGGGTTTCAAATCAATAATCTTAATCCCGCTCTTTGGGTTCGCAACAGGTTTACAACCCTGGATATTGGCCTGATAGGGCAGTATAAGGATATTGTTTCAGGAGCGAAAAATCAAAAAAATGTCGGTGGCAATCTTGCTTATGTTTCGCTGGCTTTTCCGATCAGCCCGCGGTGGGTGCTGGGTGTAAGCCTTAAACCATACACGTTTGTAGATTACAGCAATGCTTCCATTCGCGACGTTGCGGGGACCCAGTTTGTAGGAATTTACAATACAACGGGAAAGGGAGGCATTAATAAGGCTTCGGTGACAACGGCTTACCAGGTTACAAAATATTTAAGCCTCGGTCTTGAAACTTCCTATTTTTTCGGGAATGTGCGCAAGGCCACAGAGGTTTCCCTGGTTGACAGGGCGGCAATAGAACGCCGCGACGATCTTTCCAATGAATATGTAGTTAGTTTAAATGACCGCACGACTTATTCGGATATTGCATTCCGGGCTGGCGCTGCGTTAAGGATCCCCATTAAGAAGGAAAATAAGCTCAATTTAAATCTGGGTGCTTCTTACAGCATTGGAACAACGATCAATGCGGATCAAACCACCACTTTTGAGGTAACTTCCAACGCGCTTAGCGTGATTAGTCCTGATACGCTAGATAATCTGGTTGGCGGCGGAGTTAAAACGCCTAACCAGCTGCTGGTTGGCGGAAGTTTGGAATGGCCGTTCAAATTAATTCTTTCTGCGGATTTCAGCTACCAGCAATGGTCGAAATACAGAAGCTTTACAAACTCCAATGACGGTTTGAAAGATGTAGGCCGCATTAACGTGGGCGCAGAATATCTTCCAAGATTCACCTCACTGAATTATTTTGATCTGGTGAGATACCGCGTTGGGTTCAGTTACGGTAAAACACCCTATTCGATTGGAAATAGTGATGTGAATGATACCAACGTAAGCCTTGGCTTTACATTCCCGATGGGTAGGGGTTATCAGAACTTTCTATCTGTGGCACTCGTTGCAGGACAAAGAGGTAGCACGGGCGGCGGGATGATCAGAGAGCGTTACGGGCGCGTCGTACTGGGCGTGACGCTTCTGGAAAGATGGTTTGTTAAACAAAAAATCGACTAAAATCAGACATGCGAATCGCATTGATCTTCAAGCAAATACGAAAAGGAGATAAATTTTTATCTCCTTTTTATCTTATTGTGCTGGCTGTGTGGATGCTGGCTGCCTGCGAAGGTAAACAAAACAAAGTCGGTGCGTTATATACCGGCCCGCTCGAACTTGTCAATGATGTTGAAGTAAAATACAGCGAGCAGGGAAAGCTGAAAGTGGTGATGAAAACGCCAAAGCGCCTCGCTTATCAAAACGAAGCACAAGTTTTCCCCGATACGATCAACATTAATTTTTATGATACAACGGGCACCATCGTGACACGCCTGCGTTCCGATTCGGGACATTACGACAAAGCAGCTGACGTTTACATTGTAAAAGGAAATGTGCGCGTAGTGAAGTCGGAAACGGAAGAGTTGCTTACCACTACCGAGCTTAACTGGAGCCCGCGTACGCGAAAAGTCTTTACTGAAAAGCCGCTTTCAGTTATTAACAAACGAACTTCGGAAGTTACCAATGCGATCGGCATGGATGCCGAGCAGGATTTTACACGCATTAAATTTCGAAAGGCAACCGGAATCTATAAATTCAGCGGCGCTCCTTAATATTCCTTGCAATTCTTTAATGCAGCTTGTACAGTTTCAATAGGTGTATATACGCTGTCTTTACCCCATTTCATACCGAGAAAGCTGACCAGCTCAGCAATTTCGATCTCTGTCAATTTAGGATTGGCGGGCATAGGCCGGTTAAATTCTTTGCCGTCGACCAGAATAGTGCCTTTCATCCCGTTTCTGATAATGCAAGCAATGGCTGATTTATCGCCGAGTCTGGCAGACGTTGCCAGCGGCGGATAAAGGTTAGCCATTCCCTTGCCATCAGCCTGATGGCAATTGGCACAATAGGTTGTGTAAAGCTGATATCCTTCAACAAAATACTGCTCACTTTTTAGCTCAGATGCATTTTGGCAGGAAAACAGGGCGATAACTGACAGAAGAATAATCGCTGGTTTGATCATCAAAACGGGAGGTGACTGACTATTTATATTCGTCGAGTAATATCTTCATATCGGCAATCAGCTTCTGGGTTCCTTCCTCCGTTGTGCCATCATACATGCCTCTTACCCGCTTGTCCTTATCGATCAGGATAAAAGCCCCGCCGTGAATGTATCCGCCGTCAGCCGTCTTGTCTTCTTTTGCCGTGACCAGATAATTTGTCTGACCAATTTCAAAAATCTTCTCTTTATTGCCAGTCAGAAATTGCCATTGATTGCCTTCGATGCCCAAATCACCTGCAAATTTCTTTAAAACCTGGGGCGTGTCGTGATCCGGATCGATAGAGTGGGAGAGGATCATTACTTGCGGATTGCCCTTGTATTGATCATAAACCTTTATCATTTGCCGCTTCATCACGGGACAAATGGTGGGGCAGGTTGTAAAGAAAAAATCTGCAACATAGATTTTCCCTTCCACGATTTTTTCGGAAACGGTGTCACCTTCCTGATTAACAAATGAAAAAGCGGGAATAGTATTATACACCGTATCAACAACTTCCTTCCCATCAACCATTTTCTTGACCGCATCGCGTTCTCCGAGAATCGGCAGCTTCTTATCGTCTTTGCAGCTAAGCACGCCCAAAATGAATGCAGCGAGAACGAACGTATATATATGAATGGTCTTATTTCCTTGTTTCATAACCTGTTACTCCAAAAATGTTTGCGCTTCCTGAATGGACTTTAATGTTACCTGTTTTACTTGCAGAATCTTTTCCTTTTCGCTCTCAAAATACTGGATCGCACTTTCAGGCTTTAATTTCTTGGCAGAATCACCTCGGTAAGCATGCATCCAGCTCATCATCAGCTTATCTGATTCATTTAGTTTCTGATTCAGATCCACAGCTTTCATGCGTTCTTCGGCGATGGTATTGCTGCTGATGCCTTCGTTTTGCAAGCTATCCATATGCTGAATTTTCTTGGATAACTTTGATTTCAATGTCATGATCTGATCCATTTGCGGCATCACTTCATCGTGAATCGTCATCACTTCTGTTTCCAGCTCGGAGGCCTTATCTTGTTTGCCTTCTGTGCCGCATCCTGACAAAAGTGCCAGAACTAACACGGATAGAATTGAGTATTTCATTAGTTTGGGAGGTTATATGTATTGTATTTCGAAAATGCTGTTGGCCTAATTTTGTTCTTTCAGAATCATTTCGCGTGCATTGACCAGCACAGAATCGGATGGATTATGCCCGCCGATCATTTGCGCAATTTCCTGCACACGCTCGTCTACGGTGAGTTTTTTTATTTTACTGACGGTTTTTTCAGAAGAATGATCCTTGTAAACAAAGTAATGCGCATTGCCGCTGCTGGCAATTTGATGTAAGTGTGTAATGGCAATAATCTGATGGTTATGCGCCATATTCTGCATCATTTTGCCCATTTTTCTTGCAATTTCACCCGAAACACCCGTATCAATCTCATCAAAAATGATCGTGGGAAGCATTCGTTTATCTGCAAGAATGTATTTGATCACCATCATTAATCTGGAGAACTCGCCGCCCGAAGCAACTTGCTTCAATTCTTGCGGGACAACACCTTTGTTGCCGCTGAAAAGAAACGCCACCGAATCCAGGCCATTAGCTGTCGGCAATGTTTCTGTTACCTGTATAGATAAACTTGCGTTTGGGATTCCCAGTTCCGAAAGTCTTTCCAAAATCAGCGTTTCTATTGCTTTGGTAACTTTTCGCCGCTTTTCTGAAAGGATTCTGGCACTTTTGAGCATCGCCTCTTTCGCCTGAACCGCAGCTTTTTCCGCTTTAACCAGGTCATCATCCAGGTTCAGAACAATGCTGAGCTTACGCTGCAATTCTTCTTCAATTTGAAGCAACTGCTCAACAGTGTTTACCTGATGTTTTTTGAGCAATGTATATATCAGGTCCAAGCGCTCCTGAACTATTTCGGCACGTCCCTGATCAATATCCACGGAGCTGTTTGCCTGGTCGATCTCGTCAGCTATATCGCGCAGTTCTATCAATGTGCTTTGCACGCGCTCACGGATGGCGTCATATACAGGAACGAGCCTGGCGGCCTGACCTATTGCGTTAGCCGCATTTTTCAGCAGTTCAAGGATGGAATTATCGGGGTTATCTAGTAATGTGTAAGCGAGTTGCAGTTTTTCGCGGATCTCTACTGCATTTTCCAGAATGTTTAACTCAACTTCCAGCTTCTCCTGCTCGTCAGAAACCAGCTTGGCGTTGTTTAATTCCTGAAAGAGAAACTGGTCGTAATCAAACTCTTTCCGGAGCTTACCCGCTTCTTGTTGAAGCGTTTCAAAGGCCCGTGTTGCATCCTTATATGCCGAAAAATCCTGCTGATATGCTTTAAGCAGTTGTGCATTATCGGCAAATGAATCCACCACGCGCAGCTGAAATTCATTGTTGCCAAGCATCACCGAATCGTGCTGCGAGTGAATGTCAAGCAGCTGGCTGCCGATCCGCTTCAACGATTCCAGATTGACCGGCGTATCATTTACGAATGCGCGCGATTTGCCAGCCACAGAAATTTCACGGCGGATGATGCACTCATCAGAATAATCGACATTTTCATCTTCAAAATTAGGGGCAAGGTCATAGCCGGAAAGATTAAAACTGCCTTCTATCACACATTTTTCACTGGAATCGTAAAGTGATTTTACATCGGCCCGATTGCCCAGAAGTAAGCCTATTGCGCCCAGCATGATCGACTTTCCAGCCCCCGTCTCACCCGTAATGATGTTTAGTCCGGGATCTGGCGACATTTCCAGTTGCTTAATGAGCGCGTAATTTTTTATAAGTAAATTCGAAAGCATATCTATACGAATATAGTCATCAGATCAACAATTAGGAAATATAACCATTCGTGTCCTGGTTTTGCCGGCTCATTTCGAGTTGGCATCATACACGATCTCATAAAGCGATGGCAATGGAATGAGGTGCGTGTGATTACGCGGGTCTCGGATCAGCAAACTTTCGTTTGTAAAGGATTCAAGTTTGCCAAAATGCGTGTTCCCATTATTCAAAACTGCGTTGATTTCTATTTTAAGCAACTTTTCGAGTGAAGCAAAAATGTCTTTGGAAGAGATGCGTATTAATCTTTTACTCATAAGAAATCACTGAAACGATTTGAAGGGGAAGTGCGATGGTTTATAAGGAGAGACGTTGATATAATTGCGTTTTGCTAGGATCCAGCCCGACCAGAAGCGTATAAGCTTTCGCACGTTCCTCGGGCTGCGCCTCTATCAGGATCCGGTAAAGCTCATCGGATTTTGAATCGAAAAAAGAGTTGATTACCACACTGGCAGGCCGTAACTGATTGACTTCCTTTGCTGTATTGAGCACTTCCAGCACTTTTGCGCGGGTCTCCGCCGGATTCTGAGTGGCAACGTCGAGCCCAAGGCGGTAATATTTATACATGCCTTCCCGGAACGGCGTGAATTGCTGGCTCATCAGGTTTTCTACAAGCCAGTAACGATTCCGCGAGTCACCATTGGAATCCCAGCCGCGTTTATTAGGGGAGGAGTTACGAGCCTGATTCACAAGGTTAAAAGCCTTCTGAACATAAGGTGCCCCGCCCAGCTTGCTGAAAGAATCGTAGTCAAAGATCAACGCTACATTCGCGTAAAATGCCAGAATGTAGGGAAGCTCTTCGGTGTAGTTATTTTCGTTAAAATAAAGGGGCGTGTTGGGTAAGTAATTGAAGGTGAAGTTTTTGTCAACATATGTAAAAAGAACTGTCTCGTAATTTGAATTGTAAACAGGCCTTGATACAACCAATTGTGCATTCCCTTCATAGGCGCCCTGATTGAGTGAGCGCGTCAGGTTTACATTGAGCTTGCATTTGATTTTTTCCTCTTTCCCGAACTCGTCGTTGGTCCAGCGTGTATTGTTCAAAAAATCATTCATATAAGTTTGAAGCTGCGCCATAGACTGTGGATCAGTCTTTTGCTGTGCTACCAGCTGCTCGTAATTAAGATTCACCGAGAACTGGAACTCCTGCGCCAGCGATTGTACAGAATGTGTCCAGGCCACCAGTAAGAGCAACCAAACCCAAATATTTTTCATGCTTCACTCCATTTATTTAAGACAATGTTCAGGATGTCCTGCGCTACTTCATCTTTGTTTTTAAGATCGAAATGTTTCACATTTTTCCCTTTGTCAATAACGGTTATTTTGTTGGTATCGTGTGCAAAGCCAGCACCCGGATCATTCAGTGAATTCAGAATGATGAAGTCAAAGTTTTTGCGCAGTAACTTGTCCATTGCATACTCCATTTCATTCTCTGTCTCCAATGCAAACCCGATCAGCAACTGGTTTTCCTTTTTGGTTTTTCCCAATGTCCCAGCAATATCCTGCGTTTTGACCAGATCCAGGGTCATTTCCTGGCCTTGCTTCTTGATCTTATGCTCGGCTATAACCTTTGTTGTGTAGTCAGCAACGGCAGCAGCAAATATAACCACGTCGCTCTCTTTAAAATGTTCGGAAGTGACTTTATACATTTCATTTGCGCTCTGTACATTGACGCGCTTCACCGTCGGTTCGGGCACCGGCAGGCTGGTAGGCCCGCTCACAAGCGTAACTTGTGCTCCTGCGGAGGCAAAGGCTGCTGCAATTGCATAACCCATTTTCCCTGACGAGCGGTTGCTGATGTAACGAACCGGATCAATTGCCTCTACGGTGGGGCCGGCAGTAATTAGCACGCGCTTTCCGGAAGCGATGGGTTTTCTTGCAAAAAAGCTGCCTAAAACTTTTATGATTGCCTCTGGCTCGGCAAGACGACCATCTCCAATCAAACCACTGGCCAGCTCACCGTGTTCGGGCTCGATAAAGTGATTACCGAAGCGAAGTAATGTATCAATGTTGTGCTTCGTCGACGGATGCTGATACATATCCACGTCCATGGCAGGCGCAAAGAAAACAGGACAGCGGGCCGACAAATAAACGGCTGTTAACAGATCGTCACAGTTGCCGATGGCGCATTTTGCCAGCGTGCGTGCGGTCGCAGGAGCAACGATGATCGCATCCGCCCAGAGTCCAAGCTCCACATGGTTATTCCATGTTCCGTCCTGGCGGTCCGTAAATACGCTTAATACAGGTTTTTTAGATAAGACGGATAAGGTAAGCGGGGTAATAAATTCCTTTGCCGACTCTGTCATAACCACTTGAACATCAGATCCGGCTTTTACCAAAAGCCTGACAAGAAGGGCAGATTTATATGCGGCAATGCTGCCTGAGACGGCAACGAGTATCTTTTTACCTTTAAGATTCAAACTTCAATGGCTTTGGGTGGTCAATTCGGAAGGACTCCTGTCTGGCATAAAGTTACAGAGATAAGTGTAACATTTAAAGCCTGTAAATGAAAAGCCAGCCGCAAAACAATTTTTGCGGCTGGCTTTTGAATGAAATCAATTTTTATTCTTCCGTTGTATCGCGGTAAGCGTGGTAAGTTTTTCCTTCGATGAATTCATCTATTGAAATGCTTCCTGCTTTTGGCATACGCTCGTAAAACTTGGAAATTTCAATTTGCTCCCTGTTTTCAAACACTTCTTCCAGGTTGTCTACGCCAGAAGCAAATTCAGCAAGCTTATTGTTAAGCTCTTCCTTCATCTTGCTCGAAATCTGACGGGCTCTTTTGGAGATTACAGAAACTGATTCGTATAGGTTACCAGTTACGTCTGCGATCTTATCGGTATCCCGGGTAATGATTGATGGATTGGTTGCCATACTTATGGTGATATTAGTTAAAATTAAAATCTAAATGAAAGAACTACTGTCCTTTCGGTTCTGTAATAGCCGGCGTCGTTACTTTCGTCGGCTTGTTGGCTGGGTCGGGCTGCGTTTCAAGTTGTTTCTGACGTTCCACTTCGGCTTTTGCAATGACATCGATTTGCTTTTGGCTTTCGTCAAACATTCTTTCCGCATCACGGTTATATTTTCCTGTCGGATATTTATCGATCAGCTCCTGATAAAACTTCAAAACGTCCTGATAACGTTCCTTTTGCTTCGAACTAAAACTGTTGGTGGCTAGATTGTACTGTGATTCCACCTTCAAAAATGCAAGTTCTTCATTGTATTTCGAATCTGGAAAATCCTTACGGAAGTTCTCAATCGATATTACGGCCGACTTCATCGACATTGCATTGAAATCGCTGATCTTGTGATATAAACGGGCTCTTTCATATGCTTTGCGTTCAAGCTTTGCGCGCAGTTCCAATATATAACGCGTACACTCTTCGCGGAAAGGGCTTTCAGGATATGCATTGATAAAATCCTGCATAGCCGAAATCGCTGTGAATGTACTGGTCTGGTCTAGGTTGTACGGCGACGAATCCTTATACAGGGAAAAAGCATGCATATACAATGCTTCCTGTGCGTAATCGCTTCGAGCGTAGGTATCAAAGAACTTTTTGAACAAAAACTGACTCGTATTGTACTGTCCTTGCTGGTACTGAGTATACGCATAGTAAAACTGCGCCAACTCGGATTCTGTACTTCCTTTTAACAATGGAATGAGTTCTTCAAAAAGTAGGCCGGAACGATAAAAATCCCCCTTTTTGTAATAAGACATCGCGGCATCATACTTTTCCTGATCCGTACCAGTCTTTTGTAACTTCGAGAACTTACTGCAAGAAGTAATTACAAGGACCGCAATAAAAAGCAAGAAATAGCTTGCTGGACTGTTTTTTCGCATATTAGGTGCAAAGGTAATAAAAAAAGCTACATCATTCATAACGAATGCGTAGCTGATATAGTGTTAAAAATTAGCCTATTGCTGATGACGTACAAGCATTTTTTTAGTGGCTACTTTTTGACCGTCCAGTGACAATTGATAGAAATAAAGCCCTGTCGGCATATCTTTCGTATTGACACGCAGCTTTCTGTCATTTCTGTTTAGGGGCAGCTCGGCCATCTGAGAGCCAAGCACGTTGTAGATAATCAGTTTCGCGTCACGAATGTTGGCAGTGATATTATAGTCAAGATCTGCATATTCGCTGGCCGGATTCGGATAAATGTTTGATACTGAAATCTTATCATTAGCATACAGTTGCTCTTCAACTTTCAGCTGCGCTTCCATTTCAGGTTGTCTCCTGTTTGAAGATCTCTCCACGATTTCGGCGGTTGCGACACCCGTGCTTTCAGAAGCATTGGGAGAAGCAAATAAAAATGAACGGTAGAAACTGTTTAGCGCTTTTGGATTTTGCAAAGACAGTAATTTGTAGCTTGAACCCGTCGCCAAACCTGAAAATTTAATGTTTTCGCTCGCAGCCGGCTTCTTTTTGTTGACCATGTTCAAACGGCTACCGTTCGAGACGGATTGTGCGTTTAAACCCTGTAAGGCCAACGTTAGTGTTATCATTAAGTAAAGTATATTTCTTTTCATAGCGTCATCTTGGAATACTTTTGACTAATATTTTATAATATTTTAGTAAAAAAGTACATTACAAAAATATAGAGAAACAATTGTATATTCAAAATATATTGTGTGAATGGACATCTTTATTTTGCAATCTAAAAAATCATGCCTGCTTTAATAAAATGAAGCTTGTCCTGATATATTTTTTACAACTCTTTCCAAATCGTCTTATTCTTGGTTGGTTTCTCTGAAATTCGCCAGTTGAACCCGTCCAACTGTCGTTCCGGAGCCTTTATTTTCGATGGTGGAATGAGCCTGCCGTCCGGTTTCCCCACAAATGAGATTTTATGTACACGATTGTCAGTGAAAAGCAGATTCATTTTTCCACATTCAACCCGGTTAAGTCCGATACTTTTTTGCTCATCATCCACCGCATAGTAAGCACTTTCGCCGTTTCCATCCACCAGAACCTGTTTTAATTTGTTCCCGCTTTCAAAAAAAGCATTGATCGTACGGCCTTTCACTTGATTATACTGCTTCACCAAAGTATCCTCCGTAATCACAAAAGATTTGCCTTTCAGCAGCATCCGGTTGATCTCATTATTGACTAAGAAAGCAGTGATCGAATCGGCCTCCATTTGATAATGCTGATCACTCCATAATATAGGTTTCCGGAAAAATCGGATGATCGAATCAGCCGTGTTGTACGTGATCGAATCGCATTTGCCCTGGAAATCGCTTTTATATATAAAAACGTTTTTATTCCCGATCAGCTTTCTTGTGCTATCTCTCTGATTTTCATAAGAATACAATGTATCCGCACGAATGTAAAGGGTGTCGTCAGAAACTACATTCCTGACATAAGCATGACCGAAAATTTTGGAATAACCCTCTTTTTTCCAGTAATATCCTTCGTCGCCATTCAAGACCGTTTTATCCTTTTTAGCAACGATCACCACATTGCCTTTCCCGCGGCCATTGTTCGTTTTACCGTCCACTTCGAGCGAGTCAGCGGTAAGTGTATACGTTTCATTGTCCACCATCGTCCGCTTCTGAAATGAGGACTCCGCAGACTCCGTATTATACCGACCTCTGGTTCCGTTTACCGTGCCGTCTTTATTGGTGATTTTCGTGGCACCATTGAAATCCGACCACTTCGTCAGCGAGTTGTACAGCAATGTATCCGTTGTAAGCACATACTTTTTATTGACCAGCTTTACACTTTTATAATAAGTAAATTCCTTTGTCCGCGTATTATAGAAACCCTCTTTACTCGTCAGCACATTTTCCTCATCGACAGTCCGGCCGGGCGTTTTGTAATTGGCAATGCCATTGGCCATATCGTATTCGATCTTGCGGGTCGTTAGGGTGCGTTTGCTATCTTTCAAAACCGTCTTTTTACCACTTACAATAGCGAGTCGCGTGTTGCCGAAATAGTAGAGCGTATCGCCTGTCACTGTAACCGTATCACCCTGTACGATCTTAACATTCCCGAAAGCTTCGATCACATTCGTATTAATATTCTGGATCGCGAGATTGCTGTGCAAGAATGCTCCTTTGTGCTTAAAAACGCCATTTTTGACCCGGCGGGAGTCAACTCCGTTTTCATTCACAATTTCCAGCTCGTCGGACTTTATAATTTCAACAAGATCCTCACTCGGAACTGGCTGAGTTTTTGGTAAAGCTCTCTGGGCCAACAGGTAATGTGAAAAAAACATCAAAACAAAGAACGTCAAACGAAACATATTACCTTTGATATTGATGACGCGCAAAAGTTTAAAAGGGTTGCAGTTCGCGATGTATTTTTTTTTATTCATGTTGCCATTCTTTCTTTTACCTTTGAAATCAGTGCCTTCTGGCGAGTCTGGTAAAAGACTATTCATGTCTTATATACGCCAAAACTACATCAATTACGTTTCTTAGGTTCATGTTGGATGCTTTTTTAACTTTTATTAACCAACACAAGCTGGATCTCGAAAAGCAGCCTTGCTTACTGACTGTGAGTGGGGGGGTAGACTCGGTTGTAATGCTCCATCTGTTTCACCAAGCCGGTTTTCCGGCTGGCGTTACGCATTGTAATTTCGAGTTAAGAGGCGAAGAGTCCGATGAAGACGAACAATTTGTTCAGCAGCTATCCCAGGCATATGATTTTCCATTTTTTACCAAACATTTTGATGTAAAGTCCTTCGCAAAAGAAAAGGGTATTTCCACGCAGATGGCAGCACGCGACCTGCGTTACGAATGGTTTGAAACGCTAAGAATCACGAACGGTTACACATATATTGCCACCGGTCACCACGCAAACGATTCGCTGGAAACAACCCTTTTAAATCTCACCCGCGGAACAGGATTATCCGGCCTACATGGCATTTCCGGCATCAACAATCATCTCATACGGCCATTGCTCCTGGCCACCAAAGACCAAATACTGACCTACGCGCAAGAGAACGCGCTAACATGGAGAGAGGACCGCTCGAACGCTTCGGACGACTACAAAAGAAACCTGATCAGACACAAGGTTGTGCCCGTTTTGCAGCAGCTAAATCCGTCATTGGAAGCCACTTTCATTCACTCCTCCGCAAAACTGTCGAGTGCGGATCGGTTGCTGAAAGAGATGCTGGACGAATGGGCAAGAGGGGTTGTTGTGACGGAGGGGGAGCAGGTGAGGATCAGTAAGGCGAAAATTGTTTGTGAGAGCGAGCCGGGGTATAGGCTATGGCATTTGCTTGACAAATTTGGTTTTTCCTATCAACAATCAGTACAAATCGTCGCAAACTTACACGGCATTTCGGGAAGGAAGTATTTATCGCAGTCTCATATCTTGTTGATTGATAGACAGGATTTGATTCTCGCAAAAATGGACGGGAATCCTGAGGATTTAAGTTTATACATCAATGAAAAGGTGGGTGAGTTTCGTTGGGAGGGCTTTTCATTACGCCTCGTGCAGAGAGAGAGGAATTCAAATCTCCCCACCTATTACAGCAGTAATACTGCTATTCTAAATGCGAAAAAGCTCAAATTTCCATTGACTGTCAGAAGGTGGCAGAAAGGGGACTTTTTCCAGCCCCTAGGGATGCAAGGTAAGAAAAAAAAGCTCAGTGACTTTTTCACAGATATCAAAGCGGATTACTTTACGAAACAACACACTTTTCTTCTTATCAATGGGAATGGAGAAATCATATGGGTAATGGGTCTGAGATTAGATGAACGTTATCGGATACGGGATGATACGGCGGATATTTTGGAAGTTTCTTGGGTGGTAAATTCTGGTATATGAGACAATTTTTATCATGAATTTTGAAGGTGCAGAGAGGTTAACATCAGCGAAAGACGAAATGTTACAATTATTGTAATTTCACATTATAGATTCAGAGCCAATGTATTCAGAAATATTACGGGCAACCGGCACTTATACAGATGAAGAGGAAAGGCTTTTTGAAGAAGCGGTCATGGCGCGGCACATTAACCAAAACGAAGTCATTCTCCAAACAGGCCAAGTATCCAAATCAATTTATTATTTGTTGCGTGGATCCGTTTACCAATATGAACAGGTGTCTGAGCTGGATCGAAACATCATTGATTTGCGCGTACAAGATGAATGGTTTTTTGATTATCAAAGCCTGATTTCTCAACGCCCTTCTGAAACTTATATCCAGGCTTTCACTGACTGCGACGTTCTCGAACTCAGTCTGGATACCGTGCATTACCTAACAGGAAGGTCGATTGCTTTTTTGCAGCTGAACAAAGTTTTGGAAGGTGCATCAGAAAGACTGAGGTTCTTTGATCAATCGATGACTCCTGCCGAAAAATATGCATTCATTCTTGATAACCGCCCAAGGCTGATACAAGCATTTCCTTTAAAAATGGTCTCGTCTTATCTCAAACTCATGCCGGAAACACTGAGCAGGGTCAGGAAGTCTATCTCGAGGACCACTATTTCTTGATTTGAATCAATAGGTCAAATCAAGGTCAGAACATACTTTTGATTTAAAACTAAGGAATACGCAGCAATCATCACGATCTATCCGGCCATTTATAGGCTGCCGGAACTTTGAACTATCCCGGAATTTCTATCGCGATCTGGGCTTTGAGGAAGTCGTAATTTCACCCGATATGTCGCTTTTCAAAACAGAAAATGTTGGTTTTTACCTTCAAGATGCCTTTGTGCAGGATTGGATCGACAACACAATGATTTTCCTCGAAGTGCATAATGTACAAAACACGTGGGATGAATTAGCATTGCTCAATCTATCGGAGAAATACAAAGATGTGCTTCTTTTCAAAAAGTCTGGGTGTTCCTGGCTTTCCTTCACCGGAACTTGTTCGCGCGCAGGACTTAGGAATGACTTACCGGGGCGAAGTAGTGACCGGAGAATGGCTCGCTACTCAGGCATACAATGGACTTACTTTTGTAGAACTGGTTCAGCCGCTTTCGGGACAAAGTATGTTTCATGATTATTTGAAACAATATCCGGCAGGTGGAGCACAGCATTTTGCATACAGGCTTTCGGTCAGCGATTTTGAAGAGGTTCTACGGAAGTTTCGGGCAAAAGGACATGAGATTATCAGTGAAGTGGATCATCCTATTGCTAGAATGGCATTTTTCGATACCTATGAAACAATTGGGGCTGTTACTGAAATCATGGGAATTACGCCCGAAGGATGGAATGCTGTTGAACAAATGAAAAACGGAAATGGCCAATAAGCTTTCGAGCCGACATCAAGAAACTGTGGACGCACTGCCGTTGACAGAAGGTATGAGAATATTGGAAATCGGCTGCGGATCGGGTGCAGCCGCCCGCGAAGTCGCAAAACGTAGTCCAGGTGGCCGAGTTCTGGCAATTGATCGGTCATCTAAGGCTATCAGGCAGGCTAATGAAAATAGTAAGGCAGAAATTGCTTCCGGCGTACTTTCCTTTCGTACCGAATCAATCGAAAACTTTGAGTTGCAAGACGGTGAAGAACAATACGATCTCGCTTTTGCGATCCGTGTGGGTGCGCTGGATGGAAGACATCCCGAAATAGAGCAACAGGCTATCGAAAAAATCCGGAAAGCACTAAAACAAAATGGTAAACTTTACATCGATGGCGGAGATCCGTTGAAGCAGCTCGCAATTAGGGACCGGTAATCAGAAAATAGCGATGAAACTTTCTTCAAAAGCAGACAAAATCCTGGAGCAGATCAATAGTAAAAGCAAACTGGGAGACTTACGGAAAATGGCCAAGGATATTAAGAAAGATCATGAGCTGGCTCTTGAACTATGGTCAACCGGGAGATTTCTACCCAGGCAATTGGCCATTTTAATTATGGACAATAAGCGCATTTCACAAGAGCTGATCAATGAACTTGATCGTGATATGCAAACCCATCCATTAGTCGAGCGGAATCAATTGATAGACTGGTTGATGGCCAACCAAATTTTGAAAGACAAGAAGATCACAGCTTTAATTGAATCTTGGGAAAATAGTTCGTCTGCTCTTCAAAGAAGAGTATTCTGGTATCATCAGGCGCGTTTGAGATGGATGGGACAAACGCCCCCTGATAACACGGCGGAATTGCTGGACAAAATAGAAACCAACATTGCCAAGGAAAAACCGGAAGTGCAATGGGCAATGAATTTCACTGCCGGCTGGATAGGCGTTTTTCAAAAACATTATCGGCATCGCTGTATTGCTGTCGGCGAGAACACGGGTCTTTATAAAGGAGAAATGGTATCAAAAGGCTGCACTCCGGACTATCTGCCAGAGTTCATATCGATTGAAAGCGCCAAACGGAATCTGTAGTGACCTAACGAGGATTTTTTGCAAGGTTAGCGACAAACTATTATTTTTGCTGCGTTGGCTCTGGAGTCTCTCACAGATTCCGAAGCAGGAGGACGACCTCCCCCCATATTGGGAACCGAATCGGGACGGCCCGACCTATAAAGGTCAAAGTCATGTCTTGGATTTATTTGGTTTCTGCGGGCCTTTTGGAGGTTGTTTGGGCTACTTCATGAAGCAGTCGGATGGTTTTACCCGACTAATTCCCACATCAATTACTATTATTGCGATGATCGCCAGCTTTGGCTTGCTTGCCCTGGCTATGCGCACGCTGCCATTAAGTACTGCTTATACCGTTTGGACTGGTATTGGTGCTATCGGTGCGTTCCTAATTGGCACTTTTCTACTTGGAGAACCTGCCAGCACGATGCGCGTGGTCGCCGCTTTGTTAATTACCGCCGATCTCCTGATCATGAAATTCTCGTAAATCAAAAAGCCATCATTCAAATGGATCAGATAACAATAACCAAGGCCAGCCTTGAAAACCTGGCAATGCTGCAGCAAATCGCCAGAGAAACCTTTTTCGAAACATTTGCACCAGCAAATACGGAAGCCGATATGAAAAAGTATCTGGCCGAAAATTTTAGTGATGAGAAAATGACCGCGGAACTGAACAATCCGGAAACGCAATTTTTCATCGCTTGGGATGAACAAAGCCCAGTGGGTTATTTGAAATTTAATTCCGGGCTGGCTCAAACTGAGGTGAACACCATGGATCCCAGTTTTTGGCAAGTACAAGCCAGAAAGGCAATGGGTCACCTATGACAGGAAAGAAGACGTTTTTACCTGTACCATGGGTAAAACAATTCCTTTTAAGGGCTTCGATCGAACCGCTGACGGAAAACCTATAAAAAACTACCGAGCTTCAAAAAAGGATTGCATTCCCTGTGTTCTAAAGGAATCCTGCACGCCTAAGTCCCTGTTTAAAAGAATATTTACAACAGCTTATGAAGATTATTATCACCGAGCCTATGAAGACAACTAAGCAGGCGCGGGAAACGGATGAAACAAGTCCGGCAAAGTACGGTAGAACCGGTCTTTGGAAGCCTGGTCCATTATTACGGATTAAGCAAAATCAATGTCTTAGGAAAAGCCGCAGCACATAAGGTTATGCTAATGGCAGCGACCTGCTTCAACCTCAAAAAGTACTTCAAAACATTCAAGAGGAAATTGACAAATAGTGCAGCAATGGAGACCATGGCGCACTTAATCGACGCATTTTGAAGCCCTCGATTGCTTTTACGTCGAATTTTTTAATTATTCAGAAGTCAGCACTAACAATTCCCAAACTTAAATTGTCAGGTTAGTTCTGCAACGGCTACGGTGGTTAAACTGAAATATCGGCCCAAGTTGGAAAACTGCAATATCAGCGCCGCAGACGCTACAATAGTACACATTAGTCATTATTTTACGCACAGTTTAATTGTACAAAGAGCGAACGAAAAAACGCAAAACAAGAGGGGGGAAGGGTTTTGGTGATGTTCTTGGTTTGTACAAGTTGGTGGGGCTTTGTGTATTCGATACCAGGCAGACAATTGATGGTTACAGAATATTAATAAATCATTGCCTTAATTTATTATAATATGAATAATACCAAATTGGTTGAATATTTATTCTAAATAGTCAACCAATTCTTTGCGAAATGAGCAGTATGTCAAGCTATGGCTTCGAAGTCCAAATTAATGGGGAACACTTATGCAAAGCAGGTATTGAGACTGATCCTCATGTCGTTACGTGCATACTTACTTCATTGCGTCGGTTAAACGAACCTGATGCATTGGATCTAACAGTTTCCGGGCTTAACTCGGTTACGGGCGAACATCCTGAGTGGATAGACAAGGCATTGAAAGATGGGGACACGATCACGATTAAAGTGATTAAAGCAGATTTTGAACCCGCGCGCAGAATTCGGCCCAAACGTTCAAAAGAGAAGATGCTTGATGATAAGTTGCGGTATTAC
Organism: Dyadobacter alkalitolerans DSM 23607; assembly: GCF_000428845.1. GTDB lineage: Bacteria > Bacteroidota > Bacteroidia > Cytophagales > Spirosomataceae > Dyadobacter > Dyadobacter alkalitolerans. Next base: position 16,933 of record NZ_AUAS01000016.1, on the reverse strand, counting down.
CACCAATTGAGAGAGGAATTAAAAGAGCATCTGGAATGATCGCCAAGATTTAAAATTGTAATTACTACTGTGCGGTATTTTGTACGCTGAATGCCTCCAACTTGCTTGTAACTCCTAAGTATTGCAACGTAATGAGTAGGGGATGTGTCTAAAAGTAAATAAAATAAATGAACACTTATGAAGCTATCAGTACTGCCGGGTATTCTATCTTTTTATTGCCTGTTATTAACGACATGCAATATAACTGGTTGTGACAGTAATGTCGACTGCATGGCTCCACCGTCCGAGATTAGTATGCAAATAATGGATGGACCGCTCACTTACCCGGCTGATTTAGACACTACTGCACGGATAAAGGTTTTCTATCAACAAAGCAGCCAGAAAACATACGTTTCTAACCTAGATAGAATGGGCGATGCATTTTTTTCGAACATCCTGATTGATGAATCTCGTAGGGCCAATGATCCGGAACTTTCATTCGAACTAAACGGCCGGGTCTTAACCAAGATGAAAATGGAAACTTATATTAATAATGCAAAATGTAATGGTTGGGCAACTGTTTCAAATGTTTATCAAAATGGAAAGGTTGTTTCAAGTTCGGCAAATGGGGCCTACTTGATTAAATAAGCTATGGATCATAGAAAGTTCGGTATCCACTTAAAAGGTCGGGCTAACGCAGGTTTACACGTTGCTACTATGCTCGATCTGCAATCGCCTGGATTTGGGCACCCAATCATTTGAGCTTCCGATACTTAGAATGGATAAGGCCTATAGGATATTGATTTTTTATCCCACCCTTTTTTTTTGCAAAAGCCTTACTTAGATGGTTTGCATTAAATTAATTTGACTTTTGTATCCCTTAGTTGCAACCCTGGAAGCTCAAACTATGTCAACATGTTAAAAATGACATTTTCTGCTTTGAAGCTCCGTCATCGATTTGTGCTAATACTCATTTTCGTAAGTCTTGGTTGCAGGCAAGAACCAGATTTATTAGAGGATGGGTGCATAGGGGCAAGCTTCTTTTACCTTGACAATCAAAGCAGTGAAAATCTGCTGATCGACTTTAACGGACCCGTGCTAAATGATCAGATTGATCCAGCATCGCTTGTCGACCCTGGAAACCGAATGTTGATTGGACAAGGCGCTAGTTTTGGATCAATTCCGCCGCCCAGCCAAACATTCACAGGTTTCAAGTTATACAGGCTCTCTGATGGCAAGAAGACACTTGTTTACAAACAGGATCCGGTCGACGATACGCTTTGGATTAAAAGCAAACATAATGCTGATGACCCGGACTTTGGTTGTCAGCAAGTCGACTATACTTTGAAGGTGACTCAGGACATATTGAAGTAAATCTCAGTTGTGGGTTAGGTAAGCGAAATGTTACCATTTCTTAACTTTGCCGGACGTCTGCTTGCTTACTTTACTTTTGAAGCTGCAATCTCATTCAGCCCTTTGCAGGGTCCGGTCTTCCGGATGCGGAGCCTTTCCGTAGCAAAATATTTGCTGTAACCTATCCACAAAGGCTGATTGCAAAGCAATGGCAGGCTTTAGCGTGCCGAAAACTGGTTTATCCTATAACCACCTGGAAGTACCCGCCGAAAATGCGGCCACTTCTTTGTTGCAGATTGTGCGGCGGACTGTAATAGTCCGCCTTTTTGATGCGCAACCGGCACTAAAATTGTAACCTGCATTAAATAAATAACCTCGGAAAGAAATTACGCAACGCTTATGGCAAGGATATTCATGTCGGGCTCGGTGGATGGGCTCTGGCAGTTGGCTGCAAATGCGCTCGTGCGTCAGGGGCATAATGTGGTCCTTCACGCGCGTAACCCAAGCCTTTCTGGGCTGAACGCAGATAATCCACATGCCAATTATTCCGACTCGAAATTTCACAATATTCTCCTGGCTATGTCAGTTGCACGCGAGTGGGCAGATGTCAACGCAAATGCCGTGGACCCGGGGTGGGTGCCTACAAAGATGGGTGGGCCCGGAGCGCCTGATAATCTTGCAAAAGGTTTTGAAACCCAGGTGTGGTTAGCTGGGGGTGGCGATCAGTCACTGGTAAGCGGGCAGTATTTTCACCATAAGAGGCAAAGCCGTTACCGGAGACAGGCAGACGACGCAAGCCTCCAGCAAAAGTTTATAGCTTTTGTGAAGCCGTAACTGGCGTTCCATTTCCAAAAGGCGATTGATATTAAGTATGTGCATCTTCATGTTCAGCAGGCAGGGGCGTAGCACTCAATCTGAATTCTTTGACCACGTTGCGAAGCTGCTTTTCTGTCAAGCCACTATACTCGATTTGCAGCTGCTTGGATTTTTCAGCGCCCATTCTTTTAAGCTTCCAATACTTGGGATGGCTCAGGCCAATAGGAGGGCGGTACTGGGTGTCGGATGGGTCTTTGATCAAAACATTAATTTCCATTTCCCCGGGTTTCATTGTGTTTGCCACTTGGGTGATCACCTTTACGCACCTTCCCGTCTGCAAGATCAAAGTTTTTTCGTGTGTCATGCTGCTGCCTGAAATTCTTGAAGTGGCAAAAATAACGGCAAAAGCGGCCAATAGACGCTGTTAATGATAAGATAATATGTTGAGCGCTTCGCACAGATCCCGTCTCCGACTAGTGGCCCGCATATTTTTAATGTTACGGTTCATCTCCGTTTGTTAACTTTGTGCTAATTATGACACCATCCCAATATTTCCTTTTGAGCCTATTATAGAAGATCCCAGTTCATTGTCCTGTGTCTTTTCTGATTAACTATGGCAAATACTTTACACCCGGTCACTAGCAGCAGATTTGAGGCTGTTGCAACCAAAACAAGGAGCACATATTATGCTGTCTACGACTGCTGCATTACCAATCAAATATACAGTCAGGATGTGGCTTTTATCGAGCAGCGGCTTGGCGATGGCAGCGCGCTTGAAGCAGTTGACAATAATGAAAAACACTTCCCCTCACTACGCCAGGCGAAGGTCTATGTCAATAGCCATTTCAAATCCGGCGCTGAATATTTTTCTTTGAACCAATCCGCCGATCCGGATAATATCCTTTACACGATCATCGATAAGATCACTTATATGGTCGCCTAATTTTGCGATGGAGCACTCCCCAGATTTATCATATTGTTAAGGGGTGGTTTGCCTAAAAACTTCTGTGTAAATTTACCCTTGCCACCACACACCTATCAATATGGTCTATGAGAAAATTTTCACAATGGCTACGGGCAATCAAGTTAAAATGGTTGTAAGAGGATATTATCCGCCAGTCCAGACCGCCATTGAGCCATTTGTCGAGATCTGGATAAGACAGCGAAAGCAGGACCTTTTTTTTAGCCCTTTAGCGCTTGGTTTGCCCAGATATGGCTTTGCAACAGATGGTCGAAAAGTGATGAAGGACCGGGTTATAGAGGCTAGTGGTATATCTGAACAGCAATTCGAGCAGGTTATGGCCGAATTCAGTCAAATCACAACTTCGTCAGTTCTGTTGTAAACATATAACCCCAAAAAACAATCATGGACGATCAGATACCACAGCCAGAGCAAGACAGTGAGCAGGCAGGGCCGGGATACTTTACCAAAATGGACCTGCCAGAACAGATGGGGGAATCATTGGCCGCTGTGTATAGTCAGCTTTTGATCGTCGAAAAGCAAAGCTTCTTTCAAATCCAACCCTTTTGGCCACAGACCTTTCGGGAGTAAATAGATCCTGACATGTTAGTATATTTGCAATCAGCTGAATTATGATTTCATTTAGCAAAACCTGTCCTTACTGCGGGTCCAAGGACGTTTCTCACCGCGTCCGACCCTTGTCTGCACGGAATGCATTTTTCCCATCTAAGATCTATCAATGTAATAGTTGCCTGCGGCATTTTTTCCGTCTAAGGATCCCGCTGTAATATTGCATAAGGGCAGTAGGAACATGATGCCATTCCTGCATTGTCATTACTTCTTGCCTTATTATGCGAACAATGGCGAAATCTACACGAGGTGCAAATTATAACGTATATCGCATTAGGTTCATGAAACTTAACATTGCCTGCCGGCGACTAAGCCGTATTTTTGTGAGTACTCGTCTTCAACAAACTGACAACCTATGAAACGTAAAAAAAAGCTACTGGCTGCAGATCTTTCAGATTCGCTTCAAGACAAACTAAGGAACACGAAAGCCGATGATAAAAAACTGGCGCAAGCCATCAAGAAGATAGTAAAAAAACTTGCCGAAAAGGTAATCGAGGTTTCGGCCAAGTACAGCAGTTATCCGACCATTTGAACGTTTCCCAGCGTTACCTGAGTGACATGCCTCGCTCGCTCACTGGCCAGACCACCCAACAACATATCCACGGCAAGCTCATCGAGAAGGCAAAAGATATTTTAAGCACGAGCAATCTGACCATTGCCGAAATAGCCTATCAGCTTGGCTTCGAATACCACAGTCTTTCAATAAACTTTTTAAGAGTAAAACAAAAATCTCACCACAGGAATTCAGGCAATCATTTAACAACTAGCATTAAAAAACAGCCAATAAAGAAACAAACGTTTCAGAATTGAACTTAATTTGTGTCTCATTTGTAAATTAGGGCATGGCAAGGAATGTTGAATTTGATGAACAGTTAGCGGTTTCCAAGGCAATGGATGTCTTTTGGAGAAAAGGCTATAACGGCACTACGATGAGAGATCTGACAGAGGCGATGGGTATTAACAGCAGTAGCCTGTATAATACGATCGGCGACAAACACGAACTTTTTATCCGGAGCTTAACGCATTTTACTGAGTCAAGAATGAGAGCTGCTTTGAAGCAGTTGGAACCGATCAAATCGCCATTAAAAGCAATTGAAAAATTTATTCAATCATCCGCTCATGCCATTACAAATGAACCTACTAGCTGCTTAGCCATTAAAACGACATTTGAAGTAGCTTCAACTGATAAGCAGGTGCAGCAGATCATAAAAGCGGACAATGATTTTACTTATAATTTGTTGATCACCCTGGTGGAAAGGGCTATAGAGAAAGGAGAAATCAAAGTAAGCCAGGACGCAGCCATGTTAACGGACTATATCATCAACCACTTTACGGGTTGGCACGAGTCGTTTATCATCCACAAGGATAAGGCGCGCATCAAGAAGATGGCAGCTTTCCTTGTGCAGCAGATAAGCCTGTAAAATTTTTTTAACAAATTTGAAACAAATGTTTTAGAACTATGAATATACATGAGCACTACAAAGATTATTTCACGGCAACCGAAAAGCCAGAAGTTATCGAAATAGGAAAAGCCAGCTATGTTTCAATTCTTGGAGAAGGAAGCCCTGGGACTACCGCTTTTTATGAAAAGAAAGCGGCCATAAAAGAATTTATCATTGCATTGGAGAAGAACTCTGCGCTCACTGATCATGCATTTACAAGCAGGATCGTGGAAATATTTTACTGGTTTAATCCGGAGAAGGTTGGGTTTGTCGATATCGGCCGCTTTTATACAACAGTAAATTTAGACCTACTCCGTTACCGGATTGCGATCCGTATTCCTGATTTTATTACGAGTGAAGCCATTGCACAAACGGCACAGCAAAGACAAGATATTGCCTTCGCCAGCGGCTTTGAACTTTTCACCTACACAGCAGGAACTAGTGTCCAGCTTTTACATACAGGCCCTTTTGCCGGGGAATTGCAAACGCTACCTGTGCTGCAACGATTTGCCACCGACAACGGTTTTAAAAAATCCGGCATGCATCATGAAATTCATCTGACAGATTTCCAGGTCGGAGAAAGTCAGGCACATCTTCAAACGATCCTACGCGATCCCGTAGCAAAGCAACAATAATTTTTAATCAAATCTGAAACAAATGTTTCAATAATAACAATTGATAATGGAAGCAGCAACAAATGAATTAACCGGGAAAGTGGCGCTAGTCACCGGGGGAACAAAAGGCATAGGCAAAGCGATAGCAGATGAGCTCGCTCGCCTGGGAGCCACCGTGATTATTTCAGCAAGAAGCAGACCTGATGCAAATCCGGAGTACGCCTTTATCGCAGCAGACCTTACCAAGCCGGAAGATAATAAAGGGTTAGCAAACAAAATTTTAGAAGAATATGGCGCCCTTGATATTTTAATTAATAATGTGGGCGGGACATCCGCGCCGGCAGGCGGTTTTAGTGTACTCTCTGATCAGGACTGGGAAGATGATCTGCAATTGAATCTTTTGGCAGCCATTAAACTGGACCGGGCGCTTATTCCCCTGATGATCGAGCGTAACACTGGCGTGGTTATCCATATCTCCTCCCTTAATGGCAAGTTACCGCTTTATGCTTCTAATTTCTCCTACGGTGTAACCAAGGCAGCCCTTAACAATTACAGCAAGGCATTGGCTAATGAAGTTGCATCCAAAGGTGTGCGCGTAATTACCGTCTCACCGGGCATGGTGAAAACCACCGCCATGGAAAGTTTTCTTCACAGCTACGGCTCCTCAATAGGAAAAAACTTGGACGAGACAGCCCAGCTGGTCATGGACAGTCTGGGAGGTGTACCAATGAACAGACTCGCCCAGCCGGAAGAAATAGCGCATCTGATAGGGTTTCTGGTTTCACCCAAAGCCTCCTACATCACCGGGAGCAACGTCGTAATAGATGGGGGAACAATACCTACTGTTTTTTAAAAAGGTAGGCGCAGCTCAAAAATAAACAATCTGATAAACTTTTTAACCCTATATGAGACAAACGTTTCATATAGGTAGCAAGCAGCAAATGGAAAACAATCAAACAAGCAGCCCAGAATTACAAGGCAAAATTGCCCTTGTCACAGGCGGAACAAAAGGGATCGGAAAAGCAATCGCAGACAGGCTGCATCAGGCAGGAGCCACCGTAATTGTAGCGGCCAGGAATCAACCTGATGAGCCAGATTTAAATTATCATTTTATAGCAGCAGATTTAATTGTTCCCTCGGAAACGGCCAGGGTTGTAGGGCTCATCAATGAGAAATTCGGGACTGTCGACATACTGATTAATAATATGGGTGGTTCTAGCAGTCCATCAGGTGGGTTTGGCGTGCTGACAGATCAGCACTGGGAAAATGACTTACAGTTAAATTTACTTGCACCTGTGCGCATTGACCGGGCGATTTTGCCCAAGATGCTGCAGCAGCACAGCGGGGTCATTATCCATATCTCTTCATTGAGCGGAATGTTGCCCCTGTACCAATCGCTAGGCGCATATGCGGTTGCCAAGGGCGCCTTAAATAATTATAGTAAAAGTCTTTCTAAGGAAGTAACGCCTCAGGGTGTACGCGTAAACAGTGTATCCCCCGGTATGGTAAAAACCGACACGATGGATATGTATTTGCAGTCCTTATCGGAATCATTAGGATTGAGCGTTGAGATAACCACACAGAATTTAATGAATACCCTTGGTGGCATACCCATGGGAAGAATGGCAAGCCCCCAGGATGTGGCTGAGCTTGTTGGTTTTTTAGTCTCCCCCAGGGCTTCTTACATTACCGGCACAAATTATATTATTGACGGAGGAGCTATTCCAACGATCTAGTCTTATGCCTGTTCAATTAGCGCTGAGCGGTAAGCTTGCCTTGGTCACGCATTATAATTAAGTAATTCATATCAATAAAATGAACAGCGAAAGAGCAATTCTGAATTTAATCGGACTATATACGCATTATATGGACAATGTGGAGTTCGGAAAAGTTGGCGAGCTATTTACCAACGGAACACTTGTTACTTCTTTTAATTCACCGAAAGGAAAAGAACAGGTTGAAAAACACCTGAGCGAGAATTTACAAGTTTATCCGGATGGGACCCTTAGGACTTCGCACGTTACAACCAATATCGTGTTGGATATCAATGAAGCAGCCTCCGTTGCATCAAGCGTATCGTATCTAACACTTTTTCAACAGAATACCGATAAAGACTTTCCATTACAGGCTATACTGACGGGCCGGTACCATGACCAGTTCCGGTTGACTGATGGCACCTGGCTTTTTGAGAGCCGCGAGCTCGTTGTAACGTTGTTAGGTGATATTTCTCATCATGCCAAAGCAGGAAGCTCAGAAGGCCGAACTGGCGAGAGGCATTAAATAGGGGGGGCAGTATGCATAGCCGCCATTGTACTGTAAGTTAATATTAAACTAAGGCTATGAAAGATTCAAATCTTAGCGATGTGGTAACCCGTTCACTCGTTATCAGGAAATTATACCACAAATTAGAACTCGAACACCATGGTAGCGAGTGGTCGGTTGAAGAAGATGCGCTGGCATTTCTGACGGATGCCGGGCTTGTTGGCAGGTTAACGATGGCCCAGCAAGGACGCTGGCCTAAAGGCGATAGGCCGGAAAATGAACTCTCACACAAATTAGGTGAAAGCATCTGGTGGTTGATTATCCTGGCTGACCGCATGAATATTGATATTAAAACATCACTGGATGACTTTCTATCCAGTACCGAAAAACTTTTAAAAAAATGATATGGAACTATCAAACGAAGTCGCAGGCGCAAAACTGCTCATTTACGGCGCAACGGGGTATACCGGAACAATGATATGTTACCAGGCCGTCAGGCGCGGCTTGAATTTTGAAATTGCAGGCAGAGACAGGGACAAACTTCTAGCATTGTCTCTGGAATTAAATGTGCCGTACCATGTTTTTTCAGTAGATGATAAATCGGGCTGGGAAAAAGCCCTTTTAGGTAAAACTTGCTTGCTCAATGTTGCGGGGCCTTTCAGCGAAACGGCGCAGCTGGCCATGCAGGCTTGTATAAGTCACAAAGTACATTATGTTGACATTACTGCCGAGATTGACATTTACAGGCTGGCCGAATCCAAAGGTTCAGAAGCAACGACTGCGGGTATTATGATCCTCTCGGGGGCGGGGCTCTTTGCTACCTATGATCCTCTTGTCTTACATACAGCCGGTCGGATTAAGGATCCCATTTTCCTGCGTGCCGCTTTCAAATACAGCGGTGGTTTTACGCCTGGTTCAATCGCCAGCAGTGCTAACATAATTAATGCGGGGGTACTGGTAAGAAGGAATGGGCTGGTTCAGCAGTTATCACAGGCTGGTACTGCCGAATTTGATTTTGGAGATGGCCCTGAAGAGTGCCTGCCCACACCATTAGGAGGTGTAGTGCTGTGTTACCGGTCAACGGGGATCATTAATATAGAAGAGTACTTTCAGATGGCTTTACCCGCCAGTACAGGGCCGTCAGATACTATAAAGGAAGTCAGTCAAAAGGCTGCCGGCGAGAATCTGCCGCAGAGCAAAATCCTTGCAGAAGTGATGGGCGCAAATGGGTTGCTGGTAAGATCCATGGCAATTATGCCTGCCGGTTATATGCCCACCGTCAAGTCAGCGGTCGATATTGTCTCGCGGGTAGTGAACGGCTTTTATAAAGTTGGCTTTCAATCGCCTGGTTCGGTGTATGGAACGGCGCTACTAAAGACATTAGACGTTGAGATAATTGACTTTTAAATCAGGGATTCCTGTACTGTCCCTAATTGACTAGTACATTATGAAAGGATCCAAGCTCTGGAAAAACAGTTAATAGACGGTGCTTTAAAGGTGATCCGCGTGCCAGCAGGCGATCAGCGTTTTAACTACTACCCTATAATAGGAAAGGCATTTCCGAGATAAGCATTCATCATGGTCGTGGCCGTGTTTATTACGCTGAAAAATACTAAAATTGAACCGTGGGATTCTGTTTTTCCGACCTAATATGGTTTATCTGTTTGAGCCGCAAAATGAGCGGCACCCCGGCTATCTCTGTGTCTTTACAGACCGGTTCTTTGACCAGTTTTTAGATATCATCAATTATCAGCCTTTCAAACAGGGGCGTCGCCATTTAGGCGGCTAAGAATATCAACTGCGAACTTGATGCAAATAAATACCTGATGAGAATGCGTCAGATAGATTTTGTCTATCCAAAAGTCCGAAATTAATTGGGTGATTTTTCAGTACTCTTGGGCACCTTGGTTTTCCTTCCCTTTAGCTATTTACATGAAATTGCTGACAGGCAACTGGCACATGCACCTAAAAGCACTACTGACCGTGCTTATGACCGTGCCAAGTTTTTACCTAAACGTAAGGTCATAATGCAACACTATGACTATTTAGATAGCCTGTTGTAGCGAATTGAAATGGAAGAGTATGGGCTTCTCGAACGTGAGTACGTTAATATCGGCATGAAATGGATATACCATCCATTTCATGCCAGCCTTTTATTTATCAAATCTATATTTGTCTGACTTATACGGTATTCTTTTGCCAAAGTCTTCCACTGCCCTAAAGCAGCCTTTGTTTGTGCAATACTTTCATCTACAAGAGCTTTGGACAGACCCGCTTCAAGCCCAAGCTTTATAAGCTGCTTGTCGCTGGGATTTCTTCCCTCTCCCATTACCATTGTGCTTTGTTCTCCCCCTGGGCCATTAGAAAACGTCAGATCATAAGCTGGCGATAACTTCCATTCCCCTTTATCATCCATTAGAAAACTGAAGTTTTTACCATGGTCATCCCGGTTATGTGCCAGGACATTGAATACAGCCAGTCTATACATTTTCTCAACTTCCCGGATGTCTTTCGTAAGCTGACCAGTCAGTGTCAGTAAATCTTCATAATCTAATGATGGTGTCCGGAAATCACTATGCAATAACCCGCTTACCGTATGCATGTGGTATCGTTTTGTACCATCCCGGTCAAAGCGTTTTTCCGCAAAATATCCGCATCCTGTGCTAGCTGCAAATAAATGAGCTTCTGACATTACAACGCCTGCCTCTTTTGCCATCAGAGCATAAACGTATTCAATTGCGCCGGAATCAAGTCCGTCCTGAGAATTCGGGAACTTGATCAGCCAGGGCTCAAATCCATCGGCGAGTTGCTTTGCACCATGGGTTATATTCTGACGGGTCTCATCAACCCCTATGAGCGCTTTGGGTCTTGCCCCGGCAGATGATCCATTTAAAGAAAGTAGCTCCTGAATGATCTCTTCTGAACTTCCCGTAAGAACTTCACCGGCTTGCTGAGCAAGTTGATCCAGATTAATAAAGTCATCTTCTATATCAGACAGACTATAGTCCGGTTCATATACTAAGGCTCCCATTCCGTGAAACCCCACATGCGCCAAACGATCCAGTGGAGTAATATCGGACGGCAATATGTTTCGAGAACGCAAAAGGCGGTCAAATAATAAACGACCCCAACCGTCGGGCAGGCTATCGCTGAAAACACCCGCCAATCCTTCGAAAGGTCTTGTTTCAAAAGCGGTAACGCCTGTTTTGAGAGGCAATCGTAATGGTGAAATCTCCAACCCTCTTTGAATGAATGAGGCCTCGTATTCAAAATAAATGGTGTGGTCGCGAATCGCAAAACGCCCAACCGGTAGAATTTCGCTGCCGAAATCCAATCTTACTTTGAGTTCTGTGATAAGTCGTTTCATTTGCGACGACCTCGTTTACGGATTGAAGTCTCTTCCTTCAACACTTCATCGATTGAAGAGAAAGTTGGTTTTACAGGCTTGATAGCCTCAATCACTTCGTCGATGCCGCCTACAACCAAAAGGAGTCTAAGAAATGACTCTAAAGAGATGATCCCTTTCTGCTCAAATTTTCTTAGAGTTGGTAGTGCAACGCCTGAACGCTCGGCAAGACCTTCCTGAGTAAGACCTGCACTTAGGCGCCTGGATCTCACATTTTCTGCAAGTTTATGAAGCGCCTTTGATGGCGATATAAGTGATATCATTATAGTACTTATTGCCTTTATAACTTAATAATTAATACTATTGTATCACAAATATAGCTGATTGAAAGCGAAGAATAGCTTACTTAGATGGTTTAAAGTGAAATTATAAGTATTAGATCCTGTTTTTAAACAAAGGCAAATACCCTTGATGGAAATGTGGCTCATAGGAAACTGAGAAATGAATGTCAAGTTTTGTGTGTCATTTACTTGACCACAATGCTCTAAGAAAAACGCATATGCTGTCAAGCTAAGCGACCGCTATCATCAAGATTACAATAGCATCATCTTCCATTGACGATAATTGTCCTTCGTTTGAATTTACAAGTCGGAAAGGCCTAAGATTTGCAAGATGGGAACTGTTTGATTTATGTTCACGGCTGATTCGTCGTACTTTCGATGGATAGATATAAGTTTATACTGAAAACATATAAATGATACGAGTCCTCATCGCCGACGACCATAATGTCTTTGTTGAAGGCATCGAGTCGCTTATTTCAGGATCACTGGATATTGGAGTGAATGAGCGCTGCTACACGGTGCAGTCAGTTATTGAGCGATTAAGCCAGACCGCGATCGATGTCGTATTGCTTGATATTTCGTTTCCCTACATTGAAGACGGCCTTGGGCTTTGTGAGTATATATGCCGTACGTACCCGGAAACGAAAGTGGTAGCATTAACTATGCACGACGACGCTAGTCTCATTAAACGGTCGTGAAAAAAGGGGCCAAAGGCTATTTGTTGAAGAATACTACAAAAACGGAGTTGCTACAGGCCATCCAGGCGGTCCACCATGAGAAGCAATATTTTAATGAATCAATCACGCAAATTCTGCTGAACGATAGCCCCAAGACCAGAAGGTCAACGGCCGGCATCGCCGCAAAACCACACCTAAGCCCTCGCGAATCAGAAGTGCTGACCCGCATAGCGCAGGGATTAACAACGCAGCAGATGGCCACTCAGTTATTTGTGAGCGCCAAAGCAATTGAATTTCACCGATCCAGTTTACTGATGAAGTTCGGTGTTCCTAACACAGCCCTGCTGATAAAGACGGCTATGGAGATGCAAATGATTGATTAGTTCTATTTTGTCATTACAGGTAATGCTCATGAAATGCTGTTCTCCCCGGTCTGGTTGGCGGATCATTTTCCTTTTCGTAGTTATACTAACAGGCGGGTTTCAATCCGTCAAGGCGGTAACGGACACGACGTCTGTTGATAGCTTAAAAAGACAGATTGAAATGTTAGTACAGGACAAGCATTACAGCCAGGCTGCAAAGGCTTACGATTCCCTGGGTAGACTATACCATCGGCAGTACGGATACAACAAATACACGATGGACTCCTACTTTAGTAGTTTGAAATACTATAGCCTGATGGGCGACTCGCTCGGATATTTTAATCAGTATCTGGTAATAGGGGACTACTACACCCAGGATTACTTCATGCATGCTTACGCCGAACAATATCTCAAAAAAGCCCAGCAATATTTTGAGCGAACCCATAACATGCCCAAAGTCATCGAATCTCGATTGGGTTTGCACAATATTGCGCAACATGTAGAACCAATGCCGCCCGGTTTGAAAACACACCTGCGCGAAACCGAGCGGCTTAGCGTAAAGTACAACCAACCCTATTCTCAGGCGTATGCGCTAAGTCTGCTGGCTAATACATACTCTCGCGCCAAGCAGCCGGATTCTGCACACTATTTTGCAAGCCGAAGTCTGATCATATCAAACCGATTAAAAGTCAACTGGTTAATTGCCTTAAATCACTTGTACCTGGGCCTGGTTGAGCAGTTTAAAGATCATAGTCTGGCGGCTATTGAAGCCTACCAGAAGAGCTACAACTTATCGAAGGCTGAAAATAGTCTGGGCATGATGCGGGAATTATCGCGGCACACGGCAGATAGCTATTCCCGTCTGGGCGACTATAAAAATGCATACGATTGGTCGTTAAAAACGCTCGATTTTACAGTCCAGTTTTACGCATCCGAACAAACAAAAAGTATTCGTTTGCAGGAACTGGATAGTCAGATCAAAACGCTGGCAGTTGAAAAACAACTGGTTGAAGAAAAAAGTCGCAATCAGAATGTATTGAATTCTGCGCTATTTATTGGCTTTATAATCAGTATCATAGGCGTATTTACACTTGCGTATCTAAGACGTCAGCAAAAATTGATTGATCATCAACACACGGTCATCGCCCAGCAACAGATTCGGCAATTGGAGCTTAAATCGCTACGTGCCATGATCGAAGGTCAAGAAGGCGAACGGAGTCGGATTGCTCGTGATCTACACGATGGTCTGGGAATTCAACTGTCCCGAATTAAACTATTCATTGAAGCGCATCAGGAAGAATTGCCTTCAACCGTCAAAGAACCGTTGAACCAGTTTCTGGATGAAGCATGCGCTGAAACCCGGCTGATCTCAAACGATCTGCGCCCGTATGCGCTGTCCACATTTGGCCTGGTTCCGGCGCTGGAAGATCTGGTCCAAAAACTGAATCTGGTTAATCAAACGAACCTGATTTTAGACCATTATGGCGAAATGCCACCTTTGGGGGATGAAGCTGCCGTGATGATTTACCGGGTCGTGCAAGAGTTGCTCAATAACGCTCTGAAACACGCACACGCCCAGGTGGTGACGGTCCAGCTGATGGTCAATGAAGAAACAACCCTCATTAGTGTAGATGACGATGGCCTGGGAGCTGATTTCGATAATCTGCTATCAACCGGAAGTGGTATGGCTAACATTAAATCCCGCATTGCCTACCTCGGCGGTCACGTCATGTGGCAAAGCGAAGCCGGCAAAGGAACGTCTATTATGATTTCGTTGCCTATCGCAATCCGGCCATTTTCTCACTATTGATTAAGACGTAACTAAGGTCATTATTACAGACTATCAAGGTCGATTGTGCGGATTGAGGAGGTTCTGGGGGTGGAGTTGATTGGGGTTAGGGTGGGGTGATTCAATATCCCAGCTACTTATCGTCGTAATGTCCTTGCGCAGCAATTACAAAGACAGTAACAGTTTCTTCAATGATCTGGTAAACAAGGCGATGCTTCTTATCAATGCGCCGCGACCATAGTCCGGAAAGATTATTTTTGAGTTGCTCAGGCTTGCCGATTCCGCTGTAAGGATTTTCGCCAAGCTCTTCGAAAATGCGCTCGATGCGTTTTACGAGTGACTTGCCGCCGGATTTATGTAAAAATGAAAGGTCTTTTTTTGCTCTGTCGGAGAAGGTTACAGAATATCTGCCCATATGTTTTTAAGGTCGCGAATGGAAGTCACTCTTCCAGCCTTCACGTCCTCAATACCTTCTTTAATGGCATTTAACACTTGCGGGTCCGAAAAAAAGACATCAGTTTCAGTACTTTCATCAATTGGCGTGAGTAAAACTGACTTCTTATTCTTTCCCCGGTGAATAATCACCCGTTCTTTCTCTGCAAGATCTAAATAATCCTTCTGCTTCCCCCGAAACTCCCTGGCTGTTATGATTCTCATGGGTGTACGAATTTGTGTACACGAAGATAGATTAATTTTAGCAAAAGAACTTGCTAAAGAGAGATATTGACGTCTAGTTGGTATAGTGCAGATGGTTAAACTTCCTAATTCTGATAAAGATGAACCCGACCAGCCGTGAATTGCTTTTTTTTAATCGGTCCAATTTTGAGCTATATCGTCAGCAACAGGAGGCCAGAGGATACACGATTATTACTATATCTGAGTTTTTAAGGGGTACGTCGAGTGCGAATGAATTAGATGCTTACGCATACATAGTAGATATAAGTGCCATTACGACACTTGGTGCCGACATTCAATACAATGGAGAGCTTTTTATTAACCGCTTTGACGAAGATGTTACGTTCATTGCGGATGAATCTAAACGTGACTTGCTCGTCTTTGAGTTGCGATATTGCTTCGCCTCATTTGGTGACATAGTGTTGGAGCGAGGAACCGAAATGATTAGTTCAGATGACAATGTAAAGGTCAATGCTGATTCGAAATCCGGTCATACTCGGGTGGTGGATCTCTGTGATGATCAGATCATGAGATTCTTAGAAAGATTTAGTAATGAATTATATGGGCATGACAAATTCAAGGACGAATTTAAAGATTTGATCACAAATTTCAGGATCTTTAATAAGTTAGGTGAACACAAGATATTGTCGCTTTTTCTAATGGGCGAATCTGGTGTAGGAAAGACAGAAGTGGCACGGGCAATTCACAAAAGTCTTGGAGGAAAAAGCAAATTAGCTAAAATTAACTTCGGTAATTATAGTAGTGATAATTCGCTAAATTCACTAATTGGTAGTCCACGTGGCTATAATAGGAAGCGAGGAAGGCGAGATATTTTTGCGAGTAAAACAATCTGACACTGGATTAATTTTGATTGATGAATTTGAAAAATCAAATTCTACGTTATTTAACTATTTCCTAGATGTTTTAGAAAACGGAAAAATGGTAAGCTCAATGGCAGATGAAATTGATTTGGACGGTTTCATAATTGTCTTTACATCCAACATCAATAAGGACGATTTTAAACATGTAATATCTCCGGAACTACGTTCACGCTTCGATTATAAGGGTCTATTTACTACGCTATATACAGAAGATAAGATGAAGTTTGTGGATTTTAGGGTCGCCAGTATTATATCCAACTATAACTCTAAGTTTGATACAGAGTTATCAGACTCAGTTAGAAATGAGATTGTTGGAACAATAAATGTTACAAAATATGATAATATGCGAGATCTAAATAAAGCGATAAAAGACAGATTCGTAGATTATGTTACGTCCCTTAACTTGGTTTTCGAATCTTACGAGGTATTTGATGACCAATAATCGCGCTATTTATAGGACACTATTTCAAAATCTGTGTAAAGTTTAAATCGGGGTTTGTAACTCCGATTTTTTACTTTTAACAAAACACATTTTATGAGACCAGAAGATTTGTTGACTGATGATTTTTTAAAGCAGTTCAAGAGCCGCGATACGCTCAATGACTTTCTTGGCCAGTTGCAGAAGCGGGGCATTGAGAAGATGCTGGAAGGCGAGCTGGATGGGCACTTGGGGTATGACAAGCATGAACAGTCGCTCAATAATAACTCCCGCAATGGCTATGGAAAAAAGAGGGTTAAAACCAGCTATGGCGAGTCAGAAATAAGAATGCCCCGCGACCGGGATGCCAGTTTTAATCCTATGATT
>NZ_AUAS01000015.1 GCF_000428845.1 Dyadobacter alkalitolerans DSM 23607 | reverse complement strand
ACGTAGGGTAAAGCCAGGTATGATTGTACATTCGGATCGAGGGGGCCAATATCTGTCGCACAAAATGAAAAAACTGATTAAGACTTTTAAGCTAAAACAGAGCATGTCCCGGGCCGATGATCCGTACGACAATGCGTGGGCCGAGTCGTTTTGGAGCAGGCTAAAGGCAGAGCTGAATATGCCGAAAGGTGGATATGAAAGCCTAGAAAAATTAAAGACCGTCCTATTTGAATACATTGACGGATACTATAATACACGAAGGTTGCATTCCTCTTTAAACTATCTGAATCCGGCTGCCTTCGAGGCTGAATACTATCGGCAAACTGGATGAGAAATGAGACTTTTAATTTTACTAACCCGCAAAAGTGTAAACCAAAACGGAACCACGTCAAAATTCTATGCCGGAAAAGGGAGGCAAGTTTAAACTAATCCTTAACACTTATAGAACCAAGCTAGCAAATGAACTCGTCCCGCAGTTGTTTAGCCAGTGTGATAATACCTTCAAACGAAGAAGGCTTTGTGTAGTAGCGGGAAATCCCGGCTTGATAAGCTTGCTCAATCAGGGAAGTATTTGAGCTGGTGGAGACCATGACAATGGGTACCTGGCTAAAAGATGGGTTTTGCCTGATTGCAAACGCTGTTTCAATGCCGTTCATCAGGGGCATATTCATATCCAGGATAATTAGCGTAATGTGTTGACCTTGTTGTGTCTGGATCAATTGAAGTAAGTCCCTCCCATTTTCAGCTTCAATAATCGTAATCTGCTCATCAACCTGGTTGATTGCTTCTTTGATCAAAAAGCGGTCATCCACATGGAAAATTCGGTGAAATTGACCACCCCATTTCAGTTTAAATTGACCACCCCATTTCGGAGTAAATTGACCACCTGTTTCGGACGAAACTGACCAGTAGATTCCGGAGCAAACTGACCACCCCGTCAAGCAGAAAAATGCTGTAGAATCACCCATATTTTTGGCGGACACCAACCGCGGAAAGTATGGCAAATTCAACTATCAGCATGAATAAGATAAGACAGATCCTAAGGATGTACAGTCAAGGGCGCAGCAAGCTTTTTATTGCTGAGCAAACGGGCGTTTCCCGCAATACGGCCAAGAAGTACATGGCTACTTTTGAAGCGAGCGGGCTGACTTTCGAGCAGATCAACGGCCTGAACGACAAGGAACTGGACGAGTTTTTTGGGGCAGTCAAACAGATGCCGCCGCAGGACAGGCTGTTGAACTTACAGCGCTGTTTTCCCCGAATAGATAAAGAGCTCAAAAAAACCGGCGAGACGCGTTATTCGCTCTGGGAGAGCTACAAAAAGGAATTCCCTGACGGTTTTGGCTATACCCAGTTCTGCTTCCACCTGGCCCAGTGGAAGGCCCGGGTAAACCCAGTCATGCACCAGGACCATAAAGCAGGCGATAAGTTCTATATCGATTTTGCCGGTGTAAAGATGAGTTTTGTAAGCAGGGATACCGGAGAATTGATTGAGGTTGAGGTCTTTATTGCCATCCTGGGCGCCAGCCAGCTCACCTATGTGGAAGCGGTCATGAGCCAGCAAAAAGAAGATCTGATCCTGGCTTGTGAGAACGCCTTTCATTACATCGGGGGTGTCCCGGCGGCCGTAGTCCCGGATAATCTCAAGGCGGCCGTCACCAAGAGCAACCGGTATGAACCTACGCTGAACGAGACTTTTGAGGACTTTGCCAACCATTACGGGACGACCATATTACCCACCAGGGCTTACCGGCCACGCGACAAGGCGTTGGTCGAAGGGGCTGTTAAAATCGTTTACAGCCGGATCTATGCGCCTTTAAGAAAGCAGGTTTTTAACTCACTATCCGAGCTAAACGCAGCCATATGGGCGGCCCTGGAAGTCCATAACAACCAGCTCCTGCGTGGTCGCAATTACAGCCGCAGGCTTCAATTCGAAGAGATCGAGCGGGGCGCACTCTCTCCGCTGCCGCTGCTCCGCTACGAGTTCAAAAAGCAGTCGCATGCGACCGTGATGAAAAACGGGCACGTCAACCTGAGCATCGACAAGCACTATTACAGCGTCCCGTACCGGTTCATCGGCAAGAAGGTCAAATTGCTGTTCTCGGGCACGTTGGTCGAGATCTATTATCGTTATGAGCGCATAGCCCTGCACCAGCGTGTCAAAAGCCCCTACAATTACTCGACCGATAAAGAGCACTTGGCCAGCACGCACCGCTTTTTGACCGAATGGACCCCGGACAAGTTCGTCGAATGGGCTTCTTCGATCCACGATGACGTCAGGCTTTATATTCTCAAAATACTGGACCGTAAACAGCATCCCGAGCAGGCCTACCGCTCCTGCATCGGTATTTTATCCTTCGCAAAAAAGGCTGGCGAACAGCGGCTGATCAGCGCATGCCAGCGCGCGTTGAGCTACGGTATTTACAACTATAAAATCATCCAGATGATCCTGGAAAAGAAGATGGACCAGTACGAGGACAGCCTGTTCGCCGACGAGCTACCGATGCCTAACCACGACAATATCAGGGGCGAAGAATATTATCAGTAACCTTTTAAACAATCCATACAATGAACAATGACACCTTGGAGAAGCTGCGCAAGCTTAAATTTTATGGCATGTTCCATGCCTTCAAAACCAGCCTGGAAAGCGGGAAAACCAATGATTATACGGCCGATGAGCTATTGGGGTACCTTGTGGACGCCGAGTGGGACGACCGCAATAACCGCCGCGTGGAGCGGCAGATCTACCAGGCCCGGTTCCGTTATAAAGCCGTCGTCGAAAATATCCATTACCATGCCGATCGCAGTCTGGACCGTAACCAGGTCATGCGCCTGGCTGATTGCTCTTTTATCACCCGCAACGAGAACCTGCTGATCACCGGCAGCACCGGGATCGGCAAAAGCTATGTGGCAACTGCCATCGGCCATCAAGCCTGCATCCAGGGGTACCGCGTACTTTACGCGAGTACCCCAAAACTGTTCGCGCGCTTGAAAATGGCCAAGGCCGACGGCTCTTATATCAAGGAAATCGCCAAGATCGAACGGCAGCACCTGTTGGTGCTCGATGACTTCGGTATCCAGCCCTTCGACGCCCAGAGCAGGGCCGCCCTGATGGAGATCATCGAAGACCGGCATGGAAAAGCATCGTTGATTATCACTTCGCAGTTGCCCGTCAGCAAATGGCATGAAGTGATCGGTGAAAAAACCATTGCCGACGCTATCCTGGACCGCATTGTCCACGACGCACACCGCATAGAACTGAGAGGGGAATCGATGAGAAGAAAGAAAAAAATAGAGCCCGAAAACAGCTACCAATAATACGACCTTAATTAACTAATTTTGAAACTGCTTCTGCAGCTTTTTTCTGCTAACGGCCGCCAGACATTTAGGTGGTCAATTTGCCACGGAATCAGGTGGTCAACTTCTCCGAAATACCCACATCCACATCATCATCAGCAAAATAAACAGTGATATCGGGCTGCATTTTTTAGGGTTAGCTTAACCGCTTCTTTATAAGTTGTGGTAAGAACGAAGGTACTTATTAATTTCTCGATTAATAGCTTTTGAAGGTTTGATGCATTCTGGCTTTAAAAAACCTGTCATTTTCGTTATGCAATCTACTGTACTTAGTGAACAGGAATGGATCTGCGATCCGCAAGACTGTTTTTAAGCACCGCCTGTTTAGATAGCCCCGGTTATTTGGAAATCTGGGTATACAACGTGTCGTGGTACAATAATTTAAGTGGTGACATAATAAACTGAATTCAAAAAATTATTATGAAAACGACTAAAAAGAAGGCTAGCAACATCCTTAATGAAGCGGACGGTGAAAAATTGAAAGAGCTGTTTGTAGATGGTTTGAAAGATATTTATTGGGCCGAGCAGCACCTTGCGAAGGCACTTGTTAAAATGACCAAGAATGCTACCTCAGAAGAGCTTAAATCCGCTTTTCAATTGCATACCGAGCAAACTACCCAACACGCCGCCACATTGGAGCAGGTATTTGAGATCGTTGGCCAAAAAACGAAAGCTAAAAAATGCGCTGCTATGGAAGGGCTAATCGAGGAAGCGGAAGAGATCATCGAAAGCACTGAGAAAGGCACAATGGTGCGTGACTGCGGTCTGATCATGGCTGCCCAGAAGGTCGAGCATTATGAGATTGCGTCCTATGGTACGCTCAGAAACATCGCACGTACTTTGGGCTACACGGAAGCTGCCGATTTATTGCAACAAACACTTGATCAGGAAGGGGAAACCGACCAAATTCTAACTGGCCTTGCTGAAAGCTACATCAACGAGCAGGCGAGCGCCGAATAATACATTGCAGGCTTGCTGATGGGAAAGGTTACCCAAAGGTGCTTTTACCATCAGCAGGCCAAGCTATACACACAAAATAAATAAAAATGCACCCTTGGCTTAACCAAATTCAGAGACTGCCAGGCTGGATTTAGATCATAACTGTTCACTAAACTCAACATTAGTATGAATAACCATGTGCTTCGGGCACTCCAGGCTTATCTGGCACTTTTCATCCCAAAACCGAATTGATTTTCAAAGACGTCAATAAAATTGAGAAATTGCCACGTGTTGTTAAAAAACATCAGGAAAACATGATTACCAACCTACGGGCATAGTGGTTGATCAAGAACTTGCAAATTGCTTTTGGTCAAAGCTGTCAGAGAAAATGTGGCCATATTCGGCTAATAGCCCAGTTGTTGTTAATGCACCTGCATATCAAATGTGTCCAAATCCCTCTATGGGATTAAATCGGACAAGTATTAAAGCAAGAGGCGAGCTCTCATTAGATAGATGGATAGTGGACCTGAATGCCGGGAATAGGCTTCCGTGCCGCCCAAGCCAGCACGCCATTGACATACATGTGCCGTCATGTGTTATCGGGACCAAGAACAATGGGTGAAACAAGGCTTAACTGACGCTATTTTAGCGAAATAAATTGTTGTCAATAAAGCGATCGCAGCTTGACGGGCGCAAGGAATTGCGGCTGCTTTGGCGGGTTCCTGGCATGCTTTTATATGTAATGTGACCTGAAATAAACAGGAGGCTCCGCAGTTTACCCAAGCCAACAATTATTACCAACATCTTACAAGATTATGAAGGATATTACAGAAAACGAATTGCTAAAAAACACGCATTCGCTAAACATAAAAGTATACCCAGGCACTCCGTACCCGCTTGGCGCAACCTGGGACGGTAAGGGCGCCAACTTTGCAGTCTTCTCAGAAAATGCCGAGAGAATGGAGCTGTGCTTGTTTAAATCCGACGATGATTTAAGTCAGGACGTTATCAAAATAGAGGAAGTGACCCATAATGTTTGGCACGTTTACATTGAAGGGTTAGCACCTGGACAGCTTTATGGCTACCGCGCTTATGGGCCCTACGAGCCGCAAAACGGGCACCGGTTTAATCCCAACAAATTGCTCATTGACCCTTATGGTAAGGCCGTATCAGGAACAATCAAATGGGATGATGCCTTGTTTGCGTACCAGGTGGGTGATGAGTATCAAGATTTAAGTTTCAGCACCGTTGACAGCGCGCCCTTTCTTCCCAAATCTGTTGTTATTGACAATCAATTTGATTGGGAAGACGATAAGGCTCCCAAAGTGCCATACCATGATAGCATTATTTATGAAGCACATGTGAAAGGGCTTACTAAGTTGCACAAAGATGTTCCAGAAGACATTCGTGGCAGCTACGCCGGCCTTGCCCATCCAGCGATGATCAATTACTTGAAAAACCTGGGCATCACCGCCATCGAGCTTTTACCTGTCCACCATTATGTAGCTGACCGGCATTTACTTGAAAAAGGTCTCACCAATTACTGGGGCTATAATACGCTTAATTTCTTCGCCCCGGATGTGCGTTACAGCAGCAGCGGCACGCATGGACAGCAAGTGACCGAATTTAAGAACATGGTCAAGCAGCTGCATAAAGCAGGCATAGAAGTTATCCTGGATGTGGTCTATAACCATACCGCCGAAGGCAACCACCTGGGGCCTACATTGTCCTTCAAAGGCTTGGACAATGTTTCCTACTACCGGCTGAGCCAGGAAGACCCGCGCTATTACATGGATTACACAGGTACTGGCAATACGATGAATGCGCGCCTGCCATTTGTGCTGGGCCTGATCATGGACAGCCTTCGGTACTGGATCACTGAGATGCATGTGGATGGTTTCCGCTTTGACCTTGCTTCCGCGCTTGTCCGCACGCTGCACGAAACAGATACACTCAGTGCCTTTTTCAGCATCATCCATCAAGACCCGATCATTTCTCAGGTAAAGCTGATTGCAGAGCCCTGGGATATTGGAAGTGATGGATATATGGTCGGCCAATTCCCGGGTGGCTGGGCCGAATGGAACGGAATGTACCGCGACTGCGTCCGGGATTACTGGCGTGGGGCGGAAAGTAAGCTTGCTGAATTTGCCGAGCGCTTTACTGGCAGTGCTGATCTGTACAAAGGCGGTTACCGCCAGCCGACTGCAAGCATTAACCTGATCACAGCCCACGACGGCTTTACCCTGAATGATTTGGTCAGCTACAATGAAAAACACAATGACGCCAATGGGGAAGACAATAATGATGGTGCCAATGATAACAATAGCTGGAATTGCGGGGCGGAAGGCCCAACGGAAGATCCTGAAATTCTTACATTAAGGGATAAACAAAAGCGCAACCTATTGACTACACTATTTTTATCACAAGGCGTACCCATGCTGGTAGCCGGTGATGAATTTGGTCGAAGTCAACAGGGCAATAACAATGCTTACTGTCAGGACAATGAAATTTCCTGGCTTGACTGGGAAAATGCCGATCGCAACCTGCTGGAATTTACCAAGGGCATCATCCGCTTTTGTAAGGAACATCCAACGTTCCGCAGAAGACGGTGGTTTCAGGGAAGGCCGATCAAAGGTTCCAGTGTACATGATATCATGTGGTTCTTGCCAGAAGGCACCCAAATGACAGATGAAAACTGGGAGCATGGTTATGCAAAATCACTTGGCGTTTATCTGGACGGTAAGGGGATCAAGGATGTTGACTACAATTCTGGGCGGATCGTCGATGACACGTTTTACATCATTTTCAATGCGCACCATGAGCCGCTTGATTATATACTTCCTGACATAGAAGGTAGCAGCAGGTGGCAAAAAGTGATTGACACTAGCGATGGCTTTATTGGGTTGGACAGCCGGCTGGTTAATCCAGGTGGCGCTATTGAGGTTCAAAGCCGCTCAATTATTGTTTTGAAGTTTACAAATGGCTGAAAAGAAACCTGGATCTGGGAACGGATTTTGTGCAATTTTTAAAAATGCAGGATCGCGATAGGGGATGTAAGAGAAATTATTGCAAAGGTTGCCCAGCTATGGCGCATGCACAAAAAACGTGGGTCGTTATTTAAGGCGGCCATGCTACAAAACGATCATCGTATGCGGCGGATTTGCACGGCTGGGTACATGAATGCACTACTATTCCAAAAAGACCTTGAAACGGTTTATGACGCTTACAAATATTGCCTGGAAGACCCTCAATTAAGCGGCATTGTCCGTAGTGAGCAGGATATCTTATCAGCTTACCAGCATCATCCACTGGCATTCATTTTAAAACAGCAACAGCACCAGATCATTGACCACTACCTTGATCTGGTGCCGGAACTGGATCCGGGCTCGGATGAAAACGACCTCTTTGAAAACCATATTGATAAGCTTTGCGAAATAAACGCATCATTGGACCATCAGCTAGTAAGCAGGCAACGCCACCTTATCGGGAAATTGAATGTCGCTTAAATCCCCATTTGAACCCTTCTAAACCGACAAAGTTGGTAAATGATGAACCTTGACCAGGTGGGCTCATCTCCTTTGGAAGGTGGAAGGGACCAGGGATAGGGTTGTCCATCGTGCAAAAAGTCGTAGAAAACTAGGGAGGCTATATCAAAGCCATAGGCGAGCCTGGTCAAGGCGCAACCTTTCAGATCATGCTGCCAGTCGTTTAGCTGACTTGGACGGCTGAACTGACTTTTTGGCCAAGTTGTTCGGCAACTACTTTGCACAGGGGCAAAGCGCCAGTTTGTCGGAGCCAAAAGGTATTTCAATTTATATTGACTCTTGGTAGTAGCTCAAACATGCCCGAAGGTCTATGAGCGGTCATTTGATTATCATCTTTCTTAAATATGGGGGAGCTTGACAATTTGGCTTCTTGTCGGGCGCGCATTTACAGCAGACAAGCCGACAACCCGCTTCACTGCAGCAGCTCACTACATGGGAGCCGACGGATTCCTGAATGGTAAAATATGTCACCTGACCGTTGTGGCGCAAGCTGATAGGCGACTGGGCAGCTTCAACAAAAATGACTATCGAAACAGGCAAAACAACAGGTACCATAATTTGGATCCCAATTTAATTTTCGGGTAAAATTATAATGAATTTGCTTCCCTGGCCAGGCGAGGACTTAGCACTGATCTTGCCGCTGTGGTTCATTACCACCTTCTTGCACAAGGCTAGCCCGATGCCGGTCCCCGCGTAAGCCGCTTGTGAATGAAGCCTTTGAAAGACAGAGAAAATCTGTTCGGCATACTGCTGTTCAAACCCAATCCCGTTGTCAACAATTTCGATATGGTAATAAGTGCGAACAGGGCTCAATTCGGGATACAGCGCAACTTCGCCAGCTTTAACATGGCGACTGCTAATTGTTATGGCCGGAGGCTTTCCAGCTTGAGAAAATTTAAGGGCGTTGTTTACAAGGTTATAAAACAACTGTTTCATCTGGGACCGCCCTGCTAAAAGTACCGGTAGATTTAAAACGGTTACTGTAGCATTTTTCTGGCTGATAACCATTTCAAGATCTTCGCATACCTGTTCAATGATTTGGGTTAGATCGACCGGCTCGAAAATCTCTTCCTTACCAAGTTGCGTGAAACCCAGCAGGTCACGCAAGGTCTGGGCCATTCGTGTAGCTGTCGCCGTTATCTTTTCAAGATAGCGCTGTGAGTCTTCGTCCATCGTTTCGTAAGCCTTGCCTTTTATTAACCCAGCAAAAACGGTGATCTTACCTAAAACTTTCTTTGCTTTTGCGTTGAATGAGACCACATTATTATCATGCGGGTCAAGCAAGATTGTACCCACTGGGGCTTGTTCCAGGAAGCTGCCCAGATGTACCGACTTTATAGCCGTTTCATGTTGCGGGGTTGCCTTAAAAGCTTTGGCAACCTCGTTGGTTTTTTGAAAAGACCTTTTTTGACGAGTCCGAAGAGAAGCTGAATGGATTAATTCCACCAAGTTAGTCTCACGCCTAAATTGTACGCAAACAGCACTATTTCCAATACCTGGGCTAAATTGAAGACTTTGCCTGGTTTTCACGTATTGGGAAGGTTCGGCAAGGATAAAGATGGTTATCTGAGCGTCATTTGCATTTAAGCGTTGAACAACCTTAACGGGATTTTTCTGCTCGGGGCCAATAATAAATACATCTGCCTCTTTTCGAATGATCGGCTCAATTGCTTCTTTAAGGCTATATTTTAGCGGGTCACTAAAATCTGATTGGATTTGGCGCTGGTAATTCCCGAGGCCTGAATATAATATGTGTATCAAATTAAATGCACGTTTAGTCGGCAAGTAAAGGCAATTCCAAAAGGGAACGTCCGATCCAGGTGTAAAGCAAATCTGTTGTTGGCGACATTACGTGTGCCGCACGTGCATCGCGCAGAAGCAGGCCAAGTCTAGAATTCTGCTGGTAACCGATCCCGCCAGCAATAGTCATTGCTTCGTTAACAGTGTCAACGGCACATTTTGCAACTTGTGCCTTTGCGGCAAGGATGCTGAGCACAGCCTCGGGATGGTTTTGGTCGCCAGCCACAGCAGCATGATAAACGACGCTTGCGGCCATGGTAGATATCACGTAGGAATCTGCATGATTCCCATTGGTGACAAACGCTTTATTGCCATTGATTAGATATTTGTCCTGGTCAAGTGCAAGCAGCGCGGTTTTGGGGAAGTAAAAATGAGCGCCTGTACCAGTTTCGCTTAATGCAAGCGTAGTAATATGCTTACCCTGGGCAATCGGAACAAGATAGTTTACCTTCTACCAGTCAGTTGCTTTGGCGGCAATCACCGCTGTTCCAACACAATGCATCCCATAACACAGGCCAGCGGACGAGTAAGCCTTTCCAAGTTCTTCACATACCCGGACCAGCGCGGAAAGTCCTTGACCTAAACCGCCAAACTGCTCGTCGACCATTAGCCCGGTCAACTTGGAACTTTTAAGTGCATCCATCGTATTGTGCACCCAACTGCCGTCATGGTCTGCTTTTTCCGCTTCCGAACGCGTGACCTGCTCGGCTATATTGGCGGCTTCTCCTAATATTTGATCAAAATTCATAGTGCTAACTTTTCCCGTTCATTTACAATAACTGATCATCCTATTCACGACTTTGACCAGTTCAGAAAATGAAAATGGCTTTTCAATAAATTCTCTGGCACCATTTGACATGCTGCTGGCCTTATATTCTGTACTATTTGATGTTGAAAGAATCACTTTGGCAAGTCCGCGGTAGCGTCCGTCCGCATTCAAAACCTGAAGTGTTTTTAGCCCATCAAGTACTGGCATATTGATGTCAAGGATAGTCAGGCACGGTAAATCCGTATCAGACGTTGATTTTAAATGATCTATTGCCTTCTGTCCATTGTCTACAATTTTCAACACAATTGTAGGGTCAATTTGCATGAAAGCCATTTCGATCATTTCCTGGTCATCTGGATCGTCTTCCGCAATTAATATATTCATTTTAGGATAAACTGATTAAGGCAGTAAGATAGCCAAAACCTTGATGTTTTTTTCGGTTGCGGTAACTCACTAACTTATGTGTATTGATCTTGCCCTAATTTGACCATATATTTTCCAACAAATAGCCCCTTAGCCGTTAGTTAAACCAGGCCGACCGAAGGCTAACTTCTTTCTTCTTTTGGTTGAGTATGATTTAACTAAGTGAAAAACTCCCTGAAATGACAGATTATCAATTTATCTGCAAGATCAAGACATTCAAACTCGACCATTATGTGCCATCCATGGGATGGATTGGAAACAAGCCGCATAAAATTTAAACACAAGAAGATTCCCTATCATTCTTTGTCTATGATGAGAGAACTTCCAGGTTGTTTGAGTTTGCACTATTAGACCACAACAAGTTAAATAAGGCTACAATCTACGATTGCCTTGTAAATACTTACATGACATTGCCTACAACACAAGGCTAATCTCCATGTGAGCATTACCAGTCGAAGTTAAAAATGCGATTGCCCTTGGTTGTCGGAAATGATACATGTAAGATTGTCGGGCAGTAAGATAGATCTTTTCGGGTCCGTCCGTACAAACCAGAAATCTTCGGTTCTTGCAGTTATCTACATTCCTACATAATGGATGGTCAGCAGCGAGCTTCAGTCCGTGGCTACGTCTGCCATTTGTCGTTTGATTACAATCAGTGTACGCAGAAACGGCGGTTTAATCGAACACTTAGCAACATTCTGTAGCGACATTTTTACTTGAAAGAGAGGGGTTTAGTGAGCTTTCGGTTCAATAAATCTTACGCTTGGATACGTTAATATGTAATTGTATAGGCTGCGAAATTAATTGCTTTTTTAACAGCTTCTTTGAATCTTCAGATCTTCCAGAGACTGCATGGCAGAGCTGCACTATGAAGGGGTCAGGCGCTTAGTAAATGTGGTTCCTCCACCATATGCTATCAATTGGGTGTTTATTCCTTCTTGTAGATAATGGCGGTTTGCATTGTCACAAAGCAAGCGATTAATTACTGTTCAGATGTTGGGCTGCATCAAGCTGGTCAAGTTTGGCATGGGTTTTTTTAAGAAGTTCTATCACTAAATCAGCTCAGATTATGTTCTACCACGTAAAAGAATTACAGTTTAATGCCCGTGTCTCAAAGCCAGACCCTAAGTTTGCACGTCTGTTACTTGAACAGTTCGGGGGAAGCAATGGGGAGCTTAAAGCTGCCATGCAGTATTTTGTACAGGCATTTAGCTGTAAAAACCCTTATCCAGATAAGTACGACCTATTGATGGATATTGCCACAGAGGAATTTAGCCATCTGGAAATTGTTGGCGCTACTATTCAGATGTTGCTTAGCGGCGTAAATGGAGAATTGAAAAACGCAGCAGAAGAATCAGAAATCATGCAGCTACTTGACGGTCAGGCTGCTAAGGAAGGTTTTATTCACGAGGCCATGGTGAACCCGCACTTTGGCGTGCTGACCGGTGGAGGCCCGGCCCTGACAGATAGTAATGGTATTCCCTGGACTGCAGCTTACGTTACCGCGAATGGTGACCTGACTGTTGACCTGCGTTCCAATATTGCTTCTGAATCTAGGGCAAAAATAGTTTATGAGTATCTGATGAAGTTTACTGACGATCCCTATGTGAAGGAAACGTTGAGTTTTCTGATGACCCGGGAGATAGCTCATTATCAGATGTTTGAAGCGGCGCTGAATACAATACAGCCGAATTTTCCGCCTGGGGTTCTTCAAGGTGATCCCAGGTACAGTAACTTATACTACAATATGTCAACGGGAATGGATGCCCGCGGTCCATGGAATGACGGGACCAGCACCCAGCTCGGAGAAACCTGGCAGTTTATTGAAGATCCGCTGGAACACGTGATGAGTAGTAATGGACTTGTGGACCTGAAACCGACGGGAACTGACCGTACTCCGGATAAAGTTACCAAACTGGATAAAACCATGAGTCAGATCCGTAGCGAGGAAGTAAAGAGTGCGACCCAGGAAATAGATATGCAGTGGAGCACCTATACCAAGGAAGGCGGGATTATTGAAGAGCCTAAAAAGAAGAAATGATTACTGAAAAATTGAACCAACAAGCGGACCGGGTAGAAATTGTGTACTACACCGATCCGCTTTGTTGCTGGAGCTGGGCATTTGAAACCCACTGGCAACGTTTTTTACAGGAATACTCCGCGTATATATCTTATCAGTATTGCATGTCGGGACTCATACCAGACTGGGAAAGGTTTAACGATCCGCTTTATGCAGTGAGCAGACCTGTTCAAATGGGACCTGTCTGGATGGAAGTACATCACCTTACAGGCACCGATATCAATGATATGCTTTGGATCCTTGATCCGCCTGCATCTTCTTTTCCCGCCTGCATTGCGGTGAAGTCCGCCGGGCGACAGTCAAACCGTGCAGAAGAAGTGTTTCTTGGCGAGCTGAGAAAAGCCGTTATGCTTGAGGCCAAAAATATTGCCAAACCAGAGATTTTGATGCAGATAGCACAGAAAGCGGCTGACGACTATCCTGAGATTTTTGACATGCAAAGGTTTGAAAATGAATTTAATGACGAGCAGAGCCGGCAAGCATTCCGAGTTGATTTACAAAAAGTAAGATATAACCGCATTGGCAGGTTTCCATCGCTAACCATCACTTTAAATGGTCGGGGTGTTTTAATAACAGGTTACCGTCCCTATGAAGCACTTGTAGAAGCTTTGGAGCAAGTTGCCCCCGAAATTGTGAAAGCAAGAATGGGTTCTTTTTAACAATAGTTTTGTGAGCCACTTTTGTGTGCTGCCAACCAGTGTTTCGAATGCATTGTCTTTGAGCAGCAGTTGACTTTAATGTTCGTTGCTCTATTTTAATCCTGCTTTTGTAAGTTTTTTTTGCATAAAAGTGCTAAACACCTTCACATCCAATTGATACAAATGGCGGGCAGTAAAAAATTGTTTATCGTAGCCATTGGCTTTTCCGCCGGCGGGCGAGAAGATCTACATGATTTTTTTTCGCATCTGCCCAAAGTGCCTAATGCTGCCTTCATTGTATTACAACACCTTAACAGGTACCACCCAAGTGTTGCGGACGTTTTGCTGGCGCCAAGCACCAACTTGCCGATTAGTTGGGCAGCAGATCAGGACCTTGTCGAAGCAAACCACATATATCTGCTAGCGCCCAACAAACTTATGACGATCGCCAAGGGGCATTTGCAAACCAGTGACCGCGACCCCCAGGACAGGAGTAATTGGGCGGTGGACATTTTTTTTAAGTCCCTGGCCATTGATGCAGCCGCCATGGCTGTTGGTATTATACTCTCTGGTATAGGCTCTGATGGAGCCAAAGGTGCTGCGAGTATACATGAGCATGGGGGGATTGTATTGGTGCAAGACCCAGGAACTGCCTTGTTTGATGGCATGCCCGTTTCTGCAATCATTAAAGATGACCCTGATGGGATACTCTCACCTCGGACGCTTGCTTATGCGCTCACGGACTATTTACTAACCCGCTAAGGTGTCCAACAGTAATGGCACAAAGTAAACTTTGCCATTTTACGAAGGTCCAAACGCATTTTATCCAAGTTAACTGTGTTGTGATTGGTTTTGTCGGCCATGCATAATATTTCCTCCTGCATGCTATAATTTCTGATAATGTCTCTGGACCAATATCAGTTAACACAGAAGTTCTCTAAGATTTTGAATTGAAATGTCCAGCATTATCTTAGTGTTAAATCAATCTTTTAAGGCGGTCCAGGCGTAGATTAAGCGAACTTGATTGACGACACATGAAAAATTCGCCTACTCTTTTTGACCGCTTTGATAAACTGGACACATCCGTCAATATATGGCTGGTAGCCAACAGCATCACCATCCTTCGCTTTGCGATGGGCGTTGTTTTCTTTGGTTTTGACGTGCTTAAATTTTTTTCGGGGATAAGCCCTATCGAATCCTTGGCCACCCGCACAACTTCCGAGCTTACATTAGGGGTTTCACAGGTCATAGTGCCATGGTATTTGTGGCTACCCTTGAATGTTTGATCGGCTTCTGCTTCATTACTGGGATGTTCTTGCGGGTAGGGGTCTGGTTACTTGCACTTCAAATGGTGGGAGCTATGTCGCCATTGTTTCTTTACCCTTCTGAGCTTTTCCCTGGAACAACACACCATTTTAGCGTTTCAACAGGCATAAATTTTGTAATGCTAAGCGCCAAGTCGGATAAGCCACGGTTACCTCCATAAACAGTGATCTAATGAGTAGTACATCTACCTTCTACTGTGAGAAAGAATTAGTTACACTTCTCAAAGCTAACGATAAGGCAGCATTTGAATATTTGTACGACCACTATGCAGCGGGGCTCTACGGAACGGTCCGCCGGATAGTAAGGGACGATGACAAAGTAGATAATGGTATGCAGGACTCCTTCATAAAAATCTGGAAGAAAATTGCCTACTACGATACAGATCGAGGCACATTATTTACCTGGATGCTGAACATCACCAGGCATACAGCCATTGATCACCTAAGAGCTGATGCCAAATTTGAAAGTAACTTAAATTGGGATTTGGTATGTGAAGATGATCTGAATGGGGGACCAACATTTGTCCCACTTACATCTGCAATCGAAGTTGATCTAAAATGCTTTGTGGATAAACTTGTGCCCGAAAGAAGGCACCTTATTGAGCTGCTCTACTTTGAAGGATGTCTTAGCCCCCTAAATGGTTGGACAAAATTGTAAAAACAGTTTAGTCCATTTAATTTAGGAATCATGAGTAAACAACGGCGAACATTCAGTGCTGAAGATCGGTACTCGATCGTACAGGAATCTCTTCGGAGCGGACCTTCCGAAGTTAGCAGAAAGTACAGCCTGTCACCATCTCTTTTGAGGAGGTGGAAGGAAAAGTATTTGGCGAGCGGCAAGGATGGCCTTCGGGATTCTTACCCACGAGTTGATCCACAACTACGCATCTTGGAAGAAGAAAACGAACGCTTGAAGCGCATAGTAGCCAAGCAAGCTCTCGAACTAGAAGTAAAAAGTGAACTGCTAAAAAAAACTCCTATCGGACCCAGGAAAAGATAGCCGTCATGACTCAATATCAGCAATCTACAACGCGAAAGGAACTGTGTAGGTGGTTAGAGTTACCACGGAGTGTATCTTATTATAGAGCTCGAAATGGCAAGCCAGGAGCAAAAGCCAGTCAGGTAACGATGAAGCTGGATGGCGCTTTGGTTCCTAATGAAGATGTGGTAATTCGCATTAAAAAGCTCATTGATACCGAATTTAACGCGTTTGGGTATGAGTATGCTACTCATGAATTGAAAAAAGAATATCTGATAAATAAGAAGAAAGTGTACCGGCTAATGCTTGCCAATGGCCTTTTATTGAACAAAATGATTCGACCTAGTGGAAAGCGTGACTTTGTTCAATTTCGTCGTATTGAGGCTAGTAAGCCACTAGAATACTTGTGCTGGGATATTAAATATGTTTGGGTTTATGGTGAACGTCGCAATTACTATTTGCTGTGTATTCTGGATGTTTACACCCGCAAAATTATTGATTGGATCTTCCAAGGCAGCATTCGGCAGCTTGATTTAATAAACTTGCTTCGCCGGGTTAACCATTTTTATCAGTTGCAAGGTGTAATATTACGAAATGATAACGGAAGCCAGTTCATTGCCCACAAGGTTCGAAATTTTCTAAAAAATTCGGATGTAAAGCAGCAATTTACCCATGTTGCAACGCCTGAAGAAAACGCTTATATCGAAGCTTTTCACAGTATTTTAGAACGTGAAGTGATTGAACGGAACCAGTTTGCCAGCTATTATGAGGCCAAAGACACAATCCAGCGTTTCATCAAACATTATAATGAAAGTCGCCTCCATCGTTCAATCGGTTTCGTAACGCCCCAACAAAAATGGGATGAAGCCATCGTATCTGACACAACCATTTTAGAAGAAGTGTCCAACTTATAAGGGGCCAAGACAAGGATACACACATGAAGAAGCATCCGAGTATTTGCGCTTGCCGCTGGGCACCCTAAAATCCAGGGTACGCAAAGCATTGTCGGAGTTAAGACAGACTTTTAATATTCCTGTTAACCAAGTCCAGGTTGCCTAAACGATCATTAGGAAATAAACTGCTAATCAAAGTGCTTTTGATATCAGACAATGCGGTCCTTTAAAAGCCCACACTGTCCTATGAAAATTTTGGAAGGTAAGGTTATGCAAATGTATGATTTCAAAACTAAAAAGGCAACTATCAATCAATGTGACTAGGGTAGGAGGTGTCTGCAATTGTTGCTCAAAAAAAAAGTGCCTTGATCACAGTCCGAATAACTTGAACATCAAATGATGACCCATAAGTCCTTATGCGTGTCTTATTGTCTGTGCTGCTTACTAGCACAAACATGCAAAGACTATAAGTATTCAGATACAACTGTTTTAGCAAGGTCAATGAAGCCTTCGAAGGAATTGGGTTTGGTGTAAAAGGAGCTAACGCCAAGCTGGTAAGCCTGGCTTGTAAGTGATTCGTTGTCTGTTGTTGAAATCATGACAATCGGAACCTCCGATAATATGGGATTTGATTTGATTTTCCTGACAGTTTCCAGTCCGTTCATCCTTGGCATGTTCATATCCAATAGAATAAGCACCGCAACCGGACTGCCTGCCTGGCCAACCAGTTCCAGAAAATGTAGGCCGTCATGTGCCTGGGCGATGTTGATTCCTGCATCAACTTCGGCAAGTGCGGCGCAGATCAGGAACCTGTCGTCTTCATCATCATCCACTAAATAGATATTTCTGGGGTAGGACATTGTTGGGCCAGTACGCTACGTAGGCAAGATACTGATGATTTACAATAAACCCCTAGGCATTATTGAGATCTGTTGAATTCCCTGTGCAGCCTAAACAGCATTTAAGTGAAAGGTTGACTAGGCTGGAAAGAATACCTTGAAGCTTGCACCCTCGCCTGGCTGGCTTGTAGCTGTGATCGATCCGCCATGATTGACCATGACTTTTTCACAAATAGCAAGGCCAATCCCTGTTCCCTGGAATTCATTCCTGCCATGCAGACGTTGGAAAACCTGAAAAATGCGGTCCAGGTATTTTTCATCAAAACCAATACCATTGTCCCGAATTTCAATTTGATGGTAGCTGCCCGTATGACATACCGGCTTTACCGATACCGGCAGCTGTCCCTGTAAGACTAGTATGCCTGTCACCTGGATATAGGGCGCTAGCCCCGGCTTACGAAACTTTAGCGCGTTGCTGATCAGGTTTTGGAACAATTGCCCGAGTTGAAGGGCATTTCCCTGGACAGTAGGCAACATGCCAATCTCAACGACGGCACCTGTTTCTTCAATGACCAAGTCCAAATCTGAAAGAACGGTTTCAACTACTTTGTTAAGCCTTACTATCTGATGTATATCGCGCCCGGTTGAAATCCTTGAAAAATCTAGCAAATCCTCAATAAGCACGGACATTCGGCCAGCAGCGGCCTGGATCCGGTCCAGATATTGTGACCCTTTAATGGTCGATGCTACGTTTTGCGAGATGAGACGGTCACTGAATTGCTGAATCTTTCGGAGTGGCTCCTGTAAATCATGGCTGGCCACGTAAGCAAACTGCTGCAAATTATCGTTTGAACGAATTAGCAATTGATTGGCTTCCTCCAGTTCTTCATTAACAGCCAGGTATTCTTCATTTTGCGCTTCCAATTCCTGGTTCATGGCAGCAAGTTCTGCTGTACGTAGCTGCACGAGCTGCTCTAACCCCCGCTGACGGTTGCGCTCGGCGGTCACATCCTGAGCAGTGCCTAATAATTTAATCGGCTGGCCATCGCTATCATAGATGACTTTGCCCAGCGCGTGCAGCACACGCTCACTGCCACGCAATGGTGTTAGGCGGTATTCCGCTTCGTAGATGCCCGGTGAACCCGGTGCAAGTGCCTGGTTTACGGCTGCTTCAACTAATTCGCGGTCATCGACATGGATCGGGTTGTAAACCTGGGCCAAAGGTATCTGGTCATTGTCGAAGCCAAACCAGGACCTGATATTTTCCGAGTAGTTGACATCGCCTGTGTTCAAATTCAGTTCCCACGAGCCCAGATGGGCCAGTTCAATGGCACCCCGCAGGCTTGTCTGAGCAACTTCAAGGTCTTGTTTGGCCACGACCAGATCTGTCACATCAGCGGCCGTGTTCATGACTCCATATACCTTACCTTGCCGGTCAAAGAGAGGTGTGAACGTGTACTTAAAGTAAAAGCGCTGTAATTGGCCGTCAATCTTTAAGTCAACCCGCTGGTTATTGGCATGATAAGGCTGACCGGTATAGTAAACCTTTTCAAGCTGCTGATAAATCCCTGTTCCTTCTAGCTCTGGCAAAATGTCGGCATAACGCTTGCCGATGATATCGGGCCCTTTACCCCATACATCTATAATGGATTTGTTCACCAGCTGGATAGTCATCTGAGGACCAACATAAACACCGATCGGAAAAGGAGCACTTTCCATTAGGCTTTGAAGGCGGGCTTCACTTTCTTCCAGTAGCTGGCGCGCCCGCACCTTCCCGGTCACATCCTGGCAAAGGACAATTACACCTGTACTGTCCCGTCGAGCTCCTTGTAAGGTTGATAAACAAGGTCTAAAAAACCTTCTTTTTTTACTTTATCTACCCACACGAAATAGTACTGGGCATACAGATAAAGTGGCTCTTGGGTAATCCTAACGTTATCTATGAGGGCACGGAACGGTTCCTGGGCTTCCGGGATTATATCAAACAAATCGTTGCCAAGCAGCTGACAAGTGGTTCGGCCAATCAACGAAGCATATGCCTGGTTGACGATGTCCACACGCATCTGTGGCCCACTTAGCATGATAATGCCTGCTGATGCCTGCCCGACCAGGTTTTGAAACCGTTGTTCGGATAGGTGCAGCTGGTCTGCGGTGCCGTTATTAGTATTTGACAAGTTTAATGGGAATACTGTAATGCTTTGCGGCAAGTTAAACATTGTCCCGCTATTTCACCTAACAGGCCAACAGTATCTTAATTGGATACTTCCGCTGATTTATCCGTTTTCTAGATACGCTCATTTTAGGATAAATAAATTGTTTTTTGCAACCAGTCCAGTCATTAAATAAAATCCCTTCGAGCTTTAGGGCAAGGTTCTCCATGGACACCTGCTTTCATAAGTTATTCATATTAGTGGAGTTTTATACAATTCATTCTATATTTATGAATTAAGTATTAAAGTAATTCGACAATGATTTCTTATACATGTTATGGGGCAAGTGATAAGTCCTGCTGAACAAAAAATGAAGGCCATTTTGCTGCATGCCCCAGTGGGACTGGTTGACATGGACGAAAGTGGGAAAATTGTAAGTATTAACCTGATGGGTGGCAAGCTTCTTAATCCTTTAGCTGGCGAAACCCTAGTGCCTGGAATCAACTTATATCCGTGTCTATCAGCGCTTGATCCCGAAATAGTAACCCGCATCCGTGATTATGCAGAGCCCTCGGGATTGATCATGCTGAACCAGCAGTACAGTTATGTTAATCCTAATTCCACTGATGGCGAAAGGCATTTCAAGCTGACTGTAACCAAAATTTTTGCGGGCTGCGTCATTGTAAGCGTGGAAGATGTTACCGGAAAAATGCAGGAGGAACAAGCGCTGAAACAGGCACAGCAGGATAAAGCCGTTGCGCAGGGAAAGTATGAAATAGCCTCAGAAGTAATCCATGATATCGGCAACGCAGTAGTTGGGTTCAACTCTTATCTGACCCGTATCAACCGCATGCTGGAACAGTACAACCAGGGCAACTTGCAAAAGGTGGCCATGTTCTTAAAGCAGCAAAATGAACCATTAAGTGCCGCAATAGGTGCCCCTAAGGCCGCTGCCCTGATTGACATGTTGGAGGCTATCTGCAAGTCTCTCGGGGATAGCCATGACGAACTTCGACGGTCAGTCAACGAGCAGCTTCACCTTACCACCCATATTCAGGACATCTTAAATATTCAGCGCCAATACATCAGCGGACACGAATCCCAGGAAAGAAAACCAGTTAATCTGAAAGACATTATCAGCGATTGCCGTTCAATGATATTTGCCAACATGGAAAAGAAGGGGGTTAACTTGTCCTTAAGCATACCGTCCACGCATATTGAAATCAAGGGCGACCGTACCAAGCTTATGCAGGTACTACTAAACATCCTCAAAAACAGTATCGAAGCGATCGATATGGACGCAGCTGAAAAATCTGTTACCATTAAACTAATTGATTCCGAAGACAGCGTCCATTTAAGCGTTACTGATTCGGGAAAAGGTTTTGATGCGCAAACAGCAAAACACCTTTTTGATCGGGGATATACCACCAAAAGTACCGGTACGGGCCTTGGCCTTTACAATTGCAAAGCCATTATTGAGAGCCACGGAGGATCAATTTCCATGGAAAGCGATGGGGTAGGTACAGGTAGCAGAACCACCATTTCAATTAAGAAATAAACACAATCAGATTTTAAAAAAGATGAATGATATTAATACCTCAATATTAATTATTGATGACGAGGAAATGGTGAGAGATAACATGGAAGAAATACTCGTACCGCGCCACCAATCTATTGAAAGCCAGCAGATAGACCATGCTGCGAGTATCCTCTTTGATGCGCCGGTCTCGATCCTGGCGCCCCTGACCAGCAACATTCCTATTTTTAAGGTAGAGAAAGCCTCAAACGGAATGGAGGGGCTCGAAAAGGTGAAAGCTTCCATCGCAAACAACAGCCCGTATGCGGTGATTTTCCTGGATATGCGCATGCCAGGCTGGGATGGACTGGAAACCGCCATACAGATTAGGAAATTTGACAGTAAAGCCGAGATTATATTTGTTACTGCCTTCACAGACCGTTCCATCGAGGAAATTATCGAGCAGGCGGGCCAGAACGTAGGCTATCACTGCAAACCCTATGCTTCCGAAGAAATTATACAGTTGGCTACCAAGGCAGTGACAGATTACAGCCGTCTGCGCAATCTGGAAAGCCTAATCGAATCCATTGCATCTATCGGATTAAATGAGCGGCAGCTTACTTCCTTGTTGAAGAACATACTGGACCAGCTGGCAGCAACCATCGGTACTGACATGGCCTTTTTGGGCAGGCTTCAGGATGACTTTTCTTACGAGAAAGTTTTGTCGATCGGCGCAATGGAAGAAAAAATCAATCTGGACGAGCTTGTAAACCGCATCAGAGATATAGAAATATCTCCCGAGGAAGTAGTCCAGCTTGACGAGCTGGTATTGGCACGCTTGAACGGGTATTCTGTGTTTGCGGTGCTTAAAAAAAACGGCAGGCTAAAAACTGAAAAGATGTACCTGCTGCGGTTGTTTGTGCAGAATGCAGCCCATGCGATCCGGAATGCTGAAATGAACGAAGAGCTCATTCGCAAAGAGAAACTGTCGGCTGTGGGCAGGGCGATAGGAATGGTCATCCACGACTTGCGGCCCGCCATTGGAAACATACAACTGCTTACCGGGATAATCCGTCAGGAAGGGTATGGCAGTGATTGGCTGGATATGATCGACAGATCGGCTGGGCAGGCTTCTGAAATATTTGAAGACTTTCTGGACTTCATCAGAGAAACCCCTGTTGAAAAGCAAACCGTATTCCTTAAACCACTTCTTGAGGGCGCTCTGAAACAGTTAGCTCCAAAAGCCGGGCTTGAAAAGGTGAGTATCCAAATCGAAGCTGACGAAGAACTGACTGTTCACGGCGACCAAAGCAAACTAAAAAGGGTAGTTATCAACCTGGTCAATAATGCTGTTGACGCACTTCTGGATCACAAAGTCAACGAGCCGAAAATTTCAATTGCAGCTCGTAAGCAAAGTGGCTCCGTTAGTATGCAGGTCAGAGATAATGGCCCCGGTATACCATCGGGCCTGCTAAAAACACTTTTTGAGCCATTTGTTACCAAAAATAAAAGCCATGGAACAGGCTTGGGCCTGGCCATCGTAAAACATTACGTGACGGCCCATGGTGGCAAAATCGCCGTCTTAAACGACGATGGCGCTGTTTTCAATATAACATTATAACCGCTTCTAATGGAACGTGCATTACAACTACTGCATTGCGCCACAAATTATGAGTTTCAAAAGATACTATTCGCAACTTTAAGTTTTGAAGCCTGATATGGTTATTGCTTCACACACGGACCAAACCGATCGCGGAGAATTGTGCTTCCGCAAACTCATTGAGCATAGTTACGCCGGCGTTACACTTCTTGACGGCGAGCTGACCGTGGTTTACAGAAGTCCATCGGCCGAACGGATTACCGGCTGGAGCTTAGCTAACCGGACAAAGCAAGCCGTAAACTCCTTGATACACCCCGATGACGGCCAGACACTTCATCAGGTATTATCACAGGTATATGCACATCCCGGCAAGCCGGTTACGACACGCTTTCGGACCCGGCATTATGCAGGGCACTACATTACAATTGATTGCACACTAACCAACCTGCTGTGCGAGCCCGAGGTCAAAGCGATCGTTTTGAATTTTATAGATGTGACTACGCAGGTAAAACTGGAAGCCGAAGAGCAGCAAAGCCGGAATGCTCAAACCGAGGCTAGCCAGAAGTCAGTGCAGCTGGAAGCGTTATTAGGCAGTATCACGGACGGTTTTTTCACGGCGGATGCTAAGCAGTGCTATACTTATGTGAACAGGAGGATCTGTGAAATGGTCGGCCTGACACCCCAGGAAATGATCGGACGGCGGGTTTGGGACGTTTTCCCAGACGCGGTCGGATCGACCACCTATCACTCGATTCAGCAAGCGCTTCAAGAAAATCGTTTTGTACGCAGCGAAGATTATTATGCGCCGCTCGGCCTGTGGCAGGAAAACCGGGTCTATCCCGGCACCGATGGCTTTTCTATGTTTATCCAGGACGTTACGGGTCGTAAAAAGGCGGATGAGCAGCTGCGTTTGCTCTTCGACCGTGCGCCGGATATGATCGGGATCCTTGGGCTCGACCGCTATTTTAAAAAGGTTAATCCTGCCATGTGCAGCCTGTTGGAATATACCGAAAAGCAGCTGCTGGATGCGCCGCTCGATCTTCTGGTTCACCCGGACGACTTGGAAGTCAGTCGCGAACGCACCAAAGCTTTCATTGCCAGTTGTAACCAGACCATGTACTTTGAAAACCGCTTCTTGACAAAAAGCGGCAAAGCAATCTGGCTATCCTGGACAGTTACCCGGTCCGTTAATGAAAAACTGTTGTTTTGTGTAGGCAAAAATATTTCGGATAAAAAAGAGATTGAAAACCTGTTGCATAAAGCCAATCAACTCGCACGTATCGGAAGCTGGGAAGTCGATCGGGTGAGCGGAACGGCCTACTGGTCACCGATCACAAGGGAAATTTATGAAGTCCCTGATTCCTTCACTCCGAGCGTTGATAACTGGCTGTCCTTTTACCGTCAGGGAGCAGATAGAGATTATATCGCTGGCAAAATGGCTGACACAATTGTGACCGGGGTGCCCTGCGACGCCGAGGTAGAACTGGTTACCGCACGGGGCAACCTTCGCTGGGTCAGGGCGATGGCGGAGGCCGAGTTCAGGGACGGCAAATGCGTCCGGGTCTACGGCAGCTTCCAGGACATTGATCACCGTAAAAGAGCGGAACTAGCGGCGACCACGGCGCTTGCTGAACGAAATGCTATCCTTGAAAGTATCGGCGATGGCTTTTTTGCCGTCGACCGTAACTGGATTGTTACCTATTGGAATGCGACTGCCGAAAAAAACACGGGCAAGCCGCGTGAAACAATGCTTGGTAAATATTTTTGGGATATCTATGAGGATGTGTGGGAGTTGGATTTTTACAGGTTTTACCAACAAGCTATGCTTGAAGGGACAGCGGTCCACTTTGAAGACTTTTATCCGGCGATGCAGGCTTGGTTCACTGTAAGCGCTTATCCATCAGAGAATGGACTGTCCGTATATTTTAGGGATATTTCGGAAAGTAAAAGAACGATGCAGGCGCTCGCCGAATCCGAAAAGCGTTACAGTGACCTCTTTCAGCTAAGCCCCCAGCCGATGTTCGTCTACGCCGTAGACACGTTAAAGTACCTGGATGTGAACGCGGCAGCAATTGCCCATTATGGTTATAGTCACGAAGAGTTTCTGGACATGACGATACTAGATATCCGGCCGGCCGAGGATATTCCGCTCGTACAGCAGACGGTGCGGCAGCACGTGGAACAGGAGAAGGTCATTCTGCATGGTATTTTCCGGCACCGGAAAAAAAATGGAGAACTGATCAACGTCGATATCCAGAGTAACGCAATTACTTACCAAGGCATAAAGGCAAAGGTGGTGCTTGCCAATGATGTAACCGAGCGTATGCGATATATTCAAGCAATTGAGGCTCAAAATAAAAAACTTCGAGAGATCTCCTGGATGCAATCACATGTGATCCGGGCGCCATTAGCCCGCATCATGGCGCTTCTTCCAATGCTGGAATTGCCTGCTGAACCCGATGCAGAGCAGCAGCTAATTTACAATTACTTGGTCGCATCGGCGAAGGAGCTCGACCATGTGATCCACTCGATCACTGACGCCACATGTTCAATAAATTTAAAATAAAAACAAAGCTCTCACATTGCCTGTCCATTGCAAAAAGAATCGGTAGTAGGCGATGAGCGTGAGAAGTAATCCATAAAACCCTGCATAGTACGGAGGTGGAAGTTGAATACCTTACAGATAAAGAAAGGCTCAGAAGATCACGTTTAGATCTATAAAGAATATATAGCACAAGTCAGAAGGCACCTTTTAAGGTGCCTTTTTTGTTGCCAAGCACTATATTACCTGTTGGGAAAGCAGCACCTGCAAGTCCTGGATTGTCCGTTTTTCTTCATTGATAGTATCCTGACCATTCCCTGTGCCGGTCCGTACTGCAATGCACTGGCAAGTGCAAGAATGCTTGAATAAGCCCCAATCTGATAATTTACTGCTTTGATGACGGCCAGGATAAATGAAATGTCACACCAAGTATCATCCTCTTTTAGGCATGCGTATGCATCTTTTAGATCTGCTATTAGGCCTGCAAGAGCTGCGCTCTCTGTGTTTTCCAAGGGCTCGTTGATTGAAGTAAAAATTCGCCGAAGACGATTAACATGCTCCTGGGTGTATGCACGCTCATTTTTTAAGGCACTTCCCAATTCTGGCAGGGCAGGTTGACCTGCCGAGCTGGCCTAACATGGCAACCCATGCATTTTCGAGCCAATGCATCTGCCGTAGTTCTATGGTAAGTAGTTGGTGGGCTGTCATTTGGCGCTGAGTTGATCCATGGGCACATTTAGTTTAAAACTGTGCCAGTAGGCGCATGAAACTTAATATTGGCTGTAAAGAGCCAGTTGTAATTTTATAAGCAATCTTTTCAACAAACTGAAATCCTATGAAACGTGAATAAAAGCAGTTGACAGCAAATCTTACAGAGTCGCTTCAAGACAAGCTAAGACACACTGAAACCGATAGTAAAAAGCTGGCGAAAGCCATTAAAAAGACGGCTAAAAAGCTTGCCGAAAAGATAATCAAGGTTTCCATCAAGCAGCAGAAGAAACTTGAAAAACAAAAAGGCGAGCACACTGCTAGGTCGCCAGCGGGGACTACGGAAGTTGACAGCCCTGAAATTAAAATAAGGGCCAAAGCAGTGACAGAGACAGAAAGAGGAACGCTTTCAGGAAATGAAGATCCAGCCAAATAGTAAGCATGGATTCCATAAGATCCGTTGTTCACGCTTACCGTCGTATGTATGTGGACACCCGATATAAAACAAAACCCCGAAAGGATCGGCATTTGATAATTTCTGATAAC
Source organism: Dyadobacter alkalitolerans DSM 23607 (assembly GCF_000428845.1). GTDB lineage: Bacteria > Bacteroidota > Bacteroidia > Cytophagales > Spirosomataceae > Dyadobacter > Dyadobacter alkalitolerans. The sequence continues at coordinate 111,301 of NZ_AUAS01000015.1, read as the reverse complement.
TTTTACTATCAACGGCATCTTGCGGAAAGGCCTGGTACCACTTGTTGGCTGCTCGGATGCTACTGATCTGGTTGTAAGATGTTGCATATACCAAACGGTCATATTCTGTTATTGAGCTTCTATCAAAGCTCAGATTATCAAACAAATAATACAGCAAAATATGGCTGCGGTTTTCCGGGATCATCTCTTGATCACTCATTTTATTATTAGTTGTTAAAATAGACATTTTAAACTCGTCATTAGTAGTTCATAAGCCAATGCTTTTGCTGAACGAATACCACGCAAAACCTTTAATATCGTTTAGTACAACATCACCTGAATTGCTTACATTAATCGTATTAGTGATCATGCTACCAAACAAGGCAAAGATCCATGCTATTGAGAGCTGCTGGCTGATCGAGCCGTTTTGCTGAAGGGAAGCAATCACTTTGAACCACTCGGACTTAATGGAGTCGTATGCGCCGTTTTTCTCATCCTGCGCTATATCACCATAAGCAGTATGCCCATAAATCTTGTCCAAAAACGCATACTTGGCACCACAATCAATGCCGGCATACAGCATCAGTTCAAGTTGTTTTACTGGGTCAGTGGAAGCATGATAAGCTACTGTCATTGCATGTTGGCAAGTCGTCATCATTTCAGCCTTGCAGAATTCAATTAACTCTTGCCGGTTACCAAAGTAAAGGTGCAAGGTCCGCCGGTGTACACCGGCTTTTTCTGCAACCATATCGAGTGTAGCTGAATAGTCTGTATTGAAAAATAATAATAGCTGACTCAACTATATGCGCCTTTGTATCTTTCATAGCGTAAAAATAGGAAATTAGTGCTGACTTCTGCGAACTCTAAAAGTTTAGCGTAAAAGCAATCGAGGGCTTCAAAAATGCGCCCGTTAAGCGAACCATGGTCTCTATTGCTGCACTATTTGTCAATTTCCTTTTAAATATTTTGAGGTACTTTTTGAGGTTGAAGCAGGTCGTTGCCATCAGCATCACCTTATGTGCTGCGGTTATTCTCAAAACATTGATTTTACTTAATCCGTAATGATGGACCAGGCTTCTAAAGACCGGCTCTACCGTACTTTGCCGGACTTGTTTCATCTGTTTCCCTCGTCTGCTTAGTTGTCTTTCATAAGCTCTATGGTAATAATCTTCATAGGCTGTCGTAAAAATTCTTTTAAACTGGGACTTAGGCGTGCAGGATTCTTTTAGAACACAGGGGATGCAATCTCTTTTCGAAGCCCGGTAGTTTTTTATTGGCTTTCTATCAGAGGTTCGATCAAAGCCTTTAAAAGGAATTGTCTTCCATGGTACAGGTAAGAACATCTTCTTTCCTGTTATAGGTAACCCATCCCCGTTCTGGTTTGTACTTGCCAAAAACAGGAATCCATGGTGTGATGTTTCTTAATTAGTACCCATAATTAAAACCATTTGAGTATCCGGCATCTGCCAACAACTCTGTCATGCGAAGCTCATTCGCTTTTAGTCGGTTTTGAATTTGTAGAGTCATTGCTGGAAGATACTGACTATCTCTCCCGTCTGCAAAGTCGGCCTGTATATGGCTAATGACGCCTTGCCCTGAATCTACTCCGTGCAGCAGTGGTAGTTAAGTTTTCTTGCCTTGCCAGGCTTTACCGAAATACGAGCATCCGGATCATGCGGATTATAATGCGTTTTATTACTGAACAACTGAGCTTTTTCATGAGAAGCGCCGCTGGCACCGGCCGGATTTTTAAGCAGTTTATCATGAACATGTTTCACACGATTCAAATGATGCTGCGGGGCAGTTATCAACCCCGCTGTCGAAGGAGGGGCAGTGATTACTGGTTCTTGGTATCTACGGCTTCAAAGCGCCTTCAACAGATTGAAAAGGTCTTTTCAGTTCAAGACTTTCCATTGAAGCATTGGCTTTAACTGGTGCTGAACGGCCGCCGCCGCGGTCCATTGCGTGTGTATGTCCACTGACCATGCCCTTGTCAACACACAGAGTAAATACCTTATTGAATAAACCTTCAAAAACGGTAGCCGGATATAGCTGCCTGGTCCGGCTGATGGTTGAATGCCAGGGCAGCTGCTCGTCAATATCATAGCCCACACCGAACAGTGATCTACCAGTTTGCGATCAAACGTTATATTTTCCAGGTAACCGACAAGCATTAGCTTAAACCGGGTCGCCGGGCGAAATACAACCAGATCTATGGATGGGTTTCCAGTGCTTCCATAAAGCTCCCTGGTTTCTTTGGAGATGGAGTTCAAATCCAGTGATTCTTTCAACTTCCGATAAAAATTATCCGTTGGGATCCGCTCGGATAACTGGAAGTTCATGAACAGCTTTTCGGCGGCCGTCGCACTGAGTAATTTTTTCGTCCTTGCGTCCTGAAGTTACAAAATTCTACCGTAATAAGCCAACAACAAGGCAAACTTAGAGTTGATCATGAATGCTTTGGAAAGTGTTTTTTTCCATCATTGGTTTTAGTTTTGTCATGGCGAATTTTACCTCTTATAGTTAATGATGGTTTACTCTATAAATTCTGATATCACAAATTCATGAAAATTGGGATACTGCTTTATGACCAAGTGACTGCGTTAGATGCGTTCGGTCCAATGGATATTTTAGGCCGAGTTAAAGCATGGGATGTTCAAAATGTTGCCTGTTTGCCAGGCCGGATAGATGTTGGAAACAAGCTATTCGTCGAGCCTTCTCTGATATTGACGGTGGAGACGAAATTGGATGTCCTTCTTATTCCGGGAGGTCGTGGACAGATAGAATTTTGTAAAAGTGAAGATAACCTTCGAATCGTCAAGGCAGTCTGTGAAAAAGCCGGTTTTGTTCTCACAGTATGTACAGGTTCGCTAATTCTAGCGTTCTGTGGACTTCTCTTTGACAAGAAAGTGACAACTAACAGGAGCGCGTACCAGGCCCTTGAGAAGTTTGGTGCTATTGTAGTTGACGAGCGTATTGTCGAAGACGGTAATATTATCTCCTGCGGCGGGGTAACAGCAGGAATCGATCTAGGCTTTTACTTCGTCAATAAAATTGCCGGGCCTCATGAGGCTAGAAGAATCCAGTTGCTTGTCGAGTACAATCCATCGCCACTCTACAGATATACAAGTCTCGAAACGGATGTAGCGCTCAACCATGAACTTACTAACGATTCAAAGAATATCATATCTGCGCGAGATGCTCAGATCGAAGCTCATCTCCAAAAATTTAAATAGTATATCCAAATATTCTCTCTTCATCGCAACTGTTTAAATGTCATTTTGAGAGTTGTGCAACAGCCACGGTGGTTAAAAAGAAATATGGAGGCTCACTACTTTTATCAGTTTCAGTCATCGGGAAGCTTATTTTGGTATGTTTTAGGTGCTTGGGAGTAGGTTAAATCGTACCATTATCAGCTATTAATTGGCGGTAGCAGTGTATCCAATACACAATAATGTTTCCCCTTCATTAACCGGTGGAGTGCCCACTTTATACAGGATGATCCCGTTTTGATCTGCATTGATATCAGCAATTTGTTTTCCAAAGACGTCGGTGATATAACCGATCTTTTGCCTTTTGACAACCTGATCACCACTTTTCAAGTCACTGTAAAATATGCCTTTCGCAGGCGATTTAATATAATGCTGCCCGTTCAGAACGACGGGTTTTAAGACAGGTTTACGATTGGTTTTATACATGCCGAGCTCGACAAGAATATTATAAATACCCGTCTTAATCTGTTCTACGGACTTGTTTTGAACACCTCCTAATTTACCCGCTTCCATGCTTAGCGCAGTAATGCCTTGCTGGGTCGCATGCTTGAAAGCATATTCAGCAGGCTGGGTTTTGCTTAGATTGAATGGATATATAACCATCAATGGAAAACCTGCGGACTCAGCCAATTTACGGGCCTGGGAAGTCTGCCCGGGCGTATCCTTATTGTCATAGTAGCAGATAAAATCCGTAAGATCTTCACTGGCATCACCCGCATGTATATCCAGAAGCACCGTTGAACGCTGGATAACCTGGATGGTAATCGCATGGGCCAGCTGCTCGGAGATACTTCCATCTGGCTTTCCAGGAAAGACGCGGTTCAGATTCTTCCCATCAAGTGGATTATAGAAAACGGACCTTCCAAAGAAGGCAGCTGTATTAGCAATAGGAACAATGATTAGTGTGCCTTTCAGTTTGCCCGGGTCAATTTCAGCCATGATCTCCTGGGCCGCTATGATGGGCGGATACTCATAGCCATGAATGCCGGCGATGATGGAGAAAACGGGTCCGTCCAATTTTCCTTTGATCACCTTTACAGGTAATTCAGCAGCATCAGCGCCGCTGCGCACAGTCAGGATCTGCTCGGAAGCCGAGCCGGGCTTTATGTCTATGTCTAATGTCATAGCACGCTGGGCGAGCCCAGTGGACATATTCACCATTAAGATAAAAAATAACAGAATTGCAAAGTGTTTCATCATCGAGTAATAAGAGACAAATGTAACCACTACCATAATAATTATTGCAACATGGTTGCAGGTTAAAAATATCAAAGCTTTATTTGCAACATTGTTTCATGTAGGGCGGCCGAATGCCGACTTGAAAGCTGGTTTGATGAAGATACGTGTACTTGTTTGCTTGATGACATTGCTATTTGTGCCGCGGGCGGTGCTAATGGGGCAGTCCTTGTCAGGCAAAGTTGTTAGCACTACTGGTCAGCCGCTGATAGGTGCAACAATCACATTAATACCTGGCGAGCTTAGCAGCCTGAGTGATTCAGGCGGCACTTTTGTCTTTAACCAGGTTGAAAAGGGACGGTACAGCCTGAGGGTTTCCTTTGTGGGTTTTAAGCCAATCACCAAAGCATTAACCATTAAATCAGAAGCTGTCGCACTTGGAGATTTGGTGTTGGAAGCCGATGAAGCGCAGTTAAAGGAAGTCATAGTCAAAGACAACTATGAGCAGCTCCGGCAGCAGCAGGTTTCACTAAATGTTGATATTGTCAGCGCAGACTATATAAGGCGCAATCTGGGCGGAAGCCTGATGCAATCGCTTGAAAAGCTGCCGGGCGTCAAGACCATTGGTATCGGCTCGGGCGGCTCAAAGCCTTTGATCCGTGGACTTGGCTTTAACCAGGTGGTTGTCATCGAGAACGGCGTGCGCCATGAAGGGCAGCAATGGGGCGCTGATCATGCATTAGAAATTGATCAGTTTGCAGCGGGTAGGGTAGAAGTGATCAAAGGCCCATCGGCATTCCTGTATGGATCCGAGGCCATTGGTGGGGCAATTGACATTAAACCAGCAGCAATTCCGGCTTCTGGCTCGGGAGGTGGAGCCGTGGATCTGACAGCCAAAAGCAACAACGGTCTGTATGGTGGTTCATTTAATTTGTATGGCAGAAAAGACCGCCTGTTTGCTGATGCCCGTATGACATGGCAAACGTATGGAGACTACCGTGTGTCCGTGGATTCTATATTTGTTTACGATTATGGGGTCGCGCTTTACAAGAACAGGCTGCGTAATACGGCAGGGGAGGAGCGGAACCTGCACTTGCGGGCGGGCTGGATTACAGCGCCGTTTGAATCGATATTCTACATCAGCAATACATCCAGCAAAAGCGGCTTTTTTGCTAATGCGCATGGGTTGGAGCCGCGGCGCGTTGACCTGGATCTGCACGACCGTTTATCCAGGGACATCCAGCTACCCTCTCAGCAGGTTTCACATACCAAAGTGATCAACCGGACTGAATTTCGCTACGGGAAAAACAGGCTGAATGTCGAGCTGGGTTATCAGCATAATTTCCGTCAGGAGCACAGTCAGTATGTCAACCATGGCTACATGCCACCGGTTTATCCATCCGAGCAGTCTGCGCCGGAAACCTTGGAGCGGCAGTATGACAAGAGCGTTTTCTCAGTCAATGTTAAAAATGAGCTTCTTATAGACAGGCACATGCTGACCATTGGTGCAAGCGGAGAGCATCAGCACAACACCATCGGTGGCTGGGGCTTCTTGATCCCGGCATTCTCGCAAAGCAGCGCTGGCGCTTTTATCCTGGATAAATTTAAGGTCAATGAAAAGCTTCTCATTCAAGGTGCGATCCGGTACGATTATGGAAGCATTGATATTAAGGAATACAAAGATTGGTTCACAACCCAATCAGAAAGCGGCACGACCACCTACCTTACGCGCGCAGACGCCATTACGCGCAGATTTAATAGTATCAACTGGTCTGGGGGTCTGAATTATACACCGGGTGAATTCTTTCTGAAACTGAATGCGGGAACCGGCTTCCGGATGCCGATAGCCAAAGAGCTGGCCGCAAACGGGGTCAATTATCATTACTTCCGGTATGAAAAAGGCGATCCTTCACTTTCAGCCGAAAAATCGTATCAATTAGATCTTGGCGTAGGGGTTAATAGTGAAAAGCTCACTGCGCAGCTCACGCCGTTCTTCAATTATTTTCCTAACTACATATTTCTAAACCCTACCGCCCAACATGATTATTTCTATGGTGCTGGTAACCAGGTTTTCAACTACGCGCAGAGCAGGGTGATGCGCTACGGCTCGGAGTTGCAGGTCTCATACAGCTTTTTAAAAAGCTGGAAAGCAGGGCTTGCAGCTGAATATCTTTTCAGCAAACAGCTTTCCGGGGCCAAGCGGGGCTACGGCTTGCCTTTCGCGCCGCCGCCATCTGCGCTTGTGAGCCTGACCTATGAGCCGCAGTGGGAGGGGCCTCTGACCAGCGCTTACTTTACCATCGACTGCCGGCTTTCGGCCAGCCAAAACCGGATTGTGCCCCCTGAGCGGCCAACGCCTGCTTATCAGGTCTTTAACTTTTCAGCGGGCGGAAGCCTGAAAATCGGCCAGCAACTGATGAATGTTAGCCTGCAAGTACAAAATGTGCTGAACAAGCGCTATTTAAACCATACCAGCTTTTACCGTCTGATTGGTCTGCCCGAAGCAGGCCGCAATGTCGTGCTGGCCGTTAAAATTCCTTTTGCCTTCAAAGCAAAAGCCCAAAGTTAATTTCATGCAAATTCTATTACTCACCATAAATCCAAAACAATGAAAATCAAATCAATGCTTGCCCTGCTATTGGCCGGGGCACTTTTCGCTTCCTGTAACGACGATGATGATGTAGACGTGGCCGCACCAACGATCTCGAATGTTGAAATCGGGTCGGGTAACAACAAACAAGCCCAGGCGGGCAGCGACTTTCATATCGAGGCGCAGATCGTAGCACCAGGCGACATCGACCGCGTGCAACTGGAAATCCACCCTGAGAATGGAAGTGGCTGGGAGCTGGATACGGTTTACACAACTGGTCTTTCGGGACTTAAAAATGCAGAACTGCATGAGCATATTGATGTTCCTGCCAGTGCCGCACTGGGAGATTACCACCTGCATATGACTGTTTTTGATAAGAATGGTAACAAAGCAGAGATCGACTCGGAGCTGGAAGTGATCAAAGACCCGACACTGCCTGCACTTACTGGCTTTGCCGTTGAAGTGGAAGATGCCGGAAAAGGACTGCACCTGGAAGCAGCTATTGCAGCACCCAACAAAATCGCATCAGTAACTGTGGAAGTCCATGGGGACAAATGGGAAAAGGAATTTGAATTCAAAGATGCTGCCATGGTAGGTCAAACGGCCTTTGAGTTTCATAAGCATGTCGATATCACCGCAGCGCCAGTGGGCCACTACCATGTGCATTTAAAGGTAGTTGACCAGGCTGGAAAAGAAAATGAATTTGAAGAACACTTTGACAAATAAACCGAGCTTACTATTAGCCATGAAAAACAATTTAGTTAAGCGCCAGCCCAAAAGCCTATCCGTACTTCTTTCAGCACTTCTCATGATCATGCTGACCCTGGCGGCTTGTGATAACAACGATCCTGAGCCAGAACCCAAGCCTGAACCCGAGCTTCCAAAACCAACTCTGGAAAACCTGGAACTGGGACTGGGTAATGCTGGTATTGGTGTAATTGGCGAAGATTTCCACTTTGAAGCTGACATTTTAGCGGTTGATAAAATTGATACAGTCAAAGTCGGTATCTTGCCCAAAGAAGGAGAAACTTACACTAAACCCTGGAAACATGAGATTACCTGGGACCAGTATAAGGGCTTAAAGAATACGAATGTTCACAAGCATTTCAACCTTCCCAAAGATGCTGTCGAAGGCAAGTATGAGCTTGTGGTGACTGTTGTCGATGAGAACGGTTCCAGGCTTGAAGTGAAGCGGGACTTTGAAATCTACACCCGGGAAAGTCTTCCGGTAAGGCCCATGTTTACAGGGTTATGGATGCATAAAAACTGGAACCCGATGTATGACTATCATTCTGATAAAGATAGTTTCCCCACCGAGCGCTACAAAAAAGGGGATACCATTCAGGTACAGGCCAATATTTCTTTTGTGAAAGGGGATGGGAAGCTGTATCTGCTACTGATCAAGAAGTCGGCAAACTACAACCCGCAGACTATTGAGGAAGTTGACCTGAGCAAAGCCATTGTATATGATGTACATGAGCATAAGGATGAGAAAACCGTTCAGGACTTTGGCAATTCAGAATTTGATATGGAAACCTATACGGTCATTCGTAACATTCCTGATTTGATCATTGGAGCTGAGAAGGACAACAATGCACCAACGAAGAATGCGATCAGTGGTGGTAAGGCCTGGGAAAGCGGGGATTACAATCTGGTCGTGATCTATAAGAATGTGACCACCAACCAGACGATCCATAAGGCAATCCCCTTTGGAATCGATTACAATTAACGTTGTCCATCACCAATGGTAATTTGATTATCAACCACAACTAAAAACCGCCGGGCCGGTGAGCCATGCACCGGTCCATTCTTAAAAACAACATGAAACAACTCCGACAATTTATTCTGTTAGCAGTGATTGCATTAGCCGCTGTTGGTTGCGATAGAGATGAGCCCGCAATAGATACCGATTATCCTGTCATTGAGGCGGAAGCCCCAGGCACTTTCCCCATTCAGTGCAGCACCCTTAAACGAGGCGAAGCATTCACCTTCAAGGCAACATTCTCTGACAATATCGCACTGGGCTCTTATAGTGTGGATATCCATCACAATTTCGATCACCACACCCATAGTACAGAAGTAAGTGATTGCAATATGGATCCGGTCAAGAAACCAGTCAATCCTTTCCTTTTGATCAAAAGCTTTGACATTGACCCCAGCCAGCAAAGATTTGAAGCGAGCCAGACAATCAAGGTCCCTGCGGGCATTGACCCAGGCGACTACCACTTCATGATCCGCCTGACAGACAAGGAAGGATGGCAGACGATCAGGGGCATTAGCATCAAGATCCAATAGCATCCAGGCTGTAACATGCCCTTGTTCGCCCAATAAATCCAAAAAACAAATCACATGGGACAAGGGCGCTAAAAATACCAATGTCCACAAGCATTTTACCATACCCGCAAGCAACTTGCCGGCTTTTAAAGTAGGCTGGCTTACTTCATCACTTTTTTATGGCCCAGGTAAAAAAGCTTTTGATTAAAAGCAAGGTGCGTCCAACGCCCAACCGCATTGCCGTTCTGGACGTTTTCCTGCGGGAGCACAAATCACTGTCCCATGGGCGCTTGCAATGCTTGCTTAACTATGAGATTGACCGGGTGAGTTTGTACCGGACGCTGCTCGACCTGGTTAGTGCGAACCTGCTTACAAGACTTGTTGATGCAGAAGGTGTTGCCCAGTTTCATTTCCGGCAAGCAAAAACAAAACAGGAAGGGATACTTACCCCACATTTTAAATGCAGCAGTTGTGAAGGCATTACTGCGCTTCCAACCCTTCCCGAAACCTACATCCAGCAGATAGCCTCAATTGGCCGCGTTCAACAATCCCGGCTGTTGCTGGAAGGCATTTGCAACGAATGCGTTAGATCTGGCAGCATTGGTAAATGGTAAAGCAAAGCAGCAGCAGCATTAAGCTTGCTGCTGCGCTATACCGGGTTTAGTGTAGTCGCTATTGTATTTTCAAGTTGAAGTCAAGGTTCGCCACAGCAGGGCGGATTCGTATTGGTGTTGGTTCTCCATCACTTATCTTTTCTATCTCCCAATCTTGATCTTCTGTTTTTTCGAGCGCAGTAACTTCTGCGATAAAACCCGCCGAGCTCTCCTCCCTTTCCCGGATTGAATCACAAAGATCTTCCACAAATTCTGGCGTTATGATGGCATCTGTTTTATTGGGCTCTAACAGATCGGTTTAAAAGATTTCAGCGAATTCGATAACCAGCAAAAAGTTGTCCTGGAAATTTTCGCCATTCCCAGGGTAATGGCGAAATAACTCTCCCAAAACCTATTGAATAGGGATTGAAGCTTCTTTGTTTGATCCAGATATGCTTTTCGTCTCCCAGGATTTGCGCCAATGATGTCGATGACGGCCAGGTCCTTTAAAATCTGCAATCGCTTTGCAAACTGCAACGAGAAATGTGGGGTCTGACGAGTGATGTCATAGCCAGCTTTAAAGACTTCCATGCTTTGAAATTTCATTATTGTTTCTATTGACGATGCTGAAAGTCAAAAACTACAACAGCGCGCTTAGATATTTTTTTTTTCATCATCAAAACTACCCATAGCTTTCCGTGGTGGAAATTGAAGTGTGACCAAGCGACTGGCTAATGAATGCAAGTGGTGCTTCTGATTGAAGAAGGATTGTTGCGAAAGAGTGCCTGGCGCTATACGTATTAACGTCACTTTCGATTTCAAGCTCTTTGGCAATCCCTCTCATATATTGATTGGTGATCTTAATGACCTGGCTGATGATAATCCGCTCTCTTAAAACCGGCATATCATTTTCAAGGAATGGGAAAATGTGTTTTTTGGGGTGTCGGTCTGTGCCTGCCCACCTTTCTATGATTGCCAGCGTTTCGGGGAACAGCGTAACCTTAATACGGGTTTGGTTGCTCTTTCTGCTCCTGGCGGTCTTCTGCCTAACATAAGGCAACTTGTCAGACTGAATATCCTCCCATTTCAATCGACAGATATCATTGATATTCATCCCATTGCATAAATAGGAAAATACCCATAGGTTTCGGCTTCGTTGCTCCATGCCGGGTGCACACTGGTATTCCATGATCTTTAATACTTCGGCTTTGGTTAGGGCTTTTTTGGTATTGCTTCCAGCTGGAATGGTGTAACGGTTTTTGGAGAATGGGTACAAATCCCGGTTGTCCGAAAGCACTTGTAAGGTAAAACTTATAAGTGCTTTTTTGCTTTGATAGTTTTGTGACGGTTAACTTCTATACCTACACAATTATTATTACATGGTATATAATATTACATTTACTATTAGTTTACGTCATATCGTATATCAACCCATTTTTGAAGAAACGCTATACCCTCATCAAGCTGTTAATAATTCTGCTTTTGCCCATTTTGGTTATGGGGCAGGGCATGGGATTCAGACAGCTGACGACAAGCCGCGGACTTTCCCAGAGCCACGTTGCTTCGATCGTGATGGACAAAAAAGGCTTCATGTGGTTCGGCACCGATGACGGCCTGAACCGGTTCGACGGATACACATTCAAACATTATAAGCACGACCAAAGCGATCCGCGCAGCGTTAACGACAGCTACATTCTCGATTTGCTTGAAGACCGCCACGGACGACTCTGGGTTGCAACTTCCAGCGGACTAAACCGCTTCGATTTTGACAAAGACCGCTTCGTGCGCTTCGGCGGGATATTGGGCACGCGTTCTGTCAATAAAATCTTTGAAGACCGGGCAGGGAAATTATGGCTCTGCACAGATGAGGGCCTGGTGTTGCTGGACACCGAAAAGGACAAAGCCAAGGTGTTTTTACAGGCTAGTCCCGATAACAGCGCGTATAGGAAGCCGCTCAATATAACTTGCATTGCAGAGGATTCGAAAGGGAAGTTTTGGGTCGGCACCAGGCAAGGGCTATACATCTTTGATCCGGCAACACTGCGCTTCCGGGCTTATAGCGGAAGGACTAGCCAGGGGCGGCTGCATTCCAATTGGATCAAAGTCCTGTATAAGGATAAAAATGACAACATTTGGGTGGGCACGCGCGGTGGCGGGCTTTCCATGCTGGAAACAGGCAGCGGAGATTTTAAAAGTTACTTGAACGATCCCGCCGACAGCCTGAGCATCTCGCACAATGATATCCTTTCAATCGCCCAGGATTCGGACGGCAAGCTCTGGATTGGCACAGAGAACGGCGGCATCAGCATTTTCAATCAAACAACCGGCCTGTTCCAGAGGATAGGCCACATTGAGGGCGACAACACGGCCCTGAGTGACAATTCGGTTTACTGCATTTACCGCGACCGGATCAATAACCTTTGGGTAGGCACGTATTCTGGTGGGGTCAATTTTTTATCCCGGTTCCGCAAAAAGTTTTCCACCTACCGCAAGACAAACGCGCTCAGCAATACATTAAGTAACAATTTGGTTTTAAGCATTTGCGGAGATAAAGATCCTGATAAAGTCTGGATCGGAACAGACGGGGGAGGGCTGAACCTTTTCAACAGGAAAACCAAAAAGTTTACAAATTTCCGGCATGATCCAGCCATCCCCAACTCACCCAGCAATAATTATGTGATCTCCATAACGCGAATTTCTGATGATATGCTGGGGCTTGCGTATCACATGGGTGGATTTGATTTTTTCAATACACGCACCGGAACATTTACGCATCATTTACCGGCTCCGGCCAATCCTTACAGCCTTACCACCGCGGATGTCAACAATATTTTCAAAGACCGGCAGGGTGGCATATGGCTGGGCACATGGAATGGCGGACTTGATTTTTACGATCCTAAAACCGGACACATCACACATTACCAGCACGATCCTGCCAACGATGCCAGCATCAGCAGCGATATTGTGACCAAAGTTTTCGAAGACCGGCAAGGGAGAATCTGGGTAGGAACTTTCCAGGGGCTCAACCTCTTTGACCCGCAGACCAAAGGCTTTAAGCGGTTTCATGCCCACCACAACAATCACAACGCGCTGTCTAACAATAAAATACAGACTATACAACAGTCGCGGGATGGCAGTTTATGGATCGGGACATTGGGCGGTGGTTTAAATCGATTTGATCCTGACAACAACCGATTTACTTCTTTTACAGAGAAACAGGGACTTGCCAGCAATGTTATATATGGCATTTTAGAGGACAAGAAAGGGCATCTCTGGTTGAGTACCAATAATGGTCTGAGTGATTTTGATCCAAAAAATAAAACATTCAGAAACTTCGGGCTTGCCGACGGCTTACAGGGTAACGAGTTTAAAAGTAACTCCTGTTTTCAAACGCAGGACGGTGAAATGTTTTTCGGCGGGGTAAGAGGCTTTACTTCTTTTTATCCTGACAAACTGACTGATAACACACATTTGCCACCTGTTTACATTACCGAAGTTTTGTTGTTCAACAAGCCCGTTGCGGCCGGTAAGGACACTTCAATGGACAAAGCAGCCATTCAAGCCACGCAGATTAATCTTACCCATGAGCAATCGGTGTTAGCATTTGAATTTGCAGCGCTCAACTATACGATGCCTGAAAAAAACAAATATGCATACATGCTCGAAGGTTTTGACAAAGACTGGACATTCAGCGGCACGGCGAGGAAGGCAACTTACACCAATCTGGATCCGGGCGACTATGTTTTTCGGGTCAAAGCGGCTAATAATGATGGAATATGGAACAAAGAGGGAGCGCAGGTGCGGGTGCATGTTGCGGCGGCCTTGTGGCAAACAATCTGGTTCAAACTGGGCTGCGGGGCGCTGGCGATAGCGTTGCTGCTTGGTTTGTACAGAATCAGGATGCGTGTTATCAAGTCACAGAAAGAGGCATTGGTTTCGCAAGTCACAGAAAGGACGAATGAAATAAACCTGCAAAAACAGGAAATTTTGAACCAGACGCATCGACTTCAAGAGCTAAATACTCAATTGCAAATACAAAACCAGCAGGAGCAGCTTGCTCGTCAGGACGCCGAGAAGGCCAATGTTGCCAAAAGCGTTTTCCTGGCAACCATGAGCCACGAGATTCGGACGCCGATGAATGGCGTGATGGGCATGGCGATGCTGCTTTCGCAAACCGCCCAGACGACCGAGCAGGCCGAGTATACGGAGACCATCATCAAAAGCGGCGATAGCCTGCTCACGGTTATTAACGATATCCTGGATTTTTCCAAAATCGAATCCGGGAATATGGAGTTGGAGCATCTGGATTTCGACCTCAGGGAATGTGTTGAAAGTGTTTTGGATTTGTTTGCTTCCAAAGCGGCAGAAATAGGCCTGGACCTGGTTTATGAGATAGACGTGGACACACCTTCGCAAATCAACGCGGACAGCCATCGGCTGAGGCAGGTGCTGATTAACCTGGTCGGCAATGCGATCAAGTTCACGGCATCAGGGGAAATATTTCTGAGCATTAAGCAGGCAAAAAAGATTGCCGGTGATCAGGTCGAGTTGCAATTTAGCATCCGGGACACGGGGATAGGCATTCCCGAAGACAAGCTTAGTAAGCTGTTTGTGGCATTTTCGCAGGTAGATTCTTCCCATACCCGCAAATACGGTGGCACTGGTCTGGGACTTATCATTTGTCAGCGGTTAATTGGCCTAATGGGCGGCACCATATGGGTGGAAAGCATCCCTGGCAGCGGATCTTGCTTTTATTTTACTATTATGGCGGGCATTGCCAGCATGCCTTCGAAGCAAAATGTTTTGCTGCCCCTGGCAGAAAATGAAGGAAAATCTGTTCTGATTGTTGATGATAACAGCACGAACCGGAGGATTCTTGAAATGCAAATGCACCAATGGAAACTGTCTTGTACGCTGGCATCATCGGCAGCCCAGGCGCTGGCTTATCTGCAAGCCGGCCAGCATTTCGATATGGTAATCACAGACCAGCAGATGCCCGAAATGGATGGCATTGAACTGGCTGCACAAATCAGGCAGCGGCATCCGGAGCTTCCCATCATATTGTTGAGTTCGGTGGGTGATGATTCGGGTAAAAACGAGAAAGCACTGTTCGCACAAGTGCTTACAAAGCCTGTTAAACATGCGCATCTGGAAAAAACCATTCAGTTAATTCTGAAATTGGGGCACAAAATGAAAGCTGCTCCCGAGCCGCAAAACACACTGAATCTTACTACTGAGTTTGAGCAGCATTACCCCTTGAACATTCTGCTGGCCGAAGACAATGCTGTCAATGAGAAGTTGTTTGTGAGCATTCTGCGAAAACTCGGTTACAGTCCTACCATCAGCCGCAACGGAGCTGAGGCTTATAAGGAAGCCGTTTCGACCAACTTCGACGTTGTTTTTATGGATGTGCAGATGCCTGTACTCGACGGTTTGGAAGCGACCAGGAAGATCAGAAGCGCGACTATCAGCCAGCCTTTCATCATTGCTATGACTGCCAACGCCATGCGTGAAGACAAGGAAGCTTGTTTGCAGGCAGGAATGGATCATTATTTGTCTAAACCGCTGCGGCTTGAAGAACTTAAAGCTGCCCTTCAATTGGGTTATAAGCAGATAAAGGCTCACTAGCAAAAAGAGGTTGCGAACATGCAACCTCTTTTTGATTATAATCTACGGCAGTTTCTGACCAGGTGTTTTACAAAACCTTATAATTCTGCCCAGTTTGACCGCCTGCTACGCTTTTGACATAAGCTTGTGCAACGCGATGCATTGAAACAGGCACGTGGCCAGGGAAAAATGGGAAATATCCGGGCGACTCTTCCACTACATCCGGTCCGACTGCATTGATCCGAACACCATTTTTGAGCTCGATAGCGGCGGCCCTCACAAAGGCGTCAATCGCACCATTTATTGCACTCACCGCAGCGCCCAGAATAATCGGATCGTCTCCCATGGTTCCCGATGTTAAGGTGAATGAGCCGTTTGGATTAATGTACTTTTGGCCGATCAGCACTAGGTTAACCTGACCCATCAGCTTGCTGTCCACTCCGGCGCGAAACTCGTTTTCAGTCATGTCGGCGAGCGGGCCGAAATGGCCGTATCCGGCAGTGCTCACCACCGCGTCGAATGGGCCGACTTTTTCAAACAGGGCTTTGATAGAAGCTGCATCCGCGATGTCCACCTGGAAGTCGCCACTTTTTGAACCGACCTGAATAATCTCATTGCCGTTTTCCAATGCTTTTACGACGTGCTTACCTATGGTCCCGGTAGCGCCGATGATAATAATTTTCATAGTAATGATTTGTTTTACAAAAGAGGAAAGTTTTAAACGTTAAGTCAGTTTTCTAACTTCTTTTGTAAAGGCGTTGCTGTGAAAGTTTTACTATCTGTTCCAAACACCAGTGTTGGACATTTGACCCTCAATTTACCGATTACTAACTCAACCTCACCAGTCAATCAACGGCTTTGAGAACAAAATTCTATTAACGTTTATTTGTGACGGCTTAATAAAGTTCTGGTACACACACTATGCTTTAACCTATACGCACACTATATTTTATTTTGGGATACAGAAAACATACAGGCTATCCCAATCTGTCGAAACGCCGGAAGCAATTGATCTAATGTTGCTCGGCGATCTGGATCAGGTTTCCGCAAGTGTCATCGAACACTGCAATCGTAACATTACCCATTGTTTTGGGCTCTCCGGTGAACATTACCCCCAGTTTCACCAGCTTTTCATAACTTTCTCTGATATCATCGACACCGAACATGGTGGCAGGGATATGTGCATCAAACAATTCTTTCTGATACACCTTCGCAGGCCCGAAAGCAATCGGTTCCAGCAGCAATTCCACCTTGTGATCGTCTTCCGGTGATACAACGGTCAGCCATTTGTACTCTCCGATGGGAATCTCATTTTTTACTACAAATCCCAATTTTTCGGTATAGAACTGCTTTGCTTTTTCCTGGTCGTTGACCATCACACTGGTTACAATGATTTTCATTTGCTTGAATTGTTTAAGATTTAGAATTTGAAATCAGGCGGCGGGAAGCGATTGCGTGGGTTTCTTTTTCAGGATCAGCGCGCAAATCAATGATACGATAAGGCCTACGGGTAATATTTCAAAGTAGGTAAATAAAATGACCATCAATGGATTTTTATACATTTCGCGGTATCCATCCATTTTGACAGATTCTGCCTGCAACTCCTGCGCGCTTGCGCCTTCCTGCTGTAATTCCCGCATAACGTGCGTTGCGTAACGTTCCATAAATTCCGGAACGAATAAATAGTAATCTACCAGCCAGACAATCACGTAAATGGTCGAGGCGATTAAAGAAATATAAAGACCTATCTGAAATGCCTTGCCGAATGAAACGAAACCGCCGTTGTATTTATCCCTGAAATTCCGGACACCTACGAAAATTAATGAAAAGGAGAGGAGCATGGCCGCATAGCCCAGCAGCATGTTCCCTTCAAAATTATTGCTGGAATAACAGACGGCGATGGACAACACCATGAACACCGACACAATGATCCCGGCAATGGTTCCGCAGACAAGGATTATTTTTCTCATAACGCGATCGTTTGGTTTGGTTGGGCAGCAAAATTGGCGAGTCAATCGCTAAATTAACTCATACTTTTGGGTGATTTTACCTTTAAAGAGACTTTTTCATGCCAAAGTATGATTGGCCGCTAGGGGATGAGGCTCAGGCGTTTGGCCTTTTCGACGGCCTGGGTGCGGCTCTTGACTTCCATTTTTTCGAACAATTTCGAAGAGTGGGTTTTAACCGTGTTAAGGGAAACAAAAAGCTGCCCGGCAATTTCCTGATTACTCAGTCCTTCCGCGATCAGATTAAGCACTTCGAGCTCTCTTTTGCTTAGTCCCAGTAATGCCTGTTGCTGCTCATTGAACTGAAAACTCTTGCTTTCAATAAAAATTTCCTTCTCTATCACAACCGTCTCAACTTTGGGCTTGGTCAGTTTCATGGCGATCCAAATGCCCAGGCCTGTGAAAAGCAATGCAATGGCGCCTGCGTAGATTTCAAAGATATGATTGATAATGATAAACCGCAGTTCCAGCCACTTTAAAAGGAACAGCAGCATGGCCAGCGATATCCCGTAAAGAATTGTTGCTTTGTGCTTTTGAAGAAATTCCGAAGTCATTCAAAAATAACGGTTGGCGCAGTTGACGCATCAAAAATAATGTTTCCACCGAATTAATGGCATTTAAATAAGCATCTTTTTACAGCTGCTTATGACTAATGTAAATTACTTTTAATATTAACATAATGTATAGTTATTACAAAAAGTATTAATAGTACGGACATCAAAAGAGGCCATGAACACTCATAGCCTCTCTGCTTCGTAAAGCTGATCTTTAAAATAACAATTAACTAATTCAAATTTGATATAACCTTACTTTGAAATAAACTTATTGAATCTGCTCTCTTTTCCATCGGCAGTTTCGCTCTGATAAAGGAACTGTAGGTTTCCTTCGTCAAACTTTTCAAAGAACTCGTCCCAGCCAATTTCTTCGAGCGTGTCTTTTCCTGTGTAACCAGGGAAGTCAATTCTCAGTATGCCTGTTTCTGATTTTTTCTTATTCGTACCTTTCACCATCGCTGGTTTTCCACCTCGCTGTTCGACCCAGGCGCGAATCTCTTCATGGTCGGTTGTGGTGTTGGATTTGGAATCAGAGTCGCTGTCTTTCTTCGCGCTGCTCTTGGAAGCCGTTTTAGACGCTGTTTTTGAGCCCGTCTTGGATGCTGACTTTGTTTCACCTTTGTCTGCTGAACTTTTAGAAGCCGGAGTTGCCGACTTTTTTGAATCGCTCTTGGCAGCCGTTTTCGTTGTCGCTTTATCTGCTGTGGACTTAGCAGCCGAAGCCGTCGATTTTTTCGGTTCTGATTTGGCGGCAGCTTTCGGTGCTGCCTTTGTTGCGGTTTTTGTTGCCGCCTTTTTAGTATCGGATTTTGCTGTTGTAGTAGCCATGATTATTGGTTGTTGATATATGCCGTTTTTTAATAAAAAAGCATGCCGCGGAATCACAAAAAAAGGGAGCATCCAAAATATTGGATACACCCGCTAAAAAGAAGAGGATCATGTGATTACCTTGAAGAAGATCCGCCAGGCATGTTGGCTAATTTAGCTTCGTCATCAGCTATCTTTCTCTTCAATGACTCAATGTCTTTTCTCAGATCATCCAGATGATCCGACGCTTTTCGGGCGCGCTTGGCGTCTTTACGGGCGCCGCTTGCGCTATTCCCCGCACGGCGCGCGAGCTTCTTATCCTGAGGGTCGCTGCCCAGCCGCTCCGCATTTTTCTGATTATCATCGGCTGATCGCTGCGCTTGTTCCGCTGTTTTTTCAACATCCCGGGTGGCGCCGTCCAGTTCGTTTTCCAGCTTCGCGAGCTCGGTTTTGCGCTCGTTTAATTTTTTATTCAGCTCAATACTCTCTTTCTGCTCTTTTAATGTGTTGAGGGAATCCCGTGACACGACTTGCGCGGTTAGCGGCATGGCAACAGAGAGGAGTCCTAGCAGTGCTAGCGTTTGGATGGTCTTGATTTTCATATTGGTTTATTGTAAGGTCAAAACCGAATTGCAATAATCGTGCCGCAAATAAATGCCGGACAGGATCGAAATAGCGGTTTTTTGTGGAATTATAAGCGTTGGTTCTCGGTTACCTAACAGCCTTAAAGGCCCGTTTGATTAACTCATTATTATTAGCCATACTTTGAAAAATTTTCCAAAAGCTCTGCTGCTCGTTTGGGGAATGACTTTAACAGCTTGTGAAGGCGTATTTCAGTACAATCCCAATCAGGTCATTTTTAAGGAAAACGAGACCAATTTAAATCAAAAAAACATCGACCGCATCCAGGCAATTCCTGTAAAGGACACGCTACGGTTTATCCTAATGGGTGACACGCAGCGCTGGTATGACGAGACAGATGATTTTGTGAAAAGTGCGAACAGTCAGAAGGATGTGGCCTTTGTCGTGCATGCCGGTGACATTTCGGACTTCGGGCTTTCGCAGGAATTCAAATGGGTGAATAAGATTATGGTCAAGCTTAATTGCCCTTACCTGACCGTTATCGGGAATCACGATCTTGTTGCGAATGGTCCCGCGGCCTACAAAAAAATCTACGGCCCTATGGATTACTCGTTCGAGTACGGGCACAACAAGTTTATTTTTATTAATACAAATTCAAGGGAATACGTTTTCAACGGCTCGGTTCCCAACATTAACTGGCTGCAATCCCAACTCGCCGATAATCCGGACAATAAGAATGCGATCGTCGTGGCGCATATCCCGCCGTTCGACGGGGATTTCGACCCGGCATTGGCCGATGATTATTCCGGGCTGCTTGCGAATGACAAGAATGTAAAGTTTACACTTTACGGTCACCAGCACACTTTCAAGGACGGAACGTTTTACAACGACGGTGTGCATTACTACCTAACAACCGCCATGGGAGAGCGGGGATATTGGCTTTTGACAACCTGGAAAGGTGGCTATAAGGCAGAAAGAATTGAATACTGAATGCCATGAAAAAAATAATTTTACTACTTATCCTCCTTACGCCACTAACAAGCTCTGCACAAATCCGCGATGATGTGGATGCGAAACGGAAGTGGTTTATGCCGGATCATATCAAATTGCAATTCGCCGGGAACATTGGGTTTTTGTCGGGCGGGCCGGGTTACATTTCTCGTAACAAAACATTGGAAACCGACTTGTTATTTGGTTTTCTGCCCCAGAAATTTGGCGGCGACGGTCTGATAAGCACCACGCTCAAAACCACTTACTCGCCAAGGAGCATTCCATTGAAAAGCGACTATTATATCAAACCGTTTTCACTTGGTTTTTATCTGAGCTATACATTCGGAACACAGTTCAATACGAAACTTCCCGAACATTATCCCGTTGGCTATTACTGGTGGGCAACATCTTTGCGGCCGGGCGCATATATCGGTGGAAAAATAGGAAAGGATGTCTCGATCAAGAATCGCCAGCGGTCAGTGGAATTGTATTATGAGCTGGGGACCTATGATTTGTTACTGATCAGTTATGTCCAGAATACCGGTTACCTGCGTCCGTCCGACATTGTGAACCTGGCACTTGGAGTGAGATTTGGATTTTAAACACTTTTCTCACCCGCTTTTCGGGCAATGTCGCGGATCACATCATCCAGCTGCTTGGCCGACATTAGCAGATGATCGAGGAGTTCCTGTTTTTCAATGTCTGTGTGCTCGTAGTTTTTGATGAGATCCACAATGCCCATGAGCCGTGCCAGCGGGGCACGCACCACGTGCGATTGCAGGAACGCTATTTCTTCCACATAATTCCTGAGCCGCGAGTTGCTGGATGTGATTATCTCGGAATTCTTCCTGTTTTCCAGGATCATTTTTAAAATCGCAACGGCCCGGTCTATCACATTCAGCTCATCTTCATCCGGTGTTTTAATGTGGTCGTAATAAATGGCAAAAGTTGCGGTAACATTACCTTCGGAATCCAGAATGGGGTGCGACCAGCAAGACAGAAGTTGATAAGGAAGCGCCAGCTGCCGGTAATTTGCCCAGCGCGGGTCATTCGCGATATCACTGGAAATCACTTTTTCTTTCAGATAGGCGGCAGTTCCGCAAGACCCGTGATTATTCCCGATATCCAGACCATCTAGTGCCTGGGTGTAAGCAATTGGGAGGCTCGGGGATGACCAGTTGTCCAGTTTACCATCCACAATGCCGGTTATCGAGCATTTCATGCGCGGATAGATATGCTCAATGCCCAAGAGATACTCAGAAAGCACTTTTTGAAGCGGAATTTCTCTATCGGAATTTAAATCGAGAATCTTCTTTTCTAATTGTTCCAGGATTTCAAAGCGCTTGTTTTCCGTAACATCCACCATTACACCGCGCAATAGCGTTGGCACACCATTGGTTTTAATGACGGCAACAATGTCTTTCAGCCACACAATGTCGCCGGTTGCGGAAATCATGCGGTAATCAAAAATATGATTTTTCCCGTCCCGGAGCTGGCGGTGGCAATAGCCGATCGCCTGCTCGCGATCATCCGGATGGATGCGGTCCTGCCAGAAATTTTTCGTGTTTATCCAGACTTCGGGTGCGTAGCCAAGAATGCGGACGGCCTGGTCGCTTACAAAGGAAAATTCCAATGTTGCCACATCGGCCTCCCAAACAATTCCATCGACGGTCTGCACAAGGGACTCGAACCGATCCTCCCAATTTCCGACACGTGCAGCAGGTTGCGTAGCATTCCAGGTCTTGTCGAGGACCTTTCCATTAACCAAGCTCAAATCCATATTTCTGAATTTAGTTATTCGGGCACATCGTGGAGGTAAATACAGAGTATAATTACAATATATATCCAAAAAATCAATAAATCATGCTTTCGGCGAACTGATTTTATCGGATATCCCCGGTCCGGGATGTGTGATCGTTAACACGGGCAAAAAGACCCGTGTCATTCCTTATTTTCCGCCTCGATTTTTCCTATCGCCGCTTCCAGGTCAATGCCTTCGCCAAGCACGGGTTGAAACAGATCTCCTTCATTTTCCAACCGGTCCATTGCATTCAGAATCGTAAAATGGCGCAGCTGCAAACCAATCTTTACCTCTTCCCAGTGCAGCGGCATCGACACCGTTGCGCCTGGCTTGGGCCGCACTGAATAGGGGGCTGCAAGCGTTGCCTTTGGCCTGTTCTGGAGATAATCGATGTACAATTTTCCCTTCCGGTTTTTGGTCATCCGCTCGATGCTGGTGAAGCCAGACAATTCCTGCTGCACCTGGCTCGCAACCCATTGCGCAAAGAGTTGACATTGATCGTACGAATATTTGGCGCCCAGCGGAATGTAAATGTGCAGGCCTGTCGAGCCGGAGGTTTTGCAATAACTTTTAATGTCCAACGAGTCCAGCAGCTGCTTGATAACGAGTGCGGTTTCTATCACTTGTTCGAATGTGTTGGTTGTGTCCGGATCCAGGTCCAGCAGGCACCAGTCGGGGTTGTCGGGTTTGTTGGTGCGGCTGTTCCAGGGGTTCATATCAATGCAACCCAGATTAGCCATATATAGCAATGCAGCTTCATCATTGCATATCATGAAATTCTTTTCCTGTTCTTCGTCGTTGGAAGTGTAAGGAAATGTTTCCACCCAGGCCGGCACTTTACCTGTAACATCTTTTTGATAAAAACTTTTGCCGTCAATCCCATTCGGATAGCGGTTCAAAGACAACGGTCTTCTTTCCAGGTAGGGCAATATGAAAGGCGCTATCTGATAATAGTAGTTGATCAGATCTCGCTTGGTTAGTTTTTCCTGATGCCAGAAAATCTTGCTCAGGTTTGAAAACTTCACCTCATTACCATTGATTTTCCTGACCTGCGTCTCGTCGGTTGGATTAAGCAGTGTTTTACGTTTCGATTTTGCAGGCTTTGAAATAATTTCATCATTTTTCTCCGACTTTTCGGCAGACTTAGCTTCCGGTTTCTTCTCCTCGTCAACCACTTGCCCGGTAGGCTGCTCTATCTCACGGACCACGTCTTTCGCCTTCTTGTCTTCACGCATTCCCTCAAATGACGGATGCCTGAATACGCCGTCCGAAGTCACTTCTGTAAAACTTACTTCACAAACCAGCTCCGGTTTAAGCCAGGTTGCATTTGCCTTGGGCGGATTGGGCCGGAAACGGGAAGGTTTGTTGTAGTCCGGCGTTTCCTTAAATGGGCTGTTCTCTGTTTCCAGCGGCTTAAACAGTTCCAGCATTTCCTTTTGCTGCTTATCCTTAAAACCAGTCCCCACTTTCCCCACATACTGCAAAACGCCCTGATCATAGGCAGCAAGTAGCAGCGCGCTGAAATGTTTTGACGTGCCTGCATTACGCGTATAACCGGCAACGATCACTTCCTGCCGCTTGTTAACCTTGATTTTAAGCCAGTCATTCGTCCGCAGCCCGGCGAGATAAGGGCTGTCTGATCGTTTAGCGATAATGCCTTCAAGCCCCATTTCCCGTGCAGCATCAAAAAAAGCGGTTCCCTCCGAAGCAATGCTGTAACCAATCCGGACCGGACTGTCCTCAGTAACAATGCTTTGCAGAATGGCTTTCCGCTCGGTCAGCGGCAAATGCATCAGGCTTTTACCTTCATACCAAAGAATATCGAACACATAGTAAATCAATTCACCGTCCGCCTCGCTCCGCCAGTTTTGCAGAGCGCCAAAATCCGAATGGCCTTTTTCATTGATCACAACAACTTCACCATCCAGCACCGCATTGATTTTCCAATCGCAAAGGCCTTCATGGATGGGATAGAACTTGTCGTTGAAAGATTTTTTATTGCGTGATTTCAGCTCTGTAACGCCTTTATTCATGTAGGCAATGGCGCGGTAACCATCCCATTTGACCTCATATTCCCAACCGGGATCATCGAAAGGTGCGTCTACGAGCGTAGCGAGCATAGGCACGATGTCGTCTGGAAATGCTGCTTTTTTCCCTTTCTTTAAGAGCGCTGCGGCACTTTTTTCGTCGGATTTATCATCCTTTTCATTCTCTATATATTCGTCGATCGGAGCGGCTTCGTCTTCCTTATCTTTATCTTTCTTTTTTTCGGCTTTATCGGCCTTCTTTTTGTCTTCTTTCGATTCCCCGTAAACGTTGTCTGTGGTCGCTTTTATTCCTTCAAGTGTTTTGTTTGAGATAACCGATTTGTCTTTTTTCGTAATGTCCGCGTCCGAAGCAAATTTATCCCGGTGCTTAATGAGCAGCCAGGAGTTCTCCGACATGCCTTTTGTTTTGACCAATGCAAATTCACCTTTCAGTTTTTTGCCTTTCATCCGGATCTTCACGGAGCCGGATGAAAGTTCTTTGAGTAGTATTTCTTCTTTCTCTTTCTTTGTTTTTGCTTCTTCCAATGGCTCATAAGTGCCTTCATCCCAAACCATTACCGTGCCTGCCCCATAGTTACCTTTCGGGATTATGCCTTCGAAATCTTTATAATCATAAGGATGATCCTCCACCATCATGGCCAGCCGCTTCGTTGCCGGGTCCAGCGACGGGCCTTTGGGAACCGCCCAGCTTTTCAGCACACCATCCATTTCCAGCCTGAAATCGTAATGCAGCCTGGACGCATGATGTTTCTGGATGACAAAAATGAGTTCTTCCGAATCAGCTTTACCGCCTTTTGGTTCAGGTGTTTTTTCAAAGGAACGTTTCTCGTTGTATTTGGTCAGGCTCATGGTTTTAGTGGTTTAATGGAACATTAGTCTGTCAGCTCGGCGACAAGCTCTTTAAGTTTCGCACCGTTTTGGAGTGCATGACCGCCGACGTCGTTGTTAAAAAAGGCCCAAACCTCGTGGCCCTGCTTAACCCATTCGCCGAATTTCAGTGCATATTCTTTCAACGTCTCATCGGAATACGAAGAACTATATAGCGATTCCGGGCCGTGAAAGCGGATAAAGATGTCTTTGGCAGTGATTTCTTCATAATAGGGAAACTTCTCCGACTGTGCGAAAACGAGGGTTACCTTGTGTTTTTTCAGCAGTTTGAGGCTTTCATCGGAGAACCAGGATTCATCCCTTACTTCCATGGCGAAACGGTAATCACTGTAATCGCTTTGAAGTAATTCATAAAATGGCCTGACAACCGCTTCGTTAAACTTTACATTATCAGGCAGCTGGATCAGCACAGGTCCCAGGTGTTGTTTGACTGGTTCAAAAATGTTGAAAAAGCGCTGTAAGGGCTCTTCCGGGTCATGTAGCTTCTTCATATGACTCAGATAACGGCTCATTTTGGGACAAAACAGGAAATCCTCAGGCACCATCGTGATCCATTTTAGGACTGTTTCCTGGGTAGGCAGTTTGTAAAAGCTACCATTCAGCTCAGAGACGGAAAAGTGGTCCGCATAGAAAGAAATGTAATCGGTCGGCTTCATTTCATTTGGATAAAAGATCCCTTTCCAATGCTTATAGCTCCACCCGGAAGTCCCAATATGTATGCGATCCGTTGCTTTCATAACGTGATGATGTGGGAACGATTGAATAAAATAATCATACCGACTTGGCGCTGAGCCGCTGGCAGGAATGGTTTTTTCGTTGTTGGTTGCTTACCAAATCATTTTGTGATGAGCATTATCGATATTCTTGGCGAACAGGAGGAAACTTTGGGAACTGCGGAAGACCTTCGTGAAGAGATTATTGTTGAAAGTTTGCAAGAGGAGCTTTCGGGGAGTTTGGTTAAGATAGAATTTGAAACTTCCATGGGACTTTGCAGGGGTTATTATCACTCCGGCGAGTTGGGCCATGAAGAAGTAAATATGGAAGAAGCGTCGATGGAGATTCTGAAAGCGCTATTTCCCGCTTGCAATGGTGTTTTTGTGCATCAGGCAAACCGCGATTGGGTTGAGATCAGTCTTGCCGAGCATATAAGCGGGTTTCCTGAATACAAGCTCTATAACCGCGTTGTTTCAGGAGGGGCCGCATAGCTTCACAGCCGAATTCGGCAGGTTTGCGTAAAAAAATTTCCGTCAAATCCTCAATTATTTCGAAATTGGGACATTGAGTTACGTCAAGCCGTTTATTTTATGAAGGATATCACCGTTGGAGAACTGAAAGCCATCAAGGTTTTTCAGGATGTGCCTGACGATCAGCTGCAATGGATGATCGACAGAAGTAAGCATTACGAATTGCCGGAAGGCGAATTTATGACATCGCCGGGCGAGCCTCTAACCGGCACCCACGTCATCTTTTCCGGCCGGATTGAGTTATACCGCATTCAAAACAATGCAAAACTATTTATTGCTGAGCTGCTTCCCGGCACTATAACCGGGTCCCTGCCATTTTCGCGAGGAAAAGTTGGCGTGGCTTATGGCCAGTGCACGGAATTGACGCAGATCATGACGTTCCCGGTTGAGCTGATGCGCGAATTGATCATTTCGCATTATGAGCTTACCCAGGCGCTGGTGATCGTAATGACGTCCCGTGTACGCGAATTCACTGAATTGGAGCAGCAGAATGAGAAAATGATGGCGCTTGGGAAATTGTCAGCAGGCCTCGCCCATGAGCTTAATAATCCTGCTGCGGCGATTGTAAGAGGTTCTGTTTCTTTGAAAAAACACCTTTTGTTGCAGCCCGGAGCGTTCAAAAAGCTGATCTCCATTCACCTTTCCCCGGAAGAAATTGAGCTCATCAATGAGAAAATGCTTCAAATCATGGCTACGAAGGACAGGCCGGTGATGAGCATGATGCAGCGTTCCGAGCGTGAGGACCAAATCCTGGACTGGCTTGATATGAACAGCATTGGGGAATGCGACGATATTGCGGAAAATATTGTAGAATTTGGCATCACCGAGGATGATCTGGAAGAGCTTAAAAGCAAAATCAACAAAGATGATTTTTCCCCGATACTGCTTTGGATCAACAACAACCTGACCACGGAGCGGATGGTAGCCGACATTCAGGAAGCGTCCAAAAGGATCGCTGATCTGGTGGGATCGGTGAAGACATTCACGCACATGGACAGGGGCGGGGAAAAAGAAGTGATAGACATTCACGTCGGCATCAAAAATACGCTCACGATGCTGAATTATAAGTTGAAAAAAGCTAATATTAAAGTTACAGAAGAGTTTGATCTCAGTCTGCCGCATGTTAAAGTGATGGTGGGCGAGCTCAATCAGGTCTGGACAAACCTGATTGACAATGCAGTAGATGCGCTGGAAAATCAGCCTGATCCGGAACTACGGATCATTACACATCATGATAAGGAGTTTGTAAAAGTCTCCATTTGTGATAATGGTCCGGGTATTCCGGCCGAAATCAAGAACAAAATCTTCGATCCGTTTTTTACAACAAAGTCAGTTGGAAAAGGCACGGGATTGGGCCTGGACGTGGTCATACGCATTATAAAGCAGCACCACGGCTCGGTAACATTGCACAGTGCCCCGGGTAAGACGGAATTTTTAGTTTGTTTTCCTATCAATAATTAATTTAGATTTCTTTTTACCCTTTAACAGCAGTCTACTATGGGTTTGCCCATTATATTTTCAATTGACGACGATCCACAGGTTTTGCGGGCGATCAGCCGCGACCTGAAAGCCCAATATAGGGACAGATACCGCGTACTGAGCACTTCCTCCGTTAGCGAAGCCATGGAAAGCCTGGTCGAACTTCAAAACAAAGGCGAAGAAGTGGCCATATTCGTTTCCGATCAACGCATGCCGGAGATGCAGGGCGTTGATTTCCTGGAAAAAGCAATGGCTATTTTTCCTTTCGCTAAAAGGGTTTTACTGACTGCTTACTCAGATACAGATGCGGCCATTAAGGCGATTAACGAGGTGCGGCTGGATTATTATCTGATGAAACCATGGGACCCGCCCGAAGAAAAGCTGTATCCCGCCATTGATGAATTGCTGCACGACTGGCAGGCCAATTACCGTCCTGACTTTACAGGCATTAAAGTGATAGGTTATCAATTCTCTCCTAAGTCCCATGAGATCAAGGATTTTCTTGCGGGCAATCTCGTCCCGTATTCATGGATGGACGCCAGTTCGAGTGATGTCGGCAAGCAGATCATCAAAACCAACGGACTTTGTCCCACCGACTTTCCGACGGTCATTTTCGAAGATGGGACGATCCTGAAAACGCCATCGTTACTGGATGTAGCTTCACATATCGGATTGAATGCGAAGGTGAAGCTGCAAGTTTACGATGTGGTCATTATCGGTGCTGGTCCGGCTGGGCTGGCAGCATCCGTATACGGCGCGTCAGAAGGTTTAAGTACTTTATTGATCGAGCGCAAAGCGCCTGGTGGTCAGGCTGGTACGAGTTCCAGGATTGAGAATTACCTGGGCTTTCCGGCGGGTTTGAGCGGGTCGGAATTGACGAGAAGGGCCATTACACAAGCCACGCGTTTCGGAACAGAATTCCTTTCGCCGCAGTCGGTGAAGGAGATCAAATTGAAGGATCAGTACAAGACCATCGTGCTGGAAGATGATACGGAAATCAATGCGAGAGCCGTCGTTATCACGACGGGCGTTGACTATCGCAAGCTGGAAACCAAAGGAATAGCGGAATTTACAGGCAAGGGCATTTACTATGGCGCGGCCAGCACAGAAGCCAGTTCCTGCGGTAACAAGGATGTTTACGTGCTCGGCGGAGGTAACTCGGCAGGCCAGGCAGCCATGTATTTATCCAAATTCGCCAAAAACGTTTACATTATCGTCCGCAAGAACGATCTGACTTCTTCGATGTCGTCCTACCTCATTGACCAGATCAAAAACACAGATAATGTCTCGATACTGGGTTGTACGGAAATTATGGAAGCAAAAGGGGACGAGCATTTGGAAGCTTTGAGATTGGTTGACCTCAATTCCTCAGAAGAGCGTGAGGTTCCGGCCGATGCGCTGTTCATCTTTATCGGGGCGAGACCTTATACAGACTGGGTTGGTTTACAGATCATTAAAAACAACAAAGGGTTTATAGAAACCGGCCGCGATATGAAGAGCCACAAGAGTTTCCGGCAGGTCTGGAAAATGCAGCGTGATCCTTATTTGCTCGAAACCAGCTCTCCCGGCATTTTTGCCGCAGGCGACGTACGTGCCGGTGCTATGAACCGTGTCACTTCCGCAGTCGGAGAAGGTTCTATGTCGATTAGTTTTGTTCACCAATATTTAAGTGAAGTATAATGGATCAGGTTTGTCAACACATTAAGAAAATCACCGAAATCAAAAAAGAGGCTGCTCACGTATGCGAGGAATGCGTGAAAGTGGACGGCAGATGGCTGCACCTGCGGACCTGCCAGACCTGCGGCGCAACATTATGCTGTGACAGCTCGCCGGCAAAACACATGACGCAGCATTATCACCAAACCGGCCACCCCGTTGCCAGCTCGGCAGAGCCCGGCGAACAATGGCTTTGGTGTTACAAGGATGAATCATTTGTCGAATACAATTAGGCATTGAAATTTCGGGATTGAATTTTGTAACTTCGTCTATGGAAAAACCGACTTCAATCCCGGAATTTTATAAAGATACTTCACAGCTGATCCCGGAGCCAGTCCAGAAGGAGATCGGCCATTTCAACATTTTCCGGACGGAGGATCTTTTCAGGGATTCCAAGCCGAAAGCAGTTCCTTACAACCGGCGGGCTTACTATAAGATCAGCCTGATCATCGGCAGAAACCGTGCGGAGTATGCGGATAAAGTTATTGACATTCAAGAAAATGCATTGCTTTTTGCCACACCCCAGATTCCCTATAACTGGGAGGCACTAGATGACAAGCAATCCGGAATGTTCTGTATTTTTTCAGAAGATTTCCTTACCCAGACCAACAGCGGGATTCTATTGAAGGATTTGCCCGTTTTCAGGCCCGGTAATGTGCCAATTTTTTTCCTGAACGATGAGCAGCTTGCGGACGTTAAGCACATTTTCAATAAAATGTTCAAAGAAGTTTCTTCCGATTACGCATTCAAATATGATCTGCTGCGTAATTATGTGCTCGAACTGATTCATAGCGGGCAGAAGTTACAGCCTGCCACAGGTCTTTTTAATGAAACCAATGCGCATAAGCGCGTTTCTTCCCTTTTTATTGAGCTGCTCGAACGCCAGTTTCCCATCGAGCCCCCGCACCAGAAACTGATGTTCCGTTCGGCAAAGGATTATGCGGATCAGCTGACGATCCATGTTAATTATCTCAATAAGGTTTTGAAGATGGTGACGGGCAAAACCACTACTGAACTCATCATTGAGCGTATTATCAAAGAATCCAAGATCTTGCTGAAACACACAGACTGGAACATTTCCGAGATCGCGTACAGCCTCGGATTCGAGGAACCTTCACACTTTAATAACCTCTTCAAAAAACACATAGCATTAAGTCCTCGTGCATTTCGGGCATGAGATTTGATTTTTGTAAGTTTTGATTTGAAAGCGGCAAGCTTGCGTCTGCTACATGGCATAACTTTGTTCCATCAAAAATCAAACTAACAGAAAGATGGAACAAGGAAATAAAATAGCTCTGATAACAGGCGCCAGCAGAGGATTAGGGAAAAATATGGCGCTCAATCTCGCTCAGCAAGGAACCGACATTATTGTCATATATCGCAGCAAGGAACAGGAAGCGCTTGAAGTTGTGAAGACGATCGAGGCCATGGGCAGAAAAGCCGTCGCTATGCAGCTGGATACGGCAAATACAAAGCTTTTCGATACATTTTTTACGGATCTTCAATCCGTTCTGGAAATTACCTGGAACCGCAAAACTTTCGATTCTCTGATCAATAATGCCGGCATAGATGCCAATTCTAGATTCACTGATACAACGGAGGAGGATTTTGATGCATTAATGAATGTGCATTTCAAGGGCGTTTACTTTCTGACCCAGAAAGCATTGCCTTACATTGCGGATAATGGCCGTATCATCAACCTTTCCACTGGGCTAACCCGTTTTGCAACACCGGGTTACGCAGCATATGCATCTATGAAAGGCGCTATTGAAGTCCTAACCAAATATCTGGCGAAAGAATTGGGGCACAGAGGCATTACCGTGAATATCGTAGCACCCGGGATCATTCACACCGACTTCACTGAACGAGCATTCAAGGCGCACGAAGGATTGGAAGCGCAGATCAATTCCATTACTGCATTGGGCCGGGTAGGCGAGCCGCAGGACATTGGCGCGGTGGTTGCGTTCCTTTGCACCGAGGGCGCCCGCTGGATCAATGCCCAGCGGATCGAGGCCTCGGGTGGGATGAACCTTTAATGTTATATCTTTTTTCCGGCGAGTTTTAAATGCAGGTCAATATCGTTTTTGATGACCGCATCGTCTGGTAAGGCAGGATCGGTGGCGTAGGTGATACCCCATTTGGTCCGGTCTATTTTTAGTTTAGCCTCCACTTTCAGATTATCTCCGTTCAAATCAATTTTGGCAGGAAATGAGATTGAATGCGTGATTCCTAGCATCGTTAAATTCCCGGTCACCAGTTGATCGGCGCCTGCAATTACATTTTCACCAGTTCCGCTGTAAGACGCGACGCCTGTAATGTTGAACTTTACTTCCGGGTGAAGCGCCATATTAAAGAAGTCCGGGCTTTGTAAATGGTGCACCAGCGCATGCTTCAATTCCTCTGTCGGCAGGTTAAAGTTGACGATAGAGGCTATCGGAATGGTGAAAGAACCGCTCTTGACCTGTCCTTCACGAATGACCAGGCTTTCACTTTTGATGGCAATGGAACCTTCATTGAAATACTCATTTCTGAGATATCCTTTCCATTCCGCGACGGAAACGGATTCATCGAGCTTGTAATTTGTTGATTGCACATCGTGATCTGCGCAACCGAATGCAATTGAAATTGAGGCTAATAGACTAAAAAGTTGCTTTTTCATTGTTGTTTTTGTTTTGGTTGCTTGATCATGGCTTTGATTAATGATGCAAAACTAAGGCGTGCACGCACGGAAGCGCCTACGCGAAACGGAGTAAAACCTACGCGAGACGAATTATCCGTAATTGACTTCGGAATAGGTATTCGTTTGAATAAATGTGATATTTACAAAGAGGAACTAGAACTAAATCCCCTGTAATGTCAGTAAAAGGGCCTATCATATTGATTGAAGACGATTCCGATGACCAGTTTTTGCTTAAAAGCATCGTAGAGGAATTGCAGATACCAAACCCGATTATTTTCTTCTCAAATGGTCTGGAAGCATTGCTTTTCCTTGAAACGACTGCGGAGCAGCCGTTCATCATTTTCTGTGATATCAACATGCCGGTTATGAACGGACTGGAACTCCGCCAGCGCATTGAGCAGAATGAGTATTTAAAGAAAAAGTCAATCCCGTTCGTGTTTTTAAGCACCGCAGACAATCCCCACATCATTTCAGTAGCCTATGAGGCCACGATCCAGGGATTTTTCAAAAAGGAGAATAGTTTTGAAGATCTGAAAAAACGGATCGGCACCATCTTCGAATATTGGCAGAGCTGTCTGCACCCGAATAATTACGTATAGGACATGCAGCATTCAATGTCGGGCAACTATTTCACCCAAAGGCTATCTGTGAAATAATGCTTGCAATCCAGGAAGTGTTCGATCACTTTGAAGCCATTATTATCTGCGGTTTCTTCAATTTCTTTTAATGTATATTTTTTAGATAACTCCGTACGGATCAGCTCGTTCTGGGCGAAATCGTAGCATTTGTCTATACGCTGCAGATGGATTTTCTGCACTACCAGACTTACCAGGTAACTTCTCACTTCACCATTGATAGGGTTGTAATGGGAGTAGAAGTCAAATTGATTGGTTTTGATGTTCCCGCCCAGTTCGCGATTGATCCTGGTGAGGAGATTCATATTGAATGCTTTGGTAATGCCCTGCGGATCATCATAAGCGTTGCGGATTGTAGCCGGGTTTTTCTGTAAATCGAAGCCCGTCAGCAATTTGTCTCCTGGCTTCATGCTTTGGTTGAAGCTGGTGAGCAGATCGTTCACCTCATCTTTTTCATAATTGCCAATGTTGCCGCCCAGAAAAAGAAACAAGCTGGGCGTTTCGGAAGAAGCCAGCTCCTCTATCATGGAAAAGTAATTCCCGATCATCGGTTTGATCTGTAAATCAGGCAGATGGTCGAGCATATTAGCTTCCAGCTCTTCTATGGCTTTTGCGGAGATATCAATGGGCACATAAGAGAATTGCACCCCGTTCTCAACCAGTGTTTTAAGCAATTGGCGCGTCTTAATGCCATCACCAGCTCCGAATTCCACAATGTTAAAAGGCTGATCAAAGTTTAGTCTTTCGATGATCTGGTTTCCCTGCAATGACAGAATTTCAAATTCACAGGCAGTAGGGTAGTATTCCGGCATTTTCATGATATCCTGAAAAATGACGCTGCCTATATCATCATAGAAATATTTGGAAGAAATGTGCTTCAGTGGCGCCGAAAGGCCTTTGTGTATATCTTTTGCGAATGTATTGTCCGACATATTGTTGTGTTAATTCAATTACTTCACCAGCCTGATGCCCGTGTATTGCCAGCGTTCGTGTGCTTGAAAAAAGTTGCGGTAAGTTTTGCGGCTATGCTCAGGCGAAGTTGCAACAGATGCCCCACGGAGCACCATTTGGTTAATCATAAATTTTCCGTTGTATTCGCCTACGGCACCCGGAGCCTTCGAAAAGCCGGGGTAGGGCAAGTAAGCGCTATTCGTCCATTCCCAGCGCTTGCCCCATTGGAACTGCTCCGATGCAATTTCCCACTCCGCTTCGGTTGGTAACCGCATGCCTCTCCATTGCGCATAGGCGGAAGCTTCGTAAAGGTTAATGTGGCTCAGGATCGCTTCCGGGTTCACTGGCTGTAACCCGTCCAGCGTATAGTAATGCCAGGCTCCTCTTATTTTATGCCAGTACATGGGAGCATTGATCGCGTTGTCGTTGATCCACGACCAGCCTGCATCCAGCCACAGGTTAAAATCCTGATAACCGCCCGCTTCCATAAATTCAATGTATTCAGCATTGGTAACCAGCGTTTTGGAAATTTCAAAATCGTGCAGATACACTTTATGCCTGCCCAGTTCATTATCAAAGCAAAAGCCGGGGCCGTTGAACCCTATCTCGTAAACGCCCTCCGTAACCTGAGCAAATCCGGAGTCTTCATTAACGTCATTCACCAGATTATAGCCCGATTTGTAAACCGGAAACAAAGGGTTATGGCCCAGGATATATTTGATGTCCGTAACGAGCAATTCCTGATGTTGCTGCTCGTGGTGCAGGCCCAGTTGCACCAGCGTTAATGCTTCGGGATCTGTTAATGTTTCGAGCAGGTCGGACATATGACGATCCACATGTTGCCGGTAAGCGTACACATTTTTGGTCGTTGGCCGTGTAACATTTCCCCTGTCGGTGCGCAGGGTGCGTTCGCCTACATTGTTATAATAACTGTTGAACAGATAGTTGTAGTCGTTATCAAAAACCTGGTATCCGGGGTGAAAAGGTTTAAGAATGAATGTTTCAAAAAACCATGTCGAATGCGCCAGGTGCCACTTAGGCGGACTTACAAACGGAACAGGCTGCGGGACATAGTCTTCGGTTTCAAGGGGCTCACAAATCGTTTCCGAATGTTGCCTCACACGATTGTATGCTTCATTAATGGCGGTGGTTGTCAGCGGATACATATTCTTTTAAATCTGTAATAGTTCTTATATTCAATGACTGTGCCTGTTCTTTGCGCATCATCAAAGCATAGGCATTATTGAAACCGATTGGTTTGAGCCATTTTAGGTTATACTGCTCGTCAAAGCCGTTTTGAACGTAACTAAAAACCTTCTCACGACTGCCTGCAAGTGCTGCCAGGTCGTTTTTAGGCGGTTTCAGGATCACTAAAAGCCCCGTTCCTGTGTATTCAGGGTACATATCGATCTCGTTATTGGTTAATGCATCAAAACAGATCTTCGTTCCGCCAAGTCCCGTTTTTGTTTCAACTTTTAAATCCGTATTCCCTTCGATCAGCGCTTTGTACATGTTGATCAGAATGTATTGCTCGGCAAAGATTTTGGAGCCCAGCCGGATCGTGCCTTTGTTTCCGTTTCGAGGCTTTTTATAAAGATTATTAGCCAAAATAAAATCATGCGCTACTTTTTCCGGGCTTTGTTTCAGGTAATCAACCCTGTAATTCAGATCGGTCATGATCGAATCGTTAATCGTTCCGGACAAGAGATTCAATGCACTTTCCAGTTCCGGAAATTGAAGCAAAACCTCTTTTCTAACCAATGGAGAGGCATAATAGGGCGGAAAAATGCGTTTGTCATCTTCCAATGTAATAAGATCGTACGCTTTAAGCCTCCCATCCGTGCTATAACCACTGATGACATCGATTTTCTTTTCATATGCCGCCTTGTACATTACTGCATCGCTGATCACAACGGTCGGCATATCCAGTTTGTATTTTGATTTCAAACCCAGATAACCATCTTCACGCCCCATAAACTCAGGCGTAAAGCCACCCAGAATTTTCGCATCTGCATAAGGGAATATGTAAAATGAGGATAGCAAGAGCAGTAAAACCGGCAGAATGACGGACACCTTGCGCATTTTCCTGACATTCGCTCTTTGAACCAAAGACAGCAGCATATCAAAAAATATGGCGAGCAATGCAGCCGGGATCGCTCCGGCGAGGATCATGTTCGAATTATTCAATGCAATGCCTCCGAAAATAAATTCGCCCAAACCGCCCGCTGCAATGTATGCTGCAAGGGTCGCAACGCCCACATTAATGACCGTCGCCGTGCGAATCCCAGCCAGGATCACCGGCATAGCAAGCGGAAGCTCCACATTAAACAAAACCTGCGAGCTGCTCATGCCCATTCCGCGGGCAGCTTCCGTCACGGCCGGATTTACGCCGCGAATGCCCGTATAAGTGTTCCTAATGATCGGGAGCAACGCATACAAAAACAACGCATTGATCGCCGGAAGCGCGCCGATGCCCAGCAGCGGGATCATAAAGCCAAGCAATGCGATGCTCGGAATGGTCTGCAACACGCCAGCAATGCCCAGGACGAGCCATGCCGCCTTATTTCGCTTCGCGATCCAGATTCCCAGCGGCAGTCCTATCAGGACGGCAATCAGCAAAGAAATACATGTCAACCCGATGTGCGCAAGCGTCTGGCTCCAAAGTTTATCGGATTGCTGCGCGATGAATTCCCACAAACTTTGCTGCACTTCCATTAAATCTGCTGTTTTAACTTTTTGTAAGCTTCCTGAATATTGGAAGTCGTGAACAACTTTAATTTATTCGCAGCCTGATTACGAACAGCCAGCGCCTCATTTCCGGATTTTGAAAGGAGCTCCATGCCCGACCATAAGCTCGTTTTAGCATTCACTTCAGCATTAGGCGCGTTATTAACGGCATCAAAATCAGCAGTAGTAACAACATCCCAAATGTACTCAAAGGTGACCGCGCTCAGTTCGAGAAACAAGCGCTGGTGATCAAAGAATGTTCGGACAAATGTATTCGCGGGTTTCAGGATCAGCTCTTTTGCGGTTCCGGTCTGGACGATTTTACCTTTATCCATTAAACAAATGCTGTCTCCGAGCTCAAATGCTTCCTGCACATCGTGGGTTACGAGCACGATGGTTTTTTGTTTCAATTCAGGCAATTCTAGAAATTCCTTGCGCACGCCAGCGCGCGTAATCGGGTCAAGCGCACCGAAAGGTTCGTCCATTAATAAAACGGGCGGATCAGAAATGAGCGCACGCGCAATGGCAACACGCTGCTGCTGGCCGCCGCTGAGTTCATCGGGATATTTGTGACCGAACGCTTCCAGCGGAAGCTTCAACTGGTTCAGTAACTCCTGTGCTCTTTTGCGGGTTTTGGCCTTATCCCATTTCAATAGCTTTGGAACAACCGATACATTTTCCTCAACCGAATAATGTGGGAAAAGACCATTGCTCTGGGAAACGTAACCGATTGTACGTCTGAGCAATTCCGGTTGCTGATCAAAGATATTCTGGCCATTGATGGAAATAAAACCACCCGAGGCGTCGATCAGTCGGTTAAGCATCTTCAATGTTGTGGTCTTTCCGCATCCGCTTGTGCCCAGCAATACCATGGTTTCGCCTTCTTTTACTTCAAAAGAAATGTCATCAACTGCCCGGATATCATTAAAAACTTTGCTAATGCGTTCGGCAATGATCATGAGTTTACTGTTCCAGCGACATGAAAAGATTGTTCAGCGATTCCGCATAAGTAGGGTGCGCGAAGACGCCGTTCATCAGGCGGTCGTACGTAACATTTCCCATCATGGCCATCTGCAGAATGGTCACGATTTCTCCGCCTTGTTCGGCCAGGACCGAAGCGCCCAGGATTTGTTTCGTTTTGGCGTCGATCACCGCTTTCATCATTCCGCGTTCGTCGCCGGTTTCAATGGAGCGTGCAACGCTGTCATTTTTCATCGTCGCTACAAGTATGTCCAGGCCTTGCTCGCGTGCTTCCTGTTCCGTGATGCCCACGCGGCCGAGCTGCGGATCGATGAACATGCAGTAGGGGACAAGCCTGTCTTTTATGGATGCGTATCCATTGCTGATAACATTCTCGGTAATGATGCGGTAGTCGTCGTATGAAATGTGCGTGAACGCTGGCCCGCCTTTCACGTCTCCCAATGCGTAAATGTCTACCGCAGACGTTTCCAGCTTATCATTTACTTTTATATAACCCTTTTCATCGACGTCCACACCGGTTTTGTCGAGGCCGAGCTCTTTTGTTTGCGGCTTTCTGCCTGTTGCAACCAGGATATGCGAGCATTCCAGCACGGTTTCCTTGCCGTTTTCATCAACCGTCACGGCAATATGATCTCCATTGTTGGTTACTGATTTCGCTTTGGTGTTTGTAAGAACCTGAATGTCTTCCTCCTTCAAAATCTTAACAACTTCCTCCGCAATGTCAGCATCTTCTTTTTTTAGGATCCGCTCTGATGGCTCAATAATGGTCACCTTGCTTCCGAATCGCTTGAACATTTGTCCGAATTCCAGTCCGATATATCCGCTGCCGAGCACTAGTAAATGTTCGGGAATGCTGTCGAGTTCCATGATGGTGGTCGAAGTCAGGTAATTTACACTTTCAATGCCATCGATCTTTGGAACAGAGGGTTTTTCTCCTGTATTAAGAAAGAATTTATCCGCGGTAAAAACAGCTGTTCCGCCATCATTCAATGTGACAGTGATTTCCTTATCGCCTGAAAATGTTGCGGTTCCATAAAACAAGTCCAGGTTTTTTGTTTCCTGAATGCTTTTCTCGGAATTGCTGCGCATGCGGTGCACAATGTCGTCCTTACGCTTTATAATAGCTAAAAAATCAACATAAAAATGATCGGTAATAACGCCTAAGCTTTTATTGTGATAGACAGACCAGGCTGCTTTTGCAGAAGCGATCATTGCTTTGGTAGGGGAGCACCCATCGTTCACGCAAGTCCCGCCGACCCATCTTTTTTCTATTAATGCTGTTTTTAAGCCAGACTCGGCTAATTTTTTGGAAAGAGGCGTTCCGGCTTGTCCGGAACCGATTACTATGGCATCGTAATGTTGCATAGAGGCGGTGTGTTAATGGGATGTAAGATTTGCAAATGCAATTACACCAAATAACAACAAAAGCGTGCCGTCGGGACACGCCTTTTACAATATATTCCGTCAGATTTTAAGAAAAGTAAGCCCGGGAATTTTCCTTGTCAACATTAATTTGGCGCACCAGCATATCCAGACTTTCGAATTTTTGCTCCGGACGCAGGTAATGCAGCAGTTCCAGTTTTAAATCTTCGCCATAAATTTCTTTATCAAAATCAAATAAGTTGGCTTCGATCGTCCGCATGGTTCCGTCTACGGTCGGTCGGACACCAATGTTCAGCATGCCCTTGAATTTCTCGCCGTCGTAAGTTGCTTGAATGACGTAAACGCCGTTCATCGGGATCAGCTTATAAGACTCGTGCAAATGCACATTCGCTGTCGGGAAGCCGATGGTGCGACCCAGCTGCTTGCCTTTGATCACAGTGCCGGAAAGGGTATAGGGTCTGCCTAATAGGCCATTCGCTTCACCTACATGCCCGGTAACCAACGCTTTACGGATCCTGGAAGAACTGATGGCCAGATCCTCAATGTCTTCGCGCGGAATCTCTTCCACCTCGAAACCATAGGAAGCACAATTTTCCTGCAAAAATTCAAAGCTTCCCTCGCGGTTGCGCCCGAAACGATGGTCGTAGCCAATTACCAGCTTTTTGGTCCCGATCTTTTCAACAAGGATTTCCTTAATGTACTCGTGGCAGGACAGCTCGGAGAAAGCCCGTGTAAAAGGGACGATCAGCAAATGGTGAATGCCTAGTTCAGAGAACAGCTCAATCTTTTCATCAATGGTTGAAAGGAGTTGCAGTCCCTGGCTGTCATCTGAAACAACCATACGCGGATGCGGCCAGAAAGTAAGCACAACGGTTTCTCCGCCAGACTGTTCACTGATTTCCCGAAGCCGGGAAAGTATTTTTTTATGTCCAAGATGCACACCGTCGAATGTGCCACTTGTTACGACGCCATATTCCAGTTTTTCAAAGGAATCCAGGCTGTGATAAATATTCATTCGTCCACTTCTAACTTCAATTCAAGTCTTTTTTGCTGAATGAAATCGGCAAGATTCCACGCATCCTTCAATTCAAACGCTCCGATCCGGGTCCTGCATAACGCGCTCATATAAGCGCCGCTGCCCACCAACTGACCGAAATCGCGAACCATACTGCGAATATAAGTACCTTTTGAACAAATGATCCTAAAATCAACCGAGGGAAAATGTGTGGCATCAATTTCAAAAAGCGAAATTTCAACATTGCGTTTCTTAATCTCAATTTCCTCGCCGCGCCGCGCCTTCTTATAAAGCCGTTCGCCATCGACACGCAATGCCGAATAAATCGGCGGTGTTTGCGCAATGCTGCCTGTTAATGCCAGCCGAGCACTTTCCAGAATTGCTGCGGTAATGTGATCTGTTGGATATTCGGCATCAAATTCGGTTTCCAGGTCGATAGAGGGCGTTGTTTTGCCCAAAACCAATGTACCGGTATATTCCTTTTCCTGCGCCTGGTAGGTGTCGATCTGCTTTGTTTTTTTGCCGGTGCACAATATAAGCAAGCCGGTAGCCAGCGGATCCAATGTGCCCGCGTGACCGATTTTCTTGAATTTGCAAGCTCTTTTAAGCTTATTGGCCACGTCAAATGAAGTCCAGGTCAAAGGCTTGTCAATGAGAATGACTTCGCCTTCGTCCGGTATGTTATTTTCGTTATTCAAATTATGGAATGCGTATTAAATGAAGCGCTTAGACAAGGTCCAGCTTGTAGCCAGAGGCAAGCAACCCTAAAAGGATCAGCCCGAGAATGATCCGGTAATAACCGAAAACTTTGAAACCATATTTGGTCAAAAAGCTGATAAAGAACTTGATAGCCAGCATAGCCACCACAAATGCAACTGCATTCCCGATCAAAAGCACTTTAATGTCTTCCGCTTGAATGGTGTCGTAGGTTTTCAGCAACTTATAGCCGCCTGCTGCTGCCATGGTTGGCACTGCCAGAAAGAAGCTGAATTCCGCTGCCTGCTTGCGCGAAAGCCCCTGCAACATTCCGCCGATGATGGTGGAAGCTGATCTCGAAACACCCGGGATCATGGCTATGCATTGAAAAAAACCGATTTTTAGCGCATCGAAATAGGAAATCTCCCTTTCGCGGGTGTTATCATTGGCAATGCGGTCGATGAAGATCAATATGATCCCGCCTACAAGCAGTGAAACGGCAA
The DNA here is from genome assembly GCF_000428845.1 of Dyadobacter alkalitolerans DSM 23607. Taxonomy (GTDB): domain Bacteria; phylum Bacteroidota; class Bacteroidia; order Cytophagales; family Spirosomataceae; genus Dyadobacter; species Dyadobacter alkalitolerans. The sequence continues at coordinate 70,124 of NZ_AUAS01000015.1, read as the reverse complement.
CCACCACAACGTTTTCCAGCATGGCATCAATAAAATCATTGAGTAAAAACCCGATGACAGCGGCCGGAAGAAACGCTACAAATAATTTGAAATAGAAATCTGTGGTCTGGAAAAAACGCTTCCAGTAAAGCACCAGAACGGATAATATCGCACCAAACTGGATATTAACCGTGAACATTTTAGTGAATTCCAAATGACTGATCCCCATGAAAGAAGAGGCGATGATCATATGGCCGGTAGAAGAAACGGGCAAAAACTCGGTAATCCCTTCAACAATTGCTAAAATAATGGCTTGCCAAATACTCATGAATTACGGGGTTTACGTAGAATCGCCCAAAACTCGATGATAAAGCCGCTAATCGTCACCAGCGGGCCCAAAGTCAATCCCAGAAAGCCGAAACCGAATTCCGTGCTGTCGAATGTCATGATCAGGAATCCGGCAAGGATCAATGCAATGCCGATTAACATCGTAGTGTAGTTCGATGTCGAAAATGGTAGTTCGTTTTTTGTGTTGTTCATCAGTTTTGCGATTTACTATAATCTGAACGGTAATATTTTTTGAAAAGAATGCCTCAGTAGAGGTCATCCAGGGCCATTCTCAGATAGCGCGTAAGCGATTGGTAAGTGCTGGCTATGCCGATTAAAATACCAAGAATAAGAACAGAAGCCACCAGGATAATAATCTTGTCATACTCCTGCAACATGCCTAATCCTTCGACATTGCGAACTGCAAGCTGTTGTAAGCCAACCAATAATGCCCCGGCTAAAACGCCGCCGATTAGGCCCTGAATGGCGCCGCGCACAACATAAGGACGCTGGATAAAGCCATTAGTCGCTCCCACGAGCTGCATACTCCTTATGAGAAAACGCTGGGAATAGATAGCAAGGCGGATGGTGTTGTTAACGAGCAATACGATGATGATCAGCATGATCAGTGCAAAGCTAGCCAGAACCACGTAGATTTTGGTGACGTTACGATTAATGTTATCTGCCAGATCTTCCTGATAAACGACCTCGTAAACGCCTTTAATCTGTTCCAGTTCCTTCTTGATCGCCTGTAATTTGGCTTCTTCGAAATAGTCTTCCTGGATTTTTACACGATAACTGTCACGCAAAGGATTTTCTCCTAAAAAAGTTACGAAATCCTCTTTTGTGCCTTCAATAAATTCTTTGGCCGCTTCTTCTTTGGAGACAAACGTGATCGGCTTTACTTCCGTAGATGCAAGAACAAATGGTTTTGCCTGTATTACTTTTAATATGGAATCCTGGCCCGCCTGAGTTTCTTCTTTGTTCAGGAATACGCGGACCTCAATATTTTCACGGATAATGGAAACCAGTTTTTTGGATTGGATCACCAGCAGCCCGCAAAAACCGATCAGGAACAATGCAGCCGTGAGGCTCATTACAATCATTGCATTGGGATAACTTCCAATCTTCTTTTTTTTAGGCATAAGAGCGTAAGGTTTTGCTTAGCAGTTGGTCCAGACTCTGGAATGAACGTTGGCAAAAATAAGCATTATAATGGCATAAGGACAGGAATGGCCGGTTTGTTAACTATTTTTAACTTTAACAAAACGGCGCAGACTAGTTTCTCCGGCCCATTTCGTCGCGGATGCTGGCAGCTTTTTCGTAATCCTCTTTGGAAAGTGCGTCATCGAGCATGCGCTGTAACTCGTCGAATGTAAGGTCGCGCAGCTGGTCTTTGGATGATCCCGTTGTTCCCAACGTTTCTTTTACACCATCTTCCTCGTCTTCTTCATCCTCTGTTAAAGAGCTCGACACGATGCCTGCTTCTGAAAGTATGGCCTCGTAAGTGAAAATAGGAATGTCGAACCGTAAGCCGATGGCGATGGCGTCGGAAGGACGCGCGTCGATTTCCACTTCCCTGAGATTGTCCGTGCAGACGATCTTGGCGTAGAATATGCCTTCTTTCAGGTCCGAAATGACGATTTCTTTCAATGTATAATTCATTCCATCCGCGAACGATTTGAAGAGATCGTGCGTCATCGGACGGTTTGGGACAATATTTTCTATCTGAACGGCAATGGCCTGTGCTTCGAACACACCAATAATGATGGGCAGGCGGCGGTTACCCAGCTCTTCGCCCAGAACCAGTGCGAAGGAACCTGCCTGTGATTGGCTTGGAGACAGCCCGAGTATTTCTAACTTGATTTTTTTCACGTTTAAACTAAATGCGCAAGTTTGGTTAACAGTTGTGGTGAATTTGCCTGAAAATGTATTCGAAGTTGCAAAAATAATTAACCCGTACTGCATAAAAAAATGAAGTACGGGTTAAGAATATGCTCATTGACAGCCGGATGGAAATAAAGCGGCTTAATTATCTGATTTTTAAGCTATTTTTTCAAATACGGCCAATCAGTATTTATTACAATTAATTTCAATATGCCCTGAAACCGCATTTTTTAGAGATTTTTCGCGGCTTCTGTCAGTTTGGGCAGAATTTCGAAAACATCGCCGACGATTCCATAATCAGCCGCCTTGAAGAACGGAGCTTCGGGATCCTTATTAATAACCACGATGCATTTGGAACCGTTTACGCCGGCCAGATGCTGGATGGCGCCGGAAATTCCGCAGGCAATGTAAAGGTTCGGTGCAACTTTAATCCCGGTTTGGCCTATATGCTCATGATGCGGACGCCAGTCGAGGTCCGAAACGGGCTTTGAACATCCCGTTGCAGCACCCAGCGCCTTCGCAAGGTCCACCAGCGGCTGCCAATGCTCAGGCCCTTTCATACCCCGACCGCCGGAAACGATAATCTGTGCCTCGGTAAGAGACAGTTCAGAATTAGCTTTCTCAACATTCACAACGGACGCCTTGAAGTCAGCATCACGCAATTGCGGGGAGAATGTTTCCACAACCGCATTGGCGGAAGCGACATCATCCTCATTGATCTCGATGACATTCTTTTTGACTACCAGGATTTTTACATCTGATTTCAATTCGGTTGTAGCAAACGCTTTTCCTGTAAAAATCCCGCGTGTTACTTTAAATGAACCATTGATCTCAGGCAAAGCTGTAACGCCGGAGACGACTCCCGCTTTCAACTTGGCCGCAGCACGGGCCGCCATGGCATCGCCTAAGCCGGATTTGGAAAGAATGATGATTTTGCTGCCTTCCTGCCCGGCCGCCTGCGCCAATGCATCCGCATAGGCAAGGCTGTTTTCGTGCGATAGTTTTTCATCCGAGGCATGCAGGACTTTGACAGCGCCATAGTTTCCGGCAATTTCCAATGCAGACGCATCCGCCTTGCCAATGGCCAGCACCACCGCTTTATCACCCGTTTTCTCCGCCACTTTTGCGCCGTAAGCCACTGCTTCCAGCGATGTTTTTTTGATAGAACCATTGTCCAGTTCTACATATATAAGGACTGACATTTTCTTTCTGTTTTAATTAATGATTGTTTCAAAAGATCACAACACTTTTGCTTCTGTCTGCAAAAGGCGGATCAATGTTCCGGCCTCGCTGGCCGGGATCATTTTGCATGCGCCTTTCGGGGCAGGCAGGAAATATTTTTCAGGCACGGTCATTTCGTCCACGGACACAGGTTCAACCACGGTTAACGGCTTGGTACGGGCCGTCATAATGCCACGCATATTCGGGATTTTCCATTCTGCAATCGGTTCCTGGCAGCCGAGAACGAGCGGCAAAGGTGCTTTCAAGATTTCCTTTCCTCCGTCAATTTCACGGCTGATCGTAGCTGAACCGTCTGCAATATCCAGCTTCATGACGGGGGAGTAGGAAGCGATTCCCAACATTTCACCTACCAGACCATGGACAACGCCACTGTTATAATCAATCGATTCGCGACCCATCAGGATCAGGTCGTAATTGTTTTGCTTAGCAACAGCTGCGATCTGAACGGCCACGAAGTAAGAGTCGAGGGGATCGGCATTCACCCGGATCGCATCGTCGGCACCGATTGCGAGTGCTTTGCGGATCTGTGGATCGGCGTCGGCTTCGCCTACGTGCAGCACGGTTAATGTTCCTCCGGATTGTTCTTTTAATTCAACGCCCCTGGCCAGTGCGTAATCGTCATATGGACCAATTATGTATTGAATGCCGGTTTTATTAAGTCTGGTGTCGTTGTCCGTAAATGTTATCTTAGCGGTTGTATCGGGCACATTGGATATACAAACGAGTATTTTCATGAGCTTTTATTTAGAATTATTGCCTGGTATGAATATAACTTTGTCCGGGCAAATAAAGGGAAATCTTATATAGTATGCAAGCATAATAATCCATAATGAATACCACTTTACTCAACAATCTGATCAGCTTTTACGAAGAGGATCCTGCCGATCCGTTCAATGTTTATGCCCTTGCCATCGAGTATGCCAAGTTTGACCCGGCGAAAGCTGCGCATTTCTTTGATATCCTTTTAAACGAGCATCCCGATTACCTGGCCACATACTATCACGCTGGTTCATTTTTTGCTGGTAATGAAGATGTGGAAAAGGCTGAGGAAATTTATCGCAAAGGGGTGGCCCTGGCGCTTTTACAAAAAAATACCAGGGCACACCAGGAGCTGGTAAGGGCTTATAACAACTTTCTGGACGAAATGGACGACTAACTGATTGCAGCAAAAATTTGCTCATTGACGTAAAATGCCGTACCTTTCATGATTAGTAAGAGTACTACAATCCAGACTGCTTTCGGTAATTACTTCCTCTGCTCAGTTTAGTTTGATTTTAAAGGAGTTCCCCTGGTTTACGGGATAGAAAAAATTATTCATTTAATATTATGGAAAAGGAATTATTTATTCCACTTGTGGTAAAGTGGGCACAGGCGCATGGGTTCAAGGATATCCAGGCCAATATGGAAGGATTTGAAACTCCGAAGTCCTACGAACGGGCCGCCGATAATGCCAAATTTACCCCGGATGTTACAGGCGTAAATATGTTCAACAGGCACTATCTGGAAGTCTCAATGAAAACAGACCAGCTTCGGGGAAGTATCTCGAAATGGAAACTGCTCAGCGAACTTGCAGGCATGAAAGGTGCTAAATTATATCTGATGGCGCCAAGAGGGCATGTCAGGTTCACACGCGAAATTATAGATCAGTACAACATTCCGGCGGAGGTTGTGAAGATCGACTGAAACGAAAAAGGGATTGTTAAAGCTAACAATCCCTTTTTCGTTTTTATACCTGCGGGTATTTCCATTCTCCCCGGTATTCCCTGCTTAGAAGCTTATTCGCTTCCGGATCCCCTTCAATCGTTTCCTTTTCTCCATCCCAGATAATGCTTCTGCCTAATTTGAGCGAGAGCATGCCCAGCAGCGCCACATTGGTTGAACGCTGCCCGATCTCAATTTCACAAATTGGCGGCTTGTTAGTCTTGATCGATTCAATGAAATTGGCCCAAAGTTCCTTTATATTCTGGTCGTCCGGCTTGTTAAGCTTTGCATCCTCGTGAATGATAGGTTTCTTGGGATCAGTCGGATAAAATGTCCAGCCATCCAGCCAGCCCATATGGAATGTGCCTTCGGTTCCGTAGAAATAAACGCCCACGGCCTGCTGCGGATGCGTTTTCTCCGCATTGTTTGCGGCAAAATTCCGGTGTTCCCATTCCAGCGTAAAACCATCAAAATCATAAACCGCCACCTGGTGATCAGGCGCGTCGGTGCTGTCCTGGCGGATGGCCCGGCCACCGGTTGAATAAATCTTTTTTGGATATTTTTGTTCCGACCACCACAACACCTGGTCGAGCCAGTGAATGCCCCAGTCGCCTAATGTTCCGTTTGCGAAATTAAGATAGTTCCGGAATCCGCGCGGGTGCATGGTTTTGTTATAGGGCTGTAATTGCGCGGGACCGCAGTAAAAATCCCAGTCGAGTCCCTGTGGTGGCTCGGAATCCGGCGTCTTCTGTCCCGGGCCGCCGCCATAATGTACGAATGCGCGCGCCATGCCAATTTTTCCTGCCTTACCTGATTTCAGAAACTCCATGCCGGAAACATTGTGAGGTGAGACGCGCCTGTGCGTTCCTACCTGCACAATTTTCCCATGCTTACGCGTCGCATTTACCATTGCCCGTCCTTCCTTGATCGTATGCGAAATGGGCTTCTCCACATACACGTGCGCACCCGACTCGATAGCTGCAATGCAGCACAACGCATGCCAGTGATCCGGCGTCGCAACAATCACCACTTCCGGCTTTTCCTTCGCCAGCAGTTCGCGGTAATCCTTATACATTTTTGGTTTGTCCGGCGTGAGCTTGGACATTTCCGTCGCGCAAACTTTGAGCTGGTTATCATCCACATCACAAAGCGCAACCAGTTTGTTTTCTCCCGATTGCAGCGCGCAGCGCAGGATATTGGTTCCCCACCATCCCGTTCCGATCAGCGCCGTGCGGTAAGGAGCGGCGCGGCTGATGGCGCTTAGGAGTGGGAGTGATGAGAAGGCCGCACTGGATAGTGCAGCACCCGCAAGTGCCGATTTCTCTATAAAGGTTCTACGATCCATTTTAATGTTTTTTAAACTATTTTTTGGTCAGTTTTTCAATCAGCCAGTTGTTCATGATATCCTTTTCTTCCTGGTAGGTCCAGTGCCCGGTATCCAGGTAAAGTTTCAGCTCTTTTGGCGCAGTGGTAACATTGTAGGCCGCGTGCATGGAAGTAGGAGGGCAGGTTTCATCATTATATCCCCAGATATAAAGTCCGGGCACTTTAACCCTTCTGGCAAAGTTCACCACGTCGTAGTAGGCCACCGTCGCCACTTTTTCTTTCGTATTGTTCCATTTCACACCGTTTTTATCAAAATAATGCGGCCAGCCGCCTGCGCGTCCGTGCAGGTAACCTGTCACATCGCTCAATGCAGGGTAAAATGCACCCAGCCATTTCACGCGCGGATCAAGCCCGGCTGTGATGATGGACAATGCACCCCCCTGGCTTCCGCCGGTTACTGCCAGGTTGGTTCCGTCGTATTGCGGAAGGCTTGTCAGAAAATCATTGGCACGCACACAGCCGAGATAAACTTTTTTGTAATAGAATTTATCGCGGTCATCCATATTATAAGCCGGATAACCATTCAACAGTCCCTGTCCCATATCCACATATACCGAAGGGTCCATAGTCACCGGAATGCCGTGAATACCGATTTCGAGAGTGATAATGTTGTTCTCTGCGGTGGCCACATCACCATAGTAGGCTCTCACGCCTGCGCCCGGAACCCTTAGTAACGCAGGGTATTTTCCTTCTTTTTTAGGAATGCTCAGAATCCCGTAAACGCGGACGCCTTTCCGGTTGTTTTGCAGGTTAAGGTGATACACATTCACCTTTTCAGTACAACGTTCGGGCAAGAGCGTCATTTTTGCGTCCATAGGAACGGCGGCAAGTTCTTGCTTTGCCGTCGCCCAGAATGTGTCGAAATCCTGTGGGTTGGCAACGGTTGGTTCAATTTTTTGCGGGTCAAAACCAGCTGTGGCCAGGCCGCGATATTCATTTCCGTCCACGGTAACCCAGGCAATGCATCTCAGGAAGCCCGGGGTTTTGAGTGTTCCGCCGTCAATGGTCAGTTTGCCGTCAGTGGCTGTTTTGGTTTCCTTAATGGTTGGATCCAGTTTTTCCAAACCGATCTCGTAGCGTACAGAGGCATTTTTTACCATATTCCCATTTCTTATCACAGTCACCAGGAATTGCACTTTGTCGCCGGTTTTGTAAGTCCAGTCATCCCGGTCCATGGTAACGATCACCTCCACAGGGCGCCTTGCGGGCTGTGCGATAGCGGTTAATAATGAGAGCCAGAAAAGCGCGGCTAATGGTAAAAAACGATGTTTCATAAGTGGACAGATTTTGTCAATTGAGTTAAAATGATTTCAGCTTGTAACGTAAAAGTGACACGCTGCCGGAATCTTTAATAAAAACAGGATAATTTTTGCGAATTGCAGTAATTTGCTTCTCTTTAATTGCGGCCTTCTGGGCTGGATCAGTAATATCTTAAAAAGCAGATTTTGATCAGGATTAATAAATATATCAGCGAAACAGGTTTTTGTTCAAGGCGGGAAGCGGATAAGCTGGTGGAACAGGGCCGCGTTATGCTGAACGGCAGAACGGCTGTTCTGGGTGATAAGGCTTCGGCCGAGGATGAAGTGAAAATTGATGGTAAGCTGCTGAAAGTCAGGAAAGCATCGGTCTATATTGCGTTTAACAAACCCGTAGGCATAACGTGCACAACGGAGCGCGATGTAAAGGGAAACATCATCGATTACATCCTGCACCCCGAACGCATTTTCCCGATCGGCAGGCTGGACAAACCTTCCGAAGGGCTCATCTTCCTGACCAGCGATGGCGACATTGTGAACAAGATATTAAGGGCCGGAAACAACCACGAAAAGGAATATGTGGTAACAGTCGATAAACAGATCACGTCTGAATTCGTCGCTAAAATGTCAGCCGGCGTTCCCGTCCTGGGCACGATTACCAAAAAGTGTTACGTCAAAAAGGAAAGCAGCCATGTTTTCACCATTATCCTGACCCAGGGCCTGAACCGCCAGATCCGGCGCATGTGTGAATATCTGGGCTATCACGTGACGAAACTGAAACGGGTCAGGATCATGAACGTTACACTGGACAATCTGCCCACCGGGAAATGGCGAAACCTGACGGCTGAGGAAATGCAGACGATTAACGCTGCTGTGGAGAGTTCTGTGAAAACCGAGGAAGGTTCATATGTCTCCGGCTGGGAAGAGTAGGTTTAAATTGAACAAACAAAGAAATATTTGTCCGAATTGTCTAAATTTATAATAAAATATTGAAATAAACCCCTTCCCCGGATCTTCATGAAAACTTGGTCTCTGCTTTTCGTACTGCTGTTTTCTGGAAATATAGTCCGCGGGCAGATCAACGATATTTATCGAGTCAAGAACGGCTCTGACGTCACGAAGGTGATCGCCTTCACGGAACGTTACCAGTTTGACAAATTTCTGGACGGGCATGTGCTTTTCCGCAATGGAAAAACCTCCAAAGCGCAAATGAACTACAGTCTTGTTCATGGCGAAGTGCTGTTTGTTGACGTCAAAAAAGATACGCTGATGTTCAACGATAATCCGTTTATCAGCAAAATCTTCGTTGGTGACAATCTCTATTTTTACGCCAAAGGCCACGGGCACGTGCATGCAATCAAGGATTACAGTGGTGTGCAATTGGGTAAAAAGCAGTTTCTGGTCCGGATGGGCAATGAGAAATATGCTTCCTATGAGCAATATTCGGCTACTTCTGCGATTTCGAGTTATTCCTCATTTGTAAATCAAAATGGCAACTTTCAAAATTTGGAGAGTAATGTGAAAGTGATCTTAAAGCGCAGGTCCATTTTCTTTCTAATCGATAAGAATGAGCGCGTTATGTTTGCTACCCGGCCCAACCTTCTGAAAATTTATCCCAAACACAAAAGAAAGCTCAACGAATACCTCCGGGAGAACGAGACAAGTTTCGAGAAAGAAGCGGATCTGAAGAACGTGCTGGAATTTGCCAGCAGTCTGGAATAAACTCGAATTTGAACGAATTTTGAGACGTATACTGTGGATCGGAGGCTTGGAATGATTTTTTAGGTTTTCCTGAAAACTTATTCTCTATGAAGGAAAGCGTCTCCAAGATCCTCGTTTGGGTATTATTAATGATTGCCATTCCAGCCGGTTTATACTTCGGCAAAACTTTTCTCGCGCCACTTGTTATCGGCGCAGTTCTCTCCATGATGCTCATTCCGATAATGGACTGGCTGATGTCGAAAGGCCTGGCCAAGGGCTGGGCAGTTGCCGGAAGCACGGTAACATTGCTGCTGTTCCTGGTTTTTCTGGGATCACTGATTACCATTCAGGTCAAAATGATATCCAAGGACTGGCCGGAAATTGAGAAAAAGTCAGTGCAATATCTGGAAGACGGACAAAAGTTTATAGAAGACAAGACTGGGCTGGATCCAGACGAGCAGCTTGCTCAGGCAAAAACAATGGTTTCCAAGCTGGGAAGCGGCAGTCCGGCGGCCATTGGTTCGGTAGGAGGGGCCATTGCCAATGTTATCCTCATTATCGTATATGTAGTGCTGTTACTTTCGCAGCGGGAGCGTTTTAAGGAGTTTATCTTAATTAATTTTCCTAAACAGGACCATGTGCGCGTGCGTAAAGCCTTGAAAGATATTCGCAAAACATCCGGCGGTTATTTCTACGGAATGTTAAAGGCAATGATCATCCTTGCCATCCTTTACGGAACCGGTTTTATGATCGGAGGCGTTAAGTATGCACTTTTGCTGGCGCTGATTGCAGCGGTTTTCTCATTTATTCCTTACGTGGGAAATGCGATAGGCGGTAGTTTGGCAGCTTTACTAGCCTTGGTTTCAGGCGGTCCGTCGAGCGTTTTGGTTGTGGTCATAGTCATGTTTGCTGCCCAGATGATCGATAATTACATTACCCAGCCTTATATTGTAGGTAAAGAAGTGGATCTTAACCCGTTCATGACCATTACTTCGGTTGTCGCTTTCGGTGTGCTGTGGGGCGTTGCGGGAGCTATTATAGCCATTCCAATTACCGGCATTTTGCGGGTCGCATTTCAATATTTGCCCAATACAAAATCACTGGCTTTCCTGATGGGGAATGAAAAGCCAGTGATGGATCTGGAAGGCGTGAAGCATCAGGTAGACGAACGAAACAGCGCTTAGGCAACAGCCTGGCGCGTTTCCAGCCCATTCATGCTACATTAATATATTGTTGACTGCTTTGACAGGCGCCGGAATGTTGTCCTCATTCAGCATTTCGCGGAGATCAATTTCAATGGTGCGGCAAATCGCTGTCATTGGTACATCATTGATAGCATTCTCGAAAGGGTTTTCGCTCGTGTCACCGACGACTTCCATGGTGTAAAACACCCAGCCAATGATGATGTAGCTTGGGATGGCAAGCCATACCAGATTTTCGCCCAGTTTAGCGAATTCTCCAATGAGCCCGAAAGGTAAAATGGCCAGAAAAAGCCAGACAAAAACTTTGGAGAAAAAGGCATACTGGCGCGGAAAGGGAAAGTTTTTGATCCTTTCCGCAGCGCCCTGCTGGTTGTAAAATTCCTGAATCACATTCATCATATGAAAGTAAAACAGCTCGTTGATCGCGCCTTTACGGAAAACAGCATCCAGCTGCTTAGCTTGGGCTTTGAGGATATGCGTTGCCGGATTTTTTTTGGATAAATAATACGCTACTTCATCGCCGGGTAGAAGGCCGTTCAATGTATGCAAAAGAGGAAATTCATCCGGATCGCGCTGTTCTGCCACCACGTGGTGCGCGATGGAATGTTTATCATCCCAAACACTTTTTGCCCGCAACTGCAATCGTACCGCATTAATATAAGCGATGTGCCTGTGAATGAGCGTTGTGCTTATTTCCTTCACATTGTGCTCAGGATCATCGGGTAAGGGTTGAATGTAAGTGGCTGCGAATGTTCCCCAGCTCCGGCTGGCGTTGACAATGGCACCCCAGATGCGCCTCGCTTCCCAAAGCCTCTCATAAGAAGAGTTGTTTTTAAAACCCACATAAAATGCCACAGCCGTACCAATCAGCCCGATGGGAACGAATGAGATGCCGAGCGTGATGCCGGAAATGTAACTCAGAGCGCAGAGTAATGTGGCGTAAGCAAAAAAGATCAGGATCGGCCTCCATGCGAAGGACATAACGATCCCCAGTTTAATTTCTCGGGCAGTATACATTCAGTTGAATAGAAATGGTGTAGTTAACAAGCACTAAGGTTTCAATTTTAGATTAAAACGCGGACAGGCAATGCGGTGAACCGGATAATTTCAAACATTAAGCTTCCGAAACCGGAAGTGGAAATTTTTATCATTCCAATGCAAAAGCTACATATTGATTGCCCTTCCTGGTCCCCAGCTTGGTTCCGCCGCAGGCGATCACCACGAACTGCCTGCCATTGACGACGTAAGTGGACGGCGTTGCAAAGCCTGCTGCCGGAAGCATTGTTTCCCAAAGCAGCTTCCCATTTTTCTTATCAAAAACCCGGAATTTCCCGTCTTTGGTTGCCGCAATGAATAGTAAGCCGCTCGCTGTCACTACCGGTCCGCCGTAATTTTCTGTTCCGGTTGTGGGATACCCCTGCTTTTTCAAGGATTCTACTTCACCGAAAGGAATGCGCCACAGGAATTCTCCGGTGTTGAGATCAATGGCATTCAATGTTCCCCAGGGCGGCGAAATGGCAGGAAGGCCGTTGGCATCGAGGAATTTGTTATAACCCGTGCTCTGGTAAGGCAGATACCCTTTATTGGAAGTCGTCGTAACAGAGGTGGCTTCCACTTTTTCCTCATCAAATAAAAAGGCAACGAGTGCCTGTTTTTCGTCAGCGGAAAGCGTGGTAAAACCCGGCATCATTCCCTTCCCGGAAGAAATGATCTGGCTTACGAATGCGCGATCGCGGCGGGCGCCGATGTTGACCAGCGAGGGGTAACCGCTTTTGGCATTGCCCTTGCGCTGAGGCCCATGGCAGGTTACGCAGTTGGTGGTGTAAACTTTCTCTCCTGGACTCAGACTGGTCATTTCGCTTGCTTTCGGCGTGTCTTTCATGGTGAGTATCCAGGCCATTTCGTTGCTGTTGACATACATAATGCCATCTTCGGGATCAGCTGCGGCACCGCCCCATTCCGCGCCGCCGTCAAAGCCTGGCAGAATGATGGTCCCTTCCTTGCTGGGCGCTGCGAACAATGCTTTTTTGTAACTTTTAAATTTGATAATCAAAGAATCCCTGTCCGGCGCGTAACGGCTTATGTCCTTCTCTGTCAATGTATAAGCTTGCCTTGCATAGGAGGCTGGTTTGGTAGGAACGGGCTGGGTCGGCCATGGGAATTCGCCTGGTAATGCGTCTTTTGGCGCGGTTACTTCACGTATCGGAAACAATGGTTTTCCTGTAACCCGGTCAAAAATGAAAACATATCCCTGCTTGCTGACTTGTGCCACGGCGTCGACTTTCATGGGCTGCCCGTCCGGGCCTTTCTTTGTGACGGTGATCAGGTTAGGAGGCGCAGGCAGGTCGCGGTCCCAAATATCGTGGTGCATGGTTTGGTAGTGCCACAAGCGCTTCCCGGTTCTCGCATCGAGCGCGATAAGGCAGTTTGCGAAGAGGTTTGCACCTTTTCTTTTACCACCATAAAAATCATATCCCGCTGAACCCGTGGGCACATACAGGATCCCGCGTTCCCGGTCGATGGCCGTTCCCGCCCAGTTATTGGCAGCTCCTGTGAATGTATTTTTATAAGCATCCGGCGGGAATGTTTCGTAGCCGAATTCTCCCGGGTAAGGGATCGTGTGAAAGGTCCACGCTAGCTTGCCGGTCCGCACATTAAATGCACGCAAGTCACCGGGCGCTGCATCCGAATCCTCGGAAAGACGGACCGGCATGACGATCAGATCTTCAAAAATGGTCCCCGGAGTGTTGGAAACCATGTATTTATCTTTTGCAATGTCGGGTAAGCCTGCGCGCAGGTCTATTTTTCCTTTGTCGCCAAAACTTTCAATCGGCTTTCCCGTTCTCGCATCCAGCGCGTACAGGAACGGACCCATAGCGTGCATAATGCGCTTGTCCTCGCCGTCGCTCCAATAGGTAAGGCCGCGGCTTGTATTGGAGCCATTTTTTGATTTATCCCCAAAAATCCAGATCTGCTTCCCGGTGGCTGCGTCCAGTGCAAAAGCCTGGACCATATTGGTAACCCCGTACAAAACGCCATCGACAACGATCGGATTCACCTGCGTTTGGCCTGAATCGGGCATGGCGTAAGTCCAGGCCACTTTCAATTTTGAAACATTCTGGCGGTTGATCTGCGTGAGTGGCGAGTAATGGTTACGGTCCGGGCCGCCCAGGTATTCAGGCCATTCGGTGCTTTGTGCGGGTGTTGTTTCAAATTTTTGCTGCTGCGTGGCAACCAGGAACAGTGCCGACGCAGCGATGCAAATTGAAAGTGGCTTTAACATATAAGGGGTTTAATGAAGTGCTGCTTATTGAAATTTGCCATTTACCGAACGGCCCGTCCAGTCATCTGTCCGGAAACTGCTGGCAGGAAATCCATCGGTGCTGAATAAGTTGGCCTCTTCCGGGGCGTCCGACCAGGCATATCTCACAGAAGCCGGCCGGGGCACTTTTGGATGGAAAATTTCCACTGCATTTCCTTTAATCTCCGCTTTGGCATAATAGAAAACCTGGTCGTCTCCTGCGATTTCAAATCCTTTGAGATAACCATACCGGTCTTTCACCATCAGGCCGTTTTCCGCATGCTTGAAGGTTACAACTGCTTTGCCATCAATGAATTGCACTTTGTCGTAAAGCGGGGAAGCGTAGGGGATGTTTTGTCCGTAATCATTTTTCAATGCTTGTGTTGCAAGCCTGTGTGCAACATCCTGCTTGTTGATAGGGTGAATGTCGGCAGGATTTCCAACGTCCGTGCTCACGGCCATTCCTGTTTTCGGCAAGCTTAATGTCATATTTTGTGCCTCGCGCAACTCGGCCCAGTAACTTCCTTTATTGCTGTCTTCGTCCTTTCCAAAACTTGAAAGCTGCACCCAGTAAAAAGAAAAATTATCATTCCAGAGTTTGCGCCAGTCGTTGATTAGCAATGGGAACGATTTACGATACTGGTAAGCGCGCATTGTGTTTGCCTCCCCCTGATACCAAAGCGAGCCGCGGATCGCAAAAGGGATCAGCGGGACGATCATTGCATTGTAAATGCTCGTGCCGACATTGTTCATCAAATGTGCATACTCGTGTTTTTCAGCGAAAGAAGGCATTAAGAACCAGTCTTTGGCGAGCGAAATCTTGTTCGTTCCTTCTTCCACAAAAATATCCGTCGCTTTGCCCATCATACCCGGCCCGAACCAGGGCGTGCCAACCATGCTTCCATGGGCAACAACAAGCTGATTTTTGCCTTCTTTCCATGTATTGGCAGGGATCCTGACCTTGCGTACACCTTTGGAGTCGGTTTCGCCTATCAATTTTCCATTGATATAGATCTTGTTCGGGCTGTCGTTCTCCGCCAGGGATAATGTGGTTTCTTTCCCAATCATATCAGCGGTCATTATTACTTCTTTACCCATATAGCCTTTCCCCCGATATCCCATCACGCCTTTCCAGTCCCATTGTCCCACCGGATCGGCCGTTTTCATCCAAACTGAAAAGTCTGCATTTCCGTTGGTGTATTTCTGCTCATCTGCTGCACTCGGCCTAAATGAGTCACTTTTGAAAAGCGTTCTTCTGAGTTTGGCATCCATCATCAGGTCGGCTTCCTGCCATGTTTTAGGCAGATTCTGCGCGTAGGTTTTCAGCTCATCGTCGCCGAGCATGCCTTCCTTACTGATCCAGCCCTCCACTTGCGAGCCGCCCCAGGAAGAATGCAGGAGACCAATCGGAATGTTGAGTTTTTGAAAGATTTCCCTGGCAAAGAAAAATCCGATCGCCGAAAATCCACCGACGGTTTCAGAAGATGAGATCTTCCATTCACCGGAAGTCAGATCGGTTTCAGGTTGCAATGTTACGTTGTGTTCGACCCGGAAATGACGGATCTGCGGGAAATTGGCATTCTGTTTTTCAATCTCAAAATCCTTTGCAGCAGACACAGGCCATTCTATATTGGATTGCCCGGACAAAAGCCAGACTTCGCCGATAAGTATATCATTAACAGTAGCTTGACCCGATTTTGCTAACACATTGAGGGTATGCGGGCCGCCTGCTTCCATAGGATTAAATTTTACCATCCATTTGCCGGATGCGTCCGCTTTGCCTTGCAATGTCTGCTGCGCAAGCGTCACTTTTACCTTTTCTTCCGGCTTCGCCCAGCCCCAGACCGGAATGGGCTTTTGTCTTTGTAAAACAACGTGATCAGAAAACAGGCGGGCGAGTTTTACCTGCGCAGAAACGGATGTGTTCAGCAGCAGGAAAAGAAAAAGGAAAATGTGTTTCATTAATGTTCGAAAAAGTTTGTAACCCCTTTAAAACACCTCCGGGGTGCACTTTCTACTTAAAGCCCTAACTTTACAGATGCATTGTTCCTGCATTGCATGGATGTTAGCCATAACTTATTTAGAATCTAATACATGTTATCCATCGTTATCTGTTCAGCCAACGCGGAGGATCTGTCCATTGTGAAAGAAAACATCGCGCAAACAGTCGGCATTGCGCATGAGATCATTGCTTTTGATAATCGTTTTGAGAAAAAGGGCATTTGTGAAGTTTACAATTGGGGCACACAGCAGGCCAGATATGACATTGTTTGCTATATGCATGAAGATGTGGAGATCAGGACGCACGGGTGGGGGCAAACGGTGATCGATATTTTTTCAAAAGATCCTGAGGCAGGCGTTCTTGGTGTGGCTGGTGGCGGCTATAAGTCACTGGCTCCTTCGGGCTGGTATCAGGTGGATTTTCACTATGAGGAGCGCGCATTTCAGAATGTTTTGCAGGGATTTAAATTCAACAGCAAAGAAGAAATTCATGCATATCACAATCCAAGGGAGGAGAAATTGAGCGAGGTCGTTTGTGTGGATGGTTTGTGGTTTTGCACGCGTAAAGACATTGCATTGCGCTTTCCCTTCGACGCTAAGCTTTTGCCAGGGTTTCATGGATATGATCTGGATTTTTGTCTCAGCGTGTATCCCGAATACAAAATCCTGGTCACGTTTGAAATCTTAATGAAACACGCTTCTGAGGGGAATTTTGATAAAAAATGGTTTGATCAAATCTTGAAATTACACCGGAAATGGTCAAAAATCCTGCCGCTCACCACGGCTAACATTAGCGACAGGGAGCTTTATCTCACGGAGAGACGGTGCTTTGAAACGGTGATTGAAAAGATGATCCACTGGGACTATTCTTTCTATCAGATTCATAAAATGCTGATGAATATGAGGAAGTCGCGTATCCGGAAAAAGCTTTTTTTTAAATCCTATCAGCATTTGCTCAGGTTGAAGCTGGGTCTTCGTCCTCTGTCCCAAAAAAGCTGAAATATCTGGCCCAGAACAATTTCGCTTTCAATCCCCAGATCTGGCGGTAAACAAATGCGCGCTTGCTGGCTTTGCGGTATTTTTGAATGTAGTATAAAATGTCGAAATGCCTGCCAATGAGTCGCGCGTAACCGAATGATATCCAGGTGTCAAGCCGCCTTTCAAACAATTCGACCAGTCGGTTGAGGAATTCGGGATTTCTGTTCTTTTTAAAGGTCGCGCAGTATTTGATCCATTTCAAATCCCTCCTCAGCTTCTTAATGTCGCGGTTTTCGTGGTATTTCTTTCTGATCTTTTTCCGCTTGTTCAGAATATCAGTTGAAGTTTTCGGGTGCTGCCGGTAATTTACAAGCGGAATGTCGACATACTGGATTGTACCCAGATTAACAGCGACATAGGCGATCCAATGGTCATGAAAGTGATCCGCGTCGAAGGGAAGAATATCAGCGACGAGCTCGCGCTTAAAAAATAAGCTGTGACCGGAAACGCAGTTAAAAAAATAGAAAACTTCGGGTTGATCGCCGCTATACAAATTGATAATGCTCGACATTTTCAGGTCCAGCAGCTTTCCGCCATCTTCCATAAACCGGGAATCGTGGTAAACCAGCTTATGCGTTCCTATATTGTCCAGCATGATCTGGATCTTGTCGAGATTCCAGGTGTCGTCCTGATCCGATAACGCAATAAATTCTCCATTGCATAGTGTGATGGCTTTCTCGAAATTCTTTACATATCCCAGATTCACCTCATTTTCATAAACCTTTAAAAACGGATATCGCTGCTGGTAATCCTTTAAAATCGCCCGGGAAGCATCGCTGCTGCAATCGTCTACTGCAATGATTTCCAGGTTAGGATATCGCTGATTAACAAGGGTATCGAGTTGCTCCTTCAAGAACTTCTCCCCATTATAAACGCAAAGCGCGATGGATACGAGTGGAGATCTACTGTCCTGGTGAGGAGGTGAATTGAATGTCATATGCATTAAAGGAACGTTTTTGCCAATGGCCCCCAGATTTTTCTTAGGGTAAAGAAAAATTTACTCGAACTGTTTTTTTTCAAAAGCCTCAGTAAATAAGTCCTGTCTTTCCATATAGCCTGGCCGTAAGCAATGCTCATAAAGGAAGCATTCCGGTCAAGACTTAGCTTGTATAATCTGGTAATCAGGTGAGCAGACTTGTCGGCAGCTTTCGCTGCGCAAATTTTAAGCCACTCACTTTCTCTTTTGAGTTCAGTAATCTTTTGCCCGGTGGACCTTGAAGTCGTGCGCAAGGCAAGTATGTCTGTATTATTTTTCTTATGCTGCCGGTAACGGACCAAACATTGATCTACAAAATCAATAGACCCGTTGCTGGTGGCAATGTATGCAAGCCATTGATCATAATGGAAGCCCTCAGGAAAAGGAAGCGCATAGGCAAGCAGCGATCTTTTCATGAAGATACTGTGGCCGGAAACGCAATTGAAATACAAAAAAACCTCGGGCCGGTCGCCGCGGTAAAAGGCAAATTTGTCGGATATCTTGGCGTCCATCGACTTTCCGGATTCGTCGATAAATTCCGAATCGTGATAAACCAGCAGATTGTTCTGGATCGCTTCGAGTTGTAATTTCAGCTTATCCGGATGCCAGATATCGTCCTGGTCGCAGATGGCGATAAAGTCGCCTTCACAAAGTTGCAGCGCCTTTTCGAAGTTCTTGTTGTATCCCAGGTTCTGGTGATTGCGATGGATCTTAAAACGGTTGTCGCGCGCTGCATAGCTGCTTAGTATAGTCAATGTTTCGTCTTGCGAAAAGTCGTCTACGATTACCAGCTCCCAGTCTTGAAGGCTTTGGGAAAGGATGGAGTCCAACTGTTCTGACAGGAAATCACTGCCATTGTAGGTGCACAATGCTATCGAAATGAGCGGCTTGTTTTCCATCAAATATCGCTGAATTGCTGCATATCAATCAGTCGCTTGTAAAGCCCGTCGCGTGCGATGAGCTCCGAATGATTGCCCTGCTCTACAATCTGACCATCCTCCAAAACCACGATCGAATCTGCTTTCTGAATGGTGCTCAGCCTGTGCGCAATCACCAGGGAAGTCCTGTTTTGCATCAGATTGTTCAATGCTTGCTGCACGAGTTTTTCCGATTCCGTATCCAGCGCAGAAGTTGCTTCATCCAGCAACATGATCGGCGGGTTTTTCAGAACAGCCCGGGCAATGCAGATACGTTGTTTCTGTCCGCCCGACAACTTCATTCCGCGATCGCCGATGTTGCTATCATAACCATCTTCCGTCTCCATGATGAAATCGTGTGCATTGGCCACCTTCGCCGCAGCGGCCACTTTTTCAGGCGTCGCATTGGGATTTCCAAAGGCAATGTTATTGTAAATCGTATCATTAAAAAGCATCGATTCTTGGTTTACAACCCCGAAAAGTGCCCATAGCGATTCCATTTTTACTTGTTTTACATTCCAGTCGTCGATGGAAACGCTGCCTTCCTGCGCGTCGATAAAGCGCGGGAGGAGGTCCATGAGCGTGGATTTGCCGCCGCCGGATGGCCCTACTAGTGCAATGGTTTTTCCTTTCGGAATGGTCAGGTTAACCGATTTGAGGACCGGTTTTGCCTGATAAGCAAAGGAAACGTTCTTTAATGTGAGTGCATGATTAAATTCTTTCAGGTCGACGGCGTCAGGCGCGTCCTGGATTTCAGGCTTTTCATCGATCAGATCCAAAACCCTTTCGCCGGCTGCTATACCCGCATGAATGGTGCTGAAAGAATCCGTTAACGCCTTGGCAGGACGCATTACCTGCGAAAACAATGCGATATAGGCAACGAATTTGGACACGCTCAGGTCAGACTGGTTATCCAGAATCAGCGAGCCGCCATAAAGCACGATGATCGCCACCATGGTTACACCCAAAAATTCAGAGACGGGCCCGCTCAACTGCTGCCGGCGCGCCATCTTGCGTCCCAGGTCGGAATAGCGGATGTTTTCTTTGTGAAATTTATCCTTAATGTCCTCCGTCGCATTGAATGCTTTGATGATCTTGATCCCTGAAAGCGCTTCGTCCAGATAGCTGATCATTAAACCGAACAAGTGCTGTGCTTCCTTTGCCTGCTCTTTCAGCCTTTTTACAATTTTTGAAATGATAAAAGCGGAGATCGGGATAACGAGAATGGCGAAGAATGTAAGCTTGGCAGAAGTTGCAAAAAGCATGAATATGTAAGCCAGCAACTGCAAGGGCTCTTTGAAAACAACCTGCAATGTTCCCGTCACCGAAAACTGGACAACCTGCACATCGGACGCGATCTTTGAAATGATGTCCCCTTTACGCTGATTGCTGAAATAGCCCGCGTGCAGGTTCATTACATTATTAAAAACGGTTTTCCGCAAATTAAGCAATGTGTGGATCCGGAGATTTTCCATGACCCGCTGCGAGAAATATTTGAAAATATTGGAAAGTAAGATTGATGTAACGATCACTGCGCAGACCAGCTGCAATGCGCCATGCGGACCGTAAGCGTCGTTGGCTTGTTGTGCGTAATAGTTTAGCATGCCCGTAACATCCCAGGCATCGGGTTTTGGTATAACTTCGGCCCCGTCCTTATTGTTGTTGAACAGGGTGCTCATCAATGGAGCAAGCAGTGCAAGGTTAAGCGTATTGAAAATGACCCCGAGGACTGTGAAAAAGATATAGGGGACTGCAAATTTGGCAATGGGCTGGGCAAATGATAGTAATCGGAAGTATGTTTTCATTATGTGGAAATGGCATATTTAGCATACGCCTGAAAGTAAAACAGCCGAAAATCCTAAAATTTCCGGTTGAGGGTGCAAATTAATGCTTATCGCTTTAAATCGCTGACAATAACTATAATTTTACGACCTGCTTGTATTTGAGCATCATTTTAATGTTTTCAATGACGTCATTGATCCCGATGTTGGATTTATGATGTTTCATCTGGGTTTTGAACGCGGTTTTCTTCACTGAAAGTTCGTTCATATTACGCAGGAAGTCAAGATAGGCCTGTGCTTTATAGAATTGAAGTGTAATGATGCTGGGGAGCACGTCGCTCAGAATGACCTGCATATGATACAGGTTCAGGTCGATGCCGTGCAAATGCAGGTGATGCATGTAGTAACGGTTCCTGAAATAGATCCTTTTGACAGAATAATTGTCCTTATGGCCCTTGGTGCTCGCAGAAACCTCGTGGCGGCAAACTGCATTGTGCTCATAATAGCATTTCCAACCCAGTCTCCACGCACGGATCGACATTTCCTGGTCTTCGCCGTAATAAGGATTGAACATTTCATTGAAACCATTGATCGCTTTCAGCTTCCTGGTGTCCATTAAAGCAATGGCGCCGGAGAGATAGAATGTCGGTGTCAGCGTATCGGAATCTTTCAGATAAAAGAAGTTGCTTGGTTTGATCTTCCTTCCCAGGATCTTCGGCGAACGTGCAGCATCCAGGATGTTGTCGTCTTCCATACCGATAATGCGTCCCATTACACCGAAAGTGTCTTCCAGTTCGAAGTATTTATAAAGTTTTTCAAAATAACCTTCTTCGAGCGTAACGTCTGTATTAAGCAGGAAAATGAGATCGTTGGTGGCCTTTTGAATGCCCAGGTTGCAGGTGTGAGAAAATCCTGAGTTCTTTTCCTTCCGGATAATGGTAATGTCGTTCCCGTAATGTTCTTCCAGATATGCTACTGAATCGTCACTGGAAGCGTCATCAACGATTATAATTTGGACCTTTGTGCCTAGGGTGTTGAGAATTTTGTAATTATTCTCGAAATATTTTTCGAATAAATGCTTTCCGTTGTAATTCGGAATTACTACCGAGATGCTTTTCATCAATCTTACAATTTAAGTGTAGAGTATATGGTTTACCCGATAGTTGTCTGTTTAATTAAAATCCTTAGTTTCAGATTTACTGGCATCAATCATCAATTATTGAACCACTTACTTACTTTCAGAACCTGCATTGCCCGCCGGAAAACGATCCGGCTTATTTTTGCAAGCGCACAGAGTCATTAGAGGACTCCGGGTCCTGTGTTCTTTGTTTCCGAATTTTATAAGGGTGAAGAGGGAATAGTAAATGCAGATGCTGGTGGAAATAAATGTTTTTTACTTAGCTTTTCCAGGCATTTTGCTTAGAGTTAATGTGAATATTATCATTTCGTGTATCTATACACGTATTTTGGTTAATTTGATGCAGGCAAGATATGTTTTTTCCAAGATCATTCATCGATTCCATTGTTTTTATTTTCATAGCCGAAATATCGTTTTCTACCTTTCAAGCTTCGTTTTATACGACGTAAGAAGTTTAAAAATGGTTGGAATCGAATTGCAAGAATTTGTCAAAAAAACATAATCGCCAATTATTAAGCGGCTGAAAGAGCCTCATACTCGCCTTTAACTATGCCGCATTTTGGCTAAAAAAAATTCTTAGTATGTGAAAAAAAATACGCACTTATTGAGCATCCAACTTTTTATCACTTCTCTTTGTTGCTATCTTAACTCTGCGTTCTGTTGCCAGGAAGCAACTCCCATGAGAACGCTGGCAGCAGCAAAAAATTTTAAGTGACCGTGCATGAAGATGAATAACCTTGGAACTAACATGATTGTCGGCGATCCTGTTCCCGCCACAACGTATAAGCCGGCACGGGGTGTGGCCAGTCTGGTCGAAAGCCATTTCGAGCGCCACCACGAATCCGTACGGAGCCATTACGATCAGGAACTGGCGCCTAAGCCCGACGCCCGGACCATTGAAACCATTATTGATACAACTTTCTGGGCGAGCCTGCGGAGGGAAGAGGGGCGTTCCCCCAAAGTTTCCATAGCATTCCTGCCGCCCGAAGATGCCGAAAGCCCCCTGATTTTCAGCGAAAGGCTCACATTATCAGCCAACACGCTTACCAAGCTTGCTCCCGCGGTGGAACGCTCGGGGATCCATCTGGGTGTTTGGATGGAGGGCAATGAGCTGTGCATCTGGGGAACCACAAGGGTCATCCCTGGGCTGTGTTTTGTGCTCGAAGTGGTGGAGCCGGGGATGCTCGTGATCAAGCACAGGCGGGTAGATGGCTTTGGCAAGTTTGTCAATGTTGCGGTTTTGAAGGGCGATCAGGTGAAAATTGTGGACGAGAATAGCGGCAGGGCGCGTGATTGTCCTTCGGTTATTAATTCCATGATCGGATTTACGTCTTCGACATTGTGGAGCGATTCGCTTAACCTGCTGGTGCAGCTGGCGGTTTCCATGCGCGCCCATGAGCGGGGAGGCATTTTACTGGTGGTGCCCAACGGAAAGGACGATTGGAGAAAATCCATCATTCACCCGATTACCTATCACGTTCAACCGTCATTTTCCGAACTAGCCGAACTGAACAGAAAATACATTGAAGATCCCAACCCGATCGGTTGGCAGTCGCAATTGAGCTCGGCTATTAACGGCCTGGCCGGGTTGACCGCCGTGGACGGCGCGACGATCATTAACGATAAATATGAATTGCTGGCTTTCGGAGCCAAGATCGGGCGGACTGCGGAAGGTCGGCCGGTGGAGGAAATGCTGGTGACGGAGCCCGTTATAGGGAACGTGGGCCAGGTGATGCACCCGGTGCAGCATGGAGGCACAAGGCACTTGTCGGCAGCACAATTCGTGTACGATCAGCGGGATGCTATTGCGCTTGTTGCGTCGCAGGATGGACGCTTTACGATTTTTTCCTGGGCTCCTTGTGAAGGAAAAGTGCAGGCCCACCGGGTCGACGCATTGCTGCTATAATACGATTCAGGTCAGCCGAATAATTCGAGCTGGCCTGAGTCTTTTGCTCTTCTCGACCGGACTTCCAGCTCCCCGAAGTTGGACAGCGAAATGCCCAGCAGGCGCACTGATTTTTCTTCCAGGTCTACTTTCGCCAGCAGATCTTTTGCCGTTTCAAGGATAATGTCCAGATCGTCCACGGGCGAGCCGAATGAATGGTTCCGGGTGATCTGGGTGAAGTCGCTGTACTTTATTTTCAATGTGATGGTGCGGCCTTTGAGCTGTTTTTTCTGCAACCGGTTGAAAACCGTAACGCCGATCTTATCCAGCTCCTTATGCATTTCGTCAATGGTGGAGAGGTCGTACATGAATGTATCTTCCGCACCCAGCGACTTGGTTTCCCGTTCTGTTTGCACTTCGCGGTTATCAATTCCCCTTACGATCTTGTAAAAGAAATGTCCTGTTTTTCCGAAATGCCGGACCAGCTCGTTTTCAGGTAATTTTTTGAGATCAGCACCTGTAAAAAGCTGCATCCGCTTCATCTTATCGGCTGTGACTTTGCCTACTCCGAAGAATTTTTCCACCGGTAATGCATTGATAAATGCTTCCACTTTGGAAGGCCCTATGAATGTCAGACCGTCGGGTTTATTAATGTCCGACGCGATTTTTGCCACGAATTTATTGACCGAGATCCCGGCAGAGGCGGTCAGGTTGAGCTCCGTTTTAATTGCTGTTTTGATCTGTTCCGCAATATCCAGGGCCGAGCCGATGCCCAGCTTGTCCTCTGTAACATCCAAAAATGCTTCATCCAGCGAAAGTGGCTCGATCAGATCGGTGTAGCGTGAGAAAATCTCCCTGATATGCGTCGAAACGGCTTTGTAAACCTCAAAACGCGGCCGAACGAAGATGATGCCGGGACACAGCTGGATGGCCTTGCGCGAGGACATAGCCGACCTTACTCCGAATTTCCGGGCCTCATAACTGGCTGTGGCCACCACACCGCGGCCCGTAGGCGAGCCCCCGACAGCCAGCGGCTTACCCCGGTATTCCGGAAAGTCGCGCTGCTCAACGGACGCGTAAAAGGCATCCATATCAATATGGATTATCTTGCGCACCGGTGAAATAGCAGGTTCTGACATGATCAGATTGGCGGGTATGATTTTAGGTAAAACAAATTAAATAACTAAGAATTCGCATCACTTGCTGGTTTTTTTACGTAAGTATTCATGAACCGGTGTTGCTTTTATTACAAACCAGTTTTTTCATTTCAATCTGATTTCCGGAATTTCCCCGATGCGATACTTTTTACTGCGATTAAAATACATTGTTACCAGCCTGCTGATTGCATTTTTACTTACCCAGAGCGTTTACGTACGCGCGCAGGATAGATGCAGCACCATGGATTTACTCAATATGCGCTTCACCCGGCAGCCGGCACTCAAAATCATGTTTGACCAGCGGGAGCTGCGCCTCAAACAAGCGATCCGGCAGCGGAATGTGACAGGAAAGTCTTTAAAAACCACAGCGAATGTTACTATTCCTGTGGTTTTTCATGTAGTATCAAACAGGCAGTCACTCATCACCGATGAACAGATCCTGGCGCAGCTTGACACGATTAATGCAGATTATGCAGGTATTAACGGAAGCGCAAGCCGGGTTCCGTCTCATTTCAGGGCGCTGTTCGGGCAGTCGGGAATCCAGTTCTGTCTGGCGCAGCGTACACCCAATGAAACACCTACAACCGGGATCGAGCGTTACCCGACTTCCCGTGCGAATTTTGACTATACCACGAATTTGGTAAAACATGCTGAAACAGGTGGCGCTACGGCTTGGGACACAGATCGTTACTTGAATATCTGGATCTGCGACCTCTCGGGCGGAACATTGGGATATGCCACATTCCCGGATGACGGCGTGCCCGATGAACAAGGCGTGGTGATTGACTTTGGCAGCTTACCAGGTGGAAATGTAGCCGGTTATAATGCCGGAAAAACCCTGACACACGAGCTGGGACATTTTTTCAATCTATATCACATATGGGGCGACGACAATGGCGGCTGCAACGGGACAGACGAGGTGGACGATACGCCAAACCAGGGCAACAGCACAGGCGCATGTCCATCAGGCATCCGGACAGACAATTGTACCCAGACCGCGCCGGGCATCATGTATAAGAATTACATGGATTATACTGCCGACAACTGCCTGATTATGTTTACCAAAGGGCAAGTGGTGAGGATGGATGAATCATTTAACCTGTCCCGGTTATCCCTGGCAAGCTCGGATGCGTGCACGCCGTTGAACCTGAAAAACAAAGACGCTTCCCTGAAAGCCATCACCCGGCCTGACCAGCGGATTTGCGCCAATTCATTAACACCTCAGGTCGTGCTGGAAAACCGGGGAAATGAAACGCTTACTTCGGTGAACATTAATGCAGTGATTGACAACGGCACCGTGCAGACTTTCAGGTGGACGGGTTCATTGGCAACATTTGAAGAAACTACTGTAAATCTGGGTGCACTGTCTACCGTGGAAGGAAACCATATCCTTTCCATCACCACTTCCAACCCGAACGGAGCTACGGATGAGAATACGGCCAATGACGAGCAAAGTTTAGCGTTTATATATTATGAACCGTTCGCTGCACCGGTTGTGGAAGGCTTCGAAAGCTTATTCCCGCCACAAGGCTGGGATATTGTGAATGAAGACGCAGGCACGACCTGGGAGAAAACGACAACCGCGGCCAAAACCGGCGCTGCATCTGTAAAGATCTCCAACTTTGGCAACGAGGCTATTGGCGAGCGCGATTACCTGAGATCTCCAGCCGTCAACATTGCGGGCACAGATTCGGCTTATGTATCATTTCAGCTGGCGGCGGCGACCTATACCAATTCAACGGTTGAAGGCAATGTCTGGGATACATTGCAAGTAATGGTCAGCACCGATTGCGGGCAGACTTACACCAGCCTATATAAGAAATGGGGACCTTCGCTGGTAACCCGGACCGCCGCCACGCGGACTGCATTCAGGCCTACCGCCAATGAATGGCGCAGTGAAGAGATCAACATTACCAGTTTCATCAACCAGGGCGAAGTGCTCATCGCATTTGTTAACTCAAACGGAAACGAAAATGATATATTCCTGGATGATATCAATATCCGGACGGTAACCATTAATCCGAATCTGAAAGAAGCCGGGTTCCTGGTAACGCCAAACCCGACGAGTGGAAAAGTCTCAGTACAGTTTTATCCGCAGCCCGAAGGATTAAGGTCTGTATCCATCTATAATGTTTCAGGACATAAAATCGCGGAGCAGCAGATAACCGGGGAAGTAAGCAGCAATGTGTACGACTTCGACCTAACGAATTATGCGAGCGGGTTGTACATTGTTAAAGCAGAATTTACAGATCGCGTGCTCACGAAGAAGATTGTCAAAAACTAGAAACGGGTCATTGAATTTCACATTCAATGACATAAAAAAATCGGCTTAACCGCTTGTTACAGAAAGGTTAAGCCGATTTTGATTTTAAATAATTAATAAATCCTTTTTACAACAACTTTGCTGTTTGTCTGCGCGATCGCAAACTCTTTTGCATTCTCGTTGGGCGGGGAAATGAAGATCTGTTTTTTCTTCTTGCCATCGGTGCTTACCCAGTTGGCAGAATATATTTCGGGCAATGTTCCGGCATAGATCGGGTGGTTGTCGGAAAACATGAACACTTCTTCTTCTTCGTAGGCCAGTTCCAGATCGCTTCCTTCAATCACGTCACAGATTATTTTCAACTTGCCAAAGTCATCATCTACCAAGCCTTTTATCCTTGCTTTTCCGAAAAAGGGATCTTCTTCAAAATCCCAGCGGATATAATATTCGATTACATTTCCTATCTGAGAATCAATATAATCGGCGGTCAGCAGTTGTTCCTGGCTCATGGTTGTATTTAGTTTCTTGCACTCCTTTTTATAAAGCAAATCTCAATCCCAGGAGTTATGGGCATTTTGACAAATGTAATCTTAACGTGCATGTTTCCAAAAATAATCGCTTCCGATCGCGAATTAATTTGGAAATAAAAAAAATATTCTAGCCGGAAATCTGCGCCATTTTTTTGTAACCCCTGCTTACATATACTTGTGAAGGTTAGCACGTGTCAATCGCCGTTATCACCGCTGGAAACATAGCGGTATGATTTTTGTCGTGCACTATACGTATTTCATTTCAGGACTCTGTCCTATCACTTAGCCAAACGATAAATTTATGCAAACAACTCAACGATTAGGTGAGGTGGAGCCTGGCACGGGCAATCTCATTTTTCAGAGGGGTCGGGTCTTGCTTTTGTTTTGCCTGCTCGCAATTACAAGCACCTATGCGCAGCAGGTGACGCCCGATTCCGCTAAAAAAGATTCCCTGCCCAAGCCCGCAGCACAACCCATTCCGGCACAATCGCCACCCGCCACTCCCGCGGCACCAGCACAAGCAGCGCCGACAAAACCCGCAACCGATACTCTCCCAAAGACAAAAACATCTACTGATACTAATTCCGCAGCCCCGCTGGTAAAGCCTACTCAAAATTTTGACCCGCTAGTTAAACCAGCAGCGAAGCCTGATTCTACGGCCCAGCCGGGTGCGGCCCAGCCTAATGCGGCCCAGCCGAGTGCGGCCCAGCCACAATCTACTCCGGCGACGGGAGCCGCGAAACCCGACAGCACAAAACAGCAGACCCCGGTTGGCAATGTTCCCGCGCAGCAACCCGCGACCCAGCCAGCACAACCCGCTGCCGCACAACCCGCAGCTGCGCAGCCAACCGCCGTACAACCCGCCGCCGGACAACCAGTCTCAACTCAGCCGGATTCGCTGAACCTGAATCCTAATCCACAGGCTGGACCGCAGTTAGGTGCCGACGCCAAGCCCGTTTCAGGGAAAGTTGTTGATGAGAAAGGCCTTGGATTGCCCGGTGTCAGGGTCCTCGTGAAAGGAACCGAAATCGTTTCCGAAACAAGTCCGGAAGGGACATTTGAGATGAAGGTGCCTGCTAAGGGAGCCATTCTTGTCTTCACTTTTATCGGTTTTGCAACGAAAGAAGTCCCGGTAGGAAACCAGGCGAAGTTTAATGTGCAGCTGGTTCCCGAAGCCAAAGCCCTGAATGAAGTGGTTGTGGTAGGCTATGGAGCCCAAAGCAAGCGCGATCTGGCAAGCTCGACTTCCAGGGTTTCGTCCCAGGAATATAAATCGGCTGTTGTGAATACAGTGGATCAGGCATTGCAAGGTCGCACCACGGGTGTTTCGGTGGTGGAGTCATCTGGTGAACCGGGAGCGTCCACTGTGGTGAGGATACGGGGAAATAACTCATTGAGCGGCAATAACGAACCTTTATATGTGATCGATGGCTTTCCTATGCCTCCTTACCGCGAAGCAGGCGCAAACTTTACGGGCGCTTATTCTCAAAATGGTCTGTACGGCATTAACCCCAATGACATTGAAAGCATGGAAATCCTGAAAGATGCATCGGCAACGGCCATTTACGGTTCCAGGGGCGCTAACGGGGTTGTCTTGATCACTACAAAATCAGGTAAGCGTGGCGAAGGCCGTGTAGAACTGGTGAATAAAACCTCTTTCGGAACGATTGCCAATCCGATCAAAATGATGAATTCGCGGCAATATGCGGAAACCATCAATGAGAGTTATATCATTTCCGGCCGCCAGGCACCATTTGAAAATCTGGATAGCGCACTTACAAACACCGATTGGGTAGAGGCAGTAACGCAGCCCAGCTTCCGTGAAGACATTACGCTAAGCCTTTCCGGCGGCAGCCCGAAATCTTCCTATTACATATCCGGAAACTTTCTGAGAGAAAAAGGAACGATCATCAATTCCAATAACAACAGGGCCAGCTTGAGGGTGAACCTCAATAATGAGATCAACGATTGGTATAATGTAAAAGGCCAGGTTGCTTTCACCAGGCAGAAGTCGAACCGCGCCGTGACCGCCTCGCGCGCTTGGCCCAACTCGGGTGGGCTTATGGACGGCCTCCGTGCTGCTCCAACGCTTGCAGTGGATTATCTGGGCAACAACAGCCTGGGGATTCCGAACTATCAGGGTTACTATTTTGCCAATCCAGTGAATGAGCTAATGGCCAAGCACGATGTTACGCAGAACGATTATTCGGTTCTTAACATTGAAAATTACTTCAAGCTCGCGGATGGTTTGCAGCTTGTGGTCAGCCTGGGCGGTAACCAGAATCTGACGCGCAGAAATGTATTTCTACCACCCAGCACAGCCGATGGAAATCAGGTCAAAGGTCGTGGTAGCAACAACACATCCAACACATACAGCTATAATGTCAATGGTTACTTTCAGTATGAAAAGACATTCAAGAAAGATCACTACCTGAATTCGACATTGGGTGTGGAATATAACGACCAGACTGTTGAATTCGTCAGCACTAACTATTCCGGTTTTGATGTTCCGTTTTTCGGTGTCGACAACATTGGAAGTGCGCAATCGCAGGGCATCGGTTCCTTTAAAGAGCAGCGGATATTACAGTCAGGTTTTCTTCGCGCCAATTATACTTATAAAGGAAAATATGTGTTAAACACTTCCGTAAGGATCGATGGTGCTTCGGCTTTCGCTGCCAACAATAAATATGGCGTGTTTCCATCCGTAGCGCTCGCGTGGAACCTGGAACAGGAGGAGTTTATGAAGGGCGTAACATTTGTGTCCAACACAAAGCTTCGGGCTTCATTCGGTGAAACGGGAAGCCAGGCCATCGGCCCTTATTCTTCATTATCCCAATACACGAGCGGATTTTATGAAATGGGACCGGGCGGCGACGGCAGCGTAATCAATACGGGCATTTATCCGAACTCCATCGCTAATCCAAACCTAACCTGGGAACGCACGCGCCAGTTTAACATCGGAGCTGATTTTAATGCAGCGCGCGACAGATTGGTTTTCAGTTTTGATTATTACAATAAAGTAACGTCAGATCTGCTGCAACCCAGGAAAGTGCCTACGCAATCGGGTGTGGGGACAATCATCGATAACTACGGGACTATGCGTAATCGCGGGGTGGAGCTTAGCATTCAAGCAAACATTATCCAGAAGAAAAATATAACATTCTCTTCCCGTTTGAATCTTTCGCGCAATATAAACACATTGGTTGATCTGGGAGATCGTACACAGCCTGATTATGTGAGCATCAATGGAAACTTGCTTGGAGGCGTTTCGGGTATACTTACGCCGGGTGAGGAAGTAGGGCGCTTTTTCGGCTTCCGCGTGTCGGGTTTGACGCAGACTTCCTCCTTCGATAG
The DNA here is from genome assembly GCF_000428845.1 of Dyadobacter alkalitolerans DSM 23607. Lineage (GTDB taxonomy): Bacteria > Bacteroidota > Bacteroidia > Cytophagales > Spirosomataceae > Dyadobacter > Dyadobacter alkalitolerans. The sequence goes on along the minus strand of NZ_AUAS01000015.1, from coordinate 39,102 downwards.
CAACGGAAATCCTACTTTCCCGACATTTGAAGGACCGCGTCCTCCGGGTTCAAAAGGCACACCGCTTTACGGTGCCTGGATTTACGAAGATATAAACGGCGATAACATTATCACTGCCGATGACCGGATCGTGTTGGGTAAATCAACGCCCGACTTTACGTTCGGTTGGAGCAATGATCTGACCTGGCGCAACTTCTCAGTGAATGCACTCTTTACGGGGTCTGTTGGGAATGATGTCCTGAATCTTACCAATTTTTACATTAATAATGGTGTGGTTGATTACGGTGGCGTAGGATTCAATCAATCTGAGGATTGGTACAACAACCGCTATACCGAATCAAACCCGCATAATAATGTAAAATATCCGGGTATTCAGCGCGGGATTGCTTCGGGGGACATTAACTCCACAATGCTGGAAGATGGCAGTTTTATCAGATTAAAAATGCTCAGCCTTTCGTACACTTTCCCAAGGTTAGGGCCGGTGCAAAATCCGCGCTTGTTCGTGACTGGGACCAATATCTGGACGGCAACAAAATATACCGGTTTTGATCCTGAGGTGAGTTCCTATGCACAGTCGCTGCTGCAACAGGGCATTGATTACGGCGCTTATCCGTCTCAACGTTCGTACACCATTGGCATTTCCTGCAATTTCTAATTCAGATCAAAGCATTATCAATATGAAATACCATATAAAAGTTACGGCAATGCTTGTCCTTGCACTGGGCATTGTTTCCTGCAAAGACAACTTGGAGGAATCTCCATATTCATCGTTGAGTAAAGAGGTTGTATTTAAAGACGAAGATGGCCTCAATCAGGCAACCATAGGCGTTTACCAGGCCTGGACGGCGCCCGATTTTTCAGATATTTCGAGCCGGTTTATCCTCACAGAATCGGGACATCGCTATGCCACTGCCGGCATTTTGGGCTCTGGTTCGGACCCTTATTATCGGTTCGGGCATGTTTCTACTTCCGGTGCTTTCGAGGCGGTTTGGTCACGGTTTTATAAGATTATTTTCAGGGCAAATACGGTTATCGACAATGCGGCCAGGGCTGTTCCGGGCGAAGAAGAGGAAGCCGATCCGTACATTGCCGAGGCGCGCTTCCTGAGGGCTTATGCTTATTTTAACCTTGTAAGGCTGTTTGGCGGTGTGCCTTTGCTTTTGAAAGAAATTAATTCTTTATCTGATGAAAATTTGATTTTTGCACCGAAAGAAACAGATGTGGCTGTTTATGAGGCAATTATCGCTGATCTGACCTTTGCAGAAGCCAATTTACCAGATTCACGCGGCGGTGCCGAGCTCGGACGCGTGTCTGCGGGAACTGCTAAGGCAATGTTAGGTAAAGTTTATCTGACTATGGCGGGGAAACCGCTGAACAGGACGGAAAATTACCAGAAGGCGGTTGACAAGTTCAGCGAGATAGTAGGTCCGGCGAACGAGGAGAAGTTTGATTTTGAACTCATTCCGGATTTTGCTGAGGTGTTTTCGCTGGACAATGAACGCAACCGGGAGATCGTGCTTTCCTTTGGCTATTTTGTCAATTCGTCGAACCCGAACGGGAACATTCTTCCTTTCAATCTTTTCCCCTCAGGGCTGGTCAATGGCGATGAGCAGACGAATTACGGTTTGACTTATGATTTTTATCAATTGTTTGAAAAAACAGATACGCGCAGGCCATTCACGCTTGTGGACAGATACGTTTTCAAAGGCGGCGCCAGGGCAGGGGCGGAAGAGGGGGATAGCATTATTTATAATCATGAGATCGGCAACTACGTGATCAAGCGCACCAAAGCTTCCCTGGCGCATGACGACTTCAAATACGGCATTGCCTATGGTAAGCTGGCAAGGGTGGCACGGCCTGCCGGCGCCGCGGTGCAGGGATACAGCGCTGACCTTATTGAATTGCGTTTTTCGGATGTGTTGCTGTGCTATGCAGAAGCATTGCTCGAAACAGGCAAAACGGCGCAGGCATTGCCGATCCTGAACCGGGTTCGCGCCCGCGCAAAGGCTACGCCTTCAAAAGCAACGGCGGCTGCGGCTCTTCGCACTGCTATCCGGACCGAACGGCGGTTGGAGCTTACTGGCGAAATGACAACCGTTTTTGACATTCGCAGGTGGGGGACATTGCAGCAGGAAATCGCCGCCATGTCCGAAGATCAGATCGTGGACAATATACTGATCCCATATTCTCCCAGGCTGGAATTATATCCGATCCCGCAGTCGCAAATTGATGCGAATCCAAACCTGAGACAGAACGACGGCTGGTAAGATTTCACAAAACCAACTAATTTAAAGAGACTTTCTGGTTCGCCGGGAAGTCTCTTTTCATAAATTCCTCGCTATTTTTGTAAACGCAACAAATAGCATTATGACCCTGTCTCCGCTACAAATTACATCCCTGGCCTGGACCATTGCCTTTGCCTTCCTATCATCCTGCCAGCAACATTTAGCTGTTACCAAAAATGAATACAAGCAATACGCGGTTGATAATCAGACAGCTGAGGACTCTTCCGTTGTAAAATATTATCTTCCTTATAAGGCTAAAATGCAGGCGGAAATGAGCAAAGTCATCGGCCAGACAGCTCAGGCGCTGACCAAACCTGCTGATCCGGAAACTCTCATGGGCAACTATTTTGCCGATGCAATGCTTACCGAGGGATTAAAAAAAGATCCGACCATTCAATTCACATTATCTACTAAGGGCGGATTACGAACCACTTTTCCGGAAGGCGATATTACGGTTTCGAATGTATTTGAACTGATGCCGTTTGAAAATGAAATGGTTACCCTGAAATTATCCGGAGAAAATGTGCAGCAAGTCATTGATTTTATTGTAAAAAAGGAGGGCGAGCCGATTTCCGGAATGCGGATGAAGATCAGGAACGGCGTGGCTTACGACGTGACCATTGGTGGAGAGCCTTTTGATATAACTAAAACCTATAACCTGCTCACCTACGATTATCTGGCAGACGGCGGCGATGACCTGGAATGTCTGCGTAACCCGATTGAAAGAAAAGAAATTAACAAAAAAGTGCGTGAAGCGCTTTTGGATAACATCAATGACCTGACCCGTCAGGGGAAGAAAATAACCGCTCAGCTCGATGGAAGAATTGTCATTATCAAAGAATAGCCGAAGGGATTTCCTGAAAAAAAGTGCAGGCACAGCGGCTCTATTCGCGCTGGGAAATCCGTTTGAATCTTTCGCCCGCGATGCTGCGGTGCGACTTACTATTTTGCATACCAACGATGTGCATAGCCGCATAGAACCGTTTCCAATGGATGGCTCGCGGAACCAGGGGTTAGGAGGCGTTGCGCGCCGGGCTGCTTTGGTGAAGAAGATCCGGCAGGAGCAGCGAAATGTCCTTTTACTCGATGCAGGCGACATTTTTCAGGGCACGCCTTATTTCAATCTGTATGGAGGCGAGCTGGAATTGCAGATCATGAGCGACATGGGTTATGATGCCGCCACCATGGGAAACCACGATTTCGACAATGGCATTGCCGGCTTTGTAAAACAACTTCCGCATGCCAAATTCCCTATCCTGGTCAGCAATTATAATTTTGACAATACAGAGCTCCAAGGCAAAACGCAGCCTTACAAAATATTTGTAAAACAAGGTTTGCAAATCGGGGTTTTCGGGTTAGGGATTGAGTTAAATGGTTTGGTAAATAAGAAGAACTACGGCGACACTGAATATCTGGATCCAATCAGCAAAGCCAATGAAACGGCATCATTGCTGAAAAATGACAAGGATTGCGACCTGGTCATATGCCTTTCGCACCTGGGTTATAAATACAAGGACAACAAAGTTTCCGACCAGATCCTGGCCAAGTCCACCCGGAACATTGACCTCATCGTTGGCGGACACACGCATACATTCATGAAACTTCCCGAAGATGTAATGAACCTGGACGGCAAGGTTACGACCATTAATCAGGTCGGCTTTGCGGGTATTAACCTCGGGCGCCTGGATTATTATTTTGACAGGGAATCGAAAAGTAAGAAAATGGTTTCGGCCGTTTATCCGGTGCATGGGCATGGACTTGTGTAGGCAGCCGCACATTTATTGCATATGAAGTCGGGTCAGGATCACCACCAGTGAGATGATCAGTCCTTTTATCTTACGAATAGTTTGATTCCGTTTGTGGACTTCAAAACAATCTGCGGATGCATACCAACCGGGTGGGACGGATCAGCCTCAAAATCAAATCGTTTGAGCAAGGCGGCAAGGATAAGCTGCATTTCCATCATGGCAAACTGCTGCCCGATACAAATCCTTGGTCCCGCTCCGAAAGGCAGGTAATTGAATTTCGGCCTTTCCTTCACATTGTCGGCATTAAAATTTTCAGGGTCGAATGTCAACGGATCTTTCCAGAGGTTCGGATTCCGGTGGAGCTCGAAAACCGACAGGAAAACGGAAGTCCCGGATTTTACATCAAAACCTTCTATTACCTGATCCACCGTTGCTTCACGCGTCATGGTCCACGCGGGCGGGTAAAGTCTCAGGCCTTCCTCCACAACCTGCCTGGTATAAGGCATTTGCATGAGCTGGTTAAAAGTGGGCACATTATCAAAAATGACACTTTCCTGCCTGATCTTCGCCACAATTTCGGGTTGCTTAGCTAGTTCGAGTAGCAGCCAGCTTAACCCCGTTGCGGACGTTTCATGGCCGGCTGCAAACATGGTAATCGCCTCGTCCCGGATCTGCTGATCATTCATCTGCTCGCCGGTTTCTTCGTCAATGCTGTCCAATAAAAGTTGGAGCAGGTCATTCGGCCTTTCGCCCGAAATGCGCCGTTGGTGTATGAATTCAAAAACCAGTTTGTTGAAATAAGACAGATCGGTTTCAAAACGACGGTTTTCACCATTAATGGCCATGATGGGAACGCGGTATGGCTTGCGGACCCTTGTTACCAGATATTTCTGCGTCCGGTTTACCTGCTGGTAAATCCGCGCTTTGTCCTCCGTGGTCATATTTCCAAAAAGCGTTTTGAGCGCGATATCGGACGTTATGCCCATCATTTTGGCATCAATGTCTACGGCATCTTTCCCGCGAACAACTTCCATTTCATCCAGAAAAGAAGCTGTCAGAACGCCCATAGCAAGGAATAACTCCTGCAATCTTTCGCGATGGAATGCGGGTTGCACCAGCCTTCTTTGTCTTAACCAAAAATCACCATCACTCGTAACCAGCCCGTTCCCCAGCACCGGACGTAACATTTTTGAAGAACTTCCCTTTTTGAAGTTACGGTTATGCTGCTGCAAAACGTGCCTGAAAAAGCCTGGGTCACGGGTCACGACAAATTCACGGAACAGCTTCATCTTAAATGTATCGCCACAGGCGTCGAATCCCTGGTGGAGGAAATGCAAAGGGTTTTTGGCAAATTTGAAAGGGGCCATAATGCCCAGCCTTCCAAGCTTGTAAACGGGAATGTTACGCATGGCTGGAATCAACAGAGAATTTATGCAAATAAGTCATTAAGGCATAAAAAAACCATCCTTATCAAGGATGGTTTCGTAACATTCGCTTGAACAGCTGGTTCTGCTTACTTTTTACCCGCGAAAGAGCGCAGCATCCAGGTGTTTTTTTCCTTGAACTGCATAAAGCGATTCACCATATCATTGGTCCCGTCGTCGCCCGCTTCATCGCTGGCAATCAGCAAGTAGCGCTCCAATTCGATCAGCTTTGCCATATCATCCAGCAATGCTTCCACCATATCCAGGTCAGACATGCCGATGGTGTCGATCTCCTGAATTGAAGATTCTTTGATATAATCTGCAAAACGGCTGTGTGGCGGCTTGCCTAATGTCAATACGCGTTCTGCAATCTCGTCGATGGTCAGCTGTGCGTTGGTATAAAGTTCTTCGAATTTTACGTGAAGGGTGAAGAAGTTCTGGCCTTTGATATTCCAGTGGCACCCTCTTAATTTCTGATAGTGAATGTGGTAATTGGCCAGGTAATCGTTCAGAAGGTCTACCACAGGTTTTACTTCTTTCTCATTCAGGCTTATCGCTTCGGCATTCATGATTTTTTTGGATTAATGTTGATTCTGATTTATAACAAAACCATACCACCATCATTTAGTTTCACATATATACGTAAAAGACGGTTTATGTTTAAAAAATGGGGAAGGGTGGCCAATTTCGGTGTTTTTTTCACTTGCAGGCACGATAGTTGAAAGTTGCTCGTTCAATACGCGTCAGACGGGCATCTCCGTTTATAGTCCACAATTTAATTACAAATATGATTACGAAAAATTTCAAATTGCTCAGCGTTCTGGCCCTGGTTTTTACATTGTCAGGAAGTGTCACAAGCCTTCGGGCACAGGGAAAGGAAGAGGACAAGATCAGGGCGGCAGTTACTGTGCTGGATGATTTCAGCAGCATGGAGGAAAGCATTCCGGCGCAATTGCTGGACATTTCAAAAGGGATCATTATCGTCCCGAAACTAATCAATGCTGGCCTGATGGTGGGCGGAAAGCATGGTAAGGGCATAGCGATGGTAAAAAATGCGAAAGGCGAATGGAGTGACCCGGTGTTTGTTACCATTACAGGCGGCAGTGTAGGCGCGCAGATCGGTGTTCAGGCTGTTGATCTTGTTCTGATTTTCAAGAACAGCAAAACATTAACTGAGATCGGAAAAGGAAGCTTCACATTAGGCGGGGACCTTTCTGTTGCCGCTGGTCCGATGGGAAGAAGTTCTTCGGCGAGCACGGATTATAAGCTGGAAGCGGAAGTTTATTCTTATTCGAGAAGCAAAGGATTGTTCGCAGGTGTGACGATCAATGGTGCTGCACTGTCTGTGGATGCCAAGGCAAACACTGCTTTTTACGGAAATACGGACAGCGCCAACACGATTTTCACGTCATCCAGGATCTCTTCAAAACCGGTTTCAGATCTGAAAGACAAGCTTGATGATTTAAACTAACATTGATTTGCCATGCCATCTTCTGTTGTCGCAAAAATGATATACGACGGAGATACCGAAACGTTGCGGATTGTGTATGTTTCTGGGATGGTATATAATTATAAAAATGTTCCTTTGGAAGTGTACCAGGCCATGAAGAACTCAGGATCCAAAGGGACATTTTTAAATAATCATATCAAAAACAATTATGAATTTGAAAAGGTAAATGACTGATAATTAACGATTACTCAGTCTGACAATGTCACGGGATCTCGCAATTCTTCTCGTTGCAAAACTTCACCTCTCCCGTTTTTTCATTTCTGCACTTCACTTTACCGGTTATTTTCACCGTAGCACCCTTCTGTATCGACTCGTGGTTGATGATCACCCAAATGTCCTTACTGCCCTTGATTTTGACACGTGTGCCATCAAAAAATTTTTGTACCGCCATCGTTTACTTTATGTTCAAGGGGCAAATATAATGTATCAAATGTTCCCTTTTTTCATTTCGCTCACCGCGTGGTCTACGGCCCTTGCCGTTAATGCCATATAGGTCAGTGACGGATTTTGTGTGGATGTGGACGTCATACACGCGCCGTCGGTGACGATCACATTAGGGCATGCGTGCATCTGGTTCCATTTATTAAGCATGGAAGTTTTTGGATCATTACCCATCCTTACGCCACCCATTTCGTGGTTTTCACTGCCTGGGTTGCGGTTTGTATCGGAAGTTTTAATATTTGAAAAACCAGATTTTTCAAGCATTTCGCTGAGCTCGTTGTAAAAATCTTTAACCATTTTCATATCATTATCGTCGAATTCCACGTGCATTCTTAGCTGTGGAATGCCCCAGTCGTCCTTCAAAGTTTTGTGAAGACTTACAAAATTCGTCTCCTTAGGCAGCGTTTCACCCATCATTTGCGCGCCCAGGCTCCATCCGCTGTCGTCTGGCTTGAAGAGGCTTTCTTTCAATGATTCACCCAGTTCATCGGATTTTGCGCCCATTTTGGAAGCCGAAAAAGATGTGGCATAACCACGAAGGAAATCCGTTTCCTGTTTGAAAACATTCCTGAAACGCGGGATGTAAGCACCATTAGGGCGCCGTCCTTCGACTGTCCGGTCGTGGTAACCGTCAAATTCTGCGCTCACGCGGCCTCTGTAATTGTGGAAACCGATGAATTTCCCCAGCAGACCATTGTCATTGCCAAATCCAGTAGGGAAACGATTGGAGATAGAATTAAGCAGGATCAGGTTCGAGTTGATGGCTGATGCATTTACGAAAATGATTTTGGCATAATATTCCGTCATTTCTTTGGTCAATGCATCCACCACACGCACGCCTGTCGCCCGCTTCTTCTTTTCATCATAGATAATGGAGTGCACCACGGAATGCGGTTGCAATGTTAGGTTTCCCGTCTTTTCAGCCCATGGCAATGTGGACGAATTAGAACTGAAATACCCGCCAAACGGACATCCGCGCTGGCACATTGTCCTATGCTGACATTTGGCACGGCCCTGCTCGGTATGAATGGGCTGCGGATCGCTGATATGCGCCACGCGGCCGATGATGATGGGACGCGTATTGTTGTAATTTTTGGCTGTCTGATCGCTGAAATGTTTCTCTACACAAGACATTTCATGGGGTTTAAGAAATTCACCGTCAGGTAATTGCGGTAAATTATCTTTGTTGCCGGAAATCCCTGCAAATTTCTCAACGTAACTATACCAGGGTGCAATGTCCGCATAGCGGATGGGCCAGTCGACGCCGAAACCGTCCCTTGCTGGTCCTTCAAAATCAAAGTCAGACCAGCGCTGCGTTTGCCTCGCCCACAAAAGTGACCTGCCGCCCACTTGATATCCGCGCATCCAGTCGAAAGGTTTGTCCTGCACGTAAGGATGTTCCGCGTCTTTCACCACGAAATGCATGGCGTCTTCCTTGAAAATATAATGCTTGCTGGCCATCGGGTTTGCCTGCCTGATCGCGAGGGAAGGCTGACCGCGGTGCTCGAATTCCCAGGGCTGCATGTTGGCAGTAGGGTAGTCCACAATGTGTTTTACATCTTTCCCACGATCGAGGATCAATGTCTTTAAGCCCTTTTCCGTAAGCTCCTTGGCTGCCCATCCACCACTAATCCCCGTTCCCACCACAATGGCATCGAAGGTCCGCTGCTTAACCGAATCGATATTGAAATTTGACATAATCGTAAAATATCTGAATGCTTTTTATTTGGTCTTAGGCGAGGATTTTCGCCAAAGATTGGGCAGTAATTTGTCATTCAACAACATTCGCCAGGTTCCCCAGTCGTGCGCGCCCTCGCCGCCAATGTAATAATCGTGCTGAATGCTTGCTTTTTCCAGAGCCCTATGCGTTGCTTCCGAGCGCTTTCCTACAAAATCCAACTCACCGCTTCCCAGGCCTACCAGCAAGTAATCCACTTTATCCTTTATTTTAGTATCACTGAAAAATGCCGGGTTCAACTTCTCCGGATCCAAATCGCCCGCGCTCATAATCCCAAATGAACTGAACAAGTCCAACGCCTTGAAACCCACTGCCTGCGTGTGACGCCCACCCATGGACAAGCCCGAGATTGCACGTGATTTCCGATCGGCAATAGTGCTGTATGCTTTGTCCACATACGGAACGATATGCTTCCTTAATTCTTCTTCAAACAGGACATAAGTTTTTTCAAGATGCTTTGGGTCGCTCCGATGAAGGACCTGGTTGTTGGGCATGGCAATGATCATCGGCACAATTTTGCCTTCCGCCAGCAGGTTGTCCGCGATGAAATTGGCACGTCCGTCCAACATCCAGCCGGATGCCAGCTCGCCGCTGCCGCCCATGAGATAAAGCACCGGGTATTTCTTTCTGGAATCGTATCCCGGCGGCGTGTACACATACATTTCACGTTCGCCGTTTAGTACATCGGAATGGTAGATATGCCGTGTAATGTTGCTATGCGGGACGTTTTTGGCATCGTAATAGGAGGGCTTGTTGTCGTGAACGATCACATTGCTGTAACCGGGCTGGTTGGAAGTTCCTGTGAATGTATTGTTCGGATCAGCAACGGGAACGCCATCGATAAGTAACCTGTAAACATAAATATTAGGCTTAACCGGCCCGACTTTCAGTGTCCAGGTGCTGTCGCTGCCTTTTATGAGCGGCACAGGGCCCTTCGCTTTCAGCGCCAGGAGAATAGGGCCGCCTGTCAGTTCAACCTTATGCGCATTAGGCGCTTTTATCCGGAATGTAATGGTGTGATCGTCTGCAACATCGGGCGAAATCACATTTCCGCCGTAAGGGTTAAGTTGCTGGGTGTTCTTTTGGGGATTCCAGTCCAGGTTCACATTAGCCTGCTGTGCAAATGTGCCCGGGGCTGCGAGCAGGAGCATTATCGCGGCCCGGTAACAAGCACCGGGCCAGTATTTTAGGTAATCTTGTGTCATGCTGAAAGTGTTTCGCCTGCAACATTATGCTGCTATCCTGAATAAAGACGGCGATTCTGCAAGATTACCCGGTCACTGCAATGAAATCAGATTTTTTTTACTGCATTAAAGATGTTCTGATGCGGCTGCTCGCCTTCAAATGTCTGTACCAGCTTACCTGCTTTGTTATAAATTGCAATGTAAGGGAACGACTTGATCTGGTAATAGCGCTGAACCGTGTACGAATATCCCTCCGTGCCGACCTTAATGTTAGGATAAGTGCTCAGCTTATGCTGTGCAACAAAAGGTTTCAGCATTTCCATTGACTGGAAAGTGACCATCACAACCTGCTTGTTGGCAAAGACGCTGTAATTTTTGAGCATGTCTTTCGTAAAATCCTGGCAATGTTCGCAATCGGGTGAAAAGTAGATCAAAACCACCGGGCCAGCCGCAAGCTGCGATGCAGTATACTGCTGCCCGTTGGTTAATTTTATCTGAAAAGGCGCGATCTTCTTATCGGCCAGGACAGACTGTGAAAAGGCGAAACTGCTCGCAAAAACGAAGAGAATGACGGGAATTATTTTCCGGAACATAAAACTGAATTCTTTTTGAATGAAGAATCCGCAAGTTATTAATGTTTGCTGTTTTATCCCGCTACCTTTTCGCTAAGTTTTTTGCGAATATTTGTCAGTTGATGAATGTGTCTTTTCGAATGACAAACCACAAAGTTCAGCCATTCCCAGCGGGTTAATGTGCCGACTCCCGGAAATTCAAAGGCATTTGCTGTAAGCCGAAGATCCTGTTCCGCCGCCACTTTCCGGATATCTTCTCGCTCTTTTGTAAATGCTTCTAGCAGTTCAGTTTTGTTATGCGGTCCGTCGGAGGGAACATTGAATTCCGGCGCTTTCAGCTTCGTTGAAAAGTCCAGAAAGATGTTTTCAATTTCGGGAATGTTAGCGTCCACAGATCTTTTGGTTTCGGCAATGTCACCTAATAGCACCTGCGGCAAACCGCTTTCCGATTTCAGAATGTGCTCTACAACCTGCCCCGCCGTCCAGCTTCCTTCAAATGGCACTTCATTGATTTCATCTTCCTCAAATGATTCAATCGCTTCGCGGAAATTCTTAGTTGTGTTATCCAACTGATCCAGCAGCGCAGTCGCACTTGTGTCCGTTTCTGCTAATTCTTTGATAATGACCAGTGCATGGTCCCAGGCATCGGACATCATTTCAAAATAATCGGCGCCCATATCACATTGCATATCCATGCGTGTAAGGCCATTTTCTTCTTTAAGACGGTAAATTTCCTGAAAGCCGTTCATGCCTTGTGCCTCTTCGGTCTCATAATTTTCCACGCCGTCATTGAGGACGCCATTGTATTCTATAACCAGCTCTTCGGCAGGCTTATTCACCTTAATCACGCCAATAATTCCATTTTTAGACGCATCTGCAAAAATGGCTTTACTGCCAGTCTGCCAATCCGTTTGGGCCTGCGTTCCATCGCTGAATGCGTTGAACCAGATCTTGTTTTTATTGTTTGAAATAATGGTTTCCCAAACGCTTTCCTTAGGCGCATTCACTTCAATCGACCTCTTAATGAGCATAATTTCCATGGTTCCTGAATTTATTTGTTGAATGATGTTTGCTTTGCAGACTATTTTTCAAGGATAGTTTTCAGGTTTTTCAAACTGGATTCCAGGTCTTTACCAAGGATTCCATCGATAAAAAGGTTGGTAATGTTCATGGGATATTTACTTTTCCCGGTCATGCCCCAGCTTACTCTGGTTTGATCATCAGCAACCGGCGTGGTCGTCATCGTTGCCAGCCCGACTCCTTCAAATGGCCGTACAAAACGGACTTCAATATTTACAAGCTCGCCTTCCGCAAGCTTCATAATTTCCTGTTCACCGGCACCGACATTCTTATCCTTACTGTCCCACGCATATTTAAAACCGACCGTCCCGTCGACGCCGGCGTAAATCTTCTTCATACCCGGATCGGCCATCACCCACTTGCTGTAATTGTCCTGGTTTTTCAGAAATTTGATATAATCATAAACCCGTCCTTTCGGTCTGTTAATCGTTATCTCCCGGCGCACCTCGTATTCATTTTTGACAAATAGCGCTACGACCAGCAGCAAGACAACGAGGCCAACCACCACTGCAAGAATTGTTAGGATAATTTTCATCGGGTCAGAGGTTAAGGTTCCGGTCAGCAATAAGATGTAACAAACCTACAAGTCTTTTCCCAATCCCCCGGGGGGTGAATATGTCAAATGCAGGGGCCGAACGCGACAAAGATTATGCCTCGTAATTGTTGGAAATTACAAGGCACTGTTTAATATCCAGTATAACTACAATTTCATATTGCTAATGAAGGAATCCGATTGAATGGCTTCCTCAAACCCGATACCCATAGCTATCCACTATCGACCTGAACACACTATCCCGCTCGTGCTCGGTGGTGTAGACCCATCTGTCGAGGGTGGTGGACATGTAGCTGTCTTTTACCGTGATTTGTTTTTGGAATACAATGTGGAACTCGGCGCCGCTGCCGTCTAGCTTGAGGGTGTCAACATTATCGAGGTTGATCGCTTTTTTTTGTTTTTCGTCGTAAATAATAGTCGGCATGGAGATTGGATTGAATGGTTAAGTTATCACCATAAGTTGCTTTCATCCTTAGACTACTGACGGGAAGCCGCATACCTATTGAATGCGACAACGTATTTTGTTATTTTTGAAAATATGAAGCATATATCAGTTCTTGTTCCACAGGGCGATGCTGCGCTCGGGACCATTGAGGGGCCTTTCAAGTTTTTTAATTTCGTGAACGACTTCCTGGCGGCTATGGGCCGCTGGCCGGCCTTTGATGTTCAGCTGGTGGGCATGACCGCTGATCCCCGGAAGTATAGCGGCGTTTTTACAGTGGTCCCGGATGTGACGATTCATGATCTGAAAAAAACCGATCTGGTCATCATTCCTGCTGTTAATGGTGATCGTGAAAGTGTGATTGATATGAATAAGGCTTTTTTTCCGTGGATCATTGAGCAGCATGAGAACGGTGCGGAAGTGGCAAGCCTTTGTGTAGGCGCGTTTCTGCTCGCCGCCACCGGCATGTTGAACGGCAAAAGCTGCACAACGCACTGGATGTCAGCTTCGGATTTTAAAAATATGTTTCCCGAAGTGAACCTGATGGATAACCGCATTATCACCGACGAAAACGGCGTGTATACCAGCGGCGGCGCAAATACGTTCTGGAATCTGCTGGTTTATCTCGTCGAGAAATATGTGGACCGGCAGATGGCGATTTACACGACCAAATTTTTCATGATCGAAATTGACCGCAATACGCAGTCGTCTTTCATTATGTTCACGGGCCAGAAAGAGCATGAAGATGTCGAAGTAAGGAAAGCGCAGGAATTTATAGAAAGGAGTTTTCAGGATAAAATCACGGTCGATCAGCTTTCCGAGATGTTCGCGATCGGTCGCCGGAGTTTTGAACGCAGATTCAAGAAAGCCACTTCCAATTCGATTGTGGAATACATTCAGCGCGTGAAGATCGAAGCGGCTAAGAAAAGCTTCGAAGTGAGCCGGAAAAATGTGACTGAACTCATGTACGAAGTGGGTTATACGGACACCAAAGCCTTCCGCAGCACATTCAAGAAAATCACCGGCTTATCCCCGGTTGAATATCGCAACAAATACAACAAAAGCCAGATCAGCGCCTGATCGCTTATTGCAATTCGGCGCTGACCACATTGGTTTTACCAGTAACTTCCATCGTGTCAAATGTGCCATTGGATTTCGCAACGACCGCTTTTCCAAAGGTATATGCCTTGGTGAGACAAGCCGGCTGTTTACCAACCGTCACGGAAGCCGCGAAGCCATCCATCACAGGCGCTAGCACGCGTTCCGAATGTTACCCTTGTAAAACCGACAGGATATTTCCGGCAGGATCCGTGAACCAGGCTACGGAAGGCTTCCCGCGGCTAATGTTGTTTTCATCGGTTTTCAGCCCGGGAAAATCGTAGCTTTCAAATGTTACACCCAGTGCTTTCAGGTCACTTACGGCTTTGTCAATGTCGTTAACCGGGAAGTTGAGGACGGTGAATGTAGCAGGCGTGTGATTTGGTTTTTCATACAAGATCACGTCGTTGCTGCCCGCAATGTGGAGTTGCAGCAGTCCCATTTCTTCCACTTCGGAGAGGTCAATGCTCAGGACATTTCCATAAAAAGCCTTAGCTTTTTGCAGATCGTCCACGGAAAATCCACTGAATGCTTTTGTTTCTCTAAACATGATTTCTAGGTTTTGTTGAAGATTAAATTTCCCCCTTCGCTTCGATCGCGTCAGCTTCTGTAAAGGCGGGTTCCGGTCTCTTATAGATCTGGGATAGCTTGTGATATGCTTTTGAGCGCATTGCAATTAATGTTACGATGAGCCCTAGGACTCCGGTGACGGTGAATAAAAGTGCCAGCCCGCGTGCAGTCCCTGTTCCAAACCAAGAGCCGATAAGATCAACGCCGGCGCCGGTTGTCATGAACGGAATGAAGATAAATTTGGCAATAGGTCCTATCATAAAGGCAGTGATGGGCGACGCGGCCTGCTCAATGCTTTGGGCAAAACCAAAAACCCGGCCTTGTCTTTCGTGTGGAATCACTTTTTGCAGGATCGTTTGCTCGGTTGCTTCCACGACCGGGATCAGGCACAGATAAATGAACATCCCAACAGCCAGCAATAGGATAGATGCCTGAATTGTGAAGAAAATGCAGATCGTCCACATGATAATGTTGGCAACAAACAAAGTGCGCAAAGGCTTTTTGCCAAGTCCTTTCTTTGCAACAACAAGCCCGCCAACAATAAATCCGAGGCTCAATACACCCCACAAAATGCCCCACACCTGCACTGTAACCAGTGAAAGGCCGTAAGCATCCATGAGCGACATAAAAACGCCGCCCAGAAAATTGTTAAATGTATTGAAAAAAATAAGTCCGAAAAGTCCTGGTACAAGTCCTACAACGGCAATCGTGCCCTTAATGTCAATGTTTTCCATGTGCGTGCCTGTTTGTACAATTTCCTTTTCGGGAATATGGATGGTAAACAAATGCAGCAGCACCGCAATGGTCAGGCCGACGGCTAAGGCAAGCATCCAGGTCATGCCTAGGAAGCCGATCACCAGCCCGCTGAAAATCGACGCAACCAAAAAAGAAACGCCATTAACGGTTCCCACAAGCCCGTTTGCCTTATCCCGCTTGTCTTCCTCGATCAGGATTGTTACAACCGTTGAAATGGCGATGGCCCGGATATTGCCGACCAACGCACCCAGAAGGCAAAGGACAATCAAAACCCAGAGTCCGATACTGCCAGGATTTTTGAAGTCGGCTTCGGGAGTTAAAACATATGTAAGCAACGCCAGCACATACAAGATCAATGTAGCGATCCCGGAAATGGTCATTGAGGTCTTTTTCTTATAACGGTCCACAATGGAGCCCAGGAAAAAGCCGGATAACGCAACGGTTGCAAAGTAAATCCCAGCCATGACCGAGGTGGCAATGACGGATTTGGTTTCCAGATATACCCAAAAAGTAACCGCGAACCAGACGAAGGTGTTCGTCAGGGTCGCGGCCAGGGAATTAGCTAAAATGGAATAAAACGTTTTCATGGCTAATAGTAAGTAGATATGTCATGCTGAAATGGATCCAATTCCGACATTACAAAATTACTACATCAAGCCATCATGCAGAGAGGTGTTATAAGACAATTTCAGGGTGGAATTGTGCCATTTTCTGCATGCCGTTTGTGGTAACTTTCATCAGGGAGCGCTGCGAACGGGCACCGTCTGCTGCACAGGCTGCGTTTGCTGTACAGGTTGGGTTTGCTGCACCGGCTGTGACTGCCGGGCGGGCTGCGTCTGCTGAACATTCTGTCTGGTTGCCGGAACGGTCGTTGTTCTGTTGGTCGTCGTTGTGGTTGTCGATGTCGCGGGTTGCGTTACACCTTGTGTTGTTTGCGTGGTTGTGCTGCCATTCTGTGTCTGCACATTTGTCTGTGTCTGCCCATTCGATCCCGTTTGTGGTGTTGCAGTGGTCGTTTGCTCGACCTCAGTTACCTGCTCAACGGGCTGCGTCGTTGCAGGCATGTATCTCTCAGGCATCGTGGCCGGATCCTGAGATGTGTTTACCTTAGGAACCTGCCCTTGCTGCACCACAGGCACCGGATCTGAAACGACACTGGGATCGGCAGCCTGCGTTGCGCCCTGAATTTGTCCGGTCGGTTTTGGCTGATATTCGCTGTATGGCCTGGCGGGCTGTCCCGGGCCTGAGCTTGGAATTTTGCCGGTAGGAGCGGGCCGGGACCCGATTTTTTGTGCGTGTGACTCAACAAAAAATGCTTCTGCTAAAACCATTGCAGAAAATAATGTTACGGTCAGAATCTTCATATAGTGTTGGATAGATTGAATGATAAATGTAATCCTATTCACAATCTTACCAAAACCATTCCAACGAAAACAGCGCTGCGCTATCAAAACGCAGGCTGTTCCGGTTCAATTGATGGCTAATAGATGCTGATGATATGGCTGAATGTTGTTCTACCGATCCCAGAAAGCAGGCGGCTCAACACCCAGCGCACGCAGATACACATATCCCTGTCCGCGGTGATGGATCTCGTTATCGATCAGATAAATGATTGTGTTCAGGATCGTGTTCTCATACATTCCGAACGCAGCTTCACTTTCCTCAAATCGCTCAGGACGGATCTGTGGCCAGAGCGTGTTAATGTATTCAGTTACCAGGTCCCAGAGGTTCAGCACTTCCTGTTTTGTCGACGGCGGAGGCGTTGAGTGATCCAGCACGGGATCACCGAAAGTCCAGTCACCGAATGCGATGCCGCGAATTCCGGGTGCTGCCAGGCCAATCATTTCCATCGTCAGCAAAGAGAATGTACGCATGCCGCCAATGGAGAAATTGTAAAATGCATCCTCAGGAAATGCTTCGATCACCTTGCGCGTCAGGGCGCGGTGTCCCTGCCAGTGAGTGAGCAATGCTTCGGTTGTTAATAGTGCTGGTGACACAGCGGTTTCATTGGTGAATGTGTTGTTGGTTTCCATTGTCAAAGGTTTTTAGTGATTTTTTGTTTGAACAATACAAAGGAAACATGGCCTTATGACAGCCGTATGTCAGCAGGTTTTGGAGTTTGAAAAATATTTTTTCTACATAAAATGATTTTACTAAACACTGTTTATTATATTTACGACGAAAACACTGAAACATGGCGATCAAAGAGAGAAAAGAGCGGGAGAGGCAGGATATGCGCAATCTGATCATTGATTCGGCCACACAGCTGTTTTTAAAGCAAGGTTATGACAAAACCTCCATCCGGACCATTGCGGAGGACATTGAATACAGCCCGGCTACTATTTATTTGTATTTCAAAGACAAGGATGAAATTTTTTATGTCATCCACGAAAATGCATTCGCATTACTGGACAAGCAGTTCCGCAAGCACGATGCAATCGAAAACCCGTTCGACCGATTGATCGCTGTTTGCAAGACTTATGTCAAGTTCGCGATGGACAACCCCGACTACTACGATCTGATGTTTATCATGCGCGCACCGCTCTCGCAGATCAAATCAGAAGAAAAATGGGATGCCGGTGAATGTGCATTTGAGTATGTGGTGGATACGATCGCCGCCTGCCTGGAAGCGAATCTTATCAAACCGATGGACAAGTATGTCCTAGCGATATCCGTGTGGTCCTTTGGGCACGGATTGGTCTCCCTGTATGTGCGTGAAAGATTGTCCATTATGGATATGCCTGACGACGTAATGCTTCACATGATGGAAAGTTCCGTCAACTTTTTTTTAGAAAACCTGAGAGTGTAAAAAAAATTTAGCCGTGAGTAAACAGTGTTCACTAAATAAACGTCATTTACGTCCCAGTAAATGGCCTGACCGTCTACGTCAAAAATTGCTTCTTTTCGCAGTAATAACCATGATTTCCCAAACGCTTTTTGCACAAAACCGCGTGCTGGATGTTTACATAAGCCAGGGATTGAAGAATAACCAGGGACTGAAACAACAGGACTTTTTGCTGCAAAAGAGCCTGTATGCATTGAAAGAAGCCAAAAGTTATTTCCTGCCGGAAGTCAATTTCAACACATCATATCTGGACTCACGCGGAGGAAGGAAGATCAGCATTCCGATCGGTGATCTGCTGAATCCGGTTTATACATCTCTAAACCAGCTCACGAGCTCGTCGGCATTTCCGCAGGTTGAGAATGTAAACCAGACATTTAATCCCAATAACTATTATGACGCCAAATTCCGCACCTCGCTGCCGCTCTACAATCCGGAAATAGGGGTTAATACCAAAATCCGAAAGGAACAGATCCATTTCCAACAGGCTGATTATGATGTCTATAAGCGCGAACTGGTCAAGGAAGTGAAGCTTGGTTACTATGCTTACCTGCAATCCGAAGAAGCAATCCTCATCCTGGAAAGCGCCGTAACACTGGCCCGGGAAAACTTGCGCTTCAATCGCGTGCTCGTGAGTAATGATAAAGCAATAAGAACAGTTGTGAGCCGCTCGGAGAATGAGCTGATCGGTTTAGAGGCAAAATTGGAAGAGGCCCGGTATCAATCCAAAAGCGCAGCGGCTTATTTCAACTTCCTGCTTAACACGCCGCTGGACTCTAAAATAGAAACCGGCGACAACATTCAGACCGAGCTGGCGGCGGGACCAGGCACATTTGCCAAACGCGAGGAACTGTTGAAACTGGAATCACTTGCTAAAATCAACACGCTTTCTGCCCAGCTGGAAAAAGCGTCTGCTCTGCCAAGGTTAGCAACGTTTATAGACCTGGGTTCGCAAGGTGATTTCCTTAATTTCAATAATGACACGCGTTATTATCTGTTCGGGCTTACGCTCGACTGGCGCGTTTTTGCGGGTAATCGCACGCAGTACCGAACCAGGCAGGCACTACTGGATGGTAAAGTGACGGGCGAGCGCATCAGTCAGGCCGAGCAGCAGCTGGAACTGGAATCGCAGACGGCTGCTAACAAACTGAATGCAGCTATAAAAATATACCAGGCATCCAAAAGCCAAACGGCACTTTCCCAGCAATATTACCAGGATCAGCAGAAGCTTTACCGCGAAGGACAACTGCTTTACATAGAGCTACTTGATGCGCAAAACCGGCTCATTAGCGACCAGTTGCAACAAAGTATTTCCTATATGATCATGCAGACACGTTCGCAGAGTTGGAGCGTGCGCAAGCCAGTTATTCATTCTAAACTTAAAATATGCCATGAAAAATATGATCAAAACGGGCACGATGATGCTCATCCTTTCGGCCGCGCTGCTTGCGTGCAAGGAAGAAAAGAAAGTGGAAGAAACGGACCCGACTATTCCCGTAAAAATCATCAGTTCGGCAGCATTAACCCAATCGCAGCCCGTGCAGACTTCGGGGTTGCTCGGGACTGAGAATGAGGCGAACCTCTCCTTTAAAGTAGGCGGGATAATTAATACTATCCTGGTAAAAGAAGGCGACAAAGTGCATAAAGGACAACTTTTGGCGACACTTAATGCCACAGAATTCGCAGCGCAAATGGCACAGGCAGAGGAAAATTTTATGAAAGCCAAGCGCGACGCCCAACGCACTCAAAACTTGTTTCGTGACAGTGTGAATACAAAAGAACAGCTGGAAAACAGCCTTACCACATTGCATGTGGCCGAAAAGCAACTGGACATTGTCCGTTTCAACCTTTCGCAGGCTAAGATTTACGCAACAACGGACGGCGTGGTAATCCAAAAGTTAAAGAATCCCGGCGAGCAAGTGGCGGGCGGTGTGCCGGTGTTGTATATCAGCAGCACAAATAACAAGGATTGGGTGATCAAATGCGGCCTGACAGACAAGGATTGGACGCGCTTGAAAGGCGGCGAAAAAGCAGAAATCGTTTTTGACGCTTATCCGCAGACTTTTTCAGGAAGCATAGCAACACTTTCGCAAGGCAGCGATGCGGGTTCAGGCCTATATCAGGCCGAAATCCGGCTGGATAAGCAGCCCGCCAAGCTCGCAAACGGTCTTTTTGCAAAGGTTAGCATTTATCCGAAACAAAATACCGAGATGATATCCGTCCCGGTGGATGCTTTGATAGAGGGCGAAAGCGACAGCGCTTTTGTGTTTGTGGCAGCGGATGGGAAAGCATTGAAAAAGCCGGTTAAAGTAGCGTTTCTGCAAGGGGAGAAGGCTTTTATTCTTTCGGGGATTGATGCCGGTGCGCAGATCATCCGGGAAGGTTCGGCTTATCTGGCAGATGGCTCGGCAATCAAAATAGTACAGTAACATCAAACCCCTACGTCATGAAATTACCTGAATTTGCCGTTAAGAATTACCAGTTTACATTGGTAATTTTCCTGGCCGTGCTGGCGCTGGGCGTTTATTCGCTCTTCACGATGCCGCGCAGCGAAGATCCCGACATTCATCCGCCTCAGTTCACCGTCGTCATCGTTTACCCCGGCGCCAGTCCAAAGGATATGGAACAGCTGGTGGTGGACCCGATGGAGAAGAAGATCAATGAGCTGGACGATATGAAGCACGTGATCACCGACATCAACGACGGGCTGGCCGTAATGCAGGTGCAGTATAAATACAGTTCCGATCCGGATGATAAATACCAGGAACTGGTGCGCGAGATCAATAGTCTGAGAAACAGCTTACCTGCGGACATTAATGACATTCGGATCAACAAGCAGATCCCGTCGGACGTGAGCATTTACCAGTATGCACTGATCAGCGAAAATGCTTCCTATGCGCAGCTGAAAAGGTTTTCCAAAGAATTTAAGGAGCGACTTGAAAAGGTCAAATCGCTGAAAAAGGTCGAGTATGCCGGCTTTCCCGAACGCCAGGTGAAAGTAAGCCTGAACCTGGAAAAAATCGCCCAGCAAAAGCTTACGCAGAACCAGATTATCGGTGCCTTACAAAGCGAGAATGTGAACATTCCGGGGGGCAGCATCAGTATGGCAACCAAAAAGCTGAACATTAAGACCAGCGGAAATTACCGGACGCTGGAAGAGGTCGCAAATACAGTTGTATCTACGTCCGGCGGGAAGATCGTTTACCTGAAAGACGTTGCGGATGTGAAGCTGGGTTATGAAGACGAAACGCACATTACGCGCTTGAACGGTTTCCGGTGCAGCTTCGTGAATGTAAGCCAGAAAGAAGGCGAGAACATCATAGCGGTTCAGGACCAGGTTGCACCTATTGTTGTGAGCTTTGAAAAGGAGCTCCCGTCGAACATTGAGCTGGTTAAGGTTTTTGATCAGGCCAAAAGCGTTGACATTCGTTTATCTCATTTCGCAAGGGATTTTGGCATTGCCATCCTGCTTGTGTTGCTGACTTTGCTGCCGCTGGGCTCTCGGGCTTCGGTGGTGGTGATGATCTCCATTCCGCTTTCACTCAGCATCGGGCTTACAATGATGAACTTGCTGGGTTACAATATCAACCAGCTGAGCATTGTAGGGATGATTGTGGCTTTAGGGATCCTCGTGGACGACAGCATTGTGGTGGTCGAGAACATTGAGCGTTATTTGCGGATGGGTTATGGCCGCGTCGAGGCCGCCGTGAAAGCATCCTCGCAGATCGGTATGGCGGTTGTGGGTTGTACGATTTTATTGATTTTTGCCTTCTTACCGCTTGTTTTCCTGCCGGAAGGCGCGGGCGATTTTATCAGAAGTCTGCCGCTTTCTGTAATTACCACGGTTTTCGCATCCATGCTGGTGTCGCTTACGATCGTTCCGTTTTTGTCCAGCATTATATTAAAAAAGCATGCGAGCGCGGAAGGTAACTTTTTGCTGCGTGGCATGAAGAAAGGCATTCATAAAACATACGGAAGTCTTTTGGACAAAGCATTGAAATGGCCTGCTGTTACATTGGTGCTGGCCGGGTTGATCTTCGCAGGTTCACTCGCGCTGGTCCCGCTAATCGGGAATAGTTTGTTTCCAAAATCGGAAAAACCGATGTTCCTCATCGACATTGAAACGCCGCAGGGCATCAATTTGAAAAAGACGAATCAGGTGACACGCTATGTCGAAGGGATTTTAAAACAGGAGCCCCAGATCACTTCGTTTGCGACCAATGTGGGAAAAGGAAATCCAAGGGTCTATTACAATGTTATCCAGCGGAACGAAAGTGAGAACTTTGCCGAGATTTTTGTGCAGGTGGAAGGGCTCGAAACGGAGGAAAAAGTAGAAATTATCGAGCGGTTAAGGAAAAAGCTGGAACGTTACCCCGGGGCGGAAATCAAAGTGAAGGATTTTGAACAAGGCCCGCTGATCGAGGCGCCGCTTGCTTACCGCATTTATGGCGAGAACCTTGACGACCTGCGTAAAACCGCATTCCGCGTAGCTGATATGCTGAGCAAGGTGGAAGGGACGATCTATGTAAACAATCCCCTGCAAGTGCAGCCGACAGATTTGAAAGTGAACATTAATAAACAGAAAGCAGGAACGCTGGGCATTTCATCGGCCGACATTGACCGTACCGTGCGGCTCGGCACGGCGGGACTGAATGTAGCCACGTATCGCGAGGATGTCGGCAAAGCAGATAATTATAATGTGAATGTGTCTGTTTCCCGGAATGCAACCATCCAGGATTATAGTGTTTTTGACAAATTATATGTCACTTCCGCATCCGGCGCGAACATTCCCTTAAAGAATGTGGCCAACATTGGATTCGAAAGCTCACCGAACCAGATCCGGCATTATGATAAGGACCGCTATGTGACGGTTTCGTCCTTTGTGAAGCCTGGTTACAATGTGCAGCGCATCAACGAGGACATTACAGCCAAGCTCGGGCAGTTCAAGTTTGCCGATGGCCAGACCTTTACAGTGGCAGGTGAAAAAGAAAGCCAGCAAGAAAGCTTCGGCGGTTTAGGGTTGATCATTCTCGTTACTATATTCGGGTTCCTGGGCGTTCTAATTTTGGAATTCAAGACATTCAAGAGCATTCTGATCGTGCTTTCCGTGATTCCTTTGGGCATAGTAGGCGGCCTGGCAATGCTTTTCCTGACCGGTGAGACGCTTTCTTTCACGGCAACGATCGGTTTTATAGCATTAGTAGGAATTGAGGTGAAAAATTCACTGCTGGTCGTGGACTTTACCAATCAGCTACGTGCACAAGGAATAGGGATTGAAGAAGCCATTATTGAAGCTGGGGAAATCCGGTTTGTGCCGATCCTGCTAACTTCGATGACCGCGATTGGCGGTTTGCTGCCGCTCGTGTTCGAATACAGCGCGCTTTATTCGCCGCTGGCGCTGGTGCTAATCGGCGGATTGATCAGTTCTACATTGCTTTCGAGGCTCGTTACGCCGGTGATGTACAAACTTCTGCCGCCGTCGATCGAGCATGTGGATAAGGAAGAAGCGATCTTGGAACCTCAGTTTTAAAACTGTCGGCCCAGGTCATTGGTAAGAAACAAAAAAACGGCACCAGCAAGAGTAACGCGGTTCTATTGCTGGTGCCGATAAAAACATATCACGAGGAGGATTAACGTGCACTAAGTTGGTCAGACATTTCCTGGTGCATCCGAGTCTTCTTTTGTGCGTTCCCCACTTGTCCGCTGTGCCATCGGCAGACCGAGAGAATTAATAAGAGAATAAGCAGGAAGGATTGCAGAAAGAAATACTTGTACTTGACCAGTCGCATGGATTTCACTGAGAAGATGTCTAACACCTCAAATGTAGGAATAACCACCTAGCGGACCCGAAATTGGGGCATTCCAAAAACATTCCAATTTGAAATGCACTGATAGCTTGCGGGTTATCTTTTCGATTCAGTTTTCAGTTACTCCCTCAGATTGTAGTAACCACATCCCTCAAATCCGATTCTTCCGGGAGGTTCAGTTTTTTGCGGATCCTGTGGCGGATCACGCGCACACTTTGCACGGAAATTCCGAGCGTGCTGGCCATTTCTTTATAGGTAAGATTCAGTTTGGCAAGCGCCATAAACCGGGTTTCGGCAGGCGTAAGACCGGGAAGTTTTTCCCTTAGCCGCGAAAGGTAACCCACGTGTATTTTTTCAAACAGACTTCTGAAATACTCCCATTGTTCGTCGGTCAGGATTGTAATGTTCTGCAATTCCTGAACCGTTTCCTCGCTCTCGTTCATGCCGTACCGCGCGCTGAGCTCTTCCACGAGCTGGGTTTTTTCCGAAATGCTCCGCGTAAACTCTTCGAGCTGGATAGAAGCAAAGTTTAGTTCCTGTTCCGCTTTGGCGAGCTGATCGTTGATAGCACGCTGTTTTTCACGGTTTTTGTAATTATGGGTTTTATAAAAATACAATGCGACTACAACCAGCAGCAGCACCAGAATGAGCAGGATATTCCGCTCCAATGTTTTGATCTGCTTTTCGGTGGCGATTCGCTCCATAGCGGACCGGTGTGCCTGTATTTGCGCCTTTTCACCCGCCCGAAGCATTTGAATCGAATTGAAATCCTGTTCAAAAATGTTCCTGATTCGCGTCGCCGAGTCGAGATAAACATTCGTTAAGCCGAAATGGCCTCTTGCGGCGTGGACTTTGCCGAAAACCTGGTAAAGCTGTTCGAGCGGCTTGTCATTCCCGCAACGTGCCACAGCTTCCCGCGCCAGGCGCATCTCTTTTTCAGCTTTCGCGATATTGTTCTGCCGAAAGTGAATGTCGGCAAGCATTGTGCGTGATCTGGCAACCTGACTATAATCCGAAATAAGCACAGCCTGATCGACATTTGCTTCCAGAAGCGGGATCGCTTCATCGTATTTTCCACGCAGATAAGCTGTATGGCCAAGGTCTCCCAGCGCGATGCCTTTCCAGACATTGTAGTCGTCAATGCCCACATTTTGCAGGATCCGTTTGAAATAATAATCAGCAGATTCCAGAAATCCGGTTTTAATGTAGCTCAGGCCGATGGTGTTCAATGCGGTGTTGTGCACGCCGCGATGTTCCTGGATCACGTTGGCAGTCAATGCTTCCCGTGAGAAACTGATGGCATTTTTGTAATCGCCGAAATAATAGTAAGCTTCGCCGATCTGGGTAAGGAAGTATGCTTTTTCTGGAAAATTCTTGTCTGAGATCTTTGTTAACAGCGGGTGTATGGTCAAATATTCCTCAAATGCGCGTTCATAATTTTTTGTATCATACCAATACAAATGCGCCAGGAACCTTCTCGCCCGGAGATGGATCTGCATGTTCCCCACATCGTAAGATTTTGCTATTAAGGCTTTAAGATCTAGGATATGCCGCTTGGAAGCTTTTTTATCGACTTCCCGATTCAGCATGATCTTCATAAATTCTGCTTCTAGGACTAAATCTTCATCGTTGTTCTTCGTAGCGACTTGTTTGAGCGTTTCCAGTGATTTGTAACCGGCTGCTCTGTCACCGCTATTGATATGAAGGTCAATAAATCGCCGGAGGGCCGTGTAGCGCTCGATGGGGGGCTTATTTACAATGTTATCGAATTGAGCATCAGCAACAAATGCTGAAAATAGAAGGCATATTAAAATGAAACATTTACTAAAAATGCATCTCATTAATGTTCGGGAGGGTTAGGTTTGGGTTGTTGAGCCTGATTGCCACCGAAGGCAAATGTGTTAAAAAATGGCGGCCATTTCTGACCGCCCGCAACCCACAACAAAAGAGTGGCACAGTATTAATCTGCGGTTACACAATTGTAGTCCTTGACTAATCTTAGGTTTTGAAACCTGTATTTGTGTTCAGCCATCACTTTAATTTATGGAAAACAGCAAAATTAATTGCTTGCAACTCAACCGTAAACAGCTGGTGCCACGATAAATCGGTTCCGATAAAATGATGAAAGAGGTTGCAGGTGCTAAGCTAATACAAATCCCGACCACATCAAATTTTTCATTTCAGGTGCTAAAATGAGACTTGGCATAAGTTTTATAATTTTATTAGAGTTCTATGGAAAATTTAAAACAACAGAAAAACGAAGGAAGATTAATCATTGTAGCCTATCGATTGCCATTTAAAATCGTTAAGGAAAACGATCAGGTGCAATTATTCCAAAATTCAGGAGGCCTTGTTTCGGCTGTACTCTCCTTGGTCAAAGACAAAAATGGGCCTGTATTCAACGAGGGTGAAAAGATACAGTGGGTTGGTTTCTCGGAGAACACCAGGGAAGAACTGGAAGGCCAATCGCTTACTAATGATGACTTTCAGGCGCACCCGGTTTTTATTCCGGATGATGTGAATGAAAATTACTACGAAGGATTCTGCAACAATCTGATCTGGCCGCTATGCCATTATTTTCCTTCCCTTGCGCGGTTCAATGACGAATACTTTGAAGCGTATCAAATCGCCAATAAGCTGTTTTTTGATAAAATTCAGGAAATCATCCAGCCGGGTGATGTAGTTTGGGTGCAGGATTATCAGCTGATGTTGCTGCCCGAAATGATCCGCAGTAAATTCCCTGATAATAAAATCGGATTCTTCTTTCATATTCCTTTCCCATCATTCGAACTGTTCCGCTTGCTGCCCGTCGCCTGGCGTAAGGCCATTGTGAATGGAATTTTAGGAGCAGACGTGGTTGGTTTTCATACAAATGACTATGTTGAATATTTCCTGAAAGCAGCGCGGCTTGTGTCGGGCTATGGCAATAAGCTGCATTACATTAACATGAGCAACCGGATCGTGAAAGTGGATTCGTTCCCTATCAGCGTAGATTTTGATAAATTCAATGATGCGTACGACGAACCTATGGTTGCAGAGGCGCGCAACGAAGCAAGGCAATCTCTGAATCAGAAGATCATATTTTCGGTGGACAGGCTGGATTATTCCAAAGGCATAATTCACCGGCTGCGCGGTTTTCAGCGTTTTTTGGAAAGATATCCGCAGTGGCATGAAAAAGTTTCGTTCGTTATGGTCGTGGTTCCTTCGAGGGACACCATTGAGCAGTATCAGCAGATGAAATCGGAGATCGACCAGACGGTGGGCCGCATTAATGCGGATTATGGAAACATTTACTGGCAGCCGATAATTTATCAGTATCGCTCAATGCCTTACCATGAACTGGTAGGCATGTACACGGCAAGCGATGTCGCGTTAATCACACCTGTCCGCGACGGAATGAACCTTGTTTGCAAGGAATATGTGGCAAGCCGCAAGGACCGGAAAGGTGTGCTTATCCTGAGTGAAATGGCCGGCGCGGCTGCGGAACTCGGAGAGGCGTTAATTATTAATCCACTTGATGTGCAGGACATTGCGGACGCCATTAAAATAGCTTTTGAAATGCCCGAAGAGGAGCAGACAAAGCGGATGGATGCCATGCGTGGGCGTATCAAAGCGTACGACGTATTTGCCTGGACAGAAGACTTTTTTACCCAAATGACCATGTTAGAACAAGAACACGAGCGCCTGAGACAGGTTTTTCTTACCAATAAAGGCATCGACGCCATTCGTCATGCTTATACATCTGCTACCAATCGTATCCTTTTCTTTGACTACGACGGCACCTTGGCGCCCATCGTGCCGGATCCTTCCAAAGCCATTGTATCGGAGGATGTTAAGAAATTGATCCTGGAAATTGCGAAAAGGGATACGGTCATTATCATCAGCGGACGTGACCGTCATTTTCTGGATAATCTCTTTAAAGACCTTCCTGTTCATATCATTGCCGAACATGGGGCGCTAATACGCACCAAGGGGAGCGACCAGTGGGATTTGAACGAGAGCTATGAAGAAAACTGGAAAGAGAGCATCCGTCCGATCATGGATATTTATGCCAAACGGTGCCCGGGTGCATTTGTTGAGGAAAAAGAAACTTCGCTAGCATGGCATTATAGGACAGCCGATGATAAAGAATATGCCCAGCGACGTGCACAGGAGCTGCTTTGGCAACTCAAAAACTACATTCAACCGGAACTGAATTTGCAGGTTATCGATGGTAGTAAAGTTGTCGAAGTTAAAAAGACCGCGTTTAACAAAGGAACCGCATCCCGGGCTTTTGTTGAAAATGGCAACTATGACTTTGTACTGGCCATCGGTGATGACACTACGGACGAAGATATGTTCGAAGCACTTCCGGAAACTGCTTTCACGATCAAGATCGGCGACGATTTGTCCGCAGCCAGAAACCACATTAAAAGCCAGGAAGAAGTTTTTCATTTCCTTAACTTTATGGTTTCATCCATCGCGGAATAAAAAGACATGCAAGAAGAGCTTCGGCTGCTGCGAAAACTTATAGAATCAGTCAGGCCGCTGAATGACGAAGACTGGGATGCATTTTCGGGAATATGGAAACCGTATACAGCCGGTCGTAAGGAAGTGGTGACGACGGCTGGCCAAACCGAAACTTATTTGTATTTCGTTGTCAAAGGCATTCAGCGGGTTTATTATCTGGACGATCAGAACCGCGAGGCGACGCTGGCTTTTATGTATCCGCCTTCGTTCGGTGGCGTTGTGGATTCCCTGCTCCTGGGCCAGCCTTCGCGGTATTATTATGAAACACTTACCCCATCCGAATTTCTGCGAGCTCCCTTCAACGACTTGCAAGCAATGATGGCTAAGCATCCGGCAATTGCCGATATGGTTAGGCTTGGCATAACCCAGACGCTTTCCGGCATCCTGGAAAGGCTTGTGGAAGTGCAGTGCTTTTCTTCGGAAGATAAATTCCGGAACTTGCTTCGCCGCAGCCCGCACATATTACAGCTCGTGCCACACAAGTATCTGGCCAATTACCTGGGCATAGACGCAACAAATTTTAGTAAGTTGATAAATAAGGTCAAGATTTGAAATGTTGGTTTTTACCAAAAATTTATCGCTTCGCAGTTTTCAATTTTGCATTATAAAACAATAGCAAAATGAAACCTGTAAACAAAGCCGAACTGCTCCGAAAACTGGAAGATAGGATAGAGGAGCACATTTCCGAAGCCATTGCCCTCTTTCAGAACCTCAGCAACGCCGATCTGAACAAGCCGTCCCCCACGGGTGGCTGGAGCATTGCACAATGTCTGGACCATCTTAATAGTTACGGAGACTTTTATTTACCACACATTGAAAAAAGTTTACTGCAGGCACCAGATGCACTTACTCCCGAGTTTAAAAGCTCCTGGTTTGGCGCGTATTTTACCAGAATGATGGACCCGGAAACAGGCAAAAAGAAATATAAGGCGATGAAAGGTCATATTCCGGCCTCAAATCTGGACGGCGCGAAAGTGGTTGGAGAGTTTCTGCGGCAGCAGGAAGCATTAATGGATTTTATCCGGAAAGCCCGTAACAAGGATCTTGGTAAAATTAAAATCCCCATATCCATCTCCAAGCTGATCAAACTTCGGCTTGGAGATGTGTTTCAGTTCCTGATTGCTCACAATGAGCGGCATATGCAACAGGCAAAACGGAATTTGATGGGCGCAAAAGCGACTAAAAATGGCTAGGTAAGCGACAGGCCTTTCGGTTCGCTCAGGTTTTCCAGCTTTACAAAATGACAAACGTATCCCGCTGAACGTAAAACAGCCTGGATCTTTGAAAAATCAGACAATTCCGAGGTTAGGGTTAATAACAAATCCTGAAAATCGTAAGCCCAGTGCTTCACATTCAGTTGTTTAAGGCAGTCGTGCAATCGCTGGAAGGATTTGTTGTTCTTTATTTTGGTTCGAAATGATATTTTATATGTATTACGCATGGTACTCGAAATTTATGAAGGGATAGTCCGGAATGAAACCTGGTCAAGCATTGGAATATTGGCCTACTAACGTTTATCAAAGATGGCGCTTATTTATAATAATTACAAATAAGTAAATGTTAATTTATCTTAAAATGCATCACAAAAAAAAGCTTCACAACTCTTATGCAAGTTGCAAAGCTTTTCCCTAAATAATATTATTGGAATATTAAGATTTTATTAGATTTTTCCGAAGTAGATCATTTCCAGCTACGATCCAGGAAATCAACCCAGTTGCGCCACATGATTTGTTCAATATCCGCGGCCGAGTAACCTCTTGCAGACAAAATCCCGGTTATCGATTGCAGGTCGGCAATGGAATCCAGGTCCATAGGCGACTGTTCTTTTCCATAGGCGCCGTCCAGATCGGAGCCGATCCCGACGTGCAATGCATTTCCGGCAAGCTGGCAGATATGGTCGATATGTTCCGCGACATGCTCGATCTTCAAGCCCATATTTTCCGGGGTTGATTTCCCGCGGACCCAGCCCGGGATCATCATCCACGCATCAAACGCCATGCCGATAACTGCTTTCCTTTCGAGCAGCTCCTTGATCATTTCGTCGGAAAACTGCCTGTTATGCGGCGTAATCTTTCGGACCAGGTTATGACTTGCCCACACAGGACCCTTGAAAATATCCAGCGCCTCCCAAAACGCCGTATCGCACAAGTGTGTCGCGTCCAAAATTATATTCAGCTTTTCCATTTCGCGCAGCAGATCTTTCCCTTTCTGGGATAATGGCTGGTCGGAATCTGTCCCGTAAGCATACACGCCCGGGCCATAATGTGCCGGTCCGATCGCGCGCAAACCGTATTGATAGGCGATTTCCAAATTTTTGAGGCTGATAAAGGAATCGGCCCCTTCGAGACTCAGGATATAGCCAATCGGCAGGTTTTCGGTAGATGCTGCATTTTTCCAGAGATCTAAATGTTGATGCAAACCAGCAAGATCGACAATCTGAACCATTTCACCGGCGTCTTCCATTGCTTTGTACCAGGCGATTTGCGCCTGCGTTTGCGCCCATGCCTGTGGCTGCGAATGCCAGCCCGGGATTTTGCTGTCGGGTTTCACAAAACGGGCGATCTGTGTTGCTACGCACATGCCAATGTTGCCTTTACGCATTTCCGGAAAACTGACAACGCCTTTGCCGCGGTCTGGTTTATCGTTCAGGTTTGCTTCACGTTGTCGGATCGCATTTAAATCCTGGGTAAGGTCCCGGTTCCATTCCACAGCATTCATGGAAAGGTCGAGATGGGCATCGAAAAGAAACATTTTATTTTGTTTAGGAATTGAATTAAATGGTAAGGCGACGGTTCCGGGCCACGATTTTCCACTCGTCGGTTACTGCTCCGTTTTCAATGATGGAGGCAAAGTCATGCAATGCAACCGTCGGGCAGACGTGGTAGGGCAGGGCATAGAGCACATCGCCGATCTCCGTAGCATCCCAAACGTCTTGCGTAACCTGCAACACGCCATGTTCCTCGCTCTGTCCGATCAATGTATAGCTCGGCAGATTGAGCAGTCTAAACCTGTTTTCAATCGGGCTTTCTGGCGCAATGGCTTTATGACCCAGATCAATGGTGACAATGCCAGCCGTAGGTTTGGACACAACGCGGGTCAGGACCAGTGCTGCGTGCTGGAATGGCTGACCATCAAACCGGTCGCCATAACCCCAGTCCCAAAGCACATTTGTGCCCGGGCTCAGATACACATCCGGGCGCATGGCGTGTACAGTAAATGAAGGAGAGCCGCCGGCGATGATCATGGGCGCATTGCCCGTATGGTTTTTGATCAGGTCAAAGAGTGGGAGAACTGTTTCGAATGCTTCATCCACAGCCAGTTTACGATCGGAAAACTCCGGATCACGCAGATGACCATCATACACATGAACGCCGCCGAAGGAAACGTTGGACAGTCCGGAAATGTAACGATATAAGGAAAGCAATGTAACGTCGGTAACGTGTCCCGAGCGGTTCATGCCATTATTTACATCAATAAAGACATTGAAAACATCATTGGCAATGCCCACGTCATTGAGGTCGTCCGCCGACTTCTCGTTATCGACAAGAGAAGCGAAACTCACATCCTGGAATTTCTCGCGCAGAGCCGACAGTCGGGTAATGTTCGGGCCAACCATCTGGTAAGCAAGCAAAATCCATTTTGCACCGGCATTGGCAAGCATTTCGGCTTCTGCAATCGTGGCGCATTTGAACTTATTGATGCCCTGTTCCAGCTGCATTTTTACGATTTCGCCGGATTTATGCGTCTTTACGTGGGGAATAAGCCTGTCGGCATCGCCGGCAATGCTTACCATGCCACGGATATTGTTTTCGATCCGATCCTTATAAAATAGCAGGGAAGGGGAAATGACTTCGTCGGGGTTGTTAAGTTTGAACCACATATTACTTTTCTTCAAGCTCAAACATCACCTCAATCTCCACCGGAATGTTATCAGGAAGGCTTCCCATTCCTACTGCGCTTCTTACGCCGATTCCGTTTTCTTCGCCCCAGATTTTAGCAAAAAGCTCACTGCATCCGTTGATGATGAAGGGGTGCTTTTCAAAATCAGGTGTGCAATTGACCATGCCTAAAACTTTGATTACCCGCTTGATCCGGTTCAGGCTCCCCAGGTTAGCTTTCAATGTCGACAGGATCGTCAATCCAACCTGGCGCGCTGCCAGCTTTCCTGCGTCCGCGTCCATGTCCTTACCGATCCGACCTTTGATTAATGTTCCGTCATCCTGCACCGTTCCGTGTCCTGAGACATACACCCAGCGTTTATCCACGATCAGGAGCGGCTTATAAACGCCAAGTGGCTTTGGAGCTGGAGGAAGGTTAAGGCCAAGGGCAGCGAAGTTGGATTCAGGGGTGTTGTTCATTTTTTTATGAGTGAATGAGTGAATGGGTGAATGGGTGAATGGGTGAATTTTGAATGATTGAATGCGTAATTGGTGATATGATTGAATGTTTGGTAAGCTTAGGAAATGATTGTGACAATGTTTTTATGCGTATGATCATTCACTCAACATTAAAAACATTCACTCATTCAGTCATTCAAAATTAACTCCTAGACAAACAAATTTAGCACTAAAACCCCCAGCAATCCCATTACAGACACAATTGTTTCCATAACCGACCAAGTGAGCAACGTGTCTTTGATGCTTAGATTGAAGTATTCCTTGAAGAGCCAGAAACCACCGTCATTTAAATGTGAGAACATTAAACTGCCTGAACCAATGGACAATACGAGCAGTTCGGGGGAAACATCTGAGGTTACCAGCAACGGTGAAAGTATGCCCACCGTGGTGAGTCCGGCAACGGTTGCCGATCCTACGCAAATGCGGATGATCGCAGCAATTCCCCAGCTTAATATCAAGGGCGAAATGTCGACACCTTTCAAACTTTCGGCTATATAAGTGCTTACGCCGCTCGCTGTCATGATTTCTTTAAAAACTCCGGCTCCCGCAATGATCAGCAGAATCACGGATACGCCCTTGAATGCTTCTTCCATGGATTTACTCACGTTCTTCATATTCATTCCGCGACGGATTCCGAGCACATAGGCAGCGAACAATACGGAAATCAACATTCCGAAATAGGGTTCGGCAAGCAGGCCAATGATCTTATTGTCAGGATAAATGCGTTTTACGCCCGACATACTCGTCAGTAAAAATACAGGTAACAGAGCGGTTACCACGCTGATTCCCAAACCAGGCAGTTCGGCCGTTGGCCGCGGTTTTACATTGAAAAGATCTTCGTCTGGTTTTGGCTGGAAGCGTTTCAGCGTGCTGCCGAAGAGCGGCCCGGCTACGGCGATTGCAGGAATGGAGACCATGATCCCGTATAATAATGTTTGTCCAAGATCCGCATTAAGCTGGCTGGCAATGGCGGCAGGCGAGGGGTGGGGCGGAAGATAGCCGTGCGCAACCGATAGGGCGGAAAGCATCGGAACACCGACATATAATAAAGGAAGTCGCGCAGTGGCGCTGATCATGAATATCAAAGGAATGACGATCACAAAACCAGCATTGTAGAACAAGGGAATACCGATCACAAAACCGGCCAAAGCCATTCCCCATTGAATGTATTTCTTTCCAAAAAGTCCTATTAATGCGTCTGTGATCCTTTGCGCTGCTCCGCTGTCAGCAACCATTTTCCCTAACATTGCACCGAAACCGACAATCAGAACGAGGTCGCCCAGCGTTCCGCCAACGCCTTTTTGGATGGCTTTGCTAACCGTCTCCACATCCAGCCCGCTAGCCAGGCCAAGTCCGATGGAAACGAGCAGGAAGGAGATGAAAGTGTCGATTTTGAGCCAGGCAATGAGGGCAATGAGGGCGAGTATGGCAATAAATGTCAGTAATAAAGGCATAATGGAATTGGGAGAAAAGTAAGCTTTTAGATAATAAGCTGGAAGAAACTAAAATTTAATGATAGAAGCCAATTAAGTTTTGAAAGCACGTTCTTTCCTTAAATTCCGAAGGATCACCGATATACGAAAGGAATGCTGAAATAGCACAAAAGATAGTTTGTTAGAATGCTTTAAAATAGCGAAATTTGACTTTTTAGAACTTACATTATAGTATTAATTCATTGGGTAGTTGGACTTTTCAGCTGCTCGTTTAAATTTTCGATTCTTTTCTAATTCTTTATGGCAGAATCTTCTGGTGAAAACATTATCCCCATTAATATTGAGGATGAAATGCGTGGAGCATACATCGATTACTCGATGTCAGTTATTATTTCCCGCGCTTTGCCCGACGTTCGCGATGGTTTGAAACCGGTTCACAGGCGTGTGTTATACGGGATGTCGGATTTGGGTGTGAATTACAATCGCTCGCATAAAAAGTCGGCTCGTATAGTAGGGGAGGTTTTGGGTAAGTATCACCCGCATGGTGACTCGTCTGTTTATAATACAATGGTGCGTATGGCCCAGCCGTGGTCGCTGCGTTACCCGCTGGTTGACGGCCAGGGTAACTTCGGTTCGGTGGATGGAGATAATCCGGCGGCAATGCGTTACACCGAAGCAAGATTGAAACGACTTGCTGACGAGCTTCTGAATGACCTGGGAAAAGACACGGTTGATTTTCAGCCCAACTTTGACGATTCCTTATCCGAGCCGTCGGTTCTTCCCGCTAAGTTTCCAAATTTATTGGTCAATGGTTCCTCCGGTATCGCCGTGGGTATGGCCACCAACATGGCGCCTCATAACTTATCGGAAGTTATCGACGGAGTCCTGGCTTACATTGATAACAGCGATATCACGATCCCGGAACTGATGGAGCACGTGAAGGCGCCTGATTTTCCAACGGGAGGGATTATATACGGTTACCAGGGCGTAAGGTCTGCTTTTGAAACCGGCCGAGGAAGCATTATCATGCGTTCCAAAGCGCAGTTTGAGGTTTCAAAGACGGGTAGGGAGCAAATCATCATTACGGAGATTCCTTACATGACCAATAAAGCCGCGATGATCGAACGGATTGCAGGCCTTATTAATGATAAAAAACTGGACGGCATTTCGGACATCCGCGATGAATCTGACCGGGACGGAATGCGCATCGTTTTTGATTTGAAAAAAGATGCAGTTCCTAACATTGTATTGAACCACTTGTTCAAATACACGCCGCTGCAATCGAGTTTCGGGGTGAATAATGTGGCGTTGGTAAAAGGACGTCCGGTAACGCTCAATCTTAAAGATCTGATCAAACATTATGTTGATCACCGGATTGTGGTTATCACACGTCGTACCGAGTACGAACTTCGCGAGGCAGAAAAGAGAGCGCATATTTTGCAAGGTTTGCTGATCGCGCTGGATAACCTGGATGCCGTTATCACATTGATCCGTAACGCACGTGATCCGGAAATAGCGAAAACAGGTTTGATGGAGTCGTTTGAACTGAGCGAGATTCAGGCCAAAGCGATTCTTGAACTTCGTCTGCAACGGTTAACAGGTCTTGAAAGAGACAAAATCGTGAAGGAATACGAGGAGATCATGGTTTTGATTACGGATTTGAAAGACATTCTTGCAAACGAATCACGCAAGTATGACATTATCAGAACGGAATTAGGAGAGATTAAAGACCGTTACGGCGACGAACGCCGTACTAAGATCGAGTTTTCAGCGGAAGAATTCAGCGACGAGGATATGATCCCGGATGATGAAATGCTGATCACGATCTCGAATGAAGGTTATATCAAGAGAACACCATTAGCAGAATATCGTACGCAGACAAGGGGTGGAGTAGGGTCCCGCGGTGTGAAAACCAAGGATACGGACTTTACCGAGCATTTGTTCTCAGCAACCATGCTGAATTACCTGCTGATCTTTACCGAATATGGTAAATTGTTCTGGATGAAGGTTTACGAAGTTCCCGAGGGAAGCAAGCAATCCAAGGGCCGTCCGATCCAGAATTTGATCAGCCTGGAAAATGGAGATTCCATTCGTTCAGTGATCAACGTTCGCACATTGTCGGATGCGGATTATATCAACAATAATTACCTCATTATGTGTACGCAGCAGGGCACAATCAAGAAAACTTTGCTGGAAGCATACTCTCGTCCGAGAACAAACGGAATTATTGCAATCTCAATTAACGAAGGCGACAGACTGTTGAATGTTGCGCTTACCAATGGCGACAATGACATCGTTATCGCATCGAGTGCAGGACGTGCTGTTCGTTTCAATGAAAAAGGAGTTCGACCGATGGGCAGAACTGCCGCAGGTGTCCGTGGTATCAATCTGAATGATGCGGATAATAAAGTAATCGGAATGGTTTGTATCAACCGCGAAGATGCCCAATTGCTCGTGGTTTCAGAAAATGGTTTTGGAAAACGTTCTGCAATAGACAGTTACCGGATTACCAAGCGTGGTGGAAAAGGGGTTTCGACCATGAATGCCACCGACAAAGTGGGTAAATTGGTAGCAATCCGTGAAGTTACTGAGCAGGATGACCTGATGATCATTACCCGAAATGGAATCGCGATCAGAATGAGCGTACTGGACATTCGTCTGGCCGGCCGTAACACGCAGGGGGTTAAGTTGATCCGTTTGAACAATTCGGATGAAATTACTTCGGTTACACGAATCCTGAAGGATCCGGACGAAAAAGCGGAAGAACTGGATGAAAACGGAAACGTAATCCCGTCGGCAGCGATAGAAGGAACTTCGGATATGATCATCGTTTCGGCGGATGAGCAGGCAGAAGAGCTGGATGATGAAGAAGATGTGATTGAAGATGAAGACGACGAAGAAGATGAAAATGATCCTTCTGACGAGCCAGAGGCATGATTTTTGTAAAAATTATTTTAATTGATCTATATTTAGAATTCGAACAATCAATCACAACCAAAGTTTAATATTTATGAAAAAATTGTTTTTTGTGTCTGCACTTAGCCTTTTCAGTATGTCAGCGTTTGCGCAGGACGATGCTGTAAACAAGGCTGTTGTAGACCAGTTTCGTAAGGATAAAGAGAAAAGCGATAAAGACCTGACTGATGCAAAGGCTAGTGCAAAGGCTTCATTCTGGATGGAAAGAGCAAAATTGTATGAAAACATTGCTTTGCAAGGATCAGAAGTAGATTCAAGTGCGGCCAAAACGTCTTTGGAAGCTTACAAAAAGGTTGTGGAGCTTGACAAAACGAAAAAAGGCGAACCTGGTAAATCTGCGAAGGAAGCTGAAAATGTGCTTGCAGGCGGAGAGGGGTCTCAGCTTTTCAATGCTTTCGTAAAGCAGGGTGCTGAAAAATACCAGGCGAAAAACCTGAGTGGCGCTCTTGAAATGTTCACGGCTGCTCAGGAAATCAATAAAAAAGATACGCTGGCTTCGCTTTACGGCGGAATTGCTGCGCAACAACTTGATAAGAAAGACGTTGCGAGAGAGCAGTTCGAGAAATATGCTGCAAATGGCGGTAAAGATCCAAGCGTATTCTACGGATTGGCTCAGTTATATCGTGAAGAGAAAAACTTCGACAAAGCAATTGAAGCTTTGAACAAAGGATTGGCTCAGTCGCCTAATAACAAAGACTTGAAAGCGGAAGTTGTTAACATTCTTTTGGCATCAGGTAATGAGTCCAAAGCGATCAGCGAGCTGGAAGCATTGGCACAGGCTGATCCTAAGAACATTCAGAACGTCGTTAACCTTGCAATTCTTTACGATAACATGCAGCGTACTGCTGCTGACAGCGTAAAGCAGTTGAGTGCTAAAATGGGTTCAGGAAGTAAATCAGCGTCAAGTCTGACTAAAAACCTGGAAGCAGAAAAAGGCAAGATTGAAGTTTATGACGGTGAGGTGAAACGTATCAGCGCGTTGATTAAGAAGCAACCAAAAAATGCGGATCTGAAACGTCAGCTTGCGGATGTGAATGCTAAGAAAAAAGAAACGATCGCAACCATTGCAACAATGGAAGGTGAAGTGAAATCTGCGACGGAAGCTGCACAAAGCAGTGCATCGTCAGGATCTGAAAAACAATTGGCAGACCTGAAAGCGAAACAGAAAGACGCGAGTGAGAAAGCTATTGCGAACTACAAAAAAGCACTGGAGATCGACGGCGCAAATTATGACGCTTTGTATAACCTTGGTGTTTTCTATTTCAATGAAGCTGTACAATTGAAAGGCGAAGTTGATAATATGAACATGACGGAATATCAGCAACGCGGCAAAGAAATCGAAGGTCGTGTTTGCGGTAAATTCAAAAAGGCGAAGCCATATTTCGAAAAAGCCATTCAAGCAAAAGACGAAGCTGAGGCAAAAGATAACTTAACCACTGTAAACGGAGTTCTTGAGCAGTTCGCTGCAAAACAAGTTGCTTGCGTTGAAGAGTAAGAAGTTTAACGATATAGTAAATGAAACAAGCGCTGAATAGGCGCTTGTTTCATTTACGTAAGTCTATTTAACATAATATAAATTATACAACAAAACATATGTTACTGTTTTTAGTGTACACTTAAATAGTAACATCATGAATGTTAACGACTTACAAAGAAATAAAAGATCCATAAACATCTGCATATCTCACAGACGCAGCTCCGCTGTCTGAACCGCTGCCGGGCCGCCGGGCGGTACTT
>NZ_AUAS01000014.1 GCF_000428845.1 Dyadobacter alkalitolerans DSM 23607 | reverse complement strand
GATAGGCAAAAACAGCAAGCCGACGAGCTGCTAAAAAGTGAGGAAGGCATTGTCAAACGAAAGAAGCGGTGCTATGACGTAGAACCCGTCTTTGGCAACATTAAACATAACCACGGCTTCCGCAAGTTTATGCTCCGCGGCAAACAAAAGGTCGAAATAGAGTGGGGATTGATCGCACTAGCCCAGAATATCAGGAAAAGGGCGGCCTAGGAGGGCTGTTTACGCGCCTACCTGGCAAATCCAGTAAGCTAGCTTTTAACGGCGGATTTTGAATCTTAATTCTCAGTTACAAAAACCAGAAACGAAAGAGGGTGCCCCATTTTGAAATGAGACACCCTCTTTTAATTAAATAACCGTTAAAAGTTATTTTGAAGATTTTGCTGCTGCTTTCGGAACAACTTCACCATTCAGGTATAATGTAATCGAACCTCCTTCGGTGTTGCTGAAAACAGTTACAGGCTTATTAAACGGACCTGCTGCGGCTGCGTTGAATGTAGCTTTTACAGAACCTGTTTTACCTGGAAGCACGGGGTCTTTTGACCAAACCGGCGTTGTACATCCGCAAGATACGGTTACGTTAGAAAGTACAACCGGATCGGAACCTGTGTTAGTAAATACAAACTCGTGTGTTACAGGCGTTCCTTGTGGTACTTTACCAAATTTGTGCGTTTCTTCTTTGAATTTCAACACACCTTTTTGCGCAAAACTAACGGTGGACAAGCCTACCAATAAAACCAGCGCGGAAAAAAATACTTTCATGATACTAACTATACATTTAGTGGTGAAAAAAGTAACTAGCAAACAAGATTAAGTTATAAAACTTAAATTTAATAATCATTAACCAATATTAACAATGCGGCCGAAAGTTATACGCACTGCTGCGGTGTTTATTATTTTCCTGCATAATTTTGGCTTGCATTCAAAAAAACGTAATTTAACTACGGATTAATTCCAAGTAAATTTTGCTTATGCTTCAGAATGATAGTTTGACCGGTTCCAGTGTGTTGAGTAAGGAGAGTATCACCAAAGACTATCGCCTTGCGTGCGAAAGTCGTCAGGTGAGTTTGCTGGGAAGGAAGGACACAATGGGTGGACGTTCGAAATTTGGCATTTTTGGAGATGGTAAGGAAGTAGCTCAGATCGCATTATCGAGGGCCTTTCAGCTGGGTGATTTTCGCTCGGGATACTACCGTGACCAGACCATTGAGGCGGCGCTTGGTAACATTACATGGCAACAGTTTTTTGCACAAATGTACGCCCACGCCGATCTCGAACACGAGCCTAGCACAGGCGGGAGGTCCATGAACGGCCATTTTTCTACGCGGTGGCTGGACGAAGACGGGCAGTGGCTGGACCAGACAAAACTCTATAATTCAGTTTGCGATATTTCTTCTACGGCAGGCCAGATTCCACGCGCCGTGGGGCTTGCATATGCTTCAAAATTATTCAGGAACAATAGAGACCTGCACGATCTGACCAACTTTACACGTCAGGGAAATGAAATTGTTTTCGCAACGATCGGTGAC
The DNA here is from genome assembly GCF_000428845.1 of Dyadobacter alkalitolerans DSM 23607. Classification (GTDB taxonomy): domain Bacteria; phylum Bacteroidota; class Bacteroidia; order Cytophagales; family Spirosomataceae; genus Dyadobacter; species Dyadobacter alkalitolerans. The sequence continues at coordinate 202,555 of NZ_AUAS01000014.1, read as the reverse complement.
GCTTCCACTTCTCAGGGCATGTTCCTGGAAGCAATGAATGCTGCCGGTGTTTTGCAAATTCCATTGCTGACTTCGGTTTGGGATGATGGCTATGGTATCTCGGTTCCTGTTGAATATCAAACTACAAAGTCCAGCATTTCCAAAGCGCTGGCAGGTTTGCAACGCAATGAGGAAGAGCCGGGATTGGAAATATTTACTGTAAAAGGCTGGGATTATCCGGCCATTATCGAGACATACCAGCGGGCCGCAGCGCTCTGCCGGGAAGAGCAGGTTCCTGTTTTAGTCCATGTTACCGAGCTCACGCAACCACAGGGACATTCCACTTCGGGCTCTCACGAGAGATACAAATCCAAGCAGCGCCTGAAATGGGAAAACGACCAGGACTGCAATGTGATATTCAGGAACTGGATCCTGCAAAATGGTTATGCAACGGATGAAGAACTGGAACAGATAGAGATTGAGGCCAAGGAAACTGCTCATAGCGCCCGTAACCAGGCCTGGCAGGCTTATCGCAAGGAACTGGATAAAGAATATCTCGAAACGATCCAGCTCCTGCAGGATGCTATGCGTTCAAGCGCACATGCCAATGAACTGAGTAATATAGTCCTGGAACTCTCCAAAACGTATTTACCGGTAAGACGGGATATGGTTTCCAGCATTCGAAAAGCATTGCGGTTGCTCGGCAGAGAAGATAATCCGTCGAAAGATGCACTCAAAGCGTCCCTTCAACATAGCCTGAAAGACAATGCACAGCGTTTCAGCACCCATCTTTACAGCGATTCTGCCGACTCGCCACTAAATGTCCCCCCGGTAAAACCCGAATTTTCCGAAGAAAGCCCGACCGTTGATGGCCGTGAGGTCATTCGTTCTTATTTTAATGCGCTTTTCGAAAGAGATCCGCGCGTGGTAACATTGGGTGAAGACGTCGGTTTCATTGGAGATGTAAATCAGGGGTTAGCCGGCTTACAGGAAAAATTCGGTGAATTAAGAATTACAGACACCGGAATCCGGGAAGCGACGATCGTAGGCCAGGGAATTGGCATGGCCATGCGCGGATTGAGACCGATTGTGGAGATTCAATATTTTGACTACATCTATTACGCACTGGCAACGCTCACAGACGACCTGGCTACATTGCGTTACCGAACAGCTGGTGGCCAAAAAGCGCCATTGATCATTCGTACACGCGGGCACAGGCTTGAAGGAATCTGGCACTCGGGTTCCCCGATGGGCACGATGCTGAGCAGCCTCCGCGGAATCCATGTTATTGTGCCCAGAAACTTTGTGCAGGCCGCAGGATTTTACAATACATTAATCAAAGGCGACGATCCGGCGCTGATCGTTGAACCACTAAATTCTTACCGTCAAAAAGAAATTCTCCCAGATAATATTGGCGAAATCTGCGTCCCATTGGGCGAACCTGAAATAATTCGTGAAGGAAATGACATTACCATTGTGACCTACGGCTCAATGTGCCGTATAGTAATGGAAGCCGCTGCTCAATTGCAAAAATCAGGCATTGAAGCAGAGGTTATTGATGTGCAGACCTTGTTGCCATTTGACATTCACAGCCGCATTGCGGAATCTGTCAAGAAAACCAACAGGGTTATTTTCGCTGACGAAGATTTGCCGGGAAGCGCTTCTGCTTATATGATGCAGCAAGTGGTTGAGAAGCAAAATGCTTATCGCTGGCTGGATTCTGCACCCATAACCGTTTCGGCGAAAGATCACCGTCCTCCTTATGGGTCGGATGGAGATTATTTCTCTAAACCAAATGCAGATGACATCTTTGAAGCAGCTTATCGGATCATGCAGGAAGCCAACCCGGAACATTACCCGGAGCTTTTCTAACGCGTTTAATGCTGCCTATTTCAAAATAGGAAAAAGACTTTTAGATATATTTTTAGCGGCGACCGGACTAATCATCCTGTCGCCGCTTTTTTTTATAATATCTTTCTTCCTTTGGTTTGAAACCAAAGGCAATGTGTTTTTTTGTCAGTTGAGGCCTGGATTGTATGGGAAGATTTTCACTATACACAAATTCCGGACATTAACCGATGCTCAGAGCCCATCCTGCCAACCTGATGCGACTCCTTCTATCCTGCCATTTGGCAAATTTCTACGCTGCTCTTCACTAGACGAGATCCCACAACTTTGGAATGTGCTGAAAGGCGATATGAGCCTGGTAGGACCCAGACCACTACTTCCGGAATATCTTGAACTGTATAATGCTGAACAACACAAGCGTCACGACGTCTTGCCCGGCTTAACGGGCTGGGCTCAGGTGTATGGACGCACTGCGGTCAGCTGGGAAAGGAAGTTTGAACTCGATGTCTGGTATGCAGAGAACCGTTCTTTTCAATTGGATATGAAGATTTTGTATTTGACCTTCTCAATGATTTTCAAAAAACCTGCGAAGCACACGGGGTCATCATTTGAACGGTTTAAAGGCTGAAATCGAATCATTTAACACACTTCTATAAAACCCTATGGTCATATACGGTGCAGGCGGCCACGCCAAAGTTATCATCAGCATATTACACGATGCCGACGTTGAAATTAATGCGGTTTTCGATGATGATCCTGTTCGGAAAACTTGCGCAGGTTTCCCTGTTTTACGCGCTTATGATCCGGATCTGTACCCTGATCAGCCTTTGATTTTTGCGATTGGTGATAATTTTATCCGCAAGAAACTGGCTTTGCGAGTGAGTCACTGCTTTTCAAATGCATTTCATTCTTCATGCCTCATTGATTCTGACGTGCAATTAGGTGTGGGTAATGTTGTTCTGCATCGCTCTGTTATTCAAACCGACACGACCATTGGTAACCATTGTATTATTAACACCGGCGCAATAGTCGAACATGATTGTAAGATTTCGGATTTTGTTCACATCGCTCCCGGATCGGTGCTTTGCGGCAATGTTGCTGTTGGCGAATGTACGTTAATTGGTGCAGGAAGTGTCGTCGTCCCGAATGTTAATATTGGTAAAAATTGCGTAATCGCGTCAGGAAGCGTTGTTACGAAAAACATTCCCGATGGAGCCATCGCCCGCGGAAATCCTGCCCGAATTATTAAACAAACACACTATGGAAAAGAGAATCTGGCTGTCCCCGCCACATATGGGCGGGACGGAAATGACTTACATTCAACAGGCATTTGACACAAACTGGATCGCACCGGTAGGAGCGAATGTGGATGCTTTTGAGAAGCAGATTGAGGAGTTTATCGGTTGCGGACATGTGGCAGCACTGTCATCGGGGACCGCGGCGTTGCATCTTGCATTGGATTTGCTTGGCGTTACGCGAGGGGATTTCGTGATATGTCAGTCCCTCACATTCGCAGCTAGTGCTAGCCCGATTATTTACCAAGGCGCGACGCCTATTTTTGTTGATAGCGAACCACTCACCTGGAATATTTGTCCGGATGCCTTGGAAAACGCTATCAGGCTTTGTATCAGAAAAGGCAAAAAACCCAAAGCCATCATTGCCGTGCATTTATATGGCATGCCTGCGCGTATGAATGAGATTTTAACATTATGCCATCACCACGACATTCCACTGATTGAAGACGCCGCAGAAGCACTTGGTTCTGCATACAAAGACCAAAAGGCTGGCTCATTATGCCGATTTGGTATTTTCTCTTTTAACGGAAACAAGATCCTTACGACATCGGGTGGCGGGGCTCTGTGGTCGGCCGATCCGACGGTTATTCAAAAAGCTAAGTTTTTGGCAACGCAAGCCAGAGATCCTGCACCGCATTATGCGCATTCGGTAACCGGTTACAATTATAATTTGAGTAACATTTGCGCAGGAATAGGGAGAGGACAAATGGAGGTTCTGGAAGAACGAATTGCGCAAAGACGGGCGAATTACGCATTTTATCAACGAACATTGAATGCATTACCCGGATTACAATTTCAGAATGAACCTCCTGAATGCTTTTCCAATCGCTGGTTAACAGCACTGACATTGGATTTCCACCAAACGGGAATCTCTTCGCAAACACTAATAGCAGCACTGGAATGCAAGAACATTGAATCCCGGCATTTGTGGAAACCGATGCATTTGCAGCCTGTATTTAAGGACGCGCCTTATTTCGGGGGCACCATTGGCAGTGACTTATTCCAATCGGGCATTTGCTTACCCTCCGGTTCCAGCCTGGCGGATGATGATTTGCAGCGCGTTACCCATGTTATTACCAACCTTTTTGCATAAAAAATGTCCGCGAACGATGCCGCGGACATTACCTTTTACACTGATATTGAAATGCTTACGAATTCTAATCCGCTAAAACTTCTATTTCGAATTGCAACGGTGCGTAAGGCAAAATTTTGTCGCCCCTACCGGTTTTTCCATATCCCAGTGCCGATGGGAAAATAATGATTGCTTTTTCTTTTTTGCGCAGTTTACGCAACGCACGGTCAAACCCTGCAATAGTGCCGCCTGATGAAGTTGTAAATGAGCTTGTGCCTTCATCAAACTTGGTGTCGTCCAGAAGCTTACCTACATATTTAACTCTAACCGCTTCTCCGGCTTTAATCGTATCGCCAGTTACTTTGTTCGATCTGATAATAACCAGGTTATCAGATGTCCGCTCAAAATTTTTGTAACCCTTTTTGGCAATGAGTTCATCAATCTGCTGCACTTCTGAGCGTGTTTGAATAAATTCAACTTCGAGACGGATCGGCGAATAAGCCGGAATGTTCACTTTATCCACGTTTCCGGAAGCCAGATAAAAAGGCAAAAAGAACGTTGCTTTTTCCCCCGTCTTCATCAAAAATATTCCTCTCTCAATGCCGCCCCAGAAAAGGTAACCTTCAACCGGGAAGGTAAAAGTTGTCTTACTGTCCACAGTTGACGACACCACTTTGGTCCCGTCGAGCAGATAACCTGTGTATTTAATTGTTGCAGCATCTCCTCTCTTCGCAAGCTGGCCGTTCGGGTTCGCAACGCGGGTGATGTAATAAAGGCCGGAGCTGTCTCTGATTGCTTTTGATCCCAGACTGTCTGTTTTGAGATAGTTCTCGATCGCGATCTCGTTTTCCTTCACTTTTGCCGTGTCATCCGGACCATCCGAATCCATACAACCCGACAAACCGATAAGCAGGGCAAATACGATGACCAATGATAAATTAATTCGCTTCATTTCTTTTCCTTCTTCTTTAAAATTAATGGGGACTGATACTATAAACACAGATGCTAGTAACCTTGAAATGGTTGTAATCAGGATTGAAAAAGGGAAACTTTTACATTCTTTTCGTAAAATTTACAACACGGCCTCAAGGGGCACTCCATGCATTTTGGGGTTCTGGCGACGCAAATGTAGCGCCCGTGAAGAATGAGCCAGTGATGCGCCTTATGAACGAGATCTTTGGGAATATATTTTAAAAGCTCTTTTTCAACCGCAAGTGGCGTGGTAGCCGTAAGTGGAACCAGTCCAATGCGCCGTGAAACGCGGAAAACATGGGTGTCAACAGCGATAGCAGGCTGGTTGAAGATAACGGATGCGATCACATTTGCAGTTTTCCGTCCTACGCCGGGCAGCTTTTGCAAATCATCTATGGAAGCGGGAACTTCGGAATTGAATTGCTCGACGAGCATTCTTCCCATGCCCACTAAATGTTTGGCTTTGTTATTAGGATAAGAAATGGAGCGGATGTAGGTAAAAACCTCCTCCACATTGGACGCCGCCAGTGCAACCGGATCGGGGAACCGCTCAAAAAGCGCGGGCGTAACCATGTTGACACGCTTATCTGTGCATTGCGCGGAAAGGGCTACGGCAACAAGCAACTCATAAGGACTTCCGTAGTGCAGCTCGGTCTCAGGTTCAGGGAAGTTATTGGTAAAATAATCAAGGAAGAACTTGAATCGGTCTTTTCTAAGCATAGGGAAATCCTGCCTGCAAATTAATACAGGCGGTTACAAATAAATTAAAAGACCCACCCTCTTAAAAAGAAAGAGCGGTGGGTCTTTTTGGTGAAAATTGTCGGGAGTATTTGAAAACTTTCGCAACCGACGAATCCGAAGGGGTCCGAACGATTTTATCCATCTGGCTCTGAATGTCGAGCGAGTCCAGGTAAAAGCTCATCAAATCATTGTCAAGCGCTAGGGCCTCAACAATCAGGTCATTTTCAGTCTCTGTTGTTTCGGCATATAAATACCTTACAACGTCATCGTAGGTAAAAGTTTTTGTCATACTGTGGGGCACGTTGGTTGAATTGCTTACGCAAGTTTATCAACGCGTAACGCATCCTGCCCAATGCCGTATTAATACTCACTCCTGTTGCATCGGCAATTTCCTGAAAACTCATGTCCTCATAGTGGCGCATGATCAAGACCTGCTTCTGAACATCAGGTAACCGCTGGATCATCTCCCGCAGCTGCTCATGTGTTTCCTGACGAATCTGGATTGACTCTACGGAATCCTCCGAAAAATCCAGCGTATTGAAAACACTGCTTCCATCTTCAAATACTACATTGGGGTAGCGTTTATCGCGTCTGAAATAATCAATGGCGAGGTTGTGTGCGATACGTATAATCCATGGCAGGAACTTGCCTTCATCATTATATCTACCACCTTTTATCGTGTCAACGGCCTTTATAAATGTATCCTGTAATAAATCCTCGGCTACATACTGGTCCTTGACAATCAGGTAAATAGTGGTGTATATTCTTGATTTATGGCGCTGAACAAGCTTTTCAAATGCCTTTTCATTACCGCGGATATACAATGTTACCAACTCACTGTCGCTAACTTGGACTTTCTCCATTTTACTATTCGATTTAGTTAACGTAGAGCGGTTCGTCGATATTGTTTCTCCTTTCTGTTTAGTGAAATATTGAACTGTCTTTTCTGTATTTTGAATTATACATATCAAAGAAATGGATTTGAAAAAGAATTTGCAAATCTTTAGGTTTCTTTTTTTTGTAAAATAAATTTCATTAACAACTGTTAACAACAAACCCCTCTTTTGAAGAATATACGTGTACTGGCTGTACGCTGTGTTCCTATTGCAATAATTAATAGAACTTATCAAATGACATACGACCCGGTTATGCCGTTTGGATCACTTCTTATTTTTTATTTATGAATTTTGGCGAATAAAAATTAAATTTCACTTTTCTAATAAAATTTGAATTTTTACCAGATATGAAATACCGGCATCTTTTCTTTGATCTGGACCATACACTTTGGGATTTTGAAAGAAATTCTTCCGAATCGCTGGAAGAAATTTTTCATACGCTGACCCTGATTCAGTATGGCGTATCGTCTTTGGACTCGTTTATCCAGTCTTTTTTGAAGATAAATACTGCATTGTGGGACGCATTTGATCGCGGAACTGTGCACCATACCTATATACGTGAAAACAGGTTCAAGATGGTATTTGAAGAACTCGGCGCCGACTTGCCTCCTAATCACACTGAAATCGGCGAGGCCTATCTTCGAACACTGCCGGATAAGAAGCATTTGCTGGAAGGCGCGCTCGATCTGCTGAATTATGCGAATTCGGCTGGCTATTCCATGCACATCATTACGAATGGTTTTAACGAAATCCAGGCGAGGAAGATCGCGAGCTCAGAAATTGGTCACTTTTTTGAGAACATCATTACGTTTGACACGGCAAACGCCAAAAAGCCGGATCCTAAAATTTTCGCTTACGCATTGGAAACGGCCCGGGCAGTGCCATCGGAGAGCATTATGATCGGGGATAACTGGGTGGCCGACATTATGGGTGCGAAGCAATTCGGCATGGATACGGTTTTTTACAATCCCGCCGGGCTGCAATTTGACGAGAGCCCTACTTACGATATCAGGCGCCTGGAAGAACTGATGCTGATCCTTTAAACTTCCTCTTCGTAAAAAGTGACGTTTTTCTCGCGCAGAAATTGCTTGATCACGTCCACATGCACGCATTGGCCCACATTCAGGAAAGGATAATTAGAAACCCTTTTCCTTTGTCCTTCCGTTGTCACTTCCCTGTTCACCTGGTCAAATCCTAAATGCAAGTGGCGCGTGGAGCTTTGCATGCCGTAAATGACCCCATTTGTGTCAAAAAGCGGCCCGCCACTTTGTCCTCTCAATCCGGGAGTGCTCATTTCAATGCCTACCACACCATTGCTCTCACCGATGTGACGTGTAATAATGCCGTCGATCGGGAAGCTGGGCGTGTTGATGCGGCCTGCTTTGAGCCACTCAATGTCACCTGTGTTTTTGTTGTATTGGTAATTGGTAAATTCCGGAAACGGATAACCTAAGCGGCAAAGGTATCGTCCTTGTTTTACAAGTCTGGAATCTTTTAAAAAACGCGCATAACCCTGATATTGCTTGCTGTCATAATCCCGGAACTGAATGATCGCCAGGTCCTGAGTCGGGTGCAGGTGAATGGCCAGGCCTTTATAGGCCGTAACACAGTTGATAAAATTAAAAAGTATCCGGATCGGGTTATCGTTGCTGATCCTATATTTGGTTTCCAGAAACGCGCGCTGTGTTTCCAGCCCGGGATCTTTCTCAAATTTTCTAAGCTCTCCTTTAAATTTGAGGTAATTTTCATAAATGGAGCTGGCATACAAGATCTGCTGCGCCACATGCCGACAGGTGATCGCAAAGCCATTTTCATTTACAAAAAACAATGTAGCAGTGCCCGGCACAATGTCGCTGCCGGTGTAATAACGCAGTATAAAATGAATGGGACGGGTGTACTGATCTACTTTTTCAATAGCTTCAACAAACATAAGGGCGTGCAGGCGAGCGGTTTACTTGGTGATAGGAACCAATGCTTCTGTCTGGTCCCAGCTTAAAATCATGTTGACGCCGCCCGGTATATCTTCGAAGTAAATATTAAACAACTCCTGAACTGTCGGCCTGATCCTGATAGGCACTTCCACGCGCATCACATCTTTGCCATCATTATATTCCGTGCCCCACTGGCCGGTTTCGGAATTGAGGATAATTTTCCATGTGCTTTGCCCAGGGACCGAGTAAAGCGAATAAGTGCCCGCTTTCACCGGCTTGCCGCCGATAGACAGGCCCTCGCCTAGTTCAATGAGTGTGGCTTCGTTAGCGCCGGTGCGCCAAACTTTCCCGTAAGGCGCAAGCGCCTTATCTTGTTCCCTGCCAAAAAGCAGTCTTCCTTTCTTGCCTGGCTTACTATAAGTGACCTTTACACTTACACCATTGTTCGTTGTTTCTGCAACCGCTTCCGGGCTGAATGATTTGGTATACATTCTCATTCCAAAAAATCCAGCTAAAACAATAACAAGCACGCCAGCAACGATAAGGAGAATTTTTTTCATAGGATCAAGGGCAAACGATTTTATAAAAAGTGTACGTAACTGAAAGTCGCAAATAGTAATAATTATCCTTCAAAGACGGATCGCCTTGCTGAAATTTATCCGTCCCTACCGGATCCCCTCCCAAGTTATCAAGATAATCCGAATAAGTTTTTCTGGCTCCGTATTCGATGCCAATGTTCCAGGGACGCCTGATCTGATATTTGATCCCCACCCCATAAGGAAGCACAAATGAGCTGGTTTTGTAACCCACACCCTGCGGGTCAGGATTGAACTTAGTGTAACCGATTCCTCCAAAAACATAAGGACTCCAGTTCACAGCAAAACGCCGCTCCTGAAAATTGAGAAAGTTATATTCCGCAACGGCGCTTCCTTCAAAAATGCGCGATGTAAATGAAAAATTGCGCGCTTGCTGAAAAGGATCCTTGCTATGCTTGTCGTCCGCGCCGATAATGCCGCCCATCAGTTCTGCCCGCAGAGACAATGCCTGGGAAGGATTATACCGAAAAAAAACGCTTCCTGCGGGTTTGAAAAAACGAAGCCTAACCGAGGGTGCAATGTCTCCCTTGTAATTCAATGCGCCCAACCCCGCCCCTATCTCGATTTTTTGCGCCTTAACCGCATTCCCGGAGGCCACAAAAAAATAAATACCTGCCGCCAGATTAAGCAGCAAGTATTTTGCATTTATAAATTTTAAAGAAGACTTCAATGGATGCCTTAGTTATTTTAATGGAGGACATTTGATCTGCGATGGCAACATATAGTTGATATGGATCATACCAAAAAGATAGTTGTCCGTGTAAGTAGGGCTGTTTCCGCGGTCGGTGCCCGGCGCTCCAAAACCCGTGGTTGGCAATGCTGCCAACGGATCATTGGTATCCAGCATATAGTTAACCACAAGGAATTTTTTCAAAGCTTCTGTGCGGTCAGCTCCTTTTCTTGCAGCATAACGCTCTGTTGTTCTGTTACTCAATGCCAATGCAGTCGGATTGTCAGCAAATAATGCAGGATCCGCATAACTTCCGTGCGCATCATCTAAGTAATCTGTAAATGTCTTGCGGAAACCCAGTTCTGCCGAAATATCCAGCTTGGAGTTGATCTTATAGCGAACGCCAATTCCCAAAGGAATCGCAAATTGAACCAGCGAGTAAGGCTTGTCATAACCTTCATTCCCCTGCCCCTCAGTGCCCAGTGGCTGTAATTTAATCCAGTCACCATCCAGGGAGTCAAGTGCTTTCGGGTTGTGTGCAGTAAGCGCTATCCCGGCAAACAGATAAGTTCCAAACTGCGGCCTTCTGTCGTAGCTTCTGTTATCAGGTGTTAATTTAAAAATACCCTGCACAGAGAATTCTTTCAGATCATTTCTGAAATGCAGGTTTCGGGCGTAAAAAATGTTGGATTCCTGCTTTTCGCTGCGGTTCATAATGTAATCGTCACCGGCGATACGCGCGTAAATAAAGCTTGCTCTTGCACCCAGACGGGGCGTAAAATGGCGTGTGTAATTCCCACCAATGCTCCAACGCATCATTTTAAATGTGGAAGCAAGTGGCCTTCTGTAAGGTGCGAAATCTCCAAAATAGCTAGAAGTCCCGAGCCCAAATCCGGCTGTTGAATACGGAACAAAAATGCCCCTGCTCTGCGCCTGGACATCCTGATTCATAAACAAAAGCCCACAAGTCAAGATAAACACCAATGCCCCGGACACTTTCTTTAATTCAGATTTTCTACGCATTTGTGAGATCAATTTTTTGCAAAAATAGAACAGTTGTTGGTTTTATTCAGGGTATATCACCATTTCAACGTATTTCCGAATGATTTATTTGTAACACTAAAATTTTTTAATGTTGCCAAAAATAAAACTTCATTATCATTGCAAATGGAAAAACAGCCTTTGCAATGATTTCAAGCACCAATCTTCACTTTTCTTACTCAGCCCAGAAGAAGTTCAGCTTTCCGGACATTCACTGCAAGGACAAGGAAACACTGCTGATATTGGGCCAGTCGGGCAAGGGGAAAACGACATTGCTGCACTTGCTGGCGCTGTTGCTGAAACCGGAATCGGGACAAATCCTGATCGCAGAAAAGCCGGTAACAGCCCTTTCCCCGGAAGAAATAACGAAGGTCAGGGCGAAGAATATCGGGATCATTTATCAGAAACCCCATTTTGTCAGTTCACTTTCGGTCCTGGAAAATATATTGCTGTCCAACTATCTGGCAGATCAAAAGGAAAACACACAGAAAGCCCGTATGCTGGCGGAAAAACTGGGGTTTGCGGAACATTTGAACAAAAAAACCAATCAGCTCAGCCAGGGTGAACAGCAGCGTGTAAGCATTGCCCGCGCACTCATGAACGAGCCGAATGTCATTCTCGCTGACGAACCAACGTCTAACCTGGACGATAACAATACCCAAAAAGTAATTACATTATTAAAGGAACAATCCGCCTCCATCGGCGCCAGCCTGGTTGTGGTCACGCACGATCAGCGGTTAAAAGATGAGTTTTCCAACCAGGTCCACCTTTAATAGTGCCATTATCCTAATCCTGAACAGATGAATGTTGTCAAAATTAGTCTGGCCAACCTGAAAGAGAAAAAGCTGAACAGTTTTTTAAGTGCCCTTTTGCTTACGCTGGGAATTGGTATGATATCGCTGCTTTTGCTGCTTAACAAACAACTGGACGAGCAGTTTCGCCGGAACATTCGCGGCATTGATATGGTGGTGGGAGCCAAAGGCAGCCCGCTGCAACTAATCCTGTCCAGCATTTACCAGATCGACGCGCCTACCGGCAATGTGCCGCTGGCCGAAGTGGATGCATTGCGTAAAAACCCTTTTATCAAAACGGTGATTCCGCTTTCCATGGGCGACAGTTATCAGGGATTCCGGATCGTGGGCACGACGCCAAAATATATCGAGCATTTTCAGGCAAAATTGGCTCAGGGACAAATTTACAATGCCTCCATGGAAGTGGTGTTAGGCAGCAAAGTAGCCGCAATGTCACAGCTGAAAATCGGCGATACATTCGCAAGCTCGCATGGGCTCGATGGTGCGGGCGAGGCGCATAATGACAAAAAATACAAGGTTACAGGCATTTTCGAAACCACTGGCTCCGTTGTCGACCAGCTTTTACTAACCAGATTATCAAGCGTTTGGGACGTTCATGCGCATGAGGGCGATGCCAAACATGAGGAGCATGAAGAGCATGACGAAGCCGAAACAGGCAGGCAAGTTACCAGCGCACTGATCCAGTTCCGGAATCCAATGGGCTTAATGACCCTTCCGCGGCAGATCAACGAAAACACATCCATGCAGGCCGCATTGCCCAGCATTGAAATCAACCGGCTTTTCTCGCTGCTGGGCGTGGGCATTGAAACGCTTCGGGGATTAGCCCTTATCATTATCAGCATTGCCGGGATCAGCGTTTTTATTTCGCTTTACAATTCACTGAAAGAACGAAAATACGAGATGGCGCTCATGCTTTCTATGGGCGCAACACGTACAAGGCTATTCCTGATGCTATTGCTGGAAGGCTTAATGCTGGCCGTAATCGGCTATTTTTCAGGGATTATTCTGAGCCGCGTTGGGCTTTGGCTGTTTTCGAGAGCGGCTGAGCAGGATTTTCATTATTCATTGCGGAAATTCACGATTCTGCCCGAAGAAATTTACCTGTTTTTTGCAGCCTTGCTGATCGGCTTCCTGGCCTCGGCACTTCCCTCGCTGGGCATTTACCGGTTGAATATCTCCCGGACACTGGCAGAGGAATGATATTCTGCGTAAATTTGTTTACTTAGTTAAATCCTAACCAAGACAAAATAAGGCGCAATGAAATCTGTAAGAATCATCATATTGCTTTTTTGCTTTACCTCTTTATTCGCATTTACGCCGGCCGTTAATCCGGTTAAGGTGACGTGGGAAACGTTGCGCGATGTGACTTTCAAAAAGAAGTGGTATGCCGAAGAATCCATTTATATGCTTCATCCTACGTTCGGCCCGAGTGTTCAGAAGTTGAAGAATCAGCAGGTTACCATTACCGGATACATTCTGCCTGTGGATCTGGACGCTAATTTATACGTGCTTTCCGCATTTCCTTTCAGTGCATGCTTTTTCTGTGGAGGCGCGGGTCCCGAGACGGTTATGACCTTGAATTTCAAGAAAAAAGATGGCCGCAAGTTCAAAACGGATGAACGTCTGACCTTTGTAGGAACATTAAAGCTGAATGCCGACGATATTTATCAGATGAATTACATCCTGGACGGCGCTGAAATCGCTCAATAATCAGATCCCGATCAGCCGCCAGACGCCGGAGATAAAGAAAAGCACGAGTCCAACCGGCGTTAAGACTTTCCATCCAAGATACATCAGCTGATCCACACGCAGTCGGGGAAGTGTCCAGCGTGCCCACATTTGAATTAAAATTCCAAAAATTGCTTTGCCCAGCAGCCAGAAAATGCCCGTAATGTAACCAAACCAGGTTCCGGGTTCTCCACTGGTCCAGTCGGCCAGCTTCAAGGGGCCAATGTTGGGGAAAGGCGTATTCCAGCTTCCCAAAAACAAAATAGCGCCTAACAGGCACACCAGCAGCATCATTCCATACTCCGAAAGCATGAAAAGTGCCCAGCGCATGCCTGAGTATTCGGTGTGAAATCCGGCAACCAGCTCCGATTCACCTTCCGGCAAGTCGAAAGGTGCGCGGTTACATTCTGCCAATGAGGCTATGAAGAAGACAATGTATGCCAATAGTAAAAAAGGGTTCCTGACAATGTTCCAGGACAAAAATCCGCCCACATTCGTCACATCAATGCCCAGGTCTTTTATGCCAAATAAATAAACAGGCTCATTGGAATAAATGCCTTGCTGATAGCTAATGATCTGTAAATCCAGCGTTTGGGTAAGCATTACCACGCAGAGAATGGATAATCCCAAAGGAATCTCATAGGAAATGATCTGCGCCACTGCACGCATAGCGCCGAATAATGCAAACTTATTATTTGAACCCCATCCTGCCATCAAGAGCCCTATAACGTCGACGGAAACAATGGTCAGCAGGAAAAATACGCCGACCGATGCCCCTGAGCCGGCCAAATCAGGCGCTAATGGGATAACTGCAAAACCAGCAAAAACGGATACAAAAATGACAAACGGGGCGAGTAGAAAAAGACGTCTGTCAGCTGCTTTTGGAACAATATCCTCCTTCTGAAGAAGTTTTAGCAAATCGGCGAAAAGTTGAAGCAAGCCCCATTTACCTACTTCCATCGGACCCATCCTATCCTGAATAAATGCAGAAACCTTGCGCTCGAGATAGACGCCGATGACCACAAAACCAGGCACAAGAAGAAGAAAAATGATGAGTGTAAACGGTATCAACGGTGTTTCGGGATCTTAGTGACTGCCAAAAGTAAACAAAAAACTTACTCCACTTCGTCTGGTTCGCCGTTATATCCCGATTCCTGCAAAATCTGTGCAGCGTTTTCCATTCCCATCAATTCGGGAAGGGTTACGCCCGGATTTTCGGCCCTGAAACGGTTTACGATCCGCCAACCCACCCAACGCGCAATGGCGCCCGGCACCTTTTGCCCGATTTCGGTTGTGAATGGTCGCTCTTCAATGAACTTCTTTTTTTTCATCTCCGCAGACTCATACAGCAATTTTCCAGCAATAAAATAAGCCCATATCTGCTGCTGGCTCGCATCTGTTCTGCGCAAATTGTCGGCCGAATATCCAATGACCAGGCTATCCGCAGCAGTCGGCATGATCTGCTTTACAAATGCATAACCCTTACCATAACCGATCATATCCGCGAGCAATGTCTTGTCCGTTGGATCAATTTTGTTGAAACGGTTGGATTCGAAAAAGACGATAGAAGGAACAATGTATTCTTTCTGGTATCTGCGCAGCTGATAATCAAACACATCCGGGCGATACATGGCGTTTGGCCCGCCGAAATAATCCAACCCGATAATGATCAGTGAATCGGTAATGTATAGGTCTGTGCCTGTAAAGCCTGTTACCAAAAACTGCACTTTTGGTGCTTTGAAGGCCGGATAATGGTATTTTATTTGCTTAAATGCTTCTGCAAGCGGGTCCAGAATGTTCTGTTTACGGTCGCCTATGAGGCTATCGAGCTGGTTGCGGAATGCTTGAAAATCAGGGTTTTGTAAAATAGTGAATAAATGCGTTGCCAGCTGTCGGGAATCCATTTGTGAACTCGCAAAATATTCCTTTGCCAGATATGGCCGCACGTCGAGAAAATTTTGCACATCTTTAACCGATTTGCAAGCAAAAAGTGCCTGATCCAGGTTTTCGGACTGAACATTAACAACGGCCTCACTCGTATCGGATTCGAGGCGCTTATCTTTATTACAGGAAATAAAAGAAACAGAAATCAGGAAGCAAAAGAGAGCAAATCTCGATAGGAACATAGCCTTAATATCAAATGACGGATAACGATTCAAAAGTAGAAAAAAAACAAATAAGCATTTTGGGATGCGGCTGGTTAGGTTTTCCATTAGCTCAACGCTTACTGCGCCAGCATAGTACATGGCAGATAAAAGGCAGCACGACATCGGCTTCAAAAATCGAAACATTCGCTGGGAACGGCATTGAGGGCTTTCTGCTTCCGCTTGATCCGGGGTTTAATGCTGATAATGTGGCCTTGCATTCTTTTTTTGACGTGGATACGCTGATCATTTCCCTGCCTCCCCGCCTGCAAAAACACGAACCCGGATTTTATGTAAAGCAAATTGAAGTGATTATTGGCGAAATCAAAAAATCGCGCATTACCAACATTGTATTCATCAGCTCCACCGGAATTTATCCTGAATTAAACCGCATTGTGGTCGAAGATGACGTGAAAACGCCTGATGAATCGGCTTCCCCCGATATGGTTGCCGCAGAAAATTTGTTTACCGCCTTACGCCCCGACCGTGATGTTACGATCCTCAGATTAGGCGGCCTGCTAGGCTATAACCGCATTCCAGGAAAATATGTCCAGGGCAAAAAAGAGATGACAACCGGCTCTATCCCCGTTAATTACATTCACAGGGACGATGCTGTGGGAATCATCATGACCATTCTGCAATCCGGCATTGTGAATGAGACATTCAATATTGTATCGCCGATCCACACAACCCGACGGGAAGTTTATGAAGTCTCCTGCGCGCAATTTGGCTGGGAAGCTCCAACATTTACAGAATCTGCTGAGAAGTCTGATTTCAAAGTTATTTCAGGTGAAAAGCTGGATCAGCACTATCACTATGCTTTCAAATATCCCGATCCGTTACAGTTTTATTATAGCCTGGAAGATGTCGGCGCATAAAAAAATCCGCAAGACAGATCTTGCGGATTTTTAACTACATCTAATCTATTATTATTGAGCGCCCAGCAATTCGGTAAGCTTGCTTTCCAATGCTGGCCCGCGTAAGTTCTTGGCAATGATTTTCCCGTCCTTATCAATCAGGAATGTGGCCGGAATGGCATTAACGCCGTAAGTCTGCGCAACGCCGGAATTCCACTTTTTCAACTCCGATCCATGCAGCCATTTCAGCTTATCGCGCTCAATGGCCGTTTTCCAGGCTTTTTCATTATCATCCAGTGAAACGCCGTAAATGTCAAATCCTTTGTCCTTAAACTTGTCATACATACGCACGACATTCGGATTTTCCATCCGGCAAGGCCCGCACCAGGATGCCCAGAAGTCGATTAAGACAAACTTTCCGCGCAGTGAGGATAATGCAACCGGCTTTCCGTCAGGGCTATTCAATGTAAAATCAGGCGCTTGCTGTCCGACTGAAACGCCTGCAATTCTTTTTATCTGACCAATAAATCCTTTCGCTAATGTCGGTGTCGGCGTTACTTTTTCGTAGTCGTCGGCCAGCTTTTTAAGCATTTCAAGATCATTGTCCGGGCTTAAAAAGTTGTTAGCCGTAAAAAGGGCGACTAATGATGTGCCCATTTCAGGAAGCAATTTCTTAATTACATCCAGCCTTTCTTTATCCGCGCCGGCAAATGCCTGTTGCACTTCCTGGATTTTCTTGGTGTCTTTTTTCTCCTCAGCCTTCGCATATTCTTCGTTCCAACCCGTCACTTTGGCCGCGAAAGACCGCATAAGCTTGTCTATCTGACCATAATATTCCATGTTTTTAGATCCGGAAATATCTGCGTTGCCACCATTTCCCTTTTCGTCTCTTGTAGTTCCGTCGGCAACAACATTGAATGTTTCACCACCTTCCACCAGCAAAATCACCTTCTGACGATCCGCAATGTTCAACGAAAAGAAACTCCCGCGGTCATTCTCAACTCCTTTTATAGCAAAAGTCCCGTCGGCCGCAAGCTGTGTAGAATCCAGCTTGATCGACGATCCGCCCGCAGTAGTCCGCAGCAATGTTACTTTCTCTCCCTTCGCACCATTCTTCACTTTACCGTTAACCGAGAAATCCTTGGGTGCAAGTTGCTGTGCCTGTGATTGAAGGCTAAAAAAAGCAAGACTAACTATAAAAAAACCTTGTTTGACTATTCCTTTCATAACCTTCTTAATTGTTTTTATTAGGCCTGGCTATCAGAGTTTCGCGTTGAGCAACTGGCTTACAAGCTTAGGATCGGCGGTGTTATTTGATTTTTTCATGACTTCTCCCACAAAAAGACCCAGTAACCCCTTTTTTCCTTTTCTATAAGCCGCAACTTTGTCAGGCATTGCATCAATAACCTCATTTACCAACGTTTCAAGCTCGTTTGTATTGCTGTTCTGAATCCAGTTATTTGACGATGCGATCTCTTTGGGATCACGCTGCGGCTCAGACAGAAGCACCGGAAATATCTTTTGCGTAGCCACCGAATTACTCACCACATCCGCCTCACTCAGGTCGATCAATGCAGCCAGACTTTCGGGACTGATCGGGAAACGGTCGATGTTGCCTTCGTGATCATTCAGATACGATTTCACAGGTCCCATCAACCAGTTCGAAGCAGCTTTATAGGCGTTTGTTTTGGCACAAACTGCTTCGAAGTAAGCAGCAATTTCACGCGTATCCGTAAGTACAGCCGCGTCATAAGCCGGAATTCCATATTTATGCGTAAATTTCTCACGCAGCTCGTGCGGCAATGCGGGCATATCGGCTTTAATGCTTTCAAGCCATTCATCAGAAACAACAACCGGACTGAGGTCAGGATCGGGGAAATAGCGATAATCGTTCATCGTTTCCTTCACGCGCATGCCGTAAGTCTGCCCGCTTTCCACGTCAAACATCCGCGTTTCCTGCTGGATAGCCTGCTCGTTTTCGAGCATAGCAACCTGTCTTTTCTCTTCAAAACTTATAGCCCGCATCATGTTGCGGATAGAGTTCATATTCTTGATCTCCACCTTCGTGCCGAGTTTTTCCGCTCCCTTTTTCCTAAGGGAAACATTGACATCGCAACGCAGCGAGCCTTCCTCCATATTGCCATCGCTAATGTGCAGATAGCGCACAAGCCGGCGAATTTCCGTAACAAATGCGCCTGTTTCTTCCGCAGACCGCAAATCCGGCTCGGAAACCATCTCAACCAAAGGCGTCCCGGCGCGGTTGTAATCCAGCAATGTTTCGGTCACACTGCCATCATGCACCGACTTTCCCGCATCCTCTTCCAAATGTATGTGATGGAAGCGGATCACTTTCTCGGTCATTTTTCCATCCGCATTTTTTGTGGAAATCGTCACCCCGCCATTTTCGCAGATCGGTTTCTTGTCCTGTGAGATCTGGTAACCTTTCGGCAGATCGGGATAAAAGTAATTTTTGCGATCAAAAATTGTCCTTTTACTGATAGAGCAGCCACAAGCCAGTCCTAAACGGACCGCATATTCAACTGCTTTCTTATTGATTTTGGGCAATGTCCCTGGTAATGCAAGCGTAAGCGGGCCAATGTTTGTATTAGGATCAGCCCCGAAAAGGTTTCTGTCCTGCGCAAAAAGTTTCGATTCCGTCAGGAGCTGACAATGCACTTCGAGTCCGATTACAGTTTCATACCGGGCCAGAAGTTCATCCGTGATGTCAGCCGGTTGCAGTGCGTTTTGAGTCATATTATAATAAAATGCGTTCGCAAAGATACGAATACGGGCCGTCCATAGCATGAACGGCCCGTATTTTCTAATATTGATAACCCTATTTTACAAAGAGTTAATCCAGTTGGCAATTACAACGATATCACCTTTTGGAACGTGTGCCATAGGCGCCATCGGCGGGTAACCAGGCCAATGTTCCGGTTTTGGACTGTGAACCAGTTCTACAATTTGATCAGATGTATATTTTTTCTTGGCAACATCCGCATAAGCCGGCCCGATCACTTTGTCATAAGGCTGATGGCAAGCAAGACAAGCATGTTTGTTAAGCAATGCCGAAACGTCTGCAGGAACAGGCTTGCGTTTCGCAGGTGCCGCTGCCGCAGTAGGAGCCGCCGCTGCATCCGGATTAGTAGCTGCCGCTGCCGCACCTCCCTGACCAATTGCCGCATCGCCAGAACCAGCATTTGCTGAATCCCCGGCTGCCGGTGCCGCTGCTCCTTGTCCGGAAGCTGCCGCCGCAGGCGCTGGGGCAGGCTGATTTCTTCTTTCGTTCTGCAAAGCTACAAGCGCCGTTTCCTCTCTGGATTTGCTGCCAGATCCGTAATAATGATCATATTTATCTTTGTCTTCCTGTGAAGAGCAACCAATGAAGAACGAAACCGCCAGAGCTATAAGCGCTAATGGGGTACTTTTTTTAAGAGTCATTGTTTTTAAATTAAGAATTTCCGCCAGATTAAGGATTTGCAAACTAACTGCACACGAAGAAAGTAAGTTTGCATTAGATTTCCTTCAAATTTAATTCAGAAATTGAAACTAGGCGGATTATAAGCACAACTTATTTATTTGTACACCAAGACCTTAATGAAAACCGGGTGGAATAAAATTTTTCAAAAAATATACTAAATTTATTAGAGAGCATTGTGAATAAAAGTAAATGTTCTTACTTTTGCAGTCCTATTTGTAAAAACGATGTAAAGCAATGGCTAAGAAAGGTAATAGAGTACAGGTTATATTGGAATGCACAGAACAAAAAGATAGTGGTGTTCCTGGAATGTCACGTTATGTGACTACAAAAAATCGGAAAAATACGCCTGGCCGTATGGAATTGAAAAAATTCAATTCATTCCTGAGACGCTATACAGTCCACAAAGAAATTAAATAAGTTTTTTAACTTTAAAAGATATACAGACATGGCAAAGAAAGTAGTTGCTACCCTGAAAAAAGAAGGCGGTAAAGCATTCGCCAAGGTTATTAAGGCTGTAAAATCTCCAAAAACAGGAGCTTATACCTTCAAAGAAGAAATCGTTCCTTTGGACGGTGTTCAAGGCGCCCTAAAGAACTAGACTGACATTGATTGCACTCGTCCCACTTAGTGAACCGAGTCGCCGGGCGGTCGATGTGTGATATCAAGTTTACAAAAAGTCCCTTTTGGGACTTTTTTTGTTTTATTTTTGGGCGCACTTACACAATTACAGAACTTACCCCAATCACACCATATGAGCTTATTTGGTTTTTTTTCAAAAG
This sequence comes from Dyadobacter alkalitolerans DSM 23607, assembly GCF_000428845.1. Classification (GTDB taxonomy): domain Bacteria; phylum Bacteroidota; class Bacteroidia; order Cytophagales; family Spirosomataceae; genus Dyadobacter; species Dyadobacter alkalitolerans. Next base: position 181,713 of record NZ_AUAS01000014.1, on the reverse strand, counting down.
AGAAAAAAGAAACATTGGACAAAGGCCTGGAAAAAACCAAAGACAGTTTCTTTGGTAAACTTTCCCGCGCCATTGTTGGTAAAACCACAATTGACGAAGATGTTCTGGACGAGCTCGAAGACATCCTGGTAAGTTCGGATGTAGGCGTTGAGACCACTGTAAAGGTAATTAAGCGGATTGAGGAGCGGGTTGCGAGAGACAAATATGCCACCACGGCCGAATTGGATGGCATTCTGCGTGAAGAAATTGCCGCACTGCTTACCGAAAATAAATCTGTAGACTTTCGCGACAGCTTCGAAACGAAGCATCTACCCAAACCTTATGTCATTATGGTTGTTGGTGTGAATGGTGTGGGGAAAACGACAACGATCGGAAAGCTTGCGCATCAGTTTCACCAACATGGTCATAAAGTTGTACTTGGCGCCGCGGATACATTTCGCGCTGCGGCAGTAGAACAGCTCAAACTCTGGGGAAAACGCGTTGACGTTCCTGTAATCGACCACGGCATGAACACCGATCCTTCCGCAGTGGCATATGACGCATTGAAAAAAGGAATGGAAACAGGCGCCGACGTGATCATTATCGACACGGCCGGACGTTTACATACGAAAGTGAACCTCATGAACGAGCTTTCAAAGATCAAGCGCGTCATGCAAAAGATCATCCCGGATTCACCTCACGAAGTCCTGCTCGTTCTTGACGGCAGCACAGGCCAGAATGCTGTAATCCAAGCCAGGGAATTCACCAAGGTCACAGAAATCACCGCATTAGCCATCACAAAACTCGACGGAACAGCCAAAGGCGGCGTCGTAATCGGCATTTCAGACGAGTTCAAAATCCCCGTCAAATACATAGGCGTAGGAGAAAAAATGGACGACCTGCAAGTTTTCGACCGGGCAGAGTTTGTGGATTCTCTGTTTAAGAAGATTCGCTAAGCGATCCATTTTTACCGAACTTTGCACCCCGTTTCGCCGTTCATTATCAGTCACTTTCATGTGACGTCTGCATTTTTATTATCACTTAAAGCTAAAAGCCCGGCGCTGATAGCTAACTCTAATGAAAACCAAAGGAATAGTTAAGAATAAAGTCAATATTGTAACGCTGGGTTGTTCTAAAAACCTGGTGGATTCAGAGGTGCTTTATACGCAGCTCAAAGGAAATGGATTCGCCGTTGATCATGAGTCGAAAAAGGATGATTCGCAGATTGTTGTGATTAACACCTGTGGATTTATAGATAATGCTAAGGAGGAATCCATTAACACAATCTTGCGCTATGCCGATGCAAAAGCAGCCGGAATGGTGGATAAAGTTTATGTTACAGGCTGTTTATCACACAGATACAAAGACGAGCTTTCCCTAGAAATACCAACTGTAGACGCCTGGTTCGGGACCAATGAGCTGCCACGTTTACTCAAAACGCTGAAAGCTGATTACAAGCATGAACTGGTCGGCGAGCGTTTGTTAACCACGCCTACCCACTACGCTTACCTGAAAATCGCCGAAGGTTGCGATCGCCCTTGCAGTTTTTGTGCAATTCCCATTATGCGCGGCGGTCACGTTTCCCGCTCGATTGAAGAGCTTGTCAAGGAAGCAAGATCACTGGCTAAACGTGGCACCAAAGAACTGATCCTCATTGCCCAGGACCTGACTTACTACGGTCTTGATATTTATAAGAAAAGAAACCTTTCCGACCTGCTGGCTCAACTTTCAGATGTGGAAGGCATTGAGTGGATCAGGTTGCAATATGCTTATCCGGCCGGATTTCCGATGGACATTCTGGACATCATGAACGAGCGCAGCAACATTTGCAAATATCTGGATATGCCTTTGCAAACAGGTTCAACAGAGATTTTGAAATCCATGCGTCGCGGGATTACCAGAGAAAAAACGGAAGCATTGATCGAAACGATCCGCGCCAAAGTGCCTGACATTACATTAAGGACCACATTGATCGTAGGCCACCCCGGCGAAACGGAAGCGCTTTTTGACGAAACCTATGATTTCGTTGAAAAAATGCGTTTCGACCGTTTAGGAGCATTTCAATATTCTCACGAAGACAATACACATTCATACACGCTGCCCGACGACATTCCTGCCGAAATCAAACAGGAACGCGCGGATGCCATCATGGAGCTGCAACAAGGCATTTCGTACGAATTGAACCAGAAAAAAATCGGCAATACTTACAAAGTCCTTTTCGATCGCAAAGAAGGCGGGCATTTTATTGGCCGCACGGAATTCGACTCGCCTGAGGTTGACAATGAAGTGCTTGTGCCGGCAAGTCAGTACGTTCGGTTAGGGGATTTTGCCAATGTTAACATTACATCGGCTGAGGAATTTGATCTTTACGGAACGGTTATTTCCTGATAACGCTTTCCCACTCATTTGTCTTTATTACATTTGCGGCTTATTCGAGAAAAGCTCAATTTAAAAAAATATGTTACAAAGAATTCAGACCGTTTTTTTAGCCCTTACCGTAATCGGAATGGGTATATTTCTTGCGTTTCCAATCTGGTCAAAAGTTTCCCTAGCAGGTGAGGAAAGAGCAGATTTGACTGCGATCAAACTGACACACCAGATCAGCGCCGTGCAGTCGAACATTACACCCGTTTATTACCTAATCATTCTAGCTATTCTGGTTGCCGGAGTCGCAGCTTATGCCATATTGCAATATAAAAACAGGGTTCTACAATCCGCCCTTTGCGCAGTAAACTCCATTTTGATGACCGTCATCATGGGGTTGATAATCTATTTCACCTTTTATAAAACCGCAAAGCTCTTCGATCCAAACCTGCCTGGAAACTACGAAATCGGGTTTTATGGGCTAGTAGGATCCATGCTGGCGAATGTTTTCGCGAATCGTTTTATTAGAAAGGACGAGCGGGAAGTGCAGCAGTCGAAGCGGTTTAGGTAGTGAAATGCGCCCTGTCAGCCTGAGCGGAGACGAAGGCGCGTTACCCAGGAGTAGCGCGCCTTCGTCTCCGCTCAGGCTGACAGGGCATTTAGCGAGCCTACACCAACCCTTCCCGCAACAAATCATGCAGATGCACAAAGCCTAAAATAGCATCCTCTTCTACAACCACGACCTGCGTGATGCTGCGGGTTTGCATGAGTTCAAGCGCCTTTACAGCGTATTCATCCGGCGAGACGGAAATGGGCGATTTGGTCATGATGTCGCGGGCTTTGAGATGCAGAATGTTGCCGCCGTCGTGCTGCTCCAACATTCGCCGCAGATCTCCGTCTGTGATGATCCCGGCCATTTTGCCATCTGCGTTGTTGACTGCCGTTGCGCCAAGCCTTTTAGAAGTCATTTCCAGTATAATTTCCTGCAAGCCAGCATTTTCGGAGACCATTGGCAATGCATTATGCGGATAGATGTCACAGATTTTCAGGTAAAGCCTTTTACCCAATGCACCGCCCGGATGAAATTTTGCAAAATCATCGTGTGTAAAACCCCTGGCTTCCAGTAAGCAAATCGCTAATGCATCGCCTAAAGCCATCGTTACCGAAGTGCTTGTGGTAGGCGCAAGGTTTAGTGGATCCGCTTCTTCGGGGGCGAAGGCGTGCAGGATGTGATCTGCATTTTTGGCCAGGTAGGAATCCTTGTTGCTTACCATGGCGATCATGGTTACGCCGGTGCGTTTCAAAAGGGGGATAAGCACCTTGATTTCGGCAGTGTCACCACTCCGGGAGATGACGATGACCACATCATTGTCCTGGATCATGCCCAGGTCACCATGAATGGCGTCTGCAGCGTGCATGAAGAGCGCGGGCGTTCCGGTGGAGTTTAAAGTAGCAACTATTTTTTGCCCGACAATGGCGCTTTTGCCCACTCCTGACACAACCACGCGACCTCCGCAGTTAATAATAGCATATACGCAGTTTTCAAATTTTTCATCAATCAATCCGATCAGATTATGCAATGCTTCCGCCTCTTGCCGTAATACTTCTTTTGCTATTGACTGAATATTTTTTATTAATTTCAAATCTGAAACACAGTTTTATTGGGAACCAATGGGATTTTTAATTTCAAAAGCAAAGATATAGAAGTTTGGGATAACCATTTTGTTAACAGAGTATGGTAAATAATGTTGATGCAGTCGTTTTAGACACGTTAAAAGAAAGACTAAAAGAAATTTTTGGGTACAGTCAATTCCGGGGTGAGCAAGAAGTTATCATTCAAAACATCCTGCTTGGTAAGAATACTTTTGTAATCATGCCAACCGGAGCTGGAAAATCGCTTTGCTATCAATTGCCTGCTCTTGTCAGCGATGGTCTTACCATCGTTATATCGCCGCTTATCGCATTAATGAAGAACCAGGTCGACCAGTTGACTGCTTTCGGCATCAATGCTCAGTTTCTCAACTCTACGCTTACCAAATCTGAAATTACGCGGGTAAAAAGTGATGCACTGGATGGAAGCCTCAAACTGCTATACATTGCTCCTGAGTCACTTACGAAAGAAGATAACCTGGATTTTCTTAAAAAAGCAAAGATATCATTTGTCGCTATCGATGAGGCACATTGTATTTCGGAATGGGGACACGATTTCAGGCCTGAATACCGACGTATTTACGGGATCATTGAAAATATTGGTAACCTCCCCATTATCGCGCTTACCGCTACTGCAACCCCAAAAGTGCAGCAGGACATTCGTAAAAATCTCCAGATGGAGGAGGCGGAAACATTTAAATCCTCATTTAACCGGAAAAATCTTTACTACGAAATCCGCCCCAAAAAGGATGTTAAAAAACAGCTGATCCGTTACGTCCGTAACAATAAAGGCAAATCAGGAATTGTTTATTGCCTCAGCAGAAAGACGGTGGAGGAAGTGGCTGAACTGCTTCGCGTTAACGACGTTCGTGCATTACCGTATCATGCCGGATTGGACAGCAACACACGCATGGCAAACCAGGATGCGTTTCTGAATGAAGAGGCGGACGTTATTGTGGCAACGATTGCATTCGGGATGGGAATTGACAAGCCGGATGTTCGTTTTGTGATACATTATGATGTTCCCAAGTCGCTGGAAGGTTATTACCAGGAAACCGGCCGGGCAGGACGCGATGGCCTGGAAGGAAATTGCCTGATGTTTTACAGCTATGAGGACATTCAGAAGCTCGAAAAATTCAATAAAGATAAAACCGTCACCGAAAGGGACAATGCACGCCATTTGCTGAACGAAATGGTGGCATATTCCACCTTGGGCGTTTGCCGGAGAAGGCAGCTTTTAAGCTATTTTGGTGAGTATCTGGAAAAAGATTGCGGGTTTTGTGATAACTGCATCAAGTCAACGGAGAAAACAAAGGTTCAGGACGGTGTAATTCTCGTTCTGAGAGCCGTTCAGCTGACTGAGCAGCGATTCGACTGCGAGCACATTGCGGACGTCCTGACGGCTACTGAAAACCAATATGTTAAAAGCTACGAGCACGATCAGCTTGATGTGTATGGGAAAGGATTAGAAATCAGTGAGTCCCGGGAATACTGGATCTCGACCATTCGTCAGCTTGTGATTTTTAATTATCTCGAAAAAGACATTGAAAATTACGGGGTGATCAAACTGGGTGAAAAAGGTGCAAATTACTTGAACGATCCCTATCCGGTTACGCTTCATAAAGACCATAATTTTGATGAAGAGGAAATAAAACCGGAGGATGATGACAAGGATGCGGCTGCCGGAGGCGGGAGTGCGCATGCTTATGACGAAGCGCTTCTAGGAATGCTGAAAGCGCTTAGGAAAAAGGTTGCTAAGGAGAAAAATCTGCCTCCTTACGTTATTTTCCAGGATCCGTCTCTGGAAGAAATGGCAACGACTTATCCGACTACCCAGCAGGAAATGGCGCAGATCAATGGCGTCGGAATGGGTAAGGTGCAGAAATTCGGCCGTCAGTTCCTTGACCTGATCACCCGTTATGTTGAAGAGAATGAGATTGAAACAGCGAAAGATGTCGTTATTAAGTCGACTGTCAATAAATCTAAAATCAAAATATTCATCATTCAGCAAGTCGACCGCAAGGTAAGCCTGGATGAAATCGCAGAAGTTAAAGATCTGGCTCTCGCAGATGTTATCGAAGAAGTTGAACATATCTGCTATTCCGGAACAAAGCTGAATCTTGATTATTATATCAATCAGGTGATTGACCGGGAAAGACAGCAGGATATATATGACTATTTCATGACTGCTGAAACGGACAATATAGCCGCGGCATTGGGAGAATTTGCCAATGACGAAATTAGCGAAGAAGAATTACGGCTTATGCGTATCAAGTTTTTATCCGAGCTGGCGAATTAACGGGCTGGAAGGACTTGTTGTCAGTGTTTTAGTGAAACAATTAACCATTTATGAATATACTAATATTGGGATCAGGCGGAAGAGAACATGCCTTTGCCTGGAAAATAGCCCAAAGCCCTCTTTGTGACAGTTTATATGTAGCGCCCGGCAACGCGGGAACTGCGGGTGTTGCAACCAACCTCTCTATATCTTACAATGATTTTGATGCCATCGCCAATGCGGTGTTGGAAAACAATGTTGAACTGGTGATCGTAGGTCCGGAAGAACCATTGGTCAACGGCATTGTCGATTATTTTGAATCCAGGGCAGATCTTTCAAAAATAAAAATCATAGGCCCGAATAAAGCGGGTGCGCAATTGGAGGGAAGCAAGGATTTCTCCAAACAATTCATGCAGAAATACGGCATTCCAACGGCTTCTTCTGCAACATTCACCGTTGATACATTGGAACAAGGCCTGGAATATCTCGAAGCCCACCCACTTCCGATTGTTTTGAAAGCCGACGGACTGGCTGCCGGCAAAGGTGTTATCATCGCAGAAAAGCATTCAGAAGCGGAAACGGCATTCAGGGAAATGCTTCTGGACCGTAAATTCGGCGATGCGGGCAACAAGGTTGTGATAGAACAATTTTTGAAAGGGATAGAATTATCCGTATTTGTCCTTTCAGATGGAGAGCATTATAAAATTTTACCCGAAGCGAAGGATTACAAACGCATCGGTGAGAACGATACAGGCCTGAATACGGGGGGAATGGGCGCTGTGTCGCCTGTCGCATTTGCGGATGCCAATTTTTTGAAAAAAGTAGATGAAAAAGTCGTTAAACCTACCTTGCAGGGTTTGAAAAGTGAAGGCATTAAATACGTTGGCTTCATTTTTATCGGCTTAATGAACATAAAAGGGGAGCCTTTTGTGATCGAATACAATGTGAGAATGGGTGATCCGGAAACGGAGGTTGTGATTCCACGGATCCAGTCGGATTTTGCTATGCTCATGGCCTCAACGGCGAAAGGGACTTTGAACGATTTTGAATTACAAATTTCCCCGCAGGTGGCCGTGACGACCGTGGTTGTGTCAGGAGGTTATCCAGGAGATTATGAAAAAGGAAAGGTAATTTCCGGCAGCCAAAAAGTAGAAGATGTGTTTTTATACCACGCGGGCACTACTTTCAATGGAAACACCGAAGTTGTGACAAATGGAGGAAGGGTGATGGCGCTTACAGGCCTGGCCAATTCCCTCGAAAATGCGGTTCACAAATCGCAGCGCGCGGCCCAGGCTGTGCAGTTTGAGGGCAAATATTTCCGTCATGACATCGGTGTGGATTTAATACGTTATAACGATTGATGATATGAGTAACTATGGGATGTGGATCATGTTCATCCGGCGGATGCGGTTCTAATGGATCGGCAGTCTCAGGATGTGGAAGTAATGGAACCTGTGGAACAGGTGGTTGCAATAAAATGAACGTTTTTGACTGGCTTAGTCACATGGATGTGCCTGTCAGCCAGCGTTTTGATGTTGTAGAAGTTAAATTCAAAGGAGGAAGAAAAGAGTATTTCAGAAATATAAATCAGCTGGAATTCATCACGGGCGACTATGTAGTCTGTGAAATGGCGTCCGGCCAGCATATCGGGACGGTTTCTTTGCAGGGCGAGCTGGTAAGGCTTCAAATGAAGCGTAAAAACGTGGTCATCAATGATGACATGCACGTCATTTACCGCGTAGCCACTGAAAAAGACCTCGATAAGCATACGCAGGCTATGGCTCGTGAAATGCCGACGCTGTATCGTACACGCGAGATTATCCGCGAGATGAAGCTTAATATGAAGCTCTCAGATGTGGAATTTCAGTCGGATAATACCAAGACGACATTCTATTATTCCTCCGAAGAACGAGTGGATTTCCGTGAGCTGATCAAATCTCTGGCTTCGGAATTCAAGGTAAGGATTGAAATGCGGCAGATCAGTCTGCGCCAGGAAGCGAGCCGTTTGGGCGGATTAGGCTCTTGCGGACGCGAATTGTGCTGCTCGACCTGGCTTACGGATTTTAAAAATATATCCACAGCAGCAGCGCGTTATCAGAATTTGTCATTGAATCCTGCCAAACTTTCAGGACAATGTGGTCGCTTGAAATGCTGCCTGAATTACGAGCTGGAAACCTACATTGATGCTTTGCGGGACATTCCGACAGTGGATGTGCCTTTGAAGACCAAAAAAGGGGTTGCTGTTTTGCAAAAGACCGACATTTTCAAAAAGATCATGTGGTTCGGCTTTGATAAAGACACGAACTGGTATCCGGTGGCGATCAGTAAAGTGCTGGAAATCATGGAGCTGAACAAAAAGGATATCATTCCGGAATCGCTGGAAATCCTGACGCCTCAGGTTGAGAGAACTGCGGTGGACAGGGCACCTGGAAAGATCAACAGCGATCTTGAGAACCTGGATAAAAAATACAGCGAGGAGCAAAAGAAGAAGAAAAAGAAGAAAAACCGGTCGGGCAAGAATAAGAACAATGCCAACAAACCGCAGGCTTCTTCTCCACAGAAAACCGATTAAATCCGGGAGAATTAATAACTGAAAGGAAGTCAAAACTTGTAAAAGTTTGGCTTCCTTTTTTTACAAAACGGCTTATGAGAGCGCATATTGAGAAACTCTACGAAATCTCCCGCAAAAAGTCCCGCAGGATCATTGGGCTCATGTCCGGAACTTCTCTGGACGGGCTGGATGTGGCTGTTTGTAACATTGAAGGAAGCGGAACAGAAACAAAACTGGAACTGGAATTTTTCACAACCGTGCCTTACACTGAGGAATTTCGCAATGAAATACTGCAAATTTTCGCAAAAAGGCAGATCGATTTTCAGCAGCTCTGTCTCCTGAACCCGTTCATAGGCACGACGCACGCCAAAATGATCCTGGATTGCCTTAATAGCTGGGACCTTGACATTGAGCACATTGACCTTATCGCAAGTCACGGCCAGACGGTTTTTCACGCTCCCAAAAAACAGCATAAGCTGCCTGGTTTCCCGAATGCCACATTGCAGATCGGCGACGGCGACCACATTGCAGCGAAGACGGGCGTGATTACATTAAGTGATTTCCGTCAAAAACACATTGCCGCAGGCGGTGAAGGCGCGCCGCTCGCCGTTTATGGCGATCATTTTCTTTTTTCCAAAGCAGGTGAAAACCGCATTCTTCTCAATATGGGCGGTATTGCCAACTTTACATTTCTGCCGGGTTCATTAGACACAACCAAAATATTCACGACCGATACAGGTCCCGGAAATACACTTTTGGACGCTTATACGAAACGTTTTTTCCACAAGCCGTATGATGAAAACGGCGCGATAGCTGCCAGCGGGAAGGTCAATGAAATATTGTTGACGGCATTAAAATCCTATTCCTTTTTTAAAGCGCCTTTCCCCAAAACAACCGGCCCCGAAGTTTTCAACTTTGATTACGTGGAAACCGCCATTCAGCAGTCGAAACTTATTTCGCTTTCCCGGCAGGACATTATCGCCACATTGACGCAACTCAGCGCGGAGACCATTTCCGACGCTATCAAAAGCGTCATGAACGAGGATGAAGTTTACAACATTTACGCGAGTGGTGGAGGCGCGCATAACCCGGTTTTAATGTCCGGGATTTCCAATGCGCTGAATCGTCAGGTTTTGAAAATTGATAAGCTCGGCATTTCCGGCGATGCAAAGGAAGCGGTTTTGTTTGCTGTTTTGGCCAATGAAGCGGTGGCTGGCCAGCAAATGCATTTTGGCGAAAAGGAAGGAGTGCCCGGCGTTTCCATGGGAAAAATCTCTTTTCCAGGCTGATCAGGCGCTTTTCATTTTAGTAATTAAACAACCCATGTACGACATTACCATCATAGGCGGAGGCATTGTAGGGCTCGCCACAGCATTGCGACTGAAAGAGCAGCGGCCTTCGCTTAAAATTCTGCTTCTCGAAAAGGAAAACGAAGTGGCCAAACACCAAACCGGCCACAACAGCGGCGTAATCCATTCCGGGCTTTACTATAAACCCGGCAGTCTCAAAGCCACTAATTGCATCCGAGGTTATCAAATGCTAATCGATTTTTGCGACCGGGAAGGCGTGCATTATGACTTGTGCGGGAAAATTGTGGTTGCAACGACCGAAGATCAAAGGCCATTGCTGCGGAATTTGTTCGAAAGAGGAAATCAGAATGGCTTGACTGAAAACAGGATGATCTCGCAAGGAGAAATCCGGGAAATCGAGCCGCATGTGGTCGGATTAGAAGGCATCTGGGTTCCTTATACGGGCATTATCGATTACAAAGCGGTTTCGGAAAAGTATGCAGAATGCTTCCAGAAAATAGGCGGTGAAATTCGGTTAGGGGAGAAAGCCATTGATATAAAAAACCGGAACACACATTCCGAGGTTGTTTCAGCAACAGGCAAAGTTTATCAAACAAAACTGATCGTCAACTGCGCAGGGCTTTATTCTGATAAAGTAGCTCAATTAACACAACCTGAGGACATTAAGGTGCGGATCATCCCTTTCCGGGGTGAATATTATAAGATCAAACCTGAAAAACAGCATTTAGTAAAAAACCTGATCTATCCTGTCCCAGATCCTAACTTCCCCTTCCTGGGTGTGCATTTTACGCGCATGATCGAAGGCGGCGTTGAAGCGGGGCCCAATGCGGTTTTTGCGTTTCGTCGGGAAGGTTATAATAAGCTGGATGTCAATGTTCCGGAATTGATGGAATCACTGGCCTGGCCGGGTTTCAGGAAAGTGGCGATGAAATATTGGAAAACAGGCATGGGTGAGTATTACCGTTCTTTTTCCAAGGCTGCATTTACCAAAGCATTACAAGGGCTTATTCCGGAGATCCAGAGCGATGACCTTATTCCGGGCGGCGCAGGGGTTCGCGCGCAGGCTTGTGATTATGACGGTGGGCTGCTGGATGATTTCTCCATCATTGAAAACAAGAACGCGATCAATGTCTGCAATGCACCTTCTCCGGCTGCAACATCCTCCTTATCCATCGGGCAAACAGTTTCTGAACGCGTTCTAGCGAGAATTTAACGTCTTTAAACTATATAAAAAAGACCCTGCTTCTAATGTGAAAGCAGGGTCTTTTTGTATAAAACAAATCAGATTACACTTAAATGTTACCTTCTCTGCCTATTTTACTGTTTTTCTTTCCATAACCGAAATATACCGCAAGACCCAGTGCCAGCCAGACCGCAAGACGATACCAGCTTTCAACAGGAAGTGAATACATCAGGTAAAGGCATACGACAATACCCATAATCGGCACAAAAGGAACCAGGGGAGTCTTGAATGAACGTTTCAGATCAGGCCTCTTCACACGCAGCATCCACACACCCACACATACGAGGCAGAATGCAAACAATGTTCCGATACTCACCATGTGGCCCAGGTCACTAACCGGCACTAGACCCGCGAAAATGCTTACAAAGCCCATAAAGAAAAGGTTTGTTTTCCAGGGCGTAGCGAATTTTGCATGTACATCACTGAAAAATCTTGGCAAAAGTCCGTCTTTACTCATTGAATAGAACACGCGGCTTTGCCCCAATAACATAACCAGCATTACAGATGTGTAACCAGCCAGAATAGCAATGATCAAAGCCGTTTGTAGCGAATCATAACCTGTTTTGGCAAAGGCTGTGGCGGCTGGTTTTGCGTCGTTTGCGAATTCCGTATACTTTACCAAACCCGTCATAACGTGCGCAAACAGCACATAAAGGATCGTACAAACAACAAGCGATCCAAGAATCCCGATCGGCATTCCTTTTTGTGGATTCTTTGCTTCCTGGGCTGCCGTTGAAACGGCGTCAAAACCAATAAATGCAAAGAAAACGACCGCGGCACCAGTGGCAATTCCAGTCCAGCCGAAGTTTTCATAGTTTCCTGTGTTCTCAGGAATGTAAGGCACATAATTTTGTGGGTCAATGTGGCTCCATCCCAGTGCGATGAAAATAAGCACAACTGCCACTTTCAACACAACAAGCATATTGTTCAAAAACGCAGAACCTTCTGTTCCTCTGATCAAAAGCATTGAAAGCATGCAGACGATGAATATGGCCGGCAAATTTACGATTCCGTTGTCTATTATGGTGCCGTCGCTCAATTTAACAACTTCAAAAGGAGAGCAAACGAGCTGTGTAGGAAGGTGAATGTCAAATTTGCTCAGGAATTCCAGCAGATAACGTGACCAGCTTACCGAAACGGTAGCCGCTCCCAATGCATATTCCAAAACAAGGTCCCAGCCGATGATCCAGGCAACAAATTCGCCCATAGTAGCATAGGAATAGGTGTAAGCACTTCCCGCAATGGGTATCATGGATGCAAACTCTGCGTAGCAAAGTCCGGCAAATCCGCAACCCACGGCTGCAAGTATGAATGAAATGGTAACTGCCGGTCCTGAATGTTCGGCAGCGGCAATCCCTGTTAATGAAAAGAGCCCGGCCCCGATAATGGCACCAATGCCGAGGGCTACCAAACTGGTTGAACTAAGTGATCGCTTTAACTGGTTCGCTTCTCCGGTTGATTCTTGCAATAATTTTTCAATAGGCTTTTTTGCCCAGAGCTGATTTGCCATATAATGCGTTTGTTGTAGTTATATTAACATCTGCTAAAACTAAAAAGAAAATTTTCCATATGAGTATATAGGCAAAATAAAAAGGGGAAAGTAATGAACTTAACCCCTTTTTATTCTAAAAAATCCTTATGCTTTAATCTTTTTGCCTCCCGCAGGCGCAACCGGCTCTGCAACCGTTAACGCTGGCTCTTTTCTTTTTTCGCGTTGCAGCAAGTCAACTACGATAGGCGCCGCTACGAACAGAGAAGAATATGTTCCGACGATTACACCAAGAAGCATACAGAATGTAAATCCACGAATTACAGCTCCTCCGAAGATCATCAACACGATAAGAACAAGGATTACCGAAATACCCGTTACGGCCGTACGGCTCAATGTACTGTTCAATGCATTGTTGATAACCGTAGGCAGGCTTTGGTTACGTGCTTTGTCGTCTTTCAGGTAATCCCGGATACGGTCATAAATTACAACCGTGTCATTCATAGAATAACCAATCATGGTCAGGATCGCACCGATGAACGCCTGGTCGATGTCAAGCGACCATGGCAACCAGCCGTTAAACAGCGAGAAGATCGCCAGGATGATGATCACGTCATGCGCAAGAGACACAACAGCACCATAACTGAATGCAACCCTTTTGAAACGGATAAAGATGTAAACAAAGTTGGCAGCAAGTGCAAGCAAAATTGCGTACATAGCAGACCATAGTGTGTCATTTGCCATCGTAGGCCCTACTTTGTTTGAGCTTACGATTGTAGCCGGATTGTTAGGGATTTTCTTAACACCTGCGAGGATTTTTGCCTCCGCTTTCTGATCCGCATCCGTAGATGTTTCTTCAATCAGATAAGCGGTTGTTATTTTCACCTGATCCTGCCCACCAAATGTTTTCACCTCCGTAGTTGAGCCAAGGTCCTCATCCATAATGGTTCTCAGCTTATCCGCATCCACATTCTCCTGGAAACGAACCACATAAGAACGGCCTCCTTTGAAATCAATACCGAGTCCGAATCCTTTGAAAATGAATGAACCAATACCAATAGCGATGATAACGCCCGAAATAATGTAAAAACGACGACGTTGAGAAACGAAATCGAAGTGATTGTCTTTAAACCAGTTTTTAGTCAAACCGGAATAGAAATTGAAACTTTTGCCGTTTTTGATCTGCTGTTCAAGGAACAAGCGCGTGATGAATATCGCACAGAACAAAGAGGTCAGCAAACCAAGCACAAGCGTTGTAGCAAATCCAAGTACAAGTCCGGTGCCGAATGTGTACAGGATAATACCGGTCAGCAACGTTGTAACGTTGGAGTCAAGAATAGCACTTAGTGAATGTTTAAAACCATCGCGAACGGCCTGTGCGAAAGGTTTTCCTGCTTCCAGCTCAACCTTGATCCCTTCGTAAATAAGCACGTTTGCATCCACGGCCATACCAATGGAGAGCACGATACCAGCAATACCGGATAGCGTAAGAACTGCTCCCAGAGAAGCCATAACGCCCAATAGGAAGAACAAGTTGATCAGCAATGCAATATCAGCGATCCAGCCGGCGCGGCTGTAATAAGCCACCATGAACACCAAAACGATCAGCAAACCAACTGCAGAAGAAATAAGTCCGTCATTGATCGCCTCAGCACCCAGTGAAGAACCTACAACGGCTTCTTCTACAATGTGCGTAGGAGCAGGCAATTTACCCGCTTTCAGGACGTTGGACATATCTTTTGTCTCTTCTACTGTAAAGCTTCCGGTAATGCTGGAGTTACCATTAGGAATCTCGCCTTGTACAGTCGGAGCAGTGTAAACCAGGTTATCGATAATGATAGCAACCGGACGGCCTACGCTGCGGGCAGTCAGTGAACGCCATTTACGAGCGCCTTCGCCATTCATACGCATGGTCACTTCGGGGCGGCCACGCTCATCGTAGTCATGCGTTGCGTCCACGATCACGTCACCTTCCATAGCAGCCTCACCATTTGATTTTTTAATAAAATACAATGGCAAAATCAGTTGGTTGTTAACGCCTTCGGTTCCTTTACGATCCCACATAAACACAAGGTCCGCAGGGAACATTGCCTTCACTTCCGGGCGACGCAGAATTTCACTTGCACGTGCTGTATCTTTCAGGAAAACGCCCAGGCCTTGTGGCATTGGAACGAATAAATTGGTCAGTGCAGCGCTTTGAGCGGCTAATGTAGAGGAGTCAGTTGCAGTTGAATCGGCAGTTTTCTGAGCCAATTGCGCAGCCAGACCTCCGTCTGTTTTCTTCGTTGTGTCCGTTGCGGCAGGTGCAGCAGCGGTTGTTGTTGCTGATGCTTTTTTGATTTCTTCCTGCTTAGCAAGATATTTTCCCAAACCGTCCAATCCCGAAGCCAGTTCGTTGGTCAGATAAACCTCAGAGAATTCAAGTTTTGCAGCGCCTGAAAGCAAACGACGCACACGCTCAGGGTTATCCACACCAGGAAGCTCAACCAAAATACGGTTCTGGCCTGGCAAACGCTGAATGTTCGGGTTCGTTACCCCAAACTTATCAATACGGGCCTGTGTGATCTGGAATGCACGGTCGATAGAATTATTTACCTCCGTATTCAGCATTTTGATCACATCGCCATCCGATGAGCTGCTGCTGATCTTGCCTCTGTTAGAGCTCGTTGCGAAAAGGCTTGCCAGACTTGAATTAGGAGCAGCCTCTTTATATGCAGCTGTAAAGCGATTGATAAATTCGCTGTTGCTTGCCGTTTTGTCTTCACCTGCTTTTTTCAATGCAGTCTGGAACGCTGCGCTGCGTGCATTTCCGCCCGCCATTCCTTTCAAAATGTCGGCAGGAGCCACTTCCATCACCACGTGCATCCCACCTTGCAAATCAAGGCCAAGGTTTAGTTCACGCTCCATTACTTCTTGCAAAGTATGTCCGATGTACACATCCTCGCGCCATAGCGAATCAATGTAACGTTGCTTTTTTGACAGGTCCACCTCACCTTTCGCATCAGTCGCATAAGCCACGGATTTGGCTTTAATGTTGCGCGACACGAATGTAAATGAGAGATAATAGACGCTAATCAGGGCGATCACGATGGTAAGCCCGATAATTCCGTTCTTATTAGTCATTATTATGTATTGAAAAAATTGAAATGATATTCCTGAAATGTGAAGAAGATAGAACTGTAATGTTCATCTCAGCAAGTTGATAAAAACACATTTAAACGACTGTTAAGCCCGTAAAATGTCTTAAATCAATGCAAAAGCAGATAAGCTTTGCCGCGAAATGTCTGCCCTGAATGCAGCATCAGGGAGCGTTGGTGACTATAAACCGACCGAAGATCCGGTGGAAATAGGAAAATAGAAATACGGATTCCTTAAAAACAACCGGAACAACCGATTCGCTGGCTACGAAATGCCAGATAGGTTGCGGTAAAAAGTAGAAGTAATGGGAGAAATCAAATGATAACGCAGGCGTGATAACCGCGTCCAGGGACAATGCACTAACCTTTGCCTGGTTTTGGTCCGGTGATTGGGAAGCTTGTTTTGCAAGATCCTTACCAATCTCTTTGGCGTGCGCAAACTGCTTCTGAACCGAATCCGATTGGTCAGACCATGAACGCATTCCTGCAACCATCAAAAGCATGATGGCCAGCATGAAGCTCATTGTCTGATTAATAACTCTTTGCGCTTTCACTTAGAATCCGGTTCTCTTATTAAACCGCAAATTTTAATCTAAAAAATTACAAACGCAAACTATTTTTTCAAACACACCCGCCACGGCCGACCGGCGCCACATTATTTTAATCTGCCGTACTTCTTCATGATTTCGAGAAGCTGCTCTTTGGGAAGTTCTTCAACTTTGTGTCCCTGGGTTCCTTCCATGGTCTGCGCCATCACGAGAGAATTGATAATGGCTTCCTCAGTAGACTCAATAACGGATAGGAAAAGCGGGCTAATAGCATCGTTATGAAGATAAGTTGCGCCATAAGTGCGTTCGGGCATTTCATGCAGCATGCGATTGGCCGTGGAAAATGCGATGACATAATCACCGCTGCCATTGGATGCAATCCCGCCCGTTTGTGCCAGGCCCATAATCGCTCTTTTGGCAAGCCTTTTCAAATTCCTAGCGTCCAGTGGCGCGTCCGTCGCCACCACGATCATACATGAGCCGTCGGAGGTTTTATCGAGCTGTTCTTTGAAGGCAAATTTGCCAAGCTCCTCTCCCACCGGGACGCCATTGACTTTCAGGACACCCCCAAAATTAGTTTGCACCAAAACACCAACGGTGTAACCGCCAAGGTTGGCAGGAAGCTTCCGGGATGCCGTTCCGATTCCACCTTTGAAATTAAAACAAACTGTCCCTGTCCCTGCGCCCACATTTCCTTCTGCAACCGGGCCGTTTTGCGCTTGCGCCAATGCGTTGAGTACATGCTCCTTGCGCACGTGACGACCCCGAATGTCGTTCAGAAAACCATCATTGGTTTCTCCTACAACCGGATTTAAGGACCTGACATTCTCATTTCCAGGCTGTCCCAACGTCCAGTCAATGATGGCGTCGGAGACGGTGGGAACACTTAATGTATTAGTAAGCAAAATAGGCGTTTCAATGGTGCCCAGTTCCTCTACTTGTGAATAACCTGTCAGTTTGCCGAAGCCGTTGCCGATATAGATTGCCGCCGGCACTTTTGCCTGAAAAATATTCCCATCATGTGGGATGATCGCCGTCACACCTGTACGCACATCTGCGCCCTCCCGCAATGTCACCTGCCCAACTTTTACACCCGCAACATCTGTAATCGCATTGAGCGCGCCGGTTGGCAATACGCCGATCTGGATGCCTAGTTCGCGAGCCCGCTTTTGAGCAAGAACCGGCATTGAAAAGAGAACGAGGAGGATCAGGATATTCTGTTTCATACTATTGTTTATAAAAATGAAATATAACAAAAATCCACTGGCAAAACGCGTTTACCAGTGGATCAGCAGTGTTTTTAAAGAAATTAATCTTCGTCCGGACGCGCCTTTTCGGGATCAATAATCGCTTCTTTCCTGCTTACTGCGGAAGCGCCGAACAAACCAAGTGCCCTGGGGCCTTTTGGATCGGCGTTCACAACATTGGACTTAATATTCGAGATTGGGACAGCGAAAAGTCCTCCGTTTGCGGCCTGCTCGCGGATTTGTTTCAGATATTCAAAGGTTTCGTTTGTGATGCTGTGCAATTCGACACCAACGGATGCCCCGGCCGAGTAAAGGGAGTCTGTTGTAATGGATTCGCGGATGGGAAGGATGAAAATCAACCCATCCGAAGGAGCACCCGATCCGAATGCAGCATCATAGGCAATGGAAATGGTGACTGCTTTCTCCACTTTCGGTTTTCCATTGATTAGCGGCTTTATCCAGTAAGTGTCTCCTTCGCCTACGAAGTCACGTGCGTAAAACTGAGCAACATATCCTTCTTTTGGCCCCTTATCAGGCTCGAATGGTAATTTTTCTTTACGATAAACGATGGAATCGACTTGTGGAACGCGTTTCAGTTCGCTGGATGCCGTGTAAGTGGCAGCCTCACTAACGATCTTCAAATTGTAAGTTCTTCCTACATGCCCCAGTGTGTCTGCATTGGTCTTTCCCCAAACATACTGACCATTTCCAGCTAAATCTTCAAACTGATAGATCTTTCCCTTATCATCGGTAACCGTCACTGTTGCACCTAAAACAGGCTTTGCCGGACCATTATTAAAGTAACTGGCCGACCAGGAAAGTTTGATCGTCTGCGGGCCGGCCTCATTGGTAATCCAGCCGTCTACAACAAGCTGTTCCGGCCCTGTTTTTGTGTCCAGATCTATCACGTCCTCGCAGCCTGTAAGTGCCACGAACATGGCAAAAAACAAAGATAACAGCCCGTAATGCTTGATATTTGAAATTTTATTGAATTGTCTCATGGCTATGATTTTCATCAATGTGGTGGATTTGATCTCTTTTAAAACTTGAAATTATAAGTGATAGCAGGAATGAAATTGCCAATAACCGAATAGCGGACCGCTTCCGTTTTAAGCGGCGTATCTTCATTGGCGCGGGTGTAAACCGAGAACGGATTGCGACGGTTGTACACATTGTAAACAGAGAACACATATTCGCCCTGGCCTACTTTGAACAATTTCCTCTTGGATTTCAGCGTAGCCGCCAGATCCAGGCGGTGGTAAGCCGGAATTCGGTTATTGTTTCTCGCACCATCATAATTATTCCCGATCGGCCAGCCTCCCCATTCGTAACGATTTGTAGGGAATGTTGCAGGTGTGCCCGAGGTAATGGTAAAGTTGGCCGAAAGCGACAGCCTTTTGCTCATTTCATAAATCGCAACGGAAGTGAAGTTATGCGGTTTGTCAAATCTTGCAGGGAACCAGTCGTTGTTGTTAATGGTCTCCACCATCCTTTCTGTTCTTGATAAGGTGTAGCTGATCCAGCCTGTAAGCTTGCCTTTGTTCTTTTTCAAATAAAATTCGGCACCATAGGCACGGCCTTTTCCAAAAAGCAGGTCGCCTGCTACGAACTCATTCAGCAGCAACTCCGAGCCTGGAACGTAATCGATCTGGTTATAAAGTTTTTTGAAATACACCTCAACCGATGCTTCATACATATTGTTATTGAAATTCTGAAACCAGCCTAATGCAACCTGATCCGCTTTTTCCGGCGCAATGTTGACCGAGCTCAGCGTCCAGACATCCAGCGGGGAACTAGCAGCTGTGTTGGATAGCAAATGCAGATATTGCGCGGTGCGGTTATAGCTGGCTTTGATTGACGCATTGGACGTCAACCCAATGTTCAAAGATGCCCGTGGCTCCCAGTTTCCGTAACTTTTGATCACGTCTCCCTTTTTATAGGTTTTGCCGGGAAACATGGGAAACTTACGCTGCCCTTTATCCACTTCCAGATAATCATATTCCGTGCCCGGCCCTAAGCTCCTGAAATAGGAATAACGCACGCCATATTGAAGCGAAATCTTATCCCCCAACTTCTGCTCGTTACCTATATATAATGCAGATTCGTCGGCATAACGCGGATCTAAACTAATGTCTGTGTTTTCACCTTCCGAAACGGCAATGGCTTTCCCGGGGCGTGTATCATAGTAAATATATTGACCGCCGAATGTCAGCTGGTTGTTGGGCGTGATATAGAATGTAAAATCGGGCTTAATGCTTGTACTGATGATCTTTGATTTCCAGTCAAACTTGTCTTTCGCATCCGGCTTGTTCTGGTTCTGGCCCAGATTGTAATCGTAGTTGCTGTAATAACCCGTCAGGTTCATGAACAATTTGTTGGAAAAAATGTGGTTCCACCGAGCCGTAGCCGTTGCATTGCCCCATCCGAAACCAAAGTCACCTCCACCAAACACATCTTTCCCAAAATAACCCGACGCAAAGAATGTGTCCTTATCGCCTATCTGATAATTCACTTTGGCCGTCAGATCGTAGAAATAGAACTTGGAATCTCTCAGGTCAGAATTCAAAAATGGTTTTGCCAAAACATCAATGTAGGAACGACGACCGGCTACAATGAATGAGCCTTTCCCTTTCGCAAAAGGCTGTTCGTAAGTCAATCTGGAAAAAATAGTCCCGATCCCGCCATTGATCTCCCGTTTTTTGGCATTCCCCTCCTTCATTCTAACATCCAGAATGGAAGAGATCCGGCCACCGTAAAGCGAAGGAATTCCGCCTTTGATCAGCTTCACGTCCTTAACTGCATCGGGATTGAAAACCGAAAAGAAGCCGAACAAATGGGATGAGTTATAAACCGGCGCTTCGTCCAGCAGCACGAGGTTTTGGGAAATATCGCCGCCCCGGACATTAAACCCGGAAGCGCCTTCGCCTACGGAAGTCACACCAGGCAATAACTGAATGCTGCGGATCAGATCCACCTCGCCTAATAATGCGGGCATTTTGCGGATCGTTTTCATTTCCACCTTGTTCACAGACATTTCAATGCTCTTCACATTCTCGTCTTCCTTTTGTGTCGAGATTGTGACTTCCTGCAAATCAGTGCTTTCGTCAGACATTTCAATGCTGACCGTTTTGTCTGCATCCAAAGTGACCTGCTTTTCCGATTTCTGATAACCTATATAGGTGAACACAAGCGTGTAATTTCCCTCGGGCAAGGTTAGGGAATAAAACCCGTATGGATTGGTCACCACGCCAGTTTCGGCTTCCCGAACGTAGACAGAAACCCCGATAAGGCCTTCACCATTTGACTGGTCTTTGACATAACCGCTAACCGTGTGCCGGTTCTGCGCAAACACGCTGACACAAAAAAAGAGCGAGAAAATGAATGGAACGAGTAATTTGTTTTTCATGGGCTTTAATTTCATTATTGAACTTTTCCTATTCTGATGACAACCTTAGAGACGTATACCCTCTTTAAATTCTTTAAAAGTTTTTTTGAACCTAATTCCAGGAGCCGACAAAGCACGTGTTAATCAACTTAATATGGTAGAAAAAAGTGATGAACTCGCCTAAAAATGGAATAAATGGCCAAAACTTAAAAAATCGGAGGCCTCACAAGAAATAGTATTTTTTCACGAAACTTTTGACACAACCCCGTTATCCGTACACATTTGCAATAATTCGAGTGACGTTTTTTTCAGAAGCGGGTTTATATAGTCAGGCGCAATTTCGACCAGTGGGATCAGGTTAAAACGGCGGTCTTGAAGGCGTGGATGGGGTAATGTGAGGCGGGCGCTGTTGAGCAGCAACGCATTGTAATACAGCAGGTCAATGTCAATCACGCGGGCTCCCCAGCGCTCGTAACGAACGCGGCCAAGCTCGTGCTCAATGTCGAGGATGATCCGCAAAACTTCCTCGGGAGCCAAGGCGGTTTCCACGCGGATCACCTGGTTCAGGAACGCGGGCTGATCGGCCAGGCCCCAGGGTTCTGTTTCATACACCGAAGATTCGCTGGATATGGTGCCGACTCTGTTTGCGATTTGTTCCGTCGCCAATGCAAGCACTGCCTGCCTGTCGCCCAGATTTGAGCCTAGCGAAAGAAAAATGCTGTTAGCGGAAGCCATGCCTGCGATCGTTATCAGGGGTGTGCACGATGCATGAAAAAAGGACTTCCCGGATAGGAGAAGTCCTTTTTAAAACTCGTAAATATTTTTAGAACGTAAGCGTTCCTTTGTCGTATGCTTTTTGAATCGTTGCTTCAATACCATTCTTGTTGATAGTACGAAGTGCAGATGTTGCTACTTTCAACGTAACCCACTCTCCTGTCGAAGGAAGGAAGAAACGTTTCTTTTGCAAATTCGGGAAGAATTTACGCTTTGTTTTATTGTTAGCGTGAGAAACGTTATTTCCAACGCGAGTTCTTTTACCTGTAATTTGACAAACCTTAGCCATAACCTTACTTTTTTTCCAAATGAGGGTGCAAAGATGCGCAATTAATTTTTCGTGACCAAACTCTGACAAAAGAAATTTTCAAAAAATACCGCATTACCACCTCATTCTGAACCCTACGCCATGAATATTATCAATTTTAATGTCGGGATCGGCCGATAAATATTTCCTTAGCCTTGAAATAAACACATCCAGGCTCCGGCCCATAAAATAATCGTCATCACCCCAAATTGCTTTCAGCAGCTCATCCCTCCGAATGACCTGATCGGGTCTTTCGGCGAGATATTTCAGCACTTCTGCTTCCCGGAATGTCAGGTTCTGGCTGCTTCCATTGATAGCCAATGTCAGTTTTTGAAAGTCAAATGTGTATTTACCGACCTTGCTGGAATCTGCTTTGCTTGCCAGCGGCTGCTCCGATTTGCTGCGTCTAAGGAAAACGTCAATCCGCAATTTGAGCTCTTCAATGCTGAATGGTTTGGTGATATAATCGTCCGCGCCGAGTTTGAGGCCTTTGATCTTGTCTTCCTGCAAAGCCCGTGCTGTCAGGAACAGAATGGGTACCTGGCTGTCCGAATTCCGGATTTTTTCGGCCAATGTGAAACCATCCATTTTCGGCAGCATAATATCAAGCACGCAGATATCGAAATGATCTTTTCCGAAATATTCCAATGCTTTCAAGCCGTCCGGCGCATGCACTACTTCATACTCATACTCTTCCAGATTATCCTTTGTCGCAAATGCCAGGTTCGGATCGTCTTCTACGTATAAAATTCGCTTTTTCATTTAGGCTTATTTCTGAGGAATTGATATTTTAAATGTGCTTCCCTTTCCCAGTTCGCTTTCCAGGTCCAGTTTCCAGTTATGCGACCGGACGATCTGTTTTACATAACTGAGGCCGATGCCGAACCCTTTCGCATTATGCACATCGCCATAAGGAACGCGGAAAAACTGGTTGAAAATTTTCTTGCGATATTCCGGTGCAATCCCGATGCCATGGTCCTGAACCGCTATAAACAGACATTTGCCTTTATTATAGGTTTCAATCCTTACGTCCGGAGTGTCATTGGAATATTTTAATGCATTATCAATCAGGTTGTTGATCATACATCTGAAATGGAACGGGTCCGCTTCGATCAATGTGTTCTCAGCTTTGTTCAGGAAGGTTATTTTGTTTTCAAAAGGCAGCAAAACCGATTCGATAATGTCTTCCGCGCGCATCACTTCCTTTTGTAATGTCAATGCATTCCGCTCGGCCTTGGCCATGGAAAGCACCATTTCAACCTGTCCCTGCAACCGCAAAATCTCGTCCTGAACGATCTGAACGTATCTCTGATGTCGTTTCGGCTGGTTTACAATGTTGTCCGAGTTGAGAACATCCGCCGCAATGCGAATCGTCGAAATGGGCGTTTGCAGCTCGTGCGTCATATTATTGACAAAATCCCGCTGCACTTCCGACAATTGTTTTTGTCTTAAAATCACAAAAAGCGCATAAGCAAAAAACGAGACCGCCACCAAAACCAGCACAGAAGACCAGATTGCGCCATTGATGGTGCCGGCAAAATAACTGTCCTGCTCGGGAAAACGCACGCCGAAATAGTAGGGATACTTATCGGTTTTGATCCAATTCGAAGTCGGCGTGGGGATTTTATCATTGTTTTTGGTGCTCAGCGACATGCCATAGCGCATCCGGTTGGTCGTACAATCATAAATCCCGACTTCAAAATCGGTGATCAGGTTATTTTTTTGAAAACTGTCTTTGATAAAATTTTCGAGGAGTTCCGGCTGCGTAGTCGCGTTGGTATTTACGAGAAAATATTGCGGCGATAGCTGCTCCACCGGGTTGACGCTTTGCATAACGCCATTCACCTTCGCAAGCTTGGTCGCCACGTCCTGCAATGCGACGTGCGCATTCTGGTTAAATTCCCTGTGCCTGAGGTCCAGCGCCTGCTTTACCCAATAGATCTGCGTGATCACCACACCAATGATGAGCAGGGCAGAAAAAACGGTGAGCGACTGGATGGTTCGTCGTGACATGGCGCAGGATTAACGTTCGATGCTTTTTTTATTGTAGCAGATCAGGAATAATACTGCAAAAGTCCTTCCAGCGGCGAGCGCAAGATGCGTCCGGGTTTTAGTCCTTTTTTTTCCAAAACATTTTTTAAAATATCCTGATAATAAAAGGCAATAGAACCGGTAAAATGAACAGGAACGGTTGCGGCCTCTTTATGCTTGCAAATGTATTTTTCAACAAAAAGCGTGAAAGCGTTTTCGATCATATTCTGCAAGAATGAATGCTCCCTATGCGCTGCAATGAATGTTGAAAATGATGCAAAATAGCGGTTAGGATAAGGTTTTTTATAAGCATTATCTAACACAGACAGCCGGTTCAGGTCCGGGAATTGAGTTGTAAAATGCGCATGCAAATCATCCGGCAACTCATTTTGCAGGAAATGAACAACCAATGTTTTTCCCAGATAGGAACCGCTTCCCTCATCGCCGAGCCAGAAACCCAGCGAACCGATGGAACGGACAATGTTGGTGCCATCATAATATGCATTGTTTGCACCCGTGCCCAAAATACACGCCAAACCCGGCTCATGCCCGCACAACCCACGCGCCGCCCCCAGCATATCCGACGCAACTTCAATAATGTCAGCAGAAGAAATGCAGCTAGTCAATGCATCAAAAACGGGCTTACTCGTCTTTTGATCGGCACAACCGGCTCCGAAAAAGTATATTTTGTCAATCGCCCCAATCAGATTAGGCACAACTTCCTTTTCCAGAACCGGGATAATTTCCTCGGCAGTCTGATAAAATGGATTGATGCCGGCGGACTGAAACGAATGTTCGCCTGCCGGACCCTTTATGACCCAGTCGGTTTTCGTAGATCCGCTATCCGCTATTAAATAGGTTTGCTGCATGAATGTGTTGGCGTTCAGCTGTAATGATAATGTTGTCTGACCTGGCTGGCTTTTCAGGATTGTAGTTTTCCAATCGCATTGAAGCGCTTAAAAACCTTTTCCGAGTGTGGCGCATCGCCCAATTCCTTGGTGAGGTCCTGGCCCGCCCAATGCTCATAATGATGCCCGTTTCGCCAGAGTCGCGATGCGGTTACATCATAGATTATGCCCTTGTATGCGCACCAGATTTCCTCCCTATCCTGCCCGTTTCTGAGCGCAAGCTGTGCTTTTGTATATTCTTTCATTACTGCCATTTAGCCCGCAATTTAGTGATTACGGATTTTCGGTTGGAAATTAAAAATGATCTTGGATGAATATTTTGATAATAAGACTAAAATGTAAGAACTTGGCGTTCTGTTTAGGAAATTCAAGAAAACGAAATATGAAAAAAAGTTACTCTTTAATTTGGTGTACAATACTGGCACTGACCCTGATTGCAACCGGATGTAAGAAAAAAGTAAAACCCGTATCAGAGCGTATTGCGAAAGCGTGGACGGCTGAATCTGTGAAGCACGGGCCGACGGTTGTCTACACCAGAGGAGGGTCAACCAATGCGGTCCCGGCTTATTCGGCTTTCAGACTGACATTAAATGACGCGTCCGGCACGAAAACGGTTTCCTATACGGAGTTCGACGGCAGCACATTCAGCGGCACCTGGGAACTGGACGGTGATTCCAAGCTGATTCTTAGAGAGTTAACCCCTCAGCCAACAGGAAGCGGCGGAACCGTTGAATTCACAATTACATCCCTGGACGACGCCAGACTGATTCTGACCAGATTGAAATCCAGCCCAAAAACCGGCGGAACAATCAACGAATACACATTAAGCAATCCATAATCCTCTCCATTAGCATATTACAATGCTTTTGAGATAGTCTATAATATTACGAAGCCATTTCCCACAGGAAGTGGCTTCGCTTTTTTTAGCTAATTTTGCACCATGGAAACAAGAACTGAAATAAGCAGCCTGGGGGAATTCGGGCTTATAAAAAGAATAAACAGCGGAATAAAAACAACATTACCGGATACGATAAGGGGAATCGGCGACGATGCGGCGGTGATCGATACGGGTGAGGAATTTGGCTTGCTATCAACGGATATGCTGCTGGAAGGCGTGCATTTCGACCTTACCTTTTTCCCTTTGAAACATTTGGGTTACAAAGCGATCTCGGTGAACGTGTCGGACATTGCAGCGATGAACGGCATTCCGAGGCAAGTCACTGTGAATCTGGCATTAAGCAACCGGTTTTCACTGGAAGCGATTGATGAACTATATGCCGGCATGAAAGCGGCTTGTGCAGATTTCAATGTGGATCTGGTTGGCGGTGACACTTCGTCTTCAAGATCGGGGCTTTTGATTTCCGTAAGCGTTTTTGGGAAGGTTAAAAAGGATAAAATTACTTATAGAAACACGGCAAAAGCCAACGATCTGCTATGTGTTACGGGCGATCTGGGCGGCGCTTACCTCGGTTTGCAGCTGCTTGAAAGGGAAAAACAGGTTTTCCTTGCCAATCCTGATATGCAGCCGGAACTGGAAGGAAAAGATTACGTAATCCAGCGCCAGCTTCGCCCGGAAGCGCGTATGGACGTCATATACGAGCTTGCAGAAGCAGGCGTGCTGCCCACTTCCATGATCGATGTGTCGGATGGATTGGCTTCGGATCTGTTGCATTTGTGTGCGCAATCGGGCGTGGGTGCGGTGGTTTTTGAAGAAAGAATTCCAATTGACGAGCAAACTTACCTCGCTGCTTCGGAGCTGAACATTGGCCCGATCACGGCGGCGATGAACGGCGGTGAAGATTACGAACTGCTTTTCACAGTTTCACAGGCATCTTATGATTTGATTAAAAACAATCCCAAAATCAGCTTTATAGGCTACATGACGGGAGATAAGGAAGAAATAGTGCTCCACACCAAAGGAGACAGCCTGGTGCCGATCACGGCGCAGGGTTGGAGCTGAAAAACGATTCGCATTCACTTAGAAAAGCATAGCCATTGGTTATGCTTTTTTTGTTGCGCAACCTTCGGATGGCTTAGCTCGTATTCACGACAATCCAATTCATCTCTAACAATAAAAAATTGAACCCATGAAATTATTTCAATTCACCCGCATGCTCTTTATCCTGGGCCTGATCATGTCCGTAGCCATATCCTGCTCGGATGACGACCCGGAAACGGATCCGACGCCTATCGCCAATGACATTCAGCTTAAAGACAATGCCACATTAGGAAGGATTTTGACCGATAAGGATGGCAAGACACTCTATTTCTTTTCCAAAGACGCCAACGGAAGCTCCAACTGCTCCGGCAACTGCGAGTCGAACTGGCCTGTTTTCGCTGTAAGCGATCTTTCCAAGCTTAAAATCGACGGCGACCTTACGGCCGGCGATTTTGCCAACATTACCCGTGCTGACGGCAAACCACAAACCACCTATAAAGGATGGCCTTTGTATTATTATAAAAATGATGCAAAGGCCGGTGAAGCGAATGGTGATAATGTAGGTGGAATCTGGTTTGTCGCCAAGACGGATTACACGATTATGTTGGCCAATGCGCAGCTTGTGGGAAGCGACGGAAAATCCTACAAACCTGATTTGACGGAAGGGACGGGAGAAACGCAGTTTTTTGTGGACGGCATGGGCAGAACATTGTATGCATTCGCCCGCGATTCGTCTGGGATCAACAATTGGACAACTAATGATCAGCAAAAAGACGGGACATGGCCAATTTACGAGGTAAACGAAGTGAAAGGACTTCCTTCCAATCTCGACAAAACAATGTTCGCAACGATTGATGTTTTTGGCAAAAAACAGCTTACCTATAAAGGCTGGCCGCTATACTATTTCGGGCCGGATGAAATGAAAAGAGGCATGACCAAGGGCGTAAGCGTTCCAAGACCTGGCGTATGGCCCATCGTCAATAAGGATTCACCAAATGCACCTAAATAAATTTTAGCTTATTACGAGAATCGGAAAGTGGCAGCCAACCGGCTTGCCACTTTTTTTTATTTGCCCCAATTGGCGACCAGTTTTTCAAACAACTGCTGCAAGAAAAGCGTCCGTTTTCCGGCTTCGCCATTGCCCACTGGCAAGTCGCCGATCTGCACCACGGGCATCACCCACTTGGTAGTGCTGGTTGTGAACACCTCGTCAGCCATAATGACCTCTTTATACATTACCGGCCGCACCTCCACTTTAAAATGAGGCTTGGCAAGCTCCATAACCACTTTCCGGGTAATGCCTTTGAGAATGTTGCGGTCGGAAGTAATGAGCTTATCTCCCTGAAAAATGAAAATGTTGCTTCGCGTCAGCTCGCTGACCTCCCCTTCTTTGTGGAAAAGCAAATCGGCAGCTTGCTGGCGTCGCAGTTCGTCGGCCATCAGCACCATATGCAGGTAATTCGTCGTTTTCACTTCCGGCAAATCGCGGACATAGTCATAGGGCAACACTTTGATTCCTTTCAAACGGCCTGCTGGATTGTCTTGGGGCAAAGCCTCAGTCCGGATCAAAAAGTTAGGTTCAACAACATTAACGCTGTCCGGTGCATAGCCGCCGGTTAATACAAAACGAAAAGCAACTTCCCGCTCACCTGACATAGCGTGCAGATCGGCCAGCACTTTTGCGGTTTCCTGCTGCGTTACGGGCAATGTCAGTTTCATCAAACGCGCCGAATTTTCAAACCGCTGCCAGTAATCGTCCCAGCGGAAAGGCACGCCATTATAAGTCCTGAAATAGTCAAAAAGGCCGAAACCGCGGAGTAACCCAAGATCATTGGTCTTGAAAACCGGGCTGTCAATAGGAAGGATTTCTCCGTTGAAATATTGGTGAAAAGGCATGCGGGGTGAATTAATATATGATAGGCGGAATCTCAAAGTTATTAATTTTCCCTACTTTGCATACATATCTGATCAAATCAAAACGTTACTATTTTACCCGTCAGATCTGACTTGCGGATCTTTTTTACCCTGCGAATGATTAAACCCGAACAATTACTGCAGACACTGCAAATTGAGTTTGAAAAACAATCCTACGGCGCCCATCCCGCTGAGCTTTATGAGCCGATCCGCTACATTATGTCGCTCGGCGGCAAGCGTTTCCGCCCTTTGCTGACATTACTTGCCGCTTCTATATATTCTGATCAATGGGAAAATGCTGTGAAACCAGCCATGGCCGTTGAAGTTTTTCACAATTTCACATTGATGCATGATGACATTATGGACCAGGCGCCGCTGCGAAGGGGAAAGCTGACCGTTCATGAAAAATGGAATGCGAACACGGCGATTTTGTCGGGAGATGTGATGTTAATAAAGGCCTATGACCTGCTGCTGGACATTCCTGCCGAAAAGCTGCGCCGTGTTTTGGAAAGATTCAATAAAACGGCCGCAGAAGTTTGCGAAGGACAACAGCTGGATATGAATTTTGAAACCCGCTGGGACGTTACCGAAGAAGAATATCTGAGCATGATCCGCCTGAAAACGTCGGTTTTGCTCGGTTTTGCATTGGAACTGGGCGGGATTATCGGCGGCGCTGATGAAGAATCCATTCAGCTGCTTTATTCGGCAGGGGAAAATATGGGGATTGGTTTTCAATTAAAAGACGATCTCCTGGATGTTTATGGCGATCCCGATAAATTTGGAAAGCAGGTCGGTGGTGATATTATTTCAAACAAAAAGACATTCCTGCTGATTGAAGCATTGTCCAAAGCGGATCAGGAATCAAAAGCCGAACTGGATAAATGGATCGGTCTGGCTGATTTCGATAAGCAGGAAAAAGTGGCGGGCGTTACAGCCATTTACGAAAAGCTGGGCATCCGGCCATTCACCGAACAAAAAATCCAGGAATATTTTACCAAAGGGCTTTCCAGCCTGCACGCACTGAAAATTGATGAAGAAAGAAAGCAACCATTGCTGCAATTTGCCGAGCAACTGGTTGAGCGCGAAAAGTAACAATCATTCAAACATTCAACACCGAACATGTCCATAACCCTCATACTCGTCATTATCACATCCGGAATCAGCTATTATGCCTTGAACAATTACAGTTTAATGGACAAACTGATCCTCAATCCCTATAAAGTCACACAGCGCAATGAATATTACCGTTTTGTAACATCGGGTTTTGTTCACGCGGATTTTGGGCATTTGATCTTCAATATGCTCAGTTTGTGGTTTGTAGGAGAAGGAATCGAAAGGCTTTTTGCCATGCTTTTCGGGCCGAGCGGCACCATTTATTTCTTGTTTCTTTACATTGTCGGGATCATTGTTTCGGATATTCCGACATTCCTGAAACATCGGAATAACTCCAAATACAATTCGCTGGGTGCGTCCGGTGGCGTTTCAGCCGTGCTTTTTGCTGCAATCCTTTATTCGCCTTTGATGCAGGTTTGCTTGTATTTCTTTATCTGTATGCCCGGATTTATCTTCGGACTGCTCTTCTTAGGATATTCATTTTATGAATCCAAGCGCGGAACGAGTTATGTGAACCACAGCGCGCACATGGTCGGCGCGATCTTCGGATTTGTGTTTATGGCCGTAGTTTATCCCAGCGCGGTTCCCGGGTTTTTACAGCAGATTTTGAGCTGGCGACTATTTTAATTCCGCCAGTACGGTTACGCTTCCTACTGTTTTGTCCTGCAAATTAACCTTTACTTCCGCATCCAGCGGCAGGTAAATGTCCACGCGTGAGCCAAATTTGATAAAACCCATTTCCGTGCTCTGCTCCACCTGGTCGCCTTCCTTCACATACCAGCGTATACGACGCGCTGCCGCACCTGCAATCTGGCGGAAAAGGATTTCGATGCCTTCAATGGTCTTGATAACAACGGTTGTGCGCTCGTTATCTGTGCTGGATTTAGGGTGCCACGCAACAAGATATAATCCGGGATGATATTTGAAATACTGGATCACACCGCTGATCGGGTTCCAGTTGATATGCACATTAAGTGGAGACATGAAAATGCTGATTTGTCTCCTTGGCCCTTTAAAATACTCACTCTCAACCACTTCTTCAATTACCACGACTTTTCCATCGCAGGGCGCGACGATCTGTCTGTCACTTTTATACACCACACGCTTTGGAACGCGGAAAAACTGAACTACGAGAAAGAATACGATAACACTGCCAATCAACACCAATCTTGGAATCCAATAACCGTCAGGCAGCAGATAATATATGCCTAAGTTTATCAGTATCAATATAATGGCTGTAATGGCCATGATGGTGTAACCTTCTTTGTGCAGTCTCATGCAGGGTTATGTTTCGTTAATGACTTGCTGTAAAATACAAATATCGTATAAATACTGATTTCCTTTCCATCAAAAGCCCTGCCAATCCATTCAGAAGGGCAGGGCTTTACAATTTATTAATGCTTTGTGAATGATTATTCGATCACGACGCAGTCTCCGTTCTTCACTTCCTGCTCCACTTTTTTGAATTTCACGTCACGCAAAATTCGGCCATCGCGATACTGGACAGATACTTTCTGGTTCCGGTCCGCGATTTTAATGGTGCGAACGGGCTGTGCCTTTATGGTTGACTCCATATTACGGGCGTACTCGTTCGGGCCGCCGTCCATATCCAGGTCAAAATCCTCCTCACGGTTGGTATGCAACTCAGGCGCTGGCGCAGGGCGACGCACGGTTTGCTGCACCGCAGTAGCCGGAACCGCCTCTTCCTGAGGAATATCCGCCTTCATCAGGAAGGAGATCATATCAAAATTCACCTTGCTTAGGAAGCGTTTGAAAAGCTCAACCGATTCAAATTTGTAAATCAACAACGGATCTTTTTGCTCGAATACAGCATTTTGAACCGACTGTTTCAAATCATCCATTTCACGCAAATGCTCTTTCCACTCCTGGTCGATCAGCGAAAGCACGATGGCCTTCTCCATTTCGGTCGTGATTTCCCTTCCCTCGTTTTCGATAGCCTTTTTCAAGCCCACCACAACGCCAGTCTGACGGATTCCGTCACTGAACGGGATCATGATTTCAGAAATCGTTGCACCGCGTTCTGCGTAAATAGAGCTCAAAACAGGGAATGCTTTTGCTGCTATCGAAGCATTTTTCTCCTGATATTGCTTTTCAGCCGCATCGTAAAGCTTTTGTGAACGGTCCGCAGGCCTCATTGAACCATATTCCGCCTCACTGTAAGGAACTTCCATTCCTAATGTTGTGATCACTGCCAGTTCAAGTTCCGCATAAGAAGTTGCAGAGCTAACCAACTCATCACATACATCATATAATGTATTTGCAATGTCAACCGCCAGACGTTCTCCAAACAATGCATTGCGGCGACGTGTATAAATGGCGTCACGCTGATAGTTCATCACGTCATCATATTCCAAAAGACGCTTCCGCATGCCGAAGTTATTCTCTTCAACCTTTTTCTGCGCGCGTTCGATGGATTTGGTGATCATTCCGCTCTGGATTACTTCACCTTCTTCCAATCCCATCCGGTCCATCACCTTCGCCATCCGGTCAGAACCGAAGAGACGCATCAGGTTATCTTCCAATGAGACAAAGAATTGAGAAGAACCCGGGTCGCCCTGGCGACCGGAACGACCGCGCAACTGCCTGTCTACACGACGGCTTTCGTGACGTTCTGTACCAATGATCGCAAGTCCGCCCGCTTTTTTCGATTCCGGCGTAAGCTTAATGTCCGTTCCACGACCAGCCATGTTGGTTGCAATTGTCACAGTTCCCGGCTTACCGGCTTCTGTCACCACTTCCGCCTCGCGCTGGTGTTGCTTGGCATTAAGCACCTGGTGTTGGATTTTTCTTAATGTAAGCATCCGGCTGATGATCTCGGAGTTTTCAACCGAAGTTGTACCCACCAAAACAGGCCGCCCGGCTTCAACAAGCTCTACAATTTCATCCGTTACCGCATTATATTTCTCACGAACCGAACGATACACTTTATCTTCATGGTCTTTCCTTACCGCGTTTACATTGGTAGGGATCGAAACCACATCCAGTTTGTAAATTTCCCAGAATTCACCCGCTTCCGTCTCCGCCGTTCCGGTCATACCGGCCAGCTTGTGATACATACGGAAGTAATTTTGTAGGGTAACTGTCGCGTAAGTCTGAGTGGCATCTTCAACGCGCACATTCTCTTTCGCTTCAATCGCCTGGTGTAAACCGTCGGAATAACGACGGCCATCCATGATACGGCCAGTCTGCTCATCGACGATCTTAACCTTTCCGTCCATGATCACGTATTCCACGTCTTTTTCGAAAAGCGTAAATGCTTTCAAAAGTTGGTTAACTGTATGGATACGAGCAGTTTTTACAGAATAATCGCGAATTAATGCTTCTTTTCTGATAATGCGTTCCTGCTCATTCAATGATGCGTCTTTCTCAATCGCATCCAGATCAACCGCAATGTCGGGCAGGATAAAGAAATTGGTTTCTTCTGACTCACCTGTCAGAAAGTCGATTCCTTTTTCTGTTAGTTCAATGCTGTTATGACGCTCGTCGATGGTGAAGTAAAGCGGCTCGTCCGCTACTGGCATCAGTTTCTGGTTTTCAGCAAGATAAATGGATTCAGATTCCTGCATGAGCGCCTTAATACCCGATTCACTCAGATATTTAATCAAAGGCTTGTATTTCGGCATCCCGCGATGTGCACGGAACAAGGATAATGCTCCTTCTTTTTTATCGCCGGCTGCAATTTTCTTTCGGGCGTCGGTAAGGAAATCCATCGCTAGCTTTTTCTGTGCTTCAACGATCCGCGAAACGCGTGGTTTTAATTCCAGATATTCCTGCTCATCTCCTCTTGGAACTGGCCCGCTAATGATCAACGGCGTACGCGCATCATCGATCAATACGGAGTCAACCTCATCGACCATTGCAAAGTGGTGCTTGCGCTGAACGAGTTCTTCCGGCGTACGTGACATGTTGTCACGCAGATAGTCGAAGCCGAACTCGTTGTTGGTTCCGTAAGTTAATGAGGCTTTATATGCATTTCTGCGGGCAATGGTGTTGGGCTGATGGCGGTCGATGCAATCGACGCTCATGCCGTGAAATTCAAAAAGAGGTGCATTCCATTCTGCATCACGTTTTGCCAGGTAATCGTTCACGGTTACAATGTGAACGCCGTTTCCTGCCAATGCATTAAGGAATGCAGGAAGTGTTGCAACTAGCGTTTTACCTTCCCCTGTCGCCATTTCAGAGATCTTCCCCTGGTGCAAAACCACACCACCGATCAGCTGCACATCATAATGCAGCATGTTCCACTTTATAGGCTGGCCGATTACATCCCAGGTTGTATTCCAGTAAGCTTTGTCACCTTCAATAACAACGTGTGACTTTTTGGATGCCACTTCCCTGTCGAAGAAAGAAGCCGTCACTTCCAGCTTTTCATTTTCCTTGAAGCGGCGCGCCGTTTCTTTTACAATGGCAAAGGCTTTTGGCAAAATATCCAAAAGGATCTTTTCGAGTTCTTTATTTCGATCCAGATCAAGGGCATCAATTTTCTTGAAAATCGCTTCTTTGCTATCGACATTAGGCTCATCAGCAGCTTGTTGCCTTAAAGCAGCAATCTGGTCATCAATGGATTTCAGGTTGTCGGCAATATGTTGTTTCAGACCTTCGGATTTTGCCCGCAGGTCATCATTGGTTAAGGAAGCCAGGAGTGCGTATTCGGCATTGACTTTATCAACGTAGGGAGTCAATTCTTTTAAATCCCGTTCTGATTTTGTGCCGAACAGCTTTGAAAATATTTTAAACATGATTTTAGTATATGTTTTTAACCGATCATTTACAGAAAAATAATTGAGCCTGCCCGCTAATCGTGCCAGATTGTCAGCAAAGCTATCATTTTCAAACTCAAAGGTAATTCATTGCAAATAGTATTGTATATGAATCAGAAGAATCCTAATGTAACTCTAGTGTTTTTTTACCGTTTGCTCAAACCAATAAGGCACCCATACTCAGGCAAGAGAACCGCTTATACCAATTATTTTCAACTACTATGTAATACACAGTACCTTTGAATCATCAAAGAAAAAATAAACAACGACAGCCATGAACAACAACAGATTATTTCGCAATACAAGCAGCAAAATCATAGGTGGTGTAGCATCCGGAATCGCGGATTATCTGGATATAGATGTAACGATCGTCCGTGTACTTTTCGTTTTGGGCGTTTTCATTCCGGTAACATTTCCTATCATCCTGTTTTACATTATCCTTTGGATCGTGATGCCGGACGGCGCTAAAAGGCCCAAAACACACGAAGAACATCGGATTTATTCTTAAAATATCAAAGGTTCCATCAGTAAGACTTGGTAATTGCAAACCACCGGAAAACAAATTCCGGTGGTTTGTTGTTTTATGATTAATTGCTATTTTTACCAATGGTATGCAGGCATACTATTCTCCAATGCCTGTGTTACGCTCCAAACTAAATATCAGACATATATGAATGCATACATAGTTGCCGGTTACCGTAGCGCCGTCGGAAAAGCTTCCCGGGGAGGCTTCCGTTTTACCCGTCCTGACGACCTCGGAGCAACTGTCATCAAATATCTGCTTGAAAAAATCCCTAACCTTGATCCTGCGCGTGTAGACGATGTGATTGTCGGCAATGCGGTGCCAGAAGCGGAGCAGGGCATGCAAATGGGCCGTTACGTGGCTTTGCTGGCACTTCCGAAAAACGTTTCGGGCATTACGATCAACCGTTATTGCGGCAGCGGCGTGGAAGCCATTGCCATGGCATCAGCGAAAATTCATGCCGGAATGGCCGATTGCATCATTGCAGGTGGAACAGAATCCATGTCACTAGTTCCTACAATGGGCTGGAAAACAGCATTGAACTATGACATTGCACACACCAACCCGGATTACTATTTAAGCATGGGCCTGACCGCCGAGCAGGTTGCGAAAGATTACAACATCAGCCGCGAGAAGCAGGATGAATTCGCTTTCAGCTCGCACCAGAAAGCATTAAGGGCGCAGAAAGAGGGCCGGTTTGCGGACGGAATTGTGCCAGTAACGGTGAAGGAAACGTATTTTGATGCTGCCTCCGGCAAAAAGAAAACGAAGGAAACCGTGGTAAGCCAGGACGAAGGCCCGCGTGCGGACACGACTTTGGAAGCATTGAATAAATTGAAACCCGTTTTTGCAGCCGGAGGAACCGTAACCGCAGGAAATTCATCCCAAACTTCCGACGGAGCAGCATTTGTCATGGTCATGTCGGAGAAGATGGTGGAGGAGCTGAATTTGAAACCCATTGCTAAAATGCTTTCCTATGCAACTGCCGGAGTGGACCCGCGGGTTATGGGAATCGGACCGGTGGCTGCTATCCCTATTGCATTGAAACAAGCGGGATTAAAACTGAATGACATTGAACAAATAGAACTGAATGAAGCATTTGCGGCACAATCGCTGGCAGTGATCCAGGAACTGGACATTAACCCGGAAATTGTGAATCCTAATGGTGGTGCAATCGCTTTGGGACACGCATTGGGATCAACCGGTGCGCGGCTTTCTGTGCAGTTATTCAATGAAATGGAACGCAGAAATCAAAAATACGGCATGGTAACAGCCTGTGTTGGCGGCGGACAAGGCGTTGCAGGAATTTTTGAAAGGTTAAATTAAACCGTTCGGTAATTGCATAACTTATTTTACGGTCTCCGTTGAAGAATGAACCATCTTCGGCGGAGATTCTTTATTTTTGCCCCAAAACATACACACCTCTGCATGGATGTATCCATTATCATTATCAATTATCGGACGCCTCAGCTCATAATCAATTGTTTAGACTCTATTTATCAGTTTACTTCAGGCATTTCTTTTGAGATTATTGTTGTTGATAATGATCCGGAAAACGGTGGTGGCGAATTAGTCAGAAGGGCATATCCGGAGATTACATGGATTAACGCGCCTTCTAACGACGGTTTTGGGATTGCTAATAACAGGGGAATGGCCGTAGCAAAAGGAAAATATTTTCTGCTGCTGAATGCGGACACATTAATTACCGACAATGTCATTCACCGCTGCTTCGAACGCCTGAATGTGCGAACCGACATTATCGCATGCGGCGCACTCCAATATTACGCCGACGGCACGCCAATGCCTTTTTACCAAAGTTTTAACGACTTCCGCCGCACATTTTTCATCCTTCCGATCAGTAATACCGTAGATAAGGTCGTGAAAAAGCTTTATCCTGATCCCCAATATGCCGATCCTGACCAGTATGACTGGCTTGTGGGCGCTTTCATTTTTGTTCGCAGGGAAGGATTTGAGAAAACAGGCGGGTTCAGTGATGATTTCTTTATGTATGGCGAAGATGTTGAATGGTCGGGGCGGCTTGGGAAGCTGGGGAAGCTTTGCTATTTCAAAGACTGCAAGTTCATTCACCTGGAAAACAAAAATCCTTTCCGGCGGACGAATATTTCGTGGATCAACCGTTTCAGCACGCAAATGCAGATTTCCAACTTCCTGTGGGTGCGGAAACAATATGGAATGCTTCAGTATTTGCTGCTCATTGCACATTACATTCTTATGATCCCCGTTATTTATGGCTGGAAAATGGCTTTAAACCTGAAAAAAGACGGTAACCCCTTCACGGAACTGCGAACGCAACATATATATGTGCGCAAAACCAGGGTCATCCTGAAATATTTTTGGAAAACACTCCTATTGAAGAAAGGGCTCTACAAGATAAAGCCCGAAGAAAATATTGATCTGCTAACAGCTGTACATGAACAACGTTAAGAAAAAGATCCTCTTCTTTACTCCTTATGCAACGCGGACAGGGTCAGAAATGATGCTGCTTTATATCGTGAACAAAATTGACCGAAGCCGCTTTGATATCGGCATTGTAAGTTTTGCAAATGGTGAATTATTGAAAGAATTTCCCTCGGACATTCCCGTTTTTATAGCGCCTAAAACTTTCAATATCGTGGAAAAGATCTCTTTTCACCTTGGGATCCATCCTACATTGAAATATCTCAGAAAACTGGCAAAGGATTTCAAGGCTGATTTTTGGTATGTAAATACAACGATGATGCCTGAAACGATTGTGGTTGCCAAGGAATTTTCCATTCCGGTGATCACACATTTTCATGAAATGCCATTGACCTACACTTATTTAAGTTCGCCGGACTTCAAAAGCATTATCGATTATTCCAGCCTGCTTATCGGCTGCTCGCAAACGACTTGTGAACCGATTAAAGATGCCGGTGGAAAAAATGTGGAGCTGCTTTATTCTTTTATTGATCACACCCTTGTAAAAAAAGATGAGAGGCGCACAGCCGAGCTGAAACGGGCATTAGGCATTCCAGCCGATGATTTTGTGTGGATTCTGTCGGGAATGACCTCGGAAAGAAAAGGTTTTGATATGTTACCCGATCTTGCACAAGAACTTAACGATCCGCGCGTTCACCTGATATGGGTGGGAGCAAGCATTGATGACGGGCTCGTTTATTACACAGAACAACGTTGCAGGAATTCAAAATCGGCGACGAAAATTCACCTCGTCGGAAAGCAGAAAGAAGATTATTATAATTACCTTAACATGGGAAATGGGTTTTTACTCACGTCCCGTCAGGACCCGTTTCCTTTGGTGATGATTGAAGCTGCGCTGCTCGGTAAGCCTATTGTTTCATTTCCTTCTGGTGGTGTTTCGGAATTTGTAAAAGAAGGCATGGGCATTGTTACTCAGGATATTAGTATAAAACAAATGGTAAAAGGAATCCGCTCGGTAATGAGCGGCGAAACGGCAACCAGCAGTGAAAAAAGCATTGAAGTAGCCAGTCGGTTCAACGTGGACAATGGTTATAAAAACTGGATCGAATTAATAGATAAAAATTATTAGCATGCATCATTCTACGTACGGGTCTAAATTGCTCACGAAGATATTCTTTGTGGTTTTGGCTTGGACTATCTCTTTTCAAACGCTCCATGCCCAGACCAATCCTGGAACGACCGAGGCGGACAACCAGCGCTATCTGGCACTGATGCTGCTTAATGTGTTGGATAAAGATGAAAAGGGCCCTGAGCTGGATCTGATCAGGTCGGCACATGCGTACGGAATGAATGCGGTTTATCTTACCATTCCCTGGGATAAAATCTATTATACCTCACCGACAGACAAGCCGCTTTGGGACAAATTCGACCAGCAAATCAAAACAGCTACGGATTTGGGAATGAAGGTGGCGCTGCGCATTCACCTGGGCAGGCATAGCACGCGGATTAAGGGCTTTTGGGAACCTTCGGACAGCCATATGAGCTCCACAGGCAAGCCGGTAATCAGTGGATATCAGGATACTTCATTTGGATTTGATAATGATGCGATCTCGGCAAAAGCACAAGCATTTGTCAAGGAAACGGTTACTCGATATAAATATCTTCAGACCAACAAACAGCTGTTATTCGTTTCCATAACGACCACGGGAACGCAGGAAGGCGAATATCCTGGCAGTCTGATCGAAAATGGCAAGGAAAGCCCTGCGGTATACGATTATTCCAGGTCCATGATAACCGGGTTCAGGGAGTTTTTGATATCACATTATAAGAAGCTCCAGCGCCTCAATTATTTATGGGGGATCAACCACAAGAATTTCGAAGAGGTGTTACCGCCTGCAACGCCTTGGGAACCCTCAGAATCGTTCCGTCAGCGTGCTGGTAAGGACTGGTACATTTACCGTCACCTTATCTTGAAGCGTTTTACAGAGCAAATGATCACGGCCGTTAAGTCTGTTGATCCGAATGTCAAATTTGTATCTGACTATGGCTCTGTTTTTGACAGAATTTCCAGTGTACGCGGAACGCTGGGTTTCAGGAGTTTAAATGAAAAATCCAACGGTATAAAAATCAATGACGACCTCGCCACGCACGATCACAGATGGTCCGTTGATATCATTAAAAGTACTGCTCCTGCTAACTTTATAATTGCTAATGAGCTGTTTATCAACACAGTATTTGACAACAATGCTCATTTAAGGCAGATTAACGAAAATTTTGCTCACGGCGCAAATGTGGTTGCCGTTGTAGCGTCCGTTCAAAGCACAATGTCGAGGGCCGAACCTTTTCTCCGGCAGGCCGCTCAGACCTGGCTTAACCAGCCGATGAAACCCATCGTTTATACCGATTCCGTGAGTTACAGGCTTTCGGCAGCTGTGGAAAAAAGCGGGCCGATGAATGTTGTTTACGACGAATGGAGAAAACGTGCTTACGCCGATCCGAATAACCCAAAACCAGTTTATATTGGTCTGAATGAAGACATTCTCGCTCCTGAATATTGGGACGATGCATCTAATTACCCACCGTATGTGTTCAAGCCGGTGCCGATGCAGATCATTGCGGTTAACAAAGATTTCGCTTACAAGCTGCCCATTGATACTTTTTCCGATGTGGACGGAACGGTTGTGAGAATGGAGGTCGGCACTTTGCCATCCTGGCTGAAATTTGAAAACGGTCAGCTGAGAGGACGGCCGGCAACGCTTGGGGATTATCGCATTCAGGTAAAAGGAATTGATGATGAAGGCGGTGTCACGGAAGCATTCCTGACCGTTCGTGTGGATACGCGTGAAAATGCCAACAAGCCACCAACGGTAGATGCCAGTTTTTCAAATCAGACCATTGCTGTAAACGAGCCATTTTCACTGCCCATCAACGATGGCGCATTTGAGGATGCAGACGGTGAAGTGACCAAAATCGAAGCAAGCGAGCTTCCAAGCTGGCTTAAATTTACAAATGGTGTTCTCACCGGAACGCCGCCTAGCTTGGGTGAATTTCGCATTAGTTTGAAGGCATATGACGATCTGAATGCCTTTGTGGAAACCTATTTCACGATTAAAGTCGTCGAAAAGCAGTTCCTTAATGCGCCGCCTTATGCGGCTGGTTCATTACCAGTCAAGTATGGACAATTAAACATGCCGTTTAACTACATTTTACCAACAGAAATCTTTGGTGATCCCGACGGGTATATTTCTTCGATAACATTACAAAACCGCCCATCCTGGCTCAACTTCGCACTCAATACATTTTCCGGAACGCCAACAGTGGAGGGAGAATACAGGCTCATTATCAGGGCCTACGATAATGCAGGGGCATATGTGGAAGTGCCGTTTATACTGATCGTTGAAATCCCTAAATTCCGTTTCGAACTGGTGCAAGGCGGCAGCAAAGTGGATCAGCGTGTGATTAGGAAACTCACGGGCGATGACGTCCTCGCTCATAGCGATTTACCTTCCTCCCTGAATATTTACGCGCACGGAAATTTTGAATACGATAAGGTTGATTTCTATTTAACGGGTCCGTATAACAGGAAATCTCAAACGAAAACTTTCCCGTTTGCACTTTACGAAAATGCCAGCGGATTCGCACCTTATATCGGCCGGTACACCCTCACGGTCACAGCAACGAAAGAGGATTCGGCGATTGTCACAAACTCGATCCAGTTCAGCATTTCCTACGGGGATTCTATCAACATTACAAAAGACCTGGAAGACTGGCGTTTTTTCCCGAATCCGGTGGAAAGCGTTTTCAATGTGAAGCTCCCGGCCGATTTGGACGCTAATGACATTTCCTACGAGCTGATTACAGTTTCAGGGAAAAAGATTGATTTTCCAAAGGAATTTGTTACGGTTTCCGATGACCTGGCCAACATTGATCTTTCCAGATTATACATTTCTTCGGGCATTTATGTTG
The DNA here is from genome assembly GCF_000428845.1 of Dyadobacter alkalitolerans DSM 23607. Lineage (GTDB taxonomy): Bacteria > Bacteroidota > Bacteroidia > Cytophagales > Spirosomataceae > Dyadobacter > Dyadobacter alkalitolerans. The sequence continues at coordinate 139,858 of NZ_AUAS01000014.1, read as the reverse complement.
TCCGCCTGCACAGCAACGGCACGCTCTTAAAACAGTTTAAAATCTTCAAAAAGTAAGGCTTCAAATCACCATTTTTCTCCTTCCGTTTTTACGAAAGGTATGCTTGCATAATACTGCGAATGATATATATTTGCAATACAAGAAGTAGTATGCAAGCATACCTTAATTCAAGCCTTAATCATCAATAAAAGTTAAAGAATATGGCCGTTGCACAAGCGAATAAGACGTCTATTAAGGGAGGTGAATTTTTGATTAAAGAAACCTTATCGTCCCAAATTTTTATTCCTGAGGAGTTTACGGAAGAGCAGCGTATGATTGCAGACACTTGCAGGGAGTTTCTCGGCAAGGAAATATGGCCCATCCTGGACGAAATTGATCATGCAAAAAGTCCCGAGCTGATTTCAGGATTGATGGACAAAGCGGGTGAGCTGGGCTTGTTAGGGACGGCCGTTCCGGAGGAATATGGCGGTTTTGGCATGAACTTCAACACTTCCATGCTCGTTGCAGAAGCCACCGGCGCAGGAAATTCATTCTCCGTAGCACTTTCGGCGCATACGGGCATCGGCACATTGCCGATCCTTTACTACGGAAACGAAACACAAAAAAGCAAATATCTTCCCAAGCTCGCCACGGGTGAATGGAAAGCAGCATATTGTTTAACAGAGCCGGATTCCGGCTCGGATGCCAACTCAGGTAAAACCAAAGCAATACTCACCTCTGACGGTCAACATTATGCCATTACCGGCCAGAAAATGTGGATTACCAATGGCGGTTTTGCAGATGTGTTTATTGTTTTTGCCAAAATTGAAGAAAACGGACAAACTGATAAAAACCTGAGTGCCTTCATCATTGAAAAGTCATCCGGTGGCATTACGATGAATGCACCAGAACATAAAATGGGGATTAAGGGCTCGGATACGCGGCAGATCTTCTTTAATGATTGCCTGGTTCCTGTCGAAAACATGCTTTCAGAGCGCGGAAACGGCTTTAAAATCGCAGTTAACATTCTCAATATTGGCCGGATCAAACTGGCGGCGGCAGCACTAGGCGGCGCCAAAAGGGTAACGCAACAGGCCATTGCATATGCCAATGAAAGAAAACAATTTGGCACTGCTATATCCCAATTTGGTGCGATTAAGCATAAGCTGTCCGAAATGGCTACGCAAATGTTTGCCTCCGAATCAGCTTCTTACCGCGTTGGTCAAAACATTGACGACCTGATTTCCGCCTTTCAGGAAAAAGGAATGTCAGACGCGGAATCCAAACTGAAAGCACTGGAAGAATTAGCTATTGAATGTGCCATTATGAAAGTGCATGGCTCAGAAGTGCTTGATTTTGTGGTGGATGAAGGCGTTCAAATCTACGGCGGCATGGGCTTTTCCGCAGATGCGCCGATGGACCGGGCTTACCGCGACAGCCGTATTAACCGGATTTTTGAGGGAACCAATGAGATCAACAGGCTGCTTGTCGTGGATATGCTCCTGAAACGCGCTATGAAAGGCCAGATCGATCTGATGGGGCCCGCGATGGCGGTTGGAAAAGAAATTATGTCTATTCCGGATTTCAGCATGAGCGAAGACGAAACGCTTTTTGCAGCCGAGAAAAAGGTCATTCAAAATCTCAAAAAAGCAGCCTTAATGGTGGCGGGTGCGGCCGTTCAGAAATTCATGATGAAGCTTTCCGAAGAGCAGGAAATTATCATGAACCTGGCCGACATGGTGATTGAAATTTATGCTGCTGAATCGGTGCTGCTACGGGTGGAAAAACGGATTGAGTTGCTTGGAGCTGATGCCAATAAGTTGCACCAGGATATGGCGATCATTTATTTGCACCGCGCTGTTGAGAAGGTAAACAATGCCGGAAGAGCTGCCATCACAAGCTTTGCAGAAAGCGATGAGCTGCGGGTGATGCTGATGGGACTGAAACGATTTACGAAAATTGAACCGGTTAACCTCAAAGATGCACGCCGCAGCGTTGCTGATGAACTGATTGCCAAGAATGATTATGTTTTTTGAAACAATATTTTAGGCGGAGAGCCGGGGTTAAAGCTCGATTACAATGCCTGCACAACTAAAAACCAAATGAATCATGGAAAGCCGGATCTTCGTAAGGTCTGGCTTTTTTGTTGTGATGAAAGGTTTTTTATTCTACCCCAAAATGCGCAAATTTGGGAAACCAAAGTCCTTTGTTTTCACGTTAGGTTATCGGTTTGTTTGAATAAAATATCGCTAAATAATTTACGTTGGATTCTCTATTAGTTACTGAAAAACCACCTTTCATGACCCTGCATTCCCTGGATCTTCGTACAACGGGCCAATTTCCTGCATTACTGCTTGATTATCTTGATCAAAAACCTGCATTGGAACCGTTTTACAGTATTTATCCGACTTTGGAAAATGCAAAAGAGGCCATCATTAGCAAGCAGAATTTCGATATTGAAAAGCGTAAAACGCTGGTTGATGTTTTAGAAAAACAATACACAGGCCTTCCTTATCTGCCCGATTTTTCGATCCTTTTAAAGGAAAATACATTCACTGTCACAACAGGGCACCAGCTCAATATTTTCACCGGTCCGCTTTACATTATTTTTAAAATCGTAACCACGGTGAAGCTCGCGAGAGCATTAAAAGAGGCTTATCCCGAATACAATTTCGTGCCAATTTACTGGATGGCGACGGAAGACCATGATTTTGAGGAAATTGCGACTTTTCATCTGTTTGGACAAACGCATAAATGGACCGGCGAGCACAAAGGAGCCGTCGGCCGCCTGAATCCGAAGGAGCTGGAAAGCATTTTAAAGCAATTGCCGGATAAGCCCATGTTGTTTGCAAAAGCTTATCTCGAAAACACCACGCTGGCCAATGCAGTGCGATGTTATATGCACGAATTGTTTGGAAAACAGGGCCTAATCACGCTTGACGCAGATCATGCAGATTTAAAAAGGCACTTTCTGCCCATTATTAAGGAAGAACTCACCGACTCAGTTTCCGAAAAACTGGTCACAGAAACCACCGGCAAACTCAATGCACTGGGTTATCACACGCCGCTTCACGCACGAGAGATCAATCTTTTTTACCTGGCCGACGGACTTCGCGAGCGCATTACGCGCGACGGCGACAATTTCCAGGTTTTGAATACAGACATTACATTCACCAAGTCGGAAATCCTCGATCTGGCTTCCGAAAACCCCGAATTTTTCAGTCCCAATGTTGTTCTCAGACCATTATACGAAGAGGTGATTTTACCGAATCTTGCGTATATAGGTGGGCCGTCAGAAGTGCCTTACTGGATGCAGTTGAAAGGAGTTTTTGAGCATTTCAATGTGCCCTTTCCCATGTTAATGCCGCGTAACTTTGCATTGTATATCAATCAATTGCAGGGAAAAAAGGTGGAGAAATTGAAGATTAATTACAAGGATCTTTTTCTGGATGAAGTTGCGTTAAGGAAGACATTTGTTGAGCGGAATACAGAGCATATTTTAAGTTTGGAAGATCAGAAAAATGCGTTTAATGAGATTTTTGAGGCGATATTAAATAAAGCAACCGCAGTGGACCAAACCATGCACGGAGCTGTTAAAGCCGAGCAAACGCGGTTATTGAATTCGCTGAAACATCTGGAAAAGCGCATTATTAAAGCCGAAGAGCGCAGCCACGAGTCTGAGATTACGCAATTGATCAGCCTCAAAAACAAGCTGTTCCCGAACGGAATCGCCCAGGAACGCTATGATAATTTGCTGGATTTCTACATTAATGATCCGCAATTTATCGAAAAGCTGTTCGATCTTTTCGACCCGCTGGATTTCAGATACAATGTACTAATTGAAGATAAATGACTAATTAACAGACATTAATCTTTCAATTTCACATCACCAAATCGCGACACGACGGTTATCCGCGTTCCTGATCCGGTTCCTACTTTTCCTTGATATTGCTTTTGTTTATAAGCTTTATCATCCTTCGCCGGCTGCATGGAAAAATTTACATTAGAAGACGGATAACTGAAATTCCCATATGTAACCGTCACATTGAACTGGTTTGCATCTGCCGGCAAGATAATGGACGAGTAAGATGCCTGAATGTCAATGTTCTCCGCTGAATTGGTGAGCTGATCTATCTTGAAATTACCTGAGTAGTTCAGCTTAATCTTTCCCGAACCGCGCATGGTCCCGATTTTCGCTCCTGAATAATCGATGTCGGCATCCAGGTTGGTCACATCACCAATGTTCAGCTCGCCGAACTTGTTGGTAATGAAAACCTTTTTGGCCATATCCAGTTTCAGGTTTGAATATTGGAATTCCAGCTTTCCGCCGTCCATTTTCCCAATTTTAGCGCTCCCATAACGCACATCGATCACATTTTCAGCATTATCAAGAATGTTGGCCACAAAATGTCCATAGCGTGAATCAACCGTCAGCGGCGCGTGGAACGAAGGGATGTCTGTGTCGCCAAACTTGTTACGCACGATCAGCGCATTTTCCTTTGGCATATACACCGTGTAATCGATCTGAATGAAATTCTTGTCGCCTTTTTTGTTGTTCCAGCCATTGTTTCCAAACTGGCTCCTGTCAATATGTGTCGTCAGGTTGATCTGGTTCCTGATCCGTTTTTCGTCGATCCTTACAGCCCCCAGATATTCCGAAGCGCGGCCGTCCGTAGGCGCATTCGCCGTTACAATGATCTCAACCTTAATCTCTTCCTTATTCCAAAGATTAATTTTGACCTGCCCGAATTGATTATCAACGACAAGCTGGTCATTATTTTTAACATCAAAAACCTTCACAATATTCCTTCGTTTTTCAATGAGCCCGTTCTGTTCCGGATCCGGGCTTACTGCCAGCAACAGCTGCGGCAGCATGAGAAACATGCTAAATAACAGGCGCGCTGTCGACTTCTTTATCGTCTCCATTTTTTACTTTATTAATGCGTTGCAAAATTTCTAATTGTTGGTTGAGCAGGTCAACCTGCCATTGTAAGTTCTGGACCATCGCTTCCAGTAATGCTTCCTGGTTGGGAGCATTCGATAAGTTGGAGCGCAGATTTTTATAACTCACTTCCAGACTTTCCAGATCCGCAGAGAAATCTTTATACACCTCCGGATTATTCCGCGCGAGTTTGATGATCTCCTCTCTTTTCTGGTCTATTGCAACATTGTAAGCATTGAATTCCTTGGCATAGGTAGGGACTTTGAGCGCCACTTTCGGATCGCGGGTTATGCCGTATTCATTATTGAGGTAAACTAAAAAACCAATTCCAAGCGCCAGGAACACACCGGCCGCTATGCGCCAGTCAAAATAAGGGCTGTTCAGTCGCCTAATTTTTTTTTTGGATTGCTCCGGCACAATCGGAATCTCGCTGTGTAATTTGCTATCGATCTGGCTCCATAAAGAATCTTGCGGTAAGAAAGTATCAAATCCATCCCTGTTATCTCGCACAAACCGCTCCAATCGATCTTTTTTATCAGAAGAATTTTTCATAGGTTAATCAACTTGTCATGTGTAAATAATGTTCTCAAATCCTTATTAGTTTAGATGGAACTCAAACGATTAAGTTTAAAATTATTGCTGCAACTATTTCGCAAGCATTTCTGTGAGTTTTCTTTTAGCCCTCATATATTGCGTCCTTGACGTCGTTTCGCTGATCCCTAGCACCTCTCCTATTTCCTCGTGATCGTATCCTTCAAATAAATAAAGGCTCAGAACCACTCTGTAACCATCCGGCAGCTTCTGCACCGTGTTGCGCACGCGCTCTACTTCCAGGTTCGTCTCATGCTCATCCATCCCGAAATAACTTTCACTCCGGTCCATGTTCTCCGCCGTTTCCTGCCATTCTTCAATTTCCACCCACTTTACTTTCCGGCTCCGCATGTGGTTAATCGCCTTATTGACAACGATCTGCTTCAACCAGGCGCCAAATGTCGACTGCTGCCGAAACTGGTGCAGGTTGGTAAATGCATCCACGAATGCTTCCTGTAAAGCGTCCTCTGCCTCCCCCAAATGATTCAATATCCGCATGCAGATGTTGAACATGGCTTTCGAATACAACTTATAAAGCTCGTATTGCGCTTTGCGCTCACCGAGTTTACAACGTTCCACCAGTTCGACGTGCCGGTCAGGGTAAAAATGTGTTTTCAAGCAGAATGGCTAATATATATTTGAACGTTCTGTATCAAGGACAGCAGATGCGCCTGCATGTTGCATCAACGGGAAAAAAATTTTCCGTAAACGTCGTTCGAACAATGTTTGATGAACCGTTGTTCTTAAAAAAGGAGCGTATATGTTTGATTTTTGGTCATAATATACCCTAATTTGTTTACTGCAATCTACCAAATTTAGTCAATGAAAACGTTCAACATTCCTGATTTTTACCGGAGCAGGATCATTACGCCGATTAAGGAATTCCGCCGTAAAAATGACAAGCTGAAACGTGACTATGCGCCTACATTGCTGGATTTCGGCCCGGTCCAATTTCTGATTGCGCGCCACTTTGGATTTTGCTACGGGGTTGAAAACGCCATTGACATTGCTTATAAAGCCATTGCAGAGAACCCTGATAAAAGAATTTTCCTGCTCAGTGAAATGATCCATAACCCGGACGTAAACCGCGATCTGGTGGACCGGGGCGTGCGTTTTATTATGGATACCAAAGGCAATCCGCTCATTCCCTGGGAAGAACTGAATGCGGATGACATTGTTATCGTCCCTGCATTTGGCACAACCGTTGAAAACCAGCAAAAACTGACAGAACTGGGCATTAATGCTTACGTTTATGATACAACCTGCCCGTTTGTAGAGAAAGTCTGGAACCGCGCCGCGCAGATCGGAGAGAAAAATTATACGATCATTGTCCACGGCAAGCCCAATCACGAAGAAACCCGCGCCACATTCTCGCATAGCAAGGAAAATGCGCCGACCGTTGTGGTTGAAAATATGTCCCAGGCCGAACGTCTTGCCGAATACATGAAAGGCACATTGCCTGCGGAGCAGTTTTTCCAGGATTTTAATGGTCAGTATTCCAATGGCTTTGATCCGGAAAAAGATTTGCAGCGTATCGGCGTCGTGAACCAGACTACAATGCTGGCATCTGATACACAAGGCATTGCTGACTACTTGAAAAATGTAATGATCAAACATTACAGCCTCCGTCCCGAACAGGTGGAAGATCGCTTCGCCAACACGCGCGACACATTATGCTACGCTACGAATGATAACCAGGATGCGACTTACGCGTTGCTGACGCATGAGGCTGATCTTGTGATCGTTGCGGGTGGTTATAACAGTTCCAACACAACACATCTGGTCGAGCTTTGTGAGCAGAAATTCCCGACTTATTTTATTGAGTCAGTCAATAAAATTTTGGATAAACAGCTGATCCGTCATTTTAACCTCCATTCCAAAGAGGAAATGGTGACAGAAAACTATCTCCCGCAACATACGCCTGCCCGCATTATGCTTACGTGCGGTGCTTCCTGCCCGGATGCAGTCGTAGAAGGAATTTTGATGCGCTTACTTTCATTTTTTGAGGGCTCGAAAGACATCAATGAGGTGATGCAGCAATTTTAAATTGAACCGGAAAAACATTTAACTTACCGTTCGCTCAATTAAGTAGGCTTACCGGTTTTGCTGAAATTATATTCGTAGGATGGCTCAAAACGGCCGTCCTATTTTCGTTTCTTACGTGTGTTCTCACTTACGTTTACTCCCTTCGTGATTATGAAAAAGACTTCTGCTTTTGCAATCTTTTTATCCCTTTTTATTCCAATCCTTTTTAACAGTTGCTCTTCTCTTAATGAAATTCGCGTCGCCGGGACCAACTTTAACGATGAGATCAGCCAGTCCCAAAATCTGATTTTTACATTTAACAAAGACATTGTCGCCGAAAGCGAGCTGAATGATTGGGATTCAACACAATATGTACAATTCGAACCGGCGGTGCGTGGAAAATTCAAATGGTCTGCGCCTAATGAGCTCGTTTTCTCGCCTGTCGCGGGATTTGGAGCCGCTACAAAATATACGGCCAAACTTACCGATCAGCTGACGGAGAAGATTGATAAAGACACAAAATTATCCGTTTCAAAAGAGCCGCTCGACTTCCATACGCCTTATCTTCAATTGGTCGAAACGGAAAGCTGGTGGGCCCTTTCGCAGGAAAGCGGCAAGCAGGAAGCCAGATTGAGGTTAATTTTCAATTATCCGGTAAGCAGCCAGAATGTTGCAGAAAAATTGAAAGTATCGCTCGCAGATAAGTCTTTGGATTACAGAATATTACCGGTTACGAACGAACATTCGGTCACGCTCGCCATCAGCAACGCTGGCAAGACAGACAACAACCCCATTCCTGTTAACATCGCCATTGAAAAGGGCCTGAAAGTCCAGAACACTTCTTATATAAGCCAGGAAGCGATTAGCAGAAGCGCAAGCCTGCCTTCGCCGCTTCATCTTGAAATTGTGAATATTAAAACCGGTTTTGAAAACAATTCCGGATACGCCCGCATTATTACGACCCAGGAACTGGACAAAGAAAGCATTGCAAATGGCTTCAAGCTAAGCCCGGAAATTCAGGTTCAAACGGAACCGACAGAAAACGGCTTTATCATACGCGGTGAATTTAACGAGACAGAAACTTATAATTTACTGATTAATAAAACATTGAAGGGTGTTTTGGGCGCATTTCTGGAAGATGAAACATCCAAGGACCTGTTTTTCGGGAAAATGCCTGCGTCCATTGCTTTTGCCAACAAAAAAGCACTTTATATGACGCCTAAGGGCTCCAAAAACCTCGGCGTTCAGATCGTGAATATTCCCAAAGTGCAGGTGAAAGTTTCCAAATTATACGCGAACAACATTCTGAGTTACGTCCGTAACAACCGCTGGAACGAATACGGCTATTCGGGCGACGAATGGGTGGAAACCGGCGCCTTTAATTACAGCGATGACCGTGATAATGAGCTGAGTGACGTCATTGTTGACAAAACTGTCGAAACCGAAAACCTCCCGAAAAGCAAAGGTATTTCAGCATTGAATGTGGCCCTACCCGAAGATAATCAGCGCAAAGGCGTATATCTGGTTTCGGTCAATTCAAAAGATGAAGCCTATCTGGGTGCGACCAAACTTGTCTCAATTTCCGACATCGGCTTGATCGCTAAAAAGGGCAAAGACGAAATGTGGATTTTTGCCAATTCCATTAAAACAAATGAGCCGCTCGGCGATATAGAAATCACGCTCATCAGCTCAAATAATCAGACTGTCCACACCGCAAACACCAACGGCGACGGCATTTTGCACATTGAGAAACTCAGCGAAAAAGCGCCGGGATTCAAAATCGCCATGTTAACAGCGACTTTCAAGGAGGATTTTAATTATCTGATCTTAGAGGATACGCAAGTGGAAACCTCGCGATTTGAAGTGGAAGGTTTGCGGGATAATGCCTCCGGTTTACAAGCTTTTATTTACGGACAAAGAGACATTTACCGCCCGGGTGAGACGATGCATTTCAACACGGTTATCCGCACAAAAAAATGGGATAGCGCCAAAGAAATCCCGCTTAAACTACGCATGGTGACGCCCAATGGCCGTGAATATCGCACCTGGCGTAAAAATACAAATGCTCAGGGCGCCGTAGCAATTGAAGTGCCTGTTGACGCGGCCGGGCTTACCGGAACATATGTTCTGGAAGTTTACAATGGTAACGACATTCTGCTTGCCTCGCATGCTGTTAGCGTGGAAGAGTTCATGCCGGACCGGATCAAAGTGGATTTGAGCGGCGCAGCGAAGGAATATGTATCCGGAAACAATGTATCATTGACCGCAACTGCAACTAACTTATTTGGGCCACCCGCCAGCAATCGCACTTACCAGATGGACGCCCAGTTCAAAAGAAAAGGCTTTTTTGCGGCTGCTTTCCCGGAATTTGTATTTGACATTCCGGGCGAAACAGCATTTGAAAAACAAAGCCGCCAGGGAGTTACGAATGAGCAGGGACAAGCCACCGAAAGTTTCCCGATTGCCGCCGGCCTGAAAGACATTGGCGTGCTGGAAGGAAAAATATTCGTGACCGTTTTTGATGAAAATGGCCGCCCGGTCAATCGTTTACAGCGGTTTGATGTTTTCACGCAGCCAACATTTTACGGAATCCGCCTTCCTGACGCCTACGTAGGGACCAATGTGCCGGTTCCTGTTGAAATAGTCGGTGTTAATAATAAAGGTGTTTTGAAAAAAAGCGCTGCCAAGATCGAGGTTGTCCGCCTTGAATATCAAACCGTTGTTGAAAAAAGATACGATGTGCTGCAATACACTTCCCGGAAAAGTGAAAAGACAGTCTATTCAACAACATTAGACCTTAAAAACGGAAGAGGAAGCATTCAATACGTTCCCACGATCTCGGGAGAATATGAGGTTCGGGTGCGTCGCCCAGGCGCGGAACATTATACACTTGCTCATTTTTATGCATACGGCTACGGTTACACGCAATATTCTTCATTTGAAGTAAGTCATGAAGGCCGCGTGCTGATGGAAACCGATAAGCGCAATTATAAGGTTGGAGAGTCGGCTAAGGTTTTGTTCAAAACGCCTTTTGACGGAACGCTGCTGGTTACAGTCGAACGCAACAATGTGCTCGAACAGCATATTTTAAAGACGGAGAAAAAGGCTGCGGAATTGACATTGAAGCTGAAAGAAGAGCATTTACCCAACGTCTTTATCACCGCCACATTAATCCGCCCGTTCGACACCACGGACATGCCCCTGACCGTCGCGCACGGATTCACTCCTATCCTGGTCGAAGACCCGGACCGAAAACTGCCTGTTGCTATAACGGCCATTGAAAAATCGAGATCCAAAACAAAACAACAAATCAGAATTAAAACCGCACCGAATGCGCAGGTAACGCTGTCCGTTGTCGATGAAGGCATTTTGCAGATCAAAAATTCCAAAACGCCAGACATTCACGGCCACTTTTACCAGAAATGTGCCCTGGAAGTAACCACGCACGATTTATATGCGCAGCTATTTCCGGAACTGACCATAAGCGGCTCGTCCAGCTTTGGTGGTGATGGTTATGATCTGGAAAGAAGGATCAATCCTTTGAGTAATGGCCGGACAGAGTTGGTTTCATTTTGGAGCGGCATATTAACCGCGAATAGCAACGGGGAAGTCAATTTCGACGTCAATCTGCCACAATTCAGCGGCGATCTTCGCATTATGGCCGTGGCTTATAAAGACAACGCCTTTGGTTCGGCAACAAAAAACATGAAGGTCGCCGATCCAGTGGTGATCAGCGCAGGTTTACCCAGATTTTTAAGTCCTGGCGATGAATTAACATTGCCTGTCAACATCAGCAACACAGAAAGCAAACCCGCAAATGCAACCGTCTCAGTCCAGCTAAATGGCCTGCTAACATCAGGAGCTGTTCCTTTGACTCAAAAAATGACGATCTTGCCTGGAAAAGAAGCACGCGCCGTCTTTTCAGTGAAAGCCTTACAATCGATCGGACTTGCGAACATTACGGTGAAAGTTTCGGCATTTGGCGAGACTTTTACGAATCAAACCAACATTACGGTTCGGCCCGCGTCGCCGCTTCTGAAATCGAGTAACTCAGGTCAGATTGCAGCCGGGAAATCAGGATTGATCAATCTTGCCACCACCTTCATTCCTTCTACCAGCAGAAGTCAGATCGTTTTGAGCCGGTCGCCATTGGTGCATGGCGGTGGAAAGGCACTTTCTACATTGCTTGGTTATCCTTATGGTTGTCTGGAACAGACCGTTTCCAGGGCATTTCCCCAGATTTATTTTGCTGATCTTACCAAAGCGATGGCCGCGCCGATCTACACAGTGAAAAGTGGCGCGAGCGATTTCAATCCTATGACCAATGTGCAACAGGCTATCCGGAAAGTGGAGTCGCTGCAACTATTTAATGGCGGAATGACGATGTGGCCGGGTTCGACGCAGGAAGATTGGTGGGCCACCGCATATGCAGCCCATTTCCTCGAAGAAGCAAGAAGGGCAGGCTTTGAAATTAACGCGAAAACACTCAGCCGTGCATTGGATTACCTTAAAACACAAACCGGAAACACGGCAAACAAAGAAGTCGTAACCGCAAGCACCGGAAACAGCTTGAATTACGGAAATGAGCCATCATCCGGATCCCAATCCAGAAAGACAGTGGCGCGTAGAGAAGCCATTTATTCGCTTTACGTCTTGGCGCTGAACAGCCAGCCTAACCGGGCTTCCATGAATTATTACAAGCAAAACCCGCATTTGCTTACATTGGATTCCAAATATTTACTTGCAGCCGCATTTCAGCTGGCAGGTGACATAAGAAGTTTTAATGCGCTATTGCCCAAAAAATATGTCCCTGAAAACGGCACACAAGGCTTTGACAACAGCTATTCTTCGCCATTGCGGAACATGTCATTGGTTTTGAATACACTTATAGAGTCTGATCCAGACAATATGCAAATCCCTGTTTTGGCCCGCCAGCTATCCAAAACAGTTCAATCCGCCGCATATCTGAATACACAGGAAGCAGCATTCTCCGTTCTGGCATTAGGAAAACTGGCTAAAAAGACCTCAGGATCAACCGTTACTGCGACCGTTTCAGCCAATGGAAAGAATGTGGGAACATTTACGGGCAAAGAGCTTAAAATCGCAAAAGGAATTGATAACCAGAAGGTTTCAATCCAAACGCAGGGCTCAGGCGATTTGTATTGGTTTTCGCAATCTGAGGGCATGTCCGCAACAGGCACATATGCGGAGGAAGATCAGGGGTTAAGCATTCGCAGGCAGTTCCTTACCCGTGACGGCGCACCTGCTAATACATTCAAACAGAATGATCTGGTCATCGTAAAGCTAACATTAACCAGCACAAACGGCCTGCCGATTGATAACATTGTAGTAACTGATCTGTTACCATCCGGCTTTGAAATTGAAAACCCAAGAATTACGGAGCCGCGCGATATGCCATGGATCAAAAATGCTTCAAGCCCTGACTATCTGGACATTCGAGACGACCGCATTCACTTTTTCACCACTGCTAACAATACGGCCAAGACCTTCTATTACCAGGTCCGCATTGTTTCCAAAGGCACATTTACAGTAGGACCGGCTGCCGCGGACGCCATGTATCAGGGCGAATATCGCAGCTATTCGGGAGGCGGAAAAATTAAGGTTGAGTAATTAAAAATAAAAGAAACGCAGAATCAAACCACCGGCGACGGCTCCTAAAACGGGGCCAGCCACTGGTATCCAACCATAGGACCAGTCGGAGCTGCCTTTGTTTGGAATTGGCAGAATGGCATGTGCGATCCTGGGTCCCAGATCCCGGACCGGGTTAATGGCATAACCCGTCGTGCCGCCTAATGACAAGCCGATGCTCCAAACCAGCATTCCAACCAGATAAGGCGCAAAACCCGAAGGAATTCCACCTCTTTCAGGATCCGAAGTGCCGGCATAACCAATGGCCACAATGCCGATAATGAGGATAATAGTTGCAATAAATTCACTCATGAAGTTCGCTCCCGTCGACCGGATAGCAGGGCCTGTGGCAAAACAGGCCAGCTTAGAACCCTGATCTTCTGTGGCTTTCCAATGTGGCAGATATTGAAGCCAGACAAGCACTGAGCCCAAAAACGCGCCAATCAGCTGTGCCGGAATGTAACTGGCTATCAGGCTGTAGTCCTGTCGAAGAAACGCAAACCCAATGGTAACGGCAGGATTCAAATGGGCCGCGGCGCTGCCAAAAGCATTGGCCGTAAAAACCCCGATCATTACTGCAAAACCCCAGCCTGCGGTAATCACAATCCAACCCGCGTTTTCTCCCTTGGTTTGTTTGAGAACAACATTGGCAACGACGCCATTGCCTAGTAAAATGAGGACCATTGTTCCGATTAATTCTCCAAGAAAGGGTGAAGGCTGCATGAGTTACAAATAAGGTTGGATCGGCGAATATGCGAATTGTTTCATAATTTCTGACATCAATACCAAAAAGAATATTTCCTGCATTTTTTACCAATTTTCGACGCCGTTTTCTACTAACTTTGCCTGATAATCAATTTTTGTATTGAAAATCATGTCATTAAACCAACTTACGGCTATCTCTCCCGTTGACGGCCGTTATTACAAGCAAGTATCCGAGCTATCTGCTTATTTCTCCGAATATGCCCTAATTTATTACAGAGTTTATGTGGAGATCGAATACTTTATTGCTCTTTGTGAAATTCCATTGCCACAGTTAGCGGAGTTTGACAAGAAACATTATGCTTCCCTGCGCAAGATTTATGAGGATTTTAGTGAGGATGATGCGCTGCATATCAAAGACATAGAAAAAGTTACCAACCACGACGTTAAGGCCGTTGAATATTTTATAAAGGAACAATTCGAGAAACTCGGCATCGAGTCATGCCAGGAATTTATTCACTTCGGGCTTACATCGCAGGATATCAACAACACCGCGATTCCCCTTTCCCTTAAAGACGCGCTCGAACGTCAGATCAAACCATTGTTCCGTCAGGTTCTTTTTGTATTGAAAAGAATGTCGATCGAGTGGAAGAATGTGCCGATGCTGGCATTCACGCACGGACAACCGGCATCCCCTACACGCGTAGGAAAAGAGTTTCTGGTTTTTGTGGAAAGGCTGGAACGTCAGCTGGAAATGCTGGACAAAATTCCGCATTCGGCAAAATTCGGGGGAGCCACAGGAAACTTCAACGCACATCACGTGGCTTATCCGAAACAGGATTGGATGGCTTTTGCGAATCACTTTGTGGAAGGTTTGGGATTAAAAAGAAGCCGCCATACCACGCAAATCGAACATTACGATAACCTCGCCGCGACATTCGACTGCCTGAAAAGACTGAACACCATCCTGACCGACTTGAACCGGGATATGTGGACGTACATTTCAATGGGTTATTTCAAACAAAAAATCAAAGCCGGCGAAGTGGGTTCCTCGGCCATGCCGCATAAGGTTAACCCGATCGATTTCGAAAATTCAGAAGGAAACTTGGGATTAGCAACCGCATTATTTGAGCATTTCGCTGCAAAATTGCCAGTTTCCCGCTTGCAACGCGATCTTACGGATTCAACTGTTTTGAGAAACATTGGCGTGCCGCTGGCGCATTTGGCCATTGCATTGAACTCATTGATGAAAGGCTTGGGCAAAGTGGAGCTGAACGGAGAAATCCTGAAAGCTGAGCTGGAAGACAACTGGGCCGTAGTTTCGGAAGCGATTCAAACCATCCTGCGCCGCGAAAGCTATCCAAAACCTTACGAGGCATTGAAAGAGCTAACCAGAACAAACGAAAAAATCACCCACGATTCCATTTCCCGCTTCATAGAAACGCTGGATGTTTCTGAGAAGATCAGAGAAGAATTGAGAGCGTTGTCGCCGTTTAATTATCTGGGCGTTGTTGAGGATACGCATTGATTGCTTTGTCAGCCTGAATCGGGTTATTTGCCTGTCGGATTGAGTCGTGTTATTTGCCTGTCGGATTGAGTCGTGTTATTTGCCTGTCAGCCTGGGCGGAGTCGAAGGCGCGCTACTCCTGGGTAACGCGCCTTCGACTCCGCCCAGGCTGACAGGCAACTTGCTTGTAATCAACATCCTACCTCACCCGCACTTCGAAGAACCGCAATCCTTACACGTCAGACAACCTTCCTGATACAGCAAATTCGTTGAATTACAATTCTGGCACTTCTGCTTTTTTGCTTCCGTTCCGTCCGGAATGTATTGTTTCAATGCACGGGCAACGCCGTTTTTCCAGGTGTTGATGGATTCGTCCAGTTGCAGGCTGCTGATGAGGTCTACGACTTTTTCGATCTGCATTCCATGACGTAATGTACTGGAAATCAACTTCGCGTAATTCCAGTATTCAGGATTGAATTTATACGAGAGCCCTTCAATGGTGGTTTTATAGCCACGCGTATTTTTATATTGAAAATCGTAACGCGAACTGCCGTCTGCTTCGCGATTCTTGATAATTACACCTTCATTGACCCATCTTGGTAACAGAATCCCGTCTTCATCATCGGCAAGACCGGTGAAAATTTCATAAGGCTGGTTATCGATCAAGCCTACAAATGCAATCCATTTGTCTTTTTTGTTTTGGAAACGAACAACATCGGCTTCCAGAATCTGTGGTCTGGTCGTTGGGAAAGGCACATTACCGGCCACCGTTTCCTCTTTTTTCTCCGTATTGGCAATCAGAACGCCGGATCTTGAACCGTCGCGATAAACTGTAACTCCTTTACAGCCAGCCTTCCAGGCTTCCATATAACATTCTCCTACCAGTTCCTCGGTCACGTCATTAGGCATGTTAATGGTTACGCTGATAGAATGGTCCACCCATTTCTGGATAGCGCCCTGCATTTTTACCTTTTTCAGATAATCCACATCATTGGAAGTGGCTTTGTAGTAAGGCGATTTTTTAACAAGATCATCCAGCTCTTTTTGCGCGTAATTTTTGCTGATATCATGGCCATTGATCTCCATCCATTCCTTGAAACGGTGGTGGAAAACAACATATTCTTCCCAGGAATCGCCTACTTCATCCACAAAGTCTACACGAACGTCCTTATCGCCCGGATTCACTTTTCTTCTTCTTTTATAAACGGGCAGGAAAACCGGCTCGATGCCCGACGTCGTTTGGGACATTAAACTCGTCGTTCCGGTCGGTGCAATGGTCAGCATCGCAATGTTACGACGGCCATACTCCAGCATTTCGTAATAAAGCTGCGCATCTGCTTCTTTCAGCCTCAATATGAATGGGTTATTCTTTTCTCTTTCTGAATCAAAAATAGAAAATGCTCCCCTTTCCTTGGCAGTCTGCACCGATCCGCGATAGGCTTCCAGGGCAACGGTTTTGTGTATTTCGACTGCAAATTCGGTTCCTTCGTCACTTCCGTAACGCAGACCCAGCGCTGCCAGCATATCGCCTTCTGCGGTAATGCCGATTCCTGTTCTTCTGCCTTCTCTTGCTTTGGTTTGAATGTTCAGCCAAAGGTTGCGCTCCACTCTTTTAACCTCTTCGTCTTCCGGATCTTCATCGATTTTGCGAAGAATTGCATCCACCTTTTCCAGTTCGAGGTCGATAATGTCGTCCATCATGCGCTGCGCTGCCGCAACATGTTTTTTGAACAAATCCCAATTGAATGATGCCTCGCTTGTGAAAGGTTTGTCCACATAAGAGAACAAATTAATCGCCAGCAGGCGGCAGGAATCGTAAGGGCACAATGGAATTTCGCCGCAAGGATTGGTAGAAACTGTTTCATAACCCAAATCAGCATAGCAATCGGGCACAGATTCGCGAATGATCGTGTCCCAGAACAAAATCCCTGGCTCGGCCGATTGCCAGGCATTATGCACAATTTTTTTCCACAAAGCCGTCGCATCAATGTCCTTGATGTGCGTTGGCGTGGTGCTTTTGATCGGATATTGTTGCTTGTAAGTTTCGCCGGATTCGACAGCGCGCATAAATTCATCGTCAATGCGGACAGAAACATTGGCGCCGGTTACTTTGCCCTGCTCCAATTTTGCATTAATGAAATCCTCAGAATCCGGATGCCTGATTGCCACCGAAAGCATTAATGCCCCTCTGCGACCGTCCTGAGCCACTTCTCTTGTCGAATTCGAGAAGCGTTCCATAAATGGCACGATGCCCGTGGAGGTGAGCGCAGAGTTTTTAACGGGCGATCCTTTCGGACGAATGTGCGACAAGTCATGGCCCACACCGCCGCGTCTTTTCATCAACTGAACCTGCTCCTGATCAATCTTCATAATGCCGCCGTAAGAATCCGACGCACCATTGTTACCAATCACAAAACAGTTTGACAAGGAGGCAATCTGGTAAGGATTGCCAATGCCCGTCATCGGACTTCCCTGCGGAATAATGTATTTAAAATCTTTGATCAGATCAAAAACCTCGTCTTCACTTAATGGATTCGGGTAAATGGCCTCTATCCTTGCAATTTCCTTCGCAATGCGTCGGTGCATGTCGTCGGGCGTGGCTTCATATATGGCGCTATATGAATCTTTGAGCGCATATTTATTAACCCAAACGCGCGCCGCCAGATCGTCTCCTTTAAAGTATTGAAGCGAAGCCTGATACGCTTCGTCTGTCGTATAGGTCTGTTGTGTCTGTGTTGTTTTAGTAGATTCCATATCGCTTATATATCAAGAACATTGAATAAAAATCAAGTATTAAAAGTAACTCTTTTCTCGCTTCCATCTTCAAAATTTGTTCACTTTATTAACTTAATGTTAAACAATTGTTTACAAACTTTTTTTATAACTTTTTGTTAATGAGGTATATAGATAAGCTTCATTAAGAAAAAGTTTGCAAATTTTACTTTCACATCTTCCAAACAAAACATTTATATAAAAAAAACCGGCCCCAATGGAAGCCGGAAATTTTGAATTACCATGGCGAAATTTTGTCTTAACTCTTCATTTTGCTTAAAGTCGGCTAACAGATCTTTTAACTCAGTTCTTTCTGGTGATTTTAAAGCAGAGGCGTTTCTGTCTTTTAGCACTTATCTATATGAAACAAATATAGAATTATAATTTAGACCAAATATAAATAATTAAGAAAAATTTACTTTTCCATTCTTGAAACAATTTCTCGGACTTTTATTATTGTATCTTGAAAACTTGCACAAACCGCCCCGATCCTAGACCCCTATCCTATTGAAAAAGTTAGTTACAAATCTCACCTTCTGGGTTCTCACCGCCATAACGGCCGGTGCCTTAATGGGACATTATTTTCCGAAGCAGGCCGTGCAGATGGAGATTCTCGGAAAGGGATTTATTTCCATTGTTAAAGTATTTATTAACCCCATCATTTTCCTGACCATTACATTGGGGATCATCGGGATGGGTGATTTGAAAAAAGTTGGGAAAGTAGGTGCTAAGGCGCTGATTTACTTTGAAGTAGTAACAACGCTGGCGCTGATCGTGGGCGTTTTAGTGGCCAATCTAATCCGCCCCGGAGATGGCGTCGTAACCAGCAGTTTGCAGAAAGGCGACGCGTCTGCTTATACCAGCAAAGTGCAGGATTTCAGTTGGTTGCAATTTTTTCTTGATAATGTTACGCTTCAAGTTCTGCTGTTCTCATTGGTTTTGGGAACTGTTTTAAGTAAATATTCGGGTAAAGAAAAAGTCACGGAATGGCTGACTTTTTTGTCTAAATACATTTTCCGCGCTTTGCACCTGGTAATGATCTTCGCCCCTATCGGCGCATTCGGCGGAATGGCTTATACTATCGGAAAATATGGGATTGATACATTATTGCCGCTTGCCAAGCTCATGGGAACGGTTTACGCCACGATGGCCGTCTTTATTTTTGGCGTTCTAGGGCTGGTGATGCGAACTTACAAGATCAGTCTCTGGTCTTATTTGAAATACATTCGGGAGGAATTGCTGATTGTGCTCGGCACATCTTCTTCGGAAGCCGGTTTGCCTTCATTAATGGTCAAATTAGAAAGAATGGGGTGTTCCAAACCGGTTGTAGGGCTTGTCGTCCCGGCAGGTTATTCCTTCAATCTTGACGGAACAACGATTTATCTTTCTATGGCGACGATCTTCCTTGCACAGGTTTTCGATGTGCATCTCACATTCGGGCAGATTTTGTCATTGATCGGCATCCTGATGGTAACCTCCAAAGGCGCTGCGGGCGTTACGGGAAGCGGCTTTGTGGTGCTCGCATCCACATTAACTGCCATTAAAGTAATTCCCGTCGAAGGCCTGGCGCTGCTCCTGGGTGTCGACCGCTTCATGTCCGAAGCCCGCGCCATCACGAATTTCATCGGAAACGGCGTCGCCACAATCTGGCTCGCCAACAACGAAAAAGAATTCGACCGCAGCAAAATGGAATACGCCTTCGCGAATATTAACGAAACAGAGAACGTTATTACCGATAATTTGACAGATACAACACAAAGAGCGGATTCGGTTTAGAATTGAATTTTAAACACACATTAACACACTTATACATGCCTAAAAGCAATAAATTAATCGTTCAGAACATTGAGATCGGCTTACTAAATATTAACTCCGAAGACTATATATGTTTAACAGATATGGTAAAAGCAAAGGAGGGAGAATTCTTCGTAAGTGATTGGCTAAGAAACGCTAACACACTCGAATATCTTCATGCCTGGGAGGGAATGCATAATCCTCAATTTAATCATGGCGAATTCGCCGCAATTAGAAATCAGTCAGGTATCAATTCATTTAAGGTCAGTGTCAAAGAATGGGTTGCTAAAACAAATGCGATTGGGATTCTGGCAGGGTATACCAAGGCGAAAGAGTGGCTGCTCTATGCGGACGAAGCTGATTTGCTGAATATTGCAATGTGGGGATGTACCGCGAGAGATTGGAAACAGGCAAATCCGAAAAGGGCTTTGAATGGTGAAAATATCCGTGATATGGCAAGCATCAATGACCTGGCCATTTTATCGAATATTGAAAGTTTGAACTCAATATTAATCAGCCAAAACTTGTCCAAGGCCGAGCGACTGAGGTTTTTAGCCAATACAGTTGAACAGCAACGGAAATCGCTGGAAGGAATTGATCTCATAAAAGGAATCAAAAAACTAAATGATAGCACATTCTTAAATGCCAAAAATTAACTTTGAAAATTCAGTAACAAGCTTTTTACAAAAATGACAACGGATAATATTGAGATACTGACCCGGGGACAAAGGGGTTTCATTGGAGAAGAATTTGATTTGAAAAAATGGGAGGATGTCGAGCCTTTTTTCGAGAATCTGAAAAACAGGGAGATCAATTCTGCGGAAGATTTGGAGCAATGGTTTATGGACCGCAGTGAGATAGAGTCCTATTTATCGGAAAACTTTGCATGGCGCTACATCCGGCAGACCTGCGACACGGCTAACACGAGCCTGATCAATGCATTGCAGTTTTTTATCACCGAAATTCAGCCCAAATTAGCGGAATACGGCAACGCACTGGACAAAAAAGTAGTAGACAGCCCCTATCTGGCCGAATTGAAGGAACCCGGCTTTGCAATCACGTTGCGTGGCATGAAAAAGGCCATCGAGATTTTTCGGGAAGAAAACATTCCGCTGATTACTGAAATGCAGACCGAAGAGCGCCGTTACGGAGCCATTGCCGGTGCTATGACGGTGACTTTGGACGGTGAAGAAATGACTTTGCAAAAGGCAGCCGACCGCCTTCAATCCACAGACCGGAACATTCGTGAAGAAGCCTGGCGTGCTATCAGCGGCAGACGCTATGACGACCACGAACAACTGGACGAGCTGCTGGGGAAGCTGGTAACATTGCGTGATCAGGTTGGTAAAAATGCGGGTTTTGCGAATTACCGCGATTATATGTTCGCTGCCATGGGCCGGTTTGATTATACGCCGGAGGATTGCTTCAATTTCCACGGCTCGGTGAAAAAAGCGGTCGTTCCTATGCTCGATGAAATGGCGGCCAACAGAAAAGAAGCTCTGAAAGTAGATGCGCTTCGTCCGTGGGATACAAAAGTGGATCCGCAGGGACTGGCGCCATTGAAACCATTCGCAACGGGAGAGGAATTGCTCAATAAAACGATCCGCTGCTTTTCCAGGCTAGACCCGTTCCTGGGCGATTGCCTGACCACGATGAAGAACATGAAACATCTTGATCTGGAATCCAGGAAAGGAAAAGCGCCGGGCGGCTACAACTATCCGCTGGACGAAATTGGTGTTCCGTTTATTTTCATGAATGCGACTTCCAATTTGCGCGATATGGTAACATTGCTGCACGAAGGCGGCCACGCGGTGCATTCGCTGGTGACGCGGAATTTGAAGCTCAATTCATTCAAGCACACGCCTTCCGAAGTGGCCGAGCTGGCTTCCATGTCGATGGAGCTGATCACGATGGATTACTGGGATGAGTTTTTCGAAAATGAAAATGATTTGAAACGAGCCAAAATCCAACATTTGGAATCCATCCTGGAAACACTCCCGTGGGTGGCGACGGTGGATAAATTCCAGCATTGGATGTATGATAATCCGCAACATTCGGCTGCTGAACGCACAGATGCCTGGGTTCGCATTTATGAAGAATTT
This sequence comes from Dyadobacter alkalitolerans DSM 23607, assembly GCF_000428845.1. Lineage (GTDB taxonomy): Bacteria > Bacteroidota > Bacteroidia > Cytophagales > Spirosomataceae > Dyadobacter > Dyadobacter alkalitolerans. The sequence goes on along the minus strand of NZ_AUAS01000014.1, from coordinate 117,795 downwards.
ACGGATCACGTAATGGATTGGAGCGGTCTTGAGATTTATAAAAAATACCTTTGGCAGCGTCAGTTACACATTTACGAGGTGCCTTTCTATTATATCGAATACGGCATTGCGCAGTTGGGAGCGATCGGCGTTTGGAAAAATTACCGTCAGGATGCTGCAAAAGGCCTGAAAGGTTATCTGGATGCGTTGAAGCTGGGTTATACCGCAACAATCGGTGAGATATATGAAGCTGCCGGCATTCCATTCGACTTCTCGGAGCAGCATATCACTGATCTGATGCAATTTGTCCGCAACGAACTGGCCGAACTAAAAAAGTACATTTCGTCCGGGCTGATTTGGTGGTTATGAAAATGACGGTTATTTTTGCCCATATTACTATGAACGATCAAAGAAATGAAATTCTATAAAATTGTTGCATTTGTTGCTTGTCTTGCGTTGCTTTCATCATGTGACTATCAGAAATACAATCACATTGAGCAAAAAGACCTGAATACTGGTAACGAATTGGTTTACGGCGTAAGCCCGGACTCATTGCCACGTCAAATGTCGTTGAAATATGAGGCTAAGCCAGAACTGGAAACGCGTGTAAACGATATCCGTGCCAAGTTATACAGCGGCACGACGAACGCAGTGGTTAAACAATAGTATATTTCCGCCTATATAAGAAGATATCCTCATACAACTGGGGATATCTTTTTTTTGAAATCCTGTTTATAACATATTGAACAATTTCAATACAGGTTGCAGCATATATTCCTCCTGAAACCGTTCCATTGAATAACTGAGTTGTGACAATTGAACATTTTTAATTTACTTTACGTATTCGTGGCAGAAAAATACTTGTATTAAATACAAAAGGACAGGCAATTAAAAATACAAAAAAACATGAATATAGCATTGGTAACCGGCTCAGCCGGTCTGATTGGAAGTGAATCGGTTGCGTTTTTAGCGGATAAATTTGATCTGGTAATCGGTGTTGACAATAATTTAAGAGAATACTTTTTCGGCGCAGACGGAAATACAGAATGGAACCGTAACAGAATCCAGGATCAGTTTAATAACTACAAGCATTACGCTGCTGATATTCGTGAAGTTAGCCAGCTGGAACCCATATTTAAAGAATACGGAAACGACATTAAGCTGATCATCCACGCGGCCGCACAGCCAAGTCACGACTGGGCAGCAAAAGAGCCGTTTACAGATTTCGGTGTAAATGCGGTCGGAACGCTTAATATGCTGGAAATGACACGCTTGCATACACCAGAAGCTGTGTTTATTTTTACTTCTACTAATAAAGTTTACGGCGATAACCCCAATTATCTGCCATTGATCGAGCTGGAAACACGTTGGGAAATTGATCAAAACCACCCTTATTTCGAGAACGGGATTGACGAACAACACAGCATCGACCATACAAAACATTCGGTTTTTGGTGCTTCAAAAGTAGCTGCCGACATTATGGTTCAGGAATATGGCCGTTATTTTGGTATGAAAACGGCGGTTTTCCGTGGCGGATGTCTTACCGGTCCAAACCACTCCGGCGCTCAGTTGCACGGATTCCTTGCTTACCTGATGAAATGTGCCATTACCGGCAACCATTACACGATTTTTGGTTATAAAGGAAAACAAGTTCGCGACAACATTCACAGCCATGACCTTGTGAACATGTTCTGGCATTTTTATCAGAACCCACGTCCGGGCGAAGTGTATAATGCAGGTGGCGGTCGTTTTGCAAACTGTTCTATGCTGGAAGCCATTGCATTGTGCGAGCAAATTACCGGTAACAAGCTATCCTATTCATACTCAGACACAAACAGGATCGGTGACCATATCTGGTATGTGAGCGATCTTTCTAAATTCAAGTCGCATTATCCAGGCTGGAACTGGGAATATGGCCTGACTGAGACACTTACTCAAATTCACGACGGTATTTCTTCAAGATTAGCAAAAACCGTTTAAAAATCTTTCCGAAGCCTCCGAAATTACTCTTTCGGAGGCTTTCAAATTCCTCCCCCATGCCAGAAAATTTTGTCATTATCATTCCTCAATTCAACGACTGGGAGGCGCTGAACCTGCTTATACAAAAGATTAACGCGGATTTGAAGGCGTCGATCCTACAAAACACCACGCTATTTATCGTTGACGATTGCTCCTCCAAAGAAAGAACACAGCCATTTGTGCATTTCGGAGGCAAAGAGATCAAAGTCCTGCGCTTATACCGCAATCTTGGACACCAGAAAGCGATCGCCATTGGCCTTTCTTACGTGGCCGAACACATTGCCGCGGATAAGGTTATCGTAATGGACGCGGACGGCGAAGATGCACCAAGCGACATCAACTTGCTGGCTGAAAGATCATTACAAGAACCGGGCAAGATCATTTTTGCAGAACGTAACAAACGCACGGAGAATTTTTTGTTCAGATCTTTCTATGTGATCTATAAAATGCTTTTCAAGCTGCTGACCGGAAAAGTGATCACATTTGGCAATTTCAGTCTTGTGCCGCAAAACCGGTTGCAAAATCTCGTTCGGGTTTCGGAGATCTGGAATAACTATCCGGGCGGCATTATCCGGTCGAGAATCCCTTATGATTCCGTGCTCACAAACCGTGCTAAAAGGCTGGCCGGAGAAAGTAAAATGAACTTCGTTTCGCTGGTTTTGCATGGGTTAAGCGCCATTTCTGTGCTGGTGGACACCACTGCGGTCCGCATTTTGATATTCTCGATTTTCATGTCGGGCATCGCCATTGCTTTTATCATCTTCATCATTTTTCTGAAACTCATTGGCAATGCAACGCCCGGCTGGGCATCCACATTAGGCAGCACGCTTATGATCCTGATGTTGCAATCCTTCCTAATTTCGCTATTTTTGGTCTTTATGGTATTGCAATACCGTTCTCAACAACATTTCATTCCAGCGGTTCATTACCGCGATTTCGTTGAGAAAGTGGACACTTTTAGCTAGACCGCATGCTCACTTTTGACAATTCTCCGCCTGTATATTGGCTTATTGGATACGTGCTGGCGGCGTTTGTAATCTTTTCGGGTTCTTATAAATCCATTCCCACCAAAGGCTATCTCATATCAGCAATTACCCTCCTGATTTTCATGCGTTTACCAGTTATCGTTTTCAACCGGGAGCTCAATCCTGATGAAAGCCAGATGCTGAGCCACGCGATTACTTTATTCAAAGATCCCATTTATTGGCGCTCGGTGGACGGCACCACAATCGGTCCGCTTGACAATTATTTGCTGGTTATCCCAAGGTTACTGGGCTTCGAGATCAACTACACATCCGGCCGGGTGATGGGCCTCATTTGTGCGGCGGGTGCGCTGGTAATGCTGTTCTATGCTCTTAAAAACTGGTTTGGAGCGTCCGTTGCCCGTAAAATCTCCCTGGTTCCGCTGCTGTTTCTGGCTTTTACACAGGAGATTGACTTTGTCCATTATTCCAGCGAACAGCTTCCCGTCCTCTTGCTTTCTATTTGTGTCTGGTTACTTTCAAGAGCGACGCAGGGCCTTGGAAATGACAAGACTAACTTATATTTCCTTGGACTAGCCGCAGGTGCCGTCCCTTTTGCCAAGCTGCAAGCCGTTCCACAGGCGCTGGTTCTTGCTGCGGCTGGCTTATGGGTTGGTTACCAATGTTTTAAAACAAAAAAGGAGTTCAAGCCGGTTCTGTTTCTCTTGTTAGGAGGTGTTACATTTCCTATCCTGACACTCATTTGTACATTGATTTTCAATGTCTTTTCTGATCTGATTTTCTTCTATATTTTAGGAAACGTAATTTATGCGGGCGGAAAAGGATTTCTCGACATCCCAAGCCAGTTCATTACAATTTTCAGATTAAGCTCTGATTTCCAAATATTTACATTAGCATTGATCTTACCGATATGCATTGCATTTTACCAGATATTTCGTAGACCGAGTATGGGCAAAATGAAGCCCATTATTCCGGTGTCCATTCTATTGCTGTTGTTTTCAAGTATTTACGCGGTTACCAAGTCAGGTAACGATTTTATCCACTATCTCAATTTCTGCATTATCCCCTGCACATTGCTGGCGGGTTATGGTTTATCTAAAATTGAAAAATGGTCAGTTGCCTTCCCTGTTATCGTTTTGCTCTGGTTTGCTTCCAATGACGCGTATTACTATGTCAAAGAGCGTCGGTTGAACGCTTTTAATTCTGTAAATGCGCGAACGCTGGCGCAAAGTCCTGTTGTAATTGCTTTAAAAAAATACAGCAAACCTGATGATTACATGGCCGTTTGGGGCTGGCAATGTGCTTATTATGTAGAAGCCCAATTATTACAGGCCACCGCCGAAAACCACTCAGAGCGTTCCATTTTCCTTCATCCGATGCAGGATAAATACAAGAGCCGCTATATGGCTGACATTGAGCGAACTAAGCCTGCTATTGTCCTGGATGCGGTGGGGAAAAACAGCATGTGGGTGCAAAACAAAAAAGCCCAGGGAATTGAAAGTTACCCTGCGCTTTCGGAATATGTTAAAGCTAATTACAAACTGATCGGCAACTTCGATGACACACGTTTGTTTGTGCGCAACGACCGCCTATAATTGTGTCAAAACGTCTGTTTGCTGTGCGTTTTCAGCTTGAAGCAAGTCGTTTAATGTAGTTTGGTCCAATACAGCGAGGTTAGCGTCTCGCCATCTTTCCAGCACGGAGCGCAGGCTGCATGTTTCTTCATCTTTACAATCGTCGCAACGGCCGTAAAAGAACATCGAAACACAAAGTGCCGGCGCGATCGGACCGTCGATGATCCGCAATACTTTTGAAAAATTGACCTCACCTGGCGGAATGCGCAGCAAATAGCCGCCTCCTTTTCCCTTTTGACTTTGTAAAACTCCGTTGTTACGCAAGTCAAGTAGTATCGCCTCCAAAAATTTCTTTGGAATCTTCTCTTTTTCAGCAATGTAGGAAATCAAGACCGGCCCTTTCCCGTATTGTTCTGCTAAAACTTTTAAGGCTTTAAGCGCGTATTTTGCTTTTTTAGAAATCATTTTTGCTCAAATGTACTTTTAGTCAATTTAGCATACAGGGCGAATCTTTTTCATCCCGGATTAACGGATGATCAGTTCTAAATATCGAACATTTCACCAAATATCCTGCTAAATGCAGAACATTAATTGGTTAAACAATAATTCCCTTGAAAATTTACGAAGAAATTGCAGTGTCTAAGTGCTAGTTTCTAGGCGGCTTACCGCCGTTCAGCAAGCCTTGCATTCTTTCAAGCGTCTTCTTTTCGCCGCAAAGAGAAAGGAATGCTTCTCTTTCCAAATCGAGTAAATATTGTTCGGTAACATTCTGAGCATAACTCAAATCTCCGCCGTTGATCACATAAGCCAGTTTGTTGGCAATTTTAGCGTCGTGATCTGAAATATAATTGGCCAGTCGCATCTGCGCAATGCCTGCCATAAAGAGCGCAATCCCGGTTTTACCCTGAACCTTAATGTCATTTCGCTGCTTCGGCTGCGTATAACCGTTATCCGCCAGATCCATCGCTGCCTGTTTCGCCTCCACAATAAGTCTTGAACGATTGAGCACGATCTGATCTTTATCCTGTAAATAATTCATCTCACGCGCTTCCTGTGCCGAGGTCGACACTTTCGCTTGCGCAATGTTCATGAATGCAGTTTGAAGAATGTTCAATTCCGTATCGCCTGCGTGATACATATCCGAGCACCGAAGCGCCATTTCCTTCGTTCCGCCACCTGCGGGAATGATCCCGACGCCAAACTCTACTAGGCCGATGTAAGTTTCAGCATGCGCCACAACTTTGTCGGCATGTAAATTCAGCTCACAGCCACCGCCTAATGCCAGCGAATGAGGTGCGGTTACTACCGGAATGGAAGAATAACGCGCGCGCATCATGGTTTGCTGGAACTGTGCAATCACCATATTGATCTCATCGAATTCCTGCTCGATGGCAAACATAAACAACATAGCCAGGTTCGCACCGGCGGAAAACGCCTCGGATGATTCGTTGCCGATCACCAATCCCCGAAAGTCCTTTTCTGCCAAACTGATTCCTTTATTAATCCCTTCAATCACTTCGGAACCCATCGTGTTCATCTTTGACTTGAATTCAAGGTTCAGGATTCCGTCGCCGATGTCATACAGATTCGCCCCGGCGTTTTTCCAGACAATGTTGTTTGAAAGATTGCTCAGAAGAATAAAGCTCTCCTGTCCAGGGATTTTTTTATAGGTTTTTGAAACAATATCATAGTAAGAACGCTTACCATTTTCAACCTTATAAAAAGATTCGGTTCCGGCTGCGATCATTTCATAAACCCATTCCGCAGGTTTCATATCCAGGCTTTCCATGATCGAAAGCATGTTTTTCACACCAATGGCATCCCAGGTTTCAAATGGCCCATATTGCCAGCCAAATCCTGCGGCAATGGCCTGATCGATCCGGAAAATTTCATCCGAGATCTCTGGAATTCGCAAGGATGCGTATCTGAAAATGTCAGCGAACGTCTTTCTGTAAAATTCACCAGCCTTGTCCCTGCCGCCAACCAGCACGCCAAAACGTTTGGAAACGTCGCTGATGGCCTTGGTTCCTTCTAATGTTTCAAACTTAACTTTTTCAGAAGGCTTATATTCTAATGTATTGAAATCCAGTGCAAGAATGACAGATTTGCCTTTCTCATCCTTTATTTTTTTATAAAAACCCTGTCCGGTTTTATCCCCTAACCATTTGTTATCGTACAACTTCTGCATCACCTCAGGCACCACAAATGCGTCCCTCGATTCATCTTTCCCCTCTCCGGAAGCATACAAATTGTTCGCGACATGAACGGTTGTATCCAGGCCTACAACATCTGAAAGGCGATAAGTCCCTGACTTAGGGCGTCCTACAACTGGGCCGGTAAGCTTGTCCACTTCATCCACGCTCAAACCGATTTCAGCAGCGACCCGGATGGTTTGGATTAATGCATAAATTCCCAGCCTGTTAGCAATGAAACCAGGCGTATCTTTTGCTAAAACAGTGGTTTTGCCCAGAAAAAGATCTCCGTAATGCATCAGAAAATCAACAATTTCCTGATCGGTTTCTGAGGTTGGGATTATTTCCAGTAAGCGTAAATATCTGGGCGGGTTGAAAAAGTGCGTTCCGCAGAAATGCTTGCGGAAATCCTCGCTGCGGCCTTCCGCCATCAAATGGATCGGGATTCCGGACGTGTTGGAAGTTACGAGCGTTCCCGGCTTGCGCAGGGCATCCACTTTTTCGAAAATGCTTTTCTTAATATCGAGCCGTTCCACAACGACTTCCATCACCCAATCGTAATTTTTTATGTCAGCCAGGTTATCTTCAAAGTTTCCTGTTTTAATGCGTGAAGCAAAAGCCGGGCTGTAAAGTGGCGCCGGGGACGATTTTATGGCCTGCTGCAAGGCATCATTCACGATCCGGTTACGGAATGCCGGGTGTTCGCTGGTCATTCCTTTGGCCTTTTCAGCGTCATTAAGCTCCTTAGGGACGATGTCAAGCAACAACACTTCCACACCAATATTGGCAAAGTGGCAAGCAATGCGCGATCCCATAATGCCCGAGCCCAAAACGGCTACTTTACGAATTGAACGATTCATTATTTAAAGGTTTGGTTTAAAGCTCTTCTTCTATTTCGCCGGCTTTGAGTTTTTGATTCTCCTCTTCTACCAGTTTGTTGATATCCTTAATTACATCGAAAAAAACGACCAGCTTATCCAGCGGAATCTTGTCCCTGATCATCGTATTGAATGAAATAACGCCTTCCCGCGCCAGTTCCCGTTTTTCTTTTCCTAAATCAGTGAGCACAATCCGCACAAACCGCTTGTCCTGCTCGCTGACCTCGCGCTTGATGAGTCCGCGTTCTTCCAGGTTTTTGAGCATCCGCACGAGGCTTCGGGGTTCCATGCCCAGCAACGGGGCTATTTTGGTTGCCGGCGTTCCGTTTTCAATGTCAATGTTGAGCAGAACATAGCCTACGGCCATGGTTGTATCAAAACGTGCGGCGTAGGCATTGTACATTCTGGAAATCGAATGCCATGCCCATTTTATCTGGAAATCAATTGTTTTTTCCTTACGCATCGTTAAAAATTCTGAGTAGTGTCAGGAGTGCCCCTTTCCACAAATGTAAGAAATCAGCCCACTATTATGCAAGCATACTAATTTTAGTTTAATTAAAAAACGCATCGCCCGGAGCCGGACAATGCGTTCTTCAAAACCCTGTTAAAATCTATTTTTCAGCAATCAGCTTATCCATTAAGCCATTGAAATCGGTTACAAATTCATCGAAATAAGCGCCTGTTCCCTGGCCTGAGAAACCTGTATGAATCTCCCGGACTTTTCCTTTTCTGTCTATGAAAATGGTGGTGGGGTAAGACATTACCTTATTCAACATGGGTAATGCTTTTGCAGTCGCTTCATCGGTATTGGTTCCGGCCAAGAGGATCGGGTAATCGATTCCCATGCGCTCGATCATGCGTTTTATCTTTGGATTCGAAACTTTGGGATCATCCGATCGTTCAAAGGACAAACCGACAATTTCAACACCGCGGTCCTTATTCTTTTTATACCAGGGCGCTATGAAATTGGTTTCGTCCATACAATTCGGGCACCACGAGCCCATGATCTGAATGATCACAACTTTGTCTTTAAATCTCGGATCTTTTAGAGAAACCGGCTTGCCGTCTGAATCAGGGAATGTAAAATCAACCGTTTCGAAACCCGGCTTTAAGTAGGTAAGACTTGCCGCATCGGGCAATTTCGCTTTATCATTAGGCTTGGCAGTAAAGCTCCGCAAGCTCTTCACGCCCGACCACATCGAACCTTTCAGCGAGCCGTCGCTTTGAATAGCCGCTTTGAAAAGCTTGGCATTGGAGCCATCAAATGTGGATAAAAACAAACTATCGCCGTGCACATTGCCCGTAAGAAAGCGGTAATCGCCCGTTGTGGTCAATATAGAGCCTTTTACGTCCGTTCCATTTTGTGAAAAAGTCCCTACCGACTGCGTTGTGTCACCCGTAGCTTCCGTAATGAATGTTGCGTCCCACTTCCCGGCAACGGTTTTGGTGCTTTTTGCTTCGCCGGGTTTGAAAAACTTATAATCCTTACCAAACTCTGCCTCAAAAGGGATCGAGCCGGCCACTTTGCCTTTTGCATACCGGTAGTAAGTGCCTTTCAGCTTTTCTCCTTCTGCTTTTGCGATGATTTTCATGTCAAAAAGCTCCATCGGAATCACCAGCGAATCGTTCTGGAAGAACGCGGTGTCCATTTTGAGCCTTTCCGTGTCATTGATTACAACAACGGAATAAGTTTTCCCATCCGGGTTTTTGGATACATCCATAATAAACGGGATCCGGTTTGCCTCCCGGCTCAGCGTTGCGCGCCAGGTGCCGGTTTTCAGGTCGGTTTGCGCAGAAGAATTGCAACTTATCAATGCAAATAAAATCAGGACCGTAGCAATCTGATTGAATAGTCTCATATACAGGGGATTGTTATTAAATTAACCAAATGCTGCCGAAATTAAATCCTTTGCTGACAGCGATTCGTACGCTTGAAAATTGCTAAGTTTGTAACTGCCTCCTGGCAAGAATAAGTTCCTATTACGTTGCTTTTAACAAATGGATTTACAAAGTACATATCACGAGCCTGTCATGTTGTCCGAATGCCTGGAAGGGCTTAACATTCAACCGGAAGGTGTTTACGTGGATGTGACTTTTGGCGGCGGCGGCCATTCCCGCGCCATTTTGAAAAAATTAACGACGGGCAGGCTGCTCGTTTTCGATCAGGATCCGGACGCTGCGGCCAATGCAGCGGAATTTAAAGATGACAAGCGATTTACATTTATAGCGGCCAATTTCAGGCATTTGAAACGTTACCTGAAACTGCACAAGGCCGAAAAAGTGGACGGAATTCTGGGCGACCTGGGCGTTTCCTCGCACCAGATCAATACGCCTGAACGCGGTTTTTCCACAAGGTTTGATGCCGATCTGGATATGCGCATGAACCCGAACATTGAAAAAACAGCCCGGGAAGTCATCAATTCCAGGTCCAGCGCCGAATTACAGCGCATACTGGGCATGTATGGCGAGGTTACCAATGCCCGCACGGCTGCCGAAGCCATATTTACTTCAAGGCACAGCACACCAATCGATACGGTCGCGGATTTGAAAGGGATTTTACTCAAATATGCCCCTAAGCATCGTGAAAACAAGTATTTCGCCCAGGTGTTCCAGGCATTAAGGATCGAAGTGAATGATGAGTTGGCGGTTCTGGAAGAGTTTCTGACCCAAGTCCCCGAAGTGCTAAATCCCGGGGGGCGATTGGTGGTCATGTCCTATCATTCGCTGGAAGATCGTTTGGTCAAAAATTTTATTTTAAAAGGAAAATTTGACGGAGAATTAGAAAAGGACTTCTACGGAAATGCGATTCGGCCCCTTAGCAGCGTTACCAGAAAGCCGGTGGAAGCAACTCCCGAAGAAGTTGCACGAAATCCACGGGCCAGAAGCGCAAAGCTCAGGATCGCAGAAAAAATATAGTTTTTAATCCCCACTTGAGAGATGTCGGAAAATAAACGAAGACCTAAGCCCATTCCGCCTAAGCCTCCAAAACCAGCGAAGCGCAAGCGGGAATATCATTTATTCAACTGGCTGAACAAGTTTTTACCACTGGACAAAGTCTTCGGTGAAAAAGCGCCAGGCAAGGAAGAGCGGCTTCCGGTTAAATATTTCTACTATTTCGGCTGGATCGTCATCCTGCTCGTGGCTTACGAACGCATTGGTTTCCAGTCTGAACAATATGTGCGGAATAGCATTAAGCTTAAAAAAGAAGTGGATGATCTTCGGGCCGAGTACACGTCCATTCATGCCGAATATATGAAAAGCGGATTACAGTCTGTGATCATTGAAAAAGTAAAATCCGAAGGTCTCGAAGAAAACCTAACCCCTCCCAAAAAGATCATTATCAAGTCGGAAGAAGACGATTAGTCGATGCTGACAAATAAAAAATACTCAATCTTTATAAGCTTAATTTTCTTCTGAAAAGTAATGAAGAACGACGTTGAAAGCGGTCAGAATAATAAGAAAGCGCTGATTGCCCGTGCCAGAACTGTGGGGTGGCTTTTGTTTTTACTGGCCATAGCGGTTTTTGGTAAACTGATCCGCGTGCAGTATTATGACGAATTCAAAGGCAAGACCTGGGCAGAATATTCGGCAAAAAACGACCTGAAGATCGACACCATTCCGGCGATGCGCGGAAACATTTATTCTGTGGACGACCGCCTGCTGGCCACTTCGCTGCCTTACTACTATGTGGGTTTGGATACGAAAGTAGCTGATTCGGCTTATTTCAGGAATAACATTGATGAGCTGTCGTCTCTATTGGCCAAAAGTTTTGGCGAGCATACTGCGGCTGGTTACAAAAACAAGATCATGCGTTATCGCGTGAGTAAAAGCAAGCGCTATTTGAGGCTTAAATCTCGCCAGATCAGCCATTTGGACCGGGAAAAGATTAAGAAATGGCCATTCTTTGTAAAAAACAGAAAAGGCGGTGGCGGCAAGTTTGAGACGATTTACAGACGCTATAAGCCTTTCAGTCCCATGGCAGACCGGACTATTGGAGGCATTGATCCTAAAAGCGGGCGCGGATACATTGGCCTCGAAGCCAGCTTTGACAAAAATCTGGAAGGAAAAGCGGGTATAGGATGGGTTGAAATGGTGGAAGGCGGCATGAAAATTCCCGTGGGCGACGCATTGAATGTGCAGCCGGAAGCTGGAAGGGACATTTATACCACGCTGGATATGAATTTTCAGGACAGGGCGGAAATTGCTTTGCGCAGAAAACTCATTGAAAGTAAAGCCAATTATGGCTGCGTGATCATTATGGAGGTGGCAACGGGCGAAATCCGCGCTATGGCTAATCTGACAAAACGCGGAGAAGGCAAATACGAAGAAGTTTTCAATTACGCCGTCGCGGGTGGCGCCGATCCTGGCTCAACGTTCAAGCTGCCGACAATGATGGCGCTTTTGGAAGAAACAAAAATGAACCCCGATCAGATTACGGTGAATACTGGCGCAGGCTCGGTTCGCTTCCGCGGGACTTCTATCAATGATTCCAAAAGAGGCGGTCACGGTGTTTTAACGGCGACTCAGGTTTTTGAAAAGTCGTCCAACATTGGCGTGCATATGCTCATGCAGCGCTATTTTTTGTCAAAACCGGATACTTACCTGTCCTATTTGAAGAAATTCCACCTGACCACGCCAACGGGAATTCATATGAAGGGTGAAAAGCCGCCTTACATTAAAGACCGCACATCGAAGCAATGGAGCGCTTATTCGCTTACATTCATGTCTTATGGCTACGAAATGTCCATGACTCCGCTGCAAACGCTGGCGCTCTACAATGCCGTTGCGAATGATGGTTATTGGGTCAGGCCCATGATTGTGCGCGAGATCAGGAATGCGGAAGGTGTGGAAGATAAAATTCCACCGTATGTTGAAGACAAGCCGATCGCTTCGCCTGAAACGATTAAAAAAGTAAAGACGATGTTGGAAGGCGTTGTAAAAGCAGGCTCTGCCAAAAATATCAGTTCGGAACTTTACCAGATCGCAGGAAAGACAGGAACGGCACAGAAGCTAGTCAACGGCATTTATACCCCCGGAAAATATTACACGTCATTTGCAGGCTATTTCCCTGCCGATAAGCCCAAATACAGCGCGATTGTGATCATTGATACGCCTCAGGGCTCGGGCGCCAACTATACATTGTACGCAGGAAGCGTTGCTGCGCCAGTTTTCAAGGAAGTTGCCGACCGGATTTACGCCTACGATGTTAGCATTCAAAAACCGATCAAAGACACATTGCCTGAAACTTCGAAAGACGTGAAATGGGCGGGAAGATCGGCTGATCTGAACATTATCAGCAAGGAACTTAGACTGACACCCGTTCCTGAAGGCAGCGAATATGCAGCTGCATCGCTTCTGAAAAAGGGAAAAACCAACTGGCAGACACGTAATATGAGTTCCAGGGATGTGCCTGATTTACAGGGCATGGCCATGCGTGATGCGTTGTATATTTTGGAAAATAAAGGATTCAATGTCACATTTAAAGGTTCGGGCAAAGTGGTGGAGCAATCCCTGCCACCCGGAACCAGCGCCGCCGGCAACAAAACGATCCTATTAACATTACAGTAATTCCTTCATGGAGAGCACCCCAGAAAAAATTTTAAGCGATATCCTGATCGGCGTGGTCGGCGCTAATGTTACCGGCTCTGATATAGTAATAATTAAAAGCATCATTCTGGATTCCCGAAGGGTTATGCCCGGAAGCCTGTTCGTAGCGCTCAGGGGAACGCAAACGGATGGTCATCAGTACATTGGCACTGCAACGGAGCTTGGAGCAACTGCTATCCTTTGTGAAGAACTTCCTGAAAAAATCAGTGACAATGTTACTTACATTCAGGTTCCGGATTCGGCGGAAGCGATGGGGCTTATTGCCGCTGCATTTTATGACCATCCTTCTCAAAAGGTCACATTGGTGGGTGTTACGGGCACAAATGGTAAAACATCGGTTGCTACATTTCTCTTCCAGCTTTTCAGGGCACTCGGCTATCGCTGCGGCCTGATTTCTACGGTTCAGAACCAGATCGAGGATGAAGTTATCCCTTCTACACACACGACCCCCGATGCTGTTGCGCTGAACGATTTGCTTGCTCAAATGCAGAAAAACAAATGCAGCCACGTTTTTATGGAGGTAAGCTCTCATGCTGTTGCACAACACAGAATTACGGGTTTGCATTTCGCAGGAGGCATTTTCACCAACATCACCCACGATCACCTCGACTTTCACAAGACGTTTGACAATTATATCAAAGCAAAAAAAGGATTCTTCGACCAGCTTCCTAAAACTGCCTTTGCGCTCGTGAATGTCGACGATCGCCGCGGCGCCGTCATGGTCCAGAACACAAAAGCGAAAGTCGAAACCTATTCTTTACAGACGCTTGCCAGTTTTAAAGGGAAAATTATTTCTGATACGCTGGCGGGCATGCATATGGAGGTCAATAATCAGGAAGTCTGGTTTCGGGTAATTGGCCGGTTTAATGCTTATAATTTGCTTTCTGTTTATGGCGCGTCCGTTCTGTTGGGTGAGAAACCAGAATCTGTCCTGACCGAACTTTCGAACCTGAAAAGCCCTCCCGGGCGTTTTGAGCAGTTTCATTCTGCTCATAACATTGTCGGAATTGTAGATTATGCGCATACGCCGGATGCTTTGGAAAATGTGCTGGAAACCATCAATCATTTGCGGAGCGGAAATGAGAAAGTAATTACGGTTGTAGGCTGTGGGGGAAACCGGGATGCGGAAAAACGGCCCAAAATGGCTGCTATTGCTTGTAAACTGAGCAACCGGGTCATTTTAACATCGGATAACCCGCGCTACGAAGAGCCTATGGATATTCTGGAACAAATGCGAAAAGGTGTTCCGCCATTGGACTACAAAAAAACATCGGTTATTGAGGATCGGTACGAGGCAATTCACAGGGCTTTTGAAGAGGCGAATCCGGAAGACATTATTTTAATTGCCGGGAAAGGCCATGAAAATTATCAGGAAATCAAAGGCGTTAAGCATCATTTCGATGATAAGGAGGTTTTGCTGGAAGCTTTTGCCAAACGTTATTCCTGATATCGGTGCTAAAAATCACATTTGCCTTTTTGCGTAGTCTTTGAAAAGAACCAACTTTGCAAAGTCATCCCCAATACATTATTCATGCTCTATTACTTATTCGATTATCTCGACAAGCACTTCAATATCCCGGGAGCCGGTGTTTTCCAATATATTTCATTCAGGGCACTGGGAGCCACGGTTTTATCCCTTTTCATCGCCGCCACTTATGGAAAAACCATCATTAACTTTCTGAGAAAGAAGCAAATGGGCGAGACTATCCGGGATTTGGGATTGGCCGGTCAGATGGAAAAAGCAGGAACTCCGACTATGGGTGGGTTTATTATTCTCGCCTCTTTGCTCATTCCAGTACTGCTGTTCGCAAAACTGACCAACGTTTATATTGTCCTGCTCATCATTACTGCGCTCTGGACCGGAATGATCGGGTTTGTGGATGATTATCTGAAAAAATTCAAAAACAACAAAGATGGCCTTCACGGGCGATTTAAGATTGTAGGGCAGGTTGGATTAGGCGTGATTGTGGGTCTGACGCTTTCTTTTAATGACAATGTCAGAATCAGGATTTACGAGCAACCGTTGCTAAGCTCCAATCTGGGCGAAATCCAGCGTTACCGCGACATTATCCACCCGACAGTAACGACAATCCCATTTATCAAAAACAACGAATTTGACTATAAAGCCCTACTATTTGGCTGGTTACCAGAAGAATATACTTGGGTTATTTACACGATCATCGCTATTTTCATCATCACCGCCGTTTCCAACGGAGCCAACATTACCGACGGAATCGACGGTTTAGCCGCAGGTGTTTCGGGGATCATTGCGCTTACGCTGGGCGTTCTGGCCTATTTATCCGGAAATACAAAGTTCTCGCAATATCTGAACATCATGTATATCCCAAATTCAGGTGAGCTGGTGATCTTTTGCGCCGCATTTATAGGCGCCTGCGTCGGGTTCCTCTGGTATAATGCTTATCCCGCCCAGGTTTTCATGGGCGACACCGGAAGCTTGATGCTCGGTGGAGTTATCGCCGTCATAGCATTAGCAATCCGCAAAGAATGGCTTATCCCTTTCATGTGCGGAATTTTCATCGCCGAAAACCTGTCCGTAATCGTTCAAGTCAGCTATTTCAAGTGGACTAAACGAAAATACGGCGAAGGCCGAAGGGTGCTATTAATGTCGCCTCTGCACCACCATTACCAGAAAAAAGGCATCCACGAATCGAAAATTGTAACCAGGTTCTGGATTGTTGGAATTATTTTGGCGATTTTGACGCTGGCAACTTTGAAGTTGCGGTAGGTTGTTGATGCCCCTGTCAGCCTGAGCGGAGTCGAAGTGCTGGTACGTCGTGCAAGCACTTCGACTCCGCTCAGTGTGACAATGTAGGTTTACCGCCCTACTGCCTCGCTATAACGTCTCGGGTCATAGCCCTTTGCAAAGAGTGGATATTGGTCAAAAATCCTTCTTACAACGCTTCTGTAATGGTTATTTGAGGTTTCTACGCCTTTGAAAATCCCGGATGCATAGCCTCTCCATACGACCTGGTCACTTTCGGCGTCGATCAGTGAAACGATAAGTGTTCCTTTATCCAATGCGTATTTAATCGGTTCGTAACGGAAGCCGTCGTTTTCTGTATCGACCCAGTTTTTGATAACTGGCTGCATATAACCCTGATAACGCAGGTTATCATAAAAAATACCGTAATTAACTAGTAGTGTGGGCTTTTCTGCTGTGAGCTTGTAGCCTCTCACTTGCATTTGACGACGGATCGCTTCATAAATCTCTGTGCAGAGATTGTTGGTGTCGCGTTCGCATTCCAGGAAAGTATAGGAAGAATAATCCTTGAAGTTGGTCTCGTAGCTGTAATCATGCTCCACAAAAACTTTCCGACCACTGGAACAGCCCGCTATAATGATGACTAGGAGTAAAGCGGCATAAGTAAAAATTGACCTTAGCATAAGCATTTAATTTGTCAGGTTTATGAAAATATGTATCAAGCATGTATTTATACAAATCCATCAAAACCAACAGCTTATGCCAGGTATTTTAAAAAATTATCCCAAATAATAAGCTATTGATTTACGCATTTCAGAAGCAGAAACCACTATATCAAACGCACATTGCCCTGCTCCCCTTAGCAATGAAAACCGCACTTCTTTTCCTTTATTTTTCTTATCCTGACGGGTCAGGTTTATGATTTCTTCAACGTCTTCTGCCTTAATGTCCACTTTGCCATAAGTAGCAAAAAGAAACTCTTCAATATTTGTAAGCGTCTGCTGGTCAATCATTTTTCGTGAAAAGGAAAGATAACTTTCCATGATCATTCCCACTGCAATCGCTTCTCCGTGATACAACCTCTGGTTTGCAGGTTTGTTAAGAAAATAAGTCTCTACTGCATGCCCGAGCGTGTGTCCGAAATTCAATATTTTGCGCAAACCCTTCTCCGTAGGGTCCTCATCTACAACTGACTGCTTAATCTTTACAGAATGTGCGATCAGATCTGTCCAGTTTTGTTCTTCAAAATCCTTTGACCTGATTTCCTCCCATTTCGCTGCATCTGCAATCAGGCAATGCTTGATAATTTCTGCAAACCCGGACCTGATTTCCCTTTCCGGTAAGGTTTTCAAAAAAACAGGGTCTATCAGCACTTTTCGAGGCAGTGTAAAAACACCTAAGTGATTTTTAAAACCCTGAAAATCAATCCCCAATTTACCTCCGACACTCGCATCGACCTGCGAAAGCAAAGTCGTCGGCACCTGTATAAAATCTATTCCACGTTTGTAAACTGCCGCACAAAAACCACCCATATCCCCAATCACTCCGCCGCCCACATTGATCACCAAAGCATGCCTGTCCAAAGCTTCTTTTGTCATTGCGTCCCATATTTTTTCACAGGTCGACAACAATTTATTCGACTCTCCGCTGGGCACATTTACAATGCTATGCACCGGTAAAACCGCCTTAAAATATGGGTAACAATGCTTCTTCGTATTGTTATCCGCAATTACAAAAACTTTGGAATACTCAGACGAACTCAAAAATTCACTTAAACTTTCACTAACTGGGGCAATGACTACGGAATCGTTCATTCTACTATTTTGTGAGACAGCGCTCGTAACACATACGACGAAGGCACCATAATGGATGCGTTGATATCCAGGTTTTTAGAAATAATATTCTGGAAATCTAATTTAAAGATATGAATTATTATGTTTACCAAATATGCAATCAGGTTCTGTATCCCAAGAAAATTTTTCCACACTCCACATTTTCATCTCAATTGCGCTTACCGCTGCCTGGTTTGCGTTTTATTTTGTAAAATTGTCGTCCGCTTAACCCCGGAATTGAAATATCAAGCCTTTAACTAATCATAATTTTCAACGAATGAGTACTCCGCTGATTTCAGGGATTCAACAGGTAGGAATTGGTGTTCAGAATGTGCCGGACGCATGGAAATGGTATCGTAAGATGCTTTGTTTTGATGTGCCGGTGTTTGATGAAAAGGCCGAAGCGCCGCTGATGACGCCTTATACGGGCGGAGAAGTGCATCAAAGACATGCCGTTTTGGCTATTAACCTGGCTGGTGGAGGCGGACTGGAAATCTGGTCATTTACGAGCAGAAAGTCGCAGCCTGCGAATTTCAAGATTGAAATCGGAGATCTCGGCATCAATGCCATTCGTTTTAAGGCGCCCGATGTTAAAAAAGCACATGAATGGTTAAAAAGCCAATCCAAAGAGAATGCGGGTCCATTGGTTTCGCTGCCGGAAGGACAGGGATTCTGGGCGAATGATCCTTATGGAAATACATTTCAGATTACAAGCGACGAAACGTGGTTTCAAAAAACCGAAAAACCAGTTGGTGGCGTTTCCGGCGTTGTTGTGGGCGTTTCTGACATGGATCAATCGCTCGTTTTTTATAAAAATTTACTTCAACCGCTGGAAGTTGTTTATGATGAAACGGGTGTTTTTGAAGACATTCCTGCATCGGTTAAGGGACAGCGTTTCAGAAGGGTGTTATTAAGAAAAAAGTTTACGCCGCACGGTGCATTCAGCCGTTTGCTGGGTAACGTTCAGATCGAACTTGTTCAGGCGCTGGACCGTACGCCTAAGATAATCTTCGAAAACCGGTTCTGGGGTGATTGCGGCTTTATCCATTTGTGCTTTGATACAATTGATATGGATACATTAAAATCCAAACTGCAATCACAAGGATATCCATTCACCATCGACAGCGAAAGATCATTCGGTATGGAATCGGCTGCGGGTCGCTTCGCCTACCTGGAAGATCCGGACGGCACATTGATTGAATTGGTGGAAACGCATAAATTGCCCATTTTGAAGAAAATAGGCTGGTTCCTGGACATTCAGAAGAGAAAACATCAAAAACCGTTACCAGATTGGATGCTGAAACTGATGGGTTTGAGCCGGGTGAAGGATTGACCGACATGCCATAGACTTTCCATGTTTATAAACTTGGAAAGTTTAGTATCTGGCTGCAAACCAGGCTAGTATCGGCAGCAGGAAAAACAATGCCAATGCTGCTGGCCAACCTGCAATTAATCCTGTGATCAGCGAAAGCAAAACCACAATCGCTGGATACAAATACATTAACAAACCAAACAGAACCGAGTCATAAAACACCGACCTAGCGGTTAACTTGGCAGTTTTCCTTTCAAAAAAATGATATAAAGGGCGATGAATTGCGCGCCCGAACCATCCGATGGCTTTCTGAATCGCATTACCATTAGGTGGAAGCGGACAATCGCCGAATAATGCATTCAATCGCTGTGTACGTTCCGCTTTTGAAATGTCGGCTGGGATCGACCAAACTTCCCTACTCATTTTCCGTTCCAGGATATCGTTAAATTCCCGCAGCCATTTTTCGTACTCCTGAGGGTCTGTTGCGATGTCATTAATCAAAATAGCGTCTCCAAAGCGCAGAGAGACCCGTTTTCCAGGCCCACGAAAGTGTTCGTAGTTTACACCTGTTGGTACAACACCCATATTTTTAAGCGGATCATCGCCATACCAGGTTTGGTAAGCCATTCTCGCTGTACCTTTTCCCAACGGACGCAAATTCCATTCATTGACACAGATTCCTTCTGAAAAGACAACCACCGCACCGCCTCCTTTCATCGCATCATGACCTTCCTGCACGGTAACGTCATGGTTTTTCACATGCTGCCGACCTTCTGAGCCCCTGAACACTGGAATAAGTTTGATTTGCCTGAGCCAGAATGCTGCCGCCTTTTTCTTGAAAACATCACCGCGCGTCAGGGTATGAATGGGGTGACGCAAAATTGAACCGATCACAACAGCGTCGAAAAAAGAGCCGGAATGATTGGATGCAATGAGCAACGGCCCCTTATGCAGCTTTTCGAAGCCTGTTACACAAAGCTTTTTTAAATAAATCGGCAGCGCTAGTCGGACCAGGAAACGGGAGAAGTAGAAGAACAAAATGTATACGGTAAAATTGACCTGCAAAATTATTCAAAGTTTCGATATATGCCTCGTGTCCGCTCCCCCGAAGTTGCTAACTTTGACATTGAATTGAGCTCTTAAAGAGCATAGCATCAACATTTTGCAATGCCCAAATAATAGAATAAATGCGTTTAAAAGATTATCCTGAAATTATCCGGAAGGCCTGGGCAGGGTTTGATAATTCGATTGGAGTTAAGTTTGTTGAAGATATAAGTGCCAAAGTGTCAACGAATCACGTCTTTCGTGTGACGCTTGATAACGACGATATTGTTGTTGCCAAACTGTCCTATTTTGGCAAATATGAGCATTTCAAAGAAGACCATAGGATCATTCAGGCGCTTGCCAATAATTTGCTTTATCCGTTTGAGAATGTGCTCGCGCGGTCACTTGTGAAAAATAACCAGGTTTATACTTACCGCTATCAGGAAGATTTTGTCGATACCTGGGTGGTCTTTTACAACCCGATCCGAGCCATGAACCGGCTTCCTAAAAGGCTTAATGAAGAGCAGATCAAGAAGTTGGGAAACGAAACGGCCAGATTTCACCTTGCCTGTTTGAGGGCAGGAAAATCAACGCCAAAGTCCTCAAAAAACCTGCGCACGGACATTCAGCATTTGCTGGAAATTTTGGATACAGACACCGGTCAGTATGAACATCGCGGCTATATCCAGCTCCTGCGCAAGCAATGCGATATTTTTATGAAAAATATCCAGCGCCTGAACGTCAGCTCATTTGATAAAATGCCCGTTTTTGTCGACTGGAATATTGGCAACTTTTCAGTAACCGATGATTTGAAGCTCTATTCGCGATGGGATTACGACTGGTTCCGCGTTTCTTCCAGGATCATGGACTTTTACTTTTTTGCCCGGGTTTGTTCCAATGTGGGCGACAGGACGGTTTTCAGTTATCTCCTGGGGCCATTGATGGAGGACCGTTTTATGATTTTTTTGAAAGAATACCACCAGGTTTACCCACTGACGGTCAATGAAGTGCGGTTTATGAAAGAAGCATACCGCTTTTTCATTCTAAATTATGTGATTAAATATGGTAAATATTTCTTCCACAGGTCCTATTGCACGAAATTACAAAAGGAAGCATACGAACTTTATTTCCCCTCCATCGAAGGTTTTGACGAAGACAAAATCCTGAGAGCGCTTAATTTATAGCCTGATTTTCGCTCGCAATTTATTCACTCCTAAGACACCACCAGAATGATCCTTGACAATTTTAAGTCTGTAATCTCAAAATATGAAGTAATTTTCTTTGATGCTTTTGGCGTTCTTAAAACTTATAATGGCCTTATTCCGGGCATTGAGAACACATTTGCTTACCTGCGCGAGACGGGTAAGGACTTTTATGTGGTTACCAATGACGCATCGCGGAGCCCTGAGCAGCTGGCGGAATCCTATGTTAAACTGGGCATTGACGACGTTACGCCCGACCGTATCATTTCTTCGGGAATGTTGGCGAGAGAATATCTTGAATTGAAGGTAAGAAAGGGAGTGGTAGCGTATTTGGGAACGGACAACTCCGCTCATTACATAGGATCAACAGACCTGAAAACCCTGTCAATCAGAGAATTGGATCTCAATGCTGTGCAAGATGTGAATGCCTTGGTTTTCCTGGACGATGAAGGTTTCGACTGGAATACAGATTTAACCAAAACATTAAATTTGCTTCGGAAACGCAACATTCCCGTGATTGTAGCCAATACGGACAAGACTTACCCTGCTTCAAAAAGCCGCTTATCTATCGCTGTTGGCGCCTTGGCTAAAATGATTGAGGACACCATTGGCCGGCAATTCATCCGCTTCGGGAAGCCTGATCCTCAGATGTTTATTTTTGCTTACCAGCATATTAAGAATTACCCGAATGTCAGCAAGCAGAACATTCTGATGGTGGGCGATACATTGCATACGGATATTTTGGGTGGTAATAAATTTGGTTTAGACACTGCCCTGGTCCTCACTGGCAATACGCAAGCGGAAGATGCCGAAGTCCGTATAAGGGCCACCGGAATTATCCCAACTTACATTTGCGTTTCAGCTGTCGTTGAGTAACAAGTGGTTATCAGTTTTTGGCAAGCATTATTGGATTAATGATTTCTTTTTCCGATTTCCTGCTATTTTTGCCAAAAACTAAACTACACACACATGCTTGCCAAAACTTACGGAAGTGCCGTTTACGGCGTGGATGCGACGATCACTACGATCGAAGTGAATGTGGCCCAGGGAATGGGCTTTTATATGGTCGGGCTGGCCGATAGTTCTGTAAAGGAAAGCCAGCAGCGCGTTGAAGCCTCGCTCAAATATTATGGCTACAAAATGCCGCGGCAAAAATTGGTGGTTAACCTCGCCCCGGCCGACATCCGCAAAGAAGGCTCTGCCTATGACCTGCCCATCGCACTCTGCATTCTCCAATCTTCGGAACAGCTAAATTGCCAGCACAATCTCGAAGACTACATTATCCTGGGAGAGCTTTCCCTGGATGGAATTTTGAGGCCCATCAAAGGTGTCTTGCCGATAGCCATTGAAGCACGCAAGCAGGGCTATAAAGGGTTTATTCTACCGGCCGAGAATGCGCATGAGGCCGCAATTGTCAACAATGTTGACGTTATTCCCGTAGAAACCCTCGCGGACGCCATTGCTTTTTTTGAAGGTAAATCCAATGTTCAGCCCATTGTTGTCGACACGCGCGATCTGTTTTTTACATCACAAAATGAGTATGATGCTGATTTCGAGCATGTTCAAGGGCAGGAGAATATTAAGCGGGCGCTGGAAATCACCGCCGCTGGCGGCCACAATGCAATTATGATCGGCCCGCCCGGAGCCGGGAAAACAATGTTAGCAAAGCGTATCCCGAGCATTCTGCCGCCACTGAGCTTGCCCGAAGCTTTGGAAACAACAAAAATCCACTCCGTTGCCGGTAAGCTTGGAAAAAGCGCTACGCTGGTTTCCAGGCGGCCTTTCCGGGCACCGCACCATTCTATCAGCGATGTTGCGCTGGTTGGCGGCGGGAGCTTTCCGCAGCCAGGAGAAATATCCCTTTCACATAATGGCGTGCTGTTCCTGGATGAGCTGCCCGAATTCAAACGCTCGGTGCTGGAAGTGATGCGGCAACCCTTGGAAGAACGGAAAGTAACGATTTCGAGAGCCAAAATGACGGTTGAGTTTCCAGCCAATTTCATGCTTATCGCCAGCATGAACCCTTGCCCCTGCGGCTACTACAATCACCCTGAAAAGCAATGTGTTTGCGGAACGGGAGTTGTTCAAAAATATCTCAACAAAATCAGCGGCCCGCTCCTGGACCGCATTGATCTTCACGTCGAAGTTACACCCGTTTCCTTTGATCAGATTGCCTCTACACGCAAATCCGAGAGCAGCGAGCAGATCCGCGCCCGCGTGATCAAAGCGCGCGAAATGCAGACGGAGCGGTTCAGGAATAATAAGGAAATTTATTCCAATGCCATGATGTCGCCCGAAATGGTCAAGGAAATCTGCATTATTTCCGACCCGGGAAAAGCCCTCCTACGCACCGCCATGGAACGCCTAGGCCTCTCCGCCCGCGCCTACGACCGCATCCTAAAAGTCTCCCGCACCATCGCCGACCTGGCCGACAGCCCCGACATTCAAGTGCAGCACTTAGCCGAAGCCATTCAGTATAGGAGTCTGGATAGGGAGAATTGGGCTGGGTAACCTCGTGGAATCAACCTTTTTACACTTAAATTTTGTTAAATTTGGAAACACTGATGCTAAAAACAGTGAAAGAAAAACGCATTGCATCCGAGATTCTCAATGAGCCAAATGCGTTTTTCATCATTAAAGCCATTACTGCTATGCTGAACGAAGAGCAGGAACAACGGATTAATTTTTATAATGCCATTACTGAACAAGAAAAGGTTGAGTTCATTAATGGAGAAATTGTTGTGCACTCCCCTGCTAAGCTGCAACACAACCGCGCAATGCTGTTGCTTGCACAACTTCTCAACATTTATTCAATAGAACATGATTTGGGATTTGTGGGAGCCGAGAAAATGATGATCACCCTGACTCGCAACGATTATGAGCCGGATATTTGTTATTTTAAACCCGAAAAGGCTGATCTATTCAAAGAGCATCAAATACTTTTTCCTGCACCCGATTTAATTATTGAAGTCATTTCTCCATCAACAGAATGCAGGGACAGAGGAATTAAATTCAAAGACTACGAAGCGCATCAGGTGGAAGAATATTGGATCGCCGATCCTGAAAACCAAACCATTGAACAATATCATTTAGTTGGCGAGGAGTATTCACTTGTACTAAACTCTTCACAAGGTTTTATCGAAAGTTTCGTAGTGGAAGGATTTAAGATTCCCATAGCAGCCATTTTCAATAAAGCAGAAAACGTAAAAGCGATGCGTAACATCTGATACTACTCAAAGTTCCTCTACACTTACCCCGCCCATTTCCTGAAACAACGTTTGCCAGTAGTGTGTTACGTGGGGATTGTTTTCTTTGCTTGATGCGGTGGCTTCGAAAGGTGAGACAATTGTTACCTGCGGTGAGCCGATGGTGTATTTTTCCAGTTGTTTCACGTCTTCTTTTGCGTCCTGCTCGGCTTCGGAGTCGGATTTTGGGGGTTTGATGTGGAAATCGCGGCGGTCGGCGCCTTTTACGCTTTCTACCATGTCGCTGAAATAGTAGACTTTTACTTCCGAACCGCTTTCGCCTGCTTTGGCAATGACGGGCAAACTCGCCCAAATGTCGGTTGATTGGTTAGATGCACCTGTATTTTGCTGATTAAGCTTGGCCAGCAATTGTCTCAGGTAAATTCCCTTTTCTTTTTGCAACGAAAGCTGAAATGCGGTTTCAATGCCTTCGCGGTCTGTGGCATTAACGCCTTCTACATTATCTTTTTCACTTCTTACAGTAAGCGATAATGCGCGGGCTTTGGATGTGTTTTCGTGTATAAAATAGACTTCCAGCTTATCACCTTTGTTCTTCATGTTATTTTCAATGATATCGGTCAGCGCCTGGCGATATTTATCATTGACATAGGCCTTGTCTACATGTACGCTTTGCGTTTTGTCCAAAAAAACCAATGTGTACATCGGCGCATCCGGGGCGGCGGGTTTTTCTTGTTCTTTATCACCTCCGCAAGAAGCCAGCGAAAGCATTATAACGGATAGCAACAGCAGCTTCCACTGTGCATTGAAAGTCTTCCAAACAGGCATAGTCACCTTTAAATCCATAG
Source organism: Dyadobacter alkalitolerans DSM 23607 (assembly GCF_000428845.1). Taxonomy (GTDB): domain Bacteria; phylum Bacteroidota; class Bacteroidia; order Cytophagales; family Spirosomataceae; genus Dyadobacter; species Dyadobacter alkalitolerans. The sequence continues at coordinate 92,400 of NZ_AUAS01000014.1, read as the reverse complement.
GGTTAAATTGTTGAGCGAAACTAACTGGTTCACAAATATTACACAACGCGAAACGGACGATCGGCTGCATTATTTTATATAAAAACAGAAACCCCTCAAAACGTGTGCCTTGAAGGGTTTTTGCAATGTATTTTGTGAAATGTTATTTGTGCTGATTCTGGATCATTGTAACCAGCTCTTCCGAGATCCCGGTTGACGAATAACCACCGTCGTGATAGAGATTTTGCATTGTTACAAATTTCGTCAGATCGGAGAACAGTGTGATCGCATAATTCGCGCAATCGTCAGCTGTTGCGTTTCCTAAGGGGCTCATTTTCTCTGCAAAGTCATAAAATGCGTCAAAACCTTCGATTCCTGATCCCGCTTTGGTTTTGGTAGGAGACTGAGAAATGGTGTTTACGCGAACATTCTTTGCTTTTCCGTAACGGTAACCATAGCTGCGTGCAATGCTTTCCAACATCGCTTTGGCCTCCGCCATATCACTATAAAAAGAATACGTGCGCTGTGCTGCAATGTAGGATAATGCTACAACCGATCCCCACTCATTGATCGCGTCCAGCTTTTCGCCAACCTGTAAAAATTTATGCAGGGAAATTGCAGAAATATCAATGCCTTTTTGCATCCATTCGTAGTTCAGGTCGCCATAGGATTTTCCTTTACGAACATTGACAGACATTCCTATCGAATGCAGGACGAAATCGATTTTTCCGCCCAGAATTTCCATGGATTGTGTATAAAGATTTTCGATATCCTCAACAGAAGTGGCATCGGCGGGAATAATCTGTGCGTCGCATTGTTTAGCCAGATCGTTGATTGCGCCCATTCGCATGGCAATCGGGGCGTTGGTCAATGTGAATGTGGCTCCTTCCTCTTTCGCTTTCAGTGCGACTTTCCAGGCAATGGAATTTTCGTCCAATGCACCTGAGATAATTCCTCTTTTTCCTTTTAATAAACCGTAAGCCATGTTTTCCTTTTATAATGATTAATAGGATAGTCCGTTTAAGGCGGCAAAGTAAAGCATTTTTGGTTTCCTAAACCAGATTCTTTGCCCGATCCGCTTTTCGAAAGCCCTTAAATCAAGGCTGTAAAACGCTATTTTCTACTGGTTTAAGGTGCAGCTTTTGCTGAAAAAACTGATCTGTGGCGTCATACACGCTTTTCAGATCCTTCGAGCGCAACCGGGATGCAATCACGTGGTCGCCACTTTCGGGAAATGCTTTCAAAACTTTCTGATTATCGGGCGTGCCCAGCTCCGGGAACATTTTTTCAATGGCTTTTACAGAAACCACCTGATCCTGCTCTTCTTCATTTTTGTAATAATAACCTACAAAAATCGGCATCTTGATTTTCTGGAAAACCTCCGGCCGGGAAATCGCATCCATCATTTGCTGTAATGTAATGAGGCCATTGGTATGATAGCCCTGCAACCAGAATTGCGCACGCTCTGGAATGCTGTCCCGTGACTTGCTGTATTCACCGATGGCTTTATGCAAAATCTGCTTGCCCCAGGGACGCGTAATGAGCTTCAATGTTGAGTTTTTGACTTCAATACAAGGCGAGTAAAGCACAACGCCTTTGATCTCAGGATGTGTAGCAGCCAGATAAGTGGTTAGTAAGCCTCCCGCAGATGTTCCGATCATGATCACGCTGTCTCCCAGCACTTTACCGATCGCCAAAGCGCGTTTTGCCCCTTCCAGGAAATTTTCAGGCGTAAGATCCTTCAATGCGTTCGTATCCGCAATGCCGGCGTCGTGCATACGCGCCACGTATAGGTTCGCGCCATATTTTTTGGCTAAATCCTTGTGAATAGGATCACCCTCCGCCCAGCTGGCGCCAAAGCCGTGAATGTAGACAACGCTATAAGGTGTTTTCTGCTTTTCGGACGAATCGGCCCAGATAATGCGGGCTTCATTGTCGGGTTTAATGTTGGGTGTGGCCTTTTCGGTTTGGTTAATTTCTTCTTCCAATGCGGTCAAATTACTGGTTACCGCAGGCAAAACAGGCGTGAGTTCAGCTTCCGGAACTTTCGGTCCGACGAGGTAAACGATGCCCAGGACCGCGATGATTCCAACAATCCAAAGTAGGAATTTTAACATTTTTTATGAGTTAAGAAGGTTTATCAATATTATCTTGCAAACATAATTTAATTATCCTTCCCCATGCCGAATCTTTTACTCGTCGAGGACGATGCCAACCTGGGATCTTTGCTTCAGGAATATTTGATCGATAAAGGCTTTCCTACCGATTTAGCTACTGATGGGCAAAAAGGCTGGCAATCGTTTGTAGACAAAACCTACGACCTCTGCATTTTCGATGTGATGATGCCTAAAAAAGATGGATTTTCTCTTGCTAAGGAAGTTCGAATGACCGGTCGCGACGTGCCCATTATCTTTCTGACGGCAAAGTCCATGAAAGAGGACACAATGCAAGGTTTTCGGGTGGGCGCAGATGATTATGTAACCAAACCGTTTGACCGCGAAGAGCTGTTGCTGCGCATTGAGGCCATTTTACGCCGCTATAAAAAACAGCCCGACGCGCCGGAAGAAGCGAAGACATTTCAGGTGGGTCAGTATACGTTTGATTATGACCATCAGCAACTTTCTGCAAATGATAAATCGGTGCGGTTGACGAGTAAGGAGTCGGAATTGTTAAAATTGTTTTGCCAAAATCTCAATCAGCCGATCAGCCGCAGTTTTGCTTTGAAGACCATTTGGGGCGATGATTCCTATTTCAATGCGCGGAGCATGGATGTTTACATTACCAAATTGCGAAAATACCTGCGTGAGGACACTTCTATCCAGATCATGAACCTGCACGGCGAGGGTTTCAAGTTGATGGTGGGCTGATTCAGGCCTCTCATTTTGGGTAAAGAATTTCAAAAAACGTTTTCGCCGGAAACTCTAACATTTTCCGGATGGTTCTTTACCTAGTCACATAGTAAAAATGCCGACAGCCGACCGCTGATCGCCGCAAGCCAATCAATCATGATCAATATATCCCGTCGTCCGCGACGCAATAGAAAATCTTCTGCCATCAGGGATTTGGTTCAGGAAACGACGCTTCAGGTTTCTGATTTTATTTATCCGATGTTCGTTCAGGAAGGCGCAAACCTCAAAATCGAGGTGAAATCCATGCCCGGCATCCACCGTTATTCGCTGGATAATTTGCTGGAAGAACTGAAAGAAGTCACAGACCTGGGCATCCGCGCCATTGATCTTTTCCCTAATTATCCCGAAAGCAAAAAAGATCGTTTTGCCTCTGAAAGCCATCAGGAGCATACATTTTATCTCAAAGCGATCACCGCCATCAAGGAAAAATTCCCTGAAATGGTCATCATGACGGACGTTGCCATGGACCCTTACAGCTCCGATGGTCACGACGGTTTGGTTGAAAACGGTAAAATCCTGAATGACGCAACATTGGAAATCCTGGGCAACATGTCGCTCGCGCAAGCAAAAGCCGGTGCCGACATTCTCGGCCCGAGCGATATGATGGACGGGCGCGTTGGATACATTCGTAAACATCTCGACGATCATGGCTTTACGGACGTTAGCATTATGTCCTACTCAGCCAAATACGCCAGCGCATTCTACGGACCTTTCCGCGATGCACTGGAATCCGCTCCTAAGTTCGGGGATAAAAAAACCTACCAAATGAATCCCGCCAACAAGCGCGAAGCATTGCTCGAAGCACAGCTGGACTTTGACGAAGGCGCTGATATGCTGATGGTTAAGCCCGCATTGTCCTATCTCGACATTATCCGTCAACTGGACGAAAACTTCGACATTCCCATCGCAGCCTACAACGTCTCAGGCGAATACGCCATGATCAAAGCCGCCGCAGCAAACGGCTGGCTCGACGGCGACCGGGCCATGATGGAAGTTCTCACCAGCATCCGCCGAGCCGGCGCAAAATGCATATTAACCTACTTCGCGAAGGAAGCTGCGGTGATTTTGAACAGATAATCGCTATCTTCAAGTTGATAAAACACCAAACTCTGTCCATGAAAAAAATATTATTGTCGGCGGCGCTTTTCGCCTGCCTAACCTCCTATTCAGCCTACGCTCAAAAGAAAACTAACTCACTTCCCGAATTCCAGATCAAAAAGTCTGACACAGAAGCCCATATGCGGTTTTTGGCGGCGGATGAATTGTTGGGGCGCAGGACTGGGGAGCAGGGGAATCTGGTGGCGGCGCGATACATTGCTGAGCAGTTCAGGAAGCTGGGCGTGGTGCCGGTTCCGGGGAATGGGACAAACAATTCGACTTATTTTCAGAATGTGCCTTTTGAAAAAATGGGCGCTAATGGAAGTGGGGAGATCATTGCGGATGCGGAGGTGATGAAAAGTGGCGTGGACTGGATCCTGATGAATGGCGATGAGATGACTGTTAAGGCGCCTATCGTTTATGCGAGCTTTGGTTTGGTTAATGCTGCGAAAAATCAGGATGATTATAAAGATCTGGATGTGAAAGGCAAGATTGTGCTCGTGGAAAGTGGCACGGCAGAGACGCAGACGCCGCGTGAAATCATCAACACATCAAATGAAAAGCGGAAAACGGCGATGGATAAGGGCGCTATTGCGGTGATCGAATTGTTCAATGCACCTATCCCGTGGAATGTAGTTACCAAAAATTTTTCCAGTGAAAAATTGTCGTTGATCGAGGGAACGGGAGCTGAAAAATCTATTCCGCACGTTTGGATCAATGGTAAAGAAGCCAAATATGCGCGCGCATTGAGGGCTGCGAAGGAAGTGGAATTCAAAACCTCCGGTCGGAAATCACAGACTGTAAATAGTTATAATGTCGTAGGTTACATTGCTGGGACCGACCCCAAATTGAAAGAAGAATATGTGCTGCTAAGCGCTCATTATGACCACATTGGCATAGGAAAGCAAGGCGGACAAGCTTACACAGCGGAAGACAGCATTTTCAATGGAGCGCGGGACAATGCTTTTGGAACTGTTGCTTTACTCACTGCTGCCGAGGCACTTACCAAAAACCCACCGAAGCGCTCCGTGCTGATTGTCGCATTGACAGGCGAGGAAATTGGCTTGCTAGGAAGCAAATATTATGCTTCTCATCCGCTAATGCCTTTGAACAAATGTATTTTTAACATCAACTCGGACGGCGCGGGTTACAATGACACGACCATTGTTTCCGTAATGGGCTTAGACCGGACCGGAGCGCGGGCTGAGATCGAGGCGGCTTGCAAAGCATTCGGCCTGGGCATTTTTGCCGACCCTTCGCCCGAACAAGGCTTATTTGACCGTTCGGATAATGTGAATTTTGCAAAGGAAGGAATCCCTGCGCCGACATTCACGCCTGGTTTTAAAGAATTCAATGGTGATATCATGAAAAATTACCACCAGGTTACGGATAATCCCGAGACGATTGATTTTAATTATTTACTGAAATTCAGCCAAGCTTATGCTTATGCAACTCGCTTAATTGCGGATCGAAAAGTGGCTCCGCAATGGAGTGCAGGCGACAAGTATGAAGCGGCTGCAAAGAAGTTGTATGGCAAGTAACTCGTTATCCGTGAGGCCATTATCTGTCACACTGAGCGTAGCCGAAGTGCGTTTACTGCTAGCAGTAAACGCACTTCGGCTACGCTCAGTGTGACAGGCTAGGTAACGATCTACTTCTGATTATAATAATCAAACACATTTTTCAAATCAAGGTCGCTCCTCAGGGTGGCCTTGTTTTCCTTTAGATAAGCTTCTACGTCCTTCCCTTTATCACTCATTAAAGCCAAAACAGCCTTCTTACCAGCATTAAACTTCTCTGGCTTGCTGTTTGAAATCACATAATAATCACTGTCCAGCCGCACAATCGTGTTTTTCTGGCCGGTTCCGAAGCCTGGGTTGTAGTTGGGTTTTGTGATTCTGGGTTTGTAGTGTTTTATCAAGGTTAGTTTGCCGGAGCTGAGGACTTCGCAAACGCCTTTGAGATCCGTATCGGTAGTTAGAGATTTGACGCTGACGAAGCGTTGTGACGTCCCGTTATTTTTGGTTTCAAAACTCTTTAAATAACTGGATTTAATGACCCGGACGTCATTCTTTTTGGCCAGCACTTCCAACTCATCGTTCAGGACGTTATAGCGAATGGTTATGCCCGCCAGACTATCTGATTCCATGCCACCGAACTGGGTCATGGGCGCATTGAGCTTAACGGATCCTTCGTGCCATAATGAGTCAATGTAAAAGTCGCCAATCACGTTTGAGGATTCGGTCGGGGATGACCAAAAAACACCGGAACGGTCCGTATTAAGGCCTTTTCCGGTTGCTACGCCTACTTTTGTTCCTTCGCTCAGTTGTGCTTTTACAGCGCCGACAGAACATGTCAGCGCTGCTAGTATGCTTAGAAAATATCTCATCTGGGTCAAACTTTTGGCTTGCAGTTCAACATTATCTTGCTCCCGGAGGGCAATTCTTTTTAAGATAATCCGTGAATAAGCTTCTTAAATGCTTTGATGTCCCTTCGCCTTCCGAAATCCCGTGCGAGCGGTTGGGGTAAGGCATGAATTGGAATACTTTATCGTGCTTAATCAGCTCGTTGACAAGCATTTCAGCATTTTGATAATGCACGTTATCATCCCCTGTTCCATGAATGTAAAGCAGGTTTCCTCTAAGATTTTTGGCATGCGTAATCGGTGAGCCGTTTACAAAATCTTCGCGGTTCTCCTGCGGAACACCCATGTAACGCTCCTGATAAATGTTGTCGTAAGTCAGCTGATTGGCCACAGCGGCTACTGCGATGCCGGTTTTGAAATGCTGCGGATATTGGAATAACAAATTCAATGTGGACGAGCCGCCACCGCTCCATCCATGCACGGCAACGCGGCTGGTGTCGATGAACGCATATTGCTTGAACATGGCCGTTGCGGCACCGTCGATATCCTTAATGTTGATCGTTCCGATGTTTTTATAAATCGCTTTCCGCCAGGCAGCTCCTTTTGGCGACGGCGTTCCGCGGTTGTCAACAGAGGCATAAATGTAACCATCATCAGCCATACTTCCTGAATAAAGGCGGTTGCGGCCAGTGCCATAGGTGTCTTTAACGGTGCTCCCTGCGGGCTCGCCATAAACCATGAACACGATCGGATATTTTTTAGCAGGGTCAAAGTTGGTTGGCTTCACCATCCAGGCGTCTATTTCAACTCCTTCCGCTGTTTTTACCTTGAAAAACTCAATGTTCAGCTTTGCGGCGTTGATCTTGTCGGTGGACTGTGCAATGGAGTTTGCCGGGTCGATTGACACGTGCTTGGGCAAAGATATCCACTCCTGTAATGGGGCCGTTTTGGCGTTGGAAAACTGATGTCTGGCAAATTTTCCGCCCGGAGAAATCTCATAACTATGTGTTCCCGACTGGTTAGCAGGCGTTATGCGCTCCGCTTTGCCTTTTCCGTCCAATGAAATTTTATACAAATATGTCTGCGTAGCATTGTCGGGCGATGCGGTGAAGTAATAGACATTGTTTTTCTCATTAATGCGCACGGGATTGATCATATCGAAGTTTCCGATGGTGATCAATGTCTCTTTTTTCCCATCACGGCTCACGCGATAGGTGTGACGCCAGCCATCTTTTTCACTTACCCAAAGGAACTCCTTGCCATTGTTAATCCAATCCCAGCCCATCGGGTCATTTTCCCAGCGGCTTTTTATATCGATCCAGGCGGCGTCTTTTTCTGTGTAAAATGGTTTTGCACTGCCGTCGGTTGTGTTAATGTATAACAGTGTACTTTCGTTTTGCTTGCGGTTCAATTGCTGGATTACCAGCTCATTGGGCATGCCCGACCACTCCATTCTAGGCACATAAGTGTTTTGCGGATCGCCTGGGATGTTCATCCATTTGGTTTGCGCGGTTGCAATGTCTACAACGCCAATCTTATACGGAGAAGGCGTTTCACCCACTTTCGGATATTCCACAGGAACATTAAATGAGTAAATAGAATCTGTGGTGTTGATCATCAGGAAGTTGCGAATTTTGCGCGCGTCCAGTTGCCAGTAAGCAATGGATTTGCTGTCGCCGCTCCACCGGAAACCATCGCGGCAATCAAATTCCTCTTCGTAAGCCCAGTCAAATGTTCCGTTAATGACGCGGTCGGTGCCGTCGGTGGTAAGTTGTTTTACTTCACCACTTTGAATGTCTTCCGCATATACATTATGCTTGCTTACATAAGCTGCTTTTTTCCCATCCGGGGAAAACTTGGCAAACATTAACGACGATGCGGGCAATCCTTTGCCGAGCTGTTTCAATGTTTTACCAGCAACATCAAAAACCCAATAATCCCCACGCGTCTGATAACGCCATACGCGCTTCGTATTGGTGTATATCAACACTTTATCACCAGCCTGGCTCATGGTATAACTCCTGATTTCCATTGGAGACCCATCTGCTTTTTTAAGTAAATCCTGTGCTACGATCACTTTCTCTTGTCGGGACGGCAATGTAGTTTCTACAATTCCCTGCTCGGTAACATCCCGATAGCCAGTCCCGTCGGGGAGCCATTGAAATGTATCAGGAATTTGGGCTTGAATTTGAAAAGTAAGCAGTATTAAGATTAATGTGCTGACAAAGTGCTTCATCTGAAAATTTTGGTAAATAGATAGTACGACAACTAAGTTACACAAACTTAATATATTTGATCCGAACGATCCGATTTTTACTCTTTTGCCTTGGAGCGCTTCTGTTTTTTCAGCGCCTCGCTCAGCAAAAATTCGATCTGACCATTCAAACTACGAAAATCCTGCTGTGCCCAAGCTTCGAGTTCTTTGAGCATATCAGGATTTACGCGTAAAACAAATGCTTTTTTTTCTGCCATATTAAGGATACAAAGTGCCCGCGTTCAGGATCGGGGTTGCCGCTTTTTCACCGCAAAGTACAACAAGCAAATTGCTTACCATAGCCGCTTTCCGCTCTTCATCGAGCTGGACAATCCCTTTTTCGGAAAGCATGGCCAAAGCCATATCCACCATACCTACCGCTCCGTTCACAATCTGCCTGCGTGCTGCCACAACGGCCGACGCTTGCTGGCGCTGTAACATGGCGCCCGCAATTTCAGGGGCATAAGCAAGGTGGCTAATGCGTGATTCCAGGACATCAATGCCTGCGCGGCTCAAACGTTCGGTCAGCTCGGCTTCCAGCATTTCATTGATTTTCCCGCTTCCATCGCGTAATGTTACTTCCTGAATCTGCAGGTCTTCATCTTCCATCGTGTCATATGCATACACTCCGGCAAGATGCCTTACCGCTGCTTCCGACTGGATTTCAACATATTTTACATAATCGTCCACTTCAAAAGATGCCTTTGCGGTGTCACCCACGCGCCATACCACCACGGCGGCAATTTCGATGGGGTTACCAAGCTTGTCGTTTACCTTTAATTTCTGGCCATTGAGGTTTCTAGCGCGAAGGCTGATTTTTTTCCTCCGAAACAGTGGGTTAACCCAGCGCAAGCCGCTTTGTTTCATGGTGCCCATATAGTCACCGAAAAAGGTGGTCACAACGGCTTCATTGGGGTTAATGACTGTGAGGCCAATCAAAATTATAAACCCTATTCCGAAAACCAGGCCACCGCCAAGCACAGTCCCGGCTGCCGCAACAAGACCAACGCCACCAAACATTAAAAGCAGGCCCAGCCCAAAGAGCGCATAACCTGAGGACGATCGTAATTCTTTCTCATTCATGGTCATATTATGATAGTAAAGTGATATCACAATATTATCGAATCAGGATCAGATTCTGTTAATTTTTAGTACAAAAAAATTCCAAAGCTTTTGACCGGCTTTGGAATTGGATAAGTGGCGGATTGGGTGATTCAATTCATCTGAAAATTGATTGGCAAATTGTATCTGACCCTGACAATCTTCCCGCGCATCATGCCAGGCTCCCACATTCCGCTCATTTTCTTTACTACACGCAACGCTTCATCGTCGAGCCCGAACCCTACGCCGCTTTCGACCTTGTACTCACACATGCTGCCGTCTTCGCAAACGACAAACGACAGATATACACGGCCGGTGACGCCCCGTTGCGATGCGTCCATGGGATAACGGATGTTCTCGCCTAAAAACCTGTACATTTTAGGAAGCCCGCCCTTGAACTGCGGCTGCACGATCGCGTTATCGTAAGTCCGTTTTTCTCCATCTTCGTAAGCGATCCCCTGTTGCAGATTTCCCTTATCATCATATGTTTCCTCGTAATGCAGCGTTCCGTCTGTCCATTTGCCAGACCATTTTCCACTTTTCCGACGCTTTGTAACCGGGCCTTCTTCAATGAGCACTTTGGATGCGCTGATTCTGGTAATTGACTTCCAATAACCCTCACCATCCTTTACAATCTGAGTCCCATCCCTGTTCCAGGCATCGGCAAACATGCGCTCACGATATTCATTGTCTTTCGTGGCCGGGACTTCCGTAACTGTGCAGATCTGCCCATTGTCATACCAGGACAATTGCAGGCTTGCGCTATCACCAACAATGGTGATATCCCTTACCATACCATTCAGGTAATACTTTTTGATCAATGATGCTTTGTTGCCAGGACCGTATTCGGTGTAAGCGAGCAGTTTTCCGTTCATCTGAAATGTGGCTTCTGACGAGTGACTGGCCCCATTATCATCCCTGGCAATAATCTGGTAAGCTTGCACGGAGTCAATTTCACTTTGCTGAAAATCTGGGTGATACCAAATTTCTCTCTTCTTAAAAGGAACACGGGCAACCTCTTTCCATTTAGATCCCTTCAATTGCTCATAGATCACATCATTGTTGATATAACCCTGATCATTAACGGCCATTACACTCCTGTATTCATACTTTTTGGGATCTTTTGCAACCCTGAAACGGCCATCGAAATAATTTATGAGCGCAGATCTGGTACTGTCGAACGCAGCATTGGGAGGTGTTTTAAAAGCAATGGGATAAATCATGGATTGCCGCACTTTCTCTCCATTCACTGTCGCCGGTTTCCAGGCTTTATACAGGCTCATCAGGCGGAGGGCTTCTTTATTGGTCAGGGAATCCAGTCCTTTTGATATTTCGAGCTGCGACATGCTTCCATCCGGTTCAACAATTCCTTTCACATAAACGCGGCCATTGATTCCCTTCACCCCGCTTAAAAATGGAATCTGCAAATTGGACGCAATAAATTGGCTTAAATAAGCAATGCCGCCCATTGGCTCCGGGCCCTTTTCGACTTCATATGGAAGGTAGACTTTTTGTCCGCAAACGGGTGTGCTGAGTAAGCATAGCAAGAGAAGAAGTCTGTTCATATTTTTTAATAATGTTCAATCAAATATAAAAAAAGTATTCTTTTCAAGTTCATATGTAACCGCAAATAACGCCTAAATACTTCTACAAGCGGGTTTTAAGAGTTTGTAGCCAAATTCTTAACCATCTGATAACCTGCCAGTAACATCCAGGTAATGTTAAATGAGAATATTTGTAATATGGGAGATACAACTCACTTCAGAACAATCATCATTTCTGACTTACACCTCGGAGCAGGTGGTTCGAAGGCGGAAGAGGTTACTAATTTTTTGAAAAGCTATTCCTGCAAAAAGCTTATCCTGAACGGCGACATCATTGATGCCTGGCAATTGAAAAAATATGGGGTCTGGAAACGGAAGCATACCATGTTTTTCAAGCGGGTTTTGAAGATGATCGAGGAAAACAAAACCAAGGTGATTTACATCCGCGGAAATCATGACGATTTCCTGGATCAGATCATCCCCCTGAGGCTTGGAAAGCACTTCCAGATCCGGAAAGATTACATTCTCACGTCAGGTTCTCAACGATATTACATTACACACGGCGACGTTTTTGACTCGATTACCACACACCTGAAATGGCTCGCTTACCTGGGCGATATGGGTTATACATTTCTTTTATGGGTAAACAAGCTCTATAACCGATATCGCGAATGGCGGGGGTTATCGTATTATTCATTGTCACAGCGCATTAAGCAGTCTGTGAAAATGGCGGTGAACTATATGACCGATTTTGAAGAGAAGCTTACCGAGCTGGCCCGTTCCAGAAATTGCGACGGCGTGATCTGCGGGCACATCCATCACCCGGCAATCCGCGAAATCGACGGCATTATGTACATGAATTCCGGCGACTGGGTGGAAACATTAAGTGCATTGGTTGAAGATTTTGAAGGAAACTGGAGCCTGCTATATTATGACCAGCATACGGTTCAGGAGAAAGGTTTTTCTAAAAAATCGGCGGACAAAACAATCATTGAAAACTTCCCGGCTAGCATGGATAAGCAGGTTGCATTTTCAAGTTTGCTTCCAGGGAAAAACCAGCGGTTCCTATGAAAATCCTTTTCTTGGTCCAGGGAGAAGGACGCGGACATTTGACGCAAGCCATTTCAATGAGCCAAATTCTGCGCCATGCCGGACATGAAGTTGCAGCTGCTATGGTCGGCGTATCGCCCGGACGCGTCATTCCGTTTTTTTTTGAGGAACAGGTTGCTGCACCGGTTTTTCATTTCTCTGCACCTAACATTGTTTATAACAGCCAGGCTGAGGGGATTAATTTAAAAGCCACTGTTTATAACTTGCTTAAAAATCATAGCGCCTATTTAGCCGGGCTGCGCCTGATCCATCACACTATTCAGGACATTAAGCCCGATCTGATCATTAGTTTTTACGAGACGTTCAGTGGCTTGTATAATTTGCTGTATCGGTCCAAGATTCCAATGGTCTGTGTGGCGCATCAATATCTTTTGCTGCATCCAAAATTCATTTTTCCGAAAAACAGCAAGGTTAATCAGCTGATTATCAATTTCAATTCAAAACTTACGTCCTGGCTTGCTGTCAAGCGCCTTGCGTTGTCGTTCAGGGAGATCGAATCGAGAAATGATCTGAAAATAACGGTTGTGCCACCATTACTACGCAAGGAAGTGGTTCAAATGCAGACGGTTAAGGAGAATTTCTTCCTGGTTTACATGACACATCACAGCCTTAGCAAGCAAATTATCCAATGGCACCTGGCGCATCCTGAGGTGCGATTGCATTGTTTTTGGGATAATGCGGAGGTTTCCGATGAATTTGTTTATGATGAAACATTAACTTTTCATCGCATTAACAGCAAAAAATACCTCCAAATGCTGGCAAGCTGCACTGCGCTGGTGACGACGGCGGGTTTTGAATCGGTTTGCGAGGCGATGTATCTGGGCAAGCCGGTAATGATGGTGCCCGTTCCCAATCATTTTGAACAGGAATGTAATGCCATGGACGGCGTCATTTCCGGTGCAGGTGTCACTTCGAGATCGTTTGACCTGTCTGTTATCCTCGACTATTTACCTAAACACCTGGACCAGGCGCAAAAATTCCGCGCCTGGTATCACCGTGGTGAAGCGATGTTTTTGAGAGAAATTGAGTCTTTCGACATAAAAAGTAAAGCAGCTGTTGCCCAGATCTAAAAACTGATTCCCAACCTAAGCGCTAAGCGGTTGTAAACCCTGTCTTCCCAGCGTTCCAGCTGATTCCATTGAGGGACTTTGGTAATATGCGCTTCCTGCCGTTTATAGCTCATTGTGAATGTAACTGCCGTGCCGCCCGGCTTGCCCATGCGAAGGCCCAGGCCGGGATTCAACATGAGCCCGCCGGTGGTTCCGAAACCGTCCGAGTCATCCTGAAACCATGCAAAGCCGTAACCCGCATCGGCAGTTGCGAATAGCTTTACGTCACCTTTGTTCGTCAGATCATATCTGACTCCTGCTGAGATAGGATTCAGCAGCGCTGTTTTATACCAATCTATCCCCACAGTCACACCGGCGGCGAGGCGTTTGCTCAGCATGACTCCGTTGAATGTCTGTAATGTCAGATTTAACCTGTTATCCACCTGGTTCTGGCCGGGGTTGCCTTGAAAGGCATATTTTACCCTGCCAAACAGGCCGCCAAATTCGGTATGGTTCGTGTATTTCAGCGGAATGTTGTTCTGCGCATGCAAACTGCTCGCCATGAGCAAGGAGCTTGCCATTATTAGAAATGCTAACTTTTTCATCAGGATCGTTTTGAGGAGGAATGCCTAGATCGCTTTGCCGACCGGAATTTTACTAAGCATTCGCAGATCCTTCGGATTGCTGGAATCGTATTGATAAAACCCGTCCTTTCCGATTAGCAGCAATGTTTTTCCCAATGAGATCACATCAAAGGCGTCCATATCCTTGAAGTGAGCGAGCAGATTTTTGTCGATTTTGAATTTATCCTTTACATCAAAAACTTTAAGCCCATGCTTGCCTTCGCAAAGGAACAATATGGGCGAGTCAATGCTCAAACCATGCGGATTTTCCATTTGATAGCTTTTGATAAGCTGCGGCGAGGAAGGATTGCTTACATCTACAAGGTCCAGCTGATTCTGCGATCCCTGGCAAAATGTTCCGGTCCTGATCGTTACATAGGCAATGTTATCCTGCACCACCACCGGATCGCACGCGCGGCCATGCTGGAATGTGGAGAGTTGTTTTGGCTCGGCCGGATTGCTGTTGTCAAAAATGAACATTCCGGTGTTGGAGCCGATGAAAAGCTTGTTGTCGTGCGGGAAAATGGTCTCAATGCCCCATCCGAAGTTTATGGTTGAGAAGTCTTTTGGTTTCGAGGGGATAGCAACGTCAAAAAGATGCAGGCTGTTTTGCGTCACTGTATAAAGGAAGTTCTGATGCAGCGCAAACCGCGCCATAGAGCCTGCTTTCCCGCTGCTTCCGCCAGAACTGGGCGCCGATGACGATGACGATGCTCCGGAAAACGAAGACTGGGCAAAGGTGTCATTCATCCATCCGCCCCACCAGCCGGGATTTACACCTTCCTCGCAATTTACAGTCACCGTTTCAGTGACAAAATCTACATTCTGATCGTTGATAGCGCCTGTTGTTTCGTTTAATGTCCAGGTGCCCCCATCGAAAAGGCCGTTTTTGAACACATTTTTAATCCGTTGCATTTCTTTTGGATTCGCAGGGTCGCTAATGTCAATCGCGAGGAGATCCGAAAAACTGTCGGCATACAGAATGTTGTCACGAACAGCCATATCACCGTTTCCCGGGATACGAATGAAGGTTATAAATTCGGGGTGCGATTTGTCTTTGTTATTGATGATGTGAATGCCTGATTTGATCTCATTTACAAAAAGATAATCGCCCTTAATGTACATTTTACCCGGCCGTTCCAGCGCTCTCGGTGATTCGTTCTTAACCATGGTCCGCAGCTCCAAAAGAGAGTGTGTAACATTGGTAAAACGCCTGGTAATACGCGTTTCCTTGCATTGGTCGTTGCATGACCAGCACATTGCAGCAAGAAATAATAACAAGAGTAAAGGATTAGGTTTCATAGCAGTTAGATTATAGAGGCCAGCAATAATTACATTTAAACTTAACTTATTGCATGACACGCTGATTTTGTAATTGGTTGTAATACAAAACAAAATCGTCCGAAAGCAAGGCCTCCGGACGATAACGCACCCCGAAAATGCCAGGACTACCGGCATTTTTTATCTTAAATATCTTAATAGCTGAAAGACCCTGCTATTTGCTTTCCGGGTTCTTGATCCTGCCCATGAAAAGTATCGTATTCGATGTATTTTCGCTGATGATCAATGCAAACGGACGATCACAAAGCACCTGTTGGTTCGGGCCAACTGATGTAAGGCCCACGCCGATCGAAGTCACCGCCGCAGCTTCTGTTCCTTTTTCATCAACGCCTAAGTAGGCGTCTTGCTTCACGAAATCCACAAACAGGTCCGCTTTCGGATTTATTTTGCCCAGTTCGGCCTCGGTAGTAAATGCTTTTTGAATGCCCATTTCTTTCAAAGTTTCTTTCAGCTGCGCCGAATATTCTAATGTAAACCTGGGTAAGCCTACCTCAATGTTCGCTTCCGGCATTCCTGTGCGAATCCGGTCCCAGTCGCTTGCACTGAAGCTTGTGAGCATTTTATCCACCGTATTTTGTCCTCTCGGAACGAGTAATGTCATATTGTACTGCCCGTTTCCATAAGGAAGCTGGACCGCCGAATAAGTTTCGGTGCTGGTTGTTTTAAATTTTGATTTGGTAAACATCATTTTAACTGGCTTACCGCTTCCGTTTTCCAGCTTAAATGTTTCTTCTCTGGTATTCTTGGCGTCAAACTGATATTTCCAGTCTCCTTTGAAATACAATGCGTTCAGCAGGAACATGACGTGCTCAGGCTTGATCTCTTCTATCACTTTTTTGATCTTACCATTCGTTTTGTCGCTTGCCCATTGGTTAATCTTGTCTTTGGCTGCATCATCGAACGGAAGACCGGTTGCCTCTGCATTGAAGGAATTCTTCAAAACAGATTGAAAGTCGGGCTGTACATTAAAACCGCTTTTATACCAAAGGGAATTTGCCAGGCCAAGGCTCACTTTCGAATCTGCAATGGGCAGATCGTTCAGCAGCGTTTTGTAAGCATTATTAAGATCTGTGAGCGAAACGCCTTCCATTTGCAGGCTTTTCAGTATTTCGTCGGCTGTTTCCTTCTCGGCGCCATTGAGCAGCATGCCCAATGCCATATGCAGGCTCAGCGGTGATACGAACAGGTTTTTGTCCGAAGCCTCTGTCTGCTGTAAGGTGTGAAAGAATTGAAATGAAAATTCATTTGTCCCTGCTGAAATGCGGGACGGAACCTGAACCGGATAAATCGGGTCCGGTAAATTATCCGGACCCGGATTGTCATTGGTACAACTGATGATCGTACCGGCAATGATTCCTGGGATTAGTAATGTTTTAAGAATCTTGTTCATGGCTAATAGATTGTTTTTAATCTACATTATCCTAGAAACTCAAAATCAAAAAATGGTTGGAACTGATTTGGATTTATTTCAAAAAGAATAGCGCATTCCCCATGAAACGCCGTACAGATACGGGCGTGAATCCAAGCTCTGCGTAGACCGGAAACCAGAGGTTACCGATTTCTGGTACGACCCAGTCAGGTTTGCATTCCAGCGCGGGGAAAGCCTGTAATTAAACCGCAGGCCGGTTGTGGCTGCCCAGTTCATGCTTCTGTAAATCTCATCGCTGGCCTTGGTAGTGATAATTTCACCTGACGCTGATTCCAGCTCATTGCTGAGGAAGAAATTAGCCATCATACCGCCCAAAATAGAAGCGTTAAACTTTTTCTCCGGATAAATCGTAAATCCGGCCTGGACGGGCAGCTGCAAATATTGATAATTGTTACTTACTGCTTTGTCCACATCAATATAAAGTGCGCCGTTATTAACAAAATCCGCGGCTTTATCCCCATTCAATCCTGCATAACCCGGCGCTACGCCTGCATAGGCATTCTCCAAAACATTCGCAGACTTGTTGCTGAATGCATTCAAAACATAGCCGCCGCCTTCATAAGTCGAATTGCCTTTCAGATAACTCACACCCATTTCCAGGGACCAATGCTTGGAAATTTTCATCCCACCTTGTGTTTGTACGGCATAAGAGGCACCTGCTTCGCTCGTTCCGGAAACAGCTCTCCGCATGGATAATGATTGTCCTGAAAAGCCCACAGGGGCTTCCTTTATAGTAAGATTAGGATTGAAAGAAGCCGGCATAAGGCTTAGCCCAGCGTAATATTCGGTTTGTTTTGCTGGTGCAAGAGGCTCTTCCTTGATAACGTCAGGCTGGAAAAACACATAGCGCTTCTGCATGTGAATGTCCAGGTCGCTGTAAGGCGTTGTAGGCAATAATGCGAGCGCCATTGTGGATTCGGCCGGAGCATTCGCAACATTTGCCGGAGCATTAGCAACATCTGCCACACCATTAGCAACGCCTGCATTGTTATCTATGACCGAAGCCGCCGGTGTCTTAGTGTCCGTAAAAGCTGGTTTTTCGGCTGACGTCGAAGCGGCGCTTTCTGTCGATCTTTCAAATGCTAATGTCTGATTTGCATTGCTGATGGCAGGCTTACGAATAGCTGTTGAGCTTCCCTTCTTGCTTTTCACAACTGCCAGTTGCTCTTGACCGGCATCTGCGCTTGTTTCAGTTTGTTGACTTTTCTCAGTTGGAGCACTTGTCTCGGCTTGTGGATTGGCTTTTGCATCTGCGCTTGTTTCAGCCTCTCCTGTTCCAGCCTCCGGCGTCTGCTTGTCAGTCGTTACAGTCTCTTTTGCATTTTGTTTGGCAGCAATTTCAGTATTGATTTTATTTTCGCTCATTCCTGAATTGGAATACCAAATCCCACCGCCTACCAGCAACAGTGCTACAATAGAGGCTGCGGCATACCATATCTTCGATGACTGCCACCAAAGCGGCAATATCATTCCTTTATCCTGCTGATCGAGACGCGCTTCTATGCCCTCCCAAACTGATTGAGGAGGAGCCTCGGAGGCTTCTTTCAAAGCCTTTCGCCACTGATCTTCAAAGTTGTTTATCTCGGACGGATCCATCATTAAATCTTTTTTCTTTGTTCAATTTTTGTTGAAGAAGCCCTCTCGCCCGCGCATATTGCGACTTTGAGGTTCCTTCTGATATGCCCAGCTTTTGGGCTATTTCATTGTGCTGATAACCTTCAATGGCATACAGGTTAAATATGGTCTGACATCCGGTTGGCAACTCTTTTATGACTTCCAAAAGTTGTTTCAACTGAAAATCCCCCAATGTTACTTCCCTATCAGCAATGCCATTATGGTATAAATCAATGTCATCGAGGTCTTTCAGATATTTCTGCTGCCTCAGATGGTTCAATGCTGTGTTCACTACTACAGAACGGAGCCAATACTCTAATGGACTATCGTTTCTGAATGAATCTATATTTTCATAAATTTTAATAAAAGCATCCTGTAAAACATCCTCAGCATCAGTCCGGTTTTTAGTGTAACGCAGGCATATAGCAAACAGCTTGCCCCCGAAGACATCATAAAGTTGTCTTTGGGCAGACCGGTTGCGCTGCTTGCAGCCTTGCACTAATTCCTGTTCGTTAAAGGTCATCCGAAGTTTAGGGGTGCTTCGTTCGGTTTATTGTTATAAAAATCAGCACCGCTATCCCAAAGATAGATGAATACTGCTTCATGGCTAACGCATTGCACAATTCTGACCAGGGCAATTCGTATTAGGTTTGACACGATGCACATTGAAATGGTTGGAAAAAGTAAAAAAGGTTTTTTGATAATGTTTGCTACATTACATGCAGGAACTAATCATTGATACATATCCTTTTATTACAAGTGAAGTAAACGCTAAGGTATTTCTGTACACCTAACTTCTATCACCTATGAGCCAATACATGGTTGAAATTCAACTTCCGGCTGTTATGTCGGAAGATTTTACAGCGAAAATACCTGCTCAAAGAAAAAAGATTAATGAAATGATGGAGCAGGGACGGCTGATGTCCTATGCCCTTTCGGAAGATTACTCCAGACTTTGGTGCGTGGTAAGAGCAGACAGCGAGTTTGAAGTAATGTCACTTGTGTCTGAATTCCCGCTGATTGATTATATGGATCCAAAAATTTCCAAACTCATGTTCAACAATGTGGTTGCACTGAGGTTGCCGATGTTTTCTTTGAACTAGGCCAAAGACCATACAAAAAGCCCTGTTACGAGACCGTAGCAGGGCTTTTTGCTTTAAATCAATTATAGTTTTCGCTCGATAAGTCTGATAATCTTGCCTAATTCTTCGGCATCGACCTCACTGAAATCATTTAATTCATCACTATCCACATCCAGCACCATAGCCACAGTTCCATTCCGGTGAAAAACGGGTAAAACGATCTCTGATTTGGAAGCGGAATTACAGGCAATGTGGCCCGGGAATTCTTCAACGTCAGGCACTATTAATGTTTTTTTCTGGGAGTAACTGGCTCCGCAAACACCCTTGTCGAATGCAATGCGCGTGCAGGCGATCGGGCCCTGAAATGGCCCGAGCACTAATTGGCCTTCTTTTACGATATAAAATCCAACCCAAAAGAAGCCGAATGCTTCCTTCAACGCCGCAGCAACATTAGCCAGATTGGCGATGAGGTCACTTTCTGTTGTTACTAATGCTTCAATTTGTGGAAACAGGGCTCTGTAAACCGTCGCTCTGTCTGTGCTTGTGGGTACTATTAGTTCTTCTGCCATATTGGTAAATATCTTTGTCAATTATTGAAACAGGCCTGGAAGACGATTAGTTACCGTGACCTTTGGAAAAGATAACGGGTTAAATACTAATTTTAAGTCCATTTAGTTTAAAACGAATGATCCAAAGACATATCCTATTAATGGACGGCCCCGATCACAAGGGCTTGATTTACCAGGTTACCCGCATCCTTTTTGCTCATAATCAGAACATTATCCGCAATGATGAATATGTAAGCCCATCCAAATATTTCTTTATGCGGACGGAGTTTGAGGGCGAGACGGACATTGATAAGTTAATGGACGTTCTGAAATCTGACTTGCCTGCCGGCCTGAACCTTCGCATCAATCCTAAAAAGAAAAAGGACATTGTGCTTATGGTGACTAAGGAGCACCATTGCTTAGGCGAACTTTTGATCAGATACGCATTTGACGAGCTGGATGCCACAATTTTGGCCGTAATCAGCAATTACAACACATTACAGCCGCTCGTAGGCAAATTTGGCATTCCTTTTCACTTCATTTCCCACGAAAACCGCACGCGGGAAGAGCACGAAGAAGCTATTTTGAGAACACTGGACATTTACCGGCCGGAATATCTGGTTTTGGCCAAATACATGCGCGTTATCACGCCAAATTTTGTCAATCAATTCCCGGATAAGATCATCAACATTCACCATTCGTTTCTTCCGGCATTTATCGGCGCTAATCCTTACAGGCAAGCATACGAGCGTGGTGTCAAAATTATTGGGGCCACGGCGCATTTTGTAAACAACGATCTGGACGAAGGGCCCATCATTGCGCAAGACGTAAAATCAGTGGATCACCGGCAAACTGCGTCGGATATGGCTACATTGGGAAGGGACACGGAAAAGGGCGTTTTGTCGAAGGCGTTGAAGCTGGTTTTCAATGATCGCGTGTTCATTCACGGCAACCGAACCATTATCCTGTAACAAGAAAAAAGCCCTTAGTCAGAATCACCGAGGGCTTTTTGCAATCTGATGGATGTTATTGAATATGTAATGTTACAAATAATTCTTTAAAACATCAAATTCAGATTCAATGGGTTATGCTTTTTAATGATTTTCTAATTATTCCACAGGGATGGCTGTACGTGCTAAATCAACCAGATCTGCGTCGTTCACCTCCTTCTTCAAATCGGCCACTTCAAGGAATCTTGTATACAATTCGTCCAATGCTGGCTTGTCGAAGCTGAATCCAAGTAATTCGAGGCGGTGCTTCAAAGCATGTCTACCGCTGCGGGCTGTAAGCACGATGTCTGATTTGTCCACGCCCACATCCTGCGGGTTCATGATTTCATATGTCAATTGGTGTTTCAAGAAACCGTCCTGATGAATTCCGGATGAATGTGCGAACGCGTTACGTCCTACAATCGCCTTATTTGCTTGAACCGGCATGCGCATCATTTTGGAAACCAGCTGGCTCGTTGGATAAATAAATTGTGTATTTACTCCCGTTTCCAAACCAAGCTCCTTATGAACGGTTAATGCCATCACAACTTCTTCCAAAGAAGTGTTTCCGGCTCTTTCACCAATTCCATTGATTGTAACTTCCACCTGGCGCGCGCCCTGGCTTATGCCGGCAATTGAGTTCGCCGTTGCAAGGCCAAGATCATTATGGCAGTGAATGGAAATAACAGCTTTATGAATGTTCGAAACGTTCTCGAAAATGTATTTGATTTTGGAACCATACTCGTCCGGAAGGCAATATCCCGTCGTATCCGGAATGTTCACCACCGTCGCGCCTGCACCAATGACAGCTTCAACAAGTTGCGCAAGGAAAACCAGATCCGCACGTCCTGCATCTTCGCAATAAAACTCCACGTCCTCAACCTTGGTCTTTGCATATTTCGTGGCCGTAATCGCTCTTTCGAGGATCTTTTCGCGTGTCGTATTGAATTTGTGCTGAATGTGAATGTCCGAAGAACCGATGCCCGTGTGAATGCGTCCGCGACGTGCATATTGCAATGCATTAGCAGCTGCATCAATGTCGCCCGGCACCGCCCGCGAAAGCGCGCAAATGATAGGCTCGCGCACTGCTTTGGATATTTCGACAACAGAATTAAAATCTCCAGGGCTTGAAACCGGGAAGCCGGCTTCGATAATGTCTACACCGAGTTTTTCGAGCTGCTTGGCTACAACAACCTTTTCTTCTGTCGTTAATTGGCTGCCTGGAACCTGCTCGCCGTCTCGCAAAGTTGTGTCGAAGATCTGGACTCGATTACTCATTGGTGGGTATTAAAATTTTAATGGATACGAATTTAATAAATTTCAAACAATATAAAACCCTTTCCGGATTAGAGAAAGGGTTTCAAACGAATCAAAACATAACCTTTCCCGTATTTACGGTATCAGCAAATTCAGGAGATTAAGGTTCAATGCGAGTGCGTTCATGATATCAGGTTGCGAAAATTCGCTAACAACATTTTGTTCTGCAAATAAAACATAAGTTTTCCTTCAAACAAATATTATTTGGCAAAACTTCTTTTATATCAGATTCTTTTCAAAAGCTCAGCACCAGCTGATTGCGTGTTCAAAAGCAAATGCGCAGGCGTTGAAGCATCAGAAATATCTTTTGTACGGAAACCATCTTTCAAAAGCTTATCAACCGCTGCGATAATCGCATCCGATTCTTCTTTCAAGCCAAATGAAATGTCCAGCAACAATGCAGCAGAAAGAACAGAGGCCAGCGGATTAGCAATGCCTTTTCCCGTGATGTCGTGCGCAGAACCGTGGATAGGCTCGTAAACGCCCGTGCTATCTCCTACCGAAGCCGATGCGAGCATGCCCATTGAACCTGCAATCTGGCTCGCTTCATCCGTCAGAATGTCTCCGAACAAATTGGCCGTTACCACAACGTCAAAGCGTCTTGGATCTTTGATCAGCAACATTGCCGCTGAATCCACAAACTGGTGTTCAACCGTAACATCCGGATATTCAGGAGCAATCGCCTGGATCACTTCTCTCCACAAACGGCTTGTTTCCAAAACGTTAGCTTTATCAACTGACATTAATCTTTTGCCACGCGTGCGCGCCGCTTCAAATGCCTTGCGGCCAATGCGCTCTACTTCGTATCTGCTGTATTCCGCAATGTCGTAGGCAGTGTTATTATCGTTTTTACGGCCTTTTTCACCGAAATAAATGTCACCCGTAAGCTCACGGAAGAAAAGAATATCCGAACCTTTCAGGATTTCAGGCTTAATCGAAGACGCACTCAAAAGCTCATCAAACAACTTGATAGGGCGCAAATTGGCATACAAACCAAGCTCCTTACGCATTTTCAGCAAGCCCTGCTCCGGACGAACTTTGGCGGTCGGATCGTTGTCATATTTAGGATGGCCCACGGCGCCGAAAAGGATCGCGTCCGAGTTGCGCATTTTTTCGAGGGTTTCGTCAGGAAGCGGATTTCCGGTTGCTTCAATCGCAACGTGGCCCATCAATGCCTCGTCGTAGCTGAATTCATGTCCGAACTTCTCAGCAATTTTCACCAAAACACTTTTTCCAACTTCTGTAACTTCTTGTCCGATTCCATCCCCCGGAACGATTAGAATATTTTTCTTCATTAATTGTTTGAATTGATAATCAATTATTTAAACATTTTCATTTTCGCCAAAAGCGGCGGCAAATCTTATATTTGATCTATAACAAAACTTCAAATTACGCTAACCAGCGGAATCTCGCCGATTAGTTCCGGGCCAGCGGGAATGCCTATTAGGTTTAGCATTTTTTGCGTGGCCATGATGGCTGAGACGGTTTGGTCGGAGTCTAATCCTCTGGTTTTTACCTCTTTGCCGTTGATTTCCCAAGTAATGATCGTTTCGCAAAGGGCATCTGTTTTTCCACCGGGTGGGATGCGCACTGCATAATCCGTCAGCATGGGCAAACTGATTCCTTTACGGCAATATATTTTCTTCAACGCATTCATAAAGGCGTCATACTGACCGTCGCCTTGGGCATTTTCTTCGAAAATTTCTTCTTCAAACCTGATTTGCAATGTGGCAGAAGGCTTTAAATTTTTAGAATGCGTGAGCACGTAATTGACAATGACAACCTTCTCCTCAATAGCATTACTGGCCAGAATATCAGAAATGATATAGGGCAAATCCTCTGGCGTCACCGCTTCTTTGCGGTCGCCCAGTTCGATGATTCGCTGCGTTACTTTTTTAAGATCTGAGTCTGAAAGTGAAATTCCCAGATCTCTCAGATTGTTCTCAATGTTCGCTTTTCCGGAAGTTTTGCCCAAAGCATAAAGCCGCTGACGACCAAAACGCTCAGGCATTAACTTACTGAAATACAGATTGTTCTTTTTGTCACCATCGGCGTGGATGCCAGCAGTCTGGGTAAAAACGCTTTCACCGACAATTGGCTTATTAGATGGGATCCGGACACCAGAAAATGTTTCAACCAGCTTGCTAACCGTGTATAATGAGCGCTCATTGACAGACGTTTTGAACTCCGGCATGAGGTCATTGATCACGGCAATCGTGCTCGCCAGCGGGGCGTTGCCCGTTCTTTCACCCATGCCATTCACCGTCAAATGCAGCCCGTGCGCCCCAGCTCGCAATGCTTCCATGACATTCGCAATGCTCAGGTCATAGTCGTTATGCGCGTGGAATTCGAAATGGCTGTTTGGATAACGGTCAACGATGGACTTTACAAAAGTATAGGATTCCGAAGGCGTTAAAATGCCCAGCGTATCAGGTAGCAAAATCCGTTTTACCGGCTGGGTAACTAGGAAATCAAGCGATTGGAACACATATTCGGGCGAATTCCGCATGCCATTGCTCCAATCTTCGAGATAGACATTACAATCTATACCGCTGTTTTCAGCCAGCTCAATTACCTTTCGAATGTCTTCAAAATGCTCCTGAGGTGATTTTTTGAGCTGATGTTTTAAATGATTCAGCGAACCTTTGGTCAAAAGATTCATCACCCGCGCACCCGATTGCAGCATCCAATTAATGGAAGCGTCACCGTCTACAAACGTCAGGACTTCAATTTTATCCAGAAAACCATAAACTTTCGCCCATTCCGTGATTTTCTGAACCGCCTGAAATTCCCCTTCCGAAACCCGGGCAGAAGCGATTTCAATGCGATCCACCTTCACTTCCTGCAACAGGATCTGGGCAATCGTCAACTTTTCTGATGCGGAAAACGACACGCCGCTGGTTTGCTCACCGTCGCGGAGTGTCGTGTCCATTATTTCAATATAGCGGCTGTTCATAGGAGGCGTGCGGCCGTCGGCTATTAATAAATTCTCTGTGCTTCAAACTCCTTAATTTCCCCTTTCATGGCTTGCAGATAGTCGATATCGTCGAAGCCATTCATCATGTTATGTTTTTTATAACCATTGATGTCGAAAGATTCAGATTCGCCGGAGCCCACGATCGTGATCGTCTGCGCATCAAGGTTCACCTCGAATTCTGCATTCGGATCAGCCTCAATAGCTTGGAAAATTTTATCCAGGAATTCTGCACTCACCTGAACAGGCAAAATACCGATATTCAATGAGTTACCTTTAAAAATATCTGCAAAAAAGCTGGAAACGACGCAACGGAAACCATAATCATAAATCGCCCAGGC
The DNA here is from genome assembly GCF_000428845.1 of Dyadobacter alkalitolerans DSM 23607. Classification (GTDB taxonomy): domain Bacteria; phylum Bacteroidota; class Bacteroidia; order Cytophagales; family Spirosomataceae; genus Dyadobacter; species Dyadobacter alkalitolerans. The sequence goes on along the minus strand of NZ_AUAS01000014.1, from coordinate 66,733 downwards.
AGCATGCTCCCGGCTCGATCCGCTTCCGAAATTGTGCCCGCCTACCAGGATTTTTCCTTTGTAAATTGGATTGTTCAAGACGAAATCCGTCTTCGGCGTATCATCGCCATTGTAACGCCAGTCGCGGAAAAGATTGTCGCCAAATCCTTCGCGCTTGGTCGCTTTCAGAAAACGCGCAGGGATAATCTGGTCAGTGTCAACATTTTCTATCGGCAAAGGAACTGCCGTACTTTTTAAAACTGTGAATTTATCGTAAGCCATGTTAATGTCTGGTTTGAATTAAAGAAGATCACGTGGGTCTGTAACAACGCCGGTCACTGCCGCAGCCGCAGCCACCAACGGGCTAGCGAGAAGCGTTCTCGCGCCCGGGCCTTGGCGACCTTCGAAATTGCGGTTTGACGTGCTGACAGCATATTTTCCAGCCGGAATTTTGTCATCATTCATCGCCAGACAAGCCGAACATCCTGGCTGACGAAGCTCAAATCCAGCTTCGGTAAGAATGTCCAAAATCCCTTCTTCTTTAATCTGAGCCTCCACAATGTGTGAACCCGGAACAACCCAAGCCGTCACATTATCAGCCTTTTTACGACCTTTTACGATCGAAGCAAATGCCCGGAAATCTTCAATGCGCCCATTGGTGCAGCTTCCGATGAAAACATAATCTATTTTCTTGCCCAACATGGATTCATTTTCATGAAAACCCATGTAAGCTAACGACTTATCGTAGGTAGATTTTCCGCCTTCAACTTGTTCCGAAGTCGGAATATTCCTGGAAATTCCCTGACCCATTCCCGGATTCGTTCCGTAAGTGATCATGGGCTCAATGTCGGCAGCGTCGAAAGTATATTCTTTGTCAAAAACAGCACCTTCGTCTGTTTTCAGTGTTTTCCAGTAAGCAAGCGCCTCGTCCCACTTCTCTCCTTTTGGAGCTTGGTCACGGCCATTAATGTATGCAAAAGTCGTTTCGTCCGGAGCGATCATACCGCCGCGCGCACCCATTTCAATGCTCATGTTACAAACCGTCATACGGCCTTCCATGCTCATATTTCTGAAAACGTCTCCTGCATATTCAACGAAATAACCCGTTGCGCCGGCTGTTGTCAGTTTGGAAATAACATAAAGCGTCACGTCTTTCGGCGTCACTCCTTTTCCTAATGTTCCGTTAACATTCACACGCATTTTCTTAGGTTTCGGCTGCATGATGCATTGCGACGAAAGCACCATTTCAACCTCAGAAGTGCCTATACCGAAGGCAATTGCGCCAAAAGCGCCGTGTGTAGATGTATGTGAATCCCCGCAAACGATCGTCATGCCGGGAAGTGTAATTCCATTTTCTGGGCCCACCACGTGCACAATTCCGTTTCTGGCATGGCCAAGGCCCCAGTGTGAAATTCCGTATTTTAATGAGTTGGTTTCCAGTGCTTTCAATTGATTTGCAGAAAGCGCATCCTGAACCGGAAGGTGTTGATTGATTGTCGGTGTATTGTGGTCGGCAGTTGCGAATGTTCTTTCAGGATACATTACACCAATATTTCTGCTTTCCAGACCCAGGAACGCAACCGGGCTGGTTACTTCGTGGATAAAGTGACGGTCGATGAAGAACACATCCGGACCATCTTCAATTTTGCGTACAACGTGTGCGTCCCACACCTTGTCGAAAAGGGTACTTGCTTGATTACTCATTGTTTTATTATTAAAATTTCGCCTCTTCAAGACTGACTTCTAAGAAATTGCGATCCAAACCGCCCTTTTCTCAAAAGGAGAACTGAGATTACAAATTACCACAAATTCAACCGAATAACGATAACGTTAAAGGTTCAAAAAATAGTGATTTTGGTTTTTCAGATAAGTTTGAGCGGAAATTGTTATTGGCGGTTACGACTTAGCGCCCGACGGTCATTTTAAGCAGCACATCTTTCAAAGGAGGCAAATGGATTTCGATGATGCGCCAGACGATTTCGTAATCAATTCCGGCATAATCATGCACCAGAATATGTCTTGATCTAATGATCCGCATCCATTCAATCTCCGGATATTGCTCACGAATGTCTTTTGGAACGCGATTGGCGGCTTCACCCAAGACTTGAATGTTCCTAATCACCGCATCCCGCGTTTTCCGATCTGCCAAGAAATCATCAAAGCTCATGCCCAATGTATATTCCAGAACCGTTTCAACCGAATCCAGAAATAATATAGAAGGCGCCCGCTCAGACATAGATTAAACTTTTTTCGATAAAAGGCAGTAGTGGGGCTTTCAATCCTTTTTTGCTTACAAGGTCTACCTTCGTTTGAAGAACATCTTCCAGTTCAATAGCAAGATCAATGAATTCAAAACCGACAGGGGCCGAGAACTCGACGAGAATGTCCACATCACTGCTAGCATTGGCATCATTTCGTGCATAGGAGCCGAAAAGTGCCATTGATTTTAAAGGATATTTCTTGAAAAAATAGCCTTTTGATTTGCTCAATTTATCTAATACGGTCTGTGTAGTCATGGCAAGCACATTATGACAATGAAGCTAGGCTTTTCAAAACACAATCCCAAATTACGCCTGCTTCTTCGGCGTCCTACCGAACTTCTCCTTATAAGTCTTTATAAAATGGGAAACGCTTTCGTAGCCGATCTCCGTGCTGATTTCCGAAACGTTTTTAGTGCTGTTTCTCAATAGAAAATCGGCGTAATCGATTCTTTTGTTTTTAAGCCAAAGCGCTGGGGAGGTGTTGAATTCGTCTTGGAAATCTCTTTTGAATGCGGATAGGCTGCGTCCTGAAAGACGTGCTAGTTCGTTTAGTGTGAGTGGTTTAAGATAATAACTGTTCATCAGGAACGACAAATCGGCTTTTTCTCCTTTGTACAGGCTGTAAAGAATCGCGCGGAGTTGTTTTGAATTGTCCAGTTCCAACAAATGCAGCAGTAACTCCTGAAACTTTAATCGTAGAAAATGATTCTTTAATTCAGTCCGTGATCGGAAATAAGGGAAAACCGATTGAATAAACTTCTCGAAATTATCATCTGATTTCAACAGCAAAATAGGGTTTTCTAGAACTGGTGTAGCCTTAGCCGGATTGAAGAGCTCAGGATGCAGGCTAACAAACTCCTTCAAAAGCTTCTCATCAAAAAAGAAAACCAAACTCTTATAAGCCTCGTTAATCGACTCTGACATCAGGTAAAAACCACGCTGAACAAACAGAATGTCCCCTTTCTCGACATGCACCTCCTGCGTCGGACTCGTAAACTTCTTCTCCCCCTCCAAAACCACAATCACTGCATGTTCCTCAAAAAACACGTCATACTTCGACGGATAAACCTCATTGCGATAAGCAACAAAAGTCATATCCTGAATCTTCAAAGATTCAAATTCCTGCGAGCTGATATCGGATGGAACGCGAAGCATAGCTAAACCATAAACTGAAACAAATCCGGCTGATCATTCAAATACTCGTAAACAATCCGATTAGCATCCATTCGTTCGATTAATGGTGCGAAGTCTTCCCGATTTTTCAGCTCAATGCCAACTAATGCGGGGCCTTGTTCGCGGTTGGTTTTTTTTACGTATTCGAAACGGGCTATGTCGTCGTTTGGGCCGAGGACGTTTAGGAATTCCCGGAATGCGCCGGAGCGTTGGGGGAAGCGGATGATGAAGTAATGTTTCAGGCCTTCGTAAAGCAACGAGCGCTCTTTGATTTCTTCGGTCCGGGTAATGTCATTATTGCCTCCGCTGATGAGTGCAACAACGTTTTTGCCTTTGATTTCATCTTTTATCAGATCCAATGCGGCAACAGTAAGTGCTCCTGCAGGTTCGGCAACAATGGCTTCTTCGTTGTAAAGCTGCAAAATGGATGAGCAAACTTTGCCTTCCGGAACCAGAATTACCTTGTCCAGACTTTTACTGCAAATCTCGAATGTAATGTCACCGGCCCTGCGCACTGCCGCGCCATCGACAAATTTATCAATGTGCTCCAAAGTAACAACGTGCCCGTCTTGCATCGACTGATACATGGTCGGCGAGCCTTCCGGCTCCACGCCTATCAGCTTTGTTTTAGGTGAAAGTTGCTTGAAAACGGTTGAAATGCCGGATGCAAGGCCTCCGCCGCCAATCGCCATCAGCAAATAATCGATTTTGAAATCAGCATCTTTGAAAATTTCTAAACCCACCGTTCCTTGCCCTTCAATCACCTGCAAATCATCAAATGGATGCACAAAGACGGCATTATTCAAGGTTTGATATTCTTTGGAGGCATAATAAGCATCGTCATAAGTATCACCTACCAAGTGGATTTCGATCCATTCCTGACCAAACAATCTAACTTGTTTTACTTTCTGCGCCGGCGTGGTTGTAGGCATGAAAATCGCTCCTTTCACCTGCATTTTCCTGCACGCATATGCTACGCCTTGTGCATGGTTGCCTGCGCTCGCACACACGACCCCGCCCGCAAGTGCCTCCGCGGACATGCTGGCCATTTTGTTATAAGCACCGCGGATTTTGTAGGAGCGAACAGTTTGCAAATCTTCCCTTTTGAGATAAATGTTGGCCTGATATTGCTCAGAAAGATGCGCATTATAAAAGATAGGCGTGTGATTAATGATGCCCCGGAGCCTTTCAGCGGCGAGGAAAATATTATCTAATGTTGGGGCGGAGTGAGCTGTATCCATTACTGTTAATGAAAAAAGCCTTGCATGCCGCAAAGCTTCATATCTATTTTCAACAATTGCCGGGGGCTTAAGCCCCCGGCAAAGAATTTAATTAATTATTCTCAGGGCGCAGGCTGCGAACTGTTTTGCCGGCTCTCCACATTTCTGATTCACGAAGCTCAGCCAATTCTTCTTCCAGTTTCACACGGTAGTCAGACTGTGAGTTCCGTGTAATAGAGATGTTTGCTTGTTCGCCGCTTTTTACAGAGTTGTAAAGTTGTTCAAAAACAGGCTTAGTAGCGTCACGGAATGGTTTCCACCAGTCCAATGCACCGCGTTGAGCTGTTGTAGAGCAGTTTGCATACATCCAGTCCATTCCGTTTTCAGCAACAAGGGGCATCAATGATTGCGTCAATTCTTCAACTGTTTCGTTGAATGCTTCTGATGGTGAGTGACCATTCGAACGCAACACTTCATATTGTGCTGCGAAAATTCCCTGGATCGCACCCATCAATGTTCCGCGCTCGCCTGTAAGGTCAGACGTAACTTCACGGTAGAAATCAGTTTCGAACAAATATCCTGAACCAACACCGATTCCCATTGCGATACATTTCTCACGCGCTTTACCCGTTGCATCCTGGAATATTGCAAAGGAAGAGTTCAAGCCTTTTCCTTCTACGAACAAGCGGCGAAGTGAAGTTCCTGATCCTTTTGGAGCAACCAAATATACGTCTACGTCAGCAGGAGGGATAATTCCGGTTTGATCTTTGTAAGTCACACCAAAACCGTGTGAGAAATACAACGATTTTCCAGCAGTAAGGTTTGCCTTAACAGTCGGCCATAATTCAATTTGAGCGGCGTCAGAAAGCAGGTAACAAATGATTGTTCCTTTTGCCAATGCTTCTTCCAATTCGAAAAGTGTTTCGCCAGGCACCCATCCGTCAGCAACGGCTTTGTCCCACGACTTACCTCCTTTACGTTGTCCAACGATCACATTGAATCCGTTGTCACGCATGTTCAAGCTTTGGCCTGGGCCTTGTACGCCGTAACCAATTACAGCTATGGTTTCATTAGAAAGTACTTCACGTGCCTTTTCAAGAGGAAATTCTTCACGGGTTACTACTTCTTCTTCGACCCCGCCGAAATTTAATTTTGCCATTGATTATTGATTGGATTATTGATTACTCGATTTAAAAACAATATTAGGTAAAGTTGACCGGTTACTGATAATACTCCCACTCAGCCTCAGGAAGGTAATCCACAAGCGTTTGAGGCGATTTACTAACCGCAACACGGCCGGATCTTACAAATTCCAGGATTTCATGTGGTTTGATATAGTCAAAGAATTCAAAAATCTCTTCTTCCGTGCCCGTTTTTTGGATGATCACATAAGTCAGATGCCAGTAAACGACCCACGCTTTATAAGTTTTATTAATGGTCTCAATGTCAAGCGGTTTGGCGCCGATTGGCGTTGAGATTTTAAACAATGCGATCTCATTATAAGCGATATCGTCATTGAGATAACCAAAAACAGCCAGCACCTCAATCACTTTACGGATCTGGCGGACGAGCTTTTCAACTGCATCACGCGACTCATGGCGAATGACGATGGTAAACCTTGAAATGCCCTTACGCTCCGTTTCGGAAACTGTAAGACTATCAATATTAATGCGTCTGCGTGTCAGAATGGTGGTAATCTTGTTCAGAATACCAATCGTATTTTCTGTAAAAACACAAATGGTGTATGTTGTCATGATCAATTAATGTCTATATTATTCCAATCTGATATCTGCCACGCAAGCTCCGGTTGGAACCATCGGGAACACATTTTCTTCTTTTTCTACCAAAACTTCCAATAAATAAGGCTTATCGGAAGCCAGCATTTTGTCCAGCGAATCGTTCAGGTTTTCCCTGGCATCGCAAGTGTGGCCATCTATACCAAAACCTTTTGCAATGGTGATAAAGTCAGGATTTTGCAGCTCAACAAATGAATAGCGTTTCTGATGGAAAAGCTGTTGCCACTGGCGCACCATCCCCAGGAAATTGTTATTTAAAATAATGATCTTAACCGGAAGGCCGCTTTGTGCAATGGTTCCCAATTCCTGGATTGTCATTTGGAAACAACCGTCTCCAATAATGGCAACAACCTCACGGTCAGGCGCTCCTACTTTTGCTCCGAAGGATGCTGGCAATGCAAAACCCATTGTTCCCAATCCGCCGGAAGTGATGAAAGAGTTCGCTTTTTTGAACTGATAGTAACGCGCCGTCATCATCTGGTGCTGACCCACATCCGCAACAATCACCGCTTCGCCTTTTGTTTTATTAGAAAGCGTGCGGATCACCTCAGCCATTTTGATCTTTTCCGTTGTCGGAGCAAGTTCGGGCTGCGTAATTTTCTGATCCTCAATGGCATCGTAACGTTTGAATTCCTCGCGCCATGCTTCATGTTTGTTTTCCTTCACCAATGGAAGCAACATTTCCAACGCTCTTTTGGCGTCACCAACAACCGGTGCGTCGGCTTTGACGATTTTATCAATTTCCGCAGGATCGATTTCAATGTGAACGACTTTCGCCTGCTTCGCATAACGGCTCAAATCCCCCGTAACGCGGTCATCAAAGCGCATGCCCACTGCAATGATGACGTCGCATTGATTGGTCAACACATTGGTTCCGTAGTTTCCATGCATTCCCAGCCAACCCACATAATTAGGATGGTCGCAAGAAACAGAAGAGAGTCCCAGCAATGTAGAAGCCGCTGGAATATCTGTTTTTTCAATGAATTGGATCAATTCAGCCTCTGCATTAGCAATCTGCACGCCGTGTCCGAAAAACAGGAACGGGCGTTTTGCCTGATTAATCAATTTCGCAGCCGCCGCAACCTGCTCATCCTTAGGAGACAGACGTGGATGGTAACTTACCAATTTTTCACATTTTTTGTGAACAAATGGTCTGGTCATCAATTTCTGCTGCGCATCCTTGGTAATGTCGATCAGGACAGGTCCTGGACGGCCGGATTTTGCTATATAAAATGCTTTTGCTATGATTTCAGGAACCTCGTCCGCATTGGTAATCTGGTAATTCCATTTCGTGATCGGAATGGTAACGCCCATCACATCCGTTTCCTGGAATGCATCCGTTCCGAGCAAATGAGAAGCCACCTGACCTACAATGCAAACCATTGGTGTTGAATCGATTATTGCGTCAGCGATTCCGGTTACGAGATTCGTTGCACCTGGGCCGGATGTTACCAGACAGACGCCCACTTCTCCTGTGATGCGCGCAAAACCTTCTGCTGCGTGTGCCGCACCTTGCTCGTGGCGCACCAGGATGTGGTTAATGTGCTCCTGATAATCATAAATCGCGTCGTACACCGGCATGATCGCTCCACCTGGATAACCGAAGATGGTCTCAACCCCTTCCGCGATCAGCGACTGGATCACCGCATGTGAACCATTGATCAACTCCGGCTTAGCAATCGAAGCCACCGGCTCGATCACCTGCATTGTTTGTGTTTGATTTTCATTAAATCCCATGACTCCTCTATTTATTTAATGTGATCCGATGCATTTTGAAAGGCACAATTGAATTCCAGGCCTTTCAAATTGGTAATGATGTCTATCGAAACAGGTGCTCTTCCAAAAGTGAAAACATCGAATCTTGGGTTTGACAAGAAATTGTCTTCAGTCATATCGAACATTAGCATTCCAAACTTCCCGAACGCCTTTGTTATTCTCGAGTAGTTATCTTTTGTTTTGTTAACCTAAATATCCATGTCACCAGTGGTTCTGGAATAACCATGAACGATAACCGAATAACCTCCTACTATGTATTCGACCTGACATTCATTTAATGATTTCAAAAAGTCATGAAAATCATCATTGAAGATATTTGCCATTATAATGTGTGTTTCCGCATAGAGAAGGTTGTTCTGTCGATTCTCGGCGGATTATTTATATCAAACCGAAAAGCGACACTATTCAGGTAATTGGCAGCTTGTAACCTCTCCTTCGACGTTTTTGGCTGATTTTTAGCATAATACGCTTCGGTTTCCTGATGAGATCCCGCGTGAAATGCTGTCCTGTCTAATTTAAATTCGCTTTCCATAAGCTAATTCGTTTACGCTTCGTCCGTTACGCAGCCTTCGGCGGCGGATTTTACGGTTCTGATGTATCTTCCCAGCATTCCTTTTGTAAACTTCGGAGCAGGCTGCACCCAAGCCGCTTTGCGGGCTGCCATTTCTTCGTCGGAAATGTGCAAGGTTAGCTGGCGTGTGTTGGCGTCGATGGAAATGCGGTCGCCGTCTTTTACTAACGCGATCGGTCCGCCGTCGAATGCTTCCGGTGTAATGTGGCCCACTACGAATCCGTGTGTTCCGCCGGAGAAACGACCGTCTGTAATTAATGCGATCTTGTCGCCAAGTCCTGCTCCCATTACAGCCGATGTTGGTTTCAACATTTCCGACATGCCCGGGCCGCCTTTCGGACCGGCATTGCGAATTACAACCACGTGTCCTTCTTTAATTTCACCTTGTGAAAGCATGGTAATGATCTCCGATTCGTGCTCGCAAACCTTTGCTTCGCCGTCGAAGGTCATTCCTTCTTTTCCAGTAATCTTCGCAACCGCGCCTGTTGGCGTCAGGTTACCATACATGATCTGTATGTGACCGCTTGATTTGATGGCTTGCTCTAATGGGAAAACCATTTTTTGTGTATCAAAATCAAGATCTGGCGCTTCTGCGAGGTTTTCTGCAACTGTTTTACCGGTTACTGTAATGCAATCTCCGTGGATCAAGCCTTTGGAATACAAATATTTAGTAATCGCAGGCACCCCGCCGATCGCCAAAATATCTTCCATATAATATTTACCGCTTGGCTTCAAATCTGCGATAAACGGTGTGCGATCTGAAATCGCCTGAATGTCGTCTAATGTCAACCACAGACCCGCAGAACGGGCGATTGCCAGGAAGTGTAATGCTGCGTTGGTAGAACCACCAAGCGCCATAACCACGGTTAATGCGTTTTCGAGCGACTTTTTAGTGATGATTTCTTTTGGTGTAATGTTCAGCTCCAAAAGCTTTTTCATCGCCGCGCCGATTTTCTTGCATTCTTCCTGCTTTCCTTCGTGCGTAGCCGGGTAAGAACTGCTGAATGGCAAGCTCATTCCCATTGCCTCAATCGAAGCCGCCATCGTGTTTGCCGTGTACATGCCACCACAAGCGCCCTGACCAGGAATTGAATTTTGGATAACGCCTTTGAAATCTTCGTCCGAAATGTTGTTCGCAAACTTCTTTCCAAGCGCTTCAAATGCAGAAACGATATCCAGTTTTTGTCCTTTATAATGTCCTGAACGGATTGTTCCGCCGTAAACCATAATCGCAGGGCGATCAATACGCGCCATCGCCATCACGGCCCCGGGCATATTTTTGTCACAACCCACAACCGCAATCACACCGTCATACCATTGCGCAGAAACCACGGTTTCAATTGAATCCGCAATAATGTCACGGCTTGGCAATGAATAACGCATCCCATCATTTCCGTTCGTCATTCCGTCGGAAACACCGATTGTGTTGAAGATCAAACCCACCATATCATTGGCAGTAACCCCTTGTTTCACATAAACGGAAAGCCCGTTCAAGTGCATATTACAAGGGTTTCCTTCATAACCTGTGCTCGCAATCCCGATTTGTGGTTTCGCAAAATCTTCTTCTTTCAACCCAATGCCGTAAAGCATAGCCTGCGCTGCCGGATTAGTTACTTCTTGTGTAAGGGTTTTAGAAAATCTGTTCAGTTCTGTTGCCATGGTGAATATGTTGTAAATAAAAACACCTCATTCAGTGCGGTGAGTGAGGTGCCAGGTTTTATGCAATCGTCCTCACTCACGCTAACGCGTGACTAGAATTAGAACTGGGACGATTAAAATGAATTTCATTAGCGTAACTATCAAGTCTAGCGAAATTTCGCTGATTTTTTGTTTGTGGTACAAATTAGAAGCGTATCTTTCTATTTTCCAAACATTCACGCGATTTTTTGAAGATATTCTGAGATAAATACCAAATTAATGTTTGGTGAAGGATGTTTCAGGAAAATATTTAATTTTGACCATCGTAAAATCCATAACTATGCTAACCACCGAATCGTCTTCCAATTACCAGGATCTCGAAAAAATGAGCGTTCAGGATATTTTGTTTTCTATCAATAAGGAAGATAAAACAGTCCCGAATGCAGTTGAAAAAGCCATCCCGCAAATTGAAGCGCTGGTATCGCAAATTGTGCCGCGTATGCAGCGGGGCGGACGATTATTTTACATCGGCGCAGGCACGAGCGGCCGCTTAGGCGTTGTAGATGCGTCGGAATGCCCGCCTACATTCGGTGTTCCGTTTGATCTGGTGGTAGGAATCATTGCGGGCGGCGATAAAGCGATTCGCAAAGCGGTTGAAAATGCAGAAGATGACTGGAACCAGGCATGGCTGGATCTGGCGCCTTATCAATTGAATGAAAATGACACATTAATAGGCATAGCAGCTTCTGGCCGCACGCCATATGTAATTGGTGGCTTGAATGAGGCGCAAAAAGCGGGTTTGCTAACCGGATGCGTAGTTTGCAATGATGGCTCACCCGTTGCCAAAGCGGCGGAATTTCCCGTGGAAGTGGTTGTAGGCCCTGAGTTTTTAACCGGAAGCACACGTATGAAATCTGGAACCGCTCAGAAATTGGTTCTAAACATGATTTCAACGGCAGTAATGATCCGCTTAGGCAAAGTGAAAGGCAATAAAATGATCGACATGCAGCTTACCAATGAAAAACTGGTGAATCGCGCGCAGCAAATGATCATTGACGAGTTGAATGTCGATGCTGCGGAAGCTGAGAAGTTGTTGAATCAATACGGAAGCGTTCGCGGGGCAATTGAATCTGTGCAAAAATAAATGCTAGATTTTTAAGACAATTTTTCCAAACTGCTGCCCGGAATCCATTAAGCGCAATGCCTTTTCGGCTTCGTCTAATGCGAAAATAGTGTCTATGATGGGGATTATTTGTTTTTCTTCGACAAACTGGATCATGTCATTGAATTCGGATTCGGTTCCGATGGTTGTGCCAAGAATGTTGAGTTGTTTGAAAAAAACTTTCGCTGGAACAATGTCGGTAATGTTGCCGGTTCCGCCGCCATAGAAGCAAATTCTGGCGCCGGGAGCGGCAATGTCAATTAATTTCGCAAATCCTGCACCGCCTGCGCTGTCGATAATAACATTAAAATAGCCCAGCTTCGGACCCCTTGCTTTGACTAACAAATCTCTGAACCAGGTTGGATTTTTATAGTTGATCCCGCCTTTGGCGCCCAATTCAATCGCTTTTTGAATTTTTTGATCTGAACCGGAAGTAACCCAAACCTCCGCTCCTGCCGCAATGGCGAACTGAATGACAAAAAGTGCAACGCCTCCGCCCGCACCCGTCACCAAAACTTTATCGCCCGACTGAAAATTCGCGCGTGTATGCAGCGCACGCCACGCCGTCAACGCGCCAAGCGGCAATGTTGCGGCATGCTCAAAAGAAAGATAAGCTGGCTTTTTGACCAGATAACGGGCCTCTACTTTGACAAACTCAGCAAAAGTCCCGTTATCCGGCAAGCCTAATATTTTATGATCCGCTCCGTAAAAAGCCGGATTATCACCCCAATTATGCGATGGGTTAATAAGCACTTCCTTGCCGATCCATGCCGGATCAACACCTTCGCCCACTTCACTTACAATACCAGCGCCATCGGAACCGGGGATGATGGGTGTCGTGATTTTGGGATAAAGTCCTTTTTGGATCCAGACGTCGCGGTGATTTAATGAAGCTGCTTTTAATTGAACTATCACCTCGCCCGAACCAGCCTGTGGTTTTTCAACTTCTTCTATAACCAAAGGCTCGTGAAGATTTTTAATGACAGCAGCTTTCATTCATTCGGGATTTTAAATGTCAGAGTAATCCGTTGGCGTCAGGAAAAAGCTAGTATTCTTCGAAACGTTGTTTTGATATTCCGGGTTCACTTTCAACTTGTTCCACTCTGCATCGGCACTGAACGCTTTCCAATGTTCGTCACGGGAAGCTTTGTTCTCAAATGTGGTCATGTACATCAAATTCGGCTGGTGACTTCCGGCAATTACTTCCGCATAGAAAACCGCATTAAAACCAAGTCGCTCAAAAAGAGGCACTTCGCCGCCGTCATTGAACATTTTTACTTTGTTCTGATAAATTTTTTCTGTGTGACCTTCGTAGCTGCGCAGTTCATAAACGCGGTCTGCTTTTGGGCCGGTTAAGCCTGGCTTCTTGTGCATCGGCATTCCTGTAAATGCTTGCAGCACAATTGTTTCATAACGAGCGTAAGGCGCATTCTTGTAATCAGCATCAATGTAGTCCTTTCCGGCAGATGCGTAGGCTGCATCTTTGGCAAGCGTTTTAGGCAGTTCAAGCAGTTGTTCCAGGGATTTCAAAGGTGTGAAAACGTAGATCAGTTTCCCAGCGGCAGCTGTATCAGAAGCAACTGGCTTGAACACACCCACATTTTTAATTCCGGCGCGGTGCATGGCAGGAATGTAAGCGTCTTTGAGATAATTTTCAACACGCGTTCCTTGTTCAGCGTTTTTGAGTTGATAAATTCTAATCTCGTAAAATTCTCTTTTGGGAGGAGCAGCTGCAATGCTTAATACGGCTGCCAACAAAAATACTGCGGTAAAAAAACCGCTCTTCAAGTAACTTATCATCGTTTTGGTAAAGGTAATAGGTGGATAATTGTAGGAAAAAGTCTACTAAAATGCTTTCTACCGCTATACGCCACGAAAATAATTTACCAACAACCTGTTTTAGAACTTCGGACAAGAAAGCTGCCGTTTGCTGCTCTTACTCCTTCTGGGTTTAGACTCGATAGGATCAAACACATACGAGAGCGAAATCTCATGCGCACCACCACTGCTAGCGCCTAATGTAGAAATGGTTAAGTCGTAACTATAACCGATTGAAAATTTGTCCTGGCGATATCCTGCCAAGAACACCAGCGATTCATGATTATTAATGTTCTGCTCGTATTTTTTGAAAGGAATGCCGCGATACCAAACCCCTAAAACCAACGGCTCAATGGTCGCATATAAGCCGGCATCAAACTGATCATATTTGCCTTGCTTTTTGTACATAATGGCAGGCGAAATTGTTTTTTCCTTATCAATTTCATCCCCAAGGAATGTATAACCAGCGAAAGGAATCCTTAATCCGGCCTGGAAACTGGTTTTCATTGGCAGCCTTGCTTCGGTCAGCGATGAAAATGCCTGGTTAGGACGGTTCAAATGGTGCGCCGAAATGCCTGCCCAATACCAATCTGAATACAACATTAACCCAGACCCAAAATCAGCATAATTCACGTTAGGACCGCCTAAGGCGAATGGGTCATCCGAAGGGCGACCCGTAAGCCCACCATTGTCATATTGATCTCCGAAAGTCAGTCCGAAATAATCCAGTTTTCGGGAAACAAATCCGCCCTGAATTCCCAATCTTAATGAAGTAACATCATTCAATTGGATCTGATAGGAATATTGAAGCGCAATGTCGGTTGATTTTAAATTACCCAAACCCTGGCTGTCCATCGTTACCAAAACGCCCAAACCGCTGTTGTAGTTAGGCAAAAATACATCTGCACCAAAAGAGGTTGTCACGAAATTAGCTGAAAGTGACGGCCATTGGTTCCTGTAATTGATCGTCGCACGCGGCGCGAGCGCACCACCTGCCAAAGCAGGGTTCAGATATAACGGATTGGCATAAAATTGAGAAAACTGGGGGTCCTGGCTCCAACCTTTCAGGCAAAGCAGTGTCAGTACAAAAAGGAGAAGTAAACGCTTTGTCATAAATATTTCTTATTGCCGCAAGTTTAAAAGCGGGAGGAAAACAGGCTCAAAAAAAATACAAAATTAAATTCACAAAATATCATCAAATTGCGTATTAATATTCAAATTAGAGTGGTTTTTACGACATTACCGCACAAAATTTTAACATTTTATTTTCGTTAGTAGTGTCAGGTAATCCGAATATTAATTGTGGTGGCGTGGGGTGTTTGAACTAGTAACGAAACATGGGGCGATTTTATAATAAGTACCAACAAATATTTTATTTAACATTTTTTCTGCTCCTGCTGACCACAGTGTGTGCTAATGCACAGTTCGTAGTCGACGGACAATGCATGCAGAATCCTGATTGCGAAGCCGACTCGACTACATTCAGCGATACGCTCAGCACGGCCGTTGCGTGGCAATGGACTTTTGGCGAAGGCGGTGCAACAGACACGCGGCGCATTGCACAACATTCCTACTTAGCCCCTGGCTCTTACACAGTTACATTGTTAAGAACATTGAGAGGCGGCGCTCAGCAAACGGTTTCCAAAGTCGTACAGATCGGTGAATTACCGCCTGCTTTTCAGCAATGGAAAACAGATACAACGATTTGCCCGGGCGACACATTAATACTTGATCCCTATCCCAACGGCGCACCCGATGGCGCCCGATATGTCTGGTATCCAAAAGGCGACACGACACAGACCTTAAATGTCGATAGTTCAGGCTGTTATTCGGTGGAAGTGATTTTGCCCAATGGCTGTAAAATCCAGGACCGGATCAATGTCAAGATCTGTATGGAGCCATCAAACCAGGAAGGCGCGAAATGGTTTTTTGGTGGCAATGCAGGCCTTGATTTCTCAAATACACCGCCCACGCCGATCACCGATGGTAAGCTGAATACACCAGAAGGAACCTCATCCATAGCCAATTCCAAAGGTCAATTGCTGTTTTATTCCGATGGTATAACGGTCTGGAACAAGAATGGCGACCCTATGCCCTGTTTCGAACAGCCCAATTGTCCGCCGTTGAAAGGAAGTCCGAATTCCACGCAATCCGTCCTCATTGTCCCTCAGCCCACTTGTAAGGGTTGTGAATACTTGTTCAATGTGTTTACAACTTCTGATATCAACGGTGAAAAGCTGCTGACGAAAAGCGTTGTGGATATGCGCCGGAACAATGGCCTGGGCGCGATTATTGAAACCAATACATTATTACAGCAGCCTACGACCGAACGTATAGTGTCTGCCCGTAATGACCGCGACAGCACTTACTGGGTGATTTCCCACGATTACGGCACCAACAAATTCCGCATTTTCCACGCCACAACCGGTGGTTTGATCGAATCCAGCGCACCTGAGTTGGGAATGAAGCATGACAGCCTCGGAAAAGCCGAAGGTTATATGAAATTCTCATCGCCCGACAGTGCGACAGGGCAGCGCCGACTGGCTGTGATCATTCCCGGTCCGCCTAAAAATTATGTTGAATTGTTCAGTTTCAATGACTCAACGGGCACATTAACCTATGATAAAACGGTGGATCTGGGAGTCGCGCCGCCCATAGCGTATGGAATCGAATTTTCGCCCAGCGGGGAGAAGATGTACATTTCGTTTTCGGGTGAAAACGGCACCAGTTCTTATCTGAAGCAGTATGACCTCACTTTGCCCGACAGTTTGCTGACGGAAACCGCCATCACCATTGACAGTTCCGCCAATCGAAAGTTCGGCGCATTGCAGTTCGGGCCGGATGGCAGGATTTATATGGCCATTGAGGGCAGCGAATATCTGGCGGTCATAGGCGAGCCGGAGGGAAATTCACTAACGGGCGTTGAATATGAGCGGGATGGCGTGAGTTTGGGCGGCAAAAAAAGTCAGCTGGGCTTGCCGAATATGGTGCAGGATTTCACGCAGGAATCGTCGGGACCTGGTTTTGAGGCAAATGGTTTTTGTACGAACGAACCTACCACATTCGAAGCTAGCCCGATTTGCGATCCGATAGAAGACACTTATCAATGGGATTTCCTGGGAGACGGAAGCTTCACTGCACCATCCAAAGAACAAAAAGCAACTTACACGTACACGAAGCCAGGCACTTACATGGTCCGCATGCGTGCGACCAACAAATGTAAGGATACGACGATTGTGCAGGAAGTGGTAATTTTCGAAACGCCCCCTCCAATTAATCTGGGTGCTGATAAAGACACTTGCGGTGCATTTGTGCCTTTGGATATGGGCGTTCAGGCTGAGGTTTATGCCTGGATCAACCGAGGAAGAGTGGTAGGACGTGGAAAAACTTACAACGCAACTACAACCGGACGTTACATCGCCGTGGCCTTCAACGGCCCGCAAGGCGAATGTTTCTCTGCCGACACCATTGAAATCACATTACGCCGCCCGCCAGCAGTGAGCATCGGACCCGACACGACATTATGCCGCGACAGTTCCATCGTCCTAACTGTGCCAAGTGAAAGGTGGATCGAGTTTAATTGGAGCACTGGCGAGGATACGCGCGACATTACAGTGGCCCAGCCAGGTTCTTATTTTGTGATCGTAAAAGACCGCAATGATTGCTATAACTCCGACACCATCCAGGTTGGCGAGCGTCCTTCACCGATTTTAAATCTTTTGCCTGAATATGCGATCTGTATTCCGGATGGGCAGTCTGTTATCCTGGATGCGAATGGGCAGGGGGTGCAATCCTACGAATGGCCGCATTCCGGCGACACCACGCGCACGGTGACAGTGGGCGCGGAAGGAATTTACACGGTTATCGCTGTGAATAAAGAAGGTTGCGTAGCGCAACAAACAACGGAAGTTGTGGATCGTTGCGAGCCAAGGTTCTTCATTCCGGATGCATTCACACCGGATGGGGAAGGTCACAATGAGATCCTGGAAATTTTCGGGGCCTATTATACCAATTTCTCAATCCGCATTTACAACCGCTGGGGTGAAGTGATTTATGCTTCTACGAACATTGAAGACCGCTGGGACGGAACCTATAAAGGCCAAAAAGTGCAGCCAGGAGCCTATCCTTATGTGATCTCCTACGAAGCGCTTTACTATCCCGAGCGCGCCCCAAATGTGAAGCGCGGGTCGGTAATGATCATCCGGTAAGCTTCTTTTTGCAGATTAAAACGAGTATTTTTTTGTTTATTTAGCCGATTATTATGCGTCAGGATTATTTGTCCGGAGATAAAGAAAATCTTTCCAATACTGAAAAAGAAATCGAGCGGGCATTGCGTCCGCTTACTTTTGATGACTTTACGGGTCAGGACAAAATACTCGAAAACCTTAAAATCTTTGTACAGGCCGCTCGTCAGCGTGGCGATGCGCTCGATCACGTTCTGCTGCACGGCCCTCCGGGATTGGGAAAAACAACCTTGTCCAACATTGTAGCCAACGAGCTTGGCGCAGGAATCAAGATCACTTCCGGCCCGGTTCTGGACAAACCCAGCGATTTGGCAGGCTTACTAACCAACTTGCAGGAGCACGACGTCCTGTTCATTGATGAAATCCACCGACTGAATCCCATCGTTGAAGAATATCTTTATTCAGCCATGGAGGATTACAAAATCGACATTATGCTCGATAGCGGGCCTAATGCACGCAGCATTCAGATTGGATTAAACCCCTTTACATTAATCGGCGCCACCACACGTGCCGGCATGCTAACTTCGCCCTTACGAGCAAGATTTGGCATCAATGCACGCCTTGAATATTACGATGCGCAGCTTTTATCCACCATTTTAAAACGCTCTGCCGCCATTCTCGGCACGCCATTGGAAGAAGATGCTGCTTATGAGATCGCCCGCCGCAGCCGCGGAACGCCTCGTATTGCCAACAATCTTTTGCGTCGTACACGTGATTTTGCACAGGTGAAAGGCAATGGCCGCGTGACTGTTGAAATCGCGGAAATCGCCTTGCTTGCCCTGGATGTGGACCAGAATGGGCTGGATGAAATGGATAACCGGATTTTATCAACCATCATTCAAAAGTTCAAAGGCGGACCGGTTGGAATTTCCACCATCGCGACGGCTTGCGGCGAGGAAGCGGAGACGATTGAGGAAGTGTACGAGCCATTCCTGATCAAGGAAGGTTATATGAAACGGACTTCGCGCGGACGGGAGGTTACGGAGAAGGCTTACAAGCACTTAGGGATTCTGCCTACGTATCGTTCAGGCGAACTTTTTTAATTAAATACTCCGCGAAGTTTTAAGAATTAATCGCGAATTAACATTGAAAGTAGTATTTTTGCGGTAAATTACTACCCGCCTCTATGATTGAAGTACTGGTTTCCGAAAAATTGGTTGTGAGAGTGCCCTGTGCTGTGATTGAACATAATGGAAAAGTACTGGCTGGACAACGTAGCGCTGCATTATCTTTCCCTTTGCAATGGGAATTCCCCGGCGGCAAGCAGGAGAAAGGCGAAACGGACGAAGAAACACTCGCCCGCGAAATTATCGAAGAGCTTAATGTTGAAATTGAAATAATTGACCGGCTGCCCGAAACTTCCAAAGATCAGGGCTGGCGCGAAATTATCCTCGTTCCTTTCGTTTGCAAACTCAAAACACTTGATATCACATTAACCGAGCACGAACAGATCCTATGGCTTACACCAGCCGAACTACCTGCGCTCGACTGGACGGAAGCCGACTTGAATGTGATTGACAATTATTACAACTACCTAGCGATTGAAAAGTAATCGCTGCCCCTTTTGACCTTCATTAAATTTCCCGTTTTCGTAAACCAGGTTCCCCGACACGAATGTATGGGTCACCTTGGACTGAAAATTCACGCCTTCAAAAGGCGACCAGCCGCATTTTGAATAAATGTTGCCCGGCTCCACGGTCGTTTGCGCATTTGTGTCCACCAAAATCAAGTCTGCCCAGTAACCTTCACGTATATAACCGCGTTTGCTGATCTGGAATAAGTCGGCAACGGCGTGGCTCATTTTTTCAGCAATTCTTTCAATCGAAATTTTTCCGGCTTTATTCAATTCCAGCATGACATTCAATGTATGCTGCACCAAAGGCAAGCCCGATGGCGCTTGCCAGTAACCTTGCGCCTTTTCTTCAATCGTGTGCGGCGCGTGGTCCGTTGCGATTACATCGATGCGGTTGTCCAAAACAGCTTGTAGAATCGCTTCCTTATGATGCGGTGCCTTGATGGCGGGGTTGCATTTGATTTTGTTTCCTAATGTGTGATAATCCTCCGCATCAAACCATAAATGATGCACGCAGGCTTCGGCTGTTACTAATTTTGGCGTTCCGTCACTGAGCAGGATCTGTCCGTTTTTCCTGATTCCCGGTTCAAAAAGGACGACCTCGTCACCCGTCGAAATGTGCAGGATGTGCAGCTTCGTGCCGTGCTTATGCGCCAGTCCGCTCGCGAATGTGGATGATTTCAGACACGCTTCCTCGTTTCTTATCAATGCGTGAATGTTGTAAGGCACATTCTCGCCGTATTTTTCTTTGAAATGCTCCATCCGCTGCCGCACGGTTGGCTCGTCTTCACAATGCGTGGCGATGATGCAGGGCGCGTTTGCAAATATTTTTTCCAAAACCTCCGGCGCATCCACAAGCATATTGCCCGTTGACGAGCCCATAAAGATCTTGATCCCGCAAACTTCGGCCGGATTGGTCTTCATTACTTCCTCATAATTATCATTGGAAGCGCCCATGAAAAAGGAATAATTGGCCAGTGAAGTATCCGCGCCGATCTTGTATTTATCTGCCAGAAGCGCCTGCGTAAGCGTGTTGGGAACCGTATTCGGCATTTCCATAAACGACGTCACGCCGCCTGCAACGGCTGCTTTGGATTCAGTGTAAATATTCGCCTTGTAAGTCAGCCCCGGCTCCCGGAAATGCACCTGATCGTCGATCACCCCAGGCATCAGATACTGCCCTTTTGCATCAATGACCTGATCCGTCGCAATGTGCTGTAAATCTTTTCCGATCCTTTGAATGTGACCATTTTCAATAATTACGTCAAACTCATGGATCTCATTCTCATTGACAACTTGTGCATTTACGATCAGCGTGGTCATTCGGGGGTGAATTTTGATGTGATGCAAAGTTATTTAAAACAAACAAAAATGAATCTGAAAAAATTTTTAAGTGATTTCACCGACCTCATTTTCCCCAGATGCTGCGAAGCCTGCGACAGCTCGCTCGTCGGTAACGAAGCCATTATTTGCACATCCTGCATGATTTCCCTACCCAGGATTCATCTGAAAGGTCTGCATCAGGATGTCATTCATTACAAATTTGTAAATGTTCCCGAAGTGGCTTTAACGCATTCATTCTTACTTTTTACCAAAAAAGGAAAAGTGCAGCGCCTGCTGCATGCATTGAAATACAAAGGAAATCAAGATGTGGGGTTGCTGCTGGGATTTATGTTTGGGCAGGAAATGATGACAGCAGGAATGCTTCCAGAAGCCGAAATGATCATTAGCGTGCCTTTACATGCTAAGAAAAAGAAATCAAGAGGTTATAATCAAAGCGATTTACTAGCGGAAGGCTTCGCAAAGGCAACGGGAATTCCCTGGTCAGCAACGATTTTGGAACGAACAAAACACACCGCCACGCAAACGGGCAAAAGCAAAACAGAACGGCGGGAGAATGTAAAAGGCGTCTTCGCCGTGAAAGAGCGCATTGATTACAAACACGTAGTCATTATAGACGATGTGCTGACCACCGGCGCGACGCTGGAAGAATGCGTGCAGACATTAAAACTCGCAGGCTGCAAGTCATTCACAATCCTAACCATTGCATTGGCGGAACATTAAAAAAGGCGTTGCTCGATAAGCAACGCCTTCCTATATATCCTTATAAACTCTAATCCTATTCTTTACGACTTCCAGTGGCAATCATTGCGCAACGGAAACCTACCATTGCTGTTGCTGAATCCTGATCCATGTAGCGACGTGTTCCTGGGGATAACCAGTATGCAACGTCAGACCAGGAACCACCTTTGTAAACTCTCAAGTTATCGTTAACCAGGGAGTTGCTGTTTTTGTTATCGTAATTTTTAGCCTCATCCTGATATCCATCGCGACGGAAAGAGTTCAAATCATTTACATCGCTGTTTGAAAGCGGACGATAAACGTCATAAACCCATTCGCTTACGTTTCCAGCCATGTCGTAAAGACCATTGTCGTTGGCAGGATACGAGCGAATTTCTTGTGTAATGATCGCTCCGTCATTGGATTTACCTGCGATACCTGCATAGTCACCGGGACCACGTTTGAAGTTGGCAAGCATTGTTCCCTGCTTACGGCCACGTGGCTGACGCATTGTGGAACCGTCCCATGGATAAATACGCTGGTTGGATTGGTTTTCATCAGAATACTGTGTCCCGATCATCGCAATCGCAGCATATTCAAATTCTGCTTCTGTTGGAAGACGGTAAGGAGGCATTACATAACCACTTTCAATTCTAAGCTGTGGTGCCGGTGCATCCGTCGCTGCAACTGCCGCGTCTGCCGCTGCTGCATCTTTTTTCTTCTTGCCAAAAGAGAAGCCTTTTTTCTTCTTAGGACCCGCTGCTGCTTGTCCGGCTGTATTGTTAGCCTGACTCACTGCCGCCGTTCTCCAAGCACAATAATCATTTGCCTGAACCCACGACACACCCACAACCGGATACAAACGGAATCCCGGGTGACGCAAATACATGGTTACATATGAATCGTTGAATGATAATTCATTGTACCAAACGTTGGTATCAGGCAATGCTTTACTGTAAAATTCCTCAGATGAATCTCTTTGAACTGCGTTTAGATATTCAAGATAATGGACATTTGCCACCTCTGTCTGGTCCATGTAAAATGATTGGATACTGACAGTACGCTTTGGATTGTCCCGTCTTCCCATCACTTCCTCTTCCAAAGAACCCATTGTAAACCGGCCGCCTTCGATATAAACAAGGTCGGGGCCTGCTGGCAATGCTTTGTACTGTTTAACCTCGAACCCGTCTTTGCCATTGTAAGCCAAACCCGTTTTAGAGCTTGTTTTACCAGGTTTAAGACTGGTCGGTCGTTTCTTTTTACTACAGGCAGTAGCCGCTAATAACACAATCAGAATCAA
Organism: Dyadobacter alkalitolerans DSM 23607; assembly: GCF_000428845.1. GTDB lineage: Bacteria > Bacteroidota > Bacteroidia > Cytophagales > Spirosomataceae > Dyadobacter > Dyadobacter alkalitolerans. The sequence continues at coordinate 44,161 of NZ_AUAS01000014.1, read as the reverse complement.
CGCGATCGACCGGATACCCATCTTATGCATGCAAATCATTGCTTTAAAGTGACTTAAGTGTTTGGTATTTTTATAGTATGCGAAATCGCAAATGTAAGAAATGAAAAGAAATTATTTTTAAAAATCAATTATTGGTCACATTTGTATTAATCAAATAACCCCTTTAATGTGACCCGGTCAGCGTGACCCGGTCATCTCCATCAGGACTTTCCGAGCTTGCTCAATGCTTTTAATGTCTTCACAAATAAGCATTAACTTGCCTTTCTGGTCTTTTAAAGCAATTTTTCTTGGGTGTTGTTTAATGTAATCAATCACCTGTCCGAACTTCGGAGACTGAAAGAATTCGTCGTTCTGCGAAGTAACGAAGTAGCCTTTCAATGTATTGCTTTTCAAAGTTAATTTTTCGAAGTGCAAAAGCTCTGCTTCCCAACGCAAACGAACGGTTTTCAACAGATCTTCCACTTCGCCAGGAACCGGGCCAAACCGGTCGAGGATCTCTTTCTCGAATTTGGCAAGCTCCTCTTCCGTCGAAATGTTATCGAGGCGGGTATATAACGACAATCTCTCTGAAATATTTTTGACATAATCATCAGGAATCAGTGTCGCAAAATCGGTTTCGATCTGGCAATCCGGAACCAACTTGGAAGGCAGGCCTAAGGCATTGGAGAACAGATCCTTAAACTCATTATTCTTCAATTCTGAAACGGCTTCATCCAGCATTTTGTGATAAAGCTCATAACCCAGATCATTCACAAAACCGCTCTGCTCCGCACCCAGCAAGTTTCCTGCTCCGCGAATATCCAAATCGCGCATAGCCACCTTGAAACCGTCTCCCAACTCAGAAAACTCTTCCAATGTCTGCAAACGCTTCCGCGAATCGCTTGCCAATGTGGAAACAGAAGGCGTTAGCAAATAGCAAAATGCCTTTCTATTGGAACGTCCCACACGTCCCCGCATCTGGTGCAGATCCGACAAACCGAACATATGCGCTGAATTGATAATGATCGTGTTAGCATTTGCAATGTCAATCCCGGACTCAATAATGTTGGTCGAAACAAGCACGTCATATTCACCTTCGATGAAATTGACCATTACTTTTTCGAGCTTATCACCGTCCATTTGCCCGTGCGCGATGCCTATGCGCACATCGGGAACGAGGCGTAAAACAATGTTAGCAATGGATTCAATGTCATTCACGCGATTATGGACGAAGAAAACCTGTCCGCCGCGCTGCACTTCAAAGCTGATCGCATCGCGGATAAATTCTTCACTGAATGTATGCACTTCCGTCGTAACCGGCTGACGGTTAGGAGGTGGCGTCGCGATAACAGAAAGGTCGCGAGCGCCCATAAGGGAGAAATGCAATGTTCTCGGGATTGGCGTTGCCGTTAGGGTCAGCACGTCCACATTCACACGCATTTCCTTTAATCTGTCTTTGGCTTTAACCCCAAATTTCTGTTCTTCATCAACAATTAGAAGTCCCAAATCCTTGAATTTCACATCCTTATTTAGAATGCGGTGCGTGCCTATCAATATGTCAATTTTGCCTTCTTCGGCTTCTTTTAATGTTTCCTTAATTTCCTTCGTCGATTTAAAACGATTGATATAACCCACTTTCGCAGGGAAATCGGCCAGACGCTCACTGAATGTCTTATAATGTTGCATCGCCAAAATGGTCGTAGGAACCAGAACGGCCACTTGCTTGCTGTCGCAAACCGACTTGAATGCCGCACGGATCGCAATTTCTGTTTTACCAAAACCCACATCCCCACAAACCAGCCGGTCCATCGGATGCGCTTTTTCCATATCCTCTTTTACATTGGCTGTCGCCGTGGCCTGGTCGGGCGTGTCCTCGTATAAAAAGGACGATTCCAATTCCGCTTGCATATAATTGTCTGGCGAGAACGGGAAACCCGGTGCCTGGCGACGTTTGGCATAAAGCGCTATGAGCTCGTGCGCAATGTCTTTGAGCTGCTTCTTAACCTTCGATTTTTTGGCTTCCCACTCGCCTGAGCCTAGCTTGCTCATGGCAGGCGGTGTGCCTTCCTTACCTGTATATTTTGCGATCTTGTGTAGGTTATGGACACTTACATAAAGGAGATCATTATCCCTGTAAATCAGCCGGATCGCTTCCTGTTCCTTGCCATTCACATCCTTACGCTCCATGCCGGCGAAGCGGCCGATTCCATAATCCACATGGGTTACAAAGTCGCCCGGATGCAGCGATTTGAGCTCCTTGAGCGTGATCGCTTTTGATTTGCTGAATTTTTCTTTGAGCCTGTATTTGTGAAAACGCGCAAAAATCTGGTGATCGGTGTAGCAAACCACCTTTAAGTTATCATCCACAAATCCTTCCCGCAGCGAAATGTGCATCGGGCGGAATTTTACAAATGGATCCAGGTCTTCAAAAATCCTTTCGAGCCGGTCGAGCTGCTTGGGCTGCTCAGCAACGATAATGTTGACATAGCCTTTCGATTGATTTTCCGAAAGGTCGTCGAGCAGTCTTTTGAAATCCTTATTAAATGAAGGCTGCGGTTTGGAAGAATAGGGAAGCTTGTTTTCTGTTTTGAAATAACCTTTTTTACCAAATTCAACGGTTTTGAACTTCTTAACCTGGTTCAGAAATCCCCTCCGCGTTTCGAAAAGGTCCTGTGGATTGGAAACGATCTGAATGCCGCCTCCGGTCACTTCATGCAAGGCTTTTTCTGCTTTCTCAAAACAACTTTCAATGATTTCCAATGTCAGCTCGGCATCCTTAAACCAGAGAACGGTCTCCGGCGCAAAGAAATTAAGGAACGATTCCCGCGTTTCCTGAGACAATTTCTGCTGAATGTCCGGAACAATGTTGATCTGCTTCGCACTCTCGATTGAAAGCTGTGTATCCGGGTCAAAAGAACGGATGCTTTCCACTTCATCGCCAAACAATTCAATACGGAACGGATGCTCATTAGCAAATGAAAACACATCCAAAATCCCTCCACGCACTGAAAACTGACCTGCTTCAAACACAAAATCCGTAATCTCGAAGCCATAACTAGTCAGAAACTCTGTCAAGAAAGACGGATCAAGCTTCTCGCCCACTTTCACCGAAAATGTGTTTGCTTTCAGCGACCGCTTATTGATCACTTTTTCAAATAATGCTTCCGGATAAGTGACTATTTGGGTGGGCAATGATTTGCTGCCGCTCAGCTTGTTCAGAATTTCGCCGCGCATGAGGACATTGGCATTATCCACTTCCTCGTAATGATAAGGGCGTTTATAGGAGGTCGGGTAGAACAAAACTTCCGTTTTGCCGATCAGATTCTGCAAGTCGTTCTGAAAATAAGCAGCCTCTTCCCTGTCGCTCAAAATGTAAACGGCCGGGCTTTTCTTTTTTTCTTGGATAGACGCGGCCACAACCGCATCCAGGCTCCCTACCAATCCTTTGATCTGTACATGCGCCGCTTCGGGATCTTTTGAGGCAATTTGCGTACTCAGGATATCGAGATAACTGTCTCCTTTGTAGAGTGTTAGTAAGTCTTTAACTTCCAATTATGTATCGTAAATAAAGCGGTGTTCGCTAAGTGAATGTAAATGCAAAAAGCCGTTTCAGGATTTTCCCTGACCGGCATTTTAAATAACAACGGTTTTATACAAAATGTTTGCCACAAAATGTTTGCCACAAACGGCTTATCTCAAATGTCTGCCAGTTTGCCTACCGTGCTATCTATCACAAAAATAGCTGGAAACGCACAACACGGCAAATTACAAAATTGTTAATCGCCCCGGAGCTGATATATTTAGCCGAATAATCATTGAAAGCACTGAAAATATGACCGATTGGCTCAATCAAACCATTTCTCTGGCGGGCATTGCCACCACCTGGCTTGAAATACTGGGCTTTATTACCGGGGCGATCTGTGTTTATTTAAATACGCAGCAGAATGTCTGGGGATGGTTTTTCGGGATCGTAAATGCAGTATTGTATGCGGTCGTTTTCTGGCAGGTCCGGCTCTATGCCGATACAGGTTTACAGGGTTATTACTTCCTGACGAGCATTTATGGCTGGTGGATATGGAAATTTGGAGGAAAAAATCACGACGGGATCAGTGTAACCCGCACGCCAATTCGGATGTACCCTGTTTTCGGCTTGATTTTCATCGCTATAACGGCTTCGTGGGGATTTTTATTAGGCAAATTTACAGATGCCAGCCTTACTTATGCCGATTCCGCATTGACTGTCGCCAGCCTGATCGGGCAATGGATGATGGCGCGTAAGTATCTGGAAAACTGGATCTTGTGGATTATTGCAGATGCCTGTTACGTGGTCATGTATTTTTACAAAGACCTGCATCTGACGGCCATATTATATGCTGTTTTTCTCGCGCTGGCAGTAGGCGGCTATGTACAATGGAAGCGTGACTTGGTTCAGCTCAAAACCCAGTAAGGAATTTCCTGCTCGTCAAGCAATGTGCGGATGCGTTCCGAATCGTGGAAAACGATCTGCAATTCCTTTTTCGGCGTTCCTTCTTCTTCCTCATCCATCCATTTCCAGTCCTCCGCCGTCGCATCCAGAATGTCGATCACCGAAAGCAGTTTCTCCTCCGATTTTTCCCTGGCAAGCCAATCAGCCGAATTTTCAATGTAAATGATCACTTTTTGCTCTTTGATCCATTCCAGATCATTCAGCATTTCGTCCAGCGCATCGAGATTTTTCCCGTCATATTCAGGGAAATGCATGGCTGTGGAAATTTCCTGGTAAAAATCTTTGAGTGAAGTAGCTTTGCTGCCATCGACTTGCGCGATGAATGCGCCCAGAAACAAGGTCCGGACATCCGATTGCTCCCTGGCGATCAGGAAGTGTGTGTTCTTCATATTTTTCGGCGGATTACAGAGCCGCAAGTTAGAAAAAATAAAGTTGCAACACCGTAAATCAGCTGTCAAAGTCGGAAAACCTCCGGGCAGGAAACCGTTTGCGGCGAATTGTCTGCATTAACCTCCATTAAATCGGCCATGTAATCCCACCACTTTTTCATGATTGGCAATGATGCCAAACCTGCGGTCTGATCATTGCTTCCCAATTTTTGGAATGCAAAAAGGGCTAATGTAATCTCGTCCAGAAAGATATAATATTCCTTAATGCCCGCGTCTTTAAGCAGTTGCGCCAGCTCGGGCCAGATCTCATCGTGGCGTTTTTTATATTCTACCTCATTACCCGGCTTCAATTGCATCCGGAATGCTGAAATTCTGTCCTGCTCCATTAAGGCGATTTTGGTTAAACCCTAAATCTGTTTAAGCCAGGTGCCAACACTTTTCTAATGCCGTGCTGACGGATTTTTTTAAAGGATCAAGGGATTCAGTGAAGAATTAAGGACTTCGCCAGCGGACTGGCCGCACATCCAGCGCTGCCGGTCGGCTTCCTGGTGTTTATTTTTAGGCTCCGTCACTTTTGCGCCATCGGCTACGAAAATAATGGTCATTACTTCACGCATTGTATCAGCCGATTTGTTTCCCGGAGCCGAATGCAACGTCCAGCCATAATGCCATGTGGCATCGCCCGCTTTCATGGTTTGCGCACGCGCAATTTTGAAACCCTTATCCTGAATAAATTTTTCAAGCATAGCCTCCGATTCGTCGGAAATGGGCACATTCTCAACAAAACCGGCCTGGTGAGACCCCGAAGCAAATGTAAGCATGCCCATATCGACGTCTATATCAATCAGCGGCATCCACATAGTAATGGTGTTGTTGGTATCGACAGGCCAGTAATATTGGTCCTGGTGCCAGGGGGTGAAGCCACCGCCAGGCTCCTTATAAAGAGCCTGGTCGTGGTAAATTCTGACGTTCACTACTCCCAAAAGATCCGCCGCAATTTTTCCAAAGCGTTTGGCCAATGCATAATTCTTCACGTTATTGTCCACTTCCCACAAATTTGTAATCTGTAAAAAAGCTTTTCCGTACGTGTCCCTGTCTTCCAGCTTCCGCTTTTCGGTGTTGAACTTCGTGGCAGCAGCGTTGATAATGTCCCTGTAATGAGACACTTCCACTTCATTCAGCACGCCAGGGATTAGCACATGACCATTTTCTCTAAATGCATGGATTTCTGTTTCAGAGATTGCCTTAAAATCAGCCAGATCGGGAGCAGTTCTGGTCGTCATAACTTTTTAAGAGTTTAGGAATAATCAATTTCAAATTTCGGCTCTTTTGTTGTTGGCGGTTAGGCTAATAATGGATATTTTGTGGCTAATATTATCTAGTTTTACCTCAACAAATCTACTACGATTAAAATAGTCAATGATAAAGGCCCTATTTGAGACAATTAATTCCGGATCGGATGCGTCGTTTCTGGTTAACTCATTCAATCTCGAAAAGTTTAACGTCCCCTATCATTTTCATCCCGAATTTGAACTTACATTGATCCTGAAAGGGAAAGGAAAACGCTACGTAGGCAAGCAAATGGCCGATTTTGACGCCGGAGATCTTGTATTATTGGGCTCGGATCTGCCGCATTCCTGGAAATCGGAAAGCATTTCAACGCCTGGCTTTCACGCCAAGTCTATCGTAGCGCAGTTTGACAAAAGTTTTCTGGGAACCGACTTCTTTGACAGACCAGAACTATCTAACATTCGCAACCTGCTAAAAATCAGCGCACACGGCATTCATTTCACAGGACAAACTGCCAAGGAAATAGGCGCCAGAATGAGCGTTTTGGCGCAGGAAGAAAATGCTTTGAAGAAAATGCTGCTGTTACTGGACATTCTCGAAGATCTGGCCGATTCCAAAGAATTCGTTCTGCTGGACCAGGACGGTGTTGTCGCCACTCAAATCAATAGTAATAAGGATCGCATTAATGCCGCGTTGGGCTACATTATTGATAATTTCCGAAATGATATTGTGCTGAATGAGGTGTCAGCGGTTGTGAATATGTCGCCCAATGCTTTTTGTAAATATTTCAAAAGGGTTACCAACAAAACTTTTCTGGACACAGTAATCGATTACCGCATCAATTTCGCCGTTCAGCAGTTGCTGTCAACAGACCGGCCGGTTTCCGAAATCTCCTTTGACAGCGGTTTCGGCGACGTCTCCCATTTTTATAAACTCTTCAAAAGGCGCATGAAAATGAGCCCGCTTAATTATAGAAAAAGCTTTCAGAAGGGGCTTTGAGTCGGTTATTTACACGAGCTCATTTGCAAAAAGCATCCTCAATGTGATAAATGTCAGACTTCCCGTCTGGCTGGATGAGGATGGAGATGACGTCGAAGCGGATGTCGAACATCCAATCTTTGTCGAAAATGTAATGTTCGGCTGCACGCATGATCAGGCGGGCTTTGGTCACGTTTACAAATTCTTCGGGCAAGCCGAAACCTGTGTTGCTGCGCGTTTTGACTTCGACGAAGATTAGCATCTTGTCTTTTGTAACAATGAGGTCGATTTCCGAATATCGGTTGCGATGGTTTTTCTCAACAATCTCAAAGCCTTTATTTGCCAAAAACGCCGCTGCCTGATCTTCACCCCAGTTTCCAAGGTCATTATGTGCTGCCATGAGAACAATTTACGTGTTAATGTGTGTTTGATATTAAACCACTTCCTACATTAAGACGTTGGAAAATAAATTGGTCACAAATTTTTTAAATGAATACCCTCATCAACAAGCACGTTCATTTCCAGGATCTGGGGCTGATTGATTATCAGGAGGCTTGGGATTATCAGGAGAAAATCTTTGCGGAGACGATCTCTGTGAAGACGGCGAACCGGAATCTCGGTACGGACGAGCAGCTTTTGACACCCAACTACTTGCTTTTTTGCCAGCATCCTCATGTTTATACGCTTGGGAAAAGTGGCAAAGCGGACCATTTGCTTTTGAACGAGGAGGCACTCGGGGAAAAACAGGCGAAATATTATAAGATCAATCGCGGCGGCGACATTACATATCACGGACCCGGCCAGATCGTTGGCTACCCGATTTTTGATCTGGATAATTTTTTCACCGACATTCACCTTTATATGAGAACATTAGAGGAAGCGATTATCCTCACATTAGCTGATTATGGGTTGAGTGCTGGTCGCATTCAGGGTCTCACAGGTGTTTGGTTTGATTTTGAAGAACAAAAAAATCCTAGGAAAATCTGCGCGTTAGGAGTGAAATCGAGCCGGTGGGTTACGATGCATGGTTTTGCTTTGAATGTAAATACGGATCTTTCTTATTTTAGGAACATTGTGCCTTGTGGCATTCAGGATAAGGCAGTTACTTCCATGGCAGCGGAGTTGGGCAGGGACTTGGATATGCAGGAAGTTTCAGATAAATTAAAAAATCATTTAGCAGGACTGTTCCAGATGGAGCTGTAAGTAAAGAATAATGAAAAAAGACATCATATTTCACCCCGTTCAGGGCATACAAGTTGCAATTGTAAGGAGTATCAGTGAAGCGCAGGAAGAGGAATGGAACGTGATCGTGATCAACCGGAATGCCGAGCCGATCACAAACGTTTTTGTTACGTCAAAAGGTTACGGCAGCGGCGAATCAGGCACAAATGCTGACCAGCGCACTTCTACATTAAGACATTTCTTCCCCGAGATAAAGGCAGGCGAACATGCTGTTGTTGAGCCTATTATGCCAGATGTTTTTCATCTTAACAATGAATTTTGGGTGAGCTATTTCATTGGAAATCAGATATACGATAAAAAGTTTATCTTCGTGCCCGACAGCATTATTGAAGATAACCTGATCCAGATCAGTCCGCTTGGTCTGGAGGGAGTAGTGCACGAGTAGCGGGAATTTTTTATACAAACACACATTATGACAGATGAATTTAGAAAGCGTGCCAAGAACTTCTTGTTACTTGACATTGAAACGGTCTCTGCATTTGCATCCTATGACCAACTCCCCGAACGGATGCAAAAGCTTTGGGACAAAAAAACCCTGAGTTTCAGGAAAGGCGACGAAACGCTGTCCAATGCGGAATATTTCTATGATCGCGGCGCGATTTACTCGGAATTCGGTAAGATTGTATGCATCGCTTTTGGTGCATTTTACTGGAATGATAACAATGAGATTTCGTTCAAAGTCAGCAGCTTTTCCGGAGACAATGAAGTAGATATTCTCCTTCAATTCAAAGCGTTAATAGAGAAATATCCAGCCGATCAATTGATTTTGTGCGCGCACAACGGCAAGGAATTCGACTTCCCCTTCCTATGCCGCCGAATGCTGATCCATTGTATTGAAATTCCAAAAGTTTTGCAAATTTCGGGTAAAAAACCGTGGGAAATCCTGCATCAGGACACAATGGACCTTTGGAAATTTGGCGATTATAAAAGTTACACTTCCCTGGACTTGCTTGCAGCCGTTTTCGATATTCCCGGCAGTAAAAATGAAATGAGCGGCGACCAGGTAACGCGGGTTTATTGGGAAGAAAAAGATCTGGCCAAAATTTGTCGATATTGCAGGGAAGATGTTGTCGTACTGGCACAGCTTTATCTGAGATTACACTGTTTCAAAACCGTCCCGCCGGAGAATATTATTCGTATAGAATGAGTGGACGGAGCCAGCAATCCGCTTTTACATATGTAAAAGCATTACATTAAGAATAAATGAGAGATAAAAAGATAAAAGATAAACAGGGCAATGATAAGAAAGAGGCCAAAGCGCCTCATCATATCGTTTCCTACATCGATAATTTGAAGGCTGATATTGCGGCTTTCTTCGATCTGAACAGCGACCAGACGTTCCGGCCGTTTGATATCCATGACCATTTTGGCGTTCAGGATAAGAAGGTTAGGACGCTTATCAATGAAATCATACATGAGCTGGAAGAATCCGGAAGGCTTGTGCATCAAAACGGCGGTTACACAGCCGGGCCGAATAAAGAAGTTAAAACAGGACTGACCGGCCGCGTTGACCGTGTTAACAAGTCGTTTGCATTTGTGATCATTGAGGGCCGTGAAGACGACATTTATATAGAATCCGAAATGCTGAACGGCGCCTGGGATGGCGACATTGTGACGGTTCAGCCACTGACAAAAAATAGTCGGAATTCAAGATCCGGCCGCAATGATTCGGGCAAAACCCGTGTGGAAGGACGCGTTGCGGAGATTGTGGAACGATCGGGCACCGATATTGTCGGGGTGATAGAAATTACGTCCCGCTATGCAGTTGTCCAACCGGATAACAAAAAGCTTTTTGACCCTATTTACATTGAACCGGAAGAGGTTAAGGACGCGGAGAATGGTGATAAGGTGATTGTAAAAGTTACCCAATGGCCTACGCGCAGAAGCCAGGCGGAGGGCGAGATCGTTGAAGTTCTTGGAAAAGCCGGGAACAATGATGTCGAAATGCATGCCATTCTTGCTGAGTTCGGACTTCCCTATCATTTTCCTGAAACAGTTGAAGCGGAAGCCCAGCGAATTCCGGATAAGATTTCAAAAAAGGACATTGCAAAACGGAAAGATATCCGTGATGTGCTGACGTTTACAATTGACCCGGTTGATGCGAAAGACTTCGACGATGCGCTTTCTGTGCGTTATCTGGATGAAGGCAATGTTGAGGTTGGCGTGCACATTGCGGACGTTTCGCACTATGTTTTGCCCGGAACCGAGTTGGAAAAAGAGGCTTACCGCCGTGCTACATCAGTTTATCTGGTAGACCGGACTGTTCCGATGCTTCCTGAAAAACTGTCCAATAATCTTTGTTCACTTCGCCCTAACGAGGATAAATTATCGTTCTCAGCGATTTTTGAACTAAGCCCGAAAGGAAAAGTGCTTAAAGAATGGTTTGGTAGAACGGTCATACATTCGGACAGGCGATTCTCCTATGAAGAAGCGCAAGCCGTTTTGGACTCGGGAGAGGGAGATTATCCGCGCGAGCTAAACACATTGAATACGCTGGGCAAAATTCTGAGGAAAGAGCGGTTCAAAAACGGCGCCATTAATTTTGAGACAACGGAAGTTCGTTTCAAGCTGGACGAGCAAGGAAAACCGCTGGGCATTTATACCAAAGAACGCCACGATTCCAACAAGCTGATCGAAGAATTCATGCTTCTTGCCAATAAACGCGTGGCGGAATATGTGTTTTCACTTTCAAAAGGCGAAAATAAAAATACAATGGTGTATCGGGTCCATGAAGCTCCGGATACAGACCGCTTGCAGACTTTTGCGAATTTTGTTGGCAAGCTGGGCTATAAACTGGAAGTGGAGGAGGAAAATAAAATTGCCAAATCCATGAACAGCATGCTCGCGAAAGTGGAAGGCAAACCGGAGCAAAACCTGATCGAGTCCCTTGCGGTGCGAACCATGGCAAAGGCAAGGTATAGTATTGATGATCTGGGCCATTTCGGATTGGCTTTTCAGCGCTATTCCCATTTTACGTCGCCCATTCGCCGTTACCCGGACGTGATGGCGCACAGGCTGTTGCAACATTATCTGGATGGTGGCAATTCTGTGCCTAGTGAAAGCTACGAAGAGGCGTCCAAGCATTCTTCTGAAAGAGAAAGGCTTGCCGCGGAGGCCGAAAGGGCTTCGATCAAATACAAGCAGGTTGAGTACATGAGTATGATGGACAAAGACCGCGAGTTTGACGGGATTATTACCGGCGTAACTGAATTCGGGATTTTCGTCGAAATAACGGAGACCGCTTCCGAAGGCCTGATCCGTATGACTGACCTTGGAGATGATTATTATGAGCTGGATAAGGAAAACTACCGGCTTCTGGGTCAGCGGACCAAGAAGATCTATACTTTCGGCGACAAGGTGAAAGTAAAGGTAAAAGATACGAACCTTGCCAGGAGAAGCATGGATCTCTATCTGGCGGGGACGATCCCCTCTCCTGCTAGAAATAACAATGGCTCGGGTGATCGGGACAGGCGGCCCAGGGAATCGCGTGAATCACGTGAATCGAAATCTTCGGGCCGGAGCGAACGCTCTTCAAAGTCATCGACCCGATCTTCTTCTTCGTCGGCAAAGCCTAAAAGTAAGAGAAGAGGAAGATAGTCAGGCTATTTGTTTGGTTGTTTTCAAAAGTTCATCAACGCGTTCAGACAATGCTAGTAAGCCTTTTTTGACTTCCATATCTAATGTTCCCGGAGCAAACTGATCTTTGTTCCGGGCCATTTCCTTCCAGAATTCGTTTTTTTCTTCGTCTGTTTGAAGTGTTGCAAATTTGCGGAATGCGGTTTGGAGCGGTTTTGGAATTAAGTTTTTGTTTTTCATATATCTAATAAAGATTTAAGTTCTTGCAGGCGATCAAGAATACTATCAATATGTGCTTCGAGTTCTGCTCCTTTTAGACTGGATAACTCACTTCCTAGTCCAACATAAAAATCAAGTAATTTTTTCAAATCAATGATCTCTTGTTCGAGATTTTTCTTTTCGATAGGCGACATTTCCTTTTTACTAGTGCGTGTTTGAATTCTCGTTCAATATAGACAAACGTTTTAAAGAATGGCAAACGGATTATCTGCCGGAAAATCGGAGCCGTTAAATTTTTCGGATGGATGTTAGATTGACTGGGTTGTAGACTTTGTGGTTAATACAAACTACAATCCCCGGCATGCTCAACACATTAAAATCCATAGCTTTTTTACTGATCCTGTCCCTGACCTCGCAAGCCCAAAAAGCCGCTGATAAGGAAGAATGGCAATCATTGTTCAATGGGAAAGACCTGACGGGCTGGGACATTAAGATTGCGGGGCATAAGGTAAATGATAATTACAAAAACACCTTCATTGTTGAGAACAACATGATCCGGGTGAACTATAAGGAATACGATAAGTTTACGACCGAATACGGGCATATGTATTACAACAAGCCCTTTTCTCATTATAAAATCCGGCTCCAATATCGCTTCACAGGCAATCAGGTGCCCGGCGGGGCTTCCTGGAATGTGAGAAACAGCGGCATAATGCTTCATTCGCAGTCTGCTGCGAGCTTGGGTCTGGACCAGGATTTCCCTATTTCTCTGGAAATGCAATATTTGGGCGGGTTAAATGCAGGTGAACGCACAACGGGCAACCTTTGTACACCCGGAACCATTGTGGAGATCAATGGCAAAGTGGATGAGGCGCATTGCATCAATTCCAGCTCAAAAACTTACAATGGAGACCAGTGGGTAACTGCCGAGGCGATTGTATTGGGCGACTCGATCGTTTACCATATGATCGAAGGCGACACCGTCCTGGTCTTTACAAATCCAAAAATTGGTGGTGGTTATGTCGGTAAAAATCATACATTTAAAGATGGGAAAGTAGGCAGCGAAGCGGAATGGGTGCGCAAAGACAATACGCCGCTTGGAAGCGGTTACATCGCACTTCAGGCCGAAAGCCATCCCATTGATTTCAGGAACATTCAATTGCTCAATTTAAAGGGTTGTATGGATCCGAAAGCGTCTAACTATAAGTCTTATTATCAATACGCGGACAACAGCACTTGTACGTTTAATAAGTAGTAGCCAGCGGTGACGCATTTGCTCCGTCACGCCAAGTAGTTTTGATTATATTTGGTAACATCATTTTCTTTAACCCATTACAACATGAGCATTGTTCAGCGCGTCATTCGCAAGGCCGAATCTCTTAAAGACCATTATTTCCCTTTAAAAGAATTTGACTCTTCTACGCTCCCCTGGATTGACAAGCCTGGTGCCAACATTGCCGACTTTCTGGCAAAACATCCACCTCGTTACAAAGTGCCTTATAACATGGCAGAAAAGCTCGAAGACTGGGAACAGAAAGGTTACGCCATTCTCGAGAATGTCATCCCGGAAGAAATGATCGATAAATTCTGGGGCGATTTCCAGGAGCTGGTACAGAATCCTGACAAATATGATCTCTCTGTCCGCATAGATCTGGATGAGTTTAAACCAAATCAGGAACGGAACATTAAGGAATTCCCAAAAGAAGCTTTGCTGGGTAAATATGTGAAGATCAATGATTTCCACAACTCTTCGGTGGCAGGGAAAAAGCTGATGACACATCCTTCCATCGTGTCATTTCTGGAAGCGATTTTTAATCAAAAAGTGGTGGTCATGCAAAGCCTCGTCTTTATGTATGGAAGCCAGCAGCCTACACATCAGGATTTTCCGTGGGTAACAGCTAAAATCCCAAGCCATCTGGCAGCCGCGTGGATCGCTTTGGAAGACATTAAAATCGATTCAGGCCCGCTTTATTACTACATTGGCTCACATAAAATGCCGAAATTTGACTTCGGAAGCGGTATTTTGTTCAAAAAAGATTCAACCAAATCACCGCTCGAATTTGCTCAGTATCTCGACAAAACCTGTGCAGAGCATCAGTATCCGAAGGAAACATTGCTCATTAAAAAAGGTGATGTGCTGATCTGGCACGCAGCGCTCGCGCACGGAGGTTCAATGATCACCAACCCGGAACAAACCAGAAAATCGTTCGTTTGCCATTATTCAACTGAACAGGCATTGCCTTACCACAGAAATTTTGTGACGCAGGAGCCTGTTAAGCAGGAGTTCAATGGCGTTTACATCTATAACAACCCTGTTTTCCCCCAATCCGAGGATGTATTGAAATAATTAATAACCAATTCATTTTTGGTTTTTTATATTTTTGCAAAAAATGGACGTTTATACTGGACACAGCATCGTCCATTTTTTGTTTTATATCATTTGCCAATCTTTTTGAATGAAAAACACAACACTCCGGTTAGTCTTGATTATAGGTTTGCTCGCCGGGGTAAACTGGTTGGCCTCACAATTTTTCTTTCGGTGGGACCTTACGGAGGATAAGCGTTACAGCATTTCGCAGGCGACAAAACAGCTTTTAAGTGATCTGGACAAAGATATTATTGTCAATGTTTACCTAAATGGCGATTTGCCCGCTGGTTTTGAAAGGCTGGAAAGTGCGACGCGGGAAACATTAGAAGAATTTAAAACCTACGCAAACGGCCATCTGATCATCAATTATTCGGATCCATCCGAGGCATCAAGTGAAGAGCAAAGGCAAAAGCAATATTTGAATCTTGTAGACCGGGGATTAACCCCAACCAATGTCTTTGCAAACGAAGACGGCAAACGAACGGAAAAGATCATTTTTCCGGGAGTAATTGTTCAGGCGGATACGATGTCTGTCCCGGTGCAGCTCCTGAAAGGAAACAGATCCAGCTCTCCGGAAGAGCAGCTTAACCAGTCATATGAGGGTGTAGAATTCGAAATTGCATCCGCTATCCGGCTTTTAGGCAGTCAGGAGCATAAAAAAGTCGGGCTGGTGGTAAGTCATACCAAAATCTCACCTGCCCGATTGAGCGACCTGATAGCGACCATTCAGCAGAGCTACGATGTATTTCTGGACATGAACAATCCCGAATCCTATGAGGGACTCGATGCATTGCTTGTGCTGAAACCCGACAGCGCATTTTCGGATGATGAAAAATTTAAGCTTGACCAATACATTATGGGAGGCGGGAAGGCGCTTTTCTTTGTTGATGGGGCGCGTGTCGACAGCGTTAGTCTGGATGGGAATTATGCGCAGCCACAGGGTCTTAATCTGAATGACCTGTTCTTCAGATGGGGCGCTCGTGTTAATACCAATCTTGTGAAAGACTTAAATTGTGCCGAAATTCTGCTGAATGTCGGCAATATGGGCGACAAGCCGGAGATACGGCCGATGCCCTGGCGCTTTTTTCCCTTGCTGAATAACTTTGGCACACATACGATCACGAGGAACCTCAATGCAGTTTACACACGATTTTTGAGCTCGATTGACACGGTTGGCGGCGCTCCTGAAATCAATAAAACACCATTACTAATGACTTCCGGCTACACGCAGGTCGTCAATGCACCCGCATTGGTCGGTTACAACGAAGCGCGTAAGGATCCGGATCCGGCGACTTATAATAATGGGGCAAAATTGGCGGGTGTCCTTTTGGAAGGGTCATTCACTTCTATTTTTGCCAACAGGATTTTACCCGGCGATCCACGCGCTGCAAAATTCAAATCAAAGGGAAGTCCGGCGAAAGTGATCATTTGTTCTGACGGCGACCTGATTGTTAATGATTATGATTATAAAAGGAATGCACCGCTTCCGCTCGGTTACGACCGCGTGACGAAACAGACGTTCGGAAACAAGGACTTCGTGATGCACGCGCTTGATTACATGACGGACGCAAACGGACTGATCAAAGCACGTAATAAACAGATAGACATTCGGGCATTGGACAAAATCCAGATCCAGGAAAATAAGAAATTCTGGCAGGCACTCAATTTACTCTTGCCCATCGCGCTGATCGGGATTTTTGGGGCGTTGCGCTACTATCTTCGTATGCGAAAATTCACCTGATAAGGGCTGCTTCGTCGGTAATTTTTTATACTTTTGTTCACTACAAGACAGATTTTTTCAAACCTGTCATTCTATAAATTTATCATCTAAACACTTACGTCACGAATTATGAAGTTTGTCGTTTCGTCATCAGTTCTACTCAAACAGCTGTCTGCTATAAACGGTGTCGTTTCAACGAACCCAATTGTGCCTATTCTTGAGAACTTCCTTTTATCATTGGAAGGCAATACATTAACCGTGACGGCTTCTGACCTGCAAACGGTGATGATCACTGAAATCGAGGTTGAATCTTCTGAAAAAGGAGCCATTGCGATCCCTGCAAAATTATTGCTTGATACGCTTCGCGGACTGCCTGAGCAGCCTATCACATTGCAGGTGAATAGTGAGACATTCGGAACAGAGATCATCTCTGACAATGGTCGCTACAAGCTCTCAGGCGAAAATCCAATCGATTTCCCTAAGACACCGGCTGTTAATCGCGGCCAATCCGTTGATTTTTCTTCATCCGCATTGGGTGCGGCTATAGCGAATACATTGTTCGCCACCAGCACAGACGATCTTCGGCCTGCTATGACCGGGGTTTTCGTTCAAATGGGGACAGAAAACGCAACATTCGTGGCGACGGACGGTCACCGCCTGGTAAGATATCGCCGGACGGATATTAAGTCTGATGTGGATACATCGATGATCATTCAGCGGAAAGCATTGAACTTGCTGAAATCTTGCTTGCCTTCCGAAGACCTGCCGGTTAAGGCTGAATTTACTTCCAGCAATGCCTTCTTCAGCTTTGAAAACATCCGCATGATATGCCGCCTGATTGACGAGCGTTTCCCGGATTACGAAAATGCAATTCCGACCAACAACCAAAATACGCTGACCATTAACAGGATGGAAATCCTTAGTTCGCTGAGACGTATTTCCATCTATTCAAACAGAACAACACATCAGGTTCGTTTGAAAATGTCATTGAATGACCTCGTCATTTCCGCTGAGGACCTTGACTATTCCAATGAAGCTAATGAGCGCTTGATGTGTGAATACAATGGCGACGATATGGAGATCGGCTTCAATGCCAAGTTCCTCATCGAGGTGTTAGGAAACCTTTCCAGCAAGACAATTACATTCGAATTATCTGCTCCGAATCGCGCCGGTTTGATCATTCCAGTGGATCAGGAGGAGAACGAAGATATCTTAATGCTGGTGATGCCAGTAATGTTAAACACTTACGTTTAGCAAATTACCCCAACCCCTTAAAGGGGCTTACAGATGTCCAAGCGAAACCGAAAAGCCCCTTTAGGGATTTAGGGTTTTACCCGTTCAAGAAAATCCAGCTGCGCTCAGCTGGATTTTCTTGCTTTATCTCGTTACGAATCAATCAATTAACTTATTTTAACATACTATTACGAAAAAAATCGTAGTTAGGGCTTGCATGTACGATTTTTTTCGTAGACATTTGATACGAAGATTATCGTATAACATTTCTGCCATGTACATCAAGCCAACCGATTCCGAATTAGAAATTTTAAATTACCTCTGGCAAGCAGGCCCGAGCACCGTGCGTGCCGTTCATGATGCCTTATCTGTAACCAAAGATGTGGGTTACACAACCACATTAAAGCTTATGCAGATTATGCATGACAAAGGACTTTTGTATCGCACCGAACAGGGTCGCTCACACATTTATGTTGCGTTGCTAGGGAAAGAGGAAACGCAGCAAAACTTGCTGGGCAAATTGGTGGAAACTGCATTTCAGGGATCAGCCGCGCAGATGGTAATGCAGGCACTGGGGAACCATTCAACCTCCAAAGAAGAATTAGATGAAATACGTGCGTTATTAAACAATCTTGAAAACAATCGTTAGCCATGAAAATAATCCAAAACCTTCTTTCTGACCAAGCCGTCACTTCCTTCGGATGGACTTTGATTCATTCCCTCTGGCAAGGCACATTAATCGCTGTTATCGCCGTTGCTGGCTTTTACCTGCTTCGCCGCAAATCTGCCAACCTAAAATACGTTATTGGCGTCGGATTTTTGGCCGCTCAGGTTTTCGTATCCGGACTCACATTCATTTATTATTATTTTAAAGCAACCTCAGCGGCAATAGTTGGCGCAGGCGTGGGCGCTAAATCCAATGAAATGATCCATTTGGCCAGTTCCACCATGAACCGTGCGATGGATACACAACTTCCACTTTCGTTTAAGATTCAGTTTTGGCTATCGGCCCATTTGAACGAACTGGTTGTATGCTGGCTCATCGGCGCTGCTTTTCTGCTATTGCGTTTTGCAGGTGGATGGATTTTTACGGAAAGATTGCGCACGAAAGCCAACATTGTTATGGACAAAGAATGGCGCGCTAGATTTGGCGTGATGATTGCGAAAATGAATATTACCCAATCGGTAGAATTCCGGGAGTCAGCCAAAGTCGTAACGCCTATGGTCATTGGAGCCCTTAGCCCGGTCGTGTTGATTCCCATTGGTTTGCTTTCCGGATTTTCTACTTCGCAAGTGGAGGCAATTTTGGCACACGAACTAGCGCATATCCGTCGCAATGATTATCTGATCAATATGCTGCAATCCTTTGTGGAAGTCGTTTTCTTTTTCCATCCTGCCATCTGGTGGCTGTCGGACCGCATCCGCGCGGAACGTGAACATTGCTGTGACGACATTGCACTGAGCGTTTGCGGGGACAAAATGTCACTGGCGCACGCATTGGTGAAAGTAGCCGAATGGCAGCAAACGCCCGGTTTTGCGATGGCCTTTGCTTCTAAAAAACCATTGCTTCTACAACGGGTTCAGCGTGTTTTGGGCATAAGCCCTAAGCCTGCCAGAACACTTAGTAACCTCCCGATCATGTTTTTTGCATTGAGTTTGGCAATCGGTGTTTCCGTTTATGCTGTTGCCCAAAAAAGTGACAAGCAAAAGGAGGCAAAAAAGATCACAAAACCGGTCACCAAAAAGCACAGGCAGCACACTTATAAAGTTAAGGAGGGTAATGTATACC
This sequence comes from Dyadobacter alkalitolerans DSM 23607, assembly GCF_000428845.1. Taxonomy (GTDB): domain Bacteria; phylum Bacteroidota; class Bacteroidia; order Cytophagales; family Spirosomataceae; genus Dyadobacter; species Dyadobacter alkalitolerans. Next base: position 24,892 of record NZ_AUAS01000014.1, on the reverse strand, counting down.
AAATTGCTGCTAACGAACCGATTGACATTCACATAGATGATGTTGCGGAAATAAGCATCCCAGACTTTGACATCCCTTCAATTGAAATTCCCGAGTTTGAAATTCCTGAGATCGATTTCTCCGATATGGCTGACGCTCCCTTCATGAACGACTCGACGCAGAAGAAAATGAACGAGATCCACCGCAAGCTGCAAGCATTGCAGGCAGAAATGGAGCCATATAATCAGCGCATTGAGGAGCTTAATCTTGAAATGGAAAAATACCGGTTTGAGGTGGAGCGTGTGGAAAGGAATATGGAGAAGCTCGATTGGAAAAAAGAGGGCGCTATGGAGCTGCGCGAAGATCTGATGGAAAAAAGATCCTCGCTTCTCGAAAAATCCCGATCCAATGATGCCAAGATTAACGAACAGGAACTGGAAAAGCAACTGGCTGATTTCGAACAACAGATCAAAGCACAGGAGCAAACGATTTCCGAGCTGAATGCCCAAATCGCTTCTACGAGAAAAGAAACATTAAAAGCAGAAGAGCCGATCCGAAATCTGGAAAAAGAAATGGAAGACCTTCGTGAAAAGATGGAATCGATCGGTGAGAAAATGGGCGTTGAATCACTTGGACTTGCGCGCTTCGAAGCCAGATCCATCCCAAGAGCCAGGGTTGCACGTGTTCCTCGACCAGCAAAGGCTACTTCTATCCGGAGCGGCCAAGCGCCACCCCCACCGCCCGCTCCTGCAAGGGCAAAAGCACCAAAAGCTCCTGCTCCGCCTGCGGCACCAGCAGCACCAGCGGAAAAATAATTAGACAGAATGCAAAAAAGCCGGTTACAGCAATGTATAACCGGCTTTTTTGGAATATCTCAATTTTACTCTACCTCAATAATCACGTCGTCACTCATGGGATGACTTACGCAAGTGAGTATAAATCCTTCATTCAATTCGGCCTCTGAAAGTGCGTCCTCTTCGTCCAAATGCACCTTTCCGGAAGTACATCTGCCCAAGCAAGCCGTGCACATGCCCGCCTGACACGAGTAAGGCAGGTCAATGTCCATATTCAATGCTGCTTCGAGCACTGTTTCGTGCGGTTTTACAGGCAATTTGTATTCCGCGCCTTCATAGAATAATGTGATTTCGCGCGTTTTTAAGATATCGTCTTCTTCCTCCAAAGTCACTTCGCCGGGTTGTGCGGCAGTGGCGGTCAAGAAGCTTTCTTTCCTGATTTTGTTTTCCGGAACAGCCAAAATCGCCAATGCCCGATGTGCTTCCTCCATCATATCTTCCGGCCCGCAAAGAAAGAATTCGGCCTCGGCCTTATTCAATGCAGGCAGCTTTTCAACGATTTTGAGCAAATGACTTTTATTCAAACGCCCCTTCTCCCCTTCCCAACTTTCCGACGGCTGACTTAAAGTATGCACCACTTTCAAGCGCTCGCCATATTTAGCCTGTAATGCATCGAGCTTATTTTTAAAAATAATGCTTTCCTCATTCCGGCTGCCGTAAATCAGGAAAACTTCACTTTCCGGCTCGACCATCAACACAGATTTCAAAATAGAAAACAATGGTGTCACGCCGCTTCCGGCTCCTATAAACACAACCTGCCGCGTTTGGTCATCACTTTGCTTGGGAAAAAATGCGCCCATCGGTTCCATCACTTCCAATGTATCGCCGACTTTAATCGTATCCAAAAGCAGATTAGAAGCATACCCCCCCGGAACCCTTTTGATCGTGATCGCCAGGGAAACATCCGTATAAGGCGAACTCGACATGGAATAGGAACGCCTGATTTTCTTATCATCAACCGGCAAAAGTAATGTCAAAAACTGCCCCGGTCTGTAAGCCACCACTTCATTCAGCGGATGCCAGAAATGCAGTGTCGAAGCCTCATCCGTCTCCTTTTCTATTTCTTTAACCTTCAAAAAATAATACTTACTCATTATTCAAATGTTGCGATGAACGGCCGATTCCCTTGGTCTGGGAATACAAAAACCTCACAGGTAACACCCATGAGGCTTTTATGATTTCAATTTATGTTATTTTAAAGTCGCTACAGCATCTTTAATGCGTTGAACCGCTTCCTCAAGCGCTTCGTCAGCAGCCGCAGTGGAGATACGAATGCAATCCGGTGCGCCAAATCCCGAACCTGCCACAGTGGACACGTAAGAGTTGTTAAGCAGCCAGTTAGAAAAATCGTCCGAGTTGCTGATCGTTGTCGTTCCGTCCGATTTTCCGAAATAGTAACTTACATCCGGGAATGCGTAAAACGCTCCCTGCGGCATATTTACCTTAAATCCTGGAATTTCTCTCAGCAAACCAACAACTAAGTCGCGACGACGTGCATAAGCTTTTGTCATTTCAATTGAAGGCTCCATCGGGCCATTGAAAGCAGCCGTTGCCGCTTTTTGAGCGATAGAGTTGGTTCCCGAAGTTACCTGGCCTTGCAATTTTTCAACACCATCCGCGATCCATTTCGCAGCAGCCGTAAACCCGATTCTCCATCCGGTCATGGCGTAACCTTTTGCCACACCATTCACCGTAATCACGCGTTCTTTCAAAGCAGGAATTGATCCCATGCTGAAATGTCCTTCGTCCGTGAAGTTGATATATTCGTAGATTTCGTCAGCCAGAACGTAAACGTCTTCGTGTTTTTCAATCACAGCTGCAATCTCTCTCAATTCTTGTTCTGAGTAAACCGCGCCGGTTGGATTGTTTGGCGAAGCATACATTACAATTCTTGTGCGTGGCGTAATCGCAGCTTCCAATTGTGCCGCCGTTACTTTGAAATCATTGTCAAAAGCCCCATCGATAATCACCGATTTGCCCTCCGCTAATTTCACCATTTCCGAATAGCTCACCCAGTAAGGTGCAAAAATCACAACCTCATCGCCTGGGTTGATCAAAACCTGGATCACATTAGCCAAAGAATGCTTGGCACCTGTTGAAACCACGATATTTTCAGGTTTCCAATCTATATTATTGTCGCGCTTTAACTTATCAGCAATGGCCTTTCGCAGATCAGGATAACCTGCAACGGGAGAATAACCATGAAAACCATCATCAATGGCCTTCTTAGCAGCCTCGCAAATGTGCGCGGGCGTCTTAAAATCGGGCTCTCCAACGCTCAGACTGATTACTTTGTGACCTTTTGCGGCCAATTCACGTGCCATTTTCGTCATCGCAAGCGTCGAAGATTCTTCGAGTGCGTTGATCCGGTCGGCCAATAACCGGGGTGCAACCTGGGTTTGCTCTGCTACTGCGGACATTGCAACAAATAATTTAGTTAAAGAAGGTACTGCGATCTGTATGAACAAATTGCCCGCAAAGGTACGTGTTTTTTAGAAGTTGTTTTGTGTAATGCGAAGAAAGATTTGTGGTTTCCTTAAAACACTTCCCCCAAATTCACAAACAACCCCCGCGACCCCTTCATCCCGAATCCATAGTCAATCGCCACATTAGCCCTTGATTTTTTGTTGACTTTGATTCTAAGCCCTACGCCCCCGCCGGGTGCTATTTTGGTGAAGTTGTTGGCGGGCCAGTTGGAGACGCTTTCGGCGTTGCCGAAGACTACGGCTCCCAGCAGGCCGTTGCGGGTGAGGGACATGCGGTATTCTGTTTCGAAATAGAGTAGTTTGGGACTTCGGAAACGGCCCTGGATGTAGCCACGCCCCATGGCTGTGGCCGGGTCCCAGCCGGTGCTGGGGAGATCGAGGTACGGAGCTTTCCCGCTTACTATTAGCCAGTTATAGTTCCAGAAAGCTAGTGTGTTTCTGCTGCCTTGCGGGAGGTTGAAATATTTTCGGATATCTACAACCACTGAATTCCAGTTGCTGGTGCTATTTAGTTTTTCCAGGCTGGATCGATATTGAATGCTGGTGTAAAAGCCCTTTTCCGGGTTGATGGAATTGGTGCGGTTATCGTAGACCAATGTGGCAACCGGGCCTGCTGAGACCGATTTTGGCGTCAAGCCGTATTTGGTAACGTCGGCATTGGTGTCTTCCATCAGGATATTCCAGCGGTAGTCATAGAAAAATCCGAGACCGGCATAGAATGATTCCGTGACCTTTTTCAGAACTGTTTGATGCAGCCTTATGTGCCTGTAATCAATCTGCGAGGCGTCCTTTATTTCACTGTTTGGACCAAGTCCGTAAGTGTCCTGCGGATATTTAAAGTAGCGCCAGTCGGTGAGAATGTTCAGGTCGTTGTTCCGCGTCCAGATGCTGGCTTGCAGCGGAATGGTGATCTGCTTGTATTGAGTGTAAATGAAATTGGCAGTAATGCTTGATAAGCGCGTTTTGTGCGGATTACTGGAATAAAATGCCGAATTGACATTCATGGAACCGATCAGGCCCGAGGTTAATGTGTAGCCGAATGCAGGGACGATCGAGAACAAGACTTTTCCCGTTTTTAAGACCGTATCCACCTTAACCGAATCCTGGCGATGCTTTTTCCGCAAGCCTTTCAGCACATCAATAATATCCTTTTGCAGAACAATATTTTCAACAGAATCCGCCTTTGCGACGGGCTGATCGTCCGGAATTTGCATAGGTCGGCCATACATTTCCACACCTGTGAGCGACAGGCAGAGCACTAGCAGCCATATGCGTAGAGAATTGCGTTTCAATTTATTTATGGGGGTAACATGTATATCAAATCAACATATACCAAAATGATACCCAAGCAAAAAGCCACCGATTCACGAGGAATCAGTGGCTTTTTGTAAACAACTATAAATGAATTATGCCAATGCTGCTTTCAGATTTTCATCGATTGCATCAAGGAATTCTTCTGTATAAAGATAATGCTCGCCGTGTTTCACGTCATTTCCGTGAATGTTCACAGCAAGATCTTTCGTCATTTTACCGCTTTCAACCGTTTCGATACACACTTTTTCAAGGGCAAGGCTGAAATCGATCAATGGCTGGTTGTCGTCAAGCTTTCCACGGAATGCCAAACCACGCGTCCAGGCAAAAATGGATGCAATTGGATTTGTCGAAGTTGGTTTTCCTTTCTGGTGCTCGCGATAGTGACGTGTTACCGTTCCGTGCGCTGCTTCTGCTTCCATTGTTTTGCCATCCGGTGTTACCAACACAGAAGTCATCAAACCAAGTGAACCAAAACCTTGCGCAACTGTATCTGACTGAACGTCACCATCGTAGTTCTTACAAGCCCAAACAAAGTTACCTTCCCATTTCAATGCAGAAGCCACCATGTCGTCGATTAGACGGTGCTCGTAATGTACTTTTCCTGCATAATCGCTTTCGTAAACTTCCTGGAAAATATCCTTGAAGCGTCCGTCGTATTTTTTAAGGATTGTATTTTTTGTGGAAAGGTAAAGCGGCCATCCCTTGTCTAATGCAACATTGAAACAAGCATAAGCAAATCCACGGATCGACTCGTCGATGTTGTACATTCCCATCGCAACGCCCGGGCCTTTGAACTGATACACCTCATGCTCGATCACATTGCCATCTTCGCCTTCAAACTTAATGGTGAGCTTTCCTTTTCCAGGAACAACAAAATCCGTTGCTTTATATTGATCTCCAAACGCGTGACGACCTACGATAATCGGTGCAGACCAGTTTGTTACCAAACGAGGCACATTGCTCATTACGATCGGCTCGCGGAAAACGGTTCCATCCAGGATGTTACGGATTGTTCCGTTCGGCGACTTCCACATTTGCTTCAAATTGAACTCCTTAACGCGGTCTTCGTCAGGTGTAATCGTTGCGCATTTGATACCAACACCATATTCTTTAATCGCATTGGCTGCATCTATGGTCACCTGGTCATTGGTTTCGTCGCGGTATTCCACGCCCAAATCGTAATATTTGATATCCAGATCCAGATATGGTAGAATAAGTTTTTCCTTAATAAATTTCCAGATAATTCTGGTCATTTCGTCTCCGTCAAGCTCCACTACGGGATTTGCAACTTTAATTTTGCTCATGTCTTGTTTATAAACTATGGTTAAAGAATTTAAAATGCGAGCGTGAAAGTACAAACAATAGCGTAAAAAGGCGAAAAAAGGAGAACATTGTTAGGCTGTTAAGTTTGAAAGCATTCCGCGAAATTTCGATATTGCCAGGTGCAAAAAAACCGACCAATGATGGACAAAGCCGCGCTGCGTAAAGATTTCCTTTCTAAAAGAATGTCGCTGACGGAAGATGAGATTTTGGTCAAAAATAATCTGATCTGCCAAAATCTGTTTGCAGCACTTACATTATACGGACCAGAAACGATTCATATTTTTTTGCCTCAAATCAATAAAAAAGAAATTGATACCTGGCAGATAGTCAATCAATTACAAGCTTCATTTCCTCAAATCCGGATCGTTGCGCCTTACGTCATTCCAGGCACCAAAGAAATGGAACATTATGTTTTGGATAAAAAAACAAAGCTGATCAACAATCCATGGGGCATTCCGGAGCCCGATTCTGCGACTTCCATGCGCGTCAATGTTGAGGAAATTGACAGGGTTTATATTCCGCTGCTGGCTTTCGACGAACGGGGTTACCGGGTAGGTTATGGTGGTGGTTATTATGATCGTTTTTTGGCTAAATGTCGTCCTGACGTTGTTAAAACAGGCCTTTCCTTTTTTGAGCCGGTTTCTAAAATCGATGACATCGATCCTTACGACATGCCGATGAATGCCTGCATAACGCCTGAAAAAATCTGGACTTGGTAACTGATTTTCGTTTTCCTGGCTGAAATTCAGCGCATAAAATGTAAAAATCCACATTCATTCTAAATTTCCTCGTAAATTTGCGGCACTTTTCAACTGCTCAGGCAGCTGAAAGGGATCAAATTTCTATCCACTTTTTATCTTAATGCTAGAATGAAAATCGCAGTAGTAGGCGCTACCGGTTTGGTAGGCGGCGAAATCCTCAAAGTGCTCGAAGAGCGTAATTTCCCGGTGACGGAATTATTAGCCGTTGCATCAGAAAGATCTGTTGGTAAGGAAGTTACATTCAAGGGTAAACAGATAAAGGTGATCGGATTTGAGGACGCGATTGCAGCCAAACCTGAAATAGCGATATTTTCGGCTGGTGGCAGCACGTCATTGGAGCTTGCGCCAAGATTCGCAGAAGCCGGAATTACAGTTATCGATAATTCCTCGGCATGGAGAATGGACCCGACCAAAAAACTGGTTGTTCCTGAAATCAATGCAGGCGAATTGACTAAAGAAGACAAAATTATTGCAAACCCCAACTGCTCAACCATTCAAATGGTGGTGGTTTTGAACCCTTTGCACCAAAAATATAAGATCAAACGCGTAGTGGTTTCCACTTACCAGTCTGTAACGGGAACGGGTAAGGCGGCCGTTGATCAGCTTTTCTCGGAGCGCGCCGGCGATCACAGCCGCGGAAAAATATATCCGCACCAGATCGACCTGAATGTATTGCCGCATATCGACGTGTTCTTGGATAACGGCTACACAAAGGAAGAAATGAAAATGACCAATGAAACGAAGAAAATTATGGGCGACGACAGCATTGCAGTAACTGCAACAACGGTTCGTATCCCTACGATTGGTGGTCACTCTGAGGCGGTTAACATTGAATTTGAAAATGAATTTGATCTGGATGAAGTGCGTCAGATCCTGAGCGAGGCGGAAGGTGTGATTTTACAGGATGATCCTAAAAACGCGCTTTATCCAATGCCATTAACAGCACACGGCAAGGACGAGACATTCGTAGGCCGCATCCGCCGCGACGAATCTCAGCCTAAAACATTGAATTTGTGGATTGTAGCAGATAACCTTCGTAAAGGAGCAGCGACCAACACGGTTCAGATTGCTGAGTTTTTAGCCAAGCATGATTTGGTAGGCGTTGCGCAGGCTGTTTAAGTTTAGAACAAAATAAGAGAAAATGAGGAGCTGCTGAAAGGCGGCTTCTTTTTTTCCCCTAAATCGCCTAAAGGGGACTTTGCAGTTTACTAGTAGGGAGCAAAAGCCCCCCCGGGGGTTTGGGGCTAAGTACAACGTCATCGATCCACTTCCCCCATTACCACGTCAATAGAACCGATCACGGCTACTAAATCAGCTAGTAATGAGCCTTTTGTAATTTCTCCGATCACAGAAAGGTTGTGAAAACAGCAAGAACGCGCCCTGCAGCGAAACGGAACGTCGGAACGGCCGTCGGAGCGGAAAAAGAAGCCTAGCTCGCCTTTCGGACTTTCACCACGAACGTAGAAATCCATTGCTTTGGGGCGGATTTTCTTGGGAACAATGGCCTGCGGATCGAAATCGCGGGTTCGCTTGTAGTCTCCCGTAAGTTGTTCAAGGCTTTGCTCGATTAATTTCACTGATTCCCAGCATTCTATCACACGCACCCACGTCCGGTCCCAGCAATCGCCGGTTGTACCCATGGCGCCTGTGCCGATGGGTATTTCAAAATCCAGCTCGGGATAAACGGAATAGCCGTCCACTTTTCTCAAATCGTAACGCAATCCGGAGCCGCGAAGCATTGGGCCTGTGCAACCATAATTAATGGCGACCCGCAAGGGCAATACGCCCACATTCGCCGTGCGCTGGATGAAAATTTTGTTATCAACCACAAGTTGCTGCAATTCTGTCAGCTTAGGTTTCAGATATTTTATAAATTCCAGGCAGCGTTCTTCAAAACCCACAGGCAGATCGTAAAACAAGCCTCCGATCCAAATGTAATTGTAAAGCATTCTCGCGCCGCAGGTCCATTCGAGCAAGCGGAGGATCTGCTCGCGGTCACGCATCATCCACAAGAATGGCGTATATGCGCCAATGTCCATGGCGTAAGTGCCTAATGCTACAAAATGAGAAGCAAGCCGATTGAGCTCTGCAACCACTACGCGGATATATTCAATGCGTTTTGGAATATCATTTTCAATGCCGAGCATTCTTTCCACACCCATCACATAGGCATGTTCAGAATTCATCGACGCCACATAATCCAAGCGATCCACATAAGGAATAACCTGGTTAAATGGCAGTGATTCTGCGTGCTTCTCGAAGCACCGGTGCAGGTAACCCAAATGTGGGACTACATCTACGATTATTTCCCCGTCCGTAACCACTTCCAATCGCAAAACACCGTGAGTACTAGGATGTTGCGGGCCCATATTCAACACCATTTCTTCTTTACGAAGCGTTTCGGAGTTGTATTTTGTTGGGCCTGAAACCGATAAATACTCGGGTTTATACTCGTATTGAATTGTATTGCTCATATGCTAAAATCTCACAAGCTTCTGATCATGGACTTCCACTTTTAACGGCCCGATCGGGCGTCCTTCGTTATGCAACCGGTCCACTGCCGTAACATAATATATGTATCTTTTTCCTGCCTCGGCCGTCATGTCTACATATTTTTCACCCTCATAACACATGCCTATGATGCGCCGTGGATCATGCGCCGTAGCCTTTTCTTCGGGGGCAAAGCGGTAAATGACATAGTACCAAGCCAAATCTCCGTCCGAAGCGGGCTCAGGGCGTTCCCAGGTCAGTTCGAGTCCTTTGGACAGCAATGTTGCTTTTAAACTTCTTGGAGACAATGGGGCAATGCGGTCTTTCCAGGGCATTGTAGGAACCAGGGAGGGATAACGGAAAAAATCCTGGCGGAGTGAATCAACAAAGCCAAGACTGTTGCCTTTCAGCGAACGGGAACTGAAAAAAATCGCCCCATCCGTCTCGCTTTCCCGCAAGTACCGGACCTGATTAGGAATTTCCAATGGATTAGACCAATGTTTGTCTCTATCCCTATAACCCACGCGGTAAGCGCCCATTCCTATATATAAATGTCTTTCGTATGAATTTTCGGTCCACCAATCAACCAGGTTCTTGTATGGAACACGTGAAAATCCAGACGAGAAATAAACCTGCGGTGCAATGTAATCGATCCAGCCTTCTTTGATCCAGCGCCTGCTGTCGGCAAAAAGGTCGTCATAGGAAGCCAATGCACCAAATGTTTTAGAACCTTCCGCATCACGGTCTTTATTTCTCCAAACCCCGAAAGGACTGATCCCGAATTTAAGTTTCGGCTTAACCGCTGCGAGGCCGTCATGAATTTGTTTTACCAATAAGTCAATGTTGTGTCTTCTCCAATCGGCCTTATTGGCAAATCCTGCGCCGTACTTTTGGAATGTTGCCTCATCCTGGATGACCTGACCGGGAGCCGCGTAGGGATAGAAATAATCATCAAAGTGAATGCCATCGACATCATAATTTTTGGCCACATTCACTGTCATATCCGTGATAAACTGCCTTACCTCCGGAATGCCGAAATTGAATAGCTTGTATCCATCATAACTGAGTATCCATTCGGGATGTATTTTGCTGACATTATCGGCCGAAACGCTGGTTGAAGACTTATGCACCAAGCGGTTTAAATTCAGCCAAGCATGGAATTCAAGGCCGCGCTTGTGTGCCTCTGTAACCATATAATCCAACGGGTCCCACATTGGGTAAGGCTGCCTTCCCTGCCGACCAGTAAGCCATTCCGACCAGGGTTCAGGACTTTTGGCATAAAATGCATCACCCGCCGCGCGCACTTGCACGAAAACGGCATTCATTCCTACTCTTTTATGAAAATCAAGAAGAGTGGAAAACTCCTGTTGCTGTTGCTCTGGTATAAGATTTTTGCTGCTTGGCCAGTCTATATTATCAACAGTAGCGATCCATACTGCCCTGAATTCCCTTTTTGGAGGTAAAATTTCTTCAGTATCGGCAGTCTGGGCAATACAACTTTCCATTATAAACAGAAGCAATGTAAAGGAAAGCGCAACTATTTTAATTTTTTTCACTATCTAACCAATACAAAATGTTAATCCAATCAAAGTAACGTAATTTGGAACAAAGTTAGCCGAGAACCGTCTTAAATTCATGTCATGACGGTTTCATTTGGCTTGACTCAAAGTAAGATTGCTATAAGCTGTATTCTTGACTTTATTATATTTCTGGCGTCCAGGCGCAGATTCGACTTTGTTTGAGGACAAAGAAACAAACCATGGATTGTTGTAATTGTGAATAATTTTTCTGCATATTTATTGTGTAATTACAAGGATTTTTGTGACATAAAGAAAACAACAAGCTTTGCAAATGCAGCTAGTAACGTTTAAACCTACATCCCGTATTGGAACCATTTGTCAAAACCACTAAGAAAAACGTCCTGTTTGAAGTTGCATGGGAGGTTTGTAATCAAGTTGGAGGAATTTATACTGTAATACGGACCAAGGTCCCCGCAATGGTAGAAAGGTGGGAAGACAACTACTTCTTGCTGGGCCCATATTTTGATAAAAAAGCTTCATCCGAATTTGAAATAATCAGTGATCTGGAGGATTCTCCGGCAGGCCGTGTCGTGAAGCGTATGCGCGACATGGGTTACAATGTATTTTATGGCTATTGGCTCGTGACGGGCAAGCCGCGCGTCATTCTATTTGATCTGGACAGCATCATGCATGAGCTGGATACCATCAAATTCAACCTTTGGGAACGCAGCAGGATTCCCACCATTAATGTGGAACACCTGGTGAATCAAACCCTTTGCTTTGGAGAATTCGTAAGGCTTTTCCTGAAAGAATATGCTGAAGAGAATGCAAAACGCGAGGAAATCTTTGCGCAGTTCCATGAGTGGATGGCCAGCAGCGGATTGCCTGACCTGAAAAGGGATAATGTTAAGATAGCAACCACTTTTACGACCCATGCCACTATGCTGGGCCGTTATCTTGCGCAGAATGTCAGCGGATTTTACAGCAAGCTGCCCTTTTTCGATTGGGAACAGGAAGCAAAAAATTACGGGATCCTGGCGCAATGTTCGGTTGAACGGCAGGCTGCGTTAAGTGCGCATGTATTGACGACGGTAAGTGATGTTACTGCCCGTGAATGCGAAGTTTTCCTGGGCCGGATGCCTGATCTGGTGACGCCTAATGGACTGAATGTGCAGCGTTTCCAGGCCGTCCATGAATTCCAAAACCTGCATTTAAAGCATAAGGAACGCATTCATGAGTTTGTTCTGGGACATTTCTTCCCAAGCTATTCATTTGATTTAGATAAAACACTTTACTTCTTCACTTCGGGCCGTTACGAATACAGTAACAAAGGCTATGATCTCACGCTGGAAGCATTGGCCCGCCTGAACTGGAAGATGGTCCAGGCGAATATGGATATGACGGTTGTCATGTTTATTGTGACCAAACAGCCTTACTACTCTGTCAATCCGGATGTGCTGCAATCGAGGGCGGTGTTAAATGAGTTGCAGGAAACTTGTACAGCCATCGAGAAAGAAGTAGGAGAAAAGCTTTTCCTGGCAGCAGCTTCTGGCGCTGACCATAAAATGCCGGATCTGAATAATTTCGTAGATGAATATTGGAGACTAAGGCTCAGAAGAACCATTCAAACGTGGAAAACGGATAAGTTACCTGCCTTTGTAACGCACGATCTGAAAGAAGAAGATGGCATCACGGAGTTTTGCAAAACGGCAAATCTTGTCAACAATGAGCGGGATAGGGTTAAAATCGTCTATCACCCAGACTTTATTTCCTCTACAAACCCACTTTTCGGACTTGATTACGGGCAATTTGTTCGTGGCTGTCACTTAGGCGTGTTCCCAAGTTACTATGAACCCTGGGGTTATACACCATTGGAATGTGTAGTTAGAGGCGTTCCAACCGTGACAAGCGATCTTTCTGGTTTCGGGGACTACATTATGCAAATCATGCGGGATTACGAAAACCGCGGCATTTACGTCATCAACCGAAAATCCCAAACATTCACCCAAGCCGCCGACCAGCTCGCCGACATTCTCTTCAAATTCGTAAGAATGCAACGCCGCGACCGCATCATGCAAAGAAACCGCGTCGAAAACATCTCAGATGTATTCGACTGGATGAATTTAAGGTCTTATTATGACACCGCGCATGATCTTGCAGCGAAGCGGAGAAAGCCTTGATCAGATAAAGAATTAAATGAAGCCCATTTCAAATGTTAAATTTGAGTGGGCTTTTTTTGTGAGTAAGTTTACCCATAAACAATATACAATCGGAATAGAATGAACTACATTGAAGTTGACCTTAAAATTGACGCGGATTTTGTTGAAATATTGATGGCGGAGTTGGGGGAGGTGGGGTTTGAGTCTTTTGTGGAGACGGAGGAGGGGCTTTTGGCTTATATTCAGGAAAATGATTTTGATGCGCAAAACTTGCAGGATCTTACTGCCAAATACCTGGAATTAACGACAATAGCGGCCACGTGGAAATCGTTAGAAAGAAGAAATTGGAATGAGGAGTGGGAAAAAAGCTACGAGCCAATAGAAGTTGGTGACCAGATCCGGGTGAGGGCCACCTTTCACGAGCCGGACCCTGCATTTAAATACGATTTGCTGATCCAACCGAAAATGTCTTTTGGCACCGGACATCACGAAACCACGTGGCTCGTCATGAACGAGCAGCTGAGTTTGCCCCATCAGGGAATATCAGTTATGGATGTGGGTTGCGGGACGGGAATTTTGTCCATTCTGGCTTCGAAACTAGGCGCAGTGCAGTTGTTGGGGTTTGATATCGACGAATGGGCTGTTGAGAATACAAAAGAGAATTTTTTAATGAATAATCTGGCTGCCGAGGCCGGGGTTTTCCAGGGAACAATCACTGAAGTGCCGGAAGGACAAATGTTTGGCGGAATATTGGCCAACATTAACCGGAACATTCTATTAAGCGAGATCCCTGCTTACGTGAAACATTTACAGCCCGGCGGCTGGCTGGTTACCAGCGGATTTTATGAAACGGATCAGGCTGACATTGAGCAATGTGCATCGGAAAATGGTTTGACAAAGATCAATTCTAACACGCGCAATCAATGGGCCTGTATTGTATTTAAAAGTTGAAACAAAACCAATGAGGATACTTCGTACTGCTTTACTTTTCTGCATTCTGGCATTAGCAGGTCAAACTGCATCTGCGCAAAACCTGAAACTTTCGGATGATCCGGGACAGTTTATGGTGCAATTGCGCAAGCTCATGGACGGCAGCCGCAACCCGCAATACATTCGCTCCGCCGCGCAGCTAGACAGCGTGTGGATGTCGGCGCTGAATACTTCCCAGCAGACGAAGTTTATCAACATTGTCAAAACACAGATTTCCAAAGGGCAGAAAGCAGGGCCGGTTATGTTCCTGCTGATCCGGAATACGCATGCATTTGCCAAGCAATCGCCCGAAAACCTGGAAGGGTTTCTGGATCTGGCGACCAGCTCGGGGCAGCAATATGATGGTAAAACATTGCAGAAAGTGCTGGAAACGGTCAGGACGGTAAATGAAACCAAGAAACTTTACGCTGCTAACTACAACTCGCTTTACCTTTTAGAAGGAAGTTATAAATATCGTTTCGACACCACGAATGCGGTTGCGGCCAACGCCGAGGCCAATGTGGCTGCTGCCAATGACAGCTGGGACACGCCGGTTGATTCCAACTTTGTAATCACACCCAAATCCAATCCCCTGCCCGTTATTTCGGGAGCACTGCTCGATTTGCAGAATGCAACATTCGCCATGGTTACCGCTGGCGATTCGGTTGTTTTCGGTCCGGCAAATGGCAGTGTTTCTTTGAAAGATGGGATTTTTGTAGGTAAAAATGGCAAGTTCAACTGGCAGGCAGCTGGTGATTCATCGATTTACGCCGATCTGGACAGTTATTCCTTCAATATTGCCCAACCCAAGCTGGTCGCGGAAAATGTAACATTGCACAGTGATTCACAACTGGCGGCGCCGATCAAAGGAACATTAGAATATCGTGGAGTTAAGAAAATAAAAGGCCAGCCTGCTCCCTATCCGCGTTTTGTATCCAACGGCATCGACGCCCGCTTGAAGGAAACGCGTAAAAACATTGACTACAAAGGCGGTTTCGCGCTTATCGGGACGGAAATGTACAGCTCGTCCCTCAGCGATCTTCCCTCGACGATCAAGGTAAAATATAAGGATAAGCTTGCTTTCACGGCGCAAAGCAAGAAGTTTGTGCTCAAAAATTCGGTCATAGCAGCCTCATTTGCAACTTATTCCATGCCGCTTGGCAGCGATTCGCTATTTCATCCGGGCGTGACATTCAAATACAATGATGACGAAGGGTTGGTTAAACTGGGCCGTGTAGAACGGACGGATTATGCGCCGCTTCCTTATAAAGACACTTATCACAAAATGAATATCTGGTCGCAGGCGATGCGGTGGCGGTTTCCGAATGATAAGGTAGAATTCTTTCGCATTAATGGCAAGCAGGTTGCGCCTGTGAAGCTGGAATCGCTTGATTATTTCAAAAAGGAGCGTTTCAAGGACATTAGCAAGGAATATGGCTTCCAGCCGCTGATTATGGCTGCGAACTACACACAAACAGAGAAAAAACAAGCTTTCCTATCCGACGATCTGGCCAGGAAATTCAAGCAGAAGCCGGAAATCATGCGCAATACATTGCAGCGCTTGACCCTGGAAGAATATTTTGTTTACAATAAGGCAACGGATGAATTTGCATTAAGCAAAAAGGGAATTCTGTTTGTGCTGGCGAACCTGGATAAGGCTGATTATGACAACTTCCAGGTCACTTCTCAATTTACAGCCAATGACGAAACGGCGAACGCGACGATTTACCTGCCCGACACCATGTTAACCGTTATGGGCGTTTCGCGTTTTGTAGTGAGTGATTCTTTAAAAATCTACGCTGTTCCGCAAGACAAAAAACTGATCATTGGCAAAAACAGGAATTTCACATTAAACGGTCAAATGGTTGCCTCGAATTACCAGTTCAGGGGGCAGAACATTAAGTTTGATTACAATCAGTTTTTTGTGAATGTGGCGCCTTCGGACTCGATTACATTTACGCCACGTGACAAATTTGCGAAAGGCCAGAAAGGCGAAGTAGGCGGCCACGTGAAATATGAAAAGGGTGGAACATTCTATTTAAGTGATCCAAAAAACAAATCAGGGCTGCAAAAAGGCGTCAAAAAGTCGCCTCGACTGGTGGTTGAGGATGGAATGATGGTTTATTTCGATCAGCCTGAGCGCGGAACGGTCGTTTACCCGAGAGAAGTCAACTTCAAGATCCCAAAGATCGATATGGGCGGTCTGGATGAGCGTGACGTCATTTTTGAAGGAACATTCAATGCAAACGGCATTATCCCAAACATTCAAACGGTCCTGAAAAGCATGCCCGACAACTCGCTTGGCTTTGAATATAAGCCGCCGGTGACGGACATGAAATTGTATGACGGAAAAGCGCTGGCCAGGTTTACGGACACGCTGACAATGGACAACACGGGTCTGCATTCCAAGGCAATTTTGAAATACATGTCGGCCTCGATGACAGCCAAAAATGTTCTGCTAACCGCCGATTCATTAATGGCATCAGGTGAAGTGGCTAGCATCAAGGAAGCGACCATTGGAAAAGGCTATTTCCCTGCCGTTCAGTTGAAGGATTATGCATTGAAATGGTATCCCAATGCAGACAGCATGTTTATCAACACCCAGGGTAAATCCTTCTCATTTTATAATGGAACTACGAGCCTGGAAGGCGGGCTGCTGTTGCGCTCGACGGGGTTATATGGAAACGGAAAGCTGAAAAGGGCCGATTCTGAGCTGTCTTCGCCCGATATTAAATTTAATAAAGACGGCTATCTGGCCAATCGCTCTGAATTTGCCATTAATAGTGTTGATCAAAAATCAACAAAGAAGCTCCTTACCGGGAAGAATGTGAACATTGATTTCAACTTCAAAACCGGCATCGCCAACTTCCTGACAGACGAAACGGGCTTCGGCACTGATTCCTCAGGGATGGAAATTCCAACGGCTTCCTACAAAACACTGATCGGCAGCGCGAAGTGGGATATGGCTAAGAAGACGATCCTGATGAAAGGATTTGGCGAAACCTCTTCGTACACATCGATGGACCCGGATCAGGAAGGGCTGACATTCAATGGTTCCGAGGCTATTTATGACGTCGAAAAAGTAACATTGAACATCAAGGGCGTTCCTTTTATTCAAACTGCGGACGTGAAGATCATCCCGGACGGCGGGTTGGTGAGCGTGGATAGCAAAGGGAAAATTGCTCCTTTGAAAAAAGCACGCATTGAAATTGATACATTAAACACCTCACACAGAATGCGCGACGCGGACATCCGCATCGATTCCCGCAACCATTTCGAAGGATCTGCCACATATCAATACATTACGGCCCGGAAAGACACATTCAATATCAAGATGCAGAATTTTGAATTGAGGGAAATCGGCGCGGCGGAAGAAGGAAAGAAAAAACGTGCTGATAACCAGGCTCCTGCTGCTGTCAAATATTATACAACGGCGCGTGCAGACATTAAGGAAACGGAAAACCTGCTTTTATCGCCCCGCATTCAATATAAAGGTGGAATCAACCTGATTGCCTATGAGCCTTCCTTGCAGTTGGATGGGTTTGTAAAGCCTGTTATTAAATTCAGAAAGGATTTTCAGAGCTCGTGGATAGTATACAAAGATGCGCCCGGCGAAACGGTGGCCATTAAAATCGATAAAGACCTGAAAAACGAGCATGACATTCCGCTTTCGGTAGGCTTGCATTATAATGAAGCAAAAGGCATGTATATGTCGTTCCTGTCGCCCAAGGATTCGGATGGCGATGAGGACATTTACTCTGCTCAGGGTGCTTTGAACTACGATGAAGACGAAAAGGCTTTTAAAGTTATGCCTCCGCCAGGGGCTGATGGACTTATCGATGAAGCTAATGCATTGCGTTTTGATGATAAAACCGGCTTGGCAACATTTTCCGGCCCTCTGAAACTGACCGGCGCGACCTGGCTGCAAGCCGTAGGAACGGGCGAAGCGCAGGTGGATAGCGCCCGGTTCTCATTCAATACAATGTTGTTAATGAAACTCCCGGCACTGGAACCGATCTCGCAACCCTTAGCTGCCAAAATCGTCGAAGTTAACCTGGAAGAGCAAAACAGCACGGCCGCTGATGACGATGCGGAGCAATTGAATAATAAGCTTTCCGCATTAATCGGCCCGAAGGCAACGGATGCTTATGCCAAGCTCACGGCTGCGGGTTATAAGCCGCTTTTTGAGGCCTCACCAGCACTGGATGTGCCTATGCTTTTGTCTAATGTGAACTTGAACTGGTCGGCCTCACATGGGGCATATTATTCGCAGGGCCCGATTGGCGTAGCGAATTTGGGCAGAAACAACATTAATGCGCAAATGGAAGGAGTCCTGGAAATCAGGCGGTCTGTGGATGGCGACGAATTTAGTTTGTATTTGCAGGCGTCGCCGGATGTGTGGTATTATTTTGACTATAAACTCGGCGAGTTGGGTGTGGTCTCGTCGCAGGTTGACTTCAACGATCAGATTACGGCGAAGTCGAAAAATGTGAAATCGAAGGATATGTCGCTGGTGTCGATCGGTTCTGAGGAGAAGGATGCATTTGTAAACCGCTTCGATGATTTTTATCAGCCAGCGATCAAGAAAGCTAAGTTAGCAGCCAAAACAACAAAGAAGAAAGTGGTTCCGGCAGAGGTTAAAAAGAAGAAAGTGGAACCTACCGAAGGATTTTGATGTCTTTGTAGAAGGTGACAATAGTTAATGCTACAAATTGAAAAAATGCTTGTATAATGTTAGTTTTGTATCCTTTTTGCTTGTAAAATCCCCTCGCTGTCGTATTTTTGGACAAAACATTTCAACGTTTAAAATTTTCTGCGAATAGTACAATATGAGTATTGCCTTATTAATAACTACGATTATCGCTGCCTATTTGTTAGGGTCAATCCCGAGTTCAGTTTGGTACGGAATAGGATACTTTGGAATTGATGTAAGAAAACATGGCAGCGGAAATGCCGGTGCGACAAACACTTTCCGGATCTTGGGAAAACGCGCAGGGACGGTTGTGATGCTGATTGATGTATTGAAAGGTTGGACAGCAACATGCCTCGCGTCGATGCTGTTTTATATGAATGCGATCGGCGAGACGGAGCTTTTGATGTACAAAATCATTTTTGGGATCATCGCTATCATCGGTCATATTTTCCCGGTTTTTGTCAAATTCAAAGGCGGTAAGGGAATTGCTACATTGCTTGGTATGGTGCTCGCTATTCAGCCGGAGCTCGCTTCTGTTTGCATCGCGATTTTTATTCTGACATTACTGGCTTCTCAATATGTTTCATTAAGCTCTATTCTGGCGACGCTTGCGTTTCCGGTGCTTTCCTGGCTGGGCGTTTTTGGCCATCCGGAGCCGTTGCTGATCGTTTTTGGATTTACGATGTTTGTGCTTGTTGTTTTTACGCACAAAAAGAACATTGTAAGGCTTATGAATGGCAATGAAAACAGGGTAAGTCTTTTTGCCAAATCAAAAGCGAACAACGGTCGCTAACAGATATAATTTTCAAAAAATAGCCTCTAAGGATCGACCTTAGAGGCTATTTTTTTATCTTGCCCGGCCGTTCAGCCGCACATTAAACACTAACTTCTGACCTCATGCTTGATTATATTGATAAAAACCGCGACCGATTCTTAAATGAGCTTCTGGATCTGTTGAGGATCCCTTCCGTAAGTGCTGATTCGAAATTCAAACCAGATATGCTCAAAGCAGCCGAATTCGTACGTGACCGGATTGCGGAAGCAGGTGCGGATCGTGTTGAAATTTATGAAACGGCTGGCCATCCGGTTGTTTACGGCGAAAAGATCATTGATCCAACACTTCCTACTGTGCTTATTTACGGACATTATGACGTCCAGCCAGCTGATCCTTATGAGCTTTGGAACTCACCGCCTTTTGAGCCGGTGATTAAAAATGAGCGCATTTATGCAAGAGGTTCCTGCGATGATAAGGGCCAGTTTTATATGCACATTAAGGCACTGGAAACCATGCTCGCAACCGCTAACCTGACTTGCAATGTAAAAATCATGATAGAAGGCGAAGAAGAAATTGGCTCTTCCAACCTGGGTTCATTTGTCAGCGCGCATAAAGAAATGCTTAAATGCGACACGATTCTGATTTCCGACACCAGCATTATCGCCAATGATGTGCCTTCCATTGAAACCGGTCTGCGCGGACTGACTTACGTGGAAGTGGAAGTCGTAGGCGCCAACCGTGACCTGCATTCGGGTGTTTATGGCGGCGGCGTAGCTAACCCGATCAATGTGCTTTGCGAAATGATTGCGTCGCTCAAAGATGAAAACGGCCACATTACCATTCCAGGGTTTTACGACAATGTGGAAGAGCTCACCACCGAGCAACGGGCAGCATTAAACGCAGCGCCTTTTGATTTGGAAGAATACAAAAAAGATCTCCATATCGACGACATTATGGGAGAGGCAGGTTACTCGACCATTGAAAGAACTTCCGTGCGGCCAACATTGGATGTGAACGGAATCTGGGGCGGTTATATCGGCGAAGGTGCGAAAACAGTGCTTCCATCGAAGGCAAATGCGAAAATTTCCATGCGCCTGGTGCCTAACCAAACGGACGATGAAATCCTTGCGCTATTTACCAAACATTTCGAATCGATCGCGCCAGCATCTGTAAAAGTAAAGGTCTCCCCACATCACGGCGGTCTGCCTTATGTCACGCCAACCGATTCTGTGGAATATAAAGCCGCAGAAATGGCAATGGAAGAATCTTTTGGTAAGAAACCAATTCCAACTCGCGGCGGTGGAAGCATTCCTATTGTTGCATTATTTGAGCAGGAACTGGGCTGTAAGAGCATTCTGATGGGCTTTGGACTTGATATTGATGCTTTGCATTCACCAAACGAGAGTTATGGGCTATTCAATTATTACAAAGGCATTGAAACGATTCCGCTGTTTTTCAAACATTATGCGGAGTTAAAAGCTGCTAAGGCATAAAAACCTGGCAAGTTTAAACCTTGCCAGGTTTTATCGTAGTTTTTGTAATGATTAGTGGTAAGATCTTAGCGCTTCCTTCGCTGGTCGCGCTTCATCTTTTTAAGGTTAGCAATGGCCGCTTTGGCTTCTTTGTCCTGACTGGTTTTCTTGTCAGCCTTGTCAGCCGCCAGCTTGTAGTAGCGCAGTGCTTCGTCGTACTCTTTTTTAATTTCTGCTATTTTACCCAATCCAATCAGCGATGAAACGTAGTAACCGGCGTTCATTGAATTGGTTTGGGTAGAATAGTCAATTGCTTTCTGATAATATTTGGACGCCGCGTCATAGTTTTTATGATACGTCATGTTGTAATAAGCGAGCACATAAGCTGCATTGCGGCCACTTACGCCTTCATAACCCGGCATTCCGCTGCTTATTTTATCGATAATGTTCTGCGCAGCCTTTTCGGCTTCGGCCATTTTGCCTGTTACAAATGCGGTCCGGCAAAAATAACGCTCGAAATACGGATTGTTAGGATAGGTCTGCCACATGTATTTCGCCATTTCATATGCTTTGCTGTACTCATTCTCCATGCTGTAAATCTGCAAGAGAAAGTAACGGGCTTCCACACGCGTGTAAAATGCATTGTTTCCTACTTTTTCCAATTGCTGTTCACCGAGCTTCTTGTTGCCTTTTGGAAAAAGCGACATGATGGGCTTTAAAATCGGATATTCTTTCGGGACCCATTCTGCATAATAATTATAGAGTCCGTCGCCAAAGAGCAATTCCGGCGTCAGATCGCCATTTCCTTTGCATTGCTCGAAATATTTTAAAGATTTCTTACCTGCAAAGGCCGCTTTTGTCCAGCTTTCTCTTTCGGCATACAACCGCCCTTTGAATGCATAAGCCGCAGCCAGGAAGAATGCCGGCTCTACTTTGTTTTTCTCTTTATCATAAAGCACTTCGGCCAGGTTAATGGTCGAATCCATTTGTGCCAGAAAAGCCTTGTCGTGCGCTTCATTTTCCGTATTCGGCACGATTTTCCACCATTCGGCAAGTCCCATCAGGAAATGCGGCATAGGATGTTTTGGATAGCGATATTTGAGCCAGCGGAATTCCGTGTCTGCTTCCGCAAATTTGTAATTATAAAGCATATTAATAGCCTCCGTGGACTCAATCTGAACGCTGGGATTTTTCAGGATCATATCGTAGTTCTTGTCCAGTTCGGCCGAAGAATACAATTGAGCTGAGGCAAATTGAATGGAAAATGCAGTTAAGAAACAGTATGTGGCTATATGGATGAGTAGGCTTTTCATATCAGGGGTAAATCTCACTAATAAACGTGGGAATTTTATTTTACGTTTGCTACAGGTCGGGTTTTTGAAAAAAGAGTTAATATTGATCCTCAGACCGTTCCGCAGTTTCTGACAAACCATTTTTAAGTATTCCATCACCTGTAAGGGTTTTGGTAAAATCGACACCTCTTAATATGATCAATATTCTTGATAAAAAATTCGTCCCTCTTATTACCACGGAAGCTATTGAAACACGCATTACTGCGCTTGCGAAAGAGATTTCTACGGATTACCAAGGCCGCTGTCCGCTTTTCATTGTTGTACTGAATGGCGCTTTCCTTTTTGCAAGTGAATTGGTCAAAAGAATCCCTCTATCATGCGAAATTACATTTATTCGGCTGGCATCTTACTCACAAACACAATCCAGCGGCTTTGTGCGGGAAATTATAGGTCTTAATGACAGTATTGAAGGCCGCGACATTATCATTATTGAGGACATTATAGATACGGGATTAACGATGGCGCAGTTACTGCGGCAAATCAATGAACTTTCGCCCGCATCCATCGCCATTGCCACACTACTGCATAAACCAGAAGCATTGAAAACACCTGTCGACATCCGTTACACAGGTTTTAACATTGATAATAAATTTGTGGTGGGCTATGGGCTCGATTATGACGGCATGGGCCGCAATCTGGATGCTATTTACGTTTTAGCCTGATTTAAGATTATATTATGAACATACAATTTTTCGGAGCCGCAAGAACCGTAACTGGTAGCAAACATCTGATCACGACTGAAAAAGGGACTAAAATATTACTGGATTGCGGTCTGTTTCAGGGCATCCAGACCGACGAGCTGAATGAGAAATTCGGCTTCAAGCCATCCGAGGTGGATTACCTGATTTTATCTCACGCGCACATTGATCACTCAGGTTTGATTCCACGCCTGGTCAAGCAAGGTTTTTCAGGCCCTATTTATTGTACAGCTGCCACGGTAGACCTTTGCAGGGTTATGCTGTTAGATAGCGCGCATATTCAGGAAAAAGATTTGGAGCGGATTAATCGGCGAAGGGAAAAACAAGGCCGCCCGTTGCTGGATGAGCTTTATAATACCGAAGATGCCGTGCATGCACTAAGCTTGTTTAAAAGTGTGCAGTATGGCCAGACATTCTATCTGGGAGAAGATAAAGAAGTTGCAGTTGTATTAACGGATGCCGCACATTTGCTGGGCAGCGCCGCGGTTCATATGACCATTCCCGACGCAGGTACATATAAGCAGGTAACATTCACCGGTGATATTGGACGCCCCGAAGACAGAATTCTCCGTAAACCCGACGCTTTCCCGCAAGCAGATTTCATTATATGCGAATCAACCTACGGCGACCGCCTACACGAGAAGCAGACAGACATGCAGGGCCATCTTTTGGAGATCGTTCATGAGACATGTGTGGTAAGGAAAGGCAAACTGATCATTCCCGCATTCGCCATTGACCGCACGCAGGAGCTGATATATGCATTAGACCAATTATCAAGCTCAGGAAAATTGCCGCAGATCCCGGTCTACATCGACAGCCCCCTGGCAATTCGTGCGACTAAGATTATGAAGGAGCACGACGAATGCTTCAATCCGGAAATCCTGGCCTACATTGAGAAAGATGGCGATGCATTTGCTTTCCCTTATCTGAAATACATTTCAGACGTCAATGAATCCATTGCGCTCAACGATAAGGATGAACCGTGCATCATCATTTCTGCATCCGGAATGGCCGAAGCAGGGCGGATTAAGCATCACATCAAAAACAACATTGGGGATGCCCGGTCAACCATTCTATTGGTGGGCTACGCGTCTGGCAATACACTGGCAGGAGCGTTGAAAAGAGGAGATAAGCAGGTAAATATATTTGGTCAGCAATTTGAGGTGGAATGTCAGGTAAAATCCATGGAGTCGTTTTCCGGGCATGGCGATTACAATGAAATGCTTGACTTCCTTTCTTGCCAGACACCGGAGCGGGTCAAGAAAGTTTTTCTGGTTCACGGGGAATATGAAACGCAGGTTGCTTTCAAGTTGAAGCTGCAAGCGGCAGGATTTAAAGACATTCTGATTCCAGCTCAGTTCGAGAATATCAAACTATAAAAGTTTCTATTTTTTAGCTACTTCCAGCTGGTTAAAAAGAAAACATTACTATTTTTGCCAACCAGTTTTTTATGCCGAAGTGGTGAAATTGGTAGACACGCACGTTTCAGAGGCGTGTGGGGGTTGCCCTGTGTGGGTTCGAGTCCCATCTTCGGCACAATATTAGAACCTCAATAAGCTAGATGATAGCGAGTTGAGGTTTTTTTGTGTCTAAGCAAAAGTTCTTGTTGACACAGGAAGGCCTTATTCGTTCCGCAACTTCAAATCTGTTATAAGACATTCCTGTTTCCTGCTAGCTCTTAAGCACAAAAAAAGACCATCCTTATGAGATGGTCTTTAAATGTTATTGTGGCGGCTACCTACTTTACCAGGTTTGATCCAAGTATCATCGGCGGTTCTGGGCTTAACTTCTCTGTTCGGGATGGGAAGAGGTGAACACCAGGCCAATAGCCACCAACAAGGTCGTTGTTGGTCTTTGTTTTCAACAATATTTTGGTGAGTGTATAATCAATGTCATATTGGAAGTAGAAGAGATCAAAAAGTGTTAAGATGTTAATGTGCAAGCTGTTGGGTAATTAGTACTGCTCAGCTGAATGTATTTCTACACGTACACCTGCAGCCTATCAACGTCGTAGTCTACAACGACCCTTATGTGGAAGATTCATCTT
>NZ_AUAS01000013.1 GCF_000428845.1 Dyadobacter alkalitolerans DSM 23607 | reverse complement strand
TGTAAGTATCCCGTAAGCACAGACAGTTTGAAATTAGAGAATATCACTTAATTTTAAACTGATGAAAAAGACCAAATTCACCGAGACACAGATCGTTTCGATCCTCAAACAACAGGAAGCCGGCATTCCAACCAAGGAGATTTGCAGGCAGAATGGCATTTCCGAAGCCACTTTTTACAATTGGAAGAGCCGGTATGGCGGCATGGAAGCTTCAGACGTTAAACGCCTGAAAGATTTGGAGGAAGAAAATTCACGCTTGAAAAAGATGTTTGCCGATCTGAGCCTAGATAATCAAATACTTAAAGAGCTGTTCGCAAAAAAGGGCTGGGCTCTGCCGCAAAAAGGGAATTGACCGAGGAGATTGTTCGAGAGCACAACATCGCTGTGAGCAGAGCCTGTAAAATTGTTAACCTCGTTCGTTCTCAATACTATTACAGCAGTAAGAGAGATGATTCTGAGGTGATAGAGTCGTTGCAAGACTTGGCATTTAAACACCCTTCATACGGGTTCAGGAAACTTTTTGCCTACCTGCGCAGATCTGGTAAGCTGTGGAATCATAAGCGAGTTCACCGCATTTATCAAGTTTTGAAGCTTAATAAGAGGCGAAAAGGTAAACGCCGATTACCTGATCGCGTTAAACAACCGCTGGTTCAGCCTGCGCAGGTGAATGAGACTTGGAGCGTGGACTTTATGAGTGATTCTATGATTGGGAATCGTAAATTCAGGACGTTCAACGTGATCGATGATTGCTCTCGTGAGGCCTTGGCCATTGAGCAGGGTCGCCTGGCGATTGATACTTCGTTGTCCTCGAAGCGAATTACCAGGGTTTTGGAACGGATTGGGCTGAGTAAAGGCTTTCCGAAAGCGATTAGGTCGGACAACGGACCAGAATTCACATCGAAAACTTTTGCAATTTGGTGTGCTGATAGAAATATCGAAACACGGTTTATTCAACCAGGAAAACCCACGCAGAACGGTTTTATTGAACGATTTAATCGGCTTTATCGAGAAGCAGTACTAGATGCTTATTTGTTCTTCGACCTAGACCAGGTCAGGCGATTGACCGCAGAATGGATTGATGAATATAACCACCGAAGACCTCATGAAGGACTCGGCAATATGACGCCTTTTGAATGGAAAGACTTGCTGCTGAAAAAGGAAATACAACAACAAATGGCTGTCTGAAAAACGGGGTACATACAGTAAGCCCGTTTGTAATTGTGAGCCGATGGTTGAAGCTCGCAATCACTTTCTGCCTATTTGACAACTATTGCAACTTTTATTGCAACTAAAGAAAAAAGCACTTAGCAAATTAATGCTAAGTGCTTTATTTTTAGGCTCCCGAAGTTGGGCTCGAACCAACGACCCTCTGATTAACAGTCAGATGCTCTAACCGGCTGAGCTATTCAGGAATTTCAAATCCGATTATCTATCTGAATTCTGGTGCAAATCTAAGAATTTGAATTATACAGCGCAAGGATAATTTTAAAAAAAATGTCAGCCCTGCACTTGCTGAAGGATTAACTCCTTGACCCTCTTAGCATCTGATTTCGTAAAATTATTGATAATAATTTCTGGACGCATCCGCGGAATCACTCTAATGGTGGAAAAAAACATCCCGCTCTCAATCTCAACGCCGGAAATATCAGAGTAAAAAACAAAATTGTCGTTGCTCTTGAAAAGCTTCTTTACGGTGAAAGTCACTCCTTTATCGCCAAATGATACCGAATCTGGAAAAAATGGGTTCATCAGCCCGCTGGCGCTATATCGTTCGTTCATTGTTTTTAGGTTAAATATTGAGTTATAATGGTACGTAGACGACTTTTTTGGTCTGGAAAAATTCTTCCTCGAAATAGCCTGAAAGCTCGTAAGTGCGAGACTTTTGATTCAATTCAGACAATTCCTCAGTCAGGTCTCCTCCCTTTAAATATAAAATTCCGTTCCTCAGGGAATGAAATGAGTTTTTGCTGATGTTCTTTTTAACCCAGCCAATAAAAGGTGTAATTCTGGTAACGGCCCGGCTAACGACGAATTCGTAGGAATCATCCAGCCGCTCAGCCCGGATTTGCTCTGCTTTGACATTGTCCAGCTTCAAGGCGTCAGCGATCTCCTGGACCACCCGTATTTTCTTGCCAATACTATCAACGAGATGAAACTGCGCTTTCGGAAAAAGAATGGCGAGCGGGATTCCCGGAAAGCCACCTCCGGTTCCTACATCCAGGATGCCGGTTCCTGATTTGAATTCGAGCACTTTTGCAATTCCTAATGAATGCAGCACATGTCTTTCATATAATGTATCAATGTCTTGCCTGGAAATTACATTGACCTTGGCATTCCAAAATTGGTACAACTCCTCCATCTGCCCGAACTTATCACGCTGATCAGCAGTTAGATCCGGGAAGTATTTATTGATTAATTCCACGATTTACGAAGTTTTCTTTTTGTAAAGGTCAGAAATCCAAAGACGACATAATAGACAAAGAGTGCAAAGTCCATGAATAAAAAGCTGAACCACTCTACGGTCTTATCTAATTTCAGATTGATAACGATCAGCAAAAACCACTGGATAAACCATCTTGCAGCAAAAACAATCCCAAGCCCCTGCAACAGATAAATGTCTTTTGTAAGCAATCCAACCAACAGTATAGTTATGCCCGCCATCCATACCGCAACGTGCGTGCCGGAAAGCAGCCCGAGCAAAATCTTGTTACGCATTTTATAAAACATGCTTACCGACATATGCCGCTGCTTCTGCTTATACCAGGTTTTCCAGGTGGTTTTCGGAACAGAGTATACGAAAGAATCTTCTTCTATAGATATCGTTGTGTTGGAGCTTGTTGATACTTCATTCAGAAAGATATCATCATCGCCGCCGAATACATGCTTATGCGTATAAAAGCCTTTGTTGGCAAAAAAAACGGAACGCTTGTAAAGAATGTTGCGACCTACACCCATATAGGTAAAGCCGGCAAGCGCGAACGAGAGATATTGAACGGCAGTATAAAACGTTTCGCAGCGGATAAACCAGTTCAGCAATCCGGGCTGCTTTATATAAGGGGAAAAGCCGAGCACAATGTCCTTGTCATGGCTTACGCGGGAAGTCATCGCGGTAATCCAGTGATTGGAAGACGGACGGCAATCTGCGTCGGTCATCAGCGCAATTGGATATTTAGCCTGTTTCATGCCAACAGTGAGCGCGTATTTCTTGGGCGTTACGTGGTCAAACTGATCATTGATCCTGATGTAGCGAATGTGTTTCCACTGAAAGATGTTTTGCCTGATAAATTCTTCACTTCCATCGTCGGAACGATCATCCAGCAGGATTATTTCATATTCAGGATATTCCTGGGCGTCGAGGAGCGGGATCAGTTCGGTAAGGTTATCGCGTTCGTTCCAGGCACAAACAAGCACTGTAACTCCGGGTAATTCATTGTCATAATTGGCGCCTTTACTGTAAAATGCAAGTCTTGTAAAAAAGTAGAAGTAATAACATAACTGAACGAACACAAATGCTCCGAGCGCAAAGAGTAAAGAATCGGCCACAATGGAAGAGAGTTGTAAAATTTAATCATATTCATACAAATATAAGGTCATTGTCAGCAATGTTCGAGACCTTAACCCTATTTTTGCACACCACAATTTAAAACCTTTTAATGAAGTTTACATTACAAGTTGAAGATCCCGCGTCGAAAGCCAGGGCAGGGTTTATTGAAACAGATCACGGAACTATTCAAACACCCATATTTATGCCCGTCGGCACTGCGGGGACTGTGAAAGCTGTTCATCAGCGCGAACTGAAAGAAGACATAAAGGCACAAATCATATTAGGCAACACCTACCATTTATACCTGCGTCCGGGCCTGGACATTTTGCAAAAAGCAGGGGGACTACATGGCTTCAACGGCTGGGACAGACCCATTCTCACTGATAGTGGCGGTTACCAGGTTTATTCGCTTGCGGGCACGGGAAGAAAGATCAATGAGGAAGGTGTGGTATTTAAGTCACACATTGACGGTGGCGTACACACATTCACCCCAGAGTATGTAATGGACATCCAACGGATCATTGGGGCTGACATTATCATGGCTTTCGATGAATGCACGCCGTACCCCTGCGACTATGAATATGCCCGAAAATCCATGGAGATGACGCATCGCTGGCTGGGACGCTGCTGTACAAGGTTTGACAGCACAAACGACCTGTACGGCCATAGCCAAACGCTTTTCCCGATTGTGCAAGGAAGTGTTTATAAAGATCTTAGAACACAATCCGCAGAAACAATTGCTTCATACGGACGTGAAGGAAATGCAATTGGCGGCCTCTCGGTAGGCGAGCCGGCCGAGATCATGTACGAACTGACAGAGGTCGTTTGCGACATCTTGCCAAAGGACAAACCGAGATATCTGATGGGTGTCGGAACGCCGGCAAATATACTGGAATGCATTGCCCTGGGCGTGGATATGTTTGATTGTGTAATGCCTACTAGGAACGCGCGCAATGGCATGATTTTTACGACAGACGGTGTAATCAATATTCGCAATGAAAAGTGGAAGGATGATTTGTCACCGATAGACGCAGGGCTCGGAGGTTATGTAAGTACGATTTACAGCAAAGCTTATCTTCGCCACCTTGTTAAGTCGGATGAAATGCTGGGGGCGCAAATTGCCAGTGTACACAATCTCACTTTTTACCTGTGGCTGGTCAACAGTGCGAGAGAGCGGATTATAGCTGGTGATTTCATTCCGTGGAAGGCGGAAATAGAAAAAAAAATAAATCAACGGCTTTGAAAGTTCATAAAAGGAAGTTTCTTTCGGGTAAAATTTGATTGAAAAGCAGGAAAGTTTTTCAATTGTATCTAGTTCGGTTGATTAAATGATATTGTTAACCTATTTTTGTGCCCACTAGGCATTTGGTTAAAGTAAGTTTGGCCATGAATAAATACATCTTTTACTCATAATTGACTATAGATCAATCCTAGTTAATCTTAATAACGCTAACTTGAATAGTATGAAAAAAGTATCCCAGTTGATTTGTTCGTTTGCCCTGGCGGCAATGATGGCGCTGCCTTCATTGGCACAACCACTAGAGCAGCCGAATTCTCCGGATTACAATCCCAAAGCAACCTATGATGGCCCCTACAAATTGAACACATGGTCAATTTCTGCACATATCGGCCCTTCTATGTTCTTTGGCGATTTGAGAGAATATGATTTCTGGCCTGTAACGAAAACAACTTCTGACAGCCACAAAGAATCCGGTACTATTCAAGGAGGCTTGACATTAAACAAACAACTTTCATATTTATTCGGTGCAAGACTTGATGCTTCTATCGGTAATTTGAGAGGTATGAAACGCCGCAATTACAACCGTTACTTTGAAGGCAACTACTTCGATGTTTCTCTTGCAGGAACAGTAAATCTTAAAGGTCTTTTGATGGGACCAAATAAGATGAAAAGATGGAAAGTTGATGCATATGTGGGTGTTGGTCAAGTATTTTACGATGCAACTGCATATGACCTGACAGGCGGTGTTAAACTTCGCGAAACAGGAAACATGAACGACTGGATTATTCCTACAGGTCTTAATGTGAACTACGAAGTAACAAAAAGAATTGACATTGGTCTAGACTTCCGTTTGAACCATACAAACTCTGACTATATCGATGCAACCTACGGTGGTGACTACGACAGAACCCCAGGCAGCTTCGATATCGCAGATCAAAAAACTTCTCGCAAAGGAAATTCTGAGCTTGACAGCTACGGATACGGATCGGTTCAGGTAACTTACAAATTGGGTAAAAATCCATTGAAAGTTGCGAAAGTAGACGGCAAATGGGATTACAAACCAGAAGAAGGCGGTTACTACCACTTGCGTTACACAGATCCTAAAGTGTTGATCAAACCACCAAAAATTCTTACACTTGAAGAAATGGACTCAGTTGCTAAGGCAAACCGTCCTAAGGATATTGACCCAAGATTGTTGCTTGATACAGATGGTGACGGTGTTTCTGACTTCTTCGATAAAGAGCCTAATTCACCAGCTGGAAGTATTGTTGATGGTGGTGGTCGCGTTCTTGACTTCGATGCTTACGTTAAAAATGCACTTAAAAATGGTGCAGCTTGCGCAGAGATCTTTGCTAACGTAATGTTCGATACAGATAAAAACACGATCAAGCCTGAGGCACAAGAGATGCTTAAAAATGTGGCTCGTTTGATGAACTTGAACGGATGCCGTCTGCAACTTGCGGGTCACACAGACCGTCGTGCAACAGATCGTTACAACATTGCTCTTTCGAAACGTCGTGTAGATGCAGTGAAGAACTTCCTGATCAACGAAGCTGGTTTGACAGATCCTAGCAAAGTGATTGTTGACTACTTCGGTTCATTCAAACCAATAGCTGACAGCGCAAAACGTGAAGGTCTATTGAAAAACCGTCGTGTAGAACTTAAACTTCTTCCATAGAAGTAACCGATAAATTGAAAAGAGAAAGGCTCCTGATGGGAGCCTTTCTCTTTTGATAAGACCGTAAAAATTCATCTCAACTATTAATTAGGGCATACAAACAATGAAACAATACGATTATCTGATCGTTGGCGCAGGGCTATGGGGTTCTATTTTCGCACACGAAGCAACTAAGAGAGGAAAGAAGTGCCTGGTTATCGACCGCCGCGACCACACAGGAGGTAATATTTTTTGTGAAAATGTAGAAGGAATTAATGTTCACAAATACGGTGCGCATATTTTCCATACGAATGATAGAGACATTTGGGACTATGTGAATTCATTTGTGGAGTTCAACCGCTATACCAATTCGCCGGTAGCCAATTTCAACGGAGAGCTGTATAACCTCCCATTTAACATGAACACTTTTTACCAATTGTGGAAAGTAAAAACGCCGGAAGAAGCGAAGGAAAAAATAAAGCAGCAGGTTGAAGAAGCTGGTATAAAAGACCCGCAAAACCTGGAAGAACAAGCCATTTCGTTGGTAGGAACAGATATCTACCACAAGCTGATTAAAGCATATACAGAAAAGCAATGGGGAAGAAAAGCGACTGAGTTGCCTGCCTTCATCATCAAGCGCCTGCCTGTTCGGTTTACTTTTGACAATAACTATTTCAATGATCGTTACCAGGGCATTCCTATCGGCGGTTATAATAAACTGACCGAAGGTTTACTAGAAGGTATCGAAGTTAGAACGGGCGTTGACTTTTTCAAAGAGCGCGAGGCACTGACAGCACTTGCAGAAACGGTTGTTTACACGGGCCCGATTGATGAATATTTCGGCTTCCAGTTCGGGCAACTTGAATACAGAAGTTTGCGATTTGAGAACCGGCTGCTTGATCAGGAAAACTACCAGGGTAATGCAGTTGTGAATTATACTGATGGAGAAACACCTTTCACAAGGATCATTGAGCACAAGCACTTTGAATTCGGAACACAGCCCAAAACGGTGATTACTCATGAATTTCCGCAGGAGTGGGAAAAAGGTTCTGAGCCATATTATCCTGTAAATGATGACAAAAATTCTGCCATTTTTAGCCAATATAAAGCGCTGGCAGAACAGGAGCCTAACGTCATTTTCGGCGGTCGTTTGGCCGAGTATCGTTATTATGACATGCACCAGGTTGTAGGATCTGCTTTAAAAAAGGTAAAAGTGCATTTCGACTAAAAAATATTTTAACTCTTAAATCCCTGATCTGCTGACACATAGCGGGTCATGGATTTTTATTTTCCTTTTTTTTGAAAAAAATGATCGTTTTCGAGTGACCGATATCTTGCTTCTACGTCTAAACTGAAAAATTAGACCACATGCAGGGGAAGAGGTTGGAACACATTACGCACATAAAGAAGGGAGATTCAGCAAATGTCAGAAAAGCGCTGGCATTACTGAACAATGCCAGGGACAACTGGCATTGGATAGCCGTTTCCCTGGCATTCAGCCTAGCTTTCGGACTCATTTACCTCCGCTATAACACGCCTCAATTTCTGGTAAAAGCTTCAATTCTGGTTCGTGATGATGCGAAAGGCTCAGAATTTGGCGATGCAGCATTCCTGGAAAGTATGGGCTTATCGTCCATGCAAAGCAGCGTGGACAATGAGATTGAAATACTGAAAAGCAGGACACTTATGGAGAGCATCGTGGCGGATCTGCAATTAAATGTCCGTTACTACTCCACCGGACACGTGAAAACGACGGAGCTGTTCGAGAAGTCGCCCTTCAAATTAAGATTTGTAAGCCAGTCACATAATTCCAAAAGTCCACCAAGCACCTATGTTGTGACAATTGAAGAGAAGGGGCTCTATAAGCTTCAACTAGGATCGCAGATATTTGCTGGCACTTTTGGAGACAGCATAGCCCTACCGCATGGCAACTGCATAGTATACCGCACTTCCCACTTGCTGAATACCGAGGATCAGCACTCGATCGTGATCCAGGACCCGCAGATCCTGGTTGATCATTACAGAAAAGCACTCTCCGTTGCGGCTACCAATAAATTTGTCAGCACCATAAATATTTCGCTTACTGAAGCAATTCCGGCAAAGGGCGAAGCTATCCTCGACAGGCTATTACGGAATTATTTCAAAGCCAGTGTTCATGATAAAAATCGTGTTGCTGATAGCACCATTGCATTTATTAATCAAAATCTCAACCAGGTTTCAGTGGAGCTGACGGATAGTGAGAAAGCGATTGAGCGTTTTCAAAGTTTGCATCATATCACTGATTTGAGTGAAAACGTGCGGCAACTTTTAAATCAGTCAGCTGAATATGGGCGCGATAAAAGCAAGTACCAAGTTCAGGCGAGAACTGTCGATTCCCTGCTTCAATTTCTTCATGCCAATCCGCAACATATCGTTCCTACTCAGCTATTTATTCAAGATCCTGGTTTCCTATCTATTGTCGAAAAATACAATGCAACCCAGCTGGCCTTGACAAATGATCTGGTGACAATGCATGAATCGCATCCCAATGTCCTGGGTTTGAAAGCGCAACTCAGTCAACTGAGACAAGATCTAATTGCAAACCTAAATGCCCAACAAGGCGATTTGCGAATAGGAAGGCTGGCTATGAGCAGCTATTATGATAGGGTTCAACGAAAATTAAGGGGAGTTCCCGCAATTGAACGGCTCCTTTTTGAAGCGAAAAGGCAGCAGCAAATTAAGCAGGAGCTTTACATTATGTTGCTGAAAAAGCATGTTGAAACTTCCATTTCGAGATCATCGACGTTTGCCAATGCCCGAATTATTGATAAACCCAAGGCTGGTCCCGAGCCTGTTAAACCGAATAAGGAATTGGTCATGCTGATATCCGGCTTTATTGGCATCGGCTTACCGCTGGCAATTATTCATTTAAGGCATATTCTAAACACTAAAGTTACGGGCAAACATGACATTGCTGATCTTCTCAACATCAGCTTGCTAGCCGAGATATCTCATAATCATAGCTTGGAAACAAGTGTTTACTCAAATTCGCAAAGTCCTATTGCCGAGCAGTTCCGGGTTTTGCGAACCAATGTACAATTTCTTTCGGCGCCTCGACAAAATCAGGTTATTCTGTTAACATCCAGCATGGGCGGTGAAGGAAAATCTTTTATTGCCGTTAACCTATGCGGCTCGCTTGCACTCACAAATAAGAAGGTCTTGCTTCTGGAACTTGACCTGCGCAGGCCGCGGCTGGCAAAGGACCTCATGCTCAAAGAAGAAGGTTTCACAAATTACATTTTGTCTGATGCGAATTTCGAGGAATACATCCAGCACCCGTCTTCAAAACATCCGTTTGCGTTCATCACAGCGGGCAGCGTTCCACCTAATCCCGCAGAATTGCTAGGCTTACCGAAAGTCGAGGAACTGATCTCCTCACTAAAAACGCGATACGACTATATCATTTTGGACACACCGCCAATAGGATTGGTCACAGATGCACGCTTGCTGAGCCATTTGGCTGACATGTCCTTATATGTCGTTCGACAGCAATTTACATTCAAAAGCCAGTTGGAAATTATCAAGGATATCCAGGATGCCAAACAGTTGCCCAAGCTGCATTTGATACTAAACGACACTAAGGCAATGCCTGGATACAATCACGGTTATTACAAAAAAGAGAAACGTCATTTGTTCAATGCTATGAGGCGAAAATCATAACCTATCATTATATCAAATCATCGATCACACTATGCAAAACAACATTTACATGATGGCGGAAATCGGCCAGGCGCATGAAGGAAGCTTGGGGCTGGCGCACTCTTACATTGATGCGCTGGCATCAAGCGGCATTAATGCCATCAAATTTCAGGTTCACATTGCGGAGGCGGAAAGCAGCATTCACGAGCCGTTCCGGACAAATTTTTCCTATAACGACCTTTCCCGAATGGACTATTGGAAAAGGATGGAGTTTTCCGAAGAAGAATGGGCAGGCTTAAAGGCACATTGCGAGCAAAAAAATCTGGATTTCGTGGCAAGCCCGTTTTCCATCAGCGCAGTTGGATTGTTGGAAAGAATTGGCGTTAGCAGGATCAAGATCGGATCCGGGGAAATGAGTAATCTTCTGCTACTTTCCTCCGCTGCAAAGCTGGCCACCGAAATGACGCTCTCCTCCGGAATGAGCCCCCTTGCCGAGCTGGACAGCGCGATAGCGGCGGTGAGGGGCAAATGCAAGCTTTCATTATTGCAATGCACATCGTCCTATCCTACCGGCCCGCATCAGTGGGGATTGAATGTGATCCCTCTTCTGAAAGATCGTTTCCAGATCCCGATTGGGTTTTCCGACCATTCGGGAGACATCTATGCTTGTCTTGCTGCGGCTGCGACGGGAGCCGAGATCCTGGAATTCCATGTCACATTTGATCAGAGAATGTTTGGCCCCGACTCCACGTCTTCCATAAATATTGATCAGGTCAAGCAGCTTGTAAAGGGCGTCCGGCACATTGAAACGGCAATGAAATATCCGGTTGATAAAACTGATAGTTCAGAGTATGCAATGTTGAAGACAATTTTTGGTAAGTCGCTGGCAGTCAACGATGACTTGAACAAGGGTCACATTTTGACATTGTATGACCTGGAAGCGAAGAAACCGGCGGGATATGGTGTGTCGGCTACGCATTTTGATACGGTCATTGGCAGGCAGTTGCAGCGCGATCTTCCTAAATCGTCATTTTTGAATTTCAGTGATTTGCTATGAAACGAAAAATTTGCGTAGTAATCACAGCAAGAGCCAGTTACAGCAGGATCAAAACACTTCTTATCGCTATAAAAGCACATCCGTTACTCCGGCTGCAACTTGTGCTTACCGGCAGCGGTCTGCTGGATAAGTATGGCGGAATGTTGAACCTCCTCGCCCGGGACGGTTTCAGGAATATCATAAAGGTTTCCAACCTGCTCGAAAACGAAAATGCCACGGCTGCTGCAAAGACAACCGGCCTGGGAATCATTGAATTGGCTTCTGTATTGGAAAATATACGGCCGGATATCGTGGTAACCATTGCCGACAGATACGAAACAATGTCTGCTGCCATATCGGCTTCCTTTATGAACATTCCACTGGCGCACGTACAAGGTGGCGAAGTGACCGGCAACATAGATGAGCGTGTGCGGCATGCAGTTTCCAAGCTCGCGGATGTGCATTTCGTAGCGACGGCGTCCGCCCGCGAGCGCCTGATTGGTATGGGCGAAAATCCTGAAAAGGTATGGCATACGGGTTGCCCGTCCATCGACCTTGCGATACAGGCGAAGAGTGATGCCTCCCCGCAATTTGACTATGAATGTGGCCAGTCAAAATTCCCTGCAAGCAAATATCTGGTAGTCATGCAGCATCCGGTGACGAATGAGGGCGGGTTGATTAAGGATCAGTTTGAGGGTTTGCTTACGGCCGTTGAGGCGCTGCAAATTCCAACATTCTGGGTTACTCCCAATGCAGATTATGGAGCCGACCGCATTATGAAAGAAATCCAGCGATATAGCGAAACAACGAAGAATCACAAGATCCATTTTCTGCAAAACTTGACTCCAGAAACATTTTTGAAGCTCGTCAAACACTGTGCATGCCTCGTCGGAAATTCAAGCACAGGCATCAGGGAGGGTTCGTTGCTTGGCATTCCGGTTGTGAACATTGGCAGCCGGCAAAACGGTCGGGAAAGGTCCTGCAATGTAATTGACGTGAATTTTGATCCCGGAGCAATCATAGAAGCAGTGCAGAAACAGGTTGCAAACGGTCTTTACAAGAGCTCATTCATATACGGCAATGGACATGCGGGGCTACAAATTGCCGATTTGCTGGCCAAAACAGAGCTGAACACCCACAAACAAATCACCTATTAATGGATTCTAAAACAATATTAGCCATCATTCCAGCCCGGAAAGGCTCCAGGGAAATCCCGGGGAAAAACATGAGACTGCTTGCCGGCAAGCCCCTTATTCAATATTCGATCGAATCTGCATTGGCATCCGAGCTTCTTACCAGGATTGCCGTATCGAGTGATTGTGCGGAAACCATTGCTTTTGCAGAAAGTTGGGAAGGGGTGGAAGCACCGTTTATAAGGCCTGCCGAACTGGCGGCCGACAACACGCCATCATTGGAAGTGGTAAAACATGCCGTAAACTTTTACAAAGAACAACAAACGGAGTTTGACTATATATGCCTGTTGCAGCCAACCTCGCCATGTCGGCCCCCGGATTTGATCGATCAAGCCATTGCGCACATGCTGGAAACGGATGCGGATAGCCTGGTAACCATTCGAAAGATTCCGGAGAAGTACCATCCACTTTGGGCACTTGGTGTAACCGGCAACGCATTCCAACGGCTTGTGCAGCATGAAGATCTGCCTACGCGACGACAGGATTTACCCGACGCTTTTTGTCGGGATGGGAAGATTTACCTGCTAAAAACCACATTGCTCGATAAGGGGCTGCTGATGGGCGGGAAAATGGTTGGCTATGAAGACAAGAGTTTACCCGATATCAACATCAATACACCGGAGGATTGGGAGCTCGCTGAAATCTTTTTTAAAATATGGAGGAAGCAACAAAGCAACGTCTCTTAATTCTCGTAACCAACAGTTTTGCGGCTATGAATATCATTCACAGCGGTTTGATTAAAAGATTGGGAATTAAATATGACGTTTATATCATGTCAACGATGATCCGTACTGCTGAACTAGCCGAGATTAACAAGCATTTCAATCTTCACTTGAAGCTAATTCATGTAGATTTTCCGCGTGATGCGGCCTGGCTCTCCTATTTAAGAAAAATAGAAAAGGCCCTTTTTGCGCATCATTTTAACATTATTACTCAAATTATTAAATATCAAAATGAAGGAAAATGGAAAGCTTTGCTGGTTAAGAAGTTGCTTTGGATGTTGAGCGTTTTGCACATTACCAAAACTGCGTTATGTGCATTAAGACGGGTTATTATCACTCTCACGTCTTTCTCAATCAGGTTAAAACCTCTCCTTCCCTGTCACTTCAAAGGCGTGATCTCCTCGTCGCCGTTGGATTTGAGAGAAAATCAGGTCGTAAACTTTCTTGCAAGACATCATGTCAAGTCACTTGCAATGATCATCAGTTGGGATAATCTGACGTCCAAAGGCCTTATTAACGCTGACCATAATTACACATTGGTCTGGAATGATTTCATGAAAAACGAGCTTCTGCACTTCTATTCCATTTTCGAGTTGAAGCAGCCAAAGGTTATCGCCACCGGCATTCCACGATTTGACTGCTATTTTCAGCATCAGCCCGAAGCATATGATGCGCACGCCAGAAGACTTTTCAATGTGAAAAGCGGCAAATTTATCATCCTGATCGCTACGAGTGCCAGTCGGCATTTTCCCAATCAACTGGAAATCATAGAAGATGTGCTGCAATTTGCAAGAGACGAAAACAACGTGCATGTCATCATCCGATGCCATCCGGGGGATGATGTAAATGCTTATGCGCACATCGCCCGCGAGCAATTTGTCACATTATGGCATCCTAAAAATCTGCCTGCCAGGAACCAGGAATTGTTCTATAATTGGTTTCCTGAGCTAGACTTTCTGCATTCGCTAGCCCAAATGCTGCGGATTTGTGATGTGTGCGTTCAATTTGCTTCCACGATGAAACTGGATGCTGCGGCTTGCAAAAAACCGGTTATCAGCATTGCTTATGATGGCAAAATCCCACTCCCCTATCACCAATCCGTACAAAGGCTTTACGATTATGCGCATCAGATTCCGCTGAATGCTCTGCAAATAGACAAAGTCGTGACAAACCGACAGCAATTATATAATGCATTAAAAACCAGCTTGCAAGACACAGATCACCAAGAAAAGCTTGCAGCCATTGCGCCATTCACACATTTCACGAAATGTGCATCAGTGGATGTCACTGCTAAAATCATTGCTGAATGGCTCGACTAGGAATTGAAGCGGCGGTGAAGTGGCTGGCTGCATGTATGCTCGTATTGATTTTAGAAAAGTTGTTTGAACAGCTTTTGCGATTGGGTGAGGATGAAATGCAGACTTCCCTGGTTCTCGCATTCTACATTTACTGCATTATCAGTCTGTTTTCCGTCTCCAAACACAAGCTTTTCCACGTGCTCGCCATTCCGGTTTTTACGCAGTTTTTGCATTTATTTCAAAAATACTCATTTACTGCGGGTGCCAACTCAATTTGGCGGTTGCTGCCCTTTGTAATTCTGAGCTGCTACTTGGTTTACTTTTCCCTTCGAAAACCCATTTCTCTTACTCATGGTGAAAGGCTGTTTCTGTTTTCCTGGATCATTATTCAGGCATTCTTTCTCCTGATTTCGCCCAATTTTAGGAACATTGTTTTTGGTGGATTTCTGTTCTATTTGATAGTGCTGCCATTCTTTTTCATTTACCTGAAACAAGTAAGCACAGCTATTGACTTTGCTGAAAATCTGGAACTTTATCTCTGCACCTTATATATTATTCTTGGCATCGGGACTTTCGGATTAGTCGTTGCCGGGGCCAGTTACACAGGCTCGGATAACTTACTGGCGACCCGGAACATTACCGATACGAATGTTACAATGGCATATTTCATTCTTCTATGGCCATTTGTATTGCTTTATGCGTCCCGGCGTGCATTAAATAGCTTGGTCAGACTGGCGCTTTCTGCAATTTTACTCAGTGTGGTCGTATTCTCATTCTCCCGCGGCGCTGTCCTGCTGGTCATTCCCTATATGATACTGACGTCAATTCTGGTCGGAAATCATTATCGGCTTTTGCACTTTTTGCTCCTGGCTTTCGGGATAATCGGTTTTGTCCCGGATCTTCTTTCTCAATACCAGGACTCGGATATGGCTTATTTCTGGACATTGCGGTTTGGTGATATGCTGGCCACAGATTCTCTGCTTGACAAATTGCAGGAGATTAGCGGACGGGCTGAAATTTATGAAATAGCCTATCATTTATTTCTCCTGAAAGCGCTAACCGGCCATGGAACCGGCAGTTTTGAAACCCTTGGACCAGGTTACCGCGAAGCGCATTCGCTGTTTTATACATTACTCGCCGAAAATGGAATGCTTGGTCTGGTTTATTTTTACGGCTTGTTTATTAGACTGCTAATCCAGCTTATTTCCGTATGCAAAATGGATAGAAAGCTGGGCTTGTTGTCAGTCAGTTTCACCTTTTATCTGATTTACAATCACACAGTTGGCAGTGTTTTCGTGATCCTGCCAGCAAAGAGCGTGACGATCAATTGCCTGGCACCTATCCTGTTAATGTGCATTTATTTCTATTCTCAACATGTTCAAAAAGAGCATATTGAATTAGCAGATGAATAAGGTGCTGATCATTGGGCAGCTTCCGCCACCGATCGGAGGGGTAACCATGCATGTAAGCCGGTTAATTGAACATTTGCCCCAGAATGGATTTGACCGTTTCACTTTTTGTGATCTCAAAACTGACAAATGGGTGAACATTATGAAAGCGATTAAAAGACATCGGACCATTCACCTGCATGCATCCAACCCCTATTTTCAGTTGCTGCTTGCCATGTTATGTGTCCCGACAAGGAAGCGGCTGCTACTGACTTATCACGGAAATTGGGGACGATATCGTTTGGCGGGGAATTGGGCAGTTCGCGTGTCCGCCTTTCTCTGCACAGTGCCGATTGTCCAAAACAACGAAAGCCTGACAAAAGCCAAATGTTGTAATCCCAACGCGCTGCTTATCTCCACATTCATCGCCGCTGCCCGCGTCATTCCACTGGACCCAGAATGTGCGCACCAGCTAAGCGATTTCCGGAAACGCTTTGAATTTTTATTCTGTACAAATGCATGGAATCTGGCTTTTGACAAAAACGGAAGCGAGACGTATGGGATTTCGCAGATCATTAGCAATATCAGTAATGTAAATTCTGGTGGCATGGTCATCTCTGATCCTTCCGGTAACTATCGACCTTTCATCGAAAAATCCTTCGGGAGCATTCCGGAAAATGTCCTATTCATTGACGGTCAGCATGATTTCATGAATGTTTTGCGCGTTTCAGACGCATTTATCAGAAACACAACGACGGACGGTGTTTCGCTCTCCATATATGAAGCACATGCGTGTAATGTAGTGGTGCTGGCTTCCAACAGCGTCTCCAGAGCTCGCTTTTGCGTTGTGTATGAGGACATTGCACACATTAACCTGGTCGAAGAACTCAAAAGAGGGAGGATTCGCTTGCAAAACGAATGCGAAACGGAGGAAACGAACGCAGTAGGTAAGTTAATCAACCTGTATCAGTAATATATATAATTGAAAACGAGGTGGTTATAAAAAAAACAAAGGCATAGAAAAATTTCCATGCCCTGTTTCACACTATACACACACTATATTTTTATTATCTATATAAACATCTGATAATTTCTCCGATAACTTTCAACACCGCAAAATAACAAATTAAAGTAATTAGAAAAAAGCTTTCTATTGTGATTTTCTTAGCTAAAATGAGAAAAACGTAGACATTTCTCTAAAAATTTTGACTGATTAAACGGCTGTCATCAAATCTACGGAAATATTGCCTAATTATTGCTCAATGTGTCTTTACCTTATTTATTTGTAAATAATCGCAGGTCTTCAAAATTTAAGCACTATCTTTTTTGTTACAGATTACGCGCTGCTTCGGATCTCCAAAGCGGCAAATAGAACGATAATATTGCAAAAGCCGCTCAAAATACTCATATGCGCATAAACCCCGAAACCGTTGAAAGAATCAAACAAACCGCTGACATTGTGGAAGTGGTGGGGGATTTTGTGTCGTTAAAAAAGAAAGGGGCCAATTACTCCGCCTGCTGCCCGTTTCACAACGAAAAGACGCCGTCATTCAACGTCAACCCTGTCCGGCAGATTTATAAATGCTTCGGTTGCGGAGCAGCTGGCGACTCGATTAAGTTCGTTATGGACATCGATGGCGTCGGTTATGGCGAAGCATTGCGCTATCTGGCCGACAAATACAACATTGAGATTGAGCAAGAGGAAGTTACGGATGAGGAAGCACTTCGGCAGAATGAGCGGGAGAGCCTTTATATCATTCTCAATTTCGCTAAAAATTTCTATGTACAGCAGCTTCATGAAAGTGATGAAGGGCAGGCTGTGGGGCTTAGCTATTTCAAGGAAAGGGGTTTCACAAGTGAAATTCGTAAGAAATTTGAGCTCGGTTACAGCCTGGATACGTGGGACGCGTTTTCAAAAGTGGCCCTGGCAAAAGGTTATTCTACCCAATTACTCGAAAAAGCCGGCTTACTGATTCATAAAGAAGGCAGCCAGACTGCCGGTTATGACCGTTTCCGCGGCCGGGTTATTTTTCCGATCCATAATGTGGCCGGAAAAGTAATTGCTTTTGGCGCGCGGATCCTTAAATCCGATAAAAGCAAAGCGGCTAATCAGCCCAAATATCTCAACTCGCCGGAAACCGAAGTTTATCACAAAAGTGATGTCCTATACGGCATTTTCCAGGCGAAAAATGCGATCCGACAGCTTGACCATTGTTATCTGGTTGAGGGTTATACGGATGTGATCTCGCTGAATCAGGGAGGAATCGAGAACGTTGTGGCTTCGTCCGGAACCTCGCTGACCGTAGAGCAGATCCGGCTCATTGGCCGGTTTACTCCAAATGTCACGATTCTCTATGATGGTGATATTGCCGGAATAAAAGCTGCATTACGCGGTCTGGATCTTGTTTTAGAAGAAGGCCTCAATGTTAGCATTGTCCTCTTCCCGGACGGCGACGATCCGGATAGCTACGTCCGGAAGGTCGGTGCGGAGGCTTTTAAAGCTTACCTGAAAAACAACGCGAAGGATTTTATCACCTTCAAAACAGAAATGTTGTTGCAGGATGCTGGAAATGATCCTTTTCGACTGGCAGCAGTGATCGGGGAAGTCGTTAATAGCATTGTGAAGATCCCGGACGCTATCAAGCGGCAGGTTTTTTTCCATCGGACATCCGAAATGATGAAGGTGGATGAGCAGATGCTGATCACGGAAGGCAATAAAATTCTGCGCAAGCTCCATACACAAAAGCCGCAGGAAAGGGCGCCCCGCCAAAATTACCAGGCACCCGAGAGCCC
This sequence comes from Dyadobacter alkalitolerans DSM 23607, assembly GCF_000428845.1. Taxonomy (GTDB): domain Bacteria; phylum Bacteroidota; class Bacteroidia; order Cytophagales; family Spirosomataceae; genus Dyadobacter; species Dyadobacter alkalitolerans. The sequence continues at coordinate 193,775 of NZ_AUAS01000013.1, read as the reverse complement.
GGCAGATCTTGATGCATTGTTCTCCGGCGACTCCCAAACTGGACAGAACGAGCCTCCTTCTGACTTTTTTGCGCCACAAACTTCCCAGACAGAGGCGCCCCAGCGCAGCAAGTTGTACTATCAGGAAGAAGCATTTATCAGATTACTGGTGGTTTACGGAGCGCGCGAGCTGGAACCGTCCATAACCGTTTGCCAGTATGTATTAAGCGAGATTGAAGGCATTGATTTCAAGGACACGGTTTTCCACCATTTGCTGGTGCTCTTCCGGGAAAATTTCAACCGGAATCACGTGCTTACTACGGATTATTTTTTAAACCATCACGAACCGGAGATCAGAAATCTGACCATTGACTGGCTTGCCAACAAATATGAGTTAAGCGAATTATGGTCTGAAAAGTATGAGATTTTTGTTCCTTTTGAAACTGACGTTTTAGACAAAACAGCCTTTATAAACATTCTGAGGCTTAAAAAGGCATTTATTGAAGAAAAAATGAAAGTGTGCTTGCAGCAAGCGGTTCATGCCAAAACGGAGGAAGAGCAAACCGCCGTGATGAGTGAATTCATGTATTATAAGGGCATTAGCATGGCGGCTGCGAAAGAGTTGGGTAGCGTAATTGGATAAATGGTCAACTTAGATGCTGATGTTATGAAGACTTTTTGTATTTCAATCTTGTTTTTCTTTGCCGCGATTGTCATTTCAGGATGCAATTCTTCTTATAAGATCCTCAATTCCAGACAAGAAGAAGATTTCAGCCTGTCAAACTATGACACTTTTGGATTTTATGATATTGAAGCCAGAGGCGATACGGTTTCTCAAAACTTTGAGAAAAATATAGGCATTATTAAAACGGCAATTGCGCAAAATCTGCAAGCACGAGGCCTTGACGAAGCCCGGGATGCCAATTTGAAAATCAACATTGCATTAAATGTTGAAGAAAAATCACAAACCCGGCAAACAGATTTTCGCACCGACGGGCTCCCCCGTTATATGGGGCAAAGGCGTTATTCCTGGAAAAGTGAGGAAGTTGTTGTCGGCAAATATCGCGAAGGCACAATCATGATCGACTTGGTAGATTCTTCGACTAACAAGATGGTATGGCAGGGAGGCGCGGAAGGCATCATTCCAGAGAAGAGCAGCAATTTTACAGAAGATATTAATCAGGCTATCAAAGAAATCGTTGACAAAATCCCAAAATAAGAGGGCTGCTTCATTGAAGAAACAGCCCTCCCAATATGGTTGATGTCAGATGCTTATCCGTTATTTACTACTCCACGTGCTCGCTCATTCACATTGTCAGCAACGGATCCAGCTTTGTCTTTTGCATTGCCAACGTTTTTCAAGAAGCCATCTTTCAATCTGTCAGCTAGAACAGACAACTCTTCAAGGCTTTTTTCGTATTTGTCTTTTGCATTGCCGCCAAGATCATTTGCTTTATTTTTGATCAATTTACGAGTGTCTTTCCCGTCCTTAGGAGCAACTAAAAGGCCAATCGCAATACCTGTCAAAAGTGCACCTATTGAGCCTATCAGAAATTTTTGATTCTTGTTCATATGAATTTCTTATTTTGTGAGAATAATAAGTTTGAACTGTAAAATAACAAAAATACTGTGCCACTAAGTTCAACAATTTTCAAGCGGCTTGCATTGATTATCACGTTTCTCACGCCACAATGGGTAACAGCGCAATGGAGGGTCATTGATATAACAACTAAAATCCACATGCGCGCAGTGCATGCCGTTTCGCCTACCACGTGCTGGATTGGCGGTTCAGGGGGAACTGTTTTGAAAACGGTGAACGGGGGTAAGAAATGGTTAACCTCAAAAATTTCGGGTGCAGATTCGCTTGATTTCAGGGACATTCATGCCTTCAATAGGGAGGTCGCGGTAGCTATGAGCGCGGGCGAAGCACAGCACGATAAGGCCAAAATTTACCGCACAGAAGACGGTGGATTGACCTGGTCGCTTGTGTACCAAACTACACAAAATGGGGTTTTTCTGGATGGAATCGACTTTTGGGATAAAAATAAAGGCATCTGTCTGGGCGATCCGATCAATGGAAGGTTATTCATTTTGACTACGGAAGACGGCGGAAAAAGCTGGCAGGAGTTGCCGGTTGAAAAGCGGCCGGTTGCTGAACCGGGTGAGGCCTGCTTTGCTGCCAGCGGCACCTCCATTCTTGTTGCCGGTAAGGAGAAGGTATTCATTGGAACGGGGGGAGGTAAAATGGCGCGCGTTTTCCGTTCAGATGACTACGGCCGTTCCTGGGAAGTATCGGCAACGCCGTTGCCTGCCGGGCCAACGAGCGGCATTTTTGGATTACGGTTCTGGTCCAAAAGCAGTGGCATTGCAGTAGGCGGTGATTTTAAGAAAACGACTGATTCAACCCAGAATGTTCTCATTACACGCGATGGTGGCATTACCTGGAAACTAATGGGCATGACCAAGCCTACCGGTTTGAAGGAAAGCGTTGCACTATATCATAAAACGGATGCAGTTTGGACGGGCGAATCGGAGCTCAGATCCGATGATTACGCATTAATCGCAAGCGGCCCTTCGGGCAGCAGCTTTTCGGCGGATTGGGGCAAAACCTGGCAGGAATTGGGCAAAGAAGGATTTCACGCCATGAGTTTTGCAGGGAATGTGGGCTATGCAGTCGGAGCCAACGGCTTGATCGGGAAAATTGAGAAATTTTCGACCAAAAAGAAAAAAAGGAAACTGGTTTTTGTAGATCAGTAAATCAGATCCTTTCTATCAGTTCTTTAACCACCCTAACTTCCCTTCCGGACAAATGATCTGCAATCGCGGCTGCATGATCACGACCATTTTCTATAAAGACTTTTTCTGTAAAAACACCCGCCATAACCGTTCCGCAGAGATAAAGGCCAGGCACATTCGTTTCAAAGGTTTCTTTATCAAAAGACGGAACTTTGGTCACTTCATCCAGGGCTACGCCACATCTTGCGAGCAAATGTTCATCGGGAAGGTATCCTACGAGCAAGAACACAAAGTCCGCCGGAAGCCATTCCGTCTCGCCAGTTTCAAGGTTTTCAATTTCAATCCTACCCTGCTCGATGCTTTTTGTAATAGAATTAAAACGCGTGTGTATCTTGCCTTCCTTAACCCGGTTTTTCACATCAGGCACAAGCCAATATTTCACTTTTGTGCGAAAATCAGCCTCCTTATGTACAATTGTCACATGTGCATCATGCCTGTAAAGCTCCAAAGCAGCTTCCACCGATGAATTGGACCCGCCTACGAGCACCACATTGGTGAAAGAATATTTGAAAGGCTCATCATAGTAATGCGATACATGCGGGAGGTCTTCGCCGGGCACATTCAATAGTCGGGGAACATCAAAATAGCCTGTTGCCAGAACCACATTTTTAGATTGAAAGATCTGACCATCATTAGCATAAGTCAGGAATGTTCCGTCAGGCTGCTTTTCCGCGCGGTCCACATCGATAAAAAGCTTAAAATTCAGGTGGTAATAGCCTGCAACCTTTCTATAATATTGTAATGCTTCGTTCCGGTTGGCCTTCACTTCGGAAATAGCGAAAGGAATTCCGCCGATCTCAATGTTTTCAGCGGTTGAAAAGAACTTCATGCGCCTCGGATATCTGCGAATCGATTCGGTGAGATTTCCCTTTTCCAGAATCAGATAATCCAGGCCGCTTTTCGCCAATTCTACGCCCATTGCCAGCCCGCATGGCCCGCCGCCAATAACGATTACATCATATATATGCATTGCGATAATCTTAATTCGATTGTGCTTTCCTACTTCAATAAACCCGCTATTTTAGATATTGGTTTCTGAACTTTGTAAATTAGCTGGCTGTTCAAAATGTTCATTATTTAGTTAGAATCAAGATTGGAAGACCGGGCAAGGGACTTTGCAGAAAAGCTGAACGAGTGGGGAAAATCAAAAACTCCCTTCCTTTTTCTTGTAGATTACCGCATCGAAAAGCCGCTAGCCTGGACATTGGACGACAATGCATTGACCAACATTCGCTTCGATCTGAATGGTTTTAGTAATGTCGGCAGAGATGAAAAGCAACCTCCCCTTTCCGACTTTGAATTTTATAAAAAGCCCATCTCTTTTACCGATTATGTTGTCAAATTTGATCGGGTGGTTGCTAATTTAAAGGCCGGGAATTCGTTTTTGGTCAATCTTTCGGTTCCAACAAACATCACTACGGACCTTACTTTGGAGGAGATCTTTGTTCATAGTGAGGCTCCTTACCGGTTTTTGTATAAAAATGAGTTCGTCTGTTTTTCTCCTGAAATTTTTGTCAGGATCAACGGCAACCGGATTGCATCATATCCGATGAAAGGCACCATTGACGCATCGGTTCCGAATGCAGCGCATGTAATTTTATCCGATGCCAAAGAAGCCGCCGAACACGCCACAATCGTAGACCTCATCCGCAATGACCTGAGTATGGTTGCCGAAAAAGTATGGGTCGAAAAATACCGCTACATTGATCGCATTCAGACAAATGATAAGACATTATTGCAGGTAAGCTCGGAGATCGCGGGGATTCTGCCTGATGATTTCGATGGGAAATTTGGTGATTTATTGCTTCAAATGCTCCCCGCCGGCTCCATCACCGGAGCGCCGAAACCGAGCACATTAAAGATCATTGAGGAAGCAGAAAATTATGACCGCGGTTATTATACGGGGGTTATGGGTTATTTTGACGGAGAAAATTTTGAGAGTGCGGTCATGATCCGGTTCATCGAAAATCAGGATGGAAAACTGGTTTTCAAAAGCGGCGGCGGGATCACAGCGCAAAGCAATGCGGAAAAAGAATATCAGGAATTAATCGACAAAGTTTACCTACCCTTCGCCCATGTCCCGCACATTATGTTTTGAAACAATTTGCTGTGAGAATCGCGAATTGAAAAACCTTGCTTACCACGAAGCCCGGCTCAACAGAACGCGCCACGAACTTTGGGGTTATTCCGATTACTGGAACTTGTCCGAACTCCTCATTATCCCCGACAATGTTGACCATACGCTGCACAAATGCCGCATTTCATACAGCCAGGAAATAGAAGCCATCAAATGGGAGCCATACTCATTCAGGAACATCCGCAAAATCCAGCGCGTATATCACGACGCCATTGATTACCGTTACAAATACGAAGACCGCGAAGAACTTAACACCCTTTTCGCCCAACGAAATGACGCCGACGAAATCCTGATCATCAAAAACAGTCTGGTAACCGATTCCCTTTACGGCAATGTTGCTTTTTACAATGGAATTACCTGGGTTACCCCTAATTCAACGCTGTTACCAGGCACGCAGCGGGCGTTTTTACTGGAATTGGGGGTTATCAAAGAGGAAAGGATTAGCGAAGATGATCTTGCGAATTTTAGTAAGATTAGGTTGTTCAATGCGATGATTGGTTGGGAAAATGCGGTGGAGTTGGGGATGGATTGCATTGTTTGATTTGGGAATTATTATTTATGCACAAAAACAGTAAATTTGGTCATATGGATATGCAAACTGAAAAGATCGAATTAGCTAAACGACTTCTGGACACGGAGGACAAGAACATTATAGATGCGGTCAAATCGATTTTCAAGAATTTTGACGCAGATCATGAATGGGGCGACCTTCCAGAAAAGGTTATTTCCGATGTTCAGGAATCAATCAGGCAAATCGATGCCGGCTTGGAGATATCACATGACAGAGCCAGGGAAACTTATAAAAAATGGCTTTAGAGATTGTCTGGACACCGCGTGCGTTAGATAATTTCCATGGTGTAATCGCTTACTTGGAAGAGAATTGGCACGAAGCTGTTATTAGGGATTTTGTTAAAAGAACTGAACATGTCCTGCACATGATTGCTGATCATCCTGGCATGTTTAGGCAAATTTCAGAGAATAGCCCAATGCGTGAAGCTGTTATAACCAAACATAATTTACTGATATACAAAGTAACGGATTCCAAAGTCTTTGTTTTAGCAGTGTTTGATACACGCCAACATCCCAAAAAGAAACGCATCTTTTAGCTTCCACTATCTACTTATAGACCATCCGTGCGATTAATCGTAACTTTGCGCGTTAATTATTAAAACATTTCCCCGCAGCCAATGGCCTCCCTTTTTGAGGAAGAAACTACTTTTTTTGCCGATCTGATATTACCGGTTCCGATTCCTTCTTTGTTTACTTACAGGGTTCCCAGGGAAATGAGCGGGATGATTAAGGTGGGGGCGCGGGTGATTGTGCAGTTTGGACAAAAAAGGGTAACTACGGCGGTTGTCGCTCACATACATTCGAATCCGCCTTCCAAATACCAAGCGAAATACATTCTTGAACTGCTTGATGATGAACCTATTGTCACCAAGCGACAGCTTGAATTGTTCAATTGGGTTTCGGAATATTATTTATGCAATATTGGCGACGTGCTTAACATTGCTCTTCCGGCGGGACTGAAAATCACAAGCCAGTCACGGATCCAGATCAACCCTGAATTTGATCATGATGACCTGCTGACAGATCAGGAGCGGATTGTGGTTGATGAGATCAAAAAGCACCAAACCCTTTCCTATGAGGAGGTTGAGCGGCTTTTGCAGCGTTCAAACATAACGGCAATCATCAAATCACTGGTCGGCAAACGTGCCGTGATTCTTTTTGAAGAGGTTAATGAACGATATAAGCCGAAAGTTCTTCGAAAAATCAGGTTGAATGCTGCTTACACGTCCAATGATGCACTTTCCAAATTGGCAGGCTCGCTGGATAAAACGCCGAAGCAGCAGGCAATTCTCCTAAAATATTTGAGTTACATTCCGGTTTATAACAATCCTGATTTAAATCAGAAAGGGCTTGACAAATCTATTTTTAGCCAGGATGACAATGTTTCGGATGCTTCGCTAAACACATTGATTAAGAAGGGAATCTTTGAACAATTTGAAATTTTCATTTCTAGATTTGACGACATTCCAGCCAGCAATGCGGTCATTACATTGACGGAAACGCAAAAAATAGCCTCTCAACAAATTCACGAACTCTTTACAGAAAAAGAAGTTGTGCTCTTGCACGGCATAACCGGCAGCGGCAAAACCGAAGTTTACATTGAACTCATCAAACAAGTCCTGGAAAGTGGCCTGCAAGTTCTGTTTTTATTGCCTGAAATTGCCCTGACGACCCAGATTGTTGTCCGGCTGCGGAAAGTTTTTGGTGACACAATGGGCATTTATCATTCCAAATTTTCTGATAATGAGCGCGTTGAAGTTTGGAAAGGCATTCTGGATGGAAAATTTCAGTTTGTAGTCGGTGTGCGTTCCGCAGTTTTTCTTCCTTTTGATAATCTTGGCCTGATCATCGTTGACGAAGAACACGAAACTTCGTACAAGCAGCATGATCCGGCGCCCCGCTATAATGCGCGCGATGTGGCTGTGATCATGTCCTATATGCATAAGGGCAAAACGCTTCTTGGCTCCGCAACGCCTTCATTAGAAAGTTATTACCATGCACAAACGGGCAGATATGGGTTTGTGGAAATGAAGCAGCGGTTTGGCAATGCTGCGTTACCGACGTTTGAATTAATTGATACAAAAAAGGAAAAGAAGTCACGGAAAATGAAAAACGAATTTTCATCTGTGCTAATTGACCATTTAAAATTAAATCTTCAAAATAAAGAACAGACCATCCTTTTCCAGAACCGCCGCGGTTACTCTCCCTATTTGCAATGCGAAATCTGCAACTGGATTCCTGAATGTGCGAATTGTGACGTGAGCCTTACGTACCATATGAAAGCCGGCGAAGTGCGCTGCCATTATTGCGGCCACAAAGAAGAAGTTCCGCGAACTTGCCCGCAATGCGGCTCGACTCAGGTGAAAACAATGGGTTACGGGACAGAAAAGATTGAAGATGAGATCCATTCGATGTTTCCGGAAGCCCGTGTGCAGCGAATGGACCTGGATACGACAAGGGCAAAAAACGCTTATCAACAAATCATTTCCGAATTTGAGGAAGGAGGAATCGACATTCTGGTCGGTACACAAATGGTAAGCAAAGGCCTTGATTTTGATAATGTTAGCATTGTCGGGATTTTTGATGCCGACCGGATGATCCATTTCCCCGAATTCCGTGCTTCGGAACGGGCGTTCCAAATGCTTACACAAGTCAGCGGCAGAGCGGGAAGGCGTGCGGAAAAGCCTGGAAAAGTGCTTATTCAAACGAGTAATCCTAGCCAAAAGCTGCTGGAAAAGATCATTAACAACGATTACGAGGGCATGTATGCCTCTGAAATTGAGGAGCGTGAAAAATTCCACTATCCGCCTTTTACAAGGCTTATAAAAGTGACTGTTAAGCACGTCGATGAAGCCACTTCCAACAAGGCTGCCAAGATCCTGGCAGACAAACTGACGGCCAACCTGGGAGCCAGCCGGGTTCTCGGACCGCAACCGCCGCTGGTGGAAAGAGTAAGAAATCAGTTTTTGTTCGACATTCTCATTAAACTTGAACGAGAAAAGATTAATTTTAAGGCGGCAAAGTCATTTATACAAGAAAAGGTTATTGATATTTTAACCGATAAGACGCTCAAAAGCATCCAGGTCGTGATTGACGTGGATTGTTTATAAAAATCATTTTTACTGCATATTAATCTATGTCTTCCAAAAAAACCAGAATTGTTGCTACCGTAGGTCCAGCCTCCGAAACAAAAGAAACATTGTATGCATTGGCAAAAGCCGGGGTAAACGTTTTTCGCCTTAACTTCTCTCACGGCTCTCACGCTGATCACCTCCAAAGATTAACGACCATTCGGGAAATCAACGAAGAGCATGGTTTAAACCTCGCTATTCTGCAAGATTTACAGGGACCAAAAATCCGTATCGGCATGGTTGCCGAAAAAGATGGCGTTTTGATCGAAGCAGGCAATAAATTAATACTTTCCAACACAGAAGTGCTGGGAACTGCTGAAAAAGTAAGCACGCCATACGATGGCATGTACAATGATGTAAAAATCGGCGACCGCATCCTGATGGACGACGGTAAACTGGAAGTGCTGGTAACCGGAATGGATGGAACAGACGTGGTAACCGAAGTAATTTATGGTGGTTATCTGAAATCCAAAAAAGGTGTAAACCTGCCAAATACGAAGGTTTCAATGCCTTCCGTAACAGCGAAAGACTACGAAGATCTTGATTTTGGTCTTGAGAATAATGTCGAATGGGTGGCATTATCATTCGTTCGCACAGCCTCAGAGTTGATTAAAGTAAAAGAATATATTGCGAGCAAAGGCAAAACGGCACGTTTGGTTGCAAAAATCGAGAAGCCGGAAGCAATCCTGAACATCGACGAGATCATCGAAGCCACAGACGCCATCATGGTTGCCCGCGGCGACTTGGGTGTTGAACTTCCTGCGGAAGAAGTGCCAATGATCCAGAAAATGATCGTTGACAAATGTAACAAGGCTGGAAAACCGGTTATCGTTGCTACGCAAATGCTTGAAAGCATGATTGATAGCCCGCGCGCAACACGTGCGGAGCTTAACGACGTTGCTAACTCCGTTCTGGATGGTGCTGATGCGGTAATGCTTAGCGCTGAAACGGCATCAGGAAAGTATCCGTTGCTGGCTGTTGAAAGCATGACAAGAACCATTGAAAGAGTTGAATCGTCTACAAACAGCATTTATTTCAAACACCACGCTGCTGTTAGCGAAAGCACAAGCATTAACAAACTGAATGATTACGTGGTAATGAGCGCTTGCCGTCTGGCACGTGACACGCAAGCCAAAGCGATCATTGGTATCACGCGTTCTGGATACACTTCTTTCCGTCTTTCGCATCACCGCCCAAAGGCTGGCTTGTTGATTTTCACTTCCAATAAAGTGTTAATGAATCAACTAGCATTGTATTGGGGAACAAAAGTATACTATTACGACCGCGACCAAGATGCTTCTACAGACGATCTGATTGAGGATATCAAGCAGTTTTTAGTTGAAAAAGGTGAATTGCAAAAAGGCGATGTTTTCATCAACACGCTTAGCATCCCGGTTTCAAGACAGCGCAAGACGAATACTGTAAAATTGAGCGTTGTAGAATAAATAGAAGGAATTCTTATTAGAAAGCAGCAGGAGGCAACTCTTGCTGCTTTTGCTTTATACGGCAGATTACCGTTAGAAAAATGGCAGTAAACCGGTGGGACAATGCTCTTCCGCCCCAAAGCAAAAATCATTATATTTACTTATGAGCAAATCAATAGGACATATGATAGCTTCTTCCAATCCGCAGAGGGTTTTGCAAAAGACAATCTCTGCGAAAAATATACCTGACGTTCTGATCCATGAAATAATTGACGGCATACCCTTGTATCGCAAAGGTTACCGCGACGTACTGGCCAAAACGAAAACGGTTGAAGACATTATGGGTTCGAGTTCTTTGCAGGCTTTCCTGATCACATACTTAACGATTTGGATTGGCAAGCAAATCGATGAGCATAAATATCATATTCTGACAAACGAAGCAGGGTTGCATCTCGATCGAAAGAATAATTTGGCGGGAGATTTGTTAATTTTTGACAGCAGTAAACTGACCATTGATAAGATCAATAAAAATTACGCGAGTGTTCCACCGCTTATTTCAATTGAAGTGGACATTGACATTGCGCTGGAAGACTTAACTGCTCACAGCTACATCAATCTGAAAACTGGAAAATTACTGGATTTTGGCACCGAGAAAGTCATTTGGTTTCTGACAGAATCAAAAAAGGTCATGGTTGCAACGCACGATGAGGGATGGCAGTCGTTTGACTGGAATCGTGATGTGGAAATACTAGACAGTATTACTTGCAATGTTGGTCAGTATTTAAAAGACAAAGGCTCGGAGTTTGCATGAACTGTTAAAAGCCACAGGCAGCATCTGGTAAAAGCTTGATTCGTAAATCATTTAGCTCTATTTAAACACATTCAGAAAGCGAAGCAAAACACCTTCGCTTTTATCTTTTCTCGTATAACTAATAAAATAGTTTTGAAACTAAGTAAATAGTATTACCTTTGAATTAGTAGTTCGAAATACTGGAAAGACAAAATAACATTATGGAAATACGCACATTAACGCGGGCCGAAGAAGAGATCATGCGGATCTTGTGGCAATTGAAAAAGGCTTTTGTAAAAGACATTTTGGCCGAAATGCCTGAACCTAAGCCTGCTTATAACACGGTTTCCACGATCATCCGGATTTTGGAGAAGAAGGAAGTTGTGGGTTACACGGCTTATGGCAAAACGCACGAATATTTTCCGCTGATCAGCGAGGAAGAATACAAGCGCCATGAAATACAGCAGCTGATGGTCAATTATTTTGACAACTCGCTTCCTAACCTGGTTTCCTTTTTCGTAAAGGATAATGATCTCAAAACCAAGGATCTGGATGAAATCATGAAGCTGATTAATGATCATAAAAGCGAAGAATAAATCCGTTAGCCATGGAAACGCTATTGTACATTGGAAAGGTTAACTTGTATTGGATCTTGCTCATTGCGTGTTATTTGCTCATGCTGCGGAACCATACATTCTTCAAATGGAACCGCTATTATTTGCTCGGATCCTTGTGCCTGGCGTTTCTGCTTCCACTGCTGATCTACCCTGAGAATGCGCCTACAATTCCGGTCGTATATCAGATTAATGCTGCCACTTTTACCGTTTCACCAAATTACGAAGAGGCGCCGGTGTTGAGTAAAACGCAGGCAATCTGGGCTGTTTATGCCATTGGATTGATGATTGCCGCATTCCAGTTTTTGAAGCATATTATTCAGTTACGGATGTTTTTAAAAGCCGGTGAAATCATCAAGCTCGATGACTGCACCGTGGTTTTAATCGATTCTAACAACACTGGCTCATTCTCGTTTTTGAAGTGGATTGTGATTAATCGCAACGATTACGAGCATCATTTCGATGCCATTTTGAGACATGAAATGGTCCATACGCAGCAAATGCACAGTTTGGACATTCTCTTTATCGAGATTTTGAAAGTCTTGTTCTGGTTCAACCCATTCCTTTTGCTTTACAAGCGCTCCATGCAGGAAATCCACGAATTTCTTGCGGACGCCCAGGCGCCTAACCGGGATCTTTATGCCCGTTTCTTGGTCGCCTATGCATTAAAAGCGCCTATCACTTCGTTAACGAATCATTTTTTTAAACCATCGCAAATCAAAAATCGCATTCGTATGATCTACAAAAACAGAACTTCGAAATGGATGCTCAGCACCTATATGCTGGCCCTGACGGTTATAGGAAGTACGGCATTATTTGTCGCAGGTTGTGAACAAACCGAGCAGAATGAAGCAGAATTGGCCTTTAGAAATTCAGAAAAGGCAGCTAACGATGCACTTGCAAATGAAAAAGTCTTCACAGTCGTTGAAGAACAGCCCGAATTCCCAGGTGGGCAACAGGCTATGTTTCAGTTCCTTGGAAGAAAAATAAAATACCCTACTGCTGCGGCAAAGAACAATGTTCAGGGACGGGTCTTTTTACAATTTATTGTTACTACCAGCGGCGATGTTCGAGACATCAAGGTCTTAAAAGGCATTGGGTCAGGCTGTGACGAGGAGGCTGCAAGAGTGCTTGCACTATTTCCGAAATGGAAACCCGGGAGACAAAATGGGGAACCGGTTAATGTAAAATACCACTTGCCGGTAAACTTCCAACTGGAAGAAAGCGACGAGAAAACATCAAGCAGTCACAAAGAAGCGGCGAAATCCGCGGCGACGGTTGTACATTATGGCCCTGTATCGCGTTAGTTCCCGGATAAAAATACCAACGCTGAGTTCACATTAACATTCAAGTACAAAAATGGAAACACTGCTGTATCTCGCAAAGGTCAATTTGTTTTGGGTGCTTTTTTACCTCACTTACAGACTGTTACTGCGCAATCATACCTTCTTTACCTGGAACCGGATTTACCTGGTTGGCTCGTTATTGATTGCATTTCTGCTGCCTTTGGTAAGCTTTCCTGAGGCAGTTGTTACTTCAAAACCTGCGATATATGCGGCTGCAAGCCTTCCTTACATGGAGTCGCCCGAGCCGGTTTCCTGGCTTACTACATGGAGCCCTATCTTGTTCGCTTTGTGTGCGGCGGGTTCATTGTATCTGCTTTCCGCCTTTGTCAGGTCAATCCGGGACGTTTTTGTGATGATCAGGCAGGATGATGTAATGGATTTAAATGATGTGAAACTGGTGCTGCTTCCGCATAATGAGGTTGGTTCATTTTCATTTTTTAAATGGCTGGTTATGAACCGGAGGGATTATGAAGAGAGCTTTGAACCGATCCTGAGACACGAATCTGTCCACATTCATCAGATGCATAGTTTGGACATTGTTTTTATTGAGCTTTTGAAAATTGTATTTTGGTTCAATCCCGTGCTCTGGTTTTACAAGCGCTCTTTACAGGAAGTTCATGAATATCTGGCCGATGAGCATGCCCCGGACCGGGATGGATATGCACGGTTTCTGGTCGCTTACGCATTCAATGCACCTGCTGCGGCATTAACCAACCATTTTTTCAATGGTCCGCTGTTAAAAAGCCGGATTAAGATGATCTATAAAAATCGCAATGCGGAATGGCTGCGAAGCAAATATTTCATCGTGCTGCCGCTGATCTGCATCGTGCTGGTGACAACGGCAGCACGGGAAAGAGTTGTAGAATCCATCGAAAAACTGACACCAGCTGCAATTGGTCAGATGATTGTTGAGCATGCTAAACTGGATGACCTCAAAGCAGTTGAAACGCCAATGCAACAGGCCGTAACTGAGAAAGCCGCACCAAAATCAAAAAAAAGTAAGGTTTCGAAAAAGGCCAATGCAAATTTATTCTCCACGACTTCTTATACATCTCAAACCCAGGATACGCTTCCGCAATCACCTGCAAAAGCAGCAACATTCTCGAATTATCGTTATGCAGCCAACATTGGGCCTATCGCAAAAATGGACTCGTTTCCAAAAGTCGGTGGGACGATAAGCATCAGAGGTTACAATGGTCCGGGAAGTAATGCATTGATAATTGTTGACGGCGTCAAGCAGGAGCAGCGTGGGTCGATGGGACATCATCACATTAAGCCCGAACAGATCGAGTCTATCAATGTGCTTAAAAATCAAAGTGCGATTGATATTTATGGAAATGAAGGAAAAGATGGCGTTATCATTATCAATACAAAAAAGTAAAGCAAGGCTGACATTTAGCTTATACGTAATACCAATGCCCAGCTCGTTCCGGGCATTTTTGTTAGACATTTCGGAACGATTTGATACTTTTGCCTTCCTAGCATTCATTCCGAACCCTTATTTATGCCAATCCTTAAAGCAGCCATCATTGGCGGCGGCCATATTGCTGATCAGAACCACATTCCAGCACTAAAAGCACTTCCTGAGCGTGTTGAGCTTGTTGCCATTTGCAGTCGTGACATTCACAAGGCACGCGCATTGGCGGATAAGCATGACATTCCGCTCGCTTTTGACAATGCCGCTGAAATGTTTGAAAACGACAACAAACCCGATCTGATCATTAACTGCACGGCCAATAATCTGCATCATCCATTTACCATGCAGGCTTTGGAAAATAATTGCCACGTGCTTTGTGAAAAGCCACCGGCGATTCATGCGGCTCAGGCTGGTGAAATGGCGGATTTGGCACAGAAAAATGGAAAAGTGCTTGCTTACAATTTTCAACTCAGGCAAACGCCGGAATACAGTTTACTTAAACGCGCTTTGGACAACGGGCGTCTGGGTGAAATTTACCACATTAAGGCCAATTTCCTGCGTCGACGCGGCATTCCGGGCTGGGGAAATTTTACGAATAAATCCATTCAAGGTGGCGGTGCGTTGATGGACCTGGGCGTTCATGTGTTGGATCTTGCGTTGGGACTGCTCGGTTACAGCGAGCCCGACCGCGTCATTGCGAACACATATGACTACATTGGAAAAGCAGGTGGAAAAGGCTTAATGGGAGGTTGGGACGCAGAAAAGTTTGAGGTTGAGGATGCTTGTTTTGCTCATTTATCTTTTCCTGATAATGCCAGCATCACGCTGTCTACGTCATTTGCATTGAATACAAAAATACCGAAAAACGTCAATTTGGAAGTTTTTGGAACAAAGGCCGGCGCAGTGCTGAACCCGTTTTCGTTATACAGCGAAGTGGAAGGAGAGCTCGTTGATATGGAATTTCCACATTTGGAAGAAACCGACATTCAGCTTAAAAATACTATTGCTTTCCTGGATGCTTGTGATGGAAAGCCTAGTAACATTTGTAATGCTTCGCAGGGCGCTGTTTTACAAAAAATCGTGGAAGCAATTTATAAAAGTGCAGAAAAGTGATGGCTTACTTTGCAGTAGCCATCACCATTTTAATCTCATTTTTCGCGCCGAGTTCCAGCACATCCATCAGGTCCTGAACAGCAAGGTTTTTATCAACCCTTAAAACAATGGTCTTGTCCTCCACATTGGCGAAAATATTTTGCAGTTCGGTCTCTAAGCGATCAAACGGAATAGGCTCTTTATCAATAAAATAACCCTTATTTTCATCAATAGAAAGGGTAATCTGCTTCTTATACATTTGCTGCGTCGCTGATGCCTTAGGCAACATCAGCTTGATCACGTTCGGATTAGACATCGTGGAGATGATCAAAAAGAACAGCAAGAGGAAAAACATAATATCGTTCAGCGAGTGCGTGAACACCTCTGGGGCAAAACGAGCCTTACGACGTATTTTCATATTTTGGAAATGATATTAGTTCTTTGCAGCAACAGGTTTCTGCAATACGTCAAGGAAATCGGAAGCGGCCATTTGCAAACGCAAAGCAAAACGGTCAATTTTCATATTCAGCAAGTGATAACCTGCATAGGCGATCAAACCAATGATCAGACCGGAACCGGAAGTGATCATTTTTTCATACATACCGCCTGCAATGGTGCTGATATTGAAGTCGTTAGAAATAGAAATATCGTAGAAAATCCGGATAATCCCTGAAATCGTTCCGACGAAACCAAGCATAGGCGCGATACCCGCTATAACCCCCAGATAAGGCAGATTCCCCTCCATTCTCTGAATCTCGATCTGGCTTGCGTTCTCTATCGTCGTTTCAATGTCCTTAATCGGGTAACCAATGCGGCCAATGGCTCTTTCCAAAATCCGCCCGGAAGCATTGCGCTGGTTGCGGCAAAGCGATTCGGCTGATTTCAGGTTTCCTTGCTGAATAAAATCCTTCACATTGTCTATCACGCCCGGATCAATCTTTCCGTTGGCTCCAATGCCAAGAAAACGCTCTATAATAAGGAAGAGCGTTGCCAGAAAAAGTAGTCCGAGTGGCAACATGACCCAGCCTCCTTTTGCAAGAAGATCAATAATAGAAAGCCCCTCTGTGGCAACGGGTGCGGCCAAAGTAGAATCAGCAAGTGCTTGTAGAAGCATCATATTGGTTATAAAAGTGAATGTTAAGCTAATGAAAAAGAGGTCAATCCGGTCAAAAAACAGCTTTGAACATAAACGGCCTTAGTGCCCCCTTATTGTTTAAAGGGCAAATATAGGAAAATTACTCTTCGCGATTCCACGGAAAACCAATCCCAGCAGGATTCTGTCAATAAAGAATATTTTTCGCCCTCCGATAAGCTGATTTCGCATAAATCCGACCATTTTTCTGTTTAGTAAATGATATAGACTCTCATTCTCTCTAACCTGAACGGCATGAAAAGGACATTTTCATATCTGTTGCTGTCTGTTACGGCAGTTATTTTCAGTGCTTCTCTTATTTCCTCCTGTACCGACGACCCTGTTCCGCTTCCGAAGGGCAGTATCAGAGTAAAATTCGATAATGTGGTTGGCTCCAAAGATTTGAAATTCAATTCAGAGACTTATGTTAATGCTGCCGGGGAAGAATTTACGGTCAGCGCGCTCAATTATTACATATCCAACATTAAGTTTATCGCTGCGGGCGGAAACAATTACGCCGTTCCTCAGGATTCCAGTTACTTCCTGATTCGCGAAGGCAATGTTGATTCTCAGAAAATTACATTTAATAATGTCCCGGCGCGCAACTATACAGGCATTGAATTCGTCATAGGGGTTGACAGCCTGAGAAGTGTGTCCGATATATCAAAACGCAAAGGGATTCTGGATAAAGATTCGGGCCCCACCAACCAGGAAGCAATGTATTGGGATTGGAATCCGGGTTATATTTTCCTGAAACTGGAAGGCAGTTCGGACTCTGCAACATCGTCGAACAGCAAATTTTACTATCATATCGGCGGTTTCGGCGGGCTTACCACCAAGACATTGAACAACATTCGGGTTGCGAAAATAGATTTTGGCGATCAGCGGGCGGCTGTTTCGGAAAATGCAGCGACGCAGATTAACCTGAAAGCAGATATACTCAAAGTCTTCAATGGCCCGACCAAAGTGCGCATTAAGGAAAACGGGAGCGTAATGTTTATTCCTTTTTCAAAAAATATTGCAGATAATTACGCGACTATGTTCAGTCTCGACCAGATCATTAACAAATAAGGAAGTTGGGTTAATATGAAAAAAGCGGTTTTGCTTTTTGGTGTGCTTTTACTCTTATTTCAGGGAATGATTTCTTGTGATAAAGCGTCAGAAACGCCTGATCCGAAGCCTCCTGTCATTACTGATCCGCCACCCACTGATCCGCTGCCTTTGGAATGGAAAAAACCTGCTTATTTTCCTGACCCCGTTTATGATCTGTCCAAAAACCCATTAACCCCCGAAGGTGTTGAACTGGGACGCTTCCTTTTTTACGACGGCATTCTGTCCCGGACGGATAACATTGGCTGCGGAACCTGTCATCAGCAACAAGCCGCGTTTACCCATCACGGACACGATCTGAGCCACGGCGTCGATGATTTACTGGGCACCCGCAACTCGCCCTCCATTCAGAATATGGCTTTTAGCCCTACATTCTTCTGGGATGGAGGTGTGCATGATATGGATCTGGTTCCGCCCGTTCCGATCCAGAATAAAGTAGAAATGGGTGAGCGCGTGGGAAATGTCATTGAAAAGCTCCGCAAAACGCCGATGGCAGGAGCTAAGAAGCAGGTTAATTATCCCAAAATGTTCGAAGCAGCATTTGGAACCAATGAAATCAATGCGGACCGGATGATGAAAGCGTTATCGCAGTTTATGATGACCCTCGTTTCTGCCACTTCCCGTTACGATTATTTTTTACAAGGCGATGCGTCCGCTTTAACAGCATTGGAAAAGCAGGGAATGATCCTTTTCAAACAAAATTGCGCTTCCTGCCACAGCAGTGAGCTTTTCACAGATCATAGTTTCAGAAATAATGGTTTGATTCCTGCCAAAATCAATGATCAGGGAAGATATGCCATCACATTAAACGAAGCCGACAGGCTCAAATTCAAGGTTCCGAGCCTGCGCAATGTGGGCCTGACCGCGCCTTACATGCATGACGGGCGTTTCACGACTCTGGAAGCGGTTTTGGATCATTATGCCAATGATGAGAGCAGCAGTAAGGACAGCATTTTCGTCTCGCCGTCGCTCGATCCGTTGTTGCAGGTTGCGGGACAAAAACGGGGAATTAAGCTTTCTGCCACGGATAAGCAAGCAATCATTGCTTTTTTGAAGACATTAAATGATGAGCAATTTATCAACGACAAGCGCTTTTCCGACCCGGGCATAGGAACGTCTTTGTAATCATGATTGCGATTTTTTTCAACAGTAAAAATGATCCTGATCATGTCTTTAACAAGGATTAAACATCCATTAAAATAGCGGAAAATTGCCCGTTGGGTTGTTACTTTGTAAAAATTTAATTCAATAAATATGCAAGGCGGAGAAAAAAGCGCACAACCCTGGTTGGGAAAAATGCAGGAAAAGTGGGGATTGGAGACAACCAGACAAGTTCTTTTGGTTTTAGCAGTTTTTAGCTTAGCCGGCTCTTCCGTAGTTTGGCTTAGAAAAGGACTTTTCTTCCTGCTGGGTTACGACGAGCTGACCCCGATGTGGCTTAAAACGATTACCTACATTCTCTTTATTTTTCCAACTTACCAGACGCTTTTACTGATGTACGGCTTCCTGTTGGGCCAGTTTTCATTTTTTTGGGAAAAGGAAAAGAAAATGTTCCGCTGGATCAAGGCAAAATTCAGCAAATAACAGTCATTTCAGCAGCTTAGGCTTCGCACCAAATATTGTAGGAGTGCCGGAATTAACCTTCCTGTACTCCTTATTTTATTTATACCTTTGTGTTTTATTTCAATTAAGGTTTAGAATCATACATATCATTCCATGTTTGAAAACTTACAGGACAAGCTAAATAACGCCTTTCGCACACTAAAAGGAAAGGACAGGATATCAGATATAAATGTTGCCGCAACCACAAAGGAAGTCCGCAAAGCATTGGTCGATGCAGACGTTAACTTTAAAGTTGCCAAGGAAATTACAGACCGGATCCGCGAAAAAGCACTCGACAGGAAGATTTTGATCTCTGTTGAACCGGGCCAAATGTTTGTCAAGATCGTTCAGGAAGAGCTTACCGAGCTCATGGGCGGCCAGGCAGAAGGAATCAATATTAAGGGCGACCCCGCGGTTATCCTGATTGCCGGTTTGCAAGGTTCGGGTAAGACGACTTTCTCCGGAAAACTGGCCACATTGCTCAAAAAGCAAGGCCGCCAGGTTCTGCTTACAGCCTGCGACGTGTATCGTCCGGCTGCGATTGAGCAGCTGAAAGTGCTTGGAGAGCAGGTGGGTGTGGAAGTTTATTCGGAGCCTGACAATAAAAATGCAGTTGACATTGCGCGTAATGCAGTGGCACATGCAAGGAAAATAGGAAAGAAAATTGTGATTGTCGATACGGCCGGACGTCTGGCTGTGGATGAGGTCATGATGCAGGAGGTTGAGGACATTAAATCTGCTGTTAAGCCTTCTGAAATCTTGTTTGTGGTTGACTCTATGACGGGTCAGGATGCCGTAAATACAGCCAAAACGTTCAATGAGCGCCTGAATTTTGATGGCGTTGTGCTGACCAAATTAGACGGTGACGCGCGTGGTGGAGCGGCCCTTTCGATTCGTCAGATTGTTGACAAGCCTATCAAATATATCAGTACGGGTGAAAAAATGGAGGCGCTTGATTCCTTCTACCCCGATCGTATGGCGAGCAGAATCCTGGGCATGGGTGACGTTATTTCGCTTGTAGAGCGTGCGCAGCAGGCTTTTGACGAAGATGAAGCCAAACGCATCAATGCCAAAATGCGTCAGAACAAATTCGATTTTGACGACTTTTTGGGTCAGTTGCAGCAGATCAAAAAGATGGGTAATGTTAAAGATCTGATTGGCATGATTCCCGGAATGGGCAATGCGATGAAAGACATGGACATTGATAATGAGTCCTTTAAGCCTATTGAAGCGATCATTCAGTCCATGACCAAAAAGGAGCGTGAAAATCCCGATATGATCGACGGAAGCCGCAAAAAACGCATTGCAGCCGGAAGCGGAACATCCATTTTGCAGGTTAACAACCTGATTAAGCAATTCGATGAAATGCGCAAGATGATGAAGAAAATGAACACCATGCAAGCGGCTGGCAAGCTGGGCAAGGCACTGCGCCGCTAGTCTCAACATTGCAAGTGCCACTTACTCATTCCTCGTTCATGAAACGCATTATTTTTGTACTCACGTTGATTTTATTTCTTAATCAGCAAAAACTTCGGGCGCAGGCTTCGGTGGGTTATTATCCATGGAGCAGCTTGCTAACCATCAGCACCAATTCAAAAAAGGCAATCTGGCTGGATACAAGGTTTCAAACCAACTCGCTGTTCAGCAGTCTCAGTGTGGATTTGCTGCCAATGATCAATCTGAAAAGAGGCGAGGTGGTGCAATGGTATCTGGGTGGAGGATTAAGATTAAACCCACTTTACCGCATTGCCGATGCCGACGCAGATCTGATCACAATTGACGGTTACTCTTTAAATGTAGGTGTTCGCATTTCGCCGTTGAAGCAGAACAGGCGGTTCCAGGTTGCATTGGAGTTAAATCCTTATGTTAAAGACAAATTTGACAGCGGTGTTTTGAAAAGTCATTTCGGACTCGTTTATGTTTTTGGTAAACCAAAAAAAGAAGAAGAGGCTCCGGAAGCGCCGTTAGTCCCATAAAAATTACTTGTATACTAATAAAAAAGCCGGAACTGATACCTAAAAATATCAATTCCGGCTTTTTTAATGTCTTAATGCGGCACTAGTTTCCGCCGCGCCCTGCTTTGTAAGAGTCAAACTCTTCAAGTAAAGTGATTAAGTCATCCTCTGCCGCAAAGTCCAGCTGTGACTCCCGGATGATGTAGTTCATTTTGTTTTTTTCTTCGCTAAGCAGTTTCAAAAAGCTGTTTCTGTTGCTGAGCTGCACAGGATTAAGCTTGTCATTTTTCAGGATATACAGCTTAGCATTCGGTTCCAGTGTTCGCGTTGCGCTTGCTTTCTCCACTTTAATAGGCTTAACATATTTTTTTATCAGCTTCGTATTGCCATCATAAAGAACCCTGTAAAAGCTTTTGTCTGTCTGCTCCCCAACGGCAGGATAACCATTCTTGAAAATGTAAAGATCAGTGCCTGTTGGGATTGTGAACTCCTTCACGCCGGACGACACCCGAAATAATCCTGAGTCAGCCTTATATTCTACCTCATCTTTTTTGAGATCATACCGAACTTTTACCCCATCATGTACCCGGTCGTCGCTCGTGCGGACCGTTCCGGAATACCATTCTTTAAACAGATATGGTGAATTCTCTCCATCAGCAGCGGTTTCCTGATAAGGCGTTCCCGATAGTCCTGTGAAATCCTGTGCTATGGCAACATTCGTCCAAAGAAAAGAGGAGAGCAAAAAAAATCTTAGTACATATTTCATGATAAAGTTGGTTAATTTGATAAGTTCGAAGTCTGAACATGCCAGAATTTAGATTGCTGGCATCTTTCTGTACTTTTGCCAAAAAAATTGTACCCGCTCAAATTGGATATTAACGAACAGCTTATACATATACGCCGAAGCCTGGCAGGAATCACTCCTGAGATTTTTTTGGCACTGCTCTTTTGCTTTTTCCTGTTTGCGGAACTTGTGTTTTTGCGTTGGCTTAAAAAAGAGAAAATCGCTTCTTACCTGCAAAATATAGCCCTTTCAGGCAGCATTATCACACTTTTACTGATTTTGGGCCAGTGGAATACTGAACCTTCATTTCGTTTTCAACCCCTATTGTTCCTCGACCGACAGGCTGTTTTTTTCAAAATCATGATTACGCTTGCCTGGATTTTCACATTAATCCACGTCCGAGTATTAAAATACGACTTCCCGCCAGAGTTTAATGCATTGCTCATTGCAGCAGTTGCCGGCATGAATCTGCTGACAATGTCGACACATTTGCTGACTATATACCTTTCATTGGAACTGATTTCTGTTAGCTCCTATCTGCTGGTTGCGATGTCACCGTACAAAAAGGCGGCCGAAGGAGGGATTAAATACTTGCTTTTCGGCGCAGCAAGCTCAGCAGTAATGCTTTACGGAATATCGCTCATTTACGGCATCACCGGAACCATGGACATTACCAGCGAAGCCATGACCACGGGATTGATGAATAATTCTCCCCTGGTGATAACGGTAACCATTGTACTGACGCTCGCCGGACTCCTTTTTAAGCTTTCACTTGTGCCGTTTCATGTCTGGACACCTGATGTTTACGAAGCAGCCCCTACTCCACTTGTTTCGTTTTTGTCTGTTGCACCAAAGGCTGCCGTGGTGCTTGTGCTTATGCGTCTGGCCGGAATATTACCGGCCCAATATTTCCCGATTTTGGGCGGGATCGCATTGATAAGCATGACCATTGGCAATGTTGCAGCGTTGCTGCAAACCAATGCAAGACGACTACTAGCCTATTCCTCTATTGCGCAAGCAGGTTACTTACTGGTTGGAATAGCCGCTTACAGCCGGTTTGGGTTTGAGTCAGCCGTTTTTTATACGGCCGCTTACCTGATTATCAATCTTGCTGTTTTCTTTTTAATTGATCTTTTGCAACCCGTGTCAAACACAAATCTTACGTGCTTTGAAGGGTTAGGACGCAGAAATATGTGGATTTCCAGCATTCTGACAATCGTCATGATCGCCTTGGCCGGGTTACCGCCAACTGCCGGATTTACTTCAAAGTTACTTGTATTTTCAGCGCTTTGGGAAAGTTATCATCAGCAACATTTCCCCTGGATGCTGTGGTTGCTGATTGGAGGAATCCTTAATGCAGCGATATCGCTTGCTTACTATCTGCGAATCCCGTATTTATTGTTCTTTAAAGCATTGGCGCAGAAAAAAGCTCCTGCAAACCAGAGCTTAACGGGCAAATTCATTGCAGGGCTTCTTGTCGTTGCGATCCTCCTGCTATTTTTCAATCCCGGCCTGCTTACCAGATGGATATCTGCTTTTTAGGGTCAATTTATCGCCCGGACCTTAAAACCATCTTTCCGTAATAATGAAATAATACCGCGATCACCACCAAGGTGACCGGCGCCTACTGCAAAGAACGTTGGCTTTTCGCCGGCAATTTTACGAATCCTGGGGATCCATTTCAGGTTTCTGGAAAACAGCATTACTTCTTCATTCCCATCCATACCATAGTTACTGGCCATCATTAGATTATACAGATCATTGATTTTCTGAGACTTGTATAATGCTACCAAATTCCTGAACTCTTTGCGCGCCTGCGGAAGACTGTCTATCATGCTGATGATCGTCTTCACCTGTTCTTTGTAAGGGATTGTATCAAAAATTGCCATTTGTTCATCCAGCGTCTCAATCCCGATCACTTCGGATTCCTGCTTTGCGGCCAACTCCACTAATGACATTTCGTAGGACTGAGGCTGGCACGCGAGGACTGCGTTGAAAAGCGGTCCCATCAATATAAATGGTTTAGCTTTCTCGAACATTGCAATCCCCACGCCAACTGAATCCTTGTAAAACTTCGCCAGTCTTGCATATTCCTGCTCAGTAACCAGTTTTTTCAACTCGTTACCATCGGTCATGTTCATCGATTTCATCATGCCTGCCATCATGCCGGGATCGTCCATGTCAATTTCCAGGGCAACCTGTTGTGTTCTGGCTAATGTCGCTTTTAATGAGTCACTTAGTGAGAAATCGGCCGGACAGATCAAATGGATCGTCCCAAACAAATAGGAAGGCTTTGCTTGTCCGGGCGATGTAATTTCCCAAAGAAGGGAATTTTCTGTTGGTGCCTGTGCGTTGGCAAACAAGCTGGTGACAAACAGAAAAATACTCAAAAGCGATCTTTTCATGGCTTGGCTAATTATTCCTTATTGCTATCAACCTCAATGCGTTCTTCCCTGTTAACCAACTCCCATGCCGTATGAAAAACCAATTTCACGATGGGTGCCTGTTTGTCGAAAAGGATTTTTTCGACATCATCGCCTGGCTTGTGATAATCTTCATGAACCCCGGTAAAATAAAAAATAACCGGAACGCCCATTTTAGCGAAATTATAATGATCTGAGCGGTAATAGAATCGGTTTGGATCTTTCGGATCATTGAATGTGTAATCCAGATTGTAATTGATGTATTTCTTATTCGCTTCTTCACTGATCGCGTGTAACTTGGAAGAAAGCTTGTCAGAACCGATCAGGTAAACGTATTTATGATCATTCTCATGCGCCTTATCCACACGACCGATCATGTCAATGTTCAAATCAGCAATCGTATTTTTAAGCGGGAATAGCGGATTTTCAGAATAATATTCGGAACCGAAAAGCCCCTTTTCCTCACCTGTAACATTCAGGAACAATATGCTTCTGCGCGGCCCTTTGCCTTCCGCTTTCGCTTTGCTGAATGCCTCCGCAAGTTCGAGCAGTGAAACCGTTCCCGATCCGTCATCATCCGCGCCATTGTTAATTTCACCGTTATCCGAAATTCCGATATGATCCAAATGTGCGCTAATGACCAGGACTTCATCTTTTTTGTCCGATCCCTCCATAAAGGCAACAACATTCTCGGTTTCAATCGTCTCGCTCACGCGCTCGGCTTTCACCGCCACATTGCCTGACATTTGTTTTGAAAGCGGCTTACCGGATTTATCGATCGAAGCTTTTTCTTTCAGAAGTTTGCTGGTAGACGTGTTGAGAATCTGCGCAGCAATGCTCGCCGGAACCGCAAAGGCAGCCAGGCTGTTTGGCGCTTCCACCACGGGTTTTAATGTAGGAGCGCTGAAACGCCTCGCCATAACCGCCCGCTGACGGATTTCCTTGTCCAGATCGTCGCCCGTTTTATCAGTAACGATGAACACATATGTTGCCCCTCTGTCCAACGCAACCCTTGCTTTGGCCTGCCAGGAAACAGGGCCGCTCCACTTCGTTTTCTCACCCGTGCCGCTAACCAAATATTTCCCATCTGCACTTTTCGGCTCGCCTTCAAAAACAACGACAGCCTTACCTTTGATATCCAGGTTATTATAGTCGGTATAAGCCGGATCATCAATGCCATAGCCTACTAAGATTGCCTCAGAGCTTGTTTCCTGCGGAACATTCAGAATCCCATTAAGATAGAATTCTTTATTAAACTCATATTTTTTACTGCCCGCTTTTACATAAACCTCACCCCAGCTTCTTTTGTGGAGATTATATTTTTGCAAATAACTCTTTGAACCGTCCGCAGCTGTGGCAGCTGGCGTCAAACCATACTGTTTGTAATAGCTTGAAACGTATTCGGCAGCCTTTTTTTGACCTGGCGAACCCGTATCCCGTCCTTCAAGACTGTCTGAGGCAATGATTACCAAATGTTTTTTCAGGTCATCGGGCGTAATGCTCTCTGCATATTTCGCAGCATCATCCTGCGCAAAAGTGAGGGTTGATATGGACAGGAGCATTCCTGCCAGCAAATTCTTATTCATATAAAGCGTTAAAAATTCAATTCTCACAAAGAAACTAAACGCCCCGGCCAATGCAAAATTTCATCAAACCCTACACATCGCAGATTACTTGCGACGCCACAACACATTAGCATATCCTCCAAAACATTCAAGCACAAAAAAGCCCCGAACTCTCTCCAACTTACTTTCTTTGTAAAGTCAGGTAGTCCGGGACTTCTTCTCACAGAATCACGCTACTTATTATTGCTCTTTGGGCTTATCCTTAATGACTAATTGCAGCTCAGTTTTCGTCGTCGTCAGGCTCAACTGATTGAAATATTCAGAAACAGCATTAGCCTCCTCGTTAAACCAAAAGCATCGATAAAAATTTTTCGAAGTCTGGTGAAACCCATCCACCACCATAGCCGGACTCCCCGATTTCAACCAGACAACATCTCCTATTTGAATTTCTTGTTGTTGCATTTGACAAATGTTAGAGGACTAGCCAGATATGTTACCATAGAAGACGTTACCATTCTTATATTTTACATAAGGACGGGTGTAGATTGTGCTAACCGAATTTCCAGGAATAGGTAAACCAATAGTTTGCTTACCTACTTTAAGAGCCACCCCGGATTTAACCTTGTGGTCGGCTAGTGTTGGATTAGGAGTTACCGGATCGTTTACGTTTACTTTGTAAGAGTATACCACACCATACTCTTCTACCTCGGTTGCTCCCAAATAGGTTATCTCTAGGGTCACTTCAATTGGTGCCTTATTTGCCGAAAGGTTTGTTACGCGTATACTCACAATGTCAGCAGGTGTGTATTTAAACACTTCGCCATATACCACATCACCATTTGCCTGTTTGGCATAGGCACGGTAAAATACTTCAACATATTCATTACGATCAAACGAACCTTCTACAAATGTATGCTCTCCGATGGTTGCAGCTTCGTTGATCGTTAATTTTTGATTTGCAATCGTAGGAACCGTCGTGTAATTATTGCTCCCAATGGAATGCGTGGAAATAATAATCCCAAACTTCTTGACGGGCTGATTGCCAATTTTTTCAATAATCATTCCAAACTTCGCGCGATTGTATTCACCGGATGTTGGGGATTCTATCTGTAAGGTCTTTACCTGTAAAGTCTCCGGCTCCTCCGGCACGTAGTGATCCTGACAGGAAAAGGCGAAAAGAAAAAGTGCTGCGAGCAGCGTTGAGAGTTGAAGAGAAATGCGTTTCATAAGGTGATGTTTTGATGTTGAATCATGTTTCAACCGCAATAATATATCAGCGCACCATATGTCCCATCACTCCTTAACGCACCATTGAACTAACGGCAATGGTTGAATTATTTATCGGTGATATGTGGTCTCAATTCAGATTCGTCAACTTCACGAAGGCCACTTCTTTTGGGTTTTTAGCAAGGTATTTAACGTACACTTTATCCCCAACCTTAATTGAACCCATGAATGCCCGGGGGACATCAGTCAATGTTGCTACAAAATTTCTGCCTTGGACCGGCTCTATCTGAACCTGGATTTTCGCAGCTTGTCTTGATTGAGGTTTCTCGGGTATGTCAATAAAAAGTATAGTTGCTTCTGTCTCTATCCCAAAGCGCTTTATATGCCTTCCCCTGTTCCGTTTACATCTTGCATAAAAATTTGAATAGACATACAGAAGTGCTGAAAACGTAAAAACGTAAATCCCAAACCCCATCACTGTGCGTGTATTAAATGAATAAATTAAGAATTCCGTACGCCTTTCTTTATCTCAGGTAAGTGGACAGCCTCACGATCACCAATGTTCCTGCCGCCTCGCCATTATCGTGCATCTTGTCAACAAACTCAACCTCCGCATGATGTCCCTGCCGGTTAAGCACAGACAGACGGTCGCTGGAAATACCAAGCCCTTTGGACTCATGATACCTGTTTTTCTCGTTGATGGCCCTTAATTCAAAGGATTTTTTCCGGCCAATTCCATTATCATCTATTCTACACTCAAAAATATCCTCGTTGATCTTTTTGAATTCCACCAGCAGCTTCCGTTCCAATTCGGAGTGCATTAGCCCATGCCAAAGCGCATTTTCCACATACGGCTGGACCAGCAGGGAAGGAATCATAATTCCCTCATCTTCAAGTTCTCCATCGAAACGGATTTCATACGAAAAGCTGTTGGAAAACCGCATTTCTTCCAGTTGGAGATAAAATTCCAGGATATCCCGTTCCTCGTCAATAGTTATCAAGCTTCTGCCGGAGTTATTTAACAGATTGCGAAATAGCTTGGCGAATAGGTTCAGATATTTGCTAGCCTCTTTAAATTTCTCAGAAACTATGCATTCCTGAATACTATTCAGGCAATTGAAAACAAAATGCGGGTTCATTTGTGCACGCAAAGCCATTAGCTGGCTCTCGGCGAGTGCTTTACTGATTTCAAGCAGCTCTATTTCCTTTTCTTTGGCTGCGGCTTGAGCGATTGCCTCCGCAATTTTGCCCGAACATATAGATGTAATAATTGACATTGCTTTCAGATGCTCGCTTTTGAAATAGTTCTTCTTATAATGCTCCGAATCCACCACACCTATCACTTTTCCATCATGCAGAATAGGAACGGATAGCTCAGAAAACCGTCTTTGCTCGATCACTACATATCTCGGATCCCTGGAAGTATTCCCTATGACTAAGTGCTTGCCTGTCTCCGCAACCGTCCCAATGATGCCTTTGCCAACCGGAATTTCTGTTGGGCTGTCCTGTTCAGACGTCTTCGGGCTATTGTAAGTATAAGCGGCTTTCTGCACGAGCACATTCCTTTTATGATCCATCAGATACACCACGCAGTCTTGAAGATGTAAATGGGATACGCAGTTGTAGGCAATGTCCCAGCAAATCTCTTTTACAGAATTTTCAGGGTAAACGGCATTGGCGAAGTAGTCAATGCTAGCATCCATCATGAGGTTCCGCTTTCTTTTTAGATAAACATTATATAAGTTAATCAACAGCGCGCAAACCAAGATTGCCACAGCTCCAAGGAACCACGATTCTCGCCACCACGGAGGTCGAATGTTAATGATTAATGTCTTTTCAACACTCATCCAATTTCCCCGTTCATCAGTGCTCCTTACCTTAAACTTGTACTTTCCCCAGGGAAGATTTTTATAAGATCCTACTAAGGAGCGGCCTGAATTGATCCACGTCTGATCAAAACCCTCGAGCATATAACTGTATCGCAATGTTGGGACGTCCCGGTGCACCAGCGATGCAAATTGAAATGTGAGATAATCTTCATCGTGTGATAAGTCTAATTGTGGGTTTCTCATGAAATCCTCTTTTTCCTTGCCAAAAATTTTCACCGACGTAATATGCGGCGGCTCCCTTACTTTCAAGGCAGCGAATTTGGATGGATCAAGGACTACAACATGATCAAGCATTGTAGCATAAATCCTTTTATTTGCCACAAACAAATCATTATAATAGTCTTGAAGATTCTGCCCGAGATCTACGTCTACCTTTGTAAGCGCCTTTGATTCCGGATTAAAGAAAAGAAGCCCTTCAATGCCCGAAACCCATATATTGTTCAGATGGTCAATGGCAATGTTATTCAGATTGTCATATGGGAGCCCATTTCCTGTGTTTAAACTGTCGGTAACATTATAATTTTCATCTAGTTTAAGGACACCTCTCCCCCAAACCGCCAACCAAATGTTTCCCAGCTTATCCTCAACCATTTGGTTGACCATAAAACCATACGTCTTATTAAAATAAACTTCAAAAAACTGCTGCTTAAATGTATCAAATTTCAAAATGCCGTATTTATTGGCAAATAGAATGTTCCCAGTGCGTTGTATCAGAAAACTATAAGCGTTAGCCAGCGGAAACGCTCCAAAACGCTCACTCTTGCCGTCGAAGCGAGTGATGGCATCTTTTGAAGGATTATATCTGTACAGGGCATCATCAAGAATTTGAAACCAGATATTACCGACCGGATCAGCAAAAATAAAATTTGAAGTCTTTGCTTTGAATTTGACTCCATCTGCAATCAATGGTTCCAACCTCTCGCTTCCAGGCCGCAGAAAATGTATTCCATCCAGGCCTGCAAACCACCAAACTCCTTTTGACTTAACAGACATAAAAAATTTGTTTTTAACCAAATCAGGACCATTGTTGGAGATATACCGCTGATAATGTCTTGTTTTCATATTAAACCGGACAATCCCATCCTCTTTGGCGGCCATTATGGTACTCCCATCAACTACTATTGAGTTTGCATGTGCAAAACCTGTGTGCAAAAAATACTTAAAGCTAGGCAACTGGTAAATCGCCTGAACCGGAGCATTGGCCTGAACTTTACTGATTCCATTTAATGTGCCGAGCCATACATTTCCTTCCATGTCTTCGATAGCCGCCCAGAAGAATCCATACCCGATTGAATACTTACGGTTTTGGCTATACGGAATCTTCCTGATAGGCTCGCCGGATTCTTTTACGTAAGCTGCAAATGCCCAGGTCGAAATCCAGACACGACCTTTTTTATCTATGAAAATTCTATTACATCCTTCATAAATTCGCTCGCCGTCCAACTCAGAATACGAAATGACCTTATTGGTTTTGTGATTCCAAAAATTCAGGGATTTGGTTTTGTTACTTCCATACCAAAGGTTGGATTCTGCATCAACTCCAATCGCAAAAACATCGGCTGCATCAAAAATGGGTACATTGTTTGGGTTATTTAATTTGTGATAAATCGTTTTTTTTCTGAGATCAATAAAAAAAGTTTCCGGGCCACCCATCCAAAACCCACCCCTGCCATGATCCCAGACAAGTGTCGCAAGGTCGTATCTCACACCTTGCAGAATCCGCGCATCCGACACTTGACTTTCCAGCTTTGCAAGGTTCCCATTGATGTATATATAGATACCTGATTGCGTCAAAAACCATAAGCGGGAAAAGCCGTCGAGGTAAATATTATAGATATCTATCGAGCTCAATTGCTCGAAACGCGGATCACTTACATATGCGCCTTCCTTCCGATTGAAAATCTTAATGCCCTGTGTTGTCCCAATAATCAATTCATCCTGACCCAGCGGCTGGATACCATTGATATATAAATCTTTCAACCCATTCTCATTTCCATATTGTCTTATGGCCGCACCATCGAATCGATTCAATCCCTTTATCGTCCCTATCCAAAGAAAACCGTCGCTATCCTTATGAAGGCTCCTGATCACCTTGCTGCTCAACCCATCATTCGTACGCAAATTTTGAAAAATGAACTGGCCGCTGACCAACCCAGGTAAAAGACATAAAAACAGGCAGATCTTATATAGCATTTCAGTCCCTAAATCAGAATAAAACCTAAGTTCATTTTTTTCTCGGGAAAACTATTTTCCGTTTATTAAACGGTTAGGATAAGTTCTTTAAAGGACATATTCTCACACCAAATCGCCCTTTCCAGCTCAAATTGCCGCTTTACAAAATTCTGGACATTGAATAATTCTAATTCATTGCCTTTGTAATTGCTGCTATCAGCTTAGATGTAATCCTACAAGCTAACTCAGACAATATCAGCCCTTAATGCCCGGCTCAGAAGCGAAAAGCGTAAAAATTACCGTTAATTCACCCATTCCCGCCCAACAATCAACGCATTTCAGAATCTCCAATTCCATCCCACAATTTTAAGCCTCGATTCGAATCACGGGATTCAGACTTAACATTTTTTCACTTTAACCATCACTCCATATATGACGATACGCATATGAATACAATCCAACTCATCCCGACGCTCGCCCCAAAAGAACGGCACCGCGTCAAACAGATCAAGACGCCTAACATTTCCCTCCCTATCAATTTATAACATGATAACAAAAAATTTCTCCAGGCTACAAGCCTGACACACTAAAAAAGGAAGATTATGAAACGATTAATTTTTTACAAACTGATATTTTTGATTGCGAGCATTGCGAGTGTGCATGCGCAAAAATTCCCAAATACAAGAGGCGGAATTGTTTGCGCCTCTTGTGCCGGCAGCTATGACATAGTATCTGGAAATCCTTCTTTGTCGAACATATTTGCATTAGCCGGAGAACCACAATTGTCATGGCAGGGCCAGCTAGGGACAAAACAGCTCCCCATGCCATATGGTGATTTCGTGGACAGCTATACTATTTTGACTCTTGAGAATAGTAATATAAGCCAGTCGAAAGTACAAAAAAAAATTAGTGGTTTTCAACCAGGCAAAACCTATACAATTCGCTATAATGTCTTGTCATCCAGGACAGCAAATTCCGGTTACGGAAAGTCTGCAACCATGACAATTACTACAACTGGTGAATTCCCATTCGTGACTACGGTTGGATCCCGCACGACAACTTTCGGGTCCAATACTAATGTCTGGATTAACGAAGCCTTCACTTTTACTGCTTCTGCTACTGAATTAGTCTTCCATTTAACAGGAGGCGTGAGTGCCTCGGCTGTCAATAATAACTTAGGTTATGTAAACTTTGACATAACGTCTTACCCACTTGATTGCATATTACCAACTAACCAAGTGCAGTTGTCACAAACAGTTCTTACTACTCCATTTCCTTGCGGAAAAGTAAATTTAAACTCAGTGGTCACTAGTACAACTCCTGACGGAGGCAAGTTGGTGTGGCAGTACGGGACGTCTTTCCCAAAGGGTTATGCCTCTCATTTGACCGATGCCAATTCAGAGGCGGCTGGAGTTGCAGGAAGTAAATACATGGCTTTCTACTACAGTGAGGTAAATGACTGCTATAATACTAACTCGTCCACCGCTGGAGTACAGGTGAATTATGTTGAAACACAAGTTTCACTCAAAAGGAGTAGTGTTGCTAACAGCTGCCCGTCTAATAGTGTGGATCTGGAGTTCCTCGTAAATAAACAGGTTCTTGCTGCTGGCGTAGGTATTAGATGGTTTACCAATGCAAACCATTTAGGCGTACCGGTCGATCCAAAATTGATTTCTATTTCTGGATCTTATTATGCGTTCTTATATGACGAAATAAATAATTGCTATTCTACGGATTTATCCACTGCAAAAGTCACCGTAAGCATAACACCCTGCGAGAGTCCATGCCTTAAAACGGATGCGGTTGAACTATCTAGTGCCGTCTTAGTGAATGAATGCCCTGCCTCAACAGTCAACCTTAATAGTTTAGTGCTAAACGGTGGTCCTCAAAAGACAATTTACTGGTTCGATAATCCCACACACAGTGGACAGCCACTTGCAAATCCTTCACAGCAGTCGGCATCAGGAGTCTATTATGCCTTCTTTTATAATGCCGCATACGATTGTTTCAGCACGGGTGAAGATTCCGATGTCGCTGTAACCATTGAAAGCTGTCCAGTAGCAGCTGTCTCGCTCAACCTGAAAGTCTTCCTCCAAGGTGCAACGACGCAAGAAAACGGCGTGGCAACAATGCGGAATGATCTGCAAGTTTATCCAACTGGCGCTTCGAGTTTCGGATTGCTTCCTACGCAGGATCCTTACGGCGGCGGAGTGGTTTATCCAGAAATAAATAACACTCTTTCCAGTGTAGGAAAAATAGTCGACTGGGTGAAAGTGGAGATCCGCGGCATGCAAGATCCGTTGATAATCCTGGAATCTAAAAGTCTCCTGCTCCGAGCAGACGGAACGGTCGTAGACGTGGATGGCTTTGCTCCGAAGTTTAATCCCCAGTTTGGAGGTGCTCGGATTGCTATCAAGCATAGGAACCACTTGCCTGTATTAGGACTTGGCATCGTGTCTTTTAATGCTGGAACCGTTAGTTATGACTTCTCTGCGGATCTTTCCAAAGCTTACCAAGTTGTGCCCAAGCCGCAAATGATCCTGAAAAATGGCGTATGGTGCATGATTGCAGCTGATGTTAATTCGGACTTTTACGTTGACTCAGGCGATGTGACTTCTTTCAAAAATGGCTTTAAAGCAAGCTTAAACAAAACCTATCATAAGGCTGACCTGAATATGGATGGGTATCTTGATAGCGCTGATGTAACCATTTTCAACAATAACTTCAAGACGGGGTATTATTCAAGCATGACCAAATTCTCATCCAATTAATAACAACCTATAACTATCTACAATATGAACTTGACTTTTAAAAGAACAATCTTGCTGTTTGCATTCATTCTATTTGCAAATATGTTAAGAGCACAGACTATCGACCTTCAGTTTCAAAATACGTCTATGTCTGCGGATGGATTAACATACAAATTTGACCTTTGGGCGTTCCAAGGTCAGGGTTACAACACAGCTAACCCTGATGAAAGCAACTGGCGAGGAATGAACATTCGTGCTGACATTAATGTACCAGTTGGCGTAACCATAACCACTGCCACAATTGCAAGGAATTTCACATATACGTCCCTAGGCGGTGTATCTTTCCCCGCACCCGGAGACGTCGTAGCTGACAAAAATAGTTTCAGTATTAACCTGTTGCGGGATGAGGATCAGAGTGATATTCCAGCCGTTACAGGATGTATGCTGGGAACTGTTACCATCAATTTCTCTGGCCCGGTGCCTCCTTCTAATACAATAACAGTTCGTCCTTTTGATATCAGTGAGATGCAGGGCGCAGAAACTTCATTTTGGGCTAATCTTGATGGGTCAGTTGTAAGAAGAATTTTCCAAACCTTTCCGGTTGACCAGAGTTTGCCTGTAAAGCTGACATCTTTTGACCTAAATAAGGAAGGCTCCGCGGTTAACTTGACATGGGCTACGACGGCAGAGACAAATAGTGATCGCTTCGATGTTCAGCGCAGTTCAAACGGCAAGCAATGGCAAGTTATTCAAACTGTAGGTGCGAAGGGTGAAAGCAATTCCAAAGTTGAGTATTCTGCGGTTGACTCTGATCCGATTCAAGGTGAAAACCTCTATCGTCTGCATATGATCGATAAAGACGGCACAAGCGCTTATAGCCAAATTCGTACCGTAAAGTTTGAAGGCGTTGCCACTTACATGTATCCCAATCCTGTATCGGAAGAGTTAACTATCCAAGCGGCCGATTGGAGCAAAATTGAGAAAGTGGAAATAGTAGGTCCCAACGGCAAAGCTGTCTATAAGTCTTCCGGAAAACCTTCACCAAATGTTAATGTTAAGAAATTGTTGAATGGAGTCTATCTGGTGCGTTTGACCAATACAAACGGATCTGAAACAACTCATAAAATAGTGGTAAATAACTAGTCAAGGAGACTAATGTTTACACTGGTCAGACTCGATTAAAATTATAACGAAACGAGTCTGGCCTTTCATGAAGCTCTTTAAAATGAGATAAGCGATACCACACTTGTAAACTAGATTATCATGTTGAAGCGAATCCTTATATTTTGCATGGTCGTTGTTGCAACGTCATCCTGTGAGAAGGACAAAGAGAAACCTTGTGTGGCGCCTGTTTTCGGCAAGAATATTATCGGAACTTGGACAGGCAACTTTGAGCTTACACCTAAAATAAAACAGGATCTCACATTTTCTGAAAACGGTCAGTTTGACGATACAGGTGGATTGCTCTTTGGCCATAAAAACGAATCTCCGTTGACCTGGACTGTCAAAGGAGATTCTCTAAAAATCACAGGAAAGTTCAAGGATAAAGGAATCAAAAATTACTCTTTACCAGCATTGACCAACACCTGCGACTCCATTGTGCTGGATGTCGGTGGGGGGGTTGACAAAATATTTCTGAAACGGAAATAAGACTAATGCAGGTGTTTCATTAGGTGTGTTGAAGTAAAAGGAGGCGCTGCTATCGGCGTCTCTTTTCTTGTTTTATTGCACTTCTCTCATTACAAACCGCATTTTTCGGCAGGTAACAATAAATTAATTGTAAAATACTGTTATTCAGCAGAAAAAGTCCGTACATTTGCACCCTATTTGACAAAAAATCAGTCAAACTAAAAGCAAAACGGTTTACTGCCGGTTTTAAGCCGCCGAAAGAAAAACCGTAAACAATTGATCTATAAAACAATGCAAGCCATTCGTAACATCGCAATCATTGCGCACGTTGACCACGGTAAAACTACATTGGTTGACAAAATCATTCACGCTTCAAAGTTATTTCGCGATAACCAGGAGTTTGATGACCTAATCCTTGATAATAATGATCTTGAAAGGGAGCGTGGTATCACCATCACTTCTAAGAACGTATCGGTGCGTTACAAAGACGTAAAAATCAATGTAATTGATACACCAGGTCACGCAGACTTTGGTGGTGAAGTGGAACGCGTACTTAAAATGTCGGATGGCGTTTTGTTGCTTGTTGATGCATTCGAAGGCCCTATGCCGCAAACACGTTTCGTATTAGGCAAGGCAATCGGCCTTGGCTTGAAACCAATCGTGGTTGTAAATAAAGTAGATAAAGAAAACTGCCGCCCGGAAGAAGTTCAGGAAAATGTATTTGACCTGATGTTCAACCTGGGCGCTACCGAGGATCAGCTTGATTTCGTAACCGTTTACGGTTCGTCGAAACAAGGATGGATGGGCCCGGATTGGAAAACACCAACGGATAACATTACATTCCTGTTGGATACCATTATCGAATCAATCCCTGCACCGGTTATTGACGAAGGAAATGCGCAAATGCAAATCACTTCTCTGGACTACAACGCATTCGTAGGCCGTATCGCGATCGGTCGTGTGAAGCGTGGTGTGTTGAAAGAAGGCGCTAACATGATGCTTTGCAAAGCTGACGGCGTTTTTAAGAAAGTGAAAATTAAAGAATTGCAGATATTTGAAGGACTTGGTCGTGTGAAGGTTTCCGAAGTTACGGCTGGTGATATTTGTGCAGTGACTGGAATTGAAGATTTTGAAATTGGCGATACACTTGCCGACGCTGAAAATCCTGAGCCGCTTCCACGTATCGCTGTGGATGAGCCTACGATGAACATGCTATTCACAATCAACAATTCTCCATTCTTCGGTAAAGAAGGCAAGTTTGTAACATCTCGCCACCTTCGTGACCGTTTGATGAAAGAAACTGAAAAGAACCTTGCATTGCGCGTTGAAGCAACAGATACAGAAGATAAATTCCTTGTTTTCGGACGTGGTATCCTTCACTTGTCTGTATTGATCGAAACAATGCGTCGTGAAGGTTATGAATTGCAACTAGGTCAGCCTCAGGTTCTTTTTAAAGAAGACGAAAAGGGCGAGCGCCTTGAACCAATCGAAACATTGGTTGTGGACGTGCCGGAAGCAACTGCTGGAAAAGTGATCGAACTGGCAACACAGCGTAAAGGTGAGTTGTTGATCATGGAACCAAAAGGAGATTTGCAACACCTTGAATTCGAGATTCCTTCAAGAGGTTTGATCGGACTGCGTTCTAACGTTTTGACTGCAACACAGGGTGAAGCGGTTATGACGCACCGTTTCAAAGAATTCGGAACATTCCGTGGACCAATTCCAGGACGTATCAGCGGATCGATTATCTCGAAAAACACGGGTCCTGCAACAGGATATACCATTGATAAATTGCAGGATCGCGGACGTTTCTTCGTTGAGCCGGGTGATGAAATCTATGGTGGCCAGGTGATTGGCGAGCACAACCGCCCGAATGACATTGTTGTGAATTTGCAGGAAGCTAAGAAATTGACAAACATGCGTGCATCAGGAACAGATGATGGTTTGAGGATCGCTCCAAAAATCAACTTCTCTCTTGAAGAATCGATGGAATATATCCAGAAGGATGAATATCTGGAAGTTACGCCACAGAGCATGCGTATGCGTAAAATATATCTGGAAGAAAACGATCGTAAACGTAATTCCGGAAAAATGGAAATGGCGTAACAGCGATTTAGCATATACTGAAAGGAGGCATAAATTTTATGCCTCCTTTTTTATTTTTTACGAATTCAGATTTCGGAGAAACCCTTGCAGGAAATTTGGGATAATCGGAGAAACTAAGGCCATAATTTTAAGGATCGCATTACGCATAAAACATTCTACGCATTTGCATTTTTTATACTATTTCAAGATTAATTGGTTTTTTATTTTTATAAAATATAATCAATTATGTTTGTGTTGACTAAGACGAAATTTTCATTAACATACTTAATATCAATACTTTAAATAATCAAAAATGTCATATATAGAACCGGCTCCAATTAAGGACAAAGAAAATCCATTGGAATCAATGATGCAGCGGTTTGATAAGGCCGTTGATCTTTTGGGAATCTCAGAGGAAATGTATCATATTTTGAAAGTGCCGCGCAAGCAAGTCATTGTAGGACTGCCTGTTATGATGGACTCAGGACAAATTAAAACCTTTGAAGGTTACCGCGTTATACATTCGACAATCCTAGGCCCCAGCAAAGGCGGCATCCGGTTTGATCCGGATGTGAACCTGGATGAAGTACGTGCGCTCGCTGCGTGGATGACCTGGAAATGTGCGGTGGTGGATATTCCTTATGGCGGCGCAA
The DNA here is from genome assembly GCF_000428845.1 of Dyadobacter alkalitolerans DSM 23607. Taxonomy (GTDB): domain Bacteria; phylum Bacteroidota; class Bacteroidia; order Cytophagales; family Spirosomataceae; genus Dyadobacter; species Dyadobacter alkalitolerans. Next base: position 155,503 of record NZ_AUAS01000013.1, on the reverse strand, counting down.
AAGGAGGTGTTGCTTGTAACCCACGCGAAATGTCAGCGGGAGAAATCGAACGTTTGATGCGTGCTTATACAACTGCGCTTTTGGACGTTTTGGGGCCGGATCAGGATATTCCTGCGCCGGATATGGGAACGGGCCCGCGAGAAATGGCATGGCTTATGGACGAATATTCGAAATCAAAAGGCATGACGATCCCGGCCGTGGTTACGGGCAAACCCCTGGTACTGGGCGGCTCACTGGGCCGTACAGAGGCGACGGGCCGCGGTGTAATGGTTTCGGCACTGGCCGGGATGGAAAAACTGCGCATTAACCCGTATCGCGCAACGGCTGTGGTTCAGGGCTTTGGTAATGTGGGTTCACATGCCGCCTTACTTTTACGCGAAAGAGGTGTTGCGATCCACGCGATCAGCGATATTTCCGGTGCTTATTATAATGATAAAGGGATCGACATCGCGGCAGCAGTGGCGTATCGGGATGCAAATAAGGGCTCACTGGAAGGTTTTTCCGGAGCAGAGCCTATCCCCGGCGACGATTTGCTGACATTGCCCGTTGACGTGCTCGTGCCTGCTGCAAAAGAGGATGTTATAACAAGAAAAAATGTTGCTGGAATTCAGGCTAAAATGATCGTAGAGGGTGCAAATGGCCCTACTTCATTCAAAGCAGACGACATTATAAATGAAAAAGGAATCATGGTTGTGCCGGACATTCTGGCCAATGCAGGAGGTGTAACGGTTTCTTATTTCGAATGGGTGCAAAACCGGATCGGTTATAAATGGACGCTGGAACGGATTAACCGCCGGACAGACCGGATCATGCAGGATTCGTTTGATAAGGTGTACGAAACGTCATTGAAATACAAAGTATCGCTGCGGATCGCCGCCTACATTGTTGCCATTGACAAAGTGAGCAGCACTTATAAATTCCGCGGGGGATTTTAATTTTTATCCATCTGACAAGAGGCAGTTTTCGTCACAGAGAACTGCCTTTTTACATTTTAATCCGCTTGTTAACATTAAGGAAATATTATTAAACCACAAGCCCACCTACGCAATAGAGTTTTCTTGCAAACAGAATGTTAACTTTAAGGTCGAAACTAAGACGGCGAACGGCTGAATGCCAACGCTTTTTACACCAAGATCATGTCTCTAAGCCCCCGCTTTATTGCTTTTATACTGGCATTTCTGATTTCCCTGATTACCACTTCTTTTCTGGCTTTTGTGGAAGGAGTTTCGAGGGGAATGATGTTTGTTTCGGCTATATCGGCCTTTATTTCCTCATTTTTCCTGGTTTTGTATGCAGTTGACATCCTGGTTTTCCGGGAAGTGAACAAAATGTACAGGACAATCCACAAGCTTAAAATGAAGGATTTCAACCTCGCTCCAAGGAAGAAACTCATCACAGAATCCAATCCGCTCAAAACTATAAACGATGAGATTTTTGTTTATGTAACCAAAAAACAAAAGGAGATCGATGAGCTGAAAAAGCTGGAATTGTTTCGCCGCGAATTTCTAGCAGACGTTTCCCATGAGTTCAAAACACCGATTTTCGCTGCACAGGGCTTTATCCACACATTGCTCGACGGTGCGATGGATGATGAGAATGTGAGAGAGCGTTTTCTGATCAAAGCCGCGAAAAACCTGGACAGCCTGGATGTGCTTGTCAAGGACCTGCTGGTGCTTTCACAAATGGAAACGGGTGACATTAAGATGAACATTGCGCCTATCGACATTCGGTTGCTGGCAATAAATATTTTCAGCAGGCTTGAAAACATTGCGAAGGATAAAGACGTGACATTCAAGGTAAAGCCCGATGAGCTGGCCGAAGTGTGGGTGCTGGCGGATGCGGACCGTATGGAGCAGGTGATGCTGAACCTCATCGAGAATGCTGTTAAATATGGCAATGAAGGCGGAAAAGTTATCGTGCATTTTAGTGAGGGGAAAAAATTTGTAGAGGTTGCCGTCCGGGATAACGGGCCCGGAATTCCGCACGAGCATTTGAACCGCATTTTTGAGCGCTTTTATAGAATTGACAAGAGTCGCAGCAAAGAAATTGGCGGAACAGGGCTAGGTTTGGCGATTGTAAAGCATATTCTGAATGCGCATGACACCAAAATTGCAGTCATGTCCAAACCCGAGAAAGGAACCACTTTTTCATTTAAGCTCGAAAAGGCATACATTAGTCCCGCCTCTGAAAGCATTCCGGAAGCGGCTGCTACACAAGCGAATCCTTAATATATTTTTAACTCATAAACGATTACCCATGTTTGTTCACAACGTATTTTTTTGGCTGAAAGAAAAAGATAACGAGGAAGCAAGGCAGGCACTTCTTGCCGGCATCAAATCCCTGGAAGCCATTGAATCTATCGACTCCGTATTCATTGGCCCTCCTGCCGCTACGCGCCGCCCCGTGATTGACGCGACTTACGACTTCGCTGAAATCCTGGTTTTTGCCGATGAGGCAGCGCATGACGTATATCAGGTTCATCCTTTGCATAAGAAATTCGTAGACGAATGCGCGCATCTTTGGGAGCGTGTATTGATCTATGACGTGGAAGCATAATTGCAAATGTTTGTTAACAAGTTATCCACACCGACCCTGTGGATAACTTGTTAACAAAGTTATAAATTCTGCATTTACAGCGCCTTACCTGCTATTTAGGTTATCCATATGGTGTGGATAACTGGTTCAAAGCTTCCCCCTAATTCTCTGCCAGGTCATTCACAGGCACTAATAAATGGTGAAAATCGTTTTATAAATAGTACAAAACGACTTAAAGCCATGAGATCAAATAGAATGGTGCTGTCTGTTATCGTGACGATCATTGCAGCAATAAGCATATCTTCCTGTACATACAGGTCACACGGGCCAGGTTATGGTTATGACTACGGATACGGACCTAGCTATGGTTACCGTTATCACAGAGTGCCACCTCCGCCACCAAGAGTTGTGGTTGTAAAACCGCATCCTCAGCACCGGAGAGTAATTCGCGCCGATCGTTATAATTCCAGCCGTTATAGCAACAAAGCTTACAAACGCCAATACAATAATGGCAATCATTACGGGCAGCGAAACAGAACGCGCGGGCCGAGATAATTTTGAAATAAAGCATTGAGAAGCAGTACGATTGAGATCATTTCTTAGTCGTACTGCTTTTTTTATACCTTTGGTTTCATGGATCTATTTAACAGACTGGAAGTCTATGCCCGGCAGTTTCCGGACAAGCTTGCTTATGGATTTGTGGAGAAAGAGGGAAAGTTATCGGAGGAGCTTAGCTATAAAACATTGCTACAAGCGGTTTACGCGGCTTCCAAACAACTAGCCGACATTTGCAATCCGCATTCCCGGGTTATTATTCTGCTGCCTGCCGAAGCGGCATTTATTAAAGTTTTCCTCGGTTCATTGCACGCCGGCCTCATTGCGGTGCCATGCCCTATTGGCTATTCCGAACCGGCTATTCAAAGGATTTTAAACATTATAAAAGACTGCGAAGCTTCGCTCATCATTACCAATCAGAAGTCCCTTAAAATGCTTTCTCAGAGGCAAACGGAGGCTTCCAGGACTTTAAGAGCATTGGACATTCAGTGGTTTTTTACAGATGAGCTTAGTAATGATGCTTCTGAACCAACGGCAAAGCAACTTTCCGCATCCAATGAAACTGCCTATCTCCAATATACGTCGGGTTCAACAGGTCATCCCAAAGGCGTTATGGTTAGCCATGCTAATCTTACCGCCAACTTAAATGCGATCAACAACTGCTTTGGCCGTACGGCTGCGGACACTTCCGTAACCTGGCTTCCGCATTATCACGACATGGGCTTGGTGGACGGACTGCTTTCTCCTGTTTTCACGGGCGGCACCGGGCTGATCATCTCTCCCATTTTATTCATTACCAAACCATTATTGCTGCTCGAAACAATTTCCCGTCATCAGGCAGCGGTTTGTGGCGGCCCCGGTTTTGGACTCGATCACTGTGTGGTCCGCATAAAGCCCGAGCAGCTGGAAACATTGGATCTCAGTTCCTTACGCGTGCTATATGTGGGTGCGGAACCCGTGCGCATCGCCAGCCTGGACAAATTTGCAGAAACCATGCAGGTAACTGGTTTCAAGAGAGAAAGCTTGGTTCCGGCCTATGGTCTAGCGGAGGCAACGCTGGCTGTGAGCTTGCATTTGCATGGCGCGCCTATGAATTTCCGGCCCATATCGGAGACGAACGCGAAAATGGTGGTGGCTTGCGGCCCGCCTGTTGAGTTCACTAATGTTACTATTGTCGAACCGGAGCTGAATTCAATTCAAAAAAACGGAGAGATAGGAGAAATTTGGGTGAGTAATGAAGGCGTTGCGCTGGGTTACTGGGAAAATCCTGCTGCCACCAATATTACTTTTAAAGCATTTACGGCGTGTGGAAAAGGTCCGTTTCTGCGGACCGGCGACTTAGGCTTTTTGTCTGACGGACAGCTTTTTATTACAGGCAGAAAGAAAGAGCTAATCATTATTCGCGGGACAAACTATTATCCGCAGGACATTGAAGAAGTGGTGAGTGCCTGCCATGAACATATTCAGCCACATGGAACCGCGGCATTTTCTATTGAAACCGAACAAGGTGAAGAACTGATGATCGTGAGCGAGGTTAGAAACAATGCTCAAAATGAAGGTGATACGGATGAAATTAAAACAAACATTGCAAACAGCGTAGGTCTGGCATTTGGGTTGGTGCCCCATAAAATTGTGCTCGCAGCGGTTGGGAAGTTGCCGAAAACATCCAGCGGAAAAATTCAAAGACTGAAAGCACGGGAAGTTTTTAATATAAATTAGGCTTTATTTTATCACCACTTAATCAATTAAACCGCTGTTTTCCACTAAAAACGGATAAAATCCCTATTTTCACCGCATTGAAATCTTACTAACGCTCCATTAAACCGCACCATGGATAAGACTTATACCGAAATCTCCGGCTGGATCATTGAGCGTATAGCGCATCATGCAGAGCTCGATCCTGAAAAAGTGACGCCGGACACAGACATTGTCAACTTCCGCCTCGATTCCCTTTTAATGGTTAACATCACTTCGGAGCTCGAAGAATGGCTGGGAATGGAACTTAGTCCTTCTATTTTTTGGGAAATGGGCACCATTGCAGCCACGACCGAATGGATCCTGGAAAATCAGGAAGCCTGATTTATTGCCCCTACTGCCTTAATTCAACCTTTCATTTAACGTCTTGCATATGTCCGTAGCGGCTATCTGGTCATCTCAAAACAAAATCAGTCAAAATTACGCTGACCTGATCGATGATGTGCGAAAAACCAATCCCGTGCATTTGAATGTGTTTGGGGACCTGGTTGTGATGGATTACAAAAACGTTAAGAAGATCTTTGCCGACTCCGAAAACTTTCAAAACTTCGATTTTAAGGAACGCTTCAAAGTCGTTTCTGCTATTGCAAACAATGATCCGGCACTCCTGGAATTCGGCGAAAGCTTGCGGCACTGGCTGCTGTTCATGAATGGTGAAGCCCATGCCGAACATCGGAAAATGGTTAATAAAAAGTTCTACGAGGCTAATTACGAGCACATTACCCTGGAAGCGATCCAGGAAGTGATAGGCGCCTATCAGGATCAGGAAGAAGCGGACCTGGTAGAGATCACAAGGAAATTCAGCTTCCTCATTATCAGCAAGATCTGTGGTTTAAAAAGTGAGGATTACGATTTTATCCAAAAATTCTCCTACGTCATTACCCTGATTTTTGAAAAAACACTAAATGTAAAAGACTTGCTGGAATGCGTGCATATGTCGAGGCAATTCCGTAGTTACCTTGGCGAGACGCTTTCCAGGCAGGAAAGAGAACTGACTAACAGCCTGTTACTGGAAATGCAGGGAATTATGGGCAGCACCCGCGTGAATGAACTGATCGGAACATGGGAATTTCTGGTCAATGCTGCCACAGAAACCACCACATTGCTGCTTACGAGAAGCATTGCTACGTTGATTGAGCATAAAGACATCGCCATAGACTGGAATGCGCACGACGGCTGCGCAATTGCAGTTGAAGAGCTGATCCGCTATGTTAGCCCTGTAAACTGGATTCCTCGGCAGGTGAAGGAGGATATGGAATTTGCAGGTTTACAGCTCAAAAAGGGAAAAACCGTGCTGCTAGGCATTGCCTCCGCCAACCGTGATCCTGACATTTTTCAAAATCCCGAAACGTTTATACCTACACGTAAACCCAATCCACACATTGGGTTCGGATTTGGAATCCATCATTGCATGGGCGCCCGTCTTTCCCGGTTCGAGATGCAGAAATTCCTGCCCCGGTTCATGGCCGCGTTCCCGAATATCCGCCTGCATCCCGACAAGCCTGGCGAATGGGATTCGAAAGTGTTTTTCAGAGGTCATAAGCATTTGCCTGTGCTTCTAAAATAAAGGCTTAATGATCAAATTCACCGATTTTACATACTTCCTGCTCCTTTTTCTGATTGTTGCAGCTTACTATAACACGCCCCAAGCCAAGAAATGGATCTTTCTGCTGATCCTGAGCGTGCTATTTAATATGAGCTGGAGCGGCTACTATGTGTTTGTTTGGCTTGGGCTGACGGCGATCTGTTTTCTCGGTGGTCAATATTTGGGAAATCCGGCACATTCAAAAAAGAAGCGCAAAACGCTGCTGACCTTATTAATCGTCATCTGCCTGTTGCCGCTGCTGTTCTTCAAATATCTGATTCCCATCAATAATTCCTTTTCGCCGGTGATTTTGAACTGGTTAGCGCCTATCGGAATATCCTATTATACATTTCTGATCATAGGCTATCTTACCGACGTGCAGCGGAAATACATTAAACCCGAGCCGCATTTTGGCTATCTCGCACTCTACCTGGGATTTTTCCCGACTATGCTGGCCGGTCCGCTGGAGCGTGCCAGGCAGCTGATCCCGCAATTGAAAAATCCTGTCAGCTACGATCCTGAGAACATTAAGGCTGGGATTTTTTTCATTGTCTGGGGTTTATTCAAAAAAATGGTTTTGGCCGCCCGGTTCGCAGATCATGTTAATCCGGTATTCGATCAACCAGAAAAATATACCGCAATTTCGGTAACATTAGCCGTCCTGCTTTTCTCAATCCAACTCTATTGCGACTTTTCAGGTTACTGCGACATAGCAACCGGATCAGCCAGGTTACTCGGCATCCGACTAAGCAAAAACTTCGCAAACCGCTATTACTTTACGCCTTCCCGAACCGAATCCTGGAACTCCTGGAACATTACGGTCACGTCCTGGTTCCGCGATTATGTGTTTTTCAACATTAGCAAAGGCGTCACCAACAAAACAAGGTTGGAATTTAACCGCCTGCTCACATTTGTAGTTACCGGGTTATGGCACGGACCGAGCTGGTCATTTGTGATCTGGGGCTTTTTACAATGGGCCTACATTAATTTTGAGATCAGGACAAAACGCTTCTGGGAGCGGTTTTATGGCCGTCTCGGTCTCAGGATTGGGTCAAATCCACATACTGTTTTACGCATCATCGTCCGTCTGCTCACAGGAACGCTCATTATGGGCTGGTTTCGGGCGGCGGAGCTGGACAGTGGTTTGCGGTTGTACAGTGCAATGTTCGGGTTTCAGTCGGGCGCGCTTTCTATTTTCACTTCCGGCTTCGGCTTGACGCTTGCCTTGTTTTTAATTTTGGATTTTATAAATTATCAAATGGGTGAAAAAGAGGACATTGCTTCCTTTTTGTTAAAAAGAAATCCCGTGCAGCGAAACCTTTCCTTCCTGGTTTTGGTCCAGCTCGTTCTCATATTCGGGCAGATCACCGTTGCTAATTTTTACTACATTCAATTCTGAAAACCAACCATTTATGTACTCCCGAACACACGATGGTTAAAAAAATACTGCTCTGGATCGCGCTGTTTCTTGGCTTTAAAATAGCTATTGCCCTGGTTATTGGTCTGCTGCCGGTAGACCCGCGCCGCGACATTGCAATACGGGAAAAGCATCGGCAGGCGTTCGCTCCTAACGCTGTTTTTATCGGAACCAGCCGCACGCTTTATGGAATCAATCCTTTGATTTTTGATTCGCTGAATGCTGGGCAAACACGCAGTTATAACATGGGGTTATTCAGCCTTTCCATAGCTAATTCACTTAAAATCGCGCGTCATATTATTGAAAATGACCCTAAAACCCAGACCATTTTTATAGAACTAAGCGCCCTTGATTACAGCACCATACATATGACGCCGGACCAGGTTTTTAATGATGTCTATTTCAGGATGCGCGTAGACGAAGCAACTGTTAATCCTGATGATCACGGCAAATGGAGCGATTTCCTAAGCGACTTTAACACAACCCTTTTCCAGATATTCTCCATTGCGCCGCAAATTGCAACATTTAAAAAATGGATCAACCCGGTAAATGATCCCATTGAAGGACCACCAAATCTGCAAACGAACGGCTTTCAGGATGTGGATCTGACAATTCCGGGTTTGAATACAATGGTCGTCAACAATCGTTTTTATACTAAAAAACTCACGGCACCATCTCATCACCCCGCTCCGAATGCATATTTTCTTACCGCAATAAATGAAGTGATAACACTAAGCAAAGCCTATCGCAAACGGGTCATTTTTTACATGCCCAATAATGTTACAAAGGGCGAATATGAGCTGCTGGCGCAGGTTACGCCCTACATCTCGCAGGCAAATTTCATTTCCTTACCGAAAGATCCAACTTTGGAAGCTATCTTAAAACCCGGGAATTTGTTTGATTCGCACCATCTCAATGCAAAGGGATCAGGCATTTACACGCGCTATTTGTATGAGGAGTTCTCTAAAAAACCCGCCAATTTATAATTGATTTTCAATGCTTGCTTTTTCCATTCTCGCATATCTGCTGGCTAACCTGGGCATTGGCCTGTGGGCGTCTCGCAGAATTTCGACAACACAGGATTTTGTTCTGGCAGGCCGGCGGCTGCCGCTCATATTGGCCGCTTCGGCAACTTTCGCTACGTGGTTCGGCTCAGAAACCATTATGGGCGCACCCACAGAATTCGTTGAGCATGGTGTATTAGGCGTCATTGAAGACCCGTTTGGCGCTTCGTTGTGCCTGTTGCTGGTGGGATTATTTTTCGCCAGGCGGTTTTATAAAATGAACATTATCACGTTCTGCGACTTTTTCAGGATCCGGTATGGTCGCAACGCCGAGCTGCTGTCGGCTCTTTTAATCATTCCCTCCTATTTCAGCTGGATTGCCGCGCAGTTGCTTGCGATGGGCATTGTATTGAAAGTCGTGCTGGGCTGGTCGTTGATCACTTGTATTTTAGGCAGTTCCGTGGTCGTGATCCTTTATACGATCTGGGGCGGAATGTGGTCTATCTCCATTACAGACTTTGTGCAAACGATTATGATCATCGTCGGCCTCGCCATTGTGGCAACCGTTCTTTACAATAAAGTGGGTGGTTTTACGCCGCTGATTGAAGCTGCACCGCCAGGGTTTTTTAAGTTTTATCCGGATTTTACATTCAAGGCATCCGTTGAATATTTCGCTGCCTGGATCACGATCGGACTCGGCTCGATCCCTCAACAGGATGTTTTTCAAAGGGTTATGTCTGCCAAATCCGCTAATGTTTCGGTAAAAGCAACATTGCTGTCATCGCTCATGTATCTGACAGTGGCATTGCTTCCGCTGTTTATAGGCTTATGCGGCCATCACCTTTACCCCGAATCGGACAATGACGGGCAGCTGATCATTCCCAACATGATCTTAAAGCATATGGGACTGCCTTTGCAAATCGTGTTTTTCGGTGCATTGGTTTCTGCGATCCTCAGCACGACGAGCAGCGCGATTATGGCGCCGGCAGCGGTTTTGGGAGAGAATATTTTTAAATTTTTCAACCCGACATTAACCGACCAGCAATTACTTCGCATCATTCGCTGTGGTATTGTGGTGATTACGGGCATATGTATTGCGATGGCCGTTCGGGGCGACAGCATTTTCGAACTGGTTGCAGAATCCTCCGCTTTCAGCCTGGTATCCCTGTTTGTTCCGCTCGCAGCCGGCCTTTACTGGAAAGCCACGAATCAGTTGGGTTGTATTATGTCAATGATCGCAGGCCTGGCCGCATGGCTGGTTTGCGCATACATGGAAACAACATATCCGCCGCTGATCTTCGGCCTGCTTGCCAGTATTATTGGCATGCTCACGGGCATACTCTGGGAAAAGGTCTCAGCAATAAAAACGGCTTCCTAGTGCCTACGGGATCATTATCACGGACCCTGTCGTTTTGCGCGATTCAATGTCACTATGTGCCTGCGCTGCTTCCGAAAGCGGATATTTTGTAATGTTTATTTTGCCAAATATCCCCGCTTGCAACGCTGAGAATGTATCGCTGGCAAACAAATGCAAACTATCGTAATCCGAAATGTAAGCATTCAGCACCGGTGTAAGCATAGCAATCGACTTTGCGCGTAAAGCTGCATGATCAATGTGTTCGGGCTGGCCCGACGATGACCCGTACAACACGATTTTTCCGCCTTTTTTCACAATTCCCACAGATTCAGAAAATGTGTCCTTACCAACACCGTCATACACCACATCCACTCCCTTGCCATCTGTAATTGCCAAAACCGATTTCGCAAAACCCTCACAGCCCACCAGAAAAACATGATCTGCACCATTATCAAGCGCTGTCTGCTTCTTTCCTTCCGAACCTACCGTTCCGATCACCGTCGCACCCAGCGCTTTGGCCCAGCTGGCAACGAGTGACCCTACACCGCCCGCAGCAGCGTGTACAAGCACTACATCGCCGCGTTTGACTTTGAAAGATTCTTTTACCAACATTCTGGCTGTAAAGCCTTTAACCATAATGGCAGCAGCTTCTTCCAGGCTCACACCATCGGGAACATGCACAAGCTGGTGCGTCCCGATCATGCGCATTTCGGTATAAGCGCCCGGGATAAAATGATAAGCCACACGATCACCAACTTTGAAATCAGTAACCCATGGCCCGATTGCTTCTATAACCCCGGCAGCCTCAATTCCAGGCACATAAGGAAACGATTTTACAGGAAACATGCCGCTTCTGAAATACGTATCCACGAAGTTCAATCCGATAGCGGCCTGCCTGAGCAACACCTCTCCCGGCCCAGGTTGGTCCAGTATATCTTTGCTGTATGTAAGCACGGAAGGACTTCCCTGTTTGCTGATTTTTATAGAGCTCGATTTATAAGTTGTCTCTTTAATGATATCTAACATGGCTATCTGTTCAAAATAATTACGGAACGGTTGTTCCATAATCGGCATTCATCTTACTTTTTTATTGACCTGATCAGAAAGTCGGCCTGCTGTTTCACCATTTCCGGATCCCCATATACGAGAAACAGTTGCCAGAATCCCGTAAAATTAGAAACGATAAAATTGGCCAGCATGGCAGGATCTCTTTTTGCATTGATTTCATCCGCCTTTTGAGCCTTTCTGATCAGGTCTTTGAGCACGTTCACTACGCTGCCCGTATTTTCTTTTAATATCGCATGCACTTCTTCGTCATCCGAAGCAAGCTCAAAGGCTGATTTCACGCCCATACAAGTTTTTCCTTCCTCAATGGTCCTGGCGGCAGCTCTTTTAATGATTTTTTCAATCGCCTTAACAGGAGACTTTGCAGCGTCGGTTGCCTGCAGGTAATCATTCAGCATGCCGTCCGAATAGCTTTTCAGACACATTAAAAACAAGCTGTGCTTGTCGCCATAAGTGTCATAAATGCTGCCTCGGTTCAGGCCCATGGTGTTTACAAGATCCTGCATGCAGGTTGCCTGATATCCTTTTTGCCAAAAAATATCCCTCGCTCTTTCCAGCTTCTCTGCGGGTTCAAATGCTTTGGTACGTGCCATAATTAACAGACAATTATTGCAGAACGATTGTTCCAAAATAAACCATTTTTAGCCAAATACATGCAACACCATGAAAGTCAATTCACTAAATGATAAATTTGGCAACGCCACCATCTACTTTCAACGCCGAGCCATTGGTGCCGGAAGACAGCGGACTAGCCACATAAGTAACCAGGTTCGCGATTTCTTCAACCGATGTAAATCGTTGCAGCAACGAAGTAGGCCGCGCATCCTTAAAGAAATCTGTTTCTGCTTGTTCTGTTGAGACGTTATTTGCAGCACCAAGCTGCTTTACAAATTCCGCAACGCCTTCCGACTTCGTTGGCCCCGGCAACACGGAATTAACCGTAACATTTGTGCCCTTTGTCAATTCGGCCAATCCTCTGCTGACAGCCAATTGAGCTGTTTTTGTCATCCCATAATGAATCATTTCTTCGGGAATATTCACAGCCGATTCGCTGGAAATGAAGATGATACGGCCCCAATCCTTCGCGATCATTTTTGGAAAATAGTGACGGGATAAGCGCACGCCGCTCAGCACATTCACTTCAAAAAACTTGAACCAGTCTGCGTCCGTAATGTCTGTAAATGCCTGAGGCTCAAATATTCCGGCATTGTTGATCAGTATATCAATTTCAGGAAGATTTTCCAGCAACGCATTCACTTCTTCCACTTTGGAAAAATCGGCTGCCAAACCAGAAACAGTGCCGGATGGATTATTTTCTTGCAGGCGCTGAACAGCCTCAGCTACTTTCGATTGCGTTCTGCCGTTGATCACGACATTTGCGCCTTCTTTTAATAAATTTTGAGCAATTGCAAAGCCTATTCCCTGGGTAGAACCGCTGATAAATGCCGTTTTCCCTTTCAATTGTAAATCCATGTCATGTAAATTTTGTAAATTATCCTGATAACACTTCACTTTAAGAAATCGTCCGCATGAAAAACATTTATCTTTTCATTTTCTTGATCGTTGCCATTGCCGCACACGCACAAAGTCCTCGCGTATTGATCGTTACGGCACATCCTGATGACGAGACAACATTCCCAGTGACCATTTTCAAAATTACGCACGAGCTGAAAGGGTCGGCAGACCTTGCCTTAATTACGGATGCATCAGGTGGTTATAACGGGCTCGTGGCATCGTCCTATTATGGCATGAACCTGGTGGATTCTGTCGTTGGCAGGAAACATCTGCCTTTGATCCGAAAAAAGGAAATCCTGGCTGCCGGCGAAGTGCTTGGCATTGGCAACTTTTTCTTTCTGGACCAGCTTGATGATTATTACAACCGCGACGAAAAGCCCTATCTGGAAGGGAAAAACTGGAACATTAAATACGTAGAAAGCCGCCTGGATGAGATTCTGGCAAAAGGAAATTACGGCTATGTCTTTTGCCTCGTTCCAAATGAAGGCCAGCACGCCCATCATAAAACGGCCTCAATCAGCGCTATAAGGGCTGTTCAGCGCTTTAAAGGTGATAAAAAACCCATTGTACTAGGCGGGCAAACGCAAAACAAAGGCACTATTTCAAAATTTACCCGACTGGATGGTTATCCCGAAACAGCGATCAGCTTAACAGCCCCGATCTTCGAATTTGACCGGACTTACGGTTTTGGGGAAGATAAAAAACACAGTTACATGATCGTAGCGGACTGGGTTAAGGCGGCGCATAAGTCACAGAGCGGCGATATGAACCAGGCGATGCATCGCGGCGACATGGAAACATTTCTCTATTTCGAGTTGAACGGCGCTGCCCGGATCGGTGAAGTGAAAGATCTGTTTGAAAAGATCAATAATGCAGGTTTTTCCAAAAAATAGCCAGTGCGATTGCTAATCTTTGGAAACCAATGTCATAAACAAAGAGCTGCCAAATGGCGCTCTCGGGATCAGGAACTGCTCGGTTTTGGTGATCCCTTTTAAAATGGAATTGACCAGTTTACCAGGAAATTTCACGTCCGAATCTAAATGTTCCGTATTGATTTTCTGCTTGCGGATCTGGTAATTTTGCCATTGCCGGACAGCTAAAATGGGCAGAGACAATGCGAAGGGCCAGTAAGTGTTGTGCTCGATGACTAATCCTGAGGCTTTTGCATAATGTATAAATTGTTCCAGTTTAAACCTCCTGAAACTCCCAACGGCCAAGTCATGTGTGCCGGAAAAGGCTTCAAACGCATGGATGTTAATAATGATCAGGCCATTTTTGTTAAGCTTTCTTTTGAATGCTGCTAACGCCTGAATGATCTCTTCATCGGTTAGGAAATAAAGCGCATCGTTGCAGGAGATCAGGTCAAACGTCTCGCCCGGCTGGAATGCATTGACGTTCTTTAAATCGCCGAAACGAACATTCAGATTTCGCTCCCGGGAAAAATCAATGGCGTGCTGCGAATAGTCAAATCCGGCAAGATCGGCATAGCCGGCGTCTCTCAGAAATGACAGTAGACCGCCCGTTCCGCACGCAGCATCGAGTATTTTGAGGTTATGCTTACCAATGCCGAAATGCGCTTTAATCGCATTTAAAACCTTTTCGTGCAGCACCTGATACCACCATAGCGACCGCTCCACCTCATACATGCGCTGGTACTCGAGTCTGTTATTAATCATATGGCCTCCGCGCTATTGTATTTTATAACATATTGAGGCTGACCACTCTGCGCCATAAAACTTTTACCGATATACTCTCCCAAAACACTCAGTAATGTACATTGAATGCCGCCGATGGAGATTAATGTTGCGGTGACGACTTGCCAGCCTTTTGGATCAGGCCCCATCACCCATTGTATGGTAAGATAGCAAAGCAGCAGAAATCCAAACAGGGACAAACCCAGACCGATGGGCAAAAATATGCGGATAGGAAGAGAGGAATAGCAAAATAAGATATTGAGAAACAAGGAAATAAGCTTCTGCCAGGTATAATTGGAGGTTCCCTCTTCCCGCTTTAAATGGGTAACCTGAACGGTTCCGATGTTGCGTGTGATCCTGAAAATGAGCCCGTCAATGTATGGGTAAGGGCCTTTGTATTTCGTAATTTCCTGCACAACCTCCTGACGGATCAGCTTGAAACTCGACAAGTAAAGGTCCTTTGGTTTGTTCAGCAGATAACTCGTGAGCCAGTTGACCAGCTTGCTTCCTAGATTACGCCCTACTGAATGTTCTTTTTTGGAATAATAAGTGTAAACAACGTCATTACCATCGTTTTCGGCCACTTTTATCAGTTTCAAAATCTCTTCCGGCGGGTTCTGAAAATCATCGTCGATCATGACGCAATAATCGCCGTATGCCCAGTTCAGGCCGCAAATGACGGCATTGAATTCGCCGTAATTCCGGCGCAGCGAAATGAAACGGACATTGGCATAATGCTCAGCCAGTTGCTTGCAAACTTTTTCCGAGCCATCCCTGCTGCCGTCATTTACCATCACTATTTCAAAACTGACCTCCGCCAATGCGGTCTGCAAAGTTTTCACGAGCGGCCCGATCGTTTTTTCGCTGTTATATACCGGAATGACAACGGATAATTTCATTGCTGATAATCGAATTGATTAACGGTTTGAATGATATAAGTAACCTTCTCGTTCGTTAGCACCGCATTTAATGGCAAACTAATCACTTCGTTGTGAATTCTTTCCGTTATCGGCAATATCAAATCGTTATATTCCGAAAAAGCCTGCTGCTTATGGATGGGCAACGGATAATGCACATTGGTTTGAATGCCATTAGCATCCAGATATGCGATAAATTTGGAGCGATCCGCATGCCTGCTCACAAACAAATGCCACGCATCGTCCTGAATGCGGTCAGCTGGCGGTAAAATCAAATCTGTTACATTGATTTCACTTAAATAACGCGCTGCAATTTCTCTTCTCCGAGCATTTTCCGCGTCGAGAAAGGGAAGTTTGACATTTAATATCGCAGCCTGAATTTCATCCAGCCGACTATTAACACCCTGATAATCATTTTTATACCGAACCTGCGACCCGTAATTACGCAGATATCGGATCTTTTCAGCCAGCGCTTCGTCTGCGGTTGTAACAGCACCCGCGTCACCAAGGGCACCCAGATTTTTGGTAGGATAAAAACTGAATGCTGTTGCGTCGGCCATGCTGCCGGCTTTTTTATTTTGATAGATCGCACCGTGCGCCTGGGCGGCGTCGGTAATTACTTTCAGGCCATGCATTCGGGCAAGCGCCATGATCGGTTCCATTTCGCAAATGCGCCCGTAAAGATCGACTGCAATGATCGCCCTGGTTTTTGAGGTGATCTTTTCAGCAATTTTATCAGGATCCAAAAGCATTGTAACCGGATCCGGCTCGACAAAAATGGGTTTAAACCCTAAATAAGCGACCGGTAAAACCGATGCGATATAGGTGTTTGCAGGAACAATTATCTCGCTCTCCCCGGGAAATTCGTAAGCCATGAGAATCAAACTAATGGCATCAAGGCCATTGGCTACGCCCACGCAATGTGCCACGCCACAATAACTTGCAAATGATTTCTCAAAAGCTTTCAGCTCATTTCCCAGAATATACCAGCCCGAGCGGATAACCCGCAGCGAGGCTTCTTCAATGGCATCAAGGTAAGGTGCATTAACCTCGTTCAAATCCAGGAAAGGGATCATTGCGATACGGTGTGTTTCTGCAAATATGGTTCGTCAATGTAGTCGGCAACGTCGTAGTACTCGTTGGAAAGCACCAGCAGGATGGCGTCTTGCGTAAATGAGTCCATAATGTGCCAGTCTTTGGGTTCCAGAATGAGACAGGAAGCAGGGTTATCGAGATTGAAATACTCCTCTTTTTCTCCATCATTGGAATACACCCGACAGCTTCCGTGAATACAGATCAGCGCATTCCACGTTTTGTGATGCCTGTGTCCGCCACGCTGGGTTTCCCCGGCTCCATAAATGTAAAATACACGTTTGATTGTGCCCGGGATGATCTTTTCAAAGACCGTCAGATTGCCTGCACCGGTATTGAAGGTGTTTAACTCAACTAATAGTGGCATAAAGAGATTTACAGGTAAGAGCGTTTTATAATTTTCAGCGAAATAGATTCCAGGACATCATTTGATCCAACAGCATGAATAACTTCATAGGAAGTGGTTCCAGCCATAATATCTTGTTATAACCCATATAAAAAACCTGCGGATGCCCGACACAAATGAGCATTGTAAAAAAAAGTATAAGCTTCAATGACGATAAGGACGCCGTTTTATACAAAATAAAAAATGCGGCAAGGATAAAAGGAAAGCCATAGGAAAGCGCCCGGTCGATATCGTGTACGTAAATGCCTGTTGCTACGAGGATTGAAAAACCAATGAACAATGCGCCGATCAGCCAGTAACGCCTGGTCAGGAACAACGCCAGCAAAGCACTTCCCATTAACAGCCAGGTCCCTTCAAAAGCCGACCAGATGCTGCTGCCAAGCCCGTTCCGGTGTGCGCTGGCAAATAAAACGGGCGTTCCGATGGTTGAATAGCTGTGATTGGGAAAGTAGGTGGCCAGAACATAGTTCCGGACCCCAAAATAACAGATCCAGGCGACCCATACAACAGCACTCTCGCCCAGCAATCCTGCCTTAATCATCCCTGAAAGGCTGAAATTGTTCTTTTCGTAAGCTTTTACAACAATCCACCAAAGCAACAGATAACCGCCCGCGACAACCGCTCGCTCGTCCGTAAAAAAGGCGATTTGTAATGAAATAAAAATGACGAAAGGGTTACGGCTGAGCAATGCTGTCAGCAAGAAAAAATAGGCAAAACCATCGCCGTAGCCGTGAATGTCTGCGAATGTCCAGACGCTGACGAAGATATTTGCAATGCCGAGGACAAAAAAACCGGTGATGACTTTGTCCCCCGAAACCTTAAAAATATACTTGCCAATATTATGAAGAAATAATACGCCGCATAACGCCTGCGCCACCAGGATCAGGACTACATTATGGTTGGTAATGAACGACAGGAACGGCAATGTCCATCTCAGGATCATATTTTCACGGCGGACATCGTAGTCCATGTCTTTCGGATGAAAAAGATCTTGTGCCTGATTTTGGATAAAAACCCATGCATCCAGCCTTACACCATTGGTTTTCAGATGCGAGACAAGCAGCGAATACGGCGGAAATGCTAGAAAAAGAGAAATCAGGACAGAGAAAAGCGCCAGTTTCAACAACCAGTTTTTGTCCGATAATTTCGCTGCAAACCAAAAACTAAAAGACTCGTAGAAATTCTCAAAAAGCATAAACTCGTGTAGGGCAAATTGTACCCAAATATACATTTTAATGTTACATGCAACGATAGGCTGCGTTTACACCCACAAACCATTATTAAATATCAGCGTATATAGATAAATCGTAAATACTATACTATTTTTGGAAAAATTTAGACTTTTTGAAAAGACTTCTATCCATAGCGCTTCTGGGTTTACTCTTGTACAACACGTTTGGACTAGCTGTTGCCGTGCTATGTTTTGATAGGGAATTTGAAACTGCCCAAAAGTCCGAAATTGCGTCAAAACACGAAGTTCTGGCCATTCCTGCGCCGTCTCTTCCTTATACGACTTCCTGGGAAAACGAAGATGGAGCAGCCGGGCTGATCAAAAAAGATGGTGAATTTTACAATGTTGTTCATCAAAAAATCGAGAACGATACGCTGTTCGTCACACTCCAGTCCAACGCCTCGGCGCGTGAACGGTTCTTTGAGCTAGCGGGCAGTATGAATGATTTGCCGGAAACTGATCTAGCTAAAAAATCACCATCTAAGCGAGCACTCAAACTACTTAATGACCTGGTCAAAAGTTATTTGCCCATTGAAACGCGCTCACCGCTGGCCTTTGAATGTTATCAGCTGACCAATTCCGTTTCTTTCCCCGACTATTTTGCTTTATTACCATCTTCCCCCCGTTTGGCCGAATCGCCTCCGCCTGAATTGTCTTAATTTTTAAGGACTTTATAAATAACTGTGGCTCAGCTTCCTGTTTGGGAATTGCTGCTGCTATGTTCCATTTTATATTCTAAAAATTTAAGACAATGAAAAACATATTTACACTCCTGTTTACGGTGTGCCTTTTGATCACGCAATTTTCAAATGAGATTTTCGCCCAAGGCTGTGTGGCAATTCGCGGCATGAGCCATGCCGGCGCGACTTCTGCAGATTTCTTTAAACAACAAAACGGTAAATTCCAGGTGAATGCCGGATATCGCTTTTTCAGGTCATACAAACATTTCCGCGGCGACCATGAAGAGAAGGAGCGCGTGGAGCAGGGAACGGAAGTGATCAATGTGGCGCATGCACTGGATCTAGGACTTACTTATCAGCCTAATATGCGTTGGTCTATTTCGGTAACATTGCCTGTTCAGCACAATGACCGCTCGTCGCTATACGAACACTATGGAAATGCCATTACGGCCAATCCGGAGCAAAAACGCTTTCATACAAGCTCCAAAGGAATTGGTGACTTGAGAATTTCTACAAGTTACTGGTTACGGGATCCCATGAAGATGCCGAAATTCAATGTTGCTATCGGCGGTGGCATAAAACTTCCAACGGGCGACAAGGCGGTGGAAGGTGAATTTCACAAGCTGGACAAAGAAGGCAATGATTACACAATCGTAAAACCGGTGGATCAGTCCATCCAATTGGGCGATGGCGCTGTCGGATTTTTTCTGGAAACGCAGGGATACCTTTCTTTTACGCCCCGCACGGCACTATATTTCAACGGTTTCTATTTGTCCAATCCCAAAGAGCATAACGGCGTCAACCGGAACCCGCAATCAGCGACTATCGACCCCATCGTAGGCTATTTCGCTGCCGTAGACCAATTTGCAGCCCGCCTTGGTGTAAGCCAGTCATTAGGTGGTGGATTTTCCGTATTACTAGGCGGTCGCGCCGAAGGCGTTCCTTCTGACGACCTGATCGGCAGCAGCAAGGGTTACCGCCGTCCGGGATACGTGATTTCCGGCGAACCAGGCGTTGCCTACATCAAAAACAAATTTTCAGCATCCCTCTCCGTCCCCATCGCCCTCTACCGCAACAGGACGAAAAGCTATGCTGACAAGCAGGATGTTACTGGAAAATCGCATGGCGACGCTGCATTTGCAGATTATCTGATATCGTTTAGTGTAAGTCGCTGGTTTTAGGACGTAATGCTGTCACATTGAGCGTAGTCGAAATGTCGCTAGGGACGAAGGATACCGTCCTGCCTTCACTTCGGCTCCGCTCAGCGTGACAATCCCTGCTTCACTTCCAACTGGGCACAATCCGGCTGCCTTCTTCGGTTTCCTCAATGCTCAGATACGTCTGGATTTCCTGTTGCAGGTCCTCCACATGGCTGATAATGCCAACTATCCGGTTTTCTTTTCGCAGGGATTTCAGGGTCTCAAAAACAGTTTGCAATGCATTTTTATCCAACGAGCCAAAGCCTTCATCCAGGAAGAAGAAATTATGCTTCGAGCCGTTCCGGACGTGAATGTGATCGGCAAGGGCTAGTGCTAATGACAGCGCGGCCTGAAATTTCTGGCCGCCTGATAATGTTTTCAGCAAGCGCAGATGTCCGCCGTTGAGCAAATCGCGGACCCAGAAACTGTTGCTTTCGCCCAATTCCAGATGCAGCTGCTGATGCGTCATTTGATGGAAGCGATGGTTGGCGGCCTGGATGAGATTTTGCAGGTAAATGCTGGATGCATAATCCACAAAACCGCTGGAACGGAACAGCTTGGTAAGATCGTCCAGATGTTCTCTCCGTAATTGCAAACGGGCTTTTTCGGTTAGCAATGCTGCTTTTTTGGCCAGATCTTCGGCCATTTTTTTCAGTAACCGGTCCAATCCGCCTTCTTCTTTGCGGAATGCATTGAGGCTTTCGGTTAATGTGTCTTTCGCCTTAATGACCGTTTCGTGCTGCTCGGGATCATATTGCTGCTCTGTATTTTCCTTCAAAAGATTTTCCAGATCCCGCGAGGTCGTATCCAGAGCATATTTAAATGTCTCAATCGCCTTTCTTTCGGACTCAATCTGGATGGGCTTTTGCAAAATAGCTTTTACCTGATCTTCGGATTCGAAATCGAATGCTTTCAACTGCGCTTCCACATTGATTTGCAATTTAGCAAGGTCGCGCTGGCTGGAATTCAGTGTTGTTTTTAATGTCTGCTGGGCACCGGAGAGCACATCTTTTTCTTTTTGCACTCCATCGAGATCCTTTTCAGATTTTTCAAAAAGGCTGGTGATTTCTTTGTAACTGCTTTTGAAAGCAGTAATTTTTTCTAAAATCGCTGCTTTGGGCTGATCGTCAAATTCGCGCAAATTGACCCTTTGAAGTTGGCCTGCTAACGTTAGAACTGTGTTTTCAAAGCGCAGGATTTCATCTTTCAAACTTTGCAACGGTTTCTCAATCTTCTCCGTTTTTTCCAGATTCTCAGTTTCGATTTGCAAAGACAAAGCCTTAATCGCGGCCTCCGCCTCCTTTATTTCAGACTGATTTTTAGTAATCTCTGTAAAATGCTTTTCAAAACCCGCACGATCATTTTTATCAAATTTATTCCAAACAAAAAGCTTCTCATGTGCTTCAATCTGCGTTTTTGCATCCATCCAGCGCTGCTTAATGGTCGCTTTCAGCTTTTCAAGATTGTCGATTTGATTGTAAATTCTTTCAACCGGCGCCTGGGATGTGCGGATGGCTTTCTCCCGCGCGGCTAATGTTGCAAGCGCGCCTTCCGCAACTCTAATGTGCTCTCCGACAGCATGATCCGGATGCAAAACAGCCGGATGATGCTCCGAACCGCACAATGGACAAGGCTCACCATCCACGATCGCACCCGCATATTGGTGTAATGCGAGTTTGGTATGAAGCGAAAGCAGTTCCCCGCTTTTCTCCTTCGTTTCTGCTTCTGAATGGGTTAAAAATGATTGGATAGCCTGCTGGAAAGCTTCTAATGAAGCATTTTCAGCGACATTGAGCTGGAATTTGGACTTAATGTCGTCGATTTTCGCAATTAACATTTGTTGCTGGGCAGTAATGTCCGCCTGCAATGTTTCCGCTTCGATTTTTACGGATTGCCGCTTTTCTATTAATGCATCGCAAGTCGTAAACCAGGCCTTGATTTCACTGATTTCCTGAATGTCCGAAAGGGCATTTTTACGCTGCTCATTTTCAGATTCTTTTTCCTGCTTTTGTTTGGTTAAGCGGGCTATGGATGCTTCTTTTTCTTTCAGTTGCTCATTTCCACGCGTTAACGCTTCTTTCCTTTTTTCCGCAGAAACCCTGTTATCAAGGATTTGAATGATCTTCTCGAGCTCATCCGCCGTATCAAGCAGTTCTTCACGCTTTTCGTATTGCGGTTGCAGGCGGGTTAGTAATTCCTGTTGTTTTTCGGCCAGCTTTGTGAGCTCGTCCAGGCGTATTTTGTTGTTTTCAACTATTTTCTGATCCCGGGCGATGCCCGCATTCAATGTATTTTTTTGATCTAAAATGGATTTGAAATGAATAGAGCACGTTTCGAATATCTTCAACATCGCTTCCCGTTCCAGCATAACCGGACGCTCGGCTTCTAATGTTTGCAGTTGCGTTTGCAGCAACCTGACTTTTTCAGCGGTCAATTTCAGTTTTTGAAATGCCGTTTCCAATTCGGTTTGGATGCGCAGCTCTTCGCTTACTTTCTGGATTTCAAGCCTGACTTCTTCCCGCCGCTTTTCTTCCGCTGCCACCATTTCACCCGTCACTTCGCCTAAGCCGGTTAGCTGGCCGTCCACATTGGACGTGGCAAGGTCATTTTGCTTGGTTAGTGAACCTACATTTCGGCTCAAATCGTATTTTTCGAGCTGGAAAAGCTCTTTCATCATCCGCGTCCGATCGGCGTCGCGCAGCTCGATGAATTCCTGGAAACGGCCCTGGGGAATAATGATTGTCCTGCGAAAATTGTCATAGCTCAGCCCAATGATCGTTTCTGCATTCTCATTTTCCGGAAGCGGCACCCAGTTTTCGCCCTGCCACACATAGCCGCGACGGTCGAAGGTTTTTACGTCTTTGAAATTTTTACTATTCCGTTTTCCACGAACGGTAAAGCGATAACGATCTCCATTTTTCCCTGCAATGCATTCAAAATCAATGGATAACTCATCCGAACGCAGGTTCATCATGTTGTAAGTGCGGTCGTCTCCCTTGCTGTTGAGCCGCTCGGTGTCGCCGTACAAGGCGAATGTGATCGCTTCGAGAATGGATGATTTTCCGCTTCCTACCGCACCAAAAATCCCGAACAGCGATGCATCCGTTAACGCATTGAAATGGATTTCCTGCTCGGTCTGGTAGGAATACAGACCTTTGATTTTGAGATAGATAGGGATCATGTGCTATAAACTTGCCAGCAGATCATCCAGATATTCCCGGCTGTTGCTTAGTCTTGGAACCTTGTTTTGTCCGCCCAGCTTGTGGAGTTTTCCCATCCAGGCATAGAATGTGCCCGATGGAACAAAATGGACTTTTGGCATCAGCAGCGCCATATCTTTGTAACGCTTGGCGTCGTAATCTGAATTGACTTCGCGCAAAGCTTCGTCGAGCAAGGCGATGAAATATTCGCGGTCGTCGGGCTCTTTTGTAAATTCGATGATCCACTCGTGCCTTCCGCGCGAGCCGTCGCCCATGTAAACGGGCCCGGCTGTGTAATTCGCCACCAGCGAATCGGTTTTTTGGGTTGCTATTTTCACTGCATAGTCCGCATTTTCCACAATCACTTCCTCACCAAATGCATTGATAAAATGTTTCGTCCGGCCACTTACTTTCAACCTGAAAGGATAAGTTGAAGTAAATTTAACCGTGTCCCCAATTAGATAGCGCCATAAGCCGGCATTTGTAGAAATGACCAGCGCGTAATTTTTACCAATCTCAACCTCATCCAAAAGCAACGCCTTCGGATGCGGCTTACCGACTTCTTCCACCGGCACAAACTCGTAAAAAATGCCATAATCAAGCATTAACAGCATTTCTCCAACGCGATTTATGTCGTCCTGAATGGCAAAGAAACCTTCGGATGCACTGTAAGTTTCGAGATATAAAACCTGGTCGGAAGGGAAATATTTGGTCATAAACAAATCCCTGTATGGCTCAAAAGAAACCGCGCCGTGGACGAAAACCTCGAAATTAGGCCACACTTCAAGCATATTTTTCTTGCCCGTCAGTTCCAGGATCTGATCCAGTAGAACAATGGTCCATGTAGGAACGCCGAGAATGCTTGTTACATCCTCCTGCGAGCATATGGAAGCCATTTTTTCCAATTTGCTTTCCCAATGATCCATTAAGGCAACATCCAGCGGCGGCGTTCGCATAAACTCTGCCCAGGAAGGCAGATTTTGCATAATAACCGCCGAAACATCGCCGATTTGAGTATAGTCATCAAATGGATTGGCATGCAATGTGCCCCCTATCGACAAACCTTTACCATCAAAAACCCGCGTATCGGGACGGTTATTGATGAGCAATGTCATCATATCCTTACCGCCTTCATAATGGCATTCTTCCAAGGCTTCGGGCGAAACGGGCAGGAACTTGCTTCTTGCATTGGTGGTCCCGGAAGACTTTGAGAACCAGTCGATTTGCGACGGCCACATCACATTTGGCTCGCCGCGCAGGACGCGTTCGATATAGGGATAAATTTCTTCGTAAGTTGAAACGGGCACCTGGTCCTGGAACTCTTTGACAGTCCGGATCTGGCCATAATTGTATTTACTCCCCCATTCCGTATAACGCGCCGTTTCAATTAATTCAGAAAAAATGCGCTCCTGGGTTTCAATCGGGTTTTTCATAAACTGCTCGATCCTTTCGAAGCGTCGCTTCAAAAACCAGACAGTCATATCGTTAACCAGCTTCATGAGTTAATCAGTTAGGAACTTTGGCATTGCATCGGCATTGCATCCGCATTGCATTCGCATTGCAATTTGTAAAAATAGCAATAAAAAATGGTGGAAGAACAGTTTGACCGTGTTCCTCCACCATACATTTTACGATAGGCCGGTTAAGACCTTGTGCTAAACTTTCTATAAATAAAGAGCAAAATTACCGCTCCTAAAATCGCTATAAAAAGACTTCCGATATTGAAACCATCCACTGTTCCGTAGCCCAGCATGGAAGAAATCCAGCCACCTATGACTGCACCCGCGATACCAATCAAAATAGTAACGATAAAGCCCCCCGGATCTTTTCCCGGGTGAATGGCTTTTGCAATTGCGCCCGCAATGAGGCCGACGATGATCCATGTTATGATTCCCATAAAGCTCAGTTTAGTTTAATGTTTGTTTGCAGCATTAATTACAAAAACTGTGCCCTCGGATATCTATTTATCATAGAACATATTGCTGCCGCCCGCTTTCCGACTGATTGTCGATATAATCTCCTGATCCTCTTCCTCCTGCACTGTCCGGGCATTTTTTTGTCTAACAATGCGGTTTCCGGTGATCTTGAAAAGCGCCTCACCCAGCAATGGGTCTTTGGGATTCCCGTAAGGATAAAGCACGTTGCCTTCGCTGGCCGCAATGTCCGGCGTAAAACCGACGCTGTAATCCGACTTTTTATCCTTATTCAAAGATTTTGAAACAATAGGCTGCAAGCCCCATTTCACTTTCTTTTTAGAATCTGTCAACGTCACCGAACCCACATTCTTGCCAACCGTTTTCCCGCCAACGAGCGTCACATTCATATAAGGTTTCAAGCCATTGATCAACAACTCACTCGCGGAAGCCGAGCGCGACGACACCAGGAAAACCACGTCATTCAGCTGATTACCAATGTTCTGGCTTTTGCTGGCAAACTTGTCATAGAAATAAGTTTCACCGAATTTCTTCATGTTCGTTTCCGTAACCTCGGTGTTGTATTCTTTGTAATAAAAAATATCGCTGGCCGTCGCTTTGGCGATAAGACTCGCAAAATTGGTCGCAGAGCTCACATAACCGCCCGGGTTATAGCGCAAGTCCACGATCAACGCATTGACATTCGCATCTTTGAATTTGGTAAAAATAGCATCCAGCTTCTTGTCATATTGCTTATTGTCGGCTTGGTAAGGCTCCGGAATGAACTGATGGTAAACCACATAGCCGATCCGGTTTGTGCCAATGTTGTAAAGCGTGTCAAAGAAAACAGGATCTTCCTGCAACACCACCGGCGTAACGTCACGCTTGGTTGTGCCGTCCGTCAATACATCATCGGCTGAGAGCGTCGCCAATGTATAAGTAAGCTTTTCCTGTGAATTCAGGAGCTTGCTGTAATTGCTGCCGGTAAGTTTCTGATCGTTAATGCTATTAAAAATATCGCCCCTTTTGAAGCCCGCTTTGGCCGCGGGGGAATCGGGCAGCACGTAAAGCACCACGCCGATCACATTCTGGCTGCCTGTTGGGAAATAAGTCAGCTTATATTCCATCCCGGACGCCTTCGACTGGCCTCCCAGGGAAGCTTCCAGCTCCTCGGCGCTTTCCTGAATCCAGGAAAAGCGGTCTCCGTCGGGCCGCAATGTGGCGTCGTATTTATAAAGCAATGATTCAAAAAACGAGGCGGGATCTTTGGTATAATCTGGTTTGGTCGTCATGTTATCATTCCAGTAATACCAATATTTCATGTTTTCATAAATCCACTGATTCGTCTCCGTTTCAGTCGCGGGATCTATGTTTTTTTCTTTGCAAGAAAGCACCGCCGCACTCGTCAGCAGGATGGCCAGAAATAGTTTTATTTTCATAAACGGCTACGCATTTTCTAAAAATACCTGCTCTATAATGTCACAAGCCTCATTCATTTGTTCTTCGTTGATAACCAAAGGCGGTGCAAAGCGGATTTTGTTGCCATGCGTGGGCTTACAGAGCAACCCTTTTTCCATCATTTTGTAACAAAGATCCATGGCCGTGTGGCTGTCTTCCGTATCATTGATCACGATCGCATTCAAAAGACCCTTTCCTCTAACGACTTCAATCAGAGAACATTGCTTTTGCAAATCCATTATTCTGTTTCTGAAAAGCTGGCCCATTTTCTCAGCATTATCTGCCAGATTTTCGTCAATAACAACCTGCAAAGCCGCCACTGTGACCGCACAAGCCAGAGGATTTCCGCCATATGTCGAACCGTGCTCGCCCGGCCCAATTGTGAGCATCACTTCATCATCCGCCAACGCTGCCGAAACGGGCATTACGCCCCCGGAAAGCGCTTTTCCAAGCACCAGAATGTCCGGCTTCACGCCTTCCCAATCGCAGGCAAGGCGTTTCCCTGTTCGCCCGATGCCTGTTTGCACTTCGTCGGCGATGAAAAGCACATTGTATTTGGTACAGAGGTCCCGGACGCCTTTGAGATAACCCTCCTGAGGAACTACGACGCCAGCCTCGCCCTGGATCGGCTCGACCATAAAACCCGCAATGTTCGGATCGGATTTAAATGCATTTTCCAATGCTTCCAGATCATCAAAAGGGATTATTTCAAAACCTGGCAAAAACGGCCCGTAATCATTCGTGCTCGAAGGATCCGTGGAAGCAGAAATCGCAGCCAATGTTCTTCCCCAGAAATTGCCCGAAGCGTAAATCGTTTTGGCCTTATTGGGTTCAATTCCTTTTACTTTATAAGCCCATTTTCGCGTCAGCTTCAAAGCCGTTTCCCCGCCTTCCACGCCGGAATTCATCATTAATGCTTTATCAAACCCAAAATATTCGCAAAGAAACTTTTCACATTCACCCAGCTTATCATTATAAAAAGCCCGCGAAGTAAGCGTCAGCTTCTGCGCCTGCGCGATCATCGCCTCTACAATTTTCGGATGACAATGTCCCTGACTTACAGCACTATAAGCAGACAAAAAATCCAGATATTGCTTCCCTTCCACATCCCACACATGCACACCCAGCCCGCGTTCCAGCACGACGGGCATCGGCTTATAATTATGCGCCCCATAGCGATATTCCAGTTCCATCGCCGCCCGCGAAGCATTCAATTCAATTGTGTCTGTATAGCTCGTCATTCTTGAAGTCAGGTTGGTTTTATATGTTATGTAAAAATAAGGAAAAGCTTGAAATTTCGTCGCTGTGGCGTAGCTTTGCGGGATAATCTCAAGGGGTGCCCTACCGAACGGGCTGAGATCAAACCCATGAACCTGATCCGGGTAATGCCGGCGTAGGGAGAGAAAAAGCAACCATTTGATAGGTGGCCCCTGCCTGTTGTAACCCAAAAATCGCAATGCGAAACGTTACTACCTATCTGTTTATATTCATAATCAGCATTTTATCATTTTGTTCTGCGTTCGCGCAACGCTCCATTTCGGGCCGCGTTACCGATACGGAAGATGGAAAACCACTGCCCGGCGCAACCATCAAGGCAGGCGAAATCCGCGGCACGCAGACCGATGGTTCAGGAAATTTCAGCTTAAAGAACATTGCAGAGAACATTGCCATCCTCGAAATTTCCTATATCGGTTACCAGACTCAAAAACTTCCTCTTTCCTCCGAAAACCAATTAGAAATAAAGCTTTCCAAAAGCACATTCCAAGCGGATGAAGTGATCGTTAACGCCACCCGCGCCAACGACAAATCGGCCATGGCATACAGCACGGTTTCTGCCGAAGCCATTGATAAACAAAACCTTGGACAAGATTTACCCGTCTTGCTCAACTTCACGCCTTCGCTCGTGAGCACAAGTGATGCGGGTGCGGGCATCGGTTACTCGGGCATCCGCATACGCGGCTCGGATGCGACGCGCATTAATGTGACGGTGAACGGAATTCCTTACAATGATGCGGAAAGCCAGGGTGTTTTTTGGGTTAATATGCCGGATTTTGCTTCGTCGGTAAGCAGCATTCAAATCCAGCGTGGCGTGGGCACTTCTACCAATGGCGCTGGGGCTTTCGGGGCTTCGGTGAACATTAATACAAATGCATTTCGCGAGGAAGCTTATGCGGAGCTGAACAATTCTTACGGCTCATTCAATACATTCAAAAACACATTGAAAGTCGGTTCCGGGCTGATTAAGGATAAATTCACCTTTGATGCAAGACTATCGCGGGTGTCGTCGGATGGTTATGTGGACCGGGCTTCTTCGGAATTGCATTCTTATTATTTGTCAGGAGGATTTTTTGGTAAAAAGAGCTTTGTGCGGGTGAATGTATTTTCCGGGAATGAGCGGACTTACCAATCCTGGAATGGCGTGCCGGAAGCCAAGTTACGCGGCGATCGGGAAGGCGTTTTGAGCTACATTGATCGCAATGGCCTAGGCGAAAAAGATGCGCAGAACCTGCTCGATTCGGATAACCGGACTTACAATTCCTACACTTATAAGAATGAGGTGGATAATTACCGCCAGGATCACTACCAGATCGTCTCATCGCATAATCTGAGCGATAAATGGATCTTTAACCTCAATGCATTTCTGGTTCGTGGCTTGGGTTATTATGAGCAATCCAGAATGGGCGACGATTACAGCAATTACAATTTGCCCAATGTGGTTATCGGCCAGGATACGCTTACGAGCACGGATCTGATCCGTCGCCGCTGGCTGGACAATTACTTTTACGGCTCCACATTTTCATTGGAATACAATAGTTTCAAAAAGCTGACTGCCAGCTTTGGAGGCGGCTACAACTATTACGACGGCGACCACTACGGACGCATCGTCTGGGCGCGGAATTCCGGGAACATTGAAAACGACCATCAATATTATTACAGCAAAGGCATTAAGAAGGATTTCAACATTTACGGAAAAGTTTACTATCAACTGACGCCCAAACTCAATGCATTCGCCGATTTACAGTTCAGAAATGTGAGTCACAACATTAAGGGCACGGACAATGATCAGATCGCCCTGGCAACGGACGAGGCCTATTCTTTTTTTAATCCAAAAGCAGGCTTAACCTATCAATTGGCGGATCAAAGCTCGGTTTATGCATCTTATAGTGTTGGAAACCGCGAGCCTAACCGGGACGATTTTGCTTCATCGACGGCTGGTTTGTTTCCAAAAAGTGAACAGCTGCAGAATGTGGAAGCAGGTTTCAAAACGCAGCGCGGCATCTGGGCTTTCTCGGCGAACTATTATTTGATGGCTTATAAAAATCAACTCGTATTAACCGGCCAGATCAATGACGTGGGCAACGCTATCCGAGTAAATGTGCCAAAAAGTTACCGCATGGGCATTGAGCTGGAAGGCGCCATTGCATTGAGCAAAGCCTTAAAATGGAATGTAAACGCAACGTTCAGCCAAAACAAGATCAATAATTTCACCGAGTATGTCATTAATTACGACACCGGCGATTACAACATAATCAACCACGGAAAATCCGACATTTCTTTCTCGCCCAACGCCATCGCCGGAAGCCAGCTAACTTACATTATCAGGAAAGACCTGGAACTAGCATTGCTAAGCAAATATGTTAGCAAGCAATATCTCGACAACACTTCGTCCGAAACCCGCAAACTCGACGCCTATTTCACCAACGACCTGCGCCTTTCCTGGACCATCCGGCCAAGCTGGGCGCGCGAAATTTCCTTCAACCTGCTCGTCAACAATGTGCTGGAAGAAAAATACGAATCCAACGGATATACGTACGGATATTTCGCAGGCGGCGCATTAACGCAGGAGAATTTCTACTTCCCGCAAGCCGGCAGGAATTTTCTGGTTGGGGTGAATTTTAGGTTTTGATATGCCGCTTGAAAAGTCTGTGCGCGCAAGTCGTGGATTGTCTATAAATTGATTTAAGTTTGGATATTACTTAGACCAATTTTCACACTATTTCTTAAAAAATGACCTACGAAAATCAAACCACATTTGGGTTAGGAACTGGTCTTTACACCGTTCCTGATATTTCCTCCATATTGAACCTGCCTCAGCCGAAGGTCAGAAGGTGGCTTAAAGAATATTGGAACAATCGATTTGCAGAGCATCATCAACAACCATTTTCCAGCGGTTCGGGAAGTGAATTAGTGACGAACTTCTATACATTGATTGAGTTCTTCGCATTTTACCAGCTTAGGCAGGAAGGTGTGACTACGCAAAAGATCATTAAGGCTCACAATGTGCTTAGCGAAACATTTGAAACGCAATACCCATTTGCGAAGTCTAATATATTTACCGACGGCCGTCATGTATTGTTTACGGGTAAAGTCGGTGAAATAATCAAGGCTGACGAGACTTTACAGATAACTATTAAGGAGGTTTTTGAGCCTTTTTGCAAGAAAATAGATTTCAACAAGAATGACCTTGCTGAGCGATTTTTTCCGCTAGGAAAAGACCATAGCATTGTAATTGATCCGAAAAGGCAGTTTGGGCGGCCTGTGATTGGCACTACCAATATTCTTTCCGAAAGTGTTTTCAACTTATTCCGCGGTGGCGAGCCAGTTGAAGTGATCCAACGACTTAATGACTTGACACAGGCCCAGGTGAAAGATGCGATTTCCTATCATCAGCATGCGGCATGACCAGGATTTATATAGACGAAAACATCTCCCCACACATCGCATCAGCATTGGATATTTTAGAAAAACCGCTTGGTTCCGACTTTGAGGTTGTTTCCATTATAAGTGTCTTTGGCAGAGGCGCTTTGGACGAGGAAGGGTTGCCTAAAATCGGTGCGGAAGGTGCAGTAGTCATTACGCAGGACCTGAACATTCACAGAACAAAAAGTCAGCGAATGCTTTTTAAAGAACATCAGGTTGGTGTCTTTTTTTTAAGCCCTCCTTCCAAAAACGGCTACCATTATTGGGAAATGGTTGAACAGATCATTAAACGCTGGCAGGAGATCAGAAAGCTGTGCCGAGAGCGACGGCCATTTGCCTTTCGCTGCACTTCCAGAAGCAGCAATTTCGAGCGGTTGTAATCGATGCACTTTTCTTGATAAATTAAGGTGTGGGCTTGCCGCTTTCTGCCTAACTTTGCCCTATGAAATTGAAAAATGATCTTTTGCTTCGGGCAGCGCGTGGGGAGAAAACGGAACGCACGCCCGTTTGGATGATGCGGCAGGCGGGCCGGATTTTGGCTGAATACAGGGCCGTTCGCGAGAAGGCCGGAAGTTTTATAAAATTGGCAACAACGCCGGAAATGGCGGCTGAGGTTACATTG
Organism: Dyadobacter alkalitolerans DSM 23607; assembly: GCF_000428845.1. Classification (GTDB taxonomy): domain Bacteria; phylum Bacteroidota; class Bacteroidia; order Cytophagales; family Spirosomataceae; genus Dyadobacter; species Dyadobacter alkalitolerans. Next base: position 123,602 of record NZ_AUAS01000013.1, on the reverse strand, counting down.
CAACCTGTTGATTTGCTGGGTGTTGATGCAGCCATTATATTTTCTGACATTCTGGTGATCCCAGAAGCGATGGGGTTGCCCTATGAAATGGTGGAAAAAAGCGGGCCAATTTTCCCTGCAACGGTTCATACAATTCAAGATCTTGACAGACTGCACATTGCGGAGCCGGAAACGGATTTGAAATATGTGCTGGATGCGATTAAGCTCACAAAAGAAGGCCTATACGGACGTGTTCCATTGATCGGTTTTGCGGGAGCGCCTTTCACGATTTTCTGTTACATGACAGAAGGCAAAGGCTCGAAAACTTTCTCGGTTGCCAAAAAACACCTTTACGCGGATCCTGAATTCTCGCATTTATTACTTCAGAAAATAACGGACAGCACCATTGCTTACCTCAAGGCGCAGGTTGTAGCAGGCGCTAACCTGGTCCAGATCTTCGATTCATGGGCCGGAATCCTATCTCCTGAGCAATACAATACATTTTCTTTGCCCTATATCAAGCAGATCTGTGACGCCATTGATGAAGTGCCCGTTACAGTTTTTGCCAAAGGCGCATTCTTCGCGCGGAAGGCGATTAGCGAGCTAAACTGCTCAGTGGTTGGCCTGGATTGGAACATGGACATTGCCGAGTCGCGCGAGCTGATTCCTAACAAAACGCTGCAAGGAAACCTGGATCCTTGTGTGCTGTATGCTTCGTATGACCAGATCCGGAAAGAGGTGAAAAACATGGTGCAACAATTTGGCACCCAGCGCTATATCGCTAATCTGGGCCACGGGGTTTACCCGGACACAGATCCCGATAAAGTGCGTTGTTTCATCGAATCGGTTAAAGAATTTTCTTCTTAGTCACTCCTTTTTATGTCTTCACACAAAACAAAATGCATCTTCCTCGACCGCGACGGAGTGCTGAATGAGGATTGCCCGGATTATTTATACGAGCTGGAAAAACTGGTAATTCCCGAGGGTGTTCCAGAGGCGCTTAAAGCTTTCAAAAAAGCAGGATTTCTGCTCATTGTAGTGACAAATCAGGCGGGGATTGCAAAGGGACTTTACACGGCAGATAATGTTCATGCGATCCACGAAGCGATGCAAAAAGTCTCCGATAACGCATTGGACGACCTTTATTTTTCGCCGTATCACCCGAGCATTTCAGGCGTTTCGCTTTCCAGGAAACCGGGGTCGCTTATGCTAGAAAAGGCGATTGCGAAATATAATATAGATGTAACACAGTCCTGGATGATCGGGGACCGGGACAGGGATATGGAGGCTGGGAAAAATGCGGGTGTGAGAACAATTCAGATTGTTCCCGAAAATGAAGCCTCAACAGGCGATTTCGCTGCTGTAAGTTTGTTTGAGGCAGCTAAAATAATCCTGGAAGGTAAAATTTAGACTCTTTCAGCTGCGACTGGCTGCGTTATTTTCTGCTTAGAACCGTAAGCCGGGCAAGCATGTTTAGTGCAAGATGCAAATGCAAGCGAACCGCAAATAGTAAGGAGAAGTAATAACTTTTTCATTTTCCTGTTCGTGTAAAATTTTGTCACCGCAAAAATATAAAAAATAATTCTTTGAATGAGCGTTTTAGTTGGACTAATAACGAACTCATTCAAAGAACTTTATATCAAAGGTCAGATTTTTGTTTCGACCAATTCTTCCTCTTCGTCGATCGGCTGCATTTCCGTTCCGACATTCTTTTCAGGAACCACAAACGATTCTTCTTTGAAACCTAAGATTTTAAGCATCGAATCGCTGTTCTGCTCTTCTGCAAAAACGCGCGTTACAATCTTGCCATCCTCATCCTTATCCACCAAAACGTGTTTAGGAGCCGGAATCAGGCAGTGCTGAATGCCACCGTAACCGCCCAGAGATTCCTGGTAAGCGCCAGTGTGGAAGAATCCAATGTATTGTTTTTCCGAATCCTCTTCAAAAATCGGCATATACAAGTCGGCGCTGTGCATTTCGCTGTTGTAAAAATCCTGCGAATCACACGTTAATCCACCCAGATTGACCTTTTGATAAGGACTATCCCAGTTATTGATCGGCAGCATAATGTATTTCTGGTTCATGCCCCAAGAATCGGGAAGCTGCGTGATGAACGAGCCATTGATCATATACCAAAGCTCCTTATCATTTTGCAGCTTTTTATCAATGATTTCATAGATAACCGCACCACTTTCACCCACTGTATAACTGCCGAATTCCGTGAAAATATGCGGAACAGGAACATTGTTCTTGTTACAGATCCACTGAATGTTCTCAATAATCTCGTCGATCATCTGCTGATAATCGTAGCCTGCTTGCAACGAAGTCTGAATGGGCAAGCCGCCGCCTATGTCGATGGAATCCAGTTCAGGACAAATTTTCTGCATTTCGCAGTATTTGAACATAAACCGGGTTAATTCGCTCCAGTAATAAGCACTGTCTTTGATCCCCGTATTAATGAAGAAATGCAGCATTTTGAGCTTAAACCGGGGATTCGGTTCAATTTTTTCCTTATAAAGCTGCTGCACATCATTATAACGGATCCCCAGACGCGACGTATAAAAAGCAAAGTTTGGCTCCTCATCCGTTGCAATACGCATCCCAAAATTGACCGTATCGGCTGTAACCTGCTGTTCGTATGATTCAATTTCTTTGAGGTTATCCAAAATGGGGATAACATTGAACCCTTCGTTGATCAACTCGCTGAGATACTGCGTGTAACGTGGCAGCTTGTAACCATTGGCAAGCACGTAAGTGTTTTTGGTTACCTTACCCCGGCGATACAATTCGCGGATAATGGGAACATCAAAAGACGAAGAAGTTTCGAGATGTATATTATGCTTCAAAGCCTCTTCCAGCACGAAGCTGAAATGCGAAGATTTGGTGCAATAACAATAAGTGTAGCTTCCTTTGTAATTATGTCTTTTGAAAGCATTCCGAAAAAACATGTTTGCGTTCTCGATATGCTCGCCTATTTTCGGCAAATAATTGATTTTTAACGGCGTACCATGTTCTTTGATGATATCCATCAGTGGTACATTGTTGAACAGCAACTCATTATTATCAACATTGAATTCCATTGTAGGAAACTCGAATGTCTGCTGAATCAGGTCAATGTAGCTTTTCATTGATTTGTTTGTCGCGATAGCAATTAGTGAATTGGAAGTTAATAACTAAGACAAAAGACCCGAAAATTGGTCAGAATATGTGTCATTTCCAAACATCAGCAAGATGTAAATCATTCCCTCACCGGCGCATTTTATCTGGGGATTTGCCAAGTTCATACCTGAAATTTTCCGCTTAATAAGTTTTTGATTGGTCAAACAGACAATACGGACCTACTTTTGAGCTTCTCAGTGCTGGTATGCTATCCTAACCGTCTGAATGCAAGCACATAGGGAACGGCAGAAAACTTTCAGCATTTTCTAAGTTTTCTTAGTTTATTTCGAGTTAATATTTCAAATTTGCTTTCGTGAAAGAGCGAATTATAAAATCAGCCCTAAATCTATTCTGGCGCTATGGAATCAAGAGCGTTACCATGGATGATATTGCCAAAGATCTGGGGATTTCAAAACGGACCATTTACCAGCATTATTCCGACAAAGAGGCCATTCTGGCATTGGTGATCCAAAATGAAATTATGGATCAAAAGTGCGAAATGGAGAAACTGGATGAGAAAGCAGCGAACCCGATCGAGCAAATGATGTATGCATCGGCACAAATGCGGGACACGCTTTCCAACATGAACCCGGCTTTGCTTTACGACCTGAAAAAATATTATCCGACGGCGTGGGAGCAATTTGAAACATATAAACATGAATTCCTGCTCAAAAGCATTCGCGAGAACTTGATTACCGGCATTGAACAGGGGCTTTACAGGCCTGATATAGATGTAGATGTACTTGCATTGCTTCGTATAGAACAGATAGTTATGGCTTTTGACCCGACTATTTTTCCGCAGAAAAAATTTAACATGATGCATACCCAGATGCAGTTCCTGCTCCACTTTTTGAGGGGCGTTTTATCGGAAAAAGGATTTGAATATTACAACACCATAAAAGACAGATCAGCAATTGAAATCAATACCCATGAAAAATGAACAAATAATACTCCGCAGCCTGATGCTGCTGGCGATTTTACTCGGCTTCGGCCCGCTCCGCGCGCAGGATTTTTCCCTGGAACAAGCCGTGGATTACGCGATCAAGCATAATTTGAACATTAAAAATGCACAACTGGATGCAACGTCGGCCGAAGCACGCATTGGTGAAATCCGCGCGGCTGGTCTGCCGCAGGTAAACGCAACTGTTTCCGTAACCAATAACATTATTATACCGCGATTTTTCCTTCCCGGAGGCAGTTTGGATCCCAACACCCCGCCGGACGCCCCGCCTGCGGCTCTTGAATTCGGTATTCCATGGCAGGGCGCAGCATCCGCTAATTTAAACCAGCTTATTTTCAATGGTTCTTACTTTATTGGCCTGAAAGCTGCTGCAACTTATCGTGAACTGGCGCAGAAAAGCACAACTTCATCGAAAGTGTCCGTGGCAGAGGCGGTTACAAAAGCATATTATTCTGCGCAAGTGGCAGAAGAACGGGCCAAGCTACTTGACCTCAACATTTCCCGCGTGGATTCGCTCATGCGTGAGACCAAGGCGATGAATGCCAGCGGTTTCGTGGAGCTCCTGGATGTAAACCGTTTGGAAGTGCAGATCAACAACCTGCAAACAGAACGTCAAAAGGTCCAGAATCTCATCGAACTTAGTTATGCGCTGTTGAAATTTCAAATGGGAATGCCTGCTAATGAGCCTATTAAGCTGACCGACGACATTAATGCAGTGAATGTGGATTCGCTGAGAGCAGAATCTGCAAACTCAGAACTTAGCTACGAAAACCGCATTGAATACTCGTTGCTGAATACACAGGAAAAATTAGCCGGCCTTGATCTGCGTAATGTAAGGAGCGGTTACCTGCCTAGTGTATCGGCTTCTTTGGGCTACGGATACAATGCTGGTGCAGACAAATTTTCACAATTATTTACCAACAACTGGTTTCCCAACATGGTGCTGGCGATCAACCTGAACATTCCGATTTTCGACGGTTTTTCAAAAAAATATCAGATTAACCAGAAAAAGATCGCGATTGACAAGGTTAAAAACAGCCAGACATTGCTGAAACAGTCGATTGATCTGGAAAATAACCAGGCGAGCATTAACATTAAAAATGCCTTTGCAACGCTGGAAACGCAGAAGCGCAACCTGACGCTGGCCGAAGAAATTGTAAGGGTTTCGAAAATCAAATACAAAGAAGGTGTTGGGTCAAACATTGAGGTGATCAACGCGGAATCTTCCCTGAAAGAAGCTCAAACCAATTACTTCACCGCATTATATGATCTGATGATCGCAAAAGTGGACCTGAGCAGAGCCAAAGGCGAACTTTATACTGAAAAATAAGCATCACATTAACACGAAAACAAAACTTGAAACTGCTATTTACCTACATCATGAAACGACATATTTTAATTATTACAGCCATGACCGTCCTGCTTTCAGCATGCGGCGGAGGAGAAAAGAAAGAAGGTGTGGCAGGCAAGAAAGAAGAGCTTGCCAAGCTGAAAGCGGAGCGTGCAGAGACTGAGAAAAAGATCAAAGCGCTTGAAATCGAGATCACGAAATTGGATCCAAACAAAGCCGCCGAGGCGAAAGTAAAGCCGGTCAGCATCGACACATTAAATGCAGAAACATTCCGCCATTACGTGGAATTGCAGGGAACTGTGGATGCCAAAAACAATGTGCTGGTAACGCCGAAATCGGGCGGCGCTGTGGTGGCCATGTATGTCAAAGAAGGCGATTACGTGAAAGCGGGAGGCATTATTGGTAAAATCGACAACAGCATTTTGACGGAATCTATCGAGGAGCTGAAAACGCAGATGTCGCTTGCCAACACGATCTACGAAAAGCAGAAAAACCTTTGGGACCAAAAGATCGGAACAGAGATTCAATATCTGCAAGCCAAAAACAACAAAGAGGCTTTGGAAAGAAAGATGAGCACTTTGAATGCACAATTATCGCAGACCAACATTGTGTCGCCGATGGCCGGCGTGGTGGATATGGTTAATGTGAAAGTAGGCGAAATGGCTTCTCCGGGTGTAGGGGTGGTGAGGATTGTGAATCTGAGCAATCTGAAAGTGACTGCAAAAGTGTCTGACACTTATGCTGCCAGTGTGAAAAAAGGTGATGAAGTGATCGTGAAATTTCCTGATTTGAAAAAGGAATATAAGGCGAGAATCACTTTCGTAAGCACTGCGGTGGATCCTTTGTCGCGGACATTCACAATTGAAGCCAACTTGCCAACGAGCAAGGACATTAAGCCAAACATGATGGCACAGGTGCAGATCAATGATGCGATCAGCAAGAATGCATTGGCGATTGATCAGAATTATGTTCAGAGCACTGAAAAAGGAAATGTTGTATATGTGGCTGTAACCGAAGGCAATAAGAAAGTAGCCAAGGCAAAAGAGGTGAAAACGGGATTGAGCTACAACGGAAAAGTTGAAATCCTTTCGGGCCTCACCGCGGGCGACCAGCTGATCACATTGGGTTACCAGGAAGTCTCCGACGGTCAGCCGATAAGCTATTAAGGGCTATTTATCTCATTCAACATTAGCTATTTATGAAATTTAACGAATATAAAACCTTAGGCTTTACCAACTGGTGCGTAGAGAATCGGACAACGATTTACATCTTTACGTTCATCATTACGCTTGCCGGGTTTATGGTCTATAATAACCTGCCCAAAGAGCAGTTTCCGGATATAAAGATCCCGCAGATCTATATCAACACGATTTACTTCGGAACGGCGCCAGCGGATATTGAAAACACGATCAACAAACCCATTGAGAAGCAGCTGAAATCGCTCAATGGTGTTAAAAAGATCAAGTCTAATGCATTGCAGGATGTTTCTGTAATCCTGGTAGAATTTACGCCGGATGTGGCTGTGGAAGTTGCATTGCAGCGAGTCCGGGATGCGATTGACAAGGCCAAAACCGACTTGCCGCAAAACCTCGATTCGGGTCCCACAGCCCAGGACGTGAACTTCTCGGAGTTCCCGATCATGAACGTGAACATTGCGGGTAACTTCTCACTGAAACAATTAAAGCAATACGCAGAAGATTTGCAGGACGGAATTGAAGCATTGCCAGAAATTACGCGTGTGGATATCTTGGGTGCATTGAACCGCGAAATCCAGATCAATGTAAATCTGGACCGCATGAAATCGTCCGGTCTGACGTTTTTTGATATCCAAAGTGCAATTCAGAGTGAGAACATTAACGTTTCAGGTGGTGAGCTGAATGTGCAGGGTGTGCGCAGGACGCTTCGTGTAAAAGGTGAGTATACCAATGTTGCGGATATGGCGAACATTCGCATCCGCACGGCAACCGGCGCAACCGTGCGCCTGGGCGACGTGGCCGAAGTGTCTGATAACTTTGAAGAACAGCAGGATTTTGCCCGTTTGGCGAACAAAACGGTAATCACATTGAACGTCATCAAACGTTCCGGTGAAAACCTGGTGGACGCTGCTGACAAGATCGAGGACGTAATCGCAGAATTCAAAGAAAACCGCTTTCCTCCTGGCTTGGACGTAAAAATCACAGCCGATCAATCCATCCAGACGCGCGCTGATTTGCATGACCTTATAAACACGGTTGTGCTCGGATTTATCTTCGTGGTAATGGTGCTTATGTTCTTCATGGGTGTCCGTGACGCAATTTTCGTAGGACTTTCCGTGCCGCTTTCTGCATTGGTTGCATTCGTTATGATGCCGATCATCGGGCCGTTGGTAGGAACCGAATTTACATTGAATACAATCGTTCTTTTCGCCTTCTTGCTCGGGATAGGGCTTGTGGTGGATGACGCGATCGTGGTTATTGAGAACACGCACCGCTTGTTCAACAACCATAAAGACTGGACAATCCAGCAGGCAGTAAAAGCGGCGGCGGGTGAAGTATTTATTCCCGTTCTTTCCGGAACATTAACGACCATTGCGCCATTCTTCCCGCTGCTTTTCTGGACGGGTATAGTTGGGGAATTTATGAAATTCATGCCGCTGACGCTCATTATTACGCTCGGAGCGTCGCTGTTTGTAGCTTATGTGATGAACCCGGTTTTCGCCGTTTCGTTCATGGGCCGCCATGATGATGAGAAGGAAGCGCATGACACCAGTTTCAAGGGAATCCGCCGGCCATTAATTATCCTCGCAGTAGCGGCGATAATCGGTTATCTGATCGACCGCGGCGTGGGTAACTTCTTCATATTTATCCTGATCCTCTGGATTTTCAATCATTATATTCTGACACCTAGAATCCTTGTTCCCTTCCAGGATCGCCTGTTACCGGCTTTGAAAAACAACTATCGCAAGCTGATCGACTGGCTGTTGCGCGGATGGAGACCGGTTGTCGCGATTGCAATTGTATTCGGACTTTTGATCTTCACATTTGTCCTGACCGGCATAGTGCAGCCCAAAGTGCTTTTCTTCCCAAGCGGTGACCCGGATTATGTGTATGTGTACAATAAAATGCCAATCGGAACGGATGCGCGTGTGACGGATTCTGTGACCAAAATCATTGAAAAGAAGGTTTTTGATGTTTTGGAAAAAGAAAAAGCCATGGATATGGTGAACTCGGTAATTGCCAACGTGGGTAAAAACGCCGGTGACCCTTACAACCCAGACCGCGCCGCAACGCCGCACAAATCGAAAGTTACCGTAGCGTTCGTTTACGGAACAGAACGCGGCGGACGTTCATCAGAAGCCATTTTACGCAAAATCCGCGAAGCTGTAAAAGGCATCCCGGGAGCGGAAATTTCGGTAGAACGCGAAGCTGTCGGACCACCAACGGGTAAGCCTATTTCGATTGAGATTTCGGGAGATGATTTTGAAGTGCTTCAAAAACTTGAAAAAAGTGTTTTGCAAAAAGTACAGCAATCGGGCATTGAAGGGATTGACCAGCTGCGTTCGGATTTGGTAACGAACAAGCCAGAGATCGTCATCGACATTGACCGTGAAAAAGCACAGCGCGAAGGCATTAGTTCGCAGCAAATCGCCCTCGCCGTCCGCACCGCACTTTTCGGTCTTGAAGTTTCGAAATTTCGCGACGATAAGGACGAATATCCGATCATGGTAAGGCTTGAAAAAGACGATCGCGAGCAAATTGAGAAGCTTTTGAGCCTAAACGTGGTTTACCGCGACATGAATATGGGCGGTGCATTGCGCCAGGTTCCAATCACGTCGGTGGCCAACATTCATTATTCCACAACATTCAGCCAGATCAACCGCCAGGACCAAAGCCGGATCGTAACATTAGGCTCGGACGTTTTGCCGGGTTACAATGCCAACGAAATCGTGGGACAAATTCAGGCACTGATCCAGGATATGGAGGTTCCGAATGGATATATCATCAAAATGGGTGGTGAACAGGAAGAGCAAAACGAATCCATGGCGTTCCTCGGAACCGCATTTGGTGCCGCGATCCTGCTGATTTATCTGATCCTCGCCACGCAGTTCAACTCGGTTGTGAAGCCATTCATTATCTTCTTCACCATCCTGTTATCACTGATCGGTGTATTGCTCGGCTTTATCATCTTCAAAAAGGATTTCTCAGTGATTATGTCCGGTGTGGGGATCATTGCACTGGCCGGGATTGTGGTGAAAAACGGGATCCTGCTCATCGAGTTTATCGAAGAGCTCCGTGGGCGCGGTTACCCGATGCGCGAAGCCATTATCGAAGGCGGGGCGATCCGTTTAACACCCGTATTGCTGACCGCCTCGGCCGCCGTGCTCGGACTTGTTCCGCTTGCATTGGGTATCACAGTGGATTTCGTAGGTCTGTTCAGAAACCTCGAACCGCATCTCATCGTCGGCGGCCCGAGCTCCATTTTCTGGAACATTCTCGCCTGGACCATCATTTTCGGACTAACATTCTCGACGATACTTACCTTGATCATGGTTCCGTGCATGTATTATGTAAACGAGCGTGTGCGGGATAAGTGGTTCAGAAAGGGCAAGCAGGAAGTTGTGAACCCGAATTGGCAAAACGAAACGATTTAGCATTAGAAAATACTGCCTGTCTCATTTTTTTTCAAATTGGAATAGGCAGTATTCCAAAAATTCCTAGATTTGCAACCCCAAAGAGTTCGGGATCTGAGTCAGCTCAGTCCCATTTCGGGATGTAGCGCAGCCCGGTAGCGCACTAGCATGGGGTGCTAGGGGTCGCAAGTTCGAATCTTGTCATCCCGACGAAGCCTGGTCTAACGACCGGGCTTTTTTGGTTTTAAGACGCACTGGCAAGAGGGTGCTAGGGGTCGCAAGCGGCCGCCGCGCGGTTCGAATCTTGTCATCCCGACAAAGCCTGGTCTAACGACCGGGCTTTTTTGGTTTTAAGACGCACTGGCAAGAGGGTGCTAGGGGTCGCAAGCGGCCGCCGCGCGGTTCGAATCTTGTCATCCGGACGAAGCCTGGTCTAACGACCGGGCTTTTTTGGGTTTAAGGCGCACTGGCAAGGGGTGCTAGGAATCGCAAGTGAACGGAACGCATATCTGCATCGTCCCGATTCCAGACAAAAAAATTTTCTCAAAACCCGAAGTGTAGCGCAATGTGAGGCTCATCAGGCTGGTACGAAAATTTACTACCGCGGGATTTTTTCAACCACCCATCCACATTGCGAAATCATGAACGACAACACAGCTGACAATAAGCCCAGCCCTGATGAACATGGCACAGTCAAATTAGACGATTTGTTCACACCGGGACTGTTTAGAAAGCCCGACGGCACTTCCTACAATCGGCCCTTGAACCAAACAAAAAAAGATAAGGCAAAAATCAAGAATGAGGAGGATAAGATTCTGACAGAGCCGGGCGGCGACCTTTAAACGACTATTTGCCTGAGTCAATGTTGGCATAATTTTTAATGCATCGCCAGCCTAACAGTTAGTATCAAAATCAGTTTGAATTATGGGAAAAGATCAATCAGGTGGATTTCATCCGCCCAAAGGAAAACCTTCAACCATTAACAAAGTGGAGGGATTAGGAATTTCCAATGCGCCAGCTGAGAAGTTGGATGAGTTTTTGGAATTGGATAATAAATATGTCGAAGACGACCTGACCCTGGATCCGTCGCTGCCGATCCGGCACCCGAACAGGAACACCTCAAAAGGAGAAAATTCTTTCAAGGGTAAGGAAAATAAGCCTGAAAGTGATAAAACAGCCGAGCTTTCGATAGATGACGAGAATAAAACTGAGCCCGAAGAGCTTCCGCAGGTGCTGGATAAAGATTTGTTTATTGAGCTAGCCAGTTATCAGGCGCCCTGCTGCGTTACCATGTACATTCCTACTCATAAGTCGGGTGTGGAAGTGAACGAGAAAAAGGATTTGATTAATTTCAAAAATGCTCTTCAGGATGTTTCAAAACGATTGGCTGATAGGGAAATTCCTCAGGCGGTAATCGAACAAATGCTGACGCCAGGTTATGAGCTGCTGCAAAACGATACATTTTGGGCTGGCATGAACGAAGGACTTGCAGTCTTCATTTCGGAGGGTTATTTCAGGTATATTAAAATGCCGGTTGCTCCCGAAAACGAGCTGATGTGCGAAAAAAGCTTCTACGTCTCCCCGTTGATCCCGATCATGGCCAGCAAAGAGCATTTCTTCCTGCTCGTCATCAGCAAGCAGAAATGCAAGTTGTTCAGAGCGGATGCATTTGGAATGGAATACATCAATGTGCCCGACCTGCCCGATGAAATGATGGACGTGAAACGGATTTCCGAAAAAGATGCAAGCACGGTTCGTGTAGCAAACAGCTCGGGAGGCGGCGCCAATTTTCACGGAATGGGCGGAGGCAATCCGGACGAGAAAGCCAACATTGCCACCTATTTCGAGCATGTGGATGATATTCTGTACAAACAAATATTGCATACCGAGAATGTGCCACTTCTCCTGGCCGGGGTGGAATATCTGATCCCGATCTATAAATCCGTTTGCGATTATCACAATGTTTGCAGCGAATCTTTAACCGGCAGCCATGAGCATGATGATAAGAATGAACTGTACAAATTGGCCAAGGAAATCATGTTGCCTTATTTCCAGCAACCCATGGAAAAAGCGCTGACAATCTTCGCCAATCAGTCGGCTACGGAACTCACTTCATCGTCTCCCAACGAAATCATTCCCGCAGCTTATTACGGCAGGATATCCCATATTTTCGTAAAAAAGGCAAACCACATTTGGGGCACATTTGATGAAAATTCGAACGAGCTCACACTTGGTGAATCAGAAAGTGCCGATTCGGAAGACTTGCTGGACGAAGCATTGATCAAAACAATCCAGAACGGTGGCGAGGTCTATGTACTTGACGAAGACAAAATGCCCGCAGAATCGCCTGTTGCGGCGGTGTTCAGGTATTAGCATGTAGAGCTAATACATTTGTAGGGATAACGTATGAAGCGGCCCGCCGAGTTGCTCGGCGGGCCGCTTTGTTATTTGCCGCAGGATAACTGATTCCGCACGGTTGCTCAATGTGAAGTTGACTAGTGAATCGCATGCTTTTTCTTGTGCAATGCACGGGTAACAAGCCCGCACATTCCCAAACTACATATGCTAGATTCTATTTCAATCCTGGCCAGAACAATGTTACTGGCCATTGTTGCTTTGCTTATGCAGCACGCAGTCAGCGCGCAATGGGGGCCTCCGTTTGCAAATGGTTGGATACATTATCAAAAGCCGTATGTAAAAATCGGGATTGTGAAAAAGGGCATTCACAGGATATCGCTAGCCTCACTGCCCAAAGATTTTCCAACCGGATCTCCTGATAAGTTGCAATTATGGAGACGTGGAAAGCAAATTTCTATTTTAAGCGCCAATAACAAAGAAGTTCTGTTTTACGCGCTTCCCAATGACGGGGGGAGCTGAAATATGAGAGCACACCGCCCTTTCTAAATAGTTTTTTTGTGAACGGCGCCAGCAAGACCAGCCGCATCCAGGATAGAGACGGGGCTGGTTCTATTACGGGAAATTTTGAGTTGAAAAACCTGGCTAGCCGTACGCAACTACCCAATGTTAAGCTGCTGATTCACGGCAGAAGCGACATGGAGCATCTGATCGAAATTTATGTTGGTAAAAATCCAAAGTCATTGCGCTTGGTAAATGTGCTGGCGATTTCAAGATTTAGTCCGGCTGCGTTTTCGTTCGACTTAAAACCCGGAGATACCGATGCCGAAAACAAAGGGATCATTTCGCTGATTACCGTGCATCCCAGACCGGAGGGAGCTTTAAACCTTTGGTTATAGCAATCCAAGAGGTATACAATCAATTCAACTACGGCGAACCCAGCCCGGTTGCCATCAGGAAGTTGATGTCTTATATGCTTACCGAGGGCGGAAAGGACAAATATTTGTTCCTGATCGGAAAATCGATCACACACAACGAAAAAATGAAACGGGAGCTGCCAGGAGAAGTGCCCACGATCGGGTATCCCGGTTCTGACGTGCTGCTGGTAGAGGGACTTGCCGGAGCGGCCAGGGATGTCCCTGCTATGCCGGTCGGCAGGCTGTCTGCTTTTATCCCCCGGCATGTTACCGACTATCTGAAAAAGGTAAAGCAGTATGAAAGTAACAGCACGGATTACGCCTGGCGGAAGAATGTCCTGCATCTGAATGGCGGCAAAACCGTCGGCGAGATCACACAATTAAAAGGGCTGCTAAGCATCCTGGAACCCGATGTTCAAAACGGTCAGCTGGGTGGTAAAGTGAAACAATATGTCAAACAACAGGCGATGGCCGAGCCAGAACCCGTCAGCATAACGGCAGATGTCAATGCAGGAGCCGGGCTGATCACTTTTTTTGGCCATGGGTCGACTTACATCACCGATTTGGATTTCGGCTACATTACCGATGCGCCTCGCAACTACAATAACCTGCGTAAGTATCCGATGATGTATTTTAATGGCTGTGGGGTAGGAAATATATTTACCGGAAGATCCAACCAGAACCCGAAAACGCCTAAGTCAGACGACAGGATTACCCTCTCGCTGGACTGGCTGCTGGCCCCTGACCGCGGCGCTATCGCAATCATTTCGAATTCCTTTCAAAGCTACGTAAGCCCCTCCGCGAAATATCTGCGCAGATTGTATCATTATATGTTCACAGACCCGGCCACCGTGCACTTGCCGATCGGAAAAATCCAGATGGCAGTTGCCAGTGACATTGTCACGAAGGATAAGGATGAATACAGCATTGCCAATGTGCATCAGTCTTTGTTGCAGGGTGATCCGGCATTGCGGCTCGTCACGGTAGGCAGACCTGATTATTCAGTTGATCCGGAGGAAAGCATTTCACTACACTCAAAATCGGCGGGCCAGTCGTTTGAATCGTCTGACTCCTTAAAAGTTAAAGTCGAAATGCATAATGACGGCAGATTCGTTGCCGGACAAGACGTGCAGGTTAAGGTGACCTATTTTGGGAAGCAGGGTAATGTTGTTAAAACACAAATGCTGAAATCTTTTCCTGCTCAAAACACATTACAAGTAACTTTTCTTAATTCAAAAGATATCCAAAAAGTCCAGGTCCGTGTAGATCCTGATCATTTGATTGAGGAACTAAACACAAGTAACAACATTGCAGAACTGGACATTGACTGGGAAATGATCAGGACAAAAACCACATTTTCCTCTGAGAATACGAAGGACATTGTGCCACCATTAGTCACTGTGGAGTTCAATGACAGATTATTACAACATAAGGAAACCATTTCAGCTGATCCGAATGTGACGGTGCTATTGTCGGATGACAGACTGCTTCCGCCGGACACTTCGCTGGTTGAAATATTCTTAAAGCATTGTGGGGTTGAAGTGGTTGATGATGAAAACCCGCCTACCGAACTCGTAGTAAGTCCTAATCCAACATCAGTGTATTTGCGTTTCGAGCTTAAAGCGGCAAAAAATGCCGAACTACGCGCCATCCGGACTGTCATTTACAATCAGCAGGGCATTGTTGTGGAAGATAAGCTTATCACAGTCTTACCGGGAACACTCACAAATGAATGGTATTGGCTGCCCGCCAATCCTGTGCCCGGACTTTACGTATATAAAGTTTTCTTGATCAATGAACGGAATGAACCCTTGGCGACATTGCCAGGCAAAGCAATCATCCATGGAAAATAAAAAGCCCAAAATGAGGTTTCAAACATTTTGAATGAAACCTCATTTTCGGGCTAAACTATTACTCAGCTATTAACTCCAACCTACTCCTTAATCCGGACCGCCGTAGCATCAAACATTCCGTTCATTACCGAGCCTTTTAAATGATCGTCATCTACTTTTGCCAGGTCCAAAGACACTTCTGTTCCTTGGGCTTCGAAGAAAATGGTCATTTTGTTACCTTCCTCCATGATGTTTGAGATTGGCAAAGCATTTGGGTTTTTTCCGGTCGGATCTTTCAGTTCGCCGGTCAGTTTTCCGTCTTCCCGGGTTAATTCGGTCACCAGTTTAGAATCTCCGTCGGGAGTGCCTACAACCAAAACTTCCCACTTACCCAGGAAAAAGTCGTTCGTTGTTGCGGTTTGGGAAAATCCGTTAATAGCAAATCCTAAAAACAAAAATACGAAGGCCATACAGGTTCTTTTCATTGTTCTGGTTAATTAAAATTGATAGACTGACTGTTATTTTCTTTAATTACTTATTTCCGCAAGCTTAAACTCCGCTCCAAGCACAACCATCAGCGAATGTCCATCGGCTTTGGGATTGGTAAATACCAGGTAAACATCGTGCAGTTTGCCATCCGGTTGCCCTGCCAGTTTGATTGGAATACTTAGGATGTTTGGTTTGAAATCCATTTTTTCGGTCGGTTCGAGGAATTCGGACGTTCCTACTACCGGGCCTGTAGGGCTGTCGAGCCGCAGCTCTACTTTTCCACCGGCAGCATTAACCTGCGGCTTTGGTGCGATGGCTTGCAACTGCACCTCCGAAATTCCGCTCAGATCTGTTTGTTTAAGCACAACATAACATCCTGATTTCGAAGCAATAGCCAGGTTCATACCACCATTTGCTATCTTCATCATGTCTTCATACACATCGAAATTGTGCATATCCATTTTTGCATTTTTCAATACAAGCGTTTTCTCCGATTTCAATGATGGCAAGCCGCTTGCGCCACTATCCTCATAGGCAGCCCTTACAATGAATACGCCCTTGCCTTTATCGCCCGCCGGAACCTTGGCTACATAGCTGCCTTTTGCAGGCATTGATTTCTCCTTCGGCTTTTCATTGGTCACATTCAGAATGTATTTCACCATTTCGGAAGCGTCTGCTGCTGAAAGCTGGGGATGCGCTGCCATGGCCGTTTCACCCCAAACGCCTCCCCCACCAGCGATCACTTTCTTAGTCAGCTTCTCAACGGCCGAATTATCGCCCTTGTATTTGGCTGAGACCTCGCGGTAAGCAGGACCGATCGACCTTTTATCCACACTGTGGCAAGCTTTGCAATCACTGGCTTCGATCAGTTTTTTGCCCGGAGCAAATGCAGCGCTGGCATCTGCCGAACGGTGTCCCTGCGCAATGGCGATCTTATCAAAACCTTCGGCCAGGTAATCAATGTTCACTGCAACGCGGTCTGCCTCAATGCCTTTTTCCAATGTTCCGTCTTCTTTGTCAGAAACTCTTACATCATAATTGAAAAGTTTGTTGGCAGCATAAAACGACTTGTTACCCATCGGCATATCGAGGCTTAATACCGGCGGCTCGTTGCCAACCGTGATTTCCATCGACTGCGTGCTGACGCCGCCTTTACCATCATTAACGGTCAAAGTAGCTTTGTAAACACCCAGCTTGGTAAGCGTCAAATTCGCTTCCGGAGTGTTGATCTGCTTTGAGAAACCATTTTTTGAAGTGACTTTCCATGAATAGTTCAGCACATCATTGTCGGCATCAACCGTTCTTTTTGCATCTAGTTTCAAAGCAAGCGGGGCAGAGCCGCCCATTTTGTTAGCAGCCATCTGGATCTGCGGTTTGCGATTGCCACCGTTATATTCAATGCGGATTAAGCGCGCATCATCATTCGCTGAAAACCAGCCTGTTCCGTATTCCAGCATATACAAATTTCCGTTTTCTGCAAATTCCATGTCCATCGGATTGGAGAACTTGTAGCTGGGCATAAACCGCTCCATAGCAGCATAATTGCCTTCCTGATCCATCGTCACAGACATAATCCAGCCGCGCATCCAGTCGTAAGTAAGCAGTTTGCCGTTGTAGTAAGCCGGAAATGCATTAGTCGCATTTTTGAAGCCGTCCGAGTAAAAAACGGGGCCTGCCATTGCATTTCTGCCACCGCTACCTGTTAACGGAAACTCCTTTGATGCACCATATGGATACCAGATGAATGCTTTTTGAGCCGGTGGAAGCACTTTTAAGCCAGTATTGCTCGGCGAATTGTTGGTGGGCGCGGCAACGTCCCACTTTTCCAGAGACTTGCTTGCTGCAAAATCAAACTTGTTATATGCCTTATTATCTCCCACAAAATGCGGCCAGCCAAAATTCCCAGCCTTACGAGCCTGCCCTACTTCGTCATGCCCGGCAGGTCCTCTGCTAGAATCCGGTTTGGCTGCGTCCGGACCAACCTCACCCCAGTATACGTAACCCGTTTTCTGGTCCACTGAGATCCTGAATGGGTTTCTGTGACCCATTGTGAAAATTTCCGGACACGTCTGCGGGGTCCCTTTGGCAAAAAGATTGCCTTCCGGAATGGTGTAAGTTCCATCCGGCTGCGGCTTAATGCGTATGATTTTGCCACGAAGATCATTCGTATTGGCAGAAGATTTCTGCGCATCCCAGGCTGATCTTCCCTCGCGCTCATCACTCGGGCTGTAACCATTCGAGCCATGTGGGTTAGTGTTATCCCCTGTCGATAAATATAGGTTACCCGCTTTGTCCCAGGCAATTGAACCACCCGTATGGCAGCATTCTTCACGCTGCGTCTCCACTTCCAGCAGCACTTTTTTGGTTGCAAGATCCAGCAGGTCGCCCTTCATTTCAAACCTTGCCAGCACATTCTTAGGCGCTTCGGGTATGGAATAATATAGGTAAATCCAATGATTCTGAGCAAAGTTTGGATCTTTGTTCAAACCCAAAAGCCCATCCTCGCCTGTCGATTCCTTACCTTCTTTGTTTTTGTATTTTGTACTGACAGGAATGTTAGCAATGTTCTTCAATTCTTTCGTTTTGACATTATAAAGCCGCACTTCTCCTTTGCGCTGAATGAACAGGATACGGTCTCTGTCCAGCACGCTCAGCTCCATAGGCTCATCCAGCTTTTCTTCCAGGATCACCTTTGTAAAGCGGTTCTCTTCAGGTCGGGATTTGGAGAAATCCACTGTTTTTGGTGAATCACCGCCGGCTGTATATTTAATCCCGGCATACAGGTGGTTCAGGAAAAGAGGATCAGAGAATGTCTCGTCCGTATGTCCCATCGCCGTGTAAAACGAGCGGCCGCCGTCGAATTCCTGATACCATCCCATCGGGTGAAAATCGGGGTTTTTACCGCCTATATAGCTCTTTTCATCAATTTTAAGTACAACTTTGATCTTGGGTGAAATGTCTTTGAAGCTGTAAAACTCATCCGTTCTTTCAAATTCATCCGGCATCCCTTGCGTTGCCCAATGATTTTTTTCGGTCACGATAAATTTCCCTTTTTGCACATTGCTGGGTGTCATGGGATGATCCAGGAAATAAGCGCCAGCGAGCTGACCGTACCATGGCCATTCGTATTCCGTATCTGTGGCGGCATGTATGCCTGTATAACCTCCCCCCGCCTGAATGTATCGCTCAAACGCAACTTGCTGTTCATTGGTCAGCACATCGCCTGTTGTGTTTAGAAAAACAACAGTATTGTATTTTTTCAGGTTAGGCTCATTAAACTGGCTGGCATCTTCCGTAAAGCTGACACCGAAACCCTTGTCTTTCGCCATTTTGGTCAATGCTGTTTTTCCGGCAGCAATGGACTCGTGCCTGAAAGAAGCGGTCTTACTGAAAACCAACACATTCACCTTTGGGGTTTGCGCGTCAGCAGATTGAAACGTTAAGCAAAAACTCAAAGCGAGCATGCTTAATAGTAGAGACTTTACTTTCATCCGTTATCTTAGTTTTGATTAAGTAAAGCAAAGTTATCATTAATTTATTTATTGTCTAAAAATTAGACAATAAATATTTTTCTATTTTACATTTGTATTATACCACATTTCCTAAACCTACATGATGCGTAATCCGAGTGAACAGAATTACATTGAGCAGTTGTCAATCGACTGTGTGATATTTGGTTATCACGACAAGCAATTGAAAGTGTTGGTGCCTAAGCTCAATTTCAACGGTGATTTCTGGGCCTTACCCGGTGGTTTTGTTTTTCAGGACGAAGACATTGATACAGCGGCAAACCGCATTCTTCAGCAACGGACCGGAATCAGCGAAATCTATCTGGATCAATTCTACATCTTTGGAAAAGCCGCAAGAAACAGCCTGGTTTTTATCAATAAACTCATTGAACTGAATCCGGACCTGCTTCATGGGAATGGAAAACATGGTAAAGAATTCGACTGGTTTACAAGACGCTTCGTATCAATCGGTTATTATGCGCTTGTGGAACTGGATAAGGTCGTCCCGGAAGTAACAGAACTGGACTCGTCCATTGGTTGGTACAACATCAAGGAACTGCCGGAAATGATCATTGACCACAACGAGATTGTAGAAAAAGCATTAGAATCGCTCCGGTTCAACCTGGACGAAAAGCTGATCGCATTCAACCTCCTGCCCGAGACATTTACGATGAAAGATGTGCAGGAGCTCTACGAAACCATTTTCGACAAACCTTTTGCAAGAAACAATTTCCAAAAGAAGATCCTGGATCTGAATGTGTTGGAACGCCTGGAAAAGAAATTCACCGGCGCCGCTAACAAGGCGCCCTACCTGTATCGCAGGAAGAGTTAGGGCACAAAAAAGCCGTGATTGTAGTCACGGCCTTTTTTGCTAAAAGTTATTGAGAGCTTAAACTCCCAAACTCCAACCTTCCCGGTAATTCCGGCGGACGAATTGGTTTACTTCGTCGAAGTTGGTAACCTTCATGTTTTGAGCGTCCCAAAGCATTTTCATGTTGCTTCCTGGATAGGTAAAGCCTTTTCCGTCTTCTCTTGCCTTTGGCATATCTGCGCCGCGGATGGCGAGGTTGGCACCCAGGATTGCTTCGGTTAGCGGACCTGCTAGCTCGAATGGTGAGCTTAGCTCCATCTTACCGTAACCGGCGATGCAGCCTTCCACCCACTGTGCGTAGTGACCGTCTGCACTTCCTGGTACGCGGGCGAATTTTTGTTTTACTTTCACTTCCTGCATTTTGGTTAATGGCAGCAAACGTGGGTTAGCAGCGTATTCGCTGGCCATCATTTTGCCTTTTGAACCAACAAACAAAATACCGCTGTTGCCATCTCCGAACAACTCATTCGGGCCAAGTTCCTCCGGACGCTCCGGCTTAATGCCGCCGTCCATCCAGTGCATGGTTACCGGGCCTTTTGTTTTGGCTGTTTTGGGGAAAGTTAATGTTGCGTGGCTTGATGGCGGGCAACTGTCAGGGAAAATGCCTCTCTTGCCGAAAGCCGTGAAAACACTGCCGACACTTGCCTGCATATCCGTTGCATATTTCAACCCCAGCACGCGGAACGGAGCTTCCATCAAGTGGCAGCCCAGGTCGCCTAGTGCGCCGGTTCCGTAATCCCACCATCCTCTCCAGCTTCCCGGGATCAGGTTTTCTACATAATCTTTTTTAGGTGCTGTTCCGAGCCAGAGATCCCAATCAAGTTCCTTTGGAACCGGTGGTTTTTCGGACGGCCAGGGAATGCCTTGTGGCCATATCGGCCTGTTGGTCCAGATATAAACCGTGTCGACGTCGCCAATGATGCCTGCGTCGTACCATTCGTGCAATGTCCTTACGCCGTCGCCGGATGAGCCCTGATTTCCCATCTGGGTCACCACTTTATATTTTGCAGCAGCTTCTGTGAGTTTTCTTGCCTCGTAGATATCATGTGTCATCGGCTTTTGCACATAAACGTGCTTACCTAGCTGCATGGCCGCCATGGCTACAACTGCGTGCGTATGGTCGGGCGTGGAAACCGAAACTGCGTCAAAGTTTTTGGATTCTTTTTCAAACATTTCCCGGAAGTCCTTGTAATACTTGGCTTTGGGATAATTGGCAATGCTTGTAGCAGCACGGCGGTCGTCTACATCGCATAAATAAGCAATGTCGGCTTTCCCGCTTTTTGCAAAGCTCGCTAGATCTGATGTCCCTTTTCCGCCTACTCCTACACCCGCAACCGTCAGCCTGTCGCTGGGTGCGGTGAAGCCTTTTCCACCCAGCACGTGCCTTGGGACAATCATAAAACCTGCCGCGGTCACACCTGCAGCTTTAACAAAGTCTCTCCTGGAAGAGGTTGACTTTTCACTTGTTGTACTCTTTTTTTCCATCACGGGTTTTGGTTTAGTGCTTTGACAGCAACAATTCAGCCTTTATCCAACAGTTTGGACAGGTTTATTATTTTGTTAAGCAGGTTATTTTCATAATTTACTCGAAAATAATCCGGTCGTTTCCTGCGACAATCATTCTACTCCAAAACCAACCGTTGAGACCATTTGCCTCCGTAAATAATCAGCTGAATGTTCCTGCGGTCGCTGTTAACCGTCAATTCTGCCCTTTTCCTCGTCCGAAGCATTGTTATTATGGCGACGTTTCCGTGCGAAGGTCTCCTTCCCAAACCGGTAGGTCATTGCGAAACTAATGCGCTGGGTATCTGATTCACTGGTTTGGAAATATTCGGACTGTTTGAGGCTCAGCGACCTGTTATTATAAACCCACGAATGGAACAAATCATCGAATGCAACGCGCAGGCTGCCTTTTCCCTTCAAAATCTTTTTCTGCAAAGCACCGTTCACCCGATACATTCCCTGGGTTAATGTCTGCCCGTTCATATCGCGACTGGCGTAATAACCGCCCAGCTCTGCATTCCAGTTTGGGCTGATCGTGAAGAAATTATTTATTTCCAAACGCAGAATATTCGTGTCAAAATGCAGGTTTTCCGTGTAAACGCGACCATTAATGCCCATGTGTGAAACGCGGGCGGTATAGTTCAGATACCACCATTCGGTGGGAGAAGTAGACACGGTTGTGTTCAGTAAAACCATAAATCCACCTGCAATATTCTTGGGCCTTGTAGTGAAAACGTCATTAACGGCCTCTGTGGTCTGGAAAATAAGATCCGAAAATTTGTTGTAACTCAAACCCATATTCAGGAACTGCTTATGCTGAAATTTTAACTCTATCCGGCTCTGATACTGCGGGTTAAGCATCGGATTTCCGGATATGTACGAATATTGGTCGCGATAAAAAAGGAACGGATTGAGCAACTGATAGTTCGGTCGGGTGATCCTTCTGACGGCCATCAGGCCCAATGTATTATTGCCCAGCGTATCCAGTTTGTAGCTAATGTAGGCGCTCGAGAACAGTCCTGTATAGTTTTTAGTAAAACTGCTGCCCCGCACTTCGTCGTTGCCCAGCTGATTGCCCTTAACCCATGTATTTTCAGCACGTAATCCCATCTGAACGCCCAGCCGTTTCCACAATTTCTGCCCATTCAAATACAATGCGTTAATATTTTATGGTATTTAAAATGGTTGGATTGGCTATTATCAATCGTCTGCTCAGCGCCGTTCACATTGTAAAATTCGTTCAGGTTATCATTGTCCACAATGCTCGATTTGAAACCCGCCTCAATCCTTGCTTTGTTTTTCAGTGGGTGCACGTAGTCTGCTTTGGCTGTATAAATGTCAATGCCGGCCGGGATGACATAACGGAACGTTTCTTGTCCGATTAATGCGCCTTCCGGTGCGTAGGCGAAGTTTTGCAAGGCCTGATTTCCATTTGATTTATAGTTCAGATAGTTAATATCTCCTGAAAGCTCGTTGCCTTTGTTATCAAATTTATGTTGCAAATTGAAATTGAAACCCAGGTTCGTCCTGGTGTCTTTGGCTCGCGTATCGCCTTCTCCGGTGCGTTCCAGCCGATTTTTTGAATCAAAATCACTGCTTTCATAATCAAACACACCATTTCTCCCACCCTTATTTACATTGAAGATAAAACCGTACACTGTCTTTGCAGTTGCTGCATAATCCATTCCGATATTGGCGTTGAAACCGCGGTCTTTGTACACTACATTATTTTGCAGGTCAACCGTCGAGATCAGTGCGCCGCCTTCACTGAAAAAGCGCCTGTCGAAATGATCTTTGCGATAGTTTTTCTCATAATTATAGCCCAGGTTCGCGAAGAGGTTCAGTTTTTTGTGATTGTAATTCAAGTTAACCGCATCATTGTTCCGGGCGTATTTGCCAAGCGATGCACCCAGGGAGACGCTGCCGGTAAGTCCACCGATCCTGTTCTTCTTCAGCTTGATATTAATGATCGCATTGCCCGAAGCGTCGTACTTCGCCGATGGATTGTCAATGAGCTCGATCTTATCCAGGTTGCCGCCCGGCAAGGATTTCAGGTATGCCGCAAGATCCTGCCCCGACAGGTAAGTGTTTTTCCCGTCGATCAGCACCAGCACGCCGCTACGGCCGTTGAGACTGATCTCGCCACTGCTGTTGATGGAAATGCCCGGTGTTTTTTCCAAAACTTCCAAAGTGTTGCTGGCCGCCGCACTGATCATTGCTTCCACATTCACAACCGTTTTATCAATTTCCTGGACAATAAGCGGCTTCTTTTTCGTAATAACCACTTCATTCAAATTAATATCTTTGGCCTTTTCCGGCGCTTTTTCGATTGGCACTTTTTGGGGTGCGGGTGTTTGTGCGATCGCATGGCAGCAGAGCAATGCAAAAAGCAGGATCATGTTGTACGTTTTCATCTTTTCCGTTTTTATGGCCAGTCAATTTTTTTGACGGTTCAAATATAGAAGCGAAGAAATCGCATTAATAATGTGACTGTCAGACCTGGGCTTTTTGCTGACAGAATGCTTTTTTCGCATGTCAAACCAGTTCGACTAACCCAAACGACGTTTCGTCAGGAAGCAAGCCATTTCTGACCCGAAAACTTTATTAAATTATGGGGGTTATGGACATTTGTGACGTATTTGACAGATAGTAACCAGCATCGGCCATGAAGCAGTTAGAAGATAATGAAGCGGTGAAAATTGTGCGCGACAACCTGTATTATGTGCTGGCGGCGATAGCGGCGGTGCCGATTTGGCTGGCTGCTGATGCTTTTGCTAATTCAGTTGGCACCAACAATGATGAAGCTGTGGCAGCCGCAGCGACGGGCTGCCTGATTCTCTGCATTTTTCTGGGCAGGCATTTCGGGCAACTTTGGGCATTAAAACATAAAACGGTCTCTAATCAGATCCTTGTTGCACTGTCTGTTATCACGTTTGG
The DNA here is from genome assembly GCF_000428845.1 of Dyadobacter alkalitolerans DSM 23607. Classification (GTDB taxonomy): domain Bacteria; phylum Bacteroidota; class Bacteroidia; order Cytophagales; family Spirosomataceae; genus Dyadobacter; species Dyadobacter alkalitolerans. The sequence goes on along the minus strand of NZ_AUAS01000013.1, from coordinate 99,130 downwards.
CAGTATCGTATTCCTGTTTGTGCATGCCGAATATCTTCACGACGATTACGGGCCGCTGAACCTGCTGCTATACTGGGTTCCTTTTTTGCTGAGTGGCCTGTCGCTGGGAATGCTTATTAAACTTGGCCGCAGCGTTACGCAGAATCAGTTGAAAGAGGCTCGCGCGGCGGCGGAGCACAACAAAAGTGAGCTCCATTTGCTCCAATCGCAGCTGAGCCCGCATTTTTTGTTTAATACATTGAATAACCTTTACGGTTTGTCGCTCACGCAGCACGAGCGCATCCCGCCGTTGCTTTTGAAGCTTTCGGACCTGCTCAGATATTCTGTTTATGAAGCCAATGCAGTTTTTGTTCCGCTGAAAGACGAGCTGGTTTACATTCAGAATTATATTGAATTTGAAAAAATACGCATTGGTGACCGGCTGATCCTGACCACGAATTTTGAAGAAATTAAAAATGCCGACATCAGAATTGCCCCTATGCTGCTGATTGTTTTTATTGAAAATGCATTCAAACATTCCAAGAACACGGCGGATGAAAAGATCTATATTTCTATCGAATTAAAAACCTGGGAAGACCTGATCCTTTTTTCTATCAAAAACTCCCACGATAAGCAAGAAAGACAAATTTCAGTCGTGGAAAAACACAGCGGGTTCGGGCTTGCAAGCGTAAATAAGCGGCTGGAATTGCTTTATCCCAATGAACACGAACTCGCCATAAAGAACGAAGAGACTTTTTATCAGGTGGTTTTAAGGTTGAAGACCAAGTAAAATACCATCATTGGAAGCCCATTCATGCAAAAATTTAATTGCCTTATTGTTGACGACGAGCCTATTGCGCGGGATATCCTGACAACCTATTGCGGGCATCTGAATAACCTGGAAGTGGTGGGCTTGTGCGGCAATGCGTTGCAGGCAAAGGCCGTGATGCAGCAGCAAAAAGTGGATATCCTGTTCCTGGACATCAATATGCCTGTTATGGACGGGATCGCTTTTTTGAAAACGCTTAAAAAGCAACCGGAAGTAATTTTCACCACGGCATATAAGGAGCACGCAGTGGATGCATTCGACCTTTCGGCCTGTGATTATCTGTTGAAGCCGTTTTCGCTGGAACGCTTCATCATGGCTGTGGACAAGGCGCTGGAACATTTGCAGCAGCCCGGGCCAGTCGCAGCGCTTTCTAATGATAAGACAACGGATTATATTTTTATAAAAGCCGGCGACAAGATCTACAAAATCCAGCACGACGAGCTGCTCTATGCTGAGGCCAGCGGAAATTATACCAAAATCGTTACCACGCAGCACACGCTTATGCCGGCTATGACCTTTTCAGGCTTTGAAGAGCTGCTGCCGGCCACATTGTTTCCGCGCATTCACCGTTCCTTCATCATTAACAAGGCCAGAATAAGCCACATTGAAGGAAACCGCGTTTTTATCAATGGAACAGAAATTCCCATCGGGCAGAATTACCGGGAAGGCTTTCTGAAAAATATTGGATTATAGGCTAAGCCAACCACTTGTCGAACCAGTCAAATGCGTCAGCCTGCATTTGTGCATCGAACTTGTGTGGACCGTCGTAGAAACCTGCCTTATACTTCTCCGCTGCGCCTGCCTTTTTGAAAACCTGTTTTAAAATATCATCTGCCTGCTTCATTTCTGATAATGTAAACAAAGCGTCCTGGTTATTGTTCTGGACCAAAGTGGGCAACGGAACGCGCAGACCCAGTATTTCGGGAAAATCCATATAGTTGGCCAGCAACGGCGCAAAGGTCATCCAGGTATGGTTGTAAGACCGATTCAGCACAAGGTCATTGAATGTGGTCATAAAACCAACGCAAACCGCACACTTAATACGGTTGTCCAAACCAGCCAGATAAACTGTCCGAACGCCACCTCCGGACAGTCCCGCACATCCAACACGCTCGTTATCAACATCTTTTCGGGCGCTTAACACAGACAATGCTGCCTGGTCCTCTGCCAGACAAACGCCCGGCCAGGTTGTTCCTGCACAAAAGAGGGATTTGGACATTACATGCTCATGCTCTTTGGACCATTCATTATAGGTCAAAATGTGAGCTTCCTCGTCCGGATTCTGGTCCGTTTTATCCTGCGTTTTCAACGGGCCGTGATCCAACCCTTCAACATCACCATAAAATACACGCCGACTTCCAAAAGCAAATGTGTCGTGCACCAGCACAGCATAACCACGCTTGGCAATGTCGTTGGCCCAGGCGTTACCGCTGTAAACCGCAGCCTGGTGTTTTACGATCAGCGGAGGTTGGTTGTCGGAAGTCTTTACCAACTTCGGATAGCCAAAATACTTTTTCCCCGCATGATCATGCAGCGCAAGAATGGCGGGCAGAGGCTTTGAGCTTCCTTGTGGCTTCAAAAAAACAGCCTTAGTACGCTTCCCATAAGGCAATTGCCAGGACAGTTCTTCAATATCCAAGCCATCGTAAACATACTTTTTCTCCACCTTCACCACCGGCATTTTCCCCGTTTCAGGCGCAGAAAGCAACTCAGCCGCTTTCGCCCTGGCTTTTGTCTGCCAGTCAGATAGGTTCTCCCAATAAGCGTTTCGGAAGGATAATGTTCCTGGCTTTTTTGCAAGATTGGCAAAATTGTTTCCGTATGCGCCAATGAGGCTTTTTTCGGGTGGCTGGGTTGGATGGTCGTGCTTCATGGTTGGTAAAAGTGGTGGTTTGGGGGTCATAGTGCTTACGCTTCGGCTCCGCTCAGCGTGACAGGCTTTTAGATTGGCGACTGCGTCCGCTGAACGGCCGGTCTGGCTTAGCCGCCCGCCGGCACCGCCTACGTAACAAAGTCGAGTCCTAGCTAAACGACCTGTCACGCTGAGCGGAGCCGAAGCGCAAGCACAATGCCCTCCCTACTCAATCGTCATCAGCGGTTCTACATTTCGCTCGGCTCCGTCATAGCCTACGTTCTGATTGATCACTCCCTTGGTATTGGCTGTAATAACCAGGGAAGGAATCGGCCATAGGACATGGAATGGGGCCATATTAGCGGTGTTACCCAGCAATTGCACCTTTTTTTCGTATGTGTTATTGTAACGCATGACGCGGTCGTAGAAAAAGTTTTTCTCGCTGAAACTGGCCAGATTGTAGCCGCCCAGGTTGGATTTTGCCATAATATAAGAAACTCTTACCAGTTCCGAATGGCGTGGCTCTTCGGCGAACAGTTCGCGGGCGCGCTCGTTCATGATGAAGTCGATTGTCACTTCGCCACCGGAAATAGGCAATGCTTTGGCCCTTTCACGGACTTTGTTAATGTCTGCTGCTGCCAATGCATGCTGATTTTTCCAATAATACGCCTCGGCTCTCAGCAGATAAGTTTCTGCTAACCTGAAAATATACCAGTCACCATTGCCGCCCACAGTGCGGGCGAGCGGATCGTCCATGGGGTTGTACATAATGTAATGCGGCATTGCGTACACGTGCTTGAATGTATCGATCGGGTTGGCCAGGAACGCAATATTCACCTGTTTTCCATAGTCTACCGATGCAGGATTATTGTAGCGCAGCTCGTGCTTATCCACCCAGTTGATGTCGCTTCGGCGCAAATCGGTCGTGTTTTTCCAGGTTTGCCCTTTATAAGCCCAGATATCATATTGATAATAACCCGTCAGCCGCACATTTGCGTTGCCAATGCCCAGCGAATCCAGCATAGGCCCGCTCCTGACCATGCCTGGCTTTCCCTGGCTATCCAAAACCTGTGGCTGAAAATACTGGCAATTATACATGCGCATTGTGTAAAGTCCTTCCGAGCGGGCTCCCGGAGGCGCTTCATAGCGATCGATGGATGCCAGAATGGTTTCCGTATTCTGGGCGATGCTGAAATTCTTGGAGCGGTGCAAATCCCAGATCAGATTGCGGTAAGCTTTGTCCGCATCCAGTCCAAAACGTTGGTTCATTAAGGCATAGGGACCATTAATGACTTTCGTAGCAGCTTCAATGGCCTTATCAAATTCCAGGTTGGCAAGATAAATTTTTGCCAGTAAATGATGGGCAGCGCCTTTGGTAATGACACCGGGCTTGGCAGCAACGGGCAGCCATTCCGCCGCATACTCCGTATCCGACTGGATTTTGGCCAGGATCGCCCAGCGGCTATGCGTGCGAAAATCGAGCTTGGCACCCTGAATTTCTTCATTGATAAAAGGAACATCGCCATAGGAATTCACCAAACGATAATACCAGTAAGCGCGGTGCCAGTAAGCCTCGGCCAATATCGCATTCCGCTCCTGATCGGACTTCCATTCAATGTCATCGATCCTGGAAATGAGCACATTCGCATTTTTAACAGATGAATAAATGACTGTAAACATCGACAGATAGCGGTAATACATGTCGGTGTTCGGGGTGAGATTGTAAAAATCCAGCTGCGACCAGGGCGAGGCCAGATCCGATGCCGCAAATTCCATGGTAAGGTTCGGCATGATCGTGGATGTGGACGCTGTGCCTGTGTTCTCTGTTTTGAGATCCTTGCGCATGGTGATGAGCAAAGATTCGAAACCCGCTTTGTCTGTAAATACGTTTTCGGGACTGAAAAAAGACAATGGTTCCGGTTTCAGCCAGTCTTTGTCGCAGGACGATTGTGTCAAAAGCAGCACAACCATTGCCAGGGATATGTTAATGAGACGTTTCATGATTTTGATTTCTTCTAATTACAATGACAAGTTCAAACCGAGTGTAAAATTCCGGGGCATGGCGACATTAACCGACTCAGGGTCCCAGCCGGGCCATTTATCAAAACTGTATAAATTGCGTACAGACGCAAATATGCGTAAGCTGCTCAATTTCAACCGCTCAGATATTGCCCCGGGCAATGCATAGGAAAGGTTCACATCCTGGATCCTCACAAAGGAAAGGGGTCTGTAAATCTGGATTCCGCCGCCGAAAACGTTTGTGTTGGTGTTAAGCCGCGCATATTCGTTGTTGCCGTTTTCCGGCGTCCAATAAGGGAAATCATTGGTATTGCGGCGATCGTAAGTGTCTGATCCGCCTGATCTTAAACCTTCCTGGAAAGGTGCGATGTGACCAAATTCACCCCGCAAAAACACGGATGCCGAGAAATATCTGAGGAATGTAAATTCATTCCGGAGCCCAACCCTGAACCGGGGCTGGCGGTAACCGATGAACATTTTGTCTGCTAATGCCTCATATTTGCCATTTCCGTCTGCATCCGTTGCCTTGAAATCGCCCGGTTGCAGCTTGTAGACTTCTGCCGCCTCCTTTTCATTCAACTGCCAGATTCCCGTGACGTCGTAATTCCAGACTCGGTCCAGTGCTTGTCCGGGAAACCATTCGTTGGAATAATCCGGCAGCTCGGTGGTAACGGTCTTTCCATCCACCGTTTTTTCTTCATAATCCCCAAAAAGACGCTTGATCTTGTTTCTGTTAAAGGAAAAAACCAAATTCGATCGCCAGCTGAAATTGCGTTTTTCGGTGTTAATGGTGTTGATTGTCATTTCAAAACCTTTGTTTCCCAATTCACCCAGGTTGGATGTAATGTTCTTAAAACCTGTGATTTCAGGGAGTAAGCGGTTCATTAACAAATCCGTAGTGGTCATATCATAATATTCTATACTCAGATCCACGCGGTTTTTCAACAAGCTCAAATCCAGCCCGAGGTTAATAGAGCGCGTTTTTTCCCAAACCAGATCGGGATTAGCCAGCGAGTTATTGTAAACTCCGACCTGCACATTGGAACCATCATAATATTGGGTCGAAAGAAGTTGCGCAAGGGCCGAATATGCGCCGATATCGCGGTTACCATTCACTCCCCAGGAAGCACGGAGCTTCATTTGACTTACAAAATCGAGGTGAAAGAATTTTTCTTCCGAAATTTTCCAGGCCACCGCTGCTGCCGGGAAAGTTGCCCTTGGTTGTTTTGTTCCAAACGCGGAGAAGCCATCTCTCCGGAGCGACGCCGTGATCAGATATTTATCCAATAATGTGTAGTTCAGTCTCGCCATTGCGGCGTCACCCGTAATCTGCGTGTCGTTGGTCAGCAATGCGGGGTTTGTGCCATATTGCAGGCCGTGGTATCCGAGATTTTGATTGGGTACAAAAGTCTGATTGCTGATTGTGGAAGCCCAGCCGCGGTTCCGCTCGGAGCTGTAAAGCAATGTGAGATCAAAACGGTGTGCGCCAAATTCTTTGTTCCAGTGCAGCAGGTTGTCCAGAATCCATTCGTACGTGGAAGAATCATCGCGTGTTCCGTAACCGTTGCTGCGTGTAGAACCGCCGTCCAGCGTTTTGGACGACCAAAAACTATAATCTTTCAGCGTTTCATAACGTGGCTGGAAAGAAATTTTGTAGTCGAAACCAAAGGGCAGCTTGATCTTCGCATACATGGACGCGAACAAAGTGTTGATCTTTCTCATTTTTTCCTGCCCAAAATAATTGATCAGCGGATTGGCTGTTGCGAAGCTGTTGGGATACCAGGAAACGTCGCCATTGTCTTCAAACATGGACCCATAAGGACTCATAATGAACATTTGGCCCAGATTTGCCGTCACGGCGCTCTCGTCCCGGTCAGCAAACTGCGTGTTCACACCTACATTCAGGAAGTCGGTAACCTTGAAATCTACATTCAATCGTGACCGGATGGTTGAAAATTTGTCCCCGCGTAAAACGCCTTCATTATTTTGATAACCCAATGACCAGTAATAGGTTACTTTATCCGATCCGCCGCCGATGCTGACATCGTAATTTTGTCGTTTACCTTTCCGTATGACCTCATTATACCAGTCCACAGACTTGCCTTCGAGGAAATTTTCAGTTTCAATAGGAAAAAAACGCAGGCGTCCCAGCCATTCCTGGGTGTTGTCCTGCTGCGGATTGTTACTTGCATTCCGCCATTGGTCAATGGTCACGCCAGCAGGCAGTTGGGTCGGGTTATCATAGTAGAACGTGGGATTATTCGGGTTCGTGGCTTTCAGCAGATCCCTCCTGAATGTGAGATAACCATCCTTATCGAAAGGCTTGAAGTCATTGGTGGGCTCGGTAATCCCCACATTTGCAGAGAAATTAATGATTGGCTTTCCGGTTGCGCCTTTTTTGGTTGTAATCAAAATGACGCCACCTGCTGCTCTTGCGCCAAAGACGGCCGCTGAGCTGGCATCTTTCAGAATGTCCATCGTTTCAATGTCGGCCGGGTTAATGTCCGCAATGCTGCCGTTGAAGATCACTCCGTCCATCACGACCATTGGATTTGTGGACGCATTCAGCGATTTGGGACCGCGTACTTGGAGTGAACTTCCGCCTGCCGCCGTTGCTCCCTGGTTCGCATTGAAACCGGCAACGGTTCCGGTCAGCATGTCGGTAAGCTGGGTCATGGGCTGATTTTTAAATGTTTTGGCATCGATCCGGATCACCGCGCCTGTTAAATCACTCTTTTTCATTGTGCCATAACCGACCACAACCAGCTCATCCAATGCATTTACACTTGGTTGCAGCGTGGTTTCTATCACCGATTTCGTTCCTACGGGGATTTCTTTCAGATTATATCCGACAAAGCTGAAAGTCAGCACCTCCGAACCGCCCGCCTGGATCGAAAAACGACCCTCGGCATCGGTGGTGGTTCCACGCTGGGTGCCTTTCACGATCACCGAAACGCCAGGCAGGCCAACGGTCGTCACGCTGTCCAGGACACTGCCCGAAATGTTTTTCAAATCTTGCGCATGAAGCTTCTGCCCAAGCCACATAGGCCCTATCCACAACAAGCTCGTCAGCAATGCGAGCGTCATGCAGATCTTCATGGATTTGTTCTGTCGTAATTTTAGTTTCATAAGAGTTTGGTTATCATTTTTTTCGCATAGCAATTCTGCTTCACAATGGGAGATTGTGAAAATTTAAAACCTGCATTTCGCCGTTAGTCAGAATTTAATTTGGAGACAGAACAATGTTACAATGAATTCATTCTGGTTCAATGACATTTGCTGAAAATAGTAGCGAGAACGTTACCGTTAACGTTCTCGAAAATGGCAGAAGTGGTTACAATGAAGGTTTGGGAATATAAACGCTTCTATCAGGGCTTTAAAAACTTACTGAATTCGGCGGTGGTTGTGTCGGCAATGGTGCTGTCCGGCTTTTGGAAAATGAAATAGGCGTGCAGGTTTTTACGCTTTTTCAAAAATTCCATTGCATGATCTAAACCCATGAGGAGCAATGCATTATCATATCCGTCGGCGGTTATAGCATCGTCGGCGATCACGGTTGCGCTGATTATTTCTGTCGATGCGGGATAACCCGTTTTCGGATTTATAATGTGGGAGATCCGCCGCGAACCGAGCTTGCGGAAGTTGCGGTAACTTCCCGATGTGGTAACCGCGCCATCCGGAACCTGAATAACCTGCCGGATGCCTGCGGCCTGGAATTCATTTTCAGCAGGTTTTTCAATGCCGATGGACATGGCCGTATTTTCGGGATACTTTTTACCCTTAACCCTTATTTCTCCTCCTATTTCGACCAAATAATTTGATATACCATTGGATTCCAGAAAATTAGCCATTACATCTACGCTATAACCCTGTGCAATGCCATTAACGTCAATTTTAATGCAAGGCAGATCCTTAGTAAGCCGGCTATGGCTTAAATGCAGCTTTTCCGAGCCAATGCAAGGCATTAAAGATTGAATTTCAGCAGAGTCCGGAATGGCACTAACCCGTTCATTCCCAAATCCCCACGCCCGAACGAGTGGATAAACGGTTATGTCAAATGCGCCCTCCGTTTCCTTAAAAATTTCCTGCGATTTCCTGACCACATTGTAAAAATGGTCATCAATGTCCACACCGGAATCGGATGCATTGAACCGGCTGATGATTGAATTGGGAGTATAAATAGAAAGTGAATGATCCAGCTGGCCGAAAATGCTGTCGATCTGCGATTTTCTCACTGATTCAAATCCAGCATAGTAAGTGATCGCATAGCTCGTTCCCTGTGCTAAACCAGTGATTTGAAAACGCTTGAACGATTTAGTTTCCCGAATATCCAGAATGCAAAAAGCAGGCAAAACCAGGATGGCTATGCCTGCGAGCAAAAATTGTCTATAGTTTGAAAGCCGCATGGCTTAAACGGAGTATTCCGGTTTCCAGATCTGCACAGCTTCCGTGTCCGCAGCCGCATTGCCCATATGGATCGCAATAGAGCCGTCGCGGCCCGTTTCGACATTGGAAATAGGCTGTTTTTTATCCTTAATGCATTTTATAAAATCCTGCAAAGCATAAACGGTGGGTTCCAGACTTTCTTCGCCGGGTTTTCCGTAAACTACTTCCATGCCTTTACCTTGCGTGGTCACAGCCAATGTTGCGCCTGTGACCCCGTCCACGGTTCCTTTGGCATTGTTGGTGGATTCTGCGTAAATGTATGCTTTATCGCGCAGGATTTCCACGGTTGCTTTATCCCCTAAAATCCTGATGCTATAACCATTATAAGCATTTGATAACACCGAAGTTACGCTGGCTTTCACGCCGCCCGGATAATCGTAAACCGTCCGGATGTTGTCGTAAGTATCGCGGCCATCTTTCCAATAATTAATGCCTCCCAGCCCGACCACCTTCATTGGATGGCTGTCGACGAGATAATTTACGACATCAATTTCGTGCGCGCAAAGCTCAGAAAGCGGACCGCCACAATATTCACGATACATTCTCCAATTGATCTGGCGCTCCATTTTCGGGTCTTTTACAGGAAAACGCCAGTTGGAATTTCGGTTATACTGACATTCGAAATGGGTGATTTTGCCCAGCCAGTTTTCCTTGATTATTTCCTTAACGCGATGATAAAGGCCATAGTAACGATACTGATAGCCGATTTGAAAAATGAGTTTCGAATCACGCACTTTTTTGACCAGATCAATGGCCTGCGGAATGTCGTAAGTCATTGATTTTTCAAGATAAATGTGCTTCCCAGCCTGTATAGCGGCAACAGCCATGGGATAATGCAGATAGAGCGGTGTGGCTATAATGACCGCATCCAGGCTTTTATCTTCGAGCAACTTGCGATAATCCGAATAACCTTTTGCTCCTTTTTCGGCCAGGCTTAATCCCTTTTGCAGGTTTTCAGGAATGGTATCGCAGCATGCTACCAGCGCAATTTCCGGCATTTCCTTGATCAATGTGCACAGGCCGGCTCCCCGGGAACCCGTGCCGATGATGCCCAAACGAATTCTGTCAACGGCTCCTGACCGCGCTGCAAAAAGCGGATTGGCGATCACCGACAACCCTGCGGCTGCGGTTAAGCCAGTTGTAATGAAATGTCTGCGGGAAGTGGATTGAGCTGCCATGAGTGATTTGGTTACGGGCACGTACCCGTAAATGTAAGCAATTTTGTGATTCATCCATAATGGTGAGTCTCCTGATTACTATTTTATTATTGATTATGACTCTGACCTTCAACATTATTTAAGCCACTTGTCAAACCAGTCGAATGCGTCTTTCTGCATTGCAGCGTCAAACTTGTGTTCGCCGTCGTAGAATTTGGCCAGATACTTATCCGGTGCACCCGCTTTTTTGTACACATCTCCTAAAACTTTATCTGCCTTTTTCATCTCGGGAAGCGTGTAAAGTTCGTCCTGGTTGTTGTTCTGAACCAATGTTGGCAAGGGCACTCTTAGCCCCAGGATTTCTGGAAAATCCATATACTTGGGCAAAAGCGGCGTGTAAGTCATCCAGGTGTGGGTTACAGATTTTGTTAAAATCAAATCTGTCCAGGTGGTCATGAAACCAACGCATACTGCGCATTTGATGCGCGGATCCATTCCGCCCAGATAAACAGTCCGCAAACCGCCACCAGACAAACCGCCACACCCTATACGTTGCGGATCCACGTCCTTACGCTTTTCCAAAATATCGAGCGCGACCTGATCTTCGGCCAGGAAAACGCCCGGCCAGGTTGTCCCGGCACTGAAAAGCGACTTGGACATGACATGCTCGTGCGCGCCGGACCATTGATTATAGGTTTCAATGTGCTCACTTTTTTCAGGATCCTGGTCCGACTTTCCCGTTGTGTCCACGTCGCCCCAGGTTAAACCTTCCACATCTTCATACATGACGCGACGGCTCCCGAATGTGAACGTGTCATGGACCAGCACCACATAGCCACGCTTGGCGACTTCATTGGCCCAGGCTATTCCGCTGTAATCGGTTGCGCGGTGCTCCACCAGCAGCGGGTGCTGTTCATCTGCGGTTTTGACAATTTTACGATATCCGAAATACTTCTTACCACCATGGTCATGCAAGCCCAGGATAGCAGGAAGCGGCCTGGTGGTGCCTTGCGGCTTCAATACAATGGCCTGGGTTTTGCGGCCGTACGGCAATTGCCAGGAAATTTCTTCGATTTCCAGACCGTCGTAAATGTATTTTTTTTCGACCGTAACTTTTGGCAAAGGTGACTTCGGCGGGCTGGCGATCAGTTCCTGCGCTTTTGCATAGGCTTCTTTTTTCCAGGTTGCAAGATCTTTCCATTTGGGATCCCTGAACGAAAGCGGCGGAACGGGCTTCAATAATGAGGCAGCCCAGCTTCCATAGTCGCCGATAATGCTTTTGCCAGGTAAAGATGCGTTTTCAGAAACCATGTTTTGCGCTGGGATAAAATTTGAAATTGCATGAATGTCAAAGCTAAGCGGAATTGCCATGGCAGTCAATGACGCTTTCAAAAATTCCCGCCGCTCATTGTTTCCCTCCGGATTTTCAGGTTTCATATCGTAGTTGGGTTAGGCAATCACACTTTCGGACAGCAGGGATGCGGAGCTTTTATCCAGGAAAAATGTGCAATGTGCATGATTTTGCAAGATGCTCGCCGGATAAATGTTGCTTACTTCCTCCATCAGACTATTCCTCACAGCCAGCGCCTTACGCTCATCCGGCACTGAGCAGACAATGTGTTCCGACTTCATGATCTGCTTCACTGTCATGCTAATGGCCTGCAAGGGCACCTCGTCCAACGAACCAAACCAGCCCTCTCCCATTTGCTGCATGCGGCAAGGTTCGTCCAGGTTCACGACGTGATATGGGTTTTCGTTTTCAAAATCTGCGGGAGGATCATTGAAAGCCAGATGCCCGTTCTCACCAATGCCCACCAATGCTACGTCGATCGGGTGGTTGCTGATAATGCTGTTCAGATTCTCGATTTCCGCCGTAATGTTGCCTTCGCCATTGATCAGGTGAACGGCTTTTAACGGAGGCACTTTATCCAGAAAACGTTCCTTTAAATATTTCCTGAAACTCGCTGCATGGGCCAATGGTAAAGCGATGAATTCATCGAGATGGAACATGGTAACCTTGTCCCAGTCTATGTTTTCTTCTTTTATTAATTGTTCCAAAGTTTGAAACTGGCTGGTTCCTGTGGCGAGGATAATGTTCGCAAACCCCTTTTCTGCGATGGTTTTGCGGATCAGCTCTGCTGCAAGCGTTGCCGCTTGTGTTCCCAACTCTTCCTTAGTCTCCGAAATGACAACTTTCATTACAATCTGTTCTTGATTAAGATTTTATTTTAACTCAAAAATTACGATTTCACACCCGTATTGCCGCCTTGCGAAAGGGCAATGTCTACGGGCTTGTTGGATTTCCAGGCCCCGGCAGTGAAATCGGGAATGTCGATGGAATTGGAGCGATGCGCTACGGACCATTCGCTCAGCGGCGAGATCACGCTCCATGAAGCGGCGTCATAAACGTCCTGATCCAGTGGGAGGCCGTTTCTGAGGCAGTCGATTAGGCGCCAGTCCATCAGGAAATCCATGCCGCCGTGACCGCCTACTTTCTTTGCCAGCTCGCCGATTCTTTTCACGATTTCGGGCTGGTATTTTTGTTCCAATGCTTTAAATTCCGCGTCTTTCAACCATTCATGACCCTTGGCAATGCGTCCTTCGGGAGTTCCTGCCAGGCCTTCGGGCAATGGATATTTTTGCGCGGAGCCTTTGGTGCCGCTGATCACATGCAGCCTGGAATAAACGCGCGGCGAAGTCACGTCGTGCTGCAACATGATGGTTCTGCCTTTTGCAGTCCGGATGGTTGTCGTGTTCATGTTCCCACGAAACTTTTTCCCTTTGAATTGTTTGAACTCGGGATCTTCGGCCGCCAACTTTTCAGCGCGTGCTTGCAGCATAAAATCGTTGCTTGCCATGCTTACCAGATAATCCATCTTATCGCCCCGGTTAATGTCCATGATCTGCGCAACAGGCCCCAGCCCGTGCGTCGGATAGAGGTTACCGTTACGCTGGTTTTCTTTCAGACGCCAGAGGTCGAAACGTTTGGATTTATCAAAAAAGGAATCATAAATGTCGTGTATATAAGCACCCTCGGCATGAATAATGTCGCCAAAATAGCCTTGTCTGGCCATATTAAGGGTTAGTAATTCAAAAAAATCATAGCAGCAGTTTTCGAGCATCATACAATGCTTCTTTGTTTTTTCTGACGTTTCAACCAGCTGCCAGCATTCGTCCACTGTGACGGCGGCGGGGATTTCTACGGCCGCGTGCTTGCCATGTTCCATTGCAAAAACGGCCATTGGTGCATGCAGGCTCCATGGCGTGCAAATGTAAATGAGGTCGAGATCTTCCTGCTCGCACATTTTTTTCCAGGCATCGGCCGTTCCGGAATACACTTTGGGGTTATGGCCCGTGCCTTCAAAAGTTTTTTTTGCTTCCTCGGCTTTTTCTGTCCGGATATCGCAAAGTGCGGTTACCTGCACATTTTCCAGCTTTTTGATCCTTTGAATGGCCCCGCCGCCCCGGTTACCAAGCCCAATGTATCCGATACGAACGGTTTCAATTTTCGGCGCGGCATAACCACTCATGTTAAACTTCGGAGCCGCAGGGACGATCCTGGCAGGCAGATCGAGCGGGCTGGCACCTGCATAACCGGCATTTAGCAACCCGATGCTGCTCAGCCCGGTAAGTTTGAGGAAATCTCTTTTTTTCATGGGTTTAGTTTGATATACTTACAATTTTACAACGATTCGATTAGCTATCGCTGACATTGCAGTTAATTATTAACGAGAACGTTATCGAAAGCGACTGACGTTTTTTCAAGCTTTCAGACCCTAAACCAATGCGAAGACCAGCCACCATCAAGGACATTGCAAAAGCACTCGGCATCTCCGTCGCGACGGTTTCCAGGGCGTTGCGGGATGCCTATGACGTGAGCCCGCAGACGCGGACGCTGGTGCTAGAAAAAGCGGAGGAAATGCATTATAAGCCTAATTTTAATGCAACGGGTTTGGTCAAAAGCAGCACGCATAAGATTGGCGTGATCATCCCGGCTATAACCAATTATTATTTTTCAACGGTTATTACCGGCATTCAGGAAGTAGCTCAGCATAAGGGTTATAGCATTATTTTGTACATTACAAACGATTCACCGGAGCTGGAAAAAAAGATCGTTCATGATCTTTCATTAAGCAGCCTGGACGGTTTACTGGCTTGCGTTTCTTCACCTTCCGACGCTTGCAGGCATTTCCAGGAACTCATTGACGACGGGCTTCCGGTTGTGTTTTTTGATCGTGTTCCCGAGGAGATCAGTATTTCAAAGGTCATGCAGGACGACTATAACGGCGCCTATCAGGCTGTAAATCATCTTATTGAAAGGGGATATAGAAAAATAGCGCATATTACCGGCCCAAAAGGTGTCTTGCTGACTGAAAACAGACTTCGCGGCTATCAGCAAGCACTCCGGGAGCATGACCTGGATTTTGATAATGATTGGGTGGTTTATTCGGGATTTTCTCAAAAAGACGGAGAATCGGATGTTGCCCAGCTATTCACAGAAAATACTGAAAAGCCTGACGCGATTTTTGCAGTCAATGATCGTAAAGCCATTGGTGCGATGGTGGCTTTAAAGCGTAAAAACATTCGGATTGGGGGAGAAGTCGGTGTTATTGGGTTTACGAATGATCCGATCTGTGAGATTATATCACCTACATTGTCCACCGTAGCTGAGCCTGCTTACGAAATCGGTCGCAAGAGCTGTGAATTGTTGTTGATCCACGTTAAAAAAGCAGGTTTTGCAGGCGAAGAAGTGGTGCTTTCGGGAGAGCTTATCGTACGCGAATCCACTTCAAGGATTTGACACATTATGACTGATCATCTTTTCGATTTAATTATAAAAAAATAGCCTGCCCAATGACGGGACAGACCATTCTTACCAATTTATTTAATCAGTTTCTACCTTTCGATCAGTTCTCTTTCTTCGGAGTTGATTTGTTTCCTTTGTTCAATGTAGCGTCTCCTTTGTTCATTTTATTCACATTGGATTTGCCATTGGCGCCGTTACCTTCCTTACCCGTTCCGCTGGTTTTGTTAGACCCATTCACTTGTCCGGCTTTGCCAGGCTGGGTGGCATTCGAGTTCCCTATCTCGTGATTGGCACCTTGCGTGGTTCCCTGCGTATCTGTTCCTTCATTTTTTCCGCCGGATTTGCTGCTGTCCGCAGTAGCAGTTCCTTGTTGTTTCGGATTGGTCGACTGCGTAGTAGATTGTGCGTATACCGATGCAGAAACAGCGAAAGTAAATATCAAGCTTGCAATTACCTTTTTCATGATTGGAATTATTAGTTGTTGAATGTTGATGCCTGCTTCTTTAAAAATCATACCCGCAGCAATGCGGCCCAAACTGGCATGGATATTTACCAATGGCGTTTACACGAAAGCATGCTTCACAATGGACGCTACTACATCAAAACCTAAGTTTTTCTTATCGCTTTTCAAGGACAGTTTTTCAGAGTTCATGGAAGACAATTGCCTTAAATTAAGCGCCGCGCTATCCTATTACACTATTTTTTCCCTTGCTCCAATGCTGCTGGTGATCATCTCGATCGTAAGCATTGTATTTGGGAAGGAAGCATTTCAAGGTGAGCTGTTTGGGCAAATAAGTGGTCTGGTCGGCAAGGAGGCTGCCTTGCAGTTGCAGGAGTTGATAAAAAATGCGGAGCTATCCAATAAATCAGGACTTGCCGCCACAATCGGGATTGTGACGCTGCTCATTGGTGCGACCGGGGTTTTTGCCGAGATACAGGATTCGATTAATTACATATGGTCTATCAAATCCAAACCCAAAAAAGGATGGCTGCAATATCTTAAAAACCGGCTGCTGTCTTTCTCTATCATTATCACCTTAGGTTTTTTGCTCATCGTTTCCCTGGGTGTGAATACTCTGGTTGACCTGATGAGCGCGCGTTTGGAGCGCTATTTCTCGGAAGTGTCCGTGATCTTTTTCTCTGTATTGAATGTCGTCCTGGTAATGGCGATCATTACGGCACTTTTTTCTGTCATATTTAAAATATTGCCCGATGGCCATGTGCGTTGGAAAGAGTGCATTGTCGGCGCGGCATTTACGGCTATCCTTTTCGCAATTGGCAAGTTTGGTATCAGCTTTTATCTTGGAAAACAGGATCTTGGTGCAACCTACGGTGCTTCCGCTTCAATCGTCATCCTTTTGACCTGGGTTTATTATTCCTCTATTATCCTCTATTTCGGGGCAGAGTTTACCAAAGTTTATGCGAAAACAGACGGTGTAGGAATCTCGCCTAATGAGCATGCGGTGCTCATGGTAAGGAGGGAAATGGAACAGGATAAGCCAGCACAGGCTGTTGCAGATGCACAGCACGCCACAACCTCTGTTAATCCAAAGGAAGTTACGCATAAAATGATGGACACGGTTACGCAGTTCATCGATGACAAGCTGAATGCGATCAGGGCTGAGATCAAGGCGAAAATTGCCCAGATCACCGCACCTTTTTCCTACTACGCGTTTATTGCGATCATTATATTTATGATTGTGATCATGGTGGTCGTTTTGCTGGGCCATTTCCTGAACAATGCGTTCAACAGCGATTATCTCGGCTTTGTTGTGTTGCTGGGCTTTACGTTAGTCCTGTTCTCGCTATGTTTTATTTTCAGGGAAAGCTTGCTGGGAGGCATCAAAAAGGCAGTTGCCAAAAAGGTGCAATCTAGTAATGAACCGTGATTTTTATTGATATAGCAACGAAAAAAGGGGACTTCTGTCCCCTTTTTTCGTTGCTCACGTTCCCTATTAAATTATGAACGGCTTGCATTAAATTATTCGTTCAATTGTCCCACTTTTGAATAACCCACATCCAATCTGCCGGCCATGAATTGGAGCGAATGCTATCGTGTCGGACGAGCTTCTCATCGATTACCTCATAGCCAACCAATCGCCCTCCCTGACTTTCCACATCTGCACGGGCGTAATTATGAAGCTGTATCCAAACTTCCGGCGCAATCAATTCTACGGAAACAAAGCTTAGCTTCTTCCATTTCGGATCGCTGGAATCATCTACATAACGAAGCAAAAGATAGTGTTTGAAACTTTCGTTGCTTAAAGACAATATCGTTTTTCTAGTGTCTGCATGTTTCATGATATGCTAATTTAATTGTCCTAAAAAATACTCAAATAATGTAATATAAATGGAATTAACCTTTTATACGCCGCATATCGGTTGTAACCCGGGTTATACAACGGATCTTCTATTTTATATAAAATTCTTGCCACAAGTTGAATACAAGTAGTTCTACGTTTCTATATGACATTTTAAAATTTTATATTTATGTTTTGGGGCTTTTAAAAAGTGGCATAAAATTTTAAACACCATCGGACGAAAACACATAAACCGATGGTCACATTGAACTATATGAAGGATGACTGGGTGAAGGAGAAGAACGGAACCCGTATTATGCAAGTTGATGAATATCAAATTGTAGATATTGTAACTTATGTAAATGGTAACTCAACACCTGTAACGAAAAGAAGTTATAACGGAAAAGTTTGGTGTACCTGGGTAAATGAGAATAAAGCAGTGGTTACCCAGCCTTTTTTAGAATCAGATCTTGAACCGGCTGTACCCCAGCAAGTTGCACATTACTGATTTCACAACGACTTTCGTCTCCCGACCATTCAAGCAATTGCATTGAATTAAAATGCCCGAAATTGAATTTCGGGCATTTTGATTTTCGTTCGTTGATGATTATGGTTTTCTGTCAGCTTCAGTTGCTGAGCCTGATGAATTTGTATCGGTTGCGTTGGCATCTTTTTTATTTTTCTTCCGATTTTTTCTATCCATCTTTTTATCACTCGCTGGCATAAGCGAATCCTTCATTACTGCGCCGGAAGCACCTTGGGATTTAATCAATGTATCCTCCGACGGTGTATTTGAAGGCTTTACGGGCGACTGAGGAGAGTTAAACTCTGCCTTTTTCTCAGTCGTCGGATTAGACGATGAAGGCGTTGTGGTGGTTGGATCCTGCGTAGGCACGCTCTGTGGCTGCGATGGGGATGTTGGCGTTGTGGGAACAGTCTGCGCATAGCTTGCGGCAGAAAATCCCAGTGCTGCGATCAGGATAAGTGCTTTTAAAGTTTTCATCTTAGTTCAGTTTAGTTGTCGATGGTCTGATACTCGCAGTGACATCCAAAACTATTCCTAAGGGTGACATTTTCGTGCTATCAAATTTTATTTCAATATTGTCTGTTTAAAATTAATCAGAGGCATTTTTAGACCGAGGGTCTTAGACATCAAAATAGTTATCTTATTAACAATAAGTATCTTATCCACAAATTGCGCATTGTGTTACCCAACCTGCCTGCGTTGAAATCGTTGGAACAGCATTAAATAAATTTTTCACCTACGAAGTAATTCTAGTGAGAAAGTGTTTGCTTTTGCACGAATCAAGAATAGAACTATAACGCTAAGGTTTAGCGGGTCAAAAAGTGTAGAACTCATAGTTGACGTTCCACTTTGTTTCCTGACCCGGTTTTGCGCTGATATGAATGTAGGGTTCAGGGCATGAGGTGGTGGGACTAGCCCAGTATACCAATTTCTCCAAAGGCTTATCACCCGTAATTCTTACGCCAGCTGATGTTTTGGTATTTTCAATGCGTATATCATAATCTTTTGCGCCTGACCCGAAGCCTTTCAGCCCACTGCTGAATATCTGATCGCCATTTACAACCGGCCTTGCATAATTGAGCGTTTTGCCTTTTACATTGATAATGGTCCCAAAACCTGCTCCTTCCCCACTTACTTCGAAGGGAAAAACGATCCGTATATGCTCGTTCGTTGGCTCTTTATCGATCATGAAAAAGTTGTGATTGTAAGTGCTGGTTGAAATTTCTTTTGAGCCGGTATTTTTAAGGCTGTGTTCTAAAACGAGTTGGGGCTTTCCTTTAACCAGTTTTAATGTCTTTGTATACACATAACCGTAGCCTGATGCATCTTTCAATGTATGCGTGAATGTTACGTTATCCTTCTTCTTATCAACAGTCCATTTACCTGCATCTTTCAATTCATAGTTCGTTGCGAATGAATATTTTTTATCATCAGGCTTAACCAGGACTCCAACGCCAATTTTTACGAATGTCTCCCCTGGCTTTACCGCATCAAAATCCAATGCGACGAACTCCTCAACCGGCCCCATAATGGCGTCATGCAATTTGGGATCATAGGTGCTGTTCCATTGCCCAAAATAAGAGTGTCCCTTGTAATCAAGGCTGGCAACCTGTCCTGCCCAGTCGAAACGCACGCCACGATAATAGCCGGAGCTGGCATCCGGCAGCATTAACTTCGCATTGATGATGCCGTTTGAGATGACTGCCTCCGGGAAATCGGCGAATCGGAATGCAGTAATGAGCAGGCATATGCAGGCAATCAGCAGAAGGATTTTCTTCATGATAATGGTTCAGGAATGATGGGGGATTAAATAAAAGACAGTAAGATAAAAATGCGAATGGACATTTTCTTCTTACTGTCTGATTAAATTATGTAAGCCTATGCAATGTTAAGAAATGCCTTTGAAAGCTTCCTCGTTTACAAAAGGCTGGTTGCGCAAGCGCTGTTTTGTTGCTTTATAAAATGCATTGGCCATAGCAGCGCCAGCAGGTGGCAATGCTGGTTCGCCCAAACCTGTGGGAGATATGCCGTTATTCACAAAATGCACATCCACTTCCGGGATTTCGTTCATCCTGATCAGGCGGAAACCATTGAAGTTGGTCTGATCCGGCGCGCCGTCCTTGAATGTCATGTTGCCATACATTGCGTGGCCCAAGCCGTCCACGACGCCACCCCTAACCTGCTGCAAAGAACCGCTTTGGTTGATCACTATGCCGCAATCGACTGCTGCAATGACGTTTTTAAGAACCGGCTTGCCTTTCTGCATTACGATCTCACCTACTTGCGCTACGTAAGATCTGTGAGAAAAATAAACGCTGAACCCTTGATAAACGCCTTTCTTTTTGCCCCAGTTGCTTTTCTCCGCCGCCATTTTCACCACAGCGATCATTCTGTCCACGTCATATTTAACCGCATTAACGGGTGATTTTTTCGCTTTTTCGAGCAGTTCCAGTCGGAATGCGACCGGATCCTTGCCTGCTGCCTCAGCGACTTCGTCGAGGAACGATTGTTCGGCGTAAGCAAGGAAGTTGGTGATCGGTGCGCGCCATGGGCCCGTTGTGATCGGGGATTTGTGCTCAACCGAATCGATTAGCAAGTTGTCTACGGATCCGGAAGGGAAATTATCTTCTCTTGTTGAATTTCCGGAGTTCATGCCAACTCCGCGCAACTTGTAACCGATCATGGTTCCGTCTTTGTCCAATGCTGCTTCGAAACGGTAACGCACTGCGGGGCGGTAAGTGCCGCCTGTCATATCATCTTCCCGCGTCCAAACCACTTTAACCGGTGCTTTCACGAGCTTGGAAACATGCGCGGCTTCGATTACAAAGTCTGCTGAAAGCCTGCGACCGAATCCGCCGCCTTGACGAGTGATTTCGACCGTTATTTTTTCGGGTGCTATGCCGGTGATTTTCGCTACTTCCGTACGCGCGCGCTCGGGCGTTTGCGTCGGGCCCACGAGTTCCACGCCGTCCTCACGCACGTGCGCAAAGAAGTTCATGGGTTCCAATGGGCTGTGCGGCAGGAATGGGCATTGATATTCGGCTTTGATGACTTTTGCAGCGTTTTTAAATGCTGCGTCCACGTCGCCGTCTTTGCGCCTTACGGTTGCTTCGCCATTATCCATCAACTGAGAAAAAATGCGATTATGATCGGCAGTGCTTTCGAGTTCTGCTGCTTTCTCATATTCGATTTTCAATGCGTCTTTGGCCTTTTTCACTTGCCACGTTGATTTCCCAACGACGGCAACGCTATTTTCAAAGGTTACCACATCCACAATGCCTGGCATAGCCTTGGCTGCTGCCGAATCTACGGATTTCAATTTTAATCCAAATGCTTTGGGCCGCTGGATCAAGGCGAACAACATTCCTTCCTTGTAAAAATCAAGTCCGAAAAGTGGCTTGCCCGTGGCTATATTATGGTTATCAACATTACGAATGGATTGTCCGATCAGTTTGAAATCCTTTTCGCTTTTTAATTTAATTTCGGTTGGAGCAGTGAGCTTGGAGGCTGCTTCTGCCAGTTCGCCGTAAGTGGCAGATTTGCCGTAGGTTTTATGCAGAACTTTGCCGTTTTCAGTGGTCAGCTCGGCGGCGGGAACATTCCATTTGGCTGCAGCAGCTTCTATTAAAAGATGGCGTGCCGTTGCGCCTGCCTTGCGAAGGCGTTCCCAGGAATGCGGGACCGCGCCGCTTCCGCCGGTAACCTGTCTTTCAAAGATCCCCGTATCCAGGTTTCCCTGAACGGTTTTCACTTGTTTCCAATCCGCGTCCAGCTCCTCGGCCACGACCATTGGAAACGCCGTTTTGATTCCTTGTCCTATTTCAGGATTTGGAGAAACAATGGTGATAATGTTATCTGTCCCGATCGACAAATAACTATTAAAATTTATAGAGCCGGCTGCAATGCTTTTGGCATCAACAACAACTGGTAAGGCAGAAGAATTGGTCCAATTGAAACCTAAAAACAGTCCACCGCCTGCCGCAGCCGCAATTTTCATAAAATTGCGCCTCGAAGTTTGTTCTAATGTCTGCATGGTCAGTTGGTTTTGGATGCTGCTACTTTCACTGCTTCGCGAATGCGGTGGTAAGTGCCGCAACGGCAAATGTTGCCGCTCATGGTGGAGACGATTTCTTCTTCGGTTGGCTTTGGTTTTTCTTTGAGCAATGCTGCCGCCGTCATGATCTGGCCAGCCTGGCAGTAACCGCATTGTGCAACGTCCACCTCATCCCAGGCTTGCTGAACCGGATGATCGCCTTTTTCTGAAAGTCCTTCAATGGTGGTTACTTTGGATTTACCAACAGCCGAAACTGGAAGCACACAAGAGCGCACCGCTTTGCCGTCTACATGAACGGTGCATGCGCCACATTGCGCAATCCCGCAGCCGTATTTGGTTCCTACGAGACCGAGGTTATCTCGGAGCACCCATAAAAGCGGAGTTTCCCGCTCCACATCCGCGTCATAGGCACGGTTGTTAATTGAAAGTTTGAATAACGCCATGGTGAATTGATTGGGTTCGGAAATGATTGTCCTTATGCAGATACCGAAGTTACAAAAAATGTCAAAAGGATGGTGACTGTAAGCAACTTAAAGTTAAATCGCTTATCAGAATAGGTCAATAAATGCTGCAATCAAATGCTTATGCTTCGCCGCCTGGCCCTCCGAAACTGATTGGAAAATTAAATGATGGCTCGTTATCCTGTGAGCTTTGGATCTGGCCGTATTGATCTTCGTATTTTTGAATATTGTCCTGCAATGCTGCGATGAGGCGTTTTGCATGTTCCGGCGTGATAATGATTCGTGCCTTCACTTTTGCGCGTGGAACGCCCGGCATTAAGCGAATAAAATCAAGGATGAATTCGCTGTTTGAATGTGCGATCATGGCTAAATTGGAATAAACTCCTTCGGCCATTTCCTCTGACAATTCTACATTGATCTGCTGTTCGTTTTCTTTTGTGTTATCTTCCATCGGTTGGTTTTATTGGCATTACAGTGCTTGGCAGCAAATGATTATCTCTGCGGAAATTACTAAAATTTAGTATTAAAACAGCAAAGAGCCGGTTCCACATCGCAGAACCGGCTCTTTTTATTTTACTTGAATTGACCTATACTAATTCCTTTTTCTTGCGAGAAAGCTTCTCACGAGATTCAGTCAAAGCATCGAACTCTTCTTTTGATCCAACGATCAAGCTTTCGTATTGACGCATTCCTGTTCCGGCTGGGATCAAGTGACCTACGATCACGTTTTCTTTCAAGCCTTTCAGTTCATCGCGTTTTCCACGAACAGCTGCTTCGCTCAATACTTTGGTTGTTTCCTGGAACGAAGCCGCAGAAACGAAACTTTCAGTACCCAATGAAGCTTGTGTGATACCCATCAAAGTAGGTTTCGCAACAGCCGCCTGCGCATCACGCGCAGTAACCAATTTCAGGTCACGACGTTTCAAGCTTGAATTTTCATCACGCAAACGACGAACAGAAACGATCATACCTGGTTTCAAAGTCTCAGAGCTACCAGCGTCTTCAATAACTTTCAAATCCAGGATCTTATCATTTTCTTCACGGAATAC
The DNA here is from genome assembly GCF_000428845.1 of Dyadobacter alkalitolerans DSM 23607. Taxonomy (GTDB): domain Bacteria; phylum Bacteroidota; class Bacteroidia; order Cytophagales; family Spirosomataceae; genus Dyadobacter; species Dyadobacter alkalitolerans. The sequence goes on along the minus strand of NZ_AUAS01000013.1, from coordinate 75,651 downwards.
AACGCGGTCAACCGGTTGCATTTCGAGGAAGTTGGTATCACCTGCATCCAGGATCTCAACTTTCTGCATCATCTGGCGTACGATACATTCGATATGCTTATCGTTGATCTTCACACCCTGCAGACGGTATACTTCCTGAATTTCATTTACAAGATATTCCTGAACCGCTGTTGGTCCTTTGATAGAAAGAATATCAGCTGGTGTGATCGCTCCGTCGGATAATGGATCTCCTGCTCTCACGAAGTCACCATCCTGAACCAGAATGTGTTTCGAAAGGGCAACCATGTAACGACGTTGTGTTCCGTCTCTTGATTCGATATGAATTTCACGGTTACCGCGTTTCACACCTCCATAAGAAACTACACCATCGATTTCAGAAACAGTTGCTGGGTTAGACGGGTTACGAGCCTCGAAAAGTTCAGTTACACGTGGCAAACCTCCCGTAATATCGCGTGTTTTACCAACAACACGTGGGATTTTCGCCAATGGCTGACCTGCTTTAATGTTCGTTCCGGCTTTCACCACCAAACGTGCTCCAACAGGAAGGTTATAGCCTTTTTCTGTCTGATCTTTCAACAACGTAGACTTACCTTTTACCACGATAGCCGGGTTTTTGGTTTTATCACGTGTTTCAATGATCACAGATTCCTGGAAACCAGTTTGCTCATCAAATTCTTCACGATATGTAATGCCTTCTTCAATTGCATCGAACGATACTACTCCGGTGAATTCCGAAAGGATTACTGCGTGATATGGATCCCAGGTACAAAGTTCTTGTCCTTTTTGAACCCTGTCACCATCTTTTACCAAAAGGTGTGCTCCATAAGGAACGTTATTTGAGATCAATAGCTGGCCAGTTTCTGGATTAGTAATTTTAACCTCTCCTGAACGACCCATTACTACTGTTACGTCATCTCCTTCTGAGTTAACAGACTGAACAAGACGAAGATCTTCAAAACCAATTACACCGTCGAATTTCGCCTTGATGTTTGCTTCAACAGAAATGTTGGAAGCCGTACCACCGACGTGGAATGTACGAAGTGTCAACTGCGTTCCCGGCTCACCGATGGACTGCGATGCAATTACACCCACAGCTTCACCAATGTTCACCATATGCGCAGATGCCAATGAACGTCCGTAGCATTTCGCACAAACACCATTACGTGTTTCGCAAGTCAATACTGAACGAATTTCAACTGTTTCAATGCTCGTTTCGTCAATGTAAGAAGCGATTTCTTCCGTGATTTCCTGACCAGAAGCCAAGATCATTTCGTTAGACAAAGGATCAAATACATCGTGAACGCTTACACGACCCAGGATACGCTCAGAAAGTGGCTCAACGATATCTTCGTTGTCTTTCAAAGCAGAGATTGCAATTCCACGAAGGGATCCGCAGTCTGTTTCGATCACAACTACATCTTGTGCAACGTCATGCAGACGACGTGTAAGGTAACCCGCATCAGCCGTTTTCAGAGCTGTATCGGCAAGACCTTTACGTGCACCGTGTGTTGAGATAAAGTATTCAAGAACGTCCAAACCTTCTTTAAAGTTAGAAAGGATCGGGTTCTCGATGATTTCACCTGCACCACCCGCGATGTTTTTCTGAGGCTTGGCCATAAGACCCCTCATTCCACCCAGCTGACGGATTTGCTCGCGCGAACCACGTGCACCTGAGTGCATCATCATATAAATTGAGTTAAATCCGCCCTGGTCTGTTTCCAATTGCTTCATCAACGTCTCTGTAATGCGTGAGTTAACGCGTGTCCAGATATCAATAACCTGGTTATAACGCTCGTTTTCAGTGATAAGACCCATCAAGTAGTTGCTCCAAACGTTTTCCACGTCCAGTTTCGCTTGCTCGATCAATTTCACCTTTTCGTCTGGCACCATTACGTCGTTCAATCCCATTGACAAACCGCCTTTGAAGGCCATTTGGAAACCAAGTTCTTTAATTTCATCCAGGAACTGAGCTGTACGGGCAACACCAGCCAATTTGAACACCAAACCAATGATCTGCTGCAATTTCTTCTTAGTCAGCAATTCATTGATGTAACCAACTTCCTCAGGAACAGCCTGATTGAACAGGATACGTCCGGCAACGGTGTCAACCATTTTCGTTTCAAATGTTCCGTCGTCGTTACGAACGCGCAGGCGGCATTTGATATTCGCATGTTTTGACAATTTGCCTTCATTAATGGCAATGATAACTTCGTCCGGACCGTAGAAAATCATTCCTTCTCCAATGATCGGATAGTTTTCTGTGCTTACGCGGCCTTTTGTAACATAATACAGACCCAAAACCATGTCTTGTGATGGAACCGTAATCGGCGCGCCATTCGCAGGGTTAAGAATGTTATGTGACGAAAGCATCAACATTGAAGCTTCTAAAACGGCTTCCTGACCCAATGGCACGTGAACGGCCATCTGGTCACCGTCAAAGTCAGCGTTGAATGCTGTACAAACGAGTGGGTGCAACTGAATCGCTTTTCCTTCGATCAGTTTAGGCTGGAATGCCTGGATACCCAAACGGTGCAATGTTGGAGCACGGTTAAGCAACACAGGGTGTCCTTTCAACACGTTTTCCAAAATATCCCAGATCACAGGATCTTTACGATCTACAATCTTTTTCGCTGATTTTACAGTTTTAACAATTCCACGTTCGATCAGCTTGCGGATAATGAACGGCTTGAATAATTCTGCCGCCATATCTTTTGGCAAACCGCACTCGTGCAATTTCAATTCAGGTCCTACAACAATTACCGAACGACCAGAATAATCGACACGCTTACCAAGCAAGTTTTGACGGAAACGTCCTTGCTTACCTTTAAGCATGTCAGAAAGTGATTTCAATGCACGGTTACCTTCTGAACGCACCGCATTTACTTTACGGCTGTTGTCGAAAAGCGAATCAACCGCTTCCTGCAACATACGTTTTTCGTTACGCAAGATCACCTCAGGTGCTTTGATCTCAATCAGACGTTTCAGACGGTTGTTCCGAATGATAACACGGCGATAAAGGTCATTCAAATCGGAAGTCGCAAAACGACCACCATCCAAAGGCACAAGCGGACGAAGTTCTGGTGGAATAACCGGAACCATCTTGATCACCATCCACTCAGGACGGTTTTCGATACGTGTATTTGCATCACGGAATGCTTCTACAACTTTCAGACGCTTTAATGCTTCTGCTTTACGTTGCTGCGAAGTATCCGTTGCTGCCTGGTGACGAAGTTCGTATGAAAGCTCATCCAGTTTAATCCGGTTCAAAAGCATTTCAAGCGCATCCGCACCCATTTTCGCGATAAACTTATTTGGATCCGTGTCCGGAAGCATTTGGTTTTCGCGAGGCAGCTTATCGATGATATCCAGATATTCATCTTCGGTCAAGAAGTCAAGATAGCCAACGCCATCTTCTTCTTTAACACCAGGCTGAACGACTGCATATCGCTCGTAATAAATAATTTGATCCAATTTCTTGGTTGATAATCCCAACAGGTAACCGATTTTGTTCGGCAAGCTGCGGAAATACCAGATATGTGCAACAGGAACAACGAGTTCAATGTGGCCCATACGCTCGCGACGCACCTTTTTCTCAGTAACCTCTACACCGCAACGGTCGCAGATGATTCCTTTGTAACGGATACGTTTGTATTTTCCACAATGACATTCCCAGTCCTTCACAGGTCCGAAGATTCTTTCGCAGAATAATCCGCCCATCTCCGGCTTGTAAGTCCGGTAGTTGATGGTTTCAGGCTGGGTTACTTCACCGAAAGAGCTCTCAAGGATAGACTCAGGTGAAGCCAGACTGATCGTCATTCTGGAAAAATCACTATTAAGTTTTTTGTTCTTTTTGAAAGACATAATTAAAAAGTCGTTTGTCTGTTAGTCGAAACTCAAATTGATTTCATTATGGCGCGGTTTCCCGCGCCAACGACTAATATTAGTCCAGTGTAATCTCCAATGCTAATCCACGAAGCTCGTGAACAAGTACGTTGAATGACTCCGGAATATTTGGTTTCGGAAGGTTTTCACCTTTTACGATTGCTTCGTATGCCTTGGCGCGGCCTACCACGTCATCGGATTTAACTGTCAGGATCTCCTGAAGAATGTGCGATGCACCGAATGCTTCAAGCGCCCACACTTCCATTTCTCCAAAACGCTGACCTCCGAATTGTGCTTTACCACCCAATGGTTGCTGTGTAATGAGCGAGTATGGCCCGATAGAACGCGCGTGCATTTTATCGTCAACCAAGTGACCCAGCTTCATCATGTACATCAAACCAACTGTAATCGGCTGATCAAAGCGCTCTCCGCTCAAACCATTGTAAAGGAATGTACGTCCCCAATCTGGCAATCCGGCTTCTTTTAACTCAGCCGCAACCTCTGCTTCCGTAGCTCCGTCAAAGATCGGAGTAGCATAGCGACGACCCAGTTTCAGACCTGCCCAGGCAAGAATGGTTTCATATATCTGACCAATGTTCATACGTGAAGGCACCCCAAGTGGGTTCAACACGATATCCATTGGTGTTCCGTCTTCAAGGAATGGCATATCTTCGTCACGAACGATACGGGCAACAACCCCTTTGTTACCGTGACGACCTGCCATTTTATCCCCAACTTTCAATTTACGTTTTTTGGCAATGTATACTTTTGCCAATTTCACGATTCCAGCTGGAAGCTCATCACCTACTTCAAGTGCAAAACGATCGCGTTTGAAACGGCCCATCAATTCACTGCGGGCATTCAGGTAATTTTTCAAAACCAACGAAACTTGCAAGTTGGTTTCTGAATCCTCAGTCCAAGAATCTGTCAACACGTCACCGATCAAGTTAACTTCTTCGGCAACTGCATATTGAGATTCATCGCGGTAAGGGTTGTTTGCAGGGAAAAGGTTCTCCGAGATGTTTCTCACATTGAACTTCATTCCTTTGCTTACCAATTCATCACCAAACTTGTGTTTAACACCTTGGCTAGTTTTACCGTCAACCAATGCAACCAACTTCTCGATGATACGTCCACGAAGCGCAGTAAGCTCACGACCGTATTTTTTCATCAATAGACGAAGTTCGTCTTTGTGTTTTGCACGTTCTTCTTTCGTTGGGCGAGAGAAAAGTTTAGTGTCAATAACCACACCTTTCATCGATGGTGGCGCTTTTTTCGAAGCATCCTTCACATCACCAGCTTTATCACCAAAAATCGCACGAAGCAGTTTTTCTTCCGGAGTTGGATCAGATTCTCCTTTTGGAGTGATCTTACCAATTAAAATATCTCCTTCTTTTACTTCTGTACCGACTTGAACAATTCCGTTCTCGTCAAGATTCTTAACCGTTTCCTCGCTTACGTTTGGAATTTCAGCAGTAAGCTCTTCTTCTCCACGTTTCGTATCACGCACTTCCAATTCGAATTCTTCAATGTGAATCGAAGTGAAGATATCCTCACGAACCACTTTCTCCGAGATTACAATCGCATCCTCAAAGTTGTATCCCTGCCAAGGCATGAAGGCAACCAATAGATTACGGCCCAATGCAAGTTCTCCACCTTCTGTACCATATCCCTGGCAAAGTGCTTCACCTTTTTTCACCTTTTGGCCTTTAAGAACCATTGGTTGAAGGTTAAGACAAGTGTCCTGGTTGGTACGACGGAATTTAACAAGATCATAAGAAACGCTATCTTCAATAAAGCTTACAAGGCGCTCATCATCTGTTCTATTGTATTTAACAACGATTTTCTTAGCATCTACAAATTCAATCACACCGTCGCCTTCTGCAACAACCAATGCTCTTGAATCCATTGCAACACGCTTTTCAAGGCCAGTTCCAACGATTGGCGCTTGTGGGCGCAACAATGGAACACCTTGACGCTGCATGTTAGATCCCATCAATGCACGGTTGGCATCATCATGTTCCAGGAATGGAATCAATGAAGCAGCAACCGAAACGATCTGGTTTGCAGCAACGTCCATGAACGATGCTTGCGAAGGATCAACCATCGGGAAGTCACCTTCAAAACGCGTTTTGATTTTTTCTACCGTAAAGTTTCCTTTGTCATCCACAGAAGCATTTGCTTGTGCAATGTATTTGGAATCCTCTTCCTCGGCAGTCATATATATAAGCTCATCGGTTAGCTTACCAGCACCATCGATTACACGATATGGCGTTTCGATAAAGCCCATTCCATTCACTTTTGCAAATACGCAAAGGGATGAAATCAAACCAATGTTTGGTCCTTCCGGAGTTTCAATTGTACAAAGACGACCGTAGTGCGTGTAGTGAACGTCACGAACCTCGAAACCGGCTCTTTCGCGAGAAAGACCACCAGGTCCAAGTGCCGACATTCTACGCTTGTGCGTAATCTCAGCTAACGGATTGGTCTGATCCATGAACTGTGACAACTGGTTTGTGCCAAAGAATGAGTTGATAACAGAAGACAATGTCCGCGCATTGATCAAATCAACGGGCTTGAAATCTTCATTATCACGCACATTCATACGCTCCTTAATGGTACGCGCCATACGTGCAAGACCCACACCAAACTGAGCATAAAGCTGCTCACCAACGGTACGTACACGACGGTTTGACAAGTGGTCAATATCATCGACAACCGCCTTAGCATTGATCAAACCGATCAGATACTTCACGATTGAAACGATATCACCGGTTGTAAGAACGCGAACGTCCAAACTCGTGTCAGAACCTAGTTTTTTGTTGATCCTATAACGGCCAACATCACCAAGATCGTAACGTTTGTCACTGAAGAACAAGCTCTGAATTACGTCGCGAGCAGTTTGTTCGTCCGGTGCCTCAGCATTACGCAATTGGCGGTAAATTTGCTCAACCGCCTCTTTATCAGAGTTTGAGCTATCTTTTTGCAGCGTATTATAAATAATGTTATAATCCGCAACATTCATATCTTCTTTATGCAGAATGACAGATTTCTGTCCTGACTCTACAATCACTTCGATATCCTCGGCAGAAATTGTTGAATCACGTTCAAGCAACACTTCGTTACGTTGAATCGAAACAACCTCGCCTGTATCTTCATCAACGAAATCTTCTGTCCAGGTTCTCAAAACCCTTGCAGCCAAGCGACGGCCAACAGCTTTCTTCAAGTTTGTTGGTGTTGCACTGATTTCTTCTGACAAGCCAAAAAGGTCCAGGATATCTTTATCAGATCCAAAACCAATGGCACGAAGCAATGTTGTTACCGGGAATTTCTTTTTACGATCGATGTACGCGTACATCACATTGTTAACGTCTGTCGAGAATTCAATCCAAGATCCTTTGAATGGAATAATACGTGCAGAGTACAATTTAGAACCGTTGGTGTGCTTGCTCATGGAGAAGAACACACCTGGTGAACGGTGAAGTTGTGAAACGATAACGCGCTCAGCACCATTGATTACAAAAGAACCTCTTTCGGTCATATAAGGAATGTTTCCTAAGAAAACTTCCTGCTCAATGGTTTCAAATTCTTCATGATCAGCATCATTACAAATCAAACGTAATTTTGCTTTCAACGGCACTGCATAAGTCAGTCCGCGGTCGATGGATTCATCGACTGAATATTTTGGTGGTTCAAGAAGATAATCAATGAACTCCAACACGAAATTGTCGCGTGAATCGGCAATAGGAAAGTTTTCTGCGAAAACTTTGTACAATCCTTCTCCGGAACGATCTTCAACCGATGTATCAAGACTGAAGAAATCGCGGAACGATTGTACCTGGATTCCTAGCAAATCCGGATAATCGATAATCTGATTGATCCTTGAAAAGTTTTTTCTAGGTGTTGTTGCTTTAATTGTAGCCAAGGCTATGTTTGATTTGGGTTAGTAGAAAAACTAATGCGCCGGAGTAACCTTTACGCGCCGCAATCGTAATAATTAGTTTTAAACCTAATCTATTGCCTCGTAGAGATAAATAACTGCCCCTATTCTCCTTTCCTACGAGTAAAGAAGTGTTTCGCGCAAATTATTTGAAAAGAAGAATGATAAACCCGGATTAAATGAAGGGCTATCTAAGTACAAACGCAAAAAAAGTATTTTTCGTTTGGTATACACATAAATAGGAAAAAGACCTGACGTTAATCAGGCCTCATTCCTAAGAATTATAGGCTTTTGGTATAAAGCAAATTACTTCACTTCAACTTCTGCACCTGCTTCTTCAAGTTGTTTTTTCAAAGCTTCTGCTTCGTCTTTTGCAACTCCTTCTTTAACAGGCTTTGGAGCACCGTCAACTAGTTCTTTTGCTTCTTTCAAGCCAAGACCAGTAAGGTCTTTAACCAATTTCACAACAGCAAGTTTGCTTGCGCCAGCTGCTTTCAAGATCACATCAAAAGATGTTTTCTCTTCTGCTGCAGGAGCATCAGAACCACCACCAGCAGCAGGACCTGCTACCATTACCGCACCAGCCGCTGCAGGCTCAATACCGTATTCGTCTTTAAGAATTGTAGCCAATTCGTTCACTTCTTTAACCGTAAGGTTAACAAGCTGTTCTGCGAATGCTTTCAAATCTGCCATTTTTATTTAGATTTTTTGATTATACAATAAGATGATTTTAAAAGCTCCATTTTTTCTCCCGGAGAGCTCAGCCTGGCTATTAATATTAGTCCTCTTTCTCAGACAAGGTTTTCAAAATACCAGCCAATTTGTTTCCACCGCTTTGAAGGGCGCCGATAACATTTTTAGCAGGTGATTGCAACAATCCGATAATCTCTCCGATCATTTCTTGTTTTGACTTCAGAGCGATCAGAACGTCAAGCTGGCTTTCACCAACGAAAACAGATGAATCAACAGAAGCTCCTTTAAATTTAAGCTTGTCAGTACCTGATTTCTTCTTGAATTCTTTAATCAATTGTGCAGGAACCTTACCTGACTCCGGGTGAAACATAACTCCGGAAAATCCTTTCAAAACTTCGTCAAAAGAGGAATAATCCGTATCTAATGTCTCTAGTGCTTTCTTAATCAATGTATTCTTAACAACACGATACTCCACACCGCGTTCGAAGCAAAGGCCTCTTAGCTGGTTTGTTTCACCTACAGACATTCCGTTTGCGCTGGTGATATAGAAGTATGGGGTGCTAGCGAATTTTTGACTTAACTCGTCTATAATTACTGCTTTCTCTTCCCGTGTCATATTATAATCCTGGAATTGTGTTTTTATCAATAGTAACACCCGGGCTCATCGTGCTTGACAAGTGAATGCTTTTTACGTAAGTTCCTTTTGCCGATGATGGTTTAAGGCGAACCAGAGTATTGATAACTTCTGTAGCATTTTGTACAAGCTGCTCGTTTCCAAAAGAAACTTTACCAACACTTGCGTGAATGATTCCTGTTTTGTCAACTTTGAAATCAATCTTACCTGCTTTTACTTCCTTCACAGCTTTCGCTACATCCGGAGTTACCGTTCCTGATTTAGGGTTTGGCATCAGTCCGCGAGGACCTAAAACCTTACCTAACCGTCCCACTTTTGCCATCACACTCGGCATTGTGATAATTACGTCGATGTCTGTCCAGCCTTGCTCTATCTTTTGGATATATTCATCAAGACCAACATAATCCGCTCCTGCTTCTTTCGCTTCTGCCTCCTTATCGGGAGTACACAAAACCAATACACGAACTTCTTTTCCGGTTCCGTGTGGCAATGTTACCACGCCACGTACCATTTGATCAGCTTTACGAGGATCTACGCCCAAACGAACGTCGATATCCACGGAAGAATCAAATTTGGTATAAGAAATCGTCTTAAGTACGTCCGCTGCTTGCTCAAGAGAGTAAACTTGATTCGCGTCGAATTTCGAAAGAGCTTCTTTTTGCTTTTTGGTTAATTTTCCCATGTTCTTTGTTTCTTTCAGCGTATAAATATTTTTACGCTCAGTTGTTTTCTTCCCACGGGGCCTTGCCTGCTACAGTAATACCCATACTACGAGCCGTTCCCGCTATCATTTTCATAGCAGAATCAATTGTAAAGCAGTTCAAGTCAGGCATTTTGGTTTCAGCGATCGTACGAACCTGATCCCATGATACCGAACCTACTTTCAAACGGTTTGGCTGAGCCGAACCTGTCTTTACTTTTGATGCTTCCAGAAGCAGAATCGCGGCCGGGGGGGTCTTAATGACGAAGTCAAAAGACTTATCCTTATAGTATGTAATAACTACCGGCAACACCACACCCATTTTATCCTGGGTACGGCCATTGAATTGCTTGCAAAACTCCATGATATTCAAACCTTTCGATCCTAATGCAGGACCGATTGGAGGTGAAGGGTTGGCTTGGCCACCTTTTACCTGTAGTTTGACGTATCCACCTATTTCTTTTGCCATTGTTTTGTAATTTGTCGGTTCATTGATTGTTTAACGGCTTAACATGCAAGTGGAAGCTTACCCTGCCCGTTACTCTTTCAACTATCCTTTTCTACTTGTGCGTAACTGAGTTCCACGGGTGTATTACGCCCGAATATTTTTACAACTACATTGAGTTTTTTCTTCTCGTCGAATACTTCTTCAACCACTCCGATAAAGCCGCTGAAAGGACCGTCTACAACTTTGACAGTTTCTCCTCTGATGAATGACATGCTTGGCGCTTCTTCATGCTGCTCTGCCTCGTCTACCTTACCCAAGATCCTATTGATCTCTGACTGACGAAGCGGCACAGGCACTTTTGAATTACCTTCTGCACTTCCCAAGAAGCCTATAACACCAGGAATACTGGTTATAATGTGTAAAACCTCTCCTTTTGACAAATCCGCTGAAATGATAATGTAACCAGGAAAGAAGTTTTTTTCTCTAACCCGTTTCTTACCGTTACGCATTTCATATATCTTCTCAGAAGGTATCAGGATCTGCGGAACGAATTCATCCAGTTTCTGCCGAGCGATTTCATTTTCAATGTAGGACTTGATTTTTTTCTCTTGTCCAGACACCGCTCTCAATACAAACCAATTTAGACTACTCATACCATTCCGGGGGTTGCCACTATAATAAAAATAGCCTTAGAAAGACTGATAAAAAAGATTCAGTGCATTCTCAAAGACAAAGTCCATAATGCCTACAACGAAGGCAAAAATGAGGGAACCGACAAGCACTAGTGTCGTATTAGCCTGAAGCTCGTTAAAAGGAGGCCATGTTACGTGCTGGGTGATTTCTTCCCAGGAAGCTTTTAAAAAAGAAGTAAATTTTTCCATTTTTCCTTTTAATATGCACGGGTGGAGAGATTCGAACTCCCATCAACGGTTTTGGAGACCGCTATTCTACCCTTGAACTACACCCGTTTATCTAACGACCCGGTACTTTCGGGCTGCAAAGATACGATTTAATTATAAAAAACAAGTGCATCTCATAAGAAATGCACTTGTTTTAATATGCTAATCTTGATTAGTCAAGAATTTCAGTTACCTGACCAGCACCTACGGTACGTCCACCTTCACGAATCGCGAAACGAAGACCTTTTTCCATAGCAATCTTGTTGATCAATTTCACATCAATTGTGATGTTATCACCAGGCATAACCATTTCTACACCAGCTGGAAGAGAAATTTCACCCGTTACGTCCGTGGTACGGAAGTAAAACTGAGGACGGTATTTGTTAAAGAATGGAGTGTGACGTCCACCTTCTTCTTTCGAAAGTACATAAACCTCGCCTTTGAATGCAGCGTGAGGCTTAACTGAACCTGGCTTGCAGATTACCATTCCGCGACGGATATCTTCTTTGTTGATACCACGAAGCAAAAGACCTACGTTGTCACCAGCTTCTCCACGGTCAAGGATCTTACGGAACATCTCAACACCAGTTACTACCGATTTAAGACCTTCTGCACCCATACCAAGGATATCAACTGCTTCACCAGAGTTGATTACTCCTCTTTCGATACGACCAGTTGCAACAGTTCCACGACCAGTGATCGAGAATACGTCTTCAACAGGCATAAGGAAAGGAAGATCAGTCATACGTGGAGGAATTGGAATGTAGCTATCAACAGCATCCATCAATTCTTCAATCGTTTTAACCCATTTTTCTTCGCCATTCAAACCACCCAAAGCAGAACCTTGGATTACAGGAATGTTGTCTCCATCGTAATCGTAGAAGCTCAAAAGCTCACGGATTTCCATTTCAACAAGTTCAAGAAGTTCTGGATCATCAACCATATCCACTTTGTTCATGAACACAACAAGCTGAGGAACACCAACCTGGCGAGCCAAAAGAATGTGCTCACGAGTTTGTGGCATTGGTCCATCAGTAGCAGCAACTACAATGATAGCGCCGTCCATCTGTGCAGCACCAGTTACCATGTTCTTTACATAATCCGCGTGACCTGGACAGTCAACGTGAGCATAGTGACGGTTTGCTGTCGAATACTCAACGTGGGATGTGTTAATCGTGATACCACGCTCTTTCTCTTCAGGAGCATTATCAATTGATGAGAAATCGCGAAGTACTGCTAAACCCTTTTTCGCCAACACAGTTGTGATAGCAGCAGTAAGGGTAGTTTTACCGTGGTCAACGTGCCCGATAGTACCAATATTTACGTGGGGTTTCGAGCGGTCAAACGTCTCTTTTGCCATGACTTAAGTACGCTTAAAATTAAAAGTTACAATTTATTAAACACTAATGATTGATCCTGTTTAGCTTACACTAGCCAAGCACCCCAAAATCAATTTAACTAAATACAAGGATCAAAATCTTTTCCGAGCTTTTGAGGGGATTTGAACCCCTGACCTCTTCCTTACCAAGGAAGTGCTCTACCCCTGAGCTACAAAAGCAAAATTTCAATACATTTGAAATGCTACGTTAAGCAATTCTGGGCTATTACAACCAAAAAGCGATTAGCGAAAAAGTATCTAATGAATGTTTTCGCTAATCGCTTCGATGGTGTTTTAAATGAGCGGAAGACGAGGTTCGAACTCGCGACCTATAGCTTGGAAGGCTATCGCTCTACCAGCTGAGCTACTTCCGCATTTGTTTTTGCCTCCTCCTGAAACTGGTAATCTCAGAAGCTCATTTTGGCATTAACTGTGGGGGCGGATGGATTCGAACCACCGTAGGCATACACCAGCAGATTTACAGTCTGCCCCATTTGGCCGCTCTGGTACACCCCCAATCAACATTTCAACACAACCGTGAAAACCGCTTGTCTCACTTTTTGGAGTCGCAAAATTATACCCTTTTCTTAAATTCTCAAATTCTTTTGAAAAAAAAATAAAGAAAAATAGCGGCTTAAACAAAATACATTGTTTTAAACCGCTATTAAGCGCATTTAAACGCTTTTTAAAATAACCTTACTCCAAAACTAAGCATCCTTACAGACGGCCCTTTGCCATCCTGATAGAGATTATTGAAATCGTAGTTGACAAAGAAATCGGGGAAATTTCTGATGCCTAGCTCTGCGGACAGACCATATCTCAGATCTTCAATGTAAAAGTTTTTCCGGACATGGTCCACGTCCTTACTTCCCTCGCGTCTTAACTTGGTATAGCTGCCCAACCGGTAACCTCCATAAACGCCTGCACTAATGTATGAGATGAATGATCGCGAGAAACTCAGGGTCGGCATGAAAGAGATGTTTACGTACGGGACCGTTAGCTTACTTTTTTTCATCTCAATCTCCTCTCCGTTTTCATTGGTAACAAGCGGAAAACTAATTTGTAGAGAATCTTTCGCAACCGTATTATTCCCATCAAACATTAAATTGTACCAGGAGAAATCAACCCCAAAATCAAGGTGAAGACGCGCATTTTTACCTTTTGCAATGGTTGTACTCGCAATGTAGCCTAAGCTGATATATCGTGACCCGAAGGGTTTAAGGTCGTAGTCGTCCTTGGAGAAGCCTGGCGTCGTTTCATTTGTGCCGTAAGTATTCAGGCCTAATGCGATATTGAATCCTTTTCGTGGACTGGAACCACCGCCTGACCGATAGAAGCGCTTGCCCGTGCGCCTGTAATTTGAATCTGATTTCCCGTCGTCATCATCCTCGTCTTCCACCTCGACTCCCTTCGAATTAATTTTGACTTCCGTGTCCCCATTTTTAATGTGGATTCCCCGCAGGCCAATTCTTACATAATCCTCATCATTCGATTTATCTTTTAAGTATTTGCTGCCATTAATTTCCTCCCGCAAATAAGTTGTGTCTGCATCGGTGCTATCAAGCCTGATTTTCAAGTCCTTCAACAATGTGTTCAGGTCATACTTCATGATCTTTTCGAGTTCTTTGCGGTCTTCTCCATAAATAATAAGTCTTGTCCTGTCGCCAAAGGTCACGATAATTGAATCTTTCTCCTGCGGGGAATTTTGTTGCGCAGGTTTCAGACCGCCTGCACGCACATTCATTCCAAAAACGAGGAATAGGCCGACTATATACAATTTCAGTTTCATGGCTGTGATTTTAAAGTTTGGTTTTGTCTTTGAGGTTATGGTACTTTTCCGACACTCTTTCTTCTCCGTTGCGCAAGCGATCGTCTACTTTCGCAACGAGGCTTTTTGGATTAAAACCCACTTCTTCCCAATCCACGCGCTCGCCCGCTCTCGCATTTTTCAGCTGACGAAACACTTTCGAGAATTTGGAGGATTTAGGTTTATCCTCATCCTGATCATTTGTTTCCACTTCCACTAAAACAACCCTAGTCTGTTCAACCGGCATTGGTGTGATCTTCGCGGAAAGGGCTTCTTCTGCTTTTGGGGTAATCTTTTCAATAGTAGGCAGCTCTGTAACAGGCTCCTCTTTTACGTCGATATCAATTTTCGCCACGTTTTGGGGTTCAGCATCTTGAATGTGGTTACCAACATGGATTGGCTCCTTCGTAACGTGCTCCGCATGATCAGTCTTTTCCAATTCCCTTTTATTCTCATCGCCCGCGAGCTCAGGAGCAGGCACGGGAATCTTTTCAACCTCCACTTGCTGAACAGTTTCTTTTTCCTGTTCCCCGACAAGTTCCTTTGGCTTGGAAACGATTACACGTTTCCTCTCCTTACCAATGGTTTCAATGTTTGGGCGCTCGCTATTCCAGACGATATAACCTGCTACAAGCGTGATGACAACACTTGCTGCGGCATACCAGACCCAGCCCGCCAGCTTACGCTCCTTTTTTGTGCTTGTCTTGATTTTTTCCCAGGCAGCGGCAGATGGCTTTTTTTCCAACTCCGAAAGCCTGCGCTTGAAAAGATCATCAACCGGATGCTTTTTCATATTCTACTTTTTTTTTAAAATCATTTTCCCAATCCGCCACCATTTTTTGCAGCATTGCCCTTGCCCGGTGCAATTGCGACTTGGATGTGCTTTCGGTTATGCCAAGCATTTGTGCAATTTCAATGTGCGGATAACCTTCAATTGCATATAAATTGAAAACCGTTCTGTATCCTGTGGGCAGCGACTCAATCAATGCGAGCAACTCCTGCGTCTCCAGATTCTGATCAGCGTGTGCATAATCCGGAATGTTATTGGCCTCGTCTGACAGCGTGTCTTCCAGGCTACGTTTTTGTTTTCTTAAATAACCCAGCGCCTCATTTACCATAATGCGACGGATCCATCCTTCAAAACTGCCTTCTTCGCTGAACTGCTCTATTTTCGCAAACACTCTTATAAAACCTTCAACCATCACATCCTCAGCCGCCATGTCATCACAGATATAACGAAAGCATAAAGCCAGCATGCGAGCGCTGTATTTATCGTACAACTGTCGCTGAGCCTTCGGATCTTCCTTCCTAAGCGCTTTGATGAGTTGTGCCTCGTTACTGAAAAGTGATAAAATTCGACCCATTCATTTGGTGGTTTCAATATCAAGATGCTCTTTCCCGAACGGTAGGTTGCATCAGATCTTAAAAAATTTACGAATTGATTTAATTTTTAAAAAAGTTATTCGTACCGTTCCTTTAGTTTTGGATCAAATATCGCTTAACTAAAAGATTTACCCCTATCCATTATGTTTGATTCTTCGGCGCCTATTGGGATTTTTGATAGTGGCATTGGCGGGATGACCGTTGCCAGTGCAGTTACCAGGCTTCTGCCGCAAGAGAATACAATTTATTTTGGCGACACGGCGCACCTTCCCTACGGCGATAAGTCTCAGGCGGCAATTCAGGCTTATTCTATCAAAATTTGCAACATGCTTCTGCAGCAAAATTGCAAGCTTATCCTCATTGCCTGCAACTCGGCTTCTGCTGCAGCTTATGAGCTGGTGCGGGAATATGTGGGCAGCAAGGCGAAGGTTTTGAATGTAATTGATCCGGTGGTGGATTACATTAAGGAACATTATGACGGCAAGACGATCGGCCTGATCGGGACGAAGCAAACGGTCCTTTCCAATGTATACAAAAAGAAAGTGGACGCTTTGGGTAAGAATATTCAGTTGAAGTCACTGGCTACTCCTTTGCTGGCGCCCATGATTGAGGAAGGTTTTTTCGACAATAATATTAGTGAAAGCATTATAACCAGCTATTTGTCTGATCCTTCGCTGACAGATATTGAAGCATTGATTCTTGGCTGCACGCATTATCCGCTGATCAAAAACCAGATCGGCGAATTCTATAAAAGCAATGTAGAAATCCTCGACACATCCGAGATAGTGGCTTTCTCATTAAAATCCTGGCTGGAACAACATTATCTGGTCAATGAAAAGGGAGAAGGCAAGCGCGCATTTTATGTGTCCGACTACACGCTGTCCTTCGAACAATCGACAAACATATTCTTTGGCAGGCAGATCCAGCTTGAACACTACCCGCTTTGGGAGTAACATTTAGCGGAAAAGGATTTTCACTGGTCCCAGCAAACCCGATGGCATGGGCTCCCATTTTGTAGCGTCAAACTTTTTGTAAGTGATATCGACAATGTTAATCTCATGAAATTTTTTCCAATCGGGCTTTTGCGTGTCTCTCAGGCGCATATAGTTGGCTGAAAGATTGGTAACCTCAATTTCAAGCACATTATCTTTTGATTTAAGCTTATCTGTAAAACCTAATTGAAAAGGAATGCTCCAAGCTGTTCCTATGGGCTTACCATTCAGTTTTACGGTGGCCACTTCTCTAACATCACCAAGGTCCAAGATTTTAGCGTCACTCTTCATCAGATTGTCAGGACAATCGAAACGAATCTCGTATCTGGCTGTTCCTGAAAAGTATACTGCTGAATCAGGCAAACTCGTCCAGGTTTTGAGTTCGTTCAGATTGGCGGAGGCTGGGATCGAAGGCCGGCCTTTTAGAAATTTTAAATTCCAATTACCTTTTATCTCAAATTGCTTATCCGCAATGTTCATTTTCTCTGTGCCTGTATTTTTTACTGTTTCTCTTAAAAAACATGATTGTCCTGGCAAAAGCCTTAAATAAATCGCATCTCCATTTCGCGGGACCGGCTTCCAGGTAGCATTTTCATCCAGTGCATCAAATTTTTCAAACCCGCCGACATTGCTAACCTTAATCCAACCTTCCTTAAACTGATCAGCCAAGTTACTGACAAAGTAAAGTCGTTTGTTGTCTTGTGTTTTTTTACGGATAAATGTCAAGCCATTTTCTGCGAATGATTCCCTAAGTGCTCCGCTTGCCACCAATTCTTTTTCAAAATCATTCGAAATGCGGACATTCTTTTCTTTTTTTAGCATTACTAACCCATTCTCGAAGCTGTTTTGCCTTTCAGTCTCGACACCGTAACCAGTTGCTTTTTCCGGCATGTGGTTTTGAAATATGATCTTTGCTCCATTCTTGGCGAGTCGTTGTAATTCTTTTAATGTTTCGCCGGGCATATA
The DNA here is from genome assembly GCF_000428845.1 of Dyadobacter alkalitolerans DSM 23607. Lineage (GTDB taxonomy): Bacteria > Bacteroidota > Bacteroidia > Cytophagales > Spirosomataceae > Dyadobacter > Dyadobacter alkalitolerans. Next base: position 57,929 of record NZ_AUAS01000013.1, on the reverse strand, counting down.
GGTGCTTTCGGGAATGATTATGGATTTATAAACTGCGTCTCCGCTGGGAAGATTACCATTGCTATCAAGGTTTAAACGGCTCAATTGCAAATCCGAAACGTAGTCAAATCCAAAACCCTTTTTCCAAAGTTGCTGTGCAAGCTTACCAAAAGGCAGGTCCAGCAACCAGCGATCCACATGATGCACTTCCAGTAAATGCACATTGCCGGACGACTTCGCTTTGGTTGCCCAAAGGTCATGTATTGGAAAATACACGAGCACATCATTGTCCGATTTGCTGTTTTGAAGCAGCTCCTGGCAGCGCTGTACGTATTTATTTAGCAGGGGAAAGTGTTCAGCGAAATGTGAAGTCGATCCGAAGTTCGTGGAAGCGTAGAATAACCAGCCTGGAAATGGCTCCTGAGCAGGTGAATAAGTGCTTCCGTGATAAAAGATGTGATTAATGCCAGCCGTGAAAAGTTCATCAATTTGCGGCTTGACCTGCGACAGCGAAACTTTGAAATGGTTTGCAAGCCATGTTCCGGTTTCGGAACTGACAAGCTTTTTACCAGAAAAATGCGCTGCCGATGAGGCAAATTTCATTGCCAAAGGATCGGGTGTCCCAAACTGGTCGATGGAATAATCAGGATCAATGCGTAAACCGGGAATTGAAAAACGACTCGTTCCAAAAGATTCAGTTTCCGGAATATCAGCGGTGTCGTACAAGTCGAGCAGGTTTCCGGGCGAACCGTGCGCCTGATATCTGGTCAGAAAACCGTGCTTTGTGCTCCAATCGGTCCAGGGCTTGGCATAACGCTCTCTCAATAACTCCGATAATGTTTGATGATAGTCGATCCGGACAAGATCTGAGCCGGCTTTTCCAATTGAATCAGTCAGTAAAGCCAAATTTTCACCCACTTCATAACCGCGTCTTTTTTTAAATTCCTGCAAAAAATCGTCGGTCCAGTTAGCTCCATATGCCTCATAGGAATCATTATACATGGAGCGCGGCAGATCTTTTCTATCGGCAAACGCAGAATCGAACCTTGTAAGATAGCGTGGCATTGCCGTCGCATGAAACGGATCGAGGACCAGTCCTTCTCCACCTGGCGCCGCACGTTTTACTTTTTGTTTTGTGGGTTCAATGACGATAGCTCCATTTTTAACCATCATTTGCTTTGCCCCGAGCTCCGGCGAAACATTGGGACCACCAAATGGCCAGCCGGTTCCAGTCGTCATATCGACACCCAATCCTAGCCGCTTGCCTTCGCGCACTGTATACTGCATCAGATCCAGCCATTTTGGCGTCAAAAACGGAACGGATTGTGATTCGTAACCCTTCACCTGATAAATTGGGATAATGTGTACGCCGCCTACTCCTGATTTTTGAAAGTATTCCAATTGAGCCGTAATGTTCTTCTCGTTCACCGCGCTGCCCATCCACCACCAGAAAGTCCAGGGTTTTGAAGTCGAAATGATCTGAGCATTAACTAATGTGCAATTAAAAAGCAGGAGAAGAAAAAGTATCCGTCGCATAATTCCGAGTTTCTCAATAAAGGCATGAAAAAATCTTTCTACGCCTTTTGACCACATTATTTATATATTCATTTGGACATAAAAAAAAGCGAAGCTTATCGCTTCGCTTTGCCGATTTCTGTTCTCAGTTTTAACCTTGATAAGCCTGCTTCACACGCGAAGCGATGAACTGGCGTTCCTGTAAATTCTTTTTGCTATTGCGATACCATAGGTAACCAATTACCCCAACCAACAAGTAAGGCATCACAAATAGAAACATAATGCCGGTGTTAAGCCCAACCCCTACATTGTTCCTGCCATTTCCCATAGAACTTTCCACAGAACCGCGGCACATGGCACATTGCGCCCAGGTATCGACGCCTGAGAGCACAAACAGCATTACAAAACCGAATATGATCTTAAAGTTTTTCATACATAATAAGGACTAATCATCAGGTAAACCACAACGCCACTGATACTCACGTAAAGCCAGATAGGAAAAGCCCATTTCACAGCCTTTCTGTGTTCAATAATTTGATTAGTATAACCAAAATACACGGCACGCAACACAAACCAAACGACTACAATAGACAATGTGATGTGCGAAATCAATAAAAAGTAATAGATCGGCCGCACAACTCCTTCGCCACCAAAAGGCGTGGATTGATTTGAAATGTGATATAAAATATAACAAACCAAAAATACAGCGCCCAACAAGAATGCACCTGTCATGGCTTTACGGTGCGCACTAATGTTATTGTTTTTGACAAAATAAAATCCTGCAATCAAAAACACCGCCGTCAGCGTATTGATCACCCCGATAACATGAGGCAAAACCTTCGTCCACGCTCCTAACTCAACTTTCTGCCGAATGCCTAATAACGCCGCAACTGCAATCGGGATTACAATGGCGAGAATGTTAATAATGCGTTCGTATTTGGGTTTCTTTTCTAATACTAATGAAGCCATAACTATTTGTCAGCACTTGCTTTATTCTCGTAATTTAAAATCTTTATTTCCGCCATTAGGCGATCAATCTCCTCGGGATCCACTCCATTGTAGTAACCTCTTGTGTAGCCTCTGCTATCTATCAACATTAACCTGCTTTCGATCGGATAAAGTTCAGGAGTATCTTGCGAAGATGGCAACTCCAATAAACGTTCGGCGTCCTTTATTGAAGCTTTCCAAGTCTCCCATCCTTCCTTACCTAACTCACTTGGATAGGTTGAGGAAGCGGATAAACTATCTTCGGTAAGCGTTTTAATAGTGAGGTTATTGGTCTCGCTCCGCATATCAAAGATCCTTTTCAGATTCGACAGCACAAGCTTGCAAGTATCCGGGCAATTTTTTGGTAAAAAACTGATTACCGTAATTTGGTTTGCAATATGATAACTTCCCGATGACAGTTGCACCACTGACTGCTTGCGAAAAACCGTATCTCCATTTGCTATTGCCACCTTTCCCTCACTATTAATCTCCGGGTTAAAGTAAGGAAGATCATAATGATTGGTTGCAAAAAGTCTGAGGAGTACAAAAATCAAAGCCGGTATTACTAATGTTACGATCAGTAATCCGGCCTTGGGAAAATTCTTCATGCGTATTATTTAATCGAATATGGCTTCAAAAATCGCATTACCTTCTAACATAAGCGCCAAAATTAACCAGGCTACAAAGATAACGGGAACCAGGATCGACCAGATCAGTGACTTTGTTTCATGCTTTAAGTGCATGAATTCACCCACGATATAGAACGCTTTAACAATCGTCATCACGATGAAAATGGTAACCTTCAATATTCCGTGAGGGACCGTGAATGCGATAAGGAACTCTACGGCAGTCAGGATAAGGAGAATCCAAAAGGTTTTCCAGATTGCTTTGCGTTGCTCAGCACCTGCGTTTGGATCCTGGTTATGAATATGGTGTACTTCCGACATTTGATTAGGAATTAATATTATTGGATGATTTAAACCAGATAAAAGAATGTAAATACGAATACCCACACCAAGTCTACAAAGTGCCAGTAAAGTCCAACTTTCTCGACCATTTCGTAGCTTCCTCTTTTATCATAAAAACCTGTGGCGGTACGGAAGAAGATCAAAATGTTCAGGATCACACCACTAAATACGTGCGTTCCGTGGAAACCTGTAATAAAGAAAAAGAAGTCAGCAAATGCAGGCGGGCCATACTGGTTTTCCGTGAGGTTTGCCCCGAATATTGTCTTTTCGACCCAAGCTCCATTCTCGATCACTTTCATTACACTTCCTGTATCCGTTCCATGGATAAAGTGAGCCCATTCCCAAGCCTGGCAACCCAGAAAAGTAAATCCGCCAAGGATAGTCCAAAGCATATATTTTTCAACATTGGCACGGTCCATACGGTGACCTGCTTCTACTGCAAGAACCATCGTCACGCTACTCGCGATCAGGATGAATGTCATGATCCCTACAAAGACCAGGGGAAGAGAAATTCCGTGAAGGAAAGGCACCGCCTCGTAAACCTTCTCTGGAATCGGCCAATACATGTTTGAAAATGTAAAGTCATCCACGTTTCCGGAGTATGCCGGAAAGGCGAACCTTGCTGTACCGTAGGCAACGAGCAGGGCTGAGAAAGTAAAGGTATCCGAGATAAGGAAAAACCACATCATCAGTTTACCATAACTAGCTCTCATAGGCTCAATTCCCCCCATCCACATTTTGGGTTCTACCGCGCCAGGTGTTGTTACATTTGCAGCCATTGAAAAAGTATTAATTAAAAGTCAATAAAAAAACAAAAAGGTATAACCAAAGTAAATCTAGAAAATGCCAGTAAGTGGCACAGATCTGAATGCGTCTCAAATTCTTTGCGTGCACTTTCAACTTGAACGCGGCTGTCAAGGAATAAAGCAACACGATTAATCCGCTAATGATGTGAAAACCGTGTAATCCTGTGAACACATAAAAAAACGAACCAGACGGATTTCCAACGAAATAAACATTCATGGCAACCAGCTGTTTCCATCCTTCAAATTGCATCCAAAGGAACGCCAGACCAAGTACAAAAGTAATAGAAATTGCTATTTTCAATTGTTTGAACTGATCTTTTTTTGCCGAATAAAACGCCCATTGCATAGCTGCGCTGCTCATTAAAAGAACGCCTGTGCTATACCAGAAAATCGGTGGCATTGAGAATTCCAACCAGTTCCCCTCGGCTCTTCTCACCAAATAAGCACTTGATTGAGAAGCAAATAACATGATAATACTAACCAAAAACAGCCACAGAATGAATTTCATTGGGTCCATAGCCAATGTTTCCTGCGGTTCTTTATCTACTTTATACTGCTGAACACTTTCCATTTTCACTGATTTTTCATTTTCACAATTTATCCAACAAAAACGCGATCTGCACAATTGGCAAATATATAAACGATCCGAACATCAATTGCTTTGCCGTTTTATCAGTGCAAGTGCGCATCAAATGGAACGTCTGAGCAAGGAACAAAACGCCGAACACGGTTGCAACAAAAGCCGAATTGATCCCCGTCATGCCCAATTCGTAAGGCAGCCAGCCAATCGGTAACAGGAACACCGTGTAAATCATTATTTGCAATGTCGTATTAACGTCCTTCAGGCCGTTGGCAGGAAGCAATTTAAACCCTGCTCTTTTATAATCCTCATCAAGCACCCAGGCAATCGCCCAAAAGTGCGGAAATTGCCAGAAGAACTGAATCGCGAACAAGATTCCCGGTTCTAAGCCGAAATGATTTGTCGCTGCAACCCAGCCGATCATCGGAGGAAATGCCCCCGGAAAAGCTCCGACAAAAACCGCTATCGGACCAACCCTTTTTAATGGTGTGTAAACAAAACCATACAGCACCAGCGACAAAAGAGAAATTAAACCTGTGCTAAGATTAAATACCAGCACGAAAATCGCCAGAGAAGTAATTCCCAGAAAAACCGCCCAGATGATTGCCTGATCTACCGTAATGCGCCCACTAGGCAGCGGTCGGTTGGCAGTCCGCTTCATTAATTTATCAAAGTCCTTTTCGAGAATCTGATTGATAATGTTTGCTGCTCCGGTGATTCCGATTGATGCAATGATGAAAAGCACCAATTTTCCTGTTTCAACTTCCTTCGCACCCAGGCAGTAACCCATAGCGCCAGAAAACGCGATCAGCGAAGCCAGCCTGAATTTTAGCAACTCAAATAAAACGCCTATCCTCTCTCTTAACTTCCCTACGCCTCCTAAGCTTCCCTCAGCTGATATCATTACTACAACTATTTGTTTCTAAATCGTACTCTTTTCCAGACAAATATCTGACGAATACTTTAAATACTTATTTCCATTTACGACAAGCCAGATCACAAATTGAAGGCCGATCAATAATATTGCAAATGTAAGGTGCAATGGCTGGGCAAATGCTGGCACTCCAAAATAAGCCATCAAAATACCCGTGGCAATTTCAATTATCAATATACAAAAGCAAGCAATTGCAATCCTTCCTGCTATCGAATACCCGCCTTCTGCTTTTAAAATTTTGTTGATCCAATAAAGGTTTACAACAAAAAGAAAAATTGAAAAGGACCGGTGTATATAAAAATTCAAACCCAACTCATCAATCCATTGGCTTCTCGCCTGATAACCTAACCTATGAACGACCTCATCAATTGCCTCCCGCACCTGAGTTCCAAGCAAGATTTGAATCAATGACAACGTAATCACCACTACGCCAATCCCTCCGATTGCCTTCTTACTTGACTCTTTCAACTGTAAAATGTTGCCAGCATAAGCCGACCAGGTGTAGAGAAACAAGAGCAGAAATACGATCACAATGGCTAACAGCATATGGAGCGTTACAACCACTGGCAGCAATTCAAAGGACACAACTTTGGCACCTAGCCACCCCTGAAAACCTACCAGAATGAACGCTGACAAACTGTAATAGAAGATTCGCTTGTTTCCCGATTTAAGGAAAGGTATGGAGGCTAATAGTGTGAGGAAGATCATTACCCCTGTGAAAGCGCCTAAAAGTCTGTTCAGGTACTCAATCCAGGTCTTAACCGGATTAAATTCAATCTCTCCTTTTAGCTTAGCGCCATAAATTTCCTTGTAGTTGGCCGGTAATTGCGAAATTTCAGTCGGTGGAACCCATCGTCCGAAGCAACGTGGCCAATCCGGGCAACCCATTCCAGCACCCGTGCTCCTCACTACCCCACCCGCTATAATAAGAAAATAGAGTACAATGACAGTATTCAAGGCCAACCGACGAAATCGCCGGTTGGCCTTGATATCAATGTGCGTTGAACTGGTCATTATAATTTTGTGACTCAATCGCCTTTTCTGTGGCTATCAGTTCATTCTCATGCGGGAAGTTGGATTCCAGTGTTTGAGAATATGGTACATTTTGTGGGATGAAATCTTCCTTAGCGCCAGGCTTGCTGTAATCATAAGACCAGCGGTAAACTGCCGGGATCTCTCCAACCCAGTTTCCGTGACCAGGATTAATTGGTGTAGTCCATTCCAATGTGTTTGATCTCCATGGATTTTGTGGGGCTCTCTTACCTTTGAAAATGCTGTAAAAGAAGTTCCATAGGAAGATGAACTGTGCAAGGAATGAGAGGATCGCCGCGATAGATATGAACATGTTCATGTCCATAAACTTATGCGTAAAGTCGTAGCTGGTGAACTGGTAGTATCTGCGGGGGAAACCTGCGATACCCACATAGTGCATTGGAATAAATACAAGATAAATACCAATGAATGTCAACCAGAAGTGAATCTGACCCAATGTCGTATTCATCATTCTACCGAACATTTTAGGGAACCAGTGATAAACCCCTGCGAAAAGTCCGAAGGCAGATGCAGCTCCCATTACAAGGTGGAAGTGGGCTACAACAAAGTAAGTATCATGTAGCTGAATGTCAAGCGCACTGTTTCCAAGGATAATCCCCGTCAAACCACCAGATACGAACAACGAAACAAGACCGATCGAGAACAGCATTCCAGGTGTAAAAACAATGTTTCCCTTCCAAAGTGTTGTAATGTAGTTAAAGCCTTTCACAGCAGATGGAACCGCAATAATCAATGTAAGGAACATAAATACGGATCCAAGGAATGGATTCATACCTGTTACAAACATATGGTGAGCCCACACGATAAATGCAAGAAACGCGATACCCAACATGGATGCGATCATCGCACGGTAACCGAAAATCGGCTTACGTGCATTGGTTGCAATAACTTCGGAAGTGATACCAAGTCCTGGCAATAGTACAATGTAAACCTCAGGGTGACCCAGGAACCAGAACAAATGCTGGAACAAGATCGGGCTACCACCTACATTAGGAAGCGCTTCACCATTGATATAAATATCTGAAAGATAAAAGCTTGTACCGAAGTGACGGTCGAAAATCAGAAGCAGTACAGATGACAAAAGAACAGGGAAAGAAATCAGACCCAAAACTGCTGTGATAAGGAAAGACCAGATTGTTAGCGGAAGACGGTCGAACGACATTCCTCTTGTACGCAAGTTAATAACTGTAGTAATGTAGTTGATCCCGCCCAAAAGCTGAGATACAATGAAAAATGCCATACTAGCCAACCAAAGCGTCATACCCATTCCAGAGCCTGGGTGTGCCTGAGGTAATGCGCTCAATGGTGGATAAATCACCCAACCACCTGCTGCTGGCCCTGCTTGCAAGAACAATGATGCAAACATGATAACGCTGGCTAGGAAGAAAAACCAGTAAGACAACATGTTCATGAAACCAGACGCCATATCGCGTGCGCCGATCTGCAAAGGAATCAAGAAGTTACTGAATGTTCCGCTCAAGCCGGCAGTCAATACAAAGAATACCATAATGGTTCCGTGCATTGTAACCAAGGCGAGGTAGAAATTGGGATCCAATTTACCAGCATCACTGATCCATCCGCCCAACACAGGTTTTAGCCAGGAAAGATTAGAGTCCGGCAAACCCAATTGAATACGGAAAATCACCGACATGGAAATCCCGATCACCGCCCACAAAATCCCGGTGATCAAATATTGCTTCGCTATAACTTTGTGGTCTTCACAAAATATATATTTCTGCCAAAAGTTTTGTGCTTCATGGTGGTGTTCATGCTCAGTTTCGTGGTGATGAGCTGTTTCCAATCCTTCAATAGCTGACATATACTTTTAATGTATTTAAATTAACAAATTAGCGTAGACTTGTACTTGTTCCTGCTCCTCCTGTGGAAGTTGCTGAACTATCAGCAGGAGTTGCCGCTTCGGCTGGCACATATTTCATCGCCTTCGCTTTCAAATTCTCTGGCACTTTCGCAAGATACTCAGGATAAGTTTGAAGGAAAGTAGCTTGCTCAGCACACCATTTCTTATAAGACGCTTCGTCTTCAACTATCAATCGCATTTTCATTGAAAAGTGTCCCTGTCCGCAAACCTCAGTACATGCAATTTCGTAATCAAAATTAGCATTGCCCGTTTCAGCGCGCATATCGGCTGTTGTCTTGTCCGCCACGAACCAGAATTTAGTCGGCATACCTGGAACAGCATCCATTTTCACACGCATGTGAGGGATAAATACACTGTGCAAAACATCCCTGGCGCGTATTTTAAGCAACACGGGGCGATTTACCGGAATGTGCATTTCACTAGGATTGGTAAAATCATCAAAAGAATTCTCATCAGAAAGATCTATACCAACTTCATTTTGAGAATCGATCAATTTGTAGTTATAATCTCCCAGTTTATTGTCGCTCATCCCTGCATAGCGGGCAATCCAGTTGAACTGCTTACCTGTGATCTCAATAACTTCCGCATCTCTCGGTGCATCAGAAGTTATATCCGACCATGCTTTCCAACCTGTAAATACCAAAAGTGCCATTACAATAGCCGGAACGATAGTCCAGATAAGTTCAAGCCGGTGGTTATCAGGATAAAAGGATGCACGGTGATTTTTCTTATGCTGATATTTCCAGGCAAAAAAGAAGATGAGGAAGTTAACAATGATGAAAGGAATCGTTAAAATACCCATTGAAAACCAAAACAGGTCGTCTGTTCTTCTTCCGTGAATCGAAGATGCCTCAGGCAGAAAGAACTCACGGGCATGAAGATAAGACCAAGTAATCGCAATAGCCCCGATAATGAGGATTACAATAAACATGGCACCATTCCATTTATTACCCGACGGCTCCGCATCAGGCGAATCGATTTTATTTACATTTTTAAGAACATTTTGAAGCCTGGATATCACAACGCCTGTGAGAACCAGAAAAACAAGAGCAACTAATGCGATAATAATATTCATGATAATAAACTGGGTTTTGCAATTAGGCTATATCGTGATGCAATGATTCCTCCAACATAGGATGATTCCTTGGTATCAAGTTTGCCTTTTCTAACTGACTTGCAATTGAATAACCAAACGCACATATAAAGACAAGGAAGAATCCCCATTCCAACGGACCGAAACCTGCACTTGCCCCAAGCGTACCCGGCATTATGTTGGTATAAAAATCCATATAATGCCCAATGATCACACTCCAGCAAGCCACTTTAAGAATTGAATGTGTATACTTCGCATCACGCGTCATCAAGACAAGGAATGGGAAGAAGAAATTCAGGAACAACGTGATGAAGAATGGCGCCTTGAAAAACCCACCGTGACCTCTAAAACGCTCCAAAAAGTAAATCGTTTCTTCCGGTAAGTTTGCGTAGTAAATCAAAAGGAATTGCGCAAACCACACATAAGTCCAGAAGATACTGAATGCAAACACGAATTTCCCTAAGTCTCTAAGGTGACTTGAATTCACTGCTCGTAAATATCCACGTTCTCTTAGCATTACAATAACCAGAGTGATTACTGCAAGGCCAGCTACGTGCCAGCTAGCAAGCGTATACCATCCAAACATTGTGCTGAACCAGTGCGTGTCAATAGACATAACAAAGTCCCATGCGGAAGTCGAAGAAGTAACACCAAATACGACAAGGAACGCAGTCCCGAAACGAATCGATTTTTCGTAAAATTCAGTTCCGCCTATTTCATCTTCCTTCAAAGACAAATTACGGATCACACGCCACAACCAATACCATACAGCGAAATAAAATACAAGTCTGAAAACGAAAAACGGTGTATTCAGAAAGCCTCTTTTTCCAGCTATAATCGGATCATATTCAGGTCCGCCTACTTCGTAAAGTCCTTCATGAGTCCAGTGAAATAAATCGTGACCTCCAAAGAAAAATGTGATCAGCATCACAATCCCCGTAAACGGCAAAAATGCGGGTAATGCCTCAGGAACTCTTTTGAATACTGCAGACCATCCCGCTTGCGCCAGATAATTGTAAGAAATAAAGAACATTCCCACAACGGCCATACCAGTGAAATAAACACCATTTACCCAAAGGTTAGCCCAGATGCGAGTCATCAAGCCGGCCTCGTGATGTCCCGTTGCAGCAGCAGCTTCATGTCCCGCAGCACCATGTTCTGCTGCCTCATGTCCAACTGCGGCAGCCGCTTCTGCACCATGTGCTACGGCTTCGTGTCCGCCACCATTAGCTGCCAGGAAAGCACCTAATGCAACTAGCGCAATGCCGATGCCACCACCAATAATTAAATTTCTTTTAGCCCCCGATGTAAATTCAAACCGTTCTTCAATAGAAGGAATCGAATGTGCTGATGCCATTATATATTTTATTTCTCTGTTATCAAAAACTAATTAAGCTCCCTTCTGCAATTTTTGTACATAATGTACAATCTTCCAACGCTCCTCAGGATTGATCTGAGATCCATGTGGCCACATACGTGCTTTTCCATGTGTAATGACGTGGAAAATGTGACCCTCATTTAGATTTTTGTAGGCGTCGCTTGCATAGTTGGGAACCCCTTTATACATCGCTGCAACTTTTCCGTCTCCGGCTCCTGTTGCGCCATGGCAATGCTGGCAATATCTGTCATAAAGCACTTTCCCTTCTGCCAAAGTATTTTCGTTTAATGGAATAGGGTTTTTCAACACACGCTCCGAAATGGAAATGCTGTCAGCAGGAATGTTGTAAACCATCAGATCTGTACTTACAGAATCCGCTTCACCGAAGGAGGTCTGATAATTACGTCTTGCAACCGTTCCGGCCACAGGTAATCTCATCGTCAGACCCATTGGGTTAATAGGGTTCGCCTTTTCCTGTTTGTATGGTTCATAACCAACAGGTAAGTACATATTTGGTGCATACTCTTTACCAGGATCATTAGGATCCCTTGTGCAACCAGCCGCAGCAGTAAGGATTACAGCAGCAACTAACAGATATTTATATAAATTTTTAAATTTCATTTTCTCAAACTCCATTAAAATTGCTTAATGTTGACTTCTTCTGCTCCGCTGTCTTTCAATGCTCGTGAAATTTCATCTTCTGACATTGAATTTCTTCCCAGATCAATCGCCATTACAAACTTGTTATCTGTTGAGCGCAAATCAAATCTTGGATGGAAATGCGTACCGGGTCCCAGGCCATTTGAAATAAAGAATGTTGTAACCATTCCAAAAGCTGTGAATAGAACAGTAAGCTCAAATGTGATCGGAATGTAATTAGGAATTGAAATAGGATCCTTACCACCGACAATCATCGGCCAGTCAATTCCCATCGTCCAGATCATCAGCGTTAATGCAACGCAGCATCCTGTTACACCAAACATGAATGCGGCAATCCCGATTCTTGTTCTTGGGTGACCCAATGCTTCGTCCAATCCGTGAATCGGAAATGGAGAATACACTTCTTTTATTTTTACTCCTGCTTTTCTGAGCTTTGGCACTGCATGAAGAACAGTATCGTCATCGTCGTAAACTCCGACCAAATATTTACCAGATAATTCTGCCATATCAATACTTATATTAAAATACCTGTCAGTCTAATTATTCTTTGTCCTTATCAAAAGCCGGTTCAGCTGTACCACGCTGTCTCACCTTCGCCACACCAGCAATTTTGGTAGGCAGATTAGCAGATGTAGAACGAATCACTGCCTTAACTTCCGCCATATTGATCACCGGCAAATATTTGGAGAACAATAGGAATAGAGTAAAGAACAAACCGAATGAGAAGATGTAGTCACCGATATCATAGCGTGTAGGCGAGAACATTGCCCAGCTAGAAGGAATGTAGTCACGGTGCAGTGACGTAACAATGATTACAAAACGCTCGAACCACATACCAATGTTTACAACTACTGAAATGAAGAATGTAAAGGTGATGCTTCTACGTAGTTTTCTCGACCAGAAAAGTTGTGGAGAGATTACGTTACAGGTCATCATCGCCCAGTATGCCCACCAGTAAGGACCTGTCATACGGTTGAAGAATGCATAATATTCGTATTCAACACCTGAGTACCAAGCAATAAAGAACTCGGTAATGTATGCCACACCAACCACAGAACCGGTCAATGTGATAACCTTGTTCATTGTTTCAATGTGCTCAAGGGTAATGTAATCTTCAAGCTTGTAAACAACCCTTGTGATCAGCATCAGGTTTTGCACCATTGCAAACCCGGAGAAAATTGCACCCGCAACGAAGTATGGAGGAAAAATAGTTGTATGCCATCCTGGAATAACCGACGTTGCAAAGTCCATACTCACAATCGTGTGAACTGATAGTACAAGTGGTGTAGAAAGACCGGCAAGAATTAAGCTGATGTATTCATAACGGGCCCATGTTTTTGCTGATCCGTCCCATCCCATTGCGAATGTTCCGTACATTAAACGAGACACTTTACTTGTTGCACGGTCGCGGATTGTAGCTAGGTCAGGAATAAGACCAATATACCAGAACACCAATGAAACTGAGAAATATGTACTGATCGCAAACACGTCCCAAACCAGCGGCGAGTTGAAGTTAACCCAAAGAGATCCGAATGCGTTTGGAAGCGGAAGCGCCCAGTATGCCATCCAGGGACGGCCCATGTGCATCAGGATAAATGATGCTGCGCAGATAACCGCGAAAATTGTCATCGCTTCTGCTGCACGGTTGATAGATGTTCTCCATTTCTGACGGAACAAAAGCAAGATCGCAGAGATCAGCGTTCCGGCGTGACCGATACCAACCCACCAAACGAAGTTAGTGATATCCCATGCCCAGCCAACTGTCTTGTTAAGACCCCATACGCCAAGCCCTTCCCACCAAGTCCATGCAAGACAAACCGATCCATAAGCCAACACAATCAGAGAAAGCCCAAAAGCAATTTTCCATTCCTTGGTTGGGGCTCCTTCAACATGCCGACATATGTCTTCCGTTACGTCTGCGTACGTTTTCCCACCTTGAATCAGCGGTTCTCTTACAGGTGAAGTAACATGCATACTACTATAATTTATAATGATTTAATCTTCTAAAACTCTATTTTCAAATTAAGCGTGTTCCTTTTTTTCAGGAGCCTTCGCAGCAGCATCTTTGTTACGAACCTTGGTTAAATAAGAGATCTGAGGACGAACATTGATCTCTTCCAGCATGTGGAATGCGCGGCCTTCTTTCTCTACTTCAAGCAATTTCGAAATTCTGCTTTCCGGATCGTTCATATCTCCGAAAGTGATTGCATTGGTAGGACAAGACGAAGCACAAGCCACATTTACCTCTCCATCTACGATGCGTCTTCTCTCTTTCTTAGCAGTCAGCTTCGCTTCCTGGATTCTATGAACACACATTGAGCATTTCTCAATAACTCCCCTTGAACGTACAGTCACGTCAGGGTTGATCACCATTTTTCCAAGATCATTATTGAAGTGGTAATCAAAGTTTTCGTTATCAAAATATTTGAACCAGTTGAAACGACGTACTTTATATGGGCAGTTATTCGCACAATATCTCGTACCAACGCAACGGTTGTAAGTCATTTGGTTAAGCCCTTCTGAACTGTGCGTAGTGGCCAAAACAGGACAAACCGTTTCGCAAGGCGCATTGTTACAGTGCTGGCAAAGCATCGGCTGGAATGTAACTTCCGGATTTTCAGAAGCGATTTCCAATCCTCTCAAATCTTCAACGTCTGCGTCACTGCTGTAATAGCGGTCGATACGCAGCCAGTGCATTTCACGCGCATTGATTACTTCCTGACGTCCTACAACCGGAATGTTGTTTTCAGCCTGGCAGCTAACCACGCATGAGCCGCAGCCAAAGCATGTGTTCAGGTCAATGACCATTCCCCATGAATGGTTTTTGTATTTATGTCCATTCCAAAGAGACAGATCAGTCGCATCTACTACGCCGTCTGATGTCGGGATTTTCGGAACGAACCGGCCCGCCATTGGATCTTTCTGGAAATGAGCCAACACAGTCTCCTGCAAAACTGACTTACGGTTCATCACCGTATTATGCGTCTGAGTCTGTGCTATTTCTCTTGTATCACCTGTTTTAGAAACAGTTACTTCACCAGGAGCGAATGTCAGATAACCGTCAGCGAACGCTGCAAGCGGATAAACATTCTTTCCAACTCCATTTGCAGATTTCCCTGCTTTTTCGCGACCAAATCCAATTGCAATAGCAACTGTGCCATTGGCCAGACCTGGCTGAATGATAACCGGTACTTCAACCGCTTTACCTTTAATATCCACTTTTACCACATCTCCCTGTGCAAGGCTTAGATCTGCCGCTGTCTTCTGGGAAACACATGCGTGGTTATCCCAGCATGCTTTGGTAACCGGCTCAGGCAATTCCTGAAGCCATGGGTTATTTGCCGCAAATCCGTTACCAAGGCCGACATTTTCGAACAAGGCAAGTTCTATTCCGGAAGTAGAAGCTTTATATTTTTTTGCAATTCCTGCTGCTGCTGCACTTAAGTCACCTGAGAATGTTGCTCCCGATGCCATCAAAGTTGCAGGCACGTCATACACACCGTCATGAAGGGACTTAATCCAGAATTTCTCGAAATCTCCTGTTCCACCCTGAGTATAAACATTCTTTTTCCAATATGCCTTAACATATTCGTGATAGTCAGTAGGCAATCCAGCCCATTTCAACAAGCTAACTTGCGCCTGACGTGTGCTGAAAATCATGCTGATAGCAGGCTGTCCAAGGCTGTAAGATCCTGCAACCGGCTCTGCGTCATTCCAGGATTCCAGGTAATGTGGAGCTGGGCAAATGTATTTTAGCAATGAAGAGGTTTCATCCGCGCGGTCATTAAATGAAACGCTCAGTGAAACTTGTGGTAAAGCTGCTGCCAGTTCTGCACCGCGAGGGTGATCGTAAACCGGATTAGCACCGAATAAGATCAATGCCGCCACTTTTCCACTCTTCACTTCGTCAACCAAGCCATTCATTGCCACGTCATTACCCTGACGGTAATTAGCAGGCTTATCTAGGTTAATGGTCGTTCCGTAGCTTCCAAGCAAGCCGTTCAAAGCATTGATAACTACTTGAACAGATGCATCATTGATACCGCTTACAACCAACGCCTGTCCTTTTGCAGCTACCAAATCAGCTGCTGCTTTATCGAGATTAGGAACATTAATTGCAGCCGTTGAAATGGGCGATCCGCCTAATTTAGCGGCTACTTTATTGTAAAGAGCAGCTGCAACCAAACCCAGTTGTGATGGCTTAACTGCTGTACGATAATCTGAGTTTGAACCCGTTACAGAAAGAATCGCTTCAAACTGATAATGACGGGACATTTCTTTCTTGCCTTCTTTGTCGCTGCCTAGTCTACGTGTTTCAGCAAACTGGGCCGAGAATGTATCCGGTGAAACCCAGGTTCCAAGGAAATCAGCGTCAATGCCAACGATAACCTTTGCTTTGCTAAAATCGTAAGATGGGAAAACTGCTTTGCCAAATGAAAGCTCATTTCCTTTTAAAATCGCTGACGACGAGTTAGCGTCGTACATGACATGCGTAGTCGTAGGATATTTTGTGGTAAAATCGGCGATAACCGACTTTGTGGAAGGGCTCATGATCGTAGAAGAAAGAATTCTGATCGCTCCGCCCTGCGCTGAAATTTTGGTAAGTTGATCTAAGATCTCTTTGTCAACTGCGTCCCAGCTAATTTTTGTATCCGAACCCTTTTTAGGGCCTTTTAATTTCTCGTTATCATATAATCCCAAAAGCGAAGCGTGAGCGCGAGCGCTGACACCAAAAGATGTTTTGGAAAGTGAATTGCTTTCAATTTTAACAGGACGCCCTTCGCGTGTCTTAACGAGGATACTTGCGTAATCGCCACCTTCCGCATATGTCGATGCGTACCAGTTGGCTATGGTTGGGAATTCGCCCTCAGGCTTATTAACGTACGGTATTGCTTTCTTTACAGGTGCTTCGCAAGCTGCCAATGATACTGCAGCCATTCCAAAACCCAGCACTTTCAAAAAATCTCGGCGGTGGGTTCCGGCTCCATCTACCAAACTTTCGTATTGGTTTTCGGTCGGACCGTCGGAAAACTCAGAACGCGCTTCTTTTACAAATTTCTCGTCATTCCGCAGCTCTTCTAGTCCCCGCCAGTATCTTTTATTAGTATTTTCCATAAAACTATTCAATACAAATGAGTTGTATCAGGTAATATTGTTTTGATTAATAGTGGCATTTAGAACATTCCAACCCACCTATATCAGCAACTTTCAATGCTTCTTTGCTTTCGCCAGCGTGCAGTTGTACCAACTTATCGTAGTACTTGTTGTCTTTTGTATTAACCTCCGTTTTACGGTGACAGTCAATACACCATCCCATTGTCAAGGATGAGCGTTGCTGGATAACTTCCATTTTCTCAACCTCTCCGTGACAGTTCTGGCATTCAAGTCCACCCACATTAACGTGCTGAGCGTGATTGAAATATGCCAGATCAGGAAGGTTATGCACCCTTACCCATTCAATAGGCTGGTTGTTTTCAATAGAAGTATAAATTTTTTGAATTTCAGGTGATTCCTTTTTGATGACGCCGTGGCAGTTCATACAAATGTTAGCAGAAGGAATATGTGCTGATTTACCGCGGTTTACGCCAGTATGGCAATAGTTACAGTCAATTTTATATTCGCCTGCATGCAATTTGTGAGAGAATGAAATCGGTTGTTTTGGTGCGTAACCTTGTTGCACACCTACACTATACGCACCGTCCAATGTTGCTTTTAAAACAAGCAGAACAAAGATCCAGATAGTAGCAGAACGAATGGCAGGATCAGAAGCGATTCTTTTCAGCGAGTTGCCCAGGCGACTCATAAAATCCCCTTTTTCAACCGTTGTTCCCGGCTCACCGCTCACTGCTTTGGAAAGCAATGATACAATCACTAAAAGAACACCCAGCACCAAAAGCATGACCACTACAAGTGCCGCAAGCACAATCACAAACAAATCAGAAGGACCATCGCCTTGTGCAGAAGCACCACCGGCAGCAGCGCCACCAGCAGCAGGAGCTCCGGCAGCCGCAGGAGCAGCGGTTCCAGCTTGATCGATATAAGCGAAGATTCCTTTTATATCATCATCTGATAAATTAGGAAAGCTTGTCATTTGCGCTTTTGAATACTCATTGTAGATCTTAACGGCATAAGGATCGCCGGAAGCAATGACAGCCTGGGAGTTGCGAACCCACTTTGAAAGCCATGCAAAGTCATGACGTCCGCTCACCCCTTTAAGACCCGGACCAACCACACGTTCATCCGTAACAGCGTGGCATTGCGCGCAGTTATTTTTGAAAAGTGCCTCGCCTTTGGCAGCATCTCCACCGCCAGCTGGCGCACCAGCAGCCGGTGCAGCTCCCGCAGCAGCAGTGCTGTCCTGAGCATATATTAAGCTTGGTACACTTAATAATATAGCCACGGCGATGGCAGCTATAAATGTTTTTGAGTAACTAAAGAAGGAACAAAACTTAGCGCCCTTTCGGAATGGTATATTCATAATCAACTATTCATTATTCTTCAACAGACAAAACTAGTTCACGATTTTTTATCCACAAAAGTATTTAAGGGATATTTTGGGCACCTATCTTATTTATAATTTGTCTAATTTGTATACATATTTTAGATCAATGAATGATGGAATTTTTCGCTGATTTTCAGATACTTAGCAACAAAAAATGCCATTTGGAAACCAGCTTCTGGGTTTCAAACAAATGGCATTTTTCTACTATAAATTTGTGTGCCAATTTCATCGAGGCACGGGAGGTTCCGAGCGGATTCGAACCGCTGTACGAGGTTTTGCAGACCTCTGCCTAGCCACTCGGCCACGGAACCAATTTGGATTAGCTGCTGCTCTCGCTGGCAGCTAATCCGGGTGCAAAAGTATCAAAAAAATTCGCTACTCCGCACTATTTATTACTTTTTTCCTTTCTTTTCGCTTTCTTCCATCTGTTCCTTCAATGCTGAAAGAACGCTCAGATCTCCGAAAGTTGATTTCTCACCTTCTTTTGTTGAGTCCGAAGAAGGAGCGCTTTTCGCAGGAGCAGAAGATTGTGCCTTTGCAGGACGGTCTTCTTTTTTCTCCTCAGGAGCAGGCGCCGCTTTCGTTACTTTGGAATGCGTAAGAACGATTTTCTTTTCGTCTTTCAGGAATTCAAGAACAGTGAAGTCAAGGCTTTCACCTACTTCTGCCACTGTGCCGTCTTCTTTCGTCAGGTTTTTGATAGCCGAAACACCTTCGATTCCGTAAGGAAGTTCAAGAGTTGCGAATTTATCACCTTTTGCAACGATCGTAGATTTATGAACAGAACCCACTTCAAAGATGCTTTCGAAAGTATCCCATGGGTTTTCTTCAAGTTGTTTGTGGCCAAGAGCCAGACGACGGTTGTCCGCATCCAGTTCAAGAACAACAACTTCAAGCTCGTCATTTACTTTCACGAAGTCAGAAGGATGTTTGATTTTCTTAGTCCATGAAAGGTCGGAAACGTGAACAAGACCGTCGATACCTTCTTCAAGCTCGATGAACAAGCCAAAGTTAGTAAGGTTACGAACTACTCCTTTGTGACGTGTTCCGATTGCATACTTGTCTTTCAACGAAGCTTGTGTCCAGGGATCCTCAGTCAATTGCTTAATACCAAGAGACATTTTACGCTCGTTACGATCCAGTGTCAACACTACTGCACTGATTTCGTCATTAACATTCATGAACTCCTGAGGATTGCGCAGGTGCTGAGACCATGACATTTCAGAAACGTGGATCAAACCTTCAACACCCGGTTTGATTTCAAGGAATGCGCCGTAATCAGCAACATTAACAATACGTCCTGTAACTTTTGATCCAACCTGCATCTCTTCTGCAAGAGAATCCCATGGGTGAGACTGAAGTTGTTTCAAGCCAAGAGAAATACGTTTTTTCTCTTCGTCGAAATCCAACACAACCACATTCAATTTCTGATCCAGCGCAAGCAGGTCAGATGGGTGGTTGATACGGCCCCATGAAATATCTGTAATGTGAAGAAGACCATCTACACCACCAAGGTCAATGAACACACCGAAGTTTGTCATGTTCTTGATAACGCCTTCCAGAACCTGACCTTTTTCAAGGTTGTTCAGGATTTGCTGACGTTGTGCTTCAAGATCTTTTTCGATCAATATTTTGTGAGATACAACTACGTTATCATTTGCGTAGTTAATCTTAACAACTTTAACCTCCATACGCTTTCCAACAAAAATGTCGAAATCGCGGATAGGTTTAACATCGATTTGTGAACCTGGCAAGAAAGCCTCGATGCCGAATATATCAACAATAAGACCACCTTTGGTTCTTCTTTTCACGTTCGCATCAATAACCACATCCTCATCAAACGATTTCTGAATGTTATCCCATGCAGTAATAACTTTTGCTTTTTTGCGTGAAAGAACAAGCTGACCCTGTGCGTCTTCCTGGTTTTCTACGTAAACTTCCACTTCGTCGCCAATCTTCATTCCTGGCAAATCGCGGAATTCATTTGAAGATACGATACCATCAGATTTGAAACCGATGTTAAGGATCACTTCGCGGTCTGTAATACCTACTACAATACCTTTTACTACTTCTTTTTCCTGAACAGGAGAAATTGTAGTCTCATACATTTGTTCGAAACGATCACGGTCGGCGTTTGAATAGCCAGTACCGAAACCTTTGTCTGCTGCTTTATCCCAATCGAAATCAGGAAGAGGTTGATGTTGAATTTCCTTAGACATAAATAGGAATTACTGCTCTGTGTACATCAGCTTCCGAGCTAAATAGCTGAAAATTAGTTAAACAAGTATTTTTTGAAAAAATAGAGCGCAAAAGTACGCATTATTCAAAATAAAATCCCTAGTAAGAACGGATTTTTTTGAAATCAATAATAGACGGGAAGAAATGAAGCTCTCGGGAGGGAAAATTCAGGCTATAAATTTAATATGATCTTTCCTTAACACCCAGATACGGAAGCCATTCTGCATCAGCTAAACCGGAAAAATCCCGGATGAACATAAGGAAGGAAGGACGGAAAGGGCGCTGGCGAAGTGGCATGCCTACTTCTTCTGGTGTATGGTCTCCTTTTCTTGAATTGCAGCGCTTGCAGGCAGTGGCGAGGTTATCCCAGGTAGTTTTTCCGCCGCGCGATTTCGGGATAACGTGATCAAGTGTGAGATTATCGTGTGTTCCGCAATATTGGCACCGGTTACTGTCCCGCTTAAAAAGGTTCTGCCTTGTCATGACGACACCTCTGTAAGGAATATGAATGTAGCGGTTGAGGCGGATGACAACGGGCATGGGAAACTGATCGTTGACCGTTCGGAGATAATGTCTCGGCGATTCGGCCAGCATTTCGGCCTTGTTCATGTAGACTAATAAAAACGCCTTTGGAACGGTGCAAACACTTAACGCACTATAATCTTGATTAAGAACCAGTACTTTACCCATGAGCCCTAGAGGTATTTAATTCCGACAATATAGGAATTTTTACCTTACAAAACGCGCCCGCAAATTCAATTATTGTGAAAAAATAATTTGCAGAAGATGCCCTGTATCACCCGTTTAGCTGTTTTTAGAGTAAAGAATAATGACCTAGAGATTCATGCGATCCGTTTCGCGCTTCATGTCCTTTTCTTTGATGGAATCGCGCTTGTCATACAACTTTTTACCTTTGGCCAAGGCAATGTGCAACTTCGCTAACCCGCGCTCGCTGGTAAAAAGCCTCACCGGAATGATCGTTAAGCCCTGATCTTTCAGGTTCTCATTCAATTTCCGTCGTTCTCTCTTGGTAATTAGCAACTTACGGTCACGCATTGGGTCGTGATTGTAATGTGTTCCTTCGGTGTAGGGGGAAATGTGCAGGCTCCTTATATAAAGCTCCCCGTCCATAAACAGACAGTATGCATCCTGGAAATTCACTTTGCCTTGCCGGATCGACTTTATCTCAGTTCCCGTCAGCACCATTCCGGTCGTAAACTCTTCCAGGAAGAAATATTCGAAGGAGGCCTTGCGGTTTTTTATATCTACTTTTTTAACTATTTTTTCAGACATATTAATTCTCAAATTCAAAAGGGGCTCAAAATTAAGCTTTTGTTAAAACTATACCAATTAATGAAAAAGCACGCACGCATGAACCGTCTGAGATTAGTCCTGACGATGATATCAATGTTTTTCCTTGCAAACAGCGCGTTTAGCCAGCAATATGATCCCGGCATTATGGGCACTGTTAATGCATTGTTCGATGGAATGCGAGCCGGAGATTCAACAAAGGTGCGAAATGCTTTTGCGCTGGGTGCAACGATGATGTCGGTGCCGGAAAATCCACAAGATTCAATTGCTGTAAAGAAAAGTTCGATCGATGGCTTTGTGAAAGCAGTTGGAAAGCCACATTCTGAAAAGTGGGATGAGCAGATTTTCCAACCTAAGATTTCGGTCGACGGACCAATGGCTATCGTGTGGGCACCTTACAAGTTCTTTTTAGGAGATAAATTTTCGCACTGCGGGGTTAATGTCTTTACCTTGATTAAACTGAGCGGTGGGTGGAAAATTACTTCCGTTACGGATACCCGAAGAAAGGAATGCTCTTTTTGAAAACTAAAACCGCACCATTTGCTTCCAGGTGCCTTTAATGCGGTTGTACTTAATGGTGCTCGGGAGCGCTTTCCACCAGTATTTATTCATCTCAACTGCAAAGGAAGGCTGCATATAGCAGTTGATCGCGCAGCTTTCGCAAGCGGGAAGTTTCCCCTCGAGCGCTACGAGTTTCTGAACTTCGTCTGAATGATAGAGATCATAAAGATTTCCTTCAATCTCAAAATCTTTCAGGCCCAAATGATAGCAAGGCAAAACGAGCTTGTTTTCAGGAGAAATGACAATGGTTGTGCTGGCAGCTTTGCAGACGGGATCATCGACATGGTTTCCGCCATCCAACCTAAGTTGCACAAAAGCATCATTAAGGTAAATGTTCTTCTGTTTTCCCCACCACGTCAGCTCGTTCAATGTTTCTTTGGAAAGATTGGAACCGACCTTATTATATTCAAAAACCGGATTCAGGATTAGGATCAGATCATTGGGTAAACAAACTTCTTCCCAAAGCTGCCGGATTTTACCAACATTATCTTCACAAACCGTGAAAATGATGTCTGGACGCTCGCCTAGAGATTTAGCGATCGCTATCGATTCCATCACCTTATCAAAACACTTGACATTTCTCGATTTATCATGCTCATCGCGGTCCGGGGAATCTAGCGAGAAGTGGAGCATATCGATGAGGCCGCGAAGCTTTTCCGCTTGTTTTGGATAAAGCAGGCCGTTGCTGGTCACGGTGGTGATCATGCCGTGATTCTTGGCTTCTTTTAAGAGCGCATCCAGCTGCCGGTGAAGCAATGGTTCGCCGCCGGTAAAGTCGATGACCTTAACGCCAAGCTTTTTGAGATCCCTTAAATTTTCTCTTAAATTTTCAACCGTAATGTAGGGCGAAGGCTTTTCCCAAATGTCGCAGAAACTACATGATGCATTGCAGCGATAAGTCACATAGTAATTGCAAAGGACCGGATGAGAAATCAAACGCATATCAACGAAGCATGGTAAGCAGGCTGGTTAATTTATCTTTCAGGTCTTTGCGGTCCACAATGAAGTCGAGGAAGCCGTGTTCCAGCACAAATTCTGCGCTTTGAAATCCTTTTGGCAAATCTTTACCAATCGTTTCACGAATAACACGCGGTCCTGCAAAACCAATTAACGCTTCCGGCTCTGAAATGTTGAAGTCTCCCAACATTGCGTAGGATGCAGTAACACCACCCGTTGTAGGATCCGTCAGCAATGATATATAAGGTATTTTAGCATCTGATAGTTGGGCCAGGCGCGCAGAAGTCTTTGCCATTTGCATTAATGAAAATCCTGCCTCCATCATACGCGCTCCACCTGATTTTGAGATCATCAGGAACGGATGCTTGTGCTCCAATGCATAAGTGATCGCCCGGGCAATCTTCTCCCCTACAACCGAACCCATAGATCCGCCAATGAAATTGAAATCCATACAACCGATCACAATGTCCAGCTCATTCATCTTGCCGTGACCCGTCCTGACCGCATCTTTTAAACCCGTTTTCTGTATTGTTGACTTAATGCGGTCGGGGTAAGCTTTTGTATCAACAAAATGAAGCGGGTCGCCCGACATGAGATTTTCGTCGAGCTCTATAAATTCATTATCATCGAATAACAGGTTGAAATAAACATCAGAACCCACCTTTTCGTGATAATTGCAATGCGGACAAGTGAACGCATTCTGCTTATGCTCTCTGGTAGGCGTAATTTTTTTACAATTAGAACACTGGTACCATAAACCGTCAGGAGCTTCACGCTTCATTTCGGTGGGTGTATTAATACCTTTCTCTTTACGAATAAACCAGGACATACTATTACGTGAGTTAATTCTAAAAATCTGAATATCAGATTTTTAACTGCTTTTCATGATGAATGTTGGCCTCAAAGATAGCAATAAATGTCAAGCATAGTAAAATGAACTATGCAGCAGCATTACATTGATAAGCTGTTTACGGCACTATCTTGAACAATTTTGTCCTTAATTTGTTACTAAATCAGCCCATTAAGGGGCGACTTACGGGCGCTATCCGCCTATTTACCTTACTTTCATGACAACAACTTCTTCTCCTATCGTGATCATTGTGGGCACTAACAGGCCCAATTCCATGTCACGAAAAATAGCCGACTATTATCAGGAAATATTCAATAAGCTCAATGTTCCCAGTACAATCCTTGATCTGATAAACCTGCCGCATGATTTCACCGTGTCGGCGATGTACGAAAATTCAGGAAAAAACTCAGATTTTAATAATCTCAAATCCCTGCTGGAACAAACGGACAAATTTATCTTTATCGTTCCCGAGTACAATGGTTCCTATCCAGGCGTTCTCAAAGCATTTATTGACGGACTTCCCTATCCAAACAGCTTTACCAATAAGAAGGCCGCGCTGGTGGGCTTATCTTCTAATATGCAAGGGGCTGCATTAGCATTGAGCCATTTGAATGATGTATTTAGTTATCTCGGCATGAACACATTGGCATTACGGGTGAAGTTAGGGCAGATCCGCTCGCATTATCATGATAATGTAATATCTAATGCGTTGTACAAAGAACTACTAGAACTTCAAGCCGGACAAATGATCCATTTCTAAACAAAAAAGGGAGCGTTTGCTCCCTTTTTTGTATTCAATTATTTCAACCAGTGCTGCTCCATTTCAGTCGCTGGAACTGTCGGGCGTTTCCAGAGCTCCACGCGGCTCCGGCGGAATGCGGGGCCTTCTAGATCTCCGAATTTAACCAGCCCGTCTTTGAACGAAGCGATCATTACATCCAGTTTTCCAATTTCTTCATTGTCCCAGTCACTATTGCCTTCAACATCTGTGATCGGCAACTGAGCAAATCCGCTTGGTTCAATTTCCCGGTCAATGATCAGATCAATCGGGCCGGTTGGCGTGCTTTCTTCCAGTTCGCTGGTCACAACCAATTCTGTTTCGTATTCCGGCGCTTTAATTTCTTCTATAACAGGCTTAGCGTCCGGTGTTTTGGATTTAATGCCGTTTCTAAGCTCGATTCCCGGAATAGGTGACTCAATGCTATCAAATCCCGCTGCAACAATCGTTACGCGTAATTTATCGCCTAAAGAATCATCTGTAATAGTTCCCAGCTTAAACATCCGCGCTTCTCCGCCCACTTGTGAAAGCACATAACGCCAGATTTCGCGCTGCTCCTTCATGGTCGCTTCCTTTTTCTTGCTTGTAGCAAGCGTTACCAGGATGCGTTTTGCTCCGCGGATATCCCTGTCATTCAAAAGCGGCGAATCCAGCGCTTCCTTAATGGCCATTGAAGCACGATCAGCTCCGGTCGCCTCAGAAGTTCCCATTACCGACTGGCCTGCATTCTTAAGGACTTTCTCAACATCTTTAAAATCCGTGTTGATATTTCCGTTTGTCGTGATGATCTCAGAAATACTTTTTACAGCATTAAGAAGAATTCCGTCTGCCTCGGCGAATGCCTGCGTCAGGGTCATATCCTCATAAAGCTCTTCCAGCTTATCATTCAAAACCACCAGCACCGTGTCACTGAACTCCTTTAATTGCTCAATCCCTTCGAGTGCCTGTTCCTTTTTATCAAGTCCTTCCCAGGTGTAAGGCGCAGTTACTACCGCCACTGTAAGCTTGCCCATTTCCTTTGCAAGCTGTGCAATCACTGGCGCGGCGCCTGTTCCTGTTCCACCACCCATACCCGCCGTGATAAACACCATTTGGGTCGATCCGCCGAGCAGGCTTTTAATTTCTTCAATCGTTTCCAACGCAGCCTCCTTGCCTTTGGTAGCATCCGTTCCGGCTCCCAAGCCTTGCGTTAATGTTGCACCAAGCTGGATTTTTACAGGCACCGGGCTGTTCGCAAGCGCCTGGCGGTCGGTATTACACACTGCAAATTCTACATCCTTGATCTTTCTCTCAAACATGTAGTTGACCGCATTGCTTCCTCCACCTCCAACACCGATCACCTTGATAATGGCTGGCTCTACCTGGTGTTCGCCGGTGGGCTGGTCTTTAATTATTTCGTTCACAATGTAGTCCTGGTCTAAAGATTGCAACAAGCTTTTATTCATATTTTCGGAGATTGAATGCGTTTATGCTTTGTTTTCAATAGTCACTCAGACCATCATCTTTTTTGCGAATAATGCTGTTAAAGCTATCCCAAAAAGTCCCGACTTTCTTACCTGGCTCTTCCTTAGGGGGAATTTCCTTTACCTTTTCACGTTGCACAACAGCACCTGTGTTAAATGAAGTCGTAGGCTTGCAAACCGATTTTACCCGGGGATCTATATTACGAAGTCCGGCCCAGGCCAGACCGATCGCTGTGCTATATGAAGAATTGCTGACCGCATCTGCTTTGGCGGTTCTTTCCAGGTTTTCAGGATACCCAACCCGAACTGACATGTTGGTTACTTTCTCAAAGAGCTTTTCAATCTCATCAATATTCGCAGACCCGCCCGTAAGCACTATGCCGCCGATAAGCTTATCCAGATATCCTGATTTGATAATTTCTGCATAAACCATCGCTGCGATCTCTTTCAATCGCTCTTCAATGATCAATGCTACATTTTTCTTTAAAACCGCCTTAGGAGCACGCCCGGCCAGGAAGTTAACCAGGATTTCAATGTTTAGCGGAACGTCGGCAGCAATGGCCACGCCGTATTCGTGTTTCAACCGCTCTGCATTTTCCACCTGAATGCCACAACCTGTTGCGAGGTCATTCGTAATATGCCTGCCGCCAATCGGGAAAGTAGCAATGTGGCGTACAATGCTGTCATGATATATGACGAGGTCCGTCGTATGGTCCCCGATATCCACCAGCGCAATGCCGGCTTTTGTTTCATTGTCTGTTAAAACCGCAAGACTGGTCGCCAACGGCGCAAAAACCATCTTGTCGCATTTCAAATTGTGGTCTGCATCTGCCAGACTCTTTTTCGTACGCAGAACAGACTGACTGTTTGCCGAGATAATCAGGAAGTTACCGCCCAGTTTAATACCCGTCCTGCCCACAGGTTCCCGCACATTCATAGAATTGTCTACGACAAACTCCATGGGTAAAACATGCAGAACATCGTAATTAGGCTCAATTTTAGCCCTGTACATATCGTCAACAAGCTGGTCCACATCTCTTTGTGTAACCTCTTCGCCGGAAGACGCCGAAGGCCGGATCACGCCATCATTATGCTGACTTACCTTTACCTGTGTGCCGCCAAAACTAACATTCACAACGGCAATGTCCAGGTCCGAGCGGGAAGATGCTTCCGCGAGTGCTTCACGAACTGCGGTTCCAACTTGTTTTATATTTTCAACGGCTCCGTTTACAACTGCGCCTTTGGGAACAGGGACTTCGCTAAAACCTAAAATTTCAATATTGTTTTGACGAGAACCCGACGCGGCTCCCTGTGCAGCAACCACGGTAATTTTCGTGCTCCCAATATCTACGCCTACTACAATTTTTTCGTGTGCCATGCTGATGGTGAATTATTATTCACAAACTATTTGATTCTGAAACTTAATACTAATTTTTTTATACCGGCTCCAGTCCTGGCTCAATATCTTGTTATAGAACATTTTGAGCTTATCGAATTTGGATTCATAATTTT
This sequence comes from Dyadobacter alkalitolerans DSM 23607, assembly GCF_000428845.1. Classification (GTDB taxonomy): domain Bacteria; phylum Bacteroidota; class Bacteroidia; order Cytophagales; family Spirosomataceae; genus Dyadobacter; species Dyadobacter alkalitolerans. The sequence continues at coordinate 29,925 of NZ_AUAS01000013.1, read as the reverse complement.
CTGCCGATCCAAACTCAATGCGCTGGTCCCCCAGGACCGTCATCATATGAATTTCACCATCTTTGTCAGCGTCCAGCTGTGCTACCTGTGCTTTCCAAAAGGGATCTGCATTTATAAAGCGCAAAAGCTCCATCAATGAAGCCCCTTTGGTTGTCTTTAATTTTTCAGGATCATTGAAAAATGAACCGGAAACCAGCAATGTCCTGGCCGAGTAACTATCCGATAACGGAAAAAAAACGCCCTCATCACTGATATAGTAACCAGATGAATTGCGCATTTCGCCATTTTCAGAAGTGTTGATCCATCTGGCCAGCGGCCGTTCCTGCTCCACTTCTACCACCACATTCCCTTTCAAGTCACGATAAACCTGACACTTCCTGATCAGTTTGTTCCTGCGCACCCGATGCTCTAAATCATTGAGTGCAACGTCACTTAACCTGCTGCCTAACAGCGGATCTGCTCCGTTTTCAGTTACCAGCATGCGTACATCCATCTGATTAAGGAACCTTGCTCCCGAATCTCCTTCAATGGATATCACAAGATTTGTACAACGCTGATTACCAAGCTTATTTTCTGCCATGCCTATCCCGGCTATTGGCAAAATGAGCCATAAACTACGTTTTAACAAAAGCCATGGATAGTCAAATTTACGTAACATCTTAGTAATATTAAAAATGCTTTGACTAATTATTCACAATTGAATTTTTCAGCAAGTTCCTGATCGGTTCTACCAATGTATCAATGTCTCCGGCCCCTATTGTCACCACAATATCCGTATTTAAATCAGCTAAAACGTTCAAAACTTTATCTTTTGTGATAAGTTGTTTCTCCTTTGCAGTAATCTTTGCCATCAGCATTCCCGAATTCACTCCTTCAATAGGCTGTTCCCTCGCCGGGTAAATTTCCAGCAGAAGAAGCCGATCAGCCAGTGAGAGGCTCTCGGCAAATCCGTCCGCAAAATCGCGTGTGCGGGTGAACAGGTGCGGTTGGAAAATCGCCGTTACATGTCTTCCCGGATACAGGCCCTTTACAGACGAGAGAAATGCTTCGATTTCCGTCGGATGATGGGCGTAATCGTCAATGTAAATGTGGCCGTCCTCTTCAAGCTGATATTCGAAGCGCCGTTTTACGCCGCCATAATTTTCGAGTGCTTCCTTGATTTTTTCCGGATCCACACCCAAATGCAAAGCCACCGCGCTAGCTGCGATGGAATTTTCAATGTTATGGTAACCTGGGATTTTCATCGCAATCCCTTCGATTCTACCGTCAGGATGAATGACGTCAAAAACAAAACGGGCGTTTTCAATGTGAATGTTTGCTGAATGATAATCTCCTGAATTGAGCGAATAGGTCAGCACTTTTGCTTTTGTTGATGAAGCCAGCTCCAATCCTTCCCGCATAAAAAGTACACCGTTGTCGTCAATCTGGCTTACATAATCCCGGAACGATTCGAGCACATTTTCATGCTTTCCATAAATGTCCAGATGATCCGCGTCGGTGGAAGTAACAATCGCGATCTCTGGAAACAAGGTTAAAAAGGATCTGTCAAACTCATCGGCCTCCACCACACAAAAAACCTCTTCCAGGTTGTCTGTTGGCTCATTAAGGAGGAGATTTGTTCCATAATTTTGCGTAATTCCTCCAAGAAAAGCAGTGCTGTTCACCTTCGCATGACGTAATATGTGTGCTACCAGCGAGGAAGTTGTTGTTTTTCCGTGCGTTCCGGCAACACCAATTGTTCTCAGATTTTTGGTTAACAATCCTAAAACCTGCGAACGCTTTAAAATCAGGAAGTTATTATCCCGGAAATAGATCATTTGCTTATGCTGAACAGGAACTGCCGGCGTGTAGATCACAAGCGTTTCATCAGGATTTGCCGCGAACTCGGCTGGAATAGTGCCAATTTCGTCTTCAAGCGTTACAGTAATGTCCTCATCTTGGAGCTTTTGGACTAATGTTGTCAATGTCTTGTCATAACCTGCTACATTGAAACCATTGGCCTTAAACCATCTCGCCAATGCACTCATGCCTATTCCGCCGATTCCAACAAAATATACGTATTTCCAATTTGTCATAGATGACGACATAAGATCAATTCCTGAGATTATTTACTTAATTAAATTAAAAACTTCCGCTGCAATGTCATCAGCAGCATTGGGCCGGGCCAGCTTCCTGATGTTTAGCCTCAACTCCTCCTGTTTTGCAATATCCTTTAACAATTGAAGCGCCTGAGGAACAAGATCTTGCATGGCTTTTGAATCTTTGATCATTAATGCTGCATCCTGCTCCACCAATGTCAATGCGTTTTTCGTCTGATGATCCTCAGCCGCGGCCGGAAATGGCACCAGGATCGATGGTTTTGCAGCCAGACATAGCTCCGAAACAGACAATGCGCCTGCTCTGGAAATCACGACATCGGCAACCGCATAAGCCAGGTCCATCGTATATATGAAGTCGAAAGCTTTTATTTTATCTGTTCCAAGGTCTGCAATGGTTTGCTTGGCCGTATCAATGTAACTTCTTCCCGTTTGCCACAAAACCTGATAACCCGCTTCGAGCAACCGGGGCAAGCCTGCATTAATGCCCTCATTAATTGATCTGGCTCCAAGGCTTCCACCCATGACAAACAAAGTCTTATGCGCACCATTGAGGCCAAATTCAACCAGCCCTTCCTTATTTCTGGCAGAAACATCCACAATGTCGCTCCTTACCGGATTGCCCAGAAGCACTATCTTCTCGGCAGGAAAAAATGCCTCCATTCCCGGATATGCCACGCAGATTTTATTTGCTTTTTTACCCAAAAACTTATTGGTAATGCCCGCATAAGAGTTCTGCTCCTGGATCAATGTCGGGATGCCCGCCAGTGACGCCATCATGAGCAAGGGACCACTCGCAAAACCGCCCACTCCTACCGCAACGTCGGGTTTAAAATCTGCTATGATCCGTTTTGCTTTGGATAGGCTGTTTAAAAGCTTAAACGGAACCAGGAGATTATCCAAAGACAAGGATCTTTTTAAACCCGCTATGGGCAAACCTACGATCTCGTAACCTGCGCGCGGCACTTTTTCCATTTCCATTTTTCCCAAAGCACCCACAAAAAGCACTTCGAGATCCGGATCCTTTTTTTGCAAAGCATTGGCTATTGCAATGGCCGGATAAATGTGTCCGCCCGTGCCGCCGCCGCTGATAATGACCTTTTTTGACATTTTAAATCTTTTTCTCTTCTACTGTTTCCCCGCGGCTTACGCTCAGGATCATGCCCATCGCGATCCCGGTGAAGAGCAAAGACGTTCCGCCCTGACTAAAAAATGGTAATGTTTGCCCCGTAACCGGCACCAGCCCTACCGTAACGGCCATAGCCGAGAATGCCTGGCTGACGACAATGAATGTGAGTCCGGCGGAAAGCAGCCCGCCAAACGGGCGTTTTGTTGCTTCAATGGCTTTTAAGCCCCTGTATAAAAGAATGAGATAGAGAATGATCAGAATGGTGCCACCTAATGTGCCGTATTCTTCCACGGCAACAGCGAAAATAAAGTCTTTTTGAGGCTCAGGCAGGAAGCGGCGCTGACGGCTTTTCGCGACGCCTTCTCCGTACAATCCGCCTCGGGCCATGGCCATGTAAGATTGCTGAGATTGATATACCACAACATCTTTATCAAAAAAAGCGGAAATCCGGTTTTGGGCCGTTCCCGATCGTTGTGTTGAATTAAGCAAAATGGCAATGGTCGCGAAGAAAACGAGCCCTAGTGCGGTGAAAAACAGATAGTGTAACGGCACTTTGCCTACAAACATTAAAAGAAAGCAAATGCCCGCCAGCATAACTGCCGTAGAAACATTACTTGTAAAAATCAGCCCGCAAACGATTCCTACCAATGCCAGCGGCTCTGTAAAAAGCTCCCGCGTGTTCCAGCCGCCTTTGATGTGCCTGGCCAGGATCAATGATAAATGCGCAATCAAAGCCACTTTCGCCCACTCGGAAGGCTGAAAGCGCTGGCCTATAACAGGAATTTCTATCCACCGGGCTGCATCATTCACCGACGTCCCGAAGAACATTGTAAAAATCAAGAGCAAAATTGAACTCCAGACGGCGAGCCGGGTCACATAAACAAATTTGATATAGGGAATGCGATGGACGAAATACATAACCATCAGCGACAGAAAGCACAACAGGACGTGCTTGTAAAGATAGTATTCGGTGTTCCCGTCCATCTGGCTGTACGCGTCCTTTACACTTGCGCTGTACACCACCACAATGCTCCACATCAGCATTACAATGCAGATCCCCCAGATCCAGGGATCGCCTTTCAGATTTTTGCTGAACCATGCCTGCGTGTCTTCTCTTGATTTGAGCAAGAAATCCATAATGGTAACCGGTAATGCTTATTAGTTATTATGAATGGTAAGGTTTCTGACAGCAGCTTTAAATTTTTCACCCCGGTCCTCGTAGTTTTTAAATAAATCAAAACTTGCGCAGGCAGGAGAAAGAAGTACAATATCCCCCGGAATACTCCATTCCTGCGCTTTATTTACCGCATCCTGGACGTCCTGGGTTATGTATATTTGAGGAGTAATTCCGGAAAAGTATTTTTCCAACTTTTCGGAATCTTTACTAAGAACTACTAAACCCTTCACTTTATTACGTACAAGCGTTTCTATCTGGCTATAATCATTGCCTTTGTCCACTCCGCCTGCAATTAAAATGATCGGTTTTTCAAAACTGCCCAATGCGTAAAATACAGAATCAACATTGGTTGCTTTTGAATCATTAATGTAAGTCACACCATCGATAACTTCCACTGATTCAAGCCTATGCGGCGCGTTGGTAAAGGATTTCAAGCCCTCTGAAATCTTCTCGGAACTAATGCCGACAAGCTGCGCAACTGCTATTGCGGACATTGCATTGATTGCATTATGCGGGCCCTTAATGGGTAATTCATCAAAAACCTGTTCAAACGAGCCGTTGGCAACATTTGAAATCAATTTTCCTTCATGCAGAAAAGCGCCTTCCGCAGGTTTATGCGCAAGCGATACTTTTATCTGATGAGAATCAATGTTGCGTTTGGAAAGCTCGGCGGCGATCACTTCGCTGTCTTCAAAAAAGATCAGATGATCTTCCGCAGTCTGATTTTGAACAATGTTGAATTTTGAATTGATATAGTTCTGGAAATCATAGCCATACCGATCTAGGTGATCGGGTGTAATGTTCAGCAGAACGGCGATCTGCGGATGAAAATCCTGGATATTATCTAATTGAAAACTGCTGATTTCCAGCACATAATAGTCAAATTCCTTTTCAGCAACCTGCCATGCAAAACTGTCTCCAATGTTGCCTGCCAGGCCAACATTTATTCCTGCATTTTTCAAAAGGTGATACGTGAGCAGCGTTGTAGTGGTCTTACCATTGCTGCCGGTAATGGCAATTATCCTGGCATCAGTGTAGCGGGAAGCAAACTCGATTTCAGAGATAACAGGAATTCCTTTTTCCTTCAATGCAACGATCAGCGCGGCCGTATCCGGAATGCCGGGACTCTTTATAACGAGGTCACTTTCAAGAACCCTTGACTCTGAATGCATTCCCTGTTCAAACGAAATCTGCTCGCGGTCAAGGACGTCAATGTATTTTTGGTTCAATTGGCCACGATCTGATAAAAACACGTCAAAACCTTTTGATTTGGCAAGGATTGCAGCGCCGGTGCCACTTTCTCCCCCACCCAAAATAACGACCCTTTTTCGCACAAGACTTCTTTTAAACGTTGAACAAACAGCATTGAACACGAAGGTAAATCTTTTCCAGAAAAAAGTTTTGCCTATTGAACTAATAACTCAATAAAAAACGAGGCACATTAAATGCGCCTCGTTTTGCCATTTTTCTATATAAAACCGACTATTCTTTTCTAACCAGTGATTCCGAAATCCTGAGCCTGTTAGCCAGTTTTACGATCATGAAAATCACCCATGCGATGATGATAAACTGGATCAGAATCTGGATGAAATTACCGTATTTAACGGCCACCTCGGGCGTATCGCCCACTGCTTCTTTTAACACAATTTTCAGCTGAGTGAAATCCACTCCGCCGATAATCAGACCCAAAATCGGATTGATAATGTCTTCAACCAGGGAGGTTGTGATCTTTCCAAAAGCAGCACCAATGACCACACCGACGGCCAGATCGAGGACATTTCCCTTTGCAATAAAAATTTTGAACTCCTGGAGCATAACAAGTTGAGGTTAGTTAGAAGATTAAATGAGTATAAAAATCCGATGTTTTAAGCCTGAGCAAACTGCACTTTGCGCCTTTAATCTTTTTCATTAAGCGCGTTGAAAACAAGCTCAAATGCAGAGTCTCAACTCTGGCTCGTAGGAAGAGAAACTGCAACGGTAAGTAATCAATAGATTACCAGAATTCATAACTCTTGCCCGAAATTCACGGCGTATGATATTTCCAGATATATAATTCTCAGCTTTTCGCGGGAGCGTAAGAGCCTCATTTTAACCGCACTTTCTGTTATTTGGGACATTGTTGCAATATGCCGGATGCTCCGGTCATCCATATACTTCATGTAAAGTAAGGCTTTTTCCTCCGCAGGTAATTGGTCGAGCGCTTGTTTTAGTATCTTGGTATCGACCTCCTCGGTGGTAAAAGCGCTGTCCAGATCTATGTGCTCAATGCAGTCCGCATCTTCTGCATGCACAATGATCACTTTCTTTCTGTTGGATCGCATGAGATCCATGCAGTGGTTATACGTAACAGTGTAAAGCCAGGTGGAGAATTTTGCTCCTTTCTTAAAAGTATTCATTTTAAATACCAATTTAAGAAATACGTCGTGGGTAATGTCTTCTGCCTTGGAGGCGTCGCGCGTAAGTGAAAGGCATTTTTTGAATACTTTCAGCACATATCGGTCGTAGAGTTTTTCAAAATATCGGTTTTCCCCGGATTCCAGAAAAAGCTTAACCAATTCCTCGTCTGTTACATTATGCGCTGCATAATTTGCAAGTTTGTCAACCATTTTAATTCAAAATCACTGTATAGCGCGTGTCCAAAAAATTAATGGATTAATTAATTTTTTGTAAATATTAAAAAACAACGCCTGGTATACAAATAGATACCAGGCGTTGTCAATATTATTTTATAAAAAGTGGCTTCTAAGCGCCGATTGACACTCTTTTGAAAGATTTAACCGTTAAGCCCTTAGCGGTTTTCTCTAATAACTGACGGATTGTTAGCGAAGAATCCTTTACGAATTCCTGGTTCAACAAAGTGTTGTCTTTGTAGAACTTTTGCAATTTTCCTTGTGCAATTTTCTCAAGCATTGCTTCTGGCTTACCCTCTGCTCTTGCTTGTTCTTTACCTACTTCGATTTCACGCTCAACAGTTGCAGAATCCACTTCGTCTTTGTCCAAAGCGATAGGCTTCATAGCAGCGATCTGCATAGCAACGTCTTTGCCAAGGTCGCTAACGTCTGTTCCGTTTACGCCTTCGAACGCTACCAGAACGCCCAATTTGCCATTGGAGTGGATATAAGGAACAACTTTGTCAGCTGTTACATTTTCGTAAGCAGTGATTTCAAGTTTCTCTCCCAATTTACCTACCAGATCCACGATGTGCTCGCTAACCGGACGGCCGTCAGGCAATGTAGCGGAAAGCAAAGCGTCTTTGTCAGCAATGTTGTCTGCTACGGCTTTGTCCAAAATGCTTTGTGCAAGGTTTTTGAAATCTTCAACATTAGAAACCGGCTCAGTCTCGCAAGCAAAGGCGATCAATTTACCATTTGTTCCGTCAGCGCTGATCTGTACAACCACTGTTCCTTCTGAAACTGCATTATCAGCACGTTTCGCTGCTACTTTTTGTCCTTGCTTACGAAGAATATCAACGGCTTTGTCAAAATCGCCATCAGCTTCCTGAAGTGCTTTTTTACAATCCATCATGCCCGCGCCGGTCATTTGGCGGAGTTTGTTTACATCTTGTGCGGTAATTGCCATGATCTATTTTTAATATTGGTTATTACTGATTTGAAAGGAAACGGCTGTTAATGCTGTGTTAGAAAACGATTAACAAATCATCATCCGGTAGAATTTTAAAAAACTGTAGCCCATAGCAATAGGCTATGGGCTACTTTATCTGTTCAGACAGGAAAGGTCAGAAACCTATTCCGTATCGCCCTGATTACTCTTCATCACTTTCAGCAACACTTGTCTCCGCAGGAGCTTCGGCGCGAGGAGCTGCTGCTGCAGTTTCCTCATTGCCTTTATCAACCTGACGTTTCGCTTCTTCTTCCTCTACCAGGCGCTGATCGTCTTTATCTTGTTTGCGTTCCATCAAACCTTCTTCGATTGCTTTTCCGATCGCCAAAGTGATCAATGAAATTGCTTTGTAAGCATCGTCATTGCTTGGGATTGGGAAGTCAACCAGTTCTGGGTTTGAGTTGGTGTCGCAGATTGCAAAAATGGGGATGTTCAATCTTTTTGCTTCTGAAACTGCAATGTGCTCGCGTTTTACATCAACGATGAAAAGGGCAGCAGGAAGACGTGTTAAGTCAGCTACACCACCTAACACTCTTTCCAATTTATCCTTTTCACGTGTAAGCATCAGGCGTTCTCTCTTCGCTATATTGCTAACCGTGGTTTCGTCTTTTAGCATCTTCTCAAGAGTCTGCATTTTTTTCAAAGACTTGCGAATTGTGCCGAAGTTTGTAAGCATACCACCCAACCAGCGATCAGTTACGTAAGGCATTTTAAGGCGTTTCGCCTCTTCCGTTACGATTTCCTGCGCTTGTTTTTTAGTAGCAACAAACATGATCTTACGTCCTGAACGAACGATTTGCTTCAACGCAGCCTCAGCGTCGTTGATGCAGCTCAATGTTTTGTTCAGGTCAATGATGTGGATCCCGTTCTTCTCCATGAAGATGTATGGAGCCATACGTGGATCCCACTTGCGGGTAAGGTGACCAAAGTGTACACCTGCATCCAATAGTTCTTTATATTCTATTTGTGCCATTACAGATTAATGTTTTGAAAAAATGTCTTAATAAATTACGCAGCACAGCACATCGGGCACGATAAGTACTGTCTGGACATTTGAATATTAACGTTTCGAGAACTGGAATCTCTTACGAGCCTTAGCGCGACCGTATTTCTTACGTTCAACCATACGAGGGTCACGGGTAAGGAATCCTTCTTTTTTCAACGCGCCACGGAATTCTCCGTTGTATTCGCAAAGTGCGCGGGAAACAGCCATACGGATTGCTTCCGCCTGTCCTGAAATTCCACCGCCTCTTACATTTACTTTAAGATCATAACCATTGCCTCCGCTGATCACAGCAAAAGGTTGCTGAAGAACAATCTGGTGAACTTCAAATGGAAAGTATTCTTTGTAATCGCGACCGTTTACTTTGATATCTCCTTTACCGGGCGTCATATAAATACGGGCCACGGCTGTTTTTCTTCTACCTATTGTGTTGATAACTTCCATGAATTACAACTGGATTTCTTTTGGTTGCTGAGCGCTGTGCGGGTGTGTTGCATCAGCATAAACAAACAGATTTGTGAATAAACGACGTCCCAAACGGTTCTTTGGAAGCATGCCTCTTACGGCTTTCTCGATTACACGACCTGGGTGTTTTTCGAGCAACTCACGAGGAGTTTGAAAACGCTGACCTCCTGGGTAACCTGTATGACGAACATAAATTTTGTCGGTCATTTTCTTACCTGTCAACTTGATTTTATCGGCGTTGATAATGATAACATTATCACCACAGTCCACATGAGGAGTGTAATTTGCCTTGTGCTTGCCTCTGATAATTTTCGCAACCTCACTAGCCAAACGGCCTAAAATTGCATCCTGAGCATCCACAACAACCCACTCCTTGTTCACTGTGTTTTTGTTCGCCGAGATGGTTTTGTAGCTTAACGTATCCACGATTAACAAAAATTTTAATTGATTTTCAATAAATTACACTGTAACAAGACAGTCCCATCGCAAAATGGGAGTGCAAATATAGAGTTTAACAAATTGAATAACAAGTATGTTTGTGAAATTTCACCTGGCTGCGGGGAATCAACGCCTGTTTCAGGTTGTAGGGCGCTTAATGTTGCAACGGGAAACTCAGCGCCGCATACGGCATGCCATAGTTTTGTGAAACGCGGCGCTGCTTGTTGTCCAGGAACACCTTGCGGTCATCTGCATTGTGTGTGCGATACGCAATGTGCCCATAGAGATATCCGATTTTAAGGCCAATTCCCCTGGTCAGATAAATGCGTGCGTATGCTTCGGACTGCCCGTTGTAGTTTTCCAAAAACAAGGGAGCCGCGTTGAAAATTACCGGAGAGGTCGATAACCATTGATTGAAATGAGGCGCGCCGGTGCCTGGCGTGGCTGTCGTTTTTTCATAAAAAGCCCTCCTTTTTGATCCAAAAGAAGCTCCTATAACGTCGGTATTAACGCCAAGATCAATTTTCCAGAATCGCAGGTTTGCCCCAACCACAAAGCTTAACCCATTGGCAGATACTTTTCTGTATTCCAGGTAATCCTGCGGAGAGCCGGTTTTTGTATATAAATTGGTCCGGTTGGCATAATAACCCCATGCTCTTATCCCCAGCCCAAGCCGGAACCATGGAACACGGTTCAGACCTATCTGCTCATAATACAATACAGAGGGTGCCCAAGATCTATCATCGCTGAAACCGGTACCGACGTCAATAACCGCACTGAGCTGTGATTGGCCTTGGCCATAAACCTGAACTGTGCCGAGGGCTGCTGTAATCGCTGCGAAAAAGCAGAAAACCTTCATTCTAAACATTTTAATTAAATTTTTAGTGTGAGAAATTATTTTAAACAAATCAACCTGGATTCAAATATAGTTTACAGCATTTGAAGAATTGCGATATTGCACCTTTCCGATCCTAAACCTTAAACGTAAAATTATTAACATGAAAAACACTTCTCCCAAACATTTAGCAATGACATTGCTGGCTTTCGCGCTGTCGCTTCACATGAGCCTTGCTCAGAATGCGGAAAACCTATCATTCCGGCCGCTCTTTAACGGCAAAAACCTGGACGGGTGGATTGATGTAAACACCTCCAAAGACACATGGAAGGTAAAAAACGGTACGCTCATTTGTTCCGGCAAGCCCATAGGCGTGATGCGATCTGACAAGCAGTATGAAAATTTTATCCTGGAAGTGGAATGGAAACATATGGAAGCGGGCGGCAATTCGGGCATTTTCGTATGGAGCGAAGGCACGCCCCAGGAGCATGATCCGCTTACCAAGGCCATTGAGGTCCAAATGCTGGAACTGGATTACGCGCCCCAGCACAATGCGACAGAAGATTACGTGCACGGCGAGCTGTTCCCGACCATGGGTATGACAGCCATTCCGGATAACCCCCGCGGAATCAGAAGCAAATCCCTCGAAAAGCGCTGTAAAGGCAAAGGCGAGTGGAATAAATATGTAGTGGTGTGCGTAGACGGGACTGTGAAGCTTTCTGTTAATGGCAAGTTTGTCAATGGTTTGCGGAACTCTGAAAGAAAACGCGGCTACATTTGTCTGGAAGCGGAAGGCGCTGAAATCCATTTCCGTAACATGCGCATTATGGAATTGCCCGATGGCATTACCAGCGCAGCACAAACCGCCCCACTCGTCAACTGATTGTGAAATTAACTTTATGCCATATCTTAGGCGGATATAACGTTTTGTGAATGAAAATCTCTTTCGTTGGTTCCGGAAACGTGGCCTGGCACCTTGCCCAGGCCTTTGAAGATGCCGGGCACTGGATTTGTGAAGTATATAGCCGCGACACCCAGAAAGCCCGTCAACTGGCTTCCTACCTGTATGATACCAACATTCAGCCGGACCTTAATTTTGCTGAGAGTGAAGCTGATCTCATCGTGATAGCCGTTTCCGATGATGCTCTGGAAAGTGTGATCGAACGCATCGTGCTCCCCGAAGGCGTAATGCTGGTCCACACCTCAGGAACCAGATCACTAGCAGAATTCCAGAACCTGGTCGAGATTTACAGCGACGTATATGTGCATACCGGTGTTTTTTACCCGCTTCAAACCTTCACAAAAGGATTGGAAATGAATTACAAAGAACTTCCATTTTGCATTGAATCAAAAAACGAACTGATTGAGAATAAGCTCATTCAATTGGCGCAGAGCGTGAGTGACAATGTAAGCCGCATGGATTCCGATGAGCGTTTTATCCTGCATGTGGCAGCCGTATTTGCCAGCAACTTTACCAATTATCTCCTCACTGTTTCCCAAAATATGCTCGAAAGCGAACAGCTGAATTTTGATTTACTAAAACCCCTTATCCAAACCACCATCCACAAAGCATTACTTTCCAATGATCCTTCGCTGGGCCAGACCGGCCCGGCAAGGCGGGGCGACTGGAAAACGACCAACCGGCATTTGGAATATTTGCAGGAAACCAATGAGGATTGGACTGAGATTTACAGGCTGCTGACGGATAAAATCAGGAACTTCTACATTTCAAAATAATAGGAACCCGTGCTGTCTCCTGAAAAGTTAGGCTATATTTGCGGGATTCATTATTCGGATTTTTCATGAATGCAGCATTAATAGACCGCTTTAAACGCATTACAACCTTTATTTTCGACATCGACGGCGTCATGACAGATGGCAGCGTGATTGCGCTCGAAAGCGGAGAACAGCCTCGGAGTTTTAATGTAAAAGACGGTTACGGCATCAATCGTGCGATTAAGATGGGTTACCGGGTGGCTATTATTTCTGCACAAAATCAAATGGGTGTTCGCAAACGGCTTGAATATCTGGGCATAAGTGACATTTTCATCGGCACTTCACCTGACGGTAAATTGCCCATTTTCAAAAAATATCTCGCAGAAACCAATCTCACCGAAGACGAAATCGTTTTCATGGGCGACGATCTGCCCGACTACGAAGTGATGCGGACCAATGTGCTGAGCGCTTGCCCGGCAGATTCGGTGGATGAAATCCTCGCATTATCCGACTATATATCTCCTAAAAACGGCGGTCACGGCGCAGTACGCGACCTGATCGAACAAGTAATGAAGGCTCAGGGCAAATGGATGGCTTGGTTTCAATAATCTTCAAAAGCAGAAATCAGGCTTAACTAAGTGGAAAAAAAGCGTTACTTCCCAAATCTCAACGGAATCCGGTGCATTGCGGCCATGCTGGTTGTTTTTCATCATTTGGAGCAGGCCAAACATGCTTTGGGGATTGCCAATGTTTACGAGCTCCCCATTATTCAGCACGCCGGTAGGCTTGGCGTCGGTCTTTTCTTCGTGCTTAGCGGCTTTTTGATCACTTATTTATTATTGGAAGAACGCGGGCGTTTTGGTGATGTGGATGCTAAAAAGTTCTACTTGCGACGGGTCTTCCGGATCTGGCCCATTTACTTCCTCATTATAGGCCTCTCTTTTTTCGTTTTCCCGCACATTGAGTTGCTAAGTTTTCCCGGGACCGACGAGAAAATCACCATTCACGCCGCCGAGCGGTTAACATTACTGCTTTTGGTTTTGCCAAATTTCGCTTTCGTGCTGTATGATTTGCCTTACTGGTGCGCTCAAACGTGGTCCATCGGTGTAGAGGAGCAGTTTTACTATCTGTGGCCCTGGCTGATCAAATATCCAAAAAAGCGCATTCCGATCATTCTCCTTTTCCTGGGCATTACGGCCGCAATCCTGTTCATTGGCTTGCATTATGTGAATGTCGGCGAAGAAACAAAAAGCACGATGATCTCAACTTTTCTGGGCCAATTCCGGATCCAGACGATGGCTTTGGGTGGGTTGTGCGCCTGGCTGGTTTACAAGCAAAAAATGAACGTCCTGCAAGTGGTTTTCAGAAAAGATCTTCAAATTGTCGTTTATACGCTGCTAATCGCCCTGTTTCTCTCCGGAATCCATTTTTACGGTTTCCTTGAAGTGTACGCTCTTTTCTTTGCCTTTTTTATTCTGAATGTTTCCTGTAATCCAAATACGATAGTCAATCTGAACAATGATGTGATGAATCATTTGGGTAAAATCAGTTATGGACTTTACTTATATCACGTAGCTGTGATTGTGTTCATTATCAATGTTTTGAACAAATATCTACCCAACTGGACCGGCACGTCTTACCATGTTGGCTTGTATGTGTTGACTTTCGTAGGATCGGTTGCAGTGGCATCGCTTTCCTACTCTTACTTCGAAAAACCGTTGCTGGCCTACAAAGACAAGCGCTTCGGAAGATAATATCATTTCATATCGGCCAACTCCGACATGGTGTAGAATTTCAAATTTTGGCTGGCCGCTTCCTTCAATATTTTTTCGAGAAACGGCACATGAAAGCCGTATTCACCATTTTGCGGCTTTCCGTACAAAGGCTCGTGTCCGAATAACATTAAAGCCTTGTTATCATTTTTTGCTTTTTCCAGCGCTTCTTTCATTTCCGGGTCGGTTAATCCGGAGTCTTCATCGATTAATAGCGCATCCACAATGCGTTCATTATCAAAATTATAGTAAATCCAGGGCATTAGTCGTGGCGCCAGGGCATACATTTGAAAACCCATTATTTTCCTTCTTGATATAGCCACATCGCGTAAGATCTTGAAACCGCTGGCTAGTAACACGGAGTCGACCTGGTCATTATGGTTCCCGCCGGGATGCGCGTAGGAAGTGGGTTTAAAGCCTGCTTTGGCCATATGTGCAAGGCCGGGTGTCAGTTCTATATTTTTATAATTATCCGGTCCTGTCGCAATCAATTCTGTTGATTTACCATGAATTGTGCCGTGAAAACCGATCTCATGACCGTCGGCTTGCAATGTTTTTAGTTTAGAAATTTCGTCGGCTGTCAGGCTGTGGGGACAGGTTATGAAAAAAGTGACTTTCGCATTGTATTTCCGGAACATTGGCCGCAATGCAAACCACTCGTTGATAAAATGATCGTCGAAGGAAATTGCTACACCCGCTTTTTCATGCGTTTCAGCGTCTTGCCGACAATGCGTCATGCTGATTCCGACACATAGAAAAATGCATTTTAGGAAGCAATGACGCAGGAATGTTGCAGTTGAATATTTCAATTCTTACCGGATGAAATGTTATTTTCGCTAAATTAATCACACAAAATGAAAATCCTCCACACCGCCGACTGGCACATTGGTAAAAAGCTCGACAATTATTCCAGGCTCGAAGAACAACGGCTCGTGCTGGCAGAAATTTGTAAGATCGCCGAAGCCGAGCAGGTCGATGCAGTTGTCGTAGCAGGAGATTTGTTTGATAATTTCAATCCCTCTTCGGAAGCCACAGAGCTATTATACAGCACATTACACCGCCTTTCCGCCAACGGAAGCCGCGCCGTAATCGCCATTGCAGGCAACCACGATTCCCCTGAACGCATTCAGGTTCCGGATGCACTGGCGAAAGTCTGCGGGATCATTTTTGTTGGTTTTCCAAATACCGAAATCTCGCAATTCTGCACGCAGGCGAAGGTTGACATTCTGCGGACTACGAAAGGATTTGTGGAAATAGAGCTTCCTAATGTCAGTTTCCCGTTAAGAATTCTGCACACGCCTTATGCAAACGAGCAGCGTTTGAAGACTTTTTTGGGTGTAGAAGATTCCGAAGAAGCGCTGCGTGTCCATTTGCAGCAACATTGGCAGGAACTGGCAGACAAGTATCTGGATGATGCGGGCTTCAATTTACTTATTACCCATTTGTTTGTCATGAAAAAAGGCGAGCCGATGCCCGAAGAGCCTGAGGAAGAACGCCCTATCCTGCACATTGGTGGCGCACAAGCCATTTACACTGAAAATTTTCCCAACAAAGTTCATTACATTGCATTGGGACACTTGCACCGCTACCAGGTTATTGATAAAACACCAGCGCCAGCCATTTATTCCAGCAGCCCGCTCGCATACAGCTTTTCGGAAGCGAACCAAACCAAATATGTGGTCCTGATAGAAGCCGAAGCCGGAAAACTCGTTTCCTGCCGCCCGATCGAGCTCACCAAAGGCAAAAAACTACGCAGAAAAAGCTTCAACGACATTGATAAAGCCATCGAATGGCTCGGCGAGCACAACGAAGACCTCATCGAACTCACCATCGTTTCCGACAATTACTTGGAAGCCACCGACAAAAAACGCCTGAACGAAGCCCATCCCGGCATCATCCAGATCATCCCCCAAATCAAAAAAAGCGAGCTAGCAACCACCACTTCCGAAATCGACCTTTCCCTAAGCATGGAAAAGCTCTTCCAGGAATACTTTAAAACCAAAAACAAAGGCCAGGAACCATCGGAGGGTTTGATGGCGGTTTTTAGGGAGGTTTTAGGGACTGAGGAGGAAAACTAACAAACAAAAAAAGCGACAAGCGATCCGCAGATCACTTGTCGCTCACAATAAATTTCAGAAGCCTGAATTAGCTCGCTCTTCTCAGTTTTGCTTCGATGGTTTGCTGGGTATGAGGAACGATTCTCAGTCTTTCCTTAGGAATCAGCTTGCCGGTGTCGATGCAGATGCCATAGGTGCCGTTTTTGATGCGGACCAGGGCGTTTTCAAGCTGGATCGAGTATTTCTGTAATCTGGCAGCCAACTGGCTCAGGTTCTCACGTTCGCTGGCATCGGCGCCGTCTTCCACAAGCTTGGCTGAACCAGCAGTGATTTCTGTACCACTGTCGTTCTTCTTACTTAAACCTCCCTTGATATAATTAAGCTCACTCATGGTCGCTTCGAGTTTTCCGCGAATGAGTTCTTCAAATTCCCTCAACTCTTCCTCCGAATATCTTGTGCGTTCTTCTTGCATAACGAGAAATGGCTTTGTCTTTTTCTTTAACTTCTTATTTGTAAAGCACCGACTTTACTGCTTCCACCACACGCTTAACGCTAGGCAGGATTTCTTCAATCAATGTTGGTGCGTATGGAAGCGGCACATCTCGGTTGGTTACGCGGATAACTGGTGCATCCATGTAATCAAATGCATGACGCTGAATGTGATAAGTGATCTCTGTTGAGATAGACGCAAGCGGCCAGGCCTCTTCCACAACCACACAGCGGTTTGTTTTCTTAACAGATTCGATTACAGCAGGATAGTCGATAGGACGAACTGTTCTCAAATCAACCACTTCCACGTCAATGCCTTCTTTTTCCAATTGCAAAACGGCTGGCATCACAACGCGGGGGATCATTTTACCAAAAGAAACAATGGTAACATCCTTGCCCTGACGTTTCACATCTGCTTTGCCCAGCGGAATCAGATATTCTTCCTCCGGAACCTGCATTTTATCACCGTACATTACTTCCGATTCCATGAAGATCACCGGGTTGTTGTCGCGGATAGACGATTTCAAAAGTCCTTTCGCATCGTATGGGTTCGAAGGAACCACCACTTTCAGACCAGGCGTGTTGGCAAACCAGTTTTCAAAGTTCTGCGAATGCTGCGCTCCCAACTGTCCTGCGTTACCGGTTGGTCCGCGGAAAACGATCGGGCAGCCATACTGGCCGGCAGACATGGAAAGAATTTTCGCTGCGCTGTTGATGATCTGGTCGATCGCAACAAGAGAGAAGTTGAAAGTCATAAATTCAACGATCGGGCGAAGTCCGTTTCCGGCAGCTCCTACTGCGATCCCGGCAAAGCCAAGCTCAGCAATAGGCGTATCGATCACGCGCTCGGGACCGAATTCGTCCAACATTCCCTGACTTGCTTTATAGGCGCCGTTGTATTCTGCAACTTCCTCTCCCATTAAAAAAATACTCTTGTCAAGGCGCATCTCTTCCGACATGGCGTCGCGAATGGCATCTCTGAATGCTAATTCTTTCATTCGTAATTTTATAATTATTTAATTCTTAGAAGAAACCATTGCCAATCCATGCGATGTGTAGGATTTTAAACTGCTCGGTTACATTAAAAGACGTTTTGTATACTTATTTCAAAATGATCTGGTAAAATTAGAGAAACGAGGCCAATTCTCAAATTCTTTATATTAACTATTCTTCACACCGGAATCACATCCACTTCTACTTTCAGCGTGTGTTTTCCATAACTGAAAATGATGCCCTTCAATGGCGGCACGTCGCTGTAATCGCGGCCCCAGGCAGTGACAATGTGCCGTTCACCGGGAACAATGTTATTCGTCGGGTCAAAATCGCACCAGCCGAAGTCGGGAATGTACACCGAGATCCAGGCATGCGACGCATCCGAGCCTTGTAATTTCTGCTTTCCGGGCGGCGGCAGCGTTTCCAGATAGCCGCTCACATAGCGCGCCGCGAAGCCAAAACTCCGGATGCAGGCAATGGCCAGATGCGAAAAATCCTGGCAAACACCTTTTTTAGCTGCAATAACATCCTTAATAGGCGTGTGTACGGTTGTAAAATCCGGGACGAAATCGAATTCATGGAAAATTTTAGCGCAAAGCGCTTCCACACAAGCATATAGCGGCACTCCTTCCTGAAAACAATCTTTCGCAAAATTCAGCACCTCGTGGTCCCATTTGATCATCGGGCTCGGCAGCATGTATTCCAGCAGCGAAATCTTCAATGCCCGGTCGCGCAGAAGTTGCTGTCGGGCTGCTTCGCAGGAAATTTCGGAGGGCAAAAACAAAGAGCCCGTTTCCTCGGTAAGCCGTTCCACCATGGCCGTTGTGAGCACGGTAAGGGTTTTGTGCGGCGAATGCAGGGAAAAATAATGCGTTGTATTTCCGTAAAAATCCTTCCGGTCGATGATCTGCGAAGGTTCGGGGGAAATTTTAATGTCAAAATTCTGGCACAGCTGATTCGGCAGCGAGCGCGGCGCGAGGCACACCAGACTATGGTAATTATTGACCGCCTCCGCGTATTTATATTCCGTCTTATGGATCAGCTTATATTTCATCCGTATCGTAATCCATCGGATCGTAAAATGAATGATGCATGAAAGTGTGGCTGAAATACATGTTCGTCAGGTTCACCGAAACGGAGCTGATGAGCTTGGATACTTCCGAAAGGAGGTTGAACAATTCCCGTCTTTCCAATCCCACATTACATTTGCTCAAATCGCTCACATCAGCCAGCTTGACCATTGTAGCCGCCTTCAAAACGAATTTCTGCGCTTCATTAAGCCTCTCGCTCCGGGTCGTGACGGGCAGCTTGCTAATGTTGTTTTTCAGCTCATCGAGCATATAAACCAGCGAGTAAGGCAATGTTTTTTCCAACAAAACCATATCCAGCATCGCTTCCACGCTCAAATGTGACTTATAGATCTGCCTGTAATTCACCAGCAAATGATGGTTGATCAATGTCGCCTCGATCAGCTCATTTTCAACGCCAGGCGTGTTTTTTACACCAAAATTAGATTGGATAACACTGATCCGCGACAGGATGCGCTCGATCAGCTTGCCTGTTTCGAGGAGCAAAAAGCTGTTGTCGCGCGGCATACTTTCTGCGATCACGCCCAAAAACGTGAACATATTATTGAACAATCCATCCAGAGTCTTCTGAATGTTATTGTTATGCATCGACGACGCATTGCGGATCTCATGATAACCATTATCGATCAGATCCACGATCCGCCAGATCTCCTGGTCCCACTGGTTCCGCACCGCTCCAACAGCATTCAGAAACGCGCCGATATTGGCCGCAATGGTGCCGGGACGGCTGGTGTTGGAAATCAGGTCAATGATCTCAGTATAAGGATCTGACATTAAATCCTCCTCTTCCAGAAAACCCGGATAAGTGGAAGACAAATGTGTGAGTGACTGCAGCAGGATCTTAATGTGCTCCTGCTTGGCCGAGCCGCCGAAATTCCTGTCCAGGTTAAGCACATTGATCGTAATGTTCATAAACTTGATCACCGCCATCGTCCGCTCGCAATAACGCCCGATCCAGAACAGGTTTTCCGCGCTGCGGCTGGGGAGCGAGACGTGCTTGTTAACCGAGATCGGTGAAGTCAGAACGATCTTTTCCTGAATGTCTTCCGTTTTGTCCGACACAATCCAGGTGTCTTTCGACAACCCGCCGTATTGATTTGAAATCACAAAACGGTCCTTCACCGGTGAGCTCCGCGTCAGTCCGCCTTGCATGACGTGGTAGCCACTCTCATCGGCCACCATAAATGCCCTTAATGCAGCATAACGCGGCTCAATGTTGCCATTGATCAGCGACGGCGTTGTGGATAAGCTCACTTCCTGCTGGGCGATAAACTCGTGCGGCCGCTGAATGATCATTTTTTTCAGCTCGTCTTTCTCTGCAAAAGTCAGCAGTCTCCCGTAAATCGACCTGAATTTTGTTTTGCGATTTGCTTTCTTAATGATCAGCTCATCCATATGTTCCAGTACGTAATTGAGCTCTTTCACATGCCCGCACCACCAGGTGGCCACGGAGGGCATAATCAGTTTTTCACCTAAAAAATAATTGGAAATATTGCCCATAAAGGCATGAAACGCATGATTCTCCAAAACACTCGTCCCAGGCGGGTTCAAAACCTGCACATTACCAAGCCTGATGGCCTGCAACAATCCGGGAACGCCCAAACGGGAATCTTCACGCAGTTCAAGCGGATCGCACCAGTCGTCGTCGATACGACGGATGATCACGTCCACTTTTTGCAAACCATCAATGGATTTCAGCCAGACACTGCCATTCCGCACCAGCAGATCATCACCTTGCGCAAGCGTGTAACCCAGATAGGAAGCCAGATAAGCGTGCTCGAAATAGGCTTCGTTATTTGGCCCCGGCGTGAGATAAACAATGTTCGGCGCGTCTTTTCTTTTATCCGATAATTTTAAAACTGTGTTTTGCAGACTGTTAAAATAAGGCGACAGCTTGCTAACATACATTCCCTCAGCCAATTCAGGAAGCAGCTTGCTCATTACCACACGGTTTTCCAATGTATAACCCGACCCTGAAGGAGCCTGCGTGCGGTTGTCCACAATCCACATCTGCCCATCGGGACCGCGCGACATATCGGCCGCGTACATGGTCAGCTGATTATTGCCCGGCACTTTTATGTCGATGCACGGGCGGAAAAAGCCGGTGTTGTCAAAAACGAGTTCTGCCGGGATAATGCCGTCTTTCACCAGCTTTCTGGGCCCGTAAAGGTCTTTCAGGATCAGATCCATCAGGATTGCGCGCTGCTGCAAGCCTTTGGCAATGCCGTTCCATTCTTTTTGTTCAATTAAAAAAGGGATAGGGTCCAGCTGCCAGGGACGGTTGAGGCCGTCGGGCGTGCCGTACACATTATAAGTCACCCCGTTTTCCCGGAGCTTGCTGATGATTTCCTGGTTCCGGATTTTCAGTTCATCCATGCCCAGCCTTTCCAGCTGCGAAAAAAGTGCTTTCCAGTACGGCTTTACATTCCCGTTCCGATCCAGCACTTCGTCGTAAGAAGTGAGTCCGTTTTGATAGGATTGTAAAAGATCCACAGGAGCCTCGGTAAGCATAATGTAGTAAGTAGGGTTTGTACTGAAAACCTATTTTGATTTCCAGTATTTACGTAAATCCAGCGTATTAGGATACTCCGGATTGATTAATTCGATCGGCGTATCGCTCTTCATTTCTTTTTTCGTCTCAGCAATAAACCGTGACACCGCACCCGTCGATTTTTCCAATATAGGCACTTCCTGCTTGGCAGATGGCGTATGCCCAAAACCCTGGAATAAGCTTATTTTGCGTGATTCTGCTTCAAAACTGTTCACCGGATAAGTGTCAAAAGCGCGGCCTCCCGGATGCGAAACAAAGTAAGTGCAACCGCCCAATATACGGTTATTCCAGGTATCCACAATGTCAAAAACCAGCGGCGCATCCGCCCCGATGGTCGGGTGCAATGCCGATGGCGGGTTCCAGGCCTTGTATCGAATTCCCGAAACAAACTCGCCCTTAATTCCCGAACTGCGCAGCGGAACACGGCAGCCGTT
The DNA here is from genome assembly GCF_000428845.1 of Dyadobacter alkalitolerans DSM 23607. GTDB lineage: Bacteria > Bacteroidota > Bacteroidia > Cytophagales > Spirosomataceae > Dyadobacter > Dyadobacter alkalitolerans. Next base: position 8,061 of record NZ_AUAS01000013.1, on the reverse strand, counting down.
GCAAACCAGAATGTGCCTTCCTTCTACAAATCCGCTCACTTTCACCTGCAAGCGTTCCAGCGAAGAGTCCACAAAACGGGCGGTGCCGCTGTTGGACAATTCTTCTCCCAAGACGTGCCAGGGCTCGATGCCCAGTCGCAGATCGAGCTGAATGTTGTCCACCGTAATACCGCCATAATGTGGAAAACGGAACTCAAAGAATGGGTCAAACCAGGAAATGTCAAAGTTATAGCCCGCATCTTTCAAATCCTTCACCACATCCACCATGTCCAGATACGCGAAATGCGGCAACAGGAAGCGGTCATGCAGTTCCGTTCCCCAGCGGATGAGCTTGTGCTTATATGGGTTTTTCCAAAACTTCGCAATCAATGCCCTTACAAGCAGCGTTTGCACCAGGTTCATGTGCTTGTGCGGCGGCATATCAAATGCCCGGAATTCCAGAATCCCAAGTTGCCCCGTTGCGGAATCCGGCGAATAAAGCTTATCCATGCAGAACTCCGAACGGTGCGTATTGCCCGTAATGTCCACCAGCAAGTTCCTGAAAATGCGGTCGACCATCCAGAATGGCACTTCTTCTCCTTCGGGAATTTGCTCAAATGCAATTTCGACTTCATAAAGCTTCTCATCCCGGCCTTCGTCAATGCGCGGCGCCTGGCTTGTAGGGCCAATGAATGGTCCGGCAAATAGATAACTTAATGCAGGGTGATGCTGCCAGTAAGTCAGCAAGCTCCTCAGCAGATCGGGGCGGCGCAGAATGGGGCTGTCGGCAGGTTTGGCGCCGCCAATGGTCACGTGGTTACCGCCGCCGGTTCCGGTGTGACGCCCGTCAACCATGAATTTATCCGTGCCTAATCTTGAAAAGAATGCTTCTTCATACAGCGCACTCACATTATCAACCAGTTCCTGCCAGTTTTTTGCCGGGTGAATGTTCACTTCAATCACCCCCGGATCGGGCGTAACAATCAGTTTTTGAACCCTTGCATCCGTTGGCGCAGCATAGCCTTCGATCCGGACGGGCATTTTCAGCTTTTCGGCCGTGGCTTCTATGGACGCCATCAGGTCCAGATAATGTTCGAGATAATCTGTCGGCGGCAGATATACATAAATGATTCCCTCCCGCTCTTCTACGCAAAGCGCCGTTTTAATGATTGGAAGCTCAAAAAGCAGCTTATCCTCGGTCTCTTTCTCGGTTAATGTCTTTTTTCCATCATCCTCCTCCTCTTCAAAAATTGCATTCACCGGCAGCTCATAAGGAGGCGCCACCGACCCATAACGTGACTCAACAACCGGCTTGAAATCGATCAGCGTCGGCAAATCTTCAAACGGACTGCGCTCCACCGGCTGCTCGCGATGTGCTTTGGCAACTTCTGGCAAGGATTTCAGCGGCAAACGGAAACCGATTGCCGAATTTCCGGGAACAAGGAAACAATGGTCGCGTTTAAACTGCCAAGCTGAGCTAGACCAATGCTGTCCTTTCTCATTCCATTTAATAGGTAAAACAAAGCCAGCAGGATTGTTAAGGCCTTTTTCGAGCAATTTGGCCAGTGTCCGTCTTTCAATAGAATCTTTGAGATTCACTTTCAAAGGATCCACATTCACAGGCAATTTGCCCTCTTCCATCGCCCAGTAAATCGGGTCCTCGTAAGCCGGCGTAATGTTGTTGGTGTCTAAACCAAGATATTTTGTGAGTTCTGTTGTGAAGATTTCAGCTTCACGGAATGTGTATTTGGTCTGGCCTTCTTTGGTTACCAGCTCATCATTGCGCCACATTGGAACGCCGTCATTGCGCCAGTAAAGCGCATATTGCCATCTCGGAAAAGGCTCGCCGGGATACCACTTGCCCTGACCGAAATGCAGCAATCCGCCATGCGCAAAGCGCTTTTTAAGCCTTAATGAAAGGTCATAGGCCAATTGTCTTTTCAATGGTCCGTCCGCAGCCGTGTTCCATTCTGGCGATTCGAAGTCGTCGATCGAAATGAATGTTGGCTCGCCGCCCATCGTCAGGCGCACGTCACCTTCCTGCAAATCCTTTTCCACATCGTGCCCCACCTGCATCACCGCCGCCCATTGTTCCTCTGTATAAGGCTTGGTAACGCGGGGATCTTCGTGGATCCGAAAAACTTTGTTATCAAATTCAAAGGTCACTTCGCAAACGTCCGTCGCGCCAGAAACCGGCGCAGCGCTGGCATAATCGGGCGTGCAGCAAAGCGGAATGTGGCCTTCGCTCGCAAAAAGTCCGGAAGTCGGGTCGAGGCCGATCCAGCCAGCACCTGGCACATAAGCCTCCGTCCACGCGTGCAGATCCGTAAAATCTTCTTCCGGGCCGCTCGGACCGTCCAGTGACTTGATGTCCGAAGTCAGCTGCACCAGATAACCCGAAACGAAACGCGACGCAATGCCCAAATGTCTCAGAATCTGGACCAGTAACCAAGCCGAATCCCGGCAGGAGCCGCTTTTAATGTTTAATGTTTCTTCGCAAGTCTGGACGCCCACTTCCATGCGAATGTTATAGTGTATAGCGTTGTAAATCTGCTGATTAAGGTAGACCAGAAAATCTACGATCTTGATATCACGGTTCACTTTCGCCTTCTCAACCCATTCCATCAGCGCCGGACCCGCCTCTCTGGGTTCGAGATAAGGGCCAAGTTCCTTTTTTAATGTCGGCTCATAAGCAAACGGATACATTTCCGCGTATTCTTCCACAAAAAAATCAAACGGATTGATCACCTGCATTTTGGCGATCACTTCCACTTCCACGCTTAATTCAGTCGTTTTTTCAGGAAAAACAACCCGCGCCTGATAGTTGCCGAAGGGATCCTGCTGCCAGTTGATGAAATGATTTTCTGGGGTGATTTTTAATGAATAACCTTCAATGGCTGTCCTAGAATGCGGGGCGGGGCGAAGTCGGAAAATGTGCGGTGAAAGGGAAACGCTCCGGTCAAACTGGTATTTGGTTTTATGAGAAATAGCAACTTTTATAGCCATAATTGAAGTATTGCAATAGTGTTAGGTTAATTCGGCTCGTGAGAATGTATGTGCTTGTAAAAAAATGTATTATATCAATTTTTCAAAATATTAAGCAGGATAAAAATACATATGCAGAATATTATATTTCCTCCACTGTGTATTTCGAAATTCCTGATTTAAGCGCTGCAATAACGGCATATGTTTTCTAACATGCCTCACGCGGGATTCATTCCGCCGGAAATTTTCGCTATTTGTTTTTCCAAAGCCGATAATTGTATAAAAGTTACGTAATTCGCTCAAAACCTTTTAATACAAATACATTATCCTTCAATGAAAATTGCAATCATCGGCTGCGGCAATATGGGAATGGCCTTCGCCCGCGCGTTCCTGAAATTTGATCTGGTAAAAAAGGAAGATTTTCTCCTGGTTGAGAAAAGCGAAGACCGTATGGAAAGCCTCAACAGCTTCCAGCCGGGCGTCATTACCGGCATCATTGGTCCGCAGATCGGTGAATATGATCTTATTATTTTGTCTGTTAAACCGCAGGATTTTACTTCCGTTTCCGCGTCTCTGCGCGATGTTGTGAAGCCCAATCAGGTTGTCCTTTCTATTATGGCGGGTGTAACCATTGAAATTATACAAAATGCACTCGACCATAAAGCGGTGATCCGCGCCATGCCCAACACGCCTGCCATGCTTGGAATGGGCATTACGGCCTATTCTGCGTCGCCGGAAGTAGACATTAATCAACTAAGAAAAATCGAAAACTTGATCAATGCGACGGGGCGTTCGGTGTTTTTGGAAGATGAAGACCAATTGAATGCGGTTACGGCATTGAGCGGCAGCGGACCAGCTTATTTCTTTTATGTGGTAAAAGCAATGATCGAAGCAGGCAAGCAAATGGGCTTTGAAGAGTCTGTGGCTGCATTATTGGTAAAACAAACCATGCTGGGATCTTTTCATTTGATCAACACCGCAGATAAATCGCTGGACGAGCTGATCAAAGCCGTCGCCTCCAAAGGCGGCACCACAGAAGCAGCATTAAGGCAATTCGAAGCCGGAAAACTGGACGAGACCTTGAAGAATGGCATCATAGCAGCACAAGTAAGGTCAACCGAATTGTCAAAAGGCTAATTACAAAGCGAATTTTCTTGCTAATTACATCATAGGCTGCACGTTAACACAACATTAAAACACTTACACTATGAGCGCAACACACAGACTTGAAACACTGGACATTGTACTAAATGGCCTGATGCGACGCTACAAAGAGCGCGTTCCTGACGTGGGTGTAATCCTGAACGCCATGGTCGCAGATGGCGTTGTGACCAGCGCAGATAACATTGAAAATGACCACATTGCCTTCCGCACTATGGGCGTTGCCAACCTCGGTGTGCAATCATTTGAGAAGATCTTCCTGCATTACGGATACGAAAAGCGCGATCATTATTTTTTCGAAGGCAAAAAGCTCGATGCATGGTGGTACAGCCCGCCCAGAGAAACTGATCCACGGATTTTCGTAAGTGAATTGCGAGTAAATGACCTGTCCAAAGAAAGCCAGCGCATTATAAAAAGTTACACCGATGAAGTTACCAGCGATCCGGTTGACGCATTGGATCTGGACAATGGCGCAGAAGTCGACGCATTTCTGCACAAACCTTTGTGGCGCACGCCGACGGTGGCAGATTACAAATCCCTTTTGCTGGAAAGCGAGTATGCCGCGTGGGTAATTTACAATCGTTATTATCTCAACCACTTCACGATCAGCGTGCATAATCTGCCGGAAGGTTACAACACCGTGGCAGCATTTAATGAGTTTTTGGAAAAGAATGGCATTCGCTTAAACACTTCGGGAGGAAAAATAAAGATCAGCCCAGACGGCGGCCTGCTACAAAGTGCCACCATTGCCGAAATGATCAACGCCAAATTCGCCAACAACGAACACCTGGAAATTTCCGGCTCCTACGTAGAATTTGCCGAAAGAAAAGCCCTCCCCCAATTCCAAAACATCCCCCCAGCCGAAATCACCAGAAAACACCGCCGAGACGGCTTCGAAGCCGCCAACGCCGATAAGATTTTCGAAAGTACGTACACGACCCAGACTGGTAAGTGAGTTAATCCACCAGAACCGAATATTGAAGCAGCACATCCGGGCAGAAATCTAGCGGTGCAGGGATTAGTTTGCCATCACAGTCGACCATTTCGGCGATGTTTTCCCAGTAGATTGTTTTTCCGTCGGTTTTTGCCCTGCGGAATTGGTTTTCGTTCAAGACTTTGAAATAAACGCTTTGCTCTTTTTGAAAATATTCGGAAAGGAACGAGCCAAAATCGGTTGCCCGTACCCTATCATCGCTCCATAAAGCTGTGATAACGAATGGCTCAATCGATAATATTTTTTTTACCCTCGGATTCATTATTGCAAAGTTACCATCATTCATTCACTAAAAAATAAACAATCCGGCAAGCATTTCCTGTGCTTCTTTCATTCTTATCCCCAGCGATGGTCAGGTGGACTTTGTGTTTGCCGCTTTTTAGTTCGTCGTTTAGCATGAGATACCAGGGCAGGTGGAGTTGGTTGCTCCATGGGGTGAAGGTTTCGAGGGTTTTGGGTGGGTTATTGTCGATGGTGTAGGTGATTTTTCCGGCGTCGGGGCCGGAAATGATGGCTATGCCGATGCCGCGGCCTTTGAATTCGAAGTCGAGGGAGGCGTTGGGTTGTTCGCCTACGAGCATGGGGACGTTGACAAAGCCTGGGCGGGTGGGCGTTTTGTCCGCTGGTTTCCAGTCGGGGACGAGCGTGAATCCTGCCAGATTTTTGGCTTCGGCGACTTCGTGGTAACTTCCTTTTTCGTAGGAAAATTTGTCGAGAGGCGCGGGCAGTTTGATGGCGTTTGTCGAGGCGCTGCTGTCGGTTTTGATCAGTTCTTTGATGGTTTGGAAATACACTTCCTGGCCATAGGGCGAAGGATGGAGGTCTCTGAAATCGTATTTCCACGAAAATTCCCCAGCGGTGATACGGTCGTAGACTTCCCTGGCGAGATTAATGTAAGCTGTGCCGTAATGTTTGGCAATGCGCTCATGAACAGCCACTTCTATGGGCTCCTTCCCTTTTTCATATTCCGCATTCTTTGTAGGCTCAGCGAAGGCCATCAATACAACATTAGCATTCGGATTTACCGCATATAAATGCCTTAAAATCCCTTCCAAGCCTCTTACCTGCGCTTTTTCGCTGAAACCATTGCCCCGATCATTCACGGCCGATTCCAGGAAGAGCAAATCGGGCGTGCCTTTTGCCAGCACGTCGCGCTCGAAGCGAAACGCGTGCGGCGTGCTCCCTAGCGACGGAATACCTGCCGCAATAAAGGTAAAGTCGGTGTCCGGAAAATGTTCTTGAAGATATTGAGCCGTTTTATCACGCCAGCCAGGGTTGTGCGTGATGGATCCGCCCAGAAATGCAACCGTGCCCTTTTTCTCTTTTCTGAATTTTTCCAAGGCATTCCCCAAACCCTTATTCACCTGAATATAAGGCTTATGCGACAATGGCTTTTGCACTGGAACACTGTGCTGCTCAATGAAATTCGCAAAATATTCGGGATGCTCGATGGGAAAATGATGCCCTTCCATTTCCTGCTCGCCGCGTGTCATCGGATAAACGCTGATGAGACCGCCAAGCTGCATGTAATTTTTGACCAATAAATCACTGTTCTCCTCCGCCGGCACATGCTTGTCATTTAATCCGATAACATGAATTATAGGCACTTTGAAAGCCGCCAAACCCGCCAGATCATTCAAAGGAATGTCTGTAAATTTTGCGGCTTCCTCTTCCGAAAGATTAAAAAGTTTCAGCCATGCAGCCCAGTCCTTTTCCGATCCCGGCCCTTTTCCCTTCCCTCCCGGCCAGCTTTTCGGATCACAAACAGGCGCTTCGGCGTAAATGCAGCTTACTTTGTCAGGATTTCGCTTGGCCCAGCCGTACACATACAAGCCTCCCCGGCTTACGCCTTCGAGCGCGACTTTGGGTGCAAACTGTTTTTGGTTTACCAAATAATCATAAAAAGCATCCCAAACCTCCATGGCTTTGGGATGGGCAAACATGTCGTTGGTGTTGATATAAGCAATGTGAAAGCCGCGAGACAGCAGAATACTATCCATCTCGGTATGCCAGGTGGGGAAATGTGCGCGCCACACCCAGGGGTTTCCGGCCGCGGCCTTCTGCGGTTTCACATACCAGGCATTCCTGTTCTCAAAAGTGAATTCCACCTTCGCAAATCCCTTCCAGGATGATGTCTTTTCAGTGGACTGAGCCTGGATAACCTGTCCAGACGTCACAAAAAGCACGAAATATATAAATGCTAAATTTCTCTTAATCATGGCAAACAAAGGAAAATGAAGACCGGATTTACCGGTAAATTTTCCGTATTGGTATGATATTTTAAGTGTTACAGCAAACTATAAACAAGACTTATGGATAAGATCGAGAAATATAAGACTATGGAGAAAGTCCTTCGTGAAATCGAGGATTTGAAAAACAGTGAGACTGCGGTGATCAAAAAAATAGGTCAGATCGAGACGGAGAACATGAATTTGAATGTTCAAGGTTTGGATAAAACATTAAATGAAATCTACGATGGTATTTATAAAAACCTTGAACTCGTAGAAGGTCTTCATACCTCTTTCACAGAATCGGTTTCTGACTTCAAAGAGAAGAATAATATAACTGATGAGATGTTACTTGAATTTAGCGAGAACAATTAATTCGTTGCTAATCAATGAAAAGAGGGTGTCTCATTTCAAAATGGGGCACCCTCTTTCGTTTCTGGTTTTTGTAACTGAGAATTAAGATTCAAAATCCGCCGTTAAAAGCTAGCTTACTGGATTTGCCAGGTAGGCGCGTAAACAGCCCTCCTAGGCCGCCCTTTTCCTGATATTCTGGGCTAGTGCGATCAATCCCCACTCTATTTCGACCTTTTGTTTGCCGCGGAGCATAAACTTGCGGAAGCCGTGGTTATGTTTAATGTTGCCAAAGACGGGTTCTACGTCATAGCACCGCTTCTTTCGTTTGACAATGCCTTCCTCACTTTTTAGCAGCTCGTC
>NZ_AUAS01000012.1 GCF_000428845.1 Dyadobacter alkalitolerans DSM 23607 | reverse complement strand
AGCTGCTAAAAAGTGAGGAAGGCATTGTCAAACGAAAGAAGCGGTGCTATGACGTAGAACCCGTCTTTGGCAACATTAAACATAACCACGGCTTCCGCAAGTTTATGCTCCGCGGCAAACAAAAGGTCGAAATAGAGTGGGGATTGATCGCACTAGCCCAGAATATCAGGAAAAGGGCGGCCTAGGAGGGCTGTTTACGCGCCTACCTGGCAAATCCAGTAAGCTAGCTTTTAACGGCGGATTTTGAATCTTAATTCTCAGTTACAAAAACCAGAAACGAAAGAGGGTGCCCCATTTTGAAATGAGACACCCTCCTTTTTTAAAAATGCTACCTTAATTACTCCGAATCCTTGTAAACGCCAAACTCGCTGATGGCCACGCTTACCGGCGATTTGGTGATTCTCAATTTTACTTTTTGAGTGGTTACGGGTGTTGTCAATTTAACAATGCGCTTCGCGCCGATGCTGGTCCCTTTATGAATCTCTTTCCATGCATTGCCATCCCAGCTATCCACCGCAAATTCTTCAATGCGCTGTCCTAGCTTGATAAATTCCTGTAACGTAATGATATCGAACGTGATGGGTTGGCTCAGGTCAATGACAACCTCCGGAGTTTTAAAATCATCGTCGGTTGCCCAGTATGTATCCGGTTTTCCGTCCAGAATGTTTTTGGCGCTGTAAATAGAGTTGTATCCCCGCACATTCACAGCTTTGGAGCCCGCTCTTGCTATCAGGTTCGTTGCGAATGTCTCTTTCACATGGTTACCAAAAGATTTTAATGCTGCAACATCATCCTCGTGCAATTGTCCGCGCGTATCAGGCGCGAGACCAAGATCCAGCGCCGCGCCGCGACCCACACTTTTTAGATAGAGATCAAATAGCTTTTCGGGTGTTTTGGGCTTTTCTGTCGGGTGATAAAACCATCCTTTGCGCAACGGCACATCACATTCAGCCGGGATCCAGAATTTACCATTTCTCGTTCCGCCGGGGTTTTCGGTGGCATTTGCCTGTCCCGGAACTGCAACATTCTGGCCTTCCGAAGGCTTCGGGGTAAGCGTTGCCCAGGAAGTTTCGTTTACACTGCCGTCCTCATTTCCGGCCCAGCGAACGTCCCAGCCGATATCGCTGAATATGCTCGCGGTTGGTTGTAGTTTACGGGTCAGGTTCGTCCAGGTGGAATCCCACTGATAGTAAGTTGTGTTATCGATCGCCCGTTTCTCGCGTGCACCGCCATAGTAACCGTCGCCGCCATTAGCGCCATCGTGCCATGACATAAACAGTTCACCATAATTGGTGTAAAGTTCACGAAGCTGTTCCCTGTAAATGGCAATGTATTCAGGCGTGCCATATTTTGCATTGTTACGGTCCCACGGAGAACAGTAAACGCCGAATTTAAGACCGTGTTTTCTTGCCGCATCAGCCACCTCTTTTACAAGATCACCTTTGCCGCCACGGAAAGGGCTTTTTGTAATGTTGTATTCAGTGGTTTTGGTGGGCCATAATGCAAAGCCGTCGTGGTGCTTGGCCACCAGCACTATTCCTCTCAGTCCTCCTGCTTTTGCAGCAAGTATGATTTGCTCTGCGTTAAAATCAGATGGGTTGAATGCTTTCGGATCCGCGTCGCCGAAGCCCCATTCCTTGTTTTCAAATGTTGTGGGCGTGAAGTGGATGAGGCCATAAACTTCGGTTTCATGCCATGCAACCTGCCTTGGGGCTGGTAATGCGCCGTAAGGTTTCGGAGGAGTTTGCGCAAACGAATTTAATGCCGTTAACAGAAAAAGTGTGGCTAAGGGTTTTATCATTTTTTGTATTAAAATTAAATAGAAAACGTCCGGTGAATTCTAAAAGTGAAGATCGGTTTTTTTGGAACAGATCACTAATTTTTGTTGCGTATGTTCATGTCGTTAAGCTCACGAGAAATAGCTTTTCGCATTGATAACCACTCCTTTTCCACCTTTTTCCGTAACTGTATAATTGAAACCTTTTTGTACGGAATAAGCGCCTACTTCACCTTGCTTATTGATGGCCAGAAAGCCAACCTGGAAAGTTTTTGCACGCTCAGGATTAGGTGTTACGATGCGTTCGATGGCTTTCTTGCAGGCTTCTTCTGGTGAAAGGCCGGAGCGCATGAACTCTACAACGAGGTGCGTTCCACATACGCGGATCACCTCTTCGCCCTGACCTGACGATGTAGCAGCGCCTATTTCATTGTCTACAAAAAGTCCGGCGCCGATAATAGGGGAATCGCCAACCCTTCCGCGCATCTTGAAACCCATTCCGCTGGTTGTGCACATGCCCGACAGGTCGCCGTTGTTATCCAGTGCCAATGTGCCCATTGTATCATGGTTAAAAGAGCCATCTTCGAGCCGGGGAGGGGCAAACGGGCCGTGGCCTTTCTGGCCTTTCGACTGCTGGTGTTCAATGTTGATAACGGGCTTATATTCGGCTTTTTTCAACCACTCTTTATAGGTTTTCTCGGCATCGGGAGAAAGCGCTGCTGATTCCAGCTTAAAACCATTCGCTACTGCAAATTGCTGAGCGCCTACGCCCGCCAGGAATACGTGCGGCGTGGTTTCCATGAGCTTCCGCGCTACTGAAATCGGATGTTTGATCCTTTCCAGGAATGCTACCGAGCCGCAATTTGCTTTTTCATCCATAATGCTGGCATCCAGCGTTACAAACCCGTCCCGGTCCGGATTACCGCCGAGTCCTACACAACAATTGATCTCATTCTCCATCGCAATGGCAGCTTGTTCCACAGCATCCAATGCTCTCCCGCCTTTTTCCAGCACAGGCCATGCGGCGGCATTGGAGATCTGTCCGCTGTCCCATGTAGAAATCACGATCGGTTTTTTAACTGCACTTTTTGCAAATAGTTTCTGAACACTCGCAAGCGGCAGGGCAAGTGCAGACAGACGAAGGAATGAACGGCGAGAAGGGGTCATCGGGATGTATTTTTAAAATTTTTTCAAATATACATTCCTGTGCTTCATCCGGCAATGAAAGTAACATTATTTTGCAAAACTGGCGAATGCTGATATGTAATTTGCTGAATGTGAATTCAGACCTACTTTATATAAAAAACGCCCGAAAAGCTGTGTGCTTCCGGGCGGGCGTTGTTCTTCATAATCAGATTGCTACTTAGGTGGCATAGATGGTCTTACTTCCACTTTGCTAGGCAATGTTCTGGCTGGCATTTTGATCAGATCGGAGACGATTTGTCCGATATCTTCAGGCTGGATTTTCCAGGCATCCTTTTCAGAGGGTTTATGGTCACCGAATTCTGTCGCAACAGAGCCTGGCATGATCGTCGTGACTTTTACACCAGCATCTCTCACGTCCATCATCATGGCTTGCGAGAAGCCTACCAGTCCGAACTTGCTTGCATTGTATGCGCTTCCGCCTGCGAAGAAGTTGGTGCCGGCCAGGCTGGCAATGTTGATAAAGTAACCTTTTGTTTCTGTCAGCGCTGCTAATGATGCTTTTGCACTGAAAAATACGCCGGTAAGGTTAATGTCGATGGTTTCCTGCCATTGATCGGCAGTAAGGTCTTTTAAAGGAGCGAAGTGTCCTACGCCGGCATTGGCTATCAGATAATTAAGCTGTCCCCATTTTGATATAACGGTTTCCACCGCTTTTTGCTGGGATTCCAAACTTCTGACATCCGACTCGATGCCGATTGCGAATCCGTCATTTATCTTGTTCAATGAAGCGGCCGCTTTATCAGCGCTTTCCTTTGAACGGCTGGTGATCGCCACCCGGATGCCTTCTTTAATGAGCACTTCTGCAATGCCGTAACCTATTCCTTTTGAGCCCCCCGTTATCAGCGCTGTCTTGATTGATTCTGCCATTACTTTCAATTTAAATAAACAAAAATTAAATGTAGTGGGTTAACAGCGTCACAAGTCAGAAGGTTTCTGTAGTTTCTTTTTTGGCAGTGCCTGTTAAAACCCTATTTTTGTCGACCAAAATCATTTTGACAGAATTATTCCCATTTATGAAATTAGTAGAAAATAAAGTCGCGTTGGTAACCGGAGCATCACGTGGTATTGGTCGTTCCATTGCTTTACGCCTGGCTCAGGAAGGGGCTGATGTTGCATTTACCTACTTATCAAGTGTTGAAAAAGGTGAGGCGCTGGCCAAAGAACTGGAGCAGTTCGGTGTAAGGGCGAAGGGTTACCGTTCGGACGCGTCGGATTTCCAGGCAGCGGACCAGCTGGTTACCGATGTCCTTGCTGACTTTGGAAAACTGGATGTGCTGATCAACAATGCGGGCGTTACGCGTGACGGATTGCTAATGCGCATGAGTGAGGAACAATGGGATTCTGTGATTACGATTAACCTGAAATCGGTTTTTAATCTTACAAAGGCTGCAACCAAAAGCATGATGCGTGCCAGAACGGGCTCAATCATCAACATTACTTCGGTGGTGGGGATCAGTGGAAATGCGGGGCAGTCTAATTATGCTGCTTCCAAGGCCGGGATCATTGGTTTTACCAAATCCATCGCACTGGAACTGGGCTCACGCAACATTCGCTCGAATGCTGTTGCTCCCGGATTTATTGAAACGGAAATGACGGATGCTGTGGATTCCAAAGCAGTGGAAGAATGGAAGCAGTCGATTCCGATGAAAAGAGGAGGACAGCCCGAAGAGGTTGCCGACGCCTGCGTTTTTCTTGCTTCTGACCTCTCGCGATACATTACCGGTCAGGTTTTACAAGTGGACGGCGGTATGTTGACATAGCATGTTTTTTCGTTACATTTAACACATGCGGTCCGAACTTATTTTCCAAACCCCTTACTGGTTTATTGTCTTCTGTCTGGCGGCAGGCGCTGCTTATGCATTCCTGCTTTACCAACCGACGGCGCCCTGGGGTAAAAAATGGAATTATGTGCTCGCAGCATTAAGGGGACTGGCCGTTGGAATGATCTGTTTTCTGCTGTTAGGGCCTCTGGTCCGCAAAACGGAAACTTCTGTTGATAAAGCCAAAATCGTTTTTGCGATCGACAATTCTGAGTCTGTCAAAGGACCTGGGGCCGCATTGATGAAGCAGATTTCGGGCGCTGTCGCTGACCTGGAATCGTCTGGTTTTGAGGTGAGTGTGCAAACATTGGGAAAAGATTCGCGTTCACCGCTTCCGGATTCGATCCGTTTTGACGCCAGGAAGACAGACTTGTCTGAAATGCTGCAAACAGTAAAAACCAACTTCGAAGGAAGGAACCTGACGGATGTTATCTTGCTTTCCGATGGGGTTGTTAATCAGGGAATTTCTCCTGCTTACAATCGTTATCCCTTTAAAGTGAACACATTGGCAGTGGGCGACACTGTTCCTGATCTGGATATTCGGATCAAAGATGTGGTCAGCAACCGGATCGCCTATCTTGGAAATGAATTCCCTATCCGTGCCGAAATCGCTGCGAATGGCCTGGCCGGAAAATCCACGACGATCACATTGAAGCAGAACGGACGCACGGTCGCTAGCCAGCAGGTTATGGTGGACCGTCCATCATTCTTCAAAGCATTTGATTTCAAGGCGTCGTCAACCCAGAGAGGTGTGCAGCATTACACATTGGAATTGGGCGGAATAGCCGGTGAAACTTCACCGAGAAACAATAAAAAAGACATTTATATAGACATTATCGACGGCAGGCAGAAAATTCTGCTGATGGCTTTGGCGCCGCATCCGGATATTAAAAGCATCCGGAGCCTGGTAGAGGCCAACGATAATTACGAGCTGGACGTGAAGATTTTGTCTATTTCAAATACACCCGTTACAACAGCCAGGCCTTATGATTTGATCATTTTACATCAGATTCCTAATGTGCTCGGGCTTGGTAATGCGCAGGTCCGTAATTTCATAGAATCCAAAACGCCGCTTTTCTTTATTCTGGGCAACCAGTCCGCAGTGCCGCTCGCCAATTCGTTGAACCGTTCTTTGATCATTGCTACGACTAATACTCAGATCGATAAGGTTACGGCACGCTTTAATCCGGCTTTTCAGCAACTGAATTTTGATCCTGAGCAGCTCAAATTATTGGAGCGCCTTCCGCCATTATCTGTTCCTTTTGGCGATTACAATATTTCCTCCGGGACTGAAACCATTTTATTTCAAAAGGTAGGAACATTGAACACGAGCAAGCCGCTGTTGGTTCTGAATACAAATGGCGGGCAAAAAACAGCTGTGCTGGCAGGAGAGGGGATATGGCAATGGCGGCAGGAAGAGTTTGCGCAGACTAATAAGCAGGAAGTCGTGGATAATCTGTTTCAGAAACTGATCCAGGTGCTTTCGGTAAGAGAAGATAAGCGGAAATTTCGCGTTTACCCTGTTCGCACCGAATTTGAAGCTGGTGAGCAGGTTACTTTTCAAACCGAAATTTACAATGATATCTACGAGCAGATTTACGGGCAGGAAGTGAAGCTGGATATAACAAATGAAAAAGGCGTGACCAGGCAGTTTACTTACACACATTCCAAGGAAAATCCGCGTTTCAATGTAAGCGGCTTGTCCGACGGTGTTTACCGATTTTCGGCTTCAACATCGCTGCGTTCGGGGCAGGAGAAAGTGGCCGGGCAGTTTGTGATTAGCAACGCGGATCTTGAATTAAACAATACGACGGCTGATTTCGGAATGTTGCGCGAACTTGCCAGCCGCTCGGGCGGAACATTCACCACGCCCGCAACTTTCAGTGATTTTATTTCAAAACTCAAAGAAAACCGCCCTTCTGACCGGCTCGACAGCAGTGAAGAAATGGTCGAGATCATTTATATGAAGTGGTTGTTCTTCCTACTGGTCCTGCTTCTCGGCGCAGAATGGGGCCTAAGAAAATACCATGGCGGATATTAACAGGCGTTTTTTACCATTTTCCTTGCTGCTAATCCTGGCTATTTGCCTCTATCATTCAGTATCTGCCCAAACGGACTCCTTACAAAAAAGTAACTGGCAAACCGATTCTTCACAGATTGATACATTAAAAATCACGGCGACAGATTCAGTTTCGGCGGATGCAAGGCCAAATTACCGGATGCTGCGCGGCATTTTTGCAGCGCAATCAGCACTTTATCTTGGAACGATTTACGGCCTGAGCAAATCCTGGTATAAAAACCCATTGACCAAGTTCACATTTAAGGATGACACCGGCGAGTGGCTCCAAATGGACAAAATGGGGCACGTTTACACATCGTATCAGATTGCGCGGCACACTGCGGAGTTGTATAAAAAAACGGGGATTTCCAAGCGCCAAATGTTGGTCTATGGTGCTATTTCCGGCATTATTTTTCAGACGCCGATTGAAATCTTAGACGGATTTTCGCCTGACTACGGCTTCTCACCAGGCGACATGGTTGGCAACATTGCAGGATCAGTCATTTATTTAGGTCAAATCGCGCTTTGGGATGAAGTGCGCATTCAACCGAAATTTTCTTTTCATTATACTTCCCTGGCGCGAGTTCGTCCGGAATTGCTGGGCAGCACCCGGTCTGAAAGCTGGCTGAAAGATTATAATGGCCAGACTTACTGGTTTTCGGGAAGCCCCGGAACGTTCTTCAAAAATAGCGGCTGGCCTGCCTGGCTTTGTCTTTCAATTGGTTATGGAATCCATGATATGGTTTCGGCTGAAAAAGAGAAGAGTATTGAACGGGGATATCGTCCGTACCGGCAGTATTATTTGTCCCTCGACATTGATCTCACAAAAATTAAAACAAAAAGTAAGTTTGTGCGGACGATCGGTTTTTTTGCTAATTCGATTAAAATCCCAGCGCCCGCATTGCAATTCAGCAAAAAAGGCGTTGATTTTAAACCGTTTTACTTTTAGCAATTGTTGCTGAAGTATATGGCCCGACGGGCCGTCATTAAGTTCAATCAGATTAAATATGAATATTGGAGATAAAGTAAGGCTTGTGCATGGACGGGAAGAAGGTGTGATTTACGCTTTTCTGCCCGGAAACATTGTGGAAATAGAAATTGAGGACGGCTTCCGGATTCCCGTGCTGCGTAACGAGATCGTGACGATTTCGCCCGTTGAAAGCCAGCGACTTGTCAAAGAACCAGATTCCAAAAAGATCAAATCGCAGAGTGATGTAATCGTGCCCAGGAATGCGCCGTTTGCGGAAAAAGGAATCTTCCTGGCTTTCGTTGCCGTGAATGACAGGGCGATGACGATGCACCTGATCAATAACTCCGATTGGGTGTTGCCTTTTACGGCTGTTGCTGTTAATGAGCAGGTTAGTACAGGATTGGCAGGTGGTGTGTTGCAGCCACGGACCGCGCAAAAATTGTCGGAGCTGATTATGAAGGACTTCGAAATCTGGCCCGTGTTTGAGTTTAAAATACTCTATTACAGGGAAGGTAACCATGCTTTGCCGCAAGCTTTAACAAAGCGGATTAAATGCAGAGCGCAGTCATTTTTCAAAAATAAAGGTAAAGCTCCTGTTTTAGTAAAGGATGCATTTGTATATCAGATTGATGAAGAAACTTTAAAAACTGAAATACAGGCAAGTCCTGAAAATCTTTCCAACGAATTGAAAACGAGCCTGATGGGAGGCGGCAAGGTGGAAACGCCCGTGCTGGTAAAGCCGGAGCAGGTTGTAGATCTGCACATTGAAAAGCTGACCAAGCATGTAGGCTCTCTTTCGAATGACTCTATCCTTAAAACACAGCTGGCCGCTTTCGAAAGCAATCTGGAATCGGCGATTGCAAACGGAATGGAAGAAATCACATTCATTCATGGTGCCGGAAGCGGTGTGTTAAGGACCGAATTACACAGGAGACTCGGCAAAAATCAGCATGTTAATTATTTTAAAGACGCTCAAAAAGAAAAATTCGGATACGGTGCAACCCTCGTCAAAATTAAATAAGTGGCTCACTAATTGCCTGAATGTATTGTTGGTCATGGCATTTGCGCTGAGCATTTGGCAATGCCGTTCTAAAAGCACCTCCTCGAAAGCGCCCATGGAAGAATATAAGTACTCCGTTAATGAAATCCAGAATGAAAAGCACCTCTCGGTGCTGAATGTTCCGGTGGAAATTCCGATTGCCGAGATTGAAAATCAGATCAATGCGAAGATCAAAGGACTCATTTATGAAGATAACAGCTATGAGGATGAGGATAATGACAATCTGAAAGCTAAGGTCTGGAAAATAAGTCCTATTAAGGTTGTCGCGATCGATTCTTCATTTTTGTTTGAAGTCCCTCTCAAAATATGGGTAAGCGCCGGTTATAAAATTAGCCCCCTGGGCATCACTATGTCGGGTTATAAGGATACAGAATTTTCCATACGCATTCGACTGATCTCGAAATTAGGGATTTCACCCAACTGGGCAATCAAATCGGAAACATATGTGGATAGCTACGATTGGATAAGCGACCCGAATGTGAAAGTTGCCGGCATCAACATTCCGATCAAGAGCATGGCGAGCAGGCTTTTGAATAAAAATTTTGAAAAAATTACACAGGCAATTGACGAACAGGTTGCCAGCAACATTGAGCTCAAAAAGAATGCAGAACTCGCCTGGAACATTGCCAGGCAGCCTGTTTTGCTGTCGAAGGAATTTGATACGTGGCTTGCTATCGTGCCGACGGGCGTTGTGATGACACCTTTGTTGGCTAGAAATGGTATTCTTCGCTCGGTTATCGGTATTAAAGGTTACACGCAAACGATTACGTCAGCTATCAAGCCTGCTATTCCTGCGGTTTTGAAGTTGCCGAATTTGCAGATAGTCAATAAGGTTTCAGAAGATTTTAAAGTCGGGTTGATCAGTGTCGTGTCTTATAAGGAAGCTGCGAGACTGGCAACGGCGAAGTTTGCGGGTGAAAAATTTTCTTTCCTGGCCGGACAGTATAATGTAGAAGTCACTTCGATTGATATGTATGGTCAGAATGAAAAGCTGGTGATCAAGGCGGCACTGAAAGGCAGTATCAACGGTGATATTTACCTGAAAGGCGTGCCGCATTATGATCCTGTAAGCCAGCAATTGTCATTGAAAGGTCTTGATTATGATTTGGATACAAAAAACTCAATTGTTAAGACGGCGGGTTGGCTGTTACAAGGCCAGTTTAGCAGGATGATGGAGAAAAAGATGGTGTTTCCGGTGGGCGGGCAGATCAGCGATGCGAAAAAAACGATTCAAAAGGCGCTGTCCAGTTTAAAAGTAACCGAGGGTGTCATTTTGAAAGGCAGCTTAACGGATATTACACCTGACAAGGTTTATTTAACACCGGAACACCTTTACGCTGTTGTGTTTGCGAACGGAAATGTTAATTTGAAGGTCAATGGATTAAAGGGAATTTGACACAAAAATTCGGCAAAAATCCGCGTCATTATCATAATTTTTTACTTTTAATAGTATATTGACTGCTGATCGAAAGAAAGTATTTCTTAGCTTTGTGGTCAGAGGAAAGGAATAAGCTGACCTACCGCTGCGGTTTCGGCCGGAGAGGAAAGTCCGGGCAGCAGAGAGCACCGTACTTCCTAACAGGAAGGCAGCACGCCGGAGACGGAATGCTGACAGCAAGTGCCACAGAAATTATACCGCCCTGGCATGTTTTTTATGTGACAAGGTAAGGGTGAAATGGTGGAGTAAGAGACCACCGCTCTTTGGGTGACCGAAGGGGCACGGTAAACCTTACGGGCTGAAAGGTCAAATAGGTGTCAATCCGCGGGGCTGCTCGTCCCCGTCTTTCGGGACGTTGACACGGGTAGATCGTTAGAGGTTCCGGGCGACCGGAATCCTGGATAAATGGTAGGAGCTTGATGCTGGTTCGCCAGCTTAGAGTAACAGAATCCGGCTTACAGGCTTATTTTTTTTCTTATATTGAGTTAATTAATTAGTGAATATTTGAATCACATAACTGGTGTTTCCCATGAAGAGAAAGAATCTTTACGTTGCTTTTATTTGTTTTTCCCTGCTGAGTTTGAATACGTTTGCCCAAAATCGGACGTACGAAGGACCCAATAAAATGAACACCTGGTCCATTACAGGTTACGGGGGGATTACCAAGTTCTTCGGTGACATCAAAGAGTACGATTTCAAAAGGAGTAATAATGAGAAATTGACAGGAGGCTGGGGCCTATCTATTAATAAGCAATTATCTCCGCTTTTTGGGGTTCAGATTGTTGGTTACAACGGCCAGCTGCAAGGCTCAAAACAAGGTCACATGAGCCGTATTACCGGTGATACTTATGATGTTGTGTTCAACAGTCCTTCATTCGTTCAGGTAACAATCGACGGAACGCTTAATGTGAACAGACTTCTTTTTGGCTATAAAAAGCTGAGAAGATGGAAAGTAGACGCGCATTTGGGAGCTGGTATCATCTACTACCACACTGATTTGACCGCCACCAACACAAATCCAAGAAGTGAATTCTTTGGAAACACTTACGAAGTTTCAACAAACACAGATGCTAGTTCGAAGACAGCCGGTAAATGGGAACGTAATGGTTCTACATATACAAGAGAATGGGTTGTGCCTGCTGGATTAGCTGTACATTACGAACTAACCCCAAGATTTGACCTAGGCCTAGACTTTACTTACAATTACGTAAATACAGAAAAGCTTGATGCAACTGTAGGTGGTTTGAGCGATTATAAGACTCAAGCTGGAATCTGGACGTTTGCAAAAGACGATTCTAAAAATGACGGATGGGGAATGGCTTCCATCGCACTGACTTACAAACTTGGTAAGAATGCGGTAATGGCTAAAAAAGGTAAATATGATGCAGGAAGCGGCCGTTACCACTTGCGTTGGGCAAATCCACAGTCTTTGATCCCTGTTCCTTACAATCCTACAATGGAAGATGCAGATTCAATCGCAAAAGCAAACATGCCTAAGCCAGTTGATCCACGTCTTTACACAGATTCTGATGGTGACGGTGTAGCTGATCTGTTCGACAAAGAGCCTAACACACCAATTGGAAGCATCGTTTCAGGTGGTGGAGTTGCAATGGATCTGGACAAAATCATCAGAGACGCTATCAAAAACAACTTGCCGAAAGACGAGTGCGAAGCATTGTTCAGCAACATCGAGTTTGATACTGACAAAGCGATCATCCGCAATCCTTCAAAAGAGACTTTGAGCAAAGTAGTTGAGCTTCTGAACATGCGTACAAACTGCCGCATCGTTCTGGTTGGTCACACAGATGCTCGTGCTTCTGATGCTTATAACGTATCACTTTCACGTCGTCGTGTTGATGCTGCAAAACGCTTCCTGATCCGTGCCGGAATTACTGATCCTAGCCGCATCATTGTAGAACATTATGGTGAGTATCGCCCAATCGCTGAAAACACAACGGTTGAAGGCTTGCAGTCTAACCGTCGCGTTGAAATCAAGATCTTGCCTAATAACACGATCCGCTCAACATATCCTGCTGGTTTCCGCCCTTAGGATTTGGTTAAACATATTAAAAAGGAAGGTAAGCGATTACCTTCCTTTTTTTGTGCAAGCTGTTCGTGAATTCAGTAATTTCACTTACCTTTGCACCCTGTTTAATTTAGGGACGAGCTCCCGATCATAACAAATTCAATAATGGCAGTTAAAATTAGGTTGGCGCGTCGTGGACGCAAGAAGAAGGCGATTTATGATATCGTAGTCGCAGATGCCAGAGCACCACGTGATGGTCGCTTCATCGAAAAATTGGGTATCTATAACCCGGGAACAAACCCTGCTTCCATCGTTTTGGAATCAGATAAAGCAGTTGATTGGCTTTTGAAAGGTGCGCAACCGACTGATACAGCACGTTCTATTTTGCAACATGAAGGTGTAATGCTTAAAAAACACTTGCAAGTAGGCGTTATCAAAGGTGCAATCACGCAAGAAGTTGCAGATTCACGTTTTGAAGAATGGAAAGGATCAAAAACAGACCGTAAAGCAACTGCTGCTGATACGTTGTCTCAGAAGAAAGATTCTGACAGACAAGCCAGACTTGAAGCTGAGCGTAAAGTAAGCCAGACTCGTGCAGAAGCAATCGCTAAGAAAAATGCTCCTCCTGTGGAAGAGGCTCCTGAAGTTGAAGAAGCAGATGCGGCTGTCGACACAGAGGAAGTTTCTAACGAAGTAGCAGAAGAAACAACAGCTAGCGAAACAGTAACTGAAACTCCGGAAGCTGAGGCAGCTGCACCAGTGGAAACACCTGCTGCGGAAGCGCCAGTTGAAACTCCTGAGGCTGCGGCACCAGCAGTTGAAGCTCCTGAAGCTGAGGCAACAGCATCTACCGAAACTCCTGCAACGGATGAATCGGCAGAGAAAAAAGCTGAGTAATTAGCGTCAAAATACAATCTTTATGAGTCTGTCGGTGATCCGTACAGACTCATATTGTTTTATACTTACACCAATATTTAATAAGCAGGTGACACAAGACAATTGTTATTTATTAGGTTATATCGTCCGCACGCACGGAACGGCGGGCAATGTTGTCATTTTCCTTGACGTGGATTATCCCGAGGAATATGAAGATCTCGACGCAATTTATGTTGAAATCAAAGGAGAGCTTGTCCCTTATTTTATTGAAAACTTCAACTTGCAGAAGCAGGCCAATGCCATTGTGAAGTTTGAGGACATTAATACGATAGAAAAGGCGCAGGCGCTTGTTGGAAGCTCACTTTATCTGTCCCTTGACGAGCTGGACGAGCTGAGTAACGAGGAGTTTTATTATCATGAAATCAAAGGCTTCACGGTTGTAGATGAAACCGCTGGGACACTTGGTGTCGTGCGCGAAGTTTATTCCCTGAATGGCCAGGACCTGATCGCAATGGATTATCAGGGCGTAGAAGTACTTATTCCAACTGCTTCTGACATTGTGCTAAGAGCAGATAAAGAGAACAAGCAACTTATGGTGAATTTGCCTGAGGGTTTACTGGAAGTTTATCTTGACAATTCTGACTCTCAAAATACGCCAGACGATGCGGATTGATATTTTGACGTGCGTCCCGAATCTGCTGGATAGTTTCTTTGCACATTCTATCCTGAAACGTGCCCAGCAGGGTGGTTTTGTGGAAGTGATGGTGCATGATATCCGAGATTACTCGGTTAATAAGCATCGGACGATTGATGACTACGCATTTGGCGGAGGGGCCGGGATGGTCTTGCAGATCGAGCCCATTGCACGTTGCATTCGTGGTTTACAGGAGGAGCGGACTTATGACGAGATCATTTATCTCACACCGGATGGAGAGCTGATGCAACAGCCTATGGTGAACCAGCTTTCTCTGAAAGGGAACATTATCATGCTATGCGGCCATTACAAAGGGGTGGACCAGCGCGTGCGCGATATGTTTATCACCAAAGAAGTTAGCATTGGAGATTACGTGCTTTCGGGCGGAGAGCTTGCTGCGGCTGTCCTTTCCGATGCCATTATACGCTTGCTTCCGGGTGTGCTTAATGATGAGACTTCGGCGTTAACGGACTCCTTCCAGGATAACCTCCTCGCACCGCCTGTATACACGCGGCCAGCCGACTTCGAAGGAAATAAGGTTCCTGAAATCCTGATGTCGGGACATGAAGCTAAAATAGAAGAATGGCGCTATGAGCAATCCGTTCGGCGAACCAGGGAACGCCGGCCGGATTTGTTGTAACATTAAAAATCCAGGCTGCAATTGATCCATTCATTGTCGAAGTTGGTGCCGTACTTGCGGTAAAATCCAACGGCTGACGTATTCCAATCCAGCACCTGCCACAACATGCCAGTGCAGCCGGTTTGTTTGGCAGCTGCTACGGTCGCATCGAACAGGATCTTGCCTATGCCATTCCCGCGCATATCTTCTGTCACAATAATGTCTTCCATGTATAATCTTTTCCCTTTCCAGGTCGAATACCGGTAATAATAGAGCGACATCCCGATGATACGGAAATCCGATTCGGCCACGAAGAAGTCATACAATTTTTCATTATAGTCACGGGTCATTTTTTCGACGTTGTTCGAAACTTGATCCAGGGCTCGCTCATAAAGCGCCAGTTCTTTGACCAATTCAAAAATTGCAGGAATGTCTTCGAGGTTTCCGGGTCGGGTTGAGATTGTCATAGCTTGATTTTATAAATATCCAGTAAGAGTTTAGAAGATACAATTTCCTACTGATTGTTCGTATAGATTTCCCACTTTTCTAGAATTGCCTGAAAGTTCTCGGGAAGTTCGGTGTCAAATTGCATCCATTCCCTTGTGGTAGGATGTACAAATCCCAGCGACTTCGCGTGCAGTGCCTGGCCAGGCAGCAGATCAAAAAGATTTGCTACCATGGCTTTATAACTGCCATTTGACGGACCGCGCAGGATTTTGTCGCCGCCATAAGTGGTGTCGTTAAAGATCGGATGGCCAATGTGCTTCATATGTGCCCTGATCTGGTGCGTGCGGCCGGTTTCAAGGTTGCACTGAATAAGTGTAACGTAACGAAAGGATCTGATCGTTTTGTAATGCGTGATCGCATGCTTGCCCTGGCTGCCGTCCGGAAAAATATCCATCACACGACGATCTCTTGCGCTCCTGCCGATATTGCCGGCTATTGTCCCCGATTCTTCTTTTGGCTGTCCCCAAATGAGTGCATTATAGGTCCGCTCAATGGTGTGGTCCGAAAACTGTTTGGCTACAAATGTCATCGCAAATTCGGTTTTGGCAATAACAAGCAGCCCCGAGGTGTCCTTATCAATGCGATGGACCAATCCTGGCCGCCCTTCTCCATTCCTACCCGTGGGCAATTGCTGAAAATGATATACTAATGCATTAATCAGCGTTCCCGACCAATTTCCAAATGCTGGGTGAACAACCATGCCGGTCGGCTTATTAACAATCAGAAGCACTTCGTCTTCATAAATAATGTCTAGCGGAATGTTCTCAGGAATAATCTCCGTATCACGAGGTGGCTCCGGCAGAGAAAGCGTAATGACATCCAGCGGCTTAACTTTGTAACTCGCTTTGGTAATCAGCCCATTCACCTTCACAGCTTCCGCATCGATTCCATTTTGTATTTTTGTCCGGGAAGCATTTGCGACGTGTAAGCTCAGATATTTGTCCAGCCTGATTAATCCCTGACCTTTGTCAGCAACAATCCTGTAATGTTCAAACAAATCATCTTCTTCTGAGGCGATTTCAATATGGTCTTCGGACATTCGAAATGGTCATTTATTGTAAACAAAATTATCAAAATAAGTGGATTTAATAAGTGCTGTGCTGCCCACCCCGATGGAGAGACTTTCCAATGTCATGACGGAAGCTGCCGGTATAACGTTGTACATCAAGCGTGATGACCTGATCCATCCGACAGTATCCGGTAACAAATGGCGGAAGCTGAAATACAATTTGCTCGAGGCTAGCAGACTAGGATATACACGCGTCCTGACATTCGGCGGAGCGTTTTCCAATCACCTGTATGCCACTGCGGCTGCGGGTAATGCTTTGGGTTTTGAGACAATCGGCATTGTAAGAGGCGAAGAATTACGAGAAAAGCTTTCGCCCACATTGCTGTTTTGTCAGACACAAGGGATGCAGCTTGATTTCGTATCGAGGGCAGAATACAAATTGAGGAGCTCGGATAATTATCTGCTGGATCTCGCTAAAAAGTTTGATCATCCTTTTATAATCCCGGAAGGCGGGACATCAACATTAGCATTGCAGGGCGTGGCGGAGATGATGCCGGAAATAAATGCGCAATTGGGTAAGACCGCTGATTACCTTGCCGTTGCTGCGGGTACCGGCGGAACAGCCGCCGGACTGTTATCCGCTGGCGCAAATGTGCTTGCTTTTTCAGCATTAAAAGGCGGGGAGTTTTTGAAACAAGACATTAGCATGCTGTTAAGCGATCAACATTCATCCGGAAGTTTACAGCTTTTTACGGATTACCATTTTGGAGGCTACGCCAAATGGATCCCGGAGCTTATCTCGTTCATGAAGAATTTTCAGCATGAATTCGGCATCCAGCTCGAACAAGTTTACACGGCGAAAATGTTCTTCGGACTTTTTGATTTGATCCGTAAAAATCATTTTCCAAAAGGCACTACGATCGTTGCCGTGCACACGGGCGGCTTGCAGGGATTGCTTAGAGCGTAGGCGAATTCAGGACAGGGCGGGAATTTCTTCGTCGCTGTTCGCTGATTTTGTTCTGACAAATTCTTTGATCAGATCTTTTTCTCCCGCGATCCACAAAACATCATCGTTTTCAATGATCATCGAAGAGTCAGGATTTAGGATGCGCTCACCGTTCCGTTCCAGCCCGACAATCATACCCCGCGTTTTTTCTCTGATCTGACTGCTTCGGATGCTTTTTCCACGGATTTGATATTCGCTTCTTACTTCTACGCGTTCCAGCACAATGCTGTCTTCGTGGGCCATATAAACGTCCCCATTCGTGCTCACCTCAATATGTCCCCGGAATATATCCAGCTGGTCGTCGGTCCCAATGACTTCGATGCGGTCACAGGGATACAGCACTTCGGTAGGGCGGGGGAGATAAATCGTTTTACTGCCGCGCTCGATCAGCACAACATTGATCCCAAAATTTTCCCTGATCTTCAATTCCTGCAAAGTTTTGCCAATAAGGGAGGAATCGGCACTCACTTCCAGAAACGCAAAGTGTGCGTCCCAGGGCAGCAATATCATTTTGGATTTTCCACTTCCTTCCAGCTGCCTTGCATTTAGATTTTGTAAAAAACGCTCTTCAATGCGGGTGTAGAAGGTTTGTAATCTTTGATAAAAAATCGCAAAACCCAGGATCATAATCCCGCCCGCAACGGCCAAGGCTGTGGGCGTTGCAAAGAAGGAGTTAAGCAGAAAACCCATCAATAAAATAGCGATCAGCACGCGTGAAAGTTCTAGCAACAGCAACGGACCGCGGCTGAATTTCCGGCTTAACCAAATCGCCGAATAAGCCTTCCTATTGGATCTTTTGAAAATGAGCGCCCATAGGAATGGGGAAATTAAGAGAAATGTAATGCCAAATAAAGCGGCATTAGTAATGTAAGTTTCGGGAACCCTTGTATGCAATTGATCCGCCAGCTGACGCGAGGAGGCCATAACAATTCCGATGATAACCACCGAATTTAAGATAACCGTTTGTGAATAGGATTTCAGGATCTGGTTCCAATGTGTGGTCTGTACAATCGTTTCGGTGCTGGTGCTATATCTGTTTAGATAATGTTTCCACCGCTCCGGTAATCGTTTTTCAAGCCATTCTGAAAGCGGTTCGGAGGCTTTCATCATGTACGGGGTCGTAAATGTGGTGATAACAGAAACCCCCACCGCAATCGGATAAAGAAAACTGCTTGTTACGCTCAGCGAAAGTCCCAGATTAGCAATGATAAAGGAAAATTCACCGATCTGCGACATGCTCATACCGGACTGCAATGAATTTTTGAGTGGTTGTCCTGAAATGATGGCGCCCAGCGAAACGAATGTGGTTTTACCTAAAATCACAACCAAAACCAGGATGGCTGTCGGCAATGCATATTCCACCAGTAGGCCAGGATTGATTAACATCCCTACCGATATAAAGAACACCGCACCAAAAAGGTCTTTCAACGGCTTCAACAAATGCTCGATCTTTTCTGCATGGGTGGTTTCGGCCAGGATCGAACCCATGATAAACGCGCCAAGCGCTGCCGAAAAGCCTGCCTGCGTGACCAAAAACACCATCCCAAAGCATAATGCCACGGAGGTGATCAGGACGCTTTCGTCGTTCATTAGCTTCCTGTAACGCCTGAGAAGCGTGGGAAACACGAATATGCCGCCCAAAAACCATAATGTCAGGAAGAAAAACAGTTTAAGGATAGATTGTAACAACTCCATCCCAGCGAATTGCTGACTAATAGAAAGCGTGGAAAGCAACACCATGAGCAGCACTGCCGTCAGGTCCTCAATCACCAGGATACCCAGCACGACGCGGGTGAATTTCTGTGTTTTTAACCCCAGTTCATCAAAAGCCCTGAATATGATCGTGGTGGAGGAAATCGCAATGATCCCACCGAGAAAAAGACTGTCTGTTTTGCTCCATCCCAGCAACTGGCCCGTTGTAAAACCGGTGGCCAGCATCATTCCTACTTCAAACAAACCCGTTATAGCAGCTGTATTGCCGACCTTGACCAGTTTTTTAAAACTAAATTCGAGACCTAAGTTGAAGAGCAGGAAAATCACACCGATCTCTGCCCATATCTCGATGGTTTTGATGTCTGTGATGGTTGGAAATAAGTTGAAATTAGGACCTACAAGCAATCCGGCCAATATGTAACCTAAAACGATGGGCTGTTTTAACTTTTTGAAAATAAGGGTAATGATACCCGCCATCGTGAGTATTAATGAAAGGTCGACAATCAGTTGCGGAACGTGCGTCATATATTGGTTTAGTGGCGAATATTTTCTTCGGGTCAATAAAATACAAAAAGCCTCTGACGAATCAAAGGCTTTTGTAAGGCAATCGTATAAAAATTTGGGTTACAGCATCAACCTACGCTGCCTTCCAAACTGATTTCCAGTAATTTCTGAGCCTCCACGGCAAACTCCATCGGAAGCTGGTTTAACACCTCTTTTGCATATCCGTTAACAATCAATGCAACGGCCTGCTCGGTTGGAATTCCGCGTTGATTACAGTAAAAAAGAATGTCTTCACCGATCTTCGAAGTAGTTGCTTCGTGTTCAACCGTGGCAGAAGGATTGCTTACTTCAATGTATGGGAATGTATGCGCTCCGCATTTGTCACCCAATAACAGGGAATCACATTGCGAGAAGTTTCGCGCTTTTTCGGCTTTCTTGAAAACCTGTACGAGACCTCTGTATGAATTCTGGCTCTTACCAGCTGAAATCCCTTTTGAGACGATCCGGCTCTTCGTATTCTTCCCGATATGGATCATTTTCGTCCCCGTATCAGCTTGCTGCATGTTATTAGTAACCGCAACAGAGTAAAATTCACCAATTGAATTATCGCCTTTCAGGATCACCGAAGGATATTTCCACGTGATCGCCGAACCGGTTTCAACCTGCGTCCATGAGATTTTTGAGCCAGCGCCGTCACAAAGGCCGCGTTTGGTTACAAAGTTGTAAATCCCGCCTTTTCCGTCTTTATCGCCCGGATACCAGTTTTGAACGGTTGAATATTTGACATTCGCATTCTCGTGTGCGAAGATTTCCACAACAGCCGCATGCAGCTGGTTTTCATCACGCATCGGCGCTGTACAGCCTTCCAGATAACTTACGTGGCTATCGGCGTCACCGATAATGAGCGTACGCTCAAACTGTCCTGTTCCCGCAGCATTGATACGGAAATAAGTGGAAAGCTCCATCGGGCAACGAACGCCTTTTGGAATGTAAACAAATGAACCGTCGGAGAATACAGCAGAATTCAATGCTGCATAATAGTTGTCTTTCGGCGGAACAACCGATCCCAGATATTTTTGAACTAATGCCGGATGTTCACGAATAGCCTCGCTGATGGAGCAGAAAATGATTCCTTTTTCTTTCAGCGATTCTTTAAATGTTGTAAAAACCGATTCAGAGTCCATTACGGCATCAACCGCGATGGAAACGCCTGAAAGTCTTTTTTGTTCGTTAAGGGAAATTCCCAGACGCTCAAAAGTATCGCGCAATTCCGGATCAATGTCATCCAGACTGTCAACCTGCTTTTTCTTTTTAGGCGCCGAATAATATTTGATTGCCTGAAAATCGATTTTTGGATAATGTACGTTAGGCCACTTGGGTTCAGCCATAGTCAGCCACAAATGATAAGCTTTCAAACGCCACGCAAGCATCCACTCCGGTTCATTTTTTTTGGCTGAGATAAACCTGACAATATCATCATTCAGCCCCATAGGAGCTTCATCTGCTTCAATATCAGTTACAAAACCATATTTGTATTCCGAACTGGTGATTTCCTCCAACAATTCATCTTCTTTGCTCATAGTCTAGTTATTATCACACTGTGTTTCGTTTAATAGTAACACAGAGAACGGGGATTGAGTTTATTGAGAACATCAAAAATACACAAAAATGCGGATTTATAGGTAAGCTCCCGTCGAAAGATAGTTCTTCACATAGTCATCAATTCCGTCTTCCAGTGAGGTAAAAGGACGTGTGAAACCGATGGAGCGAAGTTTGCTCATATTGGCCTGCGTGAAATATTGATATTTATCGCGTATGTCTTCCGGCGTATCTATATACGAAATGTCAACCGGCTTACCCATTGCATTGAATGTGCTCGTTACCAGGTCTTTGAATGTCCGCGCGCGGCCGCTTCCAAGGTTATAGATGCCCGAGTTTTTGCGGTGGTGCATGAAGAAAATGCAAACGTCGATCAGGTCTTTTACATAAATAAAGTCGCGCATTTGCTCGCCATCCTGGAAATCGGGGTTATGCGAGCGGAAAAGCTTCATTTTCTCCGTTTTGTTGATCTGATTAAAAGCATGCATGACCACGGACGCCATTCTTCCTTTATGATATTCGTTAGGCCCATAAACATTGAAAAATTTCAATCCCGCCCAGAAAAACGGCTTTTTCTCCTGTTGCAATGCCCAGATATCGAACTCGTTTTTGGAATCACCGTAAGGATTAAGCGGTTTAAGCTGTGATAATGTGGATTCATTATCGTCGTAACCATGCTCGCCAAGGCCGTAAGTGGCTGCGGACGAAGCATATACAAGCGGAATCTGGTAAGCAACGCATTTCTCCCAGATCTGCTTGGAGTAACTCACATTCAGCTCCTCAAAAATATCTCTGTCAAACTCTGTCGTATCAGTCCGTGCGCCGATGTGAAAAATGAATTCAACATCCCGGTTGTTTTGATCAAGCCAGTCGAAAAGCTCAGTTCTTTCAACTTTTTCCTGAATTGTTTTTCCTGCAAGATTTTCTGCTTTATCGATTTTAGAAAAATCATCGACTGCGATAATGCTTGTGAAACCGTCTTTATTAAGTCGGCTGATAAGCCCGCTGCCAATGAATCCGGCTGCACCTGTTACGATAATCATGGGAGAGATATATGTGATTTTTATTATTATCCTCTTGTTAAGCTGCAAAACTACGGATACAAGATGTAATTTTGTACCCTATTTATTAAGGGAGAAGAAGATTTATGATTTACGTAACAAGAAAAGAGCATTTTAACGCAGCCCATCGGCTTTTCAATCCGGCATGGTCTGAGGAAAAAAACCAGGAAGTGTTTGGGCCATGTGCTAACAACAACTGGCACGGACACAATTTTGAGCTGATTGTTACTGTAAAAGGAAAGCCGGATCCGGACACGGGATTCGTGATCGATTTAAAGGTGCTGGGTGACATTGTGAAAGAGAAAGTGGTGGATAAAGTGGACCATAAAAATCTTAATTTGGATGTTGATTTTATGCAGGGCAAAATGGCTTCCTGTGAAATTTTTGTAACGGAAATATGGAATATCCTTGCGCCTGCAATCGCTGCCGCATCCCCAAATTCTAAACTGCATTACATTAAGCTCGTTGAAACGCCAAAGAATTTTGTAGAGTATTACGGTGAATAAGCGCCAACTGACTAGTCTAAATGAAATATTACCTCATTGCGGGAGAGCGTTCGGGAGATTTGCATGGTTCCAACCTCATCGGTGGAATCCGCGAGAATGATCCTGACGCGCAGTTCCGCGGCTGGGGAGGGGATATGATGGCCGCCTCGGGGATGGAACTGGTTACACATTATAAGGACACAGCATTCATGGGTTTCCTGGAAGTTGCGCTCAACCTGCACAAAATTTCGGGATTCCTCAAAAAATGTAAAACTGATATCCTTGCATACAAGCCGGATGCATTGATCCTGATCGACTACCCGGGCTTCAATCTGCGCATTGCTTCATTTGCGAAGTCAAAAGGCTTGAAGGTTTTCTATTACATTTCTCCAAAAGTGTGGGCCTGGAACCAAAAACGTGCTTTAAAGATCAAACAGAATGTAGATCATATGTTCGTGATCTTTCCGTTTGAAATTGATTTTTACAAAAAGTTCGATTACAAAGTAGACTACGTCGGCAATCCGCTGATGGACGCAATCGCAGCATTCAAGCCCGATCCTGACTTTAAGCAAAAGAACAATCTAGAAGACGATAAGCCTGTCATAGCATTACTGCCAGGCAGCAGGCAGCAGGAAATCATTGGCATGCTGGACATTATGCTAACTGTTCAGCCCCATTTCCCAGATCATCAATTCGCCATTGCTGGCGTAAACAATTTGCCTCAAACATTGTACGAAAAATACATTGCCGCCCACAATGCCATCATTGTGTACGAATCCACTTATGATTTGCTGAACATTGCGGATGCTGCATTGGTAACTTCCGGCACAGCAACTCTGGAAACCGCCTTATTCAGTGTTCCCGAAGCGGTTTGTTACAAAACGAGCACGTTCTCGTATGCCATCGCCAAACGCCTCATCCGGGTTCCTTTTATATCCTTGGTCAATCTTATTTTAGACAAAGAAGCAGTCAGGGAGCTGATACAAACCGACTTAAACGAGAATCAGTTGGTCAGTGAATTAAAGAAAATCCTACCCGGCGGAGCCAAGCATCAACAGCAAATGCAGGACTATAAAACGTTGCAAGACATGGTAGGAGGGCCTGGGGCGTCTGGCAGAGCAGGTGGATTGATTGTTGGATATTTGAAGAATGAATAAAATATTTGACAACATCAAAAATACAGCGAATAACCTTTTACCGGCCATGGACGAAAAAGAGTATCCATCAAAAAAAGAGGGCCTTTTGAGCCAGGAGGAAAGAACCTCATCTATTCGAATCGTCGATTACAATCCCGCCCATGCAAAGGCATTTTACGATTTGAATTATGCATGGATATCAGAAGCTTACGAAGTCGAGCCGGAGGATGAAAAGGTCCTTGACGATCCCGAGAGCTATTATTTGAAAGACGGTGGTGCCATACTAATAGCGCTTTACCAAAATGAAGTTGTAGGGACATGCGCATTGAAACAAGGCGAGCCGGGCACGTTGGAAATGAGTAAAATGACTGTTTCGAAAGAAATGCGAGGCAAAAAAATCGGAGATCTACTGGGTAATGCGATCATTGAAAAAGCGCGCGATTTAGGAGCGCAAAAAATCATTCTTTATTCCAACAAAAAAGGCTCAGCAGCCGGCATTAATCTTTACAGGAAGCTGGGTTTTGTTGAAGTGCCGCTAACCGGTCACAACTTCAAACGCGCAGATATTAAAATGGAATTGGCATTGTAGCAAGTCAATTTGATCCTGATAATACCGGGACTATCCTGTCTTAGGTTTTGCGTTTTTTCTTCCGTGCCGAAGGGAACAATACATTGTTTAAAATCAATCGGTAGCCCGGCGAATTGGGATAAAGATTCAGATCCGTGGGCATTCTGCGACCGCCTCCGCCGCGTCCTTCGGGATCGTGGCCGCCGTAAAATGTCCATTGTCCACGGCCGAGTTCGCCATAGATGTAGCGATCCGAAGAAGCTGCGGTTCCCATCACAAGTACGCTAGGTTTGACGGTTTTTTTTGAAAATGCAAAAGTCTGCCCCATAAATTCCCTGATCAGATGTTCATGATTCTGAACAAGCATTGCGGGGATTACATCCCATTTGGCAGAAAAATCAAATAGCGAAAAGTAGGCCCCTTCTTCGCCCCAGCTGCGAAAACCTCCCGCGGAGGAATTAATATCGGAAAATGTCATCCCTTCATATTCATCCAGTGCCAGTTTGAAATTCTGAAAAGCGAATGTTTTTTCAAAATCCAGCCTGGACTGTGCGTTGGGATCTACGCCGTCGCCATCCATATTGTCCACAATATCAATGCCCTCGGCTGCTAATGCAATGTCGAAAGTCTCCGCCCCTGAGCACATGGCAAACAGGAACCCGCCGCCTGCACAAAATTCCTTTATTGCTTTTGCAACGGCCAGCTTCATTTGCGGCACTTTGGCAAAACCAAAACGGCTCGCAATGGCTTCCTGCGCTTTCACGTCTGCGGGTGTCGTCCGTCGCAGACTTTTGCCAAACTGCCCGGTGAAATCTTCGTGATGCAAATGCAGCCAGTCGTATTTCGGCAGGTCACCTTTCAGAATTTCTTCATCATATATAACTTCAAAAGGAATCTCGGCATATTTCAAAACCAGCAAAACAGCATCCGTATTCTCGAACTCTGACGGGCTGATTTTGATAGGGGAATACACGGCAATTTTAGCGGCCTTATGCAGCTTGATCACGTCCATATTCACATCCGGATTACTGATCTGGCTCACAATCTGCGTGCTTGCAGATTCGGATAGCACTTCATAGGAAACAGCGCGGAGCTTACATTCATTCTCAATGGACTTGCTGTAAGCCACTTTGAAAGCCCCGCCCCGGTAGTTAAGCAGCCAGTCAACGTCAATTTCCCTGTTCAGCAGCATATACGCGAGGCCATAAGCCTTCAAGTGATTTGTCTGCGTGTGATCCATCGGGATCAGGATCTGATTCGCAAAGGTGTTTTGCGAGACGAGCACCAAAATGAGTATTATAAACCTTTTCAGCATAACGTGACAGGTTAAATTTCCAGCGCCAGAAAAAAGGGGAGGGTAAAATCAAATTTAACGAATAATCACGATATTAAATACTTGCCAGTAAGTGAATTAGATATTTTTTTATTAGTTCAAAATGCAGTTTTAAAAGCAAAAAGGGGTTACGAAAAGCGGATGGTATGTTTGAAAGGTGTAAAGCCGGTCAGGAACACCGTGGGCGCTTCCACGGGCGGAAGCGCGCCGCGTAATGCAATGTTCTTATGCAAGCCAATCCCCGGCCCAAAAGAAATAGTGTCACCATTCAAGCTGTAACTCCCGGTCCCTTCTTTCAGCAGCCAGGAATCTTTGGCCTTTTCAATCTGGGTAAGCCCGGTGAATGTTCCGCCCGGCCTGAAAATAAGTTCAACAGCCAAAGGGACGCGTTCAGTGCCGGAGGTTTGGATCACGATCTGCATGCCATTATCCGTTTCGCTGATCAGGATTTTTGTTTCCAGGGTCTGCACTTCACTAACAGGCCGGAAGAGGCGCGGCATTTTCTCCCAGTCTCCGTCTTTGGCAATAAAATCTTTCGGATAGGGTTGGTAATAAGGTCCTTCCAATGTCTGAGTAAGTTCCCACATTTTTCCCTGCTCATCGATTTTCTCCGACTGAAACTGACCTTTGCCAAAAAACGAAGAGGCCAGCCGCACGCCCTGCAGCACCGCATTTCCCTTCATGAATGTAAACCAGGTAGGGTTATTGGCGATCAATGTGCTGTCCCAGTTGCCCCGGCGGATCCGGACAAGGCCCGAATTTGGAAAAGTTTTGACATAGTTAACCGGCAGCGGCTTCGGAGCGGGCATGTCTTTCCATAATGTCTGGTCGGCGAGGTAATAGTCCAGGAAACCGCCGATTTTAAGCCCGGCCGTCTTTTCGATCATCTGGCACATCGCTGCATACGAACCGTTCTGATCCTTCAAGGCAAGATAGCGATAAGGATAATAATAGTTTTCCAATGTCCCTATTAATGCCTTATCCTGCCGACCTGACGCATCAGTGACGATTTCGCCATTCGGATGAACGTAAAACATCGTCATATCCAGGTTTTTCCGTACGTTGTCTAGCAGTTCCGGTTTGTTGAAACCATTCGCAATCGTGATAAGCAGCCGATCGGTCAGTGAGGAATAGATAAAAGTGCTTTTTTCATTGTATTGCCCATCCTGATCCATATCAATGTGTTCACCGAGCCATTCTTCCGCCCTGGCCACATACTTGGGATCGGGCCAGAGCGAGTTGAGCCTGGCCAGCGCCGCACACACCACCCATCTGTGATTGGGCGTATGGATTCCGCCGACCGACAACGCATTTCCGCCCCGGATCAGGAAGGTTTTGAGGTTAGCAAGCATTTTTTCAGAACCTTTTGTCCCTGATTTCTGAATGAGCGAGTACGCGGTTACGAGCCGCTTCACGAGAAATCCTGTATCCGGCGTCGAATGAAAATTGGTGGAAAGCAAATCAATGGTTCCATCCGCATGCTGCGTTTTGACAAGATATAATGCTGCCAGGTCCATATCGGCCAGTAATTCCGGCGATTGAAAAAAGCGGGAGTTCGAAGACGAAATTGCATTGGCGCCTGCCTGGATCAGTGCGGATGTGGTGTGTGGATTAACAACGTCAAAAGCGTCCATCAGGCCACCATATGCGGGATTTGCAGCATTCTTAATCTGCAATTTTCTGATCGCCTCTACACCGATATCATTTTGTTTGACCAGCGCATCCAACCATTCCGGCATTTTTTGTATCTTACTGGTTACAGTGCTGAATGCAAGCGCTGAGGTGATGGGTAATGTGCAGATTCCGGCGGCAGTCCCTTTTACAAATATTCGTCTGTTCATAGTAGGATTTAGTTCTTATGCTTGCAAAAGGAGCAGAAATGAAGGGGTTACTTGCTGATAGAACTTATACTACATTATTTCCATTATTTGTGGCGGATGCATTGGATTTGATCAAAAATTGAAACAAATTTGATATCGATTTTACAACTAGTAGGAATGTTTTGTCTGCCGTTTGCTAACTGCGTTTTCAAAAGCCCGAAGTTTTCGAGAGCTTTAATATGCCTTTTTGGCCTTCTCCACACGATTTTTACAATTTGTTTGCCGGATTTTGAATGAAAACAACGCTACTACGCAATTTAAGTTTGGGCTACCTTCTTT
The DNA here is from genome assembly GCF_000428845.1 of Dyadobacter alkalitolerans DSM 23607. GTDB lineage: Bacteria > Bacteroidota > Bacteroidia > Cytophagales > Spirosomataceae > Dyadobacter > Dyadobacter alkalitolerans. The sequence continues at coordinate 199,292 of NZ_AUAS01000012.1, read as the reverse complement.
TGCCTAACCTCATTTTTTCGCTGGGATGGTTTCGGCTGCCTTTGTCCGCCATGCTTGCGCTGGCAATTATCTGCATATTCGTTTACAACTATCGCCTTGAAAAAAAAAACCTCGCCGAACTTAGCAGCAAGCAGCTGGTTCAGATATCCGTTATTTCCCTGCTCATTATTGCATTCTCGGGGATAGGGGGCTTTTGCTTCCAGGCTTTTGATTATTGGGCACACAATTCAAAATATTATACGCTCTTCAATCATTCCTGGCCGGTTTTGTTTAAGGCAAATGGTCGTTATGCCTGTCACTATTTCGGCTTTTTCCTGGTTCCTGCGCTGATCTCCAAAATGCTGGGCGAATTATCAGGCATAGCGCTTTACTTGTGGGCTTCTTTGGGGCTGTTTCTTGGATTTTGCTGGATATTCATTTTTACGGGAAAAAGTTATCTGTCGCTCGTGCTGTTCCTTTCATTGGGAGGCGTAGGGCATTTGGTGAAAGTGGTTACTTTAAGGTTAATAGGGCTCAATTATCACGTGCCGCCGTTTTTCACTGAGATTTGGCCCGTGCTTTATCAGGCGCAATGGGCTCCCAACCAGCTCATCCCGATCATTATTGTTTCGTCGATTCTTTTTCATGATTATGTGTATTTAAAAAAACCGGAACGAAGCTTCCTGGCCGTGATCGCCATTTTTATCTGGGGAATTTTCCCGTCGATCGTTTTCGTGATCATTTTTTCAATGCTTATCCTGCTGCGCTATGGCAGGGATATCAAGGCATTTTTCCAGCCTAAGGTCCTGATTGACATCCTGGTTCCCGGTCTGATCTTTATCCCGACTTTTTTCTATTTCTTGTCCGGTAAAAGTTCGGTTATAGCAGGTTTCATATGGCAGTTTAATCCTTTGAACGAGATCGCATTTCACTATTTCTTCGGTGTTGTTATTGATCTGGGCGTGCTGATCGGCATTGTGTTCATCCTGAACCTTCATAAGAACATTAACCGGGACATCATAATAGCATTGTTTACGCTCCTTATCCTGATTTCGCTCGTGAGAATGGGTAAATGGAACGACTGGTTCCTGAGAGGGAACACACCGGTTTTGACTTTGCTTTCGCTTTTTATCCTGCAAGGTTTTTCCACCTGGATTAAAGAGCATCCGCATTGGTACAAGCAGAAAGTGGCTTATCCCTTGATGATATTTCTTTTGCTGGGCCTCGTGGTCCCTATGTCGCAGATCCGGCGTGCCTTGCAGGAAAATGTGGTTACGTCCATGCTTTTCCCGGACAAGGTGAAATTTACTCCCTATCCTTACAACCAGTTTGAAGATTTTTATGAGCTGGGCCTGAGCATTTATTCTCAGCAGGAAGCTAATCAGTTTTTAGGCCAGAAAGGGTCTATCTACGAATTATATTTAGCACGATAACACAAACCTTCTCATATCTCAGCCCCCGAGTGTTTTCAAAAACTTGGGGGCAATTCTGTTTTTAGAGGCATGCTCGTACGCATAGGCTATGCGGATCAGGTCCGCTTCTCCATAAGCTTTTCCCAGAAACGAAATCCCGATCGGAAGCCCGTCTACCGCGCCCATAGGCACGGTCACAGAAGGAAATCCCGATATAGCAGCGGGCCCATAGCCGCCATAGCCCGTCCAGAAATCACCATTTACCAGGTCATTACACCAAGCCGGGCCAGTTGCCGGGCCACACAAGGCATCCAGTCTTTCGGATTCGAAAAGCCGGTTTAATTCCACTCTTACATTCAATATTTTCTGTCGGGCATCCTGATATTCTTTTGATTCAAGATCACCTCTCGTTTGGGAAATTTCAAGCAATTCTTGCTCAAAATAGGGCATTGCTTTTTCCGCATTTGCTTTGTTGAATGCAATGAGCGCTTCGAGCGACTTTATCTTCGCATTAGATTTGTAAAGATATTTATTCAGCCCATCCTTGAACTCATATTGCAATAATATGGATTCAGCCCCATCCGTACTTTGGGTCTTCATATAATCAACCTCCACAATCACAGCGCCTTTCTGTTTCATCTGGTCCAACGCTTTTTTCAAAAGGGCATCTACATCTTCGTGCTGTTTCAAAAATGCTTTTTCGATTCCAATGCGCTTGCCTTTCAAGCCATTGGCATCAAGCGATGAGGAGAAATCTTTAAAATGCGCATAATCCACGCGGGTACCTGCCGGCTCGGCCTGATCGGCGCCGACCATTGCTCCGAGCAGCATAGCCGCATCGGCAACAGTCCGGCCGAGTGGTCCGGCGGTGTCCTGTGTTGCTGATATCGGGATAATGCCCGTCTGGCTCACGAGCCCCACAGTCGGTTTGATGCCTACAACGCCGTTCATGGCTGCCGGGCAGGCGATGGAGCCATTGGTTTCCGTACCCACAGCAACTGCGCAGAGGTTAGCAGCCACCGCCGCTCCCGATCCGGAACTGGACCCGCAAGGCGAACGGTCCAGGATGTATGGATTTTTGGTTTGACCGCCGCGGCTGCTCCATCCGCTCGTCGAACGTGTAGAGCGAAAATTGGCCCACTCGCTCATATTGGTCTTTCCAAGGATTACCGCGCCCGCCTCACGCATTTTCTGCACGACAAATGCGTCCAATGATGCAATGTTACCGGCTAGCGCGATGGAGCCCGCCGTTGTCTGCATTTTGTCCTTTGTATCAATGTTGTCTTTGATTAAAACAGGGATTCCGTGCATGGGGCCGCGCACATTTCCTTTTTTCCTTTCCGCGTCCATTGCGTCTGCAATCGCAAGCGCATCAGGATTCACCTCGATCACCGCATTGATTTTCGGGCCGTTACGGTCCAGTAAGGCGATTTGATCCAGATAACTTTTTGTGATGGAGCGGGATGTTAATGTTCCTTTTTCCATTCCATCCTGCATTTGTGCCACCGTCATTTCCGATAATTGAAATGAGTGCTCATCCTGTGGCTCCCTATTGCGCGTTTCAGAATTACATTTAAACAGAGGAAACGCAGCCAGGGTAATTCCTGCCGCAGAAGTGAGGCGTACAAAGTTTCTTCGTTTCATAGGAGCATTCGTCGTCGGTAGATTGCAAGATAAAAAGTCCTTGAAGCATTCTTTTAGCTGCGCGGAATTTTTTCAGACAACTGCTTCCATATCCAGAAGATCAGCCAGACCGGGGACAAAATGACAACAGTGATAATGGTCGCAATCGCGAGGATCGCAGCGAAGAGGATCTTGAAAAACAGGACGAGAAATTTTGTCATGTTGCGTTATAGGTGTGTATGTTGTAGAATAAATTATTCTTATACTTTCTTGCATATCGAATGTGTTTGACAAAGCATTGTGAAGATGCCCGGAAATCATAGTCAAAACTGCCTAAAAGCCCTTAAATGTTTAAATTTATAAGAAAATTATCATATTAAATTAGGCTGGCATGGTTATTTATTTAATTTTGTCATTGAAAAATATCACATAAACAGTAACGGCTATGAACTTCATCACCAACATCATATATTACTCTGGTAAGCTTCTGTTCGCGACGATCTTATTTGTTGCGATGATCATTTCAACTATCATTTCCTTGCCGTTTATTGGCGCTGGGATGATTAAGGACGCAATTGACTCCCATCCGCACCAGCATGCAGACCGGAATCACATGGCGGATTACTTCGGATAATAGCATATTGAAATAACTAATAGCCAAAAGGGGTGCGGATTCAGATCTGCACCCCTTTTTTCATGGTGTAAAACGGTAAGACAGATTAGCAACATTCGGCCGCAAAAAGCAGTTATTATCTCAAATCGAATACTTTTGAGCATTCAAAATACAGCTTATCATATTGAAGTAAATGGCAGTAAAGTTTCCAGATAACAACTACAAATGGGCGATAGCTTTGGCATTGAGTACAATAGCCTGCTTTTGCCATGCCCAGGAAAGCCGGTATAGTTTCGAAAAAGGCATGATGGGATCTCCTTTCAAGCTCGTCTTTTATGCAAAAAACGACTCCATAGCCAATGTCGCAGCACAGGCAGCATTCAAACGCATCGAAAAATTGAATGAATTACTGAGCGATTACCGCGACGGAAGCGAAATAAACTTGCTCTCGGCGCAGTCAGGCAGCGATAAGTGGGTCCAGGTGAGCGACGAACTGTTCGACATTCTCGCCATCAGCCAGGATATCAGCGAAAAAACAGACGGCGCTTTCGATGCAACATTAGGGCCAGTGGTTCAAATGTGGCGCCATGCAACGCGGAAAGGGATTTTCCCCACGGATTCTGCTATTAGGGACGCCATGTCCAGAACGGGTTATAAAAAATTAAAACTTGACGTAAAACGCAAAAAAGTGTTGTTAACACAAAAAGGCATGCGTCTGGACATTGGCGGGTTAGGCAAAGGGTTTGCAGCCGAGGAAGCGGTGAAAGTCCTGAAAAGCTTTGGTATCAAGTCCATCATGATGGATGCGGGGGGTAAAATAGTCCTCACCAATCCGCCGCCGGGAACAAAAGGATGGAACATTACCATTTCAAATGGCAGCGATTCCCTCAAAACAATGCCGTTGTCCCATGTTGCGCTGGCGACGTCCGGCCCGACATATCGCTATATGGAATACAACGGGATCCGGTATTCGCACATTGTGGATCCAAAAACAGGCAAAGGGCTGCTCTTTCACGTCCGTACCACGGTAATTTCACCGGACGGAACGGTGGCGGATGCACTTGCAACGGCATTCAGTGTTGCGGGAATAGAAAAAAGTAAACAAATGATAACGCAGTTTCCGGAAAGCAGGGTTTGGCTGGTAGAGAAGCAAGAGGAGCATGTGGCCGAATGGAACACCTTGGAATAATTTTTTAGCTTTTGCCCAAAGCACAGCTCTTATCGCCTTTTCCGCTACACCTTATGACAAAGACCATTTTTATCGCTTCCGCCGAGCCTTATGCAGGGAAGTCAGTGATTGCATTGGGCCTGGTGAATATGCTTTTGTCCAAAACGCAAAAGATTGGTTTTTTTAAACCCATTATTTCCCAGCAGGAGCCGGGGCGAAAAGACAAGCACATTGAAGCCATTATCAACCATTTTTCGCTTCCTATTCCCTACGAGGATACATTTGCATTCACCCGTCAGGAGGTTTTGCAGCATCCCGAATCGGAGAACTGGGGCGAAATGATCAACACGATCATCAGCAAGTTCAAAAAGCTGGAAGAGGATTATGATTTCACGGTCATTGAAGGAAGCGATTTCTTAGGCGAAGGCATTGCTTTTGAATTTGAATCCAATGCGGCTATTGCCAAAAATCTGGGCGCACCTGTGCTCACGATCATTAATGGGGAAAATAAATCCACCGCGCAGATCATCAACTCGGCGCTGAATGTGCTCCGGAATTTCGAATCCCGCGAAGTGCAGGTGCTGGGCATTGTGGCCAACCGCGTGAAGGCCGAGCAGGTAGAAGATGTGCGTGAGTTGCTGCGAATGCAGTTGCCAGCGGACATTATGCTCACCGTCATTCCCTGGGAAAAAGCATTGCAAAGTCCGACCATGCGCGAGATCACAGATGCGCTGGATGCGAAAGTTTTATTTGGCGAACATTTGCTTTCCAGCCAGGTTGACAATTACGTGACGGGCGCAATGATGCTGCCCAATTTTTTAAACCATATCAAAGAAAATGTGCTGATCATTACGCCGGGTGACCGGGGCGACATTGTGATTGGTGCATTGCAGGCCAACCTTTCGACCAATTATCCCAAAGTCGCGGGCATTGTGCTTACGGCCGGCACTGTTCCGGAAGAGCCTGTTATGCGGCTGATCGAGGGTTTGCAGACCCAGATCCCGATCATAGCAGTGCAGCAAGGCACATTCGGCACCACCACAGCCATAGGCGCGATCCATTCCCGGATCACTGCGGATAATACTAAAAAGATAGAGCTGGCAATCGACACTTTTGAAAAATATGTGGATATGAAGGTGCTGGACGACAAGATCATTACATTCCAGCCCGAAGGAATTACGCCACATATGTTTCAATATCAATTGGTTAAATGGGCCAAAAGCCAGAAAAAACACATTGTGCTGCCGGAAGGAAACGACGACCGGATTTTACGCGCTGCGGCAAGGTTAATCAGCCAGAATGTGGTTGATCTGACGATTCTTGGTGATCCGAACGAAGTTGCGGCTTCTATTAAAAGACTAGGCATTGATCTGGACCTGAATGTGGTCAAAATCGTGAATCCGGCCAATTCGGAAAATTACGACGATTACGTGCAGACGCTTTATGAGCTGCGTAAGAATAAAAATGTGAACGAGGAAATGGCGCGTGACCTCATGACCGATGTTTCCTATTTCGGGACAATGATGGTTTACAAAGGCCATGCAGACGGAATGGTGTCGGGTGCGGTGCATACGACGCAGCACACGATCCGGCCAGCATTGCAGTTTATTAAAACAAAACCGGGCGTTTCTATCGTCTCCTCAATTTTCTTCATGTGCCTGCCCGACCGCGTAGCGATCTTTGGCGATTGCGCCGTTAACCCGAATCCAACGGCTTCGCAGTTGGCCGACATTGCCATATCTTCTGCTGAAAGCAGTGCCAGGTTTGGCATTGAGCCGCGCATCGCCATGTTGTCTTACTCGTCGGGAACGTCGGGAGAAGGAGAGGATGTGGAAAGGGTGCGGGAAGCGACAGCCATCGTGAAGCAGCGCGCGCCGCAGTTGAAAGTCGAAGGACCGATTCAGTATGACGCTGCTGTGGACCCGATTGTGGGCAATCAGAAATTATCCAATTCCGAAGTGGCCGGAAAAGCCAGCGTGCTGATTTTCCCGGATTTGAACACCGGAAACAACACCTACAAGGCTGTTCAGCGTGAAACGGGCGCTTTGGCGATCGGGCCGATGTTGCAGGGATTGAACAAGCCCATTAATGATCTGAGCCGCGGCTGCACCGTGGACGATATTTTCAACACCGTGGTAATCACCTCCATTCAATGTCAGCAAGAATGAACATTCTCATCATCAATTCAGGCAGCAGCTCGCTAAAATACCAGTTTTTCAAAATGCCCGATCAGCAACCGCTCAGTGCGGGAATTGTGGAACGGATTGGAAAAGAAAATTGCTTTATCCGGCATAAGGTGCAGAAAGAGGGCGTTGAGAAGCTGACAGAAAGCACATTCTTCGTAAAAGATCACGCAGAAGGCCTCCAAAAAGTCGTGCAGCTGCTCACTGATGCCGAAACAGGGATCATTATAAACATAAATGAAATAGAAGTGGTCGGACACCGCGTGGTGCATGGCGGGGAGGATTTTACAACCGCTGTGATGGTCACGGATGAGGTGAAGGAGAAGATCCGTTCCTTATTTTCGCTCGCGCCGCTGCATAATCCGGTGAATTACAAATGCATTGAAATTGCGGAAAAAACATTTCCTAATGCAAAGCAGGTCGCCGTTTTCGACACCGCGTTTCACCAATCCATGCCCGAATATGCCTTTCGTTACGCCATTCCCGAGAAATATTACGCTGAAATGGGGATCCGTGCTTATGGGTTTCACGGCACAAGCCACAAATATGTGAGCACCGCGGCAATGGCCTGGATGGACAAGCCCGATGCGAAGATTATCAGCATTCATTTGGGCAATGGTTGCAGCATTACGGCCGTGGATAGCGGCAAGTCACTGGATACGAGCATGGGTTTCGGGCCGTTGAGCGGATTAATTATGGGGACTAGGTCGGGCGACATTGATCCTTCCGTAATCCTGCATTTGCTAAGGCAGGAACGCAGGACGCCGGATGAAATGGATATTTTATTAAACAAACAATCCGGAATGCTCGGGCTCACGGGCCATAGCGACATGCGCGATGTGCGGAAACTGCTGGAAATGGGCAATTATGATGTGGAACTCGCCTCAGATATGTTTGCTTATCGCATTAAAAAATACATTGGTTCCTATGCTGCCACATTGAATGGTCTGGACGCAGTCATCTTTACAGCCGGCGTAGGCGAGAATGATCCGCAGATGCGGGAGCGTGTTTGTAGGGACATGGAATTTTTGGGATTAAAAATCGATCAGGATGCAAATCGTATCAAATCATCCGAGATTAAGGAAATCAGTTCAGCCGACTCTCGAGTGAAAATCCTGGTTGTGCCTACAAATGAGGAGTTTGAGATCGCCCGGCAAAGTTTTGAACTGTTAAGCGAAGAGCCACCTTGTGAGCAAATTGAATTGTATTAATCGGGTAAATATTAGTTTTAAATCACAGTTTTAAACGGTTGTTTAAATTATTTATTTAAAACAGTTGTGAGAGGGAATTTTTTTGCAGACCTTTGGTTTGTATTAATACATTGTGCGGTTAAAACTAACCTGACAGAAACTTAAATAAGACAAGCAAGTGAAGTGCATAGGAGAAAAAAGCGAGGACAAGATTAAGGAGGCGGCAAGAAGGGTTTTTCTTAAAAAAGGTTTCGATGGAACAACGTCCAGGGACATTGCCCGCGAAGCTGATATGAACATTGCATTGACGAATTATTATTTCAGAAGTAAGGAAAAGCTGTTTCTTGAGATTTTCAGTGAAGTGCTGAATATGTATTTTAACAGCACGCTCGAAATTCTGAACAAGAGGATTGACATTAAGAGCAAGATTTCGGAGATGATTGAAAACGATTTCGATATGATGAAAAATGAGCCTGATATGGTGATTTTCATCATGAATGAAATTCACAAGGAACCGGACCGCTTGTTCTCTGGCATGTCGGTTTTCAAAAAATTACAGGAATCCTATTTTACAACCCAGCTGGAAGAGGGCATTGCAAATGGAACGATCCGGGAGCTCAGACTCGAAAACTTGCTGCCGCTGATCAAATGCTCTGTTGAATTTATTTTCCTGGGAAAACCCATTCACAAGAAGCTTTACAATATGACGGATGAAGATTTTGAAAAGTTTGCAGAAACTCAGAAAAACCACATTAAGGAAATGATTTGCAATTATTTAGTAATCAGTTAATCTAAATTTTTTTGCCCTCCGTTTAAACAAACATTTAAAATAAACATTTACTTGAAATTAGCCATGAAATTAAAATTTCATATCGCAGCCCTATTGTCTTTTGTGGCGATAGGCAGCACAAACGCGCAGGAATATTCGCTGCCGCAACTCTTAGAATTAGCCATGAAAAATGATTTTTCCATTCAGTCGGCGCAGCTGGAAGAACGGAAAACAAACGCAAGGATTGACGAGGTGAAATCTGCTTTGCTGCCTAATGTCGCGGTTTCCGGAGATTACAGACGTTATTTCAAAATCCCGGGCCAGGTGGTGCCGGCAAGCGCATTCGGCGGGCCCGAAGGACAGTATAGCACATTGGCGTTCGGTTTGCCTTACAATTTGTCAACGACGGCGCAAGTGACTCAGAATCTGTATAATCCGTCCGTAAAATATGCATTGAAAGCAGCTAATCTCAATCGCGAGCTGACTTCATTAAGCACGGTGAAAACCAAGGAAGATGTGGCTTACAATGTTACGGACGCCTATTACAATCTCGTTACAGTAGTGCAGCAAATGGCTTTTTTAGATAGCAACCTCATTTCGCTGGACCGCATGCACAAAGTTTCAGACCTCCTTTATCAGAATAAGTTAGGCCAGCGCGTGGATGTTGACCGGATTTTAATCAACAAAACCACAACAGAAACGCAGCTGGCCACTTTAAAAGACAATTACAGCCAACTCGTCAATCTTCTCAAATATTACACCGGCACGCCACAGACCGATTCGTTGCGTATAGCAATTAACGTTAGTGATGTTTCGCTTCCGGCACAAGCGCAGGATGCTGAATTAAGGCGCACGGATGTGGCATTATTGAATAAGCAACGTGATCTGAATGAGTTGCAGGACAAGAACATCAAGTCCGGATTTATCCCTACTGTGAATGCTTACGGAGTTGCTAATATGGCGTTTTATGCCAAAGGGGGCGAGAACTCAACCTTTCAGGATGTGCCTGGTTACTGGGCCGGTTTGCAACTGAACTGGAATGTGTTCGACGGGATGGCCCGACGCGCCAAACGGACTCAAAATCAGATTGATAACGACAAATTGAATGTGCAGCTGAGGCAAGTGAAAGAGTCGATAGCGATGGAAGAAGCCAATGCACGCAACAAATTTGCTGTCGAACAAAGGAACATTAATGCCAAGAAAGACCAGGTCGCACTGGCATCCAGGGTTTACAAACAGATCCAGCTGCAATTCAAAGAGGGAACGGTTTCGCTGACAGATGTAATCCAGGCAGAAAACAGCAACCTGGACGCCCAAAGCAATTATCTCACTTCCCTTGTCCAATTGCTGAAAGCGGAGCTGGAATGGAAAAAAGCGACCGGCTCATTGATCCAAAAATAACACTCAACTACTACTGTACTAAACATTAACATCTAGATTATGAAACGTTTACTGATATTTTTAGCCGTGATTGCGGGCATTGGACTTACTGCGGCAAAATTGCTGGACAACAAAGAAGAAACAGCACAGAAAGTTTACATACCCGACACAGATCCCAAAGTAGGTGTGAAAGTTGCCGTGGCAGAAATACGGCGATTATCACAGGAAGCGTCCTTTTTGGGATCTTTTACTCCTAACCGCAAAGTAGAGATCCGTCCGCAGGCAGGCGGCGAAATCGTTCGTCTGAACATTGAAGAAGGACAATTCGTAAAGGCTGGACAACTGATCGCCAAGCTGGACGACGAGCAATTACGCTACCAGATCGAGGCCGCGCAGGTTACATTGGAAGGTTATCAGAATGATTTGAAGCGTTACGAAGTGCTCGTAAAAGGCGATGCGGTTCCGGCGGTAAACCTGGAAAGAACGCAACTAAGCATTCGCAGCACGGAAGCGCAGATCAAGCAATTGAAAAAACAGGTTGCCAACACCAGCATTATCGCCCCGTTTTCGGGGATTGTAACGGCTAAAATGGTAGAGAAAGGCTCCGTAGTGAGCATAGGAACGCCTATGGCCGAGATTACAGACATTTCCCTGCTGAAATTGGTGGTGAACATTCCTGAAAAATCGGTAAATGAGTTCCGCAATGGCAAGACTATCGGCATTAAAACGGATGTGTATCCCGATGCTGATTTCAAAGGGAAAGTGACCATGGTAAGCGCAGAAGGCGATGATGCGCACAATTATCCGGTAGAGATCACGGTTCAGAATTCACAGAAAAATCCTTTGAAAGCAGGCATGTATGGCTCCATCGCCAACACTGGCGAAGTGAAAGGTGAAGCATTGGCCGTGCCGCGCCAGGCAATTACGGGTTCAGCGAAGCAGCCTCAGGTTTATGTCGTTGAAAACGGCAAAGCAAACCTGCGCGACGTGGCCATCGGCGCTACGACCAACGAATTTTATGAAATCACAAAGGGACTGAAAGCGGGCGACAAAGTCGTGACAAGCGGACAGATTAACCTGCAAAACGGAACTTCTGTTGTTGCACAATAACACTCATTAGCCAGAGAAAACATGAAATTTATTCAAACCATATTGAAACGTCCGTCGATGATCATCGTGCTGTTTGCAGTGCTGATCCTGGGTGGGCTTGTTTCCTACACGCAGCTGAATTACATGCTGCTGCCGGAATTTTCCGTTCCAACGATCACGATCACAACGGTTTACCCGGGCGCAGCGCCTACGGAAGTGGAATCCGAAGTGAGCAAGAAGATTGAAGACGCTGTTTCCGGACTGGACAACATTAAGGAAGTGACTTCCAAATCTCTGGAAAGCGCATCATTGGTGATCGTGGAATTCAAAGCCGGAACGGACATTGACAAAGCATTGGAAGATGCGCAGCGCGATGTGAACAACATGCTCAGCGACTTGCCGGACGATGCTGAAACGCCATCCTTATCCAAAATATCACCCAGCGACCAGCCTATTATGCAGCTGCTAGCAACTTCAAGCTTGCCGAATGAAGTGTTTTATCAGCAGGTTGAAGACAAATATCTGCCCATACTAACACAGATCGAAGGCGTTGCCGAGATCACTATGACCGGTGGCGACCAGCGCGAGATTCGGGTAAATGTGAACAACGACAAGCTGAATTTTTACGGCTTATCGCTATTACAAGTTACGCAAGCCATTAACCAGGCCAATCTCGATTTCCCGACCGGAAAAGTAAAGAGCACGAGCGAAAACATGACATTGCGTCTCGCCGGAAAGTTTACTTCCATTGACGACATTAGAAATCTGGTAATCACCTCCCCCGTAACCGGCAGCCCCATCCGCGTGGGCGACGTTGCTAACATTACCGACGGACTCACTGACGCAGAAAGCATTAGCCGCTATAATGGCATCAACGGGATCGGGTTGTTTGTAAAAAAACAATCGGACGCCAATGCGGTGGAGATCAGCGAATCCATTCAGGCAAAGCTTTCGGAGATTGAAAAAACGAATGCAAAGGACAAGGTGAAATTTGCGATCGCCTACGACAGCAGCATTTTTACCTTGGAATCCGTGGAAGCCGTAACGCATGACTTGATCATCGCAGTGATCCTGGTGGCGGCGGTGATGCTTTTGTTCCTGCACAGTTTCCGGAATGCATTCATTGTTATGGTGTCGGTGCCGGCATCGCTTATTGCCGCATTCCTTTTCATGTATTTGATGGGTTACTCGCTGAACCTGATGACCTTACTGGCACTTTCGCTTGTGATCGGGATTTTGGTGGATGACTCGATTGTAATTCTTGAGAACATTCAGCGACATCTGGAAATGGGTAAAAACCGCTGGGATGCGACCATTGAAGGGGTTACCGAAATCGGATTTGCAGCCCTGGCGATCACGCTGGTAATCGTGGTGGTATTTGTTCCGATCACATTTGTGAACTCCGTTATTGCCGATTTGCTTCGTCAGTTCAGCTTAACGGTTGCATTTGCAACAATGGTCAGCTTGCTGGTGAGTTTCACGCTTACGCCCTGGATGACTTCCAAAATGGCGCGGATTGAACATTTGGATCCTAAAAATCCGGTGCAGGCTTTCCTGTTATGGTTTGAAAAAGGCCTTACCAAGATGACAAAATGGTATCACGGCAGCTTACAATGGGTTTTGGGTCATAAGCTGGCGTTCTCCGGGATCCTGGTCGCGATATTCGGGATGACGGTTTGGGTAATGAGCCTGGGCATCATTGGTTCGGAGTTCGTAGCGGAAGGTGACCAGGGTAAATTCCTGCTTACTATGAAACTGGATAAAAGTGCTTCATTGCAACAGAATAACCTTACATCCAGACAAATAGAAGATTATTTAAGACAAAAACCGGAAGTGAAAACGATCTTCGCCAATGTTGGCGGAGCGAGCACAGGTTTGAACAGCTCCGGCCGCGGCGAAACCAACCGGACAGAATTAACAGTAGAACTGATCCCCGCAGAAGAACGCAAGAATGCACAACTGACTGAGGATTATATGCTTGCAGTTCGTAAAGAATTGGAACAAAAATTCGCAGGCGTGGAATTCAACTCCGCAGCTGTGGGAATGGTGAACTCCGGCGCGTCTCCGATCGAGATTTTCCTGAGCGGCGATGATCTGGACAAAATCCTGGTTTCTGCCAATGACTTAGCCAATAGATTGAGAAAAACACCCGGTGCGAACGACGTGAATGTTTCCGTAGAGGCAGGTAACCCAGAAGTAAGGGTCGAAATTGACCGCGAAAAAATGGCGAAACTGGGTCTGGACATTCAGACTGTGGGTGCGACCATGCAGAATGCATTTGCAGGAAATGATGACTCCAAATACCGGGATGGCGGTGAAGATTACGAGATCCGCATCATGCTGGACGCATTTGACCGGAAAAACCCGGATGACGTTAAAAATATTAACTTTTACAGTCCTGCCGCAAAGCGTCCGGTGCGCCTGGCCGAATTCGCAAACGTGAGTCTGAGCAACGGACCGTCGATTGTGGAGCGCAAGAATCGTCGTTCATCCGTAACTGTAACCGCTAATACATTAGGGATTGGATCGGGAACATTGGTGAGCAATATTCAAGCCGGGTTAGTAGAGAAGCCACTTCCATCAGACATTATTCTGACATGGGGAGGCGACGCGAAAAATCAGAGCGAAGGTTTTGGTTCACTAGGGCTGGCGATGCTGGCGGGGTTGGTTTTGGTATACTTTATCATGGTGCTGCTTTACGACAGTTTTGTGTATCCGCTCGTGGTGTTGTTCTCGATTCCTGTGGCCGTTGTCGGGGCGCTCCTGGCACTCGCATTGTCATCATCGAACATCGGTATTTTTGCCCTTCTGGGAATGCTGATGCTGATCGGGCTTGTAGTTAAAAATGCAATTCTGATCGTCGACTTTGCCAATCAGCAAAAAGAGCTGGGCGTGCCGTTCCGGGAGGCGATTTTGATTGCGGGAGAAGAGCGTCTTCGGCCGATTTTGATGACGACCATTGCGATGGTGATCGGGATGGTGCCGATTGCAACGGCAACCGGCGCAGGGGCAGAATGGAAGAATTCGCTGGCATGGGTTTTAATAGGCGGACTGACCAGTTCAATGCTTTTAACCATCTATCTCGTGCCAATGATGTATTACCTCGTCGACAGACTGGCGGAAAAGTGGGCATCTGCTAAATTCCGGTCGGGCGCGGTAACCAAAAGTATAGTGGTGGAAGAAGCGTAGGTGGTATAAACGTTAACATGAAAAAATTACTGTTTGATAAAGTTCCCCATTTTGGAAAACTGAAAGGCAAGTTGGTCAGAACTTGGCGTTTTAGGGGCTGAATGGATGAAAAGTGCAAAAAGTTTTTTTTCATGTTAACGGTAAAATGCAAAATGAATAGGGAATTTGATGAACTAGTATGGCAGGTATCGGGTTTACCTTTTAACTTTGAATGCCAGTAGATAAATTCCGGTAAAATGTTGCGGCCGGAGCCTAGTTTAAGAACAGGGAAATTAAAGGCCGCAGCGAGTGAAACTGACATTTTTATCCAACTCAAGTTCTAAAAAAATTAGCATGGAAAATAACCACTACAATACAAACTGATCGCTCTGATCACCCCACAGCCTCGGCTTGAAAGCCACCAGGCACCCCACTAAAAGAAGCTGTTGATTCTGACATTAATTACTTATGGGTAAAAAATTAAATAAGCGCATCGCCGAATTTAAAGACGCGGCTAACATTCGATCCAAAGGTCTTTATCCCTATTTCCGCCCCATCGAATCCGGGCAGGATACGGAAGTGATCATCAATGGTAAGCCGGTCCTTATGTTTGGATCCAATTCTTATCTGGGATTGACCTCGCATCCTTACATTATTGAATCGTCGCAAAAGGCGGTTCAGAAATACGGAAGCGGATGTGCCGGTTCGCGATTCCTGAACGGAACGCTGGACATTCACGAGGAACTGGAAAGAAGGCTGGCCGCTTACACCGGAAAAGAAGCTTCAGTGCTTTTCAGCACGGGTTACCAGGCTAATTTGGGTGCATTGTCAAGCCTTACGGGCCGTAATGATTACCTGATCCTTGACGAAAGCGACCATGCTTCCATCATTGACGGCTGCCGGTTGTCTTTTTCAAAAGTGATCAAGTATGCGCACAATGATATGAAAGACCTTAGGAAAAAACTGAGCCTTTTGCCGGAAGAAGCCGTGAAGCTGATTGCTACGGACGGAATTTTCAGCATGGAAGGCGATATCGTTAAACTTCCTGAATTGAATGCTATCGCAGCTGAGTTTGACGCTTCGGTTTTGGTCGATGACGCGCACAGTCTGGGCGTGATCGGGAAAAACGGAGCAGGAACAGCTTCCTACTTCGGCCTGACCGAGACGACGGATCTCATCATGGGAACATTCAGCAAATCGCTTGCTTCTTTGGGCGGCTTTATTGCTGGCGATGCAGCCACGATCGATTACCTGAAACACCGCGCACGTTCACTCATGTTCAGTGCGAGCATGACGCCGGCCGCAGTAGGCAGCACATTGGCAGCATTGGACATCATCGAATCCGAGCCGCATCACATTGAACGCCTTTGGGCCAATACAAGATATGCGAAAGAATTGTTGCTGGTAAACGGTTTCGACCTGGGCAATACAGAAAGCCCGATCCTGCCGGTTTACATCCGCGATAATGAGAAAACATTCCTGATGACCAAGCTGTTGCAGGAAGATGGCGTGTTCGTGAACCCGGTGGTTTCTCCAGCGGTTCGTCCCGAGCATTCGCTGATCCGTTTCTCGCTGATGGCGACGCACACTTTTGGGCAGATTGAAGAAGCAGTTGATAAAATGGCTAAAATATATCGTCAGATCTGTCCCGAAGCTGTAACCGCAAAACTATGAAGCGCATTGCCCACGTAAACTCTCCCAAAGACCTGGAACTGTTCATCGATTTTCCCCACGAATTATATAAGGAAAATCCCAATTACGTTCCGGAGCTCTTTATCGCGCAAAGAGATATGCTTTCTCCAAAGAAGCATCCCTTTTATGAACATTCGGAGGTTAAGCTGTTTTTAGCGTACGACGGAGATAAGATTGTGGGTAGGGTTGCGGCGATTGATAACCGCAATCATAATGCTTTTACAGGCAGAAAAGACGGTTTTTTTGGATTTTTTGACACCATTAATGATCAGGAAGTGGTCGATCTGCTCATCGGGCAGGCGGCTGCGTGGGTGAAGGAAAAAGGAGCGGATAACCTGATCGGGCCGGTGAATTTGTCGACCAATGATACGGTGGGCCTGCTGATAGAAGGTTACGACCGGCCGCCGATGGCGATGATGCCTTACAATCCGCCGTATTACGTGCCTTTGCTCGAAAATACAGGACTTGTGAAAAAGACGGACCTGCTTGCTTACGAGATCAATGTGAATGAGGCGAATGATAAGTCGGTAAGGATGATCGAAGCGCTGGAAGGAAGGCTCAAAAGGAGCGGGATCACCATTCGCAAGATCAATTTGAAAGATTTCAAAAACGAGGTGGTGAAGATCCGGGAAATTTACAACAGCGCCTGGGACAAGAACCTTGGCTTTGTTCCGATGACCGAAAAGGAATTCGATTACCTGGCCAATGACCTGAAACTGGTCCTTGATCCCAATTTCTGTCTCGTTGCAGAGAAGGATAACAAGCTGGTCGGTTTCGTGTTGGGCATCCCCGACATTAACCAGATCCAGATCAAGATTAAAAAAGGACGTTTGCTGCCGACCGGAATTTTTAAATTACTGTTTGGCAAAAAAAATATAACCCGCATTCGCGTGCTGACATTGGGTGTGATTGAAGGTTACCGCAAAATGGGCATAGAAGCCTGTTTGTACGGCCATATCATTAAAAACACTTACGGCACAAAAGTCACAGGTGGCGAATGTTCATGGATGCTGGAAGGCAATTATCTCATGAACCACGCCATTGAACAGATCAACGGCAAGCTGTACAAACGGTACAGACTGCTGGAAAAAGCAATATGAAAGAGAAAGTATTCATAACGGGGGCCAGCGGTTTCATCGGGTTTCACTTGGTAGAAGCAGCACTGGAAGCAGGCATGGAAGTGCACGCAGCAGTAAGGCCTTCCAGCGACCTGACCTTTCTGAAAAAGCTGCAAAGCGATTTCGAAAAAATCGGAAAAGGCCCGCTGACGTTTGTGAATACGAATTTTGAGTCAAGGGATTCCTTGACAGAATTACTGGAAGATGGAGGGTATTCCTACATTATCCACGCAGCAGGAGTGACCAAGGCTAAAAAAACGGCCGTTTACAACAAAGTCAATGCAGAATATTCCCTGCATCTGGCGCAGGCGGCCATGTCAGCCAACATTCCTTTGAAACGCTTTGTTTTTCTGAGCAGCCTGGCCGCCATCGGTCCGCTTGCCTATGCTGAGCAACAGCCTATTACAGAGGAAACATTACCCATTCCTGTGACCGATTATGGCAAAAGCAAGTTGCTGGCCGAGCAATATCTCGCGCAGGTAAGCGGCTTACCGTTAACCATTATCCGTCCGACTGCCGTTTACGGTCCCGGTGAAAAGGATCTTTTTATCCTTTTCAAAACACTGAACAATGGATTGGATGCATATATAGGCAAGGGCCCGCAGCGGCTGAGCTTCGTGTATGTCAAAGATCTTGTGGCCGCCACCATGGCTGCAATGCTGGAAAACCAGCGCGAAACAACAGTATACAACATTTCCGACGGGCAAGCTTACGACCGCTATGCATTCGCAGACCGGTTCCGGGAAATCAGCGGCAAGAACATTTTCAGGGCACATTTGCCATTGCCTTTGGTAAAATTAATGGCCGGCTTCCTGGACTTCGTTTACGGATTCACCGCAGCAACCCCGGTTTTGAACAAGGAAAAACTCAAAGAGCTCACCGCTTCAAATTGGATCTGCAGTATTGAAGCAGCCAGAAACAGCCTGCACTACGCGCCGCAATACGACTTACGGCAGGGCATGCAGGAAACCCTGATGTGGTACAAAGAAAATAAGTGGCTTTAGCAATCGAATGCCGGATTGATCATCGTGCTGGGTTTTGAGCGTCCAGGCCTCCAGGCTTCGGGGCTCCGCAGTCTGCACGGTTTATTAAAAACGCATCCATGAAAAATACGTTATGACGTTCACAAATGAAAACATTAAGTAAGTCGGTATGGTTAAAAGTTTTCCTGATCCTCTGTCTCGTACAGACCCTTTCCGGAACTGCCATAGCGCAAAGCACCACAACAATTAAAGGAACCGTTACCGACGCGAAAACAGGCGAAACATTGCCTTTCGTATCCGTCCTGATCCCCGGCACGACCATGGGAACAGCATCCGACGCAGACGGAAAATACGCGATGACATTGCGTGAAGATTACAAAACCGTAAAGTTCACATATGTAGGATATCTCAGCGTTGAAAAACCCATTACGCCCGGCATTGAGCAAGTTATCAATGTGAAACTGGCTGTGGATGCTTCCATGCTGAAAGAAGTGACCATTAAGGGAAGAGGGCGTTACCGGAACAAGGATAACCCGGCTGTTCAGCTCATCCGCGAAGTGATTGCGCACAAGGACCAGAACAAAATGGCCGCCAATGACTTTGTGGAATATGAGCAGTACGAAAAGATCTCGTTCGCACTGAGCAACCTTTCTGATAATTTCAAGGAAAAACGCATTTTCAAAAACTACCAGTTCCTTTTCGAAGACCAGGATTCTACGGCTATGGGCGGCAAAAATATGTTGCCTGCCTACATCCAGGAAAAGCTTTCGCAGATTTATTTCCGCAAAAATCCATATACCAAAAAACAATGGGTGCTGGCCAACAGAAGGGCAGAGTTTGATGCGAAATTTGTGGATAATGATGGTTTGAGCGCCTATTTCAACAGGTTATATGAAGATGTCAATTTGTACGAAAATGACATTTCCATCGCCACCAACCTATTGCTGAGCCCGATCGCAAATTCGGCGCCTACATTTTACAAATTCTTCATTCGCGACACGATCAAGACTGAAACGCCATGGCTCGTCGAACTGGGTTTTGTTCCAAGAAACAAGACAGACATGCTTTTTGAAGGCAAGCTGTACATTACACTGGACGGGAATTATGGCGTGCAAAATGCATATCTGACGGTTAATAAAGACATTAACCTCAACTTCATGCGTGACCTCGAAGCACGTTTGGAATACGAAAAAGGACCCGACGGACGCTATCACCCGACCAAGACAACATTGGGCATGGAGTTCGCATTAGGAGAGAAAAATGCCGGTTTTTATGGTCAGCGCGTGGTGAATTTTAAAAATTACACGGTTAATCAAACCCGCCCCGACAGCGTTTACCGCGGGCCGAGCGAGGAGGTTGCATTCAATCCCGACGTAAAAACGGGCGAAGCATTCTGGGCAGGCGCGAGGCATTTGCCGCTGGAAAAAATGGAGCTGAACATTTACAGAAATGTGGACACACTGCAAACCATTCCGTCCTTCCGCCGGACGATGGACATTGCCACCCTATTATTGTCGGGTTACAAGTCTTTCGGCAAAGTGGAAGTTGGGCCGGTGAACACTTTTTATAGTTTCAACCCGGTGGAAGGTTTCAGGCTTCGTTTCGGCGGACGCACGACCACGGATTTCAGCAAGCGCTTTTACATTGAAACTTATGCGGCTTATGGTTTTAAAGATCAGAAATGGAAATATTTCCTGAGCGGCACTTATTCTTTCAATAACAAGTCTGTTTACCATTTCCCGCTGAATTACATCCGTGCCAGTTACCAGCGCGACACCAAGATTCCGGGCCAGGATTTGCAGTTTGTGCAGGAAGACAACTTCCTTTTATCATTCAAAAGAGGTGACAACAACCGCTGGCTTTATAATGATGTTTATAAGCTCGAATATGTCCGCGAGTTCGAAAGCCGCTTTTCTTACAAAATTGGTTTTACCAATTGGAGGCAGACGCCAGCCGGAATTTTAAGATACGAAAAACTGAACAGTGAAGGCGAATTGCAGAATGTGGGCGGATTAAGCAACACAGAAGCCAACCTGGAACTGCGCTATGCGCCGCATGAGCAATATTACCAGGGAAAACTGTATCGCACGCCGATCATTAACAAATATCCGATCTTCACATTACGCTATAATGCAGGCTTGAAAGGCGTTTTCGAAGGCCAGAACCGCTATCATAATGTGTCGGCCAACATTGCAAAACGGGTTTACCTGTCGCAGTTCGGTTATGCCGACGTGACAGCTGAGGGAAGTTACATTTTCGGTAACAAGGTCCTGTTCCCGCTGCTTACCATTCACCGCGCCAACCAGACTTACGCTTACCAGCTCAACAGCTATAACCTGATGAACTTCCTGGAATTCGTGAGCGATCATTATGCGAGTCTGGACGTGCAGTATTACATGAACGGGTTTTTATTTAACAAAATCCCATTGCTGAAAAAGCTGAAACTGAGAGAGGTTTTCAGTTTCAAAGGACTCATGGGCGGGCTCAGGGACGAAAACAACCCAACTAATAACCCAGCACTTTTCCGCTTTCCGGTGGATGAGAACGGCAAGCCGATCAGTTACACATTGTCGCGCGAGCCTTACATTGAGGGAAGCGTGGGTATAGCCAACATTTTCAAGCTGTTACGCGTCGATCTGGTGAAACGTTTCACCTATCTCGACAACCCGAATGTTTCGGAATGGGGCATAAGGGCGCGGTTCAGGCTTGATTTTTAAGAGAGGTTTAGAAAAAGACACCAACAATATGAATTACGCAATTATAGCGGCCGGAGAAGGATCACGATTGGCAAAGGAAGGTTTCAAACTTCCGAAACCCATGGTGACGCTGAATGGCGAAATGCTGATAGACAGGCTGATAGGGATTTTTATGCGGAATGATGCAGAAAAGATCATGATCATTATCAATGAAGAATCAGCTGTCCTGGAAAGTCATTTGAAAGAGCTCAGCCTGACATTGCCGATTCACATTGTGAAAAAATCAACACCGAGTTCGTTGCACAGTGTTTTTGAACTGTTCGGCAGCGACCCGGAACTGAAAGAAATTTGCCTGACAACAACGGACACTGTTTTTAAAGAAGAAGAGTTCACCGCCTACATTCAGGAATTTGCAGGAAATGAAGAATTAGGAGGCCTCATGGCCGTAACCACATTCATCGACGACGAAAGTCCTTTGTACGTAACTGTTGACGAGGCTGAGAACATTACCGCTTTCACGGATAAAAATACGACGCAAACACGCTTCATCTCAGGCGGAATTTATTGTTTGAGAAAAGGCGCTATTGCGCTGGTAAATGATGCCGTGAATGGCGGTGTAAGCCGGATGCGGAACTTTCAGCGCAGTTTGCTGGAAAATAACATTCATCTGAAAGCCTATCCGTTTTCCAAAATTGTGGACGTGGACCATGTGCAGGACATTGCAACAGCCGAGCTATTTTTGAGCCCGGAAGCAGCTGTTTGATTAAAAATTAATTGAGTAACCGACACCAAATAAAGGCGGAGCGTTTGGCCTGCCGCAGCGTAAATGAGTGAATTAAATATTTTAGGCGTTCCGAGGAACCGCAAGTTCTCGCCTAACCACATTGGAAATGACGATGCGATTTTTTCTTTGACAGCAAAGGAATTAGAAAAAATGGGATGCAAAGTGCGGATCAGTTTTGAGGACGATTTTTTGAAAAATGAAAATATCGCCGAGCAACACATCTTCACGATGGCCCGCCAGAAAGAAGTGGTTAAAAAATTGCAGGCATTGGAAGAAAACGGTGCACAGGTCATTAACTCAGCATTCGGAATAGAAAATTGCTTTCGCACGAACCTGACTAATGCTTTAAACCAAAATAACATTCCCGTAGCCGAAAGCTACATTGTGCCAACGGATTATACAGGCGACGAAGTTTTTGATGCGATTACAGGGAAAGGTTACTGGATCAAAAGAGGCGATTTTCACGCGATACACAAAGAGGACGTATCGTTTGCAGCGTCACGGGAAGAAGCCAGGGAGATTTTGCGCGAATATGCATTGCGGGACATTCCGGATGCGGTGATCAGCAAGCATTTAATCGGTGACCTCGTGAAATTTTACGGCGTGCGCGGGACGGATTTTTTCTTTTGGTTTTATCCCTATGATAACAACCATCATAAATATGTTGAATACCAGAACATTAACAGCGCATCAGCCTATTATCCTTTTGATGCGGGACGTTTGCAGCAGGTTGCTACGGACGCATCGGGCGCAGTTGGAATAGATATTTACGGCGGTGACGCCATTATAGGAAAAGACGGCAGTTTCCGCATTATTGATCTGAACGACTGGCCAAGTTTTGCGCCATGCCGTGACAAAGCCGCCGGACACATTGCCAGCATTATATACGAGAAATTTACAAAAAGCAATTAATGGATCCAGTTATAAAGCACAACGCCGCTCCCGAACCAGCGCCATCCGCATTTGAAAGCTCACTGAAATCCAACGATACAGAGGAGCAGATCGACATTTGGTTTTACCGCCCGATCGGCTATCAGATCGCATTGTTTTGTGCCAAAATAGGGTTGAGGCCCAATCCGGTTACGATTATCAGTATTTTCTTCGGCGTTGCGGCGGGGATCCTGTTTTATTATCAGGAATTCTGGATCAATGTGATCGGGATGCTGCTACTCGTTTTTGCCAATTCGCTGGACAGTGCGGACGGGCAACTTGCGCGGATGACGAATGATAAAAGCCGGTTAGGAAGGATTCTGGACGGGGCCGCTGGTGATTTCTGGTTTATTGCCATTCACATTGCGATCTGTCTCAGGAGCATGAATGAGGGTTGGAGCGCGTGGATATGGGTTCCGGGTGTACTCGCGGGCGCGTCACATGTGGTGCAGTCGGCAATGGCGGATTACTATCGCAATGTGCATTTGTTCTTTATCAAAGGAACATCAGGAAGCGAGCTCGACAACAGCCGCGACTTGCAGGCAGAATATGACAGCCTTACCTGGAGCAAGAACTTTGGGATGAAATTCATCGCCCGCACTTATTTGAATTACACCAAGTTGCAGGAAAGCTTCTCACCCCATTTGCAAAAGCTCTTGACTTTGGTGCGTGAAAAATATAAAAACGGCTTGCCCACAGCGCTGGTAACCGATTTCAGGGCGCATAACAAGCCTTTGATGAAGTATACCAACATTGTTCAGTTTAACACACGTGTGCTTTTTCTGTTCTTATGGCTGTTTCTGGACCAATCGTGGATTTATTTCTTCTTCGATATGTTTGTCCTGAACCCGATCCTGATTTACATGATCGTGAACCAGGAGAAAGTGAGCCGTTATTTTTATCAAAAGATTTTGACTGAAAAAACGAATGAGTTCCAAGGCGTATAAAGCCCTTTTCATGGCGATCGGCATTTTGTCGTTAGGTTATATGATCTACGGCACGGGACCGCTTGTGATTTGGGAAAATATCAGCAGGACAGGCATCTGGTTTATTCCCGTGATAGGGAGCTGGCTGGTGATCTACATCCTGAATGCGCTTGCCTTTCGTTCGATCATCCGGGAGCCGAATTTGCCGGAAAGCAATCTCTCGTTCTGGTCGGTTTTGAAGCTGACAGTTTCGGGATATGCGATTAACTACATTACGCCGTTTGTGGCGCTGGGAGGGGAACCTTACCGGATTTTAGAACTGAAACCCGCATTAGGGATTCAGAAAGCAACTTCTTCGGTATTGCTGTACAGCTTAATGCACATGTTTTCGCACGTCATTTTCTGGCTGGTTTCCATCGTTCTGATTGTAGCCGTTGTACCATTGAACAATGTCATGCTGGCCGGATGCGGGATTCTGCTGGTAACGGGGCTGGTGCTGGGTTACTGGTTTATCAATGTTTATAAAAAGGGATTTACTGTCAGCACATTCCGACTTCTGGAAAAGATTCCTTTTATCAAAACCAAAGCGAGGGCATTTGCATTAAAGAACTCTGAAACATTATACGAGGTTGATGAACAGATCCGCATTTTATATGCCGAAAGGAGAAACGTTTTTTACCTGTCGTTGTTCTATGAATTCGTAGCGAGGGTTATCGGCTGTGCAGAGATCTTTTTTACGGCCCACGCCATTGGATTAGGCATGTCGCTGTCGGAATCGCTGATCATCAGCTCCGGATCGTCGCTCTTTGCCAACCTGATATTCTTCTTCCCCATGCAACTCGGCACAAGGGAAGGCGGACTGGCACTGGCACTCAGCAGCGTAGGATTTGCAGCATCACAAGGCATCTTTATTGGCATCGTAATGCGGATCCGTGAAATTGTCTGGATTATCATCGGATTAGCCCTGATTACCAAAAAGTCAAAAGTGAAGCAGGAAGCGGCATTAGTTGAGTGAAAGGGCTCTCGTTGGGTCAGGATCAGTATTAATATATTTCAATTTAAAAAAAGGCCGAAGCCAGTTGCCGACAGCCAAAGTACAGTATGATTAAAGGGATTTTATTTGATTACGGCGGTACGATCGATACCAACGGCCTACATTGGGCCAATGTTTTGTGGGAAAGTTACCAGCGTAACCAGGTAAATGTGGACCGGGATGCATTTGCGGAGGCGTATAAATTCGGCGAGAGAGCATTAGCGATCAAGCCGATCATTGAACCGCACCACGTGTTTTATGATGTGCTGTTTCTGAAAGTGGAGCAGCAATTCAGTTTTTTGAAAGACAAAGGATTGGTTCTTCAAGATGAGGCGATAAGGCTCATCGCCACGGAATGTAACCAATTTGCACGCACTAATGTTGAAAAAGCAGCGCCGGTTTTGGCACTATTGGCGCAAAAATACCCGCTTGTGATGGTTTCCAATTTTTATGGAAACATCAATCACGTTTTGGAGGATTTTGGCATTAAGGATTATTTCCAGGCTGTTGTTGAATCTGCTGTCGTTGGCGTCCGGAAGCCCAACCCGCAAATTTACCAGCTCGGCATTGATCAGCTGGCGCTCTCTCCGCAGGAATGTGTAGTGATCGGGGATTCTTATTCCAAAGACATTCAGCCGGCCAAGTCATTAGGCTGCAAAACAATCTGGCTGAATGTGAAAGGGTGGGATGAGGCCGATACGGATTTTAAAGTTTCGGATGCGGATGCTGAGATTACCGATTTTGCCCGGATAGCGGACAGCATTACAAATTTGGGCTAGTTGTCAACTTTTATCGGGCACCGACACAAGCCTTGATAAAATTAAATTGAAAAAGAACATGTACGACATTTGTACCATAGGGCACATTACTCTGGATAAAGTGGTAACTGCCCAGTCAGTCAAATTCATGCCCGGCGGCACTTCGTTCTACTTTTCGAAGGCCCTGCGCCAATTCGATGTGGACTATATGCTGGTAACCGCGCTGGCTGAAAAAGAGAACCATATTTTATCTGCATTAAGGGACGAAAATATCCAGATCTTCTCGCAGCCGAGTGAGTTTACAGTGTATTTTGAAAATATCTACAGTGCCAATCAGGATCACCGCGAACAGAATGTGCTGCATAAGGCGGCGCCATTCACCACCACGCAAATGCCTGACATTGAGGCCAGGATATTTCATTTAGGTCCTTTGCTTTCGGATGATATCACTGTGGACCTTTTGAAATCGCTGGCCGCTAAGGGCACGGTTTCACTGGATATTCAGGGTTATTTAAGATATGTAAAAGATCAGAAGGTTTTGTATAAAGACTGGGCCGATAAAAAAGAAGCGCTTCCGCATGTTTCGATCCTCAAAGCCAATGAGTTTGAAATGGAAGTGGTGACAGGCACCAGCGACGTGCGCAAGGGCGCTGCATATCTGGCGGACCTTGGTGTAAAAGAAGTGATCATCACACTGGGCAGCAAAGGCTCACTGATCTATGTAGACAATGATTTTTTCCGGATTCCGGCCTATAAGCCAACAGCCATTGTGGATGCTACGGGCTGCGGGGACACGTATATGGCTGGTTATCTGAGCAAAAGAATTCAGGGAGCAGGCGTACAGGAAGCGGGTGAATTTGGAGCGGCGATGGCCACTTTGAAGATCCAGTCGTCCGGGCCATTTTCGGGAAATGCCGCAATGGTTGAAGAAGTGCTTCAATATGGAGAATGTGACCGTGAAATGATTGCCCAGGCAATTTATCAATAGTACTCAACAATAGTCATGAAAAACGCAGTTAGTATCATGCTGGCTTTGAGCCTGCTGCTGTGTTCGTATTCAGGAAGTCATTCTGCTAATAAATATTCAAAGGAAGCCGTTGCGGAGCCCGATGAATTTCCAGTACCAAAGAACATCCCCGGATTACTTTTCTACATTCAGCGTGATCCAAATGCGAATACAATTATTTACCACCTTAACATGGACGAACAGGGTCGGTTAAGTCAAAAGAATCCTGTTGATGCGTTCTGGATGAAGTACGCCGATGGCGGGGAGAAGAAGGATCTGAATTACCTGCAAAGAAAATTTGCATACGGAATCAATTCCAAGGCCATCGGAAATGCTACTTACGAGCTGCGGTCTGTGGCCTACTCAAAATTGCCGCTTTATCTGAGGAAAGACAGCAAGAACGAGTATCACGTTTATGCAAATATCAACAAGAAAGAATGCATCCTGAGCCGGGTTTTTATCCGGATCGACGGGGGAACGTTCTGGTCTCCCAATGTACTTTATATTGAACTCAAAGGAACTGAGACGGCTACCGGCAAGACGGTAGTGCAGCGGATTAAGCCGGTTTAATGCGGTTTATATTTGGCAAGTGCACGGTTAGTGAATGGAATTTATTTTTTATTTACCATTTTTATGGCTGAATTCCACTCCATTGCTTTTTCCCTGCCCGATGGCAGGATATTTGTTGGAGCTAACTGATAGCGAACCTAAATAACGCAAACCTAACGATGACCGAATCTCCGCATCCCGAGCGCGACAATGTTTTTGAAGATGAAATTACCAGAGTATCCGATTTTAAATTCGGTACAACAGTTGTAAAAGTTTTTGACGACATGGTCAGCAGATCCGTCCCGTTTTATAACGAGATGCAGCGCATGTTAGGTGAAATTGCGGCGGATCACGCCAAAGAAGGAAGTTCAGTTTACGACCTGGGCTGCTCTACGGGCACCACAATGATCGAGGTAGACAAGCTCATTCCTTCGGACATCCGGTTCATCGGCATCGACGAGTCGACAGAAATGCTGGATAAATGCGATGTAAAGTTAAAGGAAGCGGGTTTTGTTCGTCCTTATGAGCTGTTAACAGGCGATTTACACGAAAAGCTGCCGATCAAGAATGCGTCCGTTGTGATCCTCTGCCTTACATTACAATTCGTGAGGCCGCTGTACAGAGAGCGGTTATTGCGCAACATTTACGAAGGACTTAACCCCGGCGGCGTGTTGCTTTTAGTGGAAAAAGTGCTTGCAGAGAGTACGGTTTTCAATCGGGATTTTATCAAATATTATTACAATTATAAGCGCCGGAACCATTACAGCGAGATGGAAATTTCGCAGAAAAGGGAGGCCCTGGAAAATGTTCTGATTCCTTATAAGCTGTCTGAAAACTTGCTCTTATTAAAGGAAACGGGCTTTGGAGATTGTGAAACTTTCTTCAAATGGTATAATTTTTCAGGTCTAATCGCTTACAAAAAATGATGGTCACTATTGGCAATTTCTTTTTCAGGTTCAGAAACATTTTGTTCATTTTTCTTTACCTGCTTTTATTCTTGCCCTCGCCCTTGCTGTTCAAGCCGGAGCATTTTGGAGAGAAATATTATTTGTTTCCAATCATTCTGGGTTTGTTAGTGACATTTTCTGGTGAAATAATCCGGGGCATTACGATTGGCCTTGCATACATTATCCGCGGCGGACGCGACAGGAGGGTTTACGCGGAAAAGCTTGTTACGGAAGGTATTTTTAAGCATTGCCGAAACCCACTTTATGTTGGAAATATCCTAATGTTGCTGGGGGTCGGTATTTTGTCAAATTCTTTGGTTTATGTGGGCATTGTTATGCCGTCTTTTTTGTTCATATATCAAGCGATCGTGCTGGCAGAAGAGAATTTTTTACGCAATAAGTTTGGCGCCGATTTCGCCAATTATTGCAGGAAAGTGAATCGCTGGATCATCAATTTCAGCGGCATGTCGGAGACATTCAATGACATGCGTTTTAATTATAAGCGATGGATTTTAAAGGAATATAACACGTTGTTCGTCTGGTTAATGGGGATCACTGCCATCATTTTGTTCAGATATCCTGAGCTGACGCCGGACAGCGATACGCGCATCAAACTTTTCATAGGCATAGGTGTTTTTCTCGCCCTGGTTTATGGTTATATCAAATATTTGAAAAAATCGGGAAAAATGACCGACAGCCTGGCCTAGCGTGCCTCTTTTGATAATCTTACTTGGGGTAAGCTTGCAGACTGTTTGCCGACCAGCGCGACACAAATAATTAAGAAACGATACCCCCTAATAAACAGTAAGTATTATGAAAATTGTAATCGTAGGAGGCGGGTTTGCCGGTGTCAACCTGGCGCTTGACCTGGCCAAAAGCAATAAGTTTGAAGTAACCCTTGTAGATAAGAACAATTACAACTTCTTCCCGCCGCTGATTTATCAAGTCGCCACAGCGTTTTTGGAGCCATCCAGCATTAGTTATCCATTTCGCAAGCTTTTCAGGGGGAAACCAAATCTTTTTTTCCGGCTGGGCGAGCTGCAAAGCGTGGTTACCACCGACAACAAGATTATCCTTTCAAACGGCGAGCTGGAATATGATTACTTGGTTTTTGCGACCGGCGCAGAAACGAATTTCTTCGGCATGGAGAATGTCAAGCGCAATGCTACGCCGATGAAAACGGTGGAGGATGCCATAGGCATGCGTAACAGACTTTTACAGCAAATGGAGCAGGCCACCATTTCAGAAGATCCCGAAGAAGTCAGAAAGCTCCTGACCGTAGTAATCGCTGGCGGCGGCCCTACCGGCGTAGAAATCTCGGGCATGTTTGCCGAGATGCGCAACGGTATTTTAAGAAAAGAATATCCCGAACTGGCCGGAAAAGGAAGCGAAATCTACCTGGTCGACGGCGGCGATGCATTGCTTTCCCCGATGAGCGTTGCTTCTCAAAAAGATACTTACGAGGCTTTAAGAAAGCTCGGCGTGAAGATTAAACTGAACACCCACGTATCGGATTTTGTTGACGATAAGGTGTGTTTCAGTGAAGGTGAATGCATTGAAGCGAAAACGTTGATATGGGCGGCAGGTGTGACGGGCAAGGTTTTCGAGGGCATCCCGCCGGAAGCTTATGGTCGTGGCAGGAGAATGCTGGTGGATGCATATAACAAACTTGTCGGCACATATAACATTTACGCCATTGGTGACGCCAGCTTACAGCAAACGGACCCGAACTTTCCAAACGGGCACCCGCAGGTTGCGCAAGTCGCCATACAGCAAGGTAAAGCGTTGGCCCAAAATTTCAGAAGAGCCGCAGAAAACCAGCCTTTAAGACCATTTACTTACCACGATAAAGGCTCAATGGCCATTATAGGTCGCGCGAAGGCCGTTGTGGATATGCCGTCGCCTAAGCTGCATTTTAAAGGCGTGATCGCCTGGCTTGCCTGGCTGTTTATACACCTTGTCTCGCTGATTAACCACCGGAACCGGATCAAGACACTGTATAACTGGATGGTGGCTTATTTCACCAAAGACCAGTCGCTGCGGATGATCATTAAGCCGTCTGTCACAGAGAAGGTTAAAGAGCCTGTTTTAAAAGAGTAATTAATATTTAACATTGGAGTTTAACAAAAAACGCGGACTTTTGGCGACCGTCTGTAAGTGAGCGCTTTTTAAAAATAATTATAATGGAACCGAAGATTATTGATGTAATCCAAGATGCACCATACGGTCTCCAGAAAATCGATTCTTCCGTCTCATTCAGGAATTTTATAAACTTTCTGGAAGAGAAAGCAGGTCAGGAACAAACAGTCAAAAAAACATTCTTCTCCATGGTGCTGGACAGGCTTCGGTCTAATCCGGCTTTTTCCGCGGACATTGATCTCAACAACATTGCGGATTTCAAAGAAGAACTGAGTTTGGTCTATGGCATGCTGATGCCGCCCGTTACGAATGAAGATGAAGTTTTTTGGGCGCTGAGCACCCCTGTAAGCCCGGTCGTATTTTACGGCACATCAGGCTTTTATAAGCTGATGACGGATAATTCCGGCTGCGTCCGGTGCGAGATCGCGGATAAAACCGCGATCAATGTGAAGCAGAAGATGAAAAAGCTTTACTCGTTCATCCTCGAACGGCTTTACCATTTTCCGCCCATGCATGAAAACGACCTGATCATTGCGCTGAACGACGACAAGACCGGTCTGAAACGATATTACCGTGCCAATCTGGACACCCGTTTTGCAGACGTATATGCCAAGGGAAGCCTTCCTGAAATTGACGTGGAAGAAATCCGGAAGGAGTGGCAGGAATCCAATGAAATAGATGTCCTGAGCCAGTTGCTTCCCCTTACCATGTTCCGGTTCGAGGGCTTTTCGGTTATTACATTCACGGATGTAACGGCAGAGCATGCCGTTGATAGCATTAAAAGTGCGATCCTGGACCGCGCATCCTACGACGCGAACACTTATTTCAGCAATGTTACCAATGCGCTGAAAATGCTCGCATGCAATTCAGACATTGATTTTGGCTTGTTACCCGTGCTGCGGGTAAACAAGAAACTGGTTTTTGACCGCAGTACGGTGCTTTTCAGCAAGTTGATGACCGCGGCGCTCGAAAACGATAAGGCCGAAGATATGTATTTGTCCATGGCCAATCAGTATTTTCAGGCCCCTAAGGTGGTGTTTATGAGAAATCTGGCTCTGGAAGATGAAAGCAAGATGGATTTTATCCGCACACTCAAAGCTGATGGCGTAGAATCATATGCCTTGCTGCCAGTATATTATGATAGTAAAGCCATTGGTGTACTGGAAGTGTATTCCAAATCACAGAAGGCAATCGATGAGCGCGTGCTGGCGCGGCTGGATGCAGCGCTTCCGTTCATCGGGCAAATGATGAAATATTACATTGATGAATTCAATGTTGAGATCGACAATGTGATCCGGGAGAAATTCACTTCGTTGCAGCCCGCCGTGCAATGGCGGTTCCGGGAAACGGCGTGGCATTATCTGCGTGACAAATCCCTTAGCCTGCCTGCGCCAGCCATTGAGAATATCCAGTTCAGGAATGTGTATCCGCTATACGGGGCCATTGATATCAGAAATTCTACACTCGAGAGAAATGCAGCATTACGGGATGATTTGCACTTACAATTTGACTTATTGATAGAAACCTTTACGATATTAAAGCAGAAACTGGGATTTGGGCTGGCCGATGAGATGATCTATAAATGTAAAAAATGGATCGAAGAAATCAACAGTGACTCCACGGACAGCGACGAAATGCGTGTGCGGGATTTCCTCGAATACGAAGCACATCCTTTTCTGCTGCATTTCAAGGAAGCCCGGGCTTTTCAATCGGCCTCCGGTGTGCCGGATGATGATGAGGAGGAATTGGTGGATGTTATTGACAAATATTTTGAAATAACAGACGAACATACTGGTGCTGCTTTTTCGAACAGGCGTGCGCTTGAAGCTTCTATGCAAACGGTCAACTCGTCTGTAAACCTGTATCTGGACCTGTTCAGAAAGGAAATTCAACAATCCTACCCTTGCTATTTTGAAAAATTCAGGACGGATGGAATCGAATATGATATCTATATAGGCCAGTCGATAGAGCCTGAAAAGAAGTTTAGCGAGCTGTATCTTAAGAACATCAGGCTCTGGCAGCTGACTTCCATGGCTGCTATATCCAAAATCACGAATTCGCTGATTCCCCAGATGGAGAAGCCGCTGCAAACCACGCAGTTGATTTTCATCCATTCCAGCAGCATTGATATCAGTTTCCGCGACGATGAGAGACGTTTTGATGTGGAAGGTGCGTACAACATCCGTTATCAGGTTATTAAAAAACGCATTGACAAAGTCCACGTAAAAGGGACCGGCGAGCGCCTTACACAACCCGGAAAAATAGCGCTGGTTTATTTTAATAGTAAATCCGCCGAAGAATATGTCGGTTATATCCGGTATTTACAGGAGAAAAAGACTTTAAATAATGACCTTGAATTTCTCGATCTGGAAGAATTGCAGGGCGTTACAGGATTGAAGGCGCTCAGGGTGGGGGTTAACCTCGACTCTGAGTGGCTCTGATGCAATAAGGAATGCAGTAATAAAACTCTGAACCTCTATGAATTACAATCATCGGCTTGACAAGGTGAGGCATTATGTCCATCATTTTTTTGGTACAAAAGAACTGGCGCAACTCAGTTACCATAACCTGGTGCATACCGAAGCCGTTGTATCCAATGCAGTCAAAATTGCCAATCATTACCGGTTGGAGGACAAGGAAACATTCATTGTCGTTACCGCGGCCTGGTTCCATGATACGGGTTACAGCACCGGCGATGCGGCTGGTCATGAGCAACGCGGAGCTGCACTTGCGGCCGAGTTTCTGCGGTCGGAGGAAATGGAAGAGAGCGTCATTGCAGAAGTGGAAGGCTGCATTCTGGCGACCATATGGCCACAAAATCCGAAGAATTTCCTGCAACAAGTGGTTTGTGACGCCGACCTGTTCCATTTCGGAACGCCGGAATTTTCGGATTGGAACAAGCTGGTAAGGAAAGAAGCAGAGCAGCGTGCCGGCAAAAAAATAGACAAAGCGCAATGGCGCAAAAGCACCATTGCATTGCTGGAATCGCACACATTCCAAACCGACTACTGCCGCGATATGCTGGACAAGCAGAAGCGCAAGAACATTGAAAAGCTGAAAGAAAAGGAGCTGGAATCGTCTCCTGTGGCGGAAGAGCCGGTTACTGAAACAGTTGCCGATACATTCACTCCCGCAACCGCACCGGAAATCACCGACCTCAGAAAGATAAAAAATGACCGGCCGGACAAAGGCATTGAAACGATGTTCCGGATCAGCTCAAATAACCATCAAAGGTTAAGTGATATGGCTGATAATAAGGCACATATCATGATCACGACCACGTCTATCATTATCTCCGTCCTGCTGAGTGTCCTCATCCGGAAGCTGGAAGACAACACTTACCTGATCATTCCCACCATGCTTTTGCTGACGATTTGTATGATCACCATGGTGTTTTCCATCCTTTCTACACGTCCGACGATCCCGCATGGCACATTCACGCAAGAGGATATTGATACCAAAAACGTGAACCTGCTCTTTTTCGGAAATTTTTACCGGATGTCGTATAATGATTATTCCAATGGAATGCAGCGCATGATGAACGACCGCGAGTTTTTGTATGGAAGTTTGACCAAGGATGTATATTCCCAGGGCGTTGTGCTGGGCCGGAAATACAGGTTGCTGCGCATTGCTTATAATGTATTTATGTTCGGTATAGTCGTGTCCGTCATAGCTTTTGTGTTTGCCTCCGCACTTTTTGAACATTGATCAATTATGGAAAAGTACCGCTATTTCAACC
The DNA here is from genome assembly GCF_000428845.1 of Dyadobacter alkalitolerans DSM 23607. GTDB lineage: Bacteria > Bacteroidota > Bacteroidia > Cytophagales > Spirosomataceae > Dyadobacter > Dyadobacter alkalitolerans. The sequence continues at coordinate 165,418 of NZ_AUAS01000012.1, read as the reverse complement.
GTGATATCAGCTGGCTTTCCTTTAATGGACGTGTTTTGCAAGAGGCTGCCAACGAGGCTGTTCCGTTGATGGAGCGTATCCGGTTCCTTTCGATTTTCTCTTCCAATCTGGACGAATTTTACCGTGTGCGGATGCCTTACCTGCAAAAAAAGGAGATCCTGGACCGCAACGAGGATGCTTACAGCAAGGCTGGGACGATCATTAACAAGCAGCAGGACGAGTTCGGAAGGATATTAAGCGAATCGGTTATTCCTTCGCTGAGCCAACTCGGCGTACATTTTTGTTACAAGAATGGAATTCCCAGAGACATTGCGAACATTGCCGATAACTATTTCTTTTCGCAGGTTGCGGGTTTTTTACAACCTGTTGTCCTGAAAAAAAGCACAGCCTTTTTCCCCGAAAACAATCAGCTATATCTCGTAGTTATTTTGCAATATCCGGCTGATAAGGAGCGGATTGCGCTGGTCAACATTCCTGCGGGTAACCTGAGCCGGTTCCTTAAAATCACAAGGGAAAAGCAGAATTACATTATTTTCCTCGAAGACATTATCAAGCGCAACCTGAAAAGCCTTTTTCCGGAAGCTGTCAGTATACAATCTTTCAACATTAAAGTGACGCGGGATGCCGAGCTGGACATGATGGATGAAGACGGGGACGACATTGCCGAAAAATTTGAAGAACAGCTGATCAAGCGGGAGCTGGGTTTTGCTACGAGGTTGCTCTTCGAGCCAGGGCTGCCCTTGCGGCATTTGGAGCACATTGTCTCCTTTTTTGATCTCAAAAGCGCCTCCGTTGTGCAGGGAGGCCGTTACCATAATCTCAAAGATCTGGCGTCACTGCCGGTGAGCCCGCCTGCCGAGACATATCCCAAATGGCCGGCTGTGGAAGGAATAGAAGGTGTGAATGCGCATACTTCGCTGTTTGACTCCCTCCTCGAACGGGATTTGATGGTCCACGCGCCATACCAGAGTTACGACACCATCCTGCGGTTCTTCAATGAGGCGGCGATTAATCCGCAGGTTGAAGAGATCTACACCACCATGTACCGTGTGGCGCATGATTCCAAAATTGCATTTGCACTGATCAGCGCGGCCAAGAATGGCAAAAAAGTCACGGTCCTGGTGGAGTTGAAAGCCAGGTTTGACGAAGCCAATAACATTCGCTGGGCGAAAAAAATGAAATCTGCCGGCGTGAAGATCGTGCATAGCGTGAATGCGCTGAAAGTGCATGCAAAGCTGGCTTTGGTAAAGAGAAAGCATGCGTCATGCCCATATCTGGGCTTGTTGGCGACAGGTAATCTCAATGAAGGAACGGCACGTTTTTACACAGACCACATCCTCCTCACAGCCCACCAGCCCGTGCTCCTGGAAGCAGAAACGCTTTTCCGATTTTTAAGTAAAAAGAAAAAGCCGGACAGCTCCGATATCATCGCGTTCCAGCATTTACTGGTGGCACAGTTCAATTTACAGACTAAATTCCTGGAACTGATCGACCGCGAGATCGCGCATGTAAAAAGTGGCAGGGAGGCAGGCATTACCATTAAGCTGAATAACCTCGAAGAAGAAATACTGGTCAACAAACTTTACGAAGCGTCGAATGCAGGCATTAACATCCGGCTGATCGTGCGCAGCGTCTGCCGGATAGTGCCGGGCGTGAAGGGGCAAAGCGAAAATATCACAGTGAAGCGGATCGTAGACCGTTACCTGGAACACGGCCGTGTTTTTATCTTTCACAACGATGGTCAACCCGAGCTGTTTATGGGCTCGGCGGACTGGATGAACCGGAACATTTACCGCCGTATCGAAGTCTGTTTCCCGATTTACAGCGAAAAGCTCAAAACGAAGATGATGGATATCATCGAGCTGCAATGGCAGGATACGGAACAAGCTGTCCTGATCGACAGTGAATTAAACAACATTTCCCTGAAAACGGACAACAAAGGAATCCGTTCACAGGAGGAAATTTACAGGCTGTTGTCAAAAGGCATCGCTGAGCTAAAAACGCATTAAAAAATATGGCAACATTCTTACAGCACATTGGTATGCTGGCTTTGCTCACGTTGGGCGGGTGCGACTCCACAAAAAAAGAACAGGTTGTTTACAAAGATTATCACTTGGGCAAGCCCGACAAGTTTAATATGCCGGAAAGCCTCTTTGAGATCTCGGGTATTACATTAAACCAGGGAAATTCAGACACCATTTACGCGATCCAGGACGAAGACGGCCGGCTTTACCGGCTGGGCTGGGATGAGCCGAAGCAGTTGAATGCTAAGTTTTCCAAAAAAGGTGATTACGAGGATGTTACCATTATCAGAAACAATGTGTATGTCCTCAAAAGCAATGGTGCTATATATAATTTTCCATTGACCGAGGCGGTTTTTGAGGAAGTGGAGCAGATTCGTGAAATGAAGAAAATATTGCCGAAAGGAGAATACGAAGGCATGTTTGGTGACGAGGCTTCGGGGAAGATCTATATTCTCTGCAAAAATTGTGAGCAGGATAATTCCAAGAGCAGCGTTACGGGATATATTTTAGAGCCGGATAAGGATTCTGCGAAAATTTCAGGAACATTCTCGATTCAGGTCGACGAGATCAAAGCGATCACGGGCAAAGTAGAGCGCGGTTTCCGTCCGTCGGGCCTGGCCAAAAATCCGTTGACGAACGACTGGTATATCATCTCTGCTGTCAACAAACTCCTTGTTGTGACCGATAATCAATGGAAGGTAAAAGAGGCTTATACGCTGAATGGAAACCAGTTTATCCAGCCCGAGGGCATTATTTTCGACAAGCAGGGAAACCTGTACATTTCCAATGAAGGTGACGATCTTTTTTCGGGCAATATTTTAAAGTTTAAAAAGAAAAACCGATGAAGCGCGTGTTGCGGGTTATTACTTTTTTTGTTTTGCTGGTCGGGATTTTTTCCTGCGCCAGCTATAAGACCCAGTTTTCAAAAGAAGCGGTCAATTGGGAACGGGGTGCGCCGAGCCCTGATCTCGTCCTGAAACACACCATGTATCTGATCGGCGACGCCGGAAACGACTCGCCGGAAAGCCGTGCGCCTGTTTTGGAATATCTCAAAAAAAAGCTTGAAACGGAGTCGAAGCATAGTTCTGCATTGTTTTTAGGAGATAACATTTATGAGCACGGTATGCCGCCGTCGGAGGATTCTGCGGACCGGAAAGTAGCCGAATTCAGGATCATTTCACAGCTCGAAACGCTGGATAACTTCAAAGGAACGCCCATTTTCTTGCCAGGAAACCACGACTGGCGCGGCTGGGGCGTGAAGGGTTTGAAGCGCCAGGAAAAATTTGTTGATAAATATATCAATGAAAAACGAGGGGTAAGCAATAAGGATGATTACCAAAATTATTTTCTTCCATTAGATGGCTGCTCAGGCCCGGAAGTGATCGAACTCAATGATAATGTGGTGGTTATTGTAGTGGATTCGCAATGGTGGCTTACGGATTGGGACAAGGATTCGAAGATCAATGACGGCTGTGAGATTAAAAACAGGGAACAGTTCCGGTTTGTTTTTGAGAATGTTGTGCGCAAATACCGTAATAAGCAGGTGGTTTTCGCCATGCATCATCCGCCTTACACATACGGGCCGCACGGGGGAAGGTTCACAATTAAGCAACACATTTTTCCTCTTACCGAGCTAAATCCTGATCTATGGATCCCGCTGCCGGTCTTGGGAAGCATCAGCGCCATATTCCGCGCAACGATCGGCTCGAAGCAGGATGTTGCCAACAAGCATTACAAAGACCTGCGAACAGCTGTTATGGCTGGCGCCAGGAAGAATGGTAAGTTCATTTTTGCCAGCGGACACGAGCATGCATTGCAGTTTATAGAAAACGACAATCAGGAATTTATTGTCAGCGGAAGCGGGAGTAAAAATAGTCCGGTGAGCCTGGGTAAGGGGTCGCAGTTCGCTTCGTCGCGGCTGGGATATTCAACCATCAACTTTTATGAAGGCGGGGAAGCCTGGACCAGTTTCTGGGAAGTAACCGCGGACGGAAAAGAGGCGAAGCTGGTTTTTCGCAAAAAAATAAAGGATAAGCAAACCATTGAATTACCGGATTCAACAATCGCTTTTACCGAATATAACCAGCATAATGATTCCACGAGCCGCTATGTGACGAGTAACGAGGTAAAACCCGTGGGCGGATTCCACCAATTTTTGCTTGGTCAGCACAACCGGGATCTTTACGTTCAAAAATATACATTCCCTGTCTTAGACCTGAATAAATTCAAAGGCGGCGTGACGCCCGTGAAGCAAGGTGGTGGTAACCAGACCAACTCTCTGCGCCTGCGGGACAAAGACGGAAAAGAATATGCACTGCGCGGACTAACGAAGGATGTGAGCCGGTTTTTGCCATTTCCTTTTAATCAAATGATCGCTGCGAAATATTTGGTGGAAGATAACTTTCTGTCGACCAATCCATTTGCGCCACTGTGTATGCCTGTATTAGCGGATGCGGTGAATGTCTACCATACCAATCCAAAGTTATATTATGTTCCTGCCCAACCCGGGCTGGCCACCTATAATGCGCTTTTTGGCGGCACCATGAACTTGCTGGAAGAGCGCCCCGACGGAAAAAGGTGGAAGCAGGCAGCATTTTTTGGAAATCCTGATAAAATTGTAAGCACGCCCGAACTGGTCGAAAGCCTGCTCGAAAATGGTAAAAATAAAGTAGACGAAGCGTGGGCAATCCGGACGCGTCTTTTTGATTTCGTTGTGGGTGACTGGGACAGGCATGACGATCAATGGGCGTGGTCGTCGGTGAAGCAGCAGGACGGGACCACATTGTATCGTCCGATCCCGAGAGACCGTGACCAGGCATTTTCCATGTATGATGGCTTGCTGACCGGCGTTGCGCGGCTGACATTGCCGTTTCTACGCCAACTCCAAAGTTTCAGCCCGGAAATACAAAGCATGAAATGGACTACGTGGAGCGCGCGGCTTTTTGACCGGACATTCCTCACCCGGCTTACCTGGGAGCAATGGGAAGAGCAGGCGAAATTTATCCAAACCAACCTGACCGACGAAGTCATTAGCAATGCTTTTGCCAGCTGGCCGGAGGAAGCCAGGCAAAAATCCGCTGCTGCATTGATACAAAACATGAAAAGCCGTCGGGATAAGCTGCTGACAATCGCCAGGACACATTATGAATTTGTGAGCGAGAATGTGAATGTCATCGGGACGGAAGAGGAAGAAAGGGTGGTAGTGGAAAGGCTGGATGAAAGGCGAACCAAAATTTCTGTTTACGAAACCGGAAAGGACGGCCGCATCAAACATTTAAATTACGAGCGTGTTTTTAATGCTGACGTTACCAAGACAATCAATGTGTATGGCAATGGTGATGACGATGAATTTATAGTTAAAGGAGACGCCGGAAAGGGCATTAAAGTAAGATTGATAGGCGGATTGGGAACGGATCTCTTTGCCGACAGCACGGGCACAAGTGCTGGAAAAAAGAAAACACTCGTCTACGACGACCTGCGAACGAACACAATTGTTGCAGGGGCTGATACAAAGGACAAGCGCACAAACCTTTACCGCTATAATGTATATGACCGGCGCAGCACTGACAGCAATTACGACATTGCCATTCCGGCGCCCATCCTCGGCGTGAACCCGGATGATGGACTTTTGCTCGGCGCAAGCGCCACGTGGATGAAATATGGGTTTAAAAAGGAACCTTATGCTTCATTACACGCTTTTGGTGCCAGTTATGCCTTTGCTACCAAGGGTTTTAAAGTGAATTATACCGGTGATTTTATCAATGCCTTTAAAAAATTTGACTTCTATCTCGACACCTATTACCACGGCCCTACTTACGCATTTAATTATGCCGGATTAGGAAATGACACGGAAAGGCCGGTCGACGATCCTGATTTTTATCGGGTAAGACAAAGCTTTTTACACATTTATCCTGCATTGAAAAAACGTTTCGCCGGGACAGCCGGCTTTATTACCCTGGGGCCAACCTTTGAGCTTTCAGACGTTCAACCCACTAGCGGCAGGTTCATTACAAGTGCTGAAAACGAGTTATCCGATGATGTTTTTGAAACAAAAATGTTTGCTGGCGGCAAGTTTCAGTTTGACTTCAACAGCGTTGATAACATTTTTGCGCCACATACGGGAATACGTTTTAACGCCGGTTTCCACTGGACCACAAACCTGGAAAACAAGAATAACTTTGGCTCATTCCGGGCCAGATTCGCCTATTATACCAGCCTTGACGCCAGGGAAAACATTATTCTTGCAACGCAAGTCGGAACGGGGCTGATCTTTGGGGATAGCTATGAATTTTTTCAAATGCCAACATTGGGCGGAAAGCAGGGATTGCGTGGCTATCGGACGGAGCGCTTTTACGGGAATAGCAGCATTTGGCACGATACAGACCTTCGTATCCGGCTTGGCAGCAGCTATAACCCAACATTACCGCTCACTTATGGCGTATTTGGAAGCTTTGACTACGGCCGTGTGTGGCTAGATGATGAGGAATCCAAAGCCTTGCATTATAACTACGGCGGTGGTGTCTGGTTTGCACCGGTTGATATTCTCACATTTGCCGTAGGAGCATTTATTCCAAAGGAAAAAAAGGAAGAAAAGCCCCGGATCGCGTTTCAGATCGGCTTTTGGTTTTGAGTTTTCCTAAATAATCTTCCTAAGAGAGATTTTCCGGATCAAATAATGGATCGGGATCGCTGGCGGGCTTTGCGGAAAATTCGTTTACATCCAGTGCGCCACAATCTTCGAGAATGGTGGTTGCATCCAGCGACTCCTGCATATTGTTGGTGCGGACCGTAACAACTGATCCGGAATCCTCTTCTAGGGCATCGTGCTCCGTAGTAGCAGTTTGCTGGCCGTCAGTGCTGCGGTCATCTTCCACATCCACATTGTAATTCACTTCAATCTGGCTTAAATCAAATCCGTGTGAGATCAGGGCATGCTTGGCTTTCTGAGCCTCCTCGTTGGTCTCGAAAATAGCGATGATGGATTGGAACATAATATTTTTGGTTAATACTTTTAAAACCTTACTGAATCGAATCTCTCATGGCTTTCGCCTTTTCCAGATGTGCCTTTAACCTGGGAAGCTTGTCGGCAGCAAAGGTTTTCAGTTGAACATTGCTGGCAGACTTGTCCTGGATTTCGTAAAGGTTCACCGCTTCTTCGTGCGAAATGGTCACCATTTTAATGTACGTCGTATCAAATGCGATTCCGGAAAGTCCCGACAGTGAATCCAGTTTCTGCTGCTTCTCACTCGACAATGTTGTTGGCAGGTCCACATTCGCATCTTTCGCGATTTTCATGAGCTCTTGCCTGATGCTCGTATGGTCATCCAGCATTTCCTGCCCGAATTGCTTAATGGTCTGGGTTGTGCCTTTTGACGATGCCACCTGGCCGGCATTGATCTCAAAAAGGCCCCCATCGGATGAAGAGAGCATGAATTGCTTATCGAGTTCGGCGGGTGCATTGGTCCCGGTTGTATCGTCGTCGCAGGCTACGGTTGCAAAAGAAAGTGCTGCTGCAAGGAAAAAGAATTTTGTACGCTTCATAAGTTATATTGGCAATAATGCTGTTGATTCAGAAAGAGGAGGCCGGTAATAATTGTGCCAATCAACGGAAAATGAGGCTTGCTAAGCGCGGATCATTTTTTTTAAATGATACTGGAAGCAGAAAAATGGGGAATATGGGGATTTGGGGAAAGACAAATACGCACCTCTTTCAGTCCGCAACGGCGCTGATAACGTGATTAGACAAAAACATAATTGACACCTGATGAATAAGGCAGATAAAGTTAGAAGACATGATTAATGACCTCAAAATCCTTTTGGTAGACGATGATAAGATCATGTTGTTCCTCCATGAAATGTTTCTTAAAAAGTCCGGAATTTTAAACGATACGGTCTTGTGCTACAATGGATCAGATGCGCTGCAGTATCTGGACAGTTACCCTTCGCAGGAAACTAATTTCCTCGTGTTACTGGACATTAATATGCCCATTATGAATGGTTGGGAATTTCTGGATGCAATTGGCGACCGTCCTTATCTCAATCGGGTCCATGTTGTTATGGTCAGCTCGGCCACAGAGGAATCGGAAATGAAAAGGGCAACCACTTATAGCCAGGTGATTGATTACCAGCAAAAACCGCTGAGTATTGAGAGCTGCAATAAAATTGTCAATAGCGAAATGCTGAAAGGCTTCTTCGAGAATCAGATTGCCAGATAGATTTCTTTCCGGAGGTGCCGGTTACAAATTAATGCCGCCGTTTCGTATGTTTGCAACATTCTCACGAAGCGTTAGGTATTCTGGCACGTAAAGAAACAATTATGCATGATGTGGAGCGTGCTTTGCAACGTTATTTTCCCTGGTTACTGATTATTGGCATTGCATTGAATGTTCCGGGCTTATGGCTAGAAATTATTGAGCCGGACGGGGCGCTTTATGCTACAATCGCCAAGCACATGGTCCAGCACAACGACTGGATCAATCTGTGGGGCGACGGCCACGACTGGCTCGATAAGCCGCATTTCCCTTTCTGGATGGCTGCGATTAGCTACAAGCTTTTTGGTATCACGAGTTTTGCTTATAAATTCCCGGCATTCCTTTTCTGGCTTCTGGGTCTTTATTACACTTTTCTGACAGCCAGGGACCTCTTTAATATTACCGTAGCCAGGACTTCGGTGCTGATCTCGGCAGTAGCGCTGCACAGCACACTCGCCAATTTTGACGTTCGGGCGGAACCTTATCTCACCACCTGTATCATTGCGGCTGTCTGGCATATGTTGGGTGTATATCAAAAAAAGAGTGGCATTCATATCGTTGCTGCGGCTTTTTTTGCGGCATGTGCTATCATGACAAAGGGAATTTTTGTGCTGCTTACGATCGGTGGCGGCTGGGTGCTTTTCTGGATTTTTACTTCCCAGTGGCGGCAGTTCCTGAATTACCGCTGGTGGGTAATGCTCATACTCTGCTTCGTTTTCATTACCCCGGAGTTGTACAGTCTTTACGCGCAGTTTGACCTGCATCCTGAGAAAGTCGTATTCGGTAAAACCGGGGTTTCAGGATTAAAATTCTTTTTCTGGGACAGCCAGTTCGGCCGCTTCTTCAACACCGGGCCCATCAAAGGGAGTGGGAATGTTACTTTTTTCATGCATACAACCCTCTGGGCGTTTCTTCCGTGGTCTGTGGGTCTGGTAAGCGCTATTGTTTATCTCATCCGTTTTGATACGAACAGAATGCCACTACGCTGGATTATTTACGGCAGCACATTACTCACTTTCATGCTTTTTTCGCTGTCGAGGTTTCAGCTTCCGCATTACATCGTAATCCTGTTTCCTTATTTTTCGATCATTACCGGTTATTTTTTATATCAAAAAGCAAGGCACATAAAGCTTTCGATTTTAGCGAAGGTGCAGCAGGTTCTGGTGTTCCTCGTCGCCATAGCAGTCATCGGTTTACTATATTGGACCGGATTAAAAAATGAATGGCTCGCCACCGGCCTGACTTGCTTTATTGTAGCCGTAGTCAACATTATCCGGTTTGAGAATCCGTTGCAGCGTATTTTGTACAATGGTTACGCAATGGCCGCCATCATTTACATATTCCTTTTCCTGTTTTTCTATCCGTTTTTACTTCAATACCAATCGGGCAGAAGTGCAGCCAGGGCGATCCGGGCAAATAACCCTGAACTTCCCATTGCCGCTTACAAATCGTTTTCGTATTCGCTTGAATTCTATGCTCCTGCGGATGTCCGGCTTGTGCGTACAGGCCAGGATCTGGATGCCTTTCTAGCTAAGAAGCCGTGCTACATTTACACTTCCCCCGAACTCGCCGACAGTTTGCTCAACGCCGGCATGAAAGCCGATATCCTGGCTACGCCCGAATATTTTCGCATTACAAAATTGAAGGGGAAATTTTTAAATAAAGACACGAGAAGCGCCGCAGTTGAGAAGCGGAGCTTACTATACGTCAGGTAATTACGTCGGGGAGCAGCGCTGCTGGAACAGTTATTGATATGATGTGGGAAAAATTAACTCATCAACAAATCAATACAATGAAAAAGCTCAAAATAAGCGTAGCACTGTTCATGCTGACATTATGCGGAACTGCCTATGCGCAAACAACGAACCAAAGCACGAAGTCATCTGGCTCATCGACCAAGGAATCGACTCAGCCCCAAGGAAATAGTGCAGGAGGGACTTCGGCCTGGCCACAAAGCACAGGCACAGCAGGAGCAGCAAGACCTGGCATGGATACTACCGGGAAAAATGGTAAAATGCAGGGAACCGGAACCAGCGAAAGCACCGGACAATCGCAAGGCACGTCCGGGTCACAAAGTACAAGCGGTTCGCAGGGAACAAGCGGTTCACAAGGAACAACCGGTTCGCAGGGAATAAGTGGTTCACAGGGAACAAGTGGTTCACAGGGAACAAGTGGTTCACAGGGAACAAGTGGTTCACAGGGAACAAGTGGGTCACAGGGAAGAACTGGTTCACAGGGAACAACTGGTTCACAGGGAACAACCGGTTCACAAGGAACAACCGGATCGCAAAGCACAACCGGCTCTCAATCGCAGGGAAGCAGCGCTGGCGGCACTTCTGCCTGGCCACAAAGCACAGGTACAACGGGTGCAGTAACACCAGATTCTACCAATCAAAACAACGCGCAGGGTTCATCGCAGTCGACTACAACACAGCCATCTGAGGCTAATTCAAGCACTGGAACAAGCACATTGAATTCCAACATGAACGACAATCAGATGAAGGACAAGTCGGGTAAAAAAGACAAGAAACGTAAGAAAAAAGATCGGGAAGAAGCTGGAACAAACGTTCCTAACTAGTTTCACTGGATGATAAAAAGACATTACATCTTGACTTTTTACACAACTATTTCTATATTGCATGTATAATTCCTTCTAGTGGGTTTGATTGTTACGCAATGTTGAAGAGGTGTTATCATGAAAAGATTTAACAGATCGATGGCTTTGAGGTGGTTTATATATCTGCCTGTAATTTTTCCCTTGTGTGTTTTTCTTGGCGCTTTCAAAGGTATTTTCGAAACGACCGGGAAAGTTTTCAAAAGAATCCTGCTCGACATTGAGCTGATATAGGGATCAATTAAGCTGAGAAAATGGCGTTCCGGAGGGACGCCATTTTTTTTGTATGAGAATATAATCTTGTAAATTTTGGCTCGATTGTAACAATGTTCAAAATCAGACAACTGACCTTACTAATATGGAATACAGACAATTGGGCGCATCGGGGCTGAAAGTTCCTGTGTTAAGCTTTGGAACAGGCACATTCGGAGGCGGTGGCGATTTTTTCAAAGCTTGGGGAAACACCCAAACTGACGAAGCGGCACGTCTTGTGAACCTTTGTATGGATGCCGGAATTACGTTTTTTGATACAGCTAATGTGTATTCACAAGGACTTTCGGAAGAAATTCTGGGGAAAGCCATCATCGGTTTGCGGGACAAGATCATTCTTTCTACCAAGGCAACTTTCAAAATGGGAACCGGGCCAAACGATTTCGGGTCGTCGCGTTTTCACCTTGTCAGATCTTGTGAAGACAGCCTCCGCCGGCTCAAAACAGACTATATTGATATTTACCACATGCACGGTTTCGATGCGAATACGCCTGTTGAAGAAACGCTCAGCGCTCTCAATGACCTGATTACCGCCGGCAAAGTGCGATACATTGCCTGTTCAAATTTTTCAGGCTGGCATTTAATGAAATCCCTTTCTGTTTCGGAAAAATATGGTTGGTCCAAATACATTGCGCATCAGGCACATTACTCATTGCTTAGCCGCGAGTTTGAGTGGGAATTGATGCCACTGGCGGTGGATCAGCATATCGGGACAATCGTATGGAGCCCTTTATCTGCCGGAAGATTAGGCGGGAAATACAGAAGAAACCAGCCGATGCCGTCTGAGGGCCGCATCGCGCAGGGCGGGGGAGAAGGACCGGAGATCCCGGAAGAATTCTTTTTTCACCTCATTGATGTGCTGGACGAAGTAGCCGCGGAAACGGACAAAACGGTTGCGCAGGTTGCCCTTAACTGGCTTTTACAACGGCCCACTGTTAGTAATGTGGTCATTGGAGCAAGAAATGAAGAACAGCTGAAACAAAATTTGGGGGCCGTGGGCTGGAACCTGAGTCTTGAACAGGTCAAGAAACTGGATGCTGCAAGTGACAAGTCGCCTACGTATCCATACTGGCATCAGCGTAAAAACACAGCACTGAATCCGCTGCCTGACTTCTACGGAAAATTTAACCGTTAAAAATTGATATCATCCGGACCGGCCGGTAAATTAAACATTTGCCGGCTGCTTCATTTCCGGTATATAGAGTCCGTGTTGCATGGCGTAAACGATTAAATCGGTGGTCCTCTTCACCTTCAGTTTATCCATAACGCACCCGTGGTAATATTGGACTGTATGCGCGCTGAGTTTGAGATCGTAAGCAATTTCCTTGATCGTCCGGCCGCTGCACACCTTTTGCAACACTTCTTTTTCACGCGGCGATAGATGCAGTACAACCTGCTCATCGGTAAAAACGCTGTTGATAAGATTATCCCGGATGCCTTTCCCGATATATTGCTTTCCCGCTATCACAGAAACGATGGCTTCTTTCAGTTCTTCGAGCGAAGCTGATTTTGGCAGGAAGCTATTCGCGCCCCTTCTGATCGCATGTTTTATCGTTTGCACATCCGTAACCGAGGAAATGATGATGATTTTCAGGTCCTTGGATACAACGCTTCGGGCGGTGTTCAGCAGTTCAAGGCCAGTCATGCCATTGATAGCCCAATCCATGATCAGAATGTCCGGCAAGAACATAGCATGATCAGCCATAAATTCCTTCCCGTCCGTGTAGGACACTACTGCATTTACTTCCTGTATCTGACATAAAACATTTCGCAAAGCATCGGTAAGGAGCGTGAGTTGATCCACCAAAGCAATGTTAAACGAATTATTTTTATGGTTAGAAGTTAGTGCACGCACACCCATCACATTTACAGGGGGTGACCTGGGCGTATACGATACGGATGATGTGATCTCGGTTGATCTTTCAAGTGCAGATGCCTTCTCTTTCGATGCAGCTTATCCTGAGTTCCCGGCCCAGCCTGGTTTTGATATTGAGTGCGGACGATTTACTGACTACACATATAGACTTAGCAATGTTACGCCAGTCAATGGAAGGACAGCTGCTGGTACGCTGCCCAATACCATCACGCTATCATTGGAAGGACGTCTATCGGGAGGCGCTAATGAGAGTCAGACAGGTGTTTATTTCTTCGATGTTGAAGCAACAAATGCTTTTGGACAAACTGCGGTTACCACTTTTAAAATTATAATTGAATCTGTTCTGCCGGTGACATTGGTAAGCTTCAAAGCGGCGAGCGAAGGCTCCACGGCTTCTTTGTCATGGTCTACTGCTTCGGAAACAAACAGCGATCGTTTCGACATCGAACGCAGCCAGAATGGTAAGAAATGGGATAAAATCGGTTCTGTAAAGTCGAACCATGAAAGTGTTACCCAGCAATTCTATTCTTTCCAGGATGCGAAACCTTTGAATGGCCAAAATCTTTACAGATTGAAAATGGTTGATTTGGACGAGACTTTTGCTTACAGCATATCGAAAATGTTTCCTTTGCAAGCACTGCGTTCCTGTATCCAAACCCGGTTCGTAATGCGGAAAACGTCAACCTTAACCTGACCGACTGGTCTGATATTAAGCAGGTGAAGGTTGTCAATGCACTTGGCAAAACGGTGTTTGAAGCATCAAATGCATTAAGCACGGGTATCAGCACAAGAAATTTAAGCTCAGGCTCATATGTGGTACAAATTATCCATAATAATGGCACGATTGCGACGCACAGATTTGTAAGACAATAGTCCTGTTCAACACGATACACATACAAACCGCTGGCTCAAAACCAGCGGTTTGTTTTTGTTTATGCCACTATCTTGTCAAAAAAAAACGACATGAACAAAATTGCAGCCGCGGATCGGTATATTTGCGTATAACAGCACCACAAAAAAGTTAAGTACACGTTAACAAAACATATATGGCAGGAAGAAGAGGCAAAAAAGCCAAGTTCAAGAAGTTCTTTATTCCTTTATTAAAATGGGTCAGCGCCATAGTTCCCGTTTGCGCATTCATTTACATCCTCTACTATTACAAGCAATTTGATTTCCTCAAAGAAAAGCCGGTTGTTAAATCTAAAACAGAAGTAATTAGCCAGGCGGACTCGCTCAACGCAGCGGGTTCACAAAACAAGGAAAAGCTGATCGGCAAAATTAAAATCCTCGAAAACGAATGGCATTCGGTAGGTGGGATCGCAATTCACAGCATGGTGATCGAGAACAACTCGCCTACGGCCATCAAAAATATTGAGGTAGAATTCAAATATCTATCCGATACACAGGCGGTAATCACCTCCAAGATCGTAACCATCAAGACGCCGCTGCCTTCCAAAAAGGCTACGAAAGTCTCGGGGATCAGCGTGGGCTATGTCAACAATTCCGTTGTAGGCTGCGATACAAAAGTGGTGAACGCCGTCATCTGAAAGCTTTTCCGCAATTATCAGCAATAGCAGGGCAGTTTCGATTACACTAAATAAGGCATGATTTTAATTGTTAGTAAGTACCAACGCTTTGCTAACATTAAAATCATGACTGACCATTCTTCAACGATGCAGGATCTCTACAAGATCCAGGATTTTCTATTTCAATATGAAGGAATCGGCAAGAAGCCTGAGTATGACGAGAACCAGCAGGTATATCTGCAAGTTCTCAGAATGCTGGCAAAAGACAAGGGACTGCATTTTATAAGCAAAGAATTAAGCGATCCGGAAATCAGATTTGAAGACACCCTGAACCGGTGGAATCCCATCCTGACATTCCTCATTTCCGACGCCCTGTCGCAACTGGAACCTGACAAAAAACACAAGCTTTTTTCGAAGCAGATCTCTGAAATGACGGGCTATGAATTCCGCGAATATCTCGGTCATCTGAAAGAGGAAAACATACTGAAACGCTGAAAGTAGCGGCTGATATTCCACACTTTTCACCACTTAACTGCCTGCAATTCTACAAGTTTGCCAAAATACACCCGACTACGCGCAGGAAGGCAATTACGACGGTCTGGTACGATTATTTTTTATTTCCAGTCAAGATATCAGAAACCTGACTAACTACTGGAAATTATGACTCAGCTACTTCAAAGTATATACGCAATCGGACCATATCTTTTTATTGCCATACTGATAGGCGCGACATTTTGTGCCGTGTGGCTGATCACTCAGTTGAGAAAGTCACCAGGTCATGATCGTTATATGGTAGACGAGCATATGTTTATCAAACGCAATGCAGCCAGGCTGAGAAAGGTGGAATGGCATTGATCAGCTTCCCGATATAAGACATTCATACTTGACACTATATACCCTATGCACAGCCCGGCTGTGCATTTTTTTTGGCGACAGGTACAAAAAAACATCCCAAATACAGGGTATCCGGGATGTCTGATTTTACTCAACGTTATTTGATAATCAGTTGCCTGGTTATCAACACAAATTTAACGAAATCTTTACTTAAAACATTATTTTTTAACACAGAAATATGTTTTTATAATTAGGGTATTAAATAAAGCATACTCAATCAAGGTTTTGAACTACAATTGGGTTTTTAACGCGACGCAGATCATTCATTGCTATCTAAAACACTCTCTATAAACCGCTGTAAGTCAGATAGTGCAAAGTGACTATCCGCCGTGTTTCCGAGCTCCGAGTACACAGAAAGCATCTTGTTATATTTAATCATACATGAACTATTATGTGATTTGAGCTGTCGGCCCTTATATTCTCCGTGCTCGTCCATCCGGTCTACCAGGTAAGACATCATATAATAGTGCATGCCGCTGTCTTCGTCAAAACCTTCGAACTCGATTTTTGCAAGATCCAGCAGTTCTCTCTCCTCATTTGACAACATTTTAATAGACTCATTGATGCGCCCATACATTTTCATGATACTGGTTATTTCAGCATATACGCTAATAGGCACTTCTTCATATAGCGAGTTGAACACTTTCGGATACAAACCCGTATAACCTTTTTCCAGGATCTCGATTCGTTTTTCGTTAATCTCCCTTTCTTTTTCATCACAAATAATTGAAAGTATCTTGCACTGATTGATCAGTAACTGGCGCTCAATCAATGGAATACTTTCTGGAATAGTAGTGTTGTTAGTCATTTAGGGTCATTTAGGTTAATATTTGCTTATAAAGTTTGGCAATGTTTCTGATATTTGATCTATCAAAACCATCTTTGCGTAATTTAAACAATCTGTCATTTTAGTATTGCTTTTTGGCTCTCAGCTTATGAAAAAGATCAAACCAATATCTGACGAAAACAATGCTGTCCGCGAGAAAGAGTCAGATGAAAATCTGGAAAAAATGGCGAAAAAGCTTACAAAAGAATGGAATAAGCCGTTAGAGACGGACAAAGTTCCTGATTTGTCATTTTCTAAATTTGAGGAAAAGCTCAAAAGCAAAGATCAGTAACCATACCAGTCGCCCCACCAGTGCTGCAATTTTTTGCGGATCTCTTCTTCCCTTGCATTCAATCCCGGCTCGAACACTTTCTTGCCTTTCAGCTCATCCGGCATGAAGTTCTGCTTGGCAAAATTCCCTTCAAATTCGTGTGAATATTTGTATTCTTTGCCATAACCGATCTGCTTCATGAGTTTGGTAGGCGCATTGCGCAAGTGCAGCGGAACCGGCAAATGGGCGGTGTTTTTGGCGAGCTCAATAGCGTCGCCAATGGCCATGTAACTCGCATTGCTTTTGGGTGAAGTAGCCAGGTAAATGGCTACTTGTGAGAGAATTATGCGGCATTCGGGATAGCCGATCACATTCACTGCCTGCATGCACGCATTGGCCATGATCATCGCCGTAGGGTTTGCATTTCCAATGTCTTCGGATGCCATAATGAGCATTCGGCGAGCGATAAAAGATGGATCTTCACCGGCCACGATCATCCGCGCCATCCAGTAAACCGCGCCGTTCGGGTCGCTTCCTCTTAATGATTTGATAAAAGCAGAAATAATATCATAATGTTGCTCACCCGATTTGTCGTAACGCGCAATGTTCTGCTGCGCCACTTCGGTTACCCATTCGTCGGTAATGACAATGTCTTTTTCCTCGCCTTTTCCCAAAATTACGAGTTCAAGCAGATTGAGCAGCTTGCGCCCGTCTCCGCCCGAAAGGCGCATCAGTGCGTCATACGACTCGAAAGTGACATTCTTATTCTTTAAAAACTGATCTTTGGTAAGCGCCCTTTCGATCAGTTGTTTCAATTCTTTTTCACCAAATGCTTCCAGGATGTAAATCTGGCTCCGCGATAAAAGAGCTGAGTTGATCTCAAATGAAGGGTTTTCAGTCGTCGCACCGATCAATGTCACCTGTCCTTTTTCCACCGCACCCAGCAATGCGTCCTGCTGACTTTTGTTGTAACGGTGAATTTCGTCAATGAACAAGATTGCCGGAAACAAACCGGAGGGTCTTGCCAACACTTCGCGCAGATCTTTCACGCCCGAACTGATGGCGCTGAGATTATAAAATTGTCTTTTGGTGGTTTCGGCAATGAGTAATGCCAATGTTGTTTTTCCGACGCCGGGCGGTCCCCAGAAAATCATCGAAGGGATGGTATTTTGCAAAATAGCCCTGCGCAACGGGCCGTTCGGGCCTAACAGTTTTTCCTGGCCAACAAAATCATCCAGGGTCCTCGGGCGCAGGCGTTCAGCTAATGGCGTGGAGTTCAGCGACATTCAAATGGTCTTATTTCAGTTTGTTAATGATCGTAAATATTTAACAAAAAAAGCGTGGCTTAGTTCGCCACGCTTTTTGCAATGCAATGATATAAAGAAATGTTAGAAGGTCAGTCTGTCGAGCGTCATTTGCTTTTTAAGGTTGCCTAATGCACCAAAAACCAGGTTGTACACGGACTGAATGTTGATTTTCATCAGGTCTGCGATTTCGTGGTTATTCAAATTCATGTAAAATTTCAAAAAGATGGCCTCGCGCTGGCGGCGTGGGAGCCCGTTGATCGCTACGTTTAAATGCTGATTGGTTGATTCAAATTCTTCTTCGGAAATCAGGTGATTTTCATGAGAAGGCGTGTTGATATGCCAGTATTCTACCGGAATATCTTCGTTGCTTGTATGCTTTTGCTGTGCGTTCAAATGGCGAACTAACTTTCTTTTAATTGACGCCATAAGATAAAACCGAACGGAAGTGGTGTCACCCAGCGTCATTCGGTTTTTCCATAGTTCAACAAATAAGTCGTGAATGCAGTCCTTAATCAGTGGTTTGTCAATAGTAAACTGTGAGCAATACTGATACAAAATGTGAACGTAAGAGCGGTACAGGCATGCATAAGCATTTTCATCGCCTTTTCTGAACTGATCCCAAAAACAGAGTTCTTCTTCTTGCTTGTAGCGTAGGTGAGCCATTGTTTGGAAAGGATTTTGATTGGGGTTAGGAATTGATATTTGTAATAAGGGTCATTATTACACTTGTAAATATATTTATAAAAAAACGTATTTAAAAAATATTTTCGTCAGAAAATTCTATTTCAAAGGTTAATGTTACTATTTCGTTAAATATGTCACCATTTAGAGACTTATCGGAACAAATTGGAAGTTTTCTCCATCAAAAAGCCCTCTATCGCTCAATTTCAAACGCGGGATCACGAGCAGTGCCATAAACGACAGCGTCATGAACGGAGATTGCAGCGATGACATTAATTCTTCCTTCACAAAATTGTCGAGCAATGTGTAAGCCGCCGCCACTCCATAGCCATCCGAATCCGTCATAATTCCTGCAATCGGCAATGCGATTAATTGCGTTTTTCCATTCCCTACCGCCGAAATTCCGCCCTTCGCTTCCATGATCATATTCACGGCCATGGCTATACTTTCATCGTCGCAGCCGACACATATAATGTTGTGTGAATCATGCGCAACGGACGAAGCAATAGCGCCTTGTTTCAAACCGAAATTTTTCATAAATCCGATGGATGGAAGCGCGTTTTCATAGCGGTTGATCACGGTAACTTTCAGGATGTCATTGTCCGGATCGGCCATGATTGCACCGCCCTGCACTTTTGCATTCGCAATGATTTCATTCGTAATCAGTTGACCCTCTAATGCTTTAATGACCCTTATCTGGGATTCAGAATTTTTTTCATTTTTTAAAACAAAATCAGCAGCTGTCTTTGGGGCGCACACAAACCGGTTGGGATGCGCGCTTCGCAGGTCCGGAATCATTGAAACTGAATCTTTGGCCACAAGCGCCCCATCAATCCAGGTTTCCTTTACATTAAAATCACTCATGTTGTCAACCAAAATAAAATCGGCCGGATCATTTAATCTCAGCAAACCAACATTCAAACTATAATGCAGCACAGGATTGATACAAGCCGCTTGCAGAATGTTCCAAATGTCATAACCCAGCGACAATGCCCTTTTAACCAATACATTAATATGCCCCGCCACAAGGTTATCCGGATGCTTGTCATCCGAACAGAACATCACCAGCTCCGGAAATTCATCTATTAAAGGGATCAATGCCGCGAAATTCCGGGCGGCGCTGCCTTCCCGGATCAGGATTTTGACACCGTAATCGATTTTTTCTCTGGCTTCGTCATAGGTAAAGGATTCATGGTCAGTGGTGATGCCATGCGATGCATACTTGCGGGCCGCTTCCCCGCGCAGGCCGGGCGCGTGGCCGTCGACAACCTTATTATAATGTTTAGCCCAATTGATCTTCACCATCATGTCCGGATCTTCATTGATCACGCCCGGAAAATTCATAACCTCGGCCAGGTAACCAATGTCGTCCTTTGCCAGCAACTGCCCGACTTGTTCCGCATCAATCACTGCCCCAGCCGTTTCAAAAACCGTCGCCGGAACACAGGAGGGCGCTCCGAAGCAGAATTTAAAAGGCACCCGTTTGCCATCCTCGATCATGAATTCCACGCCAGCTATGCCGAGCACATTCCCGATTTCATGCGGGTCCGAAACCGTTGCAATGGTCCCGTGCACCACCGCCAGGCGGGCAAATTGCGCGGGCGTAAGCATGGAGCTCTCTATATGTACGTGCGCGTCCGTGAAGCCGGGCAGTGCGTAAGGCAAAGACGAATTTTCGGGTCCGGTAATGTTGATTTCCTTAATGATTCCATCCGCAATATGCAGTTCTGCCTCAGAAATGGTTTTCTCAAAAATATTGACAAGGTTGATTTTCATCATGCGACTTCCAGGTTAGGCCGGTGAACGGCAATTTTTCGGAATTCCTTTTGGTAAGCCAAAGGACTCTTGCCGGTGTGGATTTTGAAATATTTATTGAAATTGGCGAAATTGTTGAAACCGCTTTCATAGCAGATCTGGGCAACAGGCAGCTTGGTTTCAGAAAGCAATTTGCATGCATGTCCGATCCTTAGTTCCAGCAAAAACTGCGAGTAAGTCTTGCGGCTGCGGCTTTTGAAATACCGGCAGAATGAATGCGGGCTAATGTTCGCAATCTCCGAAATCTCTTCAATGGAAATTTTCTTCTGGAAATTACTGATCGAATATTGGTAAATCTGGTTGATCCGGTCCGTGTCGTACTGATCGTATTCCTCCTGGTAATGCGTGTGGGACAATGTTTTCGTTTCAGCGCAATGTGCCAGGTTTTCAAGGATTTGTAAAAGCGAAATCACCGCATTCCCGCCCTTTTGATCCAATAAATCCTGCAAAAGCTTCTTCACATTTTCCGTCCCTTCGCCCAATAGTTTCATTCCAAACTTTGCTTTGAGCAGTAATTTGCGAATGGCCTTGTTTTCCGGCAAATCCAGAAATGCATTGCCGAACAAGTCTAGCGAAAAATGCACGACGGTGGCTTGGGCATACAACTGACTTTCGCGCTGGAAGTACTTCTCGTCGCAGCGCCAGTAATGGGGTAGGTTAGCGCCGATCAGAAGCAGGTCGCCACTTTGGAAATTCTGAATGTTGTCACCCACGAACTGCGTGCCCGAGCCCTGTTCAATGTGGATCAGTTCGAGCTCGGGATGGTAATGCCAGCGGTTGTAAAAGTAAAGGACCACATCGCGTCGGATACTAAACGATTTTTGCAGGCCTTTGGGGACTTTTAGTAATTGCGGTTTCACAAATAATTACAAAAAGATTCTATTAAGAGGAAATATATGCCAATATAGTTGAAAACTTTGCTAGTATTGCGAATCAATGTATTGAAATATTTCAGTTCATTTGTTGATAAATTCTATTTAAAATACCCGGCGAAATAAAACCAATTTGAAACTAATTATGGCGTCACAGCTTTTAAAAATACATCCTTCTGATAATGTGATCGTTGCATTGCGCGACTTGCCCGTAAATGCCGACGTGGCCTGGGCAGGCAGTCATTATTCGCTGCCATATGGCGTTTCGGCCAAGCACAAGTTTGTGACGGAAGACATTGAAACCGGTGGCGCTATTATTATGTATGGCGTGCTCGTAGGTCGCGCATCGCAGCCCATCCGCAAGGGCGAGCCCATCACGACATTCAATCTCAAACACGATTCTCAGGATTACAGCACGGCCAATCGCCAGCCTTATTCTTACATTCAGCCGGATGTCTCGAAATGGCAGAACAGAACATTCAAAGGATATCACCGCGAAGACGGCCGCGTTGGCACATATAATTACTGGCTCGTGGTGCCGTTGGTATTTTGCGAAAACCGTAATGTGCTGATTATGAAGGATGCATTCGAGCGGGAGCTGGGTTATGCGCAGACTGATATTTACAGAGAACACGTCAGGGATTTCCTGCATTTATATCAAAGCGGCGACTTGCGCACCATCAGAAGCATGGAAGCATTCACCGAGCGCGAACCCGTAAGAAGGAAACCGGAACGTCCGTTCCAGAATGTGGACGGCATTAAATTCCTGACCCACGAAGGCGGCTGTGGCGGCACAAGAACGGACGCCAATACGCTTTGTGCTCTTTTTGCTTCCTATGCCGTTCACCCTAATGTTGCCGGCATTACGGTTTTGAGCCTGGGTTGCCAGAATTCTGAGTTGAAGACACTGGAAGACGAAATCAAAAAACGTGATCCGAATTTCAACAAACCATTCTTCGCATTCGAGCATCAGAAAGGCACGGAATATTCCTTAATGTCGGGTGCGATTAAGGAAACATTCATGGGTGTTACCAAGATCAATGAGTTCGAAAGAAGCGACGCGCCTTTGTCCAAGCTTTCCGTTGGCCTTAAATGCGGCGGTTCAGATGGATTTTCAGGCATTTCTGCGAACCCGGTTTTGGGACATCTTTCGGATATCGTTGTTGGCCTGGGCGGACAGACATTATTAGCAGAATTTCCCGAACTCAATGGCGTCGAACAAGAGCTCATTAACCGCTGTGTGACCGAAGAGAAGGCCGCAAAATTTGAAAAATTAATGCGCGATTACGCAGGCAAGGCAGAAGCAGTCGGTTCCGCATTCGCCTTCAATCCTTCACCCGGAAATATCAAAGATGGCCTCATTACAGACGCCATAAAATCAGCCGGAGCAGCCCGCAAAGGCGGTAATGCATACATTTCGGATGTGCTAAACTACACCGAAAGAGCCACAGAATCAGGCTTGCAACTCGTGTGCACGCCAGGCAATGATGTAGAAGCAACGACCGGGCAGACAGCCGCAGGAGCCAACATTATCCTTTTCACAACCGGATTAGGAACGCCCACCGGAAACCCGATCTGCCCCGTTGCCAAAGTCGCAACCAACACCACATTAGCCAACCGCATGCCCGACGTCATCGATTTTGACTGCGGACCGGTTGTCGACGGCACGCAAAGCCTCGAACAAAACGCCGAAGCATTGCTGGAATATGTAATTAGGGTTGCCAGCGGAGAATTGACCAAAGCACAGCAACTAGGCCAGGATGATTTTATCCCCTGGAAAAGAGGCGTCTCCCTCTAAATTTTCTTAACTGAATAATAGAATCAAAGATCAAAAATATTTACTCTTATTTGATCCCCGGGTTGAAACCCGGGGCAATGCTGATTGATGAGAATTTAGAAAGACTTTATAATTAACAAAATCATTTGCCCCGGCCAATGCTGATTGAAGAGAATCTAGAAAGACTTTATAATCAACGAAATCATTGCCCTAGGGCAATGCTGATTGATGAGAATTTAGAAAGACTTTATAATCAACAAAATCTTTTGCTCCCGGGGCAATGCTGATTGATGAGAATTTAAAAAGACTTTATAATCAACAAAATCATTTGCCCCGGGTTTCAACCCGGGGATCTTTAATAGAAATAGATTTAAGATTAATTGAAATAGATTTGATATCAGTTGGAATAGATTAAAATTCAGATCAGAAGAAATAATGCAAGTAAAGGCCGCTGAAAAGGCCCTTTTGTTTCAATAACATTCAAAAATTTCATGTTTGATTTAAGCGGAAAAACAGCATTGGTAACCGGAGGCGCGAGCGGCATTGGCCTGGCGATCTCTCAAACTTTTGCGAAACAGGGCGCATTTGTCCATATTCTTGAACTCAATTTTGATCTGGCCAACCAGGTTGTAAACCAGATCATTGCAGATGGCGGTCAGGCGGAAGCACACGCCATCGATATCTCCAAACAAGCCGACGTGGTCAACGTGATCAACGCCATTGCGACCAATCACAAAATCGACATTCTGGTTAACAATGCAGGCATTGCGCATGTAGGCAGGGCGGATAACACGGCTGAAATTGATTTTGACCGCGTTATTAATGTCAATGTGAAAGGCGTTTACAATTGCCTCATGGCGACTATTCCGCATTTAAGAGCCAATGGCGGAGGTGTTATTTTGAACATGGCATCTATTGCAGCCACCGTCGGCATTCCGGACCGGTTTGCTTACTCTACGGCCAAAGGGGCGGTTTATTCCATGACATTATCGGTTGCCCGTGATTATCTGGCGGATGGCATTCGCTGCAACAGCATTTCGCCGGCGCGCGTGCATACGCCGTTTGTGGATGGATTCATTTCCAAAAATTATCCTGGTAAAGAAGAGGAAATGTTCGAAAAACTTTCCAAAACACAGCCTATTGGCAGAATGGCCAAGCCTGAGGAAATCGGTGCCATGGCATTGTATCTCTGCTCAGACGAAGCCGGATTTATCACGGGCTGCGACTATTTGATTGATGGGGGATTTGAGAAGCTAAATAATTAAGCGACTGTTTTCGACACGCTTTTGAAACATTGAGAAATAACTAAAAAAAGGCGTAAAGCAAACCGCTGCGAGCCATATAAAACTTATGAAACTTTTTCGATTTGGTGCTTTTGAGCAGGAAAAACCGGGTGTGGAACTTCCCGATGGTAAGAAACTGGATGTGTCTGCATTTGGTGAAGATTACAATGAGAAATTTTTTGCAACCGACGGGTTAACTCGCCTTACAGAATGGCTAAGTGCCAATCAGTCAAGCTGCCAGGAAGTCGTGGAAGGTTTCCGTTACGGTTCTTGCGTAGCGCGCCCGTCTAAAATCGTGTGCATAGGCATGAACTACGCCAAGCACGCTTACGAATCGGGCGCGACAGAATTGCCGAAGGAGCCGATCGTATTTTTTAAATCCACTTCTGCACTGTGCGGACCTAATGATCAGGTGATTATCCCAAGAAATTCGGAGAAAACGGACTGGGAAGTGGAGCTGGCTGTGATCATTGGCAAGAGAGCAAGTTACGTAGAAGAAGCAGATGCGCTGAGCTATGTAGCGGGTTACGCAGTCCATAACGACTATTCAGAACGAGCGTTCCAAATGGAGCGTGGCGGACAATGGGTGAAGGGAAAAAGCAATGACACATTCGCACCATTGGGGCCTTACCTGGTGACAGCTGACGAGGTGGGCAATGCAAATGACCTCGAACTCTGGCTGACATTGAATGGTAAGAAAATACAGGATAGCAGCACCTCGGACATGATTTTCCAGGTTCCGTTCCTGATCAGTTACCTGAGCCAGTTCATGACATTGCTGCCGGGCGATATGATCACAACCGGAACACCAGCAGGCGTGGGCCTGGGCATGAAGCCACAGGTTTACCTGAAAGCAGGTGACGTTGTTGAGCTCGGGATTGAAAAATTAGGTTCGCAAAAACAGGAAGCAATCGCCTGGAAGCCACTATAATATGGTTATCGACGCACACCAGCATTTCTGGATTTTTGACGCTGAACGCGATGCATGGATCACGCCTGAGATGCAGGCAATCCGTAAGAACTTTCTGCCCGAAGATCTACAACCGGTTTTGAAAGAAAATCGCGTGGATGGCTGCGTGGCTGTGCAGGCGTCGCAGTCCCGGTCGGAAACGGAATTTCTGTTGCAGCTTGCTGACGCTAATGATTTTATCAAAGGCGTGGTGGGTTGGGTCGATTTGCAGGCGGAAGATTTATATGATCAGCTTGAAAAGTATTCACAATTTGAGAAGCTGAGGGGTTTCAGACACGTGGTGCAAGGTGAGGCGGAAGGATTTATGCTGCAACCTGCATTCATTAAAGGCGTTGGTCAGCTGGTTGCTTTTGATTTTACCTATGACATTCTGATCCGTCAGGACCAGTTGAAGGAAGCATTCAATTTCGCGGTTAAGCTGCCTAATGTGCATTTTGTGCTGGACCACATTGCCAAACCTTTGATCAAAAACGGCGAAATGCAGCCCTGGGCAACGGATATTCACGAGCTCGCAGAACTTTCCAATGTAAGCTGCAAAGTGTCCGGAATGGTCACCGAAGCCGATTGGAAGAACTGGGAAAAAGCAGATTTCCGGCCTTACCTGGATGTTGTTTTCGAAGCATTCGGAACGGACAGATTAATATATGGTTCCGACTGGCCGGTCTGCCTCGTTGCAGCTGAGTATGAAGGTGCAAAGGGTATTTTGACCGACTATCTGAGCATGTTTTCGGATTCGGAATTGCAGAAAGTGATGGGTGAAAATGCAGTGGAATTTTATAGTCTTGATGTTTGATTTATGAAAAAATACTGTCTTGCGGTGGATCTTGTGAATGATCCGGTGATGATTGCCGAGTATGAACAATATCACAAAAAAGCCAGACCTGAAATTGAAAAAAGCATCCTGGATGCCGGGATCAGCCAAATGGAGATTTACCGGATCGGGGAGCGCCTTTTCATGATCATGGAAACGGAAGACGATTTTAGTTTTGAAAATAAAGCCCGGATGGACGCCGCAAATGCGCAGGTCCAGGAATGGGAACAGCTCATGTGGAAGTACCAAAAAGCCCTTCCATCCGCCAAACCAGGCGAAAAATGGGTGTTAATGGATAAAATATTTGCCCTCAAATAAAAAAGAAGAAGGAAAGATTGGTGACTTAGCGTTCTGAATGGTTTGAGTAAATTAATTTATCTGTTACTAATTGCCAGTTTGTCTTGCACATTGTTTTCTTCCCGGCCGCGCAAGCCTGTGGAAATCAAAGTGATGAGCTTTAATATCCGCCATGGGCTGAACCGGAGCGAGGAATCGAACCTGAGGGATATCCTGAAAATTATCAAGGAACATAAGCCGGACCTGATCGCCTTGCAAGCGGTTGATAGCCTGGTTGGTGATGGGAAAGTGCAGTTTCAGCTCCGGCAAATTGCCGTTCAGACGGGGATGCATTATTTATATGGTGTTGCGGACAAGTCTGAAAACGGCTCGCAGGGCGTAGGAATTTTATCCACCTGGGAATTTGAAAAAACACAAACCATTGATCTGCCGAAAACAGCAGGCGCGGACCCCAAAGTGCTGTTGTGTGGATTGGTAAAACCAGCAAGAGGACTCACATTCCGGTTTTGTAATGCGCGGTTAGAGTACGCCTCGGTCATGGACAGGGCTTTGCAGGCAGCCTATATCAACCAAATGCTCGTCAACAGCGTTCAGCCGGTGTTACTGGGCATGGATATGGGTGCGCGACCCAATGAACAGCCTTATTTTTCTTTCCGGAAAAACTGGCAGGATGCCGCGCAGGGTTCACAGTTGGAAACTTGGAACGAGGGACTGCCCGGCGACCGGCTCGACTATATTTTTGCTTTGCTGAACAATAAAGTAAGGATCAGAAATTACAAGGTAATCAGGAATTACCCGCAGGTTTCGGACCACTACCCCATACTTGCCACCATTGAATTTTGGTAAAAATGAATCACTCGGATTTGAAAATCGGATTGTTTATCCCCTGTTATGTCGATCAATTTTATCCGCAGGTGGGCATAGCAACGCTCGAACTGCTTGAAAAACTGGGCTGTAATGTAACATTCCCGTTGAGCCAGACTTGCTGCGGCCAGCCGATGGCTAACTCAGGTTTCGAACATTTGACAAAGGATTGCGACAGGTTGTTTTATAATCAATTTGCTGATTGTGATTATGTTGTGTCACCGTCCGGAAGCTGCGTGCTGCACATTAAGGATCATTTGAAGGTGGAAAACAAGCCGGATGAGTCCAAGGTTTTGCGTAAGAAAGTGTATGAGCTGGTGGAGTTTATTGTCGACATTTTAAAAGTTGATTTTATCGAAGCTGAATTTCCGCATCGCGTGGGTTTGCACCAGGGTTG
Source organism: Dyadobacter alkalitolerans DSM 23607 (assembly GCF_000428845.1). Classification (GTDB taxonomy): domain Bacteria; phylum Bacteroidota; class Bacteroidia; order Cytophagales; family Spirosomataceae; genus Dyadobacter; species Dyadobacter alkalitolerans. Next base: position 137,792 of record NZ_AUAS01000012.1, on the reverse strand, counting down.
TCACGGCCAGCGCGGGCTGCATTTATCACAAATGTCGGAGTTGAATGCGGCACCGTTTTCCAAACCGGTTTCACTTTTGAAAAATGTCAGAGGATTGGAATTGGTTGACCTGGACAGGCCTGATGAATGCTGTGGTTTTGGAGGGACTTTTTGCGTGAGTGAGGAAGCGGTTTCTGTGAAAATGGGTAAGGATCGCGTTTCTGATCACATTCGCCATCATGCCGAATACATTACGGGCTCGGATATGAGCTGCCTTTTGCATTTGGAAGGGATTTTGAAAAGAAGCAAAAGCAATGTGCAGGTGAAGCATATCGCAGAGATTTTGAACAGCGCCGTAAAAAAACAAATGCCGATCCCCGCATAGGAACCGGCATTTACAAAGTTTATGGGTGGCGCGTCGCAAAGGAGGGTTTGCAGGCTTGCCAAAGAGGCACAGAATCTGAGAAGCGCTTTGTTGTTAGTTGATAGAAGAAACAACGCGGCTCGTTGTAGTCAGAATATCAAACGATTGTGTAGCCTTCTCTTTACCGTCCGTGATTTCGAATGTGTAAGTTCCATCCATCAAAGTCGATAAGTCGAAATATTTCAAATAGCTGTTGTCAACGCGTCTGTTTTCTGAAAAAAGAACATTGTTATCAGTATCCAAAATGCGAACTGCTACATTTTTAGAAACTGGATTATTATATGAAACGCGGAATTGCATTGGTCTGATCTGAAGAACAGTCAGTTTGTTAGAAACTGTTTCCGTTTTTTCAGTTGCGATGGCGGTTTGTGCATGAACTGTCAATGCTGAACCTGATAAAAGCAAGCCAGTCAAGGCTGCGATGAGAAGCGTGTTTTTAGTTTTCATAAGAGTGAAAATTTAATTGTGTCTAAAAAAAGTTAAACTAAACTTGTTCCAAACTCCGATGCCCTGATCGAATAACTTTGTGATTCAAAAGTATAAGATATTGCATTACAATAAAATAGCTTTTTTAGGTTAAGTAAAAAGTTGTTTATTAAACAAATAGCAAACTTGGAATAGTGCAATGAATGTGAAAAGTACAATTCTTATTCTTTATAAAATACTATTATCAAATTGTTAAGCAAATTATGTCTAAGGCGATAATTGAGCATTCGGTGGCTTCAAAGACCTTTAACAAGGACGAGCCCTATGTAGATTGGCATGATGAGACGCTCTGGTTTGTGCGCCAGAAAAGGGATAAATCCTCGAAATTATTGCCGGAATGGGAGCAATTGAGGGAAACGGCGTCGGGCATTAAGAACTATGTCCTGTCGCATATGGATGAGCTGCTCATTGCTTTTGAACAAAAGGCGAAAGAAAACGGCGTCCACATTCACTGGGCCGCCGACGCTGCGGAGCATAACGAAATCGTCCTCAATCTTTTGAAGCAAAATAATATCGACAAGATGGTCAAAAGCAAGTCCATGCTGACGGAAGAATGTCATATGAATGAGTTTTTGTCTAAGAACGGGATTGAGGTCATCGATACGGACCTGGGCGAACGGATTGTGCAGTTAAGAAATGAACCGCCAAGCCACATTGTGCTTCCGGCAATTCATTTGAAAAAGAAAGACATCGGCGACCTTTTCCACGAGCATTTAGGAACGGAAGCCGGCGCCACGGATCCGCAATATTTAACGGAAGCAGCCCGGCAACATTTGCGCGACAAGTTTTTAACCAGAAGAGCAGCATTAACAGGCGTAAACTTCGCCATCGCCGAAACGGGCGGTTTTGTGGTTTCCACCAATGAAGGAAATGCGGATATGGGCGCACATCTGGCCGACATTCACATTGCGAGCATGGGTTTTGAAAAAATAATCCCAAAACAAAAAGACCTTGCCGTTTTTCTCAGGCTATTGGCAAGAAGCGCAACCGGCCAGCCAATCACCACTTACAGCAGCCATTTCAAAAAACCACGAGAAGGTCAGGAAATGCACATTATCATCGTCGATAATGGCCGCACGACACAACTCGGCCGCGCCGATTTCAGAAATTCACTGAAATGTATTCGCTGCGGCGCGTGTATGAACACTTGTCCGGTTTACCGCAGAAGCGGCGGGCACAGTTATCATAATGCCGTTGCAGGCCCGATCGGATCAATCCTGGCGCCAAATCTGGATATGACCAAGAATGCGGATCTGCCGTTTGCAAGCACATTATGCGGCAGCTGCTCCAATGTTTGCCCGGTTAAAATTGACATTCATGATCAGCTATATAAATGGCGGCAGGTTTTGGTAAAAGGCGGGCATGTGCCGCAAGCAAAGGAACTGGGCATCAAGGCCATGTCTGTCGTTTTGTCTCAGCCGAGGTTTTACCAATGGTCGGGCAGGTTAGGGCGCTCCCTGATGCGGACAATCCCTTTTGTAGTGAATAATGGAATGAATCCCTGGTTCAAACAACGCGAAATGCCCGAGCCGCCTAAGGAAAGTTTCCGCGACTGGTATATCCGCAATCGAAAAGAATAATATAATGACGTCACGGGAAAAAATATTACAGCAAATAAAACTGAATAAACCAGCCGAAACGCCGTTTCCGGAAGCGACGCGTTTTGACAGTTTATATGAAAATACAGAAGAGAAGTTCATAGAAACGCTCACCGCCATCTACACCGAAGTAATCGTGGTGAAGGATTTAGCAGCGCTTGCGCGGAAGGCCGACGAGCTTTACGCTTCCGTTGTTAACCGCGCAACCACCATTCCAGCATTGAGCAACTGGGCCGATTTTAGTCTCAATAACCCGGACCCGCACGCATTGGAACTGATTGAAATTGCAATCCTGCAAGCGGAATTTGGTGTGGCTGAAAATGGTGCGATCTGGATTTCGGATGCGCACTTGCCGCATCGTGCTTTGCCTTTTATTACGCAGAATCTGGCCTTTGTTATTCCAAGAAAAGCGATTGTGAACAACATGCACGACGCATACGAGCGCTTAACCGAAACGACGGGTTGGGGTTGTTTTATTTCCGGACCTTCCAAAACGGCTGACATTGAGCAATCGCTCGTCATAGGTGCACACGGCGCGAGAAGTTTGGTTATCTTTCTGCTGGAAGGAGCCTGATATGCAGTGGGTAATGTTGCAACCGGAGGAAAAAATTGCGTAAAAACGGCTTCCAGCCCATTCTTTCTTCTATTTTTGCAAACACAAGATTCATCCATATGCCCAAAATAATTGTTGCGATTGATGGCTATTCCAGCTGTGGCAAAAGCACAACTGCGAAACTGGTTGCAAAGCAGCTGAATTACCCCTATATCGACACCGGTGCTATGTATCGGGCTGTTACACTGTATTTTATACAAAATCACGTTAGCCTTACCAATCCCAAAGAAACTGAAACAGCGCTGAGCAACATTCACATTTCCTTCCGCAGGCATGCCGAACTGGGGCGTAACGACACTTACCTGAACGGGCTCAATGTAGAAGATGAGATCCGCAAAATGTATGTGTCTGAAAAGGTGAGCGATGTGAGTGCGATTGCGGAAGTAAGACACGCGCTGGTGGCGCAGCAACAGCGCATGGGCAAAACCAAAGGCATTGTTATGGATGGCCGGGACATCGGGACCGTCGTTTTTCCACAAGCGGAATTGAAGATTTTTATGACCGCTGATCCCCTGATCCGCGCGCAAAGAAGGCAACTTGAATTACTCGAAAAGGGAGAGCTGATAGGGCTTCCGGAAATTGCCGAAAACCTGAGAATGCGCGATCATATTGATACTACCCGTGCAGAAAGTCCGCTGCGGCAAGCAGCAGATGCTGTTTACATCGATAATTCCCTGATGACGCTGGACGAGCAGGTTGAAATGGTTGTCAGGCTGGCCGATGAGCAGATCGGGTTGTCACTCCGCCGGAGGGCGAGCCGGGCCTGATATGGAAGAGCACGACTACGACTATCTGATTGTTGGACAAGGCATTGCGGGCACTTCGCTGGCCATGCATTTGTTGGATCTTGGTAAAAAAATCTTAATAGTAAACGATTCACAAGCACCTTCTTCCTCAGAAGTTGCGGCGGGGATATTTAATCCTTTAACCGGTAAAAAGCTGGTAAAAACCTGGCTCGCGGACGACCTCTTTCCCTATGCAAAGGGCTTTTACGGTTATCTTGAAGCAATATTTGGTGAGAAATTTGTGCATCCCGCACCTATTTATCGACCATTTCGCTCGATAGCCGAACAAAACACTTATCTCGCCCAGACAGCCGATCCGAAAATCGCTTCCTATATAAAGCAGGACGGAGATTCCGCCGATTTATCCGATTACATCCATGCCGATTACGGCGGTTTGGAAGTGATCCGGTCTGGCTGGATTGACCTGCCTGTGTTATTGGATCAAAGCAAAAATTATTTTCTGGAATACGGAATGCTTATTGATGAAGCGTTCGATATCAATGCGTTGTCTGTTTCAACGGATGGGATAGTTTGGAAAGACAAGACATTCGGAAAGCTGGTTTTATGTCAGGGATTCAAGGCTTTGGAAAATGACTTTTTCAACTGGCTTCCTTTTACGCCGGTGAAAGGGCAAATTCTGGAAATTGAAACCGAAGTTCCTTTGCAGGAGTACATTGTAAACCAGGGGATTTTTATGTTTCCGGTGGCTGAAAAAGTGAGCCGGGTAGGGGCCACCTATTCCTGGGATCCGCTGGATTGGGACCCCACAGAAGAAGCCACTGCTGAACTGAAAGAAAAGCTCAGTGCGCTGCTGAAAATACGGTATCATATTCGCTCGGAAGTGGCGGGGATCAGGCCGTCTGTAAGGGATCGCAGACCGCTGATCGGCGTGCATCCTGCATACCATAATGTTGCTATTTTCAATGGATTAGGGACGAAGGGTGTTACGCTGGCGCCATTTTTCGCAAATGAGCTTGCCCAACATTTGGAAAACGGTAAAGAATTGAATCCGCTAGTTAATATTCAGCGGTATTTTTCGTTATATTTCCGTTGAAGTCAGCCTTAGCACTATGAGCATAAAATCTATATACAAGTTAACCTTTTCGGTCGGTCTTTTAGCGGTTTTAGGATTATTTACCGAATCAGTAGCGCAGCGCTACCCCTCCCAGGAAACATTTGGAAAGAACAGGGTCCAGTACAAGACCTTTAACTGGAAAATATTCAGAACAACCAATTTCGAAATCTATCATTACCAGGGCGGAACTGCGCTTGCCAAGCTGACTGCGCAATATGCTGAAAGTGAATTTGATAAGATCACCGATATCCTGGGCTGGACTCCATATAGCCGTGTAAAAATCTTTCTCTACAATTCTCCTGCCGAGCTGGAACAGAGCAACATGGGGCTGTCCACATTGGATAACCTTAATGAGCAAAAACTTGATCTTTCCCAGTCACGGGTCGAAGTTGCATATACCGGAAACCAGGTTACGTTTCGCCAGAAATTGGTAAAAGACATCAGCCTTTTGTTTGTCTACGACATGCTTTATGGCGGAAATATGAAGGAAGCGCTGCAAAGTTCATTGCTGCTGACGCTCCCGGAATGGTTTATGTCGGGAACCGCGGCTTACATTGCAGAAGGCTGGTCTCCGGAATTGAACGACTACATGCGTGATTTTTTCAAAAATCGCAATGTGCGTAAGCCGACATTAATGACTGGCAATGACGCTACACTGATCGGTCACTCCATCTGGAATTACATTGCTGAACGCTACGGAAAAGACAAGATTTCAGATATCCTGAACCTTACCCGCATTATCAGGACCGAGCAAACCAGCATTACCAGTACGTTGGGAATTCAGTCTTACAACCGTTTTCTACGCGATTGGAAGGCGTATTATTTAAATCAAAACAAAAACGCCGAACAATTTTACGCTGATCCGGCTCCAACCTGGAAATATAAGCTGAACGAATTCGGCGTTTCCGATGCAAGCGCTGTAATTAAGGTGTCTCCGGATAAGAAATTTACTGCCGTTAGTGAGATCAAGAATGGTCGTTACCGGGTTTATTTGTTTGATAGTGAGACTGGTAGCAAGAAAATTGTTCGTCAGGGCAAGCTTGATTTCATAGGTGGAAGGGTGAAAACGCAGCCGCCGCTTTTAGGCTGGTCCCGTAATAATGTTTTATCGATCCTGGCTACGGAAAATGACCGTAAGAATTTTTATCAGTATGAAAACCTGGGCACGAAAAAGGTTAAGGTGAAGCTGAAACGAAATATTCGTGGTCTGGATCAAATCGTGGATATGGATGTTTCGCATGACGGAACAATGCTTGCCGTAAGTGCGGATAAGGGTGGACAAAATGACCTTTATCTGATCAGCGTTGCACGGGCTTCTGCATTGCCACTAACCAGCGATCTTTATGATGATCTCTCCCCACGTTTCGTGCAAGGATCGTCGCGCAGGGTGGTTTTCTCTTCAAACCGGTCGGTGGATTCGCTCGGAACCGGCGATAAGGGAAACTACAAATCAATTTCGGGGTCGTTTACGATTTTCGAGCATGATGGAACGCCCAAGTCGGACAATCTGCTGAAACTCGTTGAGGCGGATGGAAAAACCAAGATCCTGCCGGTTTACGCCGACGAAAATGACATTGTTTACATTTCCAATGAGAAAGGAGTAAGCAACCTGTTTAAATTTAACCGCGCAAGCAATACAAATTCCCAGCTCACCAACTACATTCAAGGCATCAGAAATGCGGATTTGACGACCAAATCGGGTGGAGGATTGGCTTACACTTATTTGAACGACGGTTATTACACAGCGGCTTTCAAAAATGGTTTTGATATCAATGCAACAGTAAACACACCGGCATTGACCAATGGTGCTGCGGCGGCTGCCCCGGCTGGAATATCAGCTGCTGGTGCGACAACGGGCCAGCGGGCAGATTCGACACAGCAGGCAAAACCTGCGGGAACGCCTAAAATTGCTTTGAAAGACGGCGAAGTGGACACCGATAATTACGAATTTGACGAGGATGTTTTGAAAGCTTTCGAATCAAAACAGCGCCGGGGAACATTCCCGACATCGCCAAGCACATTGTCGAGATCGAAAGCAACAAGGGAGAACATTGCTATCAAAGGGCCATATCCATACAAAGGATTATTCATTACCAACGACGCCAGTTCCGACTGGCGCATCGACCCGATCAGGGGATTTGGTTACGCTCAGTCCATTTCGATGAATGATCTGCTTGAAAACCATGTCATCAAAGCAGGACTTTTCATTTCTTCAAACTTCCGGAACAGCGATCTTTTTGCAGAATATAACAATAATACTTACCGCATTGATTTCGGGCTTCGTATAGACAGAAAGAGCCTTTACGTTGATTCGGAAGGAGCGCCACAGAAATACCGGTTTAACCAGCTGATGTTCACGGCATCCTATCCATTTTCAACGACGAGCCGCTTCTCGCTTTCCCCGATGTTTAGCTCCACGCGTATGATTGACGTGTATTTACTGCCAAATCCTGACCTGGCATCGAGCTATGGCGGTTTGCGGAGTGAATATGTGTTTGATAACACGCGGGTAAACGGCATGAATATGATGGAAGGAACGCGTTTCAAGATCCGTTATGACCTGCAACAAGGCTTGTCAAATGGTAATGAAAGTTTCAACCGCGTAAGTCTCGATTTTCGTCATTACCAAAAAATCCACCGCGACCTGATCCTGGCGGTTCGTGCTTCGGCGAGTCACTCGGGCGGTAAGGCGCCAAAACAGAACATTCTGGGCGGGATGGAAAACTGGATCGGAAATAAAAAGGAAGTACGCACCGGGGACAACCCGCTTGATTTTCAAAAAGACAACCGCGACATTTTCTTTGCAGATTTCGCAACCAATTTGCGAGGCTTCAAACTGAACCGGTTATCCGGAACAAGCTATATGTTGTTGAATGCGGAATTGAGAATCCCATTGGTAAAATATCTTTACCGCGGTGCAATCACTTCCAGCTTCCTGCGCAACTTCCAGATCGTCGGTTTTGGCGATATCGGAACTGCATGGACGGGTAAGGGGCCATTCAGCGAAAACAACAGCTTGAATACACAAATCATTGGAAGCGAGGAAGATCCTTTCCGCGCAACGGTTACCAACTTCAAAAATCCGTATTTAATGGGTTATGGAGTTGGCGCCAGAACGACGTTATTCGGCTTTTATGCCAAGTTTGATTACGCCTGGGGTGTCGACAACGGTTATACAAACAAGGCCGTTCCTTATGTGACATTAGGCTATGATTTTTAATTAAAAATCAGTATAAATTTTAAAATCACGGTTCTTATTGGTGGCAAGGGATAACCTCTCTTGCCATTTTTAGTTAATAATTGATTTAAATGAATCTCATGAACACACAACTTTTCCGGATCAGATTAAATGTTTGCCTTTCGCTGTTGGCAGCCGCAAGTTTCCAGCCTCTTTTAGCTCAAAGAGAAGTCCTTTACGAACAATATGTGCAAAGCCCGATGACCATTAACCCCGGCTTCACGGGTGTTCGGGAGACTTTCAATATGACAGCAATGTTCCGCAGAAAATGGTTTAACATTCAAAATTCGCCATCCAGTCAGACATTCACCGCAGACGGAACCATTGCCAATGGCAAGTTTGGAATAGGCTTTATGGCATTGAATGACCAGACGAGTTTTTTCACTACCACGGGCTTTTCAGGCTCGTTTGCCTATCATCTCGGAATTTCGGATAATTGGAAGCTGGGGCTTGGTGCGCAGGGTGGAATTAATGTGCTTCCGGTTGTGGATTTGAGCTCTCCCAGGAATAATACTGTGCTCGGAAGCTTTGGAATCGGGGCGTGGCTGCGTTCGGATCGTCTGTATTTTGGGATATCAAAACCGGAACTATCAACACAGAATTTCGGCAATCAGGCAATAACCAGCGTTTATCGTCGTCCCTTATATATAATGGCCGGTGGCAGTTACTATTTAAATGATGATCTCATGATATTGCCGCACGTTCTGTTTGTCCAGGAAAAGGACCATGCACTGCGTTTTGACCTGGGTAGCAGGTTTTGGTTTAATGAAAAAGTCGGCATAGGGGCGTCATACCGGATTGGGGGCGGATATCAGTCTTTTTCGCAAAAAGTGGATTATTTGCAGATCTCGGCAGAAGTGCAGGCAGGAAAGAATATCAGATTGGGATATTTTTACAGCACGCGCCAGGTTGAGCAACTTTACGCCAACTATTCCGGCCCGAAAGGCATACATGAACTAATGCTGAAATTTGTCCCGAGTCCGAACGGGTTTCAGAAAAACTAGTGCGGCTGGACGGTCAGAGATCGTTTTTGGCCTAAGTTAAAAGGATAATTTATTCGTAATGTTTTAATAAGTCTCGTACCTTTGTGCGGTAAATGAATTACTCACTTTTGTGATGGATAAATACACATATATAGCAAATTCCGACGGCGCTTACATAGAGGAATTGTACAATTCCTATAAGCAGAATCCAGCTTCAGTAGACGAAGGCTGGCAGAAATTTTTTGAAGGCTTTGACTTCTCACAAAAGTATCCTGTCAACGGCAACGGCCATGCGAACGGCGCTGCTAATGGTAAGGAAGCAGCCACAATTTCGAAAACTGATCCCTCCCGTATCCGCAAGGAAATGGAAGTTGTCCACCTAATCCGTGGTTTCAGGTCAAGAGGCCACTTACTGGCAACTACCAACCCCATTCAAAAGCGCAAGGATCGTCAGCCTCAGTTAGATATCGTTGATTTTAATCTTGGGAATGAAGATTTGGACACGGTTTTTGAAGCAGGCGTTGAGCTTTTCGGTCGTCCGGCATCACTGCGTGAAATCGTCGATTCGCTTAAAACGATTTATACAAGAAACATTGGTTTCGAATATTTATACATCCGTGACCGCGAGCAAAAAAGCTGGTTGCGCAAGAAAATTGAGAAGGAAGCATTGAATATGAGTTTCTCAATTGATGAGAAAAAACATATTCTTTCAAAGCTGAACGAGGCGGTTGTTTTTGAAAATTTCCTTCACACAAAATATTTAGGTCAAAAGCGTTTTTCTCTGGAAGGTGGCGAAACTACCATCCCTGCATTGGACGCGATGATCAACAAGGCTGCTGAAATGGGCGTTGTAGAAGTGATGATCGGGATGGCACACCGTGGCCGTCTGAACGTGCTTGCCAACGTGATGCAAAAAACTTATGGCCAGATCTTCAACGAGTTTGAAGGTAACTTGCCGGATCAGGTCTGGGGAGACGGCGACGTGAAATACCACATGGGTTTTGCTAGCCAGATCACAACCAAGAATGGTGAAAAAGTACATCTCAAACTAGCGCCTAACCCATCTCACCTTGAAGCGGTTAACCCAGTTGTTGAAGGCTACATCCGCGCACGTGCCGATGGCATGTACGACAGTGATTACGACCGCGTTCTGCCGGTTCTGATTCACGGTGATGCAGCAGTGGCAGGTCAGGGGATTGTTTATGAAGTGACCCAAATGTCTGCCTTAAATGGCTACTACACAGGTGGGACTATTCACTTTGTGATCAACAACCAGGTTGGTTTTACAACAGACTTCATTGACGCAAGGTCCAGCATTTACTGTACAGACATTGCAAAGATCGTGGATGCGCCTGTTCTGCACGTAAATGGGGATGATCCTGAGGCAGTTGTGTTTTGTATGCGACTGGCTGTCGAATATCGTCAGACGTTTAATAAGGACATTTTCATTGATATGGTTTGCTATCGCCGTCATGGTCACAACGAGGCGGACGAACCGAAATTTACGCAGCCTGTTCTTTACAAATCCATTGAGAATCACCAGAATCCACGGGAGATTTATCAAAAAACGCTTTCAGATCGCGGTGATATAGACGCGCAACTGGCGGCTAACATGGACAAAGAGTTCAAGCAGCTTTTGCAGGAGCGCTTGGATATGGTGAAGCAAAAAGCATTGCCATATATCATGCCGAAACTGGAACAGGAATGGCATACATTGCGCAAATCGCGGCCGGAGGATTTTGAAAAATCGCCTGAAACCGGTGTTCCGTTGGAAACATTGGAAAAAATCGGGAAAGCATTGATCAGCACGCCCGAGAATTTTAGCCGTCTGAAACAGATCGATAAGTTGCTCAAAGATCGTGAGCAAATGATCTTTGATAAAAAAGAAGTAAACTGGGCAACAGCCGAATTGCTTGCTTACGGTTCCATTCTTACTGAAGGGAACATTGTCAGGTTAAGCGGCCAGGATGTGCAGCGCGGAACATTCTCTCACCGTCATGCGGTGCTTAGGGATGTGGAAACGAATGCAGCTTATAATAGTTTACAGCATATTCAGGAAGGTCAGGGGCCGTTCATGATCTACAACTCGCTGCTTTCAGAATACGGCGTTTTGGGTTTTGAATTTGGGTATTCCATGGCAAACCCTAATGCATTGGTGATCTGGGAAGCGCAGTTTGGTGACTTTGCAAATGGTACGCAGGTGATCATCGACCAGTTTGTTACTTCAAGTGAAACGAAATGGGATCGCTGGACAGGGTTGGTAATGCTGCTGCCTCATGGATATGAAGGCCAGGGACCGGAGCACTCCAATGCACGGCCGGAGCGTTATTTGCAGCTTTCTGCTAATTACAACCTGATTGTGGCAAACGTAACAACGCCTGCGAACTTCTTCCATTTAATGCGCAGGCAGTTGAAGTTCCCTTTCCGTAAGCCTTTGGTAGTAATGTCGCCAAAATCAATGCTGAGACATCCATTGTGCGTTTCGCCGATCGACAGCCTCGTTAACGGCTCGTTCCAGGAAACGATAGGAGACACTTTTGCAGATCCGAAAAAGGTGAAAAAAGTGTTGCTATGCACAGGAAAGCTTTATTATGAGCTTTACGAAAAGCAGCAGACAGACAAGCGTGACGATGTTGCCATTATCCGTCTTGAACAAATGCATCCGTTCCCGCAGACGCAGATTGACGCACATCTGGCACAATATACCAATGCGAAAGTATATTGGGTGCAGGAAGAACCTTTCAATATGGGTGGCTGGACATTCATGCTGAGAATGTACAAAGGCGCAAATCCATTGCAGGTAATTGCCCGCGAATCAAGCGCTTCTCCTTCGACCGGTTTCTCGAAAATCCACGCGAAAGAGCAGGCAGAGATTATTAGCAGAGCTTTTGAATGATATTCCTATAAATTTAGACACTTAGTTCGATAACAAGATTGCACATAAAATGGCTGAAATTGAGATAAAAGTACCGCCCGTTGGCGAGTCCATTACAGAGGTTACAATAGGGAATTGGTTCAAAAATGATGGCGATTTTGTGAAAATGGATGAGGTCATTTGTGGACTTGATTCGGATAAAGCGACATTTGAATTAACAGCAGAAGCAGAAGGCACCCTGCACATTAAAGCGCAGGAAGGCGATACGCTGAACATTGGCGACCTGATTGCAACCATCGATTCAGCTGCGAACGGTGCATCGAAAGATACTGCTCCGAAACAGGAAGCTGCCCCAGCTGCCAACGCCGCTGCACCAGCTGCGTCTGCCGCTGTGGAACCAGCTGCCGACAAAATTGAAGACAAAGCAGGTGAACCCGCCGCTGTTGCGCCAGCACAAGCTGCTGCTGCTCCTGCCGGAGGTGGAAAACCATATGAGATGAAAGTTCCGGCAGTAGGAGAGTCTATTACGGAGGTTACCATTGCTTCATGGAGCAAAAAAGACGGTGATCACGTAGAAGTTGACGAGATCCTTTGCGAACTGGAATCGGATAAAGCAACATTTGAATTGCCGGCAGAAGCAGCAGGAACGTTGCGGATCGTTGGAAAAGAAGGTGAAACATTGTCCATTGGTGCGATCATTTGCACCATTGAGCCGGGAGCCGGCGGCGCGCAAGCATCCGCAGGATCTTCTCAGCAAGCCGCTGCACCAGCCGCGGAAACAGGCGGATCAGATAAAGCATACAGCGAAAAACACGCCTCACCTGTTGCTGCGAAAATTTTAGCGGAAAGAGGAATCGATCCGAAAGACGTGAATGGTTCAGGATCAGGCGGACGCATTATGAAAGACGATGCATTGAAAGCAGGCAGCAAACCAGCTGAAACTGCTGCACCGTCACAATCAGCTGCTTCGAAACCTGCTGCACCTGCCGCAGCGCCAGCACCAGCCGGAGCAAGAGGTCAGCGTCGTGAGAAAATGTCTTCGCTGCGTAAGACCATCGCACGCAGATTGGTTGCTGTAAAAAATGAAACGGCCATGCTTACCACGTTCAACGAGGTGGACATGAAGCCGGTTATGGACGTACGTTCGAAATTCAAAGATAAATTCAAAGAGAAGCATGAAGTTGGATTAGGCTTTATGTCATTCTTTGTGAAAGCAGTAACCGTTGCGTTGAAAGACTTCCCGGTTATCAATGCCTATATGGATGGCGATGAGCTGGTTTACAATGATTATGCAGACATTTCGGTGGCAGTTTCTACGCCTCGCGGCTTGGTTGTGCCTGTGATCCGCAATGCTGAAACATTGTCATTCGCAGCAGTTGAAAAAGAAATTGTTCGCTTGGCCGTTCGCGCCCGTGATGGAAAACTTGGACTGGATGAAATGTCCGGTGGAACATTCACGATCACCAACGGAGGAACATTCGGTTCGATGCTTTCAACACCGATCATCAATGCACCGCAGTCAGCAATTCTAGGAATGCATAACATTGTTGAACGTGCAGTTGTGGTTGACGGTCAGATCGTTGTTCGTCCGATTATGTACGTGGCACTTTCTTATGACCACCGCACCATTGACGGTAAAGATTCGGTAAGCTTCCTGGTTCGCGTGAAGCAGCTTCTGGAAGATCCAATGAGATTATTGCTTGATATGTAATTCAAGCATTGCAGTATAAGTGATGAAGAGAGCCTGGGCAACCGGGCTCTCTTTTTGTTTTTAGGAGAAGTTTAGAATCAACACTACAAGCATATTTAGTCAATTAACTTCTCATTATTCTTATGCCGGTCCTTATCCCGTTCCGTTTTCTTCGCCATGTTTTTTTCAAAAGCCTCGGTCAGGTTAATGCCAGTTTGATTAGCAAGGCAAATCAGCACCCACATCACATCCGCCATTTCATCGCCCAGGTCTTTGCCTAGATCCGATTTTTTAAATGACTGATCACCATATGTCCTCGCCATAATGCGGGCCAGTTCTCCTACTTCTTCCGTCAGGATCGCCATATTAGTCAATTCAGAAAAATAACGGACGCCATAGGTTTTAATCCAGTTATCAACTTGGGCTTGGGCTTCTTCGATGGTCATGGGTTAATGAGTGAATTTTGAATAAGTGAATGATTGAGTGAGTGAATGTTGACGGGTGAATGACTAAATGAGTGATGTTGAATTAGTGGATGTTTGAGTAATCTGGTATTTGATTTTGACGATGTGGTTGCTGATTGCCTTTTATCTTAAATCCTGTTTTTTGAATCTATGATAATGGTTACTGGCCCGTCATTGAGCAATGCTACTTTCATATCGGCACCGAAGATTCCGCGTTGGATGGGTTTTTCTAATTCTTTTTCCAGGAAGGTGATCATTCCTTCGTACAGTGGGGTTGCTATCTCGGGGCGGGCTGCTTCGATGAAGGAGGGCCGGTTTCCCTTTTTTGTGCTTGCATGCAGCGTGAACTGGCTGATAAGCAGAATGTCTCCGCCCACAGATTTGAGGTCAAGATTCATCTTATCATCGCTATCTCCAAACACCCGCAAACCAACAATCTTCTTTCCCAGCCACTCGATATCTTCCTGACTATCCAGGTGCGTAACGCCCAGAAGAATCAGAAAGCCCTTTTGTATCTCCCCTTCAATCTTCCCCTCAATTGTAACAGAAGCACTGCTCACACGCTGAATTACTGCGATCATTTGGATTAAGTATTTAAGAATGCGGCAAAGTTAGCGCACTTGAATGAACGATTGTACATTGCAGCACGAACGAATTTCTTTTATTTGTTCGATTCTTTTGAAAGGAAACACACATTATCACAATACATGAATCATCCGCATTACGTATTTAAATACGGAAGTAAGAAGAATACATTTTCATTTATTAGCCTTGGAAAGCGTGGCCGAATTAAGAAAATTGTCCAGTTCAGGCTTATTGAAAATAACGTTTACAACCTGGGTTTCGGAGATTATTCTGAGGAGTTCGGTACATTAGATGATCAGGTCGTTACAGATAACGGGGATATGGAAAAGTCCTGGCAACCGTTATTGCTATTATGGAGCACTTCATTAAGAGAAATCCTGAAGTGCGAATTTTCCTCACAGGCAGCACACCATCAAGAACAAGATTATATCAAATCATAATCAGCAGCCACTATGACGACTTAGCTTTACATTTTGAAATATATGGCTTCCAGCAAGAGCAGTGGAAGCGGTTTCTGAAAAATGTAAATTATGAATCATTCCTCATTTTGAAATTGTTATAACTTTACCAACATGAAATCAGCTATGAAAGTCGGATCGGTCTCTGAAAGCAATGCAGAAGGTTCCTATGACGCCAGTCTCGACAGGTTGGAAGACAAAGACTTGTTTCCTGCCAAAACCGCAATTGCAAAAGCTACATTGTCTAAGACCAGCCTTCCAGTACGAAAAGGCAAGCTTTTGAATTCTTCTTCCACATGATCTCTTTTGAGATCGAGAGCCATACTTCCAAATGAAAGAAGAACGCATATCCGTTTTTGATATTTTTAAGATTGGGATTGGGCCTTCCAGTTCGCATACGATTGGGCCATGGCGGGCGGCTCAGCAGTTTTTGCAGGTGGTTCAGGCGAAGGATGGGTTGGATGAGGTGCGGGCGGTCGATATCCATCTTTATGGTTCACTGGCAAAAACAGGTAAGGGGCATGGGACGGATATTGCGGTGATCCTGGGTCTGAGCGGTTACGATCCGGTTACGGTGAAGACGGAACATATTGATGAGATCCTGGCTGAAATTGCCACAAAGGAACGCATCGTGCTCCCCGGTGACTTACAGGTGGTTTTCTCTCCAAAGGAGAACATTATCTTCCATAAAAACGAAACACTTCCATTTCATCCAAACGGCCTTACGTTCATCGCAAACTGCGAATCCAAAGGCTTGATTGAAGAATCATATTACTCGGTAGGCGGCGGTTTCGTGATTCAGGAAGGCAAGGCTGGGGACGAGGTGAAGCCATGCGTAGATCTTCCTTTCCCAATAGACCAGGCTGCGGACTTGCTTAAATGGCATTATGCTTCACAAAAGCCTATTTGGGAGATTGTTTTAGAAAATGAGAAAGTTTGGAAAGACGAAAAGCTGGTCAGAAGCGATTTAATGAATATCTGGCACGTGATGCAGCAAAGCATTTTCCATGGTTGCCAGACGAACGGTGTTTTGCCGGGTGGTTTGAATGTGCAGCGGCGGGCGGCAGCATTAAACGAGAAGCTATTGAAAGACTTTGTCTGTGCTGGCTGTGACGACTGGATGGACGCGATCCGCCGCAGCGGTGCTGGGTTTAGTTATACATTGGATTGGGTAAGTTGCTTTGCCTTAGCAGTTAATGAAGAAAATGCGTCATATAGCAGGGTGGTTACTGCGCCAACAAACGGGTCGGCAGGAGTGATTCCGGCAGTGATTCAGTATCATCTTACTTTTTGCGGAGGGACGGATGAAGATGTGTTTCGGTTTTTGCTGACAGCCGGTGAGATCGGGAGTATTTTTAAAAAAGGAGCTACACTTTCGGCTGCTATGGGCGGTTGTCAGGCCGAAATAGGCGTGTCTTCGGCTATGGCTGCTGCTGGATTGGCGCAGGTTTCCGGTGGCACGGTTGAACAATGTCTGATGGCTGCTGAAATTGCGATGGAACATCATTTGGGTCTTACTTGCGATCCTGTGGGAGGTTTGGTGCAGATTCCCTGCATCGAGCGGAATACAATGGGAGCGATCAAGGCGATTACTGCTTGTCAGCTGGCACTGCAAAGTAACCCGGATAATGCAAAGGTTTCGCTGGACAATGTGGTGCATACCATGTGGGAGACGGCCCTGGATATGAACAATCGCTATAAGGAGACTTCGGAAGGCGGGTTAGCGGTAAATATCCCGATTAGTTTGAGTGAATGTTAAAGATTCAGCAGCAAATGTGCCAGCCCGAAGTATACGCCGTAGCCGATAAGGTCGTTGGCTGTGGTGATGAAGGGGCCGGATGCTACTGCGGGGTTAATGCCTATTTTTTCAAGTAAAATCGGTGTCATGGTTCCCATAAACGAGGCGAGAAAAACGACGGACATTAACGCTGCGGAAACGACTAACGCCAATTGTACATCGTTGCCAATCAAAAGATTAAAGCCGAAAACAATGGTGCTGATGATAATGCCATTGATAAATGCAACGGCA
Organism: Dyadobacter alkalitolerans DSM 23607; assembly: GCF_000428845.1. GTDB lineage: Bacteria > Bacteroidota > Bacteroidia > Cytophagales > Spirosomataceae > Dyadobacter > Dyadobacter alkalitolerans. The sequence goes on along the minus strand of NZ_AUAS01000012.1, from coordinate 120,510 downwards.
AACATTCTGATCAATCGCTGCCCAACCGTTGTGTCCAGACCAGTTTTATCAGCCAGACTTTGAAGAATAATAGAAGAGGTTTGAATGCCCACATTCCCGCCGGTTGATCCAATAATAGGAATGAATGCGGCCATAGCAGGGATAATTTTCAAATCTCCTTCAAAAAAACTGATAAACTTCGCTGCCAGAATCCCGCCCATCATGCCCACCAGAAGCCACGGCAAACGCGCTTTGGTCTGCTGCCAGATCGTATCGTCCTCTTCCACATCACCCGTTATACCCGCCATGGCCAATGTGTCCGAGCTGGCTTGCTCTGTGATCACGTCGATCACGTCATCAATGGTGATCCGGCCCAAAAGTTTTCCCTGCACATTCACAACAGGCAGTGCGTCAAGGTCGTAACGCTGCATGAGCTCCGCTACTTCTTCGGCCGGGCGGTATGTTTCCACGAAAATCACATCTTTGTCATACAGACTTTCAATGCGCGTATTTTTATGTGCCAGGACGATTTTTTTCAGTGAAAGAAGACCAAGCAATTTGCCAAAATCATCCACAACGTAAACCGCATACACTTTCCCAACATCCTCTGCCTGCTTACGGAGCTCTTCAATACATTGATTTACATTCCAATTGACATTTGCTTTTACCAACTCTTTCTGCATCAATCCACCAGCCACATCTTCGTCGTAATGCAGCAGATCGAGGATAAAACGCGCTTGTTCACGGTCTTCCAGCAAGGCAATCACTTCTTCGCGAACACGGATAGGCTGCTCGTTCAGCAAATCCACCGCATCATCAGAATCGAAAAGGTTGACGAAATGAGAAATTTCCTCTGAAGTGAATGCTTTCAAAAACTCACGGCGTTCATTGGGATCCATATCCGCCAGGATCTCCGCCCCGCGTTCCACATTGAGCTGCGTGATCAGGAATTTGGCACTTTCTGTTTCCAGCTCTGACAAAAGACCGGTGATATCTGCAGGAAAAAGGCTCTCCGTTTCCGTTCTGATGGATGCAGAATCCTTTTTTTCAATCAGTTCCTGAATGTGCTCTACGTAATCCTTGGTTAATTCAAACGTCATTGGTCACTTAGCTTCTAGCATTAGCAGAATGGCTCCTAGCTACATTATATACTATTAAAAGGCACTTTCAGATTTGCGGCTGCAAATCCTGGGCAAGTCTGGTTAGCTCCACGAACTGCGCCACGCTCAACTGCTCCGCCCGTTTGGTCAGCAGCGGATTTTCAGGAAATTCACCGATAGGTTTCAATGCATTGCGAAGTGTTTTTCTTCTTTGATTAAAAGCCGTTTTCACAACTCTGAAAAACATTTTTTCATCACAATCCAATGCTGCGACCGCATTCCTTCGCAACCGGATTACGCCGGACTGCACTTTGGGAGGCGGATCAAATGCACCCGGAGGCACGGAAACCAGGTAATCTATATCATAAAATGCCTGCAATAAAACGCTTAATATACCATAATCCTTATTTCCCGGAGGCGAAGCAATGCGTATAGCCACTTCTTTTTGGAGCATACAAACGATCTCGGGGATCTGATCGCGGATTTGTAATGCACGGAAAAAAATCTGAGAGGAAATGTTGTAAGGAAAGTTGCCAATGATGGCGAAAGGCCCTGAAAAGTAATCGGCCGGATTGAATTTCAGAAAGTCGCCTTCAATGATCCTGGGCGTGAGGTCTTCGTAATGTTTCTTCAGATAGGCAACCGATTCGGTGTCGATTTCAATCACATGTGTGCTGAATGCATCTTCCGTGATCAGAAACTGGGTGAGAATGCCCATCCCCGGGCCGATCTCTAAAACCGTGCTGTAACCGTTATGTCCGGAGAGTCCGTCAACGATCCGCTGAGCAATATTTAAGTCTTTCAGAAAGTGCTGGCCCAAATGCTTTTTGGCCCTTACTTTGGAATCGTCGCGCTTTTTATAATTTGTTTTCACGAACCAAAATTACGGCTTAATTCGTAGATTTATTGAATAAAGAATAGGAAGGAATCTTAAAAGTGCGATTATCGAGATAATATGGAAATGATCTTGTCCCAAACCGATTGGCAGACTATACACGCTACACTTCAGCATCTCAAACTGATTGGAATTACCTTTTCCCCGGACTTTATCATCCGGAATATCAGTGCGCACGCTTTGATGAAAACAGGTTGGCAGGAGTCGGAGCTGGTGGGACACAGTATTTTTGACAGACTCATTCCCAAGGAAGAAGAAGATGAAATCCGGCAGATGCTGGAAGAAGGCATTCAGGGAAAGCGGAAGTTGGAACAAAGAGAAGTGCCCTTTTTAGCTCAAAAAGGAACATTAAGGACGTTTTCAATCAATAGCGTGCTCATGCACAGCGAGCACGACGAGGTGGAATGTGTGACATTGGTCGGCGATGACATTACGCGCCGCCGCAGAATGGAATCGTCCATTGCCAAATCCAACTCGCAGTTGCAGGATTTGGTGGACAACACGAGTGATCTGATCCAGCTGGTTGCGGTTGACGGGAAATTTATATTCGTAAACAAAGCCTGGCGCGAAGTGCTGGGTTACGGGCTCGACGAAATTGCGTCCATGCGGATGGAAGATATTCTGCATCCGCAGCATAAAGAGCAGGCATTGGCGCAGCTGAAACTGATCGAGCAAGGCAATTCCAATCCAAATTTTGAAACGGTTTTCCTTAGTAGGGAGGGCAAAAAGGTCTTTGTGGCAGGAAGCGTCAATTGCCGTTTTGATAATGGTAAACCAACTGCTTTCCGTTGTATTTTAAATGATTATACTGAAAAAATAAGGGCTGAAAAGGCGCAGAACCTGTATTATAGCATTGCTAACTGGACTGTTAACACACAGAATCTGGATGATTTTTACCACAGCATTCATGAAGAACTTGGGAAGATCATTGACGTAAAAAACTTCTTTATCGCGCTTTACGATCCAAGCAAAAGCTACATTTATTTCCCTTATTATGTTGATCAATATTTCCAGGGAAATGTAAAGTTTACCAAGAGGAAACTGGGTAATGGAGTTACGGAATATGCCATTGCGTCCAACAAGCCGCTTTTCTTGTCGGGAGAGAAAATAGAAGAACTGGCTAAAACCAATAGCCTTTATTTATACGGCGTAACGCCAAAATTGCTCCTGTGCGTGCCCTTACGCGTAGGAGACCGTGTTACAGGGATCATTGGTGTAAAATCCTACGATGACCCTAACATGTTTGACGCGAGGGACTTAGAGTTGCTGGAATTTATCTCAGGGCAGGTCGCGATGGCGATTGCGCGGAAACAGAGCGAAGAAGAGCTAAGCAAATATCTGGCGCGTCTTAACGCGATTTTTGACAGCAGTTCTCACCTGATCTGGTCGGTTAACAAATCTTTGCAGCTGACCTCATTCAACAGGAATTACGCGGATCTCATTCAGAATCAGCTTGGTATAAGGCCTTCATTGCAGTCCAGCGCGGAGAAATTCGGCTGGCGAATGGTGGGTAACAGCAATCGCAGGACGCTCGAAACAAAATACAGGCAGGCTTTAAAAGGCGAGCCGCAATATTTTGAATTTAAAATAGACCGGAAAGGCGACGGCGAAATGTGGCTCGAATTTTACCTTAACCCTATTCATTATGCGGATGGTGTTATTGAGGAGGTTTCGGGCATTGCGCGCGACATTACGCGGCGTAAGGAGGCTGAACTGTCGTTAAGGCATAGTGAAGAGCTTTTCCGGGGAATATTTGAAAACCTGCAAGACATTTATTGCCGCATTAACCGCCTGGGTGAGATTACCATGATTAGCCAATCTGTGTTGAAAAGGCTTGGTTACCTGCCGGGCGAAGTGATCGGGCACAAAATCATTGAATTTTTCCCCGATAAAAAACGGATACACTCTGCATTGATTCGGTTGAGGCGGAGCAAGAGCCTGCGTAACTTCGAGATCTCGCTTTACCGCAAAGACGGCACCGAAAGGCAGTTTATGATCAACATGCTGATGTTCACCAACGACAAAGGCAAGCCAACCGAAATTGCTGTGCTGGCGCGTGACATTACCGAATTGAAGCGCAATGAGCAGGAATTACTGAAAGCAAAAGAGCATGCAGAACGATCATTAAAGGTGAAGGAAGGATTTTTGGCCAATATGAGCCACGAAATCCGGACGCCGATGAATGGTGTGATCGGAATGATCGACTTGCTGGGCGAGACGCCGCTGAATGTGGAGCAAAAGGATTATGTGCTGACAATCAAGCGCTCGTCGGAAACATTACTGAACATTCTGAACGACATTCTGGATCTTTCCAAAATCGAAGCCGGAAAGATGGAACTGCACGAGGCGCCGATTGCGACGGAAGAACTGTTGCTCAAACTCGTATCACTTTTCGGACAGACCGCCAAAAGCAAGGGGAATACGCTCACCTATCAGATTGCACCTGACATTCCGAAGTTCATCATTGCGGACCAAACCAGGTTGTTGCAAATCTTGTCGAACCTGACCTCCAATGCATTGAAGTTCACCGAACACGGGGCAGTTACCGTGTTCCTGACATTAGTTAAGAAGGACGGATTGTTTCATAAAATAAAAGTTGAGGTTCAGGATTCGGGCATAGGGATCAGTCCGATGGACCGGCAGATCCTGTTCACCTCATTTACGCAGCTCGATAATTCTTCCCGTAAATCTTTTGGCGGAACAGGTCTTGGATTGGCCATTTCCAAGCAGCTGTGCGAGTTGATGCACGGTGAAATTGGTGTGGAATCGACCGTGGGAGAGGGCAGCACATTCTGGTTTACATTTGAAACAAAAGAAACTTCCATCGCGCAAGCCAGCACCATTGTGCAAATGGAGGAAACGCCGATTGAGAATGTTTTCACAGACTATCATCCCACCATTCTGCTGGTGGACGATAATGCGGTAAACCGGAAAGTAGCGAACGAAATCCTGAAAAAATCGGGGTGCTACGTGGATCTGGCAGAGAGCGGGTTTAAGGCGATTGAAATGGTTGAAGCGAAAAGAAAAGTTTCGGATGTGAGTTACGACATTATATTCATGGATATCCAAATGCCTGATATGGATGGCGTGGAGACTTCCCAGGAGTTGAAAAAACGTTTCCGGGACACTATGCCGCCGATTGTGGCCATGACGGCCTACTCCATGAAGGAGGACCGTGACCGGTTTATGAGCCAGGGCATGGACGATTACATTGCCAAACCTATCCGCGCACAAACATTGATCCTTAAAGTGAAAGACTTGCTGGGTAATGTGGAAAGCCGCAAGCTGGAATCAAAACAGCGCGAAATTGCCCAGGAAGTGGTGTTGCCGGTTTTGGACAAGGAAATTATCGATCAGCTGAACGGCATTGGCGGCCCTGATCTGGTATGGTCTGTGTTTGAAGATTTTGTTACAGAATCTAATGAGCTGGTTGCGGGTGCTTTGGAGGCATATGCTAAAGGGGACATTAAAACGGTGAAAAGCAATTTGCATACATTAAAGGGAAGCGGTGGAACTGTGGGCGTGGCACAGGTTGCAGAAATAGCGCGCGACGCGGAATGGCGGTTGAAATCGGATGATACGAGCACGCTCGGCGAGGCGCTTCCGAAGCTGGAAAAAGCTTATCAAAAATTCCTGGATGCATATGAAGGGCTTTTAAAGGAGTGGTTGAAGTGAAATTTCTCGTCAGGTAAATCCCGGCGTTGATCTATAAGTGTGGTGGTTTTATCGATTGTAGGGGTTTATTGCTGAGTCTGATTAAACTATAATCAAAAAGGAGGCTCTAAAATGCAATTAACCTTTACAGAAACCATGAAAAAGTTCGCATCCCTACTCTCGCTGCTGATATTATTTTCCCTCTCAGCATTTGCACAAGAACCAACCGGCCGGATCACCGGCGTGGTGAAAGACAGTGTTACCAACGAGCCGGTTGTGGGCGCATATGTTGCAGTAAGCAGGAACCTGCCCGATGCGAAACCCGAGTATGTAACGACTGATATAGACGGTAAGTTTTCATTCAGTGGTCTCGCCAGGCAGGCTGTTTACCTGGTGAAGATTTCTTATCTGAGTTATAAAGATGCTTCCCGCACAGTCACATTGCAGGATGATACGCAGGATGCCGGCACATTTCAGTTGAGCGAAGCCGTTGCCAATTTGAAAGAAATCAAGGTCGTAGGGCAAGTTACTGCGGTGCAGCAAAAAGGTGACACGACCCAGTTCAATGCTGCTGCCTATAAAACAAACCCTGACGCAACTTCCGAGGACCTTATCCAGAAAATGCCCGGCATAACGGTCGCTAACGGAACGGTAACGGCTCATGGTGAGACAGTTAACAGGGTTTTGGTCGATGGTAAGCCATTCTTTGGGGAAGATGCTGCACTAACATTGAAATCACTTCCTGCCGAGATTGTCGATAAGATCGAAGTTTTTGACAAACTGAGCGATCAGGCACAATTCACAGGATTCGATGATGGTAACGGCCAAAAGACCATCAACATTGTCACCAAAGCCGATCGCAAAATGGGCCAGTTTGGTAAGGTTTTCGCTGGGTATGGGCTGGATAACCGTTATCAGGCGGGCGGAAATGTGAGTTTTTTCAAAGGCAATCAGCGTATATCCGTGATTGGGCTGAGCAATAACATTAACATGCAAAACTTTTCAAGCCAGGATCTGATCGGTGTTTCCGGTGGAGGCGGCGGGGGAAGAGGCGGTTCGGGAGGCGGCTCTGCAGGTAATTTCCTGGTTGGTAACCAAAGCGGGATTACCGGAACAAATTCTTTCGGATTGAACTATGCCAACAAGTTTGGGAAAAAAGTGGATGTTACCGGAAGCTATTTTTTCAACCGCACGGGTAACAGCAATTTGCAGAGCATGCAGCAACGCTTCATTTTGCCTGGTGATACGGATTCTACGGATCAGATTTACAATGAAAACAGCCGTACGAACAACACCAACGCAAACCACAGACTTAATTTCAGAATAGAATACAACATTAATAAGAACAACTCGCTGATCGTTACACCGCGATTGAGCTTTCAGGACAACAATTCCGCAAGTACAAAGGCTGGACTCAACACATTAAACGGCCTGCGGATCAACAGCCTGGATAACAACCAGCGTAATGCAACCAATGCGTACAACTTCAATAATGACGTTTTGTTCCGTCATTCGTTTGAAAAGAAGGGCCGGACGCTTTCTGTGAATCTGAACACGCAGCTGAATGATCGTAACGGACTTGGTAATCTGTATTCCAAAACCATGTTCTTCGACAGTCTGCGCCTGGCGGCAAGAGGCGATACGCTGGATCAGGAAAGCTTTACCTATTCCAACGGCCTGACATTAGGCGGAAACCTGATCTACACCGAGCCTATCGGGAAAAACAGTCAGTTACAGTTCAACTACGGTCTTGCGGTGAGCAACAGCGATTCGAAAAAAGAAACTTACAACATGAGTTTCGATGAAAACACTTATTCGGACCTGGATTCGCTGCTTTCCAACACATTTGACAATCGCTACGTTACTAACCGTGCGGGAATCGGTTATCGTTACCGCAAAAATAGCTGGTCGGCGAACTTGGGGCTGGATTTCCAAAATACAGGCTTGTACAGTCAGCAATTGGCGCCCGTTAATGCCAAAGTGGATCAGTCATTTACCAATCTGCTGCCCAATTTCATGTTGAGTTACAGATCCAAAACCGGCACACAGTTCCGTACATTTTTCAGAAGTTCAACAAATCAGCCATCGATTTCCCAGTTGCAGAATGTGATCGATAATAGTAACCCGCTGGCCTTAACCGCCGGTAACCCGGATCTGAAACAGGAATATCGCAACAGTTTCAATGTTCGCTATTCGCTGGCCGGGGCAGAGCGTCCGTACAATCTGAATGCAATGGTTTTTGTAACCCAAACTAACAACGCGATTGTAAACTCAACATTGATTGCGCAAGAGCCAACCGAAATCGTTGACGGAATTATTCTGGAACGCGGTGCGAAATTTACGAAGCCTGTGAATGTTGACGGAAGCTGGAATGCACGAACTTTTCTCGCTTATGGAAAGCCCATTGCGCCATTAAAACTGAATGTAAACCTGACTACCGGCTTCAACTATGTGCGTTCGCCTGGCTTGATCAACAACATTTCCAATTACTCCAACACTTACGCAGTTTCGCAGGGTTTGGTTGTCAGCAGCAATGTCAGCGAGAACCTCGATTTCACAGTTTCTTATTCAGGAAATTACAATATGGTCCGTAATACGATCCAGCCGAATTTGAACAATAATTATTATACGCAGGGCATTACCGGACGTGTGAACTGGATTTTTGGAAAAGGGTTTGTTGTGCAAAGTGATGTGAGCAACCAGTCGTACCGGGGTTTGGGAGAAGGTTATAACCGGAACTTCACATTGTGGAATGCCAGCATTGGAAAGAAATTCCTGAAAAACAATGCCGGCGAATTGAAACTAACGGTTTTCGACATCTTGAAACAAAACAACAGCATTACCCGGAACGTGACGGAAACCTACGTGCAGGATGTTACCAATCGCGTTTTGACCCAATATGCAATGCTGACATTCACTTACACGCTGAGGAATTTCGGAAAAGCGCCGGCTCCGCAGAACAACCGCCGCAGAGATTTTGAAAGCGGTGATATGCCTGGCGGTGGAAGAGGAGGAAGAGGTGGTTTTTAACCTGGAAAATGCTTAAATCAAATATCAATGCAAAAAAAGCGACCGGGACGAAGAGTCGTCCCGGGCGCTTTTATATGTCTTTATTTTCAGAATCTATTTTCTGGACGGAAAAGGAATGATGAGTTTTTCACCTCTTTCGGAGAAATCTCTGGTTCTACCATTCGCTTTCATGATTGCTTCCTTGGTAACGCCATATTTGCCTGCTACTACCCTTAAAACATCGCCCGGGCCCACAGTATGCACGGCCTGAACTTGAATTTTGAGCTTCGTAACGTCTGACTTCAACTCGGGAGTGGAAGCATTCAGTCCCTTTAATGTTTCCGTTTTCAAATTATAGCGCGATGCAATGCTTGAAAAAGTTTCACCGCCTTTCACTGTATGCGTAATTTGCTCTCCACCCACTGAGGACGCCGAAATGGCAGGCGTCGTTTCTTTTGGAGTCTCTTTCGGTTGGTCTTTCGCTGCCGACGGCGTTTCCGAGGCCGGTGTTTCTAATGCTTCGGCGGGTTCGTCGGTTATCGGCTCGCCTACACTGGGTTCTTCAAGCGTTGAGTCCACAACGACCGAAGTAAGTTCTTCGGAATTGGAGGAACTGTCGGAAATGTATTCATACCCCACGTACAACATTGCTAATACCAAAAGAACCAACACAAACAGGGTGACAATAGGAAGGTTGGACTTTTCGGTCGGACGGACATTTCTTTTCTTAGGGAATTCGTCTTCCATAGCCGGTAATCGAGGTTTTTTGTGGTGCTAATTAATTTTACGAAAATACTAAAGACCTTCTAACTTCCAAGGTGATTTCTCAATTCCTCATTCATGACCGCGACTTTTTCTTTTAGGCCTTCCTTGAATGCATCAAGCCTTTTTCCGACCTCCGGATCGCTCGCTCCGATGATTTGAGCCGCCAGAATTCCAGCGTTTCTCGCCCCATCCAGTGCCACTGTTGCCACCGGCACACCCGAAGGCATTTGTAAGATGGAAAGCACTGAATCCCAGCCATCTATTGAATTGCTGGACAAAACCGGGACGCCGATAACAGGCAGTGAAGTGAGTGAGGCAACCATGCCCGGCAGGTGCGCCGCGCCGCCTGCACCAGCGATAATAACCTGTAACCCGCGACTTCTGGCCGATGACGCGTATTCCAGCATGCGTTCCGGCGTGCGGTGTGCCGAGACGATCTCCATTTCGAAAGCGATCCCAAGCTCGGAAAGTGCATCAGCTGCCTGCTGCATGATTTTCCGGTCCGACAAGCTTCCCATTATGATTCCAACCATTATTTAACGAAAGATTACTTACTAATTACTCTGATATTCTTTTTAACAAAATCAACCTTTCTCTTTAAAGACGCGATATCGGCATCCATAATGGTGATATGACCCATTTTTCTGAATGATTTTGTAACGGCCTTCCAGTAAAGGAACGGGAAAACCTGTTCAGTAGCCAACAATTTCTCCATTCCTTCATAAACAGCCGGACCTTCGTAACCTTCTTCACCCAGCAAGTTGACCATTGCGGATGGCCCATAAGCTTGCGTGCTGCCCAGCGGTAAGTCCAGAATGGCCCGCCAGTGCTGCTCATATTGCGAAGTCGCATTGGCGCGGATGGTGTGGTGGCCACTATTATGCGGCCTTGGCGCCACTTCGTTGATCAGGATCTCGCCATCGGCAGTCATAAATAGCTCCACAGCCAAAAGGCCTACGATCTGGAAAGCTTCTGCCGTTTTTCTGGCAATTTCCTGCGCTTTTTCGTCTATGGATTTCTCAATTTCTGCCGGTGCAAAAAGATATTCAACCAGGTTCAGTTCCGGATGAAAAACCATTTCCACGGTCGGGAATGTTGTGATTTCGCCTCGTACATTGCGCGCCACGATCACGGCCAGTTCCTTTTCAAAGGGCACTGCCTTTTCCAGAAGTCCGGGCTGTTCGAAAGCCTTTTCAATGTCTGCTTCGGAAGTAAGCCGCTGCACCCCGCGGCCGTCGTAACCATCTTTTCCCAGCTTATGAAATGCGGGTAAAAAGGATGCATTTTTATAAACATCTTGCCGGTTTTCGGTTAATATAAAATCAGCAGTTGGGAGGTTATGAGCTTTGTAAAACTGCTTTTGGACCCGTTTATCCTGGATTTGTCGGATAACAGAGGGTTGCGGGAAGATTTTCTTGCCTTCCTTTTCCAGTGCTTCCAAAGCCTGGACATTGACCTTTTCAATTTCTATTGTAATGACATCCAGGTCTTTGCCGAAATTATAAACCGTGTCATAATCCTGTAACGAGCCTTGCTGAAAGTGAGGGGCAATTTGTTTGCATGGAGCCTCTGCGTCAGGATCAAGGACGTGAATGTCCAGATTCCAGTCCACAGCGGCTTGTAAAAGCATTAGTCCTAGTTGGCCGCCGCCAAGAATTCCTATTCGCGATGAAAGCATTTAATGTTCCGGTAGTGTCACACAAAATTGGTGTAAAAACCGCTAACATAAAACTGAACCGAAATTTTTTGACAAGATACTTTTGAAAAATTCACATCATTATGGCAGAATGAGAGAGTTAGAAACGCGAAGTCCGGGGATCATTTTGAAATCCCTGAGATTTAATGTCCGCAACTCCAAATCATATACCAATGCAGTTGCGGCAATCAGCGTATCCGCAACGCTTAATTGGTGCGATAATGCGAATGTATGACTGATATCAATTGCCGCTCTGGCAACAGATTCGTTAAGATCAAAGTGGATAAAACCATTGAGCGTTCGCTTGATTTTCGCAAACTCTGCCCGATTCAGGCAGCCGTTATACAATTCTAAAACAACAATGGTGTTGATGCCAAGATTGAATTTTCCGGTATAATGTATGAACTGAATGGCCTGTGGCTTGTCTCTCAAATAGTCGATTAGAATGTTTGTGTCAAGCAACAACATCTAAGGCTTCGATGTTTTGCGGATTTTACGAACATACGCTGCGGAATCGGAGACGTATGCGAAGGGCTTGACATTAGGATCATTGGCCATTTCCAGTTCTTCATCTGAAAGTTCACAATTGATAATGCGGCCATACTTCGCGGGATCAAGTTTCTGATAGCCCGCGCCGGGGTCATTAAGAGTTGAAGTTTTTCCCGAAGGGTAGTAATATTCCGCAGCTTTTGAGGCAGCGGGAATTACAGATTTTGATTTTATAGTGCGCATTACTGTTAGTTTTTTCAAAAATAATAATTTTTTCGTGAAACAAAAACTACAACTATTGTCCGAACAATCATTTCAAAAACCGGATCAAGGCTACCTCGACCAATAGGAAGAATAGCGCTCCGTAGAGAAAATATTTCCAGAGGTTGGTTCCCATGTTTTGTTGCTGGAAGGCTGTGGAGAAGGCGTCGTCGTCGATGCGGTCGAAGATCTGGACGTTTTTTTGTCCGGCGAAAATGGTCCTGAGCTCGTCAGGGGAATAGTATTGCAGTTTTGATTCTGCATTATTGTGGTTCAATGCGATGATCTGTTCTACTTTGCTGTCTTTTATTAATTCAAAATATCCCGCATCCAATCCCTCTCCAAGCTGATCGCCCTGGGGAATTTCGAGTAAAAGCTGGTTGCCCGCGATCCGCTGCACGGGAATGACTTCTTTCTGGTTTCTTCTTAATTTATAAACCGTATTGGGCTGCGCTTTTTCAACATTCAATGTAATCGGATTCTCATCAAACTTGAAAGATGTACGCTGCGCGCGGACGCTGGATGCAGCGATTTTGTACATAATAGGCACAAAAATGGCGTGCTGCGCAATGTTGCCGTATTCCGGATTTAAGGGTGCCGCAAAGAGGTAAACCCTTCCCGTACCCGAAGTAACCTGGTTCAGATACGTCTGTCCGTTGCGCAATGCCAGCACCATTTGCCCTGCATTGGCCCAACTCCACACAGGCGAAGCTGAGGGCAGGTTAAGGTTCAGTTCCTGTCGGACGGATTCTTCAAAAACATCGCTGAAAAACGGATTGTTACGATCGGGCGCTGCCATGGCAACCGGTGCAGGCTGAGCATTCTGCGTGCCGGACAGACCATTAATGCCAATACGCGACAAAAAGTCGCTGTAACTTTCAGTATTAGGTGCGGTGGGAGGGATCACTGTAACACTTCCGCCATTTCGGATGAGCTCCTGCAAATCCTGGGGTAGGGAACCTGATAATGAGGTAACACCTTCTAAAACAACAAGATCTGTATTTTTGATTAATCCCGGATCAACATTATTGACGCTGTAACTTTGCAAAGAAAAGAGGCTGTCGTTGGCGTAGACGTTTTCAATGTAGTTACCAGCGGATTTCTGTCCGTAAATGTGCAGGACGCGGATCAACGGCGAAGCATTGAGCACGAAATAATAGTTGTTATCGAATGTGACCGGGAAATCGTCAAATGTGATCTGGCCCTTTTTATAACCTTTCCCTTTTAAGTTGAAGTTAAATTTTGCTGTTGCGCTGCCGTTAGCGGGCACATTCACAGAAGCCGTCGAAGCTTGCATATCGTCCAGACTTAGCTTCAAAACAACATTGCGGGCTGCTTCTGATCCGGAATTGCTGACCTTAACGAAGAGAATGTTGTTCTGCAACTCGCGGATAAAAGGCGTATTAAGCCAGGCAGAATCCACAAAAACATTCTTCTCCGCCGCAGCCTGAACGGGAACCAGAAACAGCTGGTTTGTCGTGTCCGCTTTCAATTCTGAAAGATTTCCGGAAGTACTTTTTTGAAAGTCAGAAAACCAGAAAAGCTGATTTTTGCCCGCCTGCTGATGCCGGGACATGAGGTTTTCCTGGCGCTTATAAACCTGTTCAAATGTGCGTGGTGTATTGGATAACCCGATGGTTGTCAGCCTGTCGCGTAATTTTTCGGACGCGTATAAACCTTGTTCCTGGGCCGAAAAATCGTTGGTGACGAGTTGAAGTGAAGTTGCATTCCTGAAAAGCCCCAGTAACTCGCTTAACCGCGCGGTGGCAATGTCCAGATAGCGTTTGTTATTGAGCTCGCTTTCCATGCTGAGCGAATTGTCGAGATAAAGGCTGGTAATGCCTTTGCGGTCTACCGAAACATTGTTTTGAGCCGGCAGAAACGGCTGGGCAAATGCCAGCGCAAGGCACATGATTGCCAAAATGCGCGCCGCCAGCACCAGCCAATGCTTCACTTGTCTTACCGAACGCGTTTTGGTATCTACTGCCTTTAAGAAAGCGACGTTGGTAAAATAGACCTTTTTTGTACGACGGAAATTGAAAATATGAATCGCAATTGGAACCGAAACAGCCAGAAGACCCCACAAAAATGATGGAAAAAGGAAACCCATTTAGTTATGAATATTTTCGTGTTTCATGTTCAACGCAGTTAAGAAAGACAAATTACACTAAAATCTCATAACAGTTTTTTATTTCAACGGCATTCTGATATGTCGACTCCTTTTTTTCTAACTTTGCACTTCATTTTCCGACAGCATCGCGACATGCTGGGAATCCAAGAAATTGTTAATTTAAACTGAATTATGGCCAAAGTTTCGGTGAATAAACACCAACCTGTGTATCAAATGCCGACGAACCCTGCGGCGGTCCGTACGAAAAGATATGCTTTACCCACCAAGAAATACATTGCCCTTGCCATGCGTCACTTCTTTAAAACGCAGCTGAAATGGGGGTTAATACCACTCGCGCTTATCCTGATCAACGCCATTTTGAACCTTACCGGCGTGTATCCTAACTTGTGGATCTACATTACTGTATTTGTGGTGGCACTTCTTTACGTGCTTTTCTGGCTGGTGCAGTTTACAGGCATTACGCAGCTTGCGCAGTACAAACCGATGTTCGAAAAATTCTCTTATGAGATTGATAATCGTCAGATCCTGATGAAATTGAACCAGAAGGAGGGAAGTGTTATGAAATGGGAGCAGATCATGGACGCTTATAAGGATAAGGAAGCCTACGTGCTGGTGATTTCAAAAGGACAGTTTGTATATCTTCCTTTCAGCATTTTTACTTCTGAGCACGACATTAAAGTTTTCGAGCGGATTATGAAGCAGAAAGAATTTTTGAAAGCATAACCATTGGAATAAAAACAAAAAATCCCGGTCTGAACAGATCGGGATTTTTTTATGCTATTTCAATTGCGCTTGCTGATGGTCTTTTCCAAACTTCTTCTCTCCGGCCGTAATCGCGATCGGCAAGTGGTTCGGGGCAGGTGGGATCGGGCAGTTGTAGCCATCACTATAAGCACAATAAGGATTGTATGCTTTGTTGAAGTCGAGCACCAGCTGGCCGTCCTTTATGTCTGTGGTTTTTAGATCCAGATAGCGACCGCCGCCATAGGACTCGTCGCCATTTGTTTTGTCTTTAAATGGTATGAAAAGATAGTCTTTGTATCTCGCGAGCTGCTGTAAGCTCAGGCTTCTGTAAACAGTTAATGTCTGCTTTCTGCCGTTAATCCGAAATTTTACCTTTCCATATTTTACGTACGTTTTATTAACTCCGCTGTAAGTAGGCATTTCGAAAGACTGCCCGCGGCTTTTCTCGAATTTTGCAATGACCCTATATGACGAATCAGGTTCGTAAAACTGCAAAAACGGTAAATCAGCTTCTTTGAGGGGAGAATTGGCCGAACTCAGAAATTCTTCTTTGTACTTCTTTCTGAACTTGTTAGTCTCCTTCTTAAAATCTTGCGCAATTGCCAGTGAGATCGTAACCAGCAATAACCCGAGTGTGTTTAAAACGCTTTTCATACTTAGTAAAAGTAAATCCGGTAAAAAATTACCGGATTTTATAAAAAAATATCCAGAATGCCTACACAACTAAAATACTGTGCCTATTTCACTGAGATCTTCCGAACTTTTGATTCATCAATGTTAAATGCTTTCACAACAGCATTGTAGTCATTGAAATCCACTGTGGCATTTCTGCGCTGGACAAAATCGGCTGGAATGATAATCACGCGGAATTCCTGGTCTCTTGCATATCTGGCAGGCACTGTGGCAAGATTAACAGTCCCGTCCAGGAAAATAGAGAAATCCTGTACAGTTCGGTCAAAGTTGTAAGTCAGGATGCCATTATCCAGAAATGCAGTCTGCGGCAGGGGACGATAGGCTGTGAGTGGCTGGCCATTTACATTTTCACTTCCCCAGTTGATATAAACCAATACTGCATCCGACTCAAGCACCTCGAAGCCAAGATCGGCGGCTGCAAAAGTGAGACCAAACTGATATTTATCTGCGGCTAAAAAATCCACATCTGTAAGATCAAATGTTTTTCCGAGTGCTTCGACTTCCGGCCCCGGAGGTCCTTGTGGGCCTTCCGGTCCTTCGCAGCTTTGAAACAGAACAGCTACAATTAGCAGGAGAGGCATTATTATCTTTTTCATGATTGAATAGATTAAGTTGAATTTTGGTTTGTAATTTGATTTTTAGATTGCTGCGCAATAATAAAGTTTAATGCCCGATTCGCCATTAACATTCCTTAACTAAAACAGTAGCCTCCGGCCGGGAATACGCATAGTCTGGAACAGGCTAAAGTGCCTATTTATTGCACAGGATATAAATTTAATAATTTGCGTAAATCGTCGATGCTTGTTACTTTTCGATGAAACGATCCTGCAACAAAGGATTTAATTTAAACTTTAAAACACATTTAAGATGATCAACCGTAAAGCAACAGCCGTTTGGAAAGGAACCGGAAAAGAAGGAACCGGAACCGTAAGCACACAAAGCACTGTATTAGAAAACACGCAATATTCATTCAACACCCGTTTTGCTGAGGGTAAAGGAACGAATCCTGAGGAGTTAATCGCAGCTGCTCACGCGAGCTGTTTTGCCATGAAACTTAGCTTTGAGCTTAATGCAGCAGGTTTTACAGCCGATGAGCTGAATGCCACTGCAACTGTAACATTGGATCCGGCGAAAGGACAGGTAACAAAAAGCGCAATCGAATTGAAGGCGAAAGTCCCGAGCGTTTCCGCAGACCAGTTTGCGCAAATCGCTGATAAAGCGAAAAAAGAATGCCCGATTTCACAGTTGCTGAATGCAGAAATTACATTGAACGCAGAGTTGCTGTCATAAGCAAAAGATGCGTTTTTGAGTTATCGGGCTATATGCAATGAGCGCCCGGTAACTCATTACCCATTCCATTCAATAAAAAGATCGCTGGCAATCCGGTCCGCAAAAAGCTTCCCCGAATCCGTCAGATACCAATTGTCTGCATCTTCCCTGATCCAGTTTTTCTTCGCCATCTGTTGCAAATCGGCTGTATGGATCGATGCAAAAGAGCTGCCTGATATTAACTCCAATTTTTCCTTATTTACGCCCCACTTCGTTCGCAGGCCTGTAAGCAAATATTCATTCGTCTGATCCGCCGGCGATAACGTTTCCACCGTTGTGGGAATGATCTGTTTCTGAATGGCCTCAACATAGCGCGCGTTATTTGAAACATTATACTCACGGCTTGCACCATTATAGGAATGCGCGCTCGGGCCAACACCTAAATAGGGCCGTTGCTTCCAATAGGAGCTGTTATGCATGCTATAGTGTCCATTCCGGGCAAAATTCGAGATCTCGTATTGCTCATAACCGTTTTCTGCCAGGGTTTTTACAAGAAGCTCAAATTGCTGCGCAGCATATTCTTCGTCTATGGGTTTGATTTTCTTCTTTTTAAGCCAGCTTCCAAATGCAGTCTGCGGCTCGATAGTAAGGCAATAAGCTGAAATATGGGCAATGTCCATTGCAAATGCTTTTTGCATATCCTGCATCAGAATGCTATGGTCGGGAGATGGAATCGCGTATATCAGGTCAATGGAAATATTTTTAATGCCAATGTCCTGTGCAGTCCTGACGCAAATTTCACCTTCATAAGCGGAATGTATCCTGTTCAGGAATTGAAGATGGGGCTCATGGAAAGATTGTATGCCAATGCTCAGTCTGTTTATCCCCGCATTGTAAAATTGCTGCAACTTCTCCTGCTGCAAATCGTCCGGATTGGCTTCTAATGTTATCTCAGCATGGGGAGAAACCGTAAAATGCTGACTGATTGTGTTGAGCAGCAAATGCAGCTCCGCCTCGTCCAGCATCGAAGGCGTTCCTCCGCCGAAGTAAATGGTTTCAATGTCCGCTTTGGGGAGATAATCTTTTCTAAGAATGATTTCATTTGCTATGGCTTCCACCACAGCCCGTTTGTTAGCGGTGTTGGTGCTGAAATGGAAGTCACAGTAATGGCAAGCTTGTCTGCAAAAAGGAATATGAAGGTATAAATGCATTATTTGGAATTTTTCTGCCATTCCCAGCCGATCTTCACGCCAGCCCATAAATTGTCTTTTGGCGCACTGTTGTAATAGCGGTTGCCAAATGCATTCAGGTCATAACCAAGGCTGTAAATGCCCGCATTAACTTTCTCTGCAGAGGCTGAGAGCTCGCTGTAAAAATGCTGACCCCAGCTTTTCTTCCAGCTTACGCGCGCAATCCATTGATTATATGGTGTGTTTTCAACCGTGTTGGCATCGTTCAGGTAAAACGAACTTCCGTGCTGATAAGTTACAAATGCTGCAAAGCCATATCTGAAAAGGGCATCAAGACCGGAGGTTTGTGAGAATTTTGGAATTCCCGGAATCCTTTTGCCTGTCAGATCCACATCGGCCTGCTGGAAATCTTCAAATGTATATTTCGTTGCCGTGCCGGTGTTCCATAATTTAAGCATTACCGGAAGTTTTGGGTCAGATAGGATGTCATAAGCGACAGTCCATTCCACTCCGTTCTGACGCGTTTTTCCTGCATTGATAAAGAATTCGGCGCCGGCTTCATTGGTCCTGCGAACAATGGTTTCACGCAACCCGAAATGATACAGACTGATTTCCCCGGTGATCACTTTCCCGGTTTTTCTGATCCCAAATTCCGTGTTCATGCCTTTCTCAGCTTCTAAATCACGACGGAAGCCACCTGCCGATGGACGCACTTCCTGCAATGTGGGTGGCGAGTAACCACCACTGTAAGACGCTACAACCGCCCAGTTTTTGGCTATCACCTTATTTGCGGCAAATCTGGGAACGAATATGCCGTCAAACTTACGTTCCTCCTTGCTATATGGAAGGGCGAAGAACCTTTCGTATTTGTATTTAAATGTGTTGTAACTCGCGCCGGCACTTAATGTTAGGTCTGTAAAGAGCACCGCCTCCAGCTGGCTAAAAACAGAAAGGCTGGTTGTCCTGATGTCCTCCACCGTTTGCTGCTTGTCCGGCCTGCCGCCAATGTTGTCGTAATTGCGCTGTGCGGATTTCCCATATTGCCATTCAAATCCTGAGGTCCAGCTCGTTCTTACATTGGCGATCTGCGAGCGGTTTTGCCAGATATTCCTTCCGCCGATGCCATTCTCATCGCGTTTTTCATAATTTGAAATAAAAGGATTGGCAAAGTCTGTGAACGTCAGATACAGTGCATTGGATTGTGTCCAGCTGTCGGAAAGCTGTAATGTATAGTTTCCGCCGATTAAGGCGAGCTTCGTGTAAATAGCAGCCTGCTGGGGCTCGCTACCCGGCACCGTCGGGGTAGATTGTCTGGCCAGTTTCGGGTTACTCTGGTATTGTGCAAGATTAATGCCGCCCGGGGTTTCATATTTCAGGTCAGAAAACATTCCCAAGATCGATAAGGTGCTGCGTTCGCCTAATCGTGAAGAAGAAGTAAAACGGAGCGCATCCCGCACCATATTGCTGTGGTTGCGATAACCATCCTGCTCGCTATGACCATATTGGACTGAAATGTCGCCCACCTGAATGGTCGAATTTCTGCTTTGAAAACCATATTTACCAAAACTTACGCTTTGCTCAATGCGGTTGGTGAAATCATTGTCTGTCTGACTTTGCAACAACACTACGCCGCCCGTCCCGGCCCCGTAAATGCTGCTTCCGGGTCCTTTAATGATCTCCATATTCTGAACAGCGCCATAATCCAGCGAGTTAAGCGGCGTATTCCCGCTAGCATCCGTGAAAGGGATTCCGTTCCAATAAAATTTCACATTACGCACCCCAAATGGCGACCGGAGCAGGCTCCCGCGAACCGAAAAACGATAACTTCCCGGTGAGCGCTCCTCCATTTTTACGCCGGGAACGGTGTTTATAGCATTCGCCCACGTATAAGTCGAGAATCTTTCAAGCGACCGAGATGTGATCAACCCCACCGTTGCGGTCGTCGTTAACGGGTTCGTTTTGGATTCAAATGCATTGACGGTCACTTCTTCCAGCTGCCGGGCGTTCAGCGAATCGCTTTGGGCAACGGACTTTCCCGGATTAGTAAAAATTAGGATCGAAAATAAAAGGCTGGGAATATAAAATTGGCGCATGTTGAGTTGAAAGGCTATCAATAAAATACAAATCTGATTATTAAAAGGATTACTAGCAAGCGTTGTACCAACCTTATCCTTTTGAAGAAACACGAGGTTCTGGCCAAACAGTTACGACTGTGAGCATAAAATTCTACAACCATTAGGCTCAATCGCGTATAGTGGTCTGGTAAGATTTTTGATATGTAATTTTTGGAATGGACGATCATTCTTTTTTCACATAATTTAAAACACCCAATTATGAAAAAGATCACCTTAATGGTTGCTGCAATGATGACCATGGGCATGCTGAGCCTAACCAGCTGTTCCGAAAAAACAAAAGACTCTGCTAACGAGACTGTTGAAGAGGCAAAAGAAGATATGGATGATAATGTAGCTGAAGCAAAATCGGATATCAAAGACGCAGGCAATGATTTCGAGGCGAAAGTGAAAGAGGATAAAGAATCGTTGAAAGCAGATATAGATGAGGCTGTTGCGAAGCTAGACAAGAAAATAGAAGACGCAGACGCCAAAATGGAAAAGGCCACTGACAAGGAAAAAGCGAAGTGGAGAGACCGCAAGAAAGAACTGAACGAAGAAAAAGAGGATTTGCAAGCTTCCTGGAAAGATGCTCAGAACGAAACTGCTGATAAATGGGATGCATTTAAAGCAGAAACAAAAGAGAAAATCGCAAAAGCGAAAGCCGATATTAGGGATTAATTGTTTTTATGAGGGTTACGAATTACAAAAATGCTCCCGATGAGGAGCATTTTTGTTTTATAGGGACTTCATTTTCTCGGAAGATGAATTTCAGTCATCATACAGCGCGCCGAACCTCCGCCGTTGCCCTCAATTACACCAAGATCAGTATGTAAAATACGAGCATAGTCGCTTAATGCCTGCCGCTGGTGGCTGGTCAGCGAATCGTAGGCTTGGGTAGACATGATTAAAAACTTGTCTTGCTTGGTATTTCGTACCATTAACATGTTCCCCGCAAAATGCCGCACCTGGTCAAATGATATTTCAATAATGTATTTTTTCGTTTCTTCGAGCGCCGCCCTCACCATCTGGCGCTGATCCGGATCTTTGATCGCTTCCAGGCAAACCACCGCGAACACATCACCTACGCACATAATAACATTGGTGTGATAGACAGGCTTGTCATTTTCATCCGAAGCCGAAAATGCCACAATTTCATAACCTAACGCATCCGCAAATGCTTCCAGCACATCCGGATGGGTTCTTGGTGAGAGGCAGGCGTAAGCGATTTTATAACGACGGTCCAGTACCATGCTGCCAGTCCCTTCGAGAAATTTTCCCTGCTCCTCGAAATAGCTGAGGTCGATGATTTCCTCAATTTTGAAATCATCTTTTAAGCGTTCGATAATGTCCAGTCGGCGTTCGGCCCGGCGGTTTTCGGCCATCATTGGATACAAAACCACTTTACCGCTTTGGTGAAAGGAGACCCAGTTGTTGGAAAAAACCGCGTCCGGCCTCAGAATGTCCTCATTATCATCAAAAATATGGAGATCGATGCCCGCTTTTTTCAACTGATCGATCATAAGGTCAAATTCTTCCTTTGCCAGGTCGCCGGCGGTTTCCTGCGTGCTTTGCGCAAATGCTTTTTGCTGAAACTCGTTGCTTTCCGCAGTTTCTGCATTAAAACCAAATTTAACCGGCCTGATCATCATGATCCGGGAGGTCGATTGAGGCTGGATCTGGGCGGATGAAGTGATTACGCGCATAGGAGTGTTGAATAAATGTCTACTGCAATTTACAACCGAAACGCCGCGATTACAATATAAAATTTACCGGGGCACGCTACGCAAAATGGGCATACTCATGCAATGCGAGCCGCCCCGTGCACGTGAAAGTTCAGCGGATGGAAGCGTGATGAAAGTATCTGTCAAGGTTTCCACCGACAGCTCATCGTCTTCCAGTTTTTGTATCAAATCCTTAGCACTGATCACCTGATAACCGTGCTTCCGGAATGCATCCAGCGTTTTATCATTTCTGTCGTAACCCACAACAACGCCGTCTTTTAATGCTAACAGATTACAGGAATCTGTCCATTGCTCTCGCTCGCCGTAAGGGAATTCGTTATCGCCCGAATAAATGAATTTGACAGGTTCCGTAACACCTAGATCATTGACGCTGATTGATGTAAGCAGATCTTCCAGGTTTTCTATCTCAGTCGGGCTGTGTTCCTGGCCTTGTATAAATTGCAAAATCCTGAATTCCTTATTTGTATCCTGCGGGCCAAAAAAATGAAGCACATCCTGCTTTTTAGCTTCGTCTCCCAGGCGTGCCAGTGAACCCAGAAGCACCCAGACATTTTTTTTAACCTGCGTAAAAATGGTGTCAATATGCATGTAATCCCGCTTTTTAGGGATTTTTACAATGGTAATGGTGGTCACGACATTTTTTTCGAACAACAATTTCATTACCTGTTGCGCGGCATAAAGCGAAGTCCGTTCACTGCAACCGATTACCAAATGGTTAGGCGCCACCATCATTACATCGCCGCCTTCAAGCGTGCAGCGGTGGTAATCGCTCGCTTTTTCATCATCCGGCAGCAAAAAGTGGCGTTCATTTTCGGGTATTTCAATGATGCGGCTTTTTATTTCGGCAAACATTGGATGATAAAAGAAAATAAACTGCGCCAGTATCGATTCCCTTGTCCGGGCATTTTTAGCTGGTTTGTTTAACAAAATATGATCATTGATCACAATGCCGATGTCCCGCATGAAGATGAGGTTGGGCAGTGGGGCAAAAAGCATTCGTTTATCGGAATAGGAGCCGGAAATGAAGATTTTCGCCAGTTCGTGCGGGTCATATTGGTTGAGTTCTTCCTGCGTATGGTAGGAACATCGTTCAATGCCGCAAATGGCCGCTGTAAGTTTTACCCGAACCTCACTATTTTCCAGAATTTCCCCCAGCAGCTTTTGAATGTCAACTACACAGTCGGAATCGAAGTATTTTTCAGAACCGGGGATGAAAAACGAGCGGGTAGGGTCATTGTCAATGTCGGCCAGTTTTCCCTTGATTTTTTCCGGGTCGAGGAAGTAAAGCAGCAGTTTTACATAGTAGTCATATTCGCCCCGACGCATCGTGTCCAGGTGAACGATATCTTCAAAAAGCCAATCCTGCGCTTTGTTGGGCACAACTTTACCGAGGCCGCGGTCGGGGCTATGGATCAGGAGGCGTTTTAATGTGCCGGTTTCGGAAGCAACGTTTATAGCAGTGCCAACTGTGGTGTCTGTACGCATAAATGATTTGTGGACGTGTGTTGTGCGCAAAGTAAATGTTTCTTTTTCAATTAAAAACCGGCCTACGGCGTATGTGCTTACAGGCAGGGTTTTAACATTAGAAATATCCAAATCCGGGGAACAAGGCGCTCTTTAAAAAGGTTGTACATTATATGCAGGATATAACTGCACACATTTACCGCTATTTTCTTTTACGCCCAAAGCGTGTTACTTTTGCGGTAAATTTACCACGAACTGTATTTTAAGTATAAATAAGTTATGCTCTCTATTAATGACTTGCGTGCCTCGATTGAAGGTAAGGAAATATTAAAAGGCATCAACCTGGAAGTTAAGCCAGGTGAAGTGCATGCGATTATGGGACCTAATGGGTCTGGTAAAAGCACTTTGGCATCTGTTCTAGCTGGAAGAGAGGAATATGAAGTTACTGGCGGCTCGGTAGTATTTGACGGAAAAGATATTCTTGAAATGGCGCCTGAGCACAGAGCTGCGGAAGGTATTTTTCTTGCATTCCAATATCCTGTTGAAATTCCTGGTGTTACCACCATCAATTTCCTGAAAACTGCTGTAAATGAAATCCGTAAATATAGAGGCGAAAGCCCGCTGGACGCTGCACAATTCCTTAAAATGGTGCGTGAAAAGGCGAAGTTGGTAAGCATGAACGATTCGTTACTGAAACGTGCTTTGAATGAAGGATTTTCGGGCGGTGAGAAAAAACGCAACGAAATTTTCCAGATGGCCGTGCTTGAACCTAAACTGGCTATCCTCGACGAAACCGATTCTGGTTTGGATATTGATGCATTGCGCATTGTTTCAGAAGGAGTTAATTCATTGCGTTCTCCTGAGCGTGCAACCATCGTGGTTACGCACTATCAGCGCCTTCTGGACTATATTGTTCCTGATTATGTACACGTGCTTTACAGAGGCAGGATTGTGAAATCCGGTCCTAAGGAGCTGGCGCTGGAATTGGAAGAAAAAGGTTACGACTGGATCAAAGCGGAAGTAGAAGCCGTTGGTTAAGAATACATTAGGGATTACACCTGAGCACTCTTAACATTTAAAGTAACAACTGATACATCAATGAGTACCGAAACAATAGATTTAAAAACCAGGCTGGTCGCGGATTTTCATGCCCGCGAGTCCGTAATGAATGGGGAGGCTTCATCAGCTTTTCACCAGAAAAAACGAGCAGCACTGGCTGAATTCGATAAGTTGGGTTTCCCGACAACCAGAAACGAGGAGTGGAAGTATTCCAATGTAAAGGATCTGATCAGCGTTTCTTATAATTTTAATGCAGGCAGCTCGCTCGAACTGGCGGATCTGGAAGATTTAAAGATTCCGGCACAGGATGCGAACATTATCTATTTTGTAAACGGACATTATAACGCCGAGCTGTCCCGCATCATTTCATCACAGGATCAGATCACGATCAGCTCACTGTCCGAAGCTTATAAAAGCAATCCTGCTTTGGTCAATTCTTATTTCAATGAGTTGGTAAAAGACCAGGACGATGCCTTTACTGCGCTGAACACGGCTTTTGCACAGGATGGCATTTTTATTCACATTGCTGATAATAAAGTAGTGGAGCATCCGGTAATCCTGCGCTTCCTGAGTGACGCAAGAACCGAGCATGTGGGTAGCCAGCCGAGGAACATCATTTCTGTTGGCCGTAATGCACAAGTGAAGCTCGCCGAAGCCTTCCGGACTTTGGGAACGCAGCGTTCTTTTACCAATGCAGTTACAGAAATCTACGTTGCAGAGGACGCGAATGTTGAATATTACAAAGTTCAGAACGAAAGCGATAATGCTTATCATATCGGCACAACGCAGGTTCGGATGCTCGACCGCTCGCACTTTTACGCGGGAACGGTTACGCTCAACGGACGTTTTACCCGTAACAACCTGAACATTATCCTGGACGGGGAGCGTTGCGACGCGCACATGTACGGTTTGTATTTTCCGGATGGAACGCAGCATGTTGATAACCATACCGTTGCAGATCACCGCAAACCTAATTCCGAAAGTAATGAATTGTACAAAGGGATTTTGAGGGATAAATCGAAAGGTGTTTTCAACGGAAAAATATTTGTTCGTGAAGACGCGCAGAAGACCAATGCTTTTCAATCCTGTAAGAACATTGTCCTGTCGACCGAAGCGACTATGAACACGAAGCCGCAGCTTGAAATTTTTGCTGACGACGTGAAATGTTCACACGGAACTACAACCGGGCAGATTGATGAGGAAGCGTTATTTTACATGCGTTCACGCGGGATCTCGCAACCGGAAGCGATGGCATTGCTGATGTTTGCGTTTTGCGCCGATGTAGTTTCACAGATCAAAATCGACTCGGTCCGTGAATATCTTGAAAACGTAATTGCTCAGAAACTAGCTTCAAAATAATCGTCTGACATTACTCAGGCTTCATCTTATTGCTACCCAACCTGTCATTATTGGGTTGGGTATTTTTCTTAAATACCTGTCATAATGAGCAACAATCTTGATATAGCATCCATCAGAAATGACTTCCCGATCCTGAATGAAATCGTGAACGGAAAGCAGCTGGTTTACTTCGATAATGCGGCAACAACGCAGAAACCCCGTCTGGTTTTGGATGCGCTGTCGGGTTATTATGAGCATTATAACGCCAACATTCACCGTGGAATCCATCACCTTGCAGAGAAAGCGACTTCGGCATTTGAACAATCGCGCCGTCGTTTACAGACATTTCTGAACGCACCGCTTCCTGAGGAAATTATCTTTACTTACGGAACCACAGACGGGATCAATCTCGTAGCATCCAGTTACGGCCGCACATTCCTGAAAGCCGGTGATGAGGTGATCATTTCAACCATGGAACACCATTCCAACATTGTTCCTTGGCAGATGCTTTGCGAGGAAAAGGGTTGTATTTTAAAAGTAATTCCGATCAATGATGAGGGTGAATTGTTGATGGATGAATATGAGAAACTGCTGACAGAACGGACGAAATTCGTGTCTGTCGTGCATGTTTCCAATTCGCTGGGCACCATTAATCCTGTGAAAGAGATCATTGCAAAAGCACATGCCGTTGGCGCAAAAGTGCTGCTGGACGGCGCGCAGGCGAGCTCGCATTTGCATTTGGACGTTCAGGACCTGGATTGCGACTTTTATTCATTATCCCTGCACAAAATCTACGGCCCTACAGGAATGGGGATTTTGTATGGCAAAAAAGAACTGCTGGATGCCATGCCTCCTTATCGCGGTGGTGGGGAAATGATTAAGGAAGTGACTTTTGAGAAAACAACATATAATGAACTGCCCTACAAGTTCGAAGCAGGAACGCCTAACATTGCAGACGTTGTGGCCGCGAAGTATGCATTGGATTATGTGGATACATTGGGCAAATCCAACATTGCAGCGCACGAACATAAGTTGCTGGAATATGCAACGGAGGCTGTAAAGGACATTCAAGGACTGAGGATTATCGGTCGGGCAAAAGAAAAAGTGAGTGTGCTTTCGTTTGTGATTGATGGCATTCACCACCAGGATATGGGCGTATTGCTGGATCAGCAGGGCATAGCAGTTCGCACAGGGCACCATTGCACCCAACCACTCATGCGACGCTTCAACATTACCGGAACCACCCGCGCCTCATTTGCTGTTTACAACACGACAGAAGAAATCGATCTTTTGATCCAGGGCTTGCATAAAGTGAAAAGAATGCTCGGATAATATCATTAAATTAACCTCCGAATTTTAAACCAAACCTATATACACCTATGCCAAACACAGTACAAGAAGCCAAGCGTTATCTGGATAACGCAAAAGAAATTTTAAGAGAGAAAGCGAAGAAAGAGGATGGGTTTTATCAGGACAAGAAATATGTAAAGCTTGCAGGACATGCTGCTTATACGGGTGTGCTGGTGGCTTTGGAGAGTTTACTTGGTAAAAAAACCAAAGGTCGCAAAAGTGTCGAATGGTATCAAAACGAGTTGAGCAAAGTGGACAAAAAGGCTCTTACGACATTCAACGATGCCTATGATACGCTTCACTTGGCTATGAGTTACGATGGAAATCGGTCAGCAGATGTGTCAAAAACAGGTCTCAAATTAGCGGAGACACTGATTCATTGGGTCGAGACCAGAACCGCTGCTGCATAATTTAAAAATACAATGACCATAAACGAGATACAGGACGAACTAATTTCGGATTTTGAATTGTTTGATGATTGGGAGAGTAAGTACGAGTATATTATAGATCTCGGAAAGCAGTTCCCGCCTTTAGAGGAACAATACAAGACTGAGGATAATATAATAAAGGGTTGCCAATCCCGCGTGTGGCTGAATGCTTACATGGATGGCGATTTATTAAAATTTGAAGCGGATAGTGATGCAATTATTGTTCGCGGACTGGTCAGCATGCTTGTGAAAGTCTTGTCAGGGCATACGCCGAAGGAAATTGCCAGTGCGGACCTTTATTTCATGGAACGCGTTGGACTACACCAGCATCTTGCGCAAACCCGGTCGAACGGCCTTGCGTCAATGTTGAAGCAGATGAAGGCTTATGGTGTTGCTTTCCAGGCACGCTCCTTTAATACAGCGAATTAATTCAGATCAGTAAATTTATATAAAATGTCAGAGTCAGAATTAAGGGAAGAAGTTGTTAAGGCCATTAAAACTGTGTACGATCCGGAGATTCCGGTGGATGTGTATGAGTTGGGGCTGATTTACGATTTGAAAATTTTCCCTGTCAATAATGTGTTTGTATCCATGACACTGACATCGCCGTCCTGCCCATCCGCGGGAACATTGCCAGGCGAAGTAGAACAGAAGATCCGTGAAGTGGAAGGGGTGAATGATGTGAGTCTTGAACTGACATTTGATCCACCTTATACAACAGAAATGATGTCGGAAGAAGCAAAACTTGAACTTGGGTTCATGTAGTTCCCGGCTGAGAAGAATATAATTTTATCATAAACTTTAATTTTTAGAAAATATGTATCCACCACAATTAGTGGCTCCGATGAAGGCTGAACTGGTTAATGTTGGTTTTCAGGATTTGACAACGGCTGAGGAAGTTGACAACTTTATGCAAACTACAAAAGGCACAGCTTTGGTTGTGATCAATTCGGTCTGCGGATGCGCGGCTGGCGCGGCCCGTCCGGGTGTAACAGCAGCTTTGTCACGCAGCGAGATTAAGCCTGATCATCTGGCAACCGTTTTTGCAGGAGCTGATCTGGAAGCAGTCGCTAAAATGCGCGAATATACATTGCCATATCCTCCGTCTTCACCGGCAGTAGCGCTTTTCAAAGATGGTGAATTGATCCACTTTGTTGAGCGTCATCACATTGAAGGCCGTTCGGCTGAAATGATTGCACAACATTTGCAAATGGCATTTGAAGAGTTCTGTGCGGAAGAAGCGTAGTCTTTTAAAATATGAATGAATATGCGGCTACTTTCGATTAAATTTGAAAGTAGCCGTCTCTTTTTCGAGATCTTTTTAAGCCTGATTTATATGCGCGGACATCGTTTTTCAAAATTTATTCCAGCCGAACAAGGCCCAAACAGCAAGTTTGAGCAACTGTTCGACATCTTTCAGCAGTTGTTGTTAATGACTTCCGGCGATGTTTCTGAGGCAATGTCATGGCTTAGTGAACTCGATCGCCAATATAATCTGACCAATGATTCCTATGGCATCGGCGATTTCTTCGACGGCCTGAAAAAGAAAGGTTACATCACAGAAGAGAAGCAGGAGGGTGAGAGCAAGATCATTATGACGCCAAAAGCTGAAAAAAGCATTCGTAAAAGTGCTTTGGACGAGATTTTTGGTAAGCTAAAACGCTCGAAAACAGGCGGAAACCATCACACGCCGCATATGGGCGCAGGCGATGAGCTTAGCAGCGACATTCGTCAGTTTCAGTTCGGTGACACGCTGGACCAGATCGCGATGACGGAATCCATCAAAAATGCGCAGGTTAACCATGGCATCGGCGATTTTATGCTGATGGAAAATGACCTGGAAGTGGTGGAACGTGAGCAAAAAACGACCACAGCAACCGTTGTAATGATCGATATCAGTCACTCCATGATCTTATACGGAGAAGACCGGATCACGCCTGCAAAAAAAGTAGCATTGGCACTGGCAGAGCTCATCAGAAGTAAATATCCGAAGGACTCGCTCGACATTATTGTTTTCGGTAATGACGCGTGGCAGATCCAGATCAAGGATTTGCCTTATCTGGAAGTAGGCCCTTACCATACGAACACAGTGGCAGGTTTGGAGCTAGCTATGGACATTCTGCGCCGAAAAAAAACGCGTAATAAGCAGATTTTCATGATCACGGATGGTAAGCCAACCTGTCTGAAAGAAGGGATCCGTTATTACAAAAATAGCTTCGGCCTCGATCGCAAGATCATTAGCAAAACGCTGACCCTGGCAGCACAATGCAGAAGGCTGGACATTCCCGTGACGACATTCATGATCGCGACGGATCCCTACCTGAAACAATTTGTACAGAATTTCACCCAAGTGAATAACGGGCGTGCCTATTACAGCAACCTGCAAGGCCTGGGCGGATTTGTGCTGGAAGACTTTCAGCGTAATCGCAGAAAAAACGTTAAGTAATGCTTACTTTTTGCCGGCAGAAATCATGTTGGCAAAAAGTCTGTATGCTCCCGTAACGCCAGCTGGCAGTTCCCGGAAAAAGGACAAACCCGTATAAATGTAATGTCCTTTGCCATATTGGGCATATAGCACACTGCCTTCCTTTAAAGTCTCATCCTTATCATTGGCTGAAAACAAGGCCTGGTAATTCTGTTTGTCCCAGGTTTGTGCAAAATATAAGCCGCGTTCCTGGATCCAGCCGTCGAAATCTTTTTCAGTAATTTTGTTCGGATAATTTAGTAAAGGATGCTCAGGCAGTAAAAAACGCATTTCTGCATCTTCCTCAGCAACCCTGTCGCGGCCCAGCTCAATGTCATAGGGCCCGATTTGCTTCACTTTTTGTCCGCCCGGAATGGTGTATTGAACGACCATTGTGCCACCATTTTTTACATAATCCATGAGCTTGGACTGATAATTGGCCAGATAATTCTCTGTATTATAAGCTCGGACACCAACAACAATGGCATCATAAATTGCCAGATCTTTCGCCAGGCCAGCTTCATTTAGCATGGTAACCTGGCAATCCATTTGTCGCAAGGCAGTTGGCACATCGTCCCCTGCTCCCGCAATGTAGCCAATGTTTTTAACGGTCGTTTTTACATCAATTTTCGCCAGTTTTGCTTCGGAAGCGGGAAAAATGGTTTGGCTTGGAATGTGCTGATACGCAATGGTTTTAACGGATTTGTCAAACATCTGACCATCCACAGTTGCAATGGCTTTCAGTTTGGCTTCCTGGTTATTTGCTGGTGGCGTAATGGTGAATGAGAAATATTGCTGCTGATATTTTCCTTTCAGGTCAAAGCCCGCCGACTCGGGGACGGATTTCCAGCCAGCAGGAATTTCGGGCTTAACCGAACCTTTCACACCTTTACGCTGCGCTTCTACGATAACCGTAACCGTTTTAGGTTCCAATGAAGGAAAGATGAAAACAGGTTCCGTAATGGTGGTTGTCACGGCAGGACGAATTTCAAACGGCCGGTAAATTTCGCCTTCGGCAGGATCTGTGTATTTGAAAACCCAAGGTTTTACAAACGTAAACCGCTGCCCGTCGATTTCAAAAACGAACTCGGTAACTGTTTTCGGGCGATTTTCAGGGAAGCCGATGTCCTGCTGTTTTTCAATCTGGAAAACACCTTTGTCGATTGGTTTTTCAAGCCAATAAGGCTGGCTGATTGGCAAATCTGCCGGTAATTTGCTTTTCGCCTTGTATACATCCAGCTGATTCGGCGGAATGGCGACCGTGCTAATCGGCTTTGAAAATTGGCCAAGCCAGCGCAGTGAAACCAATTTTACCAGATAATCGGATCTTTTTACAAGCGTAATGTTCACATCAACAGAGTCTCCCGGGACCGCGGAAAAATCAGTTGGGTTGCTTTCAAACCATAATCCGGCGCATTGCGCGATCAGCTCGCGAATTTCATCTTTCTTTGTTTTGACATAAATATTTGCTGAATCAAGTTTATTAATTTCGGTGTTGATTTTTAGTAAATCAGGAATTGAGGCCGACGCCTTTTCAGCTTTGAAATTTTTAATCACATTCGTAACCAAAGCTTGCACCTTTTCACCGCCTTTCACCCGTTTCCAAGTCAAATCAACATCATCAAAAAGAGTCTCTCTTGCTGGAACGCCGGCAGTATGAAGTAAGTAATCGAGCCGGGAACCGCGTTGCGGAGCACTTCCAAATCCCTGGCTCTTATGCTGACTGCGACTTTCAGCCGCGATTTCTGTATAAGATTTACCCAAAACAGCATTATAACCGCCGATTTCTATGGGAATAAAAGGCGTTTTTTCCTCAGTTGGTTTATTATTGGTAAAGCCAGGCGTGTAAGTGTTCCAAACCAGCCTCTTTGCTTGCCATGGTTTCACAAATTTCAGTTGATCTGGATAGGATTTCGGATCAGCAGCGAGACTGAAACCTTGTTCCGCAAGGAATGCGGAAGTTTGGTGGTGACCATGTCCAGCGCGGGGATCGGGTGGGAAACGGGTAATGATGACGTCGGGCTGGAACTTGCGGATCATCCAGATCACATCGCCCAGCACTTTGTCCTTATCCCAAAAATTCAGTGTTTCTTCGCGTGTTTTGGAAAAGCCAAAGTCATAAGCCCGTGAAAAAAACTGCTGTGCGCCATCAATCCGCCGTGCAGCAAGCAGCTCCTGCGTCCTGATAATGCCAATGTTATAACCCTGTTCCGCACCGATCAGGTTTTGCCCGCCGTCGCCTCGTGTTAATGATAAATAGCCTGTCCTAACCAGCTGATCTTTTGATAAATAAGAGAGCATTAATGTGTTCTCGTCATCCGGGTGCGCAGCGATATAAAGCACCGAACCCAATACATTCAGTTTCTTAATGTTCTGAAAAATTTCACTCGATGACTGCGAAGGAACCTGTGCGGAAATGTGGAAAGCAATTAATAAAAAGAGGATGGTAAGAACTCGCTGCATATGGGGATTAGGTTTTAAACTTGTGCAAATCAAATGGTCCAGGCCAGTAAGTAGTCTTCAAATGCGTCATAATGCACTTTGACAGACCTGTTTACATTTTCCTTTTGAATACAAACCTCAATTGTTCCATTTTGGTTGCTCTGAAAAGGATTTGTAATGATATGTTTTTTCAGGTCTAAATCCGCATCGCCTGCGTATTTAAATACAGCTTCCTTAGCACACCAGATCAAATGAAGTAGGACGTTGTCATTCAGATTCGTCCACTGCATTTCGGCATCGTTCAGGAAATAATTGGCGCCTGTGGAAATTGAGGGTTTCATCTGCTGCAAATCCACACCCACAGGCTTGCCATCATGCACATATACGCTGGCATATTCGCCGGAATGAGACATGGAAAGCTGCTTAACGCTATCCTTTATGTGGGGTTTGCGGTTTTCGTCATACATAATGACGGGCTGCAAGTCGGACATTTCCTGCAACAGCATGCGGCAGGCAAGCCATTCCTGCCTTCTTCGGTCGGTTTTTTTATCTTTCAGTGCCACCAACTCTGTTTCGGGCAGGGTAACCATTTCTTTCAGATCCTGCCAGCTTTCCGACATGTGCCATAAGCCTAACGTTGAATCATCCGAGATGCTTTTTATATAACAGATGGGCATTTATTGTTAATTTTGATATTCAATCCGGGTACAACTACTGCATTTGCCCGTCTTTCCTGATTATGTGGCCTAAAAACAAAATTACAAGGAACGTCCTGAAAACTTTTGGCATATTCCTGCTGATCGTGGGTGTTTTGTTCGGGCTTTTTATCTGGCGCATTCGGGTTCCTGCGCCCAAACTTGAAAGTACAAAAACTACCGAAAGTTACAAGCGCGTAAAAGTGGGCGAGGACCATTATACGGTCGGAAATTGCTGGCTTAAAAAGAATAAGCAAGGGATCTGGGAAATGTATCTGGAAGGGAAGCCTTACGAGCGCGGGCTCATTTACGGGATCCTTGCAAAGGAATTAATGGAGAAGCAGGAAGTCCATTTCGTAAACCAGATCAAGGAAATGATTCCCAGCAGCGTGTTTTTGCAGGTGCTGAAAGGATTTGTCGGCTGGTTTAACCGGGACATTTACAAATATATTCCCCAAGAAAACCAGCAGGAAATTTACGGCGTTTCCCAATCTTTTTCGGAGCAGTTCAATTACATCGGCCCCAAATATTATCGCATTCTTAATTACCACGCCGCACACGACATCGGCCATGCGCTTACCGATCTGAATATGGTAGGCTGCACGTCTTTTGCGGTCAATAACGCATTGACAAAGGATTCGACATTGCTGATCGCCCGCAATTTCGATTTTTACATGGGTGACGCTTTTGCAGAGGACAAGCTCATCGTCTTCATGAACCCGGATAAGGGTTACAAATTCGCTTCCTACGCCTGGGCGGGGCTTACAGGTGTGGTTTCGGGAATGAATGAAAAAGGCATAACGGTTACATTAAATGCCTCAAAATCAGACATTCCGCTTGCGGCGAAGGAGCCAATTTCTATTTTGGCCAGGGAAATTTTGCAATATGCTGGCACCATTGAAGAAGCCAGGAAAATCGCGCAGCGGAGCGAAACATTCGTTTCCGAATCCTTACTGATCGGTTCCGCGGCCGATGATAATGCGGCTATTATTGAAAAATCGCCGCAGAAAATGGATGTTTTTGAATCGGGAAAGGATTATCTGGTTTGCGCCAATCATTACCAGGGTAAATCGTTTATTGCTGATTCTGTGAACATTAACAACATCAAGGATACAGATTCCAAGTCGCGTTTTGATCGCATGAATGAGCTGATGAACCGGTCTTACCCGCTGGATGTGGACAAGGCCGCCGCTATTTTACGCGATCAAAAGGGTGTTAATGATAAATTTGTAGGTTATGGCAATTCAAAAACACTGAACCAGCTCATCGCGCATCATGGAATTCTTTTCAAGCCGGAAAAAAGGGAAATGTGGATTTCAACGCCGCCTTACCAGTTGGGGGAGTTTATTTATTACAATTTAAATGATGTTTTCTCGCGCAACGGAACATTTAAACCCGTGGATTCACTCAAAATTCGGTCAGATCCTTTCCTGGCTTCCAATGATTACAAGAAGTTCGAGGCGTTCAAGGCTACCAAGCAAAAGATCAGTAAATATGTAATGCTGGGTGTCCCTTTCGAGCTCTCGCGCGAAGAAGAGGTTGCTTTTGTGGCCAATAACCCGGAAAGTTATCTCACCTATTTGTTTTTAGGGGATTATTTCAAAAAGAGTAAAAATTCAAAGAAAGCGATCAGCTATTACCGGGAAGCCTTAAAACACGATGTGGCTTCTCTCAAAGAAAGGATTGTGATCAAAGACAAAATTACCGAAAGCCAAAAAGTCTCCTTTCTGATTTTTAGTTATAAACCTGATTCCAATGACCTTTAATATGATCCGCGAAACGCAGGAGCAAAAAATGAAACACTTGCTGGCGTATGTTTCGGCACATTCTCCTTATTACCAGAAGGTGTTTCGGAAACACGGCGTGGATGTGGACAGCATTGTTTCAATTGCTGATCTGGCAAAGCTGCCTTTCACCACGAAGGACGATCTGGCTGCGGCCAATGATGATTTTTTGTGTGTTCCAAAAAGCCGGATCGCGGATTATGTAACGACTTCGGGCACATTAAGCGATCCGGTGGCATTTTATCTTACAGACTCGGACATTGAAAGGCTTGCCGAAAATGAATCCGAATCGTTTCGCTGCGCCGACGGGAGCGAGCATGACATTTACCAGCTCATGACCACCATTGACAAGCGGTTTATGGCCGGGCTCGCTTACTGGATGGGCGCCCGAAAGCTGGGTGCCGGAATGATCCGGGTAGGGCCGGGCGCACCGTTTTTGCAATGGGAATCGATCCAGCGTTTTTCGCCTACCGTTATCATCGCCATCCCCTCATTCATTCCCCGGCTCATCGATTATGCCATTGCCAATAACATCGATTTCGCCTCTTCCAGCATTAAATCGGTCATATGCATCGGTGAACCGATCCGGAATCCGGATTTTACCTATAATGAACTCGGTAAGCGGATCACTTCTCAGTGGGATGTGAAACTTTACTCCACTTATGCGTCAACGGAAATGGGCGCGGCTTTCACTGAATGCAGCGAGGGCAGAGGCGGACATTTGAATGAAGATCTGCTGATCCTGGAAGTGGTTGATGAGCAAGATATTGTGGTTAAAGAGGGTGGGCTTGGAGAGATTGTCATTTCAACATTAGGCGTTGAAGGAATGCCGCTCCTGCGTTACCGGACAGGCGATTTATGTCATGTGCATTACGAGAGTTGTGCTTGCGGGCGCACTAGCCCGCGCGTAGGGCCCGTAGTGGGTAGAAAGCAGCAAATGATCAAATTCAAAGGGACGACCATTTTTCCACCTGCCATTTTTGATGTCCTGGATATGGTGCCCGAAATCGACCTTTATCAGGTTGTCGTTGCCAAAAATGAGTATGGAAATGATGACATTTCTATCCAGTTGCCGGATCATCTGGACACTGCCTTTTTTCGCGAGAAATTACATTCACTGTTCAAATCCAGGCTTCGGGTGACGCCGTCATTTGCGTTCATAACCGCTCACGAACTCAACCTCAGAATATACAAACAGGAGAAACGCAAACCTGAAAAATTGATCTATATTTGACGCCTCTATTACCATATAAAATAAAATTACAAACATGAAAAAGACCATTTACGCAGCAGTTATTGCCATTGTTGCGATCGGAGCAACAGATACATTTGCTCAGAGAGTCGAGCTGAAAAGCGGAGACATTGCCGTATTATCAGGCCAGAAAACAGTGAACGTTGAATACGATTATTCCGAATTCGGGGTTGGGAAATTTGCAACTGAGAAAGAATATCTGGACAAGAAATCTGCTGAATACAATGCGAAGGAAGCAGGCAAAGGGGACGCCTGGAAAAAGGCCTGGGTCGATGACCGGAAAAACCGATTCGAACCCAAATTCGAAGAACTTTTCAACAAAGGAATGGCTGACAAAGGGCTGCAAGCCGTTCAGTCTCGTCCGGATGCAACTTACACATTGATCGTTCGCACCAAATTCGTTGAGCCCGGCTTTAATGTAGGGGTAATGCGTAAAAATGCCTATGTGGATTACGAAGTGGATCTGGTTGAATCTGCGAATAAGTCTGCAAAAGTTGCTCAACTGAATATGCGCAATGTTCCCGGCGGCCAGTTTGGCGGCTTCGACTTCGACACCGGCGTCCGGATTGCGGAATCTTACGCAAAAGCAGGAAAATCACTGGCTGCATTTTTAGATAAAAAGCTTTGATAACAATTTATAGTCACAATTTTAACGTCCTTATGTTATGAAAAAGTTGTTACTACTTGCATTCGTTCTCATTCATGCTGGCTTTGCAAAAACCTATAAGGTTTAAAAAATTGACAGAATTGCCTATTTTTAAAGTCCATTACCGATACCATAGCATATTTTTGTAAGCTGTGATTTGTTCGCCAGATTGGGGAGCGCTTCACAGCTTACTGTTTAACTGATAACCCATAAACGTGCGGATTTTACCTCTCATTTTCCTGGCGCTCATTACATTATCATTGTCAGGATGCGGAAAAATGCTATACCGGTCGGCTGCAAAAGCATTCAATACAGGAATCAAAGAGTCGCCGTATGATGCTGTCATCGTTCCCGGATTTCCGCACAATGGCGAGAAATGGGATATGATCCTGCAAATGCGTATCCACTGGGCACATTACCTTTATTCAAAAGGATACGCCAAAAACATCATCTTCTCAGGCTCTGCAGTTGCGACGCCTTATGTCGAAAGTAAGGTGATGGCCAATTACGCACACGCACTAGGCGTACCCCGCGAAAATATTTTTACCGAGGAAAAAGCCGAGCACAGCACGGAAAACGTATACTATTCATATCGCCTTGGAAAAGACCTGGGTTTTACGAAACTTGCACTCGCTACCGACCCGATCCAGACGAGCTACATGCGTAAATTCATCAAGCGTTTCGACCTGCCGATCGGGCTTTTGCCGACTGTCATCGATACGTTAAAGGTGATGAACCTGTACGAGCCCAAAGTAGACAACACACTGGCTATGCGGGAAGGCTTTGTGAAGCTGTCGGAAAGGGAAAATTTTTTCCAGCGGTTCAGGGGCACCATGGGCAGATACATTGTCTGGCATGAGGAAGACCTTAAAAAGAAAAAGCACAGAAGAAAGTTCAAAGACAGAATGATACCCGCCTCTTCGGCCAAAAATGAACCATAAAAGCGTATAATGAAAAAAGAATTGTCGGCAATTGACGCCAAGTATGAAGCACAAAAAATAGCATTTGGTCCCATGTATTTTCAAGCGGTCGTTGCGCTTCGGGAATTGGGCATTTTGCAGTTTATCAGCAACAATCGGAAGGGTGTCAGCATTGAGACGATTATTGAAAAAACCGGTGTGTCGGAGTATAGTGTTACTTTGCTGCTAGAAGCCGCTGAGGTTCTCGGGGTTGTGGAAGTGGAAGACGACATTATTAAAATTTCCAAGATCGGTTTCTTCCTCCTAAAAGACGAAATGACGCGGGTCAACATCAATTTCATGAATGATGTTTGCTATCTAGGCGCAAAAAATATGACTGAAAGCTTCAAGAATGGCAAACCTGCGGGGCTGAAAGTGCTGGGCGACTGGCCCACCATTTACGAGGGACTTTCTGTATTACCGGAGCCAGCCAAAACTTCCTGGTTCGAATTTGACCATTATTATTCGGACAATGCATTTCCCGAAGCGTTAAAAATTGTGTTCAGGAACAGTCCCAAATTGGTTTTCGACGTAGGCGGAAACACAGGTAAATGGTCATTTGCCTGCTGCAAGCACGATCCGAATGTCAGGTTGAAAATACTTGACCTTCCGGTTCAGCTGAAAGTGGCACAGGCCAATGCAACGGAGCGGAATTTACTGGACCGCATTAGTTTTCACCCGATTGACCTCCTGGACCGCTCGCAGGAAATTCCGAAAGGTGCTGATGTGATCTGGATGAGTCAGTTTCTGGATTGCTTTTCAAAAGAGCAGATCGTTCAGATCCTCGAAAATGCTTGCAACGCAGCTTCCGAAAACACGACGCTTTACATCCTGGAACCGTTTTTCGACAATCAGAATTTCCCGGCTGCTCATCATAGCCTGGTGGCTACATCGCTCTATTTCACCATTATGGCGAATGGAAACAGCAAAATGTATCGTGTTGAAGTAATGAAGGATCTGGCCCGTCAGGCAGGGTTCGAAATCGTGGAAACCTATCCGTTGATCGGCGATAGCTATCATACTATTTTGGAATGCAGAAAACGGGCTTAGGAACATCTGGGTCTGATCATTTGTTTCAGCAATAGTCTACGATTAGTTACATGAAAAGATCCCTAATTATCATTCTTGTCAGCCTTACACTCCTGACCGCCTTCCGGTTTATTCAGTCAGAGAAAAAGGAATTTTATAAAGCTTTGTCGAGTGGGGAAGAATCCGCTATCGATCAGGCACTTGCGAATCTCGAAAAGGAAAAACCAGCTTCCCGGATCAACGCCTATAAAGGCGCATTGACAATGAAAAAGGCTGGGTTTCAGAAAAGTGTAAAGGTGAAAGTCAAAACTTTCAAAAAAGGCGCTTATATGCTGGAAGATGAGATTAAAAGCAATCCGGCCAATACAGAATACCGGTTTCTGCGACTAACCGTTCAGGAACATGCACCTAAGGTTTTGAAATACAATAAGCAGCTTGACGAAGACAAGCAGGCAGTGATAGGGGGTTATGGCAAGCTGGATAATGATTTGAAAGCGATCGTTTACAATTATGCCAAGGATTCCAAAGTGTTGAAAGAGAGTGAATTAAAGTGAGAATTCAGGTAAACAGGAATTGTTGATCAATGGCAAAAATACTAGTCGTAAACTACTCGCAAACCGGACAGTTGAATGAAATCATCGACCAGTTTTTAGCTCCATTCGATCCAAACAGCATAGAAAGGCACCAGATTTTCCCGGTTACACCTTACGTTTTTCCCTGGACTACAGAAGAATTTTTTGATAAGATGCCGGAATGTGTTGAGGAAGACACCATTCCTCTAAGATCAATTGCATACACAGCCGAGCGGTACGATCTGATCGTGCTAGGTTACCAGCCTTGGTTTTTATCGCCTTCCCCGCCCATTACATCCCTGCTTGAAGACCCTACTTTCCAGTCTATCCTGCGCGGTACGCCCGTTGTGACCGTCATAGGAGGAAGAAATATGTGGCTCAATTCTCAGGAAAGCGTTAAAAAGTTAATTAAGAATGCAGGCGGCCAGCTGGTAGGCAACATTCCACTGATGGACCGGACGTCGAATCTGATCAGCGCATTTACCATTTTACATTGGATGCTAACCGGACGAAAAGACCGGAAATGGAATATTTTTCCACTTCCCGGCGTTAGTGAGCAGGATATCCGAAGCGCATCGCAATTTGGCGCTATTGTGAATAACGCAGCAGCAAAATCAGATTACGGCAATCTCCAGAACGAGATTCTGGCAACAGGTTTGATCGCGATCCCGACAGACATTCTTTTTATTGAACAACGTGCCAAAAAACTTTTCAGGATCTGGGCAAAGCTGATCAAAACAAAAGGAACGACTCCTGCTAAGCGGAAAAGACTTGTGAGCTTTTTCAAGTATTATCTGCTGATCGCCTTGTTTATGGTCGCTCCCGTGATCCTTTTCGTATATAATTTGCTGATCGTGCCTTTTACGGGAAATGCGATTAAGAAGAAAAAACAATACTTTTGTGGTGTAGAAACCAAATAATAATGTCAGACGCATATATTACCAGAATTGCCAAGTTTTTGCCGAATGAGCCCGTTTCCAATGATGAAATGGAAGCATATTTAGGATATATAAATGGAAAGCCTTCCAAATCAAAAGCACTTGTTTTACGTAATAACGGCATAAAAAACAGATATTATGCGCTGCTAAAAGACGGCACAACGACGCATACCAATGCGGAAATGGCGGCGTTGGCGGTAACAAAACTTTTTGAAAAAAATACATCGGAAATAAAGGACGTAGACCTGATTAGTTGTGCTACGTCGAGCCCGGACCAACTGATGCCCTCACACGGTTCCATGGTGCACGGCTACTTGAAAGACACCGGCCCTGTGGAGGTTGTGTCGCCTTCGGGCGTTTGCTGCGCGGGGATGCACGCTTTCAAATATGCCT
Organism: Dyadobacter alkalitolerans DSM 23607; assembly: GCF_000428845.1. Lineage (GTDB taxonomy): Bacteria > Bacteroidota > Bacteroidia > Cytophagales > Spirosomataceae > Dyadobacter > Dyadobacter alkalitolerans. The sequence continues at coordinate 79,966 of NZ_AUAS01000012.1, read as the reverse complement.
ACATGTCAGTAAAACTGGGCGAAAAGCAAAAAGCGGTGGCCTGTGCTTCCGAAAGACTTTCTCCCGTTTTGCGTGCGGATCAGTTTGAGGATGAAGTGCAGCAGCTTCTGAAACTTGAAAAAAATCCTTATCTGGCATTCGAAAAAGATTTTCTACGCTGGATGCTATCGGATGGCGCCGGCGCTTTCCTTGTTGAATCCGAGCCCAACACGTCCGGCATATCGTTGAAAATTGATTGGATAGAAGGCTGCTCTTATGCCAATGAGGAGGAGGCATGCATGTATATGGGCGCTGACAAGCAGGAGGATGGCACGCTTAAAAGCTATAAAGATTTTAAAAGTGAGCAGGTCCTGGAACAGTCTGTGTTCAGTATCAAGCAGGATGTGAAACTTTTAGGAGAAAAAATTGTTAAATTGGGTTTTGCCAAATTAAAGGATATCCTCGACAAACGGGGGATCAGCATGGATGAAGTGAGCTATTTCCTGCCGCACTTGTCCAGCTACTTTTTTGAAAACAAAATTGAAGACTTCTGTAACGAGAACGGCATGCCGATTTCAAAGGAAAAGTGGTATACCAACCTAGTTACCAAGGGCAATGTAGGTTCGGCTTCGATTTATATGATGCTTGAAGAAGTTTTTTACAGCGGAGCACTGAAAAAGGGCGAAAAAATACTTTTGGCAGTTCCTGAAAGCTCCCGCTTCTCTTATATGTTCTGTATGTTGACCGTTTGCTGATCTAAATTCTGATCCATGAAAAAGGAAGACCTTCCACAAGACCCGGGCGCGCTGGACAAATTTACCAGGGAAGTATGTTACGTCAAAAATCAGGACGGAAAATACGAAACCGCATTGAGCAGAGGTTGGGAGGTTAAAAAACAGGCCCTGGATAGCGCATGGGACGATGTGAACGAACGGATAGCAGACGCCAGAAAAGCCGTAGCAAACGGAGAGAAAAGTCCGATCTACTACTATATGGAGCTCCGGTTAATGGATCTGTCGGTTCTGTCGGGTTACACAGGGTTTTTTCCTTTTTTTATCAAAAGACATTTAAAACCATCTATTTTTAAAGGATTAAGCGACCGGAAGCTGGAAAAATATGCCAGTGCATTTGATGTTACATTGCAGGAATTGAAAAATTTTAAAGGTTGATCCAGTGAATATTGATAGCCATACGGATGAGTTCCGCCACGTTCAGACCGCACATTGTGAGAATGGGGTTACCACGGCATTGTTGCGTTATCACGGTCTGGATTTCATGACCGAGCCGCTGGCCTTTGGAATGGGTTCGGGGCTTTTTTACATTCAGATTCCTTTCCTTACTGTCAATAACGGCCCTGCGATTTCTTTCAGGACCATGCCGGGGGCTATTTTTAAGCGGACTTGCAATTCACTGAATGTGGATGTGACCCGGAAAAAATTCTCAAATGTGGCCTCAGCGGAAGCGTTCCTGGACAAAAAAGTGCTGGAAGGTGTTCCAGTGGCCTGCCAGGTCGGCGTTTTTCACCTTACTTATTTTCCAAAAGAATACCGGTTCCATTTCAATGCCCATAACCTGATCGTTTTCGGGCAGGAAGACAATAATTATCTTATCAGCGATCCGGTAATGGAGGATGTGACCACATTATCCAAGTCGGATCTGACGCGTGTTCGTTTCGCGCAAGGCCCTTTGGCCCCGAAAGGACACATATACTATCCTGAACGGGTGAAACCGGTGACCGATGATATGATCCGTAAAGGAATTGTCAAAGGAATCCGTCGAAATGTGCGTGATATGCTCAAAATTCCAGGCAGTTTTGCCGGCGTGGACGGCATCAGGCACACAGCGGGGCATATTCGCAAGTGGCGCGATAAGCTTGGGCTGAAAAAAGCCAGCTTGTATCTGGGACAAATTGTTCGGATGCAGGAAGAGATCGGCACAGGCGGAGGCGGTTTTCGGTTCCTATACGGGGCATTTCTGGAAGAGGCGTCCGCTTACATGCAGGATGATCGCTTGTCCGCTGTTTCTGAGGACTTTACCAAAGCAGGCGACATGTGGCGCGCGAGTGCGATCAAAATGGCGGGCGTTTACAAAGGCCGGTTGACGGAACAAAAAGATTTTGATGAAATAGCCGATATGCTGGTTGATATCAGATTGGTAGAGAAAGAAGCGTTTCAGAAACTGTCGCGCATGAGTCTTGGTAAATGAGCACTACGATATGACCGAACCGGTTAGCATTGAAATACAAAACGTTTCTAAAAAATACAAAACCGCCCAGGAAAACAGCCTCACCGACGTCTCCCTGAACATTGCTACGTCTGACATTTTTGGTTTGCTGGGCCCTAACGGTGCTGGCAAGACAACATTAATCTCGATCCTCTGCGGCATAATCCCGCCATCTTCGGGAACGGTTCATTTTTACCATCAAAATCAACCCATATTCGGACAGGAACGAAAAAGCCACATAGGGTTTGTTCCACAGGAATATGCTTTCTATCAGGAACTTACGCCGCGGCAAAACCTGGATTACTTCGGCGCCATGTACAACCTGGGCAAAGAAGAGCTTGAAGCGCGTCAGGAAGATTTGCTGGAAATTTTGGGATTGGCCCGGTTTGCGGATAAAAAAGTCGGGTCGTTTTCAGGCGGGATGAAACGCCGGGTTAACCTCGCGATCGGCATGATTCATAAACCTGATATCCTTTTCCTGGACGAACCCACCGTAGGGGTCGACGTGCAAAGCCGCAATGCGATCATCCGCTATTTGCAGGAAATAAATAAGGCCGGTACGACCATCATCTACACTTCCCATCACATGTCCGAAGCAGAGGAATTCTGCAAGCACATTGCACTCATTGACCATGGTAGGGTTATTGCTAAAGGTGACCTGACGGATCTGAGGAAAACGCATGATGCTCCCAATCTGCAATCTTTATTCATCAAACTGACAGGGGAGGAGTACAGGGATTAATATGTTCAAGGTTTTTTCATCATTACGTAAAGAATATCTGCTGCTGATCAACGACAAGGTCGGCCTGGCGCTGATGTTTCTGATGCCGCTGCTGCTGGTATTTATCATTACCATTATTCAGGACAGCGCGTATAAAATGGTGAATGAGAACCAGATCCCGCTGCTCGTAGTCAATCACGACGCGGGTAAGGAAGGGGATAAGCTTGTTGACCTTCTCAGAAAGTCCGGCCTTTTTAAAATAGACTCGCAGGATGCGGTTGCTGAAAAGTCGTTGAAATCGGAATTATTATCGCGAGGAAAATTAATTGGCTTATACATTCCAAAAGCATTCTCTTCGGGTTTGGAAAGCAATGCAGCCGATGTGAGTAACATTCTAATGGACGATCTGGGGCTGGAACGCGATTCAGTTAACACGAAGAAGGTGTCAATGCCGACGCTTTCCTTCTATAATGACCCGGTTTTACAGGAAAATTACAGCTTTTCGGTCATGGGCATTATTCAATCCTACATGAGTGTTATTGAAAATTCGCTGATGATCGACCGGATGTACACAACGATGGACCTGAGTGGACAATCGGAAGAGTTGAAAAAGAAAATGATCTCCAACCGGGTCAGGATCAACCAGATCGTGGCTAGCAACAATAACTCGACGGCCATTCCCAACTCTACACAGCATAATGTGCCTGCCTGGACGATTTTTGCCATGTTTTTTATGGTCGTCTCGCTGGGCAGCAACATTGTAAAAGAGCGCATTAACGGCAGTTTTCTGCGACTGAAAACCATGCCTACGACATTTATGCTGGTGATGTTTAGTAAAATGGCCATTTACGTGCTGGTAGCAGTGGTGCAGGTAGCATTGACATTTTCCATGGGAATATGGATCCTTCCCGAGCTCGGACTTCCGAAACTGACTATTCCTACTAACCTCTTTGCATTCGCCTGCGTGATCCTGATCAGCAGCATGGCCGCCGTGAGTTATGCATTAATGATCGGCGCCTATGCCCGGACCGAGCAACAGGCAAATGGTTTCGGAGCAATTTCCATCATTATTTTCGGGGCCATAGGCGGAATCCTGGTGCCGACATTCGTTATGCCCGGTTTTATGCAATTTGCCAGCAACTTTTCACCACTACACTGGTGCCTGGAAGGTTTCTACATTCTTTTCCTCAAAGGCGGAAGCTGGCAGGAGCTGAAAAACGTCTTCGCCTTTTTAGGGATATTTATTCTGCTTTGTCAACTTGCCACTTATTTTAAGCTTAGGATGGAAAGAATTATTTAAGTTTGAATTCAGAAAAGAAATTATGGACATAGAAAGTTTAAAACCCGTCATTAAAAGTCAGATCGTACAATATTTGAATTTACTTGACATCAATCCGCAGGACATTAAAGATGACGAACCCCTTTTTGGCGGCGACCTGGGCCTGGATTCAATTGATTCGCTGGAACTGGTTGTGCTTCTGGAAAGAGAGTACGGGATCAAAATCACCAATCCTGCCGAGGGAAGAAAGATCCTTGTGGATGTAAATCACATGGCTGAGTATATTTTAGCAAATACAAAAACGGCCTGATATGAAAAAGGTGTTGGTAACCGGAATGGGCATTATATCAGCCATTGGTGAAAACCTTTCGGAGAACCACGCCAATTTGCGCCAGGGAAAAACGGGCATAACCGCCGCAGCCCACTTTGATTCCCGCTATGCCGCATTGCTTCCTTTCGGTGAAATTGCATGCAGCAACGAACGGCTGAGAGAACTGCTCGGTTTGCAGGATCGCGCAGGTTACACGCGCACCGATTTGCTTGCTACCAAGGCATTCGACGAGGCAATTAAAGACGCTAATCTTTCCGCAGACCAGCTTTCATCTTTTGATACAGCATTCATCTCCGCAACAACCGTCGGCGGAATGTGCCTCACCGATCAGCTCTATGAAGATGCTAATCTGAAAACGAGCGGATCGGAATATCTGGAATCATACAATTGCGCAGCGCACACCATTACATTACTCGAAAAGTATAACATCAGAGGGTTTTCCGACACCATTAACACAGCCTGTTCGTCATCTGCCAATGCGATTTTAATGGGGGCGCGACTGATCCGGTCCGGACGGGCAAAAAGGGTTATCGTCGGCGGCGTGGATAGCCTTGCCAAATACACGGTTAATGGTTTCAATTCACTTAAAATCTTATCCGCTTCCGCATGTAAGCCATTCGATGAAAACCGGGATGGGCTTAATCTGGGAGAAGCGGCGGCTTATCTTGTCCTGGAAGCGGAGGACGTTGTTGGTGATAAACGGGTTTATGCGGAAGTCGCCGGATATGGCAATGCAAATGATGCGCATCACCCATCGGCCATGTCTGATGAAGCCATAGGCGCCATGCTCTCCATGCGGGAAGCCATCGAATCCGCAGGGATTAGCTTCAATCGCATCGACTACATTAATGCCCATGGAACGGGGACGCCCAACAATGATGAAGTTGAGCTAACCGGAATGACGAAGTTATTCGAAGAAATTCCGCCTTTTAATTCCACCAAATCTTACACGGGGCATACATTAGGAGCGGCTGGTGCGGTTGAGGCGATTTTTAGCATCTTAAGCATCGTCCACGATGAGATATTTCCAAGTTTACATGTAAAAACCGCCATGAGCTCGCACAAGGCGCAACCGGTTGCTGCATTAATTCAGGATAAAAAAGTGGCTTATGTGCTCTCCAATTCGTTTGGCTTCGGAGGGAATTGCACTTCCCTTGTTTTTGGAAGCGTAAATTAGGCGTCCTAGGATTGCATGAGCTCTTTCAGGATCTTTTGTGCAGCAATTGAAATGATGGTTCCGGGCCCGAAAATGCCTTTAACACCCGCATCGTACAGAAACTGATAATCCTGCGCCGGAATAACGCCACCCGCAATCACCATAATGTCTTCCCGACCAATGTTTTTCAGCTCGGCGATGAGTTCTGGGATAAGCGTTTTGTGGCCTGCCGCCAGGCTCGATGCACCGATCACATGGACATCATTTTCTGCTGCTTGTTTCGCGACTTCCTGTGGCGTCTGGAAGAGTGGGCCAATGTCCACGTCAAAGCCGAGGTCGGCGAAGCTCGTTGCGATCACTTTGGCGCCGCGGTCATGACCGTCCTGGCCCATCTTCGCAACCAATATCCGTGCGCGCCGGCCATCCATTTCTGCAAACTGATCAGACAATTCGAGCGCCGCCCGGAAATTTTCGTCATCCGAAGCTTCTGCCTGATAAACACCCGAAACAGACCGGATGGTTGATTTATAACGTCCGAATTCCTTTTCCATCGCATCAGAAATTTCCCCCAATGTAGCCCTTTTGCGCGCCGCCTCGACGGCCAGTGCCAACAAATTTACAGACATGTCCTTGCCGCCCTTTTGCTTGCAGGCTTCCGTGATAGCATTCAGCGCCAATGCAACTGCCAGCGAATCGCGTTCCTCTCTTATTTTATTCAAAGAGGCGATCTGCGACAGCCGAACTGCCTGGTTATCAATCTGTAAAATGTCAAATGTGTCCTTGCTTTCTGTTTTAAATTTATTGACCCCTACAATAATATCCTTGGCCGAATCAATGCGTGCCTGCTTTTTTGCCGCCGCTTCTTCGATCCGCATCTTTGGTAGTCCGGTTTCTATGGCTTTGGTCATGCCGCCGAGTTTTTCCACTTCCTCAATCAACTGCCATGCTTTTTCTGCGAGCTCTTTTGTCAGGTATTCCACATAATAGGAACCGCCCCATGGATCCACGGCCTTGCAAAGATCCGTTTCATGCTGAATAAAAAGCTGCGTGTTGCGCGCAATGCGGGCAGAGAAGTCGGTGGGAAGCGCCATGGCTTCGTCGAGCGAGTTGGTATGCAGCGATTGCGTGTGCCCCATGACGGCGGCCATGGCCTCAATGGTTGTCCGGGTAACATTGTTATAGGGATCCTGCTCGGTAAGGCTGTAACCACTCGTTTGGCAGTGTGTCCTTAATGCCAGCGATTTTTCGTTTTTGGGATTAAATTGATTTACAATTTTTGACCAAAGCAGCCGCCCCGCACGCATCTTGGCGATTTCCATGAAATGATTCATTCCTATGCCCCAGAAAAATGACAGCCTGGGTGCAAAATCATCAATCGCGATGCCCGCTTTCAGCCCGGTCCTGATGTATTCCAATCCATCTGCAAGCGTATATGCGAGTTCAATGTGCGCGGGTGCACCCGCTTCATGCATGTGATAACCGCTGATGCTGATGGAATTAAACTTTGGCATGAACCGGGAAGTATAGGCAAAAATATCGCCCACGATCCGCATGGAAGGTGCTGGTGGATAAATGTAGGTGTTCCGAACCATGAACTCCTTCAAAATGTCGTTCTGAATGGTTCCTGACAATAACTCCGGCTTAATACCCTGTTCTTCTGCGGCCAGTATAAAAAAAGCCATGACCGGAATAACAGCGCCATTCATGGTCATGGAAACGGACATCTGGTCCAACGGGATTTGGTCAAAAAGCATTTTCATGTCCTCCACCGTATCAATCGCAACGCCCGCTTTGCCCACATCGCCGGTGACACGCGGATGATCCGAGTCATATCCTCGATGCGTTGCGAGATCGAATGCAACGGAAAGGCCTTTCTGGCCAGCAGCCAGGTTGCGCTTATAAAATGCATTGGAATCCGAAGCAGTCGAAAAACCGGCATATTGACGGATTGTCCACGGTCGTTCCAGATACATGCTCGCATAAGGCCCACGCACGAATGGCGGAATTCCGGCTTCGAATGCTAAATGGTCGGCGTCTTCAAGATCATTTTGGCTATAAATGCTTTTTAATCTGATCCCTTCCGAGGTAAACACAGGTTTGCCAGCCCGTTCCTCTGGCTGAGCGGATTCGTTATGATGGGTCGTTTGAATGTTCCTGAAATCCGGTTTCATGGCTTTGATGCGGTTAACACGGATGCTTGAAAACCTCCTGATTCTTCCATTTCCAAAAACAATTTCCAAGCCTTGTCGGCCATATCCAGCGACATTTTTTCGAGCATGTATGAGCCCGCTGCCGGATCTGCAACATAGGCCAATGCACTTTCGTGGGCAAGAACGGAGGATACATTGCGCGCGATCCGTGCGGAAAAGTCACTTTGCTTGTTGGCTGATTCATCGTATGGCCTCACTGTCAGTGCATTGCATCCACCCATTACTGCGCTCATGGCCTCGGAGGCAGAGCGGATCATATTGGTGTAAGGCTCGGATGCGGCATCATTGAATATTGAGGTTCGTGCTTGTATGAATGGCGTGCAAAGTTCAGCAGGCAGTTGATAGGCGTTTGCAATTTTTCGTAGTGAAAACCGGAATGCTCTTAATTTGGCGATTTCCGAAAGGAAGTTGGTGCCGATTGAAATGGCGAAAAGGGCGCGGTTGAAGGCTGTTAATGGTGAAATCCCTTTGTCTGTAAGCAGATCCAGGTAATTGACGGTGGCCGAAATCAGCATGGCCAGTTCCTGCACTGGTGTTTCGACATTGTTGTGAAATAAATGACCCTCAACCATATATGCCCGAAATTCGCGCATGTTCCGGCTTTGGTTCAAAACAGAAACAATAGCGTCAATGCTGTTACCAATTGATTTTCCCGTGCGCATTTGGTGGGCGACCGGGTCGAATGCGATGCCGCCTTTGAGATAATAACCAGCGTTTTTGGATATTTCCTTGAAAACGTCCGCAGCATTTTCCTGTGTTTGAAAATAAATAGCGGTGTCGCTTAACCGGATTCCGTGAAGCAATTTCGGGAATTCACAATGTGCTATGCTGGCATTTTCAAGGTCGAGCATAATCGCATCCGCGCCGTTTTCCAGGGCATGTTTCATCGCTGTATTGGTTGCGCGCGGTTCGGAGAATTTCACCATAGGCAAGTTTTGCCAGCCTGGTGTTTTTTTCTGACAAGCCTGCATAGACGCCATTTTTTCAGGAGCAATTTCCGATCGCGTCACATAAGGTTCCAAATGCAGATCAGCCCCGATTGTCCAATCAGATAGTGTTTTAAGCCTTCCTTTCAATTCTTTGTCAGCCCGTTGTTCCCAGGCTTTGTTATCGGAAGGGCTGAATTCTGAGAAGTTAAGGACAGCCATTTCTTGACAGATAAGGTGGAAGTGAGCGATTTTTGCTTGCTAACAAAGCTACAAATTTGAAGTTACTTTTTCAGTTGTCGAGACAAACCATCCCTTCGGCAGATCAGGGACATGAAGTCATGCGATTTTATTTTGTGGGTTTGCAGATAGCCCGCCCAGGTATTAAATTGAACCTTGGTTTTAATCTGCAGAGATCAGGTATTTTTATATCTTTGCCGTCCTTTTAAATTTCGATATTCTGAATTCCTCAACTTATACATTGGAAAGAGTTAGCACACATAGAGAAGTAGACCAGATCTGGGATGCCTGCCTGAGAGTGATTCAGCAGCATATTCCGGATCAAAGTTTTAAGACGTGGTTTGAACCGATACGGCCCTTAAAACTTTATGGTAAGGTGCTTACGATTCAGGTTCCAAGCCAGTTTTTCTATGAATGGCTGGAAGATAATTATGTCAATCTTTTAAGGAAAGCACTGGATTACGCGATCGGAAGAGATGGTTTGTTGGAGTATTCCATTATCGTAGACAAAGGCAATGATAAGCATCAGCCGCTTACAATGAACGTTTCCACGCCCAAGTCCCCGAATTCTTCGAAGCCGGATAATTTCGTAACGGACCCAAGGCTGGGATCCAATCACCGGGATAAGGACCAGGATTCCATGAACCTGGACACTTACCTGAATCCGAATTATTCGTTTGATAATTTTATTGAAGGCGATTGCAACCGTCTGGCGCGGTCCGCGGGATTTGCCGTGGCACAGCGGCCAGGACTCACGTCATTTAATCCGCTGATGATGTACGGCGGGGTAGGGCTGGGCAAAACGCACCTTGTGCAAGCCATTGGAAATTACATTATGAACCACTTTGACAACAAGCTGGTGTTGTATGTGTCTTCCGAAAAATTTACCAATCAGTTTATTAATTCCATCAAAAACAACACATTACAGGATTTCACCGATTTTTACATGAAGGTGGATGTGCTGGCGATTGATGACGTTCAGTTTTTGTCGGGAAAAGAAAAAACGCAGGATACATTCTTCCATATATTTAATCATCTGCACCAGCTTGGCAAGCAGATCATTATGACCAGTGACCGGCCGCCGCGCGAGCTGCAAGGCTTGCAGGACAGGTTGTTGTCCCGTTTCAAATGGGGACTAACGGCAGATTTGCAAACGCCTGATTTTGAGACGCGTATCGCTATTATTCAAAAGAAGATCCAGTCAGAAGGCATTTCGATCGATTATGATGTGATCGAATACATTGCGCACAGTGTTAATTCCAATGTGCGTGAACTGGAAGGTGTGATCGTTTCCCTGATGGCCCAGGCTTCGCTTACACGCAGGGAAATAGACGTGGAGCTGGCCAAAAATACATTGCGGAACATTGTAATGAACGAGGATAAAGAGGTGACCATTGATACAATTCAAGAGGTGATCGCTGACTTTTTCCAGGTTACCATTGCGGATCTGAAAAGCAAAAGCAGGAAAAAAGAAGTCGTTTACCCACGTCAATTAGCCATGTTCCTAGCCAAAGAATATACAGATCTGCCTTTGAAATCAATTGGTTATCATTTTGGGGGCCGCGACCATAGCACGGTAATTCACTCTATTCAAAGCATTAACCTGCTGATGGGCGAAACCCCAGACGTGGAAGAAACGCTGCAAAAATTACGCAGTTACTTTAAATAACAAATGGCGTCTAAAGGGTTTGAAAACTTATTTTAAACCTGAAAAACAAGATGACGCCCTTACTGATCGAACGCGCACAGATCTGTGACGCAAAATGGAATGAGCACATTTGCAAATCTCTTCAATGTGTTATTTACGCTCAAACTTACTATCTCGACACGGTCTGCGAAAGCTGGAAGGCGCTTGTATGGCCCAATATTCAGCATCCGGACATTGTCATGCCGATTCCCATTCGCAGGAAATGGGGTGTCCAAGTAGTTTATCAGCCTCTTTTTTGCCAATATCTGGGCTTATTCTCCTTAAAGCCGCTTTCCGGATTGCAGTTGGAATCATTCCTCCGGTTTGTTTCAACAGAATTCTCCTACATATCAGCTTATCATTTTAATCCTGAGAATTCTATAAGGCTATCTGCATTAGCTCACACTTTTCCGGATTTTAATTTCTTACAAAAGCATACGCACTGGCTTCACTTGAAAGGTGATCTCCAACAAGTAAATGCAGGCTATTCCAGAGACAGAAAGCGGAATTTAGTACGTAGTAAGGGTTATAGCTGGGAGGTGCAGAGAAGTGAGGACATCAGCCCATTGATCAAATTATTTAGTGAAAATCAAACAGCGTGCATTCCCGGCGGAATTGATCCGGATGCATTTATACGTTTGAAAGCACTTTTTGAGGCATTGCAGGCCAGGCAACAAGCAGAATTGTACTACGGCCTATCCAATGAGCATCTCCATGCGGGGCATATCTATGCCGGGCATATTCATGCGGGGCGTCTCCATTCGGGACATATCCATGCGGGGATACTCATTGTAAGGTTTGGGGGAAGAGCGATTTATCTCTTTAATGCAGCGGATCAGAAAGGAAGGAAAGGCAATGCGCGGACATTCATGCTGGATCAGCATTTCCGCTCCATACAAAGGAAAACATTGATATTCGACTTCGAAAGCCCGGAAGTTGATTCCATTGCCCAGTTTTATCTGAGCTTCGGAAGCGTTGAGGTTTCGTTTTATGCCATTAGCCGGAACGAGCTTTGGTTTCCATTAAAGCAGTTCCAGGAATGGCGAAAGCGCTTTTTCAAAACCAGACAAGGTCTTTTTTAAGTCCTTTATATGACTTCAAATCCATCTCCAAAGATCCGATTTTCAGTTCCACTTCAACTTTTAATGGAATCTTGTTAGAGTCATCAGAAACCCACAATTTCATCGCGCCTTCTCCTTTGAAGAACTTATTGTCAGGAATCAAGGGGTTGATCCTGAGTACTTTGGTTTTGCCATATTTGGTCTTGATCACATCTTTTCCCACATAACGAACGCGCAGCTTATAAACCTCCCCGTCAAAAAATGTGGGAACTTCAATGACTTCGCCTTCGGAAATGCGTTCAAAATTGATCGTTCTCAGATAGAAATAGCCGCTGATAATGTCATGAATGTTGTTGGGGACATTGTAGGTTTTGGTCTCGTCCTTCACACTTGCGACGGCCTGGTCCCTGTGGTGGTTGAACATGACGCGTTCATCCTTTCGATATTTGTTTTCCTGGATCTGCCGCTCAAACATATGCGGCAGGATCGCCGTCGTGTCAATGTATGACCGCCAGGTGTCGCGCACCCGTGAAATGAGGTCGAACGCGCCTACTGTACGTCCCGACACATTGACCCGGTAGCAGGGCCGGTTGTTGATCATGGAAACCGACTTGCCTACTTCTACTTTGGCTTCGGCAGCATTGATAAACCCGTAATGCACTCTGTATTCGACCCTTTCACCCGTCCCAAAGCTCTTGTTATTGATAACCCTGTTCTGAGCTGCCTGCTCTTCAAACTGCCGAAATGAGAAAAAAAGCGAAAAGGTGATTAAAGCAATTATAACGATGTACGATCTCTTCATGCTAAAAGGGTAATTATAGAGAGGGATATTTTTCTTTCAAATAGGACAGATACTTCTTGATATTTCCTCCAAATTTTTGTTCAAACTCAATTTTAAAAATGTCCTGTTTTGACTTATAAGTCTGATAACTGATGAAGTATGCATTATTCGGTAACTTCCCGTCCGGCCAGCGGTCCGGCGCCCGGCGGCTCGTCGCCCCGCGATTTTTGTTTGTTAACGTCCGTTTCCCCGAAAGCAGTGTATCTGCGTCTTCAAAGATGTTGGTAATGAGCGCCGTCTTCAAAGAATCGTAATGCGCGCTGGCAACCGGGTTTGTCCCGAACGTCTTATAGAGACTATCCAACCGGCCTATTCCCCTGAGCATGTGCCGCGAATAGGCATCATTGTACTTTTTTGAATATTCGTATGTACGTAATTCCGGTGAATCCAGACCATACTTGAACTTCAAAAAGCGGATAGCGCCCTGGTCGCCGATAAAACTGGCCAGGTTCTCATTCAGTTCCAGATTATTTTTCACAAAAAGCGTTCCATGCGTGAGCTCGTGCAGGATCAGGTTAGCAAGGCTTCCCACCCGTCTGTTTAACATGCTTGATAAAATAGGGTCTTTCAGATAACCCAAGGTGGACCAGGCCGATACGTCTCCAATATCCGTGTCCAGGCCCTGATTTATCAGTTCACGCGCCTCGGTCACCGCACGCGTGGAATCAAAAAAACCTTTGTAAGGAAAACTACCAATGATAGGAAAGTGCCATTTATAGGGCTCAATTTTGTATTTCTCGGAAGCAGTAATCAGCCAGATCAATGGTTTTCCATGCTGATTATAGAACGTAGTGTAGTTCTTTGAAGGCGTCAACCCAAGTGAATCGACGCCGAATTTTTTTATTTCCTCAATCAGCCGGATCCTTGCTTTAAGCGAATCGGGGAATGCAGGATCGTCGAGCACGTCGGTTACTTCCTCCACATTCATAAGGATCTTGACCTGACCGGAAGCCTGCATCCAGCCATAGCTGAGCATATCACGATAATAAATCCCTGCAAGGACGCAAAGCACTATGATGGCAATAAAAATCTTTTTAAACACAAATGCGGTAATTAAGTAAGAAGGCGGAATGAATCTCTAAAACAGATCATTGCGCTGCAAAATTATAGAAATCGGTCATTAATTATCCACCGTTTATCCTGCCAAAAAGCCGGTGGGTAAATGATTCGCGACGCAGAATAATCCAATGTCCTAAGTTGTAAAATCCGCTTGATATTATCTGTATTTATCATGCCTGAAATTATATTTTTAAAAGAAAAACCCGTTGGATTTTTGCTTGGAATTTGGTATTTTTACACAACAAAAAAACCAAGTATCTAGCGGTTTTTGGAATCAGAAGCCGCTTTTTTATGAACAAACTAAATTATTGTAACCGTTTTTATGGCACAACCAACCACTGATAAAGACAACAAACTAAAAGCACTACAAACCACGCTCGAAAAGCTGGACAAAACCTACGGAAAAGGCACAGTAATGCGCCTGAGCGACAGTAAGGTTTTGGATATTCCTGTTATTTCAACAGGTTCGCTGGGGCTAGATCTGGCACTTGGAGTAGGAGGCGTTCCGCGTGGCCGTGTTGTGGAAATCTACGGACCTGAATCTTCCGGTAAGACCACATTATCAATGCACTGCATAGCAGAGGCTCAGAAAAAAGGCGGACTTGCAGCATTCATTGATGCAGAACACGCATTCGACAGGTCCTATGCTGAGAAGTTAGGCATTGATACAAGCAACTTGCTGATCTCGCAGCCAGACAGCGGTGAGCAGGCATTGGAGATCGCAGAACACCTGATCAGCAGCGGTGCTGTGGATATCATCGTTATTGACTCCGTTGCCGCACTTGTGCCGCGCGCCGAGCTTGAAGGTGAAATGGGTGATAGTAAAATGGGCTTACAGGCTCGTTTGATGTCTCAGGCATTGCGTAAGCTTACAGGTGTAATTAACAAAACCGGATGCTGCTGTATTTTCATTAACCAGTTGCGTGAGAAGATCGGCGTAATGTTCGGTAACCCTGAGACTACAACCGGTGGTAATGCATTGAAATACTATGCTTCTGTACGTTTGGATATCCGTCGTGTGGGTCAGATCAAAGAAAGTGCTGACCAGATCCTGGGTAACCGTACACGTGTGAAGGTGGTGAAAAACAAAGTTGCGCCGCCTTTCAAAGTTGTGGAATTTGATATTATGTATGGCGAAGGAATTTCTAAAGTAGGAGAGATCATCGACCTTGCAGTTGAGCTGGATATCGTTAAAAAAGCAGGTTCATGGTTTAGCTACGACGGTAACCGTCTTGGACAGGGCCGTGACGCCGTGAAAGCGCTTATTAAGGACAATCCCGAGTTGATGGATGAACTGGAAGCGAAAGTTCGCGCGAAGGTTAACAACGAGCCGGATGCGCTGATTGACACCAGCGAGCCTAATGTTGTAGACGAAGGCGCTCCGCTTTAATGTTGGCGGAATAGCTTCTGTAATAACTTATAAAGAAAATGCCCGGTGTTTGCCGGGCATTTTTTATTGTATGTCAAAATGGTTTTCGATCATCATCATCGTCCTCGAAATCATAATCATCTTCTCCTGGGCCGGAGAACATGCTGCTAACCAGGTCCTGAAATTTCATTCCCTGATCCAAAGACATTTTCCCGATCAGTGAGAACTCCGCCATGCCGTGCAATGCGAATTCCATCATAAACAGCTTTTCTTCCGCTCCTGAATAAGCACTCAGCATATCCACGAAATCGTCCAGTCCGTCAATGGTTTTCAACCGCGCCATATACTCGCGATCGGTCATATCGCCGGGCATTTCCATTTCATTGCCTGAGCCAAACCATTCGATCACTTTCGCGTATGGGTTGATCTTGCTTTTCTTGCTCTTTTCCGGATCCGGGAAAAAGCTAAGGAACTGGGTACGAATCGCTTTTCCGATCAGGTTTTGGGCTACAATAACCGGTCCTTCAACCTCGCCTTCATAAACAAGCTCAACCTTTCCGCAAATGGCAGAGACAACGCCATATAGGTCAGAAATGCGCACGTAAGTGCTTTCCTCCCCATTGATCAACGCTCGCCTCTCCGCCGTGCTCAAAAGGCTTTCAAAAGCTGAAATCGTCAAACGCGCAGACACACCACTTTTGCTGTCCACATATTCGCTTTCTCTTGCTTCAAATGCAATCTGCTCGATCAATGTTTTAGCAAGCTCATTAACCTTGATCATGCCCACTTGTTCCGTTTTAACAATCGCTTCCTGTTCCGTAATTTTCTTACCCGTTTCAATTGTCTTTGGATAATGCGTCACAATCTGGCTTTCGATACGGTCTTTCAATGGTGTCACAATGCTTCCGCGGTTGGTATAGTCTTCCGGGTTGGCCGTAAAAACAAACTGAATATCCAACGGCAGACGCAATTTGAACCCACGGATCTGAATGTCGCCTTCCTGCAAAATATTGAAAAGTGCAACCTGGATCCTGGCCTGCAAATCGGGAAGCTCGTTAATTACGAAAATACCGCGATGCGAGCGGGGAATAAGCCCAAAGTGGATCACTCTTTCGTCCGAATAAGGCAGCTTCAATGTTGCGGCCTTGATAGGGTCCACATCACCGATAAGATCGGCCACAGAGACGTCTGGTGTTGCCAGTTTCTCGGTATAACGCTCGCTTCTGTGCAGCCAGGCAATTTCTGTCTGGTCGCCATATTCTTCAATAGCGTCTTTTGCAAAACGGGATAATGGCTCCAACGGATCGTCATGCAGCTCCGAGTCCTTTACATACGGAATGTATTCGTCCAGAAGGCTTATCATCATCCGCGCAATACGCGTCTTAGCTTGTCCGCGTAAACCCAGAAAATTAATGTTGTGCATCGAAAGGATCGCACGTTCCACGTCGGGAATGACCGTTTCCTCATAACCCCAGATGCCGGGAAAAATATTCTCTTTGTTTTTAATTCTAACGATCAGGTTATCACGTAGTTCCTGTTTAATGGAACGGGATTGATAACCTGCTTTTTTCAGTTCCCCGAGCGTTTGGATATCCAACAGCTCTGAACTACTAAGAAGTGAGTAACTCATGTATTTTTTGGCTGATTAACGCGCATACGCTACTGAACGCATCTCACGGATTACTGTAATTTTAATTTGTCCGGGATACTGCATTTCTTTTTCAATTTTTTGTGAAATATCGAAAGAAAGCATCCCTGCCTTTTCATCCGAAACATTATCTGCGTCAATGATCACGCGCAGCTCGCGGCCCGCCTGGATCGCATAACATTTTTCAACACCGTCAAACGACAATGCCATGTTTTCAAGATCACGCAGCCTTTGAATGTAAGACTCCATCATTTCCCTGCGTGCTCCCGGGCGAGAACCTGAAATCGCATCACAAACCTGAATAATCGGGGAGAGGATGCTTGTCATCTCAATTTCATCGTGGTGGGCACCAATGGCGTTGCACACCTCAGGGTTTTCCTTGTATTTTTTGGCCAGCTCCATACCTAATATTGCGTGTGGAAGGTCGGATTCTTCCGGCCAGACCTTACCAATATCGTGCAGCAGACCAGCTCTTTTAGCCAGTTTCGTGTTAAGCCCAAGTTCAGAAGCCATCGTAGCGCAAAGCTTAGCCACCTCACGTGAATGTTGCAGCAGGTTTTGCCCGTAAGAAGAACGGAAACGCATGCGGCCGATCATCTTAACAAGCTCAGGGTGAAGCCCGTGTATGCCCATGTCGATCACAGTTCTTTCACCGATCTCAACAATCTCGTCGTCAATGTTCTTGCGTGTTTTGGCAACAACCTCTTCAATTCTGGCCGGGTGGATCCTTCCGTCCTGAACCAGGCGGTGCAGCGAAAGTCTGGCAATTTCTCTTCTTACCGGATCAAATCCGGAGATCACGATCGCTTCTGGGGTGTCGTCTACAATGATCTCAACGCCCGTTGCAGCTTCCAGGGCGCGAATGTTACGTCCCTCGCGGCCAATGATCTTTCCTTTGATATCGTCGTTTTCAATGTTGAAAACAGAAACGCAGTTTTCGATCGCATGTTCCGCGGCCGTGCGCTGGATGGTTTCGATAACAATCTTTTTGGCTTCTTTGGTGGCTGTAAGGCGGGCTTCTTCCATCGCACTTTTCACATACGATCCGGCCCTGGTGTCGGCCTCTGCTTTCAATGCGTCTATTAACTGCTCACGCGCCTGATCGGCGGTAAGATTCGCGATTTTTTCTAGTTGAGTAACCTGTTGTGCAAGTGACTTCTCTGCTTCTTCGCGGCGTTTTGTGGCCGTTTCGAGCTGCGAGTTCAAGTTTGTTTTCAGCGCTTCAAGCTCGTTTTCGCGACGCTTGTTTGCTTCAATGGTCTGGTTAAGGCTTTGCTCGCGCTGCTTTAATTTTTGCTCATTGGTTTGAAGGATCACGCGTTTTTTGTTGGCATCTTCTTCAAACTCACCTTTTAGTCTCAGGTATTTTTCCTTGGCTTCAAGGATTCGATCTTTCTTTATGTTTTCAGCAGCACTTTCGGCATTACGGAGAATTTCGGCTGCGCGCTCCTGCGCTTCCTTTTCTTTCTGGTCAAACGACCTCTGAAAAATGAATTTTCCTGCGAAAATCCCCACACCAATGGCGATAATGTCGGACAGGACAAGGATGAAAATTAATGAATTTGACATTTCAGTAAGGTTATATATAGTTGGTTTTACCGACTAACCCGCGTGAAAATGCCGAAGATGAAAGGATTGAAAGAAGATAAAGAGTAATCCGTATAAATAAAGGTTTTTGGTGCCGAGCTTTTAGCCTTCTATCGCGCTGGTAATGGTTTCATCAAGCTTTTCTACCCTGTTTTTAAAAGCCATCACCAAATTATCCATTTGCTCCTGGTTCCGTTGTAATGCTACAAGGCATTCAATAGAAGTAAGTGCAATTGCTTCAATGTCACCGTATACTTTTCCTTTTAATTTATGCTGCTGCACGCGTTGCATGAACACCTCATACCCATCCCTGTAGAATTTCTCCTGATCCGCCGGAACGCTCAGTTTGAAACCCCTGTCCAGCAGTTTTATAAAGACAGAAACGTCCGGATTGGGTATGTTATTTTTTTTCATAAGGTATCTTCAAGCAATTCTATGCACTTATCGATCTCTTGTATATATCTTTCAACTGAGTCTTTCAGTTCGGCGATTCCGCTTGTTGGTGTCAGTTTACTAGTGACAATTTTAGCGAAACTTTTAGACTTATTAAAGTCTTTTTCCAAACTAGTGTATTTTTTCTTTATTTCTTTTGCTTCTTCCTTGAGTTGGTTATTCGATGCACGCAGTTCGGCATTTTCGCGTTGCAGCTCTGATATTGACCAGTTTAGTTTCTCTTTAATGTTGATCAGGAACTCGAGTTTTTTCTCAAGGTCGGTCAACTTATGCTCAATGATGCGCTCGATGCTCCTTTCCATTTTTTTGGCCTTAATAATGCTGTCAACCAAAACTCTTATTTCCTGATCACGGCCTCAAATTCCCGTTCGTAAGCAGAAATCAACCGCTGCATGGTTTTGTCAATCACTTTGTCGGTCAATGTTTGCTGATCGTCCTGTAAAATGAAGCTTACCGAATACGATTTCTTACCTCCCAGGTTCGCGCCTTCATAGACATCAAACACGTTTACTGCGCGCAAAAGCTGCCTTTCCGTCTTATACGCGATCTGGCGCAGCTCGTCAAAAGTAATGTTCTTGTTAACCACAACCGAAAGATCCCGGCGCACTTCGGGAAACTTCGCTACTTCTTTGTACTGGACAAACGCATCGTATTGTTTGAGCATATAATCCCAATCAAAATCTGCGTAAAAAACAGGCGCCTTAATATCAAGCTTTTTAGCAATAGCCGCTTGAAGTTGTCCAAATGTGACAACAGGCTTGCGGTTTAATGTTAATGTTGTTCCAAATTTAAAAATCGCCGCATCTGCCTCAGCCCTTTCCACATCCTTGATCTTAACCGCTGATAAAACCTGCATAACAAAGCCTGCCAGATCATGGAAAACGACTTCACGTGACTTCTCAAACCAGCTTTCCTGTCCTATGTTGCCCGTTAAGAAAACAGCCAGTCTTTCTTTTTCAACATATTTTTCGCTGATCTCGTTATAGGTTTTGCCAAACTCAAAAAGCTTCAAATCCTTCTGGCGGCGGTTGCTATTGTAAGCTATGACCTCCAAACCGGAAAAAATCAGCGTCTGGCGCATCACGGACAGGTCTTCGCTCAGATAATTCAGGATCTTGACCGGGTTACCCTGAATACTTTCCGCTAATGAGGCATGGTAATCGGGCTTGGTCAGCGAATTATTGATCATTTCGTTAAAACCATTTGCCACCAGCAGCTCGGCAACGCGCAGTTTTAGTTTTTCAGGATCATTAACAGGGAAGTCTGACAAATAATCCGAGCTAAGCGCCTCAGAGAGTTCCACTTGGCCGAAACCGTAAATGCGCAGGATTTCTTCAATCACATCCGCTTCCCGCTGCACGTCCACGCGGTAAGGTGGCACTATGGCCGTAAAACCGGCTTCGGTTTGGTCCTGAATTTTTATATCCAGGCCGCTTAGAATATTAGTAATGAGTGTTTTATCCAATGATTTACCAATCAACCTGTCAATGTTGCGGTAAGTCATTTTCACTTCAAAATCCGCAACTGGATCTGGGTAAATGTCTGTAATGTTGGAGGAAACAGTGCCGCCTGCAATTTCCTGTATCAGCAATGCTGCCCTTTTCAACGCATACAAAGGCATATTAGGGTCCGTTCCACGCTCGAAGCGGAAAGAAGAATCCGTTTTTAATGCAAAGCGCTGTGCCGTTTTACGCACCCATACAGGCGAGAAATAGGCAGATTCAAGGAATATGGAAGTGGTTTCATTGGTGACACCAGAAGTGAGCCCGCCAAAAATCCCGGCAATGCACATAGGCTCCGGATTGCCGCCTGTCCCTGCATTGCAGATCATCAGATCAGAATCCGAAAGTTTCCTTTCCACGCCATCCAATGTCACAAATGTTGTCTCAGCTGGCACGGTGGTAACGATCACCTTGTTGCCGGTAACCTTATCGGCATCAAATGCATGCATGGGCTGGCCCAGCTCATGGCAGATAAAATTTGTAATGTCAACAATGTTATTAATCGAGCGGATTCCGATCGTTGCCAGTCGCTGTTTCAGCCACTCGGGTGATTCGGCTACTTTCAAACCGGTGATGGTCAGGCCGGCATATCGGGGCGCAGCTTCCGGATTGCGTACTTCGACTTCAAATGGTAGGTTTTCGTTATTGACTGCAAAATCATCAACGGACGGAAGTTTTATCTCACGATTAAAATAGGCTTTCAGGTCACGCGCAACCCCATAATGTGATGCCGCGTCTGCACGGTTAGGCGTAAGGCCGATTTCTATTAGATAATCAGAAGAGATACCAAAATATTCGCTGGCTGGTGTGCCGTTGGGAAGATCAGTGTCCAGCACCAAAATCCCGTCGTGTGACGAGCCGACCCCTAATTCATCTTCGGCGCAGATCATTCCTTCCGACAGAGCGCCCCTGATTTTTGATTTCTTTAAAACCAATGGCTGGTCGCTTCCCGTCGGATATAATGTGGCTCCAACGGTTGCTACCACCACTTTCTGACCGGCAGCCACATTAGCGGCGCCACAAACAATGGATAATGGATTTTCACCGCCCACATCAACGGTCGTCAGGCTCAGACGGTCGGCTTCCGGATGTTTTTCGCGGGTAAGCACCTCACCGATCACAACGCCTTGCAGACCTCCTTTGATGGATTCAATCTCCTCAATGCTTTCGACTTCCAGTCCGGTTGCGGTCAGTATTTTGCCGATTTCTTCCGGAGATTCTGTTATTTCTATTAATTCTTTAAGCCACTTATAGGAGATCTTCATGCGAATGCTTTCAAAAATATGGATTCAACCGACTTGGAAGCCGGATTACAAAATTAAGGATTTAACTGGAACGACGCCGCAAGGCTGCGATAGTTATTGCCTTTTCAAAATGTTTAAATAAAACTGCCCTATTCGTTATGAATCAGAATTTCCATTTGTTCACCAGCGGGTATGGCAACAGAAAGCGTGTTTTCGGCTGGCGGAACCGGACATGCGTAAGTTTCCTGATATACGCAATAGGGATTATATGCCTTGTTGAAATCGAGGATGATGACATTATTTTTAACCTCTGAAAGGGGGTAATCCAGGTAGCGGCCACCCCCATACGTTTGTTTTCCGTTAGATGCATCTTTGAAAAGCACTGAAATCACGCTCTCGTTTTTCAGCAGGAGCAGTTTTAAAGCCTGATCACCGATTTTGAAATGGGCATAACCATATTTCTCATATTTCTCGGATGTGCCGTCTGTGTATTTGACAATAACTTCTTTATCATCACTGGTATAAGGCGAAATGCTCGCCCGGATGCGGTAAGTCAGGTCAGGCTGAAAGTAATGCAGACCGTGAAAGCCTTCTTTGTCCTTGATAGGAGAGTCGTCGGCTGTTTTAAACTGCTCATCTTTCGCTTCCCGCTCTTTAAGTATCGCATTTTTATACTGTTCAGGATCAGTGACCGCATTATCGGTGCTTGTGTTGGGGCCGGCTCCGGAGAAATTTTCTATTATAAAATAGGCTAGAATCGCGATTACCATCGCAATGGTGCTATATCGCATTACTTTATTTTTGAACATATCGCTTCATCATTTTTTATCGGACCACAAACTTACACCCGAAACGGTGCTTTGAAACAGTATAACATGTTTATTTACTTTTTTATGATAATTTTGAATCTTCGCACCACGCCAGGTTGCGACTTTGGATGAAATATCCCTAAATTGACCCTGGCAAATTATTAAACACAATACCTGACCCATCATATGTCATACACCAAACGAGTACTCATTGCCGAAGACAGCTCAGTTATTCAAAATCTGGCAAGGAAGATTCTGGAATTTCAACATTACGAGATCACGTCCGTGAAAAACGGAGAGCAGGTTTTGCAGCTTCTTGAAAAAGAGGATTTCGATATTATTTTGCTGGATATCAATATGCCTGTGATGGATGGAATGGAGTGCGCAAGAAGCATCCGCAAATTGCCTAACGAGAAAAAGGCTAAAACGCCCATTGTTGCCATTACCGGAAACGCCAAAAACTATTCGGATGAAGACTTTAAACAAGCAGGATTTGACGATGCGCTGATGAAACCTTTGAATTTTGACCGTCTGGTTGAAGTGGTCGCGCATTTGACAGAATAAACCTGATGAGGATTATATTTTTAGGGACCGGCACATCACAGGGAATACCGGTTATTGCCTGTGAATGTGCCGTTTGCCGATCTGATGACCCGCGCGACAAGCGTTTAAGGACTTCCGTTTGGATCCAGGTTTATGGCAAATCTTTCGTTATTGACACCGGGCCCGACTTTCGTCAGCAAATGCTCCGGGCCAATGTAAAGGACCTGGATGCAGCTATTTTTACGCATCAGCACAAGGACCACACCGCCGGACTCGACGATATCCGCGCCTTCAACCACCGCAGCCAGCGTGATATTCCACTTTACGGAAGAGAATCTGTTTTAATGCAGATTCAAAACGAGTTCGCCTACGCTTTTTCTGAAAAAAGATATCCGGGCGTGCCGCATTTTGAACTTCATAACATTGATAATGAGCCATTTGATGTGCATAGTGTAACCTTCACGCCTATTGAGGCCATGCACCACAAGTTGCCGGTTTACGGCTACCGGGTTGGTGATTTTACTTACATTACCGATGCCAATTTTATTTCTGAAAAAGAGCAGCAAAAGATCTTAGGATCGAAGGTCCTGGTTTTGGATACGCTGCAAAAAGAGCCGCATCTTTCTCATTTTACTTTATCTCAATCTTTGGAACTGATTGAAAAACTGCAAGTTCCAAAGGCCTATCTGGTGCATATGAGCCATAAGCTAGGAAAGCATGCCGACATTGAAAATGAGCTGCCTGCTCATGTGCATCTGGCCTATGATGGTCTTGTGCTGGATTTGTAGGTCAGCCCTCGCTGATCCATTGCATAACCAGCGCCGTCAGGTAACCCCCATAGGTGCCGATCGCATAGCCCAGAATCGCAAGCAAAACCCCGACGGTTGCCAGTGACGGGTGAAAGGCAGCGGCCACCACAGACGCCGAAGCTGAGCCACCCACATTCGCCTGACTTCCCACTGCCAGAAAAAAGAACGGGATTTTAAGCCATTTGCAAACCAGAACCAAAATGATGGCATGGGTCAGGATCCAGATCAGGCCAATAGCAAAAAGTCCCGGATTTCCTGCCACCGCACCCAGATCCATCTGCATTCCGATCGTTGCCACCAGCACATATAGGAATACCGAACCAAGCTTGGAGGCGCCCACATGTTCCAGTCTTCGCACAGGCGTCAGCGAAAGGGCGATTCCAATGAATGTAGCAATGGTTACCACCCAGAAAAATGGTGAGGTAAGGCTGTATTTAGCTAAAAAAGGGTAGTTTTCGGACAGATACGGCGTGATATTGTCTGCAAGAAAGTGTGCTGCTCCCGTGGCGCCGAAGCCCGCTGCTCCCATGAAAATGTAATCCCGCATGGCAGGCGTGTTCTCGTTGGTTTTGTTCTGTATATCAAGATGTTGCTTTATCTGCTCAATGGGCCGGCTGTCAGCGCCGAGCCAGCGGTCGATCCGTACGGCATTTCCTGCCCCGTAGATCAGAAATGCCATCCATAGCTCTGCAACAAGCACATCCACCGCCACCATTTGTGAAAAAAGCGCGTCGCTGGGCTGAAAAACTTCCCTTAATGCAGTCTGGTTAGCCCCGCCGCCGATCCAGCTTCCGGCAATGGTGGCAAGCCCGCGCCAGACCGCATCGGCACCTTCGCCAGCAACAGTCTGCGGACTGATCAGACCCACGATCCACAAAGCAAATGGCCCGCCCACCATGATCCCCAGCGTTCCTACCAGCATAGCAATCAACGCTTTTGGTCCTAACCGGCTCAATGAGCGCCAGTCCATGCCGATGGTAAAAAAGACAAGGCAAGCGGGAAGGAAATATTTGGAAATTACCGGATAAAGCTGCGAGGTCTGACCATTAACAACGCCAAACGAATTCAGCAGGCCGGGAATAAAATAGCAAAGCAACAGCGGTGGGACTACTGCATAAAACCGCCTCCAGGCAGCGCTATCATCGGAAGCTGTATAAAAAATAGCAGCTAAAATCAGCATTAATAAACCAAGAACAACTGCGTCGTTTGTAATCATGAATAGGTCTGAGAATGAGATGGGGTAAAATTAACGTTGTTTTTTGTCCCGACGAAAGGCGTCTGTCCGCTTATCACGTAAAACGCTGGTTTTGCGAAATATAAATTTGAAAAAATTTCCTTTTTCGTAATTTAGATGGTCATTTTTGCGAATAATGTTAATAATATTTTACTATGGCGATATACAATCTATCACTGAATGGAAAGAAGGTAAAAGTTGATGTCGAGCCCGATATGCCTTTGCTATGGGTCGTCCGCGATTTTGCCGGTTTAAAAGGCACCAAGTTTGGCTGTGGAATGGCCCTGTGCGGAGCCTGTACGGTGCATCTGAACGGAGAGCCCACACGCTCCTGTCAGCTGCCGGTTTCGGGCGTGGGTAAAAATGATAGGATCACAACCATTGAGGGCATCGGAGATGGCAAAATGAATGTACTTCAAAAGGCCTGGATCGAAGAGCAGGTCCCGCAATGTGGTTACTGTCAGTCGGGCCAGATCATGTCTGCTGCGGCGCTGCTCAAATCCAAACCCAATCCAACGGATGCCGACATTGATGCGGCTATGAGCGGAAACCTATGCCGGTGCGGCACATATGATCGCATCCGGAAAGCCATCCACCGGGCTGCCGGGGAGATGAAAGTTTCGGAAAACGGCATTGGAAAGCGTTAAAGGCAACTTTTAGTCAACATTAGCTTTAAAGACATTGAAAAATATACAAACATCACGTCGCGATTTTCTGAAAGGTTCGGGTATTACCACTTTCGGGCTCGCATTAGGCATTTCGGGTTTTACCACGGACGCTTCTTTGAAAAAGATAACGCCCGCTGTGCTCCGTCTGGAAATCAATCCCTTCATTATCATCGACACCAACGGCAACATTACCCTTGTTAATCCAAGGCCGGATATGGGCCAGGGCTCAACGCAAGCCGTGCCGTCGCTTTTGGCCGAGGAACTGGAAGTAAGCCTGGAAAAAGTGCTCATCGTGCAAAGCGACGGAATGGGCAAATACGGCAGCCAGACTTCGGGAGGCAGCAGTTCGGTGCGCGAACTGTGGTTTCCGATCCGCAAAGCCGGGGCCGCAGCCAGGGAAATGCTTACAACCACTGCCGCCAAAAGGTGGAATGTCCCCGTTTCGGAATGCCACGCCGAAGATGCCACAATCGTTCACAAGGCAACCGGCAAAAGCCTGACTTATGGTGAGCTGGCCGATGAAGCCTCCAAGCTGGAAATTCCCAAAAATCCCAAGCTCAAAGAATCCAAGGATTTCAAGATCATTGGTAAATACAATAAAAGACTCGATGTGCCCGAGCGCGTAAACGGCAAGGCGGTGTATGGCATCGACGTGGATGTGTCGGGAATGGTTTATGCCAGCATTCTACATTCGCCCATGATCCATGGTAAAGTGGCTTCCATCGACGATACGGAAGCGAAAAAGATCAAGGGCGTTTTGCAGGTTATCAAAACCGAAAGGACCATGCCGCACCGCACTTCGGAAGCCGTAGCTGTGGTGGCCACCAATTACTGGGCCGCTCTGAAAGGCAAAAAGGCGTTGGTTGTAAAATGGGATAATGGTGATCTGGAAAAATCTTTAAGCACAGCCAATTATTTCGCAGCCACCTACGAGGCGGCTAAAAAAGAGGGCATTAATGCTGAGGAGAAAGGCGATTTTACTGCAAAATACACTTCTGCTCAGGACAAGCTCGAAGCCAACTACGAAACGCCGTTTTTAGCACATGCACCCATAGAGCCTGAAAATGCAATAGCGCATGTCAAGGATGACGGAACAGTCGAAATCTGGGCGCCCGTGCAAGGGCCCGACTGGGCATTGCGAGATGTTTGCGGCTATATGAAAGTAAAACCTGAGCAGGTTAAAATCAATGTTACGCTGCTGGGAGGTGCATTTGGCCGGAAAGCATATCACGACTTTGTGCTGGAAGCCTGCCACATTTCAAAAGTGGTTAAGAAACCCGTTAAGGTGGTCTGGACGCGGGAAGACGACATTTCGCAAGGCCCTTACCGGCCGGGAATGCTCAGTCATATGCAGGGTTTTGTAGAAAATGGTAAAATTACTGGTTTTCATCATCACGCCATCGGCGAATCCATTTCCGGTCAGGTTTTTGGTGGATTGAAAGAAACCGACGCAGATCCCTGGCTAAGCGGAGAGTTGGCCACAGAGAACAATAAATATCGCTTCGACGGTGCTTCCAAGGTAAGCTGGACGCATGTTAAAACCGACATCCCGGTAGTCTGGTGGCGTTCTGTTTATGCTTCAAACTTCGGATGGGGGCAGGAATGCTTCTTGGATGAGCTCGCGCATCTGGCCAAAAAAGATCCGTTGCAAGCCCGAATGGAGATTCTTGCTGATGACCGGTTTAAGAAAGTGCTTCAAACATTGGCTGAAAAAGCAAATTGGGAAGAAAAATTGCCTGACGGTTCGGGAAAAGGGCTTGCCATATTCAGCTCTTTCAGCAGCATTTCGGCATGTTGCATCACAGTTTCCAAGAAAGACCAGGGAGTTAAGATTGATAAAGTGGTCTCTGTCATCGACTGCGGGCATTATGTGAACCCGGATAACGTGAAAGCGCAAACCGAAGGCAACATTGTCATGGGCATTACGGCCGCTATCAAAGACGGCATCACATTCACCAATGGCATCAGCGACCAAAGCAATTTCCACCAATACAACATCATGCGCCTCAACGAGATGCCGGCCATCGACATCCATATCATAGACAGCGGCGCAGCACCGGGCGGAGTAGGAGAGCCCGGCCTGCCACCCATCGCCCCGGCCTTGGGCAACGCCGTCTTCGCCGCCACCGGCAAACGCCTCCGCAAGCTTCCATTTGATATTGGGAATCTGGGGTAATGCGGTTTTTAATGTATTTATAAACAATAAATGGCTTCCTGATCACTCGGGAAGCCATTTTATTTAATATTTAAAACGGTTACTTCGCCCCGTCCGCTTTCGCTCTGACGACGGCGTATTCGCCGATCTTGTGGCCCGATGCCAGACCTGCTTCGCAGTCGAAGCGGTAATGGATCAGTCCGTACATTCTGGATACGGAGGCTTCTTGTGCCATTTCGTCGATTTTCTTTTTTTCTTCCGGGAAAATGTAGGCCAGCAATTCAGCCGCGGCGCCCGAGAAGGTGGAGTGTCCGGATGTG
Organism: Dyadobacter alkalitolerans DSM 23607; assembly: GCF_000428845.1. Lineage (GTDB taxonomy): Bacteria > Bacteroidota > Bacteroidia > Cytophagales > Spirosomataceae > Dyadobacter > Dyadobacter alkalitolerans. The sequence goes on along the minus strand of NZ_AUAS01000012.1, from coordinate 51,912 downwards.
TAAGACGGGAAGTTAGGTAAGCCCACAGATGTTTTGATTTTGCTGTTCATCTGGTTTGGGCGCGGGTAGTAATAGAAATATTTCACGTCCCAGCAGCAGATCCCTGCATCCTGCAAGGTAGTGCCCAAAAGCGCCAGCGTTCGGGCTGTGCGCACTTCGCTATACGCATTTTTATGGCAAAGGTCAGCAGCTCTTCTGTGCCAGTGGCCCGGAGGCGTATAGCTTCCCACACCATCTGACCAGAAACTGGCAATGCGCGCCTGTTCACGGGTTTGCTTTTTGGCGATTTGCAAAAGCTCATTGATATTTTCCTGATATTCAGCACTTCCGATGGTTGGCGGCGGGCCGGGACGCAATGTTTTAACAGTTTCTTTGTCAAAGTTCCAAGGCGTTACAAATCCGTATGTTGGAAGCATGGGCGGGCGCGCAGGCATCTCCTGGCTCACCCAAGGCTCGGAAACGCCGAGTTTTTTAGCGTTAGCGACCATTTCAGCTGTTGCTGCCTGGTTGTTTGCCGTGCCCATACCGTCTGTCTTTGCTCTTGCCATAACTTTGGCGCCTACCGCTTTTCCAAGTTCTGCACCAGCGGCAATATCACTTTCCACATTCATACCCGCCCATAAACGGCTGTTTTTATGCTCTGCAAGTTTCTGTTCCAAAAATGGCACTTCCCCCGGAAACATGGCTTTCAAAACCAAAAACGAGGCTTCGGCGACGACCGCATCCTCAGAAGGATAGGAAGGAAGATCGGTAACCGGCAAAATAGCCTGCACAGAAGCGTCTGTTTTTGAAGGTGCTTTACGGTTGTATTTGAACTTATAATTCCAGGCACTTACCAATGCATCATACTGCGCAACGCTCAGGTAAGCCAGCGCGCGCGCCGTGTAAGGCGGGTTAGCGAATGAAAATTTAGGGTCAGCCAGCGGATTAGCCGGGTCAGGCAGCGGATATTTGCCGTCCTGGTTGGATGCCGGCGGGGTGTTATAGCGGGCAGCCAGCTCACGGCCAATCTCATTCCAGCGGAAAGCAGCGCCGGCACCCCAGAAATTAACGATATCCCGCTGCTGCGGCGTGATTTTAGAAGTTGTCTCTTTTAATTTTTCAATTTCTGCTTTATACTCGGCCGACGCAGCATTCTTAGGCTCAGCTACTTCCACTTCGCTGGAAGAAGTAAGCACGTATGGTTTCCAGTTGCCTGCATCGGCATCCATACTGGAAGGGTTATTAACCGAAGCCGTAGGCTCATCAATGGTTTTGGTACAGGAAGAAAACCCTAATGTGATCAGCAACCCGCACGCAATCAGCAGTCTGCTATTTGATATATATTTTACTTTCATTGTTATTGATGCATGTTTGGGTTTTTGTCAGCTTTGATATACCGGAACTGGTACAGCACGCCAACAGAGAAAGATGTACTCTGGCCCACATTAGCTCCGTCCAAAACGTAAGCGGCCCGGGCATTAACGCCGATATTTTTCGGCTGAAATTTGGCATAAACCCCGCCCACAGTACTTTTCATGTTATTTGATGGAAAAGGCATGTCGTTGCGGCGGATGTTATCCCCGCCATCGCAGGCGCCATATTCAGCAAAAGCTTCGGCCTGGATGGCAGCTTTCTGGTAGCCGATTCTGGCCGACGCATCAAAAGCATTGGGTACGCTTACCCGGTTAGTGCCGTGCAACTTACCATCAGCCAGGTACGAATCGCGATCAATCTTAATGTTACTTCTAAAAATATAGCTTCCTGATGCAGTCAGGTAAATGCCTGTTGGCCGGTTCCAATATCTGGCCAGCAAACGGGCTGTCGCCGTCCTGCACTGGATGCCAATGGACATAGGCAAAAAGTCGGGAACGTAGTTGCCTATGGGGATAGAAGCCCCGCCTATGGCATGCAAAGAGAACCCGGATTTGTTGATAAAACGATATTTAAGCCAAAGGGAGGCGTCCTGGAATCCGTTTTGCCACATCAAGTTGCCCGCGCTCGTCTTGGTCCATACGTAAGGCACGCCTGCGATCACGTTCAGATTTTTGGTAACACCTACGGCCAGCATGGCCATTGCGTTTTGGGTTGTGTGCGTGCCAATGTTGAGATTTGGGCGTTTGAGGCTGTTTTCCCAATATTTATCCCAGGAGCTGTGGCCATAAGAAAGAGCCAGGCAAGCCGTGTTTTTCGACATGTAAATGGCGTCGTTGGGCATTTGAGCGAATGCTCTTCCTGTCACGCACAGCAAGATTATAAAAAGCAACAAGACCAGTTGCTTCATTTTCCGTAAAGAATGTTGCATTTGTTTTAATAAGGAATAATGCCGCGCCGGTGCGATCTCCAAAAAAGACACAGCGTTTTTGCGGGCAATGGTATATATGAAATAGTAGGCTTGCGGCTGGGGATTAGTGATCCGCTAAGATTCAGCTAAGCTCGGGAGGCGGGCTTGTTAGCTGAATGAAGTTGGCTGAATAGATATTTTTCGAATACAAGACCATCGATAAAGGCGCTTGTTCGGTAAATGATGCGTTTTGAAAGCTTATTTCATTAATGTTGGAAACATAGTTTTTTAGCAGATGATCCACCATTTTCATGGCTTTGCTATACGGATCCTCAGGAAGTTTTGCATTGGGATCGGTCAGGATCTGCATGGCATTGGCTAATGCGAAAAAATCGTCCCTGGCCACCTGGTTGGATGTCAAAGTGACGTAAAGCGTGTCGTTTTGATGCAGGACATTAGTGGGATTGTAAAACTGGTCGTTTTGGCGGATAAGACCCTGAGGCAGATCGGTAATTTGCAGATCGCCCGAATAGGGAAGTGACGGCAAATGCATTTTCACAACCACCGTTTCATCGTTTAAGGACGAAATGGGTGCTTGTAGGTGATGATTATCAAAGAAAAGTACAGCGAAAGTCAGCCCGAACGTGTTGTAGAGCAACAGAACCAACAATCCGATTGGTAACAGTCTTTTCAATTTCAAGAGGATTTATATCCAAATGTAATCAAGTTAAGTGCAATTCTGCAAGTGTTGTTTAAAATACTATGGTATCAAATGTGCAGTAAAAAGCATCCTGCGGATTTTTCTTATATTTTCGCCTTAAAAAAAGCGATTGCAGCCATGATAAAATCAATGATCAACCCAATGCCCCAGTTTTTTGACCGCTATATCAATCTGGTTGAAGACATTAGCATTTTCGAAGCATTTGAACGATATGCACCTGACAAAGTTTATACTGACATTACAAAACTAGCCAGCCTTCAAGACCAGGCTTACGCCGAAGGAAAATGGAGCGTGAAGGATATTTTACAACACATCATTGATAACGAGCGTATTATGGCCTACCGCGCCATGCGTTTTTCCCGAAACGACAAAACCACCCTGCCGGGCTACGACGAGGGGCTTCTGGCAGCAAACACCATCGCACACCAGCGCAGCATTGAGGACCTGATGGTCGAATTCAATCAGGTAAGGCAGAGCACCCTCTCACTTTACAAAAGCATGAATGATGAAATGATGCTCCGCTCCGGCTTTGCTTTCAAATCCGAAATTTCCGCGCTCGCCCTAGGCTTCGTCATCATCGGCCACCCCATCCACCACATGCGTGTGATTGAAGAACGGTACTATCCGCTGCTGGGTTAGTAGCATTTAATTTACAACCCCAAATCAAACCCCAGCCAGCTGATCGAGCGCTGATTCAACTTCCGTTACGGGCAGTTGGCAGGTTTTGTCGTAGCATACGTAGATTGCCGTTTTTCCGTTGATGTCGGTTCGGTTTTGGAGCAGGGGGAGATCGGAGCGGGTCGTGGTTCCCATGACGAGTTTGTTGGGGACGAAGAAGCGGTCGAAGTCTTTGCGAATTTCGTCTGCTTCCGGGCCTGCAATGATGATTTCGGCTGTTGGTGTGGCCCGGATGCAGTATAATGCGGCCCAGTTAGTGACCCATTGCACGTCAGCAAGCATCACTTTGCTCATTTTGGAGAGCATGGCATCTGAAATTTTGCTGTATTGATCATCATCCAGCATCATTCCAAGCAGATAAAGATTATGCGCCATGATCGAGTTGGAGGCCGGGATCACATTGTCAAAAAGCTCTTTTTTACGGGTTATCAGCGTTTCTCCGGAAATATCGGTGAAATAAAAGAAGCCTTCCTGCTGATCGTAAAAGTTCTGGATGGTATAATCAGTCAGGTTTTTAGTCAGCGTGATCCACTGCTCATCAAATGTGATCTGGTAAAGAGCCAGGTAAGCTTCGATCACCGCCGCGTAATCTTCCAGAAAGCCTGTTACTGTGGCCTGGCCGCTTTTGTAGCTATGCATAAGCCGGCTTTGCTCTATCATATTGTCCCGGATAAAAACACCAGCTGACACGGCAAGCGCCCGAATGTTTTCATCTCCCAAAGCCCGGTAAGAATCCGCCAGTCCTTTGATCAATAATCCATTCCAGGAAGTAAGCGTCTTATCATCCAGACCGGGCCGGATACGCTCTGCGCGCTTTTCGGCCAGTTTTTGAAGAGCAGCATTGTATTTTGTTTCAAGATCAACCACATCTAGCCGCAAAGCGCTTGCCGTTTGCAAAACTGGCCGGGTCAAATGCAAATGATTGTGGCCCTCTTCCCAGTTGCCATGCTCGGAAACATTATAAAGTTTGGCAAACCATTCAAAGTCTTCACCCAGGGTTTGTTGCAGCTCTGCTTTTGTCCAAATGTAAAACTTGCCTTCTACACCTTCACTATCAGCATCCAGTGCCGAATAAAATCCGCCTTGCTCGTTTCGCATTTCAGTCTGCAACCATTGGATTGTGCTGTTAAGGCGGTCGGCATAAAGTGGATTTTGGGTAAGTGAATAGGCTTCGGCGTAAATGCTGAGCAGCTGCGCATTGTCATAAAGCATTTTTTCAAAATGGGGGATAAACCATTCGTCATCAACGGAGTATCTGGCCCAGCCTCCGCCAACGTGATCATATATCCCACCCAATGCAATGCGGTTCAGCGATAATTCCAAATGGGCAAGCGCCTCCGGATTTTGGCTTATATCATAATAGCGCAACAAAAACTTGTAGATGGAAGGCATAGGGAATTTGGGCGCCCGGTCCATTCCGCCCTTTTCTGTATCAAAATTCCGCTGCAAATGTTCGAACATTGAATCGAGCTCGGCAGTCTCATAACCATTGCTGCTGGCTATAAGGCCATATTTTTCTGTGTCCGATATCAGCATGTTCTGCACAAAACCTTCTGCCGAGCCAGCCAGCTCATCATAATGTTTGTCAAATGCGTTGTTGATGCTTTTCAGAAGCTGCACCCAGTTTTGCGGTGGAAGATAGGTAACCCCATAAAACGGCCGACTATCCGGCAACAAGAAAACATTCAGTGGCCACCCGCCCCGCACGCCCATGGCCTGCACGGCGTCCATATACACAGCATCTACATCGGGACGCTCCTCGCGGTCCACCTTAATGCATACGAAATGTGCATTCATGACCTGGGCAATGTCCTCTTTTTCAAAACATTCCCTTTCCATCACGTGGCACCAGTGGCAAGCCGAGTAGCCAATGCTGACCAGGATCGGTTTGTTTTCTGTTTTTGCTTTGCTTAATGCTTCGTCGCCCCAGGGATACCAGTCAACGGGATTATGTGCATGTTGGAGTAAATAAGGGCTGGTTTGCTGGCTCAGGCGGTTCATAGTTGTAAGTGCTATTGATGAATGACCACTTTTTTGGTAATGGTCCGGTTTTCGGTGACAAAGCGGGCAAAATATATGCCAGCAGATAACCGCGGTAAATCGATCCGCTCACGCGTTTCGCCCGCGACGGCTTTGAGCTCCTTTGTGAGCACAACCTGACCTTTGGTATTAAGCAGGGAAAAAGCCACATTGGAAACACCATTCATGCCATTCAAAACAACATTCATTTCAAATGAGACGGGATTAGCATAAACATAAGCATCCGAAAGGATAGGCTCGGTGCCAGTGACCGTATCATTAAGATCAAACTTGCATAGAAAGACTTCTTTTCCTTTCAGCTTAATGTTTTTAAGCCACTTTTGATGCGAAACCACAATCTCGGTTTCGGCATTATCAGCCGCATAGGGGTTCTGGGCAGCGATGAGAATGTTGTTGCCTTTTACTACGCCGCGCCAGATTGGGTTTTGCCGCTCCATATGATCGCGCGCCGATTGCGGAATGACCAGCTCATAAGTTCCTTCAAACATATCCTTGAAAGCCGACAGCCGGTAAAGTCCGTAAATAAAGCGTTCATAAGGCTCGTAGTTTTCCTGGCGGCTGCCCGGAAAGCCGGGGTTCTCCCAAAGCCACAAGCCCTTTGCTCCCGAGAAAAATGGGAGAATAGCCGTTGCTTCTGCCACAAATGGCGCAATCAGCGGTGTGTTGGGATCATAACTGTCATGAATGCGCATCCATACAAACGGAATGATGGGTTTGTCGCTCCAAGCGCGGTTGGCCTCAATGTTAAAGAGCAGATAGGACAGGTAATCCTTGCCGATCGGGTTATCGTAGCCATAGTAATAGTAAGGCGAAGGCGTCAAAAACTGCTGCGCATCGTAAAAGCTGCCGCCGATTTTGCCTGCATTGTCCTGCACCAGATAATGTGTCCGCGCCGGGTTGGTGGTCCAGTCCTGCCAGCTGTTGGAGGTAATGTTCAGCCAGGTATTTCGCACGGGAACATCACTGTAACTGCTCAGCGGAGCGGTCACACCCTTGGCCCTGAGCCTTTTGGCAGCTTCGGTATACCACCAGCGCATATCTTTTTTATAGGTTGCCAGGAAGTCTGTATCCGACAAGTCTCGGTAATGCTGCGGGATCTGGCTATTGGATTTTAACGCGAGAATGTCGCGGTCTTCGCGCTGCATGCGCTCGATGTCCATACAAATGATATCACTCCCTTTGGCTGTTTCGGCATAGTTGTCCCAAAAACTGCGGTAAGCAGCCGTATCGTTTCCCCATGGGCTGCGCAGGGCATTATCTGCCCAGGGCTGGTTGCCGCTCGATGTGGCAACGCCATACCAGATCAATGCGCGCTTGGCAACAGGCAATGTTGCCAGCTCCGATCCGCTGAATGTGGCAAGATGGCTAAATCCGTGTTTGAGCGGCTGCGACTGCGTATCGCCAAACCGCGTTGCATTGTAAACGATCGTAAAAGGCAGGGTGAATTCAGGGATTTTTTGCCATTCGATCGTGTTATTGGCCTTGACCGGATTTAGTATATAAGCGGGCTGGCAATCCTGCGCTAAAACGGGAACAGCTTGGGCCAAACAATAAAATAAAGTGGTGTAAAAAACCCTCACATACATATTGGTAAAATGGATCATAAGAATTGACCAGACAAATTCGTTACTTTTGCAACATTGGAATTTGATTTTTTCCGGGAAACGATTTCCGCGAAACGCTTTCCGTGAAAGGCGCAGACTTCAACATAGTAATGACAAAGTAAGAAAAGAAATTGCCTGGAACATAAAATATAAAACTGATATGAGACGATTACTGCTTATTGCCCCTCTTTTTCTGGCCCTATTTCTGGTGGCTTGTGATAAAGACAAAAAAGAGAACCCGGATCCAAACCCGCAGCTATCTGAAAAGGACAAGATTCTGATCAACTATCCATGGCGGATGTCGGACGTAACTGACCTGAACGGTAAAACCATCCCGTTGAACCTTTTGAACACGCAGACGCGCGCCATTAAGGAAGTTATGGACATTCAATTCCTTCAAAACAATGTTACCAAAGCCATTGACCAAGGCTCAAAGCAGGTTATCAACGGCGGGACGTGGTATTTGAAAAATGATGATAAAATGCTTGACATTAAGATTTCCGGATTTTCAGGCGAATTCGGTGTGGTGGAAATTTCAAACAGCAAATTGAAGTTGAAAAGCAAAATGCCTGTTGACAAAGTTGAGCAGGAAACGATCATGGTTTTTGAGCCTGTGATCAAGTAAACAATTCACTTTTTGGTATAATTCAGTAAAAGCGGCCGGTTAAATCTGCCGCTTTTATTATTTTGTGCCAAATTCAACCCTGAATGAAAAAGAACGACCCAAAAATTATAAACGCCTGGTATATGTACGACTGGGCTAATTCAGTTCACGCCCTTGTTATCGTATCAAGCATTTTCCCCGTTTATTTCAGCGCCACTGCCTTAAAGGCTTCGGGAAACCTTTTCACTGATTTTTTTGGGTTTCAAATCAAAAGTTCGGTGCTGTTCACCTACACAGTTTCGGCTTCTTTTCTTATCACTGCGCTTCTGATCCCCTTATGCACCGCTGTCGCCGATTATAGTGGCAAGAAGAAAAAATTCATGAAGTTCTTCTGCTACCTGGGCGCTGTCAGCTGTATGCTGCTTTATTTTTTTACCAAAGACACCCTGATGCCTTCCGTCATCCTGTTTGCCCTGAGTCTGATCGGGTGGAGTGGAAGCATTGTTTTTTACGATTCCTACCTGCCCGAAATAGCCACCGAAGACCGCTTTGATGCATATAGTGCCCGGGGCTTTTCTCTGGGTTACCTGGGAAGCGTGCTGCTGTTGTTGTTTAATCTGAGCATGATCTTAGCGCCCGGATTTTACGGCATTACCGATAAAGCGCTTCCTGCCCGGATTTCTTTTTTTACCGTCGGGCTTTGGTGGATACTTTTTGCCCAGATCCCCTTCAAATATTTACCCGCTAATAAAGCCGCAAAGCAAAAGCCGGGAAACTGGATTTTCAATGGCTTTGCAGAGCTTAAAAAGGTTTATTTCAATTTGGGTCAACAGCCCTTTCTGGCAAAATTTCTCAGCGCATTTTTCATTTACACCATGGGTCTGCGAACAGTTATGTATGTGGCAACGATCTTTGGGGCAACCGAGCTGAAACTGCCATCGCAAAGCCTGATCGTCACGGTTCTGCTAATTCAGATCGTGGGCATCATCGGCTCATTTGCATTCGCCTGGCTCTCAGGAAAAATCGGCAATATTTTCGCTCTGATGGTTGGCGTTTCTATCTGGATCGGAATCTGTACAGGGGCCTATTACACCACTGAGGCCATGGAATTCTATTTTGTCGCCTGCGCTGTCGGCATGGTGATGGGTGGAATACAATCGCTTTCCCGCTCGACCTACTCCAAGCTGATCCCCGAAAATATCACTGATACAGCCTCTTATTTCAGTTTTTATGACGTAACCGAAAAGCTCGCCATCGTCGTAGGCACATTCATCTACGGTACGGTCGAGTACCTGACGGGAAGCATGCGAAACAGCATTCTGGCCCTTTTAGTGATTTTCGTTTTCGGACTGATCCTGCTTTCCCGCATCCCATCCAAAAAAGCCTATCATTACCAGATCCAGGATCAAGAGCGGTAATTAGAATGTTTGCAGAACCTTTTTTCGCTCAGGCTTACGTTACTATTAAAGCATAAGTAAATAATGTTAAACGAATGCGCTGGTGAAAAGTAAACAATCCTTCATAAATCTCATTTTTGTGCTGATGGCCGGGGTGCTATGGAATCCGTGCTCAGCACAGAAAAAGTATGAGCGCGAATTCAGCATTAAACCCGACGCGGTTCCGCAACCAGCGGCTGACTTCGTCAATTCGGTTTTTACAAAATCAAAAATTCATTGGTATAGGGAAGAAAGCCTGACTGGAAATTCCATTGAAGCGAAACTGAAACATTCAAAAAAGCGGTATAGCATTGAATTCGATGAATCAGGAAATATCCGGGACGTCGAAATCGTGTCGGGTATAGATGCCATGGAGGGAGGCAGCCGGGCCACATTAACGGATAATCTGCGCAAGGAATTTTCACGTTATAAGATCGTGAAAACACAGCTTCACTGGAACGGGCCAGTGGCCGCATTGAAAAAATCCCTGCTTGAAAACATGGCTGCAAAGGGCGTACAGACCAGATATGAGCTTGTATTGAAAGGGACCAGGGATAAACTGGAAAGTTATTTTGAAGTGCTGGCCGAAGAAAACGGAGCGATTGTGAGCATTCATCAGATCGTTCAGCGTAACACGGATAATCTGATCTATTAATGTACAGATACGCTCTTAACTGTCTTTTCCTGGTGATGTTGCCTTTGGCCGTATTGGGTCAACGCAATTTCAGGACCGGCACGCTTCCGCAAATTAATGTGAATATAAAACTTGCACCCGGCTGGAAGCTGAATACAAAGCTGGAAGCAAGACAGATATTCTTCGAAAGAGAGCCTGAAACCGCCCTCAGCCGCCGGCTGCGATATGAAAGAACCGATTTAAGTACGGTAGTCACCAGGAAAATCTCTGCAGACAACACCCTGGGAGCGGGCTATCTGGTCAGGTGGGATGGCAAGGAATTCACTCACCGCCTCATTCAGCAATTCAGTAATGTTCAAAATCTGGAAGTAATCAGCCTGGCGCACCGGGTCGTGACCGATGAAACATTCAGTCCATCGGAATCTCCTGAGTTTCGGGCGCGGTATCGGCTGGGGCTGGAATTGCCATTAAGCGGCCGGCAGATCGACCCCCGTGAATTTTACAGCAAAGTCAACAACGAGTATCTGGGCATATGGTCAGACGGCGATGCGGATCTTGAAATTCGCGGATTACTTGCTTTGGGGTACAATGCTACCGACAACAACAAAATAGAGCTCGGAGTCGAGTACCGTGTCAATGAATTCGACAATCCTTCAAAAGCCCAGCAGTTCTGGCTTACAATCGGATGGTTTGTTAGTATTTAAGCCTTAAAGAGCTCAATTAGCTAAGGAAGGGCCGGCTGCGCTGAGGATATTTCCTGAACATTATCGCCATAGCCCTGCTCCCAGTCAAGCAAATGATAGGGATCCAGGCCCGCCCGGACTGGCTTATGCGGTACGTTAAGCGTTATTGTTTGCCTGCCGGAGCGGATGCGGTGCATTTGAACCTGGATCGGTTTGGTTAGTCCGTCACCTTGGCCGCCAACTGCAAAAACACCAACCTGCACCCAGTCGTCGATTTTTGGCTCGGTCACCACACCTGCGCTGTCATAAACCGTTTTACGCGCCTGAAAGGTTAGTACGACATCCCAGGCGCCAGCATTGGTCTGTTTTGCCACAGCCCGCTCTGTTTTGAATTCCCAATATGTATTAACCTCAAACAAATCGTGCAAAAGATATTTTAAAGAGTCCGGCGTAACGGCTTTCAGCTCTCGATACAGATCCAGCGTGGTAGCGAGCGGTGCGGAGGGTGCATCATGTTTTTTAATCAAATCTCTAAGCGCACCGTTTACTTTATCAGCGCCCATGTACTCGCTTAACGCGTACATGGCGAAAGGTCCCCGCCTGTAACCCAGATACGGATCCAGTGCCCGAAGCAAGGGCTCGCCGCGGCGTATCGGCGCGTGCGGATGGTGCTCTCGGAGTTGCTGCAAAAGCTGGCGCAATGACTGACCGCCACGTGCGGCCTTCACGGCCTGCAATGCAGAGTAAGTCGCCAGTCCTTCGCTGAGAAACGATAACCCTTCCACTACCGCATAGGGCAGCGTCCATTGATGGGCCACCTCGTGGGCAATGACAAAGTATGGAAAATCAAGACCATTATTTCCATCTTTGGCAAGCCAGTACGCAAAACCCTGACCGTAAGAGATCAGGCTTGCCTCAGCGTGGCCGCCAATCCCACGCGCGCCGGGATGTTCCACGAGCGTCAGGTGATTGTATGGACAAGGACCGAATTGGCTGATGTAATACTTCAGTGAAGCCTGCGCACTTTGCGCCACGCGCTTTACATGCTCCGTATGCGCGGGGTGATGATAGATGCGAATGTCGATATCGCGTCCAAGCTGGGCTGTATCCGGCAAGCGCGATTTATGAATGGCAAAATTGGCAGAGAAAAAAGCCCACTCGCTGCCTATGGGTGCATCGGTTCTGTAATGAAAGTAGCTTCGGTTGCCGCGGGCCCAGCTTCGGCGCAATGCCCCAGGCGCCACGGCTACCTGGCCCTTGTGCGTTCCTACTACTGCATCAAAAGCAACGCCCCCGCCGCGCGATCCGGGCGCCTGGCCTTCGTGGGCATACAATGAGGCAATGACCGGCCGGGCTTCAAGCCCGTACTTTCGGCGGTCTGCGCTGCCGATGAGCTCGCGATGCCGCCGGTAGCCGATGAACGGGAATAAGTGCTCGCTGGTAAAATAGCTGACATTTTCCTGCAAAGCCGGGTCATTGCCCGAGTTGCCGAAGCCTTGGCGGGAAATCCGCAGGTTGAACTTCATTTGCATGGTATCTCCGGCTGCAAGTGGTTTTTCCAATACATAAATGCGGTAACCGTGCGCATTGTCTTCAATAACCGGCTTTGCTTTTTGGTCAAAACGCAGGTTTGCCGTTTCAACTGCCCCTGTGGCAGTAGCGATATGGATCAAGTCGATTGCCTGTTGATGAGTATTGATCAATGTATAGGTGCCTTGAATGGTAATGATTCGCTGGTCCGGGTAGAATTCAACTTGTAGCTGGGTGGCCGTCAGGGTGGGTTGGGGCGCTGCTGCGTAGCGGCCGTAGAGTTTTTCATAGTCGGCTTGCAGCTGCTTTACATCGGAGGACGTCCGGTATTTGTTTAAAATATTGGTATTATAAAAAATAAAACCTCCGGTAGTCAGGATAAGCGTGACGGCTGAACCTGCTGTAAGAATGGTTGCGCTGGTAAGTCGGAAACGCGCAATCCAAAGCCTGGCTGACGATTTTTTGCTTAAACCCCTTACCCAAAATAATTTCGCCGCAACCGCCAGCAGCACCGCCCACGCCGTCCAGTAAAGCTTAAACCATAGCCACGGCCCGACGGAACTGCCAAACCCGGCCATTTCCGTATGAGACCACCTGGGTCCGGCTCCGTAGATAAGCAGGTTATGTTCGATGCCAAACATTGCCGCCAGCAGCGCTATAAATACAAAGCACAGGATCGCCACCAGGTGCCCGATGTATTTGTGATCTACAATGACATGCACAGCCAGGGCCAAAAGTGCGAAAAGCAGATACTCGGTGAGCTGGAATCCAAACATGATTTTCAGATACAACCCGATCTGGAAATCATAGTAACCCATCAATAGCTGGGAAAGCAGACCGGCAGCAGTAAGGGCAGCCATAAATAATCCGAGCAGCAGCGCCATCGCCAGGAATTTACCCAGGAACAGTGGCCATTCCGAGCCCGGCATGGTGTCGGTTAGTTCGTTGATTCGCGCGTCACGCTCGCGCCAGACCAGCTCTCCGGCAAAAAAGATGATCAGAAACGGCACAATGACCCATCGGTTGAGCTCATCGGACATGGAGCCGGTCAATTCCACAGCCACGCGCGAAGTGGTAGGTAAAATCGGCGTTCCCATTGCCCCCATCTGATCCGTAATAACCAAAATGGCCAGCAATGGTATGAATATCAGCATGGTAAGACCTGCCCAGCTGCTGGCAATGGATTGAAAGGATGAGCAGCCAATGGCAAATGTTTGCCGGCTGTGAAACGCAAATCCAAAACCTGGCGGCAAATCCTGGACTAATCTGGTTGCCCGGAAACTGGCTGGATCGGTGTTAAACGCGGGCCCTGTATTGAATGCTTTGAAACGGCTGGCCGTACTACGGCCGGTTCGGTGCTTAAAGTGAAAGGTGAAAAATGCCAGCAAAGCAACCAGCATACCGACGCCGAGCCAGAGAAGTCTGTTGGCAAGTAAGGCGCCTTCCATGGTGAGCAGGCGGGTGTTTTTTTGGATCGGCGTCCACAAACGGGCAATGTCTTCCACCAGGAAACGAATACCGATCGGGTCCAGCAGCGTTCCGGAACTACTTTTGAAAAGCAGCAGCGAAGCCACAAAAAAGCCCATAAAAATCAGGAAAAAGCTTCCCAGATAGCCAGCCATCACCCGGCCGCTTCTGGCGGCCAGCCAAAACTGGATTGCTGTTGCCGCAAATGCATTGGGCATTGAAATGAACATATAGGCTGTCAGGAATGCGGCCGGCCGGAAGGGTCCGATCAGCTCGGGATCTACGCCCGGCAGGTAAACACCCAGCAGAATGCCAGCCTGCACAAAAAGCAGGATACAAGCATTCAGCAGCAGTGCAGCAAAGAAGCGTCCTCCCAAATAATGGGCCTTACTGACCGGAGAAGTATAAATGAGCGGATACATCCGCACGGCCACATCCCGGGCGGCGGCTTCTCCGGCGACAGAAGCAGCAATTACCAGCCATATCAAGCTGCCAAAGACCGTGGTTAGGGCAATGGAAAATGGAGAATTGAGAAAAAAATCTGCATAAAGCACCTCCGATACCGATCCGTCCCGCGTCATTAGAAACGATAGGACCATTACAACCACAGCAAAAACCCATAGCCAGGGCCGGCGCGCCTGATAGACAAATTCGAAGCGAAAGATCTCAAAAAACTGCATGGCTGAATGTTTATTTCTGGTATGAGCTAAAATGATCGTTTCCGGCCATGGTAGTAAAATACACATCTTCGAGACTGGGCTCAACCAGCTCGAAACCACTGCCGACAGCCAGCTCGCTGTGCACGTGTACCATTGTACGCCCGCTGAGCAGCTTTGTGGAAATGATCCGGTAATCTCTCGCCAGATCGGCCAGCTGGTTTTTCTCAATCAGTTTTCGCCAGATCTTTCCTTTCAGCATCGATACGGCTTGCAGCGGCTGGGCTTCGAGCAGTATTTTTCCTTTGATGATGATGGCCATATTGGTGCAGAGCTCGGAAACGTCCTCAACAATATGCGTGGAAAGGATCACGACACTGTTTTCCCCAAGCTCACTGAGCAGGTTCAGAAACCTGACGCGTTCGGCAGGGTCCAGGCCGGCCGTCGGCTCATCAACGATCAGGAGCTTAGGATTACCCAGCAGCGCCACAGCCACACCGAAGCGTTGGCGCATTCCGCCCGAGTAGCCGCCCAGCCGCTGCTTGCGCACATCCCACAGGTTCGTTTTGCGTAACAGTGCTTCCACGATCTCTTTTCTGGAATTGCGGTTTGAAAAACCTTTCAGTACGGCGAAATATTCGAGCAATTCTTCGGCTCTTGCTTTGGGATAAACCCCGAATTCCTGTGGGAGATAACCCAGTGTCCTGCGCACCTCCTCTTTCTGAGCGATCACATCCATATCGCCAAGTCTGATGCTGCCTGAATCGGGTTCCTGTAATGTGGCCAAAATGCGCATCAGTGTCGATTTTCCAGCTCCGTTCGGTCCTAGCAAACCGTACATGCCGCTGGGAATAGTAAGGCTGATGTTGGCTAATGCCTGCACAGTTCCGCCGGAGCTGTCATTCCGGTATGACTTTGATAAGCCACTGATTTCCAGTTTCATGATTTCAATTTTTTATGATTTGCTGAGTCGGGGTATAGGACAAACTCAGAAGCAGTAATGTAAACCTTGAAAGCATATTCAAACGTAATGGACTGTATGTATGGAACTATATAAAGTACTTTGTGTTTCAAAGTAAATTGAACAGATGCAGAATTCCAAAATATTGGAAAAATAAACCCAGACCAGCCCGCGCGCTATCTGTGTAGCTTAATCTTGCTCATTCACAGGCGGATATCTCATTTAAAATGTATCGGAAGGCGTGATGATGGAACGGTTTTTTGATAAAGCAGAAATTTTCACCTAAAACCGAAATTTATGAAAGCGATCGTAAGAGTAGTTTCATTCCTGAGCCTAAGTGCACTTCTGAGTCTGGCAGCTTGTAATGGCAACAAAAATGCAGAAGGCACTGAGGCAAATATGGATTCAACAGGTATGGATACCATGCAGACAGAAATGGGGACAGATACAATGTCCACGGATTCGGCGGGCAGAATGTAACCGGATCTATTATAGCGGACGCGGCGTGCTCATCGGGCCTCCGGGCTGGGATAGGGAAGAAACCTGTACAAGTACGGAGCCTTATGAGCACCTCCCGTCCATTTTTTTGCGATTCGTTCCAGTATGCCCAGGCCCAGCATTTTGCGCTGGAAGGCTGCCCGGAGCAGCTTTTTGTTTAAAATAGTCTCATAAAGTCCTTGCAGCTCGCCCATGGTGAACTGCTCGGGAAGTAGGTTAAAGCCAATCAGTTTGTGATCTAAATCCAGCTGAATGGTTTGCAGGGCTTTGGCCAGAATGTGCTCGTGGTCCTGCATGAGCTTGGGAAGCTCGGTTAAATTAAACCATTCACAGCTGTCTGAAATGCTGTCGGGTTTGGGAATCGCTTTGGTAAAATCTACAAGCGCGTAATAACCCACAGATACGAAGCGGGCCAGCAGCCAGTGCTTATCATCCGGAACAAAACCGCGGGCAGCCATAATTTTTTTAAGCGGCTCAGTATCATGCCGACTTTTCTCCCCGAACGTGTAAAATTGTTCAAGAAAAATATCTTCCAGTCCCGTCCTGTGCAAAAGGATGCGCCGCGCGGCTTGATTAATGTCTTCATCTTCATGTACAAAGCCGCCGGGCAGGGCAAAAAAACCTGTGTTCTTATAGGTTAGCAGCAGCACTTTCAGCTCATTTTTATGAAAACCAAAAATGACGGTGTCAATCGCAATTCCGGGCAGATAACCTGCTCCTGTAAAGTTTGTTTCCTGTTTTTTAAAATCCTGATCCATGGCTTGCTTGCATTATATGGGCAAGTAACAAAAAGATTTGCTAACAGGCAGAATTTAAATTATCATTGTAACATATTGATACAATATAAAATTAATGTATGGTTTATACTTTAAATGTTGCAACATGTCAAACCTTTATATTATGCCAAAACACTTAGTACTAGCACTTTTGCTCTGCGTAACCACTTCTATGACACTCTTTGCCCAAAAAAGTAATCAGGTAACCGTCGAGAATGGGACACTGGAAGGAACCCGGGAGGCCGGATCGGGGCTTTTGATTTTCAGAGGTGTTCCTTTTGCTGCGCCGCCGGTGGGTGAGCTGCGTTGGAAAGAACCACAGCCCGCCCAGAACTGGCAAGGCGTGCGCAAAGCGGACCAGTTTGGCAACAAGCCTATGCAGAAACCGATTTTTGGTGATATGGGCTTCCGCTCAAAAGATATGAGCGAAGATTGTCTGTACTTAAATGTCTGGACGCCTGCCAAGACGATGAAAGAAAAAATGCCGGTCCTGGTGTATTTCTATGGTGGAGGCCTTGCAGCCGGTGATGGTTCTGAGCCCCGGTATGATGGAGAGACATTAGCCAAAAAAGGCATTGTGGTGGTTACATTGAATTACCGGCTGGGGATTTTTGGCTTTTTCTCACATCCCGAGCTGACGCAGGAATCTCCCAATAAATCCTCGGGTAATTACGGCTACCTGGATCAGCACGCAGCATTGCTATGGGTGCAGAAGAACATTGATAAGTTCGGTGGCGATCCCAAGCATGTGACCATTGCCGGTGAATCGGCAGGCTCAATTTCCGTTTCGGTGCAGATGGCTTCGCCTTTATCCAAAGACCTTATTGTAGGAGCGATAGGAGAGAGCGGGGCAGGAATTAACCCTACATTAGCATCGATGCCTTTGGACGAAGCTGAAAAGATCGGCGAGGCATTTGCCAAAGGAGTTAAAACGGGCAGCTCTCTGAAAGAGCTCCGGGCTTTGTCTGCTGCGGATCTTTTGGAAGCGGCCTATACACCCGGCCAGACGCGCACGGCCACTACGCCAACAATTGATGGTTATTTCCTGCCAAAAACATTGCCTGAGATCTTCCAGGCCGGCCAGCAGGCAAAAATCCCCATCCTGGTTGGCTGGAATTCCGCCGAAGTTCCTTACCAGGTCGTTTTAAAGGCTGAGGCGCCAACGCTTGAAAACTACAAGAAAGCAGTGAGCGGTTTGTATAACGATAAAGCCGAGCAGGTTCTGAAATTGTATCCGGCTGCCTCGGATGTTGAGGTTGTCAAAGCGGCAACAGCGCTTTCCAGCGACCGCTTCATTGTTTACAGCACATGGAAATGGGCCGATCTGCAAATTCAAACTGGTGGCAAGCCTGTCTATCGATATGTTTTCTCGCGCATTCGCCCGGCTATGTCGGCAGCGATGGGTAATGCTAAGGCGGGTCTTGCGGGCGGGGTTATCAAGGGCGATGCTGCCAAAACTGCACCCGCGACGCCTGCGGCAGTAGGAGCAGCCCACGCTTCTGAGATTGAGTACGCATTAGGAAACCTTGCCAGCAACAAGGTATACGAATGGACGCCGGATGATTATAAGGTATCTGCAACGATGGTGGATTATTTTGCAAATTTTATTAAAACGGGTAATCCGAACGGCAAAGGACTTCCTCAGTGGGATGCAAACACAGGCAAGGCTCCTGTTAAGTTCATGAACATTGACGTGAAAAGCGAGCAGCAGACAGAAAGCGACAGGGACCGTTATCTGTTTCTTGATAAAGAATACATGAAGTAACATTATAGCGCTAAACAGCAAAAAGCCCTGCATCCAGTTTTGGAGCAGGGCTTTCCATATTCGCTTAAACTATTAAAGTGTTCTTTTCACTTCACGAAGCTCAAAGCTTTCGATGATGTCGCCCACTTCAATGTCGTTGAAGTTCTTGATACTCAAACCGCACTCATAACCGTTTCTAACTTCCTGAACGTCGTCTTTGTAACGTTTCAGCGAGTCGATTTCCCCGGTCAGCAATACGATTCCTTCGCGTACTACGCGGATCTTATTGCTGCGCTTAACATAACCATCCGTAACATAGCAACCTGCGATGGTTCCGATCCGGCTGATCTTGAACACTTCGCGTATTTCAATATTTCCTGTAATGATCTCTTCGATAGAAGGAGCAAGCATACCAGTCATCGCATCCTTAATCTCATCGATCGCCTGGTAAATAACCGAGTAGTGACGGATTTCGATCTGATCCTGTTCTGCCATTTTCTTGGCATTCGAGGAAGGACGAACCTGGAAGCCTATCACAATCGCATCAGAAGCGATGGCCAGGTTGACATCGGATTCGGAGATCTGACCCACGGCTTTGTGGATAATGTTCACCTGCACCTCAGATGTTGATAGTTGCAATAACGAATCTGAAAGGGCTTCAACCGATCCATCCACGTCACCTTTAACGATCAGGTTCAACTCGCGGAAACTTCCGATTGCCTTACGACGACCGATCTCTTCAAGGGTAATGTGCTTACGCGTCCGGATCGACTGCTCGCGCTGGATCTGCTCACGCTTGGTTGCGATATCGCGGGCATCACGCTCGTTTTCAAATACATTGAAACGATCACCTGCCTGCGGGGCACCGTTAAGACCAAGCAACTGAACTGGCATGGATGGTCCGGCTGATTTAAGCTTTCTACCCAGATAGTCAGTCATGGCTTTCACCTTTCCGTAATGCGAACCTGCAAGGACCACATCACCCACTTTCAAGGTTCCCGTCTGTACAAGGATGGTCGTAACATATCCGCGGCCCTTATCAAGAGATGCTTCTACAACGGCACCAGCTGCACGGCGGTCAGGGTTGGCTTTCAATTCAAGCAGTTCGGCTTCAAGCAATACTTTTTCAAGCAGCTCGTCGATACCCATACCTGATTTGGAAGATATTTCCTGGGTCTGGTATTTTCCACCCCATTCTTCAACCAAAAGGTTCATATTGGCAAGCTCTTCACGAATTTTTTCCGTGTTAGCCCCGGCCTTATCTACTTTACTGAATGCAAATACGATTGGTGCTCCGGCAACCTGCGCGTGGTTGATCGCTTCACGTGTCTGAGGCATGACGCTGTCGTCAGCTGCGATCACGATGATAACCACGTCGGTAACGTTGGCACCACGGGCACGCATCGCTGTAAATGCTTCGTGACCCGGCGTATCCAGGAATGTTACCTGTTTGCCTGTTTTGGTTTTTACACTATATGCACCAATGTGCTGGGTAATTCCACCCGCTTCACCACTGGCCACATTTTCCTGACGGATATAATCCAGAAGCGATGTTTTACCGTGGTCAACGTGACCCATAATGGTAACGATCGGCGCTCTTTCTTTCAGGCTTTCTTCGTCATCAACTTCTTCCTGCACATCATTCTGCACTTCTTCTTCGGCAGAAATAAAGGCAACTTCAAATCCAAATTCATCGGCGATGAAAGTGATCGCTTCTGCATCCAGACGCTGGTTGATGGAAACGAACATTCCCATACTCATACAAACCGAGATTACTTCCTGAACTGTTACGTCCATCAGTGAAGCCAAGTCGTTTGCAGAAACGAATTCTGTTACGCGCAATACTTTTGTTTCGTCCGAATCAAGTCCGTTGGGATCATTCTGATCTCCGCGGTCCCTGCGACGGGTTCCTTTTCCACCACGGCCAACATTTCTGGTGTTACCACCACCCATGCGGGCCATTGTAGCTTTAATGTTATCTGAAACTTCCTTATCTGAAACTTCTTCTCTTTTAACACCACGGCGGTTGTTGCCTGCTGCGCCACTGCGATTTGCCGGGCCGCTTCTTGCAGATGCATTACCTGCTGCCGGCGTTGTGCCTGGTGCTCCCGGTGCAGCCGGACGGTTTCCGGTGCGATTTCCTGCCGGTGGAACATTAGCTTCCTTAGGCCTTGCCGGTGCATTCGGATCTGCTGCTGTTGTTGCGGGGCGGTTTTCACCGGCAACCACAACGCCATCACGGATTCTCTTGCGTTTTCTGCGGCGTTTTTTATCTGCTGCTGTATCACTGCTGGATGCAACAGGGTCTTTTTTCTTGATCTTATCGGATGGAAGCTCAATCTTACCAATCACGCGAAGACCGCGAAGCTGCTCTCCTTTGGCCTCGATCAGGTTTGACTCAACTGCTTCTTCGGCGGCAGCTGCCACAGGTTCGCTTAGAGCCGGGGCTGTTTCCGGAGCCTTAGGCGTTTCAGCCACAGGCGCTGGTTGCACTGCTTCTGCTTGGGGTTTTTCTTCTGGCGCTGGGGCAGGAGCTGGTTTTTGCTCCTCAGCGGCCTTAGTCTCCTGCGGCTGTTCAGCCTTAGGCTCTTCCTTGACAGGCTCTTTCGGAGTCTCAACAGCTTTTGGCTGAACGGGCTCTGCCTCTTGTTTTACCTCAGCAACAGGCTCTGGTTTAGGCTCTGGCTTAGGTTCAACAACAGCGGCTGGCGCTGGCGCAGCTGGTTTTTCAGCTACAACTTCCTTAGGCGCTTCCGTCTTAGGTTCTTGAGCAGCGGGTACGGGTGCAGGTCTTTTTGCGTCCAAATCTATTTTACCGACTACCTTAATTCCAGGCAGGCGGTTCTCAAAAGCGGATGGAGCATTTGATTCAGTTTCTTCAACAACAGGTTTCTCTTCTGGTTTAGAAGCACTGTTTCTGAAGTATAGAATTCCATCAACATCACTTTTTACTTTTTCTTCCCTGGTTTCTACCGGAGTTTCAGTCTGAGCTGGTTTAAAGGAAAGGGATGATCTCAGATCATCAGATTTAAAATCTTTCGCAAGAAATTCAATCTGATCAGAATTAATCTTTGTATTCGGGTTACTCTCCACCTTATACCCTTTGGCAGACAGGTGATCCACGATCGTAGTAATTCCTACGTTCAGGATCCGTGCCACTTGGCTTAGGCGCATCATTTTATCTTCTGCCATATTAGCAATTAGTAGAAAAAGTTTTGCATTGGCAGATCTAACCCCTGGATTAAAACTGCCGGTTATTGTAAATTATTCAAACTCTTTTCGAAGAATGTCAAGAACTTCTTCAACCGTTGCTTCTTCAAGATCGGTTCTTCTGACAAGCTCTTCTTTATTAAGTGCCAGCACGCTCTTGGCTGTATCCAGACCGATTTTGTGCAGTTCACTGATAATCCATTCATCAATTTCATCGGAGAATTCGGTCAAATCGACGTCTTCATCGTTTTGCTCTTCAATATCTCTGAAAACATCAATTTCCATTCCAACCAGCTTACCGGCCAGCTTAATGTTCTGACCTCCTTTTCCGATTGCAAGTGAAACCTGATCGGGTTTAAGGAAAACAGAAACACGTTTGGCATCGCGGTCAATCTGCATCGAACTTACTTTGGCCGGACTCAAAGCCCTGCTGATAAGCAGTTCAAGGTTGTCTGTGTAGTTGATAACATCTATATTCTCATTACCAAGTTCGCGTACGATTGAATGGATACGGGATCCTTTCATCCCTACACAAGCGCCTACCGGATCGATTCTGTCATCGTAGGATTCTACGGCAACTTTGGCGCGCTCCCCTGGTTCACGAACAACACGTCTTACTGAAATAATTCCATCGTAAATCTCCGGAATTTCAACTTCAAAGAGTCTTTCAAGGAAAACAGGTGAAGTTCTTGATAGTGTGATCTTTGGAGAACCATTATTCATTTCCACCTTGTGGATCACAGATTTAACGGACTCTCCCTTGCGGAAGCGATCTTTTGAAATCTGCTCGGTGCGTGGAAGTGAAAGCTCGTTACCTTCTGAATCCACGATGATCACTTCATGACGTAATGTCTGATAAACCTCGCCGGTGATCATTTCACCTACCTGATCCTTGTATTTCTCGAACATGATTTCTTTTTCCATGTCCTTGATCTTCTGGATCAAAGTTTGTCTTGCCGTCTGCACAAGCCTGCGGCCGAATTCAACCAGCTTAACCTCTTCTGCAACTTCTTCACCTACTTCAAAGTCACCCTGAATTTTGCGGGCTTCTGCAAGTGGTATTTTGTTGTAATCCCAAATGTCCTCTGAGTTGTCGTCAACGATCTCACGTGTCCGCCACATTTCAAGGTCACCGCTTTCTGGGTTAATGATTACATCAAAATTATCATCAGTGCCGTATTTCTTACGAATCATTGTGCGAAACACTTCTTCCAAAACACTGATCATCGTTGGACGATCGATGTTTTTGGAGCTTGCGAACTCGGCAAATGATTCAATTAATATTCCGCTATCCATTGCTTATGTTATAGATATTTGCTGATACTAAGTTATACATATTATATAATTGATTACAAATCAGAAAACTGGCTCTGGCTTGTAACTTTATTTAAAAGAAATTTCTATTAAAGCCTTTGAAATATCGTCAAACGGAATATCCCGGATCAACTCAGCTGGGTCGATGGGTGTTTTCGTCTTCTTTTTAGGTGCAGGTAACTGTAATTTTACAATTTCTTCATTTGCCTCCATCAATGTCCCCGAAATTACCTCTCCCGTTTTTAATGTAACCTTCAAATTTCTGCCCAGGTTTTTTTGATATTGCCTCAACAAAAGCAAAGGTTGGTCTAATCCCGGTGATGAAACTTCAAGTGTGTAGGCATCTGCGAAAATTTCCAGTTCTTCCAATTGCTTGGCCAATCTTCTGCTGATGGATGTACATTGCTGAATGGTTATCCCCTCATCGCTATCGACAAGAATTGAAACTTTTTGACTTACCTTGGAAGGCTTAATGATGATATCTACAAGGAAACAGTTGCCATCCTCAAGAAGGGGTTCCAGCAAAGCTTCCAACTGCTCTTTTATTGTCATGTACGGCTTACTGCAAATAAAAAAGGGGATTTAAGACCCCCTCAATCAATCGATCAAAATAGAATTATTTGCAAAGGTAAAAATATTTTATCATTTGTACAAGTTAAAGCAGATGTCTTCGAAATTCATCTTGATCCCCTATTTTTGTTGAAAAATGCGATATTGACTTAATGAAAGGGTTTAAAAATTTCCTCTGGTTCCTCTACAAGTGTTTTGCGACTTATACCCTGCTGATTTACATCATGATACTCTGGGTCCCGCCCAAAGGGTGGGTGGCTGGTTTTATGATGATGTCTTTTCCGGTTGTCGTCATCATTCATCTGGTCAGTATACCCATTTGGTTTATTGTTGAAAGAAAAAGGGCTTTGCTTCCGCTGATTATGGTCGCCCTGGCCGGGCTTTTTCTGCCTAGGACTTATTCTTTCGGCAACGATACGGACCGGGATATGCTGGCTAAGTCATTTTCTGTGATGAACTATAATGTGCACAGCTTTCAAAGAAACGAAGATTTAAAGGATCCCCACGTCAGGCAGAGCGTAAGTGATATGAAAGCGTGGATGACTTCTTCGAAGGCCGACATTCTCTGCATGTCTGAATATTTCAGTGACCGCGGAAACCTCTTTAATATTAATAGAGCACTGGACAGCAGCGGGTATGGCCACAGCGCCTTTTACACTAAGAACACATCAGGAAGCCCCACGCAGTCGGCCGGGCTGGCGATTTTTTCCAAATATCCTATCATTGCAAAAAGGGATACGATCTTTGAAGCGCAAAATGGTCTTCTCCAAGCAGATATTAAAATAAAGGGAGATACGGTGCGCATCATTGCCGTGCACCTTTATTCGATGACATTAAAGCTCAGTACACTGGTGCGCCAAAAGCAGGTCGAGGGCGTTAAAAAAGAAGGAAAAATCACTTTCCAGCGCATGCGGAATGGCTTTGTGAGAAGATCGGTAGAAATGGGAATCCTCGAATCCTGGATCAATGGTTCGCCGCACCCGGTCATTGTATGCGGCGACTTTAATGAGATTCCCTACGGATATGTTTACAGCAAAATGCGCGGCTTGCTTAAAAACGGATTTGAAGAAAAAGGGGAGGGCTTTGGCTTTACATTCAACCACCTGCCTTATTTTATCCGCATAGACCACCAGTTTTATAGTGGCGACAGGCTTGATATCCAGGACTTTACTACATTCAATAACGTAGATTACTCGGATCATTACCCGGTGATGGGTCATTACCAGTTCAGTCACGCGGATGCAGGAGCGGCTGAGCAAGCAAAGAAGGATTAATGATAATCACGCGGCAGGATAGCCGACAATCAAGATTACTGCCCGTATTGAATCCCCAGGCTATCCAGCTCGCTGGCTGAAACTGAGGGTGGAAAAATGCCGCTCTGCAACTTGCGCTCCACCAAATTGCCCGTTTTAAGGGCCGACTGCTCGGTCTGAAAGCCTCTGTTCCCCGCAATTCCCGGAATGCTGCGCTGCTCAATAATGGGCGTGCCGTTGTCAAGAATGCGGTAACCCCAGCCTGATTCAACTTTGAATGCTTCTACGCTAAGACGGCGAAGGCCTTTGCCGTCTGCACCAATATCTCCTTTGTAAAGAAAGATATAAGTTACAGCAGCAAAGGCCAGTACGCTTATAAATAAAATGAGTTTTTTCTTGCTACCCACAATTACAGGTTATCGTCATCATTTTTGGCAGCAGCAGGATCAAAAGCCCAGAAATCGTCAACAATGTTTCCGCCTGTTCCTACATAACCCGTGTTACCGATTGCAAAACCAGCGGCAAAGCCTCTCTGGCCGCCTTCAAAGCTTGCAACCTCAGTCCATGTGTTGGTGCCGGGTGTATATTCCCATGTGTCCGACTTGGCATTTCCACCAACGATGTATGCTTTATCATTGATAACCAAAGGCAAAGCGTAAGTTCTTCCGGTGAATTTATCATCCGTGTTGGTTTCCATTCTGGTCCATGCGCCCGTTCCGCTGTTTCCTGCGGGATCGAAGCTGTAAAGATCTTTTGGTTCGGATCCGGCGCCCGAATTGCTTTGACCAAAGCCTACATAAGCTTTACCACCCACTGTGAATGCTAGTGCGCCTCTGCGTTTTCCACCTGTGAATGTTGCAACTTCTGTCCACTTATCAGTTTGTACATTGTACTCGTAGAAATCCTGATAGTAACCGCTTCCATTCCATCCAAGGCCCACATATGCTCTGTTATCAGCAACAAAAGCCGTTGCATACTGGCGTGTTCCGCCTGCATAATCCGCCTTTTTTGTCCATTTGTTGGTTGCAGGATCGTATTGATAGAAATCCTTTTTGTATCCGCCGTCTACTGTGGTCACGCCGTCGAAACCTGTTCCTACATAAGCCTTTCCATTAACAACAAAGGCAACAGCATCATTTCTTCCTGACCCTTCGAATGGAGCAACTTGTGACCAGATTTTGGTTGTTGCATCATAAGACCAAAAATCCTTTACTCTTTGAACAGTCTCATTTGTAAGACCTGTTCCGATATATCCTTTATTTCCAATGACAAAGCTTACTGCACGTGCCCTTGCAGATCCACCAAAATTGGGAATGCCTGCTCTATACCAGTTTCCAATTTTGTCTGCCTCGGGATCATCCTTACTGCAACTGAACGAAAGTAATGCGGTTGACGCAACCAGAAGGGCTAATGAAGTCTTTTTTAAGATATTAAACATGTAAAAAATATGGTTTGACTAATTGATACAAAAGAATATTGGGCAATAACACGGCCCTGAAATCATGCCTATCAGAAGGATTAGTGCTTTAAAAACAGCAAACGGAATTTCAAATTTTTTGCAAACATAACATCTTGATACTGCTAAGTAAAATTATATGTTACTTTTTGTCTAAAAGTTTAACCCTCTCTGTTGCATTCAACGTTTGTAGCATCCGTAATGTTGTCATAAGGCTTTGTTGTGTTTGGTTTAAGATAGGCTGGTCTGTTTTACGTTTATCAAGCAGGTTTGCCACTGTTTGCTGCCGCAGTGCGTAACTACAATCGGCGGCGTAATTCAGGCTAATGGCAGGCGTTGATTGCTGGCATTTTTAACCCTTACGTGACGCTTTGCGTTTTTGTTGCAACATGTGAATGCACTTTTAAATTGGCGCATTTATCTTAATGATGTTGTAATTAAGATTACATATGATAATTTTGCACTTTTTACTGTTCTTGCACTAAATGAAATTCAATTCGCATTTTCTTAAAAGATCTTCAACGGTTTTTAGACTACTGATTATATTGGGTGTAACAGCCTCACTGTCTGGTTGTGAACCTACCGGTGATCAGATTGAAGCGATCGTCCAGCCTAATGTTGATGACTTTTCCGTGGCGTTTTCAGATACGGCATCGGTTTCACTTTCTTCGGTTGGAACAGACTCAGTATTTACCGGAGGCTCGGGAAGACTTTTACTGGGAAGAAATATTGACCCTTATTTTGGTAAATTTCAAGCTACTCCATTTTTCCAGCCTACCATTCAAACGGCGCTCGTAGTTCCTGAACTTGCTGTTTACGATTCGCTTGTACTTTCTCTGAGATACGATAATTATACGTATGGCGATACTACGATTGCCATGAACATTGCCGTCCACAAGTTGCTGGCCAACATGCTTGACAAAAATGCATATTACAACACCGATAAGACGCCTTACGAGGCGACGGCACTAGGCAAAGTAAAGGTAGTTCCCACTCCAAGATCCAGCGGAAGACTTAGAATCAAGCTTTCTGATGTTTTGGGAAAGCAGATTTTTTCAATGAGTAAAAACAATCAGTTGCCCAGCAACACCGAATGGATCGATCTTGTTAAAGGGCTCGTACTGGTACCGGGATCCTCGGACAATGGTCCACTTGTCGGGTTCAGATTGTTTGATGATCATACATCCATTCAGCTGCATTATCATTTAACGGAAGACGATGGCGTAAAGCGGGATTCAACAATCATCAAGTCCGGCATCGGTTACAATCAGATCCTTAGCGACCGGAAAGGAACGCAGTTGGTTAAGCTTCCTAATACAAAAAGAATTTCCCTGCCTTCTGAGCAATCGGGTAACATGTCCTTTGTTCAGGCCGGCCTGGGTGTGATGACGCGCGTTGATTTTCCGACCATTATGGATTTGAAAATCAACCCCTATACCGTTGTTAACAAAGCATTTTTGCACGTAACGCCGCTGGCAGGCTCGGTGACAAATTTTTACCGCGCGCCTGATACATTGTATGCCTATCTGGTCGACAAAAACAACGAATACTTTCAAGGAAGCACGGGCTTTCCTG
This sequence comes from Dyadobacter alkalitolerans DSM 23607, assembly GCF_000428845.1. GTDB lineage: Bacteria > Bacteroidota > Bacteroidia > Cytophagales > Spirosomataceae > Dyadobacter > Dyadobacter alkalitolerans. The sequence continues at coordinate 24,239 of NZ_AUAS01000012.1, read as the reverse complement.
AACCGGCAAGGACTTTGGCGGGAACGCCCGTTTTTGGAAGATATCAGGTTGATCTGCTTAATAACACTGCTTTTTACCTCTTTGATGTAGGCGGTTACATTTCAAGTGTTTTAGCCGCCGGTGGTGAAAATACAACCGGTTTGATTTTCAGAACTTCACCATTCAATACCAGCGAGACTGCCGCGCAGCCCACCTACGATACGGAATTTACCAAAAGCGCCCAGCGTCTGGTAATCGGCAATCAGCGCCATAGCAAAAACAGCGTTAAATTGCAGCTCTATTATACTTCGGTTAACGCTCGGTAAAGCTTATCAGGTAAGGAATTTTAAAATAGAAATAAAAAACGGAGCTGCTCTTTATAGGGCAGCTCCGTTTTGTTTACCGGCATGATCAAGTGTCGGAAAAGACAGTTTCAAGCATCATCAAAGCAATGTATCTGCCAGTCTAGCAGCATGCATTGCCGTGCTTACAGCAAAGTTAATCGCCTTTTTTATGTTTATGTGGCTTTAATGAAGGCGTGTTGCCCGGTGATTCCTTGTTATCCCTTTGACGCTTGTCTGGCTCTTCGGTAGACTGGGCGGTTTTTTTAGGTCCTGGCTTAATTCCCATGGTTTATAGTATTTGGTGTACAATGTCAGGTGTTAAAAATGTATGCCACAGATTCTATTCGCTCCGTAAAGACTTCACTGGGTTCGTTAAGGCTGCTCTGACACTTTGAAAACTTACAGTGATCAGTGCAACGAGAACTGATGCTAAAAGTGCTAACAGAAAAACGAAAGGGTTAATCGATATCTTATATTCGAAATTTTTCAGCCAGCTATTCATTGCCCACCACCCGGCAGGTGCGGCAAGGGCAAATGCAATGCCAATCAGTTGAATAAACTCCCAGCTGAAAAGCCAAAGGATACTCCCAACGCTGGCGCCCAGTACTTTGCGAACGCCAACTTCTTTCGTACGCTGAGTGACCATAAATAAGACAAGTCCATATAAGCCCATGCAACCTATGACCAAGGCGATTCCGGTGAAGAAGTTAATGAGCTTGCCCATTGTCTGCTCTTGCTGGTAAAATTCCTGAATCTGTTCATCGACAAATGCTGGTTCGAAAAAGCTGTCGGTATACACCTGATTATAGGCCTTTTCTAATCGAGCCAGCACATGAGCGTAGTTGGCAGAGCGTAGTTGAATATTTGCGGAGTAAAAACCAGTGGCCATAGTGGTCAGAAATAAGGGCTTAATGCGCTGTTTCAGATCTGATTGGTTATAATCTTTTAAAACGCCTACAATTTCCAAAGGCGCAAAGCCAGCCTTATGCAAGACCTTGCCCACAACGTCCGTGGGGCGGGAAAATCCCAGTCGCTGCATGAATGTCTCGTTGATAAGCGCTTCACGAGCCGTGTCCGAAGCTTGTAAATTGCGCCCGGCCATTAATTTTAAACCATATAAGCCCACATAGTCGGCATCGATCCAGGCTTGTTGTGGTCCGTATGGCTCCTGGCTGGGGCGGCCATCAAGGCGAACCCTGGTTTCGCTGCTCCAACCCGACTGAGGAGGCCCGCCCATTGAGTAGCTGAACTGGCCTACCTCAGGTATGGCTGTTGCCAGGTTGCGGAACGCACGCATTTTAACCAGATCCTGCGCTGGAAGGTTTGGCAGGCTTACCGTCAGGATAGCCTCTTTTCGAAAGCCCAGGTCTTTTCTCTGAACATACCGGAGCTGACTGCCCACGACTATCAAGCCGATAATGAGCATTTGTGAAATGGCAAACTGTGTTACCACCAGACCGCGCCTGAGATTGAAACCACCTGCCTGATGCGTGGTGAGCCTCCCTGCCAGCGCTACAACCGGGCGGAAACCAGCCAAAACCAGGGCCGGATATAAACCTGCCAGCAAAATAACCGTTATAACAAGTAACGCCAACCAACCTAATACCGAGGTAGAAAAGTAAAATGTAAACCGGAACGGGCCATTCAGGGACGTATTGGCCAGCGTCTGTCCGTACTGAAAGATACCGATGGCCAGTGCCAGGGCAGCACAGACAATGAGCGCGGTTTCACCTATAAATTGCCAGAACAGCTGTGCTTTTGTGCTGCCTAAAACTTTGCGTACGCCCACTTCGCGTGCACGGTTAAGTGCCTGCGCAGTGGCAAGATTTACAAAATTGATACTGGCAGTTCCTATAAGCAGCACGGCAATCAATGTCAAAGAGAGCAATAATCCCTTGCTTACTCCGCCATACTCAGCCGATAAGTGCGTGGTGCTGAAAGGTATGGCTGGGTAGGAGGTCTCCTTGATTTTAGCTGGATTATACTTTTTGACAAATGAGGGTAATTGCCGCTCCCAGTCGGCTGCCGTGAAATTGTCGTTAAACAATGCGTAACAGTGCGTGCTGCCGTTGGTATTATCAAAAGGCTGATCTTCTGGCCGGGACCCCAGCTGCTCTTTAACAGATCCCCAGGCAGCCAGGATAGAATAATCCAGATCAGTATTATCCTTATAATCTGCAAATACACCTACTACGCGCGCGGGGATGCGGGCATCCAGTCGAAGGGTCCGGCCAATAATGTTTGTGGTAGTACCAAAGCATTTGCGGGCCATCTCAGCACTGATAACCACAGTGCCCGGCTCAGTAAGCGCTTCGGGCCCGCCTGCTAACCAGGTGTAATCGAAAATGCTGAAATAGGAGGGTTCAACAAATGCGCCGTTGTGATTTTTATCCTTTACTTTCTTATCTGCCTGCTTTGCAACGGGTACGCTTACCAGCGGTGAATACCACTCTTCCAGCATAGCGATATGTTCAATTCCCGGGTAGTCGTTTCGCGCCGCCTGGCCGAAGGGATAAGGGATGCCCTGAATGTTGAACTCGCTGGTAGAGGATGTAAACCGCGATGTAAATTGGTAGATCCGCTCGTAATTACGGTGGTGACGATCGGTCTGATAATGATAGCGGACAAGCGCGAATATCAGCAATGCACAGCCTATGCCGAGTGCTAAACCAGTGATGTTAATGAATGCGTACGCGTGATTTTTGCGCAAATTACGCCAGGCAATTTTCATGTAGTTGAGCACCATCATATATACCGCTAAGTTATTGTCAAGTCCGTAAAGCTACTTTTCCCTTTACGGCCCAATTTTCATTCCACGATGCTAAAATGCCATACAGCGGATTATAGCGGCTATTTGATAGAATTTACTGTGCGATTTCGGACATCGCTGTTCGCTTAAAAAACCACAATGCCTCTTAAAAAAAGGGTCTCGTCGGGATGTTTGTAAAAGACATACATGGGTTTCATTACAATGGTGTAATCATCATAAATCCAGGTCAGACTCTGGTCGGCTCCTGCTTTGGCCGCCTCAAAGTCATAATTGTAGTGAAAACGGCTGGTATCCAGGTATGCGCTTTTACCGGGAGGCACCAGGCGGAACGCATTGTCAGATCCGGAAGAGGTGACGACAACGGTTTTTTTGGTATCATCCCAATTGAAAGTCATGTTGGTAGGCCTGGAAAACTTCATTTCGGTACTAAAAGCCTTTGCGGGCGGCGCGAACGGTGGATTGGTCCAGGCAGAGCCGGCATAATACTGTACATAACCTATTTCGCCAGACCCGCCGCTTGCTTGGAAGGTTACATAAACAGCATCGCGGTAGCGAACTTTGAGTGAGTCTGCCAGCACGTTGATGGTGTCTTGTCCAACAACCCGGTAAGCTTTTGATATGTAAAAAGGTACCGATCTGATTTGACTGTAAAACCTTTCTTTGTCGAATTCTTCGGCTACTACTTCTTTCTTTTCAACCGATTCGTCGGTGCAGGAACCGATGAAAAATGCACCGGACAGGATCAATGCAGAGAATAAGAGTTTCTTCATGGAATGAGTAGTTTAGAGAATGGCTTCATTGCCTTCAATACAGACAAATGAAGCTGGTCAAACCGTTGCACTTTTTTCCAGATTTTTATAAAAATCCATTGTCGGCAAAATCTACGACAGTCTGTTAAAGCTGATTTTACTTATCGTTTACATTCTTTTACAGCTCATTAACAGCCGGCAGAATACAACCATTTAGCTTTGCCAAATAGATTTATTTAAATTAAAACCTGTCAAAAACATGAAAAAAATCATTTATGCGCTGCTTTTGCCACTTGTTGTGGTAAGCGGACTAGTATTTGCAAATCGTAAAATCAAAAATGAAGTTTATGAAAAGTCAACCCCGAATTCACGCACCGATGCTGAAAGAAAAGCATCGCTGGAAAAATGGAAGTCTACCCCGGATGCTATAAGATACGAAAAATGGAAAGTGTCTGCCGAAGGCAGAAAAGTGTATGCCGGTGAAGCTAAAATACGCAAACATATAAAGGCTTTTACCGATATGGAGGCTACCGTAACCGCTCTGTCTCTTCCAGCTGGCTCCCGATTGGGTTTTGGGGTGATGGTCAGAATTAATGATGAAGATTACATTCTTAGTTTTGGCCCGCAACCATCCGACAGGAATTCTCTAAACGCTATTAATCAACCTCGGCAATTGCACAGCCTGAAAATTAGCGACAAAATAAATATAAGAAGCCGTAGTGTATCTCACGCCCCCAAGTATTTATATCCAATAATATCGGGCGACTATGTAGAACGGGATGGAAAAGTAATCTATAAACGTGCCGCTGGCAAAGGTGGTTGCTGATGAAAAAGCCAGCACACTTAATAGCTAAAACACCCCGCACTTTAACAATCAAAGAACATATTTGTCCCGAAAATTTCGCTTGTAAATATTTAAAAATATAGTTAATACCTGGGCAAAACGAGGCTTTGACACGTTTTTGTCATATATTGGTTAGCGATGTAACTAATAGCATATACGTTAAGAGATCGCCTTAGCGGAGGTTTTAATTGATTTTAATGATGCATTCAATTGTATATCTGAGCTCATCAAGAGTCCTCCTAGATGAGAGAGAAATGGGAAATATTATCGAAAAAAGCCGTGTAAATAATGCTTTGGCTGATATTACTGGCGTTTTGATTTACTGTAACGGCAGCATTATACAGGTCTTGGAAGGAGAGAAGGATGCCATTCATTCCTTATTTGAAAAGATAAAGCGGGACGACCGCCATAATCAGGTCATCCCGCTTTTTCAAGGACCTGTGAATGTCAGATCATTCGATAACTGGGCGATGGGCTATAGCACGCCCGCATCCCGTAACATGGATGAATTAAAAGATAAGCTTTCCTTTATTGAAGACCCATACACGCAGGTTAAAAGTGAGAATAAGATTTTTTCATTGCTTCAAGTTTTCTTTAAGAATAACCATCGGAATTAGTTTATACTGTTCCTTTTAAAAGACCACCTGGCTTCCAGATTTTCCTTGCAGCCTCGTATTTCTGACGGCAGCAGGGCCTCTGAAACGGTACTGGACACCAACAATTTCGGTTGCCAGGTCGGCTATGATGGTTTTATATGCTTCCCTGCCGTTTACCAAAAACTGGATCCTGCGATTAATGCACACTACTTTTAGTTTTACCCAATCATTCAAATTACAACCAAATCCGCTTAGATCATCGCTTTGGCTATCGGTGTAAAATCCATATGCAGCCAGCGAAATATCCCCCACGCAAGCCGGATGAACCAGCGGGACAATCAGAATGCCCGTTTTTGAATGCAATAAAACTTCCACGCGCTGACAGCTATTATTGCCGCCACCAATATGATCGGATTTCAATTCAGTTTCATAAGTGAAATGATCCGTTTGAATTCCATGGATATCTTTTTGATTAAAGAGGCGAACCGACGGTAATTCTGGCAAGGTTGGAATGTTGTACTTTTGCAGCAATGCCTGGCTGACAGATATTTTCCCTGCTCCAATAATTTCATTTTGCTTAAAATAAAACGGCTCTTTACCCCAATCGGCCGCAATTAAGCCAAGCCAGCCATTTGTCTTAATCTGTATATCATGCTCTTTAACGATTTTGCTGCCAACTAACAGTTTAGCCTTGAAATATCCCGGATAATAGTAGATAGTCGAATGATGTTTATCCGTACGGCTGACAGGCACTTTCCGACGGACATCCCAGGTTTGCGCAATAAAAACAGAATCATTTTCGCCGGCGGCAGAAGCGTCATAATCAAAAATGACAGAATTAGGCAATCCCTCGGTCTGAATAGTTTTTGAAGCAAATGAATACTTATTTGTCGCCTCCTTTTTCGAAAAAATATAATAAATCGACAAGCCGCTAAGCAAAGATACTGCTAGCATAAAAACGACTTTTGGAAGCAAGCGAGCCTTTTTTTCACTGGTCTCGATTCTTTGATCCTTCGACTCTTCATGGGAGACTTCAGCTAATTGCTTTTCGCTTCTATCAGAATTGCAGAATGCACGCCAGTCTTCGAAGCCCACAAATTGAGACAATGTATTCAGCGTAGTCACCGAAGGCGAGCTTTCATAGCTCACTTTGCCAAAAATCCTTTTCAGCGTTGATATGCTCAGTACAACACCCGTTTTTTCATGAATTTTTCCAGAAAGTTTTTCAAAATCATAGCTTCGCCACTGTTCTATCTGGCCCCATCCAAGCTGTTCTTCTACCAAACCCTTCAAACGAAGTATCGACTTAACACCAATTGTATCGAGCATAATTATCTTATTAGCAGCATTTTAAGTCTATGAATATTTTTGATTGAACTTGATCGGGTTTCAGCGCATAAACAATAAGCAACTGAGGCAAATTTGTCAAAAAAACTTAATCGGTCATGAAAAAAATAACTTCCACGCTTGTCTTTATCTTTTTATTGTGCAGCCAGCTTTATGCACAAAAGAAGGCACTCCCCAATGTTATACCCCTTGATCCGGCGCATTGGGAATTTTCAGCCGGGAAGGTAGAATTTGCCGAACACGACAACAAACCTGTTATGAAAATAGCACCGGGATCCGGGCAGGTCGTGCTAAAAAATGTGGTTTTTCAAAGCGGTGTGATTGAATTTGACGTTAATCCGGCCAAAACAGAGTTTGCTGCGTCGGTATATTTTCATAGGAAAAATCAAAAAGAACAGGAGGTTGTCTATTTGCGGGTTCCAAAGGTATCCAACCCATTTGCCAATGAAGCAATTCAATACTGCCCTTATTTAGATGGCGTCAATATGTGGGATATGTATCCGCAGTATCAAGCGCCTGCGCCTGCAAAAGCGGGCGAATGGAATCACATCAAACTCATTATTTCGGGTCTGCAAATGCGTGTATTAGTCAACAATCAACCGAGATTGTATATCCCTAAATTGGAAGGGCGTATATCTGAGGGCAGTATTGCTTTCGAAGGGGATTCCTATATTCGAAACCTTATTGTCAGGCCGGGTGAAACGGAAGGGTTGGATGCAAATGAGGCGGCAGATATTACTGAACATGAAGCTAATTATATCAGAAGCTGGACAGTCAGTCAGCCGGCCTATCTTGCAAAAGGGATGGAACCAACCAGGCAGCAGGATATACCAAAGAATGAATCATTTGTCACCAAAATGCAGGCGGAGCGGTATGGGCTTGTAAATCTCACAAGGCAATTTGGCGGAAGTGATCAAAGAAGGATCGTTTGGCTCAAAGCAACCATCACAACACAAGAACCCGTAAAAACGAATTTACAACTGGGCTTTAGTGACGAAATCTGGCTTTATCTCAACGACCAGATTACTTATACTGATAAGAATATCTTCCCTCAGAACATGAAAAAGTATCCAGACGGACGCATATCCATCCGAAATGGCAGTACTCAACTCAAACTCAGAGAAGGCGAAAATCATCTTCTGATTGGCATATCCAATGATTTTTATGGATGGGGCCTTATGGCCAGGCTGGAAAGTCTGGAAGGCATCACGGCTGTCAAAGCCTTCAAAGCTCCGGAAAAAATTTATATTGAAGGCATTGATCAATACGTCGGCGTTTATTCTGAGAAAAATAACGAGGTGTTAAAATTAATTTTTACTCAAAAAAGCGGAGAGATTTTTGTTCAGGAGGGCAATCAGGCAGCCATGCCGCTGAGTTATACCGGGAAAAATACTTTCAAACTTGGACTGGGTATCGAACTAATATTTAGTGCCGACGGCAAAACAGTCACCTGGACGGAAAATGGATTTGCAACGACCTTTGTAAAGGAAAATTAGTGATAGTGAAGAAGAAGTATTGATACGTCAGTTTCTTTCTAGTTACTTATTCTACGCCTTCATTACCCGGTTTATAGGTTTCAAAATACATTGTGGGACTGAACTTGGACTTTGTTGGCAGAAAAGGCTCTTCGGGTGTATTTCGGATAAACATATAACCTTCCTTTCTGGATAGAGAGATCGTCAGTTTGTAACTTTCATCCCTTGCTTCTTTTTTTACCCATGCGTCTAGCCATTCAACGGCGACGACTATGTTCTCATCAATGACAAGATTGTAAGGAGCTAAATCGACACTGACCCATTTCTGGCCTTTGTTGACATTAAAGAATATGTTTTCATCAATTAATTCCGCCTTCAAATTGCCTGAGTAGCCCTTGGCCAAAGGCAGAATATGCAAGCGAAAGCGGACGCTGTCAAATTCACATGCATCCAGATGCATCTTAAACCTGGCCAGCTTCAACGGTAGCTCGTTGGTCTCAATAGCAACACCCCTTAGACGTCCTCTGGAACTGATATAATCACCCCAGCCCGTGTATTGCCCACTTGCTTTCTGATTGCCAATCGGGATTATTTCCCGTTTGCCTTGTGCAATCACTTCGTGGAGTTGCAGGGCGCCCGGGCTGAGCTTAATTTGGTGGGCTGATTGCGAAATTTCCCGTTTGATAAATTTTACAGACGCATAGCCCAGATAGCTCACGATGATGGTATCTGTTGGTGCTGCCTTGTTTATGTCAATGTGAAAGCGCCCGTCTGCATCTGCTATTCCCCCGATGCTTTTTGCTTTCACCCCTATGCTGGCATAAGGTAACGGTTTTGCATTGACAGCATCAATTACCGTTCCCTTAAAAGATTGGCCTACTAAGGTGATGGGCAGACTTATCAAAAAAGATAACACTATTAATTTTTTGGTGGTCATATCAGTTAAATGTCACTCGGTTCTTAAAGCAGAAACAGGATTCAACCAGGCGGCTTTGATTGCCTGGGAGCTGACAGTGAGTAGTGCAATGGACGTTGTTACGACGCCGGATATGGCGAAAATCCACCAGCTTAAACCTGTATGGTATGCAAATGTGCCTAGCCAGCTGCTTAGAGCCCACCATGCCAGTGGAGAGGCAAGAACCAATGCGATCAGGATGAGTTTCAGAAAGTCAGAAGAAAGAAGACCGACAATATTTGCAGAGCTTGCTCCGAGCACTTTTCGTACGCCAATTTCCTTCGTCCGCTGCTCGGCAGTAAACGCTGCCAACCCGAACAGCCCCAGACACGAAATCAGGATCGCCAGCACACCAAAGTAATTGACAAGCGTATTGACCTGTTGCTCGCTTCGGTAAAGATTCTCATACTCATCATCCAGAAAATGATAGTCGAAAGGATAATCGGGATTGAATTGCCTGGCTAGATTTTTCAGCTCTGCGAGGGCTTGCTTCGTTTTTCCCGTCTGCGTTTTTATTAATAAATAACCCGAATTCTCGGGAATATAAGTCAATACAAGCGGGGTGATAGCCTGGTGCAGCGAAATCATATGGAAGTCCTTCATAAGTCCGATCACACGCCCGGTGCCTTTCCAGAATTTGATCTCCTTGCCAACAGGATTTTTTTCGCCCATCAGCCTGGCCGTTGCCTCATTGATCAGGTAGGCAGACGAGTCCGCTGCACTGCCAGCACGAAAGTCCCTGCCGTCCACGAGTTTAATGTTCATGGTTTTGACAAAATCAGCTCCCACCGTCATCGCCGTCACATTGGTTTCAAGGCTCGGATCTTTTCCCGGCCAGGATAAATCGCCCGATGTTGCCTGGATGTTGACCGGGAGCATAGCCGTGGCCGTCGCCGATGCTACGGCTGGTTGCCTCATTACTTCCTGCCTGAAAGCTTCCATCTTTTCGGGGTTGGTAAGATTGCCTTCCAGGGTCAGGTAAATAACATTGTTACGATCCAGACCCAGATTTTTGGTCCGTAAATACTGCATTTGCTTACTCACGGCAAGCATGCCAACAATCAAAAAAACGGATAAGGAAAACTGAAATGTAACCAGTATTTTTCGGAAGAGTGCCGGACCATTCCCAAACTGTATTTTGCCTTTAAGAATTGCTATCGGCCTTAATGCTGACAAAAACAACGCCGGATAGCTTCCTGCCATAAGCCCGGTCAGCATTGTTAATGCTATAATCCCCGCCCAGAGCGCCGGACTGGCAAGGTTTAGGGCCAATTGCTTTCCAAACAACTGGTTGAAGCCAGGCAACGCGAACCACACGGCAGCCAGCGCCAGGACAACGGCCAGGACACTGGTGAGAACAGATTCACTTAAAAATTGCCCGATCAGCGAGGATCGTAGTGCGCCAACCACTTTTCGCACACCCACCTCTTTGGCCCGTGTAGCAGAACGTGCTGTGGCAAGATTCATAAAGTTAATGCAGGCAATAAGCAAAAGAAACGCTGCAACGACAGAAAACACCCGGACATATTCGATCCGCCCACCGACCGGCTTGCCCATTTTGTATTCACCATACAAGTAAACGTCCGTAATCGGTTGAAGAATAGGCATGGTGGTGTTCTCCTTATCCGTATAGCGCTTGTAAATGCCTTTCATACTCTGTTCAGCCTGTATCTGTGTCGTATTTTGCCGCAGCCGGACATAGGTTAAAAAAGAGCTGTTGCCCCAGGTTTTTTGCCACGGCTGTTCCTGCTCCTTCCAGTTTACCACCCAGCTAAACTTCAAAGTTGAATTGCCTGGCAAATCCTTCAACACAGCACCGACGACATAGAATTTTTCATTATTAAGCTGCAATGTTTTTCCAAGTGCCTCTGTATTGGGAAAATATTTAGCAGCCATTTTTTCTGTAATGACTATCTGGTTGGTTTGCGCAAGCGCCATGTGTGGGTTGCCTTTCAAAACAGGAAATTCGAATATGCCAAAAAAATCGTCCGTGGCATAATATCCTTTCTCCTTGGCACTTTTTTCTCCGACCTTAACCAGCAGCTCTGCCCAGGCATTGACCTTTGTGGCTGCGGCAATTTCGGGTATGTCTTTGGAAAGCGCATCCTGTAGCGGCCCGGGTGTGACTTCACCCGTGCCGATTTCTCCCGTATTTCGGTTGGTCGAGTTGGTCCGTACAAAAAAGACGGTTTTTGCATCGGGAATAAAGTGATTATAACTGAGCTCATCCTGAACCCACAAACCGATCATTAGTGCGCAGGCCATACCCAGGGCGAGCCCAAAGACATTGATGGCTGTGTACATTTTATTCTTGGCAAGATTGCGCCGGGCGGTGGTAAAATAGGATTGAAGCATATCGGTAAGGGATGGATTCGGGTGTTTCGAAGTTGCGTTACGCTTGTAAAAGAACGGTGTCAGACAGTGGAATACGGCCGATACGTAACCCTGGCGAGCGCGGGACAGTCCGTTCATTTCCAATTGTTTATAGAAAACTTCATGCAAGTCGCCCTGTACAAATTCTAGGAGGTGCGGTGCTATGAACCATTCCAGAAGCTTGTCGGCCCAGCGGGGAGGTTGGGCTTTCGGTTGCTGATTTTGAGGCTTTCGGGTCACGTTGTGATGAGCTATGTTACTGGCCTAATAACTTAAATTTTCCTTCCGGAATGGCTTGCCAGAGATTTTCTCGCATTGTCCGGATTTCAGCTAGTACGGTGGCACCAGCTGCAGTCAGCGCAAAAAAGCGCTTTCGTCTTCCGCCCCGGTCAGTTGTAGCGCCTCCCACAGAAGAGGATAGGAAACCCTTTTCCTCGAGTCTATACAATGTTGTATGAACAGCACCGATGGTGAAGCTGCGGCCCGCATGCAATTGAAGTTGTTCCATCACAGGAACCCCATACATTTGCTCGGTGCTTGCGGCTACTACAAGGAGCACAAGTTCTTCCAATTCTCCCAGGATTGTTTTCTTCATAAAAGTCGGCGTCCTGATTATATACAATAAGTTAAATCAAATCTCGTGCCCAGATTGTAATATACTCAATTACTGGAAGTTATGAGACTGGATGGATAGTATATTGTTCAAATACGAACAGGTTATCGTTCATTGATGGACATATGCAAAGGCTTATTGTCTAACACTTACACGATTGACTTAATAATTCCTTAATTTATCAATTGAATTTAACCAGCAGAGAACGCCTAGATTTGATGTGAATTCAATATTGACATATCACGTCTATGAAAATAATCTACGGTCTTATTCTTTTAAGTATTTCAGCTTACGGACAGAAGAACGATTCGCTGCGGACCGAATTATTAAGTCAGGTTAACATTACGGCCAGCCGGGCCAATGAAAAAACGTTTCAAACAGCTGGCTCTATCTCCGTTTTTTCTTCCAAAAGTTTTCAGACATATCAGCCCCGCACAACGCCGGAAGCCCTGATGGGGACCACCGGCGTTTTTGTGCAAAAAACCACGCACGGAGCGGGATCGCCTTTTTTACGCGGACTAACCGGAAATCAGACGCTCATTCTAATAGACGGAATCCGACTGAACAACAGCACATTTCGCTATGGTCCCAACCAGTACCTGAACACCATTGATCCTTTTAGTATCAATAAAATGGAGGTTTTACGCGGAGGTGGTTCGGTAGCTTATGGCTCGGATGCATTGGGTGGCACTCTTCAATTATTGACTGCGACTCCTGCATTTTCCGAAAAGATATCTGTCCATGGCAAAGCAGTAGCGCGTTACGCGACGGGTAACATGGAAAAGACATTACGGGCAGGGGTCGAGCTCTCGGGCTTGCGTGCTGCATTCTCGGGCGGCATCAGTATCCGTAATTTTGGGGATCTGATAGGTGGAGATACTACCGGCAAACAAACGCCGAGTGGCTACAAAGACCGGGCCTTTGATGCGAAACTGCTTTTGAAACTGACTGATTCATGGACGCTGACCCTGGCACATCAATCGGTTTCTCAAAAACACGTGCCGCTGTACTATCGTTACAAGCTCGAAAACTTTGCACTGAATGAATTTGATCCGCAAAGACGGTCTTTAAGCTATGTTAAATTAAAAGGCAATACATCCAGTAAATGGGCGTCCGAATTGTCACTGACCGGCTCTTTCCAATCGACTAATGAAGGTCGGCTCAGCCGAAAAAATGGCAGTAACAGTTTGCGCACAGAGACTGATAAAGTGCAGACTACCGGGCTGATCATCAATGCAATCTCTGACATTACGCCTTTCTGGAACGCCAGTTCCGGAATAGAGATCTACAATGATGTTGTCAAGAGCAGTAAGACCGATCAAATAGCAGATGCCGCGCCACTGGCCAGCCGCGGGCTCTATCCTGATGATAGTAAATACCTGAATTATGCAGTTTATTCACTTCATCAAGTAAAGCTGGATGCCTGGCGGTTTTCGTTTGGCGGGCGCTTTAATGGTTTTAATATAAAAGTTGCCGACGAAGCGCTGGGTAGCGTTTCTGTGAAGCCGCATGCACTTGTCGGGAATGCATCTATCTCTTATCTGCCTGGCGAAAATTCCAATTTTTACACATCCTTCCACTCTGGTTTCAGGGCACCGAACATTGATGATATGGGAACACTGGGAATCGTCGATTTCCGGTACGAGTTACCTGCATACGATCTCAAACCCGAAACATCCTACAATTTTGAGGCGGGTTACAAATACCATTCTGGCGGGCTTGCATTGTGTGCCGGATTATTTCAAAACAATCTGCGCAACCTGATTGCCCGCGTGAAAGTTGATGGTCAGAAAATAGATGGCATTGATGTGTACCGAAAGGAAAACGTAGAGCGTGCATACGTCAGGGGCGGGGAGTTTGAGGCAGAATATGTCTTTGAAAATGATTGGAAAGTGTACGGCTCAGCTGCTTATAATTTTGGTGAAAATGTAACCAAAAAGGAGCCGGTCCGTCGCATTCCGCCATTGAACGGAAGGTTTGGACTAGAGTATCGCAATAATGGATGGTTTGCCCGTCCGGAGGCATGGTTTGCCGGCAAACAAACCAGGTTGGCAGCGGGAGACGCAGCAGATAACCGCATCCCAAAAGGAGGCACGCCGGGCTGGTTAATAGTGAACTTAATGACGGGATATGAGACCAAGTATTTTGCATTAAACGCTGTTTTACAGAACATTAGTAATGAAGATTATCGTACACACGGTTCGGGGATCAATGGCGTCGGCCGCAGTCTATGGCTTACTTTGACGGGAAAATTTTAAAAAATATAGTACAAAATTCTGCTAACTCACCATGACAAAAAATCTGAAATTTGCAATTTACCTGATGCTGGCGGGCATCATCTGCTACGGCTGTAAAAGGAATGCAGGCGGTCAATCCGAGGAATTAGCCTTGTATAAGCAACTTTCCGCCAAACGCATTGACCTGCCCAATGGCTGGTCACTCACACCGGTAGGCCGTAGCCTGGACCTGGACGACCTACCTTTAAACTTAGTTGTTTCCCCTTCCAAAAAATACCTGGCTGTCACTAACAACGGGCAGAGCACCCAAAGCATTACATTGATTGACGCGGCTTCCGAGAAAGTGCTGGACACTGCCATTGTCGCCAAATCATACCTTGGTCTGGCATTCAGTCAGGATGAGAAAATGATATATGCCTCAGGTGGGAACGACAATAAGATTTTGGTATACAAAATAGAAGACCAACAACTTGTTGCTGCTGAGCCGATTGTGCTGGGCAAACCGTGGCCCGTCAAAATATCTCCTACCGGAATAGCAGTCGACGACGCTCAAAATCGGATTTATGTGGTGACCAAAGAAGACAGCGCGCTTTATGTTTGTGATGCTCAGACCAAAAAAACCATTGGTAAGCTAAACTTAGGTGCGGCGGCTTACACCTGTTTGCTTTCTAATGATAAAAAAGAGCTTTATGTTTCGCTTTGGGGCGGCTCGCGGGTGGTGGTCGTAAACACACAAACACAGCAGATTGCAGCGGAAATTGCGACCAACAAAAATCCCAACGACCTGCTATTGACCAGAGATGGCAGGTTTTTATATGCAGCCAACGGCAATGATAACACCGTGGCGCTCATTGATCTGGCAAAAAGACAAGTGTCGGAAACATTAACGACTTCTCTTTTTCCGGATGCGCCTGTGGGTACGACGCCTAATGGGCTTGCACTGAGTGAAGATGAGAAAACCTTATACATCGCCAATGCTGATAATAATTGCCTGGCAGTTTTTGATGTAGAAACCAAAGGTCGCAGCCGTTCCATCGGATTTATCCCGACAGGCTGGTATCCGACGGCTGTGAAAACAATTGGCTCAAAGATATTTGTTACTAATGGGAAAGGATTTTCGTCTAAGGCAAATCCAAAAGGTCCAAACCCGAATTTATCAAAAGTTCCGCAACAAGTAGGGCCAAATCCGCAGGCATACACGGGCAGGGAGCAGTACATCGGAGGATTGTTTAAAGGTACATTATCCATCATAGATGCACCTTCGGCGCAAACGCTTTCAGCGTACTCGCGTGTGGTATATGCCAACACGCCTTATACCAAAAATAAGGAGCTGAATGCGGAAGGAGAGGCTGGTAATCCGATCCCGATGAAAGTGGGTGATAAATCGCCGATTAAATATGTGTTTTACATTATCAAGGAAAACCGTACATACGACCAGGTCCTGGGCGATATGAAGGAAGGAAATGGCGACCCTTCCCTTTGTTTGTTTCCTGAAAAGATCACACCGAACCAGCACGCATTGGCCCGTCAGTTTGTGTTACTCGATAACTTTTACGTCGATGCAGAGGTGAGTGCCGACGGGCATAACTGGTCATCGGCTGCTTATGCCAATGACTATGTGGAGAAAAACTGGGTAACCAGCTATGGAGGTCGTGGCGGCACGTATGATTACGAGGGGCAGAAAGAAATCGCGCATCCCAGGGACGGATTTATCTGGGACCATGCCTTGCGTGCCGGGCTAACATTCCGCAGTTACGGCTGGTTTGCAGACGAGGGGAAAGCCAATATCAAAACACTTGAAGGACATTATTGCCCGACTTTCAAAGGTTATAATCTGGGCTATAAGGATATTGATCGGGAAGCTGCATGGGAAAAGGATTTTGATGAATTACTCGCCGCAGGCAAACTCCCAAGATTGAATACATTAAGGTTTGGTAATGATCATACATCGGGTGCCAGTGTAGGAAAGCCCACGCCGTTTGCTGCTGTGGCTGATAATGACCTGGCAGTTGGGCGCTTTGTTGAGCACCTTTCCAAAAGTAAGGTTTGGAATGAATCAGTTGTATTCATCCTCGAAGATGATGCTCAGAATGGACCCGATCACGTGGATGCACACCGTTCCATTGCATTTGTGGCTGGCGGTTTTGTAAAGAGAGGGTTTGTGGACCATACGATGTATTCTACTTCCGGTATGCTGCGTACAATGGAGTTGATTTTGGGGATCAAGCCCATGAGCCAGTACGATGCGGCGGCCACACCGATGTGGAGGTGTTTTGATAATAAGGTTAATCCGGGCACATTCACTTCAAAAGAAGCTGGAGTGGATCTGGATCAGAAAAATGTGGCGGTTAATAAAAACTCCCGTAAAACAGACCAGTTTGATCTTTCCATTCCCGATGCGATTGATGACCTGGTTTTTAGCGAAATAGTATGGCAGACAGTGCGCGGCGAAAACAGCATCATGCCTGCTCCGCGTCGGGGTGCATTCGTTAGACTGGAAAAAGGAGGTGAAGAAGACGAAGAGGGATTTGATCAGGATTAATTTACTAAAAACAAAACGTTTTCGGCTGGGCGGATCGAAAGATGGCAATATCTCAACTAACGTACGGCACATCGATGATTGATATTCCATTATCAATTAAATGATTGCCAGAAAGCAAGTGGGGAAAGGCTTGTTTTTGTTTTGAAAAGGCGGCTGAAAGACTGAAGGTACTCAAATCCCAGTTCATGGGCGATTTCAGACACGGACAAATTGGAAGTGGAAAGCCTTTCCTTTGCTTTTTCCATGAGTTTATCCTGAATATGGTGCTGGGCATTTTCTCTTGTCAAAGAGCGCAGCATATCGCTAAGCTAGCTTGCCGACATGCCCAGTTTTTCAGCCAGCATTTGAACGGTTGGAAGGCCGCTTTAAGAGGCTGTTCCATTTTTAAAGTAGTCGTCCAAAATTCCGTCTATTGTTTGCAGCGTAGGTGAAGAAGCCATATTGCTTGATCGTACTGGCCAAAGGGTAAGATAAGAAAAAGTCCGGGTGAACAAGAAGAATGTAACCGGAGCTTGCATTGCCATTGGGACTTTCAAAAATTTGACCTGGCGCAGTGAACACCAGGCCGCCTTCACCAAAGTCATAAAACTTTGCCCGTACTTAGCTTACCACACAGGTTCATCTTGTAGGCGATTTTGTAAAAAGGCAAGACCATTGAGGTCGGCAGCGCTCCCGGACTAATCGTCATATCTTCGATGTTGATGAGACTTACCATCGGGTGCAAAGGCTTAGAAAGCCCGAACACCCGATCCAAGTCGGTTAATGATCTAAATTTTACTAAGCTGGCGCTTCTGTTTTCATAACTTAATGATATTGAACGCTAACCAAATATGCCTTACCGGGGCGTTACACCTGTCTGCGGATTGTGTTCTTCGCTAACAAAACTGCCGGGTCGGACCATCGTCATGGATCATTATATATTTGGCAATGCGCGCTCCTCCTTTCTGCTGCTCAACGGACAAGAGAAGTTGGTGTACGAAAGGTGCTAAGGGTCTCAGTTGCAGGAATGGTTTCGAAGAGTTTCTAATCATAAGTTTGCTGGCTATTTTGATTGCTTCCTCGCTTGCATGGTTTGGGATGCATAGCTGGCTCGAGGGTTTTGCATATAAGATCGAAATTAAATGGTGGTCTTCGCTCTATCTTTTTTTAACAAATATTTTTCGGAGTAATGACTTGTTCTACCGATTGTTTAATTTTTGTTGCAATATGAGGTATGCCCTGCCTTCTGCTATGCTACTTCCCGGTCTCTTTTACATTATTCTTTTTAATCCAGTTGGATAAAGTTGCTTCTGTTACTCCGTAGCGGTCTGAAATGTACTTTGACTCGAACCACTGAGGAGCAATGCTTCGATCTCTGGTCTGCATTGATCGAGTTTACCTTTGCCTGAGCCAGTCGGCCTGCCTAGTTTTATCCCAGAAAATTTCTTGGCGGCTAGTGACTCCTTTGTGCGCTTGCTGATCAGTCTCTTTGAATTTCTGATGCCATCGCAAAAACCATTGTCATCACTTTACTTTGAATCGAATCGTCATGTTACCATGCTCCTTTTACATTGTGGATACGAACACCTTTTTGCATTGCTAGAGATATGATCTCTATCATTTCCAGCATGGATCTTCCAAATCGGGAAAATTCCCTTAGTAAAATGACGTCTCCTTTTTTAGCTCATCAAGGATTGAACCGATTTTGCGGCTAAGCCAGGAAATTTTCCCGGAAACGTTTTGCACAAATTTGACTTTCCCTAAAATTCTTCTCATTAGCCAAGTGCACTATGTCAGCTTTGTTTTTTTCAAGGTCTTGGTCCAAGGACGGTCGGCCGCTGCCGTCGAAACACGTAAATAGGCGATATTCCGGAGCATTTTTGAATGATTAGACGAAAACGGAGTTATCGGATTATTTTATAATAATAACAGTATAATATTAAACCCTTTTTGCTAAATTATCCTTACGATTTATACGAACGTTTATTTTATAAGAAATTCATTCGCATTTACGACCAAAATGCTTAACACTTGAATCTATAGGGGAGAAACGGAGGTAGATGACCTTTCAGACTTATTGTTATTCTTGTAACTCACACTTTACATAATGGCTTTATGTTAGAAAAATTGGTATCAGGGCTTAAAGCTGAAAAAAAAAGAATATTCCTGGCCGGCTGGGAAAACTTTTTGAATGGGGATGATCAATGCGAAAAAGTCCTTGCTACACAAGGCGTCGATAAAAAGACTGCAAGGAAGTTAGAGTCGAGTACAGAGTTTATTTTCGTGGATAATAGACTGGTTAGCGGCAAACTTTATGAATATGGAGATGTCCAGGATCGGGAGATAAGAAAAGAAGAAGAAGACTTTGTTTTTCGAGATATCCCCACTCATTCAGTCCATAGTTTGGTTAGATCCAAGGCAGGCAGACATCAACTGGGTGGGGTTACACCTGAGGGTTTTTTGTTACCTTCCGAGCACAGGCAAATTCCTTTTCAGTATTTAGGCTTTCTAAGGCAGGAAGCGCCATTTGAATGGCTTCCATCCGATCTGCATTTAATCTGTCCGATTTATTATGATATTGATAAGTTGTTTTTAGACTACACAGATCCTACTAGCCCCAAGATACTTGACCATGAGAAGTATCTAATGCTTAGCACTTCCTACAAAGAGTTAAACCCTGAATCAAAATTATCTTATGAACCAGTAGGCATTAAAGCTGCGGCCTTTGATGCCTTCGCCGAAAGTCTTGGGAGTTGTGGAGTTCCTGGGTGGATTCAGGCGCCAGACATTCCAAGGTGCCCCAGGAGCAATAAAATCATGAAGTTTGTTTGTCAATTAGGGAATGATACGGATTTTGATGTAAAAGTAGCTGAATCTAACATTGTGCTATCTGAACCGGGTATGGAACAGTATTTTGAGAAAATGAATTTTGCAATTAGCGGAAACTTGTACATTTTCTTCGAGCCTGAAACCAAGATTGCCTGTTACCTCGTACAACATACGTAAGCAGGCAAACCAAAGCTGTTTCCCATCAATTTCCTGTCAAAACTGAGCTCTCTACATTATCAGACCCAAGCGTCTGATAAAACGTCCGGAATGTTTGACAATTACCAGGCCCAGGGGAATGGTTGACATGTGAACCATTTGGCTTGAACTAAGGGTAGAGCCGTGTCGTACCCTTACGAATATGTGTCTCAATTCAGGCCTTTGTGATATATTTTAAGCTGCAACGATTGGAGAGATAAACGTTGGTTAGGCCTGGGGTTTTTGTTCAAATAACCCTTTTTATGTTAAGTGAGAAAACACAGAACAAGAGGGTCAATGGCGTTTTGTGGAAGTTCTTAGTTTTGTACATATACAGCTCACTTCTCCCAGCTTGTTCCGGCAAAGTGAGCTGCAACGGATGAAGGCAGGTTTTACACTCCTGCTCCACCTAAAATTTCTAACTCCTGTCCTTTGGATGGTTGCCCATCTAAAATAGGCATTGCTTTACTTATTAGTTCTTTTACTCCGTCCACCTTTAATGAATTATCGTGATCTTCTTTGCTATCCCAAATTTCCGTAACATAGACGGCATTTAAGTCATTGGCATCCTTTCCGATTGCATAAATTTTACATCCTTTTGCGGTTGATATAAGTGTGGATGCTTCCAATAGAATATTTGCAAGCTCTTCGGTATGGCCTGACTTTGCATTTAATTTTCCGTGAAGTAAGTACATGGTTCGTTGTTTATCTGGATGTATTTTATCGAAATATACTTAAAAAACGCTTTTGGCATTATCTCGCAAAACCTCCTCCGTTTCCTGAGAATAGATGATACATCAACTACTAAATTCTTAGTTATATAGCGATTATCTCAAATGACCATTTCAAATTTCTATGTCGTTTGTCTTCAACTTTAACTAGTTAGTGAGACGTGTTACAGAAGTATCCAAACTAGAAATTGCTTAAAAAATACGGTGGTTAAAATGAAATTCGGCAATTAATGGAAATGTGGGTTAACTCGATCGGATAAAAGCATTCAGTACAGAAAATGATAGTTAGACGGCTGATATCGCCACATCTGTGCTTAGAAGGCGTTTTGGACAGGCGCTTTCGAAGCGGCTAGGGCAGGCGCTCGGACATGTCCATGAAGCTTTCGAGCCGATCCACCACCTAGTGATTAAGTTTAGAACCTGAATTGTACATTGCATTTAAAAAAGATCGGCATAAAGAGAGCTGTATAACGCTCCATACAGCTCTTTTCATTCAGATGGTTTTAAACCAATAAGCCCCCACCATCAATAACCAGATTTTGTCCGGTACCAAATTGTTGTTTCATCAGATACAGGTGTGCCTGGGCAATGTCGTTAGCTTCGCCGACACGTTTGACAAGGTAGCTCTCACCCATCGAGTTGTAAAGTCCTTCCCGGTCCTGCTCGCTCATGGCACCCCAAAGGTTAGTCTTTACTACGCCAGGTACAACGCTGTTAACTCGTACAGGCGCCAGTTCCACGGCCATCGCTCTAACAAAGCCTTCAACAGCCCCGCAGATGCTGCTGGCAACGCTCCAGCCCTTTCCCGGACGGGCGTTTGCAGTTCCGCTGGTAAGTGTGATCGAGCCCCCTGCGTTAATGAGCTGAGCACCATATTTAACCGCAGCAAAAGCGCCCCAAAAACGTAGGATGAAAAACCGCTGCGCATCGGCCAACTCTGTTCCATCAATGGTGTTTAAAGTCAGGTTTTCGCCTGCCGTATACACTAGATGGTCAAAACGGCCGATTGCTTTGAACGCGTTTTTAATATTTTCTTCCCGGCTAAGGTTTGCGGAGTGCCCTTGCGCGGTTGCGGGCAGTGTTTGCAAGGCCTGCTTAATCCGCAGTGGAGTGCCTGATACAATGATTACTTCGGCACCTTCATCTGCGGCGGCCTTTGCTGTGGCCAACCCGATACCAGAACTTCCACCTAAGATAACTACCCTTTTTCCTGCTAATAACCTGTTTACTTGATTTTCCATATGTTAAATTTAAACAGCTGCAAAATTCAGAATTTGCAATCAGGCTACACTTCACATATGTTAAAAAGCAACATCGTTAAGAAATTTGTTTACGCAATCGGCTTAGGGACTGTGGTGCAATTCCGAGGTAGGATGCCACATCCTGCATTTTGACGCGTAAGGCGATGTCCGGCTGCCTTTCGATAAACAACAGGTAACGGCTAAGCGCATCTCTGTTCAGGTAGGCATTACGCAAGTTTACCTTCTCCAGAAGCTGCCGCTGGAAGATGTCATCAAGCAAAGATTTAAATTCAGGAAACTGCATGTAGACCTTCTGCAGTGCCAGAAAATTAACACTGAGTACTTCGGCTTCACACGCGGCCTGAATGCGGTCATCAGTCACTTTCTGATTGAGAAAACTATCCAGGATGGTACAAAAGTGATTTTCCTGAAGAAAGAAATGGGTGGCTTCATGCCCCTGATCGTCAGAGGATACAAATTTCAGGACCCCTTTGGTAATAAAATACAGGTGATGACACACGGTCCCGCCGGTGAAAAGACAGGCATCTTCCTTTACTTTTAAAGGGTGAAACGCAGCAGATATCAACTCCTTCTGAACTGAGGAGAGCGATCTGATTCTCTGAAGATAACAGATAAGTGAATTTTCCACTTTACAAATTTACTTATCATCAGCGTATTTGACACTAACGCCGTGCAAATGCTCATAGAAGTTGTTAATTGGTTGCTTGATTATGTTATTTGTCGGGTGTACGCGGAAACGGTGGTGGCTGTTGCACAACTCGGCAAAAAAACAGCCTTAGGCTCTTCCATAACTGCCTGGATTTTCGTAACTTCAGGAATGCAAGGAAGAAAAAATTACTCCGAAAAGCTCTTTTTAAGCTTCCAGTTATCCGAGCGGATTCCAAAGGATAATTTTTATAGGAGGCTCAGAGAGACTCTGGATCTACAATCCATTTACAGCGATACGCATGATCTGTATGGTCGCACTGGAAATCCATCCATCGACCCTGTCGTATTTCGCCCGGCGACCCGGTTCAAATTGACGCTTACAGGTTACCTCGAAAACATAACGTCTGATCGCAAACTCGTTGAGCACTGTTCTATGCGGATGGACATTCTTTACTTTTTGGGATATGACATAGATGAACAGCTGCCCTGGCATTCGACCATCAGTCGCACTCGCCAACTGTATCCTGCTGCTGTTTTTGAAAGTTTATTTAATAAGGTCTTTACCTTGTGTGTTGATAAGGGCATGGTCAGTGGACATACCCAGGCCATGGATTCTGCTCCGGTTAAAGCCAACGCTTCAATGGAAAGCCTTGAACTGAAAAGACCTTTTCAATCTATTGAAAGACACTTCGAAGCCTTAGATAGCGAAAACCAAGAGCCAGTAATCGCTGCCACAGCTTCGACAGTGGGGTTGATCACAGCTCCACAGCACGAATTGAACCGTGTGAAACATGTCCATGATAAACTGCGTAAAAACCCGGTCGGTGCCAGCGGCGCTTCTCACGAAAAAGCCCAACTCTTCAGTAATAAGACGCATTACAGTCCTAATGATCCGGATGCACGTATTTCGGTAAAACCTGGTAAAGCAAGAAAGCTTAATTATCACTGCAGCATGTCGGTAGATACTGCCGAAGGTGTAATCAGTCACATTCAGGCTGATTTTGCAGATGGACGAGATAGTCAATACTTGCCGGCAATGACTGTCAAAGTTCAAAATCGACTTAAAGCGAACGAGCTTCGGATGACTGATCTTTTAGCTGATGCCGGCTATTCTAATGGACCTAACTATGAATTTTTGGAGCTAAGAAACATAACCGGATGGATACCAGTTTTCGGTATGTATAAACCAGAAAGAGAAGGCCTGATTTACGATAAGGAAAAAAATCAGTTTATCTGCGCTATGGGTAAAACGATTCCTTTTAAAAATTTTGAACAGACTTCAGATGGACGCTTGCTAAAGGGTTATCGAGCATCACGAAAAGACTGTTTACCATGTGTATTAAAAGATGCGTGTACTCCCAAGTCCCCGTTTAAAAGAATACAAACTACTGCATATGATGAGCACTACCGCCGAGCCCATCACAGGCAGTTAAGTAAACGAGGTTACCAGATGAAGCGATTACGCCAAAGTACAGTAGAGCCAGTCTTCGGTAGTCTGGTTTATCATTATGGATTGAAAAAGATTAATGTGATTGGTAAAGCCGGAGCCCATAAAGTTATGCTGATGGCCGCAACATGCTTCAACCTGAAAAAATACCTCAAATCACTTACAAGAAGAACTCAAAAAAGTGAAGCATTAGAGGATACAAGGCCCATTATTCGCAGGTACGTCCGCACTTCTCCTATTTTTCCTGTCTTTTCCCACGCATTCTAAGAAAGATCAGACAATCAGAGATTATGGCAAGTTCATGATCAGTTGTGCAACGGCCAC
>NZ_KE386806.1:4184-234772 GCF_000428845.1 Dyadobacter alkalitolerans DSM 23607 | reverse complement strand
CAGTTTTTAAGCGCTCGTTCTCAGCACGTAGTTTTGCTACTTCGCCAGCCAACTTTGCTGCTCTGTCGCTAACCTTTTCTCCGCTATTCGATTTTGTCTTTTTTGTTGCCATCCTTTTCCAACGATAGAGAACATTCTCGGCAATTCCAAATGACTCCGAAATTTCCTTCGCACTTCTGCCCGAAGTCAACATCCTGGTCATTTCTTGCTTGAAATCAGCATCGTAGCTCCGACGAGTCTTTAATGATTTGGGGTCTTTCATTCTGCATCATAATGTGCAAAAATGTGTGCCGTTTTTTGGAGCCACCTCAGTGGTTGTGATGTATCCGTCCGAGGAACCCGTATTGTGTAGTTTAGCTTTGTGACAGGTGATCAACCATTCCGGTCTTTGATCCAGTTATTGGGAAGCAACTGATAAAGATGTTTATGTTTATGGGATAGTATTCTTTCAAACACATCTGTCAGCCACTGCTGCTCGTCAACACCGTTTTTCTTGCATGTTGCCATGAAGGAATACATAGCGGCTGTCATCTCAGCTGCCTGGTGGGAGCCGGCGAACAAAAAAGCCTTTCGTCCGATAGCCAATGGCCTGATGGCATTCTCCGCTAAGTTATTATCAATCTCAATTTGCCCGTGAAGTGCATAGGCACTCAGTCCCTCCCAGCGTGGTAAGCTGTAAGCTATGGCTTGACCGAGCGGGCTTTTGGGGATTACCAGCGGAAGCTGCTGTGTCATCCACTCCTTTAATTCCAAAAGAACCGGAGCCGATTTTTCCTGTCTCAACTTTGTTTTCTCTTCCCAATCCAGTTTTTCTTCCGCATTTGCTGCTCGAACGCGTAGAGTACCTGCATGCGTTCAAGCACATAAGTCGATCTTTCCTTATCATATTTAAGCGCGTCAACGAATTTGCGGCGGGAATGGGCCATACAGTAGACCAAAAGAATGTCAGGATGATTGCCAAAAAGCTTTTCGTACACAGAATAGCCGTCCACTTGCAGTATACCGGCATACCCTTTCAGCATCTGTTTAGGGCCGCTTTGGTCGCGGCCTTTCTGGTAATCAAACAACGTCAGCTTGTCACAGGGAGCATTATATATCCACATGAAGCCTTGATGGATTCCGTTTTTGTGGTCTCTGTCAAGCACTTTTAGCGGCGTCTCATCGGCTTGCAAGTATTTTTGGTTGAGAACCAGGAGTTTTAAAAGCTCCCATAAAGGGGCAAGATGCTGCCATCCTTTCATGATCCAGTCAGAGGCGGTGGAAGCAGGAACATTTACTCCTAACCGTCTATATTTATCGATCTGGCGGTGAAGCGGAAGGCCGAATACATACTTATCGACCACCATTTGAGCGATGACAGCTTCAGAAGGGATACCTTTTTCGATTACACGATCTGGAAGTAACCCGGTTACAATACCTTCGCCATTGGCACGGGCATATTTATAATGGATATAACGCTTCACATAAAACTCAGCAGGAATAAGGTCCAACACCTCTGTGATCTCTTCTCCTATTATAGTGCAGCCGGTAACGTCTTCGGTAGGTTCAATGATGATGATCTCACGGCGCAGGTTCTCAGGAAGTATCATTCTCCCGGTGCCCTTTTCACGTTTTTTTTGCAGGAACTTTTTCCTTGACAACGTCAGCTGCCTGCTCTGATAGCTCTTCTTGCTGCGTCTGGTCGGTTCCCAATTCAAACAGATTGATCTGGTTTACGTCCGTATGTATGCCGGCTAGTTTCTCATTCTTTTTACCAAATATATACCGCTTGTATTTATCAAGTTCAAAGTTCAGGGCCTGGATCTGTTCATCTTTTTCGGAGATCAATTCCAGCGACTTTTTATGTTCAGCAATCGCCTGCTCATAAAGTAATTTATAGTCCGTCGCTGTATCTTCCATAACCCGAAGATACGATATAAAATCAGCTCAAACAAGCTTTAAAGGCGCTTTTTGGGCAGATTTTCCCTGTGAGCCTCACACCTGTTTTGTATGCTGATAACGTTTTCTAAGGCGAACCAAATCCAGCATTACACCCTGTAAAAGAAGTGTTAACTGCTGACTGGTGATGGATATCCCTTCTCCCTTTGGCCATTCAAAAGTGCCTTGTTCCAGCTTTTTGACATACATCGCAAAACCGTCCCGATCCCATTTGATAAATGAAGCGTCGAGAGATCCGAACAGCTCTATACGCGCTCCAGATGGAAAAGTAATGGCCGCCAGCGCCTGTTGATTTTGCTCAATTACATCCAGTAGTTGAACCGGTATCTGGCTGAACCCACCGGTCGATACAACAGGAGTGGAATTCTTGCTGCGGATTTTTTTAACCCAGTAATTGAATTTATGGTATCCCATACCATTCCGATTGCAAAAAGCCTGTTTGCTTATGCCTTGCGTTTGCCACTGATCATACAGTTCACGCATTTTTTCTGCTTCATTTTTCATGAAACAAGATTACGAACTATGCGGATCTGTTAAAATATGGTTTTATCGGACGCATACAAATAATCTGTACCCGATGAAGGTCAATAAAATGGAGCTGATGCAACTATTAACTTTGAAAAATCTTTCTATTGGAATCTGTAAGCTACCTTAATGTCTCTCAAATAGCGACTTTATCCAGCTGGTGCGCTCCTGTCCGTAATACGCCTGCTTTCCATAGTACCCATAAGTGGAGTTCTTTCTGTAATTTACCGCATTAAATATGATATTTAAGGACTTGAACTGCTTCAACATATTCAAATCCTTAATCGTATTCAGATGAATTTTCGGCGTTTCCTGGTGGCGTACGATATAAAAAGTAGCATCGGCCAGCGGTGCCAGCAATATGGTATCGGTAACAACAGTCACCGGCGGTGTGTCTATAATAATGTAATCAAATGTTTGTCTCAGTGAAGCAATAAGCTTTGCAACACTGTCTTTGGAAATGAGCTCAGAGGGGTTAGGCGGAATAGGACCGCTTGGTATAATAAACAAATTGTCAGAGGAAGTGCTTTGAATAATATCTTCTTCTTTGGCTTGCCCTATCAGGTAATTTGACAACCCTACCTTATTGCTTACACCCATGTATTCATGCACCTTCGGTTTTCGAAGATCCAGCCCTAGAATCAGTACTTTTTTATCCAGTATGGCCAAGGCAGCAGCAATATTTAACGTGATAAAACTTTTCCCTTCTGCGGCAGTTGAGGAAGTGATGATCAATGTCTTTCCTTCTAGCTTATTGTTGTCAAGAAATAAATATTGCATGTTCGAACGGATCATTCGGATCTGTTCACTTATCAGACTCCGGCTACTTAGATCAATAACCTGGCCCTTGCCACTGTGAGCCATTACACTTATTTCGCCAAATACTTTCAGTCCTGTCTTTCTTTCAATTTCCTTTTTGGACTGAACCGTATTTTTCATCGATTCACTTACCAGTATCAGTCCAATAGGGATTAGAAGCCCTATTATAATAGCATAGGAATATATCTTCCTTTTCTCGGGTCTGACAATACCAGGAACGCTATACGGCGGCTCAACCACTCGGTTATCAGTAACTGTGGAAGCATATGAAAGAGCTGTTTCTTCCCTTTTTTGCAGCAACAGCAAATACAAATTTTCCTTTACGCCAGCTTGCCTTTTAATGCCTACAAACTCCCTTTCTTTTTTAGGAATCTTGGAGATTGTTCTGGTAAGCCGACCATTTAAAGTCTGCAGGCTCTTCCTGGATACAAGCAGACTGCTTCGCTGGTTTTTTAGGTTTTCCTGAATGGCCTGCCTGACATTACGCATCTGTGTATTAAGCGTTTTCAGATAGGGGTTGCCTTCCTGAACCGTCTGAGATAACTTCAACCGCTCCGATTCTAATTGAGACAACTGGCTGATATAGGATGTCAGTACGGCATCATTTACACCAAGTGAAGCCGGCGCAATATTGCCGACTTCGTTACTGTTTACATAGCTTTCAACTCCCTCGAGCACGCTAAGATTTATATTAACTTCATTAAGTTTGGAGTCATTTTCCTGAACTTTATCGAGGAATAAATTGGCCTCTGTGCTTAGATCCGTTATTCTTTGTTTCGTACGGAATTGCTCTACGTTCTGCTCTACATCACCAAGTTCCATGGACACTATCTTCAACCGGTCTTCAATGAACCGAAGCGTGTTGGAAGCTTCGCGGTTCTTGGCGGCAAGGGTAGCGAAGGAATACTCTTCCAGCAAATTGCTTAAGATATCTTTCCCCTTGCTTGGCAGAGGGTTTTCAATAGAAAGCGATACTAACGTACTTTTCTGGCTCTGCAAACCAATTTGAATATCGCTAATCAGGCCATTAACGACAGCTTCGGTGCTTTGCATGATGATCTTAACCGCCAATGTATCAGAACCGGTCATAGACTTTCGTCTGAAAACACGAAACTTTCCATATTTGCTGTTTAATTTCTCGCTATAAAGAAACCTGCCCAACTTAATCTTATCCTGGTTCCAAAGCTCATAACGGTTCCCTTCAATCGGTTTGATGAAAAAAGGTTCGCCGCTCAGTATTTCTTCGGCCTCAACGCTTACAGGACTACAGGTGTAGATCTCTGTGTCCCGGTTCTTCCCTTCATGCCAGTAAGTAACCGTCAGGCCCAGGTTCGCCACGACTTTTTCAAGCAGGGGTCTAGACTTCAGGATATTCATTTCATTGTCCAGATTTTTATCATCCGCGAGAGCCAATTGGTCAACAATATTGTTGGTATTCAAAGAGCGCTCCTCCTTAATGAGTACGGTTGAACTCATTCGGTAAATGGGCGTATATTGCTTCAAATAATAATACGCTGCAAAGAGGCTAATGCCGACAGTGAAGACGAACCAATACCAGTACCGTAGAATTTTGAAAAGTACTTCGAGGAAACTGAAATCGTCCTCCTGATCGTCATTCCATTGAACAGAACCACTCATGCTTTTGAATTTTTTATAGAATTAGGCCTTGATTGTATCCTGTTGCTTACAAGATCATCGAGTGTAAGGATGTTGGCTATAACTGAAGTAAAAGACTAGCCAATATCAAAACGGTTCCAATAATTGTGGTAACTACCTGCACATTCCTCAAGCGATTGTTCAAAGGCTGCGGGATTGATTTTTCGGGAACAGGATCGATATAAATCACATCTCCGTTACGGACATAGAAATACGGAGACTTAAAAACTTCTCGGTTCATAAGACTCACCTTTCCTACCACGCGCTTGTCGTTGACAATTCTTATGATTGAAATGCTATCGCGTTTTGCATAAATCGAGAGATCACCGGCTGATGCCAGGGCATCAAGCAGGGTGGTCCGGTCGTCGAGTAAATGGTAAGTTCCAGGCTTGCTGACTTCGCCAAGCACCACGTATCTGTGGTTCATGAAGCGAATATTTACTGCCGGTTCTTTGATTACTGCGTTCAGGGAGGCACGGATTCTTTCCTGTGCGGCTTCGAGTGATAAACCTTCCACACGGATCTTCCCAACAAACGCCATCGCAATGTTACCAGATGAATCCACAGAATAACCTATTGGCTGGGCCACCGCTCCGCCCCCCCCCGGCAGTGATGCAGCAGACAGTGAGAGTACGGTGGAAAAGTTTAGGATGTCGTTGGATTCTTTATTAAGGCTGCTAACTGTTATTCCCAGCAGGTCTTCTTTCTGAATGCGGGACGCTTGCGGAACGTAGACGTCAATAAGAGCTGCTGGATCGGCGGTCTGACTATTGAAAAAAGGTTTTATCTGATTCCTGGAACTTCTGCATCCATTAAAACCAACAAGGCAAATACTTCCGACAATAATCAACTGAGCTGCACGTAACAAAGCTCCTCCAGACCTTTTCTTTAAATTCACGATCGATTGTTTAGTTTACACTGTATGTTGTGTAATAGCGAACTGTTTGCACATAAGCCCTTAACAACAGCTGCCACCTGATTGCTATATGAATCTCTGAAGAGATTTTGAGACGAGCAGGTAAATATAACTATTTTATATACAAAGTAGAATTAATTTGATTATGAAGTAGTCATTGATTCCTTGATCGGACGGGCACAACCTGAATTGATGAAGACCCAACACACTTATATCGTTTTTAGCAAGCTGAGCATCAAGTACTCATGCGCCTAACATGCAGCTAACAAAAACCCCAGAATCTTTTCAGCAGCGTGGCCATCTCCATAGATTTTCGGATATGCTACTTGCGGCTGTTTCTCGAAATGCGCGTAGGCGCTCATCAATTCTGCCTGGTCGGCACCGCATAGCATCGCGGCGCCACTTTCCACAATTTCCACCCATTCTGTCTCGGAACGCAGGATAATGCACGGCTTGTCAAGGAAAAACGCTTCTTTCTGGACTCCTCCTGAATCCGTTATAACGAGCCTTGCCCCCTGCTCCAACTGAATCATTTCCAGGAAGGAAACAGGCGGCAGCAGCAGCACTTGCGAACTGTTTTTTAGCTCAAATAGCAGTTCTGCTTCCAGGAAAAGACCCATTTGCTTTGCCGTTCGGGGATGCAGAGGCAATGCGATCTTGATGTTATAAAAGCGTGCGAGTTCCAGCAAGGAACGAAAGATGGCATTCAGCCGAATGGAATCATCTGTGTTTGTATTCCTGTGAAGCGTCACAAGGACGAAGTCTGCCTTTTTAAGATCATATCTTTCAAGGATTGAAGTGCTTTTTTCTGCTGCTTCGCTAAAAAAACATGTGTTGTCATACATCACATCGCCAACATTAAAAATAGCCGGATTATCCATGGTGTAAGGCGGAAGCGTACCTGCATTGAAGCCTTCCTTGATCAGATTTGAATATCCTGTCTTTGTTGGAGGAAACAAATAAGTGGAAACATGATCGGCCAGGATCCGGTTGATTTCCTCCGGCATTTGTTTGTTGTAAGAGCGCAAGCCGGCTTCAATGTGCACAATTGGTATATGAATTTTCGAGGCCGCTATGGCACCGGCAAGCGTAGAGTTGGTGTCTCCGTATATGATCAGAAAATCCGGTTGCTCCTTTACAAGTATTTCTTCAATTCCGGTAATCATTCTGGCCGTCTGTTCTCCATGGTTGCCTGATCCAACTTTCAGGTTATAATCAGGCTCCGGAATTTGAAGTTCCTCAAAGAAGATGGCTGACATTGATACATCGTAATGTTGCCCGGTATGCACGACAATCTCCTGTATTTCAGAAGCGTAGTGATTACGAATGGCCCGGCTGATGGCTGAAGCCTTGATAATTTGTGGCCGGGCACCTATGATTGAAAGGATCTTTTTCATTAAATGTTTTGGCGCTTTTATATCACAGTTCCTGGTTCTGTCAAGGTATCAACAGTTCGCTTTAATCACATGCTGACGACGCCTCTGGATGTCGGCGCTTTCCGGATAGTTTTCCAGAAACCAAAACAGAAATGCGGTTACATCGATCTTGTCGCGCAGCATTCGCTGTCTTCTTTCCTGGAAAACTTCTTTCAGGTTGGGATTGGTAAGTAGAAGATCAATTCTTGAAAATAAACTTTCATCCTGCCCAGGCGGAATGCCATAGGTTAAATGATAAGTATGTTCCAGCTCTTCCAGCACGGAAATCCTGCCTGCAAAACTGCTGTAACGGATTGAAGGTGTTCCAAGCATCGCTGCTTCAACACTCATGCTTTGACTATCACAGATCAGCAAAGAAGCAGCTGCCAGTATCTGATGTATGTCTTCGGGCTGAATTTTTAACAGGTAAGGAAGGTATTTTTCATCCAGCGGCGCTTCTGAGGAAATCCACACCTGGAATCCGCGCGCTGTAATGGGTTCCATGATTTCATCCAGCATTTGATTGCTGATCCCTTTCGCCCCGAAATCATGGTGAGCAGTAAGCCTGGCCAGACGAACCAGGACAAAGGGCTGGCGAAGCTGATACTTAGCAGGAATGGTTTCAACGGCTTTAAAAACATTTGGATGCAAATATCCCAGCTTCATATAGCCCGCATAACCCACTTTCTTGTGCTCCCATTTTCCTACATTACAAACATGAGGACAAAGTATCGTCTGGGTAAAGGGATATGTAAGGTTGCCAAGCGTTTTAATGACCTCGTAATCGTCCTCCGTAATGGTTATTCGATTGATATTAAGCAACATACCAAGCTGAGCGAGCGAAGCATCCGTGCCAATCAACACATCCGGCTTGCGCCTGATCAGTATGGGAAGAATTGTTAAGAGTCTTTGGATCAGACCCCATAAAATAGCCAGCTTGGACTTCCCTCTTTCGCGCTTGAGAATGTTCTGATGGGGAATGCCGTCAGCCTGTAATAAATCCTCGAGGACGTCTTTTGTTTTGATCAAAACAATAATCTCGTGCGTTTCCGATTTTATAAGTCTTCGGATCGTTTCCCGCAAGAAAAGATATTGAGCCGGATGTCCGAAATAGAAGAGAAACTTCATGAATTAACGCCTTTCTCATTTTCTGCAATGACTTCATTAGCCGAGACAGACATGGGTTTAAATGCATACAGTTTCTTGAGAACGGGCTTAAAGCGTGTAGCCAAACCCATAATCAGCTTGTAATTCGATGGATAGTCAAATGGATCTTTGATGGCGCGCTCCCACACCTCATCATATTCCAAGACACTCATTTCGAGCTTTTTCAAGATATAATCTTTGAGTTCCAGCAGCTCTTTTTCCGATGAATAAGGTTGATTCAAAAGCTGCAACGCCTCCGCACGGGTCATGACAGTGTTGAGCACCTGGGCCGAAAGACTAATTTTCCTTTTGTCAATGCCAAATTTTGCTGGAAGCCAAAAGGCCATCGCGAACTTTGTAAACAGATTTTCATGATGATGGCCACCATAGTCTTTCCAGTCGTATTCTTCCATCAAAAGGGCTTTTGCTGTCTGTTTGCTGTAATTCAGGTAATAGTAGGGCCTGATGTCTTTAATCTGCCGGACTAGCCCGCAGTAGAGCATACGCGACAGGGTCAGCATTGGATATGTTCTTAGTTTAACACCCGATCCGAATTTTTGATGTAAATATTTCAGTTGCCTGGCATCCGAGTAAGTCCACTCCTTGGGCTGCTTGCCTTCGGACCTGAAATCGTTGCCCCTTAGGATAAATTTAATCCCTTCGGCATCGGCCACCTTGTACATTACCGCCTTAATCGCCAGATCGGTTGGAGCATCAATCCAGGGCACAGACGCTCTCATATAGGCTTTGATGAGATCTTTTACTTCTTCATAGTCAATAACATAGGTTTCCAGGTCAATGTTAAGACGGGAAGTGATCTTGCGAATGTTCTGAACGGCGATCTCGCTGTTAAATCCATTGTCCAGGTTGAGGGCCAAGGGACGCAGTCCGTATTCCTTCGCTATGTGCAGCAGGTAGGAGCTGTCCACTCCCCCACTGACACCAATTACACAATCATAACGCTTATTTTCTCCGGCTTTCTTGATCTCTGCCACATGCTTTTCCCAATCCGTTTGGCCTTTTTCGCCCTGTGGATAGTCTGCCATCATTTGCTGCTGAAGACGGCAAAAATTGGATACACCATCCTTGTCAAATGTGATCCCTGGAACCGTTTCATCCCAAACTCCTTCGCTACAAACTCTCATAAATCGTTGTCAAATAGATTTAACAGCTCAACTTGACCTGGATAATTCACCAGCACGGCCCTGCGCGGACCGTGATATACGAACAATGAACCGGCTGCCACGGCAGAGGCATATGATTCGCGGACGGCCTTGTTCAAATCGCGCAGGTTCCCAGCCCCTCCCAGGGCCACGACGGGCACATCAACTGCCTGTGACACTTGTTTGATCAGTCGCAAGTCGTATCCTTCCATCTTTCCGTCCTGTTCTATTGAATTAACAATGATTTCTCCGGCTCCCTTTGCCTGCATGACCTGAGCCCATTCCACAGCCGAAATGCCGGTAGACTTGGTTCCACCCGCCACATAGACCTGTTCTTTTCCTAAAAACTTCTTTTTCACATCCATTGAAACCACTATGGTCGAACTCCCAAACACATCGGCGGCCTCTCTGATAAAATCGGGATTTTCAAACGCATAGGAATTGATGATCACTTTTTCGGCGCCAGCATTCAGAATCGCTTTAATGTCTTTTATGGAACGTATTCCGCCACCCACACCAAAAGGCATATTGGCTTCGTCTCCTATTTCCTGCACAAGGTCCAGGGAAATCATTCGCTTTTCCCTGGTAGCCAGAATATCGAGGAGCACCAGTTCGTCTGCACGTAAATCGTTAAAAATTTTTACCGCATTGATCGGATCTCCCAGATAGCGGTAGTCCTTGAATTGAACCGACTTGACAAGGCCCCTGCCTTTGAGCAAAAGAACCGGTATAACACGTGGCCGAAACATAGATTGAAAATTATATTGTTGTTACGGTCAGGAAATTGGTGCAGAATGGGTCTGCCCGATATTGGAAGCGAGGAAGTTTGCAAGCAGTTGCTCACCGCTGTCGTGGCTTTTTTCGGGATGAAACTGTGTACCGTAAATATGGCCTTTCTGGATGGCTGACGTAAAAGTATGTTCGTAGTCCGTAGTTGTAAGTATATCTTCCTGACGTGCACAAACCACGTGATAAGAATGAACAAAATAAAACATCATTTCAGCGGGCAGCTGATCCAGCAGGAGAGAGTCCTTTCTGTGCGTCAGGCTATTCCATCCCATATGTGGAACCTTGTGTTTCAATTTATGAAGCATGTTAAACCGCATGACCTCAGCATCAAACCATCCCAAACCAGCCACATTACCCTCTTCGCTGAAACGAGCCATAAGCTGCATTCCCAGGCAAATGCCCAGGATCGGTGTTTTTTCCACTAATACTTTCTGGTTTAGAACATCCCAAATTCCTGAGGCCTCCAAGTTCTTCACACCATTAGCAAAATGCCCAACACCCGGCAGGATCAGTTTGTCGGCCAGGGCTATAACTTCCGGATTTCCCGACACCGTCACCGATTTGCCAACGCGCTCGCACTTACGCAAAACCGAGCGCAGATTACCCATGCCATAGTCAATAATAACTGTCTTTTCAGGTGAATACAACATTTTTCTCTTTTAGCTCTCGGATTTAAAATTTTGAACTGTGCTATGGTAAATGCTAATCAACTTCTTTGCGATCAGATCATTATCCAAAGATTGAATCGCTTCCCGGCCTTTTATTGGGGATGAACTTTCCAAAACCTTGCTCAGCTTATCCGCTACATCTGCCGGCTCGTAAGAAGTTAGATAACAGCCTCGAACCTGAGCAATCCAATGCCGTGCATCCCCTACATCCGTCGAGACTACAGGACAATTACAGGCAAGGGCTTCTTTGATAAATTGGGGTGACCCCTCCGAATAAGAAGTCATTAAAGCGACATCCACGGCTGACATAAGTTGTGCTACTGTGTGCCGGTCATGATCTTTCAGTTCAATGATTTCAACGCCCATTTCCTTCAGCAACCCTACCGCAGCATGTGCCAATGGATAGTTTTTAACCGGGTTATCAAATCCTGACGAAAACAGAATGTATTTTCTTCCAGGTAAAAACCCGAGGAGTTTCCGCGTTGCTTCCCTGTTTTGTAATCTAAAAACATCAAAATCCACCCCGCATGGAAGCACACAGCTTTTATTGGGAAAAGTTAAAAGAGCCTTTTTGCGTAAAGAATCGCTTACATAGATGGTCTTTTTACTCATTGTTTCAACCACAGCGGAGAGAAGCCGAAGCTTTTTGTTATTAATATCTGAACCGTGAAAAGTTGCAACCACAGGCACCTTGCGCTGAAGGTTAGCAAGCAGTGATGAAAGAGAAAAATGCGCATGTATACAGCCGTATTCCTCTTTCCTAAGACATTGAATCAATTCCCTCCGGCATCTGAGATATCCGGACATCCCTTTTCTCCGCACAAAAAAATAATCGAACTGAATGTCGGCACTTGTTTTCCCGACGGCCATTACCTGATCGTAAATGAAAGCCTGATGTTTTTCAAAATCAAACCCGGGAGCATTACCACTGCAGACAATAAGTACTTTCATGGTCTCTAAACGAGTTCTCGGCCTGCCATTTTAAACCAGTTCCAGCCTATAATGATGATCGAAATGATCAACAGGTAAGGAATAAAATACTTTTTATTCCCAAGGTTTGTGCGGCTGATGCCGAAGGCCGCCAGGATAAGCATAAACGGCACGATGGGCATATGAAAGCGCTCGGATAATGCAAAACCGCTCGAGGCGAGGATGAACAAATATGAAAAGAGCACAGAAAGCAGTAACACATGCTGCCGCCAGAGGCTCTCCCGGATCAATACAACCAATGCCATCAAAACAAAGAATGCGTAAATATTCCGGGTGAACATTGCACCGCCCAGCATCATGGCGTTGGGCTGGTTTGTATCCACCAATGTAGGAAAAGGTGCAATGAGCATAAATGGTAAAAACAAACTCCGGGAGCCATATTTTGCCAATAAATTCCCCCCTTCCCTGCTAGCAAAATTATCCATCTGCTCGGCAATATTCTGATCGCTGGCCTCCAGATAACCCGTAATGATCTCATTAAACGGCCCCGACCAGATCAAGGCTACAAAGATGATCATCAGTATGGACAGCACGATTTTTTTGCTGCGGGTAGAAACCAGCCGCGAGACCAGTAGAATCGTAATGGCAACAGAACCAAGAATACTCACGGCCAACACGGTACGAAAGAAAAAGAGTGCGCCCCCCAGCAGGAATATGGCGATAATGGCTTTTAAGCTCAGCAGCGCTGAGCGGAAAAGCTTGTCGGCCAGGTAGACAAAGCTTACTGTCAAAAACACCATTTCTGTTTCTTTGACATGCAGCCCGGAATAGTAGATCAGGTTTGGCAGCAGCATGGTCAGCACCCCTGCAATGCGCCCTGTGGATTCTCCAAAATTGTTTCGCCCCAGTTTATAAACAAGCACACAGGTAAAGGCACCAAGCAGCGCTTTGATCAGACGTGGTATGAGCACCTCATCTCCCACAAAATAATACAGCAGTCCCAGATAGAATGGATATCCCATATCCGAGTAATTGATCCCAATGTAATCCAGGTAGACAGCCAGTTTCCCGTCGGTCAACAGCCCCGATAGCCAGACACCCTCAACATGATATCCCTTTGCGTCACCTGTTTCATACTCAAACGGTTGCCCGGTCGCCAGCGTAAAATAAAAATAGCTGAATACCACCCAAACTACGCGGATGACAAGGGAAACCCGGAACAGTTTCTTTTGATATAAATGAGGCGATATTAAAGACCACCTTTTGGTAAAATGGGTTGAAAAAAGAAAGAAGAAGAACACCTCTACAAGCCCGAAAAGGATCCATTGAAGCGGAAGCGATTGTCTGAAAAACACCAGGATACAAGCCAGCATTACAAAGCCGAATGCAAGAACTGCTCTCAGTGTGAAATATTTCGGAATGTATGTAAGATCAGCAAATGTCTGCATTACCGGTTTTTAGGAATAAAGCTTTCTTTTTGTTTGGACTAAAAGCTCGGTTAACCGTGGCCCTAGTATCCGTTGGAAAAAAAATTTCTTGAGTTTAACCCGCTTTGGCTGCCAAGAGCCTTCAAAGTGATGAATACAGTAAGAATTGGGCGTAAGGGTCACAATTCCGGATCTTGATTTCGGACAAAAATAATCCTTGGGGAATATGTGCATGCAATCGCTATAAATCTGATAAGTGTTGTTCAACTTAAACCCGTTAGCGGCCATCATTCCAGAAATTATCTCCACATTGGTGGTCATATCAAGGCTGCCGTCCGAGCGGCGAAAGTGTTTGCCTTTATAATATTGCAGTTGCTCGCCGGCCCATCGTCCAAACTGCTCACTGGCCATAATGCCCGTCGGAATTTCCCGTTCACTTTCAAAACCTGAAAAAGCAGGAAGTTGTAAAAAATCGTCCAGGCTTTTGAGCACCTCAACATCCGTATCCATATATATCCCGCCAAATTGGTGGATTGCATACAAACGGACATAATCCGTCACAAAGGCAAACTTTCGTTCCTGATAGGCTTCGCTCACATATGGAACGCTGTTGACATCAAAAGAATCTTCATTCCACAGCCGCAACTGGTAATCGGAAAGATGTGTTTTCCAGGAGGCAATACACTGGTCTGCTATTGCAGGCATTTTGCCCCGGCCAAACCAGCAATAATGTATGACTTTGGGTATCATTGGAGCACAATAGCGTTCAAGGAAAATATCTCCATCAAAAACCCGACGATCCTATCGCTGGCTTTGCCATCCCCGTAAGGGTTGCTGGCTTTTGCCATTTCGAGATAAGCACCGCTATCATCAAGCAGTTCGCTGACATGGGTCATGATTTTTTCGCAGTTCGCCCCCACCAGCCGGACTGTTCCAGCCTCCAGCGCTTCTGGCCTTTCGGTCGTTTCCCGCATCACTAAAACAGGTTTCCCCAAACTCGGTGCTTCCTCCTGGATTCCTCCGCTA
Organism: Dyadobacter alkalitolerans DSM 23607; assembly: GCF_000428845.1. Lineage (GTDB taxonomy): Bacteria > Bacteroidota > Bacteroidia > Cytophagales > Spirosomataceae > Dyadobacter > Dyadobacter alkalitolerans. The sequence goes on along the minus strand of NZ_KE386806.1, from coordinate 220,354 downwards.
TCGGTCAGAATCAGGAATGATTCCTTCATTAAAAATACAAATGGCAGATAATCTAGAGGCGGAACGAGAAATACATTGTTATTGAGGGGAGAAAGCAGCATTTCCCTGACTGGCGTTTGAACATTCGGGTTTAAATGCACGGGGTAAACAAAATCTACGTCCGGGTATTTCTCCGCCAGCATTTGGATGGCTAAGCAAATCTCCGTAAAGCCATCGCCGAAGTTTTCCCTGCGGTGGCCGGTGATCAAAACAAGTCGTCTTTTTTCTTCAAGCCGAACTGTATCATATCCTTTTTCTTTCATGAGGTCGACCAGCTCCCTCTTGACCAAGTCGGACGTTTCAATTTTTTCGACAGCCAGATTCAAGGCGTCGATGACTGTGTTTCCGGTAACACATATGCTTCCCGCATTGACTTTCTCGGATAACAGATTTTCTCTGGCGAGTGGTGTGGGTGCAAAATGGAGCGTGGCAAGCCGGCTGGTCAGCTGACGGTTCATTTCTTCCGGCCAGGGACTGTAAATATTGTAAGTGCGCAGACCCGCTTCTACATGACCAATCATTGTTCTCTGATAAAAAGCAGAAAGAGAAACGGCCATAGATGTGACGGTGTCGCCATGTACCAACACGAGATCTGGTTTGTTTTCAAACAGAATGTCCCGCATACCCAGCAAGATCTTGGCGGTCACATCATAGAGATCCTGCCCTTTCTGCATAATGTCAAGATCGTAATCTGGAATGATGGAAAAGGTTTTTAACACCTGATCCAACATCTCCCGGTGCTGACCTGTAATGCAGACCGAGACTTCAAACTCGTCCACACATTTCTGCAACGCTTTCACCAGCGGAGCCATTTTTATGGCTTCTGGACGGGTCCCGAAAACAACAAGTATCTTTTTCTTCAAAATGAGCTGCGGCGATAAATTGGTAGTGCCCTGTAATTGCGAAGCAGCGACTGCTTGATCAGCGAGCCGAGCTTCTTTAAGCGGAAATAGGTGATGATGACCTTTTTAGGGCCGTAATAGAGGTAACGATAAAACGGAGGCTGCTTGGAAAAGTCTACTTTGGCCAATGTATCCTGCGTTTCCTGCGGATAGCTTGCATTGAGATAAAAAGGCTGCAACGACCTTACACGCAACCCGTCCAGCAGCATTTTCAATGGCGGATTATCAGCTTCCTGAGCACCAAGATAATCCAGATTAAAGATCACATGTTCCGTCTTCTTCCAATGCTTGTCCATTCCGAGTGCCCGACCTGCGGGTGCAACATCCTGATTGGAATAGGCCAGGTATTTATTAACATATCCTGTTTTGTGCTTCAAAGCAATACGTATCCATAAATCAAGATCTTCACCAAATTTCAGCTCAGGCTTAAATCCGGATTCATCTTCAAAAACCGACTTTCGGAGCACAACGAAAGAACAGTTTATCGGAACCCAGAAGGTGCGGCTGTACACTTGAAAATAATCAATGTAACCAGCTTCAAAACCGGCTTCCAGACCTATCTGAGCTGGCTTATGCGTCCCGTTTTTAACCACATAATAAGCTGAACCATACATTGCCGCCTCCGGAAACTTGGCAATCAACTGATCCATTTCTTCCAGAAAACGCTCATCCCACCAGTCATCGGCATCAAGAAAAGCAACAAGGCTGAACCGGGCATTGCTGACACCAATGTTCCTGCTTATTGAGACTCCGAAATTGGATTGCCTGATAATCCGAAGTCTGCTGTCTTCATAACGCCCTAATTTTGAAACACCGCCGTCCGTTGAACCATCGTCGATAATGATCAACTCAAAATCCTGAAAAGTTTGCCTGAGCACAGAATCGACGGCTTTTTCAATATGAGAAGCCTTGTTATAAAGCGGGATGATTACCGAAAACATAGCCAGGTTACTAGGCGCAAAGCTTCGTCAAAATTTGCGTGATCGTCTCGCGCTTGTGTTGGGTCCGCTTCACCATTTGTCTCAAGGAAATCTTCTTTTAGCCTGTCTGAAAGACCAAAATTGTAGACAAGACAATGTTCGAAATGATTATGCTGAATCAACTTCTTGATATAATAACGGCACGATGCATCTGGTTCAAAACCGATATATTGAATGTTTTTGTCGATGGACTTCACTGCAATTAAAGTTTGCCCGATGTTTGCACCAACATCAATAAATGTCTGACCATCACCTGTAAAAAGTTCATTCGCAATTTTAGAGAACCAACCGGATTTAAGGTAAACATTGGGATACCCAAGTTCATTAATAACTGGAATGGTAATGCTGTGATTTTCGAAGGAGATTTGCTTCGAAATGTTAATGTACTGTAAGAGCTTGAGTTTTCTTAAAATCCGAAGCGGTATATTGTTTAGCATCATATTATTATACCAGGTAGGTTTTGCGTGTGTTGTTTGTTTTCAGCTCCTTTTTTATTGCTAATTGTAGAATAGGTCAGAAGGTGTCGTGCAGGTGGGCTCTCACAAAAATCACATTGCACATCACTCAGAATACTGCAGCTTATCTCTTTATTGTTTTGATATAGGCTGAAAACTTATCAATTCTGAAGACGACTCTGTACAAATTGATGATAGCAAACCATATCATTCTATTTTGCTTCAACCGCCGAAAAATTACTCCTTCCCGGGCAAATGACTGGTAATCTGACAAGATGCTTTGCGGTAAAACTTTTGCCAGGACTGCTCTGCGTTCTAACTTGTCCAGCTCCAAGTTCGTGCTGCTAATGCCAGTAGAATCAAACCAGACGACATTAATGTCTTTGTAAATAACTTTCTCGTCATTTAGCCCAATGGCAATAAGAAAAAATTTCCAATCGGAAACAATTCGAAACGATTCGTCATAAAGACCATATTTTTCAAATAATGACCTTTTGATGTATGCAGTTGCATGAAAAAATGTACTACGGTACATATCCAGTAAAGTGATCTGCCGGCCTGCATAGCTCCGCTCAATTTCTGTTCGGCCATTGATTTGTCGAAGTCTGTTACCATAAATGAAACTGCAGTCAGGCATATTCAAAAGCATTCGTTCTGTTACATCGCTATCCTGCAAATAATCGCCTGAATTTACAAACTGGCAATATTCGCCTTTTGCCTGCATAATCCCCTTGTTCATAGCATGATAAATTCCCCGGTCGGGTTCACTGATCCAGTAAGCGCATTTGTCCTGGTATTTATGAATAACTTCAACACTGCCGTCCGTCGAACCGCCATCAATTATGATGTATTCAAAATCCTGGGAAGTCTGGTTCACGACACTTTCTATTGTCTTTTGAAGACCCTCAGCGTTATTGTAATTAATTGTGATGATGGAAAGCTTCAAGTTTTTGTTTTAGTGTTGTGCAGTAATCAAGATTTAAAAATAAGCCAAATTGTATCGTTTCTTTACGCAAACAATGTACAAAATGCCCTTGCGTGGGTGACGTTATTTAAAGAATAATCAATAGGGGGAGCTGGATTAATTTCTTTGATCTGCGCCATTGCAGCAGCCAGATCCGGAGCGGCATGCGGATTAAAAAGGATGCAATCATTTCGGCCTGTAAGTTGCTCAAAATGCACCCTTAGTTCCGAGGCAATGATCTTTATATTTAGCGCCTTGGCATCTTCAATAGCAGTGCTCCATCCCTCAAAGAGCGAAGGCTGAATGAGTGATATCGCATTTTTCATGATTACCAACTGCTCCTTTCTGTCTATAAATCCTAAAAACTTCACATTGCTTTCTAACCCCTCTTCGCGCACCATTCTTTTTAATTGATCCGCATATTCAGGGCTTCTATAATCATTTTCCTTGCCGGAAAATACAACCAGAATATCCTCATTATCGGCAACCAGCAACTTAACCGCTTCAATAACAATGAACTGATTCTTATGAATCCAGAACTGATTCGGGATGAAATAGTAGGGCCTGTCGATGGCATATCTCATTGCAACACCTTCAAAGTCAATTTCCTTTATATTCGGATGCGTGACAGAAAAGGGGACGATATAAATTTTTGCCTTTGCGTAAGGATATAAAGTCAGAAAATCACGCTTGGCATCCAGACTACTGAATACCATCTTTTTAGCTTTGTAAACCTGGGCTATTTGTCGCTGCTTGATTTGAATGAGTTCATCAACGTGAAAAAAGTCGGGCAAATGCAACTCCTGAAAATCGGGTATCCAATAAGCTTTCTTCTGATCATTGATTAAGTCGAAATAATTTCCGGCAGGGTTTGGGAAAATCAAATCAAAGCGATCCGATAGGCGTCTGTCAATTACTTTTCTTTTTAATAATCTTAAGGAAAATGCATTGACGGCTTTTTCCCATAACGTTGCAGTAGATCGGTCTCTGACATGAAACAAATATGGATATCCCGTTTCCTTTTTTATATAATGAAAGTCGGTTTTGTTCAATGAAATAACCGAAATATCCGGCTTCTCATCGTCAGGCAACACGTTCAATGCCTGAACCAGGTTGAGGATATAATACGTACCACCGATCCAATTTTCATTATACTTGAAAAACAAGCCTAAATGCTTTCTCTTACCCATTTTATATATTTTGCAACACCTTCTTCAAAAGGCATCGAAGGCTTGTAATGATACGATTTCATAATGCTCATATCAGCCTGCCAGTTACAAGGATCTCCCTCTCTTTTCAGGCAGCTGAAATCAATCTGTCCCTGCCAGTTCATCAGCCTGCCAAATAACTCAACGATGTATCTGATCTCTATTTCCTCTCCATTAGCAACATTGATCACTTCGCCTTCGAAGCGGGCATTACTGATAACAAGATCGATCGTGTGGACAACATCCTCCACATGAATAAAATCCCTGGTTTCCGAACCATTGCCGAACAGCTGAATTGTTGTGCCATTCTTCATCTTATTGAACAAGTCCCATAAAAGCTGCTTTTTCAATCCTTCTCCATAAGCAGAGAAAATACGGAGGGAGCATGTGCTTACGCCAAAGAATTCGGCATATTCCTTGCATATGCTTTCGGCCATCAATTTGTGCCGGCCATAGGGCGATATCGGAGAAAGAGGAACTGATTCACTAATTGGCAATTGTAAAGGATTCCCATAAACGGCGGCACTCGACAAATTAATAAACTTGCACGTCGGGTCATGCTTCCTTATTGCGTCCAGCATTCTGAACACATTGTATGTGTTCAACAGAAAGTCCCGCTGCGGATTTGTCAGTGAATCCGGCACGCTGGCCGCGCCGGAGCAGTTGATACAGATATCAAAATGATTGTTGTTAAATATTTCTGTAAAGTCTGAATTCGAGGCATCAATCTGAATATAACGAAGCGTCGTATAATCCACAACAACATCACATGACCAGACCTCCCAAACCGGTTTATTGTTAAAGTAATCATATACATGCTGTCCAATAAACCCCCGCGCACCAATGACCAGCACTTTCATTTAGCTTTTTTGAATTGTAGACAACAAATTGCCCTGCTATGTGCAGCATGATCATTTTTTTTCCCCAGTCCCGTATGCGGATTATGGGATTCTGCCAGTTCACAACCTGCCTGAGATGAGTGCTCCCAGCCATGTTCCTGGTATTTAAAAAACTGCTTTTCAATACTGCCCCGGGCGGACAAGTACATTTCAATCCGGCTTAGCATTTCATGATCGAACTGTTGAAAGAAACCATGGTTTTCAAAACGGCCATAAGGAAATGTCAGCAGCAACAAACCGTTCTGGCTCAGGATGCGGTCCAGCTCTGCAATTACAAGCATGTAATCATATGACTTTTCGCTTTTGAGCTTGTCAGCATCGTAGCCGTAAATGGAATTATCCATATCGATATGCTCCAAAGTTGACTGACACACGATTTCGTCAAAGTACTGTTCTTTGTAAGGGATATCCCGTAAGTCACCGAATTGATAACTTATTTTTTTATTATGAAAGCAGGATGGCTCCGGAAAGAAAGTAAAAATTGAAAGCGCTTTATTGGTGACTTTCGGATGTGAAACAATGTAATCGAAATTAAAGGTTGAACCCGCATCTAAAAGTGTGCAATGGCTGTCGGATAATCTCGAGAATATCCAGGGATATTCAACGATTCGCTCATCAATCCTGTAACCAAATCCGGCTGGCAAAGTATTTTTTCGGAATTGCTCTGCGATCATTTCACTGTGAAGGCATTCTTTTATTAATTCTTCTTTTGCATATACATAACCTTCCTGCCATGGAATCTGGCCTTGGCTGTACCATTTATCCTTGCTGGAAGTTCGCTGTCTCTGCTTTTTAATTGCCCTATATTGCTGTATCAGACTAGATATCATTGCCAGTATTAATTGTTCGTATTATCACAGCCGGATTGCCTGCTACTATGGTAAATGGAGGTACGTCTTTGCTAACCACGCTACCAGCGCCGACTATTGCGCCCTTTCCTATTTTCACGCCTTTGAGGATGCATGAATTGTAACTGATCCATACATTATCCTCAATGACAATTGGTGATGTCTTCACAGATCCAAGGTCCTTCGGATGCCCGTCAGTAGTAAGTTTAATGAAGCTTTGTTCCCGCTCTAAATAGTCTAATTCATGACTATCGGAGTCAATAATGGTTACATTATGGGCGATTAAAACGCCATTTCCTATAAGTACATTGTCACCTGCCCAGATCCTTGCACCTTCGCCGACAAAAGAGTTATTTCCAATCTGAATTCCATTTCCATAAGGCCATATCAGCAGGTTGCCACGAATGTGAGAATTCGTCCCGATGACAATTTTGGACTTATTTCTTTGCAGGTTTTCAATTTTAGTCTCCCGGTAAAACTGGGTCCCGGATCCAGCGGTAACATGCAGATATAATTCGTCTTTTTTTTGCTTTTCAATCAACCGGATCAACTCCTGCCCATCCACCAGCGCATGGAATACCCTGGTAAATATCCTTTTACTTTTTTTGATTATTTTGCCTACCATATTTTACCAGCGTATGTGGCAACCTTTAATAAAACTTTCTTCAATGATGATCTTTTTGCCGGGTTATAGACCCGCTCAAATACAACCCGATCGTAAAGCGTATCAATTTGAAACTCCGGATGTTTGAGCGGAAAACGAATGGTATAATCTTCTTCTATCACCGCGGGTTTTGACTGAATTAAGGTGTGTGTTGCGTCCTGCCCAAATCCGATATTAGTTATCAAATTAATGGCTGGCACGATGCCATAGCTTTTCTGGTTCAGTCGGCAGAAATACCATTGAAAATCCCAGACATCTGCCTTTTGAACTGCAAAACTTTCGTCAAACTCTTTTGCGAAATGTTCATAGACGGTTTTGTTTCCCAGTGTCTGCAAGACGTTTTGCTTGCCTTTTTCCGTATTCCAATCGGCAGCAGCATAATCGAAATGTGTCCACGCACGTCGCCAGGTGGCCCAGCCCCACGTTCCGGCAAGTGTGGAAAAAATATAAGCTTGATTTCGCGATTTCCATTGTTTAAGCGGATTGTTCCCGCTAATGATCGAAATGTTTTCTGTTGTGCGGTAACGTTCCAGTAATTCCGTACAAAAAGTGAAGAAGCCAGCGGCTGGTAGACAATCATCCTCCAAAATTATTCCTTCTTCTACATGGTTAAAGAACCAGGTAATTGCCTCGGCCGGACCATGTCCGCAGCCTCGGTTTTGCTCGCGAAATAATAATTTCAAATTGCATGGCCAGTCTATTTGGTCTACAATTGCACGGGCGGCGGCGCATTTGCTCATGTCGTCAGGCACGTTATCCCTGGGGCCGTCAGCGGCAATGTAAAAATGCACAGGCTGCAACTTTCTAATCTCGTCAAATACCCTTTGGCTAACCTCGGCACGATTAAAGATGATAAAGAGTATGGGAGTAGAAAACATTATTTGGAACGACCATGCACTAGCCTGGTCAGATTCTTGGTTATTTTATAGATAAAAACAAGTAACCGATACAGCAATTTTTGGTTTTTATACCAGACAAGTATTTCCATTTCCCTTTCCCTGTTATACCAGTATTCGTAATCATCAAGCACCCGTTTAGGAAAATTTCGGTTAAGGATCGAATTTATTTCCTTCACTGCATTTTCATCAGGTTTTGAGCTTTGTCCTCCCATATCATAGAAAGAAAGAAACTTGTTTACGTGTTTGCAGGTGGCATTCTCCATTATAATGGATTTTAACCAAAACTCGTAATCTGAATAAATCGCATTGCCTTCATTGTACATACCAAATTTGTAAAACAATTCTCTTCGTATCAGCGTGGCTTGGTGGCCGATTGTTTGCTTATAAAAGCTCCGCATTGTGAGGGTTGGCGGATAAATAATTTGCTCAAAACTGGCATTGGAATAACTCAGATAATTATTAAAATAAATAATACCTTCACCCGTACATGCTTCGATTGCTTCTGAAATTATATTGGTATTCAGCCAGTCGCCCGAGTTTAGGAAAAGACAATATTCACCATTAGCGCTGGCAATTCCCTTGTTCATATCGGTGTAAATCCCTTGCTTTTCTTCCGACTTCCAAAGTGTGATTTTACTTTCATATTCCTTTATTACTTCGAGGCTTCCGTCAGTAGAATTTCCATCAATGATGATAAATTCAATCGCGTCGTTTAGTTGCGGAACAACGCTTTCAATTGTTTGCCGTAAACCTTTAACATTGTTCAAATTTATAGTGATGATGGAGATTCTTTTTACCACTGACGAGTCAAGAAAAATAGGATTTAGTCATATTGAATGTTGCGAAGATTGTTTGACTAATTTTAGATAAGAACTGATCTTTTCGCGCCAAGCCAAGCACCTCACTTCTGCGCATATTCCCGATAAAAATAGCCTTCAACCTGCAAGATCTCTCCGGTGTCGTAATTGCGGTGCCCACCTTCCACGAGCATTAGTTTAAACCCATATTCACGCAGTAAATCCACCATTTCGTAAAAGAGCGTCTCGCCTTCATAAAGCGGAACCAGCGAGAGCTCCATTTGAAATCCACTGATCTTATCCAATGATTGCATACCGCCTGCAAAAACCTGCTTTTCAAAACCCTGGGTATCAATCTTGACAAAAAGGCGGCTGTTCTCAACGTAATATTGGTCAATGACGGAGTCTATCGTTTGGACCGGAACGGTAATTTTATAGAGAAAAGCCGACTGCGGCGCGCTTTCCAAATGCGCCGGAAGAACTTCAAGAATGGAGCTGCTATACGAATTTCCGGAAACATTGATTTCCGTTTCTCCAACGTAACGGCCCATTGCGCAATTCACAACAGTCCAGGCAGAATCACTGGCGGATACTTCATTAATTTGTCCATAAGCCTCCGGCAGCGGTTCAAACGAAATGATCTTTCCTTTGTATCCCATCGCTCTGAGCCTTTGTCCATACTGGCCAGTATTGGCACCAATGTCAAAAATGACGTTGATCCTGTATTTTCCCAACAGGTCGATTTGCTGCCGAATAACAGGATCAGTTGGCAAGCGCATGATATCATACCCCAGTTTTTGGGCCATTTTTCTTAGGAAAACCCTCATATTTTTTTCAACATTCTCCGGTTTAAAAAACGGACACCTTTTCTTATGCCCACGCCTAATCTGATCAGTCCAATCCGTTCAAAAGCCTTAAATACATTGTATTCATGACTTCCGAGCCAGCGGCCCGATTCATTTTCCAGCTCTTCTAACCGGTCGTAATCAGCAATGAAACGCGGATATTTCTGCCTGAGAATTGTCAATTGCTCTCTGCGCGGCAAGTTGTTATTAGCCGGGTCACAGCTTATACCGTTCATATCGAAATAGGACACTACGCCTTTGTAATGTTGATAACTGGCCCCCCTTTCCAGCAGTGCTTCCAGGAAAAACAGCCAATCCGACACAATCGTCAGATCCTCATTATAATATCCTATGGCGTCAAATAAACTGCGTTTAATAAATGTAGCCTGATGCGCGAGCAAACCGGAAAAAATTGTTTTTGCCGTCAAATTGTCCGGAGAATTCACCGTCCATTGGATTCGCTTTTCAATCGTGTTGAAGAAATACACATTGCCTGCCACGATATCGGCATTGGGATTTGTATCAAAAACACTAGTAAGCACATTATTGTGCGTCAGCCAATCACCGGAATTCAGAAAAAGGCAGTATTCGCCTGATGCCACTTTGATGCCTTTATTCATTGCATGATAGATGCCCTTGTCAGGCTCAGAAACCCAATACGCGATCTGCCCATTAGATTTTTCGATTACATTAAGACTACCATCCTTGGAGCCGCCATCTATTATAATAAATTCAAAATGCTTAAAGGTTTGGGAAAGTACGCTTTCAACCGTCCTGACCAGTCCTGCCGCGTTGTTCAGATTAATGGTAATGATGGATAACTTGTGCAAAGTGCTTGCTGGTTATTGTTCAAGAAACATGATCCCCCCTGCCCTGCTGTCCAGAATATTTCCGCTCGCCGACATATATCCTTCAATCTGAAGATGCGCGCAATCGGGGGCTTTCATTAAATATTCTACACCTGCGTACACGAGATAAAGATTCAGTTTATAAGTCCCCTTGTTCATGTATGGCGGAAATTTCATGACAGCTTCCAGGTCAAAGGCACCCTTGGTGATGACCGGCGTTTTTCCGGTCAGGTATGCCGGGTCGTAGGTAGCCACCCGGCAATCTTCCTCGTCATTAATGCTCGCTGCGATGGACATTTTTCGGTCATGTCGCAGCATTCCCCGGACTCTTACAACCAGTGTGTTCTGTCCGCTTATGAGCAGCACTTCATTTATTTCACTCTCATTGATTTCAATGGAATCGATCTCAATGTCCTCCGAGTGCCAGGAAACACTGCTGGAAATTTTATCAGACTTATTGATCGTCGTGCTTTGCAGATAGTGGGTTATGGCCTGATCAGTTGAACCGTCAAAAACCATTTCGCCTTTATCGAGAATGATGGAGTGTGTGCATAGATTTCTAATGGCGCCCAGGTTGTGACTGACAAAAAGTACAGTTCTACCCTCATTGCGGCTCACATCCTGCATTTTACCAATCGCTTTCTTTTGAAATTCGGCATCACCCACAGCGAGGACTTCGTCAATTACAAGAATCTCCGGCTCTAAATGCGCCGCTACAGCAAAACCCAGCCGGACGGTCATACCCGAAGAATAGCGTTTTACGGGCGTGTTAATATATCGTTCACAGCCAGAAAAATCTATGATCTCATCGAGTTTGGAACGTATTTCAGCCTTGGTCATTCCTAATATGGCCCCATTTAAATAGATATTTTCCATACCGGTCAGTTCAGGATGAAATCCGGTGCCTACTTCGAGCATACTGCCAATCCGTCCGTCAAAATCGATTCGGCCGGTTGTGGCACTGGTTACTTTGGAAAGTATCTTTAACAAGGTGGACTTGCCTGCACCATTTTTACCAATGATTCCCATGATTTCGCCGGGCATCACCTGAAAGCTGATATCTGACAAAGCCCACACATAATCGCTGTTGCTTTTCGTTGTCCGATCATTGCGCTCTCCGATTTTCAGGAAAGGGTCCTCCTTGCCGCGCGCCTCATACCACCACCTTTTCAGGTCGTTGCTCAGCGTCCCGGTGCCGATGTCACCCAGTCGGTATTGTTTGCATATTTTATCTACACGTATAGCAGGCTTCATGGATCTTACTTCAAATTTCTATTTGTATCAAACTGCTCACTCAAACCGTATCCATAAAGTTCTTCTCCGTTTTATTAAAGAGAAGCAGACCAAACAAAAATGCAACGCCCGTAAATAAGGCCGAGTAAGCTAGCATATTCCATGAAAAAACACCGGTGTTTAAAAAAGCATATTTGAAGGTTTCAATGACGCCGGTCATGGGGTTGATCAGCATAACCGCTTTAAAACCGGCTGGTACGGTCGAAAGAGGGAGAATTACCGGCGTTGTATACATCAGTAATTGTGCACCGAATTCAACCAGATATTGCAGATCTCGATATCGCGTAGTAAGTGCTGAAACCAACATTCCCAGGCCCAGCCCCATAAAACCCATCATAACAATGAGCACTGGCACCAGTAAAATGGTTTGATTAGGTTGTAAATCATAACCGTTGAAAACAAAATACCCGTAGCATATCAAAAACAAAAGCATCCCAATACCAAACTGAATCAAGTTGCTGATCACCACCGATATAGGAAGCACGGCGCGGGGAAAGTAAACCTTGCCAAAAAGCGAAGCGTTGGCTGTAAATGTATTGGAGGTTGCCCGTAGGCAGTTGGAAAAGTAGTTCCATGCAGTTACGCCTGCCAAATAGAAAAGGATGGGCGGCACGCCGTCCGTCGGCAATCCGGCCATTCCACCAAACACAACTGCCAATACGGCCGTCTGAAATAAAGGCTGAATGAAAAACCACAAAGGCCCGAGAACGGTCTGCTTATACTTAGCTACAAAATCTCTCCTGACGAAAAGCATCAGAAGATCGCGGTAACGCCATATTTCTCCAAGCCGCAGATTAAACAAGTTCTCCTGAGGCGTTATTGAATTTGCGTACTCAGGCTTTTGGTAGGCCATATAATATTATTACTTGACTCATTGGAGAAGGCAAAAAAAGTGAGATGGTTTTTGAAGGCTTGGATTCAGCTTCGCCCTCTCGATCACACGTTTAGATGTCTAACAAACTAAAAACCAACACATTAACTTAATTGTTACTACAAGCTAGCAACCTTGCTTATTATTTTGGTATTACCGAGCTCAACAAGTAAGCCTTGCCCGATCGCAGAGAATTCAATCAATAGCTTTCCTTTCCCGTTATGCCGAATCAAGCGCCCCGTCAAGTTTTGAAAGGGCCCCGACGTTATGTATACTTCCTGACCACACGCCAGTTCTTCATCAACGACAACCACTTCGCTGTCCAGGTAGGCCAGTTTTTGTAAAGCATCAATTTGTGCCTCGGATACCGAGGCATACTTACCGCCAAACGACACGATTCGAACTACGCCAGGCGCATTGAGGAGCGGATAGCGTTGCCCTTCTTCGAATTGCGCGAATAGATAGCCGGGAAACAGCGGTTCTTCCACTGTTTTCGTCCTGTCACTCCATTGTTTTTTTCGCTTTTGCAGTGGTAAATATGACTTTACACCCATTGCTTCGATAAAGGCCGCAGTTTTCTTCTCAGATCTGGAGCGAGTCTGTACAACCCGCCATGCTTGAGAATCACTAGTCTTTTCCATTTTTTTACTACAAATGTTTATTCAAATTCACCACTCGTTGACCCGGTCATTTATGACCATTTTTAGTTTTTGAAACTAGATTACTGTGTGTGGAACCCGATGATTTTTTTCAAAAGGATGTTCTATCAAAGGCAGTTTGACCATAGGATGATAGTCACCTGAAAGCGGCGTTAGTCTTGCGCAACGGATCGCATGCACAATCTCAATAGATGCGCGTGCCTGTTCCAATCCGAAGCCATTGCCTTGCAGGATTTGTACATAACTTTCCGTGTGAAGATCGGTGAAGCCATTGCTAAATTCTATCTCCTCGCCATCGACTGTGATAGAGCGGTAGGTTGTCTGGCCGGATTCTCTGATATGCACTGGCAAGGTTTGGTCACTAATGGACAGGAACCATCTTACACGCGCTTTGCTGAATTCGAGATATCCAGCGGCGCGGTCGTGCTCATGTACATGCACAATGTTGGCTTTTACATCGCCAAAGATCCAAGAGAGCATATCGTAAAAATGTACACCAATGTTGGTAGCAATACCGCCTGACTTGGCTACATCACCTTTCCATGAGGTGTAATACCAGTTGCCGCGGGATGTGATGTAAGTCAGATCTACATCGAATATCTTATGAGCCGGTGCGAGCGCTATTTCTTTTTTGAGCGCAATGATGCTCGGATGCAGTCTTAATTGTAAAATCGAAAAGGTCTGCTTATCGTTTTCATTCTCAATATCCACCAGCGCGTCAATGTTCCAGGGATTCAATACAAGTGGTTTTTCACAAATCGCATTCGCACGATTGCGCAAAGCAAAGCGAATATGGGCATCGTGAAGATAATTGGGACTGCATACACTGACATAATCAATAGGATTTCCCTGACGTCGCAGCTTTTCCAGGTGACGGTCGAATCTCTCGAACTCGACAAAAAACGCTGCCTTCGGAAAATAACCATCGATTACGCCTACGCTGTCATAGGTGTCCAGGGCAGCCGCCAGGGTGTTGCCGGTTTCCTTAATAGCTCTCAGGTGTCTTGGGGCAATATAGCCGGCAGCTCCTATCAGGGCAAAATGTTTCATATTGTAGAGGTTTACAAATTACGGGCACTGCATTAAGCTATTTTTGATACTTCTCCATTACGCAATGCATAAGCTTCTCCACTTTCGGAACAAAGGGCATGACCCTGTGGGTCGAAATGGAGGCGATGACCGTATTCACTGATCCAGCCAGTCTGGCGGGCAGGGTTTCCAACCACCAAGGCGTAAGGTTGAACGGATTTGGTAACAACCGCCCCGGCTCCAATAAAGGCATATTCGCCAATATCGTTTCCGCAGACTATCGTCGCGTTGGCGCCGATACTGGCCCCCTTGCCCACCAGGGTTTTTTGATACTGACCCCGACGGTTTAATGCACTCCTGGGGTTAATCACATTCGTAAAAACCATTGAAGGCCCCAGGAAAACATCATCACGGCAAATCACTCCGGTGTATATAGAGACATTGTTCTGCACTTTCACATTGTTACCCAATATTACATCCGGGGATATCACCACATTCTGGCCCAGATTACAATTTTCTCCAATGACACAGCCGGGCATAACGTGGCAAAAATGCCAGATTTTAGTTCCGGCTCCGATGCAGCACCCGGGATCGATGACGGCAGTAGCATGAATGAATAAAGATTCCATAGGTTATCTGCTGCAAAGCATATTGGGTAATTTTTTGGATTCAAAGTATTCCCTGATCGCTTCGCAAATACGCTCGACCTGGGTTTCGCTCAACTCGGTATGCATGGGAAGTGATAAGACTCGGTGGCACAGATCTTCCGTGACTGCCAGATTCCCGACAGGGCGGCTCAGCCCTTCAAATGCTTTCTGCTTGGCCAGGGAAATAGGGTAATACACCATGCTAGGGATATGTCTGCTTCCAAGAAATGCCTTCAGACCGTCGCGCTTGTGGGCAGGAACCTTCAATGTGTATTGATTAAAAACGTGGGTCGAGTATCCGGCGCGCTGCGGGATCTCGATGTCATATATGCCTTCTAATGCTTGATCATACCATTGCGCCGCCTGCTGACGGGCTGCCTTGTAATCGTTCAAATATTTCAGTTTTTCCAGCAAGACAGCCGCTTGAATTGTGTCCAGGCGAGAATTGATGCCGACCATGTCGTGACGGTATTTCACAACTTGCCCATGATTGGCAATGGTGCGAACCTTAGTTCCCAGTTCCGGATCATCGGTATACACGGCTCCCCCATCCCCAAAGCATCCCAGATTTTTTGACGGGAAAAATGATGTTGTCCCCAAATGCCCCATGGCACCAGCAGATTTCATTTTGCCATCACTGAAAGTATATGAAGCACCAAGTGACTGTGCATTGTCTTCAATAACATAAATATTTTTTATCTGACATAGCTTGACAATGTCCTCCATATCGGCACATTGCCCAAATAAATGAACTGGTATAACCGCTTTTGTTTTACTTGTTATAGCGCTTTGTACAGCCTGAGCCGTGATTGTAAAAGTATGTGGATCCACATCGACCAGCACCGGAACCATCCCTAGTAAGGCCAGAACTTCGGCCGTCGCTACATAGGTGTATGCTGGAACAATCACTTCGTCGCCCGCTTTCAGGCCAAGGGCCATCACTGCCAGTTGAAGTGCATCCGTACCATTGGCACAACTGGAAACCATCTCGACTTGCAGGTGCCGGGCCAGTGCTTGTTCAAACTGCTGTACCTGGCTGCCCTTTATGAAAGCAGCTTCATCAACGCAATCCTGAATCGCACGGTCAATGGCAGGCTTGATGCGGCGATATTGCTGCTTAAGGTCTACCATTTGAATCGTATCAACAGCTAACGTGTGTGTGTTCATTTAGATGGAAATAAAATAAGAGATAAAAGTCTGCTTACAGGCTGGTTCAGACGGAAAGACAACAGATAAAAACTTCATTTACTTCTTGCATGACGGATGAAAATATTAGTAACTATCCTGAAAAAATAAGTCAGGTCTGTTCTAAGCGGGGCTTGTTGATATGCTTCCAGATAGGCAAGCTCGGAGCTAAGTATCTCGTCGAAACATTTTGGCAAATCCGAATAAAAGGGAGGTAAAAGTCCTGGCCTGAATTGCGCGCGAAACGTCCGGAGCGTTTCCGGGTACAGGCTCAGATATTGGTCGCTTAAAGGTCTTACCCCAACAAGTTTGATGTCGCCCTTTATAAGATTGTACAACATCGGAAGCTCATCGATCCAGTACTTCCTAATGATCCTGCCACCGGTGCTGATCCTAAAATCGTCTTTAAATTTCCCACATGCCGCAAGTCCGTTTGTTTCATGCAGATATGCCTGCGCGAATTCGGCATAGGGATGCATTGAGCGAAACTTATATACTGTTATTGGTTCTCCATTTTTGCCGTTTCTGGTCATTGAAAACAAGACTCCTTCACTGGAAGCAGCAACAGACAAGCTTGGGTTGAATGAAGGATGACGTTTGGCGATAAAAATTGTCGCTTTACCTGTTTCCCGAATCTTTACTATTCGGAATCCAGAGTAAATTAATCGTCCCACAACTTCTGCCTTAGACATATCGACGGGAACTCCCAGCAGGCGGCCTATTTTTCTGAAACCTTTCAGTTTAGGCAAGACTCTTCTTCCGAAAAAGTAAAAGAGATAGTAGCATTTAAATATGAAGCTGGAATATGCTTTAAGGAGTTCTGCTTTGACATTTTCTGCTGTAACAACTTGAAAGGCAAAGTATTGATCTTCCAGTAGTGTAACTTGTACTTGCTTAAATAATTGATTTAAGTCAGGTGTCCTTAAAAGGAATCCGTCTAACACCAGGTGCTCTGCAGGATGCAAAAGCTGTGCATTAGCCAGCTCTTTCTGGGTTGCGTAGAGCCAGTGTTCTAAAGGAGCTAGTAATTCTAAGTTGCGGATTAATCCATCCGCTGGCTCAGTAATTGATATCCGGTTCCGTTGGTGAACCTCATAGACTTGTTCCTGCGTGTAGGATTCAGCCGTTTCGTTTGTAAAATTTGTAGTCATACTTAGCGGCTGAATTATATCTTAGTGTACGCTCGGTCTTGATTCTTTATAATGATCATTAATTTCTCTAAGCATTCGTAAGTTCTGCTTACACGACGACAAAGGCTTTAATTGAACTTTTAAAATTGGCATTTACTACTTTTCTCTTAAATGGCAGGAATAATGGTTACACTCACGATCCAACAATACTGCTGTGCCGTTAGATAATATTTCAGCCAACCATTTTATTCGCGGGTTAGAGAGTTATTGCCCAATACCGGACGGTCAGTACTAGAAACCTCTGAGTGAATAGCGGAGTTTTAAAAAGTCAGCCGAACGCCGGAGGTTGAACGTAATGCAATATACGTCGACAACTTTTCAACCTTAGACGAAAACTTGCTACAATTGATGTCAAATTTACGAACTATTTCGTTGATAACCAACTGGTGTGTAGAAATAATTCTATTTAATGTGTATCTGTGGTCGGCAGTCGTTTGTTTAGCTGTTCTTGGCTAGTTTCTATATTACTAATCCTCCTGGTAGGCTTTTTCTTTAATTCGTTCTTTGTGTCCTAGGCGGCTTCCACTTTGCCCTACAAGGAGATGGCTTAGACAGAGTGCTCGCTTGCAAATTCTACCGGGTATTTCCGATCAACAAACTTTGGGGCCGAAAGCAAGTTGCAGTGAAATTGCTATTGAGCAAGTCTTAAATGGTCGAGATCGCCTCCATCGACTCTTGAATTAAATTCGTGGAGTTCTGTCCGCTGGCTTTGCGTTTTTTCCTCTCTGATGGTCATTGGCTAAATAGAGCCTGCCAGTTTTTCCAATTCCAATTGGTGTCAAAAAATGAGTGTCCGATGAGGTTGTATTACGCTGAAGTAGCGGATCAAGACCAAATGTTGTGGAGCAACTTGGATTAAGCATATAACTGATTTAGGCGATACAGGAAGAATTCAACATTCCGAACTCCTCTGAATTGACTTCTAAAAGCTTTGATTTTGGCATTGAATGATTCAGCCGAAGCATTGGACTTCTGTTATCAAAATAAATGACAATTGTCATATAGTGATTCTCTATTGACCTGGCGACGGTGTTGAATGACTTAAAGCCGGATTGTATGACTTTTTCATGCCATTTTGCAAGTCTTGTTAATCCGTAAATTTTTTCATTCGTGTTGGTGAAGATATTACTGAGTTCTTGTGCCAGATCATATGCTTTTTTAAGATCGGGGAAGCGCTCAAAGGCCAGTTGTGCCCTTTCTCGCTGGCTTTCAGTCCAGGTATTTGGCTTTTTATACAACGCATATCTGCTGCGGGCAAGCAATTGCTTTATAGTATCACCATTCGCCAATAATTCGGGCTGATATTCTGCCTGAGAAGCTTTTGCCTGCTCAATGGCATCGTTTTCTTGGTCTAATGCATCCCAGCGGTATTTGATACGGATGTCTTGTAGGGCTTCAACTGCTAACCTTTGCACGTGGAAACGGTCTATGACGCGAGTTGGTCTGGGAAAGCAACGCTTGGCAATCATTGTCATACTGCCTGCCATATCCAGAGTGATCCGCGTCGGCGGTCCGATCAGCAACCTTCTTGCGAAGCGATTCGGGGATTTTCCGGAGAACTTCAATTACTGTTTTTGCGTAGTGCCGGCCACAATAGCCACTATGCTTCCCCGCCCACCATTTGCAGCTTTGTTTGTGAGAATTGTATATAGCTCGCCACGAGAAAGACTGGTCTCGTCGATCGAGAGATGAGAACCTAAATTCTAAGGAAATAAAAGCCATTTTTTTGCGTGTCCTCTCTGGTTCCAGTCTTTGAATCCGCTCTAGAAATCACGATATTGACGGAGCAGATCTTTGCCATTTACTCCATAGAAACGACCGATACTCCAGACATCATTAGCTCTCGTATCCACCAATTTCTTTTCAAAAAGCCGCGAATTCACTCGTCATTCGCGTTCCTTCACCTACTTCGGTCCAATTTCTATATACAACTTTATCTGTTTTGGTATTAAGCCATCTACGGCGCTTGATATGCAGAAAGACTTTATGACCGCGTATAGGAAAATCTTGCAGGGTAATGATAGGGAAATAACCCTTAGAGAGCAGATCCTTTTTCTTTGGATCATCATCTGGGAAGCTCCTTTCCTCTAAATAAACATGATAACGCTCTTCTGACTTCTCTACATGCGTCAGTAAGTAATTGTCAATTATAAACTCCGGTATGATTAACTCGATAAGCGGCAAGCAACTCTCCAAAACACCCTGGTTTGATTAAAAATACAAACCTAGAAAAATCCTATGCCCTCCACAAGTTTTTGATTTGATCCATTTGATCCCTTTTTCATAAAAAAACCATTGCAACTTTTATTGCAAGTAAAGCAAAAAGCACCTAGCAAATTAATGCTAAGTGCTTGACTTTCAAGAGCCCCCAGTCGGGATCGAACCAACGACCTACTGATTACAAGTCAGTTGCTCTACCAGCTGAGCTATGGAGGCCTCTTTTTACTTTCTGATACCGTTTGTTATTCCGTTATCATGGTGCAAAAGTAGTAGGAAAGGCTATACAGCGCAACATTTAGCGCTAAAATTTTTCAACTTTTTTTCGAAAATTATATAGCTTCCTGAATGATAGATAGTTGGTGTTTCAAGTCATTCAGCTGACTCAGCGCACTATTTATCTTTCTTTCGAATTCTGCTTTCAACCGGTCCGACGTTTTTGATTTGGCAAAGAACTCAATATTGTTCTGCCAAAGCGCAATGTCGTTTTCAAGCTGCGTAATCTTGCGGCGAATGTCGCTTTCTTTCCTGTAAAGGTTACGGCTGCTATCGCCATCCCGAACCAGTTCCACTTCGCTTTCCAAAACCGCCTGCTCCTTTTCCTTGCTCGACAGTTGGCCGATTGCGCTTACATATGTGTTGATCGCCGCAATGTATCGTTTCTGAATCGCCTGCATATCCTTTTTAGGAACAAAGCCGATAGACGTCCATTCGTTCTTGAATGCACTTAGCAAGTTCAATGTTGACTCGTCCTTGTTATTGGCAGCCGCTTCAATCCTTTCGATCAGATCGACTTTCTTTTTCAGGTTGCTCTCAAATTCTTCTTCAACTTCCTTATTCTTGGCGCGTTTCTGATCAAAATATGCATCGCAAGCCTTTTTGAAACGCTCGTAAATGGTGTCTTTGAACTTTTCAGGCACTTGTCCGATCCCTTTCCAGCGCTTTTGCAGCTCAATAATCTTCTGAGTCGTTGAAGGGTTATCCTCACCCGTTTCCAGAATAGCTTCTGCTTCCGCGCAAAGCTGGTTTTTCAATTCCAGGTTTTGCTCGCGCTTGGATTCCAGCTGACGGAAAAACTCTCCTTTATTATTGAAGAAAGTTTTCAATGCTGCCCAGAATTTCTTGCTCAGATCCTTGCCCTCTTCACGCGGCATAATGCCTTTCAATGCAACCCACTGGTCCTGGAAAGCCATTATTTCCTTTGTCTTGGCATTCCATTCCTTAATGCTGCCTGAATTATAAGTCGTGAAGGGTGTTATTGCTTCGTAGATTTTAAGCTTCTGCTCGTAATTTTCCTGCATCGACTTCTTCTGCTCTGCAAACTGACCGCGCTGCGCATTATAAAGCACGTCCAGTGCTTCTTTAAACCGCTGCCACAACTTTTCCTGGTCTTCTTTTGGTGCCGGGCCAAGGTGTTTATAGTCTTCAAAAATGTGATTGGCCTCGTTCAGAATTTCACGCGTCATAGGACGGGTTTCCAGCGACTTACCCAACTCCTCCACCTTTTCGCAAAGCTCCGCTTTCAATTCAGCATTGCGGCGGCGATCCAGTTCTTTCAGCTCGAAGTAAATATTCCGGTTGCTGAAATAGCGATCAATCAGCGCGTTATAGGTTGCCCAGAGCGTTCCGTTGTGCGGAGAAGCAATGTTACCGGCTAGTTTCCATTCTTCCTGGATCTTCTTGAATTCTTCCCAGCTCGATTTCAGCCCCGAAGCATCCGTTTCTTTACTGCCTTCGTCTTCTAATAATGTACGCAGACGTTGCAGCAGAGCCGTTTTTACATTGAAATTCTTCTCTTTTTCTTTTTCCTGCCCTTGATAGTAGCTGTTTTTCAAACCCCGGATCTCGCGGCTCAAAGCATCTATTTTCTGGGTTTCTGCATCATATTTGTATTCAAACCCCTCTTCACCGCCATTTTCTGCGACGAATGCTGCCAGGGCCGTTTCTTTCTCCTTTTGTTTGATCGAATCAAGGACCGGACGGATTTCTCTCGCAACGGATTCCGCTTTTTTCAATGCTGCTGGTTTTGAACCTTCCACATTGATAGACGCCAACTCATTTTCCAAAATATTCACAAGCTGTTCCTTAGACAACTGGCTGTAATCCACGTCTGGCACTTCCTCCTCATGTTCTTCCGTCAACTCATTGTTAAGATCAATCTCAAGGGTGTCAATAGTCTTTTGTGTCAGGTCTTCC
This sequence comes from Dyadobacter alkalitolerans DSM 23607, assembly GCF_000428845.1. GTDB lineage: Bacteria > Bacteroidota > Bacteroidia > Cytophagales > Spirosomataceae > Dyadobacter > Dyadobacter alkalitolerans. The sequence continues at coordinate 198,719 of NZ_KE386806.1, read as the reverse complement.
TGCTCATCGCTTTTGACCCCTTCTTGTTGTTCTTGTGCCATCGTGATTCTGGTTTCGTACGTACGTCTCTTATGGATTACAAATCTAATAATCTTTCCTCTGAAATGGCTACTTTTGGTTTCTTAACATTGAACATATTAGCATCCAATGGACCATAATATTGCCAAATTACGACAGGATTATAATTTGAAGGGTTTAGATGAACAGGATTTAAACCCTAATCCCTTCACACAGTTTAAATTATGGTTTGACGAAGCCCTTTCCGCAGGCGTTGTGGAGCCCAATGCAATGGTCCTCAGCACGGTTTCCGACGGTCGTCCCTCGGCAAGAGTTGTACTCCTGAAAGACCTTGACCAGGCCGGGTTGACATTCTTCACGAACTACGAAAGCAAAAAAGCAAAGGAAATGGAATCGGACCCGTTTGTGGCGGTTACGTTTTTCTGGAAAGAGCTGGAAAGGCAGGTCCGGATCGAAGGTAAGGTAGAGAAAACCAAGGACCAGGAATCAGCCGAATACTTTGCCGTGCGGCCCCGAGGAAGCCAGATCGGCGCATGGGCATCCACACAAAGCGAGTATCTTGCAAACCGCGCTGAGCTGGAAGAGCGGACACGACTTTTGGAACAAAAATTCGAAGGTGCCGAGGTGCCGCGCCCGCCACATTGGGGCGGTTACCGTGTGATCCCGCATTACTTCGAATTCTGGCAGGGACGGCGCAGCCGCCTTCACGACCGGCTTGTTTATGAAAAAACGGATGAAGGCAGCTGGGAAATCGAAAGATTATATCCCTGATCCTTTTTGAGACTTTTCAGGAAGCGATTTCAAAACATATTCGCCGAGCGGCGACAGCGTATAACCTGGTTCGTGACTAATCGTCAGACCCAGGTTTTTTAGCTTTCTGACATTGGTCTTTAACCATTCCTTTTCCTTGTTCACCTTTGCTGCCAGCGCAACAGCCGGTAGTTTCGGGTTTTCCTGAATCGCTTTTAACACTTTGGTCGTCCATTTGCCCTGATTACTGAACTTGTCCAGATTAAGGAGCTTTTCTTTCAGTGCTTCCAGCTCTTCGTTAGTAATTTCCTTTTGTTCTCTCTGACCAATTCGCGGATCAGGGCTTTCGTAGCCAAGTTCAATCCGGTAAATGGCGCCGTTCGTGACTTTTTCGAGTTCGCTTGTTACCGCTTGTGCGTTTTCATAACCGGCAAGCCTGGCATCCTCATCCGTTATTTTGGATAGTTCAGTTTCTGCAAGGTCCGTAATCTTCACTACCCCAATGCTCGTCTGGAGCAGGCTGCCTTTCCTGATCGAAAGCTTTTTCCATTTGCGGAAAGCAAGGGAAACGTTTCCGGACATGATGCCTTCGAGGTGTTTTTGTTTTATCAGCATTGTATTTTATTTAACAAAAAAGAGACTGCTATTTACAAGCAATCTCTTGATATTGAAAGTGGTATTACTAAATTGATCAGCGTTCGCTCATCGGAACAAAATCCCTTTTCGGAGCGCCTGTGTAGATCTGACGCGGACGACCGATCGGCTCTTTGTTTGCACGCATTTCTTTCCATTGCGCGATCCATCCCGGAAGACGGCCAATAGCAAACATGACCGTAAACATATTTGTCGGAATGCCCAATGCACGGTAAATAATTCCTGAATAGAAATCGACGTTTGGATAAAGCTTTCTTGATACGAAATACTCATCTTCCAAAGCCGCTTTTTCCAGTTTCTGAGCAATTTCCAGAACCGGATCGTTGATGCCCAATTTGTTCAAAACATCATCCGCTGCTTTCTTGATAATGCGTGCGCGCGGGTCGAAGTTTTTATAAACACGGTGTCCAAAACCAAACAAACGGAACCCGCTCGATTTGTCTTTGGCCATATTGATGTATTTCTGCACGTCACCACCATCATTTTTAATGGCTTCCAGCATTTCAATTACTTCCTGATTCGCACCACCGTGAAGCGGGCCCCAAAGTGCGCTGATACCAGATGAAATGGAAGAATAAATGTTCGCATGGGAAGAACCTACCAGCCTAACCGTTGACGTAGAGCAGTTTTGCTCATGGTCTGCGTGCAGGATCAGCAATTTGTTCAATGCGGCAGAAACTACGGGATCCACATTGTATTTCGCTACGGGCAGCGAAAACATCATATTCAGGAAATTGGAACAGTAATCCAGGTCATTTTGCGGATAATTCACCGGATGCCCCTGCGATTTTTTGTAAGACCAGGTTGCTATCGTCGGCAATTTAGAAAGCAAACGAATGATATGCAGCTGTGTGATCTCTTCGGAATTGGTATCAAAAGTTTCAGGATAAAAAGCACTCATCGCGCTCACCAGCGACGAAAGTACGCCCATAGGGTGCGCATTTACCGGAAATCCTTCGAATATCTTGCGCATATCCTCATTCACGAGGGTGTGCGTTCTGATCGCGTGCTCGAATTCCTCAAACTCCTTCGCAGTAGGAAGCTCTCCATAAATAAGCAGGTAAGCCACTTCCAAAAACGACGACTTTTCAGCCAGATCCTCAATTGAATAACCCCTGTAATTTAGTATCCCTTCTTCTCCATCCAGAAACGTTATAGCGCTTTTTGTTGCGCCTGTATTTTTATAACCTGCATCAATTGTAATATACCCTGTCTGGTCACGTAATTTGGCAATATCTATCGCTTTCTCCTGTTCACTTCCTTCTATAATGGGGAACTCGTACTTCTTACCTTCAAGGGTTAATTCAGCTATTTGGGACATATTAATGGGAATAAAATTAAAAAGGTTAATGACAAGATATAGGTAAATCGGGTCAATTCAATCCAAAGATTTTCCGTGCTCCTGATTTACTTATCCAACAAATTAATTTTGTGTTAATTGAACGCAAGAGTAACCATTTCCTGATCCGACACAAGCCGCAATATCCTAAAAAACTGTGTACTTTCTATTATTATCCATGTTTTATTTGTGCAAAATCGGGACTGAGGCAATAATATTTCACAATTTAAAGTAAATATGATATTATTCTATTGAAGACATATGTAGGCGAAAATAATGTAATTTACAGCCGTTAAGCTTCCTTGTCCTTTGTCCATTTCACATTAGGATCAGTCTCTACATACCTGGGCTTGCTCAGTATCTGCTTGATCAGATAGCGCCCGAACAGCCCGGCCAGAATAACCGGCAGCAGGTGAGCTCCATAGATAAATGCTTTGCCGGTAATGCGATAAGAAAAGGTGGAAAACGTGAGATAAACGTAACCAAACCAAAACACCGCAATGCCCAATAACCAGCTGTAATAAATGGTAGCCGGCTTCCGGTCTGCAAACCGCCTTATCAATTCACAAAGAGCCAGTGAAATGCCCACAACCAGCAAAACCGTTAGCAAAGCCCTCGGAAAATTCCGGATATAAACGTGCTTATAAACCATCACACCGAGCTTTCCGATCAGGTTGGGATGCGCAAGCAGGTAGGCATCGGTTACACTCAGGACCAACAGCAGCAAAAGGCTGCTCACTTTCTTATTCATTTTATATGACGTCTTTTAGGGTAAACTACTCTTATCTGTTTGCTGAATATTGCTGATATTGCCGGAAAATCATTTGCGCCTGTTCATCAGCATTGCATTCATTATCAAGCCAGTAAATTTCAATTCCATCCTTTTCCATCTTCCTGAAAAAAGTCATCTGCCGCTTTGCGAACCGGTGAATTTCCGTTTCCAGCCGCACCACCATTTCTTCGTATTGCAGCTCACCGGTCAGATATAATGTGATCCATTTGTATTCCAATCCATAATAGATCAGCTGCTCGGGCGTAAGCCCACTTTCCAGCAATGCCTTAACCTCCTCAACCAAGCCACTTTCCAGCCTTGTCCTTAACCGCTTGGAGATTCGCTCGCGCCGGACTTCCACCGCAGGATTCAACCCAAAAACAATGTAATCATAGGCCTGTTTTTCCGTAAATGATTCTGCCTCAGGATGAACTGTCAGAAACTCAGATATTTCAATCGCCCGGATCAATCGCTTTCTGGTCGAAGTGTCAGCAAGTTGCTGATATGCAGTTTGATAATGCTCAAATCGCGCTAGTAGCAGTTCTTTTGGCAATGCTTCCAACTCTGTCCGGAGTGCCTCATTCACCGGAATGGAAGCATATGCATGACCCTTGAGCAACGACAGTATGTAAAAACCCGTTCCGCCGCACAGAATCGGCACATGGCCGTTGGAAAGGACCGTTTCATATGCCTTTGCAAAATCCTTTTGAAACGCATTGACATTATACTGCTCGCCAGCATCCATAATGTCGATCAGATGATATGGGATTTCTTCGCCATTCAGCTGATATTCGGCAAGATCCTTACCGGTGCCAATGTCCATATCCCGGTAGACCTGCCTCGAATCCGCACTAATCACTTCACCACCCAACATAGCAGCCACTTTCACGGACAAATGTGTTTTGCCGGAAGCAGTTGGCCCCAATATTACGAGCAGCGGAACAGCGGTTTGGTTTTCAGACATTTATTCGGGCAATTTATAAGTCTTAACAAACTTAATGCTGCCAGCATTATAGATCGCAATGGCGCCCAGACTTGACCTTGTAGTCCTCGTCATATCCTCGGGAAATAAATAAAACTGCATTGGCTGCGTTTCAGAAATTCGTTCAAAGCCAAGCTTCTCATAACCAGCTCCCTCGGACCATTCCCGATCCGCGTAGGTCATGATATCATCCGGATTTTTCTCCCTGACAAAAGCCGTAAGCAGCTTGTCCAATCCACCCGAAACATTTGTCCCCAGTAAGCTTGCGAATCGTAACAGCTCAAAAGACCTGAACGGACCATCTTCTCTGGCAAATACACGCGGCGCACTGAATGTTGCAACTGCTACAAGCAGTTCCTCTGATTCTCGACCACATTCAAAATCGCTTTTTAAAACGCGGAAATAACGTTTGGGCAGGAATAAGCCAAATCTGGTCTTAGAGCTAACCGAAGCATTCAAGTGATTTTTTTCTAAAAATTGAGAAGCCGTTTCCTGGTCAATCCTTCGGACCTGCGTGAGCCTGGCGGCAATTTTCTGAGAAATTCCCAACATTGCGCTTAACCGCGATTTTATGACTTGCGGCTTTGTAAGCCAGTAATCCTCCCAGATCAGAACTCGCTTTTCACCATTTTTCCGCCTATTTATCAACTCACTAAATTCAAGCTGCCAGTTGTCGGGCGAGCCACTTTTTTGCCAATCTTGGAGATTAACCAGCACAAGGTTTAGCCACCGCCCGTTGTCATTCCTGATCTCAATATGGGTCGTAAATGCAGTTTCCAGTCTTATCTCATACGGCAAATGGATTTCACTCAGCCATTTACAGACTTGTTCGCTGAAAAATTGCGTGATGATCGGTGACGACGAGACTAGCATAGATCGGCAAGTTAGCCGCAGAATTAATCAGTAACAAAAAAACGCGCTCAATGAGCGCGTTTTGCAACTTATTCGATTGATTAGGAATTTACTGTCCGCCCAATCCGAAGATCACACCCACATTAACCCCACCGAAATTTGTAGTCGACTCGAAATCAATGTTATTGGCTGATCCCGTTGTTGATCCGTGGTTTTTATTACCAAAAACGAAATGGTAAATTCCTTCAACCTGAATACCGACGTTGCCGAAAGCAAAAATCAAACCTGCACGCGGCGCCGCACCGAAGTTGCTGTGTTTTGAGGATTCAACGATTGTATTTCCGTTGAACTTAGCATCGTATTTTGAGAAGTAAATACCGGCATCACCGCCAACATATGGCCTAATCACGCCTTCTGTAAAAAAGTAGTCAATCGTTCCGGTCACGGGCATCAACCGGCCCGTTGAGCTGAGCGTTTGCCCTGCCACCGTATAATCGCTTCCATCTGCGTAAATTTTACCTGCAACACCAAACGCAAAGTTAGGCGATGTAAAAACCCGCAGGTTCACCCCACCACCGGCAACGGTTTTAGAGTCTTCCACATTGGATTTGGCAAGTCCGCCTTGCAGTCCAAGTGAAAATTGAGCATAACTCACAGAGCTGATGGTCAGGAAAAATGCCGCCACAGCCAACGAACGAAATAATTGCTTTTTCATAACTGATATAGATTACTGATTGTTAATGCGAAGGACATTACGAATATCAGTCCATATCAGAAAAATCTCATTGCGAATAAGCGTGAATGCTTAGCAGACAATGCCTTACAACATTGGCAAATCACAATTATGCTATTCGGCTTACAATAATTGTTGTGCAAATTATTCCTCAGCAGGCCATTTTCCTGGGAAATTTGGCGTCAACGATGGTCCGTTATGCAGAGCGCGCTGCCTCCCACCCGATCAGCGCCTTCTTGCGCAGGCTGCCCCAACGATATTCTCCCAGCATTCCTTCCTTGCGGATAACACGATGGCAGGGAATCAGGTAAGCGATCGGGTTGTCGCCAACTGCGCTTCCTACGGCCCGTACGGCTGCCGGATGGCCTATGCTTTGAGCGATTTGCTGGTAAGTGGTCACCGCGCCTTTGGGAATGCTCAACAAAGCTTCCCAGACTTTAAGTTGAAAGTTGGTTCCCTGAATCAGCACGGGCAGCTTTTCCAGCGACCCTGTTGCCGGTTGAAAGATGCGGTCGATAAAGCTTTTTGTGGACTCCTGGTCGTGTTGAATGTTGGCATAGTACCATTTTTTGGCCAATGCGATCAGTTCCGCTTCGCGGCTTGCTTCATCTATGAACGCCATCGCGCAGATTCCACGGTCCGTTACTGCGATAAAACAATCTCCAAACGGTGTAGGATGAATGCCGTAACGAATGGCCAGCCCCTTGCCCGAAGTTTTGAATTCCTGTGGAGTCACCGCTTCAATGCTGATGAAATGGTCGTAAACCCGGCTCTGGCTGGAAAGACCGGCTTGTTCCGCGAGCTCAACGAGGTTGGATGTTTCCCGGATCTTTTCTTTAAGATATGATGCAGTGATGAATTGAAGGAATTTCTTGGGGCTCACACCGGCCCATTCTGTGAAAACACGCTGAAAATGGAATTGACTAATGCTCACTTCCTCAGCCACTTCGAATAATGAGGGCTGCTCTTTTGCGTTAGCAACGATGAACTCGATGGCTTTGGCAATTTTGTCGTAATTATAAGTTTCCTGGTTCATGGGATTGATAATTTGTTATACAAAATTGGCTTCGGATCCACAGTTACCCAACCTGAAACTTGCTCAAAACGACGCCATTCACACATTTCAGTTTTTAAATTAAAACCCCTACCCCTTATATTCACAATGTTTATTAAACGCAACATTCCTACTAACGACCACTAATCATGAGGTTTTTCGCAATAGCAATCTTCGCTTTTTTCGTCGGCATGCACCAGACCCAAGCCCAGAATTTCAAAGCCGAACTGAAAAAACTCGATTCGGAAATTAAGGCAGCCTATAAAAATAAGAAATTAACCGAGCTTGAATATTCCAAATTACAGCGCGAACAGGACGTAATCCTGGCAACGATAGAAAAAGCTCAGGCTGATGACATTGTGACGCCGGATGAGAAAAATAAGATCCATTCAAAAATCGTCCGGTCCAAGAAAAGGCTCGCCAAATACAAGACGAACCGGGAAGTTTACTGATATGTCAGACTGAGCGGACTTCGGCTCTGCTCAGTCTGACATTGGCATTGGCTTTGCTTAGTGCGACATTGTCGCTAAGCGGTTTTTTAGTAGTCTTTTTTGCCGTCTTTTTTTGCTTTTTTCTCTGCGCGTTTTTCTTTCAGGTTCTTCTCAGGCTCTTTTTTCGTGCTTCCCTTGTCGAGATTTTTACCCTTTGCCATGACTATTTAATTTTGAGGTTATGATGATTGAATAACTGTAAAACTATAAAAAAATTACTTTTTCGTAATCCAATCCATGATATGGTTCGCCCTTGCTCCCGTTTCGCCTGTGCTGGGGCAAGTCCCTTCGCCGCGTAGGGTTTTCACAATCGAATCAATTAAAGGCTGTTGAACGTGCTGCGGATACGGAATGTTTATGACCTCCGTTCCGGATTCTGTTTCGACTATAATGTCAAATTTTTCAAAAAACGAAAAGGTGATCCTGCCTGCGGCACCAACGATTTGTGCCTGATCCTCGCGCTGTTCCTTATTGATGGTATAGCACCAGCTTCCATGGCCCAGCACACCGGATTCAAACTCATAATTGGCGACGACGATGTCATCCGCTTCATATAAACCCGCCTGGTTACGCGCGATCCCGGAAGCATACTTAACCGGTCCAAATACAAATTCCAGGAAATCAAACTGGTGCGAGGCAAGATCATGAAAATGCCCGCCACCCGATATTTTCGGGTCCACACGCCAGCGCGGTTTCCGGTTGGCACCTACTTCTTCCTCATAAGGTTGCCATTGCAGGCAAATGCTAACAAATCTTACATCACCTATTATCTTGCTGTCAATCAATTCATTAACCTTTAAAAAATAGTCAAGCGAACGCCGGTAAAATGCCACAAAAACAGGCACGCCGCTTTCTTTACTGAATGCGTTAATCCGGTCGCATTCAGCGCCATTTAACGCCATCGGCTTTTCAATGTAGACAGGCTTGCCTACCTTCATGGCCTTAATCGCCAATTCTTCGTGCGCGTCCGGAGGTGTAGCAATGTATATCGCGTTGATTTCCGGGTCGTTAATGAGCTCGTCGGCATCTGCATACCATTTAGGAACATTGTGTCGGGACGCATAGTCGGCTGCTTTTTCAGCATCGCGCCGCATAACAGCGACAAGGCTGGAATTGGCAACTTTGTTAAAAGCCGGGCCGCTTTTGACTTCGGTAACATTACCACACCCGATAATGCCCCATTTTATCTGATCCATAAGCAGGATTTTTGTTTGAAATTATCGCGATTCAGCTTTGAACTAATCGTTAAGCATAATAATTATTTAATTGGATAAATCTACTTTAAAACGAAGGCAACATTCTATTACAAAACATGGAAATACAACCTAATAACCCGCTTCACGGAAAGACCCTGGAGGCAATTTTGAACGAACTGGTTGAATATTACGGCTGGGAACAAATGGGTTATCACATTAATATTAATAGCTTTCAGTTTGAGCCGAGTGTTAAATCCAGTTTGAAGTTTTTAAGGAAAACGCCGTGGGCAAGGAAAAAAGTAGAAGACCTGTATTTGAAAATGCTCGAACGCAAATGACGTGAGCGCAATTTTTTTTTAATATGAATAACAAACCTGAATCGATCTAAACTTTTTTAATTATGCCATTCGTAGATTATTATCAGATCCTTGGCGTAGATAAAAACGCACAGGACAAGGACATAAAGAACGCTTACCGGAAACTGGCCCGGAAATATCACCCCGACGTAAACCCGAATGACAAGGAGGCCGAGAAGAAATTCCAGGAGCTTAATGAAGCGAACGAAGTGCTCAGCGATCCTGAGAAACGCAAAAAATACGACCAGTATGGAAAAGACTGGCAGCATAGTGACGAGTTTGAAAGGGCACGCCAGTCTCGGGCTCATTCGTCACGGCAGCAAGGTCAGTGGCAGACAGGCGGTAATGATTTTTCCGATTTTTTCGAATCCATGTTCGGTTCTTCAAGCGGCTTTGGAGGCGGCAGGCAGCGCACATTGCGTGGCCAGGATTACCAGGCCGAGCTGCACCTGACATTACAGGAAGCATACCATACGCAAAAGAAGACGATCACGGTTAACGGCAAAAACATCCGGATTACCGTCCCCGCCGGCATTCAAAACGGCCAGACGATCAAAATCGCAGGCCACGGCGGACCGGGCGCCAGCGGCGGCCAGAACGGTGACCTTTTTATTACATTCAACATTGCAGCCGACGATAAGCTCAGAAGGACCGGCGACGACATTCATCAGAAAGTGGAGCTGGACCTCAAAACTGCATTGCTGGGCGGTGAACTGATCATCGAAACCCTTAGCGGAAAAGTTAAGCTTCCCGTTAAGCCCGAAACGCAGAATGGAAGTGTTGTCAGATTAAAAGGAAAAGGTTTTCCTGTTTACAAAAAAGCGGAAAGCTTCGGAGATCTGTATGTAACATTTGATATAAAAATTCCCGAAAACCTGAACGAGCGCCAAAAAGAACTGATTGCCGAAGCCTTCAACAATTAATCGTGCGGTCTTGGATAACAGCGTATCTTTGGGCAGTTTTTAGAAGGCGGCGAACCAGAAAAGCCGCCTTACCAATCTATATTTTATGAAATTCGAAGATTACCACATTGCCTCCGAAATCAAGCGCAGCCTCGATACAGCCGGGTTTAAAAAGCCCACAGACATTCAGTTTAAGGCTATTCCGGCGATCATGAAAGGCGAGGATGTATTGGCCATTGCGCAAACGGGAACGGGTAAAACCGCCGCCTTTGCGATTCCGGTCATAGATAAATTACATAAACAAAAAGTTTCCAGCCGCTCTGAAGGGATTAAATGTGTCGTGATGGTCCCTACGCGGGAACTTGCGATCCAGATCACCGAAGTTTTTGCGAAACTGGCACAGCATACGAGGGTTAAAGCATTCAGCGTTTTTGGCGGCGTAGAACAAGGTCCGCAAATCGCCCAATTGGAAAAAGGCATTGACGTGCTGGTTTCCACACCGGGGAGAATGTTCGATCTGGTAAGTCAGGGCCACATTAAGCTCGACCGCATCGAAATCCTGATCCTCGACGAAGCTGATCACATGCTCGACCTGGGCTTTATTAAAGACATTCAGGATCTGATTAAATTTCTTCCCAAGAGCAGGCAAACGCTCTTTTTCTCAGCCACGATCAATGAGAAGATCAAGAAACTAGCTTACTCGCTTGTAAAAAATGCCATACGCATCCAGATTTCTCCTAACGACAGGGTTGCTAAGAACATTACCCATTCGGTTGCTTTTGTAGAAATGGATGACAAGCGATTTTTCCTGGAACGCGTCATAAAAGAAAATCCGGATAGCAAGATCCTCGTTTTTGTCCGCACAAAAGTGCGCGCAGAAAGGGTTTTCAATGCGCTGGAAAGAATGGAAATCAACAGCTTAACCATTCACGGCGATAAGGAACAAGCGGACCGGCTTACAGCATTGAACGAATTCAAGAAAGGCAATACCAAAGTGCTGATCGCCACTGACGTCAGCGCGAGGGGAATTGACATCGCCAATGTTGATTATGTAGTGAATTACGACCTCCCTGAACAGGCCGAAAACTATGTACACCGGGTGGGCCGCACAGGACGCGGAACCCAAAAAGGCCGCGCCGTGTCATTTTGCAGCCCCGAGGAAAAACCGATGCTTGACGAAATTCAAACCTACCTCGACAAACCCATCGATGTCCTCAACATCAGCGCCACGGATTATTCACAAACCATCGACTTCACCGCCGACACAACCGACGATCTGAAATCGCTTATGAAAGAAGTTGAAGCGTACGAAACGGCAAAGAAGAAGAAAAAGAAAAAATAATGTTTAGCTTATATCACAAAAAAAGGCTTGCAGTGTTCGCTGCAAGCCTTTTATATGGCTAAAAACTCCTAAAAGTCCTTATTCTTCGATTTTATCAGCCAGGATCTGTCCGCGAATCTCACCGTAAATGTTGTTTGCGGTCGGGATGTTAACATACATCATTCCCAGGATCAATTGTGTTTGTTGCTCAGTATTCAGCTTCTGTGTTCCCTGAACCTGGCTGCCCGTTGGCTTATCAGCCAATGTGAATACCAACGGACCTGCTTCCCAAGATGGGCTTGCCGTGTGGATGTTTACAGAAGTCGGTGTAACATTTTGATAATTAATGTTGTATTTCAACTCCATAGTGGCTTTGTTGTATTCAAAAACACCTGTGCCTTGTCCAGCGGAAGTAGCTTTTGGAACAGTAGCACTACTATTTATAACTGCGGAGAACTTCACAATGTCATCTTTGTGAGGACCTTCCTCTTTGCAAGACGACACAAACCCTAACATTACAACTCCTGCGATCAATAGTAAAAAACGTTTCATTGGCTTTTTCATACATCGTTAATTTAAAAAAAAATTTGTCCTAAATATATATAAACTTATCTCGTTACAAAAATGATACCCGCACTGCACTCAAATATTCCAAAGGTCACTTTTACGTATATACACGATCCGGTTGTTCCATATAACCCTGTTCCAATGGTCCACAGAGCCGACAATCGTCAGCTTATGCCCCTTTCCTACCCGATCTATAACCGGAGCCGCCGATGACGGCTCATCTCTCAGGAACGTATTTTCATTAATGATAATGCAGGTCTGGTAAAGCGACGGCACGTTGAGTATTCCCAGTAACACAAGCAGATACACGACAATTGACAGCTTATGTATTTGCAGTATCGGCTCACCTCTCCGAACTTTTGTAACCATTATTACCACTATGTACGTCCCCAAAGTTAGAAGCAATATTGGAATGTAATCACCATATCTTCTATAAAAAATTATAAAATAGTTGTAATCGTCGAATTCATAGCCGGTTAGATTTTGTTCAGCCGCCAGCTTATCCATTTTTTCAAAAAGGCGGCGGGACGGGTTTGTGAGGGCGAGTTTGCTGAGATAAAAAAGGCAATCGGTGTAGTTATTTGTCTTTTCGGCCAGGAAAGCCAGTTTGAGCAGCAGGCTTTGGTTGTTTTTTTCGTCTTCGCTAAAATTTTTTTTATAGAGTACAAGTGACTCGGGGTATCTTGCCATAGCAAACAGAGAATCAGCCGTTTTTAACTCTTTTTTATTGGCTGAAAAGGCTGTTTCAGGGGCAATGACAGTTCCCAAAAAAATCCAAATGAACAGGTATTTCTTACTCAGGGCTTGCATTATACTTTTTTGAATTCTACTTTTGCATCGCAATTACGGAAACGCCCCGTGCAAATCCAATTAATAAAGAAAGTTGCAAAATCGATTCCGTAGCTCAGCTGGTAGAGCAATACAACGCGCGGCGTCCGCTTTTAATGTATGGGTCCTGGGCCCTTCTACAAAGAAAGCAAAAACTGAATGTGAACAGTAAAATCACAAAGTAGGATTCCGTAGCTCAGCTGGTAGAGCAATACACTTTTAATGTATGGGTCCTGGGTTCGAATCCCAGCGGGATCACTTGAAGAAATAACAAAAAGCATCAAAAGCCTGCAAATCAACAGATTAGCAGGCTTTTTTCTTTTCCGGATTATGCCAAAATGTTCAATTTTCCACAGATTTTTGGTGAGTAATTCGGTGAGTTGGAATCATTTTATGAGACAAACTAAGGAAGCAGCCTACACCTGCAAGTATCCAAATCCAGATAAAAGGTATCCGAATTTTTTATGACTATTGAGCGCACTGTTTTATGGTTACAAAATATCAAGATCGCGGGCTACATAGTAGGTTGGCACCAATGGCCGGAAGCCGGTTCTCCTTCGAAGTTTGGAAATATCCTGAACACCTTGGAAAGGATCGTTAAGGGGGCCTTCTGTTTCACCAAAAGTATCAGCCGCTTTTCCAACCGAATCAGCTAGTTCGTACAGAGTGATTGGTGCATCGTCAGCTACGTTAAAGATCTCTCCATCCAACCCTTCTAAGGTGAGCATCAGGATCAGCGCTTGCGCAACATCCAGGTGATGTACCATGTGCATCCGCGAACCTGAATGCATGTTCAACTTTTTAATGTATGGGATAATTTGAGCGATGTGCGGATCTTTATCTCCGTAAACAAAGCCAAGACGCAAAATACGGACGTCAAATTTCTGGTTTTGCTGCATCTCGATCAATTCCCTTTCTGCGGCGATCTTGCTGGAAGAGTAAGCGCGCGGATCGTTGATATCCACTTGTTCGTCTTCTTTTGCGGGGCGGTGGTAACCTGAACCGTACACATTAGAGGTGCTGGTAAAAACAAATCGTTTGACACCGGCTTCGTGTGCTGCTTGCGCTAGTGCGATACTTCCCTCGCGGTTGGTTTTGATGATACCTTCATTATCTGTAAGGGTTCGGAAGAGCGCTGCAAGGTGGATCACGGCATCCATGCCAGCTACCGCCGCTGGCAAGGTCGCTGGTTCAAATAGATCGCCGGTTATGGGTGTCGCACCGAGTTCTACCAGACTGCCTGCCTTTGCCACGTCCCTGACCAATATCGATACATCAAAGCCTTTGGCTATCAGACGTGGCACCAAACGGCTCCCTACTTTTCCTGTCGCTCCTGTTACTAATATTTTCATTGTTGAATGATTTAATAATGATACGGCAAAATTAAACCGCAGATGGGCTGACAGCCAATCAATATCAAACCAATAACTATGATTTTCAAACCTTGCGGAAAGCGTTCGGCGTGCTGCCTGTCAGCCGTTTGAAATAGTTATTAAAATAGGCAGGGTACTCAAACCCAAGCGCGTAAGCGATCTCGGCGACGCTCCAGTCACTATGTTGCAACAGTGCTTTTGCTTCGGCAATAATCCGTGCAGATATATGCACCGAAGTGGTTTTTCCCGTCGTCTCCCTGACAGACCGGTTCAGGTAATTGACATGTACACTTAAATGTCTTGCATATTCCTGTGGACTGCGTAGACGGAGCGGTTCGTCGCTGCGTTCTATCGGGAACTGCTTTTCGAGCAGGTCAATGAAAAGGTGTGCAAGGCGGCTTTCGCCATTTTTGAAGGTAGAGACACGCTGCGCGGGCTGTATTCGAAGAGCCTCGTGGATGATGAGCGCAATGTAGTTTTTGATCAGATTGCCCTTATAAAGATAGTTGCCATCGTACACTGACAGCATTTTCTCGAAAAGGCCAGTCATAAATGCGGCTTGTTCTGCATTCAACTTCACAATTGGATTTTCGCCGACCCTGAAAAGCGGAGAGTCCTGTAATTCCCGGCCATGAAGGAAGGTTTCAGTAAAGATACAGGCGTAACCACTGGTACGGTTGATACGACGAACGAGCGCGTGCGGCACTTGCGGGTTAACGAAAAAGAGTGCGGTTCCTTTGATGTCCAATAGCTGGCCACCATAATTTATGGTCATGTCGCCGTTGACCAAACCCATTTTGTAAAAGTCGCGCCGTCCAGCTTTGACCGGGACTTCTGTTGATTCTGGAAGGGCATGAACTTTAAAACCTGTAAGTCGAAGGTCAACTTCATTCAGTCCGGGTATTCCAGTTTTTTCTTTATTTAGCATGTGGCAAAGTTAATAAAATCAATCCTCTACCATTCTCACTTTTACTGCCTTTGAGCGAATCTTATTACATAAACGAAGCCCTAAACTCCATCGGAGATTGATTGGTTTTGTTTTTGAATAGTTTGCTGAAACTTTGCGAATGTTCAAAACCGAGCTCATAGGCAATTTCGGACATGCTTAACTGCGTGGTGGTCAGCCGCTCTTTTGCTTTCTCGATTAATTTTTCATGGATGTACTGCTGGGCATTCTGCCCGATCAGCGAACGGAGCATATCACTTAGGTAACCTGGCGAAAGATTCAGTTTTTCAGAGAGAAATTGAACGGTAGGAACCCCGTCATGCAGGGATTGCTGGCTGTTCAAATAGTTATCCAGTATGGCTTCTGTTTTCGACAGTATATCATCGTTGACCACTTTGCGGGTAATGAACTGCCGCTTGTAATAGCGGTTAACATAGCTCAACAGCAATTCGATATGGGCGATCATGAGCTCCTGACTGAATTCATCCACACGGCCGTTGAGTTCCTGTTCCATGTGCCTGTAAATCGAAAGGATATTTTCCTTTTCTGTGTCGGATAAATGCAGTGCTTCATTCGCTGAGTATGCGAAATAGCCATATTGCCTGATCTTACTTGCCAAAGGGTGGCCCAGTAAAAAATCGGGATGTATGAGCAGGATGTAACAATAGGTCCTGCTATTATAATCCGTGCTGCCCACTAATTGGTTAGGCGCCAGGAACAGCATGCTTCCTTCATCGTAATCATAATAGTTCCTTCCATACTTTAGCCTTCCGTTGTTATCAGTGATGAAAGTGATCTTATAGAAGCTAAGCAAGTCGTAGATCGGCGCCATGCTTGTATTAAAGGGGTTGCGCTCGCTGAAATGGACAAGGCTGATCAACGGATGTTGGGGCTTGGGCAAGCCGAAAGCCTCATGTGTTTCCGATATGGTTATGAACCGAATCAATTTTTCTTCCTTATTTTTCATCATATAAATGTATCAAAATCCCGTAACTATTTTCAGCCACGGGATTTTGACCTTTTACTGTCACCACGGAACAATGTTGTCTGCTCCCGCATAGGCAGCCGGTCCTGTGAAGCTTCCTGTGGGAAGGTCTTCTGCCAGGGCTACCCTTATTGGCTCCCTGGATCCTTCCTCTACCGTATCGGTTCCCTGGAAATTATTAAGAGCCGTTGCCGTAAACCCCGGACTTACCAGGTGAACTTTGATATTTGCACTCTCTAAATCGATCGCCAGTGAAAGGAATATACCATTGAGTGCAGTTTTGGATGCGCCATAAGCAGCGTCGAACGCAGAGCGGAAGGGGTTAGCCGGATTGGCATTCAAAGTAAGGGAACCCAGTGCGCTCGACACTGTGACAATCCGTGCTGAGTCTGCTTTCCTTAATAGAGGTAAAAAGGCTTGTGTCACGGCAAGTGTACCAAACACATTCGTTTCCCAGACCTTTTTCATTTCATCGATAGGCGCAATACTGGCGCGCTGGGCTCCAAGGACCTCTTCCATAGTGCGTCCCGGCTTTCCTGCATTTGAGATTGCTGCGTTATTGACCAGCAGCGTCAGGTATCCGGCTTCGCTTTGAATTTTCTTTACTGCTGCGTCGATGGACCGCGAATCGGTAATATCTAGTTGAACAGCTTTTGACTGTTTGCCTATCCCGGTAACGGCAGCGTCCCCTTTGTCCTTGTTTCTGGCACCGACGTAAACGGTGTAGCCTTCATCAGCAAGTGATTTGGCGATCTGGTATCCTACGCCTGTATTTGCTCCTGTAACCAGTGCTACTTTCTTTTTTTCTGTCTGCATATCATTAAAATTTTTATAAGGCAAAATTCGGCGATCGTAGCACAGCGCTTGTAGCCGAAACAGGAAATGTTGTATCCAAATTGAGGGTGCATTCCGTATATGCATCCAGCTATTGGCAAGACCATTTCGGCTACAACAATCTCCACATCCACTACGAGTCCCAGCCGCAAGCCACGGAAATTTGTCTCTCGAAAAAAACAAGCAAGACAAATGACAAAGACGATTTTTATTACCGGTGCTTCAACAGGTATCGGAAGGGCTACGGCCAAATTGTTTGCGGCCAAAGGCTGGAAGGTGATCGCGACCATGCGCAAGCCTGAAAATGAAACAGAACTCAATGCGCTGAATAATGTAACCGTGATGCCCCTCGATGTGACCAACACGGGGCAAATCCGTGAAATCACGCAGCAGGCGCTGGCTTTGGGTAATATTGATGTGGTATTTAATAATGCAGGTTATGGATTGTTTGGCGCATTGGAAGCGATGACCGACGAGCAGCTGGTTCAACAAATGGAAACCAATTTCTTCGGTGTAGTGCGGGTGACGCAGGCATTTCTCCCCTATTTCCGCGAGCGGAAAGCGGGACTTTTTATTACTACCGGCTCATCGGCAGGGCTGATGGCCTTTCCGGTAAGCTCGATGTACGATGCCAGTAAATTTGCGCTGGAAGGCTGGGCGGAAAGCTTGTCGTATGAGCTCAGTGAGTTTGGAATCGGGATTAAAACCATTGAACCCGGATTGGTGGCGACGGAAATCGGTGCGAAGTCGGTGTTTGCCACGCACCCGGCTTATGAATCATTGATAAACAAATTCACGGCGATGCTGGCAACCGACAAAGCCGCGACGACTTCCGAACAAATTGCCGAAGTGGTGTACGGCGCAGCAACTGATGGGACCGACACATTGCGGTATGTGTGCGGCGACGATGCCAAAGAATGGTATGCGCTGCGCCTGGCTAAGGGCGACGAGGCGTTTCGGGACGGGATCAGACAATTGTTAGCTGCTATTTAAAAACAAACGGTCTGCCGGCGCAGGCTGGAACGATTTGCGCCGGCAGCCCATTATGTGATTATGAAAAGGGAACATCTCAAACCGCGCGTTTATCACTCCATTTCTGAAATGCAGCGCGCATTCGGCCTTCCACAACCATTGCACCCGCTGATCAGCTTGCTCGATTTTAATAAGGTGCGGATCACGGCCGAAATGCTGGCCGAAACTTTTTCGATGGATTTTTATAACATTACCTACAACGAATCGGCAGGATGCCGGATGCGATATGGGCAAACAACCTACGACTTTCAGGAAGGCGGAATGTTTTTCTCCTCGCCCGGCCAGCCGCTGACGGGCATTGAAGTGGCCGAAACGACCCTGGGATTTACATTGCTGATCCATCCCGATTTTCTACGAAACTATCCGCTGGACGCCAAAATGAAGCATTATGGCTTTTTTTCCTACTCGGTAACCGAGTCGCTGCATTTGTCGGACAAAGAAAAGTTGATCATCGAGGGCATTGCCAGCAACATCGGCGACGAGCTCGAAACGGCGATAGACGACCTGAGCCAGGATGTGCTGATTTCGCAGTTGGAGCTGATGCTGAATTACAGTCAGCGGTTTTACAAACGCCAGTTCATTACCCGCAATTCGATCAACAATGCATTGCTGGAAAAGCTGGATCAATTGCTGAATAACTATTTCGATGACGAAACCGCCCTGCTGAAAGGGCTGCCGAGCGTGCAGTATCTTTCCGACGAACTACACGTTTCGCCCCGCTACCTGGGCGATATGCTCCGCGCACTGACCGGCCAGAATACGCAGCAGCACATCCACAACAAGCTGATCGAAAAAGCAAAGGAAGTGTTGACATTCAGTGATCTGACCGTAGGGGAAATCGCCTACCAGCTCGGCTTTGAGCATCCGCAGTCTTTCAATAAGTTATTTAAATCAAAGACAAACTTTTCCCCTCTGGAATTCAGGGCGAGCTTTAACTGAGGCACGAAGCATTTTCAAATACAAAAGTCCCGCGCAGTACATAAACCAGCACGGCGCGGGACTTCTATTTCAACCAATGCGCTATTGCAGCAAGCGCATCAATTTTGTAATTGAGCCAATACTTCCGGCAGCGAAGTGATGCCCCAATGTTCAAAATACTTGCCGTTCTTAACCCTGACGATATCAATCACATCGATGTTAACTGCCCGCCCGGTTGCAGGAATGCCCAGGAAAGTGCCGGTGTGCGTTCCGCCGATGGTTTTGCGTGTGGTAACTAAATCCCCTTCGGAAACCTGCTCATGGATCGTAACATGAACGTCTGGCATCGCGGGACGTAGAATTTCATTAAAAAAGTAAAGCATGCCATCCGCGCCATTGCTCATGCCTTCGGGTGCAGAGCGGTTCACGAACTGCTCGTCCATGATTTCTTCAAAACTTTCGAGATTACCTGCGCCAATCACTTCGTGATTAAAGCGGCTTACTACTGCCTTGTTCTTTTCGGTCATTGTTTCCATAAATGCTATGTTTTTTTGATGACTCAAAAGTAATGCTGCGGTCTGCGGGGAAGTTAAGGATAGACGGCCAAGAACTATGGCCTAACGTTCAAATGCTTTTGCTGGAAATCGCTCGGCGTGCTTCCAAAGTGGTTTCGGAATGCTTCTGAAAAACTGGAATGGTTCTGATAGCCCACTTTCATGTAAATGCCCGAGGGACTTTCATCGAATGACCTAAGCAAATCTGCCGCCAATTCCAGCCTGCGGGCAAGCAGCCATTTCTGTGGGGAGGTTTGATAAATTTCACTGAACTTCCTCTTGAATGTCGAGGTGCTCATGTGGCATAGAAACGCCAGGTCGTCCACAGTAGTCGGTTGACCGATCTGGCTTTCGACAACTTTTCTGATTTGCAATTGCTGTTTGTCGCGGGTAAGAATTTCGATCGCGTGAAATCTTTCAGGATCGGACTGGAATAGGTAAAGTAACAGTTCTTCAATTCGAAGCAATCGGATTTCCGCCGGTAAATTGATCATGTTTTGATTCAACACGATCCTGTTTTTCACAGAATCCCGATTAGCACTGTAATACCGAATAACAACCTCGTCCGGCCCCGCCGCAGAATTATCTAAGAGGTCATCAGGCAAATAGTACGTATTCATTTCTAAGGTTATGTTTCTTTTTATTGCATTAATATAATCCAGGCCGGTGCATGTTTGCTTGATGATAGGAAGGTTAGGTGCCGCATTCCATCATCTCCAAGCTAAAATTTTAAACATTTGGCGGCATTTACCCCCTATATTGTCGCATTTGCACAGGGTCGGGTCCAAGACTTAGTTTCACCTTTGTAATGCCTATATCTGCTTTATTGCAGTAGTATAGCAAACAGCTTCTCTGCCAACCATGCCGGCACGATGCTGAAATATCGTGAGAAACAACTAAAAATTTAACCAAATTATGAGAACAATCAATCCCTGGATCAACTTCAATGGAAATGCGGAAGAAGCATTCAATTTCTACAAATCCGTTTTTGGCGGTGATTTCACAAAGATCGTCCGTTTCAAAGACCTGGCAAGCGATGAATTTCCGATACCAGAAAACGAGGCAAATAAAATAATGACCATTGTTCTGCCCTTAGGAAATCACAATGTATTGATTGCCAATGATGTGCCGGAATTTATGGGACGGGTAAGCGAGAGTGAAAACAGGTCCAAAATATCCATCAGTGCAGAAAGCCGCGAAGAAGCAGAGCAAATTTTCAACGGACTGTCAGCAGGAGGAACTATTGAAGGACCCATCGACGAAAGTCCCTGGGGCACATATGCTGGTATGTTCAGAGATAAATATGGTATCGAATGGATCGTGGAATTTGATCCAAGCTATAACGCTTAATGTTAGTGTGAGAAAAACGCCGTTTCGGATTATCGGAGCGGCGTTTTTATTCATTGCGAACGCAAGCCGCCACTGTATCGCGAACGCTACTTATCGTCATAGTGTCCCCGGTGAATGATTACCCGCTCTTTCTCGGCAAGATCAAGATAATCCTTCTGTTTGCCCCGAAATTCCCTAGCTGAAACAATTCTCATGGGTGTACAATTTTGTGTACACAAAGATAGGAAATTTTCATAAAGACAGTAAGAGTTGAAAGAGACACGTTTGTTTCTTTCAACTATGGCAACCAGCATTGCTGATTGCCATAGTTTTATCAGTTTAAGAATTCCAGCGCGCTTCTCTAATCCCACCCCTACTGCAACTCCAAACTAGCCATAGTGGTCAACTCAACCCTGGCCTGTTTCGGCAAACCTGCTACTGCAATGCAAGTGCGGGTTGGGAAGCGGTCGGTGAAGTAAGTTTGGTATACGGCGTTGAGTTCGTCGAAATAGCGCATATCGGTTAGGTATACGGTGACGCTGACGACGTGGCTGAATGTTAAATTGTGCTCGCTGAGTATGGTTTCAATATTCGTAAACACCTGCCTGACCTCGTCCTGGAAAGATGTTGTCACAAGCTGCCCGCCTGCTGAGCCGATCTGGCCCGAAATGAACAGGAATCCGTTGGAAACCAAAGCTTTTGAAATTGGAACTGCCGGTGCTGCGGCATTTTCATTTGTACTCATGTGATAATATTTTATTGATATGTTTGTATCTCAGCACCAAGTTATGCCCTTTGCATGAAAATATCGATCCCCTTGGGCGTAAAAATCAAATGTGATTGACACAGTCTGAAAACCTCGCTCTTACATTATCAGTATATTCTGCCGGGTGCTTCCTCTCTACAACATTACGAAAGACGCGATGCTCATTTTGCATCGGAAAGCGATACATTACAAATCAGAAATCTTTGTTATGCCAAAATTTTGTATGTTGCTCCTTGCATGCCTATGCGCTCTTATTTCATTTGCTCAAACAAAAAAATCCACTGAATTCCCGGATGGCACCAAAATACCGGATTGGTTTGCAGACAGTTCCAAAATTGAGCTTTCGGATTTGGGTAAACAGTTTGTCATTACAAAACACGGGGTGTCAGCGGATAGCAATGCAGTACAAACGGCGGCTATCCAGAAAGTAATCGATTTGGCGCATCAGCAGGGCGGCGGCGTGATCATTGTTCCAAAAGGTACGTTTCTGAGCGGTGCATTATTTTTTAAGCCCAAAACGCATTTATATATTTCCGAAGGCGCGGTGTTGAAGGGCTCGGATAAAATTGCAGATTACCCGATGATGCCGTCCCGAATGGAAGGGCAGACATTGGATTATTTCCCGGCCTTGGTGAATGCGTATGGCGTGAATGGCTTTACAATCTCAGGAAAAGGAACAATTGACGGAAATGGGCTGAATTATTGGAAGGCATTCTGGCAGAGAAGAAAGGAAAATCCAAATTGTACGAATTTGGAGGTGTCACGCCCAAGGCTAGTTTTTATCTGGAAAAGCGATGATGTGCAGGTTAAGGATGTGCGGCTCCAAAATTCCGGTTTCTGGACGAGCCACTATTATCAATGCAATAACATTAAAATCCTGAATGTTCGGATTACAGCTCCCCACGAGCCCATTAAGGCGCCCAGCACGGATGCAATCGATCTCGACGTTTGTAATAATGTGCTGATCAAGGGATGCTATCTGGCTGTAAATGATGATGCTATCGCATTGAAAGGTGGAAAAGGGCCTTATGCCGACAAGGATGCGGGGAATGGTGCGAACACAAATGTGATTATAGAAGATTCGGAATTTGGGTTCTGCCACGCGGCGCTCACGTGTGGTAGCGAAGCCATTCATAATAAGAACATTGTGATGCGCAACTGCCACATTACCAACGCTATGCGTGTGTTATGGCTTAAAATGAGACCGGATACGCCGCAGAAATACGAGTTTGTGAGCGTGGAGAACATTACGGGTTACGCTTACAGTCTGATCTATGTAAAGCCCTGGAAGCAGTTTTTTGATTTGAAAGGACGGAAAGACGTGCCCCTTTCCTACTGCGATAACATTTGCCTGAAAAACATTGATCTGAAATGCGAAATCTTTTTCGACGTCAGCCCCGGCGACTATGATAAGCTGTCCAAATTCAAATTCGAGAACCTGAATATCTCCGCAAAAAATGGAGCTTATGACAAAAGCGTTGTTCAGGATTTCAGACTGACCAATGTAAAAGTGAATGGTAAAATGATTGACTAAACGGATTTAAAAAGCGAGACTGCCGGTGGGACAGTCTCGCTTTCGTTTTTATTTGTAATCCAACCACGTTGTGGCCACACAGTCTTTGTCGGTTTTGAACCGGATCCATCTGGCTCCGAAGTCTTTCGGGAAATCAAATGTGAATGTTTCGCCGGCCTTCACGGTGAACTGCCTGGCTTCCATCCAAGGTCCGTTTCCAACCGGATCCACTTCCATAGTGAACGTGACATCATTGTTTGCTTTGTGAGAAAGTTTCAATGATTTTTTGTCATAAAAACCAATCAGATAAGGATCAGATGCAGCATTTGCTTTCACAGCAGCATCTTTCCACGGACCGCCGTGACCGATGGGTTTACCGAGTTTCCAGAGATCATCGATCGCCCCTGCCCAAACCGCCGCCTTGTTATCACTCGAAGCAACAATGTGCTTGTTTCCTTTCAGATTTTTAGCGTCCACACCGGTCATCACCAGCAAACCGCGGTAAGATGCGTAATCATTAATACGCAGATTATGAGACGATACCGGGCGGATTTTGGCATAACCATCCGCATTCTCAGCCGGTAATTCATAAAAAGTGCCATGGCAGTTGAAAAGGTCCCGCTCTGTCGAAACTTCGCGGCATATGCGCAATGCGCCATCATTGGTAAGGCCCGTAAAAGCATTATCGCCAAGCGGCAACCTCCATCTTCGTCCTTTATCATCCACAACCAGCACGGATGATTTGTCAACGGTCACTACTTTCTGCGGTATTACGAATTTATTTTGGATAAAAGAAAGCGTTCTGGCATCTTCCTTGCGCACCAGATTCATGTCCGCATCCAGCTCATAATAACCTGATAATGTTGGCCTTCCTGCCGAATAATCCATGGCCGCGATACCCAGCGCACGGCGGTTATCACCCAGGCCATATAGCAACCCACCCGAGCTGGCCGGTGCTGTTACATCACTCAAACCTGCAAAAATCGCATCCGCATCGGTTTTGCGCGGGTCATTGGCAATGTAGGAAAAGTGCGCCGATGCATTTGTCGGTTTATTCGCTTTGATCCTGATCCATTCTCCTCCATCATTTGCGGAAAATTGAATGTTGGCAGCCTTTTTCGCTCCTACTTTCAATGTTTTAAGATTCGTCCAAAGTCCATTTCCATTTTTGTCCACTTCGAATGTAAAAGTCACCTCAGCGTCGCCATTGTTCTGGATCCAGGCGGAACGGTTGGCCCATCCGCTGAACAGAAACGGCTCGGAAGTAGCATTCGCCGCGATTTTCTCATTCAGCCAAACGGCTCCTTCGGCTGTATTCGGGCCTAGCTGATCGGGCTGGTTCAGGGAAGTGAACCACAAGTTGGAATTGGATTGACCCGGGCCCTCGATGTTGCCTTTGGCTTTTCTTTTGTTCAAAAATTCCCTCTGCGCCGAATCGTCACAACCAAAAACCAGTTGGTCTTTCCAGCGCGTAAAGTCACCGATTACTTTCAGGTACGAAGTCCGCGGACGGATCCCTGCCGTATTTTTAGAGGAAAAATGGCCTGGAAATTCCCAGAACATACCGTGCATCGTCATCAGGTAATCCGGTTTTGCTTCTGTTCCGACATCCCGGATTCGCGGCCATTCCGTGTTCCAGCCGTGGGCACCGTCGTAGCTGTGACTCGCCTTAGGCAGTCTGAAAAATGTCCACTTACCATTGCCCCGTACGCCCAGCAGCACCGATTTGTGGTCCCAGCCTGTTGCCCAGATCGGATCCGTTGCCGGATTTTTATTGCCCAGGATGCCGCCAGGACCCGTCACTTCCACAAACTGGTTGCGGCGAACCACTTTCCAATTCTTACCATCCCATTCCGACAATGAACCTGACTCGATATCAAATTGCTTCTCCGCAAGCTTTCCGGGCTCGCCATTATTAGAGTAAACTGTCACGCCCTGACCGGAATAGTAACCTTTTCCGTGTGTTCCGGGAAGCAATCCATTGTATTGATAAGTCTGCTTATCCGCGGTTCTTTTATTGTTTTTGACATTCCCATCTTCATACAAAGTCTTCACCGCCAATGTTCTGACGTCCACTTCATAAAAACCTTCTTCCATGGTGCCATAGTAAATTTTGTTGGCAGGATCGGTCAGATGGCGCGCATTGCCGGTGTGCCGGCCCGGCATTGTCTTGTACGAAATGGTCTTCACATTTCCCTTGCCATCAATGGCGTACGGGCCAATAAAAAGCTGGTTGCTTTCCTGATGGATCATACGGTTGGCGGGTGTTCCCCCAATGCTTTCGGGGCGGACGGTTTGTGTCAGGTCCGTACTGATTTCATACAGCTTATCCGAAGAGCCAAAGGGCAAATGCGGCGCATAGGTAACCGCCCAAAGCTTTCCGGCCCAGCCCACAACGGCACCCGTTCCACACTCGCCCTCGTTGTTATACATGGCCAGATGCGGATAGATGCCGCTGAATGAGGGTTTAGGTTTGGTCTTAGGCTGAGCAATAACGGAAAGGCTAAGCAATGCCAGCAATGCAGCAAAGCAATGGTTAAATTTTTTCATTAAAATAAAATGGTTTAAAACGAGTGTGACTACACCATGTTTCTGATTACGAGATATAAATGGTACGATTAGTAACCTGCATTTTGGTTAATTCCCGGATTTACACGACGCTCAACGGCGGGAATCGGCCAGAGATATTGTCTTGTTTTATCAAAATTGCGTTGTGCAATGACTTTTACATCTGTTCCAAAGCCGCTATAATCCGCAATGCCGTCCGCATCAATGGGCGTCACTCCTGGAAACGGCCATTTCGCACGGTTCTGTGCAGCGGGATCAGGCAGGCCGATTACAGGTTTAACGAGCACTTTTTCCGCCAACTTCCACCGGATCAGATCCATATATCGCAAGCCTTCCCGCGGAAACTCCACGCGGCGCTCGCGGCGGAGGATCTGCCGTAAAGTGGCGGCATTGGAGAGCTTAATGGCCGGGTAAGCGGTTGTTTTGTCCACCGCAACGCCATAGGCACGCGCCCGCACCTGGTTGATCGCATTCACGACCGTTTCGTCAATTTCGCCCAGTTCAATTTTTGCTTCCGCGTAGGTCAGCAGCATTTCTGCATAGCGGATTATGATGGCATCATTGTCTTCAACCAGCCGCTCGGACCAGGTTTGGTCAATGCCTTTTTTCCAAAGAAAACCCGTAAAACTTGCAAATGCAGCCACCGCACGGGTGTCCTTATTCGGCACCTTCTTGTTCTCTTTTACACTAAAAATCGTCAGCGAGTCGGGATGCGGCGTGTAATTGTAGCCCAGCCATTGCGTGTTGAACTCCACTATGGTCGCATTTAATCTCGGGTCCCGGTTTTTGAAGGGCATTTTAGGATCATAGAGCGGCGATTCGTCAATCAGCTTTCCGTCCACACATTCGTACGCGTCCATCATATCACGCGTCGGCAATTGTGCGCCATAGCCGCCCGCGTTGCGCGAAATGTTGTCCTGCACATAACCCGTATTGCCAAAAACCTGCTGCTTTTCATCTCTGGGAATGCTGATGATCAGTTCTTTACTACTTTCCCCTGCTTTTACAAAAAGCTGAGAATAGGAATCGTGCAATGAATAAGTGGCCAGTTGCATAACTGCTTCGGAAGCTTCTTTTGCAATCTGCCATTTACCCAAATACAAAGCCGTACGCGCCTTTACAGCCAATGCTGCACCTTTTGTCAACCGTTTTACTTCGGCTGCTCCATAGGTTACAGGTAAATTCGCGGCGGCAAAATCGAGCTCTGCGAAAACAAATGTCAGCACTTCTTCCTGGCTTGTGCGCGTAATGCCGTAAGATTCAGCCAATGTAACAGGCTCGGTCATTAGCGGAACGTCCCCGAAATGGGTGACCAGGCGTGCATACTGATGGGCCCGGATCAGCCGCATTTCTGCTTCCAGTCTTAAAAGGATCGCTGCGGGGGTGTTGGCAGCTGCTTTGTCTTTATTGGCGAGAAACGAATTGGCGCGGGCAATGGCTTTGTAGCTATTGAGCCAGTAAGTTTGCACAGGCACGTCGTCTGCATTCATAGTTCCGCCGATCACAGCGTTGGTCAGCTGGGCGCGGTGCCATTCGTTATCGCTGAAAAGCTCATTATCATTCCCCCAGAATGTGAGTCTGTACAAGTCATTCACAGCTAGTTCCAGCTCGGTCTGATTGGAATAGAATGTGGCCGTGGACGCCTCCGACAAAGGGTTAAGGTCGAGAGTATGACAGGCCGAAACCGATGTCATGAGCAGGATGTATATTAATTTTTTCATGATCAATGATTTTGATTTTTTATAAAACCGGAAGCCTTAAAACCGGATCGTTGCACCGGCCATCAGCGTTGTCACGATCGGGTAAGCATAGCTTGCTGACTCCGGATCCAGGTATTTTGGAAATTTGCTAAGCGAAAAGACATCGTTCGCCGACACATAAAATCGCAGCGACTGAATGCCGATCTTCTTCACACCCGGTTGCTGCAAGGTGTATCCCAAAGTGATGTTTTTCAGCCTGAAATAGCCGCCATTAATCAGCCAGTAATCCGAGAGCGCGTAATTGGCCGAGTTGGAAGTGCGGGAAAGGCGCGGATATGTGGCTTGCTGGTTTTGTTCGGCAGTATTGTTCAGGCTCCAGAACTTTCCGATCATATCGGCAGGCATATTCCCGAAAGCCTCTGCAAATGGCTGCACGGCCTCGCTGTTCAGCCTCGAAAGTTTTTTAGCCACGCCCTGAAAACTCACACCAAAATCAAAGCCGGCATAGTCGGCCCGCAAGTTTCCGCCGTACAAATAGCGAGGTAATGCGCCTCCAAGCAACACTTTGTCATCTGTTGTGATCTTGCCATCCTTGTTAATGTCCACATAGCGAACGTCTCCGGGCTTGGTGGTAACATTCAGCACCGGCGCACCATTGATTTCGTCCTGCGTTTGGAACAAACCGTTGGAGATATAACCAAACCACTCATTATACTCGCTGCCGTTCCGGATGATCTGGTCTTCCCGGAACTCCGTGCCTTTGAGATCACCGACCGTTGATTTGGCATCCGAAAGGTTGGCTGAAACCGAGTAAGTCAGCTTGTCTATCCGGTCGCGCCACGTCATTTCAAGTTCCCAGCCTTTTACTTTCAAAACGCCCGCATTCTGGTTGGGTTTGTCGTATCCGAGATAAAGCGGAATGTCGAGCGGCAACAGAATGTCCGTCGTTTTCTTCATATAATAGTCAGCGCCTAAGGTGAGCCTGTCGTTCAAAAACGCAGCATCGAGACCGATATCTGTGGTGCGGCTGGTTTCCCAGCTGATATTTTCAACGGCGTAAACCTGCTGCCCGCCGCCCGTTAAAGGAACTACGCCGCCATTCTGGTAGAATAATGCAGTTGAAAAATCAATGGTTGCCAGATAGGGATAATAGGCCGGATTGCCGTCCTTATTCAGCAAGCGCTCGTTACCCGCCTTTCCCCACGAACCTCTCAGTTTCAGAAAAGACAGCCAGCGGATATCCTTCATGAATTGCTCCTCCGAAATAGTCCACCCAGCTGAAAGTGAGGGATAAACTGCCCTGCGGTAAGCATTAGCGAAACGCGACGACAGGTCCGAACGCAGGTTTCCCTGCAATGAATATTTGCTTTTATAGCTGTATTGCAATCTTCCAAAAAAGGAATGCAACCCTGACTCATTAGCGTTTCCGGAGTTATCCCGCAGCTCGGTTGAGCCGGAATTGAGATAGGGGTAATCGGTTAATGCAAAGCCACTTCTGATCGCGCCCAGGTTTTCCAGCGAGCGGTAATTTTCCTCAAAACCGCCGAGCACATCAATGCTATGCCCGCTTTTGAATTCTTTGACATAATTGGCCAGCACCTGCCCGTTGATCGCAATGCCTTCCGACCTTCCTTCGGTTAAAACAGTTCTTGCCTGGTTCACAACTGTGCTGTTGGAGCCGTCCGGATTGGTGAATCGTACCTGTTTTGAGAAAAATTTATTTTTATCCAAATCAAAAACCGGCGCAACCAATGCCGTTAACGTTAGTCCTTCGATGGGTTTGTAGTTCAATGACATTCTCCCGCCGATCTGGTTATTTAAAGTTTTGGTAAAACCACCTTCCCGGAGCTGGGCCAGCGGATTACGGCCGTCTTTTCCAAGGGCAACTTTACCATTGGCATACACATCATCATAAATCGGCGGCATTACGCGTGCTTCGTATATCGGATTGTACGCACCGGTGGTAAGCAGCTCGTTACCATTGCCCTGATTGGCTGTTCTTTTATAAAAAACATCGAGGTTAATGCCCAGCTTCTTACTCACTTGCAGATCGTTGTTAATGCGGAACAGATAGCGGTTATAATTACGGTTATCATAAAATGCACCCGCACTGGCATACCCCAGCGAAGCCTTCGTGCTGATTTTTCCCGTGCCCATCGTGAACACAATGTCGTGGCGCTGACGGGGTGCGGAGGACCTGTTGATGATGGATCTCTGCCAGTCGGTGTTTGGGAAAAAGTCTGGATTAACACGGTTACTATCTAAATATGAATCAATTAACGGCTGTGCAAACGGGCCCTGGCTTGCGCCATCGTTCGTTGCCTGCTCATTGAAATAGCGCATATAATCCTGAACGCCCGCATACGAAGGCTTGGCCGTAGCACGCTGAACGCCGTATTCGTAGGTGTATTCCAAACTGCTCTGTCCTGACTTCGCCCGCTTGGTTGTCACGAGGATAACCCCGGCTGCACCCCTGGAACCATAAATGGCAGCCGAAGAAGCATCCTTTAAAACCGTCACACTCTCCACGTCGCCGGGATTGACATTATCAATGCTGGCCACGGGCACGCCGTCCACGACAACGAGCGGGTTGTTCGTGCCAATGGTGGTTATGCCTCGGATCAGAATGTTGGAGCCGGAGCCGGGCGCGCCGCCTGTACGCGTCACCGAAACGCCCGCCACACTTCCCTGCAACGCGTCCGAAACCTGCAATGTCTGCCGCCCCGCTACGTCCCTGGAACTGATGGTGGAAATGGCACCCGTGAGATCTTTTTTCTTCTGCGTTCCATAGCCTACCACCACAACTTCCGCCAGCGACTGATCGTTGGGTGCGAGGGTAACGTCCAGGGTTGTACGTCCGTTCAGGGGAGTGTCCTGTGCCTGGTAACCCACGAAGGAGAATGTCAAGATCGGCGACCCGGATTCCGGAACGGCCAGTTGATACAGCCCGTTTACATCCGTGACGGTTCCCTGCTGCGTGCCTTTGATCACAATACTGACGCCGGGAAGTTCTTTGGCCTGCTCGTCAACGACCTTGCCGGTCAATTGTCGCGTTTGCGCGAACAAAGGCGCAAGCCAGCCAAATAAGAGGACACAACTCAGTAGAATTTTTTGTCTCATAAGTTTTAATAGGTTAGCGTTTAGGGTTGATTTTCAATGGTAAGACCGAGGGGTTAAATATTTGATTATGCAAATATAATTTTGCATAATTTGGTTAAATCAGGCCGATCCTGACCATTTGCTTGATCAAAAGAATGGACAACCTAAACAATTGATTTCTAGTAGATTATTGCTTTAAAAATATGGAGAATGGACAAGCCAGGGCAAGCTCTTTGGATCATCTGGATCACTGCTGCCGCCTGGTGAGTGAAATGTATGGCAAGTCTGATATCGGCTCCTGGACCAACAGCGACTATGTGCGGCTGGGGTATATTCTTTACAAAAAAACAAATGTCCAGATCAGCCCGAATACGCTGAAAAGGATCTTTGGAAAAATCAAAACCGACGTCCGTTATTATCCGCAGAAAGCCACGCGAGACGCGCTGGCCGGTTACGTTGGCTACGGCGATTGGGAAAAGTTCGTCACCTCCGCTCCTCGCCATGCCGTTGTTACCAAGGGTCCGTCGCCCGTGCAGCCCTACTTTGAAGCCATTTTACCCGACGAGCCCAAACTGGCGCCCGTCAGAAAGCGGCGGAGAATGAGTCCAGCTTATATCGGCTTGATGTTGACCGTGGTCATTGCTGCTATTGCATTTGCAAGTTACGAGCTGTTCCTATCGGCACCGGAACCGGTTGATGCTGCGCTTGTTTGCCAGAATCCAGTTGGCGAAAATCCGCATTCTGCAGCGTTTGTCGTGCGTGGGATTCCCGAAAGTTATGATGTAAACAAAGAACATTACACCCTTGATTTTGGTGATGGCAGGCGGATTTCCCTGATCGAGGGCGACAGTCTCTATTCGCATTACTATGAAGTTCCTGGCCGCTACTCAGCCATTTTGAAGCGGAATGGCGTGACTATGGACACAGCGTCGGTATATCTCAAAACGAATGGCTGGACGGCAACGGCCAGAATGATGTACGACACAACAAGGGTTTACCCGATCGACATTCAAAATTTGCTGACCGGCGACAAGAAAAGCGTAAGTGCGCGGGAAGTTTCGCGCGCAGGCGTTGATACAAACCGCACCTTCTTTGTAGACTTCATTAATACGCAACTCACAGACATTGACGCAGATAACTTCGAGCTCTTTATCAGACTCAATACTTCCGCTCCCCGCGCCGGCGTACGCTGCTCACAGGTGCGGGTGACCGTTTTTGGAGAATCATCCAAGCATGTGTTTGATGTAATGAAGCCCGGTTGCACGCATTGGACGGACCTGCAATTTTCCGAAGTCACCAAGCCCGGCGAGCTCAACCAGCTCAATTTTCTTGGCGTGGACCTGCAAACAGGAGGCACCGTAACATTGAAAGTTGTGGACAAGCATGTCCGCCTCTTTATCAATGCAAAAGAGGTTTTTAAAACAAATTATAAAAAGCCGCTGAAACAGGTCTACGGACTCGGCATTTCGTTTTCAGGCATCGGGGCCATTGATTCTGTAAAGCTGAAAGATGTGAAAACGGGGAAAAGCTTTGCGGGTAACTTCTAACAAAAAGTTATTTTAATATATAAATTTCTTGTATATTAAAATAAATATTGGCATACTTACATTCCGTGATAAAATCAATGAAATGTAAGCCAAAAGCCATATGCTAAACCTCGACGTTCTTCGCAATCATCTCAAAAATTCCTGGCGCTATCTGTTAAAGGATATACAATTTACTTTGCTCAATCTCCTTGGGCTGTCCACGGGTTTAGCTTGCGCCTTACTTATTTCGCTATGGGTCAGGAACGAGCTGAATTTTGATAAATTTCATGAGAAGGACGACCAGCTTTACGAGGTAATGATCCATGAAAAAGCCGGAAACCGCATTGCGACTTCCAACGGAACCGGTGATCAGATGGGCGAAACGCTTTTGAAAGACTTGTCGGAAGTGGAAACGGCTGTAACGACAACGCCCGCGTCGTGGTTTCAAACATTTAGCTTGACGGCGGGCAGCAACACCATCAGCGCGGGTGGGAATTTCGTCAGCAGTGATTATTTCCATGCCTTTTCCGTCCCGCTTACACAGGGGCCGGGCAAGCGAAGTTCTTAACAATAAAAATTCCATTGTAATCTCTCAAACCTTGGCTGTCAAGCTATTTCGGGATGCCGAGTTGGCCATAGGTAAGATTGTGGAATGGAAATGGCAGGCCTTTTCCGGTAAATGCAGATTGTTGGAGTAGCCAGGAACTTCCATTTCAACTCCTTACACGAAGCAGTCCGGCCATTTATACTCTATATTTCCCCTGCAGAGACAATGCTTGTAATGGCCAGGATCACCGCCGGAAATCAAAAAGCAACATTTTCGCTGCCCTTGCGATCATCATTTCTTGCCTCGGCTTATACGGTCTCGCAGCATTCACGGCTAATCGCCGAAGACAGGAAATCGGCGTCCGGAAAGTGCTTGGCGCAACTGTTGGCAATGTCGTGGCGATGTTAACGAAGGACTTTATTATCCTGATGATCATAGCTATAAGCATTGCATTCCCGCTGGGCTGGTGGCTAACAGACCAATGGCTACACAACTTCGCATATCACATCCATATCAACGCAGGCATCTTCATCATCACAACCCTTTTAATGCTTATGATCACCCTAACCACCATCGGCTTCCAATCCCTGAAAGCCGCACTAATGAATCCGACGGATGCGTTGAAGGTGCAGTAGTGAAAGAGCCCATCGAGATATGTAAATTTTGTGATTACGCAATGTCGCAAGTTCCAAATAAAGGAACTTTTGATATATTTGTTTCCTTATGAGAATTGTTGCGAAGGGCACTTTGAAAGAATTCTGGGAAACACACACTGACGCCAGGATTGGGTTACTGAGCTGGTATGAAAAAATGAACAGCCACAATTACAGTACGCCCCAGGAAGTTATTGCGGATTTCAAGGGTGCCGACTTTGTTGGCAATGATCGGATAGTCTTCAACATTGCCCGGAATAAATTTAGGCTGATCGTTTCATTCAATTACCAGTTCAAAGCTTGTTGGATCAAATTTGTTGGCACGCATAAGGATTATGATCGGATAGATGCCAAAACTGTTGAACACTCATAAAAGCCAGGCAATGAAGAATTACAAAATAAAACCACTTAAAACCACCGCTGACTACAAAGAAGCGCTGGACAACCTGGGTGAAATTTGGCAAGCAAAGCCGAATACACCAGAGGGTGACCAGTTGGAACTGCTTTTGATGGTCATAGAAAAGTACGAAAATGAGCACCACAAAATGCCTGAACTGGATCCTGTGGAAGCTATTAAATACAAGATGGAGGAAGATGGTCTAAGTCAAAAGGATCTGGTAAAATATTTCGGAACCAAGTCGAGGGTTTCAGAAGTGTTGGGCAGGAAGAAACCGCTAACTTTGAAAATGATCAAGTCATTATATCACGAGTTCGGGATCCCGGCCAAAACGCTTTTAATTTAAATTAAACTCCTAAACTAAATCCCACTCCTTCCTCGGCTTGCGGGAGAGTAGCTTGTTTGCTTCTTTGTCTCCTACGAATCTTTCTTTGTCGGCATTCCAGGTTAGTTCTCGTTTAAGGCGATAGGAAATGAGGCCGAGGTGCATAGGGATGGTGAGATCGCGGGCGTAGGCGAGGTTGGATTCGGGTTGTGTTCTGGCTTTAACTGCGTCGACGAAGTTTTGTTGATGGCCCGGTGACCTTGGGTTCGTGATGGGAACGGTGGCGATGTCGGTCATTGTTTCGCCGTTAATGTTGATCTTCCGGGTGTTGTAATCGCACATGAGCGTTCCTTTGTCCCCTTCAAAATACGCCCCTATCCCCTGCTCTGCCGCACCGGGAATGTTGGGAGGCAATGTAGTCCAAAAAATTTTCAATCCGTCAAATTCATAATCGACGTCCAACGTCTTTGGCGCATCGGCAATGCCCGTGTAGGCTTGCCCTCTTGCATTGATTTTTTTCAAACCCTTTGGCTGAATGGCGGAATAAACGACATCCGCAATGTGGCACCAGAAATCGGCAAATTCCCCTCCCGAATAATCCAGAAAATAGCGATACGTAAAATGGCATTTTTCCGGTATGTATTCCGTAAATGGTGCCGGCCCGAGCCACATATCCCAATTCAGCGTTTTTGGCACGGGCTGAACAGTGGGCGAGCCCAGCTCTTTGGTGGTCGACTGCTTCCATAAGCGCACTGTATGCACATTCCCGATGGCTCCCGATTTGATGATTTCAACCACCCTGTGAAAGTTATCGCCCGCATGGATCTGGTTGCCCATCTGGAAAATGCGGTTGTTCTTTTCCATGTGTTTCAGCATCATTTTGCCTTCGCGCTGACAGTAAGAGAGCGGTTTCTCGCCATACACATCCTTCCCGGCCTGAAATGCCAGCGTAGCAATCTGCGCATGCCAGTGATCCGGCGTAGCGACGGTGATGGCGTCAATGTCTTTGCGATCAAGAATTCTCCGAAAATCACCATAAGTATCCACCTTAATGCCCGGCTTCATGGCTTCGAGCTTCGTTTTTGTTTCACCCAGATGCAGCTCATCCACATCGCAAAGCGCCACAATTTCGACTTCCGGCAAGTCTGCAAACCATTTCATGTGATTATTCCCCATTCCACCCACACCAATGTGTGCAATACGCAGCCGGTCGCTGGCGGCAGCTTTGCCATAAAGTGACGGCAAAATCGTGAAGCCAAACGCGCCAAGCCCGGCCATTTTAACAAAATCTCTCCTGTTGGTATGCACACTCATGAGTTATGGGGTTAAGGTTTTAGGTGGTTTGTATTTGATTTAAAGGCCATTGAACGGCAAAAATTACTCAAAACGCATTTCGGGATCTACTTTTCAATACTGGCGGACCAGCCTGACTGCCCAAACAATTTACATTTCTTTAAGGAAACCTGCATCAAGGCGGTCGTTACAGGAGTAAGGGTCAATGTGCTTAATTTATCACCTAACAACCTAGCCGTGCGACAATATGTAAAACTTGGATTTCTCAGCCTGATCCTTTTAACAAGCTTATGGAGCTGCGACAAAAAGAACAGCAACCACGTAACGATTTCCATCAAGCTTGA
This sequence comes from Dyadobacter alkalitolerans DSM 23607, assembly GCF_000428845.1. Classification (GTDB taxonomy): domain Bacteria; phylum Bacteroidota; class Bacteroidia; order Cytophagales; family Spirosomataceae; genus Dyadobacter; species Dyadobacter alkalitolerans. Next base: position 163,202 of record NZ_KE386806.1, on the reverse strand, counting down.
TTCTGCAAAAAATGCCCGTGTTGATTTCGTAACCAATAACATGCTGAGCCTGGACACATTGCTGCTGGCCACCTCCACATTGGACAGCACGGGATCGGGCAAGATCGAGGTGGACATTGCCGGCCCTTTGTTCGCCGTCGTGACAAGCGCCGGCCAATACATTCCGTTGTATGTTAATCCGGGCGACGATATTGTGATTGAACCGGATTCCGGAAAAAGCAGGAAAAACGTCAATTATGCGGGTGATGGGTCGACTGTAAACCGTTTTATTAAACGTTCCCAAGACGCGCAACAGCAATGTGAGGTCACGAATGGCAAGTACATCATCCAAATCATGGATGACGCCGAATTCTTCGCGCGGATGGATGCGTTCAAGAAAAAGCATCAGGAGCTGCTGAACTCACTTTTGACCGATAAAAACGTAGACCCGAATACATTGAAAGTGATGCAATCGCGGAAGGAAATGATGGAATATCATTTCTATCAAAAATATACACAATCAAAATATGGCTATGACATGAATGATCCGGCCATTCCGGCAAAGCTTTTGGCACCAATTAAAAACCTGCCGGAAGATTCACTGGCGCTGGCCATCAACATGTATGATTATGCAGCGATATTGGCCAACTTTCTGGAATCAAACATTTTTGCGCAGGTTGCGAAGCAAACAGAAGGTCGGGATCCCGATTCGATAGCGGGGAAATACCCGGAGATTGCAGATTCATTTATACAAGAACAACCTTATTCCCGACAGCTGAAAGACCATTTCAGGGCGGCCAACATTAATTTTTGGGTAGGAATGGAAGGCGTTTCACCAGAATTGCAAAAGCTGCGGGATTTGTTTAACAAAGAAGTCGACGTTCCGCAATATACGACGACGCTGAACAAGAGTTTCGGCATTTGGGAGCGCATTGGTCCGGGTAAGCCCGCGCCCGATTTCACAGGCCAGACCGCCGATGGCAAAAACATGTCCCTAAGCAGTCTGAAAGGAAAAGTGGTTTATGTCGACGTTTGGGCGACCTGGTGCGGACCTTGCAAAGAGGAGTTTCCACATTCCAAAAAGCTGATGAAAGCGTTTAAAGGAAATGATAAGGTGGCATTTCTGTTCGTTTCAACGGATGAAAATGTAGAAACATGGAAGAAAATGCTGCCGGATAAAAGCGTCCCGGAAGGAATTCACATCAACCAGGTCCAAAAAAACCAGCCTGACGACATCTGGGAGAATTATCGTATCTGGGGCATTCCAAGATACATTCTGATTGATGCTGATGGAAAAATGCTTCAAACGCACGCGCCGAGGCCTTCTTCAGGAAAGGTGGAAGATTTGCTAAGGCAAACGATCAAGATTTGACGAGTTAGCGTCCAGGACTTTCCGCGGCGTTTCATATGGGGTTTATGGCTAAATTCTCCGGTTTTTTACCTATTTTTCAATCCAAAGCAATCCTAACCCCACTTTGGTAACGTATCGCATATGAAACATTCTCCTTTTCTGATTTTTTGTTTTTGTCTTATCCTCACGCAAATCAATGCGCAGGACAATGGCAACAAAAAGCTTCCCCGCGTGGCCATTGCGGGATTGGGCATCGAGTCGAGCACGTTCTCCCCTGCCCTGACCACCGAGGAAGCTTTTAAAGCAAAATATGGCGCTGATATTTTTACTTCCTACCCATTTCTGGCCAAAGACTCGGCCAACCGCGGCCGTGCTGACTGGGTTCCTACGCTGATGGGAAAATCACTGCCGGGCGGTGCGGTGACGCGCGAAGCTTATGAATCGCTCGTAAAGCAAACATTGGCGTTGCTGAAAAAAGGCGCTCCCTATGACGGACTTTTCTTCGACATCCACGGCGCTATGAGCGTGGTGGGACTGGATGATCCGGAAGGTGATTTGATTGTTCGGATCCGCGAAGTGATCGGCACCAAAACCGTCATTTCAACCTCTATGGACCTGCATGGTAATGTATCCTGGCGGCTGGCTCAGAACACAGACCTTATTACTTGCTACCGGATGGCCCCGCACGAAGATGCCATGCAATCCAAAAAACGGGCGGTTGACAATCTGCTCTCGCGGCTCGAAAGCGGCAAAGGAAAACCTGCATACAAAGCCTGGATACCGGTTCCGATCCTTTTGCCCGGTGAAAAAACGAGCACCCGGATTGAGCCCGGTAAAACATTATATTCCAAAGTGGCTCCCGCTGCGGCTCAGCCTGGCGTGATCGATGCGGCGATATGGATTGGTTATGCCTGGGCAGACGAGCCTCGTAACCACGCTGTTGTGATGGTAACGGGCGACGATAAAGCTGTTGTTTCCAAAACGGCGGAGCAACTGGCCGCCAGCTTCTGGAAAGTAAGGTCGGATTTCGAATTCGTTGCACCGACGGGCACATTGAAAGAAGCTCTTGACAAAGCCGTAAAAAGCCAGAAACACCCCTTCTTTATCAGCGATTCGGGAGATAACCCGACGGCTGGCGGCGCAGGTGATGTTACCTGGACATTACAGGAGATTCTGGCCCGCCCGGAATTTAAAAACGACAATGGCCCGGCACTCATTTACGCCTCCATTCCCGGTCCGGATCTCGTAAAAGCAGCCATAGCAGCCGGTGTGGGCAATAAAGTCGATGGCTATGCAGGCGCAAAAGTTGATTTCCGCCTCGCACCGCCGCTCCATCTTGTGGGCACTGTAGAGGCTATTGAGCACGGTGACCGCAATGCAGAAACCGAGGTCGTTGTAAAAGTAGGAAGCGTGCACATCATCGTAACTGCTAAGCGCAAACCTTACCATAAGGAAGCGGATTTTACAAGATTAGGCCTGAACCCAAGGAAAGCGGACATTGTGGTTGTTAAAATCGGTTACCTCGAACCCGAGCTTTACAACATGCGCGCCGACTGGATATTGGCATTAACCCCCGGCGGCGTGGACCAGAACCTGGAAACGCTGGGCTACAAGCGCATTAAAAGACCCATGTTCCCACTAGACAAGGATATGAAAGATCCTGATTTGAAAGCGCAGTTTGTGCCTGCTTCGGATGCCAAATAATTCATCCAAATAGTGTATAACAAAAAAGCGATCTCACATGAAGTGAGATCGCTGCCTGTTTGTGTGTGTTTGCCTTAAATGTGTGTGATCAGTTATTATTTCTTCTTTTCTTTTTTTGTGAATTATCTACCAATGCACCGGTTCCGGCTCCTACACCAGCACCGATCAATGTCCCTACCAATGCACCTTCACCACGTTTTTTGTTAACAAGTGCTCCTGTAATTGCACCCGTTCCGGCCCCTACTACTGCTCCTTTTGCCGTGTGGTTCCATCCTTTTTTACGTCGTTCTGCTGGCGCTGCCGTGCTCGTTGCAACAGCCTCCGTATTTTTTGCTTCCGCAACACGCGCCTGCTCAGCCTTTTTCTCTGCTTCGCGATTAGCCATCACTGTATTCATCGAATCGACAATCGCTTTTTTCTCCATCACATGCTTCATAGAATCGATCGCGAACTGTTTTTCTTTCAGTAAAGCAGCCTCTTTATTAGTGCCGCTGTTGCACGATGCCATGAAAATTGCCGCACTGATGATCGAAATGGGTAACTTGTTCATTTTGATGTTAGGTTGGTTAACATCACGGATTAGTCCTAAAACCGTGCCAAAGTAAACAAACCCATTCCCCGCATCCGACTTCCCAAGCCCGATACGGGGAAACGCCATCCTGCGATTGTACAAAGTGGTGAGGTTGTCTACAATTCTGAGGCGTTTTTGCGGGATAAGCACCTGTACAAGCGCAATTGGAAGGCACAAGTTTTCAACTGATACCAATTTTTGGTACTTTCGCCCTACTAACACTTTGACAGGTAAAGAATATGCCGAAAAACACATCCATATCAATTGGTCAGCATTTTGATTCTTTTATTCAAAACCAGGTTAACTCGGGCCGCTATGCCTCCACAAGCGAGGTCGTGCGTGCTGGGTTGCGGCTATTGGAGCAGGAAGAGGAAAAGCTGCAGTTGCTAAGACAGGCTTTAATAGACGGAGAACAAAGCGGCTGGGTTGAAAATTTCGATCCAGAGAAATTTAAAGCAGGTCTAAAACGTAGGACTAAGATCTAATTTCGGAATACAAAATCAGTAAGCTTGATCAAAATGATCTTGAAAACATTTGGGAATACACCTTACGCGAATGGTCCTCGAACCAAGCTGAAAAATACCTGGACGGTTTATTAAACTGTTTTCAAGCGCTTGGCGACAAACGAATCGAAGGTAAGCCTGCCGAACATATCAGGGAGGAGTATTTTAAATGTCGTTTCTTAAAACATCAAATCTTTTATCGACAGTCGCCGGATTATAAAATAGAAATTATTCGGGTGCTACACGTCAGCATGGACGTCGAAAAGCAATTTGATGTGCAAGAGTGAAATCCAATAACCTGCCGTTGCCCACAGCCATCTCGGCACTTTGCCGCAAGAACGCCGCAATAAAACCGCTACAAACCGCTAAATTAAGCTCGTACTTTTGCTTCAAAACAACTTCACTATGAGCAAACTAACCATATCTGAACAGATTCGCGCTTTGCGGAAAAGCAAAGGACTTTCGCAGGAAGCATTGGCGGATAGCGCTGGTATTAACCTCCGCACGTTGCAGCGCATTGAAACTGGAAGCGCGTTGCCGCGCGGGGAAACATTGCGGCTGCTTGCAAGGGCGCTGGATCTTTCGGTGCAAGAGCTTTCCGTTGCTGTAAATGAATCGCCCATTGTAATGGAAGAAGATCCTGGATTTTTAAAATTGATGAACCTTTCAGCACTTACTTTGTGGTTTGTGCCTTTCGGAAATATCCTGGTTCCGCTGGCGTTCTGGATTTTCAGAAGGAACAAAATCATTGGCGTAGCCGAACTTGGCAAACGCATCATCAACACCCAGATTATATGGTCCATAATTACCTACGGAAGTGCAGCATTTATAATTTTCTCAGTTTTTCTCGACGAGATCTTTATTGATCCGTTTTTTATACTGCCGGTTATGCTGCTGTTTTATATGGCTAACACCATTTACATTATCGTTACCACAAGAAAGATAGCAAGAAGTGAGCGTCAGGAGTTTGCACAAGGTTAAAGTTCCGGGGTTTGCATGAAAGCCGTTGCTATTGAACCCGTTTCTGGCAGGCTTTTTGTCAAATGGCCGGAAACCTCATTGCTATGCTTCATCAAAAAACCATTGACGACCTGCTAACCATCCATGAAATTTACATGGAACCGGACGTGCCTACTTACGAGCGCGGACGGGAGATTTTAGCCAAATACCCTGAGGCAAAGCGCATTGAAGTGGATTCGCATTGGAAAATTCCGGAGCTTTTTGGCTTTGAAGGCTCAGTCGAGGATTGGCTTTGGAATAAAAAGAATGTTCTGATCCTGGGGACTAAGAAAGGCCTGACTTGTCGCGCCAATACGCGCAGCTCGCATTGGGTAGCGCCATCACAGTCCAATGGCTGCACCATGTCGTGCTCCTACTGCTATGTGCCGCGACGCAAGGGTTATGCCAATCCGATTTCGATTTTTGTCAACATTGAGCAGATCATGAAATATCTCAGCGGTCACGCAGGGCGACAAGGAATCAAGACCGAGCCGGACGCCATTGACCCGGAATATTGGGTGTATGAAATCGGGGAGAACGGCGATTGTTCTGCCGATGCGGCCATTTGTGATAATGTCAAAAACCTGATCGATCTGTACAAAGATCTTCCAAATGCCAAGCTAACGTTCGCGACGAAGTTTGTAAACCGTGAAATGCTCAGTTACGATCCGCAGCGCAAAACCCGCATCCGTTTCAGCCTGATGCCGCACCAGATGTCCAAGCTGGTCGACGTCCGCACGACGCCCATCAGCGAGCGCATTGCGGTCATGAACGAATTCCGGGACGCTGGCTATGAAGTGAATGTGAGTTTTGCACCCGTCATTTACTACGAAGGCTGGCTCGACGACTGGTATGCGCTGTTTGACGAAATGAACGACGTCCTGGACGAAGCTACCAAAGCGCAGCTCGCGACCGAGATCATTTTCCTGACCCACAACGACCGGCTCCACGAAGTGAACATGGGCTGGCATCCCAAAGCCGAAGAAGTGCTTTGGAAGCCAGACATTCAGCAGGTCAAATACAGCCAGACAGGCCAGAAGAATGTTCGGTATAAAAACAACATTAAGCGTGAGATCGTAAGTGAGCTGGTGAATGCTGTGAAAGAGCAATTACCTTATTGCCAGATCCGTTACGCATTCTAGCAATCGCTCAATCGTCCGCAGCATTACCGACCGGCACTTCACCATTGAATTCAAACGAGGCGCATATCACGCCGGTAGAAGACACCGCGTGCTTGGTCATTTTGAGGCCGCTCGGCAATGTTCCTCCGGCAAAAAGTCTCTTCCCCCTACCCAGCACCACCGGATAAATCCAGACATTCATCTGGTCAACCAGGCCATTTTTAAATAATGTCTGAATAAAATCAGCGCTGCCCCATATGTGCAAACCAGGCCCGTCGCTGGCTTTCAGCTCCTTAATCTGCTCAACCGTGTCACCATTAAGCAAAACAGTGCCCTCCCAACTCGCTTCTGAAAGCGTTTTGGTAGCAACAAATTTTTTAATCCCATTAAATTTCTCCGCAATCGGCCCCTCCTGCTTCGGCCAATACGGTTCCCAAATATCGAATGTTACCCGCCCCAAAAGCAAATCGTAATCAGAATTCAGCACAGCAAAAAGCGACTCCCTGGTAACCTCATCCGCATAATTCGCAGACCAGCCGCCCAGCTCAAAACCACCCGACGTATCTTCATCCGGCCCACCAGGCCCCTGAATAACCCCGTCCAAACTCAAATGTTCATTGATGATGATCCTTCTCATGATGTTTGCAGTTAATGTTGAAGATTTGTTTGATGGGTGCAAGTTCAGCAAACGTATGGGAACAAACGCGGTGTGAATGCGGCGATTCAAAGGGGCGAATGCGACAGCGTTGCCGGGAATAACCTACCAGAGCCTGGCTCAGAAAAATAGCTAAATAGCAAACCTTAAGGAACAACCACCCGGCGCGAAGCCCGCCGTTTCTTATTCAGCACAGATTCCGGCTCCTGATTATGCGTAATCTCCAATTTATTCCCAAAACACCGCACCGTAACCTCATGCCCACATTCAAATCCAGCATCCAGCAGCCACTTACCGCAAAGGCGGATTTCTGGCATTATTACATATTGGTGCCAAGCTCTGGAAACGTGTTTGCTGTAAACTGTTAAGTGTCGGTCGGTGGGTGGAGGAGATTTTTTTTCGTGTGTCATAGTTTGTAAGTTTTGCTAGGCAATATTACACAGAAAAGATTAGCAACTATCATTTGTTTAATTATAAGCTGCTGTTTTTCAGGTGGTTGGAAATGAGGTGTTTGATGTAATATGCTAATTGTTTTACATGAGATGCTAAACAATTATAGTTTTGTGTTGATCAATAAGCCGGCAAAACTTTCCAGAATTTTCTAAAAAAAATTTAAAAACAGACGCACTTTACGTCTGTTAGCCACAGAGTAACTGCTTTTTTATAAATTGAGCCTGAAAGGAGTAGAGAAAACCCGACATAAACTTAAACATGTTAAGATAAACCTCCTCAAACTTCATGGCAGACAAAGCATTTATCACACCTATCGTATTTAAATGGGCCCGCGAGTCGGCTAGAATGCCGGCGGAAACGGCGGCGTCCAAAATTAATGTTTCGGCCGAAAGATTGCTGGAATGGGAAGCCGGCACAAGTCAGCCGACGATCAAACAGGCCCAAACGTTAGCCAAAGCATACAAAAGACCATTCGCAATATTCTTCCTTCCCGACATTCCAAGGGACTTCCAGCCTTTGCAGGACTTTCGTCGAAGCGATTCGAAACCGCTAAGTACCGGTTCAGTTTTCATCATTCGCGAGATCCAACAAAAGCAAGCCTGGATCAGCGAAACGAATAGAGAAAACGGAGAAACCAGATTTCCATTTGTAGGTCGATTTTCGATCAAAGACAATCCCGCTGATGTCGCGCAGGACATTCTAAACACGCTCAACATTTCGCCGGGCAAGTATTTAGGTGTAAATGCTATCAAAGAATGGATCGACAAAGCCGAGGCAAAAGGCATTTTTATTTCTAGAACCAGTTTCATAAATGCATATCTAACATTAGATAGTGAAGAGCTTCAAGGATTTGCAATCGCCGATCATTACGCGCCCTTTGTCTTTATAAATTCCGACGATTGGAATGCGCCACAATTATTTACCTTAGTTCACGAGCTGGCTCACCTTTGGATCGCTGAAACAGGAATATCCGCTGACATTGAGCCTACCATTCAGAAATTAGATAAACTGCATCCAATCGAATTGTTTTGCAATGAAGTAGCGGCAAATGCACTGATGCCGAGTTACTTATTTCAAAATTTGGGAGGAGATCTTTATAAATCTGCCTCGCAAGTTTTCAATGTTGCAAAAACCTTCGGTGTTAGCTCATTCGCTGTACTTGTCCGTGCATTGAATTTGGGCGTTATTTCTTTTGATCAATATAGAAGTTTAAAAAACGCAGCAGATGCGGAGTTTAAGGCCTTTCTTATCAAAGAAGCTGAGAAAAAAGCCAAGCAAAAAGAAAGTGTTGGCGGGCCGAGCTACTATTTATTGCAGATTCAAAAAAACAGTCGACTATTTACTCAAACCGTTCTGGACGCTTTTCGTGGCGGCAACCTTGAACCGACTCAGGCGAGCTCCCTACTTAACGTGAAAATCAATCACTTTCACAACTTAGAAGCCCAGTTATATAAATGAGTAATGCAGCAAAAAAGTATTGCCTGGACGCCAACATGCTGATCCAGGCCTGGAACTTCTATTATTCACCAAAATTCTGCCCTAGTTATTGGGACGTTTTGAATAACTTAGGAAGCGCCGGAACGATCTTCATCCCTTATATGGTCTACGAGGAAATCACAAGAACCGACTACGACTTATGTAAGTGGCTCAAAAAGAGCAGCATTGCGATAAAAGATGTTGATGAAAAAGTGATTCAATGCCTGCAAATGATCTGGGCTTCAAATCCAATTCATAAAACGTTAGTTGATAATGTAAAAGGACGATCACTGGCTGACCCGTGGGTCATCGCTCACGCAATGCGCGAGAATGCGACTGTTGTCACGAAGGAGGAGAAAGTTACTGCGCTGAATGCGAGTAGGATTAAGATTCCAAATGTTTGTGAGAATATGGGGGTTGAGTGGATGAATGATTTTGGGATGATTGAGGAGATTGGAATCGATTTTCAATGTCGCCTAGCCATTTAAGAATTTTTGCCTAGCTTGCGTATTTCAATGACATATAATGATTACTATAAGGCAGGATTTTAGTTTGTACAAAAACTCTCCTAGTGTATTCCGGTATCCCGGAGGAAAAATTTGGATAACGCCTATTATTAAGTTTTGGATAGAAACAAACAAATATGAAAATTATACCATAATCGAACCCTTTGGAGGCAGTGCTGTTGTATCTCTTTTTTGTGTAAAAAATGGATTAGCAAAATCTGCTTCATTTTATGAAATAGATGAACAAATTGCAGCTGTCTGGAAGACTATACTAGGAGAAGATCATACTTGGTTAATACAAAACATTTCCTCTTTTAACCTAGATGTGAAGTCTGTGGATGAAGTCTTAACAAAGTCCGCTGAGGATAACAAATATCTGGCGTTTCAAACGATATTAAAAAACAGAATAAACCGAAGTGGAATTTTAACGAATGGTGCCGGAAGAATTAACCGTGGTGAAAATAATAAAGGTCTCAGATCGCGATGGTATCCCTCGACGATATCTAGACGAATCAAAGAGATACACGAGATAAAAGACTCTTTAAATTTCATTCAAGAAGATGGTATTAACGCTATCGATAAAATAAATTCGCTAAGTGAGCAAACACTATTATACATTGATCCACCATATATTGACATTGGAAAAAGATTATACAAGCATCATGATGTAGATCATAAAAGATTATTTCAGCTAGCAAGTGAGATCACACATCCATTCTTGATGTCCTATAACGATTCTGAACAGGTTCGCACTCTGGTGACAGAATTCGGATTGAAATCAGTCCAAATCAGAATGAAGAATTCTCATAATACAGATAAAATTGAATTGATAATTTCAAATAATTTGAATTGGATACATGATTACTCCTGCTAAAATACTTACTGAAATTACAATAACTTCTCTCAGTGAATTTACTCAGCAAATTGAGAACCTGACTTCAAGTGACGCTCCTTTTTGGTTTAGAGGGGCTGGCAGAGCTGACTACTCTTTGACCCCGTCACTTTATCGCCACCCAACACTAACCAATTCAAGCCAATTAATAGAAAGAGAGTCTGAAATCCTGGAAAGATTTAAACAACGAAGTTTTCCATATTTGAATAGAGCAAGCCTTGGCATGGCCTCTGGCGATTACTGGGATTATTTTTTTATAATGCAACACTTTGGCGTACCGACAAGACTATTGGACTGGAGTGAAAATCCATTTATCTCGCTTTACTTTGCGCTCAATTCTACGAAAAAAAATGCGGCAACCGGAGTTTTTGACAGTGATGCTGCTGTATGGGCACTAAACCCTAACGCATGGAATAAGGCGTCTCTGCACGACATTTCAGGTAAAGGCACTGTCATAGCCCCTGGTGATCCTGTATTGGATGCTTACAATCCTTCAAAATCGAAATACACTTTAAGAAAATCCCCTGTTGCCATAAACGGGAATCATAATAGCAATAGGATAGTTGCCCAAAAAGGTACGTTTATTCTCTTTGGAAATGAAAATAAAACAATGGAAGACGTTTTCATGGAAGATCCAGAATATCCTGCGGAATGTCTTATAAAACTACTTATCGCCTCGTCAGCAATCGATCAAATAAGTAAGTCACTCGTTAGGGTTGGCATTACAGACTCAGTTGTATATCCTGATTTAGAAGGTTTGGCAAAGGAAATCAAACGGCAACATGAATTTTTAGTCTAACAAATATGCTCAAATCACAGATAATCGACAAACCAGCTAACTTACTGGGATGGAATGATATCAAAGATAGAATTGATTTCCAACCAAGCTATCAGCGAAAAGGAAATCTTTGGACAAAAAAGATGAAATCCTATTTTATTAATACAATACTGAATGAGTATGATTTTCCGAAAATCTATTTAGCAGACTTTACTTTCGGTTCAACTGATTTGAACGAAAAAAGAAAACAGTATGCTGTTATTGATGGAAAACAAAGACTTACTACTGTCTTTGATTTTTTTGAAGATAAAATTCAGTTAGACAACACTCCAATTTTTTTCCGAGATCAGATTCTGGATCTTGAAAATTTCACGTATAGTGACATGAAACGAGAATATCCATTGGTAGGCGAAATTTTTGATAGATTTCAACCGGTTATAATGGGTGTGTATTCTGATCGACCAGAAGACGTATATGAGATGTTCATACGGCTTAATATAAATATTGCAATATCTGGTGCAGAAAGAAGAAACGCACTTCCGGGACCAATTCCTCAATTGCTCAGAAAGATTGCTATACATTCGTTTTTCTTAGAAAAAATAAAGTTTTCGATCGAACGTGGTCAAGATCTAAACTTAGCTGCTAAATTTTTACTTCTTGAAATTTCCAGTAAAATAGTGACGTTAAAAAAAAATGAACTCGATGGTATGGTTGCAAAATCCAGATCTCTGGATGAGGAAGTTATTAGACCGTATTACCAAAATGTAGAAAATGTTCTAAATCAAATGAACGATCTATTTCTAAGGCACGATGACTTATTAGCATCCCCAACGCAAATTCCCATATATTATTTGTTAACTAAATATTATGCTAGTCGATTTTCCAATTTTCTAGATGTCCGGCAATTTTTATGGAGTTTTGAAAGATCGAGAAACATTGCACGAAAAGAGCTTAAACAGCGAAGCACTGGTCAAATCTCATATTTCACACGGGATATTAGTGACGATGCCATTAGCTATAACCTATTTGTGAGGTCTCCTGATGATAAAAAGAATATCGAAGGAATGTTGGAGATTCTGGTTAGACAAGCTATTGAGGAAGGAGTTATTAAACCTTAAAGCTTGTATAATGGTTAGTTTAGAGCTTATCAATTTGCTCTCGATTGTTACGATCGGCCGTAACAACAAAATCAGCGCCTAGCATCTGTTTAGGATCACAATAAATTGCACTATTCCACCAAACACCTTCAACATCAGAAGAACTTCCCCATCTTCAACAGTTCCCATAAACTATTGACACACAACCTGCGTTTATAACTTTGAGCGACTAATACAGCCGCTTCAAAACTCAAAACATCTCCGTTCATTTATAACTTTTACAACAAACAGATGAACAGCATACGGAGCGGAGATACAAACACAGAAATCATGATAAGATTAAAAAATTCCCTCAGAGAAAATAAGAAGCAAGCGCAAGGAAGCGGATTGACAAGAAACCGTTACTCTGTGCTTTACACACTAAAAGGCCAGTATCAGCATGTAGGATGTTCGTCGGAGGAAGAGGCGCAGCAGGTGTTGGGGATGTTGATGACGGATGGCAACCGAATTCCGGTTGGGATTTATGATGCTCACGAGGATTCATTTGAGTGGGAGATCGTTGGCCAGTATTTGCATAGCCAGGATTTAATGAGCGATGCGGAAGAACGTTTGCAAGAAGTCCTGACGGTTTCACGTTCACTCCGCAGAAGAGATTCCAGCTGGGAGCCTGGTTACCTGCAAAAACCTAGCTTTTTTGCATAACAACTTAATATAAACAATGGGCGTGACAAGTACGCCCATTGTTATTGGTCATAGACGTCTTTTCTGTCACCCACCGCAACAACCATAATTAGTAATTTCCCATCATTTACTTCGTAAAGAATCCGATAGTTTCCTGCTCTCGCACGAAAAACGTTTTCGGACCCTTTTAGCTTTTTAATTCCTGCTTAACAGGAACGTTTATTAAGGAATCGATTTTTGCGAGAATTTGCCGAACGGCAGTTGCAGGTAATTTGGAAAGTTCTTTCAGTGCACGTTTCTCATACTGAACCGTGTAAGTCATTTAAATCTTACCATTTTTCCGTAAAAACTCCATTGCCTCGGTTTGTGACACAAATTCTCCATCCTTACGCTCTTCGTAAAGTATTGTGTCAATCAAATCTTCAACAAGGTCAGTTTTGACGTTGGCATTGATTGTAATCCGCTTAACTTTTCCTTTTGATGTGTATTCCGTTTTTATACCTGCCAATTTCATCAGATAGTATTGTTTGCTTGAACCAATTAGGATTTTGAATAGAATAAAAAAATCTTCAAGCGATGATTACGCACTGCGTTCAATCACATGTGCAACACCACCAAAGCCGCAATCGCTGGTAAAGCCTGCACGAAAAAGATCTTCTTGCTGGCTGTAACGGCCCCATAAATCCCAGCCACAATCACGCAGGTCAGGAAGAAAATGGCGATGTGGAATGCCCAGTGACCTTCGAGAAAAAAATACCAGATCAAGCCGGCTGCCAGAAATCCATTATAAAGGCCTTGGTTGGCGGCTAGGGTCTTGGTGGGCTTGAACAATTCCGGGGCTAATGAGCCTTTAAATACTTCCTTCCCTTTGGTTTCCCAGGCAAACATTTCAATGTAGAGAATGTAAAGATGTTCGAGCGCCACGAGGCCAACGAGGATTTTGCCGAGGATTTCCATGAAGGATTGCGTTAGATTTATGACTTTGCCTTACTGCCTTTTGTTAGGCCAACTGTAATATGATTTTGAGCTTTGTATCGAGATATGAAAGCTCGGCATCTGAAAGTTTGCCCAATAAGCCCTTGGCCAATGTTCTGTCGAGGGTTGCGATTTTACTGGTTCTTACCAGTGACATTTTCCGTAGTCCGCTTACGGTGCTTGGATTAAGCGGAACATCTGTTGTCTCTTGCCAGCCTAACTGAGAAGTGATGAAGCAGACGGTCAAATCAAGGGTGCTTTCTGCAAGGACCACGGCTGGCCTTAATTTACCACTACTTAAATCTGTAAAGGGAAAAGTGATCAATACAATGTCGCCTTTAGCCATTATACACTTCCTTCAAGTCGGCAACAGAATATAAATCTTCATCCTTATCCAAAAAATCAAAGGAAGAACCATTGGAGATCAAGCTTTGGATCTCATTTGTTAGCTGGCGCTCTTCATATCGCTTTCTTACCAAATCTGCAAATTCGAAAATTTCCTCGGCCTTGTCGTCTGGCAATTGGTTAATGGCCTCGATCGTACGCTCGATGATCGCCTGTTTTGTCATGATTTTATAGTTTGTGTATCTCAAATATAAGCATTGCCTGAGTGACGTCAAAGAAACGTATTTTTCTCAGTCAAATCAAAACACAAACGGCTGCATTATTGGAATCTGTTACCAATCATGCAGCCGCATAAAATCTATTTTAATCTAATATTATATCATTTCATCCCTTTCCCAGTTGCTGCCCAGTAAATGCCGCCATATAGGTGATCCAAGAACGATTGATCCGAATAAACCAAACCAATGTGGCCCAGGCCGGTGTAGAATGCGCGGCCGCCGTCGTAGTTGTGATACCAGGACATAGGGTGTTCGGCGCCCATCCCGGTGCCTTGGTTGGTTTTTGGATCGTAAGATTTTTCGTCCAGGGTGATCAGGATTTTAAGGTCGTCGGCGTTGTATGGTTTTTTGTATTCGTACCATTCGTCGGTCCAAAGCAGGCGTTTTGGGAAGCGTTCCAGGCCTGGAAAATTGCTGTCTTTTACGTCCAAAAATGCCGTTTGCTGTGCAGGGTGAGTTTTGAAATACATCCCTACCAACTTGCCGTACCAGGCCCAATCGTACTCTGTATCTGCTGCGGAGTGGATCCCTACATAGCCTTTTCCGCTTTTAATGTATTTTTCAAATGCCGCTTGCTGCGCGTCGTTCAGCACGTCGCCGGTGGTGTTAAGGAAGATAACGGCTGCGTAGTTGGCCAGGCTTTTGTCGTTGAAAACGTCTGCGTTTTCCTGCCAGTCGACCGAAAAATTGTGGCGGGAGGCGAGGTTGCGGATTCCGGATACGCCTTCGTGGATGGAAACGTGGTGAAAACCAGCTGTTTTGGTAAATAATAAAACTTTAAACTGCTGCGCCTGGGCGTATGCCGCGCTCACGATGACGAGAAGCAGTGGCAGTAATTTTTTGAACATAATGTTTTGAGATTCGTTGTTTAAACGGGGAATTTGTAATTACTATTAAAACAAAAAGCGCACAGAATATACTTTCAGCGGGCGGTCAAATCTTTCCAGACAATGCGCGTGTCGTAATCCGTATAGTGCACATATTTCCGGTTTTCCATCCAGAAGAGCACATTTTTGTCGCCTTTCTTTTTATAGCGCGGGATAACAGGACGAACATTGTCCAGCTCCGAATTTCGGGTAACGGGCGTTATTTTCCAGGTTTTACCAAGATCGCGTGTTTCGCCTTTTGAGATCTCAAACACATCCCTAACCTCGTGCGAAAAATAGACAATGGAAGGATCCAGCGGATCAATTGTCAGGCCGCCGGAGTAGTTTTCTTCGCGCTCCTTTTTGCCTTCGGGCGTTTGCGGAAACCACTTTCCGGAGTCGATCAAATGATGGTCGTTCCATTTTTTACCATCAAAAACAGTGTAGTAATATTGATGATTTTCATTGGTAGGATAGCGCGTGTAAGCGACTACGGGCCTTCCTTTTGGATCAATCACAATGTCGAATATCCAGGCTTTGCCCGTTTCGGGTGTGGCTTTGTAAACAACTGTGGCATCGGACGGATGAAAGGGCAGCTGATCAATGTTCGCAATTTTAGTGCCGTCTGCGCGCCAGAATGCGTTTTTTTCATAATAACAATAATAGACCGAATTCAGCGGCTCAGCATTAGGGTGGCCGTCCGTGAAAAGCAGGTGGATTTTTGATTTGCCATCGGAATAATATTTGACGTAAGGCCGGTTATTGGTGTCCAAAGCCTTGGAAGTGATCACCACCACGGGATCAGACCAGGTTTTACCATTGTCAGTGGATGTGATGAAATTAGGCTTAAAGCCTATCCAACGGCCAAAACTATAAACCTTGTCGTTTTCTGCACTTAACAGGAACGGATTCGCGTATGTGTAAGTCTCGCGCTTGAATTTGGCGAGTAACGCAGGCGTTTGCGGTTTGAAAATAATGGAATCAGAGAATGTTGTGATATCCAGAGGTTTCAATGTAGTGTTCTGAATCACGCCCATGCCGTCTTTGCTTCCGCCGTGCCAGGTGTATTGGGTCAAGATGCGGTTGTCGGGCAGTTGCAGGAATGCTGGATTGTCGTGATCGTCTATTTCGAGTTTGGTATAAAGCGTTTTCTGAGCGGTGTTGCCGGATTTGAGATCCAATGACGCCGCAACAATGTCGCCGGTTTTAGTTACCCATCCTGTGACAACCTGCCCATTTTTATCATTTGTATAAATGGCCCGCGGATCGCTGAACCAGCACCAGGCACCGTCTTCGGTCAATGTGGACACGTTCTGCGCATTGAGCTTGACCGACAAGCACACAAATGCCAGTAATAGGAGGCGGATTTTCATCTTTTATTTTTATTAAACAACTTAAACAAACGCTTGTCTCTTCATATCCTTAAAAGCCCACTCTGCCATGGCCTGGATCACGGGTTGGAGGTCCCGGCCTGAGTCCGTGAGCGTGTAAGTTACGAAAGGAGGCACAACCGGCCGCGCTTCGCGGATCAGTAATTTGTCATTTTCAAGCTGTTTGAGATGCTGGATGAGCATTTTCTCCGTAATGTGCGGCATCTCCTTCTTGATCTCCGAATAGCGCTTGCTGCCCGCCAGTAAGTGATACAATATAATGGGTTTCCAATGGCCGCCGATCTTGTTCATCACATAAGTGACCGGGCATTCCTGCATCACAATCTCCCGGTTGGCATTGTATGTCGAGCTTTCTTTGATCTTTGTCATGTATACATACTTTGGGGTAAGTACTTGTAGAAAAGTAAGTACAAATATAGCTTTGCAACATCATTAAACAAAAAAAGAACATGAAATATATCATCACAGGATCACTCGGAAATATCAGCAGACCCGTTACAAAAAACCTGGTTGCAGCCGGACACGACGTAACTGTTGTCAGCAGCAGCGCAGACAAAAAATCAGCAATCGAATCCCTCGGCGCAACAGCCGCCATTGGTTCTGTAACCGACACAGCATTTTTGAAAGAAACACTTCAAAACGCAGAAGTGGCGTACCTGATGATCCCAAGCGATTTCGCTCTTAAAGATTATGCACAATTCCAGCTCGAAGTGGCTGACAAATATGTGGAAGCACTAAAAGGCAGCAACATTAAGCACATCGTGCTCCTCAGCAGCCTGGGTGCGCAAATGCGGAAAGGCGCAGGTCCGATCGATGCCTTGGGTTATCTCGAAGAAAAATTGCTGGCACTTCCCGACCTGAATGTAAATTTCCTGCGCCCCTCCTACTTCTTCTCCAACCTGTTCAGCCTCGCCGGCATGATCAAGCACGCGGGCGTTGCAGGAAATAATTTCGGTGACACGGATGAAAAGCTAGTCCTGACCCACACCGACCACATTGCTGAGGTTGCAACGGCAGCATTACTAAACCCCACCGAAGGGAAAAACGTCACCAACATTGCCAACGACGAGCGCCATCCAAGCGAAATCGCTGCAATCCTGGGCAACGCAGTCGGTAAAGAAAACACACCCTGGATCACATTCTCCGACCAAGACGCCTACAACGGAATGCTCGGAGCCGGCCTGAACGAAAGCTTCGCAAAACTCTACAAGGAAATGGGCCAGGCACTAAGAAGCGGCCAAATGCAGGAAGAATATTGGAAAAACCGCCCCGAGCAGCTGGGCAGCTATAAGCTGGAAGACTTTGCGAAGGAGTTTGCTGGGGCGTATGCGGGAATGTAATAATTGCAAAAGCGCCTGGAAGCAGTAACACAAAAAGCGACCCTGAACATCCAGGGTCGCTTTTGCATTAATAATACCACTTTCCTATCATTTCCCCATTCGCAAGCGCGTCTGTGCTCCGCCGTCTGCGTCTTTTAATGCTATTTTTAAACCACCGTCTTTTACCGCGCTCCGGTCGATGACTAGCGTAACTTGCTGGATGCCCGGGGCTAGGTTGGTCGTAATGTTGTCGCCTGACATTTTGATGGGTTTGTTAGCGATATAGGCCGTGACTCCGTTTGAGATGTTTGAGGTTAATGTTACGCTGCCTTTTGTTAAGACCTCAATTTCAAAACGGACAACGCTGAATGATTTGCCGGCCGTGGTTTCCACAACGGGCACTTCGTCGAGTGGCAACTCTCCTGAGACTTTGCTGTAAACGGGTGCGTAAATAACTTTTGCGCTTTTTGTTACAGTAAATGCACCTTCGCTCATTCTGTTGGCAGTTTGTTTATCAGCTGTGACACTTTCCCAGCGTCTTACGAACCTGGTGTTGGGCACGCGGAAGTCACCGGATTCTCCCATTTTTGTTAAGAAGCCGACTAAATTGATGAATTCAGTCTGGTCGAGGCTGGCGGTGAGGCCGGGGGGCATGAGGGAGCCCGGGACTTTTTCCATCACTTGCAGCTGGCTCTTGGCAATGGAAACCTCCTTACCCGTCACGTCACGTATAATCACCTCCGATGCGCCGTCGCTGGCCAGGTAACCCAACATTTCAGAGCCATCTTTCTTCACGACACGTTTCAGGTCATAACCTTCTTTGATCGATAAATTTGGATAAAGAATGGAGCGGATAATGGTTTCAGGTGGTGAGCTGGTTCCCAAGCTGCTCAAATCCGGCCCGATCAGACCACCTGCGCCACCAATGGCATGGCAAGTTGTGCAGCTAGCCTCAGCCCTGCGAAAAATTTGTTCCCCTTTTGCAGGATCTGCCTTTTCCCTTACAAGTTTGGCGAGGCCTGCGATTTGGTCATCATTCAGGTCCTGCGGCATTTTCTGTGTTGGCATTGAGCCGCCTGAGGCTTCCAGTGCTTTTTTGAGTGCGAGCATCTCATCGATGTTCTGACGCGTCCATCCGGCGCGCGTTTGTACAAGGCGACGACCGGCTTTGGCCGTGGCTTCCGGGATTTTCTTGGCCGCTATGGCGTCAGCTAATGCAGCTGCGCCGGAGTTGGTTGAGATAAATGCCATGAAAAGATCGCTCATATCGGTATCGGCAGGCAATGTCCGCATCAGTTCTGACCCAATGCGCGCTGCCTCTTTGGGATCCAGTTTAGCCAATTGCGCGGCGGCGATCATACGCACTTCCGGTGCATTCTTTGCACCAGTCATATTCACCGTTAGTTTGGTCGCCTTTTCCTTATCAATGGCTGTTAATGAGGCCAATGCTGCCTTTTTCGTACTTGGCGTGCCTGACTGTATCAAGCCCGTCAGGCGCTCGTTCAGTTGCGTCAATTTCCAGAGACCGATCAACCGGATTGCGCTCAGGCTTACGGCTTCGTCGTCGTTACCAATGAATTCCGCGATTCGCTCGGGTGATTTGCCAGGTTTCACATTCCGCTGGCCAGCAGCATCTTCCAATGCGGCCAGCTGGGCAGCAGCGTTTTTATCCTTGCTGGTTAGTGCAAGATCCAGCAGCATATTAAGGTCAGACGGCTGCCCCAGCCTTGCAATGCTGGTGAGCACATCTTTCTGATATTCCTCAGGAACCTGGCCTTTTTGATAAAGCTGCACCAGCAGCGACGCAGCTTCGGGACTTGTTGCCGATTTCAGTGCATAAGCCGTTTTCTTGGCATCGCCCAACAGATTCGGTTCCGTTTTCATTTTAGCAAGCCACATTGGCTCCAATTCTCTCACCGTTTGCCACAATGCAAAATCCAGGAATTCATCCATTTGCCCGTCCAGGACAGATAATGCATTTTTTGCGGCATCAGCCGTTTTGGTCTTGCGCAACGCAATCACAGCTTCCATTCTCACCTGTGCATGTTCATCTTTTACTGCCTTAGCAAGCAATGCAGGCACATTCTGCACTTTTGGAAACCATAATTCCAACGCACGCAATGCTGCTGCACGCGCATTATGACTTTTTGCATTCAGCAATTCAAGTAAAATCGGCTGGTTAAATGTTTCGAGCGTCTGATAAACCCAAAGCGCTTCAAGCAGATTGTGCTCGTAATTCACATCATTTTTATCCAAACCTTGCACCCATTTTTCCAAAGCCGGCACCACATCCTGGGCGCCTTTTGCCTTCAAAACCTGCTTAGCCTGCAAGCGTGTCCATTCTTCGGGTAATTTCAATGATTCCAGCAGCTCCGTGGTGCTTGCTTTTGTTAATTGCGGCTTGGTAACCAGCGGACGGTTTTTTGCGACGATCCGCCAGATGCGGCCATGCTGCTGATCGCGGCGCGGGTCGTGAAAATCCACTTCTCCATGCTGGATGATCGGGTTATACCAGTCGGCCACGTATATCGCGCCATCGGGACCCACATTGATATCCACCGGACGGAACGCCACATTGTCGGTCCACATAAGATCGTCTGCCTGTTTTGAAGCGTAACCTGCGCCTTGTTCTTCGAGTTTGAAGCTATTGATCCGGTTGGCGCGGAAGTCGTTGGTGATCATTCTGCCTTGCCATGCGTCGGGCAAATGTTTTCCAGAAACCACATCCAGACCACTGTGTTTGGGCTGACCCGGATTAAGGCCGCGCATGATGCGTGCTGCGCCCGGCGCGGTCACGAATGTTGCTCCCGGAAATCCGTAGTTAATGCCCTCACCGCCTGCTCCATCCGTGAGAAACGATTGTCCCCAACGGTCAAATTGAAGTCCCCAGGGGTTAACCAGGCCTCTTGCATACACTTCCATATCCAGGTTACGCGTATTAAGTGCCCATACACCGCCACCTTCCAGACGTTTTATGCCAAAAGGCGTTTCCACGTGGCTATAAATGTAGATCGACTGGTTGAAATACATCCTTCCTTCCGGTCCCCAGCGGAATGTGTGGATTAAATGGTGCGTATCACCCGTTCCGAAACCGTTCAGCACGCGGCGCTTCTTGTCCGCTTTGCCATCGCCGTCCGTATCCGAAAAATGCAGGATCTCGGTTGAATTGGCCACATATACACCGCCGTCACCCGGCAAAATTCCGGTGGGCTGGATAAGTCCTTCGGCAAAAACAGTTGACTTGTCAGCCTTTCCATCGCCGTCCGTATCTTCCAGAACAAAAATCTTGTCATTAGCAGACTCGCCCGTTTTCAAATGCGGGTAAACCGTGCTGCTCACCACCCATAGGCGCCCTTCCGCGTCCCAGTTCATCTGAATAGGCTTGGCCACCATCGGGTCGGAGGCAAACAATGTGACCTCGAAGCCATCCGCAACCTTGAAGGAAGCGAGTTCTTTCTGAACATCCGGATCAGGATCTTCTTTAATGTTCTGAACCTTATTGGAAGAGCTCGTCAGCAGGATCGTCGCCATAAGCGTCGCTCCATATAGTAACTTGGTTGCTTTCATATTTTTGTAGGCAGCTAGCACCGCCTTTATATCTTTGTAAGTATATCTAATAGTTTGTCAGCCCGAGCGGAGCCGAGGGCTAATCCATTTTTCTCAACTCATACACCACTTCCTTAGGCCCGCTGTTGAGGATGATCTGGCCTTCGAGCCATTTGATCAGGATGTTTTGCTCTTCGAGACCTTTAACGTGACGGCCCTGCTCGTAACGGCGGAAACCAATGATGTAAGTTTGGTTCAAAGGACGATATTGAAAGAAGTGTAATTCGTTCTTTTTCAGTATCATATTACGGATTTCAGCAACCTTGGCAAATTGAGGGCCTTGCTTTATTTCAACACCCTTTTCCCAATCCTTCGCTGATGCGGACGCTACCTGATCGTTTTCTGAAAACAATGTATAATAGCCCTTTTTCAAACCTGATATCCTCACTGTCCGGGCATTATCTGTGATCCAGTCAGCGGATTTGGGTGAAGGCAACGGCAGATATTTGTCATCAACCGCAAATCTGGCTAAAACACCCTTCCTATCCGGGATTAATGAGCGGCCATTGGAAACTTCGGCTTTATCATTGGCGATGTTAACGGCCGTTGTGGCTTTTGCAGCATCCAGGCCCAGCGCTCTTTCAAGTGTTGTGGCCAGATGGTAATAACCCAGCTCATTCAGATGCACTGTATTTTCAATGATAGAATCCTTTTTACTGGCGTTCAGGATCGGGTTGTAAATGTCGATAAATTGCTTTTTGCGCTGCGCTGCTACTTCCGAAATGGCTTTGGAATACAATTCTAGATCTGCATTGCGCTGGCCGATGCGTTGCGCGGTGTCGCTGGAAACGACCGGGATCGTGGATAGCAAAATAGCCTGTGCGCCAAGCGCTTCGATCTTGTCCAGAAGCTTGTTCAAACCTTCCTTGAAATGTGGCAAGCCAGCTTGTCCTTCCTGCGCTTCCACGCCGCCGTAACCCAGGAAAACAACCGTTGGCTGGGCCTTGGTAATGTCCTCCATCAAATGTTCGTAAGGCGTGGGCGGGTTGGTGTAAGTGCTTCTTCCCTCTCCCCAAACATTGTCGCCCGTCCAGCCCAGGTTCCTGAATGTCACGCCCTTATCTGCAAAACGGGTGGTCAGGGCGAGTTCCAGATAACCATACTGAAAATCGTTTTCAAAAATGGAACTGCCCAGGAATACGACCCGGTCGCCGTCTTTCAATGTAAAGGCTGTTGCGGGTCTTGTCTGGGCGTAAAGGGAAGGGATTGGTAATGTACTGAACAGGAATAAAATATAGCCAAATACAGCGGCTATCCGGGTCTTTCTCATGCATTCTGGATTTAGGATTATTATTTTATAATCTATAAAGTAGAATGCGGAGATAAGTTAACCGTTGAGGGGCATAAATATATGCCCGCACAGCCTTACAACGACCGTCTAAAGTCAGGCTGTGCGGGCATTGCATTGAGGATCAGTTGAATGACTGCCTGAATTCCAGCGGTGAAAGCGCCGTTTTGCGTTTGAAGATTTTGTTAAAAGACTGCGGATGCTCGAAACCCAGCTGATAGGCTATCTCCGCAATAGAAAGATTGGTGGTGCTCAAAATGCCTTTTGCCTTCTCAATAAGCTTATTATGAATGTGTTGCTGCGTATTAAGTCCCGTGTAAGTGCGCAGCATATCGCTCAGGTAATCGGGCGAGACATTCAGTCTTAATGCCACATCTTTCACAGTCGGCAATGCCAGGTTTGCGTTGTTGCTGAAATGTTCGTCCAGCAATTCTTCGAGCTTCACGAGCATGTCGTTATGCGCGGCTTTGCGCGTGATAAACTGCCTGTGATAGAAACGATCGGCATAATTGAGCAGCACTTCTATTTGCGAAATGATAACGCGCTGGCTAAAATTATCAATGTTGGCTTTGTATTCCTGCTCAATGTTTTCCAGAATGTTATAAATCACATTCTCCTCTTTTTTGGATAAATAAAGCGCCTCATTAACGGCATAGGAGAAGTATTTATAATTTTTGATCTCCTTCGCAAGCGGATAACCCAGCAGGAAATCGGCATGGAACATCAGCATAAACCCCGAGCAAGGCCTGTCGTTCCGCTCCTCCCAGCAAAGCTGGCCGGGTGAAATAAACGACAAGACGCCTTCGTCAAAATCATAATAACTCTGCCCGTAACGGACCTTGCCCTGAAAGTCCTTCTTCACCGCAATCATGTAGAAATCGAGCACACAACCGTCGCTGAGGTCGATGGGAGAATTGTAGATCTCGTCAAACCGCACAACGCTAACCATCGGATGCTCGATTTCCTTAATGCCATACATGCGATGGATTTCCCCAATGGAGCTGATTACCAGCGGACTATTCCTTTGCTTTTTCATATATTATTCGTCAATCCAGCCCATTCCGGCCTCGTCGTAACGTGCGCCTGTAACACCCAAGGGCACAATGCTTTCCAGGTTTGTCACTTCCGCTTCTGTTAATACAATGTTTGCGGCGGCAATGTTCTCTTCAATATATTTCACGCGCTTCGTTCCCGGAATCGGCAGATGTCCTTTTGCAATGACCCATGCAATGGCAAGCTGCGACGCGGTAACGCCTTTTTCCAGGGCCATCTTTTCGATCGCATCGGCCAGTTCGAGGTTTTTGTAAAATTGCTCTCCCTGAAAACGCGGGATCGAACGTCTGAAATCATTGGCAGGGAAATCGTCCGGGCTTTTGATCCTTTCACCAGAAATAAATCCACGTCCCAGCGGCGAATAAGCTACGAAACCAATGCCTAACTCCTGCAAAGTATCCAAAATTCCGGCTTCTTCCACCGTTCTTTCAAACAAAGAATATTCTGTTTGCAATGCTGTGATCGGATGCGTAGCATTTGCTTTCCGAAGCGTTTGGGAGGAAACCTCTGAAAGACCCAGATAACCCACTTTTCCTTCCTTAACCAGCTCTGCCATAGCACCAACTGTGTCTTCGATGGGCACATCAGGATCCAGGCGGTGCAGGTAATACAGGTCAATGTAATCTGTACCCAGATTTTTCAACGAACGCTCAACGGCTTTTCTGACATAATCCGGCTTCCCATTGAATTTCCAGGTAAGCTGTTCATTATCATCAATTTCAAAACCAAATTTCGTGGCGATAATGTAACTGTCGCGATTGCCTTGAATCGCTTTTGCAATGAGCCGTTCATTCAATAGCGGGCCGTAAAGATCGGCTGTGTCCAGGAAATTCCCGCCGAGTTCCAGCGAGCGGTGAATGCTTCTGATCGCCTCGTCTTCGTCTGCTTTCCCGTAAACATCAGCGCCTGCAATCTGCGTCATGCCCATGCAACCCAGTCCTATATTGGGCACTACCAGGCCCTGGCTTCCTAAATTTACTGTTTTAATGTTCATCTTTTTTTGCTTTTAGTACAATACAAAACTACCGTAAACTAAAAATCGGGCTGTATCCAAATCAGGGAAGGTTGTATCCAAAAGCCGGGATGCCATTTTTACATGAATTTTCCGACATTCGTGCCTTGTCAACCGATACACTGCATACATTATACAGCATGAGATACTGCTATGTTTTCCTGATCATTCTCGTTATGAAATTCACTGCCGCACACGCCCAAACGGAAGCGCCCATCCAATCGCTGAACCATTATGTGACCTTCCTGGACAAATCGTCCGAATCGCTCATCGCACGTTTTAAAATGCTGGCCGGCTATCAGGACGCAGTAAGCCGGTATAGCAAAAGGCCCGTTTCGGAGCTGAGATTATCCTCTTCGGGACCATTGGAAGATTATTATTTCAAAAAAGCAATGACCGTAAATGGCTTGCCAGCTGCGGAAATGGATCATCTGAACAAAAAAGCAAGGGTGATCTGGGATTTGCTTAATGAGATAGACGTTGCTTTCAAAGAGCTGGAAACGCATGTGCGCCTGAAAGCGTATCAAAAAGATAACCTCAAACAATCCGATGAATATGTAACTAAAATCCAGCCGTTGTTTGAACGGTTCAGCCTGGAGAAAGATGCCCTTTACAACCAAGTGCGGCAGATTTACCGAAAGCACCAAGCCTCCTCCGCTACCGACCCTTATTTGCTTACGGAAGAAGCAATGCATCAAGTGATCCTAAGTCAACGTGCTTTACTCGATTCACTACCCTACCATTTAAAAGAAGAAACACCTGCCGACTCGCCGGTAGAAACCATCCGGCAAAGCATGCTGGCCGACGAAAAGTTTCTCGAAACCATTAATAACACCTTGCCCATGCTCGAGTATCCGGCTGATGATATGTTAATCGCATTCAAAGCGGCCATTAGCTCGATGCAATCATTAAAAGGCCGGGCCGTTGATGACTACACGTTTGCGGCAAAGCAATCCGCCGAGCATGGAAATCGCTATTATGTGCTGCTGATGAACCAGTTTAATCAGGATCTGCTGGCATTTCACAAGTCTTTCGTCAATTACAGCCAAACCAAACGCAGGCTGCTTTATTACCCGGCGTTCAGCCCGGCCTTTGCAAAAGAAAAAGCGCTGAAAGAAGATAAAAACACGTCCGGCACCGCTCCGTTTGAAGACAAGCCCTTCCTATCTTTTAAAACCAAAAAGGCGACCGAGCCTGCGCCTCCACCATTGCTTCGGACATTGAATGATTACATTGAATTTGTGAATGAGTCGCTGCGGCAGATGCATTTGTTGCAACTGACGCTTCGCCAGTATCAGTCTTCCGCTGAGTATTATCGCAATCCTGTGAGGAGCAGTTCGCGCGCCAGCCTGGAATATTCGCACGAAAAATTTATAATTCCCACCTCCGCATATGCCTTGCTGATCACCGCCAGTAAGGCCGTTCCCGAGCCCTACCGCGCTTCCATTAATACACAAACAGAAGTGCTCATGAATGTGCTGAAAGAAATGGACGGTTTAAGCATAGAACTGATCGCTTATACAACCGAAAAGCAATATCTGAATGACCAGTTACAGCGTTCAGATGCGATTCTGGATCGCTACCTTACACTTTTCGACACATTTGACAAAAAGAAGGAACAGCTTTATAATGACGTTCGCCGCATTTATGAAATGTATCCGCATGCGGACCCTAAAAGTTCATGGATTGTTGCCGGGAAGGCATTGCAGGCAGCCATGGACGATGATCGGGATGTTTTGTTTGGCATAAAGGCATGGCTAAGACACGAAACCGCAGACATTCCTCCGACGGCCAAGATCGAAGATCATATGCAGCAACTGATCAAGGACGAGTATCAAAATTTGAATGGATTACAGCGATACGGCCGCAGCAATGGCCTTTGCCCCTACTCTCCTTACGAAGATCTGGCGGCGAATTCGGGGCGCTTTGCTGAATTGACCCAAAAGGTGAAGAACGTTTCGCCGGGAGTGACGCAACATCCTTTCGAGTCGTTTTACTATTTCTATAATAATGAGCTGGTTTATCAGTACAACAAGTTTGTAGAATTGGCCAAAGGAGGTTTGCTTAAAATGGTTAACCAGCCGGATCTTTTTGTTTTTTCAAAATTGGATCATTCAAAAAAAGATCAATCCAATACGATTGTTCCGGCAAAAGCGATGGCTCCGGAGCATGTTGTTACCCGCTCTCTGGACGGCTTTGCAGCGAATAATATGGTGCTTTTGCTGGATGTGTCTTCGTCCATGAATTCGCCTTACAAAATGCCGCTTTTGAAACGTTCCATCAAATCCCTCCTGACATTGTTACGGCCCGAAGACCAGATTTCAATTGTGCTTTATTCAGGTAAAGCCCGCGTTGTCCTGAAACCAACTTCCGGCTCCAAATCTGCCGAAATCGCTCGGATGATCGATTTATTACAATCGGATGGGGATACCGACGGCAATGAGGGGATTAAGCTGGCCTACAAAACGGCCAATAAACAATACATTCGTGGCGGCAATAACCGGATCATTCTGGCCACCGACGGTGAATTCCCGGTAAGTGACGAAGTAATGGAAATGATCAGCCAAAATGCCCGGCAGGACCTTTATTTAACAATTTTTACATTTGGCAGACATGCCAATACAGGTCAGAAACTTAAAAAACTTAGCCAGGCGGGCAAAGGAACATACGCACACGTGACCGAGGAAACGGCTGATCTGCAACTCATTACTGAGGCGCAAGGCAAGCGGCTTGCTACTGAATAACATGCCGCCAACCACCCATTTGAGCGTGTGAACATTTACTCATTACCAAGCGCTTCCACCGGATTGCCAGTCGCGGCTTTATAAGTTCTGGTGCTGATGATCAGCCCGCCGAGCAGCAAAAGCACGCCGAAGCAAAGGCCCAATGTTTCGAAACCAATGCTGACATGGTAGGCAAAGTTGAACAAAAACGCGTACCCAGCCAGATATCCGAGTGGCAATGCAATGGCGCCTGCAATGGTGAGTAGTTTTACAAAATCGCGGGACAAAAGCCAGATGATCTGTGCGACTTCTGCGCCCATTACTTTTCGGATGCCCACCTCCTTAATGCGGGTTTGGGTGTTATAGGTAACCATTCCGAGAAGTCCGAGGCAGGCGATTGAGAAAGAAATGCCGAGCAGTAAGGCCATGAAGCTGATGTCGTCCATGTGCGCGTGGCGCTCGTAAAGGAAGTCGTCAAACCATTTTCCCTCGAAAGGTTCGTAGGGTTTCAGTTGCTTAAAAATGCGTTTTGTTTCTTCCAAAACCCTCTCCTTCGAACCGGGTGCCACTGCCACATGCATGTAGCGCAAGCCGGACATTTGCGGGCGAATGATCAGCGGCCGGATCTGCCAATTGAAGCTTGTAAACCGGAAATCTTTAACCACACCGGCAATCTGAACTGTGCTGTCATTCAGCCAGATTGATCTGCCAACGGCCGATCTGTTGTCTACAAGATTAAACTTTTTGACCGCTTCCTCATTGATCAGTATTTGCCTGGCGGACGCTGATTTTTTGGATAAATCCTGTCCTGCAACCAATGTTAATTGCAGGGTTTTGGTAAAATCGGGTGCCACGTCGCAGATAAACGACGGGATCGTCTGCTCATCTCCGCGCTTTGTTCGAATGCGATCCGTGGCGCCGTGATGGCCGAATGGTTCAGAAATGCCCGAAACGTGTTCCACGCCGGCCAGTTTGCTTACTTCGTTGGATAACCTTTCGTATGA
Source organism: Dyadobacter alkalitolerans DSM 23607 (assembly GCF_000428845.1). Taxonomy (GTDB): domain Bacteria; phylum Bacteroidota; class Bacteroidia; order Cytophagales; family Spirosomataceae; genus Dyadobacter; species Dyadobacter alkalitolerans. The sequence continues at coordinate 134,576 of NZ_KE386806.1, read as the reverse complement.
AATGCTGTTCAACGGAATGTTCAAAACGTTTTTTGTCCGGAATCCGTAGTCGCCCGTTGCCATGTAATATTGCTGTCGCATCATGGTCACGAGGGCGATCATCGCGAGTAAAGAAATACTGAACTGCACGACGATCAATGTCTTACGAAGTGAGATTCCACGAATCACTTTCAGGCCATTGCGGCTGCGCAGCACTTCGGCAGGCTGGAAATTGGAAAGGACTTTGGCAGGGATCATGCCTGCCAGTAACCCGGCTGCAATGCTGAAAGTGATGAAGGCAGCCCAAAGTTTCCAGTCCCAGACCACGCCTCCGATCAGCCATTGCTGTACAAATGCCATCGGCTTCACGAGTTCGAGCATCATATAAGCAAGCATGAGCGCGAGCAAGGAAAGGATCACCGATTCCGCCATGAACTGTCCCAAAAGCTGCCAGCGAAGCGCGCCAGAAGTTTTCCGGATCCCAACCTCACGGGCGCGGCTCATGGACCGGGCTAATGTAAGGTTAATGTAGTTGAATGCAGCCATCAGCAATGTGACCAGCCCGACGGCCATTTCGAGCATCAGTCCGCTGATCTGAGGCTCATAAGTGCTGTTCATTAACTCCTCCATAGCCGGAGAAATATCGGTGAGTGGTTGTGCACGAAAATCAAGGGATTTCACACCACCGCGGGCCAGATTAGCACTTCCCCGCTGGCCGACCGACGGCAGCGTTTCTTCTAGCTGGCCTTCCGAAATGCCCTCTTTTAATAAGATATAAGTGTAGCTTTTGCCGAAATCATTCCAGCCTTTTCCTTCATCAAAAAGGCTCATTTTGTCTGCTGGAAGCGCAAACAGGATATCAAATTTGAGATGGCTGCGAAAAGCCGTGTCGGCAACTACGGCCGCAATAACGGATGGTGCGATCCCCTCCTGCTCCAGAACCTGCCCGACCGGATCCTGTGTGCCAAAAATCTTTTCCGCCGTCGCCTGACTGATTACAGCCGTACCAGGCGCAGCTGGGAATTGTCCTTTCGAAACAAGATAGCCAAATATTTGAAAAAACGATGCATCGACAGCAAAAGTGAGAAAATCAAGGCGCTTATCGTTGCCTTGCACTTCGGCATAAGTCCTGACCACGCGTGCGGCGTTCTCTACGAAACCATAGTCCTTTTTTAGCGTTTCTGCCAGCGGCAATGGTGTTGTAGCGAAGGCCGTTTTATCGTTTTCATTGCTGACCACATCTGTGATAATCCGGTAAATGCGCTCGCCCTTCGGATGAAAATGATCGTAATCGAGAGCTCCTTTGATATGAGCAATGGCGAGGAAACAAACCATCAGGCCCGAAGCCAGGCCAAATATATTGATGAAGGAAAAAAGCCGGTGTTTCCAGATGTTTCTTACCGCAATTTTGAAGTAGTTCTGTAACATATGATCGGTTTAGGTCAAGGACGTTATTTGCTTGCAAAACATTTGTTCCATTGCCAGCGGGTGCCCTTTTCAGCTTCCAATGCTATATTTTGCTATGCTAAACTGTACGCTTTCGGACGGAAGATGTTCGTTTTAGGGTAATACGTTAAATAATTGAAACCAGCCGGTGACACATTCGTTTTGCTTTTTGATAGCCTAAATTCCTTGTTGTGGCATCATTAATGCTTAGGTCAATGAGGCGCGCTTCCTTTTACATTGTTTACTTTCTGATCCTGTTCATTTTCACAGAGCTTGTTTTGAGATCCGCTCTGGCGTTTTTGGGCTATCCTTTTTTAAGGCCTTCTGATTTTCTCTACAAAAAGTTCTATACGAATATGGATGTTTTAAACTCCATGAAGATCAGAAATGATGATGCAATCAAAGATGTGCTGATTCTGGGCGGTTCCGTGATCAGCACGGGATATCTTAATCTGGAACCCAGGCTTGACTCACTTTTGAAACAAAAATATGGAAGCCATGCAAAATTCGCATTTTACAACATTGCAGCTCCTGCCCACACCGCGCTGGATAATCGGATCAAGTACGATTTGCTGGACAAACAAAGGTTTGATCTCGTCATTTATTACGAAGCCATTAACGACACACACGCGAACAACATTCCGCCTGCAAATTTCAAAGACGATTACGCACACATTAAGTGGTATGATGACATTTACCTGCTTTTGGCCCATCCTGAGATCAATGTGACGGTGATTCCCTATTTGTGTGACAAGTTGATACATTATATGAATGATAGGGTTAACCATAAGATTTACCTCAGTCAATATGGTGTGGATCCGGCGTTTGCAAAGTTTGGAGCCCGGGTCCAGAGCGGGAGGGCGTATGAGCGTAACCTGAACAGAATTATCGGAAAAGCGCGCAGTAAGGGAGAAAAATTGCTTCTCCTGAGTTATGCCTCTCATTTTCCCGCCAACTATGCGCTTAAAGGCGATACAAGCGATGTGAAGCACTTTGCCAAATGCAACTTCGCAACCCCTGTCACCATGTGGGGAAGTCCTGGAAATGTTAGAAAAGGAGTGGACAGGCACAATATGATACTCAGGAAATTAGCCCAAACTTACTCCGTCACACTCATGGATATGGAAAAGCGCCTGCCCGCTGACTCTTCGTTATTTTGCGATGTCTGTCATTTGAGCGAGGCTGGTGCGACACGCTTCGCGCAGGAACTTGCCGCATTTATTATTAAGGAAAAACTGCTTGAATAGCCACGGATAAATATTTTAAACCCTGAGCGAACCGCGGAAACCTCTTGCTGCATAATAAGAATCGGCGCCGTTATGGTAAATAAAAACGCGGTCGAAACGCCGGTCACCGAAGATTGCACCTCCTAGTTTTCTGACATTGGCAGGCGTTTTCAGCCAGCTGGATGTTTTCAGATCGAACTTGCCTAATGCCTGCAACTGCTGATATTCTTCTTCCGTTAGCAGTTCTACACCCATTTCGGAAGCCATGTCCATCGCGGTGTTTTCGGGTTTGTTGGCTTTTCTTGACTCCCAGGCTGCCCGGTCGTAACACAGGCTTCTCCGTTCTTTGGGGGTTTCGGGTGAACAATCAAAGAAAATGAATTCGTCCGATTTTTTATCATAACCTACTACATCCGGCTCGCCGCCAGTCACTTCCATTTCGTCCAGCACCCAGAGTTTTTCAGGATCGGCATTCAGTTTAGCCTTGATTTTATTCCAGTCTAAACCTTCGTGGCGGCTTTTATTCTTTTCAAAACGGACTTTTAATGTTTCCAGTAATTCGCTGGTCTGTTGCTCGGATAACTGTTTTTTATCTTTCATAGTAGTTTTTAATGCCACGGATGCACGGATGCACACGAATATTGAATATTAAAGTGATGATAATTTATATTCTAATTTCGGTTGGGGGAAATAACTTTTCTGATAATAGGATGTTAATTGATCGCCGGCAGCTTCCGCGACTCTGGCCTGAAATACCACGAAACAACTGTCAGTACAATTAATAATATTGGCCCGAAAAACTCCTTGGCACCGTCGCCAGCCGCAATGTGAGAAAAGACAGCACCGGACATGGTGAAGAAGAAGCCTGCGTATGCCCATTCTTTGACCAATGGTAGCCTGGGAAGCAGCACTACAACCACACCAAGCATTTTCCATACACCAATGATCGGCAGAAAATAAAGCGGATAACCCAGATTCGTCATCATGTCCACTTCCTCTTTGAGTTTGATGATCTGCACGGCACCGCTGGATACCATGCCTAGTGAGAGCCATACAGTTGCAATCCAGTAAATGATCTTGTTTCTCTTTGTCATGATATGCTTATTTTATATGATATACAACTTCCTGCAATCTGTTGTGCGCCATATTAATGCCTTGTGCAAATGGCATTTTCAAGGTTTGGTCACGCAGCGCTACTGTTTTATAGACCAGATGCATGGTCAGCTTGCTGGTTTCATCTGTGATCCTTTCAAACTCCAGGAATTCGAGCTGAACAGCAAACTGGAACGGAGAGCCCGGCGTATTTTCCATTTCAAATGTCCGTGTAATTTTTTGGTTGGGAATATATTCCGGAAACACACCATTGGCCCTGAATACAACATTGCCCTGCGCATCGGATGTCTCGAACTCGTAGGCGCCATGTTTCCTGTTCTCCATTTTTACCACTTTTGTTCCCATCCATTGCGCTACGATCTCCGGCTCCGTGTAAGCTTTGAAAAGTAAATCCAACGGCAGATCAAACTCCCTTGTGATGAAAATTTCCTGCTTGCCATCTTCGGCGTGAACCTTGGTTTTGCGTTCCATATCATTTATTTGATTTATAATTTTTCATAATCGCCTCCAGCTTGTTAAACCGGTCGTCCCACATATCGCGGAATGGTTCGATGAAATCGGCCACTTCTTTCATTTTCTTTGCATTAATGTGATAGTAAATCTCCCGCCCGTTCTGGTGCTGTTCGAGCAACTCACATTCGGTAAGAATTGCCAAATGTTTAGAAACCGTAGGTCTGGCCGTATCGAAATTGGCAGCAATGGCGCCAGCTGTCATGGTCTGCGTCGCAACTAAAAGAAGGATGGCCCTTCTCGTCGGATCTGCTATGGCCTGGAAAACATCTCGTCTTAAATTCATTGCGTAGTTATTTGGCTACGAATTTAAATGTAGTCATTTAGCTACGCAAATTTTTCAGTAAATTTTTTTTAAGCCTGCTTTGTTGTTACTTCCATCGCTCAAACTATCACTCTATTAATGATGGATTACTTCTATCAACTTACTTTTTTGAACAAATAAAACATTATTCTTGCCGGGCTTCTGCTAATTCTTGGTTTTACAGGCTGCGAAACATCAACAAAAAGGGATCATGAACAAGAAATGGACGCGTGGATTGACAGCCTGGACCGCGATCGCGCAAAATTGGGATAAAGAAATGCATCCTGACATTTGACTCGCTAATGGCCACGATTGACGATCAAACGTTAAGTGACCGCATGCGCTACTACAAATTCATGAAAGTCCTCAGCCACAGGGATTCAACATTAACGAATGTGCCCGATATAGCAGCCGGATCGCCAGCATATCCTTCAAAGAAGAAAACTATAACAAGCCAAATGCTGAAAATCTCATCAAAAGCTGCCTGATCCATGACCCGGAAATTGACTGGTCATTAGAAGTGGAACAGGAATCGCGGCAGTTGCTTACCAGAATATATATTGAGACCAAAGAGTTTGACAAAGCTGCAGAGAAGCTTGCATTACTGAAAAAGTTGCCGGGCGCATTGAATAATCCTGCTACTGTGATTCTTTATCAAAAAATGGCAGCCTCTATTTTGTTTGGACAGGGAAAGTTTGAAGATGCGGAAACAATGCTCATCGCCGGTATGAAAGCCGACCGGGTGATGAAACTGAAAAAGAATGTAGAGAACAGAAGCGATGTTGGGCAGCTGCTGCAACAAATCCAGAATCAACACGAAGAAGAGCTCGTCGAGGAACGGGATACGCGCAAGGCTTTGCTGCTCATATTCAGCATTTTGCTGTCCGTCACCCTGGCAGCGATCGCTTACCTGATATGGCGCATTGCCCGGAAAAGCTTGAACAATTTGCGCGCTGTTACTGATTTGAACAAAGTAATCGCGCAAAGCAACATTGTATTGCAAGATACCGTAAATGCGCTGGAACAAGCTGAAATTGAGAACGAGCACGTTTTAAAGATCGTTGCGAATGATTTGCGTAACCCGATCGCGGCCATTACTTCCGCTTCTCACCTTGTGTTTTGGGACGAAACGCCAACAGAAGAACAAACAGAACTCATCACAAGCATTCAACAATCGGCCGGAAAGGCCAATACACTGATTAGTCAGATTCTGCAATCCAGCTCTGATCGCAAACGGGTTGCAAAAAGTGAGGTTGCATTGCAGGAGATCGTTCAGTCCTGTATTGATATGCTCAGCCACAAAGCCATTGAAAAACAGCAACGGCTGGATTATCTTTATGGCAGGTTATGGTGCCGGTTGACAGGGAGAAGATCTGGCGCGTATTCTGCAACCTCCTTAGTAATGCCATCAAATTCTCACAGAAAGGCGGGACCATCAGTATTAATCTTAAAAAACAGGATGATAAGGTCCTGTTAACAATCGAAGACAATGGGATAGGCATACCGGAAAGCGTGAAAGACGACGTATTTTGCCTTTGGGCAGTGCTAACAGATCCGGGTCGGCTGGTGAGCAATCGTATGGAATCGGTCTTTCTATATGCAAACAAATTGTGGAAGCGCATGATGGCCGGATCTGGTTCGAATCCGGGGAAGAGCGGGGAACTACGTTTTTTGTGGAATTGCCAATTTAATTTACAAAATATAAAATAACAAAAAGGATCGCCCCGGCTAACCGGTACGATCCTTTCTTTATAAAAAGCAACCTGGATAACAAACTGGCTTATTTGGTCAGATCAAATCTGTCCAGATTCATCACTTTTGTCCATGCCGCCACAAAATCCTTTGCGAATTTGCCACCTGCATCGGCGCTTGCATATACTTCTGCAACAGCCCTTAACTCAGAATTGGAACCGAAAACAAGATCCGCGCGGGTTGCCGTCCATTTAGGCTGCCCTGTGGAGCGATCGCTTCCGAGATACACTTCCTTGTCCTCACCCATGGCTTTCCAGGAAGTGTTCATATCCAAGAGGTTGACAAAAAAGTCGTTGGTCAACTTACCCGGACGTTCTGTAAACACACCATTTTTGGAACCGTCGAAGTTGATGCTCAGTGCGCGCAATCCACCCACCAGAACCGTCAGCTCCGGTGCTGTTAATGTCAGCAATTGTGCTTTGTCGATCAGCAACTCTTCCGTTGAAACCGCATAAGTTGTGCCCCGGTAGTTACGAAAACCATCCGCAGCAGGTTCAAGATAGCTTACTGATTCAATGTCTGTTTGCTCCTGAGAAGCATCCATGCGGCCGGGCGTGAAAGGAACAGTTACGGCATGACCTGCTTCCTGAGCCGCCTTTTCCACAGCTGCGGATCCGGCCAGAACGATCAGGTCGGCCAGGGACACTTTCTTGCCGCCCGTCTGCGTGCTGTTAAACTCGCCTTGAATGCTTCCCAAAACGCTCAGCACTTTCTGCAATTGCACCGGATTGTTCACTCTCCAGTCTTTTTGGGGAGCCAAGCGAACGCGTGCACCATTGGCACCGCCGCGCTTGTCCGAACCGCGGAATGTAGAAGCCGAAGCCCAGGCTGTGGAAACAAGTTCAGAAACAGTGAGACCTGATGCAAGGATATTCGATTTCAAAGCGGAAATGTCGCCGGCATCAACCAACGTATGGTCAACCGCGGGAATAGGATCTTGCCAGATCAGCACTTCTTCCGGCACTTCCGGTCCCAGGTAACGCGCACGCGGACCCATATCACGGTGCGTAAGCTTGAACCACGCACGGGCGAATGCATCTGCAAATGCGTCCGGATTTTCCAGGAAATGTCTTGATATTTTTTCGTACTCTGGGTCCAGCCTTAATGCCAGGTCAGTGGTCAGCATGGTCGGAGCGTGCTTCTTACTGCTGTCGTATGCATCCGGAATAATGTCGCCTGCATTTTTGGCAACCCACTGGTGCGCGCCTCCGGGGCTTTTTGTTAATTCCCATTCGAATGCAAACAGGTTTTCGAAGAAATTGTTGCTCCACTGCGTCGGTGTGGTTGTCCAGGTTACTTCCAATCCGCTGGTAATCGTATCCGCGCCACGGCCCGAACGGAAGCTGTTGCTCCATCCCAATCCCTGTGCATCTACATCGGCCGCCTCAGGCTCGTTACCTACGTGATCCGAAGGAGCCGCGCCGTGGGTTTTACCAAAACTGTGTCCACCCGCAATCAGTGCAACCGTTTCCTCGTCGTTCATTGCCATGCGGCCAAATGTGTCGCGAATATCTTTTGCTGCTGCAACAGGGTCAGGATTTCCATCCGGCCCTTCCGGGTTTACATAAATAAGGCCCATATGCGCAGCGCCAAGCGGTTTTTCGAGCGTCCGCGAGTGGATGCCCTCTCCTGGGTTTTCGTCTGATGATACAACGCCATGTCCGGCAACGCCTGCTACACCTTTTGCATAACGGTGATCATTGCCCAGCCAGGTGGTTTCCGCTCCCCAGTAAACGTCTTCATCGGGCTCCCAAACGTCTGCACGACCGCCTGCAAAGCCAAATGTTTTGAAGCCCATGGATTCCAGGGCAACATTACCCGTAAGGATCAGCAAATCCGCCCAGGAAAGCTTTTGTCCGTATTTTTGTTTGATAGGCCAAAGCAAACGACGCGCTTTGTCGAGACTGACATTGTCCGGCCAGCTGTTCAGCGGCGCAAAACGTTGCTGTCCCGAACCACCGCCACCGCGGCCATCGAACACCCGGTAAGTTCCTGCACTGTGCCAGGCCATCCGGATGAAAAGCGGCCCGTAATGTCCGAAATCCGCTGGCCACCAGTCCTGGGAATCCGTCATAAGCGCTGTCAGGTCCGCCTTTACAGCTTGCAGGTCAAGACTTTTAAATGCTTCTGCATAGTCAAAGTCCGCTTCGAGCGGGTTAGTTTTGGATGAATGCTGGCGCAGAATGTTCAGCTTCAATTGGTTAGGCCACCAGTCGCGGTTTCTGGTGCCACCGCCGGCAGCATGACTGTCCATAGAGCCGTTCAGAAACGGGCATTTGTCAATGTTATTTAAATCCTTATCCATTTTATGAGGTTATAGTTGAAAAGCTCATGCATCTTAACTTGTGGTTGGCAAGTTATGCTTTTGGAAAGGATAATCACAATCGATTAATTCTATAAATTAATAGGAAAAATCTATTCCTTGGTTTAGTCTTCGAGCAGGAAAACAATTTCCGTCTGCCATTTTTCCGGGTTTGGTTCCAACTCCGGATCGACCAGATAAAATTCCGTACGTCCACCCCATTCCGTTCTGCCGTTCTCCGTGGCCGACTTTTCGACAAGTCCCTGCTCCTTAATGTAATTCTCCAGCGCGACATGCGCTTGCATCATATCTTTAAAGTCTCCCGTATAAATGATGCTTGCATAATTTCCTGCTGGAAAAACACCGGCACGAATGTAACCATCGCCTTCAGCAGCCTCGTTTATAGGAAAACCAGCCTCACAATCCATCTCGCCGGATTGGTCCATTGATTTATATAGGAAGAAATCCGGTCCAGCAGCTTTAATGCCGCGATCCTCCATGTATTGCATAACTGCAGGAATCAATGGCGGCAGCACATCCGGGATTTGCTGCATGTGAATGGTTTCTGCGATGGCCAGGTAATGCAGCTCACCGCGGCGCTGAATGGTAGGTTCTGAAAGCATGATGGTTTTGTCATTTGTTTATCCTACAAATTTACCCATCCATGTATGACCACGAAGGGCTAATCACGACAAATAAAAGGGCAAATCGCGACAAAAAAACCCTGTCTGCCAGCGGCTTCCTTTGGACATTATAGACGAAGGATACTCGTCACCCACATGCAATTCCTGATAACGTCTCAGTTAAAGGACTGCCGGAATTCCATTGGAGAAAAATTGGTTTTTGTCTTGAAGAGTTTACTGAAGGATTGCAGATGTTCAAACCCCAACTCGTAAGCGATCTCACTAACAGACAGGTTAGTAGTAGAAAGCTTCTGCTTCGCCAGTGCGATTAGTTTGTTATGAAGGTGCTGTTGCGTATTCTGGCCGGTCAGCGATTTCAGCAGACTGCTCAGGTAACCTGGTGAAATGTTGAGGTTTTCAGCAATATACGTAACGCTTGGCAGGCCTTTCTCAACAAGCGCACCGCTGGTGAAATAATCGGTAAGCAAGTCTTCGAGCTTGGACAAGATCTCGTGGCTGGTAACCTTTCGCGTGATGAACTGGCGCTGGTAGAACCCTTTCCGAATAGGTCAGCAACAATTCCAGCTGCGCAATGATCACACTTTGACTGAACCGGTCAATATTGCCCTGATACTCTTGTTGTATGCTCTGAGCGATGGCGTTGAGCATCGTTTCTTCCTTGTCTGATAAAAACAGTGCTTCGTAAACTGAGTAATTGAAAAACTCGTATTGCTTGATGGTTTTGGCCAGGGGGGTGTTCCATAAAAAGTCCGGGTGGATCAGGATCATCCATCCTTCACGCTTATGGCTCCCACTTCCTCTCTCAATTTCCACCGCAAAAACCTGGCCTGGCGACATAAAGAAAAGCACACCCTCATCAAAATCCTGAACCTGCTGGCCGTATTTGAACTTAGTATTTGTCACCCTTTTCATGGCTATAGAATAAAAATCATAGATCATACTGAATGCATCTTCGGCCATCGGCTTGTTCAAATCCTCCATGTGCACCAGGCTGATCAGCGGGTGAGTCGGCTTGGGCAGGCCCGCGGCGCGGTGGTATTCGGTAATCGTACGAAAATGAAAAAGCTGTTTACTGTTCATAGCACTGATAAAGTTCGAGATTATTTAGGTTGCAAACCGCCTGTCACTTAGTTTTTAGTATAAATTCCGCTTTCAATAGCAGCAAGCAAGCTTGAATGCGTCGGATGCCAGTTCAATTGCTCCTGCGTGCGCTTGCTTGATGTCGGGCAATCGATAGCCGCCATATGAGCGAACCAGCCAAAATGTTCGGCCGCTGCTTCATGGGCAACCGACACGACGGGCATATTCAGCTGTCTGCCAATCGCTTCCGCTATGCTTTTAACTGGAATCGCCTCTTCCGCAACACCATGAAACCGGGCAGCAGCATCTGATGTGCCATGCTCCAAAGCGAGTCTGTATAGTGCAGCCGCATCAAAGCGGTGAACTGCATTCCATCGGTTCTGCCCGTCGCCAACATAAGCAGAGACTCCTTTTTCACGCGCTATATTGAGCAAAATGGAAACAAAACCATGATTATCATCTTCGCCATGTACCGATGGCGACAAGCGGATAACTGCAGCGTTAACTCCCAATGTCGCTACGGCATCTGCCGCTTGTTCGGACGCCCGCGGCCAGGCCGGATTGACCGGCGCAATGATATCTTCGGTGGCTATCCTTCCCGGACTTACCAATGCGGAACCGGACGTTACAATAAAAGGCCTGTCGGAACCCGCCAATATGTTACCGATCGTTTCAATCGCCACACTATCTGCCCGACAAACTTCCGCAAGCCGGGTAAAGTCATGGATGAAACCGGCATGAATTACGCCGTCGGCATGTGCCGCACCGCTGCGAAGGCTATCAAGATCTTCCAGATCGCCCCGGTGAACTTCCGCACCTGCATTGATAAGCTTTTGAGACGAAGCCTCCGAACGGGCCAGTCCCAACACCTGATGGCCCGCTCCAATTAATTCCCGCACAATGGCTGTGCCAATGAAGCCCGTGGCTCCCGTAACAAATACACGCATAACTGATCCTTTTTGTTTATGCAAAGATCGCTGGCGCCATTCGCCCTCATTTAGCCATATCTGCTTTTGGTTTAGCCAAAAAGCGGGTTGTTGGGATTGTGGCTAGGTTCGCGCGCCCTATTGTTGCAGGGAAGTTTGCAGATCCTCGAACTCACCGAATTACGCATCAAAAATTTGTAGAAAATTGAATATTTTGGGGTAATGCGGAAAGAAAAAAGCCTGCTAATCTTTTGATTTACAGGCTTTTGATGCTTTTTGTTATTTCTTCAAGTGATCCCGCTGGGATTCAAAGCCGATCGCGGCACCGCCAAGACCCATACATTAAAAGCGGCCGGCGTTCCGGTGTATTGCTCTTCCAACTGAGCTATGAGATTGCAATTAAACAAAAATAGCGCCCTTTGAGGCGCCTTTGTGATCCCGCTGGGATTCGAACCCAGGACCCATACATTAAAAGTGTATTGCTCTACCAGCTGAGCTACGGAATCGGTTGGTTATGTTTTGCTGCTAAACCTCAGCTTCTTTCCTCGTGTCCCGTTCCTCAATCGTGGTGCAAAGGTACACTTTTAAAATATCCTTCCAAATTACAGACAAAAGTTTTTGTGCTACACAGATTTCGAGAGGAACTAACGGTCTGTTAACAAGACAAATGACAGCGTAAAATTTTTTTCGGAGCTGTTGTGAATTTGTAATAACAGGAAAAATAGCCTCCCGGCCTGCCAGCGCAGATTATGGGCGAAAATAATACGTAGTTGAAGTGGAACTTTTTATTTTACGATTATTATATCTTCTTAATATTTTAATTTTCCCTCTTGCTACTAACAAAATAATTACTACATTTCGACAGATTATACTTCTACAAACGTATTCTATTCGTTATATCAATTATTTCCAAAAGTCATTAACTACTCTTTTTCAACTAGTTGCACTCTCCTACCATAAGATTTTCAATATTGGGTTCGTCCCTTCAACTGAAAACGCCAAAACTCCCTTTCCCGGAGTCTTTTCTTATGCTTTTTTTAACTAACCCATTCATTTAATTCTTCAAACATTTACTTTTTAAACATTGATGAAACTTTTACAGAAGTTAATTTTCGCGAGCGGGTTGCTCGGCCTCATGGCGGCAACCTCGGATGATGCGTTACGGAAAAATCAATTGGCTGTAGCATCGCAGGTTTATTGTGGGATCAAACCCGGGACCAATGAACCTTTAAAGTGGACGCACGACGAATTCCTTGGAAACGTGGGTGGAAAGCCGGTTTACACGATTATCCACCAAAACAGGATTTACATCAGATGGGACGGTAACCCGGATCCAAACCGTAAGAATGAGGCTTTTGAGAATACGGCCATTCTGCTTCACATGGACAACAACAAGTTCCCTAACAACACGGAGGGAAACCGGGTTGTTAATACTTGTATCAACTCCATCGACCCGAGTACAATGGGTAACACCTATCTGGGCACGCAGCAGGGAAATATGATTCCTTGTAACAATAAGCCTATCACAGATGGCTTAATGCTCGGAACGTATAAGGGTGGTGATGGTGTAAGAACATTTCAATATGCAATCATCAAGGATGGTTTGCTTCGTGTGAACTTTCACCGTGAAACGAACGGATACAGCAGGGATGCAATCTCAATGGGTTTGATCCGTCAGACGCTCGAAGGTGAAAACGGAAGTTTTATGAACCCGAATATGGGATTTTCATTGAACTATAACGAGGTCCTCAGCTGCTTCTGGAACGAACTTCCTAAAAACCCTGACTCGGTAGTAAACCCTGAGCCTAACTGTCCTGGCGGTCCTACTTTGGGAACGATCACCAATATTTCGCAAACTGCTTTACGCTTTTCGTACTCTGGCAACGGCATTCCTAACATCGACTGGAGAATAAAATCCGGGAACAATGTTCTGAGATCTGGTAAAACAGGAAATTTGTCTTCTACAAATGTTGATATTTCATTCGGCTCAATGGCAGCCGGAAATTATACTTTGGAAATTGAAGGTGGTGATTGCGCATCATCAGTTAGCTCGCAGGCATTTACGATAAACCAGGCTAATTGCCCAAGCGGACCATCTATTTCAAATGTCAGAAACGTCTCCCCTACCGGCCTTACTGTTGATTTCAACGGTTCAGGTGTTCCTAACCTGACATGGCGCGTGAAACAAAGCGGTAATGTTGTTAGAAACGGAAAAACAGGTAACCTAAGCACAAACTCGGCATCGATCTCCTTTAACAGTCTGGGTGCAGGCACTTACTCGATTGAAATCGAGGGTGGTGATTGCCTTTCTTCTGTTAGTACTTCTAATTTCACTGTCGTTCCCGGAAGCTGCCCTGGCGGTCCTACATTGGGCACGATCAGCAACATTTCGGCATCAGGTCTGCGTTTCCAATTTGACGGTAACGGCGTTCCTAACATTACTTGGAGAATCAAATCCGGTGCGGATGTAGTTCGTAACGGTAAGACTCCTGGCTTGACTTCTTCATTGGTTGACATCTCATTTGCAACACTCGGCGGCGGAAATTATACTTTGGAAATTGAAGGCGGCGACTGTATCTCAACAGTAAGTTCTAAAACGTTCTCCATCGGCTCGACGAACTGCGCAAGCGGCCCATCGATCTCTGGCATTACGAGTGTCTCAGCTACTGGCTTGACATTCAATTTCAACGGTGTAGGCGTTTCTACAGTAACATGGCGCGTGAAACAAAATGGCAACACGGTGGCAAGCGGAAAAACGGGCACTTTGAGCTCCAATTCAGCGGCTATCACATTCGGAAGCCTTGGAGCTGGTGGTTACACATTGGAGATTGAAGGTGGCAACTGTACTTCTGCTGTTAGTTCATCTAACTTCACGGTGTCAACACCAAACTGCGCAAGCGGCCCCGCAATTTCCGGGCTTAGGAATGTTTCGGCATCTGGCCTGACTGTTGATTTTAATGCTGTGGGTGTTCCGAATATCACATGGCGTGTTAAGCAAAGCGGAAACATTATCAGAAATGGAAAAACAGGTAATTTAACCTCAAATTCTGCTGCGTTGTCATTTGCAACATTAGGTGCAGGCACTTATTCTCTTGAAATTGAAGGTGGTGACTGCGTATCTTCGGTAAGCACTTCAAACTTTACGATTAACCCAGGCACTTGCCCTGGCGGTCCTACATTGGGCACGATCAGCAACATTTCGGCATCTGGTCTGCGTTTCCAATTTGACGGTAACGGCGTTCCTAACATTACCTGGAGAATCAAATCCGGTGCAGATGTAGTTCGCAATGGCAAAACGCCTGGCTTGACTTCTTCACTGGTTGACATTTCATTTGCAACACTTACCGGTGGAACTTATACATTGGAAATTGAAGGTGGTGACTGTATCTCAACAGTAAGTTCTAAAACGTTCTCAGTAGGTTCGACAAACTGCGCAAGCGGACCATCGATCTCCGGCATTACGGGTGTTTCTGCTACTGGTTTAACATTCAATTTCAACGGTGTAGGCGTTTCTACAGTAACATGGCGCGTGAAGCTAAATGGCAACACTGTGGCTAACGGAAGAACCGGAAGTTTAAGCTCCAATTCAGCAGCTATCACATTCGCAAGCCTTGCAGCGGGTAATTACTCTCTGGAAATTGAAGGTGGTAACTGTACTTCTACGGTAAGTGCTTCTAACTTTACGATTGCTACACCAAACTGCGCAAGCGGCCCGGCAATTTCGGGTCTCAGGAACGTTTCGGCATCTGGCTTGACTGTTGATTTTAATGCCGTGGGCGTTTCAAATATCACATGGCGCGTGAAGCAAAGCGGAAATATTATCAGAAATGGTAAAACAGGTAATTTAACCTCAAATTCCGCTGCATTATCGTTTGCCACATTGGGTGCAGGCACTTATTCTCTGGAAATTGAAGGTGGTGACTGCGTATCTTCGGTAAGCACTTCGAACTTTACGATTAACGCGGGAACTTGCCCTGGCGGTCCTACATTGGGCACGATCAGTAACATTTCGGTATCTGGTCTGCGTTTCCAATTTGACGGTAACGGTGTTCCTAACATTACATGGAGAATCAAATCCGGTGCGGATGTAGTTCGCAATGGTAAGACTCCTGGCTTGACTTCCTCACTCGTTGACATCTCATTCGCGACACTTGGCGGTGGAACTTATACATTGGAAATTGAAGGTGGTGACTGTGTATCAACTGTCAGCTCGAAAACATTCTCCATTGGCTCGACTAACTGCGCAAGCGGACCATCGATCTCCGGCATCACAAATGTTTCTGCTACTGGTTTGACATTCAATTTCAACGGCGTGGGCGTTTCTACAGTAACATGGCGCGTGAAGCTAAGCGGAAATGTAGTAGCAAGCGGAAAAACGGGCACTTTGAGCTCTAATTCAGCAGCTATCACATTCGCAAGCCTTGCAGCGGGTAACTACTCTCTGGAAATTGAAGGCGGCAACTGTACATCTACGGTTAGCACTTCAAACTTTACGGTTGCAACACCAAACTGCGCAAGCGGCCCGGCAATTTCAGGTCTTAGAAATGTTTCGGCATCTGGCCTGACTGTTGATTTCAATGGTGTGGGTGTTCCAAATATCACTTGGCGCGTGAAGCAAAGCGGTAATGTGATCAGAAATGGTAAAACAGGTAACTTAACCTCAAACTCTGCGGCGTTAACATTTGCTACGCTGGGTGCAGGCACTTATTCACTCGAAATCCAAGGTGGTGACTGCGTATCTACGGTAAGTTCTTCAAACTTCACTATCAATGCAGGAACTTGCCCAGGCGGTCCGACATTGGGCACGATCAGCAACATTTCGGCATCCGGCCTGCGTTTCCAATTTGACGGTAACGGCGTTCCTAACATTACCTGGAGAATCAAATCCGGTGCGGATGTAGTTCGTAACGGTAAGACTCCTGGTTTGACTTCCTCTCTGGTTGACATCTCTTTTGCAGCACTGGGCGGCGGAACTTATACTTTGGAAATTGAAGGTGGTGACTGTATCTCGACTGTTAGCTCGAAAACATTCTCCATCGGCTCGACAAATTGCGCAAGCGGCCCGACAATCTCAGGCATTGCTAATGTCTCAGCTACCGGTTTGACTGTTAACTTTAATGGTGTAGGCGTTTCATCTGTCACATGGCGGATCAGACAAGGCGGAGCGATAGTGGCAAACGGAACAACTGGAAATCTTTCCAGCAACTCTGCTGCGATCACCTTTGCAGCGCTTAATGCAGGCTCTTACTCACTTGAAATTCAAGGTGGCAATTGCGTATCAACGGTTAGTTCAAGCACATTTAATGTAACTACGGTTGATAACCGCCTTCCATGCGAGTACGGACCAATTTTGAAATCTGTCTACAACCAAACTGAGACTGGCCTGATATTTAACTTCCATGGTAACAATGTTGCCAGCATCGACTGGAAGATCATGCAAGGAAATACGGTAATGCGTTCTGCACGGGTTAATTTGACCAGTGACCGTCCGCAGATCAGCTACGCTGCGCTTGAAAGAGGTGACTACACGCTTCAAATTGAAGGCGGTTCTTGCAAATCAAGTGTTCAGACGATGGCATTTAAAATTGATGCAGTGCTTCCGATCTACATCGCCAGGTTTGCTGCTGCACCAGCGGAAGAAGGCGTTGAGCTTTCATGGAATGTGACTGACGAGCAGAATGGTAAAGGTTTTGAAGTGATCCGTTACGATAGCCAGGTGAAGGTTCCGAATGTGATCGGCGAGTTGCCATTGTCTGACAAGCGTGTTGGAGAATACAAATTCGTTGATAAATCACCGGTTTACGGCAACAACTATTACCAGCTGAAAATGGTCGACCAGGATGGTAAATTCCTTTCCAGTCGCATTGTTACAGTTCGTTATGAAGCTATTACAGGAGCATTTGTATCGCCTAACCCGGTTAGAGACGTTGTTAATGTTGAGTTTATTTCAAAATCTGCCGGAAAAGGAAGAGTTGAAACTTACAACATCAGCGGCATCAAACTGAATTCGGCTGAGCAGGATGTGGTTGAAGGAAAAAATACTTTACCACTGAATGTAACGGGCTTGAATGAAGGTCATTATTTCCTAAAAGTCTACTATGGCAATCAGGAAATGAACATGCGGTTCTTCAAGGTTCGCTAGTAATTAAATGTTTTGAGAAAAAGGGATGTGGCTCGCTGTCACATCCCTTTTTTGTTTGGTAAATAATTGAAAAGAAATACTTGCAGCAATGTCCTATTCGTCCATACTCATTTGTAATGGGGATGTAAATTATTTATCATTAACCATAAATTGAGAACAATATGGAAGAGTACATTGTAATTATGCGGTTGGATTTGCTGACCAAGGAAGCCCAGCCCTCGCCCGAACAAATGGAAGGCTTTATGAAGCAATATCATGACTGGGTTGGCGGCATTGCGGCCCAGAACAAATTCAGCGGCGGAAAGGGCTTAGCTGTCGAAGGGAAGGTGCTTAAACCAAACAATGTGATGACAGACGGGCCGTTTGTCGAAATCAAAGAATCGGTT
This sequence comes from Dyadobacter alkalitolerans DSM 23607, assembly GCF_000428845.1. Lineage (GTDB taxonomy): Bacteria > Bacteroidota > Bacteroidia > Cytophagales > Spirosomataceae > Dyadobacter > Dyadobacter alkalitolerans. The sequence goes on along the minus strand of NZ_KE386806.1, from coordinate 116,766 downwards.
GCGGGCTTCATCATCATTAAAGCAGCCAGCCTCGATGAGGCCGTTGAAATGGCACAAGCCTGCCCGATCCTGCATGGTGAAGGCAATAGTGTTGAAGTCCGGAAAATCATTTCTGTGCACGAAAGCTAAAACAATGCCCGACCACGGACCCGTCATCCCACATTTGTTCAGGACCGAATACCGGAAAATCGTATCCGTGCTTTGCAGGCATTTCGGGTTTCGGGAGATTGAGGTGGCCGAAGATATTGCAAGTGAAACGTTTCAGGCAGCCATGCAAGCCTGGGGCATAGAAGGCCTCCCGCCCAATCCGGCGGGATGGCTTTATAATACAGCGAAGAACAAAGCTAAAAACCACCTCCATCGGGAGTCCATCTTCCGGGACAAAATCGCGCAGGAATTGCAAAAGACCGCGCAACAATCAGACAGCGCCAAGATTGACCTTTCATTCCAAAACATTACAGACAGCCAGCTGCAAATGATGTTCGCAGTTTGTCATCCTTCCATCTCCCACGAATCGCAGATATGCCTCTCGCTGCGCATTCTTTGCGGGTTCGGAACCGACGAAATAGCGAGCGCCTTCATGACAAATAAAGAAGTCGTCAGCAAACGCATTTTCAGGGCGAAAGAAAAGTTGCGCGAATCAAAAGTGGCTATTGAAATGCCGCCTTTAACGGAAATTGAAGCCAGGCTGGAACCGGTTTTGAAGACCATTTACCTGTTGTTTAATGAAGGTTACTATTCAGTTAATCAAAACAATACATTAAGAAAGGATTTATGTCTTGAAGCAATCCGCCTTTGCACCATGCTGATCGAGCATCCCGAAACCAACAAACCGAAAGTAAATGCACTGCTGGCGCTGATGTGTTTTCATGCTTCGCGCTTCGATGCGAGAATGAATGACAACGGTTCCCTGATTCTTTATGACGATCAGGATTCGAGCCTTTGGAACACAGACCTGATCAGTAAGGGCGCTTACTTTCTAAAAATGGCCGGGCAGGGAAATGATTTGTCTAAATATCACCTCGAAGCCGGCATCGCTGCATGGCATACGCAACAGGCAGACAGCCCCCGAAAAGTGGGACGGGATTTTGCATCTATACAATCAGTTATTACAGCGCGAGTACTCCCCTATCACAGCGCTCAACCGCACCTACGCTGTTGCAAAAGTCAGGGGAAAAGCGGCCGCAATCGCAGAAGCAGAAAAATTGCAAATGCCCGACAATCACTTCTACTTTGCCCTCTTAGGAACGCTTTATACGGGTCTCGATGATCAAAAGGCAATGATGCACTGGCAAACCGCATTGTCCCTCGCCAAAACAGAAAGCGACAAAGAAGCAATCCGCAAAAAGCTTGCTGATTGAGCTAAGAAACTTCGATTGCCGCAATGGAATTGCCGCAATGGGATTGCCCCAATGGAATTGCCCCAATGGAATTACGGCAATCGAATTGTCGCATTGTACCCTCTAATTCGTCGTATTTACACTGCGTCTGTCGGCCGGATGTGCGGTAGATTTGTATCAACAAAAACAAACTCAACCATCAAACATTTACTGTCATGAAAACGACCCGCATTATTTTCTGGATTTCAACAACATTGATCTTTTTGTTTGAAGGCGTCATGCCCGCGCTCACTTCCCATACTGAAATGGCCCGCGAAGGAATCCGGCATCTGGGTTACCCAGATTATTTTGGCCCGATGATCACAGCCTTCAAAATTGCCGGCACAATAGCATTAATGCTGCCGCAAGTTCCGCCGCGCCTTAAAGAATGGGCTTATGCCGGCTTCGTCTTCGACTTCCTCTGTGCAAGCATCAGTATCACCGTCGTAGACGGATTCGGCTTCAACTCCATATTCCCGCTGATCGTTCTAGTCGTTCTCATGGTGTCATATTTCACTTATCACAAACTTCAAGCCCAGCAACATGGCACGCATGCCTTTTGATGCGCTGCATTTTTTTATAAACTAAACTAGAAAGGAATACTCCTTTCTAGTTTAGTTTATAAAAAGAAATCAATGTAAATACAAAGGCTGCAAATGCGCAGAAAGTGCGGACGGTATGAAGATTATTCCATGGCTGTTCGAACAATAAGCGATGTCTGGCAATCTCGCTACTAGTCGCTGTATTAATATCAAAGTTGGCCAGTGCGTCATTCAGTGGCACATTTCCGAAAATAGTAATTCCTAAAACGCCTACGACGTAAATGCTGGTTGCCGTTAACAGCATTTTGAGTTGAAAAGCATGTTGTAAGGAATAGCTAAGCCAGCTCGCCAGGATAAGCACCAGAACTGAACCCATGAACGAAGCGAAAAATGCAGGGTTCAGGATCGCTTTGTTAATCTGCTGCATTGCACGCAAATATTCCGCATCAGGCAATTTATGCAAGCCCAAATTAACCGAGCAGGAATAGGAATAGAATAAGCCGGCAGACAACCCCGTCAATAACGCAGAAATAACCAGGCTAGGGAAGTAAATGAAGTTCATGTGTTAATGGAATAGCAAGATGTAGTCATCACTCTTTAAACATGGGCAAAGTTAGCATCCTCATTCTCATTACAATAGAAAAAACCCGACATTGAACGACGGAAGTCTCCATAAAAAACACTCAAAAAACATTCCCAGAGCCTTGCGGCATATCATTTAAATAGTACTTTTGCAAAATCCTCGGCCAGGTGGTGAAATTGGTAGACACGCTACTTTGAGGGGGTAGTGCCTTCGGGTATGGGAGTTCGACTCTCCTCCTGGTCACAACCTGCGCTGTATTCCGGCGCAGGTTTTTTTATGGCATTCCTTTTTAAAAAATTAGCATATATTTACTATTAATTGGACGATCCCTGATTTTTCTTAATAGTTTGAAGGACTACCACCACATGAAAGTGATTGCGCTGCTTGGCGTTATTGGGCTCGTTTTTGCTTCCCAGTCTGTTTGCCACGCTCAGTGCTTGACCAAAGTGAGCCGATCCACGAACAAAACGGAATATTATCAAGTTGTTCAGCTGGTGGATAAAAAGGAATATCTGAGCCTGTCGAGGACGGGGGAAGAGAAGATTTTTACCTATCACAATGAAGAAGTAGAACTCATTTTTCACGTGCAAATGTTCACGGAAATAAGGTTTACAACCAAAGAAGGCACTTTTTCACTTTTTACAACCACTTCCGACCGCAATTTCTGGAACAAGTCATTTATGCTTTCCTCGCCGGTTACGCCTCAGGAACTGGAGAAAATGAAAGGCACATCCAAGATTGAAATCATCCTTCCCGAGGAGCGCAAGATTTACACATTCAGCCTTAAAAGCAATCAGATCCTCAACAAGGCATTAGCATGCGTGCTTTAATCGACATTTATTAATGGTCTGATTTTCAGATGTAAAACAACTCCTTGTTTAACCTGGAAACGATGTAGTTGAAATCGTCTGGATTAGAAGCAAAGTCCATTTGGTTTACATCAATTTCGATGATTTTGCCATGATCGTAATGTTTGACAAAATCATCATAATAATGGTTGAGTGCTGTCAGGTAATCGGTTGAAATGTCGGCTTCGAAGTCCCTGCCCCGCTTTTTGATTTGCGAAACCAGCTTCGGAATGTCTGCTTTGAGGTAAATCAACAGATCCGGTTGGGACACGGTCCGTATAATGGATTCAAAAAGCAAAAGATAGGTTTGGTAATCCCGCTCGGTCATCACGCCGGACTCATGCAGATTTCTTGCAAAAATAAATGCATCCTCGTAAATGGTCCTGTCCTGAATAATGGTCGAGTAAGTGGTTTCGCGTATTTTCTGGACCTGTGCGAAGCGGTTATTAAGGAAAAAGATTTGCAGATTAAATGCCCAGCGATCCATATCCTGGTAAAAATCAGCAAGATAGGGATTGCCTTCGACGGCTTCGTACATGACGTCCCACTTGAAATATTCACCCAGCATTTGGGTTAATGTCGTCTTGCCTGCGCCAATGTTGCCAATGATTGCAATGTGCATAATGTGAACGGAGTAATGCTTGGGAATGCGTTGATTGCGGTAAAAATATAGAAATCATTTCAATAGTTTGCTTCGTGCAAAAGTCCAATTCGCGCATTTTCGTTAAAGTGCGTTTCTTCGTATATTTGCACCTGATTTGGGGGAAAGAGCTGCGTGGACATAACCCTTTCCTCTTTGGAATACATCAACTAATGCAACAATGAAGCCTTTCAAGGTAATTTTATATTATTTCTATGCGCCCATCGAAGACACGGAAACGTATCGCGATGAGCATCATTTGTTCTGCGTGCACCACAATCTTCTGGGCAGGATCATCATTGCGCCGGAAGGTTTGAACGGAACAGTTTCCGGCACACCGGAAGACTGTGAGGCTTATATGAATTACGTGCGTTCGGACAGCCGGTTTAAGGATGTGCAGTTTAAGGTGGAAGAGCATGATAAAGTGGCTTTTCAAAAATTGCATGTCCGGGTGAAGGACGAAATCGTCAATTCCGATCTGGGTGTTGATCCGCTGGTCCGCACGGGTAAGCATTTGGAGCCGTCTGAATTTAAGGAAATCCTTAACGATCCGAATGTGGTGCTTGTGGATATGCGCTCGGATTATGAGCATGAATTAGGCAAATTCAAGGGTGCGATCACATTTGATATGCATAACCTCCGCGAGCTGCCTGATCACATTCACGAGATCGAACATTTGAAAGATAAGAAGATCGTAACCTATTGCACAGGCGGCATTAAGTGCGAAAAAGCAAGTGCTTATCTGCTCGAACAGGGTTTCCAGGACGTATATCAGCTACATGGCGGCATTATCCGTTACGGGCTGGAAGAAGGCGGGGAAAATTTTGATGGTAAATGCTACGTTTTTGACAACCGCATTGCGGTTGAGGTTAACAAAGTCAATCCAACCGTTATCTCCCGCTGCTACATCTGCGACGAACCTTGCGACCGCATGATCAACTGCGCCAATGCAGAATGTAACACGCACGTGCCGGTTTGTCACAAATGCGGTGAAGAAATGGAGGGTGCATGCTCACCTGAATGTAAGGCGCACCCGGACAAACGCACGTATGACGGAACGGGATATTATGTGAGCAACAGCAACCATTACCATCCACTGCAAGGCCTGAAAAGTCAGAAGAAGAACATTAAAAAAATGAAACTGGCCCAAAGAACTGAACCGGCTCAACAAGTCAGTTCTTTTTCCAACACATAATCATTCATCCAGTAAGGACCAATGGGAATGTCCTCCTGGCCTGTCACTGCAAAGCCCATTTTTTCATAAAATCCCTTTGCCTTATTGTACCGGTTGACATTTAAACCTAATTTTTTCCCACCGACCGACTTTACATAATTTTCAACCGCAGCCAGGAGATATTTTCCCGCACCCGTTCCCTGCGTGGAAGGAAGTACATATATTTTATGTAACTTAAACTTTTCCCGGCCTTCTTCGGAAACAGATGCAAAACCTTCCGGCTTGCCGTCGTTCAACAAGATCAGGAAGGAATGCTGCTCAACGATAAACTGACGCTCGAGAGACTCGGGGGAATATATTTTTTCAAACATATAGTCAATCTGTTCTCTCGTAAGTATTTCACTATAAGTTGCTTCCCAGGTCTGTTCCTGAATTCCGATGATGGTTGGGATGTCGGCTGTGGTTGCAGGCTTTATTGAGAATGATGGCATAATGCTTAATTTTGACTCATAGCAGTTACAAATAAATCTTTTTTCAACCTAAAAACCGCATTACTTCATTCGTCAGTTCGGACTTTTAAACCCCTTAATGTGACCGGCGATAAGTAGAATTATATGAGACCCCTTATTTTAGTTACAAATGACGATGGCATAACGTCCAAAGGAATCCGGACATTGGTGGAAGTGATGCAAACCATTGGAGAAGTGATCGTTGTTGCGCCAAACAGCCCGCAATCCGGGATGGGCCATGCTATCACGATTGGCGAACCGCTAAGACTTTATTCCACACATATTTTTGAAGGCGTTGTTGAATATGAATGTTCCGGAACACCTGCCGACTGCGTAAAACTGGCTAAAAATTATGTTTTGAAGGATCGCAAACCGGACCTGGTCGTGAGTGGGATCAACCATGGAAGCAACAGCTCGATCAGCGTGCTTTATTCCGGGACCATGTCCGCAGCCATAGAAGCTGCGATAGAAGGTATTCCGGCGATTGGGTTTTCATTAACGGATTACCGGGAAGATGCGGATTTTGATCATGCCATTCCATTTATCAAATCCATTACTGAAGAAGCGCTCAAAAACGGCATACCGAACGGCATCGCACTGAACGTTAACATTCCTGAGAAGACGGACCTACCGTTGAAAGGCGTAAAAGTTTGCAGACAGGCGCACGCAAAATGGCAGGAAAAATTCGATTATCGCGTAGACCCGAACGGAAGAGGTTACCTGTGGATGGCAGGCGAATTCGTGAATTTTGACACCGAAAAAGAGGATACCGATGTCTGGGCACTGGATAACAACTACATTTCTGTTGTGCCGTGCCAATATGATCTGACAGCGTATGAGGCGTTAAAACAGCTTTCGACCTGGGATTTATAATTTTAAAATTCAGCTATGGCATTAGTAGGGAGTTTATTAAAAAAAGGAATTCATATCAGCAACATTGTTGCTAACCGCAGGAAAGCAAGTCTTCACATTCAGCAAAAAAAGACGCTGGCGAAATTGCTGGCCAAGGCGCGCTACACAGAGTTTGGAGAAAAATACAATTTTGACGAGCTGCTTTCATCCATATTGTTCAGTGAAAAAGGCGCTTATTACGAATTATACAAGAAAACAGTTCCGGTTTACGATTACAACAAGATCTTTAACGAATGGTGGCACCGTTCGCTTGAAGGAGAAAAAGACATTTGCTGGCCCGGCCAGATCAAATATTATGCATTAAGTTCAGGAACTTCCGAGGCTGCTACGAAGCACATTCCGGTCACCAAGGCCATGTCGCGCGCGATCCAGAAGACCAGCATCCGCCAGATCCTCTCGCTCGGACATTATAAGGATCTTCCCAATGATCTGTACGAAAAAGGCTTCCTGATGCTCGGCGGCAGTACAAATCTGAATAATCAGGACAAACATTTTGAAGGCGATTTAAGCGGCATCACGGCCAAGCAGATTCCCTATTGGTTCAGGCCTTACTATAAACCCGGCGAAAAAATCGCGGCGCAAAAAGATTGGGGTTTGAAACTGGAAGAAATTACAAAGCAGGCGCACGAATGGGACATTGGGTTCATCGTGGGCGTTCCGGCGTGGATCCAGCTTTTGATGGAAAAGATCATTGCGCATTATAACGTAAAGACCATTCATGATATATGGCCCAATTTGCAGGTCTTTGCGCACGGTGGCGTCTCGTTTGAGCCTTACAGAAAGGGTTTCGAAAAGCTGCTGGCAAGGCCATTGATCTACATTAACACGTATCTTGCCTCCGAAGGATTTATCGCCTACCAAACCCGCCCGGGCGCAAAAGGTATGGAGCTGGTTTGTGACAATGGGATTTTCTTCGAATTTATTCCCTTCAACGAAAAAAACTTTGACTCAGAAGGAACATTGTTATCCGATCCTGAGACCTTAATGATTGATCAGGTTGAAGAAGGGAAAGAATATGCATTGCTGCTGTCGACCTGTGCCGGATCATGGCGTTACCTGATCGGTGACACAGTTAAATTTGTGGACAAAGCGAAAGGTGAAATTGTCATTACAGGACGTACGAAGCATTATTTGAGTCTTTGCGGGGAACACCTTTCGGTCGATAACATGAACAAAGCCGTCGATCTGGTTTCGGATGAGATGGGGTTAACGGTTAAAGAATTCACTGTCTGCGGCATTGAATACGGTTCTATGTTTGCGCATCATTGGTATATTGGTGTAGAAGAAACGGATGTGAATGCAGAAGAGCTCAAAACCAGACTGGACGCCAAACTAGCAGAGCTTAATGATGACTATGCCGTGGAAAGGCGTCATGCATTGAAGGAAGTGTTTGTTACTGTGCTGCCGAACAAAGCTTTTTACGACTGGATGAATGCCAAAGGCAAAATGGGCGGCCAGCACAAGTTTCCGCGCGTTTTCAAGAATTTCCTGATGGACGATTGGAAGGGATTTTTGCAAAAGAACAGCTACATAACGGAGCCTCCTTCGCATTAACGCAGAAAATTGACATAAGCAATCTGGCAGGCGATCAGGATAAAAACGACGCCTGTCACTTTGTTAAATATCGTGACCACTCTTGGCGTAAAAACACGTTTCAACTTGTGCGCAAAGATCGCAATGCCACATTCCACCAGAAAGACCGCCACTACACTCGCCGCAAAAAAAACAAGCACCTGGTGATAATTGTAATGCAGATTGGTGCGGATATAGGAAGCAATGGTGACCCAGCTGATAAAATTCACCGGATTCAGCCCATTCAGAAAAAAACCGGTTGTGAAATAATAAAGAAGATTGCCGAACCGGGTTGTCGGATAGGCGATTTTTGGCTGACCTTTAATCAAATTTGTTAGCCCTAACGCGATCAGGAAAAATACGCCGGCACCAGCCATCCACTTCTTGAAATCGGGAATATCGGGCAGTAATGCAGTTCCGTAGATAGCGAAGAAAACAAAAATAATGTCGCAGACGAAAACGCCTAATGCGATCTTCACGCCGGTTTTATAACCGTTATCAACACTGTTTTGGACCAATGAGAAAAAGACGGTCCCAAAAGTGAGGCATAATCCTATTCCCGTAAGCGTCCCATAGAAAAGCGATTCAAGCATATCAGATTCCCTTCAGTCTGGCGGTCATTAAAATTGCGCATACAGACAGCGAATCAGTAATTTCGGAACGCATGCACATGTCAACCGCTTCCTGCAAAGATACTTTCCGCACTTGCAGATCTTCCGTATCCTCAGGCTCTGCTTCCTGTTGCGTCAGTTCTTCGGCGATGAACAGGAAACCTTCTTCATTGGTGGCGGAATTGGAAGTATGAATGCGCGCAAGCTTGGTCCATTTTTCAGCCAGTAAACCCGTTTCTTCTTTCAGCTCCCGCTTGGCTGCGTCCAGCGGATCTGCATTTAAAGCGCCGCCGCCTTCCGGAATTTCCCAGGAATATTCATCGATTGCATAGCGATATTGTCCTACCAGATAAATGTTGCCCTCGGCATCCAGCGGAATAACGCCAATGGCTTGATTCTTAAATTTTACCAGCCCATAAATGCCCTTATTTCCCGACGGGTTGATCACATCGCGATGGCTCAGTTCGAGCCACGCATTTTCGTAGACAGTTTCGGTTGAAAGTGTTTTCCAATTATTTTCTGTGGTTATAACCCGCATTTTCTTAGTATTTTTGGCCTCTGAATTTCAAATCGCAAATGCAAATAAACCAAAATAAGCTTAAACAACGTCTCATACTGCTGTCTTTTATAGCCAGCATCATCCTGACGGGTTTGAAATTCTTCGCTTATTATCTTACCTCTTCCAACGCCATCCTGAGCGACGCGCTGGAATCGATCATCAATGTTATAGCGAGTGGTTTTGCGTTTTACAGCATCTATCTTTCGGCGCAGCCCAAAGACAGGAACCATCCCTACGGCCACGGCAAAATAGAATTTTTCTCCGCTGGATTTGAGGGTGCGTTGATCATGATCGCTTCGCTTTTTATCATTATCGAAGCGGTGAACAGGATCCTGGACCCAGCTCCTATTCAAAACCTGCTTCAGGGTTCCGGGTTTATACTTTTTACCATCATTATAAACACTGCTATTGGTTATAAGCTTTTAACCGAAGGCAGGAAAATGAATTCGCTGGCACTTACCGCCGATGGACGCCATTTGATGACGGATAGCATCAGCAGTCTGGTCCTGATCGTGAGCGTTGGACTCATTATGCTCACGGGCTACGTCTGGATTGATAGCGCTGCTTCCCTCCTGTTCGGTTTATTTCTTGCTTATAACGGGTTCCTGCTTGTTAGCAAATCCGTAGCCGGGCTTATGGACGCTGTGGATGACGCGTTGCTGGAAAAAGTGGTGCAGACATTAAAGGATAACAAAAAAACAGAATGGATCGACGTGCACAACCTTCGTGTGCAGCAATACGGCTCTGATCTGCACATTGATTGCCATTTGACATTGCCATATTATTGGGAACTGCAAAAAGTGCATGAAACAATTCATAATTTTGAGAATATACTGAAAGAAAGTCATACGGGAGAAACCGAGATTTTCGTTCATGCAGACCCGTGCCTGTATCAATGCTGTTACTTTTGCCGGGTCGAAAACTGTCCCGTTCGCGCGCATGCATTTATCAAGGACATTGATTGGGACGCAGCGAGTCTGGTGAAAAATGAGAAGCTGTATAATGAAGCAAGAATTCACATTCCATAATAAATATAAATCTAAATTCTAACCAAAATGTACGTTTCTCGTCGCGATTTTCTTAAAAAAGCCGGTGCTACTGCCTTCGCAGCGACTGCTTTTTCCGACTTACTAATGGCAGATCCTGCCAAAAAACTCTGGTTTGATATTTCACTCGCAGAATGGTCTTTGCACAAAGCCCTTTTCAAGAAGGAACTGACTAACCTCGATTTCCCGGCATTGGCGAAAAAAGAGTTTGGCATTTCCATCGTGGAATATGTAAACCAGTTCTTCAAAGACAAAGCGGAAGACAAAACATATCTGAATGATTTGATCCAAAGACAAAAAGACAACGGCGTTACCGCACACCTGATCATGATCGACGGCGAAGGCGGCCTGGGAGAATTGGACGCTGCAGTTCGTAACAAGGCTGTTGAAAACCATTACCGCTGGGTAGAAGCTGCGAAATATCTGGGTTGCAAAACCATCCGCGTAAATGCATTCGGAAAAGGTAGCTTTGAAGAAATAGCAAAATCTGCTGTTGACGGGCTTGGTAAGTTAGGTGAGTTCGCTGCGAAAACAGGCATTAATGTAATCGTCGAAAACCACGGAGGCTCTTCTTCCAATGGTCAATGGTTATCAGGCGTAATGAAGCAGGTTAACCTCAAAAATGTAGGGACATTGCCAGACTTCGGTAACTTCTGCATCACCAGAAAAGACGGCGGCTGCGCAGAATCATACGACAGATATCAGGGAACGAAAGAACTAATGCCCTACGCAAAAGGCGTAAGCGCAAAAACATATGACTTTGACGAAAAAGGAAACTGTATCGAAACGGATTACACAAAAATCCTGAAAATCGTTAAAGACGCAGGTTTCAAAGGAATCGCTGGAATTGAATATGAAGGAAGCAAGCTTTCTGAGTATGATGGAATTAAAGCTACGAAGGCGTTGCTTGAGAGAGTTGGACCAACGGTTTAACACAAGGAGCGTTAAGCGTAAGGTTTGATTAGTTCTGTTACCTTGGGCGGACTGTCCCTGTCACCCTGAGCGGAGCCGAAGGGACGTGTAGGATGCTTGCTGGCATGCTGCACGTCCCTTCGGCTCCGCTCAGGGTGACAGGGCTGGTCTTTAAAGCTAACGAATCACATCCCCAAATAACTCAAAAACTCCTTTTTAGTACTCTCCTCCTGAAACTTCCCCCCATAAAACGCGGTAACAGTGGAGCTTCCCGAATCTCTTATTCCCCGCGACTGAACGCACATATGTTGTGCATCGATTACAACTGCCACATCTTCCGTTTCCAACGCTAATTTCAGTTCCGTAGCAATCTGCACGGTGAGGCGTTCCTGGACTTGCGGACGTTTTGCGAAATATTCTACGATGCGGTTCAGTTTGGACAGGCCGATTACTTTACCACTGGAAATGTACGCAACGTGCGCTTTTCCGTAAATGGGGACAAAATGGTGTTCGCAGTTGGAGAACACCGATATATCTTTTTCGACCAGCATCTGGTCGTATTTGTATTTGTTTTCAAAAAGCGTAACGGCTGGCTTATTCTTTGGATCAAGACCGCTGAAAACCTCTGTGATAAACATTTTGGCAACCCGTTTCGGTGTGCCTTTCAGGCTGTCATCGGTCAGGTCCAGGCCCATGATTTCCATAATGTGGCGGAAATGCTTTTCAATCAGCTCCATTTTCATGTCGTCCTCCATTGCAAAGGCATCTTTGCGCAAAGGCGTGTCGATCGAAGAAAATACATGATCGTTTCCAACTTCCTCAACCTCAACCATTTCAGTCGACGGGATATTCGACAAAGTTCCGTTCTGTTTCATATAATCTAACTTTCAGGTCAAGGCCTGAGTCAATTTTTGATCTTAATATGGTATAAATAACGATCGCGATATTTTCCGCGGAAGGGTTGAGTGATTTGAATTCTTCTACGTCGAGATTAAGGTTTTTATGATCAAAACGATCAAGCACAAATTCCTTTAAAACAGAACTCAGCACTTTCATATCCAGCACATAACCGGTTTCAGGGTCAACTTCCCCCGTCACCTGAACGATCAGCTCATAATTGTGCCCGTGAAAATTGGGATTATTGCACTTACCGAACACGTTCTCATTCTTTTCAGCCGACCATTCCGGATTATGAAGACGATGAGCCGCATTGAAATGTTCCTTCCGGAACACCGCCACCTTTTGAGCCATATGATGATTTACTTAAAATAAAATGCGCTTTAAATGTCGTTACAAAGTATGTGTCCAACACACTTAAAGCCTTCGAGCCTGGACGTAATGCTCTTTCTGGGGTCACTTGTGTTGGGTTAACGCTTTGCAATTCCAATTTGTTCATTTTTTAAAATAATCGTCACCACTTGCAAGAATTTCCATTTCATCTGAATTAATAAAAAAAATTAAAAAATACGGTTATTGAATGTAAATTGCGATCTTGGAAACCATTGTGCCGATGGCAGGCCAACCGCATCCTGAACCTTTAAATGGACAACGTCATGAATAGACGCGACTTTATTCAACAAGCCTTAATGGCCGGACCCGCCATCGGGATATTGCCGTCAATGTATTCCAACGAAGCGAAAGCAGCTGAGAAAGTGCGACTGGGGTTTATCGGTGTAGGTCTTCGCGGCCGCAGTCACCTGAAACAGGCACTTTTTCGTCCGGATGTGGAAGTGAATGCAATCTGCGACATTGATCCGGCCGCCATCAACGCTTCCCTGGCACAAATCAAGAAATCGGGAAGAAAAGCGCCGGCGGTTTATGGTAAGGGTGACGAGGACTTTCTGAATATGGTTAAGCGCGATGACCTGGATGGGATCCTGATCGCAACGCCCTGGCAATGGCATGTTCCTATGACGCTGTCTGCCATGAGAGCTGGAAAGTATGCAGCGGTTGAAGTTTCTGCCACGGTCACTTTACAGGAGTCGTGGGACCTGGTGGACACATTTGAAAAAACCGGATCGCATTGCATGATCCTCGAAAACGTGTGTTACCGCCGGGATGTCATGGCGATATTGAACATGGTCCGCAAGGGAATGTTTGGCGAAATGACCTATGCGCATTGCGGTTACCAGCACGATCTGCGGTCTGTTAAGCTGAATGATGGCAAAAGCAATGGCGGTGTTGGCGTTGAATTTGGTGAAAAAGGATTTTCGGAAGCCAAATGGCGCACCCAACATTCCGTCGACCGCAACGGCGACATTTATCCAACGCATGGCCTCGGCCCTGTGGCACATTGGATGGACATTAACCGCGGCAACAAATTCTCTTATCTGACTTCCACGGCTACCAAATCGAGAGGTTTACACAAATACATCGTTGATCATGGCGGTAAGGATCATCCTAATGCCAAAGTCAATTTCAAGCTCGGCGACATTGTTACGACCGTAATCCAATGCCATAATGGCGAGAACATTGTACTCGTTCATGACACAAACTCGCCACGCCCCTACTCGCTCGCTTTCCGTGCGCAGGGGACCAACGGCATCTGGATGAACGACGGACACAGCATATATATAGAAGGCGTTTCGCCAAAAGAACACACCGCCGAACCTGACAAGGCCTATCTCGACAAGAACGACCATCCGTTGTGGGCAAAATATGCGAAAGATGCAGAAAGCGCCGGCCACGGCGGCATCGATTATTTCGTATTAAGAGGCTTTATTGAATCCATCAAAAGAAAAACCGTACCGCCCATTGACGTGTACGATGCGGCCACATGGAGCGCCATCAGCCCATTATCCGAAATGTCCATTGCAAAAGGAAGCGCGCCCATTGAAATTCCGGATTTCACCCGGGGCAAATGGAAAACCAACAAGCGCATTTTCGGACTGAATGACGAGTATTAACAGCTATTTTTCATTTTTAACCTACATAACCCTTACCAATTAATTCAAACCTAAATGGACAACAAAAAAAGCTACCTTGGCCCTCTCTTTATGATTGGCGTTATATTCTTCGTGATGGGTTTCATCACCTGGGTAAACGGCACATTAATTACCTTTTTCAAAAAAGCATTTTCCCTTGATAACACCAGTTCCTACCTGGTAACATTCGCCTTTTTCATTTCCTACACGATCATGGCGATCCCGTGTTCTTATGTTGTAAAAAAGACGGGTTTCAAAAACGGAATGTCGCTGGCCCTGCTTGTGATGGCGGCGGGAACATTGATCTTCATTCCAGCTGCTGAAATGGCCTCCTATCCGGTGTTTTTGGTCGGACTTTTCACAATTGGGATCGGTCTGACGGTTTTGCAAACATCTTCCAATCCATATGCAACAATACTCGGGCCACGCGAAAGTGCTGCTCAGCGGATCAGTATCATGGGAATTGCCAACAAATCGGCGGGGATTCTGAGCCAGGTGATCATTGGTAAATTGCTCTTATCCGGTGCAAGCTCAACAGACCCCCAGGAAGAACTTGACAAAGTGGTTGTCCCTTATCTCGTTCTGACAGCCGTTTTGGTCGGTCTGGCGATTTTGATCCGCATGTCGAAAGGCTTGGTTGAAGTAAGTGAAGAAGAGGAAGCGCCGGTTGGATCAGCGCCGGTTGTAGAAAAAACGAGCGTTTTCCAGTTTCCTAACCTTGTGTTGGGCGTGATCGCACTGTTCTGTTATGTGGGTGTTGAAGTAATTGCCGGGGATACGATCATTAATTATGGTGTTTCGCTCGGTTTTGCAGAAGAAGAAGCGAGGCTTTTTGGAACATATACATTGGGTGGGATGATGTTTGGCTATGTTTTGGGCATTGTTTTGATTCCTAAATATGTATCTCAACAGGCATATCTCATGTTTTCGGCCGTTCTCGGAATGGTAGTAACCATTGCTGCGATCTTTACAACCGGCTTTGCATCAGTGCTTTGCATTGCAATTTTAGGTTTTGCCAATGCGGTGATCTGGCCTGCATTATGGCCTTTGGCATTGAGCGGACTGGGTAAGTTTACCAAAATAGCGTCTGCATTACTGGTAATGGGGATTTCCGGGGGCGCGGTGATGCCATTGGTTTACGGCGGCATTGCAGATTCAATCAAAAGCACGCAGCAGGCTTACTGGATCATGGTTCCGTTGTATATTTTTATCCTTTATTTCGGTCTGGTAGGCCATAAAAAGAAAAGCTGGTAGTTCATGAAGATTTCGACGCCGGGCCGTATATGTTTATTTGGTGAACATCAGGATTATCTTGGATTGCCTGTCATTGCAGCGGCCATTTCCCGCCGGATCAGCATCGACGGGCATTACCGTAATGATGACAGAATCATCCTGCATTTGCCCGATCTTGGGCTAAAAGAGGAGTTTTCTCTAAACGATACATTTCCATACGTGGTGCAGCGGGATTATTTCCGCAGCACCATTAATGTTTTAAAACGAAAGGGTTTGACCTTTTCCAAAGGTTTTGAATGTGTCATTCACGGCAACATTCCGATCAATTCCGGAACGTCGAGCTCATCAGCATTGATTGTTTCCTGGGCACATTTTCTGGATAAAATGAGCGATAAGCCGGTTGGTTTTTCTCAAAAAGAATTGGGAGAAGTCGCCAATGCAGCCGAAGTGCTCGAATTTGGCGAACCCGGCGGCATGATGGATCATTATTCTACGGCCATCGGCAATGTGATTTACCTGGAATCAACACCCATCATTCATGTTGAAGCACTTACGCCGACATTGGGAACATTCGTTTTGGGTGATTCTTTGGAGCCGAAAGACACATTAGGCATTCTTGCGCGTTGCCGTTACGGAATGGAAGACGTGATCAAAAAAGTCACGCAATTTGAACCCGAGTTCTCCATTTTCACCACGCCTTTTGAAAAAGCTGCTGACTACAAATCAAAGCTGACCGACGACGAGCTGAGCCTTTTAAAGGCCAATCTCGAAGATCGCGACATTCTTCTTGAAGGTAAAGTGCTGTTAACACAAAGCATCCATAGCCCTGTTAATGAGGAGTTTGACAAACATTTTGGCGGACTTTTATATAAACATTACAAAAACCTCCGCGACCATAAAAGGACGTCAACGCCCAAGATAGAACGCATGATGAATGCAGCTTTATCGGCGGGTGCATTGGGCGGCAAGATCAATGGCTCGGGCGGTGGCGGCTGCATGTTTGTATATGCGCCCACGCAAGCCGAGGAGGTGGCCGAAGCCATTGAAAAACAAGGCGGAAAAAGTTACATCATCACAGTTGATTCAGGAACGCGGATCGAAAACTGAGGCATTAAAATGCACGATTGTAATTCCGATTGTGTTTTTGTTTTAAGACCTTTGCCAATATCATAACAACTCCATGGCAGTAGTTACAGCTTCTGAAAAAACGACAAATCTTTACTGTCCTTCCCTGACAGCATATAAAAGACGCGAAACCATCACCATTAATATCGGCGACCTGCCTATGGGTTCCGACTATCCCATTCGCGTGCAGTCGATGACCACGGTTGACACGATGGATACGCAAGGTTCCATTGATGAGGTGCTTAGAATGGTGGATTCGGGCTGTGAATATGTGCGCATTACGGCGCCCAGTGTAAAAGAAGCACAAAATCTTGAAAACATCCGAAATGGCCTGCGCAAGCTTGGTATCAATGTTCCGCTCATCGCCGACATACATTTCACACCCAATGCAGCCGAACTGGCAGCGAGGATAGTTGAAAAAGTAAGGATCAACCCTGGAAATTACGCCGATCGCAAGCGTTTTGAAGTCATTGACTACACCGATGCTTCCTATGCCGCGGAATTAGAACGGATCCGTGAAAAATTCATCCCATTGGTGCGCATATGCAAGGAATATGGCACAGCGATGCGCATTGGCACAAATCACGGCTCGCTTTCAGACCGGATCCTGAGCCGTTATGGCGACACACCGCTGGGTATGGTGGAATCGGCGCTGGAATTTCTACGGATCTGTGAAGAATTCAATTATTTCAACATTGCGCTTTCAATGAAATCCAGCAACACGCAAGTGATGGTGGAAGCATATCGGTTGCTTGTGCAACGTTTGGATGAAGAGGGCTTAAAGCCTTATCCGTTGCACCTTGGCGTGACAGAAGCAGGTGAAGCGGAAGATGGCCGGATCAAGTCGGCTGTTGGAATTGGCACATTACTGGAAGATGGCTTGGGCGATACAGTCCGTGTTTCATTAACGGAAGCACCTGAAAAAGAAGCGCCTGTGGCCCGTGCGTTAATCCAGCGTTATGCTGACAGAACACCGCACGATTTCATCGAGCCGGTTGAATCTTGCCCTATCAATCCATTTCAATACACAAGAAGGGATACAAAAGAGGTTTATAATTTCGGTCATTTGAACGTGCCGCGTGTGATTGCGGATTATTCCAATATCGAAGTTACCCAGCTCGAAAACCTGAAAAGCATCGGACATTTCTTTTTGCCCGTGCCGGATAAATGGGCTATGAACGATCAGGGAGCCGATTTTATATATTCCGGGAAAAACCCTGTGCCGTTCATGCTGCCAAACGGTTTGCGTGAGATCCTGGATTTTGAGCAATGGCAGCAACATGAAAATGCTGCAAACAAATTTCCGCTTTTCGAGGCGGAACAATGGCTTGAAACCGATAAGGCACTCGTTTCAACACAGTTGAATTTTATCAAAGGCACCATACATTCCCTGAATAATGCGCTTCTGAAAAGTGTCAGAGAGGCAACCAACATTGTCCTGCTGATACACACCGACAACGCGCATGCAATGCCGGAACTGCGGCGGTTTTTCTATAAACTGGTTGAAAAAGGCATCAAAATTCCGGTTGTTATCCAGCGTGAGTACGCCACCGATTTGGGCGATGAACTGACATTATATTCAGCTACGGACGTTGGTGGATTGCTGGTTGATGGTTTTGGAGATGGCGTGTTGTTACAGCCAACATTCCCGACGCATATCAATCATACAGATAAGCTGAAAGCTGCCGCTTCATTCAACAGCATAGCATTCGGCATTTTACAAGCCGCGAGAACCAGAATGTCGAAAACGGAATACATTTCCTGCCCATCCTGCGGACGAACGCTTTTTGACTTACAGGAAACAACAGCCATGATCCGCAAGCACACCGAACATTTGAAAGGCGTGAAAATCGGCATTATGGGCTGCATCGTGAACGGACCAGGTGAAATGGCCGATGCGGATTATGGATACGTGGGTATGGGAAAAGATAAAATTGCTTTGTATCGTGGTCAGGAAGTGATCAAAAGATCAGTAACCGCGGCGAAAGCAGTAGAAGAATTGATCGGGTTAATTCGTGAAGACGGTCGCTGGATCGAGCCGGACGAGCGTGAAATATTGGTTTAGCAGGGTTGGTAAAGACAGAAAAAGAAAAAATTTATGAAAAGATACTTTCAATTAGGCGACGTGTTTGGTTACTTCTTTCGCGTCTTCAAAAAAAGGGATCCGAATGCCCCCGATTCCTTTAATCTCCGCATGATGCATGGCATTAACCGCATCTCCATCGTCATGTTTTTGATTTGCGTTATCATTATGATCGTTAGAGCATTAACAAGATAAACCTGGAATCGCTGAGAGACTTTTGCCTGCAACTGCCAGGCGTAACAGAAGAACTGCCCTTCGGTCCTGATACACTCGTATTCAAGGTAAAAGGCAAAGTGTTCCTCCTCACCCCCCTGGACTCAGCGTCCCACCAGTTTAACGCAAAATGCGATCCCGAAAAAGCAGAAGAGCTAAGAGAAAAATATCCGGACGTTAAGCCCGGATATCATATGAATAAGAAGCACTGGAACACGGTTTACGTCACCGGTAACATTCCTAGTGAGACGTTGTTTGGCTGGGTGAAGGACTCTTATGATTTGATTGTGAAGAGTTTGCCGAAGAAGGATCAGGTTGAGCTGGTCTTATGACTTGCAGGCTGCCATAGTGCTAGCCCTTCGGCTCCGCTCAGGGTGACAGGGCAGGAGGATTGTCAGTCTGAGCGGAGCCGAAGACACGACCGCAACGCAACCTGCTCGTAGCGCACCCTGTCAGTCTGAGCGGACCGGGCCGCCGGGCGGCAGAAGACACGACGACAGCGCCCTACTTCGCGGCCTTCATCTCCTCATCCAGCTTCTTGCTCAGCGTCTCACAAACCCCTTCAATCGCATCTGCCATCACATTGTCATTGGTAGCTGTCAACAGCGTATCCGCGATGCCGCTCATGAGTTCGATGTAGAAGCGTTTCATTTCGAAAACTTCCATATCCTTGGTCCAAAGGTCGATTTTTAATGTGCCTCTGTGGTAATGGTCCCAAACGGCGATGGCGATGGCGCGGGTGTCGTTGATGCCTTCATTGGGGTTGTCAGTAGCATTCCAAAAAATCTTTTCCGGTATGTTCTTGTCGTCAAGTTCGACACTAAAATGTATTTCTGATTTTTTCATATGAGGTGTTAATATTTAGACAAAAGTAACCAATTGAGGAAATTTATAGTTCTGAAAGATTACTTTGCTGCCTGCTTGAACACCTTTTTCAAAAGATCGGTAACCCGTGCTTTCGGGTCTTCGCGGATTTTTTTCTCTTCCTGGGCGATCAAAATGAATAACCCGTCAATGGTCTTTTGCGTAGCATAACCTTTTAAATCCGGGTTCACTTTCTTCACCAAGGGAATTTTGTTATAAGTGTCGACGATTTCCTTATAATAGTCCGTCGCCTTGTTCAGATTGAGCGTAGAGTCTACAACAGGGAAGAATGTCTTATACAAATCTTCATTCGTCGTCTTCTTCAAATATTGCGTTGCCGCATCATCCTGGCCTTTTAATATGCCTAGTGCATCAGGGACGGTCATGGACGTAATGGCCTTTACAAAAATAGGTTTTGATTTCTTTGCGGCATCTTCTGCTGCGCGGTTGAGTGACAATGTAAATTTATCCACCTGATCTCCCAGTCCCATCTTCCTCAATGTCTCTGCGACTTTCTGCGCTTCCGGCGGGACGGCAATTTTGATCAGTTCATTTTTGAAAAAACCATCCACTTTGGAAGCTTCCGCAGAACCATGACTAATCCCGACATTCAGCGCCTCTTTCAAACCCGATACGATTTCATTTTCACCAAGTCCATCCGATTTCCCGCTCACCTTATCCAGCACTTTTCCTAAGTTGAACTGGGCCTGTGAATTAGTCGCTGCCAGGAGTGAAAATATTAATATTGCTAAGATTTTGTGATTCATTACGATTGTGTTTGTTAAATTCTGACTACGGTCTAAACGTACTCAATAACGATTAATTTTACTTATTTTTGGGAAAATAACGGTCTCAATCAACCAATTTCAAACTATGGCTCCCATAATCCGGGCTGAAATATTAACGATCGGTGATGAAATCCTTTTTGGACAAATTACGGATACGAATACGCAATGGATTGGCTCTCAACTGACTGATATAGGCATTCGGCCGGTTAGAAAGACTTCGGTTGGAGATAACAAAGCCGACATCCTGGATGCCTTTTCGGCGGCCAGCCAGCGGGTGAACGTTATTATTGTGACGGGAGGCCTCGGCCCTACCCGCGATGACATTACGAAGCATACATTTTGCGAATATTTTGGGACTGAACTTGAAATCAACCAGGAGGCACTGGAACTGATCACGGCGTTTTTTGCAAAACGCGGACGCGCCATGACCGAGCTGAACATCCAGCAGGCTGCACTTCCCAAAAATTGTACCTACATTCCAAATCTTTGGGGAACCGCGCCGGGAATGTGGTTTGAAAAAGACGATGTAATTTATGTTTCGCTGCCCGGCGTGCCGTACGAAATGAAGAGCCTGATGGAGTTTGAGATCCTCCCCAGGCTGAAATCAAGATTCGTTTCAAACATTATTCAACATAAATCGGTGCGGACGATCGGCATAGGAGAATCTTTTCTGGCCGAAACGATCGCACCTTGGGAGGATGCCCTTCCTGAGCATATAAAGCTTGCATATCTACCTCATTTCGGGCAAGTTAAGCTGCGTCTTACGGGCACTGGAACAGATCAACCCCAGCTGGATGCCGACCTGGCAGAGCAGGTTGCATTACTGATGCCGTATATTGAAGAATGGGTTTTTGGATTTGATACAGATGAACTGGAAACAGTGATCGGATCGTTACTTAAGCAGCACAATGCGACAGTAGGGACGGCGGAAAGCTGCACGGGCGGTTTCGTTGCCAACCAAATCACGAGTGTTCCCGGCGCTTCGCAATATTTTCAGGGCTCGGTGGTGAGTTACAGCAATGAAGTCAAAATGAATTTGCTGGGCGTTTCACCTCAGACATTGAAGGCATTCGGGGCGGTAAGTGAGCAGACGGCGCGTGAAATGGCCGAGGGTGCCCGCAAAGTGCTGAACACCACATTCGCGATTTCCACGACAGGCATTGCCGGACCGGATGGAGGCACGGCCGAGAAGCCGCTTGGAACTGTCTGGATCGCCTGCGCAACACCGGAGGAAACATTCACCCAATTACTTACCTTGCGCAACAACCGGAAGATCAACATTGAGCTTACCGCTTCCTATGCACTGAATTTGTTGCGCAAAACCATTTTGAAAACAAATCTTGCCATCAAAGGCTAAGGAGAACAATAATATACATTCGGCAACAAAATAAGCTGCCGCGAATGAAAGATACCAGTTATGAAAATAGTTGAAATGGTAATGCCTCCAATGGGCGAAAGTATTATGGAATGCACTGTCCTTCATTTACTTGCAAAAGCAGGTGATAAGGTTTCGGTGGACGATTCGATATTGGAGGTTGCCACGGACAAAGTTGATACGGAGGTCCCCTGCCCTTTTTCCGGCGTGCTTACGGAATGGCTTGTTGCTGAAAACGACGTTGTGCCCATAGGAAGCCCGGTTGCAAAGATTGAAGTGGAGAATGATGTGGATGAAAGCGATCAGCAGCCAGTGGATAAACCTGTCCATGAGCCGGTTAGCGCGGCATCAGAGGTGGAAGCAACGGCGGCTGTATTGGAAAAGGAATATGAGGAAGTGCTTACCAAAACGGCACAGTCTGCACTGGAATACGCCAAAAATAGCCCGGAAAACAATGCATTCTATTCCCCTCTTGTTCTGAGCATTGCGCGTGAAGAGCACATCACGGAAACGGAGCTGGCCACCATTCCGGGAACGGGCATGGAAAACCGGGTCACTAAAAACGATATTATTTCCTTTCTGGATAACCGTAAAAAGTCTCCTGCAACGGCAATGCCAGTTGCGACATCACTGAACGGCAGCAACGAGATCATTGAAATGGACCGGATGCGGAAGATGATCTCGCAGCGGATGGTTGAGTCGAAGCGAATTTCGGCGCATGTTACTTCCTTTATCGAGACCGACATGACGCCGGTGGTTCAGTGGCGGGAGCATACAAAGGCTGAGTATAGAAGGAAAACGGGCGACAGCATCACGTTTACGCCTATTTTGATTGAAGCTGTGGTAAAAGCGATCAAAGATTATCCGATGATCAATATTTCAGTGGATGGCGACCGGATCATTAAAAAGAAGGAGATTAACATTGGCATGGCCGTAGCTCTGCCGGACGGAAACCTCATTGTTCCGGTTATCCATCGCGCAGACCAGTATGATCTGCCTGGGTTGGCAAGAAAAGTAAATGATCTCGCCAAGAGAGCGCGGGAAAACAAGTTGAAGGCCGACGATCTGGCTGGCGGGACTTACACGATTTCCAACATTGGCGCATTTGCCAATCTGATGGGCACGCCGATTATCGTGCAGCCCCAGGTCGCGATCATGGCTTTTGGCGCAATAAAAAAGAAACCGGCCGTGATTGAAACGCCGCAAGGCGATTTGCTCGGCATTCGCAGCCTGATGTTTATCTCACATTCGTATGACCACCGCGTTGTGGACGGCTCCCTGGGCGGACTCTTCCTGAAACGCGTGCACGATTATCTTGAAAATTTCGATACGCACAGAACTATAATGTAATGCTCAGACTCACCTTGGACATGGATGATGTGATGGCGAACACGCACAAAAAACTCGCCAACATTGTTCATAATGATTTTTCAACGGTATATAATGAAGAACAGCTGAGAAAAAGCGCTTTTAGAGATATTTTACACCCCAAGCAACTTGCAAAGCTGCACAAGATCATTGATACGCCTGGCTTTTTTGCCGACATTGAAGTGATGAACGGGGCGGTTGAAACAGTCTACAAGCTGTCTAAGTTTTATGAAATATTTGTGGCAACGGCCTGCATGGAATTTCCAACGTCGTTCAACGATAAATTTGCATGGCTAAAAAAACATTTCCCGTTCATTCCGTGGACTAATGTTGTGTTTTGCGGTTACAAAAGCATTATCCAGTCCGATTACCTGATTGACGATCACGTGCGAAACCTGAATGCGTTCAAAGGCACAGGCATCCTCTTTACAGCGCCGCATAATGTTAAAGAAACCTCATATAAGCGTGTTTCCAATTGGAAGGATGTTTCTGAATTATTCCTACCCATCGCATGAAGCTACTACTTATTGAAGACGAACCGAAAACGCTGCAATCCATTAAACAAGGGCTGGAAGAAAACGGATATGAAGTGGACATTGCCTATGACGGCCTGATCGGCAGGCAGCTGGCAAAAAACAATACTTATCAACTCATTATCAGCGACATTATCATTCCCGGGATCAACGGCATTGAGCTTTGCCGGGAGATCAGGACCTGGGGTGATGAAACGCCGATCTTAATGTTAACCGCGTTGGGCACGACAGATGATAAAGTCACGGGTCTGGATGCCGGCGCGGACGATTACCTGGTTAAGCCATTTGAATTCAAGGAACTTTTGGCACGGGTAAGGGCACTAACCAAACGCGGCACAACCGTTTCTCATACCGCGCAGCTTTTGAAGTTTGCAGATCTGGAAATATCGTTGGACGCAAAAACGGTTCATAGGTCAGGAAATAAGATCAATCTCACGGCAAGGGAATTCAACCTGCTCGTTTACCTGATCCGAAACCAGGGCCGGGTCATTTCCAAAGTGGAGATTGCGGAGCAGGTTTGGGATATCGGCTTTGATACGGGCACCAATGTCATTGAAGTTTATGTAAATTATCTTCGAAAAAAAATCGATAAGGATTATCCTGTCAAGCTGATCCACACCCAGTTTGGTATGGGCTATGTGCTTAAAGTAGAGTAAATTATGCAGATCCGCACCAGACTTACAGTTCAGTTTTCCCTGCTGGTGAGCGGAATCCTTCTGATCACTTTTCTGGCTATCTACTTTTTTTCCTATTACAATGTTAATGAGGACTTTTACGATCGGTTAAGGTCCAAAGCCAAGTCGCAAGCCGAACTTTTGCTGAAAGTCCCGCAAGTGAATACTGAGGTTTTGAAAGCATTGGATGAAACCAATCGAGATTTGATCTACGACGAAAACACATTCATTTTCGACGAAAAGAACCGCCTCATTTACAGCAACCCAACCAGCCCTCAGTCCAAATCCATTCACGTATCCAACTTCTGGCTGGACGAGATCCGGAAGGCCGGACAGATCCGCTACACTGATGGCGATTATAAAGTTGTAGGGTTGTATTACAAATATCCCTTCAATCGCGCCGTGGTTTTGTTAGGCGCAAAAGATTTGTACGGACAAGCCAATCTGTCCAATTTAAGCACCCTACTCACGGTTTTGTTTTTTATCGTGACCATTATCGTGGCACTCGTTGGCTGGATTTTCTCGAAACGTGCATTAAGGCCAATTTCCAAGGTGATGAATGCCGTTGAAAGGATTTTGCCCCAAAAACTGGACACCAGACTGGACGTTCCGAACCAAAAAGATGAAATAGGGCGCTTAACGACAACATTTAACAATCTTCTTGACCGGATTGAAACCGCATTCCAAATGCAAAAGATATTCGTGGCTAATGTTTCGCACGAGCTTAAAAATCCATTGACCAAGATCCGTTCGCAGCTGGAAGTCAGTATGCTAAAAGAACGAAATACAGCTGATTACCAGCTTACTATTCAGTCAGTTTTGGAAGACATTCAGGAGCTGGCGCAACTATCGAATACATTGTTAGAACTAGCGAAAGTGAGCGAGGATCAAAAAGATCTGCTCACAGAAATCATTCGCGTTGATGATCTTTTACTGGATTGCCGACTGGGCCTCGCACAAGCAAACCCTTCCTACAACATTCAGCTCAATTTCGACGAGTTGCCCGAAGACGACACCTGGCTTGAACTGACTGGAAACTCTACATTATTGAAAACCGCGTTCCTGAATCTGATGGACAATGCGTGCAAGTTTTCCGAGAACAATACAGTAAATGTGAATTTGAAAACGTCTGCGAGGCGATTGACGTTGAGCTTTTCAGATAATGGTAAGGGAATTCCGAAAGAAGATCAGAGTCTGGTTTTCCAACCATTTTACCGCAGTGACAATACGGCAAACATTAAGGGATATGGAATCGGGCTGTCACTGGTGGAGCGGATTGTGAAGCTGCATTCGGGCAATGTCAACATTTTCTCCAATCAACCGAAGGGCACAACATTCGTTGTAACATTTTCGAAGCTCTAAGCAAATTCTAACTTTTTATTAACGCCCTTTTAAGTATTGTATGATTTATTTGTATTGTCTTAATAAGACATGCCGATAAAACGGCAGTTCAAAAGGATTTCATTTTTTGTGGTGTTAATAAGCAAACTTGGCAGGTGTATCTCACACCTGCCAAAGTTTTTTATAACGTAGTGCATTACCCCTTCTTCCTAATCTCAATGATCTTCAACTTATTCAGCATCTTGATCACCGGGTACGTTGGGTCTACTTCATACCATCTTGATCCGAAATTGATTGAATTGGGTCTCTTGTGGTGATTATTCTGAAACAGCTCGCCCATCATTAAGAAATCGAAGATGAGAGAATTCTTTGATTTGTCCTCATTATCGAAGTTCTGGTAACCGTATTTGTGACCGCTCCAGTTTACAATTGCGCCGTGGATTGGGCCCATTAGGAAGTGGATCGGCAAAAGGAAGAAAAACGCCCAGTGCATATCCAGATAAATGTAGGCAAGGATGTAAAATGCGGTATACAACAACGCCCAGCCAGAACGTGAAAGCCACGAATCTCCCAACTTTTCAATAAAGCGCCATTCCGGATAATTTCTTTCGAATTGTGATTCAATTGCTCGCTTGCGGCTTAGCACTGCATTATAAATATTCTTCGTTTCCCACATCATCGTAAACACGTTTTTAGTATGGTGCGGCGAGTGCGGATCTTTTTCCGTGTCGCTGAAAGCATGGTGCATCCGGTGAAGAATCGCGTAAGCTCTTGGACTTAAATAGGAAGACCCCTGGGAAAGATAAGTCAGTAAATAGAAGAACCGCTCCCATGGCTTGCTCATAATGAACATTTTATGAGCAGAGTAACGGTGTAGGAAAAAGGTTTGACAAAAAAGGGATAAATACCAATGTACAACAAAAACGATAAGGACTATATACATGGAACGAGATGAAATGATATTATTTTAAACTTTGTACAAAAGTAAGGCTAAGCACTTACAAAACCGAAATTCAGAAAACTAATTTGGAATTATTTTATATTGCCTACGCCTGTATTTAGAGAATCATGAAAGCATAACTTAGCAGGTTCGCACCCATTTGCAGCGCCTTTCTTCGCATTTCCTCGGGATCATTGTAAACACTCTGATCTTCCCAGCCATTGCCCAGATCTGTTTCGTAACTGTAATAGCAAACCAATCGTCCTTGCCAGATAAGCCCGTAACCTTGCGGCTGCTTGCCATCGTGCTCATGAACTTTGGGCAGTCCTTCCGGAAACAGATATTTGATCCGGTAAACCTGGTGGTCAAAAGGCAGCTCGACAAATGAAAGCTCAGGAAAAACCTTTTTCATTTCCCGTCTCACAAACTGATCGAGGCCATAGTTGTCATCGATGTGCAGAAACCCGCCCGAGAGCAGATAATTGCGCAGGTTTTGAGCCTCCGCATCGTTGAAAACAACATTGCCGTGGCCCGTCATATGCACAAACGGATAAGTGAAAATGTCCGCGCTACCCACTTCCACCACGTCTTCTGTGGGGTTAATGTTCATTTTCAGCTCCGTATTGCAGAATTTGATCAGATTGGGAAGAGAGGTTTTGTTGGCATACCAATCGCCACCGCCGCCGTATTTAAGTTTTGCAATCTTTAACGATGATTGCGCCAATGTTACTGTGCCTATCAGAACTAATGTGACCAGCCCTAAAAATTTCCCAAAACGCACTAATGATCGGTTCATATACATTGATGCTTTTATAATATGTTCTGTGCCAGGTTAATGGCATGGCAGCCTGCTACGGCCGCTGTTTCTGTTCTTAAACGGGTCGGGCCGAGGGAAACCGTTGAAAATCCGTAATCAAATGCCAGCGAAACTTCCTTTTCACTGAAATCTCCTTCAGGACCTATCAATAAAGTGGTTCCCTGGTCTTTTTTTACTTTACTAAAAACGTGCTCAACCTTATTATGATCTGGCACATAGGCAATTAATTTTACAGAATCCTTTACATCCCTCACAAACGCTTCATATTTATTGCCCACCGTGATGATCGGCAGATAATGTTGCTGTGATTGTTTCATCGCAGCGGCAGCGATCCGGTTCAGCCTGGTGAGGTTTACGACGCGGTTGATCGTGTCTGTATTCGTATGTTCGGTGATTACAAAATCAATGCGCTCCACGCCTATCTCGGTCATCTTCTCCACCATCCACTCATTGCGCTCGGCCTTGCGCGTGGGCGCGATCACCATATTTACGGCAAAGGGTCGTCTTTCGATCTGCTGTGATTCCAAAACTTCGTAACCCGCCTTTCTGCCCTGAACATTCAACACGCATTTCTGCAATGTGCCTTTGCCATTGGTAACATATATAATGTCGCCGGAGCCGAGCCTCAGCACTTTGGAACTGTGCCTGGCCTCTTCTTCATCCAATTCAAAAATTTTCGAGTCGGGCTGGTAAAATAGATGCATTTGGAAAGTAAATAGGAATTAAAATAAGAGAACCGTCGACATTATCAAAGCGACGCTCAAATTTACGTGTATGAAGCACATAACCACCATGGCAGCCTTATATTATTCCGGGAATGCCAAAAAAGATGATTTTTGCATTTTGGCAACATTTTGACATGAAGCACGTCCGATTGAAACGCGGATTTAGTGTTTTTGCAAAAATATTCTCCGGAAGCATTCATTTACAATTTCACCACTTTTATGAGAATAGTACATCTTTTACTGACAATACTACCACAAACCCAATAATATTCTGTGTATGGTTAATTTTTCTTAGTTTTTATTTTTTGGAAATACATTTTTGCATTAATATTGTGCCGTTATAATAATTCGTCACCACTTTATCTAGTACTATTATGTCAAAATCCAAGCTGGAATATATTTGGTTGGATGGCTACAAGCCGACCCAAAGTTTACGTAGCAAAACCAAAATTGAAAGCGATTTCAGTGGAAAATTGGAAGATTGCAGCAACTGGTCATTTGATGGTTCATCTACTGAACAGGCGCTTGGCGGTTCTTCTGACTGTTTGTTAAAACCCGTTTACATTTGCCCGGATCCATTGCGCAGAGATGCTTATCTGGTTATGTGCGAAGTGCTTAACGCAGATGGAACTGCTCACGTATCCAATGGTCGTGCGACAATTGAGGATGATGACAACGATTTCTGGTTCGGTTTCGAGCAAGAATATTTCCTTTGGGATGTTGATACAAACAAACCATTGGGCTTTCCGGCAAATGGTTACCCTGCACCACAAGGACCATATTATTGCTCAGTAGGCGCGCAGAATGCATTTGGCCGTGAGATCATTGAGGAGCACCTTGACGCATGTCTTGATGCAGGCCTTAATGTTGAAGGTATCAATGCAGAGGTTGCAGCAGGACAGTGGGAATTCCAGATCTTCGCAAAAGGCGCGAAAGAAGCTGGTGACCAGATCTGGCTTGGCCGTTACTTGCTTGAAAGAATCGGTGAAAAATATGGTGTTGCTATCAACTGGCATTGCAAGCCTCTGGGCGAGCTTGACTGGAACGGAAGCGGAATGCACGCTAACTTCTCGAATTCTGCTTTGAGAACAGCTGGCAGCAAAGAAGTTTTCGATAAGGTTTGCGAATCTTTCCGTCCTGTTGTTAAAGAACACATTGAAGTTTACGGTGCAGATAACCACCTGCGTTTGACTGGAAAGCACGAAACTGCTTCTATCCACGATTTCAGCTACGGTGTATCTGACCGCGGTGCATCGATCCGTATCCCGGTTCTAGTTCCTCAAAAAGGATGGAGCGGATATTTGGAAGATCGTCGTCCAAACTCAGCTGCTGATCCTTACAAAGTAGCAGCGCGTATTATCAAGACTGTTAAATCTGCGCTATAATATTTGCAGAACGGAATATAATGTTAAATGAAAAAACCGCTTTAAAAGCGGTTTTTTCATTTAGAGCTATTTCTAAGTTCGCTTCAAACCTCAATCCTGCTCTTCGCTTCCGGAGAAGGAATAAAGCGTCGGATCTAGCTGGATGCGGCCGGCGTTGAAGCGGAGGATGAAATCGTTGATGGTTTTATCATTGATTTCTGTTTTGTTCAATCCCACTTCCAGCCCGATTCCATAGTCAAACGTCTCGTCCGTTTCAATGTGCTCGCGAACCGTGATCTCTTCATTTTCTTCGATCTCTTCGATGAATTCGGTCAGCATTAATTCTGCCTCCTCGTCTTGCTCATCGTCACAAACGTAATCGTCCGGGCGCTCGTCGAGGGAAACGTAATTCGGCATCACTTTTTTCAGCCTTTCCAAAGCAGCATCGTAAACCAATGTCGAATGGTGCAATCTCAATGTATAGATCAGCGCGTCGTAGATGACTTCTTTTTCTTTATACATGCCTACAAACTGAACGTGCGCATGTTCGTTGTTGTCTTCTTCATCATCTTCCAGCTCGTCCTCAACGTGTATAAAGCTTGATCGCTTCGCCTTACATTCTTGTTTCAGCACTTCAATTTCTTCTGGATCAAATCCCGGATTCATAGTCTCGATAGTTTATTGAATAAAGCGTTTGCTTTAAAATTATTCCAAAAATAACATTTCACGGTATTTTGCCAAAGGCCAGTCTTCATCATCGATTAATAATTCCAATTTGTCCACGTGATATCTGATCTCTTCAAAGAAACCTTTCACTTCCGAACCATACATTTTCGCCCTTTCAAAAAGGTCGTCAATGTTGTTGGCTGTCTTGCGCTGATCCGTCATTTCCTGCACAAGCTTTTTGATGACGACAATGTGCGTTGAAATGTCCTTGATGATTTCCTTGATAGGCGCAGCCTCTTCCAGCATTTCCAGATCTGTCAGCGATCGGGCCGTTTGCGCGAGTTTGAACTGATATTTTACAACCGTGGAAACGATGTGGTTTAATGCAAGATCGCCGATTACACGGGATTCGATCTGCAATTTTTTGACATAATTTTCCAATTCGATTTCATAGCGTGCATGCAATTCACGCGAGGTAAGCACGCCCATTCTTTCAAATGCAGCAATAGTGCGTTCGGTTTTATATGCATGCAAGGCCTCGTAAGTTTCACGGATATTGGTAAGCCCCCTGTTTTTGGCCTCTTCCACCCATTCCTCAGAATAACCGTTTCCTTCGAAAAGAATGTTTTTGGATTCTGTAAAATAGCGTTTCAGGATCTCTACCGTTGCTACTTTCTTTTCCTCTCCTGCCGCAAGGCGTTCATCCATTTCTTTTTTGAATTCCAGCAACTGGTTTGCTACTATGGTGTTCAAAACGATCATTGGCGACGCGCTGTTTTGCGAGCTTCCTACTGCGCGGTATTCAAATTTATTTCCTGTAAAACAGAATGGCGAAGTGCGGTTACGGTCCGTGTTATCGCGCTGCAAATTAGGAATGCGGGTTATGCCCAATTTGTAATAAAAATTTTCCCCTTTTTCCAGCGTGATCTCGCCTTTATTCACCAGTTCTTCGAGCATATTCGTCAGTTCATTTCCTAAGAAAACAGACACAATCGATGGCGGCGCTTCATTCGCCCCCAACCGATGCTCGTTACCGGCAGAAGAAATAGAAGCACGGAGCAGGTCTGCGTGATCGTGAACAGCTTTCACCACATTCATCAGGAAAGTCAGGAAGCGGAGGTTTTCTTTTGGCTTGGAAGTTGGTGCGAGCAAATTGATGCCTGTGTCCGTAGACAGCGACCAGTTGTTATGCTTACCGCTTCCGTTGATACCTGCAAAAGGTTTTTCGTGAAAAAGCACCTGGAAATTATGCTTGTCGCCCACTTTCTGCATTAAATCCATCAATAATGCATTGTGGTCAATGGCCAGGTTTACTTCTTCAAATGTCGGTGCACATTCGAACTGGCCGGGTGCGACCTCATTGTGGCGCGTCCGCACGGGAATGCCCAGTTTCAATGCTTCAAATTCAAAATCCACCATAAATGCATTCACCCTTGGCGATATAGAACCAAAGTAATGGTCGTCCAGCTGCTGGCCGCGCGCGGGGCTGTGTCCAAAAACGGTTCTACCTGCCATTAGCAGGTCGGGACGGGCATAGTATAGTGCTTTATCAACCAAAAAATATTCCTGCTCAATGCCCAATGTTGGCGTTACTTTATCCACGTCGCGGTTGAAAAACTGGCAAACCGAAGTGGCCGCTTTATCCAGCATTACCAGCGATTTCAGCAATGGTGCCTTATAATCCAGCGCCTCTCCTGTGTACGAAATGAAAACAGACGGGATACATAATGTCTTACCTCCCGCCCCATTATCCATCAAAAACGCCGGAGAGCTTGGGTCCCAGCCCGTGTAACCACGTGCCTCGAATGTTGCACGCAAGCCGCCGCTCGGGAAGGACGATGCGTCCGGTTCCTGCTGCACCAATGCGCTGCCTTTGAATTTTTCGACGGCTTTTCCGTCTATCGTCAGGTCGAAAAATGAATCGTGCTTTTCTGCCGTGGTTCCGGTAAGGGGCTGGAACCAGTGCGTATAATGCGTCGCTCCTTTGGAAACTGCCCATGATTTCATTGCCGCCGAGACCTCGTCTGCAACCTCCCGGTCAATCGTCGAGCCGGAGCGTATTGCATTAGAAATCTTGGTGTACGCCTCAGCGGAGAGCAGTGTTTTCATTACATCATCGCTGAATGTGTTACTACCATACAAGTCGGTAATTTTTTCTGATGGAGGGGAAAGTGAGGGGGCAACCCGGCCTTGGGCAATTTCAAACGCTTTGGAACGAAAAGTCATTTTATTTCTTGATTTATATTAATTCTGCCCAAAATTATTTATTTAAAAGTACGAACAACAATTCCGGGCGACATTTTCACATTTAACCTCATTCCATACGGCAGGTTGGCGCATTTTTCAGAACTTTGCAGATTCTCTCAGACACAATGCGCAAAAGATTAGAATTTATTGCTCTTTACGGGATCACCTGGATCGTTCTATTCCAGTTTTTCCGGATCATATTTCTCGCTTATCATTTTAAGAAAACCCTTGAACTGCCTCCTTCTCTTTGGGTTAGCAGTGCCGCGCACGGATTACAAATGGACATTTCCTTTGCCGGCTATATATTGCTCATTCCCACATTGCTGGTCATGTTTACGGCCAGAAAATGGCGCTGGTTTGCCAAAACGCTTTCTATATACAGCATCATTGTCTCATTTGCAATCGTTTTGCTCGTTGTTACCGACCTGGAACTGTTCCGGGCATGGGGATTCCGCATTGACGGCACATCCTTACATTACCTGAAAACGCCTACGGAGGCCATGGCATCCATGGGTGCCGCGCCGGTGGTTCCGCTTTTAATGCTGTTCGCGTTGCTGTTTATATTGGTTTGGAGGCTGTTGCAAACGATTATCAGGCGAAGCACTTCGGCCTTTCAGCAAACGGGTTTCGTTTATACCATTCCGGTTTTTCTGGTTTTAACTGCCAGCCTGATCATTCCTGTTCGCGGGGGTCTTCAACTGGCCCCTATGAACGAAAGCGCAGTGTTTTTTAGTGATAAAAGTTTCGCAAATTATGCCGCTGTGAATGTTCCCTGGAATTACATGAGCTCGCTGATCAATGCGACTTATCAAAAGAAAAACCCCTTCAAATATTACGAAGAAAAGCAGGCGGACGACATGGTAAAGACGCTGTATCACGCCGACAGCACTTCGGAAAAGGTTGTTAAGGAGGGAAAAATCAATGTGGTGGTGCTCATTTGGGAAAGCCAGACAGCCAAGGTTGTTGGCAGTTTGAATGGTGTTAAAAATGTAACGCCGCAGTTTGATCAGCTTGCGAAGGAAGGACTGCTTTTCACTAAAATGTACGCAAGCGGAAACCGCAGCGACAAGGGAATGGTTGCGATTCTGAGCGGCTATCCGGCCCAGCCAACCACCTCCATCATTAAGATTCCGAAAAAAACGGCAACGCTGCCGTCATTGCCAAAAATGTTTCATAAAAACGGCTGGTCTACTTCCTTTTATTACGGAGGTGAAACCGAATTTGCCAATATGAAATCCTACTTTTTGCAACAAGAATTCGACCGGATCATTGATAAAAACGATTTTGATAAAAAAGACATGAATTCAAAATGGGGTGCGCATGACCACATTGTTTTGAACCGCTTACTGGACGATCTGGACAAACAGAAAGAGCCTTTTTTCTCCACGCTTTTCACATTAAGCAGCCACGAGCCGTTTGAAGTGCCGGTCAAAACCGCCATCCCCGGCAATGATCCCGAGCATTTGTTTTTAAATGCACATCATTATACGGACGCCTCTATCGGGGATTTTATTAAAAAAGCAAAAACAAAATCCTGGTGGGATCACACGCTGGTGATCATTATCGCCGACCACGGTCACCCGCTTCCGGAAACGGACAAATCAAAACCCGCCGAATTTCACATTCCTATGCTCTGGCTGGGCGGGGCACTGGAAAAACAAAGTGCAAAAGTGGATTCGCTCTGCTCGCAAACGGACCTCGCCGCGACCTTATTGAACCAGTTGCATATGCCTTCGGGTTCTTTCAACTGGAGCAACGATATTTTTGCTAAAAACCGCACGCCTTTTGCCTACTTCGCATTTAATAATGGATTGGGCTGGATGAAACCGGGCGGGTTTCTGGTGCGGGACAATATTGGTGGCAACATTATTGAAAAATCAGGCGCGCTGACGCCGGAAGAAGAAAAATTGGGAAAAGCATATTTACAGTCTTCTTTCAATGATTATTTAAAGCGTTGAAACTAAAAGGTGTAATTTTGCAGAATATTTGAAAACAATGAAAAAAGTCGCTTTCTATACATTAGGCTGTAAACTGAATTATTCCGAAACATCGTCCATAGGAAGGATGTTTGAACAAAAGGGATATCAAAAGGTTGAGTTTAATGAAACACCTGATATTTTCATCATCAACACATGCTCCGTTACAGAGAACGCGGATAAAAAATGCCGCAAGATTGTCAGGGAAGCCCAGAAGATCAATGCGGATGGTTATGTGGCCATCATCGGTTGCTATGCGCAATTGAAACCAAGGGAAATATCTGAAATCCCGGGTGTGGACGCTGTTTTGGGTGCAGCAGAAAAATTTCGCCTGGTCGAACTTATTGACACATTTGAAAAGACGCCGCTGGGTCAGCCTGCTCAGGTGATTGCGTCTACCATCGACCATGCCATTGAATATCACACGTCTTATTCCCTGAATGACAGAACGCGGACGTTTCTCAAAGTGCAGGATGGCTGCGATTACCCCTGCTCCTACTGCACCATTCCATTGGCCAGGGGCAAAAGCCGTTCCGACAGCATAGCGAACATTGTGGATGCTGCTCGGGAAATTGCTGCCAGGGACGTGAAGGAAATTGTTTTGACAGGCGTCAATATCGGTGATTTTGGCTTACATAATGGCGAACGCAAAGAGACTTTTCTGGATCTGGTGAAAGCCCTGGATGAGGTGGAAGGCATTTTACGATTTCGCATTTCGTCTATCGAACCAAACCTGCTCACGGATGAGATCATCGAATTCGTAGCGCGATCCAAGCGCTTTGCGCATCACTTTCATATTCCGTTGCAATCGGGTTCCAACACCATTTTGGGGTTAATGAAGCGTCGCTACAAACGCGAGCTTTATGCAGAGCGCGTTGCGAAAATCAAATCGCTTATGCCTGAATGCTGCATTGGCGTGGACGTTATAGTGGGCCACCCTGGCGAAACGCAACAGCTATTTGAAGAAAGTTATCAGTTTTTGAATGAGCTGGATGTTTCCTACCTGCACGTATTCACCTATTCGGAAAGAGAAAATACGGCGGCTTTAAGCATCAGGCCGATTGTTGCGAAGAATGTAAGGGCGGATCGCTCGAAAATGCTGCATATCCTGTCAGAAAAGAAAAAGCGCTTCTTCTACGAGCAGCAAGTCGATAAACAGGGATTGGTTTTATTTGAAGACGAGATTCAGAACGGCCAGATGCTTGGTTTTACAGACAACTATGTGCGCGTCGCTGTGAAATATGATCCGTTACTCATTAACGAAACAAAAGCCGTGCGATACGGCCACATTAATGATGCAGGCTTCATGGAAGTGACTGAATTGGAAGAAGAAGTTTTGATCCATTCCTGACTATAAGAGCATAACAAACGATTATATAAAAGCAAAGCCCGCAACATTCCGGGCTTTGCTTTTATATAATCGTTGAGAAAAATTACGCTTCTACAAGAAACTCATCGTGCTGACTTACATCCAATCCAGCTTTTTCGTCTGACTCAGATACACGTAGCGGCAAGATAAGGTCTGTGATTTTAAGCAACAGTAAAGAGCCTCCGAATGCGAACACGGATACACCTACCAAAGCAATCACGTGATTGATGAACAATGTTGTTTCACCGAAAGCAAGACCTTGATCCGTAACCAGTGAGTTAACACCGCTTGTTGCGAACACGCCTGTCATCAGCATACCAACCATACCGCCTACACCGTGGCAAGGAAACACGTCCAATGTATCATCCAAAGTAGAACGGGTGCGCAGGTGAGCAACGTAGTTACTGATTACAGCAGCAATTGTTCCGATGAAAAGAGAAGCAGGAACCGTTACGAAACCAGCAGCAGGCGTAATAGCCACAAGACCTACCACCGCACCGATACAGAAACCAAGCGCTGACACTTTTTTACCTCTTGCAACATCAAATAAAACCCATGAAAGACCAGCCGCACCAGCAGCAGTATTCGTAGTAGCGAAAGCAGAAACTGCCAGAGGAGACGCTGAAAGCGCTGAACCTGCATTGAAACCGAACCAGCCGAACCAAAGCAAACCTGTTCCCAAAAGAACGAAAGGAATGTTAGCAGGAGGCAGTACGTGATCTTCCAACAATGATTTACGTCTTTTCAGATAAAGCGCACCAGCCAAAGCAGCCCAGCCCGCAGACATGTGAACAACAGTTCCACCCGCAAAGTCAAGCACACCCATTTTGAACAGGATGCCATCCGCATGCCAGGTCATGTGTGCCAATGGAGAATAAATAAAGATGCAGAACAGGATGATAAACAACACGTAAGAGCGGAAGTTTACGCGTTCAGCCATAGAACCAGTTACAAGTGCAGGCGTGATAACCGCGAACTTCATCTGGAACATTGCGAACAAAGCGAAAGGAATTGTGCCCCAAACCGGACCGTCCAATACGCCTTTGAACATGAAGTGCGTCATTGGGTTACCAATAAACCCGCCAAAGTCGTCACCAAATGCAAGACTGAAACCAATTACAACCCAAAGGACACTGATCACGCCCATTGCAATGAAGCTTTGCAGCATGGTAGAAATCACGTTTTTGTTATTCACCATTCCACCGTAGAAGTAAGCCAGACCAGGCGTCATGAGCAATACAAGCGCAGCAGACACAAGTAACCAGGCGGTGTCACCCGAATTAATGCCTTCCGTCACGATCTGCGTCGGAACATTGGGGATGAAGGCACCAAGAATACTGATTACAAGCAGGATAATCAGTGGAATGTAATTACGTTTTTCCATTTTAGTAAATTGTTATTATGGGTAGATTAAGAAGGTATGTGATTGAATTAGAATTTGTAAATGAATGCAAGTCCGAATGTAGTCTGGCTGTTTTTGGTCCACTCGCCATTCTTATCTTCGAATTGCTGCGCTTCTGTTGCACCGGTTACTTTTGGATATGTATCCAGACGGAATTCGGGTTTTACCAGGATATGTCCATCCGCAAGGCTGATGTTACCGGTTAGCGTAATTGAATTAACACTTGTTCCCATGCCGGCAGGTGTAAGCAAGCCGCGCACGCCGCTGTCATTGTTGAAGTATTCGTAACGCGCACCGATTCCGAAGTTGTCAGTCAATGCTGTGTTGGCGTAAACCGCTACACCACCCCAGGTTTCTGTGTCGGCAGGTCCGCCTGCACCCTGGTAATCTCCTTTTTGGCTTCCGTATGCAGCATTCAGTCCAAGCAGGAATTTCTCAGTGATCTGGAAACTTGTGGTGAGGTCGAAAACCTGGTAGAAAGCAGATGGCTCTTTGAATGTAACCGAGTCCGGATTAGCCTCGTTGCTTCCGATGTAGTTCACATATACGTTCCAGTTTGCGACAGGCTGGAAGTAAAACTGACTGATGATCCCTTTTTTGCGGTTGTTATCTCCAAGTCCGTCCACATTGTTCACAACGCCCACCATTAAAGAAGCCTTGTCTGAAAAAGCATAAGTTGCTTTCAAACCGGCGTGGTAGAATGGTCCGTTGTTGAAAAGATTAGAAAGTGAGTAGTTGAAGTTGGCCGGTGCGTCGATCACTTCATATCCGATGTTGGTGCCGAATTGTCCGGCCGTCATCGAAAACTTGTCTGTGAATTTATAGGTAAAATAAGCCTGCTTGATAGCGAGTGCGGTGCTGAACAAAGCATTTCCATAATTACCCATGTTCGCATTAGGACCGAATGTCAGGTCAACAACGGCTTCTG
Source organism: Dyadobacter alkalitolerans DSM 23607 (assembly GCF_000428845.1). Taxonomy (GTDB): domain Bacteria; phylum Bacteroidota; class Bacteroidia; order Cytophagales; family Spirosomataceae; genus Dyadobacter; species Dyadobacter alkalitolerans. The sequence goes on along the minus strand of NZ_KE386806.1, from coordinate 78,524 downwards.
ACTTTGCATTGGTGTAGGCAACTCTTGTTTGTACAAGTCCCAAAGAAAACTGACCCGAACGCTGATCAAAAACCCGTGCATTGCTTCCTCCCATATTAGAACGTGAAGCGGGTTTATTGAAATTGGCCATGTAGTAGGAATCAAGATAGCCCGAAAACGCAAACGCGCCCTTCGCATCCTCCTCATCCTTCGCCTCTGTAACCATTAATGTATCAGCCTTGGCAGCTTTCTTGTCTTCATTTGACTTCGCAAAACCCAAAAATGATACCATTAAAGATAATACTGTACAATAGACTTTTTTCATAATTATATTCTGTTAAGTAAATATCACTATCCGGCTCGATTGATGAATCAAATATTATATATAAATTGTATTAATCAAATAACTGAACAGAAATTTATCTTAAAAAACACAATTATCACATTTTTCTACACAGATTTCTTGTTTTATGAACATAAAATAGACTGTTTTGCAAAATCTGTCTAAATATTTAAATTCTGTGAAAGTATAGATATACAAAATTTTATAAATTATAGTATACGACAGGAACGTAGATTTTTTATGATAAAAGTGCCATTTACGTTTGGTCAGGGCACAAAAAAAGCCCCGCTGCTGGCGGGGCTTCAAAATCTTATTTGGTTAGCAGGTGCTACTCACCATGCATCCATGCCTTTTTGGCAAGTAATGTATCTTCTTCCTCTTCATTCTCAGGATCCGGAACGCAGCAATCGACAGGGCAAACCGCTGCACATTGTGGCTCTTCATGGAACCCTACGCATTCCGTACATTTGTCTGAAACTATATAATAGAATTCGTCAGAAACCGGCGACTGCTTTTCCTTACCGCTTACAATGGTTCCATCGCCGAAATCCACCTCGTCCAGACTTGTCCCATCTCCCCAGGTCCACTCCACACCTCCTTCATAAATTGCTGTGTTAGGGCACTCTGGCTCGCACGCCCCACAATTTATGCATTCATCGGTTATCATTATAGCCATATCGCCGGATTGTTTATATTTGTTGCTATTTCTTCTGTTAGAGTAACAAATATAACTATTTATAGTTTCCCAACAATCAGAAAAATAAAAACGAATACCTAATTTAACTTTTCAGCGTTCAGTCAGAATGATATCGAGAGCCCAGCGGATCAATGCATTTATAAATCTTGGAAAATTCATCACAAACCCTCAAAACGAACCGGTAATTGAAGAGTGGTTCGCCCGCGCCAACAGCAGGAACAACTGGTTCACCCCCGAAAACGTAGCACGTTCCCTTAATGCAATCGCCCATCAATTTCTGAATCCGGACAAGCTGAATGCTTGGGCCTCACAATATCCGGAGCCCGTATCTTCTCAAAAAATAGGCGTTGTAATGGCCGGCAACATTCCGGCGGTGGGATTTCATGACGCATTATCCGTCATCATCAGCGGACATATACTAATGGCGAAACCGAGCTCAGACGACCATATGCTTATTCATGCCCTGCTGGATAAGCTTATGGAGATTGAACCGGGACTTAAAGAGCACATTCAATTTGTAGAGCGACTGAATGATGCAGATGCTTACATTGCCACCGGAAGCGACAACACGGCGCGTTACTTCCATTATTATTTTGCCAAAAAACCCAACATTATCCGTCGAAACCGGACATCCGTAGCCATCCTGACCGGCGATGAAAATACGGAGGAACTGGCGGCGCTAGGGCGTGATGTGCTGCAATATTTTGGCCTGGGATGCCGCAATGTCTCTAAGCTTTTTGTTCCCGCCGGATATGATTTTACCAAGTTTTATGAATCCATTCAAGGCCTGGATAAGACCTATTTGCATCACCACAAATACTTCAACAACTACGAATACAACAAGTCGATCTTCCTGGTAAACCGGGTGCCGCATTACGATAACGGTTTCCTGCTGCTGACGGAAAGCAAAGCGCTCGTTTCCGCTATCAGCGTGCTGCATTATGAAACATATGAATCACTTACGGACATTGAAGCGCCATTGACCGACCAGGCAGAAAAGATCCAGTGCGTGGTTACTAATGGCGATATCGCATTGCCAGGACTCATCCCATTTGGCAAAACGCAGGAGCCGGGCTTGTACGATTATGCGGATGCCGTCGACACTATGGCGTTTTTAGCAGAATTCTAATTTTCTGTTTTCTTCTTACATCCAGCTTTATTGTCCGAAGCCCACCTCAGAAAACCGGGGAGCGCTTCGGACCAGGTTTTAAGGTTATGCTCGCCAAAAGCGATCTCCGTGTAAAATACATCGCGGTTCCAGGTGTAACCTTTCTTTTCCAGCTCGGCAATGCATTCCAGCGTATCCTGAATCGAATCTATAACGCCGTCACCATCGCGATCGTCGTATTCATCCAGCGAACCACATTGAAACCAGAATTGGAGATCCGGTTTAACGCTGGCATTACGAAGCTGCGCGTGCATGATGCGGTCGGAATCGCTGTAATCATCGTGCAATGCTCTTTTTCGCCACCATAATGCACCGGAAAATATGCCTGCTTTGGCAAAAATCTGCGGATTATTCCAGACAATGGCCAAAGCCATCAACCCGCCCAGCGAAAAGCCTGCGTAAGTAATGCGTTCTTGCAAAATGTTGTAATCGGCATGTAAATGCGGGATTAATTCTCTGACTACAAAGTCCGAAGTGGCATTTGCCCTGTTTCCCCGCCCTGCATAGTCCGCCTCAGCGGCAACACCATATTCGAAAATGCGGTTGTCATTGGCATGGATGCCAACAACCAGAACAGGATCGGATTCCCCGGTCGATTGCAAATCTGTCAGGATCGATGCCATCCCAAGTCCTTCAAAATCCTGGCCATCATTAAATAAGACCAGCGGATAACGCTTCGAACGATCATAATCTGAGGGCAGAATGATAGTAATCACAACCTCTCTTTCCAGAAAGACAGAAAATACATTTTTGACAATGGTATGAACAGGATTGGTGTCGAAACTCAAATCAGCGCGATTGAAATAGTTGTATTAAGAGCCCGCAAGTTAATAAATGCCTATAATTTGCTTCCGTTAATTTGTTTTGTATATTTCAATATCAATGGTTTTACCTAAATAACCTCCTTTTGGAAGAGAAGCATATCACCTATTATTCGCATCATCTGGACAGAAATGTGGACATGCTCGTTTATGGTAACTGGGGCTATCCGCTCCTGCTCTTCCCTACCACGCTCGGGCGCTATTACCAGGCCAAAGATATGGGCCTGATCGAAGCTGTGAGCGGATTGGTGGAATCTGGAAAATACAAGATATACTGTGTGGATTCCATTGACGCCGATTCCTGGTACGCCAAACATTTAAATCCGCAATACCGGGTGCTGAACCACATTCAGTATGACAAATTCCTGCATAACGAACTGGTGCCCTATATAATGAGTGAGTGCAATGTCGGCAAGATCGGTGTGGCCGGATGCAGCTTTGGCGGGTTTCACGCTGCAAATTTTGCATTCAAACATCCCGACCAGGTTGCCTATATGATCAGCATGAGCGGCGCCTTCGACATCCGCAGCTTTACCGACGGCTTTTACGACGACACAGTTTACTTCAACAACCCTGTTGATTTCATGCCGAACGAACAAGGATGGCGCTATGGCCATATGAAAATCGTTTTGGGGACTTCGGACTGGGATATTTGTCTGGATAGTAATTTAAAGATGTCCAAAATCCTCAATGACCAGGGCATTGAACATTGGCTCGATATTAGAGGGTGGGAAAAACACGATTGGCCGCTGTGGAACAAAATGTTCCCGGAATACCTTTCGCGGATTATGTAAATACAAAACAAAAACCGGATATGAAAAAAATAGGCATTTTGTTTGGAATGGAAAACACTTTCCCGAACGCATTTATTGAAAGAGTGAATAGCAAAGACAGCGGCTTCATCGCAGAAGCCGTGACGATTGACAAAGTAGTACAAGCCGATCCGACTGAGTACGCGGTGATCATTGACCGGATTTCTCAGGATGTGCCTTTTTATCGTGCATATCTGAAAAACGCCGCATTATCAGGCACGGCGGTCATTAATAACCCTTTTTGGTGGAGTGCCGACGAGAAATTTTTCAATAATGCACTGGCCGAGAAAATCGGAGTTCCGGTGCCAAAAACGGTGCTGATCCCTTCCAAACAGCGCCCTGATAACACAACCGAAACATCCTTCCGCAACCTGGCATTTCCGATGGCCTGGGAAGAAATATTTGAATACATTGGCTTTCCCGCCTATATGAAACCACACGACGGAGGTGGGTGGAAAAGCGTTTATAAAGTGGTAAATCCGCATGATATGTGGCATAAGCACGAGGAAACCGGCCAGTTGGTAATGATGCTGCAAGAAGAAATCGAGTTTACCGACTATTTCCGTTGCTACTGCATTGGCCAGAAAGACGTGCTGATCATGCCTTATGAACCGAGAAACCCACATCATTTACGCTACGCAGCCGAAATGAAGGCAACCGGCGAAGAAGGGGAAAAATTATTGGAAACAATAAGAGATTATACATTAAGATTAAACATTGCGCTGGGCTACGATTTTAACACCGTAGAATTTGCCGTGCGGGATGGCATCCCTATCGCCATCGACTTTTGCAATCCTGCTCCCGATGCCGACATTTATTCCGTAGGTCGCGATAATTTTGAATGGGTGGTAGAAGCTGCCGCTAATCTGGCCATTGAAAAAGCCAAAGCACATGTGCCTGGCCAAACCAACCTGACATGGGGAACATTTGTAAAGGATGCGATAGGCGCTCCCGCAAACATGGGTGCTCCCACAAGCATGAATGCTGCTGAGAACACAAGCGCTTCTGCAAGCATTGACGCTCCTGCGGACAGCACCCCGGTAAGCGCTACTGCATCCGCAGAGACTCCGCTGGCAGCCCCGGCTTCTGCCAAAGAAGTGAAGGTGAAAGCCATTACGCCAAAGAAATCGTCAAAGCTTGTGGAGGACAAAGGCAACCAGCCCGTTCCGAGCGAGCCGACGCCCAAAATCCCAACCAAAAAAGCGGCTGCTACCAAAGCGCCTGCCGCCAATTCTAAATTGAAAAAACCTTAAACCAACCACTTACGCACGCTTTATGGCCACTTTCACGCTGGGAATTGAAGAAGAATTTCAGACCATCGATCCTGTGACGAGGAATCTCAGGTCGCATATGTCAAAGCTTGTTGAGGACGGAAAGATTACGCTGAAAGAGCGTGTGAAAGCCGAAATGCACCAGGCTGTTGTGGAAGTAGGCACCAACATTTGTCATAACATTCAGGAGGCGCGTGAGGAAGTTACCTATCTGAGGAAGATGATCCTGGACCTGGCTGATAAGCAGAATTTGCAAGTCGCCGCAGCCGGAACACACCCGTTCGCAGACTGGGTCGACCAGCTCATTACAGATGATCCCCGCTATGACGAAATTATCGATGAAATGCGCGACGTAGCACGCGGCAACCTGATTTTCGGGTTGCACGTGCACGTTGGGATTGAAAATCGGGACGAAGCCATTCAGATCATGAATGCGGTGCGATATTTCCTGCCGCATATTTATGCATTGTCAACCAATTCGCCGTTCTGGTGCGGTCGTAACACGGGTTTCAAGTCTTACAGGTCTAAGGTTTTTGATAAATTCCCCCGAACCGGCATACCGGATTCGTTTTCAAGCGCAGCCGAATACGATGAATATGTCAATCTGCTGATTAAGACCAAATGCATTGATAATGGTAAAAAGATCTGGTGGGACATTCGCGTCCATCCGTTTTTCGACACCATTGAATTCCGCATGTGCGACGTTCCTATGCGTACGGATGAGACCATTTGTCTGGCTGCTATTATGCAGGCGCTTGTTGCCAAAATCCATAAGTTGCATCGAATGAACCTGACATTCAGGCCCTATCACCGCATGCTGATCAATGAAAACAAGTGGCGGGCTGCGCGTTACGGCATCCACGGCAAGCTCATCGACTTTGGTAAGCAGGAGGAAGTGGAATACAAGATGCTCGTCGTTGAGCTCCTGGAATTTATAGACGATGTTGTCGACGAGCTGGGAAGCCGTAAAGAGATCGACTATATCCATCAAATTATGGCTATGGGAACGGGCGCTGACCGTCAACTGGCTGTTTTTGAGCAAACTGGAAGTATGAATGCTGTGGTGGATTACATCGTTTCTGAAACACGAATCGGGTTAGATTGAGGCATCTTTTTCGGCTCGCGGCGAACTATTAGCGGGTCAGGTTGTTAACCATATTTACTCTATTTATTACAAATAATGCTAACGGCTGACGTTAAATAAGCAGCTTTTTAAGATGAACGATAACAAAAAACATTTCCGGATTGCCATTCTGGATATGTACGATGGTTTCGAAAACGAGGGAATGCGTTGTATTAAGAAGATTATAACTGCATTCGGTGAGCAGGAATCTTTGGACGTTGCCTACACTGTTTTTGATGTCCGACAAAAATTGGAGATCCCCGGATTGGATTTCGACGCATATATTTCAACTGGCGGCCCTGGTAACCCATCGCCGGTCGGCGCGGCCTGGGAGAAAAAATTTTTTGGGTTTTTGGATCAGATGCTGCGGTTCAATGCCAGCAGGCATAATAAGGTAAAAAAACACCTTTTCTTAATTTGTCACTCATTTCAAATGGCCTGCATTCACTGGCAACTGGCGAGCGTGAGCAAGAGACGGAAAACTTCCTTCGGCACATTTCCTGTATATAAATCTGCTGCTGGGCGTAAGGATCCTCTTTTAACAGCTCTGGCTGATCCGTTCTGGATCGTTGATTCACGCGATTATCAGGTTACACAGCCTAATCAGTTCGCTTTTGATGATCTGGGCGCTAAGCTGCTTTGTTTAGAAAAAATCAGGCCGCATGTGCCGCTGGAACGCGCTGTAATGGCTATCCGTTTCTCAAAAGAGATCGTAGGAACACAGTTTCATCCGGAGGCAGATGCCGAAGGCATGCTCCGTTACTTTTTGCGCGAAGACAAAAAAGCCGCAATCATCGCCAATCACGGTGAAGCGAAATACAATGATATGATCATGCATTTGAATGATCCGGACAAGATTATGATGACTGAATCTGTGATCATTCCCGCGTTTCTTAAAAATGCTTTGAACAAAACTTTTATGCCTGCATATGCATAAGCAAGCGCGCGAAGCATTCAATGACTCTTTCACCGGGGATAAATATGAAAAATTCGTAAAGTCATTTGATCTCGATTTCCCCGGACAACTTGATTTTCGCGTAGCCGAAACCCCGATATTTGTTCCGAAAGATTTGCTCGAAAAGATCAACATCGCTTCGGAGCAAATTATCAAAACATTGCGTTCGCCCGAATTTCTAAGTCAAACAGAAAGGGCCGTTCCAGCCGACCAAGCTGTGCCTAATGAGAATGAGCACACATCTTTTCTGGCTATCGACTTCGCCGTTTGTGAAGATGAGACAGGAAATCTAGTTCCGCAATTAATTGAATTACAAGGCTTTCCTTCCCTATTCGGCTATCAGGCTTACTTGTCCGAAAACTTCAAAAAGCATTTCGACATTCCTGAAAATTTCACTTACTGCTTTGGCGCTGATTCGTATGCAGCTTATGTTGAGAAACTAAAAGATTTGATCCTGGCTGGTGAAAAACCTGAAAATGTCATTCTCTTGGAGATCTTTCCAGAAAAGCAAAAGACGCGCGTCGATTTTGCGGTAACAGAAGCAATGCTGGGCATCAAGGCTGTTTGTTATACCAAATTAATTAAAGAAGGAAAACATCTGTTTTACGAAGAGAGTGGCAGAAGAATTCAGGTTAAAAGGATCTATAACCGGCTCATATTCGATGATCTGCTCAACTATTCCGACCTGCAAACGAGTTACCGTCTTACGGACGATGTAAATGTAAGCTGGGTGGGTCATCCCAACTGGTTTTTCAGGATCAGCAAGTTTTCGATTCCCTTTCTCCAAAGTGCATACATTCCGGAAACGCGTTTTGTAAGTGATTATAAAGGCAATTTTCCTACTGATCTTGAAAATTACGTTTTGAAGCCCCTTTTTTCATTTGCTGGCTCAGGCGTACAATTGCACATTACAAAAGCAGATTTAGCAGCATTGCCGGATCCGGAAAACTATATATTACAGCGAAAAGTGACCTATGAACCAGTCATTCAAGCGCCGGATGGATTGGTTAAATGTGAAATCCGCATGATGTACGGCTGGAATGACAATGCGGAAAAACCGGAATTGTTCATTGCGCTGAGCCGGCTGAGCCGGGGCGAAATGATCGGGGTTCGCTATAATAAGGATTTTACGTGGGTTGGCGGAAGCGCAGCCTTTTTCGAAAAGTAAATTAAGTTTTATAAAATTAAATAATAAAATACTTTTCAAAAGTATTGAACTTTTAGAATGCATATATCTCACCGTCAACACTTCTTCGATCACCTCGCCCAGACATCCGATTACCCGCTTGCCCTTGAAATCGTAAGAGCGGAAGGCGTCTATATGTATGGCCCGGACGGCAAGAAATACATGGACCTGATTTCCGGAATCGCGGTAAGCAATGTGGGACACCGGCATCCGAAGGTGTTAGCAGCTGTTTATGAGCAACTTGAAAAGCATATGCACTTGCTTGTGTACGGAGAATATGTACAAAGCACGCAAGTGCAGCTCGCAAAGGCACTCACTGAAACATTGCATTTAACGAGCGCAAATCCTTCGCCATATGGCTTGATTGATAATGTATATTTCACAAATTCCGGGACGGAAGCAGTCGAAGGCGCGATGAAACTGGCCAAACGATTTACCGGTCGTGATGAATTTGTTTCTTGCTTTAACGCCTATCACGGCGCGACGCAAGGAGCTCTAAGTCTGGCCGGAGCGGAGTTTTTCAAGCGAAATTTCCGCCCGTTGCTTCCCGGCATTACGCACATTCAGCATGGTTTTTTACCCGATATTGAGAAAATAACAGATAAGACGGCAGCCATTATCATTGAAGTCATCGGCGGAGAATCCGGGGTCTGTGTGCCGGGTGACGACTATTTTCCGGCACTTCGAAAAAAATGCACTGAGACGGGCGCGCTTTTGATTTTTGATGAAATTCAGTCAGGATATGGCCGTACGGGATCGTTTTGGGCCTTTGAGCAGTTTAATGTTTACCCCGACATGCTGCTCGGTGCCAAAGGAATGGGCGGCGGCATGCCGATTGGTGCCTTTATGGCTTCGCAGGAAATCATGCGTGTTTTCAAAAATAATCCCATACTTGGCCACATTACTACATTTGGCGGTCATCCGGTAAGCTGCGCGTCTTCGCTGGCGGCATTGCAAGTGACATTAGAGGAAGGCCTGGCAGCATCCGCCATAGAAAAAGGAGCACTTTTCAAAGCATTGCTGGTCCACCCGGCCATTAAGGAAGTAAGGGGAAGAGGCTTGATGCTCGCGGCGAAAATGGAATCATTCGCGAAGTTAAAGGACACCATTGATCGCTGCATTGAACGCGGCGTGGTTACCGACTGGTTTTTGTTTTGCGAGAACGCCATGCGCATTGCCCCACCGCTTACCATTACCGAAGACCAGATCCGCGAAGCTTGCGACGTAATATTATCCGTTTTGAACGATAGCAACATATGAACTACTCAGTCGAAAATCATTTTCTAAAAATTTCCGTGCAGGAAAAAGGCGCAGAACTTTGCCAGATCCAGTCAGCCATTACAGGAAAAGACTTTTTATGGGACGCCGATCCGGACGTTTGGGCGAGTTATGCCCCTGTGCTTTTTCCTGTAATCGGAGCGATTAAAGATCGTTTTGTAAACTACAAAGGCAAGCAATATGCAGTCCCGCGCCACGGTTTTATCAGAAATAATGCGGACGTAAAACTTGTCGACCAAACGAACGACAGCCTGACATTCGGACTAAAATTCAGTGAAAAAACATTAGAAATTTACCCATTCGAATTTGAATTCCGCATTACTTACAGCCTGCAGGAAAAGCGGATCATTGTCAATCATGAAGTGGTCAATCACGGAAATGAGGAAATGTTATTTTCGCTGGGTGGACATCCCGCATTTAAATGTCCTCTGCATGACGGTGAGGTTTACGAGGATTACTATCTTGAATTCTACGCTGTTGAAAACGACGCAACCTGGCTGTTAGAGAAGGACGGCCTGGTCGGGAACACCGCAAAGCCTGTTTTCGAAAACACCAATATCCTTCACTTAAACAGACATTTGTTTGACAACGATGCGCTGATTTTCAAACATTTAGTTTCAAAACAAGTAAGTCTCCGAAGCACAAAATCCCCACAAGTCATCACCCTGCATTACGACGACTTCAAATATCTTGGCATCTGGGCAAAACCCGGCGGCAACTTCGTCTGCATCGAACCCTGGCTAGGTATAGCCGACAGCGCCGACTCGGACCAGAACTTTGAAACCAAAGAAGGAATTTTAGAGCTGGCCGCTGGCAACAAGTTCGAAGCGAAGTTTGAGATCGAAATTAGCGAATAGATTGATCGCTACAATTTCAACGCCAGAAGCTCACTGCCCAGTTGGTGCAGTGCAGCTTCAATCTTTTTCGCCTGTGCGGGACGGGGCTTTTTCAAACCGGAAGCATAGTGGTTAAGCTGTTTTTCATTAATGCCAGTCAAGCGAGCTATGCCGGACTGGCTGAAAATGCCTTTATAGTATTTCAAAAAGCTTCCAACGTCGAACTTCCAGACAATTTCATATTCACCTTTCAAAGCTGCGGGAATATTTCTATCGTCAAAGGACTTGATGATCTCGATGCATTCCAGAACCGACTTTTTAACCTCGTCAATCGTCTCTCCACCTCCATTTAACATCTTAACATTCTCAGCATACGCGCCGTAGAAATCCTTGCTCCGCTCGATTACAACTCTGATCTTTTTCATCTTAGTTCTAAGTTCATTCCTTTAATTGCTTTCAACCTTGTTCCTTCCGGCATTTCTCTTGCACCATGATTTGCAACCGAGTAAGTCTGGCCGTCTTTCTGATAAATATGGTGACTGCCTCGCGTTCTGATATGCAACCAGCCATTACGCCGTATGATACGGTGAAACTCTGAATATTTCATTGATAGTGTGAGCAAAGTGTTGAATCCAAAGGTATATAATTATATACCATTTCCAAACCACTGCCCACAAAAAAAAGCTTCCGGATGGAAGCTTTTAGTCTTTCTACAAAACGCTTACTACTAAACCGTAGCTTCGATTTGTGCGTTTAATTTATCTTCCAAAGTTGTTTTTGGTACAACACCTACAACTTTATCTACTAATTGTCCGCCTTTAAAAATCATCAATGTTGGGATACTGCGAATACCGAATTTAGCTGGTATCGAAGAGTTCATATCCACATCCATTTTACCAATAACTGCTTTGCCCTCATATTCGCCAGCCAATTGTTCTACAACCGGTCCGATCATCTTACAAGGACCGCACCATTCAGCCCAAAAGTCAACAAGTACTGGTTTATCTCCCTGGATGAGATCTTCAAAGGTGCTATCGGTAATTTCAAGTGCTTTTCCCATGTCGAAAAAATGTCTAATGTTTTTTTATTAATCTGATGTAATAAGGATTATATGCCACTAAAAGTTCCTGATTCTATCTGCATCAGGTTAGTTTAAAAAGAATTTTACCCCATGAAATCCATTGAGCACTTTGAACAATTCATTCGTAGGCGCAACCCGGTAACCACGCGACACCATTTCCACTTCTAAATGCGTTTCTGGATCCACAACGGTCATATTTACCGCGCATGCACCGGGGTGATTACCAAAGGTTTCGTTAAGCAAATGAATAAACTGCGCATCGATCTGATCCAGTGTCAGGTTAATGCGGATTTTACGGCACATCTTTTCTCGTATCTCCGTTAGCAGCTGTATCTGGGAAATTTTAAACTCAAACTGATCTTCCTGTTTCCAGCGGTTCTGAACCTTGCCTTTAATGTACAGGAACTGGCCAACCTGTAGGTAATTTTTGAAACGAATGTAATCCTCACCACCCAAAAGCATTTCCATCGAGCCACGGTAATCCTCGATTTTAAAGATCATAAACAAGCTGCCGTTCCTAGACATGCGTTCCTGCGCGCTAGTTACGATTCCTCCTACATTGATTTCCTTGCCGAAGTATTTCGGTGCCCGCTCATTTTCACCAATCTCCATCACTTTGTCTACCGTGCAGTTGCAGAAATTGTCCAGTTCCACCCGGAATGTATCCAGCGGATGCCCGGATATATAAAAACCAACCACATCCTGCTCATAACGCAGTTTCGCCAGATCATCCCAAGGCATAACTTCTGCCGCTTTCGGCTTAGACATCAATATTTCATTTCCACCAAATGCACCAAAAAGCGACGACTGGGCCGAGGCCTTTTCTGCATGATAATTATTGGCATATCGGATCAATTTCTCAATAAATGTTCCTGATTCTCCCGGCTCGGTTGCAAAATACTGCGCACGGTGATATTCCGGAAAACAGTCGAATCCACCTGCATAAGCCAGACTTTCTATCGTCTTCTTATTAACGGTCCGCAGGTTGACGCGAATGATAAAATCAAATATGTCTTTAAACGGTCCATTCTGATTCCTCTCCTCAATAATGGATTCCACGGCTGCGTCGCCGCTTCCCTTCACACCTGCTAATCCAAAACGGATCTCACTTTTCTTATTGGCATTGAACTGCCTGTCAGACTCATTAATATCAGGCCCTAAAACCTTCAATCCCTGCGCTTTACACTCCTCCATGAAGAATGTGATCTTTTCAATGTTGCCCAGCGAGCTTGTCAATACGGCAGACATGTATTCTGCTGTATAATGCGCTTTGAGATATGCTGTCTGGTAAGCAACAAAAGCGTAACATGTCGAGTGGGATTTGTTAAATGCGTAAGATGCGAAAGCCTCCCAGTCCGTCCAGATCTTTTCGAGCTTTTTGGTGTCCAAGCCCTTCTCCGCGCCGCCTTTCATGAAGTCGCCCTTCATTTTATTCAGCGTTTCTATTTGCTTCTTACCCATTGCTTTACGCAATGTATCAGCTTGTCCTTTGGTGAATCCGCCCAGCTTTTGGGACAGAAGCATTACTTGCTCCTGGTAAACCGTAATCCCGTATGTATCAGCCAGATATTCTTCGAGTTCCGGCAAATCATAAGTTACTTCCTCCAATCCGTTTTTACGACGGATGAAGTTCGGGATGTAAGCGATCGGACCCGGGCGGTACAATGCGTTCATGGCGATCAAATGCTCGAAACGATCGGGGATCAGGTCGCGCATGTACTTTTTCATCCCGTCAGATTCAAACTGGAAAATCGCGTTGGTTTCACCCCTTTGAAACAATTCAAACACTTTCGGGTCGTCCAGCGGAATGTCGTCGATCACTATATCGACATTATGGTTCTGCTTGATCAGCCGCAATGCTTCCTTTATGATCGTGAGGTTTCGCAGACCCAAAAAGTCCATCTTAATAACCCCCGCATCTTCAATAATCTTCCCCTGATATTGCGTAATCAGGAAGTCGGAATCTTTGGATGTGCTTACGGGAATGATTTCAGTCAAATCGCTCGGTGCAATAATGATCCCAGCTGCGTGAATTCCCGTGTTTCTTACTGTTCCTTCCAGCCTTCTTGCTTCCTGTAAAACGCTTGCCTGCAAATCATTGCCTAAGGCAATAGCGCGCATTTTCTTCACATTGTCCAACTCCTCAGGCGCAATTCCTTCCTTTTTGGTCAAACTCCCCTCTCCTTCCAGCGGCGCTGTAAAGATCCGGTTCAATGTCATATTGTAAGTAGGCTTGTCCGGAACCAGCTTCGCGAGCGCATTCGCATCCGCAAGCGGCAGGTCCATCACACGCGCTACGTCCTTAATCGCCGATTTAGCGGCCATTGTGCCGTATGTTACGATCTGCGCTACCTGGTTATAGCCATATTTTTTAACCACATAATCGATCACTTTCTGACGGCCTTCATCATCGAAATCCGTATCAATATCGGGAAGTGAAATACGGTCAGGATTCAAGAAACGCTCGAACAGCAGGTCATACTTAATGGGGTCAATGTTGGTGATCCCGGTGCAATACGCTACCACGGAGCCGGCTGCCGAACCACGTCCCGGGCCGATAAACACGCCCATTTTCCGGCCCGCATCAATAAAGTCAGCCACGATCAGGAAGTAACCCGGAAAACCCATGTTCCGGATGGTTTGCAGCTCAAAGTTCAGACGATCTTCTATCTCAGGCGTGATCGTTCCATATTTGAACTTCGCCCCTTCGAATGTAAGGTGTTTGAGATACTCCCACTGGTTTAACACATCAGCCGTAAGCTCCTTTTTACCAAACATTTCCGACAGCGTATGCGTCTTAAATTCTTCGGGAATCGGGAAATTAGGCAGTAAAATGTCTTTCCGCAGATCCAGGGCTTTTATTTTATCTACAATTTCATTCGTATTGTCCAGCGACTCAGGCAAGTCGTTGAACAGCTTCATCATTTCGCTGGTGTTTTTGAAATAAAACTGATCATTGAAAAACGCGAAACGCGAGCCTTTCGGAATACCTTTGTCATCGTCAAAATCTTTTGCCGAAGGCGTGCTTTGCTTATCGCCCGTGTTGATACAGAGCAAGATATCATGCGCATTCCAATCTTCCTGATCCACATAATGCGAGTCATTGGAAGCGATGATCTTAACATTGTATTTCCTTGCAAATTTGACAAGAACCTGATTCACAATTAATTGATCGCGGATCTCATGGCGTTGCAATTCCACATAGAAGTCGTCACCAAACAGATCCAGCCACCATTTAAATTCCTTCTCCGCTTCCTCTTCACTCTTTCTTAAAATGGTCTTTGGAATAATGGCTCCAATGCAGCAAGTCGTGGCAATAAGTCCCTTGTGATACTTGACAATCAGCTCTTTATCGATCCGTGGATATTTGCCATACATGCCCTCGATAAAGCCGAGCGAACACATTTTCACCAGGTTTTTGTATCCTTGTTCATCTTTTGCCAGCAGCAACTGGTGATGCCTGACGTCCTTTTTGTCTTTTGTAAACTGCCGGACATGCCGGTCTTCCACCACATAAAATTCGCATCCTACAATCGGCTTAATGCCCTGCTTATTGCCTTCCGCCACAAATTCGAACACGCCAAACATGTTACCATGATCCGTGATGGCCACGGCAGGCATATTGTCTTCCTTGGCTTTTTTGAAAAGCTTCTTTATATCCGCCGCACCGTCGAGAAGTGAAAATTGGGTGTGGCAGTGCAAGTGTGAAAATTGCATATGCTAAAATGTAAGTTGGAATGTGGACTAATCAGAAAGGCAGGCACTCAAATTCAGGACTCCGCAGGCTGTTCATATATTACATAATTCATATAATCGGTAAAAGGTTTAAGGATCGAAATGCCTTTTACGACCATTTTTCCAAAGTCCTTGGAAGCCACTTCTTTATCCGTATAAGTATGGGAGAAAAAAAGCTGTTTCTGTTTCAGGAGCTCAATCTCCGGATGATCTTTGGCGTAACCTTTTGGCGTCGTTTTCAAAGCCTCGCCCTCGATGTTCGGATAATAGGCATGAAATTCTTTGTCATGGATAATCTGCTTTAACTCATCCGCATTATAATCAATCTCCTGACGAAATCTGGCCAGTTGCTCCGGCGTGGTTTCCCACATGCCGCCGCCCAGAAAAGTCTTGTTACCTGGCTGGATTTGCAGATAATAGTCGATTTTCCCGGACCCCTTTCCACCCGGGCCGATGCCCGCGCTCAGGTTATTTTTGTATGGTGCCTTATTTTTAGAAAACCGGATATCGCGGTTGATCCGAAAAATGCATTCTTTGACTTGCAAATTGCCCAGATCCTGAAACTTGCCCACTTCCTGAATCAGGTAAGCAACCAGTTGCTCCAAATCCGCCTTTGCTGCGTCGTAATCCTTTCTATTTTGCTGGAACCAATCCCTGTTATTATTTTCGGCTAGTTGACTTAAAAAGTGAAGTGTTTTGGATTCCATCGTATCTTGGTGAAGCTATAAAATTCAAATTTACTACGTTTTTATGATTCAATTTAACGAATTTTGCGGATTAGAAATCGGAAAAATATTTAAATGGCCAGAATCCTTACAGGCATTCAGAGTAGTGGAAGGCCCCATTTGGGGAATATTTTGGGAGCGATCGTTCCCGCTATTGAACTTTCAAGAAACCCTGACAATGAATCCTTCTTTTTTATCGCGGACCTGCATTCGCTTGTTTCTATTAAAGATGGGAAGTTAAGACATGAATATGCTAGGGCTATTGCTGCCACATGGCTGGCCTTTGGTTTTGATTTTGAAAAAAATGTTTTCTGGAGACAGTCTCGGATTCAGGAACACACGGAATTAGCCTGGTATCTCAATTGTTTTACGCCGTTTCCCATGTTGGCGAATGCGACGTCTTTCAAAGAAAAATCAGAGAAACTTGCCGATGTGAATGCTGGCTTGTTCACTTATCCGGTTTTGCAGGCTGCGGATATTTTGCTTTATAATGCGAACATTATCCCGGTAGGAAAAGACCAGAAGCAACATCTGGAAATGACAAAGGACATTGCCACACGCTTCAATCAGATCGCCGGAGAGGAAATGCTGGTGTTACCCGAACCGCAAATAGACGAGCGCATCATGACGATTCCGGGCGTCGACGGCCAGAAAATGAGCAAGTCTTACCACAACTACATTGATATATTCGTTCCGGAAAATGAGTTGAAAAAATCGATTAAAAAGATTGTTTCTGACTCCACGCCCTTGGAAGAACCAAAAGATCCCGAAACAGACATTACATTTAAGCTGTACAGCCTCATCGCCTCTGAAAGCGACGTTGCCACCATGCGCCAGAATTATCATAATGGCGGTTATGGCTACGGGCACGCCAAACAAGCATTATTAGCATGTATGCTGGAAAAATTCGCTGAACCACGCCGAATTTTTAATTATTATATGGAAAACGAGCAAGAGCTGGAAGCCATCCTTGTAGCAGGCGAGACGAAAGCGCGCGCTATTGCGCAGGAAACGATTGCGAAAGTTCGTAAAGTTCTCGGTTTCAGCTCATGACAGAAAGCGTTGACATGCTGATCAATTCCGACCAGGATCTTTTTCTCTGGTTAAACGGTCAGCATGTGCCCTGGCTCGATACCTTAATGTATTGGATCACGTACAAATACACGTGGATTCCCATGTACATTGTCCTGATTGTAGTCCATTTAAGAAAGGATTGGAAAAAAGGACTGGCAGAGCTCGCCGTTGTACTGATTGCAGTGATCATTGCTGATAAGATCACGTCCGGACTTATGAAGCCTTATTTTGTTCGGTACAGGCCCTGCCACGAACCTGAATTGCAGGGTTTGGTGCATCAGGTCACGGGTTGCGGCGGACTTTATGGTTTTGCATCGTCGCATGCTTCCACAAGTTTTGCTGTGGCAATGACCTGGTTCGCTTTTTTACGGACAAAATTGCCGTACATGTGGTTCCTGTTCATCTGGGCCGCTATTTATTCATATAGCAGGGTCTACGTTGGCGTACATTACCCCGCAGATATCGTGATCGGCTGCATGATCGGACTGACGGTCGGGTGGCTTTGTTTGAAACTTTACCATACTTTTTTGACCAGATATTACCGTATCTGATCGATTTTATTTAATTTTGCGCAAATTTCAGTTTGGCCAATGGGTTCATTTAATACAGTAAAAATATTTTCGGGAAGTCAATCCGAATATTTGGCCAAAGACATTGCCAGGTATTATGGCAAAGAGCTGGGAGGTTATACATTAAGGAAATTCAGTGACGGAGAGCTTTCGCCCAGCTTCGAAGAATCGGTTAGAGGGTGCGATGTTTTCCTGATCCAATCTACTTTCCCTCCGGCTGACAATCTGATGGAATTGCTCTTAATGGTGGATGCCGCACGTCGCGCTTCTGCTCATTATGTGACTGTAGTAATTCCTTACTTTGGTTACGCAAGGCAGGATCGGAAAGATAAGCCACGTGTGGCAATTGCTGCAAAAGTGGTTGCTAACCTGCTTACTTCGGTCGGTGTGGATCGTCTGATGACGGTTGATTTGCACGCAGGACAGATCCAGGGCTTTTTTGACCTCCCTGTTGACCATTTAGAAGGAACGTCTATTTTTGTTCCCTACATTAAATCCCTGAACCTTAAAAACCTGCTGATTGCATCGCCGGATATGGGCGGAGCAGCCAGGGCGCGTAATTTTGCGAAATTTTTGAATGTTGATATGATCCTTTGCGATAAGCACCGGAAACGGGCGAATGAAATCGCGAGTATGCAGGTGATCGGGGATGTGGAAGGCATGGATGTTGTATTAGTGGATGATTTAATTGACACCGGTGGCACACTTTGCAAAGCTGCTGAATTGATTATCGAAAAAGGGGCCAATTCTGTGCGGGCTATTAGTACCCACGCGATTATGTCGGGTAAAGCGCACGAAAACATTGCCAATTCTGTTTTGGAAGAGCTGATCATCACTGATACGATTCCTTTGAAGCAACAGAATGATAAAATACGCGTGTTGTCGGTTGCAGAATTATTTGCAAAAGCCATCGGGCGTATCCGTGATCATGAATCTATTAGTTCTTTGTTTATAAATTATCAGTAAATTTTTTTATTTTTTATCTTCTTAATTAAATATTCTTATGAAAACGCATGAGATTGTAGGGTTTAAAAGAGCGAATCTCGGCAAGACGGAAGCGACCGAACTACGTTCACAAGGTTATGTTCCGTCTGTGCTGTATGGTGGAGCTGAGCAGGTTCATTTTTATGCACCGGCTATGTTGTTTCGCCAGTTGCTTTTCACACCGGATATTTTTAATGTTACGCTCAATATCGAGGGTACTCTATATAATGCCATCTTGCAGGAAAGACAGTTTCACCCTGTTAACGACTCATTGATCCACGCGGATTTCTTGCAGATCGTTGACGGCAAAGAAATTAAAGTTGACGTTCCCATTAAATTGACTGGTACATCATCTGGTGTTATGAAAGGTGGTAAAATGAACCAAAAATTGCGTAAATTGCGTGTACAAGGTTTGGCTGAGAACATTCCAGACTACGTAGATGTTGATGTAACTGAGCTGGATTTAGGAAAATCTGTTAAGGTTGGTGCAGTTAAGGCTGAAAATTTCGTTATATTAACAGCCGCAAGCAACCCGATTGCTTCAGTTGAGATCCCACGTGCACTGAGAGGTACACTTGGTAAGTAAGTATTTTATTTTTCATGGCTAATAGATGCAAACGTGCCGACCTTTGGTCGGCATATTTGTTTATAGCCAGTTCCATTTTGATTATGACAGCCGCTGCTTGGTCTGTTGAGAGTCGCTGTTTTCGTCAGATCCAGGTCCGGATCTGTTCAATCAACACTTCATTGATACGCACGTAACTTTCATGTGTCCAGCCGGCAATATGCGGCGTGAGCACGACATTATCCGAGGCCCGCAGGTAATCGAATGTCTTCTGTTGCGCATCGGTCAGTTTGCTGATCTTTTCATTTTCCAACACATCCAGACAAACACCCAGGATCTTACCGGACTTAAATCCATTTGCAACTGCGTCAAGGCTCACAGTTTCGCCCCGGGAAAGGTTTAGCAAGTAAAATGGTTTGGAAAAATTGTTTACAAAGTCATCATTGACCATATAACGCGTAATTTCCGTCAATGGGATGTGCAGGCTTATCACGTCTGCTTGCTGCATAATCTCTTCCAGACTGGATTCAGTCGCATAAGCGTCGCTGTAATTGTCACGGTATTTGTCATACGCAAGCACGCGGCAGCCAAATCCGCTCAGTCGCCGGGCAGTGGCAGAACCATTGTTCCCGTAGCCAATAATGCCCACGGTCTTTTTCATAAGCTCCACGCCTCTATTCCCTTCCCGGTCCCATGTTCCGCTGCGAACCTGACGGTCGGCCCGTAATATGTTGTTAAAAAGGGCGAGCAGCATTCCAATCGCATGTTCAGCCACAGCATCGCGGTTCCCAGTTCCAGCGTGGAAAACTTCTATCCCGCGTTTTGCAGCGGCTTCCAGATCGATGAGGTCGAGCCCTGCTCCTGCCCTGGCTATAAATCGCAGCTCGGTTGCCGCAGCAAGCATCTCTTCATCAACATTCGTCTTGCTCCGGATCATGAGCCCTTCGTAACCCGAAATGTTGTTTAAAATATCTTCCCGGCGGAATTCCGGGTGATAGGAATAATCCCAGCCTTCATCCCGTAGCATTTCAAAAAGCGAGGGATGCATAGAGTCTGCGATCAGGATTTTCATAGGAGCACGGGATTTTTTGTAACTTGCCGGTCAGACATTGCGCAAAAGTAATACAGAATTACTCAGGAGAACAGTTACAACAGCATTAAACGTACATGAGCGACCAAATCAGCGATAAACCTGTTATAGGAATTACATTAGGCGATTACAACGGAATCGGACCGGAAGTTATACTCAAAGCATTAGAAGGGAATCAGTTAGCGAAATTGTGCACACCCATCATTTACGGATCGTTGCGCGTGCTTAACCAGTATCGCAATCTGTTTGAAATGAAAGAATGGACATTGCACGGCATTCAAAAAGCGGATCAGGCTAATCCGAAGCTTACCAACGTCATCACTTGCTGGCACGATCATCAAACCGAAATCCAGCCAGGAAAGATAACCCCAGAGGCAGGACAAGGATCTTTTGCATCATTGAAAAGAGCCGTCGAAGACCTGAAAGAAGGAAAAATCCAGGCGCTGGTAACAGGCCCGATCAATAAGGACAATATTCAGAGTGAAGATTTCAAATTTCCGGGTCATACAGAGTTTCTGGCGCAGTCTTTCGGCAAAGAAGATGCGTTAATGTTCATGGTCTCCGGCGAACTTCGCGTTGGCGTTCTGTCTGGGCACATTCCGCTTGATAAGGTCAGCACCAATGTTACAACCGAAAAGCTGACGGCAAAAATTGAGCAGATGCTGCAATCGTTGAAAGGCGATTTTGGTATTAAAAAACCCAAACTGGCCTTACTGGGACTCAATCCGCACGCCGGTGAAAACGGATTACTCGGAAATGAAGAAATAGATGTCATTACACCCGTAATCAAGAATTTTAAGGAAAGAGGCAACCTTGTTTTCGGTCCTTTTCCGGCAGATGGCTTCTTTGCTGCCGCTACTTACAAGCAGTACGACGCCGTCTTAGCCATGTATCACGACCAGGGTCTAATTCCTTTTAAAACACTGGCTTTCAATGAAGGTGTTAACTTTACAGCCGGACTTTCGGCGGTAAGAACTTCGCCGGATCATGGAACGGCCTACAACATTGCAGGTAAAAATATAGCAGAACCCGGTTCATTGCTCCAAGCCATTTACCTGGCATGCGACGTTTCCAGGTTCCGGGTGGTGAACGAGGATATTAATAAGCATGCATTAATTTCGAAACCACAACAATCTGAAAGCCAGCATCCTGCCAAGTCCGGGGGAAAGCAGCGGTTTAATAACTAACATCCGGCTCCCGGCTTTCGGGCGCTGCTTTACATCCATTTTACCTAGATCAAAAACCAATGTTGAAATCAATGACCGGATACGGTGTATCCAACATCGAATCCGATTCCATAAATGTTACGGTTGAGATAAAAACGCTGAATTCCAAGTTTCTTGACATTTATTGCCGCATTCCAAGACAGTTTTCTGAACGCGAAATCGAGATCCGCAACTTGCTTACTCAGTCGCTTGAACGCGGTAAGGTTGAGTTTACATTAACAGTTCAGCCGGTTGGAAAAACAGTTGCTTCAACTTCTGTTAACAGAGCGCTGGTAAATGCCTACTATACAGACCTTTCTGATACTGCGTCTACCATTGGGTTCATTCCGGATTTTACGGAATTGTTCCGTATTGCGTTGCAAATGCCTAATGCCTATAATAACGACACGGTTGATGATTCCAGCAAAGAAAATGACTGGACGCAGATCAAAGTGGCCGTAATGGAAGCAATCCGCAAATGTTCGGTTTTCAGGGAGCAGGAAGGGAAAATGACCTCTGACAAATTCACAGAGTACATTAATACCATTCAAACTTTGCTGAACAGCGTTTCCGAGCAAGACAAATTAAGAATTCCGGCTGTGCGCGAGCGGCTTGAAAAGCAGATCAGGGAGCTTCTGGCGGATGATAACTTTGATACCAACCGATTTGAGCAGGAATTGATCTATTATGTAGAGAAATTTGACATTTCGGAAGAGAAAATCAGGCTTGCGAACCACCTAACCTACTTTACCGAAACATTGCAATCACCTGAAAGCAACGGCAAAAAGCTGAACTTCATAGCACAGGAAATTGGCCGTGAGATCAATACAATCGGCTCGAAAGCGAATGATGCGACGATCCAGCATTTGGTTGTTCAAATGAAGGATGAGCTGGAAAAGATCAAGGAACAAACTATGAACATTATCTAACCGGTGCCGGAAAGCATACTGCCATTATCCTTTTACGCTGCTTATGACACGCGCTCGCTGGCAGCGAAATTACTGGGCTGCGAGCTCGTGCATGAAAGTCCGGATGGCGTTACCAGCGGGATCATCGTTGAAACCGAAGCTTATCTTTCCAACGATCCTGCCTGTCACGCATACAATAGGCGCACGACGCGTACGGAACCCATGTACGGGATTGCAGGCACAAGCTACGTATATCTGATCTACGGTATGTACGAATGTTTTAATGTGGTCAGCAACCAGGAAGGTATTGGCGAGGCGGTGCTGATCCGCGCATTGCAGCCTGTAAAAGGCATTGAGCTGATGGAATTGCGCCGTTCGCTGATCCCAGGCAAGACGGCTCCGAAAATCCGCACAAAGCAGTTGAAAGTAAATGAGTTGTGCAAAGGTCCGGGAAATCTGGCAAGGGCTATGGGCATAGAAAGATCGTTGCACAACAACATATTATTGACTGGCGGACCGCTGTACATTCAGGATCGGGAAGTGCAGGATCTTGCAATCGAATCGTCTGTACGCATTGGAATCAATGTCGGTAAGGAGCTGCTTTACCGATTTTATATTAAAGACAACCCTTTTATAAGTAAATTGTAATTTTTTGCAGGAAATATACCACATTCAACACTTTTAAGGCCAGATAGTCCTGCGCTTTTATAATTACTTTTTATCTTTGGATCTCCAATCCACACTCGACGACCTATATGAAAACCTACAATTGCTGCTTCTGGTGGCCTGTTTTACCCGTAGCGGCAGTTTAGTCTATGGGTAATTTGTACAGACTATTAACGATTTTGTCTTTGGCAACGCTGGTAAGCGGGAGTCGTTGTACTTCTGTTTCTGATCATAATGATAGTGTTGGTGCAAAGAAAGACGTCGTTGAATCTGTACCCGTCGAGGGTTTTGCAGAAGACACAGTCCTGATCTTAAAATATCACCGGTTCGCGAAAGAATATTTGTTTCAGGATGCTGAAAAGGCCATGTTTTATTCCAAACATGTGTTAAGACTTTCACAAAAACACCGGTGGAGCAAAGGTAAAATACTGGCATACAACTTATTGAGCACTTACTATTTAATGGATGGCAGTTATGACGTGCTCCGCGAGCTCTCTAACGAAACCATGTCACTGTCCAAAGACCTGCCGTTTTACACGGCCTACTCAAAGTTTTTTCTGGCCGAGAGCTATTCCGAATACCGTCAGTGGGATTCGGCACAAATAAATTACCGGCAGGCCATCGCCATTTTTGAAGAACTTGGCGAAGACAGCTCGGCTGCGACTTGCATCAATGCGCTGGGAAATTCTTACCGCGAAAAAAGCCTCTTCGCAGAGGCTATCCCTTATTACGACCGGGCTTATGCGCTTTTTGATAAAATGAACTCCGATTGGGGCCGGGCTACGGTGCTCCAAAACCGGGGCTACCTGCACGTCATCCGGAAAGAACGCGAACAAGCGGAGGATTTGCTGAAACGCTCGCTTGTGCTGTTTCAGAAAATAAACAACCGTTACGGGGAGCTTAACGTACTGAATGACCTGGCCAACATTTATTGCCTGAGCAATCAGAACGAGCTGGCGATCACAACCGCCGCACGCGCGCTGGATTATTCGACAATATTCCATTCTTCGCAGCAGACCAACTGGGCGTTACTATCGCTCGCGCGGGCCTATAAGAACAAGAAAATGTTCCGTGAAGCGCTGGATTACATGGAGAAAGTGATCTTCAACCGGCGTATGCTGCATACGGAATATGTTCAGAGACAATACACCATGTTTCAGCTGAGCTATGACAATCAGATCATGGACTCGCAAATTCAAAATAAGATCATTGCCGAGCAGCGCATTGTGCAGCGTTTTCTGATCGGATTTTCATGTCTGATCATCGCATTTGCTGCATTTCTCTGGTTTAACAACAAGAAACTGCGCAGGAAGAATGCGGAGATCAGCGAGGCGATGGCACGTGGGCAAGCGATTGAACGTAAACGCGTTGCAGCCGAACTGCACGACAACCTCGGTGGAACGCTTGCCTCATTGAACTGGTATTTGTTTGGTATTGATAAAAAAGTGCTTTCACCGGAAGAGCAAAAAATCTATGAAAGCGTACATCAGATGGTAGGCGCAGCTTACCGGGAAGTGCGCAGCCTGTCGCACAACCTGATGCCGGCCGAACTGGAAGAGCACGGGCTCGTTATGGCAATGCACCGGCTGATTGACAAGATGAACGAGAACAAGAATATTGAATTCAGTTTTAACGTTTCAGGCATGTCGCATCGTTTGAATAACAAGACGGAATTTGAGCTTTACAGCATTGTTCTGGAACTCACCAACAACATTATCAAGCATTCCGGCGCGAACAAGGCAAGCATTAACCTCACCGAAAACAAGAACATTCACCTGACTATCATTGACAATGGCAATGGCATGGTGGAGCCTTCGCGGCAAGGTGTAGGGCTGAAAAATGTGAAGAACCGAGTAGAAAGTCTGCGCGGGAAAGTGCAGATCATCAGTCAGCAGCCCAAGGGACTGAAAGTTGACATTGAAATCCCGAAGACCCTGATTTAACGAACAAGAGCATCCCCATCCATGAATATTTTGCCAAGAGTAGAAGAATTTATTAACGCATTTGAACAGAGTATTTCAAACAATTCCTTTATAAAGCTCTCTCTGGGGAATTACCAGGGAACAGAGGTGAACCTGAAAAACATCTATGTGAGGAGGGTTTTGATCAAAAAGGAGGAGAAGTTCAGTTTTACTTACCGATACAAAACAAGGGACATTGTCAAAAATTACAGTCTGGACGAAACCAGAATACTTTTTGAAACGCTTATTGCAAATGATTTCCACATTGCTACGCTCGTCACCGAAGCGGAAGAATTGCAATTCGAGATTTTGAAAAACAACAAAATCACCCTCAAAAAGAAAGTTACCGATACCAAAGAAGTGCCTCTCCCAGAACACGACCACAGTAAGAGCCGGCTGATCAGCAGCGAGAATAAAATCTATTTGCATGAGCTGAACATTACCGACAAAGACGGGAATGTTTTCAAAAAGGCGCAGGATAAGTTTAGGCAGATCAATCATTACATTGAAATTCTCAGCGCGCTGATCAAGGAAATACCTACCGATAAGCAGCTCAATGTGGCCGATATGGGCTCAGGAAAGGGTTATCTCACATTCGCCCTTTACGATTATCTGAAAAATGTCCTGCATGTCGACGCGCATGTTACGGGTGTGGAATTTCGGCAGGACCTTGTGGCATTATGCAACGAGATCGCGCAGCATTCAAACTTTGAAAATCTGCATTTTGAGGAAGGGACAATTGACAATTTTGACAGCAAGGGCGTCAATCTTCTCATTGCGCTTCATGCATGTGACACAGCCACGGACGATGCCATCTTCAAAGGCATTTTCGCCGGCGCAGACCTGATCGTTGTGGCGCCTTGTTGTCACAAACAGATCCGCCGGGAAATGGAAAAAAGCAAAACCGGGAACGATATTCAGTTTCTTACCCGATACGGGATATTCCTTGAACGGCAGGCTGAAATGGTTACGGACGGGATCCGGGCATTGGTCCTGGAATATTTCGGATATAAAACCAAAGTTTTTGAATTCATTTCTGACGCCCACACGCCGAAAAATGTCCTGATCGTTGGCACAAAAGACAAGCGTAACATGGCGGATCAGGCGGGAATACTACAAAAGATTCAGGAGGCCAAGCAGTATTTTGGCATCGGTTACCATCATCTCGAAAAAATTGCCGGTTTGCAAAGTCACTAAATGTCAATTGGATCGTCTTTTGTAAACATCTTCAAAGCCGGATATATCTCGTGAAAAGTCTCACTTTCGCTTCCCTGTCCGTATATTTGCACCTTTTTGTGGAACTGACTAATCTATTATGTGGAATAAAATAGCAACTTACATTATCCGCTACCGGCTTTTGTGGGTTGCACTGGTGTTTGTTTCAACGGTTTTCATGGCATATCAGGCCAGCAAGATCGAACTCTCTTATAATTTTGCACGGATATTGCCTTCCAACGATCCGGTTGAAAAAGAATATCAGGATTTCAGAAAACTATTCGGAGAAGATGGCAGCGTGATGGTGATCGGCTGGCAGGATCCGCAGCTTTTTGAGATCAATAAATTTCGCGACTGGTGCAAGCTAACCCAGCGCATCAAGGACACCGAGGGCATCAAAAATGTGCTTTCACTTGCTAATGTCTACAAGATCAACCGCAATGACAGCCTCCGAAAGTTTGATGTCGCGCCGGTTATAAAGCAAATTCCATCCACGCAGGCTGAAGCAGACAGCATTCAGAGAGAAATCGCCAACCTGCCGATTTACGAAGGACTGGTCCTCAATAGTAAAACCAATGCAACGCTCATCGTTGTAACATTCAACGACAAAGAACTGAATTCAAAGCGCAGGCTTACCATTGTCAGCGACATTGAAGCGATGGCCGAAGAATTCGGGACGAAATATCAGGCGGACCTGCATTATTCCGGGATGCCTTATATCCGCACGGTGAACATGAAAAAGATCTCCGGCGAAATGGAATTGTTCATGGGACTGGCCGTTTTTGTGACATTACTGATCCTTTGGGCATTTTTCAGGTCGCTCAGACTAACATTGTTATCCATAGTTGTGGTGCTGATCGGCGTCGTCTTTTCTGTTGGGATTTTGCACCTTTTTAACTACAAAATCACTGCACTTACCGGCCTTCTTCCACCGCTTTTGATCGTAATCGGTGTTCCTAACTGCGTCTTTTTAATCAATAAATACCAGGCAGAGCTCAGATCGCATAGTAATAAAGACGAAGCTCTGCTGGAAATGATCCGGCAGATCGGCTTATCGACGTTCCTTGCCAACATGACCACTGCAATTGGATTTGGTGTGTTTTACTTTACAAACAGCATTCTGCTTGTTGAATTCGGCGTTGTAGCGGCGATCAGTGTGATGGCTACTTATGTGCTTTGCTTGCTGCTTTTGCCGATCACATTGCATTATATGAGCGTTCCAAAAGCGCGCCATTTGAAGCATCTCGATGGAAAATGGGCGTCCGGTTTCCTCAGAAAGATCGATTACCTGGTGCACAATCACCGTAAAGAAATTTACATGGCGATGGTTGTGCTGATCGTTATTTCGGCTTTTGGGATGACGAAAATCAAGACAATCGGTTACGTTGTTGATGACCTTCCCAAGAAAGATGTCGTTTACACGGATTTGAGATTTTTTGAGAAAAACTTCAATGGTGTGCTGCCGTTTGAAGTGATGATCGATACCAAACAGCCAAACGGAATTTTCGCTGACCAGGCCGAAGTGCTCTATAAAATAAAGGCTTTTCAGAATGAAATGGCCAAGTTTCCTGAGTTTTCTAAACCGCTTTCTGTGGTGGAAGCTTCAAGGTTTTTATACCAATCTTACCGGGGCGGCGATGCTAAATATTATGCATTACCGGGCGTTCTGGAACTGAATAAGCTTACCGGTTACGTACAAGATCAGCAGGGTGCGGCGAAGCAGTTGAATGCGTTTTTGAGCAAAGATAAAAGCGTTACGCGTGTCAGTTTTCAGATGGCCGACGTTGGTTCTGAGCGCATTAAGGAGCTGATGCAAAAGATCCGTCCCAAAGTGGATTCCATATTCAGCCCTGAGAAATATAAAGTGAGCCTTACGGGTCATAGTTTGGTTTTCCTTAAAAGCAATGATTATCTGCTTAGCAATCTGTATGAAAGCTTGCTGATCGCGATCGTTCTGATCGCCATTGTCGGCATGGTGCTTTTCAGGTCTATTCCGATCATTTTGCTTTCTAAACTGCCTTGTTTGATTCCATTAGCCCTTACAGCCGGGATTATGGGTTACTTCGGCATTTATTTTAAGCCAACCACTATTTTGATTTTCAGTATTACATTCGGCATTGCGTCGGACGGAACTGTCTATTTCCTGACGAGATATCGCGAGGAGTTGCACAAGAATGGCCTTACGCCGTCACAGGCTGTAACGCAATCCCTTTTCGGAACTGGGCTAAGCATGATTTACACGGCTGTGATCTTGTTCTGCGGATTTTCTATTTTCGCAGCGTCCAGCTTCGGAGGAACG
Organism: Dyadobacter alkalitolerans DSM 23607; assembly: GCF_000428845.1. GTDB lineage: Bacteria > Bacteroidota > Bacteroidia > Cytophagales > Spirosomataceae > Dyadobacter > Dyadobacter alkalitolerans. The sequence continues at coordinate 49,978 of NZ_KE386806.1, read as the reverse complement.
GCGGCAATGGGTGTGATGGTTTCCATTACCCTGCTGGTTGCCATGTGCACCAATCTTATTCTATTGCCCGCGTTGCTTCTTTCCATCGCTAAGCGCCAAGGTAAGAATGTGAGGCCTACATAATGTTCGGCTTCGCGAATATTCCCTTTATAAATTTTCAATGACCTTATAAACAACAAAGGCTGCTCAAATGGGCAGCCTTTGTTGTTTATACTATTTTCTCGAAACTCTGATCCATCCATTCTTCCGGAATGTCGTCGAGCGCCTGTTTCAGCTTATCGGCCCAGATGTCTGAGATCTGTTCCAGGTCCTTTTTTTCGTATCGGTGTTCAACGATCTTGAAGCTGTCCTTTTTGTAAAGGACCACGTCAATGGGAAAATCCACATCATTATTACTAACGCGCGTCGAGTCAAACGAGAGGAAACCAGCTTTCAAGGCCTGCTTCATCGTGGATTCGCCGTTCAACACGCGGTTCAGGATGGCTTTTCCCTGGCCGGAGTTTCCGATTATCACATAAGGTGAACCTTCGTCGAGTTCCACCCAGTTCCCTTCGGAATAAAGCAGGAACAGTTTGTGATCCGTATCGTCCTTCAATTGTCCACCAACGATGGTGTTCAGGTTAAACTTCAATCCTGCACGTTCCAGCGATGCCCTATCCTCTTCTGCAACGCGCTTGATCTGCTCTCCGAATGCATTCACAGCTTTGTAAAGCTTGTTATAAACAACGCCCTCGCTGATCAGCTCTTCAAAATAATGCACCGCCTTATCCCGCACGGAACGCAGTCCGCTGGTCATGATAAAAAGTGAATAATTATCCTTCTGCGTTACATACATTTTCTTTTTTACAGTCGTATTGGTGCCAGCTGTAATGCGGGTGTCGGCCAATGCCACAAGCCCTTCTTTTACTTTTATCCCTAAACAATAAGTCATTATCTACTAAAATTAAATCGCCCGAATCGCCGTTCTGAAATGGTCATAAGCGGCTTCAACGAGATTAAATACGCTCAAAAGTACCAAAATGACCGATGGCGCGAGCAAAAAACATACATTTAATGGCGATTTTTTTAAAAAACCTCCGCTTTATTAAAGCGAAGGTTTATGCACTATATTCCAAAATTCTATAACCTTGAATTACGCTTCTTGTAAGGCTTTCAACCGGATCACCAGTCCGTTCATCTGATCATTGCAGCGTAGCTGACAGGCCAGGCGGCTGTTCGATTCGGCGTCTGGCAAGGTGTCCAGTGTTTCCAGTTCATTGTCGTTCAGTTCGGGCAAGCCTTCTCCTCCTTCCAGCACGGCAATGTGGCAGGTTGCACACAATCCCATGCCGCCGCACGTTGCCTGAATGTCGTATTCATATGCTTTAAGCATTTCCATCAGGTTGAGTCCCATATCCACAGGCACTTCCAGCTCCTGACGGTCCCCGTTGTTATCTTCTACTTGAATATTTATCATGACTAAAAAGCGTTAACTCCGTTGACAGTTGTGTATTTAAAACTTAATTTCTGATCCGGATACACATACTTAAAAGCGCTCTGCATCATAATGGCCGCCTCGTGGAAACCGCAGAGGATCAGTTTTAATTTGCCCGGATAAGTGTTAATGTCGCCTATGGCATATATGCGCGGGACGTTGGTGGAGTAATCCAGTGTGTCTACTATAACAGCCGATTTTTCAACACCCAAATTCCAGTCAGCAATCGGGCCGAGCTTGGGGCTTAATCCAAAAAGCGGGATAAAATGGTCGGTAGGAATGGTGGTTACGTTCTTATCATTGCCTGTAATCGAAATTTCTTTCAGAACACCATTGCCGCCCAGGCTGCTTACCTGGGATTGTAGAATTAAGTTAATCTTTCCTTTTTCGGCAAGCTCAAAAACCTTTTCGGCTGAATCCGGCGCGCCTCGGAATGTGTCTCCCCTATGAACCAGTGTTACGCGTGAGGCAATGTCGGCAAGGAAAATAGTCCAATCCAATGCAGAGTCGCCGCCACCCGCCAGCACCACGTTCTGGTTGCGGAACTGTTCAGGTTTTTTTACCATGTAATGCACGCCTTTGCCTTCGAAATATTCAAGTTTTTCAACGGCTGGTTTTCTGGGCTCAAAGCTTCCGAGTCCAGCTGCAATCACCACAACTTTGCAATGCACAGCAGTTCCCTCATTCGTACGGACAATGTAGCTTTCATCTTCCTGCTTTTCGAGCGCTTCCACGCGCTCGCCCAATGTGAACCCGGGCTTGAACTCCTCGATCTGCAACATCAGGTTTTTGACAAGATCTTCGGCGATAATGCCCGGCGCACCAGGAATATCGTAAATAGGCTTTTGAGGGTAAATTTCGGCAAGCTGGCCTCCTACTACGGGAAGCGCATCAATCAAGTGGCAGCGCATTTTTAATAAACCCGCTTCAAAAACTGCGAACAAACCGACGGGGCCAGCCCCTATAATGCAAATATCTGTGGTAATCATGAACATGATGAGATTGAACTTTGGAATAATTTAATGTTCCAAAATTACCGCCTCGCCGCATGCAATGCCAATCACATTTGCTTATCCATCATAACCAAAAGTTATTAGTCTGCGGATTTTGTCACCAGGAACTGTAACATGTTAGGTTGTATTTCAATCCGTATCTCAGCAGGATTTTCGAGCTTGATGCGCTCATCATCTATGTGCAGATCCTTACCTTCCCAGAGCAGCGTAACATTCTTTGCCCTGACAGTCGTGAAGTCAAACTCCTTATCCTCACCATTGATCAGCGCCAGAATGTACGTTTCCAACTTCTTCCTTTGCGTTTCCGGGATCATCACGATTTCCAGCTCTCCGTCTCCCGGATCCGCCGCAGGTGCCAGAACCAGATTGGGGCCGATAGACCTGATGTTCATGACTTCCACCATCAGGTATTTGCCCGAATACGAAACGCCATCTGCTTCCACCCTGCATTCCTTTGCATCATAGTTAAGCACAACATCGTAGAGAACCGCGAGTGCCGCTTTCAGCTTTTCCTCCGCCGAATCACCGATCTCACCCTCTATTTTTTCCATCACTTTCATCAGGCGCGGGAATACGCCGTAGCCAAAGCCTTCCAGGAAAAAACGGTCGTCCTTCAAGCCATATACTTTACCAATGTCAAAAGGCTGCAAATTTACTTCGTGCCAGCGTTTGGCAATTTCTTTGGGTTTACCGCTGATCCCTATTGCTGTAGCAATGTTATTGGCCGTTCCATGCGGCAATAGTGCAAGCGGATATTGCTTGTCCAGCCGCTTCCTGGCCATAAGCGCTTTGGCAACGCGCCTCACAGTCCCGTCGCCGCCTGCAATGATAAGAAAATCTGTTTCTGTTTTGAACTGGTCCCAGCCTTCCTCTTTAACAGAGGAATATTCGCAATTAAAACCTTCCGCCTCGATCTGTTTCACTAGTTGCGTTTCGGAAAAATCATTATCCCCGGCTGTGGGATTATGCAAAAGGTTTGCGTTTTTCATAGAAAGTATTTAGGATAACGTACCAGGCATAAAAAACATACCAGGCATAATTTTATTACCCTGAACCCTAAAAAAGATATCATTATGAAAATCCTGGTGACAAACGACGATGGAATATACAGTCCCGGACTCGCTGCCCTGGCAAAAATTGCGGCGCGGTTTGGAGAAGTTAAAGTGGTAGCCCCCGATGTTGAACAATCATCTATGGGCCACGCGATTACAGCTTCCCGGCCACTTTCTTACAAAAAATCACCAATCGAATTTGATGGCATCGACGCCTGGCGCGTCAACGGCACGCCCGCGGACTGTGTGGCACTCGGCCAGCATTTATGGGACAAACCGGATGTGGTGCTTTCGGGCATCAACATGGGGCCAAACCTGGGAAATGCCATGTGGCATTCCGGAACGCTCGCCGCCGCCAAACAGGCCGTATTATTCGGCATGAAGGGAATTGCCCTCAGCACGCCAACCGATAAGGAGCCTGATTTTGATGCATTGGACCCTTTTGTAGAGAAAGCACTGGCCCTTTTATTTCAAAATGAACATTTGAACCTGGTGAATGTCAACTTCCCGCATGATCCGCAGGGTGTGCGCTGGACAAGGCAGTCGGTAAGGTTATACGACAACCAGATCGTTCCTGCGCTTGATCCTATGGGTCGGAAACATTACTGGTTTACGGTAATTCCAATGGAGCCCGCCGAGGAAGGAACAGACCGTTGGGCGATTGAAAACAATTTTGTTTCCATCACCCCGCTCCGCCTCGACCTGACCAACGAGGCCGACCTGGAAAAAGCACAAAGGGACTATCCTATCAACTAGTTAAAGTTGAGATAAAGTTTCTGAAAATACATTCTTCCGTCGCTACAAGCCAGCTTGTTAGTGGCGGGAGTCTTTTTTATTGGCCGCGCCGCAATGATTTTAAGGGGTAGAATGATTAAAAAACAGTCTTCTTTTCGAACAAACAGTTTTTACATCCTGAATCCGAAAAAATCGATTTACCTCTCACTATGGAAAAATCCAAAATTGGCAATTACCGTTGGGTCATTTGTGCATTGTTATTCTTCGCCACCACAATCAATTACATCGACAGACAAATCCTGGGTTTACTGAAACCCACGCTTGAAGTGGAGTTCAACTGGACCGAAACTGACTATGCTAATATTGTCATGGTATTTGCCGGATGCTATGCCCTGGGTTATATCATTTTTGGAAATTTCATCGACCGTATCGGTTCGAAATTAGGATATTCTATTTCCATCATCATTTGGAGCATTGCTGCCATTGCGCACGCATTTGTAAAAAGCACATTCGGTTTTGGAGCGGTTAGGGCACTTTTAGGCCTTGGGGAAGCCGGTAACTTTCCTGCTGCTGTAAAAGCAACAGCCGAATGGTTTCCCAAGCGCGAACGCGCATTGGCCACCGGGATATTCAACTCCGGAACGAGCATCGGCGCCGTTGCAGCGCCCATAATGGTTCCCTGGTTACTTGGCGCTTACGGCTGGCAGGAAGCATTCCTGATTACGGGTGCGCTGGGATTTATCTGGCTCATTTTCTGGTGGTTGTTCTACGAAATCCCTTCCAGACATAAGAAAATCAAGACGCCTGAATTTGAGTACATTCACAGCGATAGCGAAGACATTGCTACGCCGGATCAAAAACCGATCAAGTGGGCCAAGTTGGTCCAACTTCCTCAGACATGGGTTTTTATCAGCGGAAAACTGCTTACCGATCCCATCTGGTGGTTCTTCCTCTTCTGGCTTCCCTCCTATTTTGCTACCACGTTCGCACTGGATCTTAAAAAACCAAGCTTGCATTTGGCGGTCGTATATACGGCAACAACATTCGGCAGCATTGGCGGCGGTTATCTTTCGTCTTATCTGATCAAAAAAATGGGCTGGGCACCGTTGCGGGCGCGGAAAACGACGTTGCTGGTCGTTGCAATCGCAGTATTACCGATCATTCTGGCACAATTTGCGACTGATATCTGGGTGGCAGTGGGCATTATCAGCATTGCAGCAGCAGCGCACCAGGCTTGGAGCGCGAATATTTTTACGATTGTTTCCGACATTTTTCCAAAGCGCGCGGTAAGCTCCGTCGTAGGAATCGGTGGCATGGCCGGGTCTATTGGCTCCACGCTTTTTCCATTGCTGGTGGGTTCGTTACTGGACTATTATAAAGCAGCGGGGAACATTGGCGCAGGGTACAATATTTTGTTCGTTATATGCGGCCTGGCCTATCTGGTAGCATGGCTCATCATTCATTTCCTTACCAAAAATATGAAACCGGTGGAAGAAGCGTTAAGAGATTGATTGTTTGGTTCTTCCAACCTGCTATATTTAATTTCACCATTACTGCAAAGAGGTTATTCATTGAAATGAAAAAGTCCCGATATTATATTCTTTTCCTGACAATTTCGGTCACATTGTTTTATTGTAAGTCAAATAAGCAAACCGGCTCACAGCAGGTCGTTACCGAAAAAGTGGAAAAGGAAGTTCCTGCCGAGGCTGAGGTTTCCGCATTATCGCCATTTATTTTACCCGAAAAGACCATTGCAAAAATGCAGGTGGACGATGGTTTTGAAGTAAAACTGATCGCTGCCGAGCCGCTCGTAAGTGCGCCCGTTGCCATGCAGTTCGATGACAAGGCCAGAATGTGGGTCGTGGAGATGACGGGTTATATGCCCGACACCATCGGTACAGGCGAAGATATTCCGAACGGGAACATCGTAATCCTGGACGACAAAAACAAAGACGGCGTTTATGATGACCGCGCAGTCGTGATCGATTCCCTTGTTCTTCCACGGGCGATCTGTCTTATTGAGAATGGGTTACTGGTGGCAGAACCAACCAATCTCTGGTTTTATGAGATCAAAAATGATAAGGTCGTAAAAAGAACATTAGTCGATCCGAAATACACAGAAGGCGGTAATGTTGAGCACCAGCCTAACGGGCTTTTCAGGGCGCTGGACAACTGGATTTACAATGCCAAATCAGACAAGCGCTACCGCAAGCGTGGTAATAAATGGGAAATTGAACATACGCATTTCCGCGGCCAGTGGGGCATCAGCCAGGATAATTACGGTCGCCTTTATTATAACAACAATTCGCAAAACCTGATCGGGGACTATTTCCCGGCCGGGCTTGGCGCTTCCAATAAAAACCAGAAGAATGTGGCAGGTTACAATGAAAAATGGGTGGCCAATAACCGCGTTTTCCCATTGCATCCTACACCCGGCGTGAACCGCGGCTACATGAAAAACGTCCTCGACGACAGCCTGCGCCTGACTAACTTTACTGCAGCAGCAGCGCCCGTCGTTTACCGCGGCGACCTGTTTGGCGACAGCTACGCATTTAACGCGTTCGTTCCCGAACCTTCGGCGAACCTCATCAAACGGAATGTGCTCAGCGAAAACGGCTACGTTGTTAAGGGGGAACAGGCATACAAAAACAAAGAATTCCTGGCAAGCACAGATGAGCGTTTTCGTCCGGTAAGCCTTTATAACGGACCGGATGGTGCCATGTATATTCTGGACATGTATCGCGGGATCATCCAGCACAAAACTTATTTGACCCCTTATCTGAAAGACCAGATTGGCAAGCGCAGCCTTACACAACCACTTTCCAGCGGACGTATTTATAAAATTGTCCCAAAAAACGCAAAGGCCAAACCGGTAATGATTCCCTCCGGCGCCGATGACCTCGTGAAATTGCTGGGCCATGCCAATGGCTGGGTAAGAGACCGCGCACAACAGAAGCTGATCGACGGGAAGTATAACAAGACCGTTCCTGCCTTGCGCGCAGCGATCAAGCAAACAACAAATCCGCTGCTCGCTATTCATGCATTATGGACGTTGGAAGGCCTTAATTCCCTGAAAACAGAGGAAGCTTTGGCATGGCTGAGACAGGCTGACTGGAAATTCCGTATGCAAGGGCTTGCCGTTTCGTCAGCATTGATGACGCCCGGTTCCTATCAGCAATTTGCTTCAGCATTCAATACTATGGTGGACGCTAATGACACATTAGCAGCCCCTTACATTGCGCTTGCAGCCAAAACCATCCAACCATTCGATACAACGGCTGCCCGCGGGCTGCTTACCAAGCTGGCTGCGAAATATCCGAACAACCGTTATGTCAGCGACGCCATTATCAGCAACCTACAAGATCAGGAAGAAAGCTTTCAATCCGCAATTTCCGCTTCTCTCTCTAATCCCGACTTTCTGTTGAACAAGCAATTGCAACGGGTTATCAGCACTGTGCAGAGCGCACGCGGCAACCGGAATCCTGAAATGCTGAAAAAGGAATTTCCAAAAGGCGAAGCATTGTTCACATCCATTTGCCAGACATGCCATGGCGCAGATGGCGCTGGGATCAAATCGCTCGCTCCGCCATTGAACCAGTCGGAATGGGTTACGGGGAATAAAGACAAGCTTATTTCGATCATTCTTTATGGCTTAACCGGCCCTGTTAAAGTAAATGGCCGCGTGTACCAGACGCCCGAGGTGAGCGGCGATATGCCCGGCATTGGCTACGATAAAGATATGCCTAGCGAAGACATTGCCCAGCTGCTGAGCTTTATCAGAAAATCATGGCGCAATGATGCGGACAAAATCACCACCGAGGAAGTTGAAAAAACGCGTCAGAAATTAACCGGGCGTGAAAAAGCATTTACGGAAAGTGAGCTGAACGGAATATAGGCGGTTAGGGCAGAAAGCACTAAGTTTGTTCTTTTAAAATAAAACAAAAGAGCTGACCGCCGAAAGCTCAACTTCACGCATGTCATATTTCACAACACCTTCCCGCGTCATTATCACTTGTCACAAACGCCTTGCGCCCTATCTGGAACAGGAGGTTAAGGACCTGGGATTCGAGATTGAGGAAGCATTCGTTACCGGATTAAGGATTAAAGCATCAATTAATGAGTGCATTAAGCTAAACCTTAATCTCTATTGCGCGAGCCAGGTTTTGTACAGTCTGGGTTCATTTACAGCGCACCATCCTGATGACGTTTACCGGTTCCTGCTGCAAATGCCCTGGGAAGATATCATTGCCGACGAAGGATATTTCTCGGTCACCAGCAATGTACAGAACCCGACCATCAACAACAGCATGTTCGCGAACCTGCGTGTTAAAGATGCCATCGTAGACCGCTTCCGGGATAAGAAAGGCACGCGACCAACCACAGGTTCGGATCTGATAGGCACGGTGATCCATTTGTTTTGGAAAAATGATTCAGCTGAAATTTTTATAGATACGTCCGGCGACTCGCTTGCCCGGCATAGTTACCGCAAAATTCCGGGCAGAGCGCCCATGCTCGAAGCGCTGGCCTCCGCCACAATTCTTGCCAGCCGCTGGGACCGGAACTCAACATTCATCAATCCGATGTGTGGGTCTGGAACATTGGCCATTGAAGCTGCTTTAATCGCTACAAACAGCCGCCCTGGCCTTTTCAGGGATAACTTCGCATTTATGCACGTGCTCGGCTACGACCAGGAAATTTATTACGCCGAGCAAGACAAGCTGGAACATCAGATCAGGGAAGTGCCCGGCTTGCGGATCATTGCGACAGATTACAGTAATGTGGCCATCGCTAATGCTAAGAAAAATGCCATCGCAGCCGGCGTAGCCGAACTCATCGACTTTGAATGCTGCGACTTCGCCGATACAGAAGTCCCGCAAGAAAATAAAGGCGTGTTTTTTATTAATCCCGAGTACGGCGACCGGCTGGGCGAAATCGCAGAGCTGGAAGAAACATATGCGCGGATTGGCGATTTTATGAAACAAAAGTGTGGCGGATATTTCGGATACGTGTTTACCGGAAACCTGGACCTTGCAAAGAAGATCGGGTTAAAAGCCAAGCGCAGAATTGAGTTCTATACCAGCACAATCGACTGTCGCTTACTGGAATACGAGCTTTATGAAGGAACCCGAAGAGAATTTAACAAGGAGCCCGCACCGCTGGCATAGTTTTTAAAATGTAAGGTGCATAACCAAATAAAGATTGTCATGAAACAGTCACAAAATTCGGGATCGATGCAGCAATCGCAGAGCAACCGCAAGCCTGACAATAAAGACAATATCGACAGCAGGCACAAGGAAGAGGAAATGGTTAAAGGAGACCACATTACAAATAATCACAAAGAGCAACATAGCAATTCAAAACAGCAAAAACAGCAGCAATAGCCGTTGTGAAAATGCAGTTTTGTGAAGGTAGGCCAGGATTCGTTCTGGCCTTTTTTGCAATATATCATTTCAAATTTCACTAACAATATGATTGTTAATTATCAGGAAAATGGCTGGCAGATCATCTCACAGCGCGCGCACGGGCTGCTTTCCGGGCAAATATGCTTTCACTGGAAACAGGACCTAAGGCCGGAACGATGGCTGGAAACGATCATTGCCACAACGGAGCATGACGACGCATTCAATGAGTTCTTAAACGACAACATGCTCCTGAATGAAAATGGCGGGCCTGTGAACTTTAAGATGCGGAAATTTGATGAGGACAAATGTGAAGAACTCCTGCAACTGGCCATGTCCAAAAGCCGCTACATTGCTTTGCTAACATCACAGCATTTGCAATTTTTATACGAAAAAGAAACCGACAAAAAGATCGCTGCATATTGTGCCAAACTAAAAAAATACGATCGGAAATGGCTTAAAGAGGCACAGCTGGATGAGAAAGAGATCAAAACGGCTTATGCTATTCTCGAATGGTGCGATGCGTTTTCTTTATTGCTATGCCAGAACCTGGTCCCGCCCGAAGGCCGTAAAATCGAGATCAGCGCCGGGCCGGATCAGCAGAACTATGAGCTTTGGTCGCCTGCCGATAATGAACTCAGCGTTACACCGTGGCCTTTTGATGTGGACAGTTTTCAGATTAATTTTGAATCAAAAACAATGACACAACTGCAATTTAACAATGTGGAAGAGTTTCGGCAGAAATTGAAAGACGCGCCGCTCAAGTTCCATACTTACATGATTGCAAAACACTGATCACACACTTTGCATTTTATTCAATTTTAAGCTCAACCATTCGTTCATTAGCTGATTATCGGTTAAACTTTGCCGGTAATGCAGCACATTGTTATGAGAACAGCCTTTTATTGTGCCATTCTTTTGATTGCCACCATTTCCTGCGACTGGATAGGCAACACACCCAGCTTTGGTGACGATTTTATTACTTACACCATTAAAGCCGGTGAGCATGAGGTCGAGAAAAATGTTAATACGCCCTTCACAGCCAGCTCAATGCGTTTTCAGGTCGTTTTCGACAGCTCCTGCATTTATCAGACAGCCATTCCTGAAAACCAGTTTGACATCAATAAGCTTTATGGATTTTCGGATTGCAGCTCGCAACATCAAAACAACAGCGCAAGATTCGGTTGGAACTGGTTGGAGGGCAACATACACATCTATGCATACACCTACGCAAATGGCGTCCGGGAAGTAAAAGACCTGGGTACTGCTGAGCTGAACGAGACCAACAGCTTCAAAATAGCCTCGGAGGATAATGCTTACATATTTTCTTACCATGGGGTGGATACAAAAATGCCACGCCACTGTTCAGGCGGCGTGGCATTGCTTATAAGCTCCTTCCCTATTTTGGCGGCGACGAAGTGGCGCCACATGAGATGAAGATTAAAATACGGAATTTGTAAAAATAGCAAAGCTCTCCGGCGGCAGCATAATCAGTCTGTCAGCCGGTGGCTCGATAACATTCCCCAATCCATTCCAAACTTCGTCAGAGGACGCGATCAATTTCTTCCATCCGCCTGCCTGCTCTGGTAACCACATTTCACGGACCGATTTAGAGAAATTTAGGAAGGCGACAATCTCCTGTTCCGAAGTCCAGCGACGCAGGGTGATCGTTTCATTTACCGTGTTCGGCTCAACCTCCAACGCTTCGCGATCACTGCTGCTTAATGCTGGCTGTGATTTTTTCAGACGGATCAGCTCTTTGTAAAACTGCAACATCGTCTTATGCTGACCTTCTTCCGGCAGTGACCATTGGAGTTTCGAATTATTGAAAGTCTCTTCCGACATCGGGTCCGGAGCTTCGCCATCCAGATGGAACGCTGCGAACTCCCGCTTCCGACCTTTTCTAACAGCTTCTGCTAATTCAGGATCAGTATGGCTCACAAAATACTGAAATGGATTGCTCTCGCTGTATTCTTCGCCCATGAAGAGCATTGGCAGGTAAGGGCTCACAAAAACAGCACCGGCCAGCAATTTCTGCATCTCAAACGAGACAAGCTGACTTGTGCGCTCACCCAGCATCCGGTTTCCTACATGATCGTGATTTTGAGAAAAAACCACAAATTGCTCGCCGGGATGCCCGTCCGCCTTCACACCGAACTTCCGCTTGCGATGTTCAGAAAACCCACCGTCATATACGTAGGCATCTTTATAGGATTTAGCCAGAGATGTTATAGGCTCAAAGTCAGAGTAGTAACCGCTTCGCTGCTGGCCTGAGGAAACGCGCAATGCGTGGTGAAACTCATCTATCCACTGTCCGTCCATTCCGTAACCGCCATTTGCGATTGGCTTAATGTAACGTGTGTCATTCAGGTCCATCTCTACGATCAGGTAATGACTTTTTCCAGTCTGCTGAGCCAGCTCATCGACGTGCGTCCTCATTTCCTGCAAGATATGAACGGGACTCATGTCCTTTATGGCATGAACCGCATCCATCCGCAGCGCATCAATGTGGAAATCCCTGAACCACATCAGCACATTTTCGACAAAATATTCCCGGACACCATCGCACCAGGGAGAGTCAAAATTGAGCGCATCGCCCCAGGGTGTGTTGTATTTATCCGTAAAATAAGGGCCGTACTGAGGCAGCACATTGCCTTCCGGGCCGATGTGATTGTAAACGACATCCAAAATGACGGCGATTCCTTTCTCATGGCAGGCATTTACAAGATGCTGCAAAGCCTCTGGCCCGCCGTAGGAATCCTGGACACAATAAGGAAGAACCCCATCATAGCCCCAGTTACGCGCGCCTGCAAATTGCGAGACAGGCATGATCTCAATCGCATTAATGCCGAGTTCAACCAGATAATCCAGCTTGCTTTCCATCGCTGCAAATGTGCCTTCCTCTGTAAAAGTCCCGGTGTGCAGCTCATAGATAATGTAATCTTTCAGCGCCGGTTGTGGCAGGTCCTTATCAGTCCATTTGAAATTACGAACGTCATAGGCAGCGGAAGGTCCATGTACGCCCTGAGGCTGCCATAGGGATGCAGGATCAGGCAGTGGCTTGTCTTTTACCACAAACTGGTAAAGATCGCCCTGTTTCAGCGCGTCGGTCCTCAGCAGCCAATAACCCAGCTCCTGCTTTTTTAGAGGAAGCTGCTCCCGCGAGGTTTCAAGCAGCAGTGAAATCTCTTCTAATTCGGGAGCCCACACAACCACTTGCGCTTCACCGAATTCGTTGAACCGTACACCCGGTATCAATTTTTCGTTATCAATCATATTTTCTGTTGTTCCAATGCATGTTTAAATACAATGATCGACCTGCTATCCACCGTTACAGATGTATCTGGTCCGAATTGTTCGCCTTCTTCGTTCACTGTGCCTTCACTCGTATCAATTACTTTTCGCCATTCCGTTCCGTATTTTTTAGGAGGCAGCGTGTATTCAACGGGTTCATAATGCGCATTGAAGATCATATAAAAGCTATCATCATAAATCGGCTCACCCTTTTTATTCACGTGGCGGATCCCCTTACCATTCAGGAAAACGGCCAATGACTTGGCGTAGTCGTGGTTCCAGTTTTCTTCCGGCATTTCGCTTCCATCAGGCAGGAACCATGCAATATCCTCCAATCCTTTTCCCTTAATCGGTAACCCGCGGAACCAGTCCCTTCTTCTGAACGAGCGGTGCGCCTTACTGAAAGCGATTAGCTTTTGCGAGAATGTCAATAACTCGGTATCCGCCTTGTCCCAGTTGAGCCACGATATTTCATTGTCCTGGCAGTAAGCATTGTTATTCCCTCCCTGGGTCCTGCCCCACTCGTCGCCGGCAACCAACATAGGAACACCTTGCGATAAAAACAGGGTAGTGAGAAAATTCCGTTTTTGCTTGTTTCTCAATGCATTCACTTCCGGGTCGTCGGTTGGGCCTTCTACGCCGCAATTCCAGGAACGGTTATGGTCGTCCCCATCATTATTGTTTTCGCCATTGGCTGCATTACGTTTGTCATTATACGACACAAGGTCATTCAATGTAAAACCGTCGTGTGCGGTGATGAAGTTAATGCTCGCCGTTGGCCTGCGGTACTCTCCTTTGTATAAATCGGAACTTCCCGTAAACCTTTCTGCAAATTCGGCAAGCATGCTGTCGGCACCACGCCAGTAATCGCGCATACAATCACGGTATTGCCCGTTCCATTCGGCCCATCCGATCGGAAACTTTCCTACCTGATAACCATTGAAACCTATATCCCAGGGCTCGGCGATAAGTTTCACCTGTGAAATGATCGGATCCTGGTGAATGATGTCGAAGAATGCGCTCAACCTGTCCACTTCATGCAATTCCCTGGCAAGCGTAGAAGCCAGGTCGAACCGGAAACCATCCACATGCATTTCGGTGATCCAGTAACGCAGGCTGTCCATGATCAGGCGCAGCACGCTCGGAAGCCGGGCATTCAAGGTGTTACCCGTTCCCGTGTAATCCATATAGTAACGGCCTTCCATAAGCCGGTAATAAGACATATTGTCGATTCCCCGGAACGATAAGGTCGGCCCCATCTGGTTTCCTTCGCCTGTATGGTTATAAACCACATCCAAAATCACTTCGATGCCTGCCTTATGCAATTCCTTCACCATATTCTTGAACTCAACCACCTGCTCACCCAGGGTCCCGGCACTGCTGTAACGCACATCCGGCGCGAAGAAACCAATGGAATTATAACCCCAATAGTTGGTCAGTTCGCGCTCTTTCAGGTGCCGGTCGGCAATAAAATGGTGAACCGGCATGAGCTCAACTGCGTTTACGCCGAGTTCTTTGAGATATTTAACGGTGGCCGGATGCCCCATAGCAGCATACGTTCCCCGTATTTCCTCAGGAATCTGATCATTTAAAATAGTAAATCCCTTTACGTGTGTTTCATAAATAATCGTATCATGATAAGGAATCTCAGGTGGCTGTACCCCTTCCCAGTCGAAACCCGAATCGATAACCACTGATTTAGGAATGTAGGGAGCACTATCCAGCTCGCTGAAACTGAGGTCTTCATTTTCATCACCGATAACATATCCGAAAAGCGCGTCATGCCACTGGATAGTTCCGGAAATGGACTTTGCATATGGATCAATGAGGAGTTTATTAGGATTAAACCTGAATCCCTCAGTGGGTACGAAAGGCCCGTGAACACGATAACCATACAACTGACCCGGCTTTAAACCAGGCACATAGACATGCCACACATGGTGTGACGCTTCTTGTATTTCAATTTTAATATGCTCCCGTTCGCTCTCCTGGCTTTCAAAAAGGCAAAGCTCAACCCCTGTGGCATGCTCGGAATATAATGCGAAATTAACTCCTTCACCATCATATGTAGCCCCCAGTGGATAGGGTTCGCCCGGGTATACTACGACGTTAATATGTTCGGATTTTTTGACAACGGTATTATTGGATACTTTTTTCATTTTTTAGATTTTTATTACAAATTTCCGTTTCGGCCACGCGGAAAAGCCCGCCTGAACACACATTACGCAGACCATCTTCGCCAGAATTTTTGTTTGAGAACATAATTTGCTATAAAATTATGCCAGTACGGCACTGAAGGATTCGGGAAAATATTCCACAAAGCCTTTAATTTGAAGGATAACAATGATGATATGGACAAAAACACGCCCTTCATTCATCCCATGATCACCATTCAGAAATGGTCCGAAGAACTTAAAAAATTGTAAGCGAGGCATAGGGTCATTAGTATTCAATAATTCAATAAATACTGCCATTTAATGCAAATTTGGTATGATTTTTGTGTCAAATCTCTAATATCGATTACCTTACACTGAATTTTTTGACTTGTTGCTATCACTCTATCTTAACTAATTGAATTACAGCGTATACACATGCAGGTTTAATTTTAAGCATACTAGATCACTTCACAGCTGACATTAGCAAGGATTTGAATGGATAGTTTTTTACCCATATTATGATTCTGATTGTCGACGACAGGCCCGAAAATATACTTCCACTTAAAAAGATCCTGGAACTGCACGATTTCAAAACGGATAGTGCCGAGTCAGGAGAAGAGGCTTTAAAAAAAATACTGAAAAACAGCTATTCTGTGATCATTATGGACGTCCAGATGCCCGGCATGGACGGCTTTGAGGTTGCCGAAGCAATTTCGGGTTTTGGGAAAGCAAAGGATACACCCATCATTTTCCTTTCTGCTGTTAACAAAGAGAAGAAATTTATTACCAAAGGCTATTCCTCCGGCGGCATTGATTACCTCACCAAGCCCGTGGATGCGGATATTTTGCTGCTTAAAGTAAAGACTTTCTACAAACTTTACGAGCAGCAGCAGGAACTGAAAGCAATTCAGCATTCACTTCAATATGAAATTGAAATAAGAAAAAAAGCCCAGGAAGAACTCGCCGGACGAATGGAGGAGTTGCGGGTTATACTTGAATCGCTTCCGCAGATCGCATTTACCATTGGTGTGGATGGAAAAATAGATTTCGTAAACGAACATTGGTTTCAGGTGTCGGCGGATGCTAATGTATTTCCCGAATCGCATCCCGAAGATAATTTTTATGAGCACTGGGAGACATCATTCAGGAACGGACAGGAATTTACCAGCGAAGCGAGGTTAAGACATTTAGAAACGCAGGAATACAAATATTTTCTGATCAAAATCATCCCGATCCTCCAAAACGGGTTAACCATCCGCTGGGTAGGCACATTTACAGACATTCACCAGCAAAAAATGGCAAATGAACTGCTCGAACACAAAGTAGAACTCCGCACGAAGGAGCTGCTTGACAAAAACTCGGAACTCGAAACGACGAACCACGAGTTGCAGCAATTTGCCTGGGTTGTTTCACACGACCTAAAAGAGCCCCTACGTAAAATCCAGACTTTCAGCCATTTGGTAAAAGACAAATATCTGAATGAAAATGCGGAGGCCGTTTCGTATCTCAACCGGTCCATCAGCTCGTCGGCCAGAATGTCCCGCCTGATCAGTGACCTGCTCGATTATTCCAGGCTTTCGGTTAAAGCCCGCTTCCAGCCCACGGACCTGAATTCTTTACTGGACGATTTGCTTTCCGACTTCGATGAGATCATCCTGAATAAGAAAGCAGAGATTCGGATCAGCAAGCTGCCCATCATTGATACCATACCGAGCCAGATTCGTCAGGTTTTCCAAAACCTGATCAGTAATGCGCTCAAATTCTCCAAAGAAGGAATTCCGCCGGTTATAAACGTGACATCAACGATCATTGCAGACAAGCACGTGGACGCAGCTGAGCACAACGAGGGGCATTATTGCAAAATCGTGATCGAAGATAACGGCATCGGGTTTGACGAAAAATTTCTGGACAGGATATTTGTCATTTTCCAGCGGCTCAACAATATGAACAGCTATGAAGGGACGGGAATCGGGCTGGCGATTGCCAAAAAGATTATGGACAAGCACAACGGCATCATCTCAGCAAGAAGTGCGGAGAACCGCGGCGCCCAATTTATTCTCATCCTGCCCCTCGTCCAGGAGCAGGCTTTAAACGATAACAAAACTGAAAAATCAGCTATAAGCGCAGATGAAAAAAACCTCTAACTCTATAATTCAGCAATTACAAATTGTATTCTCCTTTTCCATTCTGCTGCTTATATTCAGCCTTTTGGCCTCCTATTACAGCACTCAGAAGCTTATCAATAATTCAGAACTGGTTAACCACACCAACCAGGTCCTCATAGAAGCTGAATCCATTATCTCTTTCGTAAAGGATGCTGAAACGGGCCAGCGGGGATATCTGATCACTTCAGACGCAACATTCCTGGACCCTTACAATGATGCGTATGCAAAAACAACCAACAGCTACAACAACCTTAGCGAACTAACCGCTGACAACCCGGCGCAGCAAAAAAACCTGCGGGAAATTAAAGCATTGTACGAAGCCAAATTCGGGCAAATGCAATACATTATTGACCAGACACGCCGGAACAGCAACTTTGCGGATGATCAAAACGGTCGGCTGCGTGAAATGGTCAAAGGAAAAAAGATCATGGACGACCTGCGGCTGACCACAGAACGTATCAAGTCTGAAGAAAATAAAATTCTCCAGACCCGACTGGAACAGCAGCAGATCTACATTCAATATACGCCTATCCTGCTCATCGTGGCCGCATTGATCTCCATTCTGATTACGGTGTTTGCATACATGCGCATCAAGAACGATATGGACAAGAGACTTGCTTTGCAGCTTTTAGAAGAAGAAAAATACAGAACCACAGAACGCAGGATTAACCGCATAGAACAGATCACAAGACAGGTTTCGGAAGGCGATTATGCCGTAAGATCCCAGGATGAGAGTGATGACGACATTGGCCGCATTTCAGCCGCACTGAATAAAATGACTGCTTCGCTCGAACAGACATTCAATGATCTGAACACCAGGAACTGGATGCAAACCGGAATGGTGGAGATCAGCGATGCGATCCGCGGCGAGCGAATTTTGAAAAAACTGGCGGCGAACCTCATTGAAACCATTACGCGCTATTCCAAAGCCCACCTCGGCACGATCTATATCCAGGATAACGACTGGAACTTTAAACTAGCAAGCAGTTATGCCGCGGAGAATGCACCGGAAACCATCACTCCCGGCGCCGGCCTCGCTGGACAGGTGATCCATAGTAAAAAGCCGGTCGTAGTGTATGATGTACCCGAAAATTACCTGAAAGTAACTTCGACGCTCGGCGAAACCAAGCCAGCTGCGCTGGCGATCCTACCGCTTATTTACGCCTATGAATGCATCGGGGTGATAGAATTGGCTTTTCTTTCCAAACCGGATAAGCTTGAAATTCAGTTTTTGGAAGGCAGTTTGGAATCCATTGCTACGGGCGTCAACTCGGCATTGGATTACCTGAGATTGCAAAATTTCCTGGAAGAGACGCAGGCCCAGTCCGAGGAATTGCAGACGCAGCATAATGAGCTGGAAAATCTGAATGCAGAGCTCGAAGCACAGTCACAGAAGTTGCAGGCATCCGAAGAAGAGCTTCGCGTGCAGCAGGAAGAACTCCAACAAACCAACGAAGAACTGGAAGAACGCAGCGGACTGCTGGAAGAAAAGAATGCAGAGATACAAAAGAAGGCCGAGGAACTGGAATTGACGACGCGTTACAAGTCCGAATTCCTGGCCAATATGTCCCACGAGCTGCGCACACCACTAAACTCTATTTTACTACTGAGCCGGTTACTGTCCGAAAATGACGAGAAAAACCTGAGCAGTGAACAAGTCGAATATGCAACCGTGATCCAATCTTCCGGAAACGGATTACTCGGGCTGATCGACGAGATCCTGGACCTTTCCAAAATTGAGGCCGGCAAGATGGAGCTGGACTATGTCAATGTTACGGTAAAGGAAATTGTGGACGATCTGAAAGGTTTGTTCGCCCCGGTTGCACGGGAAAAAGGACTTGATTTCGTGGTTGACATTGAAAACGGTGTTCCCCTGGTGATTGAAACGGACAGAATGCGTTTGGAACAAATACTTAAAAATTTGATATCCAATGCATTGAAATTCACTTCACAGGGTTCCGTCCGCATCGATATCAAGCGCAAATCCGGCTCGGAGAATATGCTCAGCTTTTCGGTGACAGATACGGGTATAGGCGTAGCGCCGGAGAAGCAATTGCACATTTTCGAAGCATTCCAGCAAGCCGACGGTTCTACAAAAAGAAAGTACGGCGGAACCGGACTGGGGCTTTCCATCAGTCGTGAGCTTGTCAAACTGCTGGGTGGTGAGATTGAACTGTCCAGCAAATTAAATGAAGGCAGCGTTTTCACCCTCTCCATTCCTGTTGCGAAAGCATTCGCCGGAAACACCAGCGAGCCCAAAACGTATTTCCTGAACCATAGCGAAGA
The DNA here is from genome assembly GCF_000428845.1 of Dyadobacter alkalitolerans DSM 23607. Classification (GTDB taxonomy): domain Bacteria; phylum Bacteroidota; class Bacteroidia; order Cytophagales; family Spirosomataceae; genus Dyadobacter; species Dyadobacter alkalitolerans. The sequence continues at coordinate 30,404 of NZ_KE386806.1, read as the reverse complement.
AGCATTAAAGACCAAGCCGGAAGGAAACGATGCACGTTTCATCAGCACGGTAATCCCGTCCAGCATTGCCGACGACCGCGACAACATTCAGGTTACGGACAAAACGATCCTGATCGTGGAAGATGACACAATGTTTGCCAAGTCGCTGCTCGATTACACCCGGAAGCAAGGTTATAAAGGGATTGTCGCTGTTCGCGGAGATGAAGGGCTGGAACTGGCACAGACCTTCAAACCAATGGGCATTTTGCTCGACATTCAGCTTCCTGTCATGAGCGGCTGGGAAGTGATGGACGAATTGAAATCGAGGCCGGAAACAAGGCACATTCCGGTGCACATAATGTCTTCGCACCGCATGAAAAATGAAAGCCTGCTGAAAGGCGCTGTGGATTTCATTGATAAGCCCGTTGCGTTCGAGAAGATGGAGAAGATCTTTAAAAAGATTGAATTTGTGGTCAGCAAGCAAAGCAAGAAAGTGCTAATCGTGGAAGATAATTCCATGCATGCCAAAGCCCTTGCTTATTATTTGTCGTCTTTCAACATTAATTCTCAACTGAAAAGCGACATTGACGAAGGGCTGCAAGCTTTGCAAAATAATGAGGTCGACTGCGTGATCCTGGATATGGGCATTCCCGACAAGAAAGCCTACGAAATGCTCGAAATGGCAAAAATGAATCCAAGCTTCGAACATATCCCGATTATCGTATTTACGGGAAAAAGCCTTTCGATGACCGAAGAGCTGCGTATCAAACAATATGCCGATTCCATCGTGGTGAAGACTGCTCACTCCTACCAGCGTATGCTGGATGAAGTTTCACTTTTCCTGCATGTGGTTGAAGAGAGCAAAAAGGCTCCGCAAAAAGCTTCGGACAGGCAGAAACTGGGCGGCCTGAGTGAAATCCTGCAAGGTAAAACGGTGCTTATTGCCGACGACGATGTGCGGAATATATTCTCGCTTTCCAAATCTTTGGAAAACTTTAAAATGAATGTGCTAACGGCACTTGACGGAAAAGAAGCATTGCAGCGGCTGGAAGAAAATCCGGACGTGGATGTGGTGCTGCTGGACATGATGATGCCGCAGATGGATGGCTATGAAACCGCCAGACGCATCCGGGAGAATTACCAGTGGCGCAACCTGCCGGTGATTGCCGTCACGGCCAAAGCAATGACAGGTGACCGCGAAAAATGCATTAATGCGGGCGCGTCCGACTACATTACCAAGCCTGTGGACATTGATCAGCTGATGTCACTATTGCGCGTGTGGCTTTATGAAAAATCCTGAACCTGGGAGATGGCTTAATGATCCGGATCCAAAGAAAACGACCTCCCTATGACTAAGAAAAAAGTGCTGATTATCGATGATGATTCCAGGAACATATTCGCCCTGAAAGCCACATTGAAATCCAAATCCTACGATTGCATCTCCTGCACGGGCGCTGCCGAGGCATTAGAATTGCTTAGGACAAATGAACCTGTCGATGCGATCCTGATTGATATGATGATGCCCGAAATGGATGGTTATGAAGCTATTCCATTGATCAAAAACATAGAAAGCAGAAGAAATACGCCTGTGTACGCAGTGACCGCGCAAGCCATGGTAGGCGACCGCGAAAAATGCCTCAAAGCTGGTGCGGACGATTATATCTCCAAACCGATCAACGTCGATAGATTATTGCAGGTTTTAAAAGACATTTAGACGAAAATGATTGAGGACGAGGAAGTTGAGATACTGCTGACAGACTTATTGGACATTTATGGCTACGACTTCACGAGCTATTCCAGGGCGTCCCTGAAAAGACGCATCGTGCGGCTTGTCTCAATTGACAAATTTCCGAGTTTTGCCGAGTTCCGATACAAGGTTAGGACGGATGAAAATTACCTGAAAAGGTTTGTTGAAGAAATTACGGTGAATGTGACCGAGATGTTTCGCGACCCCAGTTTCTACAAGTCGTTACGGGAAGACATTTTGCCGGTTCTAGGCACAAAACCATTTATAAGAGTATGGCATGCAGGCTGTTCCACTGGTGAGGAAGTATTTTCAATGGCCATTTTGCTAAAAGAAGCCGGGCTGTTGCGGAAATCGCTGCTATATGCGACCGATCTTAACCCGAGCGTGCTGGAAAAAGTGCGGAAAGGGATTTTTCCAATGCACCAGATGAAGCAATATTCGGAAAGTTACATTGAATCGGGCGGCCTGAAAGACTTTTCAGAATATTACACAGCCAATTACGGACAGGCAAAATTTGACAAAGAACTGTCCGAAAAAATCATTATTTCCACGCATAACCTGGTGTCGGACAGTTCCTTTAATGAGTTTGACCTGATATTATGCCGGAATGTGCTCATTTACTTTGACAAAGATCTGCAAGACAGGGTTTTGAAGCTCTTCGATGCCAGCCTGGGAACGCTGGGTTATCTCGCATTGGGAACGAAGGAAACATTGAAATTTTCGGTGATACAAAACAAGTATAAGCAGCTTAACCGGGAAAAAATATGGAAGAAAGTGATGTAAAAAAACCTGTTAAGGCGCTGCTGATCGGAGGATCAGCCGGAAGCTTACAGGTGCTCTTCCATCTGCTTCCGTTGTTGAACAAAACTCTTCCATTCACCATAATAGTGGTGCTCCATCGCCGCCATTCAGCTGATTCATCGCTTTCTGAGTTGCTATCTACAAAAACCGCATTGCCTACCCATGAAGTGGAGGACAAAGACAGGATCCTGCCAGGGCATATTTACCTCGCGCCGGCGGATTACCATCTGCTGATCGAAAAGGATGAGACTTTTTCACTGGACTACTCAGAAAAGGTCAATTTCAGCCGGCCGAGCATAGACGTTACATTTGAATCTGCGGCGGAAGTGTATGGTTCTTCACTGGCTGCATTGTTACTGTCGGGTGCTAATGAGGATGGGACAAAAGGTCTTTTGGCTGTGAAGAAAACAGGGGGAACCACCCTCGTTCAAAACCCTGAAACAGCCCAGATGCCCTACATGCCGAACTATGCCTTGATGCACGCCGTAATTGACCACGTGTGCGACATTCCGCAAATGGCACATTTCATTAACACCCTGCACTGATCTTAGCCGGTTGTCTGGAAAAATTGGCACGGGTTTTATAAGCGATCGTTGATCTGTACCACAAAACATACCATCAGTCTTTCTTTCTGAGCTGATTTCTCGCGTAATTTGTGTCAATCCAAAACTTCAATACCATGGCAAAGCCAAATAAATTATATAGCGTCCTGTTCAATAAATGTCCAAGATGCGGTGTAGGCGATTTTTTCATTTCTAAAAGCGCCTACAACCTTAAAAACTTTGACAAAATGAATAAGCACTGCCCGCATTGCGGCGAAAACCTGGTTCCCGAACCCGGATTTTACCAGGGTGCGCTGTACATGAGCTACTCTTTTTATGTAGCCTTTATGGTGATCTATTTCCTGATCTTCGTTAACTTTTTCGAGGAATATCTGGACTACTTTTTGATGTCGATCATTCCTGTATTGATCATCCTGACACCGTATTTTTACCGGTTGGCGCGGCGTTCTTGGCTGGCCTTATTCATCAAGCCAGCGAATCAGGAAACCGTTAAGCGCTAGGGTTTAATGGATTGATTGGCAGACTTAGCCCGAAATGCTTCCGGTGTCATACCTGTCTCTTTTTTAAAAAAGCGGGCAAAGTAAGAGTTGTCATTAAAATTAAGCTTGTAAGCAATCTCCGACACCGTGAAATCGAGATTGATCAGCAGTCGCTTCGCTTCCAGCGCGATGCGGTTCCGGATAACTGCCCCTGCTTGCAAGCTTAAATGTTCCTTGCTCAGCGCATTCAGGTGATTGGGCGTAACATGCAGCATTTCAGCATATTCACCCGGCTGCCTGATCTTGATAAAGTTTTTCTCGACGAGTTTTTGAAAGTTTTTGATCAAAGGATTCTGCTGGTTTTTGACCTCTTGCTTTTTCTCTTGCGCCTGACCCTGTTCAAGCAGAAGGAAAATGTGCAGCAGTAAAACCCTGATGATATCTTCCCGGAATTTCGCCTTCTTTACCTGCAACAACAGATCTTCAAATAGCCCCACAACATTCTCCTGAATAACATACGGAACTGTAATAACGCTATTATTGCTATCCCCGTCAAAAAACGAAAAGGATTCGAGATAATCAGGTTTTAGCAGGAACGAATGGAAAAAAGCTTCCGAGAAATTCACTACAAACCCCTCCATTCCACCTTCAAAATGCCAGGAATGCACCTGACCCGGAATCATGAAATAAATCTGGAACGGGTGTACTTCGAAGTGGTTGAAATCAATGGTATGAAAGCCCCCACCCTTCGTAAAAAGGACCAGATGGTAAAAGCCGTGCCGGTGTGGGAACACCAGGTTCTGGTGTTCGGCCAGGTAATCCTCAAACCGGCTGATCATTACATCATTCTCCTTATACTCGGATAGCGGGCCAATGTCAAGCCGCGGAAAAGTTGTCTGCATGCAAAAATAGATCGGACATTATCTCCCGGCAATTTAACAATATAGTCTTTCACGGCCGACCAATCTTGACAACTTTCCTGTCCTGGTGAACGGATGACATATTATCGATCATATCGGCGCAGGTAAGGTCCCAGGAGATCGTGCTCAAAAACTTGTCGACGTTTCCTAACCATTCCTTTTTATCCTGCATAGCAATCCAAAACGCAATCGCTTCCACGAAATCTTTGCCATTTTCACCAATAGACACCAGATTCTTAGTGCCATATGGATTTACGACATCGCGGATGGGTGTGGATACAACGGGCTTTCCGGCGCACAGATATTCGGGCGTTTTTGTCGGACTGATGAATTGCGTGGATTCATTTAGCATGAATGGCACCAATGCAACATCCCATCCCGAAAGATAAGCCGGTAATTGCTCATAGGATCTCGCTCCCAGATAATGAATGTTAGCCTGCCGAGGCAATGTAGCCGGGTCAATTTTCACCACAGGACCAATGAGGATAATGTTCCAATCGGGCCGTTCTGCGGCGATGTCGCGGATGAGATCAATGTCAAAACGCTCGTCGATTACGCCATAGAAACCAACCTTTTTCCCTTTGATCTTCGCCTGATCGGCCGGTTCATAGTTTCGTTTTCTTGCCTGTCCGAAATGCTTTTTATCAATGCTGCTCGGGAACGGATAAATGTTTGCGTGCTGATGGCGTTTGGATTCAAAAAGAGAATGTCCTCCCGTGAAAACAACATCTGCGCGCGTCATCAATTCCTTTTCCAGGCCTTTCAAGGATTCAGGTGCGAATTTGAATGCCGAAAGCTCGTCCATACAATCGTATACGGTAAGCCCCGGAGATAGATGCGATGAAAATTCAAGCGCCATGGGCGTATAATACCAGAAGATGAAATCGTCAAGCTCTTTATTGATGAAAAATACCCGGATCAGTTCCCGTAGCTGTGCGTTCACCTCAACCTTGGTAAGACCGTCGGCCAGGTGCGGCACGCAGACCCAGAGTTCCGGAAGCCGCTGGGAAAAAGTTAGGTATGGAACATCTGTTTTACCAAATATCGGTTCTTCCAAAAAGTAAACCGCAGCAATGTCTGAAAACCGCGTGAGCAAATGCTGTGGACGTTGGTAAACAAAATCCCATCTGAGATGAGAAAAGCAAAGCAGGTTCCTGGGGAGCGAATCCTGCTCCTCATCTTCCGCCAGGGTCAGGTGCTGCAACTGTTTTGCGGAAAAATCGTTGCTGATTGGGGTATCGATCATTATACAAATGTGAATGTTGATGAATGTGCGATCCGCTTTCTTTTTCTGCTAAAATCCAGATATTAAAACGAACCAGAATGTGCGCGTAACATAAATTACTATGCCAGAAGCTTTGCAAGAGAATCGCCCGGTCATAAAGCGGAACGTGTCAACTATACGCAATACGGCCTGGATAGCGGGAAAAACTGATTTTGGCCGGATGAAATTCCTGACCGAGAATGCGCTGCCGCTTCAAAAGCATTTGAACGGGATGATTCGTGAAATGGGCCTGGACACGGCAGCGCCCGGGATGTTACGCTATGATGCGCCGCATATGTTCAGCCCTGGGGCATTGCAACCGGCAGATTCGGTGCGTGATGAGGGTTTATTTGCAAAGCGGGCTGCGCTTGGAAAAAAGCTGTTTTTTGAAAGGCGGCTGTCCGGCGACAGTTCCAAAAGCTGCGCTTCCTGTCAAAATCCTGCCCTCTATTTTACAGATGGCCTTCCAAAAAGCATGGGCATTAAAGCGCATGCAATCGGAAGAAGAAATGCCCCTTCCCTATTTTATGCAGCCGCGCAGCACACCCAGTTTTGGGACGGACGCGCGAAAACGATCCTCGAAGGTGGTGAAGACCACTATTTCGAAACCGCGCCGACACCGGGTACAAAAGGAAAATACAGATTCGGCGTGCTGGGCGACTGCGGGACAAATTCAGCCACAGGCGACGCGCTTGTATGACACGCTCGGCAGGCAGGTCCAGTGGATCAAAAAGGACCTGGCCGCTAACCAGAACAAGGATTGGATCGTTGCCTCCTGGCATCACCCACCCTATTCCCAGGAATTTATGATCAGTTCACTATTGAGAAAGTAAGTGTGAACGGGCGGAGCGTCGTGCGCAAGCTAGCGGTTAACTAATCATGGCTTTGAAGAGAATGATACGCTGACTCCATTTCCTTGATCGCAATCGCAATGTCCGCGGATGTGGTGCGGTAATTTACGAATGCTGCGCGCACTGAGGCCTTGCCATCTAACGTAGTCGGAGTCATGAAGACCTTCCCATTCTTGTTCATTTTTTCCAGAAAGTCTGCCACCTGATCCGATTTTTTTAGCCGGAAACTGACCACATTAAGCCTTACCGGCGCTGACAGCTCGAAAATTTCGCTTTCTGTAATATAACCTCCTAACTCGTTTGCGCGAGCAATGCTGTTTTCCACAATCCACTGAAAGCCAGCCCGCCCATAAGCTGTTAGTGAAAACCACGCAGGTAAGGCACGGAACCGGCGCGAGTTTTCGGGCAAACGATTGAGGAAAGAAAAGTTTTCAAAAGTGTCGCCTAAATATGGCGCATTATTATTCTGGAAGGTCTCCACCTGCAATCGGTCATGTTCTTTGCGCACCAGGATCACCGCACTGTCGTAAGGCACATTCATCCATTTGTGACAATCAATTGTGATACTATCCGCTTGTTCCCAGCCTTTAAGCAAATGATTGTGCGCAGGCGAACAAGCCGCGAAACCGCCGAATGCCGCATCAATGTGCAGCCAGAAATCATACTTTTCCTTCAATGCTATGATCGCAGCAATGTCATCAAAATCTACCGTATTGACGGTTCCGGCGCTGCAATTGACAATGACAGGCTTTCCGTTATTATATTTCAATTTGGCTTCCAGATCCGAAATGTCCATTGCTTCCCGGCCTGGCATTGCATTGATTTTCACCAAATGATTGCTGCCAAATCCAAGCATAGCAAGCGATTTGATCACCGAAGAATGCGGCGTTGCTGCCATCACAACCAGGTCGGAAGACATTCCTTCTTTGGAAATATCAATCCCCAATTTCTTGCCAGCCCACTGCCTGCCCACAGCAAGGCCCGTGAAATTGGACATCGTTGCACCCGTGACAAAACCTCCGTTGAAATCCTCAGGCAAGTTGAACAACTGGCATAACAAACGGATTGTTTGCTTTTCAATAATCGCAGAAACGTCGCCCGTTCCGCTTGTACTCTGTGTGTTTTGATCAAAAACAGCTGTGAGCCAGTCGCCTGCGATAGCAGCTGGCGTCGCACCTCCCGTAACAAAGCCCCAAAATCTCGGACCGGAACTTGCTACCATCAGTTTCTGATATTTTTCCTGGAAGCGTTCCAGGCTTTTCTCAGCGCCTAAACCTTTTGCTTCCAACAGTTCAGCATCGGATTTCTGATCTTCTACATACGTAGGCAAGTTGCTCAGCTGCGTATGAAAATCAAAACTTCTCTTCCTTACATTCTCTAAAATCTGATCCAGATGCGCCAGATCTTCTTGTAATTCAATGTTCATGTTAATCGTTGTAGGGGGCTTTTACTAAATTGATTTTCCCGGCTTTATCAAACTGCTTTAAGCGTCGAGATCCATCTCCGGTGATAATTGATCTGGCCTAAGTGGTAAGATAAATGGGTTAATAAGTGGGTAAGGACCAATGCTGTAGTCTGGTTGGTAAACATATCCAGGACAGTTCGGGGATATTCGGCTTCCAGCTGCGCTTCGGACAGGCTCCCTACGGATTTCACTACGATAGGAAGCAGTTGATTAAGTTCGTCGAGCAATGCTGTTTGCGTGAAAAGTCGCTCAGTAAACTCTGCGTCGCGGTTCCTAACATAATGAACCTGGCCCAGTGCGAGCCCCACGTAGGTTCTCAAATTCCCGATCAAATGCTGGCAAAGGTTTCCACCCGTATTGATCGTCCCCGGCAGCTGAACCCAAAGTGAGTTGTCGGAAGGATATAGTTGAATTTCGTCCCGTAATTTTTTCAGGTCGCGTTCGAAAAGTTGGACAAGGATCTCAGTTTTCATAGCTAACAGTTTATTAAAGTCCAGTGTAATGTAACAAACATTCCAGATAACCCTGTGCACGGGTCGCGGCGTATGTCACTTTAATTGCAATGCAAAATTGTTAATTCCAAATCAGCAAAAACAGATTCAGATTTCTTATTTTTGAGCATAACAGATTGACGGATTTCCCATGAAAAGCATTTCCCTAGCCGAAAAAGATGAATTCCTGTATCATCAAGTCGCAGAAAGACTGGAACAGCAGATTGAAAACAATGTCCTCAAAGCCGGAGACAAGCTTATTTCGCTGAGGGCACTGAGCAAGGAACAGGGCATCAGTTTGAGCACTGCTTTTAAAGCTTATGTGGCATTGGAAAATAAAGGCTATGTCGAAGCAAGACCCAAATCTGGCTATTTTGTTTGTTATAAGCCTTCCCACCGTGTTAAAAAGCAAGCATTTCCGCTTGCTAAGTCCGAGCCTGCCAAAATCGACCTGGATCAGATGATCAGACGGGTTTACAGAACATTGTCTGCCGACAATGAAATGGTTCGGCTATCTTCTGCCGTCCCTCCCGCAGCATTAATCCCGGTTGCCAAACTTAATAAGGCACTTATGGAGGCCATTCGCCAAAGTCCTGAAAGCTGTACGAATTATGACGAGATTTCCGGAAACCTGAACCTGAGAAAACAGATCGCCCGTTATGCGTTCAATTGGAGCGGCAATGTTACCGCGGACGACATTATCACAACCCACGGATGCATGGAAGCCGTCGCATTTTGTCTTAGAGCGGTAACGGAGCCTGGTGATACGATTGCGATCGAAAGCCCCATTTATTTCGGCATTTTTAATGTGATCAAAATTCTGGGTTTGAAAATCTTTGAAGTTCCCAGCGACCCGCTAGACGGCCCGGACATTGATTTTCTCGAAAGATCCCTGGAAACAGTTCCCATCAAAGCCTGCCTTTTCGTACCCAATTTCTCTAATCCCACAGGCGCACTAATGCCCGATTCGCGGAAAAAGCAATTGGTTGAAATGCTGACAGCGAGAGAAATTCCTTTGATCGAAGACGACATTTACGGAGAAATGTATTTTGGTAAAAGCAGACCCAAAACCTGTAAAACTTTCGACAAAAAAGGGCTTGTCATGCTGTGTTCGTCCGTTTCCAAAACATTGGCGCCCGGCTATCGCGTGGGCTGGTGCATTCCAGGGAAATTTTGGGATAAAGTGCTCACCAACAAGATTACGCAAACCGTCTCCTCAGCAACCCCCACACACGCTGCAATCGGAAACTTCTTCGAAACAGGCCGTTATGACCTCCATATGCGGAATTTGAGGAAAGCGCTGCACACCCAAAGCCTTCGCTACATTCAGGCGATCGCAGAATATTTTCCGTCGGATACGCAAGTCAGCAGGCCGCAGGGAGGTTACGTTCTATGGATTGAATTAAATCCGAAAATCGATGCATTCGAACTGTTTGAAGCCGCTATCCTGCAAAATGTCACCATTGCTCCGGGCCACATTTTCAGCACGGATGCCCGCTTCACAAACTACATCAGGATCAGCTTCGGATCACCCTTCACACCCGCAATCGACGCTGGCTTGCAGCGGTTGGGAATGCTAGTCAAAGAAATGCAAAAATCAGGCGAATAATGCTTTAAGTATATTCAGCACGGCGTCGGAATGGAAAAAATCCGGCGTTCTGCTGACCTGATCAAACGCAGCAATTCCACTGCAACAACATTGCAATTAGCTGATTTTCAGGACTTGTAACCCTGTTGCACGGCGTTAGCGCATATATTTGTTATGTCGTTATCAAATGCCGGTTACATGTGATGTCGATAACGCAAACACCATTTGACTATAATGCAATGAAGATTGAGACAGATAAAAAACATATCCATCAGGATAGCAAGGATTGCTGTTCGGCAGATATGCCGGTTTTAATAAACCATAAAAAGGAACATTCTCACGCAGCACATGACGGGCATGACCACGGGGATAGCGATGATCACGACCACGACCATGATCATAGTCACGACCATGGCAGCGGCTCAGATGCGGGATTGCTGAAAAGCCGCTGGATGCTTTGGGTGAGTCTGGCGATCTTATTCGGTTTTCTTTTTGTCTCGTTCATTTTAAAAGTTGAGGTTGACAGGAATGCAGAGATCGTACTAATGCTGGCTGCATATGTTCTGGCTGGAAATAAAACCATTGCAACTGCCTTCCGGCGCGTGATGCGCGGCGACTTTTTCAATGAATTTACATTAATGACCATTGCGACCATCGGTGCTTTCTATATCGGCGAATTCAGCGAAGGCGTTGCGGTGATGATCTTTTACGAGATTGGAGAATTGTTTCAGGATCTGGCTGTTAGCAGGTCCAAGCGGTCTATTAAGGCGCTTCTGGACATTCGGCCCGAGCAGGTTACCGTCATCCGCGATGGTAAAGATATTCACGTTGCTCCTGGCTCGGTGGCCATTGGCGAGACGATTGTCGTGAAAGCAGGCGAAAAAGTGGCTTTGGATGGCACATTAAAATCGCTTAACGGCACATTCAACACGGCGGCCCTGACCGGCGAATCCGTTCCTGACCAGAAGAGTCAAAATGAAGCTGTTCTGGCGGGAATGATCAACTCGGAGAAATCGGTTGAAGTGGAGGTTACTGCGCTTTTTAAAGATTCAAAACTTTCGCAGATCCTGGAAATGGTGCAGGAAGCGACGGGAAGAAAAGCGCCTACGCAGTTACTGATAAGCCGGTTAGCAAAGATTTATACGCCTATCGTTTTCCTGTTGGCATTGCTGATCATCCTCCTGCCCTACTTTTTTGTAAGCCATTACATTTTTGACCAATGGCTTTATCGCGGCATGGTGTTCCTCGTGATCGCATGCCCTTGTGCGCTGACAATTTCAATTCCGCTGGGCTATTTCGGCGGGATCGGGCTGGCGTCCCGCAATGGGATTCTTGTAAAGGGAGCGAATTTCCTCGATGTCATTACTAAAATTGATACGCTGGTTTCGGACAAAACAGGCACATTGACCAAAGGAGTTTTCAAGGTGCAGAAAGTAGAGACCATACTGAATATCAATGACTTTCTTACCAAAACGGCTTCACTGGAAAGTTATTCCACCCATCCTGTGGCAAAGGCCGTCGTTGCGCATGCTTCCGGTCTCACATTGATTAAACCAACCGACGTGGAAGAGATTTCGGGTCATGGTCTCAAAGGGAGGATCGGCGAAGATTCAGTGCTGGCCGGAAACTTGAAATTGCTGGATAAATTCCAGGTCGCTTACCCCAGTGAGCTGGCCAGCATTGCCGAAACCATTGTCGCAATAGCGATTAACAACTCCTATGCCGGCTACATTACCATTGCCGATGAGATCAAAGAAGATGCGTTGGAGGCGGTGTTGAAATTGAAGAAGCTTGGAATTGAGACGATTATGCTTTCGGGTGACAAGGAGGCGGTTGTCTCGCATATCGCCGGACAATTGCAAATCGGGCGAAGTTATGGAAACTTGCTGCCCGAGGACAAGGTCCGGATTGTGGAGCAGCTCAAAGCGGAGGGCAGGCACATTGCCTTTGCGGGCGACGGCGTGAATGATGCGCCTGTCATCGCGCTGGCTGATGTGGGCATTGCGATGGGCGCTTTGGGCTCAGATGTGGCAATTGAGACGGCCGACATTGTGATCCAGAACGATCAGCCTGTAAAAATTGCTTCCGCGATCAAAGTCGGGAAGATTACCAAAAGCATTGTATATCAAAACATTTCGGCCGCAATGGGCGTCAAAGTGCTCGTTATGATCCTCGGCGCCGGAGGAATTGCAACATTATGGGAAGCGGTTTTTGCAGATGTTGGCGTAGCTTTGCTGGCGATCCTGAACGCTTTTAGAATACAGGGAAAGAAAATTTAGGTAAAAAAAAACACATCCAATGAAGTTTCTGGCCATCATACTGTCTTCCTATATGCTCCTGCTGGCGCTGCTTCCGTGCGGCGATGAGGTGGAATGCATGGACGACGACCGGTATGAAACGGCTTTCAACAATAACACGCAGCAGGATCACGAAAATCACTCGGAAAATTGCTCGCCATTCTGCATTTGCGCGTGCTGCGGGCAGGTTTTGAATGTGTTATCAACGCCATATTTTGCATTGCAACCCCAATTCCAGACTGCATTTCACAGCGCTTTCTACAAAGATCCCTATTTCGAAATAATCCCCATTGCCATCTGGCAGCCCCCCAAGCTGGTTTAAATCAGAAATAGCATTCTATTTTTTACTTTGATTTAAATCTCACAATGCAGAAATTTTTCTTGCTTGTGCTGGTTGTGCTATACGCCATCCAAATTCAGGCACAAGATAAAACCGATACAACGTCTGTTTACCAAACAGACAAAACCCAGGAAATGGAGGAAGTCACTATCTCCTCCACCCGCAGCTCTCGCACAATCCGCGACATTCCTACCCGCGTGGAATTCATTGCCGGCGAGGAACTGGACGAGAAAGCAAACATGAAACCAGGCGACATCCGCATGGTGCTCAGCGAAAGCACGGGCATTCAGGTGCAGACCACTTCGGCCACAAGCGCCAACGCCAGCATTCGTATTCAAGGCCTGGACGGGCGTTATACACAGATTTTGAAAGATGGCTTCCCGCTTTATTCAGGCGCTTCGAGTGGGTTGGGTTTGCTGCAAATTCCACCGCTCGATCTCAAACAAGTGGAGGTGATCAAAGGAGCGGCATCTACATTATACGGAGGCGGCGCGATTGCTGGTCTCGTCAACCTGATCTCGAAAACGCCCAAGGACGAGCAGGAACTGAGATTTCATTTGAACGGGACAAGCGCAGGAGGCTTTGACGCCAATGGTTTTTATTCCAAGAAATTCGGTAAAACAGGTGCCACCTTCTTCGCTGCGCATAATCGCAATGCAGCCTATGATCCTTCCGGAAATGACCTCTCAGCCATTCCGAAATTTGAGCGCTTTACATTCAATCCCCGTTTTTTTGTGTATCCCAATCAGAATACAACGATCAGTCTGGGCGTGAACACGGCATTTGAAAACCGCATTGGCGGGGATATGCATTTGATCAAAAACCAAAATGAACCGGGTCACACCTATTTCGAAAAAAACAAAACGGAGCGCATCAGCACGCAGTTTTTGTTCGATCGCATCTTTGGAAACCACGAGCATTTTATCGTAAAAAACAGCGTCAGTTATTTCAACCGAAAGCTTACGACGCCCGGCTACACATTCGACGGAACGCAATATTCGACATTCACGGAAGCGTCCTATGCCAATCATGGTGAAAAACTGGAATGGATCGCGGGAGCCAATTTGTGGACGGACCAGTTTAAAGAAAAGATGCCTGTTAATGGCCCAAAACGCGACTATAACCTCAACACATTCGGCGCATTTGCACAAAATACCTGGAAAGCAACTGAATGGATGCACGTGGAAACCGGTTTGCGCGCCGATTACGTGATGGATTACGGTCTGGCTTTTCTGCCCAGGATTTCGGCGTTACTGAAATTTTCGCCTGCATTTACTTCCCGGATCGGTGGCGGCATGGGTTATAAAGCGCCCACAATTTTCACGGAAGAGAGCGAGCGGATTCAGTATCAGCATGTTTCAGGAATTGATAAAGACAGAAATCGCCTCGAACACAGTTATGGCGGAAACTGGGATCTGAATTACCAGACAATGCTATTCAATGACCAATTGAGCCTGAGCATCAACCAGTTATTCTTTTACACTTACATTAACAAGCCCCTTATTCTGAAACCGGACCGCGACGGAGGATATCTGTTTCAGAACATTAACGGGCACATCGATACGCGCGGAATGGAGACAAATTTGAAATTGGGTTACAGCGATTTCAAACTGTTTCTCGGCTACACCTATACGGACGCCAGAATTTCAGAAAACGGCCTTCATCAGCAGAATTTCCTGACGCCCAAACACAGGATTAACTCTGTGTTGTTTTATGAAGTAGAGGAAAAATGGAAGGCCGGACTGGAAGCTTATTATTTTAGTAAACAAAAACTAAGCGACGGCAAAACCGGCAAAGACTATGTCATCCTCGGTTTCATGGTGGAACGACTGTGGGAGCGGTTTTCCATCTACATTAATTTTGAAAATTTCCTCGACGCACGGCAAACGCGCTTCGACAGCATTAACTCAGGATCAATCACTAATCCCGTTTTCCGCGACATTTACGCACCATTAGACGGTTTTGTATTCAACGGCGGCATTAAGATTAATTTGTAAAAAAACTGGAAAAGGAGTTGGCGATCCGCTCCTTTTCCTGGTTTTTTACAAATGCCTTTTACATGATCCTAAGAAGAGAATTAGAGTAATTTTTTGACCAAAAACCCTTTTCTCAATTCCAAAAGAACATAAAAGTCAATCAACGATTAACCAAAACCGCGAGGAACGATGTCCAGAACCGATGCATTATCCCCTGAACAACTTCGGGAAGAACTAGTAGAAAACACGCAGAACCAAGCCGTTGGTGACACTTTGCTTTTCGAGAATGATAAAGTCAAAGTATGGCACATCAGCCTGCAACCTGGCGAGCGCATCCATTATCATCGTCATAACTACGATTATTTCTGGACGGTTTTACAGGATGGTCAGGGCGTTTCCAACCAGGAGGACGGCAGCCAGGTAAGTTTTACATTCAAAAAAGGGCAAACCTCTTTTCAAAATATCATTGAGCAGGGCAGCTCCATTCATGATCTAAAAAATACCGGCACCGGCATTCTGGAATTCATTACTACGGAATTAAAGTAACGGTTAGGTCACACAACGTTAACCGGCTTAATGCCTGCAATTTTTTCAAGCGCAACAGTCACGCGCTCAATGCGGTCGACATTGCCGCGACTACTGTCCGACACTGCCTGGGCGACGGAGGTTAAATAATCTCCGCCCAGCTTGGTGTTAAAGAAGGGATCGCGGGAGGCTAACACGCCGCGCCAATTTTTACCAACAACATTTCTTGACTTGATGAACCGGAGGAGCAGGCGCTCTTTGATTGTCATACAACCGTACTCTTTCACCCTGGTCTGGTGTTTTTCCATTTGATACAGCGATAATGTGTGAGAGTATACTTGCTTTTTTGTAATTTGTGCGTTACTGAAAGCGATATACAAAAGTACAATAAAAATATATTATTATCAAATAAACTGCACTAAATTCTAAATAAATGATTAGTATTGGCCAAAGAATAAAGCAGGGTCGCGAAAAATTGGGTTTGAGCCAGGAACAGCTGGCGCTAATTATGGCGAAAAAAGGAAAGGGAACGATTTCAAATTGGGAAACAAATAAGAACGAACCCTCCATTGCTGAATTCAAAAAACTGGCAGAACTATTCAGCACAACCGCGGCCTACCTCATCGGTGAAAGCCCGCAGTTTGAAGAGCCTCAGGAAAATTATGTGATGGTGAAAAAAGACGATCTGATCGAACTGCAAAAGAAGGCCCTGGAACGGGAAGCTGAGAAAAATAAAGAATTGCTCGACCTATTGGAACAAGCACGGAAATCAGAAGAAAATGAGGCTTAACCCAGCCTCATTTTTTCTTGAAAAAGCGTTTTAAACCCTGCTGCGCACACAAGGCTGAGAAAAATCAATGCAATCCACAAAACATTATAGCCCCAATGTGCCGCAATGTACGCACCGGCTGCCGGGCCGATGATCTGCGCAACCGACTGGGAAACGGAATAGGCGGCGGAGTATTTCCCTCTGTTAAATTCCGAAGCGCGGGCGAGCACGAAAGTGCTGATATAAGGCAATGCGAGCATTTCCCCAATCGTAAAAAACAGCACCGCAGCCCCCGCCAGAATGATCGGCTTAATCACCGGAACGACCAACATACTGAAAGCCAATGCACTAAATAACGTTCCAGCGATCATATAGTATGAATCCGGACGGCGGTTTGCCAGATTCTGGATCAAGACCATTTCAAAGAGCGCAATAACGAGCCCGTTCATTCCCAGCAAGATGCCGATCGTTGCTTCATGAATGTGCATCTGTTCTTTCCAATACACCGGCACCAGCCTGAATAACAGCACAAAGCAGATCATATACAGCATTACAATCACCATAAAGCGGACAAACAGCATGTCTTTCCACGGCGATTGCCCCGATTTGGTATTGCTATCTTCACGACTAACAGACCGAACCAATGTTGCATTCGGGAGCAAAAACAGGATTAATACGCCAGCCATTGCATACACGATTCCGTCTACCCAAAACAGCAAGCTGTAATTAACGGCGGCCAGGATTCCGCCCACAGAAGTGCCGAAACCAAAGCCAATGTTTGTCGCAAGCCGGTTCAATGCATAAGACCGTGTAAGATTTTCCGGCGAAGAATAAGCGGCAACCGCCGTGCTGTTCGCAGGTTTAAAAGCCTCGACGAAGAAGCTAAGCAATACAATCAGAAAACAAAGCCCAGTAAAATTGGTCACCATTCCAAACAGAACGAATAGTATTCCGCTGATAATGAGGCAAATTATTTGCACAGGCCGGAAACCCCAGATGTCGGTCAGGTAACCACCCGCCATGCCACCAAGAACAGATCCGGCACCAAACAATGTGATGATCAAACCTGCATCCGCGATGCTCCTGTTCAGGCTTTGCGTAATGTACATACTCATGAAGGGCACCGCCATATAGCCGCAGCGATTTACCAGAATAACGAGACTCAGCAACCAGGTTTCCCTGCTTAATCCGCTAAATGAGACGCGATAACTTTCAATGATCTTATTCAGCATACTTTATTTTCAAGGCTAATTGGCTCACAAATTTCCCAATAAATTCCTGACTATCTCAACACTTTCTTCCAATTCCTGGGCATTCGAAGAGGCAAAACCGAGCCGTATAGCGCTGCCCGGTGGCTCGTCGTAAGCATTTCCTGCGGGAATCCCCGAGCTCCCATTGGACATATACAAATCTTTTTGCAGGGCTTTTTCCGCAAGTTTCGCAAGATTAATGTTGGGATCAAACTGCGTCCAGACCGCCATACCGCCATCGGGAACCTGGAATGTTACGTGATCGCCGAGCTGGCTCCGCAGCAGTTCACAAAACAAGTCCCTGCGCTGCTTATATATCCGCACCGACTTGCGTAAATGCCTTTGAATGACGCCTGTGTGCAGCAATTCTGCGATGGCATTTTCGAGCATCTGGTCCCCCTGCCGGTCGATGATCCGCCTCAATTTGGCCAGGTAAGAGATCACATCCGCCGGCCCGACCAGATAACCGATGCGGAAAGCGGGTGAAATTGTTTTGGTAAAAGATCCGCAATACATAACCATTCCTGCCGGATCCGCCCCTGCAAGCGGCATGAGTGGCTTGCTTAAATAATGAAAATCGCAATCATAATCATCCTCAAATAAGATAAAACCATATTGCTCTGCCAGTTTCAAAAGATTAAGCCGCCGGTCGGCACGAAGCGCGACGGTGGTGGGATAATGGTGATGTGAAGTCACATAAACCAACCTGATCTTCTGTTTCTGACACATTTGTTCCAATGCGGCCACATCTATCCCGTATTCATCCGCAGGCAGCCGCAGCACATTCGCACCGGCCTGCGTAAAATTCATATTAGCGCCAAACCACCCCGGTGCGGAAACCACCACATTGTCACCGGGATCCAGCAGGGCCGTACTCACGAGATACAAACCCATGATCACTCCCCGGACGATCAATATGTTGTCGGGTAAGGTTTTCATCCCACGCGTCTCATTGAGGTAGGCAGAAAGTTCTTCCCTGAGCCAGGAAGCGCCTTTTGTGTCACCATAACCCAACCTTGCATACGGATTTGCGCCCAATAGCTGACTCCGGTAAGCCCTCGACAAATCGTCCAGCGGTGCAAGCCGGGGATCCGGAAAACCATCATCCAAATGCAAGCGTGTGCTATTGCGAAGGACAGCCCGGTCGAGATGCGGTGCCTGCTTGAAATGAAAACCGGCTTTCGAAGCGGGCATAATCGCCTTTTCCGCATGCATGTCCTTTTTGGCTGATTGGATTTCGGGCAAATGTTTGGCTACGAATGTTCCGTTCCCGGTGTGGCTTTCCAGCCAGCCCTGAGCCAACAATTCGTCGTACGCCTGCACAACGGTTCGTCGGTGCACCTTCAATAATGTTGCCAATTGCCTGGTACTAAGCAATCTGTAACCCGTTTGCAATGTTCCGTTACGGATCAGCGCCATGAGTTGGTTGGCAATTTGAAGATATACGGGCTGCTTGCTGCCCTTTTCTACATGCAGCAAAGTGGAGAGAACCTGCACCATAATTGGACCACTTAATTTCTAAATATTGGACTCTTTCGAGCAGCCAATTTCAGCATATTTTTGTAAAAAACAAACACATGAGCACTCCTCCATCCCATCTTTTACCCAGCAGATTACCCAAAAGATCCACTTCCGACAATGAGGTGATCTACGCCATTCTCGATGAAGCATTATTCTGTACGATCAGTTATTCCGTTGACAATCGCCCCTTTTCTATTCCAACTGCCTTTGTGCGCTATGAGGATAAAATTTACATTCACGGCTCAGTAGGCAGTCATTTTATCAGGGAAATCGAGAAAGGAATTCCGGTTTGCATTACCGTTATGCTTACCGACGCGCTCGTTGTGGCGAAGTCTGCGTTCAGTCATTCTGTCAACTACCGGTCGGTTATTATATTTTCAAATGCCGACAAAGTGGAGGATTGGGATACGAAAAAGGCTGCTTTTGAATGGCTTACGACCAAGATCGTTCCGGACAGCTGGGATTATCTCCGTCCGATGAAGGACAGCGAAGTCAGGAAAACAACTGCATTGGCATTCTCATTGGAAGAAGCCTGTGCCAAAACGCGGTCGGGCATGCCTAAGGACGAAGAGGAGGATTTGGAGCTTCCGATCTGGTCGGGCCTCATTCCCATCCAGACAAAATATCTCGCGCCGGTCGCGGACGAACTGAGCCAGAACCTACCGTTGCCAAAACATTTGGCTTAACCCATGCAACCTTGGGCAAAATTTGCGCATCTTTCGGTCAGATTGATACCAGATGAACCCAAACATTGCAAACCATGACAGGAAAGGAAATTTTTGACCGTTGCCAGTTGGCTGCCCTAAAAAACGGACTAGGTTCCCAGGAATTTCATTACGGGAATGTTTTATACCAAGCGCTCCAATTGGAAGGAGAAGAAAAAGTCTTTGAACTCCTGGAACAGGCTGAAAACACCGGGAAACGAGTTGGTTTGGGCTATTCTTCGGACAGCTTTCAAAATTCGAACGATCCGGATATGGCAATTTTGGTTTGATTCGAGCATTTGCTCCCTCATATTAAGAACAGAAAAATCCTCCTGAAACCAGAAGGATTTTCTTTTCACATTCACCAAACAATACACTTATTTTTCAATCACTACTTTTCGCGTACTCACGGAACCATCCGCATGCGTGATCAATAAAATATAATTCCCCGCCGCAACATTCCGGACATCAATTTCCGTAACCGGAGCCAAAGAGCGATAAACCGACCGGCCTGTAACCGTCAACATTTGAATACTTTTTATCTTATCAAAATCATCTGACTTCAACATTAACCGATCCGATGCCGGATTAGGATATACGTAGACCAATTCTCCTTCCTTTTCAGCCATCGTCTCCCCGACCTTTCTCCTTACCGTCTCCGACATATTATCCACAACATTCTCCGGAACCGGCGCAATGCTGTTGCCCAAAAGGTAGGCAGGCAAATAACGCCACGGACCATAAAGCTGGCCGGTCAATGCTAACGCCGGATCATATTTCACCCGCACGCGCACCTTGGTTGAAGTCCCTTGCTTGGCAATCACACTTTTCATCTCAACCCCCGTCAACCCCAAACTTGCATAACCAATCCAAGAACCCGTTGACATCGTGCTATTCGTTATCACATTATTCGCCCCCTTAGAAAACCCTTGGCCCTTAGCCTTTGTTTCCCACACGAGTTTCCCTTTGTTTCTACCAAGAAAAGACTTAGCAAAAAATCCTACGCCGAAGTTGTTTTTGGCTTTTTGAGATTGGTTGATGGGGGTTGTGAGGTCGGAGTTGTAGATGCGTAGGTTGTTTTGGAGGCCACCTGTTTTGTCGCCGTAGAAAACGAATGCAACCCCGCGTTTATTCATAGTTGGAGCCCCCACAATGATATCACTAAAACCATCACCATTTACATCTCCGGCTGATGCGACTGACTGACCCAAATCTGAAAATGGCAAATTGCTTTCAAAGTTTTCCATTCCAGTTTTTTGGATTCCGACCGGTGATCCTTTGAAGATAAAAAAAGCTCCCTCCGATGTCTGGCCAGTATTAAAATAAGGTGCACCAATTAGTACGTCACTGTACCCGTCACCATTTATGTCACCTGCATTAGATACAGAAACTCCGAAGTAAGCGTTTTCTTTGTCAACTTCTAGAATCGTGACTGGCACATTATTAATTCCACCAGCAGACCCATGGTAAATAAATGCTGCACCTTCACTATTTTGCCCGTTACTGTAAGTCTCGGCGCCGACTATGACGTCACCAAATCCATCACCGTTGACATCTCCGGCACTTGAAACCGATTGACCCATGAAAGCATCATCTTGATCACAACTTAATGTCACTGCCGCCTTAGACTGGATTCCTATCGATGAGCCATGAAATACAAACGCGGCACCTTTTCCACCGCCATAGAAGTTAGCGCCTACAATGATGTCTCCAAAGCCATCCCCGTTTACATCACCAGCGGCTGCTACGGCATGCCCCATGTATATTTCCTTTGCATCCCCTTCCAAGACCGCATCGGGATTTGGTGACATTCCGTTGGCAGATCCATAATACACAAACGCCGCGCCTTCATTTAACTGTCCATTTGAATAAAGTATACTACCCACGATGACATCATCATAGCCATCTCCGTTTACATCGTTGGCATTTGCAACCGAATGGCCCATCGTGGCAAAATCTTGATTGCACTCTAAAATAATGGATGGAGAAGAAGTAATACCATTAGCAGAACCATGAAAAATATATGCAGCGCCTTCGAAATTCTCATCGTTTGTATATCCGATAGCGCCAATGATAACATCACCATAGCCATCTCCATTCACATCGCCAGCCTTCGAAACAGAATATCCAAATTCTGACTGGACCCGGTTGTTTTCCAGGATTATAGCTTTTGATACATCAATTCCAATAAAGGACCCATAAAAAATGAAAGCGCCTCCCTCATTGTAGTCTCCATGATCATAGTACCTGGCTCCGACAATGACATCGCTGAAACCGTCGCTGTTAATATCACCAGCAGAACCAACAGAAAAACCGAGATAAGAAGTCGCTTGATCAGTTAATATCTTTGACGATGGCAAAGAGACGCCCTCGTCCGCCATCCCCATCCAAACAAACGCCACCCCCTCATCCACTTGCCCCTTATCAAAGCTATACGCCCCAATCACAATGTCGCTGTATCCATCGCCATTAACATCCCCGGCGCTGGCTACTCCGGTGGCGCTTCCCAGGAAGGCTTCGGCTTGGTCGCCTTCGAAAGTACTAAAAGGTGTGTTTTGGATTCCTGTCTGAGAGCCCAGGTGCAGGAAGACGGCGCCTTCATTGGTTTGGCCCTTATCGTATCTGGGTGCTGTTAATAGCAGGTCGCTAAAACCATCGCCATTTACGTCCCCGGCATTGGTAACGGCCGCGCCCAGTTGGGCAGCTCCTTGATTGGAGTAAATGATCGATGCAGGAGCGATAATGACGCCATTGGCTGAACCTTTATAAATGAAGGCAGCGCCCTCATCGCCAAAATTTTTGTCATAAGCACTTGCCCCGACCACCAGATCGCTGTAACCGTCGCCATTGATGTCTCCCGCTCCTGAGACCGATATGCCGAATTGTGCGTTGGTCTGGTTGCCTTCTAAAATTGTATTTGCATTGTTGCTAATGCCAAGGGCCGAACCGTGATAGATCAATGCAATCCCTTCGTTTGTATGGCCTTTGTCAAATGCATAGGAGCCGATTACGATGTCACTGTATCCATCTCCATTTATGTCTCCGGCCCCAGCCGTTGCGTGGCCGAACTGGCCGCTGGCTTGATTGCCTTCCAGGGTCATGGCTGCGATCGGGTTAATGCCGTTTGCCGAGCCCTGAAAAATAAAAGCAGCGCCTTCGTCTGCTTGCCCTCCGTTTTCGAATAATGGTGCGCCAATTAATAGGTCGCTGTAACCGTCCGCGTTAACATCACCAGCAAGCAATACGGACTTTCCGAAACTAGCATCGGCCTGATTGCTTTGCAAAACAGTAGCATTTACGACGATCCCATTGGCTGAGCCGTGGTAGACAAAGGCCGCACCTTCATTGGTTTGCCCCTTGTCGTAGTAACGGGCGCCGATTACGATGTCGCTGTAACCGTCCTTGTTCACATCGCCGGCAGTGGAGACGGAATATCCATATTGCGCTTCGTTCTGGTTGCCTTCCAGGATTAACGCGGGGTTCGCAACCGGGCCGCTTGCTGAACCATGATAGATAAATACAACGCCTTCATTCGTATGGCCTTTGTCAAACATCGGCGCGCCAACCAGCAAATCGCTGTACCCGTCGCCGTTTATATCCCCCGCGCTGGAAACGGCATAGCCCATCCACGCGCCAGCCTGGTTGCTTTCGAATGCGGCACTGGCATTCGCTGGATTCCCATTGACAACAATCGGGTCAATGGTGACCGGATAAGTCGCATCTTCCACTGCCACGCTCAGCAATACCAAGTCATTTTTATAGCTTAATGTTGCAGGCAAGGTATCGCCGTCTGCATCCCAGCATTTAATATCTTTATAAATCAAACTGCTTACAACCTCGCCTTTCTTGTTGTCGGCATAAAATTGCAGCTGGTTATTTTGAAGATCTTTGACTTTTAAGCCTTTGGCGGATAGCTTTACTTGAAGTTCTTTTGCCGTTTTCGGTGCGGAACTGATGATGAAGTTCTGGCGTACGCCTTCCTCGTTGTTTATAAACTCTTCGGTAAAGCCGTGATGCCTGATCTGTAATTTGTTATCTGCGTGGTGAAGCGCTGCATCAGTTTGCGGCCCAAGAATTTTTTGACCGTCTGCGTAAATGCCTTCATTGACGAGTTTGAAAGAAAAGTTATGGCCTGCCGAATCAACCCGGTTGTTCACCGTCAGCTCGCCTGGTTTATAATAGGCACGCAGGCCTTGCTTGCGGTTCGGGCTTTGTAGCGATTTTTTTTCGTCGTCAAAAGAAATGTTGTATTCCCGTTTTGCCAGGCTTTGTTGAATGTTGCTGACGGTGCTGTCGTGGACG
Organism: Dyadobacter alkalitolerans DSM 23607; assembly: GCF_000428845.1. Lineage (GTDB taxonomy): Bacteria > Bacteroidota > Bacteroidia > Cytophagales > Spirosomataceae > Dyadobacter > Dyadobacter alkalitolerans. The sequence goes on along the minus strand of NZ_KE386806.1, from coordinate 6,572 downwards.
ACACTGCTTTGTTGATGAGAACCATTCAACTTAACGCTTTTAGTTCTATCCGAAACGGTTTTGCTCAATGTTAGCCGCTGTGTTTTTAATACATAAGCGATTACCAACAGTGAGAATAAAACAAAATAAAGGCCCTTTTTGTAGTGCTGTTTCATATTCTGAATTTTAGGGTTTTTATAAAATTTGTAGTAGACAGTAAGTACCCTGTTCCCAAAGGCAGGCGTAAACATAAAAATCATGTATGGCTACTTACCAAAAAATAAGTCACTTCTCAATCACCACTTTGCGCGTACTCACGGAACCGTCGTCATGCGTAATCAACAAAATATAACTCCCCGCCGCAACATTCCGGACATCAATATCCGTAACCCGAGTCAAAGAGCGATAAACCGACCGGCCTGTAACCGTCAACATTTGAACACTTTTTATCTTCTCCAAATCACCCGACTTCAATATTATCCGATCAGATGCCGGATTAGGATATACGTAAACTAATTCACCTTCCTTTTCAGCCATCGTATCCTCCACTTTCCTCCTTACCGTCTCCGACATATCATCCACAACATTCTCCGGAACCGGCGCAGTGCTGTTGCCCAAAAGGTAAGAAGGCAAATAACGCCACGGACCATAAAGCTGGCCGGTCAGCGCCAACGCCGGATCATATTTCACCCGCACGCGCACTTTGGTTGAAGTCCCTTGCTTGGCAATCACACTTTTCATCTCAACCCCCGTCAACCCCAAACTCGCATAACCAATCCAAGAGCCCGACGACATCGTGCTATTCGTTATCACATTATTCGCCCCTTTCGAAAATCCCTGGCCCTTAGCCTTTGTTTCCCACACGAGTTTCCCTTTGTTTCTACCAAGAAAAGATTTTGCAAAAAATCCTACGCCGAAGTTGTTTTTGGCTTTTTGGGATTGGTTGATGGGGGTTGTAAGGTCGGAGTTGTAGAGGCGTAGGTTGTTTTGAAGGCAAAAGCCAGTATTTCCATATGCTACAAAACCTGCCCCTCCATTAAAATAGGGTGCACCAACGATTATATCACTGTAACCATCTCTGTTAAGATCTCCTACACTAGCAACTGATTGTCCAAAACACGCATTTTCTTCAAAGACTTCAAGTGATGAAAAAGGATTCTGAATTATACCTGTACTGCTACCGCCAAATACATATACTTTCCCCGTATGTTTTTTAATAATGACATTGTTGGAATTAATTTCCCTATACCCCTGTGACGCTCCGATGATAACGTCACTATAGCCATCACCATTTACATCACCTGCCCCTGCAACAGATTCTCCCATTCTAGCATCTTTTTGGTCTCTCTGTAGGGCTTGCACGTTATTTTTCGTTGGTCCAGAGGACGATCCATAATACAAGAAAGCCGCGCCCTCTTGATCTGTGCCATTATTCCACTGAGGTGCACCCACTACGATATCAGGATAACCATCAGCATTTACATCGCCGATGCCGGCAACTGACCATCCAAAATTAGCCTCTGCCTGATCAATTTCTAGGACATATCTTGATCCACTATTGAGGCCACTAATGCTTCCATAATAAACGTGTACAGACCCTTCCCAGGCTTCATCATTTGAATAGTATGGTAGACCAACAAGAACATCGCTAAATCCATCTGAATTAATGTCTCCTGCATTGGCGACTGAATATCCCATATATGCAGCATCCTGATTGCCTTCGAGTTTTACCAAGGCTTGTGGGTTAATTCCATTCACCGAACCCATGTATAACAATGCAGCACCTTCGTTAAATTGTCCGTTATCATATGCTTCGGCACCAACAATGACATCGCCAAAGCCATCGCCATTTACATCGCCTGCGGATGAGGCAGAACGTCCCATTAAAGCATTTGGTTGATTACTTTGTAGAATTGTAAATTTATTCTTATCAACTCCATCGGTCGAGCCATAATATACGAAAGCTCCTCCTTCAAACTGCTCGCCATTACTGTAAAAAATCGCTCCTACAATGATGTCACCATAGCCGTCGCCATTTACATCTCCCGCAGAAGAAACAGATTTGCCCATTGCAGCATTGGCTTGATTGCTTTCCAACATTACAGATGCTATGTCGCCTATTCCTTTGGAAGATCCGTAATATACAAATGCAACACCCTCATCCGATTGCCCATTATCGTAATCTGGGGCTCCGACGATCACATCGTCAAAGCCGTCGCCATTAATATCACCCGCACCAGAAACGGACCAAGCCATTAAGCTTGCTGCCTGATTTACGTCCAAGGATACGGACGAGGTCAAATCTAAATTAGCAGCCATCCCCATCCAAACAAACGCCGCCCCTTCATCCACTTGCCCCTTATCAAAGCTATAAGCCCCAATCACAATGTCGCTGTATCCATCGCCATT
>NZ_KE386806.1:0-1739 GCF_000428845.1 Dyadobacter alkalitolerans DSM 23607 | reverse complement strand
TGGCCGGTCAATGCTAACGCCGGATCATATTTCACCCGCACGCGCACCTTGGTTGAAGTCCCTTGCTTGGCAATCACACTTTTCATCTCAACCCCTGTCAACCCCAAACTTGCATAACCAATCCAAGAACCCGTTGACATCGTGCTATTCGTAATCACATTATTCGCCCCCTTCGAAAATCCCTGGCCCTTAGCCTTTGTTTCCCACACGAGTTTCCCTTTGTTTCTACCAAGAAAAGATTTGGCAAAAAATCCTACGCCGAAGTTGTTTTTGGCTTTTTGAGATTGGTTGATGGGGGTTGTGAGGTCGGAGTTGTAGAGGCGGAGGTTGTTTTGGAGGCCACCTGTTTTATTGCCATAGAAAATGAATGACATTCCTTCGTTTAGTTGTCCATTGTCGTATTGATGCGCTGTTGTGATTATGTCACTATAACCGTCTCCATTTATGTCTCCAGCGCCTCCGATAGCGTTACCCATAAATGCACTTTCCTGATTTCCTTCAAATGAAAATGAAGGTGTTTTAATGAGCCCATTGCCCGAGCCATTAAATACAAACGCGACACCCTCATTGCTCTGACCATTAGAAAATCCAACAGCTCCTACTATAACTTCACTATATCCATCACCATTTGTATCTCCCGCATTTGCCACGCTCCCCATTCCTGCATTGGCTTTATTACTTTCGATAATCATTGGCTGGGTTTGGACCCAGCCATTTAGTCCATAGTAAATAAAAACTGCGCCTTCTAGATATTCTCCGTTTGTATAATATGGAGCTCCAAAGTATAAGTCAGGATATCCATCACCATTTACATCACTGGATCCTATTGAAGTTCCCATTCTTGCTTCCGCTTTATTACTCTCAACTATCTTTTTACTCGCCTTGTCTAGGCCGTTAGGCGAACCAAAATATATGTAACCAGCCCCTTCATAATCTTCCCCGTTACTGTAAAAAGGGCTTCCAACAATTACATCTGAGTAACCATCGGCATTTATATCGCCTGCTCCGCACACCTCACTCCCATAGTTAAACCAGTCGCCCCCCTCTACCAACGTTACATTTGGCACCATTGTGTTTATGCCTGCTTTTGATCCGTAATATATAAATGCTGCTCCTTGATCAGCGTAGGGGAAAGTAACATCTAAACCTGGTGACCCTATAATAATATCACTAAACCCGTCCCCATTAATATCGCCTGCGCCCGCTACTGCCGATCCAAAATTTGCATCTTCTTCCTGCTTTCCTAAAATTGTTGTATTTGGTACGTTACTGATGCCCGCGAATGATCCATGGAATATAAAAACCGCACCAGTTTCTTTTTCTCCATATAGACCTACACCTACAAGCAAATCGCCGAATCCGTCCCCATTAACATCCCCCGCTCCTGCAACGCTTCCCATTGAAGAAAAGGACTGGTTACATTCAATAATAGTGTTGGCAACATTACCAATGCCATTTAATGAACCGTGGTAAATAAAAACAGCACCTTCATAAGCTTGTCCATTGTCGTATGCGTTAGCACTAATTGCGATGTCCCCAAAACCATCTCCGTTGACATCACCAGCATTGGCAACAGACCAGCCAAATTGTGCGCCTGAATGGTCAATCTCTAATTTGGTTTTGATATCTGCATTTACCCCATCCGCCATCCCCATCCAAACAAACGCCGCCCCTTCATCCACTTGCCCCTTATCAAAGCTATAAGCCCCAATCACAATGTCGCTGTATCCATCGCCATT
>NZ_AUAS01000009.1 GCF_000428845.1 Dyadobacter alkalitolerans DSM 23607 | reverse complement strand
GGTGCAGGAAGACGGCGCCTTCATTGGTTTGGCCCTTATCGTATCTGGGTGCTGTTAATAGCAGGTCGCTAAAACCATCGCCATTTACGTCCCCGGCATTGGTAACGGCCGCGCCCAGTTGGGCAGCTCCTTGATTGGAGTAAATGATCGATGCAGGAGCGATAATGACGCCATTGGCTGAACCTTTATAAATGAAGGCAGCGCCCTCATCGCCAAAATTTTTGTCATAAGCACTTGCCCCGACTACCAGATCGCTGTAACCGTCGCCATTGATGTCTCCGGCGCCCGAGACCGATATGCCGAATTGGGCGTTGGTCTGGTTGCCTTCTAAAATTGTATTTGCATTGTTGCTAATGCCAAGGGCCGAACCGTGATAGATCAATGCAATCCCTTCGTTTGTATGGCCTTTGTCAAATGCATAGGCGCCGATTACGATGTCACTGTACCCATCTCCATTTATGTCTCCGGCCCCAGCCGTTGCGTGGCCGAACTGGCCGCTGGCTTGATTGCCTTCCAGGGTAATGGCTGCGATCGGGTTAATGCCGTTTGCCGAGCCCTGAAAAATAAAAGCAGCGCCTTCGTCTGCTTGCCCTCCGTTTTCGAATGATGGTGCGCCAATTAATAGGTCGCTGTAACCGTCCGCGTTAACATCGCCAGCAAGCGATACCGACTTTCCGAAACTGGCATCGGCCTGATTGCTTTGCAAAACAGTAGCATTTACGAGGATCCCATTGGCGGAGCCGTGGTAGACAAAGGCCGCACCTTCATTGGTTTGCCCCTTGTCGTAGTAACGGGCGCCGATTACGATGTCGCTGTAACCGTCCTTGTTCACATCGCCGGCAGTGGAGACGGAATATCCATATTGCGCTTCATTTTGATTGCCTTCCAGGATTAATGCCGGGTTCGGAACCGGGCCGCTTGCTGAACCATGATAGATAAATACAGCGCCTTCATTCGTATGTCCTTTGTCGAACATCGGCGCGCCCACCAGCAAGTCGCTGTACCCGTCTCCGTTTATGTCCCCTGCGCTTGAAACGGCATAGCCTATCCACGCGCCGGCCTGGTTGCTTTCGAATGCGACACTGGCATTCGCCGGATTCCCATTAACAACAATCGGGTCAATGGTAACCGGATAGGTGGCATCCTCTACTGCCACGCTCAGCAATACCAAGTCATTTTCGTAGCTTATTGTTGCGGGCAGTGTATCGCCGTTTGCATCCCAGCATTTAATATCTTTATAAATCAAACTGCTTACAAGCTCGCCTTTCTTGTTTTCGGCATAAAATTGCAGCTGGTTATTTTGAAGATCTTTGACTTTTAAGCCTTTCGCAAATAGCCTTACTTGAAGTTCTTTTGCCGTTTTCGGTGCGGAACTGATGATGAAGTTCTGGCGTACGCCTTCCTCATTGTTTACAAACTCTTCGGTAAAGCCGTGATGCCTGATCTGCAATTTGTTATCTGCGTGGTTAAGCGTTGCATCAGTTTGCGGCCCAAGAATTTTTTGACCGTCTGCGTAAATGCCTTCATTGACGAGTTTGAAAGAGAAGTTATGGCCTGCCGAGTCAACGCGGTTGTTCACTGTCAGCTCGCCTGGTTTATAATAGGCACGCAGGCCCTGCTTGCGGTTCGGGCTTTGTAGCGATTTTTTTTCGTCGTCAAAAGAAATGTTGTATTCCCGCTTCGCAAGGCTCTGTTGAATGTTGCTGACGGTGCTGTCGTGGACGACACTGCTTTGGTTTGGGATATTCTTTGCTTTGATTTGCGTGGGAAGGTCCGGGATATGTGTGCCTGTTACCAGCTCGCTCATTTTCAATATGTAAGCCCCGGCCCACAGCATAAATAGTATGAGATAAAGGCCCTTTTTGTAGTGCTGTTTCATATTCTGAATTTTAGGGTTTTACAAATTTGCAGGTGATATAAAGTCACCATTTCGCAAATCTTAGTAAACCAAAGTTTTCAGCAACAAACCAATGAATGAACGGTGAAGTCTATTGAGCAGGAGGCAGTGGCTTGGTTTTTTCAGCTCATTTTTAAACAATAAAAAACACTATGAATACGGAACAGGACATTAAGAGAGATCTGGAAGAACGAATTCTTTCGAAACGGCAGCAGATTGAATTTGAAAGGAAAAATTTGAGTCTTGCGACCGAATTTTCGCAGGAGAACAGGGAAAATCCGGAGGTGATGGAGGAAGCAAAGAATTTTGACGATCCTGCCGATAGCGTGCTGGATAGCGATGAAGTAAAAGCGCTTAGAACAGCTGAAAAAGACTTAAACGAATTAATTCAGCAGCTTCAAGAGCTTAATAAGGGTTAAAAAGATTCGAGTTTTTCTTCCAGGAATGTTTTGTTGCGAACGAGTTCGGAAACAACTTCGCTCCACTTTCCTGGATCGTTTTGGAACGGATCATAATTGACATGCAGGCGGCCAACGACACTGAATAAATCGGAGGATTTAACGCGTAATTTAGAAACCAGCCCCAGCACATTGAAAACATCCAGAATCTGGTGGGCAGTTGTATATGAATAACTGTGCGTGGTGCAAAAAACAAGTGCTCCGTCTTTGTAATGGCATTCAATATGATTTTTCATGGCTCTGTTCAAACGTTAGTTCTAGATTCAAAATATCATACCACAAAGTCTGGAAACCGGTGCACAATTGCATATTTGTGGATCTTGAAAGAAGATGGACATTCTTTGTAGAATTTCTTAAAAGCTGTGGAAAAATGATGGGCATGCTCATATCCCAGTTTATGGGCTACTTCTTCCACAGATAGCGAACAGTCCAGCAGAAGTTTGCGGGCATATGCCATTCGTTTTTCACGCAGATAATTGAAAATAGTTGACCCAAAAAGCAGTTTGAAGCCTTTTTTGAGCTTAAACTCGTTGAGAATACAAATGCGGCTTAGCTGCGTCAAACTTAGCTCATCCAAGAAATGAGCGTCGAGATAGGCTTTCAGATGATACAATTTTTCTGCTTCATCGGGCTTGATATCTTCATGTACGGAATCTGAATTCCGGAACTGGCTGATCTGGTGACCAAGCAATTCAAGCGTTTTTGATTGGATCAACAGATTCCGGAGCGGGCCTACGGACTGGCAATTCCTTACATCATTAATCAATAGATGCATGGTAGGCGTAAGATCCATCGTTCCCTTCACGCCGGAAAAAGGTTTGTTCCGAGCCAGATTATTTAAAACTTTTTCACTCCATGCATCATCGCAGCCAATGATATCAGCGAAAAAGACTTTGTTAAAACTGATGTGAAACATTTCCAATTCTGCATGCGCCTCGACGTGGTTGATATCACCATCATTAGGCGAAAAAACGAGGTTATGCGTTGCGGAGCGCATTTTCAGTTCTTGGTTCAAACCCTTAAACTTGGTATTCAGCTTTCCCCGCATATGGAAATTGATGTTGACATTATTGCCTACATCATTCCCTTGAATGCAAATCTCCTTATTGGTGCTCCAACGCAGATCCATCACATGCATGTGCGGGAAAAGCGCATTCTTGAACCGGAGTGTTCCTACTTTTTCTTCCCGGAAACAAATGAACCCGTCACCCTGCGAAGCGTAACGATCTGCTCCGACATATTGCGGGTTGGGGTAATTGTTGAATTCAAGAATGTCGGATGAATTAAGGACATAAGCACCCATTTCGCGTTTTACAGGTTTAGTTTGTTTCGTTTTTAACCAAAACAAAAATAACCCGTTTCACTACACACGTCCATTTTGAATTAGTGAACGGAGGTAAAAAAAGCTTCGTATCAATCCTATAAGCCTCTCCAACCTAATTCCCGGTTGCCACAGGCCTATCATTGCGAGACCATTCGCTCCATGATCCCACGTAAAGTGCGGCGCCATCCATACCGGCATCGGTGAGCGCCAGCAATGTATGACAAGCCGTCACACCGGACCCGCAATGCACGATTACATTCTTCGGATCCCGTGAGCCCAATGCACTTTTATATTTTTCGGCCAATTCTTCGCTCGGCAAAAAATTTCCATCCTTATCCAGGTTTCCGGCAAAAGGAATGTTGACAGCTCCGGGAATGTGCCCTGCAACAAGATCAATCGGCTCGCTTTCACCCACATACCGATAGTTTTCACGAACATCAATCACCATATAGTCAGGATGTTCCGCTGCCTCGGCGACTTCATCGGCATCCGCACGGCGCAATTGATAATCAGCGAATGGATATCTTGGTGCGGCAACCTGGCTCTGGGATTCGCCCTTTATGATCTGGAAACCTGCTTTTTGCAGCGCTTCAATTCCGCCGCTCACTACAAATATTTTCTCATGCCCCGCAGCTTTCAGCATCCACCAAAACCGTGCAGCAGCATTTGCACCCTTTTTATCGTCATAAACAATCACGACCGCATCCGGAGTAATGCCTAATTTTCCCAGTGTTTCACCAAAGACTTCCGGAGCTGGCAAAGGATGCCGGCCACCATGGGCAGCATTGTCTGACTTCTGCGAAAGATCCGTTTCCAGATTTACAAAAAGAGCATTCTCAATGTGTGCAGAGCGAAAACGTTCCCACGCATCCGGACCGCCCCTGGCATCGACAATGATGGTTTTCTGATCTTCAATGAGCTGTCTGACATCTGCGGCTTTAATGATCTCCATAGGTTTTGGATTTGGAATTGATTGCTAAAAATATAAATATTTATGACCTGCCGTCAATTCTGAAAAGGATTTTTAACTATTTAGCAGCTCGAAAAAGTTATTAGCCAACCATGAAGAGTTCCGAATTTCTACCCGCAGACCTAGCACAATTGTCTGCATTACAGCCTCCTGACTGGGGCAGTCTGATTCCCAGATTTGAATATTTTATGAGTTCACCACGCTGCCATCCGATCAAAATTTCGGAACAGGGCGAGCTGGTAGCCGTCGGAACCTCTATTCTGCACGCCGATACGGCCTGGCTTGCCTGTGTTGTTGTGCATGCCGGGCATCGGAAAAAGGGCCTTGGAAACGCGATCACGGAAGACCTTATTGCCAACATTGACCGGACCAAATTCAAAACCATTTATCTGGATGCGACCGAATATGGATATCCTGTTTATCTAAAATTGGGCTTTGAAGTTGAAACCACTTATACGCATTTGAGGAGCACGAGCAATTTGCCAGCTGCTTCTTCATCCGAATTCATCGTGCCGTTTGAGGCACATTATCTTCCGCAGGTTCTCGCAATCGATCAGCATGTTTCAGGAGAAGACCGCAGCGGAGTGCTCTCCGATTTCATTGATTCAGCATTATTATATGTTACGGACAATCAGGTGCAGGGATTCTACATTCCGGGCTGGGGCGATGGGCCGATCATGGCCATTTCCGAGCCAGCGGGAGCTGCACTAATTAAACAACGGGCCCAGGATGAAAGCGCAGCCATATTGCCGTCCGATCACATTTATGCGATCAATTATTTAAATGAGCTTTCATTTCAAAATTATAAAATATCGCGACGCATGTCTTTAGGAGAAAAGAGAACCTGGCAACCCACTGGGATTTATAACCGCATTAGTGGTCAGTTGGGTTAAAAAAATCAATGTACATCAACCATTTAAACCAAAAGTCATGAGAAAATCCTGGTACACCCTGTTACTGGTTTTAAGCTGCGTTACATTCTCAAATGCACAAGGGAATACCGAGTATAAGGCCAAACTGAAAAAGATGTTTGAAGCCTCGGGCTCTGAAAAATCCTACAAAGTTGCGATTGAGCAAATGTTCACGATGTTCAAACAGCAAAAAACCACCGTTCCGGACAGCATATGGAAGCAATTTGAAGGCGAGTTTTTAAAGACATCACTGGATGATCTGGTGGAAATGCTGGAACCGGTTTATGTCAAGAGCCTGACGCAGGATGATTTGCAGCAACTCATTGCCTTTTATGAGACCCCTGTTGGTAAGAAATACGCTTCCAAAACGCCCATTATCATGCAGGAATCCATGCAAGTCGGGCAGCAATGGGGACGGAAAATTGCTATGGAATTTCAGGAAAAGCTGAAAGCCAAAGGTTACTGATCATCTGAGGACCAGATCGCTGATCGAGGAAAACTCCGTATGAGGAGCCATGGCCTTAATGTTTCCTTTTTTGTCTAATAAAATAAAAAAAGGCGTCTCACTAATTTTGTAACGCTGATTAAAACCATACGATTCCGGAACGGGAATGAAACCACAGTTCCGTTTCGGGATCGCATCCAGACATTCCTCTTCCGTGTTCAATGTAGTCCCTAATGACACAATGTCAATCCCTTTTTTCTTATTTTCATTAATGAAATCAGAGATCACCTTGGTGCTGGCGAACGTATAAAGGGGTTTTTCAAATTTGACCCAAAACCCGAGCAGCACATATTTCCCTTTCAGTTTCTCCGAATTATATTCCTTCCCATCCAGGCCCTGCATAACAAACGGCGGCAGAGGCTCCCCTATCTCGGGCATCAGATCCGAATTTTGCATGACCGATCCATTGTCCTGGATCAGTAACTGGCTCTTTTTTACTATTTCAAAAGACGATGCTTTCCCGAATTTGTCGAATATAGGCTGAGTCCGGTAAACGCCCGGATTTTTTCGCAACATTTCGTCATACACCGCATAGCTGATCCGCTTGCCGGAGGCGTGATCGTAGATCGGCGAATCCCTTGTCATAACGATCTGCTGGCTTACTTTCCCATTGTAACGGGTGATCTTTGGCTCCTGCGGCTGGGCATAAGCAATGGAACAAACAGTAAAGAAAAAAATGTGTAAAAAAATCTCAGTACGACCGAAATTCATCTGGAACGTTTTTATTAATTAAGATTCTGTGAGTATCAAATTTTTGATACTATATTGCACTTTCAAAACGCAAATATCGTTGTTATAACTGGTTAGTGCTTCACAATATTTTAGAGGAAGTCCACTTATTCAAAAAAATATATGTTCGAGAGGATTCGTGAGAAGTTGGAAATTTTGGCGGATGCAGCTAAGTATGACGTATCTTGTTCATCCAGTGGCAGTAATAGAAAGAATGAAAATAAGGGACTTGGCGATGCGGAGGGAACGGGGATTTGTCACACCTACACCGAAGATGGGCGCTGCGTATCGCTGCTCAAAATCCTGCTCACCAATCACTGCATCTATGATTGCGCATTCTGCGTTTCGAGGCGCAGCAATGATATAAAACGAGCGGCATTCACGGTGGATGAAGTGGTAGAGCTAACGATGAATTTTTATCGCCGCAACTATATAGAAGGTCTTTTTCTGAGCTCCGGCATCTTTAAAAATGCCGATTATACAATGGAAAGGCTGGTAAGAATTGTAAAAAAGCTCCGGAATGAGCAGCGTTTCAATGGCTACATTCACCTGAAAACCATTCCCGGAGCAAGTGAAGAGTTGTTGAAAGAGGCGGGCATGTATGCCGACAGGATGAGCATTAACCTGGAAATGCCCACCGAGTCGGGATTGAAATTGCTGGCTCCGGAGAAATCTCACGAAGATGTAAAGAAGCCGCTGAATTACATTCAGCAGAACATTACGCAGTTTTCGAGCGAAAAAGGCCTTATTAAGGCAGTCCCGAAGTTTGTGCCAGCCGGTCAGAGCACGCAAATGGTGATTGGCGCAACGCCGGAATCCGACAAGGAGATTATGCATACGGCGAATACATTCTATAAAAACTTCTCACTGAAAAGGGTCTATTATTCAGGCTACATCCCCATCAGCCAGGATGCCCGGTTGCCTGTTATAGGCTCGCAGCCGCCGCTGATCAGAGAAAACCGGTTATATCAGACAGACTGGCTGATGCGCTTTTATGGATTCGATGTTAAGGAAATTTTGAATGATGCCCATCCCAATCTCGATGTGGACATGGATCCAAAATTGAGCTGGGCATTACGGCATCTCGAAGATTTTCCCGTTGATGTCAATACGGCCGATTATAAGATGATCATGCGTGTGCCGGGCATCGGCGTGGGTTCGGCTTTGAAAATTGTTCAAGCCAGAAAATTTGGCAGGCTTCACCAGGACCAGCTTAAAAAGATCGGGATCTCATTCAATAAGGCCAAACATTTTATCAGGTATGCCGATAGTCCGCTGCAACTGCGGGACTATGAAGCGGGGCACATTAAGGCGGTGATCTTGTCGGAAAGCAGCAGTAAATACACGAAAGTCCCCAAGAACCAGCTTTCTATTTTCTGATGGAAATATTCGTGTTTGACGGGACGTTGGAAGGCTTGCTAACGGCAGTTTTTGAATGTTATCAGAAAAAATCTGAGGCTGTAAAGCTTGTCAGCCAAATTCATTATGTGCCTGATGTTTTCAAGGAAGCATTCACTGTCATTAGCGATGATGCAAAAGCAAATCGGGTGTGGAAGGGGTTGGGCAAAAAGCTGGATAGCAATTGGATGAAATCAATCTATAAAGCATTCCTTTCCGAGCAGCCCGCCACATTTCAGGATCTGTTTGAATTCATACGCTACATTATCGACAGCCCGCCGGGTGCCGAGGCTAATTTCGGAAACAAATATGTTTTAGAAATCTCGCAAATGAGCCATAAAGTTCATCGTGAGAAGCATCGGATGGAGGCTTTCATTCGCTTTCAGAAAACGGCCGACCATATCTTTTACGCGCACATTGAACCGGATTTCAATGTGCTGCCCTTACTCACAGATCATTTCAAAAACCGCTACGCCGACCAGAAGTGGATCATCTACGATTTGAAACGGAAATACGGATTATTCTACGATCTCGAAAAAGTGGAAGAGATCACTTTCGATTTTACAGCTGAAATGTCCCCGGCCCTCAATGCCCTTCCCGTAAATGTGCTTGATCCGGAGGAAGAACTATATGCGCTGCTTTGGAAAGACTACTTCCGCAGCGTCAACATTCCCGCGCGCAAAAATATGAAACTCCACATCCGCCACGTGCCTAAGCGTTATTGGAAATATCTTTCAGAGAAGCAAAGATGAAATCGCTTTTATAATATTGCTTTGCGAACTTAAATTATGAGTACACCAAACTTATTCGATGTCAAATCAACAATTTAGTCGAATAAATTTGGAGTAATGAAGAGTTTTAATGTGTAAACGGTAGTTTTCAATTATTATTCGGTCCAGTTGTAGACTATAAATATATTAAGTTTGAAATGCACTATCCGCTTGTGGGTTAGCATTTTATACACAAAACTTAATAATATGAAACATCTGTTTTACCTGACTTTATGCTGTATGCTGTCCTTCGGGGCCTATGCTCAGATCCCTACTGAGAATTATAGGTTTTATGTAGATGAAGGTCGGAAAATGATCGTCTGCAATCAGGTTCCAACCCAGGGACAAATAACCGGTTCACCAATTCAAATGCAGTTCGGGGCCAAAGTTTTTACTTTCCCGGGAAGTGTCACGACACTTACACACGGAGTGAAATACCTGGTGACAAACGGTGGACAGCAATATACTTTATACTTCACGCAACTCCCATTAGTCAACCTGGATGTGCCGGACCCTTCTCAAATTAACCTGGAAGAGGAAATCCCCGGCGGCATATCCATCGCGGAGGCATCCAACTCTCCCCTGATCTCCAATATGGCCATCCGTATTCGGGGCAACAGTTCTTCATTTTTCCCAAAAAAGAATTATCGGGTGCAGTTTAAAGATGCGCAGGGAAAGAACAAAGATGAATCCATTCTGGGGCTGAGGAGCGATAAACGCTGGCTATTTTTTGGTATGTGGAATGAAGAATTGCGTGCTACAAACAATGTTTCGCATAATCTCTGGATCGATATGCATAAGCTCTATTACGCTTCATCAGAGCCATCAGCCGTTTCCTCGATCCGCACACGATATGTGGAGGTTTTTATGAATAAATCGTATAAGGGTGTTTATATGATCGGTGAGGATATGGACCGCAAGCAACTGCAATTGAAGAAGAATGACGGCGATGTGATCAGAGGCGAATTGTTCAAAGCGGATGACTGGTCACTTTCAGCTGCATGGGAAGGAATTGGCGTGGCAAGACCAGTGGCAGGCGCGGAAGAATGGCAGAGCTGGGAACTGGAATATCCCGATTACAGCGATTGGAACAATCATCAAAATTTGTTGAAAGGCGTTATTGAATCATCAGACGATGAGTTCCGTGCTAACATCTGGACGCTTTTCATGCAGGAAAATGTTATTGACTATTTCATTTTCCTAAACCTGTTATCGGTGGAGGATAACATGGAAAAGAATTATTTTGTCGGTCGCTACGACCAGGGACAGCCCTGGTTTTTTATTCCCTGGGATCTTGACGGGGCCTGGGGCTACTTTCCGGATGGGGTCAGAAGTAATAAAACGCAGGGCGACAGGCAAAATGGGTTATTTAAAAAGCTCTTCCGCGTTAATCCTGATGGCTTTAAAAACAAACTCGCCACCCGTTATTTCGAGCTCAGACAAAATATTCTCGCAGAAGCCAATCTTAAAAACCGTTTCCAGGCAAATTACAACTTGCTCAATTCCAACCTAATTTACGAGCGCGACGCAGCCGTTTCACAAGACAATTACGGCGGCGCCAATCGTTCCGGAGGTTTGGCATACGTCAACAACTACATTACGCAAAGGCTCAGCTGGCTGGATGCCTATTTCTGCCCTATGAAGGATGGAGGCTGCAATGGCCAAGCAACCTGCGCATTTGACATCACAGCGAATGCTTCCAACACCAGTCCGGCTTGCTCTGCAAATGTATCATTATCAACCAATTGCACAGGCGCAGATTGCTCAGGCGTAACGTACACCTGGACAGGAAATGGCATTAACCAAACGGGAAGCTCGATTACCATTGCAGCTCCGGGCGCAAATGGTTCCTATGTTTACACTGTAAAAGCATCTAAAAGCGGCTGTGCGGATAAAACGGCGACAGTGACTTTGAACATTGCCAATTGCAACCCGCCAGTGGGCAACGATCCATTCAGCGCATGCCTGGAAGCGGAAAACCAATCTGGAAATGGTTCTATAACCGGCGATCCGAATGCCTCTAATGGCAGCACGCGCGGTGATAAAGATAATTACAATCACTATGTTGACTATGCAGTCAACGGTGTGAAAGCAACCGGGACGCATCAGGTGAAAGTTCGTTATTATGCCAACGCATCAGCCCAGGCAAGTTTTTCTGTGAATGGAAATGTGGTTATACCATCGGCCAGTTTTCCTCCCACTTATTCCTGGAACATTGTTTGGCGCGAGGAAACATTCAATGTAACATTGAATCAGGGCAATAATACGCTCAGGATTCAGGGACTACCGGGAGCCAGCATTCGGCAGGATAAAATATGCGTGACCGGCCCGGGCGGACAAAACCCGCAACAACCGACTTGTGCATTTGACATTACCGCAAATGCTTCCAGTACAAACCCAGCCTGCTCTGCCAATGTTACATTATCATCCAGCTGCACGGGTGCAGATTGCTCGGGCGTAACGTACACCTGGACAGGAAATGGCATTAACCAATCCGGAAGCTCGATCAACATTGCGGCCCCTGGCGCAAACGGTTCGTACGTTTACACCGTAAAAGCATCGAAAAATGGCTGCGCGGACAAGACCGCAACGGTAACATTGAACATTACCAATTGCACGCCGCCGGTCGGTGGTGATCCCTTCAGCGCATGTTTGGAAGCGGAAAACCAAAGTGGGAATGGCTCTATAACCGGCGATCCGAATGCCTCTAATGGCAGCACGCGGGGTGATAAAGACAATTACAATCACTACGTGGATTACGCCGTCAATGGGGTGAAAGCGACCGGCTTGCATCAGGTAAAAGTGCGCTATTACGCCAATGCTGCTACGCAGGCGAGTTTTTCAGTGAATGGCAATGTGGTGTTACCTTCGGCCAGTTTCCCTCCTACTTATTCGTGGAACATTGTCTGGCGAGAAGAAACATTTAATGTAACACTAAATCAGGGCAATAATACGCTCAGGATACAGGGACTGCCGGGAGCCAGCATTCGGCAGGATAAAATATGCGTGACAGGCCCGGGCGGACAAAACCCGCAACAACCGACTTGTGCATTTGACGTCACGGCAAACGCTTCCAACACAAATCCGGCCTGCTCTGCAAATGTGACATTATCAACCAATTGCACAGGGGCAGATTGCTCTGGCGTAACGTACACCTGGACAGGAAATGGCATCAACCAAACCGGAAGCTCGATCAACATTGCCGCGCCAGGCGCAAATGGTTCCTACGTTTACACTGTAAAAGCATCCAGAAATGGCTGCGCCGATAAAACGGCAACGGTAACTTTGAACATTACCAACTGTGCGCCTCCTGTCGGCGGTGATTTTGCATTGTGTCTGGAATCGGAGTTACAGGGTGGGAACGGCGCGATTTCCGGCGACCCCAATGCTTCGGGCGGCAGCACGCGCGGATTGAAAGAAAATTCCAATCACTATGTCGATTATGCAGTGAATGGCGTCCCAAGCGCCGGGACATACCAATTGAAATTGCGCTATTCGGCGAGTTCAAATCCTAATATTTCGATTTCGGTAAACAATGTTACGGCAATTGCAGCGGTTAATCTGCCTGCCACATATTCCTGGAACATTGTATTTCGTGAGGAGGTGTTCAATGTGACGCTTGCAGCAGGCAATAACACGGTGCGTATCCAAGGCTTAAATGGCCCGAGTATCAGACAGGATAAGGCTTGCTTCACCAGCAGCGGGCAGAACAATGCAAGGTTGGGCGCGCCGGAAATTATGTTCAGTCCGGGCGGAGCTGACGAACGCCTGAATGTGTTCCCTAATCCCGCACCCGGAGAGTTTAATGCAAAATTCAACCTTTCCAGCCCGGATGGAGCAACCATTACCATCACTGACATTCGCGGTCGCGTTTGGCATACGGCAAAAGTGAAAGGAACTGGCATCCAGGAAGCAAAAATTAAGCTGCCTGATGCGCCTGCGGGGGTTTATTTGCTTCAAATTAAAAGTGGAGAAACAACGGAAACGAAGAAGTTGGTGATCACGCATTGATAAAACCGTTATCAACAGCAAAAGCCGAGCATAACCCGGCTTTTGCTGTTTTTTTCAACCACTATGCAGTTACTTGATCTTCGTTCCAAGCCAGTCTTTGCGGAATTTTTTCATTTCTTCTGTCACAGGCAAGCCGGCCGTTTCATTTAGTTCTACCACCCATTTCGGGTTTTCGATTAATGTGATCATGCCAAGTTTGACATCCTCACGGTGACGGTATTCAATGCCAATTTCCTCTCCCGGCTTGTGCGCATTAAGGTTGACATTTAACTCAGCTTGCGTTGTCACAGTTTTTCCATCCACTTTCAATATCTGGTCGTCGACATCCAGGCCTGCCTTGTACAGGGGTGAATCAATGATTGTGTTGGATAAAATGGTAAGCTCCGTTCCTTCCTTATACCGCACATCCCCGATCCATGCTTTGCCGGCAAACTGTCTTTTCAAAGTCAAGCCTGCCATTTGAAGCAATGGCGCATAGTCGAAGGATTCGTGGCCATTGATATATTTTGCAAAAAAACCTTCTGCAAACGTTTTGTCCTTGCTGTAAGCCACAAGCACATCCGCCAGGTCACTCACTCGATAGGCTATTTCCGGTTTTCCCAGCTTTTGCCAAATGGCCTGCATATATCCGTCCAAAGTGAGCCCCCGCGCACGCAGTTGAAGATCAAGCGCCAGTGCAATAGACGCGCCGTAAGGATAGTAAGAAGTGTAAATGTTGGGATAATTTGTCTTATCAATCGAAACACCAGCATCCACGAAAACCGCATTGTTACTAGCCTGGACTGGCGAAATGCGCTTCGCGCCAGCTGTATTTTCTTTGGTATTGACCAAAAAACTCAATGTCTGGCAATATTCTTCAGGTGAATCAAAGCCGGCACGGGCCAGAATAAGGTCGCCGTAATATTGTGTAAAACCTTCGGCGAACCAAAGCTCGAAACTCATGTTACTCTTTTCAAAATTGAATGGTTCGAGCGTTTTCGGGCGGATTCGTTCGACATTCCAGGCATGAAAAAACTCATGGGAAAATACGCCCAGCAAATTGTTTGCCCCCGTGAAAGCAGTGGGAATCGAGATCATTGTGCTGTTGCGGTGCTCCATGCCATCACCCCGCACATATGGATTAATGCTGGCAAGAAATGTATACTGGCCGAAATCGAAAGCCGGAAATTCGCCGAATATCATCTGGCTTTCCTGTGTAATGCGTTTGATTTTCGCTGCAAAACTGTCTGCCAATGAATCGCTTCCGGCAATTTCAAGCGCAAGTCTGAATTTCACGGGCTTCTGATCCGGGTTAGTTAATGTCCACTCCTTCATAATCAGCTTCCCGATCTTGATCGGAGAATCCATTAAATATTGCAGGTCTGATGCACTGAATGTGTTTGGTTGGGCGGCAGGTTTGAGCTGCGTCGCAATGGTCCATTTTCCTTCTTTGGGCAAATTGAATTTTACCTCAATCGGTGCATTCTGCAATTCCTTTACCCATAGAAAAGTGGCGGGTGCATTCAAATGAATGCTGTTCTGGTCTAAACCGGCGTAAGTCCCGTCGGCATGATTGGCGTAAAGCGTGTATTGTACTTTTACAAATCCATTTAATCCTGAAACTTTATAAACATCACCGTCGACACGTTCGATTGGCATTTCGCGGCCTGCTTTATCCATTGCTTTTACGTCGTAAACATTCTTTCCGTACTCGTGTGTGGCATAGCGGCCGGGAGAAGAGCGGCTCATGCGGAATGTCAGTTCTTTCTGAGGCGCATCGGTGACCGTTACGGCAATGCTGGCTTCGTGGTGGATGAGGTTAGGAAAAGCAATGTCATAATTAATCTTTTGCGCAAAAGCGTTGCCTGCAAAGCATGTGAGCGAAAACAGGTAAATGAGTTTTTTCATAGCAGCTTTAAAATGAAAACGGAAGCGGCCAATTTAATCTTAATCTTCTACATTTAATACGGCGGTGATTGCACTGAGCGGATAATTGCTTAATTTTTCCGTTCTAAATGATATCCTAACCTGAAATAAGCTCATTGATGAAACAAATACTTTTGCCTTTCTGCATCCTTTTCTTTCTTAGCGTTTCCCACCAATCACAGAGCCAGACAAAAACACTTTTCAACGGCAAGGACTTAAAAGGCTGGCACATTGACGTTCCCGATATGGATAAAGATCCTGCGCTGAAAACACCGTTCCTTGTGCGTAATGGTCTGTTGGTAAGCCTTGGAACGCCGGGAGGACATTTGATTACGGACGATCAGTATGAGAATTTTCGTTTCACATTTCAATATCGCTTTGCTGGTAAGCCGGGCAATTGCGGCGCACTTGTTTTCGTTTCTACGCCCAGAGCCCTTTATGAAATGTTTCCAAAATCCATTGAGGTGCAACTGATGAACCAGAATGCTGGTGATTTCTGGTGCATTCAGGAAGACATCACGGTGCCGGAAATGGAGAAAAGACGTGGCCCGAAAGAAAAATGGGGCGTTAATGGCGACAAACTGAGAAGAGTCCCCAACCTGACGGACGGCACGGAAAAGCCGCTGGGCAAATGGAATTCCATGACGATCGAATGTGTAAAAAATTCAATCAAAGTGTGGCTGAATGGCGTGATGGTCAATTATGGTTATAATGCGACGGCACAGAAAGGACAGATTGCTTTGCAGTCGGAAGGATCGGAAGTTGAGTTTAAGGAAGTGAAAGTTGCATCTATTAAATCGTTCTCGAAATAAATGTTTGATATAAAATCGGACCGGCTGATCAGGAACATAGCCATTTTTTTAATCCTAATTTCCAACTTCGGCTGCGACCAGATATCAAAGAATGTCGTTCGCAAAAATGTCGGTTTTTATCAAACGATAAGCGTTGTGGAAGACATTGTGACGATCACTTACGTCGAAAACACTGGTGCTTTCCTTAGCATTGGTGCCGGGCTTCCGCATACAATGAAGGTCATCTTACTCTCAGTTATTCCGCTGATCGTGCTCTTTTTTGGCGTTGCCTACATATTGCTGAAAAGAAACCTCACGCTTATGAGCGCGCTGGCGCTGAGCTTTGCCATCGGCGGCGGCATAGGAAATATTTATGACAGGCTCATTCACGGTTCGGTTACTGATTTTCTTCACATTAACCTCGGCTTCTTCCAAACCGGCATTTTCAACATGGCCGACGTGTCGATCATGATGGGCATGTTCATCTTTTTTATCCAATCTTACACAAGGCAAAAAGCAAGAATTTTAAGATAAAATGCAAAATCCCAGCGGGATATAATATCGGTAACGCCCTGCCGCCATCTAGCTCATAAACTGAAATCCCGGAGGGATGCAACAACTGGTATATCGTTGCATCCCTCCGGGATTTCAGTTTACCCGACCTTTTTTTTCTACAAATATTGCATCCCTCCGGGATTTTTAGCTTTGCTGGGGTGTATTCTAGGTGATTTTTCTTTATGCAAAAAAGGCCTCCCTAGGGAAGCCTTTTTGCACTTATACATGAAATATCACCTAATTTACGCAGCTGCAACCGATTTGCGAATAATGTTCAACGCAGAACCTGCTTTGAACCATTCGATCTGCTGCTCATTGTAAGTGTGGTTTACCGGAAACTCTTCGCTTGTGCCATCTGCATGGTGCAAAACGATGGTTAACGGCTGGCCTTCTGCAAAAGTTTGCAGTCCGACAATGTCAATGGTATCGTCTTCCTGTATCTTATCATAATCACTTGTATTAGCGAACGTCAATGCGAGCATTCCCTGCTTTTTCAGGTTCGTTTCGTGGATACGGGCAAATGATTTTGTCAAAATGGCCCGGACGCCAAGGAAACGCGGTTCCATCGCTGCATGTTCGCGGGATGAACCTTCTCCGTAGTTTTCGTCACCCACAACGATCGTTCCGATCCCATGCGCTTTGTAATCACGCTGCACCGCGGGGACTTCTGAATATTCGTGCGTAAGCTGATTTTTGATGGTGTTGGTTTTCTCATTATAGTAGTTAACCGCACCAATCAGCATGTTATTAGAGATATTATCAAGGTGACCGCGGTATTTCAACCATGGGCCAGCCATTGAAATATGGTCTGTCGTACATTTTCCTTTTGCCTTAATCAGCAGTTTCAAACCTCTCAGGTCTGTTCCTTCCCATTCAGCAAATGGTTCCAGCAATTGCAAGCGGTCCGAGGTAGGGCTTACTAAAACCTGAACTTGGCTTGGATCCTCCGCAGGAGCTTGGTAGCCAGCGTCTTCCACGGCATAACCTCTTATAGGCTGCTCCAGACCGGTTGGCTCGTCCAGCATTACTTCGACACCTTCCGAATTCACCAGCTTATCTGTTCTCGGATCAAAAGTAAGGCGACCAGCAATCGCCAGTGCAGTTACGATTTCAGGCGAAGCTACGAATGAGTGCGTGTTTGGATTACCATCCGCGCGTTTGGAGAAGTTACGGTTGAAGGAAGTGATAATAGAGTTCTTCTCTCCTTTTTCAGCACCATGACGCGCCCACTGACCAATGCAAGGTCCGCAAGCATTTGCCAGCACAACGCCGCCGATTTTGGCAAATGTATCGAGGTAACCATCGCGTTCCACCGTATAGCGAACGAGTTCCGAACCTGGCGTAATGGTATATTCAGAGCTTACTGTCAACTTTTTATCAACTGCCTGCTGCGCCAGAGACGCCGCACGGCTAACATCCTCGTAACTTGAATTCGTACAGGATCCGATCAATCCAACAGAAAGCACTTCCGGCCAGCCGTTTTCTCTAACCGCAGTTGCGAATTTAGATAGCGGCCAGGCCAAATCCGGCGTAAACGGTCCGTTCACGTGTGGCTCCAATGTCGATAGGTCCAGCTCAATCAACTGATCGTAATAGGTAGCAGGATCTGCATAAACCTCATCATCCGAACGCAAATAGTCTTTCACTGCATCAGCAGCTTCGGCAATGTCAGCTCGTTCTGTTGCTCTTAAATAAGCCGCGCTTCTCGAATCATAAGCGAATATCGAAGTAGTAGCACCAATCTCCGCACCCATGTTACAAATTGTCGCTTTACCGGTTGCCGAGATGCTTTCCGCTCCATCGCCAAAATATTCAACAATGTAACCGGTCCCACCTTTTACGGTTAACTGACCTGCTACCCAGAGAATAACGTCTTTCGCAGCAGTCCATCCGCTTAGCTTACCAGTTAGTTTAACACCGATCAAGCGAGGCATTTTCAGCTCCCAGGCAAGTCCGGACATAACATCACTGGCATCCGCGCCACCCACACCGATCGCGATCATTCCCAAACCACCTGCATTAGGCGTGTGTGAGTCCGTCCCGATCATCATTCCGCCCGGAAATGCATAGTTTTCAAGCACAACCTGGTGAATGATACCAGCACCTGCACGCCAGAAGCCTAAGCCGTATTTATTGGAAACCGAAGAAAGGAAGTCGTATACTTCTTTGTTCTTGTCAACCGCATTTTTCAAATCCTGCGTCGCCCCAACCTCTGCCTGGATCAAGTGATCGCAATGCACGGTTGAAGGAACTGCAACCTGCGGTCTTCCGGCTTGCATGAATTGCAACAGCGCCATTTGGGCCGTGGCATCCTGCATAGCCACACGGTCGGGAGCAAAATCCACGTAGGACTTGCCGCGCTCGTAAACTTGTGTAGGTGTTCCTTCCCACAAATGGGAATATAAAATCTTTTCTGCAAGGGTTAAAGGCCGCCGCTCTATCTTACGAGCAGCTTCCACCCTTTCCTGCATACGGGCATAAACGCCCTTAATCATGTCTAAGTCAAAAGCCATAGTAATTATTATTTATGCTAATACATTCACACGCGTCAACAACTGTGCCAGTATCGATTATCTCGCCAATTGTTTAACTGGCGGTGTAAACTTCGTCAGGTCAATGCCAACCACTGCTGCTTTGTATTCCTCAATGTTCGGAATGCGTCCGAGGATTGCGGACAAAACAACAACCGGTGTAGATGCCAGCAATGACTCTCCTTTTTTACGATCCGAATCTTCAACAACCCTGCCTTGGAACAAACGAGTGGAAGTTGCCAGAACCGTATCCCCTTTCGCCGCCTTTTCCTGGTTGCCCATGCAAAGGTTACAGCCCGGACGTTCCAGATACATCATATTTTCATATTCCGTACGCGCCGCTACTTTCGGAGCGTTATCGTCAAATTCAAAGCCTGAGTATTTTTGCAAAACATCCCAGTCTCCTTCTTTTTTCAGCTCTTCTATAATATTGTAAGTCGGCGCTGCCACAACCAGCGGAGCGAAGAATTCAACTTTGCCTTTTTGTTCTTCCAAATTGCGGAGCATTTGAGAAACAATTTTCAAATCCCCTTTGTGAACCATACAAGAGCCTACAAAACCGAGATCAACCTTTTTGTCCTCTCCATAAAAAGAAAGCGGACGGATAGTATCGTGGGTGTAACGCTTTGAAACCTCCTTATTATTTACATCCGGATCGGCAATCATCGGTTCAACGATTGCGTCGAGATCAATGACAACTTCTGCATAATATTTTGCATTTGCATCAGGCACCAAAGCAGGTTTTTCACCGGATTTGATTTCAGCAATGCGCTTATCCGCCTTGTTGATCAGTCCCTGAAGAACCTGCTTGTGGTTCTCCATGCCCTTGTCGATCATGATCTGAATCCTGTTTTTGGCAATTTCCAGGGATTCGATCAACGTGTCATCTTCTGAAATACAAATGGAAGCTTTCGCCTTCATTTCCGCGGTCCAGTCGGTGAATGTGAATGCCTGGTCGGCTGGTAATGTTCCCAGATGCACTTCAATGATGCGGCCCTGGAAAACGTTTTCGCCGCCGAACTTCTGCAACATCTGCGCCTGCGTGGCGTGAACGACATCACGGAAATCCATGTGGTCTTTCATGTCACCTTTGAATGTTACCTTAACGGATTCGGGAATTGGCATCGAAACTTCACCGGTTGCAAGCGCGATCGCAACAGTTCCTGAGTCAGCACCGAAGGCAACGCCTTTGGACATTCTCGTATGCGAGTCACCACCGATAATGATTGCCCATTCGTCAATCGTAATGTCGTTAAGGACTTTGTGGATCACATCGGTCATCGAGTGATATTCGCCTTTGGGGTCACGCGCGGTGATGAGGCCGAAATCATTCATAAACTTCATCAGTTTCGGAATGTTAGCCTGCGCTTTCTTATCCCAAACCGACGCTGTGTGGCAACCAGACTGATAAGCTCCGTCCACAATCGGTGAAATAGTGGTCGCAGCCATTGATTCCAGTTCCTGAGCGGTCATTAACCCCGTCGTATCCTGTGAACCAACAATGTTAACCTCTACACGAACATCAGAACCAGCATGCAAAACTTTACCAGGTGTTGTGCCAACGGCATTTCTGTTAAAGATTTTTTCAACTGCCGTCAGACCCTGGCCTTCATTTGATATCTCCTTTGAAGGTGCAAAAACGAGCGTGGGCTCGATGCCTAAGATCTTTGCCGCAACCGTTTGTATTTTTTTACCAAAAACAATGGCATAGGAGCCGCCTGCTCTGATAAATTCCTTTTTCTGCGGCGTAAGCGCTTTGGAAATGTCAATCAGTTCCTTGTCGCCGTAGTACAGTTTTTTTGTTTTTGTATTAATGGTCAAAACAGTGCCCGTAGCAACAGAATAAACCTCTTCCAAAACAGGATCTCCGCTTTCGTTACGCACAACGTTTCCGTTCTCGTCCACTTTCTTCACCCAGTTTTTCAAATCTATTCCAATCCCGCCTGTAACATCAACAGTGGTTAGGAAAATAGGTGAAATACCATTTGTTCCACCCACAATAGGCGCAATGTTAACATAAGGGATATACGGACTCGCCTGCTTGCCAGTCCAGAGCGCCACATTATTCACACCTGACATCCGCGAAGAGCCCACGCCCATCGTGCCTTTTTCGGCAATCAGCATCACACTTTTGTCAGGATGCTCTTCCTGTAACGCTTTGATCTGCTTCTGGGCAGTCGTTGTGATCATGCATTGACCATGCAGTTCACGGTCAGAACGCGAATGCGCCTGATTACCCGGTGAGAGCAAATCTGTTGAAATGTCCCCTTCTCCGGCAATGAATGTGACAATCTTAATTTCTTCCGGTATTTCAGGCAGTAATGTGAAGAATTCACCGCGGGCATAACTTTCAAGGATTTCCCGAGCGATTTCGTTGCCGCTTTTAAATGCTTCTTTCAGACGGTCTGTGTCTGCATCATATAAGTACACCTGCGTTTTAAGCACCGCAGCCGCTTGTTTTGCAATCGAATAATTTTCACCCAAAGCAAGATCCAGCAATACGCCGATGGAAGGACCGCCCTTCATGTGCGACAGCAATTCAAATGCAAAGGCCGGTGATATTTCTGCTACGATGGATTCGCCAAGAATGATTTCTTTCAGGAACCTGGCTTTCGCACCGGCGGCGCTTGTTGTTCCTGGTAATGTGTTGTAGATAAAAAATTTAAGAGAGTCTTCGCGATACTCATTTTCCGTATCCTTTATCTGTGCGATGATTTCTCCCAGTAACTCAGCGCCGTCGATAGGCTTAGGATGAAGTCCCTGGGCTGCTCTTTCTTCAATTTCCTTGATGTAATCCTTATAAATGTTCATAGTGAAAAATACAATATACGCCTCAATTAGGTGGAAGATTTTTGATCATTAAAACACGCGAAAGTACGAATTTACGGCATAAGCTGAGGCCTGCCTGCCGCTTTTCACTACTATTTAGCATCATTATATACTAAGGACGCATTTAAATAACCTCGCCCTTAAAGTTTTTGTTCTTACAGCCCGGATATTTGGGAAATTATTTCAAATACGCCCAACTGGGACTGTCGCATTATCGGCGATTTTAGATTACCTTTTCAGCAGCGCTTTGATTTTTTGCAGGATTGTACCCTATATTTGGACATTCAAAGTGCTACAAGATCCCTTAAATCCAAAGTTATGTCAAAAAATCTGGTGATCGTAGAGTCACCGGCGAAGGCCAAAACCATTGAAAGTTATTTAGGAGCAGATTTCACCGTTAAGTCAAGTTTCGGGCACGTTCGTGACCTACCGGAGCATGATATGGGTGTGGATGTTGACCATGGTTTCCAACCTTCTTATGAAATTTCCGCTGATAAAGTAAAGGTGATATCCGAGCTTAAAAAACTCGCCAAGGGCGCAGAAGTATGGCTCGCAACGGATGATGACCGCGAAGGAGAGGCGATTTCGTGGCACTTGAAAGAAGCCTTGGGGTTACCCGACGATACTAAAAGAATTGTGTTCCGGGAGATTACGAAAACTGCTTTACAAAATGCGATTTCCAAGCCGCGTATAATAGATGTAGATCTGGTAGACGCGCAGCAGGCACGCCGGATCCTGGACAGGCTCGTAGGTTATGAGCTTTCGCCGGTGCTTTGGAAAAAAATAAGGATTGGCAAATCCAACCTTTCGGCTGGCCGCGTGCAATCTGTTGCCGTTCGCATCATTGTTGAGAGGGAAAGAGAAATCGACGCATTTAAAAGCAAGAGCAGCTTTAAAGTAACTGCGCACTTTGATCTTGGAAACGGCAAAGTCTTGAATGCAGAATTGGCGAAGAATTTTCCGCAGGAAGAAGATGCGATGAAATTCCTCGAAAAATGCATCGGCGCACAGTTCTCCATCAAAAGCCTTGAAGTTAAACCAGCAAAAAAAACACCAGCACCGCCATTCACAACTTCTACATTACAACAGGAAGCATCCCGTAAGCTGAGCTTTTCCGTAGCGCAAACCATGACAGTTGCGCAGCGGCTCTATGAAGCAGGTAAAATTTCCTACATGAGAACCGACTCCACGAACTTGTCGGAGGAAGCATTGGAAAAAGCAAGGGTGCAGATCACGAAGGAGTACGGACAGGATTACTATAATAAACGGGTTTTTAAGACCAAAAATGAGTCGGCACAAGAGGCGCACGAAGCCATCAGGCCAACTGATTTTTCTACATTAAATGGCAGCAGCGACCGCAATGAGCAGCGCTTGTATGAGCTGATCTGGAAACGTGCCATCGCATCACAAATGTCAGATGCGCAACTGGAACGCACAACGGCAACCATTTCTATATCAACCACTTCCGAAGAACTCGTTGCACAAGGTGAGGTGATCAAATTTGAAGGATTCCTGAAAGTATATATGGAATCCAGTGACGATGAAGGCGACGAAGAGCAAAAAGGAATGCTGCCTCCGCTGAACATTAACCAGATCCTGAACCTGGCAGATATGAAAGCGACGGAACGCTTCACAAGGAACCCGCCTCGCTATACGGAAGCAAGTTTGGTTAAAAAACTGGAAGAAATGGGCATCGGACGTCCATCCACATACGCACCAACGATTTCTACCATATTAAGGCGCGAATATATTGTTAAGGAAGACCGCCAGGGAACAGAACGTGATTTTAAAGAACTGACGCTGGCCAATAACCAGATCAACAGCAAGGTTAATAGAGAAATTTACGGTTCGGAAAAGGCAAAACTCTTCCCTACCAGCACCGGTATGGTCGTGAATGACTTCCTGGTAAGTCATTTCAATGACATTATTGATTACTCTTTTACGGCGAATGTTGAGAAGGATTTTGACCACATTGCCGACGGCCAACTGGAATGGCGGCAGATGATCAAAAACTTTTACACGCCATTTCAGAAGAAAGTAACCGAAGCAAACGAGGAAGCCATCGACCGCAGCCTTACTTCGCGCGATCTGGGCGAAGATCCTGCAACGGGCAAGAAAGTATCCGTAAGAATCGGCAAATACGGTCCTTATGTGCAGATTGGTGATGCGGAAGATGAGGAAAAACCAAAATTTGCGAGCTTGATGAAAGGCCAGTTGATGGAGAACATTACGCTGGAAGAAGCTTTTGAATTATTTAAACTGCCGCGCGAAGTAGGTTTGTATGAAGAGAAAGAACTGATTGTGAACATTGGAAAATTTGGCCCATATGTGAAGCATGACGGCAAATATTATTCTCTGGCAAGAACGGACGATCCAATGGCTGTCACCGAAGACAGACTGATCGAAATTATCACTGAAAAACGCTTACAGGACAGCAACAGGACCATCAAAGAGTTCGCCGAAGATCCGGACGCGAAAGTGCTGAATGGTAAATACGGACCTTACATTGCTTTTGGAAAAAAGAATGTGAAAATTCCGAAAGGAACAGAACCGGCATCGCTTACTTACGAAGAAGTGGTGAAGCTGGCGGCAGAAACACCGGATAAGCCTGCGGGAAGATTTGGCAAGAAACCGGCGGCTAAGGCGGCTGTTGTAAAAGCACCGGCAGAGAAAAAGGTGGCAGAGAAAAAACCGGCAGCCAAAAAACCAGCGGCGAAAAAAGCAGCAGCGAAACCGGCGGCTAAGAAGCCGGCAGCACCCAAAGCAGCAAAAAAGAGCTAATAATAAATCAGTTACACACTAGAAAATAAAGATCATGAAAAAACTTGTAGTGCTGTCCGGAGCGGGCATCAGTGCCGAAAGCGGGATCAGCACATTCCGCGACAATGGTGGCTTGTGGGACAACTTCCGTATTGAGGATGTGGCCACGCCTGAAGCCTGGCAGCGTAACCAGGAACTTGTGCTGGACTTTTACAACCAGCGCAGAAAGCAGGCTGCGGACGTGAAGCCCAATGCTGCCCATTATGCGCTCGTGGAATTGGAAAAGGATTTTGACGTAACCATCATTACCCAAAACGTTGATAACCTGCACGAGATCGCGGGATCTTCAAAAGTAATTCATTTGCATGGCGAGCTTTTCAAATCCAGAAGCACGAAGAACCCCGACCTGGTTTACGAAATGTCTTCCTGGGAACTGAAAACGGGAGATCTCTGTGAACTTGGGAGCCAGCTCAGGCCGCACATTGTGTGGTTTGGCGAGGAGGTCCCGATGATGGAAATCGCTATGGATGTGACGGAAGAGGCTGACATCTTTGTGGTTGTTGGCACGTCGCTGGCAGTTTATCCGGCAGCCGGACTCGTGCATTACGTTGGCGCGGACAAGCCCATTTATATTATCGATCCTGCAAAACCCGATATCAGCCTTAAAGCCAACATGACATTTATTCAGGAAAAGGCGACTACGGGAATGGAAATTCTTATCAAAAATATTATCAGTCAATAATGCAGTTACTAGACGGGAAAGCAATTTCATCCCAAATCAAGTTTGAAATAAAAAACGAAGTGGAAGCCTGGGTGGCCGGTGGTGGCAAAAAGCCGCATTTGGCTGCCATACTCGTTGGTGCCGATGGCGCAAGCGAAACCTATGTGGCATCCAAAATCAGAAGCTGTGAGGAAATCGGTTTCACTTCAACATTATTGAGATTCGGTCCTGAAATAAGTGAAAACGAACTTTTGGACGCAGTAGAAGGATTAAATAACGATCCGGACGTGGACGGGTTCATTGTGCAGCTTCCCTTGCCCAAACATATTTCTGAAAACACCATTATGGAAGCTGTTAACCCGGCCAAAGACGTGGACGGTTTTCACCCGGTGAATGTGGGTAAAATGTGCAAAGGGCTTCCGGCGTACATTTCTGCAACACCATTCGGCATCCTGGAAATGCTGATCCGTGCCAACATTGAAACCAGCGGAAAACATTGCGTAGTGATCGGCCGCAGCCAGATCGTGGGCTTGCCGATGAGCATATTAATGCAGCGTAATGAATATCCGGGCAATTGCACGGTAACCATTACGCATTCAAAAACACAAAATCTGAAAGAAATCTGCCAAACCGCAGATATTTTGATCGTTGCGCTGGGCCGACCAGAATTTGTGACCGCTGATTACGTTAAAGAAGGAGCAGTAGTGATTGACGTGGGCATTACGAGAGTGGTGGACGAGACCAAGAAAAGCGGTTTTGCAATCAAAGGTGATGTTAACTTCAATGACGTCGCGCCCAAAACGAGCTACATTACGCCCGTTCCGGGAGGCGTGGGTCTGATGACCATTTGTGGGCTACTAACCAATACATTCAAAGCTGCTAAGAAGGAAATTTACCAATAACCTGAAAAGCATTCATCATGAGCATCGTCAGCAATAATATCAAATATCTCAGAAGGCTTAATGGCCTGACTCAGGAGCAATTTGCAAGAAAGATCGCGATAAAACGCTCTTTGCTTGGCGCTTACGAAGAGGCCCGTGCCAATCCAAACCTGACCAATTTGAAAAATATGGCTGCGGCGTTCGGCATCACAGTGGATAATCTGCTCAAAAATGACCTCAGGAAATTAAGGGAAACGCCGGATATGTCTTTGCCCATGAATGCGGGTCGGCCTATGACGGTTTCGCATTCGGGCAATGCGCCTGCTCCTTCGCAGATCCGCATCCCGGCTTTTTCGGAACCGCAGCCTTTGTCAAAAATCATAGAAAAATATCAGCAGCCTGAACCGGAGATCAGAATGGTTTCCAAGCAGGTTAACTTCAAGCCCGTAAATGGCGAACCGCAGAACCAGCCAGCACAAGTTGCGCAGCCTGTCGCGCCGGTTCAATCTATTCAATCCGTTCAGCCCGCTTTTCAACATCAGCCAGCTATACAAAACCCGGCAGTGAGCGCTCGTCCTGATTCACAACTGCCTGTTTTTAACAACCAATTCCAGGGCAGCCAGTTTAATGCACAGGTTGAAGAAAAGACAGTTAACTATCCTACTATTCAATGGGTTGCAAAAAATTTACAGCAGGAATATCTTGCTAACTTTCAAAATCCGGCATATCTGAACCAACTTCCTGTTTTTCAGCTTCCTAACCTGCCTATGGGCTATTACCGGGCCTTTGAAAGCGGTGCAGACTTTGCGTACCCAGGTTCTATATTAGTTGGAACATTCGTGAGGAACTGGTATGACATTAAGGATGGTATGCAATACATCTTTGTCCTGCGCGGACACGGATTTGTGTACAGGACTGCATTTAATCAGGTAAAAACCTCCGGAATGTTGCTTCTGACGTCCGATATGGCCGATCTTGAAGAATTGGAAGTTCCTTTGCAAAATGTGCAGGAAGTGTGGGAAGTGAAGGCATTTGTAAGTTTGCAACTGCCTACACCGCAGCCATCACTGGAAAGGGTCAGCCTGCTGGTAGATGAATTGCAGCAGGAACTGAACCAGTACAAAGCTTAATTACTTGAACAAAAATTATTTAGACAAAGAATTGAACAAAGCGTCAATTTTGTCCAGATCCCGGCTTTTGGAGGTTGTTTCCAGGATCGCAACGCCCATTTGATACCAAAGTCCGTCTCCGGCAGTAATGTATTTTCCCTTTTTAGAAGGCTTTTTGTCCGAAGCATTATCAGGCACGAACTCGGCTTTGTAAACCGTGTCCATAACCTTTTGCAACTGCGACCATTCTAGTTTCCGGGCCGGCGCTTTATCCTTTACCAATGTGAATGATTTTTCTGCAAATGATGCGCGCAGGTCCAGCTGCTTCTGGTTATCGCCGTCAATTTCGAGGTAAGTAAGCTCAAATGGCATCTCTCTCCCACCCGCTTCAAAAACTGCCTGCATAAACTCCTGTAAGAAGTACGACCAGCGTTCCTTATCGACCGGATAAATAGTAACCATTTTACCATTCTCGTCGAGCTCAATTTCTATAAAATCCTCAAATTCACTTTCTTCTCTTTTTCTGATGATTTTGGAAGAAGTCATAATGTCCTGAAACTGCCCGATCCAGATCGCCGGAACATTGCCTTTCCAGGCATAATCATCATCCGGTGAAAAACCTTCGTCCAGCAGATCGTCCTCATCCAGCTCGTCGCGATCCAGATATTTGATGTCAAAATCAACCGTAAGCTGATCCTTCGCAGCGATATCGAGTTTTAATGTATAAAAATGCGAATAAGGGGCCGGAACGACGGACGCCGTTTGAAAGCGAATGATATAGTAACCGGGGATCTGAATATTCTTATCCATTTTGAGATGCTAAAAGTTGTTGGACGGTGCGCCGCTTATCGACCTTGTCCGTGGTTGTTTTATTAAAATGCTGCACAAAGTAAACATGTTTCGGCGTTTCATAGGCGGAAAGGCGTTTTCTAATTTCTTCAATCATGTCCTTTGCATGAAAAGTGTTCACGGTTCCTTCAACAACCAGGATCAGTTTCTGCCCCAGTTTTTCATCCGAAACGAACCAGTTAAAAAATGCATTCTCGACCTTTAAATCATAAAACACTTTGCCTACGGTCGCGTCCACTTTGTCCAGAACGATCTTAACGCCTCCCGAATTGATCACATTATCAGCCCTTCCGATCCATTTGAATGTATTTCCGGCAATCTCAACCAGATCATTCGTCTGGACAACTTCACCATTCGTAACCGGACCGGAAATGTGCAGGCAGCCGCGATGGTCTGTGCCGAAACCAATGTTGGGCAGAAATTGATAATCTTCCGAAAAATTTTCGCCATTCAATCTGCGCAGTGCAATGTGCGAAACCGTTTCGGTCATGCCGTAACTTTGGTAAACCGGAATCCTTAATACTTCAATTTTTCTTTGCAGCGAAACATTAACCGGCGCTCCGCCCAAAAGCACTGTTCCTAATATGTTCACCTGACTTTCTGTCTGCGGATTTTCTAGAATAGCCGTGAGTTGCAACGGGACCAATGCAGCAAAATCGAATTCAGCATCAGAATCAACATCCAGCAAAGGGTTAGCAGATGGTTCGATGACCGTCATTTCCCAATCCAGCTCCATCCCGCGGACAAGCATCATCAGGCCCGCTATATAATGTACATTCAGACAAACGAGCGCGCGCGTTCCCGCATGAAGGCCCAGCGCCTTGCCCGTCATTTGCGCACTTGCAATCAACTGGCTTCGGTTAATTTGGATCGGTTTTGGCGCCCCTGTCGAGCCGGAAGTCTGTAATATGAATGTCTGCTGGCCAATCAGCCATGATTGCATGAAATCATATGCCTCGGCAAAGTAGGAATGATCCGGCCTTTCCTGTGTTCTAATTGCACTTATACTTGTGTTCCAGGGCATTGGAAAGTTATTCATTTGTTTTTGAAGGAAACCCAAACAATCTGTAATTTCGCAGATTGTTGCGAACGAGTTGACGGCCGTTATAGTTAACTTTTTAACGCAAGATTATTCATTTACATTCCGAATTTATGTCAAGCTCAATCCAGTGGGAAACCATTAAAGAATACGAGGAAATCCTTTTTACGCTTCACGAAGGCATTGCAAAAATAAGCATAAATCGCCCGCATAAACACAACGCATTCACGCCGCTTACGGTTACAGAAATGATCGACGCCATGCACATTTGCCGCGAGGACACGCGCATTGACGTTATTATATTGACAGGCGAAGGCGGAAAAGCATTCTGCTCCGGCGGCGACCAATCGGTGCGCGGACATGGCGGTTACATTGGCGATGACCATGTCCCGCGTCTGAATGTGCTGGATCTGCAACGCATGATCCGCTCTATTCCTAAGGCAGTTATCGCCATGGTGGCAGGTTGGGCGATCGGCGGCGGACACGTGCTGCACGTGATTTGCGACCTTTCCATTGCTGCAGAAAATGCGCGTTTCGGACAAACAGGCCCAAAAGTCGGGAGTTTTGACGGCGGCTTTGGCGCATCTTATCTTGCACGGGTTGTGGGACAGAAAAAAGCACGCGAAATCTGGTTCCTATGCGATCAATATGATGCACAGGAAGCATTGCAGATGGGTTTGGTAAATAAAGTTGTTCCTTTGGAAGACCTGGAAGCGACAACGGTTGAATGGTGTAAGAAAATCCAGGAAAAGAGTCCATTGTCTATCCGGATGCTGAAAAGCTCATTCAATGCCGAGCTCGACGGGCAAGCGGGAATCCAGGAACTGGCGGGAAATGCAACATTGCTTTATTATCTGAGCGAGGAAGCGAAAGAAGGCCAAAAATCGTTTCTTGAAAAAAGAAAGCCCGATTTCAGCAAATACCCGAAATTTCCATGA
Organism: Dyadobacter alkalitolerans DSM 23607; assembly: GCF_000428845.1. Taxonomy (GTDB): domain Bacteria; phylum Bacteroidota; class Bacteroidia; order Cytophagales; family Spirosomataceae; genus Dyadobacter; species Dyadobacter alkalitolerans. The sequence continues at coordinate 237,132 of NZ_AUAS01000009.1, read as the reverse complement.
TCGCAAGATCCATCTTTCAAACCAACAAATTCGTTTAAAACCTAACTGAGATCCATGAACCATTGGCTTGTAAAAAGTGAACCGAATAAATATTCCTGGGACCATCTTGTAGCAGAAAAAGAAGGCATGTGGGACGGCGTCCGGAATTTCGCCGCACGTAACAATCTGATGGCCATGAAGAAAGGCGATCTTGTGCTTTTTTATCACAGCAACATTGGTAAGGAAGTTGTGGGTCTGGCAAAAGTTTCAAAGGAACATTATCCCGATCCAACGATCGATACGGGTGACTGGGTCGTTGTCAACGTGGTCCCGGTGGAGCATTTTCCTAAAACGGTCACGCTCGAACAGATCAAGAAGCATGATATCCTCAAAAATATGGAACTGGTGCGCTTGTCCAGACTTTCGGTAGTGCCGGTTAAGCGTGAAGAATTCGACATTATTGTTGCATTGGCACATGAATCTTAATTTCATTTCTGCACTTCGTCAGATCTTGTTGCTTTTTAGCCTTGTTACAGCATCATTACTGGCTGCTGCACAAGGTGTTAAGAGAATAGAGTTGCCTTTATCAGGTAATATGGCTTACCAAACCGTGCCGCTCGGTGCGCAAGGGGTCTTGCTCATTTCCAAACCGGAAAAGGGCACATTCAATGTTCAGAAATTTGATACAAACCTGGAACGCGTTTGGTCGATTGACGGCCCTATTGAATCCAATCTGGACTATATCACCTCCTCCTACGATGGCCAGGCTGTGTTTTTGCTTTTTAGTAAATATCGCAGCTCTTTGTATCAGATCGTCAAAGTGAACGTAGGGCCGGGATTCGTGGAAACCTTTACGATCAATACACTCGACCGTTTCGAGATCACCGATTTCAAAACGCTGGGTTACTCCGTTTTCATGGCCGGAATGGTCCGCAATGAGCCAGTTTTAATTCTAACGCAGCTCAGGACATCCCAAACAAAGGTTTTGCCATCCGCTATTAAAGGCTCTAATGCCATTCAGACCGTTGAAGTGGACACGGCGCATCATTTGGTGAATGTTTGTTTTGCAGTAAAAAAAGGACGACAGACCCGCATTGTGGCTCGTTCGTATGAAGAAACCGGTGAGCTGTATGCGCAGGTGTCGGTCGATCCCGAGGACGATTATTCGTTGCTAAGCGGCAGATTACAAGTGCTTAACGATTCTGTAAGGGTCGTGATTGGCACATATGGTTACCGGAACATGCAAAGCACTTCCAATGCCGCTTCGCAGGGACTTTATATCAGCAAGATCGTTGGGGATCAGCCGGTTTTCACGCGTTACCACAGCTTTACCGAGTTTAAGAATTTCTTCAATTTCATGAACGAGCGGCAGCAGGAAAAGATGGAAAAACGTATCCGCAAGAAGAAAGAAAGCGGAGACGATCTGAAACTGAATTACCGATTATTAGTACATGACATTGTTCCAAAAAACGACAATTTCCTGTTGGTAGCAGAGGTTTTTTACCCTGAATACCGTTACCAGAATCCCATGATGATGGGCGGCCTTGGTTATGGAGGCATGATGGGTTATCCGTTTGGAATGGGCCTATATAACCCTTACTTATGGAACCCGATGTACGGCGGACGCGGCGGCTATAACCAGCAGGTTTTCGATGGCTTCACTTACACGCATGCGGTGGTAGCCGATGTGGATGAAAACGGAAAGTTGCTTTGGGATAACAGCATTAATTTCGATAATGTGAAAAGCATGGAGCTGCGCGAGAAGATCAAGGTGCAGACTTTTACCAATGGTAACTCCCGCCTGGTTTATAGCCATAATGGCGCCATCCGGAGTAAGATCATCAAGGGAAACCAGGTGGTGGACAGCGATCGCGTGATCCCGAACGAGACCAATGTAGAAGGTGACAAAGTAAGAAAAACCAGCACCGACGACATTGATTACTGGTATGAAAACTTTTATCTGGCATGGGGCGAGCAACGCATTATTAACGCTGCCGGCGATCCGCAAACCAGAGGCAGACGCAATGTATTTTATTTAAATAAGATTGCATATTAACCCCATTTCCGTTGGCTTAAGCCAACGGAAATCGTTTGGAAAAATTTATATTTTCATGATTTTATTATCTCCAGAGCAACATACAGATTACGAATTGATTGATACCGGCGGCTTTGAAAAGCTTGAACGGTTTGGTCCATACATTTTATCGCGCCCTGAGCCACAGGCGATTTGGGATAAAACCCTTTCCGAGGCTGAATGGGAAAAGCGTTCGAATGCTGTTTTCAAAAGGGACAAAAATTCGCAGGAAAAAGGCCAGTGGATTGCGAAGGACGGCATGCCGGACAAGTGGGTTTTTCAATATCGGACCAAAGAACTGCATCTGCGCTCGAAACTGGCATTATCCTCTTTTAAGCATGTCGGCGTGTTTCCTGAGCAGGCAACAAACTGGGATTACATTGCCAAAAAGCTAAAACAGATCCCGGAAACGAAGCCTTCTGTGCTTAATCTGTTTGCTTATACAGGCATTGCTTCACTTGCAGCAAAAGCTTCCGGCGCGGATGTTACCCACGTGGATTCGGTAAAACAGGTGATCAGCTGGTCGCGGGAAAACATGGACCTGAGCGGATTGGATAACATTCGCTGGGTTGTGGAAGACGCATTGAAATTTGTGCAGAGAGAAGTGCGCAGAGGCAATCAATACAATGGCATTATTCTGGATCCGCCCGCTTATGGTCGCGGTCCGGATGGCGAGAAATGGCTTTTGGAAGAAAGTCTGAATGAGATTCTGAAACTTTGTGCATTACTTTTAAAGAAGGAAAATTTCTTTTTTATCATCAATTTATATTCTTTGGGCTTCTCGGCGCTCATCGTGGAGAATTTGATCAAAGCACATTTCGGGACGCAGATCCACCATGAATTTGGCGAGCTGTTCATTCCCGATTCTTTTGGTAAAAATCTTCCGCTGGGTGTTTTTTCAAGATTCTCGGACCAGAATGTCTAAAAGTTTCGAACGCATATCAATGTTGCTTTGCATTGTGCTGGCCGGGTTAATTCAATCCTGCCAGAGCGACGCCAGGAATTCTACGCGCATTCCGCCCGTAGTGAAGAAATCACATGAGCAATGGCAAAATGACGCTTTACTTTCCCTTACCGAGCTCATTAACCGCAGCATTGATACGGATCAGAATTATTTCAAACGGGCCCGCATCTATTTTGAAAGAGAACAATATACGGAAGCGCTTGACGACATTAATGAATCTATTTACGAGCAGGAAAATGTAAGTGAATATTTTTTGTTACGCGGAAAAATCAACCGCGAGCTGGGTGAGATCGATAAGGCTCTGGAGGATGCACAACGTGCAGAAGCGTTACAGCAAAGCAGTCCCGAGCTGTATGTGTTGCTGGCAGACGTCCTGCAAGCCAAGGGACGTTTCCGGGAAGCGGTTAATTACCTGAACCAGGCATTGAAAATGGCTCCTTATGATGGCTCTGCCTATTATGTCAAAGGCATGTTGCAGGCGCGGCAGGGAGATTCGCTGGCCAGTCTTTCCAGCTTCAAATACGCCATGAATGTGAATCCAAAGCTTTTCAGGGCTTATGAGCAGAGCATTATCATATTAAGAAAACTAAAAAATCCCGCTGAGGCGCTTACCATAAACGATAGGGCGATAAAGCGTTTCCCTAATGTGCCTAGCCTTTATTTTGAACAGGGGGAAATTTTCAATGCCCTGGCGAGACCAGATACGGCATTGCTCAGTTACCAGAAGGCGGTCGCGCTGAAACCGACCTATGAGGAGGCGCTGATGCGCGTCGCGACAGTTGGAACGCAATTGAAAGAATATTACAAGGCGATCCGGGCATTGGAGCAGCTTTTGAAAATAAAGCCTAAGTCCAAGGATATCAATAATATGCTGGGTTATGCCTATGAAAAAGCAGGCGATTATACCAAAGCTGTGGACTATTATTCTACCGCGCTCGTGCTAAGCCCGGGTGACCAGAGCGCCCGAAATGGCCTTTGGCGCATCAGGAGAGAGGAGAATACAGACATTTACTCCACTTATGATCCCAATGAAAGCGCCAGCTCCGGCTATAAGCTGCTGGACACATCCCGGGTTAAAATTAACGTTATACGGCCGAGAGGAACTACAAATATCCGCGTAGACTCGTCTCGAAAAGCTAAAATTGAATAGATTTGTACTCTGTGGCCCTCACAAGCCTTTGATTAATTGTCATTGAATTAAATTTTTGAATGGAAGACGCGTCTCAAGTAAAAATTACCCTGCCCGACGGAAGTGAACGGTTTTACCCAAAAGGTATAACTGCTATGGGCATTGCGCTCAGTATCAGTGAAGGTTTGGCCCGTAATGTAATCGCAGCCAAAGTGAACAATGAAGTTTGGGACCCTACGCGTGAGATCACGCAGGACTCCCTCGTGAAATTGCTCACCTGGAATGACGAAGACGGTAAATCCACATTCTGGCATTCTTCTGCCCACTTGCTGGCGGAAGCATTGGAAGCATTATATCCGGGTGTAAAATTCGGGACGGGGCCGTCGATAGAAAAAGGTTTTTACTATGACGTCGATTTGGGCGATAAATCAATCTCACAGGATGATTTTCCAAAGATCGAAGCCAAGATGGTTGAACTGGCCCGTCAGAAAAATGAATATGTCAGAAAGCCTATCAGCAAGGCGGACGCTCTGGAACTATTCACCCAAAAAGGTGACGAATACAAACTTGAACTGATTGATGGCCTGGAAGATGGCTCCATCACATTATATGAGCAAGGCGGCTTTACCGACCTTTGCCGCGGGCCGCACATTCCAAACACCGGCTTCATTAAAGCAGTTAAGCTAACCAACATTGCTGGTGCTTACTGGCGTAACAAGCAGGAAAACAAGATGTTGACCCGCATTTACGGGATTACTTTTCCAAAGCAAAAAGAATTGGAAGAGTATGTAACATTGATGGAGGAAGCGAAAAAACGCGATCACAGAAAGCTGGGAAAAGAGCTTGAATTATTTGCTTTTTCAGAAAAAGTGGGTCAGGGACTTCCGTTATGGCTTCCCAAAGGCGCTATGCTTCGGGAGCGCCTTCAATCGTTTTTGAGCAAAGCGCAGTCACGTGCAGGTTACCTGCCGGTGATCACGCCTAACATTGGCAGCAAAGAACTTTATGTTACTTCCGGCCACTGGGACAAATATGGCAAGGATTCTTTCCAGCCAATAAAAACACCTAATGTGGGCGAGGAATATTTGCTGAAACCAATGAATTGCCCGCACCATTGCGAAATTTATAAAACCTCTCCCCGCTCTTACAAAGATCTGCCATTGCGGTTCTCGGAGTTTGGAACGGTTTACAGATACGAGCAAAGCGGTGAATTACACGGACTTACACGCGTTCGCGGATTTACACAGGATGACGCACACATTTTCTGTCGGCCAGATCAGGTGAAGGAAGAATTTGTTCGCGTAATTGATTTGGTATTATATGTTTTCAAATCACTTGGTTTCGAGGATTACAGCGCGCAAATCTCGCTCCGTGACCCGAACGATAAAGTGAAATATATAGGAAAAGACGAAGATTGGGAAAGAGCTGAAAATGCGATCATTGAAGCCGCTCAGGAACGCGGGTTAAGCACCGTAACCGAACTTGGCGAAGCAGCATTTTACGGTCCGAAACTCGATTTCATGGTGCGTGACGCATTGGGCAGAAAGTGGCAGTTGGGCACGATCCAGGTGGATTACCAGATGCCGAAACGTTTCGGCCTGGAATACACAGGCTCGGATAACCAAAAACATCAGCCGGTCATGATTCACCGCGCACCGTTCGGTTCAATGGAGCGCTTCATTGCGATCCTGATCGAAAACACGGCCGGGCAGTTCCCATTGTGGCTTTCACCGGACCAAATCGCTATTCTCCCGATCTCTGAGAAATTTGCGGATTATGCAGAAGACGTTTTCTTCCAGTTGCAGGATCACGACATTCGCGGTTTTGTAGATCACCGCGATGAGAAGATCGGTCGCAAGATCCGAGATGCGGAAGTTACCAAGGTCCCTTTTATGCTGATCGTCGGCGAGAAAGAGGCAGCAGAGGGCAAATTGTCAGTCCGCAGAAAAGGCGAAGGCGACCTGGGAAGCATGACAATAGCAGATTTTGTAAGCTTTTTCAAGAAAGAGGCTGCCATAATTTGATGATTTTCTAACTTTTTGTTATTATTCCGGCACTAAGGCACTATTTTTGTGACAGCAGTGTTACCTTTTTTGATTTTTACCAACAAAACCCAAAGTACACCAAACCAAGTTATATGGCATTAAGACCCCCGAGTGGACGGTTAAGAGTTCCCGAAGAACCTTATAAAATAAACGAACGGATTACAGCAAAAGAAGTACGTCTGGTTGGAGAGAATATTGAACCAGGTATAGTTGATATCAATACAGCCCGAGCACTTGCGAAGGCGCAAAGCCTTGATTTAGTTGAAATTGCGCCAACGGCGGTTCCGCCTGTTTGCAAAGTGGTTGACTATTCAAAGTTTAAATACGAGCAGAAGAAAAAGCAGAAAGAGATCAAAGCGAAGGCAATGAAAGTTGTCATCAAAGAGATCCGTTTCGGACCCAATACGGATGATCACGATTTTGATTTTAAATTAAAGCATGCGATAAATTTCCTTAAAGAGGGTTCGAAAGTAAAAGCTTATGTGCATTTCGTAGGTCGTACCATTGTATTTAAAGAAAGAGGTGTGAATCTGTTGAACAAGTTCTCAGAAGCGCTTTCAGAATATGGTAAGGTGGAAATGGAGCCGAAACTGGAAGGAAAGAGAATGACGATCATTCTGGCGCCTGCACCTGCTAAAAAATAGATTTTCAAATTCGATTGTTAGGCAGATAACTAGCTGCTTAACTTCGGTTTTCTGATATATATCAAGTTTGAATGGATCGTGTCTTTGACTTTGTCAGGGACACGATTTTCATTTTAGAAACATTTTGGCTAATTTTGCGCGCTGTTTTATATTTTATCAATTAATAATTTTTTGAATCATGCCTAAAATGAAAAGCAACTCTGGTGCTAAAAAGCGTTTCGCGCTGACCGGCACTGGTAAAATCAAACGCAAACACGCGTTTCACAGCCACATCCTGACAAAGAAATCAAACAAGCGCAAGCGTGGATTGGTTAAAACTGGTCTGATCGATGTGTCTAATGTTAAGCAGGTGATGGCTATGCTCGCGAAATAATTCGCAGCCATTAATTAGAATACCAATTCTGGTTTTTTGTTCAACCCGATAGAAGGCATTTCAAGACTCATCAGAGCGCCGACCATCAAAAACAGTTAAATTATGCCACGTTCAGTAAATCACGTTGCGTCACGTGCAAGACGTAAAAAAGTATTAAAACTTGCGAAAGGCTATTTCGGCCGTCGTAAAAATGTATGGACAGTAGCTAAAAACGCAGTAGAACGCGGTTTGGCATACGCATACAAAGGTCGTAAGCAAAAGAAACGTAATTTCCGTGCATTGTGGATTCAGCGTATTAACGCGGGAGCACGTCTTCACGGTTTATCATATTCTGCTTTCATCGGCAAGCTAAGTGCATCAGGCATCGAGCTGAACCGTAAAGTTCTCGCTGACTTGGCGATGAATCATCCGGAAGCATTCAAAGCGATCGTTGATCAGGTAAAATAAAACAGCATCCCGCCTTAACGGCGGGATTTTTTTGCCCTTTCGATTCGCTCTTAACATTAAAATAATTCTTCGAATCCAAATCGGTGGTACTTTAGCAGAAATAAGCGGTAATATAAAACGTTACCAAAACCTATTCCTGATAACACCATGGATTCTAGAAGAGAATTTATAAAAAAGGCAACCATGCTCACCGGAGCAGCTGGCATGTTCAGCGTGTTGCCGGCTTCCATACAAAGGGCACTCGCTATTGATCCCAAAAAAGGAAGCACTTACCTCGACGCCGAACACGTGGTGATCCTGATGCAGGAAAACCGTTCTTTTGACCATTGCTACGGGTCCTTGCGAGGTGTTCGCGGCTTTAATGATCCCCGCGCAATCACCCTTCCCAATAAGAATCTGGTCTGGATGCAAACCAATGCATTTGGCGAAACCTACGTTCCTTTCCGGCTGAACATGCGGGAATCGAATGCAACCTGGATGGGTTCCCTACCTCATTCCTGGCCCAACCAGGTGGATGCGCGCAACGATGGAAAATATGATAAATGGCTCATTGCGAAGCAGCCAGGTCACAAGGACTATGCCAAAATGCCTTTGACGCAGGGTTTCTATAACCGGGAAGACATCCCATTTTACTATGCACTTGCGGATGCTTTCACAGTCTGCGACCAAAATTTCTGCTCGTCACTCACCGGCACGACGCCAAACCGGCTTTATCTGTGGTCGGGGACCGTACGCGAGAAATCAGGGCCGGAACATTATGCTAATGTCAGAAATGAGAATGTAACGGATGATAAGGAAGCATCATGGATGACATTTCCCGAACGCCTCGAAGACAATGGCGTTTCCTGGCGCATTTATCAGAACGAGCTCAGTATCAACACCGGCCTAACTGGCGAAGAAGATTCCTGGCTGGCCAACTTTACGGACAACCCGATCGAATGGTTCAGCCAATATCAGATCCGTTATCACACAGGTTATCAGAAATATCAGAAAGCAAGAGTAGCCGCGCTTCCGAACGAAATCAAACAAACGGAGGCGAAACTGGCGAAAGCTGAAAAGGGAACAAAAGCAGCGACGGATCTTGAAAAGTCCCTGACTGCAAAGCAAAAGGAGCTCGCGTTTGCAAAAGAAGAACTCGAAAAGTGGACGCCCGAGAACTTTGAAAAGCTCTCACAACGCGCCAGGAACATTCACGAAAAAGCCTTTACAACCAACAAGAATGATCCGGATTATCGCAAGGTAACCACAGTAAAATATCACGACGGCGACATTGAACATGAAGCCAAAGCACCGCAAGGCGACATCCTGCACCAGTTTCGAAGCGATGTAAAAAGCGGAAAACTGCCAACCGTCTCCTGGCTCGTGGCACCCGAAAATTTCTCCGACCACCCCACCTCCCCCTGGTATGGAGCCTGGTATGTTTCGGAAGTAATGGATATTCTGACCGCTGATCCCGAAGTTTGGAAAAAAACCATTTTCATCCTTTGCTATGACGAAAACGACGGTTATTTTGATCACGTCCCACCTTTCGTAGTTCCTAATCCTTATAAGGAAGACACTGGCGCAGTTTCCGAAGGTATCGATTGCAAAACGGAATTTGTGACGATGGAGCAGGATATGACCCAAAAAGATAAGAAAGAATGCCGCGAAAGTCCGATCGGGCTCGGCTTCCGGGTTCCGCTGGTTGTGGCCTCACCCTGGAACCGTGGGGGCAATGTATGCTCAGAGGTTTTTGATCACACCTCTATTCTGCAGTTTTTGGAGAAATTCACGAGTCATAAGGTCGGCAAGAAGATCGAGGAAACCAACATTAGCGCATGGCGCAGGACGATTTGCGGCGACCTGACTTCAACGTTCTCGCCTTACGAAGGTGAAAAAATTCCTTTGCCAACATTCCTTGCACGCAACGAATTCATGGAGGGCATTTATAATGCACAGTTTAAAAAGCTGCCGAGCACTTACAAAGCACTGTCAAGGTCAGATATCGAGAAGATCAACAAAAACCCGTTGAGCTCTCCCCTGATGCCAAAGCAGGAAAAAGGGACTCGTCCTTCCTGCCCGCTTCCATATGAACTGGCGGCTGATGGTAACTTCAACTCTGCCAAAAATGCATTTGAGATAAAGCTCGAAGCCAAAAATGGCATATTCCGCGACAAGGCTGCTGGCGCTCCTTTTATGATTTATGCACCTGGAAAATACAAAAATGAAGATGTTAAGGTCTGGAATTACGCAGTAAAAGCCGGCGATGCACTTACAGGGTCGTGGAAACCAGAGGATTTTGAGAGTGGAAAATATCACCTGCGCGTTTATGGCCCTAACGGCTTTTTCCGGGAATTCCGGGGCAATAAGGCCACGGGCAATGTAAAAGTTGGATTTAACTATCAACTGGACAAAAACGGCAAACCAACGGGCAGCATCGAACTAAAGGTGGAAGGCGACAAGCAGGCAGCAAAAAGCACTCTCGTGATCCAGGATAACGCTTATGGTGCTAATAATCAACTCGTAACATTAAGTAATGAAGGCCTTGCAGGAATGTTTGAAAAAACATTAACCCTGAATCTTGATAAAAGCTTCCAGTGGTATGACTTTTCAGTCATGCTGGAAGACCAGCCCGATTTCCTGGTGCGCCTTGCAGGCCACGTTGAAATTGGCCGCATCAGCACAAGCGATCCGCTCATGGGCGACTTAGCCTAAGCGACTCCAACATCAGAAAGTGTCAGGCATATCCAGCCTGACACTTTGTCACTCCCCTTTTATTCATTTGTATCTGGTACGGGCTTTTTAGTAAAGCCTCAGAACCGCTGTTGCGGCAGACGAACTGCGGCAGGCGACCTGCGGCAAGCGCCCGAAGCCAAGCCCTCAGCGAATTAGTCAGAGTCAAATTATACTTAACTTTAATATAGAACAATGGGAAAAATTATTGGCATAGACTTAGGAACAACGAACTCCTGTGTGGCTGTCATGGAGGGTAACGAGCCGGTTGTAATTGCAAACAGCGAAGGTGCCCGTACAACCCCTTCAGTGGTTGCATTCATGGATAATGGTGAACGCAAAATCGGTGCACCAGCCAAACGCCAGGCGATCACGAATCCCAAGCATACTATCAGCTCCATAAAAAGATTTATGGGCAAAAAATACGATGATGTAACAAGTGAGCAAAAAACTGTTGCATACACCGTTGATAAAGGTCCAAACAATACGCCTCGTATCCCCATCGGAGACAGGTTATATACGCCACAGGAAGTTTCTGCATTCATTTTGCAGAAAATGAGGCAAACTGCTGAGGATTATCTAGGTCAGGAAGTGACAGAAGCGGTTATTACAGTTCCTGCTTACTTCAATGATGCAGAACGTCAGGCTACAAAAGAAGCAGGTCAGATTGCAGGTCTTGATGTGAAACGTATCATCAACGAGCCTACTGCTGCTGCTCTTGCTTATGGTCTTGACAAGCAACACCTTGATATGAAAATCGCTGTGTTTGACTTGGGTGGTGGTACTTTTGACGTTTCGATCCTTGAATTGGGTGACGGCGTTTTTGAAGTAAAATCTACGGATGGCGATACACACTTAGGTGGTGACGACTTTGACCAGGTAATCATTAACTGGCTTGCAGACGAATTTCAAAAAGACGAAGCGGTTGATTTGAGAAGAGACGCAATGGCTTTGCAACGTTTGAAAGAAGCTGCGGAAAAAGCAAAAGTGGAATTGTCAAGCTCAACACAAACTGAGATCAACCTGCCTTATATATTCCCGGTTGATGGCATTCCAAAACACCTTGTACGCACATTAACCCGTGCAAAATTCGAGCAGCTTGCTGATTCATTGTTCCTGAGAATGATGGAGCCTTGCAAGAAAGCGATGAAGAATGCAGGTTATACCAATAATGATATCAACGAAGTAATTCTGGTTGGTGGATCTACGCGTATTCCTCGTGTGCAGGAAGAGGTTGAGAAATTCTTCGGCAGAAAACCTTCAAAAGGAGTTAACCCGGACGAAGCTGTGGCAATCGGTGCTGCAATTCAGGGTGGTGTTTTGACAGGTGAAGTTAAGGATGTACTTCTTCTGGACGTGATTCCATTGTCGTTGGGTATCGAAACATTGGGTGGTGTATTCACCAAACTGATCGATGCAAACACGACAATCCCGTCTAAGAAAACAGAAACATTCTCGACTGCTGCTGATAACCAGCCTTCTGTTGAGATCCACGTGTTGCAAGGTGAGCGCCCGATGGCAAATCAGAACCGTACATTAGGACGTTTCCACTTGTCCGACATTCCACCAGCACAACGCGGAACACCACAGATCGAAGTTACATTTGACGTGGATGCAAACGGTATCCTGCATGTTTCTGCCAAAGACAAAGGCACAAACAAAGAGCAGAAAATCCGTATCGAAGCTTCAAGCGGTTTGACAGATGCAGAAATCACACGTATGCGTGAAGAAGCAAAAGCAAACGAAGCTGCGGATAAAGCTGAACGTGAAAAAATCGAGAAAATCAACGCTGCTGACAGCCTGATCTTCTCTACTGATAAACAATTGAAAGAATTTGGCGACAAGCTTTCCGCTGGAAACAAATCAGCGATTGAAGGAGCATTAGCCGAATTGAGAACTGCGCATCAAAGCCAGGATCTTGCCGGAATTGACTCTTCAATGGAGAAACTGAATGCCGCATGGCAGGCTGCGTCTCAGGAAATGTACGCACAAGGTGGTGAGCCTCAGCCGGGCGGACCAACTGGTGAACCGCAAGGTAACCCAGGCGCCGCAAACGGAAGCAGCGCAACCGACGATGTGACGGACGTTAATTTTGAGGAAGTCAAATAATAAGGCAACTTTAAAATCCCCGTCTTTAACCAGATGGGGATTTTTTTTACACGCAAATTTTTCAAAAGTGTGTAATTAAGACCTGCTTCAAGAACAAAAAAGACCAGTCGTTTCTGGCATTAATTTTTACCCTATCCAATCAGCATATCGTCAGACTAAAAACCACTTGAACCTAAAATTCAACATTCCAATGGACAACAGAATCGCATTACCAGAGTTGATGTATTTGTCTCCTACGACCCGAGAAAAGGCGGTCACCATTGCTCAGGAGCTTTTAAGAACAAACAATATTTCTCCTCGTGAGGCGGTTGCAAAAGCAATTTTAATTGCTAAAAACTGGGCGGTAAAAAATGTGAACCGTCGGGTGTGGAAAAAATTGAAATCATTCGAAAAAGAGATCATATGATAGGTTCAGATCTGAAATTCAAAGATCAGGTTGCGATCGTTACAGGTTCTAGTTCGGGAATTGGTAAGGCATGCGCCATTCATCTTGCCGAGCTTGGCGCGAAAGTGGTTGTTAATTACAGCTCTAACCTTGAAGAAGGTGAAAAGACGCTCAATGAAATTATTTCAAAAGGCGGTTCCGGAATCCTGATTCAGGCTGATGTAAGCCGTGAAGAAGAAGTTAAAGCGCTGTTCAACGAGACCATCAGCAAATACGGGCGTTTGGATATCGTTGTGAGCAATGCAGGGCTTCAAAAAGACTCATCGTTTTTGGAAATGACATTGGAGCAATGGCAGAAAGTGATTGACGTAAATTTAACAGGTCAATTTCTGGTGTGTCGTGAAGCTTCGAGGCAGTTCGTAGCGCAGGAGAAGGGAAAGACAGATGTTGATCACAGCGAGCTGTCCATTGGTAAGATTATTCTGATGAGTTCTGTGCATGATGTGATTCCCTGGGCGGGACATGTTAATTACGCCGCTTCTAAGGGAGGCATCATGATGTTCATGAAATCCATTTCACAGGAACTGGCACCATATAAGATCCGTGTCAATTCGGTTAGTCCCGGCGCGATTAAAACTTCTATTAATAAGGAAGTCTGGTCCGATCCTGATAAATACAAAGGACTTTTACAATTGATTCCATACAAGCGAATCGGAACCCCGCAGGATGTAGCCAAGGCCGTTGCGTGGCTGGCGTCGGACGATTCTGATTACGTTAACGGCGAAACGTTATACATTGATGGCGGTATGACATTATACCCCGAATTCGCCGATAACGGTTAATATTAGCATTGCATTTCATCATGACAGAAAGCGCTGGGATCCACTTCCAGCGCTTTTCGTTTGTAGTCAGGTTTTCTAAAAGTAACTTGCGCGCTGAAACAGAAAAGCCTATGATTGCAAAACTCCTTAAAAACACTAGCGAGCTGCTCGCAAGAAACCAATGGGTCGCATGGTTGTGGACATTTCTGATTCTGCTGGCCTGCACATGGCCGGGAAAGGATATACCTGCTGCACCTATTGTCGGTTTTGACAAGATTGTTCATGCTGGCCTTTTTATCGTTTGGATTACATTATGGACATTGGTTTATCCAAAAAAAGCAGCACTGTTCGTGCTGCTCGGAATGGCTTATGGCCTTGGTCTCGAATTTTACCAGCAACTCCTGCCCTTCGACCGCACATTTGATTGGTGGGACGCAGTGGCAGACGCTGCTGGCGTATTAATCGGGTTTGCGTTCAAAACAATCGTGATCGATCGTTACCGCCACCGTTTGTATTGATTGATCAGACCATTGGTCGAGCTGTCGTGGTTTGAAACCGGCCAGTCGTTTTGGAGTTCAGGATAAATTTTGTTGGCCAGCTGCTTACCAAGCTCCACGCCCCACTGATCGAAACTGAAAATGTTCCAGATAATGCCTTGTACAAAAATCTTGTGCTCGTACATCGCTATCAGGCTTCCCAGTGTCTTAGGAGTAATCTTTTTGACCAAAATCGAGTTGGTAGGCCGATTACCGGAAAATACTTTGAATGGCGTCAGGAACTCTATTTCCTCCTTGGACTTTTTCGCAGCCACCAGTTCCGCTTTCACTTCTTCTTCTGTTTTTCCATTCATTAATGCTTCTGTCTGTGCAAAAAAGTTTGACAAAAGCATCTTGTGATGCTCGCCAAGCGGGTTATGGCTGGTTGCAGGCGCGATGAAATCACAAGGAATCAGCTTTGTTCCCTGGTGTATCAATTGGTAAAATGCATGCTGACCATTCGTGCCCGGCTCTCCCCAAATCACCGGCCCGGTTTGGTAACCAACCGGCTTGCCGTCACGACCTGTGCTCTTGCCGTTGCTTTCCATATCGCCTTGTTGGAAATAAGCTGCAAAACGGTGTAAATATTGATCATAAGGAAGGATTGCCTGAGTCTGCGCATCAAAAAAGTCATTATACCAAACGCCCAGCAGCGCAAGAATAACTGGAATGTTCCGCTCAAACTTCGTCGTCCTGAAATGCTTGTCCATATCATGCGCGCCGGCAAGCAGCTGCTCGAAATTCTGGAAACCAACAAAACAAGCAATAGAAAGTCCGATCGCAGACCACAAGGAATAACGGCCTCCAACCCAATCCCAGAATCCAAACATGTTTTCAGGATCAATACCGAACTTCTCAACCTCAGCTTCATTCGTTGAAATCGCAACAAAGTGCTTTTTCACATGCTCCTTATTCCCGGCTGTTTCCAAAAACCAGGAACGCGCGCTATGCGCATTCGTCATTGTTTCCTGGGTTGTGAATGTTTTAGAAGCGATCATGAACAATGTCGTTTCCGGGTTCAGCGACTTAATCGTTTCGGCGATATGCGTTCCGTCCACATTGGAAACGAAATGTACATTCAATCCCGGCTTACCATAAGCTTTTAATGCTTCGGTCACCATCACGGGGCCCAAGTCGCTTCCGCCGATGCCAATGTTCACGATGTCGGAAATCTCTTTCCCGGAATAACCTTTCCAGCTTCCCGACCTTACTTTTCCGGAAAACTCCTTCATTTTAGCCAAAACTGCATTTACGTCCGGCATCACATCTTTTCCGTCCGACAAAATCGGTTCGTTGGAACGGTTGCGCAAAGCAACATGCAGCACCGAACGACCTTCCGTCGCATTGATCTTCTCGCCCGTAAACATCTGCTCAATCGCATCTGCCAGCCCTGCCTCTTCTGCAAGCTGAACAAGATATGAGCGCGTCCGGGTGGTAATGCGGTTTTTAGAATAGTCTAACAGAATGTCACCAAACCGGATCGAAAACTTCTTGTGACGGTCCGCATCTTCCTCAAAAAACGACTTTAAATGTTTCTGAGATATGGTTTTATGATGTGTTTTCAGCTTTTTATAAGCTGCCAGTTGGTCAAAGGGCACGGTTTTGAGCATTTCTTATGGCGTTTTGTTTATAAATCAATTTTCAGGACTGCATAGGGCGGCCGCAACATTAATTCGATGCAAAAATATGATTTTACACCACTCGAAACGATTTTTACTTAACTGACTGCATCACAAACGCCCTTAAAATAACCTACGGATTCAGCTATTCCGGCCAGCGGATCCTTCATATCTTTCTCATATTCAAGACTACAGCATCCATCATACTTCACCTTTCTAAGCATTTTAACGAATGCAGGAATATCGATAATTCCGCGTCCGAGCTCACAGGTTTTACCCTCTTTGGTCGCAGCGGTGACGTTTTTTAAATGTATGTCAAAAATCCTTTTGGCGTATTTGCCCAAATCTGCCACCGAATCCTGGCTATCGCGGCGGTTGTGGCCCATGTCAAAGCAAATGCCCACACCCGGATCCAAATCCTTGATCAGGTTATGAATGGACGTTGCATTGGGATATAATTTGTCTTCCGGGCCATGGTTGTGAATGGCGTAACGAATGCCCGTTTCCTTCACTTTGTCGCTCACATGTTTGAGATCTTCATGATTAGGAATGCCTACGATAAGCTTCACGCCCACCCTTTTGGCATAGTCAAATGCATTATCAATGTCCTGCGGTGTTTTCGTATAAATAGGGCCCACTGCATAGCCGGTAACATCAGCTTGTTTCAATTTTTCGTGAAAAGCGGCGATTTCCTCAGCTGTACTTTTATAAGGCAGGTGAAAATCCTTGATGCAAAGATAATGCACATCGGTCCGCTTCATCATTTCGAGCGACTCATCCAGTTTGAAATTCACAAAGCTAAACCCAGCCATCGCCAGCTTAAAAGTGTCCGGCTTTCTGTCAAATGCCAAATCATTAGCGAAAGCAGTTTGGGACAAAACACCGCCAGTAACAAGCCCAGCCACTCCTTTTTTTACAAAAGCTCTTCTTGTAGTCATTGAAATAATTTAAGGTTCGGGTTTAATAATACAATATAAATTACAAAGATCCTCCCCACCAGAATTATACTGGCAGAGCCATAGGTTGAATTTCTAGCTGAAACCATATCACCGATCAATAACTACGGCGCACCGGAGAATCAACAGATTTGGCTAATCACCTACAATTCTATTTTTTGTACAAAAAGTGAAAAACATATTGCGATTCAATAAAAACTGTAAACGCACTCAGTGCTGGGCAACGAGCATTTTGATATCTTAGTATTGTAAAATCCACTAACGCATCTGCTATATGAAAAGAATATTTACTATAAT
The DNA here is from genome assembly GCF_000428845.1 of Dyadobacter alkalitolerans DSM 23607. Lineage (GTDB taxonomy): Bacteria > Bacteroidota > Bacteroidia > Cytophagales > Spirosomataceae > Dyadobacter > Dyadobacter alkalitolerans. Next base: position 220,042 of record NZ_AUAS01000009.1, on the reverse strand, counting down.
CCTGGTATTATTTTGCTTTAAAGCAGTCGCCCAATGTCCGTCAACCGGAGTAGTGTTGTTGCGAGAGCAGGCCGACATTGATAATTACTTTGCAAACGGTGGATGCAGTGTAGTGCAGCACCTTTTTATCGGAGACGGTGCTCCTAACATTTTGAATCTCAAAGGCCTGAACGGAATTACAACCGTCACTGGATCCATGTTTGTCGGTTGGGGGCCGCTTGTAGACTTCACAGGTCTTGAGACCTTAACCAGCGTTGATACATTGAACATTGAATGGTGCCCTTCGCTCAAAAATTTTAAGGGGCTGGAGAATGTCTCGACAATAAATTACTTGTCGTTAAATGAATTGGACAGTTTTGAGAATTTCAATGGGTTGAATGCAACTGTTAAAGGCAGCCTCTATATTGGTGGTTGTCCTTCGATGACGAGTTTGGCAGGTCTTACTATACCGGCATCGGTACCTGACGGCCTGATGATCATTGATTGTCCGTTACTCAATGATTTCAGCAGTTTTTCAAACTTGAAAAGTACGTCACGGCTCTTTATTAATCGCCTGGGTTTGATTGAAGACTGTCAATGGTTAAACTCCCTCGAAGTGGCCACACAATTAAATATTGAGGGCAATGATAACTTAACGAGCTTAACAGGGCTGGAAAATCTACATACTGTTGAGAGAATTCAAATAAGCTCTAATCCCTTACTTACCTCCATTGCTGACCTGGGAAATATTAAATCGAATCTTTCGCAATTTTTTGTTCTCTCTAACCCGCAATTATCAAATTGTACAATTGATGCTGTTTGTTGGATGCTTTTGGGATCTTCACCAAAAGAAATTATCCTGCATGAGAATAACGGGGACTGCTCCAATACCGCACTACTTACATCGGCTTGCAAGGAAAGTTTGCCGGTGACATTACTTTCATTTGACGCTGTTCTGGAAAAGAAGGTGGTAAATTTAAACTGGAAAACTTCCGAAGAAGAGAATAGTGAAAAATTCGAAGTTCAGCATAGCACAAACGGAAAGCATTGGTCGGTTATTGGTGAGGTAAAGTCCTCCGGAGCCGGAATTTTAGGAGCTGTCTATCAATATGAACATCAAACACCCTCGGGCGGTAACAATTATTATCGATTGAAAATGATAGACTTTGATCGAACCTATGCATTAAGTACAATATCCCATGTGTATTTAAATGATAACAGTGAGACCGTATATCCTAATCCGACTTCCGGCAGCATTAATATTGTCTCGTCTGACCCAGGCAAAATTGCCTCTTTTGAATTATTTAATAGCAAAGGAAATATTGTAATGAAGCGCCGCGGAGGCTTAGCTGATCATATTAACCTGGAAAAATTCTCTTCCGGGTCTTACATTCTGAGAATTACAAAGAACGATTCGACTTTTTCAAATCATAAAATAGTGGTTACGAAGTAATCTCCAATCGGGGTTAACCTTTGGCAAAGACCTTCAAGCATTATCAGATCTTAAGCCTGATCCCGCCGCGATTAATGATCCCGGTTACAATAATGACCAGCAATGCAAAGCAGAATGACTTTATCAGCCCGATGATTCCGGTCCTCAGAAACTCGGGTAAGCTGAAACCGACCAGCGTTAGTACCGCGTACCAAATGTAAGGCACCAGGTAACAGGTTAATGTCGCTGTGCCGGCGGGTTTGATCATGGTTGCCCAGGTTTTTACTTTTTTCAAATCCACCAGCCAGAACAGCATTGCGAAAACGATGAAGGCGATCCCGCTGCAAATCCCAACCCAGGCCGGCGTAGCCCTGATCTTCGAAATTCCCCAAAAGGGGCGCGTTCCAAAGCCATAAGCCAGGCAAACGACGCCAAGCACAACCAGGATGGCCAGGTATGTCGCGTTAACACCATTTTTCTTGCTATAAAGCCGATAAATGACCGATGCTACGACGCCCGCCATTGTAAACGCAGGCATGGCACCGCTCCCTACAATCCAGACGTAATCTTTTACCGGATCCAAAAAAGAGAGCATCCCTGCGAAATCTGCCAGATTGAACAAAACCAGAAAAAGCCAGCCGATCACATTCAATGTCAGGTTGTCGCCCGCCAGAAAGTAAATAACCGCGCAGACCAAATAAGCCCAACCGATCAGTCCGAGGATGCCGTACCAATGTGTTCCCATCCACGAAGGATTCGCCGCGTCACCACCTTTGTAAATAATCGCCAAACCCACCAGCAGCAGATAACCCAGCACTTTCAGCCCTGTATATAAGGGCTTCTTCTCTGGCCGGTCAGGATACACATTCCAGATCAGGAAAAATGCGATCACCATCAGAATTTCCCATACATACTTACTCACGATCATGCCCGAGCTGAATGCATTTTCATAATTCACAATGAAAATACCCATTAACAGTAATGCAAAAGTGCGCTCGGCAATGTGGTAGAGAATTGTCCCGTTGCTATCCCCTTTTGACTTTCTGTTTGCAATGGCAAACGGAATGGACAGGCCCACAATAAACAAGAAAACAGGAAAGACAACGTCTGAAAGTCCCATAGCGTCATCCGGACCCTTGCTGTGTTGCATCCATTCAGGAACCCCTTTCAAGGTCCAGAAATCATTCACAAAAATCATGATGAGCATGGTAACCGCGCGGAAAATATCGATGGAGTCCAGGCGCAGCGAGGCGGGCAGTAAAGGTTTCATTAAAGAATTCAGGAATGAAGGTTTAGGAACCCAATATACGGGAAATTAGCTATCTGCCAGCTGCTTTTTACTCGCACATACAGCTCAGCACCGCTTTTAGCTGTCTTACCATTCGATTTTGCTGCTTAGCATATTCGATTTCACCATATCTTATTTAAGTAATTAATTTTAATTGAAATATCCTACCCTTACCCTCTTATCATTTTGAAACCGAATACACTTCTGTTTGAAATTGCCTGGGAAGTCTGTAACCAGATCGGTGGGATATACACGTACGTCAAGTCCAAAGCACCGACGATGACGGACACTTACGGAGATCACTATTTCCTCGTCGGTCCTTATTTTCACGAAAAGGCAAAACTTGATTTCCGCCCGATCCGTGAGCTGGATAACTCTCCGCTTTCCCGGGCAATCCTGTACATCAGAAGCCTCGGATACGACATACATTTGGGTTACTGGCTGTTGGAAGAAGCACGGCCAAAAGTAATCCTGATCAACCCCATCATCCCTCCCAAAGCGCTGAATGAAGTTAAAACTGCATTGTGGCAGCATCATAAAATCTCCGCTTTGGAAAGCAATGCATTGCTGGATCAAGTCCTTGGCTTTGGGGAGGTTAGCAGGCTTTTCTTCACGAAACTAATTGAAGAAGCGGATATTAACCAGGACATTATCGCTCATTTTCACGAGTGGATGTCGGCTGCCGCGCTGGCCGAATTAGCGCGTCAACAAGTACGGATTGCAACGGTTTTTACCTCACATGCCACATTACTCGGGCGCTATCTTGCACCGAATGAAGATCAGTATTTTTCCAGAATCCCTACCTACGACTGGCAGCAAAAAGCGCGGGAATATGGCATAGAAGCACAGGCACAATTGGAGAGAAATGCGGCCGGACATGCAAATGTGCTTGTTACAAACAGCGAATCTACGGCAGCGGAATGCGAGGTGTTTTTGGGGCGCATGCCGGATAGTATAGTGCATAGCGGTATCCATCGTAAGCCAGGTGTTGGTTACGAAGTTTTTGAGTGGCACCTGCAAAACCGGCAAAAGATCGATGCATTTGTCAAGGCTCTGTTTTCGCCCAGTTATCAACTCCGAAGCGACAAGACGCTCTATTTCTTTACATCCGGCCGTTATGAATTTTATAACAAAGGTTTCGACGTCACATTGCAGGCCATTGCGCGGCTGAATGAGGAACTCGTGCGCAGGAAATCGGAAACGAATGTTGTTCTTTTTATTATTTCAAAACAGCCTTTTCATAACATTAAGCCGGATGTTCTGGAAGCACGCCAGCGTTTTCAGGAGTTGCAGCGGATCTGTAAAATGATCAGCGCAAAGCTCGGGCCCAGGATCTTTGCGAATGTTACAGGCTCCGAAGTCCGCAAACTTCCTGATCTCAATCAACTCATCGATGACGATCTGCAAATGACCTGGCGCCAGGCATTGGCCAACTTCAAAAGAAAAAGCCTGCCACCCACTACAACGCACCATTTAATCGGTCATGACGACATTATTGCATTTTGTCAGCAGGCAGGCTTAACTAACAAAGAAGAAGATAATGTAAAAGTAATTTACCATCCCGATTTCATTGAAAGGGCGACATCGCTTTTTTCCATGGACTATCTGGAATTTGTAAGAGGCTGCCATCTAGGCATTTTCCCATCATTATATGAACCTTGGGGATACGCGCCCATGGAAACTGTCCTGCATGGAACGCCAGTTGTGACCAGCGACGTTTCCGGTTTTGGACATTTCGCAAGACAAGCTGCGGAGATGGAAGGAAACAATGAAGTCAAAGTTGTAAAACGCCGGGAACAATCCAGCGAACAAGCGGTCATCCAGCTTACCGAAATATTCCTCGAATTCATAGAAGACTTCGAAAGTCACCAATACATCCCCCGCGCCACCCTCCCCAAACCCGTTCTCGACTCCCTATGCTGGTCCGAGCTTCAAAAAAGATACGAAGAAAATTACAAGCTGACACTGTTAAGATACCAGCCTGTTGCGGGGTTGTATTGAAAATAATCAATTCCCCATATACCGCAGCGAAAGCATGGTAATATCATCGAATTGCGTTGCGGCTCCGATGAAATCTATCAGGCTTTCTAATGTTGATTCGTTCATTTCTTTGGCGGTTTCTTTGGTAGAGCCTTCGCCGGTTGTGAAGAAATCCTGGAGATAATGTAAGCCGTAACGCGCGCCTGCCAGGTTGTTGGCATCGGTTACGCCGTCGGTGTAGAGCACAAATTTGTCTCCCGGGTTCAATGTTAAAGTATGCGATTCGAATTCGAATGTCGGGTCGAAGCACAAGGCCATGCCTCCCTCCTTTTTTACCAGTTCGGTTTCACCATTGGCGCGAATGATCACAGGGGGTTCGTGGCCGGCATCTACATATTCAACAACGCCTGTCTTGACATTTAATATACAAACAAAGGCTGTTACGAACATATATGAAGAATTGTCTTCACTCAGAAACTCGTTCACAATCTTTACTTTCTCCGTGATCGAATCACCATTGCGGTTGGAAAACTGGCTTTTAAAAATTGCCTTGCTGATCGCCATAAACAATGCTGCCGGCACACCCTTATCCGAGACATCACCGATCATGAAAAACAGACGCTCGGAATCCATCATAAAATAGTCGTACAAATCTCCGCCGACCACTTTTGCAGGATGAATGAATGCATGCAGATCCACCCCCGCTTTGCCAATGTTGGCCGGGACCGTTTTCGGCAACATGGACATCTGAATTTCCTTGGCAACACTAAGATCATTCTGGATTGCGATCAGCTGCTCGCGGCCTTTTTCCAGGCTGGCCAGCATTTCAATGTGCTCCACGGTTTTGGAAATGGTAATTTCCAGATCTTCGAAATTCACCGGCTTGGTCACAAAGTCGAAAGCGCCGCGGTTCATAGCCGTCCTGATGTTGTCCATATCGCCGTATGCCGAGACCATGATCGATTTCAGCAACGGATTTTGTTTCTCATTTACCTTCGACAGAAATGTAAGGCCGTCCATGCCGGGCATGTTAATGTCGGATAGTATAAGTGCAATGTCATCAGACTCTTCCAGTCGCTCCAATGCTTCAATGCCGTTGTTAGCAAACACAAATTCGTATTTCTTGTCCCGGATCTGCTTTCGGAACAATTGAAGAATCAGCATCTCCATATCCTGCTCGTCATCTACACTTAATATTCTGATAGCCATTATCTTATAATTTTTTAAATTGATATCTGTTTAAAATAAATCTCATCCGGGAATCACAATTGTGAACTCCGTTTTTTCACCGACCACAGAGGTTACGTGAATGCTTCCTTTGTGCGTGTCCGTCACGCTGGTATACGTGAGCGATAAGCCCAATCCGGTTCCTTTTCCCTGCGGTTTTGTTGTAAAGAACGGCTTAAAAAGCTTGGCAACAATGTCTTCCGGAATGCCGATGCCGTTATCGCAAATTCTAATTTCCACTTCCTGGCCGATTCTGGATGTTGTAATCTCAATGACCGGTTCATAGCCTTCCGCCTGCCGCTTCGACTTTTCATTCACCGCATAGCACGCATTATTGACCAGATTCACAATCACCCGACCAAACTCCCCTTTCGCCAGTTTCACGCAGCCAATCTCAGGATCGAAGTTAAATTTGAGCATTACATTGAACGCGCTGTCCTCTGCCCGGACGCCCTGGTAAGCAAGCTTGCTGTATTCTTCCAGCAGCTGGTTGAGGTCTATGGGTTCCAGGATAGCAGCGTCGGAGCGGGTTTGTGCGAGCATTCCCTGAATGATCCGCTCAATGCGTTTGCCGTTTTCGTTGATCTTGACGAGGTTTTGCGAAAGCGTTTCCAGCAGATCTTTCTCATCGGCGAGGTCCGTCTCGCTCATTTCGGACAGCGGTTTTTGGCAAATGTCCAGGATCTCGCCCACCAATCCCTGCGAAAGTCGGGAAAAGTTATTGACAAAACTTACCGGATTCTTTATTTCATGTAAAATACCTGCACTCAGTTGTCCTATTTCGGCGAGCTTGTTGAGCTCAATGATCTTTTGCTGATACAGTTCAATGTCTTGTTCCGTCGTTCCGGCTCCCATAGTCATGGTAATTAAAAATTTGCAGCATTTAGCGTATTAAGCAACAACCGGCAGGAAAATTTCTATTTCGGTAAATACCCCTTCCAATGAATTTACCGACATGCGCCCTTTGTGATACTCAATAATGTCCTTACTCATATATAAGCCCAGCCCTGTTCCTTTGGACGTAGGTTTTGTTGTAAAAAATGGGTTGAACAGCTGCTCCTGCTCCTTGGCCGGAATGCCTTTCCCGTTATCACGTACGGTAATGCAAACGCCGCTTTCCACCAGTTTAGACGAAATAATAATCTGAGGCTCAAAGGTTTTATCGATCCTGGCCTTTTCCAGCAAGGCATAGCAGGCATTGCTGATCAGGTTCGTGATCACCTGTGCAAATTCATAAGGCAGCACACTGACTTTAACCGGATTGCCATTTAAAGCCAGATCCAGCTTTACAGACGCATCTTTATATTCAGTCAGTGCTTCCTGAATGGCGGTTTTGGCCTTTGCTTCCAGGAAAGGATTCAATTCTGTAATGATAAAATCGCTGGATTTCCCTTTCAGCAACTTTTGCATATCCTTTACGATACGCGTTGTGCTGTTGCCATGTTCATAAATTTTTTCCAGATTTTTTTGAAGCATACTGAAACCGCTGTCCAGATCATCCTTCTCATCTTCCGACAAGCCATCCTGGTGCTTGTCAGTGACTTCGGTTATTTCCTTTAAAAGCTTCCCGGACGATTGCGAGAAGTTGTTAATGTAGTTCAGCGGGTTTAAAATCCTGTCCACAATCCCTTTGGTAAGGCTGCCCACCGACGCCAGCCGCTCCTGCCGGATCAGTTCTTCCTGCGTCGATTTCAGGTTGGACAATGTATTTTCAAGGTTTTCCAGAATGTTTGTTTTAATATAAGCCCCGATCAAATGCTCTTTCAGGTTTTTAACGACATTAAAATCCCGCTCCGAAAATGCATTTTCTCGGTCCGTATTTTCCAGCGTAATGTAGCTTTTCACCACGCCGTCTACCCGTATCAAGATCGTAATCAGTGCCTTAGGAGAAAAAATCTCGCTGATGGACGCATTGGCGTTTTGCTTTCGAAAATCATTTTTAAGGAAAATATCTTCCAAAATTTCTTCGCCATTTTCGATATACCGCTGCTCGGCTTCCTGAGCCGTCAGTCGGACATCTTCTACATTTGCAGTTTCCACTGCGCCCGCCAGCGCTATAAATTGATAGTTGTCAGTTGCGCTGTTATAAACCAATGCAGACGCTCCGTTGACGTTTTGAAATTCGCATAATTTGTTCAAAACCAGCTGAAACAGCCGCCCCGTATTCACCTCGCCATTAATCGATTTTACAAACTCATCGATCCTTTCCAGCTGATCGTTCGTTGCTGAGAGTTCCTCGGATTGCAATTCCAGTTCTTCTTTCTGGTTCACAACCTCTTCTGTACGTTCGAGGATCCGCGTTTCCAGTTCTTCCTTTTCTCTCAAAATCCTTCTTAACCGCCAGCGGACCACGTAGTAGATCATGGCGCCGAATAAGATCAGGTACAAGGCAATCATATACCACTGCCTGAACCAGGGCACGCGGATCTTAAAGGCCAATGATGTTTCCTTTGAAACGTGGTCGTAAACGTCCCTTGCCCGGACTTTGAAATTGTAACTTCCCGACGGCAAGCCGCTGTATTCCTTTCGCGTCAGCGGTCCCCAGTCAGACCATTCTTTGTCATAATTTTCAAGAAAATATTGGTATTGAACCTCCTGATTGGTATGATAACTCGGCAATGCAAACTCGAAGATCAGATTGTTCTGACGGTGGCTGAGAGACTTGGCAATCATTCCGTTTTGTGCAAATTGCAGCAGGCTGTCTTGTGTGGCAACACTCCTCAGCATGACCGGATATTCGTAGACATATTGATCGGGCACCCGCATGTCGAGCCGGAAGAGCCCCTGATCTCCGCCCAGCCAGGCGCTGCCATTTTCATCCGGGAAAATGATCTCAAACGGAACATCCGCAATGGGCATCAATGGTGTTTCCAGCAGTTCGAAGTCGCCGGAAGGCTTCTTCTTGAAAAATGATGCTGATTTTTTGTCGCCGCGTGTGGTCCAGACATTGCCCTTGTCATCCCCTTGCACACGATCAAACCACGTTTTCTCTGCATGCAGCCAAATCGCACGGGTAAAACGGTCGGACTGAGGCTGATACTCGAACAGGCCATCCTTATTAGAGACTATTAACTTGTCTTCATACAAAGACAGTTTGTTGTATAATGGGCTGGAAATGCCTTGGGCGGCAGAAAAACGTTTAATGGTTCCCGATTTCCCATCCAGCTTGATAATGCCATTGGAAAGCGTTTCGAGCCAGAAAGTCGATGGGGAGGACTCGGTAGCGCCTACTATTTGTTCGTTAACTGCCGTTACCCGCTCTGCCCGCCATTCATTGCCAGCCCGCGTTAACCTGGTTAAGCCGTCCTGCAAGCCAACAAAGAGCTCATTACCAGTGCGTGAAGCCGTTACGCTCAGTGAAAAAACCGAGTTGATTCTTGAAATCCCTGACCCTTTGGTCCATTGAAAAAGCCCTTTGTTTGAAGCAATGTATAGCGTGCCATTTGCCTCATCCAGGCCCAGACAGCTTCCCGAAAAGCCGCCAACGTGAACGATCTGGTTGTTTTCAACATAATATAATCCATTTAATGTGCCTATCACAACCCGTCCCTGAAACCGCCTGATAGCAGTTACGGAACCTCTCAGACCATCCCGGCTGTCGAAAAGTGAGATCGGTGAAGGCAGATCAAAGCGAGCGATACCATCGTTGAGCGCGACCCAGAGATTGTGCTCTCGGTCGGTAAACATGGCTGACACTTGCGTTTCCTGTAAATCCGTGTCGGCTGCCACAGGATATTGCACATTTCCATCTGCATTCACCACCAGCATGCCGCCCGTTGCCATGCTGATAGCAATTGTTCCGTCCTGTAATTTGGTTGCATAAGTTGCTTGATTGCGTACAATCACCGGATTTACATTGCCGTCAATGACCTCAATGCGGTTATTTTTTAATTTAAAAATGCCCTGACTTGTTGTTACCAGAAGCGCAGATCCATCCCCAAGCTGTACCACCGAAGTAAGGTCCAGCAAAGCAGGCACGTCACTATTCTGCTCGATTTGGGAGATCTGATCACCATTGATCCGGATCATCCCTTTATTCTTGGCATAAACCAGCATTTCCTCTTTGAAAGGAAACGCCGCCTGGATTTTCAGGTTGTGCTTGAATGGCTTCACCGTTGTGCCATTCCAAAAAAAGTTGATCTGATCCGTTACAAACCAAGCGCCGGCTTTGGTAGGGATAATTTGAATAATTTGTGCAAATTTTTCTTTCAATTTGGCTGACAGATTCACAAACCGCTGGACACCGAAAGCGTCCTTACCCAGATAACCGAATTCCCCGTTCGCTCCTACAAGCACCCGACCTTTTGCGTCCGTCGCCAGGGCAGATACGCGTGTGATATTTGTCGTCTGGATCGTTTTCCACTCCACGCCGTCAAATTCAAGTACACCCGCGAAATTGGCAAAATACATCATGCCTGCCCTGTCCTGTGCTATGGCGAAGTTTTGGTCGTGTGCACGATATTCAGCAGAAGAATAATAGCCCGACAATGGCCTTCCCACATCCGGCTTTGCCACATTTGCAAGCTGTGCCCAAAGCTTTTCCGAGCCGGTCAGACAGATCAGAATGATTAGTAACTTAACGGATCTCAACACTTTCCTCCACATTTTGCCTGATATTAAGATCTTTTAAAAGAAAATTTTCAATGATATAAAACTCCGTGTCTTCCAGCACATTCGGGATCATAGCGACACCCATTGCAGTCAGTTCAGCCACATTGCGGATGTTACCGGCTTCCAGTGCGCCGATTTTGGAGAAAAACAATTTTCCATAAGTCACAAGGATTGAAACGTCGCCGTCGCTCAGGTGTTTCCGCAGATCCACCACTTCGCCACTCTCTTCCTGGAAATAGGCCGAAGTGAGCAGCACTTTTTGCAACTCCCCGCTTAGTAGTCCGCCTAATGCATGCGTTTCGCGCAGGCGGCGGAGCTTGGAAACAAGCAGATCTTCTTCGGTCGAAAGCCATTCAAGCGGCTTCATGATCTCAATGTGAAAAGCATCATGTTTCCTGGTCATTGCTTCCATTAAGGAGCGGAAACGGCCAGGATTTACAATTCGGAGGACGTAAAATGATGTTTCAGAAATAATCTTAGACCTGGAAACAGCATTAGCAACCAGCACAGGCGTCACAATTCCGGCACCAAAATGACGCAACTCTTTGATCGCAACCGCTTTTGTCCAGCGCGAAATCCTGGTGTAATCCTTATTAATAATGTCGATCAGACGCTCTTCCACGGATAATGTTGCGAGTGGATAAATTTCTGCATAGCGGCGGCGCATTTCATCTAGCGAGTCGCTGTCGAGATATGGCAGGACTTTGTTTTTAATGTTTTCGGGCAAAAGCAAGTCACAGATTTCGGTCAGGTAGTCGCGTGCATCGGTTGCCTGATCGCTTTTGAGCAATGTTACGGCGTGAAAACGGGAGCCATAAACGGCTTCCAGAACGATGAAAGCTTTGCGCATGATCCGCATCCTCTCCCGCTCCAGATTCAGCATCAGCTGGCTTTCCGGCTCGTAGGCATCCGAAAGATCGTGCTGCGCCGAGAGCAGCCAGGCGAATGTTTTCAAATGTTCGTCCAGCTCGTTCAGCATGAATGTTTGCTCCGTGGTGTTGCACGTGTAACGCAGGTTCCGCAATGCTTCCAGCACCTTGTCTTTTACAAAACGGTTGGGGTTTTCCAGGTTTCTGCGCAAAAGGCGGATCGCTTCCGGACCACCAATCTGCTCCACGATTTTGAGCAAATGCAGCTGCCGGTAACGGTTATCCTCATTGCTTAAAAATGATTTTTCAATGTATTTCAACAAAGGAGGCCCCGACTTCACCAGCGCATCGAATGCAACGGTAAAGTAGCGATCGGTCTCCATTTGCTCCATTAAAAAAGGCCACAGTTCTGCCCTTTTCAACTCGCCGGCCGTGTATATGGCCGCTTCACGCACACGTTTGTTGGGATCCTGCAATAACGGGATGAGATATTTGTACGACAAGAACCGGTTCGTGCCGCCCAGTCCCAGCGCCGCTTCAATGCGGTCTTCTTCTTTGGGTGAAAAAATCTGGTTAATAAGTTGTTCAAACGGCTTTTCAGAAATAGCGTGCCCTGGTGTATAGGAAGCGTTTTTCTTCGATTTTTCTGGGAAATCAAAAATCTTGTCGCGCACCATTTTCTTGTAAGAGTTTTCCCCTACGAATGCCACAAACGTCCAGCAAACCGCCACCACCAAAAACAAAATCGCCAGCTGCAAGGCGTCCATCCGCGAAATGTTGACCAGCACAAAAAGCAGAACACCAGCCGCCAAACCACCCATCGCCTTGGCCCGGCCTTCGATCCGGCCCTGAACATTCAGCCTGAAACGTGCCTGAATGGGCTGATATAAAACCTGGTATGCCGGCTCAGCAATGGCCTTGCGAACCGCACTCATGAAAAACCGGGAAAGCGCAATGCAGGCAAAAAAGATGGCCGCCGTGTCATAACCCAAACCATAGATCACCGAAACGGCAAAGCTGAAAACAAGGCTCAAAGGCAGGATCAGAATGCCGAGCTTCAAGCCGTATTTGCTAATGAGCTTATTGTAGAAAAATGTTTTGATAAAAAATTCAAGAATGGCACTGATACCAAAGAAAAACCCAAGAAAGCTGGCCAGCGATTCTTTGTTCGGGAACACATTGCGCGACTCCGTGAAGAAAATGTATTCGACATAAAACAACGCAAAAACGGGCAGCAGTGCGAGCAGAAAAATGTTGCGGAAATATTTAGGATCCACAGCGTCCGTCGCCACATGCTCGGCTGGTTTCGGTTTGATTTCAATGCGTGTGTGATCCGTTGTTACGTGACGTTTGTGAATTTTTCTCAATAAAACTGCGCAGACAATCAGGAAACCAACAGCCAGGATCAGTAGGGAGTCAATCGGCAAAATCCTCACCAGGGCCGGAACCGCCAGATACATAATGACAGAGGAAAAAACTTCTCCGCTGTTGATGAGCGAGGATAACCTTTTGGATTGCTGAAAATTGAACAGCTTCACAACCACTGCCCAGAACGTGACGCCATTGACCAGAACAAAAATCCGGTTCCAGATAAAGAGAAAAAAGAAAACCCATTTACTGCCTGTAAGATGATAAATGACCAGGAAGATGGCGATGGAGATGATCAGGAAAAGCAATGCATTTTCGCCTAACCGGTCAAAAGGAATGCGTTTTTGAATGCGGGTTAAGCCCAATCCGAGCAGGTAAACGAATACGCCGCCGACCACGTAAACCTGGGGCAACATTAAGCGGTCGAAGCTCATCAGAAACGACGAAGCCACCACGGTGTAGAACAATGCCGTTGCGCCGCCCATAAAAAAAGAATAGGCCATCAGCAGGCTCACGAGGCTTTCCTCGTCCTTTCTGATGTTGAGCATCCGCGATATGTCCTTGATTTTTTTCACCAGTTAAACTCCTAATTCTTTAATCATAAAATAGATCTGCCGTTCGGGCATTTGATACAATGGCCTGATTTTCCCCAGATAGAAAAATCCAAGATCTTCCAGCGGCTTAATGCGTGACGCAACGGGCTGGGCGACGATCAGCCTGGCGCCAAGGGTTGCTGCATACTGAATGCGGGCTTCGTCGAGTAATGTTGAAAAGCCGTTTCCACGATATTCCGGCGCAACCACCAGCCTGTTCAGAGATGCATAAGGGCCATTTCCGAAACCTTCCAGGATGGACCCGTCGAACAAATCTGCGTGCGGGACCGATTTGTAATCCGTATGGAAGGTCATGCGGGCAGCGGCCACAATTGACTTATTATGCAAGATCACCCAATGGTGCGCCAGCAGATCTTCATCGTCCAGCCACGCTTTATGTGAGAAAAAATCCTGGCTTATGCCCTGCTCGTCCTTCCAGGCCAGCACCCGGAGCGCCCCCATTTCATCCAGGCGTTCGGGATGGTCCAGCTTCATGAGCAGGAACTCCGAATTTCTGATTTCAAACCTTGTTTCCATTAAGCGAGGAGGATTTATATGCATCAATTCCATTTCGAAGAGCCGGTTTTTATTTGCGGTTTGTATCAAAAAGCAGCCCGACCGAGAACACACGACCTTCCTGCGGGTAACGCGACGCAGACGTAACGCCCTCGGCCGCCCGGATGCCCGGCACAAAATATTCGTGATTAAAGACATTGGAAACCTGAACCTGCAAGCTGAACATATTCAGAATGTTATGATAGGTCAATGTCGAGTTCAGCAAGTAAATCGGTTCAAAACGCGTGATCGGATTGCTGCTTCCCGAAGTTCCTATGCCTGATTTTCTTGCGCTTACATAATTGTTGGTAACACTGATGCTCAGGTTTTTAACCGGCTCATATACTGCTCCCAGATTAGCCGACCAGGGTGCAATGTCGCTGACCGGAATCTTCTGGCCTTCGACTTTACTAAGATCGCGCGGCTTACTGTAAGTAAAATTGCCCCAGACATTCAGCCTTTTCACATCATAACGCGCTTCCGACTGAATACCTATAATGCGCTGCTTGCCCAATGCCTGAAACTGCTGCGTAGGCAAGCCCGCCGGCGTCGTGGCAGCGGCAAGCCCTACCGCATTGCTGTAATTGGCTACATAACCTGCTACATTAAAGGACATTGCTTTATTGAACCGGACTGAAACGCTGCCTTCCACATTCTTCACGCGCTCGGGCTGCAAAGTGGGATTATTCAGCGCGCGCTCGCGGTTCGTGGCGTATTTTTGAAGATAGGAAGCATCCTTAAATGCCTCTGTATAAATACCTTTGAATACAAATTTACCTTTGGAGTAAATCAAACTGACCCGCGGATTGAACACGAAGCCATATCCTCCCTTTGAACGGATCTGATTGTGGTCGAGCCGTGAACCGAGCACCATTTTCAGGCTTTCGGTCCAGTTGTAAGTGGCTTGTGTGAATATACCAATGTCAAAAACACGGAAGTTATCGCCGCCTGCCAATGTGGAATCCGGGCGTCCGGTTTCGTCTGCGTTTTCGGTTTGCGAAGTAATGTAGTTGGCCTGGATAATACTGTTCCTGATTTCGATGCCGCTGTTGATGTCAAGCTTCGGCAACGGTGTGAGCAATACGCGAAACTCGTTACGCAACTGGTTCGAAACGCGATACCAGTAAGGGATCGAATACGTTGGCTTGCGCTGGTTAAGCAGATCGATAATGCCGTAACTGCCATTGAAATAACCTCTGTAAGTGGGCAAATTGGTTGCACCATTCAGCTCATGGAGCCGGTAGGAAGTCAGGTTCAGGATCTGGACTTTTTCAGAAATGAATTTATTGTAGGTCAAAGAAAACGCCTTGTTGTTGGCCACCCAGCGCGAAGCTTCGGGTGTTACGATGCGGGAGCGGTTGGTATACCAGGGTGTTGCGCCCTCATCCGTTTTCCAGCTCATGAGCGAGATCATGAAATCTTTAAACTCGATTTTGGCCCGGATAAAAAAGTTTTTTGAATCATCATTAAAACCCACCGGACTCCCGTTCACATTCGCCTGGAATAAATTAGCATTATCCAGTTCGGCCGCCTTTGCCTTCCCGGCATTGGTCAGGCTCAGTGCATTAGCAGCGCCGTTTGCGTCATAGCCAACCTGATAAAGATCGCTGTTCGGGAAAAGCGTGTTGAGCTTGTTGGTGGTAATGTAAGTCTGCGCGGCCGCACCGTTGATGTTCTGTTGTGTAGGATAGTTATCGGCAGTTCTCGGATCGTAATTCCATTCGGGATAACGGCTGTAATCCAGTTCGTTGGAAGCGAAATAGCGCGAGGTTACCGAAACTGCAACGTCCTTTGTCCGCATGGTCACCACACCGTCAATTAGTTTTGTATTTAGAGATCCATAGCGCACTTGGCCGTTCGTAGAAACCACCATTTTCTTGCCTTCCGGCATTTCGCGATCCAAAAAACGCTTGGTAATGAGGTTAATAACGCCTACAAATGCATTTGCGCCATACATAGTCGAAGCCGGGCCATAAATCACTTCCACGCGCTCGATGTCGGACAATGCATATTGCCGGGAAATGGGGATGTTGTCTGAATTCAGGTCGTTTTCCTCTACGCCGTCCACAAGGAGAATGGTGCGGTCGTTGGAAGTAGAGCGGTAACCGCGCTGGTAGAATGTGACATAAGACGGCCCGTTCCCTCTGATGACGTCGAAGCCCGGAATGTCATTCAGCATTTGGGTCAGATCTTTATAGCCGCGCTTCACAATGTCAGTTTGGGTCAAAACGGTTACGGTGGCGGGCACTTGCAGAAGGTTTTCCGCTTTTTTGGATACAGACGTGATCTGAATGATGCGGTCCATGAGATCGCGTTGCTGCGCCACCAAATCTTTGAACTGGGGTAATGCGGAGAATTCCGGCTCGTAATTTTGATTGGCTATCAACAAGTTACGAACAGCCGTGGCCGCTTGTGGCAAGGAGTCCAGCGCGAGATATGTCAATGCAATGATCTTGTAGGCCTGCACTTGGGCATTCGGCGAAAATCTGGTTTTAAGGCAAGGGTTTAGAATTTGAAAAACATCATCAAAATTACCGGTCCTGTATTTTCTGTCAGCCTCGGGAATGATCACCGTTGCATCGCAATCCTCTTGTGCGTGGGCCTTTGTGCCTGCAAAAGCAAGGGTTAGGAGGATCAAAATGGGTAAAAATCTTTTCATATTATCTGATGTTCCGGGACAGTTTTTCGTAAGGAATATCCTTTCCAATGTATTGGTCCCACTCTTCCTCGGTCAGTTCGCGTTTTACCTTTTTAGAAACTTCGGCAAACAGTGCAGCCGAATTAATGTCCCATATCCGGACCGTTTTATCCGCTCCGGCAGCCAGCAATTTGTTCCCGTCCCGGGTAAATTGAATGTCCATTACCCAGTAATCGAAATCGCTCAATAATACAGGCTGTTGTTTGGAAATATCTTCTTTTGCATTCCAGATGCGTATTTTCCAGTCATAGCAAGCTGTGGCAATGCGGCTTCCGTCTGGCGCGAAAGCAATGCTGGTTATGCCCGAAGTGTGCGTTCCCTGTGTTCCGTTCATTGAGTTTGGAACGGGCTCGTTATTGTTCATGCGCACATTGTAAAGCATTCCCGAGCTGGTGCCGAAGTATAAATGCTTCTGATCAGGCGTGAATGCCATGGAGAGCAGCCTTCCGCGGAGGCCGGGGAGGTTGTATTCAGCTGGTTTTGCATCTGGTTTGGTCAGGTCCACACGGATGAGCTTGCCCGTTCCGGTTGCCAGGAACATATACTGGCCGTCAGCCAGGATTTCAACCGAGGCGATCTCGGTGCCGACATTGATATTTCTCACGACATCCAGCTTTTTGTCGCTGATATCCCAAAGCCTCACCTGCCCGGAAGAACTTACAGAGAGCAGATGCGGCTTGTTATTAATGTTCTTCACCGTGAGCGAAAACACGATGCCGTCGTGCCCTACGATGGTTTTAGCAGGTGGCGCGCCCGGCATAAAACTGTCCCAACGGACGATCTGACCATTGGACGAGCCCGTAAAAAACGTTTTTCCGTCAGGCGTAAACGCGACGGAACGAATGCTTTTGAAAGTTTGCCTCGGATTTCGGAAAAGAAGCGGCTTGGCCGTAGGCGTGAGATAATTCCATAGGCTGACCACACCATCGTCCCCCGCCGTTGCGAAAACCGAATTGCCGGCTTGCGGCTCGGCAACGACGCGCACAATGTCATTATGTGCAATTAATGTTGCCTTCGCGCCCGCTGCTTTGGATAGCGCATTGAAAATATCCGGATTCTCGCGTTCCCCGCCATTTTTTATATTAAAATCATATGCTTTCAAAGCCAATAATGCAGTCAGTTCATCACCGGCCGGCATTTGAAATGACTGGATCGCAATGAAACGGGCCACTGCTTTGGAGCGCTGTTTCAATGCATCATTCCGAGAGCTTTCCGCTTCTTTCTGAGCCGATTGCGCATACACTTTCTGCCTTTCCGACTCTTTCTGCGCGCTTACGGCGTATTCTTTTTGAATTTCTGTTTGTTTCTGAGATTCCACCGCCGCTTTTCTGGCATTGTCAGCCTGGATCTTTTGTTCCTCAGCGATTTGCCTGGCGATTTTTGCGGCAATGCTCTCCTTCACGGCTTTCTCCTGTTCCCTTACCGCAATGCCTTTTTGTTCTTCGGTTAATGTCTTTTGCAGCTCGGCAAATGTGCCTTGTTGTTCTGCGATTTTCTTTTGCGCAATGGCTTCGCGTGTCTGATCCTCAGCCCGTTTCCGTTCCTCCAATGCCAGGCTTTCCTTTTCCAGGGCCGTTTTCTCACTCTGCTGTGCCTGCGTACGCAATACAAGTGCGACAATCAGAAATAGTAATGACACTAATGAGCTGATCCCGAGCACCGAAGCGAATATTCTGGCTTTGCGCAGCTCCCGTTTCTGACGATCCTCATTCTGGCGAACTTCGAGTTCGTATTGTTTTTTACTGTAATCCAAAAAATTGGTCGCACGCTCGAAAAACGGATCATAGCGCTGCGCCCATTCCAATGTCGGCTCGCTTTCTTTCAGCCATTTAAGTCCCAGTTGCAGCTCGGGATTAACCCAAAGTCCCGTGCGGCCTTCCTGGTAAAGTGAAGCCGAGTAACTTAGCTGCTTGTAAAGCTTAGCAGATTCGAGCTCCTCCTCTATCCACTTTCTGCACCGCTCCCAGAATGTGAGCACTTTTTCCACCGAAACGTCAATGATCGAGTCGTGATCAATCTTTACGCCTGGTTTTGGCGTCAGGATAGAAACACCATTTTCGCGGAAAACCATGATGACGTCGATCAGCAGATAATCGGGAATGCCGGTGATCTGGATGATCTCGCGCAAGACGGTCGGGTGCAGCGAGGAGGTGTCGCTGGGGCCCAGGACAATGAGGGATTTGAAAAGTTTGGCTGCTGCATTCCGCCTTTTTTCGTCCAGCCGCTGCGTGTAGATTTCCTCCGCATGCATGGTAATCGACTCCTGCATGCCACCAATGGCTTCATAGTCAGCACGCGATACGGGAGACGAGAATGGTTTGGTCGATTTCCAGCGGTCCCAGGTGCGCATCAATGCATGCTGCAGAATGGGCAGAAAATCCGGGTTATCCGCCAATTCTTTAAGCAAACCTGCAACGAGTTCAGGCTCAATGCTGGCGCCTACCGACTCAACAGGGCCTACAATGACCTGCTTAACTTCCTCCGGATTCATTTTCGGAAGCAGATAATAGCCCTTATTAATGATCTCGGTCAGGCCGTTGAATTCCGTGCAATGGTCCAGATAATCCGACCGCATCGTGATCACGGCGTGCACCGGAAGCTCACGCTGGTTAATAAGGGTCAAAAGCAGTTTTACAAATGCATTGGTCCTGTTTTTACCCGAAAAATCTTCCGAAAGCTCATAGCGGAACAGCTCCTCAAACTGATCAATCACCAGCAGAACCTTCTGGTCACGGATCGCCGAAAGCAATGTTAAGGCAAGTTTGGGATCCCTGCCAAGTTCTTTTTCCAGAGCCAATGGATCGCGGCCGTCCCAAAGCGGATCGATGTCCCGCAGGGCCACTTTCAGGGCCTCTACGAAATTTCTCACGGGATTTCCCCCTGGCCGGAAAATGATCACTTCCCAGCGGTCTGCCGCCCAGCGGTCTGCCGCCCAGCGGTCTGCCGCCCAGCGGTCTGCCGCCCAGCGGTCTGCCGTGTCGCCTTCTTCCAGCGATGGAATGAGGCCCGCTTTGATCAAAGAAGATTTACCACTTCCCGACGATCCAATCAACGCAAGAAAACGCCCGTCCAGGAGTTTGTTTTTCAACTCCCGGATGTGCGCGTCCCTGCCGAAGAATAAAGCATGATCATCATAATCATAACTCCTAAGGCCCGGAAATGGATTGGTAACAGTAGAATTCTCAACCATAGGACTCAGGTTGCGGCAATTTTCATTACAAATTTGTTACGGTTCTTTCCATCGGCATATTCATAGGAAAACTCATCTACACCATTGATTGTCAGGAAAATACCAAGACCGCCAATGCCGCGTTCTTCCAGCGAGAGCGTCAGATCCTGCGCATTGGGCAGGTCTTTCGCGAGCGGGTCAAACGGCGCGGCAATGTCTTCCAGGATCACCACGAGTTTATCCGGGGTGATCTCACTCACCACCTGAAAATCCGCTTCGATCCCTGGTTCCTGGTAACCATACAAAATGATGTTTGTAGCAATCTCATCGACCGCCAGTTTGAGGCTGTAAGTCGGTTTTTTGGCCAAACCAGCCTTTTCCGAGAGCTCACCAATGTATTCCCGTAGCGAATCGAGAGAATCAACAGTGCCGGGAAAACTTTTCGATTCCATTATCAGGAGATGTTAAACTGGATATTGATCAACGATAGTAACGCTGTGCTGCAGACCCGTTTTGGTAAGCGTGTCCACGATCAGTTCCTGCGGTTTCACAATGTAAATGGATAATTTCGGCCCGATTTTTTGTTTTGAGTAAATCAAAACGCGGAGCCCGGCAGAGGACATAAAGTTAAGGTCCTCCATATCAAGCACCAACGAATCAATCGGCTGATTTGCAATTTTCTCAATCTCGGTCTGAAACACCCGCGCGGAAAGCGAATCCAGCTCACCATGCAATGTAAACCGCGCCTCCTGATTCTCTATTAGGGATTCTATTTGAAATGCCATGATGTTGTTTTATAAGTTTTGAAACAATTATTTTAGGTTTAAATCTTACTTTTTTGTGTTGCTGTCGTGTCGCACTCATCGTGCTTGTGAGCCGCGTCTCGGACGTGCCTTCGACTCCGCTCAGGCTGACAGGGCGCGCTACTTCTAAAGTAACCACTAACAAAGCCAACCAGCCTGTCACCCTGAGCGGAGCCGAAGGGCGCTACTGCTAGCACCCCTGCTAACAACGCTGCCGCTCACCCACTCCTGTCACCCTGAGCGGACCGGGCCGCCGGGCGGACGAAGGGCACCCTGGGTGTAGCCGAAGGGCTACTTCCCAACCAACACCACCGTCGCTCTCCCCCCAACCAAGAACCTCCCCTGATCCTCCAACCTCGGCTCCTTGCCGATCTCGTAAATGTCTTCACCTGACGGCATGTCCGTGTTCACGGCCAGGTGCCAGCTTTGTCCATTCGGGAGAGGTGGGAGTTCGTAGTACAGGCCGTCCCAATGAGAGTTCATCGCTACGTAGATGGAGTCGTCTATAATGGTTCCGCTTTTAGCGTGGGCGCCGTCCAGCATGAATGCCAGGCAGCGGCTGCTGGGTGAAAAATCGGGTTGCCAGGCTTGGGTTCCGTGGAATGTTATGTCCGCGAAACCGCTTCCCACATAGTCCCTGTGCTGGAAATGCGTCCTGCTCCTGAGCACCGGGTGGGCACGGCGGAAGCGCATGATGCGTTGCGCGAAGTGATAAATGTCCGCGCTCTTTTCCATCAGGCTCCAATCCAACCAGTTGAGCTCGTTATCATGGCAATAAGTATTGTTGTTACCGTTTTTGGTCACCCCAACCTCATCGCCAGACAAGATCATCGGCACACCCTGACTGACCATCAGGATCGATAATGCATTCTTTATCTGCTTGTGACGGAGCTGATTAATGTACGCATCATCTGTTTCACCTTCGATCCCGCAATTCCATGAATGGTTATCATTACCACCATCATTGTTATTCTCTCCATTCGCTTCGTTGTGTTTTTCATTGTAAGCAAATAGGTCATAAAGCGTGAAACCATCGTGGCAGGCGATGAAATTGATGCTGGCCGTCGGGCCGCGATAATAATACAAATCAGGCCATCCCTGGATGCATTGCGCCATTTCACCAACCAGACCTTCGTCGCCTTTCAGGAATTTCCGGATCGAGTCGCGGTATTTTCCGTTCCATTCCGCCCAGCGTCCGTAAGCAGGGAATGAGCCTACTTGATACAATCCGCCTGCATCCCAGGCTTCTGCCACGAGCTTGCATTTGGCCAGAATAGGGTCATAAGCGAGCGATTCGAGCAATGGCGGGTTGCTTAATGGTGCTCCGTTTTGGTCGCGGCCGAGAATGGCAGCGAGGTCGAAACGGAAACCGTCAATGTGATAATCGGCTGCCCAGTAACGCAGACAGTCCAAAACCATATTCCGCACCACCGGATTGTTGCAGTTCAATGTGTTGCCGGTTCCTGAGAAATTGAAATAATAACCCTCAGGCGTCAACATGTAATAGGTTTTGTTATCAATTCCCCTGAAAGAGATAGTATGCCCGCGGTGATCGCCTTCGGCTGTGTGATTGAAAACCACGTCCAGCATTACTTCAATGCCATTTTTATGGAGTTCTTTCACGAGCGTTTTCAGCTCGTCCACTTGCATGCCAAACTTTCCCGTTGCGGCATAACCTGCCTTTGGAGAAAAGAAATTAACCGTGCTGTAACCCCAGAAATTGACGATCAGACCGCCTGTAACCGGGTTTTCCTTGCTGTTTTCCCATTCATCAAACTCATAGATCGGCATCAGCTCCACGCAATTGATCCCCAGATCTTTCAGGTAAGCCACTTTGCTGCGGATGGCCGCAAATGTGCCTGGATTTTTGACATTCGATGACGGATGCTGCGTAAAGCCGCGCACGTGCATTTCATAAATGACCAGATCCTCGATCGGCGTTTCGAGCGGGTGGTCGTTTTCCCAGTCAAAATCCTCGAAAACGAGGCGTGAGCGATACGGGTAAATGTTATCCCAATTCGGCTTGGCCAGCCAGGAATCCCGTCCGCCAATGGCTTTGGCGTAGGGATCGCTGAGTATGATGCTTTTGTCAAAACGATGACCTTCTTCGGGCTTGAACGGGCCGTCCATGCGGTAACCATATTCCAGGCGCTCGTAATCCAGATCAAACACGATCATGGAATACACATTGCCCGTGCGGAACTCCTCAGGGAAACGGATTTCTGCAAATGGTTCGGCCTCGCCCCTTTCGAACAATACGAGCGTACAGTCGATGGCTTCGCTGGAATAAATGCTGAAATTGATTCCGTTAGGGACCATAGTCGCACCAAATGGCAATGCATGTCCCCGTCTGAATTTGATCCCCTGCTGCTCGTGCGTCGGGTAGTAATCAATCCTGATATCTGTTGCCATGGATTAGTCTTGTTTTAGGAATGCAACTCCGTCTTCCGGCTTTTCCACGATCGTAAAAAAGTTGATAAAACCCGTGGTTGACATGACGTCCTGGATTTCTTCCGAAACCCCCACCAGCACCACTTTCCCTTCCTGCGACCTGATATTCCTGTAAACCATCAGCAATACGCGCAGCCCGGCGCTGGACATGAAGCCCACTTCGGTGAGGTCAATCGCGATGTTCTTGCTTTTGTCCATGGCTACCTTTGCATTTCTTTCAAATTCGGGCGCCGTTTTGCTGTCTATATCGCCGGAGACCGCAACCACCGTAATTTCTTCCTGATCCGTAATGGTAACTTTCATCTGAATAGTTTCTTAATGTGGTTCAAATTACTTGGCCGAACTGATCTGTACTTTTACGCGGATACGTTCCTCTGTTTCAGGAAGTTTCACGGTAAGTCCGTAGGCATCGAAATCGCTGTAAGGCTGATCGTCAATGAAAACTTCGCTGATATACACGCTTCCAGGAGGCAAAATGTCCGGCGAAACACGCAGAATGTTATCCTTCCAGCCGTTTGGATATGGCTTAAAGTAGAAATAAGTTGGCTGCTTGGTGATCAGCAAATTGATATAAACTGCTGACAAATAGCATAGTTCTGTGCTGTGATATGCACTCATTGAGTGGCTTCCTTTGAAACGCTCTGTTCCCAAAAGATACGGCATACCATTGCCCAACACATTGAAATACACACCGCCATCATCATTATCCAGGAAGAATGCATTGTAGAATGCAGCCGCCTCACGCGCTTGTTTTTCATATTCTTCATCTCCCAAAACCCCGTACATGATCAGGTAAGCAAGGATCGCTTGCTCCTGTTGCCACCATGCTTTGCGATCGTGCCATACAAACTGGTGCTTATCACCCGTTTTCTGCACGCGTTCCACAACGTCATACCAGCCTCCACGCTGCTGATCAGAGCCAGCCGCAGGCATGAGTTCAGCAATTTTCTTGGCAAATGCCAGGTATTCTTCTTTCGGAGTAAGCGACTGCTGACGGATCAAATTCCACGCAATTTTCAGGTTGTGGCCTACTACTGCGCGGTTTTGCTGCCATCCCCAGGTTTGGTCTTTACTCCAATCCTCGAAGAATTTCTCCTGGACAAACGGGCTGTTTTCGTAGTCAGGGAAATACTTGGTAATGGTGTCAAATGTATATTCCAAAAAGTCGGCATGCTTCTGCTCCCCGCTGGCCAGCCAGAGGTTGATCAGGTAAGCTGGCGCGTGGTCACCCACCGAGTTCCAGTTTTTGCGGGCTTTGTTATGTGCCAATGATTCCTCGTGCGCATCCAATGTGATCGGGTGCAAATGTGAGAAATAACCTTCGCCGTCGTGGTCTTTGAAGTATTTTTCAAAAAGATCAATGGTCTTGTCAATGTCATCACGGATGCGTTGATCGCCGGTGATGCGGTAAGTTTGCGTCGGGCCTGCCAATGCGTAGATCTGCTCATACATAGGAAGCGAATCCAGGTCATCGCCAAATTCCGAAGTCAGCAATTTGGTTTCTTTCTGGCCTTCCACTTTCAAGCCGTGGTACCAGTAAACGAGATCATCGTCCTGGTCAAAAAAGCGCATGTGGTCGCGCAGATATTCTGTTCCAAGCTCAGCACCTTCCAGGAATTCGTCTTTTCCGGTTAACAGATATGCCGATGCAAATCCGTAAACCATTCTTGAAATCGTGTCCGTTTCCTGCAAGTAATCTCCTTTTTTGGAACCTCCCAAATGGAGCATTGTGCGGTAATTTTTGTAGTTGATCTCCTCTTTCGGATAATCAAACTGCCATTTCAGATAGCTGGAAGCGATCGAGCTGATCTGCGTGATCCAGTAATTCTGCTCCTCGTGGCGATAGGCTTTTGGCTCCTTACCCGGGAAAATCAGCTGCTGCGCTTCAAACGTGCTTTCATCTGCGCCAGCATTGGGATAAAATGTTCCGTAAGCGAAAACGTACTGGCCGTTCGTAGACAAAAACGGAGCGATATCGCCCGGATCCTGCCAGCCTTCTGTCAGGTTCTGCACACCGCGTGCATAGGTGGAAGCGATCAGGTTGATCTTAAAAGGACGCTTATCCGACGTCTCCACGGTAAACCAGCGTTCCTCTGCATTATATCCCGTGATATACCCTGCAATGGTATCTGAAAAAGTGAAATTTATATTCATGCGTTAGTTGGTAAAGGTGTTTGAGAGTCTATTATGCAAGGTCTTCCTGATCGCGGTAGCCCTGGGTGATTTCGATAATGTTGCCTTCCGGGTCTTTGAGCCAGACGGTTTTCCAGCCTTCGATCACGTCGTCGAAATGCAGCGGGCCGAGGGTGATGACGGCGTCTTCACCCATGCTTTCTACTTTGGCATCAATGTCGTCCACGGAAAATGCAATGTGGCGCAAGCCGGGATAATGTGGGCCGTCGGCTTCGGACATCGGGTAAGGGCGGTCTTCTTCGGGCGGGAAGATTTCAAAGTAAATGTTGTCGTCATTTTTAAGGAAAACCAGCTCGGCGTCGTCGCCCAGACTGATGACCCTTGCCCGTCGAAAGCCAAAATATTTTGAATAAAACTCCTCGAATTTAGCGAGGTTCTTAACGGTCAGTGCCAGGTGAAAAAATGTCGCGCTCATATTAGTTAGGGTTAGCTGCTGACAATGTTTCAATGATTTTTTTGGCAAACAAATGCGCATGCCCGCCAGAGCGTCCGGTGATCAGGTCGCCGTCTACAACCACGTCTTCATTGGTATAAATGGCTCCATACGCTTTGGCATCGCCAATGAGGTTATTATGGCACACCAGCCTGCGGCCGCGAACGAGCTCGGTTGCGGGTGCAGTGAGCCATAATCCGTGGCAGATGATGCCTTTCAAAATGCCAGGTTCTGCAAAAACGCGTTTCAGGAATTCGGTTGCGGGTGGGATTTTTTCTACGTCTTCTGTGTAACGAAGGCGGTCCGAAACCATGCCGGAAGGCACGATGATGGCATCGTAAGTGCGCAGTTCTTCATCGCTCATGTTTTCGAACGATTCCCAGCAGTCCATCGGCGCACGATATTCGTGGCCAAGGAATGTTAGTTTATCCTGTCCCCATAACCTTGTCAGAAAATGCAGGTTAGCGCCTTCTTCGGGAAAGCGGAATTTGTAATAGAATATTTCATTTTCAAAATAATCGGCCTCCAAGAGCACGCCGATCTTTTTTCCTGCCAGTTTCATGAGGAAAGTGTTATGGGTTATGTTTTAATTAGGCTAATGTTCCGTCCGGATGCTGCACCATTCCAGCAAAGTGAATGGCGATTTTTCCGTCTTGCAGCACCCAGCTGTCGGCGAAGCGCATTTCGCTTTTCTGGCCTCCTACTGTCATTGTGATCTGTTCGGTGATCATTAATGTTTCGGGATTTTCGGTCTCGGCCCAGAAAACGATGTCTGTTTCCAGTCCGTCGATCCCCAGAATGCCTTGCATATGCTCGTTCACCTGGTCGCGGCCTTTGTAGATAACCGGTGATTTGGAGAAGCTGCTGATCAATGTTGCGTCATCTGTGTATTGGTCCAAAAGCGCGTCAATGTTCTTATCTAGGATGTGCTGGATGTGTTCTCTGTACATCCTTCCCAGCTTGGTATCCGGAACGTTTTTCATGATTATAGAAAATAGAGAAGGGTTAATAACCTGATTTATAGCGTCGCAGAGCCTTGATGATATTCGAGGCCGTCGACGATGTATTTGGTAATGATCACGTTTCCGGCATCATTCAACTTCACTTCCCAAGTTTGGAAAGCATCGCATTTGATGCGCTTGCTGAATGGCTCGGGAGCATTCCAGACGCTGGCTTCCCATTGCACCACCACTTTCACCACAGCCGTGTTGCCTGTAATGACCGGCTCCACCACTTTCACGGTGTGCACTTCGTCGAAGAAAATGCGGATCACGCGCTGAAACCAGCCTTCAAATCCTGCATAGCCATAAACGGTTGCTTCCGGGAAAACCATTTCGAGTTCGGCATCTGCAAGCAGCGGCAAAACTTCAACCATGGGGACGTGGACATCCAGCTTTTTATACCAGTCAAGAGCCAGTGCTTGTATTGCTTCCTGCGTTAGCATTATGTTGTATTTTAGGTTAGTTATAATTCAATCAATCGATTAGACTCTTTTGAGATCGGCCACAGGATGTGCTGCCAGGATCATATCGGCTGCCTTTTCACCAATCATGAAACAGGCCGCCACTGTGTTTCCGCTCGTAACCGTAGGCATAACAGACGCATCGGCTACGCGCAGATTTTGAATGCCGTGGACCCTTAGTTCTGCGTCCACAACGGCCATTGCATCGGTGCCCATTTTACAAGTTCCGGCTGGATGCCAGATCGTGGTGGTTTGGCTTCTCACAAATGCTTTAATGTCCGCATCCGCGCCAGGCACCATCTCCCCGCCATTCAGTTCGAGAAATTTAGGAGTATTAGCAAGCTTTCTGACCAATTCAACGGCCTTGGAAAGCACTTCCACATCTGCTTCCTGATCCAGATAATTCGGATTAACCACAGGCTTGTCTGCCGGATTAGCGGAGCGTAATGTCACCTCTCCGCGACTTTTAGGCTGCACAAGGATCGGAAGAAAAATGCAGACCGGTCCGCCCAGGTCGGGAAGCACAGGCGCCAGTGGTCCGGGTAAGCTTGGTGTAAAATTGATTTGCAGATCTACGACGCTGCTTTCTTCTCTTGCTTTAATGAACAAAGCATTACCCGTCAAAAGCGTCGTGTTGGGCATCGCGATTTTGGAACGGAAAATCATGGGAAGCTGCAAGTGGTCCTGCAAATTTTTCCCAACACCCGGAAGGTCAGCAACCAATGGTATGCCGTTTTGTTCCAACTCATCTGCCGGTCCTATGCCCGACAAAAGCATTATTTTCGGTGTATGCAATGCGCCCGCAGAAAGGATTACTTCTTTGTTGCAAAAAACCTGCTCTGTATTGCCCGCGCTGGCAAGAAACTCAACACCGATTGCTTTTCTATCATCGATCAGAACATTGGAAACGAGCACATTAGTGTAGATCGTCAGGTTCTTCCTTTCTGCAACATTATGCAAAAATGCAGACGCGCTGCTGTCGCGATGGTTGTTCTTATCAATGTGAAACTGCAATAATCCGGCACCATTTTCCTGCCGTGCGCCATTGTAATCCCAGTTTGGGCCATCATAACCCAGCTGCGTAGCGCCGATCAGAAAATGCTCGGAACGCATCACATCGTCCGGACACTCGCGAATGCTCAGTTCGCCGCCTGTTGCGTGAAACTCCGAAGCGCCGTTTTCAAAGTTTTCTGATTTTTTGAAATAAGGCAAAACAGATTGGTAATTCCATCCTGTTGCACCCATGGCTTCCCATTCATTGAAATTGGCCGGGTTGCCGCGGACATACATCATGGCATTGATCGCCGTTCCGCCACCCAGTACTTTGCCCTGGTTGATCGTAATGGACCGGCCGCCCAACCCGGGCTGATCCGTAGTGGACAAGTTCCAGTCGAGATCTGATCCCCAGAGACTTACAAAGCCACCCGGATCGTGGATCGCAGGCTCCGTATCCTTACTTCCTGCCTCAATAAGCAGCACCTGAATCTGCGGGTCAGCGCTTAGCCGGTTGGCTAAAACGCTGCCTGCGGCTCCGGCACCCACTATAATGTAGTCAAAACCAGGTTGTTCCATTTCTGAAAATGGTGGATAGTTTATGTATTACTGTGAACAGTTCGTCTTTACCCAGTCCGACTTGTGGCTGCCTTCCAGCACCAGGTCGATCAAAAAGGGCTTATCGTCGGCCAGCATTCTTTCGATAGCAGGCAAAATTTCTTCTTCCCTTTCCACCCTTACCGCCTCTACACCCATGGATTGCGCCAGGATGTCAAACCGGATGGCTGGATAGGAAAGGTCAAAGGGAAGCGGATGATCGTGTTTTGGAATTTCGCGTTCCTGCCAGTACTGATCAATGTTGAGTTGCAGCAATTTGTAAGAACCATTGTTGCAAACCACAAACTTGGCTCCCGTATTATGCCGCACCGCAGACCATAATGTCTGGATCGTGTACATGCTTCCCCCGTCTCCGGAGAAACCGATAACCGTTTTTTCAGGATTAGCGATTTTCGCACCGATCGCACCCGGAAAACCAACGCCTAAGGAACCGCCTCTTGTGAAAAAGTACTGCTTGGCAAGCTTCGGTGGCAGGTAACGGCTCACGGCCGCTGAGCTGGTTAATGCTTCATCGAAAATAATCGTCTCATCCTGATTCAGCTTCTCAGCCAGCACTTTCGTGAACTGCGACATATGAAGCGGCGACTTGCCTTGCTGCTGATCATCTGCTTCCTTTTCAGCTGTGATCCTTGCATTTTTGGCATTACCGATGTGCTCTATACGTTGGTGTGCCTTCGTTTTCTGCTCAGCCGACATCATTGCTTCAATTTCATCTGCCAATGCTGCAAGCGAAAGTTTCGGATCGCTTACCACACCCAGATCAACGCGGTGATTTTTTGCAATTTCATAAGCATTGAGATCGAAGTGGATCACTTTCGCTTCCGGCGCATAAATTTCACCCAATTCAGGAAAAACCTCCGGCATCATATAGGTGCCTACAATGAGGTTTGCATCTCCTTTGGTTGTTATCGGGTGGCTGAACGAGCCAAACATGTGGCCCGTGGTGCCCTGATACAATGGATGCGTATTATCCATGACGAGATCCCCGAATTCGACACCGTAGACTTCCGCGCCCAAAAGCTCGGCAACATGTGTAAGCTCAGGGATTGCATCTGAATAGGCAATGCCGTCACCGACGAAAATTATCGGCTTTTCGGCTGCCAGCACCATTTCCGCTGACTGCCTGATCAGTTCCTGCGCAGGCAAAACCCGCGTGGAAGGAATGCAGCTTGGAAATACGGGCTCATCGTTGATCTCGTCGAGGACATCCATGGGCAGGCAAACGTAAACCGGTCCCATAGGCGGCGTCGACGCTATTTTTACAGCGCGGCGCAAAGTGCGAAGCAGTGATTTCGAAGAGGTGGCCATGGTCGAATATTTGGTCACCGGCGCCATCATGGCTACGAGATCGTTGGCCATTTGTGCATCCATATTCATGTATTGCACACCGGCATCCGAGCCAATTACTACCAAGGGCGCATGACCTCTTTTAGCCTGATACACAGCGCCTACCGCATTACCAATGCCCGGGGAGCTGTGCAGCTGAACCAATGTCGGCTTTTGTGTGGCGCGGGCATAACCGTCCCCCATCATCACCGCAATGGTTTCCTGCAGAGTGAGAATGTATTTCATGTCGGGATACTCGGCCAGGGCGTCAAGGAAACCTTGCTCCACCGTGCCGGGATTGCCAAACATGTAATCCATGCCGTCCGCAAGGAATTGTTCAATGATCTTCTGATTCCCGGTTTTACCAGCCATAACGTGTGAGGCCTTTGTCCAAAACGTTCACAAACTGCTCCCCGAATTCGAATGAACATTGCAATGAACGGCCTGTGATAAATGGATAGTCAACGATTACGGAAGTTTCTTTACCGAAATTTCCATGATATTGTCCTTCTGGTCCTACGGCGTCGGAAAGAATGTATTCCAGCACATATGGCGGTGGCCCCATGTTCAGATCGGTGTGCAGGAATCCGGTTCCGTCGTGGTAATCGTACTCAATGCAGTGACCTGTCACGTGTTTTCCTTTGATGATGGAATTACGTTCGTTGAAATCTCTTGCAAAAACGAGTGGCGCAACGCCATAGCAGATTCCGGCAACAGGCATTTGTTTTTTGTAAAAAGCAAGGATTACGTCATGCACACGCTGGTTGTTCACCATGTCGATGATCGGGCCGCTGCCGCCTACCAGGAACACCGCGTCGTATTCTTCGGTCAGTTTGTCCTGTGCGATTTTGAGGTCGCTATAATATTTTTCAAATGCGCGAAGGAAATCCGGTGTTGAGAAGTATGGACGCTGCGGGATCACTTCCGACAGGTTCATAGTGTTTTCCAAACGGTTTGTCGCTTCAAATGCTTTTACTTTATCAGCTGCGAGCTGCGTGGTAACACACACGCCCAGAGGAGGATCTACGTAAGTGGTATCATAGCTTGGCGGCAGCGCTTCTGCTTTTTTGCCATTCGGCGTAATAAAATCTACGGTATAACCGGCTGCTTCGAGTTTTTCGAGCGGGCCTACCAGCTCAATGCCCCAATATCCATATTCCGATAAAATGGCGAGTACTTTTTTAGACATAAAATTCGGGTTTGAATAATTTTAAAAAATATCGAGGAGAGTTTACGAATGCTTTATTAATGTGCGGCGGCTCCGGGAGGAGGAGGCACAACGCCTAATTGCTGCAATAAGCCCAGTTCGTCCACATTGGCCCAGCGCTCAGCGATTTTGCCATCTTTCATGCGTGCCGTTGTTGTGCCTGTTAATGTGATGGATTTCCCTGATGGTGGCATGCCCATAACGCCGCCTGTGTCGGTGCCGTTGAGTCTCCATCTGTGCACCACTTTATCGGCTACATATATCTGATCTTCAATGCTAAGCTTCGCATCCGGCATAGCGCCGCGGAACATGCCCACGATGCCTTTAAAACTGGCCGAACCAGGCTCAGAAACTGTTTTACCGCCCACTTGTGAATGGTCTATCGCGTCGGACGCCAGTAAGTCTTCGCGTACAACACCTGTGTTCCAGGCTGTTTCGAAAAATTCAACACAAATCGCATTGTTTTGTTCTGCTGTAAGTGACATGCTTTCTTCTTTTAAGGGTTAAAATGCTTTTCAATTCACTGTATAAGGTCTTCCGCCCAAAAAGGCTTCTACTATTTCTGCTGTATTGACGTGGTTATGGATCGACGCTACTTTCGCATCTTCATTCACGACCACAATGTGCACGACGCTCGTATGAAAAGGCAATCCGCTTGCTTTGGAAACGCCCGGCTCATCGATCAAAACAGCTGCAACATTGTCCTGGTAAAGCATCCTGACTGCCTTGAAACGGTCAAAACGCATGGTTTCAATGATCTGCTTTGCCGATTCTACGGCCGCAATCGGTCCGATGCGCTCCCCCGACCATGCAATGATGTCCCTCGGCCCGAACATATGCCACACTACATTTGGGGCAAATGCTTTGCGGATGTCCTCGGGTTTGAATCCTTGTAGTGCGCCATACATGCCCCTGGCCGATTTTACCGTTGCCGGCGCATTAGCAAAAATCGCTTCGTCAAACACAATGCTGTCCGTTGTTCGCGGCGATGTGACTGATTTATTAGTATAATGTGCTGATCCAAAACTATTTGCTGCTATCGTGAACGGCCTACCACCCTGCATGGCCTCGATGATCGGAAATGTATCGCGGTAACATTGCAGCTGGCTGATCCTGCCATTTTTTACAATAAACCAATGCACCACGCTGCCTGAAAAAGCTTTCCCGGCTCTGGCTTCACCGCTTCCTTCCAGCACGACGGCCACTGTATTTCCCTGCGCTACAAACCGGGTTGGATTCAGTTTTTCAAAAGCCAATCCTTCTTTTTGTAATTGGAAAAATTGCCTTACTCCTGCTTTTCCTTCCCAGGCACCTGCCCAGGGAATTAAATCCTGCGGGCCGCCCATTTCCCATAAAACATCCTCAGGCAGAAACGATAAAATTTCATCTATATCATTCTCCTGCAACGCCTTATAGAACTCTTTCAAAAACGGGACCGGGTCCAGATCAATTGCATGCACATTTTCCAGCGAAGCCAGGATCATAAATGAATCCGCCAGTCTGACCAATGTATTATCGCCGTCCTGCTCAAAAACCAGGTCTTTTCTGGAAAGCTCGGGCTCATCAATGATCAGCACGTCCGTATCCGCATCGAAACCTGAAATAATTGTAGGCTTCACCGGAAGCTGCCCGCCTCTGTTAACATAATGACGGACAACTGCTTTTTCCATTTTATTGAATCACTTTCAATTGTTGCAATAAACCCAGACTATCCTGGGCAACCCACATTTCAACGATCTTGCCGTTCTCGATGCGGAATATGTCAATTCCCTGGTCCTGGACCCGGATGCTGGTCGTTTCGCGTCCCAGGAAATTTCCGGTATTGGTGGCTTCGTATGACCAGCGGCTTACCACTTTATCGCCGTCTGCCAGTTCGTCGTGCAATGTGAAAAACACGTCAGGGAATGCTACCAGGGCAGTTTCGAACCACTTTCTTAATGTAGGTGGCTGATGTGCCTGGCCGGGAGGAAAGTGGAAAACCACATCTTCCACTGCGATTTCGTCCAGGACTGCTACATTCTTTTCATTCCAGAAATCGAACCAGTATCTGCGTACTATTGCTTTATTTTCTTCCAATGTCATGATGGGATTGCTCCAAGTTGCTGCATTAATCCGAAGTCGTTTTCATTTACATGAACCGAAAGGATCTTGCCGTTTTTGATTGTGAAAATGTCGATGCCGTAGTCCTTCACGTGGTTACCAGTTGGCGCGGCGCCCAGGAATTCTCCCCTATGCGTGCCTTCAATGTTCCAGCGTGTGGCGACCTTATTGCCTTCTGCGGTCTGGCGCATTACCGTGAATTTGATGTCAGGAAATGCATTGCGCAGGTAGCCTACGAAGTTTTTGAATGCGGGATATCCGGCGATCGGCTCGGGCTGGGTTGGGATGATGAACGCAAATTCAGGATCCAGGATCTCTTCGATCACTTCCAGTTTGCCCTGGCTCATGATCTCGTCGAAATATCGGGTCGCTAATGTTTGGTTGTGTTCCAGGTCTGCGGGTACAGGCTCTTTTTCGGAAGGCAGGACGCCCAGTTGCAGCATTAGTCCCAGCGTATCTTCGTGACCGATGGATTCGGTGATCTTGCCGTCTTTAATGGTGTGCCAGGTCATGCCATCGATTTCGAAGAATTTTCCGGTTGCTTCCACATTTCCTTTTACGGTAAGCAGTGGTCCGCCTGTATGCGTGCCGCCGCCTCTCCAGCGCGTTACAACCCAGTCGCCGCCAGCCACCATTTCTTGTGGGTTAATGTAAAAATCAGGAAATGAACCGTGCAGCATCTGGACCAGTCCGAAAAATCCGTCGGGGCCGTGAAATGGCTCGGGATGTGTAGGCAATGTGAATACGAAATCTTCGGATAAGATCTCATGAGCAACCTGCTCATTCTTGCCATTCATGATTTGATAAAAATATCGACGGGAGAGTAACTTATTAGCATTCATCTTTTTAAATGTTCGGTTTGAAGGGTTCGACTTTTCTTAAATCAATGTGAGCAGGGTAACAAAACAAAATTTCGCGTCTGTGTCCCTTTTCTTCCATAAATATCCCAATAACACTCGCGAAGCATTTCGAATTTTAACTGAAACTGAAAAATGTAAAGGTGAACCTGTTGTTTCCCGGCCTCAAACCGACGACGTTAAACCTGGATTTCCGGGGTACTATTTTTTCTGGCCTTTAAGTTCGAAATGGTAGTATTGTTTCTACTATAGTTTGTATAATTGCAATACTAAAAACGTTTATCTCATGAAACCCTTAAACCTCCTCATCGTTGCCATCCGAAAAGAATATCTGGCTCTGCTTGAAGATTCTCTTGGCTACGCTGGTTACAAATTCAGTATCCGGCAAGTCGCCTCCAAACAACTGGCTATTGAAGCCTTTTACGAGTCCAAATACGATCTGCTGATTTCCAATTGCCTCCTTCCCGACGGTAAAATTACCGACCTTGCCAATGTGCTCGGCAGCCAGCTTCCCTGCCTGGTTATGACAGAAGGACATTGCCCGGTTACGGCGGAGAGAGTGCTGGCAGTGACAGAAACAAGTTATTATATCAATTGCTCCAACAAACTCGGCTGGATCCCTGCGCTGGAAAACACCCTGGCCAAATGGAAAAACAACGCCCGCAAAAAGATCGACCAGCATAACCAGAATCACGAATCGCTTTATAAGAAAGTGCTTGCGCGTTGTGAAGACGAGCTTGCTGCTGATTCACTTTCCAATGCTTTTTCTTTGTTATTGGAAGTGATGGACCTGAGCAGGATTTATTTGTATATCAAAAACCAGCCTGCAACCGGTGATGCGCAGGACCTGACATTGAAGATAGAGGTTACTGCACCCGGCGTGCCCGCTAAGCATTCGGGAAAGACCATCAAAATTCCGGGTTTCAATCGCTGGAATGCATTATTTGATGCTAAAAAACCAGTTTTGGAACCGTCTGCGAATATGACCGGTGCTGAAATCCAATGGCTTAGTCAGCAGGATGCCCAGTCGTTGCTGGCCGTTCCGGTTCAGGGAAATGTAGGCTGGTTAGGCTTCATAGGGCTGGAAGACACCCTGAACAGCCGGGAATGGACGCAGGCAGAAATCGGTCTGATCGAATCTGTGGCGTCGCTCATCCAAAAAAAGAATACTACTTCTGCAAAAACTTCAAGGAATAGCAAGCTTCTGACAAGCCTGGCATGAACCCCGACTTAAACTATCGGAATGGGATGTCATTAGGTTGGCGTCTCTGTTTCATCCTAAGCTTATTTGCCACAATTCCGCGCCTGATCTTTGTCTGGACATCATTATTTGACCCCGACACGATCGGTTCGGGGTTGCTGGATATTTGCATTCAGTTTATTATAAGCTTCGAATTTTCGTGGATATTCGTCTATATCTGCCTTCAAAATACTTATAATTTGCCCAGCTGGTTTAACAGCCAGAAAACCTGGGTGCAGATCGTGCTGTTGTTTGTCCTCTTTATGGGGATCAACGAAATCCTTTTTCAGCTCAAACTGGCCCTGGACGCTGATAATTCGGATATGCTGATCTTCCGGGTGGTTTATTATCTGTATCATATTCTGCTGCTGCTAGCCATTCTCGGCTTCCGGAATTTTTTACTGACAACACAGGAGAACCACCAGATCGGACTTGAAAATGAGCAGCTCAAACGCGAGCAGCTCAAAGCGCAGCTCGAAGCACTGCAAAATCAGCTTAACCCTCATTTTTTGTTCAATGCATTAAACATCCTGAACATTTCGATCGCTACCAATCCGGATCAGGCTCAGCGCATTGTGCTGGATCTGTCGGATATTCTGAGATACAATCTTAAAGTCCAAAACCAGAGTCTCATCCTCCTTAAAGACGAGCTGGACGCTGCGCGTGCATATCTTGACCTATATAAGGCGAGATTTGGTGAGAAACTGGCTTACTGCTTTCATGAAGTGGAAACGGCCAGGAGTTGGTACATCATTCCACTTTCCCTTCAAATCCTGATCGAGAACGCAATCAAGCATAATGTGATCACTTCCAGTCAGATACTGATGATCGAGCTCAGGCTGAGCGAGCAGGAGAAGCACATTACCGTTTCTAATTCCGTCAACAAAAAAAATTCACCCGGAACCGGGATCGGCCTGCAAAACCTGGATAAACGTTACAAGATCCAGACGGGCCAAAAACCATTATTGCTGCAAGATGAGCAGCATTTTACAGTTAAAGTCCCATTGATTGAAGCTCCATGACCAAAATCCTTATCATTGAAGACGAACAGCCAGCGGGCGAGTATCTGACGCAATTAATACAAAAAATTGATCCTAAAACCGAGATCCTGAATGTGCTCGAAAGCGTAGAAACGGCTGTTGAATGGCTGAGCGATAACCCCAGTCCGGACCTGATTTTTCTTGACGTGCAGCTTGGGGACGGCACTTGCTTCCAGATTTTCGAACAAATTTCCATCGGCTGTCCTGTCATTTTCACCACTGCGCACGACGAGTATGCTATGCGCGCCTTCAAGCTCAACAGCATCGATTATCTGCTGAAACCCATCCGCCAGGAATCCCTAAAATTCAGTCTTGAAAAATACTATCAGCTCAATGAGGAGAATGCAATCAGCAAAGTGAAATATCTGGAAGAGCTGATGCATAACCAGATACTGAACCGCAAAAGCCCCCGCAGGAGCTTCCTGGTGCCTTATCGTGACAAGCTGATCCCGTTAAAGGATTCTGATTTCGGGTGGTTAACCATTAAAAACGGAGTCGTGGTGGCCACTTTGCATGATGACAGGAATTTTGTTGTTGACAAATCTTTGGAGGAGCTTGAAAATCAACTGGATCCTACGAATTTTTTCCGGGCCAACCGCCAATTTATCATATCGCGAGAATGCATTTCTGAGATCGAATTGTATTTCAATGGCAGGCTGCTCGTCCGCACGACGCCATCCTCGTCCAACCAGATTCTGATCAGCAAAGAGCGCGTTCCGGTTTTCAAAAAATGGTTCGAAGAATTGTCTTAAACTACTTTAACGTGGCGATTTAAAAGATCAGTAACAAATTCATCATCAATTAAATGCGGATATGCTTGTGTGACACGCGTGATCTCCTCGGCTTGCCCGGGCGATAGCATCTCGCTTGGGTTTAATGTCCAGATTCCTTCCATAAGTCCCTGCCTTTTCAGCACTTCATGCACGCCTGTGATGCAGCCGTGAAAGTTGTGCGCCGGATCAAAAATGGCAGCGTTCATGTCGGTCACTTCAATATTCAAGCGTAAAACGTCAGCTGCATTTGCATGTTTGTTTTTTACAAATTCCTTTGCCGCGGCAAGCACCTTAACTGCCTTTTCTGTCCATACTGCCCAATGTCCCAATAAGCCGCCCACGAACGTCTTTTCAATCATTTCACCATTGACTTCGAACCGGTAGGGCGTGATCAGGTCGGCTACAATGTTATCGTCGTTACCCGTGTAAAGTGCTATTTCAGCCGCCCTCGAACTGTTGCACACGGCACGAACAACATCCAGCGTCTGGTAACGGTTAAATGCGGCAATCTTGATTGCCAGCACATTCGGGATCTCAGCAAACTGCTGCCAGAAATGATACGAGTAAACCCTTCCGCCAATGGCCGATTGCAGGTAAAATCCAAAAACAGGGATGATCTTCGCAATGGTCTTGATATGTTCGATAATGTCCTGTTCCGAATGATTTTTGAATGCTGCCATGCTCACCAGCCCAAGATCATAACCGTATTTCAAAGCGACGTTTGCTTCCTTAACTGCCTGATCTGTAAGCCCGACAATGCCGGCCACCTTGATAAACGGACGGTCCAGATGTGCATTAGCAATCTCCTCTGCCGCAATCCTGAGGACTGTTTCATAAAGGTTTACCTCAGGATCACGAATCTCGAATTGCGTGGTATGCACGCCGACGGCAACGCCTCCTGCCCCACTGGCCATGTAATATTGCGTCAATCCGCGCTGCCTGGGCTCGTCCAGTTGCAAATTCTGTTGCAAAGCCAGCGGATGGGCTGGAATTACGGTGCCTTCGAACAACAGTTTCCTGGTTTCTGTGTTAAGCATTTCTTCTATATTTTTTTCCAAAATCTCTTAAAATTGTCCCTTTCGCTCCTGGAAGTGAGTGGGTTTATTGATCGTCTTACCGCCTTCCTGCAACCACTGGGCAGTGATCCCGATCATTTGCTTCAATGTTGTGCGCGGATAGCCGAACAACCGGAAAGACTCAGCCGCATTGCTTAATAATGCCGTGAGCTGCTCCTCATTCACAAACTGCGGTTCGGTATTGAATATACGTCCGAATTCCGCGGCCAGCCAGCGAAGTGAGACCGTTTCGGGCCCGGTAATGTTCAGTATCTTCGATGGCGACTCGCAATGCAGCAGCGAACGAATAGCCATTTCATTGGCATCGCCCTGCCAGATTACATTCACGTGGCCTGTCCGCAGATCCACCGGCTTACCCGCCAGAACCGATTTTGCCACTTCCAGTAACACGCCGTATTTGAAATCAATGGCATAATTGAGCCTGTAAATCAGGATCGGCGTTCCATGAACAGATGAAAAATATTGAAATAACCGCTCCCTACCGAGGCACGACTGGCCATATTCACCCACCGGATCAGCGCGCATTTCCTCCGTAGCACCACCGGATGCGACCGTCGTGAACGGATACACGTTTCCGGTTGAATAGACGACGATTTTTGAATTCTTAAACTTCTCCGCAACCCGTCCTGGCAGATACGTATTCATTGCCCAGGTGTAAGGTTCGTTATTAGAAGTGCCGAACTTGGTCCCGGCCAGATAAAGCACGTTTTCCACTTCCGGCAGCGCCTGCAACTCAGCATCATTCAAGATGTTAGCAGCTATGGTTTCAATACCTGCCGCATTCAGCTCTTCGGTCAACCCTTCTTCACTAAACCTGGAAACGCCGATCACACGCATGTCCAAGCCCGCTCGTTCGATAGCCTGTTTTGCAAGTTTCGCAATGCTTGGCCCAATCTTGCCACCAGCCCCTAGGATCAGGATATCGCCTTTTATTTGTTTGATATCTTCAATTAAAGCGTCCGATGGGCTCAGCCATTTTTCTTCCAGAAGTTCGAAACCAGTCATTATTTAAATAGCGGATTGTTGAAAAATAATTCTTTACTGTTAATGATCGCAAGAGAGAAAATGATGACCAGCCCCACGCCCGCAACCACTTTCACGAGCGGACTATTGACCTTGTCGCCCATCAGCTCTTTGTCATTACCGACCATATAGAGTGCTGTTCCAATAAAGGGAACGATGAAGATGGTAACGCTTTGTGCAAATACAATCAGCTCCAACGGCAGCTTGCCAAATTTAACAGCGATTGCCGCACCGACAACCATCACCAAGGCAACCAGGTAACGCACTGATTTAGAGCTAAAATTACTCCCTACTCCCAATGCATCGCCCAACAATGTGCCGCCAACAGATGCATTGCCGATTAACGATGAAAATGCTGCACCAAACAGGCCCACGAGGAAAAGCGTGGATGCGTTGTTACCAAAAAGCGGTTCCAGTGCCTTGGCCATATCCGTTGCAGAATTTACCTTAATGCCTTTCGGCTGCAAGATGGCTGCCGCGCAAATAATAACGATCGCGCACATGACACCGAGCACGATGATTCCCGTCGTACTGTCAGTTTTGCCATTCCTTACCTCCGGCTTCACCCGGATGCGCTCCTGAATGAGGTAACATTGATATAATGCTCCTACAATGGAAAAGCAGGAAGCCACAAAAGCAATGATCAATCCTTGTGAACCTGCCGGGATGACCGGTGTGGTAAAGCCCTTGAAAATTTCGGAAGCATCAGGTTTTGCGTAAAAAAATGTGGTAATAAAGGAGAACAACATGACGAGAATCAGGAATATCATCGTCTTTTCGAGCACAGAATAAAAGCTTCTGAAAAAGAGCAGACCGATCCCTACCACGTTAAAGAGGATGATCCAGGGAACAGGCGAAGTATGATAGAGCTCTCCTACCGAAATGCCTACACCAATGGAATTGCCGGCCTGAAACGATGTGCTCACCAAAAAAACACCGATCCCCATGGCTATGGAAGCGGGCCTGCCCCATTTATGTTTCACCGACGCCAGCAGCGATTGGTTCGTGGCAAGGCCGATCCGAGTTGCCATCGCCGTAAACACAGCCATGAAAAGGATAGCAGCAATCACGATCCAAAGGAGTGAATAACCGTAAACCGCCCCTAGTTTGGAAGTAATGGTAAGCTTGCTGGGCCCGAAAACCAATGCCGCGGTGATCATTCCCGGCCCTAACGAGCGAAGCCATTTAAAAATAGAATCTTTCAAAATGTGAATGTTTAAAGGGTCCGGGAATTTCGTTTCGATGTATAATGAACATGTTACGGGCACGTGCCCGTAAATATAGAAAAGAAAAATCTAACAATAATAGCGGACGAAATAATAAAGTTATGAAACAATACTAAGCCAGTCTAGTGAAGTTCAATTTTGATAAAACTCATAATTTTCTTTTGTCACAATGTCAATAGGCATATAGCTCAGCTTGGACACGTTTGCATTCATGACTAGCGTTTGGTACAGCGTCATAATGCCCCGGTATGCCTGGTCTTCCGGGCGGTGGCAGATCAGGAAATCGATGACATTGCTTTCGAGATATTTCACATTGTCCTTTACAAAATCATAGCCGATCAGCGACACCTCGGTGCGGTGGCTGTTTTTAAGAAAAGAGGCCACGGTATGCACACGTGAATTCGTCACAAACGCAGCGCCGATATCCTTGTTGAGATGAAAAACATAGGTTAAATGCCGCGCAACAGATTGGTAATCCGTTTCACGGATGTCAATGCGGACGATCTCATTGGGATTCTGATTGTCGGAGAAATAGGCGCGGAAACCCTCTTCAATGGTCTCGTAATTGAAGTTGTCGATTTCCTTTGAAATGTTGATGATCAGCACTTTCTTTTCCGGTTGCAGTCTGTAAGTGAGCAACTTCGCTCCTACGTAACCACTTTTATAAAGATGCGGGCCAATGTAGGATAGGCTTTTCAGATCCGGAATGTCCGAATCAATGAAGACAAACGGGATTTTTCTATCGGCACATTCTTTTGCAAATTCTTTAGTTTCTGCAATAAATGAGGGCGCTATTAAAATGCCGTGAACATCCAGCGCAAGAATTTCACGCGCTTTTTGAACATAGGAATCTTTATTATTAAGGTCAAAGAAAAACGTAAGTGTCTGAATGCCATATTGCCTGATTTCAGCTTCTGCCCTCCGCACGCCATTCAATGGTGCCTCCCAAAAATCAGTTTCCTCGGAAACTTCAGGGACGAGAATGGCCAATGTAATGATCTTCTTGGAAGCGAGCCTGCTGGCCAGAATGTTAGGCTGATAATCAAGCTCCTTAATGATGTCATTGATCCGCTTTTTGGTCTTTTCCGAAACCCCCGTCCGGTTATGCAGCACACGGTCCACCGTGGCCGTGGACACATTAGCCCTTCGCGCAATCTCCCGCACGCCAAACAAAGTATTCTCTTTTTCCATCAACGGATCAGGTTTGTATATCGGGGTAAATATAAAAAATCAAAAAAGACTTTGATTT
The DNA here is from genome assembly GCF_000428845.1 of Dyadobacter alkalitolerans DSM 23607. Classification (GTDB taxonomy): domain Bacteria; phylum Bacteroidota; class Bacteroidia; order Cytophagales; family Spirosomataceae; genus Dyadobacter; species Dyadobacter alkalitolerans. The sequence goes on along the minus strand of NZ_AUAS01000009.1, from coordinate 178,203 downwards.
CTCTACGATAAATTCGTAGGTTTACGAAAACTTCGTAGATATGGAAAAACTAACACAACAGGAAGAAGACGCCATGCAGGCGATCTGGAAAACGGGCGAAGGAAGTGTCAAGACGTTCATGGCCGCACTTACCGGTGCCGTGCCGCCATACACAACGCTGGCCTCAACTGTCAAAAACCTCGAAAAGAAAGGTTATGTACAAAGTCGCCTCATCGGAAACGCGTATCTATACGCGCCTGCAATCACGGAAGAAGCTTATAAGCAAAAGTTTATGGGGAATGTGGTAAAGGATTATTTCGAAGATTCCTACAAAGAACTGGTCAGCTTTTTCGTGCAAAAAAATAAGATCTCAACGGACGAACTGAAAGAGATCATTGGATTAATTGAGGGTAAAAAATAGTCGGTTTTAAACAAACTACGCAATGACCGAATTGCCTGATTATCTCATCAAACTGTCTGTCGGACTGGCAGTTGCATACATCTTCTATTATGCCGTTTTGCGCAGGCATACTTTCTACAATTGGAACCGCTGGTATTTGCTGCTGTATTCCATGGCCGCCTTTCTGGTTCCTTTTGTAGAAATAAGCACATTCATTCCTGAGCAGCGTTTGGCGGAATACCATTTCATTAACCAGGTGCCGCAACTCAGTCATTTGGTTCAAAATGTCCCCATAGCCAATGCATTGCCGGACGCCGTGCCGCAAGACCCAGTCAACTGGCTGCTGATTTTCTTTGTGACGGGCATTATCTGCATGACAGGCCGGTTTTGCCTGCATATTTATTTTTACATCCGTATTAAACGAAAAGCCCGTCTTATTTCCGAAGACGATGTTTCACTTTATCACGTCGACCGTGAGATTGCCCCTTTTTCCTTCGGTAATGCCATTTTTATTAATCCATCAATGCATTCGGAAGATGAGCTGGAAAAAATCATCCTGCACGAATATGTGCATGTGCGCCAAAAACACACTTTCGACAACATTTGGGCAGAAATTCTTTGCATACTTAACTGGTATAACCCATTTGCCTGGCTGATCCGTTACGCTATCCGGCAAAACCTCGAATACATTGCGGACGATCAGGTTTTACAACATCATGTGAATGCCAAACAATATCAATATCTGCTGCTGAAAGTCACTGGCGTCCCGGAATACAGGATCACGAACCAGTTTAACTTTGCGTCGCTGAAACAACGCATCATTATGATGAATAAAGCTCGGACGCCCAAGATCCACCTGGTCCGGTTCCTCTTCTTAGTGCCGCTGCTAACCATCCTGCTAGTCGCCTTCCGCCCCGACATTGAACCACTTCAACGTTGGACGGGTAATCGGATCGTTTCAAAACATCAAAATAAGTTTTACACGCTTGAGAAATCAGCACATACTAAAATCAAGGAAAGCCTCGGCTATTGTGCCGGATTTTTAATGGATGCACGCACGCAACAGCCGCTGGCCGATTTTCCCCTTAATCTGATCATTGATGAAAAGGTGGTCAATACCATTTATACGGACAATGATGGCTATTACTTTTCGAAAATAGAGCTGGATTCGACCCATAAAGATTTCGTTCTCTTTTCCATACAATCGGCGTATCCCGAGTATGCCGATTTTACAAACACGGCCATTTCGTCGCAATACAGCCTGGGTTATGGCCGTCTGGCTGTGAACTTTGTGAGGTCAAAACGGGACTCAACCATGAGAAATATCCATTATTCGCCGCAGGACAAGCTTTACCCGAAAGATGCTGATTACAAAGTGGTTAAGAAGGACGTTAAAACCTATTTGTCGGAATTACTTACTGGGTATACGCGCGATACGCAACTGCGATCTGATTTTAGAAAATTTCACCCTTTTCCAAAAAATGTACTGACCAAATTCCGGAACGGATATTTTGACAGAAGGAAAGAACTGGTTGGTTATGAAGGCATTACTGAGCTCTATCTGGATGGGAAACGAGCAACGCATACCGATATTAATGAGGCGTTCCGCTCGTCACCCTATATGCCGGACGACACAAAGATGAGCCGTGAGTGGGGACGTGACGGCATATATTCCAAAATCTCCTACATTACTTACGAACTCTACAAAGATGCCCCACCAAGCTGGCTGATGTGGAGCAATGCAGAAGTGGCCGATCCTGCTGAGTTTGATCTGGCTTATTTGAACCAGGATGCTTATTTCCTGGATGGATTCAGGCAAGTGGCGGGCATTGGGAGTAACTTAAAGCCGCTGAAAAGCGAGATCCGGAAAGTGGTTTTGTTCAAAGGCAGGCTCGCCCGCTATTATGATCCTAAACTCGAAAGAATGTGGTGGATAGAGACCAGACCGGAAAACGAAGTGTTTGGCCGGCCTGATCTTGCTAAACAATAATTATCCCAACTCTGGCTCAGGTCCGTGCAAGGCAGCATTGGTCTGGCTTGAATTGATTTTCACAGGCTTGCCTTCACGCGCAGACTTGTAAATGGCTTCCATAATAATATGGTCCTGCAAACCCTCCTCACCGGGTGTGAATGGCTTTTTGTTGTTGATCACACAATCGGAGAAGTGATCCATTTCTGTTGCGAATTGGTTCACTTCCGCCATACCAATGTTCTGGTGCAGTTCTAGTCGGCCGTCGGCTTTGGCGCTGGTAAGATCCTGGCCTTTGTAAGCGTACGCTTTGTCCATATTCAGCCAGCCTTTCTCACAAAGGACGCGGTAGCGGCGGCTTTCGTGTACATTATAATGTGTGGTACAATTCGCTATAATGCCATTGGAAAAGCGCATCTGCCATGATACAAATCCCTCAACCTCAGTGAATAGCGGGTTACCCGGGGTGCTGTACTGATATGCAAAAACCTCGGTTGGTTCTTCTCCCAGAATAAACCGGGTCGTGTTGAGCAGTATAGGCCGATGTCCGGGAGAACGCCGCCACCGGCGAGTTTCAGTTTGTGTCGCCAGTGATCCGGGTTTGCGGTGCTCTGGCAATTGGATGCTTCAACCACTTTAACAGGCCCAAATTCCTTGTTCTGTAAAATTTCCCTCAATTTGCGGTTATGCGGCTGATATTGAATACGATATGCGACCATCAGTTTCACATTAGCTTTATTACAGGCAGCAATCATTTCCTTGCATTCTTCTGCACTGTTGGCCATGGGTTTTTCGCACAAAATATGCTTTCCTGCCTTAGCGCCACGCACCACATATTCCTTATTCAAGCCGTTTGGTAAAACAATATAAATGACGTCAACCTCCTTGTTATCTTTCAGCTGATCATACGTTTCATAACTGTAGCAGCTCTCCGTTTTGACTCCGTATTGGGCAGCGACCTTTTTCATTTTTTCGGGACTTCCACTCACAAGTGCAGCCAGTTTCGATTTTTTGTACATTCCTACCGCTGGTAGAATCTCTTCCAGAGACAAGTGCCCCAATCCAACAACGGCATAACCCACGCGCTGATCAGGCGGAAGCGGCGTTGGCGTAGGTGCGCTTTGCTGGTCATATTCCGACTTCCATTTCTCCAATACGATCGGATCTTCCGGTTTGGCAGGCACGCGAGCTGGCGGCGAAGTGGCTTTAAGCGGCGCTTGTGCAAAAGCGTCTTTTGAGCTTTGGATTGCCAATCCGCTCATGGCGCCGATGGCCGCATATCTGCCAGTTAATGTTAAAAAACCCTTGCGCGAAATCGGCGGCTGGGCTGGTAATGGCTCTCTCATTTTCAGTTTGTTGATTGTTTTTCACAAGCCTGATGAAGGCATTATCATACCGCATAGCCACAAAATGCCTGCCAGATTACCGAAAACGAAATAATCGCTTTATATTTAAATGATCCGTCCGGCACATTTGCTAATTGAAATGAAAAATCTCTTCCTCTCCTTTTTCTTGCTTCCCGTCATTGTAATGACCGCTTTGATACTGCGGTTCAATGCATTTGATGTTTTTAAAACCGAACTTCCAGAGCAAACCAACATTGCCGTATGCGGCGCTGTTAGCAGTTCTGAGGTGCGGGCAGCTTCCAACGGAAAGTTCATTTCAGCCATGCCTGGGTGGGGCAAATATTCATATCCGATCTCGGCCAAGAATGATAGTGTCCAGTTCTATTTCGATCAGGGGCTGACCATGTATTATAGTTACCATATGAAGGAATCGCTGGCATCTTTCCAGGAGGCAGCCCGGCTCGACCCTACGTGTGCGATGGCTTACTGGGGACAAGCACTGGCGATGGGGCCTTATTATAATGCTGCGCATTTGTATAAAAAACCACAGAACATTCCGGCGGTTTTAAAGCAAATGAATCAGTTTGCAGCCAATACAACAAGGAAAGAACAGGGGCTGATCGCCGTCATGAACCAGCGCTATTCAGCGGATGCGTCTGATGCCGACAGAAAAGCCCTTAACATTGCCTATGCGGAAAAAACACGCGGATTAATATCTCAATTTCCGAAGGATCAGGACATCAAAATGCTTTTCGTGGACGCGGTAATGCTCATACACGCGTGGGATTTCTGGAATAATGATGGCACACCCAAAGCCTGGACCAACGAGGTGATTGCGCTGAGTGAACAGGTTTTGCAGGAAAACCCCGATCATCCGGCAGCATTGCATTACCACATTCATTTAACAGAAGCTTCGCGGCACCCCGAAGTGGCGCTTCCCAATGCGGATAAGTTAAGGGATCAGCTTCCAGGCGTTGCACATATGGTGCATATGTCGAGTCACGAATACGAGCGAAATGGTTATTTTCTGAAAGGCGTGGATGTCAATGATCGTGCGGATGCAGCCTTGCTTCAATATGATTCCCTTGCCAAAAACCTCAATCTCGTAAAACACAGTCCGCATTATTTTGCTGTGCAAACCTATTGCGCCATGAGCGCCGGCTTGTACAAAACGGGCATGCATGCGGCAAACAGGTTAAGGAAATCGGTGTTGCCGACATACGAAAGTCCGTATGATCAATATCTTTTCATGCTCCCTGAACTGACATTGGTAAGGCTTGGAAAATGGGATGAAATCCTGAAAGACACCACCAAACTGGATCCTAAATGGACATACGCTGGTCTGCTCCGCAACTTCGCAAGAGGAATGGCCCTTGTAAATACCGGCGCTGCCGACAAGGCAAAATCAGAATTAAGGTCACTTTTGGAAAAATCAAAAGATCCGATCCTGACCAAAAGACGCATTCCCTTTAACGCATTTACACCCATCGCAAACATTGCCGGAGAAATCCTGACTGCCGCCATTGCATTTGAAAATAAAAATTATGACGAAACGATCGCCAGCCTCAACAAGGCAATCGGAATTGAAGATGGCCTCATCTACACGGAGCCCAACGATTGGCCAATTCCAGCGCGGCAGTTTTTAGGTGCTTATTTATTAAAAATGAACAAACCAGCCGTTGCCGAGAAAATTTACAGAGAAGATCTGATCTGGAATCCCGGAAACGGCTGGTCTGCCATTGGTTTATCCCAAAGCCTCGCAGCGCAAAAGAAAACGAAGGATCTGGCGAAAATCGAGAGCGGTTACAAGCGATCATTTTCCGCCGCCGAAGGACTGCCGACCGGCTCTGTGTTCCTGCGCTGATTTTCACGACGAAAGTCCAGCTGCCATGTGGTGCATATTCCGTTGAGCGCTCCCCTACCGGCTGCACCGCTGATTGCGCAATGTCCTCCGCAGCTGACCCAGTGCACCTGGCTTTCGATGTGCGGTTAAAATATTGAAAAGTGTCTGAAAGTTTCCTTTGTGCCGCTTATTCATTGAACCTCACCGTTGGGACAATGGCCTTGTTATATTTTGTTTTAAACAATTTTTTGGGTAAAATTTGTTACTAAATCATCATTACTCATCTTAAATAATATGCAATGAGACAGTCAGCTGGGAAGAAAGTGGTAGAAGTTGCTGATGGAATGCAGAAGGCGGGTAAGTCGAGCCTTTTTCAAAAAATGCTTGACGACCAACGAGCCATCTCAGACTATTTTCAGGGAAAGGTAACGATTGAAGAAATACATGCGCGAGGAATTAAATTGGTTAAACCCTTATAAGATTGTCAGACAGAGTCCGGAACGATATTCATTCGTTACCAAATGCAACATAGTTTACATTGCATACTTTACAAATTCCAAAGGATACTTCAACGCACATCCCGAATTCAACGACGATATATTAGGCTTCACATTTCAACCCACGGGTGAAAAGCGTGAAGCTTTATATTTGGGAGTCAGTGTATCCAAAATATTATCTCAAAGCCATGACAAAAGAATCATGGAAACTGTTTTAGCGATTCTAGTTGAGTTTTTTTACAAGAATCCGAACAAATCTATTGTTATCATTTGCGAGTCTGCCGACAACCTGGCTAAATGCAGAAACAGACTGTTTGATCAATGGTATCGAAAAATAAGCAGACTGTCTGGCAATCAAATCAAGAAATACAACCTGAACATTACGGAAGAAGGTTATGCTTCGCTATTAGTGCACTGCAAAAATCAATTTCATAATAACCTAAGGGACGCATTCTTTGACATTCCAAACAGGCTAGCCGAAAAAGATCCTCCTGCTAGCCACTAAAACTGATATAGTGCAGCTATTTTGGCAAACTCACGGCATTTTATAATTTTTAGAAGCATCATCTAGAACAAGAATCCAATCCTGCCCGTAACCCGAAGTCGGCGGCGTGTATTGCTTTACCGCCTTGGCGTCCACTTTTCCAATGTCTTTGGTTTTGCCGTTCCGCGGATCGAACCAGAACGCATTGAACTGACTGCCAGAGATTTTGCCGGGATTTACGGAAAATGATTTTCCTGTTGATGTATAAATGAAAATGAAGTCGGTGCCGCGCGTGGCCTGGATTCTTTCGTAGGAAGCCAAATCATTTTCAACTACAATAGATTGATCCGGAACACGATCCAGGATGGGGCGTGATTCCATGAGCTTGCGAACAAATTGCATTTCTTTCGCGCCTGGCAAGTCCATCGCCTGCTGCCAGTAAATGTGCGGGCCGTTTACTGCTTCGCGGTTCGGTGCATACATTTGCCAAATGTCGTGGCAGCCATATGTATGGCCGAAAGCGCCTGAAAAAAGATCCAGATACGCGGCTTTTCTTACGTCATAAGCATTGGAAGTGCCTAGCTCGGTGGCATTGAAACAAACGGGATGATCTTCGTAAATCGGCTCTGCGTCCAGCACGGGTTTGGAAGGCTTGCGGTCGTATGCTCTTTTTATGTTTTCATAAACGGCTGCATCCCGACAATGTCCGTTCTGGAACATATTGAAATCCAACCATTGATCATCATGAAACCATTCGCCCGATCCTTCTTTATTAGGTTGCGGATGAAAGGTCATCATCGCATTATCATTCCCTCGTACGCCCGCAACAACACCAGCCGCCATCGCCCGCCAAACGCCTACATCATCCACGTCTTTCCTAGGCGTGCGGTCGCCGCCCAGAACCCAGATGATGTTTTTGCGATTTTTATAGCGATTACCCAGCCATTTGCCATAAGCCTCAGCATTGGTTTTATTGAACACTTCCGGCCCTTTCCCCCAGGTTGATTTGAAAACTTTGTCGCCCCAGGTTGGTAAAAATGCTATGGTCAAACCCAGCTCTTCCGCTTTGTGGATGATAAAGTCAACATGCTTGAAATAGGCCTCATTGGGCTTGGTAGGATCATTATCGATCAATGGTTTATCGCCATAAGTGTTCGGCACATTCAATCCGTCGAACTCGGCCAGCGCAACCGCCTGGATGACTGTAAACCCTTGTCCGGCACGCTTTTGCAGATAATAAGTCGCATCCTCACGGTCGAGGCGGTGAAAGAGTTCCCATGCCGTATCGCCCATCCAGAAAAACGGCTTGCCGTCTTTTAATAAATAACGCTGGTTGGGGCTTACCGTAAACGACTGCGCCACAGCGCTAAAACCAGAAATAGTAAGCAAAAGGGCGTAACAAAGGCTGCGAAAGCTCATGGATAGTTGAAACATTTTACATTTATAATGATACAAATGTAAATAAAGGAAGCAAACTAATTCCCTCGCAAAGCCAGACTAATCAACTCCGCGGTGTTTTTCACATTCGCCTTCTTCATAATGCTCGCGCGCTGGTTCGCAACGGTGTTGGAACTGATGTCGAATTTTTCCGCAATGTCTTTGCTGCTCATGCCTTCGGTGAGGCATTTCAGGATCTGTTGCTCGCGGGGCGTGATCATTTTCCAGATCGACTTATCGTTGTCTGCTTCAAGCTCGACTTTGGGCTCCGGATTTCTGGCGATCTGTTTCAGTAAATTTTTGATGATCACCGACGAAGCATAGGGAGGAAAGTAGAGCTCACCTGTGGCAATGCTGCGGATCGCTTTGAGCATTTCGTCACGGCTGGTATCTTTTTGCAAATACCCCGCCGCGCCGCTGGTAGCTGCCGAGATCATGTAATCCGAATTGTTGTGCATGCTAAAAACCAGGATCCGGACATTGGAAAACGCAGGCGCGATCTGCTTAATGACTTCAATGCCTGACATTTTCGGCATGGTCAGGTCGAGCAAAATCACATCCGGGCTAACCTGTTCGATCATATCCCAAACCTCATCCCCGTCCGCCGCTTCACCCGCAATCAGCAGGTCCTCCTCGTCTTCAAGCAGGGTTATAATGCCTTGTCTTACAACTGAATGGTCGTCAACGACCAAAATCCGGATGGGCATGCAGGTGTGTTTTTGGATTAATAATTTAAAGATCCACCCGCACGATGAGCTGTGTTCCGCTGTCGACTTCGGAGACGATCTCCATTTCGCCGTTCAGCAGCTGGGTTCGGGTTCGGATATTTTCCATGCCATTTCGGGTCAGGAAAATGCCGCCTTCTGATTTCAAATTACTAATTAAAAATCCTTTTCCGTCATCCGCGATTTCCAAAATAATCCGATTCTTATTTTGTTCCAATTTAATCTTGATCTTATCCGCATTGGCATGCTTAACCGCATTATTTAACGCCTCCTGCGCGATCCGATAGAGCCCTATTTCAGTCGGACGGCCCATTTCAACACGCTTTTGCGCATCGCCATCAAACTCTATTTGGATCCCCGAGAGCTCGGCCGTTTGCTCGCAGAGCAAACGCAATGCGGCACTTAACCCAAAATCACTCAATATGGAAGGCATCAAATTGAACGAAATCTGCCGCGTGGTCTGGATAATGTCCTGGATCAATGTCACCAGCTGTTCGAAACGCGTTTGGTTTTTCTCGTCATGAAACTGGACGGATTTCAGCTTTTCGGCGTGCAGTTTCAGGCCGGTGAGCATTTGGCCGATGCCGTCGTGCAGTTCCAGCGCAAAACGCTTTCGTTCCTCCTCCTGCCCTTCGATCAAAGCGCTTGCGCGAATGCGGTCTTCGGCCAGTTGCAGCTCGTATTTTTCCTCTTCTACACGGAGCAATTCGTTCTGCGCTTCCAGGAGCTGGTGATTCGCTTCTTTCAATTTTTGGTTCGAAAGCTGCAATGCATTTTCTGACTCCGTCAGCATTCGCACGACTCGCCTGGTGGTGTTCACAACCGGCCTAAAAATCAGCAAACCTTCCGCAAACAGCACGAGAATGGTCATAATGTCCAAGATCCATTCAATGCGTTCGAGGTTTTCGAGTCTTTGAAAACTCTCTTTATCAAACTGAAAAACGATCTTATCCATTTTGGCAAGAAATAAGGGTTCCTTGTCCAGAATGAGGTTCAATGCCTCAGCTTTTGCCGGCGCGGCTACTTTTGAACCATTAACCAATGAAAAATTGGTATAAATGCTGTCAAAAACAGGCGTCAGATCCAGAAACATGGAGTCCAGCGCAGCGCTTTTCCAGGTTACCAGGCCATTTTCGACAGGCAATCTCTTATTGGCGAGATTCTCGTGACTTTCTTTCCAAATCGTTAAAAGGGAATCGAACCGAGCAGAGTCGCTGTGCTTCATCTGCCCGACATTCAAGATCGCAAGTTTGGTTAGCCGCTGGCTCAGCATCCGCTGCCTTCCGGCTACATTCACCATGCGGCTGTCATGGTTCAGGTTATTGATAGTCCTTCTGATCAAAAACAAACCGCTGATTGTCAGCATCGCCACCACGCATAATGCGACAATGTAAAACCGTGTCAGACTGCTTGCTACGCTCTTATCGAGTCTCTCCATTCGCTCATATTCCGATGTAAACGAGGTTTTCTTTCACCATCACCGGAAAGGTATTAATTTTATAGGAATCATCATTGAGGCACTGCCCGCTTTGCAACGAAAAGGTTTTTTTGTGAAAAGGGCAAGCCACTTTCGGCTCCCCCTCATGGCTTCCGATCATCCCCCGCGACACGGCCATCTGCTGGCGGTGCGGACATTGATTATCCGTTGCATACCATTCACCACGACGGGCAAAGTTAAAAATCGCGATCTGTTTCCCATCAATCAGCGCGCACCCGCCGCCATCTTCTGGAATGTCATTGACGTGGCAGGCAATGTGCCAGGTTACTTTCGTTTGTGTTGTTGTTTCCATTGGGGTTGTATGTTAGCGTTGTGATCCCCGGGCTGAAGCCCAGGTAAATTATGTGCTGCCGGTGACCCGGCTGGGCATTTCTCTTGTAATCTATCTTCCCTGGGCTGAAGCCCGGGGCTGGGGATTGACCGCCGCGATGCGGCTCACTAGCAAGATGCCAAGCCGGGTCACCGGCGATCCATACCCTCGCCAGGGATTTCAATCCCTGGAAAAGAAAGCCAGAATTAGCCAGAGCTTTGTTTCATTTTTTATTCTCTTTATTCTCTTTGGATTCCTGAGCTGAAGCCCGGGCAAAGGATTGGCCGCCGCGATGCGGCTCACTAGCCAGATGCTCAGCCGGGTCACCGGCGATCCATACCCTCGCCAGGGATTTCAATCCCTGGAAAAGAAAGTCAGAATTAGTCAGAGCTTTGTTTTATTTTTATTCTCTCTATTCTCTTTCTTTTTGGATTCCCGGGCTGAAGCCCGGGGCAAAGGATTGGCCGCCGCGATGCGGCTCACTAGCCAGATGCTCAGCCGGGTCACCGGCGATCCATACCCTCGCCAGGGATTTCAATCCCTGGAAAAGAAAGTCAGAATTAGTCAGAGCTTTATTTTATTTTTATTCTCTCTATTCTCTTTCTATTTGGATCCCCGGGCTGAAGCCCGGGGCAAGGAATTGGCCGCCGCGATGCGGCTCACTAGCCAGATGCTGAGCCGGGTCACCGGCTACCCATACCCTCGCCAGGGATTTCAATCCCTGGAAAAGAAAGCCAGAATTAGCTATTATTTTATTTTCAGCCAGCTATCTGATTTGGCCCAGCTCTCTGATCCCAGCCAGCTAAGCCCATTCTTTGGCCCGTTTCTGGTCTCTCATGGTTTCAAAAGCAATCGAAGGATCTTTCACAGGTGCATTCACAAAGTGCGAGAAGCGTTTTCTCAGCTCCGGATTTTGCACCACTTCCTTCCACTCGCATTGATACAGGTCGATGAGCTTCTGCATATCCGATTCCAGTTCCGCCGCGATGCCCAGAACATCATCCACCACCACCGCTTTGAGGTAAGACATGCCGCCTTCCATCTTGTTCAGCCAGGTTGCAGTGCGCGTGAGCGGGTCGGCGGTTTTGATGTAGAGCATTAAAAATCTGTCAATCAGCTTCAAACAAGTTTCCTTATCCACATCCGTCGCGAGCAGTTGCGCGTGCTGCGGCTTGGAGCCTCCGTTGCCGCAGACGTATAAATTCCAGCCTTTCTCAGTGGCGATGATGCCGAAATCCTTACTCTGCGCCTCCGCACATTCCCGCACACAACCCGAAACCGCCGATTTCAGCTTATGCGGCGAACGCAAACCTTTGTAACGATCCTCCACTTCAATAGCAAATGTCACCGAATCCTGCACCCCAAACCGGCACCAGGTCGATCCCACGCAGCTTTTCACCGTTCGCAACGATTTGCCATAAGCATGGCCGCTTTCAAATCCAGCTTCGATGAGCTGCTCCCAGATATCCGGCAGATCATTCAAATGCGCCCCGAACAAATCAATCCGCTGTCCGCCCGTAATTTTTGTATACAAATTATATTGCTGCGCCACCTGGCCGATAATGATCAGCTTTTCAGGCGTGATCTCTCCGCCCGGAATTCGCGGCACGACAGAGTAAGTGCCTCCTTTTTGAATGTTGGCCAAGTAACGGTCATTTGAATCCTGGATCGTAGCGCGGTCTTTTTGCAAGATATTTTCATTCCAAAGGCTGGCTAACAGAGAGGCCACAAGCGGCTTACAAACTTCACATCCATCTCCTTTTCCAAACTCATCCAGCACCGCGCCGTACGTTTTAGCCCCATTCATTTTGACCAGATCCAGCAATTCCTGCCGCGAGTAATCGAAATGCTCGCACACTACATTGCGGACGTAAATGCCATTCTGCTTCATCACGCCTGAAATGATGTCTTTTACCATCGGCACGCAGCCACCGCATCCCGTTCCGGCTTTGCAGGATTTTTTTAAAGCGTCCATCGTATGGTTGCCTTTTTCGCTCACTTCCTGGCAAATCATGCCCTTGGTAACCGCCTCGCAGGAGCAGATCAGCGCGTCGTCGGGGAAGCCCATTACGCCTGCACCTACCTCCTCGCCCCCGCGCGAGCCCAAGATCAGATCTTCGGAATCTGGTGGCAGAATGGTCTTGCTTTTACACGTTTGCAAAAGCATATTATATTGTTCGGCATCGCCGACGAGGATGCCGCCAAGCAAGGTTTTACCGTCCGGACTCACATTAATGCGCTTGTAAATGCCTTTCGCTTTGTTCTCGTAACGAATGGTTTTACAAGCCGGCTCTTCAATAAACGGGTCACCAAAACTCGCCACGTCCGTCCCGATCAGCTTCAATTTGGTAGACATATCATAGGGCAAAAACTCCTTTTCACCGCCCAAAAGCAATGTTGCCACTACTTCGGCCATTTCATAACCCGGTGCAATGAGCCCGTAAATCATATGGTGCGCCAATGCACATTCGCCTATCGCAAAAATGTTCGGATCAGAAGTTTGCAGCTGGTTGTTTACGACGATGCCGCCTCTCGGATGCGTTTCCAATCCCGCAATCTTGGCCAGCTCATCACGCGGCCGGATGCCCGCAGAAATGACCAGCATATCCACATCGAGCAGCGTGTTATCATTGAACTGCATGCCTTCTATGCAATCACCGCCCACAATTTCCTGCGTGCTTTTGGCCAAATGAATCTGTAATCCCAATGATTCAAGCTGGTTTTGCAGAATGCGCGAACCGGCGTCGTCGATCTGCCGGGGCATCAACCGCGATGCGAATTCCACCACGTGCGCTTCCTCTAGACCCAAATCCAGCAATGCTTTCGCCGCTTCCAACCCCAGCAATCCGCCGCCGAGCACCGCGCCTTTTCTTGCCTTGCGTGCATACGACTGGATAAGTTCCAGATCTTCAATGGTCCGATACACAAACACCCCGTCTTTCTCCACACCCGGAATAGAAGGAACGAATGCGCCGGAGCCTGTGGCCATGATCAGATAGTCATAGTGTACTATATGCCCATGGTGTGATCTTACCAGCTTTTCCTCTCGGTCGATGTCCACCACCGGATCGGAAAGGAAGAGCCTGATCCCGTTGTCGGCATACCAATCTGCGCTTGCCAGGGTGAGATCGTCGGCAGTTTTGCCAGCGAAATATCCACTCAAATGCACGCGGTCGTACGCCACACGCGGTTCTTCACCAAAAACAGTGAGCGTGATCTGCTGATCACTTTTTTTTCTGGCGAGCAACTTTTCACAGAATTTGTAGCCTACCATACCATTGCCTATCACAACAATATGGGTGTTTGTTATTGCATTCATAGTAAATAGTAACTATTAATTTGTGAAAACATTATTATTATGTTGTATTATTTCAATATTTGAGCTTATTTTCTTCTCATTTAACAGAACAAACATAAATCGCATTTTATGCATTTCCTAATTTTATATTCGTATTTATAGCAAAAATGAAACATATTTATTGGCAAAAGCATTGTTTTATAAAATATTGATCCTAATTTTGAACCGACAAACGATATAGTTACAAAATACTATATATAGTACATTTCTAATATTCGCTCTATTATATATATAAGAGATGGAAGCAAGACTAACACTTGTAGGCGCCGGACCGGGCAACGGAGAACTGATCACATTGAAAGGGATCAGGGCGATCAAAGAAGCCGATGTGATTCTTTACGATGAGCTGGCCAATGTGGAGATCCTCGACTTTGCTCCTGCTCATGCATTGAAAATGTATGTGGGAAAAAAAGTAGGTAGCCCTTCGTTTTCTCAGCAAGAGATCAACGGCCTGATCGTGCGCCTCGCCCGCAAACGCGGACATGTCGTGCGGTTGAAAGGAGGCGACTCATTTGTATTCGGTCGCGGGCATGAGGAAATGGAATATGCGCGGGAACATGGCGTGGCCTGTGAAGTGGTGCCCGGCGTTTCGAGCTGCATTGCGGTTCCGGCTTCGATGGAAATTCCGGTGACGCGGCGTGGCGTGAGCGAGAGTTTTTGGATAATCACCGGCACTACGCAAAATGGCGAACTATCAGAAGATCTGCGCCTTGCAGCCCAATCCAAAGCGACGGTGATCGTGCTGATGGGACTAAGCAAGGTGAATGAAATATGTGCACTATACAAACACTTCGGGCGCGGACATTTGCCGATGGCGGTGATCCAGAACGGCACGCGCCCCGACGAAAAGAGCGTGATGGGACAGGTTTGGGAAATCCCGCGCCTTGTGAAAGAAAATAACATCGGCACGCCCGCCATCATGATCCTGGGCGACGTGGTGGCCTTGCATCCGTCCTACGCGATGGAATATCTGCAAAGCATGTATTTGGTTTCCTGAAATACCGGCTTACGCAACTAACCTTTCACTCCATGAAAACAAAGTTCTACTTCCTAATGCTCTTTGCAGGTTTATGCCTGCTCGGTTCGGCTGGTGCGCACGCACAGTTCAGCCTTTCAGGCCAGTTGCGGACGCGCTCGGAACTGCTGCACGGGCAAGGCTCGCCCCTGTCCAAAACAGATAATCCCGCGTTTTTTACTTCGCAAAGAACCCGGCTGAATGCAGGTTACAAAAGTTACAGAACCCAATTTTTCGTTGCCGTTCAGGATGTGCGTGTTTGGGGTCAGGATGCTTCTACCAACAATCGCATCACCAATCCGGCGCTGAATGGGCTAATGTTGCACGAAGCCTGGGGCGAAATCAGTTTGCTGGATACGAATCAGACCAAGCTGGGGAAAGAATTTGCATTGAAGATCGGACGGCAGGAATTGCTCTATGACGACAGCCGACTGCTGGGAAATCTGGATTGGCTACAACAAGCTCGCCGCCACGATGCAGCATTAATGAAATACGGATTCAATGGATTCACTGCGCACATCGGCGTTGCGTATAATCAAAACCGTGAGCTTCGTACAGGCACATTATATGATGGTGTTCCCAGTGGTTATGCGGCTGGAACGAATGGAATCGGTACGATGTACAAATCGATGCAGTTCGCTTATTTGGGTAAAAAGCTAAAACAGGGAAATGTCTCTTTCCTTATCCTGAAAGATGATTTTCAGAAATATGCATTGGATACGGCAGGTGTGAGAACGGTCAAGAACGGCACGAACAAACGCGTAACATTCGGTCCTTACCTGCAAACAAAACTCTGCAAGGCCTGGAATCTGACGGCCAGCGCGTATTACCAGGCCGGAAAAGACAAAGATGGCAAATCGCTGAATGCTTACATGTATTCGGTGCGCGGTTCATACGCTGCGAGTTCAATCTTTTCCATCGGTCCGGGCTTCGATTACACTTCCGGAACGACGAATGGCTCACGCAAAAACAGCACATTTGATCCGCTATACGGCACGCCGCACAAGTTTTGGGGGCAAATGGATTATTTCTATGCAGCCAATGGTTTCGGCAAAGGCGGACTGGCAGATTTTTACATCAACAGTGTAATCAAAGCTTCCGAAAAGCTGTCTATCGCCGTTGATTTGCACCAATTTTCGAGCGCAGCCAACATTCGCAATGCAAAAGACGAAAAGCTTTCGGCCAATTTCGGGGAGGAACTCGACATCATTGCCACTTATAATCTTACCAAAACCATCAGCTTCCAGGGCGGTTACTGCACATTCCTGCCCACCAGCAGTTTAGCGCAGGTGAAAGTCGTAAAAGATCCGCAGAAAATGGCCAACTGGGCTTATCTGATGATCAATATCAAACCTGAATTTTTGAAATAAGCATTTCCAAAAAACAACTATCCAAACTCCTATTACTATGGAAACGACCAACAAGCCGCTTGAAAAGTTGAATATTTTCAGTTTCAAAGGCGTACAAATGCGCACTTTCCACCTCACGTGGATGGCCTTTTTCCTTTGCTTTTTCGGCTGGTTCGGCCTCGCGCCGCTGATGACCGTCGTAAAGACGGATTTAGGCTTAACAAAAGGCCAGATCGGTAACATCATCATCGCATCCGTGGCCGCAACTGTCGTAGCCCGCATTGCCATTGGAAAGTTGTGCGACACCTGGGGACCGCGCAAAACGTACGCCGCATTGATGGGCATCTGCTCTATTCCGGTCATGACAGTTGGCCTGGTGCATTCCTATGAAGGTTTTCTGCTGTTCCGGCTGGCGATCGGCGTGATTGGCGCATCGTTTGTGATCACGCAATATCATACTTCGGTTATGTTTGATAAAAAAATCGTCGGGACGGCCAATGCGGTGGCGGGCGGCTGGGGAAACCTGGGCGGCGGCATTACAAACATGGTGATGCCATTGGTTTTCGCAGGTTTTGTAAGCATGGGCTACCTGCCCGAATCGGCTTGGAGAATCGCGATGGTGATCCCGGGCGTGCTGCTGTTCGTCTTTGCTTTCGTCTATTATCGTTTTACCAAAGACACGCCTGCCGGCAACTTCGAAGATTTGGAGATAACTAATCCCAAGGCCGTTAAGACCAAAGGAACATTGAAAATGGCCATGAAAGATCCAAGAACTTGGGCGCTTTTCCTGGCTTATGGAGCTTGTTTTGGCATAGAAATCACCTTTGACAATGTAGCTGCGCTTTACTTTTTTGAAAACTTCGAAACCTCACTGGCAACCGCCGGGATCCTGGCTGGAACATTCGGCTTCATGAACATTTTTGCAAGAGCAGTCGGTGGGATTGTGGCGGATAAAGTAGGAAATAAATACGGCATGATCGGGAAAGGAAAGCTGCTGGCGCTTTTGCTGGCCTGCGAAGGAATCGGCATCGCATTGTTTGCCCAAAGCGGCAGCATTGTAGCGGCGGTGGTTACGATGCTATGTTTCGCGATGTTTTTAAAAATGGCCAATGGCGTTACTTATGCGATTGTGCCTTTTATTAATCCAAAAGCAATCGGTTCGGTGAGTGGCATCGTGGGAGCGGGCGGCAATGTGGGTGCTGTTTTAGCAGGATTTTTATTCAAATCCAGCGACATCACTTACTCGCAAGCCTTCATGTATATCGGTGTGGCAATCGCCTGCATTGCAGCCGTGGTGGCGCTCATCAATTTTGATAAAACGAGAAGCGTTGTGACAGAGGGCGCGCTTGAACCTGTCGAGGCATAAGCAAAACTTTAAGGCAAATCACAAAAGCCCTAAATCCCTAAAGGGACTTTGCATATTTCTTGTGCGCGGCATCATTACAGAAAGCCCCCTTCAGGGGGTTGGGGGCCAAATTGCGAGACGCTAAAATCCCAGCCACTGTGTATTAAGATATCAAAACAGAATTTCGCTCTTGGGTATTCTCAATCACTGTTTATTCGACTATTTGTCTTCGACCTATGAAAACATTCAAATCAACTTGCTGTTACTGCGGCGTGGGCTGCGGGGTTGTGGTTACGAAAGAGGGGAACGGGCAACTGAGCTTGGAGGGCGATAAGGAGCATCCGTCGAACAAGGGCATGCTGTGTTCTAAGGGCATGAACCTGCATTACACGGTGATGGACCAGTCGGACCGGCTGCTGTATCCACAAATGCGGCTTAACCGCTCGATGCCGATGCAGCGTGTGAGCTGGGACGATGCTTTAGAGCGGACTGCGGCGGTTTTCAAGACGTTAATTAAAAAATTCGGACCGGATTCGGTGGCGTTTTATGTGTCCGGGCAATGTCTTACGGAAGAATATTACCTGGTCAACAAGCTGATTAAGGGCTTCATAGGCTCGAATAACATTGACACCAACTCACGGCTTTGCATGAGCTCAGCCGTGGTGGGTTACAAGCTGGCACTGGGCGAGGACAGCGTGCCGGTTTGCTATGACGACATCGAGGCGGCCGATGTCATCTTTGTGACCGGCGCCAATCCAGCCTGGTGCCATCCCATTATCTGGCGCCGCGTAGAGGCGCATAAGGCGGCCAATCCTGATGTAAAAATCATCTGCGTCGATCCCCGCAAAACCGACACTTCCCGCTCCTCAGACCTGCACTTGCAGATCGCGCCGGGAACCGACATTGTACTTAACAATGCTATTGGAAGGATATTCATCGAGCAAAATTACATTGACGAGGCCTTCATAAACGAACATACGGACGGGTTTTCAGACTTCCGGGAAAAGGTCATGAAGCGCACCGTCGCCGAAGCCGCTGAACTTTGCGGAATTAATGCAGATGACATTTACACAGCTGCGGGATGGATTGGCCGGTCGAAAGGATTTTTGTCGTTCTGGACAATGGGGCTGAACCAGTCGGTGATTGGGGTAAATAAAAATCTGTCGCTCATTAACCTGCATCTGATCACTGGCAGAATTGGCAAACCCGGAAATGGTCCTTTTTCACTTACCGGTCAACCTAACGCGATGGGCGGACGCGAAACGGGCGGACTGGCCAACATTCTTCCGGGACACCGCGAAATTTTGAACGCCGAACATCGTGCCGAGATGGAGCAATTCTGGAATTCGCCGGTAAAAATCGCGAACAAGCCCGGCCTGACCGCCACAGAAATGTTCGAGGCGCTGGCGGACGATAAATTGAAGGCCATCTGGATCATTAACACGAACCCGCTGGTAAGCATGCCGGATATGAATGCTGCCGAAGCCGCGCTGAACAAGTCGCGGTTTGTGGTGGTGCAGGATGTCTCGAATCGCGCGGATACGGTGAAATTTGCGGATGTGGTGCTTCCCGCCGCTGCCTGGTTGGAAAAAGAGGGCACGATGACGAATGCAGAAAGGCGCATCACGCATTTACCCAAAGCCATCGACGCACCCGGCGAAGCCTTGCCGGATGCAGAAATCATCTGGCGTTTTGCCGCCAAAATGGGCTTCGGCGATGCATTTAATTACAAAAACACTTCGGAAGTCTACGACGAATACACAGCCTGCACCGCAGGAACGAACATTGACGTGACCGGCGTAAACTACCAGCTTATCAAAACCAACAGAAGCATTCAATGGCCACAAACAAAATCCCAAAACAACAACACTAACACACCAACAATCGGCACCAAAAGACTCTTCACCGACCACCAATTCCACACCAAAAACAAAAAAGCCCAAATCCACGCCGTCCCCGACGAAAACACCAGCGAACCCACCACGCCCAATTACCCGTTGGTTTTAACCAACGGCAGAATACGCGACCAATGGCATACTATGACCAAAACCGGCCGCGTAGCAAAACTAAATCAACACACCCCCCAACCCTTCCTGCAACTCCATCCCGAAGACGCAAAAAACCGAAACATTAAAGAAGGTCAATTAGCGGTAATTCAAAGCCGCCGAGGCGAAGTTCGGGTGAAAGTGAACATTACTGAAGACGTGCGGCCGGGACTTTGTTTTTTGCCAATGCATTGGGGCAAAATCCTGGGCAGCAACCTGGCTCGCGCGAATAACCTGACCAACAATCTGGTCGATCCAAAATCCAAAGAACCGGATTTCAAGTTTTCTGCCGTGCAGGTTTCTTTGTATAAAAAAGCTTTTGAAAAGATTATTATAATTGGCGCTGGCTCGGCAGGACTAGGTTTTATTAACTCCTATCGTGCCTTAAATCAGGAAGATGAGATCCACGTTTTTTCCAAAGAAATTTATCCATTCTACAACCGCGTGATGCTGCCCGATTACATAAGCGGTGTGCAGCATTGGGAACAGTTAGTGAAATTGCGCGAGGATCAGTTTGAGGAAAACAACATTATCGTCCACAAAGGCACTTCCATCGTTCACATTGACCGGAACAACAAAACCGTGGTCGATTCCAACGGCCACGAACACACTTACGACAAGCTGATCCTGGGCATGGGCAGCAAGGCTTTTATGCCCAAAGGCGTCCCCGACCTGCCGGGCATTTTCAATATGCGTTCGCGTCTGGATGCAGATTCATTGCTGCCATTTTTAAAACAACCTGAGCCGCACGCGGTGATCGTCGGAGGTGGGATTCTGGGCCTTGAACTTGCTGCGTCTTTTCGGGAAATGAATGTAAAAGTGAGCGTGATCCAGCGCAGCGGTCGTTTTATGGAACGCCAGCTCGATCCGCTGGCGAGCGAATTGCTGTATCAGGAATTAGCCGAGCGCGGCATTGACATTTACTTCAATGACGAGGTTGCCACATTCAGCGGGCAGGAAAAAGTGGATGGCATCCGCCTGAAATCGGGCCGCAAAATTGCTTGCGATGTGGTCGTTCTGGCGATCGGAACGGTGCCGGTGATCGCACTTGCGCAACAGGCCGGACTGGATTGCAAGCGCGGCGTGGTGGTGAATGATTATCTGCAAACTTCCGATCCGGACATTTACGCGGCGGGCGAAATCGCCGAATGGAACGGGCAAATGTGGGGCATTACGCTGGCGGCCGAGCAGCAGGCCGAGGTCATTGCCAAATACATGGCGGGCGACATTTCGCAGCCATACAAAGGCAGCACATCCATGAACATCCTGAAAATGGAAGGGCTACAGCTTTGCAGTATAGGCCTTACCGACGTCCCGAACAACGATCCGGCTTACGAACAGATCGTTTTTATAGACAAATCAAAGCGCTATTATAAGAAATGCATCGTCCACCGGGACAAGCTGGTAGGAGCCATTTTGATTGGGGATAAAAATGAGTTTTTGGAATACAGGGATCTTATATCCAATTCGATAGAACTTTCGGATAAGCGTCTGCAACTATTGCGGGCGAGCCAGAAAGTGGAGCCTTTGGAAGGAAAGCTGGTGTGCTCCTGCAACAATGTGGGCCAGGGAAATCTGGAACGCGCGATTGCGGGCGGATGCACTGATTTTCAGTCACTATGCCAGCGCACGGGCGCTGGAACGGGCTGCGGCTCATGCCGGCCGGAAGTAAGGAGTATTTTGGAAAAAGCAGCGGAAGCAACATTGGTTTAAGCTTTATGAGAGACTATTATAATGTAAAAATCAACTTGCCGGGCGGGATTGCGTCGCCGGGTTATCTCAAAGATATCCTGACGGCAGCATGGAATGCGAATGTGCGCAAAGTGCGCTTCGGTTCCCGGCAACAGTTGCTGATGTCGGTGTTTTATGAGGACATGCGTTTTTTGGAAAAAGACCTGAAAAAGAGTGGCATTTTCTACGAAATGAACACCGACCGGCAACCCAACCTTGTAAGCTCCTATTGCGGCGAAGAGGTTTTCCGGACAGGCCAGTGGCTCAATGCGAACGAGTATCATTCTGTGCTGGACACATTCGATTACGATCCTGCATTGAAGATAAATATTTCGGATTCCAACCAGAGTTTCACGCCGTTTTTTACGGGTAACCTCAACTTTATTTCCTCTCCCGAGCCACATTTTTGGTATCTGTATGTACGTAACAAACAGACGAATACGGTTTACAAATGGAACGAGCTGGTTTACACCAACGAAATCGGCAGGCTGGCGAAAGTGATTGAAGATTGCATGCTTTCGGGCGATTGCTGCGGGGAGGAAAGCTTGTATGAATCTGTGCAGAAAAAGATCCGTTATGTGTCGCAACCCGCGTCCCAGGATCTCGAATTGCCTTCATTCACGCTTCCCTACTATGAAGGTTTTAACCGTTACGAATCGCGCACCTGGCTGGGTTTGTATCGCCGGGATGAACAGTTCCCGATCGAATTCTTGCTGGATGCCTGTGCATTGTGTCTTAAAACCCGCATTGGCGAAATCTGCATTACACCCTGGAAGTCACTGGTTATCAAAGGAATCGAAGACCAGTATCGGAGCGATTGGAGCAACATTTTGGGAAAACACAATATTAATGTCCGTCACGCAGCCAATGAACTGGCTTGGCAAACCGAAGACCATAATGAAGATGGCGCAAGCCTGAAAAATGACCTGATCCATTATTTCGACAAGCACGATATGCGGACTTTCGGGCTTTGTTTTGGCATTCAGACCAAGGCGAAATCGGAAGTTTTTGGAAGTGTTTTGATCAAAAAACGGCCTTTGTTACAGATCGGGCAGTTGGCGATGTTTCATGTGTACGACATTTATTACACCGAAAACTTCAACCCCAACAGCCGGACACAGCTGCTTTTTGAAAAAGGTTTATACAAAATTCACCTAGCCGCCCAACTCGAAAAACTCTGCCGTCGTTTCAATAACCAGCGTTCACGAGAGAACTTCAAAGTAACCACACCCGAAGCAGATGAGGCAAAAATGACCCTCAAAATCGTCGAGCTCATCTACCAATGCCCCGACTGCCTGACTGTTTACGACCCGGAATACGGGGACGCAACCCAAAATATCGCCCCAGGCACCCCCTTCGAAGAACTCCCCGAAACCTACTGCTGTGCCACCTGCGACGCCAGTAAGAGCGAAATGATTGTTACTGAAATGAATAAAATTGCATTACCTGATCAAGCGGTCTGATAAGAACACGCGATATCAAGACCCTATATTCGTATCCTATTGAAGGCGCTTTTTAATCTCGGCGCGCAGGTCCGAAAAGCTTTGTCTAGAAAGCCGTTCATAGCGTAGCGGTTTCGAGCGGCCAATGCGTTGTGCAGTGTAAATGCCGCGATGTCCGGAGAAAAAATACGCGGTAATACAGGCGAGCGCAACGTAAATCCCGCACGAACTGCCAAACAGCTCAATCGCCATGATGGTGCAGGCAAGTGGCGTGTTGGCTGCACCTGCAAAGACCGCCACGAAGCCCATTCCGGCGAGTAATGCAGTTGGTAAAGGAATAAAACTGGAAAGAAAGCTTCCCAATGTCGCCCCGATAAAGAACAGCGGCGTCACCTCTCCGCCTTTGAATGCAGCGCCTAGTGTCACCGCCGTAAACAAGATTTTCAACGCAAAATCATAAGCGGGCAACTGCTCCGAAAACGACTGCAATATCACTGGAATCCCCAATCCAATGTAACGCGTGGTGTCCATTCCAAAAACAGCCAGCGCCACAAGTGAGCCACCGATCAGTGGCCGCAGTGGTGCGAAATGCACTTTCGATTTGAAAATAGATCCGATATAATGTGTTAGTGAAGAAAAGGCAACGGAGCAAATGCCAAAAATACAGCCCGCCAGCGCTGCATAAAGCACATGAACCAGGGAAATTTCCGGAACAAAAGGAATTTGATAGTGCGTATGCCCCACCTGCCAGGCCCGCGTCGTCATGTCTGCAACGACAGAGGCGATCAATGCGGGAACCAACGCATCGTAACGCAACCTGCCAATGACCAAAACCTCAATCCCAAAAATGGCTCCTGCAAGCGGTGTCCCGAAAACTGACCCGAAACCTGCGGCAATGCCCGCAATGATAACCAGCTTCCGATCGCTGGACTTTAGTTTAAAAATCCGAGTAAATTGGTCTGCAATTGAGCCGCCCATTTGCAGAGCCGTGCCTTCCCTACCCGCCGAGCCGCCAAACAAATGCGTCGCAACCGTGCCAATCAGCACGAAGGGAGCCATTTTCAACGGGATAATCGTTGCAGGCTGGTGAATGTTTTCTAGCAGCAGATTATTTCCTGCCTCCACCTCTTTACCCAGATAATGATACATACATCCGATCACGAAACCCGCAACCGGAAGCAATGCAATGATCCAGTGGTGGCCTTCCCGAAATTGCGTGGCCCAATCCAGCGAAACCAGAAACAAAGCCGAAGCCGAGCCGGCAAAAACGCCGATCAGACAAGCCAGCAAGACCCATTTAATTGAAACAAAAAGGGTGGGAAAATTTTTGAAAAGCTTTGCGTTCCCGCTCATTAAGGCCTAATTATTTTATATTTAGCGCAGCAATAACGCCACGCAGAAAAAACAAAGCTATGAAAGACCGGGAAATAATAATTACGAATTACGTAACTGCCTACAACAACTTCGATGTAGACGGAATGGTCGCCGACTTCGACGAAAACATTGTTTTTGAAAATATGGTCAACGATGAAGTGACCATGGAGCTGAACGGCATCGAAGAATTCCGGAACCAGGCCGTCCAAGCCACCGATCTTTTCGCCTCCCGCCAGCAGACCATCAACAAGTTCATCCACAACGAAGACTGGTCAGAAATCGAAATCGAATACTACGCCGTACTGGCCATGGACCTCCCAAACGGTCTGAAAAAAGGCGACGAACTCGACATGACCGGCAAGTCCATCTTTGAATTTTCGGAAAATAAGATCGTGCGGTTGACGGATATTAGTTGAGATGACAAGAGAAACGCAGCTGCAAAACAGCACACGGATCATTAGGTAATCGTGAAACCGTTTGCTTTATTGCCTTGTCGTCTTCTTAGGGATCACTTCGCTAGTTCCGCCTCAATGGCATTCTCTAACTCCTTACCATGCAGATTCACCCCTACGATCGTTCCTGCTTTGTCCAATAACACATTAAAAGGCAGCGCCTCAATTTCATAGGTTTTCGCCACAGGCGAAGTCCAGAATTTTAGGTCACTCACCTGGATCCAGGTGATTTTGTATTTTCGGACGGTTTTTTCCCAGGCGGGTTTCTTGCTGTCAAGGGAGACCCCGAAGATTTCGAAGTTTTTGGCGTTATTGCCTGACTTGTTGAATCGGTTGTAGAGCTTGCGGAGTTCGGGTTGCTCTTCGACGCAGGGCGCGCACCAGCTTGCCCAGAAGTCGACCAGGACAACTTTTCCCTTTTGTCCCGAGAGTGAAATGGTGTCTCCGGTTAAAGATGGAAGCGCGATTTCTGGCGCTTTTTTACCTACTTTAATTTCGTTTTTTTGCGCATAGACATTTGCGGTAATAAACAATGCAAAAAATACAATTAATCTCCTCAAAACCAACGTCATTTACTTAAATACTAATTAACAGGATAACCCGGATCGATCCAGTTTGTCTTGATATTTTTGGGCACATTCAATAATTTTGCTTTTGTAAAACCCTTTTCCTTGATCAGACTGAATGCAGGGCGAATGTTAGGGCATTTGTCGAAGGGGCAGCAGCCGCAGTAGAGGACTACTTCGCGATTTTTGTCTTCCTTGGAAAGCATTTTTTCCAGTTTCTTAATGTTGTCCTTTTCCTTTCCCGGGCCTACGTCCACGGAACCTTTGATAACCGCTTGCGGCCCAATGTTGATGATCAGCGGTTTCTTAGCAGCCGGATCGTTGATGAGTGCGGCCAGCTCGCTGGTCGGCATGAGTTGTGACGCTGTCCAGGGCTCGGCTTTTTCCTGCGCTCGAAGGCCTGCCGAAAGCAGGATGAGGGAAAACAGCAGCAGATATTGTTTGATTTTTTTCATTTGTATTTACAATTATTTGTTTAAAACTTGCTCTCAGAAGCATTAATTGTCAGGTTGCGACTCATCGCACTTCAATCAGCGGCCCATCGCGTTTTTCTTCCAGCCAGCCGAAAGATATCAAGTTATTACCCAAAACAGCCATGGACATCTCGAAATCAGCTGCATGTTCTTCACTTACTGCAACGAGCAAACCTCCGCTGGTCTGCGGATCGGCGAGGATATATTTTTGAAGATCGGTCAGTGGGCCGACTTTGTGGCCGTAACTCGCCAGATTTCGTTTCGTGCCTCCCGGGAAACATTGCTGTTCCAGATAGAAAGATAATGAGTCTATGACAGGCACTTTCTCAAACTCAATAACCGCCGACAAGCCGCTTCCCTCGCACATTTCGGAGAGGTGACCAAGCAATCCAAAACCTGTAACATCCGTCATGGCTTCAACGCCGTCCATTCGGGAGAAAGTTTCGCCGAGCATGTTGAGTTTTACCATGCTTTGCAATGCAATCTCGGCATCTTCGGCGGCCAGAATGCCCTTTTTCTGTGCGGTGGAAAGGATTCCTACGCCTAGCGCCTTAGTCAAATACAAGCGGCAGCCTGCCTTTGCGGTGGAGTTTTGTTTAAGATGCTCAATACTGACCAACCCGCTGACAGCCAGCCCAAAAACAGGTTCGGGGCAATCGATGCTGTGGCCGCCTGCTAATGTGATGCCAGCTTCTGCACAGATCGCACGTGAACCTTCGAGCACGCGTTGCGCTACTTCGGGCGCAAGCTTGTCAATGGGCCAGCCAAGGATCGCGATGGCGAGCACGGGGTTTCCGCCCATGGCATAAACGTCGCTGATGGCATTGGCGGAGGCGATGCGGCCAAAGTCATAGGCGTCGTCCACTATGGGCATGAAGAAGTCGGTTGTGGAAATTAATGCTGTTCCGTTTCCCAGGTCGAGCACGGCAGCATCATCACGTTTGTCGTTTCCTACCAGCAGGCGCGGATCGGCTTGTGCGATAACCGGACTATGCAGAATCTTGTCCAGAATGGCCGGGCTGATCTTACAGCCGCAGCCTGCTCCGTGAGAATATTGGGTTAATTTGACAGTGGTTGTTGTGTCCATTTGATTGCTTATGCCAATGTTCTGGCGGAAATATTTTTGATGAAAATTAAAATCTGCTTTGCAGTTTCTGAGATTTCAGTGCTGGTTATGTCCATGCTAAACACGTTTTCAGCGTTTCTTTTTCCCAGGTCTTTGTGGTATGTCTTATCGTAATAAACGAGCACGATACGAATAAATTCTTCCATATCCCCCGCATTGATGGCTGCTATGGCCTGTTTTGTTTGCACCGGCCCAAGCCTTTTGTGAATGCGGCTGGTGCAGGTTATCAGGAATTCTTTGTCCAGCAGGCCGTATTCCAATGTTAATGCGTGCACGCGTTGATCCAGATCTACATGGATGTCGATTAACATGGCGTGGCTCATTTGATTAAAAACAGGCGTAGGAATGGTAAGTCTGCCGATGTTCCTGCTCTCGTCCTCTACCCATAACCGCTTTGTCCGGTCTATGCCTTTTAACTGGAAAGCCAGATTATTTTCAAACTGCTCCTGCGTGGGCTGGATCATTTTGTTCATGGTTCCATAAGACGATCCCTGATGCTGCGCAAGATCTTCCAGATCGATTACCTGCTCACCAAGCAATGCCAGTTCTTGCAAAATCTTGGTCTTGCCCGAGCCCGTTCTCCCTCCCAAAACCACCACATTCGCCGGCTGCTGAAACTGATCGAGTGCCCACCTTCTGAAATTTTTATAACCGCCCTGAATTAAATAAACCTCGAAACCATACAGATCCAACGCCCAGGCCATGGCGCCGCTTCGCATGCCCCCGCGCCAGCAATGCACGGCAATTTTCATATCCGGAGCCACTTCCAGCGCTTGCTTAATGAAGCCCGACCACTTAGGGCCGGTCAGATCGAATCCCAACAGGATCGCCTCTTCCCTACCCACCTGCTTATATGTCGTCCCCACCACGACCCGTTCCTCATTACTAAATAACGGCAAATTAAAGGCGCCCGGAATGTGCCCGTGCGCAAATTCGGCCGGGGTCCGGACATCGGCCAGCGGAGTAGCGGCGGGTAG
Organism: Dyadobacter alkalitolerans DSM 23607; assembly: GCF_000428845.1. GTDB lineage: Bacteria > Bacteroidota > Bacteroidia > Cytophagales > Spirosomataceae > Dyadobacter > Dyadobacter alkalitolerans. Next base: position 150,462 of record NZ_AUAS01000009.1, on the reverse strand, counting down.
GAGAAAAAATTCGTTGATCGTGATTGTTCTGATCATGTTGGCACAGGCTTTGCTTGGTTCAGTTCATATTATTCAAATTACCATCTCCATCATGACAAAGACATTGCAAATAGCGAATATACTGGCACTAATCGTGACAGTGATAATGAATTATCTTTCCAATACAGGCATTTTCAATGATAACACAATGGCCACAGTTTCGGCCGAATACCAGAATTTTTTCACGCCGGCAGGTTACGCTTTTTCCATTTGGGGTGTGATCTACATTGGCCTTGCGGCTTTTGTGATCTATCAAAGCAGCGGATTGTTCAATGATAAAAAAGCTCCCGAAATCATTGATAGGATCGGTTGGCTGTTTGTCATTTCCTGCATTGCCAACTGCCTCTGGATCGTTGCCTGGCTTTATGATTACACTGGCGCTTCGGTGCTGATTATGATCGTGTTACTGATTTCATTGCTTAGCATTATGCTTCGGACCCGCATGGAACTGGATTTGATAACCATGAAAAAAATCGCTCTGGAATGGTGGCCTTTTGCACTATATCTGGGATGGATCACGGTTGCATTAATTGCAAATATGGCGGCTTATCTGACCAAAATCGGCTGGGACGGTTTTGGTATTTCTCCTGATACATGGACGATCATTATGATTTGTGTAGCCGGTTTCGTACAGCTATTCCTGACCTGGAACCGGAATTTACGGGAAGCTGCAATGGTTGGCGCATGGGGACTGGCAGCAGTTGCCGTTGCGAATTGGAATGAAAATCAAGCCATTGCTTACACAGCAGTGGCCGTAGTTGCCGTTATCCTCATCAGCAACGGCGCGCATGCCTATGTGAACAGAGGCAAACATTATCTGATGAATAAAAATGGCGCAACGGTGGCTAAATAACTTTGTTCACGCCTGGGATTTTCACAACAATGTAACCCAGAAGGAAACTCAAAACGATGCCAAGCGGAGTTACAATGAGCAATTTAACGGCCGGATCAACGCCCCAGTTGCGAAGCAGAAGCGAAATGGAGATCAAGACGAAAGGGTGCAGAATGTAAACGGCAAAAGCACAACGTGACATTTTGCTAAGAAATACGGAAGGCGTATTTAAACTTTTTCGGCCATATACAAGTACGGAGACCATAATGCAGGCACCTGTGATCTGCTCCCAAAAAGCATAAAGAGCCGCTTCACCGTGCAATCCGCCGCTGAACCATTCCAGCGGATTGTCGAAGACAATTTTAACGACATATATAAGTGGAAAACCGATAAAGATCATGCACAATGCTATGATCTTTATTGTTTTATAGCGCTCCGAATCCAGCTTGTGGAGCCAGTTGCTTTCTGCGGCAGCAATGCCGACCATGAAAACGGCAATGTATTGGGGAAAATGACCAAGCTGAAAGCCGACTGGATCCAAGGTCCATCCAACCGGAAAACCGAGTCGCACAATGAAACTGACCACACCAAGGGCAATCCCAAGACGTAAAACATTTTTCACGGCGGGCATAGGCCAGACATCAGGCTCCGACTTTGAAAAGCTCTTCCAGGCCGCATAAGCCAGACTAAAAAGCAGCAAGGCAACAACAAACCATAAAACGCCGACGCTGATCCAGGAGTCATAGCCGGAAAGAAATTGCAGGAATGTAATGTGATGCTCACCAGCGTGATAGTAAACCATATAATTCATCACCGGCGCCAGAAGAAAGGAATAAAAGAGCAGCGGGATCCCAAGCCGAATGAACCGGTCTTTTATAAAAACGGCCGCACCTTTCTTTTTAAACGATGAAGGGATGAATAGGGCCGAAAGGAAAAAGAAAAAACCCATAAAAAAGGACTGGTTCACCGCCACAAACATGGTCATTGCCATTGTTGCGCCCAACAAAGTCGTTTTTTCCGAATAATACCAACCGCCCGGAGCGCCGTAAGTAACAAACGCATGGTGCGCAACCACAAGTGCTGTGAACAGCACTTTCAGGTAATCAATGTAAACGATCTTGCCTTTCGGATGGTCGGGAATGAGGGCAGAAGAGGTAGTTTGCGGCGACATTTTTCATGGTTATGGCTAAAAGTTTAAATTAATAAAAGCTTGTGATCTTTCAGACATCCAAACTCACCGGCAGCTGATAAATCTTTTGATAGGCCTTTTTGAGCACTTCTTTGATCACATCCAGCTTCATAGGCTTAGCCATGTAATCGTCCATGCCATTATTCAGGCAGTTGTTGCGGTCTTCGTTCATGGCATTGGCAGTCAACGCAACAATGTAAGGAACCGTGCTGTGGTCTTTCCGGATAATCCTGGTGGCTTCCAAACCATCCATAACCGGCATTTGCAGGTCCATTAAGATCACCTCGTAAGGGGTTAATGCCAACTTTTCAATAGCCTGCAAGCCATTTTCCGCCATGGCTATCTCATATCCCAGCTTTTTCAGCACATAATCGATAAACTTCTGATTCACCAGATTATCCTCGACAACCAGTATTTTCAGCGGAAAATCGGATGAAAACTCGGTTTCCAACATTCGTTTTTCGGTTCCTGATTCCGAAGGAAAGCTCTTTTGATGCGCTGATTTTGCAGTCCTTCCGGTATATCCCGTAGTAATATGGAAATGAAAAGCCGATCCTTTGCCATATTCACTTTCCACACGGATGCCGCCATTCATTAACCGGACCAGCCGCTCGCAGATCACCAGCCCCAACCCGGTGCCGCCATACATGCGGTTTACCGACGAATCCACTTGTGAAAACGGTTTGAAAAGATTATTCAGATTCTCTTCCTTAATGCCAATTCCTGTGTCACGGACTGTGAAGCCCACTTCGATTTCACCATATGCCGCCGGTGCATATGGATAAACTTGCAGGAAAACTTCTCCTCTGCTCGTAAATTTGAGCGCATTATTGATCAGGTTGGTCAGGATTTGTTTTAACCTCGAACTGTCGCCGACAAGGAAATCCGGCACGCCTTGTTCAATAAGATAACGGAGCGCGATTTGCTTTTTTGAGGCTTGCAATGAAAACAGGTCCATAATCTCCTCTATCGAGTTCCGCAGCTCGAATTCGTGCGCTTCAAGGTCTATTTTACCAGATTCTATTTTTGAAAAATCCAGAATGTCATTGATCACATTCACCAACGTTTCACCGCAGGCCGCAATGGTTTTGGTATAATCCTGTTGTTCCTCAGTCAGTTCCGTCTCCGCAAGTAATTCGGTCATGCCGATGACACCATTCATTGGCGTCCTGATCTCGTGGCTCATTGTGGCCAGGAAAATGCTCTTGGCCTGATTCGCCCGTTCGGCCTCTTCGCGTGCAAGCTGCGCCTGCTCATGCTGCTCGTACAATTCTTCCGTCTGCACACGCAACTCCTCCGACTGCGATTGCAATTCCTCATTCAAAGCTTGCAAATGGTCCGACTGCGCGTGCAATTCCTCCGCCTGCTTCTGCACCGTCGCAGTGCGCTCTTCCACCAGATTTTCGAGGGTTGCTTTTTGCCTGATTATGGTGTTGACGCGGTAACGATAAAGTGCGTAGATAGTGCCTGCTACGGCAATTAATGCCAATGCCCTGAACCACCAGGTTGCCCAGAACGGCGGCGTGACGATGATAGTCAGGTTGTTCTTTGCTGAAATCCATGCCCCTGAAATGTTCTGTGCTTTGAGCTTGAACGTATAATTTCCGGGAGGCAAATTGGTGTAAATGGCTGTATTAGCGTCACCTACATAATTCCAGCCCTGATCAAATCCTTCCAGACAATAAGCGTAACTTTTTTGAGCAGAAGTGAAATCAAGCGCGGCGTAATCGAGCGAAATAAACGATTGGTCATATGCCAGAGTGATCGTTCTGGCCTCGGAAATTTCTTTTGGTAAAACAAGCGTATAACCATCCGGCTCGGCAGCTGCTTCATCCCGGTTGAACACTTTAAAATTGGTTACAATAATAGGGTAAGAAACGTTCTGGCGGGTAATCTGCCTGGGGTCAAATTGATTAAAACCATTCACCCCTCCAAAATATAATGTGCTGTCCGCATCCTTATAGGCCGACTTTTGTTTGAATTCTCTAGCTTGAAGTCCGTATTCCAAAGTGTAATTCTCGAATTGCTCAGATTTCGGGTTAAACCTGGAAAGTCCGTTTGCCGTGCTGATCCATAACATACCCATATCATCCTCAATCAGCGCTTGAGTTACATTGTTTACCAGCCCGTTCGTCGTCGTATATTTTTTTGTCGTGCCTGTCCGCGGATCGAAGCGGATGAGCCCACGTAAGGTTGCCAGCCATAAAATGCCGTTTTTGTCCTCCACCATGCAATTGATCGCGCTGTTGAATACGCGCTCGCTGTCACTAACTTTGAAACGTGTAAATGTATCGGACGCTTTATCATAGCGGTTCAGCTGCCCCTCATCCGTTCCCAGCCAAAGGTTGCCGCTGCGATCGGTCAGAAAGCAGTTGACGGTGTTGTCGGAAAGCGTTTTGGGATTGTCCGGGTCGCTCAGATAGTGCCTGAAAACTTTGGTTTCCGGGTCATAAGCGTCCAGTCCTTCGCCATATGTGCTGAGCCACATCATGTTGTCACGCGTCCTGGCTATGGCATATACATTATTGGAATACAAAGAGTTAATATTGTTTTCCTGATGTTTCAATACGGTAAAGCGTTTGGTCCCGGGCTCAAAAATATTCAGACCGCTCCCCCAGGTCCCTATCCACATTTTACCTGCCTCATCCGGCACAATCGCCAGGACATAATCACCGGAAATGCCCGAATTCTGATGTGTAAATGCACTGAACTGGTGCGTGTTACGGTTCATTAAATTCAACCCGCCGCCATCCGTGCCCACCCAGATACCCCGATTGCTATCCTCATAGAAACAGAGCACAAAGTTATTAGAAAGGCTGCTTTTGGATGAATTGTGCTGGTAATGTGCAAACCTGTTGTCACTTTTGTAAATGCTCAACCCTGCGCTGTAAACGCCCAGCCATAAATTACTCTGCCGGTCCTTATAAATGCAATCCACCGAATTTCCGCCTACACTGCTCCTGTCCACCTCATCATGCACATAAGACCTGAATGTCCAGTTTTGTGTATTCAAAATATTCAGCCCGCCGTTTTCGGTGCCGATCCAGATCTCACCCTGGTTTTCATTAATGCTGGTAATGTTGTTGTTTGAAAGCGAGGCGGGATCTAGCGGATTATTTTTAAAACGCTGGAATGTCCCCTCACCAGGCTGATAAAGATTAAGGCCCGCACCATAAGTGCCCACCCAAACCCTGGCTTTGCTATCCTGAAAAACATAACGGATATCATTGCCCGACAAGCTGTTCACATTTTTGTCCGAAAGAAACCTTTGGATCAAGCCCGACTTTCTATCCAGTAAGCTAAGTCCGTTACCGGTTCCGGCCCAAATGTTGTTTTGCGCATCACAATAAACCGTATTCACATTGTTATCCGCCAGGCTCCGGACATTCGTTGTGTCGGATTTATAGTGTTTTACAATGCTTCTGCTGACCGGATCAAACACGTCCAGACCGCCCGTGGTCGCGATCCATAGTTTATCATTTTTATCAAAAACAATCTTATTAACGTAAGCCCCGGAAATGGTTTTGGGGTCGTGATCAACGGCTGTATATTTTGCAAATACACCTTTATTCTTATCGAAAACATTCACACCGCCGCCACTGGTCGCGATCCAGATATTGCCTGATTTGTCTTCCGCCAGCGCCGTTACGAAATCATTGCTGATGCTGTTTTTATCCTGCTCATTATTTTTGTAAATTTTGAATTCATGGCCATCATAGCGATGCAATCCCCCGTTCGTGCCGATCCAGATGAAACCGGTTTTGTCCTGTAAAACACAATTGACATTATTGTTCGCGAGGCCGTTTTCGGCGGAGATGTGTCGGAAGTGTAGTGGTTTGCTTTGAGGGAAGGCGGTTAATGCAATAAATTGCATTATTAAAATATAGATGCAATAGTAAAAGTTTAACTTCATTATGCCGACGGCGTAAAACTAATTTGTGATTTTTTGTAGAAATATACATTAAAATATCACTATCTGAAAAATTTGTGGGAAGAAAAACAGAAACCTTGAAACCGCAGAAAGGCCTGTTAATCATTGACATGCAGAATGGTTCATTTACCGCTGATTCCAGACGTTACGATCCCGAAGGCGTTGTGGCGCGTATCAATGCACTTGCTGCCGCATTTCGTAAAAACGGCCTGCCGGTGATCTTTATCCAGCACGACGGCACCAAGCTGGACGAGTACATTCCCAACACACACGATTGGCAATTACTAGCCGATCTGAACGTAGAAAAGCAGGATCTGATCTTGGCAAAAGAAGCGCACGACGCCTTTTACAACACCGAACTGGAAACGAAACTGAACGAGATGAATGTCGGCGAACTGGTCATTACCGGCAGTGCAACCGATTTTTGTGTAGAATCGACGGTGCAGGTGGCCTTGTCGAAAGATTATGATATTACCGTCGTTGAAGATGGCCATACGACAGGCGACAAGCCGCATTTGTCTGCGGAGCAGATCATTACGCACTATAATTTTATATGGGGCAATATGATCCCGACAGAAGGCAGGATCGAGCTTAAAAAAAGCGAAGCAGTGATCGCTTCGCTAGTCTAATAGCTCATAATCAAGCTTTTTAAAATTTCATGACTTTGTCTACCATGCTCGGTGATCCGAGGTAAATGGGTGAACGCTGGTGAAATGACGTAGGCACGATGTCGAGTATTGGGCCGAAACCATCGATAGCTTTTCCTCCCGACTTTTCGGCGATAAATGCGAGCGGATAACATTCATATAATAGCCTGAGCTTGCCCTCGGGCGTTTTTCTGGTGGATGGATACAGGTAAACGCCGCCCCGGAGCAGGTTACGATGGAAATCCGCTACCAGTGAGCCGATGTATCTGGCTGTGCAGGATTGTGCCTTGCATTTGGTCAGATAATCCTGAACGAAAGCCGGGTAATCGTTGATATAACCATCATTCACGGAGTAAATGGTGCCATTTTCCGGTGAGCGGATGTTTTTGTGAGATAAAATAAATTCTCCCAATGAATGATCGTAAGTGAAGCCGTTCACGCCGTCGCCGGTGGAATAAACGAGCATGGTGGACGAACCATATAAAATGTATCCGGCTGCGACCTGCTTCCGGCCGCCTTGCAAAAAGTCCTCCTGCGTGGCTGGCCCATCAATGGGTGAAATGCGTCTGTAAATCGAGAAAATAGTGCCTATTGAAACATTGACATCAATGTTGGAAGAGCCGTCCAGCGGGTCCATGGCAACCACGTATTTGCCGTGATCGTTACCCGTGTGAATGATATCCTCGTCCTCTTCCGAAAGGATCGCGCACACTTCTCCCCCGTTTTTCAATGCCCTGATGAACCGGATGTTGGCGATAATGTCGAGTTTTTGCTGATTTTCTCCCTGTACATTGTCCGTTCCGTTTCCGCCGGCAATGTCCACAAGGCCCGCGCGGTTGATTTCACGGTTAATGATCTTTCCGGCCAGCGCAATATCCCGGAGCAATTGGGACAGCTCACCCGTTGCGTACGGAAAAGCAGTTTGACTTAACATGATAAACCTGTCGAGCGTTACGCCTACGGGCAACGCCAGTTCCTGGGCAGTTTTCGGACTCATAATCTGATAAATTAGTAGATGGACTAATGTTGAGAACTTATGCGGCAGGATTTAAAATTCAATCATTTTTAGAGCCTGACTTATCGATAATGACAGCGATCAGGATCACCAGGCCTTTGACAATTTGTTGCCAGAAAGGCGACACATTCAGCAATACGAGACCATTATTAAGTACACCAATGATGATGGCACCCTGAACCGTCCCCAGAATGCTGCCCCGGCCACCCGACAGCGAAGTGCCGCCAATCACCACCGCAGCAATGGAGTCCAGCTCATAGCTGATGCCCGCATTAGGCTGTGCAGAATCAAGACGAGAAGTTACCATGATGCCCCCAACAGCAGCCAGGGCCCCTGCAATGGTGTAAACGATAATTTTGACCTTATTAACCTGGATACCAGACAGTCGCGAAGCGCTTTCATTGCCGCCAATGGCATAAATGTAACGTCCGAGCCGGGTTTTATTTGTGACAAAAACCGCGATAGCCACAATGATCGCTGATATCCAGACCGGCACAGGGATGCCTAATAACCAGCCAGTTCCGAAATACAAAAATGTATCCCCCAGCCCGCTGATCGGAAACCCTTGTGTCCAGAGCATAGTAAGTCCGCGCGCGACAGTGAGCATGGCCAATGTTGCAACGAATGGCGGCACATTGAATTTGGTGATCGTCCAGCCGCTGAATGCGCCCAATGCCGAGCCGGTAAGCATCCCGGCAAGGATGGCACCCAGAATTGTGAAGCCAATGTACAGATTGCTATTGGGCAATTCGATGCCGTTTTTCAGCAAACCGGCCGTGATGGCCCCACAAAGCGCTAATACAGAACCTACTGACAAATCAATTCCAGCCGTCAGCACAATCAGCGTCATGCCCGTTGAGATACAAATATTCACCGAGATCTGCCGCATGACGTTCCAGAGGTTGGAAACGCTGAGGAACTTGTCCGACAAAATACTCAGGCCCAGACAAAGCAGAAAGAGTGCAATAAGGGACTGGAAACGCAGTAATTTGGATCGGTCTAATGCTATGTTCATGCTTGTTTTTCAAAATTGGCTTGCGGGATTGCGGCCCGCAAAATGGAATCTTCGGTGGCTTCTGCAATGGAGAAACCAGCTGTTAATGCACCTTCCGCCATCACAAGCACGCGGTCGGAAACGGCCAGGATTTCGGGCAGTTCGGAGGAAACGACTATGATGCCTAGGCCTTCTTCAGCGAGTTTGATGATTAGTTTGTAAATTTCATTTTTGGCATTGATATCGATCCCGCGCGTTGGTTCATCGAGCAGGAGCAGCTTGGGTTTTGTGGCCAGCCATTTGGCGAGGACAATCTTTTGCTGGTTACCGCCGCTCAGGTTATTTGCTTTTTGTTTTTGGGAAGATGTTTTTATTTTGAGCTCGCTGATGTATTTATCCGCCAGCGCAGCTTCTTTCGCGTCGCTTAATGTGCCCAGTTTTTCAAGGTCTGCAAGCGTGGTGAGGCTGATGTTCGTTTTTACGTCCAGACCGAGCACTAACCCGTCCTTTTTGCGATCCTCTGGCACCAGGGCGAGTCCGGCTGCGATGGCTTCCGAGGGCGACGCGCATTTCAGTTCTGTTCCTTCCATCAGGATATGGCCGCTGATGCCGCCGGCGTGCAAACCAAAAATCGTTTCCAGCAACTCTGTCCTTCCCGCACCCATCAAACCAAAAATGCCCACGATCTCGCCTTTGCAGATTTCAAATGAAATGTTCTTCAACAAATCCTCTTTCGGCCGGATGGGATGTTTCAATGTCAGGTTTCGGACTTCCAACAATGTCTCACATTTCGCCTCGCCCGTGCTTTTGCGCATGATTTCGATCTTCCGGCCCACCATTTTCGCAATGAGCTGATCCTGTGTGATGCCGGCCATAGACCCGGATTCGATGGATTTCCCGTCCCTTAACACCACATAATTATCTGCAATCCGAAACAGTTCGTCCAGCTTGTGGGAAACATAAATGATCGCTTTGCCTTCTGCGCGGAGGTTTTCAATGATATCAAAAAGCAGATCCACTTCGCTGCCTGTTATAGCGGAAGTTGGCTCATCCATAATGATTAGTTCCGCGTCTGTGAGCAGGGATTTGGCGATTTCTACGATTTGTTGTTGTCCCACTTTCAGTTTCACCACCTGCGTTTCGGGCTTTACTTTGAGTTTCAGCCTGTCGAGCAGTTCCTGCGTTTTTTTGCGCATCCGCGTTTTATCAATCGTCCCGAACTGCGTGAGCATTTCCCTTCCGAGAAAAATGTTCTCCGTAATGGTCAGATACGGGATCAGGTTGAGTTCCTGGTGGATGATAGCAATGCCTTTTTGCTGTGCGTCTTTCGGGCCTGAGAATTTTGCAGGCGCGCCTTTGAAACGGATTTCCCCTTCAAAATCATGGTAAACGCCGGAAAGGATTTTCATCAACGTAGATTTTCCGGCCCCATTCTCACCGATCAATGCGGTAACCTTGCCAGCTTCAATAGAAAGGCACACGTTTTCGAGCGCGATGACGCCGGGGAATCTCTTCGTTATGTTGTTGACTTCCAGCATAGGAAGATTGGATTGGTTTACAATTCCTTTATTGTCAAGCTGATGGGAATAATTTCAATGTTATTTAGCTTCAAATGTTCCTGATTCAGCTCGATAGCCCCGGCAAACTCGACGACATCGCCTTTCCTGACTTTGGATTTAAATGGCGGGATTACTTTTTCCCGGATAATCTTATTTATCTCCGCCGAAACATTATTGAAATCCATGGAGTTTGAGAATTCATTGATATCGATCGTCCCGGAAGCATCGCGCACGGCATTACCAAACACATATTCAGTGGCAAGCCGCATTTCAGGCTTTTCGTTTTCAGATTCCAGCCTGATAAGCACCTGGTTTTCCTGCACTTCCGTCACTTTTCCGGAGCCTTTAATAAGGAAATATTTGATGTTACCGATGCCCAAGGCATGCGCATGATCTTTGAAAGCCTTGTTCTTATCGGTCCGTAAAAGCGACAAAAGCTGGCCAGCTTCCACCGAGTTCGTCAGTGCGGGCGTCAGTTTTTTTGACCAGAATTCTTCCGCATAACTGGCAGCATTGAATGTGGCCGTTCCCGCTTTTACGTCATCCAGCTTTTTGAAATACACAGAATGATAAGCCAGGAAAGCCACAACCAGCAGGAACACACCATATCGGACCATTTTATTCATTGCTATTCCTTTTTGCCGTAGGCGGCGTAATTTTCAATGTTATCCTTCACCACCAGCTCCACAGCCACAGGCATTTTCCTTGGAAAATCGCGCTTACCTTTGAAATATTCGTCAGCAAAATTGGCGGCCGTCTGGGCCATTACCTCGGGAAACTGCATGCCCGTCGCCAGGATTTTTCCATCCTTGATAGAATTGACAACATCTTCGGCACCATCAAACCCGAAAACTTTCACCTTATCCGATTTTCCGGCAGCGACGAGGGCCTGATAAGCGCCCATAGCCATGGCATCGTTGCCACAAAAGACCGCATCAATGTCGGGATGAGCCTGTAAAATCGATTCGAGGACTTCCATCGCTTTGTTTCTGTCGAAATCGGCGCTTTGCTGGGCCACCATTTTCAAATCGGGATAATGGTCCACCACGCTGTGAAAGCCCTTGGAGCGGTTCCAGGTGTTGTTATCGCCCACCATGCCAAGAATCTCGACGTATTTTCCTTTTTTATTCAATGTTTCCACAAAATAACGGGCAATCGCCACGCATCCCGAATAGCTGTCGGATAAAATCTGAGAGGTCGCAGCCTCGTTGGAATTCACTTCCCTGTCCATGCAAAAAACAGGAACGCCCGCTGCTGTGGCATTTTTTACATTCACAATGGAGCCGTCCGCGTCTGTGGGATTGAATAAAATCGCGTCATAACCGCTCGCCATTGCATTTTCGAAATGATCCGTTTCGAGCGATGTATTGTTTTGGGAATCAAAGACCTTTGATTCGTAACCCAATTCCTTCGCTTTCGCCTGCGCCCTTTCCGCCAGAAACACAAACCACGGGTTATTCAATGTAGAAACGACGATCGCCATTTTCTTGGGCTCGTCGGCACCGTTTTTGGATTGGCAGCCCGCCAGCGCAATGATGGCGTAAAATAGAATGCTGAATGTTTTGATCAAACTCATAAACGGCTCCGGTTACTCAGGATAAACTGTTACGATCACACGCTGATAACGCGTCAGCGCCGGAACGCCTTTGTCCGTTACGGCCAGGATAATGTGGATCGTCTCCGGTTTTTCAACCTTAGGAGCCGTAAAAAATGTGTTTTTAGCTTGCCAATTGTTGATTCCCAGCGGGTCTTTCTGATTATAAGAGCCGGGCTCTGGATAGTAGATCCATTGGTAAGTAAGCTCGTTTCCATCCGGATCCTCGGAACCCTCGGCGCTTAATGTTACTTTCTCGCCGGTTTTGGCTTTGATGGCGTTTGCATGCTTCAATGTTGCTTTGGGTGGATGATTTGCTTCTTTGTAAGGTTTGATTGTCCAATCCATCCGCGCTGCAAAATCGTGCTGAAAAGCTTCCCGCCATCTCCATAATGTTGCCTTATTGCTGGTGTGAAACAAGCTGTCAACGCCCTTCACTTCGTCCATGGCATCGGTGTAGATGGGGCGGGTTTCGGGCTCATAAAAATATTTCAGCGTATGCGGCGTGTAGAGTTCATACCGGCCACCCCATCCTCCGTATTCAGGATGTTCGGGATCATTTAAACCGTTGTTAATCAGCCCTAAAAATGAGGGAGTGTCGCCTTCCATCAGGAACTTTGTGAACGGATATTCTGCGCCCAGCGGCCCGTGGTTCCGCACGTTTTCGTCGAGCCAGGGATTGTCCACAATGGTAAAATTGGCGCCTGCGAACCGGCCGTGAAACTTATCACCGCTAATGCCCGACCAGGTTGCATAATGGTAAGCGCCAGCGGCATGGTAGCCAGGACTGCCGACGTAGAACAGATCAGGAAAATTCTTCCGGATCCATGGCCCGGTATCGTCCTGGTCCGAAATGGTGTACATCCGGATTTTGGAGACAAACTTTTTAAGATCTTCAGGCGAGCGCGTCATCTTTACTTTCCAAAGCGCCTGTGCAAGACAATTGGCCCCGCCCCAAACGGGAATCCAGACCGGCCGGTCATCTTTTTTATCAACCACTTTAATGATCCACTCGGAGCCCTCAGAGTCTTTCCCTTTGCCCACCGCATTCAGGCCAAATTCGGGAAAACTGCTTTTGGTAATGCTGAGGAGATATGCTGTTTCGGGAAAACCTTTCTCGTGCAGCAACAGGTTGTTCCTGACTTTGCCATAAGCGTTTATCAACTGTTTGATTTTTTCAGGAGCGATCCGTTTTTGCTGATGTATGGAAGTCGTCGCGATCAATCCTTCCACATCCCAGTGATTGGAATAAGTAAGAAAACGCACCATGGATTGTGTGTCATCAGGTTCATTTTCAATGTCTGTCAAAATCAAAACCCTGTGCTTTTGAGCAGCGGGCTGGGCTTTGGCTAACGAAAACCCGAACATTAAGGCAGATATGGCAATGTATCTTGACAACTTCATAAAAAATTCGCGATTTAGCATATTTGAAAGAAGCGGCTTATTTCCTGACTTATCACGGAAAACTTTACCCCTACCTGATTTTATTTATTCCTCCAAAAGGGTAAGTGCAGCCTGCGTGATACCCTCTTTCGAAATCCCATAATGATTAAAGATCTCCTGCTGGGAGCCTGTAACCGTATATTCATCGGGTATACCCATAATTTTGAAAGGGTTACGGAAGTTATTCTGGAATAAAAATGAAGCGCAAGCCTCTCCTAACCCGCCATACACACTGTGCTCTTCCACAGTAATGATGGGTTTTCCCGAAGCAGCAGTTTCAGCTAACAGATTGTAATCCAAAGGCTTGATCGTGTGCATACTTACAATGGTCGCAGTAAGGTTAAATTCCTGTTCGAGGTTTTGTGCTGCGGCGCAGGCATGTTCTACGGTTTCACCCGTGGCAACGATCGTGAGGTCGCTTCCCACACGGATTATGCGGCCTTTTCCAAATTCAAATGATTTTTCGGCAGACAGTAAAGGCATTGATTTTTTGCCAAAACGGATGTAAACCGGCAGGTCGGTTTCTGCTGCGAGTTTGACGGCCTGTTCCGCTTCAAAATTGTCCGCCGGGGCCACGATCATGAGGTTATGAATGGTCCTTAACACGGCAAAATCGTGCAAACTGTGGTGCGTAGAGCCTAATGCCCCATAACTCACACCGGCACTGATGCCCACGAGCGTTACGGGATTATTGGAATAAGCAACGTCATTTTTGATCTGTTCCAAAGCGCGGGCTGTGAGAAAACAAGCTGGCGAAACTGCAAACACCTTTTTTCCAGTCGAGGCAATGCCGGCCGCGACTCCTACAAGATTTTGCTCCGCAATGCCAACCTCAATGATCTGCTCCGGGAATTTCTGGCCAAAAGGAACAAGTTTCCCCGACCCGCGCGAGTCGCTGGTTACGACGATAATGTCCTTGTCCGTCTCTGCCAGCAGCTGCAAAACACCGGAAAAAACTTCCAGGTTGGTCTGTTGCGCAACCGCAATGTTGTCAATAGTCGCATCCACCGTGCTATCCATTTTGATTATCAATCTCTTATTTTAAGCCGAAGCCAGCGTTTCTCCATACAAATCGAGTTCCTGCACGGCATCCGCGTACTGCTTGGGGTCTGGAACGCCATGGTGCCATTTGAGCTGATTTTCCATGAAACTGATGCCCTTACCCTTTACCGTATGTGCAATGATGAGGCTTGGCTTGCCCTTTACAAAAGGCAGCGCATCAAATGCCTCTGTCAATTGTTTGATATCATGCCCATCCACATGCCGCACTTCCCAGCCAAAAGCCTCAAATTTTTTATCGACCGGGTCGGTATTCAGCACATCGGCCGTCGGCCCCGAGATTTGCAATGTATTTTTATCCAAAATCGCGCACAGGTTATCGAGCTTATAGTGCGCTGCCGACAATGCTGCCTCCCAGTTCGAACCTTCGGGCAGTTCGCCGTCGCCCAAAACCGTGAAAACGCGGTAATCTTTTTTATCCAGTTTCCCGGCAATCGCAGTGCCTACGCTCAGCGAAAGTCCATGGCCCAACGCACCCGTATTTTGCTCAACGCCATGCACTTTGCGCGTGGGATGTCCGATGTAATGCGATTGATATTGGCAAAGTGTTTCCAGATCGGATTCCGGAAAAAAGCCCCGGGAAGCCAGCACAACATATAATGCTTCCACGGTATGCCCTTTGCTTTGAATGTAACGGTCGCGGTCGGGAGAAGTGAAATTGGTTGCGTCCACCTGCATCGTGTGGTTGTAAAGCACATTCAGGATATCAATACACGACAGGCTGCCGCCGGTGTGCCCGGCTTTGGCCTGGTAAATGTATTTGAGGATTTTCTTCCGGTACTCCACCGATTTCTGCGCTAACTCCTTTTCCGACATGGTTCCTTGACTACTAATTATCAAAAAGCTGCACTTCCCAGCCCATATAATTGCCTAATGCTTCTTTGAGAATGCCTGCTGTTTTGGATGCGTTCATCACCACATGGTGTTCAAAACCATTGCGGCAGATGTATTGCATTAAATTTTGCAGGTTCGGGATTTCGGCTACGGCCCGGTTACCAAATGTTTTTAATGTATCATCTGTTAGCCGGCCCTCACCAATATATGCCTTCATCACGCCGCGCGGATCGTCCGTACTGATGCGCCCGAATGTAAGTGGCATAGCAGGCGTGCGCCCCGACAATGCGCCATATGTATTTTCCTCTCCCACAGACGTTCCTAAAATCGGCGCGGTGCTGATCTCAATATCCGGCAGGAAGGATTTGGCCCAGTTTCCGCAGTGGAAAAGCACGCACTTATTATCGTCATCTGCGTAATTGTTATTCCAATCTACGAGTGCGCTCGGCGAGCCGGATGCAAGTTGCAGCGCGTACATGCTCAATGTTCCGGTTACATCCACTTCACAGCCGCTCGGGAGCATATTTTCGCTCATAATGCTCATGCTCGTACACACGTTGCAGCCATAATTTTTCTGCACCGAAGTCCAGCACTGGATGGCCGTTGCGTCCAGCGCATTTTCCTGCATAAAATCCGACAGCACCACATCGAGCTTTGCCATCTGGATCAATGCTTCATTGGGCGTCAGGCCCGTAGAAGCATAGTCCCGGATTCGCTGCAAACGCTGCTGCACGCTTGCATCCTGAGCAGTGAGCTTGTTGGCATTACCCAAAATCTCCGAGAGGTCGACCGTCACAACGGAAATACCGTTTCTTTGCAGTATTTTCTCGCTGTAACGGACGGTGTTGAATCCTCCGGGACGTGCTCCGATAGCGCCGATACGAACATTGCGCAAACCCTTGGTAACACGGCAAACGGCCGTAAAATCCAAAAGGTCTTTCACAAAAGTGGGATCCGACGGATGCACCACATGCTTGGTGGTCAGCGTATATTTGATGCCAAATTGATATAAATTATTACAAGCAGAAATCTTCCCGCACCAGGAATCCCGGCGCCGGGCCACGTCGAGCTTATCCAGGTCGTCGGGATAGCCTTGCACCAGCACCGGCACATTGAGTTCGGCCAGTTTTAATGTTTCTGCAATGCCTCTTTCGTCACCGAAATTGGGCAGAACGACGAGTACGCCGATGATTTCGTCCCGGTGTCTTCTGAACAATGCTGCACACTTTTGCGCATCCTGGAATGTCTCGACGCCCCCAAGTTTGGTATCCTCGGTATCGAGCATAATGCTGTTGATCTTCAATTTCGCCAACAGATCAATAATCTCCACACGTGCCTCCGCGACCAGCCTGTCCGGGAAAAAATCCCTGTTCCCTATGATGACCCCTATACTTCCTTTTTCGCTCATTTTGATTTTTTTGCTATTTCCTTCCACAGGTTGAAACCTGGGGCCAGGAAATTTTTTGCCCCTGATGGGGCTTTCCTTTTTTCTTTATCTCTCGATCCCCGGGTTAAAACCCGGGGCCATTTTATTGATCAGCCCGATGGGCTTTTTTATTTACAACTGGCAACCAGAGCCCATCGGGCTGAATCATATATTGGCCCCAGCTTTCAACCTGGGGATCATAGGGGCCAGGATATCTTTTGCCCCTGATGGGGCTTTTCTTTTTCATTTATCTTTTTGGCCCCGGGTTGAAACCCGTGGCAATTTTATTGATCAGCCCGATGGGCTTTTTTATTTCCAACTGGCAACCAAAGCCCATCGGGCTGAATCATATATTGGCCCCAGCTTTCAACCTGGGGATCATAGGGGCAGGATATTTTTTGCCCCTGACAGAGCTTTTCTTTTTCCTTTAACTTTTGGCCCCGGGTTGAAACCCGGGGCCATTTTATTGGTCAGCCCGATGGGCTTTCTTACCTATAACTGGCAACCAAAGCCCATCGGGCTGAATCATATATTGGCCCCAGGTTTCAACCTGGGGATAATAGGGGCCAGGAAATTTTTTGCCTCTGTTGGGGCTTTTCTTTTTCTGTATCTGGGAGCCAGAATGTTCTTTATCCAGCTATGATTAATTCAATTTCGTTGTCGTGAAAAAGCTGTTTGTGTTTTTCTTCGATTCCTGCGTCGGTGATTACATAGTCTATCAGGGACAGGGCTCCTAAACTTGCGAAAGCGCTTTTGCCTACTTTGGTGGAATCTGCTACCAGGTAAGTTGTGTCAGCCGCGTCAATCATGGCCTTTTTTACTACTAAATCACTGATACTAGGGTAAGTAAGCCCTGATTTTAGTGATAAACCGGCAGTGGCCAAAAACAACTTCTGCACATTGAGCCCTTTGAAAAAATCTGCGGCCTTCTGCCCTGTAAGCGACAATGTTGGCGGCTTGAACTCGCCTCCTGTCATGATCACTTCTATCCCCGTCTCTGCGCCGAGCAGCAATGCAATGTTCAATGCATTGGTAATCACGGTCAGATGCCGGTTGCTGCCTCTCAGCTTTTTGGCTATTTCCGTCGTTGTTGAGCCGGAATCCAGGATAATGGTGTCGCCATTAGCAATGTACTCCATGCACTTCGCCGCGATCACTTCTTTTTTATCCAGATGTTCCTGGTTAGCCAGTGAAAAGTTGCGGACCTGGTCTTCTACATTCTTCAAAAAAGCCCCGCCGTGTTCTTTGGTAACCAGCCCATCCTTTTCCAGCTTGTCCAGATCCTGCCGGATCGTCACTTCGGTCACCTTGAAAAGTTTGGCCAAGTCAATCACTTTCGCCGAGCCGTCCTCTTTAAGCAATTCCAGTATTTTGTCCCTTCTCTGATTTGCGAGCATTATGTTATAGTTTGTAGTCCTTATGGTTTTTACCTAAAAATAGAAGGAAAACAATTAAGTAATCATATCGGAACAGAAAATAAACATAAAGACTGCACAAATAGATAGGTTTTACATATCAAAAGCAAATTTGCGAAAATAAAAGAAAATAAAAAATAATAACAGAAAATAAAATACTATAATTGTAATACTATTTCATGGTAAGTGAATACAAGACCTCAATGATGCCTATCCCAATATTCGCCAAAAAGCTCCTGTCAGCGTTTTTGATTTTATACGCACCGCTCGCCTTCGCGCAATCCGACATGCAAAGCCTTCCATTCGATACAGTAAGGCTGGATAATCTGGAACAATTCGGTAGTCCGGGCAACCAAACCTGGCATATCGCGGGCAATGTGTCCGCCGACCGGAAGCAAACAGGAAACCTTGCTGAGACGAAGGGAAGGGGAATTTTGGTTTATAAACCTTTGAAACAGAATCGTCCACTCACCAGCAAAGCAAAGTTTGGTAATGCGGATATTGAGCTGGATTTCCTTTTGTCTAAGGGCGCATCTTTCCAAATTCTGCTGCATGATCGCTATGGCATTAAAATCACAAATGACTGGATGACGGAAGTCAATCCCGGAGCCAAAGCGCCTGGCCTATGGCAACATTTAACGATTCATTTCCAAGCACCGGTTTTGGATAAAAATGGAAGAGAAACGCAACTGGCAGGCTTCAAGAAGATCTTGCTGAATGGCCAGAAATTTGTTAATGAAACTGAAAAACAGCACATTAACACGCCTAAGCAAAGCTTAAATCAATCCTTAACATTCATAGGAAATGAGCTGCCCTTCGCGATCAGGAACATTCGATATAAAACCTATGACGAGGATCTGATCCGTATATCAGATACGAAATTCAAAGTCTATCAAGGCCTGCACAAAAATCCTGACACGCTGGCATCGCTGCAACACAAACGCACCGGTACGACGGACACCCTTTCACATTTGGTTGGCGACCGCAAATCACAGCTGGCAATGGAAGGCATAATGGACATTCCGCGCGACGGAGATTATCTGTTCAAAATGATCGCTGGCGGCGGCGCATGGTTTTACCTGGATGGAAAACGGATCATTGATAATAAAGGAACGCGGGATTTTGAGCGTGCTTTTTATGCCAAATATCCGCTGAAAAAGGGAAAATACCCATTCAAAATCATTTACTCCAATTCGGACGAATGCCTCGTGCTGCATTATGAAGGCCCGCAAATTCCCTGGCAATCGCTTACCACACCGGCTTCCATGCGTGTGAGCGAACGCTTTGAACCGCTGGAATATGAAGTCAGAAACAAGCCTGCGATCCAACGCGGATTTATGATGTATCGCAATGAAATCAATCCTTACACGGCCTCCGTCGGCATTCCGGCCTCGACTTCCGCAAAGGAAAAGAGCGGGAACAATTATGCGTACGATATGAAGCGTTATAATGTGCTGGCGGCGTGGCACGGACGGTTTATTGATGTTTCCAATATGTGGACGGAACGCGGTGAAAAGCAACTCGAAATCCCGCTCGGCGCCAAACTCGAACTGGCCCAAAAACCCCTCCTAGCCTCA
Source organism: Dyadobacter alkalitolerans DSM 23607 (assembly GCF_000428845.1). Lineage (GTDB taxonomy): Bacteria > Bacteroidota > Bacteroidia > Cytophagales > Spirosomataceae > Dyadobacter > Dyadobacter alkalitolerans. The sequence goes on along the minus strand of NZ_AUAS01000009.1, from coordinate 130,908 downwards.
TTAATCTCTTCGGAAGCGCCCTGGCCAGATTCAGCACAAACAGCGGAAGGCGTTTTCACAAATCGCGGCTATAAGCTGACTAACAATGGATTACCAATTTATTTTTATACACTAAATGGGACCACTGTTGAAGATCTTATCCATATAGGCAATGATAATGCAGGATTAACGAGAGAAATAAAAACAGCTTCAAAACCCGGAACGACTGCCTATATCTTGCTGGCCGAAGGAAGTGTGATCGAGCAGACAAATGGCGGCGGATATGCCGTGGATGATAAAAGTTATTACATAGAAAATCTCGAAACGGGAGGCGTGAAGCCGATTCTCCGGCGCGATGATGGCCGCCAGCAAGTCATTCTGCCGGTTCAAAAAGATACACTTACGATTAAGTATGATATAATATGGTAAGGTGCGCAATCATTGCATTCTTGTTCATCTGCGCGGTGAATGCTTTTGCTCAGAATGTTTCGGAAAATGAAAGTAAATTTTACAAAATATCGACAGTGCCTGTGCCCGACAGCATTATGCTGGAAGTAGGCGGACTGGCATTCACGGATGATGACAAACTCGGAGTGGCCACAAGGCGCGGCGAGATCTGGGTGATTGACGACCCTTATCAGAAAAGAAGCCGGACACCCCGTTATTCGCTCTTCGCCAGCGGTTTGCACGAGCCGCTTTGGCTTGCCTACAAGAAGGGCGCTTTTTACACTACGCAGCGCTCCGAGCTCACCAAAATGTCGGACAGCAACGGTGATGGCCTGGCGGATCTTTATCAAACCGTTTACTCCTGGCCGATCTCGGGAAACTATCATGAATATTCGTACGGCCCGTTGATCCTGCCGAACGGCGAAATGTTGGTGACGCTTAATCTAAGTTGGGTTGGCCGCGGCGAAAGCCTTACCAAATGGCGCGGATGGATGCTCAAAATTACAGAAGATGGCAAAATGACGCCCTTTGCCACGGGTATGCGCTCGCCAGCAGCGTTCGGGCTGAATGCTTCCGGGGATATTTTCGTGGCGGAAAACCAGGGCGACTGGATCGGCTCAGGCCGCATCACGCACCTGAACGCAGGCGATTTCGCTGGGCATCCGGCAGGCCTGAAATGGGCATCGGAACCAGGTTCACCCATTGATTTGGAACGCTCCTCTTTTACCGATTCCATTGGCATTATGTACGATTATGCGCAGGGGAAACCGCATTTCAAAGTGCCGAGCATTTGGTTTCCGCACACGGTGATGGGCATTTCCACTTCCGCGATCGTGTCCATGGATTCGGAAGAAGCCGGGCCTTTCAGAGGACAGTTGCTAATTGGTGACCAAGGGCATAGCAGAATTATGCGTGCCTTTTTGGAAAAAGTGAATGGTGAATATCAGGGAGCCTGCTTTCCGTTTCGCGAGGGTTTTGCTTCTGGTATTTTGCGCATGGCCTGGGGGAGCGATCATTCCTTGTTTGTTGGCATGACAAGCCGCGGATGGGCGTCCACCGGGAAAGAGCTGTTTGGTTTACAAAGATTAATTTTTCCAAAACAATTCCCATTGGAAATCAAGGCAATGCGCATTACTACAACCGGTTTTGAACTTGAATTTACCAAACCGGTAGACAAAGCGATTGCTGGTGCCACAGAGCATTATAAAATGACCGGTTTTACTTACAGTTATGATAAAAAATACGGCAGCCCGGTTATCAATTCAGGAAGTTGCCATGTAAAAAAAGCGGAAGTTTCAGAAGATGGGACAAAGGTAAAACTGACCGTTAACGGGCTGCGTGCAGGCTATATTCATGAGTTAAAAATTGCAAACCTGGCGACACAGGAAGGCGAAAAGTTGCTGCATCCCGAGGCCTATTACACCATTAATGCATTCCCTGAAGGCACGAGCCACACGCATCATGCCGTGGCACATACACAAGCACACGCATCAGCGACCGGCTGCGGAACCGACCCCACCAAATCCATTCACGGGCAGCCCGCAGAATGGAAAACGGGAGCTGATGTGACGATCAATATGGCCACCAAGCCGGGGTTGAAGTTTGACAAAGAAATCCTGGAAGTGAAGGCAGGCAGTAAGGTAAAGCTGGTGTTCAACAACAATGATGATATGCTTCATAATCTGGTAGTTACCGCACCTGGGAAAGGCGAAGAAGTGGGTCAGCTTGCCATGGATATGGGCCTCAACGGCACCAATGCCGGCTACATCCCGGACACCAAATCCGTCCTCTTCCACACCTGCCTCATCCAACCCGAAACCTCCCAAACCATCTACTTCACCGCCCCAAAACCAGGCGACTACCCATTCATATGCAGCTTCCCCGGGCATTCGTTCGTGATGAAAGGGGTTATGAAGGTGCGATGAAATGCATTTCTCATCAAGTCTTGCCCCTTTTTGTAACACTAATATGAAACATCAACAAATTTCTGCAATCCTACTTCTAAATCTGCTGCTGACCGTGGTAGCGTATGCCCAAACCCTCCCACCCGCTTCCGCCACGGAAGACTGGTCCGCGAAACCGCCGGTTGTGGTGCCTGGGGCCGGGGATTTGCCGCCTTCGGATGCAGTTGTGTTATTTGGTGGGAAGCAGGATTTGGACCAGTGGGTGCATCTGGATGGGTTGGCGGTAAAATGGGAGGTTAATGCTGAGGGAATGACGATCGTTCCTAAGACAACAGACATTCAGACGAAGCGGAAATTTGGGAATGGGCAGGTCCATGTTGAATGGAAGACGCCAGATCCCAAAGAAGATAAAGGCATGAACCGGGGCAATAGCGGTGTGTTTCTGATGGGACTTTACGAATTACAGATCTACGAATCCTACAATTACGAAACACGGATCTATTACAACGGACAGGCCGGAAGCGTTTACAAACAGCACATTCCGCTGGCAAACGCGGCACGTAAACCGCAGGCCTGGCAAAGCTTTGACATTATTTTCACTGCGCCGGTTTTCAATGCAGACAAGACATTGAAAACACCGGCATATATGACAGTTCTGCACAACAATGTGCTGATCCTCAATCATGTGGAATTGAAAGGCCCGATGGTTTACCAGGGCTATCCCAAATACGAATACCACGAATCGAAGCTGCCATTGCGGTTGCAGGAACATGGCAGCCGCGTGAGTTTCCGGAACATTTGGATCCGGGAATTTTAAGCAGCTAACTTGTCGATAATCTTATTCAAACAGCCAGTCCAATTTGGTTGAAGCGTTCGCTTTTGCGTCGTTCTGCACTGCTTTTAGATCCTGATTAGCCTCAATAAATCCAAGTATCAGAACCCTTCCCGGGCCTAAAATAAGTGTATTTTCTCCTGCCGGAAACTGGTAACTGTGCACATTCACTTCCGGCAGGTCCGATAGCTTTACAGCATTGGCAATGCGGACCTCAGCTTCACCGCGATCATTCGCGCTGGCGTCGGTTTCCAGGTTAGGCGCTGCCAAAAACCTTTTGTCCTTATCCTGGAAATATCCTACAAGCACGTCAACCGGCTTGTCATTCGTAAACGCAATCCGCGTCTGCTTACTTTCCTGGTCCTGCGCTGAAAACTGAATTCCCTGCAATGGCTGCAAAGCTTGCGCTATTTCGGAAATTGTGGTAGCGCGATCCGAGAATACTTTCTGTCCGATTTCCCAGCTGATCCGTTTCAGACTTGTGTCTTTCAATGTGACGTCGGCGACTTGGAGCATTGCTTGTGCTGCCGCTGAGACATTTGTGCCAGCGCGTAACTTCGAAACGTTGCTCTTGAAATGTTCCAATTCCTGTTGGTAATAGGGCAGCAATTCCACCCACGTTTTATTTTTGCCATCGTCCCCGCCAACTGGCACGCGTCGCTGGGCAGTTTGCATGCTGTTAGCATACAAATATGTATTTTTAGTAAGATCGGCGAGACGTTGGAAATGTGCTACACTTTTTTCCAGGTATGGAATCGCGTTTTTAAGATCAGTAACATCATTGGAATTTTGATATCTCAAAACTAACGCTGCGGCTTTCACTTTTTCAGCAAAAAAATCGGCTAGCGCCTGATTACAATACATATCATTTTGCACGCGTGCGAACTCTTCCTTGTTTTTACTCACATGCGCCGCTGCTTTTTCAACGGCCGCAACGGCTAACTTTCCGTGCTCCGCTACTTCGTCAATGATCTGCACCGGCGTTTCCCCCACATGCTTTTCTCCACGCGATTCCTTCTGAACATATTCTGTAAGCGTTTCACCCTCAGGACCATCGGAATTATAAAGCTCTGGCCATACCCTGTATTTTTTCGGGTTTACGAGCTGACTCATGGTCATGCCCAATGTAAGCGTCTGGCGGTTCCCGTTTGTGATCCCGAACCTCCGCAGCAACTTGGGCGCGATTTCGCCTGCCTGCTCATAGGCTTCCAACACCTCTTTTCCGTGATTATTTATCCCAAAATCATCCCCTAATTGTTTGGTCCAATAGGCAATTTCTTCATTCCGGTCGCGGCGGCAATTCCATGCGTAACGCGCCCAGGCTTTGTACCAAACCCAATCGCGGTCCATTTGAAGCTGGCGCGGTGTAACATTGTCCGCTGAAAAAGGCCAGTCCCAATAGGATGCTTCGGGATACAAATGCAGTCCGTTGGCACCGTGAACGTCGTGCATCGCCTGGACACTTTTTTGAATAAAATCAGCAGAACCATACCGAAAAGGCTCTAAATTGGCCAGAATGTGCACATTATCAATGTGTGTGGAACCGAGCTCGCTCATTTCCCGGTGCATTTTCGCCCATGGCCCGCGGGGCTGGTAAGTCGTTAAAGCCTCGCCGTTGTATTTATTCATAGTGTACAAATTCTTGTAAAGCGGCAGTGCGGCTCTCATCACGAGCTGCGGGTTCGTATCATGCCCGCGGAGGACAATCGGCGGCTGTACTGCGTGCTGTGACAAACCATCCTTTACACCTGGAATGATGGTTTTTGTGAACCATTCCACATCCGTATCATCCCCGTCCATGGCCTCGCCAAGCGTGATGAGTAAGCCAACATTCGGATACTTTTCAACAAAAGCGGCGATGGATTTTCGGGTGTAATCGGCGATTAGTGGTGTAATAGGACGCTTTCTGTCCTGCGTTTTGATCCCGTGCTTGTCGGCAAATGGTTTTGAGACAATGATATTATAAAACATCTGGATCACCCAAATCCCACGCTTGTCGGCTTCCTGGGTGAGGAAACTGAAAATCTCTTCATTTTTGCGAAATGTCTCATCGTCCACCTCAACCGCGTAGGGATAGTCTTTCAGCTTGACCAATGAAGCAAAAGGATGTCCATTCCAAAGATAAAGTGAGTTCATCCGGTTCTCGACAAGCATATCCAGATACTTGATCCATAGCGCCTTATCGTAAAACCAAGGGAAATTCTCAGGCGTGTAAGGATATTCATACACCGTGCGACCAGTAAGATAAACGGGCTTTTGAATGCCGATGCAAGTCCCGCGCAACACCATTTCAGGCTGGTCAGAAATCGCCAGGTTTTCCGGAATATTGCCTTCATTTTTTATCCGCTCAGCCAGTTCCAGACAAGCATACAAAGCACCCGAGGCGTCGGAACCGGAAAGGATTACTTTGCTGCCGGACGATAAAATTTGAAAGCCTTCCTTACCCGGACTTTTCGGCGGAGTCTTAGGCAAATCTTTCATGATCATTTCCAACAATCCATCGCTGGAAATGCCAATGAAAATAGTTTTCACTTTGCCCGAAGGCGGCATTTTGGAAGATTTTGGCAACATGGTCACTGCAAAGCCATTCTGTCTGAGCGCTTCGGATAGTTTCATAGCACCAAACGCTATGCGGTTGCTGACCGGACCAGCCAGATAAATGTTGATCTTTTTACTGCCTGCATCACCGGATTTGACTTGCGCCAGCGATGCAAATGCGAGTAAAAATAACCCGAGCATTAAACTATACTTTTTCATTCCGATTCAATTTTGAAGACATAGGCTAGGTCAGAGGGAACCCTGGTTTTTGCAGGAACTGTGAGTGTCAATCCGCTGGCAGATAGTGTACTTTCGCATTTCACCAGATTTTTCAGACCCAGCAGATGTACGCTTTTCAGCTTCCCGTTAACGCTTTGTGAGGTGAGGTTTTTCAGTTTAACAGCCACATTATCACCCGGCCAGTCCAGGAAAATGGCATAAAGGGTCTTTCCTTTTTTGGTATAATAAACTTTTTGGTTTGCGGCCGTGGTTTCGCCAAAAACACTGAATGGGCGGGTGTTATAAATGGCCTCGCCAAACGACCACATCCAGCGTCCTACTTTATAAACCACTTCTTTCTGGTCGTCCGGAAATGTGCCGTCAGCTTTTGGTGAGAGGTTCAAAAGCATTTGCCCATTCTTGCTGACCACTTCAATCAATGTATGAATGATCTCTTTGGGCTGGCGGATCTCCATGCCCTCGGTGTAGCCCCAGGAGTAAGAAAGGCCCGTTCCAATGGAATAATCGCAGAGCCAGGGCTTTGCTATAATGTTTTTGGGATTTGAATTTTCATGGTCTTCCATACCAACACCGGCGGGAATATCCTCGCCCTTATACGTCACAATGACGTCCTGCTTGCGCTTTTCCGCTTCGTTGAAATAATGTGCAAGATACGTTTGCAGGTTTTTTTGAGGCACTTGTTCGAGCCAGGCGTCATGGTAAATCACGTCGGGATGATATTTGTCGATCAGCTCGTTGCATTTGTCCATCCACATCTGGTCCCATTCTTCCTTCTTCATGGTCGAGCCGTAAAGCTTGGCATATTTCGGATCCGAACCTGCCCAGCCGGGTTTCATTTTTACATTGGTGTAATTCAGTTCGTGGTGCAGGGAGGTGAAAAACTTCATCCCCCGCTGTCGGATCGCCTTTTCCAGCTCACCCACAACATCCCTTTTCGGCCCCATATCTTTTGCGTTGAAAGGCGTAAGGTCGCTGTCCCACATGGCAAATCCATCGTGATGCTCAGCAACGGGGCCGGCAAAACGCGCACCGCCTTTCACAAACAGGTCCGCCCACTCATTCGCATTGAAATGCTCGCCCTTGAACATCGGGATAAAGTCGTGATAATCGAATTTTTCCAAAGGCCCGTAAAGCGCAAGATGCCGCTTATAAGTCCCCAGTTTCGAATAATCCGGGCTGTCGTTATGCATATGCTGAATGTAATGCTCATTATTATAAGCTGGCACTGCATACACACCCCAATGACAATAGATCCCAAACTTCGCATCCCGCATCCACTCCGGTACTTCATTGTGATTTTCAAGCGACTGCCAGTTGGGTTCATAAACTTGCTGCGCCTGAACCTGCTGGCATAGCAAAACGATTAATAAGGAGCAAAAGGCAAGCTTAATATCTGAATTTAGGAATTTCATATTATGAAACAATGTTTTTATTTTCAAAACAATATTATAATTTTGAATATATTTAAATTTGGCATTTTGGTTATCGTTTCGCACAAGGCTATCAGAGAATTTTGCATCAAGAATCCGGCTTGGCAGCAGGCTCTGGAAAAGTGGTATAAAGAAACGACCGCCTGCGATTGGTCAAATTTTAGCGATATTAAAAAGACATTTAACTCGGTTGATTCAGTTGGGAATGGGCTTTTTGTATTCAATATTGCTGGTAACCATTGCCGGTTGGTAGCAAGGATATTTTTTAGAAAACGGACATTATTTATCCGGTTTATTGGCACACACAAACAATATGATCACTTAGATATCTCAACATTATAAGCGTTATGAAAAAGTTGAAAAACGAGCTGGAATATCAGCATGCTTTGCATGATCTTGATGTTCTGATGAAAAAAGGCGAAGACCATATCACTGATCAGGAAGCCGAAATAATTGAGTCGCTTGCGCTGGCTATTCAAGCATTCGAAAAAACTTATTACCCTTTCCCTATTCCCAAAACCATCCCCGAAATGGTTGAATTAAAGCGCTTTCAGCTGAAATTGACACAGGCGGCGCTGGCGGATATGCTGGGGCTGGGGAAGCCTAAGCTTTCCCAGATCCTGAATGGCAAGCGCGAGCCGGATGTTCCTTTTTTGAAGGCCGTATACCAAAAACTGGGCGTTGATCCCGGCTTTCTGCTGGATAATGCCTAACTGCGTTTACCGCGCCAGCGGCAGCCAGACCGACATATCATTGTGCCCGCGGTTGCCCCAGGCGTAATATGGGACCAGGCGGACGGGGATTGTTTTTGGCGTTTCCGTGGAAACTTCCCGGTACAGTTTTTTGGTCCAATCCGTGTTATCCACCAGCATGGCATCGCCTTGCAGGCTCATAACCGGGCTGTTTTCAATGGTTAATGGTGTTGGTTTCAAATTATTTTTTACACCGATGGCCACGTCAAAAATGGTTCTTCCTTTGGGCAAATCCACCGATTCCAGACAATAAACAACCGGCCCGCGCTTCACGGCGATCTGGTTGCGTGTTTCCTCCACCAATGGGTTCGATTCGATCAGTTTTACGGGCATAGGAAGCATTATTTCGATCTTGTCGCCTGCTTTCCAGTTGCCTTTGATTTCTGCATAAGTTCCTGAAACCAGCTTGCTGTTATGCGCTTTTCCGTTCACCCATATCTTCGCACCGCTGCACCAGCCGGGAATGCGGAAAAACATGGAGAACGGGTCTTTGGGTGCTGCTTGCAAAGTTATATTCACCTTTCCGTCCCAGGGATAATCCGTGGTCTGGGTCAGTTTTAATGCACCCGATTTGAGTTTTGTATCCAAATTATTGCCTCCATACAGATTGAAAAACACGCCTGCATCCGAGAGGCTGTAAGCATACTGGCTCACTTCTGAAACCGTACGCACGACGTTGGGCGGGCAGCAATTGGATTTTGAAATATAACTAACCCTATCTTTCGACCAGCGCTGCGCAAATGGAAGCGAATCGGAATAGCTCAATGGATTGGTATACAAAAACTTATCCCCTTTCAAATTAATGCCTGACAACACACTGTTGTATAAGGCAAGCTCTACAATGTCTGCGTATTTTGCATCGCCCGTGATTTGCAGCATCCGCCAGTTCCAGAGCACATTGCCGATGTTGGCACAGGTTTCGTTGTGGGCAGTGTAGTTGGGAAGCTGGTAATCCCGGCCGTAAGCCTGATGCACTTTTTGCACCTCATCGGGCTTATAGGAAGTTCCGTCCGGGGAGACGCCGTCGTAGAGCGAGCCACATGCTCCGGTAACGTACATTTTATGCTGGGTAACATCGTCCCACATGACGTGAAGCTGGTTGAGCAGCGCGGCGTCACCTGTTTCCGCATATACATCTGCTACGCCTGCATACAGATAATTGGCGCGCACGGCGTGACCCATGACTTTGGTTTGTTTCAAAAACGGGATCCGGTCCTGGTTATCGTCGGTGCCTTCGGTTGCCCCTTTGATGGAGATCAGATGTTTGACCAATGTCAGGTATTTTTCATCTCGTGTAGTGCGGTAAAGCTCCGATAAACCCATGTAATGTGATGGGCAAATGGCGTTTCTGGATTGCTCGGGCGTGGCTGTGTTGTAAAAACCAATTAAAAAATCGGCTGCTTTTTTAGCGACATTCAGCAACGAAGTTTTTCCGGTTGCGCGGTAATGTACACATGCGGCGGTCATCAGGTGGCCAAAATTGTATGCCTCAAAACTGAGCCTGTCAGCGAACATTTGTGCTTCGCCGCTCTTCTTTTGATCTATAATCGCTTTGGTATAAATATAGCCATCCTCACGTTGGGCTTTGGCCATAACGGCGATGGCCTTGTCCATCATTTCATCCAGCTTTTTGTCCTTTGTAGCCGCATACATGCTCGCGACGGCTTCAAATGTTTTGTAAAAATCGCCATCATGGAAAGAAGGCCCTTTGAAGTTCCCTTTTTCCAAGCCTGCCGCAATTTCGAAGTTGCGGAAAGAATGGCTGATAGTCGGATCGGTGTAGGTTTTCCAAAGTTCGGGGACCATGGTTTCGCGGCAAACTTTGAAGCGATCGGCCCAGAATCCTTGTGTCCATTGCACGGCGTTCAGGTCGGTCCCGTGGAGTTTGGCGAAGGAGCTTTTTGACGTGTTAACCAATGCATTGTCCTGTGCGTAAAGCATTTGCGAGAGGAAAAATGCGAAGATTGTAGTGATTATTCTCTTATTTAAATTCATATCTGTTTCGTTGAGAAGTTATTCTGACTTGCTCGTTACATATCGGATGTTATAAGCCGCTTCCCGGTCTTTCCCGCCTGCATTGGGAAGGTCGTACATTTGATCTGTGGGCGTGTCGGCGTTAGGGAATCGTCTGGTGTTTCCGGTCCGGAATGTGATGCGGCTCACGGATTCCAGCGGGGCAAAAAGAATGTTATTACCTAGATTTTTGCCATTGACCGTCACGCTGTAAAGCCGCGTTTCCGTGTTGATCCTCACCGTGATCTCGTATTTTTCACCCGGCTTATAGGTCATCAGATTTTTGTTCCTATAACCTGCTTTCGCCCTGAAATTACCCGTCGAATCAAAGGAAAGTCTGATCCCGGGTGTGCCTTTTGCATCCTGGAACTCGATATCCAGCAAACCGTGGTCATTTTGTATTGGCTCAACAGCAATTTCAGCAACCAACTGCTTGGTAGCGGGGATTGCGCGTTCTGCTTTGGCATAATCAAACGGATCTGAGTCTTTTAAGGACAGCAATTTCGTGTTATCTGCGCCTTTCTCAATGCCGACAGCGGCCCAAAGCGGACTGTAAATGTTCCATTCCGAAAGCTCCTTTCCATTTGGCAGCTCATTAAAGCGGTCCGTTACGTGTTTCCCGGCCACGGATCTTACAGGCACAGGAACGGATGAGACCCAGATATCCTCTTTGTTCATGCTGTAGCTAACCCAAAGCTTGCCATCTGGAGGCACTCCGTCCCCCTCACTGATGCCACGCGGATACTGCGGGCCATAAGATTTGTAATTGCCGCCATAGCGCATGGACGTGATCTCGCCATTTACCAGGAGCAGATTTTTATAATTCAGTCCATCATCACTTACCGAAATGGCGAGCGGCCAGCGGAATTCGGATGGATTGTAAACCGTTGCATACTTGCCGTCGGAAGTTTTTTGTCCCCATATTTTGGCATTACTATTGACGAATCCGGGCGCACGCTTGGGCTTGTACAGCCAGGTCGCGCCATTGTCTTTGCTCATGCTGGTCAAGGCATTTTTCCAAAGGCCCACCACCCTGCCATCCGGCAAATGATACGCACTGAGCGCTTTATATTCTCCTTTCAATGAAATTAACGGATCATCCCTGTCGGCTTCTTCCACCCATTGCTGCGTTACCAGCTTATTGGCCAGCAGCTCTTCGCAGGCTTTGACAAATTCCTTATCCTTGCTTTCAGTAAACAGTGGATAACCCGATTTTTGCTTCCATGAAACATTTGGCCTGATGAAATAAATAGGCCCGAAACTGCCATCCTGCCTGATTTCCCGCACCACGCGGCCAATTCCGTTTCCATCGTTTGGATCGTCTTTGGCATCCAATGCGATGCCGTAATAGGCCAGCGTCAGCAATTTTTTGCTTTTGGAAACAAAAAAACCCATGCGCTGGTGCATGACTGCGTAAAGGTCTTTCGCCGTTCCGGGATACGTCTTTTTGGTTGTCCCGTCGGGAATTTTATAGGGCGGGAAGAGCGTAACCGGTTTCGTCCATATGCGGCCATCTTTTGAAGTCTGAAGTAATGTTTGCCCCGGCGGAATGTGCTCACCCACAGGATTGCTCAGGTAATTGAGATAAAATGTATTGTTCCAATAAGCGAGATTGGGTGCATGATTATAAGTCCAGGTTATAGCCGTATCCTTGCCCGGATCCTCGCGGTTAACCCGCAATGTCTGGTAGGAATGGACGCCGATCGCCGGCGTAAGCGCGCCATGGTGATAATCCACATTCACCAAAATTTTACCCGTATAACGGACCGTGTCCTGCGCGTGCGAAAGCTGCACGCACAGGACTGCCACCAATGTTGTTATTTTCAGTTTAATATCCGGCATTCTGTGTTATTCTAGAGTTCTGATCGCGGACAATGTTCGGGATCGGCAATAGTAATTTGGGTTCGGAAACATTCTTTCCTTTGGCGGTCAGGACCGGAATCGCACGGTTTGTTCTTTTTAAATCAAACCATCTGTGAAATTCGAAAGCGAGCTCCATTCTGCGCTCATGCTCCAGTGCCAGCGCCACGGTGTTGTATTTGACAGGATAACCCGCTGTTCCGTAAAGCGGTAATGCTGCCCTTTTGCGAACTTCATTGAGATAGGAAACTTCCCCGGTTGCTTCTGTCAGCATCAACAGGACATCCGCATAACGCAGCACGATAAAATTGTTGTTGGCTGCAATGTTCTGGTTGATGAGCGGGGCTGTTTTGTCCGTCCATTTTTTGGGAAATTTCGCGGCCGTAAAAGCACCTTTGGCATCCACAAAACCCGTATCAATGCTGGCTTCCCTGCGGGAATCGCCTTTTTCATATTCGTTCCAGATGTCGTCAACGACCTGGTTCATGCCCGCTCCGTAAAAGCCCAGTGCGATCGAATTAGGAAAGAATTCGAGATAGTAATTGCTGTAAGGGTTCGTCGCGCTGCCTCCCAGGAACTGGATTTCGAAGATGGATTCTTTGGTATTCTTATTTTTCACGTCCCAAAGCGAAGCATAGGAAGGCAACAGCTCATATTGTTTGCTGTCGTAAACCTCTTTCAGCTCCTTTGCCGCATTCGCCTTATCGCCGGCTGTGAGGTATATTTTGCCTAAAAGCGTTTGTGCAGCCCCTTTGGTTGCCCTGCCCACAATGCTGGAAGTGGCGGGTAATTTTGCTTTGGCTTCGTTCAGGTCTTTGATGATCTGCGCATAAATTTCCGTCGACGGAGAACGCAAAATGTCGTAAGCTTCCGCAGCGGTCACCGGCTTGGTTACCAGCGGCACATCACCCCAGATCCGCACCATATTGAAATAGTAAAGCGACCGCAGGAACAGCATTTCACCTTGTACCTGAGATTTGTAAGCAGCATCGATATCGGCCGCGGCTATCTTGTCCAGGATAATGTTAATGTTGTAAAGCGACTTGTAGAAATCCTGCCAGAACTGATAAACCATCGTATTGGCAGGAGCCAGTGAATAATCCCGGAACTGCCATTTATCGGCCTGGTTGCCCGAAATGTTAAAGATCGTAACATTGTCGCCCATCAATTCACCGGCATACGAAACCGGACCCTGCGGATGATAAACGGTTACCAAAGTGTTGTAAGCCGCATTGGTGGCGAGGTCGAAATCGGTTTTGGTTTTATAGAAGATCTCGGCGTTCGGGTTTGAGATCGGGGCAAGTTCCAGGAAGGAGTCTTTGCAGCCCCACGTGGTGGCCAGGATGCTGGCGGCCAGCGCTATTTTTAATATATTTTTCATTTTTGTTTCTAATGTTTTGGGTTTGCTTCGAACACTCCGCAGCGGCAGCCGCAAATTGAATTGTTAGTTTCTGACGCTATGCCGCATTAGAGATCAGCTTTGATGCCTACGGTAATGGTTCTTGGCAATGGATAAGATCCGTAATCTACGCCCTGGAATGCGCCCGGCACAGGCGCGTTTCCGCTGCTGTAAGACCCTGCTGTTTCCATGCTGCTGCTATATGACGTTGTTCCGTAAGTTGTATTTTCTGGGTCGTAACCTGTGTATTTGCTGAATAAATGCACGTTTTCGGCATTCACGTAAACCCTGGCACTGCCGATTTTGAGCTTGTTGGTCCATTTCGCAGGCAATGAATAGGAAACCCGCACATTCCGCAACCGCACGAAAGATGCATCTTCCACCCAGTAGGATGAGAATTGCTTTTGAAGGCCCAGATAATTTACCGACGGCTTGAAATGTTTGCCATCGCCAGGCTGGGCTTCCGAACGCCAGTAATTGTACATGCTTTCAAAGAAATTACGGCCATTATCCCAGGTGCCCAGATAGCGCACATTGTTGTTGGCAATCTCTCCGCCGAACGATCCCTGAAACAAAAACGAAAGCTCAAAACCCTTATAACCAAGCGTATTGGTGATCCCGGCAGTGAAATCGGGCTGATAGTTGCCCAATATCGTCCGGTCCGCATCTGAGATTTTTCCATCCCCGTTCACATCGCGCACCCTTGGGTCGCCGGGCGTGGTGCTGGCGTGATGCGGGTAAGCATCAATTTCGCCCTGGTTGTTGAAAACACCATCAAAAACATATCCGTAAAAATTCGAAACAGGCTGCCCTACTTCCGTGCGGACGGTTACCACATTATCCACATACTGGATCGGCGCATTGCCCGGGCCCAGTTGCAGCACTTTATTGCGGTTTCTAGACACGTTGAAATCGGTTGTCCAGGTAACGGCACCTGCCAGGTTTTTGGTGGAAATGTTTAGTTCAACACCCCGGTTACGCATCTTGCCAATGTTCGTGAGCTGGGAAGAAAAGCCCGTGATGTCCGGGACAGGCACGAAAAGGAGCATATCGCGGGTGATCGAATTGTAATATTCTGCCGATAGGTTTACCCGGTTATTGAATATGGCCAGGTCAACACCCACATTAAACTGGTTTGTCTTTTCCCAGCGCAGTCCGGAGTTGGCCAGGTTACTCACTTTCAAGCCATTCGCAATCGTTGTGCCGTTCACATAAGGAGCCGATGCCAGCAAGCTGATCGATCCGTAATTAGGGATCTGGTTGTTGCCGGTCACGCCGTAGCTGGCGCGGAGTTTCAGACTGTTGATCGCATTCACGCCTGATAAAAAGCGCTCGTCAGAAATGAGCCAACCTGCTGATACAGAAGGAAAGTAACCCCATTTATTGTCTTCTCCAAAACGCGACATACCATCGCGACGGATCGCACCTGTAAGGAAATATTTGTTCTTAAAATTGTATTGCACCCGTGCGAGATACGAAAGCAACGACCATTCGCTCGCCGTGGTGTTCCCGGCTGTGACCGTTCCCGCATTGAGCGTATGAACCAGGTCATTAGGAAAATTATTGGCAGCCACATACATGGTCTCGTCACGCTGTTTCTGGCTTGTATAACCCAAAAGTCCCGTTAATGCATGCTCTCCGATCTTTTTCTCATAGGTTAATGTGTTTTCGCTCAGCCAGTTGAACATATAAGCGTCTCCTGCATTGCCTTGCGCTGCCAGCACCGCCGAGTAACCGTATTTTTGTTTATCATTCCAATAAAATGCATTTCGCGAGTTGTAAAGGTTACCACTAAGGCTCGTCCTGAATCTCAGATTATCGACGATCTCATATTCCAGAAAGCCTGTTGCCAGCGTATTGAACGACTTTCTGGACTTATCCACTTCCCTTGTAAGCGAATATGGATGCCATAAATTCATGTCGCCGAATGAGGTGAACCGGAACCAGGCTGAATTGGGATCACGGAACCCTAGGTTGCCATTTTCATTGTAAACCGGAAAATGCGGGTTGCTTTGCAATCCCAGACTGATGACGTCGCTTTTCCCTTGCGTGCCTTCCGTGCGGTCAAAAATTGAGGTGATGCCCAGATTGAGTCCGACACTTAACCGCTTGTTGATCTGCGTTTTAACATTAGATCTTACCGACAAGCGTTTGTAATAGTTTGCATCCAAAACAGCCGTTTGATCCAGGTAAGCAGCCGAAAACATGTATTGCGTTTTTTCCGTGCCACCCGAAATCGTCACTTGCGCATTGTAGGACGGGGCTGTGCGGAACATGACATCCTGCCAGTTGGTGCCTTTTCCGAATTGCTCCGGATTATTTGTAAAGTCTTCCGGTATTTTTAATGTTGCGGGACGCACACTGTTCGGGTCGCTGGCCTTCCCGCCCTGCGCCGTCCACGCATTGTTTTTTGCATCTTTATAGGTTTCAATGTATTGCTGTGCGTCCATCATTTTCACGCGACGGACTACTTTTTGCGATCCGTATTCCACATTTGCGCTAACGCTTACTTTTCCAGGCTTGCCCATTTTGGTCGTAACCAAAATCACCCCGCTGGAACCTCTGGAACCGTAAATTGCAGCAGAAGAAGCATCTTTCAAAACCTCGATCGACTCGATGTCCTGTGGATTAATGAGGTTCAGATTGAAATTTTCAAGCGGAACGCCGTCCACAACGATCAGCGGGTTTGTGCCAGCTGTAATGGAGCTGACCCCACGGATCTTGATCACCGGTGAAGCGCCCGGTGCTCCCTGCGATTGGGAAATGTTAACCCCCGGCAAAGTCCCGGCAAGCGACTGCGTCACGTTGCTGAAAGAGCGGTCTTTGAATTTATCATAATTAATAGAAATCACCGCCCCGGTAACGGCGCGCTTGCTTTGTGATCCATAACCGACCACGACCATTTCTTCCAGTGATTTGCTTTCTGAATTTAGCTTTACCGAAATCTCCGTGCGACTCCCAACTGTCTCTTCAACAGACTGATAACCTACGAAACTGAAAACCAGCACTGTTTCCTGACTCGGCACCTCAATCTGGAATGTTCCATCCGCGCCCGTTGTCGTTCCCCGCTGCGTCCCCTTGATCACAACACTCACACCCGGTAAAGGGTCCGTGTCATTAACGCCTGTCACGCTGCCTTTTACAGCGAGACTCTGCGCATTCACCACCGGCACAGCCAGTATCAATGCCAGGATGATCGGTAAGATTCTCTTCATATGTGATCTTTCTTTTACTTTCTTTTTTATTCTATTTTTTACGAAAAATAGGAACATTTTCACATACAAAAAACAGTTCGCTAATATTTATGTCTTATTTCGATAAAAAATTGTTTAAAACCATCCCGATTACGCATTTTGACTCTCAAAAGAGCATGCAATCGAAATGTTGTCTGGTAAAAAATAGAAAGTAATATAAAAAGCCTGCGTGGGACATAGAGGCTTCATCTACTAATAAAATGCTGATTTTAATCAACCAATCGCTTCCTGCCAACCTATATATCCAGCCCGGGCGATCGCATTGTCAGGCGAAGGAAGCAGCATTGTATGGTTGCTGTCCAAATTTTTGAGAAAAGCAATGTCCTTGTATACACCAGCTTGCAAGCCAGCAAGATAAGCCGCGCCCAAGGCCGAAACCTCTGGAAAGCCCAGATTCACTACCGGCTTTTCCAGTAGATCCGCCAGGAACTGAACGACGAATGTGTTGGCGGTGAGGCCGCCATCAACTTTCAATTCCTGCAACAAAATGCCCGTATCCGCCTCCATAGCCGTAATTACATCCTTGATTTGGTAGGGAATGGATTCCAGGGCAGCCCTTACCACGTGATTTTTATTACAGTCAAAAGTCAGCCCGGTGATGGAGGCTTTGCGGCTCATATCCCAGTGCGGCGCGCCTAGTCCGCTGAATGCCGGAACCAGGTATACGCCATTATTATCACGGACCGCATTTGCCATCTCCTGCGTATCTGCAATGTCCCCAAACATTCCAAGATTATTTTTCAACCATAAAACCGTCGCGCCGCACGTGACGATAACGCCTTCCAGCGCATATTCTACGTGGTCGCCCGTACTCCATCCAATGGTCGTTACCATGCCATTTTTGGAAGATTTTGGCTCTTTTCCTATATTCATTAAGATGGAGGAGCCCGTCCCCAATGTTGCTTTTGCCACGCCCGGCGCGAAACATCCTTCCCCAAAAGCAGCGGCATGCGAGTCGCCGATCATACCGGTGACATTGATTTTGGTTTGCAACAATCCTTCAAAATCAGTTGCACCAAAGGAGGAAGATGAAGGTTGAATATCAGGAAGTTGCAGGTTTTTCAAGTCAAATTTACTTAGCAAGTCGCGGTCCCAATCCAATGTTTTAAGATTGAAGAATAAGGTCCGCGAGGCATTGGTATGATCGGTGAGATAGGCTGAGCCGCTGGTTAATTTGTACAGCAACCAAGTGTCGACTGTCCCGAAAAATGCCTTTCCAGCTTCGATAGTGGCTTTTACGGCTGCATTATGCTCATTGAGCCAAATCACTTTTGAGCCCGAGAAATAAGGATCGATCAGCAGTCCTGTTTTCTCCCGGATCTCATCTTCCAGGCCGGATGTTTTGAGTTTTTCACAAACAGCAACCGATCTTTTACATTGCCAAACCACGGCCGGGCACAAAGGTTTTCCAGTTTCATCCCACAACACGAATGTTTCGCGCTGATTCGAAATCCCGCAGGCCGTTATCTCGGAAATGATTCCACCCTTTTGCTCAAAATCGGCTAGGCATTTCCGAACGGATAAAAGCACATTTTGGTAAATCTCCTCAGGATCCTGCTCTACAAGCCCACCATCCAGATACTGCGTATGAAGCGCCTCCACGCCGCGCGCGACAGCAGCGCCCATTCTGTCGAATACGAGTGTTTTAGTGCTGCTCGTGCCTTGGTCAATCGCCAGTATAAATGGGCCGTTCATATTATTCAAAAGTCAGAAAGGAAATAAATAAAAAACATTCGGAAGTAAAGATAAATACAGGACAGGTTTACTGTACTTGAAGGTCCGCATTCAATTTATAATGCTTCCCTTTCACCGTCTCGAATGTCACGCGTTTGGATCCATAGCGGACATGGCAAGGGTTACCCGCCTTCGAAAGTACGTCAACACTCTGTAACTGAGCATTTTTCCATTCCATAGTAATTTCAAAAGCGCCCCTGGCGACCAGGCCGGACACTGTTCCATCGGGTAATGCCTTGGGAAGAGCAGGCAATAAATGCAGTTCTCCCAGATGGCTTTGCGCCAGTAATTCCAGGATGCCTGCTGCTCCGCCAAAATTCCCATCGATCTGGAACGGTGGATGCGCGTCGAAAAGATTGGGATAGGAACCTCCCCCGCCCTTTTTTACGGAAGCATCCATGATGGGGTTAAAGAGCTTTCGGATCATTGTGTAAGCATGTTCGCCATCCAGGAATCTCGCCCAGTAATTGATTTTCCAGGCAAGGCTCCACCCAGTTCCGTCATCGCCGCGGAATTCGAGTGATTTTTTTGCAGCTTGAATCAGTTCAGGCGTTTTGTCAGGAGTGATTTCCTCGCCCGGATACACGCCCCACAAATGCGACACATGCCGGTGATGGCTTGTTGTGTCATCAATATCCGTCATCCATTCTTGTAATTGACCTGCCTTACCCACCTGATTGGGAGCGATTTGCGAGGAAAGTTTCTCCAATTTCGCTGAAAAATCCTGATCTGTTTTCAGCACATTTGCGCTTGCAATGCACGCTTTGAATAATGCCCTGATAATCTGGTGGTCCATCGTTGGTCCAGCTACCAAGCCACCGTTTTCAGGTGAGTTGGAAGGCGAGCTGATCAGCATGCCGGTCTGTGGGTCTTTGACCAAAAAATCAACAAAAAATGCTGCTGCGCCCTTCATGAGCGGATAAGCCGTTTTTTCGAGAAAAATTTTATCCTGTGTAAAACGGTAATGTTCCCACAAATGCAGGCTCAGCCACGCACCGCCTGTGACCCAGATCCCGTGATTGGAAGCATTGATCGGCGCCGCACCGCGCCAGACGTCGGTGTTGTGATGCACCAACCAGCCATTTGCATTGTAATGTTGTTTTGCTGTTTCCGCGCCGGTTTTCGACAGATCGGCAATCATCGCGAAAAGCGGCTGATGACATTCCGCCAGATTGCCCATTTCGACCGGCCAGTAATTCATTTCCGTATTAATGTTCACCGTGTATTTGCTGTCCCAGGAAGGTTTCAGCTGGTGGTTCCACTTTCCCTGTAAGTTCGCCGCATGCGTGCCGGGCCGACTGCTCGCAATAAGCAAATAGCGCGCATACTGCACATATAAGGCCAAAAAAGCCGGATCATCGGGGTTATCCTTGAATTTGACAAGTCGTTCGTCTGTGGGCAATGCGGAATTGGTTTTCACAGGAAGATGCAGCGCAAAACGACCGAAAAGTCGCTGATGATCTGCAATGTGGTCTTTCAAGGCCTTATTAAAAGGTGGTGCATTTTTGAGGATAGCAGCTGATCTCTCAGCAGGATTTCCATTTACAGTTCGATAATCCACATAATTCGTTGCCGCTGAAAGAATTACTGTTGCTGTTGTAGCATTGTCAACATTAATTTTACCATTCTCCTGACTGACTTTCCCATCCGTAACGACCTTCATTTTGGCCACGCCTTCAAGCACCCCATTTTCAACCTTCACTTGCAATGTCAAATCGTTAGCATACCCGGTTATGTTTTTTTGCGCATGAATGGCATCCATGCGAACGGCGAAATTCAGCTTTCCGGCTTGATCGGCTGTAAGTTTTACATAAATGGCCTTGGCCGGATAACTTGCAAAAACTTCCCTTTTAAAACCGACATTACCATTCTTATAATAAACCTGCGCAATCCCTTTTTCAAGATCCAGCTCGCGGCGATAGTCGCTCACGTTTGTATGCTCCGGAAAATCAATGTGCATATCGCCGAATGCCTGATAGGCCATTTGCCGCAGCGGAACACCCATAAAATGCTCACTGGCAAGCGCTTCCGCTTCTTTTTGCCTGCCCTCGTTCAGCAATGTCCGGATCTGAGATAAATACTGGCTTGCGCCTTTGTGCGCATAACTTCGTGGCTCGCCGGTCCACAACGTCTCCTCATTAAACTGGATCCGCTCATTTTCCACACCGCCAAACACCATCGCCGCCAGGCTGCCGTTGCCGATGGGCAATGCATCTTCCCATTGTTTGGAAGGTTGTTTATACCAAAGTTTCAGATCCTGCGCATGGCTTGACATCGTGCTCAGACTGATCACAAGCCCGGCCAGTAATGTTGCTTTTGAAAGTTGTAAGAACCTGAAAATCATTTGTATACATTTAGATTAAGAACTAAACCGCTTTACTGCGCTCAATACGAGTTCGTCCATTCAGCCATCACCACGTCTTTTCTCCGTGCTTCCGGGGTCACTTTCAAATGATAGACCTTTCCATTTTTCAGTTCTCCCTCAACAGTTGTGTTATAAGGCGCATGAAGCTTGAAATGCACATCCCAGCCTTGTGGCCAGGCCGGGAAAAGGTAAATCGAATCGCCGACGGTTTGCATCAGCATTTCCTGCAAGCCAATCATGCCCGAGCCGCCCCAATTATGGTCGGGAACCCAGTCGTGACCCGGCCCCCAGAATGCCGGAAACCGGCGGCCAGAATCTCGTAACTTCCTGATGGTAAGCGCCGCGGCTTCCTCGGCCAGCGCTAGTCTTGCGCAAAAAATATTGTCCTGGTGCCAGCTCGTATGGTTCCTGTTTTTGATGGCTTCGGTGTCATATTTCCAGGTGTTCACCGCCACTTCCAGGTCTGGCAGGCCCACGCCGTACATGCCGAAAGGGAAAACGGGGTAAAGCTGCGGGATCTCCGTGTTCTGGATCCGCTCCCAGGCCTGGGCCGGCGCAATGGTCTGGCGTCCCTCCATTTGACGAAAACTTAATGGCGGCACCCTACTAAGCCTGCTTTCCCAATCTTTTCGCTGATCCGGTGTTCCGTATTTTTCCGGCAGGGCGAGCAAGCGCGAAAGCACTGTTTTCAGGCCGGAAATGGTGGTTACGGAGTTGTAAGTCATTTTGTAAGTCTCCGCTGCCGAGCCTGGGAAAATGATGAGTTGACCGTTTTGATTGAGCTTTTTCGCTCCGCGTTTTTCAGCCAGGTATTGATAATGTTCGTCAAAAAAGACGGTGCAGCTTTCAATCAGCGGAAGATATTTGCTAATGTCAGTTCCTGTAAATCGCTCGATATCAAGCATCATCAGGCAAAATTCTAGCGACGTGTCCCAGACATATTCAAGCCAGGCATTGTATTCCAAACCCGGATCAAAATCCTTCGGGCGTTTTTGTCCGTATTCTGCATAATTGGGCAAGCCGAAATTTTCAATTTGCTCCGTAAAAGAGGCGCCCTTGTGGCCCCAGTAATGTTTTGTGCGTGCTTCTGCATTGCGCAATGTGCGCAGGTAAAAATCAAATTGCGAAGACATCATATCAAAATCGCCGCTTTTCAGCATCGGCCAATAAACCAGCCGCTGGTTCTGGGCCGTGAATGTCCCGCCGCCCCAGCTCCGGTAATCCGGCCCGAATTTCAATGTGGAATCGATAAAAACTGGATCGTATGTGAACAATCCGCCGTTGAATTTTGTGGGGTACGAACCATAAGCATTGCAACCCAGCATATATCTGAAAATCTGATAATTACGCCCCACTTGCCAAATCGGAGAAGCCGCGTCCGGCTTGCTGACATTAATTGCAAGGTGGCTTCGCTGCCAATAAGCTTTCCACCAATCCAGCGTCTTCTGACGGGCTGTTTTTTCTTCTTTTTTAACTTTTGAAACAATGGCCAGCAGCCCGCTTTTCCACTTTTCGGCATGGCTATTGTCGTCGATATGAAGGAACACATTCAGTTGATGCGTTCGGGCTGCGGCCTTGCTTCTCAGACCAAATCCCTGAAACGGAGCATTTACATAATTTCCGGAAACTGCCTTCAATTTCCCGTTGTCAAGGTTGGGAACCATATTTTCGCCCTGCATCCAGCCGCCATAAACCATCCCTTTCAGTGGATTCCATAACGCCGATTTCACAGGTTCGAGCTGCTGCTGTTTCACTGCCAGATCGAACAAGGTTGAATCTTTATTTTGATGGTAAAAAAGAATCCCGTTTTGGTGCAGATCGATAATGTCCTTTGAGGCGATTACCTTGTCTTTCAGCCATTTGAACGAACTCGCGTTCTTTTCCCGCGCCTGCACTTCCCGGTCCCGCGTCCGCCAGCTTTCATACCAGGCGTTCACGTTAACAGGCTTGTTACCAGACACATCCACATGCACAACCGGATTGAAAACATCAACCCAAACTTTTAATATAACCTCCTGATTTCCAGACTTGCCTGTAATCTCCACATATCCTTCCAGCAATTTCAGCTCCTGCCTGAATTCGGCCCCTTTTTCAAACGGATTAGGCGATATACGAACCCGCACGCGCCCTAATTTTGGAAAAATATTATTCTCGTCAAATGCCCCGCTTCGTGATAAATAAAACAGCACATCCCCATTTTCAACCCACACATTCAGCCCAACGTCGCCGCCGCCGCAAGGCATGGATTCTCCCGAATTTTTGCTCTGGCTTGTCCACTTCACATTGTAGTTCTCAGGTGAAAACGACTGCGCATATACACTATTTATAAGGCATATATGGATGAAAAACAAGAAACTACATCGTGACGAAAATGACATGGATCAGCCGTTTGATTTGGATGCTTTCTGGCGCGCTTCCCAGTTTTTCCGCTCCTGCTGAATGTCGTAGCCCCGACCCGAAAGATAGTTATTAATGCGGCCTTTGTATTTACCAAAAACCTTGTGCTTTTCTTCGGAAGATCCGCCGTCCATCGCCAGCTCCCGGGCTTCTGTTAACCAACTCATAATCTGCGCTTTCTCATCTTCTTTCAAAGATGGGATCATGTCGGTATAAGCCTTGTAAGTGATCGGAAGAACGCCATAAGTCATGCCATCCTTGATCTTTTCGACTTGCGTGGGCGTGAGCTGAGCCGAAAGTTTAGCTATGTATTGCTTGTGGAGATCAGTCCGTTTTTGAGCCGCCTGTTCGGCGTTTTTATCTTTTTCAAGATCATTCAGATCAACATATTGCTGCACCATAATTTCCCTTACCTGCTTATATTTCACTGAATCCGCGATTTGCAGCCCGGCCAGTATTTTATCGGAACGCTTAGTGACAGTTGTGATATAAGCTTTGTCGTTATCAGGGTTGCTTTGGGCGTTTGCCAATGCGCAAGTCAGCAATGCAATGCTAAGCAAAAATGATTTCAGGTTCATAATGGTTGCGTTTTATGCGTTTTGAAAAATAGATTTCATGAATCTGGTGTTGGCGCCGAAATTCCCTTTTACGTCGCGCGGTTTTGCTGCATCGCGTGAGCGCTCTATCACCAGCCAGCCTTTCCAGCCCATTGTATCCAATGTTGCCTTCACCTTTTTCATGTCGAGACGGGTGTTGTTTTCGAGCCAAACGCCATCCTTATCCGTGCAATGGATCTGACAAATGCGGTTTTTGCCCAAAATCTTTAATTCCTCATTCACATCCCGGCCCGCTTCCAGCGCGTTCGAAAAGTTAAAATAGATCCGAATCGCTTTTGAGCCAACGTCGTCCAATAACTTCACCTCTTCTGCCGCACTCAGCGCGGTTTCAATGCCAATGACAACGCCCGCTTTCTCGCCCATGGGCGCGATGCGTTTCAGCCTCTCAATGATCTGAGGCCGCAATTCCGGATTTTTAACCAGATCGCCCTGCACGCCCATTGGCAGAAAAGCGGTTTTTATGCCCATCTGTTTCATGGTTTCAATGCAATCGCCAATCGTCTTTTCAATGCCGTCGCGTTTGGCGAATGATTGCGAATAAAAACCGGTCATCGCCAGCGAGCAGATTTCGAGATTAAGCTCCTTAGCTTTGTCTAAATATTGTTTTCTTATCGCCGGATCGGCCAGTTTGTTATCAAATGTCGGCCTGTCTCCCAGCCCGCCCATATCCACTTCCAACCCATCCGCCCCGATCTCTTTCGCTAATGGTAAGGCGCTCAATTTCTGCCGTTTCAGGATCATCAGATCAATGACCGCAACCTTATAGCGCTGCTTTTTCCCTTTTGCCAAAAGCGTCGGTGCCCATAGCGAGAATGCGCCGGAGAGGGTTAAAAGGCTTAAAAATGTCCTTCGTTTCATGATTGATCTTTGGTAAAAATTCAGGCTTAACATTCGTAAACAGCATTCTCGTCAGCCCACATTTATTGCGGCCATTTGCCGTCATTAATGGCCTTTCCTTTTAACTTCATCGGATCAATTTTCACATATTTGATCCGCTCGCGGCGCCAGGTGTATACAATGTGCACCATGCCATCGGCCGACTGAATTACAGAAGGATAAGAATACTGACTGATAGGCGAATCTTCCAAAACCAGCGCGGCTTCCCAATTTTTACCATCTTTTGAAATCGCCACATTCAATGGTGTCCGCGGGCCTTTTGCTTCATTGCCCGGAGGCAGCACGTGGTTGTAAACGAGCAATTGCCGACCATCTATCAATGTCACCGCATCAGTCCCGGAGTTGTTATTAGGCAGATTGGAAGCCGTCATTTCCGACCAAGTTTTACCGCCATCCTTCGACCACGATTCAACAATGGCGCGGTTCCGGCTGCGGCACAAGATCTGCATATCTCCGTTTTTATAAGTTAAAAGGCTCGGCTGAATGGCCTGGATCGTTTTCCCGTCATTCAGCGGGCCCACTTTTCGCCATGTTTTCCCAAAATCGGGCGTCACTTCAAAATGAACGCGCCATCCGCCCTTGCCCTCCGTGCTCGACGGGCACCATAGTTCGCCGTTCGCGAGCAAAACGGGTTTGTTTTTGATCGGGCCGAGAAATCCTTCCTGCAATTCCCTGGGTTTTGACCAGCTTTTGCCATTGTCCTTCGAGGTGATCAGGAAGCCCTTCCAGCCCGGCACATTAGGCCCGACTTTGTAGAATAGCATCAGTTCACCATTGGGAATCTGATACAGAACCGGGTTCCAGCAGGCATAGCGCAATGTATCGTTTACGATGCCGTTGGCCACCTCCACGGGCGCGGTCCATTTGCCGCTTTCGAGGCGGCTTACCCAGATTCCTACATCGGGATTGCGTTCTTTTGTCCCGCCAAAAAACGCGCTCACCAGTCCGCCGGGCGTTTCTACAATCGTGGAAGCGTGACTTTCCGGGAAGGAGGTTTTTTCGAAAATAAATTCGTCGGTAATGATGCCGTCTTTCCAGGTTTGAGCATAGGCATTACTGGCGAGACAGAACAGGAATGCGGCGATTGGGATGAGGTGTTTTTTCATATTTGTTTAATCAATAATCTTTCGATTGTTTCTGATGATCCTGCTTTTTTACCGTTGACCAAAACTTGTAATCCTTTTCCTTTTTTGTAATGATCTCCATTTTTATCCCATATGATAGTCAGGATCTTACCGTGATAAAGCACATTATCTAGGCAAAACCAGTCCCACTTTTCCTGCGGGATCAATGGGTTGACTTCAATCATATCATCTTCCCTCGGCCGCAACCCGACCAAACCAGAAATAATGAGATCATTGAATGTCGAATGATTGTAATAGCGGCTTCTTTCCTGGTCGCCTTTGAGCCAGTAACCCGTCGTTTCGTCCAGATATTCGCCGATGTAAGGTTTCCCGCGATAATATTGCGATTCTACGTATAGCTCCATTAACCGGAAATACGTGGTGTCCGTTAGTGGCTTTGCCTGGTCGGCATTCATCCGGTTGGCCATGCCGGTTAATGTCTGAGAAGTGGCGAATGGCCAAACTGCGCCGTCCCACTCACATTTACAACAGCCATGCGTCCGGAAATCGGGG
Source organism: Dyadobacter alkalitolerans DSM 23607 (assembly GCF_000428845.1). Taxonomy (GTDB): domain Bacteria; phylum Bacteroidota; class Bacteroidia; order Cytophagales; family Spirosomataceae; genus Dyadobacter; species Dyadobacter alkalitolerans. The sequence goes on along the minus strand of NZ_AUAS01000009.1, from coordinate 104,613 downwards.
TGACGGCGCTCGGCGGTAGTGAGGCCGAATGGCGCCCGAAATCCCTTTGGATCGATGACTTGCTGCCAGGCTACATCGTATTTTGCATCAGGCAAATTAAAATACCAGGGAATGTAACCGATCGCCTCGCGAACGCCTGCAAATTCTCCTGCGCCGCCCTTTTTTACTGTTTCAAAAAAGTTGGTTTCCGGATTCCAGAGTTTGCTGGTGATCAATTTTTTAAGTGTATCTGCCTTGGCGTTATACAGGCTTTTGGTCATTGAATCGCCCCTTAAAGCGGCGATTTGGGCGATGGCGCGGGCGTTGCCATACATGTAACTGTTGATGGTGGGCCGGGCATTCTGCTCGCGCCTGCCGCCGCTGAGCGATTCTTCCATGCCATCTTTTACGTCTGTTTGCCAGAAAAGTCCGGTGGCTGTGCGGCGGTCTTTTTCCCAGGCCTGATATTCAGATTGCAGGTCGGGCAACATGTTCAGCACAAATGCTTTATCCCTGTTAACCTTGTATCTATTGAAAAGCGCATCGGCTGTCCAGCTGCTGAATGTGAGCAGTTTTTTCATTCTCCCACCTTCATTTCCCCGAAACCAGACATTCACATAATCATTGATATACTGCTGGTTATGGAGCCAGCGGCCTTCATAAATGTGATGCCCAAGCGCGCAGCTGATCATGTTGTATTTATCCGCATAATTACGGTCGACCAGGAATTCGGTGATGATAAAACCCTGCGGCGTGTTGTGAATGTGCTTGCGGAATGTCCACCAGCGGTAATAATAGATCTCCTGAAAATTATCCTGCGGGCTATCAAACAAGGGAATATTGGCCTTCATCCAGTCCCACGATTGCGTATTGGGAATGGCATTCACCTTATTTTCGTCCTCCATCCGGTTGAACTTTTCCACGTGATGCCGGTAGTTTTCTGCTTCTAGCACCGCAGGTCCAATGCTTCTTTTGGAACACGCACTTATGGCGACGAGGAAAATCAGCAAAACATATAGTCCGTTTTTTGTACGCATAATCAATTTTTTGAAATCCAGATTACCATAGGAGCCGCCTTTGCTTGGGCAGAAGTCACCGCCTGAATTATCTCTCCACCCTTCACTTTTTCGCTTTTGCCAATCCATGTTCCAGTGGCCGGATCAATGCGGCGAAGCACATAATTTCCTTTGCAACCGGTCAGATCAATGTTCAGATCAGCATTGGCCTCCTTATAAAAAACGGTCGCCACACCCGGATTCACCAGTTTATAACCGCCAGATGTATCCGGCTTCATCCTGGAAACGTCCGCCAAAAATTCATCCGAAACGCGTGGGATTGCGCTGATGGATCCGCCAGCCATGAACACCGCCCAAGCATTGGAATCGTAATTTCCGGCTGAATATAGGACCGCTTTTTCGGGATGTTTTTGTCTGTATTCGAGCACAGCTTTGTAAATGGATGCAAAGGAAATTTTACCCGTTTTCTGTAATCTGGCGTGTTGGCGGGGAGCGAGATTTTTGCCTCCTTCCGGAGCATAAAATGTGCCATCCTCGCGCAAATGCCAGTAACGTATGTCGATGACGTCTACGATTCTGGAATAGTTGGGCTCTGCCAAAATAGCATCCTGAACGTCCTTCGCGGTGCTTAATGCGATCAGTGCGTTTTTGCCCGTTTCCTTTTCCCAATCCACAATCACGTCCAGCCAGAACTTTACAAAGTGCAGCGGCCCCGTGTATTCTGCACCAATAAATTGAATGACGCCGCTTTGATCTGCGAAGTTTTCGAGGCATTTGCGGATGTAGGCCGTGTGGATGGCCCGGCGTTGCGGATTGCTTATGTCGTAAAACTGCTCGGCCATGAAAATTCGTTTGTCGCCCGCGTAAGGCGGCGGTTCGGGGAAGCCTGTGTTGTTTACATTGTTGGCTGTGCGCCAGGGAAAATCGGCGTAATGTGCGCCTGCTTCGAGAATGTTGTGCTGGAAATAATTTTGATGATAAAGCACAAGACCTTTCTGGTCAGCTAGTTGCGCGAAGGCTTTGAGCCTTTGCCAATACCAGTTGTTGTATTTTGTGAGATCGTATTTACTGAGGTTATCCCAAGCCGCGTCCTTGCCGCTTCTGGCAAACGGCTGCTCATAAAATGGCGGCCACACTTCCGCGTCGATCCGGCGGATGCGCTCGTGATCGTCGCGGCGGCGGTCGTACCAGAGTCCGTAATTGTGGTCGAGTACCGTGATGTTTTTGGCTAATAATGAATCTGTCATTGCTTCCGGAATGTCGGTTAATCCCGCGCTTGACCGACCTGGAACGAAGCGGGTAATGTGCGGTTTGGCCTGCGCCACATCGTGCGGACGAATGCTTCCGCGCCACCACGGCACTTCCTGGCGGTTGCCGGTAACCACTTCCTCACCACGCACCAGCCAGCCGTTTTGGATGGTTAACGGTGGTAGATTTGTCTTTCGCGCTATTTGTTTTATACCAATTTCGTCAATGGTCTTCGCATTGGTGTAGGCAACGGGAATCGGATCTCTTTTTGAGGCCTCATCAATCCAGTCTGCCAATGAAGCTGCCGGAACATTCGATTTTGCAGTTAGTTCTGCCGCCTGCGCAATGCTCGGACTGCTGGATGCCTCGGATTCTTTTGGCATAAGCGCGGCATTTGCGATTGCTTCATTACCAATCCTTTCCGCTAGCTGTGTAACATACAAACTGCGCGGTTTAATGTGCTCATTCACATTTTCCCAAAAACCATCACCCGCAAATTCTGCCCAGATCCCGAATGCAAAATTCGTCGCACCTGGCGGGCTGAAATTCTCCACACGAGAGGCAGCACATTGCCACATAACACTGTTAGCCGCAGTCCAGCCGGCACCATGGCCATCCTGACCGCGATTTTTGAAGCTCAATGCCTGCCCATCGACATTTACATTATCAAAAAGAACCCCGGAAGCCCAGCTATCCGCAGCGCCACTGAACCCGAATGGCTGAATTGACTCGCATTGGACGAATGCATTAGGTCCCGCCGCGCGGTAACCCGTGGTGAAATCGTGATAGCCGTTTTCGGCATAACACCTTTGAAAAAGCGTTAACTGCCCTTGTGTGTAGAATGTATTCCGCCGCTGCCCCGCTATTTCAGAGACAGGCATCACCGACTTGCAATCTTCAACAGTAACCCGCGAAGCCGCCTCAAAAAGTGCCACCGCCGAGCCCGCAAGGCCTTTAAAATGAACCTGCCTTACCCATGCATTTTCGACATTATCCATTGTTACACCCATCCAGCGATGTTCTTCGTCTTTTGGATTAGCCGGATCAAATGTGGATTCAATGCAAAGATTTTCAATCCCGACCTGACTAATGCGTCCAGGCCATTCATATTTGGTTATAAAAGCGCCGCCATATTTATTGTCCAAAGCGGTTGTCAAAGGTGCTTGAATGGTGATTTGGTTGCCCGAAATGGCTGTAATGGTGCGGTCCCAGACAATGTCCCGCTGCCCAGGCTTCCATCCAAGCCAGCCGGTTTCGCCGCCGAATTCCTCCATTTTTAGCAATTGAATCCATTCCTTCGTAGATGGCCGCTGAATTTGAATCCGGTCACCGGTTTTCAGATTAGCTGCATTTGATACATTGAATTTCAATGCATTAACCGGGACGTATTCATCTGCTACTTCAATGGATTTGCTTTTCTTTATATCATTCGCACCTGAAATCTGAATGATAGTTTCCCGCGAAAGTCCGGCGCCTAGTAATGTTGTTTTGTCTTTCCCCGTGCCATTTCCCCGGATAACGATTCCTGATTTTTCAATTAAAATACTTCCCTGAATGGCATGGACGCCTTTTTCCAAGAAAACCACCCCTCGAATCCCATCCCGATCCGCCGGCAAGGTTCCCACATAATCGATTGCGGACTGAATCCGTAATGTAGCATCACCCGGCTTGGCAGGCACGACAACCCGGATAGCAACATCAGGAATTGGTTTGTTTCCCGACATATAACCTGCATAAGAGAAGTCGACAATGCGGTTCCCGAGCGAATCCGGCGCGTAATGCAGCTTTCCGTCATCGCCCATGGCGACGGGAGATGGTGCTTTGATTTTTTTCTGGGCCAGGGCATAATCGGGCACAAATAAATACAATCCCGTCAGCGACAGGATTGTATTTTGCACAATCACCCTTTTTATATAGTCCTTAACCTTCAAAACCTTATTTTCTGTTAGACGTTTCCTTTAATGAAGCCAGCGTATCGCGGTTATTCTTAGGGTCTTTCCAATTTGTTTTCTTTTTCGGATCGATGCCGTTGATGAATTTTTCAATGTTGGCATAACCGTCGCCGCTCATGTCCTTTTGTGCGTCCGAAGCGTCGTTTGGATTGAGGCTGTATTTGATTTCCCAATCGTCCGGCATGCCATCATCGTCCGAATCCTTGTAAGGCGTTCCCTTGTATTCCGGATAGCCGCCAACTTGCGAAATGTCCGTGATAATGCCGTTTTTGTATGAATCAATCGGCAAGCGACGGTGCTCAAACTGTGTTTTTGGCAAAGTAACACCATCAATCGGATTGATCTTTCCTGTCCTGACCTGTGTAGTCACCCGCGTATCTACCGGATCGCGCCTGGGCAACGTTGCGCCTGCGTGAGTGAGCACATAATCAAAGGATTCTTTGGCACTCATGATCGGGAATTGAGGCATAGGCAATGGCTGGTTCCACTTCATTTTATCTTTGTATTTTCCTGTATTAGGAAGCTCTTCCACCTGCACACCGCCGTTCCAATTGTCTTTGGTGACCGCGTCGAAACCCTCCATAATATTGCCATGCACATAAGCACGGCCATAAACCTGGTAACCAAGTTTGCTCCTGCCCGCTTCGGGTTTGACGATCCGGTGCGCTATCGGGCCGTCTTTCGGCGTCTGCGGACCTGGCTTAAAATAGTTGTTGATAATGTTATACATCGCCCGGTAATCGCCGCCATCAATGGAGCGGTGGACCCAGTTGAAGATCACATTATTCGTAAAGTTAAATATACCAAACCAGCCGATGGAAGGATTTCTACCAGCGTTATTAGCCCATAGATTGCGCATAAACGTACAATTCTCCCCACCCAGCGTGCTTCCGAAAGAGTGGTTCCAGGTGTCCAGTGTTTCTGAAAAAATGGAATTTTGGATCGTAATATTCACCGTAGGAAGCTTCGCTTCGGCAGCGCCCGTGCTGTCATTATACATATGCCGATACATCGACATATTCTCATCCAATCCCCAGCTCGCCGAAACGTGGTCGATCATAATGTTGCCGATCGGATTACCACCAATCGAATCGTCACGGCGACCCACAAATGTCTCGCCCCGGCGGAAGCGCATGTGCCGGATCACCACGTCATGCGTATTGATCCAGACCGTCTCGCCCGCCACGCACACGCCATCGCCCGGAGCCGTTTGTCCGGCAATGGTAATGTAAGGCGCTCGGATAATAAGCGGCGTTTTCAAACGGATGATGCCCGCCACATTAAAAACAATGATCCTCGCACCGCCCTGCTCGCAGGCATCACGCAAGGTCCCCGGCCCGCTGTCTTCCAGACTTTTCACCACATAAACCTTCCCTCCACGGCCGCCAAAACTAAAAGCACCCCCACCTTCTGCCCCGGGAAAAGCCGGAATATCAGACTGCGGCAGATCCACCGGCCGCGCCGCCCACGGAATGTAGGGCTTTCCGTTCCTGGCCTCCTGCTCGATGATCGGCCAAGCCTTCTGCCAGGCAATCTCCGATTCCCACATCGCCGCCTTGAGAAGCGAATCGCTGGTTTTCTGCGCTGCCGGTGGAATTTTGGGATACTGGGCCTGTGCGGCTGGGGTGAGGAGTGATAGGGCTGCTGTTAGGAGTTGGAGTGGGAGTGTTTTTTTTGATATCATGTTTGTTGTTGGTTTGCTTTTCAGTTGTTTGTTGACGTTGTGCTTGCACTTCGGCCGCATCGGCGGCCCGGTCCGCTCAGTGTGACAGGCTTGGTCTTTGTCGTTGTGCCTTCACTTCGGCTCCGCTCAGTGTGACAGGACTAGTAACTCGTCAATACGCCCTGTCAGTCTGAGCGGACCGGGCCGCCGGTGCGGCCGAAGACCGCCCACCTACCAGCCCACCGCCTCGTCACAATCCACCACCTCGCCCTGTCAGTCTGAGCGGAGCCGAAGACCGCTCACCTACCAGCCGCCCGACCCTTACTACTTCAACGGATCAAACGTCCCCGAAGGCCACCCGATATTCTGTTCGAGCCTAGCATTATTAGTCAACGCTGTGCTGGGGATGGCGAAGAAGTAGTATTCGGGTAACCAGTTGATTGTGTATTTAGTGTCCAGGTCTTTGGGGACTATTTCCATGTAGTTGCGGTAGACTGAGTCCAGGCTCATGCCGTCTCGGCGGGCGGCGAAGTCTTCGGGTGATATGGCAGATGTTTTCAGGTTGATGGTTATGCCGGTTCTGCGTTTTCCGTTTAGTTTGGTTTCGAATTGTTTCCAGCGTCGGAGGTCCCAGAAGCGTTTGCCTTCGAAGGCTAGCTCTATTTGTCGTTCGTGCAGGATGGCCTGGAACATTTGCGCGCGGGTCATTTTTGGGTTCAGCCCATGGAAACCGTCTGCTCCCGGGTCGATGCCGGCTCTTTGGCGGATTGCTTTCAGTTGTGTGTAGGCTTCGTCCAGCTTGTTGATGCCGCAGGCGGCTTCGGCGAGATTGAGCATTACTTCGGCGTAACGCATTTCTATCCAGTCGGTTCCGCTGTTGGCGACTGCGCCGGTGGGCAGGTTTGGGTCAATGGCTTTGCGGACGTAGAAGCCGGTTACGGTGGCTTTTTGCTCAACGGTTTTGTTGTTTACAAAATAGGTCCATAACCTGTAATTCGTGTTGCCGTTAATGTGCCAGCTGGCGCCGTTGTAGGCAATGGTGTTGTCAAATCTTGGGTCGCGGTTTTTGTAAAACAGCTTTGGATCGTAGCCTGAGCCTTTTTCTTCAATGTTCTTACCATTCTTCATTGGAAAAGCCTGCGCTATTTCCCAGGTCGGCTGGTTGGAGCCGCTTCCTGTTCCCAGGTAGGAAGGCCGCGTATTGTTGTCCCAGGTTTGATTTTTATTGATCTGGTCCCCTACTTTATTGTTATAGCTTGTAACCCACACAGCCTCCGGGTTGTTAGCCTCCGTAAACCACAGGTCTTTGAAACTTTGGTGTAACCCAAAACCATTTGCTTTCAACAGATCAATGGCCTGTTTATTAGCATCATAAGCTGCCTGCCAGCGTTCCGGCAGGTCGTTTGGATTGAATTGCGGACTTGCGTAATGGAGTAAAATCCGGCCCTTGAAACCAGCGGCTGCTCCACTCGTGATCCGGCCCCAGTCGTTGGAATCGTTCCATTTGCCTGGGAGGTTTTCGATGCTGAAATTAAGGTCCGTTACAATTTGCTGAATGCTTTCCGACGTGCTGCTTCTTGGAATAGCGGCCTGCTCTTTCTCCTCCTCACCGATCGCGCCGAGCGGTTCCAGCACCAGCGGCACGCCGCCGTAAAGTTGCACAAGATCAAAGTAGCGGTAAGCACGGAAAAATGTAACCTGACCCATTAATTGCTTCTTATAGCCCTCACTGAGTGCGCTTGCAGGCATTTTGGCTAAAAACTGATTGATAGAACGGATCTTTCCATAATTGTTTGTGGCATTTACAGAAGTCCCGAAATCAGCGACGGTGTTCACCTGGACGGTCCCTTCAAAAAATCGCGTTTCGCCGGAAATCTCGTCTGTCGCTTTCAGGAAATCACCCGTTGGCCATACGGGCAGGTTTTGGTCATATACATAATCCACATAGCCCCTGGCCAGCAGTGTATCGTTGAAAACCTGCTCCTCATTGAATGCCGAAAGGTCCGTTTTGTCAAGCACTTTTTCGCAGCCCGAAGTCAGTAAAACAGCTGCCAGTAAAAGAATATGTTGCGGTTTCATTTCAGTCCGTTTTAAAGTGTAAGATTTAGTCCCAATGACCAAGTTTTCATCAGCGGATACACATTATAAGCGCCTACCGAGCCTTTGTAATCGTATGGATTGTAGAAATTGAACGGGTTCATGGCCACGCCGATCAGTTTGAGGCCGCTCACGCCCAGTTTTTTGGAAACATTTTGATTCAAACTGTAAGACACATTCATACTGCGCATGCGGAACACAAATGCGTCGCGGAACCAGAATGATGATGCCACCGAATAAGTGTCGTCGTAATAGGGGTCAGGATAGGCTGCATTCGGGTTTTCGGGTGTGTAATGGTCAGCCCAGAAAACAGGCCGGGAAACGTCTACAGCTGCTTTTTTCCGTGCGTCGCCATCTACAATGCCTTGTCCGCCAAATGATCCTGCGGTAACAACATCCAGCCTGAATCCTTTGTAACCGAAACCCAACGACAGACCAAAATTGTAATGGTTGTTCTCTTTGTTGGACAGGTAATCCATGTCATCTTCGGTGATTTTTCCGTCGGGCGCTTCGTAGCTGCCATCTGTCTGGCGCGGGCCGCGGATATCCTTATAGTAAAGCATGCCGGGCATCGGCGCTCTTCCAAAGATTGTGTAACCATTGTTTTGTTCAAGGAACCGATCCACTTCGTCCTGCGAGCGGAACATGCCGAGATATTGGTAACCCATAATCCCGCGGTCGCCCGAACGGCCCGTCGGGTCCAGCCAGGTTCCTACATTCGCCGGCGCTACATCCACGAGCACATTACGGTTGTCGTTCCAGGCGAGGAATGCATTTACATTGTAATCAATGCTCTTGCCAATCTTGCTGCTCCAACCGGTTGAAAACTCGAAACCGAAAGAGTTAATGGTCTCATAATTTTCCGAAGGCATCACCGAACCGATGGTTAGCGGAACAGATGAGGACAATGTAGTGAGCAGGTTGTAGCCGTGATCGTGGTAAAAGTCCAAGCCCGCGCTTAGCTTGCTGTTCAGGAAGGATGCGTCCAGACCAATGTTCTTTTTGGTAACATCATCCCAGCGGCCAAAGTAGTTGGGCAGTTTTTCAAGTTTGATCCCCACCGTGCGGTCGCTGTTCCCTCCGAAAACTGCGCCATTGGAAGCCTGGGGCGTATAACGCTGCAACCATTGCCAGTTGGCCGTGCGGTCGCCGCCCAGGAATCCGATGGATGCGCGGAGTTTCAGGAAGTTGATGAAGCTGAGTTTTTCTTTAAATAAATTTTCTTCGGAAAGCACCCAGCCGGCCGAAACCTGAGGGAATGTGCCCCAGCGATATTCGGGGGCAAATTTCGTTGACGCGTCCCGGCGGAAGGAAACTTCAAGCAAATAGCGTTCTGCAAAACTGTAATTCAGCCTGCCTACATAGGATAGCACACCGCTTTCATTCGCTGTGTTCGGGCCAATGTCCTTGGCTCCCAGTGCGGACATTAAATAATCATTTCCGCCTTCAAAAATGCCTTCCTTGAATGTGGCAATGCTTTCTGAGTAAATCTCCGACTGCTCCACCAACGCCAGTGCGCTTACGGAATGCCGGCCAAAATCGCGTGCATAGCTCAGGTTTACATTCATTTGATAGGATTCAGAGTAACCGGGGTTGAATCTCAGGCGGTCACCATTATTGAGCCGCGTGGGCGCATTAGGCGTGCCTCCGTAAATGTGCCGGTTTTCGCCTTCCATCGAAAAGCCGTAAGTCTTATAATAGGTGCCAAATTGTTTTCCCCAATCATTGCCCAGATTTTTGTTGTAAACCCCGCGCACTTTCAGGCCCTGAACAAACGGCACATTGTATTCCAGATAAGCATTGATATTCAGCACCACGTTTCTGGCGCGTGTGTAGTTGTTGAGTTTTTGGGCTTCAAAAAAATGGAAACCGGTTGTGGAAGAACCGCCGGGAAGCAGAACGGGTAAACCATTGACATAAGGCGGGATGAATTGCGGTGTATTCAAAAGATTTGTTACGTCTTTCTCCACATTTTCACCGCCCTGTTTGAGATAAAATAATTTGTTATCAGACAAATTTCCGCTCACGCCCAATCCTACTTTCAGATTCTTGGTGATCTTGACGTCACTGCTGGCTCGGAAATTCCATTTCTTGTAACTGATATTATCCACGTTTCCGTTTTGTGCAAAATAGGTGGCGCCGGCAAAGAATGTGGCCCGCTCCGTTCCTCCGCTGATGTTGATGGCATGCCTTGTATTAAAGGAAGGTTTCCAAGCCATATCAAACCAATCGTAGTTGTTGTTTCTGAAATGTTCGAGCTCGTCGGGTGAATAGAATTCGGGATCGGTTGCTGCGAGTCCTCTTGTCCGATTGAAATCGTTGAGGTAAGTGGCGAGCTGGACGCCGTTCATCATTTTGGAGCGGTCCGTGGCTTCGGATACGCCGAATGTAGTGGTATAATTCACCTGCGGCTTGCCCGCTTTCCCGCGACGTGTGCGCACTACCACCACGCCTAATGCGGCACGAGCGCCATAAACAGCCGCTGCCCCATCTTTCAGGATTGAGAGGTTTTCTATTTCAGAGGCATCCAGCAGCTGGAAATCGGCCTCGGTGCGGATCACATCATCTATAATGTAGAGGGGCGAATTGCTGCCGCCGTCTTTGGAGGCTTTGGTAGGGTTACGGATCACGATGGAAGCAGGCGTTCCCGGCCGCGCCGACCCGCCGCTAACCGATACACCCGGCAATTTGCCGACAAGCGCCGACGAAATGTCTCCAACCGGCAGCTGATCGATCTCATTAATCCTCACCGTTGCCACCGCGCCTGTCAAATGCGAACGCTTTTGCTCGCCATACCCCACCACAACCACATCTTCCAGCGCCTTCACGTCCGGCTCCAAAGCCACCTCCACCAATGACCGGTTGCCGATCTCAACGGTTTGTTTCATAAAACCGACATAGCTGATAATGATCGATTTCCCATCCGCCGGAAGGCTGAGTGAAAATTTCCCTTCGCCGTCTGTAGTGGTGCCCTGCGTCGTTCCTGCAACAAGAACGGAAACGCCCGCCATGGCTTCTTTGGAAGCTGCATCGGTCACGACGCCCTTCAACTGGCGGTTCTGCGCAGTTCCGCAAAAGGACATGGCCAAAAGAAATAGAAAAAGTAGAAAAGCCCTTGCCATATTCATCGAACGATTTAAAATAGAACTATTTCAATACAACTTCGATTATCCATTGATAAAGTACAATAGAAACCCTGTTCAAGTCTATTTATACAGAATCTGGTAAGCAAGATAATTTTCGATTTTATTTCTGCACACGTTACCGGGAACGATTGCACAGGGCAAAAGTAAATGTTCGAAATTAAACGAAAGTGTTAAATTGACACAATGTGTTATAATCCAAAATATCCAAAGGTGACAAAAAGCAGCAGGTTTAAATTGTACTTTTTCGCTATCGATGTTGTTTAGGATAAATAAAAAAAGCCCGGCCTGCTTCGCAGCAGACCGGGCTAACATTAACAAACTATAAACAGCTAGTAACCAGGATTTTGCTTTATTTTTTTGTTCTGATCGATTACTGGCTGAGGGATGGGGTTCATGTACATTTTCTTGGTAAAAACGTGCGGATGGTTCAATCCTACCACTTCATAAACCCATTTTCCTTTGTTATCATTCGGTGAGGAGTTGGTGATTTTCATTCCGTGGAAATCTTTGTTCATCACATCCTCAGCGATAACCCAGCGAATAATGTCGTAGAATCGTTTGGTTTCGAAACATAGCTCCACACGGCGCTCACGGCGAATGGCCTGGCGCATGGTTTCCTTCGTCAGTCCGGCTGCCAGGTCAGGCAGGTTTGATCTTTTGCGGATCGCATTAATGGCCGCATAAACAGATGCATCCGGCCCGGCCGCTTCGTTCCGCGCTTCCGCATAGTTCAACAGCACTTCAGCGTAGCGATAATAAACGAAGTTCTGACCGCTCTGTGCGCCTCCTCTCGGTTTCAGCGGATTGATTTTCTTTTTGAAATAATAACCTGTGTTGCCTACGTCATCCGTTCCAAAATCGATCTGGTTTTTGGAAGGCCTTACTTTATCAATGCGGGTGAAAATGGTGTCGGTTTTGGCCATCCAGTCTTGCTTGTAAGGCGCTCCGTCATAGACGATGAAGTCGTAAAAGCGTTTTTCACGATTCACATAAGGCTTTTGCGGATCGTAGCCGGAGGTGGGGTCGGTAATGGGTTTTCCGTTGGCCATTGCAAACTGGTCGACCAGTTCCTGCGTCGGACAGTAATTGCCCCAGGTGTAATAAACGCCATCGATCCATACCGGGCCGCCGTATTGTTCATAGTTAGAGCCCATGATCACGGGCACGATCTGCCGGTCCCAGATGATTTCGGAATTGTATTCATTTTTTTCCCACCAAAGCGCCGAAACGTCCGAGAATAATGCATACTGGCCGCCAAAAGTGTCCATGAACTTCTTATTGGTCACCGCAGCTTTCTCCCAACGTTTTGCGTCGAAGTTACCGAAGGCGATCAACTTGTTAGGATCTGCGCCCGACGGCGGCGTGGCCGTGTTGAATGCCGGACTCGCTGCATACAATTCCAGCCAGCCTTTCAATGCGAGCGCAGCGCCCAGTGTTGCGCGTCCTGCATCGGCATCGCCTGCATTGTATTTCGCCGGCAGCAGCTTGTTAGTAACGATCTGATCCAGTTCCGTGGTAATAAAATTGAATGTTTCTTCAAATGTATTCCGCTCATTATAAAGCTCTTCCTCACTCATTTCATTCCTGTCCAGCACCTCCGTAATAATAGGAAGCCCACCCAGGTGCATGAACATTTCGCTGTAATAGTAAGCCCGCAGGAAACGCACTTCATCCGTCCTTTTCTTGATATAAGCCTCCGAAAAGTTGGCTGCGTTTTCGGTTATTTTTTGCAGGAACAAATTGCATTTCCTGATTTTGGTAAAACCTGCTCCCCAGGAGGCATAATCCGTTGCATTGGCATTGGCGTGGTCCATGGGCGTTCCCTGGTTTACGGCCGGGTCCACAATGCCCTGGCGCCAGCTATACGATTTCCAGTAAAAACCGGCATCGTTATCGTCTGTGAAATTATCCAGGTTATCCGGCGAATTCCATTTGTTGGAAAGCGCGCTGTAGATGTCATTCAGGAAAAGGTCCGCATTGCCTTCGGAGGCCCACTGGATATCGTCGGTAAGCCTGCTTTTGATCTGATTTTCCAGAAAATCCTCTTTACAGGATGTGGTCAGGCACATTCCGAGCGCAGCGGCCAAAACGATTTGTTTGATATTTTTCATCATGTCTTTATCAGTGTTTTGAAATCAGAATGTCACATTAAGGCCAAACACATACACTTTTTGATTCGGATAAGCCGTCTCCCGATCAGTTGCACCCACTTCCGGGTCCATAAACTTCATCTTGCTGGCTGTGAACAGATTCTGCCCGGAAGCATACACGCGAACATTTTGAATTTTGATGGCTTTGAGCAAACTGGCAGGCAGTGTATAACCGATAATCGCTGTCTTCAGACGGATATGATTGGTGTTCTGCATCCAGAAATCAGCCAGCTGCGTATTGTTCGCGTAAGGCGCCTGGTTGGCGCGCGGGTAACGGGCATCCTGGGTTTCGGGCGTCCAGCGGTTGTCGTAATATTCGTAGCTGGAATTGCTGTTGTTGTTATTGAAAGGAATGGTCTGGAACTGGCGAATGTCGAGGTCGGCCATGGACGATCCCTGAAAAAACAGGTTGGCGTCGAATCCCTTCCAGCTCGCAGTGGCGTTCAAGCCGTAAGTAAGGAACGGGTAGACGGGGTTACCAATCACGGTTTCATCATTGGAATCGATTTTTCCATCGGGCGTGCCATTCGGGCCGCTGATGTCTGCATAGCGAATGTCGCCAGGGCGCAATGTTCCGAACTGCGTAATGTTATAACCATCGGCAGCATTGATGAGCCCGTCGTCATTGGTGTCGTCTTCCGTGCTGAAAATGCCCATGGTTTTGTAGCCGAACTGTGTTCCTAGCGGGCGGCCTGTGCGGCTGCGGTTGGGATTGTTCCGCGTGGCAGCCGTTTCATAAACCTTGATCATTTTGTTTTTGGCAAAGCTAACATTGGCATTCAGCCCAAGTCGCAGCCCGTTTGACAGGCGGTGATTGGTGCCTGCACTTACCTCAAAACCATTGTTTTCCATGATCCCGCCATTCTCGTCTGCGAGCGCAAGGCCGTATTCAACCGGCACGCTTACGGCAGGAGGCAGCAGCATTCCGGTGCGTTTTTCATGAAAATAATCGGCTTCCAGGGTCAGCATGCCACGCCAAAATGCCGCTTCGATACCAATGTCCGTTTTGGTAGAAATTTCCCAGGTAATATTCTGGTTAGCCTCATTCGGCACGATAGCGCCCTGTACCATGGATCCCGTTCCGAATGCATATGCATTGCCATTGAGGTTGTAGCCCGTCAGATATTGAAACGCCGTTCCCGCCAGGTTACCCGATTTCCCCCACGATCCGCGCACTTTCAGGTTATCCACCCAGCTCACTGAATTTTTGAGAAAACCTTCTTCCGAAACCACCCAACCCGCTGAGAATGCAGGGAAGTAACCCCATCTTTTGCCCGGTGCGAAGTAATAATGTCCGTCATAACGGCCTGACGCTTCCAGCAAATATTTCCCGGCATAAGCATAACCTACGCGATAGACATAACCGATCTGGCTGCCGGTTGACGAAGTGCCGCCGTTGTCGAAATCGTTCTTGTTGGAGCTTCCCATATTGAGCTCATCCACGTCCACGGCAAAGTTGTTCCGGCGTGCGGAAAACAGCTCATAAGTGTTGTTCCTGGCTTCGGCAACGAGCAAACCGGTGAAGTCGTGCTTGCCGAATGTGTTTTGGTAATTGAGGTAACCCTGATATGTAAACGTTTGTGTTTTGATAAACTGCTGTGCCAGCCAGGAGAATGCCGCGGCTCCACCTTCGGAAGTTGAAATTTCCCTTTTGTAAGTGTAGGGCGTTGTGTTCAGATCCTGGGTGTAGTAGTAAAAAGGCTTATGATATCCTTTCTTGGTGCGCGTCATCGGATCGTAGCTGAATGTTCCTTTCACGCTCAACCCTTTGATGAAAGGCAGCTTTTGTTCGATGGCGATCGTGGTAAGTAAAGTGGAGTTATTGTTTTTGGTATAACCCGCATTCAGAATGCCCACCGGCGAGTTTCCTGCAAATTCTCCCCACAAACCATTGCTGTAATAAAGGCTGCGCGTGGGAATGTATTTGAAACCATTCCGGAAAAGGTTAGCCGCCGAAACGGCCGTGTCCACAGAAGAAACGCGCTCCACGGCGCCGATCAGTGAGAGCGAAACTGTTGTCGTTTTTGTGGCCTCAGCCGTAATGTTGATGTTGTAGCTGTAACGCGAATATTTAACGGGATCAAACATGCCATTCTGTTTCAGGAAGCCCAGCCCCGTCTGATATTTGATCCGCTCCGATCCGCCGCTGAGCTGCAATGTGTAGTTCTGCATCGGCGCATTCATATTAACGAGTTCCTTGGTGTTGCTGATCGGATATTTGTCGGGATCCTCGCGGTTGAGATTAATGTAATTTTCAACCAAATCCGTGGCAAACGGAAGTTGCGCTCCGGTTGGGTTTTCGTTCAGATAGGCTTCGTTTTTAAGACGCATATAATCCTGCGCGCTCAGCAACTTGGGATAATAAGTGGGCGTCTGCGTGCCATAGTAACTGCTCAATGTTAATGTTGGAGCGCCTGTTGCGCCTTTTTTAGTGGTAATGAGCAAAACGCCGTTTGCACCTCCCAAGCCATAAGGTGCAACTGCCGCGGCATCTTTCAACACTGTTACAGTTTCAATCGACCCCGGATCTATCTGGTTTACATTATCGCGGATAATGCCGTCGACAACGACCAGCGGGCGGTTATTTCCTGTTGTGCCAATCCCGCGAATGTAGATGGCCGGGGAGTCACTGCCTGGTTGTCCGCCGTTCGGGCGCATGCTCACACCGGCAACTCGTCCTGCGATGGAATTGGAAATGTTAGGGACCGGGTTTTCCGCAATTTCACTTCCTTTCACGGATGCTATGGAGCCCGTTAATGTTGATTTTTTCTGCGTTCCATAGCCTACAACCACCACTTCATCCAGCGCTTTTGTGTCCAGGATCAAATCCACTTTCAAATCCGTAGCATTGCCAACTTTCACTTCCTGAGACAGATAGCCAACAAATGAAAAGATCAGCACGGCGTTGCCATCCGGAACGTCGATCTGAAAATTACCTGAAACATCGGTCGTCGTTCCTCTTTGGGACCCTTTCAAAATAATGCTCACACCCGGCAGCGGCTCATTGGTTTCCGGCGTCTTGACCGTTCCCCTCACCGTAATATCCGCCACCACCGGCGCGATGGTCGGCTCGTCAGCGGTTTGCAGCGAGGTCGCTTTCTTGGCCGATCTGGATAAAAGGATCTGGTTGTTTTTGACGCGGTAAGCGATGGCGAGCGGCGTCAGCAGGCGGTCGAGCACGGCGTCCAGCTTTTCTTTCCGCGCTTCAATGCTGACAATGTGCTGCAAGCTTACGAGGTTGCTGGAATAGGCGAATTTCACCTTCGTTTCGTTCTCGATTTTGATCAGTGCTTCATTCAAAATCACATTCTTCAATTCCAGCGTAACGCCCTTGTTGAGGAGTTCCTGGGCCGGTGACTTATGCGCAAAGGCCATTGCCGAGCAGAGGCCGATACATAATAGTTGGTAGATTGTCATTTGCATGATTTTGAGTAGCAATCCATGCCGTGGATGAAAAGGTTTTTTCATAAGTTTACAGTGAATCGGTTAAAAATGTTAGCAATCACTATCCTGCTTAACTGCCTCAGGGCGAGTTAATGAACCGCATCTTCTTAATGACAGCCTTCGCCGCCAAACGTAATTTTGTCTCCCTCTATCTCGTAAGTCGTTCCTAACAAGGCATCGATCATATCGAGAATTTCGGCAAGCCGCTGGTTATTGAAATCCACTTTTAATTTGCACTTCCTGATCTGCGGATCTTTGAATACAAAGCTGACTTTGAAGATCCTGCCCAAACGCTCAGCCACTTCCTCCATAGGCGCCTCGTCGAATACCAGGGAGACGCTCTGCCAGGCTTCTTTGGTTTCGTTGTTTTCACGCAATGTCTTGACAGTTAATGCATTGCTGTTTTTGGCAAAAACCACTTGCTGTGCCGGCCGCAAAACCACCGGTTTTTTCTCTTTCACCGATTCTACTTCCACCACGCCTGTAACGACCGTCACCTGGCAAGTTGCTTCGCCGGCATTGGCGCGGACATTGAAACTTGTTCCCAACACCCGGGTTTTCATATCACCTGAGATGATCTCAAACGGATGCAGCTTGTCAGGCGTCACATCGAAAAAAGCTTCTCCCGAAAACCGCACTTTTCGCTCCGTGAATGCTTGGGCATAAGACAAAGTCGCGCCGGGGCTCAGCCAAACCGTCGTGCTGTCGGGAAGGGTGTAACGGTTCACTTTCTTTTCCAGGTTTTTGAAACTCATCCAGTCGGAAACCGATGCACTTCTTTCGGAAACTGTTTTATTTGGTTTTAAATATAAATAATAACCAATGCCCAGGCCGATACACAACACCGCCGCAACCCGGAGTGCGAAGGTCCATAACGTCGCCATCCGAGCAGGCTTTAAAAGCGTTTTTTCCGTTTCAGCGATCCGCACCTGAATGCGGTTGTACAGATTTTCCTCTTCTGTGCCCGTCCAAAGTTCCGGATGTTCCGCGTCCAGACTTTGATACCAATCATTCACCTCCTGACTTTCGGCATCACTGCATGTGCCGCTCAGGTATTTTCTTAAAATTTCGGATGAAGGTTTAGGGTGCTTCATTAGGTGTAGACTTTACACTTATTAACAGGTTTCAATAGTACAGTCTATCAAATACCTGCGCAACCCTTAGTCGAAATGTAAATTTTTTTTTAAAAAATTGGATCGGTCAAATTACCGGGAGAAAAAGGACGGCAAATGCGATGTAATCCTTCATTTCTACGCGAAGGATTTTTAACGCTTTGCTGATGTGTGCTTCAACGGTTTTTTCAGAGATGTCCATGGAAGCTGCGATTTCTTTAAGCGAATAGCCTTTCCGGCTCAGGATAAAAACCTCACGGCATTTCTGCGGCAGTTTGAGCAGTGATTGCTCGTAAAATTCATGGAGATTATTGAATTCCAGATATTCGCTGGTGTCATTGTCGAGCACCTCTTCATCGTCCAGGAATGTGGTCGTTCTTTTTTTCTGCTCTTGATGGAAGTAATTGATAATGCTGTTTTTCAGCATGCCATTCAGGTAAGCCTGGATATTTTTCTGAATGTCGAACTTGTTTCTGCCAAGCCAGAATTTGACAAATGTTTCCTGCACAAGATCTTCGGCGATAGATTTCAGTCCCGTCTTCCTTATAGCAATGTGAACGAGCAGCCGCGCGTGACGCCTGTATAATTCGCGAAAGGCCAGTTCTTCGTCACACTGACAAATGAGTTTCATCAATGTTTCTTCGGAATAAGTGCTGTACACGTCTGTCACCGCTTTTCTGGATTTTGGAATTAATAAGTGTCAATGCTACATTATCGGCAAAAGCATGGGATGTGTCTTATATAATGTTAAAATAATTAAAAAATAGTTCAATGAATTTTTTTTCAAAACTCCCGTTCCGCACGGCCACTACATGGTGGTTAGCAGGCAGTTTTTTGTCCGTTGGCCACCTGGGGACCGCGCAGCAGCAAGTCGCGAACCGCCCGACCATGGTTGCCGGTTTTCCGGTGAATTATTCCGAAGATTCAGTAGGCACTTACACCCTGCCCGATCCACTGAAAACCAATGACGGGCAGAAAGTGACCAGTGCGGAGGTTTGGACAAAAAAGCGTCGGCCAGAAATTGTGAAGTTGTTTGAAGAGTCACAATTTGGTAAAATGCCTGGTCGCCCGGCGGATATGCACATTACAGTTTTTGATAAAGGAACGCCTGCATTCAATGGGAAAGCGACCCGCAAGCAGGTTACGGTTTACTTTACCAAAGACACAGCAGACCATAAAATGAACCTGGTCCTATACACACCGGCGGCGGCGTCCAAACCTGTTCCGTTGCTGATGAACATTTCATTCATTGCTTATAATCAGCTGATTGATGATCCTGGATTAATGATAGGCAATGTCTGGAATAAAGAAGGCCAGCGTGTGAAAGCAGATAAGCCTACGGCATTTGGAAAAATGAATGTGGAGCAGTTTATCGATGCCGGTTTTGGGTTTGCAACGGTTTATTACGGCGATATTGAGCCGGATTTCAAAGATGGCATCAAGCACGGGATCCGCAGCGTTTATTTACAACCCGGACAAACACAGACCGCACCCGACGAGTGGGGCGCCATAGCAGCATGGGGCTGGGGACTGAGCCGTGCTATGGATTATTTCGAAACGGACAAATCGATTGACAGTAAGCGCGTTGCATTGCAAGGTGCTTCGCGTTTGGGCAAAACAGTGCTATGGGCGGGGGCGCATGATCCGCGTTACAAAGTCATTATCGCCAGCATTTCCGGCGAAGGCGGCGCGGCGCTGAGCAGGCGGCATTATGGCGAAACAATCCAGCACATTTCTGATCCGAGCCGGTATTTATATCAGTTTGCGCCCAAATACCATGACTATGCGGCCAATGTAAACAGCTTGCCCGTGGACGGACATATGCTGATATCTCTAATTGCACCCAGACCATTGCTGCTCCAAACAGGCAGCACCGACTACTGGTCGGATCCGAAAGGCGAGTTTTTAGCGGCTGTTGCGGCGGCTCCGGTTTACAAATTATTTAAGGAAAAAGGCCCCGAAACGCAGGTTATGCCTGCCGCGGGTGACACCTCCTTACTCATGAATGAGCTCGGTTACTTCATGCACGACGGCGGACACAGCGTGCTCCCCGGCGACTGGACGCATATTATTAATTATATGAAAAAGTATTTGTAAGAGCGGTCGCTTCCTAAGTATTGAAAGCTCGTTTGATGAAACCACCCAAAAAACTGGCAACGAATGTCAGGATGAGCGAGCCATACAGACTGAAATTTTCGAGCTCTTGCCGGGCTTTGTTTTCGGGTAAATCGGTAAAAAGGAAGTAGCCTGCCAGCATAAGGGTGCATTGTAACAATGCCAAAAACCAGCCTTTACGGGGCTCTACAAATCCCAAAGAAACGGCGGTCAGCACGGCAACAATGTAGGGTAAATGAATGCTTTCCGCGCCCTTGATAACCGCAACAGCAATCGCGCTGCCGACAATCACGATCATGGAGCTAATCATCAGTTTCTTATCAAAAAAGGATGCTTTCGTATTCATGTGCTTGTTGCTATTGCATTAATTCCAGAACATTATAGCGCCTGTTTTCCAGGTCAGTTTTCATTATCAAATCAATAATCTGCCTTACGCCGGCGGCATAGGACGCATGGCCAAGGACTTTTGTTTCAATGGTCAATGTATCATTGCCATCCTGGATAGTGATTTTATGATAAGCGTGTTTACCAAGAAATTCATCCGGAATGCTGATTTCGGCTGATTGCGTTTCCGGATCGCGCACGGAAACAATCTTTTTAACCGGAAATGCGAGCGACTCGGCAAAATTATAAGCCGTCCCCGCCTCGGTCTGTTTCGCGGCCTGATGCGATTCTGTGATGGAAATCTGATAATCCTTGAAATGCCTTCCAAACTGACCTAACATAGCCATCGTCCGGAGCATTAACATGGAAGTGTTCGGACAAATAATGAGTGGACAACTGGGTGTCATATGTTCCGTTTCCAGGCCAGTGGAGAGCTCAATGAAAGCAGAACCTGTTTGCTGGCAGAACCTTATGCAATCAGCAATCTGTCGCCCGGAACCGCAATGCAGGATCATTGCCTTTTCCGTTGTTTGCTGAAATTCAGGTTCCCAGGGAATGAGCCCGCAGTTTTGAAAGGTCGCAGCGGCCGAAAGGATTGCACTTGCCAACTTACCCGAACCAACAACAAACACTTTCATTTTCGACAACGATTTTAAACTTCGATTTCTTCCCGTTGCCTGGACCATGTGCACATTATCCAGGCAACGAATATTCAGAAGAAATGGTCAGTAATGCAAACGAAACCCGGGTTAGGAAAGCTTAAACCAGGATATCGATGCGTATTTATACATTGACTACTCTGCTATGGCCGTTTTCGCCAGCTGCTTGCGTGTAGAGTCGGTAAGCTTGCGATTAGCAAGGGCATGGCATTCATAAATGGCATCGCTGAACATCATTTGCTCGGGCGGTGTTTTTTGGGTTGAAGCGGACGGGCCTCTTAATGCACCCACAAGCCCCATTTCCCGCGCTACATATACGTAACGAATGGCGTCAATGACCACGCCCGCAGAGTTGGGCGAGTCCTGAACCGAGAGCTGCGCGTCCAGGATCACAGGCGCTCCCATGAATCCTTCGAGTTCCAGCCGGAAATTGGCCACCTTATTATCGCCATAATAAGCAATGTATTCCGACGGTCCCGCGTGCAGGAAGCTGTCCTGCGTGGAAATGCCGCGAATGTCGTTTTGCGCGCGGATGACATTCTCTTTGGAGATTTTCTTTGATTTGAGCCGCGCTTTATCTTCCATATTCAGAAAGTCGGTGTTGCCGCCTACATTTCGCTGAATGTGCGCCTTCACATGATGTCCACGCTCGAAAGCGAGTTCCTGCAACATTTGAGAGACAATGCTGGCACCAAACTGGCTGCGCATATCGTCGCCAATGATCGGAATGCCTGCATCAACGAAACGCTGCTCCCACTGTGGATCAGAAGCAATGAAAACCGGGATGCAATTGACCAGCGAGATGCCCAGTTCCAGGCAGATCTCAGCGTAAAATTCGGTTGCCAGCTGTGATCCAACCGGCAGATAGTTAATCAGCACTTCTGCTTCATGCTGCCGGAGCTGCGCAACTATTTTACTGCGCATGGAGGCTACCAAATCTTTATTATACTGCTCGCTTTGGGCCAGGAGATCCGTTTCTGCCAACTCACTCTTGATCACAAAACGGTTTTCAGCCGGGTATGCTGCCATTTGTGCCGAAACACCATCCAGGACGGGCGACGTGTACACGGGCGCATCGGATTTGATGTCACTATTCAGGACAATTGTGCAGTTGGGTTTGGCAAAAATGGCTTCTCTCAAAGGCAAACCGATCTTTCTTTCATCCACTTCAAAAGCGCAGACAAATTCAATATCTGCGGCTTTATAACCCCCGATATCATCTGCCATTAATCCCGATTTAAGCTCGGAAAACTTGGTATAATATTCAACGCCCTGCACCAATGAACTCGCACAATTTCCAACGCCAACGATGGCAACTTTGATTCGTCCGGATCTATTCGACATTTGTATTTTTTGTTTAAATTTTACTTTTTCAAACCCAGCTTATTTTTCTAATTATATTTTGAAACAAATAGGCCTTCAAATACAAATAAAGCGGTTTTGTCCTGTATTTTAAACTTTTGTTGAATTTTATGCAAACGTTTGCAATTTTTCGAATCTGTTTGCACTATAACAATAAACCCTAGCCATCCTTTTCTGTATTCTTGATCTTCATGAGCAATGCGTAAGCGTTCTTCACAACGAGCCTGGTGCTGTCGTCGATGCCGGTTGCTTCAATTTGTTGCTTGCCCTGGTTAATGACGCCGGGTTTGACGTGGATCATTTCAAAATTGCCGCTGCCATTGTCGGTGAAAACGTAAAATTTGTTCTCCCAGCGCACAAGCGCATCCTCGGGAACGGTAAGTGCTTTTTTACTACTGAACGACACCTCGCCGTTCATGAACATGCCTGGCACGAGCCCGGAATTGTATTTTGCAAAATGGCAGTGCACCTCCGCCATCCTGTCCTGGTCGAGGCTTTTGGTGATCAGGATAATTTCTGCCTGGAATTTCTTGGACGGGTCACCATTGGTAAATGCGGTAACGCGCTGGCCTACCGACAACGCGCCGAGGTCTTTTTCAAACACATTCAAAACCAGATGAATGTCGTTCGGATTCACAAGCTCAAACAGCATATCCGTAGGCGCGGTGTATTTGCCCACATTAACATTGACTTTGGAAACAAAACCATTAATAGGCGATTTAATGGACACACTTTTAGAAATCCTGTCGGCTTTAAGATGAGCCGGATCAATCCCGATCACTTCGAGTTTTTGTGCCAAGGCGCTGGCCAGTATGCGCTGGGTTTCCATTTCGGCCCTGGCTTGCTGAAAGACACGGTCACTGCTGGCCTTGCTTGCATTCAGGTCGCGCTGGCGGGTAAACTCGAACTCTGCAAGGAGGAGTTTTTCCCTGGCGGTGAGATAATCCTGTTGGAGCTGGATGAACTGCATATCCTCCAATTCGGCCAACACTTCGCCCTTGCGCACGTGCATGCCCGGAAGCATTTTGGTGGATTTCAGATAGCCGCCGAGCGGAAAGCTAAGGCTTATCGTGCTTTGGGGCGGCACGTCGATTTTCCCTTGCAGCGATAATACGCCACTGATATTTTCCATCGCCGGTGTACCCACTTCTATGCCCACGCTTTTCTGCTGGGCATCGCTGATGGACACCATTTTTTCCGTTTGTGCGGAGTCCGAGGCGGCGCTTTCCGGCTGTTCGGTTTCCCTTGACTCCTTATCTGTGCAGGAAAATAGGAGCAGCAAGCTCAGGCAAATAATGATATGATTTTTCATCTTCATGTTATAAATTATTCAGTTTCAACCATTCGATCACAGCCAGGTTATAGCTGTTCAATGCATTGATATATTCGTTTTTAATCGTGATCGCCTGGTCGGCGAGAAGGGCCCATTGCAGAAAATCAATGTCGCCTTCCTGGAATCGCTGGTCGCCGGTGGTAATCATCAAGTCTGCGTTTTTGAGTCCCTGGCCTTCGTAATATTCCAGGCTCTGCCGGAATTTCCGGATCTGCTGACTGGCATTATCGAGCTCATTACGCAGCCTCAAACTGATCAGGTCCGATTGCTTTTGATTCCTTTCCCAATCGAGTTTTGCAGCAGCCACACGGGCATTGTGGGCTTTGAAAAACAACGGGATACCAATGCCCGCACTGACATAGCCAAACCTTTTGCCCGCACCATAAGTAAGCTCCTGCCCCCGCACGACCTGCGGCCCGATCAGCGTCTGATTGTTATAGCCAATGGTAAGATCCGGCAGGAGTTTCGACTTTTCCGTTTGCCAACGATAACGGGCTGCATCCTGCTGATGACGAGCCAGTTCCATCAACGGCAGCTCTTGAATAGCAGTCGAGTCGGATAATGTCAGCGGGTCATTTATCTTGGCACGATCCAGTTTTGGCGCGTAGGATTTTGAATCCTGCAACAGGAAATTAAACTGTCTGGCCGTGATTTCCAGCTCATTGTTAATCAAGTTTAATTGATTGGTAATCTGCTGCCTGCGTGTTTCGGCGGCTGTTTTTTCCAAAACATTGGCAGCCCCTTTTTCAAAACGGAGATTGGATTTTGTTTCAAATAACCGGTAAACACTGTCTGCGTAAACAAGTAACCGCCTGCGTTCGGTGAGGGAGGTATATTCAAAAAACAGTTGGCGCACATTGGCGCGGATTTCCTGTTCGGTAAGCCTTGTGGTGGCCCGGGTGGCAAGGAAATTAGCTTCCAGCACTTTCCGTTGATTGGCATAAACGGTTGGGAAACTGAATGTTTGACTGATCCCGATGCGGTTGTCATTGTTAATGCTGTTGACCTGGCCGTAATCTGCACTGACATTCGTCTTAGCCATATCAACCGAGCTGGATTGCAGGCGTTCGCTTGCGTTTTCAGCCAGCCGGTCGCTTTTTACCTGCAAATTTTTATTCAGGGCCAACTGAATGGCAGAGTCCAGGCCAATGGGCGTTTGCGCGGTTTGGGAGAAACCAATGTGGGCAAAGCAAATCAGCAGCAATGTTAATGCTGGTTGAAGCCCTTTGATCTTTGGTTTTTTATCAAACAGCAAATACAAACCCGGCAGCACAAAAAGCGTAAGTAATGTGGCGCTGATCAACCCGCCTATCACCACCGTTGCCAGCGGGCGCTGCACCTCCGCACCTGCACCATTGCTGAGCGCCATTGGCAAAAACCCGAGTGAAGCAACCGAGGCTGTCATCAACACCGGGCGAAGGCGGTTGCGCGTGCCGGTCATCACCACTTCCCATGCATCTTGGATCAAGCCTTCCTTCCGGATCCTGTTGAACTCGGAAAGGAGCACAATGCCATTGAGCACCGCTACGCCAAACAATGCAATGAAGCCGACGCCAGCCGAAATACTGAACGGCATCCCGCGCAACGCAAGCCCAAAAACGCCGCCAATGGCCGAAAGGGGAATGGCCGTGTAGATCAGCAAACCGTCTTTCACCGAAGAAAATGCAAAATAAAGCATGATGAATATCAATAGCAGCGCGATGGGGACGGCAATCATAAGCCGGGACTTTGCTTGTTGTAGATTCTCGAATGCACCACCGTAAGTAATGCTGTACCCAGACTCGAATTTCATTTTCGCGTCCACCTTATCCTGCAACTCTTCCACAATCGACTGCACATCTCTCCCCCGGACATTGAAACCAACAATGATCCGCCTGCGCGTATTCTCGCGCTGGATCTGGTTCGGGCCTTCCACTTCCTGAATGCTGGCGACCTGGTAAAGCGGGATCTGAATGCCGCCGGGCGTGGTAAGAAGCAGGTTTTGGACATCAGTAATGTTCCTCCGGCCTTCGCTACCCACCCGTACGACGAGGTCGAATTTCTTTTCGCCTTCGTAAATCTGCCCAGCGGCGGCTCCGGCGAAAGCTGCGTTAATGGTGCGGTTTACGTCGTCAATGTTCATGCCATATTTCGCAATTTCATCCCGGTTGAATTCAATCACGACCTGCGGCATCCCGGTTACTTTTTCAATGTACCAATCCGCAGTTCCGGCGACGGTTTTGGAAATGCCGCCCAGTTGCTCGGCATAGGCAGCAAGCTTGTCGAGGTCTTCCCCGAATATTTTACAAACTACATCCTGCTTGGCCCCGGTCATCAACTCGTTGAAACGCATTTGGACCGGATACTGAAAGCCGGTTGTAACGCCGGGCATCACTTCCTGCGCCGTAGCGGCCATTTTGCTGGCCAGGTCAGGGAATGTTTCCGCACTTTTCCATTCCGATTTATCCTTCAAAACAATGATCATATCGCCGCCTTCAATGGGCATGGGATCAGTGGGAATTTCGGCGCTGCCGATGCGGGAAACTATTTTTTCAACTTCGGGATAGTCGGCTTTCAGCTTTTCGGAAATGACTTTGAATGCGTCAATGGTCGTGCTGAGGTTAGTGCCGACGAGCAGCCTTGTTTCAGTGGCGAAATCACCTTCTTCGAGTTGCGGGATAAATTCTCCGCCCATTTGTGTAAATAAAAACACGGCAAAGCCGAACAATGCAAAAGCTGAAACGACAAGCGTTTCCCTGATCCTTAATGCACCGGACAGCAACCGGGCATAACCGTTTTCCAGCCGTGTCATAATGCGGTCTGAGAAAGTAGGTTTGTGCACGATCTTTTTGCTGATAAGCAATGCACTGATCATGGGAATGTAGGTCAATGATAAAATGAATGCGCCCATGACCGCAAATGCAACCGTCTGTGCCATAGGCTTGAACATTTTACCTTCGATGCCGGAAAGCGAGAGAATGGGCAGATAAACGATCAGGATAATGATCTGGCCGAACACTGCGGCATTCATCATCCGTGATGCCGAGCCCGTAACTTCCTCATCCATTTCTGCCTGCGTGACCCTTTCTATATTGACATATTTTTTGGAGAAATGCATGTGATGCAAAATTGCCTCTACGATGATCACCGCCCCATCCACGATCAGGCCGAAATCCAGCGCGCCCAGGCTCATCAGGTTTCCGCTAACGCCAAAAAGATTCATCATTGTGATAGCAAAAAGCATGGAAAGCGGGATTACCGAAGCCACTATCAGCCCGGCACGCAGGTTACCGAGGAAAAGAACGAGTATCAGAACCACTATCAGGGCACCTTCCATCAGATTGTGCTCTACTGTTCCAATGGCGTTATTCACCATTTTGGTCCGGTCCAGAAACGGCTCGATTTCCATGCCTTCGGGCAATGTTTTCTGGATTTCGGCTACACGCAACTTTACACTTTTAATTACCTCGGAAGAATTTCCGCCTTTCAGCATCATCACAATCCCACCTGCGAGCTCACCTTTGCCCCCCATCGTGAGCGCGCCATAACGAATGGCTGAGCCCAGCCGCACATCTGCAACGTGGCTGATGAGCACCGGCGTCCCGTTGTTCGTATTCTTTACCACAATCTTGCGAATGTCATCCATCGAACCGGCCAGCCCGACGCTTCGTATATACATTACAGTGGGACCTTTCTCTATATACGCACCGCCTGTATTCTGGTTGTTCCGGCTTAATGCGGTGAAGACGTCACTGATTGAAATGTTCAGCGCTTTGAGGTTAGCAGGGATCACGGCCACCTCATATTGTTTAAGGTCACCGCCGAATGTGGACACGTCTGCAACTCCCGGCGTGCCGAGCAATTGTCTGCGTACGATCCAATCCTGCGTGGTGCGCAGGTCGGCGAGGGAATATTTTTTCTCAAAACCATCTTTCGGTTTCAGCACATACTGGTAGATCTCCCCCAGCCCGGTTGTAGCCGGCGCGAGCTGCGGCGTGTTGGCATCATCAGTGATTTCTACCTGCGAGAGCCTTTCTGTAACCTGCTGCCGCGCCCAATACACATCGGATTCGTCATCAAAAACAATGCTGATGAGCGAAAGCCCGAAACGGGACATGCTGCGACTTTCTTTGAGGCCGGGAATGTTGCTAATGGCCTGCTCGATGGGAAAAGTGATGAGGCGCTCCACATCTTCGGCGCCTAGTGACGGCGCGGTGGTAATGACCTGCACCTGGTTATTGGTAATGTCGGGAACGGCATCAATGGGCAACTGGGTGACTTCATAAGTGCCGTAAATCACCCACAGCAGCATGAATATTCCAATTACCAGTTTGTTCTTCACAGAGAACCGGATAATTCTGTTCAGCATATCGAATCAAAATAATATATAGCAAATGAGGCCATATGCACCCTGATGGAGCACAAATGGAGTTCAGGATCCGGAGATCCTCCACATGGATATATATTTAAACTCGCGGCGGGCGGAAGAGAGAGCCCAGCGTGGTGTTGTACGCGACCTGAGGCTGGTCGGGGCCATAGTCGGCCTTGATAACGGGTTGGGAATTGCGAACGAATGTGAACCTTTCCTGGTGAGCAACGAAGAAGAAATTGACATGATGCATTTCAATTTTCTTGAAAGGCAGCTGCATATCCTTTTCGTCGTCATTATCGTTCAGGTCTTCGCCCCAGTAATGCATGGACAGGAAGTCGACGAAGCTTACGTTTTGGTCCAGGGATTTGTGTTCGAGAAAATGCTTGATCAGCGACGGCGCCTTCATCACCTGATACAAGGATGTTGTATCAAGAATGACAATCGTCAGGAGCATATTTCGGATAAACCTTTTCACGGCCTAAAAATAGCCCCCGACGACTGTAATCACAAGTAAAATGATTTTTATTGCGCCATCCTGCCCACGATGGTCACAATACTTTTGGCCTCGATCGACACCGGACTTCCGGCTGTAATCGATACGGGTTCGAGGTCAGCGGCGGCTGAGGTTTTGTACATTTTCATGTTTGAGAGCTTACTACCCTGCAAATTCAGCGCAACTTCTACTGCTTTGGGCTGGTCATTAATGATTACGGTCACCAGCTGATTATCTGCATTTTTGTAAGAAGAAATAAATAATCCTTCACCACCTGCCGATGCCGAAACTTCCGTCCGGACGGCGCCCGGTCGCACAAAGCGGCTGTAATTGCCCAGTGCCCACAGCATTTTAGACGATTGGTAATTACCGTCGGTTTTGTTTTTATCAATATAAATCAGGCCGTCTTTGTAGTCATAAGGCGAAATCGCGATCCACCAGTGCCAGGCCGAAGCGCTTGCATTGACGAGGTCATTGTGGATTACTTTGGCAATGTAAATGCCCGCATCCATCCCCAGATCGCGCCCCGAACCCTGGATCTCACCCTCATTATCACCCAGAATACAATATTCCGACATCCAGTATTTCAGTCCAGGTGTTGCCTGTAAAGCCTTCGCAATTTCCTGTCGTTTCGAAGCAGCCTTGGCGTAAGGTGACGATGTGAAATAGCTGTGTCCGGAGATCGTTTGAGTGAGATTGGGCAGGTTACCAATGTAATCCGGCGATGATTTATCAAAGAACGCGCGAATCTGATTGCCTCTGCCCTGCTTGTTGAATTCAGAATAGAGATAATCAATCTGGCCGGCTTCGGCCACGTCGATTTTGGTAGACAGCTTGTTTTTGAGCAATGCTGCACTCAGCGATCTGGTGATGCCTGCAATTTCATTGTTATAAAACGGCGTCCCTTCCTGCCCGCCATCGCTCCAATCCCACTGCGGCTCGTTCACCGGGCTGATGTGGTTAAAAGTAACGCCCGTTTTTTCCCGAACGCCGCTCACCACATTGGCCATGAATTCGCCGTATTTATCGAAATTTTCAGCCGTTAAATTGGGCTTTCCGGCATTGGCATAACCCTTTCTATTTACCGTAAACTGCACGGGTGGACTGTTCGGGAATGCAAGGAACTCGTTTACGCCACGCTCTTTCGCAGCTTTCAGAAACCAGATCTGCCCGGCCTGCTTGTTCCAGTTATAAGTGCCATTGTCATTTAGAAACGATTCGGCTCGCCGCCATTCGTCCTTAATCCCGCTTGCATCACCCTGCTCAGCCGTTCCGGCACCAATGTTGAACCGCCATAGCGACAATCCAATGCCCTTCGGCTTCCCGCTACCAAGCGTATCGCTGCTGAAAAGCAAATCGGCAATCCCATTCCGTTTCGCATCGGGCCAGTTGCCCACAAACTGGCAGGACCACGCATCCGAAGCGCCAAAATGGTCAATCGTCTGGAAAGTTTTGGCCGGGTTAACCGTAATAGTAACAGGCTCCGCTTTCCCACCAGGACCATTAACAGTCCCCGGCGTTGCTGAGGAGCAGGAGGAGAGTGTCAGGGCCAGGAGGAGGGTTGGGAGAAGTTTGTTTGTTGGGTTCAAGGTATTTTGGGGTTTGGGGTTGGGTTTGGGTTGGATTGGGTTTGGCTTTGGGTATAGTTCATTGGCGGTTGGGCTTTTGGGGTGCCCAGCGCAATTGGTGGTTGCCCTTCGGCTCCGCTCAGGGTGACAGAGCAGATGACCTGTCACCCTGAGCGGAGTCGAAGGGCTAGCACCAAAGCACCAAGCTAGCTACCACGCCCTTGTCACCCTGAGCGTAGCCGAAGGGCGATCAATACCCAGGATTCTGTTCCAGCCTATTATTCGAAGCCTGGATTTCCGCTCTTGGGATTGGCAGCCAGTATTGCTTTTCAGTGAATGCCTTTCCAGTTAGGGCTTCCTTTACCTTGTAAGTGAAGGCGTTGCCGCTTTTACCGATTTCGATGCCGTTTGCTGGTGCATTTTCTGTTACGTTGGCAATTTTCCAGCGGCGGACGTCGTAGAAGCGGTGCTCTTCGAAGGCAAGCTCGATGCGGCGTTCGTTACGGATTTTTTCACGCATCTGCGCTTGGGTCAGCCCTGCTTTCAATACTGGCATCATTACGCCCGGACGTCGTCTAATGGCGTTGATGGCTGCGTATACGGATGCATCCGGGCCCACTGCTTCATTTTGAGCTTCTGCGTAGTTCAGCAGGATTTCGGCGTAGCGGAAGTAGATCCACGTTTGGGTTCCGGCGATGTCCCATGGATTGTCGATCGGCAGGGCGTCATTCATGAATTTTTTCAGATAATAACCAGTCTTGGAGGTGTTCCAGTTGGACGGGCCATCCTTGCTGTCTTTTCCACCCGGCGTGAAGGTCTCGATTGTGCTTCCACGATAGGGCGCGCCGTTGTAGAGAATGGTTTCGTAAAAACGCGGGTCTCTTCCCTTGTAGGGATCTTGCGGATTATAGCTGGTTCCGGTTTCTGTAATTCTGGTCCCGTCCATCATCTCGTAATCATTTACCAGGTTTTGAACCGGAACATTGCCGCCCCAGGCATTGTAGCTGTTCGGGCCGTTGGCAATTTCAAGCGCCACGTGGCGTGCTCCCTGTGCGTAAAGACGGCCGAAAATGATCTCAGAATGGTCAGCTACTGTAAATATTTTGCCATAACCGCCTGTATAAAGGCTGTATTTATTCATATCCATTACTGCTTTGGAAGCGGCGGCTGCCTGCGCCCATGTTGCAGCATTGTACAAAGGACTCGCACCGTAAAGCAACAATCTCGCTTTCAGGGCCATAGCGGCTCCTTTGGTAGCGCGGCCCAGTTTCCAGGATCCGTTGTCATTGTCCTTTGGCAATAGCGCAGTGGCTTCGTCCAGTTGCGCAACTGCATATTCCACACCCGCCTTGATTTCGGAGCGGGTGAAAAGGTCCTGGCTTGTAAGGTCGTCGCCCAGTTCTGTAACTTTATCGCCCATCAGAACCACTTTCCCATAATTCCGGATCAGGTCGTGATAGCGGAAGGCACGCAGGAATTGCAGTTCACCTTTTAACCTGTCCTTTTTACCCTGACTCATCGGAACTTTGTCCACATTGGCAAGCGCATAGTTGATCTCGCGAATGCTTCTGTAACTTCTGCCCCAGAGCGTTCCGGCAATGCCTGTGTTTTCCGGTGCAAGCTGTCCGCGCTGGATCACCCAGGTGTTATCATCGTTGTTGTAAATAGATTCGTCGGTAAGTGACGACCACATGGCATATTCAAAACCGCGTCCGAAACCTGGCAAAGTGCCTTCCGCTTCCTTATCGGTAAGGCGTGTGCCCATGTAGCGGTTGATCACGTATGCCTCAAAAAGGACCGAGTCGAATAAGATGGATGCATCGGAAACACGGTCGGTAGGAACCACATCCAGGAAATTTTCCTGGCAAGCCACAACCACGAGCCCGCAAGCTCCGCAAACGGCTGTGATCAGTATATTTTTTAATTGCTTTATCATTTCAGTATTCTTTAAAACTTAATGTTCAAACCCAGGTTCAAGATCCGTTGCTGCGGATAAAACTGTCCGCTTGTGCTGTTTCCTTCGGGATCGTAATCTTTTACACCGGTGATTGTGAATAGGTTAAATGCGCTGGCATAAATTCTCAGGGAAGCTATCTTGATCTTGGACAATGCGTCTTTTGGCAATGTGTAACCCACTTCAATGTTTTTCAAACGCACAAAGGATGCATTATCCAGCCAGAATGTGTTGGCATAAAGCCCGCCGTTGATCGAAGACGAAGCCCGTGTATCCACTCTCGGATAAGATCCTTCGGGGTTGGCCGGGCTCCAACGGTTGTCGGCCCAGCTGCTGTAAAAGTTTCCTACCTGGCCGGATTCGGGAAGCACATACTGGCTTACCATGCCTTGGCCGGAGAAAACAACCGATGCATCAAACGCTTTGTAACCGCCATTCAAAACCAATCCGTAAGTAAGCAAAGGCACATTGCCGTAAGGTGTCCGGGTCTGGTCGTCGGCTGTGATCTGGCCGTCGCCGTTGTAATCTTCCAGGATTAAATCTCCCAGTTGAGCGCCTTTCAGGTGCGGATATGCGTCCAGTTCGGCCTGCGTGCGAAAAATGCCAATTGAGTTATACAGCAGGTTGGTATAAAGCGGCCCGCCTGTCTGACGCTGATAATCCAATGTTCCCGGTGCCTCGTCTATAAACACAACCTTGCTTTTTGCATAAGTCACGTTTCCTGAAATGTTGTAGCGGAATGTGCCTGAATGGTTGTAGCCCAATGTAGCCTCAAAACCCGCGCTATTCACTTTTCCAATATTCTGATCCGGCACCAATGGCGTGTTATCATTCGTTTTGAACGGGTTAACTATACCGGAAGTGTTCGGAATGGAAGCATTTCTGGCTGCGAGGATATCTGATCTTTTCTGTTGGAAATAAATCACTTCCAGACTGAAATTTTTCAGGAAAACCGCATTCAGACCAATGTCCATTTTCTTGGCAACTTCCCATGTAATGTTCGGGTTGGCAAGTTTGGTAAGGTCGATACCCGGCGTGATCACATTGGAACCCAGCACATACTGGTTTACGAACGAGTAATTGTTGTAATACTGGAATTGACCCACATTATCATTACCCAGTGAACCATAGGAAGCACGGATTTTCAGATCATTGATAAAATTCACGCTGTTTTTAAACCAATCCTCTTCCGATATACGGTAACCTGCTGATATAGAAGGGAAAAACCCAAACTGCTTTCCTTTCGGGAATACTGATGAACCATCGATACGTGCCTGCACTTCGGCCAGGTATTTTTCGCTGAAATTGTAGGCGATACGCCCTATCACACTTTTGCGGGTGAAGTTATAGCTGCTTCCGGAGTTGTTTTTGTCCGTTGCCGCTGCACCTCCCTGCGAAAGTTCCGGTGTGGAAACCGTCGGATAGTTGATGCGGGAAGCGTCGAATTTCACTTCGTTGCGCTTGTTCTGCTCGTAAGCGACGAATGCATTTACATTGTGATTGCCCAGTTGTCTCAAAAAGCTCACCCGGATGTTCTGGGTAATGTTGGTAATGTTCAATTGCGATTGCGTGAGCGAAGCAAGGCCCGCAGAACCACCCGTTACCACTGCATTATAAGCGCCGGTGTCGCCATTATAGTTATAAAGCGTGTAAGGCGTGCTGAAACTTTTGGAAAAATTGAATGATTTATCCACGGAGTAAAACCCGTCAGCCGACAGCCCTTCTACAAACGGCATGTTGTAGCTGGCACGAACGATCCCGTTAAAAACTGAGGTCGGGTTGTTTGTGGTTCCACCCATATCCGTTCCTAACACGACCGGATTGCTGTTTTCCACGCCTGTCGAGTAATTTCCGTTCGGGTAGCGCGAGATAACGGTTGGGTAAGCGCGGTAAATGGAGCGGAAAGTATTTCCCGCAGAAGAAATAGGAAATTGTCTGTTTTCCTGACGGCCTGATAAAGACAGGCTTACTTTAAAATCCTGCGTTACATTAGCGTCAATGTTCGACCTGAAATTGTATTGCTTGTATTTCGTAGCGCCTTTTTTATACAAACCATCCTGGTAAATCGTCCCCAACGACACATAATATTTTACATTCTCCGTTCCACCATTGATGCCAAGATTGTGCTGATTTTGCAATGCAAAACTTTTCAGCGTCTCTTTCTGCCAGTTGGTGTTCGGGTAGTTCAATGGATCCGATCCGTTTTTGAACTTCTCAATTTCTTCGGCTGTATAAAACTGGTTCATGCCGCCGGCAGGGTTGTTATAGTAGTCGATTTCGTTCAAAATCGATGCGTATGTCGGGGCGTCGGCCAGGTTTGGAAGCCTGGTTGGCGATGAGAAACCCTGGTTGAAGCTGTAAGAGATCACCGGCTTGCCTGTTGTTCCCCTTTTGGTCGTAACCAGGATCACACCGTTTGCAGCGCGGCTTCCGTACACAGCTGCCGAAGCGTCTTTCAGGATAGAAATGCTTTCAATGTCATTAGGGTCTAAACGTTCCAAACCGCCCACCTGGCCAGGAATCCCGTCGACCACGATCAGCACGTCATTGTTTCCTGTGGATGCGAAACCGCGGATGGTGTAGCTGGAACCGTCATAACCCGGCTCTCCGCCCCTATTATTGGCAACGAAACCCGAAAAACGGCCTGCCAGTGAGTTGGATAGATTTGGCTGCGGACTTTTCACAATGTCAGCACCCTTTACTTCCGACACCGAGCCGGTTAATGTTGCTTTTTTCTGTGTGCCGTATCCTACCACCACGATCTCCTGCAATGTTTTGTCATTGGTCACGAGTTTCACGTCGATTTCACTGCGGTTAGCCACAGCAACTTCCTGGTTGATATAGCCAATGTAGGTGAATACGAGCGTGCCGTTGGCGTCGGGAATGTTGAGTGAATATTTCCCGTCTGCGTCAGTCGTCGTTCCTGTCGAGGTTCCTTTTAAGATTACGCTGGCGCCCGGAAGTGCGTCGCCGTTGTCGGCAGTAACCGTTCCTTTTACCGTGATTGCAGACTGCGCGACAGCAACCTGCGTGTAGCAGAAAAACGCTGCAGCGGCCAGGAACAAAGTCAGCCGGATATGCTTCCACATCCTGCCCTCAGTTTCGTTAAGCATTCCAGGCAAAGCCCACTTGCTTCGAAAAGATTTTATCATAAATCAATGTTTAAAATAATTAAGGTAATTGGTTGTCAGCACAAAAAAAGCATGTCGCCATTTTTATGAATTGATCAATCAAAAGTATGATTATTTGTATTTGACCGACAGGGGTCATTTTCACATTAAGAAGGGGGTATATCAATAAAAAGCGCCCGATTCAGGAAAAATCGGGCGCTTGGAAAAGAAATTTTGTAACTGAATCGGCTAATTATCCAATTTGTTTTGAAAAACACCCCTGTTTACCTGGAAATTCTCATGGAACGGATTTCGGTATTTTTTGACATATTCCGAGGGCTTCATTTCGAAAAGCTTGTGAAATTGCTCCCTAAAATACTTGATATCATTGATCCCAACCTGGTAAGCCACCTCTGAAATCGTGATGTCGGTCGTAATCAATATCTGGGCTGCGCGGCGCAGGCGGATAAAGCGGATAAAGCTGTTGGTGGATTGCCCGGATATGGATTTGATGCGGTTATACAAGGTCGAATGGCTCATGCCGATCTCGGCGGCGAGCACCTTAATGGAGAAGTCCGGATCGGTCAGATGGTTCTCGACAACCCGGATACATTCTTTCAAAAACTCTTTATACTCGGATGAGATTTTGGAATCATTGGCCTGCAATGTGATTTCATTGTAAAAATATCTTTGCAGGTCATTGCGGCTTTTCAGGATCGCGTCCACGCGTGCCATCAGTAATGCTTTGTCAAACGGCTTGCTGATGTAATCGTCCGCGCCGCCTTCAATGCCTTTCAGCCGCGATTCCTGGGAAGTGCTAGCAGTGAGCAGAATGACGGGAATGTGGCTCAATGTCATGTCGCTTTTGATCTGGCTGCACATGTCGATGCCGCTGATGCCATCCATGAAAACGTCGCTGATGACAATGTCGGGTAAATGTTTTCTGACCAGCATGATGCCTTCTTCCCCATTCCCCGCCTGCAAAAGCTTGAATTTTCCTGCAAAAGCCTGGCCGATATACTGCCTGATATCCGCGTCGTCTTCCACGATCAGCATGGTCTTTACATCAGAACTTAGCTCTTCCACCACTAGCTGGTGACGCGAAATGGCCGATGACGTGAGCATTGCACCGTCTTCCGAGAGTTCTTCCAGCAACACAGAATTGCCTTCTTCCACAATGGACGGCAGATCGGCGGACACCAACTGCGGATGCGCTTTCCAGAGCAAAACCTTGAAAACAGTCCCGCTGCCCACAACCGATTCGTAATGAATGCTCCCGAAATGGCTTTCAATGAAAGTTTTAGTTAAAAATAAACCAATGCCAAAACCGCCCTTAGAAGGAAACCGGCCGTCATGGAATTGATGAAAGACGGAGAATATGCTGTCGCCTACATTTGTGGGAATACCCGGGCCCGAATCGCTGACGGTGATCTGCACCTGATCGCCCGTTTCAACGATTTCCAATGTTACACTTCCGTTTTTGGGCGTGTATTTGACCGCATTTGAAACCAGGTTGAAAAGCGCGATCTCTATTTTTTCACGATCTGCAACCAGTTCAAGGTCTTCGTTCGGACTAATAAACTGATAGTTAATGTGCTTCTGCTCAGCCTGATGGGTAAAACACTGAAAAACTTCAAGCGCCAATTTGGTAATGTTCTGAATGGCCGGGTTCAGCTTGTCTGCTTCCCGGTCGGCCTTGCGAAAAAGCAGCAATTGATCCACCATACTTAGCAGGCGTTTGGCATTCCGGTAAACAATATTGAGGCTGTTTTGATCGGGATGGCGGTTCTCGGCTTTGAGTAGAAGCTCTTTTACCGGGTTGATAATCAGGGTTAATGGTGTGCGGAACTCGTGGGAAATGTGTGTAAAGAAGGCGAGCTTCTTTTCGTTAAGCTCCTTCTCCTTCTGGGTTTCGAAATGCGCCATCTGCACTTCATATTTCAGGCGCGCCTGCCGGATCTTATATTGCTGGTAATAGTATATCACCAGCGCTGCAATGCCCATATAAAGCAAATAAGCCCACCACGTCTGATACCACGGCGGCAGCACGCGCACATGCAAGCCCACCTCATTCTCGGACCATACACCATCCTGATTGGCCGATTTGACCTTGAACACATAATCACCCGGCGGAAGATAACGGTAAGTCGCCGAGCGCTCGTTTTGCACATAGTTCCAATCCTGATCGAGGCCTTCCAGCTTGTATGCGAAATGATTACGGTCGGGATACGCGTAGTTCAGTGCGGTGTATTGAATCGTAAAAACCGACTGACTGGGCTGCAAAACAATCTCTTCCTGATCAGCGATCTGTTTTTCCAGAATGACTTTTCCATCTTTTTTGGCACCTACGGCGACGCTCTGCCCGAATAACTGAAGCCCGGTAATCATTACTTTCGGCTTGTAGTCCGACGGTTTAATGTCCGTTGGCACGAAGAGGTTCCAGCCTTCGGTGCCGCCAAAAACCATGGCATTGCTGCTTGCAATGTAAAGGGTAGAATTGGGATTAAACTGGCCGCCCTGCAACCCGTTGCTCTGGTCGTAATGGTCGATGCGGTTGCTGGGGAGATTGATCCGGGACACTCCCTTATTGGTACTAAACCATACATTATCAATGCTTTCCTCCTGAAATGCGTAGATCACATCATTTGCCAGACCGTTCTTTTCGGTGAAATGTTTTGTTGTTCCGTTTTTTATGTCGTAAACCAAAAGCCCGTTCCCCTCCGATCCGATCCATAACCTTTCTTTGGCGTCATAATGCAGCGAGAAAATGATGCGGTTTGACAAATATCCTGCTTTCCCCGGCTCGTTGAAAAACGACCTGAACTGCATTGTGCTAACATTTAAATAGTTAAGCCCGCCGCCATAGGTTCCGATCCAGAGATTTCCCTTACTATCCTCTTCGATCGCCCTGACATCATTGGAATTAATGCTGCTGTTTGTGGTTACGAAGTTCCGGAACTTGCCGGTTTGGCGGTCGAGCAGCGCGAGCCCGCCGCCATTGGTGCCTACCCACAAGTTGCGTTTGCGGTCTTCATAAACGACACGCACATCATTCTTGCCCAGGCTGGTCGGATCCCCGGGAATGTTGGCAAATTGTTTGAATGTATCTTTTTTAGGATCATACTGAAAAAGGCCGCCCGAATATGTGCCGAACCACAGATACTCGTCGCGCCCGCGATGCGCCGCTATGACCGCACCATCGGACAGCCCGCCCGGGGCGTTGGTAACCGCGTAATGTTTAACGGTTTCTCCCGAATTTTTGGTTTTATAAATGCCATCCCCATCCGTTCCCAGCCACAGATAGCCATCTTTGTCCACGCACATTCCGTAAAATCGCAAGTAACTTTCTGCACGGGAATCCTGTATTTTCTTTTCAAAACTCTTAAATTTTTCCGGAATGCTGCTGATCAGGTAAACGCCCTCGCCATAAGTGCCCAGCCAGATGTTGCGATCGGCATCCATATAAATCGTCTGGACCGAACGCTGCGTAATGCCTTCGTTTTGTGAGTTATTGACCTTTTCAAATGAGTATGCTTCCGGCTTACGGTCAGCTAATTGCGTCAGGTCCAGGCTGTACACGCCGCCGTCCTGAACGCCTACGAGCAGCTGCCCGCGGTGGTTTTCGCGTAATGACAGGTAAATGTCGCTCCGGTGGTTTCCAGGAAGATGGATCACGTAGAACCTGGCTTCATTCCGCTTAAAGAGAATCAGGCCTTTGGCCGAAGCGATCCATATGTTGCTTAAATGGTCCTCGTAAATGCTGTTAATGCGGGTAGCAGGAAGGCTTGTCAGGTTCATATTCGCTTTTGAAAGCTTCCTGTTTTGACCAACTTCCAAAACATCAATTCCCGATTCCCGTGTGCCGAGCCATAGCAACCCTTTCGAATCCTCGAATGCACTCAGGATGGCATTTGTATTGAGTTTAGGGAGATTTTGCTTGTTATAGTAGGTAAATCGCTCTGCTCTCTTATCAAACAATGCAAACCCGGCTCCATTCAGCGAAATCCATAGGTTGCCATCGCGGGCCTGGGAAATATCGCTTACATCCGTACCCGAAACGCCCTTGTCAGGCATGGGCGTGTGGCGTTCGAAGATCTCTTTTTCAGCAATGAATTTGTTAAGACCATTGCGGGAGCTGGTCCATATGATGCCGTCCCGGTCGCAAAAAACGGATTTGACATAGTTTCCGGAAAGACTTTGCTTGTCGTCGGGACTGTTTTTGAAGACTTTGAACGATGTGCCGTCGAAACGGTTGAGCCCGTCGCCGGTTGCGAGCCACATCAGTCCCTGCTTATCCTGCACAATGCTGTTGACTATGCCAAATGACAAGCCCTCTTTCAGGGAATAGCGCAGCACTCTCCCATTCTCGGCCGCTAAAACACGGAACATGCCCAGGCAGAACAGACCAAGGCCTATCAGATTTTTAAGGAACGTCCCCTTCATTTAAGTCACTCGCAGTTTACTTCAACCAACCCGCCTCTTTTGCCAAAAATAGCAATTCAATCACAACAACGATTCCCGTCACGGCAATTACCGCATATTTAATCTTGTTCTTTCTGCTAGTTGGTTGTTTTGGCTGTTCGACTTTTTTCTCAACAACTACTTTTTCAACAGGTTTCCTCATAAGCGGCATATCTGTGCCTAATTTCGCCTTATGAAGCTCAAATAGTTCCCTGCGCTTGTCGTCTAAATTTGAACTCATAAACCAAAGTATTTTTTACCTGACAAATAGATTTACAGTGTTTTGTAAAAAACGTAAACTAATGGTTTTTAGTTGAATAATGATATAGGTTATTTAGAAATTATTACTTTAATGTCAGGCTTTTATCTTGTGCACCCTTGCTGAATTCCTTAGTTTTTTGCGCTTTCGACAAGTCCGTATTATTCATTCTAATGTCTGCACTTCTCTCTCCGTTCACTGAAATGAGAACATCGCTTTTGTCATTATAACTGATCTCGTCAAAACGGATCTGTGTGCCATTTTCGACGAAGATAACCGGCTTGGTATGCTCGGTGATCAGCTTCACATTTTTGAACCGGATCTGATCGCCGTCGGTGAGCTCAATGCCCTTTTCTGCTTTTAACACCATATTCTCCATAACAATGTTCCGAACAGGCATTTCGGCAAGTCCCCGGATGAACACGCCCTTTGTGGCGCCATTGCAAACAATATTGTCAAAATGCATATCGCGGAAAACCGGCGTTCCTTCGTTCACCACTTCCCGCATGTCACGAGCGCCATCTGTGGCAAATTTTACAAAATAAAACAGATCAAAGAACACCGCTTCCTGCGCAATGTCCTTCATATAAATGTCCTTCGCATAGATTTTCTCAACCACACCTCCCCGGCCTCGCACGGATTTGAAACGAAGCCCTTTGTCGGTGCCCATGAATGTGCAGTTCTGAACAAAAATATTCCTTGCCCCTC
Organism: Dyadobacter alkalitolerans DSM 23607; assembly: GCF_000428845.1. Taxonomy (GTDB): domain Bacteria; phylum Bacteroidota; class Bacteroidia; order Cytophagales; family Spirosomataceae; genus Dyadobacter; species Dyadobacter alkalitolerans. The sequence goes on along the minus strand of NZ_AUAS01000009.1, from coordinate 64,049 downwards.
CGCTCATTTCGCTGCCTACCACAAAACCTCCGTGCCCGTTATATACAATGTTATCTCTGATTAAACCATTTTCAGTAGGCATGCCGCGCTTCCTGCCTTCTTCATCTTTGCCCGATTTGATACAAATGGCATCATCGCCAACGTCGAGCGTGCAGCCTTCAATTAAAAAGTTTTTGCAGGACTCGATATCCATTCCGTCGCCATTATGCGCATATTCCGGATTTTTGACGCGCACGTTTCGAATTGTCAGATCCTGGCACATGAGCGGGTGGATACACCAGGCGGCCGAGTTCTGGAATGTTACACCTTCGAGCAACACCTTTTTACAATTGTTGAAAACAACGAGGTTAGGCCTCAGGAAATCCTTCATATCAGCAAAATCCGCTGGCTTTTTGCCGGCCGTGAGCAACATGCTCTTATTTCCGGTGCTGGCATCTTTGAACTGCTGGCTCGGATACCAGGTTTTGCCATCGTCTTTCAGAACGCCTCCCGACGCCACTTTTTCCTTCCATTGGCTTTCGGTCAACTGGCTTTTATGCACCGCACGCCAGACATCACCATTGCCGTCTACAATGCCCTTGCCCGTAATGGCAACATTTTCGAGGTCAATACCCGAAATCGGCGATTGGTTCCGGGCTGCGCTTTTCCCTTCATAAAAACCTTCGGTAAGGGCATATTTCGTTTTGTCGGGCGTGAAAAGCAGGGTTGCATTTTCACTTAAATGCAGGTTAATGTTGCTTTTCATTACAATAGGCCCGGTCATCCAGAGTCCAGCCGGCACCAGCACGACGCCTCCACCTTTTTTATTCACGGCATCAATGGCCTTATGGATGGCTTCCGTATTCAATGTATGGCCATCCGGCGTTGCGCCATAGGCTGTAATACGGACCGTATCTTGCTTGAACACAGGCTGCTGGGCCTTCGGCAAGTTTGTCCAGCTATAAGTTTCACTGCTCTGGGCGGCAGCGCCTAACGAGTAAAGCGCCATTAAAGCAATATTCGCGAATCGTAATTTGAAAGTCATCATGTTATTGAGTTGGTATGGATCTGCTGAATATGGCGCCGGAATATAACTTTTCGACGATCCCAGGCGCTTTTTAATTTTAGTGTCAACTTAATTTGATGGCATTTAACATCACGAGCAACGCATCCCCACAATTTTTTTATGCATACGTTACCGGCAACGTTCTCAAAGCGCCGCATCCAGGTTGAAATAATTCCTGTTTATATTAAAATCGGCATATATTTAAACTTCTCCCAGAAGCCTAATTTGGAATATAACAAGATTATTTTGCCTCAAAACCTATTTGAAGATTTACCCCATGAAATAGTTGGCCTTTTCAACTATTTTCGACCTGACTTACATGCTTAACGACCGCAGTAATGACGGGAATGACCATTTACAAGACAGCTGAAACAGATCAGGAGTTTGAACAGGCGAAAGAGCTTTTTGAAGAATATGCCAACTCCCTCGACATTGATCTGTCATTCCAGAATTTTTCTAAAGAACTGGAATTCATCCGCCAGCAATATGACCAGCCAACCGGCGCGCTTCTGCTCGTTTACAAAGACGACCTGCTGGCCGGCTGTACGGGAATCAGGCGCCTGGACGACGAGACGGCGGAATTAAAACGCATGTATGTCCGCCCAGATTTTCGGGGATTTAATTTTGGTAGATCATTACTTGAAAGCGCCATTCTTTCGGCAAGCAAGCTGGGTTACAAAAAGATCCGGCTGGATACTTTGAGCAGCATGACCAAGGCCAGGAGACTTTATGAATCCTTTGGCTTTCAGGCCATCGAGCCCTATTATTTTAACCCTATCCAAGAAACGATTTATATGGAGCGGGTCATTTGATGTGGCGTGTCTTGCTGCTGGTTTTGGGATGTTGCGGTCAGGTTTCGCGCGTCGGCAGCATTAATGCATTTGAGCTGTATGCGGAAGGATTTATTGACAAACACATTTCCGTCCGGGTTGGCAGGCAGGCGTTGACTCTGGATAACGGCCGGATTTTCTCAGTCTCTGATTCGGGCAAAGTCCCGGTTTGGCATTATCTGATGATTTCTTACACGCCCCAGTTGCTGCATTGGAAGCAAAGTGCTGAGTAGCAAATATTTCATTTCAGCGAAGAAGCCTGGCCCGGCGCGAGACCAGTGTGCTATGAAGGCCATTTCAATCGGAATATGTATTTTTGCTGGCACATACGCCGGTTATTTCCGGCAGCTTTTAATATTCCAGCATCCGCCTGTCTATTGTCAACGCCATTAACTGCCATTTCAGAAGAATATTTCACGCCGTTCGAGCATGCTGAACGGTATGTTTTGCCTGAAAAATTCACATTCCCATTCAACTATAAACCGCATCCACTGAGCTTGTTAGCCGTTTCTATGCTGCAATCGCATCTGGAAACACAGCAGGAATGGGCACACAATTTCGGCTTGTCTGACGATCCTGAGAATATTATTGGTAAAATGTTCGGCGTGCTTGTGGTAGAAACAGAGCAGCGTGAGGTCGGCTATCTCGCTGCCTTCTCCGGAAAGCTGGCCGGCGGAAATCACCATGCCAAGTTCGTCCCTCCTATCTTCGACGGCGTCGCAGAAGGCGGCTTCCTGAATGCAGGCATGACCGAGCTTTCACGCATCAACAAGGCGATTAAGGTGCTTGAATTTGACAAAAGTGAAGCATTTGAAACACAGATTCAAAACTTGAAATCAATCCGGAAAAGTCACTCGCTTTCCCTGCAAAATGCGATTTTCGATCAATACAGCTTCCTTAACCAGGCAGGCACCCACAAGAGCTTGCGAGACATATTTTCCGAAGCTTCTTACAAAAACCCACCTGCGGGCGCAGGTGAATGTGCTGCTCCTAAATTACTTCAACATGCATTTTTAAATAAAATGAAACCACTGGCTATGGCTGAATTCTGGTGGGGAATGTCTCCCAAATCTGCCTTTTGGAAACACGGACAGTTTTATCCGGCGTGCCAGGAAAAGTGTGCGCCTATCCTTGCCCATATGCTGGCAGGAACTCCTATGGAAGCCAATCCCGAGCATTCAGCCACTATTTAATCCGGAACCATTTGTAGCCGTAGCCATCAAGCTTAATGCTGTATTTCCCATCGGAAGCCTTCTGATCATCTTCATCAATCAAATCAACCAATAAGTTATTTCCGGGAATGTTAATCCGCGACTGTGCCGGCCGATCGCTGAAATTGTGCAGGATCACCAGCGCTTTTCCTTCGTGCTCATACTGGATGGCGAAAACAGCAGCTGAACCGGCGTCCAGAATTTTATATGTTCCTAACCCGATTTCCGGGCAGGATTTGCGGAGTTTGATCAATGCTGTTGTCCAGTTCAGCAATGATGCTGAGTCACGTGTCTGGTCTTCAACATTGATTTTCTTATAACCGTGATCCCCAAAATCAATCACCGGACGGAAGGCTGTATCGGCTGTGGTGAAGCCGGCATTTTTTTCGGCTGTCCATTGCATAGGCGTGCGCACAGAAATGCGCTCCTTTAAACGAAGGTCGTCGCCCATCCCGAGTTCATCGCCGTAGCGGATCACGGGAGTTCCCGGAAGAGAAAATAACAAGCTGTAAGCCAGCTCCATATGCTTGCGGTTGTTACCCAGCATGGTTGCCAGCCGCCGCCGGATGCCCCGGTCGTAAAGCTGCATGCTGGTATCCGGGCCGAATTTAGCATAAACCTCCTGCCGTTGTTTGTCTGAGAGCCTTCCCAGGTCTACTTCATCATGATTGCGCAGGAAATGTGCCCATTGTGAAGCATCCGGAATGATCTGCGTTTCAGAAATGGCTTTTTTGAATGGATCAATGTTGCCGGTTGCGAGCGCATAAAACAAATGCTGGTTGGCAAAGAAGTTGAACATCATTTGCATGCCCTCCCCATTTTTTCCAAAGTAATTCTGATTTTCCTCAGGCATAACATTGGCTTCGCCAAGAATTACGACATCAGCTCTGCGCGTTTGTGCAAACTGCCTGATATCCATCAGAAATTTGTAATCCAGCTCGGGTTTTTCACTGCCTGTTTTAGGCACTTCAATAATAAATGGCACCGCATCCAGGCGAAAGCCCGAAACGCCCTGACCCAGCCAGTAACCGATGATTTTCTGGCTTTCTTCCACGACGGCGGGATTTGCAAAGTTCAAATCGGGCTGAAAAGGGTAAAAACGGTGGTAATAGTATTGCCCGGCCAGTGTATCCATATCCCAAACCGCCTTTTGCACGCCCGGGAACACCATTCCTTTGTTATAGTCTTTCGGCAGCTTGTCGGACCAAATGTACCAGTCCCGATACTTGGAATCCTTGCTTTTTCGGGCTTGCTGAAACCAGGAATGCTGATCGGATGTGTGGTTAATTACGAGATCAATAATCACCCGCATGCCTCTTTTTTGTGCTTGAAAAACGAGTTCGGCGAAGTCGCCGCTTGTCCCCAACTTCTCGTCAACTCCATAAAAATCTGCTACATCATACCCATCGTCCTTGCCCGGCGTAGGCTGAAATGGTGCCAGCCAGATTGCATCCACACCCAATGCACGGATATAGTCCAGCTTTTCGATCAGACCTTGAAAATCGCCGCGGCCATCTCCATCGCTATCCTTAAAAACCCCTACTTCGAGGTTATATATAATGCTGTTTTTAAACCAGATGTGGTTTTTTAGGTCGACCGGCGCGAGTTTGTCCTGCGCCTGGCCGTATGCCGGCAACATGAGTAATGTGAAAAGCAAAAATTGGCTGAGCTGCTTCATTGAGTGCATTTTATGTTCAAATATTTTCGTCCTGGTTCGAATAGCGAGCTGTTTAAAAATTGTGCCCGGTTATGATGCTAACCTAAAATATTTGTCTCGCGACCCGATATGTATTCGCGTGCGCATTCAAAATGGTCCTGAGTTGCGGAGAATAACCGCCGCCCATGCTGCATTGCATTGGAATGTTGTGCTTGTGGACCAACTGCATCACCATTTCGTCCCTTAACTGGCACCCCCGCTCCGTGCACGACATCCGCCCGATCTTATCGGTTTGCAGAATGTCAACACCTGCCTGGTAGAAAATAAAGTCGGGCTTTACCTGCTCTATCAGTTTGGGGAGTGTGTTTTCCAATATCTTTAAATAAATATCATCACCGGTTTTGTCATCCAGCGGCACATCAAGATCACTCTTTTCTTTTCTAAAAGGATAGTTGTTTTTTCCATGCATGGAAAACGTAAAAACCAGCGGCTGATTCGTGAAAATCTGTGCTGTTCCATTGCCCTGGTGCACATCCAGATCAACAATAAGGACCTGGCTGCACAACTTCTGATCAATTAAATACTGGGCTGCAACGGCATGGTCGTTAATCATGCAAAATCCTTCCCCGAAATCGCGTCCTGCATGGTGCGTGCCGCCTGCAATGTTGAATGCGATCCCCGTTTCCAATGCTTTAAGCGCGCCTTGCACCGTCCCGTTAGTGATCCGCAACTCACGTTCCGCAAGCACAGGCGACTGCACAAAACCGATACGCCGCATTTCCTGCTTGCTAAGCGCTCCCTGAACGATCCGGTCCGCATAAGCGCGATCGTGGACTGCATAAACCGCCTGTATATCAACAGGTTCCGGACTGAAAAAATCCGATTCCACCGCAACGCCTTCGCGCAGTAACTGCATAGGGAGCAGCTCATATTTATCCATCGGAAAACGGTGCCCGTCCGGCACCGGGTATTTATATATAGGGTCAAACGCGATGGGGAACATTCAATGCTGTCTATTGAGGATTTCGATGGTTCTCTGATCCGGCTTACCATCAAAATATTTATCGAGGACGGCCTGGAAAACAGGATCTGCGCCCTCGGTCATACTAAATAAAGTCATACTGGACCGTAACTTCATATCATCAGGGCTGCCCAGGATCTCGTTGGCTGATTTGCCTTCGATAGCCAGGATCGCATTTGAGATTTCAATCAATCTCTTGCCCAAAACCGGATTTTGCAAGTAACGGTTCGCCTGCCCAATATCCTCAATGGCATAATGCACCGAAGTGCCACTCATCCCCAACCCTTTAATCTGCGGAAAGACATACCATATCCAATGCCCCTGCTTCCGCCCCCGCCGTATCTCCGCCAAAGCCCCAGCATAATCCCGCTCCTGGGCGGTAATGAATTTATCAAGGTCTGATTCCATATTGCTAGAAATTAGTATGGCTTCATAATGAACAAAAGCTTGCCAGCAAGAATGTTGGATTAGTGCAATGTCATATCGTCTCTGTTGGTCATATTCTTAACTAGTTATACTGCTAACAACTGACTGACACTGGCTTTAACATGGTCAATTTTGGCAAAGAACGGGACCAACTCAGGCTCAATCCACCCTACCAATTCGTATAAGCTCATTCTTACGGCAATAGCCTGTGAACAGTCGATCCGGTTTTCATTAAAGCATATTGGTTCGCAATGGTTTACGCGGTTTCTGAAATCTCTTATCATTTCTAATTTGGCATAAATACTTGCTCGATTTTCGAAAGCAGGCTTATGTTTAAAAACCTGTATTGGACGACCGTTCATCAGTCTGTAATTTGCAGGCTCAAAGAAGGCTATCCAGAAACCAAATGTCTGATCAGAGATCACCCTCCCACATGTGACAGGCGTTTTGGCTTTTCTCAATTTATTTTCTACAGATTCGACGCATTTCCGCAAATAGAAATTTGATTTTTCGAGTGATCGGTCATTCATGAATCCAGCTTTCTCATTAATGATCCAACTGCTATCGTTAAAATGTCTGGCTAAAACGGAATCAATAGCGTTTCTAAGAACAACCTCAAACTGGCTAATTAAAGGGTGAAAGGCCTCTGATAATGCTATCCCCGCATTGTAGAGATGCCCAGCCCGATCATCATTGTATGCACTCGCTATCAAATATCTGTCATATCTCGGCTTCGATAAATATCTATTTCGCAAACTCTTTTTCATCCTTTTTTGGAATTTCCAGTATAATGTGTTTTGTTTGTATCACGTAGGCCTGGTCAAGCCTCTTTCCTTCGTGGAAACGTAACCAGGTAGAGTTAGGGAGTTCTGTACAGAGCTCCCTTTTTTTGTCAAAAAAACACAGGCAATTGATCATTCCAATTGCTGTGTTCTTCAAACGTCGAAACAATGCCTTGTCTTAGGTGTCCAAACACTCATAGAAGCGCTTAGGGAGTTTTCGCTGATCCTCACCGTAACAAGGCAAAACGTTCAAATTATTCAAAAGCTATGTTTTTTTGAAGCGCGAATATTCCGCGGATTTCTTTAGAAAACAACCTCGAACACAACGATATAAGTGTGACTTATACTTTTTTTATTGAAACGTTCTCGAATCAAAAATGATGGGGACAACCTTCTCGATCTTTACTGATAAGGGCCAAGGGATTTGCGGAATTGTAATCTTTGTGAGACAATGGAGTAATTACTTTTTGGCTGACGCTCTTCATAAAATGTTAGATTTATAATGTGTGACGACGCAAGTTAAGATAAGAACAAATTCCTACACACCCATACAACCTTTTCCCCTTCTTGCGGCCTCTTTAAGTTGAGTACCCTAAAAAACAATGTATGACATCTGAGGCTGAGCTTATTTCAGGATGCCTTTTGCATGACCGGATTGCCCAGCGGCAACTGTATGATCGCTATAAGAAGGCAATGTATACGCTTGCTTACCGGATTACCGGGGATTTCGATGATGCTAATGATGTGTTGCAGGATGCATTTATGGACGTTTTCAAACACCTGAACCAATTCCGTGGCGACTCGGCGTTGGGCGCCTGGATCAAGCAGATTGTTATCAGAAAATCTACAAAAAAGAAAAAAATCGTGGTCTGGCATGACCTGGCAGAATATACGGGCGAAATCATCGACTGGAATGATGTAGAAATTAACACGGCGCATCTGGAAACAGCCGTGCGTTCATTGCCAGATGGTTTCAGAACCATTTTCGTGCTGGCAGAGGTGGAAGGCTACACGCACAAAGAAATCGCAGCAATGCTCAACATTACAGAAGGAACGTCCAAATCACAACTATTTCATGCAAAGAGAAAGCTGCGCAGCATGCTCTCCCCAAAATAATCACCACTATGGAAAAGAATCAGCATACATTAAAAGAGGCCCTGACCAAACTCCCGCATTACTCTCCTGGTGAGGGTGTTTGGGCATCGTTACAGCAGGAGTTGAATGAGTTACCATTAAAAGCAGCGGCACAGTCTTTACCAGAATATGAACCGGATGAAAGGCTATGGCAACTGATTGCGAATGGGCCAAAGATCAACCGAACTGCTCATTTCTGGCAGTATGCGGCCGCAGTGGCTTTGTTAATGGGCGTTGCAGGGGTTTGGTTTATTGGAAAGAAGTCCGGTAAACAAATCGCTTTCAGGCAGGAAATGGTTGATGAGCGGCTGCAAACAAAAGTGGACCAGGTTACTGACCAGCAATATGAAAAGCTCAAAGCATATTGCGAAACGGAGACGTTAATCTGCGCCAGCAATGATTACAAAAGGTTGCAAAATGAATATGAGGATTTGGTCAATGCAGCGACCCAGTTGCAGCAGGCCATCGGAGAATACAATGCAGAGCCCGACCTCGTGCGCCAGTTTGCAGACATTGAACAACAAAAGGCTGAAGTGTTGAACGAAATGGCCAAAATGATATAATTCCCTAAAACATGAAACAAATTTTTTATCTCAAAATACTCATGGCCATGCTTTCGGCTGCCGCCAGCCACATTGCCGCTGCACAGAGTGTATTACAAGTGGCAACGAAGACCATTGAAAAAAACATAACGTCACCCGATATACGCACGCTGCACATTTTTGCAGAGAAAGCAGACATTGAACTGACCACCTGGGACAAGTTGGAAATATCCATTGTCATGGAGCTGTCGGCGAGGCACCCGGAGAAAAGCGTTGCTGCGAATGACCTTTCCAAGGTTCAGTATATAGCCGACCGCAACGGCAAAGATTATTTTCTGCGTAACTATATTGTTCTGAAAGACGGAGAAAGCAAACCGGTCTCGAACCTCCGGGCGCGGTACAAAATCCATCTGCCCGCATCCTGCGCAGTGGATTTGAAAAATTCTTTTGGCACAATCACATTGAAAGGCCTAACGAACAGCTTGCAGCTGAAAGCCGATTTTTGTACAACAAATCTCATAGAAATCACGGGAAAAGGACAAATGCAAACCTCTTTCGGCGAGCTGAAAGGCAGTGAAATATCCGGCACTTTCACCTTCCAGAGCGATCATACGAAAATGTCATTATTAAGCATTGGCGGGGTAATCAAGGTGGATGCTGTTTACGGGGACATTGAGCTGTTTCCGACGAGCGGGCTCACAAGCCTGGGCGTAAAATCCAGGAAAGCAGAGATCACTTTGCAGACCAAAAACTGGCAAAACTTTGACTACACCATCCAAAGCGCCTATGCCACCATGAAGCTCCCTAACGGTTTCAAATGGAAGCGCAATACAGCGGATTTCAAAGAAGCATTTTTCTCTAAAAACCAGCTGGCAAACGTCGATATCAACGCAGAATTTGGCAGAGTGACGGTTAAGTAAATTATCTTATTCCAAGTATTAAGTATGAAAAAAGGCTTGACACCGCTTTTGTTCCTATTCGTCCTGCAATACGCTTTTGGCCAGGACAGCATTCCAGTTAATCGGTTTAATGTCAGCATTTTGCGGGATCTGATCGTCTCGCGATACAGGCGTACCAATATCTGGGGCAATGCAAAAGTGCGCTGGTACTACAACATGAACAGCCGGATGCGAAAGGGCTTGAACGCTAACAATTTCAGCGGTGCCTATCTTGCCTTTTCTTACGACCAGCAGCTCCACAACCCTATCCAGGAGGCGCTCCCTTCCCGCTTGCTTACAGGACTTACGGCACTGCCCGTCCGCATTTGACTTCTAAGCTCGCCGTTGGTTTTACATTTTAATACATAAAAAGAGAAAACATTATACAAAAAGAGAGCCGCATAACACGGCTTCTCTTTTTAACTGATGAACCTTAAACTGACTTATTACAAAGAATATCTCAGCGTTACCCCATAAGTTCTCTGATCACCAACGATTCCAGCGTACTGTCCGTAACTGCCCGGTGCGGCAAGCAATTGTTCGTAATAATCTTTGTTAAACAAGTTGCGTCCCCAAAGGAAGAATGTGATGCCGTTGGAAGCTCTGAAACCCGCTCTAGCGTTTGTCAGACCGTAGCCGTCGATGTTCAGATATTGTGATGGTGATGGGCTGGAGGAAAATTCCGAGCGATAATATTCATCCACGCTCAGGAAGAAATTACCTTTTAAGCCGAGCAATTTTCCCTTCGCAACCACTTCACCACCCACAGAGCCAGACCATTTAGAAATTCCCGGCAGACGTCCACCGGAAACATCTTTGAAAGCCTGCGGCCCGCCGACTTCTTCCAGAGGAACCGGAGCATTGATGAATTTAACATATTTACCATCTGTATAAGCCACCGCAGCATTCAATGTCAATGCGCCAAAACGAATATTACCATCCAATTCCGCACCCTGTACACGCACGTTTTCAGCATTGGCCAGGTAACCGCGGTTCACGCCAGGTTCCGGCGTTTGCACCTGCGTTTGAAAATCATCAATGTCGGAGCGGAAGAATGTCAGGTTCAATACCGAGTTACCTGTTGGTTTTGTTTTGATACCAAATTCTTTGTGCTCAACAAATTCCGGTTTTACTTTCGCCAGATCAAGCAAAACGGCCCCGTTTGCTGTTGGTAACCCACCCACATTCACACCAATTGGCTTAAATCCAACAGAATACGTGGCATATGCATTGAAACGTGTGCTGGCCCTGTATTGGACTGATAACTGCCCCGAGAAATTGCCCTCAGCATAATCTGTATTGAAAGCCTGGTTGCTGTAAACGCCGTTTTTCAGTTTCAACAACTCCGCATCGGTTGTCTGCAAGCCACCGTAGGCCACCCTGCTGTAATCCACCACTTTCTTATCGTAATTGTAACGAACCCCAGGAAGAATGTGGAACTTCTCAGCCACAGCCCAGTCAGCTTGTGCGAAAACCGCCAAACTAGTGCTTTTAATACGGTTTGTTGTTCTGATACCAAAGTTATCGAACAAGCCTGGTGTTTGCCATAACGGGCTGGTAGAGCTTTGCGCGAACCTCCATTGTGCAGAACCCGCTTCTTCTGTTTGTACCGGGTCAGAAGTCAGGTCTTGCCAAAGGCCGAATACGCCGATCACACCGCTCAGCTTCGGAGAAATTTTTCCTGAATAACGCAGTTCCTGTGACCATTGATCATGTGCAGAGTTACCCGAGGAAATTGTAAATACAGGCAGTCCGATATAATCCCGGTCATTCAAAGGCGTCCATTTCCAGTAACGCCACGCAGAAGTAGAGGTCAATGTTCCGTTTCCGATTTTGATATCTGCATTCACAGAAACACCACCCAAACGGTTATCTGCCTTGGAAGGCGTGTCCAAGTCCAGTCTGCGCTCGAAAGCACTTTTGTAAGGAAGTGTGTATCCCAGATCAGCAATAATGCTGTTAAACTGTCTGTAACCAGCCCTTTTGGTTGTTACAACCCCGGCCACCGGCCAGCCGTATCCCGTAGGTTTTTGATCTGAAACATCTCCGATCACCGTAATGTTAACCTTTTCCGAAGGCGTGTACAGCAGCTGCCCTCTTACACCAATGTTGTTGATATCATTGATCGGCAGTTGCGTATGCTCATTGAAGAATGTGCCGTTGCGTTGCGTTCCTGTAAAAGACACCCGGGCGGCAAGTTTTTTGCTCAATGGACCCGTTACCGAAGCTTTTGCCTGGATATATCCCAGGTTACCATAGCTTAGTTCGAGGTTGGCGCCGGTTGTAAAGCTTGCGGCGCGCGTTGTAATGTTAAATGCACCTGCGGTTGTGTTTTTACCAAACAGCGTTCCTTGTGGTCCGCGCAAGACTTCAACACGCTCAATGTCAATAAAATCCAATGCGGTTGCCGCCGGACGTGCATAGTAAACGCCATCCACATAAAAACCTACACCAGGATCGATCCCGTCATTGGTAAGTCCGTAAGTGGAGCCCAATCCGCGAATGTTCAATGTGGTATTTCTAGCGTTGGAAGCGTAAAGCTGAACTGTCGGCACCAGTTCTTTCAAGCGATTTACATTAAATGCACCTGCGTCCTCAGCTCTGGTCCCGCCAATTACCGAAATGGGGATAGGCACTTCCTGGGCAGATTCCTGCCGGCGGCGGGAAGAAATCACAACGTCGTCAAGCTGTGTGTTATTCTGTTCCAGTCTTATGTCGACTTTACTCTCATTGATCAGAAGTTCCTTTTTCACATAACCCACATAGGTAACGATCAAGGTAAAGGGCAGGATCTGGCCTGTAACAAGGCTGAACTCACCATTTGAATCGGTAACGTCGCCATTGGTCGTTCCCTTGATGGTCACCGTGGCACCTATGAGCGGTTCGCTGGTGCTGGCATCCAGCACTTTCCCGGTTACCGTAGCATTAACGGTGGCATCTTGCGCAAATAAATAGAGGGGAAAAAGAAGGGCAATTGTTAGAATGGCTGTTTTAAAATAATTTTTCATGCTTACTGCAATTAGCGGTATAATGGTTGTCTGGTTTAATTGAAGTCAGAAAGTTGAAAAGCAACCTCCTGGTTGTAATGCAATAATGTACCGCCAACAATAAGAGCCTTTGCCTAGGATAACTGAATGCATAAAGGAGTTTGATTAGTTTGGTCACAAATATATAAAACATAAACTATATAGAGTTAGTAGGTTAGTAAAAAAGTTAAAAAAAGACGCAATAGCGGCCCTGTAAAGCCACCATTGCGTTTTTTTAATCCTATTCGTGGTTATTTATTCCACCAAAGTAAGGTGGTAATGTCGTCGTTCCCCTGTGCTTTCACCGCATTCTGGTAATTGGCGAGGTTCACGCTTTGTTCTTTTGGCGGATAATATAACCGCAATGGAACTCCCTCACCGAAAAGCGGCTGAAACTTATAATCCGTCGTCTGGCCATTCGCAGTCCTGCGCCAAACCACATCGCCGGATTTTACCAGGAATGTAGGGTAACCAGTGCGGCGGATCTCACTCCACGCTTCATCGCCCTGGGTATAAAGTGCCAGGTATTTTTGGTTCAATACATTGGCCTTGTCGGCTTTCGGAAGCGCTGCGACATAAGTCGTAATGTCCGCCGGAGCAACGCCCCATTTTTGCAGAGAGGCAGTAACGCCGTTGATGTACGCCTGCTGATCCCAGTTTTTATACTCTGAAATCAGGAAAGAAACTTCCGCATATTCCTGCAAAACCTCACCATAATTGGCTGCATTAACTGCCGCTCCCGGAAGACTCACGTCTGTGGCTGTCAGTAAGCCTGCTGCTGCAACCGGCAATCCGTAAGGTTGGCCTACATACTCGCCCGCTGCATTCTTTGTAGCGTAGATAGGCAATCTGGGATCCTGCACTTTTACAGTTCCAAGCTCACCTTTCAGCACATTAATAAGCACGTGGGAAACGGCAAAGTCCTTTCTGTTCGCCGTTACAGTTGCGCGGAAGAGCGGTGCTTCGTTAGGCGCCAGTGCCTGGTATTTGAAAACCGCATTGTCTGCATTAGATGTGAAAACACCTTTTGCCAGAGCATCCTCAAAGTGTATATTTGATTCTGCCGGAAGCTTGGTCCTGATCCGGGTGGCGATCCGCAGTCGGAGCGAATTCGCAAATTTGGCCCACAACTCATTTTTGCCTTTGTAAATCACATCATAGTTGCCGAATGTGTTGGCCGTTTTGTATTTGATCAAAGTGTCACCGGCTGCCTTCAACTCATTCAGAATATCCTGATAGATCTTTTGCTGGCTCGCATAGGCAGGGCTCAGATTCTCGGGCGTCTGCTGCAAAGCCTGAAACTCGGGGTCCGGATTGCCATACGATTGGTAAGGAACATTCCCGAAAACATCGGTCAAGCCTTGAAAGGCATAGGCTTTCAAGATCCGCGCAATAGCGATCTGGTTTGCATTCGTACCCGCCACACCAGCAGCGGCAACATCCTTCTTGGTCGGGTCCGAGTTCAGGATAATGATCTCGTTCAGGTTATTAAGCGCCTTGTAAGCATTGCTCCAATAAGTATCTGAATAAGAACGCGGAATGTCATAACGCGACTGGTCACTGTAAATGTTCTGACTGTAATACTGAGCGAACAGCTGCGTGCCGCGCAGGGAGCTGTTTTCGTTCCGAATGTTGTCAATAAGCTGTTTTTCAGCCGATAGGAGTATCGTGGTCGTCGTCGTATTTCCGGGACGGTTGGGATCTTTGTTAATTTCCTCAAAATGGCTGTCGCTGCATGAAGCAAGGAATGCGAGCGCACCAATAGCAAGAGGAATAAGGCTTTTTTGATATATGGACTTTTGCATGGTCTTCTCTTTTAAACTTTAAATTAAAACTTCACATTCACGTTCAAGCCGTAAGTGGCAGGCACCGGAATGCTTCCGCCTTCAAGCCCCTGAATGTTCCCGCCGCTGCTTGTGAATTCAGGATCAATGTATTTGCTGGCCGTATAAATGTTGGCCAGATTGCGGCCATACAGACCAAAATAGATTGATTTCACTGTTTTGTTGGCCAATGGCAGGCTATAACCGAATGTAACTTCTCTCAGCTTTACAAATGTTGCATCGAAGATTGTCTGGGGCGTCGGACCGCTGTATTCGCCACGCGCCCAGGCTTGTGCAGTGATGCGTGTGTCGTTTTGCGTTGTGTTTGTTACTTCGTAGGAGCCGTCCGCATTGTATTTCACTGTTCCTTTCACACCTTCCAGCACCACGCCGGTTTCACGCACATTGTTGGCAGCCGTTTTGTCCAGCACACCAGCATACATACCTACTTTATAGGTTTGTGAGAAGAATTTCCCGCCGACGCGGCCATCCACCAGGAAGCCCAGGTTGAAGTTTTTATAGGTAAAGCTGTTCTGGAAACCGAAAAGATATTTTGGCAAAACACTTCCCAGCGGCGTCAGTTGCTGGCCACGGTCGTACGTTCCGTCCGCCTTGATCACTTTCTGGCCATCGGCTGCGTATATGAAATCATTGCCCAATATCTGCCCGTAAGGCTGGCCTTCCCGAGCAACCAATGTTACCAGGCTGTTGGCCAGCTGGAATGTGTTTACGCCCGGCGCCAGCGCAATCACCTTATTGCGGTTACGTGACCAGTTCAGGCTCGAATTCCATTCAAAACCGTTCTGCCGGATCGGCGTGCCGGTTAATGTTACTTCCACCCCTTTGTTGTTGATCTTACCTGCATTAATCACCTTGGAATCGTACCCGAACGCCGAAGAAACGGGAATGTTGATGATCTGGTTGCGGCTTACATTATCATAGTAAGTCACGTCCAATCCTACCCTGTTCTTAAATGCCTGAACGCTCAGACCAGTTTCCCAGGAGCTGGTGATCTCCGGTTTCAAAGCCTGGTTATTGAGCTGCGTAGGCAGTTTGTAAGAAGCTAATCCGTCAAATGACTGCGAAGCTTCATAGGCACGCTGCAATTGGTAT
This sequence comes from Dyadobacter alkalitolerans DSM 23607, assembly GCF_000428845.1. Taxonomy (GTDB): domain Bacteria; phylum Bacteroidota; class Bacteroidia; order Cytophagales; family Spirosomataceae; genus Dyadobacter; species Dyadobacter alkalitolerans. Next base: position 48,501 of record NZ_AUAS01000009.1, on the reverse strand, counting down.
GGGTCCGTGTCATTACCCACCTGCGCCCAGCCCAGACGAACTTTCGCAAAGTCAAGCCAGGTCCAATCGTCTATTCCGTTAAGCTCGCTCAGGATCAAACTGGTTGTTAATGAAGGATATGCAAATGAATTTCTGGCAACCGGCAAGGTGGAAGACCAGTCGTTACGCAATGTTCCGTCTACAAAAAGCAAACTTTTCCAACCTAGCGAGAAACTGGCAAAAAGTGAGTTGATCTGCTTGCGGTAAGCATTGGAATTCACCAGAACAGAGCTTGCATTTTTAAGGTTGTAATATTCAGGAATGATCAATCCGCCTTGTGTTACAGCGTCGCTCACGCGGCGTTTCTGGCTCATGATGTTTCCTCCGGCGTTCACATTCAACGAAATATCACCCCAGCTTTTGTTAGCCGAAGCAAGCAACTCGTAGTTGAACTCGCTGAAATTGTTGATATACTCCTGGTATTGCGACTGCGTACGCGAGTAAACCGCGATGCGGTCCTGATATTGATAATTGTAAACATCCGCATTCACTTTTCCGCTCACTTTCAGCCAGCTGTTGACGTCGTAAACAAGGCCCACGTTTCCATAAAAACGGTCGCGGTTCTCGTCCAGGTAACTTTCGTATGCCGACCAGTAAGGGTTATCGATAAACTTGGCTGCTTCTCCGGCAGGCGTATTCTGATAGCCGCTGCGGTTCCACAAAATCTGCGTTCCGTCAGCTCTTTTGTAATTTTTCAGCTTTTCATAATCCACCTGCACGGCGCCCCATTGAAATGCTTCCAGGATGATGTTCCGGTTCGTAGCACCCGTCCATGGACGGCCGGTCGACTGGTTTTTGATATAATTAAAATTGTTGTAAACCTTCAACTTACCCAGCTGCGTCGATCCCGAAAAATTGATCGAGTTTCTTTTCAGTGAAGAATTCGGCACAGTTCCTTTTACATTTTTATTGGTGTATGAAAGCCTGTAAGTGGAATTCGCGTTCCCGCCGCTTACTGAAAGGCTGTTGGTATTGGCAACACCCGTTTCAAAGAATGTGTGGACATCATTCTTGGGATAACTCCATGGCTGGGGATTCAGGTAATCCGCCGAATTTTCAGGATCAAGGTTATACCAATGCAGCACGGGCGTTCCGTCCAGCTTCGGCCCCCAGCTTTCGTCTACGGCATATTCTGCAATGTTGTAGTCTTTGCCCCCAATGTTCGCCTGCTGAAATGTGCTTGAAAAACCGCCGCCATATAATTTCTGACGCTTGGGCAACCGCACGATCTGCTCAAACTCGATGCCCGTGTTCAGCGTAATGTTAACCTTGCTGTTTTCTTTTCCTTTTTTGGTTGTGATCAAAATGACCCCGTTCGCGGCCCTGGTTCCATAAAGTGCCGCCGCCGAAGGCCCTTTCAGCACCGAAATGTTCTCGATATCATCTGGGTTAAGGTCCTGGATCATGTTTCCTACATCTTTTCCGCCGCTTCCTGAGCTGGTAGCCGCGCTGTTCAGGTCCGCATTGTCGATAGGCGTTCCGTCGATAACATATAATGGCTGGTTATTTCCAGAGATCGAATTCACCCCGCGCAAAAGCACACGTGACGAACCGCCCATGTTACCACCTGAGGTAACAACTTGCAAACCAGCTACTTTACCGGAAAGTGCGCTCAATGCATTGGTAGGTCGTGTTTGCAGTGCCTCGCCCTTTACTTCCTGCACGGCATAACCCAATGCGCGCTTCTCCCGCGAGATTCCGAGTGCTGTCACCACCACTTCGTTCAGGATCCGGGTGTCGGCTTTCAATGCAACGGCAATTTTATCGCCATTGCCAATCGCCACATCCTGGGCCAGGTAACCGATAAAAGAAACGACAAGGATGGACGCATCGTCGTTGATGTTTAAACTGAAAGCACCGTCTGCATCGGAAAGCGTTCCCGACGAGGTTCCTTTTACCGCCACCGATGCACCGGGAAGCGGTGAGCCGTCATTGGCATCAGTGATGATCCCGCTTATGACCCTTTGCTGGGCAATGACAGATCCCGTCGCGAGAAATGTCAGGATTAATAGATATAGAAATCTTGTTTCCATGAATTGTATTTTAGTAAGATGAGTAATGTTAAGTTCAGCGCACCAGGCGCTCACAATTCTTGCACAAATTTACTAAAAAGGGATTAAATATCTAATCTCTATCGAGATTATAGAATAATAATTTTATTTGTCTTATTCATTGATTTCATCCGTCAATAACGAGGACAATATTGTATTGGAATTGTACAGGAATTATGAAAGTGGCAGCAGAATGGTGCCAGGTAATTAGCGTTTTGACACTTTTGGTATAGCGGGCGAATCAGTTCTAAGATATCATCTCGCGAAGCAGTTGGCTTGTTTTAATAAGGCCGGTTCTTTGAATTTGTCGAGAACCTCGATCGCCGTCATTGGCGGGTTTCGAAGATAGCCTACTTGGTTTTCAAATGCCAGTAACGCATCCTCGGGATTGAGTTCGATCAGATTGCAGATGAAAAGATCGGGATGTTGAGCATCAAGATCGTATTGGCGTAAAAGCTTATTTGGGAAATCTTTTAAGTTAGCAGTGACGATCACATCAGCATTGCAACGTATTGCAGCCGCGAGAACGTGCGCATCGTTTTTATCAGGCAGTGCAATGGAATTTTGCAGCGATTTATAGTTGCGGACATTTGCATCAGGAAATGCATCTTGCATAGCAACCCTAGTTCTTTGCAGTTGCTTCGGAAGAATATCCGGTCTTTTCATCAGTAGATTTCGCGTCCACTCTTCATGGATTTCATCAGTCCATTTGGGGATGTATAAGCCCAAATCTGCCAGGTGCAAAAGTAAATCACGTATCGGTGCCGGGTATAGCACACAGGCGTCGAGGATAGCAACAACCCTTGCAGAATGAATCATTCGTAACCTAAATTTAATTCCTGCGCCTGCTCGGCCAGGAATTTCAGGTTTTGCTTTCTTGTTTTATCCAGCTGATCAGCATATTTCATCAAATCTTCTAATAAGATCCTGCGATGACTTCCAGCCTTTTTAAATGGCATGACGCCTTGTTCAAGCAACTTTACAATGTGAGGCCGGGACACATTCAGCATATCTGCCGCCTGCTGCGTACTCACTTCGGACTCTGAAGGAATTAGTGATATGGCCTTTCCCTCGGCCATGATCGAAAGGATATGCGCCAAAAATTCAAGTGCTTTTTTCGGAATTGTAAACAACTCCCCGCTCTCCTGAATACTAATGATGACCGTACCCGACTTGCGCCTGAATACCGCCGACGTAAAGTTCACTACCGATTCACTTGCCATTTGCTGTTCCCGTTTTGTTGGCCTTTTCAATACAGTTTCCATGTCGTGAGTAAATTTCAGTAAAGATACTAAACGAAATAAACGAAACAAAGGCTTTCCGTGACACACCGCTCCTTCCCCACCACACCCTACCACCAGAAGGTTAATTATTGGTTAATCGCCCGTTAACACAGCCTTAACATTGCCTGTCTACTTTTGCGGGCGTTAAACCTCCCTGCCCTGACGAGGCGAATTTTATCCAATCACAACTATTACTCAATTAACTCACCAAAAAATGAATCGATTAATTACCGGACTTATTGTGGCGTTCGCAATGGTCTTCTGTTCGGCCGGCCTTTATGCGCAGGGCAACGAAGCAACCATCATTGGGAAAGTCTCTGAAGTGAATGCTGGCCCGATCCCGGGCGCGACCGTACTGGTCAGAAACGAATCTACCGGTTTTCAGGCCGGAACGGTTACTGACATGAATGGCGACTACATTATCAAGCAATTACCGCTTGGTTCACCTTACTCCATCACCGTTTCTTTTATTGGTTTTGGAGAACAAAAGAAAACGGGATACGCACTCAACCAGGGCGATCAGCTGAGACTGAACTTTGCGATGGAAAGCAGCGCTAACGAATTGCAAGCTGTCGACATCAAAGCCAATTCACTTAAGAACACGGTGGTAACACTGGGTTCTTCCACGCCGATCACGGCAAAGGATATTTCCAAATTGCCTGTAAACGGCCGGAACTTCACTTCCCTGATTGACCTTTCGCCGCTAAGCAACGGAACCAGTTTGGGTGGACAACTTCAATCTTCTACCAACTTTACGGTGGATGGTATGACATCACGCGGAACGATCGCCGGAGGATCTACCTCAGGTGCCTACTCTATTTCGATAGAAGCGGTGCGGGAGTTTAAAGTGGTGACCAACGAATACGACGTAACCATGGGCCGCGCAGGTGGTGGTACCATCAGTACTGTGACGAAGTCGGGTACAAACAAGCTTTCAGGAAGCGCATTTACATTTATGCGTAATGACTGGCTTACCAGTCCTTATGATTTGAGAGGAAACAAAAGGGTGCAGGATTTCTCAACCTTGCAATTCGGAGGTTCATTGGGTGGTGCTATCAAAAAAGACAAAGCACATTTCTTCATAGCATGGGATCACCAGGCTGATTCCCGTCCTTTATACATTGCCAACATTCAGTCTGCCGCTGATGAAGCTGCCAACCGTGTGACACAGGAAACACTGGATAACTTCCTGGATATCGCCAGATCAAAATATGGTGTTTCTAACGGTCCTCAGTTTGGTTCCTTCGGAAAGACAAAAGGAACAGACGCCATCTTTGCAAGGATCGACTGGCAGTTGAACGCTAAGAACCTGCTGACGATACGCAATAACTTTGTACGGGAAAATGATCTCTTGTCCGAAGGTGATAACTCCGGCATCAATGCATACGAGTCTTATATAGACCGTAAGAAATTCGATAACAGCCTAATGTTGTCTTTGCGGACTATTTTAAACCCGAAAGTGACCAATGAGCTCAAACTGCAGCATTTTTACGAAGACCAGGCTATTATACCAAGTCCAGAACTTCCTGCTGACGGTATCCCCCGCGCCATTGTAGAAAACGTACAATCTACTTCAGGAACGACTAATTACAACACTTCTATTCAGATCGGTGGCCAGCGTTTCTCACCTGAATGGTTCAAAGGAAGTGTGGTTCAGCTGGTTGATAACTTTTACTATAACACGGGAAAGATCAACTTTACTTTCGGTCTCGACCTGATGTACAACCGCATGAAGTCGCGTTACGGAAGCGAAATGAACGGACGTTTTTACTTCACAGGTCTGGAAAACTTCAACAACATGACGCCTTACCGTTATGCAAGAGAGATCAACCTGCTGGAAGACCCCAGCAATGTTGTAAATTCTATGAGCACGGGTGTTTATGCACAAATGGACACGAAACTGGCGTTAGGATTGGAAATGATGGCAGGTTTACGACTGGATAATACGCAGTATCTGAACAAGGCCAATTTCAACCAGGATGTATATGATGAACTGGGATTAAGCACGGATAATGTAATCAACACAACACAGTTACAGCCTCGCGTGCAGTTTACCTGGGATGTCAATGAAAGAAGCAAAGATATCGTACGTTTTGGAGCAGGTGTTTTTGGCTCGGCTTTGAACCCTTACTCGATGATCAACAATATGTTGTTTGACGGAACAAGAGTTGCTTCCGTGGACATTCAGGACGCACGCCTGATGCCAAAACCAAACTTCCCTGGTTACCGCGCAGATCCTTCCACAGCACCGGGTGCAGAGCTTTTCAACATTCCCGGCGTTGAAAGATTGGTAACGATTAATACCAACAGCAAAGACGCGAAAATTCCGGTGGTGTATAAAACCAACTTCTCTTATAACCACTTTTTCAGCGACCGTCTGCGCGTGGGTGTAAGCGGATATGCTTCGTGGGCTCGTAACAACTATATGTACGTGGACCGCAACATGGTGGAAGATCCGTTTTTCCGCATCACAGCAGAAGCCAACCGCGGTGTGTATGTGCCGGCTGCAAGCATTAATGAAAAAAATGGTGCAACAAACTGGCTGCTGGGTCGTAAAACCACAAAGGTGGGTCGTGTGCTTGAACTGAACAGCGAAGGAAAGAAAAACCAGTACGCAGTGGTGATCGACGGAACCTACCGTTACTTCAAAGATGGACAGATTACTGCTTCCTACACCTGGAACGATTCAAAAGACAACACCTCTTACAACGGAAACGTGGCCAATACTGCAACGCTTGACCTGATGGTTACCGATGATCCACGTGATTTGAGCAAAATGACTTATGCCAACAACCAGTTCCGCAACAAAATCGTATTCTACGCAACAGCGCCAAGCATTTATGGGGTAACCATTGGCTTGCGTTACTCAGGCATCGGCGGAACGCGCTACCATCTAGCAGTAGGCGGTAACATGAATGGTGACTTCGTATCATCCAATGACCTGGCATACGTTTACGACCCGAACAGCGCTGAAACGCCTGAATATATCCGTAAAGGACTGCAGGCTATCCTGAACAATCCGGAGGCTGAGCAGAGCATTAAGGATTATATCAACAGGGATAAAGGTAAAATCGCAGAACGCAACGGTGGCGTGAATGGTTTTTACGGTGTATTTGATTTGAGACTTGCTAAAATGTTCAAAATTTACAAAAGTCATGGTCTGGAAGCTTCTGTTGATATTTTCAATGTTGCTAACCTTTTGAACAAAGATTGGGGCGTTGGTAACAACCTGGGTAAGCAGAACCTTTACACCATCAAAAGCTTCGATAAAACGACACAACAATTTGTCTACAATATGAGCGGCGGAACCGGTGTATCCAGCTTGAATGGTAACCCTTACCAGATCCAGCTTGGTTTGAGATACGCGTTTTAAAAGCTATTAATTAAAAGCTCTGTCAGCCTGAGCGGAGACGAAGGCGCGTTACTCCTGGATAACGCGCCTTCGTCTCCGCTCAGGCTGACAGAGCATTATACCGAATAGTCCGATCAGGCTGACAGGTGCTTCAATCCCCTACTTCAACATCTTAGTCAAATCATTTAAATCGACATCTCCGTCTCCATCCTTATCAAGGCCTAGCTTGGCGCCCATGCTGCCTAGGTTTCCGCCTAAGCCGCCGCTGGATGATGTGGTGGTTCCGCCCATGCCTCCGCCGAATTTGCCACCGGTGAGTGAACCGAGAAGCCCGCCTAAGTCAAAGCCGCCGGCTCCGCCCTGGCCGCCTCTGTTGGCCATTTTGGCGAGTACGACGGGAATGATTGCGGAGGCAATCGATGCTGCTGTGCTTCCGTTGATACCAAACTTCTGCATGATATTACCGGAAAAATTATTTGTCATCTGCTGCACGGCCGGGTTGCTTTCCGCTTGCCCGCTTCGCACGGATTCGAACAGACTATTTACCTGATCCGGCTCCTTGTTACTCAAACCGTCCACTATGGACGTTTGTGCTTCTTGCATTACGGCTTCGTTGTGCTCGTTGGGCACTTCGTTATTTTCAACAACCGCCTGTTGTCCGTTTTGTTTTATCAGATTCAACAATTCATCAAACATAGTTTCTCAGTTTAAGATTTGAATTTTGAATGTTAAACAAACCATGCCAATTCCATGCCGTCGATCTGCTTATCCATATGAGACTTGCGAGGCGCTGTCGGACGAGCCTAACAGTTTGTGCAAAGCCGTTGTTAGTCGCTGGTAGGAACTGTGGCCTGCGAGTTTTAAGCCTTTTCCGGCTAATGTCATGGTAATGGTCGGGAATGAATCGATGCGGTTACGGTGAAGGCACATTTAATGCAATTTTCGCGGGGCCAGTTAAAAAAATCCATGCCAGAGACTTACTCCCAAAAGTTGTGGAACGATTTTTAATTGCAACTTTCCCGAACTGATAAAAATGCAAGATTAAACCAAAAATACAGACCGGCATGAAAGATATCCAGATAGGTTACCACGCTTCCCACGAACAATTCAGACCCAGTCAGCTTACCGAGTTTGTGCAGCTGGCGCAGGCCGCAGGATTTACAACCGCGCTCAGTTCCGACCATTTTTACCCCTGGAGCGAAGCCCAGGGTGAAAGCGGATTTGCATGGAGCTGGCTGGGAGCTGCAATGCAGGCGACCAATCTTAGTTTTGGGATTGTTAATGCACCCGGGCAGCGTTATCATCCTGCCATTATTGCGCAAGCGGTGGCTACCCTTTGCGAAATGTTCCCGCGCCGTTTCTGGATCGCGACGGGGAGCGGCCAGTTTTTAAATGAACATATCAATGGCGAAAAGTGGCCTTCCAAAATGGAACGCAACCAGCGCCTGAAAGAGTCTGTGGACATTATGCGTGCCTTGTGGGCAGGCGAAACCGTTACAAATAACGGATTGATTAATGTTTACGACGCGAAGCTCTATACGTTGCCGGGATACATGCCTGATGTCATCGGTGCCGCAATTACGGAGCAAACGGCTGAATGGGTCGGCGGATGGGCGGATGGCATGATCACAACGTCGCGGCCGCCCGCGGAGCTGGCCCGGATGGTGGAAGCATTTCACCGGGGAGGCGGAGAAGGAAAGCCTGTTTACCTGAAAGTGCAGCTGTCCTATGATGTTACCCTTGAAAGAGCATTGTTGGGCGCGCACCAGCAATGGCGGAACAATGTCTTCCCATCCTCCCTTCTTGCCGACATCCGTTCCCCGGCAGGTTTTGATTCTACCGGCTTAATGGTCCGGCCGGAAGATATGTTGCAGGCAGTAAGAGTGTCGGACAGCCTCGACCAGCACACGGAATGGCTTTCGCAGGACATTGCGACAGGAGTTACGCACCTTTACCTGCACAATGTAAATCTGGAACAAGCGCTTTTTATAGAGAAATTCGGAAAAAATGTCATTCCGCACCTTGTCTGACAGTTTTGTTCCTAACTGAAAAATGCAGCCCGGCGATCCAGGAGTCCGGGCATACTTTTAATGGAATTTGCATAATACTTCTTGGCAATACATTAAAACAATAACCAGGGGAATCATTAGTATGGACACCGAATTATTTATAGTAGACGATAACCCGGATTTACATTTTTTGCTTTATAATATTTTCAAACAGTTTGATAAATCGTATCGTGTAAAGTTTTTCGAAGATGGCCGGTCCCTGTACCGCCATCTCGATGCTTTATCGCAGCGCCATGATAATCACCTGTTTCCCGGGCTTATCATTCTCGATCTAAATATGCCGGGCATGAGCGGAATGCAGCTTCTTACGCTGCTCAAACAGCCTTCCAAGCCGGAGCACGTTCATCTCAAAGACATTCCTGTGGTAGTAATGAGCAGCGATAACTCGGAAGAAAAGATTATACAATGTTACAAGCGCGGCGCGGATGCTTATGTGATCAAACCGATTGAACACGAGCTGATGAAATCGACATTGCATTCTGTATGCAAGTTTTTTCTGAGAACGGTGGATCGAAATAACCAGTTAAGCGTTTCCCACTCTGATGTCACTTTCAGGGATTAAGGTTTCGAGCGCAGATAAAATCATTTCCGGCGTGGGATAAGGAATGTGTTCGGTGTATAGTTTTTTTGAAACATATTGAATGACGGTGTTACGGCTTTGCAAATGGGCGGGAACCGAGAATGATAAAATCCTGTGATCCGACTTCCACGGCGTGTGTTGCGGGTTGGTTTCAGCATACAAAACAACCTGGGGCGTTTGCATTGCCGCTGCTATGTGGATTGTTGCAGTATTAACGGAAACGACGCAGGTTGCCTGCCCGATAAGCGCTGCAAATTCCCCTATTGAAAGCATTCCCGCAACCGACACTGCCGGTTTCCCGATTCCCAGGCTGATCATTTCGGCCAGTTCCTGCTCAGCACCAGATCCGGTTATGAAGATCTGCAAACCATATTTTTCCGCAATCTGCTTTCCCGCTTCTATCCAATATTCCGTCGGGTATTCTCTTTTCGCTTCGGACACACCCGGATGCAGTATCATGTATGGCCGCTCCAAAGAACTGGTCACAGTAGAAAGTTTACGAAATAAGGAAGCCCGCTCCAAAGGTTCGATCCCGAGTAAAAGGCGGTCGTCCGCGGTAGCGGCTCCCAATTGGGCAACCAGGTCAAGATCACGCTTAACCTGATGGGATATTTGCTGATAAGGCTCCGGATCTGGGAGCCAATGTGTGAGCAGTTGATAAGGATTTTCCCGCGCATAAGCCAGGCGCACAGGGATATCGGCCATATACACGAGCATTGCGGCTGGCAGCGCGCTTTGACTGTAAACGGTAAAAATGATAGCTGCATCAAAATTCCTGCTTTTTAACTCATCAATTCCCGCAGCCAATGCACCGCTGCTGCTGCCGGCACTCTGCACCCAGGGCAGGTCGGATACGATCAGGTCATCGATGCAATCCAAATAAGGCCCGATGAGCGAGCCCGCTTTTGAGGTGAGCAGGGTTATGCGACTTCCGAATGTCTCTTTCAATGCGCGAATGGCGGGTGCGGTCATGATGACGTCACCCATATTATCGGCCCGGATGCAAAGTATGTTTTCAAATGTTTGCTCAGGCATGGGCAATGGTGTTTTTGTTTGTAATAATGTGGCTTGCGGCATCCAGGAAGTAAGGGGTGGTATAATCGGGCTCCCGGAAAGGGCCTTTCAGCCATTCCGTTTCATTTCCGTTATTGATTAAAATGCTTCGGCAACCAGCACGGTTACCCGCCTCTACATCATTGAGAATGTCCCCGATCATCCAGGATTGTGCGAGGTCAATGTTCAAGTTTTCTGCTGCTTGAAATAATAAACCAGGCTGCGGCTTGCGGCATGTACAGGTTTCACTGCCTTCTGACGGCGCATGCGGGCAATAGTAAAACCCGGAAAGTGCAAGCCCGTTCTGCTCGAAAATGAAGTTGAAATGGTCGATCAGCTCGTTCAATTGACTTTGAGAAAACTTTTGTAAGGCAAGCCCGGATTGATTGGAAATGATCACAAGTTTGAATCCCTCTTCCTGCAACGCACCAAGGCCTTCAAAAACTCCCGGTTCGAATGTTACTCGTGCAGGATCAACATTATAGGGAACGTCTTTTACAAGCGTCCCATCTTTGTCCAGGAAAATGGCTTTGGCGGGAGGGGTTTCCAAATACTGCATGCATTATATTGGTTAATAAGACCGCTTTGGTAAAAAACAGTGCCACTGAGATGGCTTTCCCAAAGCAATATTTAAAACTTGCAGAAGTACTGGCAAACTTTTTGATATGCCGCTATTTTACGAATGTGAAAAGAATTTAACCTTTATATACCGAACACACATGGGCCAGGCCAACAAGCAGCATTCATTTTTATACAGAAACGGCTTAGGCCTTCTTTTTGTGGCTCTATTTATTATAACGCTCTGTGCGCAGGCCGTAACCGGCTGGCACGAACACAACTCAGAGCTTGAACAGGAACAGGCAGCGGCAATCAGCTTCCTCAGCTATCTTCAGACAGGGCATTTCATTTCTGCAACATTCGAAAATTTTGAAAGTGAGTTTTTGCAAATGGCCCTTTACGTAATACTTACGGTAGGACTTCGCCAGCAAGGTTCCGCTGAATCGAAATCCCTTGATGAGCCGGAAGAAGTGGATCGTGAGCCTAAGCCGGGACCGGATGCGCCCTGGCCGGTCCGAAGAGGCGGATTTATATTGAAGCTTTATGAAAATTCACTGTCCCTGGTGTTCGGGATTCTGTTTATCATCAGTTGGGGGCTGCACTTGTATGGAAGCTGGGTGGACCATAATGAGCAGCAGGTTTTACTCGGGCAGGCAAAAGATTCGATTGGTGATTATCTGCTGCAGGCCACCTTCTGGTTTGAAACATTCCAAAACTGGCAGAGCGAATTCCTGTCTATCGCCAGCATTGTAATATTGACTATTTTCCTTCGCCAGAAAGGCTCCCCGGAATCAAAACCAGTGGATGCACCAAATTCTGAGACCGGGAAGTAAGGTTTAATGCGTAAAAAAAGGCGAAACATTCGGGTTTACTGCTCTACAATCCAGCGGTTAACCACATTGTATTTGCCTTCGACAACCACCTTGTAAAATCCTTTCGGGAATTTGCTGATATCTAATGATGCCTTTCCTTCTGACACGGGGAGTTGTCTCATGAGCATGTAAAGGTCACTACCGCCGGTTTCGAATCTGTTGGTTACGGCAAGCCAGATCTTCACCTCGCCATCTTTTTCCTGCGGCAGCCAGCTTACAAGAATGTTGTCCGATTCTTTCTTTAAAGCCAGATCGGTGATGGATATTTTGCCTGTTAAAGGGATGCCGTCCAGCTCGAAACGTTGCTCTTTGGGGATTTTCAGATCCAGATGCCGTGCCATGGTAGGCATAATGTCCACGATAGCCGGAATCTGCTTGTTTTGTGCAGATTTAGTAAAATAAGTGTTGAGTTCTTTAGCATTCGTAACAATCCAGGTGCTGCGCTCGGCGTCGGACTGGCCGCCGTGGTCCTTTCCTGCCGGCTCTCCCCTTCCGTGATCCGTAGTGATAAATAGCTGCCAGTTTTCACCATGCTTGCTCTCTCTTTCGTTCACCGCTTCCCAGAGCTGGCCCATTTGCGCATCCATTCTTTTTACAGCATCAAAAAACTGCGGACTATTGCCATAGCGATGGCCCATATCGTCCGTGAATTCCAGGTAAACCCAGGAAAGGTCCGGCGCTTCACTTTTGATGTTGGCAGCAGCTTCGTCCACAACTTTCCCGTCGATCTTGCTGATAAATTGTGCGCCTTTATCGTGCGGGAAGTTAATGGTATCGAGCTCGAAACCATCGAAAAAGTAATCCATCTTCATCTTTCCCGTTTCGGGCAAGCCCGTCCCGATCAGCTTCGTGCGGTTGTCAAGCCAGGTGGAAAAAATGGCGGTTTTTTTGGCAGGATAGGATTCACGGAAAAACCTGAAAATAGTCCAGTAATGGTAATTGGGTGCCTTAATGTCGTTATCCCAGACGTTATGCTTGTTCACCCAGGTGCCGGTTAGCAGGCTATTGTAACCTACCGCCGAAATCGTCGGCGTTTGTGAATAAGTCTTTTTCTCACCCCCCACATAGGCCCGCGTCATCCCTCCCACTTTCGCAATCGCGTCCAGATTAGGCGTCGCCACTTTTTTCAACTGCTCATATGAAATACCATCCACGATGATGAAGAGGGATTTGTTCTTGTTTTGCGCAGCGGTCTGGTGGACGAGGAATAGGATCAGGATTATGGAGATGGCTTGTTTATGGGACATTGGGATTGTGGGTTATGGGTTGTTCGGTTTTTGTTTGTTTTAATGTGGTTTGTCAGTTCCCCTGTCACCCTGAGCGGAGCCGAAGGGGCGTTACTACTTGGCAGTAACGCCCCTTCGACTCCGCTCAGGGTGACAGAGCTGGTGACTTTTCACACGCTCAATTTAACTACTATATTAACTACTCCCAGCCAAAAAACTGCTTCAAATTCGGGTTAAGCGTTACTTGTGACTTTGGCACGGGTCTGTAATAATATTTTGGTTCGCGGAATGTGCCTCTTTCCGGGTCGGTAACGATAGTGCCGCTGGTTCCATTTTTCAGGAAAAAGGATGCATCGCTGCCAACCGGGCCTACGCGGTAATAGATCAGCTTCTTGCCCAACGAATTGGATTCTTTGTTGGCCTCGGCCGGAATGGCTGAGGATACGGGGATCAGTTTTACATCCACGACGCCATCGCCGGTAAGATCGTAGTTGCCCAGTCCGGGGAAGTATAGTCCTTCGGGTTCTTTTTCAATGAGCTTTCCGGCATTCCAGCGCATAAGGTCGTCATAACGGAAACCTTCCATCGCCAGCTCAACGCGCCTTTCGCGGCGGATTTCAAGCAATGCGCCCAGCGTGCTGCTGGTTGCGGACGGATATTGCGATTTCAACATGGCATCCGCTGTGGCACTCAATGTCAGCTTAGGCATCCCGGCACGGGCACGGACTTTATTTACAGATAAATCCAGATCGGCTTGCGTCAGCTCGTTCAGTTCGGCTTTGGCTTCTGCGTAAGTAAGCAGCACTTCGGCATAACGCAGCAATGGTGTGTCCAGGCTGTTGGCAACTGCGACATCTTTTTGATTTACAAAACCCTTTAGCTGATGATAACCCGACTGATTCTTGGCAAACTGCTGTACATAAATCCCGGCTCCCTGCGAATAAGTTGTCGCATTCACCAGTTCCCAACCTGGGTAAGCGAATGTTTGGTAGAGGCGCGGATCTCGGTTTTTGAATTCTTCAGTGAAAAGCTTTAGAGCATAACCAGCCTGGCTTGTGAAAGGCGTTCCGTCCTTCATTAAATACGTTTGCAGCAAATCACGGGCGGGACTGGCTTCGTAATTCCCGAACATAAATGCGCCCCACCAGCCGCTATTGATCTTATCCTGTTCATTAAATGTGCCCAGAATCACCTCTGCATTGCTTTCCAGACTAGTGTTATTGAATAGCGAAGCGTAATCTTCCATTGGTTTGCCGGTGCTATGGACCGAGTAATCACCGCTGTCAATCACTTTTTTCGCAGCATCCCTGGCAATTTGTAGAAAGCCGTTTGCGGAGGCTTGCAGGTTGAGCTCGCTGTGATATTTACGAAAAGTGCCTTCGTATAAAGCATGTCGGGCCTGGTAAGTGAGCACGGTCGCATTGTTGACCGCACCCGACCGGTTGTCGTCACGCACATGCTGCGCGGCAAACGCATAGTCTTCAAATATTTTACCAATCACAAATTCCCGGTTATCCTGCGGCTTATTAAGCGCTTCGTCATTGGTCGCAAGCACATGGTCATACCAGGGCACATTGGAGTAACGCTTCACTTTTTCCATATAAAACCTGGCACGGAAAAACCGCGCGAGACCCTCGTAATGGTTGAGCGCCTCCTCACTGATCGGCGCTTTGCGGAAATTATCCAGGAAAAAATTTATGTTGCGTAATGCTGTCCAGTCCCAACCTGCATTGACCGTGGCCGATGAAGGGTTTCCTACCATAATGCTCTTGATCTCTGTTGCGCCGGTGGTGGCGGCATTGTCGGTAGAAGCATCATCGACGTAAATACCAGTTCCGCCGAAATCGTACAGGCCCAGTATGTAGGTTTCGAGGTCCTGCTCGCTGTTAAAATATTTATCTTTTGAAATTTCCGTTTGCGGAACACGGTCCAGGAACTCATCATTACAGCCCGAAACAACGGTTAGCAGACCGGCTGCCAGCAGCAATTGAATATATTTTTTCATTTTAAGATCTTATTTAAATTAAAACTGCAGTTCCAATCCGAATGAGAATTTCCGCTGAAACGGATAAGCATAACCCCAGCCGCTCGAAGTCCTTTTCGATGGATCTACTTTATCCACATTGTCCGTGATGGATTCGGGGTCAAAGAACTTTTTTACCTGCGAAAGCTCCGCCAGGTTTTCGCCGCTTGCATAAATGCGCAGTCTCGAAACCTTGATTTTTTGCAGCATTGCCGACGGGAATGTATAACCGATCGTTATGTTTTTGAGTCTCACATAAGCGCCGCTCAGCATATAACGTGTTTGCGGAATGGCAAGCCCCTGAGACTGGTCCACCCGTTCACCCAGGTTTCTGTCTGCAAGCCAGGATTGCAATACGGGGAACTTCGCGTCGGTGTTGGCATCGGCCAGGCCGGCATTGATATAGGATTGCGAATGTTGTCCGCGCAGGACATCGCTATCAGCCGCGCCGCGGTAAAAATCAAGCAAATGCGCATATCCACCGGCATAAGGTTGCTGGTAAAAGCCCCAATAAAGATAATTGAGTGGGTAATAATCCATTTTACCAATGCCCTGGAAGAATGCGCGGAAATCAAAACCATTCCATTCTGCGCCCAGATTCAAGCCAAAACGAAGCCTCGGCGTCACATTACCGATCCTTGAAAGGTCTTTGGCATTATCCACCGTCGTCCCTTTTTCGATCTTACCATTGCCATCCAGGTCCTGATATTTAGGCCAGCCCGGCACAACCGACAATGCACCCCAGGGAATGATCTGCGTTTGGTCGAGCTTGTTGATCTCGTCCTGTGTTTGGAAAAGGCCATCGCTTTTCAGTCCCCACATTTCACCAAGCTCCATGCCTTTGTAATATTGGGTCAAATTCTTGTTCGGGTTGTCGAAGCCGGTGATGGTTGAACGGCTGTCGCCCAATGTGAACTTGCTGTTGAAACGCAGGTTTTTTCCGCCTACATTAAAATCTTCATCATAACCCACGGACAGTTCCCAACCTTTTGTTCTCAGGTCTGCCGCATTTTCTTTCGGCTCAGGCGCACCCAGCACGTCCGGAAGGTCACGGCCCTGCGTCAGCATTCCTTTTGTATCCCGGCTGTAATAGTCAAATGAAGCCGTGATTTTATGCTGAAAAAACCCAAGATCAGCGCCAATATTGGCAGAAGTTACTTTTTCCCAGGTATAGTTAGGCGAAACCAGCGTGTCTGACGTCACCACCTGCGGCACGTTTCCGTCGACAATGTATTCACCTCTTTTCGTCCCCATTTTGGCGATGTACCCATATTCGCTCACGAACTGGTTACCCAGCAAACCGTAAGATCCACGGATCTTGAAATGGTTTACAACCTTCGACATTGGCTTCCAAAACTCCTCACCGTCCACTTTCCAGGCAGCCGATGCCGACGGGAAGAAACCAAAACGCTTGTCCTTCGGAAACTTGGAAGAACCGTCGTAACGACCATTGAACTCAACA
This sequence comes from Dyadobacter alkalitolerans DSM 23607, assembly GCF_000428845.1. Classification (GTDB taxonomy): domain Bacteria; phylum Bacteroidota; class Bacteroidia; order Cytophagales; family Spirosomataceae; genus Dyadobacter; species Dyadobacter alkalitolerans. Next base: position 31,933 of record NZ_AUAS01000009.1, on the reverse strand, counting down.
ATGTATTTGTCTTTATAAATGTAGTTCAAACGGTAAAATGCGCCACGGATCGCCCACTCGCGGATTCCTTCGCCTACAAGCGCCTCGCCCGTGGCCAAACCTATGCTCGGTAAGGAAGCAGAAATAACACCCGCTTTCTGCGCCTCGAAATACTCAGCGCGGTTCGACTCCTGGTTATAACCTGCTACGGCATTCAAATGATGAAATCCTAAGGCCTTGTTAAAGGTCACATAAGCATTGAAAACGGTGTAGTTAACATTATCAGCCCTGCGGTAAGCAACATTGTTACCCTCTTCGCGGATGTCCGAAGGGCCATACCCGATCTGCACTTTTGACTGGTTCTCAGCAGTATTTATGTTCTGCCTCCGCGTTGTGAAATCAGAATTGAATTTCAGCATATCTTCAAAAAAGGACATTTCCGCATTGAAAGTTGTCTGAAACATATTGTCCTTTTTAAGTGAACGGCCTCCTTCTATTAGCTGCGCCGCTACCCTACCCACGTCCGTATTGGCCCAGGTTCCGTCCGGGTTTTTATCCACCGACGTAGGGAACAGGTCGTAAAGTCTCTGGATAGAGAGCTGGAAAGGTTTTGTTCTTTCGGTCAAGGCAATGGAAGTGTTATTTCCTATTGAAAGCCATTTGTAAGGCTGGAAGTTAACCTTGCCCCGCGTTGTGTAGCGGTCGAACTTGTCCTCCGCAATTTTTAACGCACCATTTTGAGAATCATATGCGCCTGATAAATAATAAGTTGCCTTACCCGACTTCCCTGCAAGCGAAATGTTGTGACGCTGGGAAAGGGTGAAATTATCCAGGAAATATTTCGTCCAGTCCGTGTTACCCATGTATTCATAAAGCGAGTTATCGACCGGATTCAGGCGGATCGGATCCGTTCCGGAAGGGTTGTCTGAGCGGTCTTTGGCCCAGGCATACTGGCTCGCCGTGTAATTAACATTGTCCCAGGGCGTGTTATCCGTCGACGTTTCAAGCAAACGCATGTATATATACGGATCAATCACTTTGTTTGGAAGCACTGTGGGTTTACCGAATGAAAAGTTGTTAGAGTAATTGATGCTCATCTTTTCCCCTGTACCGGTTTTGGTCGTGATCAGGATCACACCGTAGGCCGCACGCGCTCCGTAAATGGCTGCCGAAGAAGCATCTTTCAAAACCGAAATACTCTTAATGTCCGAAGGCGCAATGAAACTCAGCTCCGCCGCGTCCATCGGCACATTATCAACCAAAATCAGCGGGTTACCACCATTAATGGAAGTAAAACCACGGATGTTGATGTTGGGAGCCTGCCCGGGCTCGCCGCTTACGAAGTCAATGTTGAGGTTGGGAACTGCGCCTTGCAAACCCTGGGCTACATTCTGGATTGGCCTGGCTTCCAGCATTTTGCTGTCTACCACGTCTACCGCTCCCGAAAGATTTTCCTTTTTCTGGGCGCCATAACCCACAACGACGACTTCGTTCAAATTTGCCGCATCTAGTTCGAGCGTAATGTCCAGCGCGGTTGCTTTGCCCACCGTCGCTTCCTGAGGTTTGTAGCCAATGAAAGAGAAAACAAGAACGGCGTCGGGCTGCAACCCGCGCAGCACATATTTCCCCTCACCGTCGGAAACGGTTCCTTGCTGCGTTCCTTTCACCAGTACGTTCACGCCGGGCAGCACGCCGCTGCCGTCAGCCGATTTGATCACTCCCCGCACCTCGCCCTGCGCAAAGGATTGGAGCGCCGAGCCTCCCAATAAAGCTGTCAGCAGCCATAACAGGCAAACCGACCGGTGCTTTGTAAACAATTTAGATAGATTTTGCGCCATACAAATGATTTGGTTAAAATGATGACTACGGCCGAAAACGACCGTTTTATTCTTGCAAAATTGCTGATTCAGGAGGACATACGTTTTAAGAGAATGTTAACAATTTGTCATTATTTTGATTGAACGTTCATTCAATAAAAATACGTGAGTACAGTATTCTACTCTAATGTTTTTCTTTTGTATTATCGCGGATTCAAATCAAAACTCAGGCATGGGAAGAAAAAGCCTCAAAGGGGCCCGACAGCAGGAAATTATTCTGGCATTTTATAAACTGGCAAAGATAGAGGGACTCGAAAATACATCTATCGCCAAGATAGCCAAGGAGATGGATGTGAACCCGAGCCTTATCATTCATTATTTTCAAAATAAAGAAGAGCTGAGCTACGCACTGATCGACTTCATTCTTGACCGCTACACGCCGATTTTCAAGGTGCCGGGAAAATCTGCCAAGAATTCGAAAACCATTCTGCTGAAAGTGATCGATAATCTTTTTTCAAAAAAATGGGACACATTATTTGACGACGGGCTTTTTTACAGTTGCTATGCGCTATCGTTCAGAGACGAGAAAATTAAAACGAGATATAAATCGCTGCTGGAAAGCCTCAGACACAAGCTTTGCGAATTGATTGACGCATGTAATGAAGACGGCAGCCTTTCAGTTGAAAACCCTTACGAATGTGCCGATCTTATATTTACGATCCTGGATGGCGCCTATTTCTATTTAAGCATGATCAGAGAACCCGCCATTGCCAAAGCAAAACTGGCCAGCTACAAGCAAAAAGCGTTGAATGTAGTGGGTTTGCAAGCTGAAAGTCCGCTTGCGTCCGGGCCTGCTGTGCTGCTGTAATCAGATCATCAGATTTTTACTTTTATCCGAAGCTTTCCAGACGTTGAGTCATTCAGGGATTTATAATTTATATAAACCCGCTGACTGTAATAGTCATTCCTGGCCTCAGGCTGGCCGAGCTTCCCGGCAGGAATTAGTATTTCCGTTTTAGATTCAAACCTGGGATCTGAGGACCAATGAATTGCGGCGCTGTGAGACAGCTCCCCTTCAAACGAAAATTCGATAAATGTGGGCGCTTTTCTGTTTTGGATTACGAACGACGTATCACGATCGGGCCTGAGAACGTCCAGATTATACGTCTTTTCAGATTCCATAAGTGTTCCTTCACAAGATGTCAGAGCAATGGCAAGACATCCGAGCAAGCTTGCATACAGGTTTGAAGATAGCCTCATTAAGCAGGTTGATTATTTATGCCAAAAATAGTTATAGGAAGTTACAAACCATTAATACATCTTCAAAAAGAAAAGCAGAATTAACCGGAGTGTCTTCCTGCATTGAAAAATTCTTTCGGCGTCTGCCCGGTGAACGTTTTGAAGTTTTTGATAAAGTGGGATTGGTCGAAGAAACCTGCATCCAGTGCTAAATCAAGAAGCGGCTTATTTGCCGTTGCCTGCCCGATGAGCACTTTCATACGGACTATATCAGCAAATTGCTTGGGCGTTGTCCCGACAGTCTTTCGAAACCTTTTTTCAAAAACATCTAAACTAACGTGCAGGTTGTCGGACAGTTCTTTCACACTAAGAATTCCTTTTGCAGCTTTTATCTTTTCAACGGAGTGCTTAATGAGCAGATCGTTTTTTTGACCCCGAATCCTTGCAATGAAAAACCGCTGCACAACATTGACTTTGCCTTGAATGGATTCAGCTGCTTCCAGCTGTTCTTGCAAAAACATTAATTCGGAGTGCTTGAAAAAGTGATCTAGTGCGACATTCAGTTCGAACAGTTCGTGAATTGGCAAATGGAAGAAGGCAGCAGCGCCGCCTTCTTTGAACTGGACAAGAATATTAGCACTGTTTTGGCCGTATTCAGCAATCCTGAAAGATTTTCTCAGTCCGGATAGCGACAGCATAGGGAGGCAATTGTTTCCATTCTGCTCCCGATAATGTACATGCCCCTGCAAGCGGATGGCTGCTACAACAGAAGTATCTGGCAACAAACGGTTCGCAAAGGAGCCGTTGCTTTCCACAACCACAAACGCCCTGATGAACGGGCTCAGACAGGAGGCAGGTTCAAATGTTTTCATAGCTAAGATGCAAATGTACTGACTTACAAAACTTTCCGCAACCATTCCGAAATAGCGATGCCTATATCCGCAGCGGAATCTTCCTGTAAGTTATGGTGTCCTTTAACCGTGATATGGGTTTGATTTGGCCAGGACAAACAGGCCTGCTTTTCCGCTTCCGCCAATGTGCCGGGTGTTGCCTCAATAAATAGTTTGGGGATACTGCTTTTTTCCAGCCAGCTGCTGTTTTCAATTACAATGCTGATCATATGCGCCGGTTCACCGCCGAGAGGCAATTGTCTGGCCCAGGCAAGCATGGCCCGCCTGCCTTCACCGGGCTCAGAAAATGGGCGACGGTATTCCGCCATTTCATCGTTCGACAATGTGCGCAGGATCGTTTTTGGTAAATTAAACTCTATGAATGAGTTCTTCATCAGCACCATTTCTTCGCCTTCACTTGTCCGCAGTTTTTGAAAAGTTTCGCGTGCTGCACCGGGCACTTCGTCCCATGTCCGCGGCTTGGTAATGGCTTCCATATATACGATCCCTTTCACAGCACCGGGATGTTTTCTTGCCCAGTCAAAAGCAAGCACTGAGCCCCAGTCATGCGCCACAAAAATGACATTTTCATGAATGCCGAGCGTGCTGAAAAGCATATCCAGATGCATCATGTTATTAGCAAAATTATAATCCGAGGCATTGCTGAAATGTCCCGAATCTCCCATGCCCGGCAGGTCAGGAGCAATGCACCGTCCCAGATCCTGTAGATATGGAAGAACATTTCGCCAGATATAGCTTGACGTTGGGTTGCCGTGAAGAAAAATAATGGGATCACCTTTGCCATAGTCCAGGTAAGCCGTTCGCAGCCCATTGATAGTCTTATACTTTTTCCGAAGTTGAAAGGCAACTTCGATTTCCATGTTTTGAGTTGTTTTCATTTTTTACTTTCCTTTTTTACACAAAATTCTGTGTATCCCAGGGAAGTAAATAGTATAAAATCATTGATTTGGTTTAAGAATTTGAATCCATTACCAGAATGCAGGCTTCTTCGTGGTGCCACCGGCTGTGCGGCAGTCTGTGCATTCGGGAGTGGCTACAAGGACGTAATCCGAGCGCGGGCCCCAATAGGTCAGCAGGAGTTTTTGCGTGTTGAATGCGCAGGGATCATCAGGAAATCTGGTGCATTGAACCGGGATGGTGTCAGGTTCCGTGCATCTTGGAAACCTGCCCAAGCTCGGGCTGATGGTCACTCTTTTGGTTTCCTCGGTGGATGCGCTGAAATAACCGAATACAAGGTTTTTGGGATCAGAAATGTTTTTGATGTTTCCGGTCACCTGCCCTGGCTGCGGATCAAACAAACCTCCTGTGAGTTGTGTCGATTTGGAAAGCTCTGTCCAGTATTCAAATGCTTCCCGGGACAAACCATATTGTTTAACCAAAATGCTGTATTTTCTGAAAAGCTTATTGGAGGATACAGGGACCGTGTTTAAGGGAAGATTTTTAATGATATCCTCACTAAGCCGAACCGTACTTCCCAGTAAAATGCTGCCGCTCTTTTTATTCCCCCAGCACTTGGTAATGTTCTCCCGCCGGGACACGATCTGACTATCCACAATTTCCAGAGCCGACGAATAGGTAGACTCGTACTCCCACGTTTCATCAAACTTCCAGCGGTAAAACTGTGTCTTGTTCTGCCCGTCGTGTGCATTGACATAAAATATCATTGCATCGCGGACCGCATCCAACTTATAGGTAACGCTATCAATTACCGGCGTGACACTAACGGATACGAAATCCGACACATATTCCTGTCCGTTGTCTGTTTGAATCCTGATCCGGTACTTATCGCGCATGTTGAATGCAGCCGGCGGCAGCACATACATTCCGGCGGCAGCTTCAACAAATTCATAATTTGTCCCGGTCTCTCCCTCCACCATCAGGGAAGCACCTGTCTCAATGATCGGCTGCTCCGTCTGGTTCACATTTTGTGTCCTGCGCAGTTCAATGCGGCTGGTGTCATTGCCGCCCACATTGAAAAAACCGTCAACTACAAGATATTGCTCGTCCAGGCTCACCTCGGGAGGCGAAAACGGCACAATGCAGCTTTTGAAAATGAGCAGGAGCACAATACAACATGGGACACTGTATGTTTGCTTGAACTGTAGAGTCATCATTTATCCTGATTGGTTTTATAACGAAGCGACATCACCAAAAGTCACATCATGTTATTAAATACTAAAATGATGAAAACTATTGAAGCGAAGGGTTCTGTTGCCAGCCACTGAAATGCTTTCATTCGTGAGAGCATTCCTATTTCGGATCAAATGCTCAATACGGACATTCATATCCGGCACTGTCCGAAATCGGACAAATTCTTTGGCAGCAATGCGCTTTACAACATAGAATCGATGATTATCGCGATGGCATAATACTTGACCTGGCAATCAGGAATACTGACCAACCTAACCGACCCACGCGATTGCTACGAAATTATATCAAAATGGCGCTGCGGAGCCTGATCCAAAACAAATGGTACTCTGCAATTACGGTTACCGGGTTAGCCACCGCATTGACGATCGCGCTCTTTATCGGTTTGTATATCAAAAATGAGCTGAATTTCGACCGCTACAATGAAAATTCAGACCGTATATACCGAGTAAACAGCGACGTTAGCTTCTCATTGCAAGGCCTGCAAACGGCCGCCGCTCCTACCCCGCTGGGTGCAACTTTGAAAAGAGAATTCCCGGAAGTGGAAGAGGCTGTCAGGTTGAGCAAAAATCAGAACTGTCTGGTAAAAAGCACACGCGACAATGTTCGTGAACAGGCTATTTTGCTTGCAGATTCTACTTTATTCCGTGTCTTTACATTAAAAATGCTGTCGGGCAGCCCAACAACAGCCTTAGCAAAACCCAATTCAGTTGTTATTACCGAGCGAATGGCCAGAAAGTATTTTGGGACAGTCCATGCCTTGAATAAAGTTTTGACTTTCAATAACAACGAGTCCAGGCAAGTAACGGCTGTCATCGGCGACATTCCAGCACAATCACATTTCCAGGCCGACTTCATTCTGCCACTTTGGGAGACCAGGGACGCGAAAGCAGACAAATGGGGAAACCATATTTTTAACACCTACATTCTGCTCAAACCCGGAACCAGTCCAGAAGCCGTCGAAGCTAAATTTGAGAAAGTATTGCAAACCTATCTTGACCCTGCCTTACGACGTTTTTTCAACACAACATTAGCCGAAGCACGCAAGCAAGGCAACTACTTCCGGTATTCGCTGATCCCACTCACAGACATTCACTTACATTCCAACAGAGCCGGTGAACTGATGCCGAATGGCAGCATCGAATATATTTATATTTTCACTGGCATCGCCCTTTTCATCCTGCTGATCGCGGTTGTGAATTTCATCAATTTAACAACGGCCCGATCCATCAAACGTGCACGGGAAATCGGTGTCCGGAAAGTGTTGGGGTCTAATCGCATTGGTTTGATATATCAGTTTTTGTCTGAGTCCATGCTGATCGCATTTATCTCAATGCTCGTTGCGATTGGAAGCTTGGTAAGCCTGCTGCCTGTTTTCAATTCATTGACCGGCGAAAGTTTGTTGGTCTCGGAATTCACAACGATGCCGGTTGCTTTCATTGTATTCCTGGGCGCAGTTGCTGTTGGCTTATTGGCCGGAATATATCCTGCCTTTTATATTTCCTCTTTTCAGCCGGCAGCCGCCATCAAAAACGGTTCCGGCTCACATCCGAAAAGGCAAAGCCTGCGCAGTTCGTTGGTCGTATTTCAATTTTCGATGTCAGTGATCCTGATCATCGCGACTTTACTGATTAACCAGCAGCTGCAATTTATTCAAAGCAAAAACGTGGGCTATGGAAAAGAACAGGTAATTATCCTGAATACACCCGAAGTGCCGGAAAACCGGCTTCGCACTTTTAAGGAAATTGCTTTGCAGGATGAACAGGTCAAGGCGGCGAGTATCAGCAGTTTTCTGCCCGTAACCTCCAAACGGAACGGCGACTACTGGTATCCTGAGGGCCAGACTGACCAAAAGTATTCGGTACCCATGCAGGAGTGGGAAGTTGATGAAGATTACTTGGCAACGTACAAAATGATGTTGATTCAAGGTCGTAATTTCATGAAAAGCCAGGCGGCTGATTCATCCCGCGTCGTGATCAACGAAACTGCCGCGAAACAGCTTGGCTACAAAGAACCCATTGGAAAAAGCATTCACAAGCAAGGCGGTGAAAGATTAACAATTGTGGGTGTCGTCAGAGATTTTCATTACGAATCGTTGCGAACCCGAATAGAACCGTTGTGCTTCATGCTGGATGCTGATATTGTCTCCGGCAAAAGCATTGATGCCGTGTCGCTGCGACTGGAAACATCGGATATATCCGCTTCAATATCCGCATTGGAAAATAAATGGAAGAAAATCGCACCCGGTCAGCCGTTTGAATATTCTTTTCTGAATGAAAGTTTTGATGCAATGTACCGTGCAGAACAACGGACACAGGCGCTTTTTACAACGTTTACAACCATTGCCATATTCATTTCGTGTCTGGGCTTGTTCGGTCTGGCGACATTTATGGCCGAGCAGCGTACCAAAGAAATCGGCGTCCGGAAAGTGCTGGGCGCATCTGTAAAAAGCATAGTAACGTTGCTCTCGGGTGATTTTTTAAAACCCGTATTATTTGCCATCCTGATCGCCTCTCCTATTGCATGGTACATGATGAGTCGCTGGCTGCAAGGCTTCAATTACCGGGTTGAAATCCAATGGTGGGTTTTTGTCCTGGCCGGAACATTAGCGGTAAGCATTGCCTTAATTACCGTTAGTTTCCAAAGCATCAGAGCAGCGCTTATGAATCCTGTGAAATCACTCAAAAATGAATAGTATCTAGCAGCGGGTATTTTACAATCATTTAAATAAACCGTTAATTGTTTTGTCATATTTCTATATTTAAAAATGAAGCTAATCCGTGTTTTCGTATTCATTTGCTTAACTAAATTCACTGCTCTAGCACAGCACAATCCAGTGCCCATTTTGCATGCATCTTCGGATAATTTAATCATGTACCTGGATGGTCAACGGGATGATTTCAATGGTATAAATAAACTTGGTCCGCATTTCAGTTACGTTTTCGTTGTACCGCAGGATTCGTCCGTATTCAAGCTGGTATCAAAATCGGATTCCATATTAATGGTGCTGAAACCTAAAAAGAATAGTGTATTTAAAATTGTCAGAGAAACCCAGGGAGACACAGTTACGTGCGTTTTTTCAATACAAAAATTAGTCAAACCTGCGTCCTTCAGTGATGCATATAAAGTAAAAAATGAGGGTAAAACTTCTACTGAAATTCCGGAAGTATATGAGTTGGTAAATATCATCATTGCCCTCACCCGATACGGAGAAACGAATGCCATTTATAAAGACACGGACTATTATAAAAACGTGATCACCCATTTTACTGCGTATAAGCAGGAAGCAGCTGTACGGTCAGTCGATTCGCTGTTGCAGCTCTCGCCGGAATTCTTTTATCTACATTTAAAAATGGACAGTTATGCGTATATCTTCTCTGGTGATAAAATCGTAAACGGAGGCATTTATGATCGAATAGCATCTGGCGAAAAGAACGAATTGGATCCTTACATTCCAGTTTTGGAAGCATTTGCCAGCAAATCCGGATTTCGTGCATTTTACAAGAAGCAATTGCCTTATTATACCGGGTTGAAAAAAGATTACACGGATAACGTTGATGTATCCGGCATGAAAAAATGGCTTACACGCGAATTTCCAGCCATTAAGAATTCCGCTATCAAAGTGATCTTTTCTCCTTTGGTCGGATGGAACCAATCTGCCAGTTCTTTAACGGATAATGGTTTTACAGAGGCACAAGCACATGTCAATTTTCCTTTTATTAGTGGGAAAGATAAAGCTCAACCTGCCGGAGTTTTGAAAGGTCAGCGGATGATGATTGCATTTACCGAAATTAATCATGCTTACCTGAACCCCGAAGCAGAGAAGCATGAAAAAGCCATTCATAATTCATTCAAAGATTTGTCCAACTGGGTCACTCCCGGCAAACCTTCCGCAGGATATAATAATGCACTGGTGTGTTTTGAAGAGTACATGAATTACGGATTAGTTACATTATTTTATTCAGATATTTTTGATCAGAAAACATTTGCTTTACTCAATGACCGCATTGAAAACATCATGACCGAGTCGCGCGGTTTTCAGCAATTCAAAGCATTTAACCAGCAATTGCTGCGCTTATATAAAAACAGAAAGCCGGGTCAGACTGTTGCCGATTTGTATCCTGATATAATTAATTGGACATCCGGGCAAGCCGGCAACGAAGGCAATTAAAAAACACATTCAAAAGCAGAAAAACATGCTTACAAACTACCTCAAAATCGCCCTTCGGATTATCAGGAAGGACAACACGTTTACACTTATTAATGTCGTGGGTCTGGCCACTGGTTTGGCCGTGGCGTTGCTGATCATTCAGTATGTTCGCTTTGAATTAAGCTACGAAAAATCTTATCCGCTGTCGGAGCAGGTCGTGCGGATCTCTATGGATTACCTGAACAATGGCGCATTGGATGCGCAGGATGCTGAGATGTATCCGCCGGTCGGGCCCAGGGCGATGCGCGAAATGAACGAGGTTGTCAATTTCACGCGTGCTTATCCGTTGCGGAAACCCAATGTGACTGTCCAGCTGGACGATAAATATTATCTGGTAAACAATGTCTACGCGGTCGATTCGGCCTTTTTTTCAATGTTCCATTATCCGCTGCTCAGGGGCAGCCGGAAAGATCTTTTTACCAAACCGCGGCAGGTTGTCCTGACAGAATCGTTGGCGCTGGCTTATTTCAAGACACTTGACATTCTCGGCAAAACATTAAAGTTACCGCGGAGAAATGGCACTGTTCTGCTGGAAGTGGTTGGCGTGGTGCCAAACAGCCCCGCAAACACGCACCTTAAATTCGATATGATTGTATCTTATCCGACCATGGTGTCGGATTTTGGCGAATCGGATGATAATTGGAACAACAATAACACATACACTTATCTTCAACTGGACACAAATACGACTTACGAAGCATTTACAAAATCGCTGGCTGCGTTCAGTGACCGGCTGGTCAACGAAAAGAAGATAGTTAATGAGCGGGTCGTTGCGCAGAAGATCAGCGATGTTCACCTGCATTCTAACAAGACTTATGAGACCGAACCGGGCGGCGACGCGCAGTCGGTGTATTTTCTGCTGGGAGTAGCATTTCTTGTGTTACTGACTGCTTTTGTAAACTATGTAAATCTTACCACCTCCAAAGCGCTTGACCGCGCGCGGGAAATTGGCATGCGTAAAGTGGTTGGTTCAACGAGTGGTCAGATAAGGACACAAATTTTCATGGAAGCCGTGCTCATCAATGTGCTGGCGGGACTTGTGGCGGTTGTGCTGGTAGCAGCTTTTTCTTCGGTATTTATTGAGATGGCGGGGCTACCCGAGGGTTTTGTTGTTTTTGAAGATGCTTTTTTTTGGGAGAGTCTCGGGACATTCCTGTTATTGAGTATTTCTTTATCGGGCTTTTACCCGGCCTTTGTTCTCTCTTCGTTTGATCCGGCCGCTGTGCTGAAAGGGCAGTTCTCTCGTTCAGCGAAAGGCGTATTCTTGCGCAAAGCCTTGGTTGTTTTTCAATTTACAGTCACGATCATCCTGCTTGTGCAAACGTTTGCCGTATACCAGCAGGTGAAGTTTTTGAGGCAGCAAAACCTGGGCCTCAACATGGACCATACACTCGTAGTTGAAGCTCCGGTGGCAAATGATGCGCATAAGGACAATGGCGCGTTCAGGCAAATGCTGCTTGACCAGTCCAATGTCAAATCGGTTTCATTTTCGGGAACTGTGCCAGGTCTGGGATCGACGCAAATGGGAACGACGACTGGACTGAATCTGTCCGGGGCCGCTAAGAAAACGTACTACAATTACTATATTACGGAGGCTGACACTTCGTTTTTCAATGTAATGGGCATTAAACTGCTCGCTGGAAAAAACTTCGATGCGATGACAATTCACGGTTTTTCGGACACCATCAACCGGCAGCTGATCGTCAATGAGGAAACCATCCGGCTTTGGGGGATTGCGACGCCCGAAGCGGCAATCGGTAAGGGTGTTGATATGTGGGGACACAAAGCAACCATCCGGGGCGTTGTCAAAAATTATCATTACGAATCACCAAAAGCCGCCCACATTCCAATCATCCACCTGTATTCTCCGCACTTCCGTTCATTTGCAAGTGTGAAATTCACGGCGGGAAATGCGGATGAGCAACTTGCTTCATTGAAAAAGGTTTACGAGGCCAACTTCCCTTACGCACCATTCAGCTATTTCTTTTTAGACAGCGAATACGACAAACAGTATAAATCCGACGACCGCTTCCAGCAGGTTTTCGGCGCATTAACCGGCTTTGCCATCCTGATCTCCTGCTTCGGCCTGTTCGGACTTGCAACTTTTACTGTCTCAAAGAGAACCAAGGAAATCGGGATCCGCAAAGTAATTGGGGCAAGCACCACAAGCCTGATGCTTTTGTTGTCCAAAGATTTTATCAGGACTGTATCTATAGCCATACTCATCGGCTTACCGATCACATTCTTGCTGGTCAAAAACTGGCTGGCGCATTACGCTGTCCGCATTGAACTGAGCTGGTGGCTTTTTTCCGCTCCTGCCCTGTTGGTCATGGTGTTGGTACTCATATCCATTGGCAGCAAAACAGTTGCTACGGCGTTGATGAATCCGGTCAAGTCTTTACGTAGCGAATAGATTTTTTCTTGTTTTTAACCTAAGTGAAATTTTGGCAGGAAAGAAGGGCGAAACTTTGGGGTGACAAATAACTTAAATTTTGAAATCATGTCATCTTCATTTGTTTCCCATTCAGTAACCGGCGGTCCTGCCACCGGCATAGCCCACGCATTACGCAGGCTTTATTTCATCCGCGCCGCTTTCTCAGTGATTTGGGCAGTTCTCATCACACTTTTTGCTGACAAATCGATGGGCATTGCTACTGCGCTGCTCGTTATTTATCCCGCCTGGGACGTGGTGGGCACTTTCCTCGATATCCGTGCCAATCGTAATAGTGCCTCCGCAACCCCGCAATATGTAAATGCGCTGATCAGCATTGTGACTGCTCTGGCTGTGGGCATTGCTTTGCAGAAGGGCGTTCCCGAAGCGCTGATGGTATTTGGCGCCTGGGCCATCTTTACCGGTCTCATTCAATTGATCCTTGGTCTGCGCCGCAGAAAGTCACTGGGAGGCCAATGGCCGATGATCCTGAGCGGAGGCCAGTCGGTCCTTGCCGGCATTTCGTTTATCGTTTTGGCCCACGACCCGACAAAAGGAATTGCAAGTCTGGCGGGTTATGCGGCTTTTGGCGCCTTTTATTATGTCCTGGCCGCTTTTCGTTTATCCAAAACTGCCGGTCCTGCCGCGTAATCCTAAATTTATAGCCGGCAATGGTCCGGCTTTATTTTTTAATGCGTTTTCTGATCCGGCTCAGCGACGGATTGGTTATACCAAGGAATGAAGAAATGTGATAGGCTGGTATGCGCTCCACAATGTTAGGATGTTCTTCCAGTAATCGCAGATAACGTTCCTCGTGAGAAAAAAGCATGAATTCTTCGGCACGTGTCTGCGCATAGGAAAAGAACAGCTCGGCAAGTAACCGTCCAAATTTCGCCCAGTTTGGATTGCTGTCGTACAAGCCATTGAGGTCTTTGTAAGAGATAAAAACGATTTCAGAGTCCTCCATTGCTTCGATAAAATACCAGCAGGGATTGCGGGAGATGAAGCTCCGGAATGAAACCACAAACTGGTTTTCGGAGAAAAAGAAAAGATTCTTATCCGTTTCAGTTTTAGGATCGCGGTAATAGATGCGAAAAATGCCCTTCACTACTAAACCCAGGTCGTTGCAGACCATGCTCTGCATATTGAAAAAATCGCCTTTTTTAATCTTCCTCGGCTTCCAAAATGGCTGACTTTCAGCTATATCCCTGTCCGTCAGAGAAGCAAATTGTTTCAGGTGCTGTGCGATAATGCTGTTTTTGTCAGCCATTTCATCAAGCGGATTATATATGAAAAATATGATTGCGTACCAGTGCTGTCAGACCAGAAAAGGTCAAATCATCACGAAGTTCTGCAATCATATCGGGTTAAGTTTTAACCTAAGTTAAAAATTGAACAGCATTTCTGAAAAACATCAAATTGCGCTCCGAGGCATCGCTTCATTTTTATAATTCTTAATACTTCTTAATGAATGTTTAAAGCCTGGCCTGTCAGCTGACAGTAGTTTTGTTCAACGCATCGATTACGGGTTTCCAGCCATTTGTTTTAAACTTAAAAATCTACTCCAATGGAATTTAACTTCCAGTATTTACTCAGCCATTTTGAACTCAGAGAACTTAAAAGCGAGGCCGATTTAACAGACCATCTTGCCCTGAGAAGAAAGATTTACCAGAAAGAATATTCAGGAGAATATCTGGACAATAAATATGATCTGCTGCCAAGTGACTGGAAAGCAAACCTGATTGGAATATTTTCCGAAGGGCGACAAATTGCTACGATCCGGGTGGTGAGAAGGGAGGTTAATGCAGCGATTGAAAAACAGTTGGCAAGCATTAACCATAAGTTTGGCCTCGGAATCAAGCCCGACATGTCTGATTCTCTTCCAACCGAATATGCCTTTGATATAAAATCCGGCAACAACCTGCATTTCAGAGACGCTACTGTCGAGTTGAGCAGGGTTGCTGTTTCGGACGAGTTTCGGGGGTTAGGGTTGTGCAGATTTGCTATGTTGGCGGCGATTGGGATTTCGATTTTAGATAATGCCAAATATTGCCTTTACTCGTGTTCGACGAATGCGGTGAAGTATCACGCGGATCTGCTGCCGATGATGGCGGGAATTTATGCAGAGCAAAATGACAATGGTTATCCAGGCTTTAAATTTCCCACTTCTTCGGCTGCTGTGCTTTCGGAGATCCACAGTATGTCGCAAAAGCACATCAACCGCGCCATTCTCGCCGGTATTGTTTGCAGATATGGCATCGATGTCTTAGGCGATCATTTCTCAGAAAAAACTGTAAAAGCAGAGCCTGAAAGTAAATCGCATCTTGCTGAATATAATGCCGTCAGCGCTTAATACACATTGATCTTACTCAAAAAAAATTCAAATCAAATTCCGGACAGAATGCGCATGGATACATTAACAAAGCCCGCGGAAAGGACTTCTGAGCGACTGGAAGCTACATTCAGACCACTTTTCTATCGCCTGCATCATTTGGAGGACAAAAAAAGGCTGGAAGTTCTTATGGAGCGGAATCCTGACATTATGATGTTTGACACCATTTACGATCAGCTTTTTGAACTTGTAAAAATTGAAAATCCTGCCATCAGGCTTAGCCCCGAACAATCAGACGCCTGCATACAGGAACGTCTCGGCGGACTGACATTTCAGGAATATGGTGTCTGGGTTTATTATCCTTGGAGCAGGAGGTTAGTCCATTTGCTTGATAATGAAGAATTTGGAAAGGTCAGGACCAATCGGAACAACTGTAAGATTACCCGTGAGGAACAGCAATTATTGTCTACCAAAAAGGTTGGCATCATTGGTCTGTCGATCGGGCATGCGGTTGCCATGACGCTGGCAACCGAAAGGTCGGTGGGCGAATTGCGGCTGGCCGATTATGATCTCATCGAGCTTTCAAACTTAAACCGCATTCAGACCAGTACGCACAACCTGGGCATGAACAAGTCTGTTGTTGCTGCGCGCGCGATCGCAGAAATCGATCCTTTTATCCAGGTGCGGATCGTTCGCAACGGGATTTCGGAAGGCAATATCGATGATTTTCTGACAGAAAACGGAAAGCTTGATATGCTGGTAGAAGTATGCGACGGTCTCGACATTAAGGTCCTCGCACGGCACAGGGCACGACATTTCGAAATTCCGGTCGTTATGGACACCAGCGACCGGGGAATGATCGATATCGAGCGTTTCGACAAAGAGCCGCGGCGTCCAATCCTGCACGGCCTGCTTGCGGACATTGATCCCAGCAGTTTGAAAAATCTTTCCACACAGGAAAAAATACAGATTGTGGGAAAAATAATTAACACAAATGACATTTCGGAACGCCTGAAAGCCTCGTTGCATGAGGTTGGAAAAACGATTTCATCCTGGCCGCAGTTAGGCTCCGCCGTTGCACTGGGCGGGGCGATCACGACGGACACCTGTCGCAAGATCCTGCTTGGGATTGATGTAGAATCGGGAAGGTATTATGTTGATATCGACCGGATCATCGGGGCGTTGTGACCATTATCGTTTTGTAAACTGATGACCATCACTTTTATCCGACCGATACTGATTTAGCTTTGCCGGAAAGCAGGTCACGCCTGCCACAAACCTGTAAAGCCAAAAAAAGCTCTATGAAAACTTGTATCGTCCTGATTTCCCTAGCATTCATTTTCCTCACTTCCTGTAATTCCGGGCCTACTGAAAATACAGGTCTAAATAAAAAAACATCGGATTCCGACAGCGTCTTCAATTTCTGCTATGCTTCCTTCGTCAAAAAAGACACGGTGCTGCTCAATGCACTTGTTTATGGAGACAGCATCAAGGGCAGCCTGGGTTACAAACTGTATGAAAAACATCAGGATAACGGCCTGCTCATGGGAACAATGCACGGCGACACCATCTGGGGCCTGTACACATTCATGTCATCCGATTCCGAATATGTCAACGAAGTCACATTCCTCCGAAAAGACACATTACTCATAGAAGGACGCGGCAAAAGAACATTTAAAGACGGCAAATTCGCATTCAAAGACAGATCCAAAGTGCAATACTCAGGTGTTGCGCTGGCCAAAACCGATTGCAGGCAATTGCCGGAGCGGAGTGAAGCGAAACGTTAAAATGTAGGCAAACCGCGCGTCGTGCAGTTTGCATTTCAATTAAAAATAAGCTGTTTGGTTACTTTCTGGCCTTTGCCGGTTACCTGGATAATGTATTTGCCCGATGGCAGGTGGCCTGTATCCAGCTGCACCCTGCTTCCGAAAGAATCGAGAGAAACTGACTTTAAGGCCCTTCCTTTGATATCGAATAAGGTAACCCGCGCGTCCTGAATGTCGTCCTTTGACTCAATATAAACGAAATTGTTCTGGACCGGATTAGGATACACGACGACATCAGTTTTCTCAACTTCCGTGATCTCTAATGATGCCTTGTCGGAATAGCAGCTAAGTACATTATTTTCCAGAGTGTATGCAACTTTTGCCCGGGCAGAATACAGTCCGGTTTTCAAAATTTTAACGATTTCGGCAGTGGTGTCGCTCTCTGACCCCGGTCTGCTCCACAAAAATTCGACCTTGTTGCCCTCGCCTTCAACGCGCGCCATGAGCGAAAACGGGCCGGAAGGTTCGATAACGGGCGGCGCAACAGGTGGCCGGATCATGAGGGAAGAAGGGGCCGAATTTTCTGAAAAACAGCCGAATACATTTTGTCCTTTTACATAATAATTACCACTTTCTTCCACCTTTGCAACCGGCCCCGTCGCAAAGGGCGTTGTGGAACCTTCGCGATACCAGGTGTATAGATCTGTCCCGCTGGAAATATTGAATTGAAATGAGGAATTGGCGCAGGCTTGCTGCTGGCCTTCTTCCACAATGCCTGGACGCACCGGCTTAGGGTCGCTTTCCAGCACGATGATAGGCGTAAGAATGGAGTTTCCCGATGCGTCCCTGACGGTTGCGCGGTAAGTTCCGGGGGAAGATATCTGAATCGTGTTGCCGCGTTCCCCAGTCGTCCATTCATAGGATTGATAACCTGTCGGGAGCGAAACGGTGACTGCATTGTTTTCGGTAACGCAGCTTGTAGTGACCGGCGGCAGCTCTGCCGGATTGGCTGGCGTAACAGTTGAGAAAAAGTTGGCGTCCAGACTTGCATTCCATGCATTGGCCAGGATGGTTAATCCTTCCACACCTTCGAAATGCGTTCCATCGATTCGGTTTGGGACCAAAGGATCGGTTTCAGGCCCGGGATATGTTGGATTAAAGTCTGTATTCAAAACAGCATTCTGCGCGGCAATAATATCGGGATTGACTGACGATGGTATTTCTCTCGCAGCGGATGCGCGCGATGTTCTGGCAATAACCCAGGTAATCCTTTTTCCGGTATCAATGCCCAGGCGATTCATGAGAAACTGCAAGTCACGGCTGTAATCGGCCGAAGGTGTTTTGTATACAGCGTCAGTTTCTCCCTGCATCCAAAGCACTGCCCGGACCCCATATTGGTTGACATAGTTACGGGCAGCAATTCTCAGGTTGGCGTAGGGCATATCCTTCGCATACACATGTCCGTATAAACTCGTCGTCGGGACGCCGGCGGCACTTTCCGCCCAGTTTTTAATGGCTGTTCCCTCCCAAGCAACATTAATGAACACAACGGGCACATCCAGATGCGCAACCAGCTGGTCACCAAGAATGCCCCAGCACCAGGCGGTTTGGCCGCGGGGCGACATTGTTTTCAGGTTACTGGTTATTTTTGAAAAAGATGGCGGCACAGGATCAGTCAGCAAGTCGGGATATTGGCCGAGCTCGTCGTTTTCGTAGTTATCAATGTAGAGCACGCGATCGTCCGTTGCGCCGGGAGGAGCAGGTTTGTCTTTGAGCCCTTGTGCATTGGATTGCCCTGCAATGATGAAGACCTCTCCCACTCCCATGCGTGTGAGAACGTCACGGCCTACCACGCTGCCATTGGTTATGCCCCTCACTTCCAGAGAGTACCAGCCTCCTTTTAGCTTTATATCCCCCAGAAAAACGCCCCCCTGCGGCTTCTGTTGCAGCTCCTGCCATGGAATGTCTACTTCCTGGCCTTTTGCAACCGGGACTGCCCTTATTTCTATTTTGTCAACCGGCACCGAGTATGTGCCGGAAACCGAAACGGTCCTCCAACCCTGAATATCCCTTTGATATACAGCTTGATAAACCGGAGAGGTAATTTTAATTTGAGAGAAAACAACGGGCGAGCCAAAAAGCACGAGCATTAGTGCTTTCGCCAGAACACAAAGTATAGATTTATGCATTGGTATACTTAAAACTGTAGGGATTTGGATTTACTGCGGCGAGGAATAGGAATAATAAACGAGTGCTTTCTGCTCATTGTAATGCATGCTCCAGCGCTCGCGATTACTATTATACAGTTCGAATTCATAGCACTTGAAATTCTCGAACTCACTTTTAAAACTTTTCCCAAAATTCTGCTGGCTGTCCAGGTTGAAGCCGAAAAGATGAGATTGCCCCGCGAACAGGTCCCGGAAATACTTGATTTCACTCGTTTTCAAATTGGAAATCCACGAGAGTGTTGTGAAATCCGTGTTAAATTGTCTGATACGGTTAAACTGAGGAATAGATATTAAATTTCCATCCTCGTCAAATCGCATCCCCGACAATCCGGTAACACCCAGAAAATTGACAGTAACTGAGTACGTTTTTGACCCATCCGGAAAGATGCCTACCCCACACTCCATGAAAGTAAGCTCATTATTTTCCATAATGTGCTGCCTGCTTGGCTCATTCAAATTGGTCAGGCTGTTGACAAAGGCGTGGTTGGGCTTGTGTCTCGAATTGATAAATTCCCGGATCTTTTCGGGAAGGTCATCGATGGATTTTGTGACGTAGGAAGTTTGTTGGTAAGGCCGGAGAACAACACGGTCCTCGTTTGCCGTCAGCACATAAGCTTTTCCATTCAGGTGATAATCATAGACATCTTCCTTATCCACACCTCCCGTATAGTAAGATTCCACGACCCTGTGATTGCTGATGCGGCCACCTCTGATAGCCAAAGTTTGCAGCTTCGCAAGTAGCTCCTCAGGAATTTCTTCGTCTGCCTGCCTGGCCGTGTTTAAAATGCCTGCATTATTGACAACCGATTGATAATTAGCGCCTTTATACCGAAAACTGAGTTGATAAACCTTGCCTAACTCCAAAACCCTCATCTTCGAAATTTCCGCAGCCGGATATTTTTGGTAAATCATGTCCCTTGCGCTGCCGGGGACATCCAAATGGGGTTGAACTTTTTCGCGGCTGCACCTGCTGATGAGCACAACTAGCATGAAAAATGTTGCTACTACGAGCGTTTTAGAGCCTGATAGCAAGGGCACAGCCTGATCCTTAGCCTGCATTCGGAGGTAGAGTTGAGTTTTTTTATACAGACGCGATTTCCCTATGTAACCGCTGCTTCATTTCTAAAAAAATTTTAAAGAAATTTCCCCAATGTCGCTCAGGATAATCCGACTCAATTATTAAATTTCAAACCGAGCGAAATCCCAACCTGATTTGTCCTGATTTTTACATTTTCTTCTGCTGTCAGCATGCGAAGCAAGTTATATTCGAAGAAAGGCCCGATCAAAATCGTAGCCTTAGGGCCTGTAAAAATCCTTTTGCCGGCGGCTATTGTTGCTGCGAGCAACTGCTGATCCGAGCCTGTAACAGAACGGGAATACTCCATTCCTATTTGCGCGTACAGCGCGCCCAAAGGTTTTGTCTCGAAATCGAAATGCTTCCTGGCGGCCAGGCCTACGACATCAAATGTGCTTTTTACAACACGGGCCGTGCCCAGTCTTCTGAAATTGTAACTTGCATTTGTCGGCACGGCGGTAAACTCTTCGAGCGCATACACGTATTCCGTTTGATACTGCAAGTGACTGTAATTGAGCATCAGTTGATAGCTTTTTACCTGCATCCCAACACCGATTTTATAACCAATATTGGCGACAGAATTGGGGAAAGAAACCTTCAAGATACGCGAATGTGCGCTTGGCAGCAGATAGACACTCTGCGATGTATTTGTTCCTGAAAAACTAACAAGCATAGCAGGTTTCCAGGAACCAGCGGGCTTGTTGTCAGCCACATTTTGCGCAACGCTGTCCGGCGTCGTTGCTAGCAGAGGCGCTGTGATCATGGGCAGCGGCAATGCTGGATATTTCAGGACATGATGGAGGTCGAGTTCTGTTACATGAATGTTGTCGATATGGGTCGGGGCGACCGACTTGTCATAAGCCTGGTCATGGGCGGAGGCGATTTGCTGGTTGTTAAGTTTGAAATTCTGAGACAAATCCAATATTCCGGATTGTGTTGCCGCGGGTTGATTTTCAAATTGAATTTTTGCCTTTTTCTTAACGGCGACGCGGTGTTCGGATACAACTTTGTGATCATCATGAATAGCGGATGGAGCTTCTGCAGTAGTATTTATACCCGTTTCACTGCCCTGGTTTTTGACATTGATTTTCACTTTATTTTGCTCAGGCAGTGCTTTTGGAGTAACATTTCCGGTTACCGGCTTTGTTGAGGCAGCGCCCATATCTTTTCGGCCAGCATTTACATACCACAGAAAAAGAACCCCCATAACAGCCAGAAGGCCAAATGCAGCCCATAAGGGTTTGCGGCTTGGCTGATGGCCCAGTTCTTTGTAAATGCGCTCGTCCAGAGATGCTCCGGGTTTTCGCTCAAGATTTTCGAACGAGCTTTTCAGCGCATTTTTTATAGCATCATTTAATTCATCATCAGAGGATTTCATGCTGCTTGATTCCTTTTTGTTCCAATAATTTGAAAAGTAAGTTACGTCCGCGTGCCAGTTGTGAACGGGACGTTGCCTCCATAATTCCCAGCATCCGGGCGATTTCAAAATGCTTATAACCGTCGATAAAATAAAGGTTTACCACAATGCGATATCCGTCCGGAAGTTCATTGATCGTTTCCAGTAATATTTCCACGTCCATCCGATGCAAGACAGCGCTGTGATCGTCCACCTGCCATTCCATTTCCACATTCTCATAGGAGCTGCTCAGGATTTCCTTCCGCGTGACCTGATTATAGTAATCGATCGCATGGCGGATCATAATGGTTTTCACCCAGCTGTCGACGGATTCGGGGTTCGATATCTCTCCTATTTTAGAGAAGATCTTCATGATTCCTTCCTGAAATATATCCTCGGCTTCGGCCAAGGTTTTGGCATACCGCACACAGATCCCGAGCAATTTCCCTTTGTACCGATCATAAAAAACAACCTGAGCCCGTGAATCCTGCCGTTGGCAGGCCCTCACAAGCTCGGTCAGGTCCGTCTTTAATTTCGATCTAAAAAAGGCCATTCAGTAGTTTTTGATAATTCGCGCTGCTTGGCCTGAGAATAATATCCAACTATTTATAAACATAGGATGAATATTGTTCAAATATCACCTCCCCGGAATTTCCATTCAGAAAGACTTCATGGGTTTCACTAATGAAATCACGCGTGCCTTCGGGGCCGCTTTTTCTTTGAAAAACATATCTGATACTACTCAGATCATTATATTTCGCTTCGAAAGCCAGCGTGTTAGGCACATTGAAATCTGTAAAACCTCCCTTTATTTTATCAAATAGCTCGGCGCTGCCGACCTCATCATTGCGCTTGTCTTCCAGCGGCGATCCGTCCGAATTTTTTGCGATCCACTTCACATTGCCCTCCTGGTCAAAAAATATGGGAAACAGCGCTGCTTCGGGATGGATTATGTATGTCTTTTTATTTGCCTGATCTTCGTTGACGACTATTTGGGCGCTATCAATGTCAATTTTGGCCTGATTACAAAAAGACGCAATTTTTTCCGGCACCTCGGACAGCTCCACCTTATATGACTCAACCGGATAAGGTGCGCTGAGTTTTACAATGTGCCAGTCGGCAAGCACATAATAGTTTAAAAGCTGAGCCTTTCCGTTCAGCATGTACTGCATCCGCGCTGCATTATCGCCTGCGTTTTCCCGCAATTGCACATTGGAAAGTGTACCTCCCGAAATTACAAGCTTGTCTGTCAAGCCTTTATAAAGACTAACATCATTAGAATTTATGAACACATCACCCGAAATAGCCGAGGGGCTTATTTGCGTTTCATATGAATTTGCGCGGCTAAAAAACTTCGCCTTCCAAAGTTTATCCTGAATAAGTGTTTTGAAAACAAACTGCCCGGCATCCGGGTAACGGGTCTTGATCGCGGAAATAGCAGTTTCGGGCACCACTTCCGTATCCGGCTCTTGTACGTCCACAACATTGTTGCAACCGAAAGTAAATGCTGTAATGAAGCAGAGCAGTAAAATCTTCTTGTTCATTGAAAAGTCTTATACAAGATTATTAGCCTTCTTAGCTATGACCGATTATCACCTCAAAACGCTGCTTGTAAACTTACATTTTTTATTTTACCTGTAAAAAGTCAGCAAGGCGTGGCAGTATTGAGTAGTAAAAAGCAAAAAAAGGGATGGCCAACAATGTTAGCCACCCCTTTGAAACAACAAAACAAACTATCCAATGATATCCTTCACCTTATCAAAAAAATCGGCGTCCGGTTTCACTCCCTGTTCGATTTGACCATGGACTTCTTTGTCACCGGGTGCCAGAGAAGGCAACCCGCCTGTGGGAACTGCTTTTTCAAAAGTAAAGATGCCTTTGCCATCGATTGAAGTCCCTTCCGTCCATCGCCCTCTTGCATTTGTATTGCCGTCCACGCTCGTGCTTATGAAGCTGTAAGCCACATTTTCGTTTTGAAGGTTCGAAGGGAAACTGTTCGGGATCGGATGGGTATCCGGGCCAAGTTCTTCAAGCACCGCCATCCACTGGTTTTGGTGCATCGTATCCCGTGCGATCAGGAACGCAAGCATGTCTTTCATTCCCGAGTCATCCGTCATTTCGTACAGCCGTGTAGCCAGCACCCGGCCTGTTGCTTCCGCCATTACATTGGCGTGCATATCGGCTGCAATGTTGCCGCTGCTCACAACCCATGAACCGTTGAAAGGAACACCATTAGCGTCTGTCGCCATAGCGCCAAGTCCGCCTGAAAGAATGTGACGCGGATCGCGACCACCCATCACCGCTTCCACCATCGGGTTAGCTTTCGCCATTTCGTCCTTCAATGCACTCGAAGAGCCTTCCAGGTTTAAACAAACCGCCGTCGCCAGCATTTCGATGTGCGCGATTTCTTCCGTTCCCGTTTCCATCAGCATATCCCTATACTTTTGAGGCCCGCGGGAGTTCCACGACTGAAACAGATATTGCAAGCATACCCGTATCTCCCCTTCTATCCCACCGATCGCCTGCTGAAGAAGCTTCGCAAATTGGGGATTGGGTTTGTCAACCCTTACATTGTACTGCAGTTTTCCATCATGATAAAACATATCAAAAAAATTTAAGGTTATAGAATGGCGAGCGGGCATATAAAAACTATACCAGAAGCGAAGCTGCCATTGCGATCTACAACCTTATGCTCGACTTGTTATCAGGTGGTTTTTACGAGATAAATGATTAAAAGTATGCTGGCCAGGATTGTGCCGGTCTATGGAAGTTATTTTTGTGGTTCTACATGGTAACCCTTCGTTTTCAGGATAGACAAGATTTCCATTTCCGAGGTCTGATCTTTCCTGAAACTCGCAGAAACAAGTTTGCTTGTTATGTGAATAGTCGCTGGCCTGACACCTTCAATCGCTTTCAAATCCGTGAGAAGTTGTGTTTCGTTGTCGGCCTCCGTCAGAGTGAGTTGAATGCGGCCATGATTTTTGAAATACTCGAAACGCTGTTTTGCCAGTTGCTGCTGCTCGGTTTGAAGTGGTTCCATTATCCCAAACACCAACGCGCCGAGCGCAAACGCAAAACTTAATAGGTATGACCATTTGGCTGTCTGGTCATGCCGTTTCACTCGCGAGCGAAATATGCTAATAAGCTGAATGCCCAGGTATAACAGCAACCCAATCTGCAGAATGGAAAAAAATGGTTTGTAGCGGCCTAGTATGTGAAAATTGGAAAACGAGCCAATTCCTGCAACAATAAGCGGAAATAAACAGCAGCCAACATGGAGTAGTGAAATCAATAAAGAGACGGGTAATGCGGCGGTTAATCTTCTGGACATGAAAAACGAGATTTGGAGCTCAAAATGTTTTTTATCATATTTGCAACATTGTTGCAAATAGATCAAGTTCCATGATGTGCAAAATAATCTCTTACGGGCCAATCGCTCTTTTCCTGGTCGCTTCCTTGAGTTGCCAGCCCGATCAGCAGAAAAGCGAAACGCTGGTTGAAGCAAACAACCTGCATATAGAGTCGTTCGCCACTGCTGAAAAAATTCAGCAAAAGCTGGATAGCATCAAGAAAACCACGACAGATAAATCCACACAAGCAAAGCTTGATAGCATCGGCAATCTCGTCAAGTTGTGGGAAGGCGGTTTGATTGAAGTCCCAGGATTTGCCCATGAGCACCACCACGGAAGTCATGATCACAAGCCAGCGCCGCAAATGACGGACCAGTCTATGCTGGAATTTCAAAGGAATGCCAAACAAGCCATCGAGCAGATCGGGAAACAGGTTAGTGAACCGCTTCAGCCAACGGACCGATGAAAACACATTTTGCAATTCTGCTGAGCATCTTCTTTTTTAAAGCTGCTCTTAGAGATCCGGTTGCAATCAGCCGGAAACATCTTGCCGATGTGCGTTTTACTAAAAAGCTCAATAAATAACTTGATATGCATTTTTTATATCGCTAGCCATTAAAATGATCAGTCCTGAGAAACTCCCACGGCCCGCCAAGATATCTCCACAAATGCACGCCCTTGGCAGCAAAGCTGAATGGTTCGAAGCTCGCCCTGAGTTCGGCTTGCAAGCTTTTGGCAACAGAAGGGTCCACCTTGTTCTGGACAGTGATATGGAAATTCCTTTTCTGCTTATCCTGATTAGTCAGCACCTCGTGATAATGTGTTTGCAAACTCTGGTGAAGCAAGGCCAACTCGGGTGACACAATTTTAAAGGCCGTCCCGCCGCCCAGTGACATTACCTGATCGACCTTAACCTCGAATACAACCTGACTAGCCGCAAGCATTTGCATCTTCTCAAAGATCCACGGCTCGTCGGGCAAGGCGTTGAACAAAGTCAGATGGGCATTCAGATAATTTCTCTCCTTTGGAAAATGCCGCACTCGCAAATCGTCGAAATAAGCCTGTGCAGCTGGATCGATTGATAGTGTGGCTACTAACGGTGGGTTTATCAAAACTTCTTTATTTTCCATATTAATAATAATGCTTATTTGAACTGCTTATTATTCACCAAATTAAAACACTATAAAATAACCAGGCGGTATCAAAGAGGAGCAAGTAAAGCACACAAGCTTGACAGCAGCGAAACTGAACGAAAAATTGATAAATTGACACGACTTAACGTGGTCAATCTGTTACGACAAGCCTAATTTCATTTATTCCAACATTATGATTCGTCGATTTACATCCCTAATCTGCCTTTTTCTGAATATTTATGTCGCTTACGGACAAGTGACAATCACCAACGTTTCCACACCGGAACATCTGCCCATCGCCGGAACAAAAGCGAGTCTCATACCGCCGAAAAGCTTTGAAAAGGCAGCTAACTTCGCTGGCTTCCAGCAAACGCAAAGTGTATCGAGTCCAGCAGAGCATTGTTGCCGGGAGCAATAATAAAATGCCGGGCCGGAGAATTTCCGTCCGGCATTTTATTTAAAATCAAACTTTATAACGTAACCCCAAACCCCGTCCTGATCGAAGCAAGTATGCGATTCGCGTCGGGCTGCCGGTGGAGGACATTGTGGCTGGCATTAAATGACACATCAATGTAGGCCTTCTTGAACAATGTTTGCTGAAATCCTGCTGCAGCGCCGACGCCCAGATGTCTTTTCTGCCTCCCTTCACTAAAAACATTTTCACTTTGATAGTAAACAAAATCGCTGTGCGGCCCAAAGTACATGCCCGAGAGATTCTGCCCGCCCAACCCTCTTCGCATCGCCTCTTTTTGCTGAAAATAGTAACGTAATTGCAATGCCGGCCATATCTGCAAGTCGTTACTTCCAGGGCCGGGAGGTTGCGCGGATCGTTTGGAAACCATTCGCGCGTAATCCGCATTGACTTGTCCGTTCAGGGACAATGGACCGCTGCCGAACTTTCGCTCATAAGCCAGGCCAATCGCGCCTTGTACAAATCGTGAGGATAAATATATTTTGGGCCACAAAAGCTTCCATTGCTGCTGCACGTTTTCGTCACATCGAAACACTTCGCACACCGGCACATTTTTATTTCTTTTCCAATCGCCAAAAGCCAGTCCCATGCTCGTTCGTGACGCAATGGCGAAGTCACTGGCTTTATGCAATGCGTATTCTGATTGAAGTGGATAATGCTCATTTGAGTATCGCTGATAAGACGCTCCGATTGCAAACTCAATCCGCCCATTGTTGAGAAACCTTCTCTGTAAGCCAAATTCAACACCAATTGTTGTTAACTGATAGTCAATATCCGCTTTTCCCCAACGTTTCCCGCCGACAATTGCCAGGTAATTGCCTGTGAAATTGCTCACGCTTACGCCCTGATTGATCCGGCGTTTCATATCATAATACCAACGTCCATAAACATTGCCGTCCAGCACGCCGTTGAAACCGAGCTTGCCTCCCCACCCACCGTTGAGCTGGACATCTGTTCCAATTGAGAAAGCCGGAGCGATTTTATATTCATAGCCAAAGCCGTAAAACAGGGTTTGCAGCGCATTGTTGTCCACTGTGAACAGGTAATTGGGTGCAAATGTGAGGCTCAGCTTAAACATGTGCCTGGTCGGCACTTTTGTCATAAACACATTCTCATATCTGTCGATAAAGCGTTGCTTCGTGATGGTGTCCTGCTCTTGGGAAAATGTGACCGGAATACTGTCCTGCGCAGTCGCGGTATGCCAGAGAAGCGGGCAAAACAGAAAGAAGTAAAGGAATTTCTTCATGATCAAAAGAGTATCATTTAACAATACAGCATTAAATGTCCGTGCATATGTTTATTGCAACCAGTCGTCCTTAAACACAAAGAGGCACTTTCAGCAGCAAAAGGTTGTATGACTTAACGCAAATGATTTGCAGAAACCTTTTGTCATCTCTTTTTGGATTGCTACTGCTTGAATCAAGCTTGGAAACCAACGCAATCCTCTACTTTTTACTTGACCATCCTGGCACGGAGCGTTTTTAAATACTTCAGCAAGTAGAATAGTAAGCTTAAAACAACCAGGGTAAATAACATTCCTACTATTTCTGCTTTTGTAAGGTTGGATAAAAAAACAAGAATGGTTATAACGGCCAGAACGGGAACCAGGTAGCCCCCTGGAATTTTAAAAGAGGGGGAATCTGCCTGATCTTTTATTCTTAACTTAATTACTGCTAAAGCAACTCCTAAATAGATCAAAAGCACGGAAGAGGAAGACAAGATGGCTAACTGTTTAAATTCACCCGTAATAGCCAGTAAACAGCCTAAAGTGGTGAATGCAATGACTGAAACATAGGGGGTGGAAAATCTGGGATGAATAAACGCTAAGGCTTTGATGGGAATCACGCCGTCCTTGGCCGAACGGAATAATACCCGCGGCATATTCAATATGTCTCCACTTAAATAACCAAACATAGAAATGCAAGCCCCGAGTATCATTAAGGTCGCCCCGAAGGGCCCCATTATTCTTTTGGCCACCTCGGCTAAGGGAGCGGCTTTATACCGGGGGAATGCATCGCCCAGTATTCCCTGAGCAACCAATTGCACGGCTATGTAAAGCAAAATAATAACCAATAAACTTAAAAAGATGGCCCTTGGAATAGTTTTCTTCGGGTTCTGAACTTCCCCGCTAACGCTTAAACTATTCTCTGCTCCCTGAAAGGCAAAAAACAGGATCAGGGAAACACTGCCAAAAGAAGGAAGGGAGGGTACTTTGTCCCATTTTAAATTCTGCAGTGATATTTGAGTTGAACCCCAGATCACTAATAGCAGCAAGGGCGCCAGTTTAGCTATTGTCGTTAATTTCACCAAAGTAATGCCTTGCTTTACCCCCCTGACATTGACTATGGTTAGACCCGAAAACAGGATCAGGAAAAAAACGGCTCGAAATGCTTTTTCTTTAAATACGGGCAGCATGTAAGACAAGGTATCTGCCAGGGCATTAGCTACTGCTGCTGTTGCCATCAGGGAAGCTCCAAAGATAAACAGGTTGGTGGTTAGAAAACCGAAATATTCTCCAAAGGCGGCTTCAATGTAAGCATAAGCACCTCCCGTCAGAGTTACTTTACTTCCTACCTCGGCAAAGCAAAGCATGATTATTGTTATCAGGAATCCACAAAACAAGTAGGCCAGTATGCCGGCAGCTCCCAGTCCCTGGCTAACCAGAGCGGGCAAAACAAATATGCCGGAGCCAATGACCACATTGATGATATTAGAGGTTAACCCCCAAATTCCAATTTCTCTTTTTAAGCCTTCTTTTGTGGGAAAGTTACTACTGGTAGTATGCCGCATATAACAATTGGTTGTGGGTTACCTGACTTAAAATATTGGTGCTTTCCTTGAGATATGACTAGCAGGGAATGATGGCAATAATGTAAGATTCCGTGAGATGAAAAGATAGATTAGTTACAAGTACAAAAAGAATACCTAAGCTCAAGGAAGATCCTTTTTTTCGATCTCGCCGATCGATGGTGTTGCCAAATTGAGAGTCCATTCTTATTTTCCATGAAATCAAATTACACTATCTCCGTTTTACGGTAAGAAGCGCGTACTTTCAACATAAAAAATGAACCGAGGGTAGGAATATCTAATATCAGTAAATATTAGCGTTCCATAGCAGGCAACTTGTATCCTAACTAAGTAATTAGATTAGAGTCCTGTACCTAAATTGACATGGCCACCATAAGGTCAAGTTTGAAGTTTGGCATAGATAATTATTCATCTTCAAAAATGAGCCGCAATGAAATCAATATTTTCTGCTTTATTGTTATTGCCTGGCTTTCTACTATCTGGTCCGGGTGCAATCAGCCAGAGTAAGTTTGCGCTATCGGCAACAGTGGCCCCGTACTACGGGCACATAAAATCCAGGGTAGAAGCAATGCTGCCTGATCCGAATGGTAGCGGTGCAATCACATCTCAAGTGTTGCGATCCGAAATATCACCGAAAGGGTATTGGGCCGGCTTGAACGGTAGATATTCATTTTCACAAAAATGGTCGGTGTCCACGGGCTTCTGGTTTAACCACTCCAGCACCAGTAAGTCTGGCACCAAAAGTCGGTCCCATCATTTTTCGATTCCGGTTATTGCCAATTTGCAGATAACTGAAAGGAAGCTGTCACCGTACCTCTCAGCTGGTGCATTATGGAATTTTGGTACAACAAGCCGGCTGACAATACCTGACTTAGGAACGGTTACTTTCAAGTCAGATCGCAATACTTCGAGGATATCTTCTTTAATAGGTGCAGGGGTAATTTACCATTTTGCCGAGCGGTTATCCCTGGTCGCACAACCTACTTTTACTTATGCGATCCCGCCCTCCAACATTAACATCCACGCCTATCAGCTAAGCCTGAATGTGCAACTGATGCTAAAATTGTAGCTTAGTTCTAATATTGAAGTAAATAGATTGGTGCATGCAAGGCTAATTGACATCACAATTGTAATATTCATCCCTAACGCGCTCATGAGTAGGGATCAATTGTATAAGTTGCCGCGTCGGCGGGCTAATTGGTCTGTCAAGACAAGCTTAATATGCGGCTGTCGGGCGTCTGGAAAAGCAACGATTTCAATTAGATGTTATTCGGGAAGAATGTCCGGCCATGTTTTTGTTAATCAGTGCTTGTAGCCCCTTGAATAGCCGACTTCGGTATACTAATTTTAAACAGCTCCGCGGTAATTGTAATCTCCGATTCAATCATTTTACGATGAAGATCGTAAACCTTGGCTTGGAGCACGTCCAAATATGAATTTATGCTGTTTTGGTGAGCACTTTTTGTAATTTATATTTGCTCACCGAAACGCTCACCAAATATTTGAGAATAATTGAATTTTTTTGACTTGGCATCAACAAACAAAAAGCCCACAAATCATTGATTTGCAGGCTTTTGATACTTTTTGTAATTGATACTTGTGGAGATGCGGGGAGTCGAACCCTAACAGTAACCGATTTATTTTCAAATACTTATAATCCCACGAAATGCAGCAGTCCCGAATTTGCCTCTCAATTTGAAAGTTACATTTAGAACATCTTTTCTCTTGTTCAAAGATACAATCTTCAAGCGTTCCCAGCAAATGTCGGTACAGTTACAATCCAAATATTACCTTAGTCAAAATACAGGTATCTACGTGAGATATAATGTTGCATTGGAGATTAGCAAACAATTCATAACATCCATGAATTCGTTCTCGCTGGCTAATCGTTACAAAGAACCGTAAAGTTGAGTTTGAAAATGCCTGTTAGAATAATGTATCGGACCCGCGCTAGTAAGTTCATCAGTCCAAATCTTTGGTATCTTAATCTTAATCCGGGGCGTGCATCCAAGATTTTCCCATGGAATTCAGTTTCAAAACTCAGTTTTCTCCAAGCATTAAAATTACAAGTTTGTCTGCTATCCTCTCGTAATTGCCATACCTACAAATTGTCTTGTCCTGAAATAAGTTGACCACAAATCATTAAATTATGGATCAACTCAAACAACTACGGATGCGGCAGCATAGACAAACCATGCTTCAAATGGTATCTGAGATTCATCAGGGCAAACTTAACATTACTCAGGCAGCTAACAAATTTAGCGTCACACGTCATACGGTTAAAACTTGGTTAGATAAGGTAGAATGAGGTGGCTCCAAAAAACGGCACACATTTTTGCACATTATGATGCAGAATGAAAGACCCCAAATCATTAAAGACTCGTCGGAGCTACGATGCTGATTTCAAGCAAGAAATGACCAGGATGTTGACTTCGGGCAGAAGTGCGAAGGAAATTTCGGAGTCATTTGGAATTGCCGAGAATGTTCTCTATCGTTGGAAAAGGATGGCAACAAAAAAGACAAAATCGAATAGCGGAGAAAAGGTTAGCGACAGAGCAGCAAAGTTGGCTGGCGAAGTAGCAAAACTACGTGCTGAGAACGAGCGCTTAAAAACTGACCGCGAAATCTTAAAAAAAGC
>NZ_AUAS01000008.1 GCF_000428845.1 Dyadobacter alkalitolerans DSM 23607 | reverse complement strand
TCGTCATTTCCCCAAGACTTTTTTTAGGAAATCGACTTGTACTTGAAGTTCCCCGATCTTTGAGTATAGATCCTTTTCCTTGGAGTTTTCTGCTTCGCTAGCAGCAGGCTGCTCTTTGCTGAATACCAACTCGGCATTCTCAAGAAACTCGCGTTTCCAAGCTGTGATCTGAGTCGGATGAATCTCATACTTGGATGCCAAGTCCTGTACGGTGCTGACCTCCTTGATGGCCTCAATAGCCACTTTTGCTTTGAAGCTTGCGCTGAATTTTCTGCGTTCCTTTTTCATAGTCAACTACTAAGTTAAAAATTTAAGTAGCTGTCCAGATATTCGGGAGTATTATATTAATAGTGTATTTCGAATATCTTGAATGGTGTTCCTACGATTTCTTGAAAATTCCCTACTAGATTAAATCCTCTAAAATTATGCATTGGTCAGCATCACTAGCAATCCAACAATACCCGCGAGCAACTGAATGATAATTATTCCCCCTCACCGCTCCAACTCAACCCCCTCCCACTTCAAAACCCCTGAAACCCAACTAAAAACTCCCCCGCTATCGCAAAACCCGCGGCGCGACGCCCTGCTCCCCAACGAACTTCACCAGTGACCCTCCCGCCTCCTAATATTCCATTCCACCGGGTGCAGCCGGTATCATCCATTTGTAATGTGCTTGGTGCTGATGTTTTTGTTGGCGGCAAGTAGGTTTTCCATGCATATGGGGATGAGCGCGCCTAATGGGATCTGGAATGGCGAAGGCGGACTCGATGTAGTTGTCTCCGCAGCTGCTAGGATGCAGGTCGAAGCACTAGCTAAGCCTACGCTGTCGTGGGATTGCTTGGCGCCTGCTGCTTACAAAACGTAAAGAAACCTTCAAAGCTTAGATCTTCATCAAGATTTTCCCAATGAATTCCGAAAGGAGATAATTCGTAGCGTTCCCTTTCATCGTTAGATGCATTTAATAATCTAGGGAACCACTGTAATGGATGGCTACGCTCTTCGCCATTTACTGTTTGGATAAATATATTATCATCCTTGAACCAAACTTTTTTTACTTTAATTTCCATGATACTCTTTCCATTTAGCAATGATGATTTCCTTGTTTTCTTCGATTAGGGATTCTGCTAAATTAATATCTTTCTTTTTTATACCTCTGTTATCGACCAGTTTAACAGGATTTACCTCAAACTTTGCTTCTCCGTCTGCATTCTTAACATGAATATGAATCGGTAAGTGCTCATTGGAATAAAAATAGAATCTCAAACCAAAGATTATGAATAATGTAGGCATAGCGTCTTTTTCCTTGTTGCGTTATTTCCCTTTATTTTCAGTAGGTCCAATATTTTAACAATCTATAAATATTTTACCTAATTCATCTCACCCTTCCCACTCCAACTCAACCCCCTCCCCGCGCAAAAACCCCTGAAACCCACTCAACAACTCCTCCCTTTCCCGCACAACCCGCGGCGCAACGCCTTTCTCCCCAGCAAACTTCACCAGCAACCCCACAGCCTCCCCAATGCTCCACTCCACCGGATGCAAACGATAACAGCCATTCGTAATGTGCGTGGTTCCAATGTTCTTGTTAGCCGGCAGCAGGTTTTCCATGCGCATGGGCAGCAGTGCGCCTAGCGGGATTTGGAATGGCAGTGAGGCGAAATCAATGTAGTTGTCACCTTCGTTGCTGGGGTGCAGGTCTATGTGGTAGTAGCCTATTCCGACGCTGTCGGGGAAGTGGGCGGCTTTTTCTTTGGGGCCGGGGGCGCCATTGGCGATGGCGCCGGTTGCGCCACGTTCCGCGGCTAGGGCGCGGTTTTCGGCTCCTACGTGTTCTTCTTTGATGGTGAAGAGGGCTTTGATGCGGCGGGATTCGCGGACGTAGGGATATTTAGCGAGGCCGTCTTCGGTTCCCATGATGTCTTTGCGGAGGCGGATCTCGGGCCGGCCTTTGCCGCCTTCCGGGCGTGGGGCTTCGGTTTGGAGCCAGTATAGCAGGGATAGGCTGAGCTGTTTGGCCCGGTTGACGTGTTTATCGAATTCTTTTTCGCTGGCTCCAATGAGATTGCCCAGGAAATAGTCGTTTTGGGGCCAGTTGACGATGGTAATGTCACCTGCGTAGGCTCCGGGTTTGAAATTGTCTTTGCTGATGATCCTGCGGTAATTCCATAGATTCAGCATATCGCCCGTTTTAATGCCGGCCGGATGGAATCCGAGCTGTTTCGGTTCCAGTGTCTTGGGATTGGAATAAGACAGATCCAGCAGCTTTCCTGACCAGGGTTTGGCCATTTTTGGAATAAAATCCTTCCAGAATGCATACTCGACAGGTTTCTCGATCACGTGATTTTCTCCCGGCCGGTAATCAATGGCGTAACAAACTGTGAATGCCTGGTTATTGTCGGGATTGCCTTTTTCGGGTGCGTGAAGCTCGTTGGTTTCGGCTTTGGATTCGGTGCCGGTTACGAATTCGGTTCCGGTAATGGGCAGCAGGTCGCCCAGTTCGGTTGCATCGACGAAGTAGGGTGCTGAGAGTTTGGAGCGCGTTTTTGTTTTGACATTCACCACTTCCAGGGACTGGACTTTATTTCCTTTCACCTCGGCAGTAACGGCCTTATGCTCCATTAACAGCGTCAATTTGCCGGAGCTGATGTAGGGCATGAACATATCGTTCAGAACGGCTACGGCTACACGCGGCTCGTGGCAAAGGCGTGAAACCGCGCCGTCGCCGGGATTCAGATGTTTGCGGTTTTTGGCTTCTTCGGTAAGCGGGTAATGTTTGATATAATATTGCCTGACGGCAGTCCTGAAATCCCGGTAAAGTTGCGTGGCGCCGTGCGTTTCGATCCATTGATGCTCATCCGGCGGGACGCCCTGCTGCGAAAGCTGGCCGCCGAGCCAGTCGGTTTCTTCGGTCAGGATTACGGACAAGCCATTTCGCAACGCGGCTAATGCTGCCGCACAACCGCCCAGCCCGCCTCCGGCCACGACCATATCGGCCTCAAAAAAAAGATTCTTTGCTGTGTCTTTCGACTGCAAAGAATCCGTGTCTTGTATTTCTGATTTGTTCGTTAGCAAGCTGCCTGTCAGGGCGATGCTTCCGAGGAAGTTCCTTCGCTTCATACTATTTAAACGACTTTCCCCATCACATACATTTCCTCCATGGTTGGGGTTGGGTTACCGCCTTCTTTTTCCAATGTAATGGCGAAAGCGACTGCGCCAGGTTTTGTATTTTTCATTTTAAGCACTCTTCCGGAGAATTCCTGGTCAATCATGCCCATATCAACCGGCTTATTATCCACAATGCTCCAAAGCTGATATTGCTTTCCTGAGGGCGGCTTTGGCAAGTTCTGCACGTCCAGCAAAACCTGGTTGGTTGCTGTGTGCCAGAATGCTGCTACCGAGCTCTGAGGCGATTTTTCCAGTCCGGCCAGATGCACCGTTTTATACTCCGGATTGCGGTAGAGGCTTGCCAATGATTGTGCATAGCTGAAACCTTTCTCCAACGTCCCCATTTTGGAAGCCATTTCCTCATTGTCCTTTTTCACTTTGGACATTTCGGTTGCCGACCAACCTGCAAAAATGGCCAGCAAAACAGAAGCTGCAACAGCAAGCCGCGCCCAGAATGGCGTAACCACTTTCGTTTCAACGCTGTTAAAGGCATTATCGATCACCCTGGGTTCTTCCTGGGTAACCGGGCGCATGTTGCTCGTTACCGCAGTCAGTTCGTTCTTTGTTTCTTCGGTCTGCTCGTCGGTGTTTGTATCATCTATCTCCTGTACGGAATCAAAATTCATTTTGGCAAAAAGCGATTCTTTCAAAGAAGCGGGCGGAGGCGTCTGATGTTTCAGTGCATATTCTTCCAATGCGCTTTCAGTCCTCAGCAGCTCTTCTTTTATCTCAGGGTAAATATGAGACATGCACTCCACTTCCTGTTTTTCCTGAGGAGAAACAGTGCCCAATACATATTCCTCTAATATACCGGACTCTATGTAGGCTTGGATATTCATACTGCAAAGTATTGTTTTAACTCTTGTAATGCTGTTCGGATCCTTGATTTCACAGTTCCCAACGGGATGCTCAACTCCTCTGATATCTCTTCATGCGTGTATCCCTGAAAATAGGCCATGTCAATGAGGATCTTCCTTTCGGGCCTCAGCATATTCACAATGGCTTTCATCTCCGAACTTGATGTCAGCGAATCTTCATATACGTCCCTTTCATTCTGGACTGCCTTGTTGTCGATATCATCCATCGCTGGTTTTCTTCCCTCAACCCTTGCCGCGTCTATCGCACCATTCCGTGCAATGTTCATGATCCATGTGAACAGCCTTCCTTTTTCCGGATTATAAGAAGCTATATTCTTCCAGATTTTTAGAAAAGACTCTTGCAATACATCTGCGGCGCGCTCCTCATCCCTCAACGTTTTTGAAATGATATTAAACAAAGCGCCTGAGTAATGGTCGTACAGGAATTCAAAAGCTGTTCGCTCATTTCTTTTCAGAGCCAACACCAATTCCTCTTCCGAGTATTTTAACTTACTAGTCGCCAAGAGTTGCTTAACATTTAATTGTATGTTACTAACTGGCAATCTAACGAATTTTCGGAAGAACCGGTCACGGCTATTATAAATTATTGTGTCCTGGCTCCAGCCATCAAAAACTGTGGTTAGCTGCGGTAATGAGGGTATCCCGATAGGGGCATAAGTTACATTCATGATAGTGTGTTTTTTCTTGATATACGAACAACACACCGGAAAAGATCAATGAAGGACTAACTCTTGCCGAAACCGCTATAAAATCGTCTATTTCCTTATCTTTTCGATCCTTATATAGGCAAGAAACAGGAACAAAGCCATGAGGCTGAGGAGATAAATAATGTTTCGGGAATCGACAAGGCCTTTTCCTAACGCGAGATACTGCTGATCCAGTGCTCCCCAATTAAGTAACTCCGAGGCAATTCCTACTCCTGCAAGTTGTGCCAATGCAGTAAAACCTACATACCAGACGAATGCGATAAAGACGCAGGCAATGAATGCGACGATCTGGTTATCGGTCAGCGAGGACGTCCAGATTCCCATGGAAACCAGCACGCCGCAAAACAGCAGAAGGCCGATATAGGAACCGAAAACGGCAGCAGAATCCACATTGCCCTCGGGGTTGCCCAGCTTGTAAACGCTGTAATAGTAAATGAGTGTAGGCAAAAGGGTGATGGCCACGAGGACCCAGTTTGCAAAAAACTTGCCCAGTACAAGCTCAATGTTGCGCAATGGCTTGGTTAGCAGCAGTTCCAATGTCCCGTTCCTGGCTTCTTCTGAAATCGAGCGCATCGTAATAGCGGGAATCAGAAAAAGCAGCACATACGGAGCCAGCTGGAAAAATGAGCCCAGATCGGCATAACCGTAATCAAGAATATTGGAATCAGGAAAAACCCAGACAATGAGACCAACCGCGGTCAGGAAAGCGGCCATCACAATGTAGGCGATCAGGGAATTGAAAAAGCTCCCTATTTCCTTTTGAAAAATTGCAAACACATTGAAAAAATTTAAACCGAAACTGCTGCAGGGTTATTCAAAAACCGGCTTTTCGCGGCGGATGATGGCTGCCACGACCAATGAAATGATCAGTCCCATTAAAATATAACCAAACACACCTATCGCAAAAACCACCCCGGGCGACATTACTTTCTGGGAAAGTTCCATAGCCTGGTCAATCTGCGAATCGTCAAGTCCTCTTCGTTCCATATCCTCACGCACCTGGTCCATTCCCTGCGTAAGCAGTGTGTTATCGATAAATTGCATGTAAAACATCGAAAAAGCCGAACTCAACAAGCCCATCACGGCTGCGACCAACGTCCCCAGGCCTAACCCCTGGCCATACGTCATGTAACCACGGTTTTTTTCCCGAAAATTCTTCATTGCCAGCACAATGGCTACCACCATGAACACGAACGATAAAGAAGATAAGATCTTGTTCTGGGACAACCCGGCAATGTTAATGATTGTCGAGTAGATCATGATCACCACGGACGCCAGCACGCCGTATTTCAGAGCCACACGAGCGGTTGACGCTTGTTCTTCCATTTTCTAAAATTGTTTAGGTAAGGCAAATACTTGGTGATCAAATTTAAGCTTTATTATGAAACACACCGTAATCCTGCTTTCTGAAAATAAGCGAAATAACCAGGATCGGGATGATCGCCATCACGGTTTTCTTGCTCACCTCATCCATAATGATCTCCGAACGCTCCATGCTCCCCACGCCATTGTACATTTTGGTAAATTCAGCTTCCCCAATGTTCTTGACCAACTCCGCTTTGCCTTCGAGCATTAATGTCTTCATTTCGGCCAGATAATTGGTAAAAACAGATGGATCTGCATAAGTCACGAAAAAGTAGATCAGCCAGCCGGCTATCAGCGCGCCCAGCGTATTCACTACATAACCGATCGTCAATGCTTCCCACAAATGCAGGAACCCTTTGCCGACATATTTCCGATAATACCAGCAAGCACCGGCTATCAGGATAATGTGTATACCAAAATCAAGGATCTTGTTGTTTCCCAATGGCACAATGTCCATGAAGTAAAGTCCCAGAAAGAAAAGGAAAACGAGCACCCCGGTGATCAGCCCAAAGATCAGGGAGACTTTTAAAAGGGGTTTGTTAAAATATTCGATTATTGATTTCATAGATACCATTCCTGTTTTCCGTTATTGACAACGCCTCTCACTTTTCCACGCAGCTCTTGTCCCAGAAATGGTGTGTTTTTTGACTTCGAAAAGCTTTTATTAAATGTCCAGTTTGTGTCCTTTTCAAAGAAAGTAAGGTTCGCCAGCGCGCCTTCTTCCAGTAATGGATCCTGTAATCTCAAAACCCGGCGCGGTCCCGAAGTGAATTTTTCAACGATGTCTTCGACACCTAATCCGCTGTACATTAATGCAAGCGAAAAGGCAGTTTCCAGGCCGGTCATACCGAAATCCGCATGGTCAAATTCAAGATTCTTACTCTCCTCATCATGTGGGTTATGATCCGAAACAATGGCGTCAATGGTCCCGTCAGCAAGCGCATCCTTAATAGCCTCCGCGTCTGCTGCGGAGCGGAATGGCGGGTTCACTTTCAGGTTTGTATCAAAATTAATCAGATCACCATCCGTAAAAGCGACCTGGTGCGCGGCGATATCGCAGGAAACCGGCAAACCATTCCTTTTCGCTTCCCGGATCAGTTCTACTGCTCTTTTTGTAGAGATTAATGAAATGTGTAATGCTGGCGAATCAGATTTGTACATGCTTTTTTCAAGCGCATATTCGAGCAATTTCAGGTCCCGGTTAAGCATCATTTCTTCGGCCAGGGAAGGAATGCCTTTCATGCCGATCAATGTGCTGGTCAGGCCTTCATGCATCTGCCCGTAAAGCGTCAGTTGCCTGTCTTCGGGCCGGTTCATCAGCAGCGCATTGAGCGGTTGCAGATATAATATAGTTTTCAGAAACAGGTCTGCATTCTGCACCGGATGC
The DNA here is from genome assembly GCF_000428845.1 of Dyadobacter alkalitolerans DSM 23607. Lineage (GTDB taxonomy): Bacteria > Bacteroidota > Bacteroidia > Cytophagales > Spirosomataceae > Dyadobacter > Dyadobacter alkalitolerans. The sequence continues at coordinate 311,403 of NZ_AUAS01000008.1, read as the reverse complement.
TCGCCGTCGGTAAACGCTATGGCGCCCGCTTCGTGCAGATCGATCATTTCGGTAAAGTCAACGCCTTCGGCTTTTCGTGTTACGGATGCCGCAACGTGCAGCTTCACCAGCCCGCCCGAGCCCGATTGGCGAATGTAATTCAATGTATCCTTGCTGTGAACGACAGGCTCCGTATTAGGCAGCAATACGATTTCCGTAAAACCGCCATGCGAAGCCGCAGCGCGTACGGATACAAGATCCTCTTTATGCTCAAACCCGGGATCACGCGAAGCTACGCGCATATCCACCCAGCCTGCGGACACGCCCAAGCCATTGCCTTCAACCACCTCCGCACCATCTGCGTCCAGGTGGTCTCCTATCGATTTAATGTTTTTGCCTTCAATCAGAATGTCCTTAATCTGGCCGTTGAACGGAGATTTTTTATCAATGATCTGAACTGAACGGATTAATAATTTCATATTTGAGTATTCAAAACAAAAAAAAAGCTCCAAAACGGAGCTTCAACCTTAATATCAGGCACCTATAAACTTTTCGTATTCTTCGGCGGACATTAAACCTTCCTGATCGTCGGGATTGGTCAGACTAATTTTCACCATCCAGCCACGACCATAAGGATCCGTATTAACAAGCTCAGGCTCGCCATCCAATTCTTCATTCACTTCCAGCACTGTTCCCGCAACGGGGATAAATAAGTCAGAAACCGTCTTAACCGCTTCAACTGACCCAAAAACCTCGCCTTTTCCCACTGCATCTCCCACCGTGTTGATATCGACGTACACAATGTCACCCAATTCATTCTGCGCATGGTCCGTAATGCCAATGGTCGCTGTATCGCCATCGATGCGAATCCATTCGTGATCCTCTGTATACTTAAGTTCTGACGGGAAATTCATGGTTTAATCAGGTAAGTTGTAAACATCTTTAGTAACGCAAATTACAGGATGTCGGTCGTATTTTCCAAATCAAAAAGTTATTCAGCCAAATTGAATTTCAACTGCACACCGCCGGACGTGCTTGCCCGGTAAAAGGAATTGGAAACCAATGGATCGTTAAATGTCCTGTCGAAATAAAACTGCACGCTCAAACGATTGTTAACCATGTAATTAACGGTCGGGCGGAGCTGGAAGTTGATGTTACCGGCAATGGGGATGTTCTCACCGTCAAACTTCCGCTGTATGGACCTCGTATCGCGGAAAGTAAGGCCCAGCTGCATCGTCATATCATTCTTCAGTTTCTTCTTGACGCCATTGATCTTGAACGGGATGGCCACATTGTTTTTGGTAAAACCAATGTTCACCGTCACATCCTGGTTGAACAGTTCCGCCATCTGCGAATTGGACAGGTTTAATGCAATGGTGCGGTCCCGGTTGTATTCGATCCGGGCGGTAACCCTGCTCTGCGTCCTGAATTCAACCCCGACAAGTGGCTGGAACTTCTCCGACAATGTGATCGTGCTCATCGAAAACACCGGAATGTATTGTCCGAGCTCATTCAATCTTTGTGAAAGAGGATAACCCGTTACCGACAGGTTCACATAAAGTGCCTCATAATCCAGCGAAGATGTAAAGTTTCCAACGCTGTACTGCGACATGTATTTATGCCGCAAAGTGAACGAGCTGAAAAGTCGCTTAAAGCCCGCAAGCTGCGAAAGGCCATTGTAACTTAGATCCCAGTTGGGCATCGGGAATTTCAGGAACGGGTTTGTCCGCACGGTCTGCGGATCCTTGCCTGTATAAGCTGCAAAGAATGACGAAATCAAAACGTCCTGTGAAGTTTCATTATACTCTCCGCCACTCTGGTTTTCTGCATTCAGACGATCCCTCAAAATAGCACGGTAAGCTCTGAATTTATCAAAAACAGGAGAAGAATTATCGCGTTTCATTTTAGCAAAAGCCGTTCTGAATGACAAGAAAGACATACTGAACTGTCCATTCCGCAGCGGGCTTTGCGACACAAAGTTACCTGATGCATCGGGCCGGTAAAACTCCTGGTACGCATCCTGCCGCGTGAGCCGCGCTTCAACGATCAGCCTGAAATCCTTGAATGGTTCCAATGTGGTGTTGGCGGAGAAGTTCTTTGCAATAGTTTGCTGGAAAGGCATATTCTGCTGCTCACTTTTCGTGATCCAGCCTTTTTCAGCCGCCTTAATCTGGAAATTCCGGTCTTGCTGTCCAAGGACAAATGGCAGCCCGGGTGCATTGGTGTTATCTATTCCAAAATAGCTCGGTGCACGCAAGTACCCCGGAAGCGCCGTTGTTTCCTGAATCGAATAACTCACATTAATCCCCCGAACGGTCATTAAAGCACGCGTCACGCTTTTCAGAATGTCCGTCGTACGCATATCGATTTCCTCAATGTCACCGGGACTTCTTGCAAAATTTTTGCGTCCCGCCGAAGGTGTGTTGGCAAATTTCAAATAGCGCAGTTTGTTATAAAGCAGCACAAAATCCACCTTACCGGTAACTCCTCGGTCTTTGCTGTTACGGATAATGTCCCCGAATGGTAAGCCTAATGTGTCTTTTAATCCAAATGCATTGGCTTGGTATTGATAGGCAACCGAGTGTTTGTAATCGGCTGTCATCCAGTCCAGAAGCGGAATTTTATCCAATGGCAAGCGATAAGTAAGGTCAATCTTCTGGTCAAAATTCTTCATCCTACCCAGTTTCTTGAAATTGGTCCAGAGCGAGTCTTTTTTCTCAGCAGAGTTGATGTCGCCCATCGGCTCGTCGATGATGGAGTTGGCCGTTGAGTTGTAGCTCAATGTCATATTCGGGGTCAGGTTCCAGCTCAGGTCATAATAGCGGTTGAACCAGAAATATTTTTCATACAAAGGCTGAATGCCGTCCGTCGTCAGATCCGCATTCCGAAGCTGTGTTTTCAGGAACCGGCGGTCAACATCTGTACGGATAGAGACCATGTTAGGCAGCAATGTCAGGTTTACATCTTTGATGATATCAGCCCAGCGGCTGGTCGCTTTCCAGTTTTTGAATGGCTCCATAGGCTTCGGCTGACTGCTGTACACGTAAGAAATGCCACCACGGTAATTGCGTTGCGCATATTCCTGGGTAAGAATGTTCCGCCGCTTGTCATCACTGAATGCATAGGTAAACGAGAAGTTCTCAAAATCATAGAAGTGATTCCGTGCTCCGGGCTTGGTCTTGATCTTCCTGACATTAGAAAAATTAATCCCCCGTTTGATGGCATTTTCCTCCACCATACGCCGGTAACCATCCCGTTCTTCATCCGATTGCAAATTTCCCAGCGAAGTTTCGAGCGGCGTATCCGGGTCGAGCGGATTGAAATGCGGCTTTACATTGCGCCGGTCATAGCTCAGGAACAGCGGAATGCTGAAACCCCAGCTTGCGGGCAGCAGTTTATCTAATGCCACGTTCGTAGACACGCCATATTCTGTGGTGAAATTACGGGAACGCTCTCCAATGCGCTGCTGCACGCTTCCAAAACCGAACGTTTCCAGCCTTCCGGAAGCAGTTAATGTTGCAAAATCCGCCAGTTTCGCATTCAATTGCGCAATGGCCGCAACGCCGCCTGTGTCGTCAAAGCCCTCCACGTGCATTTCATCCACCCAAATACAGAAGCTTTTCGGGCGTTCGTCCTGGGATTTCGGATTGCGCATCCCGATCATCATGACGCGCACCGAACTTAGATCCGGGTTACCGACCACAGTCAATTTGTATCTGCCGTCTGCTGTAGTGATCGTGTAAGGCACGCTCAGGTTTTTGTCCAGCTGGCGGTTGCGTTGTGCTTTGGCTTCGATCAGATCGGCCAGGGCAATGTTCAGTTCATTCTCTTCCGGCCAAACTTCATGATCAAGTGCCTGACCCGGCAATGTTGCTTTTAGACTGGAAAGGTCTATTTCGTAGTAATTTTGAGTAAGGTCTGTTCCAATCCGCATGAATGCACCCACCATGCGATCTTCGCTCTGCTCATTCTGCATGTGGACATACATACGCAGTCTTTTGCGGAACAATAAATCCAGGTTCACATTTTTGAAAACCGCTCTGGAATCACCATCGCGTAGGTCTGTTACACACAAGCTCATCGACTGCTCATTCAGCAAAAGCGGAGGACGCTGTGTGTTATCACGATCGCGTGTCCATGTTGGTGGAATTTCGTAAACGTATTTATTTGTGCTGTTTTCCTGCTCTTGACCATTTTCTTCAATGCTAACCGTTCCGACCGTGAACTTTGCATCATAAGGCTCAGGAACTTCCTGTAAGCCAGGCGCGTCCAGGTTGGCCGTGTATTTTCTGTATTGCTGACCAACCATTTGCAACTGCGCAAAACGCAATACAACAGGCTGTTGGAAATCAGTCAGATACATACGCATAAAACGGATGGACTTAAAGCCGTTCATGTTGCCTATCACCCCCGAAAACTCCTTAATAGGAACCCGGAAGAGATACCAGGTTTGCTGATCGGCCGTGTTAACCGTTTTATCAACAATGTATCCATTACCAACCGCCAGCTGGTTCGGTTTCAGGTCAATTTCGTATTCGTAATAAGACTCGTTGTCATTGATCGTGTTGTCGACGTTCATATCCTCTCCGTCGGGCACATTGGTTGAAGCGGGCGTCACATCGGCGTTTCTGCCAAGGCTTTCGGGAGAGTTGTTCTCCATGCCAATGTAATTCTTGTAACGCTGCAGAACTTTTAAATTGGCACTATCCAGGCTTGCTCCCAGGAAAAACTGGAAATCGTCCCCGGAAGGGTCGCCCAAAATCTGCTCGCGTGCTTGGGTGGTCAGGTTAGCGGGCAAACGATCGATGAATCCTTTGAAAAAACGACGCTCCTCTTCATTATTCAACCCATCCAAACCCACATCCTGCCGCTCACGCGCACCGGATTCGTTGCTGAATGCATTAATCAGATATTGCGACTTCGTTACGTAACCCCAGGCCGTAGAATCAACATTCACGCCAACTTGTTTGGGCACAATAGGAAGCCCGTTCTCAAAATTGTAACGCTCGTCAGGAATAACATCTTCTGAAATATCACCTAAGTTGAAAACCAGTTTCCCACCCGTTGTGTTGGGTTTTTCATCTCCGCTCCCATCCCGAACTTTCCCCAGTTCATTGTTAATAAATGGGTCCAGCATCCAGAATTCGATGCTTTCAATGTTCGCATTATCAAAGTCGTTATCCGAAGTGATCGCTCTGCTGATCGCGCCGAAGTTTTGTCTTGGGTTTTTCAAACGACCATTAGGCAACAGGTCAACATTGTAGTTGTACATGCCGCGCTCGCTTGGATAATAAGCAATGTCGAGGACATTTTGCGGATAAGATACCAGTCCGGCAATCGCACGACGCGGGAAAATTTCATTTGGCAAATAAAGTCTTTCGTAATAGTAGGTTCGATCCTGGTCGTCCAAGTTGCCCGGCGGATCATATCCACCGCCCAGCCCTTGCGCACCGCCAAATATATTGTCCACCGTATAAGCAGAGATTTTCGCGCGCCTGTAAGCATAATCCAATGTCTTACCATCCGTTCCCTGCCTGAACTTTGGCGGAACACCTGCCAGCCGCCATTTTTGTGGTTGCCTTGAAAGGTCGTAAATGGTTCTGGTCGCTTCAAAATCGTCCACCAGCGAACGGTTATTGACATCTTTCGAAACACCGGGAAGAATTTTTGCAAATTCACCCTTGAACTGAATGCTCGACATTTCTTTGGTCTGGATCAACGGCAATGCATCCAGCCATTTGGTCAGGAAAGGCACGTCTTTTCTGAAATTAATATCAAAACCGAGCATTGTATTGTTAACCGGTTCATTTCCGATGGACACCCTCGTTAAGAAACCAGCAGGACGTTCCCTGTATTTCATAATTGTGGCGCCAATGCTCATATCGCGGCTTACGACGTAATCCAGGCGCGTTCCCAGCAAGGACCGGATCTGGTTCTGGAACATGTCGGGCCGTTCGTATTCAATAACGATTTCCCTGCCCGAGTTCATTACGCTGCCATTAAGGATACGGACCCGGCCGATTTGTGCTTCAACAATGTAATCTGAGCCAGGTGAAAGAGGCACGCCGCCGGAAGTGACGGTAACCGAAGTTTCCAGAACACCGAACGGAAGCTGGACTTCTGCGCCACCGCTGGATTGATACGAACCTTTAATGAAGAATTTATTACGCTCAGAAACCTGCTGCGCATCGATCATAGTCGTGGAATACAGCTCACCGAAAACATATTTGTTCCTGAACTGCTCTTCACCGGCACCGAATTTCTTGGACAGATTGCTTCCAAACGGCTCCAAAACCGGGAAGATAATGCGGCCTGATTTACTATCCACCGTAATCCCGTCCACAAAATCGAAGTTTCCGTCGGGTTGCAGATCATTAACCGGGTTCAGCCTGTCGAGGCCCATTAAGCGGATCAATGGAATGTTGGCAATGCTGCTTTCCTGCAAGTTTGGGTTATCAATTCCGGTTTGATCATCCTTATAAATGATCCGTAACTGGAAACCCTGCTTATCCATCTGGCTGGTTCCCAGGGCATAAATATTTTTCATCATCAGGTTCCACATAGGAAGCTTTGTGTTGTTCCTGATCGTGGATGATTTCAGCAGTTTTAATGCAATCACCTCATTATCCCGGCGTGCCTGATAATCCTCGGTCAGCTCACCCACTTTAAATGCTCTTCCATTCAATGTGTATTCGTAAGAAACGGCCAGCACTTCGTCGTTTCTAAGGGCATTGGTCAAGGAAATGTAACCAAGCTGTGGGTGAAATGTATAGTCACGATCAGCGATCAGCCTTTTGGCTCCTCTCAGCAACTCATAATCGACCGCTTTTTCCAGTCCCAGGCTTGTAATCGCACTATTTGTATTATCAACCTGCCGGAACGACTCATTAGCTGTCAATGATTTATAAAGCCCATTAGCAGCATTATCAGCAGGCGAAGTAGAACGGATCGGCTGTAAACTTGGATTCGCCGACTTATAAGGAGCAGGTTCGCCTAAATCCGCGAAACCGACAACGTTTCTGAGCGATTCCGTTGTGGTGGTGCGGTTTGTAACATACACCTCCATACGCGTAACCGTCACGCCCGATGTAATGGTCGGCGTGTTCTTCAACGAGCTCTCGTAAATATTCCTGAAATATTGGGATAGGAAGAAATTTCGGTTTTCATCGTAAGTATCGGCACGCAACTCAAAATCCCTGCTTTGCGCCCCTCCTCTTAAAACAATTCTTTCTTTACTGGATTTCTGCTGCGAAGCTACAACGGTTGCGCTTAACCGGCCGAATTGAAGGTCCGTTTTCAAACCAAAAAGGTTCTGAACACCGGGGATCAGCTGGCTGTTAATGGCCCAGTTGATGTTACCCGCTTCAATTTTCCGGATAAAACTTTCTTCCGGGTTCTTATAATTCAGCTTAATCGCATTCTCAAAATTGAAGTTGGCCTTTGTATCAAAGTTCGTCTGGAAACCAAGCTGATCACCCAACCTTGCATCAAAATTAATGCTGATCTGTTCATTAAAGATGAATTGCGTATTCCTCCGTTGCCGGATCGGGATGGCCGGGTTATCCAGGAACTGGTGCATTAAGCCCAAATCCAGCGACACGAAACCGGTGGGCTTAAAGTTGATAAAATCATCTCCCAGCAACTTGGAAAGGCCAGGCGGAATGTCCAGTTTAGGCAAAAGCCCCCGCGACCCCATGGCACTTTTCCCATCCTGCCGTCCCGCATATTCGCGCAGCAGACTTTTGAATGCGCGGTCCTCCTGAATTTTGTCATAAGTGGAAAGATCCATCCGTTCCGGTGCCCGGTAATTGAAGTTACCAGTCGGGGTTTGGATGCTTTCGGAAACGGCTACTTTACCAGCGCTGTCCAGTTGAATGGAGACATTGGCCGGATCACGGAGATAAAATGGGGAGCGTGGCCTTGGTTCAGCAATGCGGTTGGAATAGAAATCTTTCCAACGCATAATAAGCTGACTACCAGACCTATCAATTTTCTTTTTGGAAGTATCTTCTCTTACAGTATCGGCAATAATTGCCCAGTCCTGCGCCTGCCCGGAATAAGGTTCGTCCATATCAACGGATAGATTCGCTAACAGAACAGCGCCTGTTGATATGGTTAATGCCTTAAAAAGAAAGGAGTAAATCGTTGATGACAAGGTATTATACTTATTTAGAGAAGGTTGCAGCTACAATCAAATCCATCAAAACGACTTTACTATCGTAAATTTTTTTACCAAATATCATTACAGTTCGGTTATCGAAGTGCCAACTTAATAAGATTCTCAACGGTGACCGCCTGACCTTCACGCTTGATGATGGCGTCAAGGCTTTTTTCTGCGGTGGCTTTGGGAATTCCCAATGTAACCAGTGCAGCAAGCGCCTCACTTTTCACAGTGCCGGAAGGATTGTCTATGGTCCTCGGACCGGTAGACACCAGATCTTCCTTGCGAATTTTATCCCTTAATTCAAGTATTACGCGCTGAGCAGTTTTGGACCCGATGCCTTTAATCGACTGGATCAATCGCAGGTCTTCATCTATTATTCCTTGTCGTATTTCCGATGAAGAAAGCGACGATAACATAACCAGGGCCGTTGATGGCCCAACACCCGAAATGCCTATCAGGTCTAGGAAAAGCTTTTTCTCATCACTTCCCCAAAACCCGTATAGTATGTGGGCGTCTTCCCGTATATTCAGGTACGTTACAAGTTTGCAACGCTCGCCCAGTTCAGGCAGTGAAGTATAGGTTTGTAATGAAATCCGAACTTCATAGCCTAGTCCGTTTACATCAATAATGGCATAAGCCGGATCTTTGTAGACTACAGTTCCGTTAACGTAGGCAATCATATAAATAGTATGTGTAATTGACTCTTGTTCACTAGCTGGAAACGATCAGTTTTTGGCCTGGTTTAATCGCATTTCCTCTGATTCTGTTTTTCTTTTTCAATTGTCCTATTTCCAGTCCGTAACGTTGTGAAATAATCCAGAGCGTATCCCCTTTCTGAACTGTATGGTAACGCTTTTTAGTATGCCTGTCATTTCTTACAATTTCCTTTTTAACCGCAGGAGTCGAATTTGCTGCAACTCTCGAAGCGCGAACGGGCTCTTTCACTTCTTTTAGAATCACCAGACGCTGACCCCTGGCGATGTTGGTGCGGCGTAAGTGATTCCATTTTTTAAGCTCAGAAACCGACACTCTGTATTTTTTTGAGATCGAGTTTAAACTCTCTCCTCTTCTAACGGTGTGTGTAGCTCTTTTTGTACGTGTCTTTTGTAAAACTATTTCGTCATGCTCTTCCTCCAGATCTTCGTCGTACTCCGAAGTTGATTGCTGGCTAACCATTGTGGCATAAGGAAAAGCAGGATTTTTACCCATAGAGTCCAATGCAGTGCTATCCAGCTTTGCAACCATTACATTCGGTTGCAGAAGCAATCTGCGGGTGCAGGAATCCATAATTGAATTTCTGTTGCTCACCAGGTAAGTATACTGCATGCTAGGCACTTTCAGCACAAAATCCCTTGTCTGATCCGGCAGGGACGTTTTGGTGATTTGCGGGTTTAATTTCTTAATGTCATCAAAATTGATGTTGCTGTTCTTGCAGAATGCCAGCAAATCAATATAGCCATTGATATGAATGGTGTCGTTAGGGATCTGGAACTCTGTTTGTGCCGGGTAAATACCATGGTCGTTGCCGTAGTTCATCATATAATTCATCGCAACGTATTGCGGAACATATGAGCGGGTTTCGCGGGGAAGAACATTGTAGATAGTCCAGAACGTGGTCCCGCGAGAGCGGCGCATCGCGCGTTTCACATTGCCTGGGCCTGTATTGTAAGAAGCCAATGCAAGCTCCCAGTCGCCAAAAATATTGTAAAGTTGTTTCAGATAACGACAAGCAGCCTCGGTTGCTTTCACAGGCTCGAAGCGTTCGTCGATGTATTTGTCCTGATAAAGACCAAATTCACGGCCGGTCGCCGGCATGAACTGCCACAGACCGCCTGCTCTTGCATGAGAGATCACGGTTGGGTTAAGCCCCGACTCGATCATTGACAGATATTTAAGCTCTGTCGGCAAACCGTGCTTGGCTAGTGTTTTTTCAAAAATGGGAAAGTAGAGCGGCATCTTCTCCATCATTGTCTGAGTGAATTCTGCCTTTCTATAAATGAAATACTCTACAAACTCATGGGAAGTTTTGTGGTAAGTAAGTGGAATGGATTTTTCCAGTTTGGCGAACCGTTCTTTCAACAGTTCTTCCGGAATAGCCGGTGTGTTCCCAAATTCTTCAACAGCGGGCAAGGCGGGGATCGCCATTTCTTCTGCTGCAACTATTTTCTCCAGTGTATCCTGCTCGAATGCTAACTTCTCTTGTGGAATTATTGCCATAGCCGGCGCACTTCCAAATCCAACACACATGGCTCCGAGCCACAATACTTTTTTCGAAATCCTCATCAATAAATGTTTTTTGAAGGTTAATCAATTCCCGGTTTTCAATGGCTACTATTTGTAAATCAACTGTTACAAATAAAATTTCCTTGTTAAGATTTTCAACGTCCTGAAAATCTGCCTGATGAACTAGAATAATCTCTAATACATTTTACACTTCACTCACAAAATTTCGCTTCGGAATAACAAATCTCAAATCGCCTGTTATCCCGGCACGATTATTTACTACTTAACTTGGAGACAGATACAAACACTGCTTAACAAGCAAGAGAAGAAAAAAAATGCGAAAGCATTTACTTGACTCTCAATGATTTGTATCCGACATCAATGCCGATTTTTTATTCAAACCGGTTAAATAATTGGCAAAAGCCAGCATTTTCAACTCACCAAAATAAGGAGCCATTAGCTGAATTCCAATAGGCATCCCGTTTTCATCCAGTCCGTTAGGGATAGCAACAGCCGGATTTCCAACCACATTTGCCTGCACTGTAAAAATATCAGCGAGATACATTTGTAACGGATCTTCGGTTTTTTCACCAATCGTAAAAGCCGTGGTTGGCGTTACCGGTGTAATCAGAAAATCAAACTGATCGAAGAACCGGTTCGTTTCCTCCTGCACCAATCTTCTAACGCGTTGCGCTTTGGTATAGTATGCGTCATAATAATTTGCGCTCAGAACAAAAGTACCCAATAGTATCCTTCTCCTTACCTCTTCACCAAAAGCTTCCGTCCGTGTCTTTTTATACAAGCTTTCCAGATCGGTCGCTTCCGCACTTCTGTGACCATAACGGACACCGTCGAAGCGGGATAAATTGGAACTGGCTTCGGCCGTAGTCAATATATAATAAGTAGGCAGCAGCGAATCGAGCAATGGAATTTCGACTGGCGTTATTTCGTGCCCCTCGGCGCGCAGACGGTTCAGCACTTCCAGTGTTTGCTGGCGGATTTCCAAGGAAATCGCCTCGCTCTCAACACTCTCCCGGATATAACCGATCCTGGCTTTGCCGGACCATTCCAGATTTTTGGAATATGCAGGCACTTCTTTGGTAGATACCGTGCTGTCAAAATTGTCTGAGCCAGCCATGATCTCGATCAGCAACGCCGCGTCTTCAACACTTTTGGTAATGGGGCCAATACAGTCGAAAGACGATGCATAGGCGATAAGACCATATCTGGAAATCCGGCCGTATGACGGCTTTACGCCTACAACGCCGCAAAAAGCTGCAGGTTGCCTTACAGAACCGCCCGTATCACTTCCGAGAGACGCGTGGCAAAGGCCAGCTTGCACCGCCACCGCCGAACCGCCGGAAGAACCGCCCGGAACTTTGGTGTTATCCGCAGCATTTAAAACCGGCCCGAATGATGAATTTTCGTTGGACGAACCCATTGCGAATTCATCACAGTTTTGCCGCCCGATCACAATAGCATCTTCATCCAGCAGCCGCTGAACCGCCGTTGCAGTATAAGGAGCAATGTATGTATTGAGAATTTGACTGGCGGCTTGTAAACCGTGTCCTTTATGCGAAAGCACATCTTTGAGTCCGATCACCATTCCGGCTAGCCTCCCGGCAGTTCCGTTGGCCAATTTTTCATCAACGGCAATGGCTGCTTCCCTGGCTTCGTCGGCATAAACTTCAACAAATGCATTCAGGTGTTGATTAGCCTCTATATTTTGCAAATAATGACTCACTAACTCGACGCACGTCAAATTGCCTCCACGCAAATCTTCCTGAATCTCAGCCAGCGTCAGATACTCTTTCAATGTAATTTCTTTGTGGGGTTGTAAATAAAGAATCAGAGCCAATAAGTATACCTTAGAGGCTCTGTGTTATAACTTCAATAAGATGGAAGCGTTATTTGGGGTCTTCCATGCTTTTTTCAATATTTTCCTTAACGTCTTTAGTAGCGTTCTTGAATTCATTGATACCCTGCCCCAAACCGCGCATCAACTCAGGAATTTTCTTCGCACCGAAGAATAGTAAAACGAACAAGGCAACCAAAAAGATCTCTTGTCCACCTAATCCCATAAATGCCAAAACGGTTACTGATTCCATGTCTGTTTCTTTTTTAATGTTTACAAAAATAAAAATTCTTTTCTACAGAAACTACTAAACGGTTCTGTTTTATCCTATGTTAATCGTTTTTTCACTCTTTTCCCACTGGCTGAATTTTGCAATATCACTGCCCAGTGTCTTGATCAGCCAAGCGATCAGTGCGACGTCGTCTGCGATGCCAATTACAGGCAGGAAGTCAGGAATCAGGTCAATGGGTGATACAAAATAGATCAGCACCGCAACCACCGAAATTAGACTTTTCCATGGCAAGCCCTTATATTCTCCGGAAGCGTAAGCTCGTACCATCCGGATCAGGACTTGAACGCTGCCAGCCACTTCGGCCAGGCCACCTTTGAACCCAACCTGGTTCATCTTGCCCATTACATCCTTCGCAAGTTCAAACAGCCGCGCTGAATTGTGCACATAACGGCCGGCCTTTCCGGTTGCCTTCTTGAAAAAAATTGACTTTAATATTCTAGATATCATTGACTCGTTGCTCATCGTATACAGCAAGAAAAAGTGGTTAATAATGCCGATATAACTATTAAGATACGTAAAAAATTGCATTTCGGATCGAGCTCCGGACTTTTCCGGCAAAAAATTACATTCCGCTTGGTTTAAACAAATTATGTGTCCTACTTTTAGGAGAAAATTTAAAAAGCATTAATTTCTATACAATTAACCATATTTCTTTATGAAGATTACTGTTGTGGGAGCAGGCGCCGTTGGTGCAACTACTGCCGATAATATTATTCGTCGTGAGTTGGCTGAGGAGGTCGTTCTACTGGATATAAAAGAAGGCGTAAGCGAAGGAAAATCGCTGGATATGTACCAGACAGCAGCTTTGCTGGGCTTCAATACCAAACCCGTTGGATCAACCAACGACTATGAAAAAACCAAGGGTTCTGATGTCGTTGTGATCACTTCCGGCTTGCCCCGTAAGCCTGGTATGACGCGTGAAGAGCTGATCGGAATCAATGCAGGAATCGTAAAAGGAGTTACTGAAAATATTCTAAAATATTCGCCTGATGCCATCATTATCGTTGTTTCCAACCCTATGGATACAATGACTTACCTGGCGCTGAAAGAATCGGGCATAGCAAAAGAAAAACTGATCGGAATGGGCGGTGCTCTGGATAGCGCACGTTTCAAAACGTATCTGGCATTAGCCATGAATGCTTCTCCGCTGGATATCCACGGAATGGTGATCGGTGGTCACGGTGATACAACAATGATCCCGCTGACAAGATTAGCGACTTACAATGGTCTTCCGGTTAGCAATTTCCTTTCTACTGACGAACTGGAAAAAGTGGCAGCTGACACGATGGTAGGCGGCGCAACATTGACCAAACTGATCGGAACTTCGGCGTGGTACGCGCCGGGTGCGGCAACATTGCTTTTGGTTGAAAGCATTGTGCGCGATCAGAAACGTATTGTTCCATGCAGCGTTTATCTGGAAGGCGAATATGGCCAGAACGATATCTGTATGGGTGTGCCTGTTGTTTTAGGCAGAAAAGGCTGGGAAAAGATCATCCCGCTCGAACTAACCGATTCAGAAAAAGCTGCTTTTGAGAAATCAGCAGAAGCAGTTAGATCCATGAACGGAGCATTAAATTTATAATGCCAAAAAATATTAAAAATTGATTTTTTGACATTTCCGTCATCTTAAGATGACGGGTAATGGGGTAATTTTTGGGATGTCATCAATGCATTTTCTTCTGCATTGATGACATTTTTTTATTTAAAACACATTAGATCGAAATCTGATATTGCAGCACGAATGTTCCTCTGCGCGTGTACGCGGCGAGCTCATTGGCAACCGTGCTGGCTTGGTAAACCGGCCGGTTTTCGTAGTTGAGTGAGATTTTGCCGGTGTGGCCTTTGATCAGCCAGTTTACACCCACATTATATACATTCAAAGCATCCTGTAAACGTTCATAATCAGAATGTTGCAGGGAAACGTAAGGCATCAATGTGCCCTGACTTCCCAGTAATCCATCCCTAAATTTATATCCTGCCTGAGCATACAAGACGCTCCCCGTTCCAAACATCGGGTAAGCATTGCCCTGCGTCGCGCCTACGCCGGCAATCGGCTGCGTAGTTCCTGTTGCAGGGTTCATAATCCCATTGTAACGCAGGTAACCTTTGCCATAATCCGTATTAAAATAGCCCAGATATGCCGAAACAGCCGTTCCCTTATCTTTATTCAAAGGCATATCCATAAATGCAGCCACAGACCACAGCGTCATGTTATTGTAAACTGTATCCGCATTTTCCCGGCGCCACGTCGCATGCTTTTGAGAAATAATTCCTGCTTCAATGTTCAGGACTTTGCGCTTGCCGAGATATGTTCCGGTCATATATCCCGGTGTGGTGTTATCCTCTGTATCAAAAATGTTGTAAATTAATAAACCCTGGAATTGCTTGTGATTCTTACGCTGTGCGAAAACGGAATTCAAGCCCGGAGCTGGTGGAACGGCACCATTGGTTTCGATAGGAAACGGATCCGCGACGTCTACGCGGTAATTTAATTTACCGATCTGTCCACGGCTGTAAACACTTAATTTCCTCGCAAACTGATCCGTTTGATCCACAGTTGCCTGCGCGAAAACGGGGACATCCATGGTCATAATGGTTCCTATGCTCGGTTGGGAAAAACGGGAAAGACCATTCACAACGGTCAGCCCGCCACCGAAACGGATGAAGTTGGTGCCCTTTCGCTGCACTTCATATTCTCCCAAAGCGTCGTGGAAGAAAGCGCCGATTTTCCGGTTACTGGGCGTTCCGGCCGTGTTATAGGCCGGGAATGCGCTCACTTTATTAAAATTGTTCATTCCAAACTGCGTGTAGAAAAATATCCGGTCGGTAATCTGGCCGAAAAGCTGCACACGTGTCCGGCGGAGGCCAATGTCGAATGTGTTGGATTTGGGATCGCCTAAAACGGTGGTTCCGGGGTTGCTTTGGTCAAACCGGAGCCAGGTTTGGTTGGTAAAAGTGAATTTGACGTAATGTGAGCCGGAATCGTTAAGATTGTAGCGGATATCGTTCCTTGTATTGTCGTCGGATGGCTTTACTTGCGCCATGGTTACGGAAGCGCTGAGCAAGATGAGAGAGAGTACTTTTTTCATTAATTGACGTTATAGTTTCCAATAGCGAATAGCAGGTTAACAAGATGACACACTACCCTTTTTTATATTTAACTAAAAATCATAAGGCTGCATTGTGGACGCCTTTACTCCTTTTTTTTGCAATCATATTCGCCGCAAAGGCCCAGGAAACCCCGCCACTGATCAATTATTCGTCAGCAATTTACAAGGCGCACAACCAGAATTGGGCCATTGACCAGACTTCCGATCAGATCATTTATGCTGCCAATTCGGATGGTCTCATGGAATACGACGGCGCTGCATGGAAGCTCTACCCGCTGCCCGACAGACAGATAGTGCGGACCGTGCTTTGCGACGAAGCCATCCCGAACACGCTTATGGGTAAGGTTCTCAACCGGACCAATCCCAAAGAACAGCGGATTTATGTAGGCGGTTTTTCGGAGTTTGGTTATTGGAAAAAAGAATTTGATGGGCAGCTCAGATAT
This sequence comes from Dyadobacter alkalitolerans DSM 23607, assembly GCF_000428845.1. Classification (GTDB taxonomy): domain Bacteria; phylum Bacteroidota; class Bacteroidia; order Cytophagales; family Spirosomataceae; genus Dyadobacter; species Dyadobacter alkalitolerans. Next base: position 295,337 of record NZ_AUAS01000008.1, on the reverse strand, counting down.
CACTCCCTCAGCAAGCGCGCCAACTTCGCCAGCCTGAAAACAGAGGAGATCTGGCACATTACCAAAACGCCTACACACATTTACTTCCAATCCTTTTCACGGATTTACCGATACGATGGTCAGAACATAACCGAATTAAGCACGCCAGGGAATTTCATGTTTTTGAGATTTGTGCAAAACCGGCTTTTCCTCCCAACAATAGGCAAAGGAATTTATGAGTTGAAAGGCAAGAAATTTGAAAAGCTGGCTGGTACGGAACCACTTTCGGCGGTGATCGTTTCAGCCATATTACCATTCTCGAATGGCCAGATCCTGATCACAACATTCAAACACGGCTTGTTTTTGTGGAAAGACGGCTTGCTTAGTCCCTGGAAAATACCGCTCTCGGAAGAACTTAAAACGAACATTATCAACAGGGCAGTAATGCTCAGACAGGACAGCAGCCTGGTTTTCGGCACAATTCAATCGGGCGTTTATGTGATTGAGAAAAATGGCAAGCTGAAATATCATTTCAACAAAGAGACCGGCCTTCAAAATAACACCGTTCTGGCACTGACAGAGGACCGCCGCAATCAGCTCTGGATCGGTCTGGATCAGGGAATTGATATGATCAAGATGTCTTCGCCCGTGATTTCCTACCAGACCAATGATAATCCGCTCGGTTCAACGTATGCTGCGGCCATCTGGCGGGGTAAATTATATGTGGGTTCCAACAAGGGTGTTTTTGTAAAAAAATGGCTTTCCACCGAGCCTTTCCAGCCAGTTCCCGGCCTGGAAGGCCAGACATGGAACCTGCAAGTTTTTGATGATCAGCTCCTTTGCGGACATAATGATGCTACTTACCGCATTAATGAACAGGGCATTACGAAGCTTTCCAACATTACAGGCGGTTGGGTGATGCTGCCAATTCAATCCGGTCAGGAATCGCTGTTGTTGCAAGGTTCTTACAATGGATTGCATGTTTACAAAAAGAACAGTAGCCAGCAATGGGCCTATGCATATCCAGTCAAAGGCATCTCCCCGATTCCGGTCAGGCAGATTGTCCGGGACGAAAAAGGCGCTTTCTGGCTCGGCCATGCATACCGAGGTTTATTTATGGCTAAACTCACGCCCACGCTGGATTCCGCTTATCAATGGAAAGAATTCAAGGCGCCTGCCGATTTACCCGGTGAATTCGCGGTGGAGATCATGAAATGGAAAAAGCGCTTATATGTCCGTTCTGGATCCGTTTTCCTGCAACCCGATGCGAACGACAAATTGCAGGTCTCCACTGATTTCTCGCAGCATAGTGAAGACGAAGCATTCAAGATCCGCACAGGCGTGAATGGTGATTGGTTCAAAGTGTTTATTAACCGGATCACCTACTATGCTTCGGATAACCAGGTCCACAACCTGCCGCTGGCGCTGATCCGCAACAGTGAAACCATTATTCCAGTCTCTAAGGACTATTATTTTTTCTGTCTGGATAACGGCTATGCGCTTTATAACAGAACTTCCGGCGCAAAAAACGTTGAACCGCCAGCTTCGCCCATCGTCAGAAAGGTTGCTAACCTCAGGAATTTGTCGCAATCATTCAGCATTTCGGGAAAGCCCGCGCTTCCTTCCAATGTGCGGTCGTTACGGATCAACTTTGCGTTGCCGGTGTACGGGCAGAGCACACAATATAAATATCGGCTTCGAGGACTTTCGGATCAATGGTCAGAATGGACAGACCAGAATTTTGTGGAATTCACAAATCTCGAATCCACGAGATACACATTCGAAGTCAAAAGCAACCTGAATGATCGTATTACAGCATATCAGTTCAGTGTTCAGCCTTACTGGCGCGAGACACTGATCGCTAAGATCGTTTTCATAGCATTAATAGGGCTCGTAATTGTAGGGCTGATTCTTTACCAGGAAGAACGCTTGCGCCGGCATCGGAACAGGCTTATGCGGGAGCAGGAAGAGAAACTCCGCCAGCAACAGCTTGCTAACGAAAGGCAAATCATGCAGATCCAGAATGAGAAATTGCAGAGCGACATTCAAGGTAAAAGCCAGCAGCTCAGTAACATTGCCATTAATGTTGTGCGGAAAAATGAAATCCTGGAAGAAATCCGGGATGAATTAAAGCAAGTTAAAGCCGAAATGGGCCAACAACTCCCGAACATTCATTATCAGAAACTATTGAATAGCATTGAGCGAAATGTTGCCGGAAAGGACGACTGGATGCTTTTCGAACAAAATTTCGACGAAGTCCATGAACAATTCTTTAAGCGCCTCCGTCAAATCGCTCCCACAATCTCCCCTTCTGAGCTTCGCCTGGCGGCGTGCCTTCGCATGAATCTTTCGACCAAGGAGATGGCTCCCGTTCTGGGAATTTCAATCCGGGGTGTAGAAATAAAGCGCTACCGCCTACGCAAAAAACTGGGATTAGGTACGGATGGCAATCTCGTTCAGTTCATGATGGATATTTAGCCACATTGTACTAATCCTTCACAAACCCAATTTAATGCCTCGAATACTTGCATTATTCTCATTGATGTAGTGGTGATGTAGTCCTTTATTTGATTACTGGTTGTCTTGGAACTTAAATTTGAAGACAATTAAATCTTATAATAATTCAATCAACCAAATTATAACCTAAATGAAAACTATTGTACGATTGCTGTACATGATGGTTTTCCTGTCTGTCAGCTTCATTAGCTATGGTCAGGAAATTAGTGTGTCAGGAAAAGTCACGTCAAGTTCTGACGGCTCCATTCTTCCCGGGGCCAGTGTTCTCATCAAAGGAACAACCACAGGAGTGCCAACCGATGCTGAGGGCAATTACGCTATTTCAGTTCCGTCTGCTCAATCGGTCCTGGTTTTCTCCATGATCGGTATGACGGCGCAGGAAGTTACGGTTGGCACACAAACGACCATTAATGTGGCATTGGTAGAAGATGCAAAAGCACTGGGTGAAGTTGTTGTGATCGGATATGGTACAGCCAGTAAAAGGGACCTGACCGGATCCATTGTAACGATAAAAGGCGCGGAGATCGCCGATAAGCCTTCCGCTAACCCAATCACATCACTGCAAGGAAAAGTGGCCGGTTTGTCCGTTGTGAATTCAGGCCGCCCCGGCGAAGAACCGGATGTACGGATCAGGGGAACGAACTCCATCAATGGTGTGAAGCCTGTTTACATCGTGGACGGGATTTTGAATGATAACATTAACTTTATTAACCCTGCTGATATCGAGTCAATTGAGGTTTTGAAAGATCCGTCTTCACTGGCTATTTTCGGGGTGAGAGGCGCGAACGGTGCCATTGCTGTAACCACGAAAAAAGCTAAGGCGGGGCAATTGAATGTTAATTTCAACTCATCCGTCGGTTTCAAGCAAGTTGCTGACCGCATTAGCATGACCAATGCGGCCCAATTCAAAGAGCTTTATAATGAACAGCTTGCGAATCAGGGCAGCGCGCCATACAACTACACAAACTGGACGGGCGACACCGATTGGCAGGATCAGATCTTCCAGAGCGGTTTCCTGAACTACAACAACATTAGCATATCAGGCGCGACAGAAAAAAACCGCTTCTATATGGGCCTTGGAACGGTGCAGGAGGAAGGAAATATCAAGCATGAAAAATACGGAAAACTGACGCTGAACATCAACGACGAACTTCAAGTCAACAAAAACCTGAAATTCGGGCTAACGTTCAGCGGCTACCGCGCTACGCCATTTGGTGATAAAAAGAAGAATGTAGGCGGCGCGATCCTGGCTGCACCAATCGCACCGGTGTTCAACGACCAATACGGCCTCTATCACACATTGCCTGATTTTCAGCGTGCACAGGTGAATAACCCTCTTGTAGATGTTGAATTGCAGAAACGCACGGAGATTTTAAGAGAATATCGCGCAGTTGGAAGCATTTACGGCGAACTTACTTTCCTTAAAGATTTCACATTCAGGGCTTCTTTATATGCGGATTATGGTTTCAACACCATTCGCAACTATCAGCCTCTGGTAAACACATATAATCCCGAGATCGTAGGTGAGGACAAAACGGATGCCGTTGTCAGACAGACCGTTGTGAACCAAAAGCAAAACATTTTCCCAAAACTGCAACAAGACTATCTGCTAACCTACAAAAAAGCATTCGGCGACCACGACCTGACTGTTTTGGGTGGTATAACGACTTATTACAGAAGCTTTGAAGAAACTGCCTCCACAGTAAGACAAGGAAGCAGCTTTGCCATTCCGAATGATCCGCGTTTCTGGTATACTGATAATGTTGGTGATGCAGCAACCAGGACCGGTTCTGGTTCTGCCTGGGAATCAGCTACATTATCCTATCTGGGACGTATTCTTTATAACTACAAATCAAAATATCTGGTTAACGCCTCTTATCGGAGGGACGGAAGTTCTGCTTTTCTTGGCAAAGGCAGATGGCAGGATTTCGGCGCGGTTGGTTTAGGATGGGTTGTTAGTGAAGAGGATTTTTTCAAAAATCAAAGTGTTTTCGACTACTTGAAAGTGAAAGGTTCTTACGGGATTTTGGGTAATCAAAATATCGATGATAAGTATCGCTATCCCGCCTACCCCACGCTTACGGCGGCCAATTCGGGGGTTTTTGGAGAAAATATCGTAGCCGGGCTTCAAAACGAATACATTGCTGATCCGAACCTGCACTGGGAAAAAGTGCTTGCCTATGAAGGTGGCGTCGAATTTAATATGCTGAAAAATCGCTTGACGGTTGAAGCAAATTATTACAACAAACTTACAAAAGACATTCTGGTGCTTGTGCCCGGAATCGCAGGCACAATTCCTGGTTTGAGCAACCTGGGCGAGGTTAGAAACCATGGATTTGAATTCGCTGCAACCTGGAACCAGGATGTAACAGACGACTTCTCCTACTCTATCAGTGGTAACCTAACCACCATAAACAACAAGGTACAGAAGCTTTCTACCAAAGGTTACGACATCATCAACGGTGCTTCACGGACAACGGAAGGCTTCCCGATCGGTTATTTCTGGGGTTACGTGCATGACGGAATTTACCAGTCAGAAGCTGAGTTCATCAAATCTCCGGTCAGTACAATCGGAGAAGTTTCACCGGGCGACATTAAATACAAGGATGTTAATGGCGACGGATCTATCACAGAAGCTGACAGAACATTGATCGGGAACCCAACGCCTGACTTCACATATGGCGCTTCCGTTTCTGCAAAATACAAAGGCTTTGATATGGGCATTGATTTGAATGGTGTTTATGGAAATGAAATTTTCCGTCAGTGGAACCGTGGCACATTCGCGCAATTCAATTACCAAACCGAAAGAATGGACCGCTGGAACGGGCCGGGCACTTCAAACTGGGAGCCTGTTTTGAACACCTCACGTGCCAATAATTATCTTCCTTCGTCATACTGGATCGAAGACGGCAGTTTCTTCCGTATTAGGAATGTGCAGCTGGGTTACAATTTCACATCGCAAACATTAAAAAGCCTCCGTCTGAAATCCCTGCGCCTGTATGTGAATGCGCAGAACTTGAAGACATTCACAAACAGCACTGGATTTACGCCTGAAATCGGTGGTAATACAACTGCTTTTGGTGTGGACAACGGAACCTATCCTGTGCCTGTCATTTACACATTCGGTATCAACCTGAATTTCTAAAAATCTTATCTCATTGAAATATGAAAAGTGAATTCATAAATAAAATCTCTATCCTGACGGTTCTCGGCCTGTTGGTTCTGTCCGGTTGCAGCGACTTCCTGGATCGCGAGCCGTTGGGACGATATGTCGAAAAAGACATTCCCGCAGGTTCATTTGACAGCCAGGTTTTTGGTGTGTATGCCAAAATGCGCGCCTTCGGCGTTTCCTCTATGCCTTATCTTGCAATCCATAATTTCCGGTCAGATGACGCCGACAAAGGCAGCTCGACAACGGATGGCGTTGCACAGGAAAGTTTCTATGACAATTTCCAATATACCGAGGACGAATGGCTTTTAAACAGCTATTGGTCAGACCACTATGCGTTGATCATTGCGGCAAACGCAGTTATTTCCGACATTGATTCAGTGGGTGCCCAGGATGCGGGAACAATGGTTAATAAGGCAGAAGCGAAATTCATGCGCGCATATGCCTACTTTAATCTGGCCAGAACCTACGGCGATGTTCCAAAAATTGACTTCAAAGTACGGGAATCGGCAGAAGCGAATGTCCCTAAATCTCCCGTCGGTGAAATTTTCGCGCTGATTGATGCTGATTTAACGGAAGCGTCAGCATTGTTGCCTGTAACCTGGGAATCTAAATACATTGGGAGGCTTACCAGCGGTGCGGCTTACGCATTGCACGCCAAGACTCACCTTTGGCGGAAAAACTGGCCGGCTGCGCTGGCAGCTGCCAAACAAGTCATTACGTCCGGCAAATATTCGCTGGTAAGTGATTATGCCAGCATTTTCAGGGAAACTGGAGAGAATAATTCGGAGTCGGTTTTTGAGCTGCAGGCATTTTATTCTATTACACAAACTTCGTTAGGAATAGATAATGCCATGCATCAGGGCGTGAGAGGATCCGGAGCTTGGGATTTGGGCTGGGGCTGGAATACACCCAACAAGTCATTAGCCGATGCATTCGAAAAAGGCGACCCAAGAAAAGATGCAACGCTGCTTTATTCAGGTCAGGTGAATACACCTTATAATGAGAGTGTTCCGCCTGCTACAACAAGCATTCCGAGAGCCTATTGGAACAAGAAAGCATATACTAATCCAGCAACGAGAGAAGCGACCGCAAGCCGCTTTGGACAATGGATGAATGTACGGGTTATCCGTTATGCCGACGTGTTACTGATGGCTGCCGAAGCTGCAAACGAAGTGGGTGGCGAGCAGAATATTACGGATGCACTGGCATGGCTGGAAATGGTTCGTGGCCGGGCTCGTGGAACGAATGCAGCTATTTTACCAAAAGTTGTTACCAGAAATCAGGCGCAGCTTAGAACGGCGATCCGTCAGGAAAGACGCGTGGAGCTGGGGATGGAAAATGAGCGGTTCTTTGACATTGTTCGCTGGGGAATTGCGGAAGACGTCTTGCATGCTGCCGGAAAAAATCTTTACCAAAATCGCCATCGCTACCTGCCGATCCCGCGCCCTGAAATTGACAAGTCGGGTGGCGTGCTTGTGCAAAATCCTGAGTATTGATAGTCGAGCCATTATTTTTTGATCAACATTAAACGCATTGAAATGAAAAATATAACATCCCGGCTATGGATACTTGGTTTAGCCGTTTCAATCTTTTCCTGCCAAAATTTTGAAAGGCCGGAGCTGGTCTTGATTTCTGATGACGATCCGTCATTGAATGGCCCTTTGCAGCGGTTGTGGGCTTTTGAAGGCGTTGCTACGGACAGCATTTGGGGCAGCCGGGGCGTTGCCAACGGCGTTTCCTATGTAGAGGGAATCAGCGGAAAAGCTTATCAGGGTTCTCCTACCGGCCAAATTGAATATTCATCTGCTGGCAAGCTGGCAACTATGGAAAGCTTCACCATTGCTTTTTGGATGAACACGGCTAAACATGACGGTGGCGCGCAAAGTGTTTTTATGCTGCCCAATACGGAAGACTTCTGGGGTAACACCTTTATGCTCATTGAAGGGAATACTTCCAAAAGCGACTCCATGCTGGTAAAATTCAACTTTGCAGGAAACTGGATCACATTTGATCAAACGAAAAATGCAAACGGCCTAAACAAATGGCCAAATGCATATGGCAAATGGAAGCACGTTGCGTACACTTATGATGGAACGACTTCGAAATTCGCTGCTTATGTGGATGGAAAGAAATTACCACTCGCTGAGTCTGTTACCAACATTATGAAGGACAAAGCGCCTTTCGGACCATTGAAAATGACTAATGCCTCGAAATTCGTTATAGGCGGATTTCAGCAACACATTGGCATAAAAGCGCCTGCGGATGCGTGGATGCTGCATTATACCGGAAAGCTTGATCAGTTCAGGGTTTACACCAAAGCCCTGAACGACGCTGAGATCACGGAAATCTACAATAAGAAAATGTAATGTCGCCGGGAGTGAAGTCGTCGATTTCACTCCCTTTGTTTTCTCAACCGATGCTATTATGACCAAAGGCTTTTTTAAGCATGGATTTTTATTGCTTATACTTTTTGTATCCGGTTGCGATAAAAAGAGCTCGTCCGGATCGGCACCCGAATCAGTTGATTCAACAGACAAATTTTCGGTGATATCTGACGATGAGCTTCTTACCCTTGTTCAGAAGCAAACATTCAAATATTTCTGGGATTTTGGACATCCGGTCAGCGGACTTGCCCGCGAGCGGAATTCTTCGGGCGATATAGTGACTTCGGGCGGAAGCGGCTTTGGCATAATGACCATTCCAATCGCAATTGAGCGGCAGTTCATCACGCGGGAGCAAGGATTGGAAAGAATGCAGAAAATCGTGATATTCCTGAAAGACAAATCACAGAAATTTCACGGCGCGTTTCCGCATTGGCTCAATGGCGCAACGGGCGTTGCTGTGCCTTTCAGTCAAAAAGATAATGGAGCTGATCTGGTCGAAACCTCTTTTCTGATTCAGGGCTTGCTAACGGCACGGCAGTATTTTTCCGCGTCAACGCCTGCTGAAACGGCTTTGAGGAAAGACATTAACACAATTTGGGAAGGGGTTGAGTGGGATTGGTTCAGGAAAGGCAGCGAAAATGTGCTTTACTGGCATTGGAGCCCGGATTATCAGTGGGAGATGAACCATCAGATCAAAGGATGGAATGAATGCCTGATCACATACGCGCTCGCCGCCTCGTCGCCGACACATGCAATCCCCAAAATAGTATATGACAAAGGATGGACCAATGACGGCAGTTATGTGAATGGAAGCTCCTACTACGGACTCACTCTTCCGCTTGGCGAGCCGTCCGGCGGGCCGCTTTTCTTCTCGCATTATTCTTTTCTGGGACTGAACCCAACGGAGCTTACAGATCAATACACCAACTATTTTACCCAAAATAAGGCGCACGCCTTGATCAATTATAATTACTGTAAAGCAGATCCAAATGATTACGGATACAGTGACCGATGCTGGGGATTAACCGCCTGCGACATTCCAAACGGCTATAATGCCAATTCCCCAACCAATGACAAAAGTATTATAGCGCCCACAGCCGCACTTTCCTCGTTCCCCTACACGCCCAACGAGTCTATGCAGGCTTTGAAATACTTTTATTACAAACTAGGCGATCAGCTTTGGGGTGACTATGGATTTTATGATTCATTTTCAATAAAAGAGCAATGGGTAGCTGATTCCTATCTTGCTATCGATCAGGGGCCGATCATTATCATGATTGAAAACCATCGGAGTGGTCTTCCGTGGAAGCTTTTTATGAGCGCGCCGGAAATTAAATCCGGGATGAAAAAATTGGGGTTTAGCAGTCCAAACCTCAATTAATAAATTATTTAATCAACGAAATCATGAAGATATCCCATTATTACCTTACCTGCGTGTGCCTTCTCCTCTTGCTTACAATAGACGGTTTTGGCCAAAAGAAAAAAAGTAATGTTACCAAGCCTTCGGTTTTCAATCCCGCAGACAGACCTAAAAACTTGTCCGACACCGCATTACTTGAATTAGTACAAAAACAAACATTTCGCTATTTCTGGGAATTTGGTCACCCGGTCAGCGGCATGTCACGCGAACGGAGCAACACTGCCTTCGATTATGGTGATGAAGTGGTAACGACCGGTGGAACCGGATTTGGCATTATGGCCATGATCGTTGCAGCGGAAAGAGGATGGCAGCCACGAGATTCCGTTTCGGCCAGACTTTTAAAAATGATGAAATTTTTAGCCAAAGCCGATCATTACCATGGCATTTTCCCGCACTGGCTCAATGGAGCAACGGGCAAAATAGTGCCGTTTGGCCGCAAGGATGATGGTGGGGATTTGGTGGAAAGCTCTTTCCTTTTTCAGGGAATGTTAGCCGCCAGACAATATTTTGATCGGGATAACGATGTGGAAAGGGATCTTCGCAACCGCATTCAATGGATATGGAATGAAGCTGAATGGGATTGGTACACAAGAGGAAATCCGAACCAGCTTTACTGGCATTGGAGCCCAAATAATGGTTGGGCCATGAATTTTGAGCTTAGGGGTTACAACGAAACATTGATCACCTATGTGATGGCTGCGTCTTCGCCCCGTTACCCTATTACGGCGCAGGTTTACAATAAATGCTGGGCCCAAAGCGATCATTTCAAAAATGGAAAGGAATATTATGGCGTGAAACTTCCGCTGGGTTTTGATTACGGCGGGCCGCTTTTCTTTGCACATTACTCATTCCTGGGCCTGGACCCAAGAAAATTAAAAGACCAGTATGCCGATTACTGGGAGCAGAATGTGAACCACTCGCTGATTAATTACAAACATTGCGTTGCCAATCCGGGCAAGTTTAAAGGTTACGGAGAAAACAGTTGGGGGCTGACCGCAAGTGACACTTACAACGGCTATAATGCACATTCCCCGACCAACGACTTTGGCACCATCACACCGACCGCAGCGCTTTCTTCATTTCCTTACACGCCGGAGCAATCAATGAAAGCATTGCGTCATTTCTATGACGATTTGGGTGAAAAGATTTGGAGCGAATATGGGTTTACGGATGCATTTAATGAGAGCCAGAACTGGTATGCCAAATCTCATCTTGCCATAGATCAGGGACCGATCATTGTGATGATTGAAAATTACAGAACAGGCCTGCTTTGGAAATTGTTTATGAAAGATCCCGATGTGCAAACAGGGCTCAAAAAACTGGGTTTTGAAAGCCCTGCATTAGAAATAAGCAGCAAAAATTAACCCGTTATTTACTAAAATTGACAGAAAGACCGGCCCTATGCTGGTCTTTCTGTTTTATAAAATATGTTTGTACCTTGATGCACATTTCGATCAGGGATTTGTTCAGAAAATATCCCTTACCCATATCAAAAGCGAATAAAATGAGCTCAAAACTTAAAACCCCGATATTTCTGATTGCCTTAACGCTCCTCATCCTTCCTGCATATGCGCAAATATGGAAGGTTTCTGAGCCGGAGAATCTTCCCGAAAAGAGACACGAAAATGCAATGGCAACGGCGAATGGGAAACTCTATCTTTTGGGTGGCCGCGGTGTTAAGCCCGTTGACGAGTATGACTTCAAGAAAGATTCCTGGTCGCATTTGAAAGAGACGCCGCTGGAAATGAGCCATTTTCAAGCTGTTACTTATAAAAATGAAATTTACGTCTTAGGCGCATTTACAGGTGGTTATCCACACGAAACGCCAATTCCAAACATCTACATTTTTAACCCGATAAAAAACGAATGGCGCAAAGGCGCTGCTATCCCTGAAAACCGTTTGCGTGGCGCGGCGGGTGCCTTTGTTTTAAATGATAAAATCTACCTTGTTTGCGGCATTCAGGATGGACATTGGGACGGACAGGTTACATGGTTCGATGAATTCGACCCGGCGACAAACACCTGGAAAACGCTCGCTGACGCGCCGCGACCAAGAGATCACGTGCAGGTGGCTGTTCATGACAATAAATTATATGTTGCCGGCGGACGCTTATCAACCGCGCGCATCAACCAGGTTTTGAACACGGTGATCAAGGAAGTGGATGTATATGATTTCAAAACGGGCAAATGGTCGACATTGGATGAGTCCAATAATTTGCCAACATTAAGAGCAGGCAACACGACGGTGGTTTACGGAAACAAAATCCTGATTATCGGCGGAGAAAGTGACGCGCATGTGGAGGCGCATAAGGAAGTTGAAGCTTTCAATACACAAACCCAAAAATGGGAAAAACTGCCATCCTTGCACCAGGGACGCCATGGAACGCAGGCTGTTTCGTTGAATAAGAAAATATTTATTGCCGCAGGATCTGCCAACCGGGGCGGCGGTCCGGAATTGAACGACATGGAAGTTCTGGACAAATAAAACTGCAATTAACCTCGATAAGAAAACATTTTTTAGATGCGAAAAATACTGGCTTGCTTCTTTCTGCTGGCTGCTAACATCAGCTGGGCCCAGAACACAAAATTCACCCACGCCGACACATTAAGAGGCTCGATAACACCTGAAAGGGTTTGGTGGGATTTGACCTATTACCATTTAAGTGTGCGCCCCAACGCCCAGGACAGCACATTAACAGGCTCAACGAAAGTAGTCTACAAGGTTATCAAACCGTATCAAACCCTGCAAATCGATTTGCAGGAACCGCTACAAATTACCAAGGTTACGCAGGATGGCGAGTCGCTCACTTACAAGCGGGATGGAGACGCTTTCTTTATTGCATTAACCAAAAAACAGGAAGCCGGAAAAACGGAATCGATTGAAGTGTTTTATTCAGGTAAGCCGAGATTAGCAAAACGACCGCCGTGGGACGGAGGCGTTCAATGGGTGCCGGACGGAAAAGGAAACACCATCATTTCGACTTCCTGCCAGGGTCTGGGATCCAGCGTCTGGTGGCCTTGCAAGGACCACATGTATGACGAGCCCGACAGCATGCTCATCAGCATTACGGTTCCCAAAAACATGATGGACGTTTCAAATGGAAACCTGAGGTCAGTTATAGAGAACAATGATGATTCGCATACATTCAATTGGGCGGTTCAAAATCCGATCAACAATTATGGTGTAAATATGAATGTGGCCAATTATGTGGGTTGGAAAGAAACATTCAAAGGTGAAAAAGGAGATTTGGCACTGAGTTATTATGTGCTGCCCCAAAATCTGGAAAAAGCGAAGGAGCAATTTAAGCAAGCGCCTAAGATGCTGAAGGCTTTTGAACATTGGTTTGGGCCCTATCCATTTTATGAGGATGGCTATAAACTGGTTGAAGTTCCGTATCTCGGTATGGAACACCAGAGTTCCGTAACCTATGGTAATGCTTACAAAATGGGTTACCTCGGCAAAGACCTGTCCAACACAGGCTGGGGCTTGAAATGGGATTTTATTATCATTCATGAAAGCGGCCATGAATGGTTTGCCAACAACATTACTTATAAGGATGTGGCAGATATGTGGGTTCATGAAAGTTTCACAAACTACTCAGAAAATCTTTACACGGAATTCTATTTCGGGAAAGAGGCCGGTGCCGATTATGTTATTGGAACCCGGGCATTAATTGCTAATGACAGTCCCATTATTGGCACTTATGGAGTGAATAAGGAAGGGTCAAGGGATATGTATTACAAAGGTGGCAACATGCTCCATACGATCCGGCAGGTTGTAAATGATGATGAGAAATGGCGTCAGATCCTACGGGGTTTGAATAAAACATTTTATCACCAGACTGTCGACGGGTCACAAATTGAGACTTATGTAAGTGATCATGCGGGGAGGAACATTAGCAAGATTTTCGATCAGTATCTGCGTGATGTCCGGATCCCTGTTTTTGAATATTCATTTGGTAACAAAGGGCTTCAATATCGCTGGGCCAATATTGTAGAAGGTTTTGACATGCCTGTTAAAGTAAAAATAGGCGGAAAGGACGAGTTTCTTTATCCGACCAGCAGCTGGCAAAGTCTTAAAACTAAGGGGATCAAGACACTGATCGTCGACAAGAATTTTTATGTAGAGTCAAAAGAAACGAAGCCGGCATCAATGTAGGTCCCAGCATTCCATAATCAAAAGGTCTCCCTTTTTGGCCGAAACCCTGACCATTCCATCCACCTCAGCCTCGTTGCTGTTTCCGGTGCGGTGGCCCAAAGTCAGGGTTTCGTTATGTAAATTGTATTTCAATCCGCTCGTTTCAATGCCTTCGACTGCACCAACAGGAATAAGCGAAATGGGCGTTCCGGCGACATACCATTTTTCAAACGTGCCGGACAGCGGAAAAATCTTCGAATAATCATCAAACATGACTAACCTGATCTGGTCTTTGTAGCGGACCATATTGGTAATGTTTGTGATGGCATGATCTGCCCGGCGGCCAGTTGCCCAAACAATGTTTGCGGCCGGGAAACCTCTGCCTATTAAGAGATCAATCGCTTTTTCAAGATCTGTCTTCTCCTGATCGGGGGTGCTGATGATCTCAATCGGGTGCTGTCTTTCGGAAATTGCATCAAAATCATGCTGCTGGTCGAAGTCACCCATCCACACATCCACTTTAATTCCCAAATCCAAAACCCTGTAAATCGCGTGGTCCAAAACAACAATGAAGGGACTCCATTCAAGCAGTTGTCCCAAAAGTTCAGGAGAGCAGGCTTCCCCGTTAGCAATAATCAAAGCAGGCTCCTGCTTCTCCCTAACAATATGGTGAGATGACATTAATTACAATTTATTCTTAACAAGGGTTACAAGCTCCGTAAGGACACCATGCAGTTGCACGAATTGTCCGTTTACCTGCTCGAAGCGCCGGTCAACTTGCTCAAACCGCTGGTCAATGTTATCAAAACGTCTATCAATCTGTTCAAAGCGTTTGTCAACTTGTTCAAAGCGTTTGTCAACTTGTTCAAAGCGTTTGTCAACGTGTTCAAAGCGTTTGTCAACCTGTTCAAATCGTTTGTCAACCTGTTCAAAACGCTGATCAATACGATCAAATCGTTCATCGTGTTCTGTAAGTTTTGTTTCGATACGTTCTGTCCTGCTCTCTAATTGTGCGAAACGCCGGTCGACTTTTCCAAATTCTTCCCTTACTTCCGAGAAACCGCGATCTACGCGGCTTGTCAATGTTGCTAATCCCTCTGCTACCATTTCGATTTGCTTTCCGTGCCCGCTAGTCACGTTTTCCAATTGTGCCAGTCTTTCTTCTACGTACATAAAAATCTCGTTATATGTTAAACAATGAATGCGACACTACAACTTATAGCGCGCCGCCTATTTAGACGTCCATTAATTAAAAAAGTAACGAGAAACGTGAGTAAATTAAATCTTGATCGCCTTAGCTTCGTTCCAATATACATCCATTTCTTCCAATGTCATATCAGATAGTGACTTGCCTTTTGCACGGGCTGCCTCTTCCAAATACTGAAAACGCCTGATAAACTTCTTATTCGTGCGTTCCAGGGCTGTTTCGGGATTAATGTCGACGAATCTTGAATAGTTAACCAAAGAAAACAAAAGATCCCCAAACTCTCCTTCCGCCTCTGTCTGATCTATCACCTCGCCATTTTCAATGTTGAAATTTTCTTTGAATTCCTGCAACTCCTCCTGAACCTTATCCCAAACCTGCTGCTTTTCATCCCAGTCAAAACCAACACCTCTTGCTTTTTCCTGAATTCGCATGGCCTTAACCAATGCTGGCAAAGACGCAGGCACCCCTCCCAGAACAGACTTGTTGCCTTCTTTTAATTTAAGCTTCTCCCAATTTTGCTTCACAGCTTCTTCATCCTCAGCCACAAAATCCCCGTAAATATGTGGGTGGCGTGAGATCAGTTTTTCAGAAATGCCGTTTAAAACATCCTTAATGTCAAATTGAACATTCGTATCTACATTCTCAGAACCGATTTTGGCATAAAAAACAATGTGCAGCAAAACATCCCCCAGCTCCTTTTTGATTTCCGGTAAATCATTTTCCAAAATCGCATCAGACAACTCGTAGGTTTCTTCGATAGTTAAGTGACGCAACGTATCCATGGTTTGCTTGCGGTCCCAAGGACATTGTTCCCGCAGCTCGTCCATAATGGTCAACAGCCGGTCGAAGGCCATTAATTGCTCCTGGCGACGCGCAGGCAGATCATTAAATTGCTTTTCCATAACATAAAGATATACTGCCTGAACGTCACTCGGCGGACGGGGTTGGGATTTTAAAACCGGTCTGGATCATGTTACTCGTGCATTTAGCGACGATCCGGCCATCTTCCTTGAAAATCTTGCCTTCTACATGAATAATATTTTTTCCCTTGCGGATCACCGTTGACTTTGCAGTAAGCACGTCACCCGGGAAAGCCGGATTCAGGAAATCGCAATTCAGATTCACGGAAGTAAAAGCAAATTCACCTCCCAACGCATACACCATTGTGCCAACGATATCGTCCAGAATAGTAGACGCGATTCCGCCATGCAGGGTGCGCATCGGGTTACACATATCCTCGCGGACTTCATACTCGATTTCCAGGGCGCCCTCCGAGGCATCGATCAGTTTTCCATTCAGCCACTTCGCAACAGGCGAAAAGTTGCCGGTCATGTGTTTTCCTTTCCACTGAAGTAATAGATCAATCCGACTTTCCGGCAGTAAGCTGGAAGGATTAGCTTGTGAATCCATTTAAATTTATAAGTTGACAGTTTGCAATGAAATATTTTAAAAATAGTAATTATCATAGAAAGATACATGGAAAAGACTCAATGATGTGGATTTTATTGCGACGTATCAAAGGTAATTGCTACCTTTGCCGAAGTTTTTGCCAGAGATAAAAGCATACCCATATATGAATTTTACGTTATCGCAAGTTCCTGCCCGTTCTGAAAAGCCCAGGAAAAAAGGGATCACCATGGTAATGGATAAAGGACTGAGTGTCAGGGAAACAGAAGATATGCTTTCCATTGCATCCCCCTATATTGATATCGTAAAACTAGGCTGGGCGACCTCTTTCGTAAGCCCAAATCTCAACGAAAAACTGGCAGTCTACAAAAACGCAAACATTCCGGTATACTTCGGCGGGACGCTTTTTGAGGCGTTTGTGGTAAGAAACCAGTTTGACGACTACCGGAAGCTGCTCGACAAGTATGACCTCAAATACGCCGAAGTTTCGGACGGGTCGATTGAGATGAACCAGGATGTAAAATGTGAGTTCATTCGCACGCTGGCCCAGCAGGTTACGGTCCTTTCCGAGGTTGGCTCAAAGGATGAGAATAAAATTATCCCTCCTTACAAATGGATCCAGCTGATCAAATCGGAATTGCAGGCGGGTGCGTGGAAAGTGATCGGAGAGGCGCGCGAGTCTGGTAATGTTGGTTTGTTTCGTGCCAGTGGCGAAGTTCGCCAGGGTTTGGTAGAAGAGATCCTCACCGAGATTGCATTTGAAGATATGCTTTGGGAGGCGCCTCAAAAATCACAGCAGGTTTGGTTTGTGAAACTCCTGGGCGCTAATGTAAATTTGGGAAACATTGCTCCAAGCGAGCTTATTCCACTCGAAACAATCCGCCTTGGATTGCGTGGTGATACATTCAATCACTTTCTGAATGCAAAGACCAAACAGAAATGGAAAATTGATTCCAAGTAGTTTCCGTGCCTTTCAAAAAATTTTGTCCACCAAAACATAGCTATGGAATTTTTAACACAATTCGTCGATTTCTTCCTGCATCTCGACAAGCATTTGTTCAACATTGTTGAGGAATACGGAACATTAACTTACGTAATTCTTTTCCTCATTGTCTTCACAGAAACTGGCCTTGTAATTATGCCGTTGCTGCCGGGTGATTCACTTCTATTTGCTGCGGGCGCCATTGCTGCCAACGAAGGAACCGGCCTGAATGTATGGCTGATCATTATCATTCTAATCGTTGCGGCGCTTTTGGGAGACAATCTCAATTATTTCATGGGGAAAAAATTCGGGGGAGAAATCAAGAAGCGGGAACGCATTCTATTCCTGAAAAGAGAATATCTTGAAAAAACCGAAGCATTCTACGAAAAACACGGCGGTAGCACGGTGATCATGGCGCGTTTCATTCCGATCGTTCGTACAGTCGCGCCTTTCGTGGCGGGTGCGGGAAGCATGAATTACTCCAAATACATTGTCTACTGCGTAATTGGCGCAATCCTTTGGGTTCCTTCTCTTACATTGCTGGGCTATTTCTTCGGCAATATGGAAATTGTTAAAAAGAACTTTGAACTGGTTATCTTCGGAATCATCGGATTCTCAATCCTCCCAATGATTTACCAATATCTGAAAAGCAGATTTGCTAAACCGAATGTAGCGTAATTAGCTTTCGCTTTTTTGAAATACAATATCACAAAAAACGCCTCGTAACAAAATGTTACGAGGCGTTGTTATGTTATGTCAATTCTACTAACCGCTTACGATTTCGAAGAATAGTTCGGAGCTTCTTTCTGGATCATCACATCGTGCGGATGGCTTTCTCTCACGCCGGCTGATGTAATTTTTACGAATTGCGCTTTTTGCAAGGAAGCAATGTCGCCCGCTCCGCAGTAACCCATTCCCGCTTTCAAGCCTCCAACCATTTGATATACAATCTCGGAAACCTTGCCTTTGAAAGGAACGCGTCCTACAATGCCTTCCGGAACAAGTTTTTTCACATCATCCTCAGCATCCTGGAAATAACGGTCTTTCGACCCATCTTCCATCGCTTCCACTGAGCCCATTCCACGATATGCTTTGAATTTCCGTCCCTCGTAAATCACGATTTCACCCGGTGCTTCGTCGCTTCCTGCAAGCATAGAACCGATCATAATGGTGCTTGCGCCGCCTGCCAATGCTTTCGTCATATCACCGGAGAAACGAATTCCACCATCTGCAATAACCGGAACGTCTGTGTCTTTCAAAGCCTCAGCTGCCCACATGACGGCAGTAAGCTGCGGAACGCCGATTCCGGCAATGATCCGGGTTGTGCAAATACTGCCAGGTCCAACGCCTACTTTCACCGCGTCTGCACCCGCATCTGCAAGTGCTTTGGCTCCTTCGCCTGTTGCCACATTCCCCGCAATTACGTCAAGCTTAGGAAAGTGTTGTTTTACAGATTTCAAAGCTTCAATAACACCGAATGAATGTCCATGAGCCGTGTCCAGACTGATTACGTCCACGCCGGCTTTAACCAATGCCTCAACGCGTTTCAGCAAATCGGCCGTTACGCCAACCGCAGCACCAACACGCAAACGGCCGTATTCGTCTTTACAAGCATTCGGATGCGATTTACGTTTCAGGATATCCTTATAAGTAATCAATCCCGTCAGTCTGTATTCTGAATCTACGATCGGAAGTTTTTCAATTTTGTATTCCTGAAGGATTTTTTCGGCGTCGTCCAGTGACAGGCCATCCGAAGCGGTGATGAGCTTGTCTTTGGTCATAATGTCCGTCACAGGCTTGTTCATTTCTCTTTCGAAACGCAAGTCCCTGTTTGTCAGGATGCCGATAAGCTTATGGTCTTTGTCGATAACGGGAATCCCGCCGATCTTGAACTCGCGCATGATCTGGTGCGCGTCGCCTAATGTCGCTGTGTCAGAAAGGGTGATCGGATCGAGGATCATGCCGCTTTCGGAGCGCTTCACTTTCCTAACCTGCTCAGCCTGAGCTTCGAGAGACATATTTTTGTGAATAATCCCAATCCCTCCTTCTTGCGCCATAGCAATCGCCAGGTCGAATTCGGTAACGGTATCCATTGCAGCGGAAACAAGCGGAATGTTCAGCTCAATGTTACGGGTTAGCTTGGTTTTTGTTGTTGTGTTGCGAGGCAGAATTTCTGAATAACCAGGTATTAGAAGAACGTCGTCGTACGTTAGCGCCTCGAAGAGGACTTTGGATGGGTCTGTGCTCATAGCAAATAAACTATTGTTATTTGCCGGGCAAAATTAAGAATAAGTTTGATGCCGAGCAAACATTTTGTCAAATGCCAAATATTAATTTTTTAAGAATCCAAAATCCCCTATCGCCCCAGGCGCCTTCCATTCCCGGAAACACCAATCTTACCATGTGACTAAAACGATCTGCGAAATGCGTATTTTTAAAAATTATTAAAAATATGATAAAATGGTTTAGGGATAATTGCGGGTTCCTTGACTATAACTTTGCAACCACAAATCCAGGCCACATTAAGGGATCAGATGAAGCCAACCTTTACCGATGAACAACTGGTCGTTCAGCTTTCCGAAAGCAATAAACGCGCTTTTGAGGAGATCTATGACCGTTATTGGTATAAGTTGTACTGCATTTCATTTCACCAAACCGGATCCAAAGAAGAAGCGGAAGAACTGGTGCACGACTTGTTCGAAAGCCTTTGGAAGAGAAGATTGGAAAGTAAAATCACGCATCTGAGCTCCTATCTGGTCATTGCACTGAAATATTTGGTCGTCAATCACATCAAATCGCAGATTACCTGGCGGAAATACCAGGAATATGTGCTTTTGAACAAGATGCACGAGATTTCGACGACGGAGGAGAACATTGAATTCAATGATCTTTCCGAAGCCATTGATAAGGCGATGAAAAAATTGCCGGAGAAAACGAGCCGCGTGTTTCAGCTTAGTCGCTTTGAAAATCAGTCAGTTAAGAACATTGCCAAAGAACTCCACATTTCTGAAAAAGCTGTGGAATATCACATTACCAAGTCCCTGAAAGTCCTGAAAGACAATCTTTGGATTTATCAGACAGACAATTGAGACCTTACCACGCCATGAATCAATACGATTTCCAGAAAACCCTGAAAAAATATCTTGCCGGGCAGCAAACCCAGGAAGAAGAGGATTTCATTCTGGAACATTTAAAAAATAACCCCTTGAACGAAACGCCCGTTTTTGAGGACGAAAAGGCGGTTATAGGGAAGCGAATCAAGAAAAAACTGATTGCTAGCACAATCGGTGAGCCCATTTTTGTCCGTTTGAGGCCTTATCTGACTGCGGCGGCTTCGGTGCTGGTCATGATCGGGTTCTGGTATTTTTTTGCAAATAAAAACACGCCTGAAACTGCTGCTGCACTGGATTTCTTACCTGATGACAGCGTTATTGAAATTAAAAATACATCAGGCAAATCCCAAAATGTGCCGTTGGAAGATGGCAGCATTGTGATTTTGCAAAAGAACAGCAGCATTAGTTATCCCGAGCATTTCGGCCAGAAAAACAGGCTTGTTTACTTACACGGCGAAGCTTTTTTTCAAATAAAGCGAAATCCGGCAAAGCCATTTATTGTGTCCACGGGCACATTGGTTACGAAAGTGCTGGGAACCAGTTTTACGGTTAAATCCTATGACGAATCTGCGTCTGTGGAAGTGCAGGTGAAGACGGGCCGCGTGTCTGTTTATGAAGGAATGGCGAAGAATGTGGTTAATCGCAACGGCGTGATCCTGACGCCAAATCAGCGCATTGTTTTTGATAAAAAATCGAAGAAAATAGAGTTGTCCATCATTGAAAATCCAATGCTGGTCATTCCGGTCAGCGAAACCGAACATGGCTTCACGTTCTCCGAAGTTCCGGTGAAAAATGTATTCTCGGCCCTCGAAAAATCTTACGGAATTGATATCGTGCTCGAAAACGATTCAACCGATTCCTGCCTTTTTACAGGCGATTTGAATGGGTTAACGCTGTTCCAGCAGCTGGATTTGATTTGCCAGTCGGCCAACATTACTTATGAAAGACGCGGAACGGCCCTGTTTGTGCAGGGTGCGGGATGCGACAGTTAGTAAGCAAAAAATGGCGATGATGCTCGAACATCACCGCCACCATTACGCTGTTGTTACCAACAGTTTCATTTGATTGTCTTTGCGTTTGCGTTCACAAAAACCTCTAAAAATATGCATAAAAAAATACCCCTCAAAAGGGTTGTTTACAAGGTCATGAGTACTACGGCTAAACAACTGATTATCGCCATATTATGCTGCGGCATGTCGTTCGCGCATACACTTCACGGGCAGGAATTGCTGAATAAGGAGATTTCGCTGAAAGTGGAATCGCTGGAAGTGAAAAAGGTGCTCCAAATGATCGAAAAGCAGGCGGACGTGAAGTTCGTATATAGCACATCGAGCATTCAGAATTCGCAAAATACAAGTCTGAAAGAGGTTAAGGGAACCTTGAACAAGGTCTTGGATCAATTGCTGGCGCCTTTGAATGTGTCCTATGAAGTGGTTGGCAACTCGCGGATCCTGCTCAGAAAAAAGCCCCAGGCTCCGACCGGGAGCGCACAAACATTGCAAGACCAGGGGATCACAGCGGAGCGTAACATTACAGGAAAAGTGCTGGACGAAAAAGGCGCCGGTCTTCCGGGCGTGAACATCTTGCTCGTAGGCACCCAACAGGGAACTTCCACGGATGAGAACGGCGATTTCCGCATTGCCGTGCCCGATCAAAATGCCACTTTGAAATTCTCCTTCATCGGCTATGTAAGCCAGGAAGTGGCTGTGGATAAGGAGATTATCAATGTAACACTTGCTCCTGACGTGAGCGCATTAAAAGAAGTGGTTGTGGTGGGTTATGGAACGCAGGAAAAGAAAGATGTGACTGGCGCGGTGTCATCCGTGAAAGGCGCTGACTTTCAAAATCTGCCTTCCGGCGGCGCACAACAAGCATTACAAGGCCGTGCGGCGGGTGTGAACATTGTCCGTAACGGCGGTGCTCCTGGCGATGCGGGTTCTATTCAGATCCGCGGTTTCGGAACGGTTAACAACTCTTCCCCATTGGTGGTCATCGACGGCGTTCCGGCGGGCACAATGAATGACGTGAACCCAAATGACATTGAATCGATAGAGATTTTGAAAGATGCCTCTGCCTCTGCCATCTATGGAACGAGAGCAGCGAACGGCGTTATCCTGATTACGACCAAACGCGGGAAATTCGATAATCCACTGTCTGTCACCGTGAATGCTTATGTAGGCGTTACGAACCGGATCAAATCCTTAGATGTGCTTACCGCGCCTCAGTTAGCAGAAATGAAGCAAAAAGCATACACCAATGACAAGCTGGACATTCCGGCGATCTGGGAAGACAAACAATATCAGACGCAGCTTACCAACTGGCAGGACGAACTTTTAAAGCAGGGCGTTACCCGCAATTACGACGCATCGCTGCGTGGCGGCGGTAAATATTCGACTTTTGCAATTTCTGGTGGTTATTACAATGAGGACGGGATAATCGGGAAATCAAATTATACGCGGTATACATTCCGGATCAATTCGGATCATAAGGTGGGTTCGCGGATAAAAATCGGCCAGAATTTCCAGTATACCAACACGCACAATTCAGGTCCGGACACGCAATCTTCACAAACTGGCCTGCTGTTCACCGCTATCCGTTTCCATCCTGGTTTGCCGGTCCGCAATGCCAATGGTTCCTATGGATCAACCGACGGATTGGGTGCGTTCGGAGACTTGAACAACCCCATTTTTACAGTTGATACACAGGATAAAAACAATATCCGAAACCGCTTTCTTGGCAACCTTACCGGCGAACTTGAAATTGTAGAAGGATTGAAATTGCGTGCAAACCTGGCCATGGACGGCACGTTTTCAGACAGCCAGACATTTGATATCAAGGTTAACGACCAATTCCGCAAGAATTCTTACAATCAGCTGAGCGTGGGCCGTGATAAAACGTGGTCTTTCTTGCAGGAATATTTCCTTTCTTACGATAAAGCTTTTGGCAAAAATTCGCTTAGTGTGGTCGGTGGTTATACTTCGCAGACATTCAAAAGCATTTATGCTAATCAATGGGGACGTGAGTTTGCCAGTGAAGATCCTTCGTTGCGTTACATGCAGTATGCAGGGATCATCGTTTCGGTTCCCTTAGCGAACGGCGGCAACGGCGGCCGCAGTTATGACGCGCTTGGGTCGTGGTTTGGAAGGGTTAATTATTCATTTAATGACCGTTATCTCTTTACAGCGACCATGCGGAGTGACGGATCTTCCAAGTTTGCTCCCGGAAATCAGTGGGGCATTTTTCCGGCATTCTCGCTGGGCTGGAGACTTTCAGAAGAAGATTTTTTCAAAAATGCATTGCCCGTTTTCAGCAATTTCAAGCTAACGGGTGGCTGGGGACAGCTGGGTAACCAGAATGTGGCTTCCTTGCAATATCTGGCTTTGATTAATTCTACTTTCCGTTATGCATTCGGCAATGGCGGTGTGCAAAATCAGGTTTCAGGCGCTGCTCAGAGCAGGCTGGCGAATTTGAACATTGGCTGGGAAACGGCGGAAATGAGCAACTTCGGCCTGGAAGCAGGTTTGTTTAAAAACAGCCTCTATCTGTCTGCAAACTATTTTATTAAGGATACCAAGAAAATGCTGCTTGCGCCCCCGTCCGTTGGCACAATCGGAAGCGCCACTATTCCTGACCAGAATGTGGGACAGCTCAGAAACCAGGGCTTAGAGCTGGAAGCTTCCTATAAGCATACAGTTGGTGCGGTAATATTCAATGTAAGTGGTAATGCTACCTTTATTAAAAACAGAATAACCAAACTGGCCACGCCAGGTGGTTTCCTGGCAACACAACTTTACGGAAGGGGCCAGCAGGAGATCGTAAGAACGTATGAAGGACAGCCATATGGCACTTTTTATGGCTATAAAACGAATGGAATTTACCAGAATACCAATGAAATTGATGGCGATGCAAACATTTCAAATGATCCGCGCCGTGCAGACGGACAGATTGTGCCGGGCGATGTGCGTTTCTTGGATTTGAACAATGACGGCATTGTGGATGATGATGACAGAACGATCATCGGCAGCCCGCAGCCAAAGATCAACTACGGATTTTCAGCCGGTGCCAATTACAAAGGGTTTGACTTTACATTGTTTTTCGTGGGTGTAGGCGGCGTTTCGATTTACAATGCTGACCGCATGCAAGGGCTTGACGCAAGTTATCCTTTCAACCTCTATGCCGATGCTTTGAACAGCTGGAATGGCGAGGGATCGAGCAACACCATTCCGCGGATGAGTATTAACAACACGAACCGGAATTTCAGACCTTCCGACCTCTTTGTGGAAAAAGGGGATTATCTGCGCTTGAAAAACATGACCCTTGGATATGCTATTCCAAAGAATGCGATCAGCAAACTAAAAATGTCACAGGCGAGGATTTATGTGACAGGTCAAAATCTGTTGACCTTTACGAAATACTCCGGCCTGAATCCGGAGCTGGGATATGTAGGAAGCGGCGGCACTTACAATCAGCTGAACGTGGATTATGCACAATATCCTCTGGCCCGGACGTGGACGATCGGCGCCACCATTTCTTTCTAAAACCCACTCAGACCAAAACTGAAAGAATTTATTTATGAAAAAGATAACAATACTATCCGGTTATATCATGCTGGCAATGCTCACAGGTTGTGATGATTTGCTGGAAACAACGCCTTACGGACAGGTGACTTCGCAACAATACTGGCGAAGCGGCGATGATGTGGTGGCGGCAGTGAATGCAGTTTACGCGCCATTGCTTGAAGAAGACGGTTTTGCACACACAGAATACACATTCGATAACTGCTCGGATGACATGAACCGCGCGGGCGACCATTCGGATGAAACGGCTTTGGAAATGTTCACTTTCGATGCTTCCAACTCGCACATTCTGGCTACATGGAAAACCAAATACGAAGTCATTTCCAGGGCAAATGCTGTGCTGATTAACGCCTCAAAAGTTGACATGGACGAAACATTGCGCAACCGCAGCATGGGTGAAGCCTACTTTTTGAGAGGTTTTATCTATTGGAGACTGTCCCTCATTTACGGCGAAGTGCCCATTTTACTTGAAGAGGACGTATTAGCATTGAATTTTAATAAGCCAAAATCGACATTGGCAGAAGTGCGTGCACAGGCTGAGGCCGACTTCATAAAAGCTGCTTCATTGCTGCCCGTGTCGCATGCAGATGGCGATGCAGGCCGCGTTACCCAGGGTTCTGCGAATGGTTTCTTGACCAAATTATATGTGTATCAGGAACAATGGGCAAAAGCGATTGAGGCGAGCACGAAAGTAACTTCAAATGCTGCTTACAAACTGGCCACTGGTTTTAACCAGAATTTTGAGCTGGCGACAGAAAACAACCCTGAGATTTTATTTTCGCTGCAATACGAAACCGGCTGGACGGCCGACAACTCCCCTACTTTCTACCATACGCCGCAGGCATTCGGCGGCTGGGGCTTCCATGAGCCGATCGCGGATCTTGTTCAGGAATATGAAAAAGGCGACACGCGCAAAGCGTCTTCCATTTTCAGCCCGGGTGATAAGGTGGATCGCAATGAAGCTGGCGTGGAAACATTCGATGCTAAGATGACGCGTGTGACGGGTTATGCATTCAAAAAATATACGCAGTTTGCTGAAAACGGCGATATGAGCCAGAGTTTGAATGCGCCGTTTTTGAGAACTGCCGATGTTTATCTGTTAGCTGCCGAGGCAAAAATTCGCTCAGGTGCGAATGGTGACGCAGAATTGAATGTCGTGAGAAAACGCGCAGGATTGGCTGCTATTACCGGTGCAACCATGAAAAACATCATGCACGAAAGGCGCGTAGAGTTGGCTGGCGAGAATGAAAGACACCAGGATCTGATGCGTTGGGACAAAGCCGGATTGATCGACATTGTAGCACATTACAAGATCAACCGCGGCCCCAACAAGCCTAGCCGAAATTTCGTTAAGCCAAAACATTACTATTTCCCGTTGCCACAGCGTGAGGTGGATTTGAGTAACGGCGTCTTAATCCAGAACAGCAATTATTAAGTTTTGATCAAAAAAGAAATTTCACTGATCTGCCTGCTTGTCTTTTTTACGGGATGCTCGTCCCGTGAAAAAGACATTGTAGGTTTATGGCGAACCGATTCCATTTCAAATTATGTGAATGGTTTCAGTTTTACCAACAATACAAAAGATGCACACTGGTCCTATTTCGACTATCGGGCCGATGGAACATTGTTCGAAAGAAGAAAAGGAGAATACCGCAAATCGCGCTATCAGTTAGCCTCCGCTGACTCACTCTTTTACACGGATTCGACGGGCAAAATATTGTCAGGCTATAAAATCCTCGATCTTAACCACAAGATTCTGGTTTTGAAAATGTCGCAAAAGCCTTATTTGTCGGGGAAGAATCAGGAATTATACGAAATAAGATATTTTTCAAAAGCAGTTCCAAAAGGCAAATAAGCTATCCAACGAGCACCCTGACCTTCTTAATACGCTTTTTATCAGCTGATTGTACCTTAAAAGTCACTTCCCGGTGTGTTGCCATTTCGCCTGTCCGCGGCAATCTTGAAAACAGTTCCAGCAACAGGCCTGCTAATGACTCATTATTGCCCCTTACTTCGTCAAAATAATCCGTTTCCAGGTTTAGAAGCCGGCAAAGATCACTGATGGACACTTTTCCTTCGAAAACGTAAGTGTTATCGTCAACCTGGGTATAATTCACTTCGTCATCCTCGTCATATTCATCATTGATATCACCAAAAATTTCTTCAATGATGTCTTCCAATGTGATCAACCCGCTCGTCCCGCCATATTCGTCCACGACAATGGCCATATGCACACGGCGATTCTGAAATTCCTTCATCAGATCATCCAAATGCTTGCTTTCCGGGATGAAATAAACCGGGCGCAGCAATTTCTGCCAGTTAAAATGTTCGTCCAAATGAATGTGCGGCAACAAGTCCTTCACATTCAGAATTCCTTCAATGTGGTCCAGGTCATCCCGATAAACCGGCACCCGCGAGTAACCCGATTTATTGATTTTATCCATTAATTCATGGAAATCCAGCTCAATATCGAACGCGGTAATGTGCAGACGCGCCTGCATGGCCTTCTTTGAATTGGTCTGACGGAAATTGGCCAGTCCCCGTAAAAGGTCGGTTTCTTCTTCACTTTCCGCTTTCGCTTCCAGTCGCTCGGTTGTAATTTCGGCTCCTTCCGGCGTAAGCACGCCAAATGAATAGCCCAGCTTCATAATGGGCTGCGCAAGTGGCTGACAAATCTTGATCAGGAAATTGGTAACACCCGAGATCTTCGGAATAAATTCCAATGCACGTCGCGCGGCATTGTAACGGACCATCGCATCCAGCCAGATCCATAGCGCGAGACAGCCAATGGAAATCCATTTGTAAACATTGTTCGGATCATCTTGAATGTGAATCCAGGCAATTCTGGCGGCCAGAAGTAATGCTAACATGGTAATCCCGCGCTGAATCAGCGAAAGTGCAAGCTGCTGAATGCGGTTTGGAAGCGTGCTTTCGGTGTCACTTTTTCGTTCCCAGGGATTTTCCAATGCACCGGAGGCAGCATATGCGGCGCGGACGCCGGAGAGAAACAGGGAAACCAGGAAGAGGAATATAACCAGGATCAGGTCGTAAGGCGCAAGGAAATCAGTGGGTATAATGACTCCTGCAAATAAGGTTTGCGTACATCTTTGGGGGATGGAAATCCCCGTACGCGTTCGGACAAGGGGATCGTCGCTGTCTGCTGTTTCTTTCACGAATAGGTTTGGAAAAGTTTGCAATAAACTTTCGTTTAAATAAATGTAGCAATTCTGTTCAAAATATTATTCCAATGTGCTCTAAATGTCGAAATAAATACTTTTGAACAGAATAGCTGGCAAATGTAGCTGATCAGAACGGCAGATCGTCATCATCATTCCCGGCTGCCAATGATGGCGGGATCGGGTCGGATGATCTAGGTGATTGCTGTGCTCTGGGTTGTGAAGATTGTTGTGCATAACCGCCGCTGCTTTCGCCGCCGCCAGACCCAGGTGCGCCCGGACCGCCCAGCAATGTCATGCTGTTTGCGCGGATCGTAACGCCGGTTCTTTGCTGTCCTTCTTTATCGGTCCAGCTGTCGGTTCTGATCCGGCCTTCGATGTAAACCTGGTTTCCCTTTTTCAAATATTTTTCCGCCACTTTGGCCAATCCTTCCCAAAGCTCAATGCGGTGCCATTCCGTATTATCGACGCGCCCACCGCTTTTGTTGGTATACGATTCTGTTGTTGCAATGTTGAATTTGGCCACTGCCGAGCCGCTTTCCAGATATCTAACTTCGGGATCGCTGCCCAGATTGCCTATCAAAATGACCTTGTTAACGCTTCCTGCCATGATTTCTAATTGTGGATGATTTGTTTAAGTTAATATTAAAGATACGGATGTAAAAGCACTTTTAAATATCCTGTTCGCTGATTTTGCCCGTAATTTTATGTTTCAAAATTAATTTATTCCGCCCGTCATGCGTCATTTCCTGCTTGATCAAATAATATTCGTCGTTATAGAAAGTGTAGTTTGAAGGCTTGGTCACGCCTTCCTGTCCGCGCCAGACCGGCAGTTCCACTTTTTCCCAAAGTTTGGTTTTCGCGGATTTGTAAGCTGCATCAATCACTGCATTCACAACATAGCCATCATAAAAAGTTTCCGCCGCTTCCCTGCCATTTTCCACGGCATTGAACATATCGGTGAACATATGGTTGTAGCCCAGATCATTCACCTCGTCCCCCACCGGAAACAGCCAGCCTGTATTGCTTTCGGCCTTTTCAGCTACGTAATCCTCTCCCTTTCCATCTGCATTCTGCCCTGTTGTGAACATTTCAAAACCCGTCCGCAGGAAATTGTTGATCCAGATCGTGCCTTCTGTTCCCATGACCTCGTCGCGCAGGTCCATACCGCCGCGGAATGTCCAGCTCACTTCAAACTGGCCGATAGCGCCGTTTTCATACTTTACCAATGCAATCGCGTGATCCTCAGCATCAATGGGTTTCACCTGTGTGTCCGCCCAGCACATGACTTCAACGGGCTTAATGTCCTTACCAATAAAATTGCGCGATATTTCAATGCAATGACAGCCCAAATCCAGGATGCAGCCGCCGCCGGCCTGCTCAATGTCCCAGAACCATTCACTATGCGGACCAGGATGCGCTTCACGCGATTTTGCCCAGATAATCCTTCCTAATGAGCCGTTTTTGACACTTTCGAGCGATTTTAAAAACTTTGGCGTGTAACAAAGATCTTCCAGATAACCTGCAAAAATTCCCGCTTCCTCTGTCGCCCTCATCATCCTCAGCGCCTCCGCCGCATTACGCCCGAGTGGTTTGGTAGAAATAACGGCCTTTTTATGTTTCACGCAAAGCTTAACTGCCTCCTCATGAACATTATTAGGCAACGCAATGCACACCATATTCACATCCGGGTGCGCGATCACTTCTTCCATACTGGACGACCAGAAATCGCAGCCATAATCATTGGCGAACTTTTGGGCACTTTCATCACGCCGTGCGTAAATGGCAACCACCCTATCCCGGCCCCTTTGTCCGTGAATGGATTCAGCGTAAAAACGTCCGATAAAACCGGAACCTAACATTGCAATTTTCTGCATAATCTTATTTTGAAGTTGTTTAGGAATAAATTCAAATGGCCTTACCTGTGAAAATGGCCTTATTTAAAAGCGTCCGCTAGTTTGTCTTCACTTCACTCTCCCAGCCCGTCGTTTTCAGTGCCGGATCATCTTCTTTTTTCAGAAAATCAGCATCGCCAAAGGACGATGCGTCCCATTCCAGAAGCGCCCGATCCGGAACAATGGACACCGGAACACGCCATGACGTGGAAGTTTCGGCGTAGGCAATGTTGGATTGTGAATTATAACAGGAAATCAGTGACCACCGCGGATGATCCGACAAATTAGCTTCCGACCTGTGCATGAGGTTACTATGAAAGAATAATGCGTCGCCCGGCTCGATTTCGCAATAAACGAGCTCCATCGTTTTCAATGCATGGTTCACCATTTCCATATCCGCGCCCACCTGCTCACCCGCAAAACCATGATTGACACGGCCCATTTTATGAGAGCCCTTAATGACTTGCAAACAGCCATTTTCCTTGTTAGCAGGCGTCAGAGCGATCATTACGCTCATCAACTGATCCGGGAATATAAATTGATTTTTATACCAATAACCATAATCCTGATGCCATTCCCAGGCGCCGCCCACCTTCGGTTCTTTCTGCATTAACTTGGTATGAAAGTGACAAACCGGACTTTCCTGCCCCAGCAACTGCCAAACCGAATTGACCATGCGTTCGCTGCGGATCAGATAACCAAAAACGTCATCACCCGGCGTAAACCAGAGCGAAAGCTTCGTCTTCTTCCCCGATTGGTCATTAAGGTCCATTGCATTCTTCTGCATAACCGAATTCTCAACGGCCGTCCGATATAGTTTATTCGTCTCTTCTTCCGAAAACAGTCCTTTCACGACCACATAACCGTCTTCATGGAATGTCTTAATCTGGCTTGTATTTAAACTAAAACTTGTCATAAATCATCCGTTTTACGTGTTTAGTACAAAAATATATTACTTAAAATACAATTCCTCGCAGATTACGAAGATTAAAACCATTTAGACGTGAAGGTTTTGAAATGGTCACAAATATTTTTCTTCTTTTAAAACTGTATCGATCAAAATCGGCTTAGGGAGCGTCTCAACCTCGTTTTTGGTGAAAAAATAAATATTTGGGGGAAGGTCGGCGGGCTCGTTTTCGGGGATAGTCAGCCACCAGAACTGCACGTGAAGCTTTTGATGGGTCAGCAAGTGAATGTATAATTTTGGCACCTGGCGGATAGTCCCTTTTTCCATTATTGCCAGCAACATTGGGTTATCAGCCAGCTCTTCGGGCGAATCGACCTGGGCAGCAGATTCGATTAAAAGAAAATCATAAAGTCCTTTCCAGATGTCCTTCGTATTCCGCTCCTGCATGGCCAGCTTTTCGCCATGCTGTATGATAAAATAATTCAGGAAACGGTTTTTCACTTTCAGCTTTTTGGCCTTCACCGGAAGTTCATTCTGCACATTGAATGCATAGGCATAGCAAATGTCATTGAACGGACAAATGCTGCAATTGGGAGAAACAGGCACACATTGCAGCGCGCCAAACTCGATCATCGCCTGGTTGTAAGTCGCCGGATCTTCGTGCGAAATCAGCGTTTTCGCGACTTTGGCAAACTCCTTTTTCCCTTCATTCGAAAGCATATCGGCTTTGATCCCGAAAATCCGCGACATCACCCGGTACACATTCCCGTCAATCGCCGCAACTGCCTCGCCGAAAGCGAAAGATGCGATCGCTGCGGCTGTGTAATTCCCCAAACCTTTTAGTTTCGAGAGGGTTAATGACGTTTCCGGAAATCTGCCTGCAAATTCACTGACGATCTGCCGCGCCGTATAATGCATATTTCTCGCCCTGGAATAGTAACCTAAGCCCTGCCAGAGGCGCAGCACATCGCGTTCATCGGCATTCGCAAGGTCGAAAACGGTGGGATAATTTTCCAGAAACTTCTCATAATAAGGCGTTCCCTGGGCGACTCTGGTTTGCTGGAGAATGATTTCTGATAACCATATTTTATAGGGGTCCGTCGTTTGTCGCCAGAGCAAAGGGCGGTGGTTTTTGAGATACCAGGATTTAAGTTTTTTGTTAAAATCATCTACCTGTGAAGGGTCTGATATCATAATGTTTGTCCTTATGTACGCTGTTATTTAACCAATTAGAAAAAAAATGAAAACGCCTTCCTTTTAAATCTTGGTAAAATTAGCGTACCTTTGTGTTCCCAAAATTTAGAGGAGTAAGTAAATAAATGAAATAATATCCACTTAAAGTAAACAATCAAAGTGACTAAGGCAGACGTAATCGCACAGATTTCTGAGAAAACAGGTGTAGACAAGGGCGATGTTCAGCAAACGCTCGAATCGTTCTTCACCGTGGTAAAGGACTCACTTTCTGAGGGAGAGAACCTTTATGTAAGAGGTTTTGGTAGTTTCATCAATAAAAAACGTGCGCGTAAAGTTGCCCGTAATATTTCGAAGGGAACTTCAATGATCATTGACGAGCACTTTGTACCGAGCTTCAAACCTGCAAAAGTATTTGTAGAGCAGGTAAAAGAAAGTGACAAATTGAAAGCTGTCGCTGAAAAGTAATTTACCTGAAAAGGTTTGGGTTATAACAGTATGAAAAAGTCTATTTTCCTTTCTTGTGTGCTTGCAGTTGCTCTTGTCGGAACGCTTTTCAGCCTTCCCAAGGTGGTTGTTAATACCAAAGGCAAGGAAATAGGCAACGAGAGAAACCAGTCTCAGGCAGCTGCTACGGCGGCTGCTCCGGACTCTTCCGTTCAATCGCCATCACATGAAGCCACCATCGCGCCGGATCAGCAAAAAATCGTCGATCAGCTCAGAAATGGCTTTGAAAATGCGAATGATAAGGAAAAGGTTGCAGCGGGCTTGAAGTTGTCGGACAAATTTGCTCAATTGCAAAAATTTGACAGCGCAGCATTTTATGCTGAAAAAGCAGCACTTTTGTCTCCCAGCATTGAAAATCTTGTCAGGACCGGCGATCGTTATTACGAAGCTTATGGTTTTGCCATTGATGATCAGAAAGCAAAAAACCTTGGGACAAAAACCCGCGAATATTACCAAAAAGCACTTGACCAGAATCCTGGCCTGTTAGCTGCAAAAGCCAACATGGCAATGACTTACGTGAACACAGAAAACCCGATGCAGGGAATTTTAATGTTGCGCGAAGTGATTGACACCGATCCTACCAACGAATTGGCATTGTTCAATTTAGGGATCCTGTCCATGAGATCTAACCAATATTCAAAAGCTGCCGACAGGTTCAGACAGATTTTGACCAATAATCCGGCCAATACAAAAGCGAAGTTCTATTTAGGATTGACGCTCGTGGAACTGGGAAACAAGGAAGAGGCCCGCAAGGTCCTGTCCGAAGTTAAAAAAGAGGAAAAAGATCCTGTAATCCAGCAAGCGATTGGCGAATTGGAAGGTCGTCTGAACAATTGATAAGCAGAAAAAACAATCAATTTTTATTTTAAACGACATAAAACATGCCTTGCGGAAAAAAGAGAAAGAGACATAAGATTTCCACTCACAAGAGAAAGAAAAGACTTAGAAAAAACAGACATAAGAAGAAATAATATATCATGACCGGATTTTCAAAAAAGTCCGGTCATGCCTTCTTCCCCTCGTATGTATTGCCCCTTTCATTCTGAAAGAGGAGGTTAAGTATCAACATTATATAGCCATTCAGTTGGTTGAACATTGAGTAACGAATTACTAATCAATTCTACTCAAAAGGGAGAACGTATAGCCCTTTTGCAGGATAAACGTCTTTTAGAATATCACGTCGAAACACCGGATCAAAGCTTTACCGTGGGGGATATTTACCTCGGTACGGTCAGGAAGCTGGTAGCGGGGCTTAATGCCGCGTTTGTTGATGTCGGTTTTGAAAAAGATGCGTTTCTGCATTATCTTGATTTGGGGCCTAATATTAATTCTCTCAACAAACTGACCAAGGACGTAATATCCAAGCGTCACACTTCGGGCAAATTGAATAACTTCAAGATGGAGCCCGAAATCGAAAAGCTTGGTAAAATTGATAAGGTACTTTCCAAAAATCAACCTATTCTTGTTCAGATCGTTAAGGAGCCAATTTCTACAAAGGGCCCCAGACTTTCCTGCGACATTTCGATTGCTGGCCGCTACATTGTGCTGGTGCCGTTTTCGAATTCTGTAAACCTTTCCAAAAAGATTACTGACAAAGCTGAGCGGAACCGCCTGCAGCGTCTGATGTCATCCATTAAGCCTGCCAACTTCGGTGTTATTATCCGCACCGTTGCAACTGGGAAGGATGTGGATGAGCTGAATAAGGATTTGCAGGATTGCCTCGACAAATGGGAAAACGGGATCAAAGCATTAAAAGATGCCAAGCCGCGCGACCGGGTTATAGGCGAGATGAACCGTGCTTCTTCTATCATCCGCGACATGCTGAATGAATCATTTGACAGCATAACGGTTGATTCCAGAGAGGTTTACGACGACATTAAGGCTTACATTCACAACATTGCGCCGGACAAGGAGAACATTCTGAAACTGCACAATGGTAAGAATAAAATCTTTGAACAATTTGGTCTTGAAAAGCAGATCAAATCCCTTTTCGGACGTTCGGTAAGCTTGCCGAATGGCGGTTACCTGATTATAGAACATACTGAGGCACTGCACGTTATCGACGTAAACAGCGGTAACAAGTCTAACTCAGAAGAAGATCAGGAAGCAACTGCATTGAGCGTTAACCTCGAAGCAGCCAAAGAAATTGCCCGTCAGTTGCGGCTTCGCGATATGGGCGGGATTATTGTCGTCGATTTTATCGATATGAAGAAAGCGGAAAACAAACGCGTTCTTTTCGATACAATGCGCGACGAAATGAAGGGCGATCGATCCAAATACACGATCTTGCCGCTTTCGAAATTCGGTCTGCTGCAAATTACCCGTCAGCGTGTACGGCCTGAAATGAACATTGTAACCCGTGAAACATGCCCTACTTGCGGCGGAACGGGTACGATTCAGGCGAGTATTTTGGTTTCGGATGTGATAGCAAATAATCTGGATTACATTCTGACCAAGCAAAATGAGCGTGGAATCACCATTTCACTTCATCCATTCCTGCATTCTTATTTCACAAAGGGATTAATTTCGGAGCAGGTAAAGTGGCTTTTCCATTACAAAACGTGGGTGAAGCTGATCAAAGATACTTCGCTGGGTGTGGTGGATTTCAAATTCCACAACCGTTACGGAGAAGAAATCGAGATTGTTCCGGGTAACTAACAGCCTGATTTAAAACAACTTCATTATCATTTCCCTTTCCAGACCGGGCTTCTTTTTTCCTTAAAAGCCTGCGTTCCTTCTTTGGCATCCTCAGAGTGAAGGATCAGATCCAGCTGTGCTTTCAGGAAGCGATGCTGCTCACTTTCAGGGATTTCACTGAGTTTTTGAAATGCCTGCATGCCTTGCTGAATGGCAAATGGCGCATTTTGGGAGATTTGCTCAGCCATTTGCATGACTTCATCCGCAATGTTGTCCGCCTCAGAAATGTAGGTTATTAATCCCAATTTCAACGCTTCATCCGCATTATAAGCATTTCCAGTGATGCACATTTCCAACATTTTTCGGGCTGGAATGATCTTGCTTAGCGAGGCCATCACCTGCATCGGCCAAATTCCGCGCTTCACTTCTGGTAAGCTGAAAACAGCATCTTCGGCACTGAAAACAAATGTGCAGCCGCAAATGATCAGGAATCCGCCCGCTAAAACCGGTCCTTGCACTTGTGCAATAATGGGTTTGCAGACTGCATTGAATGCATCGCCTAACCTGACCTCTTCTCGGATTTCAGGTAATGTGGGGTTTTTAGTATTGGCGGAAGGATCGTGAAATGCATTTAAATCAGCACCCGCGCAGAAAACGGAACCTTCTGCATTGATGATCAGGCAGCGAATTTCACTATGGTAATGTGCATATGCGAGCGCAAAGATGATTTCCTCAGCCATCGTCGGCGTGAAAGCGTTTCGCTTTTCGGGGCGGCTGAGTGTGATGGTGAAGATGTGACCGGATAAAGCCATTTTGATATACAAAAACTTTACCGAATCGAAATCCTGAACATCTTCCTTTGTGTAAAATCGCATAATGGCGCCGGTTAGCGTTTCTGAAATGCGGAGCGCTTACGCAGGCTTCCTGACAACGCCTTCCAGCATTGTGACATACTGCCTAATCCCCGCCTCGATCTCATGAAGATAGATAAATTCATCCGCACTATGCGACCTTGCCGAATGTCCCGGCCCCATTTTCAATGATGGGCAATCCAGCAAAGCCTGGTCCGAAGTGGTCGGCGAACCATAAGCTTCTCTTCCCAACTTCAAACCTTCCAGCACAATGGGATGATCCATCGGAATGCTCGAAGGCCGCAAACGAATGGACCGGGCCGAAACTTCGGATTGAATGTTGGCCTGAATGACTTCAATCACCTCTTCCAATGTATATTGATCCGTCACACGCACGTCGATCGTGAAGTTGCACGCGTCAGGAACAACATTATGCTGTGTTCCCGCATTAATGATCGTTACGGACATTTTCACAGGTCCTAATGTGGGTGAAACCTTTGGAAACTTGTATTCCTGGATCCAGTTAATGTCCTTCAATGCTTTGTAAATAGCATTATCACCTTCTTCCCGCGCCGCGTGGCCAGATTTTCCCTTTGCCGTGCAATCCAAAACCAGCAATCCTTTTTCAGCAACCGCCAAATGCATTTCAGTTGGCTCGCCCACAATGGCAAACGCGATTTCAGGCAACTCAGGAACAACAATTTCCAAACCTTCTTTTCCCGAAATTTCCTCTTCTGCAGTGGTGGCAATGGCAATGTTATAATTTAGATCAGACCGATCATAGAAATGGCAAAATGTCGCAATCAGTGAAACAAGGCATCCGCCCGCATCATTACTGCCCAATCCGAACAATTTATCATCACCCACAATAGCCTTAAATGGATCCAGTGTCCAGGATTTATTGGGTTTGACCGTATCATGGTGAGAGTTTAAAAGCAATGTTGGCTTATGCTTATCAAAATGGCGATTATAGGCCCACAAATTGTTCTTTTTTTGTTGAAACGGAATGTTTTTTGATTCAAAATATGCTGCAATCAGTTGCGCAGTTTTGTCTTCTTCCTTACTGAATGAAGGCGTTTCGATCAGGCTTTTCAGCAGTGCAATCGCCTCATTTGTCAATGTTTGTATGTTTTCCAATGCGCTTACCATCTTACTTGGCCGTCCCCTTTAACAATCCATTTTTCTGTTACGAGCTTTTCGAGTGCGAAAGGTCCGCGTGCGTGCAATTTTTGGGTGGATATGCCAATTTCCGCGCCTAATGCGAACACAGCGCCATCCGTAAATCTTGTGGAAGCATTGGCATAAACCGCAGCAGCATCCACTTCTCCCAAAAACCGCTCAATCTTGGCTTCGTCCTTTGAAATAATCGCCTCGGAATGCCTGGAAGAATGTGCCCTTATATGCTCCAAAGCCTCATCCAAACCGTTTACAACCTTAACCGAACATTTGTAATCCAAAAATTCCCTCCCAAAATCTTCCTCCTCCGCATGCTGCAGCATGGGGTAACCGTCTTCTTTAAATATCGCATAAGACGTTTGATCCGCAAAAACCTCAACATTCCATTTGATAAAATCAGCTTTCAGTTTCGGCAAAAGTTCGGCTGCCACTTCCCTGTCCACTAAAATCGTGTCCAGCGAATTGCAAACCGATGGCCGGGAAACCTTCGCATTTACTACAATCGCAGCTGCTTTGTCCAGATCACCGGTTTTTTCAATATATGTATGACAAACGCCTGCACCCGTTTCAATAGTCGGAACGAGCGAATTCTCACGCACAAATTTGATCAGACTTTCTGATCCTCTTGGGATGATAATGTCCACAAATCGCGTTGCAGTAAGCAGCTCGGTTACAAACTTCCGGTCTGTTGGAAGCAGCATAACCGCCGCAGGATCAATATCAAATTCTATTAATGCGCGGTGGATCAAACCCACCAGAAACAAGTTCGAGAAATGCGCTTCTTTGCCTCCTTTTAACACACACGCATTGCCCGAACGAAGGCAAAGCGACGCCACGTCCAAAGTAACATTTGGCCGTGATTCGTAAATAACGCCCACTACACCCAACGGAACGGCAATTTTACGCAGCGACAAACCCTGCTCGATCGTACGCTCCAAAAGCACTTCGCCGCTCGGATCCGGCAGAGCCGCCACGTCGCGCAGACTTTGCGCCAATGCCTGAATTCTTTGTTCGTTCAACAACAGCCGGTCCTTTTTCGGGTCGGCGTCGTCCATCACATCAAGGTCTTTTTGATTGGCCGCAATAATGTTCGCAACATTAGCCTGCACCTGCCCGGCAATGTTCAGCAAAAGGTCCGACCGCTGCTGGCCCGTCAGGTTCCTGACCGAGGCGGCTGCCTTTTGGGTTTGTTCTAAAAGAGGTAAAATGGATTCCATTATAATAGTACGATGTCGTTGGCATGCGCCACTTCAAAATTCATTGTCTTCAAATTGGCCCGGATAGCGGCCGAATTTTCCCTGGCGCGCGCAACAGCGACCATTTCGCCGGCTGCTGTGTAAATTTCGATGATTTCACCGGCCTCAAATTCGCCCGTTACTTCCATCACGCCCACGGCCAGTAAGCTTTTCCTTTTTAATAATGCTTTCGACGCGCCTTCGTCGATCTGCAATGTTCCGGAAACGAGCCCGCCGCTTCCTAACCACCTGTTTCGGGCAGAAAGTGTGCTTTTGCCAGGGTTTATCAATGTTCCCGCGTTGCCTTTCAATGCTTCGAGCAGTTCGTTTTCCTGCTTCATCCCAAAAATAACGACCTTAATCGCCATTCTGGCGGCCAGTTTGGCGAATGTTAGTTTCGAAGCCATTCCGCCCAGACCGAGGAAGGATTTATCCGTTCTTACAAATTTGAAAACCTCGTTTACATTCGATACGTTCCTGAGAATGTTGCCGTGCTCGTCCAGCAAACCGCCCACCGACGTGCAGAACATCAGCGATTCAGCCCCAAAACCCACGGCCAGCAATGTGGCCAGCTCATCGTTGTCCGAAAATTTCAATTCACGGTCGCTCACAACGTCATTCTCGTTTACGATCGGGATAATGTTGTTTTCCCACAACTCCTCGAACGTTTCCTTCAATTGCAGAAACTTGGCGCGATTGGCAAAATGCTGCCTTTCGCACAGACTTTGGGCAATGTATATTTTATTTGGCGCAAAATAAGATGCGTACAAACCCACCAAAAGCGGATTTCCAACGGACGCGGCTGCTTTACGCTGCGTCATCGTGCCTTTGTAATCCTGTATATAAGCCTTCCCCGCACCTACGGCGCCGGAAGAAACAATGATAATCCTGTATTGCGAATGGATCTCCGAAACCTGCCGCGCTATTTCCGAAATGATCCTGACGTCAGGTTCACCTGAGGGAAGGGTTATGGAGGCAGTCCCGAATTTGATTACGAGTATTGGTTTTGACACTTTAAATAGGGCTTGAACGGGACGCAGGCCAAAGGGCGGTCCCAAGTCTGAATCTGAGCCTAAAAGTAGAAAATTATTCAAAGAATGTCTTCCAGCACTTTGCCGTTGAAGCGTCTTTTCAGCTTTAAAGCATTTTCCAGCTGGTGCAGATAGTGCTCACGCGGAATTTCAATAGCACCATAACGCAGCACATTGTCATTGATAAACTGCGTATCGAGCAACACAAAGCGGTTCATTCGCAGGATTTGGATCAGATAATGAAACGCCACCTTCGAAGCATTGCTTTCATACGAAAACATCGATTCCCCAAAGAAAACACCATTAATCGAAACGCCATAAAGCCCCCCCACGAGCTTATTTTCGCGATAAGTCTCCACGCTATGCGCATAACCAAGCTCGTGCAGCGCGGTGTAGGACGCAATGATCTCTTCCGAAATCCACGTTCCCGGCTCCGTAGCCCGTGGCGCTGAGCAGCCGCGCATCACGCCTTCAAAATCCCAGTTAACCCTTATATCAAAGTATTTTTTATTCAAAACAGGCCGAAGGGACTTGGAAGGTTTATAGGTGTCAATGGGAATAATGGCCCGGGGGTTTGGCGAATACCAATAAATGGTCCCGTCCGGCTCGGCCATTGGGAAAATCCCATTTATATATCCGTTCAAAAGGTCATCTGTACTAATTGCTGACATGAAAGTCATATTTTAAAAATGGGTATGCCTCGGTTTTGTACAAAACGCGAGCGGGTAAGTAATAAAAACTTTTATTCAAAATCGAACCATAAAAATATATCTTCTGTTTCTTTGGAGTGACAATTTTTTTTTCAAAATTTGCAGCCTCTTAGACGCACTAGCAAGTCAATGAACGACAACGGCATACATACTGTTCTTCATACTACGCCTTTTCGATTCAGGTCCCCCCGGACCGCATAATTTCTTTTTACCTACGTGGTAAAACTTTTATACCCACCAACTTTTCCAATTTTCAAAACGTCCCATCGTTTTCTCTGGGTGTAATAATTATTGTTTCGAACATTTTTGTCAGCATCGCCATCAATGAAAAATACCGAAGTAGTGGGCAGTAAGTTTATAGTTCAGACTGCCAATGAAAATCATCTTCACTTTGCGGAAATTATTTGCGCAGAGATGGAAGAGAGCGCCAAAAAGCGTGGTACTGGTATCGCCAAACGTTCTCCTGTATATATAATGGAAAAAATGGTGGAAGGGAAAGCGATCATCGCAACCACCGACACCGGCGAATGGGTAGGTTTTTGTTACATTGAAACGTGGGAACACGGCAAATTTGTTGCAAACTCAGGCTTAATCGTACATCCCGATTTCCGTAACAGCGGAATGGCCAAAGCGATCAAACAAAAAGCTTTTGAATTATCGCGCCAAAAATATCCTGATGCAAAGATCATTGGCATTACAACCAGTTTGCCCGTGATGAAGATCAATTCTGATCTGGGTTATGAGCCTGTGACTTTCAGCGAGTTACCTGCTGATGATGCATTCTGGAAAGGATGTGCAAGCTGTGTAAATTACGATGTATTGACCCGGACCGGCAGAAAACACTGCTTATGCACAGGAATGATGTACAATCCTGAGGATAAAAAGAAAGAAGAAGTGGCGGTTACGGCTGGTGTAGAACCTGAAAAGCATTCCTGGGATTTTTTGAAAGAATCGAGCTTGTACGAGCGCTGGATGCGCATTAAGCAACGCATTCTATTGCGAAGGGAGGAACGCGCTAAAAAGAAAAACGCCGGCACATTGCTCGTACATTAAAGTACAGCCTTTATTTACAGATTTATATATCTCTTAAATACCTCGCCCGGCAGCCGTTTTTTGGCCCGAAGCGAGGTATTTTTTTGTTACTTTTGTACTCCAATTTAAGCATTTAGTCAGAATCAGATTTTAATATAATGTCACAACCCAAAGTAGTATTAGCGTTCAGCGGTGGATTAGACACCTCTTTTTGTGTAAAATATTTAGCCGAAGACAAAGGTTACGAAGTCCATTCGGTTTTGGTTGATACAGGTGGTTTTTCCGAAGAAGAACTGAAAACAATCGAGGCCAATGCGTATGCTTTGGGTGTGAAACAGCATGCAACGATCACAAAAACAAGTGATTACTACAATGACTGCATTAAATATCTGATTTTCGGGAATATCCTTAAAAACAACACTTATCCGCTTTCAGTAAGTGCTGAGCGTGTTTTTCAAGCTGTTGCCGTTGCAGAATATGCAAAGGAAATTGGGGCTAATGCGATTGCGCATGGAAGCACAGGCGCAGGAAATGACCAGGTTCGTTTTGATATGGCTTTTCGCATTATCATTCCTGAGGCTGAGATCATTACCCCGATCCGGGATTTGAAACTTTCGCGTGAGGCAGAAATTGAATATCTAACAAAAAAAGGCGTTGGCCGCGAATGGGCCAAAGCTGCATATAGCATTAACAAAGGCCTTTGGGGCACATCGGTTGGTGGAAAAGAGACATTAACCTCCGATCAATATCTTCCGGAATCAGCCTGGCCTACGCAAATCACCAAAACAGAGCCGGAAAGGATCACATTGGAATTCGAAAAAGGCGAATTGAAAAGTGTGGCTGGTGAACAGTTGGGGACTTCTGTTGAAGCCATTCAAAAACTTGCTGCCATCGCACAGCCGTTCGGAATTGGCCGCGACATTCACGTGGGTGATACAATTATTGGGATTAAAGGTCGGGTTGGCTTTGAAGCCGCTGCTCCGCTGATCATTATCAAGGCGCACCATACATTGGAAAAGCACGTTTTGAGCGAGCAGCAGCTTTACTGGAAAGAGCAACTTTCCAATTGGTATGGCAGTTTGCTGCACAAAGGCCAGTTTGTGGAGCCGGTCATGCGTAACATTGAAACGTTTCTTACTGATACACAAGCACATGTAACTGGCAAAGTGCACGTTCACCTGGCCCCTTACCGCTTCCATGTAGAAGGTATCGAATCCCCATTCGACCTAATGTCCTCTAAATTCGGCAGCTACGGCGAAATGAACAACGCCTGGACCGGCGACGACGTAAGAGGTTTCTCAAAAGTGGCTTCTAACCAGGTAATGATTTATCAGAAGGTAAGTGAGTCCGTGAATAATGACTGAAATGACAAAAATCAACATAGGCATAATCGGCGCGGCGGGTTACACCGGTGGGGAACTGATCAGAATATTGCTCAATCATCCAAGTGCAACCATTGCTTTCGCGCATAGCAAAAGCCAGGTTGGAAAGCCGGTTTATGCAACGCATACGGATTTACTGGGGGATACGGAGCTTACATTTTCTGGTGATGACATCCAAACGCTTTTGAACCAGGCGGATCTTCACGCAATTTTCCTTTGCTCAGGACATGGCGAATCACAGAAATTCCTGAATGAGTTTATGGTTCCTGAAAATGTAAAGGTCATTGACCTGAGCACGGATTTCCGTGATGAGTCGAATGGCTTTATTTATGGATTACCAGAATTGCAACGGGAAACAATTAAGACAGCGACGAAAATTGCTAACCCAGGCTGTTTCGCGACCACCATTGAACTAGCCATCTTACCATTGGCGCAGGCAGGTTTGATCCAAGATGATATTCACATAAGCGCCGTTACTGGCAGCACAGGAGCCGGCCAGGCATTGAGTGCGACGACCCATTTTTCTTGGAGAAGCAACAACATCTCCATTTACAAAGCATTCACGCATCAGCATTTGACCGAGATCAAAATGAGTCTGGGCAAATTGCAAAATGGCTTTGACAAGGCAATCAACTTTGTCCCTTACCGCGGTGATTATACACGCGGCATCATGGCGAATGTTTATACAGCATTTGAAGGCACATTGGAAGAGGCTAAAAGCATTTACAAAAACTTCTACGCCTTACACCCGTTCACGCACATAAGCGTCGCACCGATTGACTTGAAGCAAGTTGTAAATACCAACAAATGTTTCATCAACCTCGAAGTGCACGACGGACAGTTACTGATTACCAGCATTATCGATAATCTCACAAAAGGCGCCTCGGGCCAGGCTGTTCAGAATATGAATCTGCTATTCGATTTGCCGGAGGATGCAGGGTTGCGGTTGAAAGCGCCGGCGTTTTAAATTATTAACACCCATTTAAAGACATAACAATTCAAGCCATGTCACACTTATTCGATGTTTACCCCATCTACGATATAGAGCCGGTGAAGGCGCAGGGGAGTTATTTGTGGGACCAGAATGGGACCAAGTATCTCGACCTTTATGGCGGGCATGCGGTGATTTCTGTGGGGCATTGCCATCCTTACTATGTGGATATGCTCACGAAACAGCTGAATGCGATCAGTTTTTATTCCAATTCGGTGAAGATTTCTTTGCAGGAGGAATTGGCTGAGAAGCTGGGCGAACTTTCTGGATATCCGGATTATAAGCTGTTTTTATGCAACTCGGGCGCGGAGGCGAATGAGAATGCTTTGAAGCTGGCTTCGTTCCATAACGGTCGCAAGAAGGTTATTTCGTTTACAAAATCGTTTCACGGCCGGACGGCTGGCGCGGTGGCGGCGACAGATAATGCTTCTATTGTTGCCCCGGTTAACTATAAAGAACACGTGACATTCCTGCCGTTCAATGATGTGCAGGCTGTGGAAAACGGCATTACGGATGAAGTTTGCGCGGTGATCGTTGAGGGGATTCAGGGTGTGGGTGGCATTCATGTGAGTTCGGATGAATTTCTGCAGACATTAAGACGCAAATGTGATGAAACGGGTGCCGTTCTGATCCTTGATAGCGTGCAATGCGGTTACGGACGGACTGGGAAATTCTTCTCGCACCGGTTTAGCGGCATTGATCCGGATATTATGTCCATGGCCAAAGGCATGGGCAATGGCTTCCCGATCGGTGGAATCCTGATTTCTCCAAAGTTTAAAGCGAGTTATGGCATGCTGGGAACCACTTTTGGCGGGAATCATCTGGCATGTGCGGCCGGCGTCGCGGTCCTGGATATCATGAAGGATGAAAACTTGCTGGATAACGCCGCGGAAATCGGCGATTATCTTTTAAAAGGAATCGAAGAAATCGGAGGATATAAAGAGCTGAGAGGACGTGGGTTAATGATCGGGA
Source organism: Dyadobacter alkalitolerans DSM 23607 (assembly GCF_000428845.1). Lineage (GTDB taxonomy): Bacteria > Bacteroidota > Bacteroidia > Cytophagales > Spirosomataceae > Dyadobacter > Dyadobacter alkalitolerans. The sequence continues at coordinate 250,748 of NZ_AUAS01000008.1, read as the reverse complement.
TCGAATATGATTTCCCGGTGAAGGACCTTCGCAACAAACTTTTATTTGACTATAAAATGTTCACAGGAGTGGCGGGCGCCAACACCATTCGTTTGCTGCCTTCGCTTGCTTTGGGCAAAGAAGAGGCCGATCAATTCCTGGAAGCATTGAAAAAAGAGACATCCGTTGCCATTTAATATAACCTAAACGCCGCAGAAATTACCGAACTGAATGAAACACTTTCTTTCCATTAACGACGTAACCGACCTGAACCAGCTGATCTCCAATGGCATCGCAGCCAAGCGTAACCCATTTGCAGACATTGAGTTAGGGAAAAACAAAACCATCGGACTGCTATTTTTCAATTCAAGTTTAAGGACAAGGATCAGCACGCAAAAAGCGGCGCAAAACCTTGGGCTTAATGTGATTACGATGAATGTTGGCCAGGATGGATGGGGTTTGGAAATGGAGGAAGGCGTGATCATGAACGGTGATAAGGCCGAGCACGTGAAGGAAGCTGCGGCTGTGATCGGCAGTTATTGCGATATCATCGGTATCCGGTCGTTTGCAGGCTTGCAGGACCGGGAGAAGGATTATGCGGAGATTGTTTTTCAGCAATTTAAAAAATACGCTGATGTCCCGATCATTAACCTGGAATCGGCCACAAGGCATCCGTTACAGTCCCTTGCAGATTGCATTACCATTGAAGAATTTAAGATCAAACAGCGTCCTAAGGTCGTTTTGACGTGGCTGCCCCATTTCAAAGCATTGCCGCAGGCCGTTGCCAATTCGTTTTGCGAATGGATGAACCCGATGGACGTGGAACTTGTGATCACACATCCCGAAGGTTATGATCTTGCGCCGGAATTTGTTGGAAAAGGTCAGGTGATTTACGATCAGGACAAGGCCCTGGAAGGTGCCGATTTTGTTTATGGCAAAAACTGGTCGTCCTACCAGCATTACGGACAGGTTCTGACGAGCGATCCTTCCTGGATGATCACGGAAGCGAAAATGTCCCGGACGGATAATGGAAAATTCATGCATTGCCTGCCCTTGCGCCGGAATATGAAAGTTGCGGATGAGGTTTTGGATGGACCAAGATCACTGGTGATTGAACAAGCGGCAAACCGCGAATGGTCCGCGCAGGCGGCGTTGCGTGAAGTTTTGCTACATATTTGAAATGATTGAAAGAATGAATACGGAAACATTGGCACAGCCAGACAGCTCAACAAACATAAAATCGGTCCGCAAAACAGGCGTCCTGATCGTTAATCTGGGAACGCCGGATAGCCCGTCCGTGCCTGATGTACGCAAATATCTGCGCGAGTTCCTGATGGACGAGCGTGTGATCGACATTCCATACATTAACCGGTGGATGCTGATTAACCTCATAATCGCACCATTCAGGGCTCCAAAATCAGCAAAAGTTTACAAGCAGCTTTGGAGACCGGACGGATCGCCTTTGAAAATTTACGGCTTTTCGGTAAAGGAAAAATTGCAGCGCGTGCTCGGTGATGATTATGTTGTGGAACTTGCGATGCGTTACCAAAGCCCGAGCATTGAAAACGGTTTGAAAGAATTAAGAAAGCAAACACTTTCCGAAATCATTATCGTTCCATTTTTCCCACAATATGCCTCAGCTTCAACAGGTTCTGTATACAAAGAAGTGATGCGCGTGGTGCAGGATTGGGAAGTTTTGCCGGAGATCAAATTCATCAACCGCTTCCTGGATCATCCTAAATTTATCGAAGGTTTTGTGAATCTGGGCAAAAAATACATGGCGCAGCAACATTATGACCATGTGATTTTCAGTTACCACGGATTGCCTGAAAGACAGATTACAAAAGGCGACGTAACAGGCAGTTTCTGCCAATTCGGATCTTGCTGCGATCATTTGGATGCAAGAAACCAACATTGTTATCGTGCGCAATGCTTTGAAACGACTCGTTTGCTGGTGAAAGGATTGGGCTTAAAAGAAGGCACTTATACGACTTGCTTCCAGTCACGATTGGGCAAAAATCCCTGGATAAAGCCTTATACGGATGAAGTGATTCCTGAATTGACCAAAAAAGGTGTGAAAAGCGTCCTTGCATTTTCGCCTGCATTCGTTGCCGATTGTTTGGAAACGACGATTGAAGTTGGTGAAGAATATAAAGAGATTTTTGAGAAAGAAGGCGGTCAGCACTGGCAGTTGGTGGAGAGCTTGAATGACAGTGACATCTGGATCGAAACTTTGGAAGACATCATAAAAAAAGCGGTTTGATAACCGCTTTTTTGCTTTATAAAACTACACTTTCCTTTTTATACAATTCCGCCAGCGTATGCACGGCGTAATCAATTTCATCTTCCGTATTATATTTTCCAAAAGAGAAACGAACATTAGCGCGGTTCTCATCTATTTTCAACTCCGTCAGCACGTGTGACCCTATTTCCGTCCCACTAGCGCAAGCGCTTCCTCCTGAGACTGCAACGCCTGCAATATCCAGGTTGAAAAGCAGCATATCACTAATATCGGAAGGCGGCAGGCTGACATTCAGCACAGTGTAAAGACTTTTGTCCAAATCCGCCGAATTGCCGTTGAATGTGATGCCTTCAATGCTGTTCGTCAATTTGTCGATCATGCGAAGTTTCAGGTTTTCAATGTGCTTACGGTGCGCATCCATGTCGCGGTAGGCGATTTCCAATGCTTTTACTAAGCCCACAATACCGTAAATGTTTTCCGTTCCGCCACGCATGTTACGCTCCTGCGCGCCTCCGTGTACGAAAGGAGCAATCTTGATTCCCGGACGCATATACAAGAAACCAACGCCTTTCGGGCCATTGAATTTATGGGCAGCGCCGACGATAAAATTGGTTTTCAACTTTTGAAGATCATGTTTATAATGACCCATCGTCTGCACCGTATCGCTGTGAAAAACAGCATTGTATTTTTCGCAAATGTCGCCTACTGCTTCCAGATCGAGCAAATTGCCAATCTCGTTGTTGCCATGCATTAACGAAACCAGCGAGCGGGAATTGGATTGCAGCAATGTTTCCAAATGCTGTAAATCAACCTCTCCTTTTTCGTTAAGATTTACAAAACTCAGCTGAATTTGTCCCGACTTTTGAAGATGTTCGAGCGTATGCAAAACGGCATGATGCTCGATGCGGGACGTGATGGCGTGTTTTAATCCAAGTGTTTCAATGCTGGAACGGATCGCTGTGTTATCTGCTTCCGTGCCGCCTGATGTAAAGAATATTTCCGCAGGAGCTGCATTTAAAATCCCTGCAATGCTTTTTCTGGCTTTTTCAATAGATGACCTGACTGCCCTCCCGAAGGAATGTATGGAAGAAGGATTGCCGAATTGCTCGGTCATAAGCGGCAACATGACCTCCAACACTTCCGGATCAAGGCGCGTAGTAGCAGCGTTGTCCAAATAAACTTTCATTGTTGCCTGTTTTTTGGCTCGGAGATGATCTCCTTAATGTCTGAAATGATCTTGTTCGCCAGGTTAATGGCAGTCGTTTGCGTTTCCGACTCAGAATAAATGCGAATAATCGGCTCTGTATTGGATTTGCGCAAATGCACCCATTCCCTGTCAAATTCAATGCGCACACCATCAATGGTGTTCAAAGGTTGTTTAGAATAACGCGTTTGAATGCGGCTTAGAATGTTGTCCACATTGATATCCGGCGTTAATTCAATCTTATTTTTTGAAATATAATAACTTGGATATGAGCGGCGCAGCACAGAAGCAGTTTTGCCGAACTTAGCCAAATGCGTCAGAAATAAAGCAATTCCAACCAAAGCATCGCGTCCGTAATGGCTTTCAGGATAAATCACCCCGCCATTTCCTTCACCACCAATGATCGCTTGATTCGCTTTCATCATATTCACAACATTCACCTCACCTACTGCCGAAGCAAAATATTTTCCTCCTGCTTTAATCGTCACGTCGCGTAATGCTGCCGTGGACGATAAGTTGGAAACCGTGTTACCAGGTGTGTTTTTAAGCACATAATCTGCAACGGCCACCAATGTATATTCTTCTCCGAACGGCGTTCCGTCCTCACACATCAGCGCCAGACGGTCCACATCTGGATCCACGACAATGCCGAGATTGAAAGAACCATCATTCAGCTCTTTGCTGATCTCACGCAAATGTTCAGGAAGCGGCTCCGGATTGTGGGCAAAATTGCCGGTAGGCTCGCAATTTAACTTCTTAATGTTCTTTGTAGAAACACCTAACGCTTCCAGGAGCATCGGAACAACGATTCCGCCCGTAGAATTGACAGCATCAACAACGATCCTGAAATTTGCATTCGTAATGGCTTCCACATCCACCAACGGAAGTGCAAGAACCTGATCTATATGCTTTTGTAAATATGTATCATCCGCAACGTAGCTTCCCAATTTTTTAACGTCAACAAAAACAAAATCTTCCTCGTCGGCAATCCTCAAAACTTCTGCACCTTCTTCCTCGGAAATAAATTCTCCGTCGTGGTTCAGCAGTTTCAGCGCATTCCATTGAATCGGGTTGTGGCTTGCTGTTAAAATAATCCCTCCTGCTGCTCCTTCGGCCGTAACGGCAATCTCAACAGTAGGCGTAGTGGATAGGCCCAGATCAGTTACATGAAGTCCGACTCCCTGCAATGTCCCGGCAACAAGGCGGCTCACCATTTCACCGGATAAGCGTGCGTCCCTGCCAATAATAACCTTTAAATTTTGTGGATTTGTACGCCTCAGCCATGTTCCGTAAGCCGCTGCAAACTTAACAACATCAATCGGAGTCAGCGCCTCACCCGATTTTCCACCCACGATACCTCTGATTCCTGAGATAGATTTAATTAACGTCACGATCTAGAATTCCTCTTTTTGTTTGGTTGCAAAAATACTAAATTTCCCTCTCTACTGTCCGATTTTTCTTGAAACAAAAGTAACATTTGACTTATCGTTGGTGCTAGCCTTATAGTAACTCAATGTCTACATTGGTCGTAAGCCGGGAGCCTGTATATCCCAAAAATGAACCCATCACAGGCGCCAGCTGGTCGTAATCTGCGGATGTTCCCATGCTGATATGTTTGTTTATCACAGCTTTACCTTCCGTGGGGTCAAATCCCCGCCAACCTGCGCCGGGCAGAAAGACTTCCGCCCATGCATGCAATTCGTGTGCCTGCTGAGGATTTCCGTATAAATATCCGCTCACGAATCTTGCCGCAATTCCCAGGCTTCGGCAAGCGCCAATGAACAAACGGGCGAATTCACGGCATGACCCGCTCCTATCCCGCAATGTATCATCCGGAGGATAAGCATTGCCATATTCACGGTGCTGATACACAAAGTTTTGGCTGATATACTGGCTCATTTCCACCAGGAAAGGAATGGTTGCGTAGTTAACATGCGCAGCGATTTTCCGGGCAAACTGCTCCACTTGCTGCGTTGCGTCAGTTTTGTCCAGATACGGGATCAGGTATTTATAAATCCGGTTATCGTATAAAAAAGGGATTTTGCTGGTCTCGAAAGGATAAAACACAAAGTCGAAAACATTCACCGGCTCCGAGCTCACGGTTATGGATGCTTCTACAAAAAGCCTGCTGTAAGGTTGATTATAGAAGTAAATCAAATGCTGAACATTGCCTTCGACATCTACATTTTTAACGATTTTAGAGGGTTGCGGATCAATGGACAGGTTATATTCCAGTAATCGCTGGTGCGGATAAGATCTTGGATACAAATACAATGTGTGCATTTCCAGGACTATCGGAGCAGTGTACTGATATTCCAGAGCGTGCCGGACTTTTAAATTCATAAACTTTCCGGTCAATTAGTTGTGATGGTTTTGGTCAATTCATCCACTGCGTTTTGAACTGCCCGGATGATTGGCTTTGCGTCTGACTCTGTGAATTCCCCTGGGACTGGCTTTGAGACTGACCTTTTTCCAAGCCAAAATACATATCGAAAATCGCGTTGTCTACTTCGTTATTTTTAGTCTGAAATTTATCCAGATACTCATGAAGGCCCATTTTAAAAACGTCTTCCACGTCTGTAAATTCCAGTTCTGTCCGGATTTTGCTTAATACACGTTCAGCAGCATTAGTGTGGCCGCGTTCGGGAATCGACCCGGCAATCGCGTACAAGGAAAGCTCGGCCTGCCGCACGCAATAAGCAATGGATCTCGGGAATAACTTATCCAGAATAAGGAAAGCCACAATGTTCATCGGCGTGAGCGCACGGTGCGTCTGCCTGTACATATTATATGCGCTTACCGATTTCAAAACCGCCGTCCAGAGCATTAAATCAAGCGTGGAACCTGACGTTCCGGAGTCTTGTAACAATGTAAAATACTTCACATCCAGAAAACGCGAACATTTGTCTGCACGCTCTATATGCCGTCCTAAACGCCCAAAATGCCACGCCTCATTGCGTGTAATGGAAGAATCCACAACGCCGTGAAAAAGCTGGCAACTCTTGCGGATATCCGTGAAATAGGACTGCATATGGTCCATATTCCGGAAATTATCCGGATTTGTGCTGCGGATGGAAAGATAAAAAGTATTGATACTCTCCCACATTTCCTTAGAAATGGTTTCCCGGATCGTCCGCGCATTTTCACGCGCTTCGTACAAGCAACTAATGATGGAATTGGGATTTCTCTTATCAAACGTCATAAAATGTATAACGTCCTCTTTCGTAGGCTTTTCGTAATATTTATAAAACAAATAATGATCAGCAGTTGCAATCAGAAGCGGTTCCCATTGCTCGTCCACGTCGGGCGGCAGGTCCAATGCCAGATTAAAATTAACTCCCACAAACCGAGCGTAGTTTTCAACCCGTTCTATGTAACGATTCATCCAGTATATTGAATTGGCAACTCGGCTAAGCATAAATTGAAACTGTTGTCTTTAAAATGTTTAATCAGAATAATTCCTAAGCAATCATACCAAAATACCTAATAAAATTTTGCAAATACAATAACCTACGAAAAGTAATATAAGTTCTCGAAAGATTATTATAACAAGAAAATAAGGGGCGATTGTGTGAAAAATTCCTGAAACATTTAATTTTTGTAAATTAACAATCCATAAACATAACCTTTATTCCCGTGTCAAAAAAAGAACAATTTGTTGCAGCTATCCAAAAATCCTACCGAACCGACAAACCTGTGATCCATTTAGGTTCCGCCATCCTGGACGGCGAAATCCTTGAAGAAGCACAGGTTAATCTGCCTTTGCGCATGATGAACCGGCATGGATTGGTGGCTGGCGCAACGGGATCGGGAAAAACACGGACGTTGCAAGTGCTAGCAGAACAGCTTTCTGCTGCGGGTGTGCCGGTTTTTATGTCGGATATAAAAGGCGATTTATCGGGCATTGCGCAAGCGGGACAAACCAATGCTGCATTGCAGGATAGGTCAGCAGCGTTGGGAACGGTGTTCGAACCGAAAGGTTATCCGGTTGAACTCTATTCTCTAAGCGGCCAGAAAGGCGCTCAGATGCGCGCTACGATCCTGGAATTCGGGCCGATATTGCTTTCCAAAATATTTGAACTAAACGACACGCAGTCAGGCGTTCTGGCCATTCTTTTCAAGTATGCCGATGATAAAGATCTGCCTATGGTGGATCTCAACGATTTGAAAAAAGTACTCAACTATCTTTCCCAGGGACCGGGAGCAGCAGAGATAAAAGCAGACTATGGCAGCATTTCAAGCTCCACAGCGGGGACAATCCTGCGCAAGATCGTTGCCCTTGAACAACAGGGCGTAGGGACAATTTTTGGTGAAAAATCCTTTGACATTACGGATCTTATCAACCGCGTCGACGGCCAGGGCGTGATCAGCTTGCTCAACATTTCCGATGTTCAGGACAAGCCTGCATTGTTTTCGACATTCATGCTCAGTCTGTTGGCCGAGCTCTATACTAAGTTGCCTGAGGCGGGAGACCTAGATAAACCCAAGCTGGTTTTCTTCCTCGACGAAGCACATTTGCTGTTCAAAGATGCGCCCAAAGCTTTCTTAGATCAAATTGAGCAGGTTGTGCGGCTTATCCGTTCGAAAGGGGTTGGAATTTTCTTTTGTACACAAATGGCCCAGGACGTTCCGGTGTCGGTCTTGTCCCAATTAGGAAACCGCGTGCAGCACGTTTTGAGGGCATTTACGCCGCAGGATGCGGATGCGCTGAAACAAACGGTTAAGACATATCCGAAATCAGATTTTTATGCGATCGATCAGATCCTGACCACATTAGGGATCGGTCAGGCATTGATCACGGTTTTAAATGAAAAAGGAATCCCGACAGAAGTGGCAGCAACGCATTTGCTTCCGCCTAACTCGATCATGGGGCCAATGGTGCAGGCAGATTACGATAACCACGTCAGACAATCAGACGTTTACCTGAAATACAAAGATCCTATCGATCCTGAAAGTGCTTATGAAATGCTTACCAAGCGGATGGAAGCGCATGCACAGGTGGAAGCAAAAGCCCAGGAAGAAGTTGCGGAAGTAAAAAAAGGGAAAGAAGAAAAAGGAATGCTCTCCGAAGCACTTAACTCACCATTGGCCAAACAAATCGGCAGAGAGGTTGTCAGGGGCGTTTTCGGAATGTTATTTGGTAAAAAAACAACGGGTACCCGCAAGAAAAGTGGCGGGTTGTTTGGCTTCTAGTCTGTAAGCTTCACATTAATTTTCTGTCCCGGATCTTTGAAAACGAATTCACAATCTTCAAATTTCGGGGCAGAAAACTTTGGCCGAAAGTTTTTGCTGAAACCGTATGGTTCTTTAGGAATACCGACAAAGTTTTTATCCAGCACACCGTTGCTGTTCAGGTCGTGGTAAACGGCCAATGCATAGCGGCCAGGAGCAAGGTCAAATGCAACAAGCTGAGGCGCAGCACCTTTCACGTCAACAATTCTGTAAATTTTAGGCTTTTCCTTACTGGCAAATTTCTCCTCAGGCTTGTAAATAGCGATCCAGAGTTTTCCCTGACCCTTTTTGATGTTGGTAAACTCAACGTTTAATGTCATTGCCGGTTCCACAAAACAGCCTAGCAGGCAACTCACAATCCATACAAGCATAATCATCTTTATTTATCTGTTTCCCAACCAATTACACAGCGCTGATTCGATAGCTTGTGCAAATTATCCTGCACATCCATTCTTGTTTTCGCATTATCAAATGCATCCTTATAATTCTCTTTCAATTCACGACGTTTGATCGCTTCCAGAAATCTGCGGGCATCATCCTCAGTTTCGAGCAGTAACTCGGGCACAACTGTGGGTTTATCATCGTCTCCCTTCGCCACCATTGTTACATAGGAAGTGTTTGTATGCCTTTGTGTTCCGTTTTTAACATTTTCCGCAATCACCCGGATCCCAATCACCAGCGAGGTCCTGCCTACATAATTGACGGACGCATGGAGCGAAACCAGATCCCCAACTTCCACCGGCTCTAAAAAATCCACGCCATCGACTGAAACCGTCACGCAATAAGTACCCGCATGTCGCGCGGCACATGCATAAGCGACCTTGTCAATCAACGATAATAGGATGCCTCCATGTATTTTTCCGCCGAAATTAGCGTAGGACGGAATCATGAGTTCCGTTAATGTGGTCTGTGAAAATCGAACTGAGCGAGGTTCCAAATGCTTAATGTTAGGTTATTTCTTCAAATAAACGGTTTTTCCCGATTTGGCGGACTCTTTTGCCGTTTCTAATATTTCAACGACCGTGACATTGACCGGCAATCCATAAAGATCATTCTTTTCGAGCTTCAATCTACCCTGCACTACATCAGCCAAAACCGAGAAGGGATCGGTGAACGGCGCAGGGCGCGGATCAAGCTTGATCGTTTCTTCCGGCGTCTTTTCTGCAAGGCGCTGCCGCACGGTTGTAGGATTTACAGCAACTGCATAACCCTTATTCCCAAACACTTCCATATCCTTCCGCGCGAAAGACCAGTTCCACGAACCCTGAATGACACATTGTGCCTTAGGATATTGCAAAATGATCGTTGCTTCATCATCTACTTCTTTGTAAATGTCCGGCTTGTTCTGGTGCGTAACCGCGGTAACGGACAGCGGGCGTTCACCCTTCAAAAGCCAAGTCATCAAGTTGGCTCCATAGCAGCCAAAATCGACCAATGCTCCTGCTCCGTTTTTCACGGGATCGGTGAGAATGGCCAGGAATTCTTTGCTGACACCAATTTCTTTCGGCCCCTGGTGGCCGTCATTCACCATTACTTTCCTGATCTCGCCCAGTTTCCCTTGTTCTACCAAATCACGGACATGCTGATTGCTCGCATACCAGGATGTTTCATAATTGGTCAGCACCTGGATGCCATTCTGATCCGCCAGTTTCTGAATTTCCTTTGCATCTGCGAATGTAGTTGCCAGTGGTTTTTCCACCATTACGTGGATTTTTTTGGGCGCACAGGCGCGTACAATGGCAATATGTTCATTTATTGCCCCAAATGCCGAAACCGCTTCCGGCTTGGCCTCTTCCAGCATTTTATTCAAATCCGTATAAAAAAGTTTCTTGTCCAGCTTGTATTTGGTCATGAACAAGTGAACAAGGTCCGGGTTTGTTTCGTAAATACCCACAATTTCAATATCCTTCTTATCTGAACGGTTGAAAACCCAGCCGACGTGACCATGGCTCAGCCCGGCTACCGCGATTTTTAAAGGTGCTTGTGCCATAGATTGAATGCTAAAAAGCGCTAGTAAACAAAGCAGCAATGTTTTCATATTCGATTTGGTTTAGGATAACTTATCAATAATGTCTTTGATCACCTCTTGCAAATAAGCACCATTATAAGGGCCATACCAGCTCATGGTTTTGGTTTCGTAAAGGTCTTTATCAAAATGCTTGTCATGCGTAATGTAACCGATATAGCCTCCGTTGAAGCTGGTAACCATTAAATTAAGACCTTTTGTCTTGGCATAAGCATCAAGTCCCGCAACGAGCTCACCCGAAAAATCGCACGGCATCCCAACCATGAGAATGTTCCCCATCCGCAAAGCTTTTACAAACACCGGATAATCTCCAAAAGCCTTCTTAAACACCCAAGAACGAAGGTTAATGCTCATCGTGAGCCTTGGAGACGGGTCACGCAGGGGCAAGGGCAATGTAATTGCCTGCAACATGGCGCCACTTGATTTTTCTTTTAATGCTGAATCAGATAGTAATGCTTTTTGTACACCATATGCCTGATTTTTCAACTCATCGAAATCATCCGAGCCTTTTTCAATCGGCCCCATGCTGCCAACAGCGCCAGCCATGTACATAGCAAAGTCGTATCGACCTTTTTCAAGCGAATCCACCAGGATGCCGGGATAATCCCTCGACAAAACAACGTTATTAGAATTCAAAATCGTAGAATGTGCCGCATAGGAGCTCAAAATCGCCTTTTTCCCACTTTTAGTAATGAATGCTGCGGAACGGATCTCAGGATCGACCTCTCCTTCCTCTCGTACCAGCCTGTTCCGGATATCCACATTGTCAATCGATTCCATGTAAGTCAGTGAGACAGGTTCCAGCTTTGCCTTGGCTTGTACGATGGCTTCAAAAATAGCATCTGCAAGACGTTCTACTGTGGCTGGATTATATTCTCCCGAAAAAAACAAAGAAGAGATCCCCGTTCCCCAACCACCTACACTATTATGGCTATGCGTTGCGCCGAAAAAGACCTGATTGAAGGGAATTTCCTTTTCAGTAAGCCTTGCTTGTAACAGCTTGATCACCGTAGGAGGCACAATCAGCAGGTCAGCGGCGATGATTGCTGCCTGGATCCCGCCATTGTCTACGACCATTGCGCGCACATAAACAGAGTCGTGAACGGCGGTGTACAACTTGCCCTTGCGCTTGCCATAACCTGCTGTGGGTGTAGGCGATGGCGGCGTAATGTTCACTTTGGCCCAGCCTGCCTGCAACTGCCCGGAAGCGCTCGCCGTATCTTTCTTAACATTACTGATCTGCTTTTTCCATTGACCGTAATAGGGCATTTCCTTATATGGCGTATCGTCCATTGTCGTGATCATCGTAGCAATGGTCAGTATCAAGAGCAGTACGATCACCCCGATGATGCGCAGGAAAATTCGAAGGAATCTCATTAATTGAATGTGGGAGGTTAGGTTACCAATATGCAAAAGGAGCAAACATTTGTTTTATCCTCATCATAAAAAACCCGACATTCCGTGACGGCTGATGTCGGGCATTATCCCGGACTGACCGGGTAAATAGTATGATTTAAGATTGTTTAACCAATTGAATGTTCGCAATCAGCTTTACATCTTCTCCGATGACCAAGCCTCCGGAATCGGTCAATTGCATGTAATTAAGGCCAAATTCCTGGCGGCTGATCCTACCTTCTACTTCAAAACCAATCCTGAGTTTCCCATCCGCATCACGCTCGGAACCGCCATATTCTGCATTCAGCTCGATGGGCTTTGTAATGCCTTTTAATGTAAGCAACCCGGAGAGCTTATAATTATCGCCCTTCACTTTATGAAAGTAATTGGACTGAAAAGTGATATGCGGGAATTGTTCTGCATCAAAAAAATCTGCCGACCTTAAATGTGCATCGCGCAAATCAACCTTGGTGTCGATACTGCTCACATCCAGCGAAAAATGGATTTCAGCATTTTCGAAGTTATTCAGGTCGGAAGTTGCGCCACCTTCGAAGTTATTAAAGGAGCCTGTAATGGTGGAAATGACGAGGTGTTTAATCTTAAACTGTACTTCCGAATGTACCGGGTCTACGATCCATTTTGTAACTGACATAGATAAAGAATTTAGATTCTACAAAAACTGCAGACGGGAACGTCCCGGTGCTGTTATTCATCCTAAAATTAGCAATCCTGACGTATAAACGTCCATTAAAATGTTTTAATTCAGCCCGTATTGCATGTTTAAACGAAAATAATGGCACGTAATTTTTAACTCACTCGTTGTCATAACATTTACCAAATATATTAAATCGACTCATACATGAAAATGAAGGGAAGAAGCATATTCACGTATGACGTGTATGCGCCCACAACCGTAACGACCATGTTACGCCCCCGCAGACAAGAAGGCCAGTCTATCATTCAGGAAGGTTTCAACATTGAGCCGTCCGTTCCTTTTTCAGAATACACCGATATATACGGCAATCCGTGCCAGCGTACAATCCTGCCGGTGGGCAGGGTGACCATTACCACCGAAGTTCAGGCACAGGTGAGCGTAACGAAGTCCATTCCAAATCCGCCGCCGACATTCATGCTGGTTGGCGATTTGCCTGATGAAGTCATGCATTATATCCTGCCAAGCCGTTATTGCGAGTCGGACCTGCACGAAATCAATATGCTTGTGATGAACATCGCAGGCAATCTGGCACCTGGTTATGAGCAAGTTGAAGCGATCCGGACCTGGATTCACCAGAATGTAAAATATCAGTACGGCGTAACAGATTCCAGCACGACAGCACTGGATGTGGCGCGCAATCGTATAGGCGTATGCCGTGATTTCACCCACCTGGCCATCGCCTTGTGCCGTAACCTGTGCATCCCGGCCAGAATGACCGTTGGCTATCTGGACAGGCTTAAAGTAATGGACTTGCACGCCTGGTTTGACGTATATATTGGTGGACAATGGTATACATTCGACGCAGTACAGGAAAAAACCGATGGATACAGAATAGAAATCGCCCACGGCCGCGACGCTGCCGATGTAGCGATGGTAACGCAGTATGGCAATGCTACATTGCAATCGCTGCATGTTGAAGCAGAGCTTTTAGAGCCGGAGCCGGGGAATTGAGGCTTGGACAAGCTGGGTGCCGGCTTTGTCTTACATCCCCCTGTCAGCCTGAGCGGAGCCGAAGGCGCGCTACTTGCTAGTAGCGTGCCTTCGACTCCGCTCAGGCTGACAGGGGAAGTGCTTAGCGTGACAGGTGGAATGATTAGTCTTTAAATAACCCCCAACCCTTTCCCTACCTTCGTAAACGCCGCCACAGCCTTTTCCAGATGTTCCTGCTCGTGTCCGGCGGAAATTTGTACGCGAATGCGGGCTTTGCCTTGCGGCACTACCGGGTAGAAGAAGCCGATCACGTAAATGCCTTCTTCTAATAATTTTGACGCAAATTCCTGCGCGAGCTTTGCGTCGTAGAGCATGATTGGTACGATAGGGTGTTCCCCTGGTAAGATATCGAAACCGGCCTCTGTCATGGCTTTGCGGAAATAGGCTGTGTTTTTTTCCAGCTTATCGCGCAGTGCCGTTGATGAAGAAAGCAGATCCAGCACTTTGATGGATGCGCCTACGATGGAGGGTGCAAGTGTATTGGAGAATAAATAAGGCCTTGAACGCTGGCGCAGAATCTCAACGATTTCCTTTTTAGCAGCTGTAAAACCACCCGAAGCACCGCCCAACGCCTTTCCGTAAGTGCCGGTAATGATATCAATCCGGCCCATAACATTGCGGAATTCGTGCGAGCCGCGGCCCGTTTTACCCATAAAACCCGATGCGTGACATTCATCGATCATGACCATGGCGTCGTTTGCCTCGGCCAGGTCGCAGATCTTGTCGAGCTGTGCGATAGTCCCGTCCATGGAGAATACGCCGTCGGTTACGATCAGGATACGGCGGCTTCCGGCTGCGTCTTTGAGTTGCTGTTCCAAATCGGCCATGTCATTGTGCTTGTAGCGGAAACGTTTCGCTTTACACAGCCTGATGCCGTCAATTAAGGAAGCGTGATTCAGTTCGTCGGAGATTACAGCGTCTTTTTCGTTTAGTAATGGTTCAAAAACGCCGCCGTTGGCGTCGAATGCTGCTGCGTAGAGAATGCAGTCTTCCATGCCTAAAAAAGCCGCAGTTTTGCTTTCCAATTCTTTATGAATGTCCTGCGTTCCGCAAATAAAACGAACAGAAGACATACCAAAGCCGTGTGTGTTAATGGCTTCTATGCCGGCCTTAATCACCTCAGGGTGAGAAGAAAGCCCCAGGTAATTGTTTGCGCAAAAATTAAGCACATCCTTTCCGTCGGTTGCGATCTGAGCGGCCTGCGGCGTGGTGATAACTCTTTCTTTTTTATATAAACCGGCTGCCTTAATGGCTTCCAGCTCCTGATGCAGTTCTTCCTGAATGCTAGCGTTCATAAATCTGATTTTAAATGTTGATATGTAATCGCTTTTCAGCTTTTAACGGATTGATATTTTTTTTTCAATTCAAAAATCATTTCCTCCGTCATTTTATCCAAATTGTAAGCCGGGCGCCATCCCCAATCTTTTCTGGCTTGGGAATCATCAATTTGCGCAGGCCATGATTCGGCAATTTTCTGGCGGAAATCAGGCTTGTAGGAAATTTTAAAATCAGGGATAATCTTGCCAATGCTTGCTGCTACTTCTTCCGGGGAAAAACTGATTCCAGCGAGATTGTAACTCGTTCGTACCGTGATTTTATCCTTAGGTGCTTCCATTAAACGCACGGTTGCGTCCATTGCATCGCTGATGTAGATCATCGGAAGTGTTGTTCCGGCTTCCAGGAAACATTCAAATGCCTCTCCCTGAACGGCCTTGTGGTAAATATCAACGGCATAATCCGTCGTACCGCCACCCGGCATTGACTGATAACCGATGATGCCCGGATATCTCAGCGACCGGATATCCATGCCATATCTTTTAAAATAATAGTTCGACCAGTTTTCACCGGCTGCTTTGCTAATCCCGTATACCGTCGCTGGATCCAGATAAGACCATTGCTCTGCCTTCGTATCCACATTATCTCCAAAAACCGCAATAGAACTGGGGTAAAAAACCTTTGCAACATTATTTTCCCGGGCTACTTCCAGCACGTTAAAATAAGTTTGCATGTTGATATGCCACGTTTTCAATGGCTCCTGCTCACCCTTCGCAGACAGGATTGCAGCCAGGTGATAAATCTGGGTAACCTTGTATTTTTTTACCAATGCAGCCAAAGCATTGCCGTCGGTTGCATCCAATTTTTCAAAAAATCCGGTTTGGCGATCCGGCAACCTGATGTCTGATGCAACTACTTTTTCAACTCCGTAAATCTCTCTTAAATATTCTACCAGCACCGAACCAATTTGTCCGTTCGCACCGATCACTAATATGCATTCTGATCTCATGACAAGCCTGTTTTGATAAAGCATTAATCACTTGCAATTTCCCGAATTCGAATAATAAACTCAATATTTAACCCGATTGACAGGAAACGTTCCTGCACTATCATAGATCCAAAGAAAATATTACTTTTAAACTTCACTAAGCTTTCGACTCACAGTAAATATTCTTGCACCATGGAACAGTTGGACAAAATTGATACCAAGATCCTGCGCATCTTGCAAAAAGACGCGAAAAAGACGACCAAAGAAATTGCTACAATGCTAAATCTGACGGTCTCGCCGATCTATGAAAGGATAAGAAGATTGGAAAGCCTGGGATATATCAAACATTACGTGGCGATCCTGGACAAGAAGCTGATTAACCGGCAGGTAACGACGATCTGTCAGGTTTCAATGCGTTACCATAATGAGGCTTTTATTGAAAAATTCGAGCAGGAAATCCAGAATTTGCAGGAGGTCCAGGAATGTTATCATATGGCCGGACAAGTTGACTTTTTGTTAAAAATCAATGTCGCCAGCCTGGACGATTACCACGACTTCGTCAAATACAAACTTTCCAAAATCGACAACATCGGCGTGCTTAACAGCACATTTGTACTCAAAGAAATCAAGCATACATCAGAATTTTACATCTGATCAAAGGCTGCTTTTGCCCACACTGAAAGAAAGCGTTTTACTTCCTGAAACTCCGGAAGGCGTGATGCCCTGGATTACAACCTGGTAACGTCCCGTTTGATCGGAAGTGTAGAAATCCAGTTTTGCCTTTCCGGAAGCGTCAGTGGTAATGTTGGGTGCCCAATGTAGTAGGTTCCTGAAATCCGGGATGCGGCTGTCGGCATTGCCTTTGTCGTACCGGGGCGAATAAAATTCGCGTTGCACCTGCACGCCTTCATAAGGCATAACCGTCACTTTGGGATCCAGCTCAAAGCCCGCCAGATCATTGCGATAAGTCGAAAAGCTGGCAATTCCGGTAAAGGTCATCGGCCCAAGGAAGTAACGGGAGTTCAAAACTTCTATTTTTTTGATCTTCAAAGGATCCATTTCCATGATCTTGTCTGTGTCGAAGATCGGAATGCCGTCCAGCAACACCAGCGGATCGGTGGTGTAAAATGTGTTCGGAAGCAGCTTATCCACCATGCGGAAATGGAATTCCTTTTGTCTCTTTCTAACAAGCACACCACGCACATATTCTCTCAAAACCTCCTCCATAGTAGGAAAACGGGTGAAATCATCGAGGAAATACTTTTCGTCCGGCACGCCAAAAAACGCAACAGAATCGGCTAATGTTGCTTTTTGTTCAACTACCACCGGCGGCAGGAACACATTGGCAGTCTGCATGTTAATGGCCCGGGTAAGCAGCTGGTTTTCCCAGGTTTTGCTAAAAACGAACGGCGCCAGCGGCCTGGTGGCGAATTGTTTGAAAAATGGACTAGCTATCTCGATACGATGCGTAGAATCCATGTTCAGATTGGTCTGTAATGTAATTTCTTTTGGCCCGGTGAATTTCCTGACTTCATACATAACATTGCCTTTCTGATCACTTTGGGCAACATATAACCGCGCCGGAAAGTCGAGCGCTGCGAGATATGTGTCAATGCCTTTGGCGGGTGTGCTGTCAATTTTGTTGATAACCCTGCCCTGGATCAAATGCCCATCAAACTCCGGCAGGAATTCGAACGGAACGGCCTGGCCTACGAACACATTTTCCCATTTAAACCGGCGCCAGCCGTGCGTGAGCATTAAGTTGTCCAGCTGCCTGTCTGTATCGGTATTGTTGTTTGAAAAATAATATTCGGGAGATTCGACACTGCCTTTTAAGTCTGAAGAAAGCCACAAATGGCTGGTAATGTCCGATTGCGGCTGGCTAACAATAGAATCTGCCAAATAAATAGCGACAGAGACATTGGCGAGTTCCGATGCACTGGCCGAACCGACGGCCGCCGAAATGTCCATATTCACTTTTTCCCTTGTTACAAAGGCATTTTTAATCGTTGCTTCAATGGCCAGCTCTTTCGCGGGTCTTTTGAAATATAACCTTTCACAAAGTGGTTTCAGTTTTTCATTGAAGATCGTAATGTGCGAAATCCCTTCTCCTAATTTGGATTTGTCCAGAACAAAAACTGCCTTGTTATTTTTCAGATATTTCCTGTCCGCGGTTGCATTAAGCTGCCGCGTGTGGCTCATGAGATAAACCGGCACGGGCTCATCACTTACAACCGTTGCCGTTACAGTGACTTTCAGCAGGTTCATGGTAGAATCTTTCAGCTGCATAACATATCCCCTTTCCTCCGCTTTGGGCAGTGGGAAAGTGAATTGCTGTCCCTTACTATCTTTTATTACTGCATTGTAAGTAACGCCTGATTCAGGTTTTAATGTAAAAAACCCAATCCCATTCTTTTCAGGCTGAAACTTGGTAATGCTTTCGTTCTGGCTGTTGACAATGTCACCTGTGAAGCTGATGCCAGTACCCTCTTTTCCAATTGCCCTGAATGCGACTTTGCTTTCAATTCCCTGGACCAGATATCCGCCTTCGGGGAAAAACTGTACGTCATATTTCTCGGCTTCCTTGGCCAGCCTGTCCGGGTCGAAGCGGACAAATGGATTCACGACGGAGATTGAAGTTTCAAAGAAATATTCGGGGCCGTAATTTTTCATCCAATTGGTATAGCAACGCACCTTGTATTTCCCACTTGGAATTGTAGACGGGATCAGGACGGAGCCGTTCCCTTTGCCGTCCGCGAGTGAGAATTTGGTTTGGATCAAAGCATTGTTTTCCGCATCAAGCACTTCCAGATAAGCCACTTTGCTTACATCCAGAAACCGATGTGAGGATGCATTTAAATTATAAGCCTTAAACCAGATCGTCTCCCCGATGAGATACAAAGGGCGATCGAGGTGAACATACATTTTTTCCTGCAACGCCCTTTCTGTATATAAGCCAAACCGCTGCTGGATTGATTTGACCATGGCATCGTCCTGCGCCTTTGCGGAAAAAGCGGCGCAGAGCAATATACAGCAGTAGAATAAAGTCCTTTTCATAAAATTATATGATCATTGAAATATCATTTCCAAAAATATGGTCGCCTGGTTACCCCTCCTTGCACCCTGCAATCGGCACATTCTTCGGAGGAGCTCAAATAGAATGTTCTTCCCGCGGCATCAATAAAAGAGTTCAACAGCACACCATAGGAAGTTGCGGCGTCTTTCGGCGTGAGCGTGTCGGGAGCGATGCAGGTAGGATAACTGCCGAGCGCGGGCGATAGAAAAATACGTTGTTTTTGTTCGTTGACCACACTGAAATATCCGAAAACCAGCTCCTTAGGATCACTTGTATTCTTGATGTTACCCGTCACCTGGGAAGGTTGCGGATCAAAAAGACTTCCCGTTCCCTGCGTGGTCTTCGCCAGATCTGTCCAGTATTCAAATGCTTGCTGAGACAATGCATATTGTTTGACAAGAATGCTGTACTTGATAAGCAGCTTATTTGTGGGAATATCAATGATATTGATTGGAAGATCTTTAATAATATCCTGGTTCAGCTTAATGGTAGATCCCAATTTGATATCCCTGGACTCTAATGTGTTCCAGCAAGTATTAATGTCGTCGGGCCGGTTAACAATGGCACCTGTTTCAGGATCACGCATTAACCCGGAATAATAGGCGCTCCGGTATTCAAAAGTCTCTTCAAATTTCCACCGATAAAATCGCGTGTTATTTGCAGGATCGTGCGTGTTCACGTAAATAATCATTGCATTTCTTCTCAAATCCAGCTTGTAGGTCAAACTGTCAATAGGAGGTGTTTGCGTCACAACCACATAATCGGATAAATATTCTTTGCCGTTCGACCGGCGAATGCGCAGGCGATATTTGGTGGTCATATTGAAATTCACAGGCGGCAGAAAATAAACTCCCTCTCCCTTTTCTTCAAAATCATACTTTTCACCACTTTCCGCTTCCGCCGAAATCCGCGCGCCGCTTTCCACGATGGGCCGCATGTCCTCATTTGTATTCTGTGTCAACCGCAAGGTGATCTTGCTGGTATCACTTCCTACATTCAGAAATCCATCCACCACCAGAAAGCTTTCCGTATTGGTCACTTCCGGCGGCGAAAAAGGCTCGATACAGCCGTATACAACCAAGGTCAATGCCAGGAAAACCGTCGCCTGGTAACCCCAATGCATTTTTTTAACAGAAAACCATTTCCGTGTGACCATGTTAGAATCTGAAATTATAAGTGATGGTCGGGATAGGTTGTCCAAAAATAGAAAGTTGGTAACCGCTTACCTTGCCGCCTACGGTCTGGAAATAAACGGAAGTCGGGTTTTTGCGCCCGAGTACATTGTATACGGCCAGCGTCCAGGAACTATGTGCCAGCTTTTTAATCCTGTGATTGCCTTCCAGGTTCAGCGAAACGTCTGTGCGATAATAATCCGGGATCCTGAACTGGTTTCTGTCTGCATAATAAACGCGCTGAGAGCCATCGATCAGATATTTCCCGATCGGTGGCGTGTACGGCCTTCCTGTGCTGTATGTAAAATTGAATGAAAAGCTTACCCGGTGCGAAAATCTGTAATTGGAAATCAATGTAAAATCGTGTGGCTTATCATAGTTACTTGGATAGAAATTGCCATCATTAGGCGCGTCGGGGGAATCGCGGTCAATGGCCCGCAGCAATGTTCGGGCATAGGTGTAGCCCAGCCAGCCATTTAGCTTACCGGTCATTTTCTTGATCATAAATTCCACCCCGTAAGCTTTGGCTTTCGTGTTCAGGACGGCGGCTTCTATGTTGTGGTTCATGATCAGCGAGTCACCGCCTTTGTAATCCAGGAAGTTTTGAATGTTTTTGTAATAACCTTCCAGTGAAACCTCGATCTTATTCCCCCTGAAATTCCGATATAACCCCACCGAGATCTGATCGCCGATTTGCGGCTTTACATAATTATCGCTGAGCTTCCAGATGTCCGTTGGCGACACCGTCATGGTGTTGGTTAGCAAGTGGATATACTGGCGCAATGTATTGTAACTCACTTTAAGCGATAGATTGTCAAAGACACTGTAACGCACCGAAGCACGATATTCCGGGCCGCCATAGGACTTAATTTTCTTGCCCGCGCCATATTCCTTTACACCATTCTGATAAATATATTCGATCGGAAGGCCTGGCACATAAGTGTTTACACTTCTTGGCCCCAAATATTGATAAAATGAATAACGGATCCCGGCAGTGATCGAAAGCCTTGGATTAACCTCAAATTTATCTTCAATGTAAATGGCGCTTTCGGTGCCCTGCTCAGGTTCCAGCTCATCCGGAACAATCAGGGATTCAGGGCCTTTTGGCTGGAATGAGCCGGGATGCAGCTTGTAGTAAATGGTGCTCAGTCCAAAATCCAATGTATGCTTCGGATGCAGGACATAGCTCAGATCGGCTTTGAAGTTGGATTGATTAATGTCAAATTTGAGATCAAAAGAATTAAGCGGCAGACCCGCAGCGCCCATTGCATACTGATACTTGGTGTGGGCAGCAGTGAAAACACTGTATAACCTGTCATTAAATGTATGTTTCCATTTCAATGATCCCAGCTGGTTCTGATACGAGTAAAGCGTGTCGCCATACAGCCTGAACCGGTCATCGCTAATGTATCCGGTGAGAAATAAGCTATTCTTTTCATTGATTTCGTGGCTTATATGCAGGTTTACATCGTAAAAAGAAGCCGAGCTCTTGTTATAATTCTCATTATCCAACCTCTTGATCAGCCAGCTGGAATAAGTTGAACGGCCGCCCAGCAAGAATGATGTTTTGTCTTTAACCAATGGCCCTTCCAACGTCAGGCGACCCGTTACCAAGCCGATTCCGCCGGATGCCACAAACTTTTTCTTGTTCCCATCCCGGCTGCTAATGTCCAGAACCGAAGCCAGCCTCCCGCCGAACTTAGCCGGAATCGTGCTTTTATAAAGCTCCACGTCTTTTAAAACATCCGGGTTGAATGCTGAGAAAAACCCGAAAAGGTGGGACGGATTATAGATAACGGCATCATTATACTGGATCAGATTCTGGTCCGTTGAACCACCGCGAACATTCAGTCCTGTGCTGTTTTCACCCACTGACTTGATACCCGGCAATGTCAGCACTGTACGCAGCAGATCCGTTTCTCCGAACACGGTTGGCACTTGTTTCAGGTTTTTAATGGTCAGCTTAACCGTTCCCATTTGTGTGCCTACTACATTCTTATCCATCCCCGCCTTCACCGAAACTTCCTTCAACGCGATCACACTTTCACGCATTTCCACGTCCAGCTTTCCATCGGAATACAGCATGACCTGGCGTTGCGTTTCGCGCATTCCGGTGCTCTTAATGTGTACAATCTGCTTTCCACGCGGGATGGTAAGCGCGTACAATCCCAATGCATCCGTAGTAACGCCAATGGAAGGTGATGTGATGAATACCGCCGCACCGATCACCGGCTCGCCGGTAACAGCATTCCGCACGTAGCCGGTTATGGTTGAGGTTCCGGGAGTTATGCGGTGTTTTTTGATGCCTATTTCGTGTAATTTGCTTTCAGCGGTGGAAAGCAGGCGTTCTTTCAGGTCGTTTTCCGGACCGGAATAAGCGATAGTTGCGTTGTCACCCGCCAGATCGGGTTCAAAAAGCCCGGGCGTGAGTTGTGTAATGATCCGCTGGCCCTGGGTAATGTAAATGCGTTTTTGCGCATCAATGGAATATTCAAATTCCGAGCCCTTAAAAACCTGGTCGAGCACTTCGCGGATCGCGAGATCTTTAACGTTCAGATCCAGCGTCAGGCTGTCGAATTTGGAGGCGTCGTAGTAAAAATAGTAGCCCGTTTGGCTTTCGACCTGTTTTACGAAGTCATTGAAGCGCGCTGAATCCAGGCGCATGGTGATTTTCTTTTCCTGTGCCGACTGTGCGTAAGCATCTCTGGAAAACAACCCGACACTCAATAAGATCATTAAGGGTAAAAGTATTTTCATTGTTTGGCTAGTTTGTCGTAAGTGTCGACAATGGTGACGATGGCAGTTTCCCTATTCTTTCGGAACTTAATTCTTTGATCTTTAAGCACTTTACGCAACTCCCTTTTGTATTCAGGAAACAGATTTAGCGCTGATTTTTTGGAACTGACGCCATAGTAACGGTCGCCTTTCCTGATGAAGAAGTTATTTTTCCGGGGATATAATGCGATCACCATTTTATCCACGATCTTTTCCTGGCGCTGTTTTACCCGGCGGACAATTGTACGAGATTTGCCTTCGTATAAAACATCATAAAACCCGGTGCGCATTTGCTCATTAATGTCCTTACCGGCCTCATATCGCACAAAATTGTGGTTGTCTACTTTGAAATAGTCGACCTTTTCGGATTGCAAAAGGATGTGATCGCCGTTGAAATGTTTGATTATGAGCTCATCTTTAAAGATGTCGTAAAGCATGGGAATGCTGTCAAAGCGCTGGCCATCGTACATGATCACGCCGTTATGCCATTTCCTGAACTCAAAAAACTGATGTTCCTCCGACCGGTTGTCGTAAACGTAATATTGCCGGCCGTTGTAAAGGTTCTGAGACTGGCTGGTCGCCTCCTTGTACATGGCGATCGGATATGCGGTTTCTTTGGCCTCGGCTACGCCACTGTTTTGCCCGAATGACTGGAATGCGAGACAACAAAGAAGAAAAATAGTAAAAGTACAAATACGCATGTATGCCCGGTTTGTTATGCTTAGTACGAAGTAGAGCTAACGAATTGTTGCAGTGGAGTATGCTGAAAAGGATGTGAACATAAGTTACTACATTCCAAATTTATTCAAATTAATTAGATTTCGATGTTATACATAACAAGTTTTAAATATAAATATTCCTGGCAAATTTATCCGTTCTTATGGAATCTCCTAACTTTGAAAACAGTTTACTTCCACACTTTTTGCTTACACATAAAATCGCTTTATGAAAATTTTAATTACCGGAGGAGCCGGTTTCGTAGGTTCCGCATTAGCCATATCCCTGAAAGTTAATTATCCTGATTACCAGGTTTATGCATTGGATAACCTTAAACGCAGGGGTTCCGAGCTCAATTTGAGCCGACTGAAAGCACAGGGCGTTGAATTCGTGCATGGCGACATCAGAAATAAAGAAGATTTTGACTCCATCCCGGCTGTTGACGTGGTGATCGAAGCTTCTGCTGAACCTTCGGTTCTGGCTGGCCTGGACGGCACACCTGATTACCTGATTAATACGAACCTGGTTGGAACCATCAACTGCCTTAATTATGCATTGAAGCATAAAGCTGGCTTTATTTTCCTTTCCACGAGCCGGGTTTATCCGATCAAAACCATTGAAACATTAAACTTTGTAGAAGAGCCTACGCGTTTTGCATTGTCGGACAACCAGCCTGTTGCCGGTGTTTCTTCCAAAGGGATTGCGGAAGATTTCCCATTGAATGGTGCGCGCTCTTTATATGGAACTACCAAACTGGCTTCTGAGCTCATTATCCAGGAATACAACGAGTTTTATAATCTCAAAACGGTTATTAACCGCTGCGGCGTGATCACAGGTCCGTGGCAGATGGGCAAAGTGGATCAGGGCGTGATGGTGCTTTGGATTGCAAAACATTATTTTGAACAACAACTGGGTTACTTCGGCTACGGTGGAACTGGCAAGCAAATCCGTGATATGTTGCACGTGGCAGACCTTTACTGCCTGATCGACTGGCAATTGCACAACCTTGATAAAGTAAATGGTGAAATCCTGAATGCAGGCGGCGGACTGGAAAGCAGTGCATCCCTGCAGGAATTAACGAAAGTTTGCCAGGAAGTTACCGGCAAAACGATCCCTATTAAAGTAGTACCTGAAAACCGCACCGCCGACATCCGGCTTTACGTAACGGATAACACGAAAGTAACAGCACTTACAGGCTGGAAACCTGAAATCGGCATCCGCCAGATCGTCGAAGACATTGCAGCGTGGCTGGCTGAAAATGAGAAAGATTTGGCGCCGATATTGAAATAATGAGTGAATTTTGAATGAGTGAATGAGTGAATTTCAATGGTTCATTTATTCACTCATTCAGTCATTCACTCATTCACTCATTAACTCATTGAACCTTGAAAATCATCGAATGTCCGCGTGATGCCTGGCAGGGGGTTCATCGCTTGATTCCTACTGAGAAAAAGGCGCATTACATTAATCAGCTGCTGCGGGTTGGGTTTGATACCATTGACTTTGGGAGTTTCGTTTCTCCCAAGGCCATGCCTCAGGTGAGCGACACTGCGGAATTAATAAGCAAGCTGAATACAGCTGGCTCCACTACCAGGTTGCTTGCCATTGTTGCTAACGAGCGCGGCGCCATCGATGCATGCCAGTTTCCTCAGATCACCGACATTGGTTTTCCCTTTTCTATTTCCGAAACTTTTCAGATCCGAAATACCAATTCCACGATTGCGGAATCGCTGGAAAGAGCGAAGCGCATTGCAGCTTTGGCCGGAGACAATGGTAAAGCGCTTGTTATTTATATTTCAATGGGTTTTGGAAATCCCTATGGAGACGCCTGGAATGCTGAAATTGTGTTTGAGAACATTGAAAAGCTGGCCCAATATGGCATTCGTACATTTTCACTGGCCGATACTGTAGGTCTAGCGCGGGAAGCCGACATCAGGAATGTATTTTCACAAATGCTGGCACTCCGGCATGATCTGGAATTCGGGGCGCATTTTCATACAACACCTGGTCAATGGAGGGAGAAAGTTGCAGCAGCATATGAGGCAGGTTGCCGGCGTTTTGATGGCGCAATGCTGGGTTACGGCGGTTGTCCCATGGCGCAGGACGAGCTCGTAGGAAATATGCCGACCGAAAATCTGGTGGAATTTGCGAAAGAAAAAAAAGAACTGCTCAATCTGGATTTGCAGGCTTTGCAAAACGCTCGTGAGCAGTTCCTTCAATTGGTATAAATGTCTATTGACCTGAAAATTTACGTTTTACAATCGCTAACAGCGCTGTAACCGCCTCTCCATTCACATCCCAGGCATATTTGGAAGCATAACGATGCCAGATCAGGTTTTGTGCTTCCTCAAAACTTTTCACCATATCCAGTTCATAAATGGCTTTGTCGAAATGCTCGCTGTTTTTATCAAAAAGCTGATTAACAAACATGAAGCGCTGTCCCAAAGGAATAGAACCCGCAATGCTCTCCACTCTTACCGGAACGCTTCCGTATGACTTGTCGTCGTCATGTTTTGGGAGCTCTACTTTGTAGCGGCTGTTAAGGCTGTCTTTTTCGGTAGAATTTGTTTTCGCAATAATCTCACCAATAACCGCCGAAGCAGGTTCTGCGCGTGGTGGCGCGGGCTTAGCAGGTGCGTCCAGCTCATTGAATGCTGAATCGAAGAATGATCTGGATTCATTTCTGCCGCTGGTTGATGTATTTCTACCACTTTCAGAAATTCTCAGATCTGACAAATTAAGCGGGAAAACATCGGAGAATTGCAGTAAATAAGGGTCCAAATTGTCGATCAGGTCCGGATTGCCTTTTAATTCATATAACCAGCTAACGGCCTGCGTCTGATAAACCGAATTTGAGCCGCTGTCTGTCAGGCGGGCCAACATCGCCTCTGCGAGTCCACGGTGAATGTGGGTATATTTAACAAGATGCTCTGCCTTTTCATGCGTAAATTCCGCGTCCTGCTTTTCCCTGATTTTATCCTCGAAATAACTTTCCGGAGCCAATAATAACCTCAGCGCATCCTTCACAGAGTCTGATAATATAGGTTCCAGATCGGCGCGTTTCACAGCAATGTGTTGCGAAGCCGTGTTCATAAAATCTTCCAGTGCCTTTTTTACCTCTTCATTGGTAAAATCAAAATAGGGGCTGCGAAACTGTTCTGCATTACTTCTCCAGGCGTCAAATAACCGGTTCAAAATTCCCAGGTTTACTTGTCTTACGGGCGTGAGTTTCAGTAATCCGGCTCCTGAGATCGTATCCTGGTCCCGGTACATCTCATTTAAGATCGTTGTGGTGAACCTGGCAGCGTATTGGTTGAGTGCAATTAAATTCAAATTATCCGGCATAACGAATAAGAGCTTTTGATAACGTCGTGTTTAAAAAAAAATGTGCTTGATTTGTAAAGATAAAGAAATTTGCCTGTTCGGCAGCCCCGTATCTCGTCAAACATGTTCATAGAACCATCGCATAGGAAAGAAAACGAGAGTCCGAGAACCGGCTGGATCGAAGTGATCTGTGGATCAATGTTTTCCGGAAAAACGGAGGAATTGATCCGCAGACTGAACCGCGCCAAAATAGCCCGGCAACGGATACAAATTTTCAAGCCTGCGTTGGATAAACGCTATCACGAGGAGAACATTGTTTCTCATAATGACAATTCAATCCGCTCTATTCCAGTCCAAATATCGCTTGAAATCCTGGACCGAGCCGAAAACTGTGAGGTGGTCGGCCTGGATGAAGCTCAATTTTTTGATGAGAAAATCGTCGAAGTATGCACCTTACTGGCGGACTCCGGCAAGCGGGTGATCGTGGCGGGGCTGGATATGGATTATATGGGAAAACCCTTTGGATGCATGCCGCAACTGATGGCCGTCGCTGAGTATGTCACGAAAGTTCATGCCATATGCATGGTCTGCGGGGAAGTCGCCTCCCATTCCTACCGGCTTTCTCCATCCAATGAGCGCGTTTTATTAGGTGAAACCGATCTCTACGAAGCACGATGCCGCCGCTGCTTTAACCTGGGTGAACAAGTATGAAAACCGGGAACTGGCTTGTCGCATCACTTGCGCTCAATGTGTTTCTGATCATTTCAATTTGCGTCTTCTCATACATTTATCGTGATAAGATTATGCAAAGATTTGTCGCCATGAAAGGAAACCCGACCATTGTCATGTACGGAAATTCGATCACAGCGCAGGGAAAATGGACCGCGTTACTGGACCGGACGGATGTCCTGAACAACGGACTTCCCGGCATGAGCACTTACCACTTCCTGCAATTGCTCCCTTCACACGTCATTAACCTGCATCCGAAGATCTGTTTTGTCAAAGGCGGCATCAATGACATTACAGTCGGCGTATCGCAAGAGAAAATGCAGGGTTTTTATAAGGCTATTTTAGATAAAATAATAGAAAATAACATCATCCCCGTAGTCACGCTGACCGTCTACGAGCAAGATGATCCCATAAGCAAAAAGGAAGTCGACACATTGAATGCCTTCCTGATTAACTATTGCAGCCAGCACGACGTGGATTACATTGACCTGAACAGATTTATCTCCGACTCGACGGGTTTGAAAGCGGAATATGCCGTAGACAAAACGCATTTGAATGAAAAAGCTTACGAGATCTGGGCGAGGGAGATCAAAAAGGTTTTGGTTAAAAAAGGGATTTAAAACAAAAACGGCTGCCTCTTCCGAAGCAGCCGTTTTGCTATACTATATTAAATCCTAAACATTCACCTGGTTCATCACCTCAGTCTGCTTGCGGATAGATTCCATGTGAACAAGTTTGAAAAGCTCGTCAACAAGGTTTGGATACAAATTCATGCTTTTACCCCATCCTGCGCGTGTTTCCAAAACTTCACGGAAACGGTCCACCTGGTAAGCGGCAACGTTGTTATCGCGTTTGTATTCAGCCAATTTCTCAACCAAAGCCATGCGGTTTGCCAATGTTTCAAGCATTTCACGGTCGAGGTTGTCAATTTTGCTACGAATGATCTCCAACTGAGATTGGTAATCGCTTCCGTAAGATTCTTTACGAACGTGCAGGTCGTGCAACATTTGACCAAGGGCAGCTGGTGTCAACTGCTGAGCAGCATCAGACCATGCTTTGTCCGGCTCGCGGTGTGACTCGATGATCAGACCTTCGTAGTTCAAATCAAGCGCACGCTGTGCCAATTCATATAAGTAAGCACGTTTTCCGGCCATGTGGCTTGGATCACCGATAACAGGCAATTCAGGGAAAAGTGTTTTCAATTCGATAGCAATGTTCCACATTGGAGAGTTGCGGAACTTCGTTTCCTGTGCATTAGAGAATCCGCGGTGAATAGCACCTAATTTTCTCACGCCAGCCTGGTTCAAACGCTCCAAAGCACCGATCCACAATTGCAGGTCAGGGTTTACAGGGTTTTTTACCAAAACAGGGACATCAATACCTTTCAATGCATCGGCAAGTTCCTGAACATTGAATGGGTTCACGGTTGTACGCGCACCGATCCAAAGTATATCCACACCATATTTCAATGCTAATTCAATGTGCTGAGGATTTGCAACTTCAACAGCAACAGGCATTCCGGTTTGTTTCTTTACTTCCTGTAACCAGGGTAAAGCAGCTTCTCCCATGCCTTCAAAACTTCCTGGACGAGTCCTCGGTTTCCAAATTCCCGCACGGATTACGTGCGCAAATCCTTCCTCTTTGATTTGGATTGCGGTTTCTAACATTTGTTCCTCGGTCTCTGCGCTGCAAGGTCCGGCGATTACCAAAGGCTTACCTTCGGTATTGATCCAACTGCTTAACGGAAGGATATCTAAAGAAGCATTCATATTCAAAAACTTGTCCTTAATAAAAAATGATAATTGTAATATTTTGATCCGGTGTTATGCGTATTTCTGGGATTGACGTACATTTGATATAACAAAAGTCAATCAACTTCTTAATGCGTACTACTTTCTTCCAGTGATTTTAAGTAAAAACACTAAACTTTCACTTAGGAAAAACGTATAATTAAAAAATGGCATATCCTTCTCCAAAAGACGAAATACCTGTATTTTTTGAAGATACTTCCGTCGCATTTGCATCAAAATCAGACGCTCAGTTACGGAAAACTTACTGGTTATTCAGCCTCATGAATCAGGCTCGAGTGGTAAATTTAGGCACTTTTTTTATAAAGCTCGCACTAAAACTTCACTTACCGATAAAAAATGTTATCCGTCTTACCATTTTTGAACAATTCTGTGGCGGTGAGACGATTAGGGACTGCGACCCAACCATTTCGTTACTCGGCCGGTCGGGCATTGGCACCATCCTGGATTACTCGGTGGAAGGCGAAGACGACGAAGCAAGCTTCGATGCTACAACGAATGAAATACTGAAAACGATCGACAAAGCGGCTTCATCGGAAACGATCCCTTTTTCTGTGTTTAAGGTTACCGGTGTTGCTTCCGCAGATCTGCTGGAAAAAATACAGCGTAATGAGGAGCTTACGAACGAGGAAGAGGTCGCATATGCCCGCATTCAGGAGCGTGTGGAGACATTATGCCGCCATGCACATGATAAGAACGTCCGCATTTTTGTGGATGCGGAAGAAAGCTGGATTCAGGGCATCATCGACGATCTGACCTACCGAATGATGCAAAAATTCAACCGCGAAAAAGCCATCGTTTACAACACATACCAACTTTACAGGCATGATACGCTGGAAGGATTGAAGAGTGCTTATCTCGCCGCACGGCAGAAAGGCTATTTCCTTGGCGGAAAGCTGGTTAGGGGTGCATATATGGAAAAAGAGCGGCTCAGAGCGAGAGAAAACGAATATTTTAATCCTATCCACGTTTCAAAAGAAGCAACGGACACGGACTACAACGCAGCCATCGATTTCAGCCTGGATCACATTGAACACATTTCAATCTGCCTGGGCACACATAATGAATACAGCTCGCAATACTGCGCTGCCAAGATGAAAAAACAGGGCATCAGCCGGAACGATGACCGGATCTGGTTTGCACAATTGCTGGGCATGAGCGATAACATTTCCTTTAACTTGTCGAAGGCCGGATATAATGTTGCCAAGTATGTTCCTTACGGCCCGATTGACGCTGTTTTGCCTTACCTGATCCGTCGTGCGGAGGAAAACACCTCCATTGCGGGCCAAAGCAGCAGGGAGTATCTGCTGGTTAAAAGTGAATTGAAACGGAGGGGAATCGGTTCTTTATAAGTAACTTATTACTTTCGCATTCTTGAAATTGTCAATTGTTTGAAAAACGAATGAATCAATCCCGAAATCCAACGCCATATTTAGTTCTCAGTTTGCTGCTTATCGTGCTGGATCAGCTCTCTAAGTTCCTGGTTTACAAATATATGGAACCTGGATTCTCTGGCCAGATCCCTCTGATTGGCAATTGGCTGAAACTACATTATGTGCTCAATCCGGGGATGGCGTTCGGAATGCAACTGGGGCATGAATATGGCAAGCTTTTCCTGACATTGTTCCGCCTTGTGGCCATGTGTGCCATCGGCTGGTATTTGATCCATCTTGCCCGTTCAGGCGCTTCAAAGGGATTGCTTTGGGCATTGTCTATGATTCTTGCCGGCGCTGTCGGCAATGTAATTGACAGCACATTTTATGGCGTTTTGCTTAAAAATGCGCCTTACGGCTCTCCTACTCCATGGTTTCATGGCCAGGTTATAGACATGATTTTTGTTGATTTCTGGGAAGGCTTTATTCCGGAATGGATTCCAGTTTGGGGAGGCCAATATTACTCTACACCGATCTTCAACATTGCCGATTCATGCATTTTCATCGGCGTATGCAGCATTCTGATATTCCAGGGAAGCTTTCACTC
Source organism: Dyadobacter alkalitolerans DSM 23607 (assembly GCF_000428845.1). Classification (GTDB taxonomy): domain Bacteria; phylum Bacteroidota; class Bacteroidia; order Cytophagales; family Spirosomataceae; genus Dyadobacter; species Dyadobacter alkalitolerans. The sequence continues at coordinate 219,121 of NZ_AUAS01000008.1, read as the reverse complement.
GGATCATTCAGATCATAAAGATGAGGATGAAACGCCCGTTGAAACGTCAGTAAGCGCAACGGATGAGCCCGCAGACATTCCTTCCACTCCTGTTAAACTGGAAGATGACGAAACGAAAAAAGAGAGCTAAGGCTCTCTTTTTTCGTTTGATATGATCTTGGTTTTAATTCTCATCTTTGGTTAGTGGCACGAAATCCTTAAAGGACTTTTTTAGTGCAGCATCTGTCGCTTCCTTCTTGCTTTCCCAATTCGCATCCAGTTCCAATGCTACCAAACCACTAAGGTTCATAAGCGCTTTGAATTCGTCGAGTTTACGGATAAAATCAGGTGTTCTTCGCGCAGATTTCTGAGCATACTCACGGGCAAAAACATCTCCCTTATTTTGCAGCTCATTTTTCTTTTGCAATACGTAATTAAAACGATCTAACAGTCCGTTTGTGGATTTACCTATCACCTCGGTTGCTTCCAATGTTCCAACCGTCGCAACTGTCGTACCGCCAATGGTTGTAATGTAACCCCTGGCTTTTCCATTATCGTCTGTAAACTGTGGCGCTAGCCCGGTCGTTGCTCCTAGCGAAGCATTTAGCAAGGATCTGCTCCTCTTCCCGCGCTTCGCTTTGGAATATGCTTTTTTCAGGTAAATTTCTTTCTCCTGCATTTGCTCCAGAAGCCCCCATGCATTCACGAGTGCGCCCTTGTATAAGCCGTACACATACGCGTCACGAAGACTTTCATCCACAGTGTTTTTGATCACAAACCGGATTGTCTTCTCCTTTTTGTTCTGCGCCTTGTCCATCACGTAAAAAATGATGTTGAAGGAAAGGGTATCAAACGGATCTTTTACAAAATCATATCCTGGCTCCCATATGAACTCATAACTGGTAGGCGCATTTTTTACCAAAGCTTCTTTTGGAACATTCTTATTCTCGGAAATGAATGCAAATGTGGAAATATCGTCTTCTCCGTTTGGATCGGACAATGCGAAACGCAGGTTAATGCGGTTGTTTTCTGCGCTCCTGATCGTGGAAACCTGTGGCACAATCGTAAAGTCAGGTGCCAGGTCCATTTGCGTAATGTTCAATCGCAACCTGCCTTTTGTCCGCTCCTTGGACGGCTGATCTTCTACGTAAAACTCAACGTATTTAGGAGATTCCTTCAAGATGTTAAACTGCTTGGTCGAAGGCTCCCAGACGATTTCACCTGCTGCCGAAAGCTTCATTCCCTCAGGCATTTCTTCCAGAATGGGGACAAACACGACGGGATCACCATCCGGATCACGGACAGAGTTCATATCGATCTGATAGGTATTCTGAGTTCTGTATTGAATGTAGAAAGGCTTTAATTCGTCAACTTGCGGGGGGCGGTTCACGTGCAGTACTTTAAAAACCACTTCTCGGGAAGCACTTTCACCGGATGTGCTCTGTGCTTCAAACACCACCGGAAAGGATTTTGATGTATTGATCCGGTCGGCAATGTCGTAACCCGGCGTCCACACGAAATGACCGAGTGAGTCAAACTTCATTTCTTTAAGATAACCGGTAGAAATGCTATATCGCACGGAATCGCTTTTTCCACCTTTGGTCTGAAGATGGAAATTGATCTCCTTCCCTTCACTCAGCACATTCCATTCGGATTCATTCGGGAAAACAATCTGCAAGGGGCCTGTTGCAGAACTCTTCATATTATCCTGCCCCTGCGCCTTTGAGAATAAGAAAACGGCCGTCAGAAGTATCAGTATTTTATGAATATGCTTTGTAATCATAACTTCCAAAATATAATTAATTCCATGTGTCGAGAAACCCTTTGAGTCTAACGCAAAACTAGCAAATACTATATAGAAAAGCGTTTTGAATAATTTTTAAATTGATATTTGAAAACGGAAGTCCGGCTAATCAGAGTGATTTTGGACATTTCAAATATAGTGCAGTGTAAAAACGTCGGCCTTGTTAAATACAAATACCGGAGGGAGCCATTTTAAAGACTACCCTCCGGTATTTTAAGTTCAATGAAGCTGCTACTATTTTTTCTTTGGCGTTGTAGCCGCAGGCGTTGTAGCTGGTGCTGCTGCGCCTGTTTTTGCAGGTGCTGCTACTGGTGCAGCTGTTCCCGGCTTCGCTGCCGCAGGAGCTGCTGCTTCGATTTTGTCAGGATCCACACCCAATTTTCTTAGGATAAGATTGGTTGCATTGTTGTCTTCAGAAGCTGCAAACAAAATGATCGGTGTTGTTCCAGCGCCTGCATCCATGTTCAGGATGTAAAGGAATCCGCTTTCTTTTCCAACTTCCTGGATCGCGTTGTTAACCTTCGTCAAGATCGGTTCAAGCAATTGCTGCTGCTTAGTCTGTAACGACGTCTGAGCATTGTTTTGCATTTCCTGAATTCTTGTTTGCAGGTTTTGCAATTCTTTTTCTTTATCTGCACGAATGACATCAGTCATGTTAGCGCCATTTTTCTGATAGGCTTCATACTTCTCCTGTGCTTCCTTGTATGTTTCTCCTAATGCTTTATCCAACTGAGCCTTTGTAACTTCAAGCTGGTTCTGCATTACTTTACTTTCTGGTAACTTGCCAATTATATAATCAACATTGGTATAACCGATTTTAGTAAGTCCGCTTGCAGGAGTCGTTTGTGCTAACAGAGGGGTTGTAATAATGGTCATTACGACCAAAAAAGCTATCAATTTTTGTTTCATTGCTTTGTTACTTAAGTTTACTGTTTGTACTTTTTTGTTTTGGTGAGTTTTGTGTCGGGGCCTGTACAGGCGGCTGCTCTGCCTTTCCTACTTTCTCTTCCGCAGCCGCTTTTGTTGCTTTTGGATTGATACCAAGCTCCTCCATCACATAATCCGAGTAATCGTGCTTGGGATTTGTATAAAGCATGCCTACATCGCTGGACTTATCAAACATAAAATCGAGCCGGCGCTGGCTGCAAACCTTGGTAACTGCTCGCTGCACTTTTTCAAGGACAGGCTTCATCAATTCTTTCTTCTTCTGAAAAAGAAGCCCTTCCATGCCAAAGATCTTACTATTGTACTCTCCGGCTTCGAGTTCTTTTTCCTTAATCTCGCTCTGCCTTTTCCGTTTCAGATCTTCGGTGAGCAGGATCTCCTCAGCCATATAAGCACGCTGCATGCGATCGACTTCCAGAAATTTATCCTGGATCTCTTTGGCCCACTTGTCAGAGAACTTCTTCATCTCCGTTTGTGCCATTTGGTACTCAGGCATTTTACTTGTGATGAATTCCATGTCTGTGTAACCTATCTTTTGCGCCCAGGACGCTGATCCACATAGAATTGACAAAACTAGTAAAATAAAAAACTTCTTCATGCCAGGGAGCTAATAATTTGCAAACTTCTTAACGAAACTACAATCAGAAATATTATCTGATCTGCTGACCAATCGTAAAATGGAATTGTGGTCCGCTTCGTTTTGGGTCTCCCTGTATTTTATCAAACCCATAACCCCAGTCAATTCCCAGAAGGCCGAATGCTGGCATAAATATACGAGCACCAACCCCGGCTGAACGCTTAAGGTCAAATGGGTTAAACTCTTTATACGTGCCCCAGTTGTTTCCACCTTCTGCGAAACCTAAAATAAAGATGGTTGCTTGCGGGTTCAATGAAACAGGGTAACGAAGCTCCATTACAAATTTGTTATACACAATTCCACCTCCGGATGCAGGAAATCCGTCCGCGTTCTGAGGCCCGACTTTCTGATCCTGGTAACCACGCAAACCGATAATGTCCTGGTCAGCAAGTGAGAATGAACCTTGACCTGCCAGCCCCGATCCACCCACGATGAAGCGGCCGAATGGGCTGTAACCAACTTTGTCTCCATAGGCTCCAAGGAAACCCATGTGCGTACGAGCGCTCAATACAAGCTTTCCTGTGATGGTTGCATAATAGCTGGCGTCAAACATCCATTTGTGATATTCTACCCAACGATATGTGTCGGTCTTGTCTGTGAAAGTCTTCTTCCTAAATGCTGAATAAGGCGGCGTGAACGTTCCGCTTAGGGAAATGTTGCTTCCGTTTCTTGGGAATTGGAAATCGCTCAGGGTATTTCTGGATATCGTTGTGTTGAACGAAATATTGTTTGATACACCATTGCTATATCCAATCCTGAAAATGTCCAGATCGTCCAGTCTGTATCGCTGATAAGCAAGCGAATGGGTCATAACAAGATTGCGATCCGGTTCTTTAAGACGACGACCAAGTGATAAGGTAATTCCATTATTGAAATAACCACCGCGGTAGCTCAAACCTCCGTTACCTTGTCCCAAATTGTTATAAAAAGAACGTGGATCTGTCATCCGGTAAACTGTGCGCTGTAAGGACACACCAAAGTTGATCGGTTTCTTGCCGCCAAGCCATGGTTCACTGAATGACAGCGAGTAGGTTTGATACTGCTTTCCGTTCGCCTGGAAACGCAACGATAGTTTTTGACCGTCACCAGAAGGCAATGGCCGCCAGGTTTCACGGTTAGGAATGTTTTTCAGTGAGAAGTTATTGAATACCAAACCAAGCGTTCCAACAAAACCAATGTATCCACCCCATCCACCGGATAATTCGATCTGGTCAGACGGCTTTTCTTCTACGGTGTATTCGATATCCACCGTTCCGTCCTGCTGGTTGGGGATCGGATTGATCTGGATTTTTTCAGGGTCAAAATAGCCCATTTGGGATAATTGACGTTGTGTGTTGATAATCTCTGTTTTACTGAATTTTTGTCCGGGCAATGTGAAAAGCTCCCTTAACACCACCCGGTCACTGGTTTTGGTGTTACCATTCAGCAAAATGCGGTTGATCGTTGCCTGCTTTCCTTCAAACATTCTTAATTCAACGTCGATAGAATCGCCTTCAACTGCCTTTTCCGTAGGCTCAATGCGGAAATACAGGTAACCGTCGTCCATATAAATGGAGCTAACGTCGGCACCGGGGATACCATTGATCTTTTTGTCTAGTTCTTCGGGATTGTAAACGTCGCCCTTCTTAACACCCAGACGCTCACCCAGATAAGCAGATGTATAAAGGTAATTTCCTGACCAGGTTATGTCGCGATAGAAATACTTGGTTCCCTCGTCAATCTTCATGACAATGCTGATCGTTTCATCACCATTTTTTATGGAGTCAAATTCAATCGTTGCATCGCGGTAACCATTCTTACGATAGTAGGCGATGAGTTTTTCCTTGTCTTCGTCGTATTTTTTAGGAATGTATTTGGATGGGTTGAAAAGACGGCCAATTCTTTTCTGCTTGGTGCCTTTCATTTTGCGTTTGAGGATTTTATCGCTCACCGCCGTATTTCCCTGAATGTCAATTTCCTCGATCTTAACCTTCTTACCTTTTGTAATGGTAAAGTTAAGCGTAGCCTGTCCACGCGTCGAATCCGGGATTTGCAACACCTTTACCTTGGTGTTGTAAAACCCTTTATCCATGTAATATTTCTTGATAACAAGCTGGGTGTTCTTGATTACGGTTGGCGTAATAACACGCCCTTTGATCAATTTCACCTTATCATTCAATGTTTCGCGCTCGCCTTTGCGGATGCCTGAGAAGGAAACTTTGTAAAGTCTCGGACGCTCTTTGATGTGAATGTTCAACCAGATCTTTTCGCCTTCCACTTTCGTAGCCATGATCTCGACATCATTCAATGTCCCGAAATCCATCATTCTTCTGATCGACGATGGAATTGCTGGTCCCGGCACGCGGATTTTATCGCCAGGTTTCAAGCCTGAGATGGAAACCATGGAATTAGGATCCAGGAACTGGGTTCCTGAAACAGTCACTTCTGCAATTGTAAATTCTTTTGGATTAGCCGGGTCAATGCCCAAACCGGCGGCGGCAGAAGCAGGCTTTGATCCCGCAGCTCCCAGCCCGACCTTTTGTGCATTTGCTGAAAAACACCAGCAAAGCAGGATCAATGCTAAAATACTTTTGAGGTGTGCTAATGATCTATTCAAATTTTTCACAAGGTTCATATTATTACTTAGCACTATTCGCTTTGATTTGTTCACCAGTTTTGCCAAAACGACGCTCTCTGTTTTGAAAGGCGGCAATCGCTTCATATAAATGTTCCCGCCTGAAATCCGGCCAGAAAAGGTTCTCGTAAAAATACAGCTCGGCGTAAGCAAGCTGCCATAAAAGAAAATTGCTGATCCTGTGATCACCGCCTGTGCGCAGCATCAGGTCCACTTCCGGGCGGTTTTGGGTTGCCAGATTCGCGGCCAGCATTTCTTCGTTGATCTCCTGCGGTGCAATCACACCATTCTTCACATCCTCCGCAATCTTCCTCGCAGCCTGGGTAATGTCCCATTTTCCGCTGTAACCCAGCGCCAGGATCAGGTTAAGGCCTGTATTTGCCTTTGTGGCTTCAACAGCTTCTGCCAATGTTCTGCGGCAGCTTTTTGGCAGACTTTCCGTGTCACCGATCGTGTCCAGCTTTACATTGTTTTTGAGCATAGTTGGCAGCTCGTTTCCAATAGACTGAACCAGTAATTCCATCAAAGCCCTCACTTCAAACTCGGGACGAGCCCAGTTTTCAGTTGAAAATGCATAAAGTGTCAAAAAACCGACACCCAGTTCTGCACAACCTTCGGTTACTTCCCTAACGGCCTTAATCGCGTTGCGATGGCCGAAAATGCGCGCTGCTCCCTGGTTTTGGGCCCATCTTCCGTTACCGTCCATGATAACGGCGATGTGCTTTGGCAGATTGCCCGTATCAATGAGCTCCTTCATTATTCCTGACCCCTTTAACCTTTTTTAACAAAAACAAAATGAACTACAGCGAGGATCTTTTCTACTAAGATCAAAATTTAAATCTCCCGCTTTTTTAAAGGGATCACTTTGTACATCACGATACGCAGGAACGCAGCATTCTGTGTCGAAAACTAAAAAAATATTAGTCTTAGCTCCGTCTCAAATTGCTAAAAACGTTCTGATGAACAGTTGATTAACCTCAAAAATAGTAATGGAATTTAAAATCAGGGCGCAATTTAGGAATAAGTAAGCCCTCTTCAAAATCATTATTTTGTGTCCGGGGAAGGAGTAACCCGATTAATTATCAAGAAGATGGCGGATTGCTTCTCCATATGTGCTGCCGCTTGTGAGCTGGGATGCCTTGCGGTCGCGCATGATAATGACATACTTGCTGTTGAAATGCTTTTGGATTTCTTTGATGTGGTGGGAATTAACGATCCCGGCGCGGCTAATGCGCAGATATTGGTTGGGAAGCTTCTCTTCCAGAGATGTCAGCGTATAATTGAGCAGATATTTTTGTCCGTCTAATGTGTTTAAAAAAACATACTTTTCCTCTGCTTCGAAATGGGTGATCTCAGTCAGGGGAATGAGCAAGATCCGGTCGCCTGATTTCACCGACAAGGAGAAGATCTCTCTTTTAGGTTTCATTTCCTCCAACAGCCTGAGCAGGTTTTCGGAATAAGGATTTACCGTGGCGAGATTGTTGGCGCCTGCTTTGGTAATGTTGCGGATCTTCTCAATGGTCTTAACCAGCCGCTCGTTCTCGACAGGTTTTAGCAGATAATCAACAGAATTTTCCTCAAAAGCGCGGATCGCATACTGATCGTAGGCCGTTGAAAATATCACCAGCGGCATCTTGGTCAGCTTGGCGAGCATTTCGAAACCATTTAAAAGGGGCATTTCAATGTCGAGGAAGATGATATCGGGACTATGCTTGTCAATCTCGACCAACCCTTCTGCGCCGTTTTTTGCTTCGGATACAATGGTAAAAACATTGTTGTGCTTTTCCAAAAGCCTTCGAAGCCGGCTTAATGCCAGCGGCTCGTCATCTATGAGAATCGTTTTCAGCGGGAATTGGGTCATGGCCTTGATGTTGATTTTGTATAATAGCAGATTTTTGTATCGAAATGTTGACCGATTTGCGCGGCTCATTATGCAGTTCAAGGCGCGCGGCATCGCCATAAAGCAATTTTAATTTGTCCTGAATGCTCCTCATTCCATATCCGGCGCCCATTGTTTCAGAAAACGGCGGGCCATTGTCGTGCACACATAAATGCAGCCACTCGTCTTCTTCGTAAATGCGGACTACGATTGCGCCTTGTTCGGCCAGTTTGGCAACGCCGTGCTTAATTGCGTTTTCCACGATGGGCTGTAAAATGAATTTGGGAACATGCAATTCTTTCAGTGCAGGATCGGTCACCTCAACAGTAAATCTGAGCCTCTCCCCAAACCGTACTTTCTCCACTTGCAGATAAGTGGCAACCATTTCCAGCTCATTCTCGATTGTATCAAAATAATCGTTCGTTTTCCTTCCGGTCGTGTATCTGAACAGTTTGGAAAGCAAAAGTGTCATTTCCTCGGCCTTATCGGGATCCTCATGGACGAGGCTGGCAATGCTGTTTAAGGAATTGTATAAAAAATGAGGGTTAATGCGTGCCTGCAATGCGTCCAGCTCGGCGCGGGTTTTCAGCTTTTCCAGGTTTAGTAATTGAAATTCCTGATCGGAAATCTTCCTGGAAATCTGTTTGCCTTCGCGGCTCAGAAAGTAGAAAATATTAGCAACAATGATCGGTCCCCACATATACCAGTACCAGGGCGCATCCTGTGCTGCTTCATTGGGATAAAGATTCCTGTAATTATCTACCAGCGTTACGCCAAAAAGAAAATAGACGGCTACTGCGAGCAAATTGTTCATTATGAGCACAATTACCGATAAAATAATGTGCTTAAGAATGGTTCGGGTAATGAAAACGTCGAGCCATATGGTGATTCCCTGGGTTAGCAGAATGGTAAAAACGCCCGCTATAACATTTTGGGAAACCAGATATTGATACAGCTTGATCCGGACGGGCTCATTGGTGAAGTAGATTTCAGCAGTAAAATAAGAGATCGCATTAATCCCGTACAACACAGTGGCGCCCAGGATAACAGCGACCACTGTCCCTATCCAACCCTGATTTTGAATGATGCCTATTAGGTTAAGATCACGCCAGTTAAATGATTTTTCTTGTGAGGTAAAACTGAAATTGGCCCCCTCCACCCGGGCACCGGTGAGGTCAACATCGGTTAAGCTGCTGAAACTCAAATCGGCATTGCGCAGGTCGGAATTCCGGAATGTGGTGCGGTCCAATGCAGCGAAACGAAGCTTCGCATTGCGCAGGTTAGCGCCATCGAAATTGATGTCTTTGAGGCTTGAGAAGCTAAAATCAGCATTTTCAAGATCCATATTACTAAAATCCCTTCCATCCAGTGATGATGCCGTCATCCGCAGACGCTTCGTTCCTTTTTCGTTCATAATTTAAGTGAAACGCAATGTTACTGATTAGTCTGGGCTAGCATCCATTCTGATTTGCCAATTGATTCTGCATCCTTTAATAAGGCGCTGGTTTTCTCCGGATACTTAAAATAAAAAAGCTTCATGGCTAATAGACTTGTGTTACTTGTTTACACAAATCTATCAGCCATGAAGCCCTATGGTAAGCGTTTTCCGACGAACTGCTTATTTCGAATGTATGAACGCCGTTGCAGCCGGAATGAAGAAGGAAGCTTAAAGCTCTTCCAGAGTAATATTTTTCCAACGCACTTTAATGCCGCCGCCATCGTGGATCTGCAATGCTATTGAGCCTTCTCCGGCACCGATTTTAGCATCTGTGAAATCAACCATTTGATTACCATTAAGATAGGTTTTAACATTATCCCCTACAGCGCGGATTCTCAATGTGTTCCATTCACCCATTTTCAGGAAACCTTCTTTTTCGTCCGGGATCTGTACCAGCCAGTTACGGCCGTAAGATTCGTAAATGCCACCTGTGTCATGGTTTGGTGGCGCAACTTCAACCTGCCAGCCCGAAACTTTCGTTCCGGTAACCGTGGAGCGGAAAAACACGCCGCTATTACCATTCGCCTCTTGCTTGAATTGCAGGGAAAGGTCAAAATTCTTGTAGAACTTGTCGGTAGTTAGGTAGCCATATTGTTTGTCCGGTCCGCTTTCGCAGATCAGTTCACCGTTTTCTACATACCATTTTTCGGTCCCGTTGACTTTCCAGCCGCTCAGATCTTTGCCATTAAATAACTTAACAGGCTTTTTCAGTGGCGCGGGAACGGGTGCTGTGAATACAGAAAATGCGGAGTTCAGTAACAATATAGTCGCACAGAGCACTATAAGTTGTCGAAGTTTTAACATAATAAATTGGGGGTTAGGATTAAAAAAATTTCAGTTAGAATTCCGTCAAAATACATTTTCCATTAGTTTTACGGAAATTAACCAATGGGAAAGCTATGAAAAAAAACCGTTTTGTAGGGCGTTGTCTGGCATTTTTTTTACTTGCAGTGCTGCCGTCAGGAGTAATTATTTCCTGCACTGAGAAGAGTGAAGACATAGTAAAGGGCAAAACGATTACAGAAGTCATCATGGAGAATGAGCGTTTCAGCATTCTGAAAGATCTTATGCTCTATGCCAAGATGAGCGACGGATTGCGGACCGGGGACGTAACTTTTTTTGCACCTGACAATGCTGCCTTTGGCCGCGCGAATATTTTCTCCGCTTCCGAATTAACTATGTTGCCGGAGGATTCGATCCGGAAACTGATCAATAACCACATTGTGGGAAAAGAGCGGCTTGATTACAACAGGCTTAAAGAAGGAAAGAAGAAGACGCTCGGAGGCAAAGAACTAAGCATTACCAAAACGGACAGCATTTTTTCGGTAAACAGAGCGGACATTATCCTTTCTGATATCAGCGCTGCAAACGGGGTTATCCACATTATCGACAGCCTTGCCGTAAAATGATATAAAAAGAAGCTAAAATAAATCGGCCCGGTTGAATGTTCCACCGGGCCGATCTTTTTGGTAACCCTAATGTCTAGAATTGCTCGATATGGGCAAAGAAGAAGTTTCCTTCAATGGCAGCATTCTCGTCGGAATCCGAACCGTGGATGGCGTTAGCCTCCATGGATTTTGCAAACAATTTGCGAATGGTGCCTTCGTCTGCATTGGCAGGATTGGTAGCACCGATCAAAGTACGGAAGTCTGCAACGCCGTTTTCCTTTTCCAGGATCATCGGAATGATCGGGCCGGAAGACATATATTTACATAAATCATTGTAAAAAGGACGCTCTTTGTGGACTGCGTAAAATTCTCCGGCACGTTCCGCGCTAAGCTGAGTTTTTTTTACGGCTACAATCCGGAACCCGGCCTCCTCAATCATTTTGATAATGGCTCCGGAATGTCCGTCCTTAACGGCATCCGGCTTAATCATTGTGAATGTTCTATTTGTTGGCATACTGTTGGCTAGAATTTATTTGCTGCAAAACTATGCATTTTTTCATTTTATATCCTTGCCGTTCGGTTTGCGGGGCGGCGCGCAGGTTAAAACATAGCCTGATAACCAGGCTTTAGGGCATAACATTGAGCAAATCCCAACAGTTTTATTAATTTTGTGGGCTGAATACGAACCGAATTTTCTTCTTTCCGAATTAAGTAACTGTGAATCAAACCGTTGAAGAGCTTAGCTCTTTTTTATCCCACCCCCAAAAAATCATCATTACGATGCATCGTGACCCTGACGCTGACGCGCTGGGATCGTCATTGGGCTGGGCAAGTTATTTAATTAAAAAAGGACACCAAGTTACCGTCATCAGTCCGACAGACTACACGGCTAATTTACGTTGGTTGTCTGGCATTGAGCATGTTCTGGTTTACGAAAAGCAGGGGGATCAGGTTAAATGCAAGGATAAAATTGCAAATGCTACATTGATATGCTGTCTCGATTTTTCTGCACTTTCCAGACTTAAAGATTTGGGAAGGATTGTGGAAGAAGCCGCTGCGCCGAAGTTAATGGTAGACCATCACCTTGAACCTGAGCATTTTGCAAAATGGATGGTTTGGGATACTTATGCTGCTGCTACGGCACAGCTTATCTACAAGCTGATCAAAGAGTTGGAACATAATGCGCCGGTTTCTGAGATCTTCGACATCCCCATGGCTGAATGCTTGTACGCCGGAATAATGACAGATACAGGTTCGTTCAGACACGGTAATGTTACGCCCGAGGTTCATCTGGCCGTTGCCGATCTGATGCTCACGGGATTCGATTCCAGCCGTGTGCACCGACTTATTTATGACAATGCACCACTCTCGCGTTTGCAATTTCTAGGTTACGTGCTCTCACAGAAATTAGTGGTTTTACCCGAATACAGAACTGCCTACATGGTTTTGACGGAAGCGGAACTGCAAAAATTCAATTCCAGCACGGGAGAAACCGAAGGAATCGTTAATTACGGTTTGCAGGTTGAAAACGTGGTAATGTCTGCTATGTTCATTGAAAGAAAAGGTGAAGTGAAAATTTCCTTCCGCTCGGTAGGCACATTCTCGGTGAGAGACCTGGCGAGCACCTATTTCAATGGCGGCGGACACAAAAATGCATCTGGCGGTAGATCGGAACAATCAGTGCATGATACGGTTGCCACTTTTCTAAATATTCTTCCGGAATACCAACAAGAACTTTTAAACGTTGACTAAGCTTAAATTTTACTTCAAAAATCACATCATAATCTTTCCAATTAACACAATCCAATGAATTTAAAATCAATAGGTTACGCAATGGGCGTAACTATTCTAGCAGTGGCTTGCAACCAACATAAGACGCAGGTTACTGAATCCGGACTGAAATACCAGATTTTCGAGCACGAAGATGAAGCGCGAAAAGCCAAATTGGGAGACATTATGACATTCCACTTTGTGTTGAAAAACGGCAGCGATTCTACGCTTCGTGATACATATAAAGAAGGTACACCGCAAAAAATGGTTTTGCAGGCTCCTCAGTACAAAGGCAGTTTTGAAGAAGGGCTTGCTTTGCTTGCAGCGGGAGACAGTGCTAAAATATCGATCAATGCAGATTCAATGTTTGCAAAAATCGGCCAGCCTATGCCTCCTATGATCAAAAAAGGATCTGATCTGAGCTTCACCGTGAAGGTGGTTAGTGTGCTTACACCTGAGGAATTCCAGAAACAACTTGCCGAAGCTGGTTCCAAGCAAAAAGCGATCGATACGAAAATAATTGACGATTATATCGCAAAAAATAACCTGAAAGGAAAAGCACAGAAAACAGCATCTGGTCTGGCTTATGTGGATGCCGTTGCAGGAACAGGTGACAGCCCAAAAGCAGGTGACAATGTAAAAGTACATTACACAGGAAAATTGCTCGACGGCAAAGTGTTTGACAGCTCACAGACTGGCGGCCGCGGTCCTATTGACTTCCAGGTTGGTGTGGGAATGGTTATTCCAGGTTGGGAAGAAGGCATTATGATGATGAAAAAAGGCGGAAAACGCACATTGATCATTCCATCTGGCCTTGCTTACGGAGCTGAGGGATCGCCGGGAGCCATTCCTGCAAACTCGGTTCTGCTATTTGATGTTGAATTGGTCGATTTCGGAAAGGCGCCAGCGCAGCAACAGCCTGGCCTGCCAACAAGGTAATTACCATATATGAATTAAAACGGCTGCTTCACAAGAGTAGCCGTTTTTTTTTGTAAAATGCATTTAGAACATAACATTATAGCATGAAACTTTGCTTTGCCACCAATAATCTGAACAAGTTAAAAGAGATACAAGCATTGCTCGGTGACCAGTTTGAGCTTGTTACGCTAAGCGACATTGGCTGTGAAGCCGATATTCTGGAGCCATTTGAAACAATCGCTGAGAATTCGGCTGCTAAGGCCCGATTTGTCTGGGAAAATTACGGCATCAACTGCTTTGCTGACGACACAGGGCTGGAAGTCGCAGCGCTTAATGGTGAACCCGGCGTTCATTCGGCCTATTATGCGGGGCCGCAGCGGGATGCGAATGATAACATGGATTTGCTGCTCAACAAACTGGCTGCTCACAATGATCGCAACGCCCGGTTCCTGACGGTGATTACACTCGTAATAAATGGCGTGTATCAGCAGTTTGCAGGAACGGTGGAGGGTAACATTATCACAGAAAAGAGAGGCAGCAATGGCTTTGGTTATGATCCTGTATTTATGCCTGCTGATTTGGAAAAAACATTTGCCGAAATGACATTGGAAGAAAAATCACAGTTGAGCCACCGGGCACGCGCATTTGCGGGGCTGGTCAGCTTTTTGAAGCAACTATAATGTAACGATTAACATCATTTTTAAACAGCATTCAAATGGCGGACTTCAATGCAAGCGATTATCGCGTCGACGGGACCGAGAAATTCAGTATCAAAAAGGCCAAAACGCGCTTCAAGGACATTTACAAGGATAAGGAAGAATATGAATCCATGCAGGCAGAGTCGGCTAAGGAGCTGGATGTGCTGCAAAGTATGATGTACGCGCATAATCGTTATGGCTTACTGGTCATATTTCAGGCGATGGATGCGGCCGGCAAGGATGGGACGATCAAGCATGTGCTTGCAGGGGTAAATCCGGTGGGCGTGAAAATACATTCATTTAAGAGGCCTACGGAAACAGAACTGGAACATGATTATCTGTGGCGTAGTAACCTTGTGCTCCCTCAGCGTGGAACGATCACAATCTTCAACCGCAGTTATTACGAGGAAGTGCTCGTTGCCAAGGTGAATCCCGAGATCGTAACGCAATCACAACGGCTGCCTGTCGAACTGACGGAGGATATGGACAAGCTTTGGAAACACAGATATTCGGATATCCGGAACCTTGAAAAATATCTTTACAGAAATGGCATCCGGGTAATCAAGTTTTTCCTGAATGTGTCAAAGGAAGAACAAGCCTCGCGTCTGATTGAACGGATCGAAGACCCTTCAAAAAACTGGAAATTTGAGGAGCAGGATGTGAAAGTGCGTAGTCAGTGGAATGAATATATGCAGGCTTACGAAGACTGCATTAATAACACTGCTACAAAGAAATCGCCATGGTATGTTGTTCCAGCGGATGACAAAAAGAATCTGAGGCTGACAGTGGCCAACATTATCGTGGAAGAACTTAAAAAGATGGATATGTCTTATCCGGAGTCAGGCCCTGAGCGGTCAGAAGAGCTGCATCACTTTATCGATGTGATTAATGCGCAGAACACTGAGGATTAAGCACAAAAAAGGCGGCTGAATTATTCAGCCGCCTTTGATAGTTATGCATGGTGTGAATTCAAATTCCTATTTCTTGATAGTGAAGTTTCCACCACCAATTTTATAACCTTCTGCATACAATTCAACATTGTATTTCCCTGGACGGAATTGTGAGCTGTTGTCATACAACAATTCAACTTTCTGGTTATTGTTTTGATAAGCAATAGACTCACGTGTCGTGAACTTAGATGGAGCGCCGTCAACTTCAAACTCTCCTGATCCAGTAGCGTCATCTGCTACAACCGCTCCTTCTGGGTCAAGCACGCGCACATAAATGTCTTTTGATTCTTGTGCTGTCAACTCATTTTCAGGAAGCGTAAACACCATTTTGATTTTGTCAACACGGCTTGCTTTGTATTCTTCTTTATCTTTTACCTTACCTCTTGAATTAACAGTAAGAATTTTCAGATTTGCAGCTTTCAATGCAGCAGCCTTCGTTACTTTGGCGCTAAGCTCTTTGTTAGCAGCTGTAAAAGTTACTACTGAGTCGGTCAGTTCAGCCTGACGTTGTACCAATTTCTCACGTTCGCTGGTTAAACTTCCAACGTGTGTGCTCAAAGAGTCATTTGATGCAACCAACTTCTCGTTTTCAAGCTTCAATTGAGCGATCACCTCGTCTTTTTCTACCAGGAATTTCTCGTATTCCTTAATTTTGCCAAGATATTTATTGGTCTCAACTCTTTTGCTTCTGCTGAAAGCCAATTTATCTGCTTCCAGTTTTTCTTTAACCTTAGTCAATTCTGATACGTCACCACCTAGTTTTTCAATTTCAGCGATTTTCGCATCCAGTACTGTCGAAATGGAGTCTAATTTAGTTTTGGTTACAGCCAATTCTCTGGCTTTTTCAACAACCATTGTTTCCTGCTGAGTCAACTCATTTTTTTGAGTCGTAAACAAGTAGCCAAACATGGCCGTCGCAAGCCCAAGGACAACAACCATTGCCCAGGCGATACTTTGCTTATTCTTTTGTTCTTGTTCCATCGATTTAGAAAATTTATTAATGTGATTTAGTTTACATGTTGACAGGTTAAAATTCACCTAGGGTCTACATGGATTTGATTTTAAAATCTCTAATTCTGTGCCGAATTGCTGATTCGGACTTATTACAGGCGATTATAACATTCAATTTTTATATAAATAATACTAAAAAAGAGGCTTAGTAAGATACTGAGCCTCTTTTTAAATTATAATTTTAAACTTAGAAAATTAGGGCTGAACGGCTGTATCAGGGCTGGTCAATTAGAAAATTGGGTAATGTTTACCCAAAGTATGGAGTTACAGTACAAACAAACATCATTTTAAAACCCGCTATAATCCTATTTTTGCTGTAATATCAAAAGACTTGCGGTCCATGAACAATAGCTTTTGATAACCTCTAACCGAATAACCCGAAACTTCAAGCAGATTATTTCGTCTGCTTGAAGTCAGTTCAATAAGCTTTTCTGAACTATATATTCGATTTTCAGAACGCAGCAGTGCTTTTACCAACACAGGTTGCTGCGTCGCGCTATCTACTTTGATCATCAGATAACGCACCGGCAAATTTTCTCCTTCCCTGATTTTATATTCGTAAACAGACGAATCATTTCGAGTCACCGAATAGCTTTTGTTATATGCTGGCTTATTAATGTCGGCTTGTGCGAACAGTTCCAGCTCCTTTTTCCAGTTTGTCTCGATTTCAGCGCGCAGTTCTTTCTTCCCATCCAGCTGAACAGTTTTTGCCACCTTGGGCTTCTTCTCGTTCAGATAAACAATTTGGTTTTCTACAAAGCCTTTGAGGTCATAGTATGCCTTCTTTTCATTAGTATCCGTGACAGATTCCCGACAAGCGCTTAACATTGCCAGGCATATGAAGATATAGAGGAAGCTACTTTTAAGGAACACAGGGCGGCTAGAAGAGTGTATTGATATAAAACGCATTGGTAATGTTGACTTTATCACGCGGAAGTTCCAAAAAACAGAGAGCCCAATGGACTCTCCGGTAAACAACATCATTATAACTGGTTTAGTTTAGAGGATACTAACCCCCGTCATCTCAGCCGGCTTTGGAATTCCCATCAAGTCAAGAATTGTAGGTGCAATGTCGGCCAGCTTGCCATCTTTTATCGGATTCTGATAATTATTATCTACTAATACGCAAGGCACGAGGTTCAATGAGTGGGCAGTATTGGGAGAGCCGTCGTCATTCAACATATAGTCCGAATTTCCGTGATCGGCAATGATAATGGATGAATAACCATGGTTTAAACCAGTGGTAACAACAGCCTGCACACATTGATCAACAGTTTCGCATGCCTTAACGGCAGCTTCAAACACGCCAGTATGTCCAACCATATCCGGGTTTGCAAAGTTGAGGCAAACAAAATCCACCTCTCCTTTTTCCAATTCAGGCACTATCGAGTCCCTGATGCCAAATGCTGACATTTCGGGTTGAAGATCGTAAGTAGCAACCTTTGGCGACTGGCAAAGTAAGCGGCTTTCACCCTCAAACGGCTTTTCGCGTCCGCCCGAGAAAAAGAATGTTACGTGCGGATATTTTTCCGTTTCAGCAATGCGGATCTGTTTTTTCCCCGCTGCTTCAAGCACTTCGCCTAATGTATTGTTAAGATTGTCTTTATCAAAAATCACATCTACGCCTGTGTATGTATCATCATAATTGGTCATTGTGATGTATCTCAGGTTTAGCTTGTGCATATTCTGCTCATGAAAATCCTGTTGCGTCAGCACTTCTGTGATTTCGCGTCCGCGGTCGGTCCGGAAATTGAAACATAATACAACATCTCCATCTTCGATAACACCAATTGGTGTCCCGTCCGGATTTGTTGCAACGATAGGCATCATAAACTCGTCAGTAACGCCTGTTTCGTAAGAATCTTTGATTGCTTTCAAGACATCACCGGATGCTACATGCGCACCTTCGCCATGCACCATTGCGTCATAAGCAAGCTTCACACGCTCCCAACGCTTGTCGCGGTCCATTGCATAATAACGACCAGTTACGCTTGCAATGCGGCCAGTTGTCTGATCCAATGTTTGTTGAAGCTCTGTTAAAAAGCCTAAGCCACTCTTCGGATCGCAGTCACGGCCGTCTGTAAATGCATGCACAAAAACGTTTGTCAAACCCCTGTCGGCAGCGATTTTGACGAGTCCTTTTAAATGATCGATGTGTGAGTGAACGCCTCCATCGGAAACCAAACCGATGAAATGCACTTTTTTGTTATTTATTTTGGCAAAATCCAAGGCATTGGTAAGGACAGGTTCCTGACCTAATGTTCCTTCGGTAACAGCCAGGTTGATCTTTACCAGATCTTGATAAACGACACGTCCTGCTCCAAGATTGGTATGTCCTACTTCTGAATTTCCCATCTGTCCGTCGGGAAGCCCCACAGCCAGTCCGCTTGCAGCAAGTCTGCTATGCGGATATTTCTGCATAATGCTGTCGTAAAAAGGAGTGTTGGCAGCTAAAACAGCGGAACGGCTTTCTTCGCCAGGTTGGGCAATTCCCCAGCCGTCCATGATTATAAGAATTACTTTTTTGCTCAATGTCTTAGAAATTAAATATTAACACGCAATGGCCGATGGCGGGCTTACTCGCTTTTTTTGCCTTCGACCGGCTGATTTTTCTCGTCAACGATTACATATACTTCCTCGTTGGGCTTGCGCATCATGAAATTTTCACGCGCCCATTTTTCAAGCATTTTGGGATTACCAAAAACCTCATTCCGCTCCTTTTTAACTTCTTTGATCTTTCCCAACAAAATACCTTTTTCGTGTTCCAGTTCCTTCATTTTCATCCGGTTGGAGATCACGATCCGCATATTGTTATTGTCAAGGAAAAGGATCCAGACGAACCACGCCAGAAATGTGGCTATATAGAAGTTTTTGAGCGTTTGGAGCGACCAGAATGATCCTTTTTTCATAACGAAAGCGAGTGTATATACAAAAACCGGAGCATTAAGCTCCGGTTTTGATTAATGATATCAGAATTTCAATCCTGGGAAGTAAGCGTTTTCACCAAGCTCCTCTTCAATGCGAAGCAGCTGGTTGTATTTCGCCATACGATCAGAGCGGGAAGCAGAACCCGTTTTGATCTGTCCTGTGTTCAATGCAACTGCAAGGTCAGCAATTGTTGAATCTTCCGTTTCACCTGAGCGGTGGGACATAATGCTCTTATAGCTGTTGCGTTTTGCAAGGTTAACCGTGTCAATCGTCTCAGTCAATGAACCGATCTGGTTTACCTTCACAAGGACTGCATTTGCAATTTGCGATTCGATTCCTTGTTGCAGACGGGTTACGTTTGTCACGAACAAATCGTCACCTACCAACTGGATTTTCTTGCCAACCGATTGTGTAAGCGTTGCCCAGCCAGCCCAGTCGTCTTCGTCCATTCCATCTTCAATTGAAATGATCGGATATTTAGCAACCCACTGTGTCCAGTAGTCAGCCATTTCATCCGAGCTTAGTTTGCGACCATCTGATTTTTTGAAGTGGTACAATCCATCTTCGTAGAATTCAGAAACGGCAGCATCCATGGCGATGAAGATGTCTTCGCCTGGCTTGTAACCTGCTTTCTCGATCGCCTGAATTACGATTTCGATCGCTTCTTCATTTGATTTAATGTTTGGAGCAAATCCACCTTCGTCACCTACGTTGGTAGAATATCCTTTGCTTTTCAAAACTGTTTTAAGCGTATGGAAAACCTCAACGCCCATTCTCAGTGATTGCGAGAACGTATCTGCTTTCGCAGGCATGATCATGAATTCCTGGAAATCGATAGAGTTATCCGCGTGGCTTCCACCATTCAGAATGTTCATCATCGGAACGGGCAATGTGTTCGCGTTCGTTCCGCCCACGTAACGATATAATGGAAGGTTTGCTTCTTGTGCAGCAGCCTTGGCAGCAGCCAGAGAAACGCCCAGAATTGCATTCGCGCCCAATTTCGCTTTGTTAGGCGTTCCGTCCAATTCCAGCATGATTTTATCAATCAGATTTTGCTCAAAAACTGAACAACCGATTAACTCAGGGAAAATAATATCGTTGACATTCTCAACAGCTTTCAAAACTCCTTTTCCTACGTAAACGCTTTTATCGTCATCACGAAGTTCAACGGCCTCATGCTTTCCGGTAGAAGCTCCAGACGGAACAGCAGCACGTCCTAAATAGCCATTTTCAGTACGAATATCTACTTCTATTGTTGGGTTTCCTCTTGAATCCAGAATTTGTCTTGCATGTACTGAT
Organism: Dyadobacter alkalitolerans DSM 23607; assembly: GCF_000428845.1. Taxonomy (GTDB): domain Bacteria; phylum Bacteroidota; class Bacteroidia; order Cytophagales; family Spirosomataceae; genus Dyadobacter; species Dyadobacter alkalitolerans. The sequence goes on along the minus strand of NZ_AUAS01000008.1, from coordinate 198,803 downwards.
TGAATCGTACTCATTTGCAGCTTGTGGTTTTGATTTAAATAGAATTTTTTAACGGTACAAAATAACACAAAAAATCCTCTGCATTACAGAGGATTTCGATATTTTCAGCTTGCTCTTAACAATTTAATAAATTCATCAAACAGATAGCGGGAATCGTGCGGACCTGGTGATGCTTCGGGGTGATACTGCACCGAGAATGCAGGATAATCCTTTCTGCGAATTCCTTCAATTGTTTTATCATTCAAATTCACATGCGTGATTTCAATGTCAGGATGGTTTTCAATTTCATCCGGATTCACCGCGAAACCATGGTTTTGAGAAGTGATTTCGCAGAATCCTGTGATCAGGTTTTTCACCGGGTGGTTCAACCCGCGGTGACCGTGGTGCATTTTATATGTATTAATCCCGCTCGACAATGCCAGCAGCTGATGTCCCAGGCAAATTCCGAAAAGCGGCTTGCTTGTCTTGATCATCTGGTTCACACTTGCAACCGCGTAAAGCATTGCAGCCGGGTCACCAGGACCGTTGGATATAAAGAATCCATCAGGCTGCCAGGCCATTACTTCTTCAAAAGGCGTTTTTGCAGGAAAAACTTTGCAGTAACATCCTCGTGAAGTAAGGTTTTTCAGGATGCTTTTCTTAATTCCATAATCCATCACTGCAATCCTGAACTGGCTGCCGGTTTCTTCTCCTACGTAGTAAGCGCTTTCTGTCGTTACTTCAGAAGACAATTCCAAGCCATCCATCGATGGAATTTTTTTCAATTCGGCCATCAATTCCTTTTCATTCAGGATTTCGGAGGAAATGATCGCATTCATTACGCCTCTTTGTCTTACGTGGCGCACAATGTGTCTTGTGTCGACGTTACTTACGCCCACGATGTTGGCCCGTTCAAAATATTCCTGTAATGAGAAATCAGCAGTGTCTCGGGAATAGATTGGAGAGAATGTGTTACAAACCATCCCGCGGATCTTCACCGAAGCCGATTCTTCCTCGTCTTCCAGCTGAACTCCGTAGTTGCCGATGTGCGAGTTGGTGTTAACAATGATTTGACCATAGTAGGAAGGATCGGTATAAATTTCCTGATATCCTGTCATACCTGTATTAAAACAAATTTCCCCGCCGGTGGTCCCGCTTATTCCCAAAGCAAGTCCTCTATAAGCTGTCCCGTCTTCAAGTAATAACAGAGCTTCCTTTTTTTGACCCATTTTATTGCTAAATCTATTGTTTGTCAAATTATGTTGAGCGAATTGCCCGGGTATTTTTAAACTGCGGTGCAAAATTATAAAATTTTACCCATAAAAAAGGGTTAAACGAAACGTTCAACCCTTTTCCATATATTCTTAATGACTATCCAAAACTATTCCTTTTCAGTAGTAGGTGCTGGTGAATCATTATCTCCAGCTGTTTCGTCAGCAGCAGGCTCGTCATTTACGGGTTCTGCTTCTGCAACCACAGGATGATCTTCTTTTTTAACAGGAGCAGCTGCGGCTACTTCTGAGCCTTCTTTTTTCGCTCCACCTCTTCTGCTACGTCTTGTTTTTGCAGGTTTGTCGGCATTAGCAAGAAGCAATGCGTCGTTGAAATCTACAAGTTCGATCAGTGCCGTTTCAGCAGCATCGCCAAGTCTGTTTCCAAGCTTAATGATTCTTGTGTAACCACCTGGGCGAGATGCAATTTTGTCAGAAACAACGCCAAAAAGTTCTTTTGTTGATTCTTTATCATTCAGATAAGAGAAAACAATCCTTCTGTTGTGAGTAGAATCTTCTTTGGCGCGGGTTAGCAAAGGCTCAACGTATTTACGAAGTTCTTTCGCTTTCGCTAATGTTGTTTCAATTCTCTTGTGGATAATCAATGAAGAAGCCATGTTTGAAAGCATCGCCTTGCGGTGAGATGCTGTTCTTCCCAAATGATTATCTTTCTTACCGTGTCTCATTGTTTTGTTGTTTAGTTGCTTCGAGCGGCGGCTAGCGCGCTACAGAATACAGACTTATTATGGAATTATTTATCAATCTTCGTCCAAACGGTATTTGGCAACATCCATTCCAAATGTGAGTTGTTTGTCAGCTACAAGCTGTTCCAACTCAGTAAGAGATTTTTTACCAAAATTGCGGAATTTCATCATGTCTGAAATTTCAAGTCTAACCAGATCACCAAGTGATTTTACGTCAGCTGATTTCAAACAGTTGTACGCACGTACAGAAAGATCAAGCTCAGACAATGAAGTCTTAAGCAGTTTTCTCATACGCAACATTTCTTCATCCACCTGATTGTCTTCTTCTGCTTTCTGCTTCTCAAACGTCATTGTTTGGTCAGAGAACAACATGAAGTGTTGAATCAAAATGTTTGCAGCACCTTTCAATGCATCCTCAGGGTGGATAGAACCATCTGTCTGGATATCAATTAAAAGACGCTCGTAATCTGTACGTTGTTCTACCCGTGTATTTTCAACACTGTATTTAACGTTTTTAATTGGCGTATAAATAGAATCCACTGCGATGTATCCGAACGGCAACTCGTTTGCACGTGGCTCATCAGCAGGAACGTATCCTCTTCCTTTGTCCAAAAGCAGTTCCATTTCGAACTCTTTCTGGTCATCAATATGGCAAATAACCTGATCCGGGTTCAAAACTTCAAAAGCGTTGGTAAACTTGCCAATGTCGCCAGCTGTGATAACGGATACATTTTTAAGGTTTACAACGATTCTGCTTTCGTTCAGATCAGAAACTTTTTTAAAACGAACCATTTTAAGGTTCAGGATGATTTCTGTTACATCCTCAACTATACCTTCGATAGAAGAAAATTCATGAAGAACACCAGGGAACTTCACGCTCGTAATGGCATAACCCTCCAAAGATGAAAGAAGTATTCTACGTAATGCATTACCAATGGTTACGCCGTACCCTTTCTCTAAAGGCTTAAACTCAAACAACCCGTGAAAGTCGTCTGCTTTTTCCATGACGACCTTATCAGGCATTTGGAAAGCTAATATTGACATAGTCCTTGCTCCTTTTATAGTAGTAAATGATAGTTGATCACGCTACCGTTACCTTTGCGATCGCAAAATTGCCGTTACCGGCTAAAAGCACGCCTGGTAAACTAGGCGTGCTGTAATATGAAGATTATTTAGAATACAATTCAACGATAAGCTGCTCGTTGATGTTTTCCGGGATTTGCTCGCGTTCCGGGAAGGTTACAAACTTACCTGTCAATTGCTGACCATCCCACTCCAACCAGTTGAATCCTTTTGAGCTGTGACCAGCAAGGCTTTCTGAAACTGATTCAAGAGACTTGGATTTCTCACGAACTGTAACGATTTGTCCAGGACGAAGAGAATAAGAAGGGATGTTTACAATTTCACCATCAACAAGGATATGTTTGTGGGAAACCAGCTGGCGTGCAGCACGTCTGGTTGGAGCGATGCCTAAGCGGTAAACTGTGTTATCAAGACGAGCTTCGCAGTATTTCAAAAGGTTTTCACCAGTGATACCTTCTTTAACCGAAGCTTTTTCGAATAGATTACGGAATTGTCTTTCAAGAATACCGTAGATGAATTTCACCTTCTGCTTTTCCATCAATTGCAAAGCATACTCTGATTTTTTAGAGCGGCGACCCTTTCCATGAACTCCTGGAGGGTAATTTTTCTTTGCAAGCGCTTTGCTTGGGCCCATGATGGGTTCTCCGTAACGTCTTGCAATCTTAGATTTGGGACCTGTATAACGTGCCATTAAAAACTTGTTGTTTTACTTAAATTGATTAAAAACCATTCTGTAACCCCAGTGTCCAAATTACGAATGGGCATTCAAATTGAATACTATACTCTCCGACGTTTTGGAGGACGACAACCATTGTGTGGAAGCGGAGTAATATCTCTGATCGTTGTTACCTCGATTCCAGCATTCTGGATGGTACGGATCGCAGACTCACGGCCTGATCCCGGTCCCTTAACGAACACCTCAGCTTTACGCATTCCCAGGTCGAAAGCAACCTGAGCACAGCTTTGAGCAGCTGTTTGTGCAGCATACGGAGTGTTCTTTTTAGAACCACGGAAGCCCATTTTACCGGCAGATCCCCAGGAAATTACCTGGCCGTTGTTATTTGTGATAGAGATGATAATGTTGTTGAAAGAAGCCTTGATGTGTACCTGACCCACCGACTCTACAACTACAACTCTCTTTTTAGCTTTATCTTTTCTTTTATTTTGTGCCATTGCTTATGGATAGAAATGTGGTTTTACCCACCGCTCACTGATTATTTAGTAGCCTTTTTCTTGTTCGCGATTGTTTTGCGTTTACCCTTACGAGTACGAGAGTTGTTCTTTGTCCTTTGTCCGCGCAATGGTAAACCTTTACGGTGACGAAGACCTCTGTAACAAGCGATATCCATTAAGCGCTTAATGCTCAGTTGAACTTCTGATTTAAGTGCACCTTCTACTTTATATTCACCTGCTATAACCGCGCGAACTGCACCTGACTCTTCATCATTCCAGTCAATCACCTTCTTATTGATGTCAACTCCTGCTTTTTCCAGAATTTTTTTCGCTGAACTGCGTCCAATTCCGAAGATATAAGTTAGTGAGATTTCGCCCCTTTTACGGTCGGGAATATCAACTCCTGAAATACGTGCCATAATGATTAACCTTGTCTTTGTTTATACCGTGGGTTCTTCTTGTTAATAACATACACTTTACCCTTTCGGCGTATAACCTTGCAGTCCTCACTGCGTTTCTTTACTGATGCTTTGACTTTCATCTCGAATGTTACTTGTTGTTAATAATGAGGTGATCTTCTCCTTATTTGTACCGGTAAGTAATTCTTGCCTTTGATAAGTCGTAAGGAGACATTTCCAACTTAACACGGTCGCCCGGTAATATCTTTATATAGTGCATTCTCATCTTTCCCGAAATGTGCGCAATAACTTCATGCTTATTCTCTAAAATCACACGAAACATTGCATTGGAAAGCGCTTCTAAAATTACTCCGTCTTGTTCGATTGATGCTTGTTTTGCCATTCGTAGCGTTAATTACATTACTTCAACCATAAGGCTGGTGTTGGCCGTCACTTTTTCTATATAATCGAATGTTGTCAGAATTTCGGCTTTGCCTTTACGGACAACAACCGTATGCTCAAAATGAGCTGAATATTTTCTGTCACTTGTTCTGATTGTCCATCCATCCCGCTCTTGCATTACTGTCTTTACTCCTAGGTTAATCATAGGCTCAATCGCAAGAACCATTCCCTCTTTTAACCGAATCCCTTTACCTCGTTTTCCGTAGTTTGGCACTTCTGGGCTTTCGTGAAGATCTCTTCCCACTCCGTGTCCTACTAATTCCCGGACAACCGTGTATCCTCGTTCCTCAACATAACTCTGAACCGCAAATCCTACATCCCCTATCCTGAGTCCGTCAACCGCTTGTTCAATGCCTTTGTATAACGACTTTTTCGTTGCAGTCAACAATTTCATAACTTCCGGCTTCACCTCACCAACAGGGTAAGTATAAGCACTATCACTATGAAACCCATTTAATTTAACTCCGCAATCAATCGAAACTATATCACCTTCTTTCAATGGGTAGTTTCCAGGTATTCCATGAACAACCACTTCATTTACAGATATACAAAGTGATGCCGGAAATTTATTAAATCCCTTAAAAGAAGGGATGCCACCGTTATCTCTAATATATTCTTCTGCTACCACATCGAGTTTATTTGTAGTTACACCTGGCTTAACCCATAATGCAACCTCAGCATGCGCTTTACCTAAAACCTGCGCACTCTGTTTGATCAACTCAATCTCCTCCTCCGTTTTTAAATAAATCATTGCAATATCAGATGGCGACGCTCTCAGTTCTGCCAGTTACACGACCAGATTTCATCAGGCCTTCGTATCTGCGCATCAAAAGATAACTTTCAATTTGTTGAAGCGTATCCAAAACAACGCCAACCATAATAAGCAAGGATGTTCCTCCGAAGAAATGTGCAAAGTCGGTAGACACTCCTAACAGACTTGCAAATGCAGGCAATATTGCAACAAGGGCAAGCATTAATGATCCAGGGAAAGTAATTCTATCTAAAATCGAACTGATATATTCAGATGTCTGCTGACCAGGTTTTACCCCAGGAATAAACCCACCACCCCTCTTCATATCGTCAGCAATCTGCTGCGGATTTACCGATATCGCGGTATAGAAGAATGTAAATACAATGATTAAAAACGCAAACAGCAAATTGTATTGCCAAGTGGTATAGTTTGCAAAAATCGTAGCAACATTACTTGCGAAATCACTCTTCTCAGCAAAGTAGGACGCTCCTAGCGAAGGAATAAACATCAACGCTTGTGCAAAAATAATCGGCATCACACCAGCTGCGTTCAACTTCAAAGGCAAATATTGACGTTGTCCGCCCATTACACGGCTACCAACAACTTGCTTTGCATACTGAATAGGTATTCTGCGAACCGCTTGTGTAAGCATTACGGCACCCATGATCACAAAGTAAAGCGCAACGATTTCAAGTACAGTGATCAAAATTCCACCGCTACCGCGAGATACAAACTCTTTGTAGATCGCGCCTGGGAATCTTGAAACAATCCCGATCATTATCAGCATGGAGATACCGTTACCGATCCCTTTATCCGTAATTCTCTCGCCCAGCCACATGCAGAACATTGTTCCAGCGGTCAAGACGAATACAGATGAAATAGAAAAAAGGCTTCTGGAAACCAATAAAGCCTCATCAGGAACAGTAGTATTCAAATAAGCAGTCCCCTGAACCAACGTAACCACAATTGTAAGCACCCTAGTGATCTGGTTCAGCTTCTTACGACCAGATTCTCCCTCCTTTTGCATCTTTTGGAAATATGGCAAAGCCATTGTCAAAAGTTGAATAGCAATAGAGGCTGAGATATAGGGCATAATACCCAATGCAAAAATCGAGGCCTTGCTGAACGCACCTCCTAAAAAGGTGTCCAGAAGGCCTAACAGTCCCTGAGTGGAAACATTCATTTGATCCGGTTCAACGCCGGGCAAAGCCACGTAAGACCCCAAACGGAAAATCGTTATAAACAAAAGAGTGTTGAGAATTCGCGTTCTCAACTCTTCAATTGCAAATATGTGTTTTATAGTCTCTAAAAATCGTTTCATGTCGTGGGCTTACAATAGCTATTTGTTATAAACAACTTGTGCTTAATGCAAACAGCAAAATTATAGTTTAACCGCTTTGCCTCCTGCCTTTTCAATCGACTCAATTGCAGCCGCAGAAAAACCATTTGCCTGAACTTCGACAGCCGCTGAAATTTCGCCTCTATTCAAAATCTTTACAAGGTCTTTCTTTGCACACAAGCCGTTTTCACGAATAAGATCCAACGTAATTACAGAAGCATTTGTTTTTTCGGCAAGAGCCTGAATAGCGTCCAGATTAAGCGCTTTGAATTCAACTCTGTTAATGTTGTTGAACCCGAATTTAGGCAGACGTCTTTGAAGAGGCATTTGTCCACCTTCAAAACCTACCTTACGGCTATAACCAGAACGAGATTGTGCTCCTTTATGTCCACGTGCAGCTGTTCCACCTTTTCCAGATCCCTGACCACGTCCAACACGCTTTCCTGTTTTTACAGATCCAGCAGCTGGTTTTAATGAACTAAGATTCATACTTGAAATATATGTTAGATTTCCTCTACTTTAATTAGATGGCTTACCTTACGGATCATACCCGCTATGGCGTCGCTATTTTCCTTCTCAACCGTTCTGTTCAACTTACCAAGACCTAAGGCCTTAATGGTAAGCTTTTGTCTTTCGGGACGATCGATTGTGCTTTTTACTTGTGTAATACGTACTTTTGACATGATCACTCAGAGATAAGGGAATAATCCGGAGGACTATCCGTTGAATACTTTGTCCAATTTAACACCGCGCTGAAAAGCAACCTGATGAGGAGCTCTCATTTTCAATAAAGCATCAATTGTTGCCTTAATTACGTTGTGAGGATTTGAAGATCCTTTAGACTTAGCAAGTACATCTTTGATACCAGCACTTTCTAGTACGGCACGCATTGGTCCACCAGCAAGAACTCCTGTTCCGGGCGCAGCTGGCTTGATCAATACAAAACCTCCGCTGAATTTACCTTCCATCTGGTGAGGAACAGTATGTTTAAGCATTGGAACTTGAATTAGATTCTTCTTAGCGTCATCAATGCCCTTCGCGATTGCATCCGTAACTTCGTTTGCTTTGCCAAGTCCGTATCCTACAACACCGTTTCCATCACCCACAACGACGATAGCCGAAAAGCTAAAACGACGACCACCCTTTACTACTTTTGCTACCCGATTGATCGCAACTACGCGTTCTTTCAAGTCCGATTCGTTAACCTTTGAAGGTTTTGTATTTGTAGACATAGTCTTTGTTATACTTAGAATTTCAGGCCACCCTCACGAGCTCCTTCGGCCAATGCTTTTACTTTACCATGATACAAATATCCGTTTCTGTCAAAAACAACAGTCTGGATACCTGCTTCTTGTGCCTTTTCAGCAATTTTTTTACCAACCTGGAGAGCAGTGTCAACGTTAGCGTTTTCTTTTCTTCCACCAAGGTCTACTGATGATGCGCTCGCGAGCGTTACACCATTTATATCATCTATAATTTGCGCATAAATGCTGGTGTTAGAGCGGAAGACTGATAATCTCGGACGCTCAGAACTACCTTTCACTTTCTTGCGAATGTGATATTTAAGGCGTTGTCTTCTATCTGCTTTTGCGGTAGCCATTTTCAAACTTGTCTTACTTGTTTATAAACTAATTCCGTGACTTACTACTTTTTAGAAGCAGATTTTCCAGCCTTACGACGAACAACCTCACCGACAAAACGAATACCTTTTCCTTTGTAAGGCTCAACCTTACGCAATGATTTGATTTTCGCTGCAACCGATCCTATCAGTTCCTTGTCAATTCCTTCTAAAATAACTTTGGGATTTTGTCCCTTTTCGGAAGTCGTTGTAAGCTTGATCTCTTCCGGAATAGCCATAAAAATATTGTGAGAATAACCCAATTGCAATTCCAGCACATTATTTGCTGCACTTGCCTTGTAACCCACACCAATAATCTCTAACTCTTTCTTGTATCCGGCATCTACTCCGATCACCATATTGTTGATCAAAGATCTGTACAAGCCGTGCAGCGCTTTGTGACGCTTCTGCTCAGTTGGACGACTTACTTTAAGTTCACTGCCTTCAATTTCAACGCTGATATCGCTATCAACTGTCTGATGCAGTGTACCCTTTGGTCCTTTTACTGATACTACATTACCTTCTGCAACTGATACAGAAACACCTGCCGGCAAAACGATAATTTTATTTCCTATACGTGACATTTCCTGAATAACTTTTAAATATTAATACACGAAACATAACACTTCCCCGCCAACATTAAGCGTTTTAGCTTCCTTATCAGTCATTACACCCTTAGAGGTTGAAATGATGACAGTTCCTAAACCACCCAATACGCGTGGTAATGTTGATGAACCTGAATATTTACGAAGTCCAGGCTTACTAACCCTCTCCAATTTCACAATTGCAGATTGCTTTGTCACAGGATTGTATTTCAAAGCTATTTTGATTACACCCTGAGGACCTACTTCGTCAAATTTATAACTCTGAATATACCCTTTATCAAAAAGTACCTTAGTTATTTCTTTTTTAATGTTGGATGCAGGTATCTCAACAACCCTGTGCTTCGCTTTGATAGCGTTTCTGAGTCTCGTCAGATAATCTGCTATGGGATCCGTTAACATTTTTATGCCTAGTTTAAACACCCCTTTGAAACGGGAGTGCAAAGTTAAGTAATTGAAATCAGAATTGAAAGTATTCTTACCAACTTGATTTTGTAACACCCGGAATCTTGCCGTCAGAAGCCATATCCCGGAAACAAACTCTGGAAATTCCAAATTTCCGCATATAACCCCGAGGTCTTCCCGTGATCTTGCACCTGTTATGCAAACGTACAGGAGAAGAGTTACGTGGTAATTTATCTAAACCAACCCAATCACCAGCAGCTTTCAATTTCGTCCGCTTTTCAGCAAACCTAGCTACTAAGGCTTCTCTTTTTCTCTCCCGTGCTTTAACTGATTCTTTTGCCATTGTCGGTAAATATCTTATATTAAGAATTATCCTTGTTTGTTCGCATTTGTAAATGGCATACCCAATGCCTTCAACAATTCATAACTTTCTTCGTCAGAATTGGTAGAAGTGACAAATGTGATATCCATACCGGTAATTTTATTTACCTTTTCTATACTAATCTCAGGGAAAATGATTTGCTCTTTAACACCGAACGTATAATTTCCGCGTCCGTCAAATCCTTTATCACTGATACCTTTGAAGTCTCTAACCCGAGGCATTGCAATTGCAGTCAAACGGTCAAGAAACTCATACATACGATCGCCACGAAGTGTAACCTTAGCTCCAATCGGCATGTTTTCACGCAACTTGAAGTTCGAAACCGCTTTCTTGGAAATTGTAGCGATTGCTTTTTGACCAGTGATCTGGCTCAATTCCTCAACACCAGTGTCAACCAGTTTTTTGTCTGCTACTGCTGCACCAATTCCTTTGTTAATAACGATCTTTGTCAAACGAGGAACTTGCATCACTGACTTGTACTGAAATTTATCTTTCAGCTGCGAAACGACTTCGCTCACATACTTTTCTTTTAATCTCGGCTGTGCCATTTTGAAGATATTATTGTGGATTACCGACCCACCGTTTATATTCTATTCCAGTTCAATACGAACAGGGAATTACAAAATATTTCCTGTCTTTTTAGAAAAACGCTGAAGCTTTCCTTTGTCATCAGCTTTGCGACCAGTTCTGGTTGCTTCGCCAGTTTTAGGATCAACTACCATCAGGTTACTAATGTGAATTGCACCTTCACGCTTTTCAATGCTTCCTTGTGGAGTTTGTGCATTAGGCTTAACATGCTTTGTAATCATGTTTACCCCTTCAACAACAGCTCTGAGCTTTTCAATATCCACCTTCTTGATAACACCAGTCTCGCCTTTTGCATTGCCTGAGATTACCTTTACAGTATCTCCAGTGCGAATGTGCAACTTAGCTGGTGCTTTTTTATTTTTGCTTTCCATTTTAGATATTCTCTTATCAGTTCAAAGAAATACTAGAGTTTTGATTTCTTACAACACCTCAGGTGCCAATGAAACGATCTTCATGAATTGCTTTTCACGCAATTCCCGTGCAACCGGTCCAAAGATACGAGTACCACGAGGCTCGTCGTTGTTGTTTAACAAAACAGCCGCATTATCTTCAAATCTGATGTAGGTTCCATCTTTGCGGCGTACTTCTTTTTTTGTACGAACCACAACGGCTTTCGAAACCGTTCCTTTTTTCATGTTGCTCGAAGAAAGAGCGGACTTAACTGTTACGACGATTTTATCGCCTACTGAGGCATAGCGTTTGCCAGTTCCGCCAAGTACACGAATTACGAGTACTTCTTTTGCGCCGCTGTTGTCTGCTACCGACAGTCTTGATTCTTGCTGTACCATTTACTTAGCTCTTTCAAGGATTTCTACTAATCTCCAACGCTTACTTTTACTAAGCGGACGTGTTTCCATCACGCGGATCGTATCACCGATGCCCACCTGATTGGTTTCGTCATGCACCATAAGCTTGGTAGTTTTAGTCATAAACTTACCATACTTGGCATGCTTCACTTTACGCTCCACAGTGATCACGCAGGATTTCTCCATTTTGTTGCTCACTACTTTGCCAACTCTTTCTTTACGTAAATTTCTTTCTGTTGCCTCCATAATTTCTAAACTGATTTACTGTTGGTTACTTTTAGCCGACAGCTCGGTTAAGAGTTTTGCAATTTCCTTACGCGAGGTACGAATACGCAAAGGGTTTTCAATTGGTGAAATCGCATGTGCGAACTTCAACCGTAACAAGCGCTCCCGCTCCTGGGCGATCTGCTCTTTAAGTTGATCCTGCGACAGATCCTTAATTTCTTTACTAGTCATTGCTTTAAATAATTAGCGTTCTTAATAACATTCGGGTTAATTCGCTTCTTGATAATCCCGACGTACCACGAACTTGGTTTTGATTGGCAACTTTTGTGCGGCCAAACGCAATGCTTCGTTAGCGGTATCTAATGTAACACCAGTGGCTTCGAAGATGATCGTTCCCGGCTTAACTGGTGCAACCCAATATTCAGGAGCTCCTTTACCCTTACCCATACGAACTTCCGCTGGCTTCTTAGTAATTGGCTTGTCAGGGAATACACGAATCCAAACTTGCCCTTCGCGTTTCATCGCTCGAGTTACTGAAATACGTGCTGCCTCAATTTGACGTGCGGTTAACCAACCTGGTTCAAGCGCTTTGATAGCAAAAGAACCAAATGCGATTTCATGTCCGCGAGTAGCCAAACCATTGTATGAGCCCTTGCCTTTTTGTTGCTTGCGAAATTTTGTCCTTTTCGGCTGTAACATGATTTTAATCTATTTGACCCGATACGAAATCGGAAAATGTCTGATTACTTCTTCTTATTTCTATTGTTGGTGTTGCCGCCAGCATTGCGTTTGCGACGATCCGCTTCGCTTCCGCCGCCACCGCCTTCACCACGAGGTGCTCCACCATCACGGCCACCGCCTCTGCGATCTCTTCCGCCACGGTCATTGCCGCCACGATCATTACCGCCAGATGCACTTCTTTCTGCTCTGTCAGATGCTGCTGTTGCCGCACTTGGAGTCAAATCTCTCTTGCCGTAAAGCTCTCCTTTGAAGATCCATACTTTAATACCGATTTTACCATAGATCGTTTGTGCTTCTGAGATTGCGTAATCGATGTCAGCTCTCAATGTATGCAAAGGAATACGTCCCTCTTTGTATTCCTCAGTACGGGCCATTTCGGCTCCACCAAGACGTCCAGCAAGACGGATTTTAATTCCCTGTGTTCCAACCCGCATAGCAGAAGCGATTGATTGCTTCATTGCTCTACGATAGGAGATACGAGCCTGAAGTTGTTGTGCGATTGCCTCGCCTACCAATTTCGCGTCGATTTCAGGACGTTTGATCTCATAAATGTTGATCTGAACGTCTTTGCCTGTGATCTTTTTAAGCTCTTCTTTGATTTTATCAACCTCGCTACCACCTTTTCCAATTACAATACCCGGACGGGCAGTGTGGATGGTCAATGTGATACGTTTCAATGTTCTTTCGATAACTACTTTTGAGATCGATCCTTTTGGGATACGTGCTTTGATGTAGTTACGGATTTTCTCGTCTTCAACTAATTTATCAGAGAAGTCTTTTCCTCCATACCAACTTGACTCCCATCCTCTAACAATTCCTAGTCTCAGACCTATAGGATTAACCTTTTGTCCCATTCGATATAGATCGTTTTACTTATGATTCGGTGATTACTGATTGTTTGTCTGCGCTTGCGATAGAAGCAGAAGCATCGTCAATCACGATTGTGATATGGTTCGAACGCTTACGGATTCTGTGTGCTCTTCCTTGCGGTGCAGGGCGCAAACGCTTTAACATACGTCCACCGTCAATAAATACGGTTTTGACAATAAGATCAGCGTCTTCCAGCTTCGCATCTTCGTTCAGTTGTTGCCAGTTAGCAACTGCAGAAAGTAAAACTTTGTGCAAAACCGGTGAAGAAGCTCTCGGTTGAAACTTTAATAGTGCCAACGCCTTGCTGACCTTTTGTCCGCGAATCATGTCGGCTACTAACCTCATTTTGCGAGGAGAAGTAGGCACATCTTTTAATATAGCTCTTGCTTCCATGTTCTTTCAGATATAGGCTCGTTCCTGTGACAGAACCAGCTATCGTCGACTAATTATTTTCTACCTTTATCTTTTTTTGCAGTGTGGCCACGGAAGTTACGTGTAGGAGAAAACTCTCCCAGTTTGTGACCAACCATATTTTCAGTTACATACACAGGAATAAACTTGTTTCCGTTATGCACCGCGAATGTATGCCCGATAAAATCCGGCGATATCATTGAGCGTCGTGACCAGGTCTTGATTACTGATTTCCGAGAGGCGCTGTTCATCACAGTCACTTTATTCTCAAGACGAAAATCGATATATGGTCCTTTTTTTAATGAGCGTGCCATGTTATACTATTATTTTTTACGACGGCTGATAATCAATTTCTCAGAATGCTTGTTGCGATCACGAGTCTTAAGTCCTTTTGAGAACTGTCCGTTTCTAGATCTAGGCTGGCCCCCTGATGAGCGACCTTCACCACCACCCATTGGGTGATCGACTGGGTTCATGGCAACACCACGAACGCGTGGACGACGACCTAACCAACGACGACGACCTGCTTTTCCTAATGCAACATTCATGTGACTTGCATTAGAAACCGTTCCAACTGTTGCGATACAAGTTGAAAGAATCATACGCATTTCGCCAGATGGCATTTTCAAAACAGCGTATTTTCCTTCTCTCGCTACAAGCTGTGCATAAGCTCCTGCACTCCTCGCAAATTGACCACCTTTACCAGGCGTCAATTCGATATTGTGAACGATTGTACCAATTGGCATAGAACCTAGTGGAAGAGCATTACCAACTTCCGGTGCTACTGAACTGCCTGAAACAATTACTTGTCCCACTTTCAGTCCGTTTGGTGCAATCACATATCTTTTTTCTTCATCTTCAAACTGCACCAACGCAATACGCGCCGAACGGTTTGGATCGTATTCAATTGAAATTACTGTGGCCGGCGCATCGAAACGATTTCTTTTGAAATCAATTACACGATACTTTCTTTTATGCCCGCCACCTATATGTCGCATGGTTCTGTGTCCCTGGCTATTACGACCACCTGTTCTTTTAATGGTTTCCAGAAGACTCTTTTCAGGTTTCGCTGTTGTAATCTCCTCGAATGTAGGAGCGGAGCGGAAACGCTGACCAGCACTTGTCGGTTTTAATTTTTTAACTGCCATTTGCTATTAACTCGTCAAAGATTTGAATCGCTCAACTATTATGCTTCACCGTAGATATCGATAATTTCACCTTCAGCCACCGTTACGATAGCCTTTTTGATAGTTGAAGTTTTTCCACTTACAAACTTACCACCCGATGTACGGGATTTGCTTTTACCAATGCTGCGCATTGTATGAACGCTCTCTACGGTAACCCCGAACAGTTTCTCAATAGCCTTTTTGATCTCTACTTTATTAGAAGTAAGGGCTACTTCGAAGGCATACTTTCCTTGACCACCCTGAGCCGTTACCTTTTCGGTTATAATCGGACGTTTCAGTACACTCATGATTATTTGTTCAATTGGGTTTCCAAAATAGACAGAGCAGATTCACTTATCAAAAGACGGTCTGCATACATCAGGTCATACGTGTTGACCGCGTCCACTGTCGTAACTCTTGCTTTTGGAATGTTACGGCTTGACAGATATACATTGCTGTCAACAGATGGAAGAATAAGAAGTGTTTTGGTGTTCACCAATGCAAGTGAGTTCAAAACATTCAAATAAGATTTAGTTTTTGGCGCATCAAATGAGAACGCTTCAAGAACTGAAATCGAATCAGATTTCGCCTTTGCAGAGAAAGCTGACTTACGAGCCAAAACTTTAACTTTTCTATTGATCTTGAAACCGTAGTCACGAGGTCTTGGTCCGAATATACGACCACCACCTACAAACACCGGAGATTTAATGCTACCAGCACGAGCTCCACCAGTTCCTTTTTGTTTCTTGATCTTACGTGTAGAGTGATTAACTTCTGCACGTTCTTTTGACTTGTGTGTTCCCTGACGTTGGTTAGCCAAGTATAACTTCACATCGAGATAGATCGCGTGCGTATTAGGTTCGATGCCAAAAATTTCTTCAGACACACTTACCTTCTTGCCGGTATCTTCTCCTTTTATATTTAATACGGACAGTTCCATCGGTGCTATTTCTCAATGATTAGAAATGAATTCTTTGAACCAGGTACTGAGCCACTAACAACCAGAAGGTTCTGCTCAGGGATCACTTTCAGAATACGTAAATTCTGAATTTTTACACGATTGTTACCCATGCGTCCACCCATGCGAATGCCTTTAAATACACGTGATGGGAATGAACAAGCACCAATCGAACCTGGGTGACGCGCTCTGTTGTGCTGACCGTGTGTCTGACCACCAACCCCTGCAAAACCGTGGCGCTTTACAACACCCTGGAAACCGCGGCCTTTGGCAGAACCAACTACGTCGACAAACTCGCCTTCTTCAAAGATATCCGTAACAGATAATGAAGTTCCAAGTTCATGCTCCACTTCAAATTCCTTAAACTCAACCACTTTTTGTTTGGGAGTTGTACCGGCTTTCTTGAAGTGACCAATCATAGGCTGGGAAGAACTTTTCTCTTTCTTTTCACCAAAACCTAACTGAATAGCTTTATAGCCATCCTTTTCTTCGGACCTAACTTGTGTAACAACACAAGGACCAGCTTGAATTACAGTACATGCCAGAGCCTGCCCGTCAGCATTGTACAAACTAGTCATTCCGATTTTCTTACCAATTAAACCAGACATGTTTTGAAATTAAAATTAGCAGGTAAAGACCCTTATTCTTTAAAACGGACTGCAAAGGTATGAAATCAAATTCACGCATCCTAGCAGCCTTAAAATATTTCTCGCTGATAATCAGCAAAAAAGGTCAGATGAATTAAACCATCTGACCTCGTTTTTGAGAACTGGCGAATGATGCATTAAATGCACGAACATTCGGCTGTTTTCTGAGCTCAGATGTGGTTTCCGGAAACGGACCTTCATCCAATTTATGTCTTGGCTTAACTAAATAAGCCCTTATTACTATACTTTGATCTCTACGTCAACACCGCTTGGCAATTCAAGCTTCATCAGTGCGTCAACAGTCTTTGCACTTGTTGAGAAAATGTCTACTAAACGTTTGTAAGTACAAAGCTGGAATTGCTCACGTGACTTCTTGTTAACGTGTGGGGAACGAAGAACAGTGAATTTCTCAGTTTTAGTTGGCAAAGGAATCGGACCGCTAACAATAGCACCAGTTGCCTTTACAGCTTTAACGATTTTCTCAGCTGACTTATCAACCAGATTGTGGTCGAAAGAGCGAAGTTTAATACGGATTTTTTGATTCATCTTATTTTATTATTTCCGGTTCTAAGAATACTTGAACGAAACGAGTTTCGACAATCCACAGGCGAAAGAACCATTTACTTCGCCAGCTTCTATATAAAAATGATCCGTTACCAGCGTCTGCTGATAGCGGATCAGATCAATTTAAGCTTTAACCAAACCTTTTGCCTTTTCAATCACTGCTTCTGCAATATTGTTAGGAACGATTTCATAGTAAGCGAATGTCAAAGAAGCAGTTGCGCGACCGGATGACATCGTACGCAGATCAGTAACATAACCGAATAATTCAGATAGAGGCACATCCGCTTTGATAACTTGCGCACCATTGCGTGAATCCATTCCTCTCATGATACCACGGCGACGGTTAAGGTCACCTGTGATTGGTCCTGTGTATTCATCAGGCGTAAGAACTTCAACGTGCATGATCGGCTCCATCAATTTAGAACCTGCATGACGTGCTGATTCTTTGAAACCAATCTTAGCAGCCAATTCAAAAGACAATGCATCTGAATCGACGTCGTGGAATGATCCGTGGAACAAACGCACTTTCATCGAATCCAACGGGTAACCTGCCAAAGCTCCGTTAACCATTGCTGCTTCAAATCCTTTTTGAACCGGAGCAATGAATTCGCGGGGGATAGCACCACCCACAACTTCATTTACGAATTGAAGACCCACTTTTGGTTCTTTTCCTTCTTCGTTATCATCACGTGGTCCGATTTCGAATACGATATCGGCAAATTTACCACGACCACCTGTTTGTTTCTTATAAACCTCGCGGTGTTCGAATTTCTTCGTAAGAATCTCTTTGTAAGCAACCTGAGGAGCTCCCTGGTTTACTTCCACTTTGAACTCACGACGCATACGGTCGATAATAATTTCAAGGTGAAGCTCGCCCATTCCTTTGATAATGGTCTGGCCAGTTTCTTCGTTACTTTCAACTTGAAGTGTTGGATCTTCTTCGATCAGTTTAGTGATTGCTTTCGAGAAGTTATCGCTGTCAGCAGCTTTCTTAGGCTCGATTGCATATCCGATTACCGGCTCAGGGAATACCATTGATTCAAGAACAATTGGGTTCTTTTCATCTGACAATGTGTCCCCAGTCTTAATATCTTTAAAACCTACAACAGCTCCAATATCACCCGCTTCAAGTCTGTCAATTTGGTTTTGCTTGTTAGCGTGCATCTGGAAGATACGAGAGATACGCTCTTTGTTTCCTGAACGATTGTTCAATACATAAGAACCTGAATCAAGGATACCAGAATAAGATCTGATAAAGCAAAGACGACCTACATAAGGGTCAGTCGCGATTTTGAATGCAAGTGCACAGAAAGGATCTTTTTCAGATGGCTGACGGCTGATCTCGTTTCCTGTACGTGGGTCAGTTCCGATGATGCTTTCACGATCCAATGGTGAAGGCAAGATAGCCATCACGTAATCAAGCATCGTCTGAACACCTTTATTCTTGAATGAAGAACCGCAAACCATCGGAACGATTTTCATGCTGATCGTCGCTGCACGAAGAGCTGCAAGAATTTCGTCTTCTGAGATCGAATTAGGATCTTCAAAATATTTCTCCATCAAAGTGTCGTCGAACTCGGCAACAGCTTCAAGCAATTTCTCTCTCCACTCCGTTGCTTCTTCAAGCATATCATCAGGAATAGGCACCTCAGTGAAGGTCATTCCTTTATCTGCTTCATTCCACTCGATTCCACGGAAGTTAACCAGGTCAACTACACCGCGGAATGTATCTTCTGCACCGATCGGCAATTGAAGAGGAACAGCGTAGCTGCCCAACATTTCTTTCACCTGTGCACAAACTTTCAAGAAGTCTGCACCTGAACGGTCCATTTTATTTACGAAACCGATACGGGCTACATTATAGTTGTTAGCCAGACGCCAGTTTGTTTCAGACTGAGGTTCAACACCATCTACTGCGCTGAAAAGGAAAACAAGACCATCCAATACGCGAAGAGAACGGTTTACTTCAACTGTAAAGTCAACGTGTCCCGGTGTATCGATAATGTTGATATGGTAATTTTCATCACGATACTTCCAACCAACTGTTGTTGCGGCAGATGTAATGGTAATACCACGCTCCTGCTCCTGCTCCATCCAGTCCATTGTAGCAGCACCATCATGTACTTCTCCAATTTTGTGGCTTACCCCTGCGTAGTAAAGGATACGCTCTGTTGTGGTTGTTTTACCGGCATCGATGTGCGCAGCAATACCAATATTCCTTGTTAATCTTAGATCACGTGCCATGACAGATGGTGATGTGTTATTTTATATTCGATGTGCAATTCACTCAGAAGCAATTTGAACTCAAAGAGGATGGCGAAAACGCACTACTTCCAAAAATTCAGAGCGCAAAAGTATCAATTGTTGATTATAAAAACAATTATGTAAAGGTTAAATTTCAGAAAAATCTCAAATAAAAATCGGAAGCCCGGGTAAACCGAACTTCCGATCATTTAATATTTCGCTGATCTAGAATCTAAAGTGGGAGAACGCTTTGTTGGCATCTGCCATACGGTGCGTATCATCTTTCTTTTTAACAGCAGCTCCTTCACCCTTTGCAGCGGCAATGATCTCACCTGCAAGGCGATCCACCATTGTTTTCTCTCCACGCTTACGGGAATAGTTGATCAACCATTTCATTCCCAAAGACTGCTTACGCTCAGGACGAACTTCGGTTGGAACCTGGAAAGTTGCACCACCTACACGACGGCTTTTTACTTCCACAGACGGAGTTACATTGTTCAATGCTTTTCTCCAGGTTTCAAGACCACTTTCGCTAGTCTTCTTCTCAACGATCTCTAATGCATCGTAGAAAATAGTGAATGCAATGCTCTTCTTTCCTTCAAACATCAGGTTGTTAACGAACTTGGTAACCTGAACGTCCCTGAACTTTGGATCAGGAAGGATATATCTTTTCTTTGGTTTCGACTTTCTCATTTTAACTTAAAATTTTACACGAGGTTTCGTTTTGCAACTTATTCACCCAGGCCAGAAGCGCTGGATTACTTCCCTTTTATCAGATTAATTCCTTAATAAAAGCAGAGAGAGTTACTTTTTATTTCTTTTTACCTTTTGTTGGTGCTGCTGCAACTTGTCCTGGTTTTGGACGCTTAGCACCATATTTCGAACGACGTTGTTTACGGCCGTTCACACCAGCTGTATCCAATGCACCACGGATAATGTGGTAACGCACACCTGGTAAATCTTTCACACGACCACCGCGGATCAAAACGATCGAGTGCTCCTGCAGGTTGTGGCCTTCTCCTGGGATGTAGGCATTCACCTCCTTATTGTTTGAAAGACGAACACGAGCTACTTTACGAAGCGCTGAGTTCGGTTTTTTAGGCGTTGTCGTGTACACCCTCGTGCACACACCCCTACGCTGAGGGCAAGAATCCAAAGCCGGTGACTTTGATTTCCATGTAATGGTCTCTCTACCTTTACGGACTAATTGTGAAATAGTTGGCATTTAACAAATTGATTTTGATCTGGTTAATGCACCAGTCTATTGTTTTGAAAACAGTTTTCCCGAAAAATCGGACTGCAAAAGTAACAGTCTCACATTGATTTACAAAACGTTACTTTCTTTTTTTCCAAAATCCGTTTGAACAAATAAGCATTATAATGCCAAAATGCAGGACGAACATGCTTATATTGCTCAGCGCATCCCTGCCAAACGATTAACAGGCTTGATTTTAGCCCAAAGAAGAATAAATAAAAATCTTGGCCTCTCATATCCGGAATTTTATTTCCAAACGTTGTTTATTAGTATTGTTTATCAAAAACCCAGTGTGCGCGTCAAATCATTTGATTTTATACTTTACATTATGAAACTTTCCCGGCGTTACTTTACCCTCGTAGTTAGCCTCTTTACTATATGTGCTTATTTATCCGGCTGTAACTCAGCCATGCAGGCCTACAAAGACGGGCAAAAGAAATTTGAAAACGGTGAATATGATCTGGCTATAAAAGCATTTGAAAAGGCTGCCGGTGCGAATATAGAGCCCGTGCAAACCGATTACCTGATTGCCGAATCCTATCGCTTGTCCAACCGTTATAAAGAATCCATTCCTTTTTATAAGAAAGCCATTGATGCCGGTATCAATAAGCCTGATGCCAGGTTTCAGTATGCCTATGCATTGAAAACGGCTGGCCAGTATGAAGAAGCGTCCAACCAGTTTGCTTCCTATGCCAAGGACACTGCGGGCGTTCAAAGTTTGCAGGACAGAGCATTGCGTGAAGTTGAGATTCTTAAGATTGCGGATCGCTTGCGTACAACAAAGATGGAGGTGGAAGCCAAAGCAATCCCGCTCAACACGCCCGGATCTGAATTTTCACCAACCATATTAGGCAACGAACTCGTTTTTTCTTCTTCCAAAAAAGAAAAGGTTTACAAAAACAATGGCCAGCCGATGCTGGGGCTTTACAAGGTTTCAGTTTCAGAAGATGCGGGTGCTACACAAGGCACGCCGGTTTTGCTAAGCAATGATATCTTTGATGCGGACGCTAATGAGGCCTCGCCCGCATTTTCTCCGGACGGAAAGACATTGGTGTTTGCACGTGGCAACACAGGCAAGAAAAACGGCGCTGTGGATGTAGATCTGTATTTAAGCCGCAATGTGAACGGACAGTGGACTACGCCCGCCATTTTACCTATCAATGATTCACTGGCCTGGGACGGTTCGCCTGCTTTTTCCCGTGATGGCAAAACGTTGTATTTCGCTTCAAACCGTGCTGGCGGCGCCGGCGGGATTGACCTTTACCGCACCAATATGGATGCATCGGGCCGGTTCAGCAAGCCTGTAAATATGGGCAAAGACATTAATACAGCTGGTGACGAGATGTTCCCTTACGTTGCCGAAGGCGGAAAGCTCTATTTTGCTTCGGATGGTCATCCGGGGCTTGGAAAGCTGGATCTTTTCTCAGCGACGCGGACACAGGGCGTTATTTCGATTGAAAATTTAGGTTTGCCGTTTAACAGTCCTCAAGATGATTTTGGGCTTGTATTTTATAAAGACCTGAACAAAGGTTTCTTCTCTTCCAACCGTGAGGGCGGCAAAGGCGATGACGACATTTATTATTTCTCCGGACCGGAAGAAGAGGACAGCACTACAATTGCTAAAAACAACGATCCGAACGATCCATTGAATCCCAACAATCCAAAATACATTAATGGTAAGCCAAAAGTTGTAAGATATTTCCTGGCTGGAAATGTAATTGCCAACGGAACATCGACGCCGATCGATTCTGCAATCATTCGCATTCTGCCAGACACCTCTGATACTGAAATTGCGCAGTTGCCTTCCAATTCAGAAGGGAAATTTGGCAAACAGCCTGTTGAAGAAGGCAAGTCGTACAGCCTTTTGGTTCAGCGCAAAGGATTTATCAGCAAACGCGAGCCATTTTCGATGGACGGTCGTTCGATCCCTCCAATCTTTCTGACCAAAGAATTAACTGACACCACATTCAATGTGACGATCAAGCTGGATAAGCTGGAATTGAACAAAACATTTGTTCTCGAGAACATTTATTACGATTTGAACAAATACAACATTCGCCCGGATGCGGCTATTGAGCTGGATAAGCTCGTGCAGATCCTGAAAGATAATCCGACGATGAAAATCGAGCTTAGCTCTCACACGGATGCGCGTGCAACGGACGCCTACAACATGACTCTTTCACAAAACAGGGCAGAATCGGCTGTGACATATCTCAATACAAAGGGAATAGATGCCGACCGAATGGTTGCCAAAGGTTACGGCGAGCGCGAGCTCATTATTCCGAATGCAAAAACCGAGGAAGAACACCAGCGCAACCGGAGAACGGAATTCACGATCCTGAGTTACTAACATTTGCCAAATATTATAGAAGCCCGGTCCCGGCAATGCCCTGGACCGGGCTTCTTTTGTTATGCCCAGGTTCAAATTTTGTATGTTTGTATTTTTAAAATTCGATTTTCAGATTATTTAGTTAGTATAAATGGCTCGGCGAATCATCTATTGGTTTAGAAATGACCTGCGTTTACGCGATAATGAAGCACTTTTTTCTGCCGTCGCATCAGCAATTGAAATTGTACCCGTTTACGTTTTCGATCCCCGGCAATTCGATAAGACAAGATTAGGCTTCCGCCGCACAGGCGCCATGCGTGGACAATTTTTGATCCAGTCCGTCGTCGACCTCAGGAACCGTTTGAGACAAAAGGGAGGCGATCTCTTGATACGCATAGGCGAACCCGAAAAGATCATTGCGCGACTCGCAGAAGAATACAATGCCGAGTATGTTTATACGAGCAAAGAAATCGCCCCCGAAGAAACACGCATCGAATCTTCCCTCAGCAAAAATCTCAAAACGGTTAACATTGACATTAAGCTCTTCTGGATGGATACGCTGATGCATGCCACAGCATTGCCGTTCCCCATTGCAAAGCTTCCGGCCAACTTCGTTTCTTTCGCAGCGCAAATTGAGAATGCCCTGAAAGTTAAAGAGCCGCTTCCCGAACCCGGAAAAGTAACATTACCGGCTGATTACGATGCGGACCCGATCCCGATCCTGGCACAAATAGGCGTTGACCCCAATGAAATGGAAGGTGCAGATGAACAAAATATCAGCCAGGGAGGTGAATCTGTCGCATTAACAGTCTTGGAAAAATATCTGGCCGACTATATAAAGGAAGGAAAGCGCTACGAAAGCGCCGATCCGCTTACCGATACACGCCTGTCGGACTGGCTTTCACTCGGTTGCATTTCTGCGAGATACATTTACTCTCAGGTAAAAAAAGCACAACCTGCTGACGCGGAAGATGTTGCTATGCTCGAAAACCTGCTTTCACGCGACTATTTCCACTGGACTTTGCTGCGCTTTGGGCCGAGAATGTTCAAGCCGAGCGGTGTGCAGCACCAGTTTCTCCGCCGCTGGCAGAATGACAATGCATTATATGAAACCTGGACGAACGGGCAAACTAGTGATTCCCAGATAAACACATTGATGAACAAGCTTAAACAAACCGGCTTCTTAACCTCCGACGAGCGCACCCTATGCGCAAATTATCTGGTGAATGTGTTGAATGTTAACTGGACCTGGGGGGCGATGTATTTTGAAAGCCACCTCATGGATTACGAAGGTTCCGTCAACTGGGGACGCTGGAACAATATTGCTGGTGTAGGAGAAAACTAATGTCAAAGGGTTAAAATTGTGGAAAAAACCTATTATCCGGTAATAAGTGTGTACAAAATCCGCCTCGACCCGGTCATGTAGTTTTTCTAAAGGATTTTGCTAGCTTTGGGCAACTTTGAAGTAAATTCATTAACTCTAAACTAAATATAAAATGTCAAAAGGACTCATTGCCGTTATTGTCGTAATTCTAATTTTCGGATTTGTTGGCTGCGGTAAATATAATGGCCTGGTAAGTAAAGACGAGGTTGTAAAAGAATCATGGGCGAAGGTGGAAAGCCAGTATCAGCGTCGTGCGGACCTTATTCCGAACCTGGTAAGCACTGTTAAGGGAGCTGCGGATTTCGAAAAAGGAACATTAACAGCCGTAATCGAGGCACGTAGCAAGGCAACACAAACCACTATCAATGCAGGAGATCTTACACCGGAAAACATCGCCAAATTCCAGGGCGCACAGGATCAGTTGAGTGGAGCACTATCCCGACTGCTTGTAACGGTTGAGCAATATCCGCAACTAAAAGCAAATCAAAACTTTCTTGATCTTCAGGCGCAGTTGGAAGGCACGGAAAACCGCATCACGGTTGCCAGAAACGATTTCAATACGGTCGTGAAGGATTACAACCAGGAAGTGCGGACATTCCCTAATAATCTTTTTGCAGGCATCTTCGGGTTCTCTCAAAAGGGTTATTTCACAGCGGCAGCTGGTTCGGACAAAGCTCCAACCGTGCAATTTTAGCAAAAGCACATTGGTTCTTAAGTACTAAAACCAGATCATCATGGCCACAGATCCACTCTTTTTTAATGAAAAGGAGCAGCAGCTTATCATTGAAGCAATTCAGCAAGCTGAAAAACAAACATCCGGCGAAGTAAAGGTGCATATCGAAAAGAAATGCCCTAATCCGGATGTGATGGAGCGGGCTAAGGAAGTCTTCCTTTTTCTGAACCTTGATAAAACAGCAGAACAGAACGGCGTGCTTTTTTACCTGGCATATGAAGACCGTAAGTTCGCTGTTTTAGGAGATAAAGGAATTGATGCGAAGGTTACCGCTGATTTTTGGAATAGTACAAAAGATCTTCTCCGGCAATATTTTTCAAACGGGCAGTATTCGGAAGGGCTTGCAAAAGGAATCGCAGAAGCCGGTTTTCAATTGAAAAAGCATTTCCCCTACCAATCTGGCGACATCAACGAACTACCGGACGATATTTCGTTCGGGCACTGATCTATGAAGAAAGCCCTCATTATTTTTTGTCTGATCTGCTTCACATTCCTACGTGTGGCAGCGCAGGATATACCCAAACGACCCGATCCTCCGCGGCTGGTGAATGATCTTGCCAATCAGCTTAGTGCAAGTGAAGAGGCACAATTAGAACAAAAACTCGTTGCTTACAATGACTCCACTTCCTCGCAGATTGTGATCGTTATTGTGCCCACAACCGGCGATTACCCATTAGCCGATTATGCATTGAAGCTTGGCCGGGAATGGGGTGTAGGACAAAAAGACAAGGATAACGGAATCGTGCTGCTATGGGCGCCCACAGACCGGAAAGTGTACATCAGCACCGGTTATGGGCTGGAAGGCGCTATTCCTGATGCCATTGCTAAAAGGATCATTTCACAGGTTATTACGCCCAAATTCAAAAACAATCAGTTTTACGAAGGTTTGGATGAAGGCGTGGACATGATTTTTAAATACGCGACCGGCGAATACAAAGCCGATCCCAAACAAGCTAATGACGACGAATCATCTTCACCATTGCTGATCTTCGTAATCATATTTGTCGTGATTATGATCTTCATGTTCAGAAACCGCAATAATGGTGGCGGCAGAGGCGGACGCGGTGGTTTGGGCGGATTTGGCGGACCGATCATTTGGCCATATACTACCCATTCCGGGGGAGGAAGCTTTTCCGGAAACTGGGGCGGAGGTGGCGGCGGCGGAGGTGGTTTTGGAGGATTCGGAGGGGGAAGCTTTGGTGGCGGAGGCGCAGGAGGAGATTATTAAGTCGCTATTTACGAATTAGTTATCAAGCAATTGTTATTTAAAAGGAAGGCCCTATGCAAATTTGCGTAGGGCCTTCCTTTTTTGCATTTAATGCTTATCCGATAACGTATAGTATTGGCATAGTTTTTTGACATTATCCATTAATTATTTTATTTAACCTAAACAAAATTATATGGAAAGGAAGAATAATACCGGTCTATTGGTCGGGTTGATCCTTATGACAATTCTTGCGGCAGTATTTGGTTACCTATACTACAATGAGCGCACTATCACCAATAAGCAGGAAACAGATCTGCAATCGCGCGTAAACGAACTCGCATCAGCTGAAATCAAGCTCGATTCTATTTCGAAACAACTCGACGCACGTATCCAGGAAGTTCAGGGTTTGGGTGGCGACATTGAGGAATTGCAGAAAGTAAAAGCAGCCCTAGAAAATGACCGTATCGCATTGCGGAAAGGCAATGTTACCATGGGCAAAAAGGTGAAAGAGTATGAAGCGTTTCTGAACAAAAAAGACGAAGAAATTGCGCAGCTCAGAGAAGAGAACCAGCAGCTGATCAGCCAAAACGAAACATTGGTTCAGGAGAAAACAACACTGGAAACAACCAAGCAGGCCATCAGTGACTCTCTATCAGGTGTAGTTTCCAAAAACACCGAGCTTGAATCAAAGGTTACCATGGCCGCAGCATTGCGCGCACGGAACGTGAAGGTTTACGCTGTTTCATCCAAAGGAAAAGTGAGAGAAGGCGAAAATGTGAAAGCCAAAAGAGTTGATAAGGTCCGGGTTGATTTCATTCTTGAAAAAAATCCATTGACTGCGGCAGACAGCAAAACCATTTATCTACGTATCATTGATCCATCCGGAGCAACAATCTCGGATACAAAAACTGGCTCCGGCGTGTTCGACTACAATGGTCAGGAACAAGGATATACCATTAGTAAGGATGTATCTTATACTAATAATAACCAGGACGTGAGCATTCTTTATGACAGAGATGCGTCATTTGCGTCGGGAAAATACACGATTGAACTTTACTCAGAAGGTTTCTCCATTGGAGAAGGCTCGTTCTCAGTGAAGTAAGGATTTGAATAACCTTATTTTATGTAAATGCGGTAACTGGCTCGATGGAGCAGGTTACCGCATTTATTTTATCCGTTTATTTATTTTTATCGTTATTTCATATCTTGTGCTATCATTTTTTCAAAAAACAGCCCGCTAAACCAAATAAAACACTTCTCTTCTATGTCTGCACAGATTTCCCAAAAGCACCCCACAGGCTTATATGTCCTTTTTTTCGCGGAAATGTGGGAGCGGTTTAGCTACTACGGAATGCGTGCAATCCTCTTACTTTTTCTCCTCGACGCTGTACGCGGCGGAATGGGGATGAATGCAGGCGAAGCAGCCGCGATTTATGGCTTATATACTGCATCTGTATACCTGCTGACGTTGCCTGGTGGCTGGCTTGCAGATAATATTTTGGGTCAGAAAAAAGCCATTTGGTATGGCGGGATCGTGATCATGCTGGGGCACATTATCCTGGCGATTCCAGGCGGCAGTACGCTATTCTTTTTAGGGCTCACGACAGTGGCGGTTGGAACCGGCTTATTGAAACCAAACATCAGCTCGATCGTAGGCGAGCTTTATCCCGAGGGCGGTGCGCGGCGTGATGCAGCATTTTCCATCTTTTATATGGGCATTAACCTCGGCTCGTTCCTTGGAATTGCCATTGTAGGTTATCTCGGAGAGCGGGTAAGCTGGCATATGGGCTTTGGAGCAGCCGCCATTGGAATGCTTCTTGGATTGATCGTTTTCCGCTACGGAAGCGCGCGCTATCTAAAGGGAATGGGCGACGTGCCGCCGGCCAAGATTGCTACGGTTGAATCCGATGCGCAAAACGGAGCCAACAAAAGGCTCGGTTACCTTTTCATCGGCGCACTCATAGTGCTACTGATCGTCTTGCAAACTTCTGGCGTGCTTGATATGACCACCGCGCAGGGACTGGCAAAAGGCGCCGGTGTGATCATTGTCATTATATCTGCTTCCTACTTCCTATTTATCTTATTTGCCGGAGGCCTTACCCGCGTGGAGCAGTATCGCGTTGTTGTGTTAATCATCCTGTTCCTAGCCATAGCGCTTTTTTGGGCGGGTTACGAACAGGCCGGAACATCGCTTCAGATTTTTGCCGAGCGGCATACCCAACGTGTTATTGGCGGATGGGAAGTGCCGTCCAGCTGGTTCCAGAACTTCCAGCCTACTTTCGTGCTTCTTTTCGCGCCTGTCCTGGCAAGCCTGTGGATATATCTGTCATCAAAAAACCTTAACCCATCCATTCCAGTAAAATTTGCGGCTGGATTGATCTTGTTGGGATTGAGCTTCTTTGTAATGGTGGCCGCTTCCAACATTGCGGTTACCGGACAGCTTGCATCTCCTTTGTTCCTCACATTTACTTATTTCCTGCATACGATCGGAGAATTGTGCGTAAGCCCGGTCGGACTGAGCTCTTATACCAAACTGGCCCCCAAACGATATGTAAGCCAGCTAATGGGCATCTGGTTTGTAGGTGCGTCGCTGGGTAACCTCATTGCCGGGATCTTCGCCGGAGGGTTTGATGAAGAGAACATTATGCAAATGCCTGCCTTGTTCAATCAGGTCGCTATTGTTACAACCGTGTTCGGCTTTATCCTGCTTATCTTCTGGAAGCCTATCAAGGGCTGGATGGGCGGAATCTCGTAATCAACAAATTAACATTCAATACACTACAAATGAAATTAGCCAATTTATGTTATTCGGCACTGGCATTCTCGCTTGCGATGACGGCCTGCAAAAAAGAGAATGATCAGGAATCGACGCGTGAAAAAGTGCCTGGTTTTGATATCAGCTCGCTAGATTCGACGGTGAAAGCTTGCGATGATTTTGACACTTATGTGAATGGCGGCTGGAAAAAAGCGAACCCGATTCCCGGAACGGAAAGCCGCTGGGGCGCTTTCAATGTGTTGGACAAAGAAAACAAAGAGGTAAGGTTAAGAGGCATTATAGACGAAATCATCAAGCTCGAAGATCGTAAGAAAGGAAGCGAGGAACAGCAAATTGCGGATTATTACCAATCCTATCTCGACACCGTCACCATTGAAAAACGTGCTATAACACCATTAAAGCCCTATTTGGATAAAATAAATGGAGTGCAGTCACTTAAAGACCTTGCGTCGGTTTCAGGGGAATTGCAAAAGGTTGGTGTTTCTTCGGTTGTGGGCCTAGGAGTGGATGCGGATCTGAAAAACAGCAAGATCAATGTCCTGTATCAAGGGCAGGACGGCCTGAGCCTGGGCGAAAGAAGTTACTACGAACGGACGGATTCAAGCACAGTGAAAGTACGCGAGGAGTTTGTGAAACATGTGGATAAAATGTTCTCGCTAGCAGCATTTGCGGATCCTAAGCCCGGGCAAACGATCCTGGATTTTGAAACGAAACTGGCTAAGCTTCAATTAACAAATGTTGAGCTGCGCGATCCCGTGAAGACATATAACAAGATGTCCTTTAAAGGTTTCCAGGCACTCGTTCCGGATTTTGATGTTGAAACATTTGCCGGCAAGCAAGACATTAAGACGGACAGCATTGTTGTCCAGAACAAAGCTTACCTGGAAAACGTAAACAAACTGCTCAAAGCCACGCCGATTGCCACATTAAAGCTTTATACCAAATGGCAGCTTCTGTCGCGATTCGCGGGATATCTGCCCAAAAGATTTGACCAGGAGAATTTCCGCTTTTTCAGCACCGTTATGCGCGGAACAAAACAGCAGAAAGCCAGAGTGGAACGCGCTATCCGTTCAACGGATGGTTTGTTAGGCATGCCTTTGGGAAAATTGTTCTCTAAAAAATATTTCCCGGAAGAGGACAAGAAGAAGGTTTCAGAAATGATCGAAAACGTGCGCACGGTGTACGGCGAGCGTATCGACAAACTTTCCTGGATGGGTGATTCTACCAAGGCAAAGGCCCACAAAAAATTGAAAGCATTCACCTACAAGATCGGCTATCCTGATAAATGGAAGGACTACTCGTCCATTGATGTGGTAAAAGATAAGCTTTTTGAGAATGTCATCGCAGCGTCGCTTTACGCGCATAAGGAGGAGATTGATAAAATAGGAAAACCGGTGGATAAGGCCGAATGGCTGATGACGCCGCAAACGGTGAATGCTTATTACAATCCGCTCAATAACGAAATCGTATTCCCTGCAGGGATTTTGCAGCCGCCATTTTATAACCGCGATGCGGACGATGCTATTAACTACGGCGGGATCATTGCCGTTATCGGTCACGAATTCACGCATGGTTTCGACGATCAGGGATCGCAGTTTGACGATGAGGGAAATCTTAAAAACTGGTGGACACCTTCGGACAGGGCCAACTTTGACAAGTTGACAAAGAAATACATCGACTATTTCAGCGGCATTGAAGCATTACCCGGATTTAAAATCAACGGTGCATTAACGATCGGTGAGAATGTGGCCGACCTGGGCGGATTAACCCTGGCTTACTATGCATTGGAAAAATCCCTGAAAGGCAAAGCGGAGCCCGCTCCTATCGACGGCTTCAACTGGAAACAACGCTTCTTCCTGGGCTGGGCGCAGGTTTGGCATATGAACACAACCAATGAAGCATTGCGAAACCAGGTGCAAACCGACCCGCATTCACCCGCAAAAGATCGTATCAATGGCCCTATGCCGCATTTGAAAGAATTTGAAGCCGCATGGAACTGCGCACCAAATAGCAAAATGATCCTGCCCGATTCGGCCCGGATTGTGATCTGGTAAGCTATTTGCCCGCAACATATCTGTTTCTGTAAACACTTGGACTACACCCCTTAGCCTGCCTGAATTGGCGGGCTATATTTTTGCTGTCTGTAAGCCCCATATCCAGCGCAATTTCAAAAACCGACATGTCCGTATCGAGCAGTTTTTGGGTAAATTTCTCAATGCGCAGGTTGAAAATGTACTTGTAAATGGGGTAACCGGTGATTTCAAGAAAGCGCTTTTCCAGCGCACGGCGGGACAACGGAACCTGCTTGACGACTTCATCGACATGCAGGTTTTTATCAATGTTCTGATGGATGTATTTTAATGATGACGCGATATGGTCATCGTTGGTAGCATAAATATCCGTGGAATGCCTCGTAATAACCTGAACCGGCTTTACAATGATATCATAATAATGAGCAGTGCCATGCTTGATCATGTGATCGAGCAATTTGGCAGCATCATAACCGCCTTTTTCTGCATCCAATGCAATGCTCGACAGTGGGGGATCTGATAGATCGCAGATCATTTCGTCATTATCCACACCCAAAACGGCAACTTCTTCGGGAATGCGGATTCCCAATTGCCGACAGGCCTCGGTAATGTGCTGTCCCTGATTATCGTCGCAGGTCATGAGGCCGATGGGCTTCGGTAGTGATTTCAGCCAGCGGCTCAGCGAGCTGGGCTTATAATACCAAAGCTCCGTGGAACGCGCCTTTTTGTGCTCAAAATAATGAACCTTATGCCCGCGTTTTTTCAACCTTTCCTCAAAGCCCTCAGCCCTTTCTCTCGACCACACAATGTCGTTGAACCCGTAAAAAGCGAAGTTGGTAAAACCTTTTTTGAGAAAAT
Organism: Dyadobacter alkalitolerans DSM 23607; assembly: GCF_000428845.1. Classification (GTDB taxonomy): domain Bacteria; phylum Bacteroidota; class Bacteroidia; order Cytophagales; family Spirosomataceae; genus Dyadobacter; species Dyadobacter alkalitolerans. The sequence continues at coordinate 166,844 of NZ_AUAS01000008.1, read as the reverse complement.
AATCGGCGCCCAGCTGCCCGGCTTCGTGATAGCCTCCGGTGACGTTGGGAATTTCGGCAAAACGCTCTTTGAAATCCTGCGCTATAACCGGAATCCCTGCCTGCACTATTTTTTCAATGTCCTTATTATAAAGCTGCCCCACGATGCCATCGGCTTTCCATTCCAGCGCCCATTTCAAAATCCCGTCGATTCCCACTGTTTCCCTGTGAAAAAGAGGCATCCGGCAAAAGATCCATGGCCCGAATTCCTTCGAATAAGTGTTGATCCCCTTCATCAGGCTCTTGCTGTACTCTTCGGCGAAGTCAAGGAGAAGGATTATTTTATACATCAGGCATGATCAGAAGATGTCCTTAATGCTCGAAATCGTATCATTGTTGACCAGTGGTTTGGCCCAGATGCCAATGCTGAAAATGTAAGTCAGCGGCACAAAAAGGAATAGCATGGCCATTTGTAAACCAAACAACTCCCCCAGCCCGCCAACGATCAAAGGCACAACCGCCCCGCCCGCAATGCCGGCACACAAAATTCCGGAGAATGTTCCGTGATGCCTCGGAACGGAATTCAGCGCAAGCGAAAAAATCACTGAATACATGACCGAGGCAAAGAAACCGGTGATCGGAAACGCGTTCATAGCAATCGCTTTGGGACCAAATAATGCAAAAGCCAATGATAAAATTGCTCCGGAAGTGAAGACAACCAGCACTTTGCGGCTATCGAATATTTTTAATAAAATCAATCCCAGAAAACACCCGATGGTAAGCAATCCCCAGAAATAGGAAATCACCGTCGCGCCGCTAGTAGCGGGATCAACATTGTGATAGGTTTGTAAAAATTGAGAGATCCAGTTAGCAATGCCCTGCTCGGTTCCTACATATGCAAAAATGCCCAAAAAGAACAGCCAGACTGATTTGTTCGCCACCAGTTCTTTAAATGAATGTCCCACATCCATACGCTCGTCTTCCAGCAGGTCCACTTTGGGAAATTTCACCAATGAAATCACAACCACCATTAACAATGCTATGACGGCGAAGACCCAATACAGGGAAACCCATTTAAGGTTTTCAGGGACAAGATTATTTAATGTATCAATTAAAAAACCGGAACTGCCTGAATGCACATTTAGCACCAGATAACTGTAAAGCATAGGGCTCAGGAATGACGCCCCGCCGAAGAAAAGCTGCGCCAGGACCGAAAAGAATGCAAATTTCTCTTCGCCTCCTGCAACCCGCAACAAGGGGTTAATGACCACTTGCAGCATGGCCATTCCAATCCCGATCAGAAAAAGAGAGCCTAATGCAATGGCAAAGCCTGGAATAATAGCAAATAACAGCGCTCCTAAAAAAGCAAGAAAAAAAGCCAGCAGTAACACTGGCTTTTCTCCATATTTCTCAACCATGAGGCCCGCGGGGATTGACATAACCCCATAGGCCACAAAAAAAGCAAAAGGAAGAAACCCCGCAAGGCCAATGCTCAGGCTGAAACTCTTGACAATATCCGGGATAATGGGCCCCAGGATATTGGTCAAAAAAGAGATGACAAAAAATATCAGCAGGATCAGGATAACAATAAAAATATTCCTTTGCATGAGGGTTCGGGCTTACTATCCACTATTTGTGACGTGCTTACTGCGCGGTAACTACGCTCGTGCGGCTCGCTTTACCAGCCATATCAAAGCTTTTCAGCTTGATCGTTCCGGATGCTTTTACCGGCGCTTCATAAACCGGCGATTTTGCAGTAGGCTCCGAACCATCCGTGGTGTAGCGTATAGCAAGGCCGGGAAGCTCAACATTGGCTTTCAGCATGCCGCTTTCCACCACAGCGCCCGGCATAGGAAGCCTGTAATTATAACCTCCGTTCAAAAAGCTCATTCTTGGCATGTGCCGCTGTGCAATGCTGTTAGCAAAAACATTCCAGCCTTCATCGATCATTTTTTCCCGGGCTGCGTCGTCGGCCACATTCTCCCACTTGCGTTCCGCTGCCCAGGCGCTTTCTGCAAAACCCATCAGTTTTGGTAAAATAGAATATTCCATCATATCACGGCCTTTCACCGTCTCGCACCAAAGCTGCGCTTCTATTCCGATGATATTTTTCCGCGCCTCTGGTTTCAGCTGCTGCTTACCTACGAATTCCTCTTTCATAGGCTTGCCCAAAGCCGTCTGCTCCGTTGTGCGGAACATATTGAATGGTGCAAATGCCCAGTTATCACGTGTATCTACAAATCCTCCCCAATACAAGCCAGGCTCTTTCGGGTCGTTGTTGTAAGACATATCGAAGTAAAAATTCGTCACATTGCAAAGTACAACCTGATATCCGGCATTCGCGAGGCGGTTACCCAAATCCACATCATATACATTGTTCCAAACATAAGGAACCACAGGATGGCCCACGAATTCAGGGTTAGCATTGTAAATGCCTGCATTGGTTTTGGTAAGGGCAACTTCCTCCCAGCCATGCACTTTGAGGTTGCGCTTTTCCAGTCTTGGCAGCAGTTTTCTGAAAAAGTAAGTTTGCAGGTCGCGGAATTCTTTGATCTCCGGATTTTCAGCCTTCAATTTAATGGCCATAGGCGACTTGGTCCAGGCGCCTTCGGCCACCTCATCACCGCCCGTATGGAAAGTATCCATCGTCAAACCCGCCTCTTTGTACATTTTAGCAAATTCATCCACCACTTTTTCAAAGAAATGGTAAGTGGATTCCCGGGCAACACTTACGGTATTGTTCTTATAAGCCTGCGCCGAAAGGTAAACGGACTTGTCTTCCGGGTCAATCAACCGGTATTCGTTCGCTTCTTTTTCTTTTCCTTCCTTCATCAAACGTTCATAGCGCGCTTCCATTGACTTGATCGCTGCCAGTGCGTGACCAGGGAAATTCACTTCCGGGATCACCTTAATGTGCCTGGCGTTTGCATATTTAAGTATTTCAATAAAATCGGCACGGGTGTAATAACCGCTACCATATTTACCCTCATCATTTGCCACCGGCCCCGATCCGTAACTTGGATGCAATGCCGGAGCACCGATTCCTGACATATGCGCACGGTGCGCGCCTACATCCGTAAGCTCCGGTAACCCATCAATTTCAACGCGCCAGCCTTCATCCTCGGTTGTATAAAATAAAAAGTGATTGACTTTATATGACGCCAGCAGATCCAGCACGCGCTTTATAGATTCTTTTGTCTGGAAATTCCTGCCCACGTCCAAATGCATGCTTCTGAAATGAAAACGTGGTGCATCCTCAACCTGAACATGCCCTAACAAGATAGCCGGGGCCGGTTTTTGGTAAGATTCCGTTGGTACAAGCTGCAACAGACTCTGAATTCCATAGAAAACCCCTGCCGCATCACTGCCCGTAATATTTACGCCGCTTGCATTAACGCCTAGCTTATACGCTTCCTTCGCAATGCCGTTTACAGATACACTTCCCGTGTTTAAGACAATAGACGGAGCCTCAGCGGTTGTAGCAGTCGGCAGTCCCTCGCGGATCGGGAAATCTGTTCCGGTAACTGTTTTTAGTTTTTCAATCAGATATTTGGCTTCCTTTTCAAGACCTTTCTGGTAAAATACATTGGCTTTACTATCTAATGTAAATGTCTCAGTGCCGGCACTCATTTTTACCGGAGACGGAATGATCTTCAAAAGCTGCTCTGCGCCAAGCTTAGTGAATTTGAGGTTGTCTTTATAACGCTGCTCCGCCGTTGGAAGCGGCACAAGATCATCTTTTCCTCTCAGGATCTGCTCTTTGGCAACAAACGGTTCAACCTTGAAATCTGCAACCTGCACGATCTCCTTCTCTTTGCCTTCGTTGTCATAAAAAACAAAATACAAGCCCATCGGCGCATCTGTTTCTTTAATGACGCCTTCTGTTCCGGTATAATTAACAATGATCGAGTCACCCGGGGCAAGCTTGAAATCCTTACCAGGCACCATTTTGTACCAATCCCCATTCAAATGCTCAATGATAGCCGGCTGCGGCGTTTTATTGCGCTGGATCGGCCGAGGCGACATATTGAAAAACAATGCCCAGTTGGTGCCGTCGAGTGTAAAATCGCTGCCATTTCTAAGGGTGAATTTGGCGTCGAAACTATGCGCTGGCTCTATAAAATTGGTAATGAGCTTCCACGAAATACCGATCTTTTGCGCCTGCTCTTTGGTAACGTCACCGCTGCGCGAACAGCCGGCCAGAACAAGAAAATAAAATGCAACAAGCTGATAAAGGAATATTCTCTTCATTGGGTCAGAAATACAAAGATTTTATGAGTTCAACGGCTGCTATGCAGGCAAGCCGGATTACAGCATTAATATTACTGATAACTTAGGAAAATATACTAGTATTTCTTTCAGCAATTGCCGCAGTGATCCTGGTCCGCCAACGGACCTATTTTTTACCTTCCCACATCATTAATCCTTCGATCAATGCAGTGAGCTGGGCAGTTGGCATGCCGGGTGTAAGGTAAGCGTGCGGGCCCATGGGGTCGTCCTGCCAGGAGTTGTTCCCGTCTGTGATGACGATCTTCCCGCGTTTTAGTCCAAAATAAGGCTGTACACCACGCACGCCGACGAGCACGGCAGTCTGGTCCCAGCTCTGGCGGCCATCGGCATCCTCCTTGCTTTTGGACATGGCCATTTGGTAAGCATCTTTAACGGGGCCTTTTAACCTTTCATTTGCAATCACATTCACACCGGTCCGGATCTCCTGCCCTATTTCAAAACCGCTGAAAATGATTTCCGTGGGCCATTCCGTGAAAACCTTCTGAGAGGCGAGTGAGTCTGCATATACATTGTATTCGCGTCCTGCCGGGAATTTACCGGCCATGCTCACAAGGCCGCTTACTTTCTTCTTAACCAGGCCCAGTCCCGACAAGGGAGAATGTGCATCGGGCTTCGAATCAAGCAGATTTGCCAGGTTTGTTAAAAAACCAATGGTGACGATAGTTACGCTCTGATCCGGTTGTTTGGCTAAAATTTTACGATAAACCGTTACCGCATCTTCTGCGTCGGCTGTACTTTTGATCTTGTGTGGATACTTTTCGACCAGCATTTCGGGCCATTTTTGCGTAGCGCCAAAGGCTGGCGCTCCCGCTCCTTTCGGCGCTCCGGTTGGCAGTTCGGGTCGTCCAAAATATGTATTGATCAAGTCGATCGTAGGCACTACATATTCATTTTTATTGGAAGCGATCACCGCCAATGGCCTTACTTCCCCCTTGTCTGCCAAGGCATGCATAACCGCCATGGCGCCCACATCGTCATAATCCGGGCCGATGTCCGTATCCAGAATTAATGTTTTGGGGAGCCGGCTTCCTGTTTGAGAATACACGTGGGAACAAGTTAAAAGACAAAATATCAGTATTATTTTATGCATGGCAATCATTAAGAAAAACACTTTTGCGCAAATTTAACCGCTTTAATGCTTCAAAACATGAAAGATCTGCTTTTCCTTTCCACTCACCACTTCCAGTAAATAAGTCCCGGAACCATATTCCGCGCCGGTAAGGTCCATTTTATGCTTTTGGACAAAACCCGTTGCTGCCGATTTTGAGCTTTGGTACATACGGCCGCCGTTGTCATATACATTCACGGTCACCTCCGCACCCATATTGGCCTGATAAGTGACATAAAACATACCTGTGGAAGGATTTGGGTAAACCTGCCAGGATGGTTTATCATCAAAAAACACAGGTCTAACGCTCGAATACTGGTAACTTTTGTCCGTGTCCACCATTTTTACACGATAATAAAGCACACCCGTTTGGGATGAACGCTTGTCTGTAAATGCATAACGCTGTGTCACGTTCAAACCGCCGCGGGATATCATTTCACCCAATTTCACGAATTGATTCTGGCGGTAGGCGTCATTTCCAGCTGCTACTTCAATCTCGAAATGGTCAAAGTTTTCTTCGGAAGTAGTCTCCCATTCGAGCAAAACCGATTTATCACCATCGGCATCTTTTTTCCTGGCCGAGAAGCTGATCAGCGAAACAGGCAATGCTTCACCGGAACCGATGAAGTTTTTGGCAAGCCAGAATTCAGAGAATATTTTTACCTTCATCTCAGCATAATAACCTCTGTCATAAGGCACTTTCTTAACATTAGCCGATGGGTGAAAAGTCCATCCGATACCCAAACTGTTATCAATGTTACCATCCTCTTTGGACAGGTCCGTGCTCTTAAACTTCGAAATTCCCAACTCATAAGCATTGGCCGGCTTGTCACAGGTGTTACAGCCCGTTGCATTTACCAATGCCAGCGTCTCACTTTCCAGGAAATAAAGCCTTACCACGGCCGAATCAGCCAGATTGGAATTTTGCGGTTTGATTGTAAAATTTTTATCCAGATAATAATTACTATTAGCCTGTCTGACGCCCGAAGTGTTCACATAAACCTGCACATCCGTATTGCCGATATTTTGCCCATTGGCATTAACCGACGCCACAAGCTTATTGTTTTTCAGAAAATGCACCCAATTATTGGAGGCGGGAACATTTTGCGTAATGGGTGAACCCGTGCTTGCTTCGTCATAAATACCATTGGCCTGGTCATAAATATGGATGTCGTCCAAAGCGATGCCTTCCCTGTTATTGAAATTATCGGCACTGAAAACAAAGCGTATCTTCAAACTGGCAAACCCCGTGGGCAACGGAATGGTGGCCACGTGCCATCTTACAAAATCCTGGATGCTCCAGGACCCTTTTCCGGAGTATGTTTTGTTATACCAACTTGTGCCCTGCCCCTGAATCCCCAGCCTCGCCCATGCGCCGCCATCACCCGAATATTCCAGGTAAGCAATGTCGCACGGCACGGGGTCACAAACTTCCATATCGAGCGCCACGCTGAAACTCAATGTGGGTGCATTCAGCCCGGTAACATTGAAGCAGGGTGATATCAGATAAGATTCTTCCCGGTCGTTGTTGGTGCCTGCAAGGTTGGTTTTCCAAATATTCTTCCCGCTGGGAGCCGTGTTTATTTGCGTAGAAACAGGCTTTCCGTGCTGCCAGGAGCTGTTTACTCCTTTGGTATACCAATGGCCGTCATTGCTTTCAAAATTTTCGAGATAAGGATAAGCGCTGATCACCGGCGCGTTATGGATTTTCACCGTCAGCGTATCATTCAACCGGTAACTATCCGTATCCAGACCAGCCCAAACCTTGATCACATGCCAGCCGTAAGCTGACAAATCTACTTTATCATTGAAAGTATAGTCGATGGTAGTCCGCTTGGCTAGCGAAGCAATGGTATCGCTGATAATGGAACCATCGTTCAGTTGCAGGTAAACCGGAATGTTGGTAATGTTCCTCGCTGAGCTGTTGCGAATTTGTGCAACAATCTGTTCAGCATTGCCTAGGCCGCAATTCTCAGCTGCCGGCTGGGTAACAGCCAATGTTTGAATGTCGTCCGTAACCACATAAAGCATAATGTCATCAAATGAATAACCCGCCCCGGTCATGTAATCGGCAGCGATGATCTTGCCCCACTGGCCCCAGCGGACCTGAAAACTGGATGAGAAATTTTTGTTATTCAAAGCCAGCAGTTTGCTGAGCTCGATGCCCTGCGGCATTTTATAGCCGTCCTGGGGAGAATTTTGGTTTGCAAACAGGTCATAAGCTTCAATCCAGGGATCGCTGTCTGCTCCACGAATCCAGACGCGGTTGTTGGCATTGGTCTTTTGTCCGTGATTTTTGTATTTAAAATTCAACCTTACATCCACATCTTCTACATCAAAAGCGGCCATATTGAATGTTCCGTCCAGATAGCTGATGTTTCCTGCTGAAAAATAACGGTTCGCGTCGAGCGTCAACGCCCTTTGGCCCGAGGCGGCCATGCCGGTGTTCAGAAACGTCCTCAAACGTCCGGCCGTGGTGGAAGAACTGAAATCATATCTGCCGTCACCAGTGAGCCCCGTCTGACTTTTCACCCAGGTCTGAATGGGCAGGTTTTCAATGTCATCCAAAAAAGGCAAAGCGATCTGATCATTGGGCAGCTGCCTGAAACTTTTGGTAAGCGTATCGTTAGCTGAAATTAGATCAGGCTGACCGTGGATAAAAACCTGCAAATTATAATCACGTACCTGGCTCAAATCAGCGCCGATGCTGAATGTATGGTCATATGTTTGTCCTTTTTCGATAAAAGGCGATATAGTCTGCGGCGGGATCGCCTGCCCGTCCAGGACATAACCCACCTCAACAGGCCCGTTGAAATCCACATCATCCAGGTTTTTGATCCTTATCTTCACAAAAATCGTATTACCAAGCTCCGAAGAGGTGTTTTTCCGCCCGGAACCAGCGGGTGTCAGTATGGATTCAATTTTCAGGTCGTTGTCGGAAATCGTACCGGCACAGGTTCCGCTATCCGGCCTTCTCGAAATGGCAAGGCCTCTTCTGCCCGGATGCCCGTTGATGCGCGCCCGGACGGACATGGTATAAGTAGAATCTTTCAACATTCCGCTCAGCACATACTTGTTTTGTGTCGTGGTGCCCACAGGCATCATTTCTTCGCCTTTCAAAAGCATTATTTCGTAGTCCGTTGCGCCAGGGACGGCGGTCCAGTCGAGGGAGATGTAACCCTCACATTGCAGGCTGGATAAAGTCAGGGCCGGAATGCCGACAATGGTAAAAGCTTCGGTGCTGCTTTCGCCAACCACATTGTTATTTTTCTTGTGAATGACCTTGATTTTGGCCTGATCCGTGATCGTCCCAGCGGGGATGGTCCAGGTTGTCTGCCTTATTGCAGCAGCGAGATTCACGGCAATATTTGTCCATGAACCACCATTATTGGTTGAATACTGAACTGTATAAGTGCTTTGCTGATCCGTAGGAGCATTCCAGCTGATGATCAGGGCATCCCCGTCTTTCAATCGCTCATTACCGAGCGGGTAGGTGATGGCGGTTGCGGCAGGAATGAAATCGTAAACGACGAAATACTCCTGAGAAGGGTTCTGCGGAACGGCGTGGCCATTGACCGAGATTGTGTAATTCCCCGCAGCAGGATTATTAATGGTAACCTGCTCCACATTATTGACATGGTCGGCACCGGTCGTCGCCGTTGCATTTACTTTTGATGGCGTAGGATCGAGCAGCCTGGGAAGTGCCGGATTGTTTGATGGATCTAATACCTTCAAATCCAGGTCATTGACCAGGTTTTGAGTGGAAAGCACTGCCGCTGCCGGATCATTATAATACAGCATTACTTTCAACTGCGCCGTACCTGCCGGGACCTGAATGCTATGCGTCGCAGTCTGCTGATGTTCAACCGCCCCGCTGACGTAACTTTTATCTTCCAGCATTTTCACAGACCGCGAAAGATCCATCCAGCCAAAGCCATATTTATAATCCGGGCCTTCATTTCCCCTGTCCGTTGCGCCATTGCAGATCAGCGCTTTCATCAATGCATTTTTAGGATTGGCACCGCCGTTAACCTGGCGAAACCGCTCGTAAAGCAACGCCAGACCACCCGAAATCGCCGGGCTCGACATACTCGTTCCGCTGCCATTGGTATAAAGGTTGGTGGGAATCGTCGACCGCACCGATGAGCCTAATGCCACAATTTCCGGCTTGATGCGCCCGTCACGCACGGGCCCCACGCTTGAATTGCTGGCGATCGCTCCCCCATCGGTCGTATTGCCTACACTGATCACGTTTTTGGCAGTCTGATAACCGCTGATGACATTGCCGAAACCCAGTGGATACGGAGAGCACGTGCCTCCACCGCTGTTACCAGCCGAAAAAACGTGTTGAAGATTAGGCAATTGAAATGCCTGTTCGTCTAGAATGCGCGAATAGAGATCGTAAATGCCGTAGGTTTCACAATTGTTTATCTCACCACCGTAAGAATTATTAGTCACAACCATTCCAAAATCACTCACATACTGCGGCGAATAGGCAATGATATTGGAGAAACTTTGCGAAACAATGGTCGCTTTGGGCGCATAACCTGCATAAAGCTCGTTCATAATGCCTGCCCCGGCCATGGTTCCCATGGTATGCATGCCATGCTGCCCCGCTTCAATGGCCGCCCGGTTAATAATGCGGTTATTGAAATCAATGTGCAGCATAGGATTGGCATCATCACCATGCCCAAGGACAACACCCTTTCCTGTCAGCTTACGGCCATTGGGTAATGTTGAATGCAGCAAACCGGCACGCCCATTTACAAGGCTCCGGTTGTTAAATGCTTTATCCTGAGCTGGTGCGGCTTGCACATACTGGACAAATGGCTGTCCGGCAAGCTCCTTAACGCGGTTATCCGGAATACGTAAGGCAATAACCTGATAATCTTTATATTGATCCGAAATAATCTCAAAACCCTTTGCCTTCAACTGGCTGCTGATTTCCTGGTAAGTAAAAGATCGGGGATAATTAATCCAGACGTCTACCGTGCCCGGTAACCTGACTGCGTGAACAGGGAGCTGCCCTTTGGCAAGCACTGGCTGCATTTTTTGTTCAGGAGTTAATTCAAAAATGGCCCGTCCGTGCATACGCGCCAGCGCACTTTTATCCGAATTGCCGGCGACTGTTGCTGTGTAAGCATTGTTCGGAATGTAATCCAGCAACTCAATACCCTGCTTTTTGAGCTCATCCCGTTCCGCATTGTTCGGAATGGATTCAAACTGGATCACCACGAAAGTGCGCGAACCATCTGCCGTCGTTCTGAGATTGGCACCTTGCTTGTTGGCGCTGATATTTTTTTCGGGAGTGAATGACCCGCTATTTAAAAAGACCTTATAGTCCTTACCGTTCTGGGCGGTAACTGATAGGGAGGTTAATGCTAAAAACGATAGTGTGTGGTAAAGTTTCTTCCATTCCATAACATTTTATAAATAAGTACAACAGGTAATTCTAGTGTAAATATGCTCGATTTACAAATTAATTCTAGCATTGTTTAACTAGTTGCCAACACTATGAATCAACTAGCTGATATTTAGATTAATAACTCGTTCAATTGACCCAATTTGAGCTTCTTATTTGTTGTGAATACTCAGCTCACATTTCGCAGGTCACATTAATTTTGTATTTGCCTGACCACTGGGTTAACTTCGCAATTTATTTTCCACGTTATTTTTGCGTTGCCACCAGCGCGCACAGACTCTATGAACCTATACGGCCTGATCGGATTTCCCCTGACCCACTCTTTTTCAAAGCGCTATTTCACCGACAAGTTTCTCCGCGAGAAGATTAGGGAAAGCAGCTACGAACTGTTTGAAATGAGCTCACTGGAAGGATTGCCGGCTTTATTAAAAAAGAAGACGGATCTGAAAGGTTTGAATGTGACTATTCCCTTCAAAACAGAGGTAATCTCCTATCTGGATGATCTGGACGATGCCTCTGCGGAGCGCATCGGAGCGGTTAACACCATCAAAATATATGCCGACGGCAGCACAAAAGGTTTCAATACAGACTATTACGGCTTCCGCCAGTCGCTGGAAGAATGGATGGACAAGCGGGGTGAAAAGTGCAGCAATTTCAGTGCATTGGTGCTAGGAAATGGCGGAGCTGCCAAAGCGGTTCAGGTTGCTTTGCAGGATATGCATATGGATTATAAGCTGGTTTCCCGCCAGAAAAGTGATGACTCCATCATGTATGAGGAATTGACGGAAGAAGTCATGAATTCATTTTTATTGATCATCAACACAACGCCGCTGGGCATGTATCCGAAAATTGAGGAGTGCCCTAATATCCCTTATCAGTTCGTTACCAAAAAGCATTATCTATACGACCTGGTCTACAATCCTGCGGAAACATTGTTCCTGAAAAAAGGGGCTGAAAAGGGCGCAGCTGTTCAGAATGGCCTGAAAATGCTGGAACTGCAAGCAGAAAAAGCCTGGGAGATCTGGACGCAGGAGGAAAACTTGTGGAGCGTTTAAATGCGGGAATAATAAGTCCAGAGATCTTTTTCGACTTTTTCGGACGATGTAAGAATGCCGGTTGCAACAGGGGCTTTTACACCATAACCAATAACCGCCGGGCCCTGGCAACGGCGAATCTCGTCCCATAAGCCAGCCTGCAAAAACGCATTGATCACTGCTGCACCGCCTTCGACGAAGACGGACTGAATTTTCCTGGCTAACAGGCTTTTGAGCATTTGTCCGATCTCGTCTGCACCTGGGTTTACTTTTAAATAACTAATATTCAAACTGGACGAATAACGCTCTGGCGAATCCGGCGAGCTGCTCTCCTGCAAATAATTAACAACAATCGTCGGCTGTATTTTGCTAAACACATTCAATGTCTGCGGAAGCTGCAAGTGTCTGTCCAGCACAACGCGCACCGGATCACGGCCTTCCCAGTTGCGCACATTCAGCCGGGGATTGTCCATTAATGCGGTTTTATAACCTACCAAAATTGCGTCTTCCTCCGTCCGCCATTGATGCACACGCATGTTTGAAAGCGTTCCGCTGATCCGCAGCGCCCCGCCCGTTTCCGGTCCCAGAAATCCGTCCGCCGTTTCGGCCCATTTCAGGACTACAAAAGGCCTTTTTTGCTCCATAGCAGTGAAAAACCGCTTATTAAGTGCCAAACCTTCCGCCGCCAGCACGCCGATTTCAACCTCAATCCCAGCATCCAGCATACGCGAAATGCCTCTTCCGGACACCAGTGGGTTAGGATCATTATTACAAATGACCACTTTTTTGAGTTGCTTACTAATGATCAGATCCGCGCAGGGAGGGGTTTTGCCCGTATGTGAGCAAGGTTCCAATGTAACATAGGCAGTGGATGCCGGCAGCAAATGCGCATTTCCTTTCAATTCCGCATTGTTAACAGCCCAAACTTCCGCATGCGGACCGCCATACTGCCGGTGCCAGCCCTCTCCTATGATGTTGCCTTCATGGACGATCACGCACCCCACCATCGGGTTAGGACTTACACTTCCCCGACCGTTGCCGGCAAGCTGCAAAGCCCGTCTCATCCATTGAATATCTGCGTCCATCCGGCAAAAATACAAACCTCCTTTTAAACTCAACTTTCGTGAGTTCCTATTATTTGCTAACTTTCCGACATTGGAATAAAAAACACCAGAAAATGACTTCGGCACGTCAGTTATATCAATATATACTAAAAGGCATTACAGTTTATCCCGAAAAAGAAGCGCAGGCAATCGCTTTTATGTTGCTCGAACATTATATGCGGCTTCGCAATATTGATGTACTCGTGGACAGACCGGTTCCTGAAAACACGGCACAGCCGGATTGGGATACGATTATCGCGCGGTTGAATGACAATGAACCTGTTCAGCATATCATCGGATCCACCGAGTTTTGCGGACTCGAATTCCGCGTTTCATCCTCCGTACTGATCCCGCGCCCTGAAACGGAAGAGCTGGTAAGAATGGTCACCCGCGATTACGCAGAACCTGACAAAAATATTTCTATCCTGGACATTGGAACCGGCAGTGGCTGCATTGCCATTGTGCTCGCACGTTTCCTGCCACACGTTTCGGTACACGCCTGGGATGTTTCGGACGAAGCCCTTGAAGTTGCCCGCGAAAATGCGCGTCAGCTCATTGCAGATGTAACGTTTGCCAAGCAGGATATGCTTAATGTCACGTTCCCGCTCCCCGGCAACATTATCCAATTTGACTGCCTCGTGAGTAACCCGCCATATGTAACTTATTCCGAGCAAGAACACATGCGCCCGAATGTCCTCCGCTTTGAACCCCATGAAGCATTGTTCGTGGAAGACAGCGACCCATTGCTGTTTTACAAAGCCATCGCAGATTTTGGCATACACCATTTAAAACCCGAAGGAAAGTGTTACGTAGAGATCAACGAGCACTTTGGAGCTGGAACCAAGCAGGTTTTTGAGGAAAGACATTACAAGAACGTTGAAATTCTGCGCGACATCCACGGAAAAGACCGCTTCGTAAGGGCGATCTGGAAGTAAACATCCGCCTTTGGCCCCCGGCCCCTGAAGGGGTGTCTAGCGTATCGGTAGTCACCCCTTCAGGGGCCCGGGGGCCAAAGGAAAACCGCCAAGAACCAAAACCGCCAAAACACCCCTTCAGGGGCCGGGGGCCAAAGGAAAACCGCCAACATATAGACCAATCATCAATGTATATAGAGAAAATAAAGGATGTGCTGAATGAGATGGGTAAGGTGGTTGTAGGGCAGGATAAATTGCTCAACAGGCTCCTGATAGGCCTTTTCACCGGCGGCCACATTCTGCTGGAAGGCGTGCCGGGACTAGCCAAAACATTGACAATCAACGTAATGGCAAAGGTGCTGCACCTTGATTTTAAAAGGATCCAGTTTACGCCCGACCTGTTGCCCGCCGATTTGATCGGGACAATGATTTATAAGCCTAAGATTGGGGATTATGAGGTTAAAAAGGGGCCTATTTTTTCAAATATCATTCTTGCCGACGAGGTGAACCGCTCTCCTGCCAAGGTGCAGTCTGCTTTGCTGGAAGCGATGCAGGAAAAACAGGTGACGATCGGGGATGAAACTTATCTGCTCGACCGGCCATTTGTGGTGCTCGCCACGCAGAACCCTGTGGAGCAGGAAGGAACATATCCGCTTCCGGAAGCGCAAATCGACCGTTTTATGATGAAAGTCTACGTCGATTATCTTGAAAAGGACAAAGAACTGGAAGTAATGCGCCGCATGTCGGACATTAACTATGACTACCAGATCAAACCGATCCTGAACAAAGAGGATATTTTCGCGATTCGGAACAATGTCAACAAAGTGAACATTTCGGAAACGCTTGAAAAATACATTATCGAGCTGGTCTTCGCCACCCGCAGACCGCTGGATTACGGGCTTCGTGATGAGGCGCGTTACATCCAGTTTGGCGTTTCGCCACGCGCAACCATTTATCTGAACCGCGCGGCAAAAGCGCTAGCATATCTGGAAGGACGCGATTATGTGTTGCCGGAAGACATTAAGGAGCTTGCACCCGACATTATGAACCACCGGATTTTACTCAACTACGAAGCAGAAGCAGACGGCGTAAGAACAATGGCGATCATTGATTCCATTCTGCGGAAAGTGGCGATTGGTTAAGGAACCGGATCATGTCCGTGACCGCCCCACGGATGACATCTTGAAAACCGTTTTAAGCCCAACCAGGTGCCTTTTAAAACGCCATGCTTGCTGATTGCCTCGATCATATACTGCGAACAAGTGGGCGTATACCGACAAGAATTAGGCAGGTAAGGAGACAGCACACCCTGGTAAATCCGAACCAGCCCGATGAGTAAAAATTTCATTTCGCTTCTTGTGTCAAAGTAGTATATTTGGCAATTAACATCATAAAAGCATGATTTCGTATATAATATGGAATGTCAGTCCTGAAATTTTCACTATTCCTCAAATTGGTGATTTTGGACCATTTCCTGTACGCTGGTATGGCCTCCTCTTCGCCGCCGGCTTCCTCGTTGGACAACAAGTAATGATCCATGTTTTCAAGAAAGAAGGAAAACCGCTGGAAGATATTGATTCGCTCACATTATATATGGTGCTGTCCACGGTCATCGGAGCGCGCCTCGGCCATTTTATATTTTACGAGCCAGAAGTTCTTTTCAAAAAACCGCTTGAAGTAATTCTTCCTCCCTATGCCGGTCTGGCGAGCCATGGAGCCATTATCGGGATCATAACAGGTCTTTGGCTTTATTCCCGATCAAGAACCGCAACCGGGCAAACGTTTTTATGGGTTGCCGACAGGATGGTGATAGTGATCGCACTGGCTGGCGCATTCATCCGTTTTGGAAATTTAATGAACTCCGAAATCGTGGGTAAGCCTACCGATGTTCCTTGGAGTTTTGTTTTTGTTCAAAACACCGAATTCCGTCAGATTCCCCGCCACGCCGCCCAGCTTTATGAGTCCATTTCGTGTTTTATACTCTTCTTTATCCTGCTTTGGATATGGAACAAATACAAGGCAGCGACGCCGCGTGGCTTAATGGTCGGGATTTTCTTCGTTTGGGTCTTCACCTTACGTTTCCTATACGAATTCCTGAAAGAAAACCAGGAAGCATTCGAAGCCAATTATCTGCTGAATATGGGTCAGATTCTGAGTATACCAGCCGTATTACTTGGTTTATATTTTATTTACCAGTCGAGAAAATCAACGCATCAACTGGCCGGATAATTTAATATTGAATTTAAAAACCCGTCAAGATGAAAACATCGTTTATGCTGTCGTTGGTGCTTGCGTCTGCCATGCTTTTGAGCAGCTGCGGAGGGAAGCAGGAAGATAAAGAAGGGGCCGAGCAGGAAGGCGCTGAGCAGGAGGCTGATAAATCCGCTGTCGATGCATTGGAGGCATTTGCCGATAAAGCAAAAGAAATGGGAAGCCGCGAAGCCGTTGACCCGATCGACTTTCGGAAACTGAAAGAGCTCATGCCTGAAAAAATTGCCGGCATGTCCCGCACGGAAGCCACCGGCGAAAAATCAGGAGCGATGGGTTTCACTGTTTCTACGGCAAGCGCCAAATACAAAGGTGAAGGCGACGAAAATCTGAACATTGAAATTGTCGATACGGGAGGCATTGCCGGTGTATCGACCATGGCACTTGCAGGCTGGTCGATGGCCGAAATTGATAAAGAAACGACCACCGGATACGAAAAAACAACAAAAATCGAGGGATATAAAGCGTTCGAGAAATACGACAACGAAGGCAAATCCGGGGAAGTGAATGTGCTCGTAGCCGATCGCTTCGTCGTCAATGTGCAGGGCGACCACATTACGGTGGATCAGCTTAAAGACGCACTAAAAGATCTGGATCTCGCCAAATTAGGCAATTTGAAATAAAAAAAGCAGAAGCAATCGCGCTTCTGCTTTTTTTATGACCGTTTGAAAAGCTTTAATACGCTGTCGCAAAATCCACCTTTTCTCTCAGGATCTGCTTCGCCTTAACCAGCTGGTTTTTCACTGTATTTTTAGAGATCCTAAGAAACTCAGCGATCTCCTGATAAGATTTCCCTTCTTCAATATTCAGCTTTAAAATTTGCCTTCTTTTCACCGAAAGCGAATCCACAGCCGCTACAATCAGGCTGATCCTCCTTTCTCCTTCTTCCTTTTCGTCTTCATCCGCCATTCTGATGGCTTCCATGTAATTCTTACGTAACAGCTCGCTCTTTTCGATCTTCTTGAAATGATCAAAAGCCATATTCCGCAGGCAGGTAAACAGGTAAGAATTGAAGTTATACTCGGGCTTAATGTGATCTCTTTTCACCCAAATTTTAATAAAAACATCCTGAACCATGTTTTCCGCCTCTTCTTCATCTTTCAACAAAGACGTGGTAAAACGCAAAGCAGGAGCCTTATAATAATTGTAAAGTTCAGCAAAAGCCTGTTCGTCGCCTTGCGTTACTTTTCTCAGGATATTTTCGTCAGGGTAGGCCACGGTTGTAGAGTTTTATCGAATTATATATAGGGTTAGCACGTACATTCAATAGAGAAAATATTTCTTTTACAACTTTATTTCTTGATATAGTAACATGAACCATTATTAAAGATTACATCGTCACAAAATCGAAATAAAATTGACTATCAGGATATTTTCTAAAATTTCATTGGTCAAAACATTACCAAAGCAATTGTAAATTTTGCTTTTCTTCGATGCGGCAAAGTTTTATGTTGAGCGGCTTATTCGTAATTCTTTCATAAATCTACGCTTAGATTTTGAAATGCAAATCGCAAAATGCGTAAAAATATCTTCAATTTGCGCAATCCAGTTTTATTAATATTTAGTTAAACAAACAGCGATCAGCCGTTATATATACTCATTATCAGTCATTTCTTAGCAGAATCTACTATTAAAAACGGACTTTTTACGCAGGGAGCAAAAGAGCCGGTTAACAATTTTATAACATTTCAGCAAAATGCCGTGAGCGCCGATAGCCTGTCATTTGTGATCAGGAGTATTATATTCCAAAAGCCGAATCGTTATCCATGGACCAAAGCCGCATTCAACATATCATCGAAAAAATATCCTCAGTCAAAATCGCCGTCTATGGCGACTTCTGCCTCGATTCCTATTGGATTATGGATGAACGTGGATCGGAAGTTTCGATTGAAACCGGCTTGCAGGCCCAGGCCGTTACCAGACATTACTATACGCCGGGCGGCGCTGCCAATGTTGTAGCCAATTTATCCGCATTGAAACCCGCCGGGATCCGCGTGATCGGGACCATCGGAGACGATATGCAGGGCAGGGAATTGCGGTCGCAACTGGAAAATTTGGGAGCGGATACAAGTGCGCTATTTATTCAGAAGGAGCATTTCAGTACATATAGTTACCTGAAAAGGCTCGTTGACGGAAAGGAAGAACCCCGCATTGATTTCGGCGTATATAATGAACGCAGCGACGAAACGGATCGAAATCTCCTCGCAGCGATTGAACAGGCATCACAGGAATCGGATGCACTGATTTTTAATCAGCAAGTCACAGGAAGCATTAATAATGCACACTTTATAGATCAGGCTAACGCGCTCTTCGCGAAATACAGTGATAAGATCGTGATGCTCGATTCCAGGCATTTTAATGATCGCTTTGAAAACACGTTTCTCAAATGCAACGACCGGGAAATAGCGTCATTGAATGGTGAACTTGTAAATCCCGGCGATAATGTTCCGATCACGGAGGTAAAAAAATATGGTCGCGCGGTTTACGAAAAGTACAAAAAGCCGGTGTTTGTGACTTGCGGCGAACGCGGAATAATCGCATTCGATCAAACGGGTGCCCGGGAAGTCCACGGAATCCAGCTCAAAAGCAAGCTGGACACGGTTGGCGCAGGCGATACGGCCATCAGCGCCATCACGCTTTGCCTTGCAGCCGGTTTCCCTCCCGTTGAAGCCGCCACATTCGGCAATTTCGCGGCAGCCGTCACGGTTCAGAAACTGTACACCACCGGCACAGCCAATGCTCAGGAAATTCTCTCGGTAAGCCAGGATCCTGATTTTATCTATAATGCTGATCTGGCAGAAAACGAACGCAGTGCCGTGTTTTTGCAGGATACGGAAGTTGAACTGTGCGAACCAGGCGTGCTGGAAAAGCTGGGTCAGATCCGCTATGCTGTTTTCGATCACGATGGAACGATTAGCTCGCTGCGGCAGGGCTGGGAAGAAATTATGGAGCCGGTCATGATGAAGGCCATTCTAGGCGACCATTACGATACAATCGACGCCAATGCTTTCCATAAGGTTTTGGGCCAGGTAAAAGAGTTTATCCATAAAACGACTGGCATTCAGACGATTTACCAGATGGAAGGTTTGGTGAACCTTGTTCGGGAAGCGGGATATGTGCCTGAGCATGAGATTCTGGACAAATTCCAGTACAAAGCATTATATAATGATGGCTTAATGGAAATGGTCAACAAGCGGATGGAGAAGCTGGCTGCGGGAGAACTTGGACAGGAAGACTACACCATGAAAGGTGCCGTTGCCTTCTTGCAGGAGCTGAAAGAACAAGGTGTAACCATGTATCTCGCCAGCGGAACAGACGCCGAAGATGTTAAGCATGAAGCTGAAATGCTTGGCTATGCACATCTTTTCGACGGCGGTATTTATGGTGCATTGAAGGATTACACCAAGTTTTCCAAAAAAATGATCATCGAAAAGATCATTAAGGACAACAATCTTAACGGAAATGAACTGGCTGTTTTTGGTGACGGCCCGGACGAAATCCGTGAAGGCAGGCGCGCTGGCGGCATTGCGGTGGGCATTACCAGCAATGAAGTCCAGCGTTTCGGCCACAATCCGGCAAAACGGCCACGTCTCGTAAAAGCAGGTGCACATTTGCTCATTCCCGATTTTTCCCAATACAAAAAACTCATAACCCTCCTCTTTCAGGAAAATGTAAAATACGCCGACGCATGAACGGCCACGCGCAAAGACTTTTAAAAAATTGCCTTTTGCTGGTCTCCTTCGTACTGGCTGTTTCCTGTAAAAAGGAGCAGCCCGACAGATCCGCAAACGTCAGTTATCAAGATAAACCTTTTATTCAGGAATTTCATGAAGCATTTCCCGTAGGAAGCGGAAATGCAGAAAACGATGTAAGGAGCATTGCAGTTGACCAGGAATCTGCGATCTGGATCGCCACAGCAGCCGGCATTTTTCAAAAAAAGAAGGATAGCCGCGACTGGTCCAGCATTATCAGTGGAAACGACAACGGTCCCGCTTATGCCGTAGAATCAGACGCGAACAGCACAATGTGGCTCGGAACCTGGAACGGAGTATTCTCCTATAAAGCGGGCCGACTGGAAAAAGTAAGCGGACCACAAGGGCCTGTCTCGGCCATTTGTGCAGCAAAAGAAGGCGTATACGCATTGGGGCCGGGTGGTTTTTGGGTCAACGAAGGAAAAGGTTTCCAGAAAGTTAACGGCAACATTTCCAGATCCGTTCGGGATGTGATTTCAGATCAAAACAAGGGCTTATGGATTGCTACGGATGTGGGAATGTATCACTGGACAAAAACCGGTTTAAGCCATTACTATAAAACCGACGCATTAATCAGCGGTTATGCCAAAGGTCTGGCGCTGGATGGGAACAATAAACTTTGGATCGGTGGACTGGGTGGCATCACGATTCGTGGTCTGGATAAAAAAGAAAAAGAAATTAAACCCGAAAATGGCATTCCATCTGTCTACGTTACATCCGTCCGTTATGCGCCTGACAGCTCCATGTGGGTAGGCACGCAGGCAGGCATTGTACGTTTCAGGCCTGATGGCAGCCATTCGTTGCTGTTTTCCAGGCGCTGGTTAATGGATGACCAGATTAACAAAATCGCATTTGACAAGGAGGGAACGGCGTGGATCGCAACGCCAAAGGGTGTGAGCGCGATCCGGAAGAGAATGATGACATTGGCACAAAAAAGTGCCTTTTTCTACAATATATTAATGAAAAGGCACATGCGCGCACCCTGGATTGCCGGTCAGGCACATTTGCGGATTCCCGGCGATACAACTTCGTGGCAGCCCGATGATGATGATAATGACGGCGAATACACAGGAAATTACCTCGCCATGGAAAGCTTCAGATATGCTGCCACAAAAAGCCCGGAAGCAAAAGCCAATGCTGCGAAGGCATTTGGTTTCCTGAAATTATTGCAGGAAGTGACAGATACGGATGGCTTTTTCGCCAGAACTATTGTCCCATCGGATTGGGAAAACGTGCATGACGCCAACCGGACTTTTACTGAAAGAGAAAAAGCGGATGAACTCGTCAAAGAACCGCGCTTCAAGCCTGTGGAAGTACGCTGGCACAAATCCAGAGATGGAAAGTGGCTCTGGAAAGGTGATACAAGCAGCGATGAAATGTGCGGACATATGTTTGGCTATTATTTCTACTACACATTGGTCGCGGACGCAAACGAGAAAAAGGTCATAGCAGCGCATATTGCCAGGATTGTGGATCATTTAATGAAAAATAACCTGAATCTGACAGACGTCGACGGCACACATACACGCTGGTCCGTCTGGTCACCCGACAAGCTCAACCGAGATCCCGAATGGCTTCCCGACCGCAACCAGAATTCGATGGAATTGCTCGCTTTCATGACGCTGGCCTATCACGTAACTGGTAATAAAAAGTATGAAAATGAGTACATAAGGCTCATAAAGGATGAAAAATATCTTGAAAACATGGGAGAAGTCACGAACCAGAACCCCGCCTGGTTTATTTACTTTGACGTGGTTTTGCAAGCTTACCTTTATCCGATCTTGCTCAAATGCGAGAAAGATCCCGAGCGCCTGAATTTTTACAAAGCGCATTTAAACAAATGGTTTGAAAAACGAAAGGCAGACCATAACCCGCTCATTAACTTTATATATAGCTATTCATCCGGCCAGAAAGCAGAGCTGGATAACTCCATCGATTTCCTCGTCGATACGCCACTGGATTTAATCGACTGGCCAATTGACCATAGCAAAAGAGAAGACCTGAAAATTGTAAGAACGCCGGTTCTGGAAGATCAGCAGGTGGATGCATTGCAGCCCGCAAGTATCCGCATGACCGTGCGTTGGGATAAAAATCCCTGGACAATGGCTGGTGGCAACCCGCAAGTAGAACGGGAGCCGGTATTTTGGCTCCTGCCTTACTGGATGGGCCGTTATATAAACATGATCAAATGATTAGTATGAAAATATTCTTTCCTTTTTTGTTATCGCTGCTATCTGTAACAGCCACTTTTGCCCAAAACAGTGCCGTCAGACAGCAAATGCTCATTTTTCCACAACAAGAACAGCACGTTCATGGAAGCAGCATTGTGAGCTTACCGAATGGCGATTTTCTCGTTGCCTGGTTCCAGGGAAGCGGCGAGCGCACGGCGGACGATGTGCGCATCATGGGTTCAAGATTAAAAAAGGGAGCAAAAAATTGGAGCGAACCATTCCTGTTGGCCGATACGCCGCACATTCCCGATTGCAACCCGGTTCTGTTTCTGAATGCAAAGGGTAAGCTGTTCCTGGTTTGGATTGCCGTGCTGGCTAACCTGTGGGAACAGTCTATTTTAAGAACAAAAACGACAACCGATTATAACGGCGACGGCGCACCGAACTGGACCGGGCAGGACAATATTCTGCTAAAACCCGATGACAAATTTGCTGTCGAAGTCGCAAAAAAGTTTAAAGATCTTCCTGCAAATCACGCAGGATGGGCCGGGTACGCACCCAGATACGACGGCATGATCCAGGAGGCTGCAAAAGATCCTGTAAAACGGAGCATTGGCTGGATGACCCGGATCAAACCATTGCTAATGGAAAACGGAAGAATCGTACTGCCGCTCTACTCCGACGGCTATAACCTTTCCTTAACAGCCATTTCGGAAGATCACGGCGCAACCTGGCGCCCGGGCTTGCCCATTGTAGGCCGCGGCCCCATCCAGCCGGCATTGGGATTGAAAAAAAATGGTAATCTGGTCGCCTTCATGCGCGACAGCGGTGACCCGCCTACACGCGTACATTACAGCGAATCCTTAGACAATGGCGAAAGCTGGACAGCAACGCGAAAAACAGACATCCCTAACACCGCCAGTGTAGAATTCCTGGTTTTGAATGATGGTAAATGGGCTTTTCTGGGAAACGACATCGATGACGGACGTTACGAACTGACCCTCCGGATTTCCGCAGATGAAGGAAAAACCTGGAAACGCGGCTGGATCGAAAACGATAAATCCAAAAAAGGCGGCTACTCCTACCCTTCGCTCATTCAGACTGCCGATGGCCTGTTACACATGACCTATTCCTACCATCCGGAAAAAGGCAAAAAATCAATCAAATACGTCATCGTAGATCCGAAGTTATTATAGAGATCAGGCGGAAGGGGAAAGTCCGCTTCATGCCAACACAAAAAATACAATACTAAACCTATAAATAGTTAATGCTTAAAACGCCCAACCTCCGTTTCCTGCCCCTGATTTTCCTCTTGATGACATTATCCGTCGGCAAGAATTCCGCACAGACCGTCCATCAGGATAAGCCATTCAAACAGGATTACAGCATCAAATTCTACGCTAATGAGGGCATGAATTTGCAGCAGGTCATTGCCGACCGGAATGAGAATATGCAGATCCTGGGCAAGGATGGCTTGCTACACCCTGAAAACGGCCAGTTTTTATATCCGGGAAGCATTCGCGCAGATAATTCCTATCGGTTTATGAAGGACAAAAAGATCGCCGCAATCGCAAGCTACCAGGACCAGCATGTATATCTGACCGAATCCTTCATCCTCAGCAACGCCTGGGCCGGAACACTCCTTTCAAAACATACATTGCCCAAAGCCAGCATTTTTGCCGGCGGCAACAACATTGCATTCCTGATATCGGATGGCAAGTCGCTGCAATTGGCTCAGGATTCAAAGAACATCTGGAGCGGCAATCTGCCCGATGACGAGGTTTTGGACATTGTTTTCCAAAGCACAGGGAATCAGTTCTGGATACTGGGAAGGAAGTCGCTTTATAATCTTCCGGTTGGAAATAATGTGTTGACCAAGGCTTTTTCAGGGAACAACTTCACGGCTTTCGACCTCGCTAATAAAGAAAAGAACATTATAATCGGAACCAGCAATGGCTATCATGTTTTTGATATAACCTCAAAAAAACAAACCGGGACTATCCACAACAAGCTTCCGGTCAATAAGATAACAGCCGTGAAAGAGGTGAATAACCGCATCTGGTTTGGATCAGATGAAGGCGCATTTGCACTCCGGGCAGATAATAAGTTCGATTACTACTATGGTGAGCGCTGGCTGCCGGGCAACAAGGTCGTTGACATTGCAGAAGGGCCTAAAAATTCAGTTTTGATATTGACAAACAAAGGGTTAGGTCAGATCAATTTCAAATCCATGTCGCTTGAAGAAAAAGCTTTGCTGTTTGAAAAACAAGTAAGGCAGCGGCACATCAGAAACGGGTTTAATGCCTCACTGGTTAACATGGATCACGGAAATGTTGCAACGGGTTTTATGGAAGATTCTGATAATGACGGACTTTGGACCTCCATGTATCTGGGCGGCGAAATTTTCCGCTACGCCGTGACAAAAGATCCCGAAGCACTGAAAAATTGCAAGGAATCCCTGGACGCTTTGGAAAGATTGTACTCGGTAACCGGAATTCCCGGCTTTCCGGCGCGCTCTTTTGAGCGATCGGGGCACATTAAGGAGCTGAGTGACAGCGAGCGTTGGCAGCATTCTGCTGAAAAAGAATGGGATTGGAAATCGACCACCAGCAGCGATGAAGTGATCGGGCATGTGTTCGCATTCGGTGCCATGGCAGAGCTTGTCGATGATCCGTCTATGAAAAAACGGGCGGTTGCGCTGATTGACACGTTGATGTCGCACATCATTAAAAATGATTTATATCTGATAGATTTTGATGGAAAACCGACCATGTGGGGCAAATGGAACCCTGAGTATGTGAATGCTTTTCCAATCAATGTTGGGGACCGGAAGCTGAATTCTTCCAACATTGTGTCCATGCTGCAGACGGCTTATCATTTTACAAAAAAAGAAAAATACAAAGCCAAAGCGTTTGAATTGATGAACAAGCATGGCTATTTCGAGAACATGATGCGTTCCATGAAAGTGATCGGACAAGCCCCGGCAGACGCGGATGAGCACAGTAAGCACATGTCCGACGGCTGGAACCATTCCGATGATGAAATGTACTTTGTGGGTTACTGGGGCCTCTATCGCTACGCACTTAATGATACACTGAAAGTGAAATACAAGCAGCAGATCCTTGATCACTGGCAGGTTGAGCGTCCTGAAAAAGAAGGCGCCTGGAACATTTTCACAGCAATGACCGGAGTAAAAGATTTTGATCTGAAAGAAGCGGTCTGGTATTTACAGGAACACCCGCTCGACCTGATCGACTGGAACATTAAAAACAGCCACCGTAAAGACATTGAGTTGATCGAACCTAACTTCCGCCGGCAAACCACCAGGGAAGTGCTCCCGCCCGACGAGCGCCAGGTTCAGCGCCACAATGCCAACATGTTCAGCCTGGACCGGGAAGGCCGAAACGGTGACGGTGAGTATAGTGCGGGTGATATCTGGCTTTTGCCCTACTGGATGGGGCGTTATCTCGGGGTCATCAGCGCACCACAAAAATAGCTTCATGCAATTTCAACGTTATTTTCTAATCACAATAATGCTATTCTCAATGCTGTCTTGCCAAACAGAATCCTATCTGCAGGAGAAACAGGTTACCCAGGATTACGGTTGTCGTCACGATCTGGACAATAACGACAACTTTTCACCCGATGGGAAATGGCTGGTTTATGACACACGGACAGACAGCGGCGGCATTGCGGAATCAGCTAAGATTGAGAAAGTAAACATTGAAACAGGTGAGAAAAAGGTTTTGTTTGAAATAAAAAACAATCAAATATGGGGGCCGGGAGCGGGCGCAGTGAGTTATAGCCCGGTCGCGCAAGCCGTTGTTTTTATTCATGGCCTGGCTAATAGCACAAAGGAAAACCCATATCAGCAATGGCGCAGAACAGGCGTGATCATTGAAGACGCAAACCCGAACGTTCCGATTTATATGGACGCCCGGGATGTAACTTTTCCATTCACGCCCGGCGCATTACGCGGCGGCACGCACCGGCACGAATGGAGCGGCGACGGAAAATGGATCGGTTTTACTTATAATGATGCCATCCTGAAAGCCCTTGAAGATGCTACGGGACAAAAGCGAAACCTGCGAACAATAGGCGTTTCCGCAAAAATAAAGCCCGTAAATGTCGACAAAAATGAAGAAAACGTTTCCGGTGAGTGGTTCAGCGCATTGGTAGTTCGTGTTGTTCCAAATCCCGAACCAGGAAGCGATCAGATCAGCCATGCAGCAGGTGACAGCTGGGTTGGGACGAATGGTTATTTGTTAAAAAACGGCGAGAAGCAGCTTGCAAGAGCATTTATTGGTGTTGTAAAAAATAAAAGCAGCCAGGATGTGAACGAAGTATTTATCGTCGATATCCCCAACGACATTACGCAGCCCGGCGAACTTGGGCCATTGGAAGGAACAAGAGATGATTTCCCGATGCCTCCCAAAGGGGCAAGCCAAAGGAGACTGACATTCACTGCTGAAACCCAATTTCCAGGATGCACAGGCATTGTGCGCTCATCGCCGGACGGAACTTCGCTTGCCTATTTGGCAAAAGATAAAAATGGTGTTGAGCAGATCTTCCTGATCTCACCATTGGGCGGGGAGCCGCGTCAGCTTACTGCACACGGATCTAATGTTTCGGGGAACGTAAGATGGCGTCCGGACGGGAAAGCGGTGGGTTACATTCACGAGGGAAGCATTACAATTTGCAAAATTGGCAACGCGCCTTTTGAACAAAGATTCGGAAAAATCACGCAGCCTACCGATCCCTCGCCCTCTAATTTGGTATGGTCACCCGACGGTAAGACATTAGCATTCAATCGGTTGATACAAAATGAAGGAAAGCCTGCTTCTCAGCAGATTTTTGTCATTGAAGTGAAGATGTAGGGGAAAGCGCAAACAATCGCGTCTGCATATTTATAACTTAATATGCAATTTATCCTATGATTCATACCATGCGCTGGTTCGGGCCTAATGATCCCGTTTCACTGATGGACATACGCCAGGCCGGATGCGCCGGAATTGTCAGCGCGCTGCACCAGATACCCGTAGGCGATGTGTGGTTGCCCGAAGCGATCGCAGAACGAAAAGCGCTGATTGAGGCTGGTAATGAACGATTTACGAAGCTTGAATGGCTGGTTGTTGAAAGTCTTCCCGTTCATGAACACATCAAAAAAGGCCTTCCTACCCGGGAAGTTTACATTGAAAATTATAAGCAATCATTAAAAAATCTTGCGGCCAGCGGGATCCGGATCGTTTGTTACAACTTCATGCCGGTGCTGGACTGGTCGCGTACGCAGCTGGACTATACAATGCCCGAAGGCCATAAAACCCTTCGCTTCGTTTGGGAAGATTTCGCATTGTTTGACATTTACATTCTTCGCAGGCCCAACGCCTTGGCCGATTACGAGCCTGAAATTCAGCAATCAGCTGGGGAAAAATTCGAGCGCATGTCGCCCGAAGAAATCTCTCATCTCACAAACACTGTTTTATTAGGATTACCCGGCTCGGAAGAGGCATTTGATCTTGTTAATTTCCAAAGCCTGCTGGACGCTTATGCGCACATTGGTGATCGGCAGCTGCGCGAAAATCTGTATTATTTTATCAAAGAAGTTGCGCCCCTGGCACACGAACTGGGCGTAAGCCTCTGCATTCACCCCGATGACCCGCCGAGGTCGTTATTGGGTTTGCCGAGGGTTGTCAGTACGGAAGCCGATCTCGACGAACTCATGCAAGCTAGTGATGTACGGGCCAATGGGATCACATTCTGCACCGGTTCGCTGGGTGTAAGAGCTGATAATGACCTTGTTAAAATCATTGAACGCTTCGGCGACCGCATTCATTTCGTGCATTTGAGAACCACGAAGCGCGAAGATGGCACCCGAAATTTCCACGAAGCACCGCACCTGTACGGAGATGTAGATATGTACGCCGTCGTGAAAGCATTATTAGCCGAAGAGCAAAAACGTAAGGAAGCTGGCTATCAGGACATTGAGCTCCCTATGCGTCCCGATCACGGTTTCCAGATGCTCGATGATCTGCACAAAAAAACATATCCCGGCTATTCCGGCATCGGGCGATTGAAAGCATTGGCAGAGCTCCGCGGATTGGAAGTGGGCATTAAGCGTGCTTTTCATTATTAAAATGCCGAACAAGAACATTTAATCACCTACGATTTTTATAGAAATGCCTGAAATTGAAGATTCTAACACAGCCGCTTTGAATGTCTTTTCACTCGCCGGAAAACTGGCGCTTATCACGGGCGGCGGAAGCGGCATTGGCTTTTACATTGCTCAAAGCATGGTTCAGGCCGGTGCCAAAGTGGTTATAACCGGTCGGCGCGAAGGTGTTTTGCAAGAAGCGGTCGCCACGCTCGGGCCTAATGTGCATTACTTTACCAATGACGTCACGCAACTAAGCACCATTCCCGCATTGATCGAGAGCATTGAGGCGAAGCATGGCCCGATTGATATTCTGGTGAATAATGCAGGCATTAATATGAAAAAACACGCCATTGAAGTCACAGATGAAGATTTCGACCGTGTTATTCAAACCAATTTACATGCGGTTTTTGCCGTAACAAGAGAAGTGGGCAAGCGAATGATCGTGCGCAAGCAAGGCTCTATCATTATGATTACCTCCATGGCCGCATTATACGGAATTGACCGCGTAGTGGCTTATACAGCTTCCAAATCTGCCGTTGGTGGCATGGTGAAAGCGCTGGCCACCGAATTTTCCCCTTATAATGTAAGGATAAATGCAGTAGCTCCGGGTTTTATAGAAACGCCCATGATGCTCACTGCCATGAACGGCGACCCATCGCGCCGAGACAAAGCCATGGACCGCACGCCCATGGGAACCTGGGGCAAACCAGACGACATCGGCTGGGCCGCAGTATTTCTCGCCTCCCCCGCCGCCAAATTCATCACCGGCGTCTCGTTGCCCGTAGATGGTGGGAATTCGATTGGTTTTTAACATTATAAAGAGCTTTTATACACTATAATCATAAACATTTCCTTAATCCAAGATCCATGAGAAGCACGAGTTTAATGAAATCAATAGGTCTGTTTTTGTTCTTTGTCATTTTTTTAATGGCAGAAACCCAAGCCCAAAAAATCAAATGGAACAAAGTCAAAGTCCTGGTTTACACTAAAAATGGGAAGGGTTATGTGCATGATAACATTGCGGCTTCGGTGGTGGCGATCCAGGCTTTGGGGAAGGAGCATGGTTTTGGGGTGGATGTGAGCGATGATCCTGCGAAGTTTACGGAAGAAAATTTGAAACAGTATGACGCGCTTATTTTTTCCAATACAAATAATAATGTCTTCGATACGGACGCACAGCGCGTTGCGTTAATGCGCTATATCCAGGCGGGCGGCAATTTTGTTGGCCTGCATTCCGCCTCCGGGACTGAGCGGAAGTGGCGCTGGTTCAAGGATATGCTGGGCGGAACCTTCTTCTGGCATGAACCCGGACAAAGCTTCACAGTGAATGTTTTGGATTCCAAAAATCCTTCCCTGGCGCACCTACCTGCGAAA
Source organism: Dyadobacter alkalitolerans DSM 23607 (assembly GCF_000428845.1). Classification (GTDB taxonomy): domain Bacteria; phylum Bacteroidota; class Bacteroidia; order Cytophagales; family Spirosomataceae; genus Dyadobacter; species Dyadobacter alkalitolerans. The sequence continues at coordinate 137,276 of NZ_AUAS01000008.1, read as the reverse complement.
TGGGAGCGCAAAACGGATGAATTTTATTTTATCAAAGAGCTGGGCGTAAACCTGAATGTGCTGGCTGTAAATGATCATACAACCATTCAAAAACCTGCTGGGAAGGCACTGGACACATTTGGGACCGTTTTCCCGTCGGTTTGGTGGCATGAGTACGACGGTGGCCGCGCATTCTATACTTCGCTTGGGCATCAGAAAGAAGATTATGAACAGGAAGATTTGAGAAAACACATTCTGGGAGCCATCGAATGGGCCATAGGACCTCAGAAAGCTAGAAATTACAGCAGGGCTTATGCAACAAGCCCCACCGACGAAGTGCGTAAAAAGTAATATCAAAAACATTAATCCTGAATCCAATGAAAAATTTAACAGAAGAAAACGGCCAGGACAGAAGGTCGTTCCTGAAAAGCGCCGCCACCGGAACGGCCGGCATCATTGCCGCTTCCATGTTCCCAACGATCGTCCCGGCAAGTGTTTTTGGCAAATACGCGCCTAGTAACCGAATCAACATTGGCCAGATCGGCATCGGACGCATTGCAACCGGTCATGATTTGCCCGAGATCCTGAAAAATGAGGTGGCTCATGTGATGGCTGTTGCGGATGTGGATAAAAACCGGCTTGCGCAGGGCAAACAGTGGATTGAAAAGAAATATGCGGATAAAACCGGCAAAGCGAATTACGTAGATGTGAAAGCATATGACGATTATAAGGAGCTTTTGGCCAATAAAGAAATTGACGCGGTGATCATCAGCACGCCCGATCACTGGCATGCACAGCCTGCGATGGAGGCGGCTGTTGCAGGCAAGCATATTTACATGCAAAAACCCACTTCGCTGACGATCAAGGAAGGCCGTATGATGGCGGATATGATCAAGAAAAAGAAAGTGGTTTTCCAGTTGGGAAGTCAGCAGCGATCCATGAACCCGTGGCCGCAATTCAAAAGAACTTGTGAGCTGGTTCGCAATGGCCGCATTGGCAAGCTGAAAAAAGTTTACGTAGGCTTACCGGGTGATCCGGCGGGTGGTAACACCGAAAAAATGCCCGTTCCTTCCAATTTGAATTATGATATGTGGCTGGGCTCAACGCCCGAAGTATACTATACGTTGGATCGCGTGCATTCCCAAACTGACATTAACGACCGTCCGGGATGGCTGCGTTTAGAGCAATTCGGCGCGGGCATGATCACCGGCTGGGGTTCCCACCACATTGACATTGCGCATTGGGGCATGGATACCGAGTTGACCGGCCCGATTGAAATCGATGGAAAAGCTACATTCCCGCCTTCCGGCTCTGGCTTATGGAATGTGCACGGCGACTTCCTGGTGAATGCGAAATATGCTAATGGCGTTGAAATGGAGATCGGCGGCACCAATCCCAACGGGGTCAAATTCGAAGGAACGGACGGCTGGATCTTCGTTTCGCGTGGCAATGTGGGCGTGACGGCTTCCGATCCGGGCGCAGCTGCCGCGGCAAAGGAAAATAAGGCATTTTATGCAAGTGATCCTAAAATCCTGGGTTCGGTAATCCAGGCGAATGAAAACCACCTCTACGAAAGCCCCGAACAACACCAGAACTGGCTCGAATGCATTCAAAATGGCAAACAAACCGTGAGCCACGCAGAAATTGCACAACGTTCGTGCTCAGCGTGCTTGATCGCGCATACAGCGATGAAATTGGGCCGTAAATTGAAATGGGACCCGAAAAAAGAAGAATATATTGGTGATAAAGAAGCAAATGCAACATTATCCCGGCCGCAACGCGGACCATATGGGACAAACTATGTGAAAGGATAAACCAGTTGCAGCCAGTCAATAAAATCAATCAATTTTTTCAATTGCCCCGGGCTTAAGCCCGGGGCAATTGAAAAAATTGATTGATTAGTAGTTTCCTTTGTATTCTCTCGGAGTATGCCCGATGTATCTTTTAAAATTTCTATTAAAATTGGATAGAGAATCAAATCCGCTGTCATAGGCAATCTGGGCAATAGTCCATTTGTCTTCCAATAACAGCTTGCATGCGTGCCCGATCCGGATTTCGTTTACAAAATCAATAAAAGTCTTGTTTGACCTGGCTTTGAAATATCTGCAAAAAGCCGCCTCAGTCATCCCCGCCAGCGACGCCACATCACCCAGCCTGATTTCCTGCGAAAAGTGTTGCAGCACATAATTGTGCACCTTATGCATGCGCTCAGTCTCGGAAACTTTGTAAGTATTGACATAACCGTAACTCGAAATCGGCGCGCCTCCCGGCTCATGCGCAAGCTTATCAAGCAATGTGAGCAGCTGAATGATGGTTTGAAAACCTTCCGAATGCATGATCGACATCAATTCCGAACGGATATGGCTTCTCAACTCACCCTTATATTCAATGCCGCGTTTCGAATCCAGAAGCAACTGCTTCAACGCCAGCATCTCTGGTTTCTCCAAAAAATCCTTCCCCAGAAAATCCTCCTGAAAGTACAAAACAACGCCATGTGTCGCCAGTGACGAACCGGTGTCGAAATAAGCCGCGTCGCTGCGCCACAGGTGGGGAACGTCAGGCCCGAGGAAAACCGTATCACCAGGACCGAACGTTTGCACAGAATCGCCGATCAACCGCTTGCCAGTCCCTTCCAAAACAGTGAACAACTGGTAATGTGGATGAAAATGCCAGTTAGGATCGAAATGAGGTGCTTTCAACTCCTGGATCGTCACTGTCCTGACCTGGCTTTCAATATTTTTATGGATTGGCGCCTTCATAAACCTGCTTTATTTTACCTTCATGCAATACAAAAGTAGCACATTGCCATCAAAATACGGCCAGTAATGGATTTCTACTGATCCGTTTATCCAAAAAATCAATTATGCAACGGCAAAAGAAATTTCCGTGAATCGCGTTGTAATTAACGTAGTGCAGCACTGCGGGATTTATGCGCCAGACCTTTTATGGCATAGTTTTTTAATTATTGAACGCTCGTAAATCCAATTCCAACGTTTTGAGTTACGTTGTATTCTATAACTTCAAATAGCAGTAATTAAGCAGTCATGAACAAAAATATTACCTTCCTAGCGTTCCTGTTTGGCATTTTCGCCTTGTCCAGCTGTGGAAAAACAACCACAATCAACACAAATATGGAGCTCACTGGAAAATGGGAGCTGCAAAGTATAGTACAAAATTCAGACACGATAAAAAAACCTGCATTAGCTAAAGGACAAATGCCCGTAAGCCTGCATTTTAAAGAAAAAGGCGAGCTGGAAGGAACATCCTCAACCAACATTCTGACAGGTTTTTATGAAACAGCACAACAGAACACCATTCAGATGGGCGGCGGCGGCACCGAACGTGCGGAAACGCAGTGGGGTAATCTGTTTGTAAACGCAATTCCAAATGTAAATCTGTACGACCTGAAAATGAATAAGCTGGTTCTTTATTATGAAAATAACAATCAGTTGATTTTCAGTAGAGTGCAATAATTTTTTTATATAAATATGAAAGCGGCAGCTTTGATCCGATGGTCAGGCTGCCTTTTTTCTTGCCTCAGCTCTTACTTTATTTTGCCCTAATCCAATCGTGGCACCCGCTAAAAGATCAATATGCGGTTGATATTTGTCAAATCAGGTAAAATTTGAAGCGGTTTTTTATTGTAAAATTGTGTGCATCTTAGCAGGACATTTCCTGACCAAAAACCTTTTTTGATGAAGTACAGCATGAATCTCCTCCTCTGGGGGCCACAAATTGACGATAGCCTTTTCCCTACCCTCGAACTGATCAAAGAAATTGGCTTTGACGGCGTAGAAGTCCCGATTTTCAACACCAACCCTGCACATTGGTTTAACTTCCGTAAAAAGCTCGACGAGCTCGGTCTGGCTTGTGAAACCGACACGATCTGCGGCCCATCGGAACATTTGATCAGCCCTGATCCAGCCATGCGCAGGCATACAATTGACCATTTGAAAAGTGCATTGGATTGCTCGCTTGTGCTGGGTGCAACCAAATTAATGGGCCCTTACCATTCTGCATTGGGCGTTTTCACAGGCCAGCCCGCCACGCAGGAAGAATGGCAATGGGCAATAGAAGGCATCCGCGAAGTGGCCGATTATGCTGAATCCCTGGACATTACATTAGGACTCGAATATCTCAATCGTTTCGAGCTCTATCTTACATCCTGCGGCGACGAGCTCATCCGCTTTGTAGACGAAGTGAACCACCCGCATTGCAAGATCATGTTCGACACTTTCCATGCTAACATTGAAGAAAAGAACATCGGCGACACCATGCGTAAAGCAGGCGACCGTATTTCATTTATACAACTTTCTGAAAACGACCGCTCTACACCCGGCAAAGGAAACGTAGATTGGGAAGGCGTCTTTAAAGCCATCAAAGAAATTAAATACGACGGCTGGATCAGCATTGAAGCATTCAGCCAAAGACTGCCAGTCGCTAACATCTGGCGCAAAATGTTCGAATCCGAAGAGCAGCTCATGCGTGACGGACTGGCCTTCATCAAATCCAATTTATCCTGATCATCCAAAAAATCGAGGCTAGGAAATCGGTCGAACCTACGGCTCTTTCTCGTCGATGGTGCACTTACATCGCAACAGCCGTAGGCTCGGAACTTTTTTTACCAGCGGGTTTCAGCCCGTTGGCACCCAACAAAGCCCGGGTTGAAACCCGGGCTAGGAAATCGGTCGAGCCTACGGCTTTCTCGTCGATGGTGCACTTACATCGCAAGAGCCGTAGGCTCGGAACATTTTTTACCAGCGGGTTTCAGCCCGTTGTTTTCTATTAAGCCCGGGTTGAAACCCGGGCTAGGAAATCGGTCGAGCCTACGGCTTTCTCGTCGATGGTGCACTTACATCGCAAGAGCCGTAGGCTCGGAACATTTTTTACCAGCGGGTTTCAACCCGCTGTCACCCAACAAAGCCCGCTTAATAAACCTTCGCCAACAAATGCGGCCGCTCCTTTTCCAACTTCAAAATCAACTCCCCAAATAAAGTATTCACCCAAGCAAACCACTTCCGCGTAAACTTACTCTGATCATCCTTATCAAAAGATTCATGCATAAAACCAGTATTATTATGCGTGGTTTTAAGCAATTTTAATTGCGCTTCAATTTCTTTTTCGTCGGTAGAAGTGATGGCCCGCGCGATGATGCCCATAGGCCAGATCTGGTTGACCAATGTGTGCGGGCTGCCCAGGCCTTCGCCGGCTTTGCCTTTGAAGAAATAGGGATTTGAGTCGCTCAGGACGAATTTTCTGGTATTGATGTAGATCGGATCTTTTACGGACATTGCGCCGAGATAGGGCATACTGATCAAGCCTGGGATTCCGGCGTCGTCCATTAACAAGTAATTGCCAAAACCGTCCACTTCAAATGCATAGATCTTGCCGAATTCCGGATGCGGGTAAACGGCGTATTTCTTTAATGCAGTTTCAACTTCCGTTGCCAATGCTTTGAAATCACCAGCCATTTTCGCGCCTTCGCCACCCACTTTTTCCAACATTTCAGCCACTTCGCGGAAGGAAACGACTGCAAAGAAATTGGAAGGAACGAAGAATGGGTACATTGCAGCATCATCCGAAGGACGGAATGTGCTGGCTATCAAACCATTTGGCTTCACGGGATTACCGTAACCATTGCCCGGAACCGTGTCCGTAGACCACGATGTAACCCGACCGAATTTGTAAGGGCCGGGGCCGTCTTTGCGTTGCTGTTCTTTGCAGGTTTTCAGGATTAAACCCATTGCCTTCGTCCAATCGGCGTCGAATGGCTTGGTGTCTCCTGTGATTTTCCAATAATTGTAAGCAAGTCGAATGGTGTAGCACAGCGAGTCCAGCTCCCATTTGCGTTCGTGGAGCATGGGTTTCATGTCTGTTACGTCCTTGGTCCATTCACTTTCTTTGGGGCGGTCATAAAATGCGTTCGCGTAGGGGTCGATGATGATGCATTTGGTCTGGCGGTTGATGAGGCCGGCGACCATATCTTTTAGTTTATTGTCTTCTTTTAGCAATGGTAAATACGGCCAAACCTGCGCTGTACTGTCGCGGAGCCACATGGCGTCGATGTCGCCGGTAATGACGAATGTGTCGGGCTTGCCGTCGATAGGCTTGTAGTGGACGGTGGTGTCAATGGTGTTAGGAAAGCAGTTTTCAAAAAGCCACGCCAACTCCGGGTCTTTGATCACTTTTTTCATCCGCGTAATGGTAGCTTCTACCGCAGGACTGGTGAAGCTCCGCTTATCGGCAGGAATGCGGACAACTGGAAAATCGGCTGCGTTTTTAGCAAATGACCAATTGGAAACGGCCATTCCGGCCACTGCCATCGCGCTGGCTTTTATAAATGTTCTTCGTTCAGAACTGCTCGGTTGAGACATGAATTCAGGTAAAAAGGATTTATTAAAATATTTTAAAGAAGCAATTTAGGCAAAAATTAATCACAAGAAACGATGTAACCGCTCTCCTGACCAGCATTAGCAAACATTAACTTTTCATTCCTTCCCAAACCATATGATCATACGTATGCCCAAGAAAATCCTTTTCACCAGCGACCCTAAAACCAACTTTTTCATAAATCTTCCGGGCATCCGGATTCACATGATCCACAATCAGCCCAACGCGGTTGAAATGCTTTGAAGCCGCCAGCTCACAGAATGCATTCAGCAGCTTTTTACCAATTCCCTTTCCCTGATGCGCCGGATCGACATTCACACAATCAATGTAAAATTCACCCGCTTCCGTTTCGTCGCCCGGAGAAAAATCGGGATCTGATTCGCGGAGTACTTTCAGCACGGGCGCACGGAGCTCATGCAGGCGCGCGCCGTCATAACCCACAATGGAGCCGATCACGCCGATTCCGTCTTCGTAAACCAATGTATTTTCATAACTATATTGATTGCCTTTTGCACCGATAAACTGCTCCATCAACGGAATAGCGTCCTCCGGATCATCGGATTTTGCGAACTGGCAGGCAATGTGCCCCAGAGCTAAAACAATGAGGGGAGCGAGGGCGGAAGCGTCTGCTGCGGTGGCTGGTCGGATCATAAATTTTCAAAATTTCTATCTATATTTTGCAAGAAATTGACGCTGGGCCGAAAACTAGGTCAAAATCGAGTCAGTACTAATCAAAAGACGAAAAGTTTTTAGCACTATTTTGTTTTAAAATTGTATTGCCTTAAACCGGATCATTAACCTACCAAAATAAATATGTCTCAAAAAATTAATGTTGCGATCGTTGGTCTTGGCTTTGGAGCCGAATTTATCCCCATTTACCAGCAACATCCCAATGCAAACATGTACGCAATTTGCCAGCGTACAGAGTCGAAACTGAATGAAGTTGGCGACCAATATGGCATCGAAGTGCGTTACACAAGTTACGACGACCTTTTGAATGATCCGAATGTAGATGCAGTGCACATCAACTCCCCGATCCCCAATCATGCCGAGCAAACACTGAAGGCGTTGCGCGCTGGCAAGCACGTGGCCTGCACGGTGCCGATGGCGACGAGCGTGGACGATTGCATTGAAATCGTGAAAGCGACCAAGGAATCGGGCAAAAAATACATGATGATGGAAACCGTGGTTTACGCGCGGGAATTTTTGTTTGTAAAAGAATTATATGAAAAAGGCGAGCTGGGAAAAGTGCAGTTCCTGAAAGCAAGCCATCAGCAGGATATGGAAGGCTGGCCTGATTACTGGCCTGGATTGCCTCCTATGCATTACGCGACGCACTGCGTAGGCCCGGTTGCAGGACTTTTGAAACTGGAAGCGGAGTATGTTTCCTGCTTCGGTTCAGGCACGATCAGCGAAGATCTGGCCAAAATCCACAACTCTCCTTTTGCGGTTGAATCTGCGCATATTAAATTTAAAGACAGCGATTTATCAGCTTATGTATATCGTTCGTTATTCGATGTGGCGCGTCAGTACAGAGAGAGTTTTGAGGTTTACGGCAGCAAAAAATCTTTCGAATGGCCATTAATCGAGGGCGAAGATCCTGTAATCCACACAGCAAAAAAGCCAGAGCATGAAATCGCTGAAAAAGTGGCAACGCCTGATTACGCACATTATTTGCCTGAGGAAATCCGTCATTTCACAGGCAAAGGCGTTTACAATCTGGATGAAAACGCGCATTTGTCATTTGTACAGGGAGGCGGCCACGGCGGCTCGCACCCACATTTGGCACACGAGTTCATCACCGCATTAATCGAAGACCGCGAGCCCTTCCCGAATGCATGGCAGTCGGCAAACTGGACGAGCGTTGGGATTTTAGCGCACGAGTCGGCATTGCAAGGCGGGGCGTTGATTCAGCTTCCTGATTTTAAGGAGCTGGCGTAAGGCTGTCAGCCTGAGCGGAGTCGAAGGCGCGCTACTCCTCGGTAACGCGCCTTCGACTCCGCTCAGGCTGACAAAGGCCAAAAGCTAGCCGCAACATACAACAAAGCTACAACAATAAGAGAAACAACTCAATGAAAATCAAAGCGTTATCCTTTATCCTTGGTATTGTCCTGCTGGGCTGTGCCTCTCAGCCTTCATCGCAGAACGCGTCGGTGAAGAGCTCCTCGGCCAAGAGCGAGGCCGGAAAGGCGCGGCGTCTGGAAATCCTGTTTTTGGGAGATAACGGACACCATAAGCCTGCTGAACGCGTGCCGCAGATCATGGCTGCATTGGGCCCGAAAGGTTTCAACTTTACCTACACGGATAACCTGAACGACCTTAACCCTGAGACACTTAACAAATACGATGCCCTGATGCTTTATGCAAACTGGGATTCCATCGCGCCGCAGCAAGCGAAAGCATTGCTGGATTACGTGGCGAGCGGAAAAGGTTTTATCCCCATTCACTGCGCTTCGTATTGTTTCCGCAACAACCCGGAAGTAGTGAAGCTGATCGGTGGCCAGTTCTGGAGACATACCTGGGACACAATCCAGCCTGTTTGGACAAAACCAGATCACCCTGCAATCGCTGGTGTGAAGGAGTTCAAAACAGTGGATGAAACCTATTTACACGAAAAATTACAGCCTGACAACATTGTCCTGACGGAACGTTTTATCCAAAAAGATCAGGAAAAAGACAGAACGGGGCAGCAAAAAGAGCCTTATACATGGGTAAGGACGCACGGAAAAGGCCGCATTTTTTATACGGCTTACGGCCACGACGAACGCACCTGGTCGGTTCCTGGGTTTCAGGATATGATTGAAAAAGGGATTCTTTGGGCGGTGAATGATGACGCAAGAAAATCATTGGCAGCATTGGCCCCAAAACCATTTGAATACCGCGAAGCCAAACTGCCTAACTACGAACAGCGCCCTGGCCCGCAAATGCAGCAATTGCCTTTGTCGCCCGAGGAATCTGTAAAGCACATTCAAATCCCGGTTGACTTTACATTGGACGTTTTTGCACACGAGCCGGATGTAATGCACCCGATCGCAATGACCTGGGATGAGCGCGGCAGATTGTTTGTTTTGATCACAAAAGATTATCCAAACGAGCGCAAAGACACAGGCGGAAGCGATTACATTCTAATTTGTGAAGACACGAATAAAGATGGTAAGGCCGATAAATTCACGAAATTCTCAGATGATCTGAGCATTCCAACAGGCCTTGTTTTTGCTAATGGCGGGATCATCGTTTCGCAAGCACCGCATATGCTGTTTTTGCAAGACACCAATGGTGATGACAAAGCGGATGTGAAAAAAATCTTGTTCTCAGGCTTTGGAACGGGCGATACGCACGCCGGACCTTCGAATTTGCACTACGGATTTGATAACTGGATCTACGGATCAGTGGGTTACTCAGGCTTCAAAGGCAAATTCGGAAACGCCGATTCTTTGAACTTCGGACAAGCACTTTTCCGCTTTAAGCCGGACGGAACGGATATGGAAATTGTTGCTAAAACTTCCAATAACACGTGGGGACTTGGTTTCAACGAAGCGGGTGATCTTTTCGGCTCAACGGCCAACAACTCGCACGGCTGGTATAGCGCCATTCCGAACCGCTATTTTGGAAAAAGCAAAGTCGACAACGGAAGCCGGAGCACGGATACACATAAAGACATGCAGCCCATCACACCGAAAGTCCGCCAGGTGGATGTTTTTGGCGGATTTACTGCGGCAGCCGGACATAATTTTTATACAGCAAGAGCATTTCCAAAGAAATATTGGAACAATGTTGCTTTCGTTTCTGAGCCTACGGGGCACATTTTGCATCAAAATATCATGAAGCCGAAAGGAACTGATTTTGAAGATGCATTAGGCTTCAACTTGCTGGCTGGCGCGGACGAATGGGTTGCGCCTGTGTTTGCAGAAGTTGGCCCGGATGGTGCCGTTTGGGTGGCTGACTGGTATAGCTACATTATCCAGCATAACCCAACCCCAAAAGGATCTGAAAACGGAAAAGGAAATGCGTATGAAACCGATTTGCGTGATTTTACACACGGTCGTTTGTATCGCATTGGATGGAAGAACGCGCCGAAATACACGCCAATCGTTTTGAGCAAGGATCGCCCTGACGAACTGGTTGCGACATTGAAAAACACCAATATGCTATGGCGCCGTCACGCGCAACGCCTTTTGGTGGAACGCGGAAATAAGGATGTTACAGGCAAATTGGTTGAATTGGTTAAAGACAAATCGGTTGATGAAATTGGTCTGAACACTGCTGCCATTCACGCCTTATGGACATTACACGGTCTGAAAGCCATAGAAGATCCGCAAGTTTTGGCTGCTGTAACAGAAGCATTGAAACACCCATCGGCCGACGTGCGTAAAACAGCTGTTCAGGTGTTGCCACGCACTCCTGCCACTGCGCAGACATTGCTGACTGCCGATGCATTGCACGACAAAGCGCCGCTTGTGGTTTTGAACTCGCTGCTTGCGTTCTCTGAAATTCCTTACACGCCGGAAGTTGAAACTGCGGTTTTAGGATTAATGGACACTTATGCAATGCCAGAAGATCGCTGGATGCCGGATGCTTTTGCAGCCGTTTTAAATGCACAAGATGGCAAGTTGCGTGAAAAATATTTGGCACAACGCGTAAGCAAATCTTCGGCAACGGCCGCGGCAACGCAAAAAGCAAATGCAGATAAAGGGATGGATCATAGCAACATGGACCACAGCGCGCACACCGCAGCTGCGAAACCAACCGTTGAAGGCAGTGCTGAACTTGCAATTACCAACATTACTATTGAGCCCAAAACTCCTTACGTTCGTGAATATGCACGTGTAGTGATTGAAATTACAAACCAAGGCTCGGTGGCAGTTCCAAAAGAGCTTGTTCCGGTTGTGAATGTGGGCATCAGAAGTCGTTCATTGAACACGAATTACATCAGCCGCCAGCTTACCAATGGCATCGCGCCGGGCGAAACGGTGAAACTGACAGAAGGAAATAACGGCCCCTGGAAATCAGGTTTCGGCTTTACTTCTGACGAATCCGGAAAAGTGAACATTACGGCAACGGTGGACGTAGACAATGTCGTTCCTGAAAAAGACGAGAACAAAAATAACACCATGACCAAAAGCTTCGAAGTGAAGCGCATGGATAAATTGTCTGACTTTGCTTTGGAACGTGCAACACGTGGCTATACGTCTTATGCAAGCGGCGACGATGTTTTGAAATTAATGAAAACGGCACAAACGCTGGATCCGCAAGGACGCAACGCCATCTTCAAAGGAATCGTAGGCGCATGGAATCCAAAACGCAAAGAAACTGCAAACGACGAAGGCAAAACATTGCTTGCTTCGATCAAAGGCGACATTCCGGACGATTTGAGCACACGTTTCACGACATTGATGGAATCTTATGGCATTAAGGAAGATGTCGCAGTTGACCCGAATGTGCAGGTGGTTCAGATCAAAGCGATCCGTGAAGAAATGAAATTTAGCTTAACCGAATTCACTGCAGTTGCAGGCAAAACAATTGAGCTAGTTTTTGAAAACCCGGATGCCATGCAGCATAATGTGGTCGTTGGAAAACCAAAATCGACTGAAATAATCGGTGCAGCCGCCGACAAAATGATCACAGCCAAAGACGGCGCTGAGAAAAACTACGTTCCGAACATTCCGCAGGTTTTGGCAGCAACGCCGCTTGTAAATCCGGGACAAACTTTCCGCCTGAAATTCGTCGTGCCTGATGCAGTCGGCGATTACCCTTACGTCTGCACATTCCCAGGTCACTGGAGATTGATGAAAGGCAATATGAAGGTGATCAAAGAACAGGCCGTTTTAAGTAAATAATTCAAGAATTCGAGGCATAATGCCTTTAAATACGATCCTGGGTGCAACTTTTCCCGCACCCAGGATTCTTTGTTTTAAACAAAACAGCTACATTACATTGCAGGCTGCGCCCGCACCTTACTTCAATGAAAGTCGTTCAATTCACCATTCCCGTTTCCAAAGAGCACACCATTGTGGTGCAGGAGGACATTTTGCCGCATTACTACAACCATTTGCACCGGCACCGGGAAGTTCAGATTGAATGGGTCGTGGAAGGTTCGGGCATCCTCATCGCCGGAAATTATATGCAAAGATTTGAATCCGGCGAAGTCTACATTATCGGCGCCAATCAATCGCATATTTTCAAAAACGACGAAGCCTATTTCAATCCCGAAGAAAAAAAGCAGGTCCATTCCGTCTCCATTTTCTTCAATCCTACCCAACTCCACCAGAACATTCTAAGCTTGCCCGAAATGGCGAGCATCAAAAAATTTGTAGACGGCCTGCACAATGGTTACCAAATCCCGGAATCAGCATTACCAATTGTCCAAAAAACCATTTCAGAATTAAAGCAAAACAAAGACAGTCTACGCGTAGCATCATTCATTTCGTTGCTGCATTTGTTTTCCACCATCCGCGACATCAAACCGCTGGCGACCAACAACAGTGAGCAAATTATTTCCGAAGTCGAAGGAATCCGAATGGACCAGATTTTTCAATATCTGGTCAGCAATTACAAAAGGCACATTTCCCTCGCCGAGATCTCCGAAATCTCCAACCTCACGCCCCAAGCTTTCTGCCGCTATTTCAAAAAACACACAGACAAAACCTTCATCAGCTTCCTCAACGAAGTCCGCGTAAACGAAGCCTGCAAAATCATCATTTCCGGCATGTTCGACAGCTTTTCCGATGTGAGTTACCAGACTGGTTTTGATAATGTGACCAATTTTAATCGGGTTTTTAAGAAGATCATGGGGAAGTCACCGCGGGAGTTTCATAGAGATTTTCGGGAGCGGGTTGGTTGAGGGTAGGTTTTATTCCCAATAGCAACTATTTTGGAGGTTTACATCACTTTTTGGTTTGTCTCTTGGGAAAAAATGAATGCTTCTTTTTGGAAGATTTGGGTTGATACGGGTGGGACTTTTACGGATTGCTTGGCTATTGATTTGGAGGGGAATAAAACCAGGCTGAAAGTTTTGAGCTCGGGCTGCGTACGTGGGCGGATTATTGGTAAGGTTGCTGATAACGCTTTTCAATATGAAGCTTCATGGCCATTTGATGCGCACTTGCTGACAGGTTACACATTGCGCTCGCTGGCAAATGGTTTGACTAGCAAAGTCATTTCTTTTGATTCATCCAATCAAACATTCAGACTGGAAGATAACTTCCCATTTTCTCAAAATTCAGATTTCGAAATTTTCAGCGGCGAAGAAGCGCCTGTTTTGGCTGCAAGACTATTAACCAAAACGAAGCTTAGCGACACATTGCCACCGCTCGAAATGCGTCTCGGAACCACAAAAGGCACAAACGCATTACTCGAAAGAAAAGGAGCCAAAACGCTTTTAGTCGTTACCAAAGGTTTCAAAGACTTGCTTTACATTGGCAACCAACAACGCCCTTCCCTTTTTCAGCTCAACATTCCGGAACCGAGATTGCTTTATTCCGAAGTTTTAGAAATTGATCAACGTTTGGACGCTTCGGGAAATGTGATTAGAAACTTGAATGCGGAGGAATTATCAACATTAGCTTCTGCAAAAAACGCAGATTCCATAGCCGTTTCCCTGCTTCACTCCTATCAAAACAACGCACACGAGCTTTCGGTAGAAAAGGCATTCAGAGAAAACGGAACCAAATACATTTCCGTTTCCTCCAAGCTTTTCCCTTTCTCACATTATCTGCGACGAACGCAAACTGCGGTTGTTAATGCTTATCTCGATCCGGTTTTAGATCTATACTTAACAAACATTAAAAGCTCCTTGGGCGAAGGCAGCCTGAAAGTCATGACCAGCACGGGAAGCCTTTCGGAAGTAAACGGCTTTCGGGCAAAAGACAGCTTACTAAGCGGCCCAGCCGGTGGCATGGTGGCAGCGGCTAATGCTGGAAAACGGCTCGGATTTCCCAAAGCCATCACCTTCGACATGGGCGGAACGAGTACGGATACGGCGTTGATTGATGGGCGTCCGGAGCTGAAATACATTACCGAAATTGACGGCATTGAATTTCATAACCCAACATTGGCGATTGAAACGGTGGCGGCTGGCGGCGGTTCTATTTGCTGGTTTGATGGGTTTTCGCTGCAAGTTGGGCCGGAAAGTGCGGGGGCTTCGCCGGGGCCGGCTTGCTATGGAGCGGGCGGGCCGCTGACGATTACGGATGTGAATTTGCTTTTGGGAAAACTGGATGCTTCCAAATTTGGCATTCCAGTCCGGACGGATGCTGCACTGGCGGCGCTGACGGCTTTGCAGAAAAGCATTGAAGCGCGAACTGGGAATTTGCTGGCATTTCCGGAATTGCTTACTGGCCTCGAAAGGATTGCCAACGAAAAAATGGCCGATGCTATCCGTAAAATCTCCGTAGAGAAAGGCATTAATCCAGCTGATTTTGCCCTCATCACTTTCGGCGGAGCTGGCGGTTTGCATAGTTGCCAATTAGCCGATTTGCTGGACATTCAAACCGTTATCATTCCTTACGACGCCGGACTTTTCAGTGCAGTAGGCATGGGCGAGGCGCTGATCAGCACCATTGTTTCCAAGCAAATCCTGCTTCCCTGGCGTGAATCGGAAGATAAAATTCAGCTTTGGGAAAACGAGCTTTTGCAAGAAGGCGCTGAAAAACTGCAAGATCAAGGGGTTAGTGCGTTTGAAACCGCTTTTTGCTACGTTTATCTGCGTTTTACAGGCCAAGAGAACACAATTGAAGTGGGTTATGAAGGCGCTGAAACCTTGAATGCTTTTGAGAAACTTTACACTGCGCAGTTCGGCTATTATCCGGCGAATCTGACGGTTGAACTGGAAAGTTTGAAGTTAATGGTTCAGGAGAAAGCGACTCCGATTGAACCAGAAACGATCATTAAAGAAGGAGTTTTAGCAAATGCATTGAGAAGCGTTAATCCTTTATTTGAAATTAATGAAATCGACTCAAAACAACCTAATTTTACAAAAACTGACTCCTATAATGCTGCACAGCTCTACGAATGGGATCAGCTCAATGCAGGTGACCAAAGTGTTGGCCCGGCAATTCTTTTGAACAACACTTCCACCGCTTACATCCCAAATGGCTGGAAACTTATCATTCAGAACAGCAAGGACGCCATTGCTTTCAAAACTTCGGAAACCAACATTATAGCTGAAAAGCAAAGTGAGGAAGTTGCGTTGCAGCTTTTTACCAACCGTTTCAAATCCGTTGCGGATGAAATGGGCGTTCAGTTGCAGCGGACTGCATTCTCGGTAAATGTGAAAGAACGGCTTGATTTTTCGTGTGCGTTGCTGGATCAGGATGGTGAATTGCTGGTGAATGCGCAGCATATTCCGGTGCATTTGGGCAGCATGGGCATTTGCGGGAGGTTGGTGAAGGAGGCGATTGAGATTGGGCCGGGGGATGTTATTATTACAAATCATCCGAAATATGGCGGCTCACATTTGCCTGATATTACATTGATTTCAGGCATTTTCACGAATGACAACATTTGTATTGGCTATGTCATCAACCGTGCGCATCATGCGGAAGTCGGCGGTAAAACGCCTGGCTCTATGCCACCGGACGCAACTTGTCTGGCTGAGGAAGGCGTCATTATTTTGCCTCAATATTTGATCAAAAACAATGTATTTCAATGGGATTCCATTCGCAACTTGTTCACCGAAGGCCGCTACCCTACCCGGCATTTTCTGTCCAATGAGGCCGACATCATCGCCGCATTATCGGCACTAAGGAAAGGCAGCGAGCAAATGTTGAAGTTGGTGGACTTGCACGGATTGGAAACGGTGCAGAAATACATGCGGTTATTGAAAGAAAATGCAGTTGCGCAGCTGGAAACAGCATTAACACCTCTTCATGGCAAAACTTTTGAGGCAACAGAGCTTCTGGATGACGGTCATCGCATTCAGGTTGCGGTCTCAATCACTCCCGAAAAACAGGTTTTTGACTTCACAGGCACTTCAAAAGTGCATCCTAACAATCTGAATGCTAACATTTCAATCTTGTATAGCGCGATTTTATATGTGTTAAGGCTTTTGGTAAACAAAGAAATCCCACTGAATGATGGCCTGATGAAAAATGTGGACATTGTCCTGCCCGAAAACAGCTTTCTGCATCCCGACTTTTCTGACGATCCATTTGAATGTCCGCCCGTGGTCGGTGGCAACACGGAAGTAAGCCAGCGGTTGGTGGATACTTTGCTCAAAGCGTTTGGGTTGGCGGCGTGCAGCCAGGGGACGATGAACAATTTTCTTTTTGGCGACGAGCAATTTGGCTACTACGAAACCATAGGAGGCGGGACAGGCGCTGGTCCGGGCTGCCATGGCCGCGCAGCTGTGCACCAGCATATGACCAACACGCGCATTACCGATCCCGAGCAGCTGGAACGCAAATATCCGGTTCGGCTGCTGGAATTTGGCATCCGGAAAGATTCAGGTGGAAAGGGAAAATTTAAGGGCGGCGATGGCATTGTACGAAAAATTGAATTTCTGAAACCTTTGCAAGTAACACTTTTGGCACAACATAGAAATTACGCACCCTATGGACTGAATGGCGGCGAGGATGGACAATGCGGCGTTCACACATTAATTAGTAATGGTGAAACTTCGCTTTTGCCCGGCATAAGCAGTCTGGAAGTTGAAAAAGGCGATATCTTGGTTATCGAAACACCTGGCGGCGGTGGATTTGGTTAAAACTTTAAAAATGGCAAAAACGAAATCCTCCAAAGCATTACTCGGCGCAGCATTCCTGATGGCCACCTCGGCAGTCGGCCCGGGTTTCCTGACGCAGACGACCGTTTTTACCCAGCAACTGGCTACGAGTTTCGGCTTCATTATTCTGCTTACCGTCCTCATTGACCTTTGTGCGCAATTTAACATTTGGCAAATCATCACTGTTTCGGGCAAGCGCGCTCAGGAACTGGCCAATGCGCTGTTTCCCGGCTTGGGTTATATGCTGGCTTCTCTGATCGTGATTGGTGGTTTTGCATTCAACATTGGTAATGTGGCTGGGGCCGGATTGGGCTTGGAGGCCATAACGGGCATGAATGTGAAAGTCGGAGCGGTGCTGAGTGCGGGCATGGCGATCGGGATTTTTCTCTTTAAAGAAGCAGGAAAAGCTATGGATGTTTTCAGTCGCGTTTTGGGAGTGCTCATGATCATTTTGATCCTATACATTGCCTTCACCTCGCACCCGCCACTGATTTCCGCATTGCACCACACCATTTTACCAGAAAAATTTGATGCGATGGCAGCGGTTACGTTGGTAGGCGGGACGGTTGGTGGATACATTTCATTTGCGGGCGCGCACCGGCTGCTGGACAGCGGCATCAGCGGTGAGGCTTCACTGCCGCAAGTGAATCAGAGCGCGGCAACGGGCATTTTGATCACGACCGTCATTCGTTATTTACTATTCCTTGCATCATTGGGGGTCATCATGGCTGGCGCGACCATTAATCCTGAAAACCCAACGGCATCCATTTTCGAACAAGCCGCCGGATCAGCGGGAAGGCAGATTTTCGGTTTGGTGATTTGGAGTGCGGCTATCACTTCCGTGGTCGGGGCGGCTTACACTTCCATTTCGTTTGTTCGCTCGTTTCATGCTTTGCTGGAAAAATATCATGCGGCGCTAACCATTATTTTCATCACCATTTCTACGGCTGTGTTTGCGATTATTGGTAAACCTGTGAAAGTGCTGGTCTTTGTGGGCACATTAAATGGCTTTGTGCTGCCTGTTGCGCTGGCTATTCTGCTCATTGCAAGTGGGAAATCAAGGCTTATGGGCACGTATATACATTCACGCATTCTGCTCGCAATGGGCTGGCTGGTGGTTGCGGTAATGGCTGCCTTAGCATTTGGGATCTATTAACCTAGCCTTTGATAAACATTGCCGTTGTTTATTCTAAGCTTCCGCCCATATCCCGAATTAAATCTTCTGTTTTAACCCAATCACAAAATCAAAGACTGAAATAAGTTAATATCGGTAAAAAAGCCGCTAATTACAACGAAGTTTATTGCATCCCGGAAAGGTAATTTTACCCATACGAAATTGAAGTTAATCTCTCTTAGTATGGTGCGTTTTACCAGTCAAAAGCTTCGTCTGCTGACCTTTTTTGTCGGCGCCACGGTCACAATGTTTTCTCAAAAAAGCATTGCACAGCAGTCTGCATTGCCCCCTTATCATCCCGACGCGGCTGAAATCACTGCTTCCTACAAGCATATGGAGCGCATGGATTCGTTGACCAGAGGGACTGTTTTGAAAGCAACCATTCAGCCCACCTGGCAGCCAGACGGCCATTCTTTTTATTACAGAAATGTGCTGAAAGACAGCCTGACGGAATACGTTTTTGTCGATCCAACGACGGGTAAAAAGACCAATCCGCTGGACAAAAAAGAACTCGCAACTGCACTTTCAAAAGCACTCGATTCGACATTAACGGCTGACAAATTATTGCTCAGCGAGATTTATTCAGACCCAAAAAACCAAACGCTTTTTGTGCAGACAACAGGCAAATGGTTTGCATTTAACACAAAAACCAAAACCGCTAAAAAACTCGACAAACTGCCCATTGACCGTCCCAAAGAAATAGGCTGGACGCGGGCAAGAAGTCGGTGGAGACCATTCCGGGCGGATAGCACTTCGCCGGATAAAAAACTAACGGCAGTCATCCGAAACGGCAACATTTATTTGACTAAAAAAGAACAAAAAGATGCTCAGCAGCTCACATTCGAGGGAAATCCGCTGAAACCCTTTGGCGAGCTCAGCTGGTCGCCGGATGGAAAATATCTGGTTGCTTACCGCATTACGCCGCATGAAGAAAGGCAGATCAGCATTATTATGTCTTCCCTGCCCAACACAACGCGGGGCGAAGTGAAAACACGCGGCTATGCGCAGCCGGGCGATGAATTTACTTCCTATGAAATGTTCGTGGTGAATGTCGAGACAAAGGCTTTGACCAAGGTTAAATCGGACATTATCGACTTTTTCGAGGCACCAGTGATTCGTTGGCGGCATGCGGATAACACGCATTTTACTTACGAAAAAGTGGACCGTGGGCACCAGCGTTTTCGAGTGATTGATGTGGATGCGGCAACGGGCGAAACGCGGAATGTGATTGATGAAAAAACGGAGACATTTATTTACCAAAACCTGATATTTACACATTATCAACCCGAAAAACATGAAATTATCTGGTCTTCGGAAAAAGACGGCTGGCGGCATTTGTATCTGGTGGATGAGCTTTCGGGAAAAATCAAAAACCCGATCACAAAGGGCAATTGGGTGGTGCGTGACATTGACAGCATTGACACGCAAAAACGCGAAGTCTGGTTTCGTGCGAGTGGCATGAATGCGGATGAAGATCCTTATCACATTCATTATTATAGAATTAAATTCGACGGCAGCGGCCTCGTAAAATTGACGGATCATGCCAAGGCAACGCACCAGCTCACTTTTTCGCCCGACCGCACTTACTACATTGACACATACTCAACGATGATGGGCCCGCCGGTTTCTGAGCTGCGGAAAACGGCGGACGGCTCATTAGTGACCAAGCTGGAAGAAGCTGACATTTCGCAATATCTTTCACTGGGCTTTCAGTTGCCCGAAATTTTTAAAGCCAAAGGACGCGACGGCCAAACGGACATTTGGGGCATTGTGTATCGTCCGAGCAAATTCGATGCGACCAAAAAATATCCCATCATCGAGAACATTTACGCCGGTCCGCAGGATTCGTTTGTGCCCAAAGCATTTCGCTCTTATGGCGAGATGCAGAGCATGGCCGAGCTTGGATTTATAGTTGTGCAGATGGATGGCATGGGAACAGCAAACCGTTCAAAAGCCTTCCACGATATGGCTTGGAAAAATCTGGCTGATGCCGGTTTTCCTGATCGGATTGCATGGATGAAAGCATTGGCTTCGAAATATGCTTATGTGGATTCGAGCCGGGTGGGTGTTTACGGCACTTCGGCGGGCGGTCAGAATTCACTAGGCGCATTGCTTTTCCATCCAAGTTTTTACGATGCCGCAGTTTCTGCATGCGGTTGCCATGATAACCGCGTAGACAAACAATGGTGGAATGAGCAATGGATGGGTTACCCGATCGGCAAGCATTACGACGAGCAATCCAACATTACCAACGCCGCCAAGTTGCAAGGTGACTTGCTTCTGATCGTGGGCGAAGCGGACACGAATGTGCCGCCGGAATCGACTTACCGCGTGGCAGATGCATTGATCAAATCGAATAAAGATTTTGAATTGCTGGTGGTGCCGGGCATGGGCCACAGCGACGGCGGGACTTACGGAAGAAGGAAAAAGAGGGACTTTTTTGTAAACAAATTATTAGGGGTGACGCCTCCGAATAGGAATAAAACAGACCTAACACCACAGTAAAAATAGATCAGAAGTCGCCCGGAAACGGTGTAATGGATTGCAAAAATTGCAAACATCCAAACAGGAAAACTTTGCCCTTTGAAAATGAAAAAATTACTGCTCATACTGACCTGCTTACTCTTCATCAACAGCTGCACACGCAAATCCGGAACGGCCGTTCAAGTAAAGTCCAGCGAAGGGCGGCGCATTGAAATCCTGTTCCTCGGTCACGACAGCAAGCACCATTATTCGGAGAAATTCTTCCCGATGCTCGCGCATCCGCTGTTTCAAAAAGGCATTAACCTCACTTACACTTCGGATCTGAATGCATTGAATGCGGAGAATCTGGCCAAATACGACGGCTTAATGATCTATGCCAACCATAATGTGATCTCCCCTGCGCAGGAAACGGCGGTGAAGGATTTTGTGGAAGGCGGCAAAGCCCTAATCCCCTTGCATGCGGCTTCTTTTTGTTTTCAAAATTCTGATTGGTATATCAAAGCCGTCGGCGCGCAATTCAGCACGCACAAATATGGCACATTCACGGCGCCGATTACGCAGCCGAACCATCCGGTGATGGCGGGTTTGAAGGAGTTTGAGACCTGGGACGAAACTTACGTGCATGCGAAGATCAACCCGGACATTAACATCTTGCAGGAACGTGTCGAAGGCACGCATCACGAGCCTTGGACCTGGGTGCGGACACAGGGAAAAGGCCGCGTGTTTTACACCGCATACGGGCACGACGAGCGCACCTGGAAGCAAAAAGGATTTCATGATCTGGTGCTAAATGGCGTGTTATGGGCTGTACATGACGATGCAAAAGCCGCCTATGCAAGCCTGAAATTACCGACGCCCGAATTTAAAGACGCCGACGTTCCGAACTACGAAAAACGCGATCCGGCTCCGAAATTCCAGCTTCCGCTTTCACCAACTGAATCGGCAAAGTTGATCCAGGTTCCGGTTGATTTTGATTTACAATTATTTGCTTCCGAGCCCGACATTGTAAAACCAATTGCCATGGCGTGGGACGAAAAAGGCCGCTTATGGATCATTGAAACGGAAGATTATCCCAACGAGATCAGAGCGGAAGATGGGACAGGAAAAGACCGGATCAAGATTTGCGAGGACACCAATGGCGATGGCAAAGCAGATAAATTTACCGTTTTTGCAGACGGCCTGAACATTCCAACCAGCCTTACATTTGCCAACGGCGGCGTAATCGTAGCGCAAGCCCCGCATTTCATTTTCCTCAAAGACACCAACGGCGACGACAAAGCAGACATTCGTGAAAACATCATCAGCGGTTGGGGCAAAAGCGATACGCACGCCGGACCTTCTAATTTGAAATATGGCCTGGACAACAAGATCTGGGGCGTGCTAGGTTATGCAGGTTACCGTGGAACTGTGAATGACAAATCGGTGAATTTCAGTCAGGGCATTTATACATTTGATGTGGATGGCAAAAACCTGGAATACATCGGCCGGACGTCGAATAACACCTGGGGATTGGGCTTTTCAGAGGATTTTGAAGTGTTTATTTCAACAGCCAACGGCAATTACAGCGGACATTTCGCAATGCCATTGGAATATGTAAAACGGTCTGTCGCGGACGGCTCAGGCAACACGGTTTACAAGCTCGATTCACATTATGACATGAACTATATGACGCCTGCGTTGCGCCAGGTGGATTTTCATGGCGGCTTCACGGCGGCGGCTGGA
The DNA here is from genome assembly GCF_000428845.1 of Dyadobacter alkalitolerans DSM 23607. Taxonomy (GTDB): domain Bacteria; phylum Bacteroidota; class Bacteroidia; order Cytophagales; family Spirosomataceae; genus Dyadobacter; species Dyadobacter alkalitolerans. The sequence goes on along the minus strand of NZ_AUAS01000008.1, from coordinate 114,807 downwards.
CATAATCTTTACACGGCAAGAAATTTCCCGAAACAATATTGGAATGCAACGGCATTTGTATGCGAGCCGACGGGCCGATTGCTTTACCAGGCCATGATAAAGCCAAAGGGCGCTGGTTATAAGGAGAAAAACGGTTTCAATTTACTGGCAAGCTCCGACGAATGGTTCTCACCCGTGCATGCCGAAGTTGGCCCAGATGGCGCTGTTTGGGTGGCGGATTGGTATAGTTTCATCATTCAGCATAACCCTACGCCGCGTGGTTTTGAAAATGGAAAAGGCAATGCTTATATCAATCCACTGCGCGACAATAAACACGGACGTATATACAGGGTCGTTTATAAAAAAGCAAAACCTTATCAACCGGTAAAACTGGACAAAAACCATCCTGCTGGACTTTTAGCAGCATTGAAAAATGACAACATGTTCTGGCGCACCACGGCGCAAAGATTGATCGTGGAAGCGCAACACAAAACATTGGTTCCCGAGTTGATCAAAATGCTTAATGATCAGTCCGTTGATGAAATTGGGTTAAATAGTCCGGCCGTGCACGCGCTTTGGACATTGCAGGGATTGGGTGCGCTGGATGGTTCAAATGAAGAAGCTTACCATGCGCTGGTTCGTGCGGTGCGGCATCCGGCTGCGGGTGTTCGTAAGAATGCAGTGAAGCTTTTGCCAAGAAACGATAAAACGCTTTCTGCATTGAAATGGACGAATTCATTGAATGATCCTGATTTGAAAGTAAGACTTGCTGCCATTCAGGCGCTTACGGATCTGCCCGCTTCCGAAGAAATGGGAAAAATGCTTTATCTGGCTGGTCAGGATTCGGAAAATGCAGCGGATGAATATTTACAGCAGGCGATTTTCTCAGGCGTGATCAAGCATGAAGCAGGTTTCAAAAATGCAGCTGCGAAACTGAAAGATTCCACATTAACCGCCCGCATTGAACGCGGTTTGGTGCAGGAAACTTATGTGCTGAACCTGTGGTCACCGCCGATTTTCCCGCCGGACATTACCAACAAAGAAATCACCATTAAGGCCATTATTACCAAAGCCGATGAACCATTATCCGGCGTAGTGGCCTCGCAAGGCAACAAGGAGAATGGTTACAGTCTTTATATGAACGAGGGAAAATTGCATTGGCTGATCAAGCAGGATGGCAAAGCTTATGACATTTATTCCAACCAAACATTGCCCACTGAGCGCTTCAACGCCGTTGCAACATTGTCCGAAGGCGGCGAAATAACATTGGCAATTGAAGATGAAACGCCCGTTAAGGGCAAAGCCGCATCGCTTTTTACCAAACCATTTAATCCCGAAGACATTCGCCTTGGCCGCGACTTGCGTGACGAAAACCGAGTGGGTGATTATCCTGAAAATTTCAGGTTAAGAGGCTGGCTGGATGTCAAAAGTACGATGCAATTGAACCAGGTTTCCAAAGATAAATCAGAGAAAAAAGTGGCCTCAGCAGCGCCAGTTAGCAAGCCGGAAGCAATTGGAAAAGGCAAAGGAACACCCGTAACAATCAATCTGAAAGTGATTGAGCATGAGATGAAATTTGATAAAAAGACATTTACTGTAAAACCTGGTCAAAAGGTCTCTATTCGCTTTACGAATCCCGATTTTATGCAGCATAACCTGCTCATTGCGGCGCCGGGAAGTCTGGAAAAAGTGGGCGCCGCTGCCGATCTGCTCGCCCGTGAAAGCAATGCCATTGAATTGAATTACATTCCAAAAATGCCCGAAATCCTTCACTCGACTGAGCTGGTCAGTCCGGAGGGAAGTACAACGCTTGTTTTCATTGCCCCCGAAAAACCCGGTGATTATCCTTTCCTGTGCACCGTCCCGGGACATTGGCGGATGATGAATGGAATCATGAAAGTTGAGTCAAACCCGTCCAATAAAGAAGCCAAGTAACCCAGCTAACTAAAATTTTATCACCATCTAACTTTTGACACATGAATAAACAATTATCCAGACTTATTCAGGAACTGGCCTGTTACCTGCTTTGCAGTGTCGCCGTGCTGCTTGTCCTGCCAGGAAATGCACAGGCAGCCGATCGCCAGATTACCGGAACCGTGGTTTCAGCAGAAGACAAAAATCCGCTGCCCGGTGTGACTATTATTGTGAAAGGAAATAATACGATAGGAACTGCGACAGATGCCGAAGGGAAGTTTAAAATGACCGTTCCCGAAGAAGCAACACTGATTTTGAGCTACATTGGCTACACCAGTCAGGAAGTTGCAGTAGGAACCCAAAACGATTTTAACATTGAAATGGCTTCGGATCAGAAGCAGCTTTCGGAAGTGGTCGTGATCGGCTATGGAACGCAGAAAAAGGGTGACATTACGAGTTCGGTTGCCAGCATTAAGCGCGAGGATTTTATCAAAGGAACTGTTCGTGATGCCGCTCAGCTGATTCAGGGAAAAGTTGCCGGCTTGCGCATTACAACACCTAGCGGCTCGCCTACATCCAACACGCAGATTAACCTTAGAGGAATCAACTCCATCAACGGAACTTCAAACCCGTTGATTTTAATTGACGGGATTCCGGGCGGCTTAAACACAGTGGCACCGGAAGACATTGAATCTGTGGATGTTTTGAAAGATGGTTCTGCGGCTGCGATTTACGGAACGCGCGCAACGGGCGGTGTTATCCTGATTACAACACGTAAAAACCGAGGCAACAATTCACGCTCAACGGTAGAATATTCGAATTATGTGAACATTCAGACCATTGCACGCCGTCCTCAGCTGCTTACGGGTGATGATTATCGTCAAAAAATCAGCGAAGGAATTGACTATAGGGATTACGGCGGCAACACCGACTGGCTCAAAGAGATCACGCAAAAGCCAGTGAGCCACAACCATAACCTCACATTCTTCGGCGGAAACAGCACGACAAACTTTACCGGATCTGTAAATTATCGCAACTGGGAAGGGATCTTTTTGAGATCAGGCCAAAGCCGCTTCACCGGCCGAGCCGACCTGAACCACGCGATGTTCAATAACAAATTGAAAACAAACATCCAAATCATCAACCGCATCACTTCATCCAACGGCGCAGTCTCACCGGCCAACAATGATGCCGCTTACGGCTACGCTTACCGCCAGGCCATGATCCGCAACCCGACAGACCGTGTGCGCACAGAAACGGGCGCATGGCAGGAAAGGGACGGCTATTTTTACGAAAACCCAGTTTCTTTATTGAACGAATCGAACTACGAAGCAAAGTTCAAAGAAATGCGGATGAGCGGAAGTTTGGATTATGCGCCGATTGCTGATCTGAACTTCAAATTATTGGTTTCAAATGTGCAGAACAACAACCTCGAAGGCGGTTCTACAACATTCAACCACACCGCAACGCGCCTTAGCAACCAGAATGCCACCGCATTCAGAGGCACCCAAGCCAACAACGAAAACCTGCTTGAATTGACAGGAAATTATGCCAAATCATTTGGCAAGCACCGCTTTACATTGCTGGGCGGGTACAGCTGGCAGGATGCAACTTATGAAGCTTTCAGTGCAAGCAACTGGGATTTCCCCACAGATGCTTACGACTGGAATAACCTCGGTGCGGGCGGCGCTTTGCAAAAAGGACAAGCCGGAATGTCGAGTACAAAGAACAAATGGCAGTTAGCCGGTTTCTTTGGCCGCTTAACTTACAGTCTGGACGAAAAATATTTGTTCATGGCGAGCGTGCGTCGTGAAGGTTCTTCCCGTTTTGGCATTAACAATCAGTGGGGAACATTCCCTGCGGCTTCCGTGGGATGGAGAATCAGCAAAGAGCGCTTCATGGAAGGACTTCCGGGCGTTTCTGAGATTAAGCTTAGAGCAGGGATTGGTATAACCGGAACCATCGCGAGTGATCCTTATCTGTCTCAGATCAGCTATAATTTTAGTCGTGATAATGGTGCTTTCATTGGTGGAAAATGGGTTCCGGGCTTTGTGCCGGCTCGTAACTTTAATCCCGATTTGCGCTGGGAGAAAAAAGAAGAGGTTAATGCGGGTGTAGATTTTGGTTTCCTGAAAAACAGGATAAATGGTTCGATTGATTTTTACAGCCGCAAGGTGAAAGATCTGCTTTATGATTTCCCTGTTCCCGTGCCGCCTTACCTGATCGGTTCCATGCTGATCAATGCCGGAACGATGAAAAACGAGGGTATGGAAGTGCTTCTGAACATTGTGCCTGTGCAAACGGCTAATTTTCAATGGAACACAGGCTTCACTTATTCTACAAACCGAAACAAATTGGTAAGTCTTTCAAACGACCAATTCCAGGCCGCCAACGACTTTTTTGATGACGGTTACACAGGTGAGCCGATCCAGGTTTCTACGCACCGCGTAAAAGTGGGCGAGCCGATCGGACGGTTTTTTGTCTGGAAAAGTGTAGGTGTTGATGAAAAAGGCGCCTGGCTGGTTGAAAACAAAGATGGCGAGGTGATTCCTATTGCCAATGCCACGCCGGAAGACCGCCAGTATTACGGCAATGGAATTCCAAAACACAATGTTGGCTGGAATAACTCGGTTCGTTACAAAAACTTTGACCTGGCGGTGAACATGCGCGGCGCATTCGGATTCGACATTCTGAACTTCCAGAGCATGTTTTACAATAACCCAAGAAACAAAGCCTATAACATGCTCAAAACAGCCTACGATCCGATTGAGGGCAAAGTGCTGAACAATGAGCTTGTTTATGTTTCTAATTACATTGAAAAAGGCGATTATTGGAAAATTGACAATGTTACGTTTGGCTACACCCTACCCAGCCTGAAAGGTCTGAAAAATGCCCGGATCTTCGTTTCCGGCTTGAACCTGGCGACCATCACAGGTTACACCGGCATCGACCCCGAAGGCGTAGACATGACTGGCTTCTTCCCGGGCAGCGACCAGCGCGACAAGTATCCGACGACACGGACATTCACAGCAGGCCTTAGTGTAACATTCTGATCCACAGCAAAATTTTTGAAACAATGATCAATAAAAGTAAAATATACATCGCACTCGCATCCATCATGGGTGCAGCCACGCTCTACTCCTGCACCGACCTGGAAGAACAGGTTTATTCAGAAGTTTTGTCGAGCACTTACCAGCCTACCGAAAAAGACCTTCCAGCCATCGTTGCACCCGTTTACTCATCCCTTCGCGGGTTAATGCTGGGCTGGCAGGGCTATTTTGACTTACAGGAAGAAGCAGCCGACGCCATTGTCACGCCCGTTCGCCCGAATGGCTGGGACGATGGCGGCACTTACCGCCGCATGCACCAGCACACCTGGACTTCCCTACAATGGCAACCCGAAAACGCATGGCAAAGCTCATTCCGCAGCATTACCACGGCCAACAGGGTTTTGTCCCAAATTGCAGAAGGTGAAATTCCTTTGACAACGGGAAAAGTGGAAGTGGAAGCCGAGCTGCGGGCGGTGCGCGCATTGGCTTACTATCTTTTGCTGGACAACCACGGCAATGTGCCCATCGTGACCGATTTCAAGGACATTACTTTACCCAAACAAAACACGCGCAAAGAAGTGTATGACTTTGTGGTAAAAGAATTGCTCGAAGTAATGCCTAACCTCAGCGAAAACGCGTCCACAACTTACGGACAGCTGAACAAATGGGGCGCAAAAGCGCTTTTGGCAAAAATATATTTGAACGCGCAAGTCTACACCGGAACGCCGGAATGGGAAAAGGCCATCCAGCAAGCCGACGATGTGATCAAAAGCGGAAAATATGTACTGGATGCTAATTATTCGGATGTTTTCACCTGGACAAATTTCAATTCCAAAGAGATCATTTTTGCGATCCCTTACGATGAAATTTACGGAACCGGAAACCAGATCCACATGAAAACACTCGATCCATTGAGTCGCACTGTGTATCCGATGAATGCAGGTCCATGGGGAGGAAACTGCGCCGTGCCGCAATTCATCGACACCTACGACGCCGAAGACAGCCGCCTCGCCGACACCTGGATTATGGGCCCACAGAAAAACGCAACAACCGGCGCAGTGGTCATCACTTATTCCAAAACCGTCCCCAGCATTGAAAAAACAGCTTCAACCGACGGTTACCGCATCGGAAAATACAAAATCAAACCCAACGCAACCGGCAGCCTGGACAACGACTTCCCATTGCTCCGCTACGCCGACGTCATGATGATCAAAGCAGAGGCATTGCTGCGCACTGGCAAAGCCGCGGAAGCAGCGACCATCGTGACGGAAGTCCGCAAACGCGCATTCAAAACCAATCCTGCAAAAGCAACCGTAACCGCCGCAGACCTCACAAAAGGCAGTCGCTACAACTACGGTTACCAGGCAACGAATGGCAGCATTACCGAGCGCCAGGGCGGAGACGACATTAAATTCGGCCGCTTCCTGGACGAGCTAGGCTGGGAATTCGCAGCAGAAGCACACCGTCGCCAGGATTTGATACGGTTCGGTGTATACGAAACCAAAAAATGGTTCAACCACCGCCCCCAAGCCCAGCAACGCGCCCTGTTCCCGATCCCGCAAACAGAACTGGACAAAAACACAAACCTAAAACAAAACCCAGGTTATTAATAAAGACTTTAACAAGGTTAGGTAATAAGCTCCTGCTCCCGCGCTTTGTTGGTGAGCAGGATTTTTTTGTTTAACATTAAAATCAAAAATCAACAAAATAGCCGACCGCTGACTGTCGGCAATCAATCATTATGTTCTCAAAAGAAACCTACATACAACGCCGCTCAACATTAAAACAGAGAGTCGGAAGCGGCCTTATTCTTCTGCTCGGCAATGATGAGTCGGGGATGAATTATCGTGATAATGTTTATCCATTTCGCCAGGACAGCACTTTCCTATATTATTTCGGACTGGATACGGCTTCGATTCATGCCATTATCGACATTGATAATGATCAGGAGATCATTTTCGGCGATGAGCTGACGATTGATGACATTGTCTGGACGGGTTACCAGGAGCCGCTTGTAGAAAAGGCTGCGAAAGTTGGTGTTAATCAAGTTAAACCGCTTTCTGCACTCGCTGGATATCTGCGGGACATTCAAGGCAGAAAGCAGGAAGTGCATTTTTTGCCTCCTTACCGCGCTGAGCATAATTTGCAATTACTGGAATGGCTGCAAGTTTCTCCTGCCGAAGCATCGCAACGCGCTTCCGTGAAGTTGATTAAAGCCGTTGTTTCCATGCGTTCTTACAAAGCAGAAGAAGAAATTACAGAAATTGAAAAAGCCGTCAACACTTCCATTGATATGCATTTGGATTTCATCCGCACAACCCGCCCAGGCATGACGGAGAAAGCCATCGCCGGCAAATTACAAAGCATCGCCATAGGACAAGGCGGCGACATTTCCTACCCGATCATCCTCACTGTCAACGGAGAAACATTGCACACGCACGCCCGGGATTACATTGTTCAGGCCGGGCAAATGGCATTATGTGACGCCGGAGCCGAAACTGCCATGCACTATTGCGGTGACCTCACCCGTACCATTCCGGCAGGCAAGCAATTCAGCAGCATTCAAAAAGAAATGTACGAAATCGTGCTCAACGCACAAGTTTCAGCGATTGAAGCCTGCAAGCCTGGCGTTTTGTTCAAAGACGTGCACGCATTGGCATCAACCAAATTACTGGAAGGCCTGAAATCAGTCGGCATCATCAAAGGCGACCCACAGGAAGCACTTGCAAACGACGTCCATACGCTTTTCTTCCAATGCGGCCTCGGCCACATGATGGGCCTGGACGTCCACGACATGGAAAACCTCGGCGAACAATACGTAGGCTACACCGAAGACCTAATCAAAGGCACCACCTTCGGCTGGAAATCTCTCCGCCTGGGCCGCGCCCTGGAACCCGGCTTCGTCCTAACCGTCGAGCCCGGGCTTTACTTTATTCCTACATTGCTTGATCGCTGGAAGGCTGAGAATAAGCTTGCTGATTTTATTGATTATGGGAAGTTGGAGCAGTTCAGGGATTTTACGGGGATTCGGGTGGAGGATAATTTGGTGATTACCGAGGATGGAAATCGGGTGCTTGGAAAGGAATTGGTGAAGGATGTGGCGGGGATTGAGGCTTTGCGGGGATGATTTTGGACATTTTGTGAAGCAAAACACGGTGCTGCACTTGCCGTTGTCCAAACCTTCCCAGGCTAATGGTGTTCAAACCATTACGGTAGTTACGACACCGTACTTTATGTATGGTGCAATACGATATCGAAGCAAATAATGCCGACAAACTTCTTTGCCAACAACATTGCCTGGGAAAACTTGGACACTGTAAACTTACTCGGTTTGATGGAAAAAGCAAAAGTGACAATGTTTAACTAATTCATGTACAGTTACATTGTTCCATAAATTTGCAACGTACGGATATCTAACGTACATTTGACATCACTTACTCAATGGATGAAAATGAAAACCTCAGTTAACGATCGGATTGATGTGCGTATAAGCAAGGAACATAAGGAATTAATTAAGCATGCAGCGGAGTTAAGCGGGTTTAAAAGCTTGTCTGAGTTTATTGTATTTTGTGTTAAAACAGAAGCAGATAAAATTATTATGGAAAATAACAACATTCTTAGAACTCTCGAAGACAAGAAAATCTTTGCGGATGCTTTGTTAAATCCGCCTGCTCCCAATGCTAATCTTAGAAAAGCTGTTTCAAAGTACAAGAAATTTCAAAGTGATAATGAGCTATCGGATCACAAAATTGCTGAATGAGCACAAGAAAAAGAATTTCGTATGTGGGAATGCTGTACTGGACAATTACATAAGATTACAAGCTAAACAAGATGTAGGTCGAGATCTTTCTGCATGTTTTGTTTTAGTTGATGAAGAACAAACGATCAAAGGATATTACACACTTTCTGCTTCCTCGATTTCACGAGACTCTCTTCACGAAACCCTTATTAAAAATCTTCCACCATCTTATCAGTCATTACCAACTATTTTACTTGGCAGACTAGCGTGTGATCTGAGTATCAAGGGACGTGGATTTGGTGAAATACTGCTTGTCAATGCACTTGCCAGAAGTTTAGAAATTTCTGAAACAATCGGCTCTATGGCTGTGATTGTTGATCCGATCGACGATCAAGCCCAGAGCTTTTATAAGCGATACGGCTTTATCAGGCTTTCTAACAATAAAATGTTTATCCCTACCAAAACGATTAGAGCGCTAAATGGCATAATAAGGCTTGGTCATCGCTAGATAGCTCTTTTTTCACCCTGTCAGCCTTTTCTGAATTCGCCCCATTCTTCAATTCGTTAGTTCTGTAAACCCTACTTTTGGAATTTCCTATACCCTCCTTTCGGATTTTGGCAATGTCAGCCTGATCCATTTCTGAGCAAAAAGAAGCCCCGGACAGAACAGCAATGAATAAAAGATCTTTTTCATAGAAGCTGATATATTCATTCTATTCTCCCTTTTGCCGGTGGCTTAAGCCACCGGCAATTTTTAAAAATCTAAGCTTTAATCTCTTTTTTTGCAATGATATAATAGACCGGAATGCCCAGCAGCACAATGATTAATCCTGGCCATGTATATTCTGGCTTGTAAATAATAAGCAGAATGCAGAAAGCCAGTCCCATGACAATGTAAATGATCGGCAAAAAAGGATATCCAAATGCTTTATACGGCCTCTCAGCATCCGGTCTTCTTTTCCTCAGAATAAAAATTCCGACAATGGTCAACATATAAAACACAACCACCACAAACGAGATCATATCCAGCAGGTTACCATATTTTCCGCTCAATGCCCAAAGCGACGCGATGACGCATTGAATCCAAAGTCCAAATTCGGGGACAGCATTCTTGTTCAGCTGTCCTACTTTACTGAAAAACAGACCGTCCTTGGCCATGGAATAATAAACCCTCGCGCCAGACATGATCAAACCATTGTTACAGCCGAATGTTGAAATCATGATCATAACCGCAATAATGACCGTTCCCGATGTGCCGAAAATAACGTGCGAAGCGGTTACGGCCACGCGGTCTTTGTCCGAAGCGGCGATTTCCTGCAAGGACAAAACGCCGGTGTACATGACATTAGTCAACAAATAAATGACCGTCACAATGATGGTTCCTAATGCAAGGCTTAGCCCAATGTTACGCTGCGGGTTCTTGATTTCCCCTGCGATGAAAGTTACATTATTCCAGGAATCACTGCTGAAAATTGAACCGACCATGGATGCAGCGATGGCTCCGAAAGCTGCGATCGTTGTATAGGATGCAATGCTTCCGTCGACATTCAATTTATGCATATCCCACATCGTGGCTGAGTCCCAGTTGGCCGCCCAAATCTCCGGTTTCATGAAAAGCAGGCCGAAAACGATCAAACCTAATAGGCTTAAAAGCTTGGTTAATGTGAATGTGGTCTGGATAATTTTGCCGCTGTTGACGCCGCGTGTATTGATGAACGTTAACAGCACAATGACGACAATGGACAGTAACTGGGCGGGTGTTATTTGTAAAAATCCGAGATCGAGTGCAATAAGGTCTTCGCTGAACTGAGGCAATAAGTAAGCGGTGAATTTGGCAAAAGCCACGGCAACGGCTGCAATGGTGGCGGTTTGGATTACAGTGAAAAAGCTCCAACCATATAAGAAGCTGATCAGCGGATTGTAGGCTTCTTTGAGATAAATATACTGGCCGCCAGCTTTGGGAAACATGGCGCTCAGCTCGCCGTAACTCAGTGCGGCCGTCAGCGTCATGAAACCGGTGATCAGCCAAACAAACATGAGCCAGCCGACGCTCCCGGTGTTGCGCGTAATGTCCGCGCTTACAATGAAAATACCCGATCCGATCATACTGCCGGCAACGAGCATGGTTGCGTCTACAAGACCTAATGAGGGTTTAAATGCGGTTTTCTCCGGGACGGATTCTACTGACATAAAAGTTTTTTGGGTTAGAAAAGGCAGGTTTCAAGTCTTAAAGTACGCTTTTATTTGAAACTATAAAATTTCCACTTTGTTTTAAAATCGCGCGTCACCGGCTGGTTGGTCAATGTGGCCCTGACCATCTCAATGGGCATGTTATTTTCCTTCATGATGGCGTCATGAAATTGCTTGTATGTCATTTTTCCGCTGTCGACCAATTCATTTTTCAGGCTCAGGATCTGCAAGCCGCCGATGAGGTAAGCCACCTGGTAAAGTGGACTGTAACTGCCTTCGAACGATCGGCGCACTTCGCCTTCCGCATTAGCACGTTCGTGCCCGACCCTATCCACCAGAAAATCAATGCATTGATGCGGGCCCCATTTGCCTAAGTGATAATTCAGCGAGAAAATAATCCGCGCGCAACGGTGCATGCGCCAGAACAACATGCCAATCCTCTCCTCGGGCGTTTTCGCAAAACCCTTGTCATACAGCAGCAATTCCCAATAAAGCGACCAGCCTTCCGTCCAGAACGGCGTCCTGAATTCGCTGCGGTAAGCTTTGTAGCGACTGTTCATATAATATTGCAAATGATGCCCCGGCACGAGCTCGTGATGCACGGTTGCTCTTGAAAAATAAGGATTGTTGCCGCGCATGCTCATGAGCTTGTCCTCGTGCTGCATGGTGTTGGTTGGGTAGGAAATGATAATGTCCCGGCCACCCAGGAAAAACGGGTTAATGAGCTGTCTTTCAGGCGTCATCATTTGCATTCCCCAGGTTTCATCCGCGATTTCGGGATAATCCATCAGGTTGTTGGCGGTGATGAAAGTTTTGGCGTCGTCGTAGAGTTTCAGGATTAATTCGGGCTGGGTTCCTGCTTTTACGTAGCTGTTTTTAACCTTTTCCTGCGCCTTTTTCCAATCATTTCCGAAACCCATTTCTTGTGAGGCTTTCAGCAATTCCTTGTCACACCAGGCAAATTCTTTGTTGGCCAGCTCGATCAATTCGTCCGGCGTGTAACTGATCATTTCCGCGTCCAGCTGGCGGATTAGCTCATCGCGGCCGATGGGAACGCCCTTAATGCCGCTGTTGTCGTCTTTTTGAGTTGTGGTTAGTTTGCCTTTGCTTTTGATGGTTTTGGCATAAGCGGTTAAGGCGCTGTCCAATGCTTCGTATGGTTCGGGAACCCACCAAGTAAACATGGGGTCATAACCTTTGTAAAAATCATAGGTGCTTTTTAATCTGGACTTTAATCCGCTTACTGCGTCTTCGCCACGTTCTGCTAGTGGCATTTCGACACTTTCTGTTTTTTTGAATGCGTCGGAAGCTGTTTTTACTTCTTTGAGAATATCATTCAATTGACCCGCAACTGCTTGTCCGTCAACGGTCGCGCCGCGTCTCCGGCCTTTTTCCAATGCATATATTTTGTCAGCAAAAGGGAAATAGGCTTTTACCGCATTGTATTCTTTTTCCTCTTTGCTTAATGTCAATAAATCGCCCTCAATGCTTCTTTTGAGCAAAATATAATCCACTTTCCCATAAATGCTCATGGCATTGAAATCTAGCTTGGCGAGTTTATCCAGGTAACTTTGATCCACTTCACGCAGCCGCTTTCGTTGCTCGGGTGCATTCAAAACACTGCTAGGCGCTCCAAAACCGCCTCTTCCACGTTCCATCGGCGAGTAGAAAGAACGGATGGCACGTGTGTCCTGGCCATATTGGATGATGAGCCCGGCTGTTTCGCTGGTTTGTTCGTAGAGGTTGAATTTGCTTTGGGCAAAAGTTTTTGGGAGAAATGTGGCACTTATCAGGAAAATAAGGCACAAGAAAGTTCTGTGGTTGAAAAGTTTCATCCAGGTCTGATTAAGGTTTAGAAAAAACTATTTTGAAACAAAAAACCCGGAAAGTTTCCGGGTTAATTATATCGTTCAGGATTGTAAAGTTTGATGTCTGCCGACAATGCAGACTCGTTGGCCAGCTCGGCCACCATTTTACCCGTGGCAGGTCCGAGGCTGATGCCCATCATGCCGTGGCCCCCGGCGACGATCAGGTTTTTCAATTTTTTGCTGTAACCCAGGTAAGGCAAACCATCCGGAGAACACGGCCGGAATCCATACCAGATCCGCTCTTTGGCCGGAACGCTCACACTCAGCTCGGGATAATAATTCGGAATAGAGTTCACAATGCCTTCCACGCGGTTCATATTAATATTGTCGTTCACCGCCGCAAGCTCCATCGTGCCACCGAATCGAACTTGCCCATTCATAGGCGTCACCGCCACGCGGGCTTCGATCAGCAATGCTGGATGTTCGATTTTATGTTCCGAATTAGGCTCCATAAAGGAATAACCCTTTCCAGGCATTACAGGAATTGACAAACCTGCCAATTTCGAAAGCTCGGGAAGCCAGGTCCCGCCAGTCATAATAACCAAGTCGCCTTCTACCGTTTTGCTTTCGGTTTGAACGCCTTTTATTTCTCCGTTTTTAATATCAAAACCCCTAACCTCCGCATTTAAAATTACTTCCGCGCCTTGTGCTTTGATGTATTTCAAGAGCTGCGAGAACAATGCGGTTGGATATAAATGTGCGTCGCAATGATAATGCACTGCGCCTATAACGTCCAGCTTAATGTTCGGTTCAATGGCCTGGACTTGCTCCTTAGTAAGCATTTCAATGTCCAAACCTAGTTTTTGGCCGTCTTTGGCAACGTGGATTTCTTCTTCTCCGGCTTTCTCTGTTTTGTAAAGCATGAGAATGCCCTTTTCTTCCAGACCAAAATTAAAACCGTCTTCTTTGGCCAGATCTTCGTAAAGCTGCTTACTCAGCAAATGGTAATCGCGCAAGTAAGGCGCGGCGCGTTCCACATTAGCGGGCGTGGCGCTTTTCATGAATTTCAAACCCCAGGAGATCAGCGACCAGTCCAGCGAAGGTTTTACATAAAACGGACTTCTGCTGTCGAACATCCATTTGATGCCTTTGGAAATCATGCCGGGTGCGGCGAGCGGAATAAAATGACTTGGAACGATCATTCCAGCATTGCCTTGCGAGCAATTATCCGCCAGATCGCCCTTATCGATCAACGTCACATTCCAGCCACTTTTTAACAAATAGTAAGCCGAAGTCAACCCCATAATCCCGCCACCAATGATGGTGGCTTTTCCCTTATTCGTCACGTTCATATTGCTATTACAAAACCTGGAATCCAAATGCGTATGGATCTTCCTCGTCGTCGATAATGATTGTATTGTAACCCGTCACAACCGCCCAGCCTTCAATGCCGGGGATGATTGCGGGCTTGTCTCCTATGGTCACTTCGTCTTCAACGGTTCCGGTGAATTTGGAGCCGATAATGCTTTCGTGAATGAATTTGTCACCTTTTTTAAGCTTTCCTTTGGCATGCCATTGCGCCATACGGGCCGAAGTTCCGGTTCCGCAGGGTGATCTGTCAATGGCTTTATCGCCGTAGAAAACTGCATTGCGGGCAGTGGAAGTCTCGTCCAGAACGGCGCCAGCCCATAGAAAATGGCTTAATCCGTTGATATGCTCGTTTTTGGGATGGACAAATTTGTACTTTTCATTCATCCGCTTGCGGCAAACCCGACTCCAACTGATCAGCTGATCGGCTGTATAATGTTCGATGCCTTTGAAATTCTCCTGCGGGTCAACGATTGCGTAAAAGTTGCCGCCGTAGGATACATCCACTTTTAGTGTGCCCAGTTCAGGACATTCTACTTCCAGGTTTTCAGCCGCCAAGAATGATTTGATATTGATCAATTTAACAGATTTCACCCTTTTCCCTTCCTGCACATATTCCACCAGAACCAAACCGGCCGGCGTTTCAAGGCGCAGCTTTCCGGGCACTTTTGGTGTTACCAATCCTTCCTGAATCGCAATGGTGACGGTTCCAATGGTTCCGTGGCCGCACATCGGAAGGCAGCCGCTGGTTTCAATGTAAAGCACGCCAATGTCATTTTCGGGATCGACGGGTGGATATAGAATGCTCCCGCTCATCATGTCGTGGCCGCGTGGCTCGAACATTAACCCTTTTCTGATCCAGTCAAATTCTTTCAAAAAGTGAAGCCTGCGCTCCATCATGCTATTGCCCTGCAAAAGCGGGCCGCCACCGGCCACCACCCGAACGGGATTCCCGCAAGTGTGCGCGTCGATGCAGAAAAACGTTTTTCTCATTACAAAGCATCCTTGGTTAGCTCATTATTAACCGTCCGCCAGATTCCGAGCGGGTTGGCATTTTTTAATTCTTCGGGTAAAAATTCATCCGGCCAGTTCTGGAAGCTCATCGGCCGCACGAAACGTTTGATGGCGTCGGAGCCGACGGATGTGAACTGGCTGTTGCTCGACGACGGGAATGGTCCGCCGTGGTGCATGGATTTGCAAACTTCAACGCCCGTGGGGAAGTTGTTGAATAAAATCCGGCCGCATTTGTCGGTTACCAAGCCGATCAGCTCCTCATTTTCTGCCAGATCTTCGTTGGTGGCCAGCAATGTGGCTGTTAACTGTCCGTGCAGTTTTCCGCCAACGGAGATTACCTCGTCGATGCTTTCACATTTGATAATCAATGCAAAAGGGCCGAAAACTTCTTCTTGCAATGCATCATTAGTCAGGAATGTCTGCGCGTTCACCGTGGCAACCGTCGCGCCGCCTTGTCCTTCCAAAACTTCCGTTTCTGTAACAGCAAGAATTTCAACGCCGGGCTGGGTCGTTAACTTTTTGCATCCTTTTTCATAACTTTCTGCAATGCCTGCATGCAGCATGTGTGAAGGAGCAATTTTTATAATTTCTTCTTCTAATGCATTTTCAAATGTTTCCAATGCAGGACTTTCAATGGCGATCACGATGCCCGGATTGGTGCAGAACTGACCTACACCCAATGTTAATGAGCCAGCATATTGTTTTGCCAAATCAGCAGCCGAAACTTCCAATTTATTTGGCAATAAAAACACTGGATTAACACTGCCCATTTCAGCAAAAACGGGAATCGGATCGGCTCTTTTCGCTGAGATCTCGGCCAATGCAGTTCCAGCGCGGTAAGAACCTGTAAATCCGACCGCCTTAATGATCGGATGGCTTACCAGAAACTGCGATTCTTCATTGGTTTGGAAATATACCTGCGAAAAAGTGCCTTCGGGGAAACCGCTTTTCTTAACGCCCCTAGCGATGGCCTCGGCCATGATCCACGAAGTTTCAGGATGGCCGGGATGGGCTTTCACCACAACCGGACAACCAGCCGCAATGGCGCTGGCCGTGTCACCTCCTGCCGTCGAAAATGCAAATGGGAAATTGCTCGCACCAAAAACGGCAACGGGGCCTAATGCAATGCTTGTTTTGCGAATATCAGGCTTAGGAGGCGTTCTTTCGGCATTTGCTGTGTCAATGCTGGCATCGAGCGGAGCGCCTTTTTCTAATGCATCCGCATAACTTCTCCATTGAAAGATAGTCCGTGCTTTTTCGCCTGTCAAGCGTGCCTCTGGCAGGTTGGATTCTGCTTTTGCTGTTGCAATAAGTTCAGGGCCAATGGCTTCGATCTCGTCTGCAATCGTACGCATTAACGCTACGCGCTGCTGGATCGAATGTTTTTTTATGATCACAAAAGCCTCGAGAGACTTTTGCAAAATGGCTTCCAGTTGTTCTTTTGAAGTTGTCATGGGCTGGTTAGGATAATTTCTGTTTGTAAAAGTCGCAAAATGAATGCGAATCCAGCTTTAAAGTAAAGCCGGATTGCGCAATGCGACAATGTTATGCAACAGAAACTTCCGAAGACAAATTCAAATAATCGGGCAATGCAGGCTGAGTTGCAATGGCTTGATCAATAATTGCAAGCACTTTTTCGCGCTCTGCGCCTTCCAGAACCAGTCTTGGCGCACGAACAAATTCAGAGCCGATGCCCGCTTTTGTGGCTGCAAGCTTGATGTTTTGCACCAACTTTGGATGAATGTCCAGTTCGAGCAAAGGCAGATACCAGCGGTAAACGGCCAATGCTTCTTTATATAATCCGGCTTTAACCAGATTGAAAATGGCAACGGTTTCTTTCGGGAATGCATCCACCAAGCCGCCTACAACGCCGTCGCAGCCCAGCATTACTTCTTCCATGATCAATGTATCCACTCCGCAGAAAACCTTGAAACGGTCGCCGAAACGGTTGTAAAGACGGGTAACATTGCTTACGTCGCGTGTCGATTCTTTAATCGCATGCACATTAGGAACCTTTGCAAGCTCTTCGAACATTTCCAGCGTCACCTCGATCTTGTAATCCACCGGATTGTTGTATATCATCAATGGCAATGCAGTGCTTTGCGCGATGGTTTTGAAATAAACAACGGTTTCGTGGTCGTCTGCTTTGTAACGCATCGGAGGCAACACCATCAGACCGTCGGCACCAGCGGCTTCGGCTTCTTTGGCAAGGCTTACCGCTTCGGCAGTCGATTGCTCGGCAATGCAGACCACGATCGGAAAATCCTGCGCTACGAAACTCTTTGCAAATTTCACCAGCTCCACTTTTTCAGCTTTCGTCAATGTGCTTGCTTCGCCCAGTGAGCCTGAAACGATCGCGCCGGTCACGCCTGCTTCGATCTGCACTTCGAGATTTTTACGGAAAAGATCAAAATCAATGCTGTCGTCTGATTTGAAAGGCGTTAGCAACGCCGGAAATACACCTTGCCAGGATTCCTTGTTCATATATTGGTTTATGATTAGATATGAAAATTCTGAATTTTTGTCAAAGTTAATTGTTGATTAACCCACAAACGTTTCACGTATTAATCAATAATATACGAATTTTAACATAAAACCGAATTCGGCATTCACGGTTTGTTTTCGACAAATACGACTTGCGCCCGATCCGCTTTTCTGACCTTTTTGAGGAAGTCGATCCAGGCCGGAAAATCCTTGGCAGGATAGCGTCCGCCGTTCATAACCACCTTACGAGCGCACACGAGCTTGTTATTCTCCAAAACCGTTTTCGATTCATAGCTTCCAAAAACCGAGTTGATCTGGAATGAAGGCAATGTTGTTTCTAGCTTATAATTTCCCGGAATGGCATAAGCGACCGTGTCTGAATCGGTAAAATTGTAAACCGAGCCGGGCAAATAAAAGTCGGTTGTACGCTCCGTGGTTGCGGGCAGGTCAAACGGCCTGCTTAGTAATGTGGGTTTGATAAAAAGGCGTGTTCCCGTTTTGGTAGCGCAATTACGGACATTGAGCGAGAGCTTTTCTGTGATCGTAGGCTCAGTTTCGCGGTTTTCCATGAGTTCAAATTGCTGCAAATCCAGGCTGGGCAGGTTAATGTGGTTCATCAGCCATTTGCGCTGCTCTTCTTTATTGCCGTTATGAAAAACGCTGTTGCGCGATTCCTGCTGTAAGCCTGCATATAATGTATGCACTTCCACCTTGCCATTGCCACCTTCATCCAGACTTACATTCGCGTGACTTTTCCTGGTGTTCTGATGGGATTTGTAAACAGGCGTCGGCACGAGTTTTCCGCCTTCGGGCGTGATAAGCAATGCATGGCGGCTGCCTGTGAATGTGCCCATGAAGTTGGGTGTAGTGGTCTGGCTCGTGCATTCAAGCCACATGGTGTCTTTGGCTACTACGGCGCAGGCGATCACGTGGTTGAACTGGCTGCTTGGAAAATCAGGTTTCATCAAGGCCTCGTCGCCTGCTTTGATCAGCGCCACATAAGCCGGAATGCCGGCCTGGCGCAATGCAGCAACGGTAAAGTTGCTCAGTGCTTTGCAATCGCCGTAACCTTTATTTGCGACGGTCATAGCGTCAATGGTCTGCCAGCCGCCGATGCCCAGCTGAATGCTCACATAGCGCGAACGCTTTTGCATCCATTTGTAAATCAATGCTACTTTTTCCTTATCCGACTTTGCATCCTTCACCACGGATTTAATCTCAGCCACCGTTGCAGGCGGCAGCACGTCCCGGCCTGCATTTAATGTGTGATAAAATTTTCCGAAATCATCCCAGCTATTGAAATTTCCCTGATAATCCTGCACTTCAAAATCCGAAGGCGCCACCATTACCAATGGCGTGTATTCCAATAAAGGCAACGGATAAAAATCGGTCGTTTTAGGAACAGCGTAGTTCTTGACGGCCCACTGGTAAACATCTGCTCCGTCCGAGGCTTTGGACCGGGCGACAGCAGGCGCCCCATTGTATTCTTTGTAACGAAACTTGAACCCGGCAGGCGCCTTAATCGTGAACTGCGCATGCTGAACCGCCGTTTTTGTATCAGATAACGGCATCCAGCGCGGATAGAACATCATGTTCTTTTCCTTGGTCTCATAACTGAACTCGACCGTGTAAGGGTAAGTGTAACTTTTCTTGCCAAAATCCGCCAGCTTCACCCTTGCGTCCGTAATGTTGTCGCCGCCTCCGCCGTAACCATAATCGGTGATATCGGCGTTTTTAAGTTTTTTTTTGAGCTTGCCGGTGGCGTCGTAAAGGCTTCCGCTGATGTCGGTGATCTTGGTAAACTTGTCGTAGCCCACAATCAGCTGCCCGTATTCTTCCTCTCCTTTTTCGTTCAGGATTGTGATCACTGTGCGTTTTTTGTGCCTGGCTTCTGCTTTGGACACAATGTCGAAAAGGTCATCATCCTCGCGTATCACGGCATTAGCGCCGGTGAGCAGCTCGGGGCTTATTTTGGTTACGTCAAAATCGTCTTGCGCCTGCGCCGCAAAAGCCATTGAGCACGCAAAAAATACATTCAGTAATAATGTTCGCATGTTGTTGAATGTCAATTGGCCTTTTTCTTGATCACCAGCGGTTGCGCATGTTTCTGGACCACGCGTTCGAAAAACTCTTTTACGTCGTGGTATTCTTCGGCGTGAAAATTCGTTTTAGAAAGCACAATGACGCTGCTCACCTGGATCATATCGCCGGTCTGGCGCACCTGGTAAACAAATTTCCCGGCTTTTTCAGGGAGCGTTATCATTTCCGTTTTGGGCATTTCTTCCAAAACGTAACCCGCCGGAAGCTTGTAGTTGCCGATGAATGATTCGGACATTCCGCTGGTAAAGTCGAGCGGGTAAATCCTTTCTTTTGATTTCAGCGGGTTGCTTTCCCAGCGACCAGCCATGATGGGATTGAAATAAAACAAATCGGGTGAAGCATTCTCGTCTTCCAATTCAAAATCACAGGCAACATTAACGGCCAATTTCAAATCTTCGGTCTTGTTTTTGACGGCGATGTTACTGATCTTCCATTCCGGCGATTGTTTTTTAAGGGCTTCATGATAGATGTCATCCGCTTCTTTGACATACTTATCACGCCAGCGCAATGCTTCATAACCTGCGTAGGAAATGCTGTAATTGCCTTTAATGGTGCCGTCTTCGGGCAGAATGTTGGCATTCACCATTTCCAGTCTGGTTTGTGAATCCAGTGGTTTTATCTCCAAGAATCTCCCCGATCCTTTTCTAGGAATCAGCCTGCCGTAACCATTCAATGCATGTTCCGGAAGCAGGCCTAGCTTGGCATAAGGCTGCGTGGCGTCCAGGAAATATTCTTTCCCGGCAATCTCTACGTGGCTGACCACATAATTGCAGCTTTCGAGAAGCGGGATTTCTTTCAGGAACCTGCCGTTGGAACGCGTGCTCAGGATTACGGGATCCGCATTCAGGTCCAGTTCGCGCAGCAATGAAGTAAGGATCAGATTCACCTCCGTAGCATTGCCTGCTTTGTTTTCATACGCTTTTTTGACGCCATCCCTGGAACCCAGATATGACGAACCATCCCATTTCATATGGCTTTGCAAATGCCGGTAAGCCAGCTCCATTTTTTCCTCCGGCGTCTTGGCGGTCTGCATAATTTCATCGCGCTTGGCTTTCAGAAATGAGGATTTGCGCAACTCTACACCAAACCAGTTCGCATCATTCAATGTCTTTTCAACATTATCCCACGTATTCGAAAAGTGCTTTGACATTTCACCGGGCACCTGAATGGTAGAAAGCTCAAAATTAACTTTTGACAAATAATCGCTTTCCGTCGTTATAAAAGGTTCGTTGACAAATGCAGGCGCATCTTTCACAACAAAACGATAAGCAACGCCGCGTCCGTCCAGTTTGGACGAGCCCACATGCACATCCGTAGGTTCCTGCTCACTGATATAAAGGGGCAGGTAACCACTCATGGTCGTTTTATATTCCAGAAAAAATGGGATCGTAATGCGGAACTCGCTCCACTTACTCGGCACAGATGCCTGAAAAGACCAGGGCGTGGGCTTATCACGAACCGTCAACGGCGTTGTGCGCCTGTAAGAATACTCGATCACCGAACCTTTCCGGACATTGGCCAGGTTGAATTTGTAAGTATAATATTTACCCGTGGACTTCTCCCGTTTGATCGACTTTCGGTCCATAGCGGTTCGCACAACCTGGCCGTTTTCCATATTATAGGTATAACCTTGAATGTCGTCCATCATTTCCTGATTTTCGGGTCCGCTGCCTTCGTAAGTGTTGATGGCAACGGATGCCCGGTCAAGCGCCGATTCTTTGAGGATTTTAATCCTCATCCAGGATTCCATTACCATCACTAACCCGCGGATATCGTCGTAACGGTAAGTGACTTCGCCAAAATCATAGAGATAAACTGCGGCGGCCGAACTATCGCCCGGGAAAGCCGTCATTTCCACGGATGCACGATCCGCCACCCCGAACTTAGGCTTGAAATCTTCCTGAGCAAATGCATGGGTAGAGAAAAAAAGTAGTAAGGAAAGGACGCAAACCTTCCACAAGACAACGCAGGACAGTCTGCACTGAAGTAAACAATGAGTCATGCAACGAATAGAGAAAGAGGTAGAAATTATTATGCATAATTGCAGCATTAATTTGATTTAAGCAAAGATTTTGTAACTGTTCGTAGATTTTTTTTGACTGAAATAAGCCTAAATGCGAAAACGGATTTTAATGCCTATTTTTGGGACGAAACAGCGCATGTCGTTGTTGCTATTTTACCTATTCCTGCTAACCCGGAACATTAACATTTAACATTATTATGTCATCTTTTGAAAATGGAAGTCCACTTCGCGTATTAGTCGTTGGTTGTGGCAATATGGGCGCTTCCCATGCATTTGCGTATCATTCGCTGGACGGTTTCGAGATCTGCGGAATCGTTTCGACCGGAAAAAGCAAAGAAGTATTGAATGAAAAGCTGGGCGGCGGTTATGCCCTTTTCAGCAATTATGAAACGGCATTGGCAGAAACAAAACCGGATGCGGTCTGCATTTCCACTTACCCGGACACGCATGAGGATTTTGCTGTAAAAGCATTGGAAGCCGGCGCGCACGTTTTCATCGAAAAACCGCTTGCTGACACCGTTGAAGGCGCTAAGCGCGTGGTGGAAGCTGCGAAAACGGCTGGCAAAAAAGTTGTTGTGGGCTACATTCTCCGCGTGCACCCATCGTGGGAACGCTTTGTGGCCGAGGCGCAAAACCTGGGCAAACCGCTCGTAATGCGTATGAACCTGAACCAGCAGAGCCACGGATATATGTGGGGCGTTCACCGGAACCTGATGAAAAGCCTGAGCCCGATCGTGGACTGCGGCGTACATTATATAGATGTAATGTGCCAGATGACGCGTTCGAAACCTTTGCGTGTGAATGCAATCGGGGCGCGTTTGACGGAAGATATTCCGGCTGGAAATTATAACTATGGCCAGTTGCAAATCTGGTTTGAGGATGGTTCCGTGGGCTGGTATGAAGCGGGCTGGGGACCAATGATCAGTGAAACTGCGTTTTTTGTGAAAGATGTGATCGGGCCGAAAGGCAGTGTTTCTATCGTTGCGAAAGATGCCGGCGGCACTGGAAAATCATCTTCCGTAGAAGCACATACGAAAACGGAGTCGATCCGCGTGCACCATGCGGATTTAAACGAGAATGATGAATTCGTAAGAGAAGATTCCTGGATCAACCTGGAAGACGAGCCGGATCACCAGGAGCTTTGCAACCGCGAGCAGCGTTATTTCTTAAGTGCGATCAATGACGATTTCGACCTGACGGATCACTTGCAGGATGCGGTCATGAGCCTGCAAATTGCATTTGCCTGCGACGAGTCTGTGAAGACAGGCCGGACGGTGGATCTGGTTTAAGAGCCTTAAACATATATAAAAGCCTTGTTGCTTTTCGGTTACAAATCGAAAATTGCAGCAAGGCTTTTTTTTGTAAAATAGTAGTCAAGTACCTGATTTCGAGCGAATATTGACCATATATGATCGGATTTATGCAAACGTTTGCACAGAAATATGTATTTTTTATCCGTTCGTTATTCAAAATTTATTGTTATTTATTATAATATTGCAACGTGTTTTTAAGACAAATTAAAAATACCCGTGCTTTGAGCTTTATGTTACGCCTTCTAAAAAAACGAAAGAAAGTGATACTGACATTGAGAAAATCACACGTCTGACACCCTGCTGATAACAAATTGTTACATTTTAGTTCTCAAATCAAAATTCATCCCTCTGTAAGTTTATAGGCATGCAAATCTGTCAAAGCCATAACTATGCATTTTTTATAATTGAATTAATTGAATAATAAGCATAACATAATAAATACCAGTTCCTCACCATTAAAACAATGATTCACAATGATTAGAAGCTACTATGCTTAAAAGTAAAGTAAAATCAATTATCCATTACACAGATCTATGAAAAACGTTTAACAAATCACTACATGAAAAATACCGATACCAATCAATGGATGTTTCGGATGAGGACTCTCCGAAATGCCCTTGTCCTGATCCCGGCGCTCTCGAGCCCGATACTGGCGGTGGCCAATACGAATGTTGGCTTACGGACCGTGGCAAACATTAAACTTGACAAAACACTAAAAGGAAGAGTAACGGATAAGGATAATAACGAAGGCCTTCCGGGCGTAAACGTTGTTCTGAAAGGCACAAGCACAGGAACAACAACCGACGGATCAGGAAACTATACATTGTCTGTTCCTGACAATGGCGGCACGCTGGTTTTCAGCTTTGTGGGTTATGTAGGACAGGAAGTGGAAGTAGGTAATCAATCTACAATTGACCTGGCTCTGCAGTCTGATTCCAAAGCACTTAGCGAAGTGGTTGTAATCGGGTACGGTACCGCGAAGAAATCGGATTTGACGGGTTCTGTGGGTTCCGTGAAAGAAGAGCAGTTGAGAGAAAGACCAGCTCCTTCATTGAACCAGGCGCTTCAGGGAAAAATATCAGGCGTGCAGGTGAACGTGAACTCGGGTCGTCCGGGCGGTCGTTCCAATGTGCGTATCCGTGGTTTCAGTTCGATCAACTCTTCCAACAACCCATTGTATGTTGTGGATGGAGTAATGTTGCCACAAGGTAACCAAAACCAGCAGAGCCAGGCGATCGACTTCATCAACCCTAACGACATTGTGTCTGTTGAAGTTTTGAAAGATGCGTCTTCTACTGCGATCTACGGAGCGAGAGGTGCCAATGGTGTAATCATGATCACGACGAGAAGAGGTAAGTCTGGCGAAGGCGTTATCACTTACGGTCTGGATTTGAGCGTGCCGACAGCAGGACCAAAAAGAGCGAAGGTATTGAACGCCAAAGAATACATGGCGGTGGAAGACCTTGCTTACAGAAATATGGAGAAATTTGACCCTGCTGGCTGGGCATCCGGAAAATATAAAACGCATGATCCGCTTGTACGCCGCGGACAACTGGCTGCTGCTCACCCAGACGTTTTCACCAAGAATGCGGATGGCACATTCTCTCCAAACTACGATACTGATTGGTTCAAAGAATCTACGCAAAGCCGTGTTTCTCAAAATCACCAGCTTGGTTTCAGCGGTGGTAACAACAAAACAACCTACTCTTTGTCGCTTAACTATCGCGATGACCAGGGCTTGATCAAAACATCTTATTTGAAACGTTATTCGACACGTTTCAGCATTGATGACCAGGTTAAAAAATGGTTGCGCATCGGAGGAACATTGAGCTATAACAATCAGGCTGAAAACCTTGTCGATATTAATGACGCCGTTCCTCGTCAGATGGTGGAGGATTTCCCTTTCATGCCGGTAAAATATCCTGACGGAACTTTCGCTAACAACCGCGATTATCCTGGTGCAGAAGGCGCATTCAGTTCGGTTCACCGTTTGAACGGACGTAAATACAACCTCAAGACCCAAACTACACTGGGTAGCCTTTACGGAAACGTAACCCTTGCAAAAGGACTGGATTTCCGCTCTGTATTGGGTATAAACATTATCGACCAGGAAGTAAACCAGTCTCAGACGCGTTCATTGACGCCTAACGAGCTTGGAACCGCCAGAAAAGAAACAAGAAAAGAGCTTTTCTGGTCATGGGAAAACTTGCTGACTTATAACAAAACATTTGGCATACATTCGCTTAACTTCCTGGCTGGTATTTCCTGGCAAGAAACGAATATCAGCACAACCGGCGTAGGTTCACAGAATTTCTCAACTGACTATTTCGGCTTTGAAAACCTTGGCGCAGGTTCTGTATTGCCATCTTCAAACCCTTACGTTTCTGGTGCGCAGCGTTTTGCATTTAACTCTTACTTTGGCCGTGTAAACTACACGTTGCTTGAGAAATATCTGTTCACGGTAACGGGTCGTGCCGATGGTTCTTCCAAATTCGGGGATAACCACAAATTTGCATTCTTCCCTTCTGCTGCATTCGCATGGAAAGTGTCTGATGAAGAGTTCCTGAAAGGAAACACATTGATCTCTAACTTGAAACTGCGTACGAGCTATGGTTTGACAGGTAACTCGGAAATTCCGCCATACTCATC
The DNA here is from genome assembly GCF_000428845.1 of Dyadobacter alkalitolerans DSM 23607. Classification (GTDB taxonomy): domain Bacteria; phylum Bacteroidota; class Bacteroidia; order Cytophagales; family Spirosomataceae; genus Dyadobacter; species Dyadobacter alkalitolerans. The sequence continues at coordinate 89,176 of NZ_AUAS01000008.1, read as the reverse complement.
ACTTCCATTGCTAAGATCCAACTATGCCGCTATCTACAGCGATACGCGTATCAGCGGAACCGGGATCAACAGACTTTCTAACCCAGATTTGAAATGGGAAAAAACTGCTCAGACTGACGCAGGTCTTGAAATTAGCTTCCTGAAAGGAAGAATCTCATTTGAAGCTGATTACTACTACCGTAAAACCACTGACATGCTTTTGGATGCACCAGTTCCACGTACAAGTGGTTACGCAACCATCAGAAAGAACATCGGTTCTATGGAGAACAAAGGTTTTGAATTTGCTTTGAACACCGTGAACATTGAGAACGCAAATTTCTCATGGAACACCAACTTCAATATCTCATTCAACAGAAACAAAGTATTGTCGCTGGCAACACCTTCTGATATCTTTGGAGTGGGTGGTCCTTCTATTACCAACCAAACAAGCATTATCCGTATCGGAGAGCCTGTGGGTGCATTCTGGGGACTTACACGTCTTGGAACTTGGAGCGAAGCGGAAAGAGACGAAGCTGCGAAATTCACCAGCTACCGTGGTAACCTGAAAATGCTACCAGGTGATGTGAAGTATCTTGACGTTAACAAAGACAATGCGATCACCGACGCTGACCGTATGATCATTGGTAATGGTAGTCCAAAAGGATGGGGAACGCTTTCCAACTCCCTTCGCTTAGGAAACTTCGACATGACACTTGATTTGCAATTCTCGTACGGAAACGACTTGATGGACATGAACCTCCACGCCAGCGAAGACCGTCAGGCACTTGCAAACAGCTACGCAACTGTATTGGATGCATGGACTCCTGAAAATCAAAACACGATGATTGCCCAGATCCGTGATACAAAAGCAGGTTATGTAACAAACGTGGATACCCGCTGGATCTTTGACGGTTCTTTCCTACGTGGCCGTAACTTGTTGTTGGGTTATAACTTCCCATCTGAAATTGCAAGCAAATTGAAAATGAGCCGTTTGAGACTATATGTGTCTGCCCAAAACTTTTTCTTGCTTAGCAAATACCCACATGGTGACCCAGAGCAGACACCTATCCGTGGTGGTGATTCGGACAACGTTTTCTCACAAGGTATGATCTGGCACAGCTATCCTAGACCAACCACTTACATGGGCGGTATCCAGGTATCATTCTAACAACCAAATTATTGGTTAATATTAAAAATGAAATTCAGTATGAAACTACATAAAATTACGATTTCCAAACTCTTGCTCCTCGGGGCAGTTCTTTTGGGCCCGACAAGCTGCTCCGACTTCCTGGACGAGCAGGACCCATCAAACCTTCAACCGGATGTATTTTACACGCTTCCTGACCACGCAGAGGCTGCGGTTGCTGCAACTTATGCAGAAACGCGTTTCTATGGTGAAGGTGCGGGTATTTTCTCTGCCAATTGGCAAATGCTGGAAGCAGTTACCGGAACGGCTACAACCGAAACCGGACAGAATTCGGATTTGAACAACCTGTATGCGCTTATTTACGATGGTAACACAGGCCACATTGCCAATTTCTGGAACGGACTTTATCGCGTAATCGCAAATGCGAACCTGGCTATTGAAAAAATCCCGGGAATCACTTTCCCTGCTGCCAACGAAGCACAAAAAGCAAGGCTGATCGGAGAAGCTAAATTCCTTCGTGCCTGGGCTTACTTTTATGTTGTGAGACTTTGGGGTGATGCTCCGTTGATTACAATGCCGCAAACTGTTGAGTCGGAAGATTTCTTTCCATCCAAAGCGTCTCAGGAGGAAATTTATAATCTGATCGTAGCAGATCTTGCAGATGCAGAAGCTGCCGGATTAGCTGATTTCAATACAAATGGCCGCGTTTCCAAAATTGCAGTTAAGTCACTTCTTTCGAAGGTTTACCTGACTATGGCAGGTTTCCCATTGAGCAAAGGAGCTTCGCACTACAAGCTGGCTGCGGATAAGGCTTTGGAAGTGATCAACTTCTCAAAAGCTAATCCTACGACCTTGAACCTGTTCCCTACTTACAGAGAATTGCACCAGGAAAACCTGAAAAACAGGGTTGAGCACATTTTCCAGATCCAGTACAACACGGTTGTTGCAGGTTTCCCACTCAATGACTACTTCCCGAACTTTAAGCCTGTAACCTATGCGGGCCCTAGCGGGACAGGAAGTACGGTTCCCACGCTTTCTTTCTACAATTCTTATGAAAAAGGCGACCTTCGTACGAAAGATCAGGAGGGCTGGTTTTATACCTCATACTATGAGAATGGTACAGGCGCTAAATTCGAACTGGGTGCTCCCTACGTGTTTAAGTATTTTAACATCAATGCTTTGGGAGGCCCTGGAATAACACCAACAAGGCTTAACAACTTGAATGTTAACCAAATCCGTTACGCAGAAGTACTTTTGATTTATGCAGAAGCGCAGAACGAAGTGGGTGGTGTGAACAAAGAGGCTTACGATGCATACAAACGCATCCGCGACCGTGCGCAATTGAAAACACCTGCTCAAAGCACCTTTACAACGGCTACTTTCAGAGAAGCTGTTTGGAGAGAGCGTTGGTATGAATTCGCTTACGAAGGAATCACCTGGTTTGATATGGTGCGTCTTCGCAAAGTGTTTAATGAAACAACGAAAGGATTTGACAACTTCGTTGGTCACCGTAACCTCAATGTTTCCGGCGGTGCTCCTTTGTTGGAAAAACACTTACTGTTCCCAATTCCTATCCAGGAAATGAGAAATAGCCCTAACCTTAAACCTCAAAACCCAGGTTACGGTCAATAGTTAGCGTAATGTTTGAAGAGCCGGTCCGATTGGACCGGCTCTTTTTTTATGCCAAAACCATAGGCACCTCACCGTAATTTAAGCTAAATTGAACCCGAAACAGATGTGAAGAGCAGGCTAATGATGAGAACGATACGAACATACTGCGCACCTTTTTGCAAAAGATATACAGCGGTGTTGTGTTTTCAGTGCATTGGTTTTTTCCTAATGCTTGCTGTTTCTGCAAACGCACAGATCACCTTAACTGCTCCTGCTAACAACCAGATTGTCCAGCGTAACCTTTCGGGTTTTGCCTCGATAGCGATTACGGCGTATGCTTATCAGCCTTATACAAGCATTGAAGGTCGTTTGGTCCCGATCAAAGGAAATGTACATCGGGAGAAAGTCTGGGAGTTTGATGAAGAGCAAGTTCGGCAGGGATTTCTGACGGCTTATGTTCAGGCTGAAACGGGCTGGTATCAGCTGAAAATTTTGGCTGTGACCGAAAATGGGGATATTGATTCCATCTCAGTTGACCGTGTTGGTGTAGGTGAAGTTTTCCTTGTCGCAGGAAATTCCAATGCGATGGGTTTGCCCGGGCTTGGTGCTAAGAATGCATCCGACCAGGTTGTTTCCTTCAATGCAGTCAATAAGCAGTTGAATGCAGAAAACATTACCGTTGCGCCAAACGAGCCCATGCGAAAGCCAAGTTTTGAGGTTTTGCAAAAAGACAATTTCATTTTCCCTTCCGGAGAAACGGCCTGGTACTGGGGAGAATTGGGTGATTCTATTTCAAAAAGATTCAAAACCCCGGTGCTCTTTTTGAATGCTGCATGGGCTGCAGCAAATTCCGACAGTTACCGTGATGCGGCAACCGGGAAAGATGCCTTTAATCCTTATGTTGGAAAAAATTGGCCAAACAGACAGCCTTACTCGAACATTGTCAACACCATCCGCCATTTGAACTCATGGCTCGGAATCCGTGCGGTGCTCTGGTCGCACGGAGAGAATGATGCCCAGCTAAAATTCACCGAACAGAATTACTTCAATAACATTCAGACCTTAATTACAAATGCCCGTGCGGATGCGGGTTACAATGTGCCTTGGGTTATTGCCAGAAATTCGGCCAGCAACATTATTAAAGATCCTTATTTGCCCATTATCAATGCACAAAACAGACTTTCCACACTAAAAAACTTCAACACATTTCCTGGTCCAAACCTCGACACCATTCAAATTCCCAGGCCCGTTTCTGAGCATTTCGAAAATGTGCCGGGAGGCACTCAGGGCCTCACATTAGCAGCGTCTGCCTGGAACAGGGCACTAACGGATTCGCTGTTTAAAAAGATCGTCCCTATACAACCTACAAATTCCATTCATACGGGCGTTGTGCCTTCTACGGCGTTTCCTGGCGCGTCGCTTTACCTGGGCTATGACTTTCATGGCGATCATACAGGCACACTTTCCTTGCGCGCAGAGTTGTTTGATGAAAGTGGGAAATTTGTAGATACAGCAGGCATAGGGAGCGGAAACCCAATGCTGGTTAAGCTTCCGGCCAATCTGGCCAATGGAAATTACAGCATTCGCCTGGCAGGAACCACGCCGAATCTCGCGGGCAGCACTTCAACATTATTCTATGTAAACAATGCTTATCGATCCGTGCAGGTCGTCAACACCATCAGCGCCGTAAAAACGAATCAAGTCATCAACCTCAAATGGTTAGTGGCCGCAAATCCAGGTATGCAAAGGATGGTTCTGGAAAAAACAACCAACGGCGACACCTACACCGATTTACAGCAATACAATGTGCCCGATCGGGGAACAGGATCAAGCGTATATGCTTACACCGACACCGATACGGATGCAAAGATCATTTTTTACAGGGTAAGAATGGAATATACGGATGGCAGAACCTCCTACTCACCCGTCGTGACCATTCTGGAACCCGGCGCATTACCACGGCTAACTGCATTCCCCAACCCTGTTACCAAGCAGGCATTTTACCTGGAAACCGGCGACATTGATCCAGTCCCGCAGCTTTCGTTATATGATGCTGCCGGACGTGTCCATCCGTTGTTCATCTCCGATCGTGAAATTATTGGATTGCTATCTGTTCGCCCGCTATATAACTTGTCGGCAGGAGTTTATGTTTTGCGGATTGTGACGGAAAGTGGGAGTAGTACGCAGCGGATATTCTTTGAATAAGAATTCCGTAGTGAGCAACATTGTACCAGCACTTCGGCTCCACTCAGTGTGACAAATCTGGCTTGTCACACTGAGCGGAGCCGAAGTGCTGGCACGATGCTAATCTTCAAACAATCGCCCTAACCCACCAATAACAGACCCGCTTTCTTTATTAGCATTAGGCCCGCCAATCGCCAGGCGCTGGATGAGTTTAGAAATCGGCATGGATTGGATCCAGCAACGACCTGTGCCGCGTAATGTAGCCAGGAACATACCTTCGCCACCAAAAACCATGGATTTCAACCCGCCGGAACGTTGAATATCGAAGCTTAATGATTGTTCGAAGGCAACCACGCAGCCTGTATCCACGCGCAATGTTTCGTTATTTAAATTTCGCTCCATCACCACGCCGCCTGCGTGCACGAACGCCATTCCGTCTCCTTTGATTTTTTGTAAAATAAACCCTTCACCACCAAATAAGCCTGAACCGAAACGCTGGTTAAAATGGATTTTCATGCTTGTGCCCATAGCAGCGCACAGGAAACCGTCTTTCTGAACGATGAGCTCGTTGCCGTAGATTTTGGAAAGATCAATAGGCATCACGGTCCCCGGGTAAGGGGCTGCAAATGCTACTTTTTTCTTGCCATAACCACGGTTTGTAAAGTGGGTCATGAAAAGCGATTCGCCGGTGATCAGGCGCGTTCCGGCCTGGAAGATCTTGCCCATAATGCTCTGGTTCGCTTCCGATCCATCGCCCATTTTAGTTTGAAATTCAATGCCGTCCTCCATAAATAGCATTGCGCCGGCTTCTGCGATCACGGTTTCGTTCGGATCCAGCTCAATTTCCACGACCTGGATATCGTCGCCAATAATTTTGTAATCGATTTCGTGAGAGATCATTTGTGCGTAAAAGGTTTAATTTGATAGTAAGCTGAACTGCAATGACCACTTGCTACTCCTCTTCTTCCTCCTCTTCCTCGCTTGTTTTCTTCTTTTTGCGGGTTTTCCGGCCGGGAATATCTTCCCGGTCGCGGAGCTTTTTGTCGTCCACATTTTTATTCAAAAATTCGTTGATACGGTCCATATCAAAGCTGGTCGTAATCTCGCCAAATGAATTGATCTGAATGTCAAATCCGTCCAGGTCCTTATGTACACGGGGTTTTTCGGCAGCTGGTTTGGTCGTATCGGTTGGTTTTTTCTTAGCCATGTGTCTGAAAATTCGCCGCAAAGCGGTCATTTCGAATGATTACTAAATTAAGGAGCCCTTTTACTGATCCCAAGTCAATTTGATCCAACGGTCATATCACAATTATGCCAGGCGAATTTGGGCTGGTAAGCGGGTTGAGGCATTATCCAGGCGTTTTACCACTTCGTCTTTTCCTAGAATTTCCATCGTCACCATCAGGTCAGGTCCGTGGCCTTCGCCCGTAAGCGCGAGGCGGAGCGCCTGCATGATTTTGCCCATTTTTATACCAAGGGATTCCATCGTTGCAGACAGGTTTTCTTTAATGTTATGAGCGGTAAATTCATCTTCAAAAGCGATCAGAGAATCTTTGAAGCCGGAAATCGCATTCACTGCCTGCTCATCCCATTTTTTCAAAACCAATTCCTGGTCGTAAGTTTCGGGCGTATGGAATAAAAAGCTGGATTCGCTCACAATCTCCTTCACGAAATGCACGCGGTCTTTTAGCAAGAAAACAATTTGCGCAATTTGATGGTCGTCAACATTAATATTTTGTGCTTGAAAAAGCGGTTTTGCCTGCTCGATAAGCGCGGCATCGTCCAGATTTTTCAAATATTGCTGGTTGAACCAGTTTGCTTTTTGAATGTCGAATCTTGCTCCGGCCTTATGCACACGCTCGAAACTAAATGCCGCGATCAGCTCTTCCATGTTGAAAAGCTCCTGCTCGGTTCCTGCATTCCAGCCTAGTAAGGCAAGGAAATTGGCTGTTGCGTCTGCGAAATAACCTTCTTCGCGGAAACCTTTGGCCTTGTCGCCTGTGTTCGGATCGGTCCATTCGAGGGGGAAGATCGGGAAACCGCCCAGATCTGCGTCGCGTTTGGATAACTTGCCGTTTCCGTCTGGTTTCAGCAAAAGCGGAAGGTGCGCAAACTGCGGCATGGTGCTTTCCCAACCCAGATATCGGTAAAGCAAAACGTGCAATGGAGCCGATGGAAGCCATTCTTCACCGCGGATCACGTGCGTAATGCCCATCAAATGATCATCCACAATGTTGGCCAAATGATATGTAGGCATGCCGTCGGATTTCAAAAGTACTTTATCGTCGATCTGCGACGAATGCACCACGACCCATCCGCGGACCAGGTCATTGAAACGAATGTCTTCTTTCGGCATGATCTTCATCCGGATCACATACGCTTCGCCGCTTTCCAGTCTTGATTTCGTTTCTTCGGCCGATAATGTTAGCGAATTGGTCATTTCCATGCGGGTGATCGCATTGTATTGTGCCGCGGCAACTTTGGCTGCTTCCAGGCGTTTGCGCATCGCGTCCAATTCGTCGGCTGTGTCAAAAGCATAGTAAGCCTTTCCCTCAGCAACAAGCCTTTCGGCATATTCGCGATACATTTCTTTTCTTTCCGACTGGCGGTAAGGTGCATGCGGACCGCCTTGCTGCGGGCCTTCGTCGATAGTGACACCGAGCCATTCCAATGCTTCCAAAATATATTCTTCCGCGCCGGGAACGTAGCGGTTCTGGTCTGTATCTTCAATGCGAAGCAACATTTGGCCACCCTGCTGGCGTGCAAACAAATAGTTATACAAGGCAGTGCGGACGCCGCCTGCGTGCAGCGGGCCGGTCGGGCTGGGGGCAAATCTTACCCGGACAGGTTTATTATTCATTATTTCAATCTAAAATTTACTGGATGATTTTTGCGTCCTATTCGACGGCAATAACGGATATTTCAACATTGACGTCCTTAGGCAGACGCGCAACCTGCACCGTTTCGCGGGCAGGCGGTTCTTTGGTAAAAAAGCTGCCATAAACTTCATTTACAGCCGCAAAGTCGTTCATATCTTTCAGGAAAATCGTCGATTTCACCACATTCTGGAAACCTAACTTGGCTGCGCCGAGAATGTGACCAATGTTCTGCATCACGATCCCGGTTTCGGCTTTAATGTCGCCTGATTTGGCAAGTTCTGCCGCTATCTGGCCTGAGACATAAAGGATCCCGTTTATTTTAACGGCCTGGCTGTAAGGCCCGATCGGAGCAGGCGCTTTATCTGAAAATATGATCTCTTTTGGCATAAGTTGAATGGATTTATGCCGTAAAAATACCAAAAATATGGGAGTAAGCCCGACTTATGTTACCTGAAAAAGCGCTTTCAGTTCGGTGGCATCCGCAGGATTCATGCGACCAGCCAGCACGAGGCGCAGCTGGCGCCGGCGAAGTGCGCTTAAATACAAATCATGTTCTTCTGGCGTTTCAGGTTCGAGTGGCGGCACTTCGATAGGACGGCCGTTTTGGTCCACAGCAACGAATGTGTAAAACGCGCGGTTTGTGCTCACACGGTGCCCGGCAGGAATATCCTCGGCCCACACTTCCAGAAAAACCTCCATAGAAGAGTTGAATGCACGGGTCACTTTGGCCTGCATGGTCACAATGTTACCGAGCTTAATCGGCTCCGTAAAAGACACATTGTCCACCGAAGCGGTTACCACAATGCGGTTGGAATGTTTTTGTGCGGCAATAGCGGCGCAAATGTCCATCCAATGCAAAAGCCTGCCTCCCATCAGATTATTCAATGTATTCGTATCATTGGGAAGCACCATTTCGGTCATGGTAACCTCCGACTGATGAGGGTGTTTGGGCTTTAACATATGTAACAATGGATGTTTATTAAAATTTGGGACAACGGGTTTTCCTGCGCTCCTTGGCCTGCATTCTGTTGCCAATGGAATAAGTGCCGCGCACCTGTAAGAATAAATAACTGTCTTTGCTTTTGGCGCTTCCGCGGTTCCAGCCCGGTTGACGTGGCTCCAAACCGATTTCCGGCGAGCGGTCAGATAATCTTCTTGCTAAGTCGCTCGGTAACTGATCGGGATTGGGATAAACTGTGCTGACGTCGTCAAGATAGTCGGAATTAACGAAGTTGTTGCAAAGCTCCAAGCCGAGGTTCAACCGCTCCGTCGTTTTGAGAGAAACACCGATTCCGGCTGTAAAAACCAATGGTAAGCGCTTGTATTTTACGCCTTCTGTGGTGAGCGGTGCGAGATTCACCCACTCGCCGTCGATCCTGGCTTTTGGATTTAATAATGTAAAACCTAAGCCGCCGAAAAGATAAGGATTAACCCGCGGCTGGCTGTTGAAAGAGAACAATTCCGCCTGTATGCCCAGGTTAATGTCCGGATTGAATGTCTTGAATGATAAATTATTCTGCGCGTTTTTAGAATATTTCTGATCGGCTGAAACCTTATAAAACCTCAGTTCTCCGCGTGCGCTGAGGTGTTCTGTCAGCCTGTAAAGTCCTCCAACTGAGATGGACGGCCCCAATCCCAAATGCTTCATGTTCACACCATCCGACAAGTCTCCCATGTAATATGCAACGCCTACACCGGCCGTTACGCTCATGACGCCAAATGGATTGATGTATTTGCCGGATCGGTTCTGCGCGGCTGCATCCTGTGCGGTCAGGAATGAAAAGACCAGGATTAATGCATTTAAAACATGATATTTCAGGTAAAGCTCACTTCTCATTTTACTCAGGTAAAGTTTTTGATCGTTGATTGCAGAGAAGGTTAAGTCCGTAAATATATTACTCTTAACCTAATTTGTTGCTTTTTTCACGGATCTCACAAAAACAAAAAAAGCCGGACAAAGCCGGCTTCTTATTCAAATGATATAGGGGTGCTTGTACTAATCCCTTTTTACCGAACTCGCGCCGGAAGTGCTGGAACGAATGTCCTTCGCCTCGCCTGAGTAACGAATGCTGCTCGCACCGCTTGCGTCTGCATGCACCGCGTTGCTGGCCATAACGGCCGCACTGCTGGCTCCCGACGCATCAATGTTTACGGTTTTAGCAGCAAAATCACGGCCCTTGAATGATGACGCCCCGGAGACTTCCCCGCTTAAAACGTCACCCTTGCCAACCAGGACCAGGGAAGAAGCACCGGATAGTTCTAATGCTACCTTCGGCGCCGATAATTCCATATTCACCTGTGATGCACCGGAAATTTCTATTTCCATACTTTTGACGCCCGAAAAAGGAGCCACATAAGCTTTGCAGGCTCCTGAAAAATCAACGGCTTCCAAAGCAGGCATCGTAATGTTAACATTTACCGTCTTCCTGTTTTTATTCCATTTATGATCTTTGTAACCCAAATGCAGCGCATCCCCTTTCACCGTCGCTTCCAAATCTTCGAGATCCTCCGAGCGACCGGTCGTGGAAATACTGTATTTGCTTCCTTGTTTTATCTCAATCCGGAATGCACTGCCCATAGAAACCTTATCAAAACCGGATAAGTTGAAACTACGTGTTTCCTGTGCGCTGGCGGTCAATGTTAAAAAGAGCATTAATAATGCTGCAACTGAAAATAAAGGGATCTTTTTCATGGTATAAACTAATTAGATGACTTTTCGAAAAGATGTGTAGTCAAGATCAAAAGTTGCATCGGGCCAACTATTCCTGAACATTAATCTTGCTGGCGCCACTCGTGTGACGTCTGATACTTGGAATTCTTCCCAACTCCACTTTGGAAGCGCCGGAAGCGTCCACATCGGCGGTCTGAATGTTCAGTCCCACGGCATCCAGCTTGCAAGCGCCGGAAGCATCCAGATTTACCGACCGCGCAGATCCTTTTAATGTTGCCTTGGAAGCACCTGAAATACTCACTTCCAATTGATCCGCCTCAACATTAATTTCCGATTTTGAAGCGCCGGATATGTCCACTGCTAATTTGCCCAGACCTGTAAAGCCGGTTACCAACGTTTTGTTAGCACCCGAAAGAGACAGATTTTCGATCTTTGGCATCGTAATCACCAAGCCGATCCTTTTCCATTTATCAGAATCAAAAAGACTGAATTCCTTATTTCTGGTGACACGTAATGTGCCATTTTCCACGTACACTTTGAGATCATCTACATCTGCCGGTTCTTCGCTATCGGCAGTAACATTGTACTCACTTCCCTGGCGGACTATGATCGAATAAGCGCCGCCTATGTCTATTTTATTAAAATCCCCTACCGGAAACTGCTTGCTGTAATTGCCACGCTCGCCGAGTTCAAGATCGCTGTTGTCCTCATAATCAAATGAGTAGCCGGCGTTTTCATTATTCTCCGCTGTATCGCTTTTCAGGAATTTAGCAGGCAAATTCACACAAATCAACCCTGAATCCTGACGCATTTCCCATTTCAATGTGTTGAAATCAACTTCATCGTTATCAAGGTCATAGCGGTCTGTCGTTTTCTGATCCCAGCGATTCATGGAAAAGTAGAAATCGCGCTTCATCACAAATGGTTTGTTAAATGGAATATGCACCGCAAGATCGATCCGCTGATCCCGAAACGGGCCATGTCCTGCCAATATGGGGCCTTCTTTAAAAATAAATACAGAATCCTTCACATCTATATCGTATGCCAACTCGCTTGCATTCTTCTCCGCATCCTGGCGGCTGCGCCCCCTTGCATATAATGTTTTATCCAACCTGATACTGTCCGAAGTTACTGTGTATCCAACCAGACGGATATCAACATCCACATTTTCTTCATCATTAATATAATTGTAATCAAGTATGAGCGTTCCGGAGGGTGCTGGATAAGATACAGACTGCACCACTTCACCTCTTTTTGCAAAATTTCTCTGGTAAGAAATCCCACCGATCGTAGCCCCGATAATTCCAACAATCCAAAGGCCGAGCATTGTCAGCCAAACTGAGCCTCCAACAATCCTTTTGTTAGAAATAAGCGTCAGACCCAGCAGAAGGAACGTAACCAAGGGAATGGCTGACACAAGAAATCCTGATAAAATCAGAACGCCTGGTAATTCTTGAAAAATCAGGAACGGAAGCGGCAAATTGTCAAATGCTGCGGAACTCGTCAAGCCCAAAGCAACACCGCCAGCAATGATCAGCCCCAATAGCCCCATCACGGCCGTTGCCACCAGGAATGCGCCGATCAGAATCCGGATAATAGGCCCCAATCCTTTCAACATTCTTCCCAATGCACCGATTACCAATGCGATTGCACGAAAGGGAAAAAGAAAAATCTTTGTTACGATATGTTCCTCACCTGTTTTTTCGTCGAGGTTTAAGCCATGTTTAATGTTGGATTCAATGTTGGATAAAGTGATAGGCTCGCCTTGCATTTCCATTTTTTCGGTAAGTGTATTCGCAACCGGCGCAATGACCCAAAGGATGATATAAACCAGCACACCAGTTCCGAAAAGCAGGATTGACAACACCCAAAGAAACCGCACAACGCCCAGATCCACACCAAAATAAGACGCTACACCGGCAGCAACACCACCCACCACTTTGCGGTCTGGATCGCGATAGAACTTTTTGATTTTTGTATCTTCTTCCAAAGTTGTAGAACCTGGAAAAGCAACCCACATCGCAATGTAAACCAGCACCATAAAGCCAGAAAACGGTCCGAATTCATCTTCCATATTCAGATTCATCATTCCCGAACCGGCTGGTAAGCCAATAACAAAAAACAGGAATGCAAGCCTTACCCAAAGCGGATCAATCGTAAAGTAATGTGCAAGCCCGGCCGCAACACCGCCCAAAAGCTTGCGTCGCAAATCCCTGTAAAGTTTTTTCGGCGCAGCGAATGGTGCAGGTTCTGATTTAGGCGCGCTGTATGACGACGATGAGGAAGATGAAGCAGATGAATACGTTTCTTCCCTTGGTGCGTAACCTTTTGAAGCGGCAGATTCCAACGGATCGGCAAGAATGTCTTCCGCCTGTTCGATGGCTTCGAAATCAGCAACCGTTCCCATGGCAGCGATCAGTTCGTCTACGTCGGAAAGGGAGATAACCTGCTTAGCTTCTGCTTTTTGTTTGTTCAAAAACCGCTCTGCAATCCTTCCTTCGATGTCAGATAAAATCTCTTTGCTGTCTGCAAAAGAAGAGAAGTATTTCTGGATGGAAGAAAGGTAGCCTTTCAGTTTTTCATAACCGTCTTCCTCAATATGGAAGATGATGCCGCCTATATTTATGCTGATTGTCTTTTTCATGATTGTAATAATCGAATGTCTCTATATGATCAGTTAGGTTCGGGAAGATTGGAAGAGGCCGTTTTGCTCAATTCCTCTGTGCGGTGAATAACAGTTTGCACAGACTCCGCCAGTTCAAACCAGGTGGCTTGCATTGCATCCAGGAATATTTTCCCCTCATCAGTCAAAACATAATATTTTCTTGGCGGGCCCGAGGAGGACTCCACCCATTTATAATCCAGCCAGCCAGAATTTTTTAACCTGGTGAGAAGCGGATAAAGCGTGCCTTCCACAACCATAATGCGTGCGGAAGTCAGCTCATCCAACATATCCGAGGCGTATACTTCGCCCCTCGATATGATGTGCAGGATGCAGAATTCCAAAATTCCCTTCCGCATCTGCACTTGGGCATTTTCAATATTCATGTGGTTTCATGTGTTAATTATATGTAACAGTTCATGGCTAACAGATAGGATTGGCCTTCTGATATAACAAAGGTATACACAGGTACTTTGTGATGCAAGGTACCATGTTAAAAAGATTTAGCCGTTAGGATGAATGGTCATTTTGAATGCTGACCGGCGCAAAATATATTTAATGTTTCTGGCCTTATTATTTTAGAAAAAATTTTATAAAAAATTGAATTCAAATCAAACTTCATTGGCAACACAAACTCAGCTTTATATCATCGCCGCCATGAGCGAAAACCGGGTCATTGGGAAGAACAACAGCTTACCCTGGCACCTGCCGGACGAGTGGAAACATTTCCGGCAAGTGACCGATGGCAAAGCATTTATAACTGGCCGGAAAAGTTTTGAAGCGCCTGATGCGCTGCATTCGACTTATAAAAACGTGATCCTGTCTTCCAGCCAGCCAGATACGAGTGCGTCTGATAAGCTGTATGCAAAAGATATTTCTTCTGCACTGGCGTTACTTTCTGGCGAAGACGCCGTATTTGTATTGGGCGGAGCTTCTGTTTTTTTGGAAATGCTGCCGCTCGCGCAAAAACTATATTTAACCATTGTACACGCACAGGTTGAGGGCGACGCATTTTTTCCGGTTGTGAACCAGGATGATTGGGATCTGATCAGTTCTGAATTTCATGAAAAAGACGAGCAGCATGCTTATTCCTTTTCGATGAATGTTTATGAAAGAAAAAACACCGGTTAAGGACGTACGCAGCCTGTTCATCTGTTTTCAGTATGGACAAATTTTTCAAGCACACGCTATTTTTTTTATTTTGGACAGTGCAGCCGGCATCACTATCAGCCCAAAACCTATTCGGCAACGAATGGATAGTTGCATCACAAACTTATCTGCGCATTCCGGTTGTCGAAAACGGTTTTTACAAAATTACCAATGCCGAACTCCGGCAAGCCGGATTTCCAATGGATAGCAGCCAGTCTGCCGCATTTCAAATGTTCCGGCGCGGAAAAGAAGTTCCTATTCATGTAAGCGCCGACGAGCAGAACAATATTGAGATCATTTTCCAAGGACAAAGGAACGACGGCGCATTGGACAGCGCGCTTTACATCCAACCCACTGCTATTCCCCATCCACATTACAGCCTCTATTCCGACACCAGTGCCTTTTTCTTAACACATAATGCTGTCGGCATTCCGGGTAAGCGAGTGAATTTCAATATATCCCCAACGCAGGATTCGCTTGATTATCGCCTTGCCGAAGTGGAGAAACTCTTCGTATCCCATTACGCGCCCGGAAGGTTTTACCCGCCGGAAAGCGGCTTTAATGATGGCTCAGCGCTTTCCGGCTATGGCGTGGGAGAAGGCTGGACAGGCCCCGAAATCAAAAACAATGTTGCCTATTCCTTTTCATTCAATATTAACAATGCCTGTATTGACAAATTCTCAAAAGCTGAAATCGAGCTCATTTTGGTTGGAAGATCGGCCGGGAACCATGCTTGTGCGCTTTGGTCGTCTGATCAGTCAGGTTTAAAGAGAAAAATCAGCACATTCTATTTTAAGGATTTTGAGTCAATAACATGTAAAGCTTTTCTCGATCCAGATGACGCTACGAGTAAAAGCGAGCTTACATTCACCTTGGTCCCAGCCGAAAATGAGGGCTCTTTTTCTTTGTCTTATGCTAAGCTGCACTATCCGCAAAGGATCTTAAATGAGGATTTCGCACCAATTGAACCTATGGACATTCTAAAACCGCGGCTGGTCAAATTTACAGACATTGACCCACAAAGATTTAATTACTTAATCATTACACATCCGGCTGTTCGGATTTCCGTTACCTATGCTGATCCTGTTGCGGCTTATGCTGCTTATCGCGCTTCTGAGCAGGGAGGCGGCTTCAAACCATTAATTATACATAGCGAGGACATTTATGATCAGTTTAATTACGGTGAGCCAGGACCAGCAGGGATCAGGAATTTCATTTCCTGGATGACAGAAGCCGGAAATCTGAAATTTGTGTTCTTGATCGGCCGATCTGTTGACCCGCAAACCGTGAGAAAATCGGTTGATGCGCGGACATTGGATATGGTTCCTAATGCTGGCTGGCCGGGGTCGGACATTGCGCTGGTGATGCGGGCGGATTCAACATCGGGTTTAAACCCTATCGTGCCTATTGGGCGGCTGAATGCATTGAACTCGCAACATGTTCATGATTATTTGTTGAAAGTAAAGGCCGTAGAATCGGAACCGCCATCGGCAAAGTGGCGTAAAAATATCCTGCATTTGAGCGGAGGACGAACCACCGGTGAGATCGCCGTTTTCTTGGATTATGTAAAATCTTTTGAGCAAAAATTAGCGCATTCAACATTATCAGCCCATTTTAAAACAATATCAAAGCAAACCACCGATCCTGTTGAAAAGATTCAGGCTCACATTCCTATTAACAAGGGTGTCGGGCTGATTACACTGTTTGGGCATTCGAGCCTGGACGTGACCGACATTGATATCGGGTTAGCCAGCGATTTCGAAGCCAACATTAACAATCATCCGCGCTATCCGGCGATCATTGTTAACGGCTGTGCGGCGGGAAGCATTTTCTACTCTACCAAAACGCTGAGCAGCGACTGGATCCTTACGCCGAACAAGGGCGCTGTCCTGTTTCTGGCACACACATTCAATGGCTTATCAACTGATTTAAAACACTATACAGATAGCTTTTACGAAGTTCTAGGCGATTCCAATTTTACTCATCAGGCATTTGGTATCATACAAAATGAAGCCATCCGCAGGAATTTAACTAAACAAAAAAACATAATGGCCATCATCACCGCACAGCAAATGGTGCTCCATGGCGACCCTGCAATCCGTATTTTCCCAAAAGATTCAGCATCAATTTCAGACACAACATCAGCCACATTACCGGACATTGAAGCCATACATGTTTCACCAAACCCTTCCAATGAATGGTTCCGGTTCTCTGTCAAATTTGGACCATTGCCATCTTCCGAAAAAGTCAGTTTGCTCGTTTATGATTTGGTGGGAAGAAAAGTGGACGAAATGTTGTTTTCAGCACATTATGGAGAAAACGAATGGTTTTGGTATCCCAAAAACCTGCCTTCCGGCGTTTATATATACAAACTGAAATTGGATCTTGGAAACAGAACAATTTCACCGGCGGCCCAAAACGCCCTGCAAGGAAAATTGATTTGGCTCCATTAACCGTGGTCATCCTTTTGTTTCCGTAAAAACTTCTTATTTTTGTTGACTATAAAAATGACTTATCCACTTGAAAGAATACGGTAGTAACGTACAAAAACTTGCTGATCACATCGTTAAGATGGAAGATCGGACAAAACGCAACCTTTATGCGCACATTCTGGTTGAGCTCATGCGTCAGATCCATCCGAACATGAGGGATAACCAGGATTACACCAATAAACTGTGGGATGACCTGTACATTATTTCCGGATTTGAATTGGACGTTGACAGTCCATTTCCCCCGCCTTCACCCGAAGCATTAGGTAAAAAACCTTTGACCGTTGGCTATAACCAGCAAAATCTGATGTACCGCCATTACGGCCGTAACATTGATCTGCTTCTTGAGAAAGCCATTAATACGGAAAGTAAAGAAGATAAACTGGCTTTTGTCTCATACATTTTTCGCCTTATGCGCTCCTTTTTCAACACCTGGAATAAGGACAATCCGGAAGATCACGTTTTGTTGGGCCAGCTGGAACAACTTAGCAAAGGTCAGCTAAAAGAAGAAATCGATTATATCCGTGCTAACGGGCCTATTGAGGCAGCACCGAAAGACCGCAATAATAGTAGCCAGGAGCGCAACCGCGGAAACAGCCATCAAGGCCAGGGCAACGGCGGCGGCGGCTTCAAAGCCCAGTCTAGCCATAATGCGGAACGGCAGGGAGGGAACAACAACCAGGGCAACTCCAACCGAAACAGGCCCAATAACAAGTTCTCGGGCCGGAACAATAGCGGTGGTAACAACAACAATAATAACAACCGGAATAACCGTAAAAAACCTGGAATTTAACATCCAGGTTTCATTTTATCCTGTCAATTGCCCCACATTCAAATATGGCTTCATTTAAAATAACCGGAGATAGACGGCTTAAAGGATCTATTGTTCCCCAAGGCGCAAAAAACGAAGCATTGCAGATTATTTGCGCAGTGCTTTTGACCAAAGAACCGGTAACAATTCATAATATCCCTAACATTCGGGATGTAAATCAGCTTATCAATCTCCTTGCAGACCTGGGTGTCCGTCAAACAAGACTGAGTGAGTCATCGATTCGCTTTGAAGCAACTGATATCAATCTGGATCACCTGGAATCGGAATCTTACAAGCAAAAAGCAGCTGCCTTGCGTGGATCTGTTATGTTGCTTGGACCTATGCTTGCACGTTTCCGCAAAGGCAGAATCCCGCGCCCGGGCGGCGATAAAATAGGCCGTCGCAGGTTAGATACGCACTTTTTAGGTTTTGAAAAATTAGGTGCGCAATTCAGTTACGACGAAGAAGATGGTGGTTTTTATAAAGTTGATGCTACTAACCTGAAAGGCGCTTACATGCTGCTGGACGAAGCATCTGTTACCGGAACAGCCAATGTTTTGATGGCTGCTGTGATGGCCGAAGGCACTACTACAATTTATAATGCAGCCTGCGAGCCTTATTTACAGCAATTATGTAAAATGCTGAACAGAATGGGCGCCAAAATTTCAGGAATCGCTTCTAATCTGCTTGTGGTAGAAGGCGTTAGCCAGCTCAGCGGAACGGAACATACAATGCTTCCTGATATGATTGAAATTGGCAGCTTTATTGGGTTAGCAGCCATGACACAATCCGAAATTACGATCAAAGACTGCCAGATCGCACAATTGGGCATCATTCCCGATGTTTTTCAAAGGCTTGGGATCAAAATGGAATTCCAGGGCGACGATATTTTCATTCCCGCACAGGAACATTACCGCATTGAGAACTTCCTGGACGGCTCCACCATGTCTGTTGCCGATGCACCATGGCCAGGTTTTACGCCGGATTTGCTGAGCATTATCCTGGTAACAGCCACACAGGCACAGGGAACAGTGCTCATCCATCAGAAGATGTTTGAAAGCCGTCTGTTTTTCGTAGATAAATTAATTGAAATGGGCGCACAGATCATCCTCTGCGACCCGCACCGCGCAACAGTAATCGGACATAACCGGGAAACACAACTCCGCGGCATCCGCATGACTTCGCCCGATATACGCGCCGGAGTAGCGCTACTCATCGCAGCGCTATCCGCAAAAGGCGTCAGCATCATTGATAACATCGAACAGATCGACCGTGGTTATCAGAATATTGATGGAAGGTTGAATGCTATTGGGGCTGAGATTATTAGGTTGTAGTAAGCTCTGTCAGCCTGAGCGCAAAAGTCTAGCCCTGTCAGCCTGAGCGGAGACGAAGGCGCGCTACTCCTGGGTAACGCGCCTTCGTCTCCGCTCAGGCTGACAGGGCTATTAACGGCTCAGGCAGACAGGGGCAACACCCTACTTCTTCCCATAACTACACTTACTATTATCCGCCTTCACATAGTAAGACTTATAATTAACCGCCTTCGGGTCCATGCAGCCTTTCAAATCCAGGATTTCAACCTTCCTGAATTCCACAGGATGGCTTTCGCTTTGTAGTGAGATGGAACCGTGATCTAGTAACTTTCCGGCAATCATGAGCGATGGATCATGGCCGCTTACATTGCCTCCACCGATTTGTGGTTTGTTATATTCCAAAACCATTTCTCCATTGGCAAAATGCTGGATCAGTGAATCGCCTAGTACGAGCACTTCTGCTTTCACCCATTGATCACCGTTGTAAGTTTGTGATTTAGAATTTATGCAATGCTGTGTGATTAATTTTCCGTCCATCACCACATTGGTTCCTGGCGTGCAAAGGTTGCAGGTCGTGCGGGTTTTATCATTGCCACCGAGCAATTGCACTTCAATGGAAGCAGGAAAATCCTGGTCTTTTCCCATCGTTGCAGCGGGCTGGCCGTGTACCATGATTCCGCTGTTGCGCCATGCCCAGCCTTCGCCTTTGGGTGCCTGCTCGCCTACGAAGCGATATTCCACGGAAATACGATAGTATGAAAAGTCCCCTTTATAGAAAATATGACCATATTTTTGCTTGAAGTCGTCATACTTATCATAACGCACAACCATTTTGCCATCTTCCACACGGAATGTGTTCAGGTAGTTGTCGTTCAGTTCATATCCACGTATTTTAATGTCCCAGCCGTCGAGGTTCTTGCCGTTGAACAGTTGCTTCCATTCTTGTTTATCGGCATTTTTCTGACCGAAAGCGATGAAGCTCAGTATGCTGAAAAGTAGAGTAAGTTGTAATTTCATGGATCAAGGATTAATGAGACCACAAAGTAAACAGACGATTGTTACAAATCCGGGGCATCCAAAAAATTCTTTCCTCCGTATTTATAACAAGCCTTTATCCGTTTGGCATACTATTCTTGCAATTGTAAAATATGAGCTTAAAAACGAAAGAAAAGATCACACTATTTTGGTTTCGCCGGGACCTGAGGCTGCACGACAATGCGGGTTTATACTATGCCCTGCGGGGAGAATATCCTGTCGTCCCTTTATTTATATTTGACAAAACGATCCTGGATGATCTTGAAAATAAGCAAGATAAGCGCCTGATGTTCATTCATCAGACGGTTTTGGAATTACAAAAGCAATTGCGTGAGCTGGGCTCTGACATTATCGTATTTTACGGTCACCCAACCGATGTCTGGAAAGAATTAAGTGAGCAATATGACATTGCCGAGGCCATTACCAACACCGATTACGAGCCTTATGCAACTGAACGGGACACGGCGGTAAATAAAATTCTTCAAGCAAAAAATGCGCAGCTGAAAGCCTACAAGGATCAGGTGATTTTTGAAAAAAAAGAAATTCTTACCGGTCAGGATACGCCATACACTGTTTTCACGCCTTATAGCCGCATGTGGAGGCAGAAGTGTAATGACTTTTATTTGTCTTCTTACCCTAATAAAAAATATTTCAAAAACTTTTTACAATGGAAAGGCGACGCAATTCCAAAGCTGGAAGAAATGGGCTTTCAGCCTACGGATACAGATTTCCCATCTAGCCAAATCCCGGCTGAATTGCTCGAAAACTATGAAAAAGGAAGAGATTTTCCTGCCATGGAGGCCACAAGCCGAATCGGCATACATTTAAGATTTGGGACAGTGAGCATTCGCCAGCTGGCGCGATTTGCCAAAGAACATAGTAACCTGTATCTCAACGAACTGATCTGGCGGGAATTCTATCAGCAAATTCTGTATAATTTCCCGCATGTAGGAAAAGGCAAAGCGTTCCGGGCTGCATATGATGACATTAACTGGGGCTATGACAAAGAAGCGTTCCAAAAATGGTGCGACGGCAAAACCGGTTATCCGCTGGTGGATGCAGGTATGCGGCAGATGAATGCAATCGGCTTTATGCATAACCGCGTCAGGATGGTTACCGCGAGCTTTCTATCCAAACATTTACTCATCAACTGGCGCCTGGGAGAAGCATATTTCGCAGAAAAATTGCTGGATTACGACCTGGCAGCAAACAACGGCGGATGGCAATGGGCGGTTGGCTCAGGCACGGATGCAGCCCCTTATTTCCGAATTTTTAACCCGGAAGCACAGGCAAAAAAGTTTGATCCGGAAGGAGAATACATCAAAAAATGGGTTCCCGAATTTGGCACTGATGCATATCCGGAACCCATGGTAGATCACAAAATGGCGCGGGAAAGATGTCTCAAAGCCTATAAGAGGGCATTGGACAAGTCTTAATCACTTTCCGCCGGCAATTACAGTAAGCATATCCTCAGGTTTCAGATACTGCGTTGCCATTGCAAGCACATCTTCGCTCGTGGTCGCGTGGATCTGATCAATGTAATGTTTGAAGAAATCTGTTGGCAAGCCGTCGAGAAGCAGGATTTTCTGGCGATCTGCTACCTCAAACGCGGTGTTCAAAGATCCTGCGAATTCTCCTGCCATGAAATTCTTTACAGTTTGCAATTCCTCCTCACCCACCGGCTCGGTTTGCAATTTGTATATCTCTTTCTTGATTTCGTCAATGGTTTGTTGGGTAAATTCCTTTTTCACATCCGTCCCGATCATATAGTAACCCTCCTTGCGCAACGTTACCAAATGTGATGAAATGCCATAGGTCAACCCTTTTTCTTCCCTTATGTTCTTCATTAACCTGGACCCGAAATAACCACCTAATATTTCATTGGTTACCAGCATTTTAAAATAATCAGCATGATGACGGTTGAACAGCTTCCTTCCCATCCGGATGGATGACTGCACGCTCTCAGGCTTCTCTACAAGCACTTCTGTATCGATATAATGAGATTGTTCAAAATTCTTTAATGGCGTAACCGATGCCTCAGTCTGGCTTTTCCCAAGCTGCTCATTCACCACTTTTATATCCTCGTCACCAACCTGACCAGCTAAAACGACCGTAAATTTTCCGTTTTTAATGAAATTGTGATAATGCTCTTTAACAGTTTCAATGGAAAGTGCAGAAATCGTTTCTTCTTCCTGGCTTTGGCCATAAGGATGATTGCTGCCAAACAGCTTTGCACGGAATGCAGTCGTTGCCAGGTAAGCATTTTTCTCCTTATTAACCCGCAGATTTTGAATATTGATATTCCGAAGGTCTTCAAATTCCTTTTCTGGGAAAACGGCATCATGGATCAGCTCGCTTACCAGGGGCAAAACCTCCGGTAAAAACCGGGAAAGTGCATAAACGACGATTCCTATACGGTCGGCAGTATGCGTCATTTCCGTAAATGCGCCGATCCGGTCAAAAGCCTCGCTGATTTCCGCAGATGCTTTCGAACGGGTTCCTTCCGAAAGCATTTTTATCGCAAAGAATGACGCACCAATTTCACTTTCATACCAATTTCCCGCTTCAAAAATAACTTCAAGCCTGATCACCGGCTGGTCCCCGATATTGATTACGTGCAGAGAGGTCCCGTTATCGAGTGTATAAGTTTGCGGATCTGGCAGGTTAACAGTATTTACAACTCTGAATTCGGGCGCGATGGTGCGGTCAATGGTCATGTGGAATGGTTGAGTAATAAAAAACGAATGACGTTACAATTACGCCATTCGTTCTGAAAAAACTAAATTCTGAATTCTGTTAGTTCTCTGTATCGCTTACGTCCAGTTTCTCCGACTTGTTAAGGCCAAGTGAAAGTGTGATTCTAAGAGTCTGAGCCAACGGGCTTCCTTGTGTAACTGGGAAAAGATAAGCGAAATCAACCGAATATCTGTCCATAAAATGAGCTCCTGCGCCTGCTGTGAAATATTTCAGGTCGCCTTTGTTCTTATGTTCTGAGTTATAACCGGCGCGAAGTGCGAAGATGTTATTATACCAATATTCAGCACCAACTGCCAATCCGATTTCCTGCAACTCTTCTTTAAATCCATCAGGAGCATCGGAGAATGATCCGAACACGCCATTAAGCAGCGGACGGGAATTAATGTTGGTTCCGTCCGGAGTTGGCACCATTAGTTTTCTTGCGTCAGCAACGAAATTGAACCGGTTACGTCCGTCTGCTGAGAAAGAAATGCCACCACCCAGTTTAAGATTTGTAGGGATAAAATTCTCAGTATCAGTCCCTGCACCGTAATTCACTTTACCACCCAGGTTGGAAAGCACCGCGCCGAGCGACCATGTGAAGTCACCGCCCGTCTCTTCGTTTCTCATTTGCTTGCGGTAATAAGCGCTGATATCACCCGCTGCTACACGAGCTGGATTTAGTGAAATTTGGTCGATAACTGCTTTTCCTGCAAGGTTTGAAGAAATGTATTTCAATGTTAAGCCCAGCGAGAAATTTTTACCCAGCTGGCGTGCATAAGTTCCGCTGATCGCAAGTTCCCTCGAAGTAAAATATCCGTTTTGAGCTCCGGTAGAAGTTCTCAAATCCAACTCGCCATTGTTGAAATAGTTAACCGAAAGTGCAACAGCCTGCTTGTCACCCAATTTCTTATATCCTGTTAGGTAACCCAGCCACATATCGTCTACAAGGTTCCGGAGCCACGGCGTATACGATGCCGAAACACCTATGTCTTTCGTATTGTAAGGAAGCTTGGCAGCATTCCAGTAAGTAGCATTGGCATCGGGACTAAGTGCGACCCCGGCTTCCCCCATCGCAGCGCTTCTCGCGTCCGGGGCAAATGTTAAAAATGAAAGCGGGGAATGAGGAATCCTTTGTGTGCTTGATGGTGTGGTTTGGGCCAAAACTGCACCCGTTGATAGAATAAAGAGAGAAGATAAACTAACAAAAAATAGTCTCATAGAAAGTGGATTTGCGATAGGAAGTGCTTTGAATCAGCTTCTTTAAAGGGTCAAAAATACAATGAAAGATAGTTATTACTAAAAAAATGATAAGTTTTATTAAACTACGGAGAACGGACCAACTTTCCGGACCGCTGGTCGCTGGAATTATCTTTTAATGACCTGATGCTTAACTGGTAAATAAGAGAAGTAAGCTTCGGTATCCAATATCCTGATTGAGCAGCGTCAAATGTTTCTCTGACCGTGGACTCAATGTTGAAATATTGTCTGCGGAAATGTCCCAGAGACTGCCCATTGTTTAATAATATATTAAAAACTATTTCGACATCATCATTTTCCCTGTTATGTGTCAGCTCAAATGACAAATCTTTTTCGAATGGGTTTGGATATACTTTCAGCGTGTTGAGTTTGATGCCCTTGAATGCACCTATCTGAAAACCGAACGCAATTTCGGAGAAGTTAGTATAAGTATCCGAGACTTTTACTCGAATTACATATTTACCGGTTGGTAAGTTTTCAAACGGATAATTGATTACACCCTTGCGGTAATCACCCGTATCCGCTGTGTAGTATTCGTTCAGGTTAACCGACATCGTGTCATTCACAACCATCGTGATATCATGCCCGATCCCCGCATTGGAAATACTGATCCCATTTTCGTCGCTGGCAGAAATGTATAAGTTGCCCGACGGCTCAATAACGTCGCCATCCCTGAACGACGGATCGTTCACATAGGCCGTAAGTTGCGGCGGCGTGTTGTCGATTTCAGGGATAGCGCTGCCGCCAATGGTAACACTCAGCTGTGCACTGGCGTCACCAAGACTGTCTGACTGAACAGCATAGACGTTGACCCTGCCTATTCCCATGCGGTAATCGATATCCTTTGGCATTACAAACTCACAAACAAATTCCCCTCCAATCACCTTTACACTGCCATCGAACAATTTGCTGCGAAATTCTGAATAAGTTTCAGGCTTGCCTTCATTACCCAGCGTTTTGAATGTGGTTTGCTTATCATATAATACAATGCGTGCAATGCCTTCGAACTTGCTGTCTTTTAATGTTGTAACTGCGTCAAAGACCTGCCCTTTCAGCTTCACCTTTTGCAATGCGCGCAATGTATCCGGCTTTTCCGCCCATCGGATTGCTTTCTGAGCCCGGGCGAGTTTCATAGATGGATCTGCAAGCAATGTAAAGTTGCGGTTCAGGCTTCCTACCAGCGCCTTGTTTTTAGTTTCTTTGAATAGGTCCCCTAACCTCCGGCTGGGCTCTTTGTTAACCAAAGCTTCGTAAAATGCTTTGCTAAGTGTAAAATTGGTGCTGGAATAAACCGGCCGGGTGGTGCTGATGGCTCCAATCGCTGCACCTCTCGGACTTAAAACCATTATTTCCGCGCCCGAAACCAGCCCGGGATCATCGTAGCGACCAAAATCGCAAGTCGCTGTAAAAAGCAGTGGCAAATTATCTATCCCGCGCGCCGATTGCATATCTGCCAGCGTGAGCACCTGTTCCTCCGCCCAGCCGCTCACGCCGCCGTGACCCGTGTAGTTCAGGATCAATGTGCCCTCGTTGATCTTTTTGTTGATAACTTGATTTACAGCTGGCGCCTTTTGCCCTTCCGCACCTGTATTTTGCGAAAATGCATCAATGAACACCCGTGAAGGCATAAAATCGTTTTGAAGCAATGTCGCCAGCTCGTCCGCGTGACGCTGGTGAATGTTACCGTCGCCATCGTCAGCAACGAACTGAACGGTGTTCCGCCAATTCCCAAAACCACGGCCAGACGAACCATAGCGGATCAATTTGTCTACAATGAGCTCTGCCTCAACCAATGTTATGACCGGAAGTCTTCCTACCCCGATGTCAATCGTATGATCGCCCGAAGCCGATTCCTGCCATGCGCCCTCGCCATCCTTCATGAAACCGAAATAGTCATCGGAAGAATACGTATAAACCGGATTTAAAGACTCTCTGCTTTCGTAAACCGGCACCCAAAGCCGCTGCTGTGACTCCGATTGATTTTGTAAAAGATTTTTGTAATCAAATGTCGCATCACCGAACAAAAGCAGATATTTCAGCTTTTCAGGGTTCATATCATGAAGGTGCTTTACAAAGTCTCTTATCGCTGTCAAATCGGGCTTTCCTCCTCCAAGTTCATTGTAAATCTCGTCCGTAGTCACCACCAGCGTTTCCAGCTCATCATTGCTTTCGCGGAATGCAGCCAGCCTTTCAGCAGCTTGCCTGAATGCCGGAGGTGTAACAATCAGGAAGTCTGGCGTAGCATTGCTAATAATGTTTTGCAGATTAATTTTTTGCAAAAAAACCGGCTCAATCGCCTGGCTTGCAAGAAAGCCTACATATTGCCTGCCTCGCGTCCCGCCTATTGTTGTAAATGAATATGTGCCGTTCCGTATATTTTGATTCACGACTGAAGGGACATGCGCATTGGTCACATCCCAGAGCTGCCATTCCGGGATTGCATTTGCGAATTGATAGGTAACCGTGTCAGCAATTTCCGGTAAAAACCTGTAAACCTGTTGATTATCGTAGCGACGAAGTTGTCGTTTCACATGCAGGGCCATATAATTCAGATATCCCTGTGCGGAATTCTGACCGTTTCGCTCGTAGGTTACAGCCATGTTGAACGCCTCGGCTGGCGCGTTATCTGCATTTACTGTAAATGTTGCATCGGACCGTAATGCTTTGATGTCATAAGTTCCGCTGCTGACGGTTCCAATGGGAGACTCTCCTATTTGCTTGCCATTCAGTTGCCAGAGGAATTTGGTGGCGATCTGGGCTGCGCCGATAGCAGAAGTACGAAGCTTAATTTTCGACGCCGGAACAATGCCGGGAATGTTCGCAGTAAAGGCAAGCGGCGTATTATTCAAATACTCGCCCAACCATTCCCTGCCAGATTTAAGCAGGTTGTATTTTTCAGTTTCATGAAACCAATAGTCATCAAACTGATTGATGATTTTGCCATTCAAAGAAGCAAGTGCTGCCAGGGGCTTCACCCTAAGCCCATTTTGCTGTCCATAGGTCAGGAAATAATAATTGGAATCGGTGTATGTGTTAATCTGATGCTTCAACTCTGCCTTGGCCGAATCGTATAAGATTTCGTGCGGGCTTTCGGCAAAGAAGTAAACTGCGTCGTTTCCATCAAACTTGCCATCCGCCTCCCCTGCAACCCAAACCGCATTTTCCAGCATTGCATTTGATTTCAATGCATTATTAGCCTGCGGCAGCATTCCTGCTTGCTGACTGTAAATCTGGATTTGTCTGGGATCAATTTCTGACGCATTAATGCCCAGCTTTTTGAAAAAAGCTGCGTCCAGACGGTGAACGCCCATTTTGGTAACTGCCAGCTTGAACCAGTTACCGCTTGAAAGAATAGATTTTTCCTGTGCTTCGGAAGAAAAAGAAATGAGTAATCCCAAACAGCAGAGTACTGAATGGATCAGGCGATCAGGCACATTAACATGCTTCAACCAATGCATGGGCTGGAATGGTGTAAAGACGCTGGGAAGCTTTGTCCGTGCAAAGCACACGTGTCCTTCTAAGCGATCCACGGACGAATAACCTGTTCTGAAACACGAAATTACTTCCTTCATGAAGCTGAAACAATGCTATCCTGGATGCATTCAGCTCCTGACTGTCGTATTTACGGATCGCATTATACAGAATCAGGTCACCGCCTGTTGACGCCTTCGGGTTCTTAGCATAACGTATTAATGCTTCCAAAATATCTGCCGGGAAGTGATTTCCGTCGAGTACGGGCTGCAATAATTTACTAAACTCCTGCTTCCATTCCACTCCATGCGGTGCAACACGCTTTCTCAGCCGGACTTTATAATTCAAATGCACCACGCAATGTGCCACTTCATGTAGATACGTGATCAGAAAGTTGTAGGGATTAAGATTAACATTAACCGTTATTCTGGGAGTGCAGCGCGGACGGACCGTAAAATCGCCCAGTCTGGTGCGGCGGGGCCGGGAGAGAAAGAAATCAAATTTATAAACCTGGTGTAACTCCTCGCAATATGCAATTGCCGCCTGGGGAACATGGAGGCCGAAGGATATGTTTTTCATTCCTTAAATAAAAAAAGAAAAGCGCTATTTTCATAGCGCTTTTCGCGAATTTCGACTTGTACGTCTAATTACTTAACTGAATCAGCAGCAACTGAATCTGTTGACATTGTATCAACCATTGCAGTATCAACAGCAGGAGTTTCAACAGTTACAGCAGTAGTATCAGCAGACTCGTCAGCTGGTTTGCTAGTACAAGCAGCGAAAGTTACCATCCCGGCAACGAACGCAAGTGCAAATATTTTTTTCATTTCTTGGGTGTAATTAAGGTTCGATACAAATGTAGCAGGATTAAACCGAATGTTCCTAACGTTTGCTATTGTATTTTTCCAAGAACTTAAAATTTCCTTAGAAAACACCCAAATCCCTTTATTTTGTACAATAAAATCTCCTATTGTTTCCTTAAACGCTTTCTGTTTTCCTATTGAAAGCCTTTACGCATGCTGCAACTTCGGGAAGCAGGTCCGGGTTTTGTTCTATTCCGTTACCGACTACGATTACGTCGGCTCCCGCGCCTAGTGCGGCATCAGCTTTTTCATACGAATCGATGCCGCCGCCCACGATGATGGGTGTGTCCACGGTTTCGCGGACAGCTCTAATGGTTTCGGATGTAACCGGAAACTGTGCGCCGCTGCCGGCGTCCAGGAACATGAGTTTGAGACCCAAAAATTCTCCTGCTAATGCAGTACAAGCTACAATGCCCGGCTTGTCCCTTGGTAAGGGTGTAGTATTACTGATATAGGAAACAGTTGTGAGCTTTCCGCTTTCTATTAACAGATAACCAGTAGGCAAAACTTCAATTCCACTTCTTTTCAATAATGGCGCTGCTATAACATGCTGACCAATAAGAAGTTCCGGGTTGCGGCCCGAAATAAGGGAAAGGAAAAGGACTGCGTCGGCGGAAGGATCAATATGAAGACTGCTTCCGGGGAAAAGGATAGCAGGAATGTTCGTGTACTGGTGTATAGCGGCAATAAGCTGGTCAATCGCGTAATTGGTAATGAGGCTGCCTCCTACGAAAAAAAAGTCAACGCCATGCTCAACCGCGAATTCCAGGAATTTCGGAAATGTTGAAAAATTAATTTTGTCAGGATCCAAGAGAACAGCAAACGATTTCCTTTTCTCTATTTTTCTTGCTGAAAGGAGGTCTGCGATTTTATGATTCGCTGTTTTCATTCGATTTTTCTATCATCTGCAATTAAATGTTTAAGCTTCTGGCGTGCCCACCCCACAGCCAACGTCCAGGCTAAACTTTGAACGGCTGCTCCAACCGCAAATTTGCTTTTCTGTTTCGCCTCTCCTGCCTTGAATGCCTGAGCTCGCTCATATGCCTCAGCCTCTTCCTCTGCCGCCCTTTGGTCTTTCTTATTTTTTGGTAAAATCGCATTCATTATAACATATGTGGTTGCCACCACACCGCCGATAATCAATGCTTTCTTTCCATATTCAGAAGCGTTCGTTTTTAAACCGCTCCACTGTAATTCAAGCTTGTCCTTATATAAATCCGCATCGAGCAGTAGGTCTTGCTTATCCTTATCCGTATCAGATGAGAATGGTTTGGTGATCTTTACGGAAGAATCTATTGAAGCACTCATTTCATTTTTAGTTTAATGATGAACCTGAGAAATTTTCAAAAGGAACCCAAAAATAGCAATTTGAGTGAATTTTTTCCCAAAATACTATTTCAAAAGTGTTAATCCTCTTTTATTTTGACAAAACGAACGATAATTCCACGGATAAACTGAATCAGCTTTTCTCTGAAAACAATCCAGATTATCAGTTTCAGAATGAACACTCCCAACAGAATCAGATAGCCCAGATAATCGCTGTCGAGCCATTTGTTCAGGAAAGTCCCGAGTAGAATTACCATCAATATAAGCACTGTAAGCGCGATACAAAGCAGAATGGCGCCATAAAGCCCCATTACAACCGCACGTTCGATCTTGTCCCTTGTTTCGATTTTAAACAGATCGATACGGGTCTCGAAGTACTTAAAAAGCGTGTCCTTAATTTCCTCTAGTTGACTAAGCATAAGCAGTAGTTTTCAATCATGTGTATCAATTTAAGGCTCTTACGGAGCTGGACTTGACACTAATCCAAAAACATACCAAGAATACCTGAAATGATAGAAACGACGAAACCGAAAAGCAATGCAGGAATGAACCCGTCTATGGAAAACCCGGAAACAAGATAGGTGGCAAGGTAAATGATGAAAACGTTCACAACAAAATAGAATAGCCCCAATGTCATGATCGTGATCGGCAGTGCGAGAATCTGCAATACGGGTTTCAAAAATGTGTTTAAAATCCCCAGCACAATAGCTACAATAATGGCGGTGGTTGTGCTCGCCACAACAACTCCCGGAATTAATTTAGCAGCAAGCAAAATTGCTAATGTGCTGATTAACAGACGTATTATTAATTTCATAAGCAGGGTATTTTTATTGATGACGGCTGCGAAGTACGCCAATTACCTCATCTAAGTCAATGTTTTTTTGCTCCAAAAGGACGAGCAGGTGAAAAAGCAAATCGGATACTTCATTTTTGAAAAGGTCCGCGTCGTCATCCTTGGATTCTATCACAACTTCCACTGCCTCTTCTCCCACCTTTTGCGCTATTTTATTGATTCCCTTGCGGAACAGGCTGCTGGTGTAAGACTCGTCGAGGGGGTTTAATTTTCTTTCCCGGATCACTTCCTTTTGCAGGTAATTGAGAAAAGATGCTTCCCCGATTCGGGCATCCTGACTATTTTTTTCCCCAAAACATGTATCTGCTCCGGTGTGGCAAGTAGGGCCGGCCGGAGTTGCCTTTATGAGGATCGTATCGCCATCGCAATCAGCGGCTATCTCGTTCACAAAAAGGAAGTTGCCCGAAGTTTCGCCCTTAGTCCAGAGCCTTTGCTTGCTGCGGCTGAAAAACGTTACGGTCCCCAGTTCCTTCGTTCTTTCAAGTGCTTCCTGGCTCATGTAACCGAGCATCAGCACTTTGCTGGTGTTGATATCCTGAATAATAGCCGGTATAAGCCCGTCCGGGGATTTATTAAAATCAATAGTTGAAAAAGTATCGCTCATTGTAGTTTAGTCATTTGGACAAAGTTGCATTCTTTCCGGCTATTTTAAAGAATGTTGCCGGTAATAGTTACCGAATCTCCCGCTTCAGCGCGTCATACGCATAGGAAGGTTTTTGTCATGAAGGTATTTTTTCAGATCCGGAATATCAATCTCGCGGAAGTGGAAAATGCTTGCTGCCAGCCCTGCGTCGGCTTTTCCGGCAGTAAAAACATCGTAAAAGTGCTCCATATTTCCCGCCCCACCGGAAGCGATCACCGGAATGTTCGCATTTCCGCTGATGGTGGCCGTAAGCTCCAAAGCGAAACCAGCCTTAGTTCCGTCGGTGTCCATCGAAGTCAGTAAAATTTCGCCAGCACCACGGTCTTCCACTTCTTTTGCCCATGGAATAGTCCGGAGTTCGGTTGGCTTGCGTCCGCCATGTGTGTGCACAATGTGCTCCCGGCCATTTTCCGTTTCAATGTAGCGCGTGTCAATCGCAACCACAATGCACTGGCTTCCGAATTCCAGCGAAAGCTCGTTGATGAGATCTGGATTTTTTACCGCCGCTGAGTTAATAGAAACCTTATCGGCCCCGGCGTGCAACAGTGCGGAAACGTCCGCAATAGAAGAAATGCCTCCCCCAACTGTAAACGGAATGTTAATCGTGTGTGCGACTTTCCTGACCAGGTCAATGAATGTGGAACGCCCGTCAACCGTAGCCGTAATGTCCAGATAAACCAGCTCGTCCGCGCCGTGTGCCGCGTACAATGCGCCCAGTTCCACCGCGTCGCCCGCGTCGCGCAGGTTCACAAAATTAACGCCCTTAACTGTCCGCCCGTCCTTCACGTCCAGACATGGAATGATTCGTTTTGTTAGCATATCTTAATTCAAAAAACGCTGTAACTCGCTCAGCTTGATCCGGTTTTCGTAAATTGCTTTTCCGATGATCACGCCGTAAATGTTCATTTCGGCCAGCTTTTCCACATCTTCCAAACCACTTATTCCTCCGCTAGCGATGATTTTCAGGTCGGGACATTTGTCCTGCAAATTTTTATATAGGTCAAACGATGGGCCTTGCAGCAAACCATCCTTCGCCACATCGGTGCTGATCGTGTATTTAACACCTTTATCAACATAATTCTCAACAAAATCGTAAACCCAGATCTCCGTCCCCTCTTCCCAGCCGCTTACCGCCACTTTTTCTTTCTTCGCATCAGCTCCGAGTATGATCTTTTCTCCCCCGTAAACGGAAATCCAGTTCAAAAAAAGCTCAGGATTTTTCACGGCAATGCTTCCGCCGGTAACTTGTTTGGCGCCACTTTCAAAAACCGCTTTCAGATCATCATCCGACTGAACACCTCCGCCAAAATCAACGTGCAGCGAAGTTTTTGATGCAATTTTTTCCAAAACCTTCCAGTTCACCACTTTCTTCGCTTTCGCTCCGTCCAGATCCACCAGGTGTAAACGTTTCAGTCCGGCATCCTGAAATTGCATCGCTACTTCGAGCGGGTTTTCATTGTAAATGGTTTTTTGCCCGTAATCGCCCTGGGTAAGGCGCACGCACTTTCCCTCGATCAGGTCAATGGCTGGTATTATTTCAATCATTTCAAAGGGTTTATACGATGTCTAAAAAGTTTTGAAGGATCTGCTGTCCGGCATCGCCGCTAATCTCACAGTGAAATTGGGCAGCATAAAAATTGTCCCTATGCAGCATAGCACTGAACGGGAGCACATATTCGCAGCTGGCAACGGTGTAATCACAAACCGGCGCGGCATAACTGTGCACAAAGTAAACATAAGCATTGTCGGGCAAACCGGTGGTAAGCGGAGTTTTATAGCCGGTAATGTTGTTCCAGCCCATATGCGGCACCTTTAATCCCGGAGTGGCTGGAAACCGCTTTACGTCCACATCAAAAATGCCCATGCATTCGGTATTGTTTTCTTCCGAAAAACGGCACATAAGCTGCATACCAATGCAGGTTCCGAAAAAAGGTTGTTTTAATGTCGGGATGACTTTATCCAAGCCCACTTTGCGCAAGTAGTTCATCGTCGTGCTGGCCTCTCCCACACCCGGGAAAATGACCTTATCCGCCGAACGGATTTCTTCCTCGTCGTCCGTGTACAGGTAACTTGCGCCAATGCGGTCGAGGGCGTACATGACCGACTGCACATTGCCTGCGTTGTATTTAATAATGACTGTTTTCATCCAATGTGATTTGAGGCAAAACAAAAAAAGCCCGATTTTTGAAAATCGGGCTTCTGGGATACTATGTATTCAACCTTATTACAACACTACTTGCAAAAACACATCACCCAAGACGTCCGAAAGCCAGATGGCCTTGATGAAAATGATGATTTGTTTCAGCTTTAAACATGCACAAATGTAAGTAATAATTGCAAGAAGTAGAAAGCATAGGAACAAATATTAAAATTAAAATTTGCTTAGAAAATTCTTGTACATTGCGATTACAAAACGGTTTTGTACGATCATGCGCATTATAATTTCACAACTATTTTTCTTTCTAATTACCTTGACCACCGTTACATCCCAGGCACAGTCTGACGAGCTGGCGAACCGGCTTTTTAAAGTGCACGACACTTACCGCGAGACCACATTAACACAGCGCCGCTTCAAACAAAAAGACATTCTTCCGCTCATAGCCAAGCGCCAGGGCAACCCGCTTTACAAAATCGAAACCGTCGGCCAATCCTTCGAGGGCAGGACAATACAAATGATCAAAGTCGGGACGGGTAAGAGAAAAGTGCTCCTATGGACCCAAATGCATGGCGATGAGCCCACTGCAACCATGGCGAGCTTTGATATATTTAATTTTTTGGAAGGAAAGAATGACGGTTTCGACGATTTCCGGAAAGAGCTGCTCGAAAAAACAACATTATATTTTGTTCCCATGCTCAACCCCGACGGCGCCGAACGTTACCAGCGCCGCACCATGCAGGGCATCGACATGAACCGTGATGCCGCTTCTCGTCAAACCCCCGAAGCAGTGGTGCTGAAAGGTTTGGTGGATCAATTAAAACCCGATTACGGCTTCAACTTGCACGACCAGAGCCCACGCTATTCGGCTGGCAGAAGCGCCAAGGTTGCGACCATTTCTTTCCTGGCTACTTCCTATGATTACGAGCTAAATATCAACCCCGTTCGCGAGCGTTCCATGCAGCTGATCGTGGGCATGAATAAGGTTTTACAAAAATACATTCCCGGTCAGGTTGCACGCTATTCCGACGATCACGAACCTCGTGGCTTTGGTGATAATGTTCAGAAATGGGGAACCACATTGGTACTGATCGAATCGGGCGGCTATGTAGGCGATCCTGAAAAACAATATATCAGGAAGCTCAATTTCATGGCGATCCTTTCTGCTTTAGATAAAATCGCTGACAACTCCCTGACCAAAGAAAAACGCGACGATTACTATAAAATCCCTGAAAACGGCCGCTGGGTTTATGACCTCGTGGTGCGGAATGCAACGGTGAAGCAATCCGGAAAATCGTTTTTGGCAGATTTGGGCATTAACCGCAATGAAGTAAGTTATTCCAATGCAACTAAGTTTTTTTATTACAGCAAAATAGAAGATTTCGGTGATCTGCACCCGCAATTCGGCAGTGAAGAAATTGATGCAAAAGGATTAACCATTGAAAAAGGCAAGGTCTATCCCACGACATATAAGAATGTAAGCGAGGTCAGCAAACTCAACGCATTAAGCCTGCTCAAACAGGGTTACACCTACGTCCGTCTTGCATCCGACAGCAACACCCGCGCCCTTGGACTGTACTTTACAACAACTCCACTGCACGTGCTGCGAAGCGGACAAGCTGCTCCATCCGGCACGCCGGTATTAGGCAATACAGCCACATTTATCCTCAAAAAAGGTGCCGTAGTGAAGTATGCTGTCATCAATGGCTTTGTTTACGACCTGGACAATTATGAAGCAGGAATTGGAAACGGGATTATTGAGTAAGTCCCTGATTTTAAACAAAAAACCACACCCCGAAATAACCGAGCCATAACATGGGGGTAACATTGGGGTAATATTGGGAGTCTACTTTTGTATCAGAAAATAATTCTGACACAAGACATGAACTTAAAAATTACCTCTCTCTTATTTTTCCTCTTTACTACCACGCTGGTATATGCCCAAACGGGTTCGATTAAGGGGAACATTGTTGATTACAAGACCAAAGAAGCTGTCATTGGAGCCAGCGTTGTTTTAAAAGGCTCCACTCCTCCGATCGGAACGGCAACAGATGTTGAAGGAAATTTCGACATTCAGAATATCCCCACAGGAAAACAGACGGTCATTGTAAGCTACGTTTCTTATAAGCCGAAAGAAATTGCGATTGAAGTTTACCCAAATCAGGCCGTCCTCATTAATACAACTATTGAGGAAGATGTGGCAAACCTGGAAGAGGTTAAGATCGTAGGACAACGTCAATCCTTCACCGACGTTTCTGTAATCACTGAAATTAAGCAAGCAGAGCAAATCGCCGTGGGTATTTCTGCCCAACAAATCCAGAAATCGCAGGACCGCGATGCTTCACAAGTTGTGCGCCGCGTGCCGGGCGTTTCTATCCAGGATGACCGTTTCGTGATCATCCGTGGTTTGAACGAGCGTTACAACACCGTAATGTTAAATGATGCAATCACACCTTCAACAGAGGTTGATGTAAAATCCTTTTCATTTGATCTGATTCCCAGCACGGCCATTGACCGGATGATGATCTACAAATCCGGCGCACCTGAACTTCCAGGTGAATTTGCAGGCGGGATTATCAAAATTTATACAAAAACAATCCCTGACGACAACGGATTTACATTCAGCTTAACGGGCGGTTACCGCGGAAATACCACGTTCAAGAATGTTCTTGACTACGCAGGTTCCTCACTGGACTGGACGGGTTTCGGTGCACCGGACAGAGCACTTCCCAACGGCTTCCCATCTACAAAAAGATTGCAAAGCGAAGGTTCTCCATCAGATGCATCTTTAAATGCATTTCGTAACCTTCCCGAATTTTATGATTTGAAATCGAAATCGGTGACGCCTGATTTGCGCGCTTCACTGGGTTACAACCATAAGTTTGAATTAGGAAATATGAAGTTGACAACATTCAATAATGTCAACTATTCATCAACAAATCAATTTTTGCCAACAACGCAATTCCGTTATCTGAGCTTCGACAAGGAAAAGCAAAAATCAGACATTCAAAGCGCTTATCAGGATGAGTTGTATCAAAACAATGTCCGTCTGGGCGTCATGTCCAACTGGGCTTTGATCATCAATCCGAATCACAAGATCGAATTCAGAAACCTGTTCAATCAGCTTTCTAATAAAGAGACCAACTTCCGCCAGGGTTACAATACAGACAATGATGTGGAAGTTCAAAATTACGCATTCCGTTACGAGTCGAAGAGCATTTACTCAGGCCAGTTAGGCGGGACCCACGAGTTGGGCGCACATACGACATTGAAATGGCTTGGCGCATTGGGAACAACATTCCGTAGCGAACCTGATTACCGCCGCTTTATTTCAACCCGTTCCATCGGTAGCACTGGCCCTTTCCAGGTGGAACTTGTTCCGGGAAGCAACGCCAGCTTGACAAGAGGTGCCAGATTTTACTCTGAATTAACTGAATATACCAGTTCATTCCGTGCCGATCTTGAACACCGCATCGAACGCAGCGGCTATGAAGACGACGAGAGCATGCAAATAAAATTGCGTGCAGGGGCTTATGGCGAGCTTAAAGACAGGGCTTTCAAAGCGAGATGGTTTAACCTGACCAATTCCGGTAATGCTTCTCAGGAATTGCTTGGACAGGCACCAGCGCAGCTTTTCGATTCACAGAACATTGCTGGCGACAAACTTTATTATGCAGAAAGAACCAACACAGATGATAAATATACTGCGCAAAACACATTAATGGCAGGTTATCTGGGTTCTTATATTCCTTTTACCAAAAAATTCAATGTTTCGGTTGGTCTGCGTGTTGAGAACAACATTCAGAAACTGCAAAGCAGGCAGCGTGGAAGTGGCGCACGCATTCGTGTTAACAACCCGATCTTCCGTTTCCTTCCTTCTGCGAACTTAGCTTACAACTTCACCGAAAAATCGCTGGTAAGACTAGCCTACTCGGTTTCTGTAAACCGTCCTGAGTTCCGCGAACTGGCGCCATTTACTTACTATGACTTTAACTTCGATGTATCCCGTGTGGGTAATCCGAACCTGAAAACGCCTTCGATCCAGAATGTTGACCTTCGCTATGAGTTCTATCCGAAAGATGGGGAAATGATCTCGGTTGCAGCATTCTACAAGCACTTTGTTAACCCGATCGAAACGCGTATCCGCTACGCAGGCTCAGGTGTGTCGTTCTATGTGGATAATGCAAAGTCTGCTTACACAGCCGGTGCAGAAATCGAACTGCGCAAATCCCTTAAAAACCTGACCGTTTCCCCATTCGTGGATAACCTGAGTGTGTTGCTGAATGCATCTGTCATCCATAGTAATGTATTAACAGGCTTTGCGGGACAGGAAAATGACCGCCAGTTACAGGGACAATCTCCTTACCTGATCAATGCAGGTCTTTACTACAATGACGTAAACCGCGGATGGCAGGTGAACGCACTTTACAATGTGGTGGGCCGCAGGATCTTCCTGGTAGGCGATAAGGATTTGCAGCCAACAGTATACGAAATGCCAAGGAATATCATTGACCTGAATATTGTGAAAGCATTAGGAGAACATCTTGAAATTAAGCTGGGAATCCAGGACCTGCTTAACCAGCGTTTCCGCCTGATCCAGGATAGCAACCAAGACCAGAACATTACCGACGTAGATGAGACATACCAAAGCTTCAAAAGAGGAAGCTACTCAACCATTGGCGTTACGTACAAATTTTAATTAAGTCCTGAACCCGCTCTTTTATCACAAAAAACTTTAAACAGAAAAACAAACAATTGAATTATGAAAAACACAGGTAAACTTTTAAGCTTGCTGATGTTGGGGCTTACCATTTTCGGATCTATCTCTTGCACAAATGATGACGATGATGACGAGGAGCCGATTGTAACACCGGTGGGTGAAATAAAAACCGTTACAGGCAAAATCACTGCCAATACGACCTGGTCTGCTTCGAACCAATACTTGCTTTCAGGATTTGTATATGTTGAATCTGGCGCAATATTGACTATTGAACCGGGAACAATCATCAAAGGTGATGGAAACCAAAAAGGCTCTCTGATCATAAAGCCAGGCGGAAAAATTGTTGCCGTAGGAACTGCTGATAAGCCTATCATTTTTACATCGAGCAAGCCAGCAGGTCAGCGTAAAGCGGGTGACTGGGGTGGTTTGATCTTACTTGGAAAAGCTCCGGTTAACAAGCCAGATGCAGTAATCGAAGGTGAAAACCAATCGACATTCGGCGGAACGGATGCAGCCGACAATTCAGGACAACTGAAATATGTTCGTATTGAGTTTGCTGGTATCGCTTACGAAACGGATAAAGAGATCAACGGTCTTACATTTGGTGGAGTTGGTTCAGGAACTGAGATCGATTATGTACAGGTTTCTTACTCGGGTGATGATTCATACGAATGGTTTGGTGGAGCAGTAAATGCGAAACACCTTATCGCTTACCGTGGCCTGGATGATGATTTTGATACGGATAACGGTTTTTCAGGAAACGTACAATACGGTTTTATCCTGCGCGACCCGGCAGTAGCTGACTTGGCAGGTGATTCAAATGGTTTTGAGTCAGATAATGACAATGCCGGATCTGAAAAAACACCTCAAACTTCTGCGAAATTTGCTAACATAACAATCGCAATGGCAGAAGGAACGCCTAACGCGAAATTCGCATCAGCAATCCGCGTGAGAAAAAATTCTGCTATCTCGGTTTACAATACATTGGTAACTGGCGCCTGGCCACGTTCAGCTGTGAGAATAGAAGGCGCACCTTCTGTTGCAAACTTCACGACTGGCAAGATCAAAATGGATGGTAATGCGGTAGCAATCACCGGCACTCCGAAAGAAGGTGTTATTGAAGGCATTACTGAGGCGCTTTTCGCTCCTGCTGCAAGCAAAAACAAAGTTGCGGCTGTTGCTGATCTTAAACTGCCTGCCGGATATAACTCGATCACTGCTAAGCCAGGTCTTCTTCCAACAACAGGTTCCGCTTTATTGACCGGCGGTGCAACATTGCCAGCAGGATTTGAAGCAAACACAGTGGTAGGTGCTTTCGGAGCAACCGACTGGACTGACAAATGGGCTAACTGGGATCCACAGAATGCCAACTACGAAATTCAGAAATAAATAATAGTCTTATATAATTGGTGTCAGAATTTCGAAAGGCCGGGGGCAGATGCTCCCGGTCTTTTTTTTGCTTCTGGCCGTTTTGAATGGCTTCCGCATTGCTTCGTGTACGCACTTCTATTGTAATAATGACATGAATAGAATATATTCGAATTCCTTTTTTTGTCTTGACAAGTATTCTGTTTTAATGCCGATCCACTTTACAACTTATTAATGTCCGAATTCCAGGCTTACTTACAACTAGGTTTTAGTCACATTACCGATTCCTTAGGCTATGATCATATCCTGTTTATCATGGCGCTTTGCACTGTTTACACACTTATCGACTGGAAAAAAGTAATCATCCTCGTCACGGCTTTTACCATTGGGCATTCCATCACGCTTGCGCTGGCCACGATGGGCTTTGTAAATGTGAATCCCGACTGGATTGAGCTCTTGATCCCGGTTACCATTGTGATCACGGCGTCTCTTAATTTTTTTTATAAAGTACAAAAAGCCGGTCTGGCGTCGAGTGAAAAAGCTTCCAACATTCGCTATCCGCTTGCTTTATTCTTTGGGTTGATTCATGGTCTTGGGTTTTCCAATTATCTGCGAACATTGCTGGGTAAGGAAGCTGAAATCTTCAATCCGCTGCTGGGTTTTAATGTCGGACTGGAACTGGGGCAGCTGATTATCGTCTTTATTATTTTATCAATCGCATTTGTTGTGATTGAAATACTAAGAGTGCAGCGGCTGAGCTGGATACATATTTTGTCGGGCATCATTGTCGGCATGTCGCTCTCGCTGATCATTAATAACGAATTCCTGCAAAGCCTTTTATCCTAACATTTCTGCATTATTCTCAATAACCAACTAATATGAAAAAAGCACTTCTCCCGTTACTGATCCTGCTGATAACGGTTTCTGCGATGGCACAGCAGCTTCCGATGAATCCCAATTACAAGGCGAATGATCGTTTTGAACAGCTGGGCACCATACTCCCGACTCCCAATTCCACCCGCGCCGCATCCGGTGCACCGGGACGTGAATACTGGCAGCAACGCGCTGATTACGACATTAAGGTGGAACTCGATGACGACAACCGTCAGATCATCGGCTCCGAAACCATTACATTTTACAACAATTCCCCGGACGATCTGAAATACATCTGGCTGCAACTGGATCAAAACCTTTTCAAAAAAGACGGAATTGGCGCCACTTCCAGGACCGGTGCCATTAACGAAAAAGGCATGAGCCCGGCTCAGCTAGCTGCATTGAATAACGGCAGAGGCTCATCATTGGACCCAAAAACAGAATATGGTTATAAGATTGGCGCAGTAAAAGACAAAGCCGGAAAAGCATTGCCTTACACCATCAATGGCACAATGATGCGCATTGATTTGCCAGCGATAATGAAACCGGGAACAAGCTTCGTTTTTGGCGTTAGCTGGACTTATAACATTACAGAATACTACGGTCGCAGCGGATATGAGTTTTTTCCAAAAGACGGCAATGCCAACTATTTCATCGCACACTGGTTCCCCCGCCTGGCTCCCTATGACGACATTAATGGCTGGAACCACAAGCAATTCCTGGGACAAGGCGAGTTTGCATTGATTTTTGGTAACTATAAAGTAGCCATCACCGCTCCCGCCGACCACGTGGTTGCAGCCAGCGGCGAATGCCAGAACTACGCACAGGTTTTGACTGCAACACAAAAACAACGTTTGAAGCAAGCTGAAACTTCCAAAACGCCCGTTTTGATCGTTACGCAGGCAGAAGCAGAAAAAGCTGAAAAACGCGAAAACAAAAACCCAGGCAAGAAAACGTGGATTTACAAAGCAGATAATGTGCGCGATTTCGCCTTTGCGAGCAGCCGGAAATTCATCTGGGACGCCATGCAAACCGATGTTTACAAAAGCGGCCGTAAAATCTGGTGTATGTCTATTTATCCAAAAGAAGGGAATCCGCTTTGGGAACAATATTCGACCCGTGCCGTTGCCCATACATTGAAATCTTACGGCGCACGCACATTCGAATATCCTTATCCGGTTGCAATCTCATGCCATGGCGTAGCAGGCGGCGGGATGGAATATCCGATGATCAGCTTCAACGGCGGTCGCCCGGAGGAAGACGGGACTTACAGTGAGGCCGTGAAATATGGCATGATCGGGGTGATTATTCATGAAGTAGGGCACAACTTCTTTCCTATGATCGTGAATTCCGATGAGCGTCAATGGGCTTGGATGGACGAGGGCTTGAATACATTCTGCCAATATCTGGCTGAGAAAGAGTGGGATTACAACTTCCCTACCCGCCGCGGCGAGCCTAACCAGATCACAGATTATATGTCGTCTGACAAATCGGTACTGACGCCTATTATGGCTTCCGCAGAAAATGTAATCGGCTTGGGACCAAATGCTTACGCAAAACCTGCCACAGCACTCAACATTCTCCGCGAAACCGTGATGGGTCGTGAACTGTTCGACCATGCATTCAAAGAATATGCAACGCGCTGGAAATTTAAAAGCCCATCCCCGGCCGACTTTTTCCGCACCATGGAAGATGCCTCAGGCGTGGATCTGGACTGGTTCTGGAAAGGCTGGTTTTATGGAACAGAGGCTGTGGACCAGGATCTCGTAAGCGTGGATTGGTTTAGCATTGATACGCAAAATCCCGAAGTAGAAAAGGAAATCGCCAGGAAAGAAGCTGCGCGCAAGCAGCAGACAATGAGTAAAATGCAGGATGCCAAAACCAAGGGCGAAACCGTGGTTGCACAGGATTCCACCATGGCCGACTTCTACAACCGCTACGATCCATTCAAGGTTACGGAAGCGGACAAGCAGAAATACAACCAATACCTGGCGACACTTTCGGACAACGAAAAGGCGCTGATCCAGGAAAACAGCAATTTTTACACGCTTTCTATCAAAAACAAAGGCGGATTACCCATGCCGGTGATCGTGAAAATGGGTTTTGAAGACGGCACTGATTCTGTGGCCGTATTCCCTGCCGAAATTTGGCGCTTCAACGACGCACAGGTTAATAAGGTGATTTCGACCAAAAAGAAAGTCGTGCAATGGACATTGGACCCATACCAGCAAATTGCAGACATTGATACAGAAAACAACGCCTTCCCGCGCGTAGCTGCGCCCACAAGGTTCCAGATCTTCAAGCAGCAGCAACTAAAAAAGACGCCTAACCCGATGCAAATGCAGGGAACCGGCGCCGGAAAAATCACCACCGATCCGAAGAATTAAAGCTTTTTTAACAAAAAACGAAACCTCCCCGAGCCTTGTTTCGGGGAGGTTTTTTTATGTTATTTCAAAATGGATTCTATGTAATTTCAAAATGGAAGTCATGTAATTCAAAATTCAATTTATAAACGATTACAATTCAATACATAGCATGAACATCGTAATTCTTGACGGCTACACCCTTAATCCTGGTGACCTGGACTGGGCACCGATCCATAAGCTGGGGCATGCCGATATTTATGACCGCTCTAATTCAGAGGAAATTGTCGGACGGGCGAAAGACGCGGAGGTGCTTTTGGTAAATAAGGTCGTGCTGACAGAGGCGATCCTGGATCAACTGCCGAAATTGAAATACATTGGTGTGATGGCGACGGGATTTAATAATATCGATATCAATGCAGCCCGAAAACACAACATTACAGTTACCAATGTGAAGGCATATGGCCCTGCTTCCGTGGCGCAGCAGACATTTGCGTTGCTGCTGGCGGTTGTAAACCACGCCGAGCTGCACAGCCAAAGCGTTTTCGCGGGCGACTGGGCCGCTTCACCGGATTTTTGTTACTAGAAAACGCCATTAACCGAGCTGGCAGGAAAAACAATGGGATTGATCGGCTTGGGAGACATTGGATCACAGGTTGCGAAAATTGCGCTGGCATTCGGGATGAATGTGATTGCA
This sequence comes from Dyadobacter alkalitolerans DSM 23607, assembly GCF_000428845.1. Taxonomy (GTDB): domain Bacteria; phylum Bacteroidota; class Bacteroidia; order Cytophagales; family Spirosomataceae; genus Dyadobacter; species Dyadobacter alkalitolerans. Next base: position 45,918 of record NZ_AUAS01000008.1, on the reverse strand, counting down.
TACAGGAAGCATCCCACGCCAACAGAAGGAGTTGAAATGGTTTCGCTGGAAGAAGTTTTTGAAAAAAGTAATGTCGTGAGCCTGCATTGCCCCTTAACCGACGAAACAAAAGAGATCGTCAACAAAGAGCGGCTAGCCCGCATGAAGCGTAACGCTATCATTCTCAACACCGGCCGCGGCCCACTCATCCAGGAGCACGACCTTGCAGAAGCACTGAAAAACGGCACCATCGCCGGAGCCGGACTGGATGTCTTATCCACAGAACCGGCCAAATCCGATAACCCCTTACTTTCCGCACCCAACTGCATCATCACCCCCCACGTAGCCTGGGCCACATTCGAAGCCAGAAAACGCCTGCTACAAATGGTAGCCGACAACCTCGAAAACTTCATGCACGATGAACCGGAGAATGTGGTTTCGTAAAACCATTTAGAGGAACATTTATAATCCGAAATGTTTATATTTGACTACAAACTAAAAGATTATGCTTACCGCAGTTGAAGGAATTTACGAGAACGGACAGATTATCCTGAAAGAGAAACCGGCCGTTAAACAGCGTGTTAAAGTTTTTGTAACTTTCACAGATGAGGTCGCGGAAGAAGAAAAAAAATCAATGCCCCGCCCTTCTACGCAATTGAGAGGAGCCTGGAAAGACGCGGACAAGAAAGAAATCCAAAGCTACTTCGACAATATCAGGACTGAATGGGAAAGAGATATCTGATTGACACCAATGTTGTTACAAAATATTTAACCGAAGAACTTTCCGAGAATGGTCTTGATCTGATCGATTCGATAATAGATGCAGGCGACGCCCAAATCTCCGTCATATCCAGGATTGAATTATTAGGCTTTGCTCCAAAAAGCGATCATCTCGCTCAGTTTATTAAGCAGTTTCTTCAAATCTTCAATGAATTTGGCATTGCTGAGGATATCGTGCAAAAGACGATTAAAATACGAAAAGCTTACAGGATCAAAATTCCCGATGCAATCATTGCTGCGACCGCATTAACCAGCGACCTGATCCTGCTTTCAGATAATGATTCAGATTTTGGAAAAGTGTCTGGGTTAAAATACATTAACCCAAGAAAATACACTTTATAATCCTACTTCCTGGTCTTCTTCCCCTTACCCCAGTTCTTTTTCATCTTGGTATAGGACTTCTTGCTGACTGTTTTTTTGCTTTTGGGGCGGGAGGTTCCTTTTTTCTTTCGGGCGTTGATGTTGTTGACGAGGGAGTTTTTGACGCCTAATTTGTTCTTTTTCTTGCCGCTGGTCTTTGCTTTTGTACCGCCTTTTTTCTTTGCCTTCTTAGCCATAATCGATGCCGTGTTAAGTGTTTCGGCCAGACATTAAATATCTGTGCCCGCCCGCCGGGAAACGAAAAAGCCCCGGACCTTTGCTGATCCGGGGCTTGCTTCTATATAATCCTTACGCTGCCAGGGATTCACCCGCAAGCATTTCATGAATTTCACGCATTCTTCTTCTTGCAATAGGCACCTTCCGTCCACAGCTCAGCAACAGCGTGTCAGGTTCGATTTGCGCCGTAATGTACATTGGATTAACAATGTATGATTTGTGGATCCGGATAAAATCGACATTCAAAATCTCCACCACTACTTTCAGCGTTTTGGACACCAGATATTTCTTGCCCTGACGCGTATGAATGTAAGTGTAGTTCCCTTCCCCTTCCAGAAACGTGATCTCTTGCGCAGAAACCCACAAGATCTTGCCGTGCATGTGCACTGCAATAAGGTGAGCATTGTCAACGTCGGTTGGTTCGGCTGTCCAGGAGAATGGATTCATTAAAGTTGTTTTCATGGCTTAATAGATAAAAGTTAAATTGATTTTAGGGTAATGCCCTGGCTATTAGAATGACACAAAATTCGCTCGCAATTGTTGCGGTGGGAAACAGATATTATCCGTACTGTAAGATTTGGTATCTGTATTACACTTTTTGGCGGATGATCTGTATGTATCGCCGTTTTCACCAATGGTTTACATGAATGTCGGAGGTAAGCAGTTTAGAAGAAGATTAATGACATTTCAGCACTTTTTTTATACAATTGACAGCCGATCCGTTTCTGCCCTATTCCTTGCATTCCTATTTTTGCTGTTCATGTTTTTACTATGATGCGAATCCGGTTCAGGTATTTCGATAAATATTTTGATACGCTTCGAAAAAACCGTCTAAACTTCTTCATTCTTGTATTAGTGATCCCCTGGCTGGTTCCTGTGGTGGGTTACCTGATGTGGGGAAGCATTTACTTTTCGGATCTGCGGGTTTTTCTGGGCGGGAGCTTTATTAACCTTATACTCTGCCTGATAGCCAATCATATCAATCAGATCATCGCCATTATCATTGCCAAAATATATCCCGACACACACCAGTCCGTTTTCCGCGTGTTGTTCTGGTTTGTGCTTTATTCAATTGTTAATGTTTGTATTCTGATGGCGGTGCTGCTGGCCTATGACCAGATCCATTTATTCGGCTTTTCGATCCAGCGTGAACGGGCCATGTGGTCCGTATTCCTGCTTCTTGCGGCTTCGCTGATCGGTGCCGGGCTTACGGAACTGGCTTATACATTCATGCAGTGGAAAACCAATCAGGATGAATTGCAGCAGATGGAGCAGCGGCAATTGCTCTCTGAGCTGGAAGTGGTCAAACAGCAGGTTAACCCGCATTTTTTATTCAATTGCCTTAACTCCCTGTCCGTACTGATCTCAGAATCGCCTGCTACGGCTGAGAAATTCGTGGATGAGATGTCCAAAGTCTACCGCTATCTGCTAAGCGTTAATGGCCCCGACCGCGAAACAAGCATGGTTACGCTCGATGCCGAGCTGCGTTACATCCGCTCCTACATTTACTTACTGGAGACGCGTTTTGAAAACGGCATAAGCATTTCCATTCAAGCTGCGGACCTGTATCTGAATGGCCAAATGGCGCCATTAACATTGCAAACATTGATCGATAATGCGATCCGGCACAACATTATTTCCGCCGACCATCCGCTGCGGATTGCTATCCGGACTACCGCCACCGGCCAGCTGGAAGTGGTCAATAATTTACAAAAAAGGACCGTGCGCACGCCATTCAGCAATGCCGGTCTAGCCACATTGATATCGCGCTATAAAATGCTTTTCAACCAGGCAGGAACCATTCAGATCAAGGAAGAAGGATCAGAATTCACAGTGCTTTTGCCCCTGATCTATACATGATAAAACATTACAGATTTCAGCACATTGGCCAGCTGATATGGCTGAGCCTCTTCGGCAGGTGGATGTTTGTCCTGCTTGTGCCCTGGTTTGTGCCCACGATCAGTTATTTGCTCATCGGTGATCCTTATTTTGCCAGCATCCCGAATTTCATTTTAGGTACATTAATGGTCTTGTCCATGACCATTCTGGCATTTATTCCGCATGACTGGGCGGCGCAATACATTGCCCGGAAATATCCGTCCATCCATTCCTCACTGAAAAGGGCAGTGTACACCGCGCTCTCATTTTGCGTCCTTACGGGCGTTTATGTGACGGCATATGGCCTATTCATCATTCATTTCCGGCCATTAAATGCACAATTGGATTTCGGGAAAATGATAAATGTATATCTGTTTGAAATGCTGGCGATACTGCTTTTGACCTGTTTGTATGAAGTAAATTATTCACTGCGAAAATGGAAAGAGATCAAGATCAATAAAGAGGCCATCAAAAAGGCCGGATTACAGGGACAGCTCCAAAGCCTTAAAAGCCAGGTTAACCCGCATTTTTTGTTTAATAGTCTGAATACACTTTCGGCACTCATCCATGACGAGCCTGCCCGGGCCGAGCAATTTGTGGATGAAATGGCAAAGGTTTACCGTTATCTGCTGCAAACCAACCAGCACGAGCTCACGACGCTGGCCACCGAAATCCGTTTTATCAAATCCTATTATCACCTCCTGCGGACCAGATACGATACGGGACTGGAACTTGTGATTAACGTGAGCGACAGCGCTTTAAACAAATATATTCCGCCTTTAACATTGCAATTACTAGTCGAGAATGCCGTAAAGCACAATACGATTCTGGAAAAAAATCCGCTTCTGATAGCGATCACTTCGATCGACAACGATCAGCTGGAAGTGCGTAATAATCTCTTGGAAAAATCAACCCGCGTAAAATCAACCCGGCTGGGCCTTGCCAACATTGAAGCTAAATACAGGCTGCTGTCCGACAGGCAGCCCGTGATAGACCTGAGCACCGACCACTTTGTCGTACTGTTGCCCTTGCTTATGCAAAATCCTGATAACCAATGAATATCTTAATTGTTGAAGACGAGAAGCTTGCCGTGCGCAAACTCACAAAACTGCTGGAAGAGACCGCTCCGGAATTTGTCATTAAAGGCATTACACCCAGCATTGAAGCTACGGTGGAATGGATTTCGGAAAACCGCGAAAAGGGCAGTGCTGAGCCGGACATTATTTTTCTGGACATTGAGCTGGCAGACGGGCAGAGCTTTGAAATATTTAACCGCATAGAAATCAGGAGCACCGTGATTTTCACGACATCCTATGACGAATATGCACTGCAGGCATTCAAGGTCAACAGCATTGATTATCTGCTGAAACCCGTGCAGCAGGAAGATCTGCAACGCAGCATCAGGAAGTTCTACGACCTTACCGGAAGCCAGCGGAAACAAGAAATGCCAACATTGCCTGCTAACCTGGAAAACATCCTTAAAAACCTCCAATTACAGCAGCCAGCCGCCGATTACCGGAAGCGTTTTCTTGTGAAGCAAGGTGCAAGAATGCTGTCAGTTGAAATTTCAGAAATTGCTTATTTTTACATTGAAGACGGGGTCAGCTTCTTCAAAAACCAGCAGGGTCAAAAGTTCGTCGTGGATTATCGCATGGATGAATTGGAACTGTTTCTCGATCCCGACCGCTTCTTCCGCATCAACCGCGGCCTCATTGTCACCCACCAATCCGTAACCCAGATCCAACCCTACTACAATAACCGCCTGGCCCTGACATTAAAACCAACCTTCGAAAAAGAATCCATTGTAAGCCGGGAAAAAACGAATGATTTTAAGAAATGGATGGGGAAGTAAGGTGGTTACCACAGGCATAAGTAACCATCCGCCGATAAATTTTGGTACATTGTTTCTCGATTTACTGACAATTTCAGAACTTAGTGAGAAAAGTGGCTATGCGAAATCGTTTACTTAAGTTTGTTTCTTTTGCCCTGCTGTTTTTTATGGACAGCTGCATTGAGCCATTCTCTCCGCCGGAGGTCAATTCTGTTGAAAATCACCTGGTTGTGGATGGATTTCTGAATGTGGGGAAGGACACTAGCAGGATAGAACTCAGGAGAACGCAGAATGTAAACCAAACCGCCGGCCCCACGATCGAATCCCATGCAGCCGTCTCCGTTGAATCGGAATCGGGAGAAATTAATGCGTTTACTGAGTCGCGTGCGGGCTTGTATGAGCTTCCGCCACGACAATACAATGCTGCCGACAAATACCGGATCCGGATCAAGACGCAGGATGGAAATGAATATTTGTCTGATTATGTGACGGTTAGTGTTACTCCTGCCATCGACAGCCTGACCACCAAGTTTGACAGCTTCCAGGATGCAATGATATTTTACGTAAACGCCCACGACGCGCAGGGAAAGACACAGTTTTACCGCTGGAAATTTGAAGAAACCTGGGAATATCGTGCGGCCTACCAAACGGGCATCGAAGTGATTGACAAGAAATATGTTTCCCGGATTAAAGACATTAATCAATGTTGGGGAAATATGCGCTCCGGAAGCATTCTGCTTGGGACAACGGTGAAACTTTCCAGTGACATTATCAAAGATCTGCCACTTTTCAAAGTCCCTGTTTCGACTAATAAACTTTACATTAAATACAGCGTGCTGGTGCGACAATATGGCCTTTCCAGGCCTGCGTTCGAATACTGGACCGCACTTTCTAAAACCACACAGGGAACAGGAAGCCTTTTTGATCCCCAGCCTTCGCAGGTTACCGGCAATATCAAAAACATTACAAACGGAAAAGAACTCGTGTTTGGCTACTTCAGTGCATCAACCGAAGAAACGAAAAGGCTTACGATCACACCAAAGCTTGGAAAATTCCCGACCTGCATGATGCCCGATACATTTGATGTAGTGTGCAGCCCTACGAGCAACAGACAATGCGGACTCGAAACTACCTCATTATTATTGTCATACACAGGCCTGAGGGGAGAATTCCTCTTGGGTGCCCCGCCCAGCTGCACCGACTGTCGGGAGCAGGGCGGGACATTGGAAAAACCCAAATTCTGGTAACCGCTGCGCTGGAAAGGATGAGGTAAATGAGGAGATAGCAACCTGGCGCAACGGCCCTGATCAAGCTGTTGCGTTTTTCAGATATAAGCTGGTAATCGATCCTTTCGCACTTAATAATTCGACCGGCGTGCCTTCGAAAACAACTTTTCCACCCTTCGTGCCACCATCCGGCCCCATATCAATGATCCAGTCCGCATTCTTGATCACATCCAGGTTATGCTCGATGACGATCATGGTGTTTCCGGCATCTACAAGGCGGTTCATGATGGAAAGCAGATGCGTTATATCCGACATATGCAGCCCCGTCGTAGGCTCGTCAAGGACGTAAATGCTGCCTTTTTTATGCAGTTCGCTGGCAAGCTTAATGCGCTGACATTCCCCGCCGGATAAAGTGCTTAGCGGCTGGCCAAGCGTAAGATAGTCAAGCCCGACATCGCTCATAGCTTGCAACTTATGCAGAATGTCTTTTTGTGTAAAATAATCCAATGCTTGTAAAACGGTCATTTCGAGAATATCGGAAATGGACTTTCCATCCAGCTTATAAGCCAGGACTTCCTCCTTGAAACGCTTCCCTTCGCAAATTTCGCAAGGTGTTTTGATCCCGTCCATGAAGGCCAGATCGGTGTAAATCACACCCAGCCCCTGACAATTCGGGCAAGCACCCTGCGAATTGAAACTGAATAATGAGGCACTTACGCCATTCTCCTTCGCGAAAGCCTTACGCACGTCGTCCATTACACCCGTATATGTGGCAGGGTTGGAGCGCGTGGATGTTCCCACGGCCGACTGGTCAATGACGATTGCCTTAGGATGTTGTTTCAAAAACACATGATTAATGAGTGAGCTTTTGCCCGAACCGGCCACGCCCGTAACCACTGTCAGCACGCCAACCGGAACGTCCACACTTACATCATGCAGGTTATTGATCTTTGCATTTTTTACAGAAAGCTTGCCCGAAGCTTTGCGGGATTTTTCTTTGAGCAGCAAAGACTGCTTGATATGGCGGCCGGTAAGCGTGTCCGCCTTGACAAGCTCGGCATATGTTCCCTCAAAAACAATGTTACCGCCATTGCTTCCCGCGTGCGGGCCTACATCTACAATGTGGTCCGCGACCTTAATCACATCCGGATCATGCTCGACCACAATCACTGTATTGCCTTTGTCGCGCAATTTCCCCAGCAGTTCATTCAGCCTGTGCACATCGCGCGGATGCAAACCCACACTCGGCTCATCGAAGATATACATAACATCGATCAAGCTGCTACTCAAATGCTTAACCATCTTCACCCGCTGTGATTCTCCGCCCGACAAAGTGGTCGTTTCCCGGTCCAGGCTCAGATATTCCAGGCCAATATCCACTAAATGCTGCAACCTTTCGGATAATGTAGCTACCATGGATGCGGCCAGCGGATCTTTGATTTTACTGATCAATGACACCAGTTCCGACACTTCCATCGCCGACATTTCGGCTATATTCCTGCCATCAATTTTACAGTTCAATGCAGCCTGGCTCAGCCGCGCGCCGTGGCAGGATGGACACGGTTTGAGGGCAATGTAAGGCGCAACACTCTTTTGCGTCCGCTCCGATAATGTCTTAATGTCTCTTTTAATATATGACTTTTCAAATTTCTCGATCACGCCCAGGTAAGTCGCATTCATCGTTCCGCCTCCAACCTGTAACTTGTATTTCAGGTCCTTACCATAGAGCAGCAGCTTCATTTCCTCATCCGTGAAATCTGAAAGTTTTTTATCATTGTCAAAAAACCCCGAACTCGCGTAACTGCTTTTTTCCCAGGTCGCAAACACCGGAACCTGCACGGCGCCTTCGTTGAGGGACTTGGACATGTCCAGAAACGAGTCCGCCACAACGCCCATTTTTTTTCCTATCCCATTACATTCCGGGCACATTCCCTGCGGATCGTTGAATGAAAACGCATTGGAATTCCCGATATGCGGCTTCCCGATCCTGGAAAACAGCAATCGTAACACCGGAGAAATGTCCGTAATCGTGCCCAATGTTGAATGTGAATTCCCGCCTAACCTCCTCTGGTCGACCACAATGGCCATGCTGAGATTTTCAATCGCATCGGCGTGTGGCTGGGCGTATTTGGGGAGAAAATTCCGGATAAACATGCTGAAATTCTCATTCAGCTGGCGTTGCGCCTCCGTGGCGATCGTATCGAAAACGATGGACGACTTCCCAGATCCCGACACGCCTGTGAAGATGGTGATCTTGCGTTTCGGAATGCGCAGTGAAACGTTTTTCAGATTGTTTTCACGGGCACCCCGGATTTCAATAAATTCCTGATACATGGCTTTTTGTTTATGATTCATGGCTTGCCACAGAACAAGGTAATTCTGTGCTATTCTTCCGCTCAAATGAGCTATTTATCCGCCGGCATGTACGCCAACTTTGTGTCATCAAAATAAACATTAAAAACACAAAAAAATAAGATCATGTCAAAAACCATTTTTATTACCGGCGCATCCAGAGGATTTGGAAAATTATGGGCAGAAGCACTCCTGAAACGCGGAGATAAAGTTGCCGCCAGCGCTCGCAACATTGCGGCCCTGGACGATTTGGTTGCCACGTACGGCGACAACATTCTGCCCGTTCAGCTCGATGTCAACGACAGAAATGCAGTAAACAAAGCCGTTGCACAGGTAAAAGAGCATTTCGGAAGCATTGATATCCTAATTAATAATGCGGGATATGGGGTATTCGGAACGGTGGAAGAAACCACAGAAGAGCAGGCAAGGGCACAAATGGAAACCAATTTCTTTGGTTTGCTTTGGGTCACACAAGCGGTGCTGCCCGTAATGAGAGCGCAAAAATAAGGTCATATCATCCAGGTTTCAAGCTTTTTGGGACTAACAACCTTGCCTATGCTGGGCTTATATAATGCATCCAAATTTGCAGTGGAAGGCCTAAGCGAAACCATTGCGAGCGAAGTGGCACATCTCGGCATTAAATTCACCTTGATCGAGCCCAACGGATATGCAATAGAATGGGCTGGAAATTCCGCAGTTCAGACCACATCGGACATCGAAGATTATGCGCCCTTACGCGCTGCATTTGCTGAATCAGGCGAGAATCCGGATGGCTGGGGCAAGCCGGAAGCAACCGTGGATGCTATTCTGAAAGTGATAGACAGTGAAAATCCTCCGCTGAGATTATTGTTGGGAAAAGTGGCTTATCATGGTATGAATCAGGCTTATACAGAACGCTTAAAAGATATTCAGGCCTGGAAGGACGTCAGCATTGCGGCGCACGGACATTGAATAGGCCGAATTATAAAAACAGCTAAATTGTTAACTCTGAACAATTCGTTTTTAGCAATACAAATGAAACATTATAAAACGATAAGCGAGATCCATAAGGGCAATGGCTGGGCGCCACCGGAAAATCCGCTATTCAGCATCAATGCTTGTAACAATGCCTGCACGCTCGGTGACCGCGAGTTCACCAGCGATGCTTACATGATTGGTTTCAAGAAGTTAAGGTCCGGCATTATCCGTTATGGCCGAACAGAATATGACCATAGCGAGGGCTCGATGATGTTTGTCAAACCCCGGCAGATCATTGAAATTAAGGACGTTGAGTTTGAAGAAAAGGGATTTATGATCCTCATTCACGAAGATTTCCTGGCCGGCCACGAACTGCACCACGCCATTCAGAAATACGGTTACTTTGATTACGAGGTAAATGAAGCGCTGCACCTTTCCCCAAAAGAAGAAGCTGTGATCTGGGAGCTTCATGATAAGGTTAAAGCGGAATACCAAAATAATCCCGACGAATATAGCCGGGAGATCATTCTGAGCCACATAGCCTCGATTTTGATGTATGCGCAGCGGTTTTACAAAAGGCAATTCCTCAACCGCACCGACATGTCGGGCAAAACCGTCACCAGGTTCAACGACGCGCTGGGGGCATATTATGGCCAGGGATATTTGCAAACCAAGGGGTTACCCAGCGTAAATTCAATCGCCGAGCAGCTCAATGTTTCCTCACGTTACCTCAGTGACCTGCTCCGTCAGGAAACAGGCAAAACCGCCATGGACCTCATTCATATATCATTGATTTCGGAAGCGAAAAATATGTTGAGAGAAGGCAGTCAGGGCGTTGCAGAAATTGCGTACGGACTCGGGTTTGAAAACAGCTCCTACTTCACGCGGTTATTCAAAAAGCAAACCGGCATGAAACCGCTGGAATTCAAGAAGATGAGTTTGAATTAGATAATTATAGATTGAGCTTGGACTGCAAACTAAGCGAAAGCAAAAATAAAAAGGCCTGGCGAGTTGATATGTATCTCAACTTCCAGGCCATATTTTTATAGTGTGTCTAGTGCTGCTTATGGTGTGCTTAATGCCGCTTTCCACTTTTAAGACAAGCGAACCGAATAAAGCGGCTTCATAATTCTCGGTCTTTTACCCGATTTCTGCATCCCGGCTGAAGCACTTTCACGCTGAAAAGGATTGGTGTTTTCAAATATGTTTTGGTCTTCGAATAATTCCTGATTTTTTGCTGACGATTTCATGTTTTTTAGCTTGTTGATGAATTGTGATAAGGGTAGATAAAAATCTGTGCCAGAAGTGGGACATTCAACATTCCAGGGCGACTTGGATACTTGAAAGTACATGATCGTATTAAGAAGGATAATTCTAGCAGTACAAATAGAGAATAATTATAATTTCCTTCATGGTGTATATAGATCTTGGTTTAAATCAGTTACTTTGTAATCCTCAACGTTTATAAAGTTTGATGAAAGGCTTCTCTTCAACAGAGTATAAATATCATCCTGAAAACTGAACTAAATATGAGGAATCATTTACAAAATCCCAGATTCTGTTTATTAGCATTTTATTTAATCGTTTTATCAATCCCAAAGACTTATGGGATCACAAATAGGGAATGGAGCGGCACTAGGCACGAAATATCAGCAGCACCAATCATTACTCAAGAACCTTCATCACAAGCAATTTGTGCCAACTCAGACGCCACTTTCAGCATTGTCGCAATCGGGGCCACATCTTACCAATGGCAGGTGAATACGGGAACTGGGTTCACAGATCTTGCCGAGCTGCCACCTTACAGTAATGTAAACACCCCTAATTTAAAAATAACAAATGTTCCGTCTGCCTATCAAGATTTTGTATATCGTTGTATAGCAAGCAATTCCGGCGAAACAACAACTTCTTCCGAAGCGAATATAGCGATCAAATCGACCTGGACCGGCGCCGTGGATAGCAATTGGGACAATGCGGCAAACTGGTCGTGTAATGCGGTGCCAGATATAAACACAGACGTCGAAATCCTATATCTATATCAACGGAGCCCAATTGTTACTGCGAATTCGGCTGCGCGAAATGTGCAAATAACATCCGGATCCTTAACAGTTTCTTCCGGAGGAACATTTATGTTGGCCGGAAAGATTATTGGATATGGCTATAACGCGACCGCTCCTAATGCACTTACAGTATTTTCTGCAAATGGGCCGCAAGAAATACGCAGCGGGACATACGCAAACATACGTATTGTAGGAGGCAACAAGACTATGGAGCAATACGGGAGTGACATTACTGTGCTTGAAAATTTTGATTTTGCCTCGGGCAAGTTTCTCTTGGGCTTATCCAGCCTTTATATGGGGCCTTCTGCAACCGTTTCAAACTTTGATAAGGACAGGTATTTTGTGGTGAACTACTCTATGGGCGGTGGATTGGTAATGTATACAGATCAAGCCGGACAGATATTTCCAATTGGAACAGCTACCAGCTATACACCAATGACCGTTGTGCATGATGGTGATCCCTATCCCGTTAAATGTTTGGTTTTAGATGGTGCATACGAGCACTTCAATGGAGGGGATGCCCAGGGTATGCCTATTGCCAACGGAGTAGTGAATAAGAGTTGGTTTGCTTTTGAAGGTACCGGAGGGATAGAACACGGTAAGATATCGCTCACTCTGCAATGGAATAGCACAGACGAAAAACCCGGGTTTAATAGGGAGATATGCGGTCTTGCAACCATTATTGGCAACTCCATAGGTAGTCGCTGGCAGTGTGACGAATTAAAAGCCGCAAGTGGATCAGGTCCTTACACGTTGAGCCGCAGTAACGTGGAGATGGGCCGCTTTGCAGTTGCAGATGACGAGGTCTTGCCCGTCAGGCTTGTAAAATTTGAGGCCAATCAGGAAGAAAAAGCGATTTCCTTAAAATGGTTGACAGCCGATGCAGTGAACGTGAGCCATTTCGAGGTGGAAAGAAGTTTGAATGGAAGAGTCTTTACCAAAATTTTGGAAGAGCAATATCTTGAAGGAAAACATGCCTACCGCATAGTGGACACAGCATTTGTGCAAGGATTGCCCGCCGGAGGCTCAATTTACTACCGCCTTAAAATGGTTGATAAAGATGCCAGTTTTACTTATAGCCGTATCATAAACATAAAGACGGATTCACAACAGCCAACTGCATTTGGCAGCCCCAATCCATTCAGCAACAGGGTCATGGTTCAAGTCCCCTGGGCATTGTCGCAAAGCTCGACGGTCAATTTGAGCAATAGTTCAGGACAAAGCATCTTCATAAGGAGAGTCACATTTGTTGAAAACGAGGTCAATATTGAGGTGGATCAGTCGCTTCCTACCGGCCAATATATCCTGACCATTCAAGATCAGGATCAAATTAAATCAGTAAAGTTGGTTAAACACTAGCATGCGAAACATAAAACTTGCAAAGCTGCCACTACAATCACCAATCAATATTGCTCTCTCCCTACCGATTAGAAAGCCTCTCCAACGCCTCAGAAACGCCACCTAAAAAATTAACCCTCCCACCGCGGTTACTTTCCCTAATAAAATCCTGAATGCTCTTTCCGGGATATTTGTCAAAGTCGCCGATGATAGCCAGACGCATTCGGTAGTTGGAGAATTTTTGAAGGATTTCTCCGGCGATGCCGGTTTTCAGGTCGAAGAAGGAGGATGTGATGTTTGCCTCATGAATGATAATGCTGTCAAAACCTTGGTAATAAAGGTTTCCAAGCAGTTCGAGTCCATCTTCGGCTGTTTCGATAATCAGCTTGTCAGAAGTGACTTCCGCGATCTGGACTTCGCCTGCAGTATGCGATATAATGTTCATTATAATGTAAGGTTGAAGTAATTGGGTTAAGCAAATTTTCTTCTTTTTGACCCAATTAACAAGATGTTTATGCATTCACCCGTGCCTGTTTGTAAGGGCAACGGCCTAAAATGCCACCTTTACGTGCGCTGCGTTGTATGCTGCGAAACATCCCAACCCGCCTTGAATGTTGGAATATAGCGGTGCGGGTTCGGAGAAGGGAGTGTCTAAGTTTTGAGTAGTTTCTAATGATCGCAAGTATTTATAGTAGTTCACATCTATGTTAAATACTTGGAGCAACAACCCTAAAACTTTATTTTTTGGATAATAAATCACCTTCTTTCCATCAGTCATAATCAGCTGATTTTGGACTTAATAAATTAAACTTTCCAAATAGCGAATGCATCGTGCTACCATCGAGATGTTTGTCACTTACAAATTCAGTTTTCCCATCTTGTCCTTGCCAGTAAAAGTGAAACTGATCTGTTAGCATTTTCTCTTGTATTTCGTTTGTATCTGTCCTTTTTGCAACAGAATACTGCAAGTCGACCGCTGCATCTGCCTTGTAATAATTTGTATCACCCGGAACGTCCTGCCAGCTCATTCGAACTGTCAGAACGGTGTCTTTCATAATGATGTTATCGACAATAAGGGTGTCAAATTCGTAGGATTTAATAACCGGCCTTTTACCTGGAACCTTACATTTGGCAGTAACGCTTCTCCTTTTATCCGAAACAGATAAATAGTATGTCTTTAAGTCTTTAATGGGGAATTTGGATTGTGGAATGCTGTAAAGCTTTTTCTCGGCATCGAAGGGAATGGTTATTTCATTCACTCCGTCAGAAATTCGGACAACAGCATTTTCTACTCGTTTTTCGGTTGCATCTGTTTCGGTAAACAATGGAATTGACTCCGTTACAACAACATTGATGTAAGGCAGTTCGGGTGAGATGATGGAGTTGACTACCAATTTGGATTCTGCATGCGGAAGCTTGGAAAGCGGAATGTTGGGCAACGACGTTTCACAAGCAGATAGTATAATGCTCATCAGCAGGATACTGAAAAAGGTTCTAATGAATTTCATGGCTTTCACTTTATAGTTTAGCAATCACTAGCCAAAAACTAACAAGGCTGAAAAATTTAGAGAAATAATTGCTCCTACTTTGTAATAACGAATGGTATTTTTTCACAGATTGATTGACCATTCTCCAAATCCGCACAGATTTCAAGATAGACATCCTGCTTTTTCTTTACAGGATATAGAATTGATTTTTCGATTTTGATCAGTGGCATATTCGAGCAAGCACATCCGAGATTAGATGAAAACAAAACTTTTCCCTTCTTGTCTATAATGTTAACCCTTGAATTAATAACGGATGTGTTTTTTGGTTCAATTTGGGCCTTAATTCGAATACTGTCTTTGTCCTGAAAAACCTGATCACGGACTGGTGATATAACGGTAATGTATGGTGAGTCTTCAAAAACATTTTTTTCTTTGCAAGCACCTACAAGCATTGCTAAACTTAATATTGCTAAACCTAATCTGTTGCTTTTCATAATTGTAAGATTTATTGTGAAATTGAATTTTGAATATTCCTTGCCTAAAAAGCCACCTTCACCTGCGCTGCGTTGTACGCCGCGAAGCATCCCAACCCGCCATTAACATTGGAATACAGCGGTGCGGGTTCGGCGGATGGAGTGTCAGAGTTTTGAGTATTTTCTATTGACCGTAAGTATTTATAGTAGTTCACATCTATGTTAAAGACTTGCAGCAGCAGGCCCAAAACTTTATTTTTTGAATGATAAAGTACCTTCTTTCCATCCGTCATAGTCAACTGAGTTGGACTGAATAAATTAAACTTTCCAAACAGCGAATGCATTATGGTGCCGTCGCGATGTTTATCACTACTCAATTCAGTTTTCCCATCTTGTCCTTGCCAGTAAAAGTGAAAACGGTCTGTTAATATTTTCTCTTGTATTTCATTTTTATCCGTTCTCTTTGCAACAGAATATTGCAAATCGACCGCGGCATCGGCCTTGTAATAATTAGTATCGCCCGGAACGTCCTGCCAGCTCATTCGAACTGTCAGGACGGTATCTTTCATACTAATGTTATCAACAATGAGGGTGTCAAATTCGTAGGATTTAATAACCGGCCTTTTACCTGGAACCGTACATTTGGCAGTAACGCTTCTGCTTTTATCCGACACAAATAAATAGTATGTTTTTAAATCTTTAATTGGGAATTTGGATTGTGGAATACTGTAAAGTTTATTCTCAACACTGTATGGAATTAAAATCTCATTTACCCCATCGGAAAGCTTGACAGTAGCATCTTCAACACGCCTTTCGGTCGCATCTGTTTGTGCAAATAAAGGGATAGATTCCGTTACTACCACATTGATAAAAGGGAGCTCGGGTGAAATGATGGAGTTGACTACCAACTTTGAATCTGCTTGTGGTAATTTGGAAGGCGGAATGTTTGTCATTTGCGTTTCACAAGCAGAAAAGCTGATGAATATGAGCGTAATGCTCAATATGGATTTCAATGTGTTCATGGCTTAAAATTTAAAATTGTAAATAACTGAGGGCACCACTGGGAATAGCGAGTACTTTTTTAATACACTTTTCTGTTCGCTTTCACTTATTTTCTCTTCAGAGCGATCATAAAAAAATGGATTTTTGCGGTTGTAGGCATTGTAAACGCTAAATTCCCAGGTCCGTTCGTGGCGTTTCTTTTTTTTATGAAACTGAATAGCGAGGTCCAACCTGTGAAATGCTTCCGCTCGAAAACTGTTCTTGGCAGGGAATTCAGAAGCTTTCAATTCTCTGTAACTGCTGTTTAAAATATTCTCAGACGGATCAAATCGTGTGAAAAAATTATCACTGACTGGATAAAATGTTGCCGCAGGAACAGTAAGCGCGTTTCCGGTTCCGTAAACCCAGCTTGCTGATATGGTAACCCGCTTGTTCAGCTCATAAATCCCAACCACCGAAACGTCATGCCTGCGATCGTAACGCGGATGAAATGTTTGCCCGTTGTTCAATTCGGGGAATTTCCAGTAAATCCAGGATAATGTATAACCAACCCACCCTGAGAACTTTCCGCTTTTTTTCTGAATCAGAAATTCAGAGCCGTACGACCAACCCTTCCCTGATGTAACGTTGTCCTGCCAGCTTACATCATTAGCATTTTCTCCGTTCACACCTAGAAAACTGGCTCCTTCACGATAACTAAGAATGCTTTTCATATCCTTATAAAACCCTTCCAATGTAATGGTCAAGCCTTTATTATGAAGATCCTTTGCCAATCCCAGTGCAACCTGGCTCGATTGCTGAGGAGCAATGCGGTCTGTGCTGGTTACCCATAAGTCAGTCGGTAAACCCAAGCCTGTGTTGGAAAGCAGATGCACATACTGGTTCATACGGGCGTAGGAAGCCTTGGCAGAAAAATCAGGGGCCAGCTTCAACGCTGTCGAAAAGCGCGGCTCGGGGTTAAGATATGTTTTTTTATCTGCTTTAAAATAACTCATGCGGAAGCCCAGGTTCATTTTAAGTGCGTCAAACGGCTGCCAGGTGTCTTCCACATAAGCTCCGCCTTCCAAAGAATACAGAGGCTTCTCTAATGGGTCAATCGTTCCCTCGGCATTTGTGTCTGAAATCGCCAACGCCGACGGTGTAGATTTATGTCGCGTGCCCTGGATTCCAAATTTTATCGCATGAGCTGCATTGGGATAAAAGTCAAAATCACTTTTAAAGCTCAGATCCTGGATTCGCGAATGGTATTTGAGCCTCGACTCGGTCGCAGGGCTACCATCACCAACTCCGGGTTCCCGGGTATAGCTTGCTGTAGCAAAGTTGAAATTGGTGAAGATCAGGGCTGTATTTGCAAAAAGTTTTCGGTTGAACACGTGGTTCCAGCGCATGGTTGCCGTTGCATTTCCCCAATTCAGCCCCGCTTTCAGTTTAGAATTTCCATGCTCTTTTTTTACAGATAATTTATCCTTTCCCAAATAGCCGCTTACATAGAGTTTGTCTCTTGTACCAAGGTCGTAATTGACTTTTGCGTTTAAATCGTAGAAATAATATCCTGGCCGAATTCCGTTTCCACCATGTTTTTCTTTATAATTCAAATATGGACCTGCCAGAACATCCAGGTAAGTCCTTCGCCCTGAGATCAGGAAGGAGGATTTATTCTTTTTTATCGGCCCTTCCAATGTTAGTCTAGACGAAATTAGCCCAATCCCGCCCTCTCCATGCAGCTTTTCCTTATTTCCTTCCTTCATATCCATTTCCACAACCGAAGAAAGCCGCCCGCCATAGCGAGCCGGAAAGCCGCCTTTTGTCAATTCAACGCGCTTGATAGCATCGCTGTTGAAGACCGAAAAGAAGCCAAACAAATGACTTGCATTGTAAACCACGGCATCATCCAGAATGATCAGGTTTTGGTCTGGCCCGCCGCCGCGTACATATAATCCGGTCTGGCCTTCGGTTCCTTTTTGGACGCCGGGCATGAGTTGGAGACCTTTCAAAACGTCCTTCTCTCCCAGCAGCGATGGAATTTTTTTAATCTGGTCAATCGGGATTTCCAGCACGCTCATTTGGGCCGAGCTGCTGACATTATCCTCTTGCTTCCGCGCAGAAATGGTCACCTCATCCAGCTGACGAATGGAAGGCAGATACACATTCAATTCCGTATCCTTCTGCGCGGAAATGCGTATTGTTTGACTCTCATAACCAACCAAAGAATAGGTCACGCTCACCGAATCAGCTGCTGAAATGGTGAGTGAATAGAATGCATAATTGTTGGTTGTAGCGCCAGAAGATGTTCCCGGAACATAAACATTTGCCCCGGTCAACAATTCCTGGCTCCCTTTCTCTTTCACAAAACCGCTAATGGTTATACGTTTTTGCCCAAGTGCGGCCACAGAAGCCAGCCATAGGGCTATAAAGATGTTTATTCTCATATAATATCAAGCTTATTGCATTCAAAGACGCACGTCCTGGTAAGTCCAGGCACGCCAGATCATTGGTTCTGGCTCGCCTGAACATAGGGTTAGCATCCCCGCTTGAATGCGTGGTGGAAAATGATGGTTAACTCGAAAGAACTTTGTCGGGAGTTAACCAACGAATCAAAATGTCTGAGTTTAAATTTTGGTGTCAATCATTTTGAATGGAACCTCTTCTACGACGCTGGTGCCGTCCTCAAAGATGACCCATAGTCGCAATAACACATCGGTCGATTGATTCACATCATATTCAATGGATTCTTTAATTTTAACGCGCTTCTCTCCTTTGCAATCGCAGTCTACATCTTTTTCAAAAACCTTGCGTTTTTCGCTGTCAAGCAGTGTTAAAGTGTATTGGACCACCGACTTATCTTTTGGTTCAACAATAGCCTCAACATTAAATGGAACGATGTCTTTCACATCCTGCTTGCGGGAAGGTGAAATCACGGTTATCAGCGGGGAATCTTTTGAGACGTCCTTCATCTTGCATGAACCTAATGTCCCTATCAAAACGGCTATGGTGAGAATTGATCTGTTCGTTTTCATGTCTTTTGAATTTAGTGAAAGGATATTCAATTGATTGGCTCAGTTCTGGTGAATGCTGGCGCTTTCTATTTTTTGGCGTCAATTAATTTGAATGGAATTTCCTCCCTGATAGAGCTGCCATCACTGAGCACAGCATCAATGCGGAGGAGCAGTTCTGAGGTTTTCTTAATGTCATATTTGAATGCTGCCTCCAACTGAACTTCACTCTTGTCTTTGCAGTCACAGTCTGTTTTTGTATTATATATCTCCCTTTTCTTGTCATCTACAAGAAATATGTGATAACTAACCACAGATTTTTCCTGGGGCTTGATAACGGCCTTTACAACGATGTCCGTATTATCATTAATCTCCTGCTTCCAGGTCGGAGAGGTCACCGTGATGTATGAAGAATCTGCTTTCGGAACTTCTTTTTCCTTACATGCTGATAGTGCCGCCAAAGCAGCTAAAACTATAATTGATCTGTTCGTCTTCATGTTTGATTTTAATTTAAGTGAAAAAATGATAATTAAACTTTCAAACCCAACATCGAAACCTATGCCCTACCCCGCGATTTACGCAATAGGGTTTCCCTCCGGCAGGGATGGATGATTGAACGGTAAAGTGTTTGAGTAAACCTTGGTTTGCAAATGTTCCAAGGCTGGGAACTGGGGATTTTGTTCGCAAATCAGCTCTTAAAGAGAGACTATTCTTCGTTGGAAAGGCTGTGAGGCCCTTCTCCTGGCGTGATAATTTACACACTCCGTTCTCACACTTACAAAATAACAAATGCCCAGAAAGAACCCTGAACATGCGCGGATTGAGGATTATGGATTGATTGGAAACCTCAAAACCGTTGCCCTCGTGTCCGTAGAAGGCTCTATCGATTTCATGTGTTATCCTGCGTTTGATTCGCCGACCGTTTTTGCAAAATTACTGGATAACAAAAGCGGTGGCAGCTTTGGTATATTCCCCCAAATGGACGGGTATAATACCAAGCAGCTCTATCTTCCGGCAACGGCTGTGCTGCTTACCCGGTTTTTTTCGCAATACGGGATCGCAGAAGTGACGGACTACATGCCAGTTAATGATCAGATGGACAAATCGAATGCAATCGTTCGGCAGGTTAAAACAGTGCGTGGCAACATTACTTTTCAGGCGAGATGTGAGCCTGCTTTTGACTACGCCGGCGCTTCACACACTTGCGAGATGCGTGATGAGGGTGTTTATTTCAAAGCAGATGACAAGGATGGAACTGTTATGCGCCTGATAGCGGATGTTCCGTTGCAGATCAGGAAAAATGCAGGTTATGCGGAATTTACGCTGGGACAGGGAAACACGGCTTATCTGGTGCTGGAATGTGGCAAAACGCAGGTGGAGGATGAAAATCCAATTGATGTTTATAAAAAAGATACCTACCAGGATACGGTTGATTTCTGGCGGAACTGGTCCAAGAAGTCGACTTATAAAGGTCGTTGGACGGGCGCTGTGAACCGTTCGGCTATTACGCTCAAACTGCTCACTTCCCGCGAGCAGGGTTCCATGGTGGCTGCCCCGACGTTCAGCTTGCCGGAAGTGATCGGCGGCGGGCGAAACTGGGATTACCGCTTTATGTGGATCCGGGACGCGGCATTTACGATGTACGCATTTCTCCGGCTGGGTTATACAGAAGAGGCCACGGCATTTCTGGAATGGATCCACGACCGTGCCCAGGAAGATAAGCTTTACCTGATGTATACGATCGATGGCGGCCATGATATGGAAGAAAAGGAGCTGGAACACCTAAGCGGCTACCTGGATTCAAAGCCTGTAAGGATCGGCAACGGTGCACAAGATCAGTATCAGCTCGACATTTACGGGGAGCTGATCGACACCATTTACATATACAACAAACAGCATACGGCGATCACGTTTGAATTTTGGGAAACAATTGTGAAACAGGTAAATGTGGTTACCAAACAGTGGAATACGGCCGATCACGGGATCTGGGAGATCAGGAACACCGAGAAACATTTCCTGCACAGCAGGCTTATGTGCTGGGTCGCCATGGACCGCGCAATAAAGATCGGGCAGCACCGCTCATTCCCTTTTCCCGAAAATGACTGGAAAAAAGTGCGTGACGACATTTATACAGACATTTATGAAAATTTCTGGAACGATGAGATCGGTGCCTGGGTGCAGCACAAAGGTGCAAAAACGGTGGATGCCAGCGTCTTGCTGATGTCGCTAATGCATTTTATCTCACCTCACGAACCGCGCTGGTTGTCCACATTGAAAGTCGTGGAAGAACAGTTGGGTGTGGACGTGCTGCTGTATCGTTACAAAAACGGTGAAGCATCATTTGATGGTCTGGAAGGTGAAGAAGGCACATTTAACATGTGCTCCTTCTGGTATATTGAATCCCTCGCCAAGAGCGGCGAAGTCGCGAAAGGGCTCGATAGTTTTGAAAAAATGATAGGTTATGCCAATCACCTGGGCTTGTTTAGCGAACAAATCGGCCACAAAGCCGAGCACCTGGGCAACTTCCCGCAAGCATTTACGCACCTGGCATTAATCAGCGCTGCATTGGAAATTGACAAGCAGCTGGATAGATAGGCAAGTGCCTCGATAATGACGCATTTATGCCTGCTATCCAATCATTCGTTTGTCCAGATCTGAACGCGAAATTGTGCGTTTTTGAACACCTTAAATTTTAAAATGTGGCTTTCCTGGCGTTCTGAGCTTATTTGGATTGTTGGTAAGGTATTTGTTATACATTTACATAACTAATACGAGACGATGAAAGGAACTTACCTTGGAGAATTTGAAGAAGTGGTTTTGCTGGCCGTCGCCATACGGACGGGAGATGCTTATGGGGCCGCTGTGGTTAATGAAATTGAGCAGCAACTTGGTCGGGCAGTCAACTTAGGAGCAGTGCATACTGCCCTGCACCGGCTTGAAGAGAAAGGACTTGTTAAATCCGAAATGGGTGGCGCCACGGGCGAGCGGGGCGGAAGGAGCAAACGGCTCTATGTCGTGACCGCATTGGGCCGACGCGCATTGGAGGAAATCAGGCAGCTTCGCAATCAGATGTGGGATACCATTCCAAAAATCGCCTGGTCATGAGCGCTTCAAAACCTGCCGGTAAAGTCCCGCCACGCTGGGCAACATGGCTGCTACAATTGTTCTGCCCCGCGCACCTGGCCAATGAAATGGAAGGTGACTTATATGAGCTGTTCCAGCAACGGATTCAGGCAATAGGCTTGCGTAAGGCTAGGCGGCGCTATATTATGGATGTATTTAGCCTGCTGCGGCCTTCACTCATGAGAGATAAATCCACTCAATATCCAAACCCAAGCCATACAGATATGCTGCAAAACTACATGAAGATCGCCTTTCGCAATCTTGCAAAAAATCGTACTTATTCCGGCATCAACATTGTTGGCTTGTCCATCGGGATGACAACGGCCATTCTGATAGGGCTTTGGATGTGGGATGAGCTTTCCTACAATAAAAATCATCAGCATTACGACCGCATTGCGCGGGTCATGCAGCATCAAACTTATAACGGGATCACTAATACTTTTCCCGCCACTCCCCTGCCCATGCGAGCGGCTTTACAAAGTGAGCATGCCAGTGAATTCACGTATATCGCATCTTCGTCATGGACTGAGGAACATATTTTAGCATCTGGCGAAAAGAAGATTTCCAGAAAGGGCAATTGCGTCGAGCCGGATTTTCCATTCATGATGTCGCTGCGGATGATCAGGGGCACGGCCACCGGTCTTGATAACCCGGCTTCAGCCCTGCTATCGGAATCAGTTGCAGAAGCTTTGTTTGGCGAAGAAGACCCGATTAACAAAACGATAAAGGTTGACAACAAAAATTACTTCAAGGTTACCGGCATTTACGAGGACCTTCCTTACGCGACGGAATTCCATGATGTAACATTCCTGCTGCCCTGGAAGCACTTTTTAGAGGAAACACCCTGGGTAAAACGCTCAGAAACAAACTGGGGAAATAATTCTTTCCTTTTGCTGGCACAAATCGCGCCGAACACAAGCTTCGACCAGATCAACGCCAAGATTAAAAATATCAAAGCCCGTCATGCAAAAGAAGAAGCCAGATTTAGCCCAAAAGCATTTCTTCACCCGATGAGCCGCTGGCATTTGTATTCGGAGTGGGAAAACGGCGTGCCGGTCCGTGGGCGGATACAATTTGTATGGCTGTTTGGCATCATTGGTGCATTTGTAGTGCTGCTGGCTTGTATCAACTTCATGAACCTGTCCACGGCCCGGTCGCAAAAGCGGGCCAAGGAAGTGGGCATTCGCAAGGCAGTGGGCTCCCTGCGTAGTCAGCTGGTGGCGCAGTTCCTGGGAGAATCGGTGATGGTCGCAATATTTGCATTTATGCTGGCTTTGCTGTTGGTACAGCTGCTATTACCCTGGTTCAACCAGATTTCTGATAAGCAAATTACATTTCCGTGGACAAATCAGACGAGCTGGGTTATTGGTGTGGGCTTTACGCTTTTGACCGGGCTTCTGGCTGGCAGTTATCCCGCGATTTACTTGTCAGGCTTTCGTCCGATCAAAGTTCTGAAAGGCGCTGGTTCGTCGTTACAGGTTCATGCAGGGCGGCTTGCCGCCTTACCCCGTCAAACCCTGGTTATTGTCCAGTTTACAGTTTCTATCACGCTGATAATTGGCACTTTGGTTGTGCTTCGCCAGATCCAGTATGCCAAAGACAGACCGGTGGGTTTCGATCGTTCGGGATTACTGTCCGTTGAAATAAACACCCCAGATCTGCAAGCACATTCACAGCCGCTCCGAGACGATTTACTCCAAACCGGTGCTGCTATCGATATTTCTAAATCTTCGAGTCCGACTTCGGAGGTCTGGAGCAGCGATGCAAGTTTCAACTGGACCGGCAAAGATCCCCACCAGCTGGGTGATCTGGGAACTGTTGGTGTCACCCACGATTATGGCAAAACTGTTAATTGGAAAATCAAGCAGGGACGTGACTTTTCGCGCGCTTTTTCTACCGACAGCCTTGGCATGGTGATTAATGAAAGTGCAGTCAAATTCATGGGACTCAAAGAAGCCGTCGGAACCCGCGTGCAATGGAATGGAGATCAGTATACCATTATCGGCGTGATTCATGATGTGGTTACCGGTTCGCCGTTTATGTCTATCCAGCCCACCGTTTTTATGCTGAAAGAAGATTGGGTATCTTTCATTCACATCAGGCTTAATCCGGCTATTCCGACCCGGGAGGCTCTTTCAAAGCTTGAACCGGTTTTCAAGAAACACAATCCCGGAAGTCCTTTTGAATATAAGTTTGCCAGTGATGAATATGAACGGAAATTCCGGGCAGAAGAGCGGATCGGGCAAATCTCGACAACTTTTGCGTCTTTGGCAATTTTTATTAGTTGCCTCGGTCTTTTTGGCTTAGCTACGTTCTTTGCCGAACAACGCCAGAAAGAGATCAGTATCCGAAAAGTCCTTGGCGCTTCCGTGGCCAACTTATGGAAACTGCTTTCCAAAGATTTCCTGACCCTGGTAATGATATCCTGCCTGCTGGCGACACCCATCGCATATTATCTCATGCACGACTGGTTGCAACAATACACTTATCAAACATCATTATCCTGGTGGATTTTTGCAGCAGCCATTGCAGGCGCTTTTATCATCAGCCTCGCCACAGTCAGTTTTCAGGCGGTGAAAGCCGCCATTTTAAATCCGGTGAATAGTTTGAAGAATGAATGATAGTTAAATGTGCACTGCGAATAAATCTACTGCTCTATAATGCAAGTGAGCCAACGCGGGATAGCGTAATCAGCTACAAATTTCAAGGCACTCCGCCTTTGTACTTATCGTTGCAGGACAAGGCAGACAATGATTTCACCCATATAAACATCTATTTCAATTTTTCAGGAACACCTCAAATCGAATTGCTGCAAAGAGAGATTGCGGTTAATGCGGATGCGATTAAGCTGCCTTTTAAGTTTAATGTGAAGCAAGGAAGTTCGCCCTCTGCGCCGGATTCGGGCGATCCCTTGATTAAGATTACCAATGAAAAATCAGGCAATTCTGAGGAAGCCACTTTCTATATCGGCGATCCGCATATGTATCTGTCCAATGCGCTGGCGCTGGCCACCAATGATCCCTTAACTATGGAAATCAGGTTTTACAATCAGAATCCGGTGGTTTTCAAAGGAATCAGATTCAGGCGGGATACGCCCGTCGTGCGTGATTTTGGCTATATTCCATTTCAATATGCACGGCAGGATACCATTAAGGCAGGAGGTGGTTTCTTTTTGCCCACAGAAAAATACACCATGACCGTTTCGAGTGTTTCGCTGCCTGTGCCGGTAGTGCTTCCTGTGCGGGTGCATGATGTTCATACCTTGATGTTGGATAAAATCCCTGCCGGTTGGCCCGACGGCTCCTATCTCCTCTCCTATTATGAAAAAGACAAGCTGATTGGAAAAGGAGCCGTGTATCTGGGAAAGGCGCAGACAAATTGTCTGGAAAGCATCTGGAAAGGCGATCTCAACCAGAGTCTCAACAGGAGCGTTGAGCAATTGTCACTTCGCAAAGGCGACGTTTTTTATGCCAAATCAACACCGGCTCTGTTCATTCATCCCAGAACTGAATTTGATGTAAACCACCTGCCGCGGCTGCGCCTCAAATCTGCTGGAAAAGCAATCGACCTCGTTCCAGAGCTGGCAACTTACAACTGGGGAATGGCTGGGGTAACTTTTGCCATCGGCAAATATACAATCCCGGCAAACCTGCCATCGGGCTCATACATTGTAACGGGCGTTTTTCCGGATAAGACAGAATCAAAGCCCTACTGGTCCAGTATAGAAGTTAAATAAAGGAGCTTAGTGAAGCTATATCAGCTTATCCGGCGTGATCGGCAGCTCGCGGACCCGTTTTCCCGTTGCATTGAAGACTGCGTTTGCAATGGCAGGCGCTACGCCGATGATTGCAATTTCGCCCAGTCCTTTACTGCCCACCGGATCAGCCAGTAAATCGGGTTTGTTTACAAAATACACATCAATGTCGGGCACGTCGGCGTGAACCGGCATGTGGTAATCCGCCAGGTCCTTGGTAACGTATCGTCCATAACGGTGGTCCATTACCGCATCTTCTGTCAATGCCATTCCAATGCCACCCGTAGCGCCACCGATCATCTGGCTTGCCGCGGTTTTGGGGCTTACGATGGTGCCCGCATCCGCGCAGCATACGATTTTTTTCACCCGCACCTGGCCTGTGAACGGATGCACGTGCACTTTGGCAAAGTGCATGGAGAATGCATACATCGAATATTTATTCCGGTTTTCGTCGGGCTTGGACTCGTTGGTGGTCTCTATTTTTTCAATGTTATTTTGTTTAAATAAATCGGCGAGCGTTGTTTTTGCAGACTTGCCACTGAGCTGCAATTCATTTTTATCAAACATCAGATCATCAGCCTTTGCCAAAGTGAATGCTGCATTTCCTTTGGCCGCTGCCATGGTAATGAGCTGTTCTTTCAGCGCATTACAAGCAGCAAGCACTGCCGGCCCCACGCTATTCACAGTCGAAGAACCTCCCTGCAATCCTGCATTCGGAAATTCAGAACTTCCTAGGTGAAATGTTATTTTGTCGGTCGAGATGCCCGTAGCATTGGATGCGATTTGTACCATTGCCGTTCCGGTGCCGGGGCCGATATCGGTGATAGCGCAATGCATAATGAGGTTGCCTTCCCTGTCCAGCTCTGCATGTACAGTGGCCGAATTGCGGTTTGCACCAAATGTGCCGGTGCCCATTCCGTAACCTACAAGCCATTCCCCCTCGCGCACTTCGCCCGGTTTCAGCTTACGGTTTTCCCAGCCAATGCGCTTTTTTCCTTCCTCATAACATTCCCGCATATACTTGGTAGACCACGGCATTTTTTTGTCCGGATCGGACTCCGTATAGTTTGCAAGCCTGAAATCGATCGGGTCCATTCCGATGGCGTACGCCATTTCGTCCATGGCAGATTCCAACCCAAAA
Organism: Dyadobacter alkalitolerans DSM 23607; assembly: GCF_000428845.1. GTDB lineage: Bacteria > Bacteroidota > Bacteroidia > Cytophagales > Spirosomataceae > Dyadobacter > Dyadobacter alkalitolerans. The sequence goes on along the minus strand of NZ_AUAS01000008.1, from coordinate 18,947 downwards.
GCACCGGTTGCTTCACCCGGCCCACGCATCCATATAGGCGTAGCCAGGTTGAGTGGCAAGATTCGATAACGCGTGCTTATGCTGGGCGAAGCATACATCATTCGCGTTTGCTGTAAAGTCGATTCGGTGAACTCTTCGTAGCTCGACGTCTGGCCGATGGATTCGTGGTTGATAGCCACCAGTTTTCCGTCCTGCATGGCTCCCATTTGTATTTTTTGCCAGGTCCGTGGCCGGTAACCGACCATCGTGAACATTTGCTCGCGGGTTAAAACCAGCTTAACGGGCCTTTTCACCTGTTTTGCAGCAATGATAGCAGCCGTTTCATGCGGCCAGTTATGCAGTCCATTCCCGAATGCGCCGCCTACGAACGTCGCGATCACTTTCACATTCTGCTCCGGAATATTCCATTCTTTTGCAAAATTCTTCTGCGTCATTTTTGTGCCCTGCACCTTATCATAAACCGTGAGCTTGTCATCGGCTTCCCAATGAGCGATTATCGCCTGCAACTCCATTGGATTATGCATTTCGGTAGGCAACACATATTCCGCTTCGATTTTTACAGCGGCATTTTGAAATGCGTCTTTTTGTCCCCGGTCGTAATCCGCAGTCGGTGACTTTGGGTTTTTCTTGGCAGATTCAGGCAGCTTCGCATTTTTAGCGTTTGCTTCCAGATCGGTCTGATGTTGCTCCTTATTGTACTGGACTTTGACCAGCGACGCGGCATGCTGCGCCTTTTCCAGACTCACTGCAACAACCGCTACAATAGGCTGATCATTGGAATAAATCTTATTGTCAAAAAATACGCGCAGCGGCTGGCCACTGGTCGACGGCTCCGAGGGATGCTCGCCTTTGGGCTGGTATCCAGGCACTTTGATCGCATTGAGGTGCGATATAACCGCCAGCACACCCGGGGCGCGCTCGGCCGCTTTGGTATCAATGCTTTTAATGGTGCCTTTGGCGATCCGGCTGCCAACCAGCACGGCATAGGCCATATTCGGTAAGGGATATTCTGCTGAATATTGCGCCGCGCCGGTAACTTTCAGGCGTCCATCCACCCGGTCGAGTGGCTTATATTCTTTTTTATCGAAAAATGCTTCGTTCATGATCTTGGAATTCAGGGTTAGGATTACGCCAGGTTAGCTGCATTTTTCAATGCTTCTACAATTACATTCGGACCCAGTTTCAGCTTGAATGCATTGTATTTAAAAGCCTTTGCACCTTGCATGGCAATTTCGGCGGCCTGCCTGAAAGTCTCTTCGGTGGCTGGTTTGCCGATCAACGCTTTTTCTGCTTCTTTCAAACGCCACGGCTTATGCGCCACACCCCCCATTGCGAGCCTTGCTTCCTTAATCACCTTTCCATCCAAATTCAAAGCCGCCGCCACCGACACCAATGCAAACGCATAAGAAGCCCGGTCGCGGACCTTCATATAGTGACTGTTTTTACTGAATCCATTATCCGGGATCTCAACTGAAATGATCATTTCGTTATTTTGGAGCGTATTGTCCTTTTCAGGCTGATTGCCCGGGAGCCTGTGAAACTCTTCAAACGGGATCCTTCTTTCTCCTTTCGGGCCTGCCACCAGCACCGTTGCATCCAATGCTACAAGCGCTACACACATGTCACTCGGGTGCACAGCAATACATTGTTCACTCGTCCCGAAAACGGCGTGCATCCGGTTCAATCCCTCCAATGCGCCGCAGCCGGAACCTGGTTCGCGCTTATTACAGGGCAGCGCTGTGTCGTAAAAATAATGGCATCGCGTACGCTGCATCATATTTCCGCCTACGGTGGCCATATTCCTGATTTGCGGCGATGCGCCTGCATTTAATGCTTGTGATAGAAGTGGATGTTTTTCAATGATCAGTTTGTGTTCGGCAACGCGGCTGTTTAATGCCAGGGCACCAATGCTGATCTTGTCATTTTGGTGTTGTATATCTTTGAGCGGGACCTGGTTAATATCCACCAGCTTGGTTGGTGCGGTAATGTTCCGCTTCATCAGATCCACCAGGTTCGTACCTCCGGCAATGAACTTCGCATTGCTGCTGTTGGCCAATGCATTCACAGCTGCTTTCGTGGTTGCCGCGCGTTCGTATTGAAATTGTATCATGATTTCTGCCCCCCGTTTTTAACTTCCTGAATCGCCTTCACAATGTTGGGATATGCTCCGCAACGGCAGATATTCCCACTCATGAATTCCCTGATGTCGTCTTCGTTATTCGCGTGCCCTTCGTTAATGCAAGCCACAGCCGACATGATCTGCCCCGGCGTGCAGTAACCGCACTGAAAACCGTCGTGCTTGATAAACGCCTGCTGCATCGGGTGCAGCTCTTCGCCTTTTGCTAATCCTTCAATGGTTGTAACTTCCTGACCTTCATGCATAACAGCCAAACTCAGACACGATAGCACGCGCTCGCCGTTCACATGGACTGTACACGCACCACATTGACCATAATCACACCCCTTTTTGGTTCCCGTCAAATGCAACTGTTCGCGGAGCACGTCCAGCAGTGTGGAGCGTGGTTCAAGGTTGAGCTGTTTCTTTACACCATTTACCTTGAAACTCACAGGTGTAGTTTCCAATGCTACACTGATCTTTTCTCCCAATTCATGCTTTGCTGCTTTCGCAACTGTTGCCGGTGCAACAGCAATGGCGGTGAGGATGGAAGTTGTTTTTAGGAAGTCGCGCCGGGATTCATTATCCAGCACTTTTTCAGGCTTTTCGGCAGATTTATTTTTGTCCATGGTGATTGTTGATTTGTGCGCGGGCCAGGGGCGCAGAAACTATAAAGATCAGGCCAGAAGTTGGTTATCTCAGGCATTGCCTGCTGGCATGCCTGAGATAACTGGTTTATGCATTCTCCTTAATAGAAGCCATGTCAATAACAAAGCGGTATTTCACATCGCCTTTCAGCAAACGTTCGTATGCGTCATTGATTTCCTGAATGTCAATCATTTCAATGTCCGCTACAATGTTGTGTTCCGCACAAAAATCCAGCATTTGCTGTGTCTCGGCAATCCCGCCGATCATAGAACCGGCAAAACTTTTACGCCCCTGGATCACACTGAATGCTGCCACCGGAAGAGGATGCTCGGGTGCGCCGACAAGCGCAAGCGAACCATCTACCCTTAGCAGGTTGAGGTAAGCATTGATATCATGCTCGGCAGAAACGGCATCCAGAATAAAATGCAACTTTCCTTTATACGCCGACATCTGCGCTTCGTCTTTGGACAAAACCACTTCGTCCGCTCCAAGGCGTTTCGCTTCCCCAAATTTTGATTCCGATGTGGTAAAAGCAACCACCTCCGCACCCATGGCCTTGGCAATCTTAATCCCCATGTGGCCCAGTCCGCCGATGCCTACAACGCCCACTTTTTTACCAGGACCAACGTTCCAGTGGCGTAACGGCGAATAGGTGGTGATGCCTGCACACAGCAAGGGAGCTGCCGCAGCCAGATCCATGTTTTCCGGGATCCGCAGTACGTAATTTTCATTCACGACAACCTTCTCAGAATAGCCGCCAAATGTTGGCGAACCCGGGATATGCTTGTCGGGCGAATTGTAGGTGCCGGTCATGCCATTTTCGCAAAACTGTTCCAGATCCTCCTTGCAATATTCGCACTCACGACAAGAATCAACCATACAGCCGACGCCCACCATATCTCCTACTTTGAATTTTTGCACATGATCGCCTACGCTGATGATCTTTCCCACAATTTCGTGGCCGGGGACACAGGGATACATGGAAGGACCCCATTCGCTCCGGGCAGTATGCAGGTCGGAATGGCAGACCCCGCAGAATAAAATATCTATCTCAACATCATGAGGAGTGGGTTTTCTCCGGTTGATATTCATTTGGTCCAATGGTGCCTCGGCAGCATCTGTCCCGTAAGCCTTTACATTTGTTGTTTCGGTCATTTTTTTAATATGTAAATTTTTAAAATTTCTCTTTTATAATTCTTGCGGGAATGCCTGCGACAACCGGATTGTCCGGGCAACTACTTCCGCGAATTTCCCATATTCAGGATCATCTTTCCGAAGCAGCTCACCGGCCTGCAACCGGGCGAAAATGTCTTTTTCTGTACTCATTAACCTTTATTTCAATTTTTTAAAGATTTCCGGCATGGTCTGCGAATCGATTGCATTCATATCTAACAATTTCAATGCCTTCACCATTTTCAAAGTTGTTGTTTTGTAATGCTGGAAATGTGGGGTTTTTAAATGCGACTGATAGGCAGCGCTATCGGCATAGATCTCCACGATCCGGATCTGATTGGGCTGATCTTTCATATACATTGGAAAAATGGCCACCACGCCCGGCTCCTTTTTGACAGACGCTGCGGCCTCTTCCTTCAAAATCGCATTATACTCCGCCAGAAACTCCGGCACGATCTCAATTTCTGATATTCGGACCATCATCTCCGCATTCGTTTGGCTGAGGGACGTCTTAGGTTGCGCCATCATGGTCGTGGAGCTGAGAATAAAAATGAGAAGCAGGATAACTTTGTACGGGCGCATGCGGATCGTTTTTTATTGTTTATTAACCAAATCATAGACAAAGGTCGCCCAGGCTGGCTGCAATTATTAAGTGATTATTTCAAATCAGGAAAATCGCAGACATCCGGCTTGCCGAGCGTTGCTTACTGCGCCGATGAATTGCATTTGTCTCCCAATTATTTTGGTGATTTAATTAAAAAAGAGACCGGGCATACTGCGCTGGAATTTATTCAGTCAAGGTTAATTGATGAGGCCAAAGTAAAGATGTTTGAAGGCAGTCAATCTCTAAGCGAAATAGCATATCAGCTCGGGTTAAATATCAGCAGCATTTTACGAGGCTTTTTAAGCAAAAAACGGGCGTTACGCCTAATGAATACCGAAACCTGAATTAAAAATCATCAGCATTCGCATGGCCATTCCACTGGCCGGTTTCAGCATATCAGCTTATACCCAATCCCGCGGATATTGACGATCTGGATCTGCGGGTCGTCTTTGAGATAGCGGCGGAGGCGGGTGATGAAAACATCCAGGCTGCGGCCATTGAAGAAAGAATCGTCACCCCAGAGCTCTAATAACACAACATTCTTCTCCAAAACCTGATTTCGGAGCTGATACAGACGTCGCAGCAATTCGGCTTCGCGGTGAGATAATGACACCTCTTTTCCGGAGAGTGTGAGTTTTTGTTTGGCAGGATCAAAGGTGTATTGTCCGATTTCAAAAACCGCCGGAGCAAAATTCATGGTATTTCTGGGCCTTAACAGCGCCTCAATGCGGACGACCAGCTCGTCGAGACTAAAAGGTTTTTTGAGATAATCATTGCCGCCCAGCTCAAAACCTTTCACGACGTCGGCGGTTTGCGACCGGGCCGTCAGAAACATGATGGGAACATTGGGGTTCAGCTCGCGAATGTGCTTCGCCATAGTAAAGCCGTCCATGTCCGGCATCATAATGTCTGCTACTACAATGTCCGGATGGTGCTCATTAAATTGTGCCAGACCGGCGACGCCGTTTTCAGCATAGAAAACCGTAAAGCCACGATAAATCAGGCTGTCTTTCACAATCATACCCAGGGCAGCCTCGTCTTCAATGAGTAAAACTTTTGGCATAAATCAGAATTTCAAAATAAACTCGCTTCCTTTTCCCGGCTCACTGACCAGATCAATGCTGCCGCCATGCCGTTCCACAACCTGCCGCACATAGGCAAGCCCCAGCCCAAAACCCTTTACTGCATGCAAATCGCCCGTTGGCACGCGAAAAAAACGCTCAAAAACAGCTTGCTGATGGTTTTTTGCAATTCCTAACCCATCGTCGGTGACGGCCAGGCGCCAGTTGTCTCCATCCTTTTTGTACCTGAAAACTATGGTTACCTCTTCATTAGAATACTTAATGGCGTTATCGACCAGGTTGCTGAGTACATTGCCGAAATGCACACGGTCCACGACAACCGTGTCATGCTCATTGAAATCATGCTCGAAACTGACCCGCTTCGTCGTTTTGAGTGCGTAGCTTTCGGTGATCTCCCCAACCAGCCGGCGCAGATTTACCGGTTCCGGGTGAAGCGTAATTTCCTGCTTATCTTCCACAGCCATATGTAGCACTTTGTCCACCAGTTCGGAAAGGTGGCCGAGGTTGTTCCGGGAAATGGACAGGTAACTTTGCGTTTTTTCCGGATTGTCGAGCACGCCGTAATGCATCATCGCTTCCACAGCCGCTGTGACGGTTGCTATGGGCGTTTTGAGCTCGTGGGTCATGTTATTGATAAAATCATTTTTAATTTCCGACAGGCGCTTTTGTCTTAAAATCGTTCGCAGCATATAAAGAAAACAGCCCGTTGTCAGGATAAGCAAAATGCTGCTTGCCGCCAGCAGGCCACCCATTTTTTTGAACAAATACAAAAACGGCATATCGAATGTGGCCTGCACAAAAAGGTTTTTGACCGGATTAATAGGCACTGGGATGGTCTTGAACTGCTTTGCGGAATTCAACCGGCCAGTCCTGGTATTGGTATAAAGTGTATTCTCCCCATCGGACCTGGGAATGAGGCGTATGGTGTCAATTAAAAAACTAGCCTGGATTCCGCGCTTTTGCAGTTTTGATTGATAAGCCTTAAACAATTTTCTTTTATCGATCTGGTCGCCTTTTGCCCAGCCCGTTACCAGCATTTTAGAAATACGGTTTGCCAGTGTGTCTCCCAGGGCCATTTTTACACCATCCATGTTTGGGCTTATATAAACGCGCGTTTCCGAATCCGATTGGATTCTGCGAACGATCACCCGCTGCCGCGACAAAGGTGGTGCGCCCGGAACAGCAAGTTTCGTCCCGTTACGGCCAAACATGGCATCCGCCCACGCGACCTGCTGCTGATCCACCACCTGGAACAGCACGTCCTGCACGGTATGCTGGAACTGTGAGTTGTGCAGCCGGTAAGTGGTCAGGAGCCAATAGCCCTGAAAAGCATTGATCGCTACAATGCAAATGGTCATCATCCAGAAAATGAACCTGATACGTGCGCTGCTCATGGTACAAAGCTACAATGCGGCGTGCGGGTTTTATAGGGCTGTAACACTATTTAACACTAAATACCAGTGCTTAACATTGCTTCCCGCCAATTTTGGAACATTCAAACTAAACAAACGAATGCTATGAAAACCAAGATTTTTCTGGCCGCAATGTGGGTGGCCGCCGGACAAGCTTACGCGCAGTTTTCGGGACAGATCAGCTATGAGATCGTCCGCAAGATTGATCCTTCACAGTTGCGGATGGTCATCAATGGTGAGCCCGTGAAGCCAGGCGACCCGAATTTCCCTACCGACCTCCCCGACTCGCGCACTTCGGGACTGAAATCGCTCTTTTCCGGAAATTATGTAAAAGAGGTTTCCGACGATCAGAATACAATGGTAAGCCGCGTTTTCCCAGGCGGCGGGCCTCCCAAAACGACCAACCTCGGCAGGCCATTTGATGAAAACAGATGTGTGGATGTGGCGGGTTCAAAAGTTATTACCGTGCTGAGCATGAAAGGTCCGGATGCCAAAACCTATCAAAGTGAATCGCCAATCAAGCGCGTTACGGGCTGGCAACATTCGGATCAAACCAAAAAAATAGCGGGTTATCAATGCAAAAAGGCCCTGGTCAACTTTAAAAATGAATCCTATACTGTATGGCTGACGGAAGAGTTGCCAGGAACGTATTCGCCTGTGCACGAACTGACTCCTGAAAAAGGTATAGTGTTGCTGATCGAAGGAAGTCGTGAACAATTTAAGGCAACCAAAGTGCAGCCCAGGGCTGTGAACAGCAAAGAGGTGGAGCCGCAGCCTGGTGCGCAGGCCATTTCCAAAGAAGAATTAAATGACATTCGGGAAAAGGCGCTGGCCGATTTCCGTCAGCAGAAAATGATGCCGGGAGACGGCGGAAGATGACCCTATGAAACTTACAATGCTATTAGCCATCATGCTGCTGCACTTCACCGCCGCCGGGCAGAAAACCACTGTCCGGGCGGAGGTGTCGGGAATCGTGCTCGATTCGATCAGCAGAAAGCCGTTGCGCACAGCCTCCATATCCCTGCTCACGCAGCACGATTCTGCTTATGTTACTGCCGCTGTGACCGACGGGAACGGACAATTCCGCCTCAAAAATATTTCAACAGGCAGTTATCGGCTGCTGGTGACGTATGTTGGTTACCGTAACAAATCTGCTACCTTCTTGATAGCTGACAGAGAACCTGTGCGGCTGGATACATTATGGATGAGCGAGCAGGGAACGGATTTGCAAGAAGTGGTCATCAAACAGGAAGCGCCACCGGTTACTATCAAGGGTGACACGGTGCAATTCAATGCCGGATCATTCAAAACCGAGCCGAATGCGCAGCTTGAAGAATTGCTCAAAAAACTCCCGGGCGTGGAGGTTTCCCGTGACGGCGAAATCAAAAGCAACGGGCAGGCGGTGCGCAGGGTGTTCGTAGACGGGAAGCCGTTTTTCGGCGACGATCCTAAAATGGCGACGCGCAATTTGCCAGCCGATATTGTGGACAAAGTGCAGATTTACGATCAGTCGTCGGACCAGTCGCAGTTTTCGGGCATTGATGATGGCAACCGAGAACGTACGATCAATATTACAATTAAAAAAGACAAGGGAAAGGGTTATTTTGGTCAAAATGCGATAGGTGCCGGCCGGAATACGGAAAACAATGCCTTGCGTTACGAGGGAAAACTAAGTCTGAACCGCTTCAATAACCGTAACGGCGGACCGGGAAGACAGATATCGCTCGTTGGCCAGGCCAATAATCTGAATCAGCAGAATTTTTCTCTTGGTGACGGCGGACTTCCGGGCGGCGGGATGGGTGGCCCCATGTTCATCGGGCAGCCGGGATCCTTCGGTAACGAAAACGGGCAGACGCCAGCCAACATTACCGAAGTGCGCGCGGGTGGCTTCAATTACCGGACAGAAGGTGAAAAAGTGCGCTATGGAAAGCGTGCTGAAATATCGGCCAGTTACTTTGCAAATCAGGCCATTACCACCACCAACCAGAACAGCCGCCGCGAATACATTCTCCCGGGCCAATCCTTATTGACAGAACAATCAAACTATAACCGGAACCAGGCATTTAATCAGCGCTTTAACGGGCGGTTTGAGTTTCAGCTGGATTCCCTCACAAGCCTGCGCCTTACGCCCCATATTTCCTGGCAAAATGTTCGTTACAAAAACGATCTGGGCAATTTTTCGTACTCAAAAAACGGTATTCCTTTGAATCAGGGAGAAACACATTACCGCTCAGCAGGCAGCGGGATAAACGGTTATAACAATCTCATATTCATGCGGAAGTTTACGAAGCTAGGCCGGACATTGTCGGCTAACCTGAACACCGTGCTGTCAAACGGAAAAAATACGGGCTATAACCAATCCGAAAATGTGTTTTACGATTCTTTGGGTTTGGAAAAAATACTTGACCACATTGATCAGCAGAACCGGCAAAATACTTTTTCCGCGCAAAACAATCTGAACTTCTACTTTACCGAGCCGCTTTCTTTTCGTCATAAGATTGAAGTAAGATATGCCTGGCTCAATAATCAGAACCGCCAGTCCCGGTTTGTTTTTGATAAAAATGAAGAAACAAATAACTACTCGGTGCCTGACACCATGCTCACGAACCGCTTTGCGGGTACATTTACAGGGCATAAAGCGGGCGCAACATTGCAGACGCAGCGGCTGCGGTTTAGTTACACACTGGGTTTGGATGTACAAGCGTCCAGGCAGGTTTCTGATAATTTATCGCAGGATTCACGCATAGGCAAACAGTATTTTCATTGGATGCCGAATGCACTTTTCAGCTATACTTTTTCGGGTAACCGGCGCGCGAGATTGCAGTATCGCACACGCATTGCCCCTGCAAGCGTAACGCAATTGCAGCCCGTGATCGACAATACCAACCCGCTTGATATCAAAAGTGGTAATCCGGGGCTTCGTCCGGAATATTATAACACGCTGACATTGAACTATAACAGCTCGGAAAGCAGCGGCGAACGCAGTCTTTTCGTGTTTGCAAATCTCAACCAAAGCAACAGCCGGATCAGCAATGCGACTACAATCAACGATAATGGTGCAAGATTGTCTAAGCCTATTAACACACCGGGATATTGGGCGCTGAACAGCTTCTTGTCATGGAGCAAGAATATCAGTTCATTAAAATTCGGCCTTACGCTCAATACGCAAGCCAATGTTTCGGCCAGTCGGAGCATTGTGAACAACCTCAAAAATCAGGCGAAAACGACATTACTAGGCCAGGGTATCCACATTCAATCTGCATTCGACGGGAAGATGGACTATGGATTTGGCGCGCGCATCAGTTATCAGCAGGCACATTATTCGCTTCTGCCTCAGCAAAATACGCAATACTGGTCACAGCATATGACCGCAGATATCCATTGGCAGCTCCCCTTTCAATTTATATTCTCCACCGACCTGACCTACACCGCCAACACGGGCCGCACCACAGGGTTTAATCAAAAATTCACGCTTTGGAATGCTTCCGTATCCCGCCAATTTTTACAGGGAAAACAAGGCGAAATCCGCTTGCAGGTCTACGACATCTTTAACCAAAACCGCAGCCTGGCCCGCAGCACTACGGAAACTTACATTGAAGATATTCAGAGTGTTGTATTGAAAAGATACTTCGTTTTTAGCTTTGTGTATAACCTGCGCAAGTTTGGAATTTAATGCGACAAATCTCCATCCAAACACGAATCGATGATACGGCTAAAATTTGCACCTTTCTGGCTGTTATGTCTGAATAAGGTCAAAATATAGTCAGTAGTTATCAAAAACCGTATTTTGTTTAGCATTATTTAAGCTTAAAATTGTATTGTAATTTGATGTGCTGAACAATTCGGCACATCTTGTTACGTATATTACAGATCGTTAGAAAGCCCGAAATAAACCATCAATGGTTTCGGCCATGCTATGCCCATTACGGTCATTAAAACGTAGAAAGGATTAGTACGCCTCAAAATAAATAGGATTTAAATTATTTAAAATATCAAAAAACAACAACAAATACATCTATATCAGTAACAATTAACTAAACCGGTAACATTATGATTACAAATAGACTTACTCCTCTCGCGGGGTTTGGCAGACCGCTTTGTGCCATGCTGATCGCGGGATCCATCTTTACTGGCCAGGTGAGGGCGGCCGTACACCCGCCAACAACGGCTGGCATGGAGCTGCCGGTTAGGGCGGAAAAAGTACTGAAGGGAAAAGTGCTGGACAACAACAATGCAGCATTGCCCGGCGTAAGTGTTGTGGTTAAAGGAACTTCTACCGGAACTATTACGGATCCCGAGGGAAATTTTGAATTGAAAGCAGAAGATCAGGCTGCCACGCTTGTCTTTTCCTTTATTGGTTATGTTACCCAGGAAGTTGCCATTGGCAGTCGGTCAAATTTCGATGTTGTGCTGGCTGTCGACAGCAAAGAACTTACGGAAGTGGTTGTGGTAGGATACGGAAGTCAGCGTAAAGCAGACATTACCAGCTCAGTAGTGCGTGTTACGCAAGAGAATTTTGTAAAAACCCCTGCCGTGGATGCGGGACAGCTTTTACAGGGAAAAGTAGCCGGTCTTACCATTTCAGCTCCAAGCGGTGACCCTACCCAGGGCTCTCAGATCCTGCTCCGGGGAAATACAACTTTGCTGGGTGCTAACTCAAACCCCCTTGTGCTTATTGATGGTGTTCCCGGCGACCTTAAAACCGTAGCGCCCGAGGATATTGAGTCAATAGACGTTCTTAAGGACGGTTCTGCGGCAGCGATCTATGGAACCCGGGGCACCAACGGCGTTATCATTGTCACTACAAAAAGAGCCAGTGGCAATTATAACAGCACGGTTGAGTACAACACCTCTTTCAGCACACAAACAGTTGCCCGGAAGCTTGACCTCCTCTCAGCAGCGGATTATCGCGCGCACATTGAGCAGGGCATCCGCGAGCCGTCGTGGGACCTGGGCGCGGATACAGACTGGATGAAGGAAATTTCTAAAAAAGCATTGAGCCAGGTCCATAACCTTACGTTTCGGGGCGGAAATCACCGTACCAACTATCTTGTGAACCTTAACTACCGATATCTGGACGGTATTTTTATCAAATCTGAAAACAAAACCTTTAATGGACGCGCCGATGTAAACCATACCATGTTGAATGATAAACTCAACATTAATCTTGGTTTCATCAACTCATACAACAGCTATCCTACCACCGGCGATGGCGTAAGTTTCAACGGATATACCTATCGCCAGGCGATCATCCAGAATCCTACCGCACCATTGCGGAACCCGGATGGAACCTGGTTTCAGCAAACGGGGATCTTTAACTATGATAACCCTGTGGCGCGTTTGCAGGAAAGTGATGGGAAAAACAACTCCCAGAATACCAGGATAACATCCAATATCAGCTACAGTCCCATTGAAGACCTTAAACTGTCGGCCCTGTTTTCCTACAATCAATACAATCAGAACCGTGGTTATTCAGAAACCAAAAGCCACGTATCTGCACTGCGGGACGGGCGTAATGGTTACGCCTCGATTGGTTCGGTGCGGTCGGTGGATAAGCTTATGGAGCTTACCGCGCAATATTCCAAAAACCTGAACCGTCACAAGTTCTCCCTGCTGGGTGGTTACAGCTATCAGGACAACTCGTTCTCGGATTCTTTCATGCAGAACTGGGATTTCCCGACTGATAAGTTTTCCTACAATAATATCGGCATCGGAGACGCATTGAAAACCGGGCTTGCGCCGATTGGCAGCTCCAAAAGGGAAACGAACCTGATCGGCTTTTTTGCAAGGGCCACTTACAACTTCGACGACCGTTACCTGTTGCTGGCAAGTATCAGACACGAAGGTGCGAGCCAGCTATATGGCGCAAAAAACCCTTGGGGAACATTCCCGGCCGTTTCGCTGGGATGGCGTATCAGCAACGAAGCATTCATGAAAGGCCAGACGATCTTCGACGATCTGAAACTCAGGGCCGGTTATGGTGTTACGGGAACGCAGCCTAATAACTTGTTCCTCGGCGTGGCGATCCTGAATTATCAGAAGTTCTTTTACAGCAATGGCAAGTGGGTCCAGACATTGGTTCCTGCCCAAAACCCGAATCCCGACCTGAGATGGGAGGAAAAGCATGAATCGAATATAGGTCTTGACTTTGCCATCCTGAAAAACAGGATCAATGGTAGCATTGATTTTTATAACAGGAAGATCAAAGGGCTTTTGTATGATTTCCAGGTGCCCAGCCCGCCCAACTTGTACACATCTACCCGCGCTAATGTGGGCGTGATGGAGAACCGGGGACTGGAACTGCTGGTGAACTTCGTGCCGGTGCAGACCAACAATTTTACCTGGAACTCGAGTGTAAACTATTCGACCAATACCAACAAGCTGGTGAGTCTTTCAAATGACATTTATAAGACAACCAACGACTTTTTTACCACGGGTGCAACCGGCGACCCGGTTCAGACTTTTACGCACATTGTGCGTATTGGTGACCAGGTGGGTGATTTTTATGGCTTCAAGGTGGTGGATATATCCGAAGACGGTAAGTGGATTTACGAAGGCCGCGACGGTCAGCCGCAAAATTACGATGAGTTCCAGCATGCCTTTGAAGACAAACGCGTGCTTGGAAACGGTTTGCCTAAGTTCTATCTCAACTTCAATAATAACCTGCGTTACAAAAATCTGGACCTGGGCGTAACCATGCGTGGGGCATTCAAATACCAGATCCTGAATTACCAGCGAATGTTCTTCGAAAGCACTGGCCTTCAACAGTACAACAACCTGAAATCGTCCTATGACAAGGTTTTTGACAAAGCTGTACTCAGCCCAACCATGCCACAGGAATTCAACAGTTACTACATTGAAGACGGGGATTTCTGGAAAATCGACAACATCACGATTGGCTACAACATCCCGAAGTTGAAAACAAAACACATTAAAGCCATTCGGGTTTACGGCTCTACGCTTAACACATTCACTTTTACTAAATACAAAGGCGTAGACCCTGAGGTGGACAGACTGGGACTTTCTCCGGGAAATGACAGCCGCGATAAATATCCAATGACCAGGACATTCACACTGGGGCTAAACTTGTCATTGTAAAAACTCTAAACTTGATTATGAAAAATATACACTTTGGTTTAAAAAGTAAAATTGCTGTTGTAGCGCTGTTGCTGGGCAGCTCGTGTACTGATCTGAAAGACGAAAGCTTCGACCGTATTATAGCCAATCAGTTCACACCTGCTTCCGGTGACGTGGCCTCGCTGGTGGGCGCTGCCTATACCAATTGGCGGGATGTGATGCAGCAATGGAACGGGCTTTTCCGAACCCAGGAGATATCGGGGGACCAGCTTGTTATCCCTTCCCGTCCGAATGGCTGGGTGGATGGCGGCGTTTACCGTAGGATCCACGATCACAAATGGACCGCCGACGACGAGATCGCGATCAATAACTGGAACAGGTCTTATGCAGGGATTGCCAATTGTAACCGGCTTATTTTCCAGATCGAATCGGGAAGTATTCCGTTTACAGAAGGGAAAGAGGCGGTAATTGCCGAGCTGAAAGTCCTTCGGGCATCCTATTACTATGTGCTTTGCGACCTGTTCGGGAATGTGCCGATTATCACGCAATTTGATGTGCCCGCAGGTTTTATTCCAAAGCAAAGCACACGGAAAGAGGTTTTCGATTTTATTGTCAAGGATATTCAGGACAATTTGCCGCTGCTATCAGAAAAGAACGATCCGACAACCTACGGACGTTTTAATAAATGGGGGGCACATACGCTTCTTGCCAAAATGTATCTCAATGCAGAAGTTTACACCGGCACACCTGCTTGGGAGAAGTGTATCGAACAATGCAACCTGGTGATCAACTCCAAGGCCGGATATGCATTAGAAGCTACTCAGAAAGAGGTGTTTAAAACAAATAATGAATCTTCTAAGGAGATCATTTTTGCCATACCTTTTGATATAAAATACGTAACCGACTGGAACGGATTTTCTATTCACATGGAAACATTGCAGCCAGCCAATCAAGCCACTTACAACCTGCTGAACACGCCCTGGGGTGGAATTTGCGCCATTCCGCAGTTTATTGATTCGTTCGACAAGGACGACGAGCGCCTGGTAAGCAACTGGATACAAGGTCCGCAGTATTCGGCAGGCGGAACACCGCTAACGAGCACCCTGGGTGCATACGCGGGCAAACCGTTGAGCTACATTAATCAACTGCCCGGCGTGGATCAGTCGGAAGAAGTGCATGGTTTCAGGCTTGGGAAATTTGAAATTGAAAAAGGAACCACGGTAAACCTGAGCAACGACTGGCCCTTGCTGCGCTATGCAGATGTGTTACTGATGAAGGCAGAATCGTTACTGAGAAGCGGAAAAGCCGCAGAAGCAGCAACCATAGTGACTACTGTAAGAGCACGAAATTTCAAAGCAAATCCTGCGAAGGCCGTTGTTACTGCTGCGGATCTTCAAAAAGGAAGCACTTATGCTTACGGGTTGAAAAACCACAATACAACTACAAACGAGGGCGGAGCGGATATCAAATTTGGCCGTTTCCTCGATGAATTGGGATGGGAATTTGCACAGGAAGGGCGCCGTCGGCAAGATCTGATCCGTTTTGGTGTGTTTACAACCAAATCCTGGTTATCCCACGTGCCCAACGGCGCCTACCGAACGCTGCTTCCAATCCCAAGGCCAGAGCTTAACAAAAATGCAAACTTGAAACAGAACAACGGATACTAATCCTATCTGCTCATTTCGAGCACATTTCCCGACCGGTCGCCAGAAAAGACGACCGGTCATTTGCTTTTAGCGAAGCGCCTTTGCAAGGAAAATCACAGCAAAAAATGTTTCAATCTTCTTTATATGTAACCTTTATTTAATTATATTAAGGATCAAATCATATCATTGTAACAATGGGCACGCTGCTGGTATTTCTGATCGTCTTTATTCCGATGGGTTGGGTATTCTGGCGACTGCTGCGATTCACACGTAATACAATCGGTACGAACTCTCCGCTTAAAGTGCAACGGATTTACCAGACTACATTCCGCTCGTTCTTTGTCAGATTCGAATCTGTGTTTGTATTGATTTGTCTTTTTATGGGCTTCGTAATTCTAAAAGCTTCGCTCTTCGCAACCTTTTCAGGGCCCGACCCCATGATTGGACGGACGATTCTCATCATCTCTGGCTTTGCCCTTCTTTGTATGGGGATGATCATTTTAGTGATTGACTTAAATCACTGGCCTTATGCCCGCGGCGTCGTGATTACGACATTACCAGATGAACATGAACTTGACATACAACTCCCCAACACAACCTTACGCATCAAAGAAGGCGACATTCGCAAAATCACGATGTATCATAACGAAGGCAAATTGCAAATGGGCTTTGCCCAATTCCAACTTACCAACGGCAACAGCTTCCTGCTCTCCTTTAAAACAGAAGGCATATGGGTCATCAATGAATATTTCAAAGGCATACCAATGGAAAACCACATACAGCATGTCCCGCTAATCCGCACAACTTTCAAAAGCGAGGCAACCTATGAATGAGGTTCTGATCGTTGAAAACCGGCGATACGGATGGATAGTCCCTTTCGTCCCGTTTCTTCTGGGTATTTGCCTCCTCGTGATAACCTACATGATGTACACCAGTGCAAAATGGGAAGACGACATGTCGCCCCATTTACCAGTTGTCTGCATGAAAATCACTTACGGAACAAAGGGCTTAGGAACCGTTAAATATCCCGATCGCATTTACGCAGAATATCTGGGCAAAACCTACGATTTCTCGATGGGAAGAAAGTACTACCGAAGTCTGGCAGGCGTAGATACCATCGCAGTCTATTTCGACCCGGCAAGCGGCAGAGCATTCCTGCCAACAACATCCGAACGAGTCAAACATTACACCGGCCTCTACATCCTTTTTGCAGCTGGCGGTTTGATGTTGATAGGAGGAAGTGTGTCGGAGTTTGTTAAGATTTTTAAGAAGCGGGTTTGAGGGGAGGTAATGCAAGAGTATACTTTTTGATCAAGATTTTCATTATTTAAGTAAATTGCGCTATCGTTTGGCTTGTGGATATTAAGATGTAGGTATTCGAGGTAGCCGAGCCGTTTAGCGTTTCTCTTTCACTCAGCGTTGGAATAAAATTTGTCCGTTTCACGTTAACTAAAAGTCAGTTTGAAAGCAAACTTTACGACCATGAACATATATCAAGAAATCTGGAATTCGATTTTGACGGTGCTGGAATCGATTTTCTCTTCAGATACAGATGTGGTAAGTTCTGAGGCAAAGGAAATCATGGCAAATCCCAAAGACAGGGAGATATACGTTGATGCCGTTGAAAAACTCAAACCTGGGATGTCTGACACGATTACGCTTTCCACAGGACCTATGACCATTTCTAGTCGTTAATGGAATTTCCCGTATCGGCTACCAGCATCATATTTGTTGTACTATTGATTGTCCCTGGAGTAGTCCTTAAAAGGTTTTACTTTCAGGGACATTTTACCAAAGAGTTCGGAATCGGGATTTTTGCAGACAGATTAATTACCAGCATCTTTCTCGGCATTCTGGTTCAGATAGTTAGCTTCCTAATCCTTGGTAAAATATATGGTTTCACCTTCGAAACCATCAAAAAACCGGCCTCTAGTGCATATCAGTCGGTTACCACTGCGAAGTTCCAAGAAGTTACTTCTCAATATTTATGGGTTGCCTTTGGCTACTTGATAACTAGTTTAGTAGTAGCCGCGGCATTAGGCCAAATTGCCCATATGCTTGTCCGAACGTTACGCTTGGATTCTCGATTTTCGCTATTACGCTTTAATAATCAATGGTATTACTTCTTTAAGGGTGACATCATTTATTCAAAGAATTTCAAGTCGCTTCCAAAGGGAAAAGTCATCGAAACCTATGTGGATATCATTTTGAATATAGAAGAGGGGGGAAAACATAAAATGGTTTCAGGCTTTCTATCTGACTATGCTATTTCGAGCAAGACAGGAGAATTAGAGACAATTTTTTTAACTGACGCCAAGCGATTCTCGAGTTCAAAAGGTGAAGCAATAGGAATTCCAGGGCATTGCTTTATAGTGCCGTACAATAAGGTTTTAGACTTAAATGTTCGGTATGTATATAGGGAAATAGATGAGTCTAAAAGGGAACAATTTATTCTCTCAGCCATCCAGTACTTTTCCTCAATGGCGCTTTTCCTTATATTCATTTTCCCGTGGTTCTTGGAAATACGAGGCGTGGTGAAGTTTGTTGTTTTCTTTTTATCACTGATCACTTTCATTTTATTTATTGCAATCGTCCGAGCCATTATTCTTCCAAACAGTAATGGATCGTTAAAAGGGAGATCTTTCTGGGCTGGATTGTTTATGACCATTGCGGGAGTTGTTATCCTTTTTACCATCTTAGACCTATGGCAAATTCTTGGTTCTTGGGCCAAAGAAGTAATCATGCGATTTAACATGTAGTCGCATGAATGTCGAAAAACGATGATTTGCTTCACAGGTTATTTCCGTATACGTTTCGGCTCGAAATGATCCTGGCCATAAAGCTCTGAAGTACTCCCGTTTGGCTGGACAGCCAGTGATTACAATTAAGTTCGATTAAGATGCTTTTGCGCCAAAAAACAGGTCATTTGGGGTAGATCCAATAGTAGTATGTCTGCGTTCAGCGTTATAGAATTTTACATATTTTTTTACTCCATTATACAAATCCACCCCACCATTGGGAGGGTTCAGGTATACATATTCATATTTGAGCGATCTCCAAAATCTTTCAATGAAGACGTTGTCGAGAGCTCTTCCCTTTCCGTCCATTGAGACCTTTATGCCCTTCTCTAGCAAGGAATTAACGAACCATGGGCTAGTAAACTGGCTACCCTGATCTGTATTGAATATT
>NZ_AUAS01000007.1 GCF_000428845.1 Dyadobacter alkalitolerans DSM 23607 | reverse complement strand
TATCAACCGTATCCTGCACTTTTTCTTTGTTGATCGTCGTCAGGTCAGGCGGTTCGGGCAGGTTGTCCTCGCTGGCGGCCACGCTCTGGGCATACGCCCAGATATCGGCCAGTTGCTTCTTCATTTTCTCTTTGTTGGTGGCAATGGCCTTTTTCCAGACAAAGGTGTATTTATTAGCATTCGCTTCGATTTTGGTGCCATCGGTAAAAACCTCTTCAATGCTCAAATAACCTTCCTGGGCTAGCAAACTGACCACTTGCTCGAAAATCGTCCGGAACGTATCCTTCAAACGCACGCCTCGAAAACGGTTGATCGTGTTATGGTCGGGGAAGCTCATTGAGCTCAGATACATAAAGTAAATGCTCTCCTTACAAGCCGCTTCCAGCTTCCTGCTAGAATAGATGTTGCTCATATAGCCAAATACGAGCACTTTTAAGAGCATTTGGGGATGATAACTTGCAGGACCGGTGAGGTAGTAGGCAGCATTGAGCGGCTCTAAATTAATCTTATTGATCACATCGTCTACCACACGCACAACATGCCCCTTGGGGATCAATTCTTCTAGACTGGGAGGGAGCAGCATCAACTGCTGCTGGTGATAGGGCTTAAAATTAGGCTGGCGGCGACCCATTTTTTTCTGAATTGCTTATACCTAAAGATAATCAATTCAGAAAAACTTTACAACCGATAAAAACGAAAAAAGACTGCCTCTTTTGAGACAGCCTCTTTTGCGTTTTTGGGCTACACCAAAATATTCAAAAATTCCCAATAAAATTGTAGCGATTCGTGGAAGTAAGATTACTCCAAAAAAACTTCCACGATTAGGTAGTTAACTAGCTGGTTAGCAAGATGTTCACCCCGTGAACATCTTGCGTTTCAATGGTAACAATTCGATTTTTGTTCATCTTAAACATTATGTACTATGTTAGAAACAAGCTTCGGGTTGATTTTCTTTTTTGAAAAGACCCAATCCAGAATTAGCAGACGGAATGCGCTATGTGTACTGCCGTGTCACCATCAATGGCATCCCAAAGGACATCTCCACCAAACGTATCTGGCACCCGTCCAAGTGGAGTGTAGGTGCTGGTCGGGCGACCGGTAACAAGGAGGATACTAAAACTTTAAATGCCTACCTCGATACGCTTACCTCGAAGATTTACTAAGCAAAGCGATCATTGATTGAGGCAAACAAAGAGGTCACCTCAGAAGCTATCAAGAATATTCTTTTGGGCAGAACGGAAAGCGGGAAAACTATTCTGCCCATTTTTCGAGAGAACAATAATCAGATTGCTGCTTTGATCGGAGCTGATTTTGCACCAGGCACATTGGAGCGGTATGAGACTTGCCTGAAACACACTCGTGACTTTATTAAGTGGAAGTACCAGGCAGAAGATTTCGAAATCAAGAAACTTGACTACGAATTCATATCGCAGTATGAATATGCCCAAGAAATCGATGACTGGTCTGCTTTGTTGCTAGCCGAGGTTGAAGAACACTTTGACCGCATTAAGGCCGGTGTCGATCAATCCGTAGACACAATTGACAAAGCAGCAGCTGCAATCAAAAGCAATCAACGACCAGTTCATTTTTCTGACAGAAAGCAAGCTTTCTATTACGGCTTGGCGCAGAGTCTTCCATGGTCTGTTGTTGCGATAATTTGCTCGATTTTATTTTCTTGGCTAATCTCAACAGACGAAGAGTATCGAGAGCGTCTCAGGATTATTGAGGCTTACGGAAATGCACCAGCCTATCGTCTTCTAATGCAGAATGGCGAGATTGTGGAGGATGAGCGCGGTAATTTTTTAAAGCTTCGACCTCAGAGGAAGAAAGGGGATGTGTTGATCGGTCAGGAATACATTTTAGACAAAAAGAGCAAGGAAATGCTAATACCACTTGGGCGGAAGTAACGCCCCGGCAAGTCTGAAATCAAGCTTCGAACATTTTCAAACAAAGACAAACAAACTCAAACATTTTCGGGAACCACGGTGGTTTTTCCACAGCCAGCTATCGCCGGTACGTATGTGAATCTACTCACGGAAAATATCAACGAAGAGCCCTATGGCTGGTTATGGACACATCGACGTTGGAAAAGATAAACGACACGAATTGAACAGCTGAACCCTGCAATTCAACCGAATAAAGCATTTCCCCATATTGTTATGTTAAATCTGATTCAATAATCGACAGTCTTTAACTTCGTTTTGCACCGCTGAATCAAGATTGCCACTCCTAGCATCAATTGCAAAACTGATTTAAGATACTGTGCTTTAATCCGTGTAGACTGACAAAGTTTGATTTAAGGTGCTTTTATTTAAATTAACTGTACCATTTTGGCCAATTCGATTCAGATATCCAACAAAAAAGGAGATAGCTTATATTTGATTTTAACCACCGAATAATTTGTCAACCTAAACCGGTTATATATAGATTTGGAAGTCTTGTTTTAAAGCATGACAGACTTGGAATACGTTTATTGCAGATGTAAGTGACAGAGATTGTTGAATAAGAGCAGAGTCTATCAAAATTGTCGTTTTGATAAACCTTTTACCTTCGTGTTTTCTCTATTTTACTTCGGCTAAATATTTATGCACAAAACTAATCGCCATAGAACCCTCCCCTACGGCTGAGGCCACGCGATTCATAGCACCGGCTCTTACATCACCAGCGGCAAAGATTCCGGGGCTACTTGTTTCTAGCAGGTAAGGATCGCGTTTTTGTTTCCAGATCTTTGAATAGTCTTTATGAACCTTAAGGTCGCGGCCGGTTTGTAAAAAACCTTTTTCATCTTTTATGATGTCAAGTTCGATCCAATCAGTGAATGGCTTTGCGCCAATAAAAATGTAAAGGGCATCTGCCAGGTGATTGCTCACTTTCTGAGTATCGAAAGACCGGATATCCAAGCTATCCAACTTGTCCGAACCATGAGCAGCTGCAATCTCTACTCTTGGTAAAACATGTATATTGCTTTCTGCCCCGATCTGATTGATAAGGTATGCAGACATGGTTTCCGTCAAGTCATCTTTGCGGATGAGAATGTAAACGTTCCCAGCGAATTTTGACAAGTGCATGGCGGCTTGCCCGGCAGAGTTGCCTCCGCCAACAATATAAACATCTTTGCCTTTGCACGCGGTAGCCTCCGTCATGGCCGCGCCGTAGTATATCCCGGCCCCTGTGAAATCTGCAATCCCGGCAGTCTCCAGTTTGCGGTAATCAACTCCGGTAGTAATGATCACGCTGCGCGTAATGACATCTTCGGCATTGTCGAGCGTGATCCTTTTATATCCATCTTTATGTTCTATAGACCGTACTGACTGCGGCGAAAGGAACTGCGTTCCCAGACGGGTTGCCTGAGTCATGGCACGGCGTGTCAATTCGGCACCACTCAATCCGGTAGGGAAGCCCAAGTAATTTTCGATTCGCGAACTGGTACCCGCTTGCCCACCAGGCGCACGGCGCTCTATCAGCAACGTCTTCAATCCCTCGGATGCACCGTAAACACCTGCCGCCAGACCTGCCGGTCCCGCACCGATAATCACCACATCATAAACATCGTGACGTTCGTGCTGCGGGTTTAAACCGATCATGCCCGCAAGCTCCACCAAGCTTGGTTTGGTCAGGTATCTGCCGTCTTCTAGAAACACCACCGGCAAGTCTGACTCAGTCAAGCCATTATTAGCCAATAGTTTAATGCCGTCTTTATCTACCTTTATATCTAGCCATTGATAAGGAACCAGATTGCCTGCCAGAAAATCCTTGAGCTCATGAGATCTTTGAGAGTATGGATAACCGATAACTTTGATTCCTTTGAAAACGGGGTGATAATCGCATTGCCAATCATGCAGCAGATCGTCGATCACCGGAAATAGCTTTTCCTCAGGCGGGTCCCAGGGCTTAACCAGATAATAATCCAATTTTACTTCATTGATAGCCTTAATTGCGGAATCTTTATCGGAGTATGCGGTCAGCAACGCCCGTTTTGCTTCTGGAAAATACTGCATTGCCTTGACCAGGAAATCAACGCCCTGCATCTCGGGCATACGCTGGTCCGACAGCAGCAAAGCAACGACATCACCCCTATTGTTTATTTCCTGCAAGCTATTCAACCCCTCCTCCACAATCGTAGTACTCAATATCCGGTAGCGGTCCCGGTAACGGCTTTTCAGGTCGCGGGTAATGGCTCGTAATACCTGAGCGTCGTCATCTATACAAAATATGATTGGTAAACTCATAATATTATTAAAGTGTAAGGGTAAATTTCAGGCTTATAGCTTGTTATCCATGGATGGGAAACTCCACAATAAAATCTGTTTGCCCCGGTTTGGAATTGACCTTGACGGCTCCTTTATGCTGTTTAATGATCCGCACCACCACATCCAAGCCCAGGCCGGTCCCTTTTCCGATCTGTTTGGTGGTAAAGAAAGGGTCAAATATTCGGGTTTTAACTTCATCAGGTATGCCTGGCCCGTTATCCGAGATAGTTACACGTACGCAATCCTTGGCGCGGGCGGTAGTGAGGGTCAATTGACCATTTTGTTTGTTCTCCATGGCATCCAGGGCATTATCCAGCAGGTTAGTCCATACCTGGTTCAATTCACCGATCAGTACATTTACCTCTGGTAGACTAGTATCATAATTCTCGATGACCTGAATATTGCCATTTCGTATCTTGTGCTGTAACATGGTCACCGTGTTGCGGATACCGGTATGGATATCTGCATATTGTTTCCCGTGACCCTGATCCATATGGGTAAAGGTCTTTACAGCACCTACCAGTTCGGATATGCGGCCGGAAGCCTCATGAATATCCACCATTATTTTTTCTGTGACGAGATTGCTGTTGATCCAGTTGAAGACTGGTGAAATCGCATTGGCCGGGATATGAACTATAATATCATCCATTTCTTCGATGCTAAAACCAAAATCGACCAGGTTTTCGGCCATATCGGCCGCGACATACACTTCGTTCTTATCCAGCCAGTCCAGCATGTCATCTTCCAAAGATGATCTCTCCATCATGCTCAGTACCCGTTTTTCCGATCTTGACCTTGCGCCGAACAACTTATTGCTTAGGAAGCCTATTGCTGCGTCATCTAGCCGAAGCGACATGACCTGTGCAAGAGTTTCCGGCACAAGTTTTAGATGCGTCATTAAGGAAACAGATCCCCGTACGACGGCCGCAGCCGGGTTGTTAAGTTCGTGGGCCAAGCCCGCCGACAACTTGCCCAAGGCCATCATCTTTTCGTTATGCTGTTCGAAGGCGGTTGATTCCTTAATGCGGTTGGCCATCACATGGACTAGGGCCTGTGTCAGCGCGAATTGCGAGCGAATCATCTCATCTAACTGGTCAAGTGGCAACAGTAGGTAGGACAAGTCCTCTACTACTTCGGCAACGACACTGGCCACCTTGCCCCGGGAGAACGGCAGATACCCTCCGATCGCGCCGACTTCGAGCACGCCAGCCTCTTGCAATTCTTGGCCACGCGGCACGCTCAGCATCAACTTCCCTGACGTGATCACAAAAGGCCCAGGCATCGGTTCTCCTTGCCTGAATAAACTTGAACCCGCCGACAATTCAAGGACGGCCCCTCGATTAATGAACCATTGGAGCTGATCATCAGGCACATCTTTTAGGCTCTCAATGGCTCTTAACCATTCAACAGTCACATTTTTCATGGCAAAACAGGATATTAAAGCAGAGCTGACTTAACACTTAATCAAATAGGATTCCACCGGCATGACCTTTCACGACTCCTCGTTTCTCAGCAAGAAGGGGGACAGCGTGATAATTGTTCGCCTAGCAGATATGGTTGAACTTATGCGCCTGGTAATCAAACTTTCCACGGCGCTAATCTTTGTTTATCATAATCAATTTTACCGTATCGGCCGTTGAAATAATCCCGGTAAGCGTTGGCGATATCCAGTTTAGAATTCATTACAAAAGGCCCCTCGGCAAAGATGGGTTCCTGATAAGTCTCGCCACCGAACAATAAAATATCAATGGCCTCTGTATTCGTATTTTCAATTTCTATGCTACCTTCATTTCTGTCAAATTCCACAAAATCGCCGGCATTGAACTTCTCATTATTGATGATGCCTAGCCGCTCAGGTAGAAAAGCCGCTACTTCAAGTTTATCGGCAATATCGATGTCGAACACAGCACCTGGTTCTAAATGAATATGAAACAGAAACTGCTTCGAATAACTTGGTATCACTGAATTAATATCCTCAAATGAACCGACTATCACTTTGATAGATCCCTTGCCATTCGGAAGTTTTTTGTAGGGCACCTTGTTAATAGCAGGCTAACATCCTACTGTAAATAATAAGTTGATCACTATGCGAATTCAGTCGTTCGCTTTATTTCTATTTTGCCTGATCAGTGGAATTACTTTCGTGCCGATCAGTTCAGTAGAGCGTAAAAGTTGCTGGTGGCTAAGTCCGGCATTGTCCATTTGGAATGTAAAACGATCCACGCCGCCCAGGGCTTCGCTGTGTCGCAGCAATTTCTTTGCGACGGTTTCAGGCCCACCCAAAACAATTACTCCTTTAGGAGCCGTTTGACTGTCGAACGATTGCCTGGTTACCGGTGGCCACCCGCGTTCACGCCCAAATTTTGTCCATATCTCAGCGTACCCCGGGTAATAATCGGCGATAGCCGACCGGTCGTCCTCTCCGACGTAACCGGGTGAGTGAAGCCCAACCTTAAGTTGCTCCGCCCTGTAACCAGCCTCAACACCAGATTTCCTGTAAAGATCGACCAATGGCCTGAAGCGCTCGGTCTCCCCTCCTATGATTGCGACCATCAATGGAAGCCCAAGCATACCAGCACGAACGAAGGATTGAGGCGTTCCGCCCACACCTACCCAGACGGGTAGTTTTTCCTGTACCGGACGTGGGTATACGGGTTGATCTTTTAATTCCGGCCTGAACTTTCCAGACCAGGTGACAAATTCCTCATCACGTATTTGCAATAAGAGTTTGAGTTTTTCTTTGAACAAGGCATCATAGTCGTTCATCTTATAGCCGAATAAGGGATAGGCCTCAACAGCAGAACCACGGCCGACTACCATCTCAGCCCGGCCTTTCGAAATAATATCCAGTGTTGCAAAGCTTTGAAATAACCGGACCGGGTCTGAAGTACTAAGCACGCTCACTGCACTCGTCAGCCGAATCTTTGTCGTTCTGGCCGCTGCTGCGGCTAAAATAACCGCCGTTGCAGAGTCCAGAAACTCCTTCTTATGATGCTCACCAATCCCGAAAACATCAAGGCCCGCCGCGTCGGCTGCAACAATTCTATCGAGCAGTTGCTCCATAGCTTCTACACTGCCTAGTTCATTTCTGCCATACATTGCTGAGGCAAAGCTATCAATGCCTATTTCCATATTTTCCTTAATCGAGTGTTGCTTTGAAGTATAATAAAGCCTTCTTGTTCGAAGGCTCTATTATCAGTTATTTTATTTACCGGATGTGTCAAATCCAAATTGAATACCTGCCGAGCCTCCGGTTTCTATGATCAATTTCACGAAACCCTGTTGGGTTTCTGTCCTGCTCCAGTCTCTTTGTAATTCACAGAAGAGTTGAACCGCTGTAATCGATACACCGCCGGCATTTTCTACACGTCTGATTGCAGCATCATGCGCTACTTTCGATGTTCCGCCAACAGCATCCACGATCATATACACTTCATAACCTTCTCTCAAAGCATCTAATGCCGGGAAAGCCAGACAAACCTCTGTCCACAACGCGGTCATGATAAGTTTTTTTCGGCCTGTAGCTTTAACAGCCTCTAAAAATTCTTTGTCTTCCCAGGCGTTGACAGTAGTTCTGTCGATCGAAGGAATACCTTCCAGGTGTTTTCTTAATTGTGGGATGATCTCCTGATTAAGCCCTGTTTCTACATTAACCGTAGAGGAAATGATGGGCATACCGTATAATTTAGCAGCCTCTACTGACCCAATGATATTATTGACTAATAATTGTTTATCCATAGAAGCTATGGAATTAACCTGTGGCGGTTGATAGTCTATAACAATCAGTGCTGCATTTTCTGCTGTAAGCAGGTGATCCGTTTCTCTGTCACGAATTGGTAAGCTACTCATAAATTTAATTTTTAAATGAATTAATAATGCAGAATGGGTTGCCAACAATCACGGTCCTTCAACATAGGCTTCAATGGTTGCTTGTCATATTCGACCCAATTGCCTTTCATGTTCTCTGTTTAGAGTTGACGAATACAAAGTTCAGCAACGTGAATTGTACTGGAAGACGATATTTGCCTGAAAAAATAGTAGACAAATATCTATGTTCTTTCGAATTGCCTCCGCCCGAAGAATATTAACAGAACAGATAATTCTTTTTATGCCATTTTTAACATTCAGACAATCAGCATATTACAATTTCAAATCTGGGCTTTATTGGACATGATGCTTATTTAGTTCTATCTTTACTGCAACAAATATTGGGCATGTTACCATTGTTTGATATTTAAATTTCAGGCAGTAACCATATGTACGAGGCTTTTTTCGAGTATTTGAAAAAATATAGCGCTGACCCTCTTTCAGATCAGGAGAAGATCTTACTTAAGCAGGAATTGATTCCATCCAAATTAAGAAAAAGACAATTTCTGCTGCAAGCGGGTGACCTGTCCAAATCTTATGCGTTTATCATTACAGGTTCGATGCGAATGTTTAAGGTCGATGATAAAGGTGCGGAGCACATGGTGCGATTAGGAGTCGAAGGCTGGTGGATGGGAGACCGGGAAAGCGCTGCGATGGGTACCCCAAGCCGATACTATATCGATGCCTGGGACAATACAGAAGTACTTCTAATCAACAGGGAATCCATTAATGAACTCATTAAAACAGTTCCTGCATTTTGTGAAATGATGCGCTTGCTTGATGAGCGTAATATCATTGCTAACAATAGAAGACTGACCTCCTCAATCAGCGATTCTGTAGAAAAACGTTATGACGAATTTGTTAGCCTATATCCTGAACTGCTGAACCGTTTCCCACAGCATATCATTGCTTCCTATCTCGGTGTCAATAAGGATACGCTCAGCCGCGTCAGACGGCAGCGAGCTCAAAAATGATCTTTGGTGCCTGAATATCCTATATTATAGATATTTGTCTATGGTTTTTTACGACAAATATCGTCTTCCAATTCTATTCTCATTGCAGAACTTTGTAGCTACAATTTGCAGCAAAGGGTCACGTCCCAAATTCTTTGGGGTTTTTGATACCTGCTTTAAGTCACGCTCATTCTTTATAGGGAAATTAATGGAAGCAATAGAATATTCAAACAGGGAAATCACGATCATCTGGCAACCAAAAATTTGTATCCATTCAGGTGTTTGCGTCAGGACATTGCCTCAGGTATACGATCCCCAGGGACGTCCTTGGATAAAATTGGAAAATGCGACAACACAACAATTGGTCGACCAGATTGCCAAATGCCCTTCAGGCGCATTAAGTATCAAAGAGAAGGGAATTAAAAAAAAGGCGGAAGGCGGTATCTCATATCCAGGTCTATACTGAATTTTAAGGCAGGGGTTTCACAAAATTGTTGCTTGAAAAGTTGGTGAGCTATGCCAGGGAGAACGGCCTGAAGATCATTCCACTTTGTCATTTTGATCCTGAAAGGGAACATCAGCATCGAAACACAAATGACGAGCTGACCTAAGTAGGATACCAGCTCAGGCATAGCACAGAAAGGTTTTTTATCTCATTGACATTCTGCAGGTCAGCAGTATAAGTCACTGCGTAATGAAAAAATCACGCTGCAAAAAAGACATCTCACAAGCTGTTAAATTTTTGATAATATGCATGAGAATTTACTTTTAGTACTGGGACTTCTTTTTGTCGTGATGTTGCTGGTCATGCTGGCTAACAAGATCCGCATCGCCTACCCGATCTTCTTGGTGCTGGCTGGTCTTGGTATTGGTTTTATTCCAGGCATGCCGGTGGTAAAAATAAACCCCGAGCTTATCTTTCTTATTTTTTTACCACCCCTGCTGTATGAAGCGGCCTGGTACACATCATGGAAAGACTTTAAGAAATGGTCAGCCAGCATTGCTTTACTGGCATTTGGCCTGGTCTTTCTGACCTCGTTCGTAGTTGCTTTTGCTGCCACTTCCTACATTCCGGGATTTACACTGAGCTTGGGGTTCTTACTGGGCGGGATAATCTCACCGCCAGATGCGGTTGCTGCGACCACCGTATTGAAAGGGCTCAAAGTGCCCCGTCGTACGATCACGATACTGGAAGGGGAAAGCCTAGTGAATGATGCTTCCTCGCTGATCGTGTTCAGGTTTGCCCTTGCGGCAATACTGACCGGTACTTTTTCTATAAACCAGGCGTCCAGTCAGTTTTTCCTTGTGGCAGGAATGGGCATTGTTGTCGGTCTAGCCGGCGCACATATTATGTATGCAGTCCACCGGTTCCTGCCGACCAGTTCTGCCATAGATGCAACATTGACGTTGATGACGCCATACCTTCTTTTTCTTTCGGCAGAACATTTTCATTTCTCGGGGGTAATGGCCGTAGTAAGCGGCGGACTATTCATGTCTTTCCGAGCCCACGAGATCTTTACAACCGGCGAAACGCGGATGAACATGAAAGCAGTATGGCACACCCTGATCTTTGTCATGAACGCGCTCGTATTTATCCTCATTGGGCTTGAACTGCCCGAAATAGTTGGTGGCCTTGATAATATATCTATTTATCAGGCGGTCAAATATGGACTTTTGATTAGTTTGGTAACGATTATTTTGCGGTTAGTGTGGGCATACGCTTTGGCCGACCTTCCCTGGTGGGTCAATAAAAGGATGAAAAACGTTCCCAGATCCGGCTGGAAAAATCGCTTGATCATTGGCTGGGCAGGCATGCGCGGTGTCGTTTCGCTTGCTACCGCGTTGTCTATTCCGCTCTTGATGAGTGACGGAACGGAATTTCCCCATCGCAGCCTCATCATCTTCATCACCTTCGTGGTTATTTTCTCGACCCTCGTCTATCAGGGATTGACCTTGCCGTTTATCGTTAAGCTGCTCGGGATAGCTGAACTTGACCCTGTTCTACCGGAAAATGAACAACAGGCGGCCATCAGGCTCCGTCTGGATACTGTCGCATTCCAGCGGCTAAACGCCCGCCACATTACAGCAGGTAGCAACAGTCTGGTAAAAGCCTATGCTGAAAAGCTTAAACATGAGATCGAGGGCCATCAGAAATTCCTCGTTTCTGTCGAGGCCTGCATAAACCGGGCATCGGAAAGGCAAGAATTCCAGCAGGTCATTGCAGATATCCATGAACTGCAGCGTAAGGAGCTATTTAAAATGAAGAAAGAAAAGACGTACACCGACGAGGCGATCAGGAAAGCAGAACACCTCCTGGACATCAGCGACCTGAAAATAGCTGAAACAACATTATAGCAGTCGCCTACTTTGAAAACATCACCGATACCATGTCCAAAGGATGGCCAGCTCATATTCTTCATCAAAGAATCTACATAAATAGTCGAGTGGAAAGCCTTGGTCACTCCTAACAGATCGTTGTTGGTAGGAATGCTGAAATGATCGTTATCCGCGTGCGTTACAACGACGGCGTCTAAGCGCGGAACATTTTTTGGCTTGATTGGGGAATTCAATCAAAATTGGCATATCGAAGCCTAGCAATAATGGATCGACCATCAGATTGGTACCCCTGCTGTTGATCAGAAATCCTGCCATACCCAGCCAGCGGAGTGTTGTGGAACCTGACTCCCCGAATGCTTCTTTTCCAAAATGCTGTGTCCTGGGCGGTGGCCGCAGAGATGACAGCAGCTATGTACCGTTTGTGGCGACGTGCAAGAAAAACGGCGTTGATGAATAAGACCGGGCTGCCGACGCTGCGGCTGAAAATGTCTTTGAAAGAATCCAATCACACAAGCATAAAGGTCTTTTCCAACTACTTCCAGTTAACGGGATCAATTTCCGGAATCGGCACGCTTAACATACCTGCCGGAATGCCAAACTACATACACGCGGTTTGTCGGATCGATACCAGGTAAGTACAATTCCCTAATAGAGACAAAAGCTGTTCTCCTTCGTACAACGCCCGTATTCACCACGTTTTGAGGTGCAGCACCTTTTCGTATATTTACTTCCAAACCCTCAAAATGAGACGAGTACATAAGAGTTGGTGGCAAGTGTAACAGAGGGCAATAACATAACAACATATAAACACAATGCAGGACGTACTCTTCGACTTTATAGCGAAATACATTTCTCTGACAGAAGATGAAAAGAACGCTATAGCTTCTTTGGACCTATTCCGTTCTGTTAAGAAAGGGACTACGTACTCCAAGAAGGACAGAAATCGCAGGATTGTTATTTTGTATTAAAAGGATGCATACGGAAGTATTACATCATAGACGGGGAAGAAAAATCGACAGCTTTCTACACAGAAATGGACGCGTTCCGCAACACCAATTAGCAAGCTATTTAGGTATCAAACCCCAGTCATTAAGCAGACTGAGAGCAAGAATCCTTGAAAAAAAGAGCTAAGACTTATTTCTTAACTTAAGTGAACGATCCATAGTCGCTCGCCGATCTACTTTTGCAGCATCGTCTAACATAAAGGGGAATGTAATGCAAAAGAAAATTTTATGGATTGTACTTGCCTTCGTTTTGGCAGACAGTTTACAGGTGGATGCGCAAAATGCAAAAAAGGATAGCACATATAAAAAATGGTTTGCCGGGAGTACATTCTTGCTGTTTGGAAATTTTTCCAAAGTAAATAATCCTGAGTTTGTACAAGTAAATGTCGGATATAGGATAACACCTAAAAATGTTATTTCCTTTGAATTTAAAAGGTCCATTTATTCCTGGCCGTTAGGTATTCCCTGGGGACCATCATTTGATGCTCCGGGACTAAACTATCCCGGACATGCCCGCATACTTGCACCTACGTTAGCATATCAGCATTTTTGGTGGAAAGGGATCTACACATCCACCAGAATCATTTAAAGTAGTAGAAAATAAATGGCCCAACTACTTTCCGTTTGAACCCGGGCTTCATTTTGGATTCAACTTTTAGCATTCTTGCAGAGCAATAAGCCACAATATAGTAAGTGAAATCCGAGCAAAAAGACAACTTCATTTCTTAAATTAAGTGAACGATTTTAAGGCTATTACAGTCTACTTTCGCATTATCTTCTAACATAAAAGAAAGGCAAAAAAATTGACAATGGTTTTCAGATTTTCAATACGTACCGAATTGGTTATCACATCAAACTTTTTAAGGACAGATTTTTTATTCAACCATCAATTGCAGTTACGCATCGTGCATATCACACAAGAATGCCTGATGGATTTAGAAAGTTAGGCGATAAATGGTCCAAATTCATCTTCGGAGAACCAGGATTTCATTTTGGCTTTAACTTTTAGCTGCATTTTATGAATTCACTTTTGCCGTGCTCGGTGCGCGCAGCGGCTGCTGGATATAAGAAAGTCACACAACAGTCGAAAGCAGCTATGTGTAAATTAGTTAGATCGTCGTTCGCCCAAACCTAATGTGGACATCAACTCACGAGCCGCTACCGACCCGGCGCGATTTGCTCCTATTGTGGACGCAGACGGACCATATCCAGGTAAATGGATGCGGGGTTCTTTCGCAACCATAGTTGCCAACCGGCCGGACATAATAATGCCGCCAGCTTCTTCCCGGGGTAAAACGGATTGCAAATGCTCTAGCGCCCCTCGGAAGCCGGTGTTCCATAGAATGACATCGGCCTTTTCCTCCCTGCCATCTTCCCATTTAACACCGTTACGAGTGATCTCGCTGAACATAGGAAAACGGTTGAGTACACCTCTCCGTTTCATGTCTACGACTTCCGGCGAAAGAGGGAGGCCGGTAACGGAAACAACAGATGAAGGCTGCAGACCTTTTCTCACCCTGTCTTCCACTACTGCCACGGCATTATGCCCTGCTACATCATCAAAAGGACCTTCTCTAAAAACGGGGGCACGGCGGGTAACCCAGGTAGTGGTGGTCACTTTTGAAACCTGGTCGAGTAATTGGATGGCAGATATACCAGCGCCTACCACAACTACATGCTTTCCCTTGAAGTAATCGGCAGTTTTAAAATCTTTTGTATGCAGCTGTTCGCCCGTGAAGAGATCAGCTCCGGGGTAGGCCGGAATGTAAGGGTTTTCCCAGGTACCGGTGGCGTTAATGATTCCCATTGCAGAAAATAGTCTTTCCGACGAATCGATATAGAACCGATCGTTACGGAGATAAACATTTTTCACTTTCACTGGACGATAGACGCGAATGCCGAATTTTTGCTCGTAAAGCTCGTAGTAATGGGGCACGGCAATGCTGGCTTGTACGGTCGCAGTAGTTTGATCGAGGGTTTCCTCGAAAGACATTCCGGGTAGGTCATGGATTCTATTTACAGTACTCAACGTAAGCGATGGCCAACGATATTGCCATGCACCACCCGCTGATGGGGCGGCGTCGAGTACGATGAAATCAGGCCCTATAGCCAACCCCAGCTTCTTTAAATGATAAGCTGCGGAGAGGCCGGCTTGGCCGGCACCAATGACTATGATCTTTGTCTTATATCGAATTTTATCTGACATCTAAAACATTTTTTTCTGCGCCGTTCTAATTATAATCAACTAACACGAATGAACGAAACTTTGATTTTGCATTTAACATACATACCTAAAAAGCGGCCGACAGAATACCACTGATCAACAACCACTTAACTCATATATCTTTAAAT
This sequence comes from Dyadobacter alkalitolerans DSM 23607, assembly GCF_000428845.1. Lineage (GTDB taxonomy): Bacteria > Bacteroidota > Bacteroidia > Cytophagales > Spirosomataceae > Dyadobacter > Dyadobacter alkalitolerans. The sequence continues at coordinate 371,432 of NZ_AUAS01000007.1, read as the reverse complement.
CAACCAGCATCTGGTTCGACGTTTGTTCCGTTGCGGGTACGAAAGCCCTTCAATGCAAGTTGAGGGGCTTTTTTGTGTTTGGGGGGGGGAAGGCCAAATTTTGTATCTTAACAAAAAATTAGCCCCCCACACACGAATCAAAACATCCCTCGCTCATCTCCCCGATCACAAACAAGAAGAATTACTTTTCATTACCGAAATCATCATTGAAAATGTACACGCCGAAATGGTCATTCTTTTCGGCAGCCACGCGCGTGGCGACTGGGTGGAGGATTATCAGCAGCATACTGAGTATGTAAGCGACTACGATATTCTGGTGATTACCAAAGACAGAAAATCAGCCAAAGCCGACGAAAAGTGGTGGAACCTGGAAAAAAGGGTGATGAGTATTAGCGGGCAAACAAACGTCAGCATGATCCATCACGGGATTGGCTTTGTAAATCATGCGATCGAACAAAATCAATATTTTTTTGTCGATATTTTAAAAGAAGGAATTATGCTTTTTGACTCGGAGAAATTCAAATTATCAGAGCCGAAAGCCATGAATGCTGAACAAAGACAGGCAAAAGCAGAAAAACTGTTTGAGGCTTGGTTTGATTCTGCAAATAACTTTTTTGAAAATTTTGAATTCAATTTTAATAAAGGAGAAATCAAGCATTGGCAAGAGCGAGCTTTGATGTACCCCGCATAATCCGCTTCAAATTTCTATTATTTTTCAACCAGATCGCAATCCGTAACCAGGCCGTCGGAGGTCAGATGGACAAGTATATAGGTCTCCGGCAGATTGGACTTCAATTGGTAAGTTACTATTTCGCTTACATCGCTTTCATGGCGTTGAATTCCCCGGCCTGCGACGTTTTCTGAATGAATAAAGGTTAATGATTTCAGAGCTTCCGGCTCCCGCATTCCTCCTGCAAAATCGCGTTTGGCTCCCAAAGTAAGGCCTGATGCTTCTTCTAATACTTTACCACCTTTTCCATAGCCTGCAAAGCCGCCAAGATTTTGGGTGTGCGTGACGGATCCGGTCGGGATTGGTTTGATGGGCATCGGCAAGCGGCCCGATACGTGGTACTTTTCGCTCATACTTTTGATCATTGTCTTGAAGCGTAAAGCCAGTCGCATTTTCAGTAGCGTCGGTATTGAAGATCACAGAAACATTGCGGTCCGTCGATGTAAACGTATTATTAGCGACGGGCACAAATTCTTCATCAACAAAACCATCTTCCAAGGTAAAGAGTCGCTGATTTTCAGCCTGCAAAGTGACAATTCGATTATTAAATAATTCATACCGGCCTTCGAAAGCCTTTAAAGTTTTGAAAGCCACATCCACCGCGGTCGATTTAGTCTTTACAGGAAATCCGTCCCAGTGGTAATAGTCAGCGATAAAATCAACAATCCTGCCCATCATATGCGAGTTATCATTCGCATTGATCATGATCACGACGCCTTGTCCTTTGTCCACACTAGCAGTAAGTAACGCGTCAAAACCCTCGTCGCGCCCATTGTGACCGAAGCGGAGCGTAGTACTATCCCCCTGCAAAAAAACACCAAGTCCATCCCTGTTTTTCTGATCTGTCAACATCTGGCGGGTCATGGATTGGGATATTACACTTCCAAATTTTCCAGCATAAGCATTCTGAACACCAATCGCGAACCGGGCCAGACCGGACGGCGTAGTCCACAATCCCGCTGCTGCCATCTCAGGATAAATGTGCCAGCGACCTTCCACTAAACTTCGATTGTTGTAGTGACCGGTTGCTGTCAATTTTGCCAGTTCCGGAGGTAAAGGTTGCTGGTAGGTACTATTTGTCATACCCAATGGCGATAGCACCTTATTTTTCATAAATTCAGGAAAATCACCGCCAGTCACATCCACCATCAGTTGTTGCATAACGGTATACCCGCCACCTGAATACCTCCAACGGGAGCCGGGAACAAAGTCTACGCGAACCGGTGGTGTATTGGCCGGGTCTGTCCCATCCAGAATTTGAACGACCGAAAGAATCTTCGTGCCCACCGCGTATCCCGGGAATCCGTGCACTGTAAGACCGGTGGTATGACTGACTATCCCGCGCAGGGTAACCTTTTTGTCTCGAACGTGAGACTGTATAACCTCGACTATCTGTCCAGATCCATAGCAAATTCCTGACGTCTTTTAGACAAACGATATATCATTAATGATCCTTTTTATTTAAGGCAGTAATAGCACTGCCATCATACCGATACACTCCACTTAAAGTGCCAAACCAGATGCTTCCATCGCTCGCTTCTGCGATACCAAAAATCAAATTTTTATAATCTTCGTATTCCGACATTACATCGGTTACAGTAGGCTTTTGGTTAGACAATGTCTGCGCGTCGAAACGGGAAAGTGCCCATTTGTCGCTTCCGTTATACGGAGGTTGCGAACTGGTCCAGATATTGCCTTTTTTGTCTTCGTAGACATACCCGGTAGGTTGTTGTGAAAAATTGGTAAATGTATTGCCATTAATGCGCCAAAGGCCGTCTTCTGTGCTTGCCAGCCAGACGTTACCTTTCGTATCCTTAATTATCTTACGAACATTCAAAAAAGTTTCACCATGATTGGTGACGACGGTAAACTTTTTCCCGTCAAAAGTGAAAGTCTTGCCCCTTGTGCCAAACCAAAATTTCCCCGTATTGTCTTCAACAATTGAATTAACATCATTATCATAAGGGTCAAAACGCGACAATCCTTCGTTCATCTTAAATGTCGTAAAGGATTTTCCTTTTGCCCCTAGCGTATCGGACCTTTGAGCGGCCGAATCGGACCGCCGAGCGGGATCGTAGCGGCTTGCTCCGGCTTTTGTCCCAAACCAGATGTTGCCGGTCTTATCTTCATAAATATCAAGAACCTGATTACTGGCGAGCCCATCCTCCATTGTGAAATGCCGGAGAGTTTCCCCACCTGCCCGTCCGGGTTCGTAATAATACACTCCGGAGCCAGTGGTCGAAAACCAGAAGTTTCCTTTTTTATCTTCTAATACATCAAAAAAACGAGCTGAACTTACTTTGCTCGTAATGTTCGTGAACGACTTTCCTACTGCCCGTGTGGGATCGTGCCGAAAAATACCATCAAACGCTGCAACCCACATATTGCCCTTACTATCTTTTATAATATTACGGGCGATTGTCTTAGGCACATCAGAGATAATCAATTCTTTCGTTTCCGACTTAGTCTCTTTTGGCAGGCCTTGTCCCTCACAAAAAGTGGATAGAATCAACACAAATAACGCTGTAATGTGCACGGATTTGGTCATTTTCATTTACAAGTAAATTGTTTTAATTTAACATATCCGAATGTAGGCATCCGCGTTACTGCACCGTGTAAATCAATTGTAAAAAGAAATGTAAATGCGTGTAAATTCTGCTTTAACTGGCTTTTTCACTAACCGGTTGGTGGTGAAATCAGGCATTACCGCGGTGATGCTTGCTATGTTTTTTAGCACCTCGTCTTTCGTAGAACATTCCGGCCGTGACTTACGGGCGAAGGAAGTGAACCTCATGATCCGTCAAACTGGTCATCGGCTGCTGCTGCAGGCAGGTGACTCAACCTCACGCGTATTACCGGTTACCGAGATTAAAGAAGGCACGTTTCTGCTTAGGTTCGAAAATGAATTTGTTTTTAATCACGACTCGCTCGTGGTGTTGTCACAGGACTTACTTCCCAAAACACAGTTCCCATCCGGTTACACCGTTACAGTACATGATTGCCTGAAAGGCGACATCGTCTATGGTTTCCAGGTGAATAATACATCGTCGAACATCCTCGCTTGCAGTGGCAGAAGTCAGCCTGCAGGTTGTTATACAATCGAATTCGCCTTTCCGGATTTTTATGAGAATATAAAGTGGAACAAAGCTGACATCGACCAGCCGACTGGATCAGTTAAAGTGGAGGCTCGGGTGACCAATCCAAAACTTGAAGAATTAGAAACGGCAACCGTCGACTCTCACATCGGCCAACGGGCTAAGCAGCTCAAATCCGTTGAAACGGGCCCTACGGAAGTCAGTCCCAAACTTGAAGAATTAAAAACGACAACCTTTGACTATCCATTAATTAATGTTTATGGCGGCGTTCTTGCATTGCTGGGTGCCACCTTGTTGATTGGTTATTTTAGGAAAAATTTAAAACCGGTGCCCGGGCAAAATCAACACCAAGCTGTCATAAAAGAGCCGGTTCCGGAATTGGCTGCGCTCGGAAGTTTTTTATTTAACGTGAAGGGTCAGCGCTTGCTTTTGGGAAGCGAGGCGATTAGTCTCACAGACAAAGAATGCAAGGTTCTGGAACTGCTCCACAAAAATTTCGGTGAACTGATCTCCCGAGAAACGCTGATGCAGGAAGTCTGGATCAATGAAGGGGTGTTCACCAGTCGCAGTCTGGACATGTTTGTGTCCAAACTGCGAAAGAAATTAAGCTCTGATCCTGAGCTAAGAATAACGAATGTTCATGGGAAGGGATACAAGCTTGAAATAGCTGAAAGACAGATTATTTAAATCATGTGTCTTATACTCTACATTATTTTTAGGGTATCTAGTTGTGCAACAGCCACGCTTTTTTTTTGAGAAGAAGATTGTCGCAGCCGTCTATATCGGTGCATACAAAACCGCTTGCATGTGTGTGACTATATCTCCTTGCGCCCAGGGGAGACGGCATGAAAATGCCCATCCATATTTTAAAAATTACAATTTAATAACCTTGAACAGCTTCATAGACACCTCCTGTGTCACGACCTCGCCTCCGAGGAGTTTTAGTCACCATTACGATACATTAATAAAATTATCAACCAAAATAGTAGTCACATTCTTAGATACTTATATCTGACAACTTTTTCAAATCGATTAGCATCCGGTTCGACATTTGTTCCGTTGCAGGTACGAAAGCCCTTCAACGCAAGTCGAAGGGCTTTTTTGCTTCATTGTTATGAACTACATGGGCGCTTTTTATTCCATGTTGATCATTTTCATGATGCTTTTTCATCACTTGACCAAGTTAAATTAATTGAGTTCTGATCATAAAGGAATCTCATACCAGGGATGTTGGATCGTGGAGGGAATCATATCTTTCATTGAGAGATCCCATCCCGATGAATGAGTTTAACTATCTCAATTTGGTATAAACCGCGCTATTTCTGTTTTTCTATTGCATCGAGCAGTTTTTGGAATGGCACTGTAAACTTTTCAATCCCTTCATCTTCCAACTGTTTTGTTACTGCACCCATATCGATACCGGCCTCTGTAATCCTTTCCAGTACACTGGTTGCAGATCCCAGATCATCTTCCAGACGGCTTGCCGGATCTCCATGATCACGATATGCCTCCAATGTTTCGAGCGGGATAGTATTAACCGTATCTGGTCCTATCAATGCTTCGACATACCTGGTGTCTTTGAAAGCCGGATTTTTATTGCTGGTACTCGCCCACAATAACCGCTGGGGTACCGCGCCTTTGTCAGCCAGCTTTTTCCAGCGTTCCGTGTTGAATACGCGTTTGTAAATCTGATAAGCAAGTTTGGCAGACGCAATCGCTACTTCACCTTTCAGTTCACCGAGTCCCTTTCCGTCCAGAAACGGATCGACCAGAATATCGATGCGACTCAGAAAGAAACTCGCCACAGAAGAAACACGATCAACCGGAAGGCCTTTTGCCGCTCTTTCTTCCAATCCACTGATGTAAGCCTCAGCTACTGCTTCATAACGTTCAAGACCAAAGAGCAAGGTGACATTAATGTTAATACCTTCGCTAATCGCTGTCTGGATCGCAATAAGGCCGGACTCGGTTCCCGGGATCTTGATCATCACATTTTCTTTATCAACAGCTTTCCACAGCTCCCGCGCCTGCTCAATGGTCGCCTGTGTATCATTCGCTAAAAATGGCGAGACTTCCAGGCTTACATATCCGTCGGCACCAACAACATCTCCTTCATTATAAACGGGCGCTAACAGATCGCAAGCTTGTTTGATGTCTTTAACGGCAATCTGAAAAAAGATTTGCTCATTGGTCTGATCTCCCTTTGAGAGCTCGGCGATGTCTGCATTGTAATCAGAGCTGCTGCTGATCGCCTTTTCAAAAATCGCAGGGTTGGAAGTAACTCCCCTAACGCCATCTTCTTCAATCAGCTTTTTTAGCGCTCCTGAAGAAATTACTTTGCGATCTATGAAATCCAGCCAGATACTTTGGCCAAAATCGTGTATTTGTTTTACCTTGTTTGTCATCACATTCGTGTTTAGTATATAAATAAAAGGACGTAATTACTGCTGGTCGGTGCTGGCAGATCCTATGCGTAGCACAACCCACAATGCTGCAAGTAATGAGGGCATTTCAGCGAGGCTCTTCATATTAAGAAATTGTGTTTTTACCATGATCCGGATGTATACCGGGATAATTATGGGACAACATTAAAAGTTGGGGTTGCCCTTGCCCAATGGGAAATATAGCTGGGTATTGTCAAGGATGCGCGGATTCAGGCGTTATCACCATAAAATACAAGCGCGCGTGGTGGTATGGTCAACCGAATAGATTTTCCGTTACGGTCTTCAACATTCAATTCGTTCGGGACCGACCCGACGCCGTACAAGAGGTTCATTCTGGATCCCGAATCGTACAGGTCGTTATCAATGGTTACATATACAACCGCCTGATTTTGATGGTGGAGGTTAATAGCACACAAAATTTCTTTTCCCTCAAAAATCCGCGAACAGGCAATTACATGCAAAAAGTGAACAGAATCTCGATCTGGTTTGCAAAAAACAATCCCGTCCTCGGAGATCGGTCTCCAATAGTGGCTACCCAACTGCATGATCGGGTGCGCTTCAATAAAAGCCTGCAATCCTTCCATTAAAGAGGGAGTTTCCTGATATTCCCTCCAAAACCCATCAAGGGCAGTTTGTTCGTGCGTAGGTGCCGCCGCTTTAGTATATCGGATTATTTCCATGCAGTTATCATTTCATTATTGACAAGTTGATCCTGGGTCGTCAGGTTTGTATTTTCCACTCCTAACACGCTGTTGTCCAACAGCTGACTGAACTTCCGCCCTGTCGCGATAAGTACTGCCCCCAGATATCTCAGCCGGATTAGATCCTGATATTTGACCGGTTCTTCATTTTTTGCTACGTCGGTCTTTGGCTTGTACACTACGTAAACCTTCACTTTTCTGTATTCCAGAGAATCCCCAGGAAGCTGAACATAAGACACAATTCTGTTACGATACACGGGCTCCCAATCGACCACATAGGCGTCTTCCGGCAAACGCTCAATCATTTCGTTCTGCGAGAACGCCTGGACACAAAAGCCCCCAAGTATTCCAACAGTGTGTATAGCTAATCTCCATATTTTCATAAGAGTGATTACAATTTGTTGATTCTCAAATATTTGTATTAACTAAATACGTGCCAGAAAATAACAGTGAATTAGTCGAACAGTTTGGTACATAGAAGGAAAGTCCAGACTGATGCTGAGCTAAGCCTTAAATGTATCCCCTATGTTTACTTTAAATCGTCAAGCATTTGGTCGAACATTTGTTCGGCTCTGGGTACAAATAGCCCTCAGGAGGTGTACTGCACTTCAATATGCTTTAAATAAAAGAACGCCTGAAATCCAAAGGCGATACACTGGTTTTGAGCTTGAAAAGTTTGCTAAAGGACTGGGGATGTTCGAACCCTAGTTCATACGCTATTTCGCTTATAGAAGCATCGCTCGTCGATAACTGTTCCTTAGCCTTTTCAATCAGATGGTTGTGAATGTGCTGTTGTGCATTTTGCCCGGTCATTGATCGCAGCATGTCACTTAAATAACTCGCACTGACGTTTAACTGCTCCGACAGAAATTGGACCGTTGGAAGCCCCTGCTTTTTGGCTGGTGGTGACTGAAAGTAGGCATGTAAAATGTCTTCTACCTTTTGAAGGAGATCGCTGCTTACCGCCTTACGGGTAATGAATTGCCGACTGTAAAACCGGTTGGCATAATTCAGCAGCAATTCGATCTGAGATATAACAACGTCCTGGCTAAAATTATCAATTCTGCCTGTTAATTCTTCTTCAATACTTTCAAAAACAGAAATGATCGTTGTTTTTTCTCTTTCCGATAAGTGCAGCGCTTCATGGATAGAATAGGAAAAAAATCCGTACGCTTTGATCTTCCTGGCGATTTCGTAACCCAGTAAAAAATCGGGGTGGAAAAGTAAGGTATAACCGGATTGATCACTGAGCGGTGCGTGGCCTCCCGTGATCTGATTAGGCGAAACAAAAAACATTCCCCCTTCGTCGAAATCGTAGTAATGCTGCCCATATTTGAACTTCCCCCGGAAGTTCGTCTTGTAGGAGATCTTATAAAAATTTAGAATATGGGGACTGGGAAGTCTTTCCAGCGGAATGGTCCCATCAGCATTGTTGATTAAACTTACCAATGGATGCATAGGTGCCGGAATGTCCAGCGCCTTATGCAGCCTTGATAAGGAATCGAATCTATGGTTAGACATTTCATCCTTCATAGTAATGTCTGTTTTATAATTGACTTTCGATGCTGCCTAATGCACCCTGTACGCCGTTAAGGGCTTTCTTGGCGTCTTCCCAACTTGGATCATTCGGATCGAATGTACTCCGAACATACGCAAGAATGCTCTCACATACAAAGGCAACACGCTCCGGATTTTCATCACTAGTTTCAAGGGCATCATACCCTGATATGCCACCGAAAATGTGTTCGGCGCCAAACACGGTCAGCAGGTCCTTCGGGCCGGGGCTTTGATAATAAGCGTCCGCACGCCAATTGTCCAAATCAGAGAACATGAGGTTTTTGTCTTTGTCTCCATTCACAATGAGTGCCGGCAAAGTCATAGTGGCGAAATTGGAAGCTGCCATTACAGGATAATGATGTCTGGCTGCACCGTTCAATCCTTCGGGACCGCCCGGTAAGCCAATCATTACAAGGGCCTTTATCCGTGGTTCTGTTAAATTTACTATTTTACCTGTTGCGGGATCCGTCACTTCCATACCAGCCAGCATAGCAACGGTATGACCACCTAAAGAATGGCCAATGGCAGCAACCTTTGCTTTATCAACTCTTCCCGTTAACCCTGGTACCGTGGAAATAATTTCGTCCAAATGGTCCAGGATAAATGTCATGTCCGCTGGCCGTGAACTCCAAAACAACGGTGCTTCCAGAAGGGTTGCGGGAAGTGCGAGTGCTTTGGAATTTTGATGAGTAGGCTGGATGACTACAAATCCTTGTGCCGCAAAAAAATCGGCAAGGGGGCCATATCCTCTGTACGACGAAAGAAAATTGGAAGCGCCATGCCCATGCGAAAGAAGAATGACAGGCAGGTTGTTTCCGCTGGCAGGAGCAGAAACTTTTATTGCAAGGTCTACGTGACGGCCGTGAACTGGTAATATAACCGGGCTAAAGCTCATGATGGGTGTTTGTGACTGTTTCATGTTGTTATTGAATTTGAATTTTGAGATATGCAAAGTTCATCAGCCTTAAACTCCCCGGCGTAGTGAAATCGGGGCATTGCGTAGCCAAACCCCGGATAAATTCAGTAACACACCAATTCTTTTCGATTTGTTTCAAACTCCATTTGTGATACATTTATAGAACTCAACCAACAGCCTTGAATACAAGAAAACATTGAAATACTTTAACCTTATTATTCTGGTTTGTTTTATCGTAACTGCTTGTTCCAAAAAGGAATCGAAGCAGTTTACGATTGGCTTTTCGCAGTGCACGGGCAGTGATAACTGGCGTAAAACCATGCAGGAGAGCATGTACCGCGAGCTTTCTTTCAATCCGGAAATTAACTTTGTGATGAAGGATGCGGGCGGAAACAGTCAGAAACAAATCACGCAGATTGAAGCATTACTCGAACAAAAAATTGACCTGCTGATTGTATCTCCGAATGAAGCCGAGCCGATTACACCTGTTGTTGAGAAGGCCTATCAAAGCGGAATTCCGGTCATTATTCTGGATCGCCGGACCAATTCTGATCAGTATACAGCCTATGTCGGTGCGGACAATGTGGAAGTCGGGCAGGTTGCCGGGGCTTATACGAATACGCTTTTGAAAGGGAAGGGAAAGGTGATTGAGATCAGCGAAAAGCCTGGCTCGTCCGCGGATATTGATCGTCACAAAGGCTTTATGGAAACGATTACTCGTTTTCCGGGCATCCGATTGACGGCAAAACTGGATGGAGATTGGGACAAATATTCCTTTGAAGCTCCGCTGACAAAGCTGCTTGAAACGCATACGGATATTGATGTTATCTTCTGCCAGAATGATCGCCGTGCACTCAGCGCTTTTAAGGTTTGTAAAAATCTGGGTCTAGAAAAAAAGATCCGCCTGATTGGTGTAGACGGACTTACCGGCCCGAACGGAGGCATTGATCTGGTTGACAGGAACATTTTAAATGCAACCATTCTCTATCCTACCGGTGGAGAAGAAGCCATACGAACCGCCATTTCGATCCTGCAAAAGCGCCCTTTTAAAAGAGAAAACCGGCTGCAAATCACCATGATCGACTCGACCAATGTCCGGATCATGAAATTGCAGAGTGAAAAACTGGTGGCGCAGCAGCAAGACATTGAACGGCGGCAGGAAAAAATTGAGGAGCAGCGTGCGATCTCCGAAAACCAGAGCATTGTGATTTATACAGTTTCCATTACGCTTGCCCTCGCGCTCATTTTCGGGGCCATTTCCTTTTATTCTTTACGCGAAAACCGCAAGATCAACAAGCGCCTGGAAGTGCAGAACCATGAAATATCAGACCAAAAAAACCAGATCGAGCAACTGGCGCAAAGCGCTGAGATTGAAAACGAGGCGAAGCTCAAATTTTTCACCAACATTTCGCACGAATTCCGCACACCGCTGACATTGATTTTAGCACCGATTGAAGATGTCTTAGCCAGCGAAAAAATCCGTGACCCTTTGATCAAACAAGAGCTTTCACTCATCCGCAAAAACACATTAAGGCTGCTCAGGCTGGTCAGTCAGCTAATGGATTTCAGGAAACTGGGAAGTCACCGGATGCAGGTTCGTGCCGGGGAGCACAATTTGGTGACATTTGTGAAAGAAATTATGGTGGCTTTCGAACGCATTGCATCCAAACGCAAGATAGATTTTCAATTGATCGCCTCTGATCCCGAAGTGATGGTGTGGTTCGATGCTACGATGCTGGATAAGGTGATTTTTAATTTACTTTCCAATGCATTCAAGTTCACGCCGGATAAAGGCAGGGTTTATTTGTATATCAAAACAATTTCTTCCCATCAGGCGCAGATTACGGTAGAAGACAATGGAATAGGCATGACCGAATCGGAAGTTGCCCACGTTTTTGAAGTGTTTTATCAGGCTGAAAGCGGTTATAAAGCACTCGGGACCGGACTCGGCCTGGCACTTTCCAAAGAGTTGATCGCCCTTCATAAAGGAACAATTTCTGTTCGCAGTCAGCCCAATAAAGAAACAGCATTTATCATTGAACTGCCGCTAGGTAATAAACATTTCCAGGAAGACGAGTTACAACCCGAGCAGGCGGAAGATCTCTCTATGGTCCAAAACTTTGAAATTCAGGAAGATGATCCGGCGTCGGGCAATGCTGTAAAGGAGGTTTCAGTCCATGAGCAATCTGTGCTGCTTGTCGAAGACAACAATGATCTGGTAAGGCTTTTAGAACAAAAACTGAATGTCAATTACCAGATTCTGGTTGCCAATGATGGTGAAGAAGGACTAAGACTGGCATTTGAGCACATTCCGGATCTGATCGTGTGTGACGTGACATTGCCCAAGAAGGATGGATTGAGCGTGAGTGCTATCCTCAAAGCAGATTTCAGAACTTCGCACATTCCGGTCATTTTATTAACTGCGAGAACCACCATTGAACAGCAGATCGAAGGCATTCAGACAGGCGTGGATGCTTACATTACCAAGCCATTCAATCTGCAATATGTGCAGGAAAGCATTAAGACGTTACTGAAAAACCGGTCGGTGCTTCGGGAACATTATACCAGTGAATTGCCCATTGAAACCTCGTCGGGAATGAACCCCAACAAACTGGACAAGAAATTTATCACCCAATTCACTGCATATATAGAGGAGCGTTACGACAATTCTGAATTGAGCGTGGAAGATATTGGCAAAGACCTGGGCATGTCGCGGGTGCAGTTGTACAGAAAAGTGAAGGCGCTACTGGGCCTGAGCGTCAATGAATACATCCAGCAGGTGAGGCTTAACAAAGCGAAGTTCCTGCTTCGGAGAGACGATCTTACTATTGCAGATGTCGCCTATAAAGTCGGTTTCTCCTCTCCTACTTATTTTTCCACGGCCTTCAAAGGGAAATATAATCAAACGCCTATGGAATATAAAAAATCGTAAGCAAGCGTTTTTTTATTCAAGATTTTCACTCAATCATTCAATTTCTATTTAATCAATTACATCACAAATGATACAATTTTTAAACTTGATGTATCAAATTTGAAACACTGCTCATGTATCAAAATTTAAATAACAGGCTAATTCACTGATTATCACAAATATATACTTTCGAAATACCACTGTATCAAAGTTTAACTTTTTTGAGATATTATTTAGTTATTCCGGGTGGCAAGTGGCGGTAGTTTTGACAAAAAATCAGAACTACCAATGAAAAACAGTAAGGTATTAGTTTGGTCGATCGTCGTTGCACTTGGCGGATTCCTTTTCGGATTCGACACGGCCGTTATCTCGGGAGCGGAAAAAGCCATTCAACATTTATGGGAGCTGTCTGCAGTCGAACACGGGTTCACCGTTTCCATCGCACTCATAGGAACTGTGCTCGGCGCCATGTTAGGCGGCATCCCGGCAGACAGGCTTGGGAGAAAAACCACCTTATTTTGGATTGCCGTTCTCTATTTAGTTTCTTCACTCGGCTCAGCGCTGGCCACAGATTGGTATGCGTTCATATTTTTCCGCTTCCTTGGCGGCTTAGGTGTAGGTGCTTCCTCGGTTGCTGCGCCCATGTACATTTCCGAAATCTCTCCTGCCAAATCACGCGGAAAAATGGTTGGGCTATTCCAGTTCAATGTCGTTTTCGGAATTCTCATTGCCTACTTCTCAAATTATTTTATGCAGGATATGGGCGACAATGCGTGGCGCTGGATGCTGGGCGTGCAAGCATTGCCTTCGCTGATTTTCTTACTAGCAATTCTTTACGTTCCTGAAAGTCCACGCTGGCTGATCATGAAGAAAGGCGACGTGCAGCAGGCAAGGAAAATTCTGAACATTATCGATCCTGTGACCAGCGAAGAAACATTGCTTGCGATCAGGAATGCGAACGAAGAAACAAAAGACCAACCTTCCGCCCGTCTGTTTTCTGCCAAATACAAAACGCCTGTAATGCTTGCCATTCTGTTTGCGGTTTTCAATCAGGTTTCAGGCATTAATGCCATCATTTATTACAGTCCGCGCATTTTTGAAATGACGGGCTTGGGAGCAAAAGCTGCGTTTTTGTCTTCCGCAGGAATCGGTTTTGTCAACTTTGCATTCACACTTTTAGCCATCAACTTCATTGATCGTTTTGGCAGACGCACATTAATGGCGATCGGCTCCGTGGGCGTTATTATCACGCTTGGACTAGTGGCCAGGGCGTTCTTTATCCAGGATTTTACGGGCGTTCCGGTTTTTCTATTCGTTTACATTGCTTTTTTCGCATTCTCACAAGGCGCGGTCATCTGGGTTTTTATATCTGAAATTTTCCCTAATGAAGTGCGTGCAAATGGTCAGGCACTGGGAAGTTTTACCCACTGGTTCATGGCTGCCATTATCGCCTTTTCATTCCCCATCATTTCCGAATATCTGGGCGGCGGAATCACATTCACCTTCTTCGCAGTCATGATGGTTTTGCAGCTCATTTTCGTATGGCGCATCATGCCGGAAACCAAGGGAACCTCGCTGGAAAGGACTGATAAAACAATGATTCTACATTAATATCTCAACTTATATGACACCAAAAATAACCGTTTTCGGAGAAATGCTTTGGGACATGCTGCCTTCGGGCAAACAACCCGGCGGAGCACCCATGAATGTGGCCATTCACCTGAAAAACTTTGGCTTGAATCCGGCATTCATCAGCCGCGTCGGTGACGACGACCTAGGCGTTGAGCTCATGGATTACCTTAAAAATCAGGATCTTAATACAGATTTTATCCAAACCGGCATTACGCACCTTACCGGCATTGTAAAGGTAAATCTGACTGACAAAACAGAAGTTACTTACAAAATCGTGCAGCCCGTGGCCTGGGATTACATTATGACGACGCCTGAAAACAAGCAATTGGTTAAGGACTCAGATGTGTTTGTCTACGGCACGCTTTCCGTTCGCAGCCAGCAATCACGCGACACGCTTTTTGAATTGCTAAAAGATGCAAAACTGAAAGTTTTTGACGTCAACATTCGTCCCCCGCATCTGGACAGAGTCATCACCGAATATCTGCTGGAACAGGCCGACATTGTAAAAGTGAATGAGCATGAGCTCAACACCGTTTGCACCTGGTTTGGCATACAACCCGAAGTGGAAACGCAGATGAAATTCCTTTACGAACGCTTCAACCTGAAACTGGTTTGTGTAACGCTCGGTGCCGATGGCGCGCTCGTTCTTTCCAGCGATGGATTTCATTCGCAAGGCGGATATGAAGTGGAAGTGCAGGACACCATTGGCAGCGGCGATTCCTTTTTGGCGATGTTCCTCAAAGAATACATATGCGGCTCGTCCATTCCCACAGCCCTCAAAAAAGCCTGCGCAGTTGGTGCATTGGTTGCGTCCTATTCAGGTGCTACACCTGTTATTGCCGAAAAAGAAATTGCTGATTTTCTAACAAATAATCAAACGAATCATGTTTAAACGACTACCGCTTCTCGCTTTTGCCATACTCTGTTGGGTGCAACTTGCGGCTGCTCAATCCAACATTACCGGAACCGTGAAAGACGGCGCCGGCGTGACGCTCCCCGGAGTAAGTATCCTGGAAAAGGGTACAACCAATGGCACATTATCTGACGCTGATGGAAAGTATAGCATCAGCATTAATAGTGATGCAACGCTGGTATTTTCTTACGTGGGCATGGTGCCTAGTGAAGTGGTTCCGGGCACGAACAGTATCATGGATGTGACGCTGGAATATGATTCAAAAAGCCTGAATGAAGTAGTTGTTACCGGCTATCAGTCTGAGCGAAAGAAAGATATCACAGGTGCTGTAAGTGTGGTGAACATTAAAGACATAAAAGACAGCCAGGTGGGTAATCCGGCGAAAGCATTGCAGGGAAGAGTGCCAGGTGTGTTGATCACCACGGATGGAGCGCCCGGTGGCGGTGCCACGGTAAGGATCAGAGGAGGCAGCACATTGGGCAATAATGATCCGCTTTACATCATCGACGGCATTCCTACCAAAAGAGGATTGAATGAAATAAACCCAGCTGACGTCGAATCTATCCAAGTTTTGAAAGATGCTTCGTCCGCAACCATTTACGGTTCTCGGGCTGCAAATGGCGTTGTGATTGTTACCACCAAAAAAGCAAAAAACGGTCAATCGCGGTTGAATGTGAACATTTCCACTTCAATTCAGGATTACGCTTCTAAATTAAAAACACTGAATGCCGACGGCAGAGGCCGGGCTTATTGGCAGGCAGCAGTCAATGACAAAGCAGATCCGAACGCCAACCAGATTTATCAATACGATTGGAATAACGACTTCAATAGTCCGTCATTGAATCAAGTAAAGTATCCCGAATTCATTGATGCTGCAAAAACGATGAAACCTGCGAACACTTATTGGTATGATGAGATTTCACAAAAGTCTATCATTCAATCGTATGATATGTCTATTTCCAATGGTTCTGAAAAGGGAAATACGATGTTTTCGTTGGGCTATTACGATAATAAGGGAATTGTAAAATCGACGCATAATAAAAAATACACGGCAAGGCTGAACACGGATTTCTCCCTTTTTAAATCAAAACTAAAAATTGGAGAAAACCTGTCTGCTACTTACATCCAGGATGTGCAGTCTCCTACCGCCGACATATTGTTTGCATCGCTAGTATCGCAGCCCGTTGTGCCGGTCTACACCGAGGCTGGCGGCTGGGGTGGCCCTGCGTCCGGAATGACTGACCGACAAAATCCTGTCAGGCTGATTGAGGACAACAGGCAGAATAAAGGCAACTTTTACCGACTCTTCGGAAATGTATTTGCTGACCTGGAAATTATCCCAAAACTGCATCTTAAAACCAGCTACGGAATTGACTACAGCGGTGGTTACAAAAGGCTGCTCCGAAAATCGTACACCTCCGGTTTTTTGTCTGATCCAACCAATCAGATTTCTAACTTCCAGGACTACTCGGGAAATTCGATCTGGCAAAATACGCTGAACTATGACATTCAAACAGGTAAGCACCAGATCGGAATCGTTGTGGGTCAGGAAAGCATCCGATATATCTCCCAAGAATTTTCGGCAAGCAGAAGAGGCCTGGCATTGGAGAATATCAATTATAGTTATCTGAACGCTGGAAGCAACAACATTAATAATGGCGGCAGCGGCAGTGCGAATTCCCTTTTCTCCTATTTCGCGAAAGTTAATTACACTTATGCCGACAAATTCCTGGCATCGGCAACTGTACGCCGGGATGGTTCTTCACGTTTTGGAAAGGATAACCGCTTCGGAACATTCCCTGCATTTTCATTAGGTTACCGTTTGAGCGAAGAAGCATTCATTAAAGATATTCCTTTCATTTCCGACTTAAAACTGAGATACGGCTGGGGTCGCTCGGGTAACCAGGAAATCCCGAATAATGCTACGCAGTCTTTATACTCAGCCATTTACGGCAGCGATCCAACCTGGGATTTTGATAATGGCAGTGCGTATGACATTGGCGGAAATGGCACGGGTCAGCTTCCGTCTGGATTTACATTAATCCAACAAGGTAATGATGCCCTGAGATGGGAATCGCTAGCTGAATCGAATTTTGGTGTAGATTTTGGTTTCTTAAACAACACATTAACTGGCTCTGTTGATTATTTTCAAAGAAAAACATCCGACATCCTGATCAGCCCGGCCTATCTGGCTGTGATTGGCGATGGTGGAAACAGATTTACAAATGGCGCTTCGATGAAGAACAGCGGTTTCGAAGCTTTGCTTTCCTATGACACAAAAATTGGCAACGATCTAAGAATCAACCTGACAGGTAACTTCTCCCTGTATCGAAACAAAATCACTTATTTACCCAAAGAGGTGATCGCATCCTATCCGGGAAACGGAACGGATAAGACCATACTAGGCCGCCCGGCCAATTCATTCTTTGGATACGTAGCCGACGGAATATTCCAGAATCAGGGCGAAGTGGATAATGCTGCAACCCAGCCGGGAAAAGGTGTTGGGCGAATCAGATATGCAGATTTGAACAGCGATGGCACCATTGATGCGCAGGACAGGGATTTCATCGGAAACAGCACGCCAAAGTATATGTATGGCTTCAACACTTCCGTAAGCTGGAAAAATTTCGATCTGAGCTTTTTCTTCCAGGGGATCAATGTAAAGGTTCAAAACGAATTCAAAACCTACACCGATTTCTCGTCACTCTGGACGGGCACCAACTGGGGTGAACGGACGCTGGACGCGTGGACGCCCGAAAACACAAGTTCTGATATCCCTGCGCTGACATTGGTAGACAGGAATAACGAAGGCCGCTTCTCGACTTACTTTATTGAAAACGGTTCCTATTTGAAATTGAGAAACGCACAGATCGGCTACAATTTCAAGAGTTTGAATAGCCTGAAAATCCAGAGTGCGCGCGTGTATCTACAAGGGAGTAATTTATTTACAATTAAAAGTAAAGCTTTCACAGGCCCCGACCCTGAGATTCCAAACTTTGCTTTCCCCATCCCCGTCATAGGAACTATCGGACTGAATGTCACTTTCTAAAATTCTGAAATCATGATCACTAAAAAATTAATATACGCCCTGACATTGCTCATGGTGCTTTTCACGGGCTGCGATGATGCGCTGGTAGAACCGGCACAAGGTGTCATTTCGGGCGACGATTTGAATACGCCTGAAAATGTGGACAAGATGGTTATAGCCGCCTACTCCGCACTTGGAAATGATCATTACACCTCTCCTTTTTCCAGTATGTGGGCTTATGGGAGCATTCGCGGAGGCGATATGTACAAAGGCGGGGACGGGCCGGGTGATTTGTCCGAATTTCATTTGTTCGAAACATTTTCCCTGAACAGGGTTGATAATGCATTGATTGACCAGGTTTGGTTCAGATTGTATGTTGGCATCAGCCGGACAAATGATGCATTAAGAAGGGTAAGCGCAATGTCCGACGCGGATTATCCGCAAAAGGCAGTTCGTATGGGTGAATTGAAATTCCTGAGAGGGCACTTCTACTTTTTACTGAAAATCTTGTTCAAATATGTCCCTTACATAGACGAAACCATCGACAAAACCGACTATCCGACCATTTCCAATGACAAGCTATCAGATGCGGAACTGTGGTCGAAAATTGAAGCCGATTTCCGAAGTGCCGCTGAGAATTTACCTGACGACCAGAGCGACAAAGGCCGCGCTAACAAGTTTTCAGCAAAAGCATATCTGGCAAAAACCCTTTTGTACAAGGCATATGAACAAAACGAAACCCATGCCCTAGTAACTATTAACAAAGCCGTGCTGACGGAAGTAAATGCAATTTGTGATGAAGTGATCAACTCTGGCAAATACAACCTAAGTGCTGATTTTGCTGACAACTTTTTAACAGCAACAGAAAACGGTCCGGAGTCCGTATTTGCAATCCAATACTCAAAAAACGACGGAACGCCGCTAGGAAGGCTTGACTACGGGCATGCGCTGAATTATACCATGAATCAGGAATACGGATGCTGCGGTTTCCACGTCCCCAGCCACGACCTGATCAATTCCTTCAAAACCAGTGCTGACGGACTGCCGCTGTTTCAAACCTACGCTGCGAATGACGTGGCAGCATCCCTCGACTTCCAGACCAGCTCGTTCGATCCTCGGCTGGACCACACCGTAGCAAGGCCAAATGCTCCGTTTAAATATGGAAAAAATTATGTATTCCAAAAATCCTGGGCGCGTGCCCCGGCGGTTTACGGCGCTTTTGCCAGCATTAAAGAAGTGGTTTTGCCAACGGATCCGTCTTTTCAAAAAGTGCCTCCTTTTATGTCCAGTGCGAAAAACTGGCAGATTATCAGGTTCTCAGATGTGCTGCTTTGGAAAGCAGAAGCATTAATAGAACTGGGTAGACACGACGAAGCATTTCCTTTGATCAACAGGATACGCTCCCGCGCAGCCACAAGCATTGGTTTGCTAGTAACAGCGGATGGAAAACCTACGGCCAATTTCAGGATCAAACCGTACGTTAAAAGTTCGGATTGGACACAGAACTATGCAAGAATGGCCTTGCGCTGGGAAAGACGACTTGAATTTGCGGGCGAAGGCTACCATTTCTTCGACCTGGTTCGCTGGGGCGTTGCGGCGCAAACGATTAATGCCTATTTCCAGATTGAAAAAACCAGGGCAACGCATTTAGGAGATGCCCGCTTTATAGCCGGTCGGGATGAATATCTTCCGATTCCATTGAATCAAATTAATTTCAGCAGTGGCTTGTACAAACAGAATGCAGGCTGGTAAATGTCAGCAACTGGTCTGATCCAAAAACAATCAAATAACGATATGAAAAAAATAATCATTGCATTACTCCTCATTTGCGCTATAACCGGCTCAACCGCTATCGCGCAGACATTTAAGGAAAAATACCGCCCGCAATTTCACTTTACCCCAAAAGCCAACTGGATGAACGATCCGAATGGGATGGTGTATCACAACGGGATTTACCATTTGTTTTATCAATACTATCCCGACGACAAGATTTGGGGACCCATGCATTGGGGACATGCTACGAGCAAAGATATGATCGCCTGGAAAGAGCAGCCGATCGCTTTGTATCCGGATAGTCTGGGTTACATCTTTTCGGGAAGTGCGGTTGTAGATAAAAATAATACAGCCGGATTCGGGAAAGACGCATTAGTAGCCATTTTCACGCATCACGACCCAGTTCAGGAAAAGCAAAAAACCGGCAAACACGAAACGCAAAGCATCGCATACAGCCTGGACGACGGCAAAACCTGGACGAAATACAAGGGCAACCCCGTGCTTCAAAATCCGGGCATAACCGATTTTCGCGATCCGAAAGTTAGGTGGTTTGAGGCGCAGAAAAAATGGGTGATGACTTTGGCAACCAAAGATAGAATTACATTTTATTCGTCACCTGACCTGAAATCGTGGACGCGTGAAAGTGAATTCGGAGCAAACGAAGGCGGCCATGGCGGCGTATGGGAATGTCCTGATCTGTTTCCGATCAAACACGAAGGGAAAGACATTTGGGTGCTGATCGTCAACATTAACCCGGGTGGCCCAAACAAGGGTTCTGCTGGTCAGTATTTCCTAGGAAATTTTGACGGTAAGACATTCACTTCCAACTCAAAAGAAACCAAATGGCTGGATTTCGGAACCGACAATTATGCAGCTGTAACATTCGCCAACACAGGCAACCGCAACATTCTGATGGGATGGATGAGCAACTGGCAATACGCCAATCAGGTTCCCACAGATCCGTGGAGAAGCGCCAATACAATCGCCCGTGAACTGGGGTTGAAAACGGTTGGCAAAGAAATTTACCTGACTTCGGTTCCGGTTAAAGAACTGGATGTGCTGAACACGACTGGTTTTTCAATGAAAAGTGTAAAGGTGAAAGATCAATTGGATCTGACGGATAAAGCAAAAAACAAAACCGGCTTATTTAGATTGGATTTAACGACCAAAAACACAGCCGATTTCTCCATCGTACTAGCCAATGAAGCAGGCAACGAACTGATCATTGGATATGACAAAGCTAAAAATCAATACTACATTGACCGTTCCAAATCAGGAAAAATCGACTTTGAAAAGGGTTTTGGAGAAAAACACATTGCACCCAGGTTTGCAGCCGAAACTAACATTCCACTAACATTGATTGCAGATGTTGCTTCCGTAGAGCTATTTGCCGACAACGGGTTAACGGTGATGACCGATATTTTCTTTCCTGAAACGCCAATGTCCAAATTATCTATTAAATCCGTTTCAGGCATTACTGTTGATAATCTGAAATATACGGTTTTGAAACCTTCGGTAGAATAATCATCTATTTCCAGAACCAAACCGGATTAGCCCGTGCTTCAATGACGCCGGAACGAGCATTATCTCCATGTTCTTCCGACGAACCAAGGATCTCGATATTTTTAATTTCTGTTAAATCAGTTTTTTCAAATCTTAAAAAAGCGCCGGACTTCTCGATAAATGCACGCGTACTGTCGTCATCAAAGCTGACCTGATCAGCCTGATCGGCGTAAAAGACGGATACCAGCGGATTTCTTAGTAAAATCGTTGCCTGTGCAGATTGCGCAGGCAACGATTTTACACCGCGGTCCGTATAGGCGGCACGGAAAATGAAGCTGCCGTCGGAATGGCCTTTTGGGACAATCGTTGTGTAGCTTCCTTTTACCGGCAATGTGTTTGCGGATTTTGGTGTCAAAATATACCTTACAATACCTTTTAAGTCACCACGACTTCAAGCAAAACCTTCGGGAGCTTTCCAACAGTTCTTTTCCAGGCCATTCATAACGCACCAGCACATTTTTCGCCGGATCGCCAGCCGGGGAATAGTAAATGTAGATCCAATGGTTTTTGTCGTAATCAGGATCAAGGATCACACCCTGCACGCCGTCTTCTCCTCGGTAACCTCCCCTTTTTTACTCACATATTTTGTACTGACCGCGAATTCACCTATCGTCTCTGTTGCTTCCGACTTTGGGTCATAAACCTTCAATTTTCCTTTCCTTTCAGCATAAAGCACTCTGCCATCTTTCAAAATTTGAAATTGCATGGGTTCTTCAAGACGTTGGGCCAATACAACTTTGGTAAACCGGTTACTTTCAGGCTTTTTCAATGTTTGCGCAAACACCGAAAACATTGAAATACAGACAGTAATCCATGTTAAGACCAGTTGCCCGGCCTTAGCATTAAGTTGTTGAAAACAGATTGTAACATTATAGTCGAGGAATTGAGGCTATCGATTGAATTTGCAAACAAACATGAAAATCCGTTTGTCAGCTACCGAAATCAGCAAGGAAAACACAAATTATGCCGGAATATTCCCGACCATTTCCAGCTTGGTTTTCACTAATTCCGTGATTTTGCAGGTGGCTTTTGGAAACACTTTCCGAAGGTCAATGTCGTTGGTGTAAGTTAATTCGGCTTTTAGGGAAGCCATGAAAATGTTCTTGATTTCGGTCGCCAGGTTTACTTTACAAATCCCGTTCGAAATTGCCCGCTGCACCTGCGTATGCGGCACGCCCGAACTCCCGTGTAAAACCAGGGTCGCGGCAGTTTTCTCTGCAATTTTGCGTAATAGATCAATGTCCAGCTTCGGCTCTTCTTTGTAAAATCCATGCGCTGTGCCGATGGCTACCGCCAGGGCATCAACCCCCGTTTCTTCCACAAATGCAGCCGCTTCATCTGGTTGCGTAAAGCCTGTGGTATGATGTGATTGCCCTAATTTTGCAACATAACCCAGCTCAGCTTCCACGTGCGCTTCGTATTTCCTTGCACGCTCGACCACTTCCCTGGTAAGCCTCACATTGTCCTCAAAAGGAAGCTCGCTGCCGTCGATCATTACCGAATCAAAACCCACATCCAGGCAGCGCTGCACCAGCTCTACCGAACCGCCGTGATCCAGATGTATCCAGCCTTCCACGCCGAATTCTTCCAATCCGTTCCGTCCCAGGTTTACGGCTGTTTTCAGCCCCATGTACTCAATGGAACTTTGGGTAAGTTGCAGAATGACAGGCTGTTTTGTTTCGGCCGCAGCCTGCAACACACCGTGTAATGTTTCCAGATCGTAATAATTGGTAGCCAACAAGCCTTTTTTGAGCTGTGTTAATTCTTGTAGTTTTTCTTTCAGTTTCATATCAGGCTTAGTTCGATTCCCAAAATATCTTTGATCCGCTCCTTCAATCTGGCACGATCGCAAAATGCACCAGTGCCGCCCGCTGCGGTCGTATTCAATGCGCCCATCATGTTGCCCTGCCGCAGGCATTCTTCCAGGGAAGCTCCTGACATGTATTTTTGAATAAATCCTGCATTGAAGGAATCACCCGCGCCTATTGCGTCCACGAATGGTAAAACCTCAAAGGAAGGCACCGTAATTTGCTGCCCGTCCTGGATTCCTAAACTTCCTTTTCTGCCCATTTTCAGAGCCAGGGTATTCAGGTAAGGTGAGATTTTGTCAATTGCGCTGTTGATCGAACCGGTTTTGGTAAGGGCTAGCAATTCCGATTCATTTGGCATAAAAACATCTACATAGGGCAGGCACCGCGCATAGTCAAATTCCCACTGCTCGGTCGGGTCCCATTGCAGATCCAGCGAAGTGGTCATACCAGCCGCGTGCGCACTAATTAAAATCTGCTCAATGTCGTGTTGAATCCCTTTTTGAAGAAACAGGCTTGATACATGCAAATGCTGGTAAACAGCAGAGTTTTCAAAAGGTATATCATGGATTGTCAACGCATTCATCGCACCCGGATAAGTCACATTGGCCCGATCCTGTTCGTAATTTAAGATCAGCGTGCAACCTGTTTTCTGGCCTTTGACTTTCGTGACATGCGCGCAGCTAACCGACTTGCGTTCCAGTTCCCGCAGAATGTAATCACCGTTATAATCGTCCCCTACTACGCCACAAAACGCAGTATCGACACCCATTGCAGCACTGTTAGCGGCCATAATGGCCGAAGAACTGCCCAGGCACATCTCCATCTCCTCTGCGATCATCTCCTTTCCAACTTGCGGAAAAGCCTGGATTTTATTTAAGATCAGGTCGACATTCAATTCGCCGACTACCAATAGTTTAGGAATAGCCATCATTAATGCTCATTATTATTCCTTGTAAATATTTACTCCCTGCACCACCCTGCTGATCGATCCCGACGTCGACGGACTATCCGGATCAATCCCAAAATGCACTGCGCTGAAATAACCCAGCAACTGCCCTACAAGCGTAACCGGGATCATCTGATATTGATTTTCAGGATCAATGTCCAATTCTATTTTGCTGCTGTTCGGCAATGACAATCCGGAAAAACGCCCTATTTGCAGACATTGAATTTCCCTGGCGTCACGCGAAATGTCATGGGCAAGATCACGCTCGTAACGCATCACGTGCGGATTTCTTGAAAACAGATAGACGATCAGCGTATGCTCATTCACAAAAGCCCTTGGCCCGTGCCTGAAACCTAAAAACGAATCCGACATGCACAACAGCTTTCCATCGGTTAGTTCGAGCAATTTCAAATGACATTCTTTGGCAATGCCCAGATACGCTCCCGAGCCTAGAAACACTACCCGTTCAAAACCTTTCAGGGCCAGTGATTCAAGCAAATACTTTTCATCCAGGATTGCATGCCCCTGATCCGTGATGTGTTTGATTTTTTCGAATTCACCTTCCAATGCATCTACGCGCGCAACCAGCATGGCACTGAGCAACATACAAGTAAAACTGCTGGTCATCGCCAGGCTCTTGTCATTGGTCGCTTCGGGTAAAACAATGCAGTATATGTGACCTGCGGCAACCGAATTCATTTTCGCCAGCGCGCCCTCACTATTGCAGGTAATGATCAAATGATAAATTTCATCACAGCAAGCATCGGCCAGCCTCACTGCCTCGACACTTTCCGGACTATTACCTGATCTAGCAAATGATATCAAAAGTGTAGGAACCGAGCGGATAAAAACAGCGTCCGGCTGGGTAACAATTTCCGTCGTATGCACCGCCCGAACGGGTCTGTCCCACGTTTTTTGCAAAGTTCCTTGTGCCGCCTCACCGATAAATCCCGAAGTGCCTGCGCCGGTCAGCACTATGCTCAGGGTCTCTTTTTGTAAAATGGGACGTAGGAAGCCGGCTATTTCCTGACTTTGTTCATTAATTAGTTGATATACTTCCTGCCAAAGCTCGGGTTGTGACAAGATTTCTCGCTGGGTGTGTGCTTCCCCACCGCTTTTGAGCACACTGATTTCATTTTTCTGCATTATTAGGGCGGTAATTATGGATCATATTTGTTTCATTTTGAAATACATTTCGATGGCCTCTCAAAGTAAACATCATAAAACGAAAGTAAAAAGAATTTTTAAACCTTTCTTTTACTTTATTTATTCTTACTTATATATTGCAGAAAAATATTAGCGTATTTTTAGCAAGTAACCTGCTTCTAAATGATGTACGTTACAAGACATTCGCTCCCAGACCCACTTATATGACATCAATGGAAACGAAGCCCTCATCCCGGGGACTTTTGATAGCCGATTTATCCAAAATCAGAAAAGTAGGCACGCCGCTGCTATCTCCTGTTGGCGGGGAGCTTGTATATCACATTTCCGTAGCGGATTTAGCTGAAAATGATCGTTATGATTTGACGATTCTTTTGTCGGCAGACAGAACTGCGAAAACCATTTTGGGCCGAGGCAATGTGCATGCCTGGTCGCCCGACGGGAAGGAGCTTTTATACGAAACCGCCGAAGGCGACCTTTACATTTACACCGTTCAGACAGCAGCAAGCCGATTTTTGGTCCGTCGGCATGATTCTTCCTACTTCATCAATCATCTGGCAGAAAAGAACTGTATCTGGTCGCCGGATGGACAATTTATCGCCTACCTCAGCGCAGACATTGCAACAGCAGAACCAGAAAATGAAGATATCCGGGTCATAGACGGCCTGCTTTATAAATCCAAAGGCGGACTAGGCAGGGCCACTTATGCCGACTCTTCCTATACGCATATACATATAATCGCTGCTGCGGGAGGATCACCGGAAATGATCACGCAGGGCCAGGTTAATGAACATTCCATTAGCTGGTCACCAGACAGTCAGCACATTGCGTTCATCAGCAACAGAAGCGCGCGGCCTGATGATATGCAGGAGAGCGATGTCTGGAGGGTTGATATTTTTACAAAAGTAATCACCCGCCTCACGCAGCATACGGGCCTGGCTTATCAACCAGCCTGGTCGCCGGATGGAAGCAACATTGCCTTTTTGGCCGTTTCAGGGGCCTTCGGGACCAACGACAGCACTGCTGAGGATACGCATATCGCATTGATTTCTGCCAACGGTGAAAACTTTCGCTATCTGACCAAATCGTTTGACCGGCGGATTGAGCACATTCGCTGGCATCCGTCCGGACATTACATCTATTTCACTGCGGGTGATCGTGGGGACACATCCATTTACCGCGTAAGCATTGATAAAGAAGAAGTTGGATTAGTTCTGGGCGGCGCAAGCTGCATTTCTGAATTTTGTTTGGATAAAAACGGAGAAGACTTTGTATTTGTAAAGTCAGCTACAAATCATCCGGCTGAGCTTTTTTCAGCCAAAAACCACGGCGCAGTTTCGGACCAGATCACGCACGAAAATACAGATTGGCTCGAAACAAAAACGCTGCAACAAGCCGAAGCATTCTGGTTTGAGAGCTTTGATGGAACGGCAATCCAGGGATGGCTTATGCCGCCGGTGGATTTTGAGCATACACAACATTATCCGCTGATCCTTTTGATTCATGGCGGCCCGCACAACATGTTTGGCCATGATTTTGACGAACGTATGCATTTGCTTTCACAGGCGGGCTATGCGGTTGTGTATATAAACCCAAGAGGCAGCCACGGCTACGGACAAGCATTTTCGAACGGCACCATTAATAACTGGGGCGGCGGTGATTATCAGGATCTAATGGCCGGTGTGGATTTTGTTTTGGAGAAAAACTCCTGGCTTAACGCCGCACAACTGGGCGTGACCGGCCAGAGTTACGGAGGTTATATGACAAACTGGATCGTCACGCAGACTTCGCGTTTCAAAGCAGCGGTTACGGATGGCGGGCTCAGTAACCTTGTCAGTTTTGCGGGAACTTCCTTGTATCACTCCTTAATGGAATCTGAATTCGGAGGCCGCGCTTATGAGCAATTCGACTTGCTTTGGCAATGGTCGCCACTGCGGAATGCGGCCCAGGTAACCACGCCAACATTGATTCTTCACGGCGAAACCGATAACGAAGTTCCTTTTTCCCAGGCCGAAGAAATGTATATCGCCCTGAAAAAGAAAGGTGTAAAGACGCAGCTCGTGCAATACAAAGGCGAAGGTCACGGCTGGCGGCCCGAACTGAAACCATACAGCAAAGCCGATCTGAACAGGCGAATGATCAATTGGTTTGACACTTATGTTAAATCCGCAGCTCCTTAGCTATCAATCGCTTACATGAAAATCAAGAAACACCAATTGTACAAAAGCAGCAAAATCAAAGATTAATGAGCAGCACCAAAAACCACTGGCCGATTTACGTAATTATTCATGTCCTGTTCATCGGGGTGTGGGGCGCTGTCATAGAAATTCCAGAGAAAAATGGCTTTCCTGCAACATTGGGCTACGCCGTCTGGGCGCTGACGATGATCCCGGCTGCATTGGCGGCCTTAAAATTAAAGAACTGGAAACTGGATTTTGATAAAAGATCGGTGCTATGGGGTAGCGCGGTAGGCCTGTTGGGAGCTGGCGGGCAACTGGCGCTTTTCTTCATCCTGCGCATTGCGCCAGCCTATCTCGTCTTCCCGATCCTGTCACTCACGCCGGTGGTTACGATCCTGCTGGCCGTTGTATTACTTCATGAAAAAACGGGCAAAAAAGGGTGGATCGGAATTGCACTGGCGCTGATTTCCATTTTTATGCTTTCCTACCAGCCTGCCGGCTCGGCCCGGACCAGCGGCTATATGTGGCTGGCGCTCACGGCTATACCGCTTCTTGCCTGGGGGGCCCAAGGCTGTATCATGCGGTTTGCCAACGAGATCATGTCGGCCGAAAGTCTCTATTTTTATATGATGCTCTCGTCTATTGCGCTGATCCCGCTTGCCTTATACATGACGGATTTTACCCAGCCTATCGAATGGGGGTTTAAGGGCCCTTACTTATCTGCTATCTTACAGTCACTGAACGCATTTGGTGCGCTTTGCCTGGTTTATGCCTTTCGTTACGGCAAAGCGATCATCATTGCACCCATCACCACCGCCCTTGCGCCAGTGCTTACCGTTACATTATCACTGGCCTTATACCAAACCATTCCACATCCCATTATTATCGCAGGAATTATTCTGACCATTGTAGCAGCCCTGCTCATGGGGTTTGAAGAAGCCAGCAACGCATAAGTTGAAAGATTAGAAAACTCAATATTTGAAAGAAAATAGAAATGAAATGAAGATTTTTTTATTTCATATATAGTTTTTTGCACAAAATTATATAAGTTAGCAATATTAGAGATCGAAGAATCTTTTCCTAAACCTTTAACTGTTAATTCAGAACAGCATTCATGAATTTCAACTTTCCTAAACCATTATGCTTCGCGGCATGCTGGATGGCGGGCTTACTGCTTGTGGAGCCTGCACCAGCCCAGAAATCTGCCATTAGCGAGAAGAACATTGCCTTTATCGAGTATCCCGACTTCCCGGATGCACACTCCACCTGGGGTTCGATCGGATACAATGCGGCTTCCAATACGGTGCATATCGGCGTAACCAATCACCGCAATAACATTGGCCTGTACACCTACGATCCTGCGAACAACGCGATGAAACTGAACGGATTTATCCGGGATATGGCGAATCTCCGCGATTATCAGTGGCAGGGGAAAATACATTCCAAAATTGTTGCAGCACCGGACGGCTCCATTTATTTCTCAACAGATGGCGGCGAGTCCCGCGAAGAATATTTGATGGAACACCCACAAGGGTATGCCGGCGGTTTTTTTATGAAATGGGATGCCAAAAACGGCCTAAAAAACCTGGGAATTGGCATGCAGTATGAAAGCATCAAGGATGTGGACATGGATCCGAAAACCGGAATGTTATATGCAATTTCGTATCCCCAGGCGCATTTCTTGGTATATAACCCCGCTAAAAACCACCTGCGCGACCTTGGCCGCCTCGCCAGCTCGCACGTCCCCCGCGTACTATTCACGGACTGGTGGGGAAACTGCTATTATGTGGATTGGCGGCAACGATTGGTGAAGTACGAAAAGGATAGCGATTCACTCGTCTTTGCACGAGAAAGCCTGCCCGCATTTCCGGGAACGCCCGGCTCAAAAATCATTACAGGCGTCACAGCCTATGCCAAAGATGAAGCCAAAGGCATTATTTACCTCATCACTTATGGTGCAAAACTCATCTCATTTTATCCAGAAAAAGACGGTATCGGAAAAGTGAAAGACTTGGGTGGCGTGATTGAAACCGGCGATGGGGATGCATGGGGACCCTATGTACCCAACCTGAACATTGGCAGAAACGGCAAGCTGTATTACATCATCGGCGGCCACGATAACTATGTTGTAAAAGACAGAACCCTTTTAGTGGAATTTGATCCGGCCACGGGCAAAAAGACAATTCTCCAGGAATATCCCACAACCGTAGTGACGGAGGCTACGGGCCTGGATGTCAGAGACAAAGACGGTAACCTGTACTTTGCAGCCCGGCGTAACCCTTCCAGCGCTGGCGATAACACTACTCCGTTTATGATTCAATTCAATCCAGAAAAAGCAATCCGGAAATGAGAAATGTTACTAAAATACTGATATCGGCTTTATTGATAACCTGGTCGGGCCCGCTGCTTGCGCAATACACGTTTTTTACGCCAAAAGAAGCGTTTGCAATCGAAGTTTCGCTTCCTAACAGCGCTGAAAAACGCCTGCCAATGTACCGCAATGCAATTACGTCCCTAACTGTGCAGGGAGATTTGGTACTGGGTGGCACTACGGCCAAAGAAGGCTTATCCCCCTATCTTTTCACAGCCTCCATTTCCGGCAAAAACCTGTTGACCACAAAAGATTTACAAGAAGTTGTGCCGGACCAAAAAGGCATTTCCACCGGCTTTTGTAAAGGCACCGGCAACCAGCTTTTCGCAGGAACGATGGCGCAGGTGAACAACAATCAGCAGCCAGGGCATTTGATACAGGTTAACGTCGGCGCCGGCGGAAGCATTGAAGTGAAAGACCTGGGTATACCAGTTGCCGGAGAAAGCATTTTTACATTGCTTGGCAACAAGCAAGGTGCTGATTTGTATGGCATTAGCTATCCAAGCGGTCGCTTTTTTACCTTTAACATTTCAACAAAAAAAGTACAAATCTTCGACGAGGTTGCTCCCAAGGAAAAAGAGCTGAACAATCTGCACGAATACGCCGTGGGGCCGGAAGTTTACTTGTGCAAATCCCTCATTGAGGACAATGCCGGGTTAATTTACGGAAGTATGGCAGGCAACCGTATTTTTGTATTTGATCCGGCTAAAAAGACATTTGAGTTTCTGGAAAACCCACTACCCGCAGTTTGGGGACGCGAAGTTCTGGGCCAGGTTGAAGCCTGGGCCAAAGCACCGGATGGGAAACTTTATGGCGGCAATGCAGGTGATGGACAGCTGTTTGTGCTGGATCCCGCTACAAAAAAGGTCAGGAACCTGGGTAAGCCTACTATGATGCCCCGGTTACAAGCCCTGGCATTCGGAGGAGATGGAAAGCTTTATGGTCTTGCTGGCGGTGCGCCGGGTTATTCACATTTGTTTTCTTATGATGAGAATGGTGCCGGATTTTATGATCTCGGAAATCCCGAATTTACGATGGTGGCACCTGGCATAGAGCAGGGAATCTTATGGCGGGGCTTTCAGCTGAGTACGCTGGCAGCCTCGGCCGACGGAAAATACATGGTAATCGGGGAAAATGAAGCGCTAAGCCAGCTGATGATATTTCCGGTTGAAAAATAAATGCACCAGCTATTCCTAAACATGATTATGATACAATTTGCAAGACTATTCCTCTGTTTGTTAGCATTCACTGCATTCAGCATTGGAAATAAAACTTACGCCGCAGACCCATGGCTGCTGCGCGCACTGCCTTCATCCGTCCGGCTGGACCCGGTCACCAATGAAATTATAGAACACCGGTTCAAAGGCGTTCCCTCTAACCAGGCTGGAAAAAGCAATCTGCTTGATAAAAACTGGATATATGATGGTAAAAAAGTCGCATTACAAGGAGCGCGGGGGGAATATGTTTCTTTTCAGCTTGTCCTGACAAATGAATCAGATTCAGACCTAACCGGGATCAAAATTGACATGGCGCCCTTCAAGAACGGGAGCACGGAATTGGCTGTGAAATCGGAGCTTTTTCTGGAATGGTCGGTTAATGTGGAGAGCACCAGCACGGGTTATCCCAGGTCTACTCTGGGAAAAGGCTGGTATCCTGATGCGCTGATCCCATTTAAATTTATTCAAACCGACTCGGCCGAAGTGCACGGCCGCTGGGTGTACCCGTTCACATTGCCGGATTTCAATAACCGAATTGTTAACCAGCGTTCTCAGATTATTTGGGTGGATCAGTTCATTCCCCTGGACATTCAAAAGGCAAAACCGGGAACATACCAAAGCGTAATCACCGTTACAATTGGCACAATTAAGAAACAGATCCCCGTCAACCTGACCGTCTGGGACTTCGAATTGCCAAATGAAAACCTTTTCAAAGCCAGCCTGCAACACGAAGGTTTCCTCAGCCGGATGGACGAGAAACAAGAACTGGCCGTATATCAGCTCTTTAAAAGAAACCGCATTTCCCTGATGGACCCGACTTATGATCCGGAGATCCAGATAAAAAATGCCAAGGTCGAAATCAAATGGGCCAAATTTGACCAGCGATTGAAAAAATACCTGACCGGGGAAGCTTTCACTAAAGCCCAGGGTTACAGCGACGGCCCGGGTTATGGCGAGCCGCTCGAAACTTTTGCGCTCCCGTTCGATGTCTATGGCAAACACGGCACTGCCGGCTGGCCGGACATCGGCAAACCCGAGGTCGAGCGCAATGCAGCGAATCAGGCCATTTATACAAGCAGCATTCGGCAGGTTCGCCAGCATTTACTGCCAATGGTGAATCCTAAAAAAACACTGCTGACAGTTTATCTCAATGGTTTGGATGAATCCTATTTTCCCGAAGCATGGTCACGGATGGTGTTTTATGGAAATTTATTCAAAAAAGAATATCCCGAGGCCAAGTTCCGGGTCGATGGCGGTTATACCAAAGATGCCATGGACGTCATTGGCAAATCCATCACCGATTGGGCGTCGCATACGATCAACTACAACATTGACACCGTAAAACATTACCAGCAAATGGGCATTAAAGACTGGCTTTACGGGCCGATGCTTTATGAAGCTAAGCTGAACAGCTGGGTGGGCAGTTCCACATTTATTGATTTACCTTTGATCAACGACCGCGCGATCAGCTGGTCGTGCTGGAAATACAAAACTTTCTCCTGGATCAGCTGGGGCGTGGGTGCTGGCTGGGAACGTGGCTGGTACGATCCCGAATCCTGGAAAGACTTTTACAAAGAAGCGTCTGAGGCCGATGCGGAATTCACATACCGGACATTCAACGGAAACGGCTCGGTCATTTACAAACCCGGCATGGTTCCGAATGTGTCCGAGCCTTGTCCGTCGATCCGCCTGAAAACCATGCGTGACGGCGTGCAGGAATATGAATATCTGCGATTGCTGGCAAAGATCGACGGCAACACCAAACGTGCAGATGCGCTTGTTGATCAGCTTATTAAGGAGCCTTTTGGCGAAAAATCCATTGGTAACCTGGACGTCTGGAGCTATGATCCGGAACAATGGCATAAAGTCCGTATGGAAATGGGCGAGCTCATTTCAAAAGGCAAAAAATAATCCTAAGTCCATCCCTGAATCTTCATCGTTACTGCGTGAGCGCTCTTTTCCTCCATCCAGCCTTTGGTAATTGCTAGCATCATATGAATAAGATTGACAAACTTTTTAATTTACAAAAGGGCAAAAATTATCTGGTGTTGCTCGGGGTGTTTATATTGTTATTAACAGCTGCAATGCGGAACGTTTACGCGCAGCCGTCACAGCGCAAAGCGATCATTGAAGACAAGGTGCATTATAGTGAGGTGTTCAGGGAAAACCGGAATTTTCGGCTGATCCTGCCGCCAGATTATTATGTGCATCCTGAGCGGCATTATCCGGTAATCTATTATTTCCACGGCAATGCAGGCCGGTTCAATGGTCCGGCCGAGGGGGAAGTTTCACGTTCTGGCGAAGCTCGCTATTACGATGAATTTAATGGAAATCACGAACGCTGCGGACCCGATTCGCTGGACAACTTTGCGAGCTATGTAGCTGACAATGATGTGATCATCGCCAAATGGGATGGCTATATGCCTGCACAATATCCGCGACCCTACGACATTGCACCGGTAAAGGAAGACCGGCAGTTTGTTGATTACTTCCCGGAATTTGTACAATATATTGATGCGCATTATCGCACCAAGGCTTACCGGGAAGGCCGGGCGGTTTCCGGGCTGAGCATGGGTGGATTTATGTCGATGCTGGTTGCTTCCAAATATCCGCATCTGCTGTCAAGTGCTTCGTTTTTCTGTCCTTCGGCTTCGTTTACGGTCGGGCCGAAAGCTTTGCAGATTTATACGCCGTTTAAAGAAATGGGGCGCAATTTTATCGGCTTGCCTGTTAGGATGCATTTAGGCAGCAAGGATTTTCTGCGTCAGCATGACCAGGAGATAGATGACGCTTACCAAACCCTTGAACTGAACTACGAAAGCTGGCATTATGGCATCGGTTATTTCAGGGGCTTTCACAATGCGGTCAACATTAAAGGACAGTTTGATTTTCACATGAATTACTTCCGGATGCCGCTAGCCCGCCCGGAGAAATGGCATCATATTGATTTGTATCCCAACTTTTCAGTCTGGAATTACAATGTCAGCACAAACCGCAAGATTCCGGGATTTACCGTGCTGGATGATGTGCACAAGGAAGGATTTAGTTTACAAACCAAAAAATGGCTGCCCGATGGCCCATCCGTGCCCAATCTTGCTGTAAACATTATAACTGACAGCATTTACGCGCCGAATACCAGATTTGAGCTGATTCAACTGGATGTGCCTGCCCGCAAAATTTCCCGCTCGCATGTGCGAAGCGACAAAAAAGGCCGCATACAATGGCAGGGAACCGGTGAGCAGACTAACATTGGAATATACAAGTCCGGTGATCCCGGGCACATTACGATGGCGACCTACAAGCTTGACCGGCAAATGCCTGGCGTTGGAGACATTGTGTACCTGAGTCCGGTATTGTTTAACAAAGGTGGATCTGCGGTGGATTCTATTCACATTGAATTAATTGCACAGGATGAAGAAATAGAGGTTATCGACCCGGCCATCGCGATTGGAAAACTCGCGCAAGGCGCTTTACATGAAAAAACAGGATTTAGAATTCGCTCGCGGAGTGCGGGTCTGGATCGCGCTAAACTGAAATTAGTAGTACGTTATAATGACAAAAAAGATCAGTTTTTGCTGGAAGTCCCTTTTTACTCACCTGAAAAAACGCTCACCCATTTTAAAATTGCCGACGGACAAGCCGTAAAGTTGGAAGTGGAAGAGAAAACAGTGGTCGGAGAAGGTAACGGCGATGGAATCGCCAATCCGGGCGAGTGGATCAGCGTTTTTACTAAATCCGACCTTGATTCGCTGCACGATTTTGGCCTGCAACTTTATACAGAAGACCCTTATGTGGCGATGGACAACCGTCGCATGCTGTTTTTTGCCAGAAATGATTGGTCGGGAGCGCAGCGGCTTACCTCGCAAGTGCAGATTAAACCGGATTGCCCCGACGGTCACCAAATTACTTTTTACGGCATTTATGAATATCCAAAAAATGGCAACACACGCCGGGACAGTCACGGTGCGCATTCTTTTATCCATGAAACGAAGCGGGTTTCCTTCATCGTGAAAGTCAAAAAATAGCACCGATGGAAACCCAGTGTACTGATTCAAGCCGGATATCAATTTACGCCACCGACACCAATAATGTTTTGAGCAGGGTTTTGCAATTGTTTGGCAAAAGCAGGTTCGAAGTCAGCTACATTCAGGTTTTTAAAACGCCGGATGCAGACCTGAAACTGATTGTCGTGGAAGCATCATTCCCGAAAGAAATGATGACGCTGATCCTTAGCCGCATTGAAAAGATTATTGAAGTGCACAGGGCTTTTCCGCATCAGGATGAAAACCCTTTTGCCGGTTGAAACGGTTCATACTGGTTTCTACAACACCATTTCCCCGGATGTTGCTACCTTTACAAACTCGTTTGACCGGCCCTGCATGGCTGGCTTGCAGACAAATGAATAATAGACATTAACTGAATAAAGGTTTGATACCATGAAAAAGACCGCACAGCGCCGTTCGCTGATCTTACAAAAGCTCGATGAGTTGGGCGAAGTAAATGTGAATGATCTAAGTGAAATGCTGGAAGTGAGTGAAGTAACGATCCGCAATGACCTGGATAAGCTGGAAAATAGCAACCTGCTCGTAAGGGCGCACGGCGGGGCTTTTAAAACCAACAACATTGCCCTGACGGTTACCGAAAAAAGGAAGATCAACCACGATACCAAGCGGCTGATCGGCCGGAAAGCCGTGTCGCTGATCAATGAAGATGACAGCATCATTCTGGATTCCGGCACAACAACTTTTGAAATATCCAATAACCTCGACAAATTCAAAAACCTGACTGTGATCAGCAACGCGCTGGACATTGTCAATAACCTGGCGCAATACGAAAATCTGCAGGTCCATATGCCGGGTGGATATCTGAAAGAATTCTCCATGTCGCTAGTAGGTCCGATGGCCGAGCGGAACTTCAAGCAATTATACTGCAACAAACTGTTCCTGGGAATCGACGGCATGAAGTCAAACGCCGGTTTTTTCACCCACTACATGGAAGAAGCCCACCTCAACCAAATCATGATCGACATCGCCGAAGAAGTAATCGTCGTAACCGATTCCTCAAAATTCAAAAAGTCGGGCCTGGCGTTTATTTGCGGTTTTGATAAGATTGACAAAGTGGTAACCGATGATAAGATTGAAGAGTCGGATTTGAGGATGCTGAAGCAGCATAATATTGAGGTGATAATTGCTTAGGGGTGTGGCGAATTGAGAAGATTTTGGATGTAAATGCAAAATAGATTGTTATGGATTGAGAATGAGGGGCTGCAATACATAGCAAGCTCACTATTTTAAAATTTTGTACATTACGGAAAATTCTTGGCTATGACTTATAAATTGGCTATGACTTATAAAATCGTTTGTCCGGTAAAAAACAATCAGGTGATCTTGACGCTTCCACCCAACTTTCGCGATAAAACGGAGGTAACTGTATATGTCGATGATCAAATCGATGCTAAGTCTAAGAAACTTGAGGCAATGAAAATGGCTGCGAAAGATCCAATGTTTCTGGCCGACATTAGTGAAATTCACACAGGTTATTCCGATCACAACTCGCAACCCTGGCGGGAAAATCTACCCAAACGAAGTGTTAATCTCTGCAAATAATTTTGGTCTTGGTAACGAGTCCGTCATTTTGTGCCATCAAATTCGCACTCTGGATAAACAAAGACTTTCATTGCTTTATGGAACTGCGACCAGTTTGGACACACAGGTTGACGTAGTGGATGCACTTTGCTTTCAATTAGGAATAGAAAGAGAATAATGTAACACACTACCTACACCCCCCGATGAAAACCTCCCTCTCCCACCTCCCCGACCATAAACAGGAAGTGAAGAAAGAACCATATCTGCACTTCCTTCTTCAAAATTGTTTCAAACTGCTGGCAGCTCATTGGGTACAGCAACGAACGCTGAACAGAAACGTTCATCTCTAAATTTGAATCAAAAAGTTTCGTTTCCTTATCTTTTTGTTTTTAATTGCATTCCCTAGCGGGCACTCGGAGTGATTGTGGAATGTACTATGCCATTTTCTGTCCAAGCACCCCCAAAGCTATTCCAAAAACAACCTTTAAAATTTTCCGCCTTGTACACCATTCCGAATTCCCCAAAGGCTCGTTCAATTAAAACCAGCAGGAGCTTTTTGCTGGCTTGCTGCTTTGTCCTCGTAGCAATCTTGGCAAATGCACAGAACAAGGCCTCACAGCCAAATCATGTAAAAAAAACCGGCCCAGGTTCAGCCTTACTTCCGCTTCCGCAACAGATTGCGCTGGCTAAAAAAATGTTTCCAATTGACAAAAACTGGAAGATTGTTGCCGATCCGGCACTTTCCAAGGAACAGGCTTTACTAAGCCTGCGAGAGGGATTAAAGGAAGCCGGCCTTCCGCTTTCCATTGCAACTGGTAGTTCCGCTAATTCTCCTACCATTCGGCTGGTGGTTCAAAAAGGATCTGTTAAAATTGGAGAAAGTGTTGATACAAACCGGGTTGCGCTTGCGCGCCAGGCTTACCGGCTGAGTTTGAAACCACGAAGTGTTACCATAACGGCTAATGCTTCACAAGGTTTGTATTATGGTGTTCAGACCTTCTTGCAATTACTACGCGAGCAGGCTCCAAAAATGCAGCTTCCGGAAGGTGAGGTTACCGACTGGCCTAATGTGGACATCAGGATGATTTATTGGGATGATGCCCACCATTTGGAGAAGCTAAGCGCATTGAAGCGTATTGTCCGGCAGGCGTCCACGTTTAAGATCAATGCTTTTACGATCAAGCTGGAAGGTCATTTTCAATACAAATCCGCACCTGCGATTGTGGAGCCTTATGCATTATCTCCGGCAGAATATCAGGAACTGGCGGATTATGCAAAAGCGCATTATGTTGATCTCGTGCCGTTTCTGGATGCACCAGCACATGTCTCGTTTATCCTGAAACATCCGGAATACCGGAAACTGCGGCTGATCGACGACATTAATTATCAGTTTTCGGTTACCAATCCCGAAACATTCAAACTGCTCGACGCAATGTTCAGCGAATTGATCAATGCGAGTAAAGGCAGCAAATACATTATTCTTTCCAATGATGAGGCTTACTACACCGGGAAAGCGCCTTCGGAAAAACCGGTGGCAGACAGTCTTGGCGGAAATGGACGTTTACTGGCGTGGTTTATTAAAAAAATGGCCGATAGGCTGCACGAACAGGGCCGCACGGTGCTTTTTTGGGGTGAATTTCCATTGAGAAAAGAGGACATTACCGCATTGCCCAAGCATTTGGTAAATGGTGTTTATAACAATGCGATTGCCGCCGATTATAAAAAGCACGGGATCAGGCAGTTTGTTTACACAGCCACGCAGGGTGGCGAACCTGTATTTCCCAACTATTATCCTTTGCATACAAAAACCAATGTCATGGCGGATGGGAGCGACCGCTCCTCGGGCCGGGTGGCGGATATGATGAAAGAAATCAAAACCGCATTTGACGAAAACCTGTCCTCTTTTGCAGGCGTAGTGATTGCGGGCTGGGGCGATGCGGGCCTGCATCCTGAAACATTCTGGCTGGGATATGCTACAGCCACAGCTGCCGGATGGAACAATAAAAACCTTACTCCCGCAAACGCCTCGGCGCGGTTTATGAATGCTTTTTACGGACCCGCTCAAAAGGATATGGATAGTGTGTACCGCGCGTTAAGTGCTCAGGCAGAGTTTCATACCGAAAGCTGGGACTGGATTCCATCAACCTGGCGACCGATGATCAAGGGAAATTCGGATAGCTTATTCCTCCAACCTGAAAGAGACCAGACCTTACCCCTCTTACCTGTGCCAGCGTCCGGTTCCCTTGCGGTTCCAAACCAAACTTACCCGGTTAATGCAGAGCGCCTTGCCACTGCAAAAGCGATGCTTCCGCGCAATGCATACGCACTTCGATTACTTCAAAAAAACAAATCGCTCGCCAAAACGCAGCTTTACAACCTAGAAGTGCTGGAATCTGTTGCGGCGATCTGCGGGCAAAACTTGCGGATGCTGGTGGCATTGAATGAGGTAACCGATTTGCTACAAAAAGCGTCCTCAAATGCGGCGAGCAATCCAGCCGCAGCAATTCAACAACTGGATGCTGCGCTTGAAAAGGTTAATAAACTAAAAACGCAACGCGACAGTACGCTCGCATTCGTCGAGAAAGTATGGTTTAAAGAATGGCACCCGCTCGTTGCAGAGGCCAACGGACGCAAGTTCCTGCAACAAGTAGACGACATTAAGGATCACCAGCCAGTGCGCACCCTCGATCTCAGCTATCTTATTTACAGGGAATTGCATTATCCATTGAACCAATGGTGGAATGATGTACAGCAAGTCAGGAACGATTATGCGCAACAACACAAGTTGCCTGTTATGAAGAAGCAACTGAATTGGCAGCAATATAAATAGCGGCATCCGCTTCCTATAATCCGTATTTTTTTTAGAAAATGAAAGTGCTTCCGGACCTGCGTTTGGAAGCATTTTCATTTTCTACTGTCTCTTATCAATAAAATTTCCCCAAAATCTACATTACCTTTCTTTTTAAACTGTCATTGTTATTTTTTTCTTACGAAAACATTTTACATTTAATAAAAACATTATATTTGTTTCGATACCTTTCGATTCAATCATTTCTAGACAACTTAATCTTCCATGACCTATGGGAAAACAAATTTTTACCGAAGCATCCAATTGTTTCCGCAACGCGTGCGGAGTGCCTCCGGGAATACTCTTCAAAGTGCTATTTCTGTTTTTTTGTGGCACTGCCATACAGGCTCAGACTTCCAGTCGGGCAAATCTTGTTGATGTTAGTGGCCAGGTTACTGAGAAAGCGACTGGCCAGCCGCTGGTTGGCGTATCCATTCGGGTAAAAGGCGGCACAGACGGTGTTGTTTCTGATGCGAATGGCGCTTATAAAGTTCAGGTGCCTCGCAATAGCACATTGCTCTTTACGTATATAGGTTATAGTGACGTGGAAGAGCCGGTCGGCAACCGGTCAACGATTTCACCTCAACTCGAAACAGGCGATAGATCACTCAATGAAGTCGTTGTTGTAGGTTATGGAAGCCAGTCAAAAAGAGAATTGACCGGTTCGGTGGCCTCTGTTAGTTCCCGGCAATTGCAGGATCGGGCGGTGGTTTCATTTGGTGAAGCGCTGGCAGGACAAATGGCGGGTGTTCAGGTGCAGCAAACTTCGGCTGCGCCGGGCGGGGGAATTTCTTTGAAAATCAGGGGAACAGGCTCTATTACAGCAGGTAACCAGCCTTTGTATGTGGTAGACGGCGTACCTCTTGACAACTCGGTTAGTAATGCATCTGCGCAGGGCGGCGATATTGGGGATCAGTCTCCGGTAAACCCACTGGCCAGCATTAACCCTGGTGATATCCA
This sequence comes from Dyadobacter alkalitolerans DSM 23607, assembly GCF_000428845.1. Classification (GTDB taxonomy): domain Bacteria; phylum Bacteroidota; class Bacteroidia; order Cytophagales; family Spirosomataceae; genus Dyadobacter; species Dyadobacter alkalitolerans. The sequence continues at coordinate 331,087 of NZ_AUAS01000007.1, read as the reverse complement.
GTCTATTGATGTTTTGAAAGATGCGTCGGCTACGTCTATTTACGGATCGCGAGGCTCTAATGGTGTGGTTTTGATCACAACAAAAACAGGAGCAGCGGGCAAGTCACAAATCAGCATTAATGCAAGCTACGGTTTTCAGGAAATTGCGAAAAAAGTTGGGATCATGAGCAACCAGCAATATACACAACGGCTCACAGACCAGAGAAACACAGACTGGGTGCGTGCAGGTGGAAAGGCTACGGACCCTAACTCCGTAAGAAGCGGCCCTCAATATAAAATAGCGGATGAATTTAAAAACGCGGCCTCCCTCCCATTCACCGATTGGCAAGACCTGCTTTACCGCCGTGCACCGATGCAAAATTATCAGCTTGCAGCTTCGGGCGGAACAGAAAATGCGCGTTACTATCTTTCCGGTAACTATCAGAACCAGGAAGGAATTGTGATTAACTCGGGATTCAAGAAATATGCATTTCGTTTAAATGTGGACGCAAAAGTGTCGGAAAGAGTAAAAGTAGGCTTCCGTGTTGCGCCATCTTACACCAATAACCGGATCGCAACCACGGGCGGAATCCAGGATTACGGCGCCGTAGCGACCACAGTAATGTCCGTTCCGGGTTTGTATCCTGCACGCAATGCCGATGGCACGTATGCAACATCTTACACGCTGCATTATGACGACGGCACCACGCAAAATATTATTTACAACAACGCGCTGGCTTTTGGTGAAGGCATCAAGAACACCATGAACCAGTTCAGCACGGTGGGCAGCATGTTCACGACTGTTGACATTTTGAAAAACCTGCAATTCAAAACCAGCATCAATGCGGATGTCAATACATTCAGCAACAACAAGTTCTCACCTTCCTTTATCAGTGTAAATCCATCATTCGGTCGTTCTTACGCGGCTACCAATGTCAGCTGGATTAATGAAAATACATTGACCTATAACAACTCGTTTGCTGAAAAGCATCACGTGAATGTACTCGTGGGTTTGACTGAACAGAAGTCGAGCTTCAACTCCACGGCAGTTAATGCAAATTCGTTTCCAAACGACCTTGTGCCAACTTTGAATGCCGGGATTGTGACGGGCGGAAGCTCTATTCGTTCGCAATGGACATTGCTTTCGTTGCTAAGCCGTGCGACCTATAATTTCAATGAAAAGTATTTTCTGACGGCCACTTTCCGCCGCGATGGCTCGTCGCGTTTTGGTTCGGACAATAAATGGGGAAACTTCCCTTCCGCTTCGGTTGGATGGAGAATCGGGGAGGAAAACTTCATGGCTAATGTAAATGCCGTGAGTGAGTTGAAGTTGCGTGCAAGCTATGGTTTGATTGGAAACAACCAGATTCCCGACTATGCTTCTGTCGGACTGATTTATGGCAGCAATTATATTTTAGGCTCGGGTGACGGTTCTATCGCCAGCGGGTTGGCGCAGGGTTCATTAGGCAATGCAAATTTGGGATGGGAAAAAGCCAAGGAAATCGATTTCGGTCTCGATCTGGGGCTGTTCCAAAACCGTATTTTCCTGAATGTTGATTATTATAACAAACTGACTTCCGACCTGCTTCTCAACGTGCCTGTGCCGCTTTCAACAGGTTACGAAACGGCCCTGCGCAATTTGGGAAGTCTGCGTAATAAAGGACTTGAAATCGCATTGGAGACGAGAAATTTCAAGACGGATAAGTTTACCTGGAATACCAATGCCAACATTTCTTTTAACAGAAACAAAGTAGAATCCCTTGGTGCGGGCGGAACGCCAATCATTGTTGCTAACCGGGCTCAGGAGAACTCTTTGACACATATTACACAGATCGGCAGCCCGCTGGGAAGCTACTATGGCTACATTTTTGATGGCGTTTATAACACAATCGACGAAGTGAATGCATCCGCGCATTTACCCAACACCTTTGCCGGTGATGCCAAGTTCCGCGATATCAATAATGATGGCGTGATCAATGATTCTGACAAAACAATCATTGGAAATAACCTTCCCAAGTTTACTTATGGAATGACCAACAGCTTCACTTATGGAAGCCTGGACTTCGGGTTTTCGTTGCAAGGCGTTCAGGATGTAGAGGTGATGAACCTGACAAAACGCAGCGCTTACCGCAACAACGGGACTATTTCCGAGAATTACTGGCGGTCTCCGGAAGAGCCGGGTGATGGCAGGACGTTTGGTGCGGGCAGCTCGGCCAACAACCGCACGATTTCATCTTACCTCGTAGACGATGCCTCTTTCCTGCGCATCAGAAACGTTACCCTCGGTTATAGATTTGACAAGTTGTTCAATGGGTCGATCCTGAAAAATGCGCGGGTGTATGTGAACATTCAGAACCTGCACACCTTTACCAAATACTCGGGCTACAACCCCGAAGTAAACACCACCGAAGGTGACCCATGGATTTCTTCTGCGCTTACGCCGGGCATCGACTATGGCACTTACCCTATGGCGAGAACGATTGTATTTGGCCTTAACCTTGGCTTTTGATCCAACTGAAACCCAGATCATTTAACATTGAATTGACATGACCTCAAAAAATATAAAAACAGCTGTTATCCTGGTTGCCCTGGCATTTGCGGGCACGTCCTGTGATGATTTCCTGGAATCCAAACCCATTTCCCAGGTCGGTGAAACTGATTTTTTCAAAACCGAATCTGATTTCAACCAGGCGCTGGTAGGTGCTTATTCTGCATTTGCACAAGTGTATTCCGGTAATGGATATTATCCCCTGCTCGTCGATCTTCGTTCCGATAACACCACCGAACTTACTGCTGGCGGAGATGGAAATGATGCAAAAAGAAATCTTGATGAATTCCGCGAAACAACAGACAATGAGCACCTTACCGCCTTCTGGCAGAATAGTTATGTGCTGATCGCCAGAAGCAACAGCATTCTTGCCAAGATCGATGGCTCAACTGTTGCGGATAATTTGAAAAAGCAATACACCGGCGAAGCGCTTACATTGCGGTCGCTGGCTTATTTCAATCTGGTGCGGTTATACGGAGGCGTTCCGCTGGTAACGGAACCGGTTACTGACATCGATGCCAGTTACGAAGTTGGCCGTGCCTCGGTTCAGGATGTTTACAAGCAAATTGAAGCTGACCTTATCAAGGCGGAGGGATTGGTGCCCGTTTCTTATGATGACGCTTCTGTGGGACGCGCAACATTGGGGGTTGCCCAAAGTCTGCTCGGGCAGGTTTACCTGACACAGAAAAAATATGCAGAAGCTGCTGCCGAATTCAAAAAAGTAGTTTCATCCGGCACTTATAGTCTGCTGCCTGTTTATGCTGATTTATACAAAGCCGGACAGCAGGGAAATCCGGAGGCGATCTGGCAGGCGCAATTCAAAGGCGCAGCCAATGGCCTGGGTTCAAACTTGCCCAATCACTTCGCGCCAACCGGTTCCGAGGGGATTACCATTCCCTCAGGCGGAGCTTACGGATTTAACCAACCCACCGACGATATCGCTGCGGCCTATACAACAGGCGATGTACGCCGCAACAATATCGCCGACGGATATCAGAATGGGAGCACATTTGTTAAAGCCAAATACATCCGTGGATACGTGGAGCGCGAAACAGGCGGCGGTTATGCCGATTCGGGAGCGGATTGGTACGTGATCCGTTATGCCGACATTCTCTTAATGTATGCAGAAGCATTGAATGAAGTAAACAAAGGACCGGTTGCCGATGCTTACACGGCCATTAATTCGGTCCGGAAGCGCGCAGGCCTTAAAGATTTGAGCGGCCTGACCTACGAAACATTCAAGGCAGCGGTTTACAACGAAGAAAGGTTGGAATCCCCATTTGAAGGACATCGCTGGTTTGATCTCCTGCGTACGGATCGCGCACTCACAGTCATGAATGCGAAAGTATCAGGACCTGGCAAAGCAACTGTGGGCATTTCATCGCCCATTAAAGCTTACCAACTGCTGTACCCAATTCCGGCACTGGCAGTAATTACCAGCAGCCCGGCGATTGTGCAAAACGAAGGATATTGAAGGATTTGAATCTGTTAGGCAACAATCAGATGGGAGTTGCGGCTAGTAGTGATTTGAAATTTATCCCGCTGCCGCTTACAAAACAGAACTTAGACGAGAAATCGCCTAAGTTCTGTTTTTTGCTTTATACATTTCCCTTTTTTTGTCTGCTTTCATTGCGCAAATTAATCCATCATTCAGAACTCACCACTTGTCTCAAAATCACATCACGCAAACGGTCTTCATGTTCATCGCTCCATTGCCCTAATGCGGCGATGACGGGGATTAGTGTCTTGCCAAATTCTGTTAGGCTGTATTCCACTTTTGGCGGCACAACGGGGTAAATTTTCCTGGTCACCAATTCGTGTTCTTCCAATTCTTTCAGCTGAATATTCAAAACCCTGCGTGACGCATCGGGAATTTTGCGTTGGAGCTCGCTTGGACGTTTATGACCTTCATTGATAAACCACAGCAAACGGATTTTCCATTTGCCATAGAGCACTTCGCCTATCAGATCAAGGCTACAATTCAGGTTCGGCAATGTTTTCCGCTCATACATATTTCAAATGTAAATGTATGTCTCAATTTGTGCAATAGGGGATCAATTTATCCCTATATGAATCGAAGTTCCCTTTTTTCCCTGAGGTAGAAACAATCAGCCCCCCCCGCATTTTGTATTTGACTAATCTTATAAACTTTTGTATTATTGGTGTATACAAAATCTATATACCATGAAAAATCTATTCTATGCATCCCTATTTGCATTAACGTGCACCACAGTGGTCGGCCAAGGCATCAAAACAGAAATTGTCGGCAATAAGCAAATGACAAATTCCAGTCGGGAGATTCCGAATTTTAATCATTTAAGAATTATCGGACTGGATGTAGATTTACAAAAAGGAGAAACCAATTCTGTTTCTTTAATTGCAGAATCAAATATTATTGAGCACATTGTGAGTAAGGTCGACGGCGACACGCTTGTTATTCATTACGAGAGAAATCAACCGTTAAGAAATGTAACAAGCCCTAAAATAAAGCTGACTTTTAACAATAATATAAACAGCATATTGGGCAGCGTTTCCAATATCAAATTGCTTTCTCCACTTGAAAATAATTCTCTGGTTGTAAAACTTCAAACCAAATCATCCATTACCGGAATGGTTAAATTGAATTCCTTTAACCTGAGGATGGAAACGTCATGTAATGCTGAATTGAGCGGATCAGCAAATGATATGCATGCCAGATTATTCACAAAAAGCAACATGAATGCAAAGGATTTGGCAATAAAGAAACTAGACATTGTTGAAGAAACGCACTGCAAGTCCGAATTAAATGTATCAGAACAGCTTACAGCCAAATTATTTGTTGAAAGCACGCTCAATAATGTCGGGAATGCAATGCCAAATATTACTTATCCATCTATGGACCAGATGACTTCTATGAAATCATTCAGCCGGAATGTTGATATGTTTAAGTTTAATTGACAACTGAGCCCCCCAAACCTCACACCAGCCTTTCCCTGATCGCCAGGCTTACTGCTTCGGTGGCGCTGTTTACGTAAAGTTTATCGTAAATATTGCGGATGTGGTTATTTACTGTGTTGTAGGCAATATCACATTCTGCGGCGATTAATTTATAGCTGTAACCTTTGACCAGAAAACCTAATATGTGCTTTTCACGCTCGGTCAGGCGGTAGTCTTTTTTAGCTGTGGTTTCAGCAGAAAAGTAGCGCAGGACTTTGGTGGCAATGCTGCCGGTCATAGGCGCGCCGCCTTCAAGTGCTTCCCGCAAACTCTCGATAAACCGCTCCGGACTTGTCTTTTTCAATAAATATCCGTTGGCACCGGCTTGCAGACTGCCAAAAATCCGCTCATCTTCCTCAAAGTTCGTTTGGATCAGCACGGGCAATGCACCAAAATGCCTTCTGATCAGGATGGTGGCGTCTATGCCGTTGATTCCGGGCATGTCTATATCCATGAGCACAAGGTCCGGTTTCGATTCGGTAATGTTGGCCAGAAGGTTGTTGGCATTGGGGAAAGTTCCGGTGCACACGAAACCGTCGGAGAGATTGAGAAGCATGGACACGCTGTTCAACCTTTCCTGATTATCGTCGAAAATTATGATCCTTGACGCCATACGGTGAGTCAATAGCAATTGATATGATGTTGAAATACAATATCCTGCAAAATTAGCAATCGAATTTCTTCTACAATATAGCAAATACTAGTCATCCTCATTGCTTCAGAATACCAGCGTAATGGTGGTTCCGGCGTCAATGACGGAATGTATCATAAGCTGGCCGTTCATCTGTGCCGCACGGTGGTGCATATTCGCCAATCCATTGCCCTTCCTGATGAAATCGGGATCAAAGCCCCTGCCATTGTCGTGGATAGTCAGCTTCGTATGGCCACTTTCCCGCGTTGTAAATACATCTACGGTGCTGGCATTAGAATATTTGGCAGCATTGTTCATCGCTTCTTTGAAAATCAGATACAGATTTTTCCTCGTCTGCATATCCAGTTTCAGGTTTTGGACTTGAATATCTGTTTCAAAACGAAAAGTAAATCCCTTGGACTCTGCCAATGTGCTGCCAAACTGAAACATCCGGGCCGCGTGCCGATAAATGCCCATTCCACCCCAGGTGCCTGTCCAGAAGGTTGAGTCATTAAGTTTGTAAAAAGAAGTAAAGCCGCGCCCGCTCACAAACGGAAAATCCACCTCCGTGTAAGCCTCGGTCTCAGGATCAATTTTGAGGAACTCGATGCCATCTGTTACTGCATAAACCTCGTCTTTGGTAAAAAGCACTTTATAAGGAATCACCACATTCTTCAAAGTCCTGTTCTGGCTGTGCAGCTGCATATGCCTGCTCCTGTGTGTCACGGGATCGATCTGATGAAGCAGATATTGCAAACCGTCGCGGTTATACCCATAGGAACATGCCCAGATCATTCCGGAATTATCCTCAGTAATGCCTCTGACGCTGCTGCCGATATCGCCGGTCTTTTCCAAAGGCACGCTCATGTATCTTCTAAAAATCTCTTCGGTTAGCGTAACTTTTATCAGACCGTTGACGCCTGCCACCCAAAAACTGCCGTCGGTGCTTAAACACGCGCCAAAAAAGTAAATGTCTGCACCTGATTTTTGCAGCAGGCGGGTGGTCAGATCGGTGAATTGACCCGTTTTTTGATTTAGTAAACCAATTTCCTTTGAAGATTTATACCACTTGTAATTTCCTTTATCGGTATAAATAATCCCGGGCGCTATCGGGGCGTCCGTATCAGTAATAGGGCCAACATGTTCGGTTTTGAAAGCGTAATGCCGCATCCGGAAGTGCTTCCCTCTTTTTTTTGCTCGAAATATATTGATAACGTATCTACACTTGTCTGCACCACACTGAAGATGCGAAATGGACGGAGGTTAATGTCATTTCCTATCAGATCAGTTCGTTTAACCAGTTTGCCTTTATCATCTATTTCGTCCAAAAAAGTCCCGTCACTAAACGCATACTGCTTGCCTTTCCTGTCCAGAAACAGGTTGGTAACCTGGCTGCCGACACCAGCGGCCGGCCCCGCATTGGTTGGTGGCGTATATAGTGCCTCAGGAACAAAATCTTTACTGATCTTAATGAGCTTTCCACGCGGTATTGAAACCCAGCCATTTTGATCACTATCAAAAAAAACATCCAGATGCTGTTGGGAATCAACACTTTTGAGAGCAGTCGAAGGCTTAATGGTCTTACACGTCAGGTTAAGGACATCAACAATGCTGACGCCGATATTATGCGTCACCCATATGTCGCCACCCGGCCCGGTCTTGATTTGGTTGATCAGGGTCCCGCTGCCAATGGATCGGGTTAGCATGCCCGTAAAATTCTGGAAACTGTAACCGTCATAGCGCCATAGTTCCTGGCCGGTTGCCACCCACATAAAGCCGCGGCCATCCTGGGCGAGAGCGCGTGTATTCCGGCTGGGCAAGCCTTGCTCCGGACCAAGCAACTGAATGTTTACACGCGTTTGCGGAGCCTGCGCCACACAGATATCCGTAAAAAGCAAAACCAGGAAAGCTAGCAGACCATACAAGTGGATTTTTATGCAAGACAAATTCATCTTGAATTGTAAAAGTCTGCGCAGCATGAAGAGATGGGAGTGAATATAAGACGGATGTAACTTGTGTACTCTTAAAGTTGACTTTCGATTAAAGAACAAATAACCTTTTTTCTAACCGCCTGTCACAACAATGATTAAGGAAGTAAAACCGGCACGTATAGCAATAATTTGCTATTGCGCCATGGCGCTTTCCTATCGTCTTTTGCGCTAAGATTTTACTCAACGTTTTTTTCTTAATCACTATGTCGAATGCCAGGTTCTGTGAAAATGCTGCAACAGCGTTCTTCACAGGATTTCCCTGGTCTGCACAGCCAAAAACGCCACAATCATCATCCTTAACAACCTCAATTTCAAAACAATGAAAAAATTACTTTACTCACTTTCAACATTACTGGCTTTTCTCATCGTCCTGGCTTGCACAGACCACGACATTTTTGAACCTGAACCGGAAACCTTGTCTTCCGAACTATTTGTAAGCGGGCTGAAATATCCGATCGGGATGGCCGCGGATGACAAGAACAACCTGTGGGTAACCGAAGCCGGGTCTGGTAAGGGCGATGATGGCAGCGTATCCATGATTACCCAATCGGGCGTTAAAACAACATTTGTTACCGGTCTCCAGTCCCTGATGCGGGAAGGATCCATAGAAGGAATAGCTCATCTGGCTTACCGCGCAGGGAAATTATATTTTCTGCATGGCTCCAACGGCATACTTTACACAGCCGATGTGTCGTCCTTCAAATCCGGCGACAGCCCTGTTGCGCTGGCCCTTATCGACTCAGCAGACATTGGAAGCTATGTCGAAAGCCTGGCTTTGACCAATCCCATTAATTCAAATACATACCATTTCACATTCGGGCCGGACGATCATATGTACATCGTTGACGCCGGAAGCAATGCCATTATTAAAAGAGACAAGACAAACGGCGCCCTAAGCTTGTTTGCTAAAATACCCAATGTTGCGACGGGCGTGGAGGCTGTGCCAACGGGCATCGTTTACGACGGAAGCAAATTCCTCGTAAGCACATTAACCGGCTTCCCTTTTACACCGGGCGATGCCAAAATTTTTGAGGTAAAGACCTCGGGAGCGGTTGAGGTCTACAAGTCTAACTTCACAACCCTGACCGGCATTACACTTTCAGCGAACCAAAAGCCCATCGTCATCCAGCATGGTGTTTTCGGAGCAATGGGATTTGCGGCTAAGTCTGGCAAAGTGCTCAATGAAGACGGAAAGATCCTGCTCGACGGTCTTTCGCGGCCAACTGACATTATTCGTGGCAACGGCAAACTCTACTATTTGCTTAGCTATCAGGACGGCACAATCAGCAAGCTGTCGTATTAATGTTCGTCTTTCCAGAAAAGTGTGGACAGTCGCCCGATATATTAGCGCTTCCATGATCTCAATGGGGAAGTTACGTCTCAGAAAACCGTTTCAGACGACACGAAACCGGATAATTTATTTATAATTATTCTAAGTTTCGCAAATAATGGTGCAGTTCTTCCTTGCACTAATTATTCCAGTGCTATCAATTTAGGATTAAATACAAAAAAGCGGAATGAAGTAACCGATTGGTTATCTATTCCGCTTTTTTGTATTTAATTTCTCCATTTTCTGGCATGGAAATTTTGCTCTATACATGGTCTGCTAGGGGGCCACACTATCCGCATACTTATGAGCAATAAATGCACTTTACTAATAGCTAGTCTTTTTCTTATACTCTGCATCTACCTCAAAGAGGCACGCGCACGTGCTGAGGAAAACAGTAAGTTGAAGTCTCAGCTTCAAAGTAAAATGTTAAGTACTGTCCCGGCAGCGGGCTTGGTACGCCGGCCTTAGGCTTACAAGCTTAAAAAACACACTTGTACTTATAAATATCAACCTAGACTATACTCAACGTATTAAATTTAGCCGGGTCGAAACATCTTCCCGGCTTTTTTTCTTTATGGTTGAAATTTTTGCTGATTCTCTTTCAGCCTGCTGATCCGGTTTTGGCCTAATGTTCACGTGATATAAAAGCTTGGGATACCTCCGTTAAATGGCCCAGTCCCAATTGAAGTATACACTCTGTCCAACTTAATCCTTGACTTATATGCTTTTTCTATCCTTCATTATCGCCTGTCTTAACTGGACTGCATGGGATTTGGGTGCAGCTTCTTCGAATCACTTACCAGCCGTTTCCACCGAGTCGCGCGCAGTAGAGCCCGGCTATTACTTTTGCCTTGCAACGACACCATTGTCCGAAAATCAATACATTTTCGTCGCCACACCCTTAAAAAAAGGCAATTTGATGATCGATGGCCGGACCATCAATGTTAGCTACACCATGACCGATAAAGACCGGAAGGGTTTTACGGATTATTTTTCGGGTGAAAACTACAACGTCAGGTTGATTATCAGGGACGAAATTAAAAGCGAGATCGGCATTTCCGACTATCGCGGGATCCTGGAAGTGCAGCATGGCGCTGAAAGCCGGAAATTTAAAGTCCACGGACGCCGCTATTGAAATTTTGAAGAAATTGGGAACTATACCATTATTGCAATGTGTTCCGCAATAATTTTCCAACCAATTCTCTTCATGAAGCCTATCTATTTTCAAGAATTTGTTACTTCCTTTTCCGAAATTCTTTCATCTAATAATGAATTCCTAGCCCTGGCAGCAGGTGGTTCATGGATTGATGGCCGGATGGACCAATTCTCAGACATTGACCTGGTCATCGTTCATCAGTCCGAGACCATTTCTTTTGAAGATAAAAAAGCATTGGCAGAATCTGCCGGCGATTTGCTCGCGTGCTTCACCGGCGAGCATGTAGGTGAGCCAAGATTACTGATTTGTCTATACAATAACCCCATGCTCCATGTCGACTTAAAGTTCGTCTGCCTGCCTGATATGGCTTCGAGAGTGGAAGATCCGGTTATTATTTGGGAAAGAAATGGTGTATTAACCGACGTACTGACACAGTCGGCGGCGAAATTCCCCTATCCCGATTTGCAGTGGATTGAAGACCGTTTCTGGGTTTGGGTTCACTACGCAGCGGCAAAAATTGGCCGTGGAGAGTATTTTGAAACGACAACATTTTTCTCATTTATCCAGCAAACCGTATTAGGGCCGCTGGCTTTGATCAGTAATAATGAGTTGCCAAAAGGGGTAAGAAAAATAGAATTCCTGCTTCCCGACCAAGACTTAACATTCATGAAAAACACGATGGCGGAACATAACGCCGAATCCTGTTTAAATGCTTTGCAAAATACAGTCCGCTATTATCGCTTCCTAAGAGAAGCCACGAAGCCCGATTCCCTCAAAATAAACCACCGCGCGGAACAAGCTGTAATGGCTTACCTGTCCGACAACACGAACCATTCCTCCCGGTAATATACATTGCAAAGCGTGTGAGATATCCGGAAACTTCACGGGAGAAATTATTATACTTTTTTTACTAAAACCCCTATGACCCAATTGATGCCATAAAATAGCCGCTTCGTTGTCCATTAAGGCCAATTGCTGCAAAGTGTACTTTCCTTCCTTATACAACATTGCTAAACTAGCATCCGGACTCATGACATCTGCGTAATCTGACGGATGAAGTGGCCAGTGACGGTCATTAAAAGGAGCCGTTGGCTGCTTGTAACAGCTAGTTTTTGTATTTCAAAAAGTACATTTTAAAGCCATGAATTGGAAAAAGTGGATGCTTCCGGGGGCGATATTTATTGCTTCGGGGTGTAAAATTCAGTACCAAACCGAAAAGATTGAATACAAAGTCGAGTCCCAGGAAGTTGCAGAAGGAAAACGACTCACTATGCTGGTCTGCGGATCTTGTCATTACAATTTTGAGACGAAGGATTTCAGTGGAAAAAAGCTGGAAGACTCGCCAAAATTCATCGGTAAGATCTACTCTGCAAACATCACACAGGATCCCCAGCACGGTGCCGGCAAATATACGCCCGGCGAACTGGCTTACCTGATCCGCACGGGCGTAAGCAGGACGGGTCGACTAATGCCTTATATGCACCGCCCCAATATGGCCGATCAGGACCTGGACGACATCATTGCCTACTTAAAATCAGATGATGTTGCCGTAAAACCATCCGCAAGGACGGCGGGCAAAACGAAGTACACGCCTGCGGGGAGGCTTGGTTTGAGCATGATGAAACCTGAGGAATATCACTACGGCAACATTCAAAAGCCAACAGATGATAAGGTGATGCTGGGCAAATATCTGGTCGATAACCTGGCTTGCTACCATTGTCATTCCAAAAGTTTTGCTTCCCTTGACGCGCTGGACCCCGCCAGATCGAAGGGCTATATGGGTGGCGGGAATAAATTGCGGGATGCAAGCGGAAAAAAGATCAAATCGCCGAATCTTACGCCGCACATAACCGGCATCCGGAATTGGACGGATGCTGAGTTCCGACGTGCAATTACCGAGGGCATTTCAAAGGACAATTCGGTTATCAGTTATCCTATGCCCCTCTTCCCGGAACTGACGGAAGATGAAAGCTCGGCCATATTCGCCTACTTACAAACTGTCCCACCTATAAAAAGGAAAAGATAATAAGCAACAATTCAATTGGTAAACTCGTCGTGATGCGATTCGAGAAATGCAGGCTTACGCTGGCAAATGTCGTATGCCTCTTGCAACCCAATTGGCGCGTAGTGTTGCTTTATTTTGAAGATATTGTCTATTCCCACATCCAGGGATTTGCCCACATTCTCGTACGAGCCGTGAACATGTCCATAGAAAAGCGGAACATTGTGATGCGACTGGTGCCAGATCGCCATAGGATAATGGGCACACACGAATTTGAGGGATTCCACCTGATAGAAGCCTATCTGGGTAAATTCAATAAATAAATTTTGCGGGCCTACATGCGAACGCGAGATATGGTGATCGTGATTGCCTTGCAGTAAGATCACATTTTTACAGGCAATTTTCTTCCTGAATATCTGGATGTTATCCTTACCACCAAAAGACCAGTCGCCGCAATGGATCAGCAGGTCATTTTTGCCGACAGTTGCATTAATGCCGGCAATGATGGCATCATTCATCTCCTCAATGAGCGGAAATTTCCGACATCCGGCGGCATGATCCTCCGGCCACGTAGTTGTTCCCAGGCAAATGTTTTTATGCCCATAATGCGTGTCGGAAGTGAGGTATACCTGATTGATTTTAAATGGCAAAGGTCTGAATGGTATCATCTTGGAACTGCTGTTTCTTGGTCCTGATCAAATGAATGTCGGATTGCGCTTTAAACTATTTTCAAAACTTCACATTCACTGATTCGCATAATGCAACGTAACAACCCCCGAAGCCAGTGTTCTTGATTCCAGCAATTTTAAATTATTCATCTGTGCATTACCGTCGAACAAGCTATTTCCTTTTCCTAATATGATGGGATGCAGGGTCAATTGATATTCGTCGATCAGCCCGAGTTTCATCAGATTTTTAGCCAGACCAGGGCTGCCGAATATCACAAGATCTTTACCCGGTTGCTCTTTCAGCTTGTTCACCTCTTCTACAATGTTGTCTTTGATCAGCAGTGTATTATTCCAATCCGCACTTTCCAAAGTCGTCGAGAAAACGATTTTCGGAACTTCCTGCACCCATTTCGCATGGGCGAGTGCATGTCCGTTGGCATTCGGGTCGTTCAGAACCGTGGGCCAGTAACCTTCCATTAAATGATAAGTATTCTTGCCATATACCGGGGAACCAACTGTTTTGACCACTTCGTCCGCGAATTGTTGCAGCTCCTCGTTGTATGTCAAAAAACCAAGGCCACCGCTCGAGTCACCGGCAAAACCATCAAGAGACATATGCGCAAATAAAACCAGCTTCCTCATTTTAAGCGTTTTTTGTTTGTTAACAAAGTAAATTTTGTTACAAAACTAACGCCAGCGCAGCAGAATATTTATGGGGTTGCGGGACTATTTACGGGGGATATAGCGACAAAGGAATCCTTGCTCATCACAAGCTTTCCGCCTTTTTTTATAACCAAAACATCTTTTACTACACTTTCACCCGGCAGAAACAACTTCATAGTCGTCCGCGGACTTTCCACATTGAAACCCACCAATTCTATATTTTTCCAATCGATCTGATCCGTTGACTGGGCCACTTTTGCATGGGGTAATACGGCACCTTCTCGGACCAGCATGACCACTTCCAATTCACCGGCGGCAATTTCGTGCCAGCCGCCTTCGTACACTTTGCGGCTTTGGTAATCCACCCATTTCCCCTTTGGTAAATACACCTGTCGGGTTTTCGCATTCTCAAAAAACGGCGCAATCAGCATATCCGATCCCAGCATATATTCATTATCCACCATCCAGGCACCCGGATCGTCCGGAAATTCTACCAGTAGCGCGCGCACCATCGGCAAGCCTTTTTCGGAAGCGATTTTGGATTGCGTATAAATGTATGGCATAAGCTTGTATTTCAGCTCCACCGCTTTTCTGAAATAATCCTGAAAATCTTTCCCATATTCCCAGGGTTCTTTGGGCGCCTGCCCGTGCGTGCGGGTGTGAGAGCTCAGTAAGCCCATCATTAACCAGCGGCGATACAGATCTTCGGGCGTTTTCATGGTAAAACCGCCTATATCATGGCTCCAAAACGTAAAACCCGAAAGTCCGAGCGACAATCCGCCGCGCAGCTGTGCTTCCATCCCCTTGTTTGTGGTTTCCGCATCCCCGCCCCAATGGATCGGGTAACGCTGGCTGCCTGCCCAGGTGCTTCTGGCCCAGATAATGTTGTCGCCGGTTATCTTTTTTGTCAGTTCCGAAACGATCTTATTATAGCGTAATGGGTACAGGTTATGCTCATAAAAGCCCGTGCGACCAGATGCATATACGCCCGATAATGGTGCAGCTTCACCAAAATCAACTTTAATAGCGCCGACGCCGAGTTTCAGCAACCCCGAAATTTTATCTTCATACCATTTAATGGTGTTGGGATTGGAAAAATCAAGCACAGCGTCTTCATATGGAATGGTCCCCTTCGCGTTCTTCACGGCCAGGCCTTTGTCCACGATTTCGGGATACAGTGTGTTTTTCGGAACAAAATAAGGCAGCTGCCACAGCGATGTGCGGAAACCCTGTTTTTTCAGGTCCGCGATCATGCCTTCGGGATTTTTAAAGCGGCTTGGGGCGAAGTTGTAGTCGCAACGCCAGTCCGTCTCAAACCAGCCTGTATCGAAATGGATCACGTCGGAAGGGATGCGGTTCTCACGCAGTTTGGCGGCGACATTGCGCCCGTCCTGTTCTGAGAAGTACGTTATGCGGCTCATCCAGAGGCCAAATGACCACAATGGCGGCATGGATGCCTTGCCGGTCAGGTTTGTATATTCATCCAGAATGTCTTTGGGCTGACCTAAAAATACGAACAGGTCCAGGCTCTCATCGCCGATCTGCATGGCGTTGGACTCTCCGTAAGTAGCGCCAAAGTCGCACGTAATGGGCGAAGTTGTGTGCATAAACATTCCATAGCCGCGCGAGCTCATGTAAAATGGAATCGGTTTATACATGGTCTGCGTTTGAACACCATTAGGGTCATGCGTCCATAAAATGACCTTTTGCCCGTTTTTGTCGAGCCGCGTAAACGACTCGCCGCAACCAAAAATCTTCTCGTCAGGCGAAATAGAAAAAACCGCAGCAACACTCCGTGAATAGTCGGCAGCCCGGCGGACAAATGAGAACGGCAATGTCGGCGTATAGGAAGCCCTTCCATCCGCCTGCCCCCGCGTTTGCGTAAGCACTTTTCCACTGGCATCCCGGATCAGGATCTTCCAGGGATTTTCATAAATAGTAACAGATCCGTGTACATTCGTGTATTCGTGGCCACCACTAATCTTCTTATACTTCCAGGAAGCATCTTTCACAGGCTCGCGAACAAGCATCAATGAAAGTTCACCGGAAGGCCCCTGCGCACCCGTGTTCGCACGGATACGGACTGTACGCGGCGATGTAAACTCAACCGAAAACGGCAGAACAGGGTCCTGGGCGTATTCAATAGAAGGAAATTCATTGCTATAAGAGCGCTTATAGCTCAGCATGGAATTATCAAAATTATGCGCAGCGAAAGCCTCATGCCGCTTCCAATTGATCTTTCCCACACCTGTTGCAGGATCAAATGAAGCCAGACTATCGGCAAAAAACAATGTGTTGGAAAAATCCCGAAAATCACCGCTGATATCAACCGGATCATTCACAAGTTTGCTCTGCTGAGCTGAAACCGGATCGCAATCGAAAACAAGCGAAAGCAGCAGGAGCAGCGACGCTAGTTTGGGTAAAGGTTTAAAATGATACATCATGCAATTTGTGTTGCCCGTTGGTTGATGGGGCTATGTTATGGGCCTGCCTCCCTGTCACCCTGAGCGGAGTCGAAGGGGCGCTACTGGCTAGGCCTGACGCCCTCGGCATCGTGCTCCTCCCCTTCGACTCCGCTCAGGGTGACAGGGGCTCGGCCGTCAGGCGGTGCGCCCCTGAGGGTGACAGGGGCCGCCGGCCGTACTGTTACTTCTTCACAATCCTGAAATTATCAACACTTCCATTGAACGAAGCAATGGCAACGTCGGCTGTGCCGAATGATACTTTCAGATCGCTTACTTTGGATGCGTCCGCGATGGTGCCTCCTGATGCACTTTTGAATTCGGAAAGTTCTATGACTGCCGTTCTCCATCCATTGGTTTGGTAACCGGTTGCGGTGAATTCTGTGGAATTCCAGGGCTGGAATGCGTATACGAATTCGGTGCCGCCTGCGGTGATCGTGATTTCGTATTTACCTGCTTTCCAAGGCTCTGCAATGTTGTGCTCGAATTTGAATTGTCTCTCAGCGGCCGGACCTGCTGCCAGCTTGAAATCGAAACTGCAAGTAGAGAAAACCCACGCGTCGGCGTAGCCGGTTGCGGGTAATTTGGTTTGTTTGATCCGCGAATATTTACCTGAGATCGCGT
Organism: Dyadobacter alkalitolerans DSM 23607; assembly: GCF_000428845.1. Lineage (GTDB taxonomy): Bacteria > Bacteroidota > Bacteroidia > Cytophagales > Spirosomataceae > Dyadobacter > Dyadobacter alkalitolerans. Next base: position 314,057 of record NZ_AUAS01000007.1, on the reverse strand, counting down.
TCGCATCCGTTGCCGGCACAATCGCCGCTCCGCCCCAGCATACTTCTGCTCCCCAGGTTGTGGCTGGCACATCGAAATTGACCATATGCCCTTCCATACCGTTCACTTTGAAAGTGGTTTTGACACTGCCAAATTCTCCCTCCACCGTAACAATGTCCGAAACGGCAGTAGCGGGCATTTTGGCGGTGATCTGCTTCACCGTAGTGCTCAGGATCTGCAAGTTGGTCGCGCCTACTTTTACGGATTTAATGTTATAAAAATAATCTCCGTTGATAACCAGCGTGCCTCCCGGCTTTACAAATTCGGAATACAAACCTGTGAGCACCGGCGTTGGCGCCGATAATACGAAGTCGTAAGTAGCCTCTCCGCCCCGGGTCTGTACTTTGATCTTATTGGAAACCCCCGCGTCCACAGCCTTCGTAGGCGCATTCGCCGGAATGGTCACAATGAGATTCGAATTGCTGCCCAATGCAGCATTGAATGTAGCTTCGAAATCATTGAAATAGACTTTCATCACACTCCCCAGGTTCTGCCCCTGGATCACGATCAGACTGCCGGGTTCTGCTGCATTCAGCGAACTGTCGGCTTTGGTAGGGTCGAGCAGGCGGACGTTTGTGATGGAAGGTGCGCCGTCCACATCGTCGTCATTACAGCTCTGGAACGAAAGCAGCATTCCCGCTGCCAGGCACAGCCCCAGTGCTGTTCTATATATATTTTTAAAGTTCATTGCTTTTCAAAAATTAGGGTTAGTCAACTAATGTGCTGAAATCAAAAGGAACCGGTTCGCCTTTCAATGAGGGTGCATTCACGAGCTCACCCTCAGGCAACGGCAGGTAAAGCGTATTTTCCGATAACGGATAATACTCAGCCGGCGAATAAGTCACGGTGTATTTCTTCGGATTGGTAGAACCTGGCACGTAAGTCATTGTATAGTTCTCCCTGCGTTGTGCAGCGGTGTAAGCAATTGCTTTGGCCGGGTTGAAATAATACCAGCGGACAATCTCATTCCAGGAGTTACCTTCAAATACGGTTTCAATTCTTCTTTCTTTGAAAATATCCTCGAAAGTCAGTGAAGTTTTAGCCGCCAGGCCTGCTCTTTTGCGCACCGCATTGAAGTATTGCAATGCTTTGGCATCATTGGTTGTAGCCGCATTACCCAAAACTGCATCTGCATAAATCAGATAAACTTCGGCCAGACGCAGCATATAGGAGTTGATATTGGCAGCCATGAATCCGCCCAAACCACCATTATCTGCCGGCGATCCGACAATGTATTTTTTAATCGCCGATAATTGCGCAGGCCTGTTGTATTTCAAACCACCGGTCGCTTTCTGAATGTTCGGGTACACATCGCTATCGAACATGGCGATTGATTTTCTGCGAAGTGAATCCGCAGGGTTTTCTACAAAATATTTAACCAGATCCGCCGACAAGCCTTGCGCTGCGCCCCAGCCATCACCCGTTGTGGTAATGTTGGCGTCGTAAGCAAAGTATGCCTGGAACGAATTGTTAACTCCCCACGGACTGCTTACCGGCATCCATTGCAGCGAGAACAAGCTTTCCGGATTATTTTTGGAAGAGTTGTTATTAGCACTTTCAAACAGCTCCGCATAGGTTGGAGCCAGCGTTCGGCCGCTTTTGGTGATCACATCTTCCGCATAATATTTCGCACTGTCCAGATCCGACTGGTTACGCGTTCCTTTCTGGTTCAATCCGGCACGCATCAGGTACATTCTGGCCAGCATTCCTTCGGCTGAATATTTTGTCAAACGGCCCTGATCGGCAGTAACGGGAAGGTTTTCTGCTGCGAAACGGTAATCCTGAATTAACAGCTTCCACACATCTTCAACGCGGTTGCGGACCGGTGGCGAGTTAAGCTGTGCCACGTTATCATACACAATCGGCACTGCGCCCCAGTTGGATACCAGATAGTAATAGGCTGTTGCACGCATGAAACGGCATTCGCCCAATCCCTGCGCTTTTACAGTGGCCGAAGCCGTGCTTCCGGTCGCTTCCTTGATCGCCTTATAAGCATTGTTGCTTTGCGCAATGATTTTGTAAAACGATTTGTAACCCGGCAAAAGCGTATTTACATCCGTCGATGGAATGGCGTGCTTAACGTATGCCGTCCGGTCGTTGGAATTGAGGTTACCGGCACGCGCTTCCTGAAAAGACATGTTGGCCTTGTCATTAAAATCGAACCACACAATGTTGTAAAGCGGCGCCGTTCCGGCCAGGATTTCGGCATCGGTTTTATAGAAATTACCCGAAGTGAGCGCGTCCAGTGGCGGGCGGTCCAGGAATTCTTCGCTGCATCCCTGCATAAGCATCAATGTGCCGATGGCTGCCAGGAGTTTTATTTTGAATTGCATATAAAATTTCTTTTAAAATAAATGGGATCAGATCGATTAAAAATCAGCCATCAGACCGAAAGAATACATACGGACAGACGGATAGCGTCCTGTGTCGATGCCGGCCATGACCGTTCCGCCATAGCTTACCATTCCGATCTCAGGATCATAACCTTTGTATTTCGTAATGGTAAACAGGTTTTGCGCGCCTACCGATGCTTTCAATCCGCGGATAAAAGTGTCTTTCAGCAAGGACTTAGGGAAGTTGTAGCTCAATGTGATGTTTTTCAAACGCACGTAGCTGCCGTCCTCAATGAAATTGGTGCTCATCCGGTTGTTACCATTCGGGTCACCCGGCGCGATACGCGGGATTACGTAACCAGGATTGGTAAGAGTTACCGTTTCCGCATCACCTACTGCATAGCTGCTTGGGCGTGCATAGTTGGCCACCGATTTCCACTGGTTTCCAAATACACCGCCATTACCCGGCACTTCTGCACGATAACGCGGATAGTTAAGGATATCATTCTTGAAACTTCCCGTCATGAACGCGTTCAGCTCGAAGTTTTTGTAGGTCATATTGTTGTTGAAACCCAATGTGAACTTCGGCCATGGGTTACCGATCACCGTGCGGTCTTCTGCATCGATGATGCCGTCCGCGTTTAGATCCTTGAATTTCGTGTCCCCTACCCAGCTGCCTGTCAGCGGATTCATCGTCAGCTCGCCGTTGGATGTCTGGATCGCATGGCCTTTAATGTCGGCAGCGTCCTGATAAAGTCCCTCGGCAATGTAGCCGGTTAGCATACTGGCTGGTTGTCCCACCTCTGTTTTGAAACCAACCGAAGTCGCGTTCCAGGTTGGTGTGATCGGGTTCAGCAGTGACGTTACCTTATTGCGGTCGAACGAAAGGTTAATGCCTGTTCTCCAATAGAAACCTGCTTTGTCGATGTTCACGGTGTTCAATGTGAAGCCGACACCGCGGTTCTTCATGGAACCAGCATTAACAGCCGGCCAGCTCAGGTAACCTGGTGAGTAAGCAATGTCACCACCATATGTAAACGGATATGAGTTAACTGTGATCAGGCTCGTAATGTTTTTGATATAAGCATCCACGATCAGTTCCACGCGGTTGCTGAACATATGCAGGTCCAATCCGGCATTGATCACGTCGTCTTTTTCCCAGGTCAGGAATTCATTGGCAAAGTTAGAAGCCAGGAAGCCTGTGCCCCAGCCCGTTGGAACCGTTTGAAGCGTTGAATAGATGGCATTACCACCGCTGCCCTGGTTACCCGAGCGACCGATCTCAAATCTCAGTTTCAGGTCATTGATTGCATTGACACTTTTCAGGAAAGGCTCTTCCGAAACGCGCCATGCCACCGAAACGGCCGGAAAGTTGCCCCAGCGACGTCCTTCACGGAATGCCGAAGAACCGTCCATTCGGTAAGTTCCCTGCAAGAAGTAACGCTCATTGAAGCTATAATTCACACGTGCAAAATACGATTCACGCGATCCTGAACCTTTACCGCTGTTGTTGCTGACATTGGAAATAACAGATGCGTCACCACCAGAAAGCTCTTCTATTGTATTGGTAATGAACTTTTTACGCGTACCGCTCAATGATTCATAGGTAAATGCCTGTGCTTCATGACCAGCCATAATATTGACACCGTGACGTCCCAGTTTCAAATCATAGGTCATACGGCTGTGCAAGCTCCACCAGTTATTGGTGTTGACCGAGCGTGTCGAGGTAGCTGCGTCTTGCGAAACCACGTAACCGCCGATTGTATAAGAAGGGTGGAATGAGTAGTATTTCAAAAACTCAGAGCTTCCGTTCACCTCCGTGTGCCAGGTCAGGTTTTTCAGCAGCTTCACATCTGCAAAAAGGCTTCCCAGGATCGAAGTACGGCGGTTATAATCATTGTAGATCTTGGAGATCATCACCGGGTTTGTGAATTGGAACTGTGTAGAAACAGGCCCGCCCCAGCTTCCGTCCGGGTTGGTTACCGGTACACTCGGGTTTTGGTCCAATGCAAGCTGGATAATGCCGCCATTGTTCGTGTTCACTTTTTCCTCTGTGATACCAACGCTCATATTCGCACCGATTTTCAGCCAGTTACGCGTTTGGTTTTCAAGGTTCAAGCGACCATTATAACGCTTGAAACCCGAACCTTCCACAATCCCTTTCTGATTAAAATACTCACCGGAAAGATAATAAGTCGATTTCTCCGTACCGCCGCTCAGGCCCACAGAATACTTCTGCAATGTGGTTGGACGGAAAAGTGCGCTCTGCCAGTTTGTACCATCCCCCAAGACAGAAGGATCTGCAAACTGCGGTTCCGTAGCGGTGCTACCCACAGCCGCCGCTTCATTCCGAAACTGTGCATATTCACGCAGGTTCATTACATCAATGTGCTTCGGCTCCGATTGCAATGTCAGCAGCGAGTTGAAAGTAATTTTCGCTTCGCCGGCCTTACCGCGTTTGGTGGTGATCATGACAACACCATTCGCTCCTACCGCTCCATAAATCGCTGTGGCAGAAGGACCTTGCAAAACGTTGATCGTCTCGATATCGTCCGGGTTAATGCTGGAAAGAATGTTGGAAAAACCGGTTGGACGGTTGTTCGGATCATCCTTCATATTATCCGGCTTGATCTGCACACCATCAATCACGTATAAAGGCTGCGTTGTGCCGGTAAGCGAGCTCAAGCCGCGTATCAAAACCGAAGGCGCCGCACCCGGCTGACCCGAATTCTGCTGCACCATTACGTTCGCTGCCCGTCCTTGCAGACCTTGTTCCAGCGAGGTGTTGATGGTTTTGCTCAGGTCTTTGCCTGAAACCGTCACCTGTGAACTGGAAACGTCGGTTTTCTTCATTTCTCCGTATCCTACCACCACTACTTCGTCCAGAGCTGCAATGCTTTCCTGCAATCGGATGTCGATTTTTGTTTTGTTCCCTACCGGAATCTCCTGCGTCACATACCCGATAAAAGAGATCACCAATGTATTTCCCGCACTCGCCTCAATTGAGAATTCACCCTCCGTATTTGTAGTTGTACCATCAGAGGTTCCCTTCACCACCACGCTTGCGCCTGGAATTCCATCGTCGCCATCCACCGAAACCACCGTACCGGTAATCGTTTTTTTTCCATCGCCCTGCGCAAAGGCACCCAGCCCAGCGCCCATGATCCCCAATGTTAAAAGAAGAGGTCGTAGCAACCCGGCGAGGAGCTGCAAGCTGCGACTTACCCGCCTTGTTTCGTACAAATTTTGTTGCATGTTGTTTGGTTTTATAAAGTGACTATTTGTTCACCTCCGATTTAGATTTTTCCTAGACTCCTGGGTGAAGTGCCGGATTTGGTATAAATCGAATGAATAGTTGGACAAATGTGCCTTTAAAAAACAATCAGCAGGGGATCCAAATGTTTACAAATAGGGGTTGATTTGTAAACTCGGACAACAAATTGCCCTATTTTTTCATCTGTGAATGCATTATGAGAGGATTATTTAAAAAATGCGATTGAGCAGTTAATGAGCAAGTGTATGCTGATTATATGTTAGTATCAAAATGATCTTTTGTACTATTCCTGGCCGCGGGGCTCTTTACGGTAGACTGTGGGAAGCATATTATACTCTTCTTTGAAGAGTTTTGCGAAGTATTTTGGATTGTTAAAACCGATCTGATAAGCGATTTCGGAAATGGATAGCTGGCTTTTTTCCAGCAGGCTCGCGCCCCTGCGTATGCGGATGATGCGAATAAATTCGATGGGCGTTTTGCCTGTCAGTGAAAGGATTTTTTTGTACAAATACATGCGGCTCATGGACATGGCATCGCTCAGTTCCTCTACGGTAAACTCGGCATTGGACATGTTTGCTTCCACCACTTTCACTGCGCTGGTTACAAATTCCTCATCCAGCGAACGAATGGCAACCTCGCTCGGACGGATCTCTACGCGTTGCTGAAATTGCTGCTGCAACTGCTCACGCTGACGGATCAGGTTGGCGATCCTGACTTGTAAAATATCCAGCCGGAAAGGTTTGGTCACATACGCATCGGCGCCGGTCTGGTAACCTTGCAATTGCTGTTCTTCTTCCGCACGGGCTGTGAGCAGCACCACCGGAATATGCGAAATGCGCCGGTCCGTTTTAATAATGCGACAAAGCTCAATCCCGTCCATTTCGGGCATCATTACATCGCTGACGATCAGGTCAGGGATTTGTTCCAATGTGATTTCCAGTCCGGTTTTCCCGTTACCGGCTTCCAGGATGTCGTATTCTTTTTGAAATACTTCTTTTAAATACACCCTAAACTCGTCATTGTCCTCCACGAGCAGCACGAGCGGCTTGTTTTTCACCGCTTTTTCCACGGGCAAAACTATTTCCACGTCGGTCATACTGGGTGCCAATGCCTCTGCCGCGGGCAATGCATACACACGGGACGGATTTTCCTGCAAAGGGAATGTGACGGTGAATGTACTTCCCTGGCCCACTGTGCTTTCCAGATCAATGGTGCCGCCATGCATTTTTACAAACTCCGAGACAATCGCAAGCCCGATCCCGCTGCCCTGGTTCATCATATTATCGGGCATCGGATGCTGGTAAAACCGTTCGAACACCTTGGCCTGCGCGTCGGGCGGAATACCAATCCCGGAATCGGCCACACTGATTTCCAAAGCTTCGCTATTGTCCTGGTTCACAATGTGCAAAGTCACAGTTACGCGCCCATTTTCCGGCGTGAATTTGAATGCATTAGAAAGCAGGTTATACATGATCTTGGACAACTTATCCTGATCAAAATCAGCATAGCGGGATGCTAGTTCACTTTCGAACCGGTAACGAATGTGCTTATGCTCGGACAGGTCCGAAAAAGTCTGCGCGATCTGCCGCAAAAACCGGACAATGTCTCCCCGCTCCGGCCGGAACTGCGTTTCTTCCACTTCCAGCTTTTTGAAATCGAGCATCTGGGTTACCAGGTTAAAAAGCCGCTGCGCATTCCGGTGCACCAGCGACAACTGCCGGTGTACAGTGTGATCGGAACGGATATTTTTCAGCAGGTTTTCAAGGGGCGTAAGCATCAGGGTAAGCGGCGTGCGGAACTCGTGGCTTACATTGGTGAAAAACCGGATCTTCATCATATCCAGCTCATGCAGCTGCTGGGCATAATGTCGCTCCTGTTCGAGTTTGAAGTTCATCCGCTCGCGCTCAATCAGGATCCACCGCGCGACCATTAACGCACCGGCTGCAAACAGGAAGTAAAGCAGATAAGCCAGAGGCGTCCGCCAGAATGGCGGCAGGATCACCACACGCAGGCTGCGCTCCGTGGACAAGCCGCCCTCTTTCATTTTCACCTTGAAAACATAAGTCCCCGGATCGAGGTTGGTGTAAGTCACCTTGCGCGTATTGTCGGCTTCAAACCACTGTTCGTTAAACCCTTCCAATGTATACTGGTAATGGTTTTTCTCGGGATGCAGGAAATTCAGCGCAGCAAACTCGATCGTAAATACATTCTGGCTGTATTTCAACACAATGCGATCTGTCAATGAAACCGACTTGGCCAGCACAGCCTCGCCATCGAAAAGCTCGCCAGGTTGAACGCTTTGATTGAAAATCTGGAAATCAGTGAGCATTACCTGAGTTGCAGTGCGCTCGTTTGTAATTTGTTTTGGATCAAAAATTGAGAAACCGTCGGCCCCGCCGAAAACCATTTCGCCCGACTGCAGCCGGAGCGCAGCATTTTCATTGAACCCCCTACCCTGCAAACCATCGACCTCATTGAAAGTCCGCACCTGAAACGTGACAGGCACTCCACCCGAACGCTTTGAAATATTGACATGAACCAATCCTTTGGGCGTACCAAGCCACAAATTATGCATTTCATCGACGGCCACTGTCAGAATGGAGTTATCCGGCAGGCCGTGTCGTATATTATAGGCCACGAATGCATTGGTGCGCGCGTCGTATCTGTTCAACCCTTCCGAAGTCCCGATCCAGATGTTGCCGAAATGGTCCTGCGCGAGTGAAGTAACTGCATCGCTGCTCAAACTTTTAGGATCGCCGGCTTTGTAGGCATAATGCACAAAACGGCCCGTTTGCCGCATTAAAACGTCAATCCCGTTTGCAGTTCCGATCCAGATGTTGCCTTGCCTGTCTTCGAGCATGGCCGAAATGTAATCCGAGCTGACGGAGTTGGGGGCCAGCCGCCGGTAGTGCCGGAATGTCTTTTTGTTACGGTCAAATAAATCGAGGCCATCGGCGAGGGTGCCTACCCACAATCGCTTTTGAGAATCTTCAAAAATCTCCCAGACGCGGTCATCGATGAGGCTCGTGGAATCAGCCGGATCGTGCAGGTAGCGCGTGAAGGTTTTGCCATCAAAACTGTTGAGCCCCCCAAAATAAGTCCCTATCCAGAGCACATTGCTTTTATCCAGACTAAGACTGACAATCACGTTGTTACTCAAACTTGCGGGGTCGCCCGGAATGTTCTTGTATTGCTTGAATGTGTTGTTTTTACGATCAAAATAAATCAAACCCCCACCATTCATACCCAGCCAGAGGTTGCCTTTCTGATCTTCCACAAACATATTCACATCGTCAAAAGGAAGGCTGCGTGGATCGCCGGGTGCGTGCTGTATCAGCGAGAATTTGAAGATATTCTTATGGTAACTGCAAAATCCTTTCTTAAATGTCCCGGCCCAGATCATGCCCGTCGGGTCCTTGTACAAAGCCTGAATGCTGTTTTGGCTGATCGTTCTGGGGTCGCCGGGATTAAACAGCATAGTGGAAACGGTCCCGCGTTTTTTATCCACGACATTAATGCCCCCATGATCCGTGCCCATCCAGATGCGCCCATCCGGCCCGGTGACCATGGAACTTACCGTATTGTTACTAAGGCGGAAATCTGCTCCTGCGGTGTTGGCAATGCGTAATGTGTTGTTTTTGAAATCAAAATAAAATGCACCCAATGCGGCTTTTACCACATAAACCCAGGGCTCGCCATCGTCATCCACAAAAACCTTATGGTTGGACAAATTACCCAGGTTTCGGTTTTGTAACATGGCACTTTGCACATCCACCTGGTAGGTTTTTGCATGCAAACGGGCCAGAAACCCATCGTCACACACCACCCACAAGTTACCCTGCGTGTCCTCATCGAAATCGGAGATCAGACGCTTGGCGGGCTCGGATGAGTCTTCGGACGGGCTGAATTTAACCTTGACCAGCTTTTTAGAACGGGTTATAAATTTCAATAATCCGAGGCGATTGTGATTGATCCAGTAGTCGCCGGAGCGTGTTTTTATAATGCGGCTGAAATTGGCATCGGGCAATCCGAGCCTTTTTGCCGCCAAGTCAGCATTGTGGTCAATGCGCTCAGCGATGGGATCGTAGATATCAAATCCAACCGGTGTACTGATCCAAATATAACCCTGCGGATCTTCAAATATCGCATTGATCCGATGATTTGAAATGGTGGTGGAATCGCCTTGAATGTGCTTGAAAACGCGAAACGAGTAGCCGTCGAACCGGTTAAGGCCATTGGCTGTGCCGATCCAGACAAAACCCTGGCTGTCTTTGAGGAAACAGTTGACTTCATTGTGAGATAGTCCGCGTTCGGTGTTATAGCGTGCAAACTGATATTCATTGGATTGAGCCAGGCCCTTCTCCACGCAACCCAGCACGATCAATACCACCCAACAAAAACCCCAAAAGCAACTTCGCATCACACAAAAAAACGAATCTTTGTCTGAATTCTTACATATCGTTAAATGCGAATGTGGATACAACCGGGCGAGCAGGCAATGTGGCTGCCCGGCAACATTGCTAATCAGAGCTTCCTGCTGAAACTCAGCCCCAGACCTGCCTGATTATTTCCATCCGGAAAGCTGTAAATGTTCCAGGATGTGCGTTTCTGCTCCATTTTTTTCTGGCGCAAAAGATTCCAGCTGCTCAATAGGATGGTGCTGGTGCCTATGCCTATATTGAACAAAGAAAGCCTGCCCTGACTGGTAAATTGAGGCGAATTGTCACCTCTGGTCAAACGCCTCTCGCGCGCAAAGCCAAAAGCACCCATAGCAACCTGGCTTGTCCCGGCCAAAAATCCAAGGACCGGGGCCGTTTTGGAATCGGCGCCCCTGGCAATATCCGCAATATTAATAACATTAAAAGTCGCATTTGCGCCCATCAAAACGGCTGAACTGATGGCATACATTGGCTTAATGCGGTTTGAAGGCTGATCGGGATAGGGATATGAGCCGTAATTAGGCTGGATCATCGCACATTCTTCCTTCGTTAACCCGCTCGATGCAATCCAGTTATCAACCGATTCGCTATTCATATCCAGAATGTCGGCGTACTGATAGTCCGCGTTGATAAGCTCTGCCGTACGCCGGCCGGCAGTTTGTTCAACCAGATAACCTACCGCGCATATATTCTGGTCTTTGTCGATGAAACACGGTTTGCGCTGTCCTTTGTAATCGTAGTTTTTAGGATACTTTCCAGCTTGCGCATAGCTCCGGAGCATATTGAGCAAATGAGTTCTTCTTGATTTGTATTCGTTGGTAAGGTGCGAAACATCCGCTTGACGCAGGAGGCGTTCCACATACAGGAGGTGCGTTCTGATCCGGAGCTCCTTTGTGTAAAGCTTCCTGTTATTTTCTTCCATCGGGAAAATATTGCAAAATTCCCCGCGCATAGGGGCCAACAAAATTGCCGGGGATGGGAGGAGGATTGCCAGTCCGCGCGCTTTTATCGTAAATCGAACGACTGCCAGCCATGACACAGAACTACGCGAAGATTGCTCTCCGGGGACTTGCCAGAAATAAAGCTTATTCCTTCATCAACATTGCCGGCCTGGCCCTCGGGATGGCCGTTGCGCTGATTATCTCCATGTGGGTGTGGGACGAATGGAATTTCAATAAAAAGATTGAAAACAGCGACCGCATCGCGCGGGTTATGTGGAATTCGACGCAAAATGGCAAGGTGATCACGTCTGCCAATATGCCGTTCCCACTCGCTGCCGAGCTGCGCAACAGTCACGGACAAGATCTGGAACAGGTGGCCGTATCCTGGAGCAGCGACGATTATGATATTTTATCGGGTGAGAGCAAGTTTCGGCGTAAAGGGCGTTTCATGGAGCCGCAGGGCGCGCACATTCTGTCGCCTCAAATGGTGAAAGGCAGCCGGGAGGCTCTTCAAAACCCTTCCGCGGTGCTCATTTCCGAATCCGCTGCAAGCGCATTTTTTGGAAAAGGCGAAGCACTGGGTAAAATCATCCTGATCGATCACGAGCTGCGGGCCGAAGTTGGCGGCATTTATCAAGATTTCCCTCAGAACTCTGAATACAAAAATCTCGATTTCATAGCACCCTGGAAATTGTTTGTCAGTGCCCAAAGGAGGCAATGGATGGGCGAGGCTAAGGATAACTGGGGCATTAAGACATTTGAAATACTCGTAAAAGTTACGTCCAAAACAAACATTGCATCGGTTTCTGAGCGGATCAGTGGGTTAATGATGAGCCGCGTAAAGGATAATAAGATGGAAGCGAGTTTGAAACCAAGCTTACTATTGCATCCTATGGACCGCTGGCATTTGTTCGCCGATTGGGAAAATGGCCGGAATGCGGGCGGTCAGATTACATATGTGTACATTTTCAGCGTTGCCGGCATCGCCATTTTGCTGCTGGCTTGCATCAATTTCATGAATCTGAGCACGGCGCGGTCTGAGAAAAGAGCCCGTGAAGTGGGTGTTCGAAAGGCGGTTGGATCGATGCGTTACCAGCTTGTTTTCCAATTTTTGTTTGAATCCCTCATTACCGTTACCATCGCATTGCTTATTTCATTTGTTCTGGTTGAAGTTGCGTTGCCTTATTTCAATGCGGTTGCCGATAAAAACCTGCAATTGGTACGAGGCACCGAATTCATCACCAGCCCGGCTTTCTGGATCCTGATCCTTGCGTTTTGTGGTGTCGTTTCGGTCATTTCGGGAAGTTATCCTGCTTTCTATCTATCGTCTTTTAAGCCTGCTAAAATCTTAAAATCGGGGAATGTTCACTTTGGCAACATTACATCCTTGCCAAGAAAAATACTGGTCGTCTTACAATTCACGGTTTCTGTTTCTTTAATTATCGGGACCATTGTGGTTTTCCGGCAGATCCAGTTCGGGCAAAACCGGGCAGTTGGGTACGAACGAAACGGGCTTATTAATGTTCAAATGCCACGCGGAGGCGGCCCATGGGATGCGCTGAATAATGATCTGCTGCAATCGGGTTATGTGGCCGATGTTGCGCAGTCGTCCGGCCCGGCGACGGACGTGATGTCCAATGCGAGCGGTTTTTCGTGGGCTGGAAAAGCGCCTGACTTGCAGGAAAATTTCGCCGTCATTGCAGCCTCACACAGTTACGGCAACACGGTGGGCTGGCACGTGAAGGAAGGACGTGATTTTTCAAAAGCATTTCCGTCCGACTCTATGGCCGTTATTTTAAATAAATCTGCCGTTGAATACATGGGCTTGAAAGATCCGATCGGGAAAACGATCCGCTGGAAAGATGCCACTTTTAATGATGATGTATATCACATTGTGGGTGTGATTGACGATATGGTCATGCAATCGCCTTTTCAGCAGGTGAAGCAGACGATCTATTTCATGACCTACGCGCCGAATTTTCTTTACCTTAAACTAAAACCCGGAACCGAAACGGCGACGGCCATGGAAAAGGTCCAGTCCATTTTCAAGAAGCATCTGCCGGATGCAGTGATCGATTTCAAGTTTGCAGATCAGGAATATGGCTTGAAGTTTGCAGTGGAACAGCGTGTTGCCAAGCTGGTTACCTTCTTCGCCGTGCTCGCAATTCTTATTTCCTGCCTTGGACTTTTCGCATTGGCAGCATTCACTGCCGAGCGGCGAACCAAGGAAATTGGCATCCGGAAAGTGCTTGGCGCAACCATTATGAACATCTGGCTGATGATTTCCAAAGAATTTGTTTATCTCATTGTCGTTGCACTGCTCATAGCAACTCCCCTAACTTATTATTTCTTATCCAACTGGCTTGCCAAATACCAGTATCACACCACATTATCGTGGTGGATATTCACAATTTCCGGGTTGCTAGCATTGGGTTTAACCGTGCTTACAGTAAGCTATCAGGCCATCAAAGCCGCCTCATTAAATCCTGTCAAATCACTTAAATCCGACTGATCACTTTTTCTCAAACAATTTGATCGTATAATCCAGCAGCGCAGTGTCGCCTGACTTGCCGTGGCCAGGGATTACCACTTCAACGTCGGGATATCGCTGTTTTAGCCTGGTCACTGTTGCGGGCCAGGCGGCTTCGTTGGCGTCTTCCAAATTACCTTTTCCTGCCCCGACTTCCTTAATGAGGCATCCGCCAAACATTACTTTTTCGCTTGGAAAATAACCGACAACATTGTCCTTGGTATGTCCTTCCCCAAAAAATTCCGTGATCACGTCCCTGTTGCCTACTTTTAATGCAAGCTTGTTATCAAACCCTTTTTCAGGGGTCGGGAAATTTTTGAGTTTGGTGGAGGCTATGGTGCGGTTTTCGGCATAGGAAGGAATCCTGCGGCGGTGAAACTCTTTGAGCCCGCCTACACAATCTTCGTGAAAATGCGTTGCAATGATGGCGACAACCTTACAATCGAGGCTATCCTGAACCCAGCTGATGAGTTGCGAAGAAGTGGAATCATCTACCGGCGTATCAAAAATGATGGCTTCACCTTTATCAAATACAACCATCCCGTTGCAAGGCACTTTTCCGAATGTCTCACTTTGGAAGTAAGTAATGTGCCGGTAGACATTCGGCTTAACCTGCTCTACAATAATGTCTGCCTTGCTAAAACTTTTGTCGGAAACCTTTGCGGATTTGCAGCATATCAGGAGAAATAGAAAGCTTAGTAACAGGAGTTGTCTCATCGTTGCGTATCGTTGATTGTTGTTTTTGTAAAACAAAACGAATTCGCCTGCCTAAACAAATCTAAACCAACAAATAGCCCGAATTAACCTATACTAAATATACGTTCGCGGTGCTTTTCACCTCTTCACAGAGATATTTATCACCATTGATCACCGTTTTAATGCACGTCACCAGTTCGTCGGGATGATTGGTTTTGAGTAAATATCCGCTGACACCATCGTTCAAAAGCGAATTAGCCAGGTCACACTGTAATTTTCCAGCGTAAACGACGAATGATGATTCCGGATATTCGTTCATAATGCGCTTTAATGCAACATCATCAACACCATCCGCTTCCTCTGTCATACCAATGATGATGATATCAAAAGTATGCTGTTCATCACATTTCCCGAACGTTTGCATACAAGAGGTTTGGATCATTGTGAGGTTCTGAAAGTGATCCCTGAGAAAGATGCGCATCCCTGAGCGAAGGACCGGATGCTGGTCTATTACGGCGATTTTCATGGCGCAAAACTACAACGTATAGCTGTCAGCGACACGCGAGATAATTGAATTGATAATTGAAATATGTTATTTTAGGACTAAAAAAATTAAATACCCTGGCAAATTAATTCTATAACTATTTTTTCTAACTTGTTATGTGAATATGCCAGGTGTCATTATTACTTACGTTCCTCATGAGCATTCAAATTATTGTGGCCGAGGACCATCCATTGATTTTGATGGGGATCCAGCATTTGTTGATGGAACATATGCCAGGCGCTGTCGTCACAGCAACCGGCGATTTCAACAAAGCGCTGGCCTTGCTTGAAAAACAGCCGTACAACTTACTGATCATGGACATTAACCTGCCTGGAGGCGACAAAGTGGGAATGATCACCTCTGTGCGGATGAAACAGCCCAAGATCCCGATCCTGGTATGTTCCAGCTACGACGAGCAGCTTTATGCGCTCCCTTTTTTGAAAGCCGGGGCCAATGGCTACATTTCGAAAACGGCACTTAACGAGGAATTTAAGCATGCGATTGACAGTGTGATCAGTGGAAAAATTTACGCGAGCCCTTCGGTTATGGAGCAGGTTTTCGGTCAGCTTTTTAATAAAGGCAGCCAGGATTTGATTACCGATAAGCTGACGGACAAAGAGCTGGAAGTGGCCAAATTGTTATCCAAAGGACTGTCTACCAAAGCCATAAGCGAGCACATTCACCTGTCGTCCTCGTCGGTGAGCAGTTACAAGGCGAAGATCTTTGAAAAACTCGGCGTAACCAACGTCATTGAACTTACGAGATATTTTGAATTGAACGGGTAACTTCAAGCACCGGCATTCTCTTAAATGGAAACGTGTTATTGACGCTCGAATGAGAATCTGCCCGGTCATCGTTTTACGGTGCTTTCTTTGCCTGATGCTCGTTGCCTTTTACATTAAAGCGCAGCCGCAACACGAACTTTCATCGTACCGCGTGCAACATTTCACGGATGAAAACGGGCTCCCACAGAATAGCGTGAAGGCTATTATGGAAGACAAGAACGGCTTTTTTTGGCTTGCGACAGAGGTGGGCGTCGTGCGTTTCGACGGGCAGAAGTTTATTACTTTCGATAAGTCCAATGTGGCCATTTCAAGCAACCGGATACGCGGCTTTGTTCCCGCCCTACCAAGTCCGCAGGCCGATCCCGATTACGAATTTTACGGGCTCACGCAGGACAACCAGTACATTGGCATTCGCAACAATGGGCTGGTAAAGTCTGACACCGCTTTTTATAAAAAATACACGCAGACCGATCCTTTCACAGGCAAGCAGATCAGGCACAACAGCATGCTGGGAACCTTGCCCCCGCAATATCCAAACAGGCCGATGGAGGAGCATTACTTCGTGGCTGCGGACAGCGCAACATTCTACATTTGGAGGCAAAACACCATTTCTTGCTATAAAAATCAAAAGCTGATCTCGACATCCCGCGGCTTGTTCCGGGATTTTTTCCTGATCGGGTCTCAACCGTTCGCCATCGACGCATTAGGCAGGATTATCAGAATAAGGATTGGGAAAAGCAATGAAATCGTTTCGCCCGATGGCGACATTGTTCGTAACACTCTGTTTGTCAAGGGCAAAGACAATCTTAAATTGTATTGGAACAATGTTGCGAAAAGTGCTTTTCTCCATCTGAATAACAGCTTCTACGCGCTCGAATTATCGCCTAAGGGACGATTGACCACAAAGATGATCCTGCAAGGTTTTGATTTTGAGGAGCAGGATATCGTGGCCGCCCATTACAGCAAAACCACCGGCGCTCTGCTGCTGGGAAGCACGACCAAGGGTTTGTTTTTAATTAAAAATAAAAATTTTGTAACGCTTAAAATAACCGGTAAGGACGCCGATGATGCCTACTACGCACAAAAACCAGCTGGAAAAAATGCGGTAATAACCAGCCAGGGATACCGCATAGGACGGAACGCAGCAGGTGCTCCGTTTTTTGCAGGCATGGTTTCACCGTTTATGAAAAACTTTGGTTACAAATTCTCCCTGGCTATGAATCCCGACAGTTCTTTCTGGTTTGGGATCGGTGACGACCTTTTTAAACTGGATAAAACAGCACGAAATGTACTCTTCCAGCTAAAATTGCAGCAAAAATTCATGTCGCTCTTTATCGATAAGCAACACAGGGTCTGGCTGGGCGGGGAAAACAACACGCTGCATGAACTGGTGAAGTCCGGCAACGGCTACAAACCTAAATTGGTTTTAAAAGCAGATTTCGGAGGTGTTTCCATCATAGGCCAGGAGTCAGCTGACGTCGTTCTGCTGGGAACTACAAAGGGTTCTTTCAGATATAATGTCCGCACCAAGCTCTTTCAGAAGCTCACTAACTTCAAGGATATGAGCATCCGGAGCTTTTACACAACCCCGGAGGGAACCTGGGTCACGACTTATGGCAACGGTTTTTTCCTGTTACAAAAAGACCGCTTGATCCCGTTTCCATTGGACAGGGACCGGTTTCTTGCCTTTGCACATTGCATCAGCGAAGATGCGAATGGCTTTTTTTGGATCACCACAAACAGGGGCCTATTTCAGGTAGCGAAGCGACATTTACTGGACTATGTCCGGAATAGTCACAATATGGTCTACTATTTGTATTACGACCGCAGCCAGGGATTTGCTACGAATGAGTTCAATGGTGGCTGCTATCCGTGTTCGGTAAAGCTGGCCGACGGCACTTTATCACTTCCTTCAATGGATGGCCTGGTGTGGTTTTCTCCAAACAAAATCAAGCCCGAATTGCCTGATAGGGGGGTTTTTGTGAGTTCTGTCAGCCTGGATGGGAAAGACATCCCGGTCAAAGACACGCTGCTTGTTCCACATAACTCGGAACAGCTTCGCTTGCAGGTTACGACGCCGTATCCCGGTCATGTAAATAACATTCAGATGCGTTATTCCTTGTCAGGCGGAGGAAGAAAGGAAAAATGGTTGCGCGTCAATACCGACTTCACGATCTCCATTCCAAAGATGTCGTACGGCAAATACAACCTGACGATAAGAAAGAAAAACGGCTTTGAGACCAACGACTACACCTATAAAACGATCGTTCTGAACATTCGGCCGGCCTGGTATGAAATGTGGTGGTTCCGGCTGCTGATCGCGCTTGCCTTGCTGGGATTGTACTTCATGGCTGTAAAATGGCGGGCGGGTTATCTGGTAAAAAAAGAGCGAAAAGACAATCTGGTCCGGCATTACCGGGTTATCAGCCAGATTGTAGCAGCCGTAAATCACGACATTCAGACGCCCTTGCATTATATCGGCTATTCGCTGCGCTATATCAACGATTATTTACAAAAACTGGAAAATGGTAATCCGCTGATAAACAGGATGAGCGACGAAACACTCAACACCACGGTGCGCATTGGAACGCTGACCAAAAATTTGTTGGACTACATCAAAATTCAAAACAAAAACAGCTCTTCGCGCACACAAATGAGCCAGGTAGAGGCGCGGGACATGATCGATCGCATCTGCGCGCTTTTCTCCGGCATTGCCGTTTCCAGGGAAGTAGTTTTAAAAAATAATGTTGAGCCAGGTTTTCACGTGTGGAGCGATCCCAGTCTGCTATCGATTATCGTGCATAATTTGCTGGATAATGCATTAAAAATCAGCGCGTCAGAAATAACAATATCCTCCGGCATTGAGGACGGCAAGAAGCAGATCATCATCGAAGATAGCGGAACCGGCATGCCGGAAGACCTGATAAAATGGCTCAATAAATCCTATCGCTCCTACGAAGAATGGCTAAAAATCTCCCTTTACCCCGAACAAAAAGGCATCGGACTGGTAATAGTAAAAGATCTAAGCGTCCTACTCCGCATCCACATCACCGCTACCATCAACACCAAAAATCATACAATTGTAAGGTTGGTTTTTGAGTAGATAAGGGGCTTATTTGAATAGCGCATCTTGTTAAGTTCTCCTCAAACCAACTTATCAGCTGTGATCGGCAGCTCTCTTACGCGCTTTCCGGTGGCGTGGAAAACTGCGTTGGCGATGGCGGCGGCTACGCCTACGATGGCGATTTCTCCGAGACCCTTAGCGCCGATGGGATTGACGACCATATCAGGCTTATCGATGTAAATTACTTCAATTTCAGGGGTGTCCATGTGGACCGGGAGATGATAGCTTGACAGATCATTGGTCACGTAGCCACCATAACGGTGATCCATAACGGCTTCTTCCATGAGCGCCATGCCTATGCCGCCCACTATGCCGCCAATGGATTGGCTCCTGGCGGTTTTGTAATTGATGATTTTGCCAACGTCCGCGCAGGTGACGACACGCTTCACCCGTACTTCCGCCGTAACCGGATTCACCTGCACTTCCACAAAATGACACCCAAAAGAATACATGGAATACTGGTCACGCTCCGGCCCGGATTTAGATTCTTCCGTGACTTCGACTTGTGGTAAATTGTGATATTTCAGAATGTCGGGATACGAAATGGTCTTGGAACCGGAGTCGGGCATCGCCTCAGCCAGTTCAGACAATCTCTTTTTCAGGGCTTCGCAAGCGACGTGCACTGCCGAGCCAACGCTTGGAATGGTGGATGAGCCATTCTGGCCCGGTGCATCCGGCAGGCTGGAATCGCCCAGGTCAAACCGGATTTTTTCCGGGCTTATCCCCAGGACTTTCGATGCAATGCTGGTCATGGCTGTTCCTGTTCCGGGCCCAATATCCATCGTTGCGCTTTGCACGATAACTGACCCGTTGGCGAGCATAATCGCCTTGGCTTTGCTTGGGTGCCGGTGAAAACCATAAAGGCTCGAAGCCATTCCATAACCAACCAGCATACGGTCTTTTTGCATGGAGCGAGGTGCCATGGTCTGATCTTTCCAACCAAATTTTTCAGCTCCCAGCTCGTAACATTCCCGAAGTCCTTTTGCCGACCAGGGCAGATTCCGTTCCGGGTCGCTTTCGGCATAATTTCGCAACCGCATTTCCAGCGGATCTATTTTCATTGCATAGGCTAGCTCGTCCAGTGCCGATTCTAGTGCAAACATTCCCGTTGCGTCACCAGGCCCGCGCATCCACGTCGGCGTGTTAACATCCAGTTTCAAAAGCCTGTATCGCGTAGACACATTCGGGCAGGCGTACATGGCGCGAGACGCGAGGATGGTCCGCTCCAAATGTTCTTCATAAGTGGAGGTCTGCCCTACCCCTTCATGCACAATGGCCGAAAGCATGCCCTTTTCATCCGCCCCGATAGCCACTTTTTGAACCGTATAAGGACGATAGCCGACGGACGTAAACATTAATTCACGAGCCAGAACGAGCTTTACCGGCCGAGCCAGTTTCTTCGCTGCCAGCACCGCTGCCACCGTGTGCGGCCACACACGGATGCCCGATCCAAATGCACCGCCAATGAACTGCGCATTCACTTTTACATTCTCCCGGGGCAGTTTGAAAGCTTGCGCCAGATTCCCCTGGGCAGACTTAACTCCCTGATTTTTATCATAAATGGTCAATTTATCCGCGCCTTCCCAAACCGCAATGATCGCGTGCGGTTCTATGGGCTGGTGATGCTGGGTAGGAATGGTGTAAGTGGCCTCAATTTTTACTTTCGCATCACGAATGGCATGCGGATTTCCCCTTACATAATCCTGAAAAGGTGAATTCTTATTTCGCCGGACGCCTTCTTCGAGGGCTGCATTTTTTATATTTTCCTCAAAGGCAGTCCGATGAGCCTCCTTTTGATATTTTACTTTGACGAGTGACGCAGCGTGATTTGCCTGCTCCAATGTCTGCGCAACCACCATAGCAACCGGCTGGCCGCTGAAATAGACGAGGTTATCATAGAAAACGCGAAATGCTGTTCCGACAGCCGCTCTTTCGGCCGGTTGTTTAACATCCCCATATCCCGGAACGCCGGGGGAATTCAAATGGCTGATCACAGCGAGGACGCCGCGGGCAGCCGCTGCTTTTTTGGAATCAATGCTTACAATGCTTCCTTTCGCTATGGTGCTGGTAATCAGCACGGCATAAGCCATATTAGGGAAGTGGTAATCTGCTGAATAAGTCGCGGCCCCCGTAACTTTTACCCGCCCATCTACACGATCGAGTGACATGTCCGGCTCCGAAGATTCAAAAAATGGCTTCATTGCTTTTGATTGTCATTTTGGACCTGCATAATCGTATTTGTTTTCTTATATATAGTTCAAAAAGCGCTTTCTGCCCGCAAGTCTACCCTTTATATCAGCGCGTTGTCAGCACTTCGCGTATGCGCGTCCAGCGGATATCCGGGTAGCGATCGTTGTCAAGCGGACTCATTTTTGGCTTGCCACTCAACATGTTATGAAGATATTGCATGCCCTGCCAGGGTGGAAAAACTTCGTCGTTCTGCGGAGATAAAGTGCGCGTGATTTTAATCATTGTGCCAAGTAAACCCATGCCACCTGGCCGCAGCGTACCAAACTTTTCACCCGTTGCTTCCGAGGCTGCCCGCTGAATGTCCCGGATCGTCGCCACCTCTCCCGCAATCCGCAGATAGCGCGGCGTAGTAGGATCCAGTGCCGCAGCTGCGGTATAATCGGCAGTGTCCCGCATGGTTGTAAAGTCCATGGGCTGGTCCGCACTTCCCCAGTAAAGCACGCGTTTGATTTTAAACAAAACCACCGGTGCCTGACCGGTTAACAGGTACGTAAACATTCCGTTGAGAATAGATGTGGCAGCAATGGGTGCGTCATTGAGCATTCTGCCAAATTCGCGCCGGAGATCAAGGTTGCGGTTGCTGCCATCGGGCAGCTTGGTGAAATCAATGCTAAAATCGGAAGGGATAAATCGCGGAATACCGGCGGCAACAGCCGCATTTAACAAACGCATCTGCATCTCCACAATCACATCCCGAAGCCCCGATAGTGCAGAAACCAAGCAAGTCCCGCCAGCGCAAGCACGTGTCAGCTCGTTGACATCAGCAAAATCCACCTCAATGATTTCAGCCCCTATACGCCGGAGTTCTGAAACGCGGGGGTTGCTGCTGCCTTTCCTGACGAGTGCCTTCACGACACCACCTCGCTTCAATATAAAGCCTGCAGTCAGGAAACCCAGCTCGCCCGTGGCCCCTGCCAGAATTATAGTCCCCGGTTCGGGCAATTTTGTAACGTCCGTCATGATATCCGTTTAATGTTGCAGCAGAAAATACAACAATTGTACCCGGACACATTAACTGGAAGGCAACTCCATGTATAGCCAAACGGACTTTCATTCAGGAACCGTCTTTCTAATCAAAACGCCGACGAAAAAGCAGCTCCATGTTTCACTTTTCAGATTTAAATCAACTACTTTTTCAAAGACTTAATAAACAATGTAACAGACTCAATGTCCGGCTCGGTCAGGATGCCGACGAACGAGGGCATCTCTTCATTATAACCCTTCACGATTTTGACGCCCGGTTTCAGAATAGATTCCTTAATGTATTTTTCGTCTGCAACTGCGCTTGTTCCATCCTCAAAAACGCGTTTGGAACCATACAGATTCTGAAATGGCGGACCATACATGCCGTCTGTTTTCAGGCCTTCCGAATGGCAACCGGCACAGGCCATTTTTTGGAATATTTCCCGGCCGTGTTCCGCTGAAACCACGACCTTTTTATCAGCCGTTTCCGCGATTACCGGCTTTTTGACGTCCAGCAGGGCAAGATCAACATTGCTAAACCCATACGACGTCAAATCCATATCTTCCGCTTTGTTCACTGTAAACCAGAAGCTATCGTTCATCTTTTTGCCGTCAGCCGCAGCCAGCTTATAAGAAACTTCCATCTGCATCACCTCGGCCATCCCGGGAACCAGGATCAGAATCTTTTTACGGTCTGATGACAAATAGGAAGCGGCCGCAGTCAAGGTTTCCTCACCGGAAGTGCCATCCATTTTGAAGTGACCGGAACCATATTCTTCTGTACGCTGATAATTCCATCTTTTCACTGCGAAATTGGCTGCATCCGCTGCCATTTTCGGATCAAGCTCCGCATCAAAACCAAGGATAACCCCCTGTTTGCCAGCCCTAAACTGGTTGGGCAGGTAACTCGGCTTACCCGTATAGCGCAAGCGCAGCAATGCACTGATGCCTGTCGAAGTAGAGCCCCACAAGTTGAAACCGGCAACATATAGCTGCCCGTCGACCGGGTTAACAATGCCTTTGGAAGTGGGCGCAGGATAATCAGCACGAATGACCGAAACCCCTCCCTGCGTTACATTCGAAGAACTATCAATCAAAACTCTGAACAAACCAGGCCGGCCAAATGAGAAATGGATCAGGCTGCCATTCAGCGGGCCCATCTTATTGCCGGTAATCCACGCCTGGCTAATGCTGGAACGGTCCACTCTATGCGGAATCCAGGTCAGCGGAGGCGCCACTTCCGGATTATCTGAGCGGTGGGCAGTGGGTTGAACGCCATAGTAATCCCCTTTTTTAATCAAATAAATAGGTGTTGACGGAACAAAATTACCTTGCTGATCCGAAGCAGTAAGAATGCCCTTTTCAGGATGAATTCCAAGGTAAGGCCCCCTCAAACCTGTCGCTATCACCTCCGATTTCAGACCGTCGCGGCTTATTTTAAGGATTGCCCCATTCTGCGTCGATCCGGATCTGAATCCTTTTCCGGTTTTGGCAGTCATCCCCGGCCCGTTGTCCAGGCTTCCGCCTTTCGCAATGTAAAAACTACCATCCGGCGCTGCCACCATATCCGCAGCCCACTCTCTAGATTCGGCCGATTGCTCCATCACATTGGAGAAATTCTCGTAGAAATCAGCCACGCCATCTTTATTAAGATCGTGCAATTTCACAATGCCTTCCCGCCCAAATACATAAACCTGATCATTCACGATTTCAATGCTCATAGGCTCATGAAAACCGGAAGCAAAGCGCGTCCATTTCAGATTTTGAAGGTTTTTGTCAATTCCTTCGATCATCCACACATCCCCTTCAAAAGTCACTACGCTGGCACGCCCATCTTTGAAAAACCCAACATCCGCCACACGCACATTGCGCTTCCACGGATTCGGCAACGGAAGCGTTAACTGATCCGTGACAAACGCTGCCGTGTCCGGCGAGAGTTTCCCTTTGGTAACAACCGTTTCCTTCCATAGAGCCGGCCCGCCTTTCTTGTAGTCGGGAATGGCCACCTCGCCCTTTTTGCAATAATTTTCAAATGCTTTTTTAAGTCTGGCAGGACCTTTCCAGATCACAACCGTCTCGTTGATAGCCTTTTGAGATGCGGGGACCCTTACCGTCAAGAATTGATTACCCGTAATTTCAGGCTGCAATGAGCCTGCTTTGCCCAGAATGCCGACTGCCGTAACTGTATCCTTGTTCGCCCCGTGGTATAGATATGCAATTTTACCCTTCACCTCCGAACCGGTTGCTTGCCGGACTTCTGCCGCTGTCAGGAAAATTTCCTTTGTAGTCTTTTCAAATTGAAATGCTCTCGTGAAAGCCGTTTGATCTTCAAACTTCGTGCTTCCCGGCAGCTCAGTGACGTCCGTACTACCCACCGTATAGGTCAAAACAGCCTGATTTCCATACACATAAACGCCCTTCCACCGACCTTGCTCCACAGGCATCGGCGCCCAGGTTGGCTGCTTTGTTTCACTAATATTGGATAAATCTGCCGAGAATGGCTTTTCCAGCGTCCAGCCGGGATAGAGCCCCGTGGCTATTTTCGCATCGCCGGTGAGTGAAGCGATTTTGTTATTCTTATTAAAAAAGTCCTTGTACGAGACCTGCGCCATCAAAACCATCGGCAAATACTTCCCTGTCCAAGCCACCGACCACCGCAAAAGATCGGTGTCAAAACAAACATAAGTGTCGTTACCGAGCTGCAAAGCCAATGTCCGCGCCGCCATATTGTCTTGCGGGTAAGCCGGTCCAAGCTTGCGTGCATCCACAGATGTGGAAATGTAGGGAAAGCTCTCCTCTATAAACGAACCCAGTTCGAGGGAATCCTTGTAATTGGCAACAACCGTTTTATTATCCGTATAACCTGTCAGAAAAACAGAACCCAACGTCAAAATACACATCCAGACTGTCCCGAAGTGTTTACGGCAATATTTCAAAATAAGCATGGTAATAGGTATGGTAAAAGAACAGAGTCAAAAGTCTGTTGCAGTTGAAAAGTTACTTGTAAAACTATTTGAAAACTGAAAAAGCACCTGTGCACCCACTTGAATAGGACGCGTAAAAGGAGGTTATAGCCTGAACGATTTTACCTTAAAATAACTCAAACCGTCTACTGGCACAATGGATTATTAAAGAATTCAGAATCCCCGCAATTTTTATCATACGCATTAAGGAAACGCGTCATTTCAACTTTGTAAACCTTACTATGTTATGAAGAAAATTGTTTTACTATTTTCCCTACTCTGGTTCCAGCAAAAGCTCTTCGCACAAACCGTTGGCAATCTAGGAATCAACACTTACTACCCCGATCCCAGCGCGGTTTTGGATGTTCGGGCGACAAATAAGGGGGTTTTGTTGCCTCGTGTTTTTTTGCAGTCGACCACAGACGCGGGAACCATCGCCAATCCGGAAATAGGGTTGCTTGTATTCAATACAAATCCTGGATTACTGGACAAGGAAGGCTTTTACTTCAATATAGGTACGGCTGCAAGTCCATCTTGGAAGAATATAGAGGAGAACTTAAAGCTACCATTTAGTCAAACTGCCATAAATCCGGGCGCACTTTTCAGTGTTGAAAATACATCGCAAATAGCAACAGCAGCGGCTGTTGGTGGATACGCAGGGACCGGTCAAGCGATTGCAGGATTTTCCTCAAATGGAAATGCTGTTTACGGATATAGCAGTGGAGCAGGAACAGGAGTATTTGCATCATCTCTTAATGCTACCGCTTTGGAAGTTAACGGAAAAATGAAGATCACAGGCGGAAATTTCCAGCCTGGTCTAGGAAAAGTGTTAACCTCAGACGCCTCAGGAAACGCCTCTTGGCAAATGCCAATAAACGAGTTTGATAATATCTTTAATGGTTTTCATGCCAGTGGCGTTTCGGGTGGTGGCAATCAGAATATGTCAGAAAGCAGTTTCATCAAAATTGCTTTCGCAAATCAAAAATATGATATAGGCACGAACTATAATGAGGTAAATATGTCTCCTCATAGTTCCTTTATCGCCCCTAAAAACGGTATATATCATTTCGATGTAATGGTCCGGTGGCAAAGACCTGCAATAGACGACACATTTAGTCCAACTATCAAAGTTGTTCGCACAAGGAACGGGGTTACCACGGACTTGTCTGAGAACAGGGTTCTGTCCGCGGACGAATCTCATACATCGCATATCGCTTTAGATTGTGAATTACAGACAGGAGACACAGTCAACGTAATTGCGAGAGCCTACGGCCCCCAAGTCTCCTTAGCTATGTCTGATCGGGATGCGAATTTTACCGGGCACCTTGCCATTGAACTTTAACACAAAATTTACCTTACAAAATAGCACTATGAAACTCTTAGCTACATTCCTTTTTATGGGCTTCCTCTGGCAAAGCGCTTATTCGCAAAGCGTCGGGATTAATACGAACACTCCGAATGCCAGCTCTGTACTTGACATTAATAGCACAAACAAGGGCATACTTTTACCAAAAGTCTCCTTGCAATCTATTACCGATAAATTTACAATTCCAAATCCTGCAAACGCTCTCCTCCTTTTTAATGTAAACACTCCAATAGGGCCAGAAGGTTTTTATTACAATACAGGTGACAGTGACAATCCACTGTGGCGAATGGTAGGAACAAGACTTAATCTGCCGTATAGCCAGACCGGAACCAGCGGCGGAGCCTTATTTTTTGTCGAAAATTCAAGTAATGAGGCAGGCTCGATAGCCATTTCAGGCTTGTCTGAAAAAATTGGGGTTCGAGGATCATCCGCGACCGGAACTGGTGTTGCAGGGGTGAGCGATAACGGAATTGGCGTTCACGCTTCCAGCGCAAATGGGTTGGCATTGAATGTTAATGGAAAGGTAAAAATAGCTGGAAATGGGCAATCACCGGGCCAGGGCAAACTGCTAACCTCAGATGCAAATGGGAACGCGTCCTGGCAGGCTCCCGCAATTAATTTAATAGCTTTTTCAGAGTTGGGTATAGATGGTGGAGGAAATATTAACTCTACTCAAGGTCTTACTCCTGTAAAAGTAAATTTTGGAAATATTGCTTACAATTTGGGTAACGCATATGACGGGGTAACAAATAGTTTCACAGCACCTTTCAACGGCATTTACCATTTTGACGCTATGATAGAATGGAAGCATGCGGACCCGGAGCTGATTTTCGATCCAGGATTTAGGTTGATAAGAAGCCGAAACAATGTAGAAACGGAAATTGCCTTTGATTTCGCCTTTAATGCAGCTTTTAGGCATACGTCTGTTATAACAATTGATTGTGAATTGCAGCAGGGTGATAAAGTCTACGCGACCGGGAAGTCTGGGAAAAACGGTGTCGAGCTCGAAACCGCCAACTCCACTGCTCATTTCAACGGAAGAATGCTACAAAAGCTTTGATCCAATAAAATTCAGTTCATTCAGTAATTAAATAATATATTATGAAAACAAAACATAGCTTCATAGCACTGCTGGGATTCTTATCCATCGTTGCCGATGCTGAGGCGCAATTGAAGACTGGTGCGAACAGCTTTTTTATATCGCCGGGAACAACCGTTACCGTGAGCTCTTTGTCTCTGACGCCAAGCGAGCCGATGAACCTGAATGATAATGAAATAACCCATTCGGATGTGCCGATTGCCGGAAAGCCAACCAGCAGTATCAATCGCGTTTACAAGTTAGCTAATCCACTTTCTTTTAAAGGTCAAGTGCTCATAACGTATCTTGAATCAGAATTGAATGGTAACGATGAGAATCTGTTGCAAATCGCGCACGCAGGGCCAGAACAAATTTTCACGATCCCGACCAACAAAAGCACGCCCGATCCGATAGCGAATAAGGTCTCCGAAACAGGAGACTGGACCAATATCAACACCCTTACTGCAACCGAAACCGGCAGCGGGTTGCCGGTAACATTAGTAGACTTTGTAGCTGCGCAAAAGGAAAGGGATGTCGTGTTGACTTGGAGCACTTCATTTGAAGCCAATAGTGACTTCTTTGAAATACAGCACAGCACGGACGGGAAGAGTTGGCTTGCACTCAGCGAGGTGAAGTCGAATGGAGACAGCAAGATTGAACGTACTTATTCCTACGTACATGAGCGACCGTTAGCAGCGGAACATTATTATCGTTTGCGGATGGTCGACAATGATGGAAAGTTTGCATTCAGCCGAATAAGGAACATCCGTGTGGCAAACAACCTTGCTATTGTATTTCATCCCAATCCGGTGGCTGACTGGCTTACGATTGAAATGCCGGCTACAAAGCAACCCGAGCAAGTAAAAATTGTCAGTAAATCGGGCAGAGTGGTTTATGAGGCTAATAAGAATGAGTTGCAAAAGCTGCATGACGGCGCCATCAATTTGAAACAGCTTACAGCAGGCATTTATGTAATACAGGTTCGGGAGCAGGATGGAACATTGCATTCTTCGAAATTGATCAAGAACTGATCACTATTCTCCGATCATTTAAGTTCGTCATTTATAGGGTGAATCTTTCTCTTCAAAAACGGCGTGGCCTCGTAAACAATTTGTACGGGCTGCGTCGTTTTTTTGCTTTCTAAATGGTAATGTCCACTCAAAAAACTAGCCCTGTCAACAGCTTATCTAAAATTTTTCAGATATTTTTAGTGTCAAATGTTTGATATTTAAAATAACAATATTATTTTTACATCAAGGTTACACTTCATCAGCAAAAATTATGAAACGGGTTCACATCAACAACAACCATTGGAATACACTGGCCAGCATCAGGCATCACATGTATGAATATCTCCTGGTATTTTCTTGTGATAAGGTGACAGAGGCATTGCTTCATAATGTGAAGCGTTATTTTGAAGAAAACTATGGGTGCGCCTATGCTGCCAATCTTGTGCCGCACCTGACGCTCTTCAAATGCACGATTCATGAAAACAAAGTGGATCGCATTATTCAGGGGTTTGAGAAAGTGGCCCGCCATACATCTCCATTGTCTATTTCGCTGACGCAATTCAAGAAGTACGAATACGGCAAATTTTATGTCGATCTGGAAACAACGGCATCCGATCAGGTGCTTGATCTGGCTAAAAAGTTAAAATCAGAAATAGGTCGGCATGTGCGGCAATGGGCACCGGGTGAGAATCATTTTTGTGAAGATCCGCATTTCACCATTGCAAGGAATATGAGCGCCTTGCAAACCGCCAAAGCAGCCATAGATTGGCTTTACCGCGAGTTCCTGGCATCATTTCAAGCCAGCGAAATGGTTCTCCTCAGGAGATCACTGGTTACAGGCTCTAAATACGAGCAAATTGCAAACTTCCCACTTCTTGGAGTTCCAGGAGGCAGTTATACACAAGGTTCACTGTTTTGAATGGTTAAGGTTCATGGCGTGCGGGTGTCACGTCATGAACAACATTCAATAGTTGGAGTAAACAAAATATCGGGAGTAACCACATATATGGGGTAACAACATATGTGGAGTAACAAAATTCACTAGTGGGCGGCTCAGCAACGAGTAAATGTTTAAATTGCGTAAGGACGGCAGTATGATTAGGACTGTTGATCCCGCAAAACCTGAACCAGCTACGTTTATGAAATTACGTCTCCTACTCAATTGGTCTGTCGTCAGCATATGTGCTTTTGCAGCGAACGGCCAGTCTTTTAACAACTTTCCGGTTACCACGCAAAAACCTCCTTTGCATGCCAGGCACTGGATTGGTATCACCGGGAAACCGCTGGCGGCTACGGCGGGAGCGATGATTTTCAGTAAAGGAGGAAATGCTATTGACGCTTCCTGCGCAATGCTGGCTGCAACCTGCACCATGTGGGATGTGTTGAGCTGGGGCGGTGAAACGCAGGCGCTGATCTACAATCCAAAAACGAAAAAAGTAATCGCAATCAATGCGATGGGTGTTGCGCCAACCGGAGCAACCGCTGATTTTTTCAAAAACAAGGGCATGAAATACCCACCGGAATATGGGCCATTGGCGGCAACAACGCCGGGAACGGCTGGTGGTTTAATGACAATGCTGGCAGAATATGGTTCAATGTCCCTGAAAGAAGTGCTCGCACCAGCGATGCAGCTGGCAGAAGGATATCCCATTGAAGCGCAGACCGCCAATGCGATCGAAAGAGATAAGGCCGAAATAAAAAAATGGCCATATTCTACAAAAGTGTTCTTGCCACATCTTGGTTCGAAAAGAGAGGCGCCGGACGCGGGTGAAATATTTGTTCAGAAAGACCTGCTGGCGACATTGCAAAAACTGGTTGACACAGAACAGGAAGCATTAAAAAAGGGGAAGAGCCGAAAAGAAGCGATCTACGCGGCTTACGATCGTTTTTACAAAGGTGATATTGCCAAGGAAATCGCCAGAGCAACGCAGGAACAAGGCGGCCTGATCACAGAACAGGACATGGCCAGTTGGAAAGTAAAGATCGAGGAACCGCTGATGACTTCTTACAGAGGGATCGATGTCTATAAAATGCAACAATGGACGCAGGGCCCTGTGTTGTTGCAGACTTTGAATATGCTGGAAAACTTCGATCTGAAAAGTATGGGTTACAATTCATCGCGATACGTGCATACTTTGTATCAGACCATGAACCTTGCTTTTGCCGACCGGGATTTTTACTACGGCGATCCGGCTTTTGCGCCTGAGGAACCAATGAAAGGTTTGCTTTCGAAAGAATATGCTAAGGAAAGGATCAAGCAGATTAACTGGGAAACGAATGATGCGAAGGCACTTCCCGGAGATCCGTATCCATTCGAGGGAAAGAAAAATCCCTATGCGGATCAAATTAAATCATGGGGAAATTTCCATGCTTCGCTTAACCGTAATGCAAACGGATTAAGTAAAGAATATATGGATGAATTCACAGCGGGGACGACATCTGTGGAAGCAGCCGATGAAGAAGGCTGGGTGGTAAGCATTACGCCCAGTGGCGGCTGGGTGCCTGCTTGCATTGCAGGCAATACGGGTGTGGGACTGAGCCAGCGTATGCAGTCATTCGTTCTGGATGCGAAGGAGAATCCATTCAATGTTGTAGAGCCGGGTAAAAGGCCCCGGGTTACCTTGACCCCAAGCCTTGCGCTGAAAGATGGAAAGCCGTTTCTGTCATTTGCAAAACAAGCCGGGGATGAACAGGACCAATTGCTGCTGCAATTCTTTTTGAATATAGTTGAGTTTGGTATGACGGTGCAAGAGGCTACGGAAGCACCCAGCTTTAAGACCTTGCAGATGTATGCGAGTTTCGGAGCACATGAAAAAGAGCCGGGCGGGCTTATTCTCAACCAAGCTATGCCCGATTGGTCCCGAAAAGAACTTACCCGAATGGGTTACAAGCTTTACTATCAACCAAGAACCAGCGGACCGATCAATGCTATCTATTTTGACTGGCAACATAAAAGCTTCTGGGGCGGATCCAGTAACCACGGTGAAGATTATGGCATTGGCTGGTGATCTATGTTAATCATCCAGGTCTTACCTAGGGCGCCTGGGTTACCATTTCCCGTCAATGCATTTTTTTAAACAAAGCGCAATCAATATCTTTGAAATAAACCGATACGTATGTTTTCCGCTGCTGAATTAAAGAAACACAACACTTCATTGTCCACTGAAATTCTTGCAGGAGTGTCGTCGTTTCTGGCCACAGCGTACATTATCGTAGTCAACCCATCCATATTGAGCCAAACAGGTATGCCGTTTTCAGCAGTGCTGACGGCCACAATTCTGGTTGCTTTTTTCAGCAGCTTAATGATGGGTTTGTATGCAAATAATCCGATCCTGGTTGCGCCGGGGATGGGGTTGAATGCGTTTTTTACATTCACAGCAGTTTTTACCGAGAAATTGAGCTGGCAGGTTGCGCTGGGGACTGTGTTCTGGTCGGGTATCTTTTTCCTGTTGTTATCGTTTTTTAATGTGCGCGCCTACATTGTAAGGGCCATTCCAAAATCGCTGCGGTTTGCCATAGCAGCCGGAATCGGCCTTTTTATTACATTAATAGGCTTTGCAAATGCCAAATTCATTGTAGCCCATCCCGCAACGATGGTGGGTTTGGGTAAATTAAACGCTTCGTCACTCACCTTTGCCGCGGGTTTATTAATCACGGTCGTTCTTTTGATTAAAAATATTAAAGGCGGCATTCTTATCGGCATCGTTTTGACGAGCCTGCTCGCCTGGCCCATCGGACGGTGGTGGGGCGGAACGGAGACCATCATCAACATCGACACCATTGTTTCACAACCTGATTTCAGCCTGCTTTTCGAGCTGGATATGGTCAATTCACTGAAATGGAGTCTGGCCCCTATTATCCTGGCATTCGTTTTCACGGATATGTTCGACAGCCTTTCCACATTCGTAGGACTCGCCGAAGCGGCGGAACTGCTGGATGAGAACGGTGAACCCAGGAACATTAAACGATCACTCGTTACCGACGCCTTTTCCACAACCATCGCCGGATTGGTTGGCAGCAGCCCGGGAACCGCCTACATTGAATCAGCCGTAGGGATCGAGCAAGGAGGAAAAACAGGCCTCACCGCTGTTGCGGGAGCGATTCTCTTTCTTCCTTTTCTTTTTTTATCGCCTTTGCTAAGCGCTATTCCGGCTATTGCAACTGCTCCGGCACTTGTTTTGGTGGGCGTTTTTATGATGAAACCAGTTGTCAAGATCAATTGGGGGAACCTGAGCGAAGCGTTTCCGGCGTTCTTTGCTATGGTGCTGATCCCATTTACTTACTCCATTACGCAAGGAATTATCTGGGGATTTTTGAGCTGGACCGCGCTGCATATTGCAACCGGCAAGATCAGGGAAATTAGTCTGGCGCTCTGGATTATTGACATTTTTGCCATTCTGGCACTCATTCTTTAACTTTTTATGAAAAAATCACTCCTTCTTTTTCTCTTTTTATTTTTACAAATCACAAACATTGAAGCGCAGAGCATAACGGGCGTTCTTGGTGCATTTCCTCCTGAGCTGGTGTTGCTGCAAAGCAAGATGGAGGAGAAAAAAGACACGATAATACAGCAGATCCGGTTTACAAAAGGCAAACTAAACGGCCGCCAGATCGTATTGGCGCAAACGGGGATCGGAAAGGTGAATGCTGCGATCACTACGACGTTAATGATCGAACATTTCAAGCCACGCGAAATTGTCTTTTCCGGAATCGCGGGCGGCATTGATCCTGCGCTTAACCCAGGCGACATTGTGATTGGGACGCATGTGACTTACCATGATTTTGGTATGGCCGAAGACAACGGGATGCAATATTGGTCTACCAAAAACCCGGCAACAATGCTGGAAAACCCGAGGTTATTTGTTTGTGACAGCACATTGGTTAAGAAGGCATTAGTTGTTTCCAAAGGATTGACATTCTCGAAGATCAAACGCGATAACGGCAGTTTCGAACCGGCTGTAAAGCAGGGAATCATTGTCACCGGCGATGTTTTTGTTTCTTCTGAAATCATCACGAAACGCCTCCGTGAAGAGCTGAACGCCGCTGCAACTGAGATGGAAGGTGCCGCTATTGCCCAGACTTGTTATCAGCAAAACACCCCTTTCCTGATCATCCGCAGCCTAAGCGACAATGCCAATGAAAAAGCGCAAAATGACATTATGGCTTTTTACGACATCGCCGCTCACAACGCCGCCACACTTGTAATGGCTGTTGTTGGGAAAATGTGAATGCTTTTATAATGCCCAGATATCGTTGCTCGCCGTTAAAATGATCGGCGCGCCGTCGGTTACCACAATTGTGTGCTCGTGCTGGGCCATGAAACCGCCTTTGTCCCCTACTGTTGTCCAGCCGTCGCCTGTTTCCACGGCCAGCGATGAACGTGTTGAAATAAACGTTTCGATGGCGACAACTGAGTTTTTCTTGAAGCGCCTCGTATTAGAACGGTCGCGGTAATTGGCAATTTCGGACGGTTCTTCGTGTAGATGCCGACCTATTCCATGACCATTCAAGTTTTTGATCACCTTATAACCGCGTTTTCTGGCCTCTGATTCTATCAAGAAACCGATATCCGAGATTCTTACGCCGCCCTTGATGTTGCTGATCGCCTTTTTCAGGATTTGTTTGGAAGCATCCACAAGCTGCTGATGCCCGTTTGTGTCCGGTCCCAACACAAATGATCCGCCGTTATCAGACCAGTAACCACCCACTTCTGCCGAAACATCAATGTTCACCAGATCGCCATCGCGCAAGATCGTTCTATCCGTTGGGATGCCGTGGCAAAACTCATTATTAACGCTGATACAAGTCCAGCCGGGAAAGCCATAAGCGAGGTTAGGCGCTGATTTTGCCCCAAATTCTTTAAAAAGCCCTGCCCCGAAATTGTCGAGTTCCTTGGTTGTCATTCCGGGTTTTGCAAACGCCGTCATTCTTTTCAGGATCACGGCAACCACTTCACTCGCACGCTGCATTCCCGTTAATTCTTCTTCTTTGGTAATCGACATATCTTAATTGTAAAATCCTCGATGCATATTCGCCCCTAACATAAGCAGACAAATGTGCTTAGTCAAGCGCGAATATGAAAATCGAGCAATTGTTTCTGTTCTTCCATTGTGGGAACAAGGATTTTCAACCGCTTCAAATCTTCAATGCTCACGTAATAAACGCTGCCTTTTTGTTTTGCAATGCTGTGAATGTTTCCTTTCGAACGTAATTGGCTAAGCATTAGTAACATAAAATGGCTATTCATGTGCTCATTGGCAACAATGCGCAGATATTTGGTATGTAAAACAAAATGCGGAAGATCGAAAAGGACACAATTGCCAAGCTGACTGGAACTGCTATTATGAGTAAATATAATGTCGCCATGCAGGAAACCGAACTTCTTTTTCTCGCGCTCGGAAACGCGCATATATTTCGGTTCTCCCAGGATAATGCTGTCTCCGACCAGTTTTTCAATCAGCGTGAATGGTTGTAAATTTTCATCAGGCCATTCAAACTGAGCATATTGGCATCCCGTTGTGATTGTTGCCACAGCGCCCAGCTCTGCCTCCTCGCAGTCTTCAAAATCAAAATAATTTATGGATTTCAATAACTCCATCGTTTTCCCCGGTCATCAAAATGTGTCCGCTCGTAAATTAAAGCGGTTCATAAGATAGCCGGATAAGCAAAGGAATGGAAGAACGCAGGAGCTGAGTGCCGGGAATTTTGGCCTGAATGACAGTTATATCGGATTTAAGGAATGTATCAATGATGCTATTTACCGAGCCAATCCTTAAATGCAGCGATGCGATCCAGGCTTACAGTCACTTCAACTCGTGGCGTAGGCTCGATTTCCACCACCATTCTGCCCATGGGATGCTGATTCACCGACCGGATGGAATGTAGAGAGATCACTTGCGACCTGTTAACCCTGAAAAATCGATTCGGATCAAGCAGTTCAACAAGCTTATCCAAACTGTAATCAAGGCTGTAAAATTTCCCGTCTGTTGTGTTTAGCAGTGTGGTCTTTCGCTCATAGGAAAAATAGGCGACTTGCGCCACCGCAATGCTCTGCAATCGCGTTCCGGCCGTGACCATGAACCGCTCTTTATAGGCCGACTCCTTATAATTTTCCAGTAACCGGGCAAACCGGTTTTCGGGCAATGTAGGTTTTACAATCGTTTTAAACTTGTCGATGGCTTCCGAAAGCTCTTGATAATCAATTGGTTTTAACAAATAATCTATACTAAATGTTTTGAAGGCCCTTAATGCATATTCGTTGTAAGCAGTTGTGAAAATAACCGGAATGGTTAGTTTCAGCTCTTCCAGAATACGGAATCCGAGATCGTCTTCCAGGTGAATGTCCATGAAGATCAGGTCTGGAAGCTCCGCATTTTGTTTTGCAAAATATGCCAGCGTCTTCTCAACAGACCCGATTTTGTCGAGCACCCTAATGGTCTTGTCATACCTGTGAATGAGGTTTTCCAGGCGTTCAGCGGTCTGGCCTTCATCTTCGATGATCAATACTTTCATGTCAGCAAGGGAATTTTTACAACGAACAAACCGCCTGTTTCAGAGACCGTTACGGGCTCTTTGGTCAGCAATCCATATCTGCGGATAATGTTGGACAATCCAATTTCAGCCGAAGCCGGCACGTTGTTCCGCTTTCTGATGGGGTTACTAATAATCAGCTGTAATCCAATCATTTCGATACTGATATGCAAAGGATTTTCCAGCGACATTTGGTTGTGCTTCACTGCATTTTCAATGAGCAATTGCAATGTGAGCGGAGCTATTTTATATTGGTAATGGGCAGCAACAGGGATTTCAATGTGCACATGCATCTTTTCCTCAAACCTTGATTTCAGCAAAAAGACATACGCTTCAATGAAATCAAGCTCCGTTTTCAATGTTACCGATTCCAGATCGGAATGATCCAGGATATAACGGTAAGATTTGGATAACCTATTGACATACAACACCGATTGCTGTGGATTCTTTTCAATGATAGAGGTCAGAATGCTCAGGCTGTTAAATAAAAAATGAGGGCTCAGCTGATTTTTGAGTGCCAGGAAGCGGGTTTGCAGATTTTCCTTTTCAAGCCGTGCTGCGCGCAAACTTACTTGTTCCAGCTGTTCATTGCTGCGCTTGACCGAGACCATATAAATGGTCGCCAACATAGCCATCACCGTCAGGCCCGTATTTGCTTTTGCTTTTTGCTGACGGTTGAAAGGCTGTATCTCCTGCTCGGTCCTTTTGATGACGATCTGTAATTGCTGTGCCAGCAACCTTTCCATATTGCGCCAAAGGAAAATGAATGCAAAATTGAATAACACCGCCAGCACCAAGCCAACGGCATAGGTAAAAAGTCGCCTCGGAAACTTGAACGTAAAGGTTGCATCCAGCCTGCCGGAGGAATATTGTATCGCACCAATGATCGCGATCCAGACCCTGAAAAACAGCAGGTTAACAAAGAATTCTGCAATCCAGAGCGGCATTTTATTTAAAATGGTCTCTCCGTCCAACGATACATTGCCTACAAATATCCGCACAGGCAGATAAATGCAAACAATTCCGGCCGCCAGTTGCCACTCCTGTTTTGAGAATAATGTTGAGACCGGAATTAATCGCATAGCGGAAGCAGGACGGCGAGGGTTACGCGACAGTGCGAACCCGGACTATCGTTATGTATGCCTGGAAATGTAATCTGCATGACTTGAATTGCATTTTTTCAAAAGTAAGTATAAATCTTAAAGTCCCAGGCTGTTATGCAACGGAATTGAAGTAGTGATGTGTCCTTATGACAAAGCAATTATTACTACGATCCTGCATGATATCAAGAAAATTCTATCTTTCATTGACTTTGACTGCGCTGCTTTATGTCTTTTCAGAAGTCATTTTCAGGATAGGCCTTTCCCTGGTCGGTTATCCGTTCTTTCAGCCGGCCCGATATCTTGAAAAGAAATATTACCCTTATATCGAAGCCATGCAGGAGGCGCGAGTGGAACGTGGCGGCGACACCCGGAACATCCTGATCCTGGGCGGATCGGTGGTTAACACGCATTGGTCGAGGTTGGAAAAGCGGCTGGATACATTATTTCAAAAGGCCTATCCGGCGGTTAAAAAATTCAACTTCTTCAATGTCGCCATGCCGGGCCACAACTCCCGCGACAATCTTGTAAAATACCGGCTGCTCAAAAACCAGCCCTATGACCTGGTCATTTTTTATGAAGCCATCAATGAGAACCGCGCCAACAACATTTCGCCCGAAATGTTTTACCCGGATTACAGCCACATCAAATGGTATGACGAGATCAATTTGCTATTGAAGCATCCGGAAATGAATGTGACTGTGATACCCTACTCCATTCATTTATTAATTAAAACACTGATAGACAAACTAAAACACCGGAACTACATCAGCAATGACCAGGTTGATCCTGCATATGCCGGTTATGGTGAGGACATTAAAACGGCTGCATCCTACTATAACAACCTGAATGACATTGCCCAACTCGCCAACAAGAAACAGGACCCGCTGCTTTTGGTAAAATATGCAACCTTCTTCCCGCCCGGCGTAACATTGACGGGTGAGGAGGCCGACAAAAAATATTTCACCCCCTGCTACATGGTGTCGCCGGTGACCACGTGGGGCAAGCCGGAAAATGTTGCGAAAGGAATCCGGATGCATAATGCAATGCTGGAAAAAGTGCATCGCGAACAAAAGACCGGTTACTTTAATATGGCGGCGGTTATGCCCGAAGATTCGGTTTTGTTCTGTGATGTATGCCATCTGAGCGAGCCTGGCGCGCAGCGCTTCGCCAGCGAGCTTTCGAAACATATCGTATCAAGCGGGGTGTTAAAGTGAATCCTTTTTGCATATTTAATTTCAGTTCAAAAACTTGCCGCAAATCCATATTTAGACCAATTATCGTTTAACTTTGTGCATCTTGACTCTCAAAACAGGCAAGTTGCACCTGTTAACCCGTTATTTTTATTCGTCTTAATATGAAAAAACTTCTTATTGCTGCCTGTGCATTCTTATCGTTCGCTGCTCAGGCTCAGCAGAATGTGCTTCTGGAACAATCGTTCTGGAAAACCTCCCCGGATGTGAATGCAGTGAAAGCGGAGATTGAAAAAGGAAGCAATCCTGCTCAGTTCAATAACAATATGTTTGATCCGGTTGTGCTTGCCATTAACGCAGGAGCGCCCAACCCTACCATTGAATATCTGCTGACCCAGCCGGGCAACACAGTGGATAAGGCAACCCACGACGGCCGGATTTATCTACATTGGGCTGCTATGAGAGGCAATGTAGAATTGATGGAATATCTGGTTGCCAAAGGAGCGAAAGGAAATTACGTAGATGGCCACGGCGCTACGCCGATCAACTTTGCAGCGGGCGGTGGTCAGCAGAACACCAAAGTTTACGACATATGCCTGGCGCATGGCGCCGATTTGAAAAAAGACCTGAATAATGATGGTGCTAATGCATTGCTGATCGGCATAGCAAATGATAAAGACCTGGCTTTGACAAATTATTTTATATCCAAAGGCCTGGACTTAAAGAGCACTGACGCTGCGGGACACAATGCATTCAGTTACGCTGCACGTGCGGGTAAAATCGATGTTTTGAAAACACTTTTAACGAAAGGAGTTCCTGCCAATTCGGATGCGATTCTGATGGCTGCACAAGGCGCCCGTGGCAGTGCTAACCCTATCGAAGTTTATCAATATCTGGAAAGTCTGAAACTGAAACCGACTGTTATCGGGAAGAATGGAGAGAATGCATTGCATGCTATTGTGCGCAAGCCAAAGCAGGAAGACATCATCAGATATTTCTTGAGCAAAGGCGTGGATGTGAACAAAGCGGACGAAGACGGCAACACGGTTTTCATGAATGCCGCGGCCAGCAGTCGGGATACAGCGACCATTAGCATATTACTTTCCAGTGTTAAGAACATTAACCAGTTGAACGAAAAGGGCGTTAGTGCGTTGGCAATGGCTGTTCGTGGTAATTCTCCTGAGGTGATCGGTTATCTGATCGGCAAAGGTGCAGATATTAATACAACGGATAAAAACGGCGATAACCTTGCCTTCTATCTGGCTCAATCTTACAATGCCAGAACAGCTGGTGAGTTTGGACCCAAAATAAAAGTGTTGCAGGACAAAGGTTTTAAAATCGCTGCACCGGCGAAAAACGGTAACACATTATACCATATCGCAGTAGCAAAAAACGACCTGGCACTGGTTAAAAGTCTGGAAGCATATCAGATAGATGTGAATGCAAAAAACAGCGAAGGCATCACCGCATTGCACAAGGCTGCTATGGTTTCGAAAGACGATGCAATGCTGAAATATCTGCTTTCCATCGGTGCCAAAAAAGAGATCGAGACAAACTTCAACGAAACTGCTTTTGACCTGGCGGGAGAGAATGAGTCGCTTTCTAAAAACAATGTAACTGTCAATTTCCTGAAATAACTTTCATGTCTAATTTATTTAAAATAACACTCCTTTTCCTGACACTGACGATCGGCCGCCCAAACAATGCTGTTGCACAGGCGACCGGCACGAGCAAATACAAGTGCATGATCCAGATGACCAATTACATGGGTGAGGGCGCTTATATCGTGATTTCGCTTATCAATAGTAAAGGTGCTTACGAGAAGACATTGTATGTGCTGGGGCCTGATAAAAAGTGGTACAACAGCATGAAAGAATGGCACAAGTTCCAATCCAAGCAAAAAGCGAACATAAGCGCCATTACCGGTGCTTCGGTAACGGGAGGCGACCGGAGCGTGAACGTGTTTGAAATTGATAATGCCAAGATCAATGCGGGATATAAGATCCGTTTTGAAAGCGCTGTGGAAGACAAGGAATACCACGTGAAAGACCTGGAAATCCCATTGACTACCGAGTCACTGGCTGCGAAAAACGAGGGAACTGGATACATTCGTTACGTCCGTTTCAGCGCTAATTAAAGTTTAAGTTCCTTATGACCATTTCTGTATGGAGATACAGCCACCTTGCGTTGGCTGTATCTTCTTTTCTTTTACTGACCCTCGCCGCTGTTACGGGCATCATTCTGGCATTTCAGCCATTGTCCGAAAAAGTCCTGCCCTACCGCACCGATCATTTCAGTGAAACGACGCTGGCGGGAACATTACCCGTTTTACGAAAACAATATCCTGGAATCAGCGAGCTTACGGTTGATAAAAATCAGTTTGTTCAAATCAAAGGCAGTGATGCAGAAGGGAAAAAACTGCAAGCTTACATTGATCCGCAAACCGGCACCCTACTGGGTTACCCGGCACCCAAAAGCGAATTTTTCGAATGGGTAACTGCGCTGCACCGCTCACTCTTTATTCATGAAACAGGCCGGTTTTTTATCGGGCTGACTGCGTTTTTATTGCTTCTGATCACCGTTTCCGGCACAATGCTCATCATTCAGCGGCAGCGTGGATTGAAGCGTTTTTTCAGCCGCATTGTGAAGGATAATTTTGCGCAGTATTACCATGTGGTCCTCGGCAGGCTGTCGCTCATTCCTATTTTCATCATTGCATTAAGTGGCACGTATCTCTCGCTGGCCCGGTTTGGATTGATAGAATCCCCGGTTGTATCGGCTGAGGTTGATTTTGATGCGATCAAGTCGGGACCTGTTCGAGATCCGGCTGATTTTGAAGTTTTTAAGAAAATAAATTTATCCGAAGTTCAGACCGTTGAATTTCCATTTTCTGAAGACCCTGAGGATTACTATACATTAAAACTTACGGACCGTGAGATAACGGTTAATCAGATTAACGGAGACATTTTAAGCGAGGTCCGATATCCGACGGCTACATTGCTCACCGAGCTGAACCTGGACCTGCACACGGGCCGCACCCATGCGATATGGGCTGTTATCCTTGCCGTTGCTTGTGGTAACATTCTCTTTTTCATCTACTCTGGCTTTGCGATGACATTCAGGCGCAGGGCTAACCGGGTAAAAAATAAGTACACGGCGGATGAAAGTGAGTTTATCATCCTGGTAGGATCTGAAAACGGCAGCACTTTTGGTTTCGCCAATGCCATTCACAAGCAGCTGATCGCAGGAGGCCGATCGGCTTATGTTACGGAGCTTAACAATTATAAAGTTTTCCCGAAAGCATCAAACATCATTGTCATGGCGGCCACTTACGGGCTGGGTAACCCGCCTACCAATGCTGCACATTTCGCTGCACACCTGGAAAAGCACAAACAACCCCGTCCCGTCCGTTTTTCTGTTGTAGGCTTTGGTTCACACGGTTATCCCGATTTTTGCAAATTCGCCTTTGAGGTTGATAATCTTTTGGCAAAACAGGATTGGGCTGTTCCTGCCCTTGAAATTCACACCGTCAATGACAAATCCCCGGATGAGTTCGGGCAGTGGGCAGCGAGCTGGTCGCAGCATGCAGGTGTGGCGCTTGCCATATCCTCCGATTCGCTGACAACCCGCCATGAACCCGTGCAACAGCTTACGGTGGTTGATAAAACAACGGTTTCAGCCGCGGGCGAAGCCTTTCTCATCAGCCTTCATGCAAATAATCCGACCGATTTTACCTCCGGCGATTTACTTGCCATTTATCCTGCAAATGATCACCGGGAGCGGCTTTATTCGATTGGCAAGGTTGGTAGCAACATTCAATTGAGTGTAAAATTGCATGAAGGCGGGTTGGGTTCTGAGTATCTATATCGCCTGAATCCAGGGAGTGAGATTGGTGCCAGGATTGTGGTCAACCCGCATTTCCACTTTCCCGAGAATGCATCTTCAGTAATTATGATCTCCAACGGGACGGGCATAGCACCATTCCTGGGCATGATCGATCAGCAAATTGCTCCGATGAATTGCCGTTTATACTGCGGTTTCCGGGATGATGCGTCGTTTTCGCTTTACAAAACTTCCATTCAAACTAACCTGAAAAACGGGAAATTAAACAGCCTGCACATTGCGTATTCGCGGGAAGGCGCCAGGGAATATGTGAAGGATCTGCTGACGAGGGACGAAGCTTTTGTGGCCGAAACCCTGTCGAACAATGGTGTAATCATGCTCTGCGGGTCGTTGGCCATGCAGAACAATGTAGTCGCTTTGCTGGACCATATTTGTCAAACCCGCCTGGACAAAAACATCAGTTACTTTCAGTCGCACGGCCAGGTCCTAATGGATTGTTACTAAGGGCGGCATTTGGCAATATTGAAATTTTTTGAAGTAACCACTTTACCGTCGTCGGTGATCATTACGCAACTGAATTCCGGGAATTGGTTGATAAGCTTCATTCCGGCTTCCTGCCCCATAACCATCAGCGATGTGCTAAAGCCATTGGCGCGCTCGGCACCGGGCCCGAAAACGGTCACGCTCGTGAGGCCTGTGGCAGGATAACCCGTAGCGGGATTGATAATGTGCGCATAACGCTTGCCATCTATGACCACAAACTTCTCATAACTTCCCGACGTCACTACGGCACCCTGACGAAGCGGCACCACGGCAAAAAGTTCTCCCGGACGCCCCGGATCCGTTATGCCAATCACCCAGTCGCGGCCGTCAGGCTGTTTTCCCCACGCGCTCATATCTCCCGAACCATTCACTATGCCAGCCTTAATCCCCTCTTTCAACATCATATCGCGACACCGGTCCGTCGCATAACCTTCGCCCAGCGCCCCGAACCCGATTTTCATTCCTTTCTTTTTCAGAAAAATAGTTCCTTCCTCTTTATCCAGGATAATGTTTTGGTAACCCACATTTTCAACAGATCTTTTAACAGCATCGGCACTGGGCATTTCTGTCATTGAGCCATCGAATTTCCAGACGCGTTCCATAGCCGCAAAGCTGATATCGAAGGCACCATTGGTCAGTTTGGAAAGTGCAATGGCCCTTTCCGTTAACCCGAAAACTTCCGCAGCGACCTTCACCGGCCGGATACCCGCATTAGCATTGACTTCCGAAACCTGGGAGTCGGGTTTCCAATCGGAAATCAGATTTTCGATCCGCGTAATTTCTACGATCACGGCATCAATGCCCGCTTCCGCTGTGGCGGAATCTTGTGCTACGATGGTGATGTCAAAACGGCCACCCATGAGCATAGTGGTCCTTTTCCGCAAAACCTGTGCATTTGTTGTGAGGCAAAAAAGCAAGAAGAAGATAGTAAAACGATATCGCATGTCAGAAGGCTTCCCTGCAAAATTAATCCCTAGTCCATCTTTTTAAACACTTTTCAAAAACTATTGCTGCACCACGCATTTATAGCCTGCCGGTTGGTACGGTTTTAGTTCGGCAGTGACGAAAAAATTAGATAATTGATATGGAAAACAATAAAAATATGCGCGACGGACGCAACACAAGCCTTTGGCAAAAAAATACATCCCATGCAGCAGCTTCAAATGGGCTCGACACTTCCAGGACATTTGACGTACTCATTGTAGGTGCGGGAATTACGGGAGTAACAACGGCTTTACTCTTACAGAGGGCTGGGAGGAGTTGCATCCTAGTGGACGCGCACAATCCCGGATATGGCACAACAGGTGGCACGACGGCACACATTAATACATTTGCAGACACCACCTATGCAGAAGTCGAAAGTAAATTCAGTGAAGAGGCGGCCAAACAATTCGCAGATTCCATCGCCGGGTCCGTACGCTTGATCCATGAGCATGTTGAAACCTACCGGATCGACTGCGATTTTGAATGGAAAAAAGGATATGTGTATTCGCAAACGGATAAAGAAACCAAGGAGCTGGACGATATTTTCGACAGCTCGCTGCGGGCTGGTGTGAAAGTGGAAGTG
Organism: Dyadobacter alkalitolerans DSM 23607; assembly: GCF_000428845.1. Lineage (GTDB taxonomy): Bacteria > Bacteroidota > Bacteroidia > Cytophagales > Spirosomataceae > Dyadobacter > Dyadobacter alkalitolerans. The sequence goes on along the minus strand of NZ_AUAS01000007.1, from coordinate 269,946 downwards.
ACCAGCCAGGTTCCGGTAAACGCCGAATTTCAAAAAGCCATTGTATTTGAAAACCAGGCACAATTCCATCCGCTCAAATACATCCAGGGCCTTCTTTCGGAGTTTGAAAAGCTGGGCGGTGTAACATTGGGAAATACGCTGATCGATGATATTAAAACAGAAGACGGTGTTCACATTGCCTCAGCAACGTCGCGGGAAATTAAGGCAAAAACGGTTGTGTATGCCACCCACATTCCGCCAGGGGGAGTTAATGTGCTCCATTTCCGGAATGCGCCTTATCGCAGTTACGTCATAGCAGCTACGCTTACCAATGACGAATATCCCCAGGATCTGGTGTATGATATGCAAGAGCCTTACCATTATTTCAGGACGCATGAAATCGATGGGCAAAAGTATCTGATCGCAGGAGGTCACGACCATAAAACGGGCCACGGTGATCCGGAGCAGTCATTTACTGACCTGATCAATTTTACAAAGCAATGTTATCCGGTCAAAGACATTTACACCCAGTGGTCGGCACAGTATTATGTTCCAGCGGATGGGTTGCCTTACATTGGCAAGTCGCCCGGGGCCTCGGACGGAATTTATACAGCCACAGGCTTCAACGGAAATGGTATGATCCTGGGAACAGTTTCGGCGATGGTTCTTTCAGATATTATTTTAAACGGAAAAAGCGAATACGAGGATCTGTACAATCCGGCAAGAATTAAGCCGATCGCTGGTTTTACAGAGGTTATCAAAGAAAATGCTGACGTCGTGGGCCGCTTTATAGCAGACCGCTTTGGACTGCACGAAATCGATTCAGTTGCCCAATTACCGGTTGATTCAGGTGAAATTGTTGAACTGGACGGTCAGAAGCTGGCCATTTACAAAGATCCAACAGGTAAAGTTCAGGCACTTGATCCGGTTTGCACACACACCCATTGCATTGTGAACTGGAATAATGCTGAAAAAAGCTGGGACTGCCCCTGCCACGGAGCGCGCTTTGATACGGACGGGACCGTACTAACAGGACCGGCCAGAAAAAATCTCCAGCCGGTCAACATTGGGGTAAAATGATATTAGTAATAATTATGAGTATGGTTTTAAATCATACTCATAATTGCTCCAGTTCGTGGATAACCGTCTTCGCGGCCAGGTCTGCTGCGAGCAGCACTATTTCTTCCGGAGAGCCTTCAAAAACTTCCCTTGCAGCAATAGAGCGTTCATTCAGGAACATATGAATGAAGATGGTGCCCACTGGCTTTTGTTCCGTTTCGCTCCCACCCGGTGTGGTTAACCCGGTAACCGCAACCTGGACATCAGATTTGATTAGGTTTTTCAGGCGTAGGGCCAGATCTTTGGTAACTTCCCCGGATTCAGGAGTGAATTCTTCTATCAAAGCCGGATCCATACCTAACACATCCACTTTTACTTCCGCATCATAACACACAAGTCCGCCTTTGAGGACACTGCCGGAATTTTCCGTCAGTGAAAACTCCGCAGCTAGCCGACCCGCCGTCGCACTTTCGGCGAAGGCAATGGTCAGTCCTTTTTCGTTTAAAACTTTACTACAATCAATAATCAGTTGTGAAGGCATATTTTCAATGGTTTAATCAGGAAACTGCATAAGTTGCGGCTGGTAGGCCGTATAGACGAGCCCGTTTTCTTTGCGCTCTCTTGTAATGAAAAAGATATACAGGCTTTTTGGCTGAAACAACATTCAGTTTGCAATATAGCTGATGCGCCTTTTCTGCGACATAAGCCCAGGTAAAATTCTCATTTACCCGTTTCAAAGCATTATTACACAAGGCCTGATACTTTTCAGGGCATGATAATCCTTCCAGCAAAGCATCGGCAAGTGCCTTAGGATTGTGCGGAGGGACCAGAAAGCCCGTTTTTTTATCTAACACTGTAAACTTGATGCCGCCAACATCGGAGCCTATGACGGGCGTGCCACAAGCCATAGCTTCTAGGGGCGTTATGCCAAATGGCTCGTACCAGGGCGTTGAAATGAAGAAATCGGCTGCCTGATAATAATAGCGGAGTTGCTGCCTGTTCCGTCGTCCTACGAACTCCACCGCGTTGGATACTTCCTCTATTTCTGCCACTTCTTTGAGGCGTTTGAGTTCCGGATCGTTTACGAAGTCAGGCTTCTCATCCGCACCGCCTACCACAAGCAGTTTGATTTTCGGTATATGTTTCAGGAACCGGATGGCGCGGATTACATTGTCAATGCCTTTGCGGGGGACAACCCTGCCCAGTTGTAGCAGCACCACATCATCTTTTTCAAGGCCGAGCTTACGTCTGGCTTTTTCTTTGGGATACGGATAAAATTCCTCGGAACTGAACCCGCACGGAATGATCGTAATGCGCGAAGGGTCTGCATTATAATGTTCGATCAGATCCTGTTTGTCCTGAGGGCACTCGGCGATAACGAAATCTGCGTCGTCCACAAGCATCTGCTCAATGTCCATCCGGGCTGCAGGAAATGCATCCTTATCTTTCTGATGGATCATACGGATCTTACCTAAGGCATGGAAAGTGATTACATAAGGAATATCCAGTTGTTTTTTAACTTCGGAAGCCACAAGGCCGGACATGAAAAAATTAGCATGTACAAGATCATACTGGAAGTCCTGCTGGTTGATAAACCGGATCATGCTTTGGGTAAATTCATCCATATATCCCAGCAGCATTTCCTTAGGCACTTCCTGCGCAGGCCCCGCATCCATGTGAATAACGCGGATATTGGGAAGCCAGTGAACGATCTGAGACAGATCTTCATCGTCTCTCCGCGTAAAAATGTCAATCACATAACCCAGTTTAGCCAGACATTTGCATAGTTCGGCCACGTATACATTCTGGCCTCCACTATCCACTCCGCCCAGGGTTGCCAGCGGCGAAGCGTGCTCACTGATAAATGCTATTCTTTTTGTCATGATTGTGGATCGTTAGTTGGATCGTTTGTCTGAAGATATTTTCCCAATCACTGGTAAACCTGTTAATGTCAAATTTTTCCAGCGCCGTCTGTTTCGCTTTCGTACCCATATCCGCAGCCCTCACAGGATCAGCTATTAGCGAATTCATTTTATCAATTAGATTTCCAATGTTGGTATCAATAAATCCGGATTCGCCATCCTTGATCACGGTCACATATTCCGTGGTAGCGAGCGCAACAACTGGCATACCGGTCATCATGGCTTCGCACACCGCCAGCCCGAAGCTCGTATACCGGATAGGGTTAAAGAAAAATCGGTAATGGCTGATAAATTCGGGAAGTTGCGGGTTCAGCACCTCGCCTAACCCACCGGATTCTGATGTTCCCATGCCGATCAGGTCCAGCGGCACATGCTTTCTCACTTCATCAAAAATATCCCAACCAGTGATCCGCCCCCGCTGCTGTATATGGTTTATCACCACAATGCCCCGGGGAATATCTCCCTGATAAGCAACCTGCGGGATGCATACCCCATGCTCAATCACACGCACATTGGGAATTCCGGTGCTGTCCCACATCAGCTTATTGAAATGCGTTACATGCACAAGCGTCACCTGAGGATCGGACATAACGTGCCGCGTGTTGGTCGGATGCTTTTCCGGTGTGTTATGCTCCACGTATACGCGCGGGAGTTGTTTCTGCCAGTCGGCGAGAACCTCATGCTGATCAATCAGAAAGTTACGTTCGGACTGAAAAAGGATGCAGTCAAACTGCATGTTCCTGACTTCCTCTGCCGGCACTTCAATCACATTCGGACCAAAAGGAAACGTTTCTCCCCTACCGTAATAGCCTTCACTCTGGCGTTCAGTAACGGGGATATAAATGTCATAATCACCTTGTGATAAATAGTACAAATAGCTTCCGTGAATGTGCCAGGTAAAGATTTTTAACCTTCCATTTGTCGTGTTGATTTGATGCATAGGTCAGCGGATTTGGATGGGGACAGAACGGCGTTATAAAAACAATGCCATTCAGCACAAAACGCTTCCCTAATTATCAATGAGTTACGAAACCTGCTCATTGTCAGGACGAAACGATTTCAGGATTTTTATCAACATTTTAGAATCTCGGATTTACAAGCAATAAGTTCCACACATCTTGCTGGCACCAAACTTGTAAGCAACCCGCTGCATTTTAAACCAGACCACTGCTTATGTATATCCTTGGAATCAATGCTGCGTTTCACGATACCGCCGCAGCACTCGTAAAGGACGGCAAGATCATTGCTGCCGCCGAAGAAGAGCGTTTTACGCATATCAAGCACGGGAAACGGCCTGTTCCTTTTTCCACGTGGGAACTTCCGTTTCATGCCATTGATTATTGCCTCAAAACAGCGGGCATCACCATGAAGGACGTCGACCACATTGCGTATTCATTTGATCCGGATGGCGTAAGCGAAGCAGCCGTATACGAAGACGACCTGCTTTCCGGCTCTGATGTGCTGGAAGCGGCAGATGTATACAATGGCTGGGATACATTATTTCTCAATTACATACGCAAAGCACCCGATCAGCTCCGGGACGGTTATCCGCACCATTTGCAAAAACGCTTTGCGGATGCGGGTGATTTAAATGCAAAATGGACATTCATCAACCATCATAATGCGCATGCGGCAAGCGCTTTCTTTCCCTCTCCTTATGAAGAAGCAGCCGTGCTGACGTTGGATGGCCGCGGTGAGAAGGCAACAACGGGCTATTTTTTAGGGCAAGGAAATAAAATCACACAGCTGGCGACGGTGGATATGCCGCACTCGCTGGGTATGTTATATGAAAAAATCACAACCTATCTGGGCTTTTTGCATTCATCCGATGAATACAAAGTCATGGCCCTTGCTTCCTATGGTAAGCCGGTCTATATAGAAGATTTCCGTTCCGTGATCCATATTGAGGACAACGGACAATATACAATTGATGACTTCGACCCGGAACAATGGTGGGGACCAGGGAGGAAAAAAGATGATCCTTTTGAGCAGCTTCACCATGACATTGCACATTCCCTGCAAAAAGCGTTGGAGGAAACTGTGCTGAAACTGGTTCACTGGCTGCACGAACAAACCCATTCGGAAAACCTGTGCATGGCCGGCGGCGTTGCACTGAACTGCGTAATGAATGCAGTGATCCGGGATCATGGCCCGTTCAAAAATGTGTGGGTACAACCGGCGGCAGGAGATGCAGGCACGGCGCTGGGAGCGGCGCAGTGGCTGGATGTGGCGTTGAACGCGCAAGGCGATATGCGCTATACGGCAGAAATGAATCACGTTTACTGGGGACCTGAATATACCGATGATGAGATAGAAAAATTCATGATCTGGGCGAAGATGCCTTATAAGAGATTGTATAATGTTGCCAGCGAAACGGCCGCTATCCTGGCTGAGGATAAAATTATTGCCTGGTATCAGGGCCGTATGGAATTTGGTCCGCGCTCGCTGGGGAGCAGGTCTATCCTGGCGTCACCTATTCACCCGGATATGCAGGCCAGGCTTAACGATATCAAGGACCGGGAAGATTTCCGGCCTGTTGCTCCGGTAGTTTTGGAAGAAGATGCCCCTGAATGGTTTGAAGACGCAACCGTTTCTCCGTTCATGCTTTTTGTATATCCTGTAAAAGATGACAAAGCGGACCGCATTCCGGCTGTGCGTCATACGGATGGCACGGCTCGCGTGCAGACCATTAATGCACAGCAGCACCCGTTATATTATGAGCTTATCCGGGAGTTCAAGGCAAAAACGGGCGTGCCTGTTCTTGTAAATACATCATTCAATACGCGCGGCGAACCGATCGTTTGCTCACCGCGGGATGCCATCGAATGTTTCTGGACATCACCGTTCGACGCCCTGATCATTAATTCTTTCATCCTCGAAAAATAATGGCAGACCTGATTAGTGTAGTGATCCCAACTTATCGGCGACCCACACTTTTGCGCAAATGCCTCGAAGCCATAGCTCTGCAAACGTGCAGGGCCTTTGCCTTCGAGGTTATTGTGGTCTCCGACGGGCCCGATCCGGCAACGGCATTACTTATTGAGCGTATCAGGGCCGAGCAGCCCCATTTATCCATCTCATTTCTTCCCCTTGAAAGAAAAAGTGGCCCCGCCGCTGCGCGGAATTTCGGCTGGAAAAACAGCAAGGGTTCATTGATCGCTTTTACGGATGATGACTGCATTCCCGCACCGGACTGGCTGCAAGGGTTCTGGCAATATTATAAAAATGAGGCTGTGCCAGCGATTGCATTTACAGGACAGGTTGAAGTTCCGGTTCCTGAGCGGCCCACGGATTATCAGAAAAATGTCTCACATCTGGCCACGGCCGAGTTTATTACCGCTAACTGCGCTTGCACCAGAGCCGCATTGGAGCAGGTTAACGGGTTCGATGAATCGTTTCCGGCAGCCTGGCGTGAAGATTCTGATCTGCAATTCAAGTTTTTGAAAAATAAAATACCCATTATCAAGGTGCACGAAGCGCTGGTATGCCATCCAGTGCGCGAGGCGGGCTGGGGATCGAGCATTCGTGACCAGGAAAAAAGTATGTTCAACGCCTTGCTGTTCAAAAAGCACCCCGACCTTTACAGGACCAGGATCGCCAGCGGGCCGGTGTGGAATTATTATATCATTATATTGTCGACCTTTGTCGCCTTTCTTGGATTGCTGGCAGGCAATAAATGGATTGCGGGAATTGCGCTTGGGATATGGCTCATTTCAGTAATGCGTTTTACCCTGAAACGCCTGAAAGGCACAGATTTAAGTTGGTCGCACCGGTTGGAAATGATCATTACTTCGTTTCTGATCCCTTACCTTTCCGTATATTGGACATTGCGCGGAGCCATGCGTTATAAAGTTTTTTTCCTATGAAATTTTACCCCGATACCACACATAAGATCGCCATTTTCCGGGCGTTGCAACTGGGTGATATGCTTTGCACCGTGCCAGCATTACGGGCGCTTCGCAATAGCTATCTCGACGCCGAAATAACATTGCTGGGCTTGCCCTGGGCGGCATCTTTCCGCGAGCGGTTTTCTGATTATATCGATCGTTTCATTCATTTCCCCGGCTACCACGGCTTACCGGAGCAACCGTTTGACGAAGCGGCCTGGGATGCGTTTCACGCGCAGTTAAAGGAGGAGGATTTTGACCTTATCCTGCAAATGCAGGGGAACGGGAACATTGTCAATGACATGCTGGAAAAGTTAGACGCCGGTCCGGTCGCGGGCTTTCATAGTGTTGGTAACCACAGAAATGAAGCGCTTTTTCTCGAATATCCCAATGGCATTTCTGAGATTGAGAAACATTTAAAAATGCTGGAAAACCTCGGGATTCCTTCACTAGGCACCGATCTGGAATTCCCGATATCAGCGGCTGAAAGGCGGCATCTGCAGGAGTCTGTTTCCCTGCCGGATGGGCGTTATATATGTGTGCATCCAGGCTCGCGCGGTGCATGGCGGCAATGGCCTCCCGCACATTTCGCGAGCCTGGCGGATCATTGCGCAGATCAAGGCTATCACATCATCATTACCGGCACAAAGGACGAGGCGCCTATTACTGCGCAGGTGATTGGCTTAATGAAAAGTCGGGTTTTGGATCTTACCGGCAAAACGGGTTTGGGAGAAATTGCCGCGCTAATCGAAGGGGCAGACCTGCTGATCAGTAACTGCACGGGCGTTTCCCACATTGCGGCCGCCACGCGCACGCGCAGCATTGTCATCAGTATGGACGGAGAGCCCGAACGCTGGGGACCTTTGAATAAATCTCTGCATTATACTATCGACTGGACCAGGGATACATCGTTCGGAAACGTCCGCATGGCGCTTGACAACCTGCTGAGCAGCATTACGGCACATTGAATGCAATATTCAGATCTTACCTTTCGCATCCCAATGGTCTTTCAGGATTGCGCCTTGTTTATCTTTAATTAAAACACGCGTAAAACGCTCACCTTTGATCCTGCCATCCGGTGTAAGCGCGCCTATAAAAAGCAGGATAGGGTTTCCATCTGCATCGGTCTTGAAGCTGATGTCGTAACGCTCAAACTTCCGCGTGATCATTTCCTCCGGTGCATATTGCTTACTGAGCACTTTCTGTAATTTCTCTCCGATTTTCATATAACGACATTCCTATTTCCCTAAACAACATTTAGTTATACGACAGACCTTCCGGATCAAAGTCGCTCGTCTTCATTGTCGCCAGATCTTCCGTATTGAAGTCGTTCGTTTTACGATACGACACTTCGTCCGGATCTGTCACATTCAAGTGCATAGCGGGCTGCGTTTTTGCTTCCAGTGTGTTTGCAATAAGCAATTGTGCCGCCATTAGCGCGTGCTGCGATTCTTCATGCAAAACCCGGCTGTATTTACTCGAAAAATCAGTATCCCATAGTCCCGAATGATGCCAGATATGGAGATGGTCCCAGTCGGGCCGGTCGATGATGGGATACAGGCACACACCCAGCAACGGCACGCCGCGATCCAGCACATCGGCACATTCCGATGCGATCATATTGATCCATAAAGGCCTGTCCTCCTTGGGATGGCTCGTTTCGGATATAATGATAGGCTTGTTATATCGCTCGTATCCGGCTTGCAAAAGATCGGCCAGTGGTTTCCAGCGGGGATCAGTCACAGGATCGTTCCAGCCGAGAAACTGGTATCCACCTATGATCCATTGATTATTATAATAAAAGTTAAAGCCAATTACATCCACCAGATCCTCGCTGCCACCAAGCTCGGGGCATATCCGCCCGCAAAGCATATCGACGGACTGGAACTGCTGCTCATTCTGGGCAGCGGCGGTTGCCAGGTCTTCCAAATCCGGGTCAAAATCCGGCACCATATTCACGAGCGGCTCTGTTGTCACGATCCGGACGAGGCCGCTGCGCTGTTTCATTGCCCTGGCTCCTGCAATGTAGGCGCGCATTAATGCATACTTCAATTCCCAGCCGTTTTTCGTACAGTAAGGCACCGTTCCGGCCACCTCTCCGCCCAGCCAGGAAATAAAGCTCACTTCATTGATCGGCGTTACGAGCAATAATTTCCCAGGATTATTTTGTAAGTAAAAATCAACAAATGCCTCACAAAGCGCCACAAAACGCGCGGTAAACTTGGGATGGAAAGGGCTCAGATCATCCGGGTAACCAAAATGACAAATGTCCCAGATCTGCTGCACATCGTGCTCGTCAGCCGCACGCATCATTTCCAGCACTGGATTGAAATCATACTCGTAAGGTCTCCTCTCCACGAAACTCCAACGGATGCCCTCGCGTACCGTTGAAATTCCCAGTAACGAAATCCGCGCATAATCCGCCCTGATCAGTTCGAGGTGACCGGTCATTTCGAGCAGATCAACCCGTTCGCCGCTGTTGTTCAACTGATCGGTGCATTCAAAGCCTGCCATCCAAAATGTTTTGAATGGATTCTCGAAAATCCGTTTTGACTCAGTGAGGATGTTATTTTCAGTCAGCATTTCTTTTGGTCTAATGTCTGTCACTGCGGGTTCTTTTCTTGATCCGGGTCGGGCGACGAAGTAAGCAAGCCGGCCGGAACCATTAGTTCGCCGGTTTCAAAGTCAATCAATCCGTTGCGTTCATCCTCAATGTTGGTGGCCTGCGTATAAACGTCTCCAGAAAAGGACCGCTTTCTCAGTTCCTTTTTAAAAAGGGCGATCTGGCTGGCGCGTGCAGAATCGTCCACCGGCCCGCCGTAGTTTTCAAATCCAAAACCTCCCCATTCACTCACGATCAACGGCACCTGTTTCCTGTAAAAGAACGGGTCGCCGACAACGAGCGGAAAGGCTGCAACCGAATTGAGATTCCCGGCTGTCAATTCATCGAGCATCCATTTCCAATGATTGAGGTCAGGTGTGTACAAATGCGCGGTCAGCAGATCGGACTTTAATCTTCCCTCAAAGGAAATATGCTGCCAGCCGTCATTATCAACAACTATAAACTGCGGGTAGGCAATCTGCATGAAGTGATACATATCGGTAATGTACTGGCGCGTATCCACATTCACGGCAATGTCCTGGGCTCCCCAGTCTTCATTATACAAGCTCCAGATCACCACGGAAGGATGCGTCCCGATCAATGCCAGCATGCGCATCAGCTCGGCGCGGTGATTCTCTCGGCTCTTCTGCGTCGATTGGTGCGGACTGGGAACTTCCACCCAAAGCAGTATGCCAATTTTATCGGCCAATTTATAAATACGCGGGTCTACACCGGCAATGTGGATCCTTACCAAGTTGCATCCCAGCTCTTTCATAGCCAGCAAATGCTTCTTGATCTGGTCATAGCTGGCATTACCCGGTTGGTAAAGAATTCCGTCGAGGTAAACCGGCAAATTATTAAGATACAGGCGACTGCCCCGGGCCTCAAATTTTCTGAGGCCGAATTTTGTTTCAATTTCAGAAATAGCGCCTCTTTCATCAATGAGCTGCGCCACAAGCCGGTATTGGTTAGGCGTTTCGGGCGACCATAACAATGCATCCGGCACGTCCAGCACAAGCCGCTGCGCCTTCTGTCCTGCAACAAGCACCAGCGGAAATTCATCCTCTGCCACGAGTCTATCATATTTGCCCGATTCGGCACCGAAAACCGACAGCTTGATCTTGTACTGTCCCGGGTCATGAATACGCGTGGTAAGTGTGAACCGCACCAGGTTATCCTCGATAATGCTCACAACACCTACCCTGGATCGCAAACGGTTCCGCTCTACCCTTTCAAGCCATATGCTGCGGACGGCGCCGGTGAATGTCTGGTACCAGATGCCGCCCCGTTTGTAAACATGGGATTCCTGCTTACCACGCGGAATATCAGCGTCCATACTGCTGGTAACACGAACGGTAAGCTTGTTGACCGGTCGGAGCACTTCCAATTCATAGGAGAAGGAAGTGTACTCGCCCATATGGACCTGCTCGCCTTCAATGGTGGATAACAGATGCCCGTTTAACCAAACCCGGGTCTCATAACCGCAGGCACCAAAAGTCAGCTGCAAAATGCTGTCCGTGTCATGCTCGGCCAATGCTTCCTGAGAAAGTTCGAATTCACGTTCGTACCAGACTACAATTTTGTCCTTCCAGGAAGCAACATCATGCTGGGATGCTGCAAGATGCTGTTCTACACTTCCGGGCCATTGCGCGGTTTGTGAAAAGTTGTGCCGGACATACCAGCTTTCTGTAATCCCCCGGTCATTCGGATCGACTGCAAATTTCCACTCTCCATCGAGCAGCACATATTCATTGGGCCGGAGCACCGCGCGGGGCAGATCATCCTGAAATGTAAGGTCCTCAACATTCGCTTCCCGGCTTTTAGACGAGCCGTAATTGGTATGGTTTTGCATTGCTATTATTTTGAATTCCGCGTCGGTTATGTCCGCTAATGCGGACTGATACTGCTACTAGCTGGCACTTTTGAGCTCCCTTGTCAGCACAACCCGCGTTTCCTGCTTTTTGGCCGAAAGCATCAACCGCTGCATAGCGCTAAAAGTATGTTCCCAGGACTTGTCCGCCAGATATTCGTCTACGGACTGCAGCCATTGCGCATTCTCCTGGTTAGTGAGCTCATGCTCAATAGCATTAATAAAAGTATCTGCATCGTGCCCGATACTCACAAGACCCATTTTTGCATATGGAAAAACAACGTCACGGATCGCAGTGGATACCACAGGCTTGCCTGCGGCGAGATATTCGGGTGTTTTTGTAGGACTAATAAAACGCGTGGATTCATTCAAAAGGAACGGGATCAATGCTGTATTCCATCCTGCCAGATAGGAGGGCAGTTCCTGGTAAGTCTTGCAACCCAGATAGTGAATGTTGTCTGCAACAGGCAGTTCGGCCATATCGATCTTTACAACAGGCCCTATCAGCATCAAATGCCAGTCCGGTCGCTTGCCAGCTATTTCCCTGATCAGCTGTTGATCAAAACGCTCATCGATCACCCCATAAAAGCCCAGTTTTATTCCTTTAACGGAAGCCTGGTCTTCCGGCTCTGCCAGCTGGTTTCTGGCTGCCTGAAAGTGTTGCTTATCAATGCTGCTCGGGAATGGATGAATGTTGTGGTGACTTGCCTTCTTGGCTTCATATAAACTTACGCCGCCGGTAAACACAACATCGGCCTTGGCCAGAAGCTGCTGCTCGACGAATTTAAGACGCGGTGGTGCAAACTTAAATGCCGACAGCTCATCCATGCAATCGTACACGATCAGGCCGGGCGCAAATGATCTTGAAAACTCAAAGGCAACGGGCGTATAATACCAAAAGACAAAATCCGCGCAGTCACGCTCCTCGAAGAATGAATCCAGTAGCATTTTGATCAGCGCGTTGGTCTGCTCCTGTGTGCCGCCCGCCGGAAGATGCGGAACGCAAACCCATAATCCGGGCAGCTTTTTATTAATGTCAAGATATGCCTCCCCGGAAGCATCGAAGAAAGGTTCTTCCAGGAAATAAACGTTCCCATTTTGGGCAAAGCGTGTCATCAAATGTTGAGGCCGCTGAAACACAAAGTCCCACCTGAGGTGGGAAAAACATAGTAGGTCTTTCTGAAGTCTGGTGGTCATAAGAAAACGGTGTCGGATTAAAAGAAAAAACTCCCACTTAAATAAGAATTGTGCCAGGCGAAAATGGCGCTATAAAAAAAGACCCGCACTGATATGAGTACGGGTCTTTTTTGGATTGAAATGCATGCTTCTTAACTGTCGTCCCGCGAGCGTGACTTCATCAGCAACACAGCCAATGTAATCACTGCTGCACCCGTCAGCACCTTTTTTGCCAATCCTATTTTATTAAACTGCAGCTCGGATTTCAATCCGTGCTCTGCGATCAGATCCGGTATGTGACCGTTTTTCAGATCTTCACCGATTCCTTCCATCATGTTGATCCGGTCGGCTACCAAAAGTGCCAGCCAGTGTGTCCAGGTGTTTTCACTGTACCGGAAAGCAAAGCGCCGCAACTGCCCGCTCAGCCCTCTTGGCGGATTGGGTGTGCCGAACACGGCTGTAAGTCCGGGACGCTCGTTGGAATGCAATATTTCCACCAGCGCCGGTTGTTGCGCCGGGCGCTCCCAGATCATCCCTTTGTTATCGTTCTCGTTTCGTTTTTTTATCGGATAGTTCGGCACGTCCAAAGGGTCCGCGTCAATTCCCCATCCGTTAATATGGCTGTAATCACTTGCTGTCTTTTTCATATCGAGCTTATTTTCTTGCTGATGGTGGGATAAGAATCGTTTTAATACAGTTGTCCAGTTTCGCGGAAAAAATATGGTAAGCGTCCCCTACTTCTTCCAGCGGAATCCGGTGCGTAATGATCCCTTTCGGATCGAGGCGGCCCGCTTGCACGTGCTCGATCAACCTTGGAAGCAATCGTTTCACAGACGCCTGGTTGGCTCTGATCGTGATGCCTTTGTTGACTACATTACCAATGGGTATCAGGTTACCCGTAGGACCGTAAACACCTACAATCGACACAATTCCTCCTTTTTTGACAGCATTAATGGCCCAGTGTAAGGCAGTGGCCGAACCGGCCTGTAACATTAGTTTCCGGCCTGTAATGGTCTGCAATGCATCGCCGGCCGCTTCACAGCCTACTGCGTCAATACACACATCAGCACCAATCCAGTCTGTTGTTTTCTTAATAAAAAGCACAGGATCTTCCAGTGAGCGGAAGTTATAGGCTTCGCATTGCGCGTATTGTTTTACAAATTCCAACCGGTATTCGATGTGATCAATAACGATCACCCTGCCTGCACCGAACAGCCAGGCCGATTTAGCAGCCATAATGCCTATTGGACCGGCACCGAAGACCACCACCGTATCACCCGGTTTAATACCGGCCATTTCAGCAGCCTGGTAACCTGTGGGCACTACGTCTGTGAGCAGGACCGCGTCGTCGTGATCCATATCTTCGGGAATGAGCGTCGGGCCAAAGTCCGCGTACGGAACGCGTACATATTCCGCTTGCCCTCCGTCAAAACCACCGGCCGTGTGCGAATAACCGAAGATCCCGCCTACCGCAGTTGCCTCCGGATTGGATTCATGGCAGTTACCATACAGCCCCTGCTGGCAGAAAACGCATTTTCCGCACGCAATGTTGAAGGGCACAAGGACCGTATCGCCCACTTTCAGATTTTGAACCGAATCTCCGATTTCTTCAACAACGCCAATAAACTCGTGGCCAAACGTGGTGCCTACTCTTGTGTCTGGCACTAATCCGTGATATAAATGCAGGTCTGAGCCGCAAATACATGAGCGGGTAACCCGCACGATCGCATCACCGGAATGCTCAATTTCAGGCATTGGCTTGTTCCGGTCTGCTCTTACGCGGTAAGGTCCGCGGTAATTCATTGCTAACATATTATTTTCTTTAGTTAGTGATGATTAATATTCCTGTTGAAGCGCGCCTTACTAAAAAACCATTCCTCAAAAGATTAGATATATGCACGCTAAATCGGCAATGGCACAAAAATTATAGCCCGCGGGGATAAATTGGTATCTAAAATTCATGCATATGCGGGTCAATAAATGGTTAATCGTTTTGCTGGTGTTGCTTGTACTGGCTGGGGTGGGGATCTGGTGGTGGAAGTCGCCTTCTTCGGAAAACGCAAAAGAAAAGGCGGCAGATAAGGTGATGCCTACAATCGGCGTGGCTTCAACAAACATCACGGATATTGATGCGGACCGGATCAAAATGCAAAGCAAGGTCATACTTCATAATCCCCTTCCTGTCGACATTAAAACAAGCCGTCTTAATTACGTCGTCTATATCGATTCCGTAAAGGTGATTGAAGACGCTTATGAGAAACCTATCAACATCCGTTCATCTGACAGCACCACGCTTACCATGCCTATGGAGCTGCTGGTAAAGCCAATGGCCCGAGTACTCAAATATTTTGATGACAATAAGATTGACAGTGCGGACTATCAGATGAAAGCTTCTTTTGAGGTGGATGTTCCTATTGCCGGTGACCGCGAATTTACCATGAAAGTGTCGAAGCGACTGCCTGCTTTGAGAATACCAAAAGTAAAAATCAATCATGTGGATTTGAATGCACTTGCGCTAAAAAGCAAAGGCATGGATATCGAAGTGGCAGTGTTTAACCCGAATTTATTTCCGCTGAAATTAAGTGATGGGAAATTTGAGTTTAGCGTGGAAGACGCGCTTAAAATGAATGGAGTTCTGGAAAAAACCATTTCAATTCCGGCAAAAGGAAGCCAGAACATTTCTGTGCATGCACAGTTAACAGACGGCAATATGCTCAAAACCGGCTGGAAAATGCTGACTGATAAAAAAGATACGCAGTTTGCATGCAAGTTTGCGGGTACGATCGATTCTGAAAACAAGATGCTCAACAAAAGTAAAATGGTTACAACCATTACCGGCACGCTCGATGAAATCATGAATGCTGTAAAGAAGGCGGACTGATGCTTAACTTTTTTTTGATAGGAAGACGAATTTGACGTTTGGGCTCAAAAGAAAAGCCGGTATGTTCCGGCTTTATAAATTCCCCAATGTTGGCATTAATCTGCCCAGTTTAACTCCTTCATGCATTGCACCTTACCTTATCTCAGCAAGGCTATCAACCGGTGCATATCATCCATTTCACCGCTTTTTTGACTAATAGCGGTTTTAATGATATCGTCAAGCCTGTTATTGAATTCTGCAAATGCTGTTAGCAACGATTCATAACAGCGTTGCAGACCTGCTGCATATTCCTGATGCGCTGCCAATGTCTTTTTGGGATACTTTTCATATTCCATATATTCGACACTGATATGCTGGCTTAGTGTATCCGCCTGCCATTCCCCTATCGGTGCCGGCACTTCCATAGGCGGACGACATCCCAGGAGATATGTTTGTCCGTTAAAGGCGTAATGAACGATCAGCACTGAAACCTTGACCTTTGCTTTGTTATTTCGTCCCGGCTGGTAAACCGAAACAGGATAAATCCTTTCACACAATTCATGCTGTCCGTTGAGAAAATCCAACTGAGGTAATTTCAGCTCATGATCGTTTTTCAGACTGCTAATGTGCAATTCGATTTGCTCCGGCGCGAAATTAGCGTCGGGCCATTCGTCTATAAGGTCGTTAACCTCGTTTGTTTTTTTTAAAAATAACGCGCCAAGGTCATATTGGTCAAATAACTGTATGGTTTTCATGGACTAGGCTAGGATGTTTCTTTTCTATCCTTAAAAAATCAGTGCCCATGGTCTGCTTTAGATGATTTGCCGTCTACTTTACTGCAAAAACAAATATGTCACTGTCACAGTTGGTGCATTTCTGATCGGTTGCATTGTCGACCGCCGCATTTCCGCATTGCTCACAAACGTACTCATCCGCTGCTTCGCTGATCTCATACTGATATTCCTTGTCCCATATAGGCAGAATAGGCAGGCCGGGCACCTCATCGTATCTTCGCATTAAGGTGAAAGTGCCACCGGCTTCAAAATAAAGTCTTTTCACCTCTCCCAAATGCCGGATACTTTTACTGCGAAGCTGCGCAAACGCTCTTTCCCGGGTTATTCCCACCTTTTTCATGTTATGCAAATTCAGATGGGAATCCTCGATTAGCGGTGTGATATCCCCTTGTGTAACCGTTTCCAGCCTTTCATTTTTGGTGGCAAGCCTGGCTATCAGCTGCTGAACGGAAACAACGATTATTGCAATAACCACAGCTGCAAGAATGCCGCGATCGGGTGATTGCAGCGGCACACCGATGGCGGCAGCAAGAGATACCATCGCTACCATTTCATTGCGGCTGAGCTGAGAGGCCATTCTTTTGCCCATAAGCCGCATTGAAACCATGAGGATGAGATAGATAATAGCAATGCGTAACACCACTTCCAGGTAAAATGCAGGAGGAACGTCGCCTATAAATATTCGTTGCCAATCATTGATTTGGATGTCTTCTGGTTTCATGAATCGGCAAGTTGGGATTTTACGGAAATGGTTGCGGAGATCCAGGTTTTAGCGGTGCAAACTTGGCATGCCTCGTCCTCATCCTCCGAATCTGTAACATTACCGCAGGTGGCACATGCGCGGCAATTTTCCACCAGTTCCTGTGCATAACAGTTCACAGCATCGTCGGTGGGAGGAAAAATAGGAAGGCCTGCGGCAGGCTCTTCGGTTTTGTAAATACTAAAAATGCCGCAAGCTTCTAAGTATACGCGCCCCGTATCACCCAGGTTATAGACATTCTCACTTCTCAAAGCGGAAAAAAGCTGCTGCCGCGACACCTTTGCAACGGCCATCTGATCGAGCTGAATGCGACCATGCTTGACAAGAAGCTGCGTTTCTCCCTGGCTTATTTTTTCAAATGCCGGGCTCTTTGTCTCCGTAAGGTTCAAGCCGCGTTGAAAGATCAATGCGCAGATCAGGATCAGGATACCCATCAGCACGCCCAGCTGCGGAATCTGCATGGCAGGTGAGACGATCGCCCCGAGCGTGACCATCACGGCCAGCTCGGATACCGTCAACTGACCGCCCATGCGCTTACCCATAAGCCTCACGATGATGAGCAAAGCAAGATAAATGATGAACGTCCGTACAAAAACTTCCACCAGGAATTCAGGCGGCGCTTCCCCAAATAGTATCCTTTGCCAATCCCAGGGTTGTATGTCTTCCTTCTTCATTATTTCAAAAAGATCTAGGTTAAAGTATTTTTCTCTATTCCTGCATCCGGGCATTTCAGGACCATAATGGAGCTGGCAGGCACAGTTAATACTTCTCCGGGTTTGAAATCATCGCCCGATTCTGCGATCATCCCTGCATCGGTGTCGATTACAATTTCCCAATCCTCACCACATTCTTCTGACGGGAGCACAAAGTCCACCGCTTCATCGGAATTGTTAAAAATCAGCAGGAAGCTGTCGTCTACAATGCGTTCGTTGTCCATATTTACGCACCGGATCCCTTTTCCATCCAGGTAAACCCCTATCGCACCTGCGCAGCTTCTTTCCCACTGCTCATCCGTAAGCTGACTTCCGTCGGGCATAAACCACATAATGTCTTTGGCTTCGGAACCGTGAAGTGGCAAGCCCTGGAACCATCTCCGGCGCCGGAATGTCGGATGCTCCTTGCAGAACCGGATCAGCGATCTGGTAAAATCAAGTAATTGGTTATCAGCCTTTTCCCATGAAACCCAGGATATTTCATCATCGTGACAATAGCTGTTGTTATTGCCACCCTGCGTACGACCCAGCTCGTCACCTGCCACCAGCATCGGCACGCCTTGTGACAGGAACATTGTCGCAAGAAAATTTCTTTTTTGTTTGTTCCGGAGCAGAATGATGTCTTCGTTGTCCGTTTCACCTTCTACACCGCAGTTCCACGACCTGTTATCATCGGCCCCGTCCTTGTTATCCTCACCATTCGCCTCATTATGCTTCGAATTATAGGAAACAAGATCGTGCAGTGTGAAGCCGTCATGGGCCGTAACAAAATTAACGCTTGCCGTGGGGCGGCGGTAATCGCCCTGGTAAAGGTCCGGGCTGCCTGTAAAACGGTTGGCAAAAGCACTTATCCCTACCGCCTCCCCGCGCCAGAAATCACGGATCTGATCCCGGAACATATCATTCCATTCCGCCCAACCAGGAGGGAATTTCCCTACCATATAACCTTCGTCACCAATGTCCCAAGGCTCCGCAATCAGTTTGACGCGCGAAATAATGGGATCCTGATGGATAATGTTAAAGAAAGAACCCAGGTTATCCGTCTCATGCAGCGTCCGAGCCAGCGTAGATGCCAGGTCAAAGCGGAAACCGTCCACGTGCATTTCGGTGATCCAGTATCGCAGGCTGTCCATGATCAGCGCGAGCACATTAGGCAATTGCACATTCAGCGTGTTTCCTGTGCCCGTATAATCCATGTAATAACGCTGGTCTTCCGGGGTCAGCCGGTAATAGGAAGCATTGTCAAATCCTTTGAAAGAAAACGTTGGTCCCTGGTGATTGCCTTCCGCGGTATGGTTGTACACTACGTCCAAAATCACTTCTATACCCGCTTTATGGAGCTCTTTCACCATATTTTTGAACTCAGTCACCTGCTCCCCATTGTGCCCGCTGCTGCTGTAACGTGGGTCGGGCGCAAAAAAATTGAGGGTGTTATAGCCCCAATAGTTGGTCAGCCCTTTTTCCAGTAAATGCCTGTCGGCCACAAACTGGTGGACGGGCATCAGTTCAATGGCCGTTATTCCCAGCGAAGTAAGATAGTTAATAGTAACCGGATGGGCCAGGGCTGCATAAGTGCCGCGAATTTCCTCGGGAATGTCCGGATGCATCATCGTCAGCCCTTTGACATGCGCTTCGTAAATGATCGAGTCATGGTAGGGAATTTCAGGACGCTTATCGTCTTCCCAGTCGAACTGGCCGTCAATCACAATCGATTTTGGGATAAAGGGCGCACTGTCGGACTCGCTGAAACTCAGGTCTTCGTCCTCATGGCCTACCTCATAACCGAATAATGCATCATCCCATTTCAGGTCACCGGCTAATGCGCGGCTGTACGGATCTACCAGCAATTTGTTAGGATTAAACCGATGTCCATTTTCCGGCTCATAGGGGCCTGCCACACGGTAACCATATAACTGTCCGGGTTTGAGCCCGGGTATGTACACGTGCCATACGTGGTGCGTCACTTCCTCAATCTTGATCTTGATGTATTCTTCGGTATCATGCTCCGATTTGAACAGACACAGATCAACTTCTTCGGCATTTTCAGAAAATACTGCGAAGTTGACCCCATTTCCGTCAAAAGTTGAGCCTAGTGGGAACGGATTTCCCGGTAAAACTTTCAGCTGCCGTGATTTCGGCGCTTTAATCAATTCATTTTCTATATGTCGATCTGCCATAATGTGTTTTGCTTTACTGTACATTAAACTTCCGGCGAATATAAAATGTGTGCCAAAGTTGGCCATACGATCGCAAAAGGAAACATATTGTTGGTTTTGCAACGGTACAATCTTTGTAAGCAACATGACCGTTATTCACTTAGCCTCGTGAATGACTCCCAACCCATCACAATAAAGATTATGTTATGAAACCAGCAACCAACACCCTTTTGGCTGCCGCGACGGCCACATCCGCCATGACGCTGTTCAGCTATATTGCTTCGTACAAGGAGGATGAAAATTTCAGCGAACCAAAGCTGCTCGCCACATTCCTGGAAAGATCTCTCGATATTGAAAAAGAAGCGGCGCCACCTCTGGGCTGGCTATCCCATTATCTCATTGGTGCAGGATTCGGGGTAGGTTATAAGTTATTTCTCAAATTGGGCAAAGCGCAGGCTTCACCGCTGAACGGGCTTTTATACGGGGCCGTCGCAGGCACCTCGGGGATACTCTGGTGGAAAACAATGTTTGAAAACCACCCTAATCCTCCCAAAACGCACCGAAAAGGATATTACACGCAGCTTATGATCGCGCACCTCATTTTCGGGGTAACATTATCTGCTTTCAAGGACAAACGAATTGTGTAGAGCAATATGAATCAACAACGCGGAGGCTGGTATGGTTTTTACATACCCGAGCCGCACTAAAACCAATAAATATGGAAAATATAACAAATGCCACGCATAGCGAAGGCAAAGTAGCCGAGGCAATCGAAGAGCAGACCGCTAAGTTACCATCTGACATTTTCTTATGGGCTGCGCTGGGATCAATGGGCGTTTCGCTTGCATTGAAAATCATGAAACGCAAGCATACAGCTTTGTTTGTAGGACAATGGGCAGCACCATTTTTGCTGCTAGGCGTTTATAACAAGATTGTAAAAACGCAAGGACACGATCAGGAAGGCGATTAGTCAATGCAAACTTAAAAAAGCCCACCGTGCGTTACTTCAAGACACGGTGGGCTTTTTATTATTGATTCTTAAACACAAATTTCTCTATAATCGCCACTTCACCCTCAACACCCTTGGCCAAAACGCCGGCCCGGACCGCCCGGTCCCATGGAGGCAGGAAAGTAATATCAGGCGCGCTGATCTTCAAAGCCGTAAAAGCGGTGCCATTGAGGCTGTATTGAAAACTAATCTCCGTATTGTTTTTTACAGCCATTTTAATAAATAAATTTTTCCCCTGCGTGGCAATAGGGAACTTACCCAGACTGCTTCTTGCGCCATCTTTAACAATGGTAATGCCTATGCTATCCTGCTTTGCGACAGCATAGATCAAATTTTTCTCATCACCGATCAATGCTATACCGGCCATTGCGCTTTTTGCGGGAATGGTCTCCACAGTTGCCTCATAATTGGGGCCTTCTATCCTTCTTGCAATAAACAGCTCGCGGTCATCTTTAATCTGTAAACCGATACGGCCGTTTTTCAGCTCGAAAGCGGGCTTGTTGAAAACCGACCAGCTCCATTGCAGATCAAGTTTCTCTTTGTTAAAATCATCTGTTGCCGTAAACATTTTCGGGCTATCCGACGGGGTAAGATATTCATCCGTAAAACGGATCCAGTTATCGGGTGTGAACTCAAAACCGCGAACCAGCGCCTGACGGCCCGTATATTTGTTTGAAGACTTGTCGTAAGCGTGATAAAGGAAGTAATTTTTTCCCTGATAGGTAACGGCTGTTCCGTGTCCCGGGCATATCCAGTCGCCCTGGCCGGTCATGATCGGGTTTCCTTTGAATTTCTCCCAAGGCCCCATGAGGCTTTTAGAGCGCGCAATGCCGGTTGCATAGGTGCAACCGGGCCCGCAGCAGCCTGCTGCTGCATAAATTGCATAGAAATAGCCATTGTTTTTTATCACCGAAACGCCTTCTACAAGGTTGGCTTCCCAGGGCGTATCATTTCTAAAAAGCTCCTTTTTTTCGCCCACAAGCGCCGTTTTTTCCTCATTGATTTCCTGGACCCAGATCGGCGTTGCCTTACCTACGCTATTGCCGTCTTCTTTCCAGATCAGGTGCAGCTTGTTATTTTCATCCCGGATCGGGAAACCGTCGATTGAGCCTACTTCCTGACAAACCAGCGGGCCGTGATCTTTGAATGGTCCTTCGGGTGTGTCGGCACTGGCTACCCCTACGCACAGGTTACCTCCTTTTTTGTGTGCTGTATAATAAACATATACTTTCCCATTCTCGTAATTCAGCTCGGGCGCCCAGTAGTAATAATCCGCCCAGGCGGTCAGGTCGGGGAAAATGGATCCTGTTTGTGTCCAGTTTTTCAGGTCTTTGGACTTCATCATCGGAAAGCCCGGCGCCCAGTTGGAACTCGTGCCTGCGGCGTAATAGGTGTCTCCTACTTTAATAACGGAGGGGTCCGCGAAATCCCCGCGGATTACTGCCTGCTGTGCATGGGCAATGTGTACGAATATCAACAACAGCAGACTAATGCTCAATTTTTTCATAAATAACTTTTAAATGTAAACTGCGTTCCGGCCCCAAATATAAGCCAAAACGCTATTCGCCCGAGGGAACGGCAATGGCTTGCCCCGTAGAAACCGGCTCGCCGAAGCTGGGAAGCCCGTCCGCTGTCCAGGTAAATTTCTGCATTCTCACATTCCGTGAACCGCCGCAGCCCTGCCCCGATGCCGAGTTAGCATGGTAAATGATCCAATCTTCCTTACCGTCTCTGGATTTGAAAAAGCCATTGTGCCCCACGCCGAAAGCATTGGCCGAAGCCAGGCCTGTGAATACCGGATTGGCCAGTTTGGTCCAGCTTGCAGGTTTCAATGGATCACTTCCTTGTTGCAAACGTGAGATGCCGAGGGAATAACGGTCATCCCCGCAGTAACTTCCCGAATATACGAGAAGGGTTTGTCCGGCCGGGTTTTTCAAAATCTCCGGCCCTTCGTTCACTGGAAACCCACGCTTTTCCCAATCATACTGCGGATCAGCGATCTTCACCGTAGGCCCGGCAAGGGTAAACGGATTAGCCATCCGCGAAATGTATAAGTTCTGGGTTAAGTCGGTGCTTCCACCTGCAAAAGGCCTTCCTGACCAAACCATAAAGAGCGTAGTATCCTGCTGAAAAACAGTCGCGTCAATGGACCAGAGGTCTTTCGGCTGTGTTTTAAGCTGGCCTTTATCCGTCCAGGTGCCCTGCGTCGGATCTGCATTCGCATTTTCAAGCACCCACATGCGGTGGTTGCGGTCCTGTCCGTCGGAGCCGGTATAGTAGATATACCATTTACCATTCAGAAAAAAGAGCTCCGGTGCCCAGATATCCCGCGAGTTTCCGCCTGATGCGGGCGCATTAAAGGCCGTAACCGGCGTTACATCCTTCAAGCGGCTCATTTTACCCGTCTTCCAGATCTGTATCCGGTTGCCCAACGTATGCAAATAATAGTAGGTTGTATCTTTTTGAAAAACCCAGGGATCGGGAGCAGCATTCAATAAGGGGTTGGAAAATGTTGCTGCCTGCTGCTGCTTACCCGGCTCGGGGCTTTTTGCTTCCTTTTTACAGGATGCGTCTATAAATAAAAATGCAAGGCACCAGATCAGGACTGGCTTATACAGGGTTTTGAATGTCATAACGGCGGTTTAAATGAACCAGAATTTACTACTAATAACGTGGATTCTGCGTTAGGTTAGGATTTAAATCGATATCCGATTGTGGAATGGGATACCATTCATTCCTGCCTTTTTCGAAGTTCGTAAATTCCGGGTCACGGGCAGCCAGCTCTTTTCCTAAATCTCCCCAGCGTTGCAGATCGGCAAATCGCCAGGTTTCACCAGTAAGCTCAGTAATGCGCTCATGCTTGATCTGGGCAACGAATTGTGCTTGTGACAAGCCTGGTCTGGCCTGTGTAAGTGGTCGCAGACCTGCCCGCACACGCACCATGTCTACGAATGGATAAGCCTGTGCTGTTTGCCCGAGTCCGTTAAGCGCCTCCGCGTACATGAGTAAAATATCGGCATAACGCAGCAAGCGATGGTTATTGGGCGAACGGAAACCTTCCTCGGTCCGGCCCGCTTCATTGTCATTGAGCTGTTTTCTGAACCATACTGAACTGCTTTCGCCGGTGTTGGTGCCGTAACGGCTGGCAAATGTTTTGCCGTAAACCATGGTAAAGTTGGGACCACGAACGTCTGTGGAATCGAAGAGTAATGTTGCGGCAAGTCTGGGGTCTCTGGTGCCCAGTGCGGTATTTTCTTTTTTAAATTCCCCTACCAGCCAGCGACGCGCACCTCCATCCGAAAAGCCTACGCCCCGTGGCGCATAAAACTGCGCAATGGAAGTTCCGGTGTTGTTGATGCGGGTTTCATCCACGTCGTCATCCGTGTTCTCGTTCGGATTAAAACGGAACTGGATCTCAAATACCGATTCGCTGTTGTTTTCCGTGGATGCTTTGAAGTTGTCCTGATAATTGGCGGTAAGCGTGTACAGCCCTTTTCCTTCTCCTGTGATGAACCAGGCCAATGCTGTTGCTGCTTCCTGATTTTTATTTTGCTGCAAAAAGGCTTTTCCCAATAAACCCATGGCTGCGCCGCGTGTGGCCCGGCCGAGGTCGTCTCCGGTGTAGCTTAATGGCAATGCAGGTGCGGCTTCGGTCAGGTCTTTTACAACTTGCGCCCACGCCTGCTCATTGGTTGCATTTACAGGACGATCTGTTGGTTCGGAAGGTTCAAGGATAATGGGTGGCCTTCCGAAATAAAGCGCCAGGTTGAAATAAAACAGGCCGCGCATAAACTTCGCTTCGCCGATGATCCGGTTTTTCAATGCTTCGTCCATCTCGATCCCCGGCACATAAGCAAGCACCTGATTGGCCCTGAAAATGCCGATAAACAGATTTTGCCACGTCCCGGCGGTCAGTCCTTCGTTGTAATTGGTCTGATTGAAACCCATCACATTGTTGAGCGTAATGTCACCGCCTGAGCCGTAACCTTCGTCCGAACGCAGCATGCCGTGGTAAAACAGGAACCGGGAATAAAGCGTGGCAGTCCTGTGGAATGTGCTGTAAACGGCGTTGATCCCTTTAATGGCATCGTTCTGGCTCTTCCAGAAAGACGCAATGGTAGGGTTATTCGGATTCGGCTGATCAAAATCGCGGTTACAAGCCGTGGCAACCATTAAAATGAATGAGGTAAGCAAAAATATCTTTTTCATGTTGATGTCTTTTGAGATAAAGGCTGCTGATCAGAAACCCAGGTTGATGCCGAAAGAAATGATACGGGAAGACGGATATCCGCCCAGGTCGACGCCCGGTTCGAGATTGAAATTCGCTCCGACCACATCCGGATCAAGCCCCGTATATTTGGTAAACGTCAGCAGGTTCTGTGCGCTTACATATACTCTGGCGTTGCTCAGAGCCAGTTTGGTAGTCACAGCTTCGGGGATGGAATATGAAAGTTCCACATTTCTAAGCCTCAGATAGGACCCGTTTTCCAGCCAGCGGTCCGTATTGCCGCGCACATTGGATACAATGCCACGATCTGCACTGGCTGGGTCGCCTGCTGCTCCGGTGGAATACGAAACACCTAAGCGTGGGAAATCAGTGTCTGTATTTTGTGGAGTCCACGGGTTAATGTCACTGCGGTAGTTGGAGTAGCCCATTCCGTCAATGTCCCTCCTCACATCATTGTAAATTTTTTGGCCAAATGCCCCATAGAACTGGACATTCAGCGATAGGCCCGACCACGACCCGTTCAGGATCAAACCGGAAGTCAGTTTCGGCCAGGGACTGCCCGCAAATGTGCGGTCGCGGTCGTTGATATCATCATTGGTTCCCTGATCGATGCGGTTTACGTAGCGGACATCACCCGGTTTTGCATAAGCCGCCTGTGCTTTATGCGCCTGAATTTCTTCGTCATTCTGAAAGAGGCCATCTGTTTTAATCAAATAATATTCACCAATAGAGCGGCCCACTTGCGAACGCGTATTGCCCGATTGAATGTAATTTCTCGGCTCCCCCGTTTCTTCATCCACACCCAGATTACCCAGTTCGAGCACCTTGTTCCGGATCAGACTGAAATTGGGCGCAACGCTCCATGTGAATGGTCCGGATGTATGGCGGTAGGCGAAATCCAGCTCAATGCCTTTGTTTTCAATAGAACCAATGTTAACCAACGGATCGCCCTGCAAATTCCCGATGTAAAGGGGCAATGGCAGGGACAGTAGAACGTCTTTTGCCACAGAACGGAACGCGTCAATGGTAATAGCAAGCTTGTTGTTGAAAAGCACCAGGTCAGCACCAATGTTGGTTGTCGCTTTTTGTTCCCATTTAATATCTTCATAAACCAGCCTGGCTTGCGTAGCACCTGGAAATTCTGTCTGCCCCGATCCAAAAACTGCCCGTGGAGCCTGGTTCAAGAATCCGGTAAACTGATAGTTACTCAAATTCGCCGAGCCAAGGACACCATAAGAACCTCTCAGTTTCAGCTCGTCGATAATGTCAGATTTGAAAAATTCTTCATTAGAGACTTTCCATGAAGCTGCGGCCGATGGAAAATATCCCGTGCGGTGAGCCGGCGAGAAACGTGAGTCCTTATCAGCCCGGAAAGTGAATGTGAGGTAATATTTTTCAGCAAAGTTATAGTTCAACCTGCCCAAAGCGGAATTGATCAGCGTTTGTGAACGTGTTCCCGTCGCAGTCATGCCACCACTGGCTGAATTGATGGTTGTAAAATAATCACCGCCATACACACCCAGCTGTAAACGTCGCCCGCCAACATCATCATTGCGAATGGTCTGCTGCGTGTAACCTACGACTCCGTTTAAGTTGTGTTTATTAAATGTAAAATTGAAATTCAATGTATGCTCAAACAGATAGCTCAGGAATTGCGCCCTTGTCTGCCCTACGCTGCTGAATTCCGGCGATTGGTTCCAGTACCAGAGGCCTTCTTTCCTGATGTTATTGGTTTTGTCAAAACTCGTTTCCAAACCGGCATTGAAGCGGTAAGTAACATTTTTCAGGATTTTATAATCGATAAATGCATTACCCAGCACTTTGAAAAAATTGGAAGTTGAGCGGGTAATGTCGTTGATGGCAGCCTGGTTTCTGGAAAATGACCGGGCATTGAATGACCCGTAACCCCAGCCGCCCGGATTGGAAGTGCTTTGCAGGTCGGCACTTTGGACCGGGATGATCGGCAGGCTCGTCCATACATCATACCAGGCATTTCCCTCTGCAAATCCACCCTGAAAAGGCGCATTCCGCTCGGTGCTCGACACCATCAGGTTTTCGCCGAAAGTAAATTTATTGCGGGTTGCCTCGGTATTGATCCGCATCGAACCACGCTTGAAATCCCGGGCTTTGAGCACACCTTCATCCGCAAAATAAGAGCCGGAGATGAGATATTTGCTATCCTTGCCTCCGCCAGACAAGCTGACATTATAATCCTGAATACTGCCTGTTTGCAGCAACTCGTCAGCCCAGTTTGTATTAACAGCGCCATTATAGTTAGCCACAGATGGCTGCAATGCATAACCTGCTGCCTGGTAAGCGCGGGTATTTGTTGCCACGTATTCCTGTGCATTCATCATATCCCACCGTTTGGGAAGCGATGAAATGCCAAAACGCGCCGATGCATCCACTTTCAGTGCACCTTCTTTTCCTTTCTTGGTAGTAATGATAATGACTCCGTTTGCAGCCCGGGAACCATAAATGGCCGCCGCCGACGCGTCTTTTAACACTTGTATCGTTTCTACATCATTGGGATTGACCGTTGTGTTGGCATCGGCAAGCATACCGTCGATGACATACAGCGGGCTTGCATTTCCGAACAGTGTACTCAGTCCGCGAATGTTTACTACTGCTTCCTGTCCGGGCGCACCGCCATTCCGGACCGCGACGCCCGGGGTCATGCCCTGCAATGCTTCCGGGACCGAACGGGCAATCCGTTTGTTCGTATTCTGGGCATCAATGATACCCGTTGCGCCCGTCAGATCTGAGCGGCGGACCGACTGGTAACCGATCACCACAAATTCTTCCAGATTCTGAGCATCCTCGGCGAGCTGTATCGTGTAGCTGGTCTGGTCGGTAACGGGCACGTCCGAAGGCAGGTAGCCGATAAAAGTAACCCGTAATGTCTGACCGTTTTGGGCGTTAATTGTAAACTTTCCGTCGGCATCTGTAATGGTGGCGGCATTCGTTCCTGTGACGACGACCGTGGCGCCAGGCAGCGCTTCACCCGTGGCTGTTTGCACGACACCGGTTACATTAGTGCCCTGCCCGAGGGCACAATGAACGCTGGAAAGCAGAATAAATAAGAGTTGAAACAGGGTATAATAATTACGCATAGCTGATGGGTTGATGAATTAAATGAATCCTTGATGTTAATTGTAACTCCTCATCGACAGAAAAAATTGCATATATTCTATAAAAATTGTGCCAATTTCAAGGACAAAGCAATGATTACATAGCGTAAAATACCGCCACATTTCTATGGCGGTATTTCATTTTGCCGCATTAATCAGAAACTACTCCTGCGCAACTACTCCTGCTTCGTATTATGCTTGGTGGCTTCGTTTTTGTAATTGTTGGTCTTCCCGGTGTGGTTCTTCGTATTTTTTGGTGCAGAACCGCTGCCTTTCTTCACTGTCGTATCCGACTCGGTCAGGTTTTTTTTGCGCCTTGCTACTGCTTCCTTTGAGTTCAGTAATGATTTCGAATCCTCTTTATCGGAAGAATATTTGCCGACGTCGTTCGCGTTCTCGTTGGTGGCGCCTCCCGGTCTCGTGCTTGATTTTACGTCGCCGCTGTTAGCGTTGCTCCTGCCCTCCGGCCTGGGATTGGATGGGGTTGCAGCCGGCGCGCTGTTCTGGCCTTGCTTACTCTGAGAGGCAGACTGTCCTTGCTGAGTTTGCGATGCACTTTGTCCTTGCTTGCTCTTATCAGAATCCTGCCCGCCCGAGACGGTTGCATTTTGAGAATACGACACGGTGGCAGCGAAAAGCATTGCTGCAAGAAATGAGATTATTGGCTTGTTCATAATTCGGTTAGTGTTTGATGAATAATGTTTGGGCATGATAGCCATTCCAGGCGGAGGATATTATAAAAGGCATGCCAAACAGATCAGATCGCTCACTAACAAATTTTCATTTTTGAGCACAAAAAAATAGGCACTTGTTGAAGTGCCTATTTGATTTTCTAATTATGCCTGATTAAAGGTCGAGACCCCTTCTTCTCAATCGCTCTTCATCGGTCAGATCTTCGGCTTCCACTTCTGTATGACGCAGCATTTCGTTGATTACCTCATCGCGCTCATCCACCGTTTTGTTTAAGCTTACTTCTTCCACCACCCGAGCTTCCTTATTTACAACCGGGATTTCTGCATATTCCTTCATTTCAATAGTTCCTTCCGTGAAAGTGTCAAAATCCGATTCCGAAGCAATGCGGTCAACAGGTGTCCTGTTCACATTCACTTGCTCCTGACGAAGGCGAACGCTTTCCTGAACCGGTCGTTCAATAATGCGGCTTCTCAGACGCACGCCGCCCGTTTCGATCTCGCGTTTTCCAACTTGCAACTCTTCTTTAATGACTGGTAACGATCCGGATTGCTCATCCGCAAGGATGGATCTTTCATCCCGATTGGTCGAATAGTCATCGCCAATCAGTGAACTCTCGCGATTTGTTGAAATGTCATCGCTAACAATTGAGCTGTCATTCCGGATTGTTGAATAGTCATCTTCAATAAGTGAACGATCGCGGTTGGTTGAATACTCATCGCCAATCAGGGAGCTGTCGTTACGGGTTGTTAGATCGTCTGCATCAGATACAACGTTAAGCGATCGGTTTGCATAAGGATCGACTGTGTTATCCGGATATGGATTTACCGGAACTTCCGTAGCGGTTCCTGCATATCCCTGGTCTGCTGTGTACTGAGCAGCGCGGTCATTCACATCGACTGCACCGAACTGGTCGAGAATAGCAGCTGCATTTTCAGCTTCCATAGCATTGGCAGCATGTACAGTAACAATGGTTCCACGACGTCCCGCTTCCGAGTAACGTCTTGTTTCTTCTTCGTCACCATCAAACAGATCCCTGAAAAAGTTGCCGATACGGTCCATAACATCATCGTCATCATTATTAACAGTTGATGTTTCCTGGTCCGACTTGTAGGAAGCCGTTTTGATATCGACATCGCCGCCTGCGAATCCGTTTGCCAGTAAATAGTTTTGCGCTTCCTGCGCATCACTTTCATATTCGAAAATTCCAACTACTGTATTAGCCATGATTTCTTATTTTAAAAGTTATTGGTTTGTTGATTCGCCGCCCACCCTTAAATTTCCATGCCTGAAGTGTCCCTTGATATCGTGACTTCTTCTTTTCTCAGCACTTGTGAATATGTTTTCTGATCCTGGTGCTGTTGCTTTTTTATGTGAATTTCTTCAACAAGCATCAACCGCTTTTCCACAACCAAAACCTCCTTAACAACCGAAATAATGGTAATATCCCCCTCCTGTCGGACAGGTGCCGGAGCAGCGTCCACGTACTGATTGATTTCTTTTCTTTCTATGGTCACTTCTTCACTTGTAACCGTAGCATCAGCAAAAACCTCCTCTTCCAGCACTTTTTTTGAAATGAAAACGCTTCCCGTTTCCACGACTTTGGAAGATATAACCAGTTTTTCCTCGATTACCGGGATCTTTTTTGTTTCCCCGGAAGAAAATTCATGACCGATCCCGGAATCGTCCTGATTAGAAGACATTGTTATTGTCTCGGAAATTTATCCACAGTTTCTTTTGTCTCACCGGCAAGTTGTTCAGCGGAACCCTTTGCTTTATCGACATATGCATTCGCTGTGTCTTTAACCTGGTCTGTCAAAGAGTTAAGCTTGTCTTTGGCTGTGCCAGCTACTTCGGCGGCCTTTGATTTTGTTTCTTCCCATTGATTTTTCAGCTTGTCTTTTTGCTGATCGGCCAGGTCTTTAATCTGCTGACGTGTCTCTGCGCCTGATTTTGGAGCGAATAACATGGCAGCTAACGCACCAACTGTCGCACCTACGAGCACACCAATTACAAAACCGCCGTTGAAATCTTCTTTGTCTTCATAATGATACTTCGAGCTCATGACATTATAATGTTTAGTTGAGCGTTAATTACTGCTAAAAATGTGCCAGGCGAAAAGCCAGGGACGATTCAGCGACGCATAATGCAATGTTAAGCCATGCAGAATTCGCTGGCAAAGTTATTTACGGCGCGAATGTTGATTTAACATTAAAGCTGTTTAGCTTTGGCAAATGACCTCCTGCAAAAGTATGGTTGTAATTTAATTGAGTTCCCCGCTACACAATTATATAGCATGAATAAGAACGGCCCGATTATCATCATAGAAGACGACCCCGACGATCAGTTTGTATTAGAAGAAGTTTTTAATGAGCTTGGTTACTCCAATCCGCGGATGTATTTTACGGATGGGCAAACGGCATTACAATATTTGTATCAGGTTAACGAACGGCCCTTTATCATTATCTCGGACATTAATTTGCCACAGCTTAACGGACTGGAACTGAGGAGAAAGGTTCAAACAGACGCTGAACTTAGCCTTAAATGCATTCCTTACGTTTACTTTACGACAGCCATCAACCACCAGGTTGTGATCGACGCTTACAGCACATCAGCGCAGGGTTTTTTTGTAAAACCAGGTGAATTTGAAGAGATTAAGTCGACTATCAAAGTGATGATCGACTATTGGAAAAAGTGTGCTGCCCCTAATAATTTCTGAACCGCCTTTTACTTATTCTTTGAATAAATCTTCCCGAACACTTCCTTACTGAGCGGCTTGGAATAATAGCCCTGCACAAGCGGATGTTCTTCGGCACTCCTGATATCCTCCGGGTCGATGGAGGACGAAAGCAAATATATTGCAAGTTGTGAGCGCATTTGACTGGGAAATAAAGCCACCTCATCCAGAAATTCCCACCCACTCATTGTGGGCATATTAATGTCAAGAAAGAGCACCATTTCCCCACAAGGTGTCGCATCCCCGAATGCTTCTTTGAGGGACGTGAGCGCTTCTTCCGGACTGGTAAATAGCTGTATGCTGGCTGCGGGCGCAACACTCGCGATCACATATTTGCAGACCATATTGTTGATCGGATCATCGTCGACCACAATAAATTGGGGAGGTAACTTCATAAAACCGGGTTTTGATACAGATCAGATTGAAATTCAATCTTGAATTCAGTGCCTTCATTTACAGTACTATTCACATGAATCTTTCCACCGAGCATTTCGACCTGCGTTTTGACCATAAACAGCCCCAGGCCTTTGCCTTCAACGTGCTGATGGAAGCGTTTATATAAACCAAATATCTGAGCGCCTTTTCGGCCGAGATCAATTCCCATCCCATTATCGCGTATGCTAATGTTTACCAGGCCGTCGTCAAGGCTGCTGCTAATGTAAATAACAGGCGACAGATCCGGCCGGCGATACTTTATGCTATTGATAATCAAATTGTAAAAGATGCTGTACAGGTAAGTTTTAAGCGTAAAGAACTCATCCACGGCGTGGAAGTCTGTTTGAATGCTGACCTGCTCTCTATCAATGATATTTTGAAGGCTCGACCTTATGTTATCGACCAAATGCTGCAAATTCACCGATTCTTTGTTTTCACTTACCTCACGTTTGATACGCAAGATTGTATTCAAATCCGAAATGACATCATCCAGTCTTTTCACATTTAATAATATGCCTTCCAGGAACTCGTCTTTCACCTGTTGCGGATAAGCATCCTGACTGATCAGCTCGCCCAGGCCGATAATATTTGCTACGGGCGCACGCAGGTTATGTGATACGATGTAAGCAAACTGGTCAAGACCTTTGTTGGATTCGGAAAGCTCGCTCGCGTAATTCCGTAAACTCTCATTAAGCTCCCGGAGCCTTGATTCAGACTCTTTCCGCTCGGTGATGTCCCGGAAATACGCCGATAGGCCGTTAAGGGAAGGATAAGCTGTAATCTCGAACCAGGTATTGTCCATTTCATAATAAAACTCGAAATGCTGGATCGAATTGAGTTCGACTGCTTTATGATATGCCTGATAAACATCTGTCAGGACGACGTGCGGAAAAACATCCCACAAGCTCCGACCCAGTATTTTCTCTTTCGGGAGATGCAACAGGATCTCGGCCTCTTTGTTCCAATAGTTGACGATCCAGTTTTTATCCAATGCATAAAACCCGTCCCCTATGCTT
This sequence comes from Dyadobacter alkalitolerans DSM 23607, assembly GCF_000428845.1. Lineage (GTDB taxonomy): Bacteria > Bacteroidota > Bacteroidia > Cytophagales > Spirosomataceae > Dyadobacter > Dyadobacter alkalitolerans. Next base: position 236,922 of record NZ_AUAS01000007.1, on the reverse strand, counting down.
TCAAGGATCACTTTTCTTTCTTCAAGTGCCTTAATTACTTCTTCATCGGCTTGTTTTTGCTCAGTAACATCATGTAAAACACCATATAATATAGCTGGTTCTCCCAGGCTGTTCAGCTCGATCTGCGCCCGCACGTGCAAATGCCTGACCTGCCCGTCTTTTCTGATGATACGGTGATGATAGTCGGCGGGCTGCATGGAATCCAATACGAGCTGATTGCTTTTTATCACATATTCCAGGTCCTCGGGATACACAAATGACAGCCACGACGCTGTGGATTGAATGTTGTCCTGATCTTCCAGGCCGTAAATCCGGCATGCTTCATCCGACCATACACTGGTATTGGTTGCCAGGTCCGTTTCCCAGCTGCCCAAATGCGCTATGGCCTGGGCCTGCCGCAAACGTCTTTCTTTGTGTTTGAGTTGTTCGTCAGCGATCAGTTTCAGTCTTTCTTTTTCGAAGAAATCCAGGGAGTAAGAGATTTCCATGGCTGCTTCCTCCAACAAAGTAATTTCCGCCTCGGTGAATATATCCGTTTTGGAAGCGTAAAGGTTAAACGTCGCCACGATCTCACCCGATCTTTTGATGGGCAAAACCAAACAAGACTGGTATCCAGCCAAAGCTGCCAGCGCTTTCCAGGAATCGGAAAGAAATTTTTCCTGTGTGTTATTGGTGATATAATAAGGCTGTGATCCGAGGAACGAACGCAACATGGTCTGCCCGTCAGCTACATTTGCAAAGCCAGCCATAAATTCTTCCGGCACGGCATGCTGTTCAACAACATTGATTTTTTCAGTGTCGTGGACAAACATCCCTACCCAGGCTCCCTGAAATCTCCCGGTTTCACACGCAATCCTGCAAACTTCTTTCAGGACCGTTTGCGCGTCCGCCGCATGTACAACCGTGTGGTTAACCTGGCTCAGGAAAGCGTACAGCCTGTTCAGATGCAATATTTTCTCTTCACCGACCTTTTGTTTTGTAATATCCCTGAAATTGTCAACGATCCCGTTCACCGCCGGCTCGTCCAGGAGGTTGATTACCGTTGCTTCTATCCAGCGCCATGTGCCATCCTTATGAAGCATTCGGCCGGTGTGCCCCGGTATGGCCGTTCCGGGATTGGCAAATACTTTCATCATGGTATCCGATAACCCGGAAAGGTCGTCGGGGTGCGCCTTGGAGAAAATGTCCATAGCCATAACTTCCTCAGCCGTATATCCCAGGACGTTTTTTACCGCATGCGATGCATAAGTCGGACGCGCTTCGCTATCGAGTATCACCACCGCATCGCTGCTATTTTCAACAAGGGTGCGAAAACGCCTTTCACTATTTGTCAATTGTTGCAGCAACGCCTGTTGCTCCCGCTTAACCTGGTATTTTTCAAGGGTTTTATGCACTGCAAATGACAAACGCCCAGCTTCGTTTTTGATTATATAGTCGTCTACCCCGGTCAGCAACATTTCTTCCGCCATTGTATCGGAGATCGCATCGGAAATGACAATGAAGGGAATCGTAAGGTCAAGTGACCGCAGGATTTCAAGCGCCTCGGAGCATTTAATGCCGGGTAAATTGTATTCGGAAAGAATGATGTCGGGAGCAGATTCCATGATAGCAGTAATGAATTGTTCTCTCGTGCCAGCTATTGTGATCTCTGGAAGCAGTTGCGCTTTATGTAAGGCTTTTGTTACAATGGCCGCTTGATCCTGTGAATCTTCCAGATAAACTATTTTCAGACTACTCTCCATTTTAAATCCATTAGGATGTGTGCAACACGCCGGGGCTTGATTTTGAAAATATTATTTCAATATGCAAATGTTAAACGAAGAGTGAAGCTAATTTAATGTCGAATTCTTTTGTATTAAATATACGAATGAAGTAGTGGCGTGAGCACTTCTTCCTCTTTTTTGGCGAGGATTGTAGTTGAAAAATTGGGGAATACTATATGGCTTCCGCCGCTCAGAGCGCTACGTGGTAATTGGGATCGTCGACGATATTTACCTCGATCACGTCCTGTGCATTGGCCAATAACCTGCGGCAATCAGGGCTCAAATGCGTGAGGTGGACTTTTTTGCCTGCTTTCTGATACTTTTCAGTGATCTTATTAAGCGCTTCAATGCCGGACATATCGGCGACACGGCTTTCTGAAAAGTCTATAATTACTTTTTCAGGATCAGTAGCAATGTCGAACTTCTCGGAAAATGCGGTTACCGATCCGAAAAACAGCGGACCGTAGATTTTATAATGTTTGACGCCATTTTCATCGGTCATTTTTTGCGCGCGGATCCGTTTGGCACTCTCCCAGGCAAATACCAATGCCGAAATAATGACGCCAATGAGGACAGCTAGGGCGAGATTATGCAGGTAAATCGTGATCGCCGCAACCAGTATCCCTACAAAAACATCCTGCTTGGGCATTTTATTAATAATCCTGAAACTGACCCATTCAAAAGTCCCGATGGCGACCATGAACATTACCCCCGTAAGCGCGGCCATGGGAACGAGCTCAATGACTGGCGCACCGAAAAGAATGATCATCAGAATGGTCAGCGAAGCGATAATGCCTGATAATCTGGCCCTTGCGCCTGCCGAAAGGTTAACGAGCGTTTGCGCGATCATGGGGCATCCACCCATTCCGGTAAAAAAACCATTTAAAATGTTTGCACTTCCCTGTGCAATGCATTCCCTGTTTCCATCGCCCCGCGTTCCGGTTATTTCGTCCACCAGATTCAATGTGAGAAGTCCTTCGGTAAGCCCCACCGCACCCATGACCAGCGCATAGGGAAAAATAATCTGTAATGTGGAGAAATTGAGCGGGATGTCCGGAATGTGAAAGGGAGGAAACCCGCCGCTTACGGACGCAATGTCGCGCACTGTTTTGGTTTCAATTCCCAATCCCAGGACAACGAGGGATACGATAATGATCGCGACCAGTGAAGGCGGAACTGCCTTTGTAAGTTTTGGAAAAATGATAATAATGCCGATCGTAAGCGCCACCAAACCAGCGATAACCAGCAACGGCGCACCTGCTAACCAGGTAGTTTTACCGTTTACAACCGTTTTGAACTGTTCCAGCTGCGACATAAAAATGACCACTGCCAAACCATTCACAAAGCCATACATGACCGGCTGCGGCACCAACCGCACAAACTTCCCGAACTTGAATATGCCAACCAGGATCTGAAAAACGCCGGCCAGCGCCACGGCTGCAAACACGTACTCTACCCCGTGCGATTGCATAAGCGCGATCAATACGATCACTGTGGCTCCTGCTCCGCCCGAAATTAAGCCCGGCCGCCCGCCGAAAATGGAAGTGACCAAGCCCATAATGAATGCTGCATAAAGCCCGACCAAAGGTGAAAAACCGGCCAGAATAGCAAAAGAAAGCGATTCCGGCATCATCGTCATTGCGACGGTCAGTCCGGCTAAAATTTCATTTTTATAATTTACTTTCTGCTTGAAATCGAACAGATTGAAGAAGCTTTTCATTTTTGGATTTATTATATCATTCTGTTTTCAGGAGCTGAGCCAGCCCATCACTGCAGCCCTGACCACCTGACAACTTTCCGCGAACAGCGTTGTCCGCTTAGTGTAAAAACAGCAAAAGTATGAGGAAGATCATCATAAATCGTGATGAGAAGCAAAAAACCCTAACCTGTTTGAAAATAAAAAAGCCACCTACAATCTAATTGTAAGTGGCTGAATGTGAATGTGGAGAATATCGGATTCGAACCGACGACCTCTTGCATGCCATGCAAGCGCTCTAGCCAACTGAGCTAATCCCCCATTTCAAATATGTATTCCCCTCCGTTGAAGGGAGTGCAAAGATGAAACGGAGAAAGCTTATAAGCAAGCTTGTAGCAAACTTTATCTTTTAGCGAAAAGGCCATTACGAAGTGAGAAATTACCTCCTACCACCTCCGAATGCTTTTGACAATGCCCAAATTACGATTGCAATTACAGCAACCACGAGAATAACACCCGTCCAGACACCACCTTTAAAAATGCCGCCAACAACTTCACAGCTTGTAAGTGTTACGGTTAATAGCAAAACGATGAGGAAGTTGATGTATGCTTTCATGTGACGGTAACTTTAGGTTAGTACTTTCCATCATTTACCTAAAGAATCATTCCAGACCGTCCTGTTGCACTTATTTAAGCATAAAATCCATAGGGATCAAACTGTTCCGGTCGTTAAACAACAGTTTTTCAAATAGTTGGACGGTTGCAGCTGCATCGCCGTGAGCACGGTGGCGATTTTCAATGTTGATGTCCAGACTTTCGCACAGATTTCCCAAACTGTAAGACTTCAGTCCCGGAAATATTTTCCTGCTCAACTGAACGGTGCACAGTAAATCGCGCTGGAAATATTCATCCAATGCACCAAACTCGCGTTTGATAAAGCCATAATCGAACTTTGCATTGTGGGCAACAAACCAGGCATCCTTGGTTAATGCGCGAACGGAATCTTGCACATCATAAAATGTAGGCGAATCTTTCACCATCTCGTTATCTATCCCGGTAAGGCGGGTGATAAATGGCGGGATATAAATCTCGGGATTGATCAGTGAATGGAATATATCGACGATCTGCTGGCCGTCGTGCCGGAAAACGGCGATTTCGGTAATGCGTGCTGCTCCTCCCCCACCTGTTGTTTCAATATCTACTATCGCGTACATTAACCTGCTGCCTTCCCTTTTGATTTGACTACAAAAAAACAAAAAAATCCCCGGCAAAGCGAGGATTTTTTCAATAACAAGGAGGCATTTACGCAATGCCGTGTGCAATCATTAATTGAGCTGGAAACTGATAGGCAATGTAAAGCGAACCTTCACAGGCACTCCGGCTTGCTTGCCGGGGGCCCAATTTTTCATCAGCTTCACAACGCGTACTGCCTCTTCATCACAGCCAAACCCAATTCCTTTGATTGCAGTTACATTTTCAACTTTTCCATCAGATGCAACGGTGAATTCAACAAATACCTTTCCCTGAATGCCAGCTTGCGTTGCGGGAGCCGGGTATCTCAGGTTTTTTTGGAGGAAAGCACCCATTTCCGCCAGTCCACCTTTATATTGAGGCGCTTGTTCAACGCTCCTGAATATTTCTTCTTTCCTTGTTTCTAATCCGGCAGTTGCTGGCTTTGATGAAGCAACCTCTGGTGCCGGAGGGACAATTAATGTTATCTCCTCGGTGCCATCCAGCGTTTTTTCTGCCGGTTGGGCATTTGCCAGCTCTTCAATGGCTGGTGGCAGATTTTCGACCGTTACCTGTTCATCCGGCAAAACAACCGGCGGCAGCGAACGAACCGTTTTAGGCATTGGCGCTACTTCCTCTTTAAGTGGTGGTTTGGGAAGCATTTCCGGGGTAATGTCGATCGGGTTCGCTTCCACAATATACGCAATGTCATCCGGCTTCGACTCCGGCACGAGACGCGCGTAAAGGTTGGGAAACATGACCAGCAGCAGGAAAAGCGTCACGCCCATCAGCACGGAGCGCTGGATGGTTTGCCCGTAACTTTTTCTTAAATCATAAGCTCCGTAAAGTTTGTTGCGGCCTTCGAAAACGACGTCATTTAATGATTTTTTCATGGCTAACAGATTTTGATGATCAACACTCAGGTTCAGGAGTGATTGCCGATCAGCCGTTTCCATCATATTATGATAGATCTGCTCAAACGGTTTCCCATCCCAAAGACGCTCTTCTGCTTCACAAGCCAAATGATCGAGGATCTCCGGTAGGAGTTCCGGATCCAGCTTGCTTGATTGCAAATATTTATTAATCAAATCAATGCGATTTTCCTGAAGGCGTTTCATCGGATTATCTGTTTAGATATGAGCCATGTAACAAGGTTTTACTCAGTTGCCAAACTTTTCGGGGCCAGTAATAATCTCACAGCATCTATAAAACGTTCAAGGTCATTGGTTTTATTACGGGCAGCCTCATTTCCAGGGGTTGTCAGTGAATAATATTTTCTCAAACGTCCATCCACCTCGACCGACTCCGTGATCAGCATTCCTTCTTGTTCCAATTTATGTAAAACAGGATATAATGCGCCGAATGTTAATGCGATAGCGCCGCCTGTTCTTTCTTTTACCTCCTGGGTTATCTCATATCCGTACATTCGGTCATGCTCAGCCAATAGGTTCAAAACTATGGTTTTCAATGTACCGCGTACGTACTCGTTACTCGTTGCGTTATTCTCCATGAGTGATTTTGTTTCTGAACAAATATATATAAGTTTTTTATATATACAATACAAAATTATCAGATTTATTTTGCTCTGCAAATGATTATCTCAAATTTTAACTCTCGGCCAGCGGAATGGAGCGGTTGATGCGCTCTTCGAGGGAAATAAAGGTTTCTGTTCGCTGGATGCCGTTTACCTTTTGGATCTTGTCGTGGAGGATTTCACGCAAGTGCCCTGTATCACGGCATACGATCTTTAAGAATATACTGTAAATGCCTGTCGTATAATGAATGTTCACAACCTCCGGAATGCCTTCGAGCTCGGTCGCCACTTGTTCGTAGAGCGAGCTCTTATCCAGGTAAATTCCTAAAAATGCACTGATGTCCCAACCCAGTTTGGCAGGGTCGATGACGAGCTGTGAGCCCTTTACAATACCCATCTGTTCGAGCTTTTTCATGCGAACGTGTACGGTACCGCCCGATACAAATACCCTTTTTCCAATTTCCGTATAGGGCAGTGCCGCGTTTTCAATAAGCAGAGAAAGTATGCGCAAATCCGTGCTGTCTATATCTGAATATTTCTGCATTTAACATTCAATGTTTGAATTTTTCATAATAATCCTATCCAAATTATGAAACAATTGTAAATTTTAACAATTTTAAATGAAAATATTTTATATTTTAGTCTAGAAGTTTTAGTTTTGCAGAACCAAAGTATGAGGCATGTTTAATAAATGCTTCTTGCAATGAGAAATGTCACATTGTAGGGTGATGAAATTGGCAGCCATGCCCTCCTGTCTCGGGGGTGGTGAATAAGGGATAAACGCGGCATAATGCCGACGCAAGTCGACTGGGGTGGACCACCAACAGTATTTGTACCGTAGCTAACCGCACCGTGGGTGGTTCGAATCCCCCTCCTACAGCAAAAAAAACTTGACAAGCGAATTTTTTCGTATTAGTTTTATTTGGTTTTTAGTTTGTTGATGAAGTGTAATTTGACACGCGGGTTCATTTTGAAACCTGCGTGTTTTTTTTACATCTATTTCTCATCAAGCACCTTACCAATCAGCATTTGGCTCTCATGATTTTCATGCGAATGCACTTTTCCTAACTTGTCATTCAGTTCCTTCAAAACCTTTTTCGAATCGTCTGTCCCGATGGCAGCTACGCGTTGGATGGTATACGGCAGAATTTTAGGCAGTTTCGCCTTCTCAGCCATTTGCAGTGCCCTTTTCATATCCATTGCCGCCAGCGGTTCAGCAGCATACCAGACCATGAGCGGCAGGTTATGGTCATCTTTATCCTCTTCTTTCTGCATCAATGCATCCACCACATCCCACCGTTGAGCGGGATCAAGCCGGAGCATTCCTGACGCCAGATAAAGCCTTACCATGGCAGATTGGTCATTCTGGGCCATTTCTGTGAATTTCTTTAATGTTTCGGGCGAGACTTGTTTGTCTTCTGTAAGCAACTGCACAGACCAGCTTCTGATGTATTCGTTTTCGTTGCCCAGCAACTCTATGAGATCTTTGTCTTCAAGACCTTTGGTCACATGCAGCGTCCACAATGCACGCAGCTTGCGGGTTACGTCCGGGTTCTTGGCTAACATCTCCTTTAATGCTTTGTGCACTTTCTTATTGGGACCCCGTTCCTGCAAAAGTGTGCGCGCCTGTCTTACGTAGTAATCGTTATCATTAAGCTGATAATTAACCAATTCCATATCCGATGCCTTCGTCAGGTCCACTTTCACCCATTTGTCGTTTTCATGCGTGATTTTGAAAATTCTACCCATCGTTTTGTCATGCACATCCGGGTTTGGACTGTGACATTGGTTTTTGTCGTACCAGTCAATCGCCCAAACCGAGCCACTTGCATCATATTTGAAATTCAGCCATTGCGACCAGGAATCGTTCATTGCCAGAAAATCCGGCCGGTGCTGCGCTACATAACCTGACCCTTTTTTCTCAAAATGGTCCACATTCAGGCGGGATCCATTGATGTTGTTCATAAAAATCTCATTGCGATATTCCTTCGGCCAGCTATTTCCAAGATAAATCATCGCCCCGGCATGCGCGTGCCCGCCGCCAGCAGCAGCCGAACGGAAATTGCCCGCATGCGGACCGCGTTCACCCAGCCAGTGGACGTGGTCGCCGATGGTCTTGATATCGTCGTAAGTATATGGATTAAAGTGCTTGCCCGCCTGACGCTGGTAACGCGCGCCTTGGATGACGTGATACATATGCGGGATCACGCACACCGTAATAAACGGATGCCCGAAATCATTAAAATCAATGCCCCATGGATTGCTCGAACCTTCTGCAAAAACCTCGAATTTCTGCAATGTGGGATGGTAACGCCATACACCGCCATTGATTTTTGCCCTGTCTGCCGCTGGTGTTCCCGGCTTGCCAACCACCGAATTCGTAAAAACCCCGTGCGTCCCGTAAAGCCAGCCGTCAGGTCCCCATCGGAAGCTGTTCAAAACTTCGTGCGTATCGTCCAGGCCCCAACCGTCCAGCAAAATTTGCTCGGGGCCAGCCGGTTTGTCCGTTTTAGGGTCAATTGGAATAAAGAGCATATTAGGAGCCGAGCCCAGCCAAACGCCGCCCATGCCCACTTCTATCCCACTAATTAAATTGAGGTTTTCCGCAAAAACTTTTTTACTATCCAATGTGCCATCACCATTCGTGTCTTCCAGGATTAAAATGCGGTCCCTACCCTGCCCTTCCGGCGCACGAACGGGATAAGTATGCCCTTCCGCCACCCATAACCGGCCTTTTGCATCGATTGTAAAAGCAATGGGCTTCACCACTTCCGGCTCAGATGCGGCCAATGTGACTTTGAAACCTTTCGGCGGCGTCATGGCAGCAGCCGCTTTTTCGCCCGAAAGTCCTGCATTCAGGACCGGATCCAGGGGCGGGAGGATAATAATATCTTTCTGTTTGAGCTCATTAGGGAATTCGGGACGGCTTGGGTAGAATAGGAATTCATCAAAATTAATATGCGCCCATTTATCGTCTGCGATGTAAGGGATTTGCGAGATACCCGTTTCATTATCAATGATTCTGATGAAGATCTCTTTGTCTAAGTATTTTTGCAGATCAACAACTGCAGGCTGTAAAGTGGCGCGCCCTTGTCCGGTGATGTGATAAATAATGCTGTCTGCCCCGGCCAGTACCAGCTCCACGCGTGTATCCAGCAATGCGCCGCCCGAAACTTTAAATGCCGCAAAAGGTTGTGTTACTTTAAATGGCGCTGAGGTTAAGGTTCCTGTCGCTTTGTAATTCTTATTGCCGCCGCTGCTCAGGAAATATTTGCCGTCAAAACCGATTTTCATATCTTTTTCATGCACCGGCGAGGGGTCCTCGCTGAGTAACGGATTCGTAAAAGCGTCGCCCTTTGCCATCCAGTCTTTCAATGTGCCCGTTTCAAAATTCAGATTCAGCGGCTGGCCGTCCTTCAAAGGCAACTGTCCGGCAACCGTCATCCCGTTCACATTTCCTTCTACCACTTCGAAATTCCCCACCATTCCCGCCGCGCGGTGCCCTGGCACGGAACAGAAATAAGTGTCACTTTCCTTCGCCACGAAGTTGATGCTCGTACTGGATCCTTTTTCTAGGATCACCTTGCTTTTAATTCCCAGCTTTTCCAGCGATATGTCATGCGTCATCAGTTCACCATTGGTGATTCTAATGCGCACCTTATCACCCTTATTAGCCTTCAATGTCGGGTTTCGCGCACCATCCGGAGCGAAGTAGCCCAGCATGGTCGCCTCTAATGCATATTCCCGATCATATTTCCCGGTATCCGCTTTGGTTTCACCAGCCTTGGCTGGTGAAGCTTTCGGCTTTTGCGCCATGAGCGGTGTTTGCAATGCCGTCAAGCCAATAATAAATGATAGCAACAATGATTTTGTAAGTGTGGACATAGGAATTGAAATATAGAGCTAAAAATAATCCATTTAAAATTAGAAAAAGCAATAGATATGGCTCAGTGCAGTGAATTTACACCACATTAAACTTTGCGATAATCGGAACGCGAATAGAGGAGTTTTTAAAAAAGGACGTGACGGCAATGTTATACTTATTAGGATAAGCCGTCAATAGAGGAGCGCTAAAAGTGTCAGGACTTGCTGTTTTCTTCCAATCGCCAGGCGACAATTTTAGCAATGAGTTCTAACGGCATCGGTTTATCAATCGGGAAATGTACCGAACCTTTCGTGCCTTTATAACCTTCAAGATCCGCTTTCAATGATTCCGCTAATGCCGCAGAAACAGGATACAACGCAATATGCTTTTTCCACGCCGCAAAATAAATCAAATAAGTCCCATTCAAGTTAAATGTAGGCATATCATAAGCAATCGTCTCCTCCGCCTCCGGAGCAGCCTCGCGCACCACCCCCCGAATCTGCCGCAAAGCATCCTGCACCCCGGTAGGGAAGTTAGCAATGTATTCATCGATGGTTTTTGGTTTTGAGGACTGCATGTCGGGCATTAGTTAGGAAGCATAAGTGCTTTGCGTTTAAACTTATTACAATTTAATAGATAATTCCAAATGCCCACCCAAACCTAGTTCAACAATTCTTTGTAGCGTTGAGATCCTGACTTCTTTAATATCATTTTCGATTTTAGAAATATAAGACCTTGTCGTTCCGACCTTAGTCGCCAATTCCTCCTGCGTCAGCCCCTTCTGCAATCGCGCATCGTGAAGCATGGCTCCAATCTTAAAATGCTCATATCCGGCTTCCAGCGCATCTCTTTCTGCGCTTCCCACCAAGCCATAATGCTGATCCTTAAATTGATCTAATGTTGTTACTTTTTTCGTTTTCATAATCTGATTTAATTTCTGAGCGCTAATGCTATTTCTTTCTTTGGCGTCTTCTGGGTCTTCTTCTGAAAACCATTGGCGAGCACAACCAGTTTTCCTTCGTCAAAAAAGCAAAAAATGCGAAAGATATCGCTCCCATACTGCACCCGGATTTCATAAAGTCCTTCCGTTTCTGCAATGTGCTCCAGATACGTTTCTGGAATTCGGGGAAGCTCTTCCAGCAGGCTCAAAGTCCAGATGATCTTTTCTCTGACTTTCTCACGCTGCCGGGAGAAAAACGTCTGAAAATGGTCCTCATAAAATATAATAGTGCGGTGTCTGTGTGGTTTCTTCATCGAATATACAAAAAGTTGCCCCAAAGTGCACATTATTATTTGCGGCGGCAACTTTTTCGTGATACTGAGTGGCCAATTTATTTTTCGGAGTTAGTTAATGCGGAGTCGTGCATTCGCAATATGAAAATTGAAACGCTTAAAAACGAAAAAAGCCCAGATTTCTCTGAGCTTTCTGCGGTCTGGACGGGACTCGAACCCGCGACCCCATGCGTGACAGGCATGTATTCTAACCAACTGAACTACCAAACCATTAAATAAAGAACTTCACTTTTTGCCATCCTTACGGAGAACACTTTAACTCCTCTGGCGGTCTGGACGGGACTCGAACCCGCGACCCCATGCGTGACAGGCATGTATTCTAACCAACTGAACTACCAAACCAGAATATTACAAACTTTCAAAAATCTAGTGCTCCGGACGGGACTCGAACCGGGCTGCGGAAGTCCGCGAGCCTGTGCGGCCCACCCCATGCGTGCCACCTAACGTAGGCCGGGCATGTATTCTAACCAACTGAACTACCAAACCAGAATACTTTTACAGCACTTTCCTGTAAAACGTGGTGCAAAACTAGTATTATTATTTTCCATTGCAATACTTACGACGCCAATTTAGTTATTTATTTGCAAAATATTAGTGTCAGATTAATGAAGAATCTGAAAGTGAAACAGTTGTATCCCACACAAAAATGACATTTATAAAAGAAATCACTCAGGTTCTCGAACAACTTGCTCCACTGGCCTATCAGGAAAGTTATGATAATGCCGGATTAATCGTAGGATCGGGCCAGGTTGAGGTCTCCGGCGTATTGCTGACGCTGGATGTGACTGAGGAAGTGGTTGCCGAGGCAATCGTCCGGAATTGCAACCTGATTATAGCGCATCATCCCATTGTTTTTAAAGGACTGAAAAAACTGAACGGCAAAAATTATGTAGAACGGACTGTGCTGAAAGCCATCAAAAACGATATTGCCATTTATGCAATCCACACCAACCTCGACCACGTTACCAACGGCGTAAACTGGCAAATTGCAAACTTGCTCGGACTCGAAAATATCCGTGTTCTCTCTCCGAAAAGGCAGATTTTGTCGAAACTGACATTTTTCTCGCCAGTCGAAAACACGCAATCCATTCTTGATGCGCTTCACGATGCGGGCGCCGGGAACATTGGCAATTACTCCAATTGCAGTTTCAAAACAGAAGGAACGGGAACATTCAGGCCGAATGCTGCGGCTAATCCGGTCATTGGTAAAAATGGCGAGCAGGAGGAAGTGAGGGAACATAGGGCTGAGCTCATTTTCCCTTCCCACCTGGAATCCGCGATCCTGCGCGCACTGCGACACGCGCATCCTTATGAGGAAGTGGCCTACTATCTCTCCTCGCTGGAAAACGAAAACCAGGAGGTGGGCGCAGGTGCTATTGGAGAGCTGCCGGAGCCGATCGAAACGGAAGCATTTTTGCGTTTACTGAAAGAGAAAATGAATTTGCATGTGATCAAGCATACCAGACCGGTGAAAAATGCGGTCCAGCGTATTGCTGTTTGCGGAGGGGCCGGGAGCTTTCTGTTACCTAATGCAATTGGGGCCGGTGCAGATATCTTTGTAACCGCCGACTACAAGTACCACGAATTTTTCGATGCAGAAAACAGCATTATGATCTGCGATGTCGGACATTACGAGAGCGAAGTGTTTACGAAAAATTTACTGTATAACTATTTATCGGGAAAATTCCCTAATTTTGCACTCTGTTTGTCAGAAGTCAATACCAATCCGGTACGATATTTTGTTTAAGAAAGTGATTTCATCAACTTATATATCTGATTTCCTGTTGTAAAATATACGGCTGACTACCTTCACTTATTACGCATTGAAACAAGTCCATTAAAGACATACATGGAAAACACAATCGCACAAAAATTAGACGCTCTCCTGAAATTGCAGGAAATTGATTCAAGCCTTGACGAAATACTAAAAACGCGTGGTGATCTTCCTGAGGAAGTCCGGGATCTGGAAGATGAAATCATTGGCTTTGAAACACGTTTAGGCAAGTTTAGAAGTGAAATCGCCAACCTGAACTCTGAGATCGATAATTTCAAGAACGCTCAGAAAGAAGGTGAAAAACTGATCAAAAAATACAAGGATCAGCAAATGAATGTTCGCAACAACCGTGAGTATGATGCGATCACCAAAGAAATTGAATTGCAAGAGCTTGATATGCAATTGGCTGATAAGAAAATCAACGAAGCCAAAGCCCGTATCCGCCTGATCGAAGATGACGCAAATCGTGCGGAGTCCGTTTTAAACGAAAGAAACGAAGATCTAAAAGCGAAAAAAGGCGAGTTGAATGTGATTACAAGTGAAAGCGAAGCGGAGGAAAAAGGGCTGACTGCGGAAAGAGAAAAGCACGTCAAGAAAATTGAAGATCGCTTACTGAAATCTTACCAGAAAATCCGTGATAACTCAATGAATGGTCTGGCCGTCGTGCATGTGTCACGCGGTGCTTGCGGAGGATGTTTCAGCATCGTTCCCCCACAACGCCAGGCTGATATCCGTGAACGCAAAAAACTGATTGTTTGCGAACATTGCGGACGTATCCTTGCAGACGTTGAAAGTGTTGAGCCTGTTCATCAGCGCAGATAACATTCCATATAAAAGATTAAGAGGTTGTCTTACCCGGACAACCTTTTTTTATGTGCTTAAAAGATGAATTGGAAAAGTAACCGGCATATTTCCGTAACTGCATTCCTGGGGCAAGCAGTGCTGGCTTTGCTGCTGGCATGCGCTATTTCCGTACAAGCCGAAGACTTACAGTATGACGTTATCTTTACGCCAAAGCTTCAAAAGGCTTATTTTGACATTCAAAAACTGCGTTTACCATCTGCCCGGGCATTGATCAATGCGGAACGAAGCACGGAAAAAACCAACCCATTTATTCCTTATCTGGACAATTATGCTGACTTGCATTATTTACTGATTTCCGAAGACAAAAAGGCTTATAGGGAATTATCTCAGCTGGAAAATCCCCGTTTGCAGGCCATTGGAAATCTGCCGGATAATTCTCCTTACAAACGTTTTCTGCAAGCCGAGATCCGCCTGCATTGGGCATTTGCCAAACTTAAATTTGGAAATGAAGTCAGCGGGTCATGGGAAATCATTAAGGCTTATAAGCTCTTGGAAGAAAACAAAAAGCGCTTCCCAGACTTTTTACCAACATTAAAATCCCTAGGGCTTCTGCATGTCCTGATCGGCTCTATTCCTGAAAACTATGGATGGGTAGCCAAAATTCTGGGCTTAAAAGGCAACATACAAAATGGGATCAGCGAGTTGCGCATTGTTGAGAAAGAGGTGCCTTTTTTCAAACAGGAAGCGGAGCTGATTGACTTACTATTGCACGCCTACACATTGCAACTCTCCCCTGCTCAGCAAACGCGCCTGCGACAGTGGCCCAAGCAGCAGCCGGATAACCTGCTAATCCATTTCTTTGCAACAACTGTCCTGATGAAGGAGGGTAAGACCGATGAAGCAACACAGTTCCTTGCCGACGCTCCTTCCGGAGATCCCTACATTTCCTTCCCTTTTTTGGAATATCTAAAAGGTGAAATCAACCTTCAAAAGGGCAACTATAAGCAAGCCAGCGAGCATTATACATTGTTTTTGAAGCGGTATAACGGCTTCAACTACATTAAAGACGGTCATCTTAAACTGTTCATGTCGCATTGGCTTAATGATGAGGACCAGCAAGCGAATGTTTATATCAAAAAAGTAAAAGCAGCCGGCAGTGCAATCATCGAAGCCGATCAACTTGCGGAACGGATTGCGGCAGAATTCCTGTCCGGAACAATAAGTCCACGCCAGAAAGTCCTCTACAAAGCGCGATACGCAACGGATGGAGGCTATCTGAAAACTGCCTCAGCGCTCATAGAAACAGTTACCGAAAAATCATTCATATCGACCGAAGAGAAAGCGGAATTTAATTACAGGAAAGGAAGGATTCTTCAAAAATCGGGTCAGGCTGCATCTGCAATTCCGTATTACAACAGGGCGCTTACCATTGCACAACAGGAGGCCGCTGGCTTTGGAGCAGCCTCTGCGCTGCAGCTGGGCTATATTTTCTTAGAAAAAAACGACAAGCCCAACGCAATTGCTCACTTCAAGAAAGCAATGGCATTCAAGAAACACGAATACAAAAACAGCATTGACAATAAGGCCCGCGCCGCGCTCACTACGCTAGGCCAATAATTCTTTGTGACCATTCTCCCGTAGCCACGTCTAAAAGGAAAAGTCATCTATTTCCTTTATGTCAAAAAACGGATTCAAAAACCCTCTGAAAATTTTAAGCTGGTCTGAGGAAGACCGCCCGCGTGAAAAATTCGTGCACAAAGGCAGGACAGCGCTATCCGATGCAGAACTGATCGCCATCCTTATCGGATCCGGAACACCTAGCATGTCCGCTGTGGACCTCGCAAAAATCATCATGCAAACTTGCGGCGATAACATTAACGAACTTGCAAAAGTTACGGTCAATGATTTAAAAAAGCATCCCGGGATTGGCGAAGCGAAGGCGATCACAGTGCTGGCGGCGCTGGAACTCGGCCGCAGGCGAAATGACCTCATAGGCAAGCAAAAACGGAAAATCACGAGCTCGAAATGTGTGTATGAGGAAATGAAGCAGTATTTGTTGGACAAGCCAAATGAAGAATTCTGGATAATCCTTCTAAACCGGGCGAACCAGGTGACGCGGTGCGTTCAAATCAGTGTTGGCGGCGTTTCGAGCACCTCCGTGGACGTTAAAGTAATTTTCAAGCTGGCAGTAGACAACCTGGCCAGCTCGGTCATTTTGGTTCATAATCATCCGTCGGGCCAGCTTGTGCCGAGCAAAGCTGACACCGCACTTACATCACAAATAAAAGAGGCAGGCCGATTGCTCGACATGCCCGTTCTGGATCATATGATCTTTACTGATAATGGCTATTACAGCTTTATGGATGCGGGTGAAATGTGATCAGAAAACCTTATCGCGGTCAATCACCCCATTCAGCTCGGCATAAGGAATTGTAAAATGAATGGCCCCGCGTGCATATGCGGCAATTTCGTATGGATTGTAATAAAACAAAATACCAGCTGGCGTGAAAACATAGGCAACAGGCAGCACGAACTTATGATTAAGCAGAAAATAACCGGCCTCTTCCAGATCGGTTTCCTCGCTTAACTTTTCCGTCTTTCTAAATGCTTTGTCAACCAGACTCAGCAGTTGGGTTGAATCGGAAATGAAGTCTTTCATCTCAATTTCAGCTCCTGTTTTTGTATCAAAAGCATGATAGGAACGAAAGGTATTGGGATGAGCGCCTCCTGTGAAAGCGTAATGATCGAGCTGGTAAAACAGCACTTTCGATGTCGAAAAAACGGTGTCACCTTTCAGCTCCACTTCCCAGCAACCGGGAGCATCGGGGAAGTTTTTTTTGAAGTCGTTGTAATTTTTCTCAAAAACTTCAAAGGCGCTTTTAATGCTTTTTCCTGCTTCCGGGTTTGCTGCAATGCTGGCCGAATCTCCATAAGAGTTGATTCTTTGAAGAGATTTCTGTGTTAATGTCGTCCGGATTGCCTTTGCAGCCTCGCTGGAATCGGATGGCTCCCATAAATTGAGTTTGATGGAAATGCCTTTGTTATCAACCGTATCACAACCTCCAAACTGTGAGCTTATTTTGCTGCCTACGAATTTCTGCTGACCGTCTTCCGCATTTTCCCGCTCGGCGGAACGATTGCAGGCTGTAAAAAACGACACAGCCAACAGGAAAACACCAATGTTAATGAAACGCATTATGTTGTTGATAAATGAAAAAAGCAATTATAAACTCATCAGCTCCTTAAACCGTATGGCCTGACGGCGCGAGATCTCGATTTTGTCGCCGCCTTGCAGCGTAACAAGCAGTCCGCCGCTAAACCAGGGTTCTATTTTTTCGATCCAGTGCAGGTTTATAATGTGCTTGCGATTGGCGCGAAAGTAAGTGTTGGGTTCCAGCCGCTCTTCCAGATTGTTCAGCGATTTCAAGACCAGAGGTTTTTGATCATCAAAATGCAGGCGAACGTAATTGCCCATGGATTCAAAAAGGCGGATCTTGCCTAATTTCACAAACCAGCATTTCTCCCCGTCTTTAACAAACACCTGATCATTTTCGCCAAGCACTTTTTCTGCACGTTCATGCGCCTGGGCAGGTGCCTCCGGCTGCGCCTGATTTTCTTCAATGCGATGGATCGTATCTTTTAAACGCTCCGAATCAATTGGTTTTAACAAATAATCCAATGCATTGAACTCAAATGCTTTGATTGCATATTCGTCATAAGCCGTTGTAAAGATCACTTCCGGGGTTTTCCCTTCAATGGATGAAAGCAATTCGAAACCATTTTTGCCCGGCATCTGAATGTCAAGGAACAACAGTTCCGGCTGTAATTCTTCAATCATCACCAAAGCCTCTTCCGCATTGGCCGCTTCGCCTACAATGTCAATCTTGGTATAAGGTTCCAGCAATCTTTTCAATTCGTTTCTTGCAAGGCGTTCGTCGTCGACAATAAGAGTCCTCATAACAGGTCAGTTAGGAATTAAATGAAGTTTATAATTGATGTAAGCTGTCAGTTGCGTTTCCCTGTCTCCTCACCCACCATCATCACGCCTTCCGACAACATAGGAATCCTTACTTCGGAGCAAACCACGTCTTGTTTCTCCTGAAAAATGCGGAAGGCTGCGCCCTTACCATATAAAATAGACAGCCGCTCGGCCGTGTTCTTTAAACCAACGCCTCCCGAATCCGTGTTACCTAGATTTCCCGAGTTGAGAATAGTAATAATCAGCAGCTCGTTTGCAATTTCCGATTTTACATCGATAAATCCGCCACCCATTTCCTTCGAAACGCCATGTTTAATGCCGTTTTCAACCAAAGTTTGCAGCATCATGGGCGGAACTTGCCAGTAAATAGCCTGCGGATCTGTTGCTATGGAGTAACGTAAACGATCTTCATAGCGGACCTTTTCAAGTTCCAGATAATCTTCAACAGTTCTCAGCTCTTCTTGTAAATCAACCGTTTTGCGTCTGTCGGCAAGTAATGAATTTCGCAATATATTAGATAACTGCGTAATACTGAGCTGTGCTTTTTTAGGATCTTCATACACCAGTGCCCGAATGCTGTTCAATGCGTTGAATGTGAAGTGCGGGTTTAGCTGTGAACGTAAAACCTTCGCCTCTGCTTCCCGCATCGACATTTTCAGCATGATCTTCTCATATCCGGCAAGCCTGGTTTGTTCTATATAATGATAAACCGTGTAAGACAGGATCCAGGCAAGAAGGTTTTTGCACCAATTGGCATAGTAACCCCAGAAAACGAGCGGCTGATTCAGTAAATTCTGTTCAAGCACTTTCCGGTCCATCGGCTGATTGACCAGCGTCATAATCAACCCCAACAATAAAACTGAACCGATTACGCGTAATGCAAGCCTGGGAAGCGGCAATGAGGACCAGTTCCACTTTTGGATTACAAGCCTGTAAACATGTGTGAGACAAATGCCAAGAAGAATATTTGCTAATGCCGTGTAAAATACGCCAGCCTCAAAACCAAATTCGAGCGCATAAGGCACATACTCGAACATGATCAGTAAAGTCCAGCCGAGAATTTGTAACGTCCAATAAGTACGTTTTTTGGACATAAAGGTTTTTCTGTTGTGCTGTTTGAACTTTGGCAAATGTATCCGTGTGAACTGCACATCAGTTCATAAATACACCAAAGGAAACGAATGTACACAAACGGTTTTTACAAAGTTTGAGGTATTTCGAGGGACAACAGGTGGGTAATGTTGTTTGCCACTTCCAGCTCAAACTTACCTGTGTCGTAGGAATAGTTGATTTTATACAAACACAGGTTACTATGCTCGTAGTCATCCATATTAACAAGAGGCTGATTAAAAAGCGTGGTCAGCAGCACCCGCATGGCGCGGCCGTGCATGGCAATCAGGATATTTCTTTCGTGCGGGCGGGATAGAATGGTATCGATCACCGGGATCTGGCGCTCGCGCACCTGCAAAGGACTTTCTCCTTCCTCCGCCGCAAGATCAACTTGACCGTTTTTCCAGGCGGTAACCAACTCACGGTAATAGTTGTTATCACCCGTGTTCGGTTCACGGCCTTCGCGGTTTCCCCAGGAGATCTCGTTCAGCCCTGCGTAACTTTCATGGGGGATACCTAGCCTGATGAACCCACGTACAGTTTGATGTGTTCGTTTTAAATCAGAGGTGTAAATTTTGTCAAAAGGAACATGTTGATAAGCATTAAAAAACGCGGCAGCCTGGGCTTCGCCCCATTCATTCAGCAAGGAATCAACACCGCTTCCCTGAACCACTCCCCTGCGGTTAAAATCTGTTTCACCGTGACGAATGAGGTAGATAGACTTTCTTTTCAAAATAATAGGATTATTTAAATATTAATTTTGCAAATACCTTGTTTTTAACCTTTACAGCAGATACAAATTTATACAATTTTTAGATATGTTCACCAGATCCATTACGTTAGATGCACTTCATTCTTTTAGTCAGAATACAATTTCCAACCATCTTGGAATTGAGTTCACAGAGATAGGGAATGA
This sequence comes from Dyadobacter alkalitolerans DSM 23607, assembly GCF_000428845.1. Lineage (GTDB taxonomy): Bacteria > Bacteroidota > Bacteroidia > Cytophagales > Spirosomataceae > Dyadobacter > Dyadobacter alkalitolerans. Next base: position 216,958 of record NZ_AUAS01000007.1, on the reverse strand, counting down.
TTATATAACTGCAAGAATGCCAGTGGACAAGCGTACGCATCAGCCATTTGGAATTTTACATGGCGGTGCATCTGTTGTTCTGGCAGAGACATTGGGCAGCATTGCATCATTTCTTTGTCTGCCCGACCCTGAAAAACAACATGCGGTGGGTCTGGAGATCAATGCAAACCATATCCGGTCTGCCAGGGCGGGTTTCGTGTATGGAACAGTGCGGCCGATCCACCTGGGCAGGACGACGCACATTTGGGACATTCAAATCACCAATGAAGAAAGAAAGTTGGTATGCATCAGCCGCCTGACGGTTGCTATTGTGAATGCAGACCGCTGACATTATTTTGCAGGAAAATAACCTAACGATTAGATTAAAGACTAAATGCTTTCAGTACAAACCGACACACGACTTTCCATATTTGAGGGATTACAGGTTGAGGAGCTTTGGACAGCATCCAGGCAATTGGGATTTCCGTCGGCATTATGGAGATTACCGCACAGGAATGAAATTCAGCTGCTGATTTCGGTTCGGGACGGAATCCGAAAATGTCAGCCTGAGCTTGAAAAACTCTCACCCGGCTTCGTCGTAAGCAACTTTCATTGGGAAACGGATCAGGAAGTGCTGTTTCTGGAAGGCGACATTATTCTGACTTTTTCTGACGATATTAATATAAAAGACATTGAAAATAACGTCAGCGAGGAACATCCGGATGTGATAAAGCTGGTAACACTGGCCACTGAAATTGCCAAAGATGCGAATCCGCATGCCTATCACAATGCTATTGCCATCAACGAATTACCGGATCTGAATGCCCGCGACCGTTTCAAAAGGACCGTTGAGCTGGCCGTATCTGCCATCCGGCAAGGGCAGTTTAAAAAAGTAGTTTTATCCCGGACAAAGGACTTAGCCTATTCCGAAAACTTTCAGCCCGCCAAAGCATTCAGCAAGCTGGCAAAAGTATATCCGCATGCATTTGTTTCACTGGTTAACCTGCCCCATCAGAACGAGTTATGGCTTGGGGCGAGCCCGGAGGCATTGGTACGCCAGGATTCGAATGGCACTTTCAGGACAATGTCCCTCGCGGGAACGCAAAACGCGCGAAATGAGGCTGGTGAGCTTATTCCGAAGTTTGATATTCGCTGGGGCGAGAAGGAGATTGAGGAACATGCGCTGGTCAGCCGTTATATTGTAGAATGTTTCAAAAAAATCCGCCTCCGGGAATACACGGAAACCGGCCCTAAAACAGTTCTGGCTGGTAATTTATATCATTTAAGGACTGATTTTGAAGTGGATACCACTACGCTGAACTTTCCTGAGCTCGCGTCTGTCATGCTTAAACTCCTGCATCCGACCTCTGCGGTTTGCGGCGTACCGAAACTTCCCAGCCTGCAATTCCTTACCGAGATCGAAGGCTATAATCGCTCATTTTACAGTGGCTTTATCGGGCCGGCACAAGTGGGCGGCGATACAAATCTTTTTGTAAACCTGCGGACAGTGAGGTTTAAAGACGGAACAGCAACACTTTTTGCGGGTGCCGGAATCACCGAAGATTCCATTCCTGAGCGCGAATGGGAAGAAACGGAGATGAAATGTGATACACTTCTGAAAGTAATTGCTCAGGAATTCTAAAAATATATTTTCTGCTATTAAACTTTTATAGTAGAAAAAAGTCCAATAGGTTTTAGATTAATATATAATTTTGGGAAAGACCCGAATTTCGATATTATTCACAACAACGCCCCCTAAACCAAAGCTCTGGAATTATTATTTTATGAATCCAAACACAAAGTCTGTATTTTCGAAAATACCGAATCTGAATAAAACCCTCTCCTCTGTAATCCTCTCGGGTACGCTTCTCTTCACATTTTCATGCAAAGAAAAAAAGGACACTTTTCAGGCGAAGGGTGGCGGCGGACCTACGATCGTTGACGTCATCATTGCCAAAACTGAAAAAGTAAGCGATAAGGTCGAAGTTAACGGAACAATTGTTGCTAATGAATTTGCCGAGCTAAGACCGGAAGTAAGCGGACTGCTCACATATCTCAATGTTCCTGAGGGACAAACAGTTTCCAAAGGAACGGTGATCGCCAGGATTAATAATGCAGATTTACAGGCGCAGCTGAACCGTACAAAAGTGCAGCTCGAACTTGCAGAAACTACTGAAAAGCGATTAAAACAGCTTGTGGCCGTAAACGGCATCAACCAGGCCGATTACGATCTGGCTGTGAATCAAGTCAGTACATTTAAGGCGGATATGGCTTACACGCAGGCTTTGATCGACAAAACCATTGTTCGTGCGCCATTTACGGGTGTTATAGGTTTAAGAAAAGTAAGTGAAGGATCATTTGTAACACCAACGAATGTCCTTGCTACCATGCAGCAGCTGGCCAACCTGCGGATTGATTTTACAATTCCCGAAACCTACCAAAAATATGTAAGGAAAGGTGCCAATGTAGAAGTGCTTCTGGACCAGAATTCCGGAAAAAGAGAAAGCGCACGGATTATCGCCCTGGAACCGCAGGTTAATCAGTCAACCAGGAATATTACCGTAAGAGCTGTGCTGAATTCCGGCTCTACAAGCCCGGGTTCGTTCGCGAAAGTATATTTGAATGCGAGTACGAATAAATCCAGTATCCTGATCCCAACCAACTGCATTATCCCGGAAGCGATGGGTAAAAAGGCGGTCACCGTGAAGGGCGGCAAAGCGGTTTTTGTAGAAATCCAGACTGGTGACAGACGTGAAGAAGTAGTTGAAGTGACCAGTGGCCTGAGCGTTGGGGATACCGTAGTTGTTTCGGGCGTGTTATTTGCCCGTCCTGATGCCCCAGTGAAAGTGAGAAGCGTAAAAAGCTTGAATGCTGTGAAGTAATTACGGCGGTAGAACAACTATTTCCTTGAACCTGACCTATGAACATTTCTGAATTATCATTAAAACGGCCCGTTTTGGCCGTAGTTATGAACCTGCTCATCATCCTCTTCGGTGTGGTAGGCTATAACTTTCTCTCACTCCGCGACTACCCGGCCATTGATCCGCCGGTTGTGAACGTCCGCACGAGTTACACCGGTGCAAACGCCGATATCATTGAAAGCCAGATCACTGAGCCGCTTGAAAAAAGCATCAATGGTATTCCCGGTATCAAAAGTATCAGCTCATCCAGCCAGATCGGGTCGAGTAACATTACTGTTGAATTCAACCTGGAATCGGATCTTGAAGGCGCTGCCAATGATGTTCGCGACAAAGTAAGCCAGGCGCAGCGAAACCTTCCGCAAGATGTGGATGCCCCGCCGGTGGTAAGCAAGGCGGATGCAAACAGTGATTTCATCCTGCTTCTTGCCGTTCAGAGTCCATCCAAGGGTTTATTGGAATTGAGTGAATATGCAGAAAACGTATTGCAGCAAAGTCTTCAAACCATTGACGGCGTAAGTGCAATTAATATTTTCGGGCAAAAGCGTTATGCCATGCGCATCTGGCTTGATCCGGATAAAATGAGCGCTTATGGCATTTCTTTCAACGATATTTCGACAACATTAAGCTCTGAAAACGTCGAGTTACCGGCAGGAAAGATTTACGGAGCCAACACCGAGCTGACAATCAGGACAATGGGCCGGCTTACCAGCGAAAAAGAATTCAGCGACCTCGTTATCAGAAATGACAGCGCTGGGATTGTGCGCCTTGCTAATGTCGCGAAAGTAGAGCTTGGCCCTGAGAATGAGGAACAAAGCTGGAAATACAATGGTATGTACGCTGTTGGTCTGGCTGTAATTCCCCAACCCGGAGCCAATTACGTTGAGATTTCAGATGAGTTCAACAAAAGGCTTGCAGAGATCCAGAAATCAAATAAATCGGACATTACATTCAATGTTCTCCTGGATAACACGCGACTGGTCCGTCAGTCTATCTTGGAAGTTGAGGAAACCCTGCTGATCGCATTTTCACTCGTGGTGATCGTTATCCTATTCTTTTTCAGGAGTTTCATCGTTGCTGTCCGCCCATTGATCGATATTCCGATATCGCTGGTTGCGACGTTCTTTATCATGTATTTGTTCGGGTTTTCAATTAATATATTGACCCTTTTAGGCATTGTACTGGCAACAGGACTTGTGGTGGATGATGGAATTGTGGTCACGGAAAACATCTTTCGAAAGCTCGAAAGCGGCCTTCCGATAAGGCAGGCTGCATTGGAAGGAAGCCGCGAGATTTTCTTTGCTGTAATTTCTACGTCGCTTACGCTTGCCGTTGTGTTCCTACCCGTTATTTTCCTCGAAGGTTTTGTCGGGAGTCTGTTCCGGGAATTTGGTATCGTCGTTGCTTCCGCGGTTTTGATCTCAGCATTCGTTTCGCTTACGATTACCCCGGTTTTGAATGTGTTTTTAAATCGTAAAAGTGCAGGCCATGGTTGGTTCTACAATAAGACTGAGCCATTCTTTACAGGTATGGAAGATGGTTATAACCGGTCATTGCGCAGCTTTATGAAGGCACGCTGGCTTGCCTGGGTTCTGGTGGCCGCCTGCGGTGTGCTTATTTATTTTACCTACACCAACTTACAAAGTGAGCTGGCACCAATGGAAGATAGGAACAGCATCCGTTTCAACCTCTCGGCGCCGGAAGGAACCAGTTTTGACCAGATGCAGGGCGTTTCCGATCAGCTATCCAACTTTTTGAACGATTCGATTCCCGAAAAAGCATTCACATTCTCTGCAACGCCAGGCTTTGGCGGTGGCGGTGTAAACAGCGGCACGGCGCGGATTGGCCTTGTTCCGGCTGGCGAGCGTAAGAAAAGCCAGAACGACCTGGCCCAGGAAATCAACAAGAAGCTGGCGCGTTTCAATGACGCGCGGATTTTCGCAACACAGGAACAAACCATTGCCGTTGGTCAGGGCTCACGAGGCGGCTTACCGGTTCAGTTTGTATTACAAAACCTTGATTTTAACAAGATTTTTGAAGTATTACCCAAATTCCTGGAAGAAGCGCGGCAAGATCCAACATTCCAGAATGTGGATGTCAACCTGAAATTCAATAAACCTGAGATCCGGCTTACTATTGACCGCTTGAAGGCAAGAGATCTTGGATTGTCGACAACAGACGTTGCCGGTGCGATCCAGTCTGCATTTAGTGGAAGAAGGCTTGCCTATTTCATCATGAACGGCCAGCAATATCAGGTAATCGGTCAAGTAGAACGTTCGGAGCGGAACAAACCTGCCGATATTTCCAAACTTTACGTGCGGAATAACCGGGGCGAAAATATTCCGTTGACAGCCGTTGTCCAGATGAAGGAAGAAAGCGGTCCGCCTACGATTTATCACTATAATCGTTACAAAAGCGCAACGGTTTCTGCATCATTAGTTGAAGGAAAAACCATCGGCGACGGTGTGGCCGCTATGCGCAGGATTGCCGCAAAACTGCTGGACGAATCATTCCAAACGTCCCTGACAGGCTCATCGCGTGACTTTGAAGAAAGCTCGTCAAACACCAGTTTCGCATTTGGATTAGCATTACTGCTTGTTTATCTGGTGCTTGCAGGACAGTTTGAAAGCTTTACAGATCCATTTATCATCATGATCACGGTGCCGCTTGCGTTAGCGGGTGCATTGCTGAGTTTATATCTCTTTGGTCTCACGATCAATATCTTCTCTCAGATCGGGATGATCATGCTCATTGGTTTGGTAACCAAAAACGGGATCCTGATCGTGGAGTTTGCCAACCAGAAACGGGAACAGGGAATGGGAAGAATGGCTGCCGCCGTGGAATCGGCCACGCAGCGTTTACGACCAATTCTTATGACGAGCCTTGCCACGGCTTTCGGAGCATTGCCGATTGCGCTTAGCCTGGGTGCAGCTGCTACGAGCCGCGTTCCGCTGGGTGTGGTTATCGTGGGAGGGTTAATGTTCTCGCTGATCCTGACATTGTTTGTGATCCCGGCGGTTTACACGTTCATCTCACCGAAAAACCACAAAATGACCGAAGAACAGAAAATGGCAGAAGAGCTGGCTGTTCAGCATTAACAGCCATTTTTCCTGAAATATTTATAAATCAACTATTGTCTTTGCATGAACCCGCTCCTGATTTTGAAATGTAAGAAAAACCTTTTGCTAATGCTTCTGCTGGTCAGCAGCAGCGCGTTTTCAATGCAGGCCGACAGCCTTACGATCACGCTGGAAGATGCGATCGCGACGGCTTTAAAAAATAATTACGAGATAGAAATTGCCAAAAACAATGTGGAAGCCAACACGCTGCTCAACAATTATGGCGTTGCCGGAGGCTTACCGCTGGTGACAGCTCAGGCTTCCAATACAGAACAGATCACACAGGTCAATCAAAAGTTAACGGACGGAACTGAGATCAATAGGAATGCAGCAGCGGGTAACAACACACAGGCCAGCTTGAATGCTGGTATTTTATTATACAATGGTAAAAGGGTTGTTTCCACAAAAAAACGTCTGGCCGAGCTGCAATATCAGAGCGCGGAGCTGCTTAACTCTCAGATCCAGAACACAATAGCATTGGTAATGACGAGTTATTATGATGTCGTGCGCCAATTGAGTTACCTGAATACGGTGCGAACTTCGATCCAAGCTTCCGAAAAACGACTTGAAATCCTGAAAGTGCGTAAAGAAGCCGGAATGGCCAATAATGCAGATCTTTTTCAAGCCGAAATCGATTTAAATACATTAAACCAGACATTTCTGGACCAGCTGAATGTGGCCCAGGTCGCCAAAACCGAACTGCTTCGCATCCTGACGCTCGATCCGAAATCGGCGGTAAGCATTAAGGATACAATTATGGTTGATAATACGCTTAAACTTGACGCCATTCTGGACCGGATTGCGGCGAATGCAGACGTGAAAGCAGCGGATCATCAAATCCGCATTAACGAGCTGATCGTCCGCGAAACGGCTGCATTAAGATACCCGACCGTGCGGTTCAACACGGCTTACAACTTTTCCAGAAACCAAACTGCGGCCGGTTTTACCTTGCTGAACAGGGTCGCAGGCCCTAATGCAGGCCTCACGCTCGCTATCCCGATTTACAACGGTTCGGCGTTTAAAAGACAGCAGCAGGTTGCGGAGATTAACACGGAAAGCGCCAAGTTGCAACGAAGTTCTATTGTGCGCGATTACAATGCAGGTGCAGTGAAAATGTATCAGACTTTCCTGACCTCGCTCGAACAACTTGAAACACAAAAACGCAACTTTAACCTGGCAAAACAGCTCTTGGATCTTACATTACAACGTTTTGAACTGATCCAGGCAACAATCATTGATGTGCGTGAGGCCCAGCGGAGTTTCGAAGATGCGGGTTACCGGATGATCAACCTGAATTATGCAGCCAAAGCGGCCGAAATCGAGCTGAAAAGGCTTAGTAACACCTTGCAATAGCATTCGAATCTCATTTTGATTAAAGGGCTGGCTATCAAATAGTCAGCCCTTTCTTTTTGCGCAGGAAGAAGCGTTGGTGGCATAGGTTTTTCTCCTTTTTGTTTATCGAGATTAAAAAGAGATTAAACCTTTCACGGTTTCGCCCATCTAACAGACTTACTTCCTTCAACTTAACGTCATGAGAAATTTCCGGCTCCCGTTTTTGCTATTGCTTTTGATCAACCTGCAAGGTTTTGCACAGGAAGAGCCAGCGGAGACTTTCTTAATTAAAGGCAAATTGGAGGATGGGGATAAGAATCCGGTTTTGTTTGCCAATGTCGCACTCTATTCTGCGAAGGATTCGAGCCTGACAGGCGGCATTGCTTCTGACGACAAAGGCCTTTTCGAATTTCCTGCTGCACCGGGAAATTATTTTCTCAAAATCACGTATCTCACTTTGGATGAGAAGATTGTCCCCAACGTGAATGTGGCCAGCCAGAACCTGGACCTTGGAATAATTTCACTTCAATCGAATTCAAAAGTCTTGGAAGAAGTGCTCGTGCGCGGGGAAAAAAGCCAGATGGAATTGCAGCTCGATAAACGTGTTTTTAATGTTGGAAAAGACCTGAGCAATATTGGAAGCAATGCATCGGATATCTTAAATAATATGCCTTCAGTAACTGTTGATGTGGAAGGAAATGTAGCATTAAGGGGAAGCGGTAACGTCCGGATTCTGATCGATGGAAAGCAATCCGGAATGATCGGCTTAAATCCGGCGGAAGCATTGCGGCAGATTCCCGGCGACCTGATCGAAAGCATTGAGATCATTACCAATCCTTCATCGCGTTATGATGCAGAAGGCGAAGTTGGGATTCTGAACATTGTGATGAAGAAAAATATCCGTTACGGATTGAATGGTTCGTTCACGGCGACTGCCGGTTATCCCTCTAATTTCGGCGGCTCTTTCAATCTTAATTATAGACGTAAAAAGGTGAATCTGATTGCTAATTACGGCTTAATGTATCGCGAAGGTCCTGGTCGCGGCAATTCCCGGCAAGAATATAACAGCTCGGATACGAGTTTTGTCTACGAGCAACGTTCGGCTCGCACGCGCTCGGGAACTTCCAACAACTTTATGGTTGGTCTGGATTATTTTCTGAACAATTTTAACACGGTTACAGCGACGGTTTCTTACCGTAAGTCCATGAATAACAACAGGTCACAGCTGGATTACATGGATTATGATTTTAACAATGTGCTGACACAAACCGTTACGCGTACGGAAAGAGAAGCCGAGCCAAGAACGAACATTGAGGCAGCATTGAATTATGAAAAGAAATTTGACAAAAAAGGACAAAGCCTGACATTCAATTCCAAATACATCATTAGTGACGAAACGGAATCCGCGCGTTACCGGGAGTTTTCAAATCTCGATCCCACCGGCATTATGCAGCGTGCATTTAATACCGAAGATGAAAAGACATTCCTTGCCCAGCTCGACTACATTCAACCTATTGGGAAAGATGGAAAAATAGAAGCTGGACTAAAAACGTCCATCCGGTTGCTGGACAATGATTTTTCGGTGCATCAGCAGGACGAGCAGATGGATTGGATCATTCTGGACCAGTATGATAACCGGTTTGCTTACGACGAAAAAATCCATGCAGGTTATGTCATGGCCAGCAATCAGTTTGGTAAAGTGTTTGTTCAAGCGGGGTTAAGGGGAGAATATTCGGACATTACTACGGAGCTTAAAAAGACGAATGAGCGCAATCACCGTGGCTATTTTAATCTTTTTCCAAGCATTCATACGTCGTACAAAGTTGCGGATGCGCAAACTGTTCAGCTGAGTTACAGTTACCGCCTCAGCCGCCCCAATTTCCGCGACCTCCTACCCTTCTCTAATTTCAGCGATTCCCGCGTTTTCCGCGCCGGTAACCCATTGCTGAATCCGGAATTCACGCATTCGTTTGAAGCCGGACATTTGCTGAATATGCCGAAGGGCTCATTGCTATCCAGCATTTACTATCGTCACAGGCTTGGCGTTGTAGAGAACATTACTTCCGTTGATTCTACGGGTTTTACCACCATTACACCTATCAATCTTTCCACCGGCGATTCCTATGGATTTGAATTTAACCTCACTTATGACCCGGCGCCCTGGTGGAAACTGACAGGAAACGCGAATATTTTCAGGGCCATTAATGAAGGTTTTTACCAGGATAAGGCTTTAAAAAGCGACACTTATTCCTGGACAAGCCGGTTTTCGTCAAGGGTTACATTGTTTAAATCTGTTGATTTTCAGTCCTCATTCAATTACCGCGCACCACGGAAAACAACGCAGGGACGCGATTTGGCCATCTATTTTATCGACCTTGGGCTTTCCAGAGATATTCTCAAAGGGAGAGGAACCATTACTGCCAGCGTGCGTGATTTGCTCAACTCTCAGAAAAGACGCAGCATTGTCGAGAATGCCGGTTACTATTCCCGTTCGGAATTCCAGTGGCGTGCGAGGCAGTTTTTGGTAACATTTGCCTACCGCCTCAACCGCTCCAAAGAAAAGGAAAGAATGGATAACAAAGGCAGCGAAGGTGAAGAAGACTAATCCTACGGTTGAAAACCGTACATTTGCGCAAACTTTTGTACAATAGCGAATGCTTTTTATAGGAAAATACAATCACCTCACCATTGAGCGCTTAACCAGCGTCGGCATGTTCCTGAGTGATGTCGAAGGCGAAGAAGTCCTTTTGCCAAATCAATATTTAACAGACGAAATGCAGATCGGCGACACCATTAAGGTGTTCGTTTACCTGGATTCCGAAGACCGGCCCGTAGCGACCACGGAAACGCCGAAAATCATCCGTAATCAATTTGCTTTTCTGGAAGTAACGGATGTTACAGAGCACGGCGCTTTCATGGATTGGGGTTTAATTAAAGACCTTTTCGTGCCGTTCCGCGAACAAAGCACGCCGATGCAGCTCGGAGAATGGCACGTCGTTTTCCTTTATCTCGACCAAAAATCTTCGCGCCTGATTGCGTCCACCAAGATCGACCGTTTTCTCGAAAACGAAAGACTTACAGTTGCCGAAGGCGATGAAGTGGATCTGCTGATTTTTTCAAAATCAGATTTGGGTTACAATGCCATTGTGAATCAATATCACAAAGGTTTGATCTACGCGAATGAAATTTTCCGCGAAATCAATGTTGGGGATTCTTTAAGGGGTTATGTCAAAAAAATAAGGGAAGAAAACAAGCTGGACCTCAGCCTGCAAAAAACGGGTTATGAAGTGGTGGAACCGACTGCACAGGCTATTTTGGACCAACTGAAAAAAGCGAACGGTTTCCTGAATTTATCAGATAACAGCTCGCCGGAGGATATTTACAAGAAATTACAGATCAGTAAGAAAGTCTTCAAAAAGGCGATCGGCGGGCTTTACAGACAAGGCCTGATCAAGATCGGTGATGACGGCATTAGGCTGGTTGTAGAAGATTAAAACAAAAATGCCGGCTTGTGACCGGCATTTTTTATGTCATTTCTTCCCATATTTGACTTTATACTTTTCGTAAAGCCGCTTCTGTTTATCATCCAGGTTCACTTTCCCGCCCTTAATAAAGGCCATCTGGATCACATTGCCGCGCATATCCAGCATATCCCCGGCCGTCACGAGGAACGAAGCCTGTTTACCTTTTTCCAATGTTCCTACCAGCTTGTCAGCGCCGATGATTTCAGCAGCATTTTTGGTAACAAATTGCAATGCTTCCTCTGGCGTCACATTGCCAAATCCTGACGACGTCCCCGCCAGAAAAGCCAGGTTACGCGTCCGCCACCATTCGTCCGCATACGTGATCGCCACTTTTACGCCTGCTTTGTGCAACATGCCGGGCAGCTCGTAAGGCAGATAAACCTGTTCGTCCACACGGCCGGGCAGGCGGTGCGTAGGGTTCAGAACCACGGGAATCTGGTTTTCTTTCAGGAAGGCAGCGACTTTGTAAGACTCATCGCCGCCCACGATCACGATTTTTTTGACCCCATTTTCCTTCGCAAAATTTACCGCTTCAATAATGTCCTTCCCATACTCTGCACGAATGTACAAATTGGCCGAGCCATCAAAAAGCGGCTTCATCGCAGCCAGGCGCAGGTTCACAGAACCGGGCGACTGCGTTTCCGCATAAGCTCTCGCATCTGCAAATGTGGAACGGAAGACATTAATGGCCTCAGTGCGCTTGTCATTTCTCTTAACCGAAACCGTGAAATCTTCATAATTAAAACTGCTCGACAAAAATGGCGGCCAGCTCAGCCAGATGCCATCGTCCTTGACCAAAACCGCATCCTCCCAGTTCCAGCCATCGCTGTAAAAAACAGAGGACGAACCCGAAATCACGCCGCCCTGCGGCACGGCCTGAGAAAGCAGAATACCATTGCCGCGCAAGGTCGGGATCACTTCGGAATCGGTGTTGTAAGCCACCAGCGCGCGAACGTGCGGGTTGATTTGGCCGACTTCGTTATAATCCAAAGTCGCCCTTACCGAAGCAATTTCCTGCAAACCAACGGTCGTGTTGAGTGAAATAATGCCTGGATAAATGTGCTTTCCCTTGGCATCGATCACCTCGGCGCCATTGGCACCAGAAACAGATCCCGTGGTGCCCACTGCCGTAATAATGCCATTATCAAAGGCGATGGAGCCATTTTCAATCACTTGCCCGTTGCCCACGTGAATGGTTGCGCCGGTAACGAGGATCATTTTTGTTTGTTTGAATGCCGGAGCCGGGTTTTGCGCATTCCCGGTGGTGACGCATGCGGCAATGCCCAGCAGCAAGCCTGTCATCCGGCGCTTAATGTTATGTTTTATCATGATAATGAGTTGAAATCCTGATGATTAAGAAAATTAATGTCCTGTTTCGTGCTCGGTGTGAACGCCCACAATGTCCTCACAATGCCACATTTTGGGCTGCGTAGCTTGTGGTTTTTGCGTCGGTTTTCCTTCGGCTTTGTCGCCCAGCATTTTCTGGATCAGCCGCTCACGTTCCAAAGCCATTGTTTTCTGCTTTTCTTCATCTTTTTTCCTGTCAAAATAAACAGCGCCTTCCACCATCGTAAACTCAGGTCTTGCGTAAATAGAAAGCGGATGCGCATTCCAGAGCACCAGATCAGCATCTTTTCCAGGTTTCACACTTCCCAGGCGATTGTCCACATGCAGCAATTTCGCAGGGTTCAGCGTCACCATTTTCCAGGCTTCTTCTTCAGGCACACCACCATATTCCACCGTTTTAGCCGCTTCCTGGTTCAGTCTGCGCGCCATTTCAGCATCGTCGGAGTTGATCGCCACGGTTACGCCTTCATGATACATTAATGCTGCATTATATGGAATCGCCTCTTTTACTTCCATTTTATAAGCCCACCAGTCCCCGAATGTGGAGCCGCCTATGCCACGTTTCGCCATCTTGTCGGCCAGCTTGTAACCTTCCAGAATGTGGGTAAATGTGTTGATCTTAAAATTCAGGGAATCAGCTACATGCATGAGCATATTAATCTCGGACTGCACGTAGGAATGGCAAGTAATGAAACGTTCGCTCGCCAGGATTTCGGCCAATGCATCCAGTTCAATATCGCGTCTTGGTGCATTTGCAGCTTGTTTTTTCGAACCGGCATTGTAGGATTTCCATTGGGCCGCGTAATCTTTTGCCCTCAAAAAATGATCAAAAAACACCTGCTCCACGCCCATTCTGGTTTGCGGGAAACGCGTGCGAACAATGTCGCCCCAGTTGGACTGCTTCACATTTTCTCCCAAAGCAAACTTGATCGTTTTCACCTCCGGAATCAGCATTTCAGATTGACTCGCGCCCCATTTCAGCTTGATTAAGGCACTTTGTCCGCCAATTGAGTTTGCAGATCCATGCAGCAGATGAGAAGTTGTTACGCCACCCGCCAGTTGGCGATAAATGTTCACGTCATCCGGGTTGATCACGTCGCTCATTCTCACCTCGGCTGAGCTGGTTTGTCCGCCTTCATTAATCGTGAAAAGCGCAATGTGCGAATGCTCGTCGATAATGCCGCTGGTCAAATGCTTACCCGTTCCGTCAATGGTTTTTGTCCCCGAAGGCGCCGACAATGCTTTGCCTACTTCCGCAATCTTACCATTCTGAACAAGGACGTCTGCATTCTGTAAAATGCCTTCTTTCTCGTTGGTCCAGATCGTCGCGTTTTTCATCAAAACCGTTTCCGCCACAGGCAATGTTTCATTTCCAAAGCCAACAAAAGGATAATAAACCGGCCCGGTTTCCTTCACTTTGGCAATGGTGGAATCTTTGCTTGCCACAGGCTGATATTTCTCGGTTAATGCAGCCGACCAGGGGACAACATTCCCATTCGGCAGAACGCCTTCCCCGGAAAGATTTGTTCCGGCCATCCAGCCCGTCAGGCGCGTCGTTCCTGCATTTTTATCGGCCTGGTAAGTCATCGTCAGCAACTTGTCCGACAAGATAACCTTAGGCGTTACTTTCACGGAATCCTGGACAATGATCTTATAATCAGGCTTATCCAATGCACCCATGATCTGCAATTTGCCCACAGGCTGGTTGTTCACCGAGAGCGCATAAGTCCCGCGCACATCCGGCGCATTCATGGCCGACAGCACAAATTGCTTTCCCTGTATCCAGTTTTCATAAATCACATTATCCTTCCCAAACAGGTCGCCGGAAGTGATGATGAAGTTGGCCAGCAACCCGCTTTTCAGGCTCCCTACCTGCCCTTCCGCCTTGATCAGGCTTGCAGGAATAGTAGTTAATGCTTCCAATGCCTTTTCTTTCGGCAGGCCGTATTCAATGGCTGTTTTTATATTTTTCCAAAAATCGCCCTTGTTTTTCAAGCCCGAAACGGTGAATGCAAACGGGATTTCGGCCTTCGCAACTTCGGATGCATTCTTGGGCGCCATTTCCCAATGTTTCAGCTGCGCCACGCTCACCAGATCCGCGTCCCAGGGATCGGCAACGTCATAAGCATCCGGAAATTGAAGGGGCAAGATCAATGTGGCTTTCGTGGCTTTTATTTCTTTAATGCGCTGATATTCATCGCCGCCGCCTTTGATAATGTATTGTATTCCAAACTCATCACCGACCCTATCCGCACGCAGAATGCTGTATTTGTCATTGGTTTCAAAAAAGGAAGGAAGGGTTTTGATCTGATTAAATGCTTCCAGCGAAAGGTTGGTTTCCTTCGCCTTTTCTGTTTTGGCGTACCAGTCGGCATCGTAATAATTCTGCCTTAGCAGCGCCACTACGCCCATAGTAGACGACGGGTAAGTCTGCGAAGAAGTGCCTTTGCTGAATGAATAATGGGCCGACGCTTTTCTTTTCAACAATGCTTTGTTGGCAGCCTCGTCGGTCAATGTTACTACTGCGCCGTTTCCGCGCACAATCCCGTCATGTGGGTGAACAAGCACGGTCCCGAAACCGATTTTGCGAAGCTCCTCGGCTTTTTTAGCGTCGGGAGTAAACATTAAGCTCGCGTCATTTTCAGGCTGAATAGCCTGGTTCCAGCCAAATGCGCCTTTTTTATTGGATTCCAGTTGCGGCGTTTGCCTGCCTCCGCCTGTCCGTTCGCGCTTCACTTCCGGCATTCCATAATCCGAATCCAGGTCAATGAGGGAAGGATAAATATATTTTTCTTTCAAATCCATCACCACGGTGCCCGCAGGAATTTTTACCTGCTTGCCCACTTCACGGATGATCCCGTTTTCAATGAGCATGGTCCCTTTCAGGATTGTAGTTTTGGAATCGACAACAATGTTTGCGTTTGTAAAAGCATAGCGCCCCGGCCGGTCGTCATAGGCTCCGTTTTGGGGGAAAGTCTCCTGCGCATGCGCGATCACGCCGATCGTAAGACAGGTCAGCAGGGCTGATAATTGTTTAAACATAGGTTGGGATTTAATTGCAGTTCGGAACTACAATATACAAGTTAAATTGACAAATCAGGGCTTAAAGGGCATTTTCACTGGAAGTTACAATTGCCGCGGGGAATTGTTATGTTGCCTATTTTTTGCATCTTGTCGCTCTGTTTTCAAATGATTATATAGCTTTTCAAAAATATGGACTATCAAGAATTCAAAGATTCCCTTTCCCAGGATTCACCATCAGAAACGGTCTCAGAGCCGCTTAAAGCGCTTTGGTATGCAGCAAAAGATGACTGGGAAGCAGCCCACAACATTGCCCAAAGCAAAGAAGGAACACCCGTTTATGATCATTTGCATGCGTATCTGCACCGCGTGGAAGGCGATACCTGGAATGCCGGATATTGGTACAAACGCGCTGGAAAGCCTGTATTTAAAGGATCGCTGCAAGAAGAATGGGAAGCTTTGGTCCATGCTATGCTCTAAAAATATAAGGCTTTTACCTTATATTTGATCAATATAAGGTTTTTAGCTTATATTTGCCTGATATAAGGCTTTTACCTTATATTTACTCATTATAAGGATAAAAGCTTATATTCATGAAGAAGCATTATGCTGTAATCACCGCTGATATGGTCAATTCCACGTTCTTTGAACGGGAAAAGACAACGGAATGGCTTACGGAAATGATCCATTTGCTGCGTGAAAATCCGGCTTTCGACTGGGCGCTCAAACCCGAAATCTATCGCGGGGACAGCTTCCAGGGCGTTTTGAAAAACACCAACGAAGCCATGTATGCAGCCATTCTGGCACGTGCTTCCATGCGTACGCACGCCAAAAACACGGACATGCGCATTGCTATCGGCATTGGAAAAACGGAGCAGCTTACCGATCGTGCGGGCACTTCTGATGGTGAAGCATTTCGCTTATCGGGACATTTGGCAGATAACATCAGGAAGCAAAAAGCGCGGATCGGGATTGCATTACCCATGCCTTCCGAGCCGCTGAATGCTACATTGGACCTGCTGGAAACGCTGATTGAGAACTGGACCACTTCCCAGAGCGAAGTGATCGTAGCGCTGCTCTTGAAGAAAAACATTAACCAGATTGCAGAGCAGTTCGGAATCAGTCAGCCTGCGGCCAGCCAGCGCGTTGCCTCGGCAAAATGGTGGGCAATTGAAAATTTTCTGGCTACCTTTCCCAAACATTTATCACTATACACAAAAACAAAATCATGATCGCATTTTTGCAACTGCTGCTCGCCCACATTCTGGTTGATTTCTACTGGCAGCCCACCAAATGGGTCGTTTCAAAACGGGAAAAATCATTTCGCTCCAAGTATTTTTATCTGCACATCGGGCTCATTGTCATCGTTTCCTATGTTTTGTTAGGCGACTGGTCCAATCCAGTTCCGGCGCTTGCATTAGGTGTCATTCATGGTATTATTGATATTGTTAAAATTTCATTTGACAAAAAAGGAACATTGACCTGGTTTGTCGCCGATCAGGTTGCGCATGTCATCAGCATTGCCCTTACTGCATTGCTCATCACGAGCAATTTGCACTTCGGGCTGGAATTTTTCAAAACCTGGCTCGACTCTCCGAAAACGCTGGCTATTCTTTCGGGAGCATTGCTATCCCTTTCCCCCACTTCATTTTTCGTGGGCATCCTTACTAAACCCTGGCGCGAAGAACTGGCTGCATTGGCGCCTAATGCGGATGATAACCTGGCCAATGCCGGTCGCTGGATCGGGATGTCGGAGCGGTTGCTGATCTTTGTTTTTGTGCTGGTAAGCCAGTTTTCGGCGATTGGTTTTCTGATCGCAGCGAAGTCACTGCTGCGTTATAATGATAAATCTGCGAGTGGGGAAATTTCGGCGGCTTACATTAGCAAGAAGTCGGAATATGTGCTGGTGGGGACATTAATGAGCTACACTTGTGCGATCGCAGTGGCGCTGGTGGTAAAAACATTGTATTAAAAATCCAACACAATTAAACCTTGCTGCAACAAATTGCTCTAACCTGGGTATCTAAACTTGATAACCATGAAAAAGACAATGTTGGCCATGCTAATGGCTCTTTTTAGCATTGCAGCCTTCGCCCAACGCCAGGATTCTGATATGACGCCTGAAAAACGCGCAGAAAATCAGACCAAACAAATGACCGAAAAACTGAACCTTTCCGAAGATCAGCAAAAGCAGGTCTACAACCTGACGCTGGCGAGAACGCAGAAAATGAAGGAGTTAAGGGATGCCCAAACCGCTGACCGCGAGCAAATGCGCGCTTCTATGGAAACCTACAACAACGAAGTCGCGAAAATACTGACAGTGGAGCAACAAGAAAAATACAAAACCATGCTGGAAGATCGCCGGGGTGGCGCCGATCGTCGGGGCGGTGGCAGCAGCAGAGGACCGCGCGAAAATTAAGCTCTCTTTTATCAAATAAAAAGGGTTGGTATCGTACGATATCCAACCCTTTTCTATTTATAACATTACAACTTAAATTGCCATTTCCGTCTTAAATTCCGAAGTGAAGTGAAAATGGATGGCTGGGTTGTTTTCGCGGTTCATGCGGATCATCCATTCGGATTCGGCCAGGAACACGGGGTTTCTGTCTTTGTCGTAAGCGATCTGGTTTCCTTTGAGGCGGATGAACTGGTCCATAGCAGGCTTTTCATCAGCGGTAAGCCAGCAGGCGCGGGAAATGTTCATGGGCACCCAGCGGCATTTTGCGCCATATTCATGTTCGAGACGATATTGGATTACATCAAATTGCAGTTCTCCAACCGTTCCTACCACTTTCCGGTTTCCTAAATCCAATGTGAAAAGCTGCGCAACACCCTCATCCGTAAGCTGTTGAATGCCTTTTTCCAATTGCTTGGACTTCATCGGATCCAGATTGATCAGCTCCTTAAAGATCTCCGGCGAGAAGCTCGGAATCCCTGAAAATTGAAGATTTTCGCCTTCCGTCAATGTATCCCCGATTTTGAAACTTCCTGTATCATAAAGTCCTACCACGTCACCAGGAAAACCTTCGTCCATTACACTTTTCGCCGAAGCCATGAATGTAAAAGGAGAAGAAAAACGAACATCTTTACCCATTCTGACGTGTTTATAGAATTTACCACGTTCAAATTTCCCTGAACAAATCCTTAAAAACGCAATTCTGTCACGGTGACGCGGGTCTAGGTTTGCGTGAATTTTGAAAACAAAACCAGTGAATTTCGGCTCCATAGGCGAAACTTCGCGCACATCCGTCGGACGTGGCTGCGGAATGGGGGAAATCTCGCAGAATGTATCCAGCAATTCTTTTATACCAAAATTATTGATTGCACTGCCAAAGAAAACAGGCGCTAACTGGCCTTTTTGATAAGCTTCTTCCGAAAACACGTCATAAACGCCTTCCACAAGCTCCACATCTTCCGTTAGCTGCAACGCATCTCTTTCTCCCAGCAGATCCACCAAACCTTCATCTTCCAGACTCACTTTCGCAACGTCGTTCTCTATCTTGGTTTTATTGATTTTGAAGAAATAAAGCATTTGCTCGTACAAGCTGTAAACGCCTTTGAAATTGGCCCCCATATTGATCGGCCACGTCAAAGGACGAACACGGATGCTGAGTTTCGTTTCCAGTTCATCCAGCAATTCAAACGGATTCTGGCCTTCCCTATCGAGCTTATTGATGAAAACGATCACGGGCGTGTTGCGCATCCGGCACACTTCCATGAGCCTTTCCGTCTGTTCCTCCACGCCTTTTACGCAGTCAATCACCAGGATAACGCTATCCACGGCGGTTAATGTGCGATAGGTGTCTTCTGCAAAGTCCTTGTGACCGGGCGTGTCCAGAATGTTGATCAGCAAGTCTTTATATTCAAAGGTCATTACCGAAGTAGCGACCGAAATTCCCCTTTGCTTCTCAATTTCCATGAAATCGGAAGTAGCGGTCTTTTTGATTTTATTGGATTTTACCGCGCCCGCCGTCTGGATCGCACCTCCAAAAAGCAGCAACTTTTCGGTAAGTGTGGTTTTACCAGCATCTGGGTGACTGATAATTGCGAACGTGCGCCGCTTCTTGATTTCTTCTAAATTACTCATATCTAAAATTTGCACAAAGATAAGAATAAACAAAAGCCGCCCCTAACCGGGACGGCTCTAAATTATCTTGTTAAGAAACGATCGGTGTTCAGACCGGATCTCAGTAAAAGGAATGCTTGTAATCTTCCACAGAAGTCATGATCACCTCGTGTGCTTCTTCTCTGCCGTAAAC
Organism: Dyadobacter alkalitolerans DSM 23607; assembly: GCF_000428845.1. Taxonomy (GTDB): domain Bacteria; phylum Bacteroidota; class Bacteroidia; order Cytophagales; family Spirosomataceae; genus Dyadobacter; species Dyadobacter alkalitolerans. The sequence goes on along the minus strand of NZ_AUAS01000007.1, from coordinate 197,459 downwards.
ATTCGTAATCTCAATGTGCGCTTTCTCACCTGGCAAATTCTTGTAAGTCAGGAAGTAATGTTTCAAACGCTCCACAATTCCTTCGGGAAGTTCGCTCAGGTCGGAAAAACCGCCGTACACTTCGTCACCTTTCAAAACCGCAATGATCTTATCATCCGCTTCACCGCCATCGATCAGACGGATTCCGCCGATAGGCTTCGCCGTGCAAAGAATATCACCGTGCGAGATGATCTTTTCGCAAAGAACCAAAACGTCCAGCGGGTCACCATCGCCCTCGGTCACGTCTCTTCCCGAACGCTCGCGGGCAAGCGCTGCGATCTTCTCTGAGCAGTACGTTTTAGGGATAAAACCGTAAAGTGCCGGAACAATGTTGGAATATTTTTGCGGGCGGTCGATCATCAAATAGCCCGTTGCTTTATCAATTTCGTATTTAACTGTGTCGGTAGGAACAATCTCAATAAAGGCAGTTACGAGGTTCGGTGCATTATCCCCCATCGGGATTCCATGCCAGGGATGTGCTTTGTGTACGTTAGCGATCATTATTTGTGTAATAGTAATACTTTTTAAATGGATAAATTTTTTATAACGTTGATTGTGGGGTTAACCGACCTTATCTGCAATGTTATAATCTCCTGTTTTTGATACAGATTGTTTTACAAATAATTCCCCGAGAAAGCCCGCAAGAAATAACTGTGAACCTACCATAATCGCAACCAGGGCGAGAAAAAACAACGGATTATCGGTGACATTCCGATAGGGCTGCAAATGGTAAATGTTGTAAATCTTTTTGCCTAAAAGCCAGAAAGCTATAATGCTTCCCAGAAAAAACATGAGTGTTCCCAGACTGCCAAACAAATGCATGGGTCTTCGCCCAAACTTATTCACAAAGGCAATCGAAAGCAAATCCAGAAAGCCAAAAATGAAACGTTCCAGTCCGAATTTCGTCGTGCCGTATTTTCTGGGACGATGCTGCACCACTTTCTCCCCTATCTTGCCGAAGCCATTCCACTTGGCGATCACCGGAATGTAACGATGCATTTCCCCGTAAATCGTAATGTTTTTGACCACTTCCTTGCGGTAAGCTTTCAGGCCGCAATTGAAATCGTGCAGCGAAACGCCGGAAATGCTGCGGGTGGCCGCATTGAATATTTTGGTAGGAACAGTCTTGGTAATCGGGTCGTAACGCTTCTTTTTCCAGCCCGAAACCAGGTCATAGCGGTCCTCTTTGATCATTTTGTAAAGCTCCGGGATTTCGTCCGGGCTGTCTTGCAGGTCGGCGTCCATGGTAATGATCACCTCGCCTTTTGCCGCCTGAAAAGCAGTTTGCAATGCGGCCGTTTTGCCATAATTCCTTACAAAACGCAATCCGCGAATGTTCGGATTCTCTTGTGAAATGTTTGAAATAACGTCCCAGGAGCGGTCTTTACTGCCATCGTCGACAAAAATCACTTCATAGGAAAAGCCATTTTCATTCATCACCCGCGCAATCCATTCACTGAGTTCAGGCAATGATTCTTCCTCATTGTAAAGCGGAACGACAACGGAAATCTGGATAGCTGATAGAGTCATGAATGTATAATAGCAAAGCCCAAAACCGGGATCACCGGGCAAAGTTCGTGTTTTTCCCGATCAAAATATCATATAAAAATCTCTGAGCAAATCCTTGAACGGCTGATTATAAGTTGTCCCGTCGGGCTCATATATGTAAAGTTCTTTGTTAATGTCCTTACTATGAACCGGTTCTGTTCGCTGAAAGGTCATCAGATGGCGAAATGCTTTCTTGCCTTCCTGGTGAAACAATGTAAGTTTTCTGGTCAAAACCCAGCCGGATTCCAATGCTTTTGTCAAAAACTGTTTGCCTTCATCAACAGGGAAAAGAATGTTGAACTTCCCGTTTTCCGACAAAAGCGTGTCGATAGCCGTCAGTAATTCGGCAAAATCCAGCGATTTAGCGTGGTGAGCAATGTTCTTCTTATCTAACGGAGAAAGCAGGTCCGACTGGAAAAACGGCGGATTGGTGACGATCACATCATATTTATGTTCCGAAGTAAATTCCTGAACGGCAGAGTGAAAAAGCCTGATCCGATCGTGGTAAGGGCTGTTTTCAACATTTTCTCCGGCTTGGTAAAAAGCCTCTGCGTCAATTTCCACCGCGTCAATAATGCCATAGGAATTTCTTTGCGCCACCATTAGCGAAAGCAAACCCGTTCCCGCTCCAATGTCCAGAATGTAATCGGCGTCATCGACATCGGCCCAAGCGCCCAGCACGCAGGCGTCCGTGCACACTTTCATGGCGCATTTGTCTTGCTGCACCGTAAAATTCTTGAAGCGAAAAGAGGAATTTTTTGCCATAAACGTTCTATTTTCTGCCAAAGTCAGCCGGGTTTTCGCCCCAGTATTCGGTTTCCCATTTCAGGATTTTATTCGAAAATTTGTTGGCCGCAAGCCATCTTTCGGCGCGTTGCAGCATTTCAAAAACAGGTTTATTCCTCGGCGTTAGTGCCAGTTTAGTATTCGCATGCTTCTTTTTAATCCAGGCAATGGCCGTTCTGGAATCGCTGTAAATGGGCAGATCGCTTTCCTTTTTCTGCAAATAAGCCAATGCGTGCACGATCGCCAGAAACTCACCAATGTTATTTGTCGCGTCTTTGAATGGTCCCTGCAAGAAAATCCGTTCGCCGGTCTGGTAATAAATGCCCTGATATTCCATGTCGCCCGAAGCCGTATTCCAGGCTGCATCCACGGCAATGCTGTTTTTTATAGGTTTTCCAATGCTCGCAGGAGCTTCTTTGGTGATCGCGGGTTTGTTTTCCTTTTTGGCTACAAATTCCCAATAATTACGCTGAATGGCCGCTTCCGCCTCTTGTATGGATTCAAAAGACTTATAACGCGCGTCTTCGAAACCCTTAATCTGTGCTTCACACTCTTTCCAATCCGTAAAGACGCCCGTTTTCCTGCCCTGCCAGACGACGTAGTATTTTGTTTTCTTCGCCATTAAGCTTTTTCTTCCCAGATCTGGGCAATGTTTACGATCACTTCTACTGCTTTTTCCATGTCCTGGACCGAAACCCATTCGAGTTTTGAATGGAAAGCGTGTTCTCCGGCGAAAATGTTGGGGCAAGGCAAACCCATGAATGATAATCTGGAACCGTCAGTGCCTCCCCTAATGCTGCGCTGGATCGGATTTAAACCAGCTTTTCGCATCGCTAGCAATGCATTTTCCAAAACTTCGGGATGCTGGTCCAGGATTTCCTTCATATTCCGATATTGCTCGGTTACTTTGAATTCCATGCTGGAATGCGGGTAACCGGCTAGCACATTGTCAGCAATTTCCTTCAATTTCGCCTCCTTTTCATGTAGACCTTCAACTGTAAAATCGCGGATGATGAAGCCTAATGTTACTTTTTCCTGAATTCCTTCAATTTGGGTTGGATGTATGAATCCTTCTTTTCCTTCGGTGGTTTCTGGGGATAATGTGTCTTTGGGCAAAGCAGCGAGAATTTCTCCGGCGATTTTCAATGCGTTTTCGAGCTTGCCTAATGCGTATCCCGGGTGCGTGCTCACGCCGTGAATCGTTATTTTGACGCCGTCGGCGGAGAATGTTTCGTTTTCCAATGTGCCTACGGCCTCGCCGTCAACGGTGTAGCCAAAGTCCGCGCCTAATTTCGCAATGTTCACATGCTCCGTTCCGCGACCGACTTCTTCATCCGGCGTGAACAAAATGCGAATGTTACCGTGCTTGATCTCAGGATGTGTGACCAAATATTCGGCCGCAGCCATGATTTCAGCAACACCTACTTTGTTATCCGCGCCAAGAAGCGTGGTTCCGCTGGCTGTAACGATATCATTACCAATTTGTTGATCGAGATCGTGCAGTTCACTCATTCTTAAAACCTGCGTTGGATCGTCCGGCAAAACAATGTCAGCGCCATCCCAGTTGTGATGCACGATGGGCTTTACATGCGCGCCTGACACGTCCGGGGATGTGTCCACATGCGAGCAAAAACAAATGACCGGAATGTCCGTTTTTTCGGAATTGGAAGGAATGGTCGCGTAGACGTAACCATGCTCGTCCAAATGCGCATCTTCAATTCCAAGTTCCTGTAATTCAACGACAAGCTGATTGCTCAGATCACGCTGTTTGGCAGTGCTCGGAAAACTCTCGGAATTCGGGTCCGACTGTGTGTCAATTTGCACATACCGAAGAAAACGTTCCAGCACGGATGTCATAAAAGCAGCATTTAATGTTTAGGAATTCCTGCGCGATCAGTTCAGGATGGAAGTCAGATCGGCAGGCGAATAATTGATATTTTTCAATGTTTTGTCATCTGCTTTCCTGTAAACCAGATATTTACCATTGTCTTCTTTGTAATAGCAATCCGTGCCTTTGGCTTCATAATGTGCCACCGTCGCTTCGGCTTCCTCAATGCTAAGGCATGCTTTCGACATATTCGAACGCTGGACTTCATCAAACAAAGCCCTGAATTTTTCCCCTAAACCAAATTCCAGAACTGCCCCCGACAATACATATTGCAGGTCACAAAGCGCATCCGCGATTTCCACAATGTCCTTTTCCAGGATAGCCACTTCCAGCTCTTTCAATTCTTCCGCCAGCAACGCCACACGCAACCGGCTCCGCTCTTCGGATGGAATGGTTGGCGTTTCGAGAATGGGATGTTTAAATGTTTTATGAAATTCAGCGACCTGGTTAAGGCTGTCCAATTGTTGCATGTCTTTTTGTATTAATTAAAAATGTCATATATAAATGTGCTTTAAATCACCAGATTGGTTTTAAAAAGCTTGATCGCGATTGCCAGCAGGATGATCCCGAAAACTTTCCTGAGAATGTCTGTCCCGCCTTGTCCGAGTTTTTTTTCGAGCCAGTTAGAAGATTTCAAAACCAGATAAACAAAGAAAAGATTGAGCATAATGCCGACCAGAATATTCTCCGTCTGATAAGCCGAACGCAGGGAAAGCAATGTGGTCATGGTGGCGGCGCCGGCAATGAGCGGAAACGCAATGGGCACAATGGAAGCAACGCTCACATCGAGGTTATCGTGCTTGAAAATGTTTCTCCCTAAAATCATTTCCATCCCCAACAAAAAGAGGATAATAGCGCCCGCAATGGCAAATGAGGCCACATCCACGCCAAACAAACTCAGCAACCGCTCCCCTAAAAACAGGAAAAGAACCATGATAAATCCGGCTGCCAATGTGGCTTTTTCGGATTCAATCTTGCCCAGCTTCCGGCGGAAATCCACGATCACGGGCAACGAACCCAGGATATCGATGACCGAGAAAAGGATGAGTGTTACGGAAACGATTTCCTTGAAATTAAACATGAGGCTGTGCCGGGTGATCTGTCCGCAAAGTTGCTTAAAACCCACTGCTTACACAACCCTTAATGCTATTCGAACCAAAATTTAGGCCCTAGGAAGCGCTTCCGGGAAGAAAATTGAGAAATGTGTTGAACTGCTTTTTATACTTTTCCTCGTCAATTTTATAGAAGAAAGCACCTTTTTTGGAAAAGCCCTTTTGTTTCTCGTCCAGCTTGACTAACAAATTGGTAGAAAGCAGCTTGCGCGAGAAGTTTCGCTTATCCAATTCTGCCCCAAAAATCGCTTCGTAAAGCTTTTGCAACTGTGGAATGGTGAATTTTTCAGGAAGCAGCTCAAAACCGATCGGGTGCTGCGAAGCCTTGTAACGCAAATGCTGAATGGCCATTTCAACCATGGAACCGTGGTCAAAAAGCAATTTGGGCAGTTCCTGGATCGGGAACCATTGTGCTTCGAAGTTTTTGGAAAGCTTATGATCGTAATCCTCCACATTAATCAATGCAAAATAAGCGACCGAAACGGTCCGTTCAACCGGGTCGCGCTGCGGGCTTCCGAATGTGTGAAGCTGCTCTAAGTAAATGTCTGTGAGGTTGGTAAGCTCAAATAGAATGCGGGAAGATGCGCCTTCGAGGCTTTCGTCGGGCTGCACCCAGCCGCCCATTAAGGACCACGTGTGATGCTCGTCCTCGATGCCTCTTTTAACCAATAGTAACTTTAATTCTTCGCCGTCAAAACCGAAAATAATGGAGTCCAGAGCGACCAGACATTTGGTTTGGGCCTGATATTGTTTTAATATATCTAATCGCACAACTTGATACTGCGGGGGTGAGTAATTAATATTTAGTTAATAAAGCAAATCGCCCCTATTACTACTCATTCGCTATTTTGAAGAGAAGGAAACCAGAAAATCCTTCAATGTCCGGATCTCGTTATCGGTGATCGCTGGAAAATTGGCAATCCGAAAACTGACCTCCTTATCCTTGCCGTACCCATTCCCAAGCACAATTCCGGCCTCCAAGGCCGCCTTTTTGATCGCCACAATGCGTCCTTTCGAATCCTTAACCGTAACCACCGTTTCAGACCGAACGGCCTCGTTATCGACCAAAAGCTGGTAACCGTTTTCAGGCAAGAATTTATACCAATCCTGCGCGCGCGTGTGCGTCTGCTGCGCGACGGATTCAATAGGCAGAACCTGCTGCATAACCCTACCCATCAGGTATATACCCACTGTATTCGGCGTGTAAGGCGTCTGGAATTTCAGGAAATTATCACGGATAAAAAGCAGGCTGTTATAATGCGACCGGTTGCCAACGGCAATGGCACGTTCCACGGCTTTTGGCGAGATGATCATCACGCCCATGCCCGCAGGCAGACCAAAACACTTTTGAACCGACCCATACCAAACATCCGCACTGTCCCAGGGAAGCACGACGCCAGCCATCGAAGACGTGGCATCAATGGTGATAATGTTTTCACATTGAGCGCGTAATGTGTTCAGGAACTCAGAAGTTAGCGCGGTCCCGTTGGAAGTTTCGTTGTGTGTCAGACAAATGATCTCATTCGCAGCAGGCTTTGTTACTGCATTTAAATCCGGCTCTTCGTTGGCTTCGAAAAAATAAGATCGGGCGGAACCCGTCAGCTTTTGGGTGTATTCCATCCATTTTTCACCAAACGCGCCATTGTAAATGTGCAGACTGGCATCTGAAATGAAGTTTTCGGCGATGATTTCCCAACATTCTGTCGCCGATGAAACGAAATAAACCTCGTAATCATCGGGCACATTCAGCTTGGTTTTCAGGTTACGGATTGCGTCTTCCAGCATTTGCATGAAGGCCGGGCTTCTGTGATTGGCGCTGATGACGCCACTTTCGAATGCTTCCTGCAAATATTGGCCAACCTCATCGTAAACTTTGGAAGGACCCGGATAAAAGGTTATCATTTTTAGATCAGATAAAACCTTCGCGCACCATTGCTTTTTCCAGCTTTTCACCTAATCCCTGGGATGCTTTCAGCAACGGCAAACGCACCGCAGAGCTGCATATCCCTTTGATTTCCAGGCATTTCTTAATCCCCACCGGATTGGATTCAATGTATAGCAAGGTGTCAAATTCAAGAAAGGCAAGCTGCAATCTGGCTGCTTCTTTGAAACGGCCTTCCAATGCATGCCAGGTTAATTCACCAAATTCTTTTGGAAATGCATTGGCAATCACAGAGATAACGCCATGCCAGCCCACGCTTACCATGGCCGTTACAAGGTTATCATCGCCAGAAAGCAACAGGAAATCATCCGGCACGCGGGAAGCAAGTTCCATGCTCTGCTCAATCGAACCACCGGCGTCTTTAATGCCGATAATGTTGGCATGCGCAGCCAGCGCAACGATCGTATCCGGCTTCATATTGATCACTGTGCGACCAGGAACATTATAAAGCAGAACAGGAACCGGAGAAGCATCCGCAATGGCCGTAAAATGCGCCATTATGCCTTCCTGCGTGGGTTTATTATAATAGGGACAAACCGAAAGAATGGCATCGACACCCGTAAAATCAGTCTCTTTAATGCAATCCAGAACGGATTGCGTGTCATTGCCGCCCAATCCATAAACGATCGGGAGCGATTTGGAGTTATTTTTAATTGTAAATGCCAGGATCTCACGCTTTTCGCGGGAATTTACCGTTGGCGATTCACCGGTTGTCCCCTGCACCACAAGGTAATCCGATCCGCCTTCTGTTACCAGGTCGATCAGTCTTTTCAAACCCGGGTAATCAATTGCATTCTGCTCATCAAAAGGTGTAATCAGCGCCGCTCCTACCCCTTTGAAACGTTGGTCCAATGGCATTATTTACTTGTATAATTGGTTGAAATTTAAAACACAAAGTTAGCTTTCTGAGCCATTTTTCATCACTTATTCTCGATCATCGCTAAAAATTCTTCCTCGCTGAGAATGGTAACGCCTAATTTACGCGCCTTTTCGAGCTTGGCAGGTCCCATATTAGCGCCTGCAAGCAAGTAATTGAGCTTACCCGAAACGCCGCTCAGGACCCGGCCGCCATTGACCTCGATTTTCAATTTGAGATCGTCCCTTTCAAAATTCTCGAAAACGCCGGATATCACAAAGGTTTTGCCTTCCAGCATGTCGCTTTCGAGTTCAACAGGCTTTTCATCGCTTTCCATCTGGATGCCCGCAGCCTGCAAGCGTGCCACCAATTGCTGGTTTTCGGGCACGCTGAAATAGGAAGCAATGCTCTCCGCGATCCTTCCGCCAATTTCCGGGACGGCAATGAGCTGGTCGTAAGTGGCCAATCGCAACGCATTCATGGATTTGAAATAAGCGGCCAGTTTTTCGGCCACCGTCGCGCCCACAAACCTGATTCCTAATGCAAAAAGGACATTTTTGAAAGGAACCGTTTTGGAAAGGTTGATGCCATTCAGAATATTCTCAACCGTTTTTTCACGGAAGCTGATTTTCTTCACCTTGCCTGTTTCTTCATTGAGAATGTTCTTTTCGAGGCCAAGAAGCGTTTCATTAGTCAGATCATAAAGATCAGCAGGCGTTCGCACCAATCCCAAGTCAAACAAGAGCTCTATTTTCCCCTCTCCAAGACTTTCAATGTTCATCGCTTTCCGGTGAATGAAGTGCTCGATCCGGCCTTTCAGCTGCGGCGGGCAATGGCTGTCGTTGGGACAAAAAAAGGCGACTTCGCCTTCATTGCGCTGTAATTCCGAGCCGCATTCGGGACAATGTTTGGGGAAGATTAAAGGTTCGGTTGGGAATTTTTCGCGTTGTGAAATGTCCACGCCTGTTATTTTCGGAATGATTTCACCACTTTTTTCAACAAAAACTGTATCCCCGATTTCCAGCCCCAGCCGCAGCACTTCATTGGCATTGTGCAATGTTGCCCGTTTCACACGCGTCCCCGAGAGGTGAACGCCTTTTACCTTGCTATAAGGCAATGCGCGTTCGGTAATGTCGCACAGGTTCGCCACCGGAGTCACCGCTCCCGTCCGCCCGACCTGGTAAGTCACCATGCGCAGGACGGCGGGTTTATTTTCAGCTTTGTATTTAAATGAAATGGCCCAGCGCGGACTTTTGGCCGTGAAACCCAGCTCGCGCTGCTGTTCAAAAGAGTTGATCTTCACCACAATGCCGTCCGTAGCGAGCGGAAGCGTCAGCCGTTTTTCCTCCCATTCATGAATAAATTCTAAAACCTCATCAATGGTCTGTACTTTTTTCCAGCCCGGCGAGACATTAAAACCCCAGGATTTAAGCCCCAGCAAGCTTTCTTCGTGGCTTTTGAAAAATTCTGTGTCAGTAAGAAAAGAATAGAGATAGCAATCCAGCCCGCGCCGCGCCGTTTCCGCCGAATCCTGCAATTTGAACGATCCAGAAGCTGCATTTCGAGGGTTAGCATATTGATTTTCACCCAATGTATCCATTTCGTCATTCAGCTTTTGGAAAGAAGTAATAGGCATAAAACCTTCTCCGCGGATCTCGAAAACCGGCGGTACATTTTCAGCCTTTACCCTCAATGGCAGCGAACGGATGGTCTTCACATTATTAGTGATCTCATCCCCACGCGTGCCGTCGCCGCGCGTCACGCCACGCACGAGCACGCCATTTTCATAAGTGAAACTCAGCGAAATCCCGTCAAATTTGAGCTCGCAAATGTATTCATACGGCTCGTCATCCAGTCCGCGGCGCACGCGGTCATCGAAATTCCTTAGTTCCTGCTCGTTATAGGTGTTATCCAGCGAAAGCATTGGATAACGATGGTAAACTGTGTTGAAATTCTTGGTAATCGTCCCACCGACCCGCAGCGTTGGAGAATCTTCCTGCCGCAGTTCAGGGTATTGATCTTCAAGCGCCTTTAACTGTTTCAGCAACTGATCGAATTCAAAATCCGAAACCTCAGACACATTGTCCTGGTAATATCGGTAATTCAAATGCTGCAATTGGTCTACAAGCTCCTGGATTTGTTGTGCTGGGTTCATGGTAAGGCGGCTAAAACGGATAGTGCTCAAATTTAAGAAGCGTTCGCGCCGATTTCAAATAGTGCAGCCCTCCGTTACTTTTTTGGGAAACCGCGTATCAATGGAAAACAAATCAAACACTTGTCTTTCTTTGATACACAAACTCGTATCAATCATTTCAAAAATTCATTAATTTTCGTAAAAACTAGCTATGCACATGAAAAGCACAGAAACACTTATTTGGCAGGACTGGGATCTTTCTCAAATCATAAACGGGGAGGAAATCATGTCTCCTAGTCCGAAAAAGCCGCATCAGAAGGTGTCCCGTAAATTGCAACGGATTCTGGAAGATCATGTAGAGGACCATGATCTAGGCGAGATTTGGAACGCCCCTATGGACGTCATTTTTGAAGAAGATTACAACCGTTTGCAGCCGGACCTCATTTTTATTTCGAAAGAAAATGAGGACATCGCGCAGGATTGGATAAGAGGTGTTCCTGATATGGTGGTTGAAATCGTATCAAAAAGCACCATTAAAATGGATACGGTTGTTAAGAAAGAAATTTATGAGCGTTACGGCGTGCAGGAATATTGGCTTTTGAAACCTGAAAAGCGGCTTTTAGAAATTTATGTTTTGACAAATGGTCGCTACGAAATGTATGCTTCGTATGGCGAAAATGATGTGGTCAGCTCACCATTATTTCACGATTTGGCGTTCAAGTTGAACATTATATTCTAATTTCGGCCTGGACTAATATTTAAAATTCATGGCGGAAATTGCCCCTTCGATACTTGCTGCTGACTTTGCGAATTTACAACGGGACGTAGAAATGCTGAACGCGAGTCAGGCGGATTATATACATGTTGATATTATGGACGGCATGTTTGTGCCGAATATTTCTTTTGGAATGCCCGTTTGTGAAGCCGTTCACAAGCATGCCACAAAGCCATTGGACGTGCATTTAATGATAGAGCAGCCGGATCGTTATCTGGAAGCATTTGCAAAAGCAGGCGCATCTATACTGACTGTGCATTATGAAGCCTGTCCGCATTTACACCGGACTATCCAGCACATTAAGGAAGTGGGTGCGTTGCCGGGCGTTGCGTTGAACCCGCATACGCCGGTGGAAGTGCTTTCTGAGACCCTGGGTGATGTTTCCCTGGTGCTGATTATGTCCGTAAATCCGGGTTTTGGCGGGCAGAAATTTATACAAAACACGAATCAGAAAATTGCCAGATTACAGGCTTTGAAAGAAAAATTTGGCTACACATTCAAGATTGAGGTGGATGGCGGCGTTAATCTTGACAATGCGCCTTTGCTTGTGAAAGAAGGCGTGAACATTCTGGTTGCGGGAAGCTTTGTATTCAGTTCGGACGATCCGCTGAAAACCATTGCCGACCTGAAAACCAGCTGATTTTCAAGGTTTCGAAACACCCCGATATGTTAAAAGATTTTTCCCGACCAAGACTATGAAGTGGCTCAGATACTTCATTTTCAGCATTTTGGCGGCGTCCGGCCTGTCAGCTATCAATGTCTCCCAAAGACCGGAGCTTGCTGTCGCTAAATTTCCTTTGAAAATCAGCCCGAATGGCCGCCACATCACCGATAATAATGGCGTTCCGTTCCTGATGGTGGCCGATGTGGCCTGGCAAATGCTGCGTAAGCTAAGTTATAATGACGCTATTCATTATATGGATGCGCGCAAGTCTCAGTCATTCAATACATTTCTGGTTCAGCTTTTGCCCGCACTTCCCAATCAGCGGAATTTTAATAAGACCCTTCCGTTTCAGGACAATGATATTTCAAAACCCAACAAGCCCTATTTCGACTATTTTGATAAGATTATTGCCGCAGCGACAGAGCGTAATCTTGTCGTGGGCATTGTGGTTTCCCGCAAGAGCTGGAACGCGATTTTCGATGCGCAAAATCCAATGGTTTGGAGAAATTACGGTGCTTATGTGGGTAAGCATTTTGCCAAATACAGCAATGTGATCTGGATTGTGAGTGAGGAAGAATATCAGACAGCCGCTCAGTTTGAGGCCATTGCAGACGGAATCCGTTCGGTTTCCGAAGGTCAGATCATAGCATCGCTCAGCACTTGCTCGCCTTCGAGTGTGAACGATAGCTCAAAAGTCAGATCCGATCTTAAATTCATTATTCCGGACTCGACCGTCACGCCCGCTGAGTATGCAGCGCTGGCTAATTGGCAAAAAAATTCAGCGGAAGTTGCATTAAGGCCATTTTTAATCGCTAATTCTGAGTTTCCAAAAGAAATAACGGATCAGTCTGTATTGATCAGAAATCAGGCTTACCAATCGATCATGAGCGCTGCTGCTGGTTTTTGCCATATGAGCACGATCAAAAATTTCAACCCGACCTGGAAAGTTAACATCGGTAAAGACGGCGCGGAGTACATTCACGAACTCGTCAAGATCCTGAAAGGCATTCCATGGGAATATATGCAGCCCGAAAACATCTCGGAACTGCTTCCCGATTCTACCGATAAGGCTGACATAGGCATAGTTTCTTTATCCAATAAGAAAATGTCAATGCTATACCTGCCCGAATCGCGTCCGGTCCGGCTCAACCTCAACTATCTCAACGGGACGGATTTTGGAGCCGTCTGGTATAGTCCGCGCACGGGAAAAAGATGGTCGGGAGGTGAGTTTAGGGCTGCGCCGGAAGCGGTTGTTCAGCCACCCGATTCACAGCCGGGCTGGGATTGGATTCTCTTAATAGGAGCGAAAAAATGAATAAAACCTTACTCTTCAACGTTTTTCTGCTGCTTTCGGCAGCTTTCATCAATAAAGGATACGGTCAGCAGATTTTGTGGGCTAATAAAGTGCTGGGCTATTCTTCCGAAAACAGGCCCGCGCAATACGGGCACGCCTTCCGCGCAAAACAAATTCTCGGCATTCCCAATAAGCTTCCCGATTTCGGAAACAGTCCGTGCGCCTGGATGCCCGCCGATCCCGATGGCCGCAATGAAGAGTGGATTAAGGTGGGTTTTGAAAAAACAATTTCCCTGAAACAGGTTGCTATCGCAGAAAATTTCAATCCGGGCGCCATTGCTCGGGTGTATGCCTATGATGAGTCTGGGAAGGAGTTTCTTATTTCCGACGCGCCCGCAGCACAGCTCAATGTCAAAGGCAGAATGTTCAGGGTTTTTCCAAAACAACAAAATATACTGGCCAATGCGATCAAGATTGTGATGCAACCTTCGAAAGTTTCGGGAGCGAATCAAATTGATGCAATAGGCATTTCTGACGACACTACGCCCATTGAAGCTGTCATTAACATTGCAAAAGGGCCGCTTTTGAAAACAAAACGCGAAAACATGGGAGCGGCGATCAATAGTCAGGGCCAGGAAGTTGCGCCTATTATTGCCCCCGATGGCAAAACGCTTTATTTTACGAGAGGCAATTTCCTGGGTAATGTGGGAACGTCTGAAACACAGGACATCTGGTATTCCAAACTAAATGAAAAAAACGTCTGGGGAGCAGCGGTGAATATGGGCCCGCCGATCAATAATGCTGCGGATAATGCTATAACAAGCATTTCGGCAGATGGAAAAACCATTTACGTTATCAATGTCTATCGGCCGGACGGCTCCATGGAGTTAGGATTGTCGCGCTGTTTTCAGACGAAGACGGGCTGGACTTTTCCCAAAGAATACAAAATCAACAACCTGCGGGAAAGCATAACGGCGAATAATAAGATCAAACAGGTCGAAAGCATGGAAACCACGGTTTCGCCATATGGTAATGTGATGATCATCTCGGTTGAGCGCAGCGATACGGAAGGAAAAAAGGACTTGTATGTTTCCTTTCTGCAATCGAGCGACAGCTGGTCGGAGCCGCTGCATCTAGGAAATGTGATCAATACAGCCGATTATGAAGGCACTCCGTTTTTGGCATTGGACAATAAAACATTATATTTTTCCTCACACGGACACAGCGGCTACGGAGCCGGTGATTTGTTCCTCACCCGCCGGCTGGACGACACCTGGGTCAACTGGTCGAAGCCTGAAAACCTCGGCCCGGTAATTAATACTTCGCTTTGGGATGCTTATTTTAATGTTCCTGCAACGGGCGATTATGCCTATTTCAGCGCCAGCGAAAAGGTTTCAGGCCAGGAAGATATTTTCCGGGTAAGACTTACTCCCGAAACACGCCCGGATCCGGTGGCCATCATTTCCGGGACGATCCTGGAAGCAGAAACGAACAAGGCTGTGCGTTCCGACCTCATTGCACAGATCAAGAAAAACAATGATGTTTTTACAAAAGCAACATTTGACCCGGAAACCGGCGAGTACCGGCTTATTTTGCCGCTGAAAGAAATCTACCGCATTACCGCCTCAGAAAACGGCTATTTCCCTTTCACTGAGGAAATTGATTTGTCCAAAGACACCACATTACGCAACATCCGGAAAGACCTTTACCTGCAACCGATCAAGGCGGGGCAGCAGATCAGGCTTAGCAGCACCATGTTCGCCCAGAGCAGCGCCGAAGTGATCCGGTCGTCTTACCCGGAGCTGGACAGGATCGTTTCGGCTATGACTAATTATCCGGCAATGGAAATTTTGCTGGAAGGACATACAGACAATCAGGGCGAAGTCCAAAAAAATGTAAAGCTGGCGGAAGACCGTGTGCAGCAGGTCAAAAAATATCTTTTATCAAAAGGAATAGACGGCAAAAGGATCCGGACAAAAGCCTGGGGACCAGCCAAACCCATCGCCAGCAACAGCACCGAACAGACCCGCCAGAAGAACCGGCGCGTGGAGTTTACAATTCTTAAAATCTAAAAAATATCCTATAAAGGGAATTTTGCTTAATTTCGCGGCAACTCGGTCTGTTTCCCAATTTTGGGCAAAATAGAACGATACAGAAATTATAGCGCACGTCAACTTTCTTAAATGTCTTCAAACCGTACGAACGAAACCCTGAAAACCTGGCTCATTTTCGCTGTCATTTTAATTGCGGGAACTGCGCTCAGGCTTCACAATCTGGATCGTTACAGTATTTTCTTCGATGAGAGAAGCACAATGGTGATCAGCCAGGGTGTCGTGTTGGAAGGTGCCAACCAAAAGGAAGTTTTTTCTAAGCTAACATTATCGAATTCGCAGTTCTGGAAAACACCTGAATTCAGCCTCAGGCCGCCAAGAGTCTTACGCTCATTTACTTACAACGAAAATTATGCTCCGCGTGCATTTACACCCGCGGAGTTTTGGGCACCTAAAACAATAGAAGATTATTATGAAGCCAATAACCGGAGCGATATTGGAAACAGCCCTTTCTATTATCTGCTGCTGCATTATTGGATGGAGGTTTTCGGCCTTTCGGACTTCTCCGCCCGCTCCCTTTCGGTGCTTTTCAGCGTGCTCATCATTGGTGTGGTATACTTGTTCGGAAGGCGCTTTTTTGGAGTTAATACAGGGCTGATTGCTGCTGCGATCGTTGCTTTCGAGCCGTTTTTTATCGGTTACAGCCAGCAAGCGCGCAGTTACTCTTTAATGTTCTTCCTTACCCTGCTTGCTACATATTTCTTTTTACAAATCATTGAAAGAGAGGCTGCAAAGGGGAAAACAACCCGACTTTACATTGGTTACATTATAACCGCAGGATTAAGCATCCTATCCCATTTTCTTTCTATTGCGGTCCTTTTGGGGCATGCCTTATATGCTTTGCTTTTTCTAAGGAATATTAAAGGTTGGATGAGAATGGCGGTTTCGGCCGTAGCGGCTTTGTCGGGTGTGGCCTGGTGGATGATTTATGGCGGCGGAACTTATACGCTGCATACGCTTAATTATCAGGCAGCTCTCTACAAAAGAATGGCCGAAACACGGCCTACGGACAATCCTTTCGGCATTATTTTGCCTGCCACGATTGGTAATGTGTTCGCCAAAGCGCTGCCGCTTTTTTCAGACCTCATTATTTTTACAAATGGCCTGACGGATGCCCTTGCCGGCAGAAAAAACGTAATTGTTTCTATATTAATAGGCGTGCTGCTGATCATTTGGTATCGGTTCAGGAATCATATTAAAATGCATGACGGACTGAAAGCGGCCATTCCTTTCATTCTGGCCATTTCCGGTGCTGTATTTTATTCAAATCATAAGCTGCAATTCATCATTCTTTCGGTCAGTATTTTTGCACTTTCCTTTATTCCCGATGTGCATATGCAGGCTGATAAGCAGCATAGGAGACGGCTTTGGATCGTCTATATTATGGCGCTGTTTCCAACCATCTTTTTAATTATTATGTCGTTCAAAAACGGCCATACATATGGATTGATGCAGCGTTATTCGGGTTTTTCGTTTCCTTATGCGATCATATTGCTGAGTCTTTTGCTGCAATATTATAAGACCATTAAGCTGGAATTCAGGGCATTGATCTTTATTGGCTTGGCTTGTCAGTTGTATTTTGTTTCGTTACGGCTTGGAGAATTCTATGCCGACCGGTCAGTGAAATATGGCTATTTCTCGACACCGCGGGCTCCTAACCCTTATTATGAGGCGGCGCAAAAGATTAAGGAATTGTATCAGGAAGGCGACACGATCCTGTATCCCGCTTCCCGTTATCCGATTTTATCAGAAATGGACAGGACATTCCTTTCCTATTCGGTTCAGGACGCGCAGGTGACGAATTTGTATCTGCCCAAAGACGCGCAATATGTGCAAGTGATGGACACGACACAGACTACACATATTTTACTTAAAAAAGCAGGAAATCCTGAACCGGTTGTGATCAAGAAATTGAAAGGGCTGCGTTACGGATTGGAGTAGGCAATGTAGGCTGATATCAAAAGCCGACAAATAAGATTTTGTATATTGCACTCTCAAAACCGAAGATTTGACCTTTATTTAGTGAGATTTTCTTAATATCGACATATACACAGGCATGACCGCAGAAGAGATATTGAATGACCCAAGACAGATAAGCGGAGAACTTCGGCTTAAAATTCTGGGTCTCTACCATAAAGCAAATGCCGGTCATATCGGCTGCTCATTAAGCTGCATTGATCTGATGATCGCCGTTCTTTTTCTGCAAAAATCGGAGGAAGACACCTTTATTTTATCCAAAGGACACGCCGCCGCCGCATTATACGCCTGCCTGAATGTTACAGGCGAAATTACAGACGACGAACTGGACACTTTTTACCTGGACGGCACCTCACTCCCAGCCCATCCGGCCCCAAGGCAATACAAAGGAATTCCTTTCGCAACCGGCTCACTGGGCCACGGGCTCCCCATTGCAACGGGAATCGCCCACGCGGCGAAAGTCGGAGGAGAAGAAACTTATTCATTCGCGTTGCTTTCGGATGGTGAGACAAATGAGGGAACAACCTGGGAAGCAGCACATTATGCGATCCAAAATCAGCTGGATAACCTATTTATGATTGTTGATAAAAACGGTTTGCAGGGTTTTGGTCCAACGGATAAAGTGTTGGGAGAAACAGCCTCCGTTGAGAAATGGAATGCAATCGGTTTTGAAACGATAGAGGTTGACGGTCACGACATTAATGCGCTAAGTTTAGCTATTGACGAACTTAAAACGCACAAGAACGGGCTGCCAAAGGCGATTATCGCTAACACTGTGAAGGGCAAAGGGGTGTCCTACATGGAGAATAAATTAGAGTGGCATTATTTACCAATGAACAAAGACCAATACGAGCAAGCCACGCTGGAAGTAAAGGAACGCTACTTTAATGAATTGACGAATGCTTGACCAATTGCCGGTTTTCCGCGATAAAATAGAAAGTTTAAAAGGGCCAGTTTTTGTTTTTGGTGCAAGCGGCTTCATCGGAGCCAATCTTTTCAACGAAATTTTTAAGATCCGAAAGGACTGTTATGCGCTCACACACGACGCAACAAAAGCATGGAGGCTAAAATTGCTGAATGTTCCTTTTGAAAATATTGTCCACTGCGATATCCTTTCCAATAACTCTGTTCAAGAGGTTTTTGAAAAATATAAACCGCAAACGATTTTTAATCTGGCGGCCTACGGCGCTTACAGCAAGCAAAATAATGTTAACCTGACCTATGAAACCAATGTCATCGGGACAGTTAACATTTTGCAAAACTGTACGACCGAAATGGTTTATATCCATGCAGGAAGCAGTTCGGAATATGGGTTCAACTGCACGTCTCCAAAAGAGACCGATCGCGTTGAGCCAAACAGTCATTATGCGGTCTCCAAGGTTTCAGCGGCATATTTATTAGAATATTATGCCAAAGTTTTTAATCTAAAAACGCTTAATCTCAGGCTTTACTCCATCTACGGATATTGGGAAGAGCCGGACCGGCTGATCCCGAAATTAATCGAGAACGCAAGAAAAAAACAGCTTCCTTCGCTGGTATCTCCGGATATAAGCCGTGATTTTGTTTTCATAGAAGACTGCGTGGAAGCGTTTTTGGACGCGGCATTAAAGATTAACAAGGAAACTTCCGGGAAGTCCTACAACATTGCAACGGGACGTAAGACAACGATGGGCGACCTCGTTGATACATCCAGACGAACATTCAACATTACGCAGGAGCCGCAGTGGGGCAGCATGTCCAACAGAAAGTGGGACCTTGCTGAATGGTTCGGCGATCCAAGTGCATTTGAAACAGACTTTGGCTGGAAAGCCCGCACTTCACTGGAAACCGGCCTAACAAAATACAGTGACTGGCAGGCGCAGATAAAATACGAAGACCGCGTAATTCCTGCTTTCGAAAACCCGAAACTGAACCCGATTATTACGGCGATCATCGCTTGTTATAAGGATGCGCAGGCTATTCCGTTCATGTACGAGCGGCTTGTGAAGACTTTCAATGATCTGAAAGTGCGCTATGAAATCATATTTGTCAATGACAACTCGCCTGATAATCAGGAAGAAGTGATTAGCCAGATTTGTGATAAAGATCCTAATGTTGTCGGGATCAGTCACTCCCGCAATTTCGGATCTCAATCTGCATTTTTAAGCGGTATGGAGATCGCAACGGGCGATTGCGTGGTTTTAATGGATGGTGATTTGCAAGATCCGCCGGAAATTATCCCTGCTTTTTACGAGAAATGGATGGAAGGATTTGACGTCGTTTATGGCGTTCGGGTTCAGCGTGAAATGAAACCACACATTCACTTTTTCTATAAATCGTTCTATAAAGTATTTCAAGGACTCAGCTACATTGCCATTCCCCGCGATGCCGGTGATTTTTCTATGATTGATCGCAAGGTTGTTAAGGAATTGGTGGATTTGCCTGAAACAGAGCAGTTTTTGCGTGGATTGCGCGCCTGGGTTGGTTTCAAGCAAACGGGCGTTCCTTATGTAAGGCCAGAGAGAATGTTTGGCGTTTCAACCAATAACTGGACAAAAAACATCTGGTGGGCGAAAAAAGCGATTTTCTCGTTCAGCTTTGCACCATTGGAATTGATGAGTTACGCGGGTTTTGCCTTAACCGGATTTTCGATTTTAGGGATTATCTGGCAAATCTTAGCGAAATTCGTGTTTTTCAGGGACACCCCGCAGGGTATCAGCACCGTTATTGTGTTGGTCGTATTCTTTGGAGGATTAACTATTCTCGGCATTTCATTCTTAGGAGAATACATTGCCAAGATCTTTGAAGAAACCAAAAAGCGACCAAAATACATCCGGACCAGAATCCGCCGCGGCTCCAAATCATACAAAACCGCAGACGAGATCCGGACGTTAGTGAAGCAATTGAGGAAGTAATTGCAATAGTCAAAGCATCATCATACAAACCGAATGAGAAAAGAATTTTCAAACGCTATGGAGCAGTTGGCAGTGGAGGATGACTCCGTTGTCTTCATTACTGGCGATCTTGGCTATAATGCATTGGAAAACTTGCAGGCCAAAATGGGTAAAAGATTTATAAATGCTGGTGTGGCTGAGCAGAATATGGTCGGCGTAGCAGCAGGATTTGCACATAAAGGCTATAAAGTTTTCTGTTACAGCATTGCCCCTTTTATCGTTTACCGCTGCTTGGAGCAGTTTCGGAATGATGTGTGTTTCAACAACTTACCTGTATTCCTGGTTGGGAACGGCGGTGGTTATGGTTACGGAATCATGGGAAGCAGCCATCATACAATTGAAGACCTGGCTTGCCTGAGCGGTCAGCAGAACGCAAATGTGTGGGTTCCGGCTTTTGCTGATGAAGTGGAACCTATGATCCAACAGATTGTCGCTGACGCGCGCCCCGCTTACCTGCGTTTGGGAGCAGGGAAAACAACTCCCGACAACAGTTACATTTCCGGCTCGTTCAAAGTAATCCATGCGCCGGAAACGGCCGAAATTACGGTTTTTGCATTAGGACCAATCGCTAATAATGTCATGACCGCCCTTTCACTTTCCGAAGACCTTACAGCGAAAGTGAATGTGATTACAGCAATGCATTTCCCTTTGCAAATTACCGACGAAGTGGAAACGCTCATTCGGAAAGCGCCTGCAATTCTTGTGGCGGAAGAACACATCAGCATTGGCGGGTTGGCACAACAGCTTTCTATCCAGCTTTTGGAGAAGGGCATCTTCCCACGTGCTTTCAAAAGCCTGAGAGCAGAAGGTTATCCGAATTCCCGTTACGGAAGTCAGACATATCACCAGAAGTTATCCGGGCTGGATCCTGATTCCATCGTTTCCCATATTGGTCAGTTAATGATTCCGGCATGACGAAAAAGGCTTTAACTATCTTTCTGAGCCTGATCCTGCTGCTACCGGTCCTGATTTATTTTATGGTCTGGAATTATTATGCTATTAATATTCCAAAATTCGACGACCACGCTTTAAAAGAATTTATCCTGTATTATTCCCAGGCGTCGTCCTGGAAAGAGAAGATCTGGCTGCTCTTTAAACAGCATAATGAGCACCGGATTTCCTTAACAAGGCTCATTTCCTGGTGGGACTATTCGTTGTTTGGATCATTGAATTACCGGCACCTGATGACAGCCGGGAATCTGTTGCTTTTGGCTGTTATCCCGCTTTGGTATGAATTGCTAAAAAAGAACAAAAAGCCTTTATCTGCCATATTACCCGTTCCTTTTCTCTGGCTTACACTTGCATTTTGGGAAAATATGTATTGGGGAATGGCTGCGATCCAGAATTTTGGTGTCGTTACTCTGGCAGTCTGGACGTTGTATTTGTGTATCAATTTTAAAACACTGCCCTTCGTAATTTCCCTTATTTTTGCTGGCGTCACGATCCTGACGAGCGGGAACGGTTTGCTGGTTCTTCCGCTGGGCGCGCTGCTATTATTTCTGACGGGCAATAGAAAACGCTTTGCCTTGTGGCTCATTGTCAGTGCTGTTGAGATCTTCTGCTATTTCAATTGGTATACCAAACCGGAATCCAATCCCGAATCCAAAGCGACCATTTTCCAGTTTATTAAGGGTTATATGGCGTTTCTGGGATCATTTGCAGAATCATTTCCGGTTGCCGACCACATTAAGGTTTGCTTTTTTATGGGGATCGTTTTGTTCCTGGTTGCTATTTCCATTGTTTCTACTACGCTGTTCCGCATCGTCCGGAATAAATACAGCCAGAAATTTGAGCGCATAACAGACCTTTTTTGCCTCGGAACTATCCTTTTCATTCTGGCCACTGCATTAATTGTGGTTTACAGTCGTGCAGGATTTGGGTTTGATACATTGGTAACCAGCCGTTATAAGATTTACTCGGTTCTTTTGCTGATTGTCGCGTATTTGTATGTGGTTATTCCGATTCGCGGAAGTTTTCTCTCACCCTATGTGACATCGATTGTTTTCCTTGGCGTGATATTCAACATTTTCAGCTATCATTATCATTTGGTTGACGCTTATAACTTGCGTAAGGAGTTAACGACTTCCCAGTTTAACTGGACTTATACAGACAAAGAACTGAAATACCCGGCTGACACTTCGTTTGCGGCCAATATAGTCGAGAAAACGCCTGTCTTCTATAATAAGCTTCTCCCGCTCATTTCCTTGGCGGACCGCCAGACTTATGCCGGAAATTCACGCGGCCTGACGGAATTGTACGATCGCACTACTTTTAATGCTGGCGAAGAAAATCTGACTATTGAAAATAATACTTTTACCAGCCAGAGATTGCAGGACAGCGGCATTTACATTTTGCTCAGTTCCAAAGAGCGGTATTATCTGTTTCCAGCATTGAGAACGCGTAATACAAGCCGGAAAGAGCTTTTTTTGAAACAATATTACTTTGCACCGGGATTCAGAGCGAACATTCCTTTTTCTGAAATGGACAAAGGGCTTTATGATGTTGCATTAATCAGGCAGCAGGGAGATCAAACGGGCATTCTGTTTCAAAATCAGAAAGTCCGGGTAAAGGAAACTAAGAAAAAGACGGTGAAGGTAAACTGGTAATTATGCGCAGCACATCACAGGGACACATTATTCAACTTGATGGAATCCGCTTCATTGCCATCGCGCTGGTGCTGATCGAACATCTGTTTGTAGAAATCAACACGGTGCCCGTCGGCGCTACGGGAGTGACCATCTTTTTTGTACTAAGCGGCTTTTTGATTTCCCGGATTCTCCTGAAAAGTAAAGAGAAAAACTATGAACTGGAAGGCGGGTTCAAGAAATACCTGAGCAAATTCCTGATCCGCAGAACGATAAGGATCTTTCCGGTCTATTATCTGACCATTTTCCTGCTCTATATCTTCAATGTGCCTCCCGTAAGAGAAAAACTGGGCTGGCTGGCATTGTACGGGACAAATATTTACATGGCCTGGAATAAAACCTGGATGGGTTCTATGGACCATTTGTGGTCGCTGGCCGTTGAAGAGCAGGTTTATTTGTTCTTTCCTTTCCTTATATTTTTTATACCAAAAGGCAAGCTGGTTCCGGTTTTGGGCGTTATGGGCTTGCTAAGCCTCGCATTTCGTTTTTACTATTTCTACACAAATCCGGATTTTGCCCTGGACGACTGGATCGTGACATATGTGAGTACGCCAGCATGCCTGGACTCGTTTGCATTAGGTGGCTTACTTGCGTGGTTGCAGCTTTACAGGAACGATTTTTTTGAGAAGCTTTTCAGTAAAACATGGCCTGTAGTGCTTGCATTCGCTGTATGGGTTTTGCTTCAATTCTGGTCTAAAACATTTGATAACCGTTTCAATGTATCATTTGTTGTGCTGGACAGAACTGTGTCGTCCATTTTCGGCTTTTTCCTGATCGGGCGGGGCGTTATGGGCTATACGGGAATCATGGCCGCTTTCCTGGAAAATCCAGTGAGCATTTACTTAGGAAAAATCAGTTACGGCTTGTATCTCTATCACAATTTCGTCTATAACCACTTCCATAGTGGTCCTATGCATCCTACCGTTCGCATTTTCCGGAAAATCTATCAATATGTTCCGGAGCTGAAAGGCTCGGTTGCCTTTGAAGCGCTGGTCGTGATCTTATTAACGATTGCTGTCGCTGCTGTCTCCTGGCACTTTTTTGAGAAGCCCATTAATGCCTTGAAAGACAGGTACGCTTAGTAATTTATCATTACCCATAGCCCGGTTACAGGCTTTATTTATTAATTTCGCGCAACCATACCAAATAAGTTTCTGCATGTCGTACCTTCTTAGTATAGTAATGCCCGCATACAATGAACAGGATTGTATCGAAAAGGTAGTATATAATTGGACTAATTTCTTAAAAAATAAATTTCCCAACGACAATACAACACTGATTGTAATCAATGACGGTTCGAAAGACAATACGAAAGTGCTTTTGGACAAATTACAGCAAGAGGTTACCAATCTGACAGTTATCAATCAGAAAAACGGTGGTCATGGCAATGCAGTCGTAAACGGCTATCGCAAAGCACTTGAACTGAATTCGGAATATGTTTTTCAGACAGACAGTGACGATCAGTTTGTTTCCGATGACTTCGATAAGCTTTGGAACAAGCGCAGCCAGTCTCAGTTTATCCTGGGTTACAGACAAGTAAGGCACGATGCCGGCGTCCGTTTGTTCATCACAAAATTCCTTCGTGGAACGATCTCGACGGTTTATGGCACATTCATCATGGACAGCAACATTCCTTTCCGTTTGATCAAAGGAACGTTCCTGCAAAAACTAATGAACCAATTGCCTGATCCTGAGCCTTTCGCACCTAATATTTTCTTGTCGGTGATGGCCAAAAAATCAGGTCAGGAATTATTCGATATACCCATTACACATAAAGACCGCGAAACCGGAACGGTTTCGATCGTTAAGTGGAACCTCTGGAAGGTTTGTATACGCAGCTTTAAAGAACTGTTGCGGTTTCGCCTGGAACTCAATGATAAAGTGAGAGCGATCCGTGCTTAACCATTAGGCTTGTGTCGAAAAAATACATTTTAGCTATCCTGCTCGCTGCTGTCATTGCGGCAGCAGGATATTTTCTGTTCAAATATTCGAGAGGCTCGGCTGCTGCGTGGAAATTCATCCCGTCCAGCGCACTTGTCGTCATTACCAGCGAGCATCTTCAAGATTCACTTTACGTCGCTACCGACGCCAATCTGGATGTGAAGCGACTTCCTCTGCTGGATGTTGCAAGCGACAACTTATCGCTCCTTAACCTTTTCGCAAAAGACCAGAAAAAGTTAAGTAACTTCCTCAAAAACAAGGCAGTATCCTACTCCTACCATCCGCGCACAAGCACAGAATGGGGTGTGATCATGTACATTCCGATCGCTAATGAGGAAGAATCGAAATGGCTAAGCACGCCGCAGAATCCCAATATCCGCGCGCTGCATCATAATTTCCAGGATCACCGCATTACAGACATTATCGATGCTAATTCGCGTCCGCTTTTTTCCTATCTTATTGAAGATCATTATTTAATTGTAAGCTATTACGGCGATCTGATTGAGGATGCAGTCCGGGCTTCTTCCATCAACATTGAATCGTTCCGGCTGAAATCGCGCTTCTCCGATTTAAACGATTCGGATTATGGAACCAGCATTTATCTGCGAAATGATGCCTGGAAATCAGTTATTTCAGGGGATAATATCAATGGCAACTTTTATGAGTTCGGCCGGAATTTTCCAACATTCCAGGATTTTCACATTGAAGAAGCGAAGGCAAAAGGCGGTCTTTCATTAAAGTCGACCGGAACCGACGCGCCGGATTACTATCTCACCAACATTATCAAAGACATTCCTGGTGCTCCCTTCACCGGTCACAAGCACATATCTCAGCAAACGTCATTTCTTTACAGATCGGGAGTTGTGGACCGGGCTGCATTTCAGAAGGAGTTTAAAAAATGGCATAAAAAATACAAGTCCGAATCCTGGAATAAGCTTGCTTACTACATTGGAAAGGAAAGCAATCAGCTCATCGATAACCTGGGTGCCGAGTTGATTTTATGTCAACTGGAAGAAAATAACAGCATCAGTGACGGCAAAATTCTGCTGGCTGAGTTTTCGAATTATGAAAAATTGCGGCCTGTACTGCAAAAGCTGGCGCGCCTGGCGAATGAAGAAACGAATGTTTCCATTGACCAATACCAGGGTTACGACATTTACTCTGTGCCCATTCCCGAGCTGCCGTCCGGCCTTTACGGTCCCATGTTTACGGGGTTCCCACGCAGTTACATCACGTACATTGCGCCTTATCTGGTGATCAGCAATAATTCTCAGGTTTTGCAGAATTACATTGTCGACTACGAGAATCAGATTACCTGGAAACAATCGCCGGAATATGACAGCATTCTTACTTCTGCGAAATCAGAAGCCCAGCTTTCGTTGATCGTCAATTTGCGTAAGGCGCAGACGCGTGCAGGCAATGGCGGGATTAAGAAATATAATGATTTGGTTACCAAGATGGAATCACTCGTATTCCAATGTAAATATGAGGACGGCGATGCATTTCCGGAAATCACACTTATTCCTAAAAAACGCCAGACTGCCAATAAAGTCCTCAACCGCACTTTCCTGAACATTGACATTGAATGGCCGGAAATCTTCGATTCTCAATTAGCGGCTTTGCAGAACCCGATCGATGGGAGCTCGGAAATATTGCTGACCGACAAGCAAAATAACTTACTCAGGACCAATAATTTGCGAGAAGGAAAAACCGAAACCATTGCCAAGCTTAACGGACCGATCATTACATCTGCCTATAAGGTCGATTTTTTGAACATTGGACGGCAACAGCGTATTTTTGCGACTAAGGGCACGGTTTACGCATTGGACGAAGATGATTCTACCACCGTCACAACATTTACGGGCTCGCTGCCTTCCGGCCAGGATATTGCTGCATTGTATGCGATTGACGGTGGGGATGATGGCAGTAACCGGTTTATCATAAAAAATACGGCGGAAGAGCTTTTCCTATGGGAAAGCGTAACAAAGCCGATCAGGCGGCTAAACCATTCCGTTCAGTTTGAGAACATTCAAAGTCCCGTTGTTGCATTGAACCAGACCGGGAACCGTGGGTTTATTGTCACACAGAAAAACGGTAAGATCTTCCTTTTAAAGGAAAACGGAACGGTTAAGCAGGGTTTCCCGGTGGACATCCTGACCCGGACGGAAAGCGCATTTACCTGGACGCAAAATCCCGCAACCGGCCAGCCTGAGCTTGTAGGTGTAAGTGTTTCCGGCGAGTTGATCCGCATTAGTCTGGACGGAAAGATCACATCGCGTAAGCAGTTGCTTAGACCTGAGCCGGGCTCGAAATTCAAGACATTATTTGACCGGAATTCGCTGGATTGGATCCTGATCCGGTCATTGAATTCTAAAACGGCGATCATCACGAAGGATGGAAATGATCTTTTTGAAATAAAGGATATCCTTCCCAATTCGATCATTCAATATCACTTTTTTGGCGTTGATAATCGCTTTATTACCATTAAGTCAGGAAGTTACACTACGGTTTTCGACATGACCGGCAAGCGGCTGGGCGACAAGGCAATCCCGTCCGAAATGCCTGTGCAACTCACTTATCAGCCCGGATATTACAAATTGCTTATATTCAGCCGTTCGGAGAAAAAAATCCAGGTTTGGTCTATTAAGCTTCGTTAGCAGTTATGAAGTTTTTAAAATACGCGGTTTTATTTTTGGGATGCATTGTCTGGGTCAGCGGGCTCAACCCTACCCTGTTAGCATTGGTTGGAAAATACAAATTGATCACCGACGGTTATCAGTACGGTGACCTTTACCGCATGGCCAACCTATCGGCATTCAAAGATCCAAGACAAGAATGCCCCGCTTATACGCCGCCCGCGACGAAAAACACTGCGAAAAAAGTGCATTTGTATATTGTAGGCGATAGTTTTACGGAAGCGCAGCGCGTAGGAAAGAGTGATTTCGCAGTGGATCAATATGCATATGTGAAGTGGGCCGATGTGCTGCACGTGAAACTCGACACTTCGGCGACCAACATTCTTTTGCTTGAATCCGTAGAACGCCATTTCAGACAGCATCTGGCAACACCCGTAACCTCCGTTGTGCCGGATTCAGCCACATTCACGCAACAGATCTCGTCATCCAAATTTATGCACAAACTGGATGCAGCATTCAACGGGAAACAAGCTCAGGACCGCTTTGAGGCTCTTTTGTTCCAAAATGAAGCTTTTTTAAAGGTTAAGGAATGGAAAGCCGATTTCACCTATCATCTTTTTCATCGTGTCAACACCAATGTAACCCTGGTCGACAATGACCGCGCTGTAGTTTCGCACATGGACACGGACACGCCGAATGTTACCTCTTCGTTCTCCGAAGTCCGGAATTCGGAACTGGATTCGCTTGTTATGAATCTCGAATTGACAAAAAATGCTGCCCTGACAATGGGTTTTGACTTCGTTGCATTGGCTATCATCCCCAACAAAGTTTCTGTTTTGCAGCCTGACTACGGCGTTTATAATCAACTCATTGAGCGCGTTTACAAACATCCAAAGCTCCCAGTTCCCTACATTGACGTGCTTACTGATTTCCGCAAAATGGGCGCTGCTTCTTACCTTAAAGGCGATTCGCACTGGACCTGTGAAGCACAGAATTTGTGGCTTAACAAGGCCAATGCATTGATTAACACGCTTGTTGATCAGGAAAATATTTAAATGCCTGCCTGCTTATCTGCCGGGATTTTCTACATTTAAGTGAACAAATGTTGCGTTCACGCTTTTTAAAGATTGGTCGTATATCAGAGATAATCTAAGCAACTGATACATCGGCTTTGTACACCATTTGCCAGACCCGTATTTGTATTTGATGCAGAAATACAAACATTAATCTCAACAAGTTTCAATTCGAATATGCGTTTATTTTTTTACTCAATACTCTTCTCCTTTACATTATCAGCACAGGCCCAGTACACAACCCGATTTGAAAGCAGCGGCGGCAAACAAACGCCAACTTATGAACAAGGGATTGCTTTTTACAAACTTCTGGCCAAGGACTTTCCACAGATTCAGATCACTGAAAAAGGACTCACCGACAGCGGGCATCCGCTTCACCTGGTGTTATATTCCAAAAGCAAAACCTTTGACATCAAGAAACTAAAATCGCAGCAAAAAGCCATTCTCCTGATCAACAATGCCATTCACCCGGGCGAGTCGGATGGTGTGGATGCGTCCATGATGCTGCTGCGCGACATAGCCGTTAATCCCGGAAAATTCCCTGAGCTGGACAATGTGATCATAGCCGTAATTCCATTTTACAACATTGGCGGTGCATTAAACAGGAACAGCACGACACGAACAAATCAGGCCGGGCCGGAGGAATATGGTTTTCGCGGCAATGCCCGGAATTACGACCTAAACAGGGATTTTATCAAAAACGACACCAGAAACGCGCGAAGCTTTGCGGCTATTTTCCACGAATTAGACCCCGATCTTTTCGCAGATACACACGTGAGCAATGGCGCTGATTATCAGTATGTGATAACATTAGATTATGCACAAAAAGATAAGCTGGGAGGCAAATTGGGCTATTTTAATGATAAGGTTTTCCTGCCTTATATGTACAAGCATTTGAAGGAATCAGGATTTGAGGCAACGCCTTATGTCAATTCCTGGGGCCAGACGCCGGACAAGGGTTTTGTGCAATTCCCCGACTGGCCGCGCTATTCAACAGGTTACGCTGCATTATTTCACACGATCGGTGTGATGACAGAAACGCATATGTTGAAGCCTTATGACAAGCGCGTTGCCGCAACTTACGCTTATTTGTTGGGCAACATTAAATTCCTGGCAAGAAACCGCAGGGAGCTCCTTAAACTTCGGAAAGACACCAAAGAGGCTGTAAAAACGCAGGAGAAATTTGCTGTCTCGTGGGAAGTCAATAAAGTCAAAAACACGCAAATCGACTTTAAGGGTTTTGAACCTGAATACATTATCAGCAAGGTGAGCGGAGCGCAAAGGTTATCGTACAACCGCTCCAAGCCATTTACCAAAAAAATCCCTTTTTACGACACTTACTCGCCATTAGACGAGGTTACCAAGCCCGTTGCATACATTATTCCGCAAGGGTGGCACAACATTATCGACCTCATGAAGCTGAATGGTGTAGAAGTAAAACAGCTCGAAAATGACGCGGAAATGGAAGTGGAAACGTAT
Source organism: Dyadobacter alkalitolerans DSM 23607 (assembly GCF_000428845.1). GTDB lineage: Bacteria > Bacteroidota > Bacteroidia > Cytophagales > Spirosomataceae > Dyadobacter > Dyadobacter alkalitolerans. Next base: position 167,626 of record NZ_AUAS01000007.1, on the reverse strand, counting down.
TATATACAAGATCTGGAAACCCCCAAACAGCCATTTGAGGGCCACTACTGGCATACGAGCGTGACTACGAAGACTGTTAAGCAGCAGGTCAAATTCAAGAAAGGCGATTGGTATATCCCTGTAAACCAATGGACTAACCGATACATTGTCGAAACGCTGGAACCGAAGGGCGTAGATTCTTTTTTTAAATGGAATTTCTTTGACACGATCTTGCAATCCAAGGAACATTATTCGGCCTATGTGTTTGAAGATCTTGCCGCCGAATTGCTCGCCAAGGACGTCAGCCTGAGGATTAAGCTGGCGGATAAGCGTAAAATTGATCCTGAGTTTGCAAAAAGTGCCGCGGCGCAGCTGGACTTTATTTACGACAATTCGCCATACCGCGAAAAAGAATATATGCGCTATCCTATATTCAGGCTAATGAAATGATGCTGTTTAGAAACGCAGGCCCAGATTGAAATTGAATTCGCCGGTGATATTAATGCCGCCATTGCTTATCTGCCGGGTGTCATTATAAGTTTCCCGGTCAATATACCGCGATCCTAAGCCTCCATTCAGGCCGATCTGAAAACGTTCTGTGATTTGGAAATTTACATAATTGTTGACGATGATACCAAAACGAAAGATTTTTGTTTCAGCGTTCGTACCGATATATGTCCCGGTGTTAGGATCGTAATAACCATTGTTGCGGAACTGCTTTCCAAAACCGCTGAAAACGCTCGGTCCGACGGCGTAGGTAACCCTTCTTTGCCCGAAAGGATATATTTTCAAGCCGGGAGAAAAGTAGAAGGACTCTGTCTGATCGCCATTTCCATCAAACGTGTAGTTAAAACGGTCCGGAAAAATGATCGAGATCGGCAGTATGACGCCGAAATAACCCTTTTTATCTGCCAGGATTTCATAGCTCAACCCTAATCCGGGTCCGCTATCCAATGCTTTAAATGGTGAAAAGTTGACCAGATGCCTTCCAAAAAGATACGAACTGCTTGCCGGTTGTGCGCGCCGTTTGCCCGGCAGGTTTCTTTCATCTATGAAAACAGTCTGGCCATTTCCAAACTCGATGCGGTTAAGCTCATTTTTTCGGATAACAAAACTGGCGCTTCCATCCTCGGAGCTGATTTTGTAGGAAACGCGATCAATTCCAACCTCCGTAACCTTACCCTCAATGGTCGAGCCGTTTTTCTTAACAAGAACATCCTGACCATTTGCAATCAGGAATACTGCTGATAATAATAGAGTTAGCGCGAAGGATCTGATCATAAAACAAATGAGTTGATGAATGTCAACCAAATTTAAACAATCCTGGATACTTTTGCGGAGTATATGGACTGAACGTTTAAAAATATACTACTGTTATACCCTTGGCTTACAAGGGCCTTTATATTATTCAGGCTGTTTTTATATTAATATAGAGGACAGCCATTTAAAAAAATCAAATGACATTTCAAGATTTAAAGCTCATTGAGCCTATTGCTAAGGCTCTTCAAGAAGAAGGATACACCACTCCCACCCCCATTCAAGCCAAAGCGATCCCCATTATCCTGGATCAGAAAGATTTACTAGGCTGCGCGCAGACAGGCACAGGAAAAACAGCAGCATTTGCTATTCCAATGCTTCAATTGCTTCATAATAATCCAGTTGGAAAATTCGAGAAAAGCAGAATTCGCGCACTAATTTTAACGCCAACACGCGAACTTGCGATACAGATCGGTGAAAGTTTCGCCGCTTACGGTCGGCATACGGGTGTTAAACATACGGTTATCTTTGGTGGAGTTGGTCAAAAACCACAAACGGATGCGCTTCAAAGGGGCGTAGACGTGCTTATAGCTACACCGGGACGATTGTTAGACCTTATCAATCAAGGCTTTATCAAGCTGAACCAGCTTGAATTCTTTGTTCTGGACGAGGCGGACAGAATGCTTGACATGGGTTTTGTACATGATGTTAAAAAAGTGATCAAGCTGCTTCCAGCAAAAAGGCAATCGCTGTTTTTCTCAGCCACAATGCCACCAGCCATTGTAACATTAGCTAATACGATTTTAAGAAATCCGCTGAAAGTGGAGGTAACTCCGGTTTCCTCCACTGCGGACACCATTCGTCAGTCTGTTTTTTTTGTAGATAAATCTGATAAAAATTCGCTTTTACTGCACATTTTGAGGGACGAATCCATTGCTACTGCATTGGTTTTCACCCGGACAAAGCATGGGGCTGATAAAGTTGTGAAGGTTTTGAGAAAAGCAGGCGTGAGCTCTGAGGCAATCCATGGAAACAAATCCCAGAATGCCCGTCAGAACGCTTTGAAAAACTTTAAAAGCCAGACCACCAGGGTTTTAGTGGCAACAGACATTGCTGCAAGGGGAATCGACGTGGATGACCTAACACACGTCATCAACTACGAGATCCCTAACATTCCTGAAACTTATGTGCACAGAATCGGAAGAACCGGTCGTGCCGGAGCAAAGGGAATTGCATTTTCATTCTGTGATCTGGACGAAAAAGTATATCTGAAAGACATTCACAAACTGATCGCTAAAAATATCCCGGTTGTAAACGACCATCCGTACGCAACGGGCCGGTAACAATGACAAGCAATACTTACACCGACATTAACGTCCATGAGGCCAGGCAATTAGGAAAACAACCTGATGCTGTATTAGTTGATGTAAGGGAAACCTGGGAATTTGAAGAATTTAATGAAGGAGGAATTAATATTCCTTTGGCCGAGATCCGCGAAAGAAGAGCGGATCTCGTTTCATATAAAAGCATTATCGTAATTTGCACAAATGGCGTAAGAAGTAAAGTCGCTGCCATGGACTACTGCCGCGTGCCAGAGTGGCTCGACAAGCAGATCTTCCATGTAAAGGGGGGGATTATAGAAGCGGAGTGATGGTGTTGCTGGTTTTTACAGAGCTTTCACTGCCCCTTCCTAATTAAGCCTCCAAAGTCCCTTCAAAGACCCTAACCGCCGGGCCTATTAAATGAATGTTGTCAAATCCGGACGGCGTTTCTTCAAAATCAACTTTCAATGTCCCGCCAATTGTTTCGATGATAATCGGGCCTGCGAAGCCTTTGCGTAAATGTGCGGATAGCGCACACGCGGTTACGCCCGTGCCGCAGGAGTAAGTTTCATCCTCCACGCCACGCTCGTAAGTCCTCACGCTGAGATGATTAGGTTCAATTACTTCAATAAAATTCACATTCGTCCCGCCTTTCGGCCCATAAACTGAACCATAGCGAATCTCACTGCCGATATTCACAACATCCGTTTCTGACACATTATCCACATAAGTGACATAATGCGGTGAGCCGGTGTTCATGAAATCAAACTCTTCATAACGCTCAACATTGGTGACCGGGGACATTTTCAAGCTGATGACATCACCCGTAACCGTCGCTTCGTGCAAGCCATCGACGGCTATGAATGTTGTTGAATCCGTAAAAAGCCCTAAATCGTGCGCGAAGCGCACAACACAGCGTCCGCCATTGCCGCACATGCTGCCCTCGCCCCCATCCGCATTGAAATACACCATCCTGAAATCGTAGCCTGGCTCATTCTGCAACAGGATCAGCCCATCGGAACCGATGCCAAATCTACGGTGACAGATAGAAGCGATCAACTCTTTCGTAACCGGAAATGTTCTGCTCCGATCGTCGATCATCACAAAATCGTTTCCTGTTCCCTGATATTTAAAGAAAGCAATGTTCATATTATTAATGTTTCCGTCGGTTTAAACCGACGGGCATGGGGTCCATTTAAATTGACGGACAAATAAAAACAATGGCCGCCGGTTTAAACCGGCGGACACTGGAAAAACAAAACCCTGCAAGAAATGATCGCTTGCAGGGTTTAAATTTTTTGTCCGAAGGAAATTTATATTACTTCGATACTTTAAGCTCTTTAATACGAGCGGCTTTACCCTGACGGCCACGAAGGAAGAACAGACGTGAACGACGCACCTTACCGCGACGAATCAATTCGATTTTAGCGATACTTGGTGAAAGAATTGGGAAAACACGTTCTACGGCAATACCGTTTGAGATTTTACGTACAGTAAAAGTTTCACCGCTTCCGCTAAGGTTACGACGTTGCATAACTGTGCCCTGGAACTGCTGGACACGCTCTTTGTTACCTTCACGGATCTTAACGTGTACGTTGATCGTGTCGCCTGAATTAAATTCAGGATACTCGGATTTACGATTTTCAATCGTAGCTTCTACGAGTTTAATAAGTTCGCTCATGACGAATGCTTTTTTGGATTTAAAATGATAGCTTGCTTCCAGCGGATGAGGTGACGCCCCTTCATTCAAAACAGCTCTTGCGAAAACGAGTGCAAAGCTAATATTTTTTCTTTGTTTGTAAAAGCATTTACATGAAAATCCTAAATGTTAAACAGATACGTGAGCTAGATGCATACACGATTGAAAATGAGCCGGTTTCATCTGTTGATTTAATGGAACGGGCTTCCAATGCCTTTGTCCGATGGTTTTGTAATCAATTTGTCAACACCCGCCCCGTTGCCGTTTTTTGCGGAAAAGGAAACAATGGCGGAGACGGCCTGGCCATTGCCAGAATTCTGAGCAGCAATCACTATGATGTCCAGGTTTTTATCGCTGAATATACCGACAACACAACACCCGATTCCCAAGCCAACTTAGCACGATTAACAGACCACTTACAGCCGGCTAGCATTGCCCAAAAAGACGATTTTCCCACATTATCACCGCAGGTAATTTGTATTGACGCATTGTTGGGATCTGGTTTGTCCAGGCCTGCGGAAGGACTTTTGGCTGACATCATTCATGCTTTAAATGCACTCCCCAACAAGCTGGTTTCCGTTGACGTTGCGAGTGGATTATACACTGATAAAAGTAATCAAAAAGAGGATCCGATTATAGAACCTCATTTCACTGTGTCATTTCAGCTGCCAAAGCTTGCCTTTATGATGCCCCAGAATGCGAAATTTGTGGGTTCATGGCATTTGGTGGACATCGGTTTGAACGAAGAATTTATTAAAAATGCAGAGACGCCTTACCATTACACCGACAAGCGAACAGCGCAAAAACTGATTAAGCCAAGGGATAAATTTTCGCATAAAGGCACTTTTGGGCACGCATTGCTCATGGCAGGGAGTTACGGCAAAATGGGCGCCGCTGCCCTATCCGGCAAGGCTTGTCTCAGATCAGGCGTCGGTTTGCTGACCATGCACATTCCGTCCTGCGGATATGACATTATCCAGATTTCCATTCCCGAGGCAATGGCCATTACGGACCAGAATGCAAAACATTTAAGCGAAGTAACGGATCTTACATCTTACTCAGCCATCGGCATCGGCCCGGGCGTTGGCAAAGACGCCGCGACTGTTCAAGTTGTAGAAAAACTATTGGATAGCATCAATGCGGATGATATAAACGCCAGATTCATCATTGATGCGGATGCCTTGAACATTTTATCGGAAAACCGGCACCTGCTAGAAAAATTGCCAGAGAATACAGTCCTAACCCCACATCCCAAAGAATTCCAGCGCCTGGCGGGAGAAAGCAAGGATGAATTCGAACGCTTACAAATCGGTATTGATTTTGCCAAAAAACACAAAGTAATTATCTGCTTAAAAGGTGCCAACACAGCAGTCATTCTCCCAAACTGCGAGGTCCACTTCAACTCCACCGGCAACCCAGGCATGGCCACCGGCGGCACCGGCGATGTGCTTACAGGGATAGTAACCAGTCTTTTGGCACAAAAATACGAACCTCAGACAGCAGCAATTCTAGCAGTATATCAACACGGCCTGGCAGGCGACCGCGCCGCCGAGCAACGAGGCCAAAGCGCGCTGATCGCTTCGGATTTGGTAGAGCATTTGGGTTGGTGAGCGCAAATGATTAAATTTGATACAATTGATTAAGCTATGCAATACTTTTCCTGATCTTTCAACTCATAATCTGATAAACCACAAACGCCGAAACATAAGCCAGCACCATTAAGTAGGCTAGTTGGATCAAGGGCCATTTCCAGCCGTGGGTTTCGCGCTGGACTACGGCGATGGTGCTCATGCACATCATGGCGAAAACGTAGAATATCAGCAGCGAATAACAAACTGCTGGCGTGAACATGGCGCCGCCGGTTTCGGGATTTTTCTCTTTGATTAACCGTTCCTTGACGGTCGGGACGTCCTCAAAATCACCGCTGATGCTGTAAATGGTTGCCATTGTTCCTACAAAAACCTCCCTTGCGGCAAATGATGCAAGTAATGCAATGCCAATTTTCCAGTCATAACCCAATGGCCTTATTGCTGGTTCGATGAAATGACCGAAATGACCCGCGTAGGAATTTTCCAGGCGCGCGGACGAAATGGCAGCATTAACCTGTTCCTCAGAAGCTTGCGGCATGCTGGCGACAACTTTTTCCTCCGCCCTCTCCATTTTATCACCCGGGCCATATGTGGATAACACCCAGAGAATGATCGAAATAGCCATGATCACTTTTCCTGCTTCCAGCACAAATGATTTCACGCTGTCATACATGGTAAATGCCACATGGCCCCAGCGCGGCAGCTTGTATGAAGGCATTTCAAGCATGAAATAGCCGGGTTCTTTTCTGGGGATAAATAATGACAAAATCCAAGCCGTTGCCAGCGCGCCTGCAAGACCCAGGAAATACAGTCCGAACAGAACCAAGCCTTGTATATTGAGGAAGCCAAGCACTTTTGTGGGCGGCACAACCAAGGCAATAAGGATGGTGTAAATGGGCAAACGAGCGGAACAGCTCATTAATGGTGTTACCAAAATCGTCAGTAAACGTTCGTAACGGCTGCTAATGCTCCTGGTTGTCATGATCGCCGGCACCGCGCAGGCCACGCCTGAAATTAGAGGAACTACGCTCCGGCCATTCAGGCCGAATTTGCGCATCAGTTTATCCATAATCACCATCACCCGTGCCATATAACCCGACTCTTCAAGAATTGAGACGAGCGCAAAGAGAATAGCGATCGGCGGAATGAAAACCAGAATCCCCCCAAGTCCGGCCATGATGCCGTCGGTTAGGAGATCATTCAAAAAGCCTTCGGGCAGAACACCTTTGGTCCACTCAATGGTTGCCGCAATCCCCGCATCCAACAGATCGCTGGGATAAGTTGCCCATGAAAAAATTGCTTGGAAAACCAGAATCAGGACAGCGGCAAATGTAACATATCCCCAAAACGGGTGCATCAGAATGCTGTCCAGCTTTCGTGTCCAGTAAGGTTGCTCGGTTACACCTGCTGACTTAACCGATTTAGAAATTATCGGCTTTATTTTCTCATAACGCGCAACGGTTTCTGCTGCCAGAAAGCCGTTTTCATCAAACTCGTGCTTTTCAATCAGCTTATCCAATGCAACTTTTGCAGGCGTTTCAAGAAATGAGAAGTTATCGTGCTGACAAACATATTGCAATGCAACATAATCATTATCAAGCGCATACATGCGCTTTACATCCGCAATGAGGTCGATCTCATTATCTTTGGGCTTATAGAAATAGGCTATTTCCGGTTTTGCAACGCGATCCGCCATTTGTCTAACCGCTTCTTTCAACGCATTCAATCCTTCACCTGTGCGGGCATTAATGCGCACGACCGGCACATTCAGTTTCATAGCAAGCTGTACGGCATTAACCGTCAGGTTCATACTCGTAGCCACATCCAACATATTGAGTGCCAGGACGCACGGCAAGCCAAGATCGCTGATTTCAGTGAACAACAGCAGGTTTCTTTGAAGGTTGGACGCGTCGACAACTACGATAACGACATCCGGGAAGTCAGGGTGTGCAGGGTTAGCGAGAATGTCCATCACGACAACCTCATCCCTTGATTTGGGATAAATACTATATGTTCCCGGAAGATCTACGACGATGGCAGCAGCATCGGGCTGGCCCGACTGGCCGGGAAGCTTGAATGTTCCAGATTTTTTTTCAACGGTAACGCCCGGAAAATTCCCGGTCTTTTGGCGTAAACCGGTTAATGCATTAAATAATGTAGACTTGCCGGCGTTGGGGTTACCAACCAGCGCAACTTTTATATTCCCTTGTTTCAATGGAGAGGCTTATAATCGGAACGTATCGCTTATTCAAGCACAATCACGGCCGCCTCGTTCAACCTGAGCGAAAGGCAATAGGAACCACCAACATTAATACAGATCGGATCACCAAATGGCGCAACCGCATCCAGACGCACCTCGCACCCGGGCAGACAGCCCATTTCCAGTAATTTCAAAGACATTGCCCGATCCGTAAAAGATTTTATGACCCCCTTTTCGCCCTTTCGAAGATGACTGACCGTACGAGCTGACATACACTCCTTATTTAGATTCATTTTATTTAAAGTGCAAATAAAGCACTATCACACCGTAATTCAAACATAACTTTTGCAATTGTGCCCACACCCATACAAATCATGGAAAATCATGATCAATTTATTATTTCCCTCAGGCTTTATGTAGTACTTTTGCAGCGCAAAGAGTAAATGAGCAGCGGAATTTTGAACGAGATCAGGACCCTTATCTGGAAAGAAGTTACACTCGAATGGCGTCAAAAGTATGCGCTGAGCGGCATGTTACTTTACGTGATCAGCACCGTTTTCGTTTGCTATCTGAGCTTTAATCTCAGAAGAAATCAACTCACTCCTATTGTCTGGAACACACTATTCTGGATCATTATTTTGTTCACTGCGGTAAATGCGATCGCCAAAAGTTTCTCTCAGGAGCGCTATGGCCGGTTGCTTTATTATTACAGCCTTTGCAGTCCGCAGGCGATCATTATTTCAAAAATAATTTACAATTCACTGATAATGTTATTGTTATCAGGAATGGGGTTTGTATTTTATTCGTTTGTAATGGGCAATGCAATCGGTGATATGGGGCTTTTTATCCTGTGCCTTTTTCTGGCTGCCATCGGTTTTGCATCCGTGCTTACCCTGGTGGCAGGGATTGCCTCCAAAGCGGATAACAGCGCAACATTAATGGCTGTTCTAAGCTTCCCGATCATCTTACCGATGCTGCTTATGACGATCAAGCTAGCCAAGAATGCCATGGATGGCTTGGACTGGTCGGTTAGCACGGACGAAATCAGCACACTGTTATCAATTGATCTCATAGTAATTACGCTCAGTTATCTGCTTTTTCCTTATCTGTGGAGAAGTTGATTCAGACTAGCGAGTAAGCACCAAAGTAAAGAGTAAAATGAGAAAAACCTGGTGGAAAATCCTCTGCATAGTAATCATATTCTATGTCATTGTTATGGGTCTGATGGGCCCGGTTCCGCACCTTGCCATCATCAATGAGAGCATTCGTAACACTTATTTTCACGTAGCGCTCTGGCTGGCGATGACCACACTGCTGTTCGTGTCCATGATTTTTTCAATTCGTTATTTAAATAAAGGACGCATCGGCGACGACGACATTGCGAGTGAACTCGCTAAATCTGCCATATTCTTCGGTATTCTGGGCTGCCTTACCGGCTCCGTTTGGGCGAACTACACCTGGGGCGATCCATGGCCGAATGACCCGAAACTGAATGGTGCGGCAGTTGGCATCCTGATCTATCTGGCTTACCTGTTGCTGAGAAGCTCTTTTGAAGACGAGCAGCGAAAAGCGCGTATTTCTTCGGTTTACAACATTTTTGCATTCGCTGTTTTTATTCCAATCATTTACATCCTGCCCCGGCTGACAGATTCTTTGCACCCGGGCAGCGGCGGAAACAGCACATTCGGCTCCTACGATTTCAACAGCGACATCCGGAAAGTTTTCTATCCTGCTATTATCGGTTACATTATGTTGGGATTATGGCTGGCCGAACTTCGGATCCGGATCAAGGTAATCAACCGCGTCAGGGACGAAGCATTGATCACTTCTGACAAAATCGCCTGAACACGCACTAAGTTTGAACGATCACAAACATTTTAAATCAAATTTTCGTTAAGAATTTAGACCGTTACTCATATAATGAAAAAAGTCTCCCTCTTACTACTCACCTTATTTTTGATCTCAGGAAACTTGTTTGCACAAGCCGTTGATAATGGCGTGCCTATGGCCGACAAACTCCGGGAAGACGGTAAGATATGGGTTGTTGTAGCTGTGATTGCTGTGATTTTCGCAGGGATCGCAATCAATATGCTTCGGATAGATTCCAAAGTAAGCAAAATCGAAAAGGAATTAAATATCAAGTAAACTTTCATGAAAAAGATACAAATATTCGGTTTGATCATCATTGCTGTGGCTATTGGCATTATTGTCTCAACAGCCGGTGACGCGAGCACATATGTCGATTTTACAAAAGCCAAAGAGATGGCACAGGATGGTGATGCAGAAAGCATTCACGTTGTGGGCACACTCAAAAAAGATGCATCCGGCCATATTATCGGCATGGAATACCAGCCGCAGGTTGATCCTAACTATTTTGCCTTCACATTGATCGACAATAACAAGGTGGAGCAAAGGGTCGTTTATAAAAACTCAAAACCACAGGATTTTGACAAATCGGAGCAGGTTGTGGTGGTAGGTAAAATGAAAGACGGCGCTTTCACCGCGGAGAAAATCCTGATGAAGTGCCCGTCAAAATACGAGAACGGTAAAATGGAAACGACTGAACATACAGCAGAACAATCATGATTCACAGCACAATCGGAAGTGCAGGTCACCTGCTGGTAATAATTGCATTTGTAACAGCCCTGGTTGCCACATTCGCCTATTTTAAGGCTAGCACGGCTGGCATCACCATTGACGACGCCCAAACCTGGAAAAAATTCGGACGCGCCGTTTTTTATGCGCACGTTGCTGCCGTGATCGGCGTGGTTTTCTCCCTTTACTGGATCATCGGAAACCATTATTTTGAATATCATTACGCTTGGAAAAACTCCTCGCTATCCCTGCCAACAGGTTATACGATTTCCAGTTTCTGGCAGGATCAGGAAGGAAGTTTCTTGTTGTGGATCTTTTGGAATGTGGTTTTAGGTTGTGTTTTAATCTTCACAAACCGCTCCTGGGAAGCACCGGTAATGACTGTTTTTGCATTGGTGCAGGCGTTTTTGACTTCCATGATTTTAGGAGTTGTTATTCCTGGCTTGGATCTTAAAATCGGTTCCACACCATTCTTGTTATTAAAAGAAGTAATGCCGGATCTGCCTGTTTACCAGATGGATGCGAACTTTATTCCAAAAGACGGAAACGGCTTGAACCCGCTTTTGCAAAACTATTGGATGGTAATCCACCCTCCTACCCTGTTCCTGGGTTTTGCTACAACATTGATTCCTTTCTCCTTTGCCATTGCAGGTTTATGGACCAAAAAGATCCAGGAATGGATCCGTCCTGCATTGCCCTGGGCGCTTTTTTCTGCCATGATCCTTTGTATCGGGATTTTGATGGGCGCTTACTGGGCCTATGAAACGCTGAACTTCGGCGGTTACTGGAACTGGGATCCCGTTGAAAATTCATCTATTGTGCCCTGGTTAATCCTGGTGGCGGCGGTGCATACAATGATCATCGGACGCAAAAATGCGACAGCATTAAAAACATCCTTTATCCTCACCATTGCCACATTTATCCTGATCCTCTACTCGACTTTCATGACGCGAAGCGGGGTTTTGGGAAATGCTTCGGTTCACTCATTTACGGATTTGGGCCTTTCAGGACAGCTTCTGATTTACTTGCTGACATTCACAATTGTAGCAATCGGCTTGCTGATTTATCGTTGGAAAGACTTGCCAAGTGACGAAGAAGAAGTTTCCACTTACTCTCAGGAATTCTGGATTTTTATTGGTGCAACATTGCTTTGTTTGTCTGGTTTCCAGATTTTAGCAACAACTTCCATTCCGGTTTATAACAAAATCGCGGAAGCATTCGGGACGGTTTTAAACATGGCGCTTCCTGCCGATCAGATCGGACATTATAACAAATTCCAGCTTTGGTTCTTTTCGCTGATCGTCATTCTGACGGGCGTAGGACAGTTTTTCTGGTGGAAAAGAACGGGCAAGGACAAATTACAAGCACTTTACAATCCGTTGCTGATCTCGTTGATCATTAGTGCTGCGATCATCACGATTCAGGGTGTTAAGGAAATTCAATACATTGTTTTGCTGACGTCAGCAGTCTTTGCGATCGTTGCAAACGGGACCATTTTGATCAACATTATCCGCGGGAACTACAACCTTTCCGGCGGTGCGATCACCCACATTGGTGTGGCGCTTATGCTGATCGGGATCCTGTTTTCTTCGGCTTATACCAAAGTCGTTTCGATCAACAATTCGGGTTTGATGATTTCCCGGAGCGAAGAATTTACGAATAACGACAATAAGGAAAATAAGGAGAACATTACGCTATGGCTCAATAAGCCAGAGAAAATGGGCGACTATATGCTTACCTGGCGCGATGTGCGCGTTGAGCCGCGTAAGATTCCTGGTTACATTCCTAAGAGCTGGGTGGACATTATTGAAGATGATTTCCATGCTGTTGCCTTACGCGACATCGTTGTTGATGGCAAAAAATACAATGTGAAAGGGGACACCATTGAGCTTTTTCCTGAGAATTTCTACTATGAAATCGAGTATAGGGAGCCATCAGGACGTATTTTCAGCCTGTTCCCAAGGGTGCAGATCAACCCGAGAATGGGTGGAATTGTTTCGTCACCCGACATTCAGCGGAAGGTGGACAAAGACCTTTATACCCACGTAAACATGGTGACCAATCCAACTGCAGAGCCGGTTTGGAGCCAGACGGAGAACTTTACGATCAGCATGCGCGACACATTCTTCGTGAACGATTACGTCGCGATCCTAGATAACGTGGTGCGTACGGAGCAGGTTGAAGGTGTTAAGCTCGGCGAAGGTGATGCTGCAGTGAAAGCCGTGATACGCGTGCTGGACAAAGACAAAGAATACGTGGTAACCCCATCATTCGTGATCCGCGACCGCATGGTGGCGCGTAAGCCGGAGGTCAACAATGATCTGGGCATGCGCATTCAGTTCCAGGAGATCAATCCACAAACAGGACAGTTCTCCTTCGCTGTCAACACCACCCAGCGCGATTTTATCGTAATGAAAGCAATTGAAAAACCGCTGATCAACATTCTTTGGCTGGGAACATTTGTACTGATGATCGGTTTCATTATGGCAACGATCAGACGTTTCAAAGACTTTATTAAAATGCGGGATAAGGAAAATCAGTCCGCCGATAAGAAGCCTAAAATTAAGGTGCAGGCTGTCTAGCGATGCTGGATCATTTAAAAGGGTGCGTTTGCTAAGCGAACGCACCCTTTTTATTTGTCATAACTCAAAGTTTTGCGCGCAAAAGCAGCGTGCTAAATAACGAACATTTAAGTTTTTGATCCAACACTATGTTAAAACCTGAAACCTAATCTGGTGAAGAAGAAAGCTCCGTTGGTGCCCATTTGTACGGGATCCCAGCCGCCACCTGATTCTGTCAGACTCGGCAGGGACTTATCCGGGTAAATGTTCAGAATGTTGCTGCCTCCGATCGAAAGCGAAATGTTTTTGCTGAACTTGTAATTTGCAGTTAAATCAGTCTGGACTTTCGCCTTGTAGATATCCAGCTCATAGTCCCAATTGGCCAGCTTCACCTCACCAAACCGTATAAAACGGAGCATAAGGCTGAATTTATCGACCCCATAATCAAACGTCAGGTTGATTTTCGACGGCGGCGCCGAAGCCAGCACGAAGCGTCGCTCCCTTTCATCAAAATAAGTGTCTTCCTTTCCGCGCAATCTTGGCACCGTGTTTACCGGCCCCAAATTCATATCATTAAAGTTAGCCGCCAATGTGGTGCTCAGCCGCCCGACGCCCACCGGGGTGGAATGTGCGATGATCAGGTCGATGCCTTTTGTGGTGGTGTAAGACAGAGCGTTTGTGAAAAACTGAGCTTGTCCAACCCGCAGATCTTTTAGCAGCTCTCCAATGTCCTCATCCTCATCGCTAAACTGCCCGGTAAGCACCACGCGATCCTTCACTTTTACATAGTAACCGTCAATTGTCACGGAAAGCCCCGGAGCCGGGTTCGTCGTAAGTCCGATGCTGGCGTTTTGGGAAGTTTCCTGCTTCAACTTTGGAATGCCCAGCGCCCTGGTTACTTCGCTGTTGTTATTGGCCAGCAGCACATCCACCGCTTCACCATTGACGAAATTGGTGAAAGTTGAATTGAAATATTTCTGAGCCAATGAAGGCGCCCTGAAACCTGTGCTCACCGATCCGCGTAACGCAATGGCGTTGGTGATCTTGTAACGCAATCCGACTTTCCCATTCAATGTAGTCCCAAAATCGCTGTAACTTTCGAACCGGGCGGCTGCATCGATCAACAATTTTTTAGTCAGATCTGCTTCTACGTCCAGGTAAGCACCTGCGTTGGAGCGGCTTTTATCCGTGACATCTGATGGACTGTAACCCGGAAAGCCCTGCGATCCGCCTGCCAGGGATGGATCGTAATTGTAGTACGAACCCCGCTCGCCTGCGAAAATCTTATAGCGCTCATTCCGGAGTTCACCACCAAAAGCAATGTTGAGTCCTTGCAAAATGGTTTTATAATTACGTGTAATGTTCAGGTTCGTCACGTTTTGCGCCAACTGAAATCCGCCTGCATCAAACTCCGTCCGTGAACCCTCGCCTAAGGACGTGTTAATGGTGTTTTTCACATCAAACTGAAATTTATTAAACCCGTAAGTATTGCTCAGATCAATGTTCCACGACTTCCAAACGCCACGAACTCCCGCCGTTACAGCTCTGTCATCGATCGTGCTGGCAATGATGGGATCAAATCCATTAGGGTAAATGGCTGGCACATTGCGGTCATCATCTGCGAAACGTGTCCACGCATAAGCATCACCTCTGCGCTTGTTGATTCCCCCAAAACTATAAAACTGGATATTCTCACCAACCGGGACTTTTGCATTGTAATAAAGCGCAGCATTGTTGATCCTGGGATCGCCATATTGCCGCCTTTGAAGCTCGTCCGGATCGGAAACTGTGTTTGCCCGGTTGGTATGGTCCCGGAAATTATAATCGGCCGTCACATTCACAAAACCTTTCTGCGCGACTTTTACGCCGTAATTGAGGTTAACATTATAATTCAGCCCATCAAAATCCTTGTTATCAAAGCGATATTTTGCCTTATAAATTCCTGCGTTCACATTGGCGGAAAGCTGGTTGACTGTCTCTTTTAAAACAATGTTGATCACGCCGGCAATGGCATCGGAGCCATATTGCGCTGCTGCGCCGTCCCTCAAAATCTCGATACGCTCAATGGCCGCCGCCGGGATAGCGTTCAAATCGGTGCCCGTATTCCCGCGGCCTCTTGTTCCGAAAAGATTGACCAATGCAGACTGATGGCGTCTTTTTCCGTTGATCAAAACCAATGTCTGGTCAGGTCCAAGGCCTCGCAGCGATGCAGGATCCACATGATCCGCGCCGTCAGATCCCGTTTGCCTGTTGGAATTGAAAGAAGGCGCAGCGAATTGCAAAAGCTGATTCACATCAAGCTGGCCTTGTTTGGTGGTGATCTCCCGAATATCAATCACATCCACGGGCGAAGGCGTGTCTGTGGACGACCGGTTTCCATTTCTCGAACCCACAATGGTCACCTGATTAAGAATGGACGCGTCGGTCATTGTGAAGTCCAGATTAGCATTGGCCGGAACCGCGCGCTCGACAACATTGTAACCGACAAATGTCGCAACCAGAATAGCATTGGACTTCCCTACCGACAGCGTATAGGCGCCACTGCTGTTCGTAATGGTTCCGTTATTGGTTCCTTTTTCCAGCACCGAAGCGCCAACGAGCGGCTCTCCGCGCTCATCGCGCACATTTCCCGAAACTTTAAGGCTTTGCGCCGTTGCATAAAATCCTGCAAGCGCAAGCAGACATGTAAAAATTGATTTTCTCACGAACGTTGGTGTTTGATTTTTGGTTATTCCTGCCTTCTAAATCTTCCTATTGCGTATCTTTACAGTTAATAATCTTACGCTTACAGTTCTTTTTTTTATGATCTCCACGCTTGTTAAATCCGCCCTCGGCCGTCTTCGCATCATTGCTTTTCTTGAAGGCATTTCTTACCTCGTTTTGCTCGGCATTGCTATGCCGTTGAAATATCTTGCCGGTCTTCCGCAGGCTGTCCGCATTGTTGGCATGGCACACGGCGTTTTGTTCGTGCTGTTTGTCGTTTTGCTGATCCAGGTTGCTACGGAAAGAAGCTGGTCTTTTAAGAAATCACTTCTGGCTTTCATTTCTTCGCTCGTTCCTTTTGGGACTTTTTATGCGGATGCAAAATGGTTCAGAAGCTGAGAACATCGCCTGAGCCTTTATCTACAACCATTCCTACACCCCGATCAAGTGCAAAAAATTTCTATCCTAAACCTTATTTTTTTCTGTTTAATCATTTCAAAAAGCATTGCACAGAAACCTAATGAAAAATATCAATACAATATTCATTCCGCGACGTCCCCGCTGAACATTGATGGTGTCGCGGATGACCTGGCATGGGAATCCGCTGAGGTTGCCAACAACTTTTTCATGATCACGCCTATGGACACCAGCTTTTCCAGGGCGCTTACGGATGTGAAAATGTGCTATGACAAGGACAACCTCTACATTCTGGTGGTTAATTATAAGCCGGTAAAAGGCTCTATTATTGTCGAATCATTGAAAAGGGATTTTTCTTTCGGGAAAAATGACAACTTTCTCCTTTTCATGGACACATTTGATGATAAGACCAATGGTTTTTCATTCGGTGCCAATGCTGCGGGTGCGCCGTGGGATGGCCAGCAGGGAGACGGCGGAACGGTTGATCTGAGTTGGGACAATAAATGGGTGAGCGCCGTCAAAAATGATGATGACAAATGGGTCTGGGAAGCTGCCATTCCTTTCAAAAGCATTCGTTACAAGCCGGGAATAACGAGATGGGGCATTAATTTCAGTCGTCAGGATCTCACTATTTCTGAAAAATCGGCCTGGGCGCCGGTTCCGAGGCAATTCCCCTCGGCCTCGCTTGCTTACACAGGCGTGCTGGCATGGGACGTTCCGCCGCCCAATCCCGGCCCGAACATTTCCATCATTCCCTACGCAGCCACAAGGTTGACGAAAGATTTCCAAAAAGACACACCGAATAAATACAAGCCAGCCGTTGGCGGTGACGTTAAAATCGGCCTTACCCCTTCCCTGAACCTCGACTTAACCGTCAATCCGGATTTCTCGCAGGTGGATGTGGACGTGCAGCAGACCAATCTGGACCGGTTTGAATTGTTTTTCCCCGAGCGTCGCCAGTTCTTTCTCGAAAATGCTGACCTTTTTGCCAATTTCGGGTACGCTACCATTCGGCCTTTTTTCTCCCGACGCATCGGATTAGGCGTCCCGATTCAGTTTGGTGCGCGTATGAGCGGGAAGATCAACAAGAACTGGCGCATCGGTGTGCTGGACGTGCAGACGGGTTCTTCCGATAGCCTGACGCCCAGAAATAATTACGCGGTTTTTGCATTGCAAAGGCAATTATTAGCCCGGTCCAATGTCCGTTTCATTTTTGTAAATAAAGACGCGACGAACTACTCGCCGGAGCAGCATCAGGCCACAAACCGCTATAACCGCAATATAGGAGCAGAATTTAACCTCGCCAGCGCTAAAAATCTCTGGACAGGAAAAGTTATGATGCTCAAATCATTTACACCTGGCAAGTCCACAGACGATTTCACGCACGCTGCTGATTTGAAGTTTAACAAAGCCAATTTTTTCTGGCAGTGGCAGCACGAATACGTGGGTAAAAATTTCAATGCAGAAGTAGGTTATGTGCCGAATGCCGTCAGGATGGGTTATTACAAGATCAGCCCGAACATTGGCTATCTGTTTTTTGTAAAAAATCCAAAGATCATCAGCCACGGCCCCAAGCTGATCAGCAATGTATTTTGGGACAAAAAGTTTGACCTCAGCGATCGTGAATTTATCCTTTCCTACAACCTGAATTTCATCAACCGCGCCACAGTCGCCGTTTGGGGATCGAGTAATTATGTAAGATTACTGAGACCTTTTGACCCTACGAACCTGGGCGTGGGAACATTGGCAACCGGCAGCGAGCACAATTGGAAAGCCGCCGGTTTTGACATTGTTTCAGGTCCGCAGAATCGCCTTACTTACACTGCTTCGGGGATTTTTGGTGGTTATTATCAGAATGGTCACCGTAACAATTTACGGGCGGAGCTGGGCTATCGTGTGCAGCCTTACGTAGCGATCACAATGGCTGGAAACTATAATGACATCCGCCTTCCTGAGCCGTGGAAAAGAACGCAATTGTGGCTTGTAGGCCCGCGGGTGGACTTCACATTTACCAACAACCTGTTCTTCACCACATTCATGCAGTACAACAATCAGGCCGATAACATTAACCTGAATGCGCGTCTGCAATGGCGCTATAAGCCTGCTTCGGATTTGTTTATCGTTTATACGGATAACTATCTGCCCGAAAATTTCCGCGTGAAGAACCGGGCGGTTGTCCTGAAGTTTACGTATTGGTGGAATTTGTAATTCAATAAAACACTTCAATGTTCTTGCTTTTCAGCTGACCAAGCTGCCGGCTGTATTTTGTTTCAGCATCGTCTTTGACGAACGGATTGCCGCGCAGGTAAAGTTTTTCAAGCTGCTTAATTTCCAAAAGCTGCTCCGGGAACTCCGGGAAGTTGTTGGAAGAAAGATCCAGCTCCTGCAATTTCACGAATGCGGTCAGTTCCGGGGGGAAATTGGTAAACCAGTTAAACCCCAGATCCAGGATTTTCAGGTTTTGCATTTTGGTAATGCTTGCCGGAAGTTTGCTCAGCCGATTATGGTGCGCATATAATGTATGAATGCGGCTCAGTTTGTCGATCCGTTCGGGCAATGCTTTTATCTGGTTATAGGAAACGGCCAGATGTGTCAGGTTTTTAAGCTTAGTAATGCTTTTCGGCAGCATTTCCAGCTGGTTGTAATACAGATCCAACACTTGCAGGTTCCTCATTTTCTTAATCCCCTTGGGCAAAACGGCGATATCGGATTTGTAAAAATTCAGGTCTTGCACCGATTTCAGTTTTCGAAAACTGCCGTTTGACAATGCTGACATTTGGTTGCCGCCGAGCCATAGCGTCCTTAATTTCTTGCATTTTCGAATGGCAGGAGGAATGTTGGTAAATTTATTTTCTTTTAGATTCAGCAGATACAATGTTTTGTTACCCGTGATCTGAAAGCTTTTTTCGGTGAGCTTATTTTGCTGTAAATGGAGTT
This sequence comes from Dyadobacter alkalitolerans DSM 23607, assembly GCF_000428845.1. Lineage (GTDB taxonomy): Bacteria > Bacteroidota > Bacteroidia > Cytophagales > Spirosomataceae > Dyadobacter > Dyadobacter alkalitolerans. Next base: position 148,367 of record NZ_AUAS01000007.1, on the reverse strand, counting down.
GAGCCAGCTTAGGCAAGCGCGCCATGTCGATATGAACCGCCTGCAACTCGTTGTTTCCCAAATATAACTCTTCCAGGTTGGGAAACCGGTAAATGACATCGGGTAATGTCTTCAATTCCAGCTGGTTCAGATAAAGCCGCTTTGTTTTTAATGTATCCTGAAAAACCAGCGCCGTTTTCAAATCAACTACCGAGCTGTCGCCACGTCTAACCTCCCGCACTACGGGCTGCTTCCCTACCGTTCGGACCGACACGACCGAAAACTTTTTCCCTGTTTTCGAAACTTTCCATCCATCAAAACCAGTCAGAAAAGCATATTGGGCGTGTTTATCGAGGGAGTCTTTGTCATATCCATCACCGGTCCGCAGGTCGAAGATCAAATAGTCCAGGCTTCCGGATTCATTGACATAAATCTGCGTGAATACGGTGATACCCGGATTGGGATTTTCGGGAAATGCGGACGCGATAATCAAACTGGTTTTCTTCATCACCTCAGTCATCCTGGACTGGTCTTCACTTCCGTACTCGTTGGCGATTTTAATAGGGTCGATGCCCTCTTTTCCGAGATTTTTTGAAGAAACCACCTTCATTTGTGCGCACGCACATTGCACGCACAAGCAGATTAATGCAGAGAATATAGCTTTCATGAAATAAAGGTTTTTATGGAAGTGCTAACATAACTAAAAGTTTAGTCATATTATTATAGTTACTTACATATTTTCCTTTGTAAGCTTGGTAGAATCTGTAACTAACAGATTAATAACTATTTACTCCTTTCGATGGTGTATTGAACGAGTTGTTCGAGGGAATGCCGGTGTGGTGACTCAGCGAATTCGTATAGAAGTGCCCTTGCTTCCTCGACGTAACGCTGCATGACCTGTTGCGCGTAACCGAGGCCACCGGAGTCTTTTACAAAGGCAATCACCTCGCTCACTTTTTTAGGTTTGTGACTTTCGTTTCGGATGATATTGATGATCCTCCGTTTTTCAAGCCAACTTGCCTTATTGAGCGCGTAAATGAGCGGCAGCGTCATTTTTTTCTCCTTAATGTCAATTCCAAGCGGTTTGCCGATCTCATCTTCGCCGTAATCGAAAAGGTCGTCTTTGATCTGGAAAGCCATTCCAACTTTTTCGCCAAATGCATGCATGCGCTTCACAATGTCGGCCGTAGCACCCACAGAACTGGCGCCTACCGCGCAGCAGGAAGCAATAAGAGAGGCTGTTTTTTGCTTAATGATCTGATAGTAAACTTCCTCGTTGATGTCGAGCCGGCGTGCTTTTTCAATTTGAAGCAACTCTCCTTCACTCAGCTCACGAACGGCAGTAGAAACGATTTTCAGGATATCAAATTCCCCATGATCCACGGACAGGAGCAGCCCGCGCGAGAGTAAATAATCACCCACAAGGACGGCTATCTTGTTTTTCCATAATGCATTAACAGAGAAAAAACCGCGGCGGTAATTGGAGTCATCCACCACATCGTCGTGCACGAGCGTAGCCGTATGGAGCAATTCGATCAAAGCGGCGCCACGATAAGTGGACTCGGCTATCTGGCCGCAAACACCAGCTGAAAGAAACACAAACATCGGCCGGAGCTGCTTGCCTTTGCGGCGGACGATGTAATTCATGATCTGGTCCAGCAGCATTACGTCACTTTTCATAAACTGACGAAACTTGTGCTCAAAAGCTTTCATTTCATCTGCAACCGGGACCTGAATTTCCTTTATTGAAAGGGTCATATTTATGGACGAGGGCTTCAAAAATCCCTCCTGATATAAAAGGCGTCGGAAAACCGGAATTCGTTTTCATCGTTTTTCCGCTTCTGAACTCTGATCTTCAAATTTGGAATAAAATCTTCTGTTTATATCAATTTTAGTATGAAAATGTTTAGAATTGAAAAAATTAGGATTGCGATCCGTCGTTCTACCATTCAATCACTGCGCCGGCACCCCGGTTCAAACAACATTACATGAAAGCATTAGTGCTGGGAGGAGGATCAATGAAAGGCGCCTTTCAGGTTGGCGTTATACAAGCTGTGCTGGAAAATGGGTTTGAGCCCGAAATGGTTTACGGCATTTCCGTCGGCGCGCTGAATGCAACATTTCTTGCCAATGAAGCTGGAAAGCAAATGCACGAAAAGAATGCAGTGCAATGGCCGGTCGTCAGCAGAAAACTGCTCGAATTCTGGATCAAAAACATTACGCAGCCGCAGGACATTTCCATGCTCCGCTCCCGTGTAATGCTGGGTATGGCGACGCTTATGAGCCGTTTCGACGGGATCGTGGATCCTATGCCCCTGCATTCCATGATCCGGAAGCATGTGAACGATAAATATCTCCATAACAACCCCGTTAAGCTGAAAGTAGGCGCCGTGAACATCGGCAGCGGCGAAATCAAGTATGCTTCGCCCAATAGTCCCCACTTTATGAGCTATGTATACGCAAGCTCATCCATTCCTATGCTGATGCCCGCTGTCGAGATTGAGCAGCAGCTTTACCTGGATGGCGGTCTGCGCGAAGTGGCGCCGATCCGGCAGGCGATTGAAGATGGTGCTACGGAAATTGTGCTGATCGCCTGCCATTCACCGCTTCTGTATCAGCCGGAAGACATAAATTCACGCAACCTGATCACATTAATAGAGCGTGTCAGGGACATTACGGTCAATCAGATCGTCAACAGCAACATTGTCTGGGCCGAGTCATTTGTAGACCGTTCCAATCTCCGCGGGAAGCCTATGAAACTAACGGTTATCCGTCCCGCCGCACCGCTTTTTCTTGATTTACAACACTTCACTTCCGAAGACATTTCCCGATTGATTGTGGAAGGTTACCGGGCTGGTATTGAGGCGGTTATTACGGCAACCGAAAAAGTACAGAAATAAAGTTGGCGCCATTTGACATGAAGGAGCCTGTTCCGGTTCAGAAACAGGCTCCTTCGTTTCTTACAAATCTTACAGTTCAGACGAAAGTCAAGAGTACACGACTGATGATAAATTCAATAATTCCCCTTGTTCGGGCTCGTGACAGCGAAGTTCACATACTCGCCAGAAGTTATATCTCCATAATTTGTATTTTCATAATTATTGTATCTACCCAACCAAATAGCGCCTGATTCCCCATTTAGACGTTGGTAACTTAAATTTGAAATAGAGGAGCTGTATCCTCCAAATCCATTGGCTTGGTTTAGTTGCTTATTTACGTTTACGACTCTCGGCGCATTACCCGTGTATGGTGACGTACACTGTCTGTCATTATAAAATTCGACGAAATAGTCAGCTTCTTCATTATAGTATGATGTGGTACCCGAGGAATTGGAATCATACGAGATTTGAACCTTTCTAACTTTTGCGTAAGGAGCTCCATAAATAGCGTTGGCCGTTTCAATATCTCCTTGTGAAAGGCCATTCCTTTGACCGACAAAGTTGGTTTGATTAATTCTTTGAATGGTAGGTAACCCATTGCTACTAAAAGCAAAGGATCCATAAAGCATAACAGAGCCGAAATCAAAAGCACCAAATTGGAAGCCAGGTCTGCCCAATTCCGAATAAGTCCGAAATTGATTTCTGGTGTTTTCGTTGTTTTCAATGTTGGCCCAATTAATTTGTATCGCATTACCTCTATCGGTTCTGCTTTGCTCATGATAAAAACCGACGGCATGTCCGATTTCATGTATAGTGTTACCCGTAGAACAATTTGTTCCTAAATTTATTGTTTGCCTTCCTCCTATCTGGCCGATACTCGAGGAGCAATCATCAGCACCAGCGGATACAAATTCGATGTAATTACTTTGATTGGTCCGCACCTGAAAGTCCAAAGAAGTCACTGATTCCCAATGAGCGATAGCATTTGTTACCCGCTGCTGATTTGCCAAACCAGAATTAATTGTGTAGTAAACAATTGAGCTAGGCCAATGTCTTACAAAGTCTGATGTTGCAGTCCGCTGATTTGCTCCACTCTGAAGCATCTCAACCTGTTCCTTTGATAAAACTATATCACCCATCCAGATATACTTATCACCAACTTTTTTAACATAAATTTCTTCTCCATTCATTTTAAAAACAACCGACTCGCCTGCTGTCCCCGGAAGTGCCTGTTCAGTAAGCACTGTGGAGGCCGTTGAGTTGTCAATATCCGCAACTGCCTCTTTTCTGGCATTTACATCAGTATCATTTTGACACGAGACTACAATAAAACACACAAGTATTAAATGAAATGCTACTTCAACAAAACGTAAAATTCCAGTTTTCATCATTTTGAATGTTTAAGTGATACATTTTCTACAACAATCGGATTTATTAATAACTAATTCTACAAGTGAAAATAAGTAAAATATTAGTTACAACAATTTACATCATCACAAATTCCTTGGTATCACCCGAAAAGCAACATTTTGTTAATATTGGCAAATTTCATCTTCTACTGCAATCGACAACTGTGATAGGCAATAGCGCTGTCAAACGGTCAGAAACAGAGAAGGCGTTCATTGAACGCCTTCTCTGTTTCTGACCGTTTGAACTGAATTAGTTGAAAATATAACGAACCCCAAACTGAGCCCTCCAGCGAGAATTGATGTTTTCTGCTGAAAATGGTTTCCCATTTGTCAGTGTAGGTTTATAGCTGTAGGTAGGCGTTGTTGTACCTGTTTTTGTTCCTTCAAAGTTTATGAGAGAAAAGCTATTGTTAGAAATGCTGTACTGCCTGCCCCATTCATTGTTCAAGAGATTACCTAAATTAAGAATGTCAAAAGTAAATTGGAGCTTGTTGATAGTATTTCCAACCTTTACGCCAAACTCCTGTGTAAAGCGCACATCAATCACGTTTTGCCAAGGCAACTTTTTCGCATACCGCTCTACATACTTACCTCTGTTTTCTTTCAGATAAGAATCGCCTTCGATAAACGAATTAAGATTCGTCCATTGTGCTTCCGGTGATTCAGTAACATTGTTTCTGGTTGATGTTACCAATTCAATTTCCCCTTGATTTTTTGGCACGTAAATCAGATCATTGCCACTCGTCCCATCCAGATTCGGATCGCCGTTATAGACATAAGATAGATTAGGACCGTGCTGCCCATTGTAGAAGACAGACAGCTGCGATGAAGAATGGTTCAAATATTCTATCTTATAACTCGCATTTGCAATTACTCTGTGACGCAAATCGCCGATCGAATATCCCAGTTCTTCCCTGTTAGGTCCGGAGGCAGAATAGTAGAAGCGCCAGTTAGAATAAGCCGTGCTGGAAGTACCGGGATTGATATCTTTCGCCATTCCATAATTGTAGGCTGCCGAAGCATTGAAATTTTTGCTGAATTGCTTTTGAATTTGAGCAACCAAATTATAAGTATAGCCTTTATTGGTATTTGTATACTTAATAATCTCATTGAAATTTGCATCCGCTCTTCCGCTCTTATACCTGATTCGTTTATCTACATTGGTAAAGACGGACGAAGGATCCTCAACCCTGTTAAGATTCTCAAAACGCACATTATTAAAAGTCTTAGAGAATATTGCTTCAAGTGAAACCACAAAGCCACCCGGAAGCTGCTTATCAATGGCAAGGTTACTACGAAAAACCTGAGGATATTTAAGAGCTTTATCGGTAACATTGATGTCACCAACACCAGCTTTACCCCCAAGATCAGAAGCTTTTGGTTGCTTGTATGGATCTGCTTCGAACCTTGTCACGTTTGTTAGAGGCGTGGCTGTGTTAGCGCTGGTTCCCGTATTAAATGTTCCGTTCAGCTGACCATTGTTTGAGTACTGGTTGGACAGCCAAACGAATGGCACTCTTCCGGTGAAAATACCGGATCCACCCCTTATCTGAAGTGTTTTATCACCTTTCACGTCCCAATTGAATCCAATTCTGGGTGACACCATCAATTTGGTGCTTGGGATTTGGTCAGTAGCCACGTCAAACTTCGCATAAGCTTCGTTAAACGCTTGATTAGCAACCGGCTTTTCCGAGAAGACAGGAATATCCAAACGAAGCCCTGCTGTTAATTTGAAATTAGGGCTCAGGCTAATTTGGTCCTGAGCATAAAAGCCCAATTGAAATGCTTTCCATTTTGCACCTCCTTCACTTTGGCTCGGGTCATCGCTGGGATCAAGAGAATAGCCAATCCCGTAAAACACAGGTGCTACTTCGTTTGGAGTGCCGATTGAAGCAAAATCTGCAAGTGTTCTGTAGGAATAGTTTCCGTAGATATTCTGAACAAATAAATTATAGAAACTGTAGAACTCATTGTGCGTTCCGAATGTAAGTGTATGTTTTCCCTTGTATAAAGTGAAATTATCTGTTATGCTGAAAATATCCTGATCAAGCTGGTTGGCAACAGACGAACTTTCACTTCCGATCGCTATCGAACGGCCTCCGCTCATTAAAATATTTACGTTTGGAAATGGATTACCCAGCGGGTCCCGGTCATCTCTTACTCTGGTATATCCAATGAGAAGATGGTTGGACATCGAACTTCCAAATGAGCTGTTCAGCTCAATCCCGGTTGAATTTGTAGTACTTGGAAAAAATACACCATTACTTGAAAAGCGCAGACTGTTTACACCTCTGCTGATCTGGATCTGCTCCCCGTATGTATAGCTATGCCGAAGCGTTAACTTATGGGCCTTGTTGATGTTCCAATCCAACCTTGCAAGGAATTTATTGCTTTTTGTTTCTTCCGCAATGTTGCCGTAAGATCCCGGATTATAGTTTGGAGCAATTCTTTTTAAAACATCCACAACGCTATCCGCCTGAGCAGTGGTAATATTAGATCCCTGCTGACCTGGCGTAAATGATAGCGGTGTTTCCCGACGTGTCCACTCCCCATTTACAAAAAGAAAAAGTTTATTTTTGATCAAAGGCCCGCCTATCCTGAACCCCACTTGCTTATCTGTAAACTTGGACAACTTATCCTCCTTGTCCGTATTTGGATTCGTTTTTCCCGCAAGGTTTTGGTTGTTACCAAAATAATATATGGATCCCTGAATCTTATTAGAACCACTTCTAGTAACCGCATTGATTCCGCCTCCCGTAAAGCCACTTTGCGTAACATCGTAAGGAGCAACACTGATCTGAAATTGCTCAATTGCGTCTAAGCTAATAGGCTCGATGCCTGTTTGCCCACCGTTTGTTCCGGAGGACGATAACCCAAATACATCGTTACTTACCAATCCGTCAATAGCGAATTGGTTGTATCTGTTGTTGATGCCTGCGAAAGAAGTTCCATTCCCGTTTGTGTTTGCCAGTGGGCTTAATTTTGTAAAATCCTTCAACCCCCTGCTTATGTTGGGAATTGATTGAATTGTCGAATTGGAAATGTTGGTCGCCGCACCGGTCCTGTCAGAATTAATTACGGAGTTTCTGCTGCTCGTAATGAGCACTTCTTTCAGCTCAGTATTTCCATCCGCCATCTTAAAGTTCACATTTGCTGCTGAACCAAGATTGGCGTAAACGTCGTTAATCTGCTGGTCCAAAAAGCCGACGAAACTGACTTTAATTGAGTAAGGCCCCCCAATGCGCACCGCAGGGATTATATATTCCCCTTGAGCATTGCTTACTGAACCATATTCGGTGCCGGAGGGAACGTGAATGGCAAGGACTGTTGCGCCGGGCAATGCTTCGCCGTCGGCATCTGTAACTCTTCCACTGATTGCTGATGAAGTTACCTGCGCCCTGACATCAGGACTAAACAGGGATAATAGGAAGACAACCAGCGCTAGGCTCGCTGCCCTGAAAAGTAAACTTTTCCCGTTCATAAATTTGGTTGATTTGGTTTGCAATATTAGAAGCTTCATCAATGACGATGAGTAATATTTACCGTAAAATAAATTCTTTTTTATTTCAATAACAAAATCGCAAATCCTACTAAAATACAATACTAATCAGCGTAAATGCTTGATTTGTTGGAATAATACATAATTCTGTACCAATTATTCAATATTACAAAGATTAAGAAATTGTTAATAAACCAGCGGATCAGCCCCATGGCTTTTTAAAGCAATTATTGAGGTGCTAACCAGTTTTTTCGGTTGAAAAATAAATTTTTGAAACACCCGCAAAAAGATCCTGGAAAATCAATGTTGAATTAAAACCTGCCTGGCTTTGTCCTTCTTATAAATAGCCCGACTTTTACATTTCGACCATTAAAACCATCTCCAATACATAATGCAACTCAACTATAAACAGATCGGTGAAAGCGGAAGAGCTGTGATTATTCTCCACGGCGTTTTCGGTTTTCTCGACAACTGGCTTACAATTGGCAAGACCATTTCTGAACACGGCTTCCAGGTATATCTCGTCGACCAGCGCAACCACGGACGTTCCCCTCACGAGGGACATCTGGATTTTCAGACCTTGGCAGCAGATTTGAAGGGCTTTCTGGAAGAGCACCAAATCATTGATCCTGTTCTGATCGGCCATTCCATGGGCGGCAAAACCGTTATGGAATACGCTGTAACTTACCCGGAAACCCTTACACAGCTCGTCATTGTGGACATAGGACCCAAAGCCTACCCTATCCATCATAAAAGAATATTGGAAGGACTTAATGCGATTCCTATCGACGAAATTGAAAGCAGGAACCAGGCGGACGAGATATTAAGTGAATACGAGCCGATTTTAGCAGTGCGTCAGTTTTTGCTTAAAAATCTATACAGGAAAGACGAAGGTGGTTTCGGATGGCGGTTTAATTTGCCAATCCTCACATCCGATATGAGCAAGGTAGGATCGGAGATTGTCTCTAAACAAAAAATTGAAGCCCCCACCCTTTTTATCAAGGGTGAGAACTCCAAATACATTGTTGATGAAGACTGGGAAGGGATACTAAAAATATTTCCGAATGCCCGGCTCGAAAACATCGCCGACGCGGGACATTGGGTGCAGGCGGAGCAACCGAAAGCATTTGTTGCAGCGCTGCTGAAATTCCTGGAAGAAACTACCTGACATACTTAAACCGCTGGTTATTGCACGGCGTAACGATCATTTCAGGACCGGATAATTCTATTTCCCAACTCGCGCAATTCACACAATTGACGAGTACGCATAACGGATTCGGTGGAAGCGCGACCTGCGGCTTAACAGGCATTACCTGATCATTGATAATGAGCATTCCGGGGGCGCAGCAACGCGGTTTCCCGTCTGTGTCAAGCATTACACCATCGGAACGAAAGATCAGCGTGTCTGCTTTGGCAGGGTCAATGGGTTCCCAGACTTTATTTCTGCCGTCGATGGCGTTTTTCTCCACTGCGGTGAGATACCATTTGCCCTGAACAGATAAAAGCTCCGGGGCGCTCATTGCCTCCATTGTGTCTTTTTTACAGGATAACAACAGGGCGATACAGAAGGGTATGTATAGTAACTGTTTCATTGTCTTTTAACTTTGTTCTTTCACATATGAAACAAATCAGGTGAATAAGGTTGGAAGAAAATTTAAATTTCAAATTAACTTATGAATCAGCCCCCTAACAAGCTTTATCTTATCCCGACCATCCTTGCAGATGATACACAGCAGCAAGTGCTAAGCCCTCAGATTCTTAGCACGATCCAAAATCTCAATGTATTTTTTGTAGAGAATGTGCGGACGGCCAGGCGCTTTATCAGCGGCCTCCGGTTAGGTAAGGTCATTGACGAATTAACATTTATCGAGCTGCACAAGGATACGCCTGAGCACATTACGCGGGAGCATTTGCGGGCGCTTACCCAGGATGCGGGCGTGCTGTCGGAAGCGGGTTGCCCGGGCGTGGCCGACCCCGGCGCTGTGGCGGTGGGCCTGGCTCATATACTGGGTATTCAGGTGGTGCCATTGGTTGGTCCTTCCTCCATTTTATTGGCGCTGATGGCTTCTGGGCTGAGCGGCCAGTCTTTTGCGTTTCACGGCTATCTGCCCATTGATAAATCCGAAAGGAAAAAAGCTTTGCAGCAGCTGGAACGTGACGCCAGACAAACAGGCCAGACGCAGATTTTCATGGAAACACCATTTCGTAACAACACATTTTTAGAGGCGATCCTCGAATCCTGCGCACCAGATACGATGCTTTGTATTGCTGCTAATGTGACGGCTGAGGATGAGTTTATTAAGACGATGTCTGTCAAAAACTGGAAGTCGGCCAAGCCCGATCTGCACAAGAAACCTTCGATTTTCCTGATTGGGTAATGCTAAAATGTTGTACAATATTTCCAACCATCTGTGCTGAAAACTGATCCTATTGGTAATTAAAGTCAATAACTCAACTACAAACTTTACTCCACCATGAAAAAATGGATCCTGTTTTTGGTCTTTCCGCTGGCTGCTTTCATGTCATCGTGCAAGGACGGCGATTCGCTTAACCCCGTATTTATCTCTGATTCCGCTTTTGAAACCGGCACGGATGGCTGGGCCGCTGAATTTGCTGAATACGACACAACCACAGATTCTTCAACATTCCGCATGTTAGCGGTCCGTTCACGGCTGCCGACCGGCCTGGATACGAGCAAATATGCCTATTTCGTTGAGGCGTCAAATCGCAGTGATGATATGTTTATGTATCTCAAAAAGAGACTGACCGGCTTTAATGCGAACCAGACTTACAACATCACATTTGAAGTGACCATTGCAACAAATTATCCCGAAGACGGCATAGGCGCCGGCGGCGCTCCCGGCGGTTCCATGTTTCTGAAAGCCGGCGCGTCCGGTGTTCAGCCAGGCCGGAGACTGGTAAGTGGAACATACGAATTCAATCTTGACAAGGGAGCCCAGTCGGAGGAAGGCGTTGATGCGGTTATCCTTGGAAACGCGACCAACGAAAGCACTCAGAGCGCATTCCGGCTTACTAAAAAGTCCAACACGAAGCCATTTGCCGTGAAGGCCAACGAGAATGGTGAGATTTGGCTCTTTGTGGGCGTTGATTCCGGGTATGAGGGTCTGAACACGGTTTATTATGACCGGGTTAAAGCATTTATATCCGCGCAATAACGGTTCTTGGTAACTTCTGATTTAAAGCGCTGCTGCATTTTTTAATGTTGCGGCGCTTTTTGTTTTTGGCACATTCACGGCATCTTTCAGGTCTGTTTGCAAAGTGTTTTGTAACTTCGTCCGAAACTATTGCAGCTCTTACCCAGATAAAATGACGACTGTCCAGACTTTCACATTCAACCCATTTCAGGAAAATACCTACGTGCTTTATGACGAAACGGGCGAGGCGGTCATCATTGATCCGGGCTGTGTGGAGAAAGATGAATACGAGGAATTATATGGTTTTATTGAAAAAAATGGCCTAACACCGGTCGGGATCATCAACACGCATGCACACATTGATCACGTTCTGGGCGTTGCAGCTGTAAAACGGAAATATAACATTCCATTTGCGTTGCACCAGATCGATGAACCTTACCTGCGAGCCGTTAAAACTTACGCTTCCAATTATGGCTTTTACCAGTTTGACGAGCCCGAAATTGACCGTTATCTGACAGAAGGAGAAATTGTAAAATCCGGGAATACTGAGCTGGAAGTCATTTTTGTCCCCGGCCATGCTCCCGGACACGTTGCATTTGTAAACCATGCAGATCATTTCTTAATAGGCGGTGACGTGCTGTTTCACATGAGCATCGGGCGTTCGGATCTGCCGGGAGGAAACCATGAGATTTTAATCAACAGCATTCGCACCAAAATGTTTACATTGCCTGATGACTATAAGGTTTACGCAGGCCATATGCAGGCAACGACCATTGGTTTCGAGAAGAAAAACAACCCTTTTTTCAAATAACCCATGATCCGCCGCAACATTCCCAACGCCCTCACCTGTGCAAACCTGCTATGCGGATGCATAGGAGTCGTAGAAGCGTTTCATAACAATCTGGTTATTTCCTGCATCTTAATCGGCGCAGCACTTATTTTTGATTTTTTTGACGGCTTTGTGGCGAGGCTATTGAAAGTGAGTTCTGCCATCGGAAAAGATCTTGACTCGCTGGCCGACATGGTGACATTCGGGTTATTGCCAGCCATTATTGTTTATCAGCTTCTGATGCAAAGCATTCCCGACCTGCTCGGCATATGGAAAGCTTATCCAGCGTTTATCATTGCCATTTTCTCAGCGCTAAGGCTGGCGAAGTTTAACAATGATCCCCGCCAGAGCGATTCCTTCATTGGCCTGCCCACGCCGGCCAACGCAATGCTGATCGCATCGCTCCCGGTTATCCTGTTGACCGAAGATCCGTTCTGGAAAGACATTATTGTCAACACCACCAATCTCCTCATCTTATCCGTCGTAATGTCGTTCATGCTCGTCATGGAAATGCCATTGATCGCATTGAAATTCAAGCATTTCGGCTGGAAAGGGAACGAATTCCGGTTTTTGCTTATCGCATCGACAGTGATTCTGATCCTGACGCTTAAAATCCTTGCAGTGCCCGCCATTATCATTCTTTACATCCTGCTTTCGGTGCTGGATAATGTCACGAAAAAGGATAGATCAATTGGTAACATTTAGTTTTTATTGCAACTTTGTCACGGGTGTTTTCAAGTAATTCTTCGCAAAAAAAGTATGGCTTTCTCTAAAATAACCGGTCTTGGCTATTACGTGCCTGATAACATTGTCACCAATAATGACCTGACCAAATGGATGGAGACTTCGGATGAATGGATCCAGGAAAGGACCGGAATCCGCGAACGCCGCTACTTTGAGCATGGAAAAGACACCAATTACAGCATGGCCGCAGCAGCCTCCCGGCAGGCACTGGAACGTGCAGGTTTGGAGCCCAACGACATCGACGTTCTAGTTTACGCCACCATTACACCCGACTATTTCTTTCCCGGCTCCGCCTTTTTAATGCAGCGCGAGCTCGGCATGGACGGGAAGCCGGTGATCGATATCCGTCAGCAATGCTCCGGGTTTTTATATGCACTCTCCATTGCGGATCAGTTCATCCGCTCCGGCATGTATAAGACAGCACTGGTGATCGGCAGCGAGATCCAGTCTTCCTGGATTGACAAGACCACGGCCGGCAGAAACACCGCCGTAATCTTCGGAGACGGCGCCGGGGCAGCGGTTCTTACCGCTACTGAAGATCCCCAACATTGTATATTATCTACACACCTTCACGCAGACGGGCGTTTTGCAGAAGATTTATATGTAAAAGAACCAGGCAGCAGCCGTCCTGGCCGGGCTGCCACAAAAGAAATGCTCGACGAGGGTGGTTTCAATGTTCATATGAACGGAAATGCGGTTTTTAAGCACGCAATCGTCCGTTTTGGAGAGGTGATCACTGAGGCCCTGGAAGCGAATGGATTTCAGCAAAGCGATCTTGATTTACTGGTTCCGCACCAGGCCAATATCCGTATCAGCGACTATGTGCGGCAACAACTAGGGCTGTCTGAGGCACAAGTGGTTAATAACATTCAACGTTTCGGTAACACCACGGCAGCCTCCATCCCCATCGCCATGGCGGAAGCCTGGGAGCAGGGCCGGTTACAAGATGGAAACCTTATTTGTCTGGCTGCCTTCGGAAGCGGGTTTACGTGGGCTTCTGCGCTGATCAGGTGGTAAATAGCCTAATATTGGCCAACTGAAAGCATTACTAGCGTGCATCCCTCTATTGGTATGATATTTTTATCTACTAGGATGCTTTTAAATTCAGGATTCTCTGTACCGGGATTGAAGATGACGCGTTTAGGGTTTAAAGAAAGGATATAATCGTAATATTCGGGCTGATGGGTTGGATTAATGTATAACGTCACCGTATCTACATCCTTCCAGTCTTGTTTGTCCAAATGAATTTCTTCACCTAATGCAGTTCCCTTTCTCCGGCCAAGGAGCAAAATCGGATGTCCGTAGGTTCTGAGTTTTTGTGCAGCCAGATAAGCGTATCTGGTGGGATTTGAGGTTGCTCCGAGGATAAGCGTGCGCTTCATACTTTTAGATTTAGTGAACAAATGGAATCATATTCCTTGCTCATTAACATCGAAAAGATGCAAAATCGTTTCCAAGACAACAGATCGTGTGAGTGAGTACTAAAAACAGCTTTAAAAACTATTATATATTGTATCAAAATGAATGAGTCAAATGTAGGTCGGAGTTTCTGGAACGAAAAGTGGGCAAAAATTATCTTCGACGAAATCGAGAACGCTCCTCATTACGAAGTATCAAATTACGGCAGGTTAAAGAGCTTTCAGAATAATCCAAAAGAAGGCGCAGTGATAAAAGGCTCTGTAATACAAGGTTACAGATCATTAAACATACGGGTAACAGGTGGAAAGACGATCAACAGATACGTGCACAAGCTCGTAGCGGAGCATTTTGTTGACAAACCAAGCGATGAACACATCTTCGTGATTCACTCGGATTTTGAAAAACAAAACAACCATTTCGAGAACCTGAAATGGGTTACCAAAGCCGAAATGATCGACCATAATCGGGAAAACCCAGCATTTATCAATCGTGTTATCCCAAGGAGGACTAAAAACTACAAACTGACGGAGAGCAAGGTAAGGATCATAAAGAAGCTGTTGAAGAATGACAATAACCGCTTAAAAATGATTGCAAAGCAGTTTGGGATCACGCATACGCAGCTTAACAGGATTCGTTCGGGAGAAAACTGGAAACATGTAACCATTGAAGATTAATGCAAATACTTAATTACACCTTTTCCTCGGTAGAAACCGTATAACCAGTGCCGTTCGCTCCTTCCTCGAAATCGACAGACAAACCGATTACGTACATAAGGTGTCGCCTGTCCACAAAGATCTTGATATCATCCACCACATAAGTCTGGTCATGCTCGGTTGCGGTGTCGAAACCCAGCAGAAATGAACCGCTGCATGCGCCGCCTTTTAGTCCCACCCTTAATCCGTAAGTATCTGGAATTTTATTGGCGGCTAATGTTGTCCTTATTTCCGTTTTGGCCTTATCTGTAAGCTGAACAGGGCTTTCCATTTGAGATCTGATGCAATGTTGTGTTAAGTATCTCCATGAACACGAAAGGCTGTCAATCCATTCGCTATTTCAAATAATTCTCTGCTTAATGCAGTTATTCCTTTAATTTTGCGGTTTATTGATCAAAATCAGCACTCTAAAAACGATGGAATATTATTCACTGCTTGTTATTTTCGTGCTTGGCTTGGCCATAATCTTCGGCATCTATGCGACCATTACAACCGTAGCATCCAAGTTGTCGGATAAGCAAAGATGGGAAATCCGCGGCAAACATACCGACATTACGCTTCCATTAAGGTTGCAGGCTTACGAACGCATGTGCCTCTTTCTAGAACGGATCGCACCTAATAATTTGTTGTTAAGACTGGTGCCCTCGGCAATGAGCTCACTGGAATTGCAACAGATCCTCCTGCACGAGATCCGCGAAGAATACAATCATAATGTTGCGCAGCAAATGTACATCAGCAGCAATGCTTGGGAACAGGTGACGAACGCCATGAACGAAATGGTTGCTGTTATTAACCAGGCTTCTACGGAAGTGGCTGCGGACTCCCCTCCTGCGGATCTTGCAAAAAAAATATTTTCGCACGTGATCGAGAGAGAAGTGCAGCCTTCGGCACATGCATTAAAGGTCTTAAAAGAAGAAATCAGGACTTTATTTTAAGAAGCAACCGGCTGTCGGGTTATGGCTGTCGGATTGCGTTATGTTTTACAATATTTCAGGCCGAAAGCGGATTGCCGCAGGCCGATAGCCATAAAAAATGCTTTATCCCAATACATTAGAACAAAAATTAGGCTTTGACAAGCTGCGGGAGCGGCTCAAAGAAGCTTGTATAAGCCCGCTGGGGCAGAGTTACGTTGAGAAAATCAAGTTTTCGGAAAACTTCGGACTTGTAGAAAAGCTCGTAAGTCAAACCGCTGAAATGCAGAAGATTATGCAGATCGGCGAAAATTTCCCTTCTCAGAATTACATTGACGCCACTTCCTTTCTGAAACGCGCGGCAATTGAGGGAATGCTGCTCACGCAGGCCGAATTTTCCGACATTAAAGTTTCGCTGCTCACCATCAGACTTTGCCTTCGCTTTTTCGCAAATGAAGAGCCGGAAGCTTACCCGATCCTGGGCGAATATGCCAAAACAATCCGCGTCGACAAGGCCATTACGGACGCCATTGACCGCATTATTGATGATCGGGGGCAAATCAGAGATTCGGCTTCATCGGAATTATCACGCATCAGAAAGAGGCTTATATCCGAACAAGCGGGCATTCGCAAGAAGCTGGATACGATCCTGAAATCGGCACGAAGCAATGGCTGGGTTGGCGACGATGTTTCGCTTACCATACGCAATGGCCGGATGGTTATTCCGGTTGCCGCTGAGCACAAGCGTAAGCTGCGGGGATTTGTGCACGATGAGTCGGCCACCGGGCAAACCGTATTCATTGAACCAACGGACGTTTTCGAATCCAATAACGAGATCCGCGAACTGGAATACGAGGAACGCCGTGAGATTAACCGGATCCTGCTGGAACTTACCGCGCAGCTCCGGCCTTACGTCCCGGACCTGCAAAAGGCCTATGGCTTTTTAGGATTGATGGATTTCCTGAGGGCCAAAGCAAAGCTAGCTGCTGAAATGAGTGCGATTAACCCGCCTTTTTTCAATAAACAGTTCATAGACTGGCGCGATGCGAGGCACCCGTTATTACATCTTTCTTTCCAGAAACAAGGCAAGAAAGTGGTTCCGCTTAACATTGAATTGCAGGAAAAGCAGCGCATACTCATTGTTTCCGGGCCAAATGCAGGTGGAAAGTCGGTGTCGTTAAAAACGGTCGGACTAATACAGTATATGTTCCAATGCGGCTTGCTGGTGCCGGTTGCGGAAGGTTCTACAATGGGTTTTTTCCAAAACATTTTCATTGATATCGGCGATGAACAATCACTTGAAAATGACCTTAGTACATACAGCTCGCACTTAACGAACATGCGGCATTTCCTGGCCATGGCCAACAGGCGCACGCTTTTCCTGATCGATGAATTCGGAACTGGAACGGAGCCGGGACTTGGCGGGGCAATAGCCGAAGCAATCCTCGAAAACCTGACCAAATCAGGTGCATATGGCGTGATCAATACGCATTATACCAACCTGAAAGTGCTTGCGGACAAAACCGAAGGCCTTGTGAATGGTGCCATGCGTTTTGACGGCGAGCACTTGGAACCGCTTTATCAGCTCGAAATAGGAAGGCCGGGCAGTTCTTTTGCATTTGAAATCGCTTCCAAAATAGGGCTGCCGAATGCTGTGGTCGACCGTGCGAAGGAAAAGCTGGGAACGCAGCAGGTGAATTTTGAAAAACTGTTGAAAGAGCTCGACATTGAAAGACGGGTTTTCGCCGAAAAGAACATTGAAGTCGGCATTAAGGAGCGCAAGCTGACCAAACAACTTGCCGATTACACAGCACTGAAAGAAAAGCTGGATAACAATGAGAAAAAGATCGTTAACGAGGCAAAGCAGAAAGCCAAAACGCTCATTGCGGACGCTAATCAGCTGATTGAGAATACGATCCGGGAGATTAAAGAAAATAAAGCCGAAAAGGAAAAAACCAGAACGGTAAGGGTCGAGCTTGAAAAATTTGGCAAGAAAAACCTCGAACTGGAACAAGTGACTGAACCGGCACCGGCAGAAGACATTTTCGAACCCGAAAGCGGCGACATTACCCCTGGCAGTTACGTCCGGATTGTGGGACAAACGGCTATTGGTGAGGTCATCGGATTAAGAGGAAAAGACGCCGAAGTGCGGATCGGTGACCTGAAATCTACCATCAAGCTGAATCGATTGGAAAAGGTTTCTAACAAAACTTACAAAGCCGCGACGGGCGAAAAGAAGTTGAAAACCA
The DNA here is from genome assembly GCF_000428845.1 of Dyadobacter alkalitolerans DSM 23607. GTDB lineage: Bacteria > Bacteroidota > Bacteroidia > Cytophagales > Spirosomataceae > Dyadobacter > Dyadobacter alkalitolerans. The sequence goes on along the minus strand of NZ_AUAS01000007.1, from coordinate 130,581 downwards.
GTGCTAAGGGCGTTGATTTGAATGAGCGTATGCTCAATTTCAGTTTTAATCTGGATATGCGCGGCAAACGCGGGGAAGAAGCATTGGGGCTTGTAGACCAGTTTATGGACAACGCCATCATGCTCGGCTACGACGAACTGCGCATTGTACATGGAAAGGGCGATGGCATCCTCCGGACATTGGTCAGGAACCATTTGAGAGGTTACTCGCAAGTTTCCGGCATGCAGGACGAGCATCCGGACCGCGGCGGGGCGGGTGTTACCATTGTGAAGTTGAAATAGCCTTTATTGATTGCATAGCAACAAAAAAAAGAGGGTGCCGTACGGCACCCTCTCCTATTTTATAAGCTAGCAAATTAATGCGCTGCTGCCGTAGTTGTGGTTGTTGAACGTCTGCCTTTCATCCAGAAGAACAAAATCCCGAATGCAACGATCAATATGGCAGGGAAAATGATCATGGTGCTGAGCGTCGCCTGACCGGCTGCCAGTTCCATTTCATCACCTGTCAGACCAGCTGCTATCTTTTCAGCTTTCGCATCATCGAGCCATTTACCGATAACAGGCTGCCAGATCGCGGTTGAGAACATACCCACACCACCTACGATGGACATTCCCAACGCGCCGCTAAGCGGAACATTCTGTGCAATAAAACCAATCATCGTTGGCCAGAAAAGGCCCACGCCCATCGCGAAGATAACCGCTGCCGCATAAGCCGCTCCGCCTGTTACCGTGCTAAATAAATAAATTCCGATTGCCGCGAGAATAGACGAACCCCAGAGAATCCCTGTTGCGCCAAGGACTTTCACGATTGGCGCAGCGAAGAAGCGGATTAAAGCCATTAAGCCTGTTACGAGGGCAAGAATAAGCATTGGACTTGCACCGCTCTTGCTCATGATCAACCCCGTCCATTGCTGTGGCCCGAACTCAGAAATAGCGGTCAGCGTCATGCAAACGAAGATAAATATGAACAAAGGCGAAGCCATTGCTTTCAGGTTTTCGCCTATTGAAGTTACACCTGCGACGTGAGGCTTAGGAAACGCCTGTCCCCAGAATAAGAATGCATAAATCACAGCCGGGATCATAATCACCCATATTTGCGCCTGCCATCCCAGGTTCGCATCGGTCATGAACTTCGATATCAAACTCCCTACAACGATTCCGCCCGGGAACCACATATGGAAGCGGTTGAGCATCTTATTCATTTTCAAACCTTCATAAGTGTCCGCTATCATTGGGTTACAGGCCGCTTCCGTACATCCGTTTCCGATTCCAATAAAAAATGTCGAGATCAAAAGGCCGGTATAACCGCCTGCATATATGGTAAGGAGAATGCCGATTACGTGGCAGACAAATGCAATTTGCATGATGATTTTCGGGCCCACGGTGTGGTAAACAAGTCCGCCAATGATCATGGACAAGGGGAAACCGAGGAAAAACATAAGGTTAATAAACCCAAGCTGCTCCGCAGTCAGGCCAAATTCATCCCCCAGCTGTGGAAGGATACCCGCCCGGATACTGAAAGAAAAAGCGGTGGTAATAAGAGCAAAACAACTAGCATTAAAAAGCCTGTCGCTATTAATTGTTTGAGTCATGAGACTAAAAGGGTTTGTTATTTAAATGGATGATTAACCTTATGGAGACTGCTGTTTTTATGAAAGAATTTCACTGAAAAAACAAATAAACGCTTTTTCTACTGCATTTAGTTATGCCTGGGAAGTGTTTTTTAAGTGTTAAAATTATATTTGTAAGAAGTAAGAGTCATCTATACTACTCTTTAACATGTTATAAATCTTTTCAAAACTTTAAACCAACTGGAATGTCAAGAAAGATTAGGATGGGTATGGTGGGCGGATCGCTTGATGCCTTTATAGGCGGCGTCCATCGCCGTGCTGCTATTATGGATGGAGAAATAGAGCTGGTTTGTGGTGTGTTCAGTTCCGATCCTTCCAAATCGAAAGAGACGGGCAGAGCTTTATATTTGCCGGAGGATAGATTATACAACGATTTCGAGGAAATGATCCTCAAAGAAAAAGAGCTTCCCGAGGGAGAACGCATGGATTTTGTGGCCATTGTAACGCCCAACCACATGCACAAGGCCCCTACTAAACTAGCCCTCGAAAACGGTTTTCACGTTGTTTGCGATAAGCCTATCACATTGAATACGGAGGAAGCAGAGGAAATCACAGCATTGGTTGAAAAAACAGGCTTGATTTTCTGCCTCACCCACAATTATACGGGCTATCCTATGGTCAAAGAAGCGAAACATATGATCGCTTCGGGTGCTATCGGCAAGATCCGGAAAGTGATCGTGGAATATCCGCAAGGCTGGCTGGCAACATTGGTAGAAGTGACTGGTAATAAGCAGGCTGCATGGAGAACCGACCCGAAACGCTCAGGCGCTGCGGGTGGCTTAGGCGACATCGGAACACATGCCGAAAACCTGGCCGAATACATTACCGGGCTGAAAATTACCCAGGTTTGCGCCGATCTGACAATTTTCGTGGAAGGCCGCTTACTGGACGACGATGCGCATGTATTGCTACGCTTCGACAATGGTGCAAAAGGGATTCTGCAAAACAGCCAGATTGCCAACGGCGAAGAAAATGACCTGAACATTCGTGTTTACGGCGAAACAGGCGGCTTGCAATGGAAGCAGCTGGACCCGAACACATTAATCCACAAAACCAACCAGGGCGCAAGGATCATCCGCACCGGTGTAGGTAACTTATCCAAAGCCGCTCAGGTGCACACCCGCATTCCCGCAGGTCACCCGGAAGGCTATTTTGAGGCATTTGCGAACCTATACCGCAATTTTGCCATCCATTTGAGAGCATACTGGGAAGGCGGCAAAGCTGATCCCGTTTATGATTTTCCGTCGGCACAGGATGGCCTTAGGGGTATGAAGTTCATTGATGCCGTCATAGCGTCAAATGCTTCGGATACCAAATGGACAAGTTTCTGATCTAATCTTTTTTCACCTTTTCATTCAATACCCGTTTTATGAACAAAATTAAAGTTGGCGTTGTCGGAACCGGCTTCATTGGGCCCGCACACATCGAAGCTTTGAGACGTCTTCCCAATGTAGAAGTTGCTGCACTTTGCGAAGTAACCGCTGAGCTTGCAAAAGAAAAAGCCGATGGACTCGGAATCGCCCGTTCCTACACATTTGATGAATTACTGAAACAAGATGACATTCAGGCCATTCACATTTGTACACCAAACTTTCTTCACTATTCCCAGTCAAAAGCTGCATTGCTTGCCGGGAAACATGTTATTTGTGAAAAACCGCTTGCCAAAGACCTGCACGAAGCAGAAGAACTGGTAAAACTGGCTGCTGAAACAGGCCTTGTTAATGCAGTGCATTTTAATTTACGTTACTATCCTTTGGCGCGCCAGATGAAATCCATGCGTGAAAAAGGCGAATTGGGTGAAATTTATTCGTTTATCGGTTCGTATCTGCAAGACTGGCTGTTTTACCAAACCGACTACAACTGGCGCCTTGAACCGGACAAATCCGGCGATTCTCGCGCGATTGCCGACATTGGCTCTCACTTGATGGATATTCTGGAATACATTACGGGATTGAAAACCGTTGCCGTTATGGCCGATTTCAACACCGTTCATAAAACACGTAAGAAGCCGCTTAAAGCTGTTGAAACCTATTCTGGCAAAATGCTCCAACCGGAAGATTATGCCGACGTCCCCATTACAACCGAAGATCATGCGAACGTTTTGCTTCGTTTCGATAATGGTAACAAAGGGGTCATCACCGTTTCACAAGTTTCTGCCGGCCGTAAAAACCGCATGAGCCTGGAAATTTCCGGTTCGAAGAAAACATTCAGCTGGTGCTCAGAATCACCCAACGAAATGTGGATAGGAAACCGCGATAAAGCGAATGAAATCCTGATGCGCGATCCGTCTCTGGTGAATGAAGACGTTCGCTCCACCATCACATTCCCGGGCGGACACAACGAAGGCTTCCCGGACACTTCAAAACAAATGTTCAAAGAAGTGTACGCTGCCATCGCAGAAGGCAAACAACCAGAAAAACCAACATTCCCAACCTTCGCAGACGGCTACCGCGAGCTGCTGATCTGTGAAAAAATCCTGGAAAGCAACAAAGCACAGGCATGGGTAACTATTTAATTTTGAATCAATAACATTATGAAAACAATAAAAGGACCTGGAATCTTTCTTGCCCAGTTTTTGGGCGATGAGGCTCCGTTTAATTCATTGGATTCTATCGCTGATTACATGGCGGGGTTGGGCTATAAAGGCTTGCAGCTTCCTACCTGGGATCCTCGTGTGATTGATGTGAAGCAGGCTGCTGAATCGCAGACTTATGCGGATGAGCTGAAAGGAAAGCTGGCTGATAAAGGCTTGGAAATCACTGAACTCGCCTCACACATTATCGGACAATTGGTTGCTTCGCATCCGGTTTATGATGAAATGTATGACGGTTTTGCAGTTCCCGAAGTTAGAAATAACCCGAAAGCGCGTGCGGAATGGGCTACGCAGCATTTAAAATATGTGGCCAAAGCAAGTGCTAACCTTGGTTTGAAAGCGAGTGCAACATTTTCTGGCGCATTGGCGTGGCCATTCCTTTACCCATGGCCGCAACGCCCGGCCGGTTTGGTTGAAACTGCTTTCAAAGAACTGGCAGCGCGCTGGAAACCGATCCTGGATGTTTATGACGAAAACGGCGTGGATGTATGCTACGAGCTGCACCCGGGCGAAGACTTGTTCGATGGCTCAACTTTCGAAATGTTCGTTGACTATCTGGACGGCCATACGCGTGCCAACATTAATTACGATCCAAGCCATTTTGTGTTGCAGCAATTGGATTATCTACAATTCATCGACCTTTACCACGATCGTATCAAGGCGTTCCACGTAAAAGACGCGGAATTCAATCCAACGGGTAAGCAAGGCGTTTACAGCGGTTTTGCAGGCTGGGCCGATCGTGCCGGACGTTTCCGTTCGCTAGGCGACGGTCAGGTTGACTTCAACAGCATTTTCTCAAAACTATCTCAGTACGATTACGACAGCTGGGCGGTTTTAGAATGGGAATGCTGCATCAAATCTCCCGTTCAGGGAGCAGCGGAAGGCGCACCATTCATTGAAAGCCACATTATCGAAGTAACTACGAAAGCATTTGACGATTTTGCGGGAACGGGCGCCGATGAGGCATTCAACCGCAAGGTGTTAGGACTTTAATTGTCGACTTCACAAGTATATTGAAAACCTATTTTCCTTATGGAAGATAGGTTTTTTTGCTATATCAGTTAACTCCATTATGACTCGAAGGATGAGTAATTTTTTAAATCGAATTTTACCAAAACAGCTGCGGAAGATTGGCATTGTGGCAATGGCCTATTTTTGTGTAAATGCAACCGCGCAAACGGTGCCCCCTGAAAAGCGGGTGCTTGTTTTCTCAAAAACGGCAGGCTTCCGACATTCATCGATCCCGGCAGGACGAACGGCGCTTATTAAGCTGGGCAAAGAAAAGGGCTTTGCAGTGGATACAACAGAGAATTCCTCTGTTTTTAATGAAAAGAACTTACAAAAATACAGCGCTGTCCTTTTCCTGAATACAACAGGCGACATCCTGAACGACAAGCAGCAGGATGCATTTGAACGCTACATTCAGGCTGGTGGCGGTTATCTGGGCATTCACGCGTCTACGGACACAGAATATGAATGGCCGTGGTATAACAAGCTGGCAGGCGCACAATTCATGAGCCACCCGGGCAATCCGAATGTGCAGGAAGGCGAGGCTTATGTGGTGAATGACAAGCACGAATCCATGACCGATTTTCCTAAAAAATGGAAGATTAAGGATGAGTTTTATGACTTCAAAAATTTCAATCCGAAGGTTAATGTGCTGGTTAAGATCGATGAAAAGTCTTACAAAGACGGAAAAATGGGCGATGATCATCCGATGTCATGGTATCACGAATATGACGGCGGAAAGGCGTTTTATACCAATTTCGGGCATGAGGATGCCACTTTTGTCAACCCGGTTTTTGTAAAACATTTAACCGGCGGCCTCAACTATGTCATGGCTTCCAAGCTGGATTATTCCAAATCCCGTCCCGAAGAAAACCGCTTCACCAAGAAAGTGCTGGCAACGAAACTGGACGAGCCGACAGAGCTTGTAGTGCTGGACGATCAGCGTGTTTTGCTGTCTGAGCGTAAAGGAAAACTCAAACTCTACAATCCAAAAACGGGTAAGATCAAAGTTGTTGCAGATGTTCCCGTTTATATCAAACAGGAATATGGCTTGATGGGCTTAAACATTGACCCAAACTTCAAAACCAACAAGCTCGTTTACCTTTACTATTCGCCTCCGTCAACTGAAAAAGACACAGCTCAGCATTTATCGCGCTTCAAGTATGATGATGTAAAAGACACGTTGCTGCTTTCGACCGAGGAAGTTTTGCTGACTGTGCCGGTGAAAAGAAATGATTGCTGCCATACGGGAGGTTCTATCGCCTGGGATGCAAAGAGCAATTTGTATTTATCTACGGGTGATGACGTAAACCCTTTCCAATCAAATGGTTATGGACCGATCGACGGACGGCCGGGACGTGAAGGCTGGGATGGTCGCCATACTTCGTCAAACACGAATTCCTTGCGTGGTAAGGTGCTCAGGATCAAGCCAAGATATGGCGATCGCCGGGCGAATATGCCGGGCGGGACTAACTTGTACGACATTCCGGAAGGAAACCTGTTCCCTCCCGGAGACCCAAACGGTAGCGACCGCCGAGCAAGGCCAGAGATTTATGTCATGGGAACGAGAAACCCGTATCGTATTTCAGTGGATCAGCATACAGGTTATTTGTATTGGGGTGACGTAGGCCCGGATGCATCCAATGATGATCCAAAACGCGGCCCGCGCGGTTATGACGAGGTTAACCAGGCAAGAAAAGCAGGCTACTTCGGTTATCCGCTTTTCATTGCTGACAATAAGCCATATGTTGAATTCAATTTTGCGGACAGCACGTCGGGAAAACCTTTCGATCCGGCTAAGCCGATCAACAATTCACCGCATAACACTGGTTTACAAGAACTTCCGCCTGCACAGCCAGCATTCATTTATTATCCATATGCCGATTCGCCTGATTTCGGCGCTATTGTTGGCAAAGGTGGCCGTAATGCGATGGCTGGCCCGGTTTACTATGCTGCGGATTTCCAGGATAGCAAAAACAAATTCCCGGGTTACTACAATGGAAAGTTCTTCGCATATGACTGGATCCGCGATTACATTAACATTGTAACCATGAACGAGCAGGGAGATTTGCAAAATATTGAGCGCTTCCTGCCAAACACCAAGTTTAGTCATCCTATTGATATGCAGTTTGCGAACGACGGTTCATTGTACACATTGGAGTATGGCCCGAACTGGTTTGCGCAAAATGATGAGGCCAGCTTGTCCCACATCACATACAATGCTGGAAATCGCGTTCCGGTTGCACTAGCTACAGCCACAAACACGGTTGGAGCGGTTCCTTTGAAGGTTAATTTCTCGTCAAAAGGCTCTATTGACCATGATGGCGACGCGGTGAAATATGAATGGACATTTGGCAAAGGACTTCCAAAAAGCACAGTTGCTAATCCAAGCTTCTCATATACCAAGCCAGGCGAATACGTTGCGATTTTGAAAGTGACAGACAGTGCCGGAAATTCCAACACATCAGAAGTAACCGTGAAAGCGGGTAATGCTATTCCAAAAGTAGATGTCGCCATTAAGGGAAACAAGACGTTTTATTGGAATGATAAACCTGTGAATTACGAAGTTTCCGTGGCTGATAAGGAAGATGGAAGTCTGGCCGACAAAAAGATCCCGGCAGATGAAGTGACATTGACGATCAACTATTTGGAAGGTTTCGATAAAACGCAGTTGGCACAAGGCCATGTGGCGAATACAGGCTTCGAAACCGGCAAGCGACTGATTGAGCTGAGCGACTGCAAAGCTTGTCATTCTATTGATAAAAAGTCTATCGGACCAGCTTATATTGAAGTAGCGAAACGCTATGAAAAAGAACGCAACTCGGTAAAAACACTTGCGGAAAAAGTGATCCGCGGTGGTGGAGGGGTTTGGGGTGAGCAAGCTATGGCAGCGCATCCGCAACATAAACCGGAAGAAGCGGAGGAAATGGTAAAATACATTCTGTCCCTGGCGAAGGAAAAAGTGGTTGATAAAAAGCCGCTGAAAAGCAGTTATGTAACCGAGGCTAAGAAGAAGGATGGCTCCTATATTTTCACAGCCAGCTACACAGATAAAGGCAGCGCAGCCATGGGACCATTAACCGGTTCAAAAACCATTGCATTGCGCCCGGCAACCATCCTGGCCAATGCAGCGGACAGCACCAGCAACATTTTTAAATTCAAAAATGAAAAAGGTGGTGAAATGGTCATAGGCACGAAAAACAGCAGTTTTATCTCATTTGATGACATTGATCTGAGTGGAATTTCAAATCTGTCGGTTGCCGTTTCTTCGGTTGCGGAACGGACAGCAGGCGGAATACTCGAAATTCATCTCGACGGCGTTGCGGGACCAAAAGTTGGTGAAGGAAAGGTCGATAAGGCCGAAACCATCAACATTGCTGTCAAAGCGCCCGCAGACAACAAGCTACACAAACTGTTTTTCGTGTTCAAAAACCCCTCAGCAGGCCCGAAACCTCTTTTCGGAATCGAATGGATAAAGTTCGATAGCGCAGCGATGTAGGGTTTGATATATTCAAAAAAATGCTGGCTTTGTCACGGAGCCAGCATTTTTTTGAGTTAGCAGTGCTTATTTGGTAATCATCATTTTCTTGGCACCATTGCTTTTGCCATCGGTTACCAGGTCATAGACAAAGACACCGCTCGCAAACTGGTCTGCCGACAAAGTTAATGTACTCTCACCGCGGTCCAGAACCGGGTACGAACCTACCTTAACGCCTTCCACTGAATAGACATTAATTACGGCCTCTTTCACAGTTTGTGGAATGAAAAAGCGAATTGCAGTGCTTTGAGAAAATCCATTGGGCGCGTTTTGTTCCAGCACTACACCATTCTCATTCGGCTCCTGCCGTGCCGCATTGTTTCCAGCTAGCGGCTTGATTGTTCCCGAAGCTACAATTCTTTCCAATTGTTCCAAACGCCTAGCCAAATCCTGAATTTTCGTTTCTTTCTGATCAATAATCTCCTGCTGTTCCTTCACCGCATTAACCAGCATATAAGTCACCGCACCCGCATCATAGTCCAGATACTCCGTTTTGTTGCCTAGTGAATCCTGATAAGTGAAGTTGCCGATCGTATAGGGCGCTATTTGCTGCATTTCTTGTGCAATGATGCCAACAAACTTTTTGTCTGTCTCAATGCCTGCTTTTCCATTGTAAGTAAACCAAACAGGCTTCATCTTTTGAATCAAATCCAGACCATCCTTAAAGTCTGAAACATCCTTTTTTAAACGACGATCAGATGCAACGATCCAAGTGGAAGATCCAGGTTTTGCTGCCGAGAATGTATTAAGCTGTAACTTATAATTAGGAGCCGAAACGCCAATTCCTACATTTGCATTGTTTCCGAGAACAAGGCTGTTACTATTGCTCACGAATGCATTTGCACCAATTGCAGTTGCATTATACAAATCTCCAAAGATCCCGCTTCCTGATTTTGACCCGATGAAGGTGTTTTCCTGTCCAGTCTTGTTATTATACCCTGCATGACTGCCAAAAAAACTGTTTCCCTCTCCTGTGTCATTTTTGAAGCCCGTATTCACACCGGAAAAGCTGTTATAATGGCCCTGGCTTGACTTGCCCGACCCCGAACCATAAAATGAATTCCAGCTTCCGTATTTGTTGAAAAGGCCTGCATCGGTTCCCAGAAAGGAATTATGATAACCACTTTGTGTTGATGCACCTGCTGAATAGCCTATGAAAGTATTATATTCTGTCTGGTTCTTATATCCCGCTCTGTATCCCAGGTTAGTATTTCCAATTCCAACTTGATTTTCATAGCCGGCACTGCTACCCACCGAAGTATTTGAGGACGCAGTCGTACTCTCCCCTCCAGCGGCTTCGCAGATAAGAAAAAGCCAAGAAGACATCCTGTCAGATAAACTTTTTTCATCGCGCTTTAATTTTGGTTCACAAATCGGAAGAGTCCGTTTAAGGCAAGCAATTTGCTCTTTGTAAAGTTTGATAAGCCAAAAGAATGAATGAAAGGCAGGAAGCAGTGAGTAATCGGAAAATCACTGAAACTAACCGACAAAGCCATTTTAAGTATAGAGGTCCTTTAAAGGAATTACTTCGCGAAGCCTTCAATCCCCAGCCCAAACAAAGCAAAATCGTACTTCACAGGATCATCAGGGTTAAGTTGCTTCAGGGAGGCGGTCAGCTCTTTGGCGGTTTGCCAGTCGGTGAGCGGACGCTTGATGAGGCCTAGAAGGCGGGCGACGCGGTCTACGTGGACGTCGCAGGGGCACACGAGCTGGAAGGGTTTAATAGTGTTCCAAATGCCGAAATCCACGCCTCTGTCGTCTTTTCTAACCATCCAGCGCAGGAACATGTTCAGGCGCTTGCAGGATGATTTTCTTAATGGTGTGGCAATGTGTTTGGCGGTTCTGGACGGGAAATTTTCTGAGTCCCGAAAGAGGTTGTGAAAGCCTATTAAAGCGTTTTCAATGGTTTCCTCGCCTTCCTGCATGTGACTGCTGAATGCAAATTCAAGCGATTCATGCTTACGATAATATTGCTGGAAAAAATGCAGGAAATAAAGCGTATCTGTCGCGTTGAATGTGCGGTGCTTGAAATGCAGGAAAGGTTTTAGGTCGCTTTCTGTGTGATTTAGGACAAAATCGTAAGGTGCGCCGTCCATCAGCGCAGACAATTCGTGACATTTGTTGATAATGGTCTTCCGTTGTCCCCAGGCAAGCACTGCGGCCCAAAAACCCATAATCTCAATGTCCTGTTTGACAGAAAATGAATGCGGAATGCTGATCGGGTCCAAAGGAATGAATGCAGGCTGATTATATTGCTCGGCCTTTTCTTCCAATAAATCCGTAACGAATGATGAAAATGTAGGGATGATAACCTCAGTGCCGTGCATGGCTTCCTCCGAACAGGTAAGCCAAAACTTTTGAAATACCTGAAAAAAACATAATGATGCCCGAAAACAAGAAGGTAAAAATGGCGATAAACGGATAAAGAATCGTAAACATCACGCTCCATAATTTATAGCCGGTGGTGTTTTTCAGTGCTGCCCGCTCCTCTTCTCTTTTGGAACGAAATTGAGGTAAATGCTTCATAATGTTGATGTAGGATGCTATTCAAGATAACTGACAACTGCCCGGAATCGTTTGCTGTTCGGCGAAACTTTTTCAAAAGCCCTTGAAGATAACTTGATTACAATGTCGTCATTAATGCTCGTATCGGGAATGCGGCCGATGATGCGGACGATGATTTTTTCCTGATTATATTCATTTAAAACCTCAACCAAAGCGCCCACGGGAGCAGTGCGGTGCAGGCCCAGGAATTTGCTAGTGCTTTCATCCGTCTCAATCACTTCCGCCAGACCGGATTCTGATTTCTTCTTGCCCTTTACGACTTTCGGAGGCGCAACTTCTTCAACCGGCTTCACCACTTTCTCAGGAACAATCGCTTTTGCCTTTACAGAATCTTTTACCACTGTGGTTGTAGTAGTAACCTTTGGCGCAGGCGCAGCAACCGTTGGAGCTGGCTTTTCAGGTGCTTTCTCGCTGACGATCAGCTCTTGTCCGTCTTTCAGATTGTCGTCGGCCAGGTTGTTCCACTTTCTCAGATCAGCCATTAATACGCCGTATTTCACTGCAACACGGTAAAGCGTTTCGCCTGGCTCAACTTTGTGTAGGCCGTTAGCTGGCGCAGCGACGGTTGCGCTGGCAGTTGGTGCAGATGTTGTTGTGGGTGCAGGGGCGGTAGCAACTGGTGCTGATGGAGCAGGTGTCGTGGCCGCAGGTGTTGTTACAGTTGGTTTTACTTCCTTCACCTCAGCTTTCGCAGCGTCCTTTTTATCCTCTTTCTTATCTTCTTTTTTATCCTCTTTCTTGTCTTCCTTTTTCGAATCCTTCTTGCTGGTTTTCGGTGTATAAGGAACCCTGATCGTCTGTCCCGACTGAATCTGATCAGCCATACCGGGGTTAGCCTCGCGAAGCGCCTGAATGGAAGTGCCGTACTGACGGACCACCGCAAACATGGTCTGTCCCTGGTTTACCCTATGCAGAACGAAAATCTTACCTCCCACTCTTTCGACCCCAACGGAGTCAACCTTATAACTCCCGTTTGCCCGGGCCTCACTCATACCTGTCAACAAACCTAACAAAATGGTCAGGCAAAAAATGTATTTCATTTATTATGAAAGTGTTAGACTCGAAAACTCGTTGTTATTTTTAAGATAAACCAATGTAGATGCTTTTAACATCATCGTTGAGCGGCCCATTCCTTCGCGTTCTTCGGATAGTTGTTCATGTAAAACCAACTGCCTTTGATCGGTCACAATGAGGAGGTATTGAACTGATTTATCCTGATCGTAAATATAATAAGAAAACATTATATAGGGTCTTTTCTCCAAATAATCAATCGTTACGGCTTCATGCCCGTTGGTTATTTCACGGATAAATGAGGCCAGCTTTTGGAAATAAACGCTGTCCTTCCTGTAACGAACCGGTTCCTGTAAAATTACTTTTTCCATTTGCGGCCCATAATTTTCTTTCATCGACGCGGTTGCAGCTGTTTCCACATCACATTCTTTATGAACAAACTGCTCTCCCGACTTGGTTGCGACTTCTATATGCCTGGAATCCAGCTGTTTTACCATTAAATGTCCGGGTAACGCCCACCGAAAATGGCCGTCGGTGGCTGAGAATGCCAGTAAGTCGGTGGGTTCGGGAACATCCGGATAGCGATAATTGTGCAGGAAAATGCTGTTTTGGGAAAATGCGGTCAGGGAGCTCCACCAATCGGCTTCGTCGGGCGAATGATGCCACAGTTGTGTCATCTGCGCCGTATCAATGACAGAGAATGACACTTTTTTCAATGTCGTGTCGCGCAATTCCACCACCCAGAGATCACTGTCCGGATCGGCGTTTGGTAAAATCCGCCAGATATTTTGTAAAAACCGTTGAGAAAAGACCTTTTGCAATTTTTTAGCTTTATTTTGAAACAAAATTCAACAAAATATAGACCAACCGACCTCGTGCGAATATTAGGAATAATCCCTGCCCGCTACGCTTCCACCCGTTTTCCAGCCAAAGCATTGGTTGATATAGGAGGAAAAAGCATGATCCAGCGGGTTTATGAACAATCATCCAAAGCTACACAACTCGACCAGGTAATTGTTGCAACGGATGACGAAAGAATCTTCAACCACGTTGTGGATTTCGGCGGCAAGGCCATTATGACGGACAGTGCTCACCAGAGCGGGACAGACCGTTGTTTCGAAGCACTTTCCAAAACGGACGGCGTATACGAATATGTGATCAACATCCAGGGCGACGAGCCATTTATCAGCCCGGAACCCATTGATAATCTGGCAGAAGCATTGAATGGTAATGTGGAGCTCGCAACGCTTGTCAAAGTGATTGACAGCGATGAAATACTTTTCAACCACAATGTACCCAAAGCCGTTCTCAACAAGCGCAACGAAGTCCTGTATTTCAGCAGACAAACAATCCCTTATTTACGCAACCCGGAATCGGGACAATGGCTTGGCGCTCACACATTTTACAAACATATAGGTATCTACGCTTACCGAGCGGACGTCCTTGCGGAAATCACTAAACTACCCGTTTCCTCACTCGAAAAAGCAGAAGCATTGGAGCAGCTTCGGTGGCTGGAAAATGGTTATGCAATCAAAGCGGTGATCACTTCCGATGACTCTCATGGCGTGGATACGCCGGAGGACCTGATTCGTGTAAGCAGAAAGTTTTTACTTTAAATTTCGCCATCTGGAACGCTATTTGTAACTTTTTCAGCAACGCGCTTTCAGATTCTATTCTCTTAAAAAACGTTAAAATGGGTATTTTTATACGACCCGTTCAAACTGGGGCGTTACCCTTGTAGTGATTTTATTAACAACAATTGAAAAAACGTATCTATGCAATATAACATTCTTTGGGCCGATGACGAAATAGATCTTCTCAAACCACATATCATGTTTTTAACCAATAAAGGTTACAGTGTTACGCCTGTGAACAGCGGCGCCGATGCATTGGACCGCATTGAAAATGACCGGTTTGACATTGTTTTTTTAGATGAGATGATGCCTGGTATGACGGGCCTCGAAACGTTGGCACAAATAAAACAGCAACAGCCGAATTTGCCTGTTGTGATGATTACAAAGAGTGAGGAAGAGCATATTATGGAAGATGCCATCGGTTCCAAAATCGATGACTATTTGATCAAACCACTGAATCCCAACCAAATATTACTTTCTGTAAAGAAGATCCTGGACAATAAAAGGCTTGTAACTGAAAAAACGACATTAAGTTACCAGCAGGAATTCCGTAATCTCGCGATGCAATATCAGGACCGGATCGGACATGAAGAATGGGCGGATATTTATAAAAAGCTGATATACTGGGAATTGGAACTTGAAAGTTCCGAAGACCAAGGTATGGCAGAGGTTTTCAGCATGCAAAAAAGCGAGGCGAATGCTAATTTCTGCAAGTTTATTGAAGACGAATACGAAGAATGGCTGAACGATCCGCGTTCGGATAAGCCTATTTTGTCACATCAATTGATGAAACAAAAGGTTTTCCCGCATCTGAAAGGATCTGATGAGCCATTGTTTTTCCTGCTGATCGATAATTTCCGTTATGACCAATGGAAAATGATCCAGCCGATTTTGCAGGAATATTTCAACATTGAAGAAGAGTCTTCCTACTATTCCATCCTGCCGACTACGACCGGATATGCCCGTAATGCGATTTTTTCAGGCCTTATGCCGAGCGAAATGGAGCGTAAGCATCCGCAATGGTGGGTAAGTGATGAAAATACACCCGAAGGTGAAGAGGGATTGAATAATCATGAGCATGATTTCCTGCAAAAGCAGCTGGAAATGAATCACCTTAATAATGTAAAAAGCTCATATCACAAAATCCTGAATGCCAACCAGGGCAAAGCATTGATAGACAACTTCAATAATATGCTGAATAACCAGCTGAATGTGGTTGTGTACAACTTTGTGGATATGCTTTCACATGCGCGGACGGACGTGCAGATGATCAAGGAGCTGGCACCGGATGAGGCTGCTTACAGGTCCATCACGAAATCCTGGTTCCAGCATTCTCCGCTTTTGGACTTCATTAAAAAGGTGGCGGAGAAGAAATGCAGACTAATCCTGACTACGGACCACGGAATGATCCGCGTTCAGAAACCGGTGAAAATCATTGGTTACCGTGAGACGAATACGAACCTCCGTTACAAACACGGGAAGAATCTGGGCTTTGATGATAAAAATCTGATGGTATGCCGCAAGCCTGAAAGAATTTTCCTTCCAAAACCACACGTTTCTACATCTTACGTGTTTACCAAGGAAGATTATTTCTTTGCTTACCCGAACAATTACAATCAATACGTGAATTTGTACAGGGATACATTCCAGCACGGAGGCGTGTCGCTGGAAGAAATGATCATTCCGATCATTGATTTAACTGCAAAGTAATTTAAGGTTCATATAAAAAAGTAAAGCATCCCGTCGCTCGACAGGATGCTTTTCCTTTTACAGGCTTATTTAAATCAGCCTTCTATAACACTTCCGTTCTCGCATTTCAAAACACGCGCCGGGAATTTCCTCAGGAATTCGTGGTTATGGGTTGCCATCAGAATGGCTACGCCAGCATTGTTTATCGTCTTGAAAACCTGCATAATCTGCTCCGCGACTTCCGGATCAAGATTACCCGTGGGCTCATCGGCGATCAGTATCCGCGGCTCGTTCAGCATGGCGCGGGCAATTACGACCCGCTGCTGTTCACCACCCGAGAGCTGGTGAGGCATTCTTTTCTGTGCAGTTCCCAGTCCTACCTGCATCAAAACCTCAGCAATACGCTTTGAGATTTTGCCCTTATCGTCCCAGCCAGTCGCTTTTAAAACAAATGACAGGTTATCCTCAACAGAGCGATCGGAAAGCAACTGAAAGTCCTGAAAAACAATGCCTATTTTACGGCGGAGAAACGGAATATCTGATCGCTTAATGTTGTGCAGCTCATAACCAGCCACTTTGGCAGATCCCGTATGCAGCCACAAATCTGCGTACAACGTCTTCAAAAGAGAACTTTTCCCGCTTCCGGTCCGTCCGATCATGTAGACGAACTCACCGTTTTTTATTTCAAAATGTACATCGTTTAAAACAGGCCGCTCACCCTGATAAATATCTGCTCGATCCAGTATGATAATTGGCTCTGTTGACTCTGTCATAAAAAATTAGGTATTTGGATTTCCTTTTTTGTAGTCAGCAAGGAATTTTTCCAGTCCGATGTCTGTAAGCGGGTGTTTCAGCAATGCTTCCATCGCGCTCAAAGGACCTGTCATAACATCTGCACCTACTTCTGCGCACTGGATAATGTGCATTGGGTGACGAACAGATGCCGCCAGAACTTGTGTATCAAAACCGTAATTTCTGTAAATCAAAAGAATCTGCTCGATCAACGCGATACCGTCAGTTGAAATATCATCAAGACGACCGATGAATGGAGAAACATATGTTGCACCTGCTTTTGCAGCCAAAAGAGCCTGCCCTGCGGAGAAAATCAATGTACAGTTGGTACGAACACCTTTGCCTGAGAAATATTTCAAAGCTTTAACGCCTTCTTTCGTCATAGGGATCTTCACAACGATTTTGTCGTCGATCTCGATCAATTCTTCACCTTCACGGATCATTCCAGCCAAATCGATTGAAATAACTTCCGCACTCACATCCCCATCCACAATGTCACAGATTGCTTTATAGTGGCGCATGATGTTGTCTCTGCCCGTAATTCCTTCCTTCGCCATTAACGATGGGTTGGTAGTAACGCCGTCCAAAACACCAAGTGCCTGTGCTTCCTGAATTTCTGCCAGGTTAGCAGTATCAATAAAAAATTTCATAACGGGAATTTATTGGTTAGAATATTCCACAAAAGTAGAAAACCCTGGTCAAAAGCAAAAAGAAAGAGGAGAATAGAACCGAAAGGACATAAAAAAAGGCAAACCGAGAATCTCACCGCATCGACCACCTACCCTTGCTTCCGTCAGGACCTGGGGGATTCGGAAGGAGCTGGTAGTTCCGATTTGCCAGGTGCAAAGATAAAGACATTTTATTGACAAAAAGAAAACATTCATTTAACGTTTGGGCTTACTTTTGTGCGAATCAATTAGAAATGAACAGTTATGCCGCGTTATTTTTTTTTATTTTTCCTTTATTTATGTGTCTCATGTGCCCAATCTTCTGATGCTTTTTTGCAAAAAGGGAAAGAATTAATGCAACAGGGCAAGACCCGCGAGGCCATTGAGTTCATCAACAAAGCCATTGAAAAAGACGATGCGAACGCTGATGCATTTAATTTACGGGGCGTTGCTTTTTACGAACTGAAAGAATATCCAAGCGCACTCCTGGACTTTGGCCAGGCAATCAAAATAAAACCAACCTCCTACCGACCCTATTTTAACCGTGCGCTGCTTTACACAGATGAGAACAAGCTGGATTCCGCATTTGCAGATTACAACAAATCAGCCGAACTCGCACCGGACACCGCCGACGTCTTCCTTAACCGCGGTCAGTTATTGGTGCTGATGGAAAAACCCACCGAAGCCATCGCTGACTTTGAGAAAGCCACCAAACTGGACGACAACAATAAAATGGCCTGGTATAACCTCGGAAACACTTACTATCGCAACAAAGACTACAAGAAAGCCACGCTGGCCTTTCGCCAAACCGTACGTTTGGACGCGGCTTATGGCAAAGCATTTTATGGGCTCGGCCTTGCGCAATGGAATGATGGTGAAAAGGATTTGGGCTGTACGAATTTGAAACAAGCCCTTAATGTTGGTTACTCGGATGCTGCCAATGCGCTGGCGCAATTTTGTAAATAAAACCAATCTAACCCCACTTCGATATGAGACTTTTTAAGATTGCTTCCGGAATACTGTTCATCGCTTTTGCTTATTTACAGCTTAACGACCCCGATTCGGGCTTATGGATTGCTATTTACAGTTTTGCGGCACTTGCATGCTTTATGAGCATTCGCGAACTGTGGCCTAGTTGGGTGTTTTATGCGCTTGGTGCGGGGTATTTGGTCGCGGCTGTGCTGCAATGGCCGCCGGAATTTGAAGGGGTATTCTTTGGAGAAACTGCCATGCGAAGCCTCAACATTGAACTCGCAAGAGAGTCGCTCGGTTTGGGAATTTGTACTATTGTGATGATTGTGATAGGCAAATGGGGCTGATCTAATCTTTCAGCCATTCTATTTCTTTCAGCCCCACTTCCAGCATGCCGCTTTCGGAAAGAAGGTTTAAAACCAGCTTTCCCTGCAAAGTAACGCGGCTTACCGTGCCTTCGAGAACACGGTCCTGATATTTAAACCGAACAGCATGATTGTATCCGAACAGGTTTGTCAAATAATCTTTACGGATACGATCATGTAATGTTTTGGATTTCAAATTGGCATAGGAATGGTCCAGGCAGCGAAGCAGCTTGTGGAACTCTGCGCTGAGCACAAACCGCCGGCCTGTTTCCCTGCTAATAGACGTTGCGTAGGAAGTTGTGAATGCAGCCTGGTTAATGTTCACGCCTATCCCTATAATTGAGCTGCCAATTTTGCTTCCCTGAATAGAATTTTCGATCAGGACGCCGCTCACTTTTTTACCATTCACATGCACATCGTTCGGCCATTTCACTTTGGCGTCATTTACGTATAATGCAGCATAAGCGCGGATTCCCAATGCGACTGTCTGGCTTAATAAAAACTGGTCTCCTACCGGCAGGAAACCGGGCGTTAAAATGACGGAAAATGTAAGATTCTGACCCGGATCTGCAACCCATTCTGTACCCCTCTGCCCCCTGCCTTTTACCTGATTATCTGTTATGACAATCGTCCCTTCATCGAACAACCCTGCGTGCACTATTTCAGCCGCTATGTCGTTTGTAGAGTGACAAGTTGGCAGATATATAACTTTTTTACCAATTATTAAGGTATCCTGTATAGAGTTGTACAATTTTTTTGTTTTACTTTAGGGTTTAGAAAAGGAATTAACTACGAATGAAAGAACGCAAAAATAAAGAACTATCCTCAAAAGATCTCTCTGAGCTGGTAGCAAAAGGAATGATAGAAAAGAAGGGCCTGGACATCGCAATACTTGACCTCAGAAATGTAAAAAACTCAATCACTGATTTTTTTGTAATTTGTTCGGGTAACTCCGACACGCAGATAGATGCTTTGGCCAATTCGGTTGAAGACGAAGTTTATAAAATGTCCAAAACAGAACCCTGGCAGAAGGAAGGAAAGGCGAATGGAGAGTGGATTTTGATTGATTATGTCGACGTTGTCGCACACATATTCAACAAAGATCGCCGCAAGCATTATGATCTGGAAGAACTTTGGGGAGATGCAGAGGTAACATACCTGGAAGATTCCATGGTATAAATGACCGGCAGGTGAACATTAGCCTGGACCGGAATGTTGTTTATTATATTTCCTCTTAATTAAAAACACAGAATGTCCGAAAACGATAACAAAAGAGGGCCTCTCAGTCCTAAAAGTCCCCAAAAAGGATATCAGGGCTGGATTATCGCTGCTCTGATTGCCACTATACTTGGAATAACATACCTCAACCGAACCTCAACCATTCGTGAGACGACGCAAAAGCGTTTCGAGAAGATGATGGCTGACAAAGAAGTCGAAAGGGTAACGATTGTTAATGACAAGTCTGTTGAGGTTACACTGAAAGCTGAGGCGCTGAAACAGGATAAATACAAGGTTGTTGCAAAGGAGAATAATTACTTCGGTGGTGAGACAGTTTCTCATTACCAGTTCCAGGTAACGTCCGCTGAAACATTTAAGAAAGATTTCGACAAAATGCAGGAAGGCATTCCTGACGATGACAAGGTGCCGTTTGTAGTGGATACCCGCAACGACTGGACCAGTTTCCTCGGAACCTGGGGCTTTTTCATTGTCATGATCCTGGTGATGTACTTCATTCTGGGCAGAATGTCCGGCGGTGTTGGTCCGGGTGGTCAGATCTTTAACATTGGTCGTTCACGTGCTACATTGTTCGATGCTGAAAACAAAGTTAAAATTACTTTTAACGACGTTGCAGGCCTTGATGAAGCAAAAGAAGAGATCAAAGAGATCGTTGAATATCTGCAAAGCCCGGACAAATTCAAGAAGCTGGGTGCTAAAATTCCAAAGGGTGCATTGCTTGTAGGACCTCCGGGAACTGGTAAAACATTGTTGGCTAAGGCCGTTGCCGGTGAAGCTGGTGTTCCATTCTTCTCCCTGTCCGGTTCTGACTTTGTTGAAATGTTCGTAGGTGTGGGTGCGGCGCGTGTTCGTGACCTTTTTAAGCAAGCAAAAGAAAAAGCGCCTTGTATCATCTTTATTGATGAAATCGACGCAGTTGGCCGTTCACGTGGACGTGGTGCAATGCCAGGGTCTAATGATGAACGTGAAAATACATTAAACTCGCTGCTGGTTGAAATGGATGGTTTTGCTACCGATTCCGGTATCATTATCGTAGCAGCAACCAACCGTCCTGATGTTTTGGACCCTGCTTTGCTTCGTCCAGGCCGTTTTGACCGTCAGATCTCTGTTGATAAGCCAGATGTTATCGGTCGCGAAGCGATTTTCAAAGTGCATTTGAAACCGTTAAAATTGTCGACTGACGTTAACATTCAAAAACTTTCTTCTCAGACACCCGGTTTTGCCGGCGCTGAAATAGCGAACGTTTGTAATGAAGCGGCATTGATTGCAGCCCGTCGTAACCGTGAGGAAGTAACCATGCAGGACTTCCAGGATGCTATGGACCGGGTTATCGGTGGTTTGGAAAAGAAAAACAAGCTTATATCACCTGAGGAAAAGGAAATTGTTGCTTATCATGAAGCAGGTCACGCGGTGGCAGGCTGGTTCCTGGAACATGCTGACCCATTGGTTAAAGTATCTATCGTTCCCCGTGGTGTAGCAGCATTGGGTTACGCCCAGTATCTGCCGAGAGAACAGTATTTGTATCGTACAGAACAGCTGTTTGACGAAATGTGTATGACATTAGGCGGTCGTGCTGCGGAAGATGTGGTATTCGGCAAGATCTCAACCGGTGCATTAAGTGACCTGGAACGAGTAACGAAAGTCGCGTATAGCATGGTAACCATGTACGGAATGAACGAGCGCATCGGAAACATTTCTTACTACGATTCAAAACAAAGCGATTATGCATTCACGAAGCCATATTCCGAATCAACGTCACAAGCTATTGACGAAGAGGTTAGAAAGCTGATCGATCAGGCTTACCAGTTTGTTAAAAATCTGTTATTCGAGAAACGGGACAAATTGGAAGTGTTGGCGAAAGAGCTTTTGGAAAAAGAGATTTTGTTCCAGAGTGATCTTGAAAAACTGATTGGAAAACGTCCTTACGAGAAGGAAACGAGCTATCAGGCCTACATTAACCGTCGTTCCAATGAAGAAGCAGCGATCCATGAGGAAGTTGTGAAACATACATTGGAAAAAGACAACAAAGAAGAAGAATTGGCAGAGGCAGGCAAAGACGTGTCAAACGAATAAGCCGCTTTGACTTCATAATGATATATATATAGCCGGGCAATCACATTGTCCGGCTATTATTTTTGTAACAAACATCCATCCCAAACCCCGCAACAAATGTCTTTTGAAATATTCGCGCAACAATTTGGCGAGCTTACTGAACTTGTAATCCAGGAATCAGCAACCGGAAATCGCTGTGTTGTCATTCCGGAATTAGGAGGAATTGTCCGTCAGCTATCATTACGAAAAGGTATCACCCTGTTTTCTCTGCTAAAAACACCGCCTACTCCCGACAGCCTGCTTGCGGATTCGAAGAGCGCCAGTGAACTTCTATTTCCCTTTGCCAGCAGGATCCCGGATGGGAAATATAAGTTCTTGGGCAAAGAATATCAGTTGGTTAAAAATGAAACCGGCAACCTGAATGCCATACATGGATTGGTGAGAAAACAATCATTCAACATCGACGAACAGGACATTCAAACCGATCGCGCGTCTGTGAAACTCTCCTATTCGCTCGATAATCCCGAAGGCTATCCATTTGACGTTGATTTCTCTGTGCTCTATACATTGCACGCCGACGGCCGGTTTGTATTAACTTACGAAGCAATCAATCAAGGCAATGAGCCGGCTCCGGCAATGTTTGGCTGGCATCCGTATTTCGTGCTTGGTAATGAGCAGGCCGACGCATGGAAGATCAACATTCCTTCTGATGAAATTGTAGATTTTGACAATAACCAGATTCCGGTTGGCAGAAAGCCGTTTCTTGTAGAAAAGCCGACCAAAATATATCAGAAAGCTTTTGATAATTGCTTCGTGGTGAACTCCGTGTCTGACAGTGTAACCACTGAGCTCATCTCGGAAAATCAGGACATTACATTGCGGATTAAGCAAGAAACCGGAGAAGGCAAGTTCAATTATCTGGTCGTATACACCCCGCCTGCGCGCGATTGTGTCGCTATCGAGCCATTGACAGCCAATGTGGATTCATTCAATTCCGGCGAAGGGCTTAACATTCTTGCGCATGGAAAGAGCATCTCTGGTTCTATTACGCTAACGCTGGTTTAAGAGCGGTGTTGCTTGTACCAAAAGGCCTTATGCCAGAGCAACTTCCAGTAAGTGAGATAGCGTAAATGGGCAGCGATAATTGATAATTTAATGCTCAAATTATCTCTATGCCGCATATTATAAGTAAATATGCGCCATGATTTTGATTTCAATACCGGACGCTCGTTTTCCCAATGCATAAGAATTGCATTTTTGAAATGTTCAGAAGGAGTGTTCATAGTATTTGAAAGGTGCGGGCTAAAAAAGGTTTCACCAGTAAGCATATGGGCCATCGCCAGCGATTCCATGAGCAACCGGTTGAAACTTTTCTTTATGGTCATGTCCTGAATGTAATCCCAATCGAGCTCACCTGCATGTTTGCGTAAAAGTCTTACGAAATCGCCCATGTATTTCAGCTTGTCCCACTGCTCGATCCCGCCATGGTGAATGACCATCAGGAGCAATTGGTTTTCCATGCGGGGAATATGGATAGCAGCACCGGCCATTTGAACCTGGATCATATCTTTTGAAAGCTCCGCCCAGCTCAGGTCATAGCAGTAACGAGGGTAACTCGGCCTCCACTGGACTTCCAGCGACTGCAATGTATGTTCCCCGACCGGTTCCAAAGGAAGCTGATAATCCGTATTCAGATAGGCCTGTCTCAATGTATCCTTACTCAATAAATACTTGCGGTAAGCGTCTGGCGCAAAGCCGCTTGCTTTTAATGTGTCAAGACTTTGGGGAACATCTTCTTCCTTGATAAAAAAGTCAATATCGCCGAATTCCCGCTGATTGGGCTTGTCATACAACAGCCAGGCCCACAATGCACCTTTCATTAAAAAAGCTTTGACGTCAGCCGCGATAAGCTGCTGATATAAGCGCACGGAAATTCCCAGAAACGCCATATTGGTTACCGCCTGCCCCATTGCAAACTCTTTCAAAGCTGCCAGATTTTTGGCAGGAATGTCAGGCTGTTCCGTACGGCTTTGCAAATGATCCAGTAATAATGGTCTCACCTGATGCCAGTTGGCCAGCCTTGTGAATTTTGGCCAGATTACCTCGCGTTGACGTATTTGGAATGGCGGTTTTGATTTCCCTCCAAGCGCAGCTTCAATGAGCAGGGCCAGCTCGGGAGAAATTTTCAGGTCTGGCATATTATCCGGCAATTAATTGTTCCGGAATGCATTCACTGACCCATTTTTCCAGGTTTTCAAATCCGTCCGGACGTTTTTTCTTCCACAGCTTCGCAGATTTGCTGCATTGAAAGCTCTGTAAAAAAAGCCTTTTTAAAACATCCCGGGTAAGCAGCTGGCTCGGCAGCGGGAAGTGTTTCAATGTCTCGGTAGGGATCTCAGCAGCAGACAGCGCTGCTAATGGCTTCTTATTGCGTGCTCTATGCAAAAAAAATACTTCCTTTAATAGCACTGGCTCATGTGAAAAACCTGATTTCGGCTCATATGAGAATTTGTTGACACCTTCGCTCACCGGATGTAATTCGGATTCTGAGTAATGCAGGCCGGCGACGGTTTTGTCCCAGATTTTAAGCTGTGGGTATGCAGGAACAATGTAAGCCGATCCATCTTCATGGAATCCGATAGCGGTTAGGTCGTCGCTTAGCAATTTGCAACCTGCCTTTATAAACGCAGCTGCCGTTGTCGATTTTCCGGCTCCCGGCGTTCCCATAAAACACCAGCCTTCATTGCCAACCCGCACCGAGCTGGCATGCAGGAGAAATAACCCGCGTTGAAACAGGATCAAACCGATAGCCTCACTTACTGTAAACAGGCTTAGCAGATTATCATCATTAGTCAGTGCATTAACATACAGATAATTACCAGTTGTAGCTTTAAACGAGGCTATATTATCCCAATGCAAATAAAGATCTTCATCAGCATCTTTCCCGAAAGATGCCCGCACGCCCCTTCGATATAACTGTGTTTTGCCCAGGGCTGGCAATTCGAATGCTGCTGATTTGATATATAAATCGGGATCGAAGTTAGCGTCTCCGTCACTTAATTCGGGAAGTTCTATTTCGGAAAGGATATTTAACCCAAAGGCTTTGTAAGAGTGCATGTATGTTATGATAAAATCATTGCCAAACCCAAATTCGCTGATAAAGAACTGATTCTGGCCAGTTACCCATGATTACCGAGCCATTTTTCTCCACCCAGGCATGCGCCTCAAACTGCTTGGCAGGATTTACTTCAATGCCTATTTCTAATGTTAGAGCGGGCACTTTACGCAGCAGATATTTGGTTGCCAGCGCGCGCGGGAGACATAGCAATTCTAATGGCAGTATATGGGAAGCAGTATCAACAGCCCAGACAGTCAGATCGATCCTTTCCTGGGAAATTTCCCTGGTGTATTCACTTTTGCAAAGCCAATGGAATATTTTCCTGAATGTTCCGAAGGGTAAAATCGTCAGACCCGTCTTGATAAGCACCAGGCTCACAGCCGCTTTCAGAAAAATGAGCTTTCCTTCATGCGATAAACCATTCCATTTGGCAATATGGTGCTTAAATCGTCCCAACCGTGCCTAATTAGTTACTTCCACCAGGTTTTCAGAAATAAGGTCTTTCAGCAAAAAATCAATGTCATTTTTACATGTTTCAGCATCAATCTCGTATTCGCTGATCACTGCATCACAAAGAGAATCAATGGTTTGCGGGCCTCTTTCCAAATTATCCCAGACAAGCATTCCCACTTCATTCAGTCCGTAATAAGCACCCTTGCTGTGATTGAGTATGACAGTTTCGCCGGCTACTTTGGAGCTAATCTGGTCTGAGGTAAGTTGGTATTTAGTCATGAGGGGCTATTCTGATGTTATATAATGTGTCTTGATTTGTACAAAGTTAAAAATTTTAATTACTCAATCTCAAACTTTATTCCCTGCGCCAGGGGAAGCGCCGTTCCATAATTGATCGTGTTTGTTTGTCTGCGCATATAAAATTTCCAGGCATCCGAACCCGATTCGCGACCGCCGCCCGTTTCCTTTTCTCCGCCGAAAGCCCCGCCAATCTCCGCTCCCGAAGTGCCAATGTTCACATTAGCAATTCCGCAATCAGATCCTGCATGAGAAAGGAATAACTCTGATTCTCTGATATTTAGCGTAAAAATAGCAGATGATAGTCCTTGCGGAACGTCATTCTGAATGGCGATGGCCTCTTCCAGTTCATTGTATTTGATCAAATAAAGAATGGGCGCGAATGTCTCATGCTGCACGATTGCATATTTATTTTGAACCTCCGCAATACATGGCGCAACGTAACATCCAGACGAAAATTCTGGCCCATTCAGCACTTGCGGCTCGACAATAAAAGTGCCACCGGCGTCTATGACTTTTTCTACGGCAAGCTGATATTGAGAAACTGCATCTTTATCGATCAACGGACCGACGTGCATGTTGGCATCAAGGGGATTTCCAATGCGCAGTTGCGCATATGCCTTTACCAGCCGCTGCTTCACCTCTTCGTAAATGTCAGCCTGGACAATGATCCTTCGGGTAGAAGTGCATCGCTGGCCTGCCGTTCCTACTGCCCCGAATACAATGCCGGGGATAGCAACATGCAGGTCGGCCGACGGTGTGATAATGATGGCATTGTTACCGCCCAGTTCAAGCAAGCTTTTACCCAGCCGCCTCGCGACGGCCTCACCCACCGCCTTCCCCATCCGTGTGCTTCCCGTTGCCGAAACCAATGCGATCCGCGGATCATTTGCGAGCCATGCTCCTACCTCGCGACCGCCCGTCAAAACACAGGAAACGCCTTCCGGCACATCGTTTTCTTCAAGCACTGTTTTGATAATGTTCTGGGACGCCAATGCCGTTAGCGGCGTTTTTTCCGAAGGTTTCCAGATACAAACATCCCCGCAAACCCACGCCAGCATCGCATTCCACGACCAGACTGCAACCGGAAAATTAAATGCAGAAATAATGCCGACGACACCGATCGGATGCCATTGCTCATACATCCGGTGTTGCGGGCGTTCGCTATGCATGGTTAGTCCGTAGAGCTGACGCGAAAGACCCACCGCAAAATCGCAGATATCGATCATTTCCTGCACTTCTCCCAATCCTTCCTGCAAGCTTTTGCCCATTTCATAACTTACCAGTGTGCCAAACTCCGTTTTGAATTTCCGAAGCTGATCACCCATCTGACGCACAATCTCACCGCGTTTTGGTGCAGGGATCTGTTTCCATATTTTAAACGCTTCTACCGCTTTCTGCACCACGAAGTCATAATCAGAGCGATCAGCCTGGTTTGCCTGCGCTATTCTTTTGCCGTTAACCGGCGAAACGGAATCCAAAATCCCTCCATTTCCGGCCTGATGAACTTTGCCTGTGCTAACACCATTATTAAGCTGCTGAATGCCTAGCGCATCCAAGACAGTTTGTATATTTTCCATTAATAAGTCTTTTGTGTGTAATGCTCCTTCTCAATTAAAAAACGAACCATTTTGTGTTTGAAGGAAATCTTGCAATAAAATATCTTCCTGACGAATAAAACCCTGACTGGGTAACACGCCATTTGCAACCATCTCTACAACCGAGGCAATAGATGCGGCAGTTGTCCAGGAAATAGCGCGCCAATGTTGCCCGTCGATTTCAATGGGATGGTATGCCCTGTAAAACTCTTCCCTTTCCAACCGGTTCTCTTTCCAGCCTTCAACAACTGCATAAACGTAAACAACATCCTGCTGCACAGGCGGTTTAGCCTCTGTCAATATTTGCTCGATCAGTTCGCGCTTATCCTTTAAGCAAAGTTCATAAAGCATGAAACGCATCAGACTGCAATGTCCGGGATATCGTATCGTCTTGTAATTCAGCGTATCCAGCTTCCCTTCCAACGTTTCGCACATGGTCCCTAAACCTCCGGAGGTGATGAAAGCTTCAAACTCCTGCCCTTCAATATTGATCATTTCAACGCCTTCCAATGAAGGAACCATCTTCCTGATGCCATTATGGATCACTTCCGCATCATTGATATACTCATTCACGACACCCGCCGGAGACCATGTAAAAGAATAGCCCATCAAGCCATTCGGATAGCGTGGCAAAGCGCCTACGCGCAGTTCGATGTCGCGTAATTTGGTAAACCGTTTGGCCAGATCCATTCCTACTATGCCAATAAAACCAGGCGCCAGGCCACATTGCGGTGCAAGTACGCTCCTGCTCTCCTTTGCCATTTCTCGTATTGCGGCAGTCGTGGCAACATCTTCGGTCAGATCGAAATAATGTATTCCCTGCTCGCAGGCTTTGCGCGCGATGGGTAAGTTCAGATTATAAGGCATGCAGGACACAACCGCATCAAACCCGGCAAGCGTTTGTTCTAATAATTCCGGATTGCTAATGTCGCCGGGGATCACCGGAAATGGAAGCAGCACAGCAGGTTGGGTTTTATCAACCCCGGTAACATTGAATTTTTTACTCAATAAAGTCCCGACGAGAGACCCCACTTTTCCGAGACCGATAACGAGGATTTTTTGCATGTATAGTCAAACATTTAGGTTATAAATATTTTAGCTGTGGAGAAAGATATGAAAAGAAATTGCAGTTTTTAAAACTTACATGTCATTTTTGTATGATGAATAGAAGTGCTATGCAGATTGCCATTGTGGGTGGAGGCGCCTCCGGATTTATGGCTGCTATAACGGCGGCAGAAGAAAATCCGGACGCAAAAATTGTCATTTTGGAGAAGAATAAGACGGTTTTGAACAAAGTCCGGGTGTCGGGCGGTGGCCGCTGCAATGTGACGCATAACCCGTCCGATCTGCGCTTTTTTATTAAAAATTATCCAAGAGGCGAAAAGCTGCTACGGAAGCTGCTGCATCATTTTGACGCGAAGGACACCGTCAGTTGGTTCGAGAATAAGGGTGTAAAATTGAAGACCGAGCCCGATGGCAGAATGTTCCCGGTTACAGATTCTTCACAAACGATTATTGAATGCATGATCAGAACGGCTCGTAACCTGAACATTGAGATCAGAACAAGCACGTCTGTTCAGTCATTTTCCAAAATTACAGGAGACGGCCGGGAAGGTTTTTCGGTTCAGTTAACTGATGGTGAAAAACTTTATGCGGATAAACTGCTGATTGCAACCGGCGGCTATCCAAAGGCCAGTGGGTTTGATTGGCTACAAACGCATGATCACACGATCATTAACCCGCTTCCATCTCTTTTTACATTTAACACGCCGGACAATTATCTTTTGTTGCTGGCCGGTGTCTCAGTTCAGGATGCGCTTGTAAAAATTTCGGGGACCAAGCATGAATGGCAAGGCCCGCTGCTAATAACGCATTGGGGTTTTAGTGGCCCGGCCGTTCTGAAACTTTCTGCCTGGGGCGCGCGCGATCTTGCGGAAAAGGATTACAATTTTATTTGCAAGATCAATTGGGTTCCGCAAATGAATGAGCAGCAGATCAGGGAATTTTTGATGGGTGAAAAAGCCAAAACGCCGAAACAGCAAATCTCCTCCCACGCAAGGTTTGGCATTCCCGCGCGGTTATGGAAAGCGTTCGTTGCAAAATCAGAGATTCCGGACGAGCTGCGCTGGTCGGATGCGACAAATAAATTATTAAACCGGCTTACGGAATTACTGACAAACAGTCAGTTCGACGTCAAAGGAAAAACTACTTTCAAGGAAGAGTTCGTGACATGTGGCGGCATTTCCTTGCTAGATGTTGATCATGAAACATTAGAAAGCAAAGCAGTCCCAGGATTATATTTCGCAGGTGAAGTGCTTGACATTGATGGCATTACAGGCGGTTTCAATTTCCAAAATGCCTGGACAACCGGATACATTGCCGGCAAAAACCTGGCTGGTCACTCAACATTGTCTGCCATAGCATCAAAGTAAGTCCTTACCTTCTTCGCCCGGTCAAGTCCGACGAGCCCCGCCAACTGTTCCAATGAACTTTCGCGGATACCACGAACAGAACCGAAGAATTTCAGCAATTTCGCTGCCGTAACCTTACCTACGCCGTCCACACCGTCCAGTTCACTGATCAGGCTGGCTTTGCTTCTCTTATCCCTGTGAAACGTGATCCCAAACCGGTGTGCTTCATCGCGGATCTGCTGAATGAGCTTCAATGATTCAGACTTTTTATCAATGTAAAGCGGCAGGGAATCTTCCGGAAAGTAGATCTCTTCCAATCTTTTAGCAATGCCGATAATGGGCACCTGGCCATATATACCCAGGTTTTTTAATGCATCACAGGCAGCGCCAAGCTGACCTTTTCCACCATCGACCACGATCAGGTCCGGCAGCGGCTGCTCTTCTGCAATCAGCCTGAGATAACGCCTTCCTACCACCTCGTTCATGGATGCAAAGTCATTGGGCCCGATAACGGTCTTAATGTTGAAATGCCTGTAATCCTTTTTGGACGGCTTCCCATCCTTGAAACACACCATGGCCGCAACCGGGTTCGTACCCTGAATGTTGGAGTTATCGAAGCATTCAATGTGCCTTGGGAGCGTTTTTAATTGCAAATCTGCCTTTAAACGGATCAGAATCCTGTCCTTTTTGGACGAAGTCGCAGATGCTTCCACTTCCCTGCGCTCGGCTTTATCACGGCGGAAATACATCACATTTTTCATGGACATATCGAGCAGCTTCTTTTTATCACCTATCTGAGGGACAGTGAGTTCCAGGCGCATTTCCAGGTCGGGCTTAATGTTCGAGATCAGCTCTTTGGCTTCGGCCCCAAACTTGGAACGCATTTCGACGATCATTAATGCGAGGATCTCGGCATCGCTTTCATCGAGCTTTTTCTTCACCTCAATGGTCTGTGTAGCAACCATATATCCCTGTTTTATTTTCATAAAATTGAGATACGCGGCTTCTTCATCGGACACGATGGTCAGGACATCAATGTTCCCGATCTTCGGATTCGTAACAGTGGCTTTGCTTTGAAAATTGGAAAGGCTTTCGATTTTCGTTTTCCAGGAATGTGCTTTTTCAAATTCCATTTGCTCGGCAGCTTTCAACATTTTGTCTTTAAAATATTGTTGCGGCAGCGATAAATTGCCTTTCAGGATATTATGGACCTGTTCGATTTCCGCATTGTACTCGGCTTCGTCCTGCAACCCTTCACACGGGCCTTTGCAGTTGCCAATGTGATATTCCAGACAAACTTTGAATTTCCCTGCTACAATGTTCGCCTGCGAAAGCGGCAACTGGCACGAACGTATCGTGTAAAGCGATCTGAACATATCAAGGAGCGTGTGCATGGTCCGCAAACTGGCAAATGGCCCGTAAAAAGTGCCCTTGGTCCTGTCCAGATTGCGCGTCACGTACACACGCGGAAAGCGCTCCTGCGTGACGCATATGAAAGGGTATGTTTTATCGTCTTTAAGGAGAATGTTAAATTTCGGCTGCAATTGCTTGATAAGCTGATTTTCAAGCAATAATGCGTCCCATTCGCTGTGAACGATTGTGTATTCAATACGGCGGATCTGACTTACGAGCCGTTTGGTTTTACGGTCATGCTGATTGGATTTCAGGAAATAGCTCGAAACCCGGCTTCTGAGGCTTTTCGCCTTACCCACATATATGACTTCTCCGGTCTCGTCAAAATAGCGATATACACCGGGATCAAGCGGAATTTTTGAAAGTTCTTCTTTATAATTGAATTCAGACATTGAATAAATTTCTGGACCTTATCTATTTGAAAAAAACAACCGCACAAGGTGAAAAGTTGCGTCCTTAACCAACTCAAAAGCATCTGCCTGGGCCTGGTTAAGATCCATAGGCCGGTTCAAAACGGACACTGCATAAGTTATGCCAGCATCACGCACTTGCTCGGGCGTGATCTGCAAAGTGCCGCAAACCACAGCCAGCGGAACCTGGTTTATGCTGCAAAAATCGGCCAGTCCTTTAACCACTTTGCCGGCCAATGTCTGCTCGTCAACCTTACCCTCGCCCGTGATAACCAGATCGGCATCTTTAATGCGCTCCGCAATGTGCGTTTGCTCAATAACAATGCTCACACCGTCTTTCAAGACTGCATTTAAAAACCAAAGGCAACCTGCACCTAAGCCACCCGCAGCACCTGCGCCCGGATGATTACTAATGTCCTTTTCAAAAGTTTTTGAAGCGATTTCACTCAGATTTTTCAAGCCATTGTCGAGCAATTCGACCATGTCGGGATCGGCACCTTTTTGCGGACCGTAAATGTGTGCGGCGCCGTTTGGCCCGTAAAGCGGGTTGGTAACATCGCAGGCGACCGTAATAGAAACAGCATTCAAACGGTAATCCTTTTCAGTTCCGTCAATGCGCGCGACCTCATGCATGGATTCACCTCTTGCAGGCAACTGCACATTGTTTTTATCATAAAAATGATAGCCCAATGCTTCCGCCATGCCGATGCCGCCGTCGGTCGTGGCGCTTCCGCCTATGCCTAAAATAATTTGCTGAACTCCCCGGCCCAACGCATCTTTGATGAGTTGACCGGTCCCGTACGTGCTGGTTAACAACGGATTGCGCTCTTCCGAAGACAACAATGCCAAACCGGACGCAGCCGCCATTTCAATGTAGGCAGTTTGCCCGTCACCAGACAGGCCGTAAGAAGCTGTGATTGAACGCCCTAGCGGATCATTCGCTTCGATGCGGATGGTTTTACCTTGCGCTTGCTGTGTCAGGATCTGCGCCGTTCCCTCACCGCCATCAGCTAGTGGAATGGTTGTGACATTCGCATGAGGATAGGCCAGTAAAATACCCTCGCTGACTGCCCGGCAAACGTCAATTGCTTCAAGAGAGCCACGAAATTTGTCAGGGGCAACGAGAATGTTCACGATCAGTGCATTAACCCATTAAAACAACACGCCTTCGTCGTCTGAGCGGGAAGGTGGAACATATGTGTCGGTGCTATCCGTGGACACGCCGCCGCATTCCCGCACGTAATTTTCAGGTTTTTTGAAAGGCTCTTTTCTGTATTGGACCAGCGTAGGATCTTTGTAAACTTTCTGCATGAACATTCCCCAGGCTGGCATGGCAATGCGACCACCCTGCCCGTAAGCAATGGTCCGGAAGTGAATGCTGCGATCCTCTCCTCCTACCCAGATCCCGGACACCAAATGTTGCGTCATACCCATGAACCAACCGTCCGAATAATTGGAAGTTGTTCCGGTTTTGGCCGCGATCTCGTTGCCTTCTGTTACGCCGTATTGTCTCAACCTTCCGGCTGTTCCTCCCGGATCTTCCACGGCTCCACGCATCAGATACAGCATATTATATGCCATATTCTCGCTGATTTCCTGATTTTGCTTTTGGAAAAATTCTTGCAAAACGTTGCCGTAACGGTCTTCAATGCGGAGAATGGTCATAGGCTCAGTCCTGTGACCGCCGTTGGCGAACGCGCTGTAAGCGCCTACCATTTCAAAAACCGATACATCACTGATTCCAAGACAAAGTGAAGGAACTTCCTGCAACTTGCTCGTAATGCCCAGCTTATGCGCATACTCAGCCACGGTTTTGGCCTTCACCATTTTTATCAGATAAGCACTAACGGTGTTCACAGACTTACCCAACGCCTGACGCAGTGAAAGTGACTGGTAAGAGTATTTATTATTGGAATTTTTAGGAGACCAACCACCTGGCACACCGTCGGAAGGGCCGAAATAAACCGGTGCGTCCGTTACGTGATCACAAGGCGTCAGGAAGTTTTTGTCCAACGCCGAAACGTATACAAAAGGCTTGAATGTAGAACCCGGCTGGCGCGATCCCTGCTTTACGTGGTCGTATTTAAAATATTTGAAATTGATGCCGCCAACCCAAGCCTTCACATGTCCATTTCGCGGATCCATTGACATCATACCCGCTCTCAAAAACCGCTTGTAATAAGCGATTGAATCAATCGGGCTCATCATCACTTCCTTCTCGCCATTCCATGAAAAAACCTTCATCTTGTAAGGTTTACGCATAATTTTCCACGCTTCATCTTCTCCCAGGTCACGCTTCAATGAGATAAAATGCGGCGATCGGCGGGCAGCTGTTGTCAGGAAGCCAGGAATTTCTTTTCCGTTATCAAATGACCATGGATTACGGCCTTTCCAGTGTTCGTCGAAGAGCTTTTGCTGTCCTTTCATATGCTCGGTCAGTGCGTCTTCCTGGTAACGTTGCATTCTTGAATCAATGGTCGTATAAATGCGCAAACCGCTGGTGTACAGATCATAATTCGTATCATGCTCCTCATTATACATCTTCACCCAGCTTTTCAGGTAACCCCGCATAGATTCCCGGAAATAAGGCGCTAACCCTGTATTATGGCCTTCTACGTTGAAATCGATGCCTAGGGACTTTTCCTTATATCTTTCAAAATCTTCTCTCGGAATGTAATCGTATTTGGTCATTTGCGCCAAAACCGTATTTCTGCGGTTCATAGCATTGGTAGGAAAGCGCAATGGGTTGAAAAGCGTCGGGTTTTGCAGCATCCCAACCAGCAAGGCAGCTTCTGTCACATTCAGATCCCAGGCCTCTTTATTGAAATAAGTCTTTGCAGCGACCTTGATTCCGTAGGTGTTATTACCAAACGAAACGGTGTTCAGATACATTTGCATGATCTCTTGTTTGGTATACTTCCTTTCCAGGATCACCGACAGGATCCACTCTTTGGTCTTTGCAATCACAATCCTTACCAAGGGTATTTTACCTAAAAGGCCTTCAAACTCCTCTGAACGCGTATTGAAAAGGTTTTTGGCAACCTGCTGCGTCAGCGTACTTCCTCCGCCTGAACTCGAATTCCCGGAAACGACACCCTTGAAAACACGCAACAAACTTCTTGGATCTATCCCTGAATGGTTCACAAAACGCGCATCCTCAGTAGCAACCAATGCATCGATCAGATTGGGAGAAATTTGCGAAATATCAATCTGCGTTCTGTTTTCGAAGAAATATTTACCCAAGGACTTCCCATCTTCACTGATCAGCTCGGATGCAAGTTCACTTTTAGGGTTTTCAAGCGTTTTCAAATCGGGCATTCCGCCGAATAACCAGAAAAAGTTAAAGCTTACTGCAACAATGTAAAGTATAAACAGACCCAGTCCAATTCCGATAGTCCGCCAGAGACGGATTATGGTGCGGCGATACTTTCCGGGTTGGAATTCAAGCATATAAAACGGAGTTAATTAATTGTAAACAGACAAATATACAATTTCGGCCAATTATCTCTTTCCCATGGAAAGTGAATTGAGCTCTTGCATTTCTTTGAGCCTTGGAAGGTAGATGCTGGAAGGGTATAATCTCATGAACTCAGCAATGGCCTGTGTATAAGCATCTTTGCCCCGCACTTTTCCAATCAGGAAAACGCGTAAAAGCGCAAATTTGTCCTCCATAGCGTGGCCTTTGTAAGCCGGAAGATTTTGTTCAATATCATCAAGTGCTTTGGTATAATCACCTTTCGAATAAAGGGCATAAGCCGCTTCATATTCCTTCACAGGGTTTCCCGAACCAGCCACATTACTGTCCGACGCCTTACCAACAAGCCTGGCATAGGTCGAAGTCGGATATTCCGTAAAAAGCTTGTTTTTCCATGTATCTTTATCATTATCAGCCTCATAGGTCAGATAAAGCAGATAATAGAGTTCTTCCTTGTATTGTGTTTTGGGATATTCCGCCAGAACGCGCTCGAATGTGTTGATAGACCGCTGCGATTCCTGTAAATCGAACCGGTAAATCTTGCCCAGATTATAAAGTGCGTCCTCCTTTTTCTTTTGAGATTCGGCCATCTGGCGTTCTGTTAAAGGAATATTTTGTTTCAAAGAAGCATGCAATGCGTCCCACTCCGGTGTGCCTCTTTTCAGACTGTTATCGGCGACCACTTCTGCTTGTGCAGCAAGTGAGTCGGGTGCATTCGGATCATTACCGGCCAGTGAGCGCATTTGCCGGCTGCTTCTACGCCAGTCGTCTTCCAAAGGACGGTTACCCCAGGTTCTTTTAAACTCCGTCCGTCCTTGATTAATCAGTGCCGGATCGTAAAGCTCCCACCTGCGTTCTCCACCATTGATCAGCGGGTTTTGGACACTTTGAACATTCGTGTTCTGAGCCGCCAACATTGCTTTTCTTTCCTTTGCCTCCTGCTCCTTTCTTGCGGTTTCCTGCGCTTCAATAATAGCGTCTATCCGGTTGTCAAGCGCGGCAGGGTTCATCTGCGCCAGCTTTTGCAAACTGTCTTCTGTATTTACTACGCTATAATGCTTTACAAATTCATCCAGGGCCCTCTTTCTCTCTGAAACAAGCTTGTATTCAGGTGCTTGCTGCGGCAGAATGGTTAGCGCGCTATCATAATATGCTTTTGACAATTCAAATTTTTCCAACGACTCGTAGTTAATCCGCGCGAGTTGCAAATAACTGTAAGCCTTTTGCTCCATATTCGCGCCTTTTGAAGCTGCAACGGCCTTTTGCAAATAACTGATCGCCTCCGGGATCTGCTTCCTATGCTCAGCCAGCAAACCCATCGTAAAGTAAATCTTGTCATTCAAGTCTGCATTCTTGCGATCACGAAGCATTTTATCAAAACCCACATCATCCAAATCTTTCTTCGGGTTCAGCACAACTTCATTTTGAAGCGAGTTCATGGAAGAATAAAACCCCAGATCATAACCCGGGCGATTTTTGCTTACACTTTTATAATGCTTATTCGCCAAGGCGTACTGCCCCAGACGGTCGTACATCTGCGCTGCCGCGAAGTGGATACGGGCTGTTTCGGTAGATTTTTTAAGGAGCGGAAATGCCTCTTCCAGGATCGCCACGGAAGTCAGATATTCTCCGTTTTGCTGGTGCAGGTAAGCTTTGGTAAGATAAAATTCACGGGTCGATGCTTTGCTGAGCGGCTGCTGGCTTAAATATTCGGCCACACCCAGTGCATTGGAAAAATCCTTTCTGATAATGTAAGCCCGCATAAGCAGGATTAGCGCATTGTTCTTGTCATTTTCGTCTTTGCCATTTGCATATACATAACGCAATGCTTCAAGTCCGTCGGCCCATTCGCCGAGATATAATCTCGATTTGCCCAGGACAATATAACTGTTGTCAACCCATTTACTATTCTGGTGCTTTTCGGCCACGATGGATGCCTTTTTGATTGCGTCCTGCAACTGCGGCTTTACCGGCAGGGAAAGCACCGAATCCATGGGCAGGAGGATGGGCAGCAATTCGTTATAGTTTTCTTTGTAAGCCTTATTCATCTGAAACTCCGCTTCGGCAAGTCCCTGCTCGGCGATGAAATAGGCGTTGTAATGTGCGGAAAGATTGTGGAAACCGACTGCGGCAGGCTTTGTACTGAACTGCGAACAAGCTGCCACCAAACTGATCATGGTTAGTGAAAGGGCTGTGCGGCAGATGTAGAGGGCAAAACGGTTGGTCACAAATATGAAGTTAGGGATGTCTTTGGTCTTCTTATAAGCAAATCTAAAACGGTAATTTAAATAATTACGTATCGAAGATAAGCGCAATTGTAAAATTTGGAGCAATTTTGCCTTATATAATCCGGCAACTACATGGAAACGAACAATGATGATGCGGCGAAGGACGAGCGTAAAAGGGCGCTGCAAAAACAATCTTCGGGTTCCCTGAAATATTCCGGCATGGCCACCCAAATGCTCGGGACCATTCTGATCTTCACTTACGGGGGCTATAAGCTCGACGAATGGCAGCAAAATGATGTTCCTGTGTGGACGCTGGTGCTGTCGCTGCTGTCCATTGCAGGTTCATTGTATATGTTGATCAAAGGTTTTACAAAAAAATAGATTGCACTTAAAGCGCCTCTAATGTTACGGACAGTTGCTGCTACTATCATTATCGGAATTGCATTTTTCCTTGCTCAACATTTTCACTTCGACCGCTTTTTGCACCCCTATATATGGTACATTCTGGTATTCTTCTTCGGGCTCTCATTTTTCGCACATCGCCTGATGGAGATCGGGTTTCGAAACAACCGTGAAAAATTCGTCACTTTTTACATTGCAGTCATCGTCGGAAGGATCATTCTCAGCTTGATTTTCATTGCATTATTTTTGTTCAAAGGGCTAAGTGATTCATTCTTATTTATCATCAACTTTTTTGCACTCTATTTATTTTATACATGCTTTGAAATATATGGTTTGTATCGTAACTTGCGCCGCAATTGACAAAGCATAGCATTTCAAGCCTTTATGTACACCCATTTGAGACTGTTTTTTACTACTGCCCTGGTTGCGGCAACCTGCCTTTTGAATGTTCCTGCAAGGGCGGACGAACCTACCCAGCACGAGGCTGAAAAGTTGGTTGAAGGCATTAATGAGCAAGAGCATAAAATTGAACATAATCTTGAAGAGTCAGAAGAGGAGTTCAATATTGGTCAGATGATCATGCACCACATTGCTGATTCCCATGAGTGGGAAATCACGCATGGCGTGGTTCTTCCGCTTCCTGTAATTCTTTATTCAGCAGATCGCGGAATTGAAGTTTTCTCATCTTCGAACTTCCACAACGAGCACCACGAATACAATGGTTATCACCTCGTTCACGGTGATGCTGAGACAATTGTCCCTGTTGACGAGTCCCGCGTTGTTTATGATTTCTCGATCACCAAGAACGTAGCATCCATGATGCTGAGCGCGGTGATCCTGATCCTGATCTTCACCAGCATTGCAGGTTATTACAAAAACAGCAAAGGCAAGGCGCCGAAAGGTTTCCAGTCCGCCATGGAGGTTATTATCCTTTTCATCCGCGATGACGTTGTGAAGCCAAATGTGGGCCCTAAATACGAAAAATACCTTCCTTACCTGCTTACATTGTTCTTCTTTATATTGGTAAACAACATTCTGGGTTTGCTTCCAGGATCGGCCAACGTGACGGGTAACATTGCTGTTACAATGACGCTTGCTGTGCTGACATTCATTGTTGTGCACTTGAACGCAAATGGTAATTATTACAAACACCTTGTGAAGCCTGATGGCGTTCCTATTCCATTGTTGCTGATTATGATTCCGGTTGAGATCGTAGGCGTGTTTATGAAGCCTTTCTCTCTCATGGTCCGGTTGTTCGCCAACATGACAGCAGGTCACATTATCCTTTTGAGTCTTTTCGGTCTGATCTTTATTTTCCAAAGCATTGTGATCGCTCCTGTTATTTCGCTTTTCGCCTTGTTCCTTAACTTTATCGAGATCATGGTGGCGTTTATTCAGGCATTTATCTTTACCCTTTTGTCGTCCATGTACATCGGAAGTGCCATTGAAGAGCACAGCCATGCAGATCACGGACATTGATTGAATCTCTTTTTTATTAATTATATATTTTAACAAACACAATTATGTTGTTTCAAATCTTGCTTCAAGCTGCAGAACAAAGTGGTGCTGGTCTAGCTGTATTCGGTGCTGCAATCGGCGCTGGTCTTGCTGCTATCGGTGCTGGTCTTGGTATTGGTAGAATCGGTGGAAGTGCTGTTGAAGGTATCGCTCGTCAGCCAGAAGCTGCTGGTGCTATCCAGACTGCCATGCTTATCATCGCCGCTCTTATCGAGGCGGTTGCGCTTTTCGCAGCGGTTATCTGTCTGCTGATTTCGTTCAAGCTGTAGTAAAAAACATTGGACCACGGGTCCTTACTTCTTTTGCATTAGGCGGCTGAGGTAACATTGAAATTCTTCGTGGGAGCATTAGGCTTCCACGATTTTTTAAGAAATAAAAGAGAGCGGTTCTTACACTCAAAACTCATTATACTATGTCATTGCTTACTCCAAACCCAGGCCTTATTTTCTGGATGCTGGTTGTATTCTTGCTGGTTGTTTTCATCTTAGCCAAATTTGCCTGGAAACCAATCATTAAAGGCCTTAAAGACCGTGAAAACGAAATCCAGGGCGCACTTGATCTTGCAGAGAGAACAAG
Source organism: Dyadobacter alkalitolerans DSM 23607 (assembly GCF_000428845.1). Classification (GTDB taxonomy): domain Bacteria; phylum Bacteroidota; class Bacteroidia; order Cytophagales; family Spirosomataceae; genus Dyadobacter; species Dyadobacter alkalitolerans. The sequence goes on along the minus strand of NZ_AUAS01000007.1, from coordinate 90,929 downwards.
AGCCGAAATGATTAAATTGAAATCGGACAACGAAAAGCTGATCGCAGAAGCAAACGCCGTTCGTGATCAGATCCTGCGCGATGCGAAAGATGCTGCGGACCGCACCATCCTTGAATCAAAAGATAAGGCAGCTGTTGAAGCACAAAAAATGATCGACAGCGCACGTGAAGCGATCCGTAACGAACAACAAACTGCCGTTACGAAGATCAGAAAAGAGGTTGCTGTTCTTTCCCTTGAAATTGCTGAAAAGGTTTTGCAGCGTGAGTTGAAAGACAAAGAAGCACAGGAAAAACTGATCGCAGACCTTGCTTCCTCTGCTCGCTTAAACTAATTAGTCCCTTAAATTAAAAATCAATGTCAGTAAGTATAGTTGCTTCCAGATATGCAAAATCGCTGATCGAGCTAGCCAAAGAACAGAATGTTCTGGAAGCGGTTTATCAGGATATGCTTTTATTTAAGGATACGGCCGATAAAAACAGGGGCTTAATGCTTGCATTGAAAAGCCCGGTTGTGCGTCACGAGAAGAAACTGAATATTTTGAAAGCGCTTTTTGAAACGCGTGTCAATTCGGTTTCCTACGCGATCTTTACCATCATTACGAAGAAAAACAGGGAGGCGATCCTTGACGAAATAGCAAACGAATTTATCCAAAGCTATAACCTGAATCAGGGAATCCAAAGAGCGACGGTTACGACAACCACCCCGCTTACGGAAGAGCTCCGCAAGCAATTCTCTGACATGGTTGCTGCCAAAACCGGCCGCACTGTGCAGCTGGCTGAGAAAATCGATCCAAATCTGATCGGCGGATATGTGCTGAAAATCGATGACCGTCAGATCGACGCATCTTTGAGAAGCCGTTTGAACGAGCTTAAATTACAGTTTGTAAACTGATATTTTTATCTGCATAATTTGGAAGACCCGGCTGCTATGCGGCCAGGTCTTTTTTTATGTCCGAATGTTGCTATACTTTCATTTTTGTAACATTCTTAAAGCTAATATCAATCGCTTCCAAAGCCGGGCGCTTCGCTACATCCTGCTCCACGAAGAAGTGCTGCAGACCAGCGATTTTGCGGGCGTCAAAGATCTTTTTGAAGTCGATAGAACCTGTTCCCACCTCTGCGAAAGACTGATCGGTTTTGTCCATATCCTTCACGTGCCACAATGGGAAACGGCCAGGATATTTTTTGAACAAATCAACTGGGTCAAGTCCTGCTTTTACGATCCAGTATAAATCCAATTCAAGCTTAACCAAGTCAGGATCTGTGCTTGCAATCAAATCGTAAGGAAGCTGGCCGTCCATTTTCTTGAACTCAAAATCATGGTTGTGGTAACCAAACTGCAAACCTGCTTTCTTGGCAACCTCACCTGATTTGTTAAACAGGTCAACGTATTTCTTATAATCTTCAATTGACTTTCTTTCGCCGTCCGTCAGATAAGCGCAGTTCACATATTTCTGTCCGATAGCAGCTGCGTCGTCAACCGCACGCTGCCAGTCATTGGATAATGTGCCTTTTTGGTCTTTCATCTGAACGCCTGCACCATAATGTCCGCTTACCGGGTTGAGTCCCAGGCCATCTAAAATCGCTTTGAATTCTTTTGGTGTTTTACCAAAAAATTTCCCGTCGTTATATCCAAAAAGCTCAACTTCCTTATATCCGATCGCCGCAACTTTTTTCAATGTCCCCTCCAAATCCTTCGCAAGGTCTGTCCGTAGCGTATAAAGCTGCAAACCGATCTTAGAGGATGCCTTAGCTGTCAAATCAAGTTTTGAAAGCATAGGAGCTGCCAACATAAAAGCACTCGCTTTCATGAATGATTTCCGTGAAATCTTCTCGTTGTAATTCATTTGTTCTCTGTCGAAAATTGGGGTTGGTTATATTTATTTGGTAATCATAATTGCTCCTGAGTTGGAAAGCTTTGTCTTCATTTCGTCCGTCACTTTCCAGTCTTCCGAAAAGTTGCCGTCGACTATCACATTGGTGGATGAATCTTTAAAGAAAAATAGGTCCTTGAATTCCGGAAGCCTGCGGTGCACAGGGGATATGAACGCTGCATCCTTATTATCTGCGCTAGTCCACCACGGCAAACCAGAGCTTACCGCCACATAATGCTTATCCACGGGGAATATGTAAAAAAGGCCATGCGCCTTGTCGGCCGCATTCAAATGCACCGGCAGCCGGTCCGCAAATTTTGCAATCAGCGAATTTGTTTCCTTTGTTCCGAACAGAATCAAATTGCCATTCTCTATATCGCTTGGCCGCACATTTTTATCAGCCAAAGTCCTCGGAAAGAACATGATCCTGCCTACAAACTCGCCTCTGTAATAGGACCAGTTCGCGGCCTGCGTGGCAGCGTCTACGCGCTTCTTTAACTCTTCTGGAGAAGGATTGTCAGCAGTGCCATACACGTAAATATGAGGTGTCGAGAATGCTTCGTATATCGGCCCTTCGGCTCCTTTTTTCTTAACCAGGCCTGTCGCAATTGGATTTGTAGCAACAGCCCACACATCATTGTTTTTCACGAAAGAAACCGAGCTGTCCACTTTCGCCGAAAGTGCTTTTCCGTCAATATTGAATGTTACATTGGTTGTCGCATTGAATTTCGGGTGGCCTTTCAGGTTGACTGTAAATGCAGAAAGGTTTTTTGTGGTAATGGTCGCAGCATTAGGCTTGTTCAGATTTGCGTCAATCTCTGCCAGGCTTCCCAGATTCATCTTATCAAACTGAACCCAGAACGCCTTATTGTATTTGTATTGCTTGCTGACAAACTTCACGCGATCGGGAAAAGGGTTACGTTCAGCATGCCCGAACCATTCGAAGATAAATTCATTGTCATAGGCACTTACCCAGCTGTCGTGTTTGACATCCACAAACTCTTTATAACTCACTTCTACACCAATGTCCTGCAAATGCTGCACCCACTTCCGCGTGTCTGCAACGGGAACAACGGGATCGGCATCGCCATGGAAAAAGTGGATAGGGAAATTCAATGCATTGGCTGCCAGATCGAATGTTCCATTCGGCGGCGCAGGGCAAACGGGCGCAATTGCTGCCCAAATGTCGGGCCTCGTCAACCCCAGCCAAAGCGTTCCTCCTCCGCCCATGGATAAGCCGGTGAGATAAGTTTTATTTTCATCAATTTTAAAGCGTTTTTTTACATCGTCCAACACATCATAAACGTCTTCCTCCGGGATGCCCTGATAACCTGCTGTTCCTCTTGCAAACGGCGCAGCGACAATGAAATCGACATCTTCCCACGGCGGAAAATAACGGGTTGCCTCTTTATCTGTTTCGTCCTCTGCATTGCTTTTCCCAAAGACACGCCGTAAATCCAGCCGGTGATTGGAACCAGCGCCATGCAGCATAATTACCAGTGGATATTTTTTGTTTTCGTCGAAATTTTTGGGGAGATAGAGGCCATATGGCTGCTCGGTATCGTCGGCGTCTGAGAAGAAAGTCAGGACTTGCGGGCCGGTAGCAAGCTTTTGCGCTTGTAAATTGGTAAAGCCCAGCAGTAAGCCCAGTACAATTACAACTGCTTTATTCCGGAATTTTACGGTCATTTGATATGATAATTTTCTTGGGCTAAATATAAACTAAATCATAACGACTATTTGCTAAAATCTGCATTTCATTCTTGGTAATGAATGTTAACAAAAAAGAGGCGGATCAAATGACCCGCCTCTTCAAGCATTATGACTCTAAGAGATCTGCCGCTTAGTTGGCAAGCTCTTCTTCTTTCTTACGAACACTGATAACAAGTTGTTCACTGTTCTCTTCGTGATTGGCAACCAGCACATCGCCTTCGCGCAAATCGCCTTTCAATATTTCCTCTGCAACGGGATCTTCAAGATATTTCTGGATCGCCCGGTTCAAAGGACGCGCTCCGTACTGCGGATCGTATCCTTTTTCCGACAGGAAGTCCTTCGCAGGAATTGTCAATTCTATTTCGTAACCCAAACCTTTCACACGGTTGAACAATTTGCCCAGTGAAATGTCGATGATTCTGTGCAAATCCTCGCGTTGAAGCGAGTTAAACACGATCACATCATCCAAACGGTTCAGGAATTCAGGAGAGAATGCTTTACGAAGTGCACTTTGAATGGTGCCTTTCATAATGTCGTCCTGGTTCTCTGTTTTTGCTTTGGTAGAGAAACCGATGCCGGATCCGAAGTCTTTCAAGTCACGTGCTCCAATATTTGAAGTCATGATAATGATCGTATTTCTGAAATCCACTCTGCGGCCCAGACCGTCTGTCAGGATTCCATCGTCAAGCACTTGCAGCAGAATGTTGAACACATCCGGGTGCGCTTTTTCGATCTCATCCAGAAGGACTACGCTATAAGGTTTCCGTCTGATCTTTTCAGTTAACTGACCACCTTCTTCATAACCCACATATCCCGGAGGCGCTCCTACCAAACGCGATACGCTGAATTTCTCCATGTATTCGCTCATATCGATCCGAACCAACGAATCATCTTTGTCGAACAGATAGGTAGAAAGCACTTTCGCAAGCTCGGTTTTACCTACCCCAGTTGGTCCAAGGAAAATGAATGATCCAATTGGTTTCTTAGGATCCTTCAAACCTACCCTCGTGCGCTGAATTGCTTTTACAAGCTTTTCAATGGGCGGGTTCTGGCCGATTACTTTGGCTTTCAATTCGTCGGCCATGTTCAGCAATTTCTTGCCTTCGTCCATGGACACGTTCGTTACCGGAATTCCCGTCATCATTGCAACCACCTCGGCTACATTATGCTCGGTTACGGTGTAGCGCTTTTGCTTTGTTTCTTCTTCCCAAGCCAGTTTCGCACGCTCCAACTGATCGATCAATTTCTTCTCACGATCTCTTAATTGCGCTGCTTCCTCGTATTTCTGGCTCTTAACAACCCGGTTCTTTTCCTGCTTGATATTTTCAATCTGCTCTTCAAGAACGAGAATATCTTCCGGAACCGTAATGTTACTAATGTGAACCCTCGCTCCTACTTCATCCAGAACGTCGATCGCCTTGTCCGGCAAGAAACGGTCTGTAATGTATCTTTCAGAAAGCTTAACAGCTGTACTGATCGATTCAGGCGTGTAGTTTACGTGGTGGTGATCCTCGTATTTATCCTTAATGTTTTCAAGGATCTGAATGGTTTCTTCAATCGAAGTTGCATCCACCATTACCATTTGGAAACGACGTGCTAACGCGCCGTCTTTCTCAATATATTGGCGATATTCGTCTAATGTCGTTGCACCAATACACTGGATTTCTCCACGTGATAATGCAGGCTTGAACATGTTTGAAGCATCCAGTGAACCAGAAGCGCCACCTGCGCCAACGATAGTATGAAGCTCATCAATGAAAAGGATCACATCCGGAGATTTTTCCAATTCATTCATTACAGCCTTCATTCTTTCCTCAAACTGACCGCGGTATTTCGTTCCGGCAACAAGAGAAGCCAGATCCAATGTTACAACACGTTTGCCAAAAAGCACACGGGAAACTTTTTTCTGAACAATTCTCAATGCAAGACCTTCTGCAATAGCAGTTTTACCTACACCGGGCTCACCAATAAGGATTGGGTTATTCTTTTTACGACGGCTAAGGATCTGGGCTACACGTTCGATCTCTTTTTCACGTCCAACGATCGGATCCAATTTACCAACCTCAGCCATTTTGGTCAGGTCACGTCCAAAGTTATCCAACACTGGAGTCCGTGATTTCTCTGCTCCTTTTGATTCTTTACCAGATGCAGAGCCGCTTCCTCCCCCGAACATGCCACCTCTTGCCTCATCATCTCCGTCTTCGGTCTCCGGCCCCATATGCGGCTTGGATCCTGATGATTGATATTCTAACATTTCTTTGATGACTTCGTAGTTAACATTAAATTTATGAAGAATCTGGGTGCCAACATTGTCTTCATCACGCAAAATCGAAAGCAGCAAATGCTCTGTCCCGATCAAATTACTCTTAAAAATTTTGGCTTCCAGATAGGTAATTTTCAAAACTTTTTCCGACTGTCTTGTCAGGGGTATATTTTGTAAATTCTTAACGTTATTGGTCGCTGCGCCCTTTGTTGCCTGCTCAATGGTCTGTCGGACATCGTCCAGTGAAACGCCAAGCTTCTTTAATAAGCCAATCGCCACGCCGTCTCCTTCACGAATCATTCCTAACAACAAATGCTCTGCTCCAATGTAATCATGACCGAGGCGAAGTGCTTCTTCCCGGCTCATCGTGATTACTTCTTTCACTCTATTCGAAAATTTTGCTTCCATTATGCAGCAATAAAAAGTGTTTAATATTCTAAACGCTACTTGATCCTCGTTTGTTCAAAATAGCTTTACTGGAACTTACAGGATCTTGACAAAACACTCCTTGCTTCCGGCCCCATATTAAATAGTAAATCGATAATACTCAAGTTGCTTACAAAATCATTCCCAAATGTCTGGTAGTAAGGCGCTGGCTTATAACATTCGGGTGAAAAGTCGCTTTTCTTATTGTTAATGAGTGAAATAGCATTAAAAACTCCGCTATCCTCCATTTCCGGACCTGACAAATTGTACTGTAAATCCTTTTTAACTCCTACCAATATAAGACAAATTGTCAATAATTCATAATTCAAATCGACGAGATAAGCTAATTTTTTGTCGTATATCTGCAAAAGCTCCGGGGCGTAAAACTCGTAAAACGGAGATTTTCCGTAAGCTGATTGCAGGCAGCCTAAATGACGGCGGATCCAATCCTGACCGTAGTCGATCTTAATGTCTTTCGTGGGGGTGGCTGTCTCGTACTTCTGAACCGGAACTGTCAGCTGGTCTACTTTATTCGCAGTTAGCACACTGCACCTGTTTCGATAGGTCTGCTTTACGTACCGTTCCTCAATGTCAATATAAATACGGTCGTACTTTAATAAACTTGTAAAATACGCTATACAAGGCAAATACTGTAATTCGATCCGTATTCCGCTAATTTCCTTACTGTTACTCTCAATTTCTGACACTATCAAATATGGTAAAGCCTCACGATATTATCAAAAAATTTATAATAAATATTTTACCCGGATAGCATTATACCATACGAACTTAAAACATTACAATTTGGCCTACAAAAACATACTCGTATCGCCCAGTCCTTCCCGGATGATCTCGAATCCGTCATTGTCCGATTTTACGATCGTCGAAGCAATGTTCCCACCGTATCCGCCGTCAATAACAATGTCCACCTGGTGCTGGAATTTCTCATAAATCAGCTCAGGATCAGTAGAATATTCGATGATCTCATCGTCGTCTTTGATAGAAGTCGTGACAATGGGATTACCAAGCTCTTTCACGATCAGGCGTGCAATGTTGTTGTCCGGGACACGGATTCCGACCGTTTTTTTATTGGTATTTAAAAGTTTGGGAACCGCGCTGGTGGCTTCCAGAATGAATGTATAAGGACCCGGCAAAACCCTTTTCATGATCTTGAATGCGGAATTATCGACGCGGGCAAAATCTGAAATGTGGCTCAGATCGTAGCAGATAAAGGAAAAATCGTTTTTCTGAGGCTTAATTCCTTTGATACGGGCGATTTTCTCGACAGCCCTGGAATTGTAAATATCGCATCCGAGCCCATAAACTGTGTCCGTTGGATAAATCACCAGGCCACCGTTCCGAAGCACATCAACGACCTGACGGATTCTTCTTTCGTCAGGATTTTGCGGGTAAATTTTTATAAACTCAGCAGGCATAGGCAATAGTAACTTTTTAAAATAACAATCCTAAAAGCTAAAACCTTCCTGACCAAGCGCTTTTTTTAAGTTTTTGATATAAAAACGATAGGCAAAATTAACAGGAAGATGAAGTCTGCACATTAAAACAACGAGCTCGGTTTGCCATCCCGGATTCTCAATGTAGTTCAGCAAAACCCGAAAACGAACTGCAAGTTCATATTCTTGTGCATACCAGCATTTTCTGATAAATGTACGGATGCGTGCGGCCAAAAGATCAAATTCCTTCTGGTCCCTATTCAGGTCGTAAGCTTTGTTGCAGACTGCGTAATATGAGGCCAGCATGCCGCTTCCCTTTTTATAAACCATGGAAGAAAGCGATGAGGGCACGATGCGCTTTTGGGTAAGGATTTCATCCAGATAAAAATATTGGAATTTGGCAGCCGAGCGCACCCAAAAATCAAAATCCTCGAATGTAAGCGTCTCGTCATAACCGCCGAGTTCCAGCATAGTGCTCGTACGCATCATCATGGTAGGCGTGCAAATGAAGTAACGTTCCAGCACATTTTTATAAACGTCACCCGAAGGAATCGGCCCGACCGCGCTGCCGAGCGCATCCACTGCATAGTGATTACCAAGCTCTTTTCCGGCAGGATCAATGTATTGGGCATTGGAAAAAATCACCGCATAATCCTCCGGCAGCAATTCAAAAGCTGCCACTTGTTTTTCAATGCGGTCGGGCATCAGCACATCATCTCCCGAAAGGTCGATCACATACTTACCTTTTGCTATGGACAGCCCGTAGTTAAAGGCGGCGCACAAGCCGGAATTTTTTCTGTTTTTGATCAATGAAAAATTCCGGGATGGATTTTTGAAAGTCCCGATGACAGCCAGCGTATCGTCTGCACTGGCATTGTCGATGATGATTAGTTCAATGTTGTGGTAAGTTTGGTCAAAGACCGATGCAAGTGTTTCGCCAATGTATTTTTCCTGATTATAGGCTGTCAGGATAACAGTCACCAATGGATTCTCCTTTTCTTTCATCTCAACACGAAGGGCAATTCAGACCGTTCAGCCATTTTTTTAGTTCTTAATGAAGCCGAAGGACAAAACTAGCAACATTGAGGCGATGTCAGAAAAGTAGTTAGTTTGCGGTAGTTCAGCGTTTCGAGATGGCTTTGGACCTGGTTGCTGTGTTAATTCCCGCATTGATTTCAAACCCAAGAATGATCACAAAAGCCAGCAGATAAAGCCAGATCATTAACGCAATCATGGTTCCTATGGAGCCGTAAAGTTTGTTATAGGAGCTAAAACGGGACAGATAAAAGGAGAAACCGTAAGTCGCAAAAAGGATCAGCACAGAAGAAATGACTGAGCCGGCGTTGATAAAGCTGAATTGCCGTCCATGCGATGGTGCAAACCTGTAAATCATGGAAATCGTGAGCATTAACGAGCCAAAACTGATCAGATAACGGGTAATGTTCAGCAAGCTGATCATCCAGGTGTCTCGCAGAATGTTCCAGTCGCTGAGAATATTCATCACCGCATCACCCACAATCAGCAAAATGACAGAAAGAAAAAGCACGAGAATTAGAAGCAGGGTCAGTAATGTAGCAATGCCGCGCAGTTTCAGGAACCCCCGCGTTTCGTTGTCATCATAAACCATATCAAATGACCGCATCAACGAAATCATCCCATTAGTCGACGCGATCATGGCGAAAATAAAACCGAACGAAAGCACGCCTTTCCTCGGCCTGCTGATAATGTCCATGATCGTCTGGTCGGCGTCTTCATAAATTCCGCTCGGAATGTTCTCGCGCAGCAACTCCATGATCTGCTGATCCAGGTGCTCGATGGGAATGTAAGGAATTAATGTAAAAAGGAAGATAATGGCCGGGAAGGCTGCCAGCGTAAGGCTGTAAGCGACCGCAGAAGCCCGCTGGTCAATGTCATATTTCCGGTTGCTCCTGACCAGGTTCACCAGGATTTCGTACAGAGAAACTGTCCCGCCCAGAAAAACGGTCTGCTGCAACCAGACAATTAGCCGCTTCACATGACGGTTCTTCAACAGTTTCTCAAGCATAGGCGGTTATTTAGATTTCAAAATACGGTTTCAGCTTATTCAGGAGCTTTTCCGGGGCCACGCAAAGTTTTCCATTGTCGCGTCGCTGAAAAACCAGTGTCGTTTCTCCTGTATTAAGCAGCACATTCAGCTGGTTACGGATCTCATAATGAAAAACAACCCTTATCCCCGGCATTTCCTGCAAAATAACGCGGATACTAAGCTCATCATCATAGCGGGCAGGTTTAATGTAGCGCGAGTGGTTTTCGTAAACCGGCATCATAACTCCTTCGTCTTCCATCACCTTGTAATGAAAATCCAGGCTCCGCAAGGCCTCCACTCTTCCTATTTCGTAATAGCGCGCATAATTTCCATAATACACATATCCCATCTGATCCGTATCCGCATACCGGACCCGAACGCCCTTAACTTCGTAAATGAACATTATTTCATGATTTTGAGTCGGTTCAACTCAGTCTGGTACATTCTTGCGTTGTTCAGGTGGTCCGAATAATTGGTGGCGAAGGCATGGTAACCTGAAAGGTCCGCCTTTGCACACATATATACATAATCGTGCTTTTCGTAGTTCAGCACAGCATTCAGGGAATTAAGGTCTGCAACGCGGATCGGGCCGGGAGGCAAGCCTACATTGACATATGTATTGTAAGGAGATTTAATCGAAAGCTGACCATTCAAAATCCGCTTGATAGCAAAGTCCTGTAGAGCAAATTTAATGGTTGGATCCGCTTGCAAAGGCATCTGCGCGTTCAGGCGGTTCATGTAAAGCCCTGCCACTTTGGCCCGCTCGTCTACTTTCCGCGCCTGTTCTTCTTCCACAATCGAAGCCAGAATGGAAACTTGCGCGGGCGTCAGTCCGATGGCTTTTGCTTTTGCAGTTCTTTCCTCATTCCAATACTTTTTATACTCACTGTGCATCCTGTCCAGGAATTTCTCCGTGCCGGTTGTCCAGTATATTTCATAAGTGTTTGGTAAAAACATGGAAACGATCGTCAGTGTATCCAGCCCGTATTTATTGCAAACTGCCGGATCGTTCAATGCTTTTCTGAAACCCTCTTCTCCAAACTCAAACCGACTGCCAATTCTTTTGATAAGATCTTCTTTCAGCCTGATATTGTTGAAAGTCAGCTTCACGGCATCCTGGTTTCCCGCCGCGAGCTTTTTAACCACCGTATAGTTACTTGACTTCGGCTTAATAACATATCTTCCCGGCTTTACCTTGTCAGGATAGTTCAGAAGCTTTGCCAGAAACTGAAATGAAATGTGGTCATTAATAACGTCATGCTTATTCAGCGAATCAAGCACGCCTTTATAAGTCCCGTTTTCAGGAATAAGCAATGCAAAGCTTGTCTCTTTATCCGCTTGCAGGTTTGGCGTTTTGAATATCTGCCAGAAATAAAACGTGAATGTTGTAGTCAGAATGGCAATTGTTACAAACAACCCTACTTTGAAATTACGCGACATAAGTGATACGGCTATCGGCTTCCGGCAAGCGGCCGTCGGCTTTTGTGTTTAATGTTATAAATTGATTTCAAAGGGTATGCCAAATCTTTTGGCCAACTCCTGTAATGACAAAACGACGGGTTCGAGTAAATGAATGCCATTCACGCTGCGTTCGGCTTCACTTTCACGCTCAGGGTCACCGGGAATAAGCACTTTTTGTCCGTCCGCAGCCCGTGCGCCGCGAAATGCTTTAATCCATTTGTCCATATCCTGCTTAAATTCCTCCGCAGGACGGAAACCATCCACGCGCATGGCACCGAGGAAATGTCCCGTTCCCAAGCCAACACCCTGCTGCGCCGTCATGAATCCGGCAGTTGCAAATGGCGGAACCCAGGGGCCGAAGTTAGCACCCGAAAGCACACCCGAAAATATATCGACGATGGCACCCAGTCCGTAACCTTTATGACTTCCATGCTCACGGTCGGAGCCCAGCGGAAGCAAGCCGCCCCCACTTTTCACGGCATTGGAATCCGTTGTAGCATTTCCTTCCGCATCCTGTGCCCAACCTAATGGAGCAGGCAAGCCTTTGCGCTGTAATATTTCAAATTTTCCGTAAGCGACGGCTGTCGAAGCAAAATCTGCAACAAATGCAGGTTCTGTCAAAGCCGGCACAGCAACGGCTATGGGATTAGTCCCCAATAATTTATCCAAGGAAAAAGTAGGCGTTACCAACGGCGCAGCATTGGTCATCGTCCAGCCGATCATATCTTTTTCCAAAGCCAGCATCGCATGATATCCGGCAATGCCAAAGTGGTTTGAATTCCGAACAGAAACCCAGCCTGAACCCACTTTTTCGGCCTTTTCCATGGCAATTTCCATTGCTTTCGGTGCCACAACGAGACCTAAACCTCTGTCGCCGTCCACAACGGCTGTGCTTGGCGTTTCATATACCACTTTTACATCCGGCGCCGGGTTAAGCCTTCCGTGATCGTACAGTCGCACATAACCCGCCAAACGTGCAATGCCGTGGGAGTCAACACCACGCAAATCGGCTTTTACCAAAACCGTTGAAGCCAGTTTCGCCTCTTCCGGCGAGCATCCGATGGCAAGAAAAACTTCTTCCGTGAAATGTTTTAAATAACTGGCCTGATACATATACGTCAAATGAGTGAACTTCTTTTCAAGTCCGCAAATATCCTAATTCAATTCGCATCGTCCAATATTTCATGGAAATCTGTTCAGCTGTGCTGTAAGACGGGCAGATTAATGCATTTTAAACTGCTGGCGAAGATTAGTTTACGCTTAAAATGTGCGCAACAATGCAACACTTTTGCCCGTTTCAGAGAATGATTCCCTATATTTGAAACATTCTTTTAACGCTATGAGACAGCTTTTCGTTATCGCAATTTTTCTACTCACAGGGAGTCTTCATGCATGGTCGCAAGACCATTATGATGCCAGAAAAGCACTTTCAAGCGAAGAACTTTTTATCAAACAAGGCAATACAAGCCGGGTTATTGCAACACCCGGACAAAAATATCTGGTTTTGGATGCATCCCCCGTAATCGGCGGGTTTCACAGATACCGGTTCTTTCCCGGCGACAACATCAAGTTCCGGATGCACAATGAAACCATCCGTTTCAACGAAACCATAGCCAGCGTCAGCGATTCCTCGTTTAGCATTGCCATTATCAATGAGGCAGTTGGCAGGATGGATTACCAGGAAATCCTGTTGAAAGATATTCGTTTGATGAAGGTTTCACGACGGATCCCGTTCATTTCTCAGCTGGCACCGTTACTGCCTCTTGCAGGCCTCCTTTATGTGGGTGCTGATTTTTTTAACAAAGGCGTTGATGACAAAAGATTCACAACCGATGCATCCTCGCTTGTTGTAGGCGGCGCGTTCATTGCCGCAGGTTTTGTTTGCTACAAACTGACTTTCTCCTCGCTTAAAATAAACGGCAGGAATAAGCTGAAAGTCCTGGAAACATATTAATACTTACCGAATTACCCGAAGGCCGATGCCCTCGATTTGTCCTTAATCTGATTCTTTACAGTGAAATCCATTCTAGTCCACCCACCCCAGAAATCCATACGCGCAGAAATCCGGCTTGCAGCATCCAAAAGCGAATGCAACCGTGCTTTGATCATTAATGCCTTAACAGGTTTTGAATGCGAGCTCACCAACGTTTCGGAAGCACGGGATTCGCAAACCATGCTCAGATTGCTCAATTCCAATGATGCTGTGGCCGATGTGATTGATGCAGGCACGACAATGCGTTTCCTGACCGCTTATTTTGCTGTAACGGGTCAGTCGAAAATCATGACGGGCACGCCGCGGATGTGTGAAAGGCCTATCGGCATTCTGGTAGATGCGTTAAGGATTTTAGGTGCAGACATTGAATATCAGAAAGAAACAGGTTACCCGCCATTAAAACTGAATGGTTTCTCCTATTCCGGCCAGAACGAAATTAACATGCGCGGCGATGTGAGCAGCCAGTATATTTCAGCATTGCTGTTGATAGCGCCGGGATTGCCCAGTGGGTTGAAAATACAGCTCGAAGGTGAAGTTGGCTCGAAGCCTTATATTGAAATGACATTGAATCAAATGGCTCATTTCGGCATCAACTATTATGCAGACTGGCACACAAACACCATTATAATTCCCCCTTTCAAGTATCAGCCGCATCCCTATGCCATCGAATCAGATTGGTCGGGTGCGAGTTACTGGTATAGCATTGTGGCGCTTGCTGATGATGCCGAAGTGGAATTGCTGGGCCTGAAAAAAGATTCTTTGCAGGGCGATAGTGCCATTGTCGACATTATGCGTCATTTGGGCGTGGAAAGTACATTTACGGAAAGAGGCGTTCTGTTAACTAAAATCGCCCCTGCTGCATCAATAGGCTGGGATTTTACAGCTTGTCCGGATCTTGCTCAAACCGTCGCAGTTTGTTGCGCCGTTAAAGGCATTACTTTGTCCCTTACCGGCATCGAAAGCCTCAAAATAAAGGAAACAGACCGTGTTTTCGCCTTACAGCAAGAATTGCAGAAGCTGGGCGCGACATTGAAGGAAATAGAAAAAGACCACCTCTACGAAGTCGCCCGGATTCCGGGTTTTGCGTCCGCAGAAACCCCATCCATCCATACGTATGACGACCACCGCATGGCCATGGCTTTTGCGCCAGCCGGAATGGTTTCGCCCATCATTATTGAAGAACCAGGCGTTGTTGTAAAATCGTATCCTGGTTACTGGAAGGACCTCGCGGTGGTAACCACCTGGGAAGAGGTCTGACCTTCCGTTCACTAAACCCACCAATTCATGGAAAACGTTGCGTCGTTCTTTGCTGCTGTCCCAATATGGGCATACCTGATCCTGATTCCCGTTATCATTGCCGTCAGGGACATTTTGCAGCGAAAGCACACGATCCAGCATAATTTTCCATTGGTAGGGCATTTCCGTTACATGCTGGAAACGATCGGCCCTGAGTTGCGGCAGTATATTGTGGCCAACAACCGCGAAGAGTTGCCCTTCAACCGGCGTCAGCGTTCGTGGATTTACGCTTCTTCCAAAAAAGAAAATAATTACCAGGGTTTTGGCACAGACCAGAATATGCAAGAGCCTGGATATGTGCTCATTAAACCAGCCATGCTTCCTTTTCGGCTGGATACTACGCATAGCCATCACATCAAAAATGGCAATGATCCGCATCATTATACCATTCCTTCGGCCAAAGTAATCGGTCAATCCCATAACCGGAAACGCCCTTACCGGCCACGTTCCATTGTGAATGTAAGCGCAATGAGCTTTGGTTCGCTTTCCTCGCGGGCCATTGAGTCATTGAATAAAGGTTCGTATCAATTCGGCAATTACCATAACACCGGCGAAGGCGGTCTGTCTCCTTACCACAAGTTTGGGGCGGATGTGGTTTTCAATATGGGCACTTCCTACTTTGGTGTCCGGGATGATGAAGGTAATTTTGTCATGGAAAAGCTCGTAAAAATGACGCAGCTGAACCCATTCGTCCGGTTGATCGAGCTTAAACTTTCACAAGGTGCAAAACCGGGAAAAGGCGGCGTGCTGCCTGCGAGTAAAATCACGGCAGAGATTGCCGAGATCCGCGGCGTACCCATCGGTAAAGACGTGGTTTCCCCACCCTATCACAGCGCTTTTTCGAATGTGAAGGAAATGGTGGATTTTATCGAGGCCATGGCTGATGCGACGGGCCTGCCGGTCGGGCTGAAATCGGCTGTCGGAAAAACGGATATGTGGGAAGAATTGGCAGATATTATGGCAGAAACGGGCAAAGGCCCAGACTTTATAACCATTGACGGCGGTGAAGG
Organism: Dyadobacter alkalitolerans DSM 23607; assembly: GCF_000428845.1. GTDB lineage: Bacteria > Bacteroidota > Bacteroidia > Cytophagales > Spirosomataceae > Dyadobacter > Dyadobacter alkalitolerans. The sequence goes on along the minus strand of NZ_AUAS01000007.1, from coordinate 75,375 downwards.
CGGAACGGGTGCAGCACCGCCTTCTTTTGCCGATCACGTTTCGTTGCCATTGGTTTTTGCTTTCAGCACTGTTTATAAAATATTTCAAAAAAGAAACCTTACTGATAAGATTACGTTTATCGCTTCGGGCAAGCTGGGACTTCCTGCTCAGGCAGTGATGGCTTTTTCTATGGGTGCGGACATCATTAATGTGGCACGCGAGGCAATGATGTCGATTGGCTGCATTCAGGCGCAAACCTGTCATACCAACCGCTGCCCTACCGGCATCGCTACCAATAACAAATGGCTCGAAGCGGGCATTGATCCAACATTAAAGAGTGAGCGCTTCAACAGTTATATGAGCACACTGGCTAAGGAGATCATCGAAATCACACACGCCACGGGATATGAGCATCCTTGCCAGTTTGGAATGAATGATATTGATATTTCAATGGGCGATCTCAATAAAACAATTACTTTGGCAGACAATTACGGTTATCTGAAAACCATTGTCCCCTATTCCGGCATTCGTGAGCTCCTCGATTGTCCGCATCTGGGTGGCAGAAAGATTCCTGGTGAAAAGACGGTTTAACCTTTTAGGAACATGATAAGAACTATACAAACCACACTCATTGCTTCATTCCTTTGCCTGAACCTCTGTTTCGCGCAAAGCAACCCACGTTATTTTGTTCTTTTTAAGGATAAAACCAACACCACATTCTCCGCAGATAAACCGGCAGAGTTTCTGTCGGCCCGGTCTATCGAAAGAAGGACCCGACAGAATATCCCGGTTACCACGCGTGATTTTCCTGTGAATCAAACTTACATAGCTGCAATAAAACAGCTGGGCGCGTCGGTCATTTTCACTTCCCGCTGGTTCAATGGCGCAGTGGTAGAAGCCAATGCTGCTCAGCTGGCGAACATTAAAAAGCTGGCATTTTACAAAAGCATTGAATTCAACCTGCCCGTTGCCAACATTAACGGACAATCCCCCGATGTAGAGCGTGTGAGCGCATTGAACCGGAAACTGGAAGCGGAGGAAGATCTCAACTATGGAAATATGAATGCGCAGCTTGCATTAATGGACGTCCCCCAGTTGCATACCAAGGGTTTCCACGGAGAAAATATGCTGATCGCGATCCTCGACAATGGCTTTTTGAATGCCGATCAGGTCGGCTTTTTGAAAGCGCTGCGCGATGAAAAAAGGATCACGGACACTTATGATTTCATGGGTCGCGAAAGCAATGTTTATAATGATGGATCGCACGGTTTGCACGTAATGTCCACCATGGCAGCGAATCAGCCTGGAACTATGATAGGCGCTGCATTTAAAGCTAATTATGCCCTGTATCGCACAGAAAATGACTTTCTGGAATCACCTTATGAAGAAATTGCGTGGTTAATGGCAGCTGAACGCGCAGACAGTGTGGGCGCGGACGTGATCAATTCCTCCTTGGGTTACCGCCAATTCGACGCGGAATTTAATAAACCAGAATACAACTACACCTACGAAGATCTGGATGGAAAAACCACGATTGTAAGCCGTGCCGCGCGCTATGCAACCCGCACGGGCATGCTGGTGGTCTGTTCAGCCGGTAACGAGGGGAATAAGCCGTGGCACTACGTCACTGCTCCCGCGGATGTGGATTCCGTACTTACCGTCGGCGCGACCAATTACGAGCGGGCTTATGCGGCATTAAGTTCAGTTGGGCCAAATGCGGTAGGCCAGCAAAAGCCAGATGTTGCCGCCGTGGGCCTCGGCTCGGTGATCGGTAATACATCGGGAAATGTGGCGAGCAGCAATGGAACATCGTTTTCGTCGCCTTTGATCGCTGGTTTTTCAACTATTTTGTGGCAGGCTTATCCTAATCTCACCGCGCAGCAGCTTATTTATGTAATCAAAAAATCGGGACATCAGGCCAGCGCGCCTGACAACTTGCTAGGCTACGGTGTTCCAAGCACGGTTAAGGCCGAACAGGTTATTCAGGACGAATTTATGCCACTTGGTACAGAGGACGATCTGCTCAAAGCCATTGTGCTGTTACCCAACCCTGTCCAGGAGAATGCAAGCCTTGCTATCCCGCCACATTTGATCGGCAAAAAAGCTACGCTTAGTATTTACGGATTAAATGGAAAGGCATTAAGTGTCTCAGAGTCAAGACTGACCAGCACACAGCCCATTGCGGCAAACCAATTGGCAGCAGGCCTTTATCTGATTAAGATACGTGTGGATAATCACGAAAAAGCACTGAAATTCATCAAGCAGTAATCTTCCGGATCATCCGCACGACGGATTCGGAATCGTTCAGCTTTTGCACCTCCTGCAACGGGATCCACTGCACGTCCAGCGATTCATCGTTCACAACGATTTCCTGGCCGGGCGCAGCCTTAAAGGCAAACCTGATGTCATAATGGTTATGTGCAGGAACGCCTTTTCGCTCGGGAATCAGATGAATATCGACATCAAAAATTCCGCTTTTATACAGATCCAAATGTTGGATCCCTGTTTCTTCCCAGACTTCTTTACGCGCAACCCGTTCTGTGTCAGAGTCGCCATCACAATGTCCGCCGGGCTGTAACCACCGTCCCAGTTTCTGATGATGCATGAGCAACACCGATTGCTCGTCCGTAGAAAGTACAAGTCCCGAAGCCGTAACATGCCCGATTTCCAGCGATCGTTCGAAACAATCCGGATGCATTTTCACAAATGCGATCGTGTCCTGATACATATCTTTTTCAATTCCATCTTCCGGCGTATGTGCATCAAGGAGGGTAAGCAAACTATTTCGCTTCATGTAGGCTATGTGATTTTTTCATTCTAATTTCACCACAAGTTTAATACTTCAAGAAATAAACCACCTTATTAAGAAATGAAAAAGTATTTATTATCGGTTTCCCTTGCCGCATTATTAGCTGCAACAGCCATCGGTCAACGCACGCCACAGGCCAGCCCGGCCGCTACGGTAATGCAAAGCATCGGAGTAACCGATTTCACTGTAAAATATTCGCGTCCAGCCCTTAAAGGAAGAAAAGTATTTGCCGACAGCTCCGCATTGGCTCCCTATAACCAGGTCTGGCGCACAGGCGCTAACATGGCTACCATCTTCGAAGCAGGAACAGATTTTTCATTCGGAGGGAAAAAAGTGCCCGCTGGGAAATACGCATTGTTCTCCATCCCATCCGGCGCTGCCTGGACTGTGATTCTGAATAAAAACTTCAACCAGGGCGGAACGCAGGATTATAAAGAAGCCGAAGACGTGGCAAGAGTCATGGTCGTTCCTACGTCGGCTGAATTTACCGAAAACTTCAAGATCAGCATCGAGCCTACGTCGGATAGCACGGGTTTCCTGAACATTGCCTGGTCGTCCGTTAATGTGCCTGTTCCCCTGGCTGTAAACACGGAGTCGCTCACCATGGCTGGCCTCAATAAGGCAGTTGCAGAAAAACCGGAGGATGTTGCGGCGTTACAAAGCACAGCAGGTTACTTGTTATCCAAAGGCAAGGATCTGCAAGTGGCGCTTTCGCTGGCCGATAAGGCGATCGCCCTGAAAGAGTCCTACTCAAATCTATGGCTTAAAGCACAGATTTTGAGCAAATTAGGTAAGAATGCAGAAGCATTGCCGGTTGCACAGAAAGCATTGACATTAGGAACTGCTGCGAGTGATGTCGCTTTTACAAGTTTCTACAAAGGACAAATCGAAAACGGAATCAAGCAAATCCAATCCAAAGTATCCGCCGCGCCCAAGCAGGCTGTTTCCGCTGTGAAAGGCAAGAAAAAGAAGAGTTAACAGAGAATGTTCAAATGATATGGGATGCGGCGGATTTCGTCGCATCCCTTTTTTTGCATATTGGTAACAAATGCCGGAGGCATGTAATATTGGTAGCAACGCAATATTGGTAGCAATGGATATGCGAATGTTGAATTTGAATGCCGGAGGCATGTGATGACTTTCGTAACGCCACCCTGGAACCCCTGTCAGCGGAAAAACCGCGGGACGCTCCATCCGTACTTTACCGCTAAAATGCGGATGGCTATGATGACGAGTGAGGCGGAAATGAACGCAACATTGCGCCCGGCCCCAATGCTATCCAGCAACAAATAACTGCAAGCGCCTGCAAGGCAAGCCGTTGCATACACTTCTTTTCGATAAATGATGGGAATTTCGTTGGTCATCATATCCCGGATTACGCCGCCCATAGTGGCTGTAAAGACGCCCATAATAACGGCGATTTCAGGCCGGACGCCCAAATGCAATGCTTTCTCGGTGCCTACAATGGTAAATAATGCAATCCCGAATGTATCAAACAGAAAAAGCGTCTTGCGAAGTCTTAAAAGGAATTTGTAAAAAATAAAAGTGACCAAAATTCCGGCCATAATGGCATAAATGATGGTAATATCACTGATCCAAACAAGCGGATAGCTATCCAACAAAATATCCCGCAATGTTCCTCCTCCGATAGAAGAAATAAAAGCCGTGAAACTTGCGCCGAACCAGTCCTGATGCTTCTGATCTTTCACAGCCAGCGCGCCGGAAATAGCAAAAGCGAATGTACCAATGATCTCTAAGATATACTGAATGCTCATCCCACGAAATTGCTAAACCGCAACCGGGGCCTTGATACCCGGCCAGGGACTGTAATCCTGCAATTCAAAATCTTCAAATTTGAAATCGAAAACACTTTTAACATCCGGATTGATGACCATTTTTGGAAGGGCACGCGGTTCGCGGCTCAGCTGCAAGCCTACTTGCTCCAAGTGGTTCAGGTAAATGTGCGTATCGCCGCCGGTCCAGATAAAATCACCCAGATCAAGGTCACATTCCTGCGCGATCATCATGGTAAGCAACGCATAACTGGCAATGTTAAACGGCACGCCCAGGAAAACATCTGCGCTGCGCTGATATAGCTGACACGACAATTTTCCACGCGTTTCTCCCGCATCCTCATCCGGCGGGGCCACATAAAACTGGAACAAAGCGTGACAAGGCTGCAATTTCATTTCCGATAACTGCGACGGGTTCCATGCCGAAACCATGATCCGGCGCGAATCCGGCGAGTTCTTCAATTGCTTCAAAACCTCCTGCAACTGGTCCACAGTCTTGCCGTCTGGCCCTTCCCAGCTCCTCCACTGCTTGCCGTACACCGGACCCAGATCGCCATTTTCGTCCGCCCACTCGTCCCAGATCGAGACGCCGTTTTCTTTCAGATACTGAATGTTGGTATCGCCTTTCAGAAACCACAAAAGCTCGTGAATGATCGATTTTGTGTGCACTTTTTTGGTGGTAACCAAAGGAAATCCGTCTTTCAGGTTGAAGCGCATTTGGTAACCAAAAACACTGACCGTTCCTGTGCCGGTTCGGTCGGTTTTACGAACTCCGTGTTTGAGTACATGGCGTAACAAATCCTGATATTGCTGCATTGCGATATAATTAATGCGTTGTAAAAGAAGGTAATGTTGAATTAAACGGTTGCGATCTCAATGTCATAAGTGATCGTTGCAAGCGCTTCCAGCTGGGCTGTTGCCGAGCAATATTTTTCCATCGACAAGCTGATAGCACGGTTGATTTTGCTTTCATCCAACTGATTGCCAGCAAATTTGAATGTCAGATGTATCTTGGTAAATGGCTTGCGCTGCGTGTTTTCTTCCTGTGTGCGGTCGCCGTCGGCGATAACGCGAAAATCGGTGATATCCTGGCGTTGCTTTTTGAGGATCAGTACTACGTCGATGGCGCTGCAGCTGGCCAGTCCCATCAATAATAATTCCATAGGCCGTACGCCCTGGTTGCTTCCGCCGATTTCCGGGGAGCCGTCGGTATGCACTTTCACTTCTGAGGAACCACTGCCTTCAAAATGAAAGGCATCATCAACACGAACGAGTTCTACTTTCATAATAATACTCCTGATTGTGAGCGGAGTTTCGGTTAAATGTAAATGTTAACAAGTCCAGCCTGAGCTGCTTTCGCACGCCATTTGCAATGTGCTGCCGGCCGTTATACTTTAATAAGGATATGAACCGGATCAAAGTTCAAATATACTCCATCAAACCCGATTCGGCTATTTAACCGAATAATTTAAAAAGATACATAAACCTCGTATATTCGTTTTATTATGCCGTTTTAAAGGTTTTTGATAAAATAAACGCGAAACGATATGTGGAAAGAGGAGGATAACAAACTCAAAAAAAGCTTCACTTTCAAGGATTTCAAAGAGGCATTTGCCTTCATGACCGACGTCGCGGAAACCGTGGACGAAATGGACCATCATCCGTTCTGGACCAACACTTATAACAAAGTAACATTTGAATTAAACACACACGACGCAGGCAACATTGTTACCGAGAAAGACCAGAAGCTCGCAGCTGCGATCGACGAAATTTTTGAAAAAAATAAAAAATAACTGCGTGGCCCGCCCATTTGCATTCAATGAAACTTTACATAGTCCCCACGCCCATCGGCAACCTGGAAGATATTACACTTCGCGCCATCAATGTTTTAAAAAGTGTGGACGTAGTTCTGGCAGAAGACACCCGCACATCAGGATCGCTGCTGAAACACCTGGGCATTTCCAAGCCCATGCACAGTTACCATATTCATAATGAGCACCAAACGGTGACGCGGGTGGTGGAACGGATCCTGAAAGGTGAATGCATGGCGCTGGTTTCCGACGCCGGAACACCTGCTGTGTCCGATCCCGGTTTTTTGCTCGTTAGAGAATGCATTAAGCAGGGCATTCAAGTCGAATGTCTGCCCGGGCCCACCGCTTTTGTGCCCGCTTTGGTCAACTCCGGCCTGCCCAGCGACCGCTTTACTTTTGAAGGTTTTTTACCACATAAAAAAGGCCGTCAGACGCGCCTGCAAAATCTCACATCAGAAGAACGGACGATGATATTTTATGAGTCGCCGCATCGCTTGATCAAAGCATTGCAGCAATTCGTTGAGTTCTTCGGTGCCGACAGGCAGGTTTCCGTTGCGCGGGAGCTGACCAAAATTTATGAAGAGAATGTTCGCGGGACGCTGGAAGAAGTCATCGCCTATTTTTCAGAGAAAACCATCAAAGGTGAAATCGTAATCATCCTGGCAGGGAAAGCAGAAGAAAAAAAGAAATCAGATAAATATGAGGATTAGCATTTTCAGGTTCATTGCATTTGTAGCGATTTTTTTACTGGCAAAAACAACCGCAAGCGCCCAATTTGCCACATTAAGTCCGGAAGCGAAGGTTAGCCTTGTTACATTCGGCCCAGGCGACGAACTATACTCCGGTTTCGGACACAGTGTGCTATGGGTTTATGACCCCGTTCTGAACATTGATAATGCTTATAGTTACGGCACATTCAGTTTTGACCAGGGTAATTTTTACATCAATTTCATGCGCGGCTATCTGCCGTACAGCATTTCGGTGCATCCGCTGGGGCCGCAACTGGAATATTACCGCGCCGAAAACCGGTCTATTTCCGAGCAGGTCTTAAACCTGAGCATTCCGCAAAAACAAAAACTTTATAATTACCTGGAAAACAATTATCTGCCGCAAAACAGGGTTTATTCCTACAAATTTTTCTACGACAATTGCGCGAGCCGACTTGCCGTTGCTTTAAAAGAAGCCTGCGGCGACAGCCTGGTTTATAAAGGTTATACGCACGAAAAACTGAGTTTCAGGCAATGGATCGACCGCTATGCATTCAAGCAGAATCCCTGGGCGGATTTCGGCATGGACCTTGCCCTGGGAACTCCTGCAGATGAGATTGCCACGCCTGAGCAAGCCACTTTCCTGCCTGATAATCTGGCCATTGCATTTACCGATGCAAAAGTAAAAACGGCTTCCGGGTTAATGCCGCTGGTGAAGACAACCAATGAGTATTTCAAAGCCGAACCGCGCAATTACACCGGCATTTTCACCCCTATGAACGTTTTCTGGGCCCTTGCTGTGATCACATTAGCCATTACTTACTGGCAGATCAGGAAGGAGAAGCTTAATTTTCTTTTGGACAAAATACTTTTCTCAGTTGTAGGTCTCGCAGGCTGGCTGCTCGCCCTGCTATGGTTCGCTACCGAGCACAATGATACCAAATGGAATTATGACATTCTTTGGGCTTTCCCACTGTGGATGCCGTTGATTTTTCAGATTTCTAAAAAGAAGAAACCATCGTGGTTCTCGTTCTTGTTGATATTTTACGGATTTCTCTTACTTTGCGCAACAGGTAATCTGTTAAAACATAATTTCGTTGTGATCCCGATCATTTTGACATTGGTCATCCGGGTTTACTACATGAATAATTCACTCTCTAAAATTCCTGAGAAAGGATAGTATAGTAATGGATCTCGAACAGCTCACGCAACAAACCATAGAAATTGTAAGAAAGGCCTCATCCTTTATTCAGCAGGAAGCGGCATTATTTTCACGCGACAAAATTGAATATAAAGACCTGAACAACCTGGTTTCTTACGTCGATAAGGAAGCAGAAAAATTGCTGGTGGCAGGGCTTAATGCACTGCTTCCCGAAGCAAGCTTCATTACGGAGGAAGGCACAACGGGCCAGGAACCTGACCCAACCGCATTGAACTGGATCATCGACCCACTCGATGGAACGACAAATTTCATCCACGGAATCCCAGTTTATTGCGTCAGCGTAGGGTTAGCGAGAGGCAAGGAATTGCTGGTTGGTGTGATCCACGAGCCGAGCCTGAACGAAATGTTTTACGCATGCCAAGGCGGCGGTGCCTGGTGCAATGGCAAGCCGATGAAGGTTTCCAATGTCGAATCGCTGGCCGACAGTCTCATCGCAACGGGTTTCCCTTATTATAAATTCGAGAAGCAGAAGCGCTATATGTACATTCTGGAACTGCTTATGCAAAGAACGCACGGCATCCGGAGAATGGGCGCAGCAGCGGTCGACCTTGCTTACGTTGCAGCAGGCAGGTTTGACGGTTTTTACGAATATAACCTCAATTCCTGGGACATGGCGGCAGGTGTGCTCATGATCAAAGAAGCCGGCGGAAAGGTAACCGACTTCAATGGCGGCGACAACTATCTCTTTGGAGGCGACATCATTGCAGCCTCAGGCGGCCATAAGGAGCTAGTTGAAGTAATCCGGGAAAATTTCTAAAAAGGTAAACCCCACCGAAATATCAATCATTAAGAATGGACATCGAACAACTCAAATACCCGATCGGAAAATTTCAGCACCAGGAGCTTTATACACCCGCAGAAGTTAAATCCAACATTCAGATCATCAGCGCATTACCATCTAAGTTTATCAACCTTTTAGGAGGCTGGGACGATGACAAATACAACACGCCTTACCGCCCCGACGGCTGGACAGTGCGACAGCTCGTACACCATGTGGCAGACAGCCATATGAATGCTTATGTGCGTTGCAGGCTTGCAATGACGGAGGATAACCCGGTGATAAAATCTTACGAGGAACAACTTTGGGCTGAGTTGCCGGATGCAAAAATGGCGCAGGTTGAATTGTCCATTCAGCTGCTTCGCTATGTTCATTTGCGGTGGGTGCTGCTGCTTAATTCATTGGATGAAAATGATTTGGCAAGAACTTACACGCATCCCGCAACCGGCCGCGTGTTCCGCCTCGATGAAGTCATCGCCAATTACGCATGGCACAGCGAACATCATTACCAGCACGCATTTCAGCTTGCGGCCAGGAACAATTGGTAAAAACCGGCTGTTACTAAACCATGGGACAACAGATCATCATATTAATCCTTTTCCTTGCCGCAGTCGGTTTTATGGGCTGGCGTGTCTGGAAAGCATTTGACAAGCGTAATGCCGGCGGATGTGCGAAAGGGTGCGGTTGCGCAACGGACAAAGCGATGACTGCCAAAAACCATTGATATAGAACATTAAGGCATAAAAACGGGGAGCACAATTGGAGCTCCCCGTTTTCTTTATCAGCATTTGTATTTTACAACGCTCCTTTCTTGATATCCTCGACAACCGCCGGGTCTAACAATGTGGACGTGTCTCCTAAATTATTCATATCTCCTTCTGAAATCTTTCTCAAAATCCGTCTCATGATCTTCCCTGAACGCGTCTTGGGCAATCCTGTCACGAACTGAACCTTATCGGGTTTTGCGATCGGGCCGATGATCCGGGAAACGGTGGCTGCAATGTCTTTTCGGAACATTTCAGGATCATCAGGCTCATTTTCCGCGATCACGTAAGCGTAAATCCCCTGTCCCTTAATGTCGTGCGCATAACCCACAACAGCCGATTCAACCACTCCCAAATGCATATTAATGGCATTTTCGACTTCTGCTGTGCCAATCCTATGTCCCGAAACATTCAATACATCATCGACGCGGCCGGTAATGCGGTAATAGCCATCTTCATCGCGCAAGCATCCGTCTCCCGTAAAATACATGCCCGGATAGGCTGAGAAATAGGTTTGTTTCGCACGTTCATGATCACCATATGTGGTCCGGACAATGCCCGGCCAGGGAAATTTGACGCACAAGTTACCGCTGACACCATTCCCTTCCAGTTCCTTGCCGTTTTCGTCCACCAACACCGGCTGAATGCCGGGTAATGGCAATGTTGCAAAGGTTGGCTTTTCAGGCGTGATGCCGGCCAGCGGGGAAATCATAATACCGCCTGTTTCGGTCTGCCACCAGGTGTCCACCAAAGGACAATGGTCATGGCCAATGTTGGTTTTAAACCAATGCCACGCCTCTTCGTTGATTGGCTCTCCTACTGAACCCAGTTTGGTAAGCGACGAAAGGTCATGTTTTTTGACAAAATCCAACCCAAAACTCATCAGCGAACGAATGGCCGTCGGGGCAGTATAAAGAATATTAACCTTATGTTTGGCAACGATTTCCCAAAAACGGCCTGCATCCGGATAAGTCGGAACGCCTTCGAAGATTACCGAAGTGGCTCCATAGCAAAGCGGACCGTAAACAATGTAGCTGTGACCTGTGATCCAGCCAATGTCAGCGGTGCAGAAATGGACTTCTCCCGGCTCATATTGGAACACATTGGCAAAAGTATAGGTCACATAAACCATATAACCGCCGCAGGTGTGCACCACGCCTTTTGGCTTGCCCGTTGAACCCGAAGTGTAAAGGATAAACAATGTATCCTCGGCATCCATAGGCTCGGCGGGACACACGGAATCCACGTGTTTTACTTCCTCTTCCCACCAAAGATCCCGACCTTTCAGCATGGAAACCGGCGTCCGCGTGCGCGTCATCACGATCACATGCTTTACACTATGGCATTGATCCAATGCGGCATCAACCGTTTCTTTCATCGGGATCACTTTCGAGCCGCGGAATGCGCCGTCGGAAGTTATGACCATATTGCATTCAGCATCATTGATGCGGTCGGCGATGGACTTGGCCGAAAAACCACCAAAAACAACCGAATGAATGGCTCCTATGCGTGCGCAAGCCAGCACGGCCACGGTGAGCTCGGGCACCATGGGCAGATATATGCAAACGCGGTCCCCTTTTTGCACGCCATGCTTTTTCAGGACATTGGCAAAACGGCAAACGCGGTCGTATAAAACGCGGTAAGTAATGGTTACGGATTTGTCCTCGGGATCATTGGATTCCCAGATAATGGCAGGCTGATCGCCGCGCTCGGCAAGATGCCTGTCCAGCGCATTTTCGGTAATATTGAGCTCGCCGCCTTCAAACCACTTGATATTCGCTTCGTTGAAGTCCCAGCTCAGGACTTTTTTCCATGGTTTACGCCATTGAAACTGTTGGGCCACTTCTGCCCAGAAACCTTCGGGATCGTCTACACTTTGTTTGTAGGCAGCCTGATACGCTTCAAAGGTCTTAATTTTCATGATAAATAAAGGTTAGACTTAGGATTAAGGGATATAGGGGGACAATTTATAATTTTCATTTGGTTAGTCCTACTTATTACAATGCAGAAAAAATAGCCCAGAATGTGCATTACGCTGATAATCAATGCCCAGCCGTCCAATGTTGATAAGCAGGTTTTTCAAGATTCTGCAATGCTGACCGTAAAGCATCGTAAAACTGTGACAGACGATCAAAAAGACGTATTTTCGAAAAGTTAAATTATAAACGATCACATACACATGGATAAAATCACATCACAACGCATTGCCGCTGAAACGTTTTTCACCGACGCAGAAACCGAATTCATCCAGGAACATTTGCGGGATGATGTGAGCAAGCTCATGTTACGGGCCAAGCATTTCAAGGACATTAATGTCCGGAAACTAGGGGCGCAAATTCAATCCAGGCAAAAGGCCTTGAAGAAACTGCCTGACTGGTCCGCCAATCCCAACCTCATCTTCCCGCCTGCCCTGTCGGTTGAACAATGTTCTTCCGAGGCTACGGCACGGTATAAGGCAACATTAATGTCTGGCGATGAACTGATTGATATTACCGGCGGAATGGGTGTGGATTGCTATTATATGCACACGAACTTTAAACATGTGCAATATTTTGAGCAGCAGCCCGAAGTGGCCGAAACGGCAGAGTTCAACTTTAAGCAACTGGGTGTCACCAACATTGAAGTGCAGGCGCTGGACTCGATAGAAACGCTTAAAAAGGAACCACGCTATGCCGACTGGATCTATGCCGATCCCGCCAGACGCAATGATAGACAGGAAAAAGTGGTGCTGCTTTCCGATTGCACACCGGATATCGTCGAAAATCTGTCCATTTTATTTGAAAGTTCACCCAATATTTTGCTCAAAACGTCACCGCTCCTGGACATCGACCTTGCTGCGAAAACGCTTGTTAATGTCAAAGAAGTGCACGTGATCGGTTACGAAGGGGAATGTAAAGAACTGCTTTTTGTGCTTAAAAAAGACTGGATATCCGACACATTTGACATTAAAGTGCGCATTATCAACGGTTCCGGTAAGGTGATCAGCCAGTTGGACCTGACCCGTGAATCCGAGCGGTTGACCGGCGTGGATTACTCGCGACCATTGAAATATCTGTATGAACCGCATGCCGCGATCCTTAAAGCGGGTGCTTTCCGAACGATATGCAGTGCTTATGCGCTCGCTAAATTGTCCATTAACAGTCAGTTATATACGTCGGAGAAGCTGATAACCGATTTTCCGGGCCGTGCTTTCGAAGTGGTTGCGGTTTGCAAGCCGGACATTCGCGAAATTATGCAGCATATTGAGGGCGATAAAGCGCATCTGACAGTCCGCAACTTCCCGGCCAAAAGCGAAGAATTGAGAAAGAAATGGAAATTGAAAGATGGTGGCAAATATTATCTCTTCGCCACCACATTCTCCAATAAACTGAAAGCGGTTGTAGTTACCGTAAAACCGGAGTATTAAAGGAATTTCTCTTCATATTCCTTCTCCGAAAAGCCAATAGTCACTGCCTTGCCCGATGCGTCTTCGATCAGCGGTCTTTTAATAACCGACGTGTGCGCAATCATCAGCTTGGCAGCGGCTTTTTCGTCGGTTATCAGCGCTTTTTCTTCATCTGAAAGTGCTTTCCAGGTTGTGCTCGCCTTATTGACCACCTTATCCCAGGGAAGCGTTTTAAACCAGTCCTTGATCTTGTCGTTGCTGATGCCCTCTGTTTTGTAATTATGAAAAGTATATGCAATGTGATGCTTTTCCAGCCAGGTGCGTGTTTTTTTAACCGTATCGCAATTAGGAATTCCGTAAACCGTCAACATAAAAATAATTTAACCAATAAAAATCTAACTTTTTGTTATCACCGGCTCCTCCGTGATCAGATCTGAATTGTGCATTTTCAGATCATCCAATTCTCCTTCCCAGCGCGCAATAACGGCCGTTGCAAGGCAGTTTCCAGTTACATTAACCGAGGTCCGGGCCATATCCATCAGCTCGTCAATGCCCATAATGAGCAATACGGGCCATTCCGGCATGCCAAAGTTGGCGATGGCGCCTAGCAGGATTACCAATGTTGCCCTCGGGATCCCTGCAACGCCTTTACTGGTCAACATCAATAGTAAAACCATGGTAAGCTGCTGTCCGATAGACATCTCCGTGCCGGTGGCCTGCGCTACGAAAACAGTTGCCAAGGCCAGATACAAAGTCGAACCATCGAGATTGAAACTATAACCGGTGGGCATAACGAATGAAACGATCTGCCGTGGGACGCCAAATTTCTCCATTTTCTCCATCGCCTTTGGCAGCGCGGATTCGGAGCTTGTAGTGGCAAATGCAATGGAAACCGGCTCGAAAATAGCCTTTGCAAATTTCACAACAGGAATTCTTGCGAACCATGCAATGGGGATAAAAACGATAAGGACAAAAACAATCAGTGCGCAGTATAATGTTGCAAGCAGCAATGCCAGGTTCCTCAGCACGTCAATTCCCATATGCCCCACTGTCTCGGCAATGGCCGCACCTACGCCGATCGGCGCAAAAAGCATGATGATCTTGGTAAGCTTAAACATGACCTCGGCCAGCAATTCCACGCCATGAACGAATTTCTCTTTCTTAACGGTTGGCAGCAAAGCCAGGCTTATTCCAAACAAAACGCTGAAAACAACGATTTGAAGCACTTCTCCATGATAAATAGACTTGGCAATGTTCTCCGGGAATGAATGCAGAACAATGTCCTGCCAGGTTTGTTCAGCCACTTTCGGCAAGGTTGCATTCAATGTTTCGGGAGGAATGATGCCAACGCCGGGTTTAAACCAGTTGGCAAAAAACAGCCCGATCAGCAATGCGAATGTGGTTACTACTTCGAAGTAAAGCAATGATTTCCAGCCCATTCTGCCCACTTGCTTCAAATCGGAATGGCCGGCTATCCCCGTTACAAGCGTTGCAAAAAGCAATGGTGCGATCACCGTTTTGATCATCTGTAAAAATATCTGCCGCAAGAAATGCAGTTCCGTGCCCATTTTCGGGAAATCATAACCGATTTCCGTTCCTACCAGCATGGAGATCAGGATAGACGTGGTCAGATTTTTTTTCAGGATCGCAAAAATGATCAGCCCGGCAAGAGCGGCCCAGCGAAGGCTCATTAAAACAGTAGCGGGTATGGAGATAATATCGTATGCATCCAGCACGGTGGCTATCGCAGCTATGGTAACCAGGACAATGTTGATGATGGTAATTTTGCTCTTCATACGGGAAATTGGAATGAGGAATTCTTTTCGACGGTAAACATATAAAAAATCAATTTAAGGCCAACTATCCGAACAGCCGCATTTGAACCCTAAAACAAAATTAACTATATGCATTGGACAATATTATTTAATGATTGTACTAAACAATACTCGGTTTATAAAATAATTGTTGGTTTGGTAGGTTTTTGGAACAGTCTGGAAAATTTGAAATCCTCTACCACCAGGCGACAGACAAACAGCCATTAGTCCATAGATTATCTTTGTTTTAAAAGCAGCGCAAATCCTTGTTTGGAGTCCGTAAATTTGATATGTTCGGAAATTACATCATTCCATTTAAAATAAGCCCTGACAATGAACAAGATCCTTATCCCGATTGACTTTTCTGAAAACGCAGAACATGCATTGGCTGCGGCAAAAATCATAGCGGACAAAGAAGCTACAAAGTTGCTCGTGCTGCATGCGTATCAGCCTTATATAGCGGATGTTAACATTACACCCGGCAATGTGTTGCCCGGCATCGACGGCACCGATTTTCTCTCAATGAGTAGCGAGCTGGAAGTCGAATATCAGAAAAGGCTGGAAAAATATGTGGATGATGTGATTGCGGAAGGCTATCAGGCAGAAGCAATCTGGGCCATTGGCAGCGTTCAATCCACTGTGTCGGAAGCCATTGAAGCGCATAACCCCAATCTGGTCATCATTGGAAGGACAGGAACAGGCGGGTTTCTGGACAAGCTGATCGGCAGCTCGGCCACCAGCATTGGCTTGAACTCGAACTGCCCGGTGCTCGTGATCCCGCCGCAAAGCACTCCGAAAAAATTCCAGAAAGTCGTTTACGCCACGCAGTTTGAATATGATGAGACTGACATTCTGCGCGAAGTTTATGTATTAATGAACCATCTGGGTGCTAATCTGACATTGCTAAAAATCAAATCGGATTCACAGCCTAACATTCAGGAGGACCGCCAGTATATCGAAGAAATCAAATCCAACTTCGCGATTGCGGAAGATACGATCGTATTTCGCGAAGCCAGGCACGTGCTGGACGGCATAGAGGATTATTGTGATGAAGTGGGTGCGGATCTGTTGATCATGTCGGCGCGGGAGCGATCATTTATTGAAGAGTTTCTGATCAATCCGAGCGTTACCCGTAAGCTGATCATTGATACACACGTGCCGTTGCTCGTTTTTCATCTTAAATAAAAAACATTGGAAAAGGCAGAGAATACAAGGGCTTTTCAGCCTGAACATCTGATTTCACGCGACAGGAAGGCGAAGCGGTACAAGAAAAATCTGCTTACCTCTCCCGGCACACTTACATACATTGGCCCTGATGTTGAGTTAAAGACCAAGATCAGGAAGATTGTGTATAATGATCAGATTTTCAAGGATGAACAGGTAAAATCTCTGCTTGAATGCAGCCCGGAAGCGACCACCGAAAAGGCAGTCACCTGGCTCGACGTCGACGGCATTCACGAAACCACATTGATCGCGAAGCTTGGGAAACTATATAACCTGCACCCGCTCTTGCTTGAAGATGTGGTGAATACGGAACACAAGCCCAAACTGGAAATATATGACAGCGGCCACCTGTTCCTGACATTGAAAATGCTGCATATTGATTCGGAATCGCCTATTTGCCTCTCTTCGGAACATGTCAGTTTTGTTTTGGGGGAAAATTACCTGGTGTCTTTTCAGGAAGAACTTACCAATGATATTTTTTCTCCGGTGCTGGACCGTTTGCAGGCCTCCGTTGGCAAAACGCGCAGGAACGGCGCTGATTATCTGATGTTTGCCTTAATGGACATTGTCATTGACAATTACTTTATCGTTCTGGAAAAACTGGGCGACAGCCTGGATACGGTTGAAGATCAGGTGATCCGGGGCACGGAGGAGTTGTCGCTCAAAGAACTCTATTCCCTGAAACGGGAGCTTACCATTGCCAGAAGGGTTATCTGGCCGCTGCGGGATATGATCAACCAGTTGATCCGTGAAGATAACCCACTGATCAACAAAGACACAATTCCCTATCTGCGAGATCTTTACGATCACGTTATGCAGGTTCTGGACACCATTGACTCCTACCGCGAACTTGTGGCCAGCCTTGCAGATGTACATTTGTCCACGATCAGTAACCGGATGAATTCGGTGATGAAGACGTTGACCATTTTTTCTGCTGTGTTCATGCCCCTGACTTTTATCGTCGGCGTTTACGGCATGAACTTTGAAAATATGCCCGAACTGAGGGCGCATAATGGTTATTATTATGTTTGGGGACTGATGATCGCAGTCACGACGGGGCTGATATTTTATTTCAAATCCAAGAAATGGATGTAAGGTTTGATACCTTTGTGGCCTGAAAACCGCATTGGAATGAACATTACTGCAAACAGCTTTCAAACAATCACCACCGACGCTGCTTACCTGCTTACGGACAGCCGCCAGATCTCATTTCCTGGCCAAAGTATCTTTTTCGCGATCAAAGGCGACCGTCATGATGGTCACCAGTTTTTACCGGCGTTGTATGCAAGCGGTGTTCGCGAATTTGTGGTTGAAGAAGCTGCTTATTCGGAATCGTTGCGTTGGCAGACAGCGGTTTGGCACGATGCCACTATATGGATTGTGCCTTCCAGCATTCGTGCTCTGCAGTCGCTGGTGGCGGAAAGAAGGCGTCGGTTCAACCTTCCCGTGGTGGGCATAGCGGGCAGTAATGGAAAAACAATTGTAAAGGAATGGCTCGTCCAACTTGCTTCCCCGCAAGCGACCATCGTGGCGAGTCCGAAAAGTTATAACTCCCAGATCGGTGTTCCATTATCCGTTTGGAACATTGAAAAACAACATACGCTGGGCATTTTCGAAGCGGGCATTTCACGCGCGCACGAAATGGAATATCTGCAACCGGTTATGCAGCCCACGATCGGCATTTTCACCAATATCGGCCCTGCGCATGATGATGGCTTCAAAAGCCGTAAGCAAAAAATAACCGAAAAGCTCCGGCTTTTTACGAAGGTCAAAAAACTCATTTACCGCAAAGATTACACGGAGCTCGACGAAGAAATCAACCTGATATTAAAACCGGTAAACTCCTTTTTGCAGACCATCAGCTGGGGAAAACCGGCATCCGGGGCCGATATCATTGTTTCGTATCAAAAAGACAAGGTAAAAACGGCCATTTCACTGACAGGAAAATTTGGCAGCCAGAAGTTTGAGACCGCGTTCACCGATGAGGCTTCGCTTGAAAATCTTACGCATTGCATCGTCTTTTTGTTGGATTTTGGTTTTTCGAATACGGCAATCCAGGAAGGCATCCGGCTGCTGAAACCGGTTTCCATGCGTTTGGAGCTGAAAGAAGGCATCAATCACAATTACATTATTGATGATGCCTATAACAATGATTTGCAGGGACTTTCTATGGCGCTGAACTTTCTCGCCCAACAGGAACAGCGCCAGAAAAAGACGGTCATTTTATCTGACGTATTACAAACGGGACAAACGCCCGCAGAACTTTACAAAACGGTTGCCAGGCTTTTGAAAGAGAAGGCAATTGATCAACTCATCGGCATAGGACCAGAAATTGAAAGCCAGGCAGCACTATTTGACGTTAAGACGACTGACTTTTTTGCCGACACGGCCACATTCCTGCACGAATTTCCCTTCAACTCCTTATCAGACAGCCTTGTACTGATCAAAGGAGCCAGACCATTCTCATTTGAAAAGATCGTTCAGCGGTTGCAGCAAAAAGCGCATGGGACGGTTTTGGAGATCAATCTGGATGCATTATCCCATAATTTGAATTTTTACCGGTCAAAAGTCGGGGCGCAGACCAAGATCATGGCAATGGTGAAGGCATTTGCGTATGGAACTGGCAGCTCGGAAGTGGCGTCCCTACTGCAATTTCACCGCGTGGATTACCTGGGCGTTGCCTATGCCGACGAAGGTGTCGCATTAAGGCAAAGCGGCATTACATTGCCGATTATGGTGATGAATGCTACTTCACAGGCATTTGATTTGCTTCTTCAGTACAAACTCGAACCTGAGATTTACAGTCAGCGCATCTTTACGGAATGGATCGCATTTGTCAACAAAAACAAATTCACCGCCGAAATTCCAGCCATGCATTTGAAGCTTGATACAGGCATGCACCGCCTGGGTTTTGTAAAAGATGACCTGGAATGGCTAATTGAAATGTTGAAGGCAAATCCCCACATGAAGGTCGCCTCTATTTTCTCCCACCTCGTCGGCGCGGACGAAGGTGTCCACAATGCTTTTTCAAAACAGCAGTTCGAGCTTTTCCATGAAGGCGCACAGCAAATTGAAAACGCACTGTTTTATACTGCAATTAAGCACATTCTGAATTCAGCTGGAATTGTTCGTTTTCCGGATTATAAGCTGGATATGGTGCGTTTGGGCATCGGGCTTTATGGCGTGGAAGCAACCGGGCAGGAGCAGCAGGCCTTGCAGTCTGTGGGCACGTTGAAAACAGTTGTTTCACAGATCAAATATCTGTCGGCAGGTGAAACGGTCGGTTACAGCCGCCGCGGGCATCTGGACCATGACGCCGCCATTGCCACGCTGGCCATCGGCTATGCGGATGGATATGACCGCGGATTAGGAAATGGAGCCGGTAAAGTGTGGGTAAATGGCACCCTATGCCCTACAATCGGCAACATTTGCATGGATATGACCATGATCGATGTCACGGGGGCCACCGTGAACGAGGGCGACGAGGTGATTATTTTCGGAAAAGAAATGCCGATTTTCGAACTCTCCAAACAAATAAACACGATCCCTTATGAAATCCTGACAGGAATCGGGGACCGTGTTAAAAGGGTTTTTTATAAAGAATAACTAAACCTGCGTTTCGTCAGGCGTTTCTGTTAACTCTCCCGTGCCGATGGCTTCGGGGACTTCCGGCCGGGATGGGCGAACGGGCTCATCCTCAAACAAATGCGTGGCCATAACTTGATCGAGCGTTACGGTATAAAATGCCTCATGCACATTCAGAGGCTCAGTCCCTTCTTCGATTTCGCATTTGATATAAGTACCGTCTTCCTGCATTTCGTAAGCATTCACATTATCATGCAAGCTATAATACAGAATGTGGATGGCTTCCTGGCGTACGCGCGGGTCCACGAGTTTGAAAAGGGATTCAATGCGTTTATCGAAACTACGCACCATAGCATCCGCACTTCCGCCGTAAACCACCGGATCGCCATTCTGATGGAAATAAAATATTCTGGAATGCTCCAAAAAGTCTCCTACCAGCGACCTGACCGTAATATTCTCACTTAATCCCACCCTTTGCGGGCGGAGGCAACACATTCCGCGCACAATTAATTTGATCGGAACGCCTGCTTCGGATGCCTTGTAAAGTTCAAGAATGGTTGTCCTGTCTTCCAGCGAGTTGATCTTGATGCAAATGCCGCTTTTCAAGCCTGCCTGCGCATTCTTGGCTTCCTGCTGGATCAGTTCTACCAGCTTATCGCGCATATAACGCGGCGCGGTGATCAGGTTCTGGTATTCCGACGGAATCGAATGTCCGGTGATAACATTGAAAAACTCCGAAATGTCTTCTGTATACTTTTCATTGGAAGTCAGCAAACCGGTGTCCGTATACAGCCTGGAAGTGTCCTCATTGTAATTCCCGCTTGATAAATGCGCATAACGCAACACGCGGTTTCCCTCATTACGAACGATTAGCAGCAGTTTTGTATGGGTTTTGAGTAAGCCAATGCCATAGATTACGAAGCAACCCGCTTTTTGCAGCCTTTGCGCTTCCCTGATGTTGTTTTCTTCATCAAAACGCGCCTTAACCTCAAACAAAACGGCTACGTGCTTACCATTTTCGGCAGCATGCAGCAATGCTTCTGTAACCCTGGAATTTTTTGCCAACCTGTAAATGGTCAGTTTGATAGACAAAACTTTGGGATCCTCGGCTGCCTGTTCCAAAAGCTGTAATACAGGCTCAAAGTTGTTGTAAGGGTGGTGCAAGAGGATATCCCGCTCACGCATTACTTCAAAAATATCAGGAATACGTTCCCTGTCCAGCCCCAGCGGCGGCACAGGCGGGTGGATCGCCGGAATCTGGTCTTTGAACTCAGGATGCTTGATAATGCCCCAGAACGACGTATAGTCGATAAAACCATCGATCGGGAAAATGTTATAATCATCTATTTCCCAACGCTTTTTAAACAAATTCAGCAAATCAGGATTAGTATCATGCTCGATGGAAACCTGCACAACACGTCCCAAACGCCTGCTTTTTATCTTTTGTTTAATCTCATCAATAAAATCCGACTCTACATCATCACTTTCTTCCAGGGAAAAATCGCCATTCCGGATAATCCTGAACAGATTGGTGGAGACAATGTCCACATTGCGGTAAAGCTTGTGAATGTACTCCCGGACAATGTCCTCAATCGGCAAAAACAACAGCTCATCCTCGCGATCGATCACATAGAAACGAGGCAGATTGAGCGGCAACTGTACGAATGAAAGTTTCCGGTCCTCTTCGGAGCTGGTTCCTTTCACCTGCGTGATCACTCCCAGAATAAGCACTTTCGCGAGTAAGACCGGGAATGCGTGGGTATAATCAAAAAGCATCGGGGTTAACATCGGATACACCGTCCGCTCGAAATATTCTTCGACCGCGGCTTTTTCGTCGTCATGGACTGCATCCAGCTTGATGATCTTGAACCCGTGCTGCTCAAACAGCGGTAAAAGCTGATTTTTATAACAATCATTCTGCTTCCTGACGAACTCGTGCGCTTCACGCATGAGCACTTTCCGGAACGGGATTTCCCTCAGGCCGGAATAATCAAGCCGCTCTTTTCCAAAATCAAGATAATTATAAAGGCTCCCGACGCGGATGGTGAAAAACTCGTCCAGATTGGAAGATGTAATAGCCAGGAATTTCAAGCGGTCAAAAAGATTGCGTTCCTCATTGGTTGCCTGGTCGAGCACACGGTCATTGAATTTCAGCCAGCTCAGATCCCGGCTGATCAGGTCACTCTGCTGAACCAGCGTGTTGGTCTTCTCAGTAGGCGGGCTTATGATCTTATTGTCTTCGGGGGAAGCTGTGCCTTTGGTACTTTTAAAAAAAGCAAACAGATTATTTAATCTGCCCTTTTTTCCATTGCTATATATGGGATCGGTTGAGCCGGACATATTTGAATTCTTTAAGGGTTGTGTTATAAATGGCTATTAAAAATTCAACGAATCTAAGAATCTAATGTTTCTCCTAACATGAACTTTCTGTTAAATCTTAGTCCGAAAAACAGAAACGGATGGCTGCGATTGACAGCCATCCGTTTCCAAAACTTATAGGGGTCAAAAGCTACACGTCTACACGTGCATATTTGGCATTTTTCTCAATAAAATCGCGCCTAGGAGCCACTTCGTCGCCCATCAGCATAGAAAATAAATGATCTGCTTCTGCGGCTGACTCAATGGAAACCTGTTTAAGGCTTCTTTTGTCCGGATTCATGGTTGTTTCCCATAATTGTTCCGCATTCATTTCTCCCAAACCTTTGTAACGCTGAACGTTAACGGATTCTTCACGGCCTGCACCGATCTCACGGATAGCAGCCTCTCTTTGTGCCTCTGTCCAGCAGTAACGCTCCTCACGTCCTTTTTTGACCAGATAAAGCGGCGGCTGCGCAATGTAAATGTAGCCGTGGTCGATCAGGATCTTCATATAGCGGAAGAAGAAGGTCAGGATCAATGTACGAATGTGGCTACCGTCAATATCCGCATCGGTCATGATGACGATCTTGTGGTAACGAAGCTTGTCAATGTTCAAAGCTCTTTCATCGCCATCTTTTCCGATCTGCACACCCATTGCGGTGAACATATTTTTAATCTCTTCGTTTTCGTAGATCCTGTATTCCTGTGCTTTCTCTACGTTCAGGATCTTACCACGAAGTGGCAAAATCGCCTGATATGCGCGGTTACGGCCTTGTTTCGCAGTTCCACCTGCCGAGTCCCCTTCGACTAGATACAGTTCACAAACATTCGGATCTGTTTCGGAGCAGTCGGACAGCTTACCCGGTAAGCCGGTTCCTGTCAGGATATTTTTCCGCTGCACCATTTCGCGTGCTTTTTTAGCAGCGATACGTGCTTTGGCGGCAAGGATAACCTTATCAATGATAACACGTGCTTCTTTCGGATGTTCGTCCAGATAAGTATCAAGCATTTCCGATACCACCTGGCTTACTACGCCGGTCACTTCGGAGTTCCCAAGCTTGGTTTTGGTCTGGCCTTCAAACTGCGGCTCGGCTACTTTGATCGAGATAACGGCTGTTAAGCCTTCCCGGAAGTCATCACCGCTGATCTCAATTTTTTCTTTGGCCAGGATCCCCGATTTTTCCGCGTAATTTTTCAATGTTCTTGTCAAGGCCGCCCGGAAACCGGAAACGTGCGTTCCACCTTCGATGGTGTTAATGTTGTTTACATAAGAAAATACATTCTCGCTGTAAGACGTATTATACATCATCGCCACTTCCACCGGAACAGTTCCTTTCAGCGTTTCCATGTGGATAGGCGCAGGAATAAGAGGCTGACGTGTCGCATCCAGATAAGTTACGAATTCGTTCAGACCGATCTCGGAATAGAACTCTTCACCCCTGAATTTGCCGTCCTCATCTTCCTCACGTTTGTCCTCCAGGGTGATCCGGATTCTTTTGTTCAAATAGGATAATTCCCGGAGACGTGTTGCTACGGTTTCATATTTGTATTCTGTAACTGTGAAAATGGTTGCATCAGGCAGGAAGTGAATAAATGTCCCTGTTTTTTCGGATTCACCGATCACCCTTACCGGGTAAAGCGGCTTGCCTTCGCTGTACTCTTGCTCGAATATTTTTCCTTCGCGGTGGATCTCTGCTCTCAAATGAATTGAAAGTGCATTTACGCAGGAAACCCCTACACCGTGCAAACCACCGGAAACCTTATACGTATCTTTATCAAACTTACCACCGGCGTGAAGAACCGTCAAAACGACTTCCAGCGCGGATCTTTTCTCTTTTGTATGCATCCCGGTTGGAATCCCCCGGCCATTGTCCTGAACAGTAATGGAGTTATTTTTCTCAATTGTAACATTGATGGTGTCGCAATAGCCAGCCATCGCTTCATCAATGGAGTTGTCGACAACCTCCCAAATCAAATGGTGAACCCCCTTAAAACCAGTGTCACCAATATACATGGCCGGACGCTTACGAACGGCCTCTAAACCTTCAAGAACCTGGATGTTTTCGGCTGAATAACTATTTACTTCAATCACTGCTTCGTTTGACATATAGTTTGTTTTACACTTGGATAAAAAGAACCATTTTCAGGCTTTTTAAGCCCGTAAAGATACGATTTTTTTACCGCTTAACCTAGCACAAAAAACATTGGAATCACATCCGAAATACTATTTCGGGCTGTATGCGGAGCCAGATGCAAAAAGGGATTTATCTAATTTGTAAAACGTCTTTTGGCCGTCGTTACTTACATCCAGAATCCCCATGTCATAAGTTCCGGCAACGAGGTCGTCCTCTCTCAGGAAAGTATTGAACCCTGCTTTGTAATAGTGTATTTTGGTGATAATTTCCTTTCTCGAATCTATTTTCGGATTGGCATTCAAGAGATGAATCACACGCGTTTTCTGATCTCTTAAAACCAAAAAGCGATCGCCGGCGAGGCCTTTTCCTCCGGGAGCCACATTGCTTGCCACGAAGTAAACGGTAAGGTGTTCGACGCCCTGCCGCACGACCCTTTCAATGTCCCAATCCTCCACATAAAGCGCGTAATTTCTGGCAGCCATGGTGTTCGCGTTAAACATGGAATCCAGCTCGTCGCGCTCAACGACGGGTTCGGGCAAGTGGAAAAATCCTTTTTCGTAGCCGGGAATCAGATAAAAGCTGCCATTTCTGATGATGGTTTTCTCAACCGAAAACATGTTGCGGTTTGTTTTCCAGTTGTATACATCGGCGAGATAGGTCGTTCTTTTGATCGCAACCGTGCCTGTAAATTTGTAATAGGAATAAACGCAATAGAAGACGCTCAGCGCTGTAATGGTGTAAAAAACCGCTTTCCTGCGAAAGAATGAGCTGTAATCCAGCAACAGAATGTAAAACATCACTGTCGACAGCGACGCATAGATCTGGAACCGGCTTGCTATGGTACTGCCCGCCCACGAACGGAAAAGTGCAATTACCAGACTGGTAATAAAAATGAATGCGAACAACGCCAGCAGCTCAGCCGTCCCGGGTTTAACATTGACGGGCTTATTGAGATATATCGCAGCCACGCGCCAAACGATGTATACCATAAACGCAATGATAACCGCGCCCCAAACTGCCGAGAAAAACTCCGGAAAGGCCCATAGCGACATAGCCGAACCAATAAAACCGAAAAGCGAGGAGAAAAACACAACCATGTCCTTCGGCAGGCTCACAGCTTGACCCGATTCATAACCTGCAAGGTAGATCACCAGGCAAAGGATCATGAACCCGCCCGTAATCATGGCCCGCTTGAAGTCTTTGAAACACAGGAAATAAAATATGATTGCCGGAAAGGACAAGATCCCGTTTCCATGCGTAAAAGTGGCCAGAAAGCAGCAAAGCATCGCGCCGTACAGCGACATATTGGTGCGACGCGAGGCCAGTATAATGGCGCTGACAGTGAATGCCGTCAGGAACGAATGCTGCATTCCGTTCAATGCCCAGCCGGAGACATCATAGAAAAGCGGCTGGAAATACAGGAAAGCGGCAGGAATGAAATAATAAAGCGGCAGCCTGGTCTTCTTGTATTGCAGGTAAATGAAATAGAAAATGAATGTTACATTAATCGAAACAAGCACGATATAAAACCGGAAGTTGAGATGCCCGGTGATGGTGTATTCGATGAGGGCGATAAGCCTCGGAACTACCGCCTTATGGTCATTGAATGTTCGGAAGAGCTCTGTGATTAGGCCAAAAACGCCGAGCCCGCCCTGGGAAACCACTTCAATGAATTGAATTAAGAGAAAATCGTCCTGGTAGGGAAAGTTGACGGAGTAATAAAAATTGTAAAATAAGTATACAAGAATGACCAAGCATATTACGACACCCGAGAGAAATCGTGACTTCATATTAACCGGAAAGTGAATTGAATTTTGTAGCCCTGATTTATTTAAACCCAGCATTTATCAATTCAAAACTAAACCATTATAACCGGATTCTTAAATTTCAACGGCTTTTTTACTCGCGGGCGAATGCGGAAACCGGATTGGGACAATACAAAAAAGAGCGGGCAGAAAGCCCGCTCCCAATGATATCAAATGTTTTACTTAGCTTAATCAACAACCACTTTATGCCGGACCTGCTTGGTGCCATAATCTGCACTGAGAATGTACAAGCCGGGCATTAACCGCGTTTTCGCCCTTACATTCAGCTGATCCGGACTGGTTTTTTCGGTGGTTACCGGAACGGCCCTGCCCGTAATATCCGTGAGCGTAACGGTGGGTGCCGCACCGGAATATTGCAGAAAAATGGTGCCCGAAGTGACGGGGTTTGGATATAGCGTTAGTTGCTCGGCATTTTCAAATGCGGCTGAAATGATCCTCGAATAAGCAAATGTGTCGTCCTGATCCACCATTTTCAGGCGATACAGGTTGTTGCCGTTCACCGGAACCGAATGGACAAAATGATAGCTTTTCAAAATCTTGCTTTCTGCCGCTGCGTCCACTTCGCCGATCTTTGTCCACTGCTTCCCGTCCACGCCATGCTGGATCTCGAAATAATCACTGTTGGTTTCTTCGGAAGTCTGCCAATGAAGCGAAACCGCGTTCTCTTCTTTCTTCCCACTGAAATTAACGAGGGTTACGGGCAGCGGTGCTGCATTAACGGCTGAGATATGGAATGTTGAAAATCCGTTTACGTTAAATCTTATCCTCCATAGATTGAGTATGCCATCCCACTGAATGTCATCGTCGTTGGGGTCAATGGTAAAATCGGGGTTGCCAGGTTTCATGTCGCCATGCCATTGCAGGATCCTGAGGTTAGCCCGGAACCGGTCGGAATCTGTTGCATTCTCAGGCAGCTTTACTGTACTCATTGCATTGAAAGCCGTAAGCTCTTCCTGACTGACATATAACGTTATGTTGGCACTTGTTGGGTTCGTACCGCCCGGCGTCAGTTTGAAATGGCGTTGCACATAAGGCTGTCCGTCGTGCGATTTCACATGGTCATCAATTTCAACTTTCGCCGTAAAGTTATCGGTGCCGTTCGTGAGGCCGGAACCTTTAACGGTGGAGATCAGCTTGCAGTTTGCATCCGTCATATGGACAAATTTCCCGTCCGGAATGATGGAGGCTGACTGCTGTCCGTTGCCGGCAAGTGAAAGATCTTTATAAAAGCAGCCCGGCTTCACCACATCATTTTGCATTGTGAAGTTGATGGGCCTTCCGCCGCCATTGTCAAAAGTGTTTCTCCACCGGATGTAAGCGTCGCAGTCGTTCCAGTAAGTATCGCGTACCGTACGGCAGCCATCACTGTCGATCATGCTGGATAATGTAAAAGTGTTTGAATTGCTGGGAGCAGGGGTTATCACAGGCTTGTCTTTTACCCAATCGGAGGCGAGTTTTTTCAATGAATTTATCGCATCCTGGGACTTCAAGGCATTTTCCAGGTAAAACATGGTGACCACATGGGCGCCGTGGGTGAAACTTTCCGTTGTAATGCTTTCCACCGACTCCATTCCCGTCACATAGGCCGCTTCATTTACGTAAAGCTTCCCCGGCAGGTTGGACCGCACCAGATCTAGTGCAAAACGGTGATCATAATAAACTTCATCATTAATCTTGATACCATCCAGGTCTGCACCGATCTCGTTAAAATGAAGCGTGCCCCTCGACCGGGCAATCTTGTCGTAAACCGATCCGTGGTGCGTGATCACTTTTGTATTGGGACTTACGCCTTTGACCGCGTTCTTGAACAAATTATTGGTCTCTTTCAAAATCAACGTCCGGAATGCAAACCAGTCGGTTCCGTCCGGGCCGGTGAATGTGGAACCGGAGGGCCGCTTTGGCGAAACCTGGTCGAATGACGAATGATTCGTGCCCCAGGCAGCATTCAGATATTCGATATGTCCATATTTCCCTTTCAGCCAGTTCCTGTATGCAATGGTCATGGGCTGCGAGTAATCCGTCAGCGCATTAACCATATCGAGCTGCTGCTCATAGTGATATTTTGTAGAACCCATATCAAACTCGCCTTCACCCTGGCGTGAGTATATCAGGTTCACATACAGCAGATTGTTCTGATCCTGCAAATATTTGTAACGCTGCATAACCTTTGCTGCAAATCCGGAAATGCGGTCACGCGTGGATTGCGCAGCAAGCGAAGTCATTACAAATTGCAGGTTAATGTTAGGCCTTATCGGACCGCCTTGCTTTTGAAAAACAGCTTCCTGCCCTTCATAGTTGACCACCAGCATGCGCTCTTCTTTTTTCCAGCCATCACCCGTATCCACGCCATAGCGGTCGGAAATGCTGTTTGTAACATCATCGCCGGTGCTGACAGCAATGTTAAGCGCTATTTTCATCCCCAGCGAAGTGGCCAGGGAAATCTGGTCATCATACTGCTTCCACACATTGTAATCGGCTCCTTTCTCGGCTTTCAGAATCCTGGAAATTTTCCCTTCAATAGTTCCCCATTGCACCGTAAGCGCCACAGCATTGAACCCAATGTCCTTCGCCGCCTGAATGGTGGGCAAAGACGCATTGTCATTTTCATTGACCATGGAAACTGCGAAGTACCGGGGCTGCTGAGCTGATAGATCGAGCGGGGAAACAAAAAGGGAAAGAGAGAAGAAAAGAGTACTAGCCTGCCATTTTACGAATATACGTTTTCTCATATTTTCAAACACCACATTTACAAATTATTCGATTTTCAAATGTAAGAAATTCTACAAAACGACATCGCTTTTTATTCATTTTTAAATAATATAAAATGAAATAATACTATAACCACCAAGTTACAAATGAAACGCAGATGAATTCGTAAACCAAAAAAAAGGCTATTTCCCTTTCGGAAAATAGCCTTTGTGTATGAAGCATTGTAGCCTACATTTTTTCAAGCGGATGCTCTTTCAGCAACTGGTCAGGAGAATAAAAGTCTTTTTTGCTCTCCGTTGCAGCCCTTACCTGCTTCACTTTTTCAGGCATGATGGCGGGGCCTTTGTTTCCAAATGAATTCCTGACGTAAGTAAGCACGGCAGCCATTTCATCATCATTCAGCAAGCCGGCAAATGGCGTCATAGGCACCTGACCAGGATATTTCTGTCCATTGACCTCAATCGGCCCCAGCAATCCTTTCAAAGCCAGCTTGATCAACCGCTCATCGCTGCCCAGCACCCAGGGGGTGCCTGCCAGTGGCGGAAATCCGGAAGCTGTAAGCCCCTTTCCGTCAGGCTGGTGGCAAGTTGCACAATATCCTTCTTTTGCATAAATAGTTTTGCCTAATGTATACAATTCGAGCGCTTTGCCTTTCAGTGCCGTTTGCGTCACTTCCTGCTTTTCCTTTTTCATGTTCTCACCATTAAGGTGGGCCAGCGCACCTTCGTAAGCATGGATCGTCCAGTCATCGAGCGGCAACTTTTTTGCCTCTGCCAGCACAGCAAGCCCTTTGTCCTTTTCGATCCAGGAAGCAGCGACAATGGCGACAAGCCTGACCCGGCTGTTTTCGTCCCGTGCAGCCTGCATCAGCAGCTCCGCCTGATCCGGCACCTGATGGCCGGTGTAACGCACAACTTGCACGGCCGCAGCCCTTGCATGATAATCCTTTGCCTTCAAAACCTGCTTTAAAAGCTTCTGATCCAATTTATTAAGGCCCCATGTTACCCATAATCCTTCCAGCAGATGGTGTTCGTATCTTGGATCATTCTTGTCAAGTCCTGCAACCCATTTTGTAATTTTCGGCAGCACTTCGGAAGCATTGCGGCCTCTCAGTTCGCGTCTGGTCCTGTAACGTGTGCGATATTCGGGTAATTTGAGGTTTTCCAAAAGTTCTTCAATGCTGGCGCCATCCACTTTTGCCGGCGTTACCAACGGGCGCGAAGGATACGTAACACGATAAACACGGCCGTGCGAGTGATCGCGCAAAGGATCACGTGCATTATGCTGCATGTGACCGATGAGGATATTGTGCCAGTCGATCAGGTAAAGGGAGCCGTCGGGGGCGAATTCCATATCCACCGGACGGAAATTGCGATCTTCGCTTACGATAAGGTCCATGCGGTGCGTGCTTTTGTAGCCGGTGCCGTCGTCCTTTAATGTATGCTCTTTTGTCCCCAAAAAACCAATGGTATTATTGATCAGAAAGTCCCCTTGCAATTCATCCGGGAAATGACGGCTGGAAACGAATTCCAATCCGGAAGTGGGCCTTACCCTGTGTTTTTCTTCTATCAGCTGAACCGATTTATGGTTGGCTTCTCCGTAGCGGGGCAAAATGGAGCCTGGCATCATCCAGCGCACATCCGGACTGGAAGTTTCAGCAAAAAACGGCTGTCCCCAGTCGTCAAATGCAATGCCCCAGGGGTTAGGAATCGAAAGCTGCGCAGTGCGTTCCAGTTTCCTCAATTGCGGCGCATATCTGTAAAATCCACCATTCGTTGCCCGCACAGGCCCGTAAGAAGTTTCAACATTAGTATGCAAAAACACCCCTTCACCTGAATAAATGGCACCCGAAGGATCAACCGTGAACGCGTGGCTGTTATGGTGCGTATCGTGATCGTCGAATCCGCTGAGCAGGATCTCACTTTTATCCGCTTTGTCGTCACCATTCGTATCTGTGTACAATTTCAGGTTTGTTCCCTGCGAAATGTAGACGCCTTCTGGAGCGATCTCAAATCCAAGCGGCAAATGCAGCCCATCTGCAAAAACAGTTTGCTTATCCGCTTTTCCGTCGCCATTGGTATCTTCGAGGATAATGATCTTGTCATTCGGTTTTGAATCGCCCGGCTTGTAATGCGGGTAACTTGGCATGGTCGCGATCCACAGACGGCCTTTGTTGTCAAATGACATCTGCATAGGCTTTGCCAGATCCGGAAATTCTTCCTCCGAAGCAAAAAGCTCAATCTTATAACCTTCCGGCACTTTCAGCTTGGCAAGCGCATCTTTTCCATACAAATATTGAAGGCTTCCGTTTTTCTCCGGGTTGAAATTCGTTTTTACCGGAGGCAGGGGTTTCGTGTTTTTATCTGCCGCCGCCAGGTCCGTTTTCTGGCCTTTCGATGCTGCCAGCCAGATCGCCTTGTCCCGGATATCCGTCATTTCACGGATTTTCTCTATTTCAGCAGGATAATTATCGGGACCAAAAGGATTGTAACGACGGCCATAAACGTGGACACCATTCGGGATCTTGAAGTCATTGTGCCACATCCAGTTTTTTTCATCCACAGCGTCCTTAACCAGCTTCCGGTTCGCTTCCGCTTTTGGTGATGCTTTGCCAAAAACCTGGTCTGCAAGCAGGACGCCCAGTTTTTTATAACCAGCCTCATTCAATTGCGAGCCGTCAATGGTCAGATCCTCTTTGCTATCAGCATACCATTGTTTTGAGGGATTAAATGCGTCTACAAACAGCACATTGTTTTTTGCCGCGATTTCCTTCATTCCCTTTGCATAAAGCGCCAGGTTTTCATTTTCCTTCTTGCCATTGGGAAGGTCGAATTTGGCTGAAAGATCCTCGAAAGCGATCGGCGAGACAATGGCCAGCTGCGGCGCTGCGGCTCCGTTGTATTTCTGGCTTAATGTATGTTTGATAAATGCATCCAGCTCAGCCTTATAATTTTCAAGTCCCTCTTTTCCCTGAAACGACTCGTTATAGCCAAAGAATGCAATAATCACGTCTGGTTTCAGGCGCGTTAGCCACTGATCCGGCGTGTCCAGATGTCCTTCACTTTGCGATGGGTTGGCCAGTTCGGTCTGAAACTTTTCAGCTCCCGGAAAGGCCCACGGCTGGTTACGGCTTGCGTGCGGCCGGAAACCCGGGGTGTCGCCACCATCGCACATATTGCGGATGTAGAGCATTTCCTCGGGATAGCGCACGTGCAGCTCCGTTTCGAAATTGTCGTAGTTCATCATCCGCGAACCCAGGTTGTTTCCCAGCAACACAATGCGGGAGCCCTTTTTAATGGTTAATGATGCTGATCTATTGAATTGAAAGGCACTAAATGCGATAATGATCAGTCCGAACACAATGAGCGATGTGTATATGCTGATTCTTTTGGGTTTAGACATTTCGGTTGATAAGCTTTAAGTGGGGATTTAGGATGTATTATTTCAATTATTTCGCTTCTCTATACTGCACATTAATGTCCATTTTGCCTTTCCATTTCGGGATTTTCATGCCTAATTCCCAATGTATGGCGTTAACAACCAGCTTTTGGAACGATTCAATCTTAAAATCGTCGGGATGGCCTAATGTGGTCATGAAGATCTTAGCGCCAAATGAATTAGTCCCGGTCCAGGCAACCGGATTTTCAATTGCTTCCTTATCCGGATCAACAGATTTGCCCATTAAAAGCAATGTTGAACCTTTGGTAGGATAATCCGGAAGGACCCTGTACAACCAGGATCTTGCGTGAAATGGCGTTGTAACACCTGTTAAAATGGGATTTTTGGCCTGATCCGGAATGGTTGTCACATCTGTGCTGCTATTATGGCCGTAATGGGTATGCTTGGCAGCGCCACCCCACCCCGGAGGCGAATTCAGCGCGAATTCCCCGAATGCATTCCACTTTTCATTTTCATCTCCTTTGGGATAATTGAATGCATGGGTGGTTGTTCGGAAGCCCATTAATGGCTTTTTTGATTTGAGATAGGCATCAATGTGCGCCAGTTGTTCTGTGGGAAGCTGCCGCCAGCGAAGATAGAAAACGGCAAGATCGGCATCCTTCAACGCTTCCAGACCAGGAATGTCATTTTCACTGTTGGGCCCGGGATAGGCTTTCAGGACAATGGTTTTCATTCCATAGTTCTTTTCCAGTTCGGCGGCAATGATCGGCAGTGTTTCTTCGCCGCTGTACTCATGGTCGCCCGTTACAAACACGACAACCGGCTTTTTGTTTTTGGTAGTGGATTGGGCAAATGTTGTGTTAATGTGCAGCAAAACGCCAAACAACAAAGCGCAGAGAACGAAGCAACGCTTACGTACATTCATGGTAAAGAGTTTTAGGATCAAAGTGGGACTGTCAGGGTATAACGTAAAATACGGAAGAAACTACTGTCTTTCTAATGAAGACTGTTTCATCCAATTTTTCCCTTACTTTTTCATACAACTTTAAAAAAAGCTGAATCCCAGCGAAACAGAACACCTTGAAAGGTCCACGCTGTCGTCTTTTGACAAATGAAGTGTTTCTGTATTAATGTCCGTCTTGCGTTGCAGGCGGAACACTGCGCCCATCATGGCAGAACCGGTCAAGTTGAGCGCAAATTTCCGGCTGAAACGATGCTCCACCCCTACGCTCACGCCCCAGCCCATTGTTTTGCCATTGAATGCAAATGCATTGTCTCCAACCTGGGTATGGTTGCGATAGGGCTGATAACCAAGCAATAACGAGGTTAAGATGGCATTTTTGGGGTTTTTCATGATCGCCTTGTGAATGACTTCACCACCCAGAAACTGGATTGCAACATCTTCTGTCATGACATTGCCTTGGCTGGCTTTGCTTTGGTAACGGTTGTATTTAACACCAAAACCTACTTTTTTCCAGGGAAAGTAAGCCACTTCACCCCCATAGGAGATGCCGGATTTGAAATCTTTCACATAACGCTTCCGGTCGTTGTCGAAAATGGGCCGGGATCGGAAAACGCGTTGTCCATAACCGCCATTGACACTAAACTTCCATTTGCTGTCCGCTGTTTCTACCTCATTTTTCACCGTTTCCTGCGCACAGAGAGGCATACAGGGTAGGCAAATGAGCAGCAGCAAAATGATTGTTATGTTCTTCATTACGTGAGTAGACCTGAAACACAGTCCCCAAAACTACTGATTTAGCAGGAAAGTCGGGAGGTTGGGATTCTGATATTTGTCAAATGGCGGGTTTTATGCCGTTTGCTTTTAATTTATCCACAATAAAATCGCCAATTGCTTTGCCCTGGCTCTGGCCGTTTTCAATCGCATCGCGGTAATGTATGCCGCCGTACAACCTGGAAATGGCCGCTTCCTCGGCAGCTTGCCTGAATGATCTGAAATCACGTGTGGGCAGGTCAAAAATCACTTCTGTATCGTCCCTGAAAGAAAAATTATCACCCAAAAGATAGGTTAATGTTTCCGCCACGGCTGTGGAAATCACGCTGTGGCCGCTTGTATATTCGGGAAAAGGCGGCGTTTGCAGCAGCGGTTGCCACTTCTGGTCAATGTAGCGGGTGATCACGGTTTCGGGACGGACGCGGCTGCTCCGGTATTTTTCGTCCCAGCAGCTGATGAAGGAATCCAGCAGCGTTGCTGCCGTCAATGCATGCACCATAATGCCTTTATCCAGATCCAGACCTGCTTTTGTGGTGGCAATGCTCGTAATGTTCATCCAGTGGCCGCCCGGGCTTATTTTTTTAAAACCAATGGACATATGACCTGAGGTGTTGATTGCGAATGGGTTACAATCCCAATAGGAAGCAATAAAACGCTCTTTTTCTGTCATGTTCCGGCCTACGTCATACACTTCTTTTGAAAGCCGGTAAAATTCACTGGTGCTATCCCTGCTGAACGCAACCGGCGGCTTTGGCAAAAACTGATTGCACGAGTCGATCATAACCGGGCGGATGGTTTTCCAGTGCGGCTCGATGCCTTCCATGTATCCCGGGGGCGTCGGATACCAGTATGCCTCGCCTTTTTTCGGACGGTAACGCAGTCTGGTGCTTAATTTTAAATAACCGTCTGTGTTCGCGTAGGCGACGGTTTGCCTGGCTACTTCCTGGGCAACGGCAACTGCCTGATCGATGGTTTTCTGCGCATGTCCTTGGCGGAGCAATGCTATAATGAGCTTTTTCTGGTCCTCTTCCAGCATATAACCCGATGGGAGAATAAGCCTGCCTGTTTCGAGAATGCAATAAAGCGCCGCGATCTGGTAATTATAGCCGGGTGCGGCAGTAATGCTCGCAGGCTGAATGCCCGGGATGAATTTGGTGGGCGGCACGATCTGCTTGTTGTGCTGCGCTACAATGTCATAAGCGCCCATGAGGCAATAAGTATAAAAACGGCTCGCCGCAGGCGGGTTTACCACATCATGGATCATCACCATTGTGACCGAAAAAACGGCAGGCTGCAAGTGTGTCCGCAGCTCAGCTTTTGTTTTTTGTGCCACCGCGGCCTGGCTCACCAGTAATGCCAATATGAAAAATACCCGGATCACTTTGTTCTTTTGTAAAATTGTAATGACTCATTGAAAGCACCCACAACCAGACAAGGCGCTTTATTAATGTCAATTTGAATGCAGGATTTAACGTCGCCCGTCACAGATAACCCTGACAGCGGCTGCGGAATGTAAGCGAAACCACCTTTGCCGTCTCCTGCCAGCAGGCAGCCGTAATTGGCATCCATACTCCCTATTTTCAGCCGGTTATCGGTCTTGTTCCCCATTAAAAGCAGGTCTGCCTTTCCATCCTGGTTATAGTCACCGGATGCGATCATGGTTACAGGTGCAAACTGCGCCTGTACGGGTAAGGGTTGTTTTTCAAATGTTCCGTTTCTATTCAAAAAGCACACGGAACGCATTTCCGTTGCTTCCAGCTTGGTTGCATTGCTAAGTTCCTCATTCGAAAATACATTGGTGATGGAAGCATTTGCATAATCTTTATAGTAAGGAAATTTCTTACGCATAGGATAAATCTGATCATTCAGCTCGTCGCGGCTTACGAAGGGATAGGATTTACCCTGAACATAAAAACTGAAAAAGGGATCAATAGAGCCGTTTTTGTCAAAATCCGCGTAATAGAGTTCTGCCGGTTCCTTTTCGGATGCTTTGATCTGCGTGTTAAGGCCCATATTTCCAGCCACAATGTCCAGCTTACCATCCTGATCGAGATCGCCGATGAAAAGCGATGACCAGAACCCGGATTCCTCCCGTTTGAAGAACTTTAATGTATTGTCTGTGAAATCATTATTGCTGAAAGAAAAGACTTTTATCGCCATCATTTCGCCGCAAATAATGAGCTCAACATTTCCGTCCGCGTCCAGATCCGCCCATTGCGCGTCGGTAACCATGCCTATTTTGAAAAATGGCGAATCTTTGACTTTGTAATTGCCCTTTCCGTCATTGATCAGCAAGTAGGAAACCGGGGTTTCAGGATAGCGGCCCGGAATGATGCGGCCGCCGACGAAAAGGTCCTGATCGCCATCTTTATCAAAATCAAATGCACGAACGCAGGATTTGCTGCTGGATTTGAGGTTGGGCAGTGATAAAACAGACAGGTTAAGCTTGCCTTTCCCGTCGTTGAGATACATTTCATCCTGTAAGGAAATCGTGTTCGGCTCAAACATGGAATAACCGCCCTTAGCCACATACAGATCATCAAAACCATCGCCGTTCGCATCAAAGAAGATGGCGGAAGTGGCTGCGGAAATGTTTTCGTCGCCAACGGCAAAACCAGGCAATTCGCTGAATGTTCCGTCTTTTTGCTGCAACCAGATTTTCGCCTGCTTATTCTGATCGCCGCTCACAAAAACATCTTCCAAACCATCCTTATTAACATCCCCTTTCGCCAAAACCGGGCCCGTTTGGGAATACATGGACAACATTAATGGCTGACGTTTGAAATCATTTTCGTTGAAACCTTCATGCTGATACGCAATGCTGCCGTTTTGTTTTTGAAACACAGGCGCATTGGTTTTAGCCGCTAATCGCTTCGCATTGGCTTTGCCCGACTTCTCGATGACCAGTAACTGGTTCGCTTTTACGTTTGGTAATAACTCAACAGCTCCGCCAGGCCAGA
Organism: Dyadobacter alkalitolerans DSM 23607; assembly: GCF_000428845.1. GTDB lineage: Bacteria > Bacteroidota > Bacteroidia > Cytophagales > Spirosomataceae > Dyadobacter > Dyadobacter alkalitolerans. The sequence continues at coordinate 38,381 of NZ_AUAS01000007.1, read as the reverse complement.
TCACTTTCACGGAATCAATGGTGGTCGTTTCCCCTAATCCAAAATGCAGCCGGGTGGGTGTGCACGACAGATAACCGCGGTTGGGATTTACTTCCTGATATTGCTGTGTGCCTTTTGTGTAAATGTAAACTTTCGCTCCTACCGCGTTTTTGTTGGCAGCGTTGTCTTTGAGCTTAACTTGAAACCAGGCGTTACCTGCTTGCTCCTGCTGCATATTCTGGTATACAAAGGCCGGATCATTAATGTTGTTTACAACAAGGTCCAGGTCCCCATCATTGTCCAGATCCGCATAAACCGCACCGCTGGAAACCGCAGGCTGCGCCAGTCCCCAGGGCTCCTGCATTTTACTGAATGTCAGATCCTTGTTATTTTTAAAAATATAGTTGGCCAGCTTGGTCGAAGGCATCGCCCGGATCAGGTCCATCAATAGAAAAGGCTCTTTGTCTACCGCCCTTCTTACCTTGTAATCGCCCCAGTATTTGAGAAAATCCTTGTTGGTATAATCCCTTAGATAGCCGTTGGAAACGAAAAGGTCTTTATAACCATCATTATCAAAATCTGCCAGGAGCGGGCTCCAACTCCAATCCGTATTGGAAACGCCCGAGAACTGCGCGATTTCGCTGAATGTGCCGTCGCCGTTGTTGAGCTGCAACATGTTACGCATATATTGCTTGTGCAGCTTCTGGTTCATCATGAGCTCAAATGCCTCGTAATTTTCCTGTAACTGCAATAATTTCTGTCGCTGGTTGTCTTCCGGAAGCATATCCAGCGACATCACATCAGGCAAGCCGTCATTATTGAAATCAGCAATGTCAACTCCCATAGAGAATTGAGCTAAATGCCTGAAATACTGCTGGGTAACATCCGAGAATGTTCCGTCCTGATTGTTGATATATAAATAATCCGACTCGTTGTAATCGTTGGTAACGTAAATATCCTGCCAGCCGTCCTGGTTCACGTCTGCAATGGCCATACCCAGCCCGAATGTGAGCGGATACTGGTGAATGCCAGCTTTTTGCGTAACTTCTTTGAATTGATTTTTCTGATTTTCAAATAACTTATTCCCTGCGAGCATGTCCGTTTCCTGCTTGGCCTTCGCAAGCTCCATATTGTCAATTTTCTTGACGCTATGGTTCAAAAGCATCATATCCAGGTCACCGTCGTTGTCGTAGTCAAAAAATGCTGCTTGTGTGCTGTAACTGATATTATCCAGGCCATATTGAGCGGCCTGTTCGAGAAATTGAAGATTTCCCTGATTGATGAAAAGCTGATTTTTTCGTTTGTCATCGGCCACTTTACCTGAGTAGCAAATGTAAATGTCCAGCAGGCCGTCGCCGTTCACATCGGCCATAGTAACCCCCGTTTTCCAGCCGTCTTTACGTCCTTCCAAACCTTTACCTGCTGAATTGGTAATGTCCTTGAACTTTAAAGCCTGCCCTTTCGTCGCGCCCAGATTGAGGTAAAGCTTGTTAGACCCCATGTTTGAGGTAAAGAAAAGATCTTCGAAACCATCGTTATTAATGTCGCCGACTGCCACGCCGCCGCCGTTGTAAAAATATTCGTACGACATCACATTCTGGCCTTCATCCTCGGTAATGGTGTTGATGAAGTTAATGCCGGTTTGCTTCGCAGGGAGCAGTTGGAATAAAGGCTGCTGCGCTCTGACCGCAGCAAAATGAAGAGTCAGAAACAATGCAAAAATCAGGTAACGATGGAGCCTTTTTGTATGCATTAATCTATTATGACTTTTGAAAAGAGGAAGATATGTTGTAAAATAAAAAACTTCAACGAAAGGTTGAAGTTAAAACTTAGTGCAATCAATTTTTTGAAAGCGGTAAGAAAATTTACATTTCTTACCGCTTTAATTTTATTTATTACTTATCCCACCAGATGCGTGAAACCCAGTTGTCTCCGCTGGAAAGTCTGCCTACGGCTTCGCTATAATTGGCTCCGTTCTGAGCAGCCTCCGTAGTTGGGTAAGGCTGTCTTCTTGGAATTGCTCCTCCTGAGAAGTTGCCCACGTAGTTTACTGGCTTTAATTCAGGGAAACCGGAACGCTTCCAGTTGTTCCATGATTCAGTGAAGTTGAACAAGATGCCGGTGGTAGCCCATATCTGCTCATTGATCTGCTTCAAAGCATTAGCAGGCACAAGCGGGTGAGCCGTTGCGTAAGCATCAGCCACAGCAGGCGTGATCACAGCACCTTCGCCATATTTGCCAAGTGACTGGATACCGGCAGATACGCCATTTTTATAATGCGCTGCTGCCGTTCCGCCAACTGCATAACCTCTTGTTACAGCCTCTGCAAGCAACAATTCTGTTTCAGCATAAGTAAGCACGAAAAGCGGTGCACTTCTTGTCCGGTAAATGGAGGTAGGACGGGAATAACGGCCGATTGGCGTTACGTTTGCGCCTGTTCCGGTGCCGCCAGGATAACCTGCGCTTTTTGAGATATCGGTTGCGCCGCCATTCAGGTCATAACCATTTGGAAGGCCCAACTGAACTTCGGGTGCGCTGCTGCCAGAGGAAGTCAGTGCCTGATTAGCCGTCAATCCAGCCGCAGGAACTTCTGCAATCCTGCCTAAGCGCGGATCATTTGTAGCTTTCAGATAATCAATCATTGTCTTGCTCCATCTTACCTGGTAAATGTCAGCCGGTGTAGACAATGCTGCTCCGTTACCATTGTTATAGCCATTAGCTTCGTCCATAATGATATAGGCATCATCCGCAACGCTTGCGAACGTGCCCCCGGCTGCTGCTTTCTCTGCATAAGTTTTCGCTGTTGCAGGATCTGCCTTTGTCAAACGCATGGCCAGTTTCAACATCAGCGAGTAACCATACTTTTTCCATTTAACAATGCTTCCTTCATAACCCTCGAAAGAATCGTTGGTTGGAATAGCCGCATCTGGATTCAAAGCCCCCAAAGCTGTTTCCAGTCTGGTCAGCAATGATTTGTAAACCGCTTCCTGCGTGTCATATGCTGGCAATGTGATGCCTGTTTTTGCTTGCAAAGCTTCTGTGTAAGGCACATCTCCGTAAGTGTCGGAGATGGTTGCAATGCTCTGTACCTGCATAATGATCGCAATGTTCATCAAGTTCACGAGGGCAGGTTTGTCTTTCGAAAGCTGCTCCATTTCATATGCAAGACTGGCTGCACGGAAACCCCTGTTCCATGTGCTTGACAGGTAGGAGTTGGTGTTGCTCGAAATCCCGTATTTATCACCGTTCGAATAATAGTTGGCTGCGCCGGAAGTTGTTGATGCAAGAACCTGCACCCACATGCTCTGAAACAGGATCCCGCCATTATAACCTGCCGTCGCATCTACATAATTGTACTGGACCGATGGCAGCAGCAAGTTGGCATCAAACGATTCGCCGGTTGCTTTTGTCGGGTCGGTGTTCAGCTCGTCAAAGCTGTCTGTACAGGACAAAGGAAGCAGCCCTGCCAGAATGATCATACTTATAATACTCTTTTTCATGTCGATTTTCATTTAAACTTGAAGTTTACGTTCACACCATAATTGCGCGTTGCAGGTAAACTGGTTCCTTCGATACCCGCGTATCTCAGGTTAGCACCGAAAGTAGCTTCCGGATCAATGTTCTTGGTTTCTCTTGCGAAATACAGCAAATTCCGGCCAACGAGAGAAATGTTCACGGCACGGATCAATGGCCATTTTTCTACCATTTTCGCAGGCAGGTTGTAACCTAATGTAAGCTGGCGAAGTTTGATAAAGTCACCATCTACAACGCTTATTCCCGTCACATTGTTTGCAAGGGCTGTGTAATAAGCTTTTGCAGTGGCTGTAACCGTGTTAGGTGCACCTGATTCCGTAACACCTGTTGTCACACCGCCTTCGCGGCCTACCAGTGTCGCTTTGTTCAAACCATTTCTGTAAGTGTAGTTTTCAGTTGCAGAAAGGATTTTGTTGCCATAGTTGTAATCAACCAAAACACCAAAATTGAAGTCGCCCAACCGGATGTCGTTGTTAAGTCCGCCATACAATGTTGGCAACACCGATCCGAAGCTCGTCAACTTGTCATCGCGAACAGGTAAACCCGAAGCATCTACAATGATCTGGCCATTTGCGTGATACTTGTAATCATATGCACGGATCTGCGGACCAGCCTCTCCTATTACGAACGCCGTTACTGCATTACCCAATGTTGCACGGTTGGAACCCAGGTTAATGTCCAGGTTGTCCTGGTCTGTGCTCAGGATTTTGTTTTTAACTGATGTCAGGTTGAAAGATACATTCCATTCGAATTTCGAAGTTCTTACCGGTGAGCCTGTAAGCATTACTTCCAAACCTCTGTTTTGAACTGAACCTGTTCCTACCACACCTCTTACGTAACCTGTTGCACTGCTGTATGTTGCAGGCATGATTTCGTTTTTCGTTTTCTGATCATAGTAAGAAACATCCAGTCCAAGACGGCTTCCGAAAAATTTCAGTTCAAGCCCTACTTCAACTTCGCTTTTGGTAAATGGTTTCAGGAATAAGTTTGGAAGCTCATCGCTGAAATTACCTGTTGGAACGCCATTGAAGGAGTTTCCTACACCGTAGTAAATAGCTGTTCCATAAGGCGTTGCAGGCTCCCCGCTCGTACGGGCGTAAGAAGCGCGAACCTTACCGAAGCTAAGTGCAGATGAGTTCAGAAGATCCGTAAAAATGAATGAACCGGTTACAGAAGGTGTAAAAATGCTTCTTGCGCTGCTTGGAAGCGTTGAGTAGGAGTCATACCGGCCGGTTGTGCTCAAATTCAGGATGCCTTTATATCCAAGGTCAACACTGTAATAAGCCGACTGAACTTCGCTGTTCTGAACTTCATAATTCCTGTTGAAATTCACCACGTTGTTCCAGCTGTACAAATAAGGAAGAACAAATGGGCCACCGCCGATCTGCACTTTTTCGTACTGGTTTTTACGAAGGTTAGCACCCAGGATCGCGTCTACGGTAAAATCCTCACCGAAGCTTTTGGTAACGCCCAACAATCCATCTACGTTAATTTCAGTACGCTGTGCATTGGAAAGTTCATCCAGCGCACCTTTACCATTCTGAGAAAAACCTGTTCCCCAAGGAGTTACTTTGAAAATACGGTCGTTCGCATTGTCATAACCAACTCTTCCCTGTGCATAGATCCAATCAGCGAACTGATATTTCACTGCAACAGCAGAGATCAAACGCTTCCGTTTTACGTCATTAACAAACTGGTTAACAACAAAATATGGGTTTGTAACATATTCGTCATCACTGAAAACAATCTCTTTTCCGGTTTCAGGATTGAAGCCAGGCGCAAGAATACGCTGATCGATGTTTGGCGCAAGGAAAATACCGTTGTTGGCATTCATCGGACCGTCGCTCAAAACAGGCTTACCTTTGATTTTTTCGTCAATGTAATTGGCCATTACATTAATGCTCAGCCTCTTGGTAATGTTCTGATCAGCCGTTAGGTTGATCGTTTTTCTGCCCAATCCGCTGTTTTCAATGATTGATTTCGTATCAAGATTCGCAAGTGATAAACGGAATGATCCGTTATCGCCACCTTTGGTTACTGCAACACTGTTTGTGAAGTTGGAACCCATGCGATAGAAATTCTTGATATTGTCTTTCTGAGCAGAGTAAGCATAGTTTTTACCGTCAAACTGGATTGCTTGAGAGCCATCCAGTCTTGCACCCCATGCCTGACGCGCAGTTTGCTGCGCTGCCACAGCAGTAGTTGGTTTCATACCGGCATCTCCCTGACCAAATTCATATTGAAAATCAGTCATGTTGCGAGGCTCGTCCATGGAGTAGTTCAAATTATAATCCACGGAGAAATCGCCTTTTTTCCCTGCTTTTGTTTTAACCAAAATAACCCCGTTTGACGCACGCGCACCAAACAAAGCCGATGCAGCCTGACCTTTCAAAACGGTCATTGACTCGATATCGTCCGGGTTCAGGTTACCGATTCCGTCTCCACCATCAGCTCCGCCCCATTCTCCTGCACTTCCACGCTGGGTGTTATCCATAGGAACGCCGTTGATGACGATCAATGGTGAACCACCCGAGTTCATACTTGGCATACCGCGCATCAGAATTTTGGCTGTTCCACCAGGACCGCCGCTTGTTCCTTTCACATTCAAACCGGCCACACGTCCTGCCAGAGAATTGGCTACGTTGGTTTCACGAGCCCTTGTCATTACTTCGCCACCGATCGTTGTCACCGAATAACCCAGTTTTCTGGATTCTTTGGAAATACCCAGTGCCGTAACAACCACTTCTTCCAGGTTAGCCACGTCAGGAGTCATTTTCACATCCACTACGGATTTGCTACCGATGCTGATCTCTTGCTTCAAAAAACCGATGGAGCTGAAAACCAACACGTCCGTATCTTGCACGCCCGAAATCGAGAAGTTTCCGTCCGCATCCGAGTTGGTTCCTCTTGTAGAACCTTTCACTGTTACAGATGCTCCGGGAAGCCCCCCATCTTTCTCGTCAGTCACCTTGCCCGTTACCGTTCTTCCTTGTGCGAAGACCGATAATGAAGCAAAAAGTAAAAGAACGACAAGTGGAATAAATCCCCCTGAACAACTTTTTAATAGCTTTTCTTTCATAGTTAGGATAAATTAATAGACTAAAATTAGGTTAAAACTGGTATCGGCCGAAGATTAAACGCTCGGTCTTATCATTAGGCAAATATCCTAAGTTCTAAGCTAATTAAATAATTTTAAGAAAGCATTAATAGATTTTTATTTTTTTAATGTTAAGTTAATGTTGAAATGATACATTTTAATAACTCTTTTGTCATAAGTGTAGGTGCCCGTATGTATGCGGGGTTGGAAAGCAAAACCAATTATTTTTTCGAGGCTGGCTTGCGGAATTGATAAGTAACCAGCTTTGCATTATTCAAAGCTGCGAGTAGCCGGGTTTCCTGCCCGGACGAGACAAGCGCCAGGTCACGGACTTCGCCTGTTGTGAAAAATCCACTCTGGGATTGGGGAAGATATTGAAAAGAAAGATTGCCTTTGTTGAGAAATACCTGAATGTAACTGGCGTCACTTTTTCCGATCCGGACACGCGTTTGTTTGAGGTTACCACCCAAAATAATGTCCGACTTGCCATCCGCATTCATATCAAAAAGTGAAATGGCATAAACAGGAGAAAACTGTGCTTCAATGGGCAGCGGATGGTAAACCAGCTTTCCGTTTTTGTTTTCAAGGATGCCGCTCTTATATATCTTAGCCGTCAGTTTTTGTGCAGTTTTCAATTTCTCTGCTGGCAGCATGTCCGAGAGGCTGGCTTTGGAATAGGAAACGTAGTCGGTGTATTTCTTTTTCAGCGACGGGATTTGATCCAATAATTCATCCCGGCTCGCATAAGGCGCTTCCCTCCCGTCCTGCGTGACGGTGATGACCGGGACAATTCGTTGCAAATTATCGTAATCCGCTGCATATAAAGATAGGCTGTCCGGGGATGTGAGGTTCCATTGCCAGTTTGTCCCCATATTGCCCACCACAAAATCCATGTCGCCGTCATTATCCAGGTCCGCTGGCTTGATGAGGTTCCAGCAACCGTTTGTACCAGCGGTTCCGTACATTGTGCTGGCGTCAGTTAACCGGCCGGCTTTGTTGCTGAAAACCTGGATCGGTTTCCAGTCGGCGGTGAGGATCAGCTCGGGATAGCCATCTTTGTTCAGATCTTCAAAAACAGCATCGGTTACCATGCCCGCTTTGCCTAGCTGCGGTGCCAGAAGCTCTGTTTGATCTGTGAAATAGCCTTTTCCATTGTTCGTATACAGGAAACCACCTGCACTTTCAGGAAACCTTCCGGGCGTAACGCGGACGCCCAGGAAAACATCCAGATCGCCATCACGATCAATATCCGAAACGGCGATCGTCCCGGCATTGCCTGCGAGGTTTGGAAAGTAAGTCCTTACAAATGTGCCGTTTACATTGGTATACAAGCGGGGCATAGCCAGTCTATCTTCCCGATTAAGTTCATAACCTGCACTCACAACCAACAAATCCTGATCTCCATCCCGGTCCGCGTCCAAAAATACCGCCTCGGCATCCTCATATCCTTCCCTACCTGCAAATTCAGGCTGTGGCGACTGGACGAATTTTCCATTTTTACTGATGAACAAAGTTCCGCCCTGCCCTCTTGCGCCGCCAATGTACAAATCGTCTGTCCCGTCGCCGTTAATGTCCTTTTGAGCGATTTTCGGGCCCTGGTAACTGAGCATATTCGGCAGCAAAGTCTGTATCCGGAAATCATTTCTCGCATCCTCCATGTGTGTGAAGTCAACTCCGTCAACCGGCTCCCAGTAAGTGAATGGTCTGACAAATGGTGCCTCGGGAAGCTTTTTAGCATCGCTATACTTCACAATTAACGACTTGTTCGCTGCCGAATTTTTCAATGTCTGCCTACTGCCGTCTGCCCAGGCAATAACCATCGAATCGATCTTACTTTCATTCCCTAGGCCAAAATGAACCTGATCCCACTGCGCAGACTGGAATCCCCGCACGGGCATGAAATGTTGTGTTTGTGTCAGCGAGTCGGAATAGAGCGTCAGTTTTGTCCCGGCCAGGAATGCGTACTTGGGCGATTCCAGTTTTACTTTGAGATAGTTGGCTTTTAGCTTGGTTTCTGCATTGTTTTTATAAACAAATGCCGGTTGGTTCACATTATTCGTGACAATATCCAGGTCACCGTCATTATCCAGGTCCGCGTAGACTGCGCCGTTGGATTGATTTGCCTTTTCAAAACCCCATTCCTTGATTTTTTTGGTGAATGTCAATCCTTTCTGGTTCTGGAAAATATAGTCTGGTTCGTCAATAGGCGGCATTTCTGCAATGATTTCCATTTGTGTGGGCGTCTTTCCGCCTTGCACCGCCTTTACCTGCACATCCGTTGAGTATTTCAAAAACTCCATATTGGTATAATCGTGGGCATAACCATTAGACACGAATATGTCCTTCCAGCCATCATTATCGAAATCTCCCATAAGTGCCGCCCAGCTCCAATCGGTGTTCGAAACGCCTGCTAACTGACCTATTTCGCTGAAAACAGGCACGCCGTTCGGATTTACTCCGTTGTTGATTTGGAGCATGTTGCGCATGGTCTGGTCATGAAAACCGGCATTGAGCAGTTGCTGATATTTATCGTAATTGTCATCGCCTGACGTCAGCTTAATGCGTTCGTTGGATACTGGCAGCATGTCGAGCGTGAGCAGGTCAGTAAGGCCGTCGTTGTTCAGATCGGCCGCATCAGTCCCCATCGAATAAAGTGAAACATGGCCCGTTGCTTCCCTGATCACTTCTTTGAATGTTCCGTTTCTTTGATTGAGATACAAATAGTCGTTCTCATTGTAGTCATTGGAAATGTATATATCCTGCCAGCCGTCATTGTCAAAATCAGTCACATTTACCCCCAACCCAAAGCTCAGAACATTTGAAATAATGCCGGATGAATCCGTTACATTGCTAAACTTGCCACCGTCGTTGCGCAAAAGTTTATTGCCGTAGGCGTCGTTTCGCTGTTCGCGGTAACTGCTTATGAGGTTGCTGAAACCCGCGTATTTCTGCACGGAATGGTTGAGCAGAAAACAATCTGTGTCGCCATCGCGGTCGTAGTCAAAAAATACTGTTTGTGTAGTGTAAGATTTATCGTCCAGCCCATACTCGGCTGCCTTTTCGGTAAATGTTGGAATGCCGTCGGCAGTTTTACCATTATTAATGTAAAGCAACTTGCTCCTTAGCCGCGGATCCTGCGCGCCGGCGCGTGATACAACGATGTCGATCCATCCGTCGTCGTTAATGTCCACAACCGAAACGCCCGTTTTCCAGCCCTCATTCAGGCCTGTTCCCGACTTTTCCGAAATATCTTCAAACTCAAAATCTCCTTTATTAAGATATAATTTATTGGCTACCATGTTTCCGGTAAAGTACAGATCCACGAGGCCATCGTTATTGAAATCCGCTGCTGCAACGCCGCCGCCGTTGTAGAAATATCCATAGGCCAGAACATTGTTTTCGGCATCTTCCTTGATATAGTTATTGAATTCAACACCTGTTTCACTGGATTTGAGCAGCGTGAAAAGGGTGTCTTTGTTTTGACAAGATGTAAGGAAAATACTGAGGAGCAGAATAATACGGCTATTTTTCATGGTAACCTGCATCAGAAGTTTTATAAAATCAAACGGTAGCAAAAAGGCAGGCATAGTGCCCGCCTTTTTACCACATGTGAATTTAAGGTAACATTATGGTTTATCCCACCAAAGTCTTGTTGCTGAATTGTCGGGGCCGCCTAGCAGCTTGATGGCCTCAGTAACAGCAGCTTGATTCGTCTGCTTTTCGCTATCGACGTAAGGCGTGCGCCGTACTACTGCATCTTTGGGTGAATCAGGATTATCGGAGTTGATCCGGGCATACAGCTTTGGAAAACCAGTCCTGCGGTATTCAGCCCATGCTTCGTGACCATTCGGATAATTTGCCAGCCATTTCTGGGTAATGATCTGTTCCAACTGCTTCGCTGGAACTGTTGCAAATTTAACGGGAACATCTGTTAAAGGAGGGCTTTTCACAAAATCTGCCAATGCGACCGGGGGCGTAGTTCCGTTGATGTAGGCCGTAATAGCCGCCGCATCCGTTATGCCCCATTGTCTCATAGCAATGTCAATTCCTTTTTCATAAAAGTCTTTTGCAGTGCCTGTGCCCATGTTCCATCCTTTCAAGGCGCCTTCTGCTTTCAGGAAGTAAGCTTCGGATGCATACATGATCGCAAATGGATTGGTCCCCTGCACGGCCGGAAGAAATACGTCGGCAACATTGGAAGTGGCAGAGGCAGCATTGATCGGTTGTCCCAGCTCGCCTTGTGTATATCCGTTACGCAACCCCTTGAATGTATTGGTAGTGCCAGGCACCGGCGCATAATATTTACTGATCCGGGGATCTGCATATCCTTTCAGAACACTTTCCATAGCCGCGCTCATCCGGAACTCATTCCAGGCGGTGGCCTGGTTCATCGGATTGAACGAGTTGGGTGTTACTTTCAGGAATGCATCGTCTGCATTGGTTGCCAAAGTTCCTGCCGCTGCAGCCGATTCAGCTTCTGTTTTCGCCAAGGCTGGCTCGACTTCTGACATCCGCATAGCGATCCGCAGTCTCAATGTATTTGCAAAAAGGATCCATTTGTTCACATCTCCGGCATAAATCTGATCTACCGAACCAAATACTTTTGTGCCTTTAAGTGTTTCCAGCGTGGCCGTTGAAGCTTTCAGGGTTGCGATAAAATCCTTGTAAATAAACTCCTGGCTGTCATAAGGCACGGATGCCTCGCCACTGCCTACTTTCGAGTAAGGGATAGGCCCCCAATAATCTGTTCTTGGCAGATACATATATACTTTCCAGATATTGGCCATTGCGAACTTGCCCGGGTTTTCATATTTGCCGCCAGGGCCTGTGTTTTCCAACACACCCAATAAAGCAGGAATCGCCGTGCCATAGAAGTCATTCCAGGCGCCATTGAGCCAGTTACCCACCATTACATTGCGGTCGGAAGAGAAACCTTGCGCTACATTGGCAAAGTACTGCCCCTGCAAATCCGCGAAAAGGCTTTGGTAAGTTTGCCAGGCTGCAAAAATAGACCGGTACTGGGCCGCTGCATAAGCGTTTTCTGTTCCTGATTCATCCAGTTCAGTCAGCTTGGTTGGATTTGTATTGATCTCCTCAAAATTCCCCGTGCAGGAATAAGTTGATACTGCAACAGTGGTAAGGAGAGCGAACGATAGTATTTTATAGCTCCTTTTCATTTTTCCGATTTACAATTAGAATGTCAAATTAAGACTTACACCCAGTGAGCGTGTGGATGGCATAGAGAACGATTCCAAACCTACCGTTGTGTTGGCCGAACCTGCAACCAATTCAGGATCAAAACCTTTCGCCTTGTTCATAAGGAAAAACAGGTTACGGCCTACAAGCGATAATGAGGCACTTTGAAAAGGTGATTTTGCTAACACACCGGCAGGAATGGTGTAACCCAGCGTGGCCTCTCTCAGCCTGATGTTGGAAGCACTGTATGTAAATGCTTCTCCGATAGGCGTATTACGTCCGCCAACAAATTTCCAGTAAGCCTCTGCTGTTGTCGACACTGTGTTAGTCGTGCCGTCTGCCTGCACACCTTCTACAACCATTCCGTCCCGTCCGGCCAGTGTTTCCTCAGTAACACCATCTGCATAAATGACTGCATTGGTGAAAGAAGTAACTACGCCACCGATTCTTCCACTGATCAGGAGGCTCAGATTAAAGCCTTTGTAACTAAAACGGTTTGTAACACCGCCAGTCCAGCTTGGTCGCGATGTTCCTAGTGGAACTGTTGTGCTTGACGTTACCAGCGGAATACCATTCACACCTACTTTGATGCGTCCCTGCTCGTCTCTTTGAAAACCGCGGCTGTAAATTTGTCCCAGCGGCTTGCCTTCCTCAGCACGCACAAAGTTCATAAAGTCAGAAGCCAGAGGCAGTGTAGCAACCCTGTCAGACAATTTCACCACTTCATTTACATTCCTTGCATAATTCAGATCCAGGTTCCAGGAAAAATTCTCCGTTTTAACTGGTGCAATGTTAAATGTCAATTCTATACCGCTGTTTTTCACATCACCAGCATTAATGTATTCAAAACTCCATCCCGATGCACGCGAAAGCGGAACCTGGAACAGCTGGTTTTTGGAATTACTGCTATATAGTGTAAGATCGAAACCGATCCTGTTTTGCAGGAATTTCGCTTCCAGACCAATTTCACGTGCAGTGGTCAACTCTGGTTTCAGGTCAGGGAAAGGCTTAATGTTGTCCCGGACGATATAGCCCGTATTTCCTCCTGCTACATAGGAGTAAGTTTGCGCCAGAAGATATGGGCTGGCATCGTTACCCGTCAATGCGTAGCTTCCTCTGATCTTGGCAAAAGAAATGGCCTGAGGCAGATTGAACAAACTGCTCAGAACCGCAGCCGCTCCTACTGATGGAAAGAAATAGGATTGGTTTTCTGTCGGCAATGTAGACGACCAGTCATTTCTTGCAGATGCGGAAAGTGTCAATGCGTCTTTCCAGATCAGATCCGCGGATGCAAATACGCCTTGCTTGCGCGTTTGTGTGACAGTCCTGTTGGTAACCGAGTTTCTTGCATTTGTGGTTACAAACAAATTATCGCGGTTCAACCCGTTGTTCAATGTTTGGTGATTCACATAATCGCGTTTCAAGATGTTGCCACCAACTGTTGCGTCCAATTTGAAGTTTTCTCCAAATTGCTTGCTGATCAGTGCAAATAAATCAAGGTTCAATTCTGAATTATCTCTCCAGTTGGTCTGGTAATCCCCGAAATCAGCAATGGTGTAAGTATTGGTATACCATTTTCCTTCAAACTTATCAATGTACTTGTCATATCCCGCACGTCCCATCACAGTCAGCCAGGTCGTAGGTTTGTAGTTAAGGGACGTAAATCCGTAGATCCGGTCACGGTTATCAAGCGCAAGGACGCGGTTTTTGATCCAGTAAGGATTTTGGCCACCGTTAGAACCTGGGTTCCAGTAATTTTGAAGCGTTTTTCCGGTTGCCGGGTCTACATATTCAAAATCCTTAGCCTGCGCCAAATCAATACTTCTTGGAAGACGCAGAATGTGGCGTTGCAGGTTAGCGAACGCTTCTCCTGTTTGCTGTCTGTTCTCAATTTTTTCGCTCAGATAAGTCACTTTACCATCAAAGCTGAGGTTGCTGGTGATCTGGCTGGATAAGCGCAGGTTGAAGTTATGCCTGCTTAGTTTATTGTTTGAAACAACTCCCTTGGCAGATGTATTTGTGTAGGAAAAATAAGTCTGCACTTTTTCGTTGCCCGCTGTCAGCGCTAAGGAGTTTGCCAGCGATGTTCCTGTTGAATAAAAGTCTTTGTAAGAATTTGGCTGTGGCGAATAAGCATAGGTTTTACCCTTGTTTTCCGGATCAGGACCCCAGGCTGCTACTTGCTGGCCATCCATTTTAGGCCCCCAGCTAAACTCACTGTTCGGCTGGAACTTGCCTTCCACACCTTGGCCGTACACATTCTGAAACTTCTGCAACTCCATAGCCTGCTCTGCCTGAAAAGTGCTGCTGATGCTCACACCAACCCCTTTTCTGACAGAACCTTTTTTGGTGGTAATCAAAAGTGCACCGTTTGCAGCGCGGCTTCCGTACAATGCAGTCGCAGACGCTCCTCTCAATACGTTGATGGATTCAATGTCGTCAGGGTTAATGCTGGACAGACCATCGCTCGCATCGCGGCCACCGTTTGCATTGCCCGGACTAAAATTGGAGTTGTCAATAGGAACACCATCCACAACGATGAGTGCCTGATTATTTCCCGTAATAGAACGATCACCACGCAAAACGACGCGGCTGGAACCACCCACACCAGAAGACGATCTTACAATGTCCAAACCTGCAACCCGACCGGAAAGTGAGTTGGCAACATTGAGTTCGCGCGCTTTGGAAAAGTTATCTGTATTGATCATCTGGGTCGCGTAACTCAGCGTTTTTTGCTCTTTCGAGATTCCCAGCGCTGTTACAACTACTTCCCCCAGGTTTCTGATATCAGGTTCCAGGGCCACATTTACACTGGAAACCGAAGCGGTAACTTCCACTTCTTTCGATGTATAACCAACGGATGAAATGATGAGTGTTCCGGCTGATCCCATGGTGATGGTAAAAGCTCCTTCAGCATCTGTGTTGGTTCCCCGGGTCGTGCCCTTGATGAGGATATTTGCGCCGGGTATTCCTGCTCCGCTCTCATCATTGACCTTACCGGTAAGCTGCCGGTCCTGGGCCATTGACACGGAATTAAAAAGTGCCGTCACCACTAGCGTGAGCAGCAGGTATTGTAGACCTCTTTTCATAGGTTGAGCTTTGGGTTTATTGAATTTTTATGAAATGTATAATTAATAAAGAACACAAACAATTTATTTGGCAAAATTTAATTGCACTAAACTAATATTCGGCTATTTTACATATCCTAAGTGATAAAAGTGACTATAACGGCTCAATAAGAAATATTATTTGTCGGATTAACATTTATTAATATTGCTGCGTTTTTTTTGCGTGCTCGAAACACAACGCAGCAGAGGCGGTTTTTGGAAATTTGTCAAATCTTGAAATTATGGATCAGATAGACGGGAAGGAAAGCAGCGTTTGCAATGAGCGTATAGCATTGCTCGCTCCGATGGTGCACACCTGAACTAGTATTATTGCAAGAAGGATTAGGCTGTTGACAGGAAGAATTATTCGTACTTACGCCAGGCACCGAGAATGGATCCCGTAATTGCGTACACGAGCACACGCACGCCGCCATCGATCAGTGACAGCGCGAGCGGCCGCATGGAGAACATGTCTTTAACAATGATTTCAAAAAGAACAAAAACAACGCCGAAAAGCAAGCCGGTAAACAAACCTGAGGGCAAGGATTTAACAGGAATCTTGGTGAAAACCCATGCCATCGTATAAGCCACGAAAGAAGAAGAAACAATGCTAACGAGATAAGGAATGGGACTCGTATTCCCTTTGATCTGTTCCGCAGTAAAGCCGTTCAAAGCCATCCAGCGGTCCGAAAAAGCGGCATACCACAAAGCCGGTATAATTTGACCTAACACCACACATACAAGCGCGGCCCAAAGATTGACAGATTGTTTTCTCATTTTTTTGAGTCTTTTATTCAGTCATTGGGGTCTCCCCCGGGGCGGGAACTCCTTGGCGGCCCCCGATTTCAAATATAGGATGTTTCCGAATTAGTTGTGCTTTTTATTTAGAAGATAGAACAAATTCGATATTGCGCTTTAAACCGTCAAATTTCGTGCGCTTGATGGGGGACCGGCGGAAGAGCTCGCGGAAAACTTCTTCTGTGATTTCCTGCCAATCGTTGTTTGTGAAGCCTGCCAGACTTTCAGGCAAGGCAAATTCTTTGGTCGTATGCGGCTTGGAAAACCGGTTCCAGGGGCATACATCCTGGCAAATATCGCAGCCGAACATCCAGTTATCAAACTTTCCCTGGGCCTCCTGTGGAATTGCTTCCTTTAATTCAATAGTATAATAGCTGATGCATTTGCTGCCGTCAACAACAAATGGCTCGGTGATCGCATCCGTCGGACAAGCATCGAGGCATCTTGTACACGTCCCGCAATAATCCTGAACGGCGCCATCATACGCCAGGTCGAGGTCACAGATGATTTCCCCGATAAAGAAAAAGCTGCCCATATCCCGGTTCAGCAGGTTAGAATGCTTCCCTACCCAGCCCAGACCGCTTTTTGCAGCCCATACCTTATCCATCACCGGCGCAGAATCCACAAATATCCTTCCGCTCACCTCCCCGATCTCTTCCTGAACGGATTGCAAAAGTGCGCCCAGTTTTTCTTTTAAAACAAAATGATAGTCCGTTCCGTAAGCGTATTTGGAGATTTTGAGATCGTCTGGACCTTCCGGCAGTTTGCTTTCGGGATAGTAATTGAGGAGAACGGAGATGACACTTTTGGCGCCGTCGACGAGTTTACGGGGATCGAGGCGCTTGTCGAAATGGTTGGCCATATAGCCCATAGCGCCATGATGGTTATTATTTAACCAGTTTTCCAGGCGCGGCGCCTCTTTTTCCAGAAAATCTGCTTTGGAAATGCCGCAGAAATCAAAGCCATTTTCCAATGCTTTGGCTTTGATAAACTGACTCCTCTGCTGCCTTACAAGATCTTCTGCCGTCATGCTGCAAAGTTACGAATTGATTGTAAAATGCCATCTTGTCAGTAATTTAGCCCTGGCAAAATAATTTAGGTCAATAAAGGTTGATTAAAACGTCACAATATCACTAAGAATTATGCCTGAAAATACCGAATCCAATATAGATCAAGACAACAATTACGAAATGAACGAGGAACAAGCGCCACTAGGAGCTGACAAGTTAGACAACGACGAGACGATTGGAACAAATTCAGTGCCGTTGGACAATGCAGGTAAGGAAATTTTGAATGATATGCCTGCTGATGAGGCATCTTTGAATGAATCGTCCGTTGAAAAAGATCCAATGGAAGAAGGGAGGATCGAGCTTGCGGAGATGAAAGACAAATATATCCGCCTGTATGCTGATTTTGAAAACTTCCGCAGACGCACAGCAAAAGAGAAACTGGAAATGATCTCTGGCGCCAGCACGGATATGGTGAAGGCAATCCTGCCGATCGTGGACGACTTCGAACGCGCGAAAGTATCATTTGAATCCTCTACTGAAATCGATGCATTGAAAGAGGGCGTTGATTTGATATACACAAAACTTTTCAAAACACTGGAAGCCAAAGGATTAAAGCCGATGGATTCCAAGGGTGAAACATTTGATGCAGAGCTTCACGAATCGATTGCGCAGTTCCCTGCTCCCTCGGAAGATCTTAAAGGTAAAGTGATCGATGAGATCGAAAAGGGGTATTTTCTTAACGACAAAGTGATACGTTACGCGAAAGTGATCGTAGGAGCTTAATTTCAGCAATATAAAATGGCAAAGAAAAGAGATTACTACGAAGTCCTTGGCGTAGACCGCGGTGCTGCCGCAGATGACATTAAAAAGGCTTACCGTAAGCTAGCAATCAAGTTTCACCCGGACAAAAACCCGGATGATCCTACTGCGGAAGACAAATTCAAAGAAGCGGCCGAGGCGTACAGCATTCTAAGCGACGAGAACAAGCGCGCGCGTTATGATCAATATGGTCATGCGGGTGTGGGCGGAGCAGGTGCCGGTGCAGGCGGTTTCAGCGGTGGAGGATTTTCCATGGACGATATTTTCTCTCAATTCGGCGATATTTTTGGCGACAGCAGTCCGTTTGGTGACATTTTTGGCCGCGGTGGTGGCGGAGGTGGCCGTCGGGTGCGTAAAGGCTCGGATCTCAGAATTAAGCTGAAACTTAACCTGGAAGAAGTCGCTAATGGTGTTGAGAAAAAAATAAAGGTCAAAAGACATGTAACCTGCAACACTTGCGGTGGCAATGGCGCGAAAAACGGAACGTCGCTGACCAACTGTAATTCGTGTAACGGAACAGGTCAGGTGAGGAAAGTGGTAAGCACAATGTTGGGCCAGATGGTCTCTACAAGCACTTGCCCTACTTGTAATGGTGATGGAAAGATCATCAGCGAACGTTGCGATTCTTGTGCAGGAGAAGGACGATTGTTGCAGGACGACCTGATCACCCTGAACATTCCGGGCGGTGTTGCCGAAGGCATGCAGCTTTCCATGTCAGGCAAAGGTAATGTGCCTACGCGCGGTGGCGTTGCGGGCGACTTACTAATTGTGATTGAGGAAGAAGAAGATGCAAATCTGAAAAGAGATGGCAATAACATTGTTTTCGACATGCACCTGAGCTTTATCGACGCCACATTAGGAACATCCGTTGAAATCCCGACCATTGACGGCAAAGCCAGGATCAACATTGAATCGGGCACGCAAGCTGGTAAAATCCTTCGTTTGAAAGGTAAAGGGATTAAAGATCTGAACGGTTACGGCAAAGGTGATCAGCTGGTTCATATTAATGTATGGACGCCACAGCAGCTTTCATCTGACGAGCGCGAAACATTGGAATCGCTTCGCCATTCACCCAACTTCCAGCCTAAGCCTGGGAAGAATGAGAAAGGCTTCTTTGACAAAATGAAGGATTTCTTTCACTGAGAAGGTTTATCAAATCGTTAAATATAGAACAAGCCGTTTCAGCAATGAGGCGGCTTGTTTACTTTGAACCGGAATGCGGTTATTCTTGTCTTCGCTCTGACTAACCGACGATAATATCCGGTTCTGTAATTCATTAATCCAAATATGAAACATTTAGTAATTACCATTGCCCTACTACTTCCCAGAATGCTTTTCGCTCAAAATAACAACCCTTCTGAACTTACCTTCGCTACCTATAATGTAAGTATGGAAGCCGAAAATTATGTTCCCAAAGGCACAAAGGACATTTCAGAACAAGTGTTGGTCAAAGAGCTGGCCAACGGCACAAATCCGCAGATCCGCAATATTACCAGGATTATTAAAACAGTAAGGCCGGATGTGATCCTACTAAATGAATTTGACTACATCGCCGATCCGCAGCAGGGCGTTTTACAGTTTGTGAAAGCTTACCTGAATGTTGATTCCGATGGCGCAAAGGCCATTGATTATCCCTATTATTATTACGGAACATCCAACACCGGACAGCCAAGCCCTTTCGATCTTGATAATAACGGCAAAACGGAACGGTTTGGAGCGGATGCGTGGGGATTCGGGGTGTATCCAGGACAGTATGCTATGGTGCTTTTATCCAAATACCCGATCGAAACAGACCAGGTGCGCACATTCCAGCATTTCAAGTGGAAGGATATGCCGCAGGCTTTGCAAACTAAAAAATCGGACGGGAGCGATTGGTACGCACCGGAGGCATGGCAGCAATTTCCGCTTTCGTCCAAGTCGCATTGGGACGTTCCGGTAAAAGTGGGCGCAAAAACGATCCACTTCCTGGCCAGCCACCCTACGCCTCCCAGCTTTGACGGTGCTGAGGACCGGAATGGCAAGCGTAACCATGATGAAATCCGTTTTTGGAAAGACTACATCAGCGGCGAGCAAGGTGCATATATTTATGATGACAAAGGAACACGCGGCGCTTTGGCATCGGATGCCAGTTTTGTTATATTAGGAGATCAAAATGCTTCGCCTGATGAAGGCAATGCAATCGGCGAAGGAATAAAATCACTCTTGTCCCACCCAAAAATCAACAACGATGCCGCCCCTGAGAGCAAAGGCGGCGTGGAACATTCCAGTAGCAATCCTTTCGCTAAAAACCACACGGCAGTTTGGCGCATGCGGGCGGATTACGTGCTGCCTTCGCGGGTTGGGTTGAAGTTTGTAGACAGCGGCGTCTTCTGGCCCGCCAAAGGTGAACCACTGGCTGAATTGGTTGAAAAACGCGAGTCCAGCTCGGACCACCGGTTGGTTTGGGTGAAGGTTAGGTTGGATTGATCTCCCTTGTCACCCTGAGCGGAGTCGAAGGGGCGCTATTACCTAGATGTTAACGCCCCTTCGACTCCGCTCAGGGTGACAGGGATGTTAGCTTTGGCGCTCTAGCCATTGGCCGCCCAGCGGTCGGGCCTTCGAAGGTGACGTTGTGCTAGCCCTTCGGCTCCGCTCAGGGTGACAAGACAGACGCCCTGTCACCCTGAGCGGAGCCGAAGGGGCGTTACCTCGTCCGACAATGCCCCTTGAACTACCCTGTTACCCCTTGAACTACCCTTGTCCTGAGCGGACCGCAACCGCCGGGCATCAGAAGGGGGCGTTACCACCTTGGTGATAACGCCCCCTTCAATTATCTATCATACAACTTGAATGCTACCACTCTACTACTGCCCGCCGTACATATTAAATGCAGCCAGATGCTTCTGGAATATGGCTTCGTATTTCTTTGCGATGGCTTCTTGCTTGGCTTCGCGGCATTCCTGGACGATAATCTGCATGATGTAGAGATAAACGTTGGTGTCGCGGCGTTTTGTGGTGCCGTTGTCTTTGGCCCAAGTTAACACTTCATCCGCGCGGGTTGCCATGGTTTCTGCTATTTCCAATGCCTTTTTCGTCTCTCCCAAATCGAACAATGGTCCGATGAAGTTTGCTGAGAACTGGTCGTATGGAATGCTTTTGTCCGGCATTGTGGCCAGTGATTTTTCAATTGCTTTCTTAGCTTCGTCCTTGCGGCCATCTGCAATCAGCTGACCTGTTAGGCGAAGGAATGCGATACGTGCCGTGGCAACCGGTGAACCCAGATATGTGTTATCATAATAGGTGTTCGGGTTATCCAGCTCGCGCCAGAACATTTTGGTCATCAGGTTGTTGTACATCACATCCGTGTTCACATAACCGTCGCTGGCTCCCGGCACTTTTACGGGAAGCAGGCGGTAAGCGTATCCTTCCAGCTGCATGTATTCTTTCAAATTCAGGTAACTCGATCCGCCCAATGTCGAAGAGAAGTAAATCGGTCTTTTCCAGTCGTTTGTGGCAATGATATCGAGCATGATCAGGTCCGATTTATACAAGTCACCCTTACCGATCGTCCAGCTGATGGAATCGCTTACGAATGGGATCAGGTCGCTTTTGATAATATTCATTTTCTTAACCGCCTCTGCGTTCACAGGCAGGAAAAGCACAGATGATGGCAAGATAGAAGTCATATCGCCACTGGTTAGCGGCACTTGAATGGCTTTATTTTCCTGTTTTACCAATCCAAGATATTCTTTCAGGTTAATCCCTTCTTTTACGCTCGGAATTTCATAGAACGGCACAATGTCATTTTTACCGAAAGCGTAATTGTTTTTATCCAAAGAAATCGGAAGCGCTTCTGACAAATACGTCTTGCGCTTCATCTGGTCGATATACCAGTCAGTTCCTAGTAAGCTAAGGTTACAAACCCGAACGTCTGTCCGGAAACCTTCAACTTCCTGGACATACCATAATGGGAATGTATCGTTGTCCCCACCGGTGAAAAGGATCGCATTTGGTGCGCAGGAGTTTAAAAGGTTTTTGGCAAAATCAACAGAGTGGAACCGGTTATCGCGGTTGTGGTTATCCCAGCCTTTTACACCCATAATAACGGGTACAACCAAACAGATCGCCGTGGCTGCTCCTGCTCTTGTGGTAGCGCTTTTTACGAATTTGCTCAATGCATCAGCAATGGAAATGACGCCAAAACCGATCCAGATACAGAAAATATAGAATGACCCCACGTAAATATAATCACGCTCACGAGGCTCTGTTGGCGGCGAGTTCAGGTAAACAACGAGTGCAACACCGGTTAAAATAAATAGTAAACCCAGGACAAGCAGATCGCGTTTTTGTCTGAAATAAACAATCACGACCCCGAGTAATCCCAATATAAATGGCAGCATGAAATAGTTATCATGCGCTTTATTGTTGGCGATCGGCGCAGGATATTTTTTGCCGGCATCCCATGGAAGCATGTTACCAGCGCCTTCTTCGTCACTTTCACGTCCTACAAAATTCCAGAGGAAATAGCGCCAATACATATGCCCTATCTGATACGAGAACATGAAAGACAGGTTGTTACCCATCGTTGGCTTCTGTCCTTCTGCCAAGCCGGTCATTTGCTGGTAAAGCTGCGGGTGACCTGACTGCGTGCTATACATACGCGGCAACAACATGCTGCTCCCCGGTTCATACTCATACTCAGGACGATAGTCATAAATAGCATACTTACCATCCTGCTTGCGATACATAGGCGCGCCACGTTTCTGGCTTACCGGACGGGATACAAATGACGGCCCGTAAAGCAATGGACGGCTGCCATATTGCTCTCTTTTCAGGTAAGAAACGAAGCTCAGGACGTCATTAGGATTGTTTTCATTGATGGGCGGATTGTATTCAGCACGCACAAGCACCATCAGGTAACTTGCATAACCGATCAAAACAAAAGCAAGTGAAAGCAAGCTGGTATTCAGGAGCACATTGCCTTTTTGGTGGGAATAACGGATCCCCCAAATGATGGCACCAATGAAAATAATGATGAAAAATATAACCCCTGACTTGTAAGGGAGCCCGAGTGAGTTTACGAAGAAGATCTCGAATTTACCCGCCACGCTAGGCAAGCCAGGAATGATTCCTGAGTTGATAATAGCCAGGACAACAAGCCCGCCCGCGAATGCCAGAATGCCTCCGAAAACGCTAACCTTGGGGTATTTTTTGAAATAGTAAACCAACGCCAATGCTGGAATAGTCACCAGATTCAGCAAATGGACGCCTATTGAAAGCCCAACCAGGTAAGCAATAAAGATCAGCCAGCGGTTTTCAGCAGCCGGATCCTCAACGCGTTCCCATTTGAAAACCGCCCAGATAACGATCGCCGTGAAGAATGACGACATTCCGTACACCTCAGCTTCAACGGCTGAAAACCAGAACGAATCGGACCAGGTGTAAGCAAGTGCGCCCACAATTCCGGAACCCATCAACAGGATAATGTCACCTGATGTAAGGTCCGCATCGCTTTTCGCAATCAGCTTGCGTGCCAGTAATGTAATGGTCCAGAATAGAAAGAGGATCGTAAATGCGCTGCTTAGCACGGAAACCATGTTGATCCAGTAAGCAACATTAGTGAGGTCACCGAATGCTAATAATGAGAAAATCCGGCCTATTAACAGAAAAAAAGGTGCTCCCGGAGGGTGTGGCACCTGTAATTTGAAGGCGCAAGCAATAAATTCTCCGCAGTCCCAAAAACTGGCAGTTCGTTCGACTGTAAGCGTATATGTAATTAATGCAATTGCGAAAACAATCCAACCCGTAAGGTTGTTGGAACGGTTGAAACGGGTCATTTGACAGACGGTAAATTTAAAAATGTTATGGGCAAAATGCGCAAAAACGGTAACTCGCTATGCGCAGTTTTATCAATGGTCGGCCAAAATTAGCAAAATTACCTCAACAGTAAGATTTTCCTTCTCTTAAAAAGTGTTAAAGAACCGAAAACCCTTTCACTTGTAAAAGATCCATTTAGCCAGCTCTTTGTAACTTACTTTTTTTCCATACATCAGGATACCGACGCGATAAATCCGGGCTGCCAGCCACGTTGTGCCCATAAAACCCAGCACGAGAAGCACCATAGACAGCGCAATTTCCCAGGCCGGAACGCCAAACGGGATCCGCACCATCATAATGATTGGAGATGTGAAGGGAATAATGGAAGTCCAGAACGCTAATGTCCCGTCGGGGTCGCGCAGGACGAATTGGGCGAAAACAAAGGAGAAAATAATCGGTAATGTGATCGGCAGCATGAATTGCTGGGTGTCTGCATCATTGTCCACGGCGGCGCCTACGGCTCCGAAAAGCGCGCTGTACAGCAGGTAACCTCCTAAATAATAAAACAGAAAACAGCCCAGGATCAAGGAAATATTCAGGCTGTTGATGGCCCCCAAAACTTCTGCAACCGGATTTTCCACATTGCCGCCCGGCATACCCGACGGCCCGGGCATGCCCTTTTGAACCTTCTCCATTTCCTGTGCCATTTCAGGAGATTCTTTGGACATTTTGTTGCTTAAAACAGCCGACGTGGCGCTTGTTAATGCGGTTGTAAGCAAAATCCAAAGCACGAATTGCGTGAGCCCAACCAATGCTACACCAATGATTTTACCCAACATTAACTGAAATGGCTTAACCGAAGAAATGATTACCTCGACGATCCGGCTTGTTTTTTCCTCTGTTATGCCGCGCATCACCTGCGTGCCGTAAATAAAAACGGACATATATATAAGGAATGCACAAATGCCGCCAATCACCGTTGCGGCTCCTGAACTGCTCGTTTTCTCGCCTTCTTCGCTCAGACTGATGGTTTCCGAACTCACATTCACACGCGAATCTTCCAGGATTTTGTGCGTGATGCCCGCTTCTCCAAGCTTAATGTCCTCGATTTCTTTCTCGATCACCTTTTCGATTTCCGATTTCAGGTCCATGCTCACATTTTTTGCAGCATAAATACGGACGCTTTTCGGCTCCTTAATGACATTTTTGGGAATGTAGACCAATGCATTTGCGTCGCTGTTTTTGAATTTGGCTTTGGCAGAATCTATGGACGAATCCAGATAAGCGAATTTTAATGTTTCGCTATCCTTGAACTCATTCCGGAACAAACCACTCTCATCGAGCACTTGGACGGTTTTTGTGTCAACAGAGCCAACGGCAACCCAAATCACTACACCGTAAAAAGCGACGAATAGCAACGGCCCAAGCAGCGTCATGATCAGAAATGACTTCTTTTTGACCCTTACGAGATATTCCCTTCTGATTACCAAAAATATATTGCGCATTGTGGAAAGTTTTAAATGTAGGACGGCTTGAAACTATGCTTCGGGGACTTCGTTGACAGAGCGCATGAAAATGTCGCTCATACTTGGAATGTTCTCTCCGAAAGACCGTATTTCCGCTCTCGGCAGCAAATCCCTGAGCATATCATTTGGACTCGCAACTTCGCCCAGGTGAATGTTCGTACGCCTGTAACCGTTTTCAAGTTCTTTTTCAGGAGTAAGCGTGTAAAATTCTTCCAGACCGCTCAGATCTCCCTTATATTCAACAAAATAAGTGTGGGTTTTAAATTGTTCCTTGATCAGCTTCTTCGGTCCGTCGAGCACTTTTTTGGCTTTGTGGATCAACGCAATGTTGTCGCAAAGCTCCTCCACCGTTTCCATCCTGTGCGTTGAAAAAATGATCGTGCTTCCTTTTTGTTTTAATTCTAAAATTTCGTCCCGGATGAGGTTCGCATTGATGGGGTCAAAGCCGGAAAAGGGCTCATCGAGAATGATCAGATCGGGTTCGTGGAGCACGGTGGAAACGAATTGGACCTTTTGCTGCATTCCTTTCGACAGATCGGAAACGCTTTTATCCCACCAGGTTTTAATGTCGAATTTGATAAACCAGGTTTTCAGCTTGTCCATCGCCTGTTTCTGCGACAGACCTTTGAGCTGCGCCAGATAGAGCAGCTGCTCCCCTACTTTCATCTTTTTATAAAGCCCGCGCTCCTCGGGCAAATAACCGATCCGCGAAATGTGACTTTGATTTAAATGCTCCCCATCAAACAAAATTTCACCTTTATCCGGCCCGGTAATCTGGTTAATGATCCGGATTAGCGAGGTTTTTCCCGCGCCATTCGGCCCTAGCAAGCCAAAAATGCATCCTTTTGGGATATTGATACTAACATCATCCAATGCAACGTGATTGGAATACTCCTTGGTAACATTCCGGACTTCTATGATATTCATAATCTGTGTAATCGGCTGTAACATGAGCTGCGAACTTGTGCGGTGTAAAATGCAAAGTAATCAGCGGCCGGATTAAAGTTACATTATGAGCGTCTAAAATCGAGTGATCAGTGGTAAAATAAAAAAAAGCGGGCGGATCACCGCTCGCTTTCGATTTTCGAATATTAGGAAATGTGCTCAGATATATTTTTCTCTGATTTGAAATAAAACCCAAAACCCGATAACGCCGCTGATAAGCGCGCCCAGAATGCTAAGCTGGATCAAATTACTCACCAAACCGAGCAGTAACGCGTAATAAAGCAGGTTCCAACCCTCGCGTTTGCGGGCACGCAATGGCGAAAATGCCAGCACGTACATGATAAGTGTGATTACACCAAGGGCAACGCTCACATAAAAGTTAAAACCAATGCCGACCGAAACGGCGCCCAGCCCAAGTGCTGCTCCACCGATGCCGAATGCAGTAAGCAAGCCTAAAATCCCAAGGATGGATAAAACGAGTATGAAATAGGGTCCGTAATGTACCAAAAATTCTTTAACAGACTCTGAAAACGGAGGGAATTTTTGTAAAAAGATGGGCTCTAATTCTTTTTCCAAAGGTAAGTTTGATTGCATAAAGAGGTACGTTTAGCTGAATATCAATAAATTAATCACTAAAACTAGAAAGAAAACTTTATAACCCTTCTAACCTAATTAGCAACCGTTGCCGGTGTTTATTAATCGGCTTTTGGCATATCAAAGGCACACTAGTCTTCCGGATAAGGCACAAAAACAAAGCCGGAAAAATCGCCGATCAATGCAAAGAGGCAGCAGAACTCATCGGCATTTTTGTAATTCTCGGTGAACATTAAAACCGATTCTTCGCCAATCAGCTTCCTGTCCACGAATTCCTGCATGAAACTAGCACGATAGGCGTAGTTATTTGTCAGTTCGGTCCTATCGATCAGCAATGCGCCTAATTCCAGTTCGCTGTTGGTCACGATAAAAATCGGATAGTCAGAGAAACCGCGTTTGCGGATTTGGTAAGACGCTTCTTTGAGCTGATCCGCCACTTTGATAAAATCCTGCGATATATAACCCATCAGTTTCTGGTTCAACTCAGGTGAGTTGGCGTCGTCCATCAGGGCATTTTCATTACTATTATTAATCATGATTATTTTAAATTAAAAAATCGGCTAACGCCTCACATTCTGGCTGCCAGCAGCAATGTTAAATCTTTATAGCGCATGTTAAAACTCCTTGCGATATGCGAATTTGTCAATGTTCCTTTGTGACAATACACTCCTTTCATAAACCAACGATTGGCGTAAATCATTTCCTCGATGCCGCCGATTGTGCCTGTCTGCAATAAAAAAGGCAGAAATACATTGCTAAGCGCCGTGCTGGCCGTATGCGCCACGCGTGAAGAAATGTTGGGCACGCAGTAATGAATCACATCATTATATTTGAATGTCGGGTGCTTGTGCGTGGTCATGCGGGAAGTTTCGAAAGATCCGCCTTGGTCAATGCTGACGTCAATGATGACGGAGCCGGGCTTCATCTGGGAAACCATTTCTTTGGTAACGACCAATGGGCTGATGCCGTTCTCAGCGCGCATCGTGCCTATGACCACGTCTGCCCGGGCAATGGCCTCCGCTAATGTGTCCGAGTCAATGATAGAAGTGTAAAGGTTTTGGCCTATCGCGTATTTTAACCTCTGTAACCTATATATATGTTTGTCAAAAACCTTGATATCTGCTCCCACGCTGATGGCGGCGCGGGTTGCATATTCCGCAACTGTTCCGGCTCCCAGGATCACGATTTTAGTTGGAGGAACACCTGTAATACCACCCAGAATGATGCCTCTTCCACCATTAGGTGTGGATAAATATTCAGCAGCGATCAGCAAAACGGTGCTTCCGGCGATCTCGCCCATCGCCCTGATGATGGGCTTCCCTCCTACTTTATCTTCAATGAGCTCGTAACCGATCCCTGTTATTTTCAGCTCATTCAGTTTCTCAAAATATTTCTTTTCCAGCGTTGGCAGGTTCATCGCCGAAATCAATGTTGTCCCTGCTTTGATATAGCGAAATTCTTCTTCCACCAGCGGCTCCACTTTCAGGATCACATTGGCCTGATACACTTCCTTGGCACTTTGCACGATCACCGCCCCGGCTTCGCTATACTCGTGGTCGGAGAGGTTTCCGCCTTTGCCTGCATCTTTTTCAACCCACACTTCATGCCCGTTACGAACGAGGATTTTTACAGCGTCGGGCGTCAATGCGATCCGGTTTTCCTGCAACGAAACTTCGCGTGGCAAGCCAATGTGCAACGAATTCTGATCCTTGCGCACTGCCACCAGGGATTCCTGCGGATACAAAGCCGACTGCTTGGCAAGCTCTTCGAAACCGGTAATCTGAGGTTGTGCCATTGAAAAAAATGAATGTGTAACGAATTAATTATGACCTCTATACCTGGGTTGCCTTTAACATTCTCACGCCATTTTCATCTGCTTCCATTTGAATCAGCAGATAATGCAATGGCCATAAGGATTCAATTTTTCCAGGCCATTCGACAAAGCAGAAATGCCCGGAATCGAAATATTCCTCCACGCCCATATCGAGCGCTTCGACTTCATCCTTAATCCTGTAAAAATCAAAATGATACACCAATTTATCACCGGCGTCATATTCGTTGACCAGTGAAAATGTAGGGCTTTGAACGTGTGAGCGAACGCCCAGCTTTTTGCAGAGCGCTTTGATGAGGGTTGTCTTGCCGGCACCCATATGGCCCTCAAAAAGCCATACGGGAATGTCTTTGCCAAGATGCAGCAGATCAGCAGAGACCGTTTCCAGTTCTTCCAACTCACTAAAATGCATAACGGCAGACTCTCCAAACATGCTACAAAAATACACATTTTGGAAAAACTCGTGACATTAAATCATGGACTGTTGTGTTAAACCTTCCACTCGGCCTTCATGTCGCGGCCCAGAAGTTGGTTTGCCTCCTTGTCTTTTTTAAATTCTTCCTTTTTGGGATTCCAGGCTAATGAACGTTGCAGGCGATACGCGATGTTCCCGATATTGCATACAGAAGCGGTCCTATGCCCTACTTCCACATCACAGATGGGCGGCTTCCGCGTGCGGATCGCGTTCAGGAAATCTTTATAATGGTTGTCACTGACGTAGACTTTTGAATTTTCACTGGTAAAGGTCTCCTCTTTTAATGTTTCGGGCGTGGTGCGCAGCTCTCCTCTTGCCACAAAAACCTCTCCGTCTGTTCCTACGAAATGACAATGTTGCTTGCCTTCCATCGGCCGGTGGATCACTTCGGCGCCGCTGGCATATTTGCATACCAATCCTTTCGTAGGCTCTGAATAAACGAGCTCCACCGGCCCGCTGTCGTCCATGCCCAATCCCCATTGCGCTATGTCGAACATGTGTGCGCCCCAGTCGGTCATGCCGCCGCCGCCAAATTCGATGTAATCGCGCCATTTGGGCCAGAATGTGGCCGTCATGGCGGGTGCCAGCTCATTGTTATAAGGCCGGTTCATGGCATTGGGTCCCATCCATAGATCCCAGTTCAGGCCATCCGGTTTTGTTTCTTCTTTCAAATCCCACGCTTTCGGCGGTCCGCCTACATTGACGAAAACCTGCTTCACTTTGCCAATGGCGCCACTTTGCACCAATTGCACAGCCTGCGTAAATTCCTTGGCCGATCGCTGCATGCTTCCGATCTGGAAAACGCGGTTATGCTTGCGGGTTGCATCCACCATAGCACGTCCTTCTCGGACAGTGAGCGATAATGGTTTTTCGCAATAAATATCTTTCCCTGCCTCGGCAGCCCGCACCGCCATAGACGCATGCCAGTGATCCGGCGCTGCAATGACCACAGCATCAATGTCTTTACGGGCAAGCAACTCGCGAAAATCTTCAATGCCTACGGCTGACTTATAATTGCTTTGAGCCGCTTTCTCAGCATACCATTTATTTACATTGGTCACAAATGCTTCACGCTTAACCGCATACACATCCGAAGCGGCAACAATCTGCGTTTCCATCGTGTCCAGAAAACGATTCCTTAAACCGCCGCTTTGGCGACCGCAACCGATAAATCCTAAGGCGATTTTATCGCTGGGAGCCAGATAACCCTTTCCCAAAACATGCCTTGGTACGATCATGAATGATGAAATGACTGCGCCGGCTTTCAGGAAGTCTCTGCGATTCAAAGTATTGATTTCCATATCAGTTAGAAGTTGAGTTCTGATATTTCAAAGGAAAAAGAAGATATTTCTACTAATCGATTTCATTGATTGAAATCAATAGCAAATCCTATTTATTGATAATTCCAATCGCTTTTAAAACCGTTGATTGAAATCAACGGCGAGTTTTTCAATATTTTATTCCCATTGATTTTTAAACCACTTTTTTCTAATCCGTTGATTGAAATCAACGGCGAGTTTTTCAATATTCTATTCCCATTGATTTTTAAAGACTTTTTTTGAAATCCGTTGATTGAAATCAACGGCGAGTTTTTCAATCATTCCCGTTGATTTTAATCGACGGAAAATACTCAACACAGAAAATTGCTTGTTATCTAGTAAAAAACAACTTTCTAAAACTTATGATCATTAAGTTTTCATTCGAAAATTAAATCCTAACCCCATGCCCCAACAAATAACCCGTCGCGATTTTCTCATTAATAGCGCATTGGCTGGTGCAATTGCTCCTATCATTGCTGATAGTGCTCTAGCGGCCAGTGCTAATCCAGTGGCAGAAGTGCCTAAAATCAACATTTTCTCGAAACACCTGCATTTCCTGAATTATACGGATATGGCGGATGCGGCCAAGGAACTCGGCTTCGATGGCATTGACCTCACGGTGCGCCCGAAAGGACATGTTTTGCCGGAGAATGTGGAAAATGATTTGCCAAAAGCTGCGGAAGCTATGAAAAAGGCTGGTTTTACGCCCTTAATGTTCTGCACCGCCGTAGAAGATTCGGCCAATCCGGTTGACAAAAAATTGCTGGAAACGGCTTCCAAACTGGGTTTCAAATATTACCGCATGAACTGGTATAAGTACAACGAGCAGCAAACCATTCCGCAACTTCTGGATCAGTATAAGGATAAAATGGCTGGGTTAAGCCAGTTAAATAACCAGCTCGGACTAGTAGGCTGTTACCAAAACCACGCAGGCAGACTGGTGGGTGCCAGCATGTTTGAGATCTGGCAAATACTCCAAAAAGCCGATCCTAAAAGCATGGGCGCACAATATGACATTCGTCACGCCACATTGGAAGGCGGACTTTCATGGCAAACAGGCTTCAACCTCATCAGGCCGAGCATTAAGACCATTGTTTTAAAAGATTTTATGTGGGAAAAAACCAATGGCAAATGGGGACCCAAAAGCGTCCCGCTCGGAGAAGGGATGGTGGATTTCAAAACTTACTTTAAATTACTAAAAGACAACAAAGTAGACGTCCCGATCTGCCTGCATCTGGAATATCCGCTCGGCGGCGCAGACCAGGGGGCGGATAAAATTACGGTGGATAAAAAAGTCGTTTTCGACGCCATGCGACGGGATTTGAAAAGAGCAAAAGAACTTTGGCAGGAAGCATGAACAGCCCGTCATTATGAAACGCCTGATCTTGTTTTCTCTGATCCTCGCGGCCGTTACCGGCTTTGCGCTTGCTCCCTATTTCAATGATACGGACTGGCCGGAATACAACGGAAATGGTGAACGAAGTCATTATTCTGCGCTTAATCAGATTACTAAGGATAATGTCTCTGAGCTGAAAGTTGCTTGGACATATGCCTCTGGCGGAGCGGATACGGCGCGAAACCGCAGTCAGATACAATGCAATCCCATCATTATTAACGGCATTCTTTATGGCGTTTCTGCATCTATCCAGGCTTTTGCGGTTGACGCGGCGACGGGAAAAGAAATTTGGAAAAGCGATTTGCCGGATGTTGCGGGAACATTGAGCCGTGGTGTAACTTACTGGTCTGATAATCAAAGTAAACGCATCTTTTTTGGCGCTGCAAACTGGCTTTACGCACTTGATGCAAGCACCGGAAGGCTCATTGATTCGTTCGGCGATAATGGAAAAATTAATCTCAAAACAGGCATTGAACGCCCTGGCTCTGACGATTTTATATCTTCCAACACTCCTAATACCATTTATAAAAATCTGATCATTGTCGGCGGCAGGGTTGCCGAAAACGAAACGGCGCTTTTGGGCGATGTGCGTGCTTATGATACGGTCACGGGTAAGCTCGTCTGGACATTTCATACCATTCCGGACAAAGGAGAATTCGGCTATAACACGTGGCTGGCGCAGCCGGCAAGACAGAAATTCGGTGGCGCCAATGCCTGGGCAGGAATGGCCATTGACCGGAAACGCGGCATTGTTTACATTCCAACCGGTTCGGCGGCTTTTGATTTCTGGGGCGGCAACAGGCCGGGAGATAATTTGTTCGCCAATTGCCTCAACGCGCTCGATGCCGCAACAGGCAAGCGACTCTGGCATTACCAGCTCGTCCACCACGACATCTGGGACCGCGATCCGCCGTGTCCGCCTAATCTGGTAACGCTGAACATAAACGGAAAACAAGTCGACGCCGTCGTGCAGATAACTAAGCAGGGTTACATCTTTGTTTTCGACCGCACAACGGGCAAACCATTGTTTCCTATCAAAGAAACGGCCTTTCCAACGGATGCTATGGAGGGCGAAAAACCCAGCAAAACACAGCCAATTCCTACATTACCGCTGCCGTTCACGCGGCAAACATTCAGTGCAAAAGACTTCAATTCATTTGTTGCAGACCGTGATTCGCTGGAAGGGTTACTGAAAAAAGCACGCTTCGGAACGGCTTACATTCCAATTACCGGCGATATGACCATTTTTTATCCTGGAACGGACGGCGGTGCGCAGTGGGGCGGCGGCGCGACGGATCAGGATGGGATCATGTACATTCCGGCCAAGGAAATCCCGGTTTACACGACATTGAAGAAAAAGGAAGTGCTGAGTGAAAAGGCTGTTAACGGCAGCAAACTTTATCAAGTGAATTGCGCCGCCTGTCACGGAGTTGATAAAACCGGAAACCACGACGGTTCTTATCCTTCACTCGTGAATGTTGAAAAGCGGTTATCCCGAGAACAGATCACAGCCATTTTACAAAAGGGAAAAGGAATAATGCCTTCGTTTTCGCACATTTCCGAGCCAGAAATTAATCTGATCATTGATTTTTTACATAATAAAAACACCGAGCAAAAGATCATCAGCACCAACACCGGGCAGGTTCCTTACCATAACACTGGTTACAATCGCTGGTATGACAAAAATGGCTATCCGGTAAGTCAGCCGCCATGGGGAACGCTTACCGCCGTGGATCTCAACACAGGCCAACGCCGCTGGCAGGTGCCGTTAGGAGAATACAAAGCACTGACCGACAAAGGAGTCGCACCAACCGGAACAGATAATTACGGCGGTCCGCTCGTCACATCAAGCGGCCTGATCTTCATCGCCGCCAGCCGCGACGAAAAGATCCGCGCATTCGACAAAGCAACCGGAAAAATCCTCTGGACCGCCACATTACCCGCCGCCGGCTACGCCTCAGCCAGCACCTATTCAGTGAAAGGCAAACAATTCCTCGTCATAGCCTGCGGAGGCGGGAAGCTGAATACGAAGTCAGGCGATCAATATGTGGCGTTTGCGCTGCCATAAGACCAAATCTTGCCCATTTCCCTTCAAAAGTTACCTTTGTTATTATTGTCTAAAAATAAAATTATGGCTTCACGAATTCTTAATGTTGGGTTGATTGGCTTTGGGTTGTCCGGTCGTTACTTTCATTCCCCTTTTCTTAGCACCAATCCGAATTTCCAGATCAAGACCGTTGTCGAAAGAAGTAAGAACGAGGCGCAGGAATTTGATCCGAACATTGGCAATGCCCGGTCTGTTGAGGAGCTTTTGAGCGACGAATCCATTGATCTGGTTTTCATATGCACGCCCAATGATACGCATTTCCCCTACGCAATGGACGCTTTGGAAAATGGCAAACATGTGGTGATCGAAAAGCCATTTGCGGCAACGGAGGAAGAAGCACGCCAGCTCGTTGCGGTGGCCAAAGAGAAAGGATTGATCCTGACGGCTTACCAAAACCGCCGCTGGGATTCGGATTTCCTAACCATTAAAAAACTGATTGCAGAAGATAAATTAGGCGACATTGTTGAGTATGAATGCCGCTACGACCGTTTCCGCCCGGTTGTACCGACCGAATCCTGGAAAGAAAAAAGCGTTCCGGTGGGCGGCAACCTTTATAACCTGGGACCGCATTTGATTGATCAGGCCTTGGTGCTGTTCGGTGAACCGCTGACGGTGACGGCTGAAATCCGTTCGGTTAGGCCTGATAGCGAGATTGATGATTACTTCGACGTCCGGCTGGGCTATGCGGATAAGCTGGTGATTGTGAAATCGAGCCTGATGGTTTATGAAAATTTCCTGCGCTATAACTTGCACGGGACGAAAGGATCATTCATCAAAGGCGGCCTGGACCCGCAGGAAGAGACATTAAGGAAGAATATTTTACCTACGGAAAAACCATGGGGAGTTGAGCCGGAAAATCGCTGGGGAAAATTATCCAGCGAAGAGTTTACAGGCATCATCGAAAGTGAAGCGGGTGATTATGCGCCTTTTTATCAGAATGTGTATGACGCAATCGTAAATGGCGCCGAGCTGGCAGTAAAACCGGAAGAAATCCTACGCACAACGCGCGTAATCGACCTGGCTTTCCAAAGCAGCCGCGAGAAGCAGGTGATGACTTATTAATGTTTGATTTGGATTAAAAAAACGAAAGGCTGTCACATTTCTGTGGCAGCCTTTTTTGCAGGAAGGTCCGTTGAGTTATTTAACAACTGCTGTTACCAGACGTTTTGTTTCCGTTGCGATCACGAATGGTTTAGCAGAAGTTTCGCCACCGTTGTTCACGATAAAGCTGTAATTTCCGTCAGCAAGGTTCGATAGATCGAAGATTTTTGAGTAGTTCTCAGATTTTGGAAGAACTGTGCTGTAAACGATGTCTCCGTTGAAATCTTTGATAACCAATGAAGATCTTTCTTTCACGCTGTCAAGCGTAAGTTTGAATTTCAATTCGCTGTTTGAAACCAGTTCAATAGAAGCGTTATTTTCTTTGTTTTTGTCTGCGGCGATAGTAAGATTAGCAGCTGATACTCCCAACAGAACTGCGATCGTCAAAATTGTCTTTTTCATTTTTCTAATGTTAATGTTTTGATTGAGTTTACTTTTGTACTTTTCAGATATTAAACCAACTCTATATTCCAATTCAATCTCAAACTTCCGTCGCACTGATATGCTGTGCTGTTTGATGATGTAAATGTAGATAACATTATGAATAGAATGCAACAGGCAAATATTCAGTTGGTTAAAGTTCTTTTCGTTGTTATCTAATCTTATTAGAATAATCCTATGTTTATAGCAAAAGTGCAACAAGTAGTTTAAAATTTGATGGACGCTTATTTGATGCTAAGTGATCTACATTTTGCACTTTTCTAATAATAACCATTCATAAAGAATTGCGCTTAACAAACACATAATATACCGCCGGATTTAAAGTATTTTCGTTTGATATCCGTCTGCACTGTTAATACCAATTTTCAACCTTCACTTTGTCGGAAAAAAGGCCAAATATCATTCAAACCGTTGCGTCATATAGTAAGCAGCTCATGGGGTTTATCCGGCAGCGGGTGAATACCGACGAGGATGCTGAGGATATTTTGCAGGATGTTTGGTTTCAGCTAAGCAGTGTCCCTGAGATTGAGGCTATTGAGCAGATCGGCAGCTGGTTGTATCGCGTGGCGCGCAACCGTATCATTGATAAATACCGGAAACAAAAACCGGATTCGCTGGAAGATTACGGCTACGAGGACGAGGAAGGTGAGTTCTATTTTAAAGACATCCTGCTAGCCGATGACGGCACACCCGAAACGGTTTATATGAGAGAGCTTTTCTGGGAGCAACTAGGCATCGCTCTGGCCGAGCTTCCCGAAAACCAGCGGCAGGTGTTTGTTTGGAATGAACTGGAGGATCAGACTTTCCAGGAAATTTCAGACCGCACGGGAGAGAATATCAAAACATTAATTTCCAGGAAACGTTATGCTGTCCAGCATTTGCGACGAAGACTGGAAAGCGTATATCAGGAATTTGTAAATTATTAAATTTGTCTATCATGAATCAGCGACATACATACAAGAAGCGCTTTTGGATGTTTCCCGTTTTCGGGTTTGCTGCTGCGTTGCTGCTGGGCGCGATTGTGCGTTGGTTGTGGAATGCTATTTTGCCCGAGGTTTTGAATACCAATCCCATATCCTACTGGCAGGCGGTTGGGTTGATCGTATTGTGCAGGATTCTGTTCGGCAATTTTGGCGGCGGACCGGGCCGGTGGCAAAAGCCTGGTTTTGGTGGAAACTTTCGAAATGAGGGCCGACCGGGATTCGGATCGTGGCGGAATAAGTGGATGGACATGACGGATGAAGACCGGAAAAAATTTAAGCAAGAGATGCGAAGGCGCTGCGGCAAGCCGCCTGAAAACGAATAGATACTACAAACCCAGCCCATAAAGCTGGGTTTTTTATTTTTTCTAAAATCATTAAAGTAATTTTTTTGATCAGCCGTCTGCGATGATGTACACCATCTGTGTGCAGTTCATTTTTAAATCTAAAAGCCATGTTTAATCAAATTCTTAAAACTGTTGCCGGCGGCATCCTGGGAGGGATTATCCTTTTCCTGATCCCGTTCCTGCTTTTCAAAGCACTTTTCTTTTTCCTTTTCATCGGCCTCATCTTCCGGCTGTTTGCAGGCAGGCGCCGCGGATACCACAGATGGAGACATTACGATCCGTATTTCGGCGGCCCGGATAACCACCGTGGCTGTTGCACAACTCGGCAAAAAAACAGCCTTAGGCTCTTCCATAACTGCCTGGATTTTCGTAACTTCAGGAATGCAAGGAAGAAAAAATTACTCCGAAAAGCTCTTTTTAAGCTTCCAGTTATCCGAGCGGATTCCAAAGGATAATTTTTATAGGAGGCTCAGAGAGACTCTGGATCTACAATCCATTTACAGCGATACGCATGATCTGTATGGTCGCACTGGAAATCCATCCATCGACCCTGTCGTATTTCGCCCGGCGACCCGGTTCAAATTGACGCTTACAGGTTACCTCGAAAACATAACGTCTGATCGCAAACTCGTTGAGCACTGTTCTATGCGGATGGACATTCTTTACTTTTTGGGATATGACATAGATGAACAGCTGCCCTGGCATTCGACCATCAGTCGCACTCGCCAACTGTATCCTGCTGCTGTTTTTGAAAGTTTATTTAATAAGGTCTTTACCTTGTGTGTTGATAAGGGCATGGTCAGTGGACATACCCAGGCCATGGATTCTGCTCCGGTTAAAGCCAACGCTTCAATGGAAAGCCTTGAACTGAAAAGACCTTTTCAATCTATTGAAAGACACTTCGAAGCCTTAGATAGCGAAAACCAAGAGCCAGTAATCGCTGCCACAGCTTCGACAGTGGGGTTGATCACAGCTCCACAGCACGAATTGAACCGTGTGAAACATGTCCATGATAAACTGCGTAAAAACCCGGTCGGTGCCAGCGGCGCTTCTCACGAAAAAGCCCAACTCTTCAGTAATAAGACGCATTACAGTCCTAATGATCCGGATGCACGTATTTCGGTAAAACCTGGTAAAGCAAGAAAGCTTAATTATCACTGCAGCATGTCGGTAGATACTGCCGAAGGTGTAATCAGTCACATTCAGGCTGATTTTGCAGATGGACGAGATAGTCAATACTTGCCGGCAATGACTGTCAAAGTTCAAAATCGACTTAAAGCGAACGAGCTTCGGATGACTGATCTTTTAGCTGATGCCGGCTATTCTAATGGACCTAACTATGAATTTTTGGAGCTAAGAAACATAACCGGATGGATACCAGTTTTCGGTATGTATAAACCAGAAAGAGAAGGCCTGATTTACGATAAGGAAAAAAATCAGTTTATCTGCGCTATGGGTAAAACGATTCCTTTTAAAAATTTTGAACAGACTTCAGATGGACGCTTGCTAAAGGGTTATCGAGCATCACGAAAAGACTGTTTACCATGTGTATTAAAAGATGCGTGTACTCCCAAGTCCCCGTTTAAAAGAATACAAACTACTGCATATGATGAGCACTACCGCCGAGCCCATCACAGGCAGTTAAGTAAACGAGGTTACCAGATGAAGCGATTACGCCAAAGTACAGTAGAGCCAGTCTTCGGTAGTCTGGTTTATCATTATGGATTGAAAAAGATTAATGTGATTGGTAAAGCCGGAGCCCATAAAGTTATGCTGATGGCCGCAACATGCTTCAACCTGAAAAAATACCTCAAATCACTTACAAGAAGAACTCAAAAAAGTGAAGCATTAGAGGATACAAGGCCCATTATTCGCAGGTACGTCCGCACTTCTCCTATTTTTCCTGTCTTTTCCCACGCATTCTAAGAAAGATCAGACAATCAGAGATTATGGCAAGTTCATGATCAGTTGTGCAACGGCCAC
>NZ_AUAS01000006.1 GCF_000428845.1 Dyadobacter alkalitolerans DSM 23607 | reverse complement strand
GGCATTCTTATTTCTGACTCGCCATAGCTGGTTTTAACCCTCTTTTTTCCATAGCCATTGCGGGAGTTATTATTGAGCGACTGTTCATGCTTGTCATACCCCAAGTGCCCATCCAGCTCGCCTTCCAGCATCTTCTCAATGCCCCGCTTCTGCAACTGGCCAAGAAAGTCATTGAGCGTATCGCGGCTCTTGAACTGCTTTAAAAAATCATCAGTCAACAAATCTTCTGGTCTCATAAAATGTGTTTTGTTAAAAGTAAAAAATCGGAGTTACAAACCCCGATTTAAACTTTACACAGATTTTGAAATAGTGTCTCGAAAAATCCTGTTAAGAATTTAGGAGCCGGAATCAGCCCCTTATGCCAAATTCAACTTTCCATGATCGCCGCCATCCGGCGTTGTGCCTGTAAGCACTGCTTTTATCATAGAAAAGAAAACCACCATTTTGGATGAAGTTGCATCCCAGTAAGCAGCTTCTCCCGTTGTCACTTTTAAAAGCACCAGGTTTGGATCTTCCTTTCCTTCCGGAAACCAGGCTTTTGCCATCGGATTCCACAACTCCTCTTTTTTCGCTTCATCCTCCACAATCTCAGCCTTTCCGGAAACGCTGATATAGGTGTTATTTTTTGGTTCGGAATAGATCAATGTAACCGGTTCGCCCTGGTTCGATCCATCGCCGATGTCTGTATTCCTATTAGTAAAAAACCAAACATTACCGTTTTCATCAATCTGCTGCGTAGTCATAGGCCTCGATTCGATTTTCTCGTTGGCGTATGTCGTATACATGCAGAACCGGATGTCCTCGGCCATTGATTTCAATTTTTCTATCGCTTCCTTATTTTGAAGGTCCTTTTCCATAGTTGTTGTTGTTTGAATCTCTGATCTTATTTATCAGGGATTGTAAAACAACTATTCCAACGGCTGTTTAGCTGCGCATTAATTTTTCATATTCCCGCTCTGCCATTTCCTTTTCGCCGAGATTGCCGTATGCGGTGATATAATGAGAGGCAAGCCCTATGCCCCATCCCAGCATTGGAAATATCGGCCATGGCATATGATGATCATTGCCAAAGTGCGGAAAAGCGGTTACGGCCCACAAAAGCCATAAGCCCCCATTCACAACCATATAAGTGATCAGATGAACTTTGAACGAGGCTCTCTTCTTCGCTTTTCTCCAGATAAATTCGTTACGCGGCGTTTCCATATTTGTATCGGTTTAGAATGTAAGGTTTTGCTTCAATCAATTGCTTTTCAAATTGATACAACCAAATTACATCACCGCTATCCCTACGAAAAGCGAATACAGACGGAGT
The DNA here is from genome assembly GCF_000428845.1 of Dyadobacter alkalitolerans DSM 23607. Taxonomy (GTDB): domain Bacteria; phylum Bacteroidota; class Bacteroidia; order Cytophagales; family Spirosomataceae; genus Dyadobacter; species Dyadobacter alkalitolerans. Next base: position 422,558 of record NZ_AUAS01000006.1, on the reverse strand, counting down.
TCAGCATTCCCACGACGAAGAAACAGATTAGCCGGATGAACCGACTGGCCCTACTTAGAATTCCAGGCGATAGTTCAGCACCGGGATCAGTCCGGTCTGCGTTGTGTTTCTGATTTCCTTTTTGGTAGCGTCGTAAGTTTGTTCATATGCATTCAAACGATTGGTCACATTCTGGATATCCAGCGAGATGGTCGATGCCGTGCGTCTTTTGTTCTTTGTATAACTCACCCGAACATCCGAGCGGAAATAGTGGGGCAGCTGCTCCGAATATGCCTTTGTCCAGTCGCGCTCTGTCTTTCCTGTTTGTTTGGATTTTTCAAGGTCAACAGGCGTTACGCGGTTTCCGCCCGAGGCGAGCAGCTTAATGTTCGCTGCGAATATATTGGTTTTGTTTTTTCCCACTTTCCACTCTTTTCCCGCCAGAACATTCTGAACAAACTGACCATTAAACCTGCTGTCGCGCTCAATGCCGTCCCGACCGGTGTATTTGGCCTGATATAATGATGTTGTACTCATCAGGTAAATGCCGCCCGTCAGTGATTTTTCAACAGTCAATTCCACGCCATAACTGCGTCCGGTTCCGTCACTTGTTAGGGAATCATTGGTAAAACCGCTGATCTCATTGATTTGTGAATTATGCAAAAGATATGGTTTGGTTGCGTTCGGTGAACCGATCGGCACATGGTAATGATGCTGATAATAGGTTTCGGTAAGGATACGCCAGCTGCTGGTTGGGCGGAACTCGTAGCCAGCCACAAAATGCGCCGATTTCATCAGTTTAAGATCCTTATTGGCAGCGGCCGTCTTTCCACTTTCTGCATTCACCTGTGCGAAATAAGTTGAAATCGATTCTGTTTTGCTATGCAGCCCGGCCCCGAAACTAACGGTCGATCTGGATGCTACGGCCCATTTCATCCCTAACCGCGGTTCGAGAGAAAACTGGTTATTAAGTCCCAATAACATGCCGTGAACACCCGCATTGATCGTAACTGTCGGCGATATACGCGATTTAAGCTGACCATATGCCTGATAAAGCTGAGTACTGCCCTTTTGATCCAGAAAAACACGAACAGGACCATTTTCATTATTGCGATCGAAAAGGTTGAAATCCAGATGATTGATGATGAACCCGCCCCGGAATGTGTTTCTTGCATTCAATTTGTAGTTGAGAAGGGAAGAAATTCTGAGGGTCTGGTTAACGAAGCTCTGGTGATATGAGATTTGCTTTCCAAGGTCATCGGAGTCGTCCGTAACCTTGGTACCAGCGTATGAAATGATGCTTTCCACGTAAGCCTTGTTGCTGATATAGCGCAAATAATTGATGCCCAATATGCCCCTGTTTGACGTAAAGACTTCATTTTCCTGGGGCGTACGCTCCTTGGAAGTGCTGATCCCGCCCATTCCCCAAACTGTCACCACCGACCGATCATCCGAAGGAACGTGGATTTTGAAAGCGCCATCCTGGAAATCCGTGGACGCATCGCCCTGAATGTTCAATCCCAGTTTATCGAGAACAGATAAGGTGGAATAGCGATAATTGGCCAGGTAAGAAGCGCCGCCTTTTGCACCGATCGGTCCTTCCGCGGCAAAATCGAGGCCCAAAACGCCGGCTTGCAGCGCATACTCCCGCTTTTCATTGTTTCCGTTTCTTAATTTTAAATCAAAAACTCCGGAAGTAGCATTGCCATATTCCGCCGGAAAAGCGCCGGTCAGAAAATCAGAATTCCCTAAAACGTTGGCGCTTAATGCACTTATCCCGCCGCCGCTGGAACCTTCTTCACCAAAATGGTTAGGATTAGGAATTTCAACGCCTTCCATTCTCCACAACATTCCTTTTGGACTGTTACCGCGTATAATGATCTGGTTACCACCATCATCGTTGGTTGCGACGCCCGCAAAGGACAGTGCCATCCGTGCCGGATCATTCACCGAAGCTGCGAACCTTTTGGTTTGATCCACCGTAAAAGACCGCCCGCTTACACTAACCATATCATTCAGCGGAGCACCGTTCTCCTTCTGCGCCTTCACCACCACTTCATCCAACGATTTAAAAGATTCCGCCAATTTGATCGTCAGCTCTACTTCCTTGCCCGAACCGACAGCGATTTCCTGCAGAAAAGCGTCGTCATAGCCAATGCTTGTGATCTTAATGGAATGTCGTCCAACCGGCACATGCTCGATTCGAAATCCGCCTTCTGCATCCGTCGCGCCGCCCATGATCGGGTTAAGCGTAGTAATGATCACATTAGCACCGATCACGGGCTGCAGCGACTCAGCATCAATGACACGGCCCTTCACAAGTTGTGCAGGTTGCTGGGCATAAGCCAGCGAAAAGACCGCCATCGCGATCAGCGAAAGAATATATTTTTTCATAGCTAATAGTTTTCTTTCCAGACAACCTAGCTATGTCTTACCCTAAATTTTTTTGGAAAATTTTATTTTGAAGGCTCTAATCGCAGAGCGATACGACATTGGTAGCTTAATGTTATGTATTTGCTGGGATTAAAGTACATTTACAATATCCCCCGCATTGGCACGGGATCGAAGAAATGGTTTAATGGTCCGTTGCCTTTTCCGGTTTTGGCTTCTTTTCCGGCTTGGATGGCCGAGGAGATGTATTCTTTTGCGAAAATGATGGCTTCGGGCAGGGAGTTGTCGCGGGCTTTGAATGTGGCGATGGCGGAGGATAATGTACAACCGGTCCCGTGGAGATTAGGACTGGGAATGAACGCGGATTCGAAGACCAACACTTCCTGGCTTTTCTGGGCCAAAACGTCAAATAATTGCTCAGAAACCAGATGCCCGCCTTTAAGTAAGACGGCCCGGCAACCTTTGGCAATCATTTCCGAAGCGGCTTCCTGCATGGATTCCAAGGAATGGATTTCCCGGCCCAACAGCAACTTTGCCTCATCAATGTTAGGCGTAACCAAATCTGCAAGCGGAAATAACTTTTCCCAAAATATATTGATCATCTCAGCGGTGGCGAGCCTGGTCCCGCTGGATGATGCCAGAACCGGATCCACGACCACGAATCCCGGCATAAACTGCGCAATAATATCGGCGATCACCCATGCATTCTCAACCGTCCCGATCATGCCGATCTTAATCGCATCCACCTGAATATCTTCCAGAACGGCCAGCAACTGCTCTTTCAAAAAATCAGCCGGAACCGCAAGTACAGACCTCACTTCTACCGTATTCTGGGCTGTGAGCGCAGTTATTGCGGATAAACCGTTCCCTCCCAGTGACCCGATCGTCTTCAAGTCTGCCTGAATTCCTGCGCCGCCGCCGCTGTCTGATCCCGCAATGGTAAGTATGGTTGGATATCGGTTCATGAATGGTCCGCGATTTGTAAATACTTATCGGTGAAAGTAGTAGTTTTGAATAGTTTAAAAAAAACAGACCCACTTAATAATGATTAAAGCTGCCATATTTGACATGGACGGATTGCTGATAGATTCCGAGCCAATCTGGACAGACGCTGCCCGCAAGGTAATGCAAAGAGTAAATTTCACAATTTCCGATGCGCTGAAAAATCAGACGACCGGTCTTTCTATCAAACTTTTTCTTGAATATTGTCACAAAATCCAGCCCTGGAATACGCCTTCTTTCGAGGAATTGGAACGGGAGATCCTGGAATATGCCCATGAAAATATCCTGGCTCGCGCGGTGGCCATGCCGGGCGCAATTGAATTGGTTAAAAACCTGAAAGCGCAGGGTCTTAAACTGGCGGTGGCTTCGGCTTCGCATATGGACCTGATTGAAGGCGTGCTGAAAAGGCTCGAAATTATTGATTACTTTGACACCTGGCATTCTGGTGAGCTCGAAGAATTCACCAAACCCCATCCTGCCGTTTATCTGACAACAGCTGCCAAATTGGGATTACGCCCTGACGAATGCATTGCGTTTGAAGATTCGCATGCAGGTCTTCGATCGGCCCATGCGGCAGGAATGATCACGATTTCGGTGCCAGCGATGGAAGTTTTTGACGATGCTAAGTTTGATATGGCACATTATAAGATCAATTCACTTGAAAAATATATATTGAGCGAAATGTCCGGCGTGCCGCAAAGCGCGATTGAAAATTAAAACCAAATCTTCTATCTCATTCCTTAATGATCGGACTAAGACATTTCAGCATTGTGATCATGATCCGGATAGTGGTCATTATCCTGAGCGTCATTGCGGTTGCCTGGCTTGCGTCCAAGCACACGAACGAGGTGCTCGTATATGTGCTTGGGACCATTTTCATCTTTGTCCAGGGATCATTATTGTATCAATATGTTACCAATGTCAACCGCAAGCTGACCTACTTCCTCGAATCGGTCCGCTATTCTGATTTTACGATCAATTTCCGTTCCGACAATAAGATGGGCCGGACGTTCAAGGAACTCAACCAGCAGTTCAATGAAGTGCTTCATGCGTTCCGGCAGGCACGGGCAGAAAAAGAGGCTAACCTGCAATATCTGAATACGATTGTGCAGCATATCGGCACCGGTCTGATCACATTCGACAGCAACGGACAGGTTAACCTCATCAATAACGCTGCTTTGCGTATGCTGGGAATTTACCGGCTGCATCAGCTGAGCGAGCTAAAAGACAAGCATCCAAGACTGTACGAACTACTTTCTACACTCGATAGCGGCGTACGCGAGCTTTACCGGACGCCTTCGGACCAGCCACTTGCATTGCAGGGTGCTGCGATCCAGCTCCGGGGAATGTGGGTCAGGATCGTGGTTTTACAAAATATCCAAACGGAACTTCAACAGCAGGAAGTAGAATCATGGCAAAACCTGACCCGCGTTTTAAGGCACGAGATCATGAACTCGATGACACCGATCGTGTCGCTCGTAGGCACGATGCGACTGATTGTAAATGAGGACATTGAGAAATCGACCAGCGATCAGGAGGCAGTCAATGACTTGAAAGAAGCATTGCATACACTTGAAAAACGCAGCAAAGGGATGATGCAATTTGTGAATGCTTACCGCGATTTTACAACATTACCAAAACCGGTGTTTGCCAATCTCAGCGTCTCCGAGTTGTTTCAGGAAGTAATCCAATTATTACAAACGGACCTTACCGGCTCAGGGGTTTTATGGAAAATTTCTGTCAAACCCGAAACGCTTACCGTAAAGGCCGACGCCAGCCAGGTCCAGCAAGTGCTGATCAACCTGGTGAAAAACGCTTCCGAAGCATTCTCAACCCAAACAAACAGATTGATCACATTAAGCGCATATCAGTCTGACAGCGTGACCATTATTGATGTTGAAGACAATGGTGACGGCATTGAACCCGAGGCAATTGAGAATATTTTTATCCCCTTTTACACCACCAAAAAAACCGGTTCCGGAATCGGCCTCAGCCTCTCGCGACAGATCTTACAACAGCACAATGGTCAGCTGAATGTTTCCTCGGAAGTAGGAAAAGGAACCGTTTTTACCTTGATTATCTAGGCCAGTTTGCTCTTCCTGTAACCGTAGCTGAAATAGATCACAAGCCCGATCGCCAGCCAGATCACGAAGATCAGCCAGTTGGAAGATCCCAGCTCTGTCATCAGATAAAGGTTTGTCAGAATGCCTGCAACTGGTAAAACCGAGAAGTTATACTTGTACCCCATTACAGCCAGAATGCACCACGTGATCCAGAAAATAATCGTTAACAGCTTATGCTCGACGATTTCCATGGCCGACATTGCTTTCCATTCATCAATCACACTCTGCCCGTAAATAGTAATTCCCGCAATAGCCAGGATTAGCAATAAGCCGATCAAATATTTGCCATTTAGATAAGGAACGCGGAATTTGGATTGCGCTGAAATTCCCGTATGGTCCAAATAAAGAACGCCACCGCAAACAAGAATGAATGCAAAAAACGTCCCGACGCTGGTCAGGTCTACGAAGAAATCCATCTTAAAAAACAATGCAGGAATGCCGACCACAAAGCCCGTAACAATGGTTGCAAAGGATGGCGTCTGGTACTTCGGGTGAATTTTCGAGAATTTTTTCCAAAGCAAACCGTCGCGGCTCATCGTCATCCAGATACGCGGCTGGCCAAGCTGATAAACTAGCAAAGCGCTCGTAATGGCAATAACGGAGCTCACGGAAATAACACCGGCCATGAAATCAAGGCCATTTTTCTCGAAAACAAATGCCAGCGGATCGCTCACTTTCAGTTCTGTATAATTGACCATCCCGGTAAGCACCAGCGTGATGAGCACATATAAGACCGTACAGATAATGAGACAGTAAATCATTGCTTTGGGCATATCACGTTGTGGATTTTTGCATTCCTCAGCGGTTGTTGATATAGAATCAAAACCAATGAATGCGAAGAAAACAGAGGCAACTCCGCCCATAACGCCTTTGATGCCATTGGGTGCAAATGGTGACCAGTTTTCAGGTTTTACATAAAATGCCCCGGCTAAAATTACCAGCAGAACAACCCCGATCTTCAAAACCACCATAATGTTGCTGGCAGTCCTGGATTCGCGGATCCCTATGTAAACCAGCGCGGTAATGAGCAATGTAACAAGCCCGGCGGGCAGGTTGAGCATAATGTGCATGTCGCCAATGACGGGAGATGTTTCGTAAGCGGCAGCCGCAAATCGCTCATAGGTGCTCATTTCCGCTGCTGCAGCGCTGTGTAATTTTGCAAATGCATCGGAAGCCGTTTCATAGTTGACTGTAAGCCACCCCGGCAGCACTATCCCGAAACCTTTGAGCATTCCCGTAAAATATTCTGACCAGGAAATAGCGACGACCATATTCGAAACCGCATATTCGAGAATCAATGACCAGCCTATGATCCACGCAAACAATTCCCCGAAGGCAACATAGGCATACGTGTACGCACTACCGGAGACCGGCACTGTGCTGGCAAACTGCGCATAGGACAATGCCGTGAAAACACACGCAATAGCCGTAAATACAAATAGCAGTGAGACAGCGGGCCCGCCATTATAACTCGCAACGCCTATCGTACTAAAAATCCCAGCCCCAACAATCGCCGCGATGCCCAGGGAAACCAGGTCCCTTACGCCGAGGATCTTGGCTAGTCCGCCGTTTTCAGCTGAGTCGGCGTCCCTGAGTATTTGGCTAACTGTTTTTTTACGAAAGAGAGAAGAATTTTGTTTCATGCAAGCGCTGATTGGCAATGTCTTGTTGTGTTAATAAGTCGGCTAAAATAATGATATTCTCAACGCATCTTGCCAACGGTTGAAATTTTGTTCAATAAAATGCAGGTTTCCAGTAGAAAATTCGCCGGCATGAAATCAAACGCCAAAACAATGTGTTTGTGACTATAAATTACCTAATTTTCCGACTGGCAACCCCACCACATTCCATGAAAAAACTCGTTACGCTACTTGTACTCATTCTGCTTTGTACCAGGATGTTGTACGCTCAGGACATTAAAGCTTACACCACGGCGCAAGCGCATTCCCACAATGACTACGAGCGGAGAGGCGCATTTTATGACGCGATCGATCAGCAGTTCGGCTCTATTGAAGCGGACTTGTTTTTGGTGAATGATACACTCTTCGTGGCGCATAATTTCAAAGACATTCATCCGAAAAGAACATTAAACACGCTTTACATTCAGCCTATATTGACTAAAATTGAAAAGAATGGCGGCAGCATTTATCCGCAAAAAGACGTTCCCCTTCAATTTCTGATTGATCTGAAAACCGGCGCTACGGAAACGTTGGCTGCACTAGTCAAAGAACTGGAACCGCATAAGCACATTTTAGCGCCTGACGGCAACCTCACAATCGTGGTAAGCGGCAACACGCCCGATCCCGCCAACTTTGATAAATATCCCGATTTTATATTTTTTGATGGCCGTCCCGAAATCACCTACACGCCGGAGCAGCTCAAGCGCATTGGCCTGATCAGTCAGGGATTTGCGAAATATTCAAAATGGAATGGGGAAGGCCCATTACCGGAAAAAGACAAGAAAGCGATTCAGAAAGTGATTAAGCAAACGCACGATCTTGGCAAAAAAATGCGGCTGTGGGCAACACCCGACAACATTAATTCATGGAAAATCATGATGACTTTGGGTGTAGATTACCTTAATACCGATAAAGTGAGGGAAATGGGAGATTACCTCAGAACTGCACCGCGCTGACATTTCGAAATAAAATTCCAGCAATTTTACAATATTCAATAGTGATGAATGGCGTTCGGGGAGTTATAGGTTATATTGTATTGTTTTCTAACCTAGCAACCTTTCCTGCATGTCATCCGATCAAAACGCTGCGCTTAAAAAAGTTTTAAAACCAATACATCTTTGGGCCATCGCCGTCGGGCTGGTTATTTCGGGTGAATATTTTGGCTGGAACTATGGCTGGGGCGTTTCAGGCACAGTGGGTTTTCTGATCGCAACCCTGATTGTGACGCTGATGTATGTCACATTCATTTTCAGTTTTACCGAACTGACCACTTCAATCCCGCAAGCTGGTGGGCCTTTTTCATATTCACAAAGGGCTTTTGGCTGGCTGGGCGGCCTCGTCGCAGGTTACGCAACCCTCGTGGAATTCCTCGTAACGCCGCCTGCTATTGCGTTCGCGCTGGGAAGTTACACGCATTTCCTTTATCCGTCACTCGAAGTGCTGGACGTTGCTTTTGGGTGTTATGTAGTTTTTATTCTGATTAATTTACTTGGAATTAAAGAGTCGGCCATGTTCTCTCTCGTGGTAACATTGCTCGCTGTGGGCGAGCTGCTGATATACATTGGCATCGTAGCGCCCCATTTCTCTTACGAAACCTTTATTACCGAGCCGATGCCATTCGGTTGGCCGGGCGTTTTTGCTGCGTTGCCGTTTGCGATCTGGTTTTATCTTGCCATTGAAGGCGTGGCCATGGTGGCCGAAGAAGTGGAGGATCCCAAACGGACCATTTCACGCGGCTACATTTATGGGATACTTACATTGGTTGTACTGGCGCTTTCAGTAATGATTTTCACCGGCGGCGTCGCACACTGGCGACTGCTCAGCGAGATCGACTATCCGCTTCCCGCTGCGCTCGGCATCGTGCTGGGACGCGACAGTGCGCTTACACAGCTTTTTGCCAGTCTGGGACTATTCGGGCTGATCGCCTCTTTTCACGGGACAATCATCGGTTACTCACGGCAAATCTTTGCATTGGCCAGGGCGGGCTTATTGCCATCGTTTTTAGGAAATGTCAACGCCCGGTTCCAGACCCCACATTGGGCTTTGATCACGGGCGGACTCGCCGGGTGCGTGGCGCTGAAACTAGGAACCACAGATCAGGTGATTATTCTGGCCGCATTGGGAGCCGTTGTTATGTACATTATCAGCATGGCCGCACTTTTTGCACTTCGCCGCAAAGAACCCGGACTTGAACGCCCTTTCACAGTGCCGGCTTACCCCTATTTTCCACTGATCGCACTTGTTTTATCCGTTGTGTGCCTTATCGCGATCATTTATTACAATGTTCTGCTGAGCTTATGGTTTTTCGCCGGGTTGATATTGGTGACCATTCTGTACATGGCAACCGGCAGACATAAGGTGGTCGAAAAAGGCATAGTGGGAACCGACCATTGAAAATAAAAATCTTCGTTTAGCATCTACCGGTTACTAAATAGTTTCACAAAAATGGTCGCAACGCTTAACTAATTCGTATATTAAACTTGAATTCTTACTCAACGGTTATCTCAAATTTAAAACTCATAAAAACATTAACATTGCCCTTGCGCTAAATCCCTGATTTTAAAGCGCGGGTCTCCATTTTACAATCAAGAATGAACATTTTAATTGTTGAGGACGATCTGGTTATTGCAAAACATCTTCAATATCTTCTTAATGGCTTCGGTTATGAGGCGAATGACGTTGCAACAGACTACAATTCGGCCGTCGAGCTGCTGAATACCAAAGTTTTTTATCTTGCGGTTCTCGATATCAGTATCAATGGTTACCAAACCGGGATCGATCTTGCGCATTACATCCGGGAAAATTTCAAAATCCCGTTTCTGTTCCTTTCAAGTCATGAAGACATTGCGATTGTAAACGCCGCTTTGCAGGCTTCCCCGCACGCATTTCTTCAAAAGCCCTGTCAGAAAATCACTGTTTACACGGCGGTAAAGCTTGCTTTGAAAAACTATCGCCTTGCGGCTTTGGCTGGTGAGTCCAACCAGGAAGAGAAGCAAGATTCTACGGTCATTAAGGATGCGCTTTTCATCAAGGAGAAGCATATGTTTACCAAAATCCTGCTTGCAGACATCCTATATATCCGCAGCGACGACAATTATCTCGAATTGCACACCAAGAAAAAGAAATATACGATCCGGGAAACATTGAAAAACATGCTGCAGCAATTGCCTGCAAATTACTTCTTCCGGGTTCATAAGTCGTTTATTATCAACCTCAATGCCATTACATCCATCAATTACATTCATGTAATGATCAATGACATCGAGATCCCGATCACAAACGATAACAGGACCGAGCTGCTGAGCCGTGTGAAGACGTTCTCATGATTTCCGACCTTCACCCCGGAAAATGACTGCTTCACCCCAATTATTTGTCGGCAAGCTCACTACGAATTATTATTACACCACGTAAGAACCCTCTTCTATTATAACTATTAGTAGTTACCAGCAGCCTGAACTTCAACCTTTAATAAAAAAATTTGAAGTTCAGGCATCCAATTGATTTACAAAAACGTAAATGTTATAAACTGACATTTTTCTGCATAACATCGACCATTATGCGCCGATATAACCTAAACTAAATCATTACCATTAGTTTTTTTTATTTTAATATCGTTGAGAATAATTAGACATCCCCGGGAATACATTCCCTGGGATGTTTTGTTTTAATCTTATTTTAATGCGTGGAATAATATTTTAGAAGGATTTTTTAAAGGTCCTATTCCTAATTTTTAACTCCGCTTTTCAATATGCTCATTCAGGCAGTACGACACACTTTGGACGAAATCGATCATTTTCTCAGCCAAGTTTCAGCCGATCAGTACAATTATCCGTGCCCCCAACTCAGCGGTTCTACGATCGGGCAGCATACCAGGCACATTATTGAGCTGTTTGAATGCCTTATCAACCAATATGACGACGGCACGATCAATTACGACAGCCGTTGCCGGAACCCGCTCACCGAAACTTTGCCGGATTACGCCAGGGAATGTGTAGAAAAGGTCAGGAAGTCGATCAATAAGCCGAATAAGCAGCTTATGCTGGCGCAACGGATCGCGGGTGAGCACATTACACTTCAATCCAATTACCATCGGGAGCTGCTTTACAACCTCGAACATTGCATTCATCACCAGGCATTAATTAAAGTCGCTACCGTTGGCATGCGCGATTTGCAGGTCCACGAAAATTTTGGTGTAGCACCTTCCACCATTGAATTCAAAAAGCAATGTGCACAGTAACATACATTTGGGCAAATGGCAGGGCAATCATTACGTCCAACCGCGACGAACATGTGAACCGTCCTGCTTCCCTATCGCCGCAGTCCTATATGGTGCGCGTTAAGCGGCTCACTTTCCCAAAAGATCCGCAAGCAGGCGGGACCTGGTTTGCCACGGACGAGGCTGCCAATGTGGGCGTTTTGCTCAATGGCGCAGCAAAGCGGCACATTTCAAAAGGCAATTACGTAAAAAGCCGGGGGCTGGTTTTGCTTGATATCATTGCCGGATCTTCGCCGATCGAAACCTGGCATGCTTATAATCTGACGGGTATAGAGCCATTTACCATCATCTTGGTGCAAGAGGGAAAACTGTATCAGCTTCGCTGGGATTTCATACAAAAAGAGACCCTTGTACTCGATGCGACTGAAAACCATATCTGGTCATCCTCAACACTTTATTCAAAAGTAATACAGGAAGAAAGGAAAGAATGGCTGGCCGGTTTCCTAGCCGATAAGGAGGACATTGATGCCGAGGATATGAAGTATTTTCATATGTACGCGGGCAATGGAAATGAAGAAAACGGATTGATCATGAATAGGAACGATATCATGAAAACTTTCAGCATTACGCAAACAGTCATTGAACAAAATAAAGCAAAGCTCTTTCATTACGATCTGCTGGAAGAAGCGTCATTTCCAACCCATTTGTAAGTATTTAACCGTTCTTTTTTGAAAAAATTAGCACTCCTGCTTCATAAAGTAACGCATTGGGAATACTGGCCATTCGGCATCGTTTACATGCCGATGCACTTCGTCTGGTTTTATTACTCCTTCCGGGCGCGGTCTTTCTTTTTCTTCAATGCATCAAATCCAACCATCAAAAATGGTGGATTTCTAATGGAATCGAAAAAGGAAATTTATGATATCCTTCCCGCGCAGTACTATCCAAAAACCATTCTGGTAAGGCTTGGTGATATTTTTGAAACGGTTGTAGAAGAATGTGTCCGGGCCGGTTTACATTATCCGCTCATCGCTAAACCGGATATCGGAATGCGCGGAATGGCTGTGCAAAAGCTGGAAAGTGACGCAGATCTTGCAACGTATTTCAAGAAGGCTAACTTTAACTTTCTGATCCAGGAGTTTGTTGACTTGCCCAGTGAAGTGGGGATTTTCTACGTCCGCGAGCCGGATCAAAGCCAGGGAAAAATTACCGGAATAGTTGCCAAAGAATATCTCATCGTGACCGGTGACGGAAAATCGAGTTTGAGAAATCTCGTCGAAAGCAATCCGCGTTACCATTTACAATTGGGTGCACTTTCCAGAATGTATGGCGAAAAACTGCTCGACATTCCGGCACGCGGTGAACTGGTTAATCTGGTCCCTTATGGAAACCATGCGCGGGGTTCCAGGTTTATCAATGCAACGCACCTGGCAACGGACCTGCTTACGGAAACCATCAACAAGATCTGCACGCAGGTACCGCATTTCTATTATGGGAGGCTGGATATCAAATATAACACATGGGATGAGCTTGAAAAAGGACAAAACATTTCCATCATTGAGCTCAATGGCGCAGGCAGCGAACCCACGCACATTTACGACCCCGGACAATCCATTTTCGTAGCCTGGAAGGAAATTAGCAGACATTTCGGAATGCTTTTCAGGATCAGCATGCAGAACTACAAAAAAGGATTTCCTTTTCTGACATTTCAGGAAGGTCTGGAAATGTTCAGGCAAAACAGCCTGCACGTGCGGAAATTAAAGAACTTTTGAAATAAATGAGAAGTCTGAAAAATCTGGGCGTTGGATTCCTGGTCAGCTTAGTCGGCTCATTACCAATGGGCTATATCAACATTGTCGCACTTAAAGTGTTTGATACACAAGGCTTACCTGCGCTGATCTCCTTTTTGCTGGGCGTGGTGACCATTGAATTTTTCCTCATCCTGCTAACGCTTAAAGGCGCGCAATGGCTGCTTAATCATGAAAAAATCGTCAAAGCGGCGGAATTGCTTTCCATCATATTCATTGTGCTGATTGCATTATCCTTTTACACTGAGCCAGCGAATGCTTCCACGGGCGACAACATTTCAAAACATTTCCTGGTTGCCTATCCCCCGCTCGTGCTTGGGCTTTTTCTTAATGCGATCAATTTTGTTCAGGTTCCTTTCTGGACAGGCTGGAATGTTTATCTGATCAACGCAGCGCTGATCAATGTAAAGGGCAAACGAAAGTATGCTTACGTAACCGGCACATCGGTCGGAACATTCAGCGGCATCCTGGTTTTTGTGTTGTTTTTCCAACAGCTTTTTCAAAAAGCCTCGGGGTTCAGTTCCCAGCTGGCTTACCACTTTTTCCCGGCCATAATGCTAGTACTGGCTGCTTTTCAGGCATTTAAATTTTATAAAAAACATTACCAAAGTCAGGGATAGATCAGATATTTTTTGCGCATATCCTTGTAATTTCCCAGGCCGGGCTCCCAGCTTTTACGAATCTCTTCCTCAGAAACACCAGCAATAATCTGCTTTTTTAAATTTTCGGTGCCAGCCAATTTGTCGAAGTTGCCCATTTGCTTGCTTTGGCTCATGTCAAAAAACCTGGCTTTGTCGGGATAGGCTTTGTACATATCCATCATCCATGCGAGATTCAGTTTTCCTGATTTTTCGAGTTTAGCAATGTCGTATTTCCGCAGATCAAGCCCATAGCACTCCTGATCCATATGCAATGGCGATTCGCTCATTCCTTTGATGCTTTTCGGCGTAAAAACGAAATCGTATTTTCCTTTCAGTAACGGTGCGCCTAAAACGGTAAAGGGCATGTAAGTCCCGCGTCCCTGACTGATAATGGTGCCTTCAAACATGCAGATATGCGGGTAAAGCATTACAGACTGCTGGGTATTCAAGTTTGGCGACGGCATGACCGGCAATGTATATGGCGTTTGGTGGTCATAGTTGGCCACTTTAATGATCTTCAATTTGCATTGCATTTTGTTCGGCAGCCAGCCTTCGCCATTGATCATCTGCGCAAATTCGGCAATAGTCAAGCCATGCGAAACGGGAATTTTATACATCCCGATGCCCGAACGCAAATGATCCTCCAGGATCGGACCGTCCACCAGGAAACCATTCGGATTAGGGCGGTCCAGGATGAGCATTTCCTTGTTTGTCTCGGCGCACGCCTCCATCACATGTCCTAATGTGTTGATATACGTATAAAAACGAGCCCCAACGTCCTGAATGTCAAAGATCATCAGGTCTATGCCGGCCATTTGTTCCTTAGTAGGCTTCTTTTGCTTGCCATAGAGCGAAATCGCAGGAATGCCCGTTTTCGGATCCACGCTGTCGCTCACTTTGTCGCCATTGCTGGCCGTTCCCCGGAAACCATGTTCCGGTCCGAATATCATCACCACATTGACACCCAATGCCACCAGGCTGTCCACAATCGGCGTTTTCCCAATGATGGAAGTCTGGTTGACCAATATCCCGATCTTTTTCCCTTTCAGATAATCCAGATATTCCGAAACCTGATCCGCTCCTGTAACCGGTGACTTGGCAGTTGCAACCGGGTTTTTACCAACATTTAAAGAATCACCTTCTGTTATGGCAGGCGTCTTTTGTGAAGAAGAGTTAACGCAGTTGCTAAACAAGCAGATGCATAGTGTGAGGCATAGTAAGGTGGAAATTGATTTCATTGGATTCAGGATTAATTTAAAATAAGCGCATTTGTCCGGCCCGCATAAATTGCGTCGTATCGAGGCCTGGCAGCACGCTGTCCTTGAAATATTTACGACAGGCATGCGCGTGAAGCTGCCTGATATTTTCTGCAAAGTTACCTTCGCCAACCATTCTGCGACCAAATTGAGAGTCATTCAAATTGCCTCCGTGACATTCCGAGATCTGGTTCAAAACTTTCGCCGCGCGGTCAGGAAAGTGGTGATGGATCCATTCTTCAAACAAAGTAGAAATGGCACCATTTAGCCTCACAATCGTATAATTGGCCCATAATGCGCCGTTTTCAGCTGCCGCCTGCACAATTGCAGGAATTTCGTGATCATTTAATCCCGGAATGATCGGCGCCGTCATTACGCCCATCGGCACACCCGCTTCATGCAGGGCCTTCACAACCTGTAACCTGCGTTTTCCGGTCACAGTCCTCGGTTCTAAAGCACTGCGCAGATCTTCATTTAATGATGTGATGGAAATTGCGCCGTGCACCAAGTTGAGTTTTGCCAGCTTTTCCAGCACGTCCAAATCCCTGAGTACCAAAGCATTTTTGGTCAAAACACTCACCGGATTGCGATATCTAAGGCAGATTTCCAGCATTTGTCGGGTTAAGCGATATTTTTTCTCGCCAGGCTGGTAACAATCCGTGTTTCCTGAGAAATGAATGACCTTAGGCTCCCAATTTTTTGAATTGAAAAGCTTTTCAAGCAACTGAGGGGCGTTTTTCTTGACAATGATCTTTGTTTCGAAATCCAGCCCGGCAGAATAACCCCAATATTCGTGGGAGTTGCGTGCATAGCAATAAATACACCCGTGTTCGCAGCCCCGGTAAGGATTAATCGAATGAAAATGACCCAGATCCGGGCTATCCGTAACGCTGAGCAATGTTTTGGAATGCTCTTCGATAAACTGCGTTTTCGGATTCACCGCCGGTTCTTCCCACTGCTGCCAATCCTCCGATGTGTATTCTATTTCATGCTTAAAAAATTTGTTGTGGGTGTTAATAGCAGCCCCACGGCCCCTAGCCCTGTTGTTCATTTTTGGTTGATGTTCATGATTTGTTGATGAAGTCTTAGTTAAGTGGGTGTGCTTTTTAATTTTGAATGAGTGAATGACTGAATATTTTTTTCATTCACTCATTCAATCATTCAAAATTATTTTATATAACGAAAGTCCTCGTCTCCTTTCAAAGACAGCAAGACATCATACATTAATTGAATTACATTCTGAACGTCCTCTTTGTGAACCATTTCCACGGTGGTGTGCATGTATTTTAAAGGGAGTGATATCAATGCGGAGGCGATGCCTTCGGTTGAGTAGGCAAATGAATCCGTGTCGGTTCCTGTCGAACGGCTTACTGCCTGGCGCTGGAACGGGATCTTTTTCTCGTCGGCAATGCGGATCAGCATATCGCGCACATTGTTCTGCACAGCTGGTCCGTAGCATATTACCGGTCCGCCGCCGCTTTTCAGATCACCCTGCTCCTTCTTGTTGTACATAGGCGACTGCGTGTCGTGCGTTACATCTGTAACGATGGCCAGATTGGGCTTTAAACGACGCGCGATCATTTCCGCTCCTCGTAATCCGATCTCTTCCTGCACGGCATTCACCACATATAATGTAAACGGCAATCGAACATTACTCTCATGCAGCATCCGCGCCACTTCGGCTATCATGAAACCGCCCATTCTGTTGTCCAGTGCGCGTCCCAGGTAATATTTGTCATTCAATTCATCCAGCCCGTCTGCAAACGTGGCAACCGTTCCCACATGAATGCCCATTTCGAAAACTTCATCCTTTTTGGAGGCGCCCACGTCTATGAACAATTCATGCACCTTAGGAACAGAATCCTTTGCAACGTCACGAACGTGGATAGCAGGCCAGCCGAAAACACCCTTCACAACGCCTTTGGCCGTATGCAAATTCACCCGCATCGAAGGCGCGATGATCGCATCAGAGCCGCCGTTGCGGCGCACGTGAATGTAACCGTCATCTGTAATGTAGTTTACAAACCACGAAATCTCATCGGAATGTGCTTCGATCACCACTTTGTAATCCTGGCCTCCGCCAATGACGCCCACAGCCGTTCCATAGACGTCCACAATGGTGTCTTCAATGTAAGGCTTGATGTAATCCAGCCATATCTGCTGACCGCTTGCCTCAAAGCCGGTCGGCGATGCATTGTTCAGGTATTTATAAAGAAATTCTCTGCTTTGGTCAGACATATTTATCAAAATTACTTACTAAAAATGCTGTTAAACAACGCCTTAATCAGCGCTTAATGTTGTTTCAAATAGACCCAGAAAGCCCATAACCGTCTTTTTTTAAGATAATCCAGATCGGCCTGATGCTGATATGCCTCCCGCTCGAACGAAATGTGGAGATAGGCGAGATAATGTTTTTTGTACTGGATCAGGCGGACTAAATATTCGGCAAAATACCAAATATAAAAGAGAATCAAACCCAATTCAAGCTGTTGCCGCAAATGGATTTGCTCGTGGTTGATCAGGAAGCGGCTGCATGGTTTTTTTTTAACCAAAATGAATGGAAACAACGCCATACCCTCCACCCAAAGGAAAGAAACATTCAATAAAAACCCTTTGAACTTCATAGCGGCGACCCTGATCCAAACCAATTTAAAACAAAAATGTTGGATTGCGAATGGTCAAACATTCTCCAATCCAACATCCTATTTATGTCTTATGAAATTACTCGCTGAACCTGCTGATATCCAGGACTTCAAATTCCATCAATCCCGCAGGAACCTTAATTTCGGTTGTATCCCCTACCTTTTTACCCAGCAAACCTTTCCCGATCGGCGATCCCACGGAGATCTTGCCTGTTTTCAGGTCCGCCTCTTCTTCCGAAACCAAAGTATATGTCACTTCCATTCCATTTTTCCGGTTTTTGATCTTCACTTTGGAAAGCACCGCAACCTGCGAAGTATCAATCGATGATTCATCGATCACCCGCGCATTGGACATGATCTCTTCAAGCTTGGCAATTTTCATTTCATGCATTCCCTGCGCATCCTTCGCCGCGTCATATTCTGCATTCTCGCTCAAATCGCCCTTATCCCGCGCTTCTGCAATCTGTTTTGCAATCTCCGTGCGGCCTTTTGTTTTCATATCATTCAGCTCATTCCTCAGCTTATTTAATCCTTCTTCCGTATAGTATGAAATTTTAGCCATGACCTTAAATTGGTTTACAATCCTTTAAATTTTTGAAAGTTTGAATAAAAAAAAAGAACGGCTCTAAGACCGCTCTACAAGAGTTACAACACTCGTAGTAGAAGGCTAGAAAACCTTATCTTTTCGGTTCGTATATGATTTCGTCTGTATCATAATTTTCTGTTAAGAACGACAAAAATAACAATATTTGTAAATGGTATCACCATTTTTTATCCAAAAGCGGTAACAAACTATGTCAACCCCGTTAAGAATAATTTTCATGGGAACGCCCGAATTTGCGGTCCCGAGTTTAAAAAGTCTGGTCGAAAGCAATTCTAATGTTGTGGCTGTCATAACTGTTCCCGACAAGCCCGCAGGCCGCGGACAGAAGCAAACCGCATCGCCTGTTAAGCTATACGCAGAAGCACAGGGCATCCCCGTTTTACAACCCGAAAAATTGAAAAATCCTGAGTTTCTGGAAGAGCTCAGATCCTATAAAGCAGACTTGCAGGTCGTGGTCGCATTCCGCATGCTGCCCGAAGTCGTTTGGAGCATGCCACCGAAAGGAACATTCAATTTACACAGCTCACTCCTCCCGCAATATCGCGGCGCAGCACCCATCAACTGGGCCGTCATCAACGGGGAAACCGAAACCGGCGTCACGACATTCTTTATTGAAAAAGACATTGACACCGGAAAGATTATTTTCCAGGACAAGGAACCCATCCACCGGGAAGATGACGCGGGCTCTTTATATGAACGATTGATGGAAAAAGGCGCGAGACTGGTTGTAAAGACTGTGAAAGCCATCGAAGCAGGCAATTATCCGCAGGAACCGCAGGAAGAGCCCGCCGAAATCCGCACCGCCCCCAAAATTTTCCGGGAAACCTGCGAAATCGACTGGCAAAAACCCGCACAGGAAATTCACAACTTCATTCGCGGCCTGTCGCCCTACCCCGCCGCCTGGACCACCCTTAACGGACTGTCGTGCAAAATCTTCAAATCCAGCATCGTCGACTTTGAAGCCAACGACACCCCGGGCCAGTTCCGCACAGATGGCAAATCCTTCCTCCATTTCAAGACTGGAGACGGCTGGCTATCCATCGAAGTTTTGCAACTGGAAGGGAAGAAGCGGATGGAGATCGGAGATTTTTTGCGGGGGAATAGGTTGTAGCCAAATTTAAAAAAAGGACATAATGCAGATTTCAATCATCGTAGCCGTCTCTGAAAACGGCGTTATTGGAAAGGACAATCAACTTCTCTGGCGGTTGCCGGATGATTTGAAACGGTTTAAGCAGCTCACGCTGGGGCATCCGATGATCATGGGACGGAAGACATTTGAATCCATTGGGAAACCTTTGCCTGGGCGGACTTCTGTTGTGATCACGAGCCAGAAGGATTTTAATGCGGAAGGCATTATGGTTGCGCATTCGCTGGATGAGGCGCTGGACGTTGCCAGGAGTCCGGAAGAATCCGAAGCATTCGTGATTGGCGGGGGAGAAATTTATAAGCAGGCGCTGCCGCTTGCAGACCGGTTATATGTGACTGAAGTCAAAACAATAATCGATGGTGACACCTACTTTGAACTCACCGATCCGGGCGCGTGGAAAGAGACGGAGCGGATTGTGCGTGAGGCAGATGAGCGGCATAAATGGAAATTTGAATTTGTAAATTACATTAAACAAAAATTTTAATAAGTACCTTTGGGACATAACCCAAAGTGACTATCAGCAAATGCAAGTTTTAGAAGAAAAAACAGCACTATCACCTATTATTGAGGTGCTTTCAGAGACATTTGAAATTCCTCAGCTCAAAAAAAAGCGGCGTGTTCACGTTTTGCTTCCCCACGATTACTATGAAAACCAGGAGCAGCGTTATCCGGTCCTGTATATGACGGATGCGCAGAACCTTTTTGGTGAAGGCTCGCCTTACGGCAACTGGGAAATCGATAAAAGCCTGGCTGAACTGGCCAGGGAAAATAAAGCAGGCGTAATTATCGTGGCGATTGATCATGGGGATGAAGAACGCATCAATGAATTTTCTCCTTACGACAACCCGCGCCTGGGGAAAGGACTTGGCTCGCTATTCCTGCGTTTCGTTGCTGAAACGCTTAAACCGCACGTAGATGCCCATTACCGCACCAAGCCCGAGCGTTTGAACACGGGCATGGGTGGAAGTTCGGTGGGCGGATTGCTCAGCATTTATGCGGCGCTGATGTTCCCACACGTTTTCGGACGCCTGATGATCTTCTCGCCGTCGCTATGGATTTCGCAGAAGGTTTATTTTGACGCTATTCACTTTTTCGAGCCGTTTGAAACACGGATCTACTTGTACGCCGGTGGCAAGGAAGGCGCTAATATGTTACCCAACTTTGAAAAATTGCATAAGACGCTTGAAAACCAGGGTTTTGGTTATAAGCGTGTAAAAATCAAAAGTTCGGTCGATCCCGAGGGAGAGCATGAGGAGAAACAATGGAGCAAAGAATTCCCTACGGCTTTGAGATGGCTTTTTTTTGAAGAATAAAATCCTTGATCACATTAATTCTGATTGTATTAATATAGAAAAGGGAGAGCGGCACATTGGCCAGCTCTCCCTTTTCATTTGTCAATAGGCTATTATAAAATATATTGGCTCAGATCCCTGTTCTTCACCAGCGCAGAAAGCTTTTCAGAAACCAGTTCCGCTGTCACAACAATGTGTGAATCGGCGCCGATAACGTCCGGAATGTCGAACATAAAATCATTGAGTAACAAGCTCATCACCGTTTGCAAACGACGCGCGCCAATGTTTTCGACCTCGCTGTTCACTTCAAAAGCAATCCTTGCGATCTCTTTCAATGCGCCATCTTCAAACTCTAATTCAACACCTTCTGAATCCATCATGGCCACATACTGCTTGGTAAGGGCATTTTTCGGAGTTTTCAGAATTTGGTAAAAATCGGCTTCGGTAAGACTGTTCAGTTCCACGCGGATGGGGAAACGTCCTTGTAACTCAGGGATAAGGTCCGAAGGCTTCGCAACGTGGAATGCACCGGCTGCAACGAACAGAATGTGGTCCGTGTTGATCACGCCGTGTTTCGTATTTACGGCACTTCCTTCTACGATCGGAAGCAAGTCGCGCTGAACGCCTTCGCGGCTTACATCCGGGCCGCCGCCACCACCCGATCTGCTGGATGCTACTTTATCAATTTCATCTATAAAAATAATCCCCAGGTTCTCCGCTTTCTTGATCGCCTCCATCTTCACCTCATCCATATCGATCAGCTTGGAAGCTTCTTCGTCCAGAAGGATCTTTCTGGCTTCTTCGACGGTCACTTTACGTTTTTTTCCGCGCCGAGGCATCATGTTACCGATCATTTCCTGAATGTTCATCATCGAAACATCGTCCATTGCGCCGCCGATCATGCCAACATTAGGCGCCTGGTTTTGCTGCACTTCAATGTCGATCTTCCGGCTGTCAAGCTCGCCGTTGCGGATTTTTTCGCGAAAACGCTCTCTTGTCCGTTGGTTAAGCTCGGCATCATTCTCAGGCATCACTTCCGATGTGTTATTGTCTGGCTGAATTTTAACTGAGCTTGAACCATGAACGGGCGGGATCAGAGCATCAAGGATAATGTCTTCCACAGCCTGCTCAGCTTTGAGCTTTACTTCTTCTTTTTTCTGCGTCCGCACCATGCCCACAGCCTGCTCCACCAAGTCGCGGACCATGCTTTCTACGTCCCGTCCTACGTAACCTACTTCGGTAAATTTGGATGCTTCTACTTTTACAAATGGCGCATCCGCGATTTTGGCAAGGCGGCGTGCGATCTCTGTTTTACCAACGCCCGTCGCGCCGATCATTAATATATTGTTGGGAATAATTTCCTTTTGTATATCCTCCGGACTATTCATTCGCCTCCAACGGTTCCTTAATGCGATAGCAACATTGCGCTTCGCGTCATTTTGTCCGATGATGTATTGGTCAAGCTCGAAAACGATCTGACGCGGGGTTAGGCGATTTAAGTGTTCAGTCATGTGATTTAATATCGATACGTATTATTATTGGTTTTACTCAAAAAGGGCCATGTTTTCCGAAAAAAGAGGCCTTGCTTTCCAAGATTGCTGAAAAGAACTATGCCGGTACAAAATGTCATGCTGGCGTGTTTCGGGAAATCTTTTGCGCGTTTACATTTTGTACATAGCCTTCCATTACCTTTGTTTTCTCTTCAAGTTTCTGTAAAAAGATTTGTTTATAATATGAAAAAAATCCTGCAAGCCCTTTACATTCTGGTTGCAAGCACTCCTCTCCTTTTCGCGCAGACTCCGGCTGATAACAATCCCGTGGACCTGGTAAACCCGCTGATGGGAACGCAGTCCAAATTCAGCCTGTCTTCTGGTAACACCTATCCTGCCATTGCCCTGCCCTGGGGAATGAATTTCTGGATGCCGCAAACCGGCAAAATGGGCGATGGATGGGCGTATATGTATGACGCTGAGAAAATCCGTGGTTTCAAACAAACCCACCAGCCAAGTCCTTGGATCAATGATTATGGCCAGTTTTCGATCATGCCTGTCACGGGAAAGTTGAAAATTGACGAGGAAAGCCGCGCAAGCTGGTTTTCACATAAGGCAGAAGTCGCAAAGCCGCATTATTACAAGGTTTATCTGGCCGATCATGATGTGACCACGGAAATTGCGCCTACGGAAAGAGCGGCGCAGTTCCGCTTTACATTTCCTCAGGCCGACAGTTCATTTGTGCTTATAGATGCATTTGACAGAGGTTCTTACATTAAAATCATCCCCGCTGAGCGCAAGATCATCGGTTACACCACCAAAAACAGCGGAGGCGTGCCGGCTAACTTCAAAAACTATTTCGTGGTCGTTTTTGACAAAGCATTTACATTTTCCTCGGCATTTCATGGCAAGACATTGGCCAAAGACACCTTGGAACTGAAAGCCGGCCACGTGGGTGCGGTTGTTGGTTTCAAAACGAAAAAAGGCGAACAGATAGGATTGAAAGTGGCTTCTTCATTTATCAGTCCAGAGCAGGCGGAGCTTAATTTGCAGCGCGAAATTGCCAACGACAACTTTGAGGCAACCAAAGAAAAAGGCCGCAAAGCCTGGAACACGGAACTGTCGCGTATACAGGTGGAGGGTGATAACAAGGACCAGATCCGCACATTCTATTCATGCCTGTATCGTGTGCTTTTGTTCCCAAGGAAGTTTTATGAATTTGATAAAGCCAACAAGATCGTACATTACAGCCCGTACAGCGGTGAGGTAAAACCGGGTTATATGTTTACGGATAACGGCTTCTGGGACACGTTCAGGGCGGTTTTCCCATTCTTTACATTGATGTATCCGACGCTAAATGCGCACATTATGGAAGGTTTGGCCAATGCTTACGATGAAAGCGGTTACCTGCCCGAGTGGGCAAGCCCCGGCCACCGCGATTGTATGATCGGTTCCAATTCCGCATCGTTGATCGCAGATTCTTACATTAAGGGAATCCGTGGATATGACATTAATAAGCTGTATGAAGCTGTAATCAAAAATACCGAGAATGCCGGTCCGGTGAGTTCCGTGGGCCGTTTTGGTCATGAATATTACAATGAACTGGGTTATGTGCCTTACGACGTAAAAGTGAATGAGAACGTAGCGCGTACGCTGGAATATGCTTATGCGGATTTTTGTATCGCCCAATTGGGAACAGCTTTGAAAAAACCTCAGAAAGAAGTTGACTTATTTCTAAAGAGAAGCCAGAATTACCGCAATGTGTTTGATCCTGAAACAAAGTGGATGCGCGGAAAGATGAAGGACGGGCAGTTTCAAAAGCCATTTAACCCGTTCAAATGGGGCGATGCATTCACCGAAGGAAACAGCATTCACTACACCTGGTCTGTTTTTCAGGATGTGAAGGGCTTAATTGGTTTGGTTGGTGGCAGAGAAGCTTTTGTTCAGAAACTGGATACGGTTTTCACATTGCCTCCGATTTTTGACGATAGTTATTATGGTTTCCCAATCCACGAGATCCGCGAAATGCAGATCATGAACATGGGTAATTACGCGCATGGAAACCAGCCGATCCAGCATATGATTTACCTTTATAACTATGCGGGAGCACCTTATAAGGCTCAATATTGGCTGCGCCAGGTGATGAACAAGCTTTATCAGGCAGCGCCGGACGGTTACTGCGGGGATGAAGACAATGGTCAGACTTCGGCCTGGTATGTGTTCTCTTCCCTGGGCTTTTATCCCGTAACACCCGGAACGACGCAATATGTGATTGGCTCGCCGCTTTTCAAAAAAGCTACATTGACGATGGAAGATGGTAAGAAATTCACAGTCCAGGCTCCGGCATCGAATGATGCCAATATGTACATTCAGGGCGCTTCGCTGAATGGTAAAACTTATGGCAAGACATTCCTGGAACACGCCGACATCCAGAAAGGCGGAACGGTTCAGTTCAATATGGGCGCCCAGCCTTCCAAAACGTGGGGCGTGGCTGCGGATGCAGCGCCATTTTCGCTGACCAAATAGACGTTATTGCTTTATAACCTGGTCATGCACCAGAACAATTTTCAATTATTCCACTTTTTAGGTCTGGCAAACCGGGAAGTGGAATAATTATTTGACACAAACCAAAAAACTAAATCAATTCACAATGCAATACAGGAAACTAGGAAACTCTGACCTGGAAGTTTCGGTAATCACTTTTGGCGCCTGGGCAGCGGGCGGCTGGATGTGGGGCGGAACAGAGCGAAGCGAGGCTGTTAAGGCCATCCAGGCTTCATATCATGCCGGAGTCACATCCATAGACACCGCGCCGGTTTACGGACAGGGATTAAGTGAGGAGATTGTTGGAGAAGCGATCAAAGATCTGCCCCGGGAAAAGATTCAGATCCTGACTAAATACGGGATGCGCTGGGACCTTACGAAAGGGGATTTTGCCATGCATAGCAAAAACAATGCAGGTGAGGACATTGATATTTATAAATACGCAGCCAAAGACAGCATTATCAAGGAATGTGAAGACAGCCTGAAACGCCTCGGAACTGACTATATCGACCTTTATCAAATTCACTGGCACGACAAGACCACGCCGATCGAGGAAACGATGGAAGCCGTTTCGCAGCTCATCCACCAAGGCAAAGTGCGGCACGCGGGCGTTTGTAATTACGACGCAGCACTCATGCGCGAAGCGGCGCAATACATTGATCTGGTTTCAGATCAAGTCCCGTACAGCATGGTAAAGCGCGACATTGAGAAAGAATTGGTGCCTTACTGCATTGAAAACAACAAATCCATCTTGGCATACAGCCCCCTGGAACGCGGATTATTGACGGGAAAAATGAAGCCGGGCCACAAATTCGCCGCAGATGATCACCGTGCTTCCATATATTTTTACAAAGATGAAAACCTGGAACGTGTTAACGCATTCCTGGACAAAATCAAACCCATCGCAGTTACTAAAAATGCAACACTGGGCCAGCTTGTGCTTCGGTGGACGGTGGAACAGCCGGGCATCAGCATTGCGCTGGTGGGCGCGCGCGACGCGACGCAGGCATTGCAAAATGCGGCGGCGATTGATATTTTGCTGAGTGCGGAAGAAATTGATACAATCACAACGGAATTGGATAAACTCCAATTAGTTAAATAAGAAGGAAGGCCGCAAGGCCTTTCTTTTTGTTATCTTTGAAATGTTCACCACGAATTAAATCAGGCATATCTTATCCAACTTTATGAACAAAAACATTCCTTTCCTTAAAAAATATCTTCCTGTTGCATTGGGAGGTTTATTGCTTACCGCCTCTATCGGATTAATGAGTAACAGCGGTCTTGAACCCGGCAAACTCTCGGAAGCGAACCTGAAAGTGGACACAGTTGCATCAGGCCTTACCATGCCTTGGGCTTCTGCATTGTTGCCAAACGGCGATATGCTCGTTACCGAGCGCGGCGGAAAATTGCGGCTGGTAACAGGTGGAAAGCTTGATCCCCAGGAAATCACAGGCGTTCCCGAAGTCTTTTACAAAGGACAAGGCGGCTTGCTGGACGTTGCGTTGCATCCCGATTTCAAAACAAATGGCTGGATTTATATCAGCTATTCATCCCCGAAAGCAGCGGATGAAGAAGGTGAAGACGGCGGTGCCAACACGGCATTGATGCGTGCGAAACTGAAAGACCATGCATTAACCGACATCCAGCCATTATTCAAAGCCATCCCGAATGTGAAGGGAAGCCCCCATTATGGCGGACGCATTGTATTTGACAAAAAAGGTTACGTTTTCCTTTCCCTGGGCGAGCGCGGACAGAAACAAAATGCACAGGATCTTGGAAGAGATCAGGGCAAAGTGATCCGCTTGCATGAAGATGGCAAAATCCCAACCGACAATCCCTTCGTAAAAACGGCTGGTGCAAGACCGGAGATCTGGACTTACGGCCACCGCAACCCACAAGGAATGGTTATCCACCCTACTACGGGCGTGATCTGGGAGCATGAACATGGTCCACAAGGCGGTGACGAGCTTAATATCATCGAAAAAGGCAAGAATTACGGCTGGCCGCTGATTACTTTCGGGATCGATTATGATAACAGCATTATTTCAAAAGACACTGCAAGAGCAGGTCTGGAACAGCCGGTTGTTTACTGGAAACCATCCATCGCTCCTTGCGGAATGACATTCGTTACGAGCGATAAATTCAAGGATTGGAATGGCGATCTGCTGGTTGGCTCCCTCAAATTCATGTATCTGCAACATTTGGTTGTCAAAGGAAATAAGGTGATCAGTCGCGAGATTATTTTTGATAAAATCGGTCGTGTGCGGGATGTGCGCCAGGCGTGGGATGGTAACATTTACGTAGTGCTAGAAAATTCAGGCAAAGTTGTCCGCATCAGCCCAAAATCATGATGAAAAGTATTTTCGCATTAATAACGGTAGCGGTTTTCTGCTCGGCCATGTTGCCGCAGGACGATGAGCTTGCCAAAAGCATTGAGCGGGGCAAAATGGTGTATTCCGAAAACTGCATAAGCTGCCACATGGGCACCGGCGAAGGCGTAACGGCCACATTTCCGCCCTTGGCTAAATCGGATTATCTGATGAAAACGCCGGAACTGGCGATCAAAGCGATCAAATATGGGCTGATCGGCAAGATTAAGGTGAATGATGTGGACTATGATAACATGATGCCGAACCCGGGTTTGGGCAATGATGAAATTGCCGATGTTACAAACTACATTATGAACACCTGGGGCAACTCGTCCGAGAAGAAAATGATCACGGAGAAAATGGTTGACGAAATAAAGGAGAAGAAATAAATAACCAAAGCTTGATATAGAACAGGATCGCCATAAACGATCCTGTTTTTTTATTTTTATAAAACCGAATGCTAGCAACATAGCAACCAACATTACTATTTAAAATAAATCTAAATAAACGCTTGGTTCGAAAAAATTGCTGAACGATATTTGCCAGCCAAATATTATTTAGACCAATTTTAAATACAAGGCAAAGATTTTACTCTTTTATCCTGTTCATGCTTTGTGCAACTACTGTATTTGCACAAAATGGCAGAATTACAGGCCAGATACTCAGCTCTGACGGTCAACCTGCGGAACAGGTTTCGATCGGCATTAAGGGAAGCTCCAAAGGCTCCGTTTCCGATGCAGAAGGAAAATTTGCGATCGAAAGAGTGAAACCAGGCAGCTACACCCTGCTGGTAAGCTTCGTAGGACTGGAAACGCAGGAAAAACCGGTGGAAGTGGTTGCCGGCGAAACGGTGAATGTTGCTTTTACACTTTCGGAGAGTGCCAATCAATTGTCCGAAGTGATTGTAAAAGGCGGAAACCCTTACAAGTCCGATCAGGTGTCTTCGAGCTTGAAGCTGCTTACTCCTATTTTGGAAACACCTCAAAATGTGCAGGTTGTAACGTCCAAAGTTTTAGCCGATCAGCAGATCATCAGCATGAGCGACGGTTTGATCCGGAATGTAAGCGGCGCTACCCGCCTGGAACATTGGGGCGATTTGTATGCCAACATTACCATGCGCGGCTCTCAAATTCAGGCTTTTCGCAACGGGTTCAATGTTGTCAGCTCATTCTGGGGACCGCTTACCGAGGATATGAGCTTCGTGGACCACATTGAATTTGTAAAAGGCCCCGCTGGATTTATGCTCGCAAATGGTGATCCAAGCGGCCTTTATAATGTGGTTACCAAAAAACCAACGGGCGAAACCAAAGGCGAAGTGTCGCTTACAATGGGCAGCTTTGACTTTTACCGCGCAACATTGGACCTGGACGGGAAACTGGATAAAAGCGGAAAACTGCTTTACCGCCTGAACCTGGCCGGACAGAATAAAAACTCGCACCGCCCATACGAATATAACAACCGTTACAGCATCGCGCCGGTCATTTCCTACCAGATCGATGACAAGACGAAACTGACGGCGGAATACACCATGCAGTATGCGAAAATGTCTGATGTTGGCTCCTATTACGCGTTCACGACAGACGGCTACGCAACATTGCCAAGAAATTTCACGGCCATGCCTCCGGGACTGGACCCTACCAAAATTAAAGACCAGAGCATGTATGTAAATCTGCAACACCAGATCAACAGCGACTGGAAAGTTACTGCGCAAGTTGCTTATTTTAATTATCAGCAAACAGGTTCCAGCATGTGGCCCGACTCGGTGAGCACGGATGCGCGACTGGTTCGCGGTGTGGGAATCTGGGATGCAAAAAGTGAAATGACCCTTGCTCAGGCGTTTGTCAATGGTTCGGTAACGACGGGCGGTGTGCAGCACAGAATTTTGGGCGGTATCGACATTGGAACAAAAAATTACTTTGCAGATTGGGCGCAATCGCACCCATTGGATACGCTAGGCGGCTTATTTAACCCGCGTAACCCGTCTTACGGAAGACCCAATAACGGATACCCGGTGTGGGATCGCACGCTTAACCTCGAAGCGAGAGCTGTCATCGGCGGTGGAACAATGGATCAGAAATACACCGGGTTGTATTTACAGGATGAACTGGGCTTCATTGATAACAAGATCAGGCTGACATTGGCCGGGCGCTACACGCATGTAAGCCAGTCTGCCTGGGGCGGATCACCAGATAAAGCGAGCCATTTTACACCCAGAGTTGGATTGAGTATTTCGGTGGACAAAAATACCTCGGTTTATGCCTTGTATGATGAAGCATTTTTGCCACAATCCGGAAAATTGCGTGATGGCAAAGCGGCCAAACCGATCACCGGAAGCAACCGCGAGCTTGGTTTGAAAAGAGATTGGGCAGATGGTCGCTGGAATACAACATTATCGGTTTACCGGATTGTAAAAAATAACGAAGTGACAGCAGATCCTTTGAGCCCGCCAAACGCTGGCATAAGTGTTGTTTTAGGTCAAAAGCGTGCGCAGGGAGTTGAATTCGACATTCGTGGAACCATCACGAAAGGACTGAACCTGACTGCAAACTACGCTTACACGAATTCGGAAGTCACAAAAGTAACCGAGGGGATTCAGACAATTAAAGTTGGGGACATTATCCCGGGATTTGCCAAGCATAATGTGAATAGCTGGCTTAGCTATAAACTCCAACAAGGTGCTTTAAAAGGCGTCGGGCTTTCGGGTGGATTTACTTACCTGATCGACCGTGCTACGTCCAACTGGAGCACGACCAACAGTGAGCAAAACTTACCGAATTATTTCAAGCTGGACGGCGGACTTTTCTGGGAGAAAGATAAGATCAGGCTTACACTGAACGTGTTTAATGTTCTGGATGAATATCTGTACAGTGGAAGTTATTACAGCTATCTGAATGCATATTACACGCAATCGGAAGCGCCAAGAAACTATCGTCTGGGATTGACCTATAAGTTCTGAGATCCCTGTTGAACATTTTATCGGGCATTCAGCGATTATCTCCTGAATGCCCTTTTTTATTTTTCAGACTGCATGGGCTAGCATTAACCGTGCTCCTTTTACAAATTTATCGCTCAACACGTCATAGTATTTATGCACTTTTGCATTCGGATCAAACTCGTGACCAACCGTTGTAAAGGCCTTCATATCAGCATAATGCTCAAAAATACCGAGGGCTTTCAATCCCATCATAGCAGCGCCCACTGCTCCGGTTTCAACCGTTTCGTTTAATTTCACTTCTTTCCCGAAAACATCTGAAAGCATTTGCACCCAGATCGGGCTGCGCGCAAAACCGCCGTTGGCGTAGATCATATTAACCTTTTGCATTTCCATCAGGATTTTACCAATTCCGAAGAGATTTAGTAAAATGCCTTCCATAACCGCCTTGGCGAAATGTGACCGCGTGTGCTGAATATCAAGTCCGGTGAACCCGCCACGCACGGTAGAACTCCAGAGCGGCGCGCGCTCGCCCAGCAGATAAGGGTAGAAAAGCAGTCCGTTAGCGCCTGCCTCTATTTTCGAAGCTTCCTCAAAAACAGTGTCAAATTCCTCTTTGGGAAAAAATGTATTCATTAACCATTCAAAAATGACTGCCCCATTATTGGAAGGACCTCCTATAATGAATGTATGCTCATCCAGGACATAGCAGAACGTCTGCATTTGAGGATCTGAATATGGTTTATCAAAACAGATCCTTACTGCTGCGCTTGTGCCGATGGTAACGGCCATGGTGCCTGTCTGAACCGCTCCGCTGCCCAGGTTGGCCAGGCAACCATCGCTGGCGCCCATGATCAGCGCTGTTCCTCCGGGTAAACCCGCATCGTTTTTCGCGGGCGTTTCTTCAATGTGATAGGGAGAAACTGCGGTCGATAATTTTTCGGCCGTCAAACCCAGCTTTTTGAGTGTGTAAGCATCCCATTGCAATTCCCGGATATTGAACATTCCCGTGGCAGATGCGACCGAGTAGTCAATGACAAATTTGCCCGTCAGCCGATAAATAATGTATTCTTTTATGCCGACAAAACGGTTTGTCTTTTTATAGATCTGCGGTTCATGCTTCCTGAGCCATAGTAACTTACACACCGGCGTCATGGCGTGAACAGGCGTTCCGTTGTTGTAATAGATTTTTTTTCCGACCTTGGAAGTGCGTAGCTTGAGTGCAATGTCGGAGCTGCGGTTATCGGCCCAAATGATAAGTTGCGTAAGCTGCTTTCCATCCTTATCCAATGCCAGCACGCCATGCATGGCTGCACTGAAACTGATGCCCAGCAATTTATGCCGCCCCGCGCAAGCTTTCACAACGGTTTTGATGGTTTTGCAGGCCGCATCATAAATTTCATCCGGGTTCTGCTCGCTCCAGTCCGGGTGCGGATGGTACATTTCATAACTTTCACTGTGTGAGGCCAGAATATTGCCTTTCACGGAATCGAAAGCAACACATTTTACATTTGTTGTACCAATATCACAACCTATGATGTAGGGCATTTTGTTAAATTTAGAAGGCATTGACGGGCAAAAACCAAGTCAGGCAGCCCGATTATTTAATTAAAACAAATCAAAAAATCTGAAATCTTGCCAACAACTTGGCACGGATTTGTTATTTTCGCAGAAATAAACGCATTAAGATTTTTATACATCCGACCATGTCCGATACAACACATAACGAATCCAGTTCACTTTCAAGCGGAGTTTACATCGCAGCATTTATCATTCTATTCCTTGTGCTGGCTGTACTTGCTGATCTGTTTACCTTTATTTTGGGAACAATCGGACTGGTTGTGACATTCGCAGCTTTTTACAAAGATAACAGCCACCACGGCGACGATCACCACTGATATTTCTGAGCTGATCAATCGCTAATCCGAGCTGATTTATCATTGCACAAAGATTTTAACGAACGGCCATTTCGGGCATGGATTGTAATATTTTCCATTCCAATTGGCCGTTTGTCCTGTCCGTAGTCCAGGATTCTTCAAATACACATTGATCCTCCAAGTCGCGATATTCCGCAGTAACGACATTGCCTTTCAATAACAATCGCACAAAGCCATTGTAACCGAGTTGATGTCGTTTAATTACTTTTCGAACCCTGCGATCATAATAACCTATTTTTCCCAGGTCTTTTCCTATCGGCATTGCCGTTTCGACAGGTAAGCCACCGTGACCAATGCAACGCCCATAAGCCTCGGGGCCCTTCCCGTTTGTGCCCCGGTTGTACAAAACCAGCCTGTGATCATGTCCCCAGAACCAAACAATCGGCCGTACGACATTCCCCATCAGCTCACGAATTTGCTCGCCAGGCTTCGCATAATCCTCCCTGAATGATGATATATATGGATGATGACTTAGAAAAACAATCCCTCTTTTATCTTCCGGGTTCCCTAACTGAACCACATCTCTGAGCCAAGCCACTTGTTCGTCCTTTAAATGGCAATCGGGAGGCGAAAGGATTTCAACAAACGGCCTGCCAACCGATGTGTAACCCGTATCGATCCCTATAATGCGCCAACATTCGTTTTCGAGACAAAAGAACCCGGCTTGTTGCGATTTTTTCACATCCCCTTCCTGAATGTACATAGCAGGCAAAAGGTGCTGAAAAAAGGCATTTCCATTGGAATACATTTCATGGTTGCCCGATAAAGCCAAACTTCCCGATGCGCCGTAATACCAGGAAGCATGCGGAGCGGTGAAATTGTCTTCAATCTCTTTTGGCGCACCTACGAAGTAGATATCACCCATATGTATCGTATAATCAGGCGCGTAGCGGGCAACCAGATGCGCGACTGCATCAGACTCCGCCGTATCGCTGGCCCAATCCGACAGCAATGCAATGCTTATCTCATCCCTCGACGGAATGGAAGAATTCAACTTGTAAACGCCCGTGTCGCCATTTCTGGGATAAGCCTGGTAAGGATGCCGCGGCCCGAAACGGCTTTTCAAATAGTGCCAGGCAAAGCCAAGTAGATTGGTTTTGAAGAAGTTAGAAACAACATTGGTTGCACTGGAAGTATTCTTAACGTGCTTTTCGTAAAGTTCAAGTTGGGTTTTTGCGTGATTTTCGGCTTCGCTGTGACCAAGGTCCAGATACTTTTTGGTTCGGTCTTCTGCTGACTCGGGCATATGTAATTCGATATTCGGATGTTAACCGGTAAATAAAATGATTATTGATTACCTTTCCCAAAAAAAATTAAACCACCATAAACACAGACTCAAATGAAAAAATTGACTTTTACTCTTATGTTGTTTTTTGCGGCGAGTGCCGCATTTGCACAAACGATGATCGCCAAGCAAGTTGCTGACTGGGAAAGAGCAAAAAAATACACCCAACAATATCTGGATGCAATGCCGGAAGAAGGTTATGCTTTCAAGCCTACACCTGAAATCCGCTCCTTCGCGGCACAGATGGACCATATTGCAGATGCTAACTTTGCATTTGTTTCGGCCGCATCCGGCAAAAAAAGTCCGTTTGAGGGTTCAGCAGAAAAAATGACGGACCAATCCAAAGCCGCCGTTTCCAAAGCAGTTATGGAAAGTTATGATTTTGTTATCAACACATTGAAAGGCATGACCGAAGCAGATCTTGCGAAAGACGTGAAAGTATTCGGGATGGATATGAAAGCGGGTGTTGCATTCGAAAAAGCATTCGAGCATCAGACACACCACCGCGGGCAGACAACGCCTTACATTCGCATGAAGGGCGCGACGCCTCCAAAAGAAATGTTATTTTAATCAACAAAAATGGGATCGACGAGATCCCATTTTTGTTTTGCTTTAAGCCTTCGCTTTTGACTTGATATTATAAAGGTTCAATGCAAAAAAGCTGTATAATTTCATGAACGCGGGTGGTATAACAAAGTCGCGGATCACTTCCTTTCTTCGCTGCGGTGAAGGATCTCCATCAGTCAGATATTTCAGCGCGTACTTCAATCTTGGCCAGTAAGTTTTGCCATATTCCTTCGAAAATAGCAGCTTGTAATAGTAAGTGGCAATGTTCTTCTTCAACTTATCATCGTATTTATAGCCCAGCTCCTTATTAATGTTGGAATAGAGCTGAATACGATTGAAAAGAAAATCGGCGCCATAATGATTATCCGCAAAGCTTGCCCCTCCCCTGTTTTTCCTGTAAACCGACATCACTTCGTCGATATAACCAATCGGGCCACGGGTAGCAAACATGATATTTCTGGGAATATCGCCGCTGGTTGAAAGGTTAGTCCACTCAGGATCAGGATGTTTGGCAAAATCTTCCCTACGGAACATTAAGCTGGAAGTCGCGATGAAACAAAGCTCGTCCTCTCCTACCAGGTCCTCCACGGTTATTTCCGGTTTTGAAAGCGTATTTACCAGATAAGGCGGCGCTGCATTGTCGTCAAAAATAACGCGGGCGTTATGGTAACAAGCTGAGTAGTGCGGATTTGCGTCCATCATTTCCACTTGTTTTTGAAGCTTATGCGGAGAAATCAGATAATCGTCGCCGTCAAATTGCGCTATATATTCGCCTTTGGCGGCTGCAAATGTGGCAAGTGCATTGAATTTACCATTGAGCCCCATATTTTTCGGATGCAGCAAAAGCCTGATCTTGTCTGGAAACCGTTGCTGGTAATCTTTTAATATAGCGGCCGTATTATCCTTGGAGCAATCGTCCCCTACAACAATCTCAAAAGGAAATGTAGTCTGCTGCATTAAAATCGAATCCAGCATTTGCGCTACAAACTTTTCGTGGTTGTAAGTGACAACACACACACTCACTTTTATCATATTCATTAGTCAATTGATGCACGTCTGGCTGTAAATTTAATTTTTTATTCCCGTTTTACCCGAATCATGATATTTTCCGGCCGGGATTGCCACTGTTTCAGCTCGTCAATACAGACACTAAACTTATAACCCGGTGAAATAAATTCCGTTACCCAACATTAATTTGCTATAATCTACATTTGTGAAAGTTTGATCACGACCATTTTCTTCATGTCTTCAATAGAAACCAACATTAGCAAGCCACTTTTCAGGGCGCCGCATATATTTTCCGGGTTCGCAGGGCTTATCGCTGCGGAAAGCACCAGGCATGGTGGCGTAAGCAAAGCACCTTATGCATCATTGAACCTGGGCGGCTCACAAGATGATCCAGCCGACGTGCTGGAAAACAACATTCGCTTTTTCAATGCATTAAATGTTCCGTTTGAGACCGTCGCCAAGTCGCATCAGGTGCATGATGATAAAATTCTAAATGTTGAAGATCCAGGCCGGTTTGATGGTTACGACGCGCTTATTACCAACAAAACGAACATTCAGCTAGCGGTAACGATTGCCGACTGCACCCCGATCCTGATTTTTGATCCGGTAACCAGAAGCGTTGCCGCTATCCATGCAGGCTGGCGGGGAACCGTAAAGGGCATTGCAGCTAAAACTATCGCTATGCTCCAATCAGAGTTTGGTTCCGACCCGGCGGATTGCGTCGCTTACATTGGCACATGCATTGATGAGTGTTCATTTGAAGTCGGCGAAGACGTTTCTGAACATTTTGAAGGAAAATATAAACGCTTCGATTCCGGAAAACAGAAATACTTCGTGGATTTGAAGGCGAGCAACCGTGATC
Organism: Dyadobacter alkalitolerans DSM 23607; assembly: GCF_000428845.1. Lineage (GTDB taxonomy): Bacteria > Bacteroidota > Bacteroidia > Cytophagales > Spirosomataceae > Dyadobacter > Dyadobacter alkalitolerans. The sequence continues at coordinate 386,784 of NZ_AUAS01000006.1, read as the reverse complement.
AGCTCCTAGCATCAGGCCTGCCTGAGGAAAACATAGAAGTCTCTCCATTCTCGACGGTGCTCAACAATGACGATTACTTTTCCTACCGATTGGAAAAAGGTTTCACAGGAAGGTTACTGGCGACGATCGGAATGACCGACCGAGGCTAAAAGCAGAAAGACAGCATCCTGGGATGCTGTCTTTCATTTACTTCCATGTATTTTTATTGAGCTGGTGTTTCTACAACCGGATTTTCCGTTTCCAGTGAAGATTGGGTAGCTGGTCGCGAAGCAGCGCGGCCAGCGGCTGGCTTAGCATTGGTTGCTTTTACAGCGATCGGTTTAGCGGGAGCGGCAACAGCAGCTTTTGTGGATGCAGCGGCAACGAGCGCAGCAACCTTAGCGGCCTTCTCCTTCTTGCCTTCCTTTTTACCTTTGTCTTTCGATTTCAGCTTTTTCTCTTCATTCTTAGCATCCTTAGCCTGTTTTTTGGCAGTTTCCTTCTCAAACTTTGCTACTTTCTTAGCCAGTTTTTCAGCCGCCTTTTCGATAGACTTCTTTATTTTCTTGGAACCTGCAGAAACTGCAGCGATTTTGCCGGAAAGCGTTTCTGCAATTTCGGTCGATAATTTTTTTGTAGCAGATTTCATAATGTAGTTTTTAATTCTGGTAAAGTCTTCACCCTGTTGGACAAGCAAACGGGGTGTGAACGTGAGGATATATCAATGCATTTATAACCTGCAATTAATGCTTATTAAGCGATAAACACCAAATATCTCATATTATATTTATGTTATCTTTTTGCTTACGAATTCCCAGAGCACGATTCCAGCGGATACAGACACATTAAAGGAGTGTTTTGTCCCAAACTGCGGGATTTCCAGGCAGCCGTCGGCAGCGGCGATAACATTATCCGCGACGCCTTCCACCTCATTTCCAAATACAAATGCGCACGGCTTCTCCATGTTCGGAGCGAAATTTTGCAGCATAACACTCCCTTCCGCCTGCTCCACACACCACACTTCATAACCCTCCGCCTTCAACTGTTTCACCGAATCCTCGGCACTATCGCTTTTCTCCCAGTCCACCGACAACTCGGCACCAATGGCGCTTCTGGTGATTTCCCTGTGCGGGGGACTTTGGGTATAACCGCATAAAATGATCTTCTGAGCCCGAAAAGCATCTGCTGTTCTAAAAAAGGAGCCAATGTTGGCCAGGCTCCGGATATTATCAAGGACAATAACAAACGGAAATTTCTCCGATTCTTTAAATTCTTCAACCGTCAACCGGCCCATTTCTTCAATCAGCAACTTGCGCATCCGCGTTTTTTATTGATGTTTCAGCAAACGTACGGGAAAGAACCAAAACGGCCTCAAATTCGAGGCCGTTTCTAGAGAGTTTGATAATTTCTTTACTTGCTAATTGCCACTTGTTGCGAAGTTTCTGCGCCATTGGAATAAATGATCCGTAAAAGATATATTCCTGCTGATAAACCTCTTACATCAATTTCCGTTGCCAATTTCGCTGCTTTATAGATTATTTTGCCGTCAATAGTAAGTAATTGTATGCTGGCAAAACTGTCTCCATTATTTGTTTGTATAAACAGCTTTTCCGATACCGGATTTGGAAAAACCTTAATTTCTGCCTGCTTAATCCCTGTTTCGTATTTCACAACTCGGATTCTGCTCATTGCAAATGTACCATCGTGATCAACCATTTTAAGCCTGTAATGATTATCTCCGTTTTGTGGGTTAACATCCGTGAAATGATAGCGAATTTCAGCGTTTGAAGCAATTGAAGCATTTACAAGACCAATGGTCTGCCAATTCTTCGCATCAGAACTGCGTTGAATTTCAAAATGCCTGCTGTTTATTTCCGAAGCCGTCACCCACCCGAGCTGGACCACACTCTCCGATTTTATAGCCTGGAAATCAACCAACTCGACGGGCAAGACCGCACCACCATTCAGCATCGAAATAGAAGAATAATGCCAAGGCCCATAAACCTGACCTGTAATTGCAAGAACCGGGTCATACTTGATCCGCACACGGACTTTTGTAGCTTTTCCAGTTTTCGCAATTGCATTTTTATATTCAATTGGCGCTTGTCCGGTGCTGATGTAACTGTTTTGTTGTCCTGTAAATTCGGTGCTGCCAGTTATTGAAGGATATAGCACTGGTACTGAAAATGCCTCACCTTCTTTCGAAGTTTCCCAGACAAGTTTACCTCTATTTCTACCTAGAAACGATTTTTCGAAAAAGCCGACGCCAAAAGTGTTTTCTGATATATTATTATGATCCAGGATTGTGGTTAAATCGGCGTTGTACATTTGGATATTATTTTTCGTGCCGGTTCCCTGGTTTCCATGAAAGGTGTACGCTTCGCCCACATTCACATTCGCTGCATCAAAAGGAGCGCCGGCAATGACATCACCATAACCGTCGCCATTTACATCCCCTGCGCCAGCAACCGCATAACCCAGTTGCGCCATCCCCTGATTTTTCTCAATTTTAAGTGCCGTTACAGGGTTAATGCCGACAGGAGACCCGTGATAGATAAATAAGGCGCCTTCTTCGGCCTGGCCTCCATTAAATTGAGGCGCTCCAACAACTACATCAGCGTAACCATCACCATTCACATCTCTGGCACCGGAAACAGCGTAACCCATATGAGCAGCAGCCTGATTACCAAGCAGCTTTGTTTTATAAACCGGATCGATACCGGCTGCTGTGCCGTGGAAAACAAAAGCCGCCCCTTGCATCAGGTTACTGGAAATATAATGGTCTGCACCAACGATAACATCGCTAAATCCATCGCCATTGACATCTCCCGCATTGGAAACGGAAACGCCTAATGCTGCCTGGGCTTCGTCTACCTGCAGTATATCAGAGGTTTGCGGATCAACCCCAGATTGCGAGCCATAATAAATGAAAGCTGCGCCTTCCAAAACCTGTCCATCATTGTAAAAGTGCGCACCGGCAATGAAATCGCTATATCCATCTCCATTCAAATCCCCCGCACCCGACACTGATCCTCCCATGAAGGAGTTGGCTTTGTTACTCTCGCAAATTATCGCATTATCCGAAATTCCGGACGATGAGCCATAGAAGATGAAAGCCGCACCTTCTTCATTTTGAACATTATCATATCCCGGAGCGCCAACAATTATATCGCTAAAACCGTCTCCATTGACATCTCCTGCGCTGGCAGTAGCGTGACCAAAGCGGCATCCCAGTTGATTAAAAGTTAATGTTCCAGCAGCCTGCTGACTAAGCCCCGCGGCTGATCCGTGAAAAACGAAGATTCTCCCTGTATTGGTTTGTGCATCATCATACATCGGTGCACCTACCAGCACATCGCCATAACCGTCACCATTGACATCACCAGCATTGGCTACCGAAAATCCGAAGTTAGCCTCTGCTTGATTGCCTTCTAACGTGACAAAACCATTTACTGAAATTCCCGTAGCTGAACCGTAATATAGAAATGCAGCGCCTTCGTTCGTTTCACCTTTGTCGAAATAAGGAGCACCTACCATAACGTCGCTATATCCGTCACCATTTACATCGCCCGCGCTTGAAACGGAATAGCCCGTTTGACTTCCGTTTTGATTGGTGCTTAATGTGGCGCTTGATATGTAGTTAAGGCCGGATGCGGAACCGTTGTAAATGAATGCTGCACCTTCGTTTGTTTGAGAATCGTCAAAGAACGGAGCGCCCACAATGATGTCACTAAACCCATCCCCATTCACATCGCCTGCACTACTCACAGACATGCCTAAAAAGGATTCGCTTTGTCCGCTTTTGATGTTTGAAATGGATGTAGAGCTAATGCCGGAAGCTGATCCTGGAAAGACCAGTGCGGCACCCTCATTGATTTTTCCCGCATATCCAGGTTCGCCAATGAGTACATCACTATACCCATCCCCGTTTACATCCCCTGCACTCGCAACTGAATGTCCCATCCATGAGCTTGGCTTTTCTCCATTAATTTTAACTGAAAAAGCATTATTGATTCCCGTTGCGGAGCCGTGATATATAAAAGCGGCCCCCTCATCCGTGTTTTGGGCACCCGTTTCATAGTAAGGCGCACCGATGACAACATCGCTGAATCCATCGCCATTCACATCACCAGCACTTGCAACTGACCGGCCAAAAAATGCAGAAGGATCATCGACTTCCAGAAGAGCTGCGTACTGAGCTGTCAGACCACCAGCCGAACCGTGATAAACAAATGCTACCCCCTCGTCGGTTTGGCCATGATCGTACGCATGCGCTCCAATGATCACATCACTAAATCCATCTGCATTCACATCGCCGGCACTGGCCACAGACCACCCAAAAGTTTGGCCTTGCTGACTATCTTGCAGGATGATTTCCGGTACGTTATCAACCCCTGATGCAGAACCATGGAAAACATAGACATGCCCACTATTTGGGGAACCAACAATCACATCACTGTATCCATCACTGTTAACATCGCCCGCAGATGCCACGGTGAAGCCAAAATTAGCATTAGCAGTATTACAAGTAAGCACGGCGCCAGCGACAGGTGTAAGATTTAGGGAACCTCCGTAATATATAAATGCAGCACCATTTCCAGCTGCATTATGGTTAGAATTCGGATCTCCCACAATCACATCACTGAATCCATCACCATTCACATCACCTGCGCTTGCAACTGACCAGCCATATCCAATTTTCAGATCCTCGTCTTCTTTAAGTAAAGTAGGAGGTTGATTCACAATGGGATTTATACCAAGTCCTGCCCCGTAATGAATGAAAACCTGCCCATCATTTGCCGGTGGCGACGAATTGTCATTGTCTTCCTGAACAGCACTAACTATCACATCGCTGAATCCATCTCCATTCACATCGCCTGCACTGGCAACTGACCAGCCTAAGTCCGCATAGGTTTGGTTATTCTGAATAACTGCATTCGCATTACCGGGATTTCCATTGACTACAATCGGGTCGATTGTGACCGGATATGCTGCACCTGTAACATTGACAGACAAGAGTATTTCTCCTTCTTTATGGGACAAAGATGCCAATAGGCTCTGCCCATTGGCATCCCAGCAATTTAAATCTCTGTAAGTAAGCAATTTCTTGTTCTCGTCATTTATTTTTTCAGTATAAAAGGCCAGCTCATTATTTCCCAGATCCTGCACTTGCAGTCCTTCTGCATTTAGGTGAACGTTCAGAACTTTCGTATTATCCGGAGCCCGGTGAATGATAAAATTCTGTCGGATTCCGTCCTCATTATTAATATACTCTTCTGTGAAATCCTGGTGCTTGATTTGCAGTCTGTTTTCCGCATGCTCCATAACAGCATTAGCTTGTGGCGCGTACAACTTTCGACCGTCCGCATAGATGCCAGTCATTGCCAATTCCAATTTAAAGTTGTCATTGAGCGAATCCACCCGGTTTTGAATCGTAAAACGTCCCGGTTTGTAGTAAGCCCGCAGGTTTTGTTTTCGGTTTGGGCTTTGCAGAGATTGTTTCCGGTTGTCGAAAGTGATATGATATTCACGCTGTGCTAGACTTTGCTGAATATTACCCATGAGGCTTGGCTCTAACTTATTTTCAAGTTTTTTACCAAATACGGGCCTGATCAGTGGGAAATTTACAGCTGACTTGGTCTCAACTTCGGCTTTCTTGCTTTTCACATAAATGGTAAAGCAAGCGGCGAAGGCAAGCAGAAAGAAAGGAACTAAATTGTAATATTTTCGCATTTTGAACCTTAGGAAATAGTGAGAATTAGATTGATCAAGGCATATTAATGGCCTATACCGAATTTCACTTAACTAAGACTGCGATGCACAAAGCATTTATTTGAAGGTGGACCTGAATTATTGGAAGGTTAAGAAGACTTTTTCCCAAAACCACACAAAAAAAACCCTGCACAGCCAAGTGCAGGGTTCAAATCATTTTCTGAGTCAATTATTTAATCTTTGTGATCAATTCAACAATGTTTTTAACGCCCAGCTTCTCAAAAATCCTTGCTTTGTAAGTACTAACGGTTGAGAGCTGTAGGTTGAGTTTTTCAGCTATTTTGGCGGTTCCCAGTCCTTCTTTTAGAAGATTCATTACGTCCGTTTCCCGTGGCGAAAGACTCACGATCGGGTCCGGTTGGAACTCTCTTGGATTGATGAGCCTGTTGATATTCATTTGCTGCATATCTTCACTCATGTATTTTTTATTGTTCAAAACGCTCATGACGGCGGTTTTAAACTCTTCCTCAGGCGCGTCCTTCGATAAATAACCGTCCGCACCGGCTTGGAGATACATCAGGCCATACTGCTGTTCGTCATAGCTTGAAAACATTAATATCCTTATCCCGGGAGATTTTTGACGGATGGTTTCAACCATTTTCGTCGTGTTCCCGCCAGGAATGTTGATATCCAGGATCAGAAGATCATACGATTTCACTTCCAGTTCCTGAAGTATCTTGTCAAAATCGTCGACGTCCGAAATGGCTGAGTCCGGTATCAGTGATTTGAGCAGGTGTTTGGTGCCTATTCTCACTACTGCATGATCTTCGGCAATAAGTATGTGTTTCATGTACGGGTTTAAGTCCAATTAATTAAAAAAATGCAGGTGCCAGTCGATACCAACCAGGGAATCAACAAAAATAGTAATCAGCATTGTATTAAACATAAAAAATATCAAATTAGTATCTCAATTTTTAACAATTTTGGATAAAATAGTGTCCTAAGGGCATACTTTAAAAGTAAACCACCAGTTACATACTATTTATTAGTCGTTTAGCTTTCAGATTATTTCTCACAACACACATTATTTAGGAAAAACAGATAAACTGGAAGTTTGTCTGGATATCGGAAAAAGCCACTTTTCAAAGACATTGGCTTTTCTCCCTTTTTTATATCTGAAACCGGAGCATTTATCAACCCAAACTGCCGGTCCGATATATGCGTTCTCCTTGCTCCGCCAAGATCCTCACTATGTCATAGCCATTTTTCAATGTGTAGAAATGCCTGATAGAACCTGGATTTCGCCTCCTAACGCTCCATTTGGCGGCATTCAATGCGGTACGAATTGCCAGGAAAGCGAGATCATCTTTTTTATAAATTGTATTAAAAAGTGGATCAACGATCGGTCAGGAAAACAGCTGACGATTAAAACTGCTCCATGCTGCTATGAACCGGACCAACATCGTTTATTACACGACGCTTATCTATATACTGGATTTGTCCCCGTTCAGGCGTGCGTTAATAGTTATATTGATGTGGATGACGATGACTTCATTGCTCACATTAGGCCGGCGGAGAGACGAAAACTCAAAAAAGCTGTCCTTGCTGGATTAAGTGCAGGGCCAGCTCATGAAATTTCATCCCAGGTTACTTACGAATTTCTAGCGCACTGCCGTGAAAGTAATGGTTACCGCATGCCGTTAACATTATCTCAGATCGAAATGCTGAGACACAAATTCCCAAAGGCATTACAAATTTTTACGGTTGTTGACCAGGACAAGATCATCGCCCTTACGTTGACCGTGCGGGTTAACGATCACATACTTTATAACTTTTTGTGTGGGGATTTATCTGAATACCGTGTTTACAGCCCGGTAGTAATGTTAATGGATTGCGTTTATCAACATTGTCAGCGGAAAAACATCAGGATACTGGACCTGGGCATTTCGCTGGATGGCAATGGGGTCCACAAGCCTTCGCTTGGTCGGTTCAAGAAAAATATCGGCGGGAAAGAATGCTTGAAAATGACTTATGAAATAGATTTCCGCTGATCAGATGCCGAGACAGTTACCATCCCGGTAAAACACGCTCGTGCACGTTTCAATGCCTACAATCGGCGCCATACCAATGAAATCCAATCGTCTGAAACCTCTTTCTTTCAAATAGTCCTTTGCTTTTTGATACCATTCACGTTCCGAATTATCCAAAATCAAAACGCCATCATTTGTCAGATAATCAACCGCAAAATTGGCGCATTTCACTCGGTTGCGTCCGTCTACAATGATAATGTTATAGCGCTCATCAGCATCCTTAACCGCCTGAATGTAAGAATCGCCGAGCGGTTTTTCGATCACTTTTGCATTGCTTGGAAGTTTTGGTTTGATCAGTTTGATCCAGTCTGCATCGTGTTCAACAGCCGTAATTTGTTTCACACGGGCGCCATACCAGCGGGTGGAATTTCCTGAACCATATTCAAAAACAACAAAATCAGGCTTTAAACGCGGTTTCAAAAACAATATGAATGGGTATGTATACCAGGGAAGCGGATCACCGTTTGCGTCAACGGATTGTTTGGTATGAAAACTTCTGAACCAGCCGTACTGCTTCAAAGCACCGTCCAGAAAAAGCTGCACACTGCCACCCAGGCCGATTCCATTAAGCAGATCCCAGGTGTTATTTTTTATTTTTTTAATCATTTCAAATCCGACGGTTGACGCTTACCGGCACAAACGTACGAATTAATGTACTTTTCTCGCAGAATTGTCACGATGCGATCTGCGGCGTGGCCATCCCATAATTCGGGAATCCGCCCTTTTTTACAATGTCCCCCCATTATCTTTTTGGCCAGTTGCACCACGGATTGCACATTCCAGTCGGGCAGCAGATAATTTGTGCCGACTTCAATAGTGATCGGACGCTCAGTGCTTTCTCTTAAGGTAATGCAAGGCACTTGCAGAAACGTCGTTTCTTCCTGAATCCCACCAGAATCCGTGATAACCAGGGACGCGTTTTTAATCAATGCTAAAAACTCCCTGTAACCCTGCGGTTCAGTCATTTCCAGATTTTCGATTTTATTCCAATCATCCAATAACCCTTGCGTTTCAAGGTTTTTCAATGTCCGCGGGTGGATCGGGAAGATGATGGGGCACAATGCCGATAACCTTCTGATCATGTTTCCAATTTCAAGCATTATAGCCGCATTATCCACATTAGCTGGCCTGTGCATGGTCATTAAGATATATTTCTTTTGCCTTTCCGGTTGCCTCGCATCTTCGGTAAGGTAACTCAAACAATGCAGCAGCGAATCGATCATTACATTGCCGACGAAGTGAATCTTTTCAGGCGAAATATTTTCTTTTAAAAGATTACAAACCGCCGACTTCTCTGTTACAAAAAGCTGATCTGCAATGGCATCGGTGACAATCCGGTTAATCTCTTCGGGCATTTTCCTGTCGCCGCTCCTTAGCCCCGCTTCAACATGAACTACGGGAATGCGCATTTTTACCGCCACCAGTGCGCAAGCCAGCGTGGAATTAACATCGCCCACGACCAGCACAATGTCCGGCTTTTCAATAAGGAGCACCTTTTCAAATGCAACCATTATCGCCGCCGTTTGCTGCGCGTGCAAACCGTTGCTTACGCCTAAAAAATAATCCGGTTCGGGGAGTTGGAGCTGTTCGAAAAAGATCCCGGACATCCGGAAATCATAATGTTGGCCGGTGTGGACGATCAGGGAATTGATATCAGGATACAGTGTGAAAGCGCGGTGCAGCGGCGCGACTTTTATAAAATTGGGACGTGCCCCAACGATATTGATTACTTTCAAGAAATAGTGTGTTTAATTAAGGAAGCAAAGTTATCACAAACATTCAGAGGAACTAATCGGGCGGCGCGGTTAGGCTATCTTCTGGTTTTTGTCTTAATTTTGCCTTGTTAATCATTGCACCTTCATGGGGATAATTGTACGTCAGGGTTTTAAAAGTTCAATCGTTTCTTACGTCGGGGTTGTCATCGGCATTTTTAACATCCTCATCCTCTACAACCAATTTCTGACCCAGGAGCAATTGGGTTTGTACGCTTCCACCCTGCTGACTTTTCCTGTTATTTATATGTCTTTTGCCCTTTTGGGCGTTCCTTCTGTCGCCGTGCGCTTTCATAGCCGGTTCCAGGACCACGAGTCCCGAAGACAGCTTTTTACATTCATTATTATCACCCCGCTTGTCGGGCTGGCAGCTTTTGTGGCGCTATATCTGCTTTTCAAGCCGCTTTACCTCAAATTTTACCTTGACCATTCTCCCATGCTGGTCAAGTATTACTACGTTTTTATCCCGCTGACTGTGGGTATGGTTTATCTGCTGGCGTTGGAATCTTATTCTCGAATTAATTTACGTATAGCAGTCCCTTCCCTCATCCGCGAGGTCGGGTTGCGGCTTTTTAACAGCGCGGTCGTCATCATGTTTGGTTATAAAATCATCACTTTTGATACGATGGTGAACCTTACCGTGCTGAGCTACGGACTTGCCATTGCGGCCATGCTGATCTATCTGCACCTGCAAAAACGCCTTTATACCAGGCTGGATTTTGGCTTTGTAAAACACCCGGCGTTCAAGGAAATGTATCGTTACGGGCTTTGGGTTTTGCTTGGCGGGGCCAGTGCCGCATTGCTTCCGCATATTGAAAAAGTCCTTTTGCCCGCATTCAAAGGCGGTCTGGGCAGCACTGCCATTTTCGACATTGCCTCGCGGATCGCACTGGTCATTTCCATTCCCAGAAACGCCATTGTGATGATCAGCGCGCCGATTATTTCAGAAGCTTATACGCGTAACGACATTGCGCACATTGACACGATTTATAAAAAATCCTCCCTTAACCTCTTCATTATCGGCTCCTTCCTGTTCCTGGGAATATGGACCAATATTGATGCTATTTTTGGCATTATCCCAAAATCAGACATTTACTCGCAAGGCAAATGGGTTGTGTTAATGGTCGGTATTTCCCGCATTGTGGATATGATGACCGGCCTGAACACGGAAATCCTGACCAATTCGAAATATTATCGCTACGACATTGTTTTCATGTTATTTTTCACGATCCTGATCTTATTCAGCAGCCAGTTCCTGATCCCGCTTTACGGCTTCAATGGTGCGGCTGCGGCGGCGCTCTTCTCCACGGTCATTTATAATTTTGTCAAATTGTTTTTTATCAGACAAAAACTTGGCATACAACCCTTTACATTGGGAACATTCAAGGTAATATTGCTGGGGACTGTTGCCTATCTGGTCGCTCGCTACATGCCGTTTCCCGAATCTGATGAGCTGATTTCCACCATAATGATCATCCTGGCCCGTTCGGTTATTGTTACAGTGATTTTTGGTGGCGGAATCCTGCTCTGGAATGTATCAGAGGACATTTCGGCAGGCTTCGGAAGTGGCTGGAAATTAATTAAGACAAGTATTCTGAGGATAAAATAAGAGACCGCTATCTTTGAAGCATTAAAACAGATCCATTTCTGATGTCGTTAAAGGAAAAAATAATTGCCGGCGTTCTCAAACAGCCATATAGTTTATATCAATTGACCACTTACGATCCGACCAAACCGGTCAATATGGTTGTGGGAAGCATGTACTCGCTTTACAAAGGCTGGATACATTCTGATATTGAGACACTTAACTTGCTGAAAGAAAGTGATTGGCAAAAATATTTTAACGAAAATTCAATTGATAAAATCCTGGCCGAGCACGTCTGGGAGCATTTGACACTGGAAGAAGGGCAGCTCGCATTCAAACATTGCCATACTTATTTGAAACCCGGTGGTTTTCTGAGAGTTGCGGTTCCGGATGGTTTTAATCCCAGCGAAGAATACATCAATTATGTAAAGCCCGGCGGCACGGGTAACGGGGCAGATGACCATAAGCTGCTTTATAATTACCAAATCATGTCGCGCTCACTCGAAGCTGTGGGTTTTACAGTAAAATTGCTCGAATATTTTGATGAAGAAGGACAATTTCACAAGTCCCCCTGGAAGCCGGAAGATGGCATGATCAGGCGCTCGGCAGACCACGACAGCCGCAATGCTGGCGGAAAACTGGGTTACACTTCTTTGATCATCGATGCTTATAAAAGCTAACAATGAGTTTGCCCGCCAGCCTCGCCCCTATCGTGTTGTTTTGTTTCAATCGCCCTGCGCATTTGCAGCAAACGATCGAGGCGCTAAAACAGAATATGCTGGCAAAGGAAAGCGAACTGATCATTTATTCGGATGGGCCGAGGAACCGGTTGGACGAACCATTAATTGCAGAAGTAAGAACTTATATAGCCTCAATCACCGGTTTCAAGCACATTAAGATCAATCATTCAGAGCAAAATAAGGGTCTGGCGGCATCTGTGATCCGAGGCGTTACCGAAGTGCTCAACCAGTTCGAAAAGGTGATTGTGCTTGAAGACGACATGCTTACCGCACCGGATTTCCTCGTTTTTATGGATGAGGCGTTAACTGCATTCGAATCGCGTAAAGACGTTTTTTCAGTAACGGCTTACGGCCCGCCGATCTCTTTTCCGGCACATTATAAGGAAGACCTTTATCTCGCACCGCGCGCAAGTTCGTGGGGCTGGGGAACCTGGCTGAGCAAATGGAATAAGGCCGATTGGGAAGTTACAGCGTTTGACGAGCTGGAAAAGGATAAAAATAAAAGAAATCAGTTTAAATCAGGCGGAGAAGATCTTTGGCCCATGCTGGTAAAGCAGCAGCGAAAAGTAATTGATTCCTGGGCGATCCGCTGGACTTACAGCCAGTTTCTGAATGATGCATTCGGCGTATATCCCGTGCATTCGAAGATCAGGAACATTGGCACAGACGGCAGCGGGACGAATTTTACATTTAAAACGGGCTATTATGGCTCGGAAATGAGCGACAGCAAGATTCAGATTAACTCGAACATTAAGCCGGATCAACAAGTCATTCAAGCATTTGCGGATTATTACAAACTTCCCCTCGCATTAAAGATCAAGAACCGGATCAAATACCGGATCTGACGAAACAGAAATTATATGTATTGGCTGCGCTATCTACTGAAAGAACCTTTCAACGCCCTGCGGACCTCAACCAACCGTGAGTTTATGGGTCTGCTATTGAAATATGGCAACAGTCGCAGGCATACGCGGACGCAGGTTGAATTTGGAAATTCAAAACTGATGGTGCCCGACACAATGTCATTCCTCTGGCAGCATAAGGAGATTTTTGCTGATGAGTTCTATTATTTTGAATCAAAAAATCCAGAGCCGGTCATTTTCGATTGTGGTGCCAATGTGGGGATGAGTGTTTTATATTTCAAAAAGCTTTTTCCAAAATCACGCATTACGGCCTTCGAAGCAGAGCCTGAAATCGCAACATTACTTCGCGATAACCTGAGGAATAATAACATTAATGATGTTAAGATCATTGATAAGGCCGTCTGGATGGATGATCAGGGCATTTGGTTTGGGAGCGAATCGGCAGATTCTTCCTCCATTTATTCCAATGCTGAAAAGAAAAAAATCGCTTCAATCCGTTTAAAGGACTTTCTCCTGGCCGAAAAGCACATTGATTTTCTTAAAATAGACATTGAAGGCGCTGAGAAAGAAGTGCTCAACGACTGCCGCGACGCCCTGAGCCATGTTCAGAATCTTTTTGTCGAATTCCACTCCTACATTGGCAATCCGCAGGGACTGGCAGAAATCATCCGCATCTTCGAAGAAAACAACTTCCGTTATTACATCGACACCAATCAGCACCGCCTCAAACCCTTCACCAACTACCGCTACCGAGGCAACGACGTAATGGATTTACAGCTAAATATTTTCGGCTGGCGGGAGTAAGGGCATAATAAATAGCTGAGCTTTCGCTGAAAACTTGAGATCACAATTTGTGATCTCAAAAAAGTCTCTAAATTACCTAGCATAAGGATTCGGTGGGAAAATGTGTATTTGGAAACCTTCTTTTTCCATGGCTTCCATTACTTTCGGTGAAGGTAACTTCTTAAAAATCACGGCGCATAACACTTGTGACGGCATGAGGGAGAATTTTGTCAGGAAGTTATGGAATGCCAGTTTTCGTTTGATCTTGCGGAACGAAGCCGACGAATCGTCCGCTTTGTCTTTGGCATAAGATGGGTGGTAATAGTTGTTATTAATGCCTTTGAATGCGACGGCTGGCAGGCCCATTCCGTTCGCTAGTTTATCCATTTCCCGCTCCGATAGCTTGAAAACGTAGTTACCTACTTCCTCGAAAGAATAGCGGTTCTTCCAGTATTTTTGAAGCAGCTTCGTATCAAAACGATCGAATATATTCCTTAATGCCAGCAAAAACGGCATTTTTGAGATCGGATCATGTGGCTCTACCAGGATAACGGCTTCCCTGGCAACCCGCAGCATTTCATAAACCCCCAGATAAGGCCTTGGAAAATGGTGATAGGCTTCCTTGCAAAAAATGTAATCGTAAGTGTCATCGCCAAAGCTTAGTTTCTCAACATTCTCGACGGAATAATGGTTAAAAAAGCCTCTGGCTTGCGATAATGGCAGGAAGGTGCCGGAAATGTCGGTGGCAGTTGTGTCCAGGCCCTGGCGGAAGAAATAATTGGCGTCGAAACCATATCCATCGCCGATGGTAAGCCAGGATTTATTTTCCAGGGTAAATGGCGCAGTTAATTCCAGCTGCCTGCGGTGGATCCAGTGATTGATCGTTTTGTACTGTTCGTCGTACTCCCAGTTTTCAATCGCCTTGGCTTTTGCCTCCTGAGTAGCATACTGCACCTCATACCAACCTGAATGCGCCTCATGGCTTTGCTTTTCCGTAGACATTTTACCTTGATTACTATTTTTTGATAAAGATACTTTTAAGCATAAAATTTATTTAACCACAGAACTATTTAATTTTACCCTCTTAGAATCGCAGGGCATTCAATTCTTAAAATTTTCAAACAACGATCGCAGTAAATGGTGCTTCACCTCAGCAATTTTCACCTGGAAGGAGGAGCAGGCGTTGCAGCCACGCGATTGCACCGGGCGCTACTGAAATCAGGCACTGAATCGAGGTTATTGGTATCCGGTTTATCGGCCGAAGAGCCAGGCGTTTCCGGACTTTCAAGCACAGCATTGCAGTCAAAACTTGCCTGGGCGCGGTTTGTTGGCGAGAGGCTTTATTTTTATCCGCAGGAGCGCGATGCATCTGTGCGATTTGCGTTCTCGCCGGCTGAGATTGGTGCCGATATCAGCAATAATCCCTGGGTGCAGGAAGCAGATATCATTCATTTACATTGGATTAACTTCGGATTTCTGTCCCTGGATTCGCTGGATAAGCTTTTTGCGTTGGGTAAACCAATCGTCTGGACGTTGCATGATATGTGGACATTTACAGGCGGATGTCATTACAGCCGGGGTTGCGAAAACTTCCTGACGCATTGTCAATATTGCCCTTATCTGGCCAAACCGGATGCATACGACATTTCTTTCGCACAATTTGAAAGAAAACAGTCCATTTATAAGAATGCACAAATGGCACTGGCTTCTCCAAGCCAATGGCTGAATGATCTGGTAAAAAAGGCTGCATTAACCCAAGGAATCAGATCGCTGAATATTCCTAATTGCATTGATACTGAATTGTTCAGGCCGCTTGATAAACTTGCTATCAGAAGAAAACTCGACCTGCCCGAATCAAAAAAGCTGATCCTATTTGCCGGCGCCAACATTGGTGATCCGCGAAAAGGTTTTACGTTTTTTAGACAGGCTTTAGAAGAAAAAGGCTTACCGGCCAGCAATATCGAAATATTGGTGCTCGGAAAAGCAAATCCTGAATTGATGGCTTCGTTTCCTGTGCCAGTCCATTATCTGGGGAAAATTTCAGATCCTAATGCCATGGTGGAAGCCTATAATGCGGCTGATATGATCGTGGTGCCTTCGCTGGAAGACAACTTACCCAATACGATCATGGAGGCTATGTCCTGCGGCACGCCGGCCCTCGGATTTGCCACCGGCGGAATTCCCGAAATGATCGACCATCAAGTCAACGGATACATTGCATTGCAAGGCTCGGCACAGTCGCTTGCGGAAGGAATCGAGTGGATTTTGAATCCTGAAAACAATGCTGAATTACCCGGTAAGGCACGTTCCAAAGTTTTGGAAACGTATAGCGAGCGCGTCGTAGCGGATCAATACCAACAATTATATCACACACTGCTCGCAAATGAATGATTTCCCGCTGCTCACGATCGTTACGATCACATACAATGCCGAACCATTTCTTGAACGCACCCTCCAAAGTGCCCGGCACGCGCTGAGCAACATGGCCGCTCCGGAAGCTGTGGAATATCTGATCATTGACGGGAAATCCACAGATAGTACGCTGCAAATCGCTGACAAACACTCATTTATATCCAAAATAGTTTCAGAGCCTGACCGCGGTTTGTATGATGCCATGAATAAAGGCCTTGCATTGGCCAGCGGAAAATATGTGTGGTTTTTGAATGCAGGCGATGAAATTTATGATGCTAATGTCCTGAAAAACCTCTTTTCCGCATTCGGATCAGATGCTGATGTCTATTATAGCGATGCAATGCTGGTGCGGGAAAATGGCGTTGAAATAGGTCTGCGGAGCGAATTCACACCGCATTCGCTGCCCCGGAAACTGAAATGGCAGGACTTTGCATTGGGTATGAAGGTTTGCCATCAGGCATTTATCGCTAAAAAATCCATTGCCCCACCCTATGACATTACCAATCTCAGCGCAGACATTGATTGGGAAATTGAATGTTTAAAGCGGGCGGAGCGGATTCAGTTCATTGAAAACCCACTTTGCCGCTATCTGGTTGGCGGGCTATCCGTACAAAATCACCGCCGTTCACTAATTGACCGATTTTATGTTTTACGAAAACATTTCGGGCTGGCCGCATCTCTGTATAATCATATCCGCATTTTTGTGCGCGGAACGCAGTTTGCCCGGTCTAAAGGCAAATATTGGTAGGCGTTTCCTCCTCTTTTGAACAAGAATAAATAGTGTCACTTCTGAACCACGCCAGTTACAATATTTTGTTATTGTACTGAAAACCATATTTTTGTTTCGATGTTTTCTATTCTAATTATTTCTAGTAATCATGAAAAAAAATCTACTATTAGCCATGTTATGCTTGCTGAGCACGTGGATGTCCGTCTATGGGCAGAGTGTTCAGATTACCGGTAAAGTTACAACGGACAGCGACGCGGCACCGCTGCCGGGCGCAACGGTTCAGATCAAAGGATCGACCATTGGAACACAAACCGACGCTGATGGAAACTACACGATCAGCGCGCCTTCGTCAAGTTCTGTTATCATTTTCAGTTTTGTGGGGTTAACTGCGCAGGAGGTTACTGTCGGCAGCCGAAGTGTGATTGATGTAAAACTGTCAACCGATACGCGCAGTTTGAGCGAAGTGGTCGTGACGGGTTTCGGATCACAGATCAAGCGCGATCTGACGGGTAACATTGCGCAGGTGAAAGGCACGGAAATACAGAATATGCCTGTTGCAAGCGTGGATGCGGCGTTGCAGGGACGTGCGGCGGGTGTTTATGTCAATAGCGGCTCGGGCAAGTTAGGCCAGGCGATCAATGTCCGGATCCGTGGAAATTCATCGATCAGCGCGAGCAGCCAGCCATTGTATGTGGTGGATGGCATGCCCATTACAACGTCCGATCTGAGTAGCAGCACAGGTGGTGCCACCAACCCGCTGTCCGACATTAATTCCAACGACATTGAATCCATAGAAATCCTGAAAGATGCTTCCGCGGGCTCTATTTACGGTTCCCGGGCTGCTAATGGTGTTGTTTTGATCACAACCAAGCGTGGTAAGGCGGGAAAAACCAATGTTAGTATCAATTATCAGCAGGGATCTTCGGAAGCAACACGACGGGTGCAATTTTTGAATGCAGAAGAATACGTCCGGTTTTACACAGCCGCGGCCCTTAACAGCGACCGGATAGATGAATACGACCCCAGCGATCCGGAATCGAATACGGCCTATTTCCTGGATAACCTGAACCGTTACAGCCTGGGAACTGCCAACACACCTCAGCAGAAGAACTACCCCTGGCAGGATCAGGCCTTCACAAAAGGCGGCATGCAGCAGCTTGATTTCCAGCTGAATGGAGGAAATGATAAAACGAAATTTTTCCTTTCAGGCCAATATCTGGATCAGAAAGGAACCATCATCGGCAATGAGCTGGACAGGCTTTCGACCCGCATGAACCTGGATCATCAGGCGTCCAACTGGTTGCAGGTCGGGCTATCAATGGGTTTGGCGAGAACGGTGAACAAGCGCTTGCCGGGAGACAATTCATTCTCGAATCCGCTTCAAATGTCTGCATTAACGCCATTAACCCCATTTACAGATCCAGAAACGGGTTTGCCGATTGGTACGCCGCCGGGGGATGTTAACCTGCCCTTGTATTTCAACCCGATGATCTCGGTTAAATATTCAAACTTCACGGCCACATCATTCCGGAACCTTACCAATGCTTATGCACAGATCAACATTCTGCCTTTTCTGAAATTCCGGACTGAGCTGGGTGTTGATTTATTGAATCAAAATGAAGAGAGTTATTACCAAAGCCAAAACCTGCGCAATGTAGATCAGGCGGTGAATGGATTGGGCGAAAACTTCGGCACGTTTGTAACCAACTACAATACCAACAATTTCTTCACTTTTGATAAGGCATTTGACATCCATAGCATTAGCGCAACATTGGGTATGTCCTATCAGGATTCTCAAACGAAAGAGAACTTCATTGAAGGAACGCAGTTTCCCTCCAACTCATACAAAAAGATCGCGAGTGCGGCCACGAAGTCGGACGGAAGTTCTACCGAGACCAATTATCGTTTCCTATCCTACTTCTTACGCTTCAATTATAAGTTATCTGAAAGATATCTGCTGGCTGCCAGCGCACGTATCGACGGTTCTTCGCGATTCGGCGCGAATTCACGTTATGGGTTTTTCCCTTCTGTATCCGCAGGCTGGGTGCTGACGGAGGAGAACTTTTTGAAAGAAAATAATACGCTGAGCTTCCTTAAACTGAGAGGAAGCTATGGTTCCACAGGTAACTCGGAGATCGGTGATTTCCCGCAACTCGGTCTGTTCTCAGGAGATGCTGGTTATGGCGGAGCAGCCGGACAGCGTCCTTCACAGCTGGCTAACCCTAATTTGAAATGGGAAACAACGAAGCAGGCTGATATAGGTCTTGATTTCGGCTTGTTCAACAACCGTATCAATGGTGAAATTGATTATTATATCAAAAAAACCAATGGTCTGTTACTGGAAGTGAATGTTCCTGCAACTTCGGGCTTTGCTATCCAGGTTGCCAATGTCGGAAAGCTGGAAAACAAAGGTTTTGAATTCGTGCTGAATACACAGAACATTGTGGGTGCATTCAAATGGAGCACTTCATTTAACATTGCCAATAACAAGAACAAGGTCACAAACATCCAGAAACAAATCATTGAAGGCGGGATTTCCAATATGAGCCGGGTGATGGAAGGTGAGGCTGTGGGTGTGTTTTATACCGTAGAATATGCCGGTGTGGACAAAGCAAACGGCGATGCGCTATTCTACAAAAACACGGAAGAAGCCAATGGCAACGTTGACAGATCAACAACCTCTTCCTACAACAGCGCACGTCGGGTGGTTGCAGGTAATCCAAACCCGAAATTCGTAGGCGGGATCACCAACACATTCTCTTACAAAGGATTAGACCTGACGGTTTTTCTGAATGGTGTTGCCGGAAATAAAATCAATTTTTATGGTGTTGGCCAATATGCTTCGGCCAACGGCATCTATGAAGACAACCAGACAGTGGATCAGCTCAATTCCTGGACTCCGCAAAACACCGATACAAATGTACCGGAGGCGCGTTTTTACAAAGGAAATGGTAACCAGGCATCTACGCGTTACATTTATGATGGCTCATACTTACGCTTGCGAACCATGACATTGGGATACAATTTACCATCCAGCATTGTGAGCAGGATCAAGATGGACCGTGTCCGTGTGTATGTATCCGCCATGAACCTGGCCACCTGGACCAATTACAAAGGCTGGGACCCCGAAGTAAGCACCGATGACATTCCCGTAAGAGATTTGAAATTCGCACTTGGAAACGACTTCTACACACCGCCTCAGCCACGCACGTTGCTCTTCGGTGTTAACATTGGTTTCTAATTGCATTCAGCCATTTATTCTAAAAAATCATGAAAAGGAAAATATTCATATATAATGTGGCATTAGCCGCCGGTTTGTTTTTCACGAGTGCCTGCGATAGCAAACTAGACGTTGACCCAACACAAAGTATCGACGAAACGGCAGCATTAAGCACATCGAAAGACGTAGAAGTGACGCTGATCGGCTGTTACGACGCTTTGCAGGATGTTGACGTTTATGGTGGTGCTTTTCAATACGCCTCTGAGCTTCTGGGCAACAATGATGAGATCGCCTTCGGCGGGACATTCAGGAATATGCTCGAAATATCTGCCAGACAGCTTACTACACAAAATTTAACTGCCGAATTGATCTGGCGCGACTCCTATATCGCGATCAACCGCTGCAACAATGTGCTGTCAGCGCTAAGCATTGTGGACGAAGAAAAGCGGGCACGCATCGAAGGCGAAGCGAGATTTATCCGTGGTTCGTTGTATTTCGACCTTGTAAGATTGTATGCTAAAACCTGGGGCGACGGCGATAACGCAACAAATCCCGGCGTTCCGCTCGTACTCAAACCAACACGCGTTGTGACTGAGGAAGATAAACTGGCGAGAAACTCAGTGGCCGAAGTGTATGCGCAGGTTTTGGAAGATTTGAATGCAGCAAAATCGCTGCTTCCCGAATCCAACACCATTTACGCGACAAAATACGCCGCATCGGCTCAGCTCTCGAGGGTTTATTTACAGCAAAGCAATTTCGCTTTGGCGCGCGATGAGGCTAATACGGTTATTTCATCGGGCAAATACACCCTGAACAGCGACTTTGAATCACTATTCTACACCTTCTTAAACAATGGTGGCGCCAATCCTGCTGAATATATTTTCGCGATGATTGTGACACAACAGGACGGTGTAAATGATTTGAATACATTTTTCGGAACTACCATTGATGACATTCCGGGAACGGGCGGACGCGGTGATATCCGTATTTTGAATAAGCACAGGGCACTTTATGAAGCAGGCGACAAGCGCGGCGAATTTTTCCTGACGCCAACCAACAATACATATACGCAAAAGCATCTTGATAATTTGGGTAATGTATTGCAGTTCCGCTTGGCCGAAATGTATCTCACACGCGCAGAAGCAAATTTTCGGCTCGGAACTGTCGTAGGGGCGACGCCGCTAGCCGACATTAACCGCATCAGGGCCAGAGCCGGACTGAAAGCGACAACGGCTGTAACACTGGCTTCCATCCTGAAAGAGCGCCACTTAGAACTCGCTTTTGAAGGCCTGGCGCTCCATGATGCAAAACGGAATAAGCAAAACATCAGCACAATCCCCTATAACTCTCCAAGACTGATCTTCCCTGTCCCGCAACGGGAGATCGATGTAAACCAGAAACTGGTTCAGAATGAGGGTTATAATTAAGGGATTTAACAAAAGGTGACTTCAGGAATAATAAAAAAACCACTTCTGCCTGGAAGTGGTTTTTTTTAGTGCCTTATACAAAAACAAATGTATGATGTCATTACTGCCAGCTGATCCAGGATTTGGCATCCTTTGCGCTGACCATATCATACGTTGATGAAGAAGTCTGGATAAGATAATAGCCGCTCGGTTCATATAGCAACTTAGCAGTTTCTACTGCGGGCCCCGTCGTAGGAACTTTGTCGAACGTTCCTGCTTCGCGAAAAATGATACGACCATCGCTGGCAAAAGTCGGTGTAGCGGGCGCAAAACCGTAAATAAGTCTTAGCGCATCATCTTCAAAAAATATCGGACCGAAAAGGTCATAAGTTGCACCATATCCAGGCTGGTAAATGACAAAAGCGTATTGCGCTCCACCTTCCTTCAAGTCTTGTATTTTAAATGCGTCGTCGACCCCATTTACATGAAATCCTTGCAGTGAACGCCAGTCTCCGCCCGATTCAATCGGCTCTTGCCACCATCTTCTGGACGCCGCCAGATCCACGGATAGCGGCTTGGTGGCACTTACTACGGTTCCTTTTAAACCAGCCCCGGTAACCCCGACCTGGCCCGCATTGGCATTCCATGTTACATTTGTAAAGCCGTTGATCGTTTGTGAACCATTGACCAATGGCGAAGCAAATGCCACGCCTGCCTCTGTAAAGTAATAATTGCTGGTAAAAACTTTCGGTATGTTTCCATCCAGCCACGTCATCTTAATGGTTCGCGTACTTGGGCTTAATGTGATTTCATAAGTTACATTTCCCAAAGTGACCCTTTTAAAATAGGCCTGATACTTTGTGATATTGTTGAACAAAGCGCCTTTTGCCAGATTACCCGCCACATATGATGCTGCCTGCGCCTGGGTTGCTTTGGTTAAAACCATTCTGCTGTTATTTTTCCTGCCAACAAGCGTAATCGATTCCGCTTTAACCGAATCCGGGAAGATGCTGAACTCGAAATCAGACAACAGCCCGTCACCGCGCACACCGCCATTTACCTCCTCGTCCGGATCAGACAGAATGTGGAGATAGGAATAGGTATCAAAGATCAGAACCGGCGTTTGCACTGCTTTCAGGCGGTAACTGCTTTCCTTTGGTTTGGCAGCAGACTCATCGGAAAAATCGGAGTACATGGTGACGCGGTTCTTAGCATCGAATTTGAAATGAAAACCGTAAGTCCCGCCACCGCCAGGGTAAATAACTGCATTCCAGCCATATGGCGACTCCACAAGTTGCTTTTCGTAGGATGTCAGCGCTGCGTTCAGTCGCGCATCGGCTGTTTCTTCAAACAATGTGTCGTCGTTATTTTCACAAGCCGTGAGAGAGACGCATAAAAACAGCAGATATAAAATGGATTTTTTCATCCGGAAATATTTTGAAATACAATTAAAAAAGCTTGTTCATTGATCCCCTAACCCTGTTTTGCAGGCTATAAAAGTCAATTTTCCAGGTGTTTTTATAATAAGCGACCACGATCGCTTCCTTTTGTCTTAATGCCGCTTGCGCCTGCGCTTTGGTCGTTCCCCGCGGGCTTGTGCCTTCGGGAATAGCATTTACAATTTTGTCAAAACCGGCTTTTCCTTCCGTCAGCATCATGGCGATCATTTCCACAAAATCCTCATCGAAGTTCAGCGAACTGTAAGCCGTAATGAAGCCATCCCGGCGCGCATCATTATCCGACCAGTTGATCCAGTTTCCGCCTTGATATAATGATCTTGAAACAGCCTTATATTCAACCGGGTAAAGAACAGTCTGATGCAAAATGTGACCAAATTCATGATGGATGGTATGTAAAAACCAGTCTTTCACAAAGGACGAATCCCGGGCCGCATCATATCCGGCCATTCCTTTTATCTTGAAAAGATTCACCCCAAACAATACAACCTTACGGCCGCCCTCGGCCGTTCCGAGCGTGATCGACCCTTCTGCATTATACTCGTTACTGCCGGATAGAATGAAGAATTTGGGCGAAAATTTGTTATAAAAAACTTTCCCTGCTTCCTGCACATACGGCACAGTCCAGGCTTTTTTAATGGTGCTCAGCAGCGGGACAACTTGTGACTCGTCCGGCGGAACGAGCGTTTTGGTGATGTTACCAAATTCAAACTGGTCCCATTTGTACTTGGCCGAAATGTTATAAGGTGTCACAAGACTGTCCAGGATCCATTTATCGATTGGCCCCTGCACCCATTCGTCACCTCCGAGGCCGGGAATGTCTTCCACCTCCCCGATCTCTTCCTCTTTGCAGCTGCTTAGTCCCACCGTCAGGAACAATGCTGCGAAGAATAATTTATGTAATTGTTTTATCATCATATCATTAAATGCTAAGGATCAACGCTTGTTTTGTTCAATGCCTGCCAATGTAGCGGATTGTGGAATTTGTAAAATTCGTCTCGGATCATTGGCCTGAACCGTGAGCGTGCCGCCATTAACCGTTTGATGGGTCACGGGCAGCGCATAACGCTGCAAATCGAACCAGCGCATGCCTTCCTGAACGAACTCAACACGTTTGAAAGACAAGATTGTATTGATAATCCCGTCCCTGAGACTCCCCGGCCCAAAAAACCGGCGGATACTCGCGGCTGTAACAGTATGCTTATCAGGCTGATAGCCACCGACACGCTTGCTCACAAATAAATTCAGATCGGCCAATGACGCGGCGGTATTTCCCAGGAATGCATTGGCCTCGGCGCGGTTGAAAAGCACTTCCTCCGCCGTGAAAACCGGCAACATGACATAAGGCTGCCCGATTTCCGCATTGACGGATTCTCTTACAAAATACTCATTCAGTTTAGGGATCAGATAATTGTTATCTCCCTGGGAATACAATGGATAAGACCATCCCGGCGAATTATTGATAATATTCTCACTTTCTGAAATTTCCTGCCATTTCTGGAAATTCATTCCAAAACGATAACGCGCAACATGTCTTCCGAAAAGGGAAGCGGTTTCAACGAGCATCAGGTTTGCATTTTGACTTGCCCTTGAATAAGTGTTGTAAAGTTCCTGTGGTGAAAGACTAGAATAGGTTGTGTTCCAGGGGCGGAGGTTATCCACAATGCTGCTGCCCGGAAAAACGGCATTTGCATACTGCACCACTTTGGGATAATCCCTTTTTACCAGATAAAAACGCGCTGCAAATGCATTCGCTGCTGCCCGGTTGAAATGGTATTTCGGAACGGTGTATGAGCCGTCACTGATCAACGGCAAACCTTCAATCAAATCCTGCTCAATTTTCTGATATACACCGGAAACTGTACCTCTTTCATATTTTTTCAAAACAACCGTTTCTGGCTCAGTAACATACGGGACGCCCGGCTCTGTATTCGGCTGACTGGGATCGAAAAATTTGCTGAAAAAATTGACCAGCATGAAATGTGCATAAGCGCGCGCAACCAATGCTTCACCCCGCTGGGCATCATACTGCGACGGATTTGAAGATTTGCTGATAATGTCCAGCGCCTGATTAGCAACAGAAATGGCGCGGTAACATTCCGCCCAGTATTGGTCGGGAGAATCCTGTTCATCGACCGTGGCCTCTACTTCTTCAAAAAGAAAAGATGCGCGGTTCGTCTTATCATCTTCTCCAATGCCCTTGTCTGCAACATTATCGCTCATTGACTCCGCAAAAACAACATAACCTCCTTGCGGGTAGGCTGTCGTGAGCAACTGAGAAACCTGTTGCGGCGTGTTGATCGTGGCCCTGGTACTATCCGGTTCTGTTGAAAGAAATTCTTCGCAACCCGCCAGCATGAAGAGCGGCAGAACGAAAAGTATCTTTTTAAAAATTTTAGTCTTGTTCATATTCAAAAACTTAAAATCATCCATACTGATTACCCCCTTCACGATCATAATGTCAGTTTGAGCGCCACCGTGAATTGCTTCTGGATCGGCTGGGCCACACCACCCGAGTTGAAAAACTCAGGATCCTGTCCTTTCAATTTTTTATCCGCATAAATCAACCATGGATTGATAGACGAAAGCTGAATGCTCGCTCCTTTGAAACCGTATCTTGCAGCAACCACCAACGGCACTTTATATGCCAGTGAGACAGATTTCAATCTGATAAAATCCCCTCTGGCAACGCGCTCGGTTGAATAATTATAGATGTTATAGGGATATGTTCCTGACAGATATTGCTTTTCAAGCATATCGCTGATGGACGGAACAGTTGTTACGCTTTCATCACCTGCCATAACCCACCGATCCAGGAATTCCCTCGGCATGGCATCCAAATCGCTAAATGTGTCCTTGTAAAGCGGGTTAAGACGGATTTTGTTGCCGGCCTGATACGTTAGAAACACGTTCAGCGACAGATCCTTATAAGTTAATGTGTTATTAAAACCACCTGTAAATGGTGGATCTACCGGCCCTTCATATTTGAGGTAACCCACATTCTGATCTTGCAGGTAAACATCCGAACTCACTTCCCCATTTTCGTTCAAAAAGATAGGAACGCCTGTTGTCGGATTCAGTGCGTCATATTTGATAGAAAATAAGCTCCGAACCGGCTTTCCTTTTACATTGGCGCCTTCTGCTTTGACAAGATCAAAAATGCCGGGGCTGTTATCCACATTCGTGATCTGCGTGCGGGCATAACCCACGGTCACACGCGAGCGGAAATCCCAGTCTTTGTTTTTAAATAAAACCCCATCCAAAGAAAAATCCACGCCATAGGATTGCATATCGGCGTAGTTGGCCACTTTGTAAATCTGCCCTCCGATCCCCGACGTCTTGATTTGATCGATCAGGTCAAAGCTGTTTCGAATGTAACCGTCCACGCTCAGGTTAATGCGATTAGCCAGAAACCCAAGATCCAATCCCAGGTTTCCGCTGTAAAGCTTCTCCCAGGTCAGCTCTGTGTTTTCGAGAGAAGCAAGCTGTATAGCAGACTCTTTTTCATCATTGTAAGGACGTCTGGTAATGATGCTCTGGAACAATGCTGCTGAGTTGGTCGCCGGGCCTGTGTCCGCAGAAAGTCCATAACTCGCGCGCAACCGACCCATACTGAGCCATTTAAACCTTTTTATAAAATTCTCACGGTCAAAATTCCAGGAACCTGCTACGGTGTACGTTGGCAGCCAGCGCGCTATGGCCGACTTTCCGAAGCCGTTGGAACCGTCGTAGCGGACATAACCTGTGAAATTGTACTTGTCGTCTAATGTATAACCGGCGCTTCCGTAAAATGCGGCGAAACGCTCGTAATCCATCCGCATGCCGTAATATTGGAAATTGGCTTCAATGGTCTGTTTCAAGATCCGGTAATCCACAAACGGCGTCCCACCCTGCCCATATTGAAAGCCATAACCGGTGTTATTGGAATTTTGCCGGTTAGTATATTTAATTTCCTGCCCTGCCAGCACATTGACAGCGTGCCGTTCATTAAAATTTTTATTGTATCTAATGTTGTTACGAATGTTATAAAACAACATCTGATCCTCGTTCCGGTTGTAGAAACCACCGCTGGGGAGCACAACCACAGGATATGCATTGGGC
This sequence comes from Dyadobacter alkalitolerans DSM 23607, assembly GCF_000428845.1. Classification (GTDB taxonomy): domain Bacteria; phylum Bacteroidota; class Bacteroidia; order Cytophagales; family Spirosomataceae; genus Dyadobacter; species Dyadobacter alkalitolerans. The sequence continues at coordinate 359,934 of NZ_AUAS01000006.1, read as the reverse complement.
ACATCGGGATCGGTGTAGAGATATTTGTTTGCTAATGCAATCGTCGAGTTATCCGCCGCGCGATATGCATTGGCCATATTGGAATTTTCGGTGATAATGTGCTCACGGCCCGTTTGAATGTAGCGCAGCGCACCTATAAAATCATAGGTAATGTTATCCGTGATTTTATAAGAAAAATCACCCTGCAATTTGATATCGGCCAGATTAATCTTGATCCGGTTGTTTTCCAGCTCCGATACAATGTTAAATGGTGCGAAGTTTCTTCTGAAAAATTCGAGGTTTCCATTTTCGTCATATGCAGTCAGCGTCCTGCTCGTATTGAGCGCATAGCTGAAAGGATTAATGTCGAAATCCCTGTCAAACTTGCCTTCGACCGGATTGCTTCTACGGCTCAGCGAACCAGGCGCTTCCTGTCTTCTTACGGAAGCAAGCGTCAGCAGCCCAAGCGTAATTTTCGGTGAAAGCTGGTAATTGTTTTTAAAGTTTAATGTGTATCGCTTGACCTTATCAGCAATTGTCCAACCATTATCATCAAGATAACTGGTTGATACATAAGATTGTGATTTGTCCGTCCCAAATGAAACGCTTACGGAATGTTCCTGAATGAAGTTTTGCTTGAAAAGGACATCAAACCAGTCGGTATTGGTCCGGGCGTATCCCAGCAAGAAATTTCGCTTCGCTTCCTGCGTATTGGCAAGGGGAAAATTTCCCTGATCGTCGCCCGCGAGGGAATTGTAATATTTGCCATAAACACCATAATCGGGTTTGGACAGGACGCTGGAAGTAAGGAAGCCTTTTCTTTCGAGCTCACCCAGCACGGACATTTGCTGAGCGGAGTTCATAATGTTGAAATTCCTGTAACTGGGAGTCAGCTGCGTGCTGAAATTCCCGGAATACGTAATGACAGGCTTGCCGCTTTTTCCTTTTTTCGTAGTGATCACGATTACGCCATTCATGGCTCGCGCACCATAGAGCGCGGCGGCAGCAGCGTCTTTAAGAATATCAAACGTCTCAATATCAGCCGGGTTAACCCCTGCCACTGCGGAACCTAGCAATGTTGTAGGATCGCCGCTTGAAAGCTGATCATTGGAAATGTTCACAATATCTTCCTGCACGACACCGTCAATCACCCATAATGGCTTGTTATCGCCATTTAAGGAAGTTGCGCCGCGAATCCGCACTTTGGGCGCAGCGCCGAATGTTCCTGAAACGTTTTGGACAGAAACACCTGCTGCACGTCCTTCGAGCATCCGGCTAACATCGGGCAGACCGTCGATCTTGACATCGTCCGTTTTTAATGTTACAGCCGATCCTGTAAATTTATTTTTATCAATTTGCTGAAAACCAGTTACTACTACATCCTGTAACCCCACTGCATCCTCGGCGAGTTCGATAGAAACACTTCTCGCAGCTTTAACTTCTTTGGGCAAAAATCCGATCATTGTTACCACTAGCGTGGCACTCTCATTCACTCCTTGGAGCACAAACTCACCTTTTTCGTTCGTTACCGTGCCTTTTTGCGTTCCTTTCACCCTGACAGTGGACCCAACAAGCGTTTCACCGGTAGAGCTTTTTACAACCCCCTTGATGTCAATATCCGCAGTGGATATTGTATTTGAAAAAACAGAAACTGAACTGGAAAGGAAAACGAAGAATGCAAGCAAAAATGAAAGCCGACTCAGGCCACTGATCCGATAGAGAACATTCATATAGAACAAAGTATAAGTCTAACGCAAATTAATGGGTTTCCGCCAGGACGGATTTAATGATTAATTATCTCAATAATACGCAGAAAAACGGAACGATATGGAGGGGTGGCGCTAAACTTTCGCTTTGCAATTAATAAAACTTTCTGTACTCAAATTTATTGTGATGTAACCGGGCGTTTTGGGCGTTTTTTTGACTAATTTTTTTTCTCTGTCAAAACGGAAGTAATGCGGTTCAATTCGTCAACTTTATAGGCAAAATCGCCCTTCAACATATCCCTGACAGCCTTTAATTGTTCCATTGCCGTTTCCAGATTATCTGGCAACGCTTCCCCTAAAACCTCTTTCAAACGCTTGGCGAGCGTCGGGGACATTCCATTTGTGGAAATCGCCACTTTCAAATTCCCTTTCCTCACCACCGAAGACAGATAAAAATCGCAGATCGCGGGCGTATCGGCTACATTGACAAGCATGTTCCGCGACCTGGCTACGCCGGCGATCCGGGCGTTTTTCAGCTTATCATTGGTTGCGACAATAACCATGTCTTTCGTGTCAAGATCCGCATCCTCAAACCTGCGTTCAATTAAACTTATCCGGGAATTCAGGCTTGCTATATCGCGTATTTCCTGGCGGATGTCGGGAGAAACCAGCGTAACATTGGCGAGGGGCGAATTGTCCAGCACCGCTGTGATTTTTTCAAGTCCCACATATCCTCCACCCACGATAAGCGTATGCAGGTTTTCAAGTTTAAGGAAGATCGGGAAGAGATTGTTCATGTTCAAATTTACATTAAATCTGACAATAACGTCGTTATGCACTGGCTTTTATAACTATTCCAACAAATCCACTTTTTCTATCTCCCACTTTCCCCGTACCTTTGCGGCATGATCGCGATTACCAACCTCAGTTACTTTCTTGGCGACCGGGCACTCTACGATAGTGCTTCGCTGCATATCAAGCCCAAACAAAAAATCGGCCTTATCGGTCTGAATGGCACAGGAAAGTCAACATTGCTTAGAATGATAAACGGGGAATTTCAGCCGGATGGCGGAAATATCTCCAAATCGGGCGACTGTACCATCGGTTTCCTAAACCAGGATTTGCTTTCTTACCAGAGTGATGATTCCATTTTGTCCGTGGCCATGCAGGCTTTTGAACGGCAGAATGTGTTGCAGATCCAGATGGACAAGATCCTGCACGACATGGAGCACAATTATACGGATGCACTGGTAGATAAGCTGGCTCGGGTTCAGGAAGAATTTGAAGCATTGGACGGTTACACCATTCAATCCAAGGCAGAAGCGATCCTGGAAGGCTTGGGTTTTGTTACAGATGATTTACACAGACCATTGAAATTGTTTTCCGGGGGTTGGAGAATGCGGGTGATGCTGGCAAAGTTGCTTTTGCAAAAACCATCATTACTCATGCTCGATGAGCCAACCAACCACTTGGACTTACCTTCTATTCAGTGGGTTGAGAAATATGTTCAGAGTTACGAAGGCGCTGTGATCGTGGTTTCCCACGACAGGCAATTTTTGGATAACACCATTGATACAACGGTTGAAGTTGCCAATGGAAAGCTGAATTACTACGCCGGAAACTATTCCTACTATATGGAGGAAAAAGAAGAGCGCAACGAAATTCAGCGTGGTGCTTATGAAAATCAGCAGGCCAAAATTCGCCAGACCGAACGTTTTATCGAGCGTTTTAAAGCCAAAGCAACCAAATCGCGTCAGGTTCAGAGCCGTGTGAAGGCATTGGATAAAATGGAGGTTGTGGACCAGGTGATCGACGAGAATGCGAAAGTGCATTTCCGTTTTCAGTTTACTACGCAACCTGGAAGACACGTTTTTCAATTAGAAGATGCTTCTAAGGCTTATGGTGATAAGGTTATTCTGGACGGCACCAACATTAGCATGGAACGCGGCGATAAGATCGCGTTGATCGGAGCAAACGGACGCGGAAAGTCAACCGTGCTGCGTGTTGTGGCTGGAACAGAGCCGATTGAAGGAAAAAGAAGATTAGGGCACAATGTTTCTTTTACATTCTATGCACAGCACCAGCTGGAATCGCTGAATGTGAACCATAACCTCATTGAAGAGCTCAAATATGCTAATCCTAACAAAACGGAGACGGAGTTAAGGACCGTTCTAGGCTGTTTTCTTTTCTCAGGCGATGATGTTTTCAAGAAGATTAAGGTCCTTTCGGGAGGTGAAAAATCGCGGGTTGCCTTAGCGAAGGTTTTGCTTTCACAAGCCAACTTCCTGCTGCTCGATGAGCCTACTAACCACTTGGACATGCAGTCGGTGAACATTTTGATCCAGGCTTTGCAGCAATATGAAGGCAGTTACATCGTGGTTTCCCACGATAGATATTTTGTTGAGAACATTGCGAACAAGATCTGGTACATTGAAGATCACCAGATTAAGGAATATCCGGGAACATATCATGAATACGAAGTGTGGGTGGAAGAGCGGGGATTGCAGTCTGCGGTGAGCGATAAAGCAACGGTTAGCAGCGCGCCTCCGCAAAAAGCGTCTCAGCAACCTGCTTCTAACGGCAATGCTTCAAAAAACAATGGCAAGCCCGTTTCCAACGAAGATTCTCAAAAAATAAAGAAAGCACAGAAGCAGATCGAGGAGCTGGAATCAACGATCAACAATCTCGAAATTAAAAAGACCGAAACAGAAGTAAAGCTCGCTAATCCAGAGATTTACAATGATGCAAAAGCACTTGCCGACTTAAACCGCTTCTATGCTGACATTAAGCAGAAGCTGGATCAAAGCACGGAGACTTGGGAGAATCTGATGCTGGAAGTGGATGCGCTGGCTGGGAAGTGAGATTTAATGTTATGAAAGCAGAAAGGGAAATCGTTTGATTCCCCTTTCTGCTTTTAATGTCTAATTCAATCCAATAGTTCGAGCATAAACGTCTTTCAGCTCTATCTGGACATTAATGTTTGTCAATGTGATCCGCTCGTTAATGTTGTTGATTTCTGAATTCAACAACCAAGTGCCGTCTTCGTTTTTCTGAAAGACCTCGACGGAAATTGATAAGGAATCAACAAGGATATAGTCCGTCAATGTTGGGATTGATCTGTAAAGCCGAAATTTATCACCCCTATCATATGCGCTTGTAGATTTAGACAATACTTCAATAATTACAGATGGGTTGATTAATGTGTCCTTATCATTTTGAGAGAACTCCGGCTTCCCGCAAAGGATTATTATGTCAGGATAAGTATAAAGACCGTTTTGGGGAATATGCAAGCGCATGTCACTTGAAAAATTTTGACAAGATCGGCCTTTCAGTGCCATGTAAATTTCCCCTGATAGGTTTGCCATAATCCGATTGTGATTAGGACTTGCCCCCGCCATCGCAAATATCTCTCCCTGGTAATATTCGCTCTTATAATCGGCTTTCCTTTCCAGCTCCAAATACTCGTGTTCTGAATACATTTTAATAGTCTGTGCGATCATGTTGGATAATGTAAGTTAAAAAATAGTTGCCAGCGTGCAAAACACGTTTGGCTATTCAGACGTACATTACATAAAAAGTCACAGGATAATTTTAATGATTTATTATGAGGTTGATTTCGCTTTTTTTGTGGTTTGGGTTAACGTATGGAAATGCGAATGCGCAATCTCAAAACATCAGATTGGAAGATTTTATATATAATGATAAAATAAAGACCGTTTTACTTTATCCTGCACTTGATGATCCCGAAAACCCAACACGTCTGCTTACGCCAGCAATTAAGCCGCTGACCAGTGCCGCTCCATTGGTTTTAGAGTTTGACGACTTAACGGGTCAATTTGAAGGTTACCGAGCAAAGATCATCCACTGCAATGCGGATTGGACCAAATCGAATTTAAATGACATCGAATTTACATTTGAATTCAACGAATACCCGATCAATGATTATCAGCAGGCATTCAGCACTAAAGTGCCTTATTTTCACTATAAACTTGAACTGCCAAAGCTTAAACTGTCAGGCAACTATGTCATTTATGTTTATTCAGACCGGGACCGGAAGCCTGTCCTGAGCCGGCGTTTCATGCTTTATGAATCGCGCGTAAATATCGATGCAAAAGCGCGTTTTTCACAAGGAATTCAGCAGCAGTTCTCTGATCAGCAGATTGATTTTGTAGTCGATTATAAAGGATATCCGTTGAATGCACCACAAACAGATTTGAAGGTGGTGCTCCGGAAAAACTTCCGTTTCAATGAGATAAGGACTAATTTTAAACCAACCAATGTCAGGCCTTTTGATCAGATTCTGGAATACACATTCTTCGACCTTGAAAACACTTTTCCTGGTGGAAACGAATTTCGCTATTTCGATAGCCGCAGCCTGACCGGAAGAGGTTTTGGCGTTAATGAAATCGAGCGGTCGGACGAATTTACAAGGCTGATGTTATTCCCTGACAAGTCCCGGGCTAACAATGCATACATTCAAACGGACGATTTCAATGGCCAATACATTGTAGATCAACGTGAATCAGGCAACGGAAGTGTCGAAGCTGACTATACGCCTGTCCTTTTCACATTGAGAACCCAACAAGACCCCGAGGCCACATTTTACGTCAATGGCGCATTTAATCTTTGGCAACTTACGGATACTAATAAGATGACTTACAATGCGGCGACAAATGCTTATGAAGTTGAAATGATGATCAAACAAGGCGTCATCAATTACAATTACACAATGGTCAAGGCGGGACAAACACCGGATGAGGGATACATTGAAGGCAATTATGGCGCAACAGAGAATGATTATGACATCCTCATTTACCATCGCCCGCAAGCCGGAAGAGCCGATCTGCTGATCGGTTACCGCACCGTGGAATGGAACAGAAGGCGCTAAAAGGCACAAAAAAAAGAGCGACCATTGAGCCGCTCCTTCATCATTGAAATTCTTTATTATACATTAAAACGGAAGTGCATAATATCACCGTCCGCTACGACATATTCTTTTCCTTCAACAGCCATTTTACCAACTTCTTTCACACCTGCTTCCGTTTTATATTGCTCATAATCAGCAATTTTGATAACTTCTGCACGGATAAAACCTTTTTCAAAATCGCTGTGGATCACACCAGCAGCTTGTGGTGCTTTCCAGCCTTTTTCAATGGTCCAGGCTCTTACTTCCTTCACTCCGGCTGTGAAATACGTAATCAGGTTCAGCAGTGAATAAGATGCTTTGATCAATTTACTCAAACCTGATTCTTTCAAACCATATTCTCCCAGGAACATTTCATGCTCTTCCGGATCTTCAATTTCCGAAATCTGTGATTCGATAGCTGCACAAAGGACAATTACGTCTGCGCCTTCATGTTTCACAGCCTCGCGCAATTTTTCAGAATACTCGTTGCCGGTCAGCATTGAGTTTTCATCCACATTGGCAACATAAAGAACAGGCTTGGCAGTCAGCAATTGCAAATCACCGATCACGGCTTCTTTGGTTTCTGCATCAATCACCACGCTGCGGGCATTTTTGCCTTCTTCCAGCGTTGCTTTGTATTTTTTCAACCATTCCAGTTCTGCTTTCGCTTTTGCGTCACCGGCACGGGCTCCTTTTTCTGTTTTCTGAATTTTTTTCTCAACAGATTCAAGGTCTTTCATCTGTAATTCAATGTCGATGATCTCTTTATCAAAAACAGGATCCACGCGACCTTCCACATGCACCACGTTTTCGTCCTGAAAACATCTTACAACATGCACAATGGCATCAACTTCCCGGATATTGGCAAGAAATTTATTCCCTAACCCTGCTCCCTGGCTTGCGCCTTTCACAAGGCCGGCAATGTCAACGAATTCTATGATGGTTGGTATAACCTTCTGCGGACTTACCAGTTTTGTAAGAACATCCAGACGCTCGTCTGGCACGGTTACCACGCCTACGTTCGGTTCTATTGTACAAAAAGGATAATTGGCGGCTTCGGCTTTACCGGTTGAAATGGCATTAAAAAGAGTGGATTTCCCTACGTTCGGTAATCCCACGATCCCACATTGAAGACTCATGTTATAATTTATGCAGTTAAAAGCAGGTAGTTTTCCATGCAACAATGCAAAGAGCTCCTGTCTGCCAGATGATAATTTACAAAATTACCACTTAGCGAGTAGAAAAACCAAAAGCCTTCGTAATTGATTGCGAAGGCTTTTTCATTCTGTTAATTTTTTTAATCCCACTTAAGGTCCGACTCTCCAACTACGTCCACTTCATCGGCCTTGGTTTCAAACTGAGAAAAGTCAACTTCCGGCATCAACTCTGTTTTCACATGATCCACGGCATCCTTCAAAGCATCAACGAACTTATCAAAATCCTCTTTGTATAAAAACATCTTGTGTTTTTCATACGTGAACCCGTCTCCCTGCGGATGACGACGACTTTCCGTGATGGTAAGATAATAATCGTTGGATCGCGTCGAGCGAACATCGAAGAAGTAAGTCCGTTTTCCTGCCCTGACCCTTTTGGAGTAGATTTGCTCTCTGTCTTCCACTATGTTAAGTTTTAAATAGGTTTTCAAACGCTAAAATATAAAGTTTATTGCTGCTAACAAAAAAACAAGAGCATATTAGCAATTTGTTAGTATTGACTAGTACATTTTTCATGTAGCGCTCTCACTTTTGCTTTCAGAATTGCTCTTTTTTAAAAAGTTTTTATTAGTTTTGAAATTCGTGGGTTTCCAATTTCTCGGCAAACTCCAAATAAACGGTATGAAATAAGGGCTTTTACCTTATTTATGTTTCACCTAAAACCACAGATATGACTTATAATCGTATCCTGATTCTTATCCTGTTAGCTTTCGCTTTCACGCCTGAAACCTTCGCACAGGTTAAACTCGGCAAAACTGAAACTGGTCACGCATCCTATTACGCAACCCGGTTCAACGGCAAAAAAACCTCCTTTGGAGAAGTGCACAAAAGCACAGAATTGTCAGCAGCTCACAGAAGCTACCCGCTTAATACGATGCTCGAAGTAACGAATCTGGACAACGACGAAAAAGTAATTGTAAGAGTTAACGATCGCGGACCTTTCGCAAAAAACCGATTGGTGGATCTTAGCAACGAGGCCGCCAGATTACTTGGCATTATTGCAAAAGGTGTTGCCAATGTCTCCATCCGCGTAGTAGGCATGGAAGGAATGGTGCTCCTTGATCCGAATGAACAAATTGACGCCAGATCGGGAAAAGTAGTCGCTATGCGCGGCAACAGATAAAGCAATTTCAGAATGAACAGCCGGCAACTTGATCTAGCAAAAGTAAGGGAGTTTGGCAATCTGGAATTTCTGGCAAAACAACTTGTGGAAGGCTTTATTACGGGCCTCCACAAATCCCCGTTTCACGGTTTTTCCGTTGAATTCGCTGAACATCAGCTTTATAACACAGGGGAGTCCACCCGTAACATTGATTGGAAGGTCTATGCCAAAACAGACCGCCTTTATGTTAAACGTTACGAGGAAGAAACCAACCTCCGCTGCCATTTACTGCTCGATACTTCCTCTTCAATGTATTACCCCGAGGAAAGTTATGGTAAAATGACTTTCAGCGTCATGGCAGCAGCAAGCCTCACATATCTTTTGCAAAGACAAAAAGACGCGGTAAGCCTCTGCACATTCTCCGAAGACATTGAAATCCAGACGGCTGTAAAATCAACGCCGTCGCACGTGCACAAGATTATCCTGGAACTGGACAATGTGCTGCAAAGCAAAAGGCCGCTGACAAAGACTTCTGTTGCCAATGTGCTGCATCAGATAGCGGAAAAAGTCCATAAGCGCTCGCTTGTTGTGATTTTCAGTGATATGTTCGACAATCTGGAAGAGGCCGATAAGATTTTCTCAGCCCTGCAACATTTAAGGCACAACCTCCACGAAGTCCTACTTTTCCACGTTACCGACCGTCAAACCGAAGAACTCTTCGCTTTCGAAAACCGTCCTTACGAATTTATCGACCTTGAATCGGGCGACAGGGTTAAGGTCCAACCGGATCAGGTAAGGGAATCTTACAAAGGATTTGTGGGCGATTTTTATCAAAAGCTTAAACTGAAATGCGGCCAGTATAAGATCGACTTTATCGAGGCGGACATTGCAAAAGGCTTCGATCCTATCTTAATGGCCTATTTGGTGAAACACGCTAAAATGAGGTAATTTTTTCAGAAATTTGATCGCAGGTCCTTCCCTATTTGCTATCAGATATGAAAAAAGATTTTACTCCCATCTTCTATTTCGCCTTTACTTTATTGTTACTGGCAGGCTGTAAATCTGCTGAGAAATCGCTTAAAAAGGGTGATTTCGACGAATCTGTCATCCGGGCAGTGGATAAGTTGAGCAACAATGCCACACACAGCTCGTCCATTGATGCGCTTAAACAAGCCTATCCCCTGGCGCTCGAACAACATTTGAATGATATCAAGCAGAATAAAGAATCCGACGACCTGTTTAAATGGGAAAATGAGTTACAATCCTACATCAAGCTAAACAGACTTTTTCAGGCGATTGATCAGTGTACTTCCTGCGCTAAATTGGTGGCTGCCCGAAATTTTGAACAAGAAGAAAAGGCAGCCAGAAATAATGCCGCATATGTCCGCTATAAAGCAGGCCAAACATTGCTGGCGATAGGCGATCGGGAAAACGCGCGAAAGGCTTACGAGCATTTTGAAGTGGTTAATAACCTGATCCCGAACTTTAATGATGTAGAGAAAAAGCTCGAACTGGCTTATGAGGTGGCTTCTTTTAAGGTGGTTGTGGAGCAGGTTTTGGTCACTTCACGCACCTACCAGTTAAGCAATGAATATTTTCAGGAAAGGGTCAATGAATATCTCCAAACCAATAAGCGGCTGAATAAATTCGTGCGATTTTATATGCCCGAAGAAGCGGCCAACCTCAAACTTGAACCGGACCACATTATCAGACTGCAATTCGATGATTTCGTCGTGGGAAATACGCTGGTGGAAAAAAATACTGAGGTTGTGATTAGTAAAGACAGCGTAAAGGTGGGTGAGAAACAGGTCGGCAGAACAAAAAAGCCTGTTTACGATAAAGTCACAGCCAAGCTCACGCAAAGTCGCAAAACTGTTCTCTCTGCCGGGTTACTAGATATGCAGATCATGGATTTCAAAACGAAGCGTGTGGTTACCCAGGAAAAATTCAATGGTGAATACAACTGGATGTGTGAATGGGCTTATTTCACTGGCGATGAACGCGCGCTAACCCCAGCCCAGCTCCGGAAATGCAAAAGTCAGGAATTAATGCCTCCTCCTCGGCAGCAACTATTCATAGAATTCAGCAAACCGATTTACGAACGCCTTACCAGCAAGCTGCAAAGTTATTATGCAAAATACTGATAAGGTGTTTTCCATAATGTCTGCATTAAGTGTTAAGAAAGAGCGACATGAAAAGCTCATCCAAGCTTGCCACTGCGATCACTTCAATCCTGAATTTTTTCAAGTCCAATCCTCTGCTGTTGTATTTTGAAATATAAACTTTTTTGAAACCCAATTTTTCTGCTTCAAAAATCCGGTTTTCGATCCTGCTAACAGCCCTCACTTCGCCCCCAAGCCCCACTTCTGCAGCAAAACAGACGGATGCCGGAATGAATTTATCTTCATAAGAAGAAACAATAGAAGCAATCACCGCCAGATCAATCGCGGGATCCTCCACTTTTAATCCACCCGCAACATTTAAAAACACATCCTGGACGCCTAAGCGAAAACCACCGCGCTTTTCGAGAACTGCCAGCAACATTTGAAGCCGCTTTCCGTCAAAACCCGTGCTGCTTCGTTGCGGCGTTCCATAATTGGCAACGCTTACAAGAGATTGTATTTCAATTAATAATGGGCGGTTCCCCTCCATCATGGAGCCTATGGCAATGCCGCTAACAGGCTCGTCGCGCTGCGAAATGAGGATTTCGGATGGGTTACTAACCTGCCGTAAACCTGAGCCATGCATTTCATAAATGCCCAATTCGGAAGTGCTGCCAAAGCGGTTCTTTACGGTTCTGAGAATGCGGTAAGTGTTGTGGCGATCGCCTTCGAACTGCAAAACGGTGTCCACCATATGTTCCAGCACTTTTGGTCCGGCGAGCGAACCGTCTTTGGTAATGTGCCCGATGAGAAAAACAGGAACGCCCATTTCTTTGGAATATTTCATAAACTCAGCCGTACATTCTCGCACTTGCGACACGCTGCCAGCGCCCGACTCAATGTAAGTGGATTGCATTGTCTGAATTGAGTCGATGATCAGGATCTCAGGTTGGAAATCTTCTATTTGCCGAAAAATGTTTTGTGTATGTGTTTCAGTGAGGATAAAGCAATTATCACTTTTAGAATCCATCCGCTCTGCCCGCATCTTAATCTGCTGGTCAGACTCCTCTCCCGAAACGTATAAAACCTTCTTGTTTGAAAGCGTAAGTGCAATTTGGAGCATTAACGTCGACTTCCCGATTCCGGGCTCACCTCCGATCAAAACCAGCGAACCCTGGACAATTCCACCTCCCAGCACGCGGTTCAGTTCTCCGTCGAATGTTGTGATCCTCGGCTCGTTCTGATATTCAATTTCAGCAATAGAACGCGGCCTGCTGGCCAGATTAACGCCTTTCCAGGCAACGGCTGTCTTTTTATCTTCTTTTTCAATGACTTCCTGAACAAAAGTATTCCATTCCCCGCACGACGGGCAGCGACCCACCCATTTGGGTGAATTATACCCACATTCCTGACAAAAATAAGCTGTCTTGGCTTTGGCCATAAGTAGAAAAGTAATATTTATATATCCTTAAAGACTAACACGATTTACCCAATAATTATCTAAATATTTGTACGTTTCAATCACAAAATCAAAAAAAATATGGGCCGGGTATAGTTTTTTATTTTTTGGCGTTATTAACCGGTTTTACTTAAAAAATTATATTATCCATGAACATCCTGAAAAAAGTAGCTTGCCTCTGCCTGTTATGCTTGATTGCCATAACATCCGCGCAAGCACAGAAAAAAGGTTTTGCGTTCGGTATTAAGGGTGGTGTGAATTTATCGCGCCTGACGATGGGAAATGTTTTTACAACGAGATACGACGCTGCGGGGAATCCCTACCTGGGATATGATGGCAAGGAAGTGAAGGATAATCTGAAACAAAGCTTTGATACAAGAACCGGTGCAGTAGGCGGGATTTACGCAAGATTCGGCCGTACATTATTTATTCAGCCCGAAGTGCTTGTTTCCACCAAAGGAGGTTCATTTGAAATCGTTAAGAATCATCTTGAAACACCCGTAACGGAAAGAATTAATGTCAAATACAGCAACATTGATGTGCCTTTGCTCATCGGTTTCAAAGGCGGTCCGTTAAGGATTTTGGCGGGACCCGTAACTTCATTCAGAATTGGTGATAATCAGCGGTTAAGAGATGCTTTTGAACATTATACTTCGGACCTGAACAATGCAATGTCTGAGGCAACATTCGGATATCAGCTGGGCGCTGGCCTGGATATCGGCAGTTTTAGTCTGGATGTGAGAAGGGAAGGTTCATTTACAAATCTTGCATCGTTCCAGGTGAATGGACAAAATGTTGGAAACGGCAACGAGTCTGTGAAGCAAAAGATTAAATCCTGGCAGGTGACGCTTGGATTGAAGATATTCTAGTGACAATGAGCGAATGAGCCAATGAGTGAATATTCTAAAGCACTATTTTTTCACTCATTCACTCACTAAAACAAAACAAGCAGCCTTCGATCTATGCGATGGCTGCTGTTTTTATGAATAACCCACTAATTTAATTCACCAAAAGCTCTTATGCGGAGATGCGCAGGTTGGTATGATCCAACATTCCGGAAACCTCTTTGATTTTCCTGCGTGAAACCACCACTTCCTTGCCGCAAGACAATTTCAGCATGCGATCATCTTCAAGACGTGCAACCACGTAATCCGAATTTACCATGTAAGATTTGTGCACACGCATGAAGTTTTGATTTAATTGACCGGCCAGTGATTTCAAAGTCTTGGAAACCAGATATTTCTTGCCGGTGTTCGTATATATGAAAGTGTAATTGCCTTCGCCTTCCAGGAAAGTAATTATCTCAGGAGCTAAGTAAACGGTCCGTCCCATTGATTGTACGGAGATGAAAGCGGCGCTGCCATTGATTGGTTTTGATGACAGGTTGCGGTGTGTAAAGCTTGGAAAGTTTTTCATGGTAATAGAGACTAATATGTTTTGTTTTCTTGTATTCAAAATTAGTACATAGCGTATATTCAGAAAATACGTAGAAGTACGCATGTGTTTGCAACTAATTCATTTACAGTATTTTAACATTTGCAGAAAACGGAAAAGACGTAACTAAACTTGGTTAAATGCGTAATTTTACCTACTCCCAAAATCTTAGCCGCAATAGATTCACATCACTAGGCCGAACTTTAATTATCTTTGCACCGCTTTTTGGTGTGAATCCTGATACATACCAGCCTCCAATCATTTGATAACAACAATAGTTTATGGTTACCGAACGCGTTAAAGAGTTAATTTCGGAAATAGAACAAACTGCAGTCAACAGCAAAGACCAGTTGGAAGCTTTCCGCCTTAGATATATCAGTAAAAAAGGTGTCGTATCAGAATTGTTCGACGGGTTGAAAAACATTCCTCAGGAAGACCGTCGCGCGGTTGGTCAGGAACTGAACACGCTTAAAAATCTTGCACAAGACCGGTTTCAGGAATTCAATGCAGCCATTGAAAACGCTGTCGATGCGAATCCGGAAATGGTTTTTGACCTGACTTTACCAGTCGTTCCTAACCAGCAGGGAAGCTTGCACCCATTGACCATTGTAAGAAGGCGGATTATTGAGATTTTCGAAAGAATGGGTTTCAATGTTTCCTATGGACCTGAAATTGAGAAGGATTGGTATAATTTCAGCGCTTTGAACTTTGCAGATAACCACCCTGCGCGCGAAATGCAGGATACGTTTTTCATTTCAAAAAGCCAGGGAGAAGTTAAGGACGACGTGCTGTTGCGCACGCACACTTCCAATGTGCAGGTGAGATTAATGGAAAGACAAAAACCGCCGATCCGGTCTATCATGCCTGGGCGTGTTTTCAGGAATGAGGCTATTTCGGCCCGTGCACATTGTGTTTTTCACCAGGTGGAAGGGTTATATGTGGACCGAAATGTGAGTTTCAAGGATCTGAAAGACACATTATATCATTTTGCAAAAGAAATGTTTGGTAAGGAATCAAAAATTCGCCTGCGTCCCTCCTACTTCCCGTTCACGGAACCAAGCGCCGAAATCGATGTGACGTGTTTTATATGTAAAGGAAAAGGCTGCAACATTTGTAAATATTCCGGCTGGGTAGAAATCGCAGGCTCGGGAATGGTCGATCCTAATGTGCTTACAAACTGCGGAATCGACAGCGAGGAATACACTGGTTTTGCATTCGGGATGGGAATTGAGCGGATCACAATGCTCCGTTACGGAATCAATGACCTGCGTTTGTTTACAGAAAACGATGTGCGCTTTTTGAGGCAGTTTGAAGGCGCGTAATGGCCATAAGACTTAGGATATAGCAGACAAAAAAAGGAAATGCCGGATTCAGCATTTCCTTTTTTTATATCTCAAAATCTCGTTTCCAAATAGTAAGGAAGCATTCTTTTCCAGACCCACCATTCATGCGGCATATCGGGTCCCCAGATGTCCAGCTCGTGCGGAACATTCTTTGAAGTCAGGATCGATGAGATGGCCCTGGAATATTCGGGAACCTCATATGCACCTGAACCTGTGACGAAGTGGATGTGGCGGCTATCGCGATACATCGAAAGATGCCACTCGGCTTTCAATTGCGGCAGATAATGCACTGGAGAATTGAAATACACATTATCATCGTAATAACCGTCTGTATACTGGCTCAGATCGTAACATCCGCTCATGGCTATGATGCCGTGGATGTAATCCGGATGCTTGAAAAACAGGTTAGCGGCATGCATTGCACCAAAAGACGCGCCTACTGTTATGATTTCGTTGTCCTGGCTCGAAGTATCCTTGATAAAAGGGATCACTTCTTTGATTACATAATCATTAAACAGCTGGTGCCGCACGGCCTTATCGTAGCCATGCATATAGGGGTTCATCCAGCTTTCCGAATTGATACTGTTAATGCAATAAACTTTTACTTTTCCTGCATCAATAAAAGGTGCAATGCTCTCTATCAGTCCATTTTGTTCATATTCCAAATAATCCGAAGCTGCCGTGGGAATCATCAACAAGGCTATTCCATAATGTCCGTAGACTGCAATATCCATATTCTCATTCAGCGCCGGACTATACCAACCGGTTACTTCACGTTGCATTGTTCTATCATTTAAGTTGCTTTATATATTGATAAAATCAGGCAGTCAACAATTTTGGTTTAAAGAATAAATAAACCAGCATCATTAACAGCCTGCCAGCAACTGTTAATGATAAATTAATACAACACCCAAGTATCCTTGCCTCCTCCGCCTTGTGACGAATTTACGACCAAAGAACCTTTACGCAAGGCTACCCGCGTCAAACCACCCGGGATAACACTGATATCGTCACCATATAATATGTATGGGCGCAGATCCACGTGCCGGCCTTCCGCATGTCCGTCTACCATGCAAGGCACACGAGATAATGAAATCGTGGGCTGCGCAATGTAGTTCCTCGGGTTATCACGTATTTTTTGCCTGAACAGCTCGTGTTCTTCTTCCGTTGCTTTGGGGCCGATGAGCATACCATAACCTCCTGCTTCATTAGCTTCCTTCACCACGAGCTGAGAAATATTTTCGAGCACATAATCGAAATCTTCCTGCTCCCCGCAGATGTAGGTTTTCACATTAGGAATGATAGCCTCTTCTCCCAAATAATACTTGATGATACGCGGAACGTACGCATACACAACCTTATCATCGGCCACACCAGTTCCCGGCGCGTTCGCTAATGCTACACGGCCTTTTTTATAAACCTCAAAAATCCCAGGAATTCCAATCAGAGAATCGGCATAAAATGATTCGGGATCCAGGAAAGTGTCGTCAATCCGGCGGTAAATTACGTCTACGATTTGCAGTCCGTTGGTCGTCCGCATCTTTACATATCCATCCGAAACCACCAGGTCACGCGCATCCACCAGCTCGACGCCCATTTGCTGCGCCAGATAAGAATGTTCGAAATAAGCTGAGTTATAGATTCCGGGCGTAAGCACAGCTACTGTCGGATTAGGACGGTCGGCCAGATGCTGTAACATTTGCAGCAACCGGGTAGGATAATCCGAAACCGGCCTTACGCCAGTCCTGGCCAGCACGTCCGGGAAAATTTGCTTAGACAACTCCCTGTTTTCCAGCATATAAGAAACACCGGAAGGACAACGCAAGTTATCTTCCAAAACCATAAATGTCCCGTCATCGCCTTTGATGAGATCGGTGCCGGTAATGTGGCACCAGATTCCTTTTGGCGGTTTCAGGCCGATACAAGGTTTCAAAAAGCATTTACTGGATTCGATAAGCTCTCTCGGCACAACGCCGTCGTTCAGGATATTCTGTTCATTATAAACATCGTCAATGAACATGTTCAATGCCTTAATGCGCTGTTTCAGACCGGTTTCGAGCCATTCCCATTCTGCATTCGAAAGCACGCGCGGGATAATATCTATGGGCATGATCCGCTCAGTTCCTTCACCTTCGGAATAGACATTGAAAGTTATTCCCATCGAAAGCAATGCACGTTCGGTAGCCAGCTGGCGGTTGGTAAGGTCGTCGTGTGTGAGGTTTTCAAATTTGTTCTTTAAATGTTCGTAACCCGGCCTTATCTCCCCATCAGCTGTGAACATTTCATCGAAGAAATTTTCGCTTTGATAATTAGAAAATGAAAAATTCATACAATACAAAATTTGAATAAGTATATATCAGTTGTTTACAAAACAATATATGGTCAATCTTTCAACTAACAAACAAATAAACTGATAAATACGAGGTTATGCTAAATATTAAATTCATGCCTTTCGTTTAATGCAAACATTATTTTTCCAATCAATAAACATTGGTTGCAAGTCCGTGCAGTTAGGCCTTTCTTTGCAAGCGAATTGGCCCCGCATCAACGTCTTCTTAATAATATGTTTAAATATAGTTTACCTGCAATTGCACTTATTCTGGGATTGGCGCAGGCTGCCAAAGCCCAGCATTTGCCAGGTGTTGCAATGGGTAACTATGCTGGAACCAATGCATTATATCACAATCCGGCCTTTGTTGCAGACAGTCGTTACAGCTTCCATGTCAATGTAGTCGGCACTCAGTTTTACACGGCCAACAATCACGTCAGATACGAAGCGCCCTACTCGTTTTTGAACCTGGTTACCAACACTGTCTCCGACGAATACCGTAACGAAAGAGGTGTTTTACAGTTTCCGCGTTCCTATCTGGGGGAAAAATTGAATGGAAATCAGAAATATCTGAACGCCGGTGGAGATACCCGACTGCCTTCTGTAATGTTTAATTTGTTCAAAGGAAAGATCGGCGTAGGCATTTCAACGCGGGTAAGATACATGCTGAACACATCCGGCGTGACGGAGCCGCTTGCCAGACTGATCACTAAAACCACCCAGCTGGAAGAATTGCAAGGCCCTTTCTTCGACAACCAATCGGGCAGGCTGCATTTGAATGGGATGGGGGAAGTTGCGTTCACGCTTGGCGGGACGGTGTTTGATAATGAAACGGATTTTTTGAAAGTCGGATTTACAGTGAAAAGGCTGATCGGGCTTTATAATGCGCATGCGATCATTGACAATTCTTCATATGACATTCAGCCGGACGAAACCTGGGAGAACAAACGCCAGTTTATTCGCGTGGAAGAAATTAATATGCGTTACGGGATAACCCGTGATGAGGGTTTTCAAAATATAAAACCTTCACCAGCATGGCTGATAGGCGGCGCGCCTCCGGGAAGCGGCTGGGGTTTTGACCTCGGTGCCGTTTATGAATACAGGCCGGATATCAACAAATTTTCATACACGGAAAAAGGCGAAAGAAAGCGTGACGCATCCAAAAACAAATATCTGTATCGCGTAGCCGTTTCGCTAACAGACATTGGCCGGGTTCATTTCAAAAATCCAGCTTATGTTCTGCAGCAGGAAATTCATACAACCAACAAGGAACTTCGTTACAATTCGTTCCAGAAGCTGGAAGGTTCCGAGGGGATTTTCAATGCGATCAACAGTTCTCTGGACGGTGGAGCGCCGCTGGCACCTAATTTTAAGTCGGTGTTGCCAACGGCTTTTCAGGCAAGTGTTGATTATCATGTGCAGCCGCGGGTTTACGTAAGCGGGTTATGGGTTCAAAATCTGATTCCTCAAAGTGCATTTGGCATGAAAGCCGAATCTGCTATTTCGGTAACACCGCGCTATGAGCATAAATGGTATGAAATTTCCGTTCCTTTAACATTGATGAACCGTTACAGATCGCCAGCAATCGGCCTCGCCGGCCGCATCGGTCCTTTGTGGCTAGGAACGGATCATTTAACGGGATTACTGAATATTGGCAATCCAAAATCCTTTAACTTGTATTTTGGGATTTCGGCAGGACTTTTCCGCCGCCCGCCCGAATCACAAAATCAATGCTGGCCACCAGAAGATTCGTGGATAAGACGCATTTTTAGCAAACGATAAATACGCCTTGCGCGTTTAATATTGATATGGCCCAATTTCTATTGATGCTATGATCTTTAAAACACAAATTGAAATGAGAGAAGTAGAAAAAACAAAAGAAGAATGGCAAAAAGAGCTGACCGGACAACAATGCTTCGTGCTCTTTGAAAAAGGAACAGAAAGGCCTTTTTCACACCCATATAATGACAATAAAGAAGAAGGCACCTATGTATGCGCTGCCTGCGGCACACCGTTGTTCAGCTCGGAGACGAAATATGAATCCGGTTCGGGATGGCCGAGTTTCTTCCAGCCGATCTCATCGGGCAATGTGGAAGAAATAGTGGACCGGGGTCACGGCATGATCCGCACAGAAGTCGTTTGCAGGACCTGCGGCGGGCATCTTGGTCACGTTTTTAATGACGGACCCAAACCAACAGGTCTCAGATATTGCATGAATGGTGCGGCGTTGAAGTTCAACAAAGCCTGATCAAATAGTTCATAAAAAGCCGGACGAACTCAAAAATGTCCGGCTTTTCTTATCTTTGAATTCTTACGAACCTTACCGTTTGATGGAAGTTATCAGATCGTTTTTTAATAAAATAAGGGCAATGTTCCAATTCATTGGGGCACAGCTTTCAACATTCATCAACCGTGTTGCATACAAGCTAACTTCGCTAGTTACGGGTAAGAACCGCGCCGATGCTTATTTTCAATCCTACCGAAACAAGAAAAGATCAATCCGGGAATGGTGGCATGACACCATAGACGTGAATGCGCCTTATTACAGGCCGGTAATGATCCTCTGGAAAACATTCGTATACGGCTTCGTTACATTTGCCCTTTACATCTTTTGCGTGGAAACGAACTTCCTGTGGCTCATGGGAAGTATGCCGAGTGTAGAAGACCTTCAAAATCCGAAAGTGGCTCAATCCTCCGAAATTTACACCTCGGACGGTGTCATGATCGGCAAGTTTTATACAGAAAACAGGACGCCGGTAACAGCCAAAATGATCTCCCCTAACCTTGTGAAAGCATTGATTGCGACGGAGGATGTACGTTTTTACAAACATTCAGGGATTGACTACAAAGCCATGGCGAGCGTGGCCGTGGGCATCATTACTGGCGCAACAGATCGCGGAGGTGGCAGCACGATCACACAGCAATTAGCCAAAAAACTTTTTAAAACCCGTAAAACCGGCGCTCGCGGCTTGCTCGGTTCAGTTCCCGGTTTCAGTACATTAATTTATAAGACCAAAGAATGGCTCACGGCCATTAAGCTCGAAAGGAATTTTACCAAAGAAGAGATCCTCACCATGTATTTCAACACGGTGGATTATGGTAACAATACGTACGGCATCAACACAGCAGCACAATCTTATTTCAGCAAATCACCCGACAGCCTTAACATTCAGGAATCGGCCGTTTTGGTTGGTTTACAAAAAGCTACGACAACCTATAACCCGATCCGCAACATGAAACGGTCGCTGGAAAGGCGTAATGTGGTGATTAATCAAATGCAGAAATATGGCTATATCTCGGCCAAGCAGGCGGATTCCATCAGCGCTTTGCCGATTGTGTTAAAGACGAAATTCGAGACGCCATACGATGGAAATGCCAATTATTTCAAGAATGCAGTAGTTGATTTTGTGAGAAAATGGGGTGAGGAAAACGGTTATGACCTTTATACGGATGGATTGAAGATTTACACCACCATCGATTCCCGCATGCAGGAAGCAGCCGAAGAGGCTATGGTGCAGAAAATGAAGCAATTGCAGCGCGTTTTCGAAGATCACTGGCGCAACCAGAATCCATGGCGCGATGAGCAGGGAAAAGAGATTACGGACTTCCTGGACAATGTTGTAAAACGCACCAGCAAATACAAATCACTCGCCGCCAACTTTCCAAACCAGCCGGACAGTATCAAATATTATCTGAACAAAAAGGATACTATGACTGTGTATGACTGGAAAAACAGCGGTGAAATGAAGCAGTATTGGAGTTCAATGGACTCTTTGGAATACTATAAGCGGATTTTGCGCGCGGGAATGATGGCCATGCACCCGCAATCAGGCCAGATTAAGGCCTGGGTAGGCGGTTTGGATTACAATTATTTCAAATACGATGCAGTAAAGCAAGGCAAAAGACAGCCCGGATCCACATTCAAGCCATTTGTGTACACGACGGCGATTGACGATTCGACATTCAATATGTCACCGTGTGATCAGATCGTGGACAAGCCATTTGAAAAAATATACATGGAAGACGGCGAGCAAAAGGAATGGAGGCCGCGGAATGCAACGGGCACATTCTCCTATTCGAACATGACATTGCGCAGGGCATTGGCACAATCCATCAACTCTGTTACCGCTGAACTGACAGACCAGGTCGGACCTGCAAATGTAGCCCGCTATGCCAAGAAAATGGGGATTACCACACCTTTGAAACCATTGCCTTCCATCGGGCTGGGGCCATTTGACGTTTCGCTTTATGATATGGTGGCCGCTTATGGCGTTTTTGTCAATAACGGAACTTACACGCAGCCGATCCTGGTAACCAAAATTGAGGATAGCAACGGAAAAGTGATCGAAGAATTTCAGCCGGAACACCGTCAGGCCATTAGCGAAGAATCTGCGTTTTTAATGGTTCAAATGCTGAAAGGCGGCGTGGAAGAGCCAGGAGGAACTTCGGGAAGCATTCGCTGGAAGTTTGATGTGACCCGTAATGGTAACGAGCTGGGCGGTAAAACCGGAACGACTTCCAATAACTCAGACGGCTGGTTTATGTGCATCACGCGCGACCTGGTTGTAGGCGCCTGGGTTGGCGGCGACGACCGGAGCATCCACTTTCGATCCACCGATCTGGGGGAAGGCGCTAAAACAGCCTTACCGATCGTAGGAAGCTTTTTGGAAAAAATATACAGGGACAAATCGCTGGCATTGGAACCTGGACCATTCCCTAAGCCCACATTCAAAATCTCTAAAAATTACAACTGCCCGACGCAATGGGCGCCAGCTGCGAATGATTCGCTGGGCATTGGCGGTGACAGCACACCAGCCAAACGGAATGATGAAGATGACTTCCTGATCGGCCCGCCACCGATTCCGCTGGATTCGGGAGGAAGAAATTAGGGAAGAAAAATAATTGAATTCAAAAGACATTCTGGTTTAACCCGGAATGGCTTTTCTTTTTATAAGTCCGTTCCGATCTTCAACACTTCCTTATATTGCATGCGATAAAGGTTAGCATAGACTCCTTCTTTTTCAAGCAATTGCTCGTGGTTCCCTTCTTCCACAATCTCCCCTTTATCCACAACAATGATCTTATCCGCTTCCTGGATTGTGGACAACCTGTGCGCAATCACAACAGCCGTGCGGCCTTTCATTAATTTTTCAATTGCCTTTTGAATCAATTCCTCCGTTTCACTGTCAACGGACGATGTTGCCTCATCCAGCACGATGATTTCCGGCTCATGCACCATGGCGCGCACAAACGAAATCAGCTGCCGCTGCCCTACCGAAAGCGTGGCGCCGCGCTCCATTACATTATAACTGTAACCACCTGGTAATCTTTCAATAAAATCATGAACGCCAACCAGTTTAGCTGCCTCAACGATCTTTTCGTGGGTAATGCTGCTGTCGCCCAGCCTGATGTTATTTTCGATCGTATCCGAAAACAAGAAAACATCCTGCAAAACAACGCCAATATGCCTCCGGAGCGCATTGAGGTCATAGTCATGAACTTCCACGCCGTCCACATAAATGTTCCCTTTATTAATGTCGTAAAATCGCGTTAAGAGGTTGATAACGGATGACTTACCTGCACCAGTTGCGCCCACGAAGGCAATGGTCTGCCCCGAATTGACGCTGAAATTGATATTTTTCAACACATATTCTTCTTCATTATAGGCAAACCAGACATCCTTGAAAGTCACATTTCCCTTGATGGATTCCGGTGCAAATGTGCCTTCGTTGGAAGTATATTCGTCACTATCAAGCACTTTTAGGATCCTGTCGGTGCTCACAATACCCATTTGAAGTGTATTAAAACGGTCGGCAAGCTGGCGAATAGGTCTGAAAAACAAGTTGATAAACATGACGAATGCCGTTACCGTCCCGAAGGTTACTTCTGCATTTAAAATCTGTTTCGAGCCATACCAAACCACCAGACCCGTTCCCGCAGCCGCTATAACGTCCGCAACAGGGAAATAGATGGAATAGTAAAGAATAGACCGAATGTTCGCGTCGCGGTGGACCTTGTTGATTTCCCTGAACTTTTTAAACTCAATGTCTTCGCTGCTAAAAATCTGCACGATACCAATGCCCGTCAAATGTTCCTGGACAAAGGAATTGAGGTTGGAAACAGCCGCACGCACCTCGTTAAAAGAATCTTTGATCTTCTCCTTGAAAATGTAAGTACAAATCAGCATCAATGGAATGGTCGATAAGCTGATGATCGACAATTTCCAATCGGTATAAAACATAACCGCAATGATAAGGACCAACTGCAAAATGTCCCCGGCAATAGCCGCCATACCATCACTGAAAACGTTGGAAAGCGTTTCAACATCCGAAATGGTGCGGGTTACGAGCCTTCCGATGGGCGTGTTATCAAAAAATTTAAGCCTTAAACCGATAATTTTCTGATACAGCTGAACCCTGATATCCTTAATAATATACTGCCCCAGCCACCCCGACATGTAAGTGTTCCAGAACTGCGCGAAACCTTGCAGAATGGTTACGACGATCATAATGCCCAGCATGACAGTCAATTGCGCATAATCTCCGTTCGCAATAGGCGTGTCAATGGTATATTTGATCAGCAGTGGCGTCAGCGGTGCAAGTAATGCATTGAGTAAGATGATGACAATCAGCAGATAGAACTGCTTTTCATACGGACGTACAAATGTATATAAGCGCCGTAATGTAGGAAGATCGAATATCTGGCCGCTTTTAGTTTCCTGATTCACCTGCTGAAATTAAATTGACAAAGTTTCTGACTGTGTTATTGACCAACAATGTAAAAGTAAAAAATGTCACCCGGGGATTAAAAATTTTGGCATTATTGTCGGTAAGGTGGTAGTTCTCTTGGTTTTCCGGCTTTTGTGAAGGTTATTAAGTCAGCAAAATCATAGTCCATGGCTTTCGTTCCCGATGCAATTCCTGTACATTCTTTACCCAAAACGCCCAGCCAGGTTCCTGCATTAAAGATTTTTCGTTTCAAAAACAGCGAAGGAAAATTTAAGGAATCACCTGTTTCCCTGCCCATTACGCCCTTACCTACCGACACACCGCATCGTCACACTTACTATGAGATCCTTTTTATTGAAGAAGGCGCTGGCTTTCACGAAATCGACTTCCATTCTTACAACATTCAGGGAGCCGGATTGCATTTTTTAACGCCCGGACAAGTGCATTTGCTCACATTCTCAACCTCATTCCAAGGTTACATTGTTGCCTTTTCGGAAGATTTTTACACTTTTTATAACCCCGTAAGCCCATCGCTTTCACAGCTCCCGTTTTTCCAGCCCGCGCGCCGTCAGCCCATCATTACACTCTCGGAAACTGAGAAACGCTATTTTCATAACATTCTGGAAAACATGGTTTCGGATCACCTGACCTCCGAAACGGATCAGACGATGATTGGGAAATACCTGGGCCTGATGTTACAGAAATGCGCTTTCCTGGCTCCTAAGAACATTCAACCCGCCGAATCAGCCGTGCAAACGGTTCCGGAGCTGGTGGGAAGGTTTCAGGAGTTGGTTGAGAAAAATTTCCGCCAAATGCATGAGGTTCAGCAGTATGCGCTGGAACTTTCTGTTTCGCCGGACTATTTAAGCAAGATCATTAAAAAATATCTCGGTACGCCTTCACAGGAATACATTCTGGACAAACTGCTATTGGAAGCCAAAAGGCTGCTTGTATTTACCAACCTGAGCAGCAAGGAAATAGGTTACCACATTCACATGGACGATCCTTCCTATTTCAGCCGGATCTTTAAAAAGAAAACCGGACTCACGCCCAACGAGTATCGCGACCATGTTCGGAAAAGTACCATTTAATAGCAAAAATGTACCTTGCCCCCACCTGAATGGGCGGATATCTTTGTATTATCCAAAAATAAAATGGCTAAATAATACTATCGATATCCACTATGCAGATTCGCAACGATCTTACCGCCGCTTCGCTTCAGCCTAAAATAGACAAGCTCTGGCAGCTTTCCGCCGAGAAAATCAACCTTATTTCCCGGGAATACGACAATTCAAAAGGAACGCCCGTTTTCACAGTCAATGGCAAATACACATTGCGCGGCTGGACGGAATGGACACAAGGTTTCCAATATGGCGCGGAGGTTTTGCAGTTCGATGCAACGGGCGAAACGCAGTTTTTAGAAAGTGCCCGTAAAAACACGGTAAGCAGCATGGCTTCGCATGTTGGCCATTTCGGGGTGCATGACCATGGTTTCAATAATGTGAGCACCTACGGCAACTTATTAAGATTGATGAACGAAGGCCGCATTGAAGAAAACGAGTGGGAACGCAACTTTTACGAGATCGCCCTGAAAATATCCGGCGCAGTCCAAGCCAAAAGATGGACGACGACAAAAGACGGACAAGGTTTTATCCATTCCTTTAATGGCCCGCACTCTCTATTTGTAGATACGATACGTTCGGTGCGTGCGCTGATGGTTTCGCACTTACTAGGGCATAGCTTAATGGGTGAAAATGATGTTAAAACAAGCCTGCTCGAACGCGGCACATTGCATTCTATCGCCACTGCCAAATATGCCGTTTACTATGGTGAAGGCCGTGATAGTTATGACATTTGGGGCCGCACGGCACATGAAAGCGTTTTTAACACCAACGACGGCAATTACCGCTGCCCCAATTCCCAGCAAGGTTTCTCTGGTTTCACCACCTGGACACGCGGACTTGCGTGGGCCATGGCGGGTTTTGCAGAACAATTGGAATCGCTTTCCAGCTTTTCTGACGACGAACTGGCGCAACTGGGCGGCAGAGCAGAAATCGAGAAAATATATTTAAAGGGTGCCCAAGCCACCTGCGACTTCTACATTGACAATACTGCTTCCGACGGCATTCCTTACTGGGACACCGGCGCGCCGCATCTTTATAAATTAGGCGATTACACGTCCAGAACTTCCGATCCTTACAATGAATTTGAGCCTATAGACAGCTCCGCGGCTGCCATAGGCGCGCAAGGTTTGCTTCGTTTGGGAAAATATCTGAATGATAAGGGCGAAACGGAACAGGGAAACAAATACTGGCAGGCAGGCTTAACGGCATTGGATTCGCTGTTTGCAGAACCTTATTTATCAACCGACCCAACGCATCAGGGCTTGATCCTGCATTCGATCTACCACCGTCCGAATGGATGGGACAACATTCCGGCTGGACAGAAAATCCCTTGCGGCGAATCCAGTATGTGGGGCGATTACCATGCCCGCGAAGTGGCGCTGTATGTAGACCGCATTAATAAAAACTTGCCTTACTACACTTATCTGGGCGCTGTTAAGTAATCAAAAATGGAAAATATAACATTAAACCGTTGCTGCATCCACACCATCACGACGAAGCCCTGGGAGCTTTCGGAGGCGGTGGAAAATTATGCGGCTGCGGGTGTCAAAGGAATAAGTGTCTGGCAGAATGCAACCGAACGGATCGGCCCTCACCGTGCCGGAGAGCTGATCCGGTCTGCCGGGCTTGAAATCGTCTCTTACGTTCGTGGCGGATTTTTCCCTCATACGAGCAGCGCAGGACGTGCACAGGCCATTGATCACAACCGGAAGTTACTCGAAGAAGCCGCAGCTTTGGGTGCTCCCATGATCGTGCTGGTTTGCGGCGCATCGCCCGATCAGTCCATGGAAAAGTCCAGGGAACAGATCAAGGAAGGCATTGCAGCCATTTTGCCATTGGCCGAAAAACTGAAAGTAAAGCTGGCCATCGAACCCTTACATCCGATGTATGCCGCTGACCGATCAGCGATTAACACGTTGGCGCAGGCTAATGATATGGCCGAATATTTCAACTCTCCTTACGTGGGCGTGGCGGTGGATGTGTATCATTTGTGGTGGGACGGCGACCTGGAAAAGGAAATCGCACGCTGCGGTGCAAACAGAAACTTGCTGGCTTACCACGTTTGCGACTGGAAGGTCAACACCATTGATCTGCTCAACGATCGCGGGTTAATGGGCGAAGGCTGCATTGATCTGAAAAAGATCCGCGGATGGGTGGAAGCGACTGGTTTCAAAGGCTTTTGTGAGGTAGAAATTTTCTCCAACATTCACTGGGCCAAGGATCAGCATTTGTTTTTGGGAGAAATTACAGAGGCATTTTTAAAAACTGTTTAAAATAAAAACATGACTACACATAACATTGGTATTATCATGAACGGCGTGACGGGCCGTATGGGAACGAATCAGCATTTATTAAGGTCTATCAAAGCCATTATCGAGCAAGGCGGCGTTAAACTTTCTGCCGATGAGGTGATTATGCCTGACCCGATCCTGGTAGGCCGCAATGAAAGCAAGCTGCAATCGCTTTGCAAACAGTCGGGAATAGCGAAATACACAACGGATCTTGATTCTGTCATGTCCGATCCGCAGTATCAGATTTATTTTGACGCGCAGGTTACTGGCCGCCGGGCCGCTGCTGTTAAAAAAGCTATTCTGGCCGGAAAACACATTTATTGTGAAAAACCAACAGGCACAACGACCGAAGAAGCGCTTGAATTATATGAACTTGCCACGGCAGCCGGCTTGAAAAACGGCGTTGTGCAGGACAAGCTCTGGCTTCCGGGAATGCTGAAATTGAAGCGCTTAATGGAAAATGGTTTCTTTGGAAAAATCCTTTCCGTGCGCGGAGAATTTGGTTACTGGGTTTTCGAAGGCCACAGCATTCCAGCTCAGCGTCCTTCCTGGAATTACCGGAAAGAAGACGACGGCGGCATTATTGTAGATATGCTTTGCCATTGGCGCTATGTTTTGGATAATCTTTTTGGCAAAGTAAAAGCTGTTTCCTGCCTCGGCGCCACGCACATTCCAGAGCGCATTGATGAAAACGGCAATCCTTATAAAGCAACAGCAGACGACGCCTGCTACGCCACATTCGAGCTTGAAGATGACGTCATTGCACAATTCAACTCATCCTGGACCGTCCGCGTCCGCCGCGACGATCTTCTGACATTGCAAGTGGACGGCACACATGGTTCCGCAGTCGCTGGCCTACGCGATTGCTACACGCAACATTACGGAAACACGCCAAAGCCAGTCTGGAACCCGGATATCCCCCAACCAATCCCGTTTTTTGAAGGTTGGGCAAAAGTGCCTGAGCAGGAAATTTTCGACAATGCATTCAAAGCGCAGTGGGAGCTTTTTTTGAAACACATTGTAAAAGACACGCCATTCCCATGGGATTTGAAAGCAGGGGCACGCGGTGTGCAACTGGCTGAAAAAGGAATTGAAAGCTGGGAAAAACGTCAGTGGGTTAACATTGAGGAATTATGAAAAACACGGCGTTAATCACTGGCGGAAGTCGCGGCATTGGCTTTGGGATCGCCAAAGCCCTTGCCAACGAAGGCTATAACCTCGCCATTAACGGCGTGCGTGACGAAGCGGGCGCAGCAGAAGCCCTGAATGAGTTAAGAGAACTGGGTGCGGAAGTGGCTTACTGCCAGGGAAATATCGCCAACCCAGCTGATCGCGAAGCTATTATCGAAAAAACATATTCTGTTTTTGGACAAATTAATATTCTGGTAAATAATGCAGGAATTGCTCCGCGGGAACGACTGGATATCCTGGAAACGACTCCCGAAAATTTTCAGGAGGTTATGCAAACCAACCTTGAAGGACCATTTTTCCTGACGCAGGCCATTGCAAAACGAATGGCACATGCAAAGCAAAACAACCATGCGTTTGAAGCGACGATCATTTTCGTGACTTCCATTTCGGCGACGGTTGCGTCTACGAACAGGGGTGAATATTGTATTTCAAAATCAGGGCTGGCGATGACGAATCTGCTTTTTGCTGTTCGTATGGCTGAGTTTAACATTCCCGTTTTTGAGATCCGGCCCGGCATTATCGCCACGGATATGACTTCCAAAGTGCAGGAAAAATACGATAACCTGTTTCAAAGCGGCATTGCATTGCAGCCGCGCTGGGGCACTCCCGATGATGTTGGAAAAGCCGTGGCATCATTAACAAGAGGTGATTTCCCCTACTCCACCGGCCAGGTGATTGGTGTGGATGGCGGAATGTTGATTGATAGATTATAGCTTTCAAAGTAAACCAAATCACTTATGTCCGAACATTCCACCCCTCGCCCTACCTTACTCTCACAATTGCTTCAAGTGCCGGTTATTGTGGCTGCATTGGGCTATCTGGTCGATATGTACGACCTCTTTTTGTTCAGTGTAGTGCGCGTTCCAAGTTTGAAAGCGCTGAATGTGCCGGCAGATCAGTTACTCGGCGAAGGCATCCGGCTGCTTAATTATCAAATGGCCGGAATGCTCATCGGTGGCGTTCTATGGGGCGTCATTGCTGATAAAAAAGGACGACTTTCAGTGCTTTTCGGATCCATTATCATGTATTCGCTTGCCAATATCGGGAACGGTTTTGTCACCTCGCTGGATCAATATGCACTGCTCCGCTTCATTGCAGGTGTAGGACTTGCGGGGGAACTGGGAGCCGGGATTACATTGGTTACTGAAGTTTTGCCCAAAGAAATACGCGGTTATGGAACCACATTGGTGGCAACATTAGGCGTTCTTGGAGCCATCCTCGCGTATTTCGTGGCGGATATGTTCGCATGGCGGATTTCCTATTTTGTTGGCGGTGGAATGGGCTTGCTATTGCTTGTTTTGAGGTTCAATGTATTTGAATCGGGCATGTTCAAGCAGGTTAAGGAGCGAACTGTGGACCGCGGCAACGTCATGATGATCCTGACGAATGGGAAGCGTTTTGCTAAATATATGATGGCCATCCTGATGGGGCTGCCCATCTGGTTTGTGGTCGGTATCCTGATCACATTCTCTCCCGAATTTGGCGCTGCAAAGGGAATTGAAGGAATCAATGCAGGAAAGGCGGTTATGCTGGCGTTTTCCGGACAAGTTTTCGGGGACATTTTCAGTGGTTTGTTAAGCCAATATCTGAAAAGCAGAAAGCGCGTAATCGGCTTGTTCATCATTCTTTCACTAACCATGATGATTGGCTATCTGATGATCCCGTCGCTCGACCTGTTTACATTCTATCTGATGTGCGCATTGTTAGGATTTTGCAACGGTTACTGGACCTTGTTTATCACCATCGCCGCGGAGCTTTTCGGAACCAACCTGCGCGCCACTGTGGCGACAACTGTTCCTAATTTTGTAAGAGGCGCTACGATCCCGCTGGCTGCATTGTTTGTCAGCTTCAAACCGGACCTCGGCGTCATTCAGAGTGCTCTGCTCATTGGTGTGGCCACGTCGCTGGTTGCATTGCTAGCCTTATATTTTTTAGAAGAAACATTTACAAAGGATATGGATTACGTAGAAAAGGAATAGTTCATATTCTTAATTGAAATTTTGCTAAAACGGCTCCTGCATTGCAGCGAGCCGTTTTTTTTAACACTTATTAACAGATTCAGAAGCAACATATGCCTCTTACAAATCATCATTGAACCGAATTTCAAAAACCTTTTAATTACTCATGAAAGATATAAACCACTCATTCACGTAAAGTTTCCACTCCTGTACTTTGTATTACATAGTACCGGAATTTGCGCCACCTTTGTTATGTCCTCAGAGACAAAAAGTAAATAAAACATTAGCCATAAAAATAAAATAAGCCATGAAAACTACAATCAAAACCTTCGCATTTGCCTTAGCATTAATCGCATCTTCATTTGCTGCCAACGCAGAAGACAAAGAAACCAAGAAAGCTTCAACATTCGGAACAGGGATTTACCCAACTAAAAGCGGCAAGATCAATGTCCTGGTTTCAAAAGCAAACAGCGACGCCAACACAGTGATTTTACTTAAAAACGAAGCTGGAAACGTTGTTTACCGCGAAACTGTCAGCAAAGACAACCAAAAATTCGGTCGTACATTGAACATGGACCAAATGGACGCTGGGAAATACGAACTGGACGTCATCAGCGGCAAAGAAATCCAATCCAAATCTTTCGAACTCTCGGAACAAAAATTGGAACGCTCTTTAACCGTCAAATAATTAAAGCGTAAACCTTAAATCACTAGGCCTCCGGAAACCCGGAGGCTTTTTTTGTTTTCTGCCCCTCATGCACAAGCATTCATTGGAATAAGGAGATATTCTTACTCGTTCCCTTTTTCAGTTGTTTTAACACTGTAACAACTGGCTATGGACTCACGTCGCGATTTTCTTCAAAAATTAACTCTCGGAATTGGTGCAACCGCGCTGACCGATCTGCCCGCAGCTGCCCGGGAGCTTTATGCCGGCCCAAAAGCAGACAAACAATTACGCGTCGCCATTATGGGCCTTGGCAGTTATGGAACGCGCGTTGCGGATGCCATGAAAGACTGTAAAATGGCGACACTCGTGGGAGCCGTTTCAGGCACACCTGCCAAGCTTGAAGACTGGAAAAAGAAATACAACATTCCGGAAAAGAACACCTATAACTACGACACGGTAAGCAAGGTCAAGGACAATCCGGATATTGATCTCGTGTACATTACGACGCCTAACTCCTTGCACCATAAGCACGTGCTGCAAATAGCTGCTGCCGGCAAACACGTTCTTTGTGAAAAGCCTGTGGCTGATAATGCCAAGCAAACCCGCGAAATGATCGCGGCCTGCGAAAAGGCCGGGGTGAAATTTTACATTGGTTACCGCATGCATTTTGAACCGCACACCCGCGAGCTGATCCGCATGCGCGAGGCGGGCGAGCTGGGCAAGATTATGCATGTAAACAATTACATGGGTTTCAAATCCGGCGATCCGAATCAATGGAGGCTAAAAAAAGCCCTGGCTGGCGGTGGCGCCATGATGGATGTTGGTATTTACGCATTGAACGGAGCACGTTACGCCACAGGCGAAGAGCCAATCTGGGTGACGGCGCAGGAAACGAAAACCGATCCGGTGAAATTCAAGGAAGTGGACGAAACGATCATGTTCCAGCTTGGCTTCCCCAGCGGCGTGGTGGCGAGTTGCGGCACGACCTACAACTTCAATAATTACGAAAGACTTTATGTAATTGGCGAAAAAGGCTTTGTGGAACTAAGCCCCGCATTCAGCTACGGCCCGATCAAAGGACGGACGCACAATGGCCCGATGAATCAGCCCATAGTCACGCACCAGACATTGCAAATGGATGGCATTGCCGACATTATCCTCAACAACAAGCCTGATCCTAATGTAAGCGGAGCCGAAGGATTAAAGGATATGATCGTAGTCGACGCCGTTTACGAGTCCATCCGCAAAGGCGGTGCAAAAATCATGTTAGCAGGCAAATAAACATTCATAATCAGGATCACCATGATCGTTTCGAAGTTGTTAAAGCAATGCGTCTCCGTTCTCATGGTGATTCTTGCATTAAATACCAGTTGTAGTAAAAAAAGCATCACCGCTTCCGGCAGCGGTGATACGGATAATCGGTTCAAAGTTATCGGCTATCTGCCAAACCGAACCGATCTTCTGGCATCTGCCAAACAAATTGATTTTGGCAAAATCACCCATTTATACATTGCCTTCATCAATCCCGACTCCCTCGGGAACCTCACAGGAACTGAAAATCTTAAAGAAGTTGGCGCCCTGGCCCATTCCAGAAATGTCAGGATCATGGCATCTATCGGTGGCGGCGGCGCTCCGGAATATTATCCTTCCTTTTTAACAGGAGAAAAGAAAACTAAACTCATCAATGACCTTGTAAACCTGGCAGTTAACAATAACCTCGACGGCATTGACGTAGATCTGGAAGGAGCATTAATTGACGCCAACTACGAAAGCTTCGTAACCGACCTTGCAGGGCCGTTAAAACAGAAAAATAAACTGATCACAGCGGCAATCGCCACCGTCTACAAAAGCCAGTTTACGGACAAAGCATTGGCCCAGTTCGATTTTGTCAACATTATGTCCTATGACCGCACTGGTCCATGGCGCCCCGATAAACCCGGCCCCCACGCTCCCTATTCCATGGCCGAGGAAGACCTTCAATACTGGCTCGAAACACGCAAGATCCCCAAAGAAAAACTCACGCTCGGCGTTCCCTTCTACGGCTACGGCTTCGGCGGCACCGCTCCTGAAAGTATGTCCTACAAAAACATCCTCCGCCAATTTCCGGATTCAGTTAATCAGGATCAGATGCATTTGAATGGTGGGATGGTTTATTATAATGGGCTACCTACAATTCGGAAGAAGACGGAGCTGGCGAAGCAGAAGGTTAGCGGGGTGATGATCTGGCAGTTGTTGCAGGATAGTACAGGGGTGAAGTCGCTGTTGGGGGAGATTGATGGGGTGGTGAAGAGGAAGTGACCGTTAGAAAATAAATATGACCACTTAGGTAAATCGTACCGGCCAAAGGATAAAAGGTGCAAGGGATAACCTGGCAAGTTGCGCATAAGACGCTATTTTTGAGATTTTGCTGTTTTCCAAACGAACACACTATAAATGATACCTGCCAAAGATTTGAGACGCATCGCGTTGGAGCGGCTGACCGATGCAGAGATTTTACTGCAAGCAAAACGATTCGATTGCGCGGTGTACCTAAGCGGCTATTGCATGGCAGGCTACAAAAATGATTAGGAGTGTTAAAACAATGCTTGAAATCCTATGAAGGAAATCGTCAAAAAGCTGATCCAGATTGAGAAAGAAAGTGCGCAGGAAATGGGCGAATACACATTCTTTGCACTGTTCCTGAGGGAGAATGCTGCAAATCGCTGGGACGTTCTAGTCGCCTCTAAATGGATAAATACAGACAAAGATGCAGCACTTAACTATCTCGCAAAGAAGTTGAACGATGCACTGGACGATACGGAAATTGTAAAAATTTCGCATATCGCTATCCTTGACAACGATCTCTTTGAAGTTCCTGAATTTTTGGAAGATGTCCATGTGCAGCACGGGTATGCACGTTTTGAGGATGAAGAATTCTCCGGACAACAAATTGAGCGAGGTTATGTAATTACCATTAACAGCAATCAGGTTGCATAGCCCAATAAAGCCAAAAGCCGTTGCTCCAGCGCAGGCTGCATAAGTAAGGAAAGATTACCAAAAGACTTTTAACGCAACCCGGGCAAACTTCAGCCCGGCATTATTTTGATATGAAAAAGTCAGCAGGTATTTATTCAATCTTTTCCGGGGTAGCGGCACTGCTGTTCCCGGCATTACTTTCAGCACAGATAATGGATTCAAAATCGATAGTAGCGCCCGGCGCACAGGTTGAGAAACTCGGCGACGGTTACAAATTTACAGAAGGCCCGGTTGCCGATCAGGATGGTAATGTGTTTTTCACAGATCAGCCCAACAATAAAATCATTCGCTGGGACGCAGAAACAAATAAATTCTCCGTGTTCTCCGACAATGCTGGTCGTGCGAACGGCATGCATTTTGATAAAAAAGGAAACCTGGTCGCATGTTCAGATGAAGACAATCAGGTGTGGTCATTCGATAAAAATGGCAAGCCTACGGTTTTGGTAAAAGATTTCGAAGGCAAACTCTTGAACGGCCCAAATGACCTTTGGATTGATCCGCAGGGTGGTATTTATCTGACGGACCCTTTGTATAAAAGAGACTACTGGAAGCGCGATCCAAAAATGCAGCAGGATGGCGAACACGTGTACTATCTCGACCCAAAAGGAAAAAATCTGATTAAAGTTGATGCAAACATTAAAAAACCCAATGGGATCATCGGCACGAAAGATGGCAAGACATTGTATGTGGCGGACATTGGCGACAATAAGACCTACAAATACGACATTCAAAAAGACGGAACATTAACCAACCGGACGCTTTTTGTGCCAAAAGGATCTGATGGAATGATCCTCGACGCAGAAGGAAACCTTTACATTACGGGCAAAGGCGTTACGGTGTTTGACAAAACAGGAGAACAAATCGCTCACTTTCCGATTCACAATGGTTGGACCGCAAATTTGTGTTTTGGGGGAAAAGACAATGATCTGCTTTTTGTAACGGCCGAAACAGCAGTTTACGGATTGAAAATGAAGGTTAAGGGCGTAAAGTAAGCCAATCCATACATCGCTGTTCACGAATTCTTGACGCTGACATTACAACCTTCGCGGCTTTTCTGGTTTCTGGCTAATAAAAATAATTTATTAGCCATGAATCAGATTTTCAAATCCTCTTTGCAACTTACCAAGGCAATTCTTTTTGCCGGCATCATTTCTTTCTTTGCGCTTTCCTGCCGCACGGCTGAGTTGGCGGTCGATGATGATCTTAAAAACGAAACTGAAACCTATGCGGTGAAAGGTCGTCAGGGTTCGCAAATCGGGCAGGTGATTTCATTTGGAGATTTCAAAACCAGCAAAGTGAAGCGCGGCTGGACTTCCGGTTATTCCATTCCCTTCATTGTCAGTTTTAACGGTGCGAAGGAAAAATTGAGCTTCCAGCAGTTTGGAACAAATGGGAATGCAGCAGAAGTTGCATTGGTGAGCCGGTTCCGGGAGACAGAATATCAGCCCTTGCAAGATCATTTTTCTGTTTCCCTGAAATTCAAAAACTACTTTGCCGGTTCAGTAAAACCTGTAAACAGCGATGAAGCCTAGGATTTTATCGTGCACAATGTCGACGGTTCGAGCCGGAGCCTGAACAAAAACCGCACCGTAGGGTTTGTACGTTCGCGACGTATGCAGATTGACATTGCGGGGATTCGTGAGTTGGAAGGTTCGTCCGGCTTTTTGACGCAAAATGATGTTTACGGTTATGAATTCCAGCTGGACGGAAAGATAATCGGGGCGGTTTCTACAGTTAATAATGGAAAGGTTTGGTTCAAAAAAGGCCTTGGTGATGACATAAAGCTAATTTTGGCCAGCGTTTCGTCGGGATTAATGCTGCGCAACCATGTAGAAGAGAGTGTGGTTGCCGCAAACTGAAAATCGTAGCTTGCAACTCTTCTTTGAAATCCTAAATTGCATGCTGGAATAAGTTTGATAAACACCCGTGACGATTCAGAATCTTGTCCGAAATCAATTTCAGTATGCATCAGGAAGCCAATAATCCGTTTTTAACACCATATAACACCCCATTTCAGGTTCCGCCTTTTGATAAGGTGGAACCTGAACATTTTTTACCGGCTTTCGAGCAAGGCATGGCCGAGCAGCAAAATAGCATTGCGGCCATCCATTCCAATGAAGCGGAACCGACTTTTGAAAACACCATTATCGCATTGGAAAGCACCGGCGACCTGCTCAACAAGGTCAGTTCGGTTTTTTTCAATCTGGCATCCGCCCATACAAATCCTGAGATCGAAGCGCTTTCGAAAGACATTGCGCCGAAATTATCTAAGCATAGCGACGATATTTTCCTGAATGCCGCGCTTTTTCAGCGTGTTAAAAAAATCAACGACACTCAGGATACGCTTAACTTGGATGCAGTCGGTAAGCGCTTGTTGGAGAAAACCTACAAAGCTTTTGTGCGGAGCGGCGCAGATCTGAGCGATTTTGATCAGGCCGAAATGCGGGACATTAACAAGCAATTATCGGTACTAACAGTCCGTTTTGCCCAGAATTTGCTGGCTGAAACCAACAAATTTGAACTGATCATTCAGGATGAGACGCAGCTTTCTGGTTTGCCGGAATCTCTCAAAGTGAATGCTGCACAACTGGCTAAGGAAGCGGGCAAGGAAGGAAGCTGGAAATTTACACTGCACCAACCCAGCGTGATGCCTTTCTTGCAATATGCTGATAACCGGGCACTTCGGGAGGAAATGTACAAAGCATATACAAGTCGCTGCAACCACGACGACGACCTTGATAATAAGGATATCATTGTACAAATCACATCCCTGCGTGCCAAAAGGGCGAACTTACTCGGCTACCCGAATCACGCAGCCTATATTCTGGAAGAAAGCATGGCCAAAATGACCTCTAATGTGTTCGATCTGCTGGACGGATTATGGAAAGCTGCATTGCCGGTGGCCAAATCCGAAGCATTGCAAATGCAAGCATTAATGAATAAGGAAGGAAACGCCGATGAACTGGAAGCCTGGGACTGGGCCTACTATGCAGATAAGGTCCGGAAGGAAAAGTACAATTACGACGCCGAAACCCTGAAACCTTACTTCCAGCTCGCTAACGTCCGTAACGGCATTTTTGAGGGTGTGAAAAACTTGTACGGGCTTACATTCACTGCGATCACCGACATTCCGAAATATCACGAAGATGTTACTGCCTACGAAGTAAGAGAGGCAAATGGCGATCTTACGGGTATTTTTTACATGGATTTCTTTACACGAAATTCTAAAAGAGGCGGTGCCTGGATGACTTCTTATCGCAAGCAAAGAATGAAAGACGGCCAGCGCGTTGCTCCTATTGTGTCCATTGTTTGCAACTATGCCAAGCCAACCGGTAAAAATCCCGTTTTGTTGACCGCAGAGGAAGTAGAAACTTTCTTCCACGAATTTGGCCATGCGCTGCATGGTCTGCTTTCCAATGTTGAATTTGAATCATTATCCGGCACTTCGGTCCCCCGTGACTTTGTGGAATTGCCCTCCCAGATCATGGAACATTGGGCCTTCGAACCGGAAGTCCTGAAATTTTACGCAAAACATTACCAAACCGGCGAAACAATCCCCGACGAAGCAGTAGAAAAAATGAAAAATGCTTCGAAATTTAACCAGGGCTTTGCTACGGTAGAATATCTTGCGGCTTCCATGCTGGACCTTTCTTATCACAGTATCAGCCCCGACGTGCCCATAGATCCTGACACATTTGAACAACAACAGATGAAAGACCTAGGTCTGATCAGGCAGGTTGCACCGCGTTACCGGAGCACATATTTCCAGCACATTTTTGCAGGCGGCTACTCTGCGGGCTATTACAGCTACATCTGGTCGGAAGTGCTGGACAGCGATGCGTTTGCAGCTTTCAAGGAAACAGGCAACATTTTTGATCCGGCTACGGCGCTTTCATTCCGAAAAAATATTCTTGAAAAAGGCGGGACGGAAGAGCCTGCGACGCTATATAAATCCTTCCGGGGAAAAATGGCTGACGAAAAATATCTGCTCGAAAACAGGGGACTGGTAAAAGCATAAGCGCACATTGATCCAACGTACACAAAAAGGAGTATATACGGCTAAGCGGAGGTTTGCTCAGGCCATTTTACCCTTTACTATGATCCATACTTTATTTTCGGAAGAGTTGTTACAAAAATCAACCAGCCCGCTTGCTATGCGCTTCATTTTTGTCATCTCATTACTGCTGTTTTCTATGGCCGTTTCCGCTCAGGAACGCGTAACGATCAGCGGTTTTGTAAAGGAAAAAGGCAGCCAGGAGCAGTTGCCGGGGGTTAATGTGTACATTGAAGGCACACCCTACGGAGCAGTTACCAACACTTATGGCTTCTATTCCTTGACCGTGCCGGCAGGCGACAGCGCAATGCTTTCCTTTTCATTTGTAGGTTACGAAAAGACGGATTTACGCGTCAGTCTGACTAAAAATCAGGAATTGAGTATTTTCCTGGCGACCATTAACCAATTGGAAGAAGTGGTCGTTTCGGCGCGCCGGCAGGAGGATTATGTGAGCCGGTCGGTGCAGATGAGCCAGATTGAGATTCCAATTGCACAATTGAAGAAAGTCCCTGCCTTTTTTGGTGAAAAGGACGTGTTGCGCGTGCTCCAACTCATGCCTGGCGTGCAAAAAGGGACCGAAGGACAGACCGGCCTGTATGTCCGCGGCGGCGGGCCCGACCAAAACCTCATCATTCTCGACGATGCGGTTGTCTACAATGCCAATCACCTTTTCGGCTTTTTTTCCATCTTCAATAGTGATGCATTAAAGAGTGTGGAGCTTACCAAAGGCGGATTTCCTGCGCGCTATGGCGGCAGGCTTTCCTCGGTTTTGGAAATGAATATGAAAGAAGGAAGCAAGGATAAGCTGCACGGCGAGGGCGGAATCGGGCTCATATCGTCCAGACTTACACTGGAAGGACCTATTTCAAAAGGCAAATCTTCATTCCTGATCTCGGGACGCAGGACTTACATTGATTTGCTGGCTTCTCCATTTATTAAGCAGTCTCAAAAAGGAGACGAAAGTCAGGTAAGGCCGGGTTATTATTTTTATGATCTGAATGCAAAAATGAACTATGATCTCGGCCCTAAAGACAAGCTTTATGTAAGCGGTTATTTTGGCAGGGATAAATTTTATGTAGAAGAAAAAAGCCCTGATTCCGAGACCAAGGCTGGCCTGGACTGGGGTAATGCTACGGCAACCATGCGCTGGAACCATTTGCTGAGCCAGAAACTCTTCGTTAACACATCATTCATTTTCAGCAATTTCAATTTCGGCGTTTCCAGTTATTCCAAGGACATTAATGGCGACGGAACGGTGCAGGATGAGTTTAGCCTTGAATACGATTCCCGGATCAGGGATTTCGGCTTAAAAACCGATTTTGATTTTTATCCATCTGCCAAGCACGCGATCAAGTTTGGAGCGCAGGTTACGCAGCATAAATTTATCCCTTCGGCATTAGCGATTGAGGGTTCTTTTATCGATAATCCGATCGAAAGATCTGCAAAACCGATCAATACATTTGAGGCCGGTGCTTACGTGGAAGACACCTGGCAACCGTTTGAATCACTGAAAATGAACGCCGGCTTCCGGTTAAGCGCATTTCAAACCCAAACAAAAACTTACATCCGCCCCGAACCACGGTTTTCGGCAGCATTAAGGCTTGCAAAGGACTTTTCCGTAAAGGCCTCTTATGCCCAGATGAACCAATATGTGCATTTGCTTTCCAACACCGGATTGGGCCTGCCGACAGACCTTTGGGTGCCCACAACAGACCGCGTTGCCCCACAGCAGTCGCAGCAGGTCGCGTTTGGTTTTGCCAAAGATCTGGAACGGCCCGCGCTTACTTTGACATTGGAAGGCTATTATAAAGACATGAACCACATTCTTAATTACAAGGAAGGATCTTCGTTCTTGAGCATTAATGGTGAAAATGCCAATGAGCTGAGCTGGGAAGACAATGTTACTGCGGGAAAGGGCTGGTCATACGGAGGTGAATTTTTAATTCAGAAAAAAACAGGGAGACTTTCAGGCTGGGTAGGATATACATTGTCGTGGACCTACTGGAAATTCCCTGAACTGAATTTTGGCAAAACATTTTTCCCACGTTACGACCGCCGTCACGACCTTTCGGTGGTCGGGATCTACGAGCTGACCAAGCGCATAACCATCTCTTCCACATGGGTTTACGGAACAGGAAATGCTTTAACATTGCCTACTGCAACTTACACGGGCGTGAGTGACAATTTCATCACCCGAATAAATCCGAACGGCAAACCGGCCATCGGCTGGAACGGCCCTATGGTAAGCGAATACGGCGCAAAAAACAGTTTCCGTGCAGAGCCCTTTCACCGGATGGATTTTGCCATTCAATTCCGCAAACAGAAAAAGCGGCATGAACGGACGTGGGAGTTTGGTGTGTACAATGTTTACAATCGCAGAAACCCCTTTTTCTATGATATAGACACCGACGACACAGATACTGGAACCAGCACCAACAACAAAAACACGCTCAAACGCTATTCCCTGTTTCCGGTCCTTCCCTATTTCAGCTATACTTTCAAGTTCTAATTGCGCCGACATGAGACTGCATTCTATCATTATTATACTTATTTCAATTTGCTTCTCAGCCTGCGAATCGCTGATTACGGACATTCCTGCGGATAAGCTGCCGAGAACAGAATCCGAGCTTGTTGTACAATCATTCATTTCTCCACAATCGCCGCGCATTAATGTGGTGGTTACGGAATCGGTTCCGCTCTTTACGGATTCAGGGAATAAGGGAGGCGTTGTGCGAAATGCTTTGGTGAAAATTTCAGACGGGACCAAAGAAGTGGCCATTCCTTTTGACTCCGCCAGCACATTATACAGCATTGATACATCCGTTTTTCCCATTATAGCAGGGAAAACTTATTCACTTTTTGTTTCTGACGGCAACCGCGTAGCTACCGGCGTCTGTACGGTTCCTGCGGGGCAGGTGCTGGCCACTTCTTATAAGCTGGACACTTCCTTTTCGAGCAACATTTTTGAACAGGACACCGTATTGACCGTTCAAATGAGCTGGACAGACGCTCCCCGGGATACCAATTATTATCGGGTAAGAAGCTCAGTTGACCTGGAATATAGTGTTGTTGAAGGCACAAGTGCGGAGACATTTAACGAAAGGCGGGTGAAAAATCGCTTCAATTTTAATTGGGATGAAACCATTGGCCGTAATGATTACCAAAGCGATGCGAACCTGGATGGGGCCGAATTCACCTCGCCCTTAGGCCGCACTGTCTTGCCGAATGTGATCGTTTACGATTATGGAAACGGCAATAAATTCACGTTGTATCCTAAGGCGAAGATTGCGATGGTAATGCTCGAAATTTACAACACCGACGTCCACTATTTCAAATATCACCGGTCGCTGGAAATGCGCGGCACCTCCGATAATCCGTTTATTGAGCCATCTTTGATTTACAGCAATATCAGCGGCGGCCTTGGTTGCTTTGCGGCCTACAATTCCGGGCAGGTTACTTATCGTCCTTGATCCGGAAAATGCGCTGCATTCTACATCTCTGGCAAATTGAGGTCAAAGCACCTCAAAATGGTCATCTCTTTTTTACAACAATTATAGGAAATCTGTGCATTAATTGAAGCAGGCGCAATTTACCGGCAGTGACGCTGCAAGGCATACTTTTTTCGTGCGTCTAATTCAAAAAGCACCACTATGCGTTTCTGCCGTTTTGAAACAGCTGCCTTTCGGGCAGTCATTTCCGGCTTTCAAACAATAAAATTATCGATGTCAATTGTTGGCATTCGAAAGAAATACTAACCTTAAATCACTTTGTTATGGACTTGCAAGGCTCAGATCAGGATAAAGAACAAAAAAGACAGCCGTCCAATAAAAACATGGACGAACCGGATACGCTTATTGAAACGCTCGAAGATTTACAGGCAGAGGGTTATACATATGATTTCAATATGACTGCACACGCATTGGAATTGCACAAAGAGGACGGCATTTGCCTGACCCTTTCGCCGGAGGACTTCGACATTATCAAAGTTTACCGTTTTGAGGGAATGACCAATCCATCCGATATGTCGATCCTCTATGCCATTGAATCGAAAGACGGGCTAAAAGGCACATTGGTAAGCAGTTATGGTGTTTATGCAGATGCAATGTCTAATGAGATGATCAAGAAACTTGATACACGCAGCTCCTTGATCGTGCATCATCCGGAGGAAGATGACATGGCGCATTAAGCCCATTTTCGGCCGTATAGACCATTAGTTCAGATTAAGATGTTACTTTGCCATAGAGATGGCCGGGTAGCATCTTTTTTTGTAGACCAGCATTGCATGAAAGAGATTTTCGAATTGGAAAGGTTTCTGATGAACGACCTGCCTTACAAGTTCCTGGCAGAGGTGGTTGTGCGTTCAACGATCATGTTCGTGATTCTCCTGACCGCGCTTCGGGTCACCGGAAAGCGGGGCGTAAGGCAGCTTTCGGTCTTTGAAACCGTAATTATCATTGCGTTGGGTTCCGCAGCCGGAGACCCGATGTTTTATGAAGATGTGGGTGTGATTCCTGCCCTTGTTGTATTTACAACCATTATTCTGCTTTACAGGTTTGTAACCTGGCTTACAGGAAAAAGTGTTTGGTTTGAAAAGCTGATTGAAGGAAAAACCGTTTGCCTGATTCACGAAGGCCAGTTTTCGATCAGCGCATTTAAGAAAGAAACATTAGCGCAAGATGAATTTTTCTCCGAATTACGCGTGAAAAGCATCTCCCATTTAGGACAGGTTTGCAGCGCTTATCTCGAACCCTCGGGAGAAGTCAGCGTCTTTTTTTATCCTGATAATGAGGTCAAATACGGCTTGCCGCTGCTGCCGGACCTGTATAATGCAAAGAGTAAGAAGATCTTCAAAGACGGATTTCATGCCTGTGCTTTTTGTGGAAATGTTGAAAATGTGTCGGCGGGCGCAGTTGTTTGCCCGGTCTGTGAGCGGGAAGAATGGGTTTTCGCCATCAAGACTCCCAGATTAAGTTAACGAAAATGCCTCTGTGAGCTGGCACGGGTATTTAATAAGTTTTTAACAAAAAATTTAAACGCATATTATTATGCATATGGTAGAACTAACCGACGACCTAATAAAATCTGCTGAGGAGCGATCTGCCGGGCAGGCCTATCCTTATTTTGTCAAGAACCTGAAAGCGATTGGTGTTGACAATTATGAGATCAAGGTAGGCAATCACAAACGTACTTATACATCCGTTATTGGTGACAAGCTGGTGATACCCGGTGACATTCCGGAGTTTGAATGTGCCGAAACATTTGAGCTGGAAGCTGTCAAAGCAGCGATCAAACGCAACCAGGAAGGCGTTACCGACTATCCTACATTCCTGCGCGAAATAGGCGCTGCAGGCATACACACATATGTGGCCGATCTGGCAGGTATGAAGGTTATTTATCAGGGACCCAATTCCGAATATGAGTATGAAGAAGCGATTCCGGAAGTTTAAACGGATTTGATACGCTTGTTCATTTCGTGTAAATGATCGTCCGTGAAATCCAGATGGGTAACAAAGCGGACGAGGTTTTTTCCAAAAGTCACAGCCAGGATCCCCTGCTGCGCCAATTTATTTACGTAGTCAATTTCTGATACACTTCCGCCGAGCCGGATAATGACAATATTGGTGTCAACAGGAAAAATCTCTTCCACTTCGGGCAAATGCCGGAACATTTCACCGATGGCCCTGGCCCGCGCATGATCTTCTTTGAGCCTCTCGATATGATGATCCAGCGCGTAAATCCCTGCCGCTGCCAGGAATCCCGCCTGACGCCAGCCTCCGCCCATTACTTTACGGAAACGTCTTGCCTTTTTGATCACTTCATGTGTCCCCAAAAGCAGAGATCCAACCGGGCAGCCCAATCCTTTTGAAAGACAGATACTAATACTATCAAAGGCATGACCATATTGCAAAGGGCTTTCACCCGTTTCAACCAATGCATTGAAAA
The DNA here is from genome assembly GCF_000428845.1 of Dyadobacter alkalitolerans DSM 23607. Lineage (GTDB taxonomy): Bacteria > Bacteroidota > Bacteroidia > Cytophagales > Spirosomataceae > Dyadobacter > Dyadobacter alkalitolerans. The sequence continues at coordinate 315,389 of NZ_AUAS01000006.1, read as the reverse complement.
GCCGTGCTCCGTCGAGATGCAGAGGAATGTTTCTATCCTGGCAAACCATCTTAATGGCTTCTATTTCAGCTAAATCATAATAACAGCCGCCGCCTTTGTTCATTGTATTTTCCAGGGAAACGAGGCGGGTTACTGTTGAATGAATATCGTGCTCGGGGCTTATCGCTCCTGCAACTTGCCGGGCTGTGAGCCTGCCACGATCGCCGTCCAGCAGTTTCACGGACGACAGCGCATTAAGCATGATGCCGCCGCCTTCATATAAGTAAATGTGTGAATATCTATCACAGATCACATCACTGCCCGGTTGCGTATGCACGCGGATCGCCAGCTGGTTGGTCATTGTTCCGGAAGGACAAAAAAGTGCTTCTTCCATGCCAAAAAGATTAGCTGCCTTTTCCTGCAAGGCATTCACCGTCGGATCGTCGCCCAAAACATCGTCACCCACTTCGGCCGCCCACATGGCTTGCTGCATTTCCTTCGTTGGCTTCGTGACTGTATCGCTGCGCAGGTCAATTTTCATATTCGAACTCAGATTTTAAATGATATGCAAAAGTATGCGCATATATTGCGAAAAAATCGGGATAATGGAATTTGAAGCTTATTTAAGGTTAAAAAAAATTGATCCGCAAACATTCAGCATGGTAGACCCCGACCGGTATGCGGAATGGAAAGCGCTGTTCGTCACCATGCATCCCGAAAGTTTTACCGCCCAGAAAAAATTCCTGGTCAACGAAATCCGGAGACGCTATCATTTGAAAGAAGACGTTTCGAAGCCGCAATAATTTAGCCTTTCATATCTTCCATCAGCTTCATTAGTATCCCGACTGTTTTTTCGGTCTGTTCCTTACTCGGCGTCGTATCCCAATTCCCGACGATCCCATTGCTGCCAATGTAGATGCCGTCTTTCCGGGAAATGAAGTTTGCGCCTTGTGTATATAATTTGTAATTCGCGTCACTTTGCGGGATTAAGCAGGAAAGCTGGCCAGAAACCGGCGTCAGTTCCTGATCATTGAATACGGGTTTTGCACCCAGCCCCATGCAGTTCACCACCACTTTCTCGGGTAATGCATCAATATCTTCCAGTTTTTTGATCTCGTGGATTTTCACTTTGCCGCCGAACATGACAAAGTCTTCCAGCTGATGCCGCAGATAACTCGGAATGTTAAACATTAAATTCGTCCGTCGGGTAACGTGATCCGCTTTGAACGGATGTTCATTTGCTTCGAGCTTTACACGCTCAGGGATCAGGCCATGTATTTCAAAATCCTCTCCCCCCGCGCCTGGTGTGTAGACGGGCATTTGTTTAAAAACCCCGTATTCCTCAGCCCAGCAAGCAATGTCATTCAGTCCCAGAAAGAACTGAAACCGGCGGAACGAAAAGCGTGTCGCCTCTTCCCAAATCGCCTTAAACTCAGGCTTGGCGACCTTCACATCGCAAACCCGTGAAGCAGGCGACCATGTTCCGGTTGCCAGGTTACTCGTAATGTTGGGAGGAACGTCCTTGGTATAAATGGTTACTTCGCAACCACTTTCCTGCAAGAGACGCGCCGTTGCAATGCCCACTGTTCCGCAGCCTATGACGGCCACTTTTTTTTCGTTGGTCGCCAGCACATTATTACGGGCAATGTTCCCCGTTCCCCACGAAAGTGACCAGCCGCTGCCGCCATGTCCGTAATTATGGACAATGGTTTTACTGCCCAATTTTTCCACGTCCAATCGCGGCCCCGACGCCCGGAACGGCCGCAAACCAACCGTTTCCTTTACAATGCGGTCCATTGAAAGCCGTAATTTAGGAATCTGATGGTAACCGCGGCCAATGTGGAAATGCTTGTCTGGGTAATATAACTGGGTTTTAGGTGCACAGGATGAGGCAATGGTGCCTAATGCAAAACTGGCTGGAATAGCTTTCTCGAAAAAATTTCTGCGGTTCATTAAGGTTGGAATAGAAGGTGATACACTTGAAAAATAGCGAGGAACATTAGTTTTTACAAATATTCTATTGAACCATTTACGTTAACCCAAACATTATTGCAGTTATTACAGATTAATGCAATTATAACGCACCATTGTCATACGCAACATGCCATTTCGAACGCGGATTAAGTCCTTGAAAATTTTGAAGTGCGTTCGATTTAGGTAACTTTCCGATATGAACATTCACATTATAGACACTGGATTCTTTAAACTAGACGGCGGCGCAATGTTCGGTGTGGTTCCCAAATCGCTCTGGAACAGGCATAATCCGGCTGATGAAAAAAATCTTTGCACCTGGGCCATGCGCTGCCTGCTCATTGAAGACGGCGGGAAACTGATTTTGATCGATACCGGACTCGGGAACAAACAAGATCAAAAGTTTTTCGGACATTACGACCTTCACGGAGACGCCAGCCTTATTGGCTCCATCAAAAACTGCGGCTATGACGTTACTGACATTACGGACGTTGTCCTGACGCATTTGCATTTCGATCATGTAGGCGGTGCCGTGCAATACAACCCCGACCGGTCGCAATTGCTTCCCACATTTCCAAATGCCGTTTATTGGTCCAATGAAGCACATTGGCAATGGGCTATCAACCCTAATCCGCGCGAGAAAGCTTCTTTTTTGAATGAGAACATTCTTCCTTTGCAGGAATCCGGTCAGTTGAAGTTCATTGAGAAAAACCAATCCCCTTTTCCCAACATTGCATTTATACACGTGGATGGTCACACCGAGCAAATGATGCTGCCGGTTATTCAATATAAGGATCAAAAGATCATTTACGCTGCGGATCTGTTGCCATCTTCTTACCACATTCCGCTTGCCTGGATCATGAGTTATGACATGCGGCCACTTGTTACGATGCAGGAAAAGCAGGGAGTGCTGCAAAATGCAGCGGCAGAAAAGCACATTATACTATTTGAGCATGATCCCGTTTTTGAAGCAGCCGTTGTGGAGCAGACAGATAAAGGAATTGCGATCCGTGAGCGCGGTGCGTTGAGCACATTTATAAGTTAATGTTATGAAAATCGGTTTGGTTTTATCTGGCGGCGGGGCACGTGGTATTGCCCACATTGGTGCAATAAAAGCATTAATGGAGCATGGAATTAAGCCCGACGTGATCAGCGGGACAAGCTCCGGCGCATTTATTGGCGCTATGCTAGCACATGATTACACGCCCGACGAGATCATTGAAATGATCATTCAAACCAGCTTTTATCCCTATATCAGGTTCGGGTTTGGTGCAAACGGGCTTCTACATATGAACAAGTTGGAAGCCGTGCTTCGCAGATACATTCCCGAAAACACATTCGAATCCCTGAAAACCCCGCTCGTTGTAACAGCAACCGACATTGTTTCCGGAGAAGAATTGCAGTTCCGAAACGGCGAACTAGCCATTCCGGTGCTCGCCTCCTGCTGCATTCCGGGCTTATTCAGCCCTATCCGCTTTCAAGGCCGCGAACTGGTAGACGGTGGTGTACTCAACAACCTGCCCGTCGAGCCAATCATAGAAGAAACCGACTTCATCATAGGCATTCACTGCAACCCATTCACGCTGGATAAACCTCTCAAAAGAACCACAGAACTAGTCTACCGCAGCCTTATCCTGGCCATGCACAGCAAAACCAAGGAACGTTTCAAAAAATGCAACCTCCTCATCGAACCACCAGAACTAAGCAAGTTCAGCATTTTCGACTTCCGAAAAGCCGGGCAGTTGTTTGATGTTGGTTATGGTTATACGAAGCGGTTATTAGAGGAAACCGAGGTTGATTTTAACGCGTAACCTCGCAAATCCAAAGTTGAACGTTGGATTTACGAGGTTGGAAGTTCTTTTTTTGAATAAAAATCTAATCCCCAAGCTTACTAACAACCCATTCGCCAACCTGAACGCCTTGCTTTTGTCCGTTTTCGATGGCGTCCATGAAGTGGATTCCCCCGTAGAAGCGTGACATGCCGGATTCTTCGGCAGCGGCTATGAATGAGGGGAATTTGCGGGCTTTCAGGCCGAAACGTTCTTCGACGGTGTCGGTGTATTCAAATTGGTTGCCAAAATAATGGGTCAGGACAATGGCCGAGGCGGATGAGATGACGGAATGGCCACTGAGATATTCCGGGAAAGGTGGTGTTTGTAAAAATGGTGTCCAGGTTGGGTCGATGTATTTTCTGATGGCTGTTTCGGGACGAATGCGGTTGCTGCGGAATTTTTCTTCCCAACAGGTCATAAAACCGTCCATTAACGCAATCGCGACAGAAGTGTTTACCAGCATTGTTTTTGAAAAATCGGCCTTTGCCTGTTTGCAGGCAATGTTGGTAATCCCCATCCAATGCGCCCCGGGTGATATTTTCTTCATCCCCACCAGCAAATGCCCCTTATTCTCCAAAGCAAATGGGTTACAATCCCAAAACGCCGCCTTAACCCTGTGCTCAGGCTCCTTTTTATCGTCGTAATTGAGCTTCATCAGCTTGAAAAAAGCAGAATTCTTATCCTCTGAAAAAGCAACGGGCGGCTCAGGACGGAACTGGGCGGCAGAATCAAGCGTAAATGGCCTTACGGTCTCAAAATAAGGCTCAACAGGCGGAAAATATCCAGGAGGCGTTGGATACCAGGCTCCGGGTGTTTGGCTTGGTTCGTATCGGGGAAAATTGCTGATCAGATTGTACTTGTCTGCTTTGGCATATTTTAAAATTTGCTTGCTGATCGCCAATGCATAGTCCTTTGAGCCGGCAATCATTTCCTCACTAACGCCTTCATTCCTGCATGAATCGAGCAGCCGGGCTTGATATGTCTGCAAAAGTGAACCGGAAGGCTGCATTTTTTTCGCTGTTTCGAGCATGGCCAGGATGGCGCTGAGCTGGTAAGAAAACGCCGCTACCGCAGGCTTTTCCATTTTCGGGTAATCATTCAAAACACCGTGCATGCTTTTGTAAGTCGTGTCATTTTGTGAAACGACTTCGTATCCTGCAAGGCACGCATAAGCGAAAAACCGGGCGCTAAGCGGCGGATTGGTCACATCATGGATCATGACGTCCGTCATTTGCAAGGTCATATTCCCGATCTCATCCGGACTAATGTTGGTCGGCGCATCCTTCTTGCAGCTAGCAAAAAAGCAGATAACGACAATGATCAGCCAGCCCTTAATTAGCTTTACCAATTTGATATGCTTTAATTTCTTGTTGATTTATTCCAAACAACAGCTTGTCACCAATCGGCAGCACGCTTCTTACATCTCCTTTTAAATTGAACCCAGACTTATCTTGTTTAATGTAAGCAAACTGGCCTTTGCCATTTCCTTTTAACAAAACACCAAAATTCGCGTCATACTTACCAAACCGCAATCTAGCCTTGCTCACATTGCCGCAAAGAAGCAAATCCTTATTTCCGTCTTTGTCGAAATCAACAGCCGTAATGGTGTACACGGGGGAAATCTGGGATTGGAAGGGAAGCTGCTTTTCGGTGAACTTGCCGTTCGCACCTTGTTCAAAATAAGCGGTTTTCAGGTAATTGGCTTTCAATTCCTTCGCTCCCGCAAGTTCGTCCGCTGTAAATATTTCCTTCGTTGTGGCATCGGCATAGCCTTTGTAATCCTGAAAACGCGTCCGCATAATACTCATTTGATCCAGCATTTCATCACGCGTCACATAAGGATAGCTTTTGCCCTGAATGTAAAAACTCATGATCGGATCTACGGAACCGTTGTCGTCAAAATCTTTGTAAATCATTTCAACGGGCTCTTTGTCACTGGCTTTACATTGGCTGTTCAGACCTAAATTTCCGATAACCAGGTCTTCCTTACCATCGCCATTTAAGTCAGTGAGCAATATTTTGTTCCACCAGCCGCTGTATTGTTTGTCAAAATATGTGGTGGTTTTGTTTTCCAATTTCCCATTGACATTGATATAGACTGTGATTGGCATCCATTCTCCCACCACGATCAGATCCGGTTTTTTGTCAGCATTCAAATCCGTCCACGCCGCATCGGTTACCAGGCCAATGTTTGCCAGTTCAGCAGACACCCTGGCTGTCTGCTCGGAAAATTTCCCTGAGCCGTCATTGATCAGCACGTAACTTTTTGGCGTTTCGGGATAACGGCCGGGGATTACGCGACCGCCCACAAAAAGATCGGGTTTACCGTCACCGTTAATGTCTGCAACGCGCACACAGCTTGTACTGGTGATCATTTTGGGCAATGCGCCTGCGCTTTTGGTAAAATTACCTTTGCCATCATTTAAATATAAACGGCTTTGCAGCAACGGATCTTCGGGCATGAATGTGGCATAACCTCCGCTACAAACGAACAGATCCTGAAAACCATCACCATTCGCATCAAGGAACGCCGCATCCGTGTCGTCACTTTGCTTGTCTGCTTCAAAGACCGGAACTGGCTTACTGGTAAAAGAACCACCCTTTTGCTGCAAATAGAGCTTTCCAGCTTCTCCCGAACCTCCTCCTGCGTAAACATCGTCCAAACCATCACCATTCACGTCACCCTTGACTAAGCAAGGGCCCGAAAAAGAAATCGGGTTAATCAGCAACGGCTGTCGTTTAAAATCATTTGTATTACTGGCCTTTCCACTATATGCGATCGGTGACTGAACAACATTGTAGAGCGGGCTGGCAGATTCCGCATTGGGTTTGGCCACTTTTGCATTTGTTTCAGTTAATGTTAAAAGCGCATTCACCTTTGGTTTAAGCACACTTTCGCGCTTGCCGCTGAGCCATACAATTTGCAGGGAATCAATGCTTTCTTTGCCCAAACCAAAATGCAAAACCGGCGAAACGCTCGACTGGTAACCGCGCGTAGGCATTTGTTCCAGATATTGCTTTTGCCCTTTGTTGTAAATGGTCACTTTCGCTCCTACGCCTAGCTTATTAGCCTTCTCACCTTCCAGTTTGATCTTCAAATAATTGTTTTTCAAAAGCTTATCACCATCATTCTGATAGATGAATGCGGGCTTGTTAATGTTATTGACGATCAGGTCCAGGTCGCCGTCATTGTCCAGATCTGCATAAGCTGCGCCACCGCTGTTGGAGATCTCTCCTAATCCCCAGTTGTCGGCTACATTGGTAAATGTCAGGTCTTTTTTGTTTTGAAAAAGATAATTTTTCATGTTGGAGGACGGCATTTGATACACCATATTGAGCACGTCTTCGCGCTTTACCTGCCCCTCTATGCGCTTCAAATGATCGCCCATGAACTTTACAAAGTCCATATTCGTGAAATCACGAAGGTTACCATTGGTGATAAAAATGTCCTTCCAGCCATCATTATCATAATCTGCAAACAGCGAAGCCCAGCTCCAATCGGTGTTGGAAACCCCGGACAATTGCCCTACTTCCGAGAAAACGGGCAATTTACTTTTTCCACCCTGCCCTTGATTCAGTTGCAGCATATTCCGCATATACTGATGGTTAAAACCCATTTTAACATTGAAATCAAAAAGCTCATAGTTATCCAGACCGGCTAGTAATTTTTGTCTGCGGTTGTCCTCAGGCAACATATCGAGCGTAAAAATGTCGGGCAACCCATCATTATTAAAATCTGCAATGTCGTTACCCATGGAAGAATGGGACGTGTGGCCGATCGATGTTTTAAGCGCGTCGGTGAATGTGCCGTTTTTGTTGTTGATATATAAAAAGTCGGGAACAGAATAGTCATTTGAAACATACATATCCTGCCAGCCGTCCTGGTTAACATCGGCAATGCCTATGCCCAAACCGTAAGTCAGCGGCGAACTTTGGATGCCTGCTTTTTGGGTAATGTCCATAAAATAAGGAGTGCCATCGGCTTTGGGATCATTTCTGAAAAACCGCACGCCTGTGATCGGATCGTCCTTTTTTAGTAAATCGGCTGTGCTGGCTTCATCCAGGATCGGGAGTGATTTGGGATTGTGATTTAATAAAAACAGATCCATATCACCATCTTTATCAAAATCAAAAAATGCAGCTTGTGTGCTGTTACTAGGCGCACCCAGACCGTATTTCTCAGCCGATTCTTCAAACTGCGGAATGCCGTTTGTGTTATTTCCTTTATTTATAAAAAGCTGTCCTTTAAGGCTTTCCGGCGAAACATTTCCTGAATAACAAACATAAATATCCAGCTTACCATCGCCGTTTACGTCGGCCATCGTAACGCCCGTTTTCCAGGGCCTATCCCGTCCGCCAACGCCGGCAGTTGCTGTAATGTCCTCAAAAACCATCTGGCCTTTGTTGAGATACAGCTTGTTAGGCACCATGTTTCCGGTGAAATAAATGTCATCGAGCCCGTCACCATTGAGGTCGCCTGCCGCCACACCGCCGCCGTTATAAAAGTATTCGTACATCAACACATTGGTATTCAGGCCTTCTGTTAATGTATTTGAAAAGTCGATTCTAGTTTTTTCGGCGGGTAAGAGTGTGAACAAAGGCGTCTGGCTTTTTCCGTCTTTGGAATGTTCGGAATCGGCAGATTTGTCGCATCCTACAAAACCAAGACTGATTGCCAGCACGATAATTCCTGGGATCCAGGATTTTATTCGCTTCATAATAGGGCCACGAAGGTTGAACTGTATAGAAAAAAGAAACTATGCCTTCATAACGAAGACATAGTTCCACAAATTTACTAATAAAGCGAGGACTAACTATTTATCATAACCGGGATTCTGGACCAGTTTGGAATTTCTGTTGATCTCATCGCGGCTGAACGGACGGAAATACATTTTATCAACCCAAGTCCGGTTTTCGTGCGATTTCTCAACAACAGGCGTGTAGGTGTAAGTATAAACGTCTGTATCATAATGATATGGCTCTTTCATTGACTTTCCAGCCTTGAATTTGCCTAAGACGTTGATGTATTCCAATGGGCGGCCCAATGTTTCCTTGGCGATCATCCAGCGGCGGGCGTCATGGTAACGCTGCTCTTCATAAGCCATTTCGATCCTTCTTTCGTGGCGATAGGCTTCTTTCAAAGCCGCGCCAGTCACTTTTAATGCTGGCATACCGGCACGGAAACGGATCTTGTTAAGCCAAGCCAATGCTTCTGCATCCTGACCCAGTTCAATGCTTGCCTCAATGTAGTTGAAAACAACTTCGGTTGAGCGCAGGAACGGCCATGGAATGTTCTGACGGTCGGTGTTGTCGTACAATGCAGGGTTTGGATCAATGAATTTACGCATGTAGTAACCTGTGCGGCTTCCGTTCCAGTCTTCGATAGAGCTGCTGCGTGTATCCAATCCTTTGCGGTTGACCAATGCTCCTTTGTCGTCCAGAAGGTCATATGCTCCGGTCTGGATCTGGTTAGCAGGGTCTTTCGCATCCGATGGACGTGGTTTCCAGTCTGCGCCATCATACATTACAGTGGCATAGAAACGTGGGTCACGATTTTTGTAGGGAGCGGCAGCATTGGCAGGGTTTGTCCATTTAAATGGCGTTCCGTCCATCAATTCGTAATCGTCCACCAATGTTCCTATCGGCGTGTTTCCAGCCCAGTTGTGGTAACCGTTCGGCCCATTGTTCAAACCTGTCTGGCGCGCACCTTCGCCCAAACTTGGCGTAAAATAGCGTCCGAAAAGGATTTCACTAGCCGCGGAAGGATCCAGTGTTTTATCCGCGCTTGCACCTGCCATGGCGATGGATATGTAGTTCAATCTTCCTTCGTTAGCAGTAGCCGGAGCGGTCAGATTGAGTTTATAAGCACCATTGTTACCATCCAGCACCACTTTCGCAGCAGCCTGGGCAGCTGTCCAGCGTGCCTTGCGGTCGCCCGAAACGTATCCCAGAAACTCCGGATTTGGATAAGCAGCCAGCACCGTTGACTTCGCTTTCATGGTTGGCACATCGTGCAGGTCACTTGCTGCATAAAGCAATACTCTCGATTTCAGCGCTTGTGCCGCCAGTTTGGTAGCACGACCTTTTACCAATGTCTTGCCGTCCAGCAGCAAAGCGGCGCTATCCAGGTCACTCACGATCAGCTGGACACATTCATCCCAGGTGTTCCGGGGAACAGTGTAGTCTTCGTTCAGGGCATACACTTTCTTGATAATGGGCACAGCACCATAGTAGCGAACCAATTGGTGATAATAATAAGCTCTCAGAAAGTACGATTCGCCTTTCAGACGTGCTTTAAGCGTTTCATCCGTAAAGCTCGCTGTTGCCAGTTGCTGGATAGCGAGGTTGGAAGCGCGGATGTAGGTGTACATCTGTCCCCAGCCGTAAGTTGCATCCACCCAGCCCAGGTTAGAAGGGCTCAAACTTCCTTCGTTCACCGTGTTAATGTTACGGCCTGTGTGAGTAAACACAGCTTCATCCGTCAGCGAAGCGAGCATTTGCTCACTGAAGCCGCCTTGTTGAAGCCCTGCATAAATTCCCGTCACAAAACCTTCCGCCAGCGGTCCTTCTTTCCATGCTTCTTCACTTGGAATCTCGGTTGGCGGCGTTACATCCAGGAAGTCGGTGTCGCAGGACCATAACCCAGCCGAGGCCAGCAGCGCAATTAAGAATATACTTTTATATTTCAATTTCATATTAGTTGTCTTTAAAATGCTACACGTAGACCGGCGTTGATAATTCTTGCCTGTGGATAGTATTGGCCGCTGTTGGTAGTGGATTCAGGATCCCAAACCTTGATCTTGTCAAAAGTGAACAGGTTCAATCCGTTTACGTAAATGCGGAATTTGCTCAGACCGATTTTGCCTCCCAATTCTGATGGCAGGTTGTATCCGATCTCAACGTTCTTCACACGCAGGTAATTATTGCTTTTCAGGAAGTAGTTGTTAATCCCAGCCTGTCCCGTATTGGTGTAATATCTATTATTACGGTTAGTCAAGCGTGGATATTCATTGGTCGGGTTGTCAATGGTCCAGCGGTGGTCAAAGTCGTATTTCAGATAGTTACCAATGTCACCGGATTCAGTCAGACCCACGATTTGCAGACCGCCTAATGTTCCCTGGAACAATACCGAAAGATCAAATGCTTTGTAACCAAGGTTGATAGAAGCACCACCTGTGAAATATGGACGCTGTACTTTTTCGGTTCTCAAACGGTCATCAGCGCTGATTTTTCCATCACCGTTCACGTCTTTGAACTTCATGTCGCCAGGTCTCAGGTTGCCCGTAATTGGCGTGTAATCCAGTTTGTTGGCATCAATTTCACCCTGATCTTTGAATGCTCCGTCGAACTGATACACCAGGAATGAGTTGTAAGGCATTCCGGTTGAGCGCTGGTACGAAGGGGCGCCCGGTGTTTCATCCCAGTATTTGATCTTGTTTTTGGCATAACCACCATTAACACTTACTGAGTATCTAAAATCGTCTCCCGCATTGCCATCATAGCTCAGCTTGAACTCCCATCCTTTGTTTTGCAGTTTACCCAGGTTTTGAGGAGGCAGTTTTCCGTCGATACCCGCAGAAGAAGGCGTAGAACCCGCTTTTGGGATCAGGATGTTAGAACGGTTGTTTACGAAATAATCAAATTCAAATGCGAGTTTGTCGTTCAGCAATGTTCCTTCAATACCGAAGTTGGAGTTGTTCGCAACTTCCCAAGTGAAGTTTTTATTGGCCACACGTGCTTCCAGCAAAGTTTTAGCCACCTGATCGTTGATAATATAGCTTCCAAAGCCCATCGTGGACAGATATTGATATTCCGCAAGTGTTTCTGTTCCAAGGAAATAAGGTTCAGCACCCATTTGTCCCCATGAACCGCGAAGCTTCACGTTATCAACAAAGCGCGACACGCTGTTTTTCCAGAACGCCTCTTCCGAAATACGCCACCCCGCCGAAACTCCCGGGAAGAAACCGAAACGGCCTTCTTTTGGAAACACATAAGATCCATCCACACGCCAAAGGAATTCGGCCAGATATTTTTCTTTGAAGTTGTAACCTGCCCTACCGAAATAACTCAAACGAGCCCGGCTAAACAGATCCGTGTTGTTGTTTGTTACACCATTCACAGTAACAGAACCCGAGTTTCCAATGTTCTGCTCAGGCGTTCCCCCCGCAAAAAGCTGATCTACAACCGGTGAAATGTAGTAACGACGGAATGCAAAGAAACCATCCCCATCCACTTTTTCACGCTGCACACCGGCCATTACATTGAAGTTGTGGGAACCGATCGATTTCTCGTACGAAATTTGTCCTGTTAGCTGAATGGACAATTCCTGGAAAGAAGCTTCCGTTAAACGCGGATCTTTGAACGTCGAACGAACTGTTCCTGTCAATAGTGGCGATGTACCGTCCGCTTCGAAGGTTTTTTTGTCCCAGAAATACAATGTCCAGGGCGTTTCAAAGTTTTTCTGACGGCGGATTTGCTTATCCAATGCAGCCATTGTATTGATTTTCAACCCCGGAACACCAGGAATCTGAATTTCAAGACCTCCGTTTGTTTGGATATAATCCCTTCTCTCGCGCTCGTAACCGGTTGTATTCGTGGTGATAACTGCTGGGTTTTGACCGTTTTCAATGTCAGGACCCGCTTTTCCGTTAGGCCAGATCGCGATTTCAGTTGGCTTACCGCGCATCAGCATCCGGAAAATCGGGCCTGCATCGTTTCCACCACTTGGGTAATTACGATCTTCTTCACGCAATGTAAGGCCCAAGTTTGCAGTAATGTATTTATTGATTTTTGTATCCAAATTGATACGCATATCATACTGCTTGTAAGCGGTCGCTGTGTTTTTGTAGTAACCTTCCTGGTTGATATAACCCAAAGAAGCCAGGTATCTAATGTTCTCGCTGCCACCTGTCAATTGCAGATTGTGGCGTTGCTGCGGTGCCCATTTGCGGATTACCGACCCATACCAGTCTGTGTTAGGATGAAGCAAGGGATCACTTCCGTCATTGAATTTCTTCATGTCATCCGGGCTAAAAACCGCGTTGATGACGTTTCCGTTGTCCTGTCTTTTGTAAGAACCCGTTGTGTTAAAGCCTGTTAAGGCATTTCCCCACTCTCCTACCGGCAGGTTATCATAGATCTGCAACTCGTTACGGATTGTTGCGTATTCCGAAGCATTTGACATTTCAGGTGTTCTTGTTGGCTGTGAAGCACCAAAGTTCATGTCATAGGACAACTGTGGCTTGCCTGTTTTTCCACGTTTCGTCGTGATCAGGATTACACCGTTACCTGCGCGCGAACCGTAAATCGCAGCCGCAGCATCTTTCAAAACCGAAATGCTTTCAATGTCCGCAGGGTTGATACGGTCCAAACCACCACTCCGGTTAGGAACGCCGTCCACAACGATCAATGCATTGCTGTTACCCAGCGAGTTTGTACCGCGGATACGGATGGCGGAACCATCATTTCCGGGCTCACCGCTTGCTTGTACGGCAGAAATACCAGGCAGACGACCACCCAGTGTGTTGGATAAGTTTGCAGCAGGCGCTTTTTCAAGCTCTGCTCCCTTCACTGCTGTTACGGAACCGGTTAGCGTTGCTTTTTTGGCAGTACCATAACCTACAACCACGACCTCGGTTAGTGCCTTGGTGTCAGAAACAAGTTTGATGTCGATATTTGATTTGCTGCCGACCGGTATTTCCTGCGTCAGATAGCCGATGAAAGAGAAGACCAATGTGCCTTGCCTGTCGGCTGCCACGGAGTAAACGCCCTCATTGTCAGTGACCGTTCCGGCCGTGGTCCCTTTCACCACCACGCTCACGCCCGGCAAGGCCACTCCTTGATCATCTTTGACTGTTCCCTTCACCACATTCTGGGCGTAAGCCCCTACTACTGCGATCAGAGCCAGTAAAAGAGAAGAAACACATCGCGATGCACCACGAAATGTCCATCCAGTAGAAATTCTCATAGATTGAAATTTTGAATAATAGTAGAATTTAAAAAGTTGCTTAACCGTATAAGCACGGAACGTAGAGACAGCCACCGGTTTCCAAAGAGAAACCGGACATCAGAAGTAATAAAAATCAGATCGGAAAGTATTTACATAGGTTAGCGTTGATTGTTTTGGTGAGTTAGAGTAGTTATACATCAGTTTTATCCAGCGTGTACTTAGTACACAATTCGACGCATGATCCTGGGAAAACTCATTGGATAAGCTTCTGGCTTTTTGTTTTACTCGTTCGTTTGTGCAAAAAGATATTAAATATTTTACAAAAGAAAACATTCTAACTTTTAACATATGCATTCTATGAAAATAACAATTTTATTCACTTCAAATTCGAATAATTATAGAATTGTATACTAAAAGTTACATACTTTGCTTCCAAAATGTGACGGATGTTCACTAACTTCGCCTTATAGTAATCTTGTATTTGTTACCATTGTCTACATAATGAAATTCCGTTTACTCTCCCTGATATGTATGTCGTTTGCATTCGGCTGCACCAAAAATGCGTCACCGGACGAATACAATGCCAAAGCAGCTGACCCGAAAATCTTCCATGAAACAGCTACGCATCTGACGGATGTGATCATTCATGACATTTTCAAACCACCGGTTGCCAGCCGTATTTACAGCTATTCTTTCCTTGCTGCCTACGAAGCGCTCGTGCCCGGATATCCTGAATACCAGTCACTTGGCGGACAACTTGTCAAATTTACATCGCCGCAAAAACCAGATTCTTCCCTTGCATATTGCTATCCGCTTGCCAGTATAAAGGCATTTGCAACAGTGGGCCGCACGCTTACGTTTTCCGGGAATATGTGGGACGATTATGAAAAGGATCTATTTCAGAAATATCGCGATATGGGCATTCCGGACGATGTTTTTGAACGCTCCACTGCATACGGTGACTCTGTGGCCAAGCATGTGCTCGCATATTCTGCAAAAGATCATTACAAAGAGATTCGCGGTTATCGCTATACGGTTACAAATGCGCCCGGAACCTGGGTGCCTACGCCTCCTGCATATGCGGATGCCTGCGAGCCTATGTGGAACACCGTTAGGACTTTTGCGCTGGATTCGGTGACGCAATTCCGCTGCCCGCCGCCTGCCAAATATGATCTTGACAAGAAAAGCAAGTTCATGGAACTGGCGATGGAAGTTTACAATATAGGCAAAACAATTACCGAGGAACAGAAAGCCACGGCTTATTTTTGGGATGATAATGCGTTTGTAACCAATGTGGTGGGCCATGCCATGTTTGCAAACAAGAAAATGACCCCGGCCGGACACTGGCTGGCGATCATCAGGACCGTAGCCACAGACAAGAAACTTGATCTGATGCGTTCAACGGAAGCTTATACACTGGGGGCACTGTCCCTTTTCGATGCATTTTCGGCTTGCTGGGATGAGAAATACAGGACAGTGCGGATCCGTCCGGAAACTGTGATCAATAACAACTGGGACCCTAACTGGAGACCATTCCTGGAAACCCCCGCATTCCCGGAATATGTGAGCGGCCACAGCGCTATTTCAGCCGCCTGCGGAACTGTACTCACGCATCTGATAGGTGACAATGTCGCCTTCACCGACACGACCGAAAAGAAGTACGGCCATGGAATCAAATCATTTAAATCATTTGAAGAGGCGTATTGGGATGCTTCTATAAGCCGCGTTTACGGCGGGATACATTACCGCGACGGTGTCGAGCAAGGAACATATCTGGGTCAAAAAGTTGGCGAAAATGTTTGGAAACGTGCCGTTACCAAAAAAGGCCGGCACGAAATCGCTGCGAAATAATGCTGGATAACTGATTCTGGTATGGATTGAGCATTCAAAGTCAATCCAATGTAAACTGACTCTTTGCTAATTAACGTGATCTGAATTATAGTGCAGCCCGATGTTCTCGCGTCGGGCCATAGCCATTTTAATGATCAGATAAGAAACCGAAATCATGTTCCGTAGCTCGCAAATGGCTACGGAAACTTTGGATTCCCTGTAAAGCTGTTCGTGCTCTTCGTGAAGCAATTCCAAACGGTCATAGGCCCGCTTCATACGACGGTTTGTGCGTACAATGCCTACGTAATTGGACATAATACTATTCAATTCCCGCGTCATTTCTGTTACCAAAACCTGCTCTTCGGGATGAGTAGTGCCAGAATCGTCCCATTCCGGAATGTTGTCGGGCGTGACTGCATCATTGAAACTTTCTACCGTACTTTCATAAGCCCTGTGCCCGAACACAACGGCTTCAAGCAATGAGTTGGAAGCCAGGCGATTGGAGCCATGCAAGCCCGTGCAGGAACATTCCCCCACTGCGTAAAGGAAGTTAATGTTGGTTTTGCCCCATTCATTAACCTTGATCCCCCCGCACATATAATGCTGCGCAGGAACAACCGGGATCATGTCTTTCCTGACGTCAATGCCTGATTTAAGGCAGTATTCGGTAATGTTGGGGAAATGCTCTAAAAATTTCTCATAATCCAGGTGGCGCACATCCAGATACACGTGGTCGACACCATTCTTTTTCATTTCGGAGTCAATAGCCCTGGCTACAATGTCGCGCGGGGCGAGCGAAAGCCGGTCGTCGTAAAGCTCCATGAAGGTGCTGCCATCGGCGCGTTTTAAAATCCCTCCAAATCCTCTCACCGCTTCCGATATCAGAAATGAGGGTTTTTGTCCTGGCTGATAAAAACTGGTGGGGTGAAACTGGATAAACTCCATATTATCGCAAAGACCTTTGGCGCGATATGCCATAGCGATCCCGTCGCCGGTTGCAATGGTAGGATTGGTTGTGCTTTGATAAATGTTGCCGATCCCGCCGGTGGCTAACATAGTTGTTTTCGCCACGAACTTCTCCACTTCGCCGGTCTGGCGGTTCAGCACGTAAGCGCCGTAACACTGGATATCTTCCCGGTAACGATAAACGGTTTCACCCAAATGATGCTGCGTAATGAGCTCGACGGCATAGTAATGTGTAAAAACCTGAATGCTCTTGTGCCGGTTGACCTCTTCCAGTAACGCGCGCTCGATCTCCGCGCCGGTAATGTCTTTAAAATGCAGGATCCGGTGGTCCGAATGTCCGCCTTCTTTGGCTAAATCGTATTCCCCGCCCTTTTCCCTGTCAAATCGTGTTCCGTAATCGATCAGTTCCTGTATGCGCTGGGGCGCTTCCCGCACCACAATTTCGACAATGTTACGCTTGTTAACCTCATCACCCGCATCCATGGTGTCCTGGATGTGCTTTTCGAACGAATCCGACTCGGCCCAAACCACCGCTATTCCGCCTTGCGCGTATTTGGTGTTGGTTTCATCTGCCTGAACTTTGGTAATGACCGCAATGGAAATTTCCTGTTTTAATTCGTCAAAATGTCTCGCCAGTTTGGCTGCATAACTTAATCCGGCAATCCCGGAACCGATAATCAGGAAATCGAATTGGGGCATTTGTTTCAGGTTAATGTTTGGGCAATGTGTCCGGTTTTCGGCAGTCGGTTGTCAGCTGTCGGCTGACAACCGACTGCCGACAGCTGCTCTAAATTCCTCTGCTTAGTTCCAGCATCCGGGCAACGGATTTGTATGCTTTCAGGCGGATATCTTCGGGAACGAAAATTTCCGGTTGCTCGTACAAAAGGGCATTGTATACTTTCTCTAATGTATTCATTTTCATATAAGGACATTCGGAGCAGGCGCAGGTGTTATTGTCTGAGCCGGGGGCAGGGATCAATTTCTTGTCCGGAACCGATTGTTTCATTTTATGCAAAATTCCCGCTTCTGTCGCAACGATGAATTTCTGATGCGGCGATGCTTTTACAAAAGTCAGCAAGCCGGTAGTTGAGCTCACAAAATCGGCTTGCATTAATATGTCTTCCTTGCATTCGGGATGTGCAATAAGCAATGCATCCGGATGTTCCTCTCGGAGTTGTTTTAATTTTTCTCTTGATATATCAATGTGAACGATGCAGGCGCCATCCCAAAGAACCATTTCACGCCCTGTTTTTTGCGCCACGTATCTTCCCAGATTAGCATCGGGAGCGAAAATAATTTTCTGATCAGGCGGCAAACTGTTAACAATCTGCAATGCGTTTGAAGATGTGCAGACAATGTCCGTCAAAGCTTTAATTTCAGCCGAACAATTAATGTAGCTGATCACGATATGATCAGGATATTGTGCCTTGAATGCAGCGAATTTGTCAGCCGGAGCAGAATCCGCCAGTGAGCAGCCTGCATTCAAATCGGGAATGACAACCTTTTTACCGGGGCTTAAAACCTTTGCCGTTTCGCCCATGAAATGCACGCCGCAGAATACGATCATATCAGCTTCTGTGGCCGCGGCTTGCTGCGAAAGGCCCAGACTATCACCGATATAGTCTGCAAGATCCTGGATTTCGGCGTCTACATAATAGTGCGCCAGGATCACGGCATTCTTTTCTTTTTTCAATCGATTGATTTCAGCAATTAAATCAATATCATCAGCAACAGCCTCGGTAACATAACCGTAACGGTTGACCTGCTCTTCAATAGTTGTCATTATGGTGAATAATTGGCTTTTAGTTGATCATAAAAATCCAACCCGAATTTACACTAATAAACCAATGAAAAGCAAAGAAAGTGCATCGGCATAAAAATGAAAGGCCGCCGGAAATGTTTCCAGCGGCCTTTTTATGCGTTTGTTTTTATGTCTGCAATTATAATATCCAGCGGAAGAAAACGTAAAGTGTCCCGGACAAAAGCATGGTAACAGGCAATGTCAGCACCCATGCGATCACGATATTCCGGATCGTACCGCCCTGCAAGTTCTTAACGCCCTTACTCGCCACCATGGAACCTGCAATCCCGGAAGAAAGCACGTGTGTCGTGCTTACAGGAAGTCCTAAGTATGAAGAAACGCCGATGGTGCTGGCTGCCACAAGTTCGGCGGAAGCCCCTTGCGCGTAGGTTAAATGTTGCTTACCGATTTTTTCACCAATGGTAACCACAATCCGTTTCCAACCCACCATCGTGCCAAGTCCCAAAGAAAGTGAAATCATCAAAATCACCCAATCCGGCGCATAATCTGTATATCTTCTGATCCCGCCTTCGCTCCCTGACTGCATTTTAAGGAATGCCTTATCGTCCGTATTCAGGTTAGCATGGCCGTTGTCCAGAATCGTTTTCAGGTTACGGCTGATCAGCAGCAATGAGCGACGGGCGTTCATGCGGTCTTCCAAAGGCAGCTTGTGATCTACCAGCGGCTTCTGGATCTGCGCATTGAGTGTATCAATTTCCGACTGGATGGTGAAAAGATGGTGACGGTCAGAAACAGAGAGTCTGGAAGAATCAATAGTGCTAACCGCACGTTCAATGCCGGCCAGGTCCGCTTTCATGCCAACAGGATCAATGCTGTTGTCAAGGGCAAAATGTGCAGGAACAATGCCGATCAGGATCAGCATGACAAGACCAACGCCTTTTTGTCCGTCATTCGATCCGTGAAAAAAGCTTACCAATGTACAAGTTGTGATCAAAATAGCGCGTATCCAGAGCGGAGGCGGCTGATTTTTCTTTGGTTCACTAAAAACAATTTCGCGAAGCGGCTTGGAAAGCATTCTACGCAAAATGAACATAATGATGATCGCCAGGGCAAAACCGAAGATCGGCGATGTAAGCAATGAAGTGAAAAGCTCCTGTGCTTTTGTCCAGTTCACACCCGCGCCTTCTGAATTTTCAGGCATGAATGTAAATGCCAGACCAACACCCAGAATGGAGCCGATCAATGTATGTGAGCTTGAACTGGGAAGTCCGAAATACCAGGTTCCAAGGTTCCAGATAATGGCGCTGATCAGCAATGAAAAAACCATAGCGGCGCTATGGTAGACATTCTGATCAATCAATAATTCAACGGGAAGCAGGTTGACAATCCCCATCGCAACGGCAATCCCACCCAGGAACACACCACAAAAATTCATAAAACCTGACCAGATTACGGCCACATTGGGCTTTAATGAATTGGTATAAATAACTGTCGCAACTGCGTTGGCTGTATCGTGGAAACCATTTACAAACTCAAATGCACAAGCCGCTAAAATACTGAGAGCGAGGAGAATAAAAATGTCGGTTTCAAGACCAAACATAAAAGAAGAATATAGGTTTATTTAATAGGAGACAAAACTACTTATTCCTTACCGTTGCAATATTACCAAATTGTTAATTCAGGTTTCAGAATAAGTATCGGAGATTATGCTGCTTCTTTATTGGCCAACTGGCCGCAAGCTGCGTCAATGTCCTTGCCGCGACTCCTGCGAACATGCACAGAAACGCCCCTGTATTCGAGATACGCGGCAAATTTGTCCAGTCTGTCTGCTTCGGTGTTCTTGAAATCGGCCTCAGCAATCGGATTATATTCTATAATGTTTACCCGCGCCGGAACACGTTTTGTAAACTCCCACAATTCCTTCGCGTCCTGTAAAGTATCATTGAAGTTATTAAAAACAATGTATTCGAATGTAATGCGGTTACCTGTTTTCTTATAAAAGTAGTTCAGTGCCTCCGCCAGATTATCCAGTGAATTGGACTCATTGATAGGCATGATCTGATTGCGCTTCTCGTCATTGGCAGCATGCAATGATAATGCAAGCCTGAACTTTACTTCATCATCCCCAAGCTTTTTGATCATTTTGGCAATGCCAGCTGTGGAAACCGTAATGCGCCGTGGCGACATATTGAGGCCTTCGGGAGAAGTGATGTGTGCGATGGATTCCAGCACATTGGCATAATTCAGCAAAGGTTCGCCCATGCCCATGTATACAATGTTGGTCAATGGTGCCTTGAAACTTCCTTCCGCCTGTCTTGCGATCGCTACAACCTGATCGTAAATCTCTCCTGCTTCCAGGTTACGTTTGCGGTCCATATAACCTGTTGCGCAGAACTTGCAGGTTAATGAACAACCTACCTGGCTGCTTACGCAAGCCGTCATGCGGTCGGCGGCGGGAATCAGAACGCCTTCAACCAGGTTGCCGTCAAACAGTTTGAATGCAGATTTTATAGTCCCGTCATTGCTTTGCTGCTGCTTGGCGATGTCGAGCGAGTGGATCAGGAAGTGCTCGTTGAGCAACTGGCGCATTGCGAGCGACAAATTGGTCATTTCATCAAATGAATGTGTCGATTTTTTCCAGATCCATTCAAAAACTTGTTTGGCACGAAAACCCTTCTCTCCATGCGTGGCCAGCCAGCTTTTGAGCTGTTCAACGTCCATTTTCCGGATATCCTGCCGCTTATTAATTTCAATCATTATTTTCTTTCTATTAGCCCGGTGCCCGAAGCATCCGGACGATTTGTTCGCAAAGTTACTGAAACTCAGTCAGGGAACGTAACCTTTGCGGAATTTTGAAAGTTCAAATCATGGTCTTTTTTGTACAAATCACAGATCCTCCTGCGAAACTTCCTCTTTTTCATCATCCAGATATTCCCGTTTCCATTCTTTAATGAGCTCGGTTCCAGACGGCATCCAGGTGAGTGCTTTGGTAATGAGGTTTGGCGCCACCGGCACCACGATTGGATAAAGATAAGTATCGTCCGTCCTGTGCGCAGGGATTTTTACACCAATCGCATCCACAAGCCAGAAGAAAACGCTGATCCCGAAGACCCAGGTCAGTACGCCCACCATGCCGCCGGCGAGGCTATCAAATGTTCCCAGCATGGAAAAGCGGAGCGATCTGCGGATAGAATAGCCGAATTGGTTTAAAAGAAAAATAGTAGGAAAGAAAATGGCCGAAAACCCAACATAAGGAAGGATTTTCTTGGCCACACTATCACTGAAGTAAGGTGTGAGAATTTCCATTCCCAGCCCTAAAAATTTGAAACCCAATACCATGGCTATCACAAGTCCGGCAATGCCGATAATTTCGATTAAAAGTCCTTTGCGATAACCATGCAATGCCCCCCAAAGGAGGGGAAGGAGGATGAGAACATCCAATAATTTCATGCCAACAAGCTCTTTACCAAAGTAGAAACCACACGTCCGTCTGCCTGCCCAGCCAATTCTTTGGTTGCCACGCCCATCACTTTACCCATATCCGCAGGTGACGAAGCGCCTATCCGGGTGATTATGTCCTGTAATTTGGCCCTAACCTCTTCTTCCGTCAGTTGTTTTGGGAGGAATTGCTCAATAATGGCTAGTTCCGCTTCTTCTTTTTCCAGAAGGTCAGGACGGTTTTGGGTTTTGTAAATATCAGCAGATTCGCGACGTTGTTTTGCTGCCTTGGTAAGCAATTTAAGTTCGTCATCCGCAGTCAGTTCGCCCGTTGCGCCGCCTTTTGTTTCTTCCAAAAGGATAAGTGACTTAATCGCGCGCAAAGCCCGCAATGTATCCTGATCTTTCGCCCGCATGGCATCCTTTATGCCTGATTCAACTTGGGTTTTTAGTGACATGATATTAAAATTTTGAATGAGTGAATGACTGAATGAGTGAATGTATTTTTAATTTTGAATGATTGAATGACTGACAGACAGAATTGGTAAATTCGCTGATCGGGCTGCAAAGTTAAAGGAAAGCTTATAAATTGCCCTATCCTGCGTAACCACTCATTCAATCATTCAGCGCAGCGGTGCCCGCACATTCACACATTCACTCATCGCACCGGCGACCCGGTCAAAATTGAACCTATGACACGTCTAAGCGTTAACATCAACAAGATAGCAACCCTGCGTAATTCACGCGGGGGCGATAATCCCAATGTGCTTAAAGTGGCGCTGGATTGTGAGCGGTTTGGGGCACAAGGCATTACGGTCCATCCCCGCCCCGACGAACGTCATATCCGTTACCAGGACGTATACGACCTAAAAGAAGTTGTGACTACGGAATTCAACATTGAGGGAAATCCTTCTGAAAAAAAATTCGTGGAGCTGGTGCTGGCGAACAAACCGGATCAGGTAACATTGGTGCCGGATGCATTGCATGCTATCACTTCTAATGCGGGCTGGGATACGGTTACCAACAAAAGCGAGCTGACTGATCTGATCCAGACATTCAAATCCGCGGGAATCCGTGTTTCGGTTTTTGTAGATCCGGACGAAAGAATGGTCGAAGGCGCAAAAATCTGCGGCGCCGACCGTGTGGAGCTTTACACAGAGCCCTATGCCGCACAGTATTTCGAAAACCGGCAAAAAGCGGTGTTACCCTTCGTGCTTGCTGCGGAAAAAGCACGGGAAGTTGGATTAGGATTGAATGCAGGACATGATCTCAGTCTTGATAACCTCCACTTTTTGAAACAAAGCATTCCATGGATGGACGAAGTTTCCATTGGTCACGCTTTGATCTCGGATGCGTTATATCTTGGATTGGAAAATACGATTCAGATGTATTTGCGGGAGTTGGAGTTGTAGTGTAACATAACGGTCCTCACTTCGGCGTTGCGGTCCTCACTTCGGCCGCCTGGCGGCCCGGTCCGCTCAGTGTGACAGGCTAGACGTCACGGTCGTTCACTTCGGCTCCGCTCAGTGTGACAGACTTATTGCCTGTCACACTGAGCGGAGCCGAGGTGAGGACCGTAACGCCGAAGTGCTACCACCCCGTCCGATACTCCCTCTTCACAAACCGGTTAGCCACATCAAAGTTTGTTATCTTCATATTAGCACCATCCCAGATTAGCTTCTGCCTGCCTGGGAAGTTGAAGCCGCCTTTTCCGTCTGCTTTGGGTTCGCGGTGGAGGTAGGAACGAACGGCCAGGTTTCCCATTAAGACGATTTCGGTTAATGGTCCGGATTCTTCGAATGCGGAACTTGTGTATGTGCCGTGGCCTTTTTTGCAAGCTTGAACGAATTGATGCTGGTGCCCTTCCGAGCCGCCCGGGACTAATGCACGGGGTTTAATGTTTGGTCTTACTGTTTCAAATTTCTTTTCGGGCCATAAGCGAGGATTGTTACCGAACATTTCGGCGCTCAGGATTCCCTTGGTGCCGGTGAAGAGCATGCCGCCATCAACACTTCCGAAAACGGTTTTGTAATCACAGCCTTCCTGAAGCTGCGGGCGCATTCCGCCGTCGTACCAGGAGAAATTAATGTCCTTACCGGGTGTTTTAGAAGCAAATTTCATGTGGATTGAGGCCGATGGCGGGGCTACGTCATCGAAAAATGCCTGCTTAAAAAAATCAGCATACACGGATCCTACGCTGCATTCCACCGATGTGGGATAGCCCAGTTTCAATGCCCGGAACGGCACGTCGATGAAATGGCAGCCCATATCTCCTAATGCGCCCGTTCCGAAATCCCAGTAACCGCGCCATCTGAACGGCATATAGGCTTCGTGGTAGTCGCGTTTCGGAGCGGTGCCCAGCCAGAGATCCCAGTCCACACCTTGCGGAATGGGTTGTGATTCTCCTTTGTCTTTAGGCGATTGCACGCCTTGCGGCCACACGGGCCGGTCTGTCCAGACTTCAATTTTATGCACGTCCCCGATAATGCCGGACTGGACCAATGCTTCCGTTTGCCGGGTCCCATCGCTGCTGCTTCCCTGGTTGCCCATTTGGGTTACCACTTTATATTTTTTTGCGGCAATGGTGAGGTTACGCGCTTCCCAAATGTCCTTGGTCAGTGGTTTTTCCACATACACATGTTTTCCAAGCTCCATTGCGGCCATGGCAATCGGGAAATGCATGTGATCAGGCGTGGTAACGATCACGGCATCCATGTTTTTGGCTTCCTTTTCGAACATCTTCCGGTAATCCTTATAATAAGGTGCATTCGGAAATTGCTTGCGGTATTTCTCAGACTGACGGTCATCGACGTCGCATAACGCAACAATGTTATCCGCACCATTATTATAAGCCAGCCTTATATTAACATCCGCTTTCCCGCCGCAGCCCACGGCTGCAATGTTCAGCTTATCGCTGGGCGGGATGAAACCTTTACCCAAAACATGCCGCGGAACGATCATGAAAGTCCCGGCCGTCAGCGCGCCGGCTTTTAAGAAATCCCTGCGCCTGATCTCATTTTTCCCGGACTCATTTTGCTGTTCCATAACACGTCATGATTTAGGTTTTGAATAAATATTAACCGTCAAAAATGAAAAGGAATCGGCTGTGAAAGACTACTAACGTCCCCCGAAAGTTTCGGCGATGCGCATCGCTACGCCCATATCACCGTCTATTTTAAGCTTGCCGGTCATGTACGCCATCATGGCATTCAGGTCGCCGTCGATGAGTTTGAGCGCATTCTTGGTAGAAACTTCAAATATGCAATCTGCTTCCAGGTCATCATTGGAAACCGTGTTTGGCACTGATTTGCTGTCTATAAATACGTTTCCTTCTTCGGTTTTAAACTTAACAGTTGCATGGAGGCCGCTGTCGGTTCCCAGGATATTTTTAACACGTTCGGTCAGAATTTGTAGGCTCATAAAAGCTGGTCTTTCGGTTGTTGAATTATTTTCGGACTAAAAATGACAAATGTATGTTCCCTTATAAGAATATTCAAATGGCTTTGGTGTTTTCAGCTAAAACCACAAATTTTACACGCATCATCAGAAAATCCTGCTGATATTATTTACTACCCAATGAGTGAACCAGTAATCCGTCCTACATTTCTTACCATATTATGTATCCTGACTTTTATGAGCTCCGTGTCCGGCCTCTGGACACAATCCGAAAGGTTATGGAACCCTGAAATCATGGCCGACAAGACACGTGAAACATTTGAAGGCGTGCGTGAAAACCTTGAAAATCAGGCAACGACTGCGGATACGGAAACCATGGACAAAATGTTCGAGGCGGTGATCGAGCAAACTACCGCCGGATCCATCAAAACGGGAGCGATCATTATGCTGATTTTTGAATCGCTGTCCTTATTTGCGGCTTATTTAATGTGGAACCTCGATAAAAGAGGCTTCTACTTATATATGGGCGGAATCGCCGTTGCTTTTCTTTTGCCGCTGTTTCTGATCGGTGGGTGGTTAGGGGCTATTACATCCATGGCTGGGGTCTTCTTCAGTATTTTTATGCTAATTATGTATGCTTTCAATTTGAAACACATGCATTCGGCATAACCTCTTGCATTCCACGAAGAAAAGATTTTATTTTGCGGACTAATTTGAATCGAGAAAATGGCTTTAATTACAAAAATCAGAGAAAAATCCGGGATCGCTGTGACGGTTATCGCGATCAGTTTAATTCTTTTTATGGTGGGGGGCGACTTAATGGGCCCAAATTCCATGCTTGGAGGGGGAAATGATCAGACTGTTGGTGAAATCGCCGGCAAAGAAATCAACATTAAAGACTTCCAGTCACGCGTGGACGGCTTTCGTCAGAATTACGAAGCACAGTCGGGACGCAGCCTGAACGAAAATGAGCTGGCGTCGCTGAGAGATCAGGCCTGGAACCAGTTCGTAGTCGACATTGCCTACAAAAAAGAATTTGAAGATCTTGGACTCACTGTTACTGACCAGGAATTGGTCGAAATGGTTCAGGGTAACCACATCAGCCCATCGATTCTACAAGCTTTTTCTGATCCTACCACTGGTAAATTTGATAAAAACGCCGTTGTTAACTATCTGAAAAATCTTAAAACACTCCCTGTTGAACAACAAAAATCCTGGGAGAATTTTGAGAAAAGCCTTCGTGAAGAGCGTACACGTGCCAAATATGAAAACATGCTCAGACTTTCAACTTACATTCCGAAAGCACTGGCTGAAAAAGAATATGTGGCGCAAAACAGCAAAGCAACATTGCGTTACCTGTATGTGCCTTATTTCTCGGTTGTGGACACCACAATTAAAGTTACCGACAAGCAGCTTGAAGATTATCTGAGCGCGCACCGCTCGGAATACAAAGGAACGGATACGCGTTCAATCGAATACGTTACCTTCCCGATCCAGCCTGCCAAAGACGACAGCGCTGCATTATATAGCGAAATTAAAGAACTTGCCCGTGGGCTGGCCACTGCGCAGAACGATTCATCTTTCGCAGCTATGAACTCAGACATTCCTTTGCCAATCAATATGTCATTGGGAACCATGTCCGATCAGTTGAAAGAAGCCGTAAAAACATTCGTTCCGGGTGGTGTTTATGGTCCTTACCGCGAAGGCAACACTTATTATATATACAAATACGGCGGAACGCGCGTGGATACGGTTGCTTCCGCAAGAGCCAGCCACATCCTGATCCGTGCTGAAAACCAATCTGACTCTGCAAAAGCTGCGGCTCGTACAAAGGCGGAAGGCATTCTTGCTCAGATCCGTGCTGGTGCTAATTTCGAAGCATTGGCAGCAACAACCAGCGCAGACCCGCAGTCTGCACAGCGTGGTGGTGACCTGAGCTATTTCCAGAACAATGGTCAAATGGTGAAGCCTTTCGAAGAAGCTGTATTCTCTGCAACTGCTCCGGGCCTGATCCCAAGATTGGTTGAAAGCCAGTTCGGTTTCCACATTATCAAGGTTACGGATCCAAAATCAAACACATTATACCGCATTGCAGCCATCGGAAAAACGATTGCCCCAAGCCAGGCAACACGTGACGAGGCTTACAGAAAAGCGGATGAGTTTGCTAACACCGTGAAAACCAAAACGGAATTCGACGAAGCGGTTAAGAAAAACAAAGCACTGGTTGTAGCCAACGCAAACCGCATCCCTGAATCTGCAACAAATATTAATGCCATTCAAAACGGCCGTGATATCGTAAGATGGGCATTTAAAGATGATTCAGACATTAACGAGGTTTCACCTGTTTTTGAAACTGAGGAACAGTATATCGTAGCTGTGCTTGTTGGCAAGTCTGACGCGAAGGATGTAAAGGTTGCCGACTTCCGCGATGAGTTGACTACTAAGGTTCGTAACCAGATCAAAGCAGAACAAATCACTGCAAAGCTGAAAGGTGCAACAGGCGATCTTCCCGCAATCGCTGCCAAATATGGCGCAGGCGCATTGGTTGAAAATGCAACGGACATTTCGCTTGCAACAGGATTCTTAACCAGCGCAGGATTTGATCCAATCGCATTGGGTAAAGCATTTGGTTTGAAACCAGGTCAAAAATCGGGTGTGTTCACGGGTGAGAATGGTGTTTTCATTATGGAACTAGTTAGCAAAACAGAGGCGCCTAAGGTTGCGGATTACACGCAATACAAAACGCAGCTGACGCAATCACTGGAAAGCCGCATGTCTTATCTTGTAAACGAAGCGATCCGCGAGAATGCTAAAATCGAAGATCGCCGCGCGAAATTCTTTTGATTAGATTCAAAATATTCTCAAAAAAGAGGAGCAGAAATCATTTCTGCTCCTCTTTTTATTTTCACTGCAAAAAATTCAGAAAAAAGTGATAGTATTGCAGCATGAAATGTCAATGTTACACTTATTAATAAAGAACAAATCACAATGAGCATCTTACTCGGAGAACAGGAGTATTTCAAAGGAATCGGGAAAATCGCATTTGAAGGTCCTGAATCAGACAATCCACTGGCTTATCGTTTTTACGACGAAAACCGGATCATAGCAGGCAAAAGCATGAAAGATCACCTTCGCTTTGCCGTTGCTTACTGGCATACATTCTGCGGTTCAGGCCTTGACCCATTTGGCGGACCGACCCTTTTTTACCCATGGGACAAAAAAGTAGATGCCGTTGACCGCGCGAAGGACAAAGCAGATGCTGCATTTGAATTCATTACCAAATTAGGTGTTCCTTACTATTGCTTCCACGATCTGGACGTTGTTGATTATGAGGACGATGTAAAGACAAACGAACAGCGTTTGCAAGCATTGACAGCCTATTTGGGTCAAAAACAAAAAGAATCCGGTGTAAAATTGCTCTGGGGAACTGCCAACCTTTTCAGCCATCACCGTTACATGAACGGCGCTTCTACCAACCCTGATTTCGATGTGGTTACACACGCAGGCGCGCAAGTGAAAATGGCTTTGGACGCAACAATCGCACTAGGTGGAGAAAATTATGTATTCTGGGGCGGTCGTGAAGGTTATATGACTTTGCTGAACACGGATATGAAACGCGAGCAGGAGCACTTTGCGCAGATGCTTAAAATGTCTGTGGCTTATGCACGTGCAAATGGTTTCAAAGGTAAGTTCTTCATTGAACCAAAACCTTGCGAGCCTACCAAGCACCAGTATGACTACGATGCAGCAACCGTTGTAGGTTTCCTACGTCAGCATGATCTATTAGGTGATTTCTCATTGAACTTGGAAGTAAACCACGCTACATTGGCTGGACATACATTCGAGCATGAATTGCAAGTGGCTGCGGATGCAGGCATCCTGGGTTCTATCGATGCAAACCGTGGTGATTACCAAAACGGATGGGATACAGACCAATTCCCTAATGACCTTGCCGAGTGGACAAAAGCATTGCTGGTGATCCTGAAAGCTGGTGGCTTGCAAGGTGGAGGAATTAACTTCGACGCAAAACGCCGTCGTAACTCAACTGACGTTGAAGACGTTTTCCACGCACACATCGGTGGTATCGACACAGTTGCAAGAGCATTGATCGTTGCCGACAAAATCATCCAAAACGGAGAATACGACAAAATACGCACGAACCGTTATGCAAGCTTCGACGACGGCAAAGGCGCAGATTTCGAAAAAGGCCAATTGAAACTGGAAGATCTGTTCGATCTTGCTGCTGGCAAAGGCGAGCCTGCAACTATTTCTGGCAAGCAGGAGTATTTGGAGAACTTGATTAATCGGTTTATCTAGGAATCACAAGCCCGTCAGCCTAAACTGTATATGCCCTGTCAGCCTGAGCGGAGACGAAGGCGCGTTACCAAGGAGTAGCGCGCCTTCGTCTCCGCTCAGGCTGACAGGCTATATGACAGGCTGACGGGCTGTCTTACCTACTCCTCTTACTCCTCACTCAGCTCCTTATTAATAGCAACAATCCGTTGCTGCACTTCTTTCTGGACTGTCTCCAGTCTTTTATCTTCCATTGGCTTGGCCATTTCCAGGATATTAGCCTGTAACAGATCCCGCTCTTTTACGGCTTTGTCCATTTTCGCCGTGAGGCGTTTTTTGGCGTCTCCATCGGCGGACTTGATCTTATCATTGAGCTTGGCAATGCGCTCCTGTAAACTGGATTCTTCTTTTTTGAGCGATGCCATGTAATCGCGCTGCTTCTCGTTTAATTTATCATTCGCTTCAAGCAGATCTTCCTTCGCATCGGCCATGTCGGTTGTATCCGAAGTGTTGGCTATTTCCTGACTGGCTTCATCGGCGGTTTCCAGGGCTTTTTCTTCGGCATTTGCCAATTCTTTTCTGTCTTTATCAGCTCCTGAGTTGCAACCTACCAGCAAAGCGCCTGCCGCTATTGCAAAATTTGCGAAAACGATTCTTGTTAACTTCTTCATATCAGATCAAATTTGGTGATGATAGTCCAAACGGATAAAATACAATGCCAGCAACAAAGAAGCCGCTGAAAAATTTCCAGCGGCTTACACGTTTAATATGCTTAACTATTAACCTAAATACACCAATTGCAAGGTTTCTGACTGCTTAATATCCGTTGTTCTGGCGCAGATTCGTGTTGTTACGGATTTCGGCAGTGGGGATCGGGAACAGCAGTTCGCGTTCTGTTACCGTGGGTCCATAAGTAAATTTGTGGCCTACGTAATTTTCAAACGTCTTGGTTTTAACGTTGAATGCTTTCCGCAATCTTACCATGTCAAACCACGTAATGTTCTCGAAACACAGCTCATGCCAGCGCTCTTTCCAGATCGCTTCACGCAATTTATCCTTTGCCAAACCGGTCAGTGCGGGCAATTGTGCGCGTGTTCTGATGGCATTAACCGCTTCCAAAACTTTAGCCGATGGCCCGGTTGCTTCGTTGGCAGCTTCGGCGTAAGTTAGTAAAACATCGGCGTAGCGGATCACAGGCCAGTTCAGGTCGCTGTTGGCGGTGCTGGTTTGGGCTACGTTATCGAAATGTTTGTAAATAAAATATCCACCGAGATCTACTTCTTTGGTACGGTCTGTTTCATTGGTAAATTTGGTGTAAAAAAATTGCTTTTCCTTGATCCTCAAATCAGCGGCATCGTACGATTTTACAAAATCCGCTGTTGAGTAAATTCCACCTGTTTCGTCCGAGTATTGCGAGATATTTTTGTTGTAAGGGATGATCGACACCTGCCAGTTGGACGGAAGGATCTGCGTCCTGAACTGGATCATGAAAATATTTTCCTCCACATTTTTCTTAGCCGGGTTGTGAAGATCATCATAGGAAGCAAAAAGTTTAAATTGCTTCGAGTCAATCACTTCCCCAGCTTTCTCAGCTGCCAGTGCATAATGAGTAGCACCTTTTTGCAAGGGAAAACCAGCCATAGTAAGGTAAACCTGAGACATCAGCGATTTCACAGCACCCATGCTCACTTTTCCTGACACATCAGTCCAGGGCAAACCGGACGCTTCGGCCACCTTTAAATCCTCCACAATCAGGTTATACACATCCTCCGCAGCCGCGGCGGTCGGCTTTAATTGCTCGGATGTAAGATCCACCGGCTTGGTTACCAGCGGAATGTTGCCAAACATGCGCACCAGGTTGAAATAATAAAAAGCTCTCAGAAAACTTGCTTCACCAACGAGCATTTTAGCCTCAGCAGGGTCAATAGCGGGGATATTGGGTATTTTCTCGATGGAAAGATTGGCGTTGGCTATGCCCCTGTAATAGGCAGCCCAATAAGTCTGACTGTACCCGTTATCAGAAGTATTCCTCAGATCTTTGACAAAATAGCTGTTGACAGCTTGCCCCAGATCCGTCCCGGCCAGTCCGGTTGCAAATTCGGTCATCATCCACGCACCTCCGCCAAATCCGCTTGTAAGCGGCTCTCGCAAACTAGCGTAGATAGAATTGACTGCACTCCGGCCTTGTGCAGGGGTAGTAAAATAGCTGTCAGTTGTGAAGTTGCTGGGATCCGATTCATCCAGGAAATCCTTGCAACCTGTGGCCCAAAACATACTCACCACGGTGGTGAACAGTCCGATTTTTTTTGATATACTATTCATATAATGATTCGAATAAAGGTCAAGATTTACAAACCAATGTTGAGTCCGAGCATAAATACCCTTGGCTTCGGATAATCGTACAATCCAAATCCCTGGTCGAATGGTGAGCCTGAATTGGAAACTTCCGGGTCATAACCTTTGTATTTGGTGGTCACGAAGAAGTTCTGGATTGAGCCATAGATTCTCAGGCGGTCCAGTTTGAGCTTTGAGACCGTCGACGCCGGGAACGAGTAGGCCAGCAACAAGTTGCGTCCGCGGATGAATGAACCATCGGTAACTTTATGGCTGTCGTTGTTGGTGTCGTAACCCGCATTGATCGGCCGCACTTGTGCGATCGGCGTATTCTGATTTGTCTCTGTCCAGGCGTTCAGCACTGTCTTATAACTGTTGGCAATGCCTTGTCTGTCTTCTGCCGAGTGGATACTCCGGTCAAGCACGTCGTTTCCGTACATATATTGTAAATCCACTGTCAGCGACCAGGCTTTGTACTGGAATGTGTTCAGAAATGTTCCGAAACCGTCGGGAATACCTTTTCCGATGATCGCCCGGTCCAGGTCATTAATTGCTCCGTCTTCGTTCAGGTCCGCGTATTTCACGTCACCCGGCAGCTCGCCGTAACTCTTTGCCAGATCTGCCTCCGCTGTTGACCATGTTCCCTGGTTTACCCTTCCGAAAAACGAACCCACCGGCTCGCCAACCCGGATTACCGTGGCTCCCGAGAAAATGTCACTGCCGCCGGACAATGCCAGCACTTTGTTTTTATTTACAGAAATGTTGAAAGTCGTATTCCACGAGAAATCACCCGCTTTAATGTTGGTAGAATTCACTGCAAACTCAACCCCCTTGTTTTCCATGCTTCCGACATTGGTAAAAATGCTGCTGTAACCGCTGCTTAAAGGAAGTGGCGCATCAAGCAGCATTTCATTCACTTTTCTGCGATAAAGGTCCAGTTCAAAGCTCAGCCTGTTTGAAAACAAGCCCAATTCTATTCCCAAATCAACCTGCTGCGTTTTTTCCCATTGCAGGTTCGAGTTGGACATCCGGCTGATGCCCGTGCCAATGGCGCGGTTACCACCAAAAATCACACTATAATCGATCACATTTGCGATATTGTTGGTCATACCAGCCAATGCGCGGTAAGCTGGAATTTCAGAGTTACCCGTAGCGCCATAGCTCGCTCTGATTTTCAGGTTGGAGATCGCTGCGCTAGATTTCAGAAATTCTTCTTCTGACACGCGCCATGCAAGTGCCGCCGAGGGGAAGAACGCATATCTGTTGGCATCCCCAAATTTGGAAGAACCATCGATCCGGCCCGTGAAGGTGACCAGATATTTATCCATCAAGCTATAATTAAGCCTTGCAAAGTAAGAGTTGAGCCCGTAAGCCTGCGCATTGGAAGTTGGGGCCAGCGCGGTTGCTCCTGCTCCAAGGTTATTGAACTGAAAATAAGTATCCGTAAAATTCTGGCTTCTGGCAAGATTTTCAAACCGGTCCACGTGCTGCCACGACAAACCCAGCATTGCATTGATGGAATGGATTTTCCCAAAATCCCGGACATACGTCAAGTAGTTTTCAAATTGCCATGAATTGAAACGTCTGTTCTGGACAGAGGCATCACCATTATTTGAAATGTACTGCAAGCCGGCCGCAGCAAAATAGTCCTCGCGCTGATTGATCACGTTGGTTCCTATTGTCGAGCGGAAATCCAGGCCTGGCGCCAGGCTGATTGTCGCGTACATGTTTCCAAGCATTGTTTGGGTTCTCAGGTAGGACAACCGCTCTGCTCCTACGCGCAATGGGCTGTCACCGCCTTCCATTCCGGGATAATCCCTGTTGCTCGCCCATCTTCCGTCAGGATATTTAACCGGGATAATCGGCAAAGCTTCCAGCACCTGGCGCATGGCCGTGATACCTCCACCGCCTAACTGGTCAATTTGCTTTTCGTTTTGGTCGGTATACCCCAGGGTTCCTCCTACTTTTAGCCAGCTTTTGATCTGGCTATCGAATACAAATCTTCCTGCAAACCGTTTTTGCCACGATTCGCGCACGATCCCGTTTTCGTTCCGGTAGTTCAGGAATGCGCCGTAGCTTCCTTTTTCACTTCCGCCCGTTAAGCCAAGCTGGTGATTTTGTGTAAATGCTTTCTGGAATGTTTCATCCTGCCAATCTGTGTCATAAAGCGGGTTACCACTGGCATCGAATAGCAACGGATTAGTCCGTTTCAGCTTAGGATCGGTGTATTTGGTTCCCGTCGCCCAGCCTACCGGATCGAATTTTGCTGCATTGGCATAAGCCTGTTCTTCCACTGCCAAAAACTCTCTTGAATTCAAAACCGGCAGTTTTTTAGGTGCTATACCAATGGAAAAGTCGGTATCGTAAGTAACTTTCCCGCCGCCGGAAGTTCCGCGCTTCGTGGTTACAAGGATTACCCCATTCGCACCTCTGGCACCATAAATGGCCGTGGAGGAGGCATCTTTTAAAACTTCAATGGAAGCAATGTCGTTCGGGTTAATGTAATCAATGGGTGTACTTCCGTTGGCAAGGTCCACTGCATTCAATATCACTCCGTCGATCACATACAGCGGATTATTGGAAACAGAAATCGAGCTCGCTCCACGGATACGAATGTTCGCGCGCCCACCCGGCCGACCCGAGTTGGACGACACATTCACACCGGCAATGCGGCCTGAAAGTCCCTGGTTAAGGGAGGATGCAGGGCGTTCCTGTAAAACTTCCCCTTTTATTGTTCCAACAGCGCCGGTAAGGTCAGATTTCTTCACTGTTCCATAACCTACAACAACGATCTCGTCAAGTGCATTTTCGTCAGGTAACATTGTCACGTCAATGGCCGACTGGCTTCCGACTGTTACTTCCTGAGATTTATATCCTACAAAGCTCATTACCAGCACATTCTGAGATCCGCCATCCGGAATATCCAATGTAAATTCTCCATTGGCGCCGGTTGAAGTCCCGCGTTGGGTTCCTTTTAAAACCACGCTTACGCCCGGCAGTCCGCTGCCTGATTCGTCCGAAACTTTTCCTTTAACCGTCCTGTCTGCCACCGCTTGCGTGCCTGATGAAGTCAACAGCGCCTGCTGGTTCAGCAAAGCCTGGTCTGTGGATGTTGGCTTGCCGGGAGCAGCGTCTTTTGTCCTGATTTCGGTAATAACAAAAGTATTTTTCCGCGTCCTTTTGTAGGTCAAACCGTTCTGTTGTAACAATAAGCCCAGATTTTTTTCGAGTGACTGATTGAAATCCAGTGTGCCCACGGCGACATTGACGGATCTTACCAGGCGGTCCTCGAAAATAATCTCAACTCCATAATGTTTCTGCAAATCAAGCAGCACATTCTTCAACTTCATTTCCTGGCCGAAACTGGTGTGCTGGCGCGTGGGAATGGAAGCGTAAGCGATAATCTGGGAGTGGGCAACCAGAGAAGATTGCGTCATCAGCACAATCCCGATTGCTACCCATTGCTTAGCTGATAGCGTTATATTCATAGTTAATTGATTTAGGTATTTATTGGTTTTTTAAAATGATGGTATCGCCGTTCTGCTCTATTTTCATGTCGAGAACCTCTGAAACCGTTTTCAACAGCTCGTCGGCATTCTTCGTTTTGAAATTTCCTGTAATGGTCCGCTCCGCGATCTCTGCATTGGAAAGCTTTACTTTCTGACCGAAATTTTCATCGATCATGGCCAGGATGTCCTTTACAGATGTGGAATTAAAAACATAGCGCTGCTCTTTCCAGGTCGCAAATGTGTTGGTATCCTGTTTTTTGGCCAGCTGAACAGCCCCGGCTGAATCCACTACTGCCATGTCGCCAGGTTCCATCATGACTTCCTTGCGCTCATTGTCCTGAGAATAGTCAATGCGGACGCTGCCACTTTTTAAAGCTACTTTGGTTCCCCGCGGACGGGCAAACACCGAGAATGTTGTCCCAAGCACTTCCACTTGGAAATCGTCAGATGTCTTTACCACAAACCGCTTATGATCAATGGTATGGCTTACCGAAAATTCAGCTTCACCTTCCAGAATCACATTCCTTACGTCGTCGTCAAATCCCAGCCGCGGGATTTTCAGCTTCGAGTTTGAGTTAAGGGCAACTCGGCTGCCGTCTTCCAGGTATACGTCAGTCGTTTGGCCGTAAGCGGTTTGGTAGGTTTTATATTGCAGCGGCTCGCGAAACCACCAGCCAAATCCCACAACGAATGTTACCGAAGCTGCCATTAACCAGAAAGTGTTGGACCTTGCCGAGAAGAAGTTCGGACGAACATTGCCTACGGATGTTTTGGAAGATTCTTCAACTGGCTCCGTTTCCAGGCGATGCAGCAGGGATTTGATTGCTGCATCCTGATCCGGAACAAATTGCGGGCTTTTTGTTTCATATTCCATCAGCCATTGACTGAATGTCTCCTCATTATCTTTTTCACGGATCCAATCTTCTACAAGCTGACGTTCCAGCGGATTGGCGCGACCCGCCAAATACTCGAACAGTGTGTATTTTGATATAATTTTTTTCATCATGTTTTTAGTTTCGAAGTAGTTGTCACGGTCCTTTTGACACATGACATTCAGGTTTAAATGAAGCTTACCAGCGTTAATCCCGCAGAAATCATCCATTCGCCGCGCAGGGCCAGCCGAAGGTGTTTCAAAGCTTTTGAAATGTGCACTTCCACCGTTTTGGGCGAAATATGAAGCTCGGCAGCGATCTCGTGGTATTTTTTATTCTCAAAGCGACTCAGTAAGAACACTTTCTGACATTGCATCGGCAGGCGCGCAATTACTTCATTCACTTTCAGAAAAAGATTATTATAATGGATTTCAGCGTCGGGCTGCTGATGGTAAGTTGAAATGGTGTTTTCTTCACTCGCTTCCAGGGAGGCCATTTTCCCGAACTCTCTACGCATATACGTATAGCATTCATTCCGCACGGACCGGAAAAGATAGCTTGTATAGGAAGATGTAATGTTCTCGTAAGCCCGGGTGCGGTAAAACTGGAAAAATACTTCACTTACCAGGTCTTCCGCGATTTGTTTGGAGTAGACAAACCGCACCGCGTGACTGCAAAGCGGGTTATAATAGCGCCTGAATAATAGTTCAAGCCCTTTCCCAGGATCCTGTTCAAATGTTGCCTTTAAAAAAACGGCAGAATCGATTTCATTGACATTACTCTTCCCTTCTTGTAAAGGAGACACAAATGTACTTGTGCGCTTTGATTCCTGGTTAAGCAAAGGATCGTGCATTGAGTCTTTATTTTATGTAATAATTAAAAGACTTTATTGCACTCGAATCCCCTTAGTCTCAATTAGAAAAAACTAAAACTTTTTTTATTTATATCGTTTGCAGTCTCAAAGCAATAAAAAAACCGCCACGGTGAAGTGGCGGTTTGCAATATACTTTTGTCAGCCTATAAATTCTTGGCTTTCATTTCCTTCACTGCGTGGTCAACGGCACGTGCGGACAAGGCCATATAAGTAAGCGAGGGGTTTTGTGTAGACGTGGAAGTCATACAAGCGCCATCGGTCACGAACACATTTTTGCAGGCGTGCAACTGGTTGAATTTATTCAACATGGAAGTCTTAGGGTCCTTACCCATTCGTACGCCGCCCATTTCGTGAATGTCGTTGCCTGGATTGCGGTGATTGTCATTGGACCTGATATTTTTGAAGCCGGCCTTGGCAAACATTTCACTAACCTGCTCAATATAATCCTTGATCATTTTCTCATCGTTGTCGTCATAGTCCACATTGATTTTTAACATCGGCATGCCGAAAGGATCCTTCTGCGTTTTGTCCAGCGCCACGTAGTTGCTTTCTTTTGGAATGGTTTCCCCCATCATATGTGACCCTACGCTCCAATTGCCATATTGTGTTTTCAAAAGGCCTGATTTTAATGATTCACCTAAGCCGCTGCGATCGTTGTAAGTCTCACGACCTGATCCGAAACCGGCTGCGTAACCTCTCAAAAAGTCCGTTTCCTGCTTGTAAACATTGCGAAACCGGGGAATGTAACCGCCATTTGGACGACGTCCTTCTTCGGTAGAGTCCAGAAAACCTTCGTACTCGCCGGAAACCGTGGCGCGGTAGTTGTGGAATGCTATATATTTTCCCAGCACACCGCTGTCATTCCCTAAGCCATCCGGGAAGCGGGATGATGTGGAGTTTAATAGAACCAAATTGCTGTTTAATGCGGCTGCATTCAGGAAAATAATGTCGGCATAGAATTCCATCATTTCCTTCGTGTTGGAATCAATTACCCGGACACCGCTTGCTTTTTGCTTCTTGTCATCGTAAATAATCGAATGCACCACAGAATGTGGGCGCAATGTCATGTTGCCCGTCTTCATTGCCCAGGGAATTGTGGACGAGTTGCTGCTGAAATATCCACCAAAAGGACACCCCCGCTCACACATGGTGCGATGCTGACATTTCGCACGGCCCTGGTCCAAATGAATTTGTTGTGGGTCGGTGATATGTGCGGCGCGGCCGATGATAATGTGCCGGTCTTTATACTGTTTTGAAACAGATTCCTTGAAATATTTTTCGACACAGTTCAGCTCGTGTGGCGTCAGGAATTCACCATCCGGCAATGTATCGAGGCCGTCTTTGTTTCCCGTAATGCCTGCAAATTTTTCCACATGGCTGTACCAGGGCGCAATATCGTCATAGCCGATCGGCCATTCAACGGCAAACTTATCGCGTGCCGGGCCTTCGAAGTCATATTTACTCCAGCGCTGCGTTTGGCGTGCCCATAGCAACGATTTTCCACCCACCTGATAGCCGCGGATCCAGTCAAACGGTTTTTCCTGAATGTATGGATGCTCGTTATCTTTTGCAAAAAAGTGCGCAGAGGACTCCTTGAAATTATAGCATCTGCTGGCGATCGGATTAGCGTCGGTAATTTCTTTCGGAAGTCTTTCGCGGTGTTCGAATTCCCAGGGCATCATGTTGGTTGTAGGGTAATCCTTAATGTGCTGCACATCGCGGCCACGTTCCAGAACCAATGTTTTCAAACCTTTTTCAGTCAACTCTTTCGCCGACCAGCCGCCACTGATTCCTGAGCCAATTACGATGGCATCATAAGTGCGGGCTTTTTTACTGTCAATATTAAAATTCGCCATAGTTTTTTTGTGAGATAGGAAGGGATCTCCTAGCCTTTAGCAACCGGAACGCAGCCGTGGTAACGTGCCGGGATCATTTCGTAATGGGTCAGGTTCGTCATCACGTATTCGGACGACATATAACCCTGGATGGTCAGGTTTTTAACCATTCCTAAAAACGCTTTCTGGCTCGCGTCACTGCCTTTGTCAATGTCCTGCAAAAGCTGCATTCGCTGGTCTTTGCCCGCATCCGCAAATGATTTACCAAAACGTTGAATGCTTTGTTCGTCCAGGTTAGAAAGACCGCTTTTCAGGCTTGCCTGCGCTTTGCTGTCGTAGCAATCCGTCACCATTTTTTGAACAAAACCACCTACGCCCAGTTCGCCTGCGCCGGGCGTGTCTGTTTTTGGAATAATGGTTTCCACCATTCCGGTCAGTATGTTAGACTGGTCGGCTGAAAGCAATGTGCCTTTTTCCAAAGCGCTTTTGCTCCATCCGGATGCCCATGCAGGCAGTCCCGCCATTGCGCCCATGGCCAGTGCCATGCTTTTAAGCGCCACGCGTCTCTCCATTGTTTTTATGTTTTGAATGTTGTTGTTACGCTGTTGAAAGCTTATTCTTCCAGAAAGTCAAGGTCTCTGCCGTGGGTTTCGGGAATTGTCAGAATGCAGAAAAGGCCTATCGCAAAGCAAATGATTCCGACCAGCGCTCCTGAATTAATGACTGAAAACGAGTCTTTAAAAGTAGCAAATAATGTTGTCATAACCACTACGGTCCCGCGCACCATATTGGGCACGGTTGTGGCTGCTGTTGCTCTCAAATTGGTCCCAAACTGCTCAGCACCAATGGTGACAAACATGGCCCAGTAACCAATACCAAACCCCAGCAATGCTGCTACGCCGTAAAATGTTGACACAGATTTAATTCCGGCATACAAATAAACGACGCTCCATATTAACGTAAATATCATCAGATAAAATACAGCCTTCTTGCGCGATTCCAGCCAATGACTTAAAAAACCACTGCATAAGTCACCCATAGACAACCCAACGTAACACCACATGATGGATAACCCGGGTTTTACGGCCTCCGAAATGCCCAGCGCTTTCCCGAATTCGTTGCTGAATGTGGCCAGGATCCCGATCACAAACCAGGTCGGAAGCCCGATCCCGATGCATTTGAGATAACGGATCAGCCGGTCTTTATTGGTAAAAAGCGCGAAGAAGTTTCCTTTTTCAACATGCTTTTGATTCTTGATATCTTTAAATATCCCTGATTCAAAAACGCCGATTCGCAGCAGCAGCAACGAAATTCCCAATCCGCCGCCAATGAAATATGCATAACGCCAATCGAAGTATTCCACGGTAAAATAGGCGACTACTGCGCCCAAAAGGCCAATTCCGGCAACCAATGATGTGCCTATGGCGCGTAAATGTTTTGGTAAAATTTCGGAAACCAATGTAATTCCGGCACCCAGTTCACCGGCGAGCCCGATGCCTGCTATGAATCGCAAAAGCTTGTAAGTTGTGGGATCCTGCACAAAACCGCAGGCAATGTTGGCAAGGGAATAAGTAATAATAGAGCCAAAAAGCACGGATAAGCGCCCTTTTTTGTCCCCCAAAACACCCCAGAGAATTCCGCCCAGCAGCAAGCCTGTCATTTGCCAGTTCAGGATGCTGGCACCAGTCAGTGAAATTTCTGTTTCCGAAAGACCGAGTGAGGCAAGGCTGGGCAAGCGTACAATCCCGAAAAGCAGCAGGTCATATATATCAACAAAATATCCAAGGGCAGCGACAATGACGGGGGCACTAAAAAGATGGGAAAAGTCTGATCGCTCAGCAGTAATGGTGGCCATTGTGATTATTATGGGGTTAAGGAGTTGTGATCGTTTCAAATAAATAGCCGGATTTTCACCCGGCTATTGACCATTTATACATCAAAAATTAGGCTGCAAATGTAATTGACAAAATAATATATTACAATTCTAATTTTTGTTTGTCTTTTAAAAGCTGCTCTTTCAATTTCGCATAATCCACGTCCTGAACGGCCACTTTTGTGTCAATCGCCTGCACGGCGGCCGCTGCTGCGCTTTGTCCTAAAATCATGAAAACAGGCTCCATACGGATTGATCCGTAGGCAATGTGTGAGCTGGAAAGGCACACCGGAACGAACAAGTTTTCACACTCCTCTTTTTTAGGCACAATAGAGGCATAGGAAATGCTATAAGGCGATTTTGGGTGCACACCAATGTCCCCTTCGTTTTGCACATAGCCATCTTTTTTCACATAACGCTGCGCATTGTGCGAATCCAGTGCATACGAACCCATTCCGATTGGCTGCTCTACCGGCGTGATGCCCATCGTATGATTTTCGTTCATCACCGTGGCCGAGATCATGCGGCGCGCTTCACGCACGTAAATTTGGTGCGGCCAGCCGCCGTTGTCTTTGAATTCATCTTTTGGCAGACCCCACTTGCTCATT
Organism: Dyadobacter alkalitolerans DSM 23607; assembly: GCF_000428845.1. Lineage (GTDB taxonomy): Bacteria > Bacteroidota > Bacteroidia > Cytophagales > Spirosomataceae > Dyadobacter > Dyadobacter alkalitolerans. Next base: position 274,068 of record NZ_AUAS01000006.1, on the reverse strand, counting down.
TCTTTACGCACGTCCGCGGGTACGCGGGGATCATTGGTTAGGAAATACATCAAGCCTTTCTGATACAACTCGTGGGCTTTAATGATCTCTTTTCTGCGCTCGTAAGTTGCCTCCGGATAATCATAATTTTCACCAATGAAATCGGTGCTGAACGGGCCGTGGTTGTTCGTATCGGTCTTTTTGTTAGGAATCGGGTCGTATTTATCAAATGTTTCGCCCCAGCCTGCTTTGTAAACCCTGGCCAGCAATTCGTAGTTGGCAACGTCATAGCCTTCCGGTTTTTCGAACGGAATGCGGTTATCAGGATTTGACGAAAGGCACATACGGAAGCAGTAAGCCTGGATCTTGTTGTCGCCCGAGCCATTTTCTGCAATAGGCTCGTCGCTGATATATGGCAACAGGCCGCTTTTCGGGTCGCCTTCTACTTTGTACGGGCTGATGTTTTTCTTGAAATAATGTCCGTGCTGGAAAACACCGGCCTGCACACCATTCCATTTTTCATTGTAAACGCTATTTGCCTCACGTCCTACATGGTATTTTACGCCCGCCGAAGCCATCAGATCGCCTTCGTAAGTTGCATCAATGAACATTTTACCAGCAAATTTTTTGCCTGAAAGTGTTTTGATAGAAACAATTTTGCCGTCTTTTTTCTCAACACCTTTATCTCTATCGAGCCACTCGTCGCGGTAGATCTTAATGTTGTTTTCTTTTACAAAATCCTCAAAAACCTGCTCAGCTGCGTGCGGCTCGAAAATCCACATGGTGCGCTCAGCTCCGTCCATCGCAGGAGTCCCCTGGCCTTTGTTGCCATATTCATCCTTTTTCTGCCATTTCCAGGCTTCGGGCTTGTCGTAATGCTGGTATAACCGATGATAAAATTCTCTTGCAAGTCCGCCGATCACGGATTTGTTGCCCGTATCCGTGAATCCGAGACCTCCCGAAGAAAGCCCGCCCAAATGCTTATCCGGCGAAACTACGAGCACTGTTTTACCAGACTTAATCACTTGAACAGCAGCTGTAACCGCCGCGGAAGTTCCTCCGTAAATGATCACGTCGGCGGTTAGGGCGTCTTTTGCTTCTTCCTTCTTCTTTTCCGAGCATGAAGGGCTGGCTGCTACTAAAAAAAATGCAATCAGATAAATCAAATACTTATTCATTGTCATTAATTGTTGGTTGGGAATAGGAATAATCAGTAACCTGGATTTTGATCTTTGGCAGGGTCAAGTGCCTTGTTATAAAGCAATTCTGAATTTGGGATCGGCCACATCATGTGCTTGTCGGCAATGTCGATGTTCTTCACTTCCTTAATACGCTTTTTGGCAATGCCCAGGCGTTTCAGGTCGAGCCAGCGCTTGCTTTCGTACATGGTTTCGTAGCCGCGCTCACGCACCACGAGGTCGATAAATGAGGTTAATGTTTGTCCTGTGAGCTTGAAATCCACTGGTGACACAGTTTCTGCATTATAGCCGTAAGCCCTGCGGTGGACTTTGTTCAAACTCTCCAATGCTTCGGCCGTTGGCGCGCCATTGGCCCTGGCTGCGGTTTCGGCGTGGAATAGCAACAAATCGGCATAACGATACCAGGGATAGTCATTTCCACCGCCGTCTGTCGCCACAGGGTCGCGGAATTTCCGGTACAGGCAGGTGTTGGGGCCAAGTCCTACATCCACATTATACAAGATGTGGGCTTTACGCAAATCTTTCATATCCCAGGTTTTGATAAAAGAATTGGAAGTCGAATCTGTATACTGTGCATATACACCGCCCGGGCCATAATAGCGATACGGACCAATGGCACGGTGCGCGTAGCCAACCAGTCCAAAACCCTGCTGACGCGAGAATTTGAAATAAAAGATCTCTTCGGGAGTGGATACGACTTCCGGACCATAGATTTTCTGAAAATCTTCCGAAACACTCACAGGCACCAATGAATATTTTCCCGACGCGATCACCTCTTTGGCGCGTTCGCTGGATTCTTTCCATTTTTCCTGATACATGTAGATCTCCGAAAGCAATGTTTTCGCAGCCCATTTCGTAGGACGTCCTACTTCCGGCGGAGCATCGGGCAGAAACTGCTCCGCATTCAATGCATCACTCAAAATCAGATCATAAACTTCCTCAACACTGGCGCGTTTAAGGTCTGTAACCGTCATATTTGCTTCCGTCCGTAAAGGAACGCCACCCCAGTTGCGGACCATTGCGAAATAGATCAGCGAACGCAGATATTTGGCTTCTGCCACAAACTTGGCAATGTCACCTTCGGAAATTTCTTTCGCTTTCGGCACATTTTCGATCACAATGTTGGCATTCCGGATAGACTGGTAAAAGGCATCCCAGATCGCCCCGACACGGGTAATGTTCGTATTATCTAACCCTTGATATAAACTCACGGGCGTCTGGCTGCCCCGCGAATTGCCGTAATCCGGCAAGCCCTCCTGCTGTGCTGGATAATTGACACTCAAACCATTAGGCCCGCGCATAGGACCGTAAATAGCATTCACCGCCGCACGTGCTTCGTCCGGGGTGTTATAAAAAACTTCGGCAGCCAGTGATTTTGGCTCTTCTTTCAGAACGTCTTCACACGCCATCAGGGAAAGGGCGAGTATTAAACAGATAGCTATATTTTTCATTACAGTTAAATTTTAATTTTTGATTGATCAGAAACCTACGCGCAAGCCGATGGTCGTTGTTTTTGCAGTAGGATAGCTGTAATGGTCAATACCCATGCGGATCGAGTTGGAGCTGCCATAGGAACTGATTTCAGGATCAAACCAGGAATATTTGGTGAATGTGATCAGGTTTTGTGCGCTTACATAAACCTGCGCACTGGTAAGCCATTTGATGTTTTTCACCGGCACATTGTAGCTCAGTTGAATGTTCTTGAAACGCAGGTAAGAGCCGTCTTCTACGAACCGGTTCGAAACCTGCGCTTGCGACACTTTGCCTGTTATCAAAGGATATTTGGCATTGGTATTGGTAGGCGTCCAGTGATTTTCAAAAACTTCACGCGGCATATTCAGCGCCTGACCGTAATCCATGGTTTGATTTACAGAGCTCAGGTTGAAGATATCATTCCCCTGCGTGCCTTGAATAAACACATTCAACTCGAAATTTTTGTAATTCATGCTCGAATTGAAACCGTAAATCAGTTTCGGGTTCGGGTTTCCGATGATGCGCTTATCGCCAATGTCACGCGCGCCGTTTCCGTTAAAATCTTCGTAAACGATCTTGCCGGTTTCATCATAGCCTTTTTCAATGTATCCGTAAAAAGTCCCGATGGATTCGCCTTCGCGCAGCACATTCACATTGTCATTAATCACCGAAATGTCTATTGCCTGGCCCAGAACATCATTGCCGCCATATAATTTCAAGACTTTGTTCTTATTGATAGATGCATTGGCAGACACATTCCACTTGAAAGCGCCGGTAAGCACGTTGGCATTGGCCGAGACCTCAAAACCTTTATTCTGCACTTTTCCTACATTATCAATGGTGTAAGCATAGCCCAGTGATGAAGGCAGAGGCACGTTGTTGAGCAGGTCACGCGTATTTTTGATATAATAATCCAATGTCAGCGAGAAGCGGTTTTGGAAAAAACCAATATCCAATCCAATGTCGGACTGCGATGTGGTTTCCCATTTCAAAGGTCCGGCAAGGCGTAAGCCCGGTGCATAGGAAGTTGTTAAGGCGTCTCCAAAAACCACTTTGTTGGACGACAGCTGGTTTAATGTGTAGTACGGATCAATGGCCGTGCTTCCCGTTTCGCCATAACCCACACGGATTTTCAGGTCCGAAATGAAGGGTATATTTTGGATAAATTTCTCCTCCGACAAACGATACGCAATGGATCCCGAAGGAAAGTAACCCCATTTCTGGCCTTCGGTATAACGTGAGGAACCATCCGCACGGAAACTGACCGTTGCCAGGAATTTATCGTTAAAAGAATAATTTAACCGGCCCAGATAAGACAAAAGAGACCATTTAAAATAACTCGATCTTGGCACACCCTGCGTTGCGCCGGCTCCTACGTCAAATGATTCCTGGATATCGCTCACGAAACCGCTTGCAGTTGTGTTAAGCTCTGTTTGTGTTAGCTCCTGGTAAGTGAAACCACCAACGGCGGAAATATTATGTTTGCCGATTTCCTTCACATAACTCACCGTATTCTCATTCAGCAAGCTGGTTGTCTGCATGGTATTGATTGCCGCAGACCCCAGGGAATTCACGAATTTTTTAGTTGTATAAAAGTCTCCGCGGTCATCTGTATTTTCGATCCCACCCGAAATTTTGATAGAAAGCCCTTCCAGCGGCGTGTAAGTAAGCGCTCCGTTGGCAAGCACTTTATTAGAACGAAGATGATCCGTTTGCTGCTCGATGAAGTTCAGCGGATTGGTGATCACATTGGAACCCCAGGAATAAACCGTGGCCAAATTGGAATAACCACCTTCGGGCAAACGTGCACTAACAGTCGGATAGCCCGAAAGCATAGCCGAAATCAATGAGTTACCCCTGTTTCCACCGCTTGAATTTTTGCGCTCCGTGTCGATGCGGGTTAAAATCGTATTGATATCGAACTTAATCTTTTTGGTAAAATCGGTGCTCAGATTAGCGCGGATGGAGTTACGCACATAATCGCTTCCAACAATGATACCACCCTGATTGAAGTTGCTTCCTGAAACCGAAAAGCGTGTTTTCTCATTTCCACCGTTTACTGAAACCGAGTGGTTTTGAATGGCAGCTGTTCGAAGTGTCAGATCCTGCCAGTCGGTTCCTGTGCCGAAACCATTGATTTCATCTTGTGTAAAATGCGGCGCAAGTCCGTCATTAGCAGCTTGTTCGTTGTAGAATTGTGCATATTCATTGGCATTCATCATTTCAATTTTCTTCCTCGGCTTTTGAAAACCCACGTAACTGTCCAGGTCCACGCTGATCCTGCCTGATTTTCCCTTTTTGGTTGTGATCAAGACCACGCCATTCGCCCCTCTTGAACCATAAATAGCTGTTGCAGAAGCGTCTTTCAGGATTTCAATGGATTCAACATCGGCATTGTTCAGCAATGTCGGGCTGGTGGAATAAGGAAAGCCATCCACCACGTAAAGCGGCTCGTTACCACCCTGAACCGAGTTTGTTCCCCGGATCCGTACGCTGATAGGACTTCCCGGCGCGCCTGTGTTTTGCGAAATCTGCACACCTGTCGCGCGTCCGGCCAGTGATTGCATGAGGTTTGTTGCCGGGTAAGCATTCAATTCTGTGGATTTGATTGAAGCAACCGATCCGGTCAAATCAGACTTTTTAACAACTCCATAACCCACCACCACTAGTTCGCTCAGTGATTTCACATCGGCTTCAAGCGTAATGTTGATCGTGCTCTGATTTTCGACCGGAATTTCCTTGGTTATATAACCTACAAAACTGAGCACAAGGACTCCATTATCAGGCACATCCAGCGTAAAACCGCCATCGGCGTCGGTTGCTGTGCCGGTTTGCGTTCCCTTCACCACAATGCTCACTCCTGGAAGTGGCGCGTTCATTTCATCCACCACTTTGCCCGTAAGGTTACGCTTGGGCGAAATGCTTTTGGAAGGGATTTCAGTCGGCGGAAGAGCGTCCTGTCTTTTAAGGATTATTATTTTCCCTGAAACTTCGTATTCAAGCTCCAAGGGCGTCAGTATCTGGTCAAGGACTTCGTATAAAGGTTTTTCGGTCGCATTAACTGTCACTTTTCTGGCCGATTTGATCAGTTTGGAGCTGAACACAAACCGGACATCAGCCTGCTTTTCCACCTGGCCCAGCACTTTCTTGACTTCACTGCCGCTGGCCTTAATCGTAATTTTCTGAGATAGAAGCGACTGCGCGTTGCTGTCGTGGGCTTGGCCGGTTCCAATGAACCATATGGCAAATATCAATTGTGTAGCTGTTATTCGCATCGTCCAAAGTAATACCTGGCGGTATTTAAAGGGTTTTTTCATAGATTTGATTGTTTTGTTATGATTCAAAAGCTGGCAAAACGGTCCCTGCCTCCGCATAGGAGGAAAAAATGGCGACAACCAAAAGGGATTATTCGGAGCCGGTGATGCGGGAACATTGCCGGCTCTTTTTTATGGATTATTCTTTCTGTTTTTTATCGGATCGTTAAGGTGTTGGGTTAAAGTAGAACATTGATTTACAACATATTAATATCAATTTTTACAACCTCTGCTGTGGATCACAACCTGCCCGTCGATGATTTCATAACTGGCTTCAACAGCCTGACAGATAATAAAAAGCTTTTCGTGAAGTGTCTGGTTATCCAGTGTTGCCGTTAGCGGGCAGTCTTTAAGAATTTCTGCATCGTACAGGATTTCAATGCCATAGGCCTTGCCGACGGTTGCAAAAACATCGCTCGCAGGCGTGTCCTCAAATTCAAATTGTGGAATTTCAGCCTTAGGAACTACTATTTCGGGTTTCTCGACCAGCGTCTTCACCATTCTCACTTCTTCCCTCGAATAAATGATCTTCTGATTCGGGCTCAGCACAATGCCTTGCAATTCCCTACCCGAGGTTTTTTGCTCAAAATCGGAATCCGACTGCGCAAAAACGGAAACGCGTCCGGTTTTCACCTCCACCGTAACTTCATTCGAATTCCCGTATGCCTTAACGGTAAAACTCGTACCCAAAACCTTGGTGACCAAGCCATTGGAATACACAAAAAACGGGCGGTCCGCATCTTTTGTAATATCAAAAAAAGCCTCACCTTCCAGGTAAACTTCACGCTTGGCAGCCACGAACCTGTTGGCGTAACGGATGCGGGCCTTGGCAGACAATGTCACCTTACTCCCATCGTCCAAAACCACCGTCATAGGCTTCGTTGAAGCGTTCCACTTCTCGGTAATGCTATCCTTATGCTCCTGAATGGGCTTTTCGAATGTGATCTGCCGAGACTCTTTTTTGGTAGAAAGTGAGTAAATGATCCAACCTGAAACAAGCAGCAAGGCAACCGATGCTGCCATGCGAAACCAGGGAAAACGGTAAGTTTTAAGCTGTTTTACAGGCTCGGCAAACGTGGGATATTTTTCAAAACTGTCTATGCGGCCAATGGTGTTCTTTACGATTTCTGTAATCTCGGGATCGCTTATTTCGGGTTCGTGCAATCGCAATGACAGCACTATGCTTTTAGCCTGCTGAATTTTGTCATGGGCATCTGCATTTTTTTCAATCCACGCTTCCCAAAGCTCGTCTGTTTCGCGCGTAGGTGACAGGACCCATTGCCGAAAAAAGTTATCCCAGACAAAATCTTCAACGGTAAAATCTATGTAGTGATCCATATGAGGCTTGCTTCTAACATACGATAGACACACAGCGGATCGGGATACCAATAAATTTTAAATTATTTCTAGAAAAATCAACAAAACCGCATTTTCAGTGGCATTATGACTCTTTTTTATATAAATAAATGAATCAAAAAGAAGGTGAGGAATTCGGCTTTCCAATGTTTTTTGAGTTGCTTGATGGCGATTTGGAGGAGGTTGGAAACGGTTTGCGGCGAAACGGACATGATCTCGGAAATCTGCTCGCGGCTCAGCTCCTGGAAAAATTTCAGATAGATTACTTCCTTTTGCCGCTTAGGAAGTTCCCTCAACAGTTTTTCGAGCTGGCGCGTGCGCACGAGCGTCGATTCGTTGATAATGTATTGCTGCTCAACAGAAAATTCAAGATCAAATGCTTCATCCGCCTGCTCAGCATTCCCCTCTCCCACCCACGACCTGGACGACACGTTTCTGTGCATAAGCCGGCGCAGTGAAGCCATCAGATAAGGTTTGACAGCAACTTCCGTACTCAGGTTCTCCCGCTTTTCCCACAAATGCAAAAACAGATCCTGCACCGAGTCCTTGACAAACTCCTGGTCCTTCGAAAATTTACAGCCATAACGGAAAAGCACGCGGAAATGAGACGACATCAATTGCTCAAACGCAGACACATTCCCCGACAAAAACTGTTGCCAGAGCGCATTATCATCAGAAGATTGAGGAGGCTGAGAATGTGGTTTCATAACATTGTAAAAGTTGTCACAAGGTTATAAATGCAAGCCTGCTTGATTACAACGATTAGTCAAACTTAATCCAATTTTCATCCTATACCAAAAAATCTTGCACCCTGAACATTACTCCACCATCACCCTGACAGATTTCTTCTTACGCTCCTTATTTTGGAAATGCACGATATACATTCCCGATGCCAGCTCCTCGGCAGGATGGAGGACAATTTTATCCGAAGCCACTATCTCCGCCGAAATGTTCACATCTCGTCCCCACATATTGAATAGCCGGAGCGACGACTTATCCACGTTTTCAGCACGTAATGTGATCAATTTCCGAGTTGCCGGATTGGGCGCGACTAAAACCTCCCCCGTTTTCAGTTCAGATACACCATCACGGGCCATTATTTCGTGAATGCGCACCTTGCCCTGCCCGTTCCGGAACCGCATTTCGAAGTTGGAAAGTTTGGTAGCAGAATAGAGCGAATTACCTGGATATGCGGGACTATTGAGGCTTACTGGCTCATTATCAACCCATAAATCGTAACTCCCGGGCAGGGCGTTGTAGGTGACGGCATGAGTCGATGACAGTTTGTAACCCAGTAATTTTTTCGAATTATTCAGGACCCAGGTCAATGTAACCAGCTTCTTTTTAGGGATTATCTTGCTGGTATTTTGCGTAGCGAAGTCCTTGATACTAAAACCGCTATCCTGAAAATTGAGCGAAAACTTGCCGAACATCAATGCATTGCCCGGAAAGGAATGGTTATCCGGATTAAAATTTTCACCCACATAAAAATACATCGCATTCAGCGCCGCCGACTGCACAGATTCAGCGCTGAGGGTGATCTGGATAAATAATGTTTCGGGGTTCGGCTTAAATGGAGTTGCCCGCAAAACCCTTATGATCCCACCTGTCGCAGAATCCTCCTGCGTCCGCACGAGATCCATGTAGTTTTTGGAAAACTTAGAAAAAGAAAGCTCAGGAACTGTCTCAACAATATGGCTAAACTGCCCGGAATCCGGATCAGCACGCACATAAGGCCCCGATTTCGAAAAATCCTGGTGAAAATAAATAGTCTGCGCCAAAGCACATTGAAACAGTACCGACCACAAAACAGCTGCCAAAACGCTCAAAAAAGAATTAAAATGTGACGTCATAAAACATGGGTTTTATGTGTTTAGACGTCAGGTCTTAGTAATGGTCACAAAGTATTTTTGGGAAATTTTTTATCGGCTCCTTTCAGTCTCTTTAATCTTTGCCAGTTCCGCTGCCATAGCCTTCACTTTCGCGGGATATTTGGTGCCCAGATTTGTTTTTTCTCCCAGATCTTTGCTTAAATCGTAAAGTTGAGGGGATGGGTTATTTCCGGTTTCTGTGTTTGTCAGTTCCTGGATCGCTTTGCCTTCTCTTGGCTCGATGTATTTCCAGTTTTCCTTGGTGATGGACAATGCTCCGCCTTGTTTGATGAGATACGGCCTGCCGATTTTTGATTTTCCCAGGATGGCATCCATGGTGTAGAAGCTGTCCGGTGCATCATCTACCTCCATTTTTTGCTGGAAATAATGAGCGAATGATGCGAGCAGATCGATCTGGCAGATCAATGCGTCCGAAACGGTGCCTGGTTTGATCGCCTGCGGCCAGCGCGCGAGCCATGGCACGCGGCTTCCACCTTCAAAAGCGCTATACTTCCCACCTCTTAATACGCCCGCAGGCTTGTGCCCCCGGGCCAGTTCAACCGCTTTATCTGCATAACCATCGTCCAGAACGGGACCATTGTCACTTGAAAAGATAATCAGCGTATTTTCAGTCAACTTCAATTCTTCGAGCTTTTTGAGGATTTCGCCAACGGTCCAGTCCATTTGCAGGATTACATCGCCGCGCAAGCCCATCTGGCTTTTTCCTTTGAACTGGCTGCTCGGCATTCTCGGAACGTGGATGTCATTCAATGAGAAATAAAGGAAAAACGGGTTCTTTTGATTTTCCTCCATAAACTGCTCCGCTTTGCTCAAAAACACATGCGCAATTTCCTCATCCGCCCAGCGAGTCTGCTTCCCGCCCGTCATCCATCCAATGCGACCAATTCCATTCACAATGGTGTTATTATGCCCGTGATTCGGCGAGGCGGGTAACTTTAAAAGTTCAGGATTCTCCAATCCCGTGGGCTCACTGCCTATTTTTTTGGAATAATCCACTGTTATGGGATCCGATTTATCAAGTCCCTGCACATCATGATTTTCGATAAAAACGGTGGGGACTCGGTCGGAGGTTGCGGGGAAAAAGTAAGCGTAGTCAAAGCCGGTTTCATTGGGGCCTTTGGTAATGGGTTCATTCCAATTGATCTGCTTGTTTTTTTCACCTAGTCCCAAATGCCACTTGCCGACCGATGCCGTTTTATATCCTGCATTTTGAAAAACCTTCGCCAAAGTGAGCCGGTCAGTAGGAATGATCAGAGACGCATCGCCCGGCAAGACGCCGGTTCCTTTCTGCCGCCAGGGATATTTACCTGTCAATAATCCAAACCTGGAAGGTGTACAAGTCGCAGAAGTCGTATGCGCATTCGTAAAACGGACTCCCTCTTTCCCGATCCGGTCAATGTTAGGCGTTGCGATTTTTGTTGCACCATAACTGCTCAAATCACCATAGCCGACGTCATCCGCATAGATGAAGATAACGTTGGGTCTTTGTTGTTTTTTCTGAGCGGACACAAGCCCTTGGCTAAGCAGGGTTACCGTTAGAAAAATGGTAAGAATACTTGGGGTCCGGAACAAATGCTTTTTTGTAATATTGGCAATACACATACTATGATAAGTCAATGAATGATCCTTTTTAAAAATGGAATTTACAATAAAATTTGAGCAGCCGACACGCAAGCAATTGAAAGCAGGCAGGTTCGCGACTATCGAAGAGGCAAGCAAGTATAAAACGGATTTGCTGATGAAGAGTCTGGGTAAAGTGGATGACGCTTTTTGGGCCAAGTTGAAAAAGTAAGAATGTATCGAAATGCAAAAAGTCCTGTTAATGTCATGACATTAACAGGACTTTTTATTTAATCCCTTACTTCGCCGCAGTCAAACTCTTTATCAACTCAACTTCATCTTTTTTATAAGGCGTTCCGTCTTTGCGGAAGATGTCGTGGAACCAGAGGTCGGGTTCTTTCGTGTAGGTTTTTTTCCAGCTGTCCCATGGGTAGATCGTTTGCGATTTGCCGTCTACAAGTCCCCAGTTGATGGCGCCAACATTGTATTTCTTGGCGATAGGCAGTGAACCTTTGAAGAAACTGCCATTTCCACGAGACATATATTCTGTGCAGATCATCGGGCGGCCGTATTGCTGTAACTGCTTAATGCGCTTCTCAAAATCGGCTGCGTCTTCGTAATTATGGAAAGTAACAATGTCCGATTGGTCGATCATTACTTTTTCAATTGGCTTTAAAGTTTCATGAGAAGTCCAGTCACCATTCCAGACTCCCGCTGTTAATGGTTGCGAAGGATTCACGGATCGTGCCCAAACGAATGCTTTTGACAGCAATGGGATCACATAATCTACTTTGTTAGGCAATTCAACTTTGCCGTAAGAGCTTGTATTTGGGTTATCCGGCTCGTTCCAGATGTCCCAGGCAAGCACCCTGCTATCGTTGGCAAAAGCAGCGACTGTTCCTTTTACATATCTTTCCAAACGCGGATATTGCGTACTGTCTTTCAATGCGTTGAGCCCCGGGCTCTGCACCCAGCCAGAATTATGGACGCCAGGTTTTGGTGCACGTTGTTTTCCCAACTTAGGAAACGGGTCCCAGCAGGAATCAAATAATACGAACAAAGGTTTGATCTTGTGCTTTTCGGCGATATCCAAAAACACGTCCAACCGCTGTACAAAACCAGCAGAATCTTCCTGGAACAACAAATCGTGCAGATAAACCCGCATCGTATTCATCCCGATATTAGCTGCCCAGCCAAGTTCCTTATTGATGGTGGCTGTGTCGAAATCGGCCGCCTGGAACATTTCGAGCTGGTTAATGGCAGTACTTGGCAGGAAATCGGCGCCGACCAGCCAGCCTTGTTTAGCATACCATTCATTTGCCTGCTCCTTGGTCCAAATCTCTCGTGTATCCTTTTGCTCCGTTGCGGCGCCTTCATCTTTCTGCTCTTTTTTCGCACAGTTTTGAAATGAAAGGCAAATGATGATCGCCCAGACTGTCGTTTTTAAAAATTTCATTCAGTTAAGGATTTTGTTTATAATTATTTAAAAGACGCGCAGCAGCCTTTTCTACACTTCGCTGCGCATGAAGAATTTCGGACCTGCTATCTTTTCTACTTTTACTGTTTAACGAAAACGTATGCTATTCAAGCCATACTATTTGGGTAAATGCGCCATTAGCAGCCACATCCCAAACTTCCACGCGCACCCATTTCCTGTTTTTCAAATTTTTGGTAAATGTAAATGACTTCTCTCCAAATGCTTCCGTATCATTCAAATTGATCACATCGTGAAAAACCTCTTTTCCATCCCCTGAAATCACTTCCGCCCGGTTCAATGGAAATGTCCATTTGGCATTTAACTTAATCTCAACATTCCCTTTCGCATCGACTTTTGTGGTTTCTCCGGATGTAACATTGTTCACTGTAAATGCCGGCAAAAGCACTTCTCCTGTCGAGACAAAGAACTTGCCTTTTTCCATCGCGTCCAGTAAAGATTGCCAGCCATCTTCAAATTGCGGCATGTGATCCAGCTGCATGTAATTCACATTCAAATGGCCATACAATTCATAATTTGGCTCAATTCGGAACAAATCTGCCTCTGCTATTACATATTTTTTCTGTCCCCAATTGGCCATATCGTCCATCAGGTCCAGGACGCGCTTCCCCAGTTTGGGCTGGGATAAATCCGCCGGCATTGCCTTCCAGGCGGCACCCAAAAAGCGGTCTGACTTATAGAATGCTTCATCTTTATATTTGTCAGGAAAACCGGTTGAGCCTTTTGTCCTTGCATGGGCTGTCCAGGCGAGGCCTTTTTCCAGTTCCAGCAGCTTTAACATTTCTTCCTTACTGCCAATGCGGTAAAGCTTTCCATACTCCGCATTTTCTTCAACAAACGGCTGGTTCTTTTCCCGCGACATGAGCCAGTAAACAGGTTTTGGGAAAATATTCATCCAATGTCCGCCAAAGAAATTGTTCGGCTCCTCACCGGGCAAAAGCAGGAAATTACCATCCGAAAGCCGCTTGCATTCTTCAAACATCATTTTCAATTCCGGCCAGCGCTTCGCTTCGGGTCCGCGTGGACTTCCCGGCCCGTGAAATTCTCCTAGATGGACAATGTTAACGCCTGTGTTGCGGAAAGCTTTTACGAAACCGGGCATTTCCGGCATGGGCCTCCGCGTAAGCACCTCATCCACATGCTCCTGATGGAAGTGGCTGGACATCGTGTAATAGCCAGGCAATGGTTCGTAAGTATCATTATGCGTGAAAGCTTTGACCTTTTCGAGCACTTTTCCATCCTTTTCAGCACTTAGTAAGCAGAAGAAATTATATCGCTGCTGCGTTTTCGGCGGTGCATTGAACCATGGAACCCAGCGGCGGTCGCCCAGCAAGTCATGCCGCAGGCCTATGCCAAAACCAGGAAACTGGTTCCGATAATTATTTCCATACCAAATGTGTTCGAGGTTATAAGCATTGTCCAGCGGATAAAAAAACTGGTGAGGCGCTGGAAAAACGGCCAGACTGCCTTCTTTTCCTTCCCCAATAATGGTGCGATATTTCACGGCCATCATATTAACCGTGTCCATTTTGATGAGCTCTTTGCTCCGAACATTATTCTCAGTATCAGACCAGAACAACTTTTCCCAGGGCGTCTGCTGGCTCACTAATCCCGCATCGTAAACCACCGCGAGCGAATCAACTTCTGTGGACATTACAGCAGCAACATTCATTAACGGGCTGCCATTATAGAGCGTAAAATTATACGAGCCCGAAAACGGCCCACCCGTGGCGCCGGAGACAATTATTTCGGTCTGAGAACCGGAGCTCACAACCTTAACACCCGTTTTATCCAGCTTAACGGGATAAGTTTTGTAAGGCAGATAAGCCGTTTTGTCAAAGAAAATATTCCAGCCATTCTGCGAAACAAGATCACGTTTCCCGACCGTCAGGATGATAGCCGGATCCAGGTTTTTAACAATGGTTTTGTAAGCATTGTTTTTGCCCATCAGCAGACCATTGATGATCGGCTGTCCTTTGCTCAGATCGATGATAATTTTCCCGGATTCTGCATTGCCTGCGGGCCATTCTATGTGCAGCAAATTGCCCTCATTCGTTACTTTAACTCCTTTCTTTTTATCAAAACCAGCCAAATCAACAGGGATTTGAGCATGAGCACATAGGCTGGAAAAGACAAAAAGGAACAACAGGACTTTACGCATAAGACAGAATTTTAAGAGAACATTTTTTTATAAAAGGCCAAACCTTCCTCGGCCAGTTCATCGGCACTATTAGCAAGCGGACGCCAGATGCAAGCGGCACGCGCAAGCTCCTTGGAAGGCTGACCAAACGTTTCGATCACAACCGCACCGTCATAGCCAATCTCGACCAATGCATCCCGGATCCCCTCCCATTCCAAATGTCCCGTTCCGGGAGTCCCACGGTCACTTTCATTACCCTGGACATGGCATAGCAAGTCCTTCCCAATCTTCCTTACAGAAGCAGGAATGTCTTTTTCCTCAATGTTGGAATGGAATGTATCAAGGACTATTTTCAGACTTGGGCTTGAAACTTCTTGAACGATTGAAAGTGCCTGATCAACAGTGTTAACCATATCTGTCTCAAAACGGTTAAGCGGCTCTAAACCAACGACAACACCATGATCAGCAGCAATTTGTCCAGTTTCCATGAGTGTTTCAATGCACCAGGCACGTTCTTGCTTTTTCTGCTCATCCGAAACGATCCTCGTCTTTCCAACGGCCGAATAAACCGGCCCACCGAAGATGGGGCTGCCTACATTTTTTGCAATTTTAATGCAGTCGATAATGTATTGTTTCCCGAGCTGTCGATGCAATGGTTCGGTGCTTGAAATGTCCCGCTCCGGCCCGAACGCGCCGCTAATGGTGATCTTCAAATCCAGGTCGCGGGCGACGGTTTTTATTAATTCCCAATCGATAATGTCTGTTGCTTCCACGGCTATTTCAATAATGTCATAGCCCATGTTTTTAACCTTAGCAAGGAGGTCAATGTTCTGCGTGGAGAATGGGGAAACCCATATGAATGTGCTTGCTCCGAATAGCATTGGAGGAGTGTTAGTGGTGAGTATTAGATGTGAGTCGTTTAGCCGCTGCGTCAGCCTGAGCGTAGTCGAAGGCGCGTTACCCAGGAGTAGCGCGCCTTCGACTACGCTCAGGCTGACAGGGCCATGCATTAAGCCTCGAAGCTCGGCACATTCACCCGCACGCCGCCGTTCATGGCTGACTCGTGGGCGCATATGCCTGCGCAGGTGTAATTTGCTGCCAATGCTGCGTCAACCGCTGAATCGCGCCCTTCGACGATGGCGGCTACGAATTCCTGCACCAAATGCGGGTGTGATCCGCCGTGGCCTGCGCCTTGGAGGAAGGAAACGTGGTTTGGATCGTCTATTTTTTCTCGTTTTGTGAAATGTTTGATTGGTTCGATCAAAAGTTCGTCTGTATCGGGCACATCAATGCGTTTTGCATTTTCGCCACCATCAAAAATGATGTGGCTTTCATCTTGCAACTGTTCCCATTCGAAGGACATTTTGGTCCCGTAAACGTCATAGCTCTCGCGATACTGACGTACAACGTCAAATAATGAGCGTGTTGCCTCGGCAACCACGTCGGAATTTTTTAATGTAAATGTTGCTGTTTCCACTGCAAACGGCGACCCGTAACGACTTGCCAGATCTTCGCTTAACCGGCCTGATCCGTGGCATACAACGGTTTCGGCAATGGTGTTGTTGATTTTTAAGAGTGGGGAAATGGCGTGGGTGCCGTTCAGCATCGGTGGGTAACCCTTCCAGTATTCGCCCCAGCCTTCCATGCTCATATCCTGAATGTGGGATCCGCGGACAAACTGAATGCGGCCTAATTCACCCATTTCAGCCAGCTTCAAACCATATAGAAATTCACGCGTGTAAAGCGCGGTTTCCATCATCATATATACTTTTCCGGAGCGGCGTTTGGCTTCTACAATCGCTGTGCAATCTTCCACGGTCATAGCCATAGGGATGGTGCAAGCGGTGTGTTTTCCTGCATTTAGCGATGCCAATGTCATTTTCGCATGCTCGGGAACAGGTGTTACGACGTGGATGGCATCTACATCTTCTCGCTTAGGAACATCTTCAAAATGTTCGAAAACCAGATTTGGGTCGAGATTGAATTTGGCAGTCAGTTCGTCACGGGTTTCTTTGCTGCGCGTACAAATTCCTACGGCTTTAATGTCCGGGTGACTTTGGTAAATGGGTATAAATTCTTTTCCAAAACCCATTCCAACGATAACGACTGTGATTTGCTTCTGACTCATTTTTGTTTTGTTTAGTTGTCTGTATTTTACTATGCCTCTCTCTGTCCCTATCTCTCTATCCCCAGGTTGAAACCTGGGGCAATATTTCAGTAGTCCCGATGGGACTGTTAAATAAGTGCCTTTGGATTTGCATTTGAGGAGAAATAAGCAGTCCCACCGGTACTATCTATATTTTTGCTCCGGGCTTCAACCCTGAGAAAACTAGTTAGCAAGTCCCATCGGGACGATCCATATCATGGCCCCGGGTTTCAACCCGGGGATCCAAATCAACAGGATTATTGGCCGGATGCCCACTGAACAGCATTCCGCAAAATAGTCTGGTAAGGACCAATGGTGTGCGACGCGGCATCATGGCCCAATGCAATGCCGACAATCTTGCCCTTTGGATATTTTACAATGAATATGCTTGGAAAAACTTTCTCCGAACCGGCTGCTTTCGCAGTTGCCAGAACTTCGATCGGCGATCCTGATTCATCCGGAATTTGATAATATAGCTCGTCGTCCAGATGAAATGTTTCGGGCACATTCTTCGTCACCGGGTGCTTTTTAGTTATTGTCACATCAAACGGGCCATATTTATCATGCCCCTTCGAACCACCGCCTACCAGCTTTTGATTGTATTCAGGCCAGTCTTTCCAGTTGTACCAGAGCGCAGGATGCGCAAGGACCAAGCCTTTGCCCGCATCTACAAATGCAAAAATGGCTTTCCTCGTTGCCTCATCAGCGATGGGCTGGTTATTGGCCAAAAGAAGCACGTCAATGTCTTTTAGTTTTGGTAAAATTGTGCTCGGGTCACTGGTATATTCGACAGTTGCCAACCCATCCTTTTGCAGCGTTTCTACATCTGTGCCCTTATACCATTTATCAAAATCGTGAGACGAGCCGCCGCCGACCATTAAAACGCGGATGGCCTTTTTAGCGGTTTTATCAATGCTATTGCCTGCATATGCCACTGAAAAAGCCAGCAGCAGGATCCATGTTAATGCAGTTTTGAAAATTGAATTTGTCATTTGAAGAAAATTAAAAGTTTAGCTTCTGGACTTAAAAGGCATTTTAAATTATTTAACTACCTGCAAAATTCCGTTCATTCCGCGCCAGTGACCCGGGAATGTGCATACGTAAGTGTAGTCGCCGGGCTCATTAGGGACTGTAAATTCCAATGTGACCGTTTCGCCTGAGTTGACGAGTCTGGTTGCATATAAAACCTCCGGAACTTTCGGAACATACTGCTTCTCAGCAGCTTTCGGGTCGCGAAGCATTTCATCTGCGGCCTGACCGACTTTTTGCAATGTCCCAGGCTTAATAATGACCAGATTATGCTGCATTCCATCCGGATTTTCCAGATTGATCACTACCTTTTGCCCTGCTTTCACCGTAAGCTGCTTTTTGTCGAACTGCATGATTTCCTTTTCAACTTTCAGCTCGATGACTGTCGCATTCGACGATTTTGCATTGCTGTTAGTTGTCGTTTTTTGACGCTCCATGGCTGCTGCATTTTCTTCCGACGGACGATTCAGTTCCAGAGATGCCTTTTGGAAATTGCCCACAAAGCCAAATTTACCTTCATACGAACCGATCTTGTCTTCGCCTTCCATATCCTCGCCGGTGCGGACGGAGTTGCTGAGCGGCGTAGCAAAAAGCATATGCGCTTTCCCTTTTGCAGCTTCTTTTCCGTCGATAGCAATGATAATGTCTCCCGTTTTGGTCAAACTGGCTACGACATCGAATTTTTCAGGAAGCGGCTCTGTGGTTGCTGCCTGACTCACCATACCATGCTGTTTGACCGCCATAATCAAGTTCCCACGCTGAATGTACAATGCATAACCACCATCTTTTCCACCTTGTCCGGCGATAAAACCTTGCAATGCTTTGTCTTTTGCCTTGGTTACACTGGCTTTAATGGTGATTTCCTTTCCGGATACATCAGGCGGATATTGCAACGTATTGCGACGGCCCAACGGATATACTTCCTTTGCAAGCGCTTTTGTAACCTGCTCGGCAAAAGCCGATTTCCCGGATTGTTTTTCCGAAGCAGCTAAAAATCCTTTTTCATGGCTAATAGCGGCTGCCAATAATGCTTTGGACAGCCATGGGTCTTTTGCGTTTTGTTCGTCCAATGCCGCCTGATAAATTGCTTCCCCTACTTTTTCCGAAGCCGGCAATGTTATCAAAGCAACAAAAACACTTAAACGCGTATTCAGATTGGCATCTTTCATGCCTTTTTGAAGCATTTCAAAACTCTGATCATTTTTTGGTAAAACACTCGCCGCTGCCTTGCGAACGCCCGCAGCCGGGTGCGTCAATGCTCTATTTACAACCTGCAATGCTTCCACATTGGAACCGTCCAAGACACCCAGGCCATGTAATGTCCATAATGCATGGACGGCCGGGCTGTATAGTCCAATCTCGTCTACTTTCGGGTTGTTAATGATTTTATACAAATCGGGAACGACAGACAGTTTTTTCGATTCTACCAAAAGCCGCTGAGCCGTCATGCGCCAGAACATGTTGTCGTTTTCCAACGCTGCTACAAGGCCAGGCAGGTCATCCTTTGACAACTTCATAGGAGGCGTTTTCTTTCCGTTTTTATAAACAACCCGGTAAATCCGACCGTGATTCAAGTCGCGCATAGGGCTGCTGAATGCATTTCCGGGGCCTGGGGGCTGTTCCTTGGAGGGCATAATAAATTCCGCGGGTGACTGCGCAGGCACGAACACATTGTGCTGAATAATGAAGTTGTACCAGTCGGCAATCCAAACCGCTCCATCCGGACCGGTTTCTGCCTGCACGGGACCAAACCATTCGTCCGAACTCGCCATAAAATTCCATCCGTCTTTTTCCTTAAAACCCGCTCCATCCGGTTCCACAATGGCGTTGTGCACGATGCGAATGGTAGGTTCGGATACAAATGCAATGCGGTTCCAGTATTCTTTGGGGAAATTTCTGGCCGTGTAAAAGCGGTGACCGGCAGCGGAAGTAAACCCTCCTACCACATCCACCTGACGTAAATTCGGCGTTAGCGAATGCGCGTCATAATGTCCGTCGATTTTTTGCACGGACAAGAGAGCAGGCTGATCGTCGCCAATGGTGCGCTGCATATACTGGCCGGGAATGGAATAATAGGCGCTATGCGTGTTGTTGGCTGTCGAAAGAAATACATTGTTATCTTCCGTCATGCCGAGGCCCCAGGTGTTGTTGCTGCTGCTTCCGAGGTAGGCAAACTCTTTTCCATCCGGTTTGAAATGGTAAACGCCTTGTGAAAAATTCATTTTCTTGCCATCGATGGTGCCTTTGAAACCCGAATAACCCAGCACCCCCCAGATTTTGTTGTCAAACCCATATTGCAGATTGGAAGGTCCTGCGTGCGTATCATTTTTGCCCCAGCCTGTCATGATCACGTCCCGCACGTCAGCAACGTCATCGCCATTGGTGTCTTTCATGAAAACAAAATCCGGTGCCATAGAAACAATGATCCCGCCATTGGAGAAAACCATGCTGGTCGGAATGTTCAGCTTGTCTGCGAAGACGGTGAATTTATCGGCTTTGCCATCGCCGTTGGTGTCTTCACAGATCTTGATGCGGTCATTGGCCGCGCCGTCTGTTTCTTTGAATGTATTGGGATAATCCACCGATTCTACGACCCACAACCTGCCTCGCTCATCCCAGGCCATGGCAATGGGGTTGGTAATATCGGGTTCGGCCGCGAAAAGTTGTATTTCAAAATCAGCCGGGATCTGTGTCAGTTTATTTGATTCCGATGGCGACAGTGATTCCTGCATTTTCGGAACGACATGCCTCTTGGTATAATGAGAAATCGTATCCGACTGGTAAATGTCTACATCCGGCAATTTCAAGGCAGCAATTTCCGCCTTCACTTTATCGCCAACTGCCCACATGACGCCATTTCTTACTAAATCCAAAAATCCTCGGTTTGTCCAGGTGCTATCTTCATGGCCATAAGCGGTGTAAAAAACGCGGCCTTTCCCTTCGTTGCGCACCCATGTATAAGGCTCATGCACATCGCCTTCGACGCGCTCGCCCAGGACGGTTTTGTCTGAATTCAGGTTTTTGTGCACGTAAGTTTCATCCCAGGTCTCAAAATCCGTAATGCCCTGCATCACTGGATGGTCGGGTTTTAAAATCGTATTTTTAAAACTGCCTACCTTATGAGAAGCAAACTGGCCGCCGATCGTTTTGATATACCAGCTCGAATTCTTGAAACAGCCGGAAGCCGAATGCAGCGGAATCAGGCCCTTGCCGCCTTCGACAAAGGCCTTCATTGCGCTTTCCTGTGACGATGACAGTGAATCGTGGTTGGCGTAAATGATCAGTCCATCGTATTTTTTCAGGTTGTCGGCGTTGATGTCGTTCAAGTCCGCGGTGTACGTCATATTGATCCCGCTTTTGAACAATTTCACGGAGAGCCAGGGCGCATATTTTCCCGAATCGTGGTGCTTGCTATTATGACCAAGAAACAGCACTTCTGCCCTGCGGCCTTGCAAAACACTCGTTTTTGTACCGGAAGAACCCATTTTGCTCTTGGCGCACCCTAACACAAATAACCCGATCAGCAACACTAAACTGTACTTCCTCATTAATACGCTATTTAAATTCACTTGGAGTCTGTTATTAAAATTCCACCTTTTGAACCGGTGAAAAAATCATGTCTTCTACATCCTTGATCTTCACACCGACTCTTGCAAAAACATATTTCTGCGTCGGCACAAGGGCAGGAATTTCTGTGGCTATGGTAATCGCATTCAAATTTTTGATTTCTGCCCCTGCTATATCCGTTACGCCCACATTGGTTGACCGCGACACGAATTCTGTTTTATTAATAAAGAGCGAAACCTGTTCAATGGCCTTAGCGTCGGCGCCATTAATGATCTTTTCCAGCTTTAATGTGGCTGTGACCTTGTTTTCAGCCCCTGCAAACTGAGGCGTACGGATCATATAGTAAGGCATCACTTCCAGGTCCAGCTGCTGATTGCCTTCCAGTGTCACAAACAATGTGTCTTTTGCGGCAGCATCTTTTTCCAGCGTCTTGAAAGGCCCTCTCCCCTTTGGTACAACCAATTTATATTGACCATTAAAAAGCAGAGCAGAGAAGGAACCGTTCTGATCGACCTGCGTATCGATCGCCGCAAGCTTACCGAAGCCCGGCTGCCAGAGTTGCAGCCTTACCTGGTTATACTCTACGCCAATGGGCTCGCCATTGTAGACGATCCGGCCGGATAATGTTGATTTCGGTTCGGTAAAATTGTCCTTTGCGCATGCTGAAATAAGGAAAAGCAATGCCAGGTATGGTATAAATTGAGATCTGATTTTCATAATAGCTGATCTTTTTGAATATGATGGCCTAGTGATTTGGATTCCGTATGATCTTCGGATTGTTGTTGACAACCTCGTCTGTAATCAGCGAATAATAATTCCCTAACTGGAAGCGGTCAGCACCGGTTACACGGCTCAATTTCACAGGCTTATAAATCCATTTACCATTATTAGGCGATCCTGGCTCATACACTTTGTAAGGCCACAATGCCCAGGGCTGCGTGTTTCTTTTTGTCGCTTTTCCCAGGTCTTTGGAAAGGTCTGCCGCGCTGATCGCGTTGCCATCCATAACAATGTGGGCAATCCTCCAGCGCTGGATATCGAAATGATAATGTCCTTCAAAAGCCAGCTCCACGCGGCGTTCATGCGCGATGCGGTCGAATGTAATGTCTTCGGCCACGAGTGGTTTCAACAATCCGGCACGGGCACGCACCTGGTTCATATAACCGGCTGCTACGGCGGGTTGTTTTAGTTCAAATGCGGCCTCAGCTGCGTTTAAAAGCACTTCGGCATATCTGTAACGGATAAACCAAACTTCACTGTTAACCCCGCGCTGCCCTGATCCTACAACCGGATCCAGATATTTACGCAGATAAAATCCTGTTTGCGCAGTGAATTCAAAACCATCGATCGGACCATCGAAACCTACAACTTGTTCAGGGACCGATTTGCCTGGCAATGTCTTTTGTGCACCGCGGTCGTCGCCGCTGACGATGGAGCCGTTTCCTAGCTGGAAGCCAGCCCAAATGTCTACGGTGCGACCTTTGAATGTGGTTCCGGGCAGCATAACCGTTCCGGCAAGCCTTGCGTCACGGCCCTCGAAAATGTCGGTTTGATTGGCATAATAAATAGGCGCGCCGGCTGCATTGGTGGTTGGAATGCGGGCAAATGTGTTGTCCAGCTTTTCAAATGACTCCACAAAATTCAATGATGGGTTAATTCTTCCACCCTCCTCTTCCTCAGCACCATAGCGAGGCTGGTTAGAGCCGGTGAAGTAATGCACCTTGCCACTTTGCAGTTTGTAATCGTCTACAAAAATGGCTTCCGAATTGTTTGCTTTATCATAAAATATACTTGAAAAGTTTTCCGAGAGATCGGGCTTTTTGTTGTAGAGTGCATAAGCGCCCACGCTGCCGCTGATGATCTCTTTCGCCGCTGCCAATGCTTTGGTATAATAACCTGTGGCCAGATTTGCAGGAATTCCCACTTCACCGCCAGGCAAAGAAACCGAAGGCGTATTCACACCATATCTTGCCAGCGAACCGGCGTACAATGCTGCACGGGCCTGCATTGCCAGTGCGGCTGCCTGTGTGGCCCTTGATTTTTCCCCGGCATTAGCAGGAAGCTTGGCTTTAATTTCCTCCGCCTCTTTAATTACAAAATCATAAATCTCTGACTCCTTGGCCCTCGCATGTTGCAGGTAAGTAGGATCTCCGCTAAAATCATAAGTCATCGGTTCCAGAATCAATGGAACGCCGCCCATGCGTTTTACCAGCTCGAAATAGTAGGAAGCACGCAGAAATCGTGCTTCTGCCAGAAAGCGATCTTTGACAGCTGGTGAAAGCTTTTCGGCCGCTTCGCACTTTTGGATGAATAAATTCATCTCCCGAATGTAACCGTAATCCCAGATCGACCAGGTGTTTAGATCCCAGCCACTGTTTTGAAATTCCTTATAACGGCCTGATTCCGACCAGAATGCTTCATTGAAATCCGCTAACCGCGTCCAGCCGGTAAGGGGATCCAGGTCCCATTGGCGCTCAAAATCACGGAAGTTGCCCAGATCGACGTAGCGGTTGTATAAATTTCCCAGTAACGAAAGAACCTGGCCTTCATCGCCCCAGACCTGTTCTTCTGTCAGGATGTTTGTTGGCGGCCGATTCAGGAATTCATCATCATTACAGCCCCAGCTAAGCAAAAGCAATACAAATACTGGTATATAAAATATCTTTTTCATCGCGAAATACGGTTTTATTAAATTGAAAGATTGATCCCTACGTTGACAAACTTGTTCTGCGGATATTGCAGACCGTTTTCTTCCGAGATCTCAGGATCAATGCCAAATTCTTTCAGATTGTCAATCGAGAACAAATTGTAACCATTGATGTAAATCCTGGCGCGTTGCAGCTTCACTTTTTCCAGCAATGTTTTTGGCAGAGAATAACCCAGTTCAATGGTCCTTGCACGGATATACTTCACATTATGGATCCAGAAAGTGGAGTTTCGCTTGTAGTTGCTGTGTCCGCCGTCATTGTAGCGCAATGCCGGATATTTGCCCGGGATCCACTCGCTGTTCAGGTCAAAGGGATCTGCGCGGTGCCATCTGTCGAGGAATATTTTGTTCAAAGCGCCGTCGTTCTGATAAGCCCAGCGCTGTTCCCAGTTTTGGTTCCAGGAATACATTGCCCCGCCTGAGAAGTCTGCGTTAAATGAAATGCCTTTCCAGGTAACCGCGAAGTTCAAACCGAAGTTAATGTTGGGCTGCCCATTTGTTGTGTAACCGATTGGCCTCTCGTCCAGGTTATTGATCACATTATCGCCATTGATATCCTTGTAAATCAGGTCGCCCGGCAACAATGTGCGGTTGCCCTGTTCATCGATGTTAACAGGATATTCATTGATCTCCTGCTGCGACTGAAACTGTCCGATTGTCTCATATCCCCAGTAAACATTCCTGTAACGGCCTTCCTCAGAATTCCTGTACTGGTCCCAGGAATTGTTGAAAACGGGCTTATAAGAAGAGACAAACTTGGTGCGTGAGAAGGACACGTTACCACCAACCGAATAGCCAATGTCGCCAGCTTTTCCATTATAAGCCAGGGCAAGTTCCCATCCGGCTTGTGAATCGCTGTTAACATTCTCATCCGGCAGGCTGTAACCCAACTCACTTGGCACAAGCAGGTCGTATTTGCGCCCCAGAAGTCCTGTTCTCAAACGGTAGAAATAGTCAACCGAACCAGTCAGTTTGGTTCCTAGCAAGGAAAAGTCTGCACCTACGTCCGTGATTTTACTTTTAAACCAGGATATATTATTAATAATCTGGCCTTTATCGCGGGAAGTTACCACTGCTGTTCCACTTAAAATCGCGTTGCCCTGGTTGTAATTATAGCCTGGCAAGTATGCATAAGGATCCAAAGGACGGTTGACATCATTATTGAAAAGAATGTTATCATCTCCCAAAATCCCATAGGAAGCCCGCAGTTTAAGATCGTCCAGAATGCTTCTCGTGCCAATGATATTTTTGAAGAATTGCTCTTCTGTAATCCTCCATCCCGCAGAAGCTGATGGGAAATAACCCACCCGGCGATCCGGAGCGAACTTCCAGGAAGCATCGCGTCGAGCCGAAACTTCTACATAATATTTGCCTGCATAGTCATAATTAACCCTACCGATATACCCTATACGCGCAAGCTGATTGTCCTTATCGTCGTAAGTGTCCATCGTTGCAAAATAGACCAGGGGAAGCACATTGGTTTTGGGAACCGAGTGTACCCATTGTTCCTGATCACGCTCTTCCTGGCGTTCTGCAACAAATGTGGCGCCGATTGTATTTTTGCCAAATGTGTTGTTGTAGTTCAGCTGGCCCTGATACACATTGCGCATGATCTTTTGCGTGCGTCTTTCGCGCCAGGGGTTCGTGCTTCCGCCGGTTACCTTGTAAGTGTCGTCAGTCGGGTTGTAGGTATAGGCTTCATAAGTGTATTCGTGGCCATTCAAAACCCGGTCTCCAATGTAATAGGAATACATTCCCTTGGCAACCAAGCCTTTGATCCCCGGGATTTTGTATTCTGCTGTCATGTTCGTCTGCAATACGCGCCAAATGTCTGTCTGGTAACCACCCAGACGCTTGTTGTTATAGGCCCAGTTGGTTTCATTGTGTTTGATATCATTGAGATACAATGGGTTATCATTGGCATAAGGGCGTTCAAACGGACGGTTCCGCAGAATTGCAAAACGAGGCAGCCAGTAATCATCACCGCCCGGAATACCTGGCTGATCGCGGGTTTCGATCCTGCCGTTGATCTGAATGCCCACTTTCAAATTGTCCGTGATCTTGGCGTCAACATTGCTTTGCAGGTTATTCCTTGTAAATGTAAACTCACGTCCGAGGACCGAATTCTGGCTTAACCGCGTTGCGGATATGTAGTAGGAGATTTTGTCTGAACCGCCCGTCATGTTCAGGTTAACCGAGGTTAGCGGCGAATTTTTCTTAACGATAAAATCTTTCCAGTTGAAGCTCTTATAGCCCATTTCAGTGCCTGCTTTATACTTATCAAGTTCAGCCTGGGTGATGGAAGTCTTGCCATACTGGTTCATTTCCGCCTCCGCTTTTCCGTGCATCCATTGATACGAATCATTGACTACATTAGGAAATCTCGACCAGTTTTGCCAGCCGGTGTAAGCATCTAAGTTGATTGTATTCTTTGTTCCGTTTTTTCCTCTTTTGGTTGTAACCACCACAACACCATTCGCCGCCCGAACCCCGTAAATAGCGGCAGAAGCGTCTTTTAGCACGGTAATGCTTTCAACATCGTTCGGGGAAATGTTGTTGAACTGCTTGTCGTCCTGCTGAATCCCGTCGATGACAAAAAGCGGATTGCCCATGTTCCTGATCTGCACCGTTGCAGCTGCTCCCGGGCGTCCGTCCGGCATCCTGAATGTTACGCCCGGTATTTTTCCGGCCAGTCCGGAACTTACAGTTGAGCCGCCATGCACGCGATCAAGATCTTTGCTGGTAACCGTAGCGATTGCGCCTGTAAGCGACTCTTTCTTTTGCGTTCCGTAACCAACAACCACCACTTCTTCCAGCGATTTGTCATCCACTTTAAGCGCAACGTCAAATGTGCTCTGAGCACCAGTAACCAGCACCTCTTGCGATATAAAACCCACAAATGAGAAAATCAATGTTGTTTCTCCATCGGGAACGGTAATCGAGTATTTTCCTTTTTCGTCGGTCAATGTTCCGGTTTGTGTGCCTTTAAGGACCACGCTTACGCCTGGTAAGCCGGCTCCCCCGTCTTCCTTAACCGTTCCTGTTATCGTTTTCTCAATGGCAGCTTCGGCTGATTGCGCAGCGGCTGGCTCAGCCGCAACCTCGCCCGCCTTGTCTGGTTGACTATCCGGCCTGATGACAATCAGGTTATTCTTTGCTTTGTAATGCAATTCCATAGGTTTCAAAAGCGCGTCCAAAACATCAGCTAGTGCCCCGTTTTGCACCCTTATAGATGCCCTTCTTTCTGACTGGATCAGTTTGGAACTGAACACGAACTTTACATTGGTTTGCTTCTCCAGTTGTCCAAGGATCTTTTTAATGTCCTCATTCTGGATGTCAACCGTAACCTTCTGGCTCAATGCAGATTGAGCTCTTCCATCATGTGCCCATGAAATCCCTACGAATATACCCGCCAGGATACATTGAATGACTGTTATTCGCATGAGTGTAATGAGAAAGTCTTCAAGTCGTCGAACTTTTTTCATATTTTTGAATGAATTTGTTGGTTAAGGAGATTTATTCAACGAAATCTTCCCTTGCATCCCCTGCAAAAGCGGATGTAAAGTAATGTCAGTTACTTCGGGGAATCTTGAGATCAGTCATGCTGGAACATGGCTGGTCTTTTTTTGTGTCAAAGCGGATAGGTTATGTCATACGCGGCGGCATTTTGGTTAAGATTCGATTCTTTTTACTTGCACCAATTTCCGACAATGGAAACCTGGTTATCATTGATCTCATACTGGGCATCCAATGCATTGCAAATCGCATCCAGTTTTTCTCTGAACGGCTGCCCTATCAGCGTGGCATTTAATGTGCAATTGCCCATTTTTACCCTATCATAGCTGATCTGCACATTATATACATTCTCCAAAGTTTCAAACACTTCATGAACAGGCGTCTCGTCGAAGACAAACCCTTGTTTCGAAATATCCATATCCGAAACCGGTCCCTTTTCCTGGCTATCCAGCTTGACGATCCTGCCGCTTTCTTTTGAAAATGCAATTCTCTGATCCTGACTGAGCGTGATTCCCGTCAGCTCCGGTTTGTCTGATTCTTCGTCGATTTCTTTTTTGTCTAAATTATTGATTGAAAAAACCGACACCGTCCCTGTTTTCACTTCCACCCGGATTTCCTTATTTGCTTCCGAAGCATCAATCATGAAACTGGTTCCCAACACTTTCGTTGCCAAACCGTAACTGTAAACAAGGAAAGGCTTTTCCTTGTTTTTGACGATTTCAAAAAAAGCTTTTCCTGTTAAAGTCACTTCACGACGCTTTGCATTGGCAACTTCAGAATAGCTCAGATGTCCGCCAGGCTGCAAAACCACCGAACTGCCATCTGCTAGCAGGATCGTCAGCGGCTTTTGCGTATCATTATACTTTTGCACGACTTTGTCAGCAGCAACTTGCTCAGTACCCAAATTTCCACTCACCCGTCCGTTGCCCTGCTTATAATAAAACCAGTAACTCACCGAACCTATGCTCAGGATCAAAGCTGCAGATGCAGCGACCCTTATCCAGCGCCATCCTGATAGGATCCGTTTAGGCTCGGCAGCCTCTTCCACTTTTGAAGGTCCCGTTTCCTGATTATGCATCTGACTTTCCACCGCGCTCCACATTCTTACGCTTTGCTTCTCGGTAGGCTGGTCTCTGCCAGTGTCTTTGGCAAGCAGGATCACATATTCGCGGGCGGCTTCTATTGTGCGTTGCTTTTCCGGGTGATTTTCCAGGAAAAGTCGCCATTTTTCATTGCTATGTGCGTCCGGGCGCATCACCCACGCGATAAATTCATCGCTTCGGATCAGTTCCGTTAAGGAGTAAGGGTCATGCGTCATATCGGGGGAAATTCGTCTTTCATAAGGAAAGAGCAGAGAATTCACGAAATGACCCCTCGAAAATCAAACTTTTTTGAAGAAAAATTCTAAAAAATACCTAACAGGCAGAAGATCAGGCTGGATATCAGCAAAATCTCCCGGTTATGGCGGAGGGAAGTAAGTGCTTTGTAAATAAAATTGCGAACTGACTTTTCACTGACGCCCATAATCCCGGCTATTTCTTCAATGCTGAAATCATCAAAATAGCGCAATGTCAGCGCTTCAACTTGTCGCTCCGGAAGCTGGGACATCAGATTTTGCACTTGTTTCGCGCGTAAGGAGGCAGACTCAATGTCGATCAGCAATGTTTCGGAGTTTCCGCCATTCGCTGGCGTTTCTGTGTCATTCAGCAGTGTAATTTCCTCCGTAACAGGAAACTTGTCCTTGGCCAGGTGAATGCGCCTGCGAAGCGACCGGTAAAGGTAAAACTTAACGGAAGTTACGTTGTCTGTAAGGTTATTCCGCAGTCGCCAGATGTCGATAAAAACATCCTGAACTGCATCTTCGACAATGGCTGAGTTTTGTGAGAGCTTGCTTCCGTAATTATAGAGCGTGCGGTGGTATTTCTCAAAAATGATTGTAAACGCCTGCTCGTCTCCTTCGCGAATCCGTTGCCACAATTGCTGGTCCGTTTTTTCCCCTATTAAGGTATCAAAATTGATCACCGCCAAGTCCGTTTTTACTAACAAGGCATAAAGCTAAATAATTATCTCTAAAATACTATTTGAAAGATTTTTCGGGCTTGGGTTGTGTACAACCGGAGAGAATAAAAAAGCGCAGGACCGGGTTGGCCTGCGCTTCATATCTGTGCTGTTTCGATTTATAATGACATCTCTGCTTTCACTTCCTGAACGAAAGCCACAGGAACGCCTACTAGTTCCGCGACTTCTTCCAGGCTGAACCGATTTGCATTCAGCAAGCTTTTAGTGAATGTAATATCCTTTTCCAAGAAAGCTTCCTCTTTTGCTTCTTCTCTGGTAATGTAAATTACTGCTTCATCAATGCCCATAGTCGTGTATGTTTTATGTGTTAAATTGAAAACCTGCTCGCTGAATGATGCCGTAAGAAAGGGGTCATTAAGTACAACATAAAATTTCAAAAATTTCATCAGCTTTGCAATTTTAGCCTTTGATATTTTCTCTTTAAGAGGCCTTCTGGCTAACTGCATTTTTAAGTCAAACAAATCTTTGTCATCTAACTTTTTACTTTTGAGTGCAATTTTGACCGTCATAATAATGTGCGCAAACACATTGTTGCTCTCAGCCAACTTCCTGTCGCATTGATCCAAAAAGTGTGGGTCGGTGTAGCCTTGCACTTCAATGTGAACCTATCTCCATTCGTCCTGACCCTCTCTGGTGAAGACTTTAACAAGCTTATCTACAAATTTGCTGGAATAATGATTATTATCGGGCGGGAAGAGCTGTTCGAGCTCTTTGTCCAGATATTCAAAATCTTTGGAGAAATCAAATATGTCGTCGGCTTCTGGGAAGAAGAACCGTAAAAAGTCTTCGAAGGTGTCTTCGAGAATGGATTTCCAGAGAATGTCGTTCCTTTTCACAGAAATAGGGATGATTAGGACATTGATACGTCCCGTCATCCCTATGGTCACTTTTATTCTTGATTTTATTTTTAGATGTCCCCTAATTCATACACCAGCTTTTCAACGGCATCATAGGAAGTTGCAGGGAAATTGGCAATTCGGAGCTGGGAACTTTTGAATTCTCCATAACCGCTTCCGATCACCATTCCTTTTTCTTTTATCTTCTTGATAATGTCCGCGGAAGGAGTTTCTACATTGGCGACAACCACTGTCTGAGAGCGGTTTTGTACTTCTTTTACGAAGGAAGAAAAGCCATTGGTCTTCTCAATGAAATCATAAATGAGTGCTGCCTTTTGCTCTGTTGCTTTCCTGAGTTCGCCAACGCCGATCTTATTAAAGTCCTCTGCGATTTTACCCAACAAATAAATCCCCATCACATTAGGTGTAGCTGGTGTTTCATTGTTCAAGGCGTTTTTCCAAAGCGTCGGCAGATCGTTATGGGCGCCGATAGAATATTGGTTTTTGATTTGCTTTGCCTTTTCCAAACATTTCTCGCTCACAATCCAAACCCCCAGACCAGCCGGAAGTCCGAATGCTTTTTGGACAGAAAAAAAGGCAGTATCGATCAAATTGTAGTCGAGATCAGGATATGGAGCGGAAGACACGATGTCTACGGCAATGAACTTGTCCGGGTTCTTTTGTTTAAGCTTATGGATTTCGCTTACAGGCATTTGCACGCCCGAGCTCGTTTCGTTATGCGTTACACAGATCAATTCGGCATATTCAGGCACTTCGATTTCGTCAGCTGTGAAACCTTCGCCCATCGGCTTTTCGAATTTGTGTGCATACTTATTCAATGCACTCGAATATTCACAAAACTTCTTCGAGAAGGATCCGTTAACCAGGTGGAAACTTTCCAGCTCCACACAGCTGAACAAAATACGCTCCCACGCTTCCGACGCAGAGCCCAGGAACATGATAGCATGTGTATCAGGCACATTCAAGAGAATACGGAGCTGGTCTACGGTAAACTTATGCAAGTCACGATATTGCTGACTGCGGTGCGAAACAGATCCCAGCTGACCGCTGACAAAGCTTTGTAAATGCTGCTCAAATGTAGGATACAACTGAGCCGGGCCTGGGGTAAAATAGGTTAAAGACATCGATTAATGACTGAGTTTTGATGGAAGGAAGGCTGAATGAGTTGGCCGTGCCGATCAACTGGCCGGCACCGTTGAATCTTGTTTGTTCAATCTCAATACAGCATCCGGAACCTGATCGTCCCTTCTATATCTTTTACTTCCTGAATGAATTCTTCGGTATAGTCTTTCGCAATGTCAACAATCACGTAACCAATGTGCTCGTTGGTTTTGAGATATTGGCCCGTAATGTTGATATTATTTTTACCAAAAATATGGTTCAGCTTCGCCAAAATCCCAGGAACGTTTGCGTGAATGTGCAATAACCTGTGGGAATCTTTCAGCTTCGGCAACTGGACTTCGGGGAAATTTACACTTCCATAAGAACTCCCGTTGTTCATGAATTCCAGTAATTTGGAAGGAACGAAATGGCCGATGTTTTCCTGCGCTTCCTCGGTGCTTCCACCAATGTGCGGCGTCAGAATTACATTAGGCAATCCTCTCAGTTCACTTTCAAATATCTCGTCATTGGTTTTCGGCTCCTTTGGAAACACGTCTACACCGGCTCCTGCCACTTTTCCACTCTTCACCGCATCCGCCAGCGCCTCAATGTCCACCACGTGACCGCGTGACAGATTCAGGAATATGACGCCGTTTTTCATCAAGGCAAATTCACGCTTTCCAATCAAATTCGTATTTTCTTTGCGGCCATCCACGTGCATGCTGATCACGTCAGAAATCGCTAAAAGCTCCTCCAATGTGCTCACCTTCCGTGCGTTACCCAGAGATAATTTCTCTACCGAATCATAAAAATAGACTTCCATACCAAGCGCTTCCGCAACAACAGAAAGCTGGGTCCCAATGCTTCCGTAACCCACCATTCCCAGTTTCTTGCCACGAACTTCGAAACTTCCGTTTGCTGACTTATCCCAGATTCCCTGGTGCAGCTGATTGCTTTTGCCAACGATGTTACGGATGAGCATAATCATTTCACCCACAGCAAGTTCAACAACAGAACGCGTATTGCTATACGGAGCATTGAAAACGGCTATTCCTTTTTTCGCAGCTTCTTCCAGATCAATTTGGTTGGTTCCAATACAAAATGCACCAATCGCCATCAAACGGTTCGCATTGTCCAAAACACGCTTGGTAATGTTGGTTTTAGAGCGGATCCCGATGATCGAAACATCTTTTATACGCTCGCAAAGCTCATCTTCGTCTAATGCACCTTTGACGAATTCAACATTAAATCCTTGCTCTTCGAAAGCGCGAAGCGCCGCAGGGTGCACATTTTCAAGCAAAAGCACTTTGATCCGGCTTTTCGGATAAGACTGGCTTCTGCTCATTTTGTTATCATATAAAAAATCATCGAATGACGTTGCAATGTGATCCGCAACAGCCACAACGCGCGGACGTTCAACGTTTTCTGTAAAAGCGTAAAAACGACTCGCTAATCCTGATGCTTTTAATTCATAGTCTGTATAACCGTCCCCGATGGCGTAAACGTCACCCGTCAGATTAAGAGAAGAAAGCAATTTTATTTTTCCACCGTCTTTTGAAAGGACATTTTCTTCATCCACTCCGGTTATGTTGCCGTCTTCATCAAACAGGAACTCATTGGCGTACACATGATCTGCATGGATGCCCAATTCTGTCGCTACGGGCACAATAAACTCCTTAAAACCGCTCGAAACGATAAATATCTGATCTGCATGCTCAGTCAAAAACTGCCTGTTACGCTGAAACGAATCCGAAACCTTTGTCCTTAAAAAAGCTACCAGTTCCTGAATATGGGAACGGTTTGCCTTCAAAAGCCCGATCCGCTGACGAAGCCCGTCAGCAAACGACATTTCGCCATTCATGCCCTTATTCGTAAGGTCAGCTATTTTCTGAACAACCTGATCACGCTCTGGATGGCCATTTAAGGCGATCGCTGCCAATTCGTCTAGCCCTTCCACTTTTGTAAAAGTGCTGTCAAAATCAATGATAATGTACGGTGATGGATTGAGTGTTAATGTGGACATGAAAAGGGAAAATAACTGAATATTAATCGGTTAAATAGAATTGGCGTTACCAGCCGCAAAATTACGAATCTCAAACATATCACACTAACAAAATAATATCTGAATCAGTTTTATCGTGAAAGAAACTCCAATGCACGCTCCTCCGACCAGTAGACGCCGTTTTTCACCCGGGCAGGCCTGAATCCGCAATGCCCGCCGTCCTGTGTCGCAACAAGGCAAACATTTGCATGAGCTCTCAGTTTTTCTATCGGCAGGCTTTCAAAAGGCACGATCGGATCGTTTTTTGCATTGATAACCATTGTCGGAATGGCTATATCCTTGATAAAGAACTTAGAACTGCATTGTTCATAATAATGGTCGGCGCCGTCGAATCCGTGTAAGGGAGCAGTGAAAATGTGATCGAAATCGTAGAGTGTCCGCACGTGCTTTTGATTACTGATATTAATGCTATCCGGAAAGATTGCCGCCTTCGCATTCACTTTTGGTTTTAGTGTATTCAAAAAGCGGTGCATGTAAACACTGTTTTCAGGCTGTATGATGGACAGGCTGCACGCGCGAAGGTCCATAGGAACGCTGAAAACCAATGCGTTTTTTATTTTCGGATTTAAATGAACACCTGATTCCCCAAGATATTTAAGCGTAAGATTTCCTCCTAAACTAAATCCGAGTAAGTGGATCTGCTCGTAATCCTTGCTTAATGCATTTTGAATCACAAGATCAAGGTCATCTGTTGCGCCACTATGATAGAAACGGACCGTCTTATTCATTTCACCGCCGCACCCCCGAAAATTCCAGGCAAGGCAATCAAAGCCATGCTGGTTCAGCAACCTCACCATGCCCAGAATATACTGCCTTGTACTGTTGCCTTCCAGGCCATGGGAAAGGATCACCAGCTTGCCTGATTTTTGAATTTTTGCGTAAGACCAGTCCAGATCCAGGAAATCTTCGTCCGGGGTTACAATTCTTTCCCGATGATAATTAACGCCTTTCACCTTACGAAAAATCGCAGGGTAAATGCTCTGAAAATGTCCGTTTGGGAGCCAGTATGGCGATATAGTGCTTTTTGTCTCAATCAATGGCATGCGACAAAGATTATTGAATAAACTAGAATAATTCTAAGCGTTTTTTAATTTTAATATTGCATTTATACTTTTTCTGTATACATTTGGTTTTTAAAAATATAAGATCAATACTAATGGCAGAAGGTACAGTAAAGTTTTTCAATGACTCCAAAGGATTTGGATTCATCCAACCATCAACTGGTGAGAAGGACATTTTCGTTCACGTTTCAGGTCTTCAAGACGACATCCGTGAGAATGACAAAGTGTCTTACGACGTAGAAAATGGAAAAAAAGGTCTAAACGCTGTTAACGTTCGCGTTATCTAAGTTTAGTCATAATAAGACATTTCGAAAGCATGCTGTACTGCATGCTTTTTTTATGCCCTTTCCGCTCACTTCTTTGCATTCATTGCTTCGTACGCTTTGTGGATCTCAACATTTTGCGGCTCCAACCGCATCATTGTGCGCCTTCTCGCCGGATCTTCGATCCATCGGTAAACCCATGAAAAGCCGAAAGGCCCTTTGTAGTATTCTTTTGATTGATACACAGGATCAGTCATTGCGTCTCCCAGGCTGATAAAATTGTATTGCTGATCTTTCAGTTTCTGGACCAGCTGCGGGAGATAATCGGTGTTTAACTGACTATCGTGGCACAGGTAAATCTGCTTAATGGGCCTTCCATACGTTGCGACGGACAGGCTGTCAAAAAAAACAAAGATCTCTACACTGGTTTCGACATACTGGCTGCCAATTGATTTCGCTACCTGCACGTCCCCTTCCTTCAAGGCCTTATCATACAATTGTGCATAAAGCCAATCTTCGCTTTCGACTGTGTAAGGCGTGTTGATGTATTTTCTTTCTTTCAAAAACGCTTGCATGCGATCAAAAGCAACGCTGTCCTTGCCCATGCTGTTGAACGGAAACCGGAAGTAATTGAGTGATTTACCTGAGCCTTTGAGAAGTTGCCTGGTTAAAACCTCCCCTTTGATGACTTCCTGCTTGAATGCCTCATAGCCGACTTCTGCATAATTTGGATGCGAATAGCTGTGGTTACCAACCGTGACATAGTCCCGCAAAACCCAGGATTTAAGCAATGCCTTGTTTTTTTCAGCCGCCGGAGTTTGTTTCAGATTGGCTTCATTGATAAAAATGGCAATGGGTAATTTCAGCGAATCCAGCTTTTGAAGCAGGCTGGATGTGCCATTCGCTTTGGCAAGATGTACATTAGGAACATCGTCAATTGTGATGGACACGCTGCGCTGCTGGGCACGAGAAAGGCCGCAAATCAAAGTGAATGCGGCCAGGAGCATATATTTTTTCATATCAACAGATAGTTATCTCGCGATTTCTATTTTATATTTCTTCCCTTTCATCTTTTCTGCCGAAATCAATTG
Organism: Dyadobacter alkalitolerans DSM 23607; assembly: GCF_000428845.1. Taxonomy (GTDB): domain Bacteria; phylum Bacteroidota; class Bacteroidia; order Cytophagales; family Spirosomataceae; genus Dyadobacter; species Dyadobacter alkalitolerans. The sequence continues at coordinate 238,181 of NZ_AUAS01000006.1, read as the reverse complement.
CAGCATAGCTTTGGCTTTTCCGCGCTTCACGGCCGCAAACGAAATGTTATCCTTTACTTCGATCAGGCCGAGATCCTGCTTTTCCAGTTTGCCCTTTTGCAAAAGAAAACCTACGATATCCATTTTATTGAGCTTGCTTTTCTTGCCGCCGCTAATGTAAATCGTTACCCAATCCGAAACCGGTGGCACGGCTAGTTTTGCAGGAAAATCCAAAACCTTGGGCTTGCTAATGATGTAATCGGGCAACTTGTCTTCCCTATCCATTAAAATATAAGCCGTCCCCTCTGCTAGCATTCGTGCAGTGCGGCCGTTCCTATGCGTGAATTCGTCGCCTTTCATCGGCAATTCGAAGTGGATCACGTGCTTCATATCCGGAATGTCGAGCCCGCGGGCTGCCAGATCCGTTGCAGCCAGGAAAAGCACGGAACCATTGCGGAAGCGGATTAATGTCCGTTCGCGCTCTTCCTGCTCCAATTTGCCATGGAAAAATGCGCAGTCTATGCCTTCTTCTTTCAAAACTGCGCTGATCCGTTCTACCGAATCCCGTTGATTGCAGAAGATCAATGTTGATTCGGCTCCTAAATAGCTCAGTAACTTTACCAGTGTGGTCATTTTGTCTTTTTCAGCCAAAACCTGAACCACTGTAAGTCCTGCGTTATTGTTTTTATTTGTTACAAAGTCAACGGTAACAGGTGCCTTAATGCTTGTAAACGAGGGGATTTTAGTAGTTGTAGCAGAGACTAAAACCTTCTTTTTAACATTCCTCAAATTCCGGACGATCTCTGACATTTCTTCCTGAAACCCTAATTCAAGAGATTTATCGAATTCATCCAAAATAAGCGTGGCAATGTGTCTGCCGGTAAAGGAATTCCTGCGAATATGATCCAGAATGCGGCCTGGCGTTCCTACAATCAATGCGGGCGCTTCCACCAGACTTCTGATTTCAGTCTGCATATCATGACCGCCATAGCAGCATGTAACTTTAAATCCGGTCGACATTTTCTTCCAGACCTGCTCGATCTGGAGGGCGAGTTCCCGTGTGGGAACGATGACCATGCATTGCACATGATCCGATTCTGGCTTTAACAGGGACGCAACCGGAAATAAAAATGCGAGCGTCTTACCTGAGCCTGTGGGCGCCAGCAGCACCACTTCGCTGCTTTGCTGAATCGCCTCATTGGCCTGTTGCTGCATTTCGTTCAGCGCTGTAATGCCCAGGCCAGCAAGATTTAATGTCGTATTTTCCGGATTTGTCATAGTCAAAGATAAAATTTAGCCCCGGATTAAATCCGGGGCGAGTGGTTGTTTAGTCGTACAAATCTTCGGAGCGTTCCAACATCAGAATTGAGGCCTGCGGAACGATGACGTATTTTTGGCCGTCGTATTCCAGATCAATGGCGTTCCGTTGCAGATATATGGCTAAGTCGCCTTCCTTGGATTGCAAAGGCATGTATTTAACTTTTTCCTCGGTCTCTTTCCAGGGCTCGTCTTCGGCAGCAACCGGAATCGGATAACCCGGCCCAACTTTGATCACATAACCACTTTGCACCTGTTCCCTTTCCGTTACGGTTGGTGGCAGATAAAGGCCACTGTTTGTGCGGTCACTCGGGCTTTTCGGGCGGATCAAAACGCGATCACCCACAACTATAAGGCTTCTTAATTTATTATCGGCTGTTACTTCGTACATTTTTTAAAACGTTAATCTAAAAGACATTAATCATCCATCCCACATCTGGTAACAAAAATTCCAACGCAAATGTTTTTCCTTTTCTCTTCCTAAAACTGAAAATAAATGAACTGATTTTCAGTAATAACACCTAAAAAGTAAGTCAGGAAGGCAATGATGGGAAATAATATGAAAAATACGGCCGTGCTGCGGGTTGGAATTTTCTCGAAGTAATGTTCTTTCCAAAGTAAAAATCCGATCAGGAAAATGCAGAACCACATTTCTACGTGATTGAATGGGCTTAAAATCTGATCTGATAAGGAAAGGTTTCCAATTTTTTCAAAGATCACCATCGAACGGCTGAGTGAGTTCCTGAAAAATATCCAGGCCAATGTTACCAAAGCAAAGGTTAGCAGCACATTAACGGTCCGTACAAAGAAGTTATCGGGTATCTGAATATTCGCCCGCTTCAAATATTTGTCGCGCAGCAGTGCCGTAATCTGGTAAAGCCCGTGCAAAGCGCCCCATATGACAAAGCTCCAACTTGTTCCGTGCCATAATCCGCTGACCATAAACACAATCATCAGGTTGCGGAATTTGATAAACTCCCCGCGCCGGTTGCCTCCTAATGGAATGTATAAATAATCCCTGAACCACGTGGAAAGCGAAATGTGCCATCTTCCCCAAAATTCGGGGATGGACTTAGACTCATATGGAGACCGGAAATTGTCCATCAATGTGAAACCCATTACCCTTGCAGCACCAATGGCAATGTCGGAATAACCGGAAAAATCGCAGTAAATCTGAAATGAATAAAATGCGGTGGCAGTAAGTAGTGTGAGTCCATTATGGTCTGAGGCCGGATCATAAGCGTAATCCACGAAGACGGAAAGCCGGTCTGCGATCACCATTTTCTTGAAAAACCCGAAGGCCATTTGCATCAATCCTGACTTGACGAGCTCAAAATCATATTTGAAATACGAATGAAATTGGAAAAGCATGTTTTGCGGACGCTCGATAGGACCGGCGACCAGCTGCGGGTAAAACATGACATACAATGCATAAATACCAAAATGTCGCTCGGCGGTCTGATGGCCCCGGTAGACTTCAATGGTATAACTCATGGCCTGGAAAGTGTGAAACGACAAGCCGATCGGCAGCAGAATTTTGCCGTCGCCAGTGGTCATCCATTCGGCTATGCGGCTGGGAACGAGCCTCGTTAATGCCGGAACGGCGGGTCGCAGATCAAAACTTGCGAGCACGCTGTTGATGGAATCCTGTAAAAAATCGTAGTATTTGAAGAATGCGAGAATGCCGATGTTGGAAATCAAGCTAATGATCAACAGCAGCTTTTTTCGTTTCTGGTCATTCGATTGTTCAATCCAAATACCTGCGTAATAGTCGATGACGATGGTTCCAAACAGGATCAGGATAAAGATCGGCTTGAAAACCATGTAAAAGTAGCAACTGGCTGCCAGCAAAAGCATCCACCGCCCACGCCACGACAAGCTGAAATAAGCCAGCGTAACAACAATAAAGAAAATGATAAATTGTATATCGGTAAACAGCATCAGCTCAAATGTACTCTCGGTTGACTATCTCCTCTTTAATAATAAACAAAGGGCGATTTTTGGACTGAAAAAATATGCGGAGAACGTATTCCCCAATGATGCCCAGGGCCAGTAACTGCACGCCGCTGAACAGGATAATCACAAACAACAAAGACGTAAAACCCTCGATAACCTGGGCAAAAAACATCTTTTTAACCACAACAACAATGAAATAAAACAAAGAAATCAGGATGGCAATCAACCCTACCCGACTCATAAATTTGATCGGGAATTCACTAAAATTGAAAATCCCGTTGTAAGCAAGCTGGAATAATTGCTTGAACGAATATTTGGATTCTCCCGCAGCCCTTGCATCTCTTTCATACTCAAAACCAACCTGTTTGAAACCGATCCAGGAGCGCATTCCCCTCAAATAACGGCTTTCTTCGGGCATTTTATTCAGAACATCGACAACCCGGCGGCTGATCAATGCAAAATCGCCACTGTCCAGCGGGATTTCCACATAAGAAATGGAACGGAGAATGCGGTAGAACAAATGATAGCCCATTTTCTTCACAAAACCCTCCTTACGCTTCTTCCTAACCGCGTAAACTACATCATTTCCCTCTTTTAATAGTTTATAAAAATCAGGAAGCAATTCGGGTGGATCCTGTAAATCGCCATCGATCACGAAAAGCGCCTCACTTCCTCGCGCGGCTGCAATTCCCGCGGTTAATGCGAGCTGGTGACCATGGTTTCGCGATAAAAATACACCGTGATAACGTTCGTCCGTAAGTGCCAGCTGCCTGATTTTTAATGCTGTATCGTCTTTACTTCCATCATCGATCAGCACAACTTCAATAGACAACGGACTGGAATCCATCAATGCATTGATTCGCTGAATGAGCATGGGAAATGACTCTGACTCATTATAAAGCGGCGCGACAATGGATATCTGAGGGATTTGAGACATTCTTCTGTTTGGCTATTTGACCTATGGCGGCAAAAATACACCTTTCAGCGCATTATCAAGTGCCCGAATGATTTATGGGATTGTAATTTTTCTAAGAATACCGCCTTGGGACTTTCCGTTTTCCACGTGAATGATGCCTAAATCATATGATCCGGGTTTGAGAGCAGTGAGTGGGATTTCGGTGTCGGCCCCTTTGTCATATTGCTTGAAAATGTTCCTGCCTGAGTATGCCTGAGGAGTCATTTTGTAGAAATATAGCTGCCTGGCGTCTCTGACAAAGGCATAATGACCATTGTTACGATTGAGCCACATGCTGCTTTGCGGATCATGAATATGTAAAATGTTGCCGTGTGTGGAGATCAAAATGCCTTCTTCTGCCGGCAGTGGATTTTGTATCTTGCTAATTTCCGTTGCAAGCTTTTCGGGCGCATCCGGATATTTATAAACATCCCAGCTTACCATCTGCTTCATCATGGTGTCCACATAAGCTGCGCTTGCGGAAAACGGCACGTGCCCTAGTCCAAATCCGTTGTGTTCCTGGTTATAACCATTGACTGTCAAATATTTATTCCTTTCCGCAATAACCGGCAGGTAACCGTAAATAGAAAATCCCCAAATGATCACACTCGTGGTTAAAGCAAACTGGAATATCCATTCCTGGACTTGCTTTCCTTTTACAGTATTAATGAATGTAAGATAAGCCACGGTTAGAAACAGCGCAGGATACATTTTGTAATTGCTGACGATCATTACAAAGAAGCCGAAACGTGGTCTTAACAAACCGATAATCAATGCATTGACTACCAAAAATGTCAGAATACCCAGCAAGAACATATCCTGGTTCTTCTTGTCGATTGAACTTTCCTGACCTGTGTAAGGGGTGTTTTTAGGCCGGTTGAATGTGCGTGTAAGCCAGGGAAGGAGTTGTTTATACAACCAAATAGCAACCCAGATCGTCACCAAAAAGCCCATCAAAACGGGCAATGCGGAGCGGACGACAATGGTTTTCTCCGGAAAAAAATCAAACAGACCTCCCAAAAATGCAAAGAAGCCCAAAACGGATAGATGTGGATATTTTGCAAAGAACTCCATGCTGGATTCGTTACCCTGGGCCGACATTCCGTAAAAATAAAGCCCTACGGCAACCGCGCCCGCTATGAGCCAGACGGTAAGCTGTCTGTAATTGGATCTTAAAAGGAGTATCATCACACCCGCCGGCCAAACGAAAATCCCGTTGCTCATGGCATACGTGGCGCATACAGCAGCCAAAACGGCCCAGCCAAACCTTTTCCTGGACAAAAGAAACATGGAAAGGCTTATAAAAAACACCACCGGCTGATGTTGCAAGCTGCATATCGCCCAGAGGAAAACAAGGTGATATTGTAATTGGAACAGCAAAAAAGGAACCGGCAAAAAATACCACCAGTTGATCTTCGTCTTGGCAAAAGAAAGCCAGAAAATCCTTAATGTGCCCAGCGTAAAACAAGCACCTGCAATGTGCAGGAAAGTGAAATTCAAGTGCCCGGTAACCCAATAGTAAGCAAGCGTTACGAGCTTCCCGATCACCATACGGTGTTCGTTATTGGGTTGAAAAAGCAATGTTAACCGGTCGGAAACGGAAGGATCGGTGATCCACTTTCGCAGGAAATCCGGAAACGGGTCAAAATCGTCGTACCAGGGCAGGTTGACGGAAAAATATAAAATGACAAACACCCAAAGCAGCACGGGCAGTGTCATGGCGGCATTTATGGCTAACTTTTTACTGCTGTTCACCTTGCGAATCTTTCATGATAATAACTTTCCTGCCGAAATATCCGGCCATGCATTTGTTCCACCAATGGTCGGGATTGTCCTTGATGTCGTCGTCTACAAATATCGAGAATGGCTTGGAATGGATCGGCGGCAGATAAACGGTGCTTTCCTTGGAGCTGCGCAACATATCATAGCGCGCATACATTTCTTTATCAAATGCTGCTGCTTTCCCGTGAATCAGATCTGAATACATTAAGCGAACATTGGCGCTGCGATAAAATGACAAGCTTATAGAAAGCGTCAAAACTGCGTAAAGTATGCCGTATCGAACCATTGAGAACTGAAAGGGACTGGTAGTGCTTTTTTTGAAATAATGAAAGACCACCCCGATCACATAAAACCAGCCGATCAGGAAAAAGAAATAAACGCAATTAATGACACGCGGCGTCGGCTCAATTCCTACCCCATAATAAGAAGGGAAAAGTTGGGCTGAAAGGACTCCAATGAACAAAAGCACTGCATACCAGACTGGAATTGAAAAATAATTCCTGGCTCCGGCCGAAAGCCTGGAAAGCACAACCAGCCAGGCCAATGAGAAGAAAATGAGCGGTGTACGGAAAATCCAGTCGAAGCTCAGCACCGCAAGCTTTTTGAATGATGAAATAACCGAAAACGGAATATTCCCGCCCAATGGATTGCCGCCGATACGCGCCTGGTTGCCCGGTGAACTAAAATACAAGTAACAGGAAACCGCACAGACAGCCAGCATTGCGATCATAAAACCATCCACTTTCCTGTGGAAAAGAATACGGTATACCCACCACGCGCCAATGAGCAGCACAATGATGAGCAGGTTGGTTTCGCTGCTTCCAATGATGGCAAAAACCAGAAATCCGGCCAGACTGCTTAAAATAACCTTTGCCGTTTGCGTGTCCTGGCGATACCAGCGCAGCACGAGCACGATCCATAGCAGTGTAAAAATGTTTGGAATTGTATAAGTCACAAACGCCGCCATCCAGTAGAATGCCTCGGACATGCTGGCGATTTTAAGGATATAAAGGAAGAAAACAACCCCGGCAAATCCCAAATGCGCCATACGCGATAATGTGGGTGTAAGATGCCTGAAAAGACTGTAAAGGGCGAAAACAACTCCCGAAAGCAGGATAACCGGCAAAATCTTGAAACCATTGATCCAGTGAAAAAGAAGCGGATTGGAATGGTTAAGAAAAATCCCGAAATAACGGCCCGTCCAGCCCGAATAGTAATAATTCATGGCTTCGAACCAGCCGAACTTGAACACCGTATCAATGTAACAATAATCGTCCGCCGGGGAAGGGTGATTAAAATAAGAGAGCGCGAATAAAGGAGCCAGGACTGTGACCATCAATAAAATGTTGATCCAGTTGCCTACGATCCGATATTTTCGATAAAATCTATTCATTTAAAGTTTTTTCAATGATGTAACGAGGACGGCCTTTTACTTCTTCGTAAATCTTGCCAATGTATTCTCCGATCAACCCCAGCGCCATCATGTTGGAACCACTGAAAAACGTAAGCGGCAACATGGTGGAAGTCCAGCCGGGAACGGTGTAGCCGACCAGATAAGAGAAAAGGATATAAGCCACAATAATCATTGCGACCATAAAATTGAAAACGCCAAAATACAAAACCAGGCGCATCGGGAATGTAGAAAAGGACGTAATACCGTTCCACGCAAAAAGCAACATTTTGCTCAGCGGGTATTTCGTTTCTCCGGCTTCACGTTCCAGTCGGTTATAGTAAACCTTATCATTCCGGAAACCCACCAGCGGCACAATGCCGCGCAGAAACATATTGATCTCTTTGAAATTGCCCAACTCCTGCAAAACCCGGCGGTCCATTAACCGGAAATCGGCGTGGTTAAACACAACCGGAACACCCATTTTTTGCATTAACACATAAAAACTTTCCGCAGTAACACGCTTGAACCAGCTGTCTGAACTCCTGTCCCCTCTTACCCCGTAAACCACCATGGCGCCGTCGCGGTGCTTTTCGACCATAGCTGCAATGGCATTCATATCATCCTGCAAGTCGGCATCGATGGTGATAAAGCAATCGAAATTATCGATGTTTTTTTCCAACCCGGCCATAATCGCGCTCTGGTGGCCGAAATTCCGGGATAGTCCTACGCCGATAATGTTGGGATCCTGCTGGCAAAGGGTTTCTATAATGTTCCAGGTTTTGTCGCGGCTTCCGTCATTGACAAAACAAATGCGGCTGTCTTCTGTGATAAGGCCTTGCTGTTTGAGCGAGTTGTAGTAAACGCTCAGTTTGGAATAGGTCAGATGCAATATCGCCTCTTCGTTGTAGCATGGAATTACCAGAAGTAAACGCGCTGGATTCATAGAACACCTTTTAATTAAGTCGACAAAAATAGCAGTAATAAGTTAATATGCTCTTTTTATCGGTTGAGTCTTCGCATTCGGCTGCTCAGATTATTTCCTGACTTCCCCCTTTTTTACCTAAAACCGTATTAATCAGCAGCGGGTAAAGCAACACGGCGAGTAATATGAGCAATGTGCCCATGTAAAATTCGGAAGTCATCCGCTCTTTCTCTCCAAAAAAGAAAAAAGCCAGTGCAATGCCGTAAACCGGTTCAAGATTAATGGTCAGATTGATCAGATAAGCTGAAAATTGTTTCATCAGCTGCGTAGCCATCGTGCTCGCGTAAACCGTGCATATGAATGCAAGGAACAAGATCCAGATCCAATCTTTCGCAACCGGAATGTAAGGTTCACCATTGGACCAGCCCTGCCATTCGAAGATTCCTACAAAAAGCAGGGAGAAAACCGTCGCGCCGATCATCTCGTAAAATGTAATGATATAAGCATCAATGCGTTGCACCAGTCTGCTGTTGGCCACCGTGAACATTGCTGCCAGTAATGCGGAAGCCAGCGCGAGCATTAAGCCCAGCGCATGGTCAAACTCAAATTTGAAAACGACATATAAACCCGCAAACGCCAGAATCCCCAGCCCAACTTCGAGCGGCCGAACGCTTCTTCTATTAACCAGAGGCTCAATTAAGCTCGTCCATAATGATGTGGTGGCCATTCCTGCCAGACAAACCGAAGCCGTGGAAACACGCGCCGAGGCGAAAAACAGCATCCAATGCGCGGATAAAATGAAACCAACCAACAACATCCGGATTACGTCCCTGCTGTCGGCTTTGAATTGCTTCTGCTTAAAGAAAATGATAATCCCCAGCCCAACCGCCGCAAATAAGGTCCGGTAGAAAACCAGGGAAACGGGTGAAATGGTGACCATAAGGCCCACGATGGCCGTGAAACCCCAGATCAGGACCAGAAAATGAAGATGCAGATACGAACGCAGCGCCGTGGGTGAAAACATGGTTAACGGGGCAATGTTTTATACAAAATCAGCCCTATGCATGAAAAAACAATGTTGGGCAGCCAAACCGCAAACAATGTGTTGATCGTGCCTGCCTCGGCCACGCCTTTTGACAAAAGGAAAAATAAAATGTAAATAAACGCCAGCATGAACCCGAGCGCAATCTGCCAGCCTACACCGCGGCGGCTTTTCCTGGCGGAAACAATGACACCGATCGCAGTGAGAATCAGGATCGCGAAAGGCTGGGTAAAACGAATGTATTTTTCAATTAAATAAACTTCCAGACCATCTGCGCCGCGGCTTTTGAGCAGGTCAATGTAAGCATTCAGCTCGGGTAAGGTGAATGTTTCAAAAAGGTTGTAATCACTTTCAAAATCCTTGGGGGATAAATTGATCGTGGTGTCGATTTCTGCACCCGCACGAAGCTTTTCACCCAGGCTGTCCAATGTCCGGACCTGGTAATTTTGCAAGGTCCATTTGCCTTTTTTGGGCTGCCAAACGATTTTATCCGCGTAGAATTTCTGCAAAAGCTTATTGCCTTTGATCGTTTCCATCGTGAATTTATTCCCGGTCTTGGTCATCGTATTATAGCTTTCCAGATACGCATACACGTCCGGGGCGATGGTAATGTGCACATTATGACCGCTGAAATAGAATTCCTGCTTTACATAAGTCTTCTCAAAACTGTTACGGACCTTATTCGCTTTGGGCAAAATCCAGCCTACCTGAACAAATGTGAGACATCCTAAAACCGTTGCGCCGATCATGTAAGGCAAAAGCATCCGCCCAAAGCTGATCCCGCTGCTGAGCATGGCAATGATCTCTGTGCGGGCCGCAATGCGGGACGTGAAGAAAACCGTAGCAATAAAAACCATCAGCGGACTGATGTAATTGATCCAATAAGGAATGAGGTTGAAGTAATAATCAACGATGATCTCGTCGAGGGGCGCCTTTTTTTCCAGAAAGTCATCCACCTTTTCCGTGTAATCGATCATGCAAATGATAAGCACGATCACGAATGCAACGAAAACATAGGTAATCAGAAAATTTTTGATCAGGTAACGATCCAGTATTTTCAATCTCATGGCAAGGGAAGTCTCATCGGCGCTGAACCAGTAAATTTTTGGACACCTCGAGACTGATAAACAACGTCTGACCGCCGTTTATTTGTACAGAAGCTGATTTATCATATTCATTAATTTCCTTCACTTCGATTACGGCACCCAAAGTAATGCCCGACCGGTCGAGATGCTGTAAAAAAGACGGCGCGTGGTCCAGCACTCCCATCATCAACACTTTTTCACCCACCTGAATGTCCGTCAATATGGTATAATCAGGTTCGGTCAGGTTGCCTTTGGCGTCGGGAATAGGGTCGCCATGAGGATCAAATCTGGGATGACCGAGGAATGTGTCCAGTTTCTCGACCAGGATCTCAGATGGGATATGTTCCAATTCTTCCGCAATGTCGTGCACCTCATCCCAGCCAAAACCTAATTTCTCAACCAAAAAAACTTCCCATAGCCGATGCTTACGGATCACCTTGATCGCAACCTTTTCGCCGCTGTCCGTAAGCCTTACACCCTGGTATTTTTTGTAGTGGATTAATCCTTTTTCCGCCAGTTTACGTAACATATCTGTCACGGAAGCGGCGCGGGTGGATGTGCTTTCTGCCAGCGCATTCGTACTCACCTCCACGCCCTCCCGGCCGGAAAGTGAGTGAATGATCTTTAAATAATTTTCTTCTGTGAAGGAGTTTTGCATTGAAGTCATCACCAAGGCATTAATCTTGATATGAACAAAAGTACAACTTACTAATCGGAAAGTAAAAAATTTAGACTACCCTAAAAATATATTTGTAAAAACATTTATCTTTGTTTTTAGTAAACTAAATTGTTTATTACAACGGCTTTAAAAAATGATTGATAGCTTGAAAATCAAAGAACCCTCGCATAATGTAACACCCGGGGAAGGTGGAAGGCTTGCTTCTTTATCGGAGGTGCATTCGTCCATAACAGTTCCGGAAGGCGCAGGATTCTGGAGGAAACTAATGGCCTTTACGGGGCCCGGACTGATGGTCGCCGTGGGATATATTGATCCGGGAAACTGGGCAACGGATATTGAAGGCGGCTCGCGGTTTGGCTACACATTGCTATCTGTGATCCTTATTTCCAACCTTTTCGCGATGCTTTTGCAGCATCTTTCACTCAAATTGGGCATTGCGTCGGGGCGTGACCTCGCACAAGCCTGCCGCGATTACTATTCCAGGCCGGTTTCATTTGTGCTCTGGATACTTTCTGAAATCGCCATTGCCGCCACTGACCTTGCCGAAGTCATCGGTTCAGCCATTGCACTAAACCTGCTTTTTGGGCTTCCATTGCCTGTGGGCGTGGTTTTTACGGCGCTTGATGTGCTGCTGGTTCTTTATTTTCAACAAAAAGGTTTCCGGATTATTGAAAGCATTGTTGCCGGTTTAATGGGCATCATTCTGCTGAGCTTTATCTATGAAATGATTGTTTCCCAGCCTTCTGTAGCCGGCATTGTCGACGGTTTGATCCCAAAAACACAAATCGTGACCGACTCGGGAATGCTGTACATTGCGATCGGGATTTTAGGCGCTACCGTGATGCCGCATAACCTTTACCTGCATTCCAGCATTGTCCAGACCAGGGCGTATAACAGGAATGACGAAGGCAAAAAATCAGCCATACGCTTCGCAACCATCGATTCTACGGTTTCTCTGGCGCTTGCATTCTTCATTAATGCCTCCATCCTGATCCTCGCCGCAACCGCTTTTCACGCAAACGGACACTTTAAAATTGCAGACATTACGGACGCATATCACCTGCTGGATCCGGTTTTGGGCGTAGGTCTGGCCGGGATATTTTTCGCGCTGGCTTTACTTGCTTCCGGGCAAAGTTCTACATTAACAGGCACCTTGGCCGGGCAGATCGTTATGGAGGGATTCTTAAATATTCGTCTCAAACCATGGCTGCGCAGGCTCATAACCCGGGGCATTGCCATCATTCCGGCACTGATCGTTTCATCATTATATGGCGAGAAAGGAACGGCAGACCTGCTGGTTTTCAGTCAGGTAATTTTGTCGTTGCAACTGAGCTTTGCAGTGGTGCCGCTGGTGTTCTTCACGTCCAACAGCAACATCATGGGACGCTTCGCCAATTCGCGATTTCTGACCGTTTTGGCCTGTGTAATCACCCTGATTATTATAAGTTTGAACCTCTTTTTGCTTTGGAAAACCTTCTTTTGAACAACAAACTTTAACTTAGTTTAACAAAGTCTTGCCTGCTCCCCGCCACAACTTGCCGCTCAAAACACATTTCTTCTCGCATACGTTCGGAAAGAAGTGTCTGATTGAAAATTAATTTTATCCATGTAAGAACCTTTTTGCATGCGGTTTCCTAACTTTCGCCGTTTTTTCGACCTAAAGTGAATGGAATCAAAGCATAAATTGAACAAGATTACGGCGGCCGGTGTACTGGTTGCATTCGGGATTATTTATGGCGATATAGGCACTTCGCCCCTGTATGTAATGCAGGCGATCATCCTGAATGAGGTCATCACCGAAGAGATCATTTATGGCGCCATTTCCTGTATTTTCTGGACACTTACTTTACAGACAACCGTCAAATATGTAATCCTCATCCTTCGGGCCGATAATAAGGGTGAAGGGGGGATTTTCGCCCTCTATGCACTTGTCCGAAAGCATGCCAAATGGCTCACCGTCCCGGCCGTCATCGGCGGCAGTACGCTGCTTGCAGACGGGATCATTACCCCACCCATTTCCGTATCGTCTGCCATTGAAGGTTTGCAGCTTATTTATCCAAACATTCAGACGATACCCATTGTAATCAGTATCCTGACGCTGATTTTTGTCATTCAGGCATTTGGAACAAAGGTTGTGGGGCGTGCTTTTGGCCCAATCATGGTTACCTGGTTTGTGATGCTGGGCGTGCTGGGTCTCCATCAGATCATGGAGCATCCGGAAATATTAAAAGCGCTAAATCCTGCCTACGGCTACGACCTGATAACCAAACATCCAGGCGGTTTCTGGATCCTGGGGGCTGTTTTTCTTTGTACAACAGGAGCGGAAGCATTGTATTCAGATCTTGGACATTGCGGCCGGGAGAACATTCGGGTGAGCTGGATTTTTGTAAAAATATGCTTGTTACTCAATTATTTTGGACAGGGAGCGTGGCTTCTTACCGAAATGGGCAACCTTTTGGAAGCACGCAAGCCATTCTATGAAATCATGCCCGAATGGTGGTTGCTGCCCGGCGTTGTAATAGCAACATTGGCAGCGATTATCGCCAGCCAGGCTGTTATAACTGGCTCATTTACATTAATCTCCGAAGCCATACGCCTTAATTTCTGGCCGAAAGTGCGCTTGATTTATCCAAGCGATCAAAAAGGACAACTCTACGTACCAAGTATCAACTGGCTGCTTTGGCTGGGTTGCTGCGGTGTGGTTTTATATTTTGGAAAATCGTCCAATATGGAGGCCGCTTACGGTCTGGCCATTACACTGACGATGATCATGACGACCATTCTTTTCTCTTACTATCTGTATATCAAACGGGTAAATCTCTGGATCGTGATCGCCTTCATGCTTTTCTACTTATTTATTGAAGGCATGTTCTTGGGCGCTAACCTCCTGAAATTCACGCACGGAGGCTGGTTTACGATTCTGGTGGGAACAGTCGTTGCTGGTTTGATGACGATTTGGCTCAAAGCGTTCTACATTAAGCTGCGCTTGACGGAATACACGAAACTGGAAAAATATTTACCGGCCCTGCACGAGCTCAGCCGCGACATTAGTATCCCAAAATATACGACGCACCTGGTATTCATGACCAATGCTTCACGCGCTACCGAGATCGAGACTAAAGTGATTTATTCCATATTCCAAAAACGGCCGAAACGCGCTGACGTTTACTGGTTTATCCACGTTGACATTACGGATGATCCGTACACAATGGAGTACAAAGTGCTGTCGGATGACGACAATAATGATAATGTGATCAAGATCAATTTCCGGCTTGGGTTCCGGGTGGATCAGCGGATCAATATGTTCTTTCGGAAAGTGGTGGAGGATATGGTGATGAACAAAGAAGTGGACATCACCAGCCGATACGAATCCCTTAGCAGACAGAACATTACGGGCGATTTCCGCTTTGTTGTACTGGAAAGGTTCCTGTCATTTGAGAATGACCTGCCGCTGTTTGAACAGCTCGTGATGAAGACTTATTTCTTTGTTAAAGACTTCACTACGTCTGAGGACAAGTGGTTTGGGCTGGACAGCAGTTCGGTGAAAATCGAGAAAGTGCCTTTAATCATCAGGCCGGTTGAAAATGTGAAGCTGCGGCGCGTTTTTAACTGATTATTTCAAATAAACACCTTCTTCATCCGCACGGCTTAAAACCACTTCCACGTGCTCAGTAAGCGTGGTACTCAGCGCATAACCCACGTAATCCGCGTGGATAGGGAATTTGTGATGGCTCCTGTCCACGACAACGGCCACCTGCACTTTTTTCATACTCACTTTCAAAAAGGGTTCCAAAGCAAAAGCCAATGTGCGTCCGGTGTTCAGCACGTCGTCCGCAATAACAATGACCTGATTTTCGATCTGAACATCCTTGTCAAAAATCACAGGGCTCTGAAAATGAATGTGTTTGTCAAAACGCAGCTCAACCAGCTCGACATGCAGCGGGGAAATGTCCGTGAGCTCGGCAACGAGCCTTTTTGCAAAAGCATAACCTTCCCCGGCTATTCCGGCGATGATAATGCTCGTTTCTTCAAAATTATGCTCATATATTTCAAACGCGATCCTGCGGATCTTCTGGCTCGTTTGAAGCGGACTTAATATCTGGCGTTTCTTTGAAATTGTACTGTCGGTCATTGGGTGAGCTTAATGCTTGTTGGGATAAAATTAAGAAGAGAAGTTCTTTATCCAATGCGCAAACATGATTTCCTGCGTCGGCAATTCCAGACTGGCGATGCCCAGTTCAACCTTTTTTTGGCCAATGCGCTCCACCCGGAGCTCCATTAATGCCTGATCATATTTTTTAGAAAACTCGGGATGCGCCTGTATTCCCAACATGCGCTCGCCCACACGGAACATGGCATGTGGGCAGTCGGGCGTTTCGGCCAGTAATGTGGCGTCAGGTGGTAATTGCACCACCTGATCCTGGCACATCATCAGCAAATTAAATGCATCTGTAAATGGCTGCATCCAGCTTTCGCGGGCGGTCAGCTGGAAACGATGCACACCCACACACCAGCCAACCGACGATTTTTCCACTTTGCCGCCTAATGCTTCTCCCAACATCTGGTGCCCGAAACAGACGCCGATAAATGTTTTTTGAGACTGATAAATGTCCACCACAAAGTCTTTTAACCGGATAATCCAATCTTCCTGATCATAAACCGAACTTTTGGAACCGGTGCAAATGTAAATGTCACATTCCTCAACGGACACGGGAAAGTGACCATTGCAGACATCATAGAAATGAAAATCCCACTCCGGCGCCACATTTGAAAACAGGGCCGGAAACATGTCCCGGTAATCGCCCGCTATATGCCGCAGCTCGTCCCGCACGTGGTCGCATTCGAGTAAGCCAACTTTCACCGCCATTATCCGTTAATTTTCAAATGAAATGATTTGGGGCGGGTCAATGCTTCATAACCGACCGTCGAAAGCGTGCAGCCTCTGCCAGAGTTCTTTACACCTGTCCATGCGAGGGCAGGATCCAAATAATCGCAGCGGTTCATGAACCAGGTTCCGGTTTCCACTTGCTCGCCTATTGCCAGCGCAGCGTCCATATCCGATGTCCAGATAGAAGCAGTAAGCCCGTATTGGCTGTCGTTCATCAACTTAATAGCCTCCTCATCACTTTCTACAGGCATAATGCCCACCACCGGCGCGAATGTTTCTTCGGTCATCACATTCATGTTATGGCTCACATTTACAAGCACTTGCGGTGCAAAATAAGGCGTCCCGGACTGGTGTGCAGGGAAGAGTTCCGGATCGATCAATGCCGTAGCACCTTGCGAAATGGCTTCATTTATCTGCTTTTGCGCAAATTCAGCTGCCGAGGTGCGGACCATCGGGCCGAGCGTTGTTTCGGTGTTTGTAGGATCTCCCAAAGTGTAAGTTTTGGTCAATGCTGCAAAGTCCGTAACAAACTGATCGTAAACGTCCTTATGCACATAAATCCGCTCGATTCCGCAGCAAGACTGCCCGGAATTGAAGAAGGAACCGTCTACAAGATTTTCAACTGCGTCCGCCAGATCAGCATCTGCACGGACATAAGCAGGATCTTTACCGCCCAGTTCCAGTCCGCCAATAATAAATCGCTCATTAATAGCCTTCTGCACGGCATGTCCTCCTTCTACGGAGCCAGTAAATGCCACGTAATCAATCCGTTTGTCCATAATCACCTGGGCAACCTGCTCGTGATTTAAATGCAGATATTGAAAAACACCCTCAGGCAAACCGGCATATTCAAATGCGGCGGCATAGCGCTCGGCACACAGTGGTGTTTGCTGCGCATGCTTCAAAATCACCGCATTACCTGCCATAATAGCCGGAATTACGGAATTTACGGAAGTCAGATAAGGATAATTCCACGGCGCAACCACAAAAACAACTCCCAACGGATCCCTCCGGATAAACCTTTTAAACCCGGAAATCTCCTCCACTTCCACATCGGCCAAGGCTTTTGGTGCGATCGAAATCATATATTTGGCGCGTTCCTGAAATCCTTTTCTGATCTCATTGGCCGTATACCGGATGGGCCGGCCCATTTGCCAGGTCAGTTCCAGGCCGATCTCGTCTGCATTGTTGAGAAAATAGTCAACTGCTTTCCGGCAGATCGCTTCCCGTTCATCCAGCGAAGTTTTTCGCCATTCTTTTTGTGCAGCAACGGCCTTGGCCAATGCTGTTTCCACTTGCTGCGGCTCTGCTAGGGTGCGTTCCACATATACGGAGCCGTCAATCGGGCTTATCGTTTTTTGAGTTGCCATAATCAGAGTGGCGTTACATAGGCAGAAGTGATCCCGCCGTCAACCAGAAAATCAGTTCCTGTCACAAATGAAGATTCATCGGAAGCGAGGAACAAGGCGGCATAAGCCATTTCTTTCGCCTCGCCGAAACGGCCCATGGGAATGTGGACCAGTCTGCGTTGTTTTTTCTCTTCTGTATTTAAAAATTTCATCAGTAACTCTGTACGCAACGGGCCCGGGCACAATGCATTGACGCGGATATTTTCGCGCGCATGAATAATGGCCAGCTCGCGCGTCAACGCCAAAACAGCTCCTTTACTAGCCGTATAAGCAACCTGCGGTGTAGCAGCACCTAATATCGCGACGAAAGAAGCAGTGTTAATTATGGAGCCGCCACCTGCACGCTGTAATGCGGGGATGCCATATTTACAGCCCAGGAATACACCTTTTGCATTGATATTCATCGTCAGGTCCCAGATGGATTCGTCGGTTGTCATTGCATTGTCATCGTCGCTGTGCATAATGCCGGCGTTGTTGAAAATGATGTTGAGCTTGCCAAATTTTTCTTCCGCGAATGCAACAGCCGCTTCATTATCAGCAGCTTTGGAAACGTCAGAATGCAGGAAGAACGCCTCGCCTCCGTTAGCAACGATCTCACCGGCAGTTTCCTGTCCGGCCGCATCATTGACATCGGTAACAACAACTTTTGCTCCTTCTTTGGCAAACAAAAGTGCAGTTTCACGTCCGATTCCGCCACTTCCGCCGGTTATCAGCGCAACTTTATTTTCTAAACGCATGGATTTTATGGGGGTTAATATGGATAGTAATTGAGTTATATCTGTTCAAAATACCGCTTTCTTTCCCAGTCCGTCACGGATGTGTCGTACGCCCTTTGCTCGGATCTGAAAAAATGGCTGTAATGTTCGACGACTTCTTTGCCAAATGCATTTTTAGCAAATTCACTGTTTTCAAATAATGTTGTGGCTTCTGCGAGCGTGTAAGGAACGCGCGGCAAATGGGCGGCGGCATAAATGTCCCCAATGAAACATTCCGGTGGCTCTATTTTGTTTTTGATCCCATCCAGGCCCGAGGCTAATGACGCTGCAAACGCCAGATACGGATTGCAATCCGCTCCCGGGATGCGACATTCAATCCGCAAGCTTGCGCCGCTTCCTACTACACGGAAGCCTGCCGTGCGGTTGTCGTAACTCCATGCAAGGCGCGTGGGTGCCCAGGAACCATCTACAAAACGCTTGTATGAATTGACCGTAGGCGCATAAAACGGCATCACATCCGGCACATGCTGAATCCAGCCCCCCAAAAACCATCGAAATACATCCGAACCTTTCACCGGCCCGAATTCCTGATCGCCTACGAAAGCATTTTGGCCATCTTTCCATAAACTCATGTGAATGTGGCTGCTGGAACCGGCCTGGTCGGCTTGAAACTTGGCCATGAATGTGACAGACAGGCCCATTGCATCCGCCACTTCTTTTAGACATTGCTTGAAAACCACATGGTTATCGGCCATAGGAAGCACTTCTGCGAACTTTACATTCAATTCATGCTGCCCCAGCCCCCATTCCCCTTTTGAAGTTTCAATTTCAATGCCCGAATTTTTCAAATGCCGCCTCACCGCAGAAGTATATTTTTCATTACGCGTTCCTTGCATAATGTGGTAGTCTTCAAGATAATAGCCTGCCGGTGTCAGGTTTTGATAATTTTGCTGGAATGCTTGTTTATAGCTGTTTTCCAACAGATAATATTCAAGTTCAGAGGCTGCAAAGCATTGTAAACCATCTGCTTGCAATATTTCCAGCTGTTTTTTCAAAATCGATCTTGGACCGATTGACTCCAATGCATGCAATTTCTCATTATGCAGGTCACAAATGACCAATGCCGTCTTGTCCAGCCAATCCGCGATCCGCAATGTTGCGAGATCGGGCACGAGGTGAAAATCACCATAACCAAGCTCCCAATTGGCATATTTATAACCCGGAACGGGGTCCATAGCCATGTCTGTTGTGAGCAGATAATTGCATCCGTGGGTGCCTGATTTAATCACCGAATCGAGGAAATAATCAGCGTCCACACGCTTACCCATAAGGCGGCCATAATGGTCTGTGAAAGCAACAACGATGGTTTCTATCAACCCTTCCCCGATCTTAGCTGTAAGTTCTTCTTGCGTAAGGAATCCTCTTATACTCATTGGAAAGGGTTAATTTTTGAAATTGATATCAACGCAACTTGTCTATTTTGGTATTAAGCGGAAACTTCAAAACCACTTTTTTTCCCGATGCTTTTTCCAAAACCGGGGTCAGTATTTTGCGGGCATTGACCTGGGTCTGTTCCAAAATTCCCATATCAAGAGCCGATCGCTGGATTTGCTTTTCCGCCTGTTTGTATGCTTCCTGAACGAGCTTGGCTTCTTCATTGAAAGCATATTCCGTATTGTAAACCCTTGATTTACTATGATCTATCTTAAAAACACAAAGTTCCGGCTCAGGCATATTCACAACCAGTGTTTCCGCTTCGGATGTAATGTCGGCAATTTCAACTTTGGTCAGATCAATACAGCCGATCGCCTCGCCCTGGACGATCAGTATGGCCTTTGCATTCGGCAGCCACATTTTTGTAATCTGCTGTTCTACAACATCTTTGAAGTTATATTTTACCAATTCCAATTTACCCATTGCCGTTATTTCCTGCAAAACCAGCGCGTGCGTCGTCTCGGATTTGTCCTGGCTGCTCAGCCAATCCGGCACCCAGTTACCCGCCCTGAAATTGCTCCATATCGATTGAAGCCCGGCCAGCAAAAGGATCAACACAAGCAAACGCACTATCCAACGCATATCATTCTGTTTTAATTAATAATCCGCTCTTCCTCGTTCAAACGCGCCATCCGCTGTGCAATGATACTCGCCGCAATCAGTTGTAAAGCATGATAAATCATGATTGGAAGCAGCATTAACCCTGCCTGAGCGCCTGGAAAAAGCACTTTTGACATTACTGCGCCCTGCACCAGGGATTTTTTGGAACCGCAGAATACAGCCGTGATCCTATCCTCATGGTTGAAATGTAACAGGTTGCTGATGAATGTGAGCAGGAAATAAATCCCGAAAA
Source organism: Dyadobacter alkalitolerans DSM 23607 (assembly GCF_000428845.1). Classification (GTDB taxonomy): domain Bacteria; phylum Bacteroidota; class Bacteroidia; order Cytophagales; family Spirosomataceae; genus Dyadobacter; species Dyadobacter alkalitolerans. Next base: position 217,711 of record NZ_AUAS01000006.1, on the reverse strand, counting down.
ACAGCGACAGCATTCCTATCCCTAAAAATACAATTTCTTTTAATCCCAGCGAACTAAACAAATGCTCTCCGAATGATTCGCAGAAAGACGTGTAAACGATAAGAAGAATCGAAGACTGATCGAAATAGCGAATGTATTTTTTGTGCCGCTCGGCCAGATGTCCCCACTTTTTGTTCAATGCAATGCCTGCACAAACTGGTAATAATACTTGTAAGGACAGCTTTCCGACTACTGAAAGCAGATCAAAATGGCCGGGGCCGGCGTGCCCTGTGCCCGCATCCATCACCAACCCCATCCATAATGGTGTCAGAAAAACGCCGATCAGGCTTGAAATGCTTGCGTTGAAGATGGCTGCGGGAATGTTGCCTTTTGCGATGGAAACCATGACAACGGACGATGACACCGTGGAGGGAAGCGCAGTCAGGAAGAATATTGCCAGCCATAATGTCTGGCTGGCATCTGATTGGAAAAGGGGCCGGAAAGCCAGGGCGAGCAATGGAAAAAGGACGAACGTGGATAAATGCACCATCACATGCAACTTCCAGTTGACCAGGCCCGCACGCAGTTTTTCAGGGCTTAACCTTAACCCGTAAAAGAAGAAAATGATTGAAACGGCAATGGTAGATATCTCTGAAAGCGGCAGTGGACTGTCCTTCATGCCGGGATATGGCCAGAGCCAGGCCAGCAGGATCATGCTTAGCAAGGCAAGCATAAAGCCGTCCAAACCTGCTTTTTTGGCTGTATCAAATATTTTACTCATCGGTTCCCAATATAGGTCGTTTCCTATAGAAGGCGAAAAGTTTAATCTAAAATTCCTTTCAGGACGAAATATTTTACCTTAAAAGCAGATCGAAGGCGGCCAGATTAGACGAAGCAGGTTATCTGGCGACGAGGTCCGGCTGTAATGCGCGCAGGTTTTTCTTAGGTTTCCTGGACTGCTTTTTCCGTCTGCCCCACCAGATAATCGTGCCGGTTACGGGCAGGCTGGCACAGATAAGGCTGGCCAGGAAAACGATGATCTTGCCCGGGAGCCCTAAAATTGCCCCAACATGAATGTCGTAATTCATTCTCCGCAATGTATTCGCAAAGTCAGCATCTTTAAAACGCCCTGAATATGGGCCGGTAATTTTGATTTTTTTGAGGGAATATTGATCAAAATAATTGTAATCAACATTATAGTAAGTCCCAGCCCTGAAATTCACGAAAGAGAAGATCGATTCTGATTTGGTATGCGGAATCGAAACATTGATCCCCTCATTAACCGGATATTCCTTTTTCAATGCAAGCCAGGCTTTGTCGACGGCTGTAATAGGCGTAAACGCACCGGTTAGCAATGTTGAATCCGAAGCTGGAAGGTAATATTCGTCCGAGCCTTTGCCACCGGTCACCGTATAAAGCCCCTGGGAAAACCATTTGAAACCCCATACCAGGCCCGTAAAACCCAATAGGAAGCCGATTGACAAAACATAAAAACCGAAAACGTTGTGCAGATCGTAATTTTTCCGCCTCCACGCCGCATTCCATTTGATCGAGAAGCGCTGTTTTGCAGCCGATTTATTTTTGGGCCACCAAAGCACAAGTCCGCTGATCAACATCACAAGGAAAACCAATGTTGCCGACGCCACAACGGGCTGGCCGATGGTCGGCGGCAGCCACAAATAATAATGTCCGTGTAAGATAAAGTGGAAAAAATCGCCCTCTTCATTCCAAACGTGCTGCACTTCGGCCGTGTAAGGATTCACGTAGACGACATAATAATATTCAGGATTCGCATTGTAAAAGCCCACTTCTGCACTGCGCGTCGGGACACCATATAGCACGCCATTCGCTTTTTTGCCGGGAAGCATTTTTTCAGCGCTTGCTTGTAAAACCGATGGAGGCAGCACTTTGGCATTTACTGGCGGCTCTACAAACATGTAAGGTTGTGTAAAGCTTTTTATTTCGTGCTCAAAAGCCAGGATACAACCCGTTATGGCCACTACAAACACGATAATGCCGGACGTCAGGCCAAGGTAAAGATGTAATTTCCCGGTCAGTTTCTTCATTGACGCAATGTTCCTAATCACTATTTAGACTCAATCAAATTACTAATGTAGTGCGAACATTTTAAAAAACAAGAAATCCCGGTCGATCAGGACCAGGATTTCTTGTTTTCAGTCAAATTGATACTTGTAAATGCCGGTAACCTCTGTGCCTGGCGGCATGTCGATGATTGGCTTTAAGATGCCGTCGTGCATTCCGTAAACCCAACCATGTAAATGCAAAGACTGGTTTTTCTTCCACGCCCGTTGTACAATGTCGGTTTTGGCAAGATTTTTCACCTGCTGGATCACATTCAGCTCAACGAGCCTGTCAAAACGCTTGCCTTGGTCGTCGATGGCTTCCAATTCAGTTTCATGTTTGTCGTACACATCTTTAATGTTGCACAACCATTTATTGATCAACCCAAAATCATTGTTTGTCATAGCAGCTCTCACGCCGCCACATTGGTAATGTCCAACGACCAGAATGTGCTTGACATGCAGAACTTCCACCGCATATTGCAGCACGCTCAGCATATTCATATCCGTATGCACGACCAGGTTGGCCACATTGCGGTGCACAAACATTTCACCGGGCCGCGAGCCCGTAAGGTCTTCCGCCGGAACGCGGCTGTCGGCACACCCGATCCATAAGAAATCGGGTTTTTGATCTTTGGCAAGAATCTCGAAATACGATTCATCCACGCCTAATTGCTCGGCAGCCCAGGTCTTATTGAAGTCCAGCAGCCTTTGATATTGTTCCATATATATTTTGAGTAGTGTTACAGCTTGTGAAAGCGCTGCAAAATAAGAATATGCTTTCACATTCATTGAAATCCAAGCATCCTTTTAGCAGAAAAAAAATTGTAATTTTGCGCTCTTAAAATCCCGATTGGTGTTATTAATACATTGTTTTTAAACTAGAAAGCTAATAGTCGAGCGCTAACAGCTAACAGCACATATGAAATACAACGAGTATAAAAACCTGAGTTATCCGCAGATTGGAGACGAAGTCCTGAAATTCTGGAAAGAAAAAAACATATTTGAAGCGTCGGTTGAAACCCGTGAAGGTGCACCTTCATTTACATTCTTCGAAGGCCCGCCTTCCGCTAATGGAACGCCTGGTATTCACCACGTTATGGCGCGTTCGATCAAGGATATTTTTTGCCGTTATAAGACATTGCAAGGCTTCCAGGTCAAAAGAAAAGGAGGCTGGGATACTCACGGACTGCCTGTGGAATTGCAGGTTGAGAAAGAGCTGGGCATTATCAAAGATGACATTGGAAAAACTATTTCCGTTGAAGATTATAATGAAAAATGCCGCCAGACGGTCATGAAATTTACGGATCAATGGAATGACCTGACCGAAAAAATGGGTTACTGGGTTGATCTGGAAGATCCTTATATTACTTACAAAAGCGAATACATCGAAAGCCTTTGGAACCTGCTTAAAAAGCTGTACGACAAAGGTTTGCTATACAAAGGTTACACGATCCAACCTTATTCACCAGCCGCAGGAACCGGACTTTCATCCCACGAGCTCAACATGCCCGGGACTTACAAAGATGTGAAGGACACGACCATTGTGGCCATGTTTAAGACAAAGGGCGCAAAAGCCGAGGAAGTCTTTGCAGACTTTCCTGAGTCCGATATCCGCATCTTAGCCTGGACCACGACGCCCTGGACGCTTCCTGCGAACTCAGCGCTGACGGTGGGTGCCAACATTAATTATGTGTTGGTAAAAACCTTTAACCCTTATACGCATGCGCCCGTCGCAGTGGTTTTGGCAAAGGACCTGATCTCAAAATATTTTTCTGATAAAGGCCGTGACGGCGACTTTGCTGGTTATGAAGCCAGTGACAAAAAGCTTCTACCCTGGACTATCCTGACAGAATTAAAAGGAAAAGATCTGGAAGGCATTGAATACGAGCAACTAATGCCCTATGTGCAGCCTAAGATTGAGCCGTCTGCGAAACCCGCATTCCGCGTCATTCTTGGCGACTTCGTTACGACCGAGGACGGAACCGGGGTAGTGCATACATCTCCGACATTCGGTGCAGATGACTTCCGGGTGTCGCAAGCCAATGGCATTCCGGCCATTATGGTGAAAGACGAAACAGGCAAAGATGTGCCCATTGTGGATCGTCAGGGGCGTTTTGTAAAAGAAATCACAGATTACGCAGGCCGTTTCGTCAAGCCTGAATATTATTCCGAAGAAGAACAAAATGATCCGGAATTCAGGGCAACGGATGTCCTGATCGCGATCAAGCTGAAAGAGGAAGGCAAGGCATTTAAAGTAGAAAAATACGAACACCCCTACCCGCATTGCTGGCGTACGGATAAGCCGGTTTTATATTATCCGCTGGACAGCTGGTTTATCAAAACCACAGCGATGAAAGACCGGCTGGTGGAGCTAAACAAAACCATCAACTGGAAGCCGGAAAGCACCGGAACGGGCCGTTTTGGCAATTGGCTGGAAAACCTGGTCGACTGGAACCTGTCCCGCTCCCGTTACTGGGGAACGCCCCTGCCGATCTGGCGCAACGAGCATGGTGAAGAAATCTGCATCGGCTCGATTGAAGAACTGAAAGATCAGCTGGAAGAAGCATTGCTTTCGGAAAACCTGACAAGAGAGCAGGCTGCTAAAAATTCGGAATACTTATTAAAGCTGGAAAATGGTGAATACGACCTGCACAGGCCGTATGTAGATAACATTGTTTTGGTGTCGAAAAAGGGCCATATCATGCACCGCGAGCCGGATTTGATCGACGTCTGGTTCGATTCGGGCGCAATGCCTTACGCGCAATGGCATTATCCATTTGAAAATAAAGAGATTTTTGAACAAAGTTATCCGGCAGATTTCATCTCCGAAGGCGTGGATCAAACGCGCGGCTGGTTCTTCACTTTGCACGCCATCGCCTGCATGTTGTTTGATTCTGTTGCATTCAAGAATGTGGTTTCTACCGGTTTGGTTTTGGATAAAAATGGCAACAAAATGTCCAAGCGCCTTGGCAATGCGGTTGACCCATTTGCTACCCTGTCCAAATTCGGCCCTGATGCTACGCGCTGGTATATGATCACCAACGCGGAACCTTGGGATAACCTTAAATTCAACATTGAAGGCATCGGCGAAGTGCAGCGGAAGTTTTTCGGAACGCTTGTAAACACTTACAATTTCTTCGCATTATATGCCAATCTGGACGGTTATGAATTCCATGAGACTGTTTCTGTGCCCATTGAAAAACGCACGGAACTGGATCGCTGGATCTTATCAAAGCTGAATACATTGGTGAAGGAAGTTGGCGAGCAATTTGATGATTACAACCCGACCAAGGCCGGAAGACTTGTTCAGGATTTTGTAACTGACCAGCTTTCAAACTGGTATATCCGCCTCAACCGCCGCCGTTTCTGGAACCCGTCGCAGGATTCCGGTGAAGGTCTTACGGAAGATAAACAAGCCGCCTACGAGACTTTGCAGCATTGCCTGGTTATCGTTTCGCAGCTCATGTCGCCGATTGCTCCGTTTTTTGGAGAATGGTTATATAAAAATCTGACAGACGGCGACCGCGCCGCTTCGATTGCTAATAACACCGGCCATCAATATGAATCGGTGCACTTGACTTACTGGCCTAAAATCGAAGCAGAATATGTTGATCTGGACCTGGAAGCGGCCATGGAACAAGCACAAACGATCAGTTCACTGGTCCACTCCATCCGTAAAGGGCATAAGATCAAAGTACGCCAGCCGCTTTCCAAGATTTTGATCCCTGTGCTGAATGATACTACAAAACGTCAGATTGAGCAGGTTAAGGCCATTATTTTGTCGGAGGTTAATGTCAAGAACATTGAATTCGTGCATGATGACAGCGGGATATTGATCAAGAAAATCAAACCAAACTTCAAGACATTAGGACCGAAATTCGGCCCGAAAATGAAAGAAGTAGCAGCAGTGATCTCCGCAATGGACGAAGCAGCTATCAAGGAAATCGAGAAAAATGGCTCGATAACCTTAAATGGCGCATCATCACCCATCGAAATTGCCCTTACCGACGTGGAAATCCACGCTGAGGACGTCCCAGGCTGGTTAGTAGCCAGCGAAGGCGGCCTGACAGTGGCGCTGGACGTCACGATCACAGACGAACTGCGTCTCGAAGGCATAGCACGTGACTTCGTCAACCGCGTTCAAAACCTGCGTAAAGACAGTGGTTTCGATGTAACAGACAAAATAAAAATCACATTACAAGACAACGACCGCCTGCTGGCCAGCGCCGTAACCGCCAACAAAGATTATATCTGCCAGGAAGTGCAAGCCCTGGAGCTGAACCTAATCGGCGACCTTAATGGTGAGGCCAATGAGATTGAAATGGATGAGTTTTTGTTGAAAGTGAAGATTGAGGTGGTATAGATGCAGCAATATCAAGCATATTTGACCGAAGGCAATGAAGAAAACACCCGCTTCCAGTTTCAAAGTGTAGGGAAGCGGGGTGTATTTGAGAAAGTTGTATTTTTTACGCCATTGACATGTGACACTTTTAACCTGTCGCTTGTCGATTACGATACAGAAACAGGAAATTACAATGACTTATCTGTTACCGACAATGGAGATATGAAAGAAATTCTTGTAACTGTAATTTCAACTATTCATAAATTCATGGAGTACAACCCTAGCAAGAGAATCTTTTTCAAAGGCAGCACACCTGCTAGAACACGACTCTATCAAATTGCTATTTCTAAAATTTATTACCCTGAACAGTCGGACCTATGCATCAGCGGCCTTCGAGACGGACAATGGTTTTCATTTGAACCGAATATTAATTTTGAAAGTTTTTTAGCAGAAAAAAAGTTTTAACTTTATAAAAACAGTCTTCCTGAATATGAGAGTTCTAGATAAAAAGGCAGGCAAAATTGACAACGTCCGTTATAATCCTGCATTGGATAATCTTCCAATACCCCAAATTGTATTGGACAAAACAGAGCAAGCTCGCAAGACATTGGAGAAAAATCCCTTTCCTAAACATTTGCTGGGGAAATAAATATCGTTATGCAGCTAGCCATCGCAACAGCACTAATAACAGGCGGCGCTTCCGGACTTGGGGAAGCAACGGCGCGTTTGTTTGTTGCATCGGGTGCTAATGTTGTTATTCTTGATCTGAATGTTACTGCCGGAGAAAAACTTCAATCCGAATTTCCGGAAAAAATAAAATTTGTAAAAACTGACGTTTCCAGTGAGAACGATGTGCAAAAAGCCGTTGATCTTGCGCTGGAAACGTTTCGTTTTATAAGCATTGTCATTAATTGTGCTGGTGTTGCTCCTGCCCGAAAGATTGTAGGGAAGACCGATGGCATTTATGGGCCGCATTCGTTTGACCTTTTTGAGAAAACCATCAAAACAAATCTGATCGGCACATTCAATGTAATGCGATTGGCAGCGTTTGCGATGGAAAAGAATGCGCCTAATGACGAAGGTGAGCGCGGCGTGATCATTAACACAGCATCTGTTGCTGCCTATGACGGGCAAATGGGGCAGGTCGCCTACGCTGCCAGCAAAGGCGGCATTGTGAGTATGACTTTGCCTGTTGCCCGCGATCTTGCAAAGTCAGGCATCCGGGTTATGGCCATTGCGCCGGGGCTTTTTGAAACGCCATTAATGCTAGGCCTGCCCGAAGAGGCGCGCGTTTCACTAGGGCAACAAATCCCATTTCCTTCCCGCTTAGGACGACCATCTGAATACGCATTGCTTGCAAAATCTATTGTTGAAAACCCGATGCTGAACGGAGAAGTAATCCGCTTGGATGGGGCAATTAGGATGAGCCCGAAATGAGAGAGAAACTGACATTTCTTGAAGGAAAATCAATGTGGCGCTGGTTGCTTTTGGCACTGCTGCTGACCAGCATTGTCTCACATCATTTCGCTGAGCCGAAATCCATTTACAGGATTGAGGAAGTCATTTCCAATGGATCCAAAGAAAGCCATCTTCGCAAAACCGGAACATTCTCGTATGCTTTTAAAAGCACTGACAAGCGGAAGTGTTCTCCAAAAAGCCTTTCATTACAATTCGGACGCCTTCGCTTTCTTTCCCAATCACTACAAATACATACAGCATTAGCAGTTTTCAATGCGCCCGACTTGCTGCCAATCCTGATGAATGCGACCGGTCAGCAGCTTAATCGCAAATCCCAATCTTCCGAAGAACCATTCCCTTTCCATTCCTGAAACACAACTGATTTTTCATCAGTAGCAAATGTGCTCTTTCCTCAAAGGACTGAGCTGCTTTTCATTTAATCAGACAATGGAATGGAAAATGTATTACAAGCCATCAAAAAGTGGCTCAAGAGGCTTGCTATGGCCTATATGCTTGGCTTTGCCAATGCAATAAATCAAGAAGTCAAAACTGTGGACGACACTTTCTTTAAAACCGAAGAAGTTCAGAAGGACAAGAAAGGATAAGCACTAACTTAAACCATCCGAATCCCGATATCAGTGTAAATTTTAAATTCCTCTTTGTCTGCCGGCTGATCGGTTACGATCATGGATAATTGTTCAGCCGGACAGACATAATGTGCTTCAGCGGTGGCGAGTTTCTCCACGGATGCGAGCGCAATTACTTCTTTTGAACATTCAATCATTGCCCTTTTTACTTCACTTTCCTCATAATCCGGCCCGGTAACGCCCAGATGGGAGTGAATGCTGCATATCCCCAGCAGGCAAATGTCCGCGCGAAACTTTTTTATAAACTGAATGGTGTCGCTGCCAATGGTCACAAAGGAATTTTTCAACAGCCGCCCACCGGCAAACAGCACTTCAACATGCTCGTGTTCTTCGAGAATGGAAGCAATCGGGAAGCTGTTGGTAACAACCGTTAAACGAAGGTCTTTGGGCAACGACTTGGCGATCAGCAGCGCCGACGTCCCGCCATCGAAAATGACAAGCTGACCATCTTTCAGAAAATTCAAAGCCTTTTTCGCGATGATCTGCTTTTGCTCGTTGTCATACAAAACCCTGTCTTTAAAATGATGAGGCCCGGGTGAATGCGGCACAGCCCCGCCTCTTACCGATTTCAGAAGCCCTTGATCTGCAAGTTCTTTGATATCTCTCCGAACCGTATCTTCCGAAACATTCAGCAGCGCACTCAGCCCTGGCAAATATACTTTCTGCTCGCTGTTAAGCTGATTTAATATCACATGAAACCGTTCCTCTTTTAACATTATTGTTTCTGTTTTATGCAAAAATATAAAATTTAAAGAAATTAAATTGCAAGATATTGCAGATAAAATTTACATTTGTTGCACAAAATTGCAACTATAAAGCACTGCTTATTATGAGAAAGTCGATTGCCATTGACATGGATAATGTCATCGTTGATATTGAAACAAACTGGATCAATTGGTACGAAAAGGAATTTGGTGTAAAAATCGAAAGGAAGGAATTGCTTGGAAAGCCCGAAGACGAAGCTTTTCCGGACCCAGCTGCTGCGCTAAGCTTAATCTATAAAACCGGCTTTTTTCGAAATGCACCGATCATTGAGGGAGCACAGGAAGCGCTTCTCAAATTGCAGGAACATTACGACATTTTCATCGTATCAGCCGCCATGGAATTCCCGAATTCCCTCCCCGAAAAATATGATTGGCTAAACGAACACTTCCCCTTCATCTCCTGGAAAAACATCGTTTTCTGCGGCGACAAACGAATCATCGACACCGATTATCTCATCGACGACCACCTAAAAAACCTGGATTTCTGCAAAGGAACCCCAATCCTCTTCACCGCAAGCCATAATATAAATGTGACGAAGCACAAGCGTGTCAACAACTGGAATGAAGCGCTGAAATTGCTGGGATTACATTGAGGACAAAGCAACTCACTTAATAATATCTATAATGCTTTGAGTGAGCTTGTTGATAAGGACGGAATTTATCATTCCCGCTTTGCGCACAATGATGTTTTTGTCAGCAGTGAAAATGCGGGCTGGCCTGATGTAGCTGTCAATCGGCAGCGAGCCGTTTGTAAAATCTGTCAAATTCAGTGGGATAGCATGATTATCTCTTGAATGTGGGATGTTATCTGGCATAATATAATGTCGTCACCGTCCAAATCAGCAATCACAACTGCTGGTCTCCGCTTGGAGCCAGACAGGTCTGAGAAAGGAAATGGAATGACTACAACCTCTCATTTCAAATATTTTTCCATGCCTCGTCTTCATCAGCGGTAAGCCACTCTTTTGCCAAAGTATTCTGGCTGGCATAATGTGTTAACGGCTTATCCTGAGCCAGAGAACCGTCAATTGCTTCATTAATGGTAAATGCAATCACTTCCACCTGCTTGCCAACGAAAGATTTAGGCAGCTGAATTGAAACGTCTTGATTATCCGGAACTAACAATGTTCTAACCATAGCATGTATATTTTAAACGCATTAAATATAGAAAATTATTAGATCAAGCCGCCTGCTTCGCCCGTTCTTTCAATTGCAACAACTCATCCCGTAACCTCGCAGCTTCCAGAAAGTCCAGATCCTTGGCGGCTGTTTCCATTTTGCGTTGGGTTTCAGAAATTAGCTTTTGCAGGTCGTTTTTGCCCATGTACTGAACAATCGGATCGGCAGCGACGCGGACTTCGGTTGGCTCCACGTAAACTTTGCGGACTTTCGAATCGGCCACGGATGTTTGTTCCATGATCGCTTCTTTCGATTTGAGAATGGTTTTTGGCGTGATCCCATTTTCAGCATTGTATTCAAGCTGAATGCTCCTTCTCCTATTGGTTTCATCAATAGCGAGTTGCATGGACCCAGTCATGACATCCGCATACATAATCACTTTTCCACGGTCATTACGCGCGGCGCGGCCGATAGTCTGGATCATGGAGCGTGTATCGCGCAGAAACCCTTCCTTATCCGCATCCATAATCGCTACCAGGGAAACTTCTGGTAAATCCAATCCTTCGCGCAGCAGGTTAACCCCTACCAGCACATCAAAAATACCTAACCTTAATTCGCGCAAAATCTCCACGCGGTCGAGCGTCTTCACTTCCGAGTGAATATAGCGGCATTTGACCCCTACCCTATCCAGATATTTGCTGAGCTCCTCTGCCATTCTTTTTGTCAGGGTCGTGATCAGCACGCGGTCGCCCATGTTGATGCGCTTATGGACTTCTTCCAGCAGATCGTCTATCTGGTTCAGGCTTGGCCTTACTTCAATTTCAGGGTCCAGCAAGCCGGTTGGTCGGATAATTTGTTCTACCACAACGCCTTCGGATTTACGTAACTCGTAATCCGCAGGTGTTGCGCTTACGAAGATGGTTTGCGGCGTCATATCTTCAAATTCCTGGAATGTTAACGGCCTGTTATCCATAGCAGATGGTAGCCGGAAACCATATTCCACGAGCTGCTCCTTACGCGAACGGTCACCTCCCCACATGGCGCGGATCTGCGGCATAGTAACGTGACTTTCGTCCACCACCATTAAGAAATCATCGGGAAAGTAGTCGAGCAAACAGAATGGTCGCTGACCTGGTAAGCGGCGGTCAAAATAACGCGAATAGTTCTCAATCCCAGAGCAGTAACCCAGCTCCCGCATCATTTCCATATCGAATTCGGTGCGCTCCTTAACGCGCTCGGCTTCTGCCAACCTGCCTTCTTTGGTAAAGAAATTAATTTGCTGAATAAGATCATCCTGAATTTCCTTGATCGATTGCACCAGAACATCTCTTCCCGTCACAAAAAGGTTTGCCGGGAAGATTGCAATGGCACGTTCCGAGGATATTTTTTTGCCTGTTTCCGGCTCTATACGCTGGATTTCTTCTATTTCGTCTCCGAAGAAAATGATCCTGTAAGCAAAATCCGCATAACCTGGAAAAACGTCGACCGTGTCGCCTTTCACGCGGAATGTGCCGCGGTTGAATTCAAGCTCTGTGCGGCTGTAAAGGATTTCAACCAAACGGAACAGAAACTGGTTGCGGCTCACAATGTCGCCTAGCTTGGCGCTGACAATGCTTTTCTTGTATTCATTAGGATTACCGGCACCGTAAATGCAGGATACGGAAGCCACAACGATCACGTCCCGACGGCCGCTCATGAGCGACGATACAGTATGAAGCCGCAACTTTTCAATCTCCTGGTTGATTTGCAGGTCTTTTTCAATGTAAGTATTGGTGCTGGAAATGAACGCTTCCGGCTGGTAATAGTCGTAGTAGCTGATGAAATACTCCACTGCATTATTCGGGAAGAATTGCTTGAATTCCCCGTAAAGCTGTGCAGCAAGTGTTTTGTTATGACTTAAAACGAGTGTAGGCTTATTGACCTGCTTCACCACGTTGGCGATGGTGAATGTCTTACCTGAACCCGTTACACCCAAAAGCGTCTGGGCAGGCTCGCCGGCCTGAATGCCTTGCACAAGTTGTTCAATGGCCGCCGGCTGGTCACCCGTTGGCTGGTATTCTGAGGTTATTTCGAAGTCCATAGCGTATTGTAAGCATTCCAGAGATAACGCATTTCAAAGATAGATTAGTTTCTTTGAAATGCGTCCCGGATACTTCTACGCGTGTTCTGTCAGCACTTCCTGTGCATTTTCGACCGCTTTTTTCTCTTTCCAATGCTGCCAGCCCAAGCCAAGCAACTTGGTCATGCTTTTATCGACGAATGTATGTCTTACAAGGTTCATACCGCCGCGTACTGCCGTAAAAATAGAGTTATTAGCCCTGAGCGCCAGACTGAAACCGCCATCCACATAGCGGATGTAATGCCACCAAAGTGAAGGGATAAAGATCGTTTCGCCGTGAAGCAATGTTGTTTCATGGCCCACAGCGCCTTTTAATGCAGGAAATCTTTCGTAATCCGGGTTGATCGGGTCCACTTTGCTCATTACTGTAAATGGGTGGTGATACAACCTTCTGCTTTCTTCCGGCGAGAACAAAATGACTTGCTTACGCGTCTGGAACTGCGTTAAAAACACATTGGAGCAGTCCATGTCATAATGCAGGCTGGTAATAGAACCCTGTCCACCGAAAAATACAAATTTGTATGACTTCAAGAACCCGTCCATAATGGTTGGAAAACGGATATCATTAGCCAGTTCCGGCGCTTTCTTAAAAATATCAAAAAGGAAAATCCGGAGATCAGTAGGGCCGGCTTCAATAAGTTTCAGGTAATCGCCGAATTTCATCGTCTTTGCGATCTGAAAGTATTTGTCTGCGTCGTGCATGTGGTTGTCAACCAGGGGAACATCTATATTTCCGTGCGTTTCACGAAGCCACTCAAACGTCCACTTTTGCACTGCCGGCCAATCTTTTGCCAGGTCTGTGAACACGACCGGGCGACTTGGTTTCAGATAATTTTCAATGAATTCTTCGCGGGTAAGTCCGCTGCGTTTCTCTATGGGCACTAATTTCATGACAGAAACTGAGTAAATGGTAAGCGACTATTGAAAAAACTAATGACAGAATTATTTTCTAACAACCTTTGAAAGTGAATAATTCTGAATTTATTCGAATCTTAGTTAGATCAAATGTATTAAAGAGATTTCAAAAATATAAATTTCTGAATTATTCCTTGAATGTGTGATCCGCTGTAAACCATTAGTAGAATGTTCATTTAACCCGTTGTAATGAAATATTTTACCATTCCACCCTCTCCTGCGCTAGCAAAATATGTGCGGTTTTTTTGGGTCCTCGAACATGAGATCGGATCAGGACAGCCTTACATTCACCGGACTATGGCCGATGGCTGCGCGGAAATGATATTTCATTATAAGGGGCGTTTTGATGAATTTGTGACTGCTGATAAAACGGAGCCTTCTTTTTATTCAGGAATTCACGGGCAGTCGCAAACATTTCGGCGGTTTGTGATTCATGAAGATTTCGGGATTTTCGGGGTTTACCTTTATCCTTTTGCCATTCCGGTTTTGTTTGGAATGCCTTCTACGGAACTGACGGGGCAAATGCCCGATTTACATACATTTTTAGGTCAAAAAGCAAATGGCCTGGAAGAAAGTATGATGCTGGCGGCTGATCACAACGAGCGAGTTGCCATTATCTCGACCTTTCTGGAATCGCTTCTTTCCAAAACAAAAGAATACGAACCGGCCATCTTTTCGGTCATTAACCAGATTATCAAACATAACGGACTGACCAATGTGCAGGACCTTGCAGCCCAAAATTTCCTGTCGACCCGCCAGTTTGAAAGGAAATTCAAGGAGTTCTCCGGTTTCAGTCCAAAATTGTATTTACGGATTGCTCGCTTCCATGCTGCATTAGATGCCTATGGCGACAAAGACAAGTCGCTGACGGAGATTGCTTATGAATGCGGCTATTATGATCAGTCGCATTTTATTCATGACTTTAAGACATTCTCTGGCCAGCATCCGCGCTTTTATTTTTCCGGCAGGTCCGAAGGGCAAGCCTACCGGGATGTATAATGTCGTGTTTTTCCAATTTTGAGCGATGGCGCTGCGGCTACATTTGCGTAAACAAAAAAACAAATACTATGAGCACTGTAAAAATTCCAAATGGCCACCAGGCAGTTATGCCTTATTTAATGTTAAACGGGGCGTCGAAATTCCTAGATTTTACGACCAAAGTCTTCAACGGCGTTGTCACGCAAACGCATTTTCAGGAAGACGATCCTAACCTGATCAAGCACAGCGAAGTAAGCATTAACGAGAGCACGATCATGTTTTGCGATAGACGTGCGGAGTGGCCAGCGAAGCCTGCAAGTATGTTTGTATATGTTGAAAATGCCGACGACACTTATCAAAAAGCATTGGCAGAAGGCGGCAACTCCATTATGGAGCCGGCGGACCAGGATTATGGGCGCAGTTGCGGCGTTGAAGACCCTTGCGGTAATGTTTGGTGGATCACTTCTGTTCTTTAAAATGATTAATTACAACAACAAGATTTTTGTCCCGCTTTCTAATTCTGAAAATGGCGAGGTTGACCTTTCGATGCAATTTGTTTATCATCAAAATGGTAACATTGTAACTTCCACTTATTCAGGCGGCCGCATTCAGCTGGGGCATTTGATTGCGCTGGTGGATGAAAATGGGAATCTGGACATGCGTTACCACCAGGTGAATGACAAGGGCGAGATCACGACAGGCATTTGTAAATCGACACCTGAGCAACTCCCGAACGGAAAAATCCGTATGCATGAGCAATGGCAATGGACTTCCGGGGACCAGTCCCGGGGCGAGTCGCTGCTGGAAGAAATATAGATTTTATCACGTCACCCTGTTTATATGCGTAACCGCTTTCAAGTTATCGGCTTCTTTCTTGCATTCTTAGGATCAACCATTGCTTTTGGGCAAACCTCAAAAATCGTTTCCGGTTCTACTGATTTTAAGGTAAAATATATCTTAGGAACCTGTGAAGGGACTTTCGCAGCTCCGAAAGGGGAAGCTGTTTTCAATGAAAAATCGCCGGAGAATGCTTCTTTCGATATTAAGATTGCTGCCAGCACATTTGAAACCGGGAACGATTCACGGGATAAGGACATGAAAAGCGACAAATATTTTGCCGTTGAAAAATACCCGAACATTCACTTCAAATCTTCAAAAGTGGAGAAAAAGAATGGTCAATATGAGGCAGCAGGCAAACTTACCATACGCGACGTAACCAAGAGCGTAACGCTTCCTTTTGAAGCAAAAAAGAATGCGGATGGCACCTATGCCCTTGCCAGCAAATTTGAAATCAACCGGCTGGACTACAAGATCGGAACGAAAGATTGGAAGCTCAAAGATTTCGTTACCGTTGATTTGAAGGCCATTATCAAGTAAAAGTCAAGCCGACTTATCTATTTTTCAACACAAAAGACCATAAGGAACCTGATAACATGAAATCTGAAATAATTGTCATCAAAGATCTGGACGCAAATGCCAAGCCGTACGCTTATTTCAGCCTCGCAACTGGCAAAGCCGTTTCTACGGACGAAGCGCAAACCGCAAATTGGGACATTGCATTCAGTAAAACGACTATTGCCGTAAACAGCGGCAGCAGCGGGCCGGGGCAAGCAGGCGCATTAGTGCTCGAACAGCCATTCGAAGCAATTCCCGAAGCGCCGAAAGACGGATATAGGTCGGATCACGACGATACATTCGCGATTCCGGGCGGCAGCGGAAATTCCTGGTATAAATATGATATGAGCGTGCACGCGATCAGGACCATTCCGGGAAGAACGTTGCTGGTAAAAACCGCCGACGGGAAGTATGCCAAGGTGCAGATCATCAGTTATTACAAAGGTGCGCCGGAAGAATTGCCAACCGAAGAATCCAGTTACTTTACATTCCGCTATGTTTTAGCAGATGAAAACGGGAAGTTTTAATTAGTTGATCAATGTGCTGGGCCTGGAAAGTGAAATTTTCCAGGCCTATTTTATTTCGCAGCGTATTTCAATGTTTGCATGTCATTTTCCAATTAATCTGAGAATTCGGCTAAACACTTTCTTAATGGGCATAGGATTTTGAGGTGAGTAAACAAATTTATACTTGACTTCATCCGGATCTTCAATCCGCTCCATGTTCACCATGCCGGCTTTTTCAAGCACCCGGATCGATGCCGCATTACTTACGTTAACATAAGCGATAACCTGCCTGGCGTTCAGCTCCCGTTTTGCAAAGCGGATTAAGCCCGTTGCGATCTCTGTTGCAATCCCTTTTCCCCAATGTTCTTCCATGATCCGGTAACCGATTTCCACGTCACTTCCATCCATATCCAGTTTGGCAACGCCTATCAGATCGCCGGAAATGCCCTCGATCAAATATCGCCCCAGAAAAGTATCGGTTCCGTATTCTGCCAGAAAAGTAGCCAGCATTTTGTCCGACTCCTGACGGTCCAGCGCGTGTCCCGTCACATATTTCATCACATTGTCATTATTACTCAACCTGAAATATTTGTCCCCATCGGCCGCGCTCATCTTGGTCAGCACAAAGTGTTCCGTCTTTATCGATTTAACCTGCATCGAGCATAAGTGTTACACTTAAATATACGCTGTTTCTCAAATAAGTCACATTATAGCCTTAGTGAATTTCAAACAGGTAGGATTAAAACACGTCAATTTGAATGAGATTCTTGATTTTATTCCTAATTAACAGTCATTAACAACCCTTAAAATTTGTTGTATACATTTGAATTATTATATTTGAACAATTGCATGTTTTTATTGAGATTCCTTTCCAATATTCCCAATCATTCTTGAATTCATTATAAAAGTATGGATTTTTTAATGTACTGATCAGATCAGCATCATGACAAAAAGAACTTTTGTATTGTTTTTCTGCCTTGTTCACTTCCTGGCTTTATCACTGTCCGCAAAGCAGCCGGGACAGTTATGCAAGCTTGATTACGGAACGGGGTTCTCCCCTTTTTCAATTGAAACAAGCGTTGAGTCGAAGGATGTGGTTATTGTGGATGATACAATCGATCCCAACCGCACCATCGTAAAAGCAGACGGCTGCAAATGGCGTGAGAATTTATCCAAGCTGCTTCGCCACCGCCACTCTACTTACCGGTTCGTATCCTTCGAAACCGTTGTTTTTTCAAATTATTACTTCCTGCGCACGCCTAAATTAATCCGTGAAAAATTACTTACGGTTAATGTCAGCCAACAAAATATTGCGCTTCCCGGCTATTACGGCTTCCTGCACCGGCTTTGTCCATTCTGAGTTTTTCAATTTAAATGCCCCGTTATGCTAACTGACGGACAGATTGCTGTGCTTTAAAAAGCACCGTTCATCTGCCCCGGATCGGTACATATGTTTTTGCTGGCTAATCAGTCAGCATTGCGACTATTCTTATTCCCGAAAAACTCAATATTACATTAACAATCAACTTATTATGAAGAATTTCAAATGGCTTTTACTTGCCATTCCAAGTCTGTTTGCTTACGGCTGCACAAGCGAAGGTGCAAGCGAATCTAAGAAAGAAACGGCCATTCCTACCATTCCGGTGACGGAATTAGTCCCTCAAAAAACCGAAGTGCACCGGGAATATGTGGGCGACATTCACGCAGTCCGCAATGTTGAAATATATGCCCGCGTAAAAGGTTACCTGGAAGAAGTTTACGTAGACGAAGGTAAAGAAGTAAGAAAAGGCCAAACATTGTTCCGGATCAACAACGAAGAATATGAGGCGCAGCTGGCATCGGCGAAAGCCAATTTGCATAGTGCCATTGCGGAGGCGAAGGGAGCCGAACTTGAACTGAAAAGAGTAAAGCTGCTGGTGGAGAAAAATGTAATTTCCAAAACGGAAGTCGAGGTTGCGGAAGCGAAACTGGCTGCTGTAAATGCGCGGATCGAAGAAGCCCGTTCGCAGAAATCGAAGGCGTCTATCCATCTGGCCCAAACCGAAATTAAAGCACCTTTCGACGGCATTATAGACCGGATCCCACATAAAATGGGAAGCCTCATCGACGAAGGAACATTGCTTACGACGCTTTCAGACACCAAAAGTGTTTTTGCTTATTTCAATGTTTCCGAAAATGAGTATCTGGAATACGTGAAAGCGCGCGGCCAGGGACAAAGTGCGACAGTCGTTGAGCTTGAACTTGCCGACGGTTCTTATTTCAAACAAAAAGGAACTGTGGAAACAATGGAGGGCGCATTTGACGAAGGAACCGGCTCTATTGCATTCAGAGCGCGTTTTCAGAATCCGGAGAAACTATTGAAACATGGCTCCACAGGAACTATCAGACTTACTAACACAGTCGAAAATGCCATTCTGGTTCCACAAAAAGCTGCCTTTGAAATACAGGATAAGAATTTTGTATATGTGCTTGGGAAAGACAACAAGATCAAGACCCGCAGCTTTGTACCAAAATCGAGGTTAGCAGGATATTACGTCGTAAAATCAGGTTTAAAATCAGGAGAAACTATTGTGTACGAAGGACTTCAGGGATTGAAGGACGGCGCAACCATTACGCCTAAAAATATCCCGCTTGACAGTCTGAATGTAAAAGCCACCAAAATAGAACTGACCGCACGGTAAGATCCTTTCACCTGAATTTTAAATCATGTTTCAAAAATTTATAGAGAGGCCGGTGCTATCACTGGTCATCTCAATCTTCATAACCTTACTTGGGCTTTTCGCCCTCTCAGACCTACCAGTTTCACAGTTTCCGGACATTGTGCCGCCTTCTGTTGTCGTAACGGCAACCTATACCGGAGCTAATTCCGAGGTTGGCGTGGACGCCGTTGCCGTTCCGCTCGAACGCGCCATTAATGGTGTTCCCGGAATGACTTACATGACCAGCGTATCGGGTAATGATGGCGTAACGACCATTACAATTTCCTTCAACGTAGGAATTGACCCCGACCTGGCGGCGGTGAACGTGCAGAACCGCGTTCAAACTGTCATTGATGAACTTCCGGAAGAAGTAATTAAAGCCGGTGTAACCACCGAAAAAGAAGTAAACAGTATGCTTATGTATCTGGACATCATGAGTTCGGATACGTCTGTTGCTGAGGACTTTGTATACAATTTTGCTGACATTAACCTGCTTAAAGAACTCAAACGGATTGACGGCGTAGGCCGGGCCGTGATCATGGGAAGCCGTGACTATTCGATGCGTGTCTGGCTAAAACCCGACCGGATGAATGGTTACAACATTTCCGCAGATGATGTTGTAAAAGCGATCCGCGAACAGAACGTCGTGGCTGCGCCGGGTAAAACCGGGGTTAGCTCAGGACGCGAAGTGCAAGCCCTGCAATATGTGCTGAAATACACGGGAAAATTGTTTGAGCCGGCTCAATATGAAAATATCGTCCTGCGCTCAAACCCCGACGGCTCCATGTTGAAATTAAAGGATGTGGCTGATATTGAGTTTGGTACGCTGGAATATGATATGGCTTCCAAGTCCAATGGCAAGCCCTCGGCATCGATCATGCTGAAACAGCGCCCCGGCTCCAATGCGCAGGAGGTGATTGCTAATGTGAAAAAGAAAGTAGCCGAATTGAAGGAGACTACATTCCCTCCCGGCATGGATTACATGGTTTCGTATGACGTTTCCCGCTTCCTGGATGCGTCCATACACGAGGTTGTACGCACATTGATTGAAGCATTTATATTGGTAATCATTATTGTTTACCTGTTTTTGCAAGATTTCCGTTCGACGCTTATCCCTGCCCTGGCCGTTCCCGTCGCCTTGATCGGAACATTCGCTTTCATGCAGTTATTCGGTTTCTCAATTAACCTTTTAACATTGTTTGCATTGGTTCTGGCCATCGGGATTGTGGTGGATAATGCCATTGTCGTCGTCGAGGCCGTCCACGCGAAGATGGCCGAAAAACATTTGGATGCGCGCGAAGCGACCATTGAATCTATGAAAGAAATGAGCGGTGCCATTATCGCTATTACGCTGGTAATGTCGGCGGTTTTCGTTCCGGTGGCATTTATGTCTGGTCCAGTCGGGATTTTCTATCGCCAGTTCTCCATCACCCTCGCTATTTCCATTGTCATTTCCGGGATTAATGCATTGACATTAACACCTGCGCTCTGTGCTTTAATGTTGAAAAATACCCACGGTCAGCCTTCGAAAAATACGCTTCTTGATAGATTTTTTGCAGGTTTCAACAAAGGTTATGATGGCATTTCGGCAAAATACAGAAAATTGCTGGGCTTGATCATCAACCGGAGGGTAGTCACAATCGGACTTCTCATTGCGTTCTGCGTAGCGACTTATGGAGTCAACACGGTTCTGCCTACGGGTTTCATTCCCACAGAAGATCAGGGTGTTATTAATGTAAATGTGACAACTCCCGTAGCAGCCACCGTGGAAAGGACCGAGGCTGTTTTGGATGAAATTCAAAAAGTGGCAAAAGGACTGGAAGCAGTAGAATCCGTTTCGTCGCTGTCAGGTTACAGCTTGATCACCGAATCCGCGGGATCTTCCTATGGTATGGCCATGATCAACCTTAAACCTTGGGATGAACGGACGGTTTCCGTGCAGGATATTATTTCCGAGATGGAAGCCAAAACAAAGCACATTACAGATGCTGAAATTCAGTTTTTCCCACCTCCTACTGTTCCAGGATTTGGTAACTCGAGTGGTTTTGAGCTCCGCGTGCAAGACCGGACCGGAAGCGATGACTTGCAGAAGACTGCCGAGATTACAAACAAATTTGTGAAGGATCTGATGGATTCGCCGGAGATAGCAACCGCATTCAGCAGCTTTGACGCAAGTTTTCCGCAGTATATGATTCATGTTGACGCAGATATCGCCGCCAAAAAAGGCGTTTCGGTAGACGTAGCGATGAGCACATTACAGACATTGGTAGGGAGTTTTTATGCTTCCAATTTCATTCGTTTTGGCCAGATGTATAAGGTAATGGTCCAGGCTGATCCGGATTTCCGGAAGAATCCTGAGGACATTTTAAAACTATATGTAAAAAACAACCGTGGTGAAATGGTCCCGTTCTCCACATTCATCCGACTGGAAAGAGTTTACGGACCTGAATTGCTGACGCGGTATAACATGTACACCTCGGCGATGATCAATGGGGATGCAGCGCCGGGTTACAGTAGCGGCGACGCTATCAAGGCCGTAGAACGTGTTGCTGCCGCCAGTCTGCCCCGTGGTTTTACCTATGAATGGTCCGGAATGACGCGGGAGGAAATCCTGTCGGGCGATCAGGCCATTTACATTTTTGGCGTCTGTCTGATCTTCGTTTATCTGCTCCTAGCCGCTCAATATGAGAGTTTCCTGCTTCCATTACCTGTTATACTTTCCTTACCGACCGGTATTTTCGGCGCATTCGTCGCATTGAAATTAATGGGGCTCGAAAATAACATTTACGCGCAAGTTTCGCTCGTCATGCTCATAGGTCTGTTAGGTAAAAATGCAATTCTGATTGTAGAATACGCGATTATCAGGCAAAAAGAAGGACGATCCGTCATTGAGGCAGCACTGGAAGGCGCCACAGAAAGGCTTCGACCGATCCTGATGACATCGCTGGCATTTATAGCCGGACTTATCCCGTTGGTGATGGCCTCAGGTGCAGGTGCGATCGGAAACCGGTCTATCGGGACCGCGGCTGCTGGCGGGATGCTGATCGGAACCGTTTTCGGGGTGATTATTATCCCGGGATTATACGTGCTGTTCGCCAGCATGGTAAGGCCCAAAAAATCTAAAATTGTAAACCAGAAAGAAGAGCTCATTCTCGAATGACACTTTCGGCAGCCGGGCGTTCGTCCGGCTGCTTCCTCTAAGATCCTGCATTCATGAAAACATATAAAAATTTATATAGCATACTGCTGATGAGCACATTAGTAACCCTGGCAGGTTGCAAGCTCACCCAGCCCATTGCGCAGAAGTCGCGCATCAGCACGCCGCAAACATTCGCCGGCCAAACCGATTCTACAGGAATTGCGGCTATGGAGTGGAAAACGTTTTTCAAAGACGCCTATTTAACGGCATTGATCGATACAGCGCTTCAGAACAACCTGGACCTGAAAATCGCAGCGCAAAGAATTGAAATGGTGCGATCCAACATTCTGGCTGCACAGGGGGCATTGCTTCCATCCATTTCGGCCGAAGTGACTGGCGGCGGCCGGAAATTCGGGGATTATACCATGGATGGCGTTGGAAATTACGACACAAATTTTTCCGAAAACATTGATGCGGACAGAAGACTTCCTGCTCCTTTTTTACCCGATTACTTTGTCGGACTCAGGAGTGCCTGGGAAATCGATATTTGGGGGAAATTAAAAACCCAGAAAAAAGCAGCATATAACCGTCTTCTGGCCACCGAAAAGGCTCGTCACGCCATCATTACCGGCCTGATCGCTGAAATTGCAAGTGCTTACTACGAGCTTATAGCGTTGGATACGGAGATGGCGATCATTCAAAAGAACATTGCTTTGCAGCAGTCTGCTGTAGAAACTATCAAGATTCAGAAAGAAGGCGGCCGTGCAAATGAATTGGGCGTGCAGCAATTCAGCGCGCAATTGTTTAATACACAAAGCCTTGAAGTTGAAAAACAACAGCAGATCATTGAAGCCGAAAACAAACTCAATCTGCTACTAGGCCGCTTTCCTCAGCACATAACGCGCAGTGACAGGTTGGAACAGACATTGCCTCAAACCACCGCAACCGGAATTCCTGCCAACATGCTGAGACGAAGACCAGATATTGCGCAAGCGCAATTCGACCTGTTAGCCAATTATTCGGAACAGCAAGCCGCGCAACTTGCATTTTTGCCATCGCTGAACATTACTGCTTTTCTGGGTTTTAATTCATTTAAAAGCAATTTACTCTTCAATCCCGGTTCCATCGCTTATAATGCAATCGGTGGTCTGGCCGGGCCGCTTATTAACAGAAAAGCGCTGAAAGCAGGACAAAAAAGAGCCGAAGCAGCAAGCCTGGAAGCATTGTTCACTTACAACAAAGCTGTTTTGACCGGTTTCCAGGAAGTAAGCACAAGCCTGAAAAAACTTGAAAACAACCGAAAAATAAACGAATTCAAAACCCAGGAAGTGGACGTGCTGCAACAAGCCGTTGTCACGTCAAAAGACCTTTTCCTGACAGGGTACGCTTCCTACCTGGAAGTGATCACCGCGCAAAGAACCGTTCTGGAAGCTGAATTGTCATTAACCGAGGTTCAAAAGAATCAGTATTTAGCATTGATTGAATTGTATCGCTCGCTGGGGGGTGGTTGGGAATAAAAGGATTACAAGCAAACCATTCCTATTCTTGTTATTACGGGTCATCTATATCATGATGGCCCGTTTTTTTCTATTTTTCCCTTTTTCAACATGCCTGGTATGGGATCAGATTTTGAATCCGTAGCTGAATAATGGCATAACACCATATAAAGAAATGGCTGATATACGTGAAAGCGTAAAAGGCTGGCTGAATGTATCCGGCTCAACTTGCACAGAAAAAAGGTTACGCTGATCATATACATTAAAAATGCCTACAACAAATTGCCGTTCCCATTTTTTTCGCTTCCTGGTAAACATAGCTTGCACGTCGAGCCGGTGATAGGCCGGTAACCTGTATCCGTTTCGGCTGGTGTAATAATTGAAAGACGCTCCCATGTATTCATATGCGCCCACAGGAAATGACGCCGCCCCGCCCGAGTTAAACTGAAAATCCATTGAAAGCGCCGTTCTTTTTGTCGCATGAAAAGTCGTTACAAACGAAATGCTATGTCGGCGGTCATACCGGGTTGGATAAGCCAAATCATTGTTAACGCCCGGAATGGTCCTATCTGTCTTCGATAATGTGTAGGTGATCCATCCGGTCAATCTGCCTGTTTTCTTTTCCAGCATTGTTTCAAGTCCCCAAGCATTCCCTTTTCCCGAGCGAACCTGCGAATCAGCATATTGATTTACAAACAGTTCGGCATTGTCGACAAGGTCAATAACTCCTTTCATCCACTTCTGATAAGCTTCAACGGAAAGCGTAACATTTTTAATAATCCGCTTGTAGCCGAAAGAGACCAGGGTTGCAGATTGCGGCGCGACATTGCTGTTGGAAGGAAGCCATACATCCGTGGGCAAACCAACAGCTGAGGAATTCAGCAAATGGGAATATTGCTTGGAACGATTCGCTGCGATTGAAAGCAAGGAAATGCTGTCTGGCATGTAATTTAAAGACCATCGCGGCTCAGCCCCCGCTCTGAAATTCATGAGTCCTCCAACTTTATAATGGGTTGAATCCTGCACACTGTCGAGGTTTTGCGAATATTCATACGCCGTACCCGGCCCTACCAACGAATAGGTGGATATGCGGAGCCCGAGATACATAGAAAATCTTCTGGACAGCTGTTTTGTATAACCGGCAAAAACGACGTTTTGCAAAGTACTTTGTTCCCTTAATGTAAAAGGAACTGTGATTGAACTATCAGATTTTGGCTTGATTGCTCCCGGACTATAATGTGTATACGTTAGCATTGCACCCGCTTTGAGGGAGGCAGTAGGATCGATGAAATAGTCCCACTCGTTTTTCAGGCCCACTTCCTGTAAACCGGCTTTCCACTCAAAATCACGCCGGTCCATCAGCAGACTGTAATTATAACCATAGTTGCTGTAATAAGCCGTTGTGTTGGAAAACAAGTTGCTACGCTCAATGCGGTTCCATCTGAACGACACTGTGTTATTTTGCCATTTCATGAAAGAGCCTTGTTGAAAAAGGTAATATTTGAACCAATCCTTTCCCGCATAGGCGGAGATGAAAAACTGGTCCTGGCTATCGCTCGACTTCCAATTGATCTTCGCATTCAGGTCATAAAAGCGAATATCATTTCCGCCAGTGAAATTCCGGAATGGATAAACATTCATTCCCTGCGCCAACTTTCCTACCAGATTTGCCGTGCTGCCTGCATAACTATATCTTCCGGAGACAATAAACGACGATCGTTCCTTCTTGATCGGCCCCTCCACGGTCAACCGACTTGCAATCGCCCCTAATCCACCAGAGACATTCAAGTGGTTAACATTACCTTCTTTCATTTTCAAGTCGACCACCGAGGAAAGTCTTCCGCCAAACTGGGCTGGAACGGTTCCCTTATAAATGTCCACTGACTTGATGGCATCGCTGTTAAACGCAGAAAAAAAGCCTAATGCATGTGAAGGATTATAAACAGGAGCATCATCCAGCAGAATCAATGTTTGATCAAATGATCCTCCGCGAACAGAGAGACCCGTATTTCCCTCAACTGCCGCCTTAATGCCGGGAAGATATTGCAACGCCTGAAATATATCCGCTTCACCTGCCATTGTACCCATGTTTTTTACCCGACTCATCTGAATGGTGGACTTGCCCGGAATAGTGTTACCTAAATCCACCTGATCTCGCTCCTTAACCTGCACTTCTTTCAGCTGTTGATTGGCAGGTGTCAGCTGAATGTCCAGTTTCAAATTCCGCTGCAAATTAACGCGAACCGATTTTTTCAGATAACCCAGATAGGAAATTTCTATCAGACAAATCCCCTTTTTAAGGCTCAGCGAATAATAACCGTATGCATTACTCTGTATTCCCGCATCCATTCCGGCAACCTTAACACTCGCATTGGGCAAGCTTTCTCCGGAAACAGCATCCGTCACTATACCGCTTAGGTTATGCCTTTGAGCGTAAGTGTTAATTGAGATGAAAAACGCCGATATTAAGAGCATTTTAGTCATGAATTTAAATGCGTTTGGTTAGCGGCGTGGTGCTAAAAATGGGTATGAATCAAGACTTGCTACATGAAAGAATCCGACGACTTTATGCTTGCTTTTAATATTGGTTGGATGATTTGCCGGGGATGGCGAATACACTCCTCCATCGCTTTTAAGGGCTTCCATTAATGATTGAAAATAGGCAAAGCTTTCTGGGGTTATAGAATAAAGAATTGCGAGGTAGTCGCCGGAAAGACTTGGGATGTAATTTCTTTTAGGGTCATCGGGTAAATTAATGTTAATACCATTGACATATCCAGCTAGATATTTATCGTCCAAAAGCAGTACCGCCCGGTTGGCATACCAAGTCATTACTGGACAAGGATTGCGACGGGGACCGTACCCATCCGGGCACAATTTTCCCATGTAGTAATTTTTTTCCGCTGGTGGCTCTTTAAAATAAATAAAGGGCATAACTCCATCAGATTTTCCAATTTCATACTTGACAAAACCCAAGCGTAAAGAATCAATTTTAGGACGACGGGGCATTGTTGCAGTTGCCTCGTACATGATGCCATCAACGTCAATTTTCAGGGTGTACGTTCTGTTTGGCTCACATTTTAATCTATCTGAAAAATAATATCCATCAAAATTATTATTATCATCGTTTTCCTTCTTCAAAGTATCAGTTTCTCCGCTGTCAGAACTGACTACAATCAAAGCATTAACAACCGGCAGCACTTCCTTTTCCTGAACGTTTCGCATCCAAGTCAACCTTACGAAGTTCCCAGTGTTCACGTTATTGAATTCACTCTCGACCACCAGAACTTTGTCATTGCCCTTGATTAAGTCCAACTCGACATTCTGTACACATGAAAGAGGAATCAGCATCAGGAGGAATGCACTAATGAATGCTAACCACAAATCATTTAAGGGACTTCTCGATAAACTGACCCATAACTTCTTCGGAAATCTCACCATAATAAATTCTGTTATTAATGATTATGGTAGGCGTAACCTTAATGCCTAACGCCCTCAACTGCTCCATACTTGCATTAATTTCATCAGCAACTTTGTCAGATTCCATACAGGTTTTACAAGCCTTGGGGTCCAGATTTAAGCTCGTCATTAAACTTTCTATTTCCTGAGATCCATTCTGACCCATTCGAAACAGCAAATCATGGGCTTCCCAAAATTTACCCTGTTTCGCGGCACACGCAGAAAATAAGATTGACTTACTAATCGACGGGGAAAGATGAACATATTCAAAGCGAACCCTATCGCCATATTTCTTGAACAACTGCTTAAAAACAGGCACTTTACTCTGACAAACCGGGCAATCAAAGTCAGAGACGATGGTGACAACGTTCAATGATTGCATGTTTCGTCGGGCGTAGGTAACGGTTCCCCGTAAGTCCAATTTAGGCGTTTCCGGCGGTTCAAGCGAAATCTTGACTTTGTATTTAGCACTCAGTTCTTTGTTGAGCATATGATTCAAAAATTTAACATAGCTCTTTTCCAGTATTCTTTGCCCTTCGTCAGTATGAAGTGGGATCAATTTAAATGGATTCTCTTCATCCACGACCCCATGCTGCAAAGCATTATCCGAGACATATTCATCCTTTGTCAATTTTTGCTTCATTTCCGCAATTCTCAGAGAGGTGACTGAATCAACACTAACATGCAGTGCCTTTGCCTCTTTGGAAATCATCCTGCTATTAATTAGCTCATTCAGTGCAATTCTCCGAACATCATAAATGGCGAAGAGATACTCATAGAGCGAGTTTTTAATCAAGTTATCCACTTCCTCCAAGCTTATTGCCTCACCCTCCACTACTGCTACTATCCTTTTTTCAGCCCGTTTCTCGCACGAACAGATGGCTACTAAACCGATGCAGAACAAGCCAAGAATCTTCAGCAAGCTTGTCATCTGCATGATCACCTTACTCGACGAATATTAAACAAAGTATTTCCAGGATCGTTGGTGCGGTCTACGCCATACCCATGCACATATGAACCGTGGGTAATGACATTGGTGGTCCAGTCAACTGAATAAAGCTGGTTAGCATTGTTCTTATTCTCATCGTCTGTTTTGAATGTTCCCATACCCGCGGCTCCTCCTACAACTGGGGAAGTAAATGTGCCGAACACTCCATAAGAAAAACCCAGATCAGGAAATTCTGCAGATTGATTTACACCAGGCGTATCTTTTCCTGCAATGGCCCAGAATTGTAGGTTAATTCCCTGACTATTTATCGTGCCAGGCCCCAGGTTACCATCGTACAGTGTGTTTGCATTATTATTGTCCTCATTGTCAAAATACACATTCCAAACTCGAGGTTCCATAAACATCGTCTTGCTATTGCCTAATCGTACCAGCAAATACTGTGTTGACTTATTTAAAGTCATGAAGGTGAAAGCACCACCCCAAACGGAACATAAAGTATGTATGCCGTTGCCATTCCCATTCACATACCAGGATCCGGTCCAGCCAGACTTTGCTGAATTGCCGTTGTCTTGATTGTCCATCATGAACTTGATTTTCGTTGTACCTGCAGGGCATGCTTCATTCATTGGTATCACTCCCACGGGGTAGGCTTCTGAAAAATCACTAGACTCGTTGTACCTGGATTCAAACTGTTTTTGATAAGCCAGAAGTCTTGATTTAACAGATGCCATAATTAATGGCGAAGCCTGAGTTTCTAGTTCTTTCGGCCCGCCAGTTTCTATTTTTAGCTCTCCCTCAGTATAAGCTGTTTCTATCTTTTCTATGACCCTCGTGATGGAGGCTTCATCCGTTCCCGAGGCATTTGTGGCTTCAAGGTCGGAGTTAGGAGTAATTTCGTCTTGACATGCTTGCAAGAGCAAAAGGGTGAACAGAAAGGAAAATAGGAATACCCAATTTCTGAAAATGTTTGATAGCATAGGCCGCGACGTTTAGTTTTAAATAACTCTACAAAGAGAGACATCTAATTCCCATCGAGCAAAAATATCTGGTTGTATAGTACGCCTCAGTTGGTTGTATTTTACAACTTGGCAGTCGGGAGAATTAATCATATTTTGCGCTCACCTTAACACACTAAAATTTAATAATATGCCCGCCTTCAGTGAGAAAATTCGTGCTGTCAGAATGATGAAAGGGATTAAACAATCGGAGCTTGCTTCTTTTTTGAATGTCCGACAGCAATCTATCAGCAAATTGGAAAACGATAAAACCAACATCAGTGGCGAGCTAGCTGAAAAGGTTGCGAACTATTTAGGCTTTCGCAGTAAGGAAGAAATGGAGCTCTTCTACGAAAAGCACATTCTCAAACACCGTCAGAAGAATGCAGAGGCAAATCATGGTATATATGAATGACATCAAATTTTAGATTCAGAATTGGTCGAACTTGATAAACTAAAAGAGCCCGAACCATTACTGGTTCAGGCTCTCATATTCTATTAAAACAATTACTTCTTCTTAGTCCCCGCCAAACTCGGCTCTTTCGATATCACGATCAAATCAGCTAGCATCCGGCTGGTTTCGGTTAGATAAATGTCTTTCTTTTTCTTAACCTCTTTTGGAGCTTCAACGGCTTTGCCGTCTTCTTCCTCCTCTTCGCCATCAGCATTGTCCTCGCCAAGTTGCTTCATAGCAAGCCTTTTTTTCTCCGCTTCGGCACGTTCTACTTTACGTTTTGATTCTTGCAAGGAAACGATCTTGTTTTCGCGTGCTTCTTTAAAATCGTTAAGCGTTTTAACCAAAGTTTTTAACTCTTCGTCCGTTTTCAAACGCTGATTGTATTTGCCTTTGAGCTGGTCAACCACTTTGGCATTAATGTTGTTGGTTGGCTCGTAGCGCGAAGATGCAATTTGATCCCAAGGCAATGCGCTTGGCTGAGAACCTTCACCGAATTCATTTACTTTAAATGCGGTTGGCAATTCCAGATCAGGCATTACACCTTTAAGCTGCGTGCTGCTTCCGTTGATTCTGTAAAATTTAGCAACTGTAAGCTTCACCTGTCCCAACTGGTCTGTTTCTTTCGGAACCCACTGGTTCAGGTCGATCAATGTTTGAACGGTTCCTTTACCGTAAGTTTGCTCTCCAACAATGATTCCGCGTTTGTAATCCTGAATGGCTGCCGCGAAAATTTCTGATGCAGAAGCACTAAAACGGTTCACCATCACGGCCATAGGGCCCTCATAAGCAATGGTAGGATCATTGTCAGACTGAACTTCAACTTCTCCCTGTCCTTCTTTAACCTGAACCACCGGACCTCTGTTGATAAACAAACCTGTCAGTGAAACCGCCTCTGTCAATGAACCACCACCGTTGTTTCTCAGGTCAATTACAATTCCGTCAACATTAGACGCTTGCAGCTCAGTAATCAGCTTTTGTACATCGCGTGTTGTGCTTGAAAACTCCTTCTCTTTATGTTGCGCGCCTTCAAAGTCACGGTAGAAAAGCGGAATGTCGATTACGCCGATTTTGTATTCTTTGTTGGCATTATTAACTGAAACGATCTCACTTTTTGCACGCTGCTCTTCCAATTTGATCTTCTCACGTACCAATCTGTATTCTTTTGGAGGTGTTCCTGAAATCGCATCCGCGGAGATTACCTGAAGCCTTACCACAGTTGATTTCGGCCCTTTGATCAGTTTCACTGCGTCATCTACAAACCAGCCGACAATATCCACCATTTTACCTTCGTCTCCCTGGGCAACTGCAATGATCTTATCTTCCTTTTTAAGCTGCTTTCCTTTGAATGCAGGACCGCCAGGGATTACTTCTACGATTTTGATATAATTATCTTCCTCACGAAGCAATGCGCCGATTCCTTCCAGCGACTGGCTCATTTCCTGTTTGAAACGGTCCGCCGAAGTTGGTGCCATATAGCTCGTATGCGGGTCCATAGACTCAGCATAAGCATTCATGAACATTTGAAAAACCTGCTCAGTACGAATGCGTCCCAATGCACGGTCACGGTTTTTATAACGGTCCTTCAATGTTGAAATAACGGCCGTATCCGCCTTGCCCGACAACTTCAAATCCAGCGCTTCACTTTTCAGATACTTGCGCCATGTGTCGTTTAGTTCGTCCGTACTCTTAGCCCACGTCGCTTTTTCACGGTCGGTGTTCATAGACTCGTCTGCCGTAAAATCAAATGGTTTCTCCTCTTTCAAAAGTCCCTGAATGTAGTCACTTCTTTCTTTATAACGTTTTCTGAAAACATTATACATCGCAAATGGCACATCCAACTCCCTCTTTTGAAGATAATCGTCAAACGAATTTTTGTATTTGTCAAAATCGGCTAAATCGCTGGCCAGATAATATAGCTTGCCATGATCAATGCCATCAATGTACTTATCAAAAATCGCTTGTGAAAGCGAATCGCTGAGCCTGGTCTTTCTGTAATGATAACTGGAAAGAATCCTGGTTGTCAGCTCCTCAGCTTTAAACTGAGCAGGAATAGGCTTGATATCCTCGTCCATTGACACCTCTGCGGCTGGTATAAGTGCCGCTTTTTCCTGAACAGGCCCCTTCTGCCAGCCCAGTAATACTACCGGAATAAGCGTGATTAAGTACTTTTTCATTGTTGAACGTTTGCTATTTAACAATCTCTAATAATTCAACCTCAAACACCAGCGCTGAATAAGCCGGGATCTGAGGGCCTGCTGCACGTTCACCATAAGCAAGTTGATAAGGAATAAATAACTTCCATTTTGAACCAACCGGCATAAGCTGTAACGCTTCTGTCCACCCTTTGATCACACCATTAACCGGAAACTCCACGGGCTCGCCTCTTTCCACCGAACTGTCAAAAACCGTTCCATTGGTTAACGTGCCATGATAATGGGTTTTCACTTTATCAGTTGCCGCAGGCTTAGGGCCTTCGCCCGCCTTGATGATCTGATATTGAAGACCACTTTCTGTTGTAACAACCCCTTCTTTCTTCTTATTTTCTTCCAGGAATTTCTCTCCTTCTACTCTGAACACAGCTCCTTTTTCCTCAGTTAATTTTTGAAAATATTCACCGATAAACTTATTGGCATCTTCTGGCGTGAATGCTGTTTTACCGCCTTTGAGCGAAGCATTGATGGTTTTTGTTAAAACCTCCGTATTAATGTCCGAAATTCCCTGAGAATTTAATGAATTTGAGAAGCTTACGCCAATGGCAGCTGACAAAGAATCCATCTTATTTTTGAGTACGGCAGGCGTCGCTGCTGCTTTTACTGGTGTGCCCGGAGCCTTCTTCACTGTTGCTGCCGGTTTTGTTGTCTTTTTGATAGTCTGTGCTTCGCTTCCTGTTGTTACCAAAACTCCTGCAACTAAGGCCGCTAAAATGGTTTTTTCTAATTTGTACATTACGCTGTAAGGATGGTCGATTAGTTATATAAATGGATTTGTAAGTGCTATTAACGAACTCAATTACAACAAAAACACAAATAGTACCTAAAAAAGTTTTAAAAATGTTCATTATGAAGGATAAACGGCGAAATCAGGATCGGCTGGGCTGTTGCGTCGCGAGCCTTGGAAAAATCTAATTTTTAGTGATAGGTTTTACCCGAAACATTCTTTTTATACTAAAATAAAACGCTACCTTTGCGGCAGTTTTCAAAAACTTACTACTATACTTTTAATAAGTCAATTATACTATGGTATCTGTTAGACCGGATGAAGTTTCGGCCATCCTGCGCGAACAACTTGCAGGAGCTAGATCAGAAGCAGAACTCGAAGAAGTAGGAACAGTCCTTCAGGTTGGCGACGGTGTTGCCCGCATTTATGGCCTTTCCCAGGTGCAGGCAGGTGAGCTGCTTGTTTTCGAGAACGGCCTTAAAGCCCTCGCGCTTAACCTCGAGGAAGACAACGTCGGAGCCGTGTTGCTGGGTGATTTTAGCGACATCAAGGAAGGAGCCACCGTGAAGCGAACCAAAGAAATCGCTTCTGTAAAGGTTGGAGACGGAATTATAGGCCGCGTTGTAAATACACTCGCTGAACCAATCGACGGAAATGGTCCGTTGACAGGTGACCTTTATGAAATGCCACTTGAGCGTAAAGCTCCTGGGGTTATTTTCCGTCAACCTGTAACTGAACCTCTTCAGACTGGTATCAAGGCAATCGACGCAATGATCCCCATCGGCCGTGGCCAGCGGGAATTAATCATCGGTGACCGCCAGACTGGTAAGACAGCTGTTGCCATCGATACAATCATCAATCAAAAAGAATATTTCGACAAAGGCGAACCTGTATTCTGTATCTACGTTGCCTGCGGACAAAAAGCTTCAACCATCAAAGGGATTGAGGCCACACTTCGCCGCTACGGAGCTATGGATTATACGGTAATCGTTGCTGCCGGTGCATCAGATCCTTCTCCAATGCAATTCTACGCGCCATTTACAGGTGCAGCGATTGGAGAATTCTTCCGGGATACAGGCCGTCCTGCTTTGGTTATCTATGATGACCTTTCGAAGCAAGCGGTTTCATATCGTGAAGTTTCCCTGCTGCTTCGCCGCCCTCCGGGACGTGAGGCTTATCCTGGTGACGTATTTTATCTGCACAGCCGCCTTTTGGAACGTGCCGCTAAGATCATCGCGGATGATACAATCGCAAGAAACATGAACGACCTTCCTCCTTCATTGAAGGGAATCGTTAAAGGTGGTGGTTCATTAACCGCTCTTCCGATTATCGAAACACAAGCGGGTGACGTTTCTGCATATATTCCAACGAACGTAATTTCGATTACGGACGGACAGATCTTCCTTGAATCCAACTTATTTAACTCAGGTATCCGTCCTGCTATCAACGTAGGTATTTCGGTATCACGTGTGGGTGGTAATGCGCAGATCAAGTCGATGAAGAAGGTTTCAGGAACATTGAAACTGGATCAGGCGCAATTCCGTGAATTGGAAGCGTTTGCAAAATTCGGTTCGGATCTTGATGCGGCTACAAAACTGGCTATTGACAGAGGTCGCCGGAATCAGGAAGTTTTGAAACAACCTCAATATTCTCCGGTTCCTGTTGAGCAGCAAGTAGCAACCGTTTATGCTTCTACAAAAGGTCTGCTTGACTTGGTCGACGTGAACCGTGTGAAGGAGTTTGAAAAAGATTTCCTTACCGTTCTGACTACTCAGCATAAAGACACTTTATCGGCATTGCGTGCTGGTAAACTGGACAACAGCGTAACAGACGTAGTTGACAAAGTTGCGCGTGAAGTTGCTGTAAAATATCGTTAATAAAATATGGCGAGCTTAAAAGAAGTCCGTAACCGGATCGTATCCGTTAATTCAACGCAGCAAATCACTAAGGCCATGAAAATGGTTGCAGCTGCAAAGTTGCGCAGGGCTCAGGACAACATCATGCAGATGCGTCCTTATGCTCAGAAGCTGGGTGATATGCTTACAACAGTGTCTTCCGGTGCAGAAAGTGCGGTGGATAGTCCTTTGAAAACGGTTCGTCCGGTTGAAAAGGTGCTTATCGTGGTTGTTACTTCTGACCGTGGATTGTGTGGTGCTTTCAATACGAATATTGTGAAAGCAACATTGCTGTTGATCGAGACAAAATATGCTGCGCAGGCGGCAAGAGGAAACGTTGAAATTTTTGCCATTGGTAAAAAAGGCGCCGAATCCCTTGCTAAAAGAGGTTTTGTAGTGAATAAAACTTACATGGACCTTTTCGGCAGATTGAACTTTGTGGCTGTTAAACAAGCCGCAGAAGAAATCATGAAAGCGTTTTCTGACGGTCAATACGATGCGGTGGATCTGGTTTATAACGAATTTAAAAACGTTGCAACCCAAATCATCCACACAGACCGTTACCTGCCGATCGCAACAGAAGATAAAACAACAAGAACGAAAACAGCCGAGGTTAACTACATTTTTGAACCAACTGAGGAAGAGATTCTTGCAGAATTGATCCCGAAGTCTTTGAAAATCCAACTTTACCGTTCTGTTCTGGAATCAAATGCGTCGGAACAAGGCGCTCGTATGACAGCAATGGATAAGGCGACTGAGAATGCTCAGGAGCTTTTGAAAGAACTGAAATTGGTTTATAACCGTACGCGTCAGGCGGCGATTACAACTGAGATCCTTGAAATTGTCGGCGGAGCAGAAGCTTTGAAGAACTAAGAGGACTTAGAAATATAATTATACAAACGGACGGATTTTGGAAATCCGTCCGTTTTCTTTTTCAAATCTCGCCAAACTTACAATATAGCGGCTTATTAGGAGTTCCAATTAAAACAAACGAACATTTCATGTTAAGATCAACATTTTCCAAATCGCTAATTGCCATCCTGCTGCTGGGAGCAACGCATATAACCTTTGCCCAGACCGTTGATGAGGTGATCGACAAACATATAAAAGCAATGGGTGGCGCAGACAAACTTGCTAAACTGCAAAGTGTAAAAATTACAGCGGAGATGGACGTTATGAATATGAAAGTGCCGATCAGCACCATCATTGTCCAGGATAAAGGCTTCCGGAGTGAAACAACTGTGCAGGGAATGACCGTTGTGCAGGCAGTCAACGGTAACACGGGCTGGACAATAAACCCGATGGCCGGACAAACGACTGCAACTGCATTGCCGGAAGAATCGGTGAAAGCGATGTCAACCGAAACGGACCTGACCGGCTTATATAATTACAAGCAAAAAGGTTACACGCTTACGCTCGATGGGGAGGAAGATCTGGCAGGGGCAAAAGTTTACAAAGTTTCCATGGCGCTGAAAAATGGAACCAAGCGTACAAACTTTATCTCCAAAGACACCTTCTACATTCTTAAAATGATCGTTGCCACAACGATCAACGGACAGGAAGTTACCTCGGAAAACACACAATCTGATTTCCGACAAATTGACGGCGTCACGTATCCTTTCACTTCCGAAGTCAAAACTTCGGCTATGCCAGGAACGGCGATGGTTTTGAAGATCAGTTCTCTGGAAGTGAATCCTAAAATAGATCCTGCGATTTTCGAAATGCCCAAGCAATAGGCCTGTTTTCACCTTTAATCAAATCCCGGATAAAAATTGTTCGGGATTTTTTTTGTGCTCATGAACTAATCTTTAAATATACGTGTATATACATTAAATGTAAAAACATTAAATACGATATAGATATGGCTACTACAACATGGGTAATTGATCCAACGCATTCAGAAGTTCAGTTTAAAGTTAAACACTTGGTTATCTCAACTGTAACCGGCGCATTTAAAACATTCGAAGGTTCGGTAGAAACAGAAACAGAGGATTTTGAAGGTGCAACCATTCTGTTTTCGGCAGATATCAACAGCATTGATACAAATCAGGCGCAACGTGATGAGCATTTGAAATCAGCAGATTTCTTTGATGCAGCGAACCACCCTAAACTGACTATCAAAGGAACATTGGTTAAAAAAGGTGATGAAAGCTATACTTTGAAAGGCGATCTGACCGTGAAAGACGTAACTAAGCCAGTTGAATTTGCTGTTGAATACGGTGGTAACATGACCGACTTTTACGGAAACAATAAATCAGGATTTGAAATCACTGGTAAAATCAACCGTAAAGAATTCGGTCTTGAATGGAGCGCAGTGACAGAAGCAGGTGGCGTGGTCGTAGGTGACGATGTGAAACTGATCGCTAACATCCAGGTTGTAAAGCAATAAGATATTATAGTAAACCATTCCTGTTAAAGCGTGGGCGAGCAATCGTCCCGTTTTTTTTATGCCTTCCTATTTCTGAATAATTGCAGGCATAATAAGGGCAAAATCGCATTGTATCGTCATTAAGTTATTACTTTTGGCTAAAAAAAGAATTCTACCTTGATAATTGAAACTCGTGCTTATGCCCGCGCCGGGCTGCTAGGCAATCCTTCTGATGGTTTTTTTGGAAAAACGATATCCATTTCTGTCAGAAATTTTGGCGCTTCCATTTCACTGTATGAATCCCCCGAACTCCATATTGAATCGGAGCCGCAGGATGAGAGCACGTTTCGCAGCATTTTTCACTTGCGCGACACGGTTAGCATGCTGGGTTACAATGGTGGGATCCCGCTGATCAAGGCCGGCATCAAAAAATTTGGTGACTATTGCGAAGATAACGGCATCCGGCTTCCTAACCGGAATTTCACTGTTCGTTACCGGTCTTCCATTCCGCGTCAGGTTGGCATGTCAGGTTCAAGCGCGATCGTGGTTGCGTTGTTCCGCGCGCTGATGCAGTTTTACAAAGTTGAAATCCCCAAGGAAATCCTTCCGCAGCTCATCATGGTGACCGAAACCGAAGAACTTGGCATTACAGCCGGGTTACAGGACCGCGTGATCCAATGTTATGAAGGCTGTGTTTATATGGATTTTGACAAAGAGCTCATTGACCGGCAGGGTTATGGACATTATGAGCGGATAGATCCGGCTTTGCTTCCCAAATTATATGTAGCGTATAACACCAACCTCAGCAAAGTTTCAGGCAAGGTGCATAGCGATGTCAGGACACGTTTTGACCGGGGTGAGACCGACGTAATTGACGTCCTGGGACAGATTGCGAAAAAAGCAGCGGACGGTCGCGAAGCACTCATCGAAGGCCGTGCGCATGATTTGCATCAGTTAATGAATGAGAATTTCGATTTGCGCTGCAAAATTTACAATGTGCCCGAGTCCAACAAAAGGCTGATCAATGCGGCCCGTTCCTGCGGCGCATCTGCGAAATTCGCGGGGTCCGGCGGAACGATCATCGGCATTTATCATGATGACGATATGCTGAACCAGCTTTTTGTAGAGCTTAAAAAACATAACGCTCGGGTGATTAAGCCGTTCGTGGTTTAGGCCATCGGTAATCCGCCGTTACCTTCAAAAGACTTAGTTAAAAAGATATATTTACCAATTAACACCAACGATGCCGAAGGCTGAATGCTAACGGCCGAAAGCCAACATCATATGATTCGTAAAGCTGTAATTCCTGCTGCCGGACTTGGAACCCGTTTTCTACCTGCAACCAAATCGATGCCCAAAGAAATGCTTCCTATTATTGACATTCCTACGATCCAGTATGTGGTTCAGGAGGCAGTTGATTCAGGCATTGAGGACATTCTGATTATTTCAGGAAAGGGAAAACGGGCCATAGAAGACCATTTCGACCGCAATGTGGAACTTGAAAGCCGTCTGGAAGAGAAGGAAGATTTGATGTGGTTCAATGAAATGCGCCGCCTTGCGGACATGGCCAATGTGCATTTTGTCCGCCAGAAAGAAGCCAACGGACTTGGCGATGCGATTTATTATGCAAGACACCACGTTGGTAATGAGCCATTTGCCGTGCTTTTGGGTGATACGATCATGGATTCTGTAATCCCGGTGACCCAGCAGTTAATGGACACTTACGAGCAGTTTGGCGGTTCCGTAATTGCAGTAGAAGAAGTAGATCCCAAGAAAGTGAACCGTTACGGAATCGTAGGCGGAACATCATTAAGCGACACCATCATGGAATTGAGCGCCCTGGTTGAAAAGCCGGCCATCGAAGTCGCACCATCCAACCTCGCCATAGCAGGCCGCTACATTCTGACGCCGGAAATTTTCAATACAATCGAGCAAACACCAAAGGGCAAAAACAACGAAATCCAGCTAACAGATTCATTGTTACTCCTTCTCAAACGCGAAAACATCTACGCACACCGCATAGAAGGCAAACGCCACGACATAGGTGATAAACTGGATTACCTGAAAACAACGGTTGAGTTTGCATTGAAAAGGAAAGAGTTCGCCGAACCGTTCAGGCAGTTTTTGATTGATATCTTGAATAAGTAGGGAGTTATTTACTAGCCTGTCAGCCTGAGCGGAGCCGAAGGCGCGTTACCAAGGAGTAGCGCGCCTTCGACTCCGCTCAGGCTGACAGGGCCTTCGACCGACCGCGGCCCGGTCCGCTCAGGCTGACAAGCCAGTAACTACTCCACCTCGTAATTAATCCTAACCACCCGCTTTCCTCTCCCATCCACTGCGCCGATTGAAATGTCGGTAATGTTTCTGCTGTTTGTCCTGATCTCCGTTTCTGCGCGTTTGGCGTCTTTTACCTTCTTACCGTTCAGGATATAGGTAACGCTGTCTTTGTGATAACCGAAAACGTCAAACCCGTGCTCGGTGAGAATGCTGCGCTTAATGTAATTGTATTTTCCGGTTTCGGGAACAGCGGACACGGGGTTTATGCGAACGCTTTGAGGCGCTACGAAGTCGTATATTTCTGATTTATTGCCCCGGATTTGTTCGTAGGTAGGGAAAGGATCTTTCTTTTTTGTCTGAGCGGAAACAGAAGTAAGCGCTGCAAAGAAGGATACAATCAAACAAATACGGGCTTGTCTCATAACTTCTAAGATTAAAATACAATTGAATTTAATCAACAAACATCAATCATCAAACACAGTGATTTTTACCTGCGATATAGTTGCGCGCTGCTTTTTGAGAATGGTGAATTCGAAATGTTTCGTTTTGAGCTTTTCACCGATAGCCGGAATTCTGCCGAATTTATAGATCAGATAACCGGCCAGCGTTTCGTAGTCACTTTCTTTCGAAATATCGTGTGGCAGTTTGTCATTAATATCCGTGATCGATGCTGAACCTAAGACTGTATATGTATTGTCGCTTTCGTTCTTCACTATGGGAATCTCGTTGTCGTACTCATCCTGAATTTCCCCAACCAGCTCTTCCAGGATATCTTCCATCGTCACAATGCCATCAACACCGCCGTATTCGTCGATAATAACAGCCATTTGTTGCCTGCTAAGCTGAAAATCCCGCAACAATGCACCGATCGGTTTGGATTCGTGAACCGTAGAGATGGGCCTGACAAGCTCAGTAAGCACGATTTCTTTTCCCTGCCTCATTCTTAAAAGCAGATCTTTCAAGTGCAGCACGCCCACAATCTGGTCTAGTGTATCTTCATAAACCGGAATTCTGGAATAGCCTTCCTCAATGACTTTTTCAAGCTTTGCCTCATCAAAATCGTTGATATCAATGCCGAAAACCTGCGGCCTTGGAATCATGATCTGCTTGGCGATCCGTTCGGAAAAATTGAATGCATTTTTGATCAGATCATAGTCTGCCGCTTCAATCATGCCGCTATCTTTCTGCTGCTGAACTAGATATCGCAACTCATCGCTGCTATGCACTTCGCTCCCGTGCGAAGGCGTGATGCCTACTCCTTTAAGAATAAAGTTAGCAATGCCATTCAGCATCCATACAACCGGCCTGCAAACGAGATAGAAGCCATGCAGCGGATACGAAAGGAATAAAGTCGTCGCTTCGGGGCGTTGTATCGCAATGGATTTAGGCGC
Organism: Dyadobacter alkalitolerans DSM 23607; assembly: GCF_000428845.1. Lineage (GTDB taxonomy): Bacteria > Bacteroidota > Bacteroidia > Cytophagales > Spirosomataceae > Dyadobacter > Dyadobacter alkalitolerans. The sequence goes on along the minus strand of NZ_AUAS01000006.1, from coordinate 177,343 downwards.
CAGCTCACCAAAAACAATGTGCAGTACCGTTATAATGGCGAAAGCGGCCGGCAAAGCGATCTGATGCGCCAGCTCAGGTTCCAGTGAAATACCCACCAGCTCCATTCCCCCGATCAGTATTTTGGAAACGACCGGCTCCCCTATCCAACCCAAGCCAAGGCTTGCAAGTGTTATCCCAAATTGAGTAGCAGCCAGATATCCATCCAGATTAGCAACGATTTTTTTTGATAAAACGGCCATTGGATTCCCCTCCTGCGCTTTTTGCTCCAACTGCGAGGCTCGGATTTTCACAATCGCAAACTCCGCAGCCACAAAAAAACCATTCAACAAGACGAGTACTAATGTTATTAAAACCTGGATAGCCATTCAAGATGTATTTTAAAAAAAAGGGTAATGAAACGCATGTTATGAAAAAATTATTCCAAATAATAACAGAAACGCATAGACCGATATGTATTACATTTGAAATACGATGATTATTAACTTTAAGCATAAAGGATTAAAGTTGTTTTTCGAAAGCAATGATTCGTCCAGGTTGCAACCACACCACATTGAAAAAATCAGAAGAATTCTTTATCGATTGGACGAAGCTAGTTCCGTAGAGGAAGTAAATATTATAGGTTGGGGTCTTCACCAATTGAAAGGCGATCGGAAAAACCATTGGTCGATTAAAGTCAATGGAAACTACAGGATCACATTTCGGTTAGACGTTGATTATGTAGACTATCATTAAGTAATATTATGGCAAAGAGGGGAATGATGCCTCCGCATCCGGGTTCAATGATCCGTGATGTTATTGAGGGGATAAAAAATGAAACAGGACAAGATTTGACCATTCGGCAGGTAGCCGAGGGCATGGGTATCGCACCGAAGACACTTTCAAATATCTTGAACGAGCATCAGGGTATCACATCAGAGATAGCCGTCCGATTGTCGGAAGCATTCGGATCAAGTCCTGAATTTTGGCTAAAACTCCAACGTGATTACGAGCTTTGGCATGCCGAAAAGAAAATAAACAGATCTGATATCAGGCACTTTCTGCCTAGTCGCAAACAGGGACTGCAATCTGCGTAGAGATGCAGCTAGCTACAATTAAATGATTAAGCCTTAACTCAATGATTTCCAAGAAACATTTACGAAAACCATTATTTCTTCTTGCTGCCACAGGTGTTGTGGTGGTCTCTTGTATGAAAATGTCGCCGACTGGTGGTAAAACGGGCGCTACGTCTAAGACGAACAGCACGGCGGTTGTCATTAAAGAGGATGCAGCGACGGGCAAAGCACGCGCCAAAGAAATCCGTGACAAAACGGTCGCTAAGCTTGCTGACGGCCTCAAACTCGACCTTTGGGCATCAGATTCCCTGGCACCGGACCCGGTTGCTATATCTGTTGACGATCAGGGAAGGGTTTACTTGAACAGAACGAACCGTCAGAAAAATTCAGAATTCGACATTCGCGGACATCGCAACTGGATGACCGCCTCTATCGCCTTGCAGACCGTGGAAGAGCGCCGCGCTTTCCTTCGCAGCACCTTTGCGCCTGAGAAAAGCAAGGAAAACAGCTGGCTGAAAGACCTGAATGGCGACGGAAGCCATGACTGGAAAGATCTAGCCGTAGAAAAAGATGAAGTTTGGCGCATAGAAGACACTGATAATGATGGCATTGCAGATGTTTCCATGCGGATTCTGGACGATTTCTTTGAAGAAATTTCTGACGTTGCAGGCGGTGTGCTCATCCGCGCGAAAGATGCATTCGTTGCAATTGCTCCGGATCTTTGGAGACTGACAGATACAAATGGTGACGGGGTTTTGGATCAAAAAACCTCCATTAGCCATGGTTACGGCGTCCACATCGGCTTTGGCGGCCACGGAATGTCGAACCCGACCGAAGGACCGGATGGTAAGATTTACTGGAACATCGGGGATATCGGTGCCAACATTACCACAGCAGAAGGCATAAAACATGAGCACCCCAACTCAGGAATTATCGCCCGTTCCAACCCTGATGGAAGTGATTTTGAAGTTTTTGCACATGGTTTGAGAAACACGCATGAATTTGTTTTTGACGAATACGGAAACCTGATCAGCTCGGATAACGATGGTGACCATCCCGGCGAAAGTGAGCGGTTAGTCCATGTTGTGGAAGGCTCTGACGCAGGTTGGAGATCCAACTGGCAATACGGAAAATATACGGATCCTAAAAACAATAGTTATAAAGTTTGGATGGATGAACAATTGTATAAACCGCGTTGGGATGGCCAGGCAGCATACATTATCCCGCCCATTCAAAATTTCCACAACGGTCCGACGGGTATGCAGTACAACCCGGGAACGGCATTGGGATCGGCTTGGAAAAACAAATTCTTCCTCGTTGAGTTCGTGGGTAACCCTGCCCGTTCACCGATTTGGGCATTTGGCTTGAAGCCAAAAGGTGCGTCATTCGTGCTGGATGGAGAGAAAAATATTCTGAACGGAATCCTGCCAACGGGCATTCGATTCGGGCCGGATGGTGCATTGTATGTGGCTGACTGGATCAATGGTTGGGATACAAAAAATTACGGAAGGGTTTGGAAACTGGATGTCTCGGATGACAAAAATGACCTGAAAGAGCTGCGCACAGTTACGAAACGTCTGATGCAGCTGGACTATACCAAGCAAACGGATGATATGCTGTTGACCTTATTGGGCAACCAGGATATGCGTATCCGTCAGAAAGCGCAATTTGAACTGGCCACGCGCGGCGCAAAAGGTGCCGCTATTTTGAACAAAGCCATTGCGCAAACAGGCAATCAGCTGGAAAGAATTCATGGCATTTGGGGAATGGGCCAATTGGCGCGTCAGGACAAATCCTATGCGAATGTGCTGATGACATTGCTGAAAGATTCGGATGAAGAAATTTCGGTTCAAGCTGCGAAAGTGCTCGGCGACGCGAAAATTGCCGAAGCTGGCCCAATGCTGATCCCTATGCTTTCTTCCAAGAACCCAAGAATGCAGTTCTTCGGAGCGCAGGCGCTTGGACGCATTGCTGACAAACAAGCCGTTGCGCCACTTTTGGCCATGATTAAAACAAATAACGATCAGGATGTTTATTTAAGACATGCCGCTGTGCTTGCCTTATCACGGATTGGCGAAGTTGAACCGATCGTTGCATTATCATCCAGCCCTGAAAAGTCGCTCAGGACTGCTGCGGTGCTTGTTTTGAGAAGATTGCGCAGTGAGAAGGTTAGCGTGTTTTTGCAGGATAAAGACGAATACATTGTTACAGAAGCAGCTCGTGCGATTAATGATGATCTGTCAATTCCTGCTTCTCTACCTGCATTAGCGGCACTTTTGAAAGAGAAAAGATTCACTTCCGAGCCGTTGCTGAGAAGGGCTATCAATGCTTCCCTACGTGTAGGCACGAACGACCAGCTGGATAATCTGATTGCATTTGCACAAAGAACAGATGTAGACAAAGATGTTCGGACAGAGGCATTGGCAGCATTGGGAACCTGGGCCAGCCCATCCGTTATGGACCGCGTGGATGGTCGTTACAGAGGCGTTGTGGAACGTGATCCAGCGCTTGTGAAATCGAAAGTTCAGCCGGTTATTGCAGGGTTACTGAATGACAACGACGCGGGCACATTGATCGCAGCTGCGCAAATGGTGACCAACCTTGGGATGTCTGAAAACAATGCTGCTTTGGCAAAAATCCTGAGCACGCATAAGGATCCGAAAGTAAGAACTGCCATGCTTGTCGCGCTGAACGAACTGAAATATTCAGACATGGAAACGGCAATGAAGCTCGGCATGACCGATACAGATGCGGATGTCCGCACAGCAGCATTGGGAATGGCTGGAAGCGTAAACATGTCAAAAGAAGCATTGACCGACATCTCAAAAAGCATTTTTGAAAAAGGAAGTGTAAAAGAACAACAGCAAATGCTGCGTGTTTTAGGCACGATCCCTGTGACAAAAACACAAGGTATTTTTGAAGATCTGATCGGTAAGATGTCAGATAAGAAATTGCCACAGAGCCTTGCATTGGATCTTTCGGAGGCAGTTGACTCTACCAAGTCCGACGCGCTGATTGCGAAACTGGCTCCGCTGCGCGCGACCGGTATGACCGTTGCTGATTACCAGGATGCGCTTTTTGGCGGAAATGCACAGTTGGGCAGAAGATATTTTATGACCAATTCTGCTGCGGAATGCGTGCGCTGCCATTCAATCGGCGGTCAGGGTGGTGAAGTTGGGCCTAACCTTTCCAACATTGGCAATGTGCTTTCAAGAGAGCAAATATTACAGGCGCTGATCGAGCCAAGCGCACGGCTTTCGCCTGGGTTCGGAATGGTTATGCTAACATTGAAAGACGGCACATCCGCCGCAGGAATCCTTACCCAGGAAAGTGACCACGAACTGGTCCTGAAAACATCAGAAGCCGAACCATTAAAAATCGCAACCGCCAGGATCGCCAAACGCGACAACGTCCCATCCAGCATGCCCCCCATGGGCACAATCATGTCCAAAAGAGAAATCAGGGATATGGTCGAGTTTCTGTCGGGATTGAAAAGTGCGAGATAGTGTTAAGAAGGTCCGGGTTATGAAATTGGCCCGGACTTTTTATGGATGATGTATTGCGCAATTTCAATTCATCAACAATGAACATTAATGGAATTAGATAAGAAGGAGGCGGAGGCGGTTAGTAAGGCTATTCAGCATTGGCGGGAGAGCAATAAAATTTCCGGGGAATTGGCGGAGGAATTGCGGAACAGTTATCAGTTGCGGAATGCTAATGTGGATGCGATTGCTATTTACGCGCTGATTTCGGCTGTTTCCTGTGGATTGCTTGCATTTGGCGCATTGGTTCTGGATGAAAAGTGGCTGGAACAATTGCGTAACAAATGGGGCTTTTCGGAAACCATTTTTGGGATCGGCTTCACTGCATTGGCTGCCCTATTTATTTTTCTGGCCAAAAGAAGACAAACCAAATATCCTGCTTCAAAAGCCAGCAATGAAACCTACAACATTACCATTATCCTCACTATTGGCGTCGCGATCACTTACTGGACACGCAGTTTTACCAATTTCGAAGGAAATTATGCCATTCCACTGCTCATAGCGACCGTTGTTTACGGTGGCGTGGCGGTTTTCCTCCGTTCTACATTGCTATGGACGGTAATGATCATTTCGCTGGCAGGCTGGTGGGGCGCTCAGACGCATTTTTGGTCCGGTGGCAGTTATCGGTTCCTGGGAATGAATTATCCGTTGCGGATGACCATTTTCGGGCTGGCTATCTGGCTATTTTCTATTGCTTTGCAAAGGCTTAAACTCCTGCCGTTTTTCCAGGAAACAACGTACTCCATCGGCCTTTTCCTGTTTCTCCTCGCTGCATGGACATTATCCATTTTTGGAAATTACGATGACCTGAGTGGCTGGACGGCGATTAAGCAGAGTTACTTCTGGTATTGGGCACTGGGTTTCAGTATTATGCTTGCCCTATTGCTTGTTTACGCGTTTCAGAACAAGTTGGAAACATTGCGGGACCTGGGACTGGTGTTTTTCCTGGTTAATATTTATACGAGATATTTTGAATATTTCTGGGACAGGACCAATAAAGGAATTTTCTTTGCCGTTCTCGCGCTGTCATTCTGGTTTGTAGGAAAAAAAGCCGAGCAGTTGAGAAACAAGAACAGCATATCAAAAGCCGATTCATGAGCAGCATAAGGCCCATCAAACAAAACGAAATTGACCTCATTCATTTTCTGCTCCAAACATTAAATCTCAATCCTGGCGACTATCCTATCAACAACGACGTGGATGAATATGAGGGCGGAAAAATGGGCAGCATTAGTTTGGGAGGCAATGTTGACGCGTATGAGGGCGACTTAATTCAGGCGGAATATGTCGACAGCGATGGCACACCGGTTGTTATCACACTTACGAAAGACACTCAAAATCACCTCCTAGACCTCGACTTCTGGAAAGTAGATTTTTCAAAACTCATCGACTACCCGCGGCCGGATCAGCTGATATTTTCACAAAAAGCAGAATAAGAACTTTCGCTTTCAGGCTTCTTCATAATCCAGTTCCTTTCCGTACGTCTCTTCCATCTTCCAGAGCGAAAGCAATGCCAGCCCGAAGCAAACGGCACCAACGATTGCACCCGAACTCAAAACGCCCCAACCCGGCTTCAAAAGCTGGAAAACAGGCAATGTGATCAGGACAGTTGCCCTTACATTATTAGCAACAGAGGTTGTTACGGTCGCCCGAAGATTGGTCCCGAACTGTTCTGCAGTTGTGGTCAGGAACATGGCAATGTAGCCGATTGAGAATCCGAGCCATACATAACAAGCATAAAGCATTGTAGTCGACTCAATCCCGCCGTAAAGCAGCCACACTACCCCGGCTAGCGTCATTGACATCATTAAAAGGATTGCCTTTCTCCTGGATTGCAGCCATTGACTTAAAATCCCACTAAAAAAATCACCAGTTACAACGCCAATGTAGGTGTAAAGCACGCACGATGCTGCTTGTACGTCGGCGGTAATGCCCAGCGCTTTCGCAAATTCGTTTCCAAAAGTGGAGTAAATTCCAATGACCATATAAGTAGGTAACCCGATGCCCATGCAGCGGATATAGCGCACAAACCGCGACCAGCTCGTAAAAATCGTCCACCAGGGAACGGACTTGCTCCCCCGGTTTTCTATGCTTTTATTAAAAATGACTGATTCCAGCACATTAATCCGTAAACCCAGGAGTATCAGCCCCATTCCTCCTCCTATGAAATAAGCGATGCGCCAATCTGTCAGTTTTACCGCAAAAAATGCCGCGATAGCACCGGCCAGGCCTACGCTGGCAACCACAGATGCGCCGTAGCCACGCAGCTCTTTTGGTAAGATTTCGGCAATGAGCGTAATGCCTGCGCCGAGCTCTCCGGCCAGTCCTAATCCTGCAATAAATCTCAAAAATGAATACAACTCAACATTATTGGCAAAACCACAGGCAATGTTCGCCAGCGAATAAGTAAAAATAGATCCAAACAAAACCGACCTCCGGCCCAGCTTATCGCCCAATATGCCCCACATAAAGCCGCCAATGAGCAAGCCCGCCTGCTGCCAGTTGTAAATATTGGCACCGATGTGGGAAATCTCCTCTTCGGACAACCCAAGATCTTTCAGGCTGGGCACACGGACAATGTTAAACAACAGCAGGTCATACACATCCACAAAGTAACCCAGCGAGGCAACGATAACGGGAATGGTCAGAACGGCACTTAATTTAGGCTGAGCAGGAGTGATGGCATTCATTTGGATAAATGAGGAAATGGCAACGCCGGGGATCTATTCTTCGAATGACTTTTTACGTAATGATTTAATGCTGGAATTCCGCTGCTTCGTTTGGAGCCTGTCCAGTTTCGAAGCAAGCGTAGGCCGTGTAGCACGGCGGCTTTTTTGTACGGTGAATGCTTTTTTGATCAGATCATTAAACTTGGCTATAATTTTATCCTTATTGGCCAGCTGCGAACGCTCGGTCTGATGATACAGGATGAGAACCTGCTCGTTGGTAAGCTTGTTGGCGAGCTTTTCGATCAATGTCTGTTTTTGCTCTTCGGTAAGTTGCTGTGAATTTTTGATATCAAATCTCAGCTCCACTTTTGTTTCGACTTTATTCACATTCTGCCCTCCTTTTCCGCCGCTGCGCGCAGTTTGAAAGACCAGTTCGTTGTGTAAAATTTCAGGGTTGACCATTGGCTGACTGAAAATATTGTTAATGTGTTGTTAATGTTGATGATGGCGGATAGGGCTAAATTAGTTTACAATTGTCTTACAGTCAGCAAGCAGCGATTGATATCTTTTACAATAGATAAATAAAGCATTAATAATCAATTACTTAATGTCATCATTTAACAACAAAGCGGGAATCCGAATGTTACTCTGTTGAAACGTGGATTGTTTATACCAATTGCAGCGTTTCACAGCGTTTAAACCAAAACCAAAAAAGTGTGTCTTACCTACGATTTAAATAAAGAAAAACAACTAATCCATATAGCCATGAAAATCATGCGAAAACTTCGGATAATGGGCCTGATCTTGCTTTTGCTCGGCGGTGTTTCCATATCTAATAAGACACAGGCCCAGCCCGGAGTTAACATTTCTTTTCAAACATTCTATGAAGAGCTATCTCCTTACGGACGATGGGTCCGGACGCCGCAATATGGCTCCGTTTGGGTGCCAGATGCGCCATCCGGCTTCCAGCCCTACTCCACTGCGGGATACTGGGAAGTGACCGAATATGGTAACACCTGGGTTTCGGAATACGACTGGGGCTGGGCGCCATTTCACTACGGCCGCTGGTCTTTTGATGATTACAATGGCTGGTTCTGGATTCCGGGTTATGAATGGGGCCCGGCATGGGTTAACTGGCGTTCGGGTGGCGGATATTATGGCTGGGCACCGTTGGGTCCTGGTATGCAAGTGAACATTTCGGTAAATCTGCCTTCTTTCTGGTGGGTTTTCGTGCCGCAACGTTACATTACCAGCCCGCGCTGGCATTCCTACTGCGCTCCGCGCAATCGCGTTTCGCATTATTATGGCAGAACGACCATTATCAACAACTACTATTACAATAACAACAGAACCTACGCTTACGGCCCGAGACGCGATGAAATTGAGCGTGTAACAAGAAGAAGTGTTTCCGTTCGTGAAATTGATATGCGGAATAGGGGACGGGTAGTTGTTGCGGGCAATAGCCGTGGCAATGACAGATACGACAACAGCCGCGGTTATGACGACCGCAGCAGCAGATATAACGATGCGAATCGCCGCGGATCAACCATCGACGCAGGTTCATCGGACCGAAGCAGCAGAGGCAATGGCAGAAACCCCGGATATGAGGCCAACCGCAGTGATAACAATAGCCGCAGCAATCGCGAGTACGAAGCGCCAACCCGTGCGCAGCGAGCTCCCAACCGTGACGTGCCGGACTACGGCTCGGAAAGAAGCAGTCGGTCGGAACGTGGTAATGAGCCGGTGAATTCCGGCGGAAACAGAGAATCTTATGAAGTGCCTGCAACAAGACCAAGCCGTTCGGAAAGAGGATCGTATGAAGCACCGGCTCAACGAGAAAGTCGCCAGGAAAGAGGCTCCTATGAGGCTCCTGTTCAACGTGAAAGCCGTTCCAATAGAGGTTCCTATGAAGCGCCTGCACAGCGCGAGAGCCGTTCCAACCGGGGTTCTTATGAAGCGCCTGTCCAACGTGAAAGCCGTTCGGAGCGTAGTTCAGCGGATAGAGGTTCTTACGAGTCCAGAGGCAGCGCGCCTGATGCGCGTTCTTCACAAGGAAGTTCTGAAAGAGGCTCACGCAGCGGTGGCGGCGGCGCTTCCGAAAGAAGCAGCAGAGGGCCGAGATAAATTTTAAAAGCCCAATAAAACAGCCGGGTAAGAAAGTAGTTTTCTTGCCCGGCTGTTTTTAATTTATAGTCACCGGGCATTTAAATACCGTTTTAATGGAAATACAGTTTGACATTGAGTTTAAGGAAAGCGCGCCAAAATACATGCAGATCATCAAGTCGCTGTTGCAGGCGATTAGTAAGGGCAAATTAAAACGCGGCGATAAAATTCCTTCGATCAATCAGTTAAGTGAAGAGTATTTGCTTTCCCGGGACACTGTTGAAAAGGCTTACAAACATTTGATCAAAGACGGTGTACTGATTTCCGTTCGGGGCAAAGGTTACTTTATCAACCGCGTCGACATCGAGACATCGGTGCGGATTCTGCTGGTTTTCAATAAAATAAGCAACTATAAGAAGCAGATTTACAATGCTTTTGTGGAGAATGTCGGTCGCAATGTGAATGTTGACCTGCATATCCATCACTCTAATGCCAACATTTTTAAAAATCTGATTAAGAACAGCCTCGGCGAATACGATTACTATGTGATCATGCCGCACTTCTACGAAAGAGCGGAGGAGGCTATTGAAGTCTTGAAAATGATTCCGCCAGAGAAGCTGATTTTATTGGATAAAGACATTGAACTGAACAGTAAAAAGCATTCTTCTGTCTTCCAAAACTTCGAAAAAGATATCGTTTCTGCTTTAAATGAGGCCGTTGACCTGCTGAAAGTCTACAAAAAATTGATTCTCATCTTTCCCACCATTATCCGTTATCCCAAAGAAATCATCAAAGGTTTCCGGATCTTCTGCATCCAACACGAGTTTGAACACGAGATCATGTACGATTTCCATGAAAACAGCACGGCAGTAAAAGATACGGCCTACGTGGTCATTGAAGAAAATGACCTCGTTAATCTGATCAAAAAATGCCGTGAACAGCAACTAACAATCGGCAAAGACATCGGCATCATTTCCTACAACGAAACCCCATTAAAAGAAATCCTCCTGGACGGGATTACAACCATCTCCACGGACCATGAACAAATGGGAAAGACCGCGGCAGAGCTGATTACGGAGAATAGAAGGGCAGTTGTGAAGAACCCGTTTACGTTGATTAGGAGGAAGTCGCTTTGAAAACGGTTGGATTGTGGGAGGCGTTGTGGACGTGCCTTCGACTCCGCTCAGGCTGACAGGGCGTTGCGGTCCTCACTTCGCCCGCCCGGCGCTCGGTACGCTCAGTGTGACACGGCATAAACCCAGCTCTGTCACACTAAGCGGACCGGGCCGCCGGGCGGCCGAAGTGAAGCGCACCAAGCTTTCCTAAAGCCCAGTCGCCACCGTCACTCTCCCCCGCTCATTCATCAGCTCATTCCTAACTTTCAGATTCCTGAACAACCCAATCGGATCCAGTGAGCCGCAGTTCATTCGCATAGATTCGCGGACCAATGGACGGACGTCTGTTCGGAAAGCGTTTTGCAGGATTTGCTGGGCGAGGACGACGTCGTTTTGCATTCGGGCTTGTTCCAGTTTGTTGCGGTCCACGAGCAATGCCTGTGCGTAGGATATCAAAATGGCTTCAACCGATTGCAGCAGATCTTCCAACGGATCCTTTATATTATGGCTTGCATCGATCATCCAGGCGTATGTGTCTGCTGCGCGGTTGGCGCGTTTCATGCCTTCTACCAGTTCTACAAAAATCAGGAACAGCATATATGGACGAATGCTGCCTACGGTCAGGTCGTCGTCGCCATATTTGGAATCGTTGAAATGGAAACCTGCCAGACGGCCTTCCATCATTAGTGTGGCCACAATCTGCTCAATGTTTGCATTAGGCAAATGGTGTCCTAAGTCAACCAGGACATCGGCTTTTGGCCCTAATTTTTGGCAGAATAACAATGAACTGCCCCAATCCTGGATTACGGTCGAATAGAAATTTGGCTCGTAAGCTTTATATTCCACGTAAACTTTCCAGTCGGCGGGCAATTCTGCGTAAATTTCCTGTAAAGATTTCAGCGTGTTTTGAAATGCTTTTACAAAATTGGATTGTCCCGGAAAACATGATCCGTCTGAAAGCCAGATTGATAGCGCTTTTGATCCCAGGTCTTTGCCATATCTGATCACTTCAATGTTGTGCTCAACAGCCTGTTTCCTAACCGCAGGATCCACATGAGAAAGTGACCCAAACTTGTAGGAATGCGCCTGATCCTTCTGATCCTGGAATGTATTGGAATTAACAGCGTCGAATTTCAGATCGAGTGAATTTGCAAGGCTGATGATGGACTCTGCCTGCTGGGGAATGTCCCAGGGAATGTGCAGCGAAATGGATCCGCTCGAACGGTTCAATGCATGTAACAGACCTACGTCCTCCACTTTTTCTTCCAGAGAACGCGGCTCTCCGCCACCCGAAAAACGACCAAAACGCGTCCCGCCAGTGCCTAACGCCCAGCTTGGAATAGCAACCTGAAATGCTTTCAGAGCGTTGATAATCTCGTTTGAATTAATGTCCTGCTCGCCCAGCTGCTCATTCAGGAAGTTAAACTGGTTGTTATGGCGCGACAATATGCTGTCGTTATGCTGGTCTATCTGATATTGGTCGATTTTCATTTTTGTCAAAATTTAAAAGACTTTCCAAGTTGTAACAACTTAGAAAGTCTGATTTAAAATTCTTGAAATGTAAGATTATTGTAAACATTTCCGCGACTTTAAAGTCGCGGGAATAGTTTGTCCTTTGCTATCTTAGGAATGCTGCGGGGACACCGCCGTCCACGTTGATTACGTTTCCGGTGCTTTTGTTTAATAAGCCGCTCACGAAAATGTAAACGCCGTTAGCGATGTCTTCTGTGTGAATTTCAGCGTTCAAAACTGTTCTTTTTGCGTAATAGGCAGGCAATTCGGCTACGCTGATGCCATAAGCTTTCGCACGTCCTGCTGCCCAGCCGCTTTCCCATATTTTGCTTCCAGCAATTACAGCATCGGGATTCACAACGTTAACACGGATTTTATCAGGTCCTAATTCCGCTGCCAAAAGGCGTGACATATGCTGCTGAGCCGCTTTTGCCGTTCCATAAGCCACATTGTTAGGCCCAGAAACAATTCCGTTTTTGCTGGCAATGTTAATGATATCACCGCCTAATCCCTGCTGACGCATGATAGCAACCGCTTCCTGAGAAACCAGAAACTGGCCTTTTACCAAAACATCCTGCAAAATATCCCAATCTTTAATGGTCGTTTCTGCCAGAGGTTTCGAAATAGATAAACCAGCACAGTTTACAATAATATCCACGCCGCCGTATTTCAACTTCGTAGTATGGAGCGCAGCTTTGATCTGATCCACTTCAAGCACATTGGCTAGGGTAGTTGCAGAAAAGTCTTTGCCAAATTTCGCGTCAAATTCCGCTTTGGTTTCTGCCAATGCTTTTTCATCAATATCTGAAATCACAACGCAGGCACCTTCTTGCAGTAATTTTAATGCAATAGCTTTTCCAATCCCGCCCGAACCGCCTGTAACAACCGCAATCTTGCGTGATACGGACTTTTCTTTCGGCATACGCTGCAATTTAGCCTCTTCCAGAAGCCAGTATTCAATGTCAAATGCTTCTTGTTCCGGCAATGAAACATACGATGAGATCGCTTCCGCACCTTTCATTACATTGATTGCATTGATATAGAACTCAGCCGCAACACGTGCAGTTTGTTTGTCCTTCGCAAAAGAGAACATACCGACGCCCGGCAACAAGATAATGACTGGGTTTGGATCGCGGACAGCAGGGCTGTTGTCATGCTTACAACGATCGTAGTATGCCTGGTAATCAACACGGTAAGCTTCAAACTGCGGACGGATTTGATCCAGGATTTCCTGATCTGTCGCACCGAGCTTTTCAAATGGAAAATCCAGAACCAACGGACGTATTTTCGTGCGAAGGAAGTGGTCGGGGCAGCTGGTGCCCAATGGTGCCAGTTTATCCAGATCATGGCTGCCGATGAATTCAAGCACGCGTGCATCATCCGTAAAATGACCGATCATGGCTTGCTGCTCAGAAGCTAATCCGCGCAGGTAAGGGGCCAGCTTGCCGGCAATTTCCGAACGGCGTGCTTCCGGCTCACTTTCCAGGCGCTGACCTCCGAAAACCGGACGGCTTTTGCCATAATGCTCATTCAGATATTCCGAAGCTTTTTCAATTGTATCCAGCGTATTAATGTAAGATTCGTAAGCCGTGTCGCCCCAGGTAAACAGGCCGTGACCGCCCAATACGATTCCGCGTATGCCCGGATTTTCTGCCAGTGCTTGTTCCAGTTTTAATCCAAGATCAAAACCGGGACGTTGCCAGGGCACCCACGCCAGTTCTCCGCTAAAAAGTTCTTTGGTAATGGCCTCTCCTTCTTTGGACGCTGCAATGGCAATTAATGCATCCGGGTGCAAGTGATCAATGTGCTTAAAGGGCAATAAGCCGTGCAAAGGCGTATCTATGGACGGTGCTTTGGATTTAAGATCGTAAATGCAATGGTTGAAAAGCTCCACCATTTCATCCTCAAATTCCAGTCCGCGGTAAATGTTTTTCAGATTGTGCAGGCGGTCCTGATAAAGTCCAGCCAGGCCGCTTCTTGTTAAAGTGCCAATGTCGCCACCAGAACCTTTGATCCACATTACCTCCACCGGATTGCCGGTTAGTGGATCTTTTTCAATGGTTTTACAACTTGTGTTACCACCCGCGTAGTTAGTAAGACGGAGGTCCGCACCCAACAAATTGGAACGGTATAAAAGAAGTGCTACCTGATCATCACCAAGCGAGGCCGCTTTGCTTTCATCCCATAAATAGCTAACATACCTGTACTGGCTTACATTAGAACTGCTCATATATTCTTAGTTGATTAATTATCATTTTTGAGGTAAGTGATTCCAATTTCTGAAAGGGCATCACTTCATGAATACTACTCTGTAACTGTCACAAGATTAGAAAACTTACCAATTCCCACCGTCCTGTTGTATCCTGCACGTAGAAATAAATTGAGAAATAATGGGAAATTAAGAAGTTAACCAAAAACAAGAATGGTCTGAACCATGCTTTCATAGTTCAGACCATTTTAAGAGCTTTTTACCTTACTTAATATGTGAATTAGTATAGATGCATTGAATCACGCTAATGCATCACTTCCAAACCAATCCCATATTCGCAAACATAAAAGCGTAAATATCTGCCTGCGTTTCTAGTGCTTTTTTTGTGTTGCTGGCGCCGTGGCCGGAGTTGGTGTCGATGCGGATCAGTAACGGGTTATCGGATGATTTACCGGCTTTGGCTTGGAGTTCAGCCGCGTATTTGAACGAATGTGCGGGCACCACGCGGTCGTCGTGATCAGCTGTTGTGATCATTGTTGCCGGATATTTGCCGCCTTCCTTAATGTTGTGCAACGGAGAATAAGCGTAAAGGACTTTGAATTCCTCGGCGTTATCGCTGCTGCCGTAGTCGGCGATCCAATTCCAGCCAATGGTGAATTTGTGGAAACGGAGCATGTCCATCACTCCTACTGCCGGAAACGCAACTTTGAACAGCTCTGGCCGCTGGTTCATCACGGCCCCTACCAGCAATCCGCCATTAGAACCGCCCTGAATGGCTAATTTTGAAGCAGACGTATATTTTTCTTTGATTAAAAACTCAGCTGCGGCAATGAAATCATCAAACACATTCTGCTTTTTGAGTTTCATTCCCTGCTCATGCCATTTCTCGCCATATTCACTCCCTCCACGCAAATTGGCCTGCACATAAATGCCGCCCTGATCCAGAAAAGGAATGCGCGTTGGACTAAAAGCCGGGGTTAGGCTAATGTTAAAACCGCCATATCCGTACAAGATCGTCGGATTGGAGCCGTCGCGTTTCATTCCTTTTTTATAGGTGATGAATGCGGGGATCTTTGTGCCGTCTTTGCTAGGATAGAAAACCTGTTCAGTCTCATAATCTTCCGGCTTGAATGACACTTCGGGCTCACGAAAAACAGCGCTCTTCTTGCTGGCAATGTTGTATTTGAAGATTGTGGGCGGGTAATTGAATGATGTATAGGTGTAAAAAACAAAGCTGTCCCCACGTTCACCGCCAAATCCGCTGGCTGTTCCCAAGCCAGGCAGCTTCACCTCATTTTCCAATGTGCCGTCAACGCTGTAAACATATGCCCGGCTGCTTACATCTTTGGAATAAGATGCAAATAGCTTATTACCGGCAAGTCCTGCGCCTAACAGAGGCTCGGGCTTTTCGGGAAGAACCGTTTTCCAGGATTTGGATGCCGCAACGTAGCGCATAACCTTGCTGTTTGGCGCGTTTTCATTGGTTTCAATTAAAAAGTCGTCGCCAATGTTCTCAATCACACCATATTGAAAATCGGTGATCTCTTCTTTGATAGGAGTAAATTTCGTTTCTCCCTTTTTCAAAATCCACAAACCATTTCCATCCTTTCCTTTTCCACGATCACTTACACTTAGCACGGCAAATTGCTCATCCTCAGTGGTTCCGATGGTGTGAAAACGTTGCGGGTTTGCCGCATCTTCGAATATGAGCTTGTCTTCGCTTTGTGTGGTGCCAATTTTGTGGAAATAAACCTGGTGGTTCTCATTTTTGGCTGCTAATGCACTGCCTTCGGGCTTCGGATAGCGGCTGTAATAAAAGCCATCGCCTTGCCACGCCGCGCCGGAGATCTTCACCCATTCTACCTTATCGGCAAGCATGGAAAGGCTTTTCATATCCATCACCTGATATTCCTGCCAGTCGGAGCCGCCCTGCGAAAAGCCCAGAACAGCATGGTTCCCGTCTTTCGAAAGGCTGAAAACCGTAAGTCGGGTGGTTCCGTCCGCCGAAAGCTTGTTGGGATCGATTACCGTTTCCGGCGTTCCGTTTTCTCCTTTTTGGCGATACAGCACTGCCTGATTTTGCAGACCATCATTTTTATAGAAATAATAATAGTCTCCCTTTTTTCTCGGAGCAGAATATTTGGGATAATTATAAGCCTTTTCCAGATCAAGAAAGATCTTATTCTTGAAAGGGATTTTATCTAAATACTTGAACGTGACATCATTCTGTGCCTTAACCCACTCGCCGGTTTCCTTTGACCGGTCATTTTCCAGCCAGCGATAAGGATCAGAAACTTTGATTCCGTGATATTCATCAATGTGATCAACGCGGTTTGTAGATGGATAATCTAGCTTTTGAGCCAAACCATTGGTCAGCATGGAAGCGGCAATCGTACTCATTGCAATGTTTTTAAGATTAAAAAAATGTCGCATTACTTGATAACGTCTACTTCAAGTGAACTGGCTGCGCCGGCCTGATGATAAACCGTTTGTTTTGCGCTGATAAAATCGGATGCCTCAGCCTTGTAAATGTTCTCAACGTATTTCTGAGGATTGCGGTCGAAAAGCGGGAATGCTGTGCTTTGAACCTGGACCATAATGCGGTGGCCTTTTTTGAATGTATGCAAAACATCCTGCAAGCGGAATTTAATGTCCGTCATTTTACCGGCCACCAGTGCTTCCGGTTTTTCAAAACTGTTCCGGAATCTCGATCTCATGATTTCGCTGCGCACCATTTGCTGGTAACCTGCAAGAACGGTTGTAGGATTGGGCATATATGCATGATTTTTCTCGTCACCAGGATAGACGTCGATGAGTTTTACAAAAAAATCTGCGTCGGTACCGGTGGTGCTGATCTTCAATAATGCTGTAATCTCACCTCCTAATGTAATGTCATTTTCCAGCACATCTGTTTGAAAAACAAGCACATCCGGTCGTGTGGAAGCGAAACGCTGATCTTCCGACATATATTCAAATGGCGTGAAACCCGACATTTGCTTGTAATTGGCCGTATAAGGAACCGGTTTGGCCGGATCGCTCACATATTCACTCACCGACTTGGCTTGTGCGGGCTCCTTAAAATCCAGTTTTCCACTTTCATGGAAATATAGTTTGCGTTTTTCGACAGCAGCCACGGGCCACTTGTCGAATGTTTGCCAGGCTTTTTTACCTGTATTGAACATATAAGCCTCCGGCAAGCCCGTTTTCCCATCGCCCGATTCTTTCAGGAAATGTTTGAAAAATTTCGCCTCAATGTTGTTTTGATAAAAAGTGGCAATGCTATCTCCGAAATAAATGTCATTGTGCAATGTATGGCCGGTTTCCCTGCTCCATCTTCCATGTCCGAATGGTCCGACAACGATCGTATTATAGGTAGAAGGATTGTTTTTCTCAATGGTTTTGTAAGTGTTCAAAGGACCATAAAGATCTTCTGCATCAAACCAGCCGCCAACCGTCATGAAAGCATGCTTGATGTTTTTCAGATGCGGCAGAATGTCTCTTTTTTGCCAGAACTCATCCTTGTTAGGGTGATTAACTGTTTCCTGCCAATAGAAATTTTTTGAATAATATTTATCAAAATTTTTGAGAGGGCCCATATTCAGGTTGAATGTGTAACCATCAGGCTTGGCTTCGAACATGTCTCCCGCAAACCAGGAAGATGTCGTTGGCTTGGGCGGTTTAATTCCAAAAACAGGAAATGTGAGGTAATAACCTTGTGTGAATGCACCATTATGGTGAAAATCATCAAAAAAGAAGTCGGCGATGGGTGCTTGCGGCGAGGATGCCTTCAATGCCGGGTGCTCAGAAAGTGCACTCGCCGTGGTGTAAAATCCGGGATAGGAAATTCCCCACTGGCCTACCTTGCCGTTGTTATTAGGAATATTTTTGAGCAGCCATTCGATCGTGTCATAAGTGTCTGAGGCTTCGTCCACATCTGTTTTTCCTTTCTTCTGTGCAATGTGTGGCGTCATGTTGGTCCACTCGCCTTCACTCATGTAGCGGCCGCGCACATCCTGGTATACAAAAATAAATTTATCGCGCATTAATGCAGGACTCGGCCCAATCCTCGGCGGATAATTGTCCGGCCCGTAAGGCGCAACGCTATAACAGGTCCGCTGCATTAAGAACGGATATTTCTTTTCAGCAGAGGCGTCCTTCGGGCTGTAAACGATCGTGTGCAATTTCACACCATCCCGAACCGCGATGTCATATTCGGCTTTGGTGTAGTTGTCCCGGATGAATTTCTCATCCCCATTCTGCGCATTTGCAACAGTAATAACGAGCATCAGAACGACGCTTAGTAAAGTTTTAAACATGGCTTTGGTTTATTTTCTTTTGTAAAAATTCAAAGTGACGCTGGCAGCATTGGATTTTTCACTGATCGTATAAAATCCTTTTCCATCGGCATCCAGACAAACGGCCTCTCCTTGCGGTTCCAGCGCGACTAATAATTGCCTTGTAGCAGATTGAGTCAATGTTTGCCCCACAGATTCGCCTGCCTTTATTTTCCAATAATATACAGCAAGATAAGTTCTGATGAGGATTTCGCTGCCATCTTTGGAAATATTTCCAGCCGTAGCTAACCCTACGCCAGGCACCGTTCCCACTTTTTCGGCAACAATGGTTTGCGTTGTAGACTGGGGAAAAGCAAGCTTATAAATTCCGGTGTTCTGCCCTTCTTTTGATATAACAAAAAGATCTTTGGTGGTCGGGTCCAGCATTAATGCCTCTGCATCTCTGGTTCCATCAGGATAACTGAATGTGATCTTTTCCAATTTTGTTTCGTCAAAATTTGCATTTGCATCACTTACTTCCGGAACCCTGTAAATCACACCGACCTGGCTTTTGGGCTCATTATTGTTTCCAATATCACCGATGTAAAGATAATTAACACCTGCATTCGGACCGGGGCCTATCTCGACATCCTCCCAATCCCGGTTAGCAGCACCGGGAACCTTCATTTCCTTTATATTTTTCCCGTCTGCACTTAACAGATACAACGAGCTTGGCTGGCCTGAATCCTGGTTGATCCAAAAATTTCCTGGCATGCTGTAACTCGGGACAATGCCCGATGCTTCGTCAATAATGCCGGGGGTAATTGCCACTTTCTGAGGCGTCATATCGAAATCGGCAGCGGTCGTAGGATTTGTAGTGGGGTCTGTATCGCAGGAACAGTTCACACAAAAAATAATGGATGACAAAACCACTCCTGCTTGTCTGCTCAGCCTTTTATATAATTTCATAAAAAACACTTCATGTTAGATTTGCTAAAAATACGTACTTTTGCGGCATTTATTATCAGGCAGTTTTACTATATCAGTATTAAAAAAGTTATATGTTACGTACCCATACCTGTGGAGAGTTAAGCTTAGAACATGTAAATCAAGAAGTTGTATTGTGTGGCTGGGTTCAGCGTGTCCGCGATAAGGGCGGCATGATCTGGCTTGATTTGCGTGACCGCTACGGGCTAACTCAGCTTCTTTTTGAAGAGGGAAAAACACAGGCTGATGTGCTTGAAATCGCGCGCTCATTAGGCCGCGAATTCGTTATTTCAGCAAAAGGCCAGGTAATAGAAAGGCTTTCTAAAAACGATAAAATTGCCACAGGCGCTATTGAAATCCGCGTTTCTGAGCTTAATATTCTGAATCCTGCCAAGTTGCCTCCTTTCCTTATTGAAGATGAAACGGATGGCGGCGACGACATCCGGATGAAATACCGATATCTGGATTTGAGAAGAAATAACGTTCGTAAAAATCTACAATTAAGGCATCAGGTAGCGCGTCATACACGTGCATATCTGGATGACCTGGACTTTATAGAAGTTGAAACACCCGTATTAATAAAATCCACACCGGAAGGCGCGCGTGATTTCGTTGTGCCGAGCCGCATGAACCCGGGTGAATTTTACGCACTGCCACAATCTCCGCAAACATTCAAGCAATTGCTCATGGTAGCAGGTTTCGACCGTTACTATCAGATCGTTAAATGTTTCCGGGATGAGGATTTACGCGCTGATCGTCAGCCAGAATTTACGCAGATCGACTGTGAAATGTCGTTTGTGACGCAGGAAGACATTTTGAATACATTTGAAGGACTTATCCGTAACCTGTTTGCAAAAGTAAAAGGAATGGACTTGCCGGAGGTTCCGCGCATGACTTATGCGGATGCAATGCGTCTTTACGGTTCAGACAAGCCGGATATCCGGTTTGATATGCAGTTTGTTGAATTAAAAGGAGCTTCGCAGGATCTTACTTCGGGCAAAGGTTTCAGTGTATTTGATGATGCCGAACTGGTGGTGGGCATCTGCGCACCCGATAGTGCCGTATATACCCGCAAGCAGATGGACGAACTAACGGACTGGTTGAAGCGTCCGCAAATCGGAGCCAAAGGCTTGATTTATGTCCGTTATAATACCGATGGTTCACTGAAATCGTCCGTTGACAAATTCTACGCCGAAGAGGATATTAAGAAATGGGCTGAGGCGTTTAATGCTAAGCCAGGAGACTTAATTTTGATCCTTTCAGGCGCAGCAGACAAAGCACGTAAGCAATTGAATGAGCTTCGCCTTGAAATGGGAACGAGGCTGGGATTGAGAAAACCGGATGAATACAGAGCATTATGGGTGCTGGATTTCCCTCTTTTGGAATATGGAGAAGCTGAAAATCGCTGGTTTGCCATGCACCATCCCTTTACCAGTCCGAAGCCCGAGGATATTGCGTTACTGGACGGTAATTTAGGAGCAGTTCGGGCCAATGCATACGATATGGTTATCAATGGCGTTGAAGTTGGCGGAGGTTCTGTAAGGATTTTTGAAAAAGATCTTCAAAAGCAAATGTTCGGAATCCTTGGCTTTACCGAGGAAGAGGCTCAGGAGCAGTTTGGATTTTTGATGAACGCCTTCGAATTCGGGGCTCCTCCCCACGCAGGGATTGCGTTTGGATTCGACCGTCTGTGTTCCATCTTTGGCGGAGCGGACTCTATCAGGGACTTCATCGCGTTTCCAAAGAATAATTCAGGGCGTGATGTGATGATTGATTCTCCCTCTGTTATATCCGACGCACAATTGAAGGAATTAGCGATTAAAGTAGAATAGTGAAAATATTTATCGGATTAATATATTTTACCGGGGAATTTAGATATTGTAAGATTTCGTAGTTTTACTGCTTGCTTGGTCAAGCACCCCGGATCAAATTAGGACATGCGTACCGACGCGATTTAATATAATTAACACTGCATGCATTATTTATCTAAAACAGTTAACGCCATCCGGATAGCGTTTTTTATCCTACTGATAAGCACAGTCACTCAAGCCCAGAATCCTGTACCACAGACCCCGACCACTGTACCGGGGCAAACCACGCCGACACCATCAACCGGAGCGCCCGTTTCCAACTCCCAGGCTGTTGAATTCTATAACCAGGCCAAGCAGTCGGGCATGTCTGATATGGACATTGAAAAGGCAGCATTACAAAGAGGTTACACGCTGGACGATATCTCTGCAATGCGGAAACGCCTGGAACAGACTTCCAAAGACAACACAAAAAACGACCCTAACAGAGACCAGCTGGACGAAACCCGGGAGCAGGATGATCTGGACGAGTTGGAAGAAGAAACAAACAACGAAAGAGATACGACTGCTGCTGGCAGAGCGCGGGCAAGAAGATTGAACAGAACGTTCGGCTCTGCATTTTTCAGAAGAAGTTCAACGACGTTCGAGCCGAACCTGCGCATTCCAACCCCACGAAATTACATTTTAGGTCCTGACGATGAATTGATTGTAGATATTTACGGAAATTCAGTTGATAATTTCCGAATGAAGATCAGCCCGGAAGGAACGGTTAAAATGCTTAATCTGGCGCCCGTTTACGTGAATGGACTAACCATTGAACAGGCTAGCGAAAGAATTGTCAACAGACTGCGACAGGCTTATTCAACATTAAACCGCCCCGGATCCGGCACCTATTCCACCATTACGCTTGGTAATGTTCGCAGTATCAGGGTAATGATTGCAGGTGAGGTTGTACGTCCCGGCACCTACACGGTCTCTTCCCTATCTACCGCTTTCAATGCACTTTATGTGTCAGGAGGACCAGGCAGAAACGGTTCTTACCGGAATATTGACATCATCAGAAATAATAAAATAATCCGTCAGATAGACTTATACCGGTTCCTGATAGACGCTGATCTAAGGGACAACATTGCGTTGCAGGATCAGGACATTATTTTGATCCGTCCTTATGAAACACGGCTGGAACTGACCGGTGAGGTTAAGAAGAGCGGAATTTTCGAGGCCAAAGCAGGCGAAACTTTAAAAGACATTTTGAAATATGCAGGCGGTTTTACACCGGACGCATTCACGCAGCTGATTCAATATCAAAGAAATACAGGTAATAACTTCGTAATCGGAAGCATTGACTCTGCTCAGGTGAACACATTCATCCCAAAAAACGGGGATATATATAATGTTAAAAGAATCCTGGAAGTTGTTGCTAACCAGATTGAAATCCGCGGGGCAGTGACCAGGCCAGGCATATATCCACTGGACGAACGCACCAAAACGGTGAAAGACCTGATTACGATTTCGCAAGGGATCAGTCCAAGAGCATTTCTTAACCGCGCACTGCTGGAAAGATCAAGCGGTGATTCACAAACGGGACTTGTTGCGATTGATCTGAGAAAACTACTTAACAATGAGATCCCTGACATTACATTGCTGCCAGGCGACATTCTGACCATTAAGGCAGTTGATGATTTAAAGGAATTCACCTACTTGTCCGTAAAAGGATCGGTTATTAATCCTGGTGAATATTATTATTACAAAGATATCACCATCGCGGATTTGATATTCCAGGCAGGTGGCTATACGGAAGGCGGTATCCCCTACCGCATCGAAGTTTCCCGTAGGGTTAAAAATGATACGACCGGGCTTCCTTCTGACCAGAATGTTCGCATTTTCACACTGGACGTTGCGGATAACCTGACATTGAATGAGCAGGACCAGAAGTTTACACTTAATCCTTACGACATTGTCCTGGTGCGTAAGTCCCCGCGATATGAGTCACAGAAAACGGTCACGATTTTTGGTCAGGTCAATTATCCCGGAACTTACACCATTCTGAACAACTTCGAGAAAATATCAGACTTGTTTCCTAAGGCGGGCGGCATGCGGAAAGAAGCTTACATAGAAGGAGCCAGATTTTACCGAAACCAGGAGTTAGTCGCGCTCGACCTGAAAGCGATCATTGAGAAGCCTTCTATTCCTGCTAACCTGCTGTTGGCGGATGGAGATACCATTTATATTCCTAAAAAATCGGAAATGGTGAGGATCCAGGGAGGAGTTTATAATCCTTCACTGGTAAACTATGATCCAGGATTTAACTTCCACGAATATATTTCCCAGGCTGGTGGATTTGCTGAAAGAGCGCGCAAAAACAGGGTTTACGTATCCTACCCCAATGGTAGGACGCATCGCACAAGTAAGTTCTTATTTTTCCGGTCCTACCCGAAACTTCAGCCAGGATCTACTGTGACAGTTCCGTTGAAGGAACCGAAGTTGGAACAGCCTATGTCGAGAGGAGAAAGACTCGCAATTATATCCTTATTTACCACTCTGGCGATTGCTTTAATCCGTATTCTTTAAGATAGTATGCCCGATATTCAGTCAGTAAAGACAACCGATACAGTCGAAATCAGCTTTCTCGAGGTACTTGGATTCTTCAAGCGGTATTTCTTAGTTTTGGTCGTTGCTGCCATTGCCTTTGGGATCCTTGGGGTGGCAATAAGCTTCTTACTTAAAAAAAGGTATACAGCTCAAACCATATTATTACCGGAATTGGGTTCTAGCAGGAACAGCTCCTTTTTTAGTATGGCGCTTGGCGCAGGAGCTGATCCGAGTGGAAAACTTGTTCCCGAGCTATATCCAAACATTTTATCAACCGTCCCTTTCGGACAGTATTTGTTGAAAGTTCCGGTTGTTGATCAGGATAATGTTTCATATGCCTCGCTTGAGAGCTTCATGAAAAGGGATAGTTCTCAAAGCTTCCTGTCCCGCCTGCTATCGTTTGGAAGTAAAAAATCAGAAAAACCCGCACTAAAGCCGAAAACAGACACCGGAATTCTGTCATTCACAATGGAACAAGAACGGCTTGTTAATGCTGCCAAAGGCTTGGTTCAAGCTACGGTTGGCGCAACCGACGGAATCATCACCATTGAAAGTGAGATGACGGACCCGGTAGTCGCCGCGATGTTAGTTTCAGCAAGCGAGAAATATCTCATCGAGTATGTGACGAACTATACTGTTTCCAAGACAACGCAGCAAGTTGAATTTTTACAAAAACGCGTAGAAGAGGCTAAGAAACGTCAGCAAGGCGCCGAGTATGCACTGCAAGCTTACAGAGATTCACACAGAAATACTTTCCTGAACGTGGCCAGAATTGAAGAGCAAAGGCTGCAAGCGGAATATGTGCTGTCACAAGCCATTTATTCCGACTTATCTAATAAGCTGGAACAGTTCAAGATTCGCGAAAAGGAAGAAAAACCAGTATTTAAAGTGCTCGAACCTGTGCGGGTCCCTTTGTCGAAAAGCAGTCCGAAACGTTTGTTCATAGGCATTATTTTCTCTGTTCTTGGCATATTCGTTACGCTCTCGTACATCATATTCTTCAAGGAAAAGCTGCACAGGCAATTTGTTTAACATATAATCAATAAGAATAAAGTTTCAAACTAAACACAACTAACATGCTAGATTTGACCGGTAAATCAATACTAATAACAGGAGGAACTGGTTCTTTAGGTAAAGCATTGACCGAAACGATTTTCAAAAGATGGCCGGATGTGAAAAGGTTAGTAATCTTTTCAAGGGATGAGCAGAAGCAATTCCAGATGGCGCAGGAATACACACCAGAAAAATACCCACAAATCCGTTTTTTCATTGGTGATGTAAGAGATGAAGAACGGTTAAGAAGAGCTTTCAAAGGGATCGACTTCGTTATACATGCTGCTGCTATGAAGCATGTGCCTATTGCAGAATACAATCCTTCGGAATGTGTTAAGACTAACATTAACGGAGCGCAAAATGTAATTAATGCAGCCTTAGACACCGAGGTAAGCCACGTTGTTGCGCTGTCAACAGATAAAGCTGCCGCTCCGATCAATCTTTATGGCGCCACAAAACTGACGTCTGACAAGCTCTTTATCGCTGCCAATAACATTCGCGGACGCAATCCTATCAAATTCTCGGTGGTGCGTTACGGGAACGTAATGGGCTCTAACGGTTCCGTTATTCCTTTTTTCATTAATAAGAAGAAAACCGGTGTATTGCCGATAACAGTTGAAACGATGACCCGCTTCAACATTTCCCTGCAAGGCGGAGTTGACATGGTTTTGCATGCATTGGAAACTGCATGGGGAGGCGAACTTTTTGTTCCTAAAATCCCATCTTATAATATTCTGGACATTGCACAGGCCATTGGCCCTGAATGCGAGCATCGCGTTATTGGGATACGCCCTGGCGAGAAGATCCATGAGGAAATGATTACAACCTCAGACTCGTTCTTTACTTACGATTTAGGTAAGTACTATGCCATTGTCCCTCAGACTCCCCATTGGAATTTAGCAGATTTCATCGCACATTTCAATGCGAAGAAAGTGCCCGACGGGTTTTCATATAATTCCGGAAATAACACGGAGTGGGAAACAGTTGACAGTCTGCGCGCGTTGATTAAGGAGCACGTAGATTCAGATTTTACAGTTTAATTTTTTCGGGTATGATACCATACGGAAGGCAAAACATCACTGAGGAAGATCTAAGGGCTGTTACGGATGTTTTGAAATCCGATTACCTGACCCAGGGTCCGAATATCCAGGAGTTTGAGACAGCATTTGCAAAGTATGTAGGAGCAAAATATGCTGTTGCGGTTGCAAATGGAACTGCTGCACTGCATTTATGCGCTCTCGCACTGAATGTAAGTCCGGGGGACAAGGTGATAACAACGCCGATTACATTCGCAGCTTCTGCAAACTGTATCCGCTATTGCGGAGGTGAAATTGTGTTCGCAGACATTGATCCTTTCAGTTATTTAATTGATGTCAGTGCTGTAAGAAGCCTTTTGGAAGCATCGCCAAAAGGGACTTACAAGGGCATAGTTCCTGTCGACTTCGCTGGCAGAGCCGTTAATCTGGAGGAAATAAAAAATCTTGCCGATGAATACGGTTTGTGGATTATTGAAGATGCATGCCACGCGCCGGGAGGCTTTTTTACAGACTCTGAGGGCAACGAGCAGCTTTGTGGAAACAGCAAATTTGCAGATCTTGCTATATTCAGCTTCCACCCTGTTAAGCATATCGCTTGCGGGGAAGGCGGAATGGTCACAACAAATAGTATAGAGCTGTACCAAAAGCTTCTTGCACTCCGTACCCACGGCATCGTAAAATCCAATGACTTGTATGTGAACAGCATAGAACTAGCTGGTGGAGATGAAAGTTACCCAGGCTGGTATATGGAAATGCAGACGTTGGGTTACAATTACCGCCTGACCGATTTCCAGGCTGCCCTTGGAACAAGCCAATTGAAAAGGGCAGGCGAAGGAATTGCGAGACGCAGGCTGATTGCTCAAAAATACAACGATGCATTTTCAGGAAAATCCTTCATTTCAGGACAAAGTGGCGTGGATGCCGGTCATGCTTATCACCTTTACATTATAGAAGCAGACGATCGTCTAGGTCTTTACAACCATTTGCGGGAGCAGAAAATTTTCGCACAGATCCATTACATCCCATGCCATTTGATGCCTTATTATCAGGGCTTAGGCTGGAAAGTTGGTGACATGCCAAAAGCTGAAAGCTATTATCGGAAATGTATCAGCTTGCCAATGTATCCTACGCTGACGGATGAAGAGCAATTATTTGTGATACAGTCTGTTAATGAATTTTACAATGAGTAAATCCCTGGCAATCATTCCGGCAAGGGGCGGCAGTAAGCGCATTCCGAAGAAAAATATCAAGGATTTTCTCGGTAAACCAATTATCGCTTATGCCATCGAGACTGCGCTGGCTTCCGGCCTGTTCGATGAGGTGATGGTGTCTACGGATGACCAGGAGATTGCCGCGATTGCAAAACAATTCGGCGCTGCGGTTCCATTTTTAAGGACTGAAAAGAACTCGGACGATTTCGCCTCCACTGTTGACGTGATCAAAGAAGTTGAGCGAGAATATTTATCTCGGTTATCCAAGGCATTCGATAGCATTTGCTGTATATACCCTACTGCACCGCTGATCAGAAAAGAACATCTGGCAGAAGGGCTAACATTACTCAATACATTTAGTTACGATTCTGTATTCCCGGTTGTACCATTCTCATATCCCGTTTGGCGTGGATTGCAATTGAATGATGGGAAGATAGAAATGGTGTGGCCGGAAAATAAAAATGTCCGGTCTCAGGATTTAAAAACGGTTTATCATGATGCCGGTCAATGGTATTGGTACAATCCATTGCACATTACCGACTCGCTTTTTACTTCAAACAGCGCTCCTGTAATTCTTTCCGAAGAAGAAGTGCAAGACATTGATACACATTCGGATTGGTTGATGGCAGAGATGAAATTTCGATTGCTATATGAAAAGTAAACTATACATCAGAACGGATGGAAGCCCCAGCATTGGCCTAGGTCATCTCGTTAGATGTATAGCTTTGGCAAAGATGCTCGGCGACGACTTCGACGTTATTTTCGCCTGCAAGCAAGTTCCCGAAAGCATTATTGAAGAAATAGAAACAGACGGTTTTCAGCTGCTTCGGTTGGAAAATGATGACAATCTGATATCCATTTTGTCACCAAACAACCTGGTTGTGCTGGATAGTTATGAATTGGAAAGTGACTATCAGAAATCTATTAAACTGATCGGCTGCGGCTTGATCTGCATTGATGATCTGCATGAGAAAACGACTTATGCGGACCTTGTGCTAAATCATACGCCCTGCGTTTCTCCGAATGAATATCCGGCACAGCCTTATACGCAATATGCACTGGGCCCTAAATATGCCCTGATCAGACCGGCGTTTTTGAATCTGGCAAAAAAAGGCAGGCAGCCTGGTAAGAGCGATTCTGTTTTGATATGCTTCGGAGGATCGGACAGCAGAAATTTAACAAAACTTGCAACTGAAGTAGTGCTTGACACAAGGCGCTTCAAAGAAATAATTGTAGTTACCGGTGCGGCTTACGCTCATCACAATACAATCGATGAGATTCTGAGCGAGCAGGAAAGTGTGCTGCATTATTCGAATATCAGTGCAGAGGACATGGCACAACTCATGTCAGAAGTTGACCTCTGCATTGTTCCCTCGAGTGGGATTCTAACGGAGGCGCTTACCTCGGGAGCCAGTATCATATCCGGAATGTATGTTTCAAATCAACGCTTTGTTTTTGAAAACTATAAGGACGCAAATGCTTTCATCAGCGCAGCGGATTTTTCCAAAGAGAATCTGACTAAGGCGGTTGAAACATATTTTAGACAGCCTCCTGACATGAACCCGCAGCTAGTTGATGGGTTGTCGGGAAACCGGATTCAAAACCTTTTCAGGCAATTATTGGACGAGAAAAACTTTTCGCTCAGGGAACTGACCAGCAATGATGCTGAATTGACTTACAAATGGGCAATTGATGAAAGCGTCCGAAGATATTCCCTGAGTAAGGGTAAAATTAAATTTGAAGAACATATCGCCTGGCTGACGCGCAAACTGGATGATCAGAAGTGTGAATTTTACATTGCGTCATTATCAGGAGCACCTGTTGGATCCATCAGGTTTGATATAGATGGGCAAGAAGCTGTCATCAGTTACTTGTTGGATCCGGCATATCATGGAAAAGGGCTTGGCGCAACGTTACTTAAGCAAGGAATTTTGTCTTTCATTAATGCCCCGCATTCGGTGAACTTGATCTCGGGGATAGTTATGAGAGAAAACATCTCATCTTGCAAAACATTTGAACGCTTCGGATTTGTAAAACAAACAGACGGCGAAAATTATAAATACACTATGTATATCGGTGATGAAAATAGGAACATTTGAAATAAATCAGGACAGCCCCGTATTTATTATTGCTGAACTTTCGGCAAACCATAACGGCAGCTTGGAAACAGCCATAGCAACGATCCGGGCTGCGAAACGCGCGGGAGCGGATTGCATCAAGCTTCAAACTTACACGGCGGATACCATTACGATCGATTCGCGCATGGACGACTTCCGGATTGGCGGAACGATCTGGGACGGACAGTATCTTTATGATTTATACCAGGAAGCTTACACGCCCTGGGAATGGCACGCAGAATTATTCCGGGTTGCGGAAGAAGAAGGTCTGATTTGTTTTTCCTCCCCTTTCGATCCAACGGCTGTCGAATTTCTGGAAAATCTCAATGTTCCGGCTTACAAAATCGCTTCATTCGAAATCACAGATATTCCACTTATTGAGTTGGTTGCTTCCAAGGGCAAGCCTGTGATTATTTCTACAGGGATTGCTACGGAGGAGGATATCGAGCTTGCACTGGATGCTTGCAAAAGACAAGGTAATGATCAGATCGCCTTATTGAAATGCACATCCAGTTATCCCGCGCCAATTGCGGAAGCAAATATGACAATGGTCAAGGACTTCCGCGAACGTTTCAATGTCATTAGCGGACTTTCTGACCACACCATCGGCAGCACAGTTCCTGTTGTTGCAACAGTTCTGGGTGCCAAAATCATTGAAAAGCATTTCATTCTGGATAGATCCGTCGGTGGCCCCGATGCTTCCTTTTCGATGAATGAATCTGAATTTTCGGAAATGGTAAAATCTGTCCGTGAAGCCGAACAGGCCATTGGCAAAGTAGATTATCAATTGACTGAGAAGCAGGCAAAAGGAAAGGATTTTTCACGGTCTCTATATGTAGTGGAAGACATCGCCGCCGGTGAACAAATTTCAGAAAAAAATGTACGTTCCATTCGTCCCGGATTTGGTTTACATCCCAAACATTACCACGAAATCTTGGGGAAGACTGTCAACAAAGAATTGAAGCGTGGCAGCAGGCTCGAAATGGAACATATAGATTAATGTTCTGAAATTTTAAGTAAAAATATAATTGCCTAAATAACGGTCATGCTGAATCACCGGACGAGCACTATTGGCTTTAAGAAAAGGATTGGTGCATTAAAGGATCATCCGCTTTTCAGGAATAGCCTGCTTTATGTAATTACCGATGCTATCAATAAAGCAGTTCCATTTTTAATTCTTCCATTACTGACCTATTATTTACTTCCTGCCGATTACGGAATAGTTGCCAATTATAATGTTTATGTCAATTTTCTGGTCATATTCATCGGCATTAGCGTTCAGAGTATCATTTCGGTCAATTTCTATAAACTTGATAAGTCAGAAATTGGGAAATATATTTTTAACATATTTTTTGTCATAGCGATAACACTCAGCACCTGCGGGTTAGTTATATTTTTATTTAATAAGCAAATAGAAGATTTCCTTTCCGTAGGCACCATCTTCGTTGTGAGTGGACTGGCGATAGGACTTTCTCAGGTATTGAGCTCTATAAACCTCATAATATGGAGATTAGAGGAACGCCCGCTGCTTTTTGGAAGCTACCAGATCTCCCAGACAGTTTGTGATGTTGGTTTATCACTGGTTCTTATTACTGTTTTTGACATGGGGTGGCGCGGGCGACTCATTGGTATTGGTACGAGTTCAATTATATACGGGTTCATCAGTATTTTTTTATTATGGAAGCGCGGCTATCTAAATGCGTTTTTTAATAAAAATTATATAAAAGAAGTTTTTGGCTTTTGCCTTCCGCTAGTGCCTCACGCATTAAGTATCTGGGCAAGGGCGGGATCCGACCGCCTTATCGTGTCGAATTTGGCAGGTGTATCTGCAAGTGGTATTTACGCTGCGGGATTCCAGTTTGGGCTGCTAATATCATTTCTGACGCTTGCCTTTAACAATGCCTATGCTCCGTTTGTCTATAAAAGTTTGTCTATCCAGGACGAGCACATCTTGGAATCCAAGAAGCAAAAGCTGGTCAAATTTACCTATATGTATATTGTGGCATTGCTTGGCTTGACATTTCTTGCTTCCCTTGCATCCGATTATGTAATAGACCATTTTTTATCGGCCAAATATGCTGATGCGAAAATATATGTAGGCTGGGCACTTTTTTCACAGGCATTTCAAGGCGTTTATCTAATGTATGCCAGTTTTATCTTTTTTGTAAAAAGGTCGGCATCCCTTGCGATAGTAACATTTTTGTGTTCATCATTACAGGTTGCATTATCTTACTTTTTCGTTAAAAACCTGGGACCCATCGGCGCAGCTTACTCAAACTTTGCCATTAGTGTACTCAATAGCTTAATCGTAATGGTACTAAGCGCAAAGGTTTATCCTATGCCTTGGCTCAACTTTCGCTTGGTTTTCGCGAGGTAGGCACAGCAAGTCAAATAAAACATACTATGATTGGTACTTTAAAAAGAGAAGTTGTAAAGCTGGCTGAGGGGAGCAAATTATTTCGTAAGATTTATTGCCGGATGAAGCGGTCTAAGTCTTTGGATTTCCCGGCAATGGTAGAATCCCGGCGTTCCACAAGTATTTTCGACCTGGAAACATTGAGTGCCCCTTTGCCATATTATCCGGTATTCTATTTTGATGATTGTAATTATTATGGCATTCTAAATTGCCTGCTCACTTATTGTCAGGTAAATATCGCCAATGCAAAACTTCCCCTGCATCAAATATACATTGAGCATGGAATCGTAATCGGAAACCTCGTGAGGACGGATTCGGTGACACTGGCAAAAAAGACCCTTACATACAGCAATTACCGAGCGCAATATATCGCTGAGAAAGCTAAAAAAACTTCCGTTACGATTGGACCGTATATTCATTATGCGGAAAGCCTTCTTAGTGAAAGCGCTCTTAACAATATAAAAAAGGAACTGGGGCGTGTGTTGTTGGTTTTTCCTACCCATTCCATCGCGGCAGTTTCGTCTGAATACGATCAACAGGAATTTTGCAACGAAATTGAACGTAGAAAAGCGGGATTTGACACCGTGCTGGTGTGCATGTATTGGAAAGACGCCCAAAACGGTGACCATGCTGCGTATGAAAATATGGGCTATAAACTCACCACCGCAGGACACCGGGACGATCTTTATTTCTTAAACAGGTTAAAATCGATCATTATGCTTGCCGACATGGTGATATCCAACAGCACCGGCACACACGTTGGTTACAGTCTATTCCTGGGCAAACCCAATTATCTGTATAAGCAAGACGTGTCCATGGTATCAAAATCAAAAAGTGGAGACACACTTCTGAAAAATCATTACGAACCAGGCGTGACCACCACAAAAAACAGGGATAACCAAATGCTATACGATGCCTTTAACACTTTTGAGGAACGGATAACTGATGCCCAATATGAATTGACTAATTACATTTGGGGGTTCGATTGTGTTAAAACTCCGGAAGAAATGAAAGCCGTACTTTTAGCATAAATTCCGTGCTGATGTATAACCTATGAAAATCCTGACACCGAGTATCGCTATCAAAAAGGACCTCAAAATTGATGTCCGCAGCTTGATATGTATCAATGTAATGTTGATAGCATTCTTTGATTCGTACCCGGTATATAGTACAATCCTTCCGATCCGTGTAGGTGTATACGGACTGAAATTCCTGAATATGTACGCGCTGTTGTTTTTGATATTCAAAAACTCGTACAAGAACTACATATTGCTTGCACTTTTTTTTCCGGTATGGTGGGCTTATTATAATGAAGATTCGCTCCTGATCTCGTTTCAATTGTTGTACTCCGGAATATTCCCTGTGCTTACCTTCATATTGCTTAATGATGAGGAAAAATACAAAGTCGCCCGTTGGTACATTAAGCTGTTTTTGTGGCTGATGGTGATTGGGCTTCCTATTTATCTGCTGATTAACATTTTTGATATTCCACCTTTGTTTTCTATCCAGCGTGGTGAAGTAGGCAAAGGAAGAATTTACGATAATTACTTGTTGTTCTATTGGTCGCGTGCCGGGGTGGAAAATCGTTTTAGCTCAGTATTTGATGAGCCGGGTGTTGTAGGCACCATCATTCCACTTATCCTCTTCTATTACCGGCGTATGTTAACGCGATTTGAGTTTTGGGTATTGATTATTTCCGGCGTTCTGTCTTTCTCGTTGTTCTTCCTGATTGTTTTTTTGCCCGTACTTTACTTTTCAAACACAAGGCTGCTCAAAACAAAAGAACTGCTTTTTCGATTGGCATTTTCCGCCGTTTTCATTTGCATTTCGTATGTCGCATTTGTCTTCATCGCTAGAAGTACGAAGGATGATCCCATTTTATCGTTGAGAGTCTATCACCGGTTTGAATGGGAGGGTGACTGGATCGTCGGTGTCGTTAATAACAGGGACACCCGGATCAGAGGTTTTGAATCTATGTATCAGGGCTTTGTGCAAGAGAGTGACGCAGATTTCTACACTGGTAAGGGAAAGGACTATATGTTGAAAGCGTATGGGGGATCTACGCTGTCTTACCGGGTTTTTGTACTTGAACGAGGAATATTGATCCTAATATACCTTGTTTTCCTGTTTGCATATTTCCATCCGTGGCGCAAGTATCTGATATTCAGCTGTATTTCAATGGCGATCCTGGCTATGGTTTTCTTTCAAAGACCCACGTTGTATTCCCTGAACTACTTCCTGCTCGTTTATAGCGGACTCACATTATTTAGAATGCAAATACCACACAAATCTGAACAAATTGAAACCAACAATGAGGATAGTACACATTATTCCATCGCTGAGTAGAGGCGGTGCAGAAAGGTTTGTTGTTGATTTATGCAATGCGCTTGCCAAAATTGAAGAAACCGATGTATACCTGGTTTCATTGAGGGATAATCAAGATTCAGAGTCCTTTGTTTCAGAATTGGATAAGCAGGTTAATTACATCTCATTCGGGAAAAAGGCAGGATTTGACCCGAAACTCTTGTTAAAAGTCGCTGGCTGGATCAATAAGATTAAACCAGATATTGTAAACACACATACCAGCTCATTCGAATATGTCAATTTAAATTTATCTCTGAGACTTCCTTCCAATACAAAGTATTTCCAAACTGTTCATAATCAGGCCGCTCGGGAATGTCCTAACCCGGTGTTAAAAAGCATTCGTAAACATTATTATCAAAATAACCGTGTAGTTCCCATTACGATTTCACAGGACGGGAAAGCGACATTCAAAACATATTATAACCTGGACAACGATGTAACAATTGTAAATGGCCGCCCTGAATTGCATCCGACTCCGGAATTGCCTGCGCTCAAAGAGAGATTTGCGCCTAAGGGAGACGAGTATCTGTTTCTGAATGTCGGCCGTGTGGTAGAAGCGAAGAACCAGGCCATGTTAATAAGATCTGTTCAGGCATTTAACACGCAGGTTACTGAAAAGAAGTGCCGATTGCTGATCATTGGTGATGTGAGAGAAGAGCAAGTTGCAGGAAATCTGCGGGAGCTTGTCCAAAATGATCCTTACATAGAATTGATCGGAGCCAGGGACAACATTGTAGATTATCTCTCCATTGCTGACACTTTCTGCCTGTCAAGTCATTACGAAGGTATGCCGATTTCACTGATTGAAGCATTGTCCCTTGGTTGTATCCCGATATGCACTGCTGTTGGCGGAATTCCTGAAATGATTACCGATGGGGTAAATGGATTCCTTAGCAACGAGGTTACTGAAAAAGCTTATCTGGATGCTATTATGGCTTTTCACTTGTCCGAAAACAAGGCGGATATAGCAGAAAACGGCATTAAGACATTTGCTCAGAACTACCATATCCGCTCAACCGCAAGGAAATACCATGAATTGTATAAGCTAAGAATGATGTCAAATTGACCCGGCTTTTTGGAAAATCGGATCAATCAGGCATGATTGTTATCCTTTCAGCTGCAAACAAATACTCCGCTTATGAAACTAATAGCACTTTGGGCAACTGTTATCTGCCTCCATTTCTTTTGTTCCCAAGCCTATTCACAACGAAAAGTATTATCCTACGATTCAACAAAGCATTCAAGCAGGGCTAATAAATCCGTCATCAAGCTTAACATTCAAAAAGACTTTGGTGCGGTTCCCAATGACACCATAAATGACCAGGCTGCATTTGAAGCTGCGTCTCAGTTTATTAACAGTCGGAAAGGTAACTGCGAACTGCTTATACCCACTGGCACTTACATTGTAGGCAAGCAGGTGAAGCTCAAAAACCGCGATTATTATTATCGCGGAGCTGATGTTATTCAAATAATCAATTCCAAAAATGTTGTAGTAAAAGGGCAACCCGGCAGCAAACTGATATATGATACAGGCTTTCGATTTGGCTCTTTTAATCCCGAAGATGGTTCCAGTTCAGACATTACATTAGACTGTACACCCAAAACTAAGACAACTTCGGATAAAAGGGCTGATCTTGGAAGGTGCGTTGTAATAGCCAGCAGCAGCAATGTCAGAATTGAAAACTTAATCCTGGACGGGAATTTCTACTCGGAAAATCTTAACAATATGAACACCTTCAAAGTGAAGTGCACTGATAAACAGAGCACGTCCTTTGATCCGACAAAAATTAACATTGGTGGCGGATACGGCGACTGTGGCATTCAGCTGGCACATTATGGCGTATTCATTTCGCATTCCGGTAATATTGTGGTTGAAAAGGTGACTGCAAAACGTTTTGGCCTTGATGGCAT
Source organism: Dyadobacter alkalitolerans DSM 23607 (assembly GCF_000428845.1). Lineage (GTDB taxonomy): Bacteria > Bacteroidota > Bacteroidia > Cytophagales > Spirosomataceae > Dyadobacter > Dyadobacter alkalitolerans. Next base: position 141,370 of record NZ_AUAS01000006.1, on the reverse strand, counting down.
GCAGATAGCCAATTCTCATACAGCAGCGACCCAAAAGAATATAAAAGTCATCGATTGTGACCTGGATTTTAATGCCAGAACTGGATTAGCATTAACCGGCGGCGATAAAATCGACATCATTAATACTTCATTAACCAATACAGGACGTTGCCTGTATGCAGCGACAGGAACCGGTGTAGACATTGAGGCCCAGATAGATGCGAAAAGGCAGGAAAAGCTGGTGACGAATGTTAAATTTCTGAAATGCAAATTCAGCAATAACAGCTCTGGTGAAATATTGGCAAAATTCGGGCTTGGCTCGTCTAACATTACTTTTGACGGATGCAACATTAGAAGTTCCAGTCGCGCGATTAATCTTGGAAGGAAAAATACGGGTTACAGATTTGTTAATAACAGGATCAGCGGCACGAAAGTCGTACTTCTGGAAGACCAAAAAGTAGACATCAGGGATGAGGCCCAGGCGAAAAAAACCATCAGTGCAAAGAGTACAGCGTCTTCAAGAACATCAGGTTCAGCCAATATCTTTCAAAACAATGTTTTGGTAGAGTAAACGGAGAATAAATGAGCAGCAACAGGCATAAAGCAGTTTAATGAAAGTACTCGTAATTACCAATGACATTTCGCAGGGCGGCGGGGAGAAACTTCTGGCATCTTCTCTGCCCATATTTAAAGGGAAAAATATCGACATTAGTCTCTTGCTGCTCAATGCGGAAAAGTCGGTTCCAGCCTTTTTAAAAAACATTGAAAGTGCGGGAATTGCCATTCATGACCTTCGAATGTCAACCTTCTATAATCCCATGTGCGCGATTGCGATATGGAAATTTTTGAAAGCTAACCCGTTTGATGTCGTCCATGTTCATTTGTTTCCAGCTTCATACTGGTCTAGCCTGGCCATTTCCCTGTTACGGATCAAACCTGTCCTCATATTCACCGAGCACAGTAATCACAATAAGAGACGGGATAAGAAATATCTGCGGCCGCTGGAAAGGGCAGTTTATCGCCCCTACTCGGCCATAATAGCAATCACCGATAGCGTAAAGGATAAATTGTCCGAGTGGATTGGTCAGGGCGACAAAATACGGGTGATTAACAATGGCGTTGACCTCACAAACATTGCAAAAGCCACCAGGATAGAGAGACAACGTCTTTGTTCAGAACTCAATATTCCCAAAGATTCAAGACTAATGCTCATGGCCGCCAGTTTCAGATATCCAAAGGATCAGGCGACACTTATCCGAGCCTGTGCACTGCTAGGCGAAAGTTATCATGTTCTTTTAGCAGGCGAAGGTGAGGCAAAAGAAGACACTATGAAAATAGCTGCTGAATGTGGCGTATCAAATAGAATTCACTACCTGGGATTTCGGACGGATATATCCTCTCTAATGAAATCCGTTGATTTGAATGTCCTTTCCTCCGCTTATGAAGGAATGTCGGGCGTTACACTGGAATCCCTGGCAGCGGACGTTCCTTTTTTAGGATCTAATGTAGCTGGTATACGCGAAATCGTACCCAATGACGACTTTCTGTTTGCTCCTGCGGATCATCAGGAACTGGCACAAAAAGTGAGAATGATTGTAGATGACAACAGCCTGGCATCGGATAGAGCAGCGGAAGGTATGCACTTTGTCAAAAACTTCAACATGGATTTGATGGTTGATAAGTATATCAAACTATACTACGAGCTGCAACAGAAATAGAACTTCTACGACAAATTAAAAAGGCACAGGCATTATATGCCTGTGCCTTTTTAATTTGTATGCCCCCCAAAAGGCGGTTTAAAGACAGATAACTGCAAATCAGAGAGTTAATTTGAGAAAAATCAATACAGCAACAAAAGAAAAATATTCTATATGATTGTAGATATTAAAAATCATAGTGTAAATTTACTCTATAAATTTGTAGACGGAGTTCTATTAACATAGTAAAATTTATACATGAAAACTTACAAACCAATGGTTATTCGTACTGTAGCGCTATTCTGCTTTTTTGTGATGAACGCCGCAGTCCACAATCTGACACAAGCAGTAGCATTTATTGATCCGATTCGTTTTTCAATAAGCACCCGAACGACGGAAGTTTCGGTGAATGAGGAGTTTGATATTGAAATTAAAGCGGATCTAATTGACATTCCAATGAATACGGTCTACGTATTCAAGAGTTCGCGTTCATTTAAATTAAAAGTGATCTTGCCACAGGGTTTCCAGCAAACCGGCGGTTCATTTCATGATTTCATCGGCTTGGAACTGACTGCGAGCAGACCATCCGCCGTATTTCATCTGAAAGGAAAATTCGTAAGTTCGGAACAGGCAGGCGTATTTCAGTTACTCAGAAGTCATGAAAATGCGAATAATAGCAGTGACTTCATCGAGGTAGGCAGACTGCCTTTTGGCATGGCCGAAACCGCATCAGAGAACCCATCCAATGCCAGGATCGCACTTGTAGGCACAGTATCCTATGTCCCTTACCTTACGATGGCAAGCCTTCGTCAGCTACCTGACACAGCTTCCACAGTATTTATCACAGATCCGGGACGGGCTGGCATATTCAAGTACAACCCTACTTCAACCCGTGCAGATGACGGAGCATTGACGGTTGTTTCATCCGGGAAACGATTTGAGCGCGTTTACGAAGGTGCTGTAAATGTGGAGTGGTTTGGGGTTAACGGCGATGGAGCCACTGATAACACCGCTATGATCCAATTAATTTTGGACAGGCAGGATCTGGGAAACATTTACTTTCCTAAACCTGCGATTTCTTATCGTTTGAAGAAAATGTCTCTGCGTTCCAATAAAAATATTGTTTTTCAGGACGGCACAGTGGTGGAAGGACTTGGTACGCTTGGTGCCGAGGAAAGGATGGTAATGATGAATGGCGTTCAGAATATTTCAATAAAGGGTTATAATGTTGTATTTAAAGATCAGAAAGCGCAATATACCAGCGGAGAACAGCGGCATATTTTCGCGATGCTAGGCGTAACGAATGTAACAATTGAAGGGATTGCTGCCAACAACAGCGGTGGCGACGGTTACTATATCGGATCAAGCACTACGCAGAAATTTTCTCAGAACGTTAAACTGATAAATATAAGTGCAGATAATAACAGAAGACAGGGCCTCTCCATTGTCTCCGGCAAAAATATTGAAGTGATTAGTCCGGTTTTAACGAATTCTAATGGTACAGCCCCTAGCGCAGGCATTGACATTGAACCTAACACTGCCGATGAATTCCTTGAAGGCATACGCATCTCGAATCCTACCACTAGAAACAACGTTGGGTCTGGCATTGTAATACTTATCGACGATTTCAAAGGAACCAACCGTGTAGTTGATATTACTATTACCAATCACAATGATGACGGGAGCATGTATGGAGCATACGTATCCCGGGCAACCGGAGCAATTGCGGGTTCCATCGTATTTCAAAACCCCGTTTGGAAGAATAACAAGGCAAACGGCTTTTGTGCCAGTAACTACAGTGCTAATGCTTGTACGGTTCAGGTCAACGACCCAACCGTTATCGATTGCAATGGAAACGGCATGACTCACGCACTTTTCGGATCTGCAATGTTGGTGTACAGAGAGGCTAGCGCTATTGGCGATGCAAACGTTGGAAATGTGCATATCAGCCGTCCCAAAGTGTATGATACGAGAAGTGTAAAAAAGATCATTTCAGCCTTTGCGTTTGAAGATGTATCAAAAAAAGGAAGTGTCAAAAATTGCAGTCTGATCAATCCTGTTGTACTCGATGGTCTTGATCCCCTTAAATATGTACATTTTGCAGTGCTTGAAAACCTCGCATTGTCAGATGAACACGAAAAGTTGACTTTTGATGTAGCACAAACAAACAGAACGCTCACCTATGGCTTCTTCAAAAAGGTGTTTCACAATACAACGTCTACCGGATTGAGAACAATCTCACTAAATGGTTTGCCTGCGAATTATCCAGAAATAACATTTGAAGTGAGGAATGCGCAAATCCTAAGGCTTATACCAACTGTCAACGATAACATAGTCCCCTTGGCTCCTACAAAAGGCAAATATATCCAAAGCGGAACGGTTGGCAGCAAAATCACACTTCGCAAAACCAGTACGAATACATGGCAAGTTAAGGATATGATCGGAACCTGGACTGTCCAGCCGTAATTGCACACCAAATCATCACAGATGCATTTGTCATAGTGCAGCACGGTGATTGTATATTATAAAATGTTATCAAAATTGATTCCTATGAAACAATTTTGATAACATTTTCCTTTAATGGCAATCATTTTTTCAGCACATCGACTATTTTTGTCATTTATTGGCAATACTAACAGACTATATGCACCTAGAAAACAAAACAATTTGTGTAATCGGCTTGGGTTACGTGGGACTGCCACTCGCAGTTGAGTTTGGGAAAATTTTTGATACAATCGGTCTTGACATTGACCAGCAACGGATTACAGAGTTAAAAAACCATTTCGATCGAACATTAGAAGTCGATGAGGAAGGTTTGAAAAAAGCTTCCAAATTAAGCTTCACTTTCGATCCGGCAAATATTAAACAAGCCTCCATCTTCATTATTACCGTTCCGACGCCCGTCGACCAATTCAATAATCCTGATCTTACACCCGTCCGAAAAGCAACTGAAACTGTTGCCCGTAATCTGAAAGCCGGTGACATTGTCATCTATGAATCAACGGTTTATCCCGGAGTGACGGAAGATTATTGCGTTCCTATTTTGGAGAAAATTTCCGGTTTAATGTTTAATCAGGATTTTTTCTGCGGATATTCTCCCGAACGGATCAATCCGGGCGACAAACACCATACACTGACCAAAATAAGGAAGGTCACGTCCGGTTCTACACCCGAAATTGCAGAAGAAGTCAATAATTTATATGCGTCTATTATTACAGCAGGCACTTTTAAAGCATCAAGCATCAAAGTTGCGGAGTCTGCGAAAGTAATTGAGAATGCTCAACGCGACATTAACATTGCATTTGTCAATGAGCTGGCGAAAATCTTCAATCTGCTAAAAATTGACACCAGTGAAGTGCTCGAAGCAGCCGGAACGAAATGGAATTTCCTTCCATTTAAGCCTGGATTGGTAGGAGGACATTGCATCGGCGTTGATCCTTTTTACCTGGCACAAAAGGCAAAGGAAGTAGGTTACCATCCCGAAATCATCCTCGCTGGCCGAAGACTGAATGACTCTATGGGTCCTTACGTGGCTACCCAATTTGTGAAATTACTAATCCAAAGCGAGCGCAAAATAAAGGGGCAGGATGTGCTGATTTTAGGAATAACTTTCAAAGAAAACTGCCCGGATATTCGCAATAGCCGGGTTATTGACATTATCAGGGAGCTGGAATCATATGACATGAATGTGCATGTATATGACCCTTGGGCAGATAAAAATGAAGTTGAGCACGAATACGGCATTCGCCTGATCGACAACCTGGACGGACTCAACGGATACCAGGGCATCATTGCGGCCGTGGGTCACGCTCAATTACTTGATCTGGAAATTCCATCAGGAGAAAGTGCCCCGATTGTCTACGACGTGAAGGGAATTTTTCCAAAAGATAAAGGCTACACCAGGCTATAAGGGTTGCATCACGCTCCCGAAATTTAGCTATTCAAATTATATCTTAGTCGCATAACTCAATGACTTTTAACCAATATCATCAGCAGGATATTACTTCCTCAAAGTTCCTCATCACCGGGGGAGCCGGATTCATCGGTTCCAACTTGGTAGCATATCTTGTTCAATATCAAGCTGCTAAGATCGTAGTACTTGATAACTTATCAACGGGTTACCTGGAAAACATTGCAGCGTACATTGATAAAGGACAAGTCGAGTTTATCGAAGGCGACATCAGGGATTATCAAACCTGCGTAAAGGCGATGCAGGATGTTGACTACGTGCTGCATGAGGCTGCGCTTGGTTCGGTCCCACGAAGCATTAATGACCCAATTACAACTAATGAAGTAAATATCAGCGGCTTTTTGAATATTCTCCAGGCCGCCAAGGAGGCTGGCGTGAAGCGTATGGTCTATGCAGCATCGTCGTCAACGTATGGGGACAGTCCATCGCTGCCAAAACAGGAAGCGATCATTGGAAACCCGCTTTCACCATACGCAGTTACAAAATATGTCAATGAGCTTTATGCGGATGTGTTTTCAAGGACCTATCAGTTTCACAGCGTTGGATTACGGTATTTTAATGTATTCGGGCCAAAACAGAATGTCAATGGTCCTTATGCTGCTGTAATTCCACTGTTTATAACCCAGGTTTTGAATGGTCAGGCACCGGTGATTAACGGCGATGGCTTAACCTCTCGCGATTTCACTTTCGTATCCAATGTTGTTCAGGCGAATATTAAGGCGTTACTTGCCGACAATCTGACGAAGCACGAGGTTTTCAATGTTGCCTGCAATGAGCAGACTTCCCTTACCGAACTCGTTTCGGCTATTACTGAGGAATTAGGCAGCCCACTCGAACCAACTTATGTACCAGAAAGAAGGGGTGACGTGAAGCATAGCCTCGCGGATATTTCAAAAGCAAAAGCACAATTACAATATCAACCGGAAGTACTTTTCAAAAACGGACTTAAAGAAACTATTCTTTATTTCCAGGAATTGACAAGCGCTTCCTGATTGGCCCGGCATGTTCGGATCAATCAAACTTCCACCGATTAAAACAAAATACAGCACACTTGAATGGAGAAAATCAAATTACTTAGGATAACAACCGAAACTTATTCGCTACGTATATTATTAAAGGGCCAACTGAAATTCATGTCTGAACAGGGTGTGGAAGTATCGATGGCCAGCTCTCCGGATAAACATGTTGGTGACTTGGTGCTTAATCAGAGAGCCCCGTTTTACCCTCTTAATCTTTCGCGGGAATTAACACCTTTCAAAGACCTTTTTGCTCTTTTTGCAACCATCCGGCTCATCAGGAAAATCAAACCACAAGTTGTTCATACCCATTCGCCTAAGGCTGGAATCATCGGAATGCTTGCGGCTTACATTTGCAGGGTTCCACTTAGAATGCACACAGTAGCCGGGCTGCCGCTCATGGAAGTCACCGGCCCGAAAAGAAAGCTTCTTGACTTCGTCGAAACGTTGACCTATAAGTGTGCGCACTGGGTTTTACCGAACTCACAGGAGCTCAAAAAATTTATTTTAGATAACGACCTCAGTCCTGACAAATCGAAAGTGCAGGTTATCGGCAACGGTAGCAGCAACGGAATCGATCTGGAATATTTTTCAGTTACGCCGAAATTGCTGGCAGAAAGCAATGAATTCAGAAAAGCACATAACATTGGCCACAGCGATATTGTACTATCCTTCATGGGCCGGCTTGCTAATTATAAGGGTGTTAATGAATTGGTAGCCGCATTTTTAGTGCTCCAGAAACGCCACGAAAACCTCAAACTTGTACTGATAGGAGCGCCAGAAGACCTGAATCCGCTGGAACAACACACCTATGCGGAAATCACAAATAATAAGTCCATTATTGCGGTGGGGCATCAGCATGACGTGCGAAAGTTCTTGGCTGCTTCTGACATATTTGTGTTTCCTAGTTACCGGGAGGGCTTTCCGCAAGCGCTGTTGCAGGCCAGCGCCATGGGCATTCCATGCATTGCAACCAACATTAACGGCTGCAATGAAATGATCGATGATGGAAATACGGGAATATTGATCCAGCCAAAAAGTATCAACGCCATAGTAAATGCCTGTGAGAAGCTGATAAACAATCCGCAGGACAGTAGAAAAATGGGCAAACTGGCGCAACAATTTGTCCTCAGGAATTTCGAACAGCAGCAACTTTGGCGAGCCATTCATGCATTTTATAGCTCAAACCTGGCGGCAAGAAAATAATATGTTCAAAATATTCTCTCTAAAAAGCGGAGTATAAATATACCATACTTATCTTTGTGAAATACTTGCTCAATGCCCTCTCCTCGATATATGAACAGACAATCGTATCTAACGTTTGTTCAAACCTATAAACCTTTAATTAACTGAAAGCCGCCGATGGTTCAGTATGCCTGGCTAGCTGTTTCAAAATAGGAATTTTTACATTATAATTGCATTCTTTTTGCACACGCTTTAACTTTTACTATTGCCGCACACATATGGATCAAACTTCTGTTTCTAATCGAAAGTACGTACATCGATTGTTGAGCAAAAATGCTTCTACCGATGAAATCTTGATTATCACGAGTTATGACTATTTTTTACAGAAATACGATTTAAAACATCTGCGTCAGACGTACAGGGAAATTATTCTGGTCCCTCATACAGAAGACGATGATTACCTGATTAACTACACGGTAAGACCTTTACTGGACAAATTTGAGAAAGTCCACCTTGTCACTAATCCTCACTACGACAAGCGTAACAAGGTCATTTACGAATTGGTTATTCGTAAAAACAAATCCATTCGCATCACTACCGTTTATGACTTCTGCGAGAAGAGCTTAAAGAAAGTTTATATACCCGAAGACATATCGGAAATCAATCCTAATTTATCTGATATGCCCGCATTCGGTAAAAGGGTAAGATATCCAAAGAAGATTATCGACGTTGCCGTTTCCATTGTTTTATTCCTGCTGACTTTTCCGCTCTGGATTTTAAGCTATTTCCGCATTAAGCTTGAGTCTCCCGGTCCCGTATTTTATTATCAGGAAAGGGTTGGGATGGACAACATCGCTTTCAAGTGTATTAAGTTCCGCTCCATGTCATTAGATGCAGAATCTAATGGGGCGACTTTCTCCAAAAAGAACGATTCGAGGACTTTTTCATACGGATCTTTCATGCGGTTAAGCCGGATTGATGAATTGCCACAAATCATCAATATTTTTAGAAGAGATTTGTCACTGATCGGTCCACGGCCGGAAAGACAGGTTTTTACAGAAACCTTTGATGAGCTTATTCCCTACTACAATTCCAGGCATAGCATCAAGCCCGGAATCACTGGATATGCTCAGGTAATGTATTCCTACGGCGCAGGGGTCTTCGATGCGCGGCACAAGCTGATGTACGATCTCTACTACATCAAAAACTGGTCATTGTTTCTTGAATTGAAGATTATTCTTCTTACGGCTGTTGTCATTTTTGGCAAAAGAGGGCGGTAACAACTTCTGGAACATTCTTTCGCGGTCAACTTATCATGCATGAGAAATTCATTCTTAATGCTGCTATTAATGATAGCATCGCAAACAGGCAGTTTTTCTCAGGATTCAACATGGCACTATTCTGCGGAAATCAAAGGCGCACTGTCGTCGAGTCAAACACCATATTTAATTTATGCAAATACGTATGGTGTCACTCCTACAAACGGATCGTTTTTGCTGGCCCAAGCTGGTCTTCATAAAATTTATAACCAGAATAACCCACGGTTTTTTCAATGGTCAGGCGGATTTGAGGTTGTGGCAAGCACAAACCATTCGTCGGCTGCATTCCTTACCGACTTATTTGTAGCAGGCAAAGTTGGCCCGGTCGAAGTTAGCATTGGGCAGCGGAAAGAATTGTACGGCTTGGGTGATAGCCTATTAACGAGTGGCTCGGTAGCCATATCTTCCAATGCAAGGCCGTTCCCAAAAATCCAAATTTCCACCCCTCACTTCGTCAATCTGATTCCGCGCAATGACATCTTTTCATTTAAGTTCTCGTATTCAGATGGTCTTTTAGGCCCTGCACAATCGATTTATGGCAATGTGAGAGCCGTGCCAGAAATCTATTTTCACCACAAGTCCGTATACATCAAGCTTGGCAAGAGAAAGCATTTGCTGAATTTATATGCAGGGTTTAACCATCAGGCTATGTGGGGCGGGGAAGATAAAATATTCTCACGCGGACTCAAATTCCCGGAAGCCTATCGCTACGTTGTTTTGGGCAAGCCATGGGCGGCCAGCCGGGTTGGGAATCATTTTGGTACGATTGATGCTGGACTGGAAATAAACGGAAAGAGATGGACAACGCTTTTGTACCGCCAGAGCATTTACGAAGATGGCTCAATTGCCAACACTGCGAATGCTTCCGACGGACTTAATGGCCTCAGAATCAAAAGGAACAAACTTGAAAACAAAGGATTTCAGCTCAACACGATCTTGCTTGAATATCTTTACACGAAGAAACAGGGCGGAGACGTTTTCGACTTTGCGAATGGCACATTTGGACGTGATAATTATTTTAATCACTACGTTTATAGCCAGGGTTGGTCTTACAAAGGCCGGACGCTCGGAACCCCAGTGATCGCTCCCCAGCATTTAATGCGCGAAGAATTGCGAACCTCGCCAAGGCTTTTCACTGCAAACAACCGGCTTGTTGCCTTTCATGGCGGTTTGGAAGCTTCCATCAATCATATGCGGCTATTGTTGAAAGCGAGTTATTCAATCAACTCAGGAACATATAATAAGGCTTTCAAATCTCCCGTTAACCAGACCTCGCTCCTAGCGCGCGTGGAAATGCCCCTGAAACTTATGAAAGAAAGCCATTTGAGCGCTTCTCTTGGCACGGATTTTGGACAATTTTACCCAGACAACACTGCTATTTTAATTGGATGGAGAAAATCCGGTTTTATCAGATAACTTTGGGAAGTCAACTCAACCCCTTAATGAGTAATTTTTACATTTAAATGCCGGTCCCAATCTCTCAGATACGAGTCTGCCTTTTTGCCGTCTTGACATGTCTCGCGATACATTCTAACGCCCAAGACTCAACGATTTATTACCGAGCCAGCCTAATGTTGTCTGGTGCTACTGATAATACTCCTTTTTGGGCCCACGCGAACCAGAACGGCAATGTGCCGATGGATGGAAATTTTGGTCTGGCCAATGTCGGCGTTTACAAAGTTTATAATCCACACAACCCCAGAACATTCCAGTGGAGCGCTGGTCTTCAAGGAATTGCCAGCTATGGCAAATCGGGTAATGCATTTCTTTCAGATGCGTACATTGCTGCAAGGATAGGAAAGCTGGAAATCCTGGCCGGACAAAAAAACAATGTAGTCGGGTTAATGGACACGACTATGACGTCGGGCTCCTTGTCCGTTTCCGGCAATTCGAGACCCTTTCCCCGGCTGCAGATTTCGCTTCCTGAATATCTGCCACTGTATTTCACAAAAAATTTTGTGGCTCTCAAATTTTCCTATTCCGAAGGTTATCTGGGAAGCAGCAGGCTGAATTACGGCGTGGAGCGGAACATTTCATACACCTATTTTCACCAGAAATCGCTGTATTTCAGGTTTGGACCCGAGCGTGGCCGATTAAAAATCCATGTTGGTGCTAACCATCAGGCTATGTGGGGCGGCGAGGATAAGATCACGCCGCTGTACGAATTGGAACCATTGAATGCTTACTGGCATACAATCTCTGGTAAGACATTAAATTATAACAAAGTTGGTTACCACTTTGGAACCGTTGATATCGGTGCGGAATGGCGAGGTAGAACGTGGTCCTACTTTGCGTACAGACAAAATATCTACGAGACTGGCTCCCTGTTTCACATTATCAATTTTCAAGATGGGCTGAATGGAATAAGAATGAAGCGGATCAAGCCTTTACCATCCGGATCAACCGCTTTTGCGTTTCAAAGCTTCCTGCTCGAAGCAGTTGGGACAAATAATCAGACAAATAAATCTCCCTTGTCCGGTCTAGCTATTTATGAAAAAGGAAATTATTACAACAGTTACATTTATCAACGTGGCTGGTCTTATTTCAACCGGGGCATAGGCACGCCACTGGCACCATCTTCGGGCATGACCAGGCCGTCTTTACCGGTTACTGGATCAGAGTTTACTAATAATAACCGGTTCTGGGCGTTTCATACAGGTGTTACTGCCACTTGGCAAAAGACCTATTTTGGGCTGAGAGGCACATATTCAAGAAATTCAGGGTCTTTATTAAGCCCTTTCGAATCACTGAAAGAGCAGGTATCCTTGTCGCTTACAGCTGAAAAGAATATAAAGTTATTAAACGGTTGCAGTGTCTTTTCCAACCTTACAACTGATTTCGGACAACTTTATCCTACTTCCCATGGCCTGATCATAGGACTTAGGAAAAGTGGATTCCTGGATTAACGTTGCTTTTTGACGTTGCCTGATATGTCCAATATGAATAGCAAAAAGTTATACTTATTTTTGTCAAAATGTCACATTATACACATTGAAGAAAAAGCTTGAGGGCACGCCTATGAAAATCTTTCCCATACTGACATTACTGTTATGCATTTCCATAGCGGGCTTTTCCCAATCCGAGCCTGCCGAGACTACTGAATTCCGGGATTCTACAAATAATTTTATTGAGATTGCCGGTTTTGGCAGCAACAATACGCATACACCGTTTTGGATTCAGGCTAATCAATTCGGCACCGTTCCTTTGGACGTTCCCGCCGGAAGTGCGCGTATTTCCCTTGAAAATTACTGGGCGCTTACTTCGTCCTGGCGTGCCGGATTTGGCGTGGAGGCCGTTGGGATTTTGAATGAAAACAAAAAAATGCTTCTGCCCCAGTTACATGCAACATTGAAGTTTAAAAATTGGGAGCTCTTTGTAGGAAGAAAGAAGCAAAATGTGGGCCTTGCCGACTCAACGCTCGGAACTGGTTCCTACGCCTGGTCCGGAAATGCGCTCCCGATTCCAAAAATATACATCGGAACCAGTGGCTTTGTGGCTGTGCCATTTACAAAAGGCTGGATATCATTTAATGCATTCTATTCCGACGGGCTTTTCGAAAAGGGCAGACCGGCTACGAGTGGTCTCAAATTTCACCAGAAAGCATTTTACGCACGTCTGGGAAAAGCGCAGTCGAGGTTAAAATTATACGGTGGATTCAATCATCAGGTGCAGTGGGGCGGCACTTCAAAATATCAAGAAAATGAAACTAAGAGGTTACCAGATGGTTTTTCAAACTACGTCTATGCTGTTTTTGGAACAATCGGTGGAAGCGGTGACGATGTTACTCACTTTGACAGCACCAACCGGGTAGGAAACCATTTAGGATCATTGGATCTGGCTATTGAGGTTGAGACATATGGGAGCACTATTTACCTATATCGTCAATTTATTTACGAGGATGGTTCCTTGTTTTATATGGAAGGCATCAAAGACGGACTGACCGGCTTACGGATCAAACGCAAGAATTCCTACGGCGCGAATTTCGAAATAACGGAAGGTGTAGTAGAAATGCTCTTTACAAAAGACCAGGGCGGAAACCAGTTTGATATCAGCACCGGTAAAAAACGGGGCATTGATAATTATTTCAACAACCAGCAGATCCGCGACGGATGGTCCTATTACGGGCGTGGCATCGGAACACCTTTTATTCCGCCGACGTCCCAGACAAATTGGAAATGGCCCGGCTACGCAGATAACTTTACCAGCAACAATCGCGTGTTAGTATGGCATGTAGGGTTAAGAGGAACACTTTTCAGACAGGTGCAGTGGCATACGAAATTATCTTTCTCAAGTAATTCAGGAGCTTACAATTCACGATTTGAAGGCTCTCCCAAACAATTCTCCGGCCTGATCGGCGCGCAAACAAATGTGAATGTGCTTGGTGGAATGACCATTAAAGGTTCTTATGCCAGCGATATTGGCGATCTATATCGCAAGACACACGGATTTATGTTGGGAATCAGAAAAGATTTTTCTTTTAACTGAGGACAATCCATTTTCTAAAAACCTATCCGATTTCTGCACGAATCTTCGCTGCCAGCGCTGCCAATTCTTCTTGCGTAGTCTGTATTTTTTTCGCGAAGTCCGCGTCCGCCATGCTATTTAAGGGAAGCAGGTGAATGTGTGTATGCGGCACCTCCAAACCGATGACTGTCAAGCCTATACGAAGGCAAGGAACTGCTTTTTGGAGCGCAGGAACAATGCTTTTTGCAAAAAGAAACAGCTCAGAATATTCCTGATCATCCAGATCAAACAAATAATCCACTTCTCTTTTCGGGATCACTAATGTATGCCCCGCGGCGATCGGAAAAGCGTCCAGGAAGGCAAGGAAATGATCTGTTTCTGCGATTTTATGACTAGGAATTTCACCCCTTACAATTTTTGAAAATATAGACGCCATCAAATTATCAATTAAATATCGTTTAGTTGAAGATCAGCGCGACCAATCGCGCCATATCTTTACCCAAATAAGTAATTAAAAACTGAAAAGTACTTAATATTGTGTTCCAAAACTTTAACATTAAGAATATGAATTTTACGAATTGGCGTGCTTTCACTAAGGCAGGCGTGGTTGCATTATTTTCACTCGCTCTTATTTCAAACACCGCAGAAGCGCAGGAAAAAGGGAAATGGGTGAAACTATTCGACGGCAAAAGTTTGAACGGCTGGCACAGCTGGCAGTCGGATAATGTGTTACCACAATGGAAAGTGGAAGATGGCGCTATTGTTCTTGCGGAAAAAGGCGGCAAGGACCTTGTTACCGACAAAGAGTACGGCGATTTCGAATTAGAATTAGAATGGAAAATTTCTGAAGCAGGAAATAGCGGTATCATTTACCACGTCATTGAAGACAAAAAATACTGCTGCCCCTACTCGACCGGCCCTGAAATCCAGATCCTGGATGATGAAAAGCACCCGGATGCAAAAGCGGGAAAGGCTGGAAACCACAAATCAGGATCACTTTATGACATGCTTCCCCCAACTGACTTTGCTGCTGTGAAACCAGCCGGCCAGTGGAATAAGGCAAAAGTTGTGATCAAAGGCGGTCGCGGCGAAAGCTGGTTGAACGGCAAAAAAGTAGTTGACTTCCCTGCACAAGGCGGCGAATGGGATAAATTGGTTTCCGACAGCAAATTCAAAACCTGGGAAGGCTTTGGTGCCTCTTCCAAAGGCAAAATTGCTTTGCAAGATCATGGAAATAAGGTCTCTTTCAGAAATATCCGAATTAAAGAGTTATAGTAACTGCTGGTAATCCACAGTCTTAGTCCAGTATTCGCGGCTGTAAATACGCCTGTAAGGCCAATTTTTCTGCTGCAAAAGAAGGGGTAAATAAGCGTGCGGTTCTTTTGACGATTTGCTGTAATGATACAGATCATCGTCGGTGAGGATCAAACCCTTGTAAACCCCTTCTTTTTTTATGGTAATGTCGCCAAACGGCAACTCTTTCTCAAAATCCGGATGGTGCTTCACTAACTGGTCTTTCAGCAACCAATCTGACCTGAATTTGCCGGTTGCCATCGGTACCGGCACAAATTTCCCTTCCGACACATTCAGGGCATATTCAAGATAAGCTTTTAAGATTTTCGGACCTGCATTTGCTGTCTGATCCGTTTGAAGTTGCGAAGGCCATAAGCTTGTTACGAAATAAACCCGCTCTCTTGCGCGTGTCACGGCTACATTAAGCCTGTTTTCGCCACCCTGCATATTCAAGCTGCCAAATTGCATGGAAACTCTCCCCTTCTCATCCGGCGCATATCCCATTGAAAAGATAATAATGTCTCGCTCGTCGCCCTGCACGTTCTCAATGTTTTTAACGAATAGGTCCTTGAAGAACACATTTTCCCTTTCAAGCGCGTCCTGAATCGCATTTTGCTGGTAAAAGTTAAATGTCACTACACCAATGCTCCTGCCGGTTTCTCCAAGCTCTTTGATCAATGAAACAACCTGCTCAATTTCAACGAGGTTAATGTTGTTCTTCCAAACCCCATCCGTCTTAATATATTGAATGCCAGGCTCATCACTATTGATTCGCAAGAAATCAGGAAGCAATCTTAATGTGTCTTTATAAAAGTTCCTGTTGGAAAAATCAATCAAATCAAGCGATAGGCTGCGATAATGTCCAGTAAGCTGGTATTGATCAAGAGATTGTGCTGCCAAGTCCAGTAATGATTCGATTTCTATGGCAGCTGTATATTCTTCCTCGTCTGCCTTTTCTTCATATCGTATTTTATATAAATCACTCGGAGACAGCTGCTTGCTATCCCCTGTTACTACAACCTGCGCTCCCCGAAATGCCGCGGGCAAGCCATATTCAGCATAACATTGCGAAGCTTCATCAAAGATCACCAGGTCAAACAATGCACGTTGCATAGGAAACACCGCAGAAACGGCTTCTGGTGAAGCCATCCAGCACGGAATTAAAGAGAAAACCTCATCTGTGTAATTTTCAAGCAATTTCCTGATCGGCCAGATCATTCTTTTCTTAGTCACCTGGTGCCCGAGCTCGCGATAAGTGACGCGGTTACCAAGGCGGTTTTTCTCAATATCCTTATAAGTCGCCTCCCTGAGTTTGATCCCGGTAATGTCCGTGCTTAACTGCTGTTTTTCCGTAATACTTTCCTGTAAATTGGTCTCCCATTGTTTCATCTTCAATGAGGTAACCGCTCTCAAATCCGGAAATTTGCTCTCTATATGCTCAATCCAGGCTAGCCGGATGCTATTCTCAAAAAGATTCACAAACTCTTCCGAACTGGTATGTCCAAGATTTTTGCTTTTTTCAACGATGATTTTGGTAACCGCTTGTTCCGGCACAGTCATGCTTTCCGTGAGGTTGTCCATATCAACCATTGAATCAAAATCCCTGGCTAATGCTGCTGACAACTGCTGGCTGAAAAGGTCCGGATCTTCAAGCAATTTCCGGATTTGCTGAGGGAGCAAATAAGGTAACATAGCAGCCTCCAATTTGCTCCAAACTATGATCCAGGCTTTCAGCTCATGGATACGCTGATTGAATGTCTCATAGTTACCACTTTCGGAAGCAATGTGCCTCAAAGTCAACAACCAGGGATCCAATGCTGCCCTAACCGCCGCATCGGCGGCTGATTCTGATTTTTGGAAAAAAGAAATATATTCCGCACCTGCATTTAACTCATTCGGATCAATGTAGGAAACGTCGAAATTCAAATGCTTACTCGTAAGCCAGCCTTCCAGCTCGATCCTGTTTTTGAGTTTAATTTCAAGCTTTGAAAGATTGTCCAGTGCAGTTGAAAGCCCATTTGCCTTCGCAACCTCTTCCACCTCCTTCTTTTCCTTCCCAAACATGTTCCACCAAAGACCCGAAACCGTTGAGCTATTTGCTTCAATGGCTTTTCTCAGTGATTGAAGGAAGGAAGGCACTTTTGACGTCGGTAAGGAAAATTCAATGCCATCCTCGGTCAGAAAACCTTCCAGCACATCGGTAGTTTGCCTGATGAATGCAAGCCGTTCATGGCCGCTTGCAGTAGCGATATATTTTTTAAATAGCGTAAATGTTGTGGTTTCCGTTATCAGCTCGGTAATGTCGGTGAGCCGTTCAATGATCTCAGCTTTCTTTTCCAGATAGTCAACCGAAAAGGGTTGGCTGGTTAGATGCTCAAATTCTTGTTTTTGCCTGGAAAACACTTTCGGCCATTCTGCGAGCAGTTCTTCCATGTTTCTCAATTCGCTCATACCAAACTTTGCGAAGCTTTTGCGCTTTGCCCAGGCATAATCGGCAGGAAAATGCACAACATATGCGCTATACGTTTTCAACTTCCTCCTTAAATGATCCAGATTGTCCATACGAAAAGACCTGTAATAATCTTTCATCTCCACTTTCGGAGCCGTTTGGTCGCTTTTCAGGTAAAGCTCTTTGATACTCACTCCACATTCCGTTTCATCAAACAATGCTTCCCGAAACGCATTTAAATCTTGGACTGTACGGTCGATGGCCCGACTTTGCTGGGTAAACTGCCTTTCCAGAAATACTGCATCCAGGCTGTAATTTTGCTGTTTGTACGATTCAACCTTGTCAATCTGGGATGCGACTTGTCTGTATAATGCGGAGCGATCGTTCTTGAAATCATGGATCAGACCCACAAAATCGGCCATTCCAATGGTTTGCAGCCTTTGATACACAACATCCAGTGCCACACGTTTCTGGCATACCAGCAAAACGCGCTTTCCTCTGGATGCAAAATCGGCCATCAGATTACAAATAAGCTGGGATTTCCCGCTCCCCGGCGGGCCCTGCACCACCACCGATTTCCCGGATTTTACAGCCAAAATGATCTCCTCCTGTGACTGATCCACTGGAAACGGCGTCAAAATCTCCTCTTCTCTGACTGTTTTAGCCTTAATAATTGCATCGGGGATATCTTTTGGCGCTTCTGATTCCGAAGGTTCTCCTTCGAGCAATGGAATGGAAAAATATGCATCCCGGGCGTTTTCGAGCAGCAAATTATAGTCCGGAACAAGATAAGAACCGGCTTGAGGAAAAATGCCGAGAACGGCCTCAGCGAAAAGTTTCAGCGCTCCGTTTCGCTCACTAGCAGCCAGTTCTGAACTTTTCAGCGCATTAAATGCAATGAGCTTGTCTTCAAAAAGATCCTGATTGAAATTAATTTTGAGCGGCGTGGTCTTTAACCATTCATATAAATGCGTCCGGAATTGCAGGAAATCCTTTGGAAAATCTTCAAACGACTTTTCAAGAATGTCGTCCGTTATAACCGACTCATTGAAATGTGCATAAGCCAGCGCAAAACTGGAATTAAGGATCACATTGCTTTCAGGAACTTCGAACAGGCACCATTGCTCCCGGTCCATTTTTAAAGTGACCGGAAAAAACAAAAGCGGCGCATGAATAGGCGTCCCATCGGAAAGCTTTCCTTTTACAAACGGATACCCTACATACAAATCCCGTGAGCCTCTCTCTTCTTCTATAAATCGTTCTGTACGAGCAATCTTACGGAGCTTTTTGCTGACTTCGTTAACCTTTTCAAAACGAGAATCTGCAACATCACAAAGCGCAATGCGTGATTTCCCGGAAACGAGCTGCCTGATAAGTTCTATTGCAGGCTTTTCCAGCAAAAAATCAGTTTCATGAAGATCCAGGAACTGCTCCGAAGGCAGCCCTGGCAACAATAACGATTTATTACGCGTACTAAGGTTGGTAAGTCGTTTTAAGTAAGCTTTAAGAATGCGATCCATAGATACTCAAACGATCCTGATTGCTTAACTATTGGATTTGGCGTGTTTCCACCTTTTTCTCCGGGAAAACAACAGAGGCGAGCACGCTTATCGCCAAAATGCCGAGGATTACGTAAAGTGAATAAACCGTCTCAAACCCAAGTTCTTCCAGTTTTGAATGGAACAGCATTTTTCCACCAATAAATACAAGCAGAACCCCTAGCCCATATTTCAGGAAACGGAACAGGCCCATAATGTTGCTCAGGAAAAAGAACATGGAACGGAGCCCCATGATGGCGAAAATATTAGAAAAGAAGACAACATATGGATCTTTCGTAACAGAGAATACCGCCGGCACCGAGTCAACGGCGAAAATCAAATCGGTGAATTCGACGATCAAAAC
This sequence comes from Dyadobacter alkalitolerans DSM 23607, assembly GCF_000428845.1. Classification (GTDB taxonomy): domain Bacteria; phylum Bacteroidota; class Bacteroidia; order Cytophagales; family Spirosomataceae; genus Dyadobacter; species Dyadobacter alkalitolerans. The sequence goes on along the minus strand of NZ_AUAS01000006.1, from coordinate 122,096 downwards.
AACCACAAAAAGCGGTGTTACCAGCCATTTTCCTTTTTTCAAGACAAAGAAATGCTCACGGACATATCTAGGAAAAACGGGTAAATACTTGGATGCAAATTTCACAACCGGATGCTTGGCCGGATCAATTTTTTCATCTTCGCCCGCTTCAAAGAAGATCTTACCGCCTTGGTAAACCAGTAGCAAACCGAAGATATAAATGATCCATTCGAAACGCTGCATCAATGCCGAACCCAGGAAGATAAAGATGAAACGCATGATAATTGCGCCCAAAACGCCCCAGAAAAGCACCTTTTTGTAATACTGCGGACGAACGCCGAATGAGGAAAATATCAGGATAATAACGAAAATATTGTCAACCGAGAGCGCATACTCAAGCAGATAGCCCGTGATAAACTCAAGGGACATATTCTTCCGGTAAATTTCGAGGCTACCCTCAAAATTTCCGGGAATGAGCTTCAAATGCGGGGCATACTTGTCTTTGACTGCTGCCAAATCAGCATAGTTCTCCATGCCATGCACCAGATCGCCATGCGTGTTAATGATGACGTAGAAAATGAGCGCAAGAAAGATCCAGGCAACAGTCCACGCAGCGGCTTCACCGAATTTTACAACATGGTCTTTTTTATTAAAAACGCCGAGGTCTAAAAGCAGCATGACGCTGATTACCAATATAAACCCGCCAAAAAACAGAACTTCGTTGGAAAACATGAATAAATATATTTAATATTTAAAATCGACCCACAGACAGGATAATGCAATAAAACATCAATCTATGCAATCCTGTCAAAGGAGGCAAAGGTAATTAAAATATAAAGTGCTAAAATTAAATAGGACGGACGGTATTAAAATTATGCGAGGCTAGCCCAAGCAAGAAGCAGAAACTGCACATTATACAAGCAACCCATGTTCATTTTAATATTTTTTGAAAAAAAATGCGTCCAGTATCAATTGAGTAACAATTTGTTAATAAAATGTTGAGATTTTTTTCCTAAATATTTTTTACAAAAACTTGCGTCACATACTCCCCGTGCCTACATTTGCACCACCATAATCAAAAACGGTTATGCGAAAGTAGCTCAGCTGGTAGAGCGCGACCTTGCCAAGGTCGAGGTCGCGGGTTCGAACCCCGTCTTTCGCTCAGAGGTTAAAGCACCGGAAACGGTGCTTTTTTTCTCTATATGCCATCCTAATCACATGGATGATGCCGGGGTGGTGGAACTGGTAGACACGCAGGACTTAAAATCCTGTGAGCCGAAACGCTCGTACGGGTTCGATTCCCGTCCCCGGTACAAAGCCTCTGGAACCCCACCAGAGGCTTTTTTCTTTTCAGGCATGCTTTATTTAAGCAATACTTTTCTACATTTATCTTCCTGACGATTTTTCAATATCTGCCCGCATGAAGCTTTTGCTTATCGAAGACGAACCCAGCGTAATTTCCCTCATTCAAAGAAGCCTTTCCGCTTCCGGGCACGAAATAACGGTGGCTATGGACGGCAAATCGGGCTTGGAAATGGCTACAAACCACACCTTTGATATGATCATCCTGGACCTGATGCTTCCGGTCATCAATGGCATGGAAGTATGCAGGAAAATCCGCAGCGCTGGCCATGCAACGCCTATTCTCATGCTGACAGCATTGGGCACAACTGAAAATATCGTTTCCGGATTAGATGCCGGAGCGGACGATTATATGACCAAGCCTTTTAAACTGGCAGAGCTCGAAGCCCGTATTCGCACGCTCACCCGGAGAGGAAAGGAAGTTGAAAAAGAGAAAAACGGGACGAAACTTGAAATTGCAGATCTGGTGCTGAATACAGAAACGAAGATCGTGCAAAGAAACGGCCACACCATTGACCTCACCGCTACGGAATTCCGCCTGCTGGAATTTCTGATCCATAATCGGAACAAAGTGCTCAACCGAATGGAGATCCTCGAAAATGTATGGGACATCAACTTTAACCTCGGCACCAATGTCGTGGACGTTTACATTAATTATCTCCGCAAAAAAGTCGATAAAAATCAAAAAAATAAGCTGATACACACTGTTTTCGGCATGGGATACGTGATGCGACAGTCTTATGAAGATACAAACTAAAATTGCCCTTCTCTTCACGATTCTGACGTCGGGTATTATCGTGGCGTTGAGCGTATTTATTTACACATTCGGGTCGGAAAGCGTTTCAAACAGCTTTTACCACCGGCTGGAAGTCCGGGCAGACATTGTTGGGCACGCAGCATTGCAGGAAAGTAAATCGACCACTTCTATTTACTACGACATTAAGGAGCGGCACCTGGGCGACCTGCCTTTTGAGCAACACCATATTATCAAGAACGGTGAAATTGAAAAGGCAAGAAAACTGAAAGAACGGCTGCCGATGCCTTCTGCTTTTTACGACAATATTGTTAGAAAAGAACCTGCCCGCTTTTTCAAGAATGATACTTCCTACGTTGGATTGAACATTAACCAGTCCGGTAAAACCATAATCATATTGTCATCCGCGGTGGATCTTTACGGTCTGGAAGAAATTGAAAACCTCAAAAAACTACTGATTGTAGGCTTTTTCATCTCCATGATCTTTGTTTTTACATTTGGAAAACTATTTTCTACACAAATTTTCAATCCCATCCGACGCATTATTCGCAATGTAAAAGGGATTAGTGCGCATAACCTGCACCAGCGCCTCGAAGTTGCCGGCAGTAAGGACGAGATCGATGATCTCACGCATACTTTCAATGATATGCTGAATCGCCTCGAAATTACATTTGAAATACAAAACAACTTTGTCAGCAATGCCTCCCACGAGTTCAGAACGCCCCTTACCGTGATCAGCGGCGAAGCGCAACTGGGCCTCTCCCTACAAGAAATTCCTCCTGCTGCTAAATCCTCGTTTGAGGTGATTTATGAGGAGGCTGGAAAGCTGGAGCATCTGGCCAACAGCATGTTAAAGCTGGCGCAAACCGGTTTCGATGGCACAAAGGAGCAATGGTCGCCCATAAGGGTGGACGAGTTAGTTTTGTCTGTCAAAGAAGCGGTAGACAAGATTATTCCCGATAATCAGGTGGACATCGACTTTAATCATCTACCAGAGGACGAAGCCAAGCTGACTATTAACGGGAATCAGACGCTCCTTACGGCAGCATTGTCGAACATTGTCCTAAATAGTTGCAAGTATTCTGATAATAAACCGGTTACCATTATCATTTCTTCCGATGGAACCCATTCCATTGTAGAAATTCAGGATATCGGGATCGGCATTCCTGATCGGGAGATTGCTCAGATCTATGTCCCATTCTTCCGGGCCTCTAATACGGAGCGTTACAAAGGCTTCGGGATCGGGCTTCCTTTGGCTAATAACATTATCAAGAAGCATAATGGAACCATTGCCGTTGATAGTCAGGTTGGTGCGGGAACGAGCTTCAAAATTCACTTGCCCTGCTCAAAAGCACCCTTCTAATTTCATTTTAATAATCTAATCCCCTTTTAATAAGTCTCACATTGTATTATAACACCGCTTTTAAGTGGTGCTAACAACCTCGCCGTAACATTGCATTATCAATTTAATTCAATGGATCAATCAACAAAACAAGCGAGAAAATATGAAGACTGTAATTATCCCGGCCGACTTTACTGCTGACAGCCTGCAAGTTGCACACATTCTGGCGCGAAACGCCCAACAGAAGTTCTCCATCGTATTTACACATCTTTTCCACGTTGCAGACGACATTCAGGACCTTCTTTTTTCAACTTATAGAAAGAAAGAATACGACTTCGTTTCAGAGGATTTCTGGAACGAATGTCATGCTATTAAAGATGTATACAGCAACAAGGTGCACAGTATCAAAGTGGAATTCTTTTACGGCAACAAGCTTGCTGCATTCAAGAACTTCCTGGACGCCAATAACGCGGACTTCATTGCATTTTCGGAAAGCAATGGCATTCCAAGGCTATCCAGGAGCAGCCTGGACGCATTGCCGATCATCAAAAAAGCAGGTGTAGAATTGATTAATGTGGACAAGATTGAGGAACCAGCTAACACACAGGAAATATGCTTCTGAAAAAAAACATCCCCATCAGATACATCTTTGGCAAGATCAAATACGAAATACTGTTTGTGGCCATTTATGGATTTGCAATTGAAGTGATTTACAAAAACTTCAACATTACAGACATTTCAATTCCAATGACCGTCCCAACGGTACTCGGAACAATCATCTCACTGCTGCTTGCATTCCGGTCCAACCAGGCTTATGACCGCTGGTGGGAAGCGCGCCAGATCTGGGGCGCGATCGTTAACGATTCGAGGACATTAGCACGTCAGGTCATGTTTTTGATAGACGATCCTTACGATCCGGATCAGATAGAAGGTTTTAAAAACCGCATTATCAAACGACAAATAGCCTGGTGTTATGCATTAGCGCATGGCTTGCGGAAAGAGGATCCTATGCCGGACATTGAAAAATATGTGTCGCCGGAAGAAAGCGAATCCCTGCAAGATTATGATAATAAGCACGTTGGCCTTATCCAGTTGCATGCCCGTGATTATAACAATGCATTGAAGCAAGGCTGGGTGAATCCTTACCAGCAAATTGAGATGGACGCTACATTGACGCGACTTGTAGATTCAATGGGAAAATGTGAACGTATCAAAAACACCGTTTTTCCATCTACATATAGTTTGTACATTCATCTGGCATTGCACTTCTTCATACTGTTGCTCCCGTTCGGACTTGTTGAACTCTTTGGTTTCCTGATGGTTCCTGTGCTGATCGTCATTACAGGCTGCTTTTTCCTGATTGAAAAAATGGCCATTCATTTACAAGATCCGTTCGAAAACAAGCCGACAGATACGCCAATGCTGACTATTTCAAGGAACATTGAGCGCGATCTGAAACAAATGATGCGTGATAAGCAAATGCCGGTAGCAGTTCACCAGCCATCGCATTTTTATGTCCTTTAATCATTAAGGAAGCCCTCTATTTTTGCCTTAAATTATTTGATAATTAACTAGGAACTTGTTCTATGACTTTAAAAAAGACTTCCGCCTGGAAGTCTTTTTTATTGATCCCTTTTCGCTTATATTTGAAGTTTTCCAAATTGTTAAAAGCCTGTTAAATCGAATTAGCGGCTCTTTACCAGCACTTCACGCCTACCCAACCATAACAGAATGAAAGTTTCTCCCACCGAGCCGTTTAAAATTGTTTATTCCATTCTCAATCATGAATTTTTGGGATACATTTTTGAATCCTTTGTGGTCCAACTGAACAATCAGGGCGATTTTTCATTCCAGATCCAGAATATTTCATCCAAGAATATCAAAGAGTTCCGCACCGGTATTGACCAGCGTGATGTGGAACTTGTAGGGCTGATCGACGACATTCAGCAAGATGCTATTCTTCGGAAATTTAACCCCAAAAAATTAAATGCCGTAGACTTTTTCCTGAAAGTTTATGACGCGCAAAAAGGTGATAAGGCGACTCAGGAAACCATTGCGGCTTATCTTGAAAATTGTAAAGCCAAGATCCTCGAAAGGCTTAGCGGCAAAGAGATTTTTATTATGGGTAGCGATGGAAACCCGTTGTGGAAACCGGTTTTCTGGGAACCGGAAAAAGCTACGATCCGCTTTCACTTTATCCGAAACGAGGATAACACACATTATTTCCCTACAATCCGTCACAAATATCAAAAGGTTGATTTTCAATATAAAAATGCCTTCCTGATTTGCGAAGAACCCGCCTGGCTCGTTGTAGCCGGGCATTTGCTGCATTTTGAAGGACACGTGGATGGCAAAAAGATCAAACCATTCCTCGCCAAAAAATTCATCGCCATTCCCGGACAGGTGGAAGAACAATATTATGGCAGGTTTGTGGCTCCGCTGATAGCGTCCTATGATGTGGTGGCCAGAGGTTTCGAGATCAGAAATGTCTCATCAACGCCTAAAACTGTGCTGACAATCTCGGAATATAGCTCGAATAAGAAGGCTCCGGCCATTTTCCAGGACGGGGGTGTGGATGTGATGGAAGAAGAAGAGGACAATGATGTTGCATTCGATCTGTCGTTTCAATATGCGAATTTCTCCTTTCACTACGACAGTTTTGCGCATGCGTCGAGCGTGCATATGGAGAAGAAGGATAATGATTATGTTTTTAATAAGGTTAAACGCAGCATTGAAGCAGAAAGCCAGCATGTGGCCCTGCTGAAAGACTGGGGCCTTAATATTCGGAATGGCAATATCCAGATGCCAAAGTCACAGGCTTTTGGCTGGCTGCAAAGCAATGCAAATACACTGGCTGAAAATGGCATTTCCGTCCGTCAGAATACGAGTGACGCTAAGCGCTATTTTCTGGGCTATTCCTCCATTGATATTTCCATTCAGGAAGGCCGGGATTGGTTTGATATCAATGCAAAAGTGAAATTCGGTGAGTTTGAAATTCCTTTTATTCAGCTAAGAAGCTATATACTCAACCGTAAGAAGGAATTTTTGCTTCCTAATGGTGAAATAGCGGTTATCCCCGAATGGTGGTTTACCAAATATTCTGAATTTTTCTCTTTCACCGAGCATGATGGCGATGACGATCCTTTGCGGCTGCGTATGCACCATCTGGCATTGGTACAGGAGTTAAAAGAAGAGAACCTTGCCACTGCCACGATCAGCCGGAAACTTGAAAATCTGCGGGATTTCAATCAAATTGAGGCAGTTGAGCCACCATTACATTTCGAAGGAACATTGCGTCCTTACCAAAAGACCGGTTACGATTGGTTAAGGTTTTTGAAACAATATCGCTTCGGCGGATGTCTTGCGGATGATATGGGTTTGGGAAAAACCGTGCAAACGCTGGCATTGCTGCAAGCCGAAAAGGAAACAGGCGTAAAAGAGCCTTCCATGCTCATTATGCCCACTTCGCTGCTCTATAACTGGCAGTTAGAGGCAAAACGCTTTACGCCGGACATGAAAGTGTTGCTATATACCGGCACAAACCGTGAAAAAGACACCGCCCAGTTCGATCATTACGACCTGATCCTGACGTCTTACGGAATTGTCCGGCTCGACATTGACTTCGTTCAGTCTTACCGTTTCAATTACGTTATCCTGGACGAGTCCCAGGCGATCAAAAACCCTGCTTCCATCATTACAAAGGCAGTTAAGAAGCTCAATGCAGCAAACAGGCTGGTTTTAACAGGCACGCCGATCGAAAATAACACATTAGATCTCTGGTCTCAAATGTCATTTGTGAACCCGGGTTTGCTGGGCAGCCAGTCATTTTTCAGGGATGAATTTCAGGTTCCTATTGAGAAGCGCGGGGATGAAGAAAAGACAAAAAGGCTGTACAATCTCATTAAGCCATTCATATTAAGGAGGTTAAAATCGCAGGTCGCCACCGACTTACCGGAAAAGGTTGAAAGCATTCAATACTGCGATATGTCCGATGAGCAGGAAAAAGCTTATGAAGAAGCAAAAGCATATTATCGCAATCTGATCCTGCAAAGCATTGATAATGATGGGATTTCAAAATCGCAACTCGTTGTTCTGCAAGGCCTGACCAAACTCCGGCAGCTGGCCAATCATCCCCTGATGGTTGATCCGGAATATTCACACGGTTCCGGCAAGTTTGAAGATGTGCTTTACAAGATGCAAACCGCTATCAGCGAAAATCACAAAATATTGATTTTCAGCCAATACATTAAGCACCTCGATCTTTTCCGTCAGTTTTTGAACGAAAAAGAGATCACTTACGCTTACCTCGACGGCTCAACCAAAAACCGCCAGGAGCAAGTGGAACTGTTCCAAAACAACAATGACATTAAAATATTCCTGATCTCACTAAAAGCCGGAGGCTTAGGCCTCAATCTCACAGCCGCAGATTACGTTTTCATCCTCGACCCCTGGTGGAACCCCGCCATAGAAGCCCAAGCCGTAGACCGCGCCCACCGCATCGGCCAGGACCGCACTGTATTCACTTATAAGTTCATCACTAAGAATTCAGTAGAGGAAAAGATCCTGGCACTGCAGAGGACCAAGAAGCAGCTGGCAGATGATTTGATATCTAATGAGGAAGGGTTTATAAAGTCGCTGAGCAGGGAGGATGTGTTGAATTTGTTGGCGTGAACCCCTAAAGCCCTGTCAGCCTGAGCCCTAAAGCCCTGTCAGCCTGAGCCCTAAAGCCCTGTCAGCCTGAGCCCTAAAGCCCTGTCAGCCTGAGCCCTAAAGCCCTGTCAGCCTGAGCGGAGTCGAAGGCGCGCTACTGGCAAGTAACGCGCCTTCGACTCCGCTCAGGCTGACAGAGGCTCTAATTAGACTGACAGAGCAAGTAACTCTCCGACCCTAAACCGACAACGCCGAAGCCCCCCTACTAATCAACGCCTCTCTATCCGGCCCGGTTGAAATAAAGGTAATGGGTAATTTCAACTCATCTTCCAAAAACTTCACGTAAGCCAGCAACTCCTCAGGAATTGCATCGAAGTCGTGGATTCCGTCCAATGACTGTTGCCATCCTTTGAAATCTTTGTAAACCGGCTCAACCGTTTCATCGCACAGATCGTATGGCAAATGGTCGGTTAATGTGCCGTCTGGCAGGCGGTAGTTGGTGCAGACGCGGATGTTGTCGAAAATTGTTAACACATCCACTTTCATCATAATCAATTGCGTAACGCCGTTGATCATGATTGCGTATTTCAATGCAGGCAAATCCAGCCAGCCGCAGCGGCGTGGGCGTCCGGTTGTGGCGCCGAATTCGCGGCCTTCCTGACGCATTTTCTCGCCTGTTTCTTCTAATAATTCTGTTGGGAATGGGCCGCTTCCTACACGTGTGCAGTAAGCTTTGAAAATCCCGAAAACCTCTCCTACCTGGCTTGGAGCAATGCCTAAACCGGTGCAGGCACCAGCCGTCATTGTAGTAGAGCTCGTAACAAAAGGATAAGAACCGAAATCGATATCCAGCAATGATCCTTGTGCGCCTTCTGCTAAAACAGTTTTCGAGGCTGCTAATGCTTCATTGACAACATATTCACTGTCAACCAACGTGAATTGCTTCATGAATTCGATCGCACCGAAGAAGTTCTCTTCCGATTTTGGAAGCACTTCTGAGTAATCGAATGCGTAGAAATCGAGGATGGTTTTATGTGCGTCAACCAGTCTTTTATATTTATCAGCAAAGTTTGGAGAAAGCACATCGCCTACACGAAGGCCCAATCTTGCCACTTTATCCTGATAAGCCGGACCAATTCCTCTTAATGTTGAACCGATCTTGGAATCACCTTTCGAGCGCTCATAAGCGGCGTCAAGCAGCGAATGGGTAGGAACGATAATCGATGCCTTTTTGGAAACAAACAGATTACTGATCAGGTCAAGGTTGTATTTAGCGAGATTTTCAATCTCTCTTTTGAAAACAATGGGGTCTAAAACGACACCATTTCCGATAATGTTCTGAATATCGCTGCGGAAAATGCCTGATGGAATTTGGTGCAAAACATGCTTAATGCCATCAAATTCCAATGTATGACCCGCATTAGGTCCTCCCTGAAAACGGGCTACAACCTGATAACGTGGCGCGAGAACGTCCACAATCTTACCTTTTCCCTCGTCTCCCCATTGAAGACCAAGTAATACGTCAACTTTCATTCAATTTATGATTACTGAAACTAATATGGTGTAAGGTGGGCCAGGCAACGAATGCTGCCCGGCCCAATGTTTTGTTATCTGTCTTCGTAAACCGCAGAAGTTTCCCGAACCTCGTTCCGGTTCTGACAGTTTTCTTTTGTGCAGTTCCCGTAAAAAATAAGTGAGTGGTGCATGACACTGAAATTCAGCATTTCACCCACCATATTCTGGATCGACTGAATGCGCGGATCGCAGAATTCCATCACTTTATGGCAATCCGTGCAGATCAGGTGATCGTGCTGCTTGTTACCATAGGATTTTTCAAACTGCGCCAGATTTTTACCAAACTGATGCTTGGTAACCAGGTCACAATCTACAAGAACATCCAATGTATTGTAAACAGTCGCGCGGCTCACCCGGTAACGCTTGTTTTTCATGCTGATGTAAAGCTCGTCTACATCGAAGTGATCTTCCCTGGTGTAGATCTCTTCCAGGATCGCGAAACGCTCAGGCGTTTTGCGCAGTCCTTTATTTTCCAGGTAAGCCGTTAAGATTTTCTTTGCGGCTTCAAAATTCGGTTTGCTGGCTTGTGGCATATCTCTGATATTCTTGCGCGAAAATACGCTTTTTTACTTAAATCACAGTCACTTTCACAGTCTTAGTTCTGACCGTCCAGTTTTATAACACCTTAGTATGTGAATGGTTCCTTGCGGCTATTTGCCGTTTAGGTTGGTGTCGAAACGCTGCACATTGTATACACCCTCCACCTGCTCCAACTTCCCGATCAGAATATCCAAGTGCTTGGTATCCTGCACATAAAGCTTGATATCACCATTAAAAACACCATCTTTTGTGTCAATGGTCAGACCTCTCATATTAATGTGCAGCTCGTTGGAAATGATCCTGGTTACGTCGTTAACCAATCCCACCCGGTCGGTTCCGGAAAGATACAAGCCTGCCAGGAACGCTTCGTCTTTGCCCGATTCCCATTTGGCCTTAATGATGCGGTTTCCATGTTTGGACATCAGTTCCGCGGCATTCGGGCAGGTCGTCCTGTGGATCTTGATGCCCTCGTTAATCGTTACAAAACCAAAAACGTCATCTCCGGCGATCGGATTGCAGCATATGGCGAGTTTGTAATCGATTTTATCCATGTCGTCGCCGATCAGGAGCGTATCGCTGTCTGCGCGGTCGCCATGAATGTGTTTGAGAAATTTGGTAAGCGTTTTGCCGTCGCCCGCATTTGTTGTCGGTGAGGGAGCCGCCGGGTTGCTGTCCGTTGCTTTGCGCTCTTTCGCTTCCTTATCTCTTTTAAACCGCTTTAATTCGTCCAGATGAATGTATCCTTTTCCGATCCGGTAGAAGAAATCACTAGTCGTTTTACATTCAAAAAATGCTCTCAACTGGTTCACAACCTCAGCCGTAAGCTCCATTCCAAGGATTTTCAGCTTTTTCTCGACCATCTGCCGTCCGTCTGTTTCATAACGGCGGTTGTCTTCTTTAAGAAAGTCCTTGATCCTGGCCCTCGCTTTCGAGGTTACTACGATCCGCAGCCAGTCCTCATTCGGTTTCTGTTTGCTGGATGTAATAATCTCGATCTGATCCCCATTATTGAGCACATAACTAATCGGAACGAGGATCCCTCCTACTTTCGCGGCCATGCAATGCACGCCGACTTCCGAGTGTATGTCAAATGCAAAATCCAGTGCAGTAGCACCGCTTTGCAGCACTTTCAGTTCTCCTTTTGGTGTAAAAACAAAAACTTCCTCGTTGAACAAATTGCTCCTGAACTCATCCAGGAATTCGATAGCGGCCGTTTTGTCCCCAAAACCGTTCTCCAATGTCTCCCTCACCTGAGTGATCCACTGCTCAATGTTGCCTCTTACTTTCGTATCATTGCCCTTGTATTTCCAGTGCGCCGCATAGCCCTTCTCCGCAATTTCATCCATGCGCGAAGTCCGGATCTGCACTTCCACCCACTGTCCGCTTTTGCTCATAACCGTCGAGTGGAGTGACTGATAACCATTGGCACGCGGTGTGCTCAAAAAGTCTTTCAAACGGTCCGGGTTGGGCTTATAATGGTCGGTAACAATGGAATACGCCTGCCAGCAGATCGCTTTTTCCCTGTCATTCTCGGCCGAAGATTCCAGGACAATGCGAATGGCAAAAAGGTCATAGATTTCTTCAAAAGGCTTGTTCTGCTTTTTCATTTTGTTCCAAATCGAATAAATCGATTTGGGGCGGCCTTTCAGGATAAAATTCAATCCCGCAGATTCCAGATCCTGCGCAATCGGCTCCATAAACTTCGAGATAAACCGGTCGCGGATGCCTTTGGTCTCTCTCAGTTTCCTAGCAATAGCACGGTATTCCTGGGGTTCGGTATATTTCAGGTAAAGCTCTTCCAGCTCCGACTTAATGCTGTAAAGTCCAAGCCGGTGCGCCAGCGGTGCGTAAATGAAAATCGTTTCGGAAGCAATTTTCAGCTGTTTGTCGCGCGGCATGCTGTCCAGCGTCCGCATGTTATGCAGCCTGTCGGCAAGTTTCACGAGAATTACGCGCACATCGTCAGACAATGTGAGCAGCATTTTGCGGAAGTTTTCAGCTTGTTGTGAACTGCCATATTCGAACCTTCCGGAAATTTTGGTCAGTCCGTCGATGATTTTTGCTACTTTTTTGCCAAACAGCCGCTCAATGTCTTCGATACGCATATCCGTATCTTCCACAACATCGTGCAGCAAGGCGGCCACAATGCCCGTCGTACCCAATCCGATCTCTTCAACTACGATCTGGGCAACGGCAAGCGGGTGGTAAATATAGGGCTCTCCCGAGCGGCGACGCATGTCTTTATGCGCGTCCACGGAAGTGTAAAAGGCTTTTTTGATTAATTTGGCATCATTATCCTTTAAGAAGGGCTTGGCTGTTCGTAATAACCTCCGGTATTTTTTGAGAATATCCTTCCGCTCCTGTTCCAGATCAATGGTGAGGGGTTCAACGAGTTGCTCCACTGCTATATTTTAATTGGTATGCTTCACCAAAATAACAAATTCCAGCGACATTTTTCAATTTAATTTTACCCAAAGATAAAATTTTCAAAAAAGTTTGCATCTATCTAAAAAATAAGAATACCTTTGCACTCCCAATTCGACAAAAGGCGTCGAAAACGGGAAATAAGTGAGCGGGCGTGGCGGAACTGGTAGACGTGCTAGACTTAGGATCTAGTGCCGCAAGGCGTGGGGGTTCGATTCCCTCCGCCCGTACGATTAACAAGGGAATGACGGGGCGTCAAGATTCCTATCTCGATAAGAAAAATGAGCTGCTCCGAAGTAAAACCCGTCAAATGCCCTCAGGACTTAGTTTTGAGGGCATTTTTGTTTTTCTTTTCTATTTAATCTAAAAGTTTTACCCATAGCATAAGCGACACATGGAAGTTGTATTAGAACAAAATTCGCCGACATTAGCCTCTCTTAAAGTAACGTTGACGAAAGACGATTATCAGCCTAAAATTGATAAGACGATCAAGGATTACTCAAAAAAGGTTAACCTGAAAGGCTTTCGTCCTGGCAAAGTGCCATCCCATGTGATTCAGCGCATGTATGGTAAAAGCATTCTGGTTGATGAGGTGAACAACCTGTTGAGCACTGCCGTAAGCAGCTATATCAGAGAAAATAAATTACAGGTTGTGGGCGATCCTGTTCCCAACCGCGAAAAAGCTGCCGAAGTAAACTGGGACAGCCCAAGCGAACTGGAATTCATTTATGACCTGGGTGTTGCTACGGATTTCGAAATTAACTTCTCCGAGCTTCCCGCCGTAAAACGTTACACGATTAATGTTGACGATACAGAATTGTCTAAAACAATCGAAAACCTGCGTGAGCGTTTTGCAGAAAACATTCATCCCGAAATGAGCGAAGAAGGTGATATGATCTTCGGAGAGCTGAAACAAGAATCTTCTGAGTTTACGACCCGCACTGCGATCCCTACCAAGCAAGTGAAAGCAGATGCATTGGCGAAGTTCATTGGTGTTAAAAAAGGCGACGAAGTCGTTTTTGACATTCAAAATACATTTGCCGACGAAGCAGCGATTGCACACGTTACCGGTAAGAAAAAAGAAGATGTAGCAACGCTTTCCGGCGACTATACATTGGTTGTTGAAGATGTAACGCGTTCAGCTGCATCGGAGCTGAACCAGGATCTTTTTGATAAAGTTTTGGGACCTGGCCAGGTTGAAAACGAAGAGCAGTTCAACGAAAAGCTTCTGGAAATCATCAAAGGAAACTACGAGCGCGAAACAGAAGCATTGCTTCGTCGCGATATCGAGAATGCTTTGTTGGACAGCATTGCCATCGAACTTCCGGGCGACTTCTTGAAAGACTGGTTGGAACGCACGAACGAAGGCAAATTCACTCGCGAGCAGATCGAAGAGCAATTCGAAGATTTCAAAAAATCATTGAAATTGAGCCTGATCAAAAATAAAGTGGCTGACAAAGAAAGCGTTAAAGTAGAATATCCTGAAATCCTTGAATTTACCCGCAACATGGTAAAAGGACAGTTCGGTATCTACGGAGACGATGACAACATGAAAGAAACCATCGACCGCGTGGCTCAGGGTTACCTTGCTGATAAAGAGCGTGATAACTATACACAGGTTTTTAATCAGGTTTTTGATAACAAAGTAATGGAGATCATCCGCAGCCAGGTTTCTACGGACGAGCAGACCATTGAAGTAAGCGAATTTGAAAAACTAGCGAAAGGCGAAGAAGTAGCCGCGTAACCAGTTCTGATAATATTTTTTTTCACCGTTCATTGCAGTTGCATGAACGGTGTTTTTATTTAAAACCAATGCGTTCGCGTTCTTCTCCAATATGCCGAATGATCCCGTCGCCGAACCATTGCTTGAATTTCATCTTCCATTGATCAAGCTCGTTCTGCATTCGGCGGTTTTCCGAGAGTAACCGTGTATTTTCCTGACGAAGCCATTCGGTTTCTGACATGGTCAATCCGTCGAAGCCCAGTAATTCCGGGAGCGGGACGTCGAGTAATTTGGCAATGTTTTCGACTCTGGAAACAGAAAGCTCAGTCCGGCCACGTTCCAGATCACCGTATGCCGTTGTGGAAAGGCCGAGCATATCAGCCATATTTTCCTGAGAAAGGCCTTTTTGCAGCCGGATCAGGCGAATTTTTTCAGACAAGTTTGATGTAACATTCATAGCCACCGCGTTTTTCATGCCGATTTATCATTTGTTGTGCAATGTAATAAAGACCTTCTTCGCTGACTCTCGCAATTTTCGATAATTTATCGCTTGAATAGACAAGGATTATTCAATGAAATAATCAATTTTGTGAAATCCAAAGAATAAAGAGGCTGGATTATTAACAGAAACTAACAGATAGCGCTTTTTGTTCTTTTACTTATTTGCCCTTTAATATTACTTCAATTAAAATTTAAATTGATCGATGAACCACGGAAATGAATTTAGAAAATACGCCGTTCACCACCTTGGAATGAATGGTCTTACAGTTGACGGCTACGTAAACCACACAGTTGAAAATATGACGCGTTCAGTAATTGAAGAGCGTCCAATGAACTTCCGTGAAGTAGATGTTTTTTCGCGCCTGATGGCCGACCGCATTATTTTTATGGGAACCGGTGTTGACGACAACATTGCCAACATAATAGTTGCCCAGCTTTTGTTCCTTGAATCGGCTGATGCAAAAAAAGATATTTTAATGTATATCAACAGCCCGGGCGGTTCTGTGTACGCAGGCTTGGGAATTTATGACACGATGCAATATGTGCGTCCGGATGTGGCAACGGTTTGTACGAGCCTTGCAGCTTCTATGGGTGCGGTGCTTCTGGCAGGCGGCGCGGCAGGAAAAAGATCCGCACTTCCACATGCCCGTGTAATGATTCACCAGCCATCAGGCGGTGCGCAGGGAACGTCGGTTGACATTGAAATCACCACGCGTGAAATTGTAAAACTGCGTCACGAGTTGTACGAAATCCTGGCAAACCACACAGGTCAGACACCTGAGCAAATTGCTATCGATTCCGATCGCGACAAGTGGTTAAAAGCCTTGGAAGCAAAGGATTACGGTCTGATTGACGAAGTTTTGACAAGAGACAAATAAGGTCTGAATGCTTTTATTTTAACCGCCCGGATAGGTTCCCTGTCCGGGCGGTTCTTATTATAAGGCCCGGGGCCGATTTGGTAACCCCGACAAAAAACCGGAAATTTGTAATATTGTCTCTACACAGGTCAACATCGGTAAGATTTTTGAAACATTAATTTCAGTCTTCTTGTTAATGTGGCTCCTGGTTTGTAATCATACAGCAAGTTCAAGTTGGCGACAAACCTGCAATTATTTAAAATACAGCGAAATCAATGGCACAAGTTAGTTGTTCGTTCTGCGGACGTAAGAAAAACGAAGTAGATTTATTACTTTCCGGAATCGATGCACATATATGTAATCACTGCATCGCGCAGGGACATCAGGTAATAACAGAGGAGTTGGGGTCCAAAGAAGATAAAAAGGAAAAAAAGACCAAGTTACCCAAGCTGAAACCCATTCCCCCGCAAGAAATTAAGCATTTCCTCGAACAATATGTAATTGGCCAGGACGAAGCAAAGCGCTCATTGGCAGTTGCCGTTTATAATCACTACAAGCGCCTCAACCAGCCGACTTCCGAAGATGACGTTGTGATCGAAAAGTCGAACATTATAATGGTAGGCGAAACGGGAACCGGGAAAACCTATTTGGCCAAATCCATCGCACGCATTCTCCAGGTTCCTTTCTGCGTGGCGGATGCAACCGTTGTTACAGAAGCGGGTTATGTTGGTGAAGATGTTGAAACGATTTTGACCAGACTGCTGCAAGCGGCTGATTACAATGTGGAAGCAGCTGAGCGTGGGATTGTTTATATTGATGAAATTGATAAAATCGCGCGTAAATCGGATAATCCTTCTATTACACGGGATGTCAGCGGCGAAGGTGTCCAGCAGGCCCTTTTGAAATTACTGGAAGGCTCGTCTGTGAATGTTCCACCACAAGGCGGACGCAAGCACCCCGACCAGAAAATGATCACTTTGAATACGGAAAACATCCTGTTCATTTGCGGAGGCGCATTCGACGGCATTGAAAGGCACATTGGAAAACGCATTAACACGCGTCCGATCGGCTTTTCGGGAGATAACCGCATTATCGAGATCTTTGATAAAGGAAATCTGATGCGTTATGTGACTGCTATGGACCTTAAATCCTTCGGTCTGATCCCAGAATTGATCGGCCGTCTGCCTGTTTTGACTCATTTGAATCCATTGGACCGCGAAACATTGCGCAGGATTTTAACAGAGCCTAAAAACGCATTGGTAAAACAATATGCAAAATTGTTCTCCATGGAGGGCATCACGCTTCATTTTGAAGACGAAGTGCTGGACTTTATCGTTGACCAGGCCATGACTTACAAACTGGGAGCACGTGGTCTCCGCGCGATATGCGAGTCGATCATGACAGACGCGATGTTTGATTTGCCTTCCCAAAAAGATGTGAAAGAATTCACGCTTTCGCTGGATTACGCCAAAGACAAGTTCGAGAAATCCTCCATGTCATTACTTCGCTCAGTGGCTTAAACAAGCGATTAGCAATATTGAAACGCTCTGCTTTCCTCACCGGAATTCAGAGCGTTTTACTTTTTATGGCAATAGTCCTATTTTGCATTAAAATTAAATTCTGAAATGGAAAATTGGTTAGCAAATAAGTCTATTGTAATAATTGGAGGAACAACAGGGCTGGGCTTTTCCGCTGCTAAGGCTTTTGTGAGAAATGGTGCCAATGTGGTCGTTGTAGGCCGCAATCCGGAGAACTGCCTCGTGGCCGAGCTGCACCTGGGCAATACGGCCCGCGCCAAGCAAGGCGACGCCACGCATCCGCAAACTGCATTGGACGCAATTCAGCTTTGTATCCGGGAATTCGGCAGTTTTGATGGACTATACCACGTTGCCGGCGGAAGCGGTGAAAAATTCGGCGACGGCCCTCTGCACGAACTCTCGCTCGAAGGCTGGAATAAGACACTGGATCTCAATTTAACTTCGCTCATGCTGTCAAACCAGGCTGCTATCCGCACATTTATAGGCATGAACAAAGGTGGCAGCATTCTCAATATGAGCTCCGTGCTGGCGCATGCTCCGGCTTCGCAGCATTTTGCCAATCATGCTTATGCCACTGCGAAATCTGCCGTGATTGGTTTTTCAAAATCCATCGCAGCTTCCTATGCCTCCAAAAATATCCGCGTCAATGTATTAACGCCCGGCATCATTGAGGGCGTTGAGAACAGCTCGGAGGCCTCAGACCAATATATCAGAAGCAAACAACCCCTCGATGGCGGACGTTATGGCTTGGCGGGCGACCTGGATGGCGCTTCGGTCTATTTTATGTCTGATTATGCGCGCTTTACGACCGGGCAAATCTTCACAGTCGATGGTGGCTGGGAGATTACGGATGGCCAATTCTAAGCGTTATCAGGTCATAGTTGTGTGAAGAAATTATGCAGGCTGCACCACAGATCGCTTTTTTTCTTTTATTCGCGTAAATTCGTTTAATAAGTTCTTTCGGACTTGTTGGTTTTTAACTTACGCAATAGAAATATATGGCAACCGGCCCCATTGTAACGCTTACAATTAATCCAGCCCTTGATAAAAGCTCAAATGTCTCACGCATTGTGCCTGATAATAAACTGCGCTGCGACGCCCCGAACTTTGAAGCGGGTGGCGGAGGGATCAATGTGGCCAAAGCCGTGCATAGGTTAGGTGGGAACCCCATCGCCATCTTTACGATAGGCGGGCCAACAGGCCAGCGTTTGCACAAACTGGTGAAAGCGGAAGGCGTGGAAACAATGGTGATTGAAACCAAGCAGTGGACGCGTGAAAACTTCCATGTGCTCGAAAAAAGCACCGGTTTTCAATATCGTTTTGGGATGCCGGGAACCGAGATGATGCCAACGGAAGTCCGCTCGATCATTGAAACCTTGGAAGACATCGATCCAAAACCGTCCTATATCATTGCCAGTGGGAGCTTGCCGCCAGGGGTTCCGGCAGACTTTTATGGTCAGATCGCAAAGATAGCTGATAAGCAGGGCGCCAGATTCATAGCGGATACATCCGGGGATGCGCTACGCTATGCCACAGAAGCAGGAATTTATCTCCTCAAACCCAACATTGACGAACTCGCTGAGCTGGTAGGCGTTGAAAAACTGGAACTGGATGAAGTGGACGATGCTGCAAGGGCATTGATCATCCGCGGTCAATGCGAAATTGTTGTCGTTTCAATGGGCGCAATGGGCGCAATGCTCGTCACCGAAGACCAGGTGGAACATATCCCGGCTCCTCCTGTGGAACCCAAAAGTACAGTCGGAGCGGGCGATAGCATGCTTGCCGGCATTATATGGACACTATCCCAGGGGAAATCCGTGCGGGAAGCGGTTAGAATGGGCGTTGCCTGCGGAACCGCGGCCACGATGAACTCTGGAAGCGAACTGTTTAAGATGCAGGACGTGAACCGCCTCATGGATTGGCTGAATCGCTACGGCAAACGTTATTCTGCGAGTTGATTTTATGTAAAAAGGTAAAATAGTAAGATTTCCTTGCATCCGCCTTTTGCATAGAAAACAATCGTTATGCCTGAACAACATACCCGCCGCGATTTTGCCAAATTAACAGCATTAACTGCCGCTGCCATCACATTCAAGCCGTTCTATATTCTTCATGCCAAACCAAAAGTGGATGGGGAAGTGATCGGCCACGGATCCTATAAATACAAGGTGCAACAAAGCTGGGGCAATCTGGATGCTGCAAAGTTTCCGGTTAACAATTGCCACGAAATGGTGCAGGACAGCAAAGGCAGGCTGATTATGGTGGGTGATGAAGTTAAAAACAACATTCTTATTTACGACAGGTCCGGCAAATTGCTGGAAACCTGGGGACACGAATTTCCAGGCGGGCATGGCCTTACGCTATGGAATGCAAACGGCGAAGAGTTCCTGTTTATCAGCGATCCCAACCTGGGTAAGGTCTTCAAAACAGATTTAAAAGGAAAAATCCTGCTGACCATTGAACATCCCTCAAAAGTTGGTGCCTATAAAGAAGCCGATCCATTCAAACCCACAGAAACGGCCATCGGGCCCGACGGAACGATTTATGTTGCAGATGGTTACGGCTCACAGTGGATTTTGAGATACAATCAGAAAGGTGAATTCATCGATAAATTCGGTGGATCTGGAGATGGCGACGCACAGTTTTCAACAGCCCACGGAATATCGATCGATTACCGGGACAAAGCGAATCCAACATTGCTCATCACCTCCCGCGCGCACAATGCTTTCAAAAGATTTACATTAGACGGAAAATATTTGAGCACATTGTTCCTGCCCGGCGCATTCGTTTGTCGTCCCGTATTTCACGGCGACACTCTTTTCGCGGGTGTCTGCTGGTCAAGGCTGCGTTATCTGAACCAGACACCAAACTCTGGTTTTGTGACCATTATTGATAAAAACAACAAGGTTATTTCGAATCCCGGCGGAACAGCGCCTGTTTATCAGAAGGGCGAATTGCAGTTAATATTGCAGGAAAAACCCATCTTCATGCATTGCCACGACGTGTGCGTAGACCAGGATGAGAATATTTATGTTTGCCAGTGGAACGCCAAGAAAACGTATCCTGTGAAACTGGAAAGAGTTTAGAATAAGCATTCGGGCTGATTCGCTCCCTCAGCGGATCAGCTTGATTGTAATCCCATTGATGACCATTGTGCCTACGGTCAAGATCCCATAGGCCGCGCCAATGGACATTTGCGGCACCAGCATCGCCACACCCACCAGGAACGCCACAAACCCATAACCTGCCAAAAGCAACCCGTAAAGAATACGCACGGCCGCGTCAGATCCTTGCTGCGAATGTGTAAAAACGGCCAATGTGGAGGTCATGATCGGGAAAGGAGTCAAGATTCCGCTCCAAGTGGGCCCGAGATAATCTGCGGCCTGAGTTAGTAACACCACAAAAAACGTTGCAACGAGCATACGCAACGGAATGTCGTAAACCGGCTGCTTCCTCACCTCCCCTTTTCCTTTTGGTTTTGGAAAAAAATACAAAACTGCCGTTAACACAACGAGATTCAGGATCACGGCTGAGACCAATGATATGGTGCTTCCCAATGATAAAATCGCCACGATAAAGAACACCACGTAACTGATCAGAACGGTGGGCAACCATGACAGTCGGGACGAGAGGACGGAATAGACCAATGCGAACAATATGGTCCCAACCGAGCCCAGCAATGCAGAAGTGATCGTGGAAGCGGCGAATAACGGGCCGTGTTCCAATGCAATAAAAAAGGAAATAGGCCCGGCAACCCAGGGAAATCCGCCGATCCAGCCGCCTAAGCCTTCACCCCATTTTCTGACGGCAAGTGTAACGCCCGCAATTAGGGGAGGCATAAGCAGTATTTTGGCAAGAAGCAGATCAGACAAAACGACAGGGCATAAAATGTGACGCAAATTTACGTTTCAGCTATTAAATCGCCGTTAAAATCCGAAAATTGTTAAAGCTTTTATTTGCAACGCAGTTGCAAAACACATATTTTTGCAACATTGTAACACTTCAATGTTACACAAACTTCTCTTTTAAGGCATAAAGTGCTGACATGAAACGGATTGCCACTGTTCTCCTTCTATTTCTTACCTCCTTCATTGCACATGCCCAGACCAAGGATTGCGCTTGTTTTGTAAAGGGAGTGGTGAAGGATCAGCACACCGGGCAGGCGATTGTTGGCGCCACGGTCCTGATAGTTGGACAAAACAGCGGTGTTTTTACAGATGAGAACGGGCGGTACGAGCTGCGGAATCTTTGTCCTGGCGCTTATACATTAGAATGCAGGATCATTGGTTACAATCCTTTCCGTGAAAAGCTGGATTTAACTGCTGGTCATGAAGAAAACTTCAATTTGCTGGAACAGGAGGTGCATTTAAAGGATGTTGAGATCACGGCACACAGGACCGATGCGCCAAGCTCGCAACCGTTATCGACCATTACAGGAGCCGATCTTGACAAAACGCGCGGGCAAAATCTGGCAGAAAGTTTAAAAGGAATGACCGGCGTTACATCCCTGCAAACGGGCTCGTCGATATCAAAACCTGTCATTCACGGCCTCCATAGCAACAGGATCCTGATCATGAACAATGGTGTGCGGCAGGAAGGCCAGCAATGGGGTTCCGAGCACGCACCCGAAATTGACCCTTTCATAGCAACCCGGTTATCGGTTGTAAAAGGCGCTGCGGGTGTACGTTACGGCTCGGATGCGATCGGCGGCGTAATTCTCGTGGAGCCGGAGGAGCTTCCTTTTGATAAAACATTAAGCGGCGAAGTGAACGCAGTTGGTTTTACCAATGGCAGGCAAGGCGTTTTGTCGGGAACATTGCAAGGCAGCATTAAGGGTTTCAAAGGTTTTGGCTGGCGGGCGCAGGGAACTGTGAAAAGAGGCGGAAATATCCGGACGCCCGATTATTTCCTGGATAATACGGGCATCAGCGAGAAAAACTTCTCACTTGCAGCGGGTTACCGGCATAAGGGCTTAGGAATTGATGTCTTTTATAGCCGCTTCGATACGCAGATCGGTATATTTTCCGGATCTCACATTGGCAGCGTTACGGACCTGTTAAGTGTGATTGAGAATGGCGAGCCGTTTATTAAATCGGGTTTTAGCTATAACATTGGCCGGCCTAACCAGAATGTGAGCCATGAGCTCATGAAGGCGGAGACACATTATCATTTTCAAAATGGCAACCGATTTCAATGGACCATTGCGCGGCAATTGAACGATAGGAACGAATTTGATCTGCACCGCCCCAGAAATGACTCCATAGCAGCCCTGAACCATCCCGAACTGACATTTAAACTGACCACATTAACCAATGATGTAGTCTGGGATCATAAGCCCATTGCCGGAAAACTTGCCGGGCAGCTCGGAATCAGCACATTATACCAGTTTAACCTAATGGATGGCCGGCCGCTGATCCCCAACTTCAATCAGTTCAACATTGGGTTTTTCTGGATGGAGCGATATGTGACCAATGGCTGGGAACTGGAAGCGGGCGCGCGTTACGATTATCGCTCACTGACGTCTTTCCGGATCGTGAACCGTGAGAAAGTATCGCATGATTTCACATTCGCCAATTTCTCCGGAACACTGGGTGCAACCCGGAATTTTTCAGAAAAATTCTCGGCAAGACTCAATTTCGGAACGGCATGGCGTGCGCCTAATGTGAGTGAACTGTTCAGCGACGGCGTGCATCATGGCGCTGCTGCTTTTGAGAAAGGCGACGCCACATTAAACGCAGAAAAGGCGCTTAATAGCATTGCCAGCGTAAAATATGCAAGCCCGAAGTTTACAGCGGAAATCGGCGGTTACTACAACATTATCTCAGATTTTATTTACCTGAAACCACAAGCCGAGCCAATTTTAACCGTTCGGGGCGCGTTTCCATATTTTAAATACACCCAAACAGACGCCAGTTTCAAAGGCATAGACCTTTCGGCGACCTGGGAGTTTATGAAACACACGACTGTTTCGAGCAAGTTGAGCTATCTGCGTGTTTATGATCGGCGGAACGACAATTATCTGGTATTAATTCCTGCCAACAGGATCGATAATCAGATCAAATATGAACTGCCGGAAGATGCCAAATGGCATAAGGCTTATTTTTCCATCGGAAATTTATTTGTAGCACAGCAGAAGCGTGTGCCGCCGGCTAGTGACTTTCTGGCGCCGCCCAAGGCCTATTCGTTGTGGAATGTACAAATGGGAACGACATTCAATATTTCCGAAAAACAGCAGCTCGAAGTCGGATTGTCTGTTCAAAATCTCTTCAATGTGGCTTACCGCGACTATTTGAACCGGTTCAGATATTACGCGGATGACATGGGCCGCAATGCATCGTTGCGCCTGAAATGGAAGTTTGGTGCGTGAGATCTTTTTTACTCAATTACATAAATACTTTACCTATGAAAATGAACCGTAAAATTTCCTGGATGCTGCTTCTGGCTGCGACCGTTTCCTTTACCCAATGCAAAGATGCCGGCGATGATGTCCAGATCGACGACGAAAACGAATTGATCACTTCCGTAACATTGAAATTTACAGAGGACGGAACGACCAATGTCCAATCATTTTCGTACAAAGATGCCGATGGTGACGGTGGGAATGCACCAACTCAATTCGATACCATTGCGTTGAAACCCAACAAAACTTATACGGTGGCCATTGAGTTACTGGACGAGAGCAAAACGCCTGCGGATAACATTACGGAGGAAGTTGCTGAGGAGTCGGACGAGCATTTATTTGTGTACACGCCTTCACCATCCGCATTGCTTACTTATACTTATAGTGATAAGGATGAGAATAATTTTCCAATTGGGTTAACCGGAAAAGCAGTGACTACTGTAGCAGGATTAGGAAAGTTGAAAGTTCAGCTGCGTCACCAGCCTGACACTAAGAATGGAACGCCAGGACCTGGAAGCGACGATGTAAATCTTGATTTTAACCTGAAAGTGCAGTAATTAACCGCACTTCGGGCAAACTCCCTGGATCAACAGGTTGAAATTTTCAGGGTGATAACCCTTTGGCAGCTGAACGGCAGGAATGTGTAGATTCTCAAGACAATTGGTTTCTCCACATTCACTGCATTTAAAGTGGATATGGTCGTGATGATGTTTTTCCTCCGAGCAATTGTGCGAGCATAATGCATAGCGCAATCCCTCATCGTCCAGCACCTTATGAATGATGCCTTTTTCAAGAAAGGTTTTCAATGTTCGGTAAATGGTCACCCGATCATAGTTTTCGCCAAGCGCCCCTTCCAGATCACCATGGGACAACGCATTTTTCTTACTTATAAATGTCGAAAGTACATCTTCACGGCATGTTGTCGTCCGCAGATGATGCCCTTTCAATGTTTCTCTTAACTGATCCATTGTTTCCAATAATTGATTTTTGGAATCCCGTTACGGGTATTCCATACCGGGCATTCTATACCGGGCATTCCATACCAGGTACGTTTTTTATAAAACCTTTCCCGTCAAAGTTAAGTTCTAAGTGTAACAATTTCAAAAGGGATTTGGGTAATGCAAAAATGAAGAACCGACTGATCACAAAAATAATTGTGCAACTCTGTTGCAAGTGATGCCAGATAGGTTTATTTTTGCAACATTATTGTATATAGGATGAAAGCAGAACACTCACATAGCAAAGCAGATTATATCGGAATCCTGGGTTCTGTGTTGTGCATCGTGCATTGCCTGCTGATGCCTGCACTGGCATTCGGCACCGCGATGTCTTCGCATCACCACCACGCCGGATTGGTTTCCCTTGATTATCTTTTTATTCTGATTAACGGCGTTGCCGTCTTTTACGCAACGAAAAACCATAAATCAATTGCTGTAAGGACGATCTTATGGGGAGCATTGGCGTTGTTTTCGGTATCATTGATTTTCGAAGCGGCACATCCTGTATTCACCTGGCTGGGTTACATTGGCTCGGGATTGCTGATCGTAGGACATTTGATCAATCTGTACATCTGTCAGATCGCTCCTAAGATGAAGTGGAAAGTTTCTTAGCTTTTATTTGTCGTACTCGACTTCAAACCGGCTCAGATCGGGCCTGTTGGCCCTTTTCCGGTTTACCTCATACTCAAAAATAGTTTTACCGAGGTTGGTCATAAATGGAAACCCAACCGTCTCGTAATCATATTTGTCGTCATTGAAGACTTGGTCTTCGTTGCAATAGATAACGGCAGTCAGCATAAATTCAATTCCCTTCTCAAAATCTGCGATGTAGGCGTTATCCAGCAGAAAGCCATAGGCATCGCCTACCTTGTTAAAAAGCCGGATATGCCTTGGTAACCGCGTTTTAGTCGCCCCAAATAGCAGAAATTTCGCATAACCGTCATAGTAATCGTCCGTATAATGTTCCGGGAAGCTTGTCTCAACCGGGAATTGGGACATATACTGATACATAAAACGATAATCTTCGGGAGTAAGATTAAACCGCTGGCTGGCGGGCACCTGCTCAGGGAAGAATAGGGTTTTTAACAACCGATGCTGATCTTCCAGCGCAAAGTAGTTTTTCGTTGAAAAATCAAAAGGCTCATTCACCAGCACATTGTCCTTCATATGACCCTTCCCTATCAGAATAGGCGTAGACGATTTCAGTTCTTTTGCCGCATATTTCGCCGGCTGCTCAAAAACCACCTTGCCATCCTTTTCAAACCGGACCGGATTGGTATATCTGTTGTTTTCAGGTCCTATGGGTGAATCCAGCCGGTGCGTGATCCTTACATTGGTGAAGCCCTTTTTATGCAGAGAATCGTTGAACTCTTCCTGTCCGATAAACTCGTACAGCCGGTTAAATGCATCATTGTCGCTTACCAGGAGGATTTTCTTGGCATAATGCGCAACGGATGGCAACTTATTTTCAGAGGTTGAATCTGATTTTACAGCCGTCTGCTCGGGACGCTCTGCTCCTGTAAACATGGGTGTATCCTTATTAATGCCCAGTTTGTTCAGTTTTTCAAAAGCCAGCGCAACAGCCGGAAGCTTGACGGTGCTCGCCGGATAAAAGTAGTTTGAATTATCAACCTGATAGCGGTGCGTGGTGAAATGCGGCTCGTTTTTGCGGTTTCTGTCAATCTTCGTGTAGAGGATCTGGATCTGGTATTTATCGGGATCTTTAAGGAGCTCGGCAAATCTATCGGGATGCTTTTTCAGTAATTTTTCAATAAAGTTGTCGGCCTGAAATTGTGCGGTGGAAGGTAACGAAACCAATGGTAAGAGCAAGTATAGCAACAATTTATAACCTCGTAACAAAATCATGGAAATCCCCGGGCACGTGTAAAACGAAGATACAATATTTATTTTAAAGGGTTAATGGAATTATATTTTACTGCCAGCGGCCTTTACTTATTTGAATATAAACATGGGCGAAATAATGGAGGAAAATAAATTGCGCAGCCGCGGATGGTTCGGAAAGTCCGGTAAGGATGGATTTATATACAGGGCCTGGATGAAAAATCAGGGTTACCCGGCAGATGAATTCGACGGACGACCGGTAATCGGCATTTGCAATACATTTTCGGAATTAACGCCTTGTAATGGTCATTTTCGGGAACTGGCAGAATCGGTAAAACGGGGCGTATGGGAAGCAGGAGGCTTCCCGGTTGAATTTCCGGTTATGTCGCTAGGCGAAACATTAATGAAACCCACGGCCATGCTATACCGGAACCTGGCGAGCATGGATGTGGAAGAATCGATCCGTGCCAACCCGGTTGACGGCGTTGTGCTGCTTTGTGGTTGTGATAAGACCACGCCATCGCTTGTCATGGGTGCTGCCAGTGTAAATATTCCTACAATCGTAGTTTCAGGCGGGCCAATGCTCACAGGTCGTTACAGGGGCAAAAGCATTGGCACGAGTGACATCTGGCGGTTCAGTGAAATGTACCGCAAAGGTGAACTTTCACAGGAAGAGTTTACTACCTCAGAAGCTTGCATGTGCCGTAGCAACGGACATTGTGCGGTAATGGGAACCGCTTCCACGATGGCTTGTATGGTGGAATCATTAGGGCTTACCCTACCCGAAAATGCGGCTATCCCGGCAGCGGATTCGCGCAGAAAAGTGCTTGCTCATTTGTCGGGTCGCAGGATTGTGCAGATGGTGCACGAGGATCTGCGCCTGTCCCAGATATTAACGAAAGAAGCTTTTGAAAACGCTATTATGCTCAATGCGGCCATTGGCGGCTCGACGAATTTTGTCATACACCTTCTTGCCATTGCAGGTCGGATCGGTGTTGATCTTTCGTTGGATGATTTTAATGCGCTTTGTGCGAAGGTGCCCCTACTGCTTAATTTGCAGCCTTCCGGCGGCTATTTCATGGAAGACTTCTACTATGCAGGCGGCTTGCCTGTTGTAATAAAAGAAATGCTCGGATTGCTGCATCAGAATGTGATTACAGCGAACGGGAAAACAATGGCGGAGAACTGTGCCACGGCCGAATGCTTCGATCCGGAAGTGATCGCTACGCTGGCAGAGCCCGTTAAAGACCTTACCGGATTGGCTGTTGTGCGAGGTAATCTTTGCGTAAATGGTGCGGTGATCAAACCCTCGGCATCATTGAAACCGGAACTGATGCAACACCGTGGACGGGCAATCGTATTTGAAGATATTGACGATTATAAAGCGCGCCTTGACGATCCGGACCTGGATGTGGATGAAAACAGTATTCTGGTTCTTAAAAATGTAGGCCCGAAAGGCTATCCCGGAATGCCGGAAGTAGGAAATATGTCATTACCGAAAAAACTGCTTGCTCAGGGGGTGATCGATATGGTGCGGATTTCAGATGGGCGCATGAGCGGGACCGGATTTGGAACGGTTGTTTTGCACATTTCACCCGAAGCGGCTGTGGGCGGAACGCTCGCATTGGTCAGGGACGGCGACTATATTGAGCTGGATGTTGAAAACAGGAAACTAAATCTGGAAGTGTCGGACGAGGAACTTGCAGAACGCGCCAAATTCTGGAAACCGTTGGAAATGGGCTATAACCGGGGTTATGTGAATTTGCATATCAATCACGTCATGCAGGCGCACGAAGGTGCTGATCTCGATTTTCTGGTTGGAGGATCCGGAGATAAAGTATCAAGAGATTCGCATTAAGTCAGGCTGAGTAACGCCCTTTCAAAATCATAACATTATAATGAGCAGCCAATTATTTGATGATCAAGTAGCGATCGTAACGGGAGCAGGACAGGGAATCGGGTATGAGATAGCAAAACAACTCGCGTCACAGGGAGCTTGCGTGATTTTGAATGACTTTGACGAGGACCTCGCCAAAGAAGCTGCGAGCAAAATACGGAGTATGGAAGGCGAATGTGTTGCATTTGCAGGCGATGCTTCCAAAGTTGAAGTGATCGATGGAATGGTGGAAGAGGCTGTTAAATGCTTTGGAAAACTTTCCATTGTGGTTGCAAATGCAGGCATTACGCTCTTCGGCGACTTTTTTACTTATCCGGAAGAAAATTTAAGAAAGGTCCTGGAAGTGAATCTGATGGGATCTTTCTTGCTTACACAAGCCGCAGCCCGGAAAATGCGTGCGCAAAAAGCGGGTGGCAGAATATTGCTGATGTCTTCGGTTGTGGGCCATCAGGCGCACCAGTTTTTAGGCGCATATGCGATGACAAAGGCAGGATTGGAAATGTTGGCAAAAAATCTCGTGCTGGAATTATCCCCGCACGGCATCACCATTAACACAGTGGCCCCCGGCGCAACATTGACCGAAAGGACACTGGCCGAAGATCCGACTTATCCGAAAATGTGGTCTGCGATCACACCTATGGGCCGCCCGGCGATTTGTGAAGACATTGCTAATGCTGCCCTATTCCTGTTATCCCCGCATTCCGGGCACATTACAGGGCAAAGCCTCGTCGTGGACGGCGGCTGGACTTCGGTAAGCCCCCTACCCGACCTGAGTAACCTGCAGGTAAATAAGGATTAATCTTCCATTCCCTGTGAAAACAGCTGTGCTTCCAGGTCATCAATATTGCCATCCGGCGAAACAAAAAGCTCACGGGGCTTGGAAGAGGCGACGGGAATAACCGTCATGAATGTCCGATACTGAGCATCTGTGATGATTTTCAAAGTCAACGCTCTTTTCAGCACCATTGGGAACGGGACTTTGAAGAAATTGGCTATGTCAGCAGCCAGGAAATCAGGGATTTTTGAAATGTCATTTCTGAAAAAGCTTTCTACTTCTTCAAAAGGAAGCAAGGCTTCAAATATCAATCGCTCAGAACGCGCTGCCAGTGAGGTTGTATTCGTATATAATGTATGCAAACCTAGTGACACGGTCAGCAAATGAATGTGATAATTACGTTCATTTATCTCCGAAGCGGCATTGACAAACACCCATCCTTTTTGACGATATATTGCAGAAAATCCTTTGAAATTCGGATCCACATTATGCAGCTGGGCAATTTTAATTCCCTCAGGATATGGCAGTTTGTGACCTATCTGGTGTACAATGTCCTGCGCATAAGAAATGTCCGCAACCGCTCCCGCAGGCTCTATCATCCAATCTCCATTTACCAATCCCTCAAAAAGCGCATCAGCCAACCGCTGGCTCTCCACCTGACCAAGATGCAGGACGATCCGGTTACCACGCACCGAAAAATCGAGAAGTAGCTGGTTCTTTGGTTGCTTTTTAGCCATAGTGTTTCAGTTGTTGAGGTCCGAACTTCAAAGATACAGCCTTGCACATTCAGCAACAAAGCCTTTTAGATTTTTATCTCCAGTCCAATGTGTTCAAAAGCTGGATCATGTCTTTTTGCAAATAATCGATGACAGGCGCCAGCGAATCGTTTTTTGTGGCAGTCGGAAAGTATATAGCGCCGCGCATAAAGTGTTTTGTACTGTCCGTAGTATAAAACTGGCAAGGGCTGGGCACGTCGCCTTCTATTTTAAACAAAATGGCCGTTTTCCCAGTCTTGCTCAAAACGCGCTGTTCCTGAATGGCCGAAGCGCGGATCTGGTGCTTGCTGGCAAGCTTGTAAGAGTCGTCAATGTAAGCTTTCAGCAATGCAGGATTATTGGCAACGTCCTTATAAGTGATTTGAATGTTGGCTTTGAACTGAGGGTAATTGATGAAGATCCAATGTTTACCTGCCGTTGCAAATGTATCAGGAACAGCCTCTGCGTATTTAGAAAATTCAAATGTATAGGGATGCTCCTGCGTCAGTTTTTGATAAGTATGCGGCGGCAGATCCACTCTGTTAAAACCCTTAGGCTTAGGAACATAACTGGCTTCTTTTTTACTGCATGCGGCTGATATAATGCATATGACAGAGAAAAGCAGTATTTTTTTATACATTGAAATGATCTCTTTTATAAAACTGAACGCGCAAACTTAACGAAAACAACATTACATTATTTCCTACAAAGGTTTGTGCAAAATAAAAAGCGAAATTGCCATTAAGACAACTTCGCTTTTTTAAGATCATAAATCAAATATTACTCTACAGTCACTGATTTCGCAAGATTCCGGGGCTGATCCACATTCCTGCCGCGCATAACAGCGATGTAGTAAGACAACAATTGCAACGGAATTACCGAAACCAACGGGGTTAGTAACTCGTGAGTTTTAGGCACCTCGATCACAAAATCGACCATGCCTGGAATGAGCGTATCGCCCTCAGTAACAATGGCAATAACCCTTCCCTTCCGTGCCTTCACTTCCTGAATGTTGGAAACGATTTTCTCGTAAGAACCATCTTTCGTTGCCAGGAAAACCACCGGCATATCCTCGTCGATGAGCGCGATAGGCCCGTGCTTCATTTCTGCGGCAGGGTAACCTTCGGCGTGGATATAGGAAATCTCTTTCAATTTGAGAGCGCCTTCCAACGCCACCGGGAAATTCAAACCTCTCCCGAGATAAATAAAGTTGCGTGCATAGGTGAATATAAATGCGATCTCTTTGATCTTATTAGCGTTCTCAAACACTTTTTCCACCTTCGCAGGAATGGTTTCCAGCTCAATGAGCAGTTGGCGGTAAGTCTCTTCGGATATTGTGCCTTTGCGCTTCGCAGTAGCAATAGCGATCAAAGTTAGCACTGTCACCTGGGCCGTGAATGCTTTCGTACTCGCCACCCCGATTTCCGGCCCTGCGTGTGTGTAAGCGCCTGCGTGCGTTGCACGGGCGATGGAAGAACCCACGACATTGCAAACACCGAATATCGTCGCGCCCTTTGACTTAGCCAGCTCTATGGCAGCCAATGTATCCGCAGTCTCACCGGATTGTGAAATGGCTATAACGATGTCCTTTTCATTGATAACCGGATTTCGGTAACGGAATTCGGAGGCGTATTCGACCTCTACGTTCACTCTTGCCAATTCTTCGAAAAGATATTCTGCTACGAGACCTGCGTGCCAGGAAGTGCCGCAGCCTACGATTACAATGCGGTCTGCTTCTGCCAGTTTATCAAGATAATTTGCCAGCCCGCCTAATTGCAAGTGTGCATCGTCCGCACGCAATCTTCCACGCATACTGTCGGCGATGGAACGCGGCTGTTCAAAAATTTCTTTGATCATGAAATGGTCATAACCACCTTTTTCGATGGTTTCCAGCTCCATTTCCAGCTTCTGGATATAAGGAATCGTTTCCGTGTTATCCAGATTTTGAATGCTTAACCGGCCTTCGCTGATCACAGCAACTTCATAATCATCCAGGTAAACCACATCTTTGGTATACTCGATGATCGGCGTGGCGTCGGAAGCAAAGAAAAATTCATCTTCTCCAATGCCAATTACCAGCGGGCTCCCTTTTCTTGCTGCAATAAGTTGTCCCGGATGATCCAGTGACATCACCACTATTGCATAAGCGCCCACGACTTCTTTCAGCGCGTGTTTCACAGCAGATTCCAGCGAACCGCCCGTCTCCTGCTGAATGTCTTCTATAAAATGAATGAGAACTTCTGTGTCTGTATCGCTGAGAAACTTATGCCCTTTTGTGACCAGATTTTGTTTGATCGAAGCATAATTCTCTATAATGCCGTTGTGAATGATGGAAAGCCGGCGGTTATTGGAGTAATGCGGGTGCGCATTTACGTCATTTGGCTCCCCGTGTGTGGCCCAGCGCGTGTGCCCGATGCCGATTGTGGCGGTAAGATGTTTGGAAGCAAGCTCACTTTCGAGGTCGGATACTTTGCCTTTTTTCTTATAAATATCCAATTTGTCATTTTCCAGCAAGGCAATTCCGGAACTATCATAACCGCGGTATTCCAACCTTTTAAGACCTTTGAGAATTAAGGGATAAGCTTCTCTGCCTCCCACGTAAGCTACAATTCCACACATATTTTAAGAATTTAAATTGAGTGTATGTTAAATGATACAGTGCAAATAAATAGCAATCAGGAATGCTTAACAAGCTATATTATAATTAATTACTAAAAATTATCCAATTTCATATGAGTGCTCGAACACATCGTAAATATCCGATTCCGCGATTTTTACGATTAGTACAAAAAAAATGGCGACCATTACGGCCGCCATCATTTTCAGTGATATGTCCGGGATCAGTTCATCAGATCCGTATAAAGATTGTAATATGATTCCGAGAACTTCTCATCCTGTTCGTCAAGCTCAACACGTTTCGGCGCATTGTTGAAAATCTGGTTCAGACTTTCGCTGCAATGATCGTCCGCTTTCAAAACAGCGTCCGCGTATGCACAGCCAATTTTAACAAATCCTTCAAAGTCGTTGGAGCGCAAATGAGCCAAAGCTTCATCACTTACATCCATTGCTTTCGCTTTGTTATGTAAATCTGCGTCAAATTTATAGTCAAAAGCATTGTTATGCACCGTAAACACACTTTTCGTATCCTTAAACATCGGATCGTTGCGGTAAGTGGTTTTCAGATACAATGGAATCAAAGCAGTCATCCAGTCGTTGCAATGCACTACGTCAGGAGCCCAGCCCAGTTTCTTAACGGTTTCCAATACACCTTTGCAGAAGAAGATCGCGCGCTCATCATTGTCATCGTAAAAGTTATTCTCCTTATCAAAGAACACCGATTTGCGGTGAAAATAATCATCATTGTCGATAAAATAGACTTGCAACTTCGCATTAGGGATAGAAGCAACTTTGATGATCAAAGGCTTTTCTTCATCTCCTACGGTAATATTTATTCCTGACAGTCGAACTACTTCATGAAGCCGGTTTTTGCGTTCATTGATAAGACCAAAACGGGGAACAAGAATTCTGATTTCTGCACCTCGTTCCTGCATTGCCTGAGGAAGTTTCCTAACGTAATCGGCAACATCGGTGGTTTGGAGGAAAGGGTTGATTTCACTGGCTACATACAAAATTCGTAGTTTCTCCATAGATGTTTCAGCAGTTTGTGAAAAAAAGTTTTGCAAAATTATACAAAAAAAATGGCAAAATCAAAAAATATTCCAAACTAAATGTCATATTGCGCTCAGTTTGGGAATTCCCATTCCAAATTTTTTCATCGCCCACAGATAGTTGCTCACATGACAGAAAAGCATCCGCTGCGGTTTGATTACTCCCTCTGATTCCACTTTTTCAATGGAAGTATTTACTTCAATCAAAGGCCTGCGCAGTTTCCTCGATCAACAACTTTCAGAGCAAAAAACCATTGGGCTAATTCCCACTATGGGCGCATTGCACGAAGGCCACATTTCACTCGTTGACGCATCTATCAAAGAGAATAACGTTACGGTCGCCAGTATTTTTGTTAACCCTACGCAGTTTAATAACCCGGAAGATCTGCTCAAATATCCGCGTACGTTAGAAGCAGATTGTGCTATGCTTGAACAAGCAGGCTGCACTGCCGTCTTCGCGCCTTCCGTAGACGAAATGTATCCTGAAAAGTCGTCCTTACTGATCAACTTCGGCACTTTGGAAAGTGTGATGGAAGGGGCTTCAAGACCAGGACACTTCAATGGTGTCGGCATAGTCGTTTCCAAGCTCTTTCACATTGTAAGCCCGCACCGCGCTTATTTTGGACAAAAGGATTTGCAGCAGGTTTCCATCATTAAAAGGCTGGTCTCAGACCTTGCGTTTAACCTGGAACTGATCGTCTGCCCCACCATAAGGGAAACCGACGGCCTGGCCATGTCCTCCCGCAACCGCAGGCTTAATGACGCCGAACGCAACATTGCTCCGCATATTTACAGGATTTTGGAAGAAGCAAAGCAAAGTTTGCTGGCAGGAAAGGACATTACAGAAACCGTTTCCGCTGCTAGCAATGCATTTAATGCTATCCCAGAGTTTAAGCTTGATTATTTTGAAGTGGCGGATGTGAAGACATTGCAGCCAATTGCCACTGTTGGTGCTGCCGGGACGAATGCTATTTGCGTTGCGGCGTTTTTAGGGCCGGTAAGGTTGATTGATAATGTTGTGTTTTAAAACCCTGTCAGCCTGAGCGGAGACGAAGGCGCGTTACTTGTACGGTAGCGCGCCTTCGTCTCCGCTCAGGCTGACAGGGCTTGGTTGGCTCAGGCTGACAGGGCTTGATTGCCTTAGACTGACAGGGCTTGATTGGCTCAGGCTGACAGGGTTTGGTTAACTCAGGCTGACCGGGTCAGCCCAGCCGACATAAAACTCCTCCCCCTTTACGACAACTTCCAATCCCCACGATACTTCCTCTTCACAAACTGATTCGCCTCGTCGAAATTGGTAATCTTCATATTATTACCATCCCAAAGCAATTTCTTCCGACCTGGATAGTCAAATCCTTTGCCGTCTGCTTTCGCTGTGCGCAGGTTATAGCTACGGATTCCGAGGTTGCCCATGATGACGGTTTCGGTCAATGGGCCGGCGTAGTCGAATGATGAGGTTAATGCTTTGTGTTCTTTGCTGTTGAAACCGGCTTTGCAGGCGTCTGTCCAGGAGACGTGGTGACCGAATTCTGGCATTGGTGTGTATTTGTTTCCAAAATCACCCTGCTTGTATTCCAGCTTCGTACCGTCGTTCAGGTAAACTTTTGGGTTAATACCATAAGTCCCGCAAGTCATTACGCCCTTTTGCCCTATTAACAAAACACCATTGCTGCTGTCTGGCTCACCAAGCGGATCGTTGGCGGGGATAATGTCCGGATGGAAAGGACGTAGGCCGCCGTCGTGCCAGGTTAATGTTACTTCGGATTTGTTAATCTTGTTTGCAGGGAATTTAAGCTGAACCCTCGATGATGGCGGGCAGCCTTCGGGAATGTATTCGGGCGTCCAGTCTTTGATGAAAACTTGTCCTACGCTGCATTCTAATTCGGTTGGATAACCCAATCCTAATGTGCGGAAAGCGGGGTCGATCAGGTGGCAACCCATGTCGCCTAGTGCACCCGTTCCGAAATTCCACCAGCCTCTCCATTTGAATGGATGCCACGCCGGATTGTAATCAACCCATTCAGCCGATCCAACCCAAAGTTCCCAGTCAATGTCTGCAGGAACAGGGAATTTTTCGGTTGGAACCGGAATTCCTTGTGGCCATACGGGACGGTTGGTCCAGACATGCGCTTCGTGCACATTGCCGATCAGACCTTTGGTAAACCACTCTTTCATCTGGGTTTGCGCAGGGTTGGAAGCGCCCTGGTTGCCCATTTGCGTTACGACTTTATATTTACGTGCTGCTTCAGTGAGCATACGCGCCTCGTAAATGTCGTGCGTCAATGGCTTTTGCACATACACGTGCTTGCCGCGCTGCATGGCTGCCATCGCGATAATGGCGTGCATATGGTCGGTTGTGGAAACGGTTACGGCGTCTATGTCCTTTTCCATTTCATCAAACATCTTTCTGAAGTCCTTGTATTTTTTTGCAGTCGGGTGCAGCTCAAAATTCTTTTTGGCCTGGTTCCAATCCACGTCGCAAAGTGCTACCAGATTTTCGGCACCTTTATTCCATGCATTATTTGTATCTGAAAAACCCTTTCCGCCAACCCCTATTCCCGCAATGTTCAATTTGTCACTTGGTGCCACGAAGCCTTTGCCCAGCACATGCCGTGGCACAATAAAAAAGCTTCCAATCGCTGCTGCCGTCGTTTTTTGCAAAAACTCCCGGCGCTTCACATCCTTCGGTTTATTTTCTGAACGCATCTGATTTGATAGTGAAAAGATAAAGTGGATAATATTGTTTAAAGCATACTTGTCATAATAATTACTTGCAGCCCCTGCATTTGTGAATGGGAACCGTAACCATAACGCCGATGTTTTGAAGGCTGTATATTATTCCCTTAACTTTGGGGTGAATAAGGACATTAATAAATTCCCGACTTACATTACCTGGTAATGCAAATAACACTCATGAAATCGAAGATTCACCGGGTTAAGGTGACTCAGGCGGAGTTGAATTACGTAGGCAGCATCACCATCGACGAAGATCTTATCGACGCTGCCGGATTGGTTGAAAATGAACAAGTTCACATTGTCAATAACAATAACGGAGAGCGCTTTGTAACGTACGTTATCAAGGGTGAAAGAGGGTCCGGAATGATCTGCCTGAATGGTGCCGCGGCACGCAGGGTTCAGATCGGCGACATCATCATTATCATTGCATACGGCTCCATGAGCCAGGAAGAGGCCAGGACATTCAAGCCAATGGTCGTGTTTCCGGATCATAACAATCATCTTGTGGTGTAGGTCAAACTTCTTTTCTTTGCGGGTTCTCAAAATTCTTTAAACAGCTATGAAAAGCGCTTTACGTTACATCATTTCGCTTGCGCTGGCAGGCGGCCTGATCTGGTTTGTCTTTAAAGACATCAACTTCGCAGAAATGCTGGACAGGTTTGCCAAATCGGACTGGCGATGGATAGCATTATCCTGCTTTTTACTGCTTTGCGCACACGTAACGAGAGCCTGGCGCTGGGGCATGCTGATGGAGCCGCTGGGCCACAAACCCGGACTTTTCAATAGTTCTATCTCCGTATTAACCGGTTATTTTGCCAATTACATTGTGCCCCGAATGGGCGAAGTAACGCGTTGCGGCACGTTATACAGGCTGGAACGCATTCCCGTCAACCTTAGCTTTGGGACCGTTGTCGCGGAACGTATATTCGATGTGCTGATCCTGCTCATCATGATCGGTTTGAATTTTATTCTCGAATTTGATCGCCTCAGCAAATTTTTCACTGATTTTTTCCAAAGTAAAGTTTCAGGCGGCGAAGGCGGCAGCACAGGGACTGGAATCCTGGCGGGGATTTTGGTTACGGGCATGGTTGTGGTGGTTGCTGCGGGCATTGCGGTTTATAAAAATGTCGCCTTAAGAGACCGTTTGCAGCAGAATGCATTGATCCAGAAGATCGTCACGTTCGCAAAAGGAATGCTTGATGGGTTTTTGAGCATTCGCAAATTAAAGAGTCCGGGATTATTTATTCTTAGCACGATCGGCATCTGGGTTTTCTATTATTTCGTGTCCTATGTGCTGTTTTTCTGCATTCCTGAGACTTCGAATCTGGGACCATTGGCTGGCTTGACATTGTTGGTTGTAGGCGCCATTGGTATGACCGCACCCACACAAGGCGGCATCGGAGCTTATCATTTGCTTGTTGGTAACGTGATGATTTTGTATGGTTTATCTCAAAATGACGGCATTACATTGGCTACGTTTATTCATGGTGCGCAAATGATTTTTATGCTCATTATCGGCGCACTGGCATTCCTATACGTTTTAGTTCAGAACAAAAAATCGGTTTCCGAAAAGAATCAGGTCCCGATTGAAAATTAATGGCTGTTTTGTAGTCCGGTTATATCAAAAGCGCGTATGACATCGTACTAACATTACAAAAATCCTTACACCGATTGATTCCATGAACCTCACCGAAAGCAAAATTTTAAGACTCGAAGAAGCCATTCCAACCATTGAAGACTGGCAGCGCGCCGGACAAAAAGTGGTTTTCACCAATGGCTGCTTCGACATTGTTCACTTAGGACATATAGACTATCTCGAAAAAGCGCGTGCATTGGGCGACAGGCTTGTTTTAGGCTTGAACACTGATGCCTCCGTAAGCCGCCTCAAAGGACCATTGAGACCCGTCGTCAATGAGTATGCAAGAGCAAGATTAATGGCAGCACTTTCCTTCATTGATGCTGTCATTTTGTTCGACGAACCGACGCCTAGTCAGTTGATTGAAGCTGTAAAACCTGACATTTTGGTTAAAGGAGACGATTATACCGTTGAAACTATTGCTGGCGCGGATTTTGTTTTAGGTAAAGGAGGTGAGGTAAAGACGATCGCTCTTGTAAAGGGTTACTCGACTACCGCGCTGATTGAGAAAATAAAACAAGGATATAACTAACACAAATATGGCTGGTGCATATGTAATTGGTATTTTGGTGATGCTTATTAGCCTTTATGTGCAATGGCGTCTCAAAAGTAAGTTTGAAGAATACTCGCAAGTAGGGCTGAGCAATGGAATGAGCGGAAAAGAAATCGCTGAAACCATGCTGCGCGAAAGCGGAATATATGATGTTCGGGTTTTGTCTGTCGAAGGACGCCTAACCGACCATTATAACCCTCAGGATAAGACAGTCAATCTGAGCCCTGACGTTTATCACGGAAGAAGTGTCTCGGCTGCCGCTGTCGCTTCCCACGAATGCGGGCACGCGGTGCAACACGCAACCGCGTATAAATGGTTACAGTTCAGGTCACAAATGGTGCCTTTTCTAAGCATTGCCTCATCTTACATGCAATGGATTATCCTTGGCGGAATCGTTTTGTTAAATACAACGCCTATTCCATTGGCAATCGGAGTAGCATTATTTGCCGCAACGACAATATTCAGTTTCATCACATTGCCGGTTGAATACGACGCAAGTAACAGAGCACTTGCCTGGATTAAGAACAACAGGATTGTGAATGAGAGAGAATATGTTATGTCTGCCGATGCCTTGAAATGGGCTGCCAGGACTTATCTGGTTGCTGCGATCGGTTCACTCGCGACGTTGCTTTATTATGTGAGTCTGTTGATGGGGAGGAGGGACTAAGGAAAGTTACTAGTCGACCATAATGTTGACAACCCCTGTCAGCCTGAGCGGAGCCGAAGGCGCGCTACTTGTCGAAGGCGTCATGCACGTGCCTTCGGCTCCGCTCAGGCTGACAGGGGTTGTTAACACCAACAACTAAAAAGGTCTGAGAGACAAGCTCTCAGACCTTTTTTCATTTCTTCTTCTGATTCCAATACACAACCACATTATGCGTCGATCTTCCTGACGCCAGGATATCCAGATCCCCATCTCCATCCAGATCCGCAGCCGTAATGTCTTCACAAGCGATCTTGATTTTATCGTCGAGCGCATATTCCTGCCACTTTTTTCCTTCGGGATCTGATCCAACGAAAATCCTGACACCGGTTTCCCCGGTAACATTCGGGTTGCGCCAGCCCATTACGACCTGGTCGCGGCCCTGGCCGAAGAAATCGGCGCAGACTAGTGCGTGGCCTTCTTTGATTTTATCTGTTAAAACTGTTCTGTTGTCTTTGGAATAAACGACTAATGTGTTGCCGTGCATGGGCTCGATGGTGGCGGTGAAAAGCTGGTTTTTGCCCAGACTTCCCGTTCTAACCTCTCCTACTCCTGTTTGCGGGACCATCCAGGTGCCTGATGGCGCCAAACCTTCCGCGCCGTCCAAAAATACCTGAACGCCTTCCTTACCTGCCACAGCCAGGCCCAGCATTCTGCCGGGCACTTCCATGGGGTGCATATTATGGGTCATGTGCATGCCGGTTTCCACCAGATCAAATCCCCAGATTCCTGTTTTATTTTGAGGAACATCAAATGCAATAAGTTTAACGCCAGCACCTTCGCCACCCAAATTTCCTTC
The DNA here is from genome assembly GCF_000428845.1 of Dyadobacter alkalitolerans DSM 23607. GTDB lineage: Bacteria > Bacteroidota > Bacteroidia > Cytophagales > Spirosomataceae > Dyadobacter > Dyadobacter alkalitolerans. The sequence continues at coordinate 82,089 of NZ_AUAS01000006.1, read as the reverse complement.
GCCGTGTAAGGGAAGCACGGCAAGCTGGAATGTGCCGTCGGCTTTCTTCAACCATTGCATGCGGTGAATGGTCACTTCGTGATGCAGGCGGACTGGCTCCCAAAGCTGCGTCCTGTCACTGGGGGCCGATAAATAGTAAACCGCTCCCGATTGTTTCAAATTCTTTGTTTCCGAAGGGTTCCACTGCGCACCAACGGCCACTTCAACTTTTCCATCACCATCAATGTCCCTTGCAGCAATGCATACATTATCCTGTTCGGTCAGGTCTCTGGCAATGATATAGCGCGTCCACTTTTCTGCCTTTTTTCCTGGATTTTTATACCAAACAATTTCCTTTTTATCTGCCAGTAAAATGTCCGGCTTGCCGTCTCCGTCCACGTCGCCGGACGTGACGCCATAACCTATACTGATCTTATCATCAATAACCTCCCCTACAAAAGTCGCTGTCTGAGCAACCGTTTTCGCTGCAACCAATGTGAGGGCAAAAAGTAAAAATTTTCTCTTCATAGTCTCTGTTTCGGGGCAATTGCCCTTCTAATTATTTAAGCATATTTTTTCCCAATATACTTCAAAAGTGCGCAACAGCATTTGAAAAAAGACTTTTTTGTGTCGCTTTGATCGGCTTTACCTACTTTTGTAAATTATTGTGAACCAATTTACCATTCATGAAAACTGTCCCATTACACCAGGTCCATATTGATTTGGGTGCCAAAATGGTCCCATTTGCAGGTTTTGAAATGCCTGTGCGTTATTCCTCGGATCTGGATGAACACCACACTGTAAGAAATAATGTCGGCGTATTTGATGTGTCCCATATGGGCGAATTCAGCATTAAAGGGCCGAAGGCTTTGGATTTGATACAAAAAGTTACTTCCAATGATGCTGCTGCTTTGTTCGATGGAAAAGTGCAGTACAGTTATCTGCCTAATGGAAAAGGCGGTGTAGTGGACGATTTATTGGTTTACAGAATTAAAGAAGACGAATATTTCCTGGTCGTAAACGCGTCCAACATTGACAAGGACTGGAACTGGATCCAAAGCCACAGTGCAGAAGGCGTTACGATGGAAAATCTTTCCGATGACCTGTGTCTTTTTGCAGTTCAGGGGCCGAATGCGACGCCAACTTTGCAAAAGCTTACTGCGGTGGATCTGGGCGCTATGGACTATTATACCTTCAAAATAGGCGAAATGGCTGGGATTCCGGATGTGATCATCTCGGCAACAGGTTACACCGGTGCAGGCGGATTTGAAATATATGTTAAGAACGCCGACGCAGTAAACATGTGGAAAGCCATATTTGCGGCCGGAGCGGAATTTGGAATAAAACCCGTAGGACTAGGCGCCCGCGATACATTGCGACTTGAAAAAGGCTTCTGCCTTTACGGAAACGACATTGATGATAACACGTCACCGCTGGAAGCTGGCTTAGGCTGGGTTACCAAATTCACCAAAGACTTTATCCACGCAAAGGAACTGAAAGAGCAGAAAGAAGCGGGTTTACAAAAAAACCTGGTCGGCTTTGAAATGATCGACAGGGGAATCCCGCGCGGGCATTATGAGCTTTGCGATGAATCCGGCACCAAATTGGGTGAAGTGACTTCGGGAACACAATCACCCACATTACAAAAAGGAATTGGCCTGGGCTACGTTCCAGCCGCATTTGCCAAGCCTGAGACGGAGATTTTCGTGAAAGTACGCGACAGGTTACTGAAAGCAAAAGTTGTCAAACTGCCTTTTGTAAAAAACTAATTATCTCTCCCAAATTCACTCCATAGTATCGATTGCATTTTATGAAACAACTTGATGTTTGCCTTACACCCGACCTGCTTCATTTACACAAACTGGATAATTCAATTGTAGTTGTAGCAGACGTCTTCAGGGCTACTTCGTGCATGGTTACCGGCCTCGCTTATGGTGTCAAGAGCATTACACCTGTTGCCAGTATTGAGGAATGTAAATTGTTACAGGATAAGGGTTTCATTGCAGCTGCGGAACGCGACGCACGGAAAGTAGAAGGTTTTGATCTGGACAATTCGCCTTTCAGCTATATGAACGAGCGGCTGATCGGCTCTCAAATCGCAATGACAACGACAAACGGAACGTTATCAATTGCCAAAGCAAAAGCCTCGGCAGTGAAAGTAATGATCGGATCATTCCTGAACCTGGGCGCATTGACGAATCATTTGCGTTCGGAGCCTTACGACATCCTGGTGCTTTGCGCGGGCTGGAAAGGGCGGCCTAACCTGGAAGATACATTGTTTGCAGGTGCGCTTGCAGACGCGCTGAAAGACCAGTTTATGCTCTTGGAAGATGGCACATTGATGGCGCAACGACTTTACGACCAGAGCCGTAACAACCTGCTGGCCAGCGTTTCCAATTCATCCCACGTGCGCAGGTTGCAGCGTTTGGGAATTCAGAAAGATATATCTTATTGTTTGCAAAAAGACCTTTATGATGTTGTGCCGGTTTTGCGCGGAAGCACTTTGGTAGCAATGAATTAAGTTAAAATACTAACAACTTTTACATGTTCAGATTCGTCTTTATTATCTTTTGCGGGTTATTGATTTTTTCAAATCAGGCCAATGCCCAGCGAAGAACCAGCACACCTAAAAGACAAATTTTTGCTCCGAAGAAAAAGCCACCTGTCCCTACCAGGCCAGCCGTAACGCCCAAAGCGGACACGGCTATCGCGCCACGGGCAACGCAGGCAGCGCCCGTAGCTGCGCCCACAGCGGATACAACAGCAGTTCGCGACGCCGTCCGGGACACCATTATCACGCAGGATAGCAGCAATGTTGAAATCTCTTCGGACACGCTCACGGAAAAAGAAGCAGAAGAAAGGCTTGCTAAAACAGAACCGGCCGCAGACAGCGTAAGATCCTTCAAAATCATCATTGACAATATTTCTTATCTGTCCGTGTGTCCGGGAACGACCATTAACATCCCGTTTAAAACGGTCGGGCCTTATGACGAAGGCAACACATTCATTGCACATCTGATTGACGCGAGTGGAAAATCGGTTCCGATCTCGCTGCCGGTGAGTAAAAGTCCGGTTAAAGCAGTAATTCCATCTTACAAAATAGGCGGAGAAGTTTACCGGATACAAATTGTGGCTTCTATTCCGGTGGTAAGGAGCCAGGAAGTGCCTATCCGCCTCCTCCAAATGGCCAGCGCGAGACTGGAAGTGATCGACGGGACCCAGTCTGTGCGCATTATGCCGGGCCAGGAAGTTAATCTCAAAGTGAATTTTACGGGTGCGGCGCCATGGTCGTTTCTTATGTCGGACAGCACAGTTGTATATCAGACAATGTCTAATCCACATTATCTTACTGTAAAACCAAACGATGTAAAAGCTTACAGACTAACCGGCGTTGCCAATGCGTGTGGAAGCGGGAATGTTTCAGGAGAAGCCATCGTGAATGTGAATAACAATCCCGAGCCGAAACTGGAATTAAAAGAAGTGGAGAAAATTGCAAAGCTTTGCAGCGGCATTCCCTTCCAGGTGCCTTTCAATGCAACAGGGAAATACAAGGATGGAAACAAGTTTGTGGTGCAGATTGCAGAACGGACAGGTGCTTTCAAAACCATTTCCACCCCGGACACAACGGGTTACATTACCACCCAGATCCCGACCGATTACAAACCTGGCGAGTACAAACTGCGCGTTGTTTCTTCGGCTCCTTACCTGGTAAGCCAGACAACCAACATTACCATCGTGTCGCCTACTGTTGCCACTTTGCAGCGGGATTCCCTCAGATTGGGAGAAAATGAAACAGGGGAACTAACAGTGAAATTTACCGGCGGCGGCCCTTGGTTTGTGCTGCTTTCCGACGGGACCTATGAGAATAACATTCAGGAATCGCCTTATAAAGTGAAGGTTAAGCCTGTTTTTGATACAAATTATCAGATCACTTCCGCAGGTGGTTTGTGTGGAGTAGGTAAATTTTCAGGATCTGCGAAAGTTTCGGTGAAGAGCCCGCCTGCCAGCATTACATTGGAAAAGTTGCCTCAGAATATGGTTTGCGCCGGTTCTACCATTGAAATACCATACAAAACGGAAGGCCGTTACAATCCTAATAACAAATTCAGTGTCCAGATTACGGACAAATCGGGCCGTTTTGTAAGCCTGCCAACAACCGTAACGGCTGCAACCATGAAGGTAAAACTGAGCAATGCAGCGCAAGGCGACACGATCAGGACGCAGAAAATAAGGATCATTTCCTCGTCGCCTGCCGTGTCAAGCGCCATTGAAGAGCTGGATATTGTCGCGCCGGACAAGGCAATCGCAGAAGTCTCTGGCAAAGGCACCATTACTGCCGGAAGAACCACACGTATTCAATTGAAATTCAAGAACGGATTACCGCCCTGGTCGTTCACATTATCAGACGGAACCGCCATCAACGGCACATTCCTGAACCCATATCTGATTTCTGTTTCTCCCAAGACGACGACGGAATACACGATCAGCTCGCTGAAAAGCGGCTGCGGCACGGGAACAGGAAAAGGATCGGCATTGGTTACGGTTTCCAATTAACACGCAAAGGCAGCTTATCGCCGTAAAAGGATGTGATCATGAAGCGGCTGGTTTTGTTTGTGCTTCTTTGCGGCGCGCTGTCCCGGATGAGTTGGGGGCAAAATGTGGCTTTGGGCCAGTGGGAAACCCATTTCAACTATCTTTCGGCAAAGCACATTGTCCGGGTTGATGATCATATTTTCTGCGCCTCGCATAATGGACTTTTCAGCATTCATACTGCTGACAAACAGATCAAAATCTGGTCAAAATCGGATGGCCTGACTAGCACCGGAATCGCGAGCATGGCTTTTGAAGAAGAGCAGAATCTCTTGCTTTTAGCTTATCGGAATGGCCATGTTGATCTGGTGTATCTGGATGAATCTGCTCAGGCAGAACAAATTAAACCCTGGCCTGTCTTTTCTCAAAATCCCGATTTACCGGAAAACAAGGACATTAGGCGCATCATTATCCGGGAAAACCTCGCTTACCTCTGCACCAGTTTTGGCATTGTGGTTTTGGACACCAAAAATCAACAAGTTGATGAAACTTACCGCTACATAGGCCCAAACGGAATGCAGGTTTCAGTTAGTGACATTGCATTTGCTTCGGACTCGCTTTACGCTATAACACCGCAAGGAATGATCGGCACATCCATGTCGCCCGCGGTTAACCGCCAGTATTTTGCCAATTGGAAAACCATTGCTACGCCGGCAAAAACGGTGGCCGTTGCGTCAAATGGTTCTCAGTTATATATAGGTTGTGCAGGTAAGGGTTTGTATTTACAAGAAAAAGGGAACTGGAAATCTGTCTTATCATCGGGCAGTCAAGCCTATTTTATATCCGCATCCGATAGGGGGCTTACGGTCACATTGGATGACAAGGTCGTTTTATTGGATCCAAAAAACGTCGTAAACACTTTTGCGAGCCCTTTATTTAAATCTCCGCAGGAATCTGTTCATGCAAATAGTGAGAAAATCTGGGTGGCGGATTCGAAAAATGGCCTGCTCCACAACGAAGGTCAGGCATTTCAATCTTTCACACCATTGCAGGCTGACACTACCATTATCAATAAGAAAGACTCTGTCATTACGGATCTGAACGGTTTGATCTGGACACGGCTTCCTGATTATCTGGGAGGAGGAATTTTAGTAAAGAATGCGCAAAACCAGCAACGCGTACTTTCAACGAATGTTGGCAATGGGAGCCTGCCCTCTTCCATCATTAATAGTCTGGCCATGGATTTGGATGGAAACATTTGGTTTGCCAGCGACAGGGGCGTCGGGTATTTTGTAACGGAAAATATCCTGAATACAGCCAGGGTTGATGCCGTTCTGCCAATATACGGTCAGAGGAAGCTTTTTGCCAATGAGAAATGTACAGCCCTTGCCATTGAGCCGGGTAATCGGAAGTGGATTGGGACGCGAAATGGCCTTTATCTTTTTAATGTGGATGGCACCGAGCTTGTCCAAAAATTCACATCAGCAGACAGTCCTTTGCCATCCGATTCAATCCGCGCATTGGATTTTGATTCGAAAACGGGCATTTTGTTTATTGACACCCCCAATGGAATGGTGTCTTACCGGAGCAATGCGACAACCTCAGCTGAACATTTTTCGAATGTTAAAATTTTCCCAAATCCGGTTCATCCAGGTTATGGCGGGACAGTTGGGATAACGGGTTTAAAAAATGAATCCATTGTAAAAATCACCGAACTTTCTGGCCGCCTGATCTACGAAACAAAATCACAAGGCGGAACTGCGACCTGGAATTTGAATGATTATGCGGGCAAGCGTGCCAAAGGAGGGATCTATATGGTCCTGATTGTAACGCCCGATGGCAGTGAAACATTTGCCGGAAAATTGGCGGTAATTGATTAATAATTAAAAAACAGAAATGCGATTTACGCCCTCGTAAATCAACAAACCTAACTATGACGACCCCAGAATTTGCACCCTATATTGTAGGCATTACCGGCGGAAGCGCTTCGGGAAAGACATTCTTCATGAAAAGCCTGATCGATTCGTTTGAGAAAGAAGAGATCACCCGCATTTCCCAGGACAACTATTACCGCCCCATTCACGAGATTCCCAGGGATGAAAACGGCGTTGAAAACTTTGATTTGCCCGAAACCATTGACCACCATTTATTTGCAGAACATATTGCTGTGCTGCGGGCAGGCCGGGAAGTGCATCAAAAAGAGTATACATTCAACAATCCGCTGATCAAACCCGAAATTTTGGTCTTCGAACCACGGCCCATCATCATTGTAGAAGGTATTTTCGTCTTTTACTTCCCGGAAATAGCCAGGCTGATCGATTTAAAAATTTTCGTAGATGCCAAGGAGCATGTTAAAATAAAACGCAGAATTATTCGTGATAATAATGAGCGCGGTTACGACCTGGATGATGTGCTCTACCGCTGGGAACACCACGTAGCGCCGACTTATGATAAATTTATATTGCCGCTACGTTCTGAGGCAGATATGATCATCAACAACAACACCCGCTTCGACACCGGCCTGGAAGTGTTAAAAGGTTTTTTAAAAGGAAAGCTGGCAGAGAGGAAAAATAATCTCTAAATTGCAATGCATATACGTCGGACTGCGTTAATTACATCATGTGCTGATACAGAGCCCGCGTTGGTACAATTTTTTTAGACACCAAAGGAATCATTTTTACCATTTCTACCTAAGTTCCAATATGAAAACCACCTTGCTAACACCAAACTTATCTAATCATTTAGGCAAAATGAAAGCTTTGCTTTTTATCTTTCTGTTTTCATTTGTGCTTCTAGGATGCAAAGAAGACGACGTTGATCCCGATTTGACAAAGGATTTTGTCGGAACCTGGAAGGGCGTAGTTAAACAAGAGAAAGGGTACGAGTACAGCTCCGACTGGGAAATTACGAAGGCATCGGAGAATGCTGTAAAGGTTGTGTCCACTTACAGATTTGTCTCCAAAGATCCGAAATACACATCGCAGACTGTTGTTACTCCCATAGAAAACATCACGCTTTCAACCACTTTGGCAAATAGCGTAGTTTTAAATTTAACTGATGAAGAAACCGTACCAGGTGATGTTCTCATGATTAAAGGTGTCGGAATCGTTTCTGGAAAAACACTAACGTTCTCTTCTACCGCAACGTCTAAAAAGACTGGCAGGGTAGAGACTCCACCGGTTCAAATATTCACAAAACAGTAGAACAGTGCTGGTAGTGAAGTATTAGTATATATTTCATTACCAGCTATTGCTTAAATGTCTGCCACAACACTATAATTCACTCTATGAAAAAATATCTAAACTGGGTTATAGTGCCCATGATTATACTTCTCGCATCCTGCGAAAAGTCAGATCGCCCCTCCGTTGACCCCTACCAATATGTGCCTACATCCGTGGGCCAATTTGTAATTTCAGATATTGAAGAACATATTTATTCTGCCGGAAAAGATCAACCAGTAGTTAAAAAATGGCAGGAAAAAGACCAGGTTATAAAAAATTCGGTTGATAGTGAATCAATTACTACGCTGATTTTTTCCAGATCAGTGCGAACTTCTGAAACAGCGCCCTGGGAAAAGTCTAAGGAATATAGCGTTAAAGTATATCCGGATAAGGTTCTAACTACTGTTGACAATAGAACGGATATGAATTTGATTTTTCCTCTCAACGGACAAACTGAGTGGAACGGAAACACATATCACAATGCAGACGCGCAGAAATACCATTACGAATCCCTAAATAAACACACGACAGTTTCTAAGCTTTCATTTGACAATTCAATAACGGTCGTTGAACGTAGGGATTCCTCAGCCATCAATCAATATGTAGGCATCAAGAAATATGCATTGGGAGTTGGTCTGATTTTTGATGATCAAATAGCCTATGAGTATTGCCAAACAGAAGAATGCTTCGCAAGTGACATCAAAAAAATTGAGTCAGGCTATCATAGAGTTAAAATGGTATCTCAGTTTGGGACAGTTAAGTAAGTTTTACAACAGACATTGCAGCTTATACTTTTTTTTATTATCTTTTTGAAAATTGCCAAAAATACTTACCTTTACAACGGACTATTAAAAAATCTAACAAAACAGTTATGAAAACAGTTAATATGCACTCTACACAGACGAAAAAAAATTATGCTAAGCCTAGCCTTAACAAGCTTGGAAGTGTAAGTAAACTGACGAAGGGTAAGTTGGGAAGCGGATTCGACGGATCAGGACAACCAGCCTTCCGCGACGATTTGGGAGAGAGCTAGTCAAGGCATGGCTTCTACCATTTCTTAGTCTGTGTTACTAGAAGGAATTATCCATTATCACAAAAATGTTGAATCAAGTCGACATTTTTATGATAATGGATTTTTTTTTGATGATTGGTTTGTTGCGGAAAAGGGCTTAAAGTCCCGCACCGATAGTTACTATTCATTTTTTATTGGTTACCAGGATGAAGTCAAGGCGGATTTTGTCACAAACTCAGCTGCATTTTCTGCAAAATCTTACAACGATAACATCTACAGTCTTTCCGATTCTCAGGTTGCAATTGCAGCATTGTTTGATGAATCCACCAAAAGCTTTTCACTGTTCCGGGAGTTGTTCGGAAGGATTCCCCTATTCTACATTCACGTTCCCGATACGTTTTTTGCTTTCTCAACCAGCCTGACACGCCTGGTCGCGTTTAAAGCAGTTCAACCACATCTCGCGGTTGATCATAGCAGAATCCCTGCCTACATCTCTTTGAATGGTCCCGATTACACATCCAACGCATCTTCAACATTTTTTACCAATATTAAAAGTGTTCTACCCGGCCATTTACTAATGGTGAACAGCCAAAATGTGAGCACCAGGCCACATGTACAGCTCAACCCCGGTAAATGGGCGCTCCTTACTTCCTCAACGGAATATAACGAAGAGCTTGCTCGACTGTTCAAGAGTTCGGTTTCCTATGCTTCGAGAGATTGCTGTATTTTAGGCTCCCACCTAAGCGGCGGACTGGATTCTTCCTCTGTGAGTGCGGTGTTGAGATATCTTTATCCGGATAAGGCAATTCACACTTTTCACATTCCCTCAACAAGCAAAGAGGCCGACGAACGGGCGTATGCGGAGGCTGTTGCAAATCATATCGGTTCAAAGCAACATCTTATCGATCCGGCCAATGACAATTTAGCATCATTAGAGCTTGCTACTGAGCTATATGGCCAGCCAGAGAATGGATTTCTCTCGCCGGCAACAAATCACAAAACACTTAAAACCGCGCAAAGCTTAGGCTGCGACGTTCTGCTTAATGGCTTTGGAGGAGATTCGGTCATTGGTGATGGATCAGAGTTGGTCATTCAGTCATTCCATCAAAAAGACTACGAACTATTCCAGGAACTACTTAAAAAGAGGGTCAATTATTTTTCGCGGCAGCGCTTGTATCCGTCCTGGGATAAATATGATTTTGATAAAAAGTATCATCTGGTTCTACAGAACGCCCTCTACAGAAGGTTTTCTGCTTCGTCCGGCTCGGTTTCGAAACTGCTGCAATTATATCGGGATGTTTCCCCTCATTTAAATATTTCATTAAGCTACTTCTTCGGCAGGGCGCTGAAAAGTCTGCTGCTTCGCACGGCGGACAGGAATACAAAGCGGCCGGGCTCTATTATTCGGAACGATTTTCACGCAAATTCCCGTGTAGCTGAGCCAAACTTCCCGCAGTCCTTGCGAGGCAATCTTCCGGAGAACTTTCAGGAATTGTTGAATGACGTATTTCATCCACAAGTCATCAGGACGCAGGAGCAGGACTTTGTTTTGAGTTGCCACTATGGCGTAAGTAACAGGGCGCCATTCATGGATAAAGACCTTTTTGAGCTCAATATGGCCATCCCCAGTATTCTCAAATTTGGAGATGGCATCGGCCGTGCCCATTTCAGGGAATCGATGAAAGGAATCCTGATCGACAAAGTCCGGACGCGGGGAAACAAAGCCACTGTCAGTTCGAGTGAGGGAGAAAAAATGGCGTTGGACCTGTACCGCGAATCACAAGATTACCTCGACAATTCCCAGGAAGTATGGATGTTTGTCGACAAGGCGAAGTTTCAGGAGCAAGTTAAAATCGCGCAAAACAGTAAAATCCCGTTCGGGCAAAAAACCACTACATACGCTCTTATTACGCGCACCATATCGCTATCTATCTGGCTGAATTGGCTTAAAAACAAAGGACATAAGAGCTAGTGCCTCATTTGATGATCACAAACCTGCCAGTTACAGTCTTATCTTCCTCTGAGTTCAGATATTTGAGTATAACCTGGTAAATATAGAGTCCGTCGGAAACGTAATCTGGCTTCCAATACCATTCATTTGTACCGGATGCAGGCGTTGTGCGTTCCCCTTCATGCATCAGCTTTCCTGCGAGATTAAAGACCTTCCAATGAATACTTGCTACTGGTTGCTTTGAATTCAATTGGGTTTCAAACCGAATGTAATCAACGGCTGGGTTAGGACTTGCAACCACCTTCACATTTTCATCATTATCGCCTATTAAAAACTGAATTGTGAAAGGCGATGCAATGCTGTTTCCAGCATCATCACTTGAAATCACGAGCATTTCATAATTTCCGTTTTCAGCAAGTAGATCCGGGTCTAAGTTTAATTGTATAACGCGATCTGAAATATTTGTCAGATCCATCTTCCACTTGTCCGAAAAATTAACCCGCTCAAATTCGCAACTATTGTCTTCGCAGGTCTTTAAGAAAATACTGATCCGGGCGGTGTCGGCTGTCAAGACCCTGTCATCCCGTAAAGTCAGTGTTACTTGTGGTTTAGGGCTTATCTGCTCATCATTCTTGATTGTCCGACCATTGAATTTAACATCAAGTAGCGGCGCGATAATGTCTTTACCACTCATTAGCGGATAATAATTTTCGTTTTTAGCAATTTCCCAATCAACCAGCAGTTCAGCCGTATTGTTCTGCTTGTTGAGTTCCTTTAATGTATTCTGGGGATCGATTTTGACGACGATGCTTTGCAATTCCTTTTGATTCTGTATATCCAGGATCAATGTGTCACTGTAAGCAAACCCTGGCAAAGTTTGCGCGGACTTGGGTTGTGAATCCTTATAAATGTAGGTAATCTCCACAGGGACTTTTTCAGCCTTGACAAATCGGCCCAGATTGCGGATGAGCAGGTTTACCTTCAATTTGGAAGAACTGGCAATCGTCTTGTCCGGACTTTCAGAAAATATCTTTATTCCGTTATCCGCATTAATGGCATAATCGGAATTTGCAACAGCAACCAGTTTCAACGCAGGATCACCCTGTAAAATGGATTGATGTATGTTGGCCACGCTGTACATTCCTGCATCTTCCGCAAGAATTTTCCTGGCAACAATCCGCTGAATATCACCAATGGGAAGATTATAGCTGGTTGAATCCGTAAACATGGATGTGTATAGCTGACTTAAATATTTCGAGGAAGGTCCGACAAAGCTTTCAAAAGAATTGGCAATGACGGCAATGGCCCCACCATTCGGAGCAAGTAACCAATCCATCGATAAGGTGTATCTGTCCGTAGCTGCAGGATTAGGGTTAAATCGTCCGGCGAAGATATTTCCAACCCCACATCCATTAAAATACATCATCGGATACATTCCCTTGTTGTTATAACCACGGTTTGCATCTGTAATGTAGCCCATATTAAGGTCTGTTACGGTTGTTGAGCCGTGTCCGAAATAGGTTATCAGCCCAACCCCGTTATTAACTTCGGGAGTAATGTTCACATATTCAACCTCGCCAATTGCCTGTTGCTTCACAAACGGGATTACTTTCCCGCCAACCACACCATTCACGACTTTCGGCTCCAATGCCACTAGCAGGTTTTTCAATTGTGTGATCTCCCCCGCTGTCTTGCCGCCATTCAGGTGAAGAACATCCTTTTTCCACCCAAAATCGCTTGTTGCACCTTGTTCATAGTCTTTCACTTTTTGCAGGTAATCCAGAACATTCTGATTCGTCACCGCACTTAACCGGCCTATGGAGATAGCGGGCACGTCTTTCGGCACTCCGCCCAATCCTTCTACCAAAAGTATATCTGAACCGGGATACCCCACAGAAGGAACTTCATCAGGCAGTTCACGTATCATTCTTTCGTTGAACGTAATGCTTCTTCCGATCAGGTGTAAATATTTCCCGTTAGTCCCGCTCGACACCATGTAATCCACAAATCTGCGGATTGCAACCGGGCTTGGCTCGCCGTAGTTGAACTGATTGTAAACGTCTCTAATGTTCACTACGATCGGCACAAAACCTCCACCCGCAGCAGAAGCGCGGTATGCTGCATACTTATTGGCTCCATCCAGTAAGTTTTCACTGGTTAGGATAATGTAATTAGGGTTGGTAGGATATTTAGCTGAGAATTTAACTTCCGTAACCTTCGCCTTTTCGATAGTTTTAGCTTCACTCGTGACAAGCAGGTTAAGCGTCCGCGCAGAAGAATGCGGCACCATTAAATTGCCAGGCTGTCCGTTGATTACTTTTGGCTTGTTAACACTAGATATATCAAGAATTGTAGCACCGGCAGGTGCATTCGCTATATTCAGCCTGTTTATGGGTTGAGCTGATTTGGCAAGAGAAAATTCAAAACTCTTCTTGTCCTTCATATCCGTAAGCTGCGGATAGGAAAGTAAATAGTAAGTGAGCGAATAGCCATCCGCTGAGTTGCTGCCTACCGCCTTTAAATTCAATATTACCTTATTATCAGCCGTCAGATCTTCTGGTTCCAGGTCAAAAGAAAACTCAGAGCCTGAGAAGCCGTTATTACTCAATGCACGCACAAGCCGCAGTGACTGAGCCGTTTTTCCTACCCGAATTTCGATATTCTTATTGCCAGGTGTCCGGCCATGCAACAGCAGCTTTAATCTGGGTTTGATGCCGCTTTCTTTATAGTAGTTGGTTAGTTGTAGTGTATAGTCCGTTGCTTTGCCTTCCATAGAAGATTTTCCGGTCCTGCTGGCTCCTATCTCAAAATAGCTATTAAAAAAGGCTGGTCTGTAAAAGGGAATAGTTCCTAGAGAGTATTCATCTTTATACAAGCTTAAATTGGTGCCCGTATGAAATGTTGTAACCGGAATATTGGTGTCAACATTGCTGGTAATCTGCTCAGCCCTGATTCCCGCCTTGTCGCCTACTGTAAGAAAATAGGCACTTTCATCGGAATACAAGCTATAATAAGGATTGATCCGCGAGCTCATCGGACGATACAGTAAGGAGTCGCTTGCACCGTCATTGGGCACCGCGTAAAAGACAATTTCTTTATTGTTCGTACTGATGATTGCGACCTCTTCTCCCCGGTGCCATAATTGCAGTTTACCGACATCGCCCACCGGGAAACTAGTCGGCAAAAGTGAAAAGGGCAATTTGTGAATCCCTTTTTGGGTTACGCCGATCTTTACATAAGGCTTGCCATACACAATCCAATTGTTGGTATATGGTGCTCCCCATTGAGCGTTTACGGTTTGTAACATTCCGGATGTTACAAGTAAGAATGTGTATAGAAAAATTTTACCTAATCTCATGTGGATATAAGGGAAACGGCTAAGAAAGTACCTGATAAGCACTTCCTTAGCCGCGAATTTGATGAATTATTTCTTAACTACTTTTTTGTGATACAAGTCGCCGTTCTCAGTCAGTATTTCAACAATGTATTCTCCCGAAGCAATATTCGAAACGTCGATTTTTAGGCCGGTTTGGTTAGACTTGATTGCTCTTCCCTTCACGTCTATCAAGTTCCAGCTTTTGATTGCTACCGGTGCATCCAATGCTATTTCAGCTACATCTGAAACAGGGTTAGGAGAAATGACCAGGAATTTGCTAACTTCCCGTGAAACAGACACTAATCTTGATTGTGTCACTTTTCCCTTCACCAACTTACCGTTGATCGTTATATCACCATCAACTTGTTTAAGCCTGTAATAACTCGTTCCGCTCAACGGTTTCAGGTCATCGAAAGTATATTCAGACACAGCCTCTGTTGTTCCTTTACCTTCCACCATACCAATATTTTCGAAGTTTTTTCCATTGTAACTTCTTTCAACCAGGAAGTGGCTGTTGTTGCTTTCTGATGCAGTTTTCCAAGTTACCTTCACTTTATCTTGCTCAGCTTGTGCATGAAAAGAAATAAGGTTGACAGGCAGCGCGCCCTCAGTGATCAGCACACGTAATGATGGATCTCCTTGTAGGATCACCTGATGCACGTTAGCACGATCAGCATCGTAATACGACATTGTCCGTCCATTCTGGGCAGGATTATAGGAATAGTTTTTTTCCAGCTTCGTCTGAAGCGCTACATTTTTAAGAATGTTTCCGATGGCTGGTCTTGTTCCGTCTGCTGTTGAAAATATCTGCTCGTAAAGTTTATCCAGATATTGGTTGGATGTAGATGCATACGCATCCCAGGTATTTCCAAAGACAATCACCGCGCCTTTGTTAGGCGCCAGCAGCCAGTCCAGAGACATCGGACGGACAAGAATTGTAGGTTGTGAACCGAATTCGCCACTACGCCCACTGAACAGGTTGTTTACGCCACAACCGTTGTAGAAAAGGATCGGAAACTTATTTGTGTCCTTATAACCCTTGCTGGGATTTGAGACATAGCCAGCATTGTAATCTGTCTTATCTACACCGCCGTGTCCGAAATAAGTGATCATACCCACTCCTTCGACACCCGGAACCTCACCATTCAGTTCGGGAGCCAATGTCATTTCTATAACATTATTGGAAGCAACCGTTTTTAATCTGGGAAGTACTGCTCCTGAAAAAGGTGCAGACGAAACTACATTTGAAATGCCATTTAAATAATTGGAAAACTGGGTTATCTCATTGTTGGTTTTCCCACCATTCATATGAACCACGTTTTTCCGCCAAGCCACATCCAGTTGACTTTCGTAGGTTATAACCTTGTTTAAATAATCATAAACCTGTTGATTCACCGTAGCTGATATTCTACCAACCGGAATAGCGGGAACATCATCCTGCACGCCGCCGAGGCCGTCTACAAGCAAAAGATCTGATCCTGGATAACCAATAGTAGGCACCTCGTCAGGAATTTCTCTTACGGACCGCTCGAAATACGTGATTGACCGGCCTATTAATAGCAGATATTTGTCCAATTGCCCGTCAGAGATCATAAAATCAACAAATCTCCTGATTGCGACCGGGCTTGGCTCTCCATAATTGAATTGGTTGTAAACGTCGTCAATGTTGATAACCAGAGGCTTGAATTTCCTGCCTGGCGTTGTTGTGCTACGATATTTTGCATAATCGGTTGCGGATGCGTTCAGAGAACTGCTGCAAATAATCAGATAATCATTGGCTGCAGGAGATAAGCTTGTAAACTTAACTGTGGAAATTTTTGAGGTTGGAACTGTTGTTACTGTACTGGCCGCCAACAATTTCAAGGCCTTATCGTCACGATTGATGACCAACGCCGAAGGAGTTCCTGACACGATCTGAGGTGCATTCGGATTCGAAATATTATAAACTTTGGTTCCGGCCGGTGCATTTGCTATGGAAAGTGTTGACTGCGATCCAGCTACAACGGCTGGGAATGTAAGCTCATAAGAAGTTAAGCCCTGCATGTTAATGGCTTGTTCGTACTCAACCGTAAAGTATGAGATCGAAAAACCACTGCCATCGCTTCCGATTTTGGTAGATTTGAAACCCAATGTTCCGTTCCCGTTTGCATCAAAGTCCGTCGGTTCCAGATTAAATGTGTAATCGTAATCATTTAATTCATTGACGTTCAACGTTCCTACCGATCTCAAAGTGGCAGCAGTTTTACCCACATAGATGCCCGCAATTGTAGTTCCTGTCCTGGATTTAATATGGATGGTCACTTTTTTGGCAGAAGCGCCAACAGGTGATTTCAATTGAAAGGAGAACGGAACCGGTACATAAGAGTTGGTATATGATCCTGGCTTAGGATTGGAAGTTTGAATGGCAGTTCCTACAAACTCGTCCATAATAGATGATCCCGAGGTTTGCTTACCTTCTTCAAAATAGCTGTTCAGCGCACTGGGTCTGTAAAAAGGTATCGTGGAGTGCGTGTGCTCATTTTGATATAATTTCAAATCTGTCTGAACCTGAGCCGTTAATGCAACAGCGCCGGGATTTGCTGCCACGGCCGGTGCAGCCGCCCGAAGGCCGTTATCACCAGTGCTGACTGTTAAGAAGTAAGTACTTTGGTCAGAATAAATGCTGTAATAAGGATTTTTTCTGGTTGTGCTGAATCGATAAAGAAGCGCATCAGAAGCTCCGTCATTCGGAACGCCGTAAAACAAAATCTCCGATGCATCTGCTTTGATGACCGCAATCTGCTGACCGCGATACCACATCTGAATTTTGTCCTTATTTGCATTTTTAAAAGCGTCCGGCAAGTCGCTCACATTGATTTTGTGTATGCCCTTCGCAGTGACACCGATTTTAACCCAGGGCTGGCTATACTTTCCTGCCAACCACTCATTCCCATTCACCCCGCTCCACTTCTGAGCATTGGCCCCAGCGATCGTTAGAAAGAGGATAAAGACTATTTTGGAAAAATTCAACAAGCGAAGTGTGTAAAAAGTAAAGTTTGCTTTCATACCAATTGTTAGATGAATTAATTGTTAAAACGAATTTGTGTTCAAATAGTGACTCAAAATGCGTTTCAAAAACTTGATAACAACGCTCTTACGACCGACTTGTAACACCAATGCGACATAAATTTACGACAAGTTTTGAGGTTGGCAAATATTGGCGGTTACAAGTTTGGGTTGATTATGCTCTTTTCCAGCCGAATACACTCTACGTTGTATTTTGAATGGAACGGTTATTTTAGCCGCACGGCCATCATTATAGCATCTCATTTACGTTCAAGCCACACTCTGCCCGATTTTTATCTGATTGCAATCAATGAAGTTTTAATTGCCCTCATCCAAGAACTTGTATCCCGTCATAATTTTTATTTTTTTAATTAAACTATTTTCGGGGCAGGATGTGTTAATTACTTTGTAGCAGATTATTTTTTTGTACTATTCCGGGCTTCACCGCCCTGTAACATACCATTTTTTCTCCGATGATTACCAAAAAATCTTCAAAGACGATCGCCCCCGACGTCGTTTTGATAGGGGCCGGTATCATGAGTGCAACTCTTGGAGTTTTACTTAAAAAATTAAATCCAGCGATCACCATTTCGATCTTTGAAAGACTGGACCGGGTTACCGCCGAAAGTTCTGACCCATGGAATAACGCAGGAACCGGACACTCCGCCTTCTGCGAGCTCAATTATACTCCACAGCTGGAAGACGGCACGGTAGACACGAAAAAAGCGATTAAGATCGCCGAATCCTTCGAAGTCTCTAAGGAATTTTGGGCCTATCTGGTCGAGAATGACATTATTGATTCTCCTGACGCATTTATTCACAACATTCCACACCTGAGTTTCGTATGGGGTGATGATAATGTGGAATATCTTAAAAAGCGTTACGATGGTCTCACAAAACACCACCTGTTCCACGGAATGGAATATACGGAGGACAAAAGTGAGATCAATTCCTGGATTCCTCTGGTCATGGAAGGAAGGGATCCTGACATAAAAGTGGCAGCAACCAAAATGGATCTGGGCACGGACGTCAACTTTGGAACGCTCACCAAATTCATGTTTGAATATCTGGAAAAGCAAGAGGGCGTTGCGCTTTATCTGAATCATGAAGTGGATGATTTTGATAAGAAAAAAGATGGCTCCTGGGTCATCGAAGTGAAAGACCGCGCAACCAAAAAAACTTCGCGCGTTCAAACAAAATTTGTTTTCATCGGAGCAGGCGGAGGATCTTTGCCGCTTCTTGAAAAATCCAACATTCCGGAAGGAAAAGGATTTGGGGGTTTCCCCGTGAGCGGTCAGTGGCTGGTTTGCAACAATCAGGAAATCATTGAAAAGCATCAGGCCAAAGTTTATGGAAAGGCGTCTGTGGGCTCTCCTCCTATGTCGGTTCCGCATTTGGACACACGGATGATTGATGGCAAAAAAGCACTCCTATTTGGCCCTTATGCCGGTTTCTCCACCAAATTTCTGAAAAACGGATCATTCCTGGATCTGCCATTGTCCATTAAGCTCGACAACATCCGCCCTATGCTGGCAGCAGGGATCCATAATATTCCTTTGACCAAATATCTGATTGATCAGGTAAGACAGTCGCCGCAAGACAGGCTGGAAGCATTAAAAGATTATCTGCCGGAGGCAAAATTGGAAGACTGGGATCTTGAAATGGCAGGGCAGCGCGTTCAGGTCATCAAAAAAGACAAGAAAGTAGGCGGTGTCCTGGAATTCGGAACAGAAATGGTAACTGCTGGCGACGGTTCGCTTGCAGCATTACTGGGAGCATCCCCGGGCGCCTCAACGGCCGTCTCGATCATGCTGGAACTGATTCAGAAGTGCTTTAAAGAAGCCAAAACGGAAGAATGGCAGGCTGAATTCAAAAAAATTATCCCATCATTCGGAGAATCCCTTTCCAAAAACGCTGAACTGGCTGCCAAAACACGCGCTAGAACAACTGAAATCCTGGAACTGGGCGCTTCACATTATTCCGAGGAGTTTACTGCTTAAAATTTCGCTTCATATTATATTAATGTAAAGTCCCGGCATCGCGTCGGGACTTTTTCATTTCCGTTTACTCACCCTACTCCACCGCCGGCTCATCGCTTTCGCTATCTTGGACTGTTCCTGACAATCTTGGCTTCTGTAAATTTTACCTAATCCAGCGATAACATGAGAACATCCTATTTACCATTAATCAGCAGCCAAAAGCTGAAACTGACTTTCGGCAAGTTTGCATTATCTGCAATCCTAATGTCATGCGGTCAAAGCCTCTTCGCACAAAACGTCGGCATCAACACCCAGCAACCCGACCCCAGCGCTGCCCTTGAAATTGTAGGAACGGATAAAGGTCTGCTAATCCCCCGCGTATCGCTACAATCCCTTACGGATAACACAACAGTCCCCAATCCCGCGACCGCGTTGCTTGTTTACAATACGAATGCAGGACTTGGAAAAGCTGGGTTTTACTATAATGCCGGAACAGCGGCAAGCCCTTCATGGAGCCCAGTAGGCGGAGGGGGAAGTTTAACACTCCCGTTTTCTCAAATCGCTACAAACGGCGGTCCATTGTTTTTGATCAATAACACGGATGCAAATGCCAATTCAGTTGCCATTAGCGGACTTGGTGCCAGTGCAATTGGTGTTAGAGGAGCTACATTATCCGGCAAAGGTGTTGTCGGACATGCCGGCTCAACAGGCACAGGAGTTTTCGCATCGGCAGTAGATACTGATGGCAAGGCACTAGAAGTAAGCGGCCCTATGCGGATTGCAGGACCGGGTCAGTCTCCGGGAAATGGTAAATTGCTAATGTCTGATGTGAATGGGAATGCTACTTGGGAGAATATTACGGGGGGTGTGGCTTTTCGGGCGAGTGGGACGTTGGATAATGGAAGCGGACAATTGCCTGGAGATGGAAGCTCTACCAAAATCACATTCGCTGGACAGAACTATGATATAGGAAATGACTACAATGATGCAAATGCTTCTCCTCACAGTAGCTTCATAGTGCCTCACAATGGGATCTATCATTTTGATACGCAAACAATCCTCTATTCTGCGAATTTAAGTAACTACAATTTTAGACTTTCACTTGTGTTGACTCGAAATAATAATAAAACGGTAGTAGCAAGATCTAAACATACTACAATCGGTGACACTCATTCTACCATCTCAGCTGACATTGCGTTACAACAAGGTGATTTAATTCATGTTGAAGCATCTTTAGTTGCTGATCAACCAGGCATTTTGGCAACTCTTCCAGAGGAATCCTTTTTCAGCGGAAGGCTTGTGTTTAAGCAATAATGGAGTACTTTACCAGTAGCTGAATTTGGACCATAAGACTATTTTTGATTCTTTCTAGAATCAAAGCTGTCGCCGCAACCTCAAATCGCCAACCCCCGCAAGAACCTTAATCCATCAATCGCAATCGCCTCCTTCGAAGGCTCAACTTGTCTCCAAATTGAGGCAGCTTTGGCGATGATTTTCACATCCGGTGTAAAAGATTCTATGACGATGTCGCCTTGGTAGTTGATGTTGTCTAAGGCGGCGAAGATTCGGTCCCAGTTGATCTGGTCGCCGCCGGGGGTTCCGCGGTCGCTGCCTGATGCGTGGAGAAGGGCCAATTTGTCTCCCGCCATTTTTATGGCCAGGGCTGGGTCCTTTTCTTCCAGGTTCATGTGAAATGCGTCTAGATGCACCATTAGTGAGTCGCTTCCCACGTCTTTTATTAGGTGAAGCACTTGTTCGCAGGTGTTGATGAAATCGGTTTCGTAGCGGTTTAGAGGCTCTAATGCTAGCTTAACTTTGCGCTCAGCTGCGTAATCAGCGAGGATTTTGAGGTTTTTAACGACAGTTCTCCATTGCTTGTCCTTTTTATCCTCGGGAACGAGTTCCGCCCGGCCGACGGACGAATAAACAGGACCGGCAACGAGCTGACTTCCCAGTATCGGGGCAATGTCGATTAAAGTTTGAACATATTCCAATGAGGTGACCTGCTCTTTCCGGTTGCCTCGCAAGTCGCGTCCGGGGCCGGTTGCTGCGCATACTGAACGGCATTCCAGTTCATTGTCATCCAGCGCTTTTCTGATGTATTTGGCATCAATGTTCGATGGTTCTTCAACGGCAATTTCTACGAAATCGAATCCCCATTCCTTGAATTTTGGAAAAAAGGAAACGCTTTCGTTCGTGAATGGTGAGGAGAACAAATAGGTGTTGATCCCGAATTTCATGTTACCGGCTTTGAGTGAAAATGCGCACGCCCTTTTTGTTTCCCGTTACAATGTCTAGCAGTCCGTCCTTATTAATGTCTTCCACAGTGACATGCAATCCTACACCGGAATTATTGTCAATTTCGTGCCGCGTCCAATTTGGGACTTTGCCGGGCTTATACTCAAACCAGTAAATCATAGCTGGCTCGAATTCTCCCGGGTCGTTTCCGTGGTGGGCGAAATATCTTTTGCCCGTTATAAAGTCAATGTTGCCATCGCCGTTAATGTCGGCCAGGGCGAGGCCGTGGGTTTGGGAGAATGTATTATCGATGGTATGATGGCGCCAT
Source organism: Dyadobacter alkalitolerans DSM 23607 (assembly GCF_000428845.1). GTDB lineage: Bacteria > Bacteroidota > Bacteroidia > Cytophagales > Spirosomataceae > Dyadobacter > Dyadobacter alkalitolerans. Next base: position 60,430 of record NZ_AUAS01000006.1, on the reverse strand, counting down.
GTTGCGTTTCCCTGGTCGTCTTTGCCCTGCTCATGCCACCAAATGCCATAATCATGCGCTGATGCACTTAATACATCATTCAAGCCGTCACCATTAAAGTCCATCACGTACATTTGCGAACAATCCTTTCCTAAATCAGCAGGGTGAAATTTCCAGTCGGCATCTTTTGCAGCCTTAGCAGGCCCTTCTGCCGGACCTTCCCACCAGCCATTTTTAACTATAACATCCTTACGACCATCGCCATTAATGTCCCCGTAGCCAATGCCGTGCGTGTACATGTGCGTAGCAATGTTCGGATCGTTACTGATCGTGAATTTTTCCCATTCCGTCTTCCCTTTTTCAGAAGGACAACGCAGCCAGATCACTTTTTTTGCAGTTGGATCGTTGCATAGCAAGTCCAGACGACCGTCTCCGTCCATATCCACCAACATCGGTGACTCGTTTCCTACCGAAGAATGTATCACATGTGTGGGCCAGTGGCCAGGCTTGCCTTTCGGATTTTCATGCCAAACAGCAGCTTTGCCAGGCCAGTCAATTCTGATCAGATCGATCCAGCTGTCCTGGTTCACGTCCATGGCAAAATCCAGAAAAGAGTTGCTATAACCCCCATTGACGATAAATGAATCCGGCTTGGCTAATTCGTGCGATTTCCAGCTGGGCGCTTCAAACCAATAAGCACCGGCGAGTATGTCTTTTTTCCCGTCCTTGTTCACATCGCCCATCGCTGCTCCTTCGGCAATGAATTTTGTTGTCAGATCCTGCTTCTTGAATGAGATCGCTTTGCCCTTTATTAGTTTTGTCTGTGCGTGAATGCTGGTCGTAGAAAAGAGCAGAATTTGCGCCAGGAACAGCCATTTTATGTGTTTTGTAAATGTTTTCATTCATCAAGGATTTAGTATCTGTAATATAAAAAAGGCAAATGGTGAATTTTACTGCTTGGCGCTCATGCTTTTATCGCCGGGTTGAAACCCGGCTCTGGGATATGGGTCGTGCCTGACGGCACTTGTTCCTGAAATGCCATCAGGCATGAACCATATTATACCTTCGGAATTTATTCCGGAGCAGTGAAAACGCAGATTACTCTCTTAACCAATTACCGTAACCAACTATCAAAACAGACAACACAATCACCAAAATGCCCGAAATGATCGTCGTAAGCGTTTTTTTACTGATTCCTTTCCATTCCTTCAGGATCAATCCCCAGGAATTGGCGACCAGAATGATGAATGCCATGTGCAAGATCCACGAGCTCGGACCGTTGCCCAGCTTACTTTCACCCATGCCGTAAAAGAAGAATTGCAGGAACCAGGTCGTGCCGGCCAATGCAGAGAAAATGTAATTGGATAGCAGCGGTGTACGGGAATCGGTGTAGTTTCCGAATGTTTTGTTGCGCGCATTCAGAAGCATGCACCAGATAAAATTGGTGGTAAGTCCGCCCAGAAGGATCACGACATAAGTCACATTGTTTTGGAATAAAAACTCTCCCTGATCCGGATTCAATGCTTTCCACGCAGCATTTGCCTCTTCTGCCATCACTTTTCCAGCATCGATCCCGAAAGCAAAACAAGCGCTTAAAACGCCGGAAATGATCGAAACCGTAAGCCCGAGGCCGATTTTGAATTCCGTTTTATCATCGGCAATGTAACCTGATTTTTTGAGGTCGCTATCCTTCATTGCACCGGCTTTTCCACAAATGACGATGCCGATCACGCAAACGAGCAAGCCTAGTAAAACCATTTGTCCCCAGCTGTTTGTGAACAAATCTGAGATGGTGTCCTTTCCTGGTCTGGGTGAAAATTGATAGTAAATCGAGGGGATTAAGGCGCCAAAAACGGAGCAAAGCCCCAGAATGATGGAACTTCCAAGCGAGACGCCGAGATAACGAACGCCTAACCCGTAAGTGAGCCCGCCTATGCCCCACAAAACACCAAAAATGTAAGTGATTAGTAAAATGCCTCCGTCTGTGCCGGCAATAATGTCGGTAAAACCCGGAATGGTCAAATATGCTGCCAGCGGCGGGACAATAAGCCAGGAAAAAAGCCCACCTACGATCCAATAGGACTCCCAGGCCCAACCTTTGACTTGTTTGTATGGAATGTAAAAACTGCCGGAAGCAAAACCGCCAATAAAATGGAAAATTACGCCGAGAAGAGCTTGCATGAAATTGAATTTTATCTTGTAAGAGCTTTCCTGCGGCTATCTACTTGCTAATTTACCACCATCACTTTCCTCACTACACGGCTGTTTCCCGATTTAATTTCAATCAAATACAACCCCGCAGACCAATGTTGCGTGACAATTTCCTGCTCGACATTCGCACTCAGCTTTTGATCCTGGACGACTTTCCTGCCGCTTACACTGACAATGTCGAATGTTGCTGATTTTGATGATTTAATCTTTAAATAATGGGCTGCCGGATTTGGAAAAACATTCACAAGCGGCCCTGCGGCTGGTTCGTTGCCTGTAATCGTCACGGGCACAATGTTCGTCAGTAAGCGCAGCCCGCCTGCGTTGGTGCCGATGGCAATATCAGGCTTCTTATCACCATTATAATCCCCAATGGCCACTGACAGATAAGTGCCGAATGATGGCGCCGCAACTTTTCCGTTTCGCTCAACGAGCAATGTTTCGCGCGCTGTCCATTTGCCCCACTCCGCGCCGTGAAAAAGGCGAATGTTGCCCGTGTGATCTGCGGTAATCAGGTCTGTACGGCCGTCGAGGTCGAAATCGGCCACGGCCAGCTGGGGCGAACGGCCTTCAAAACTGATGCTAACACCCGCAAAAGCATCGCTTTCCAGCTTGAAAGTGAACTGCTTGCTGGTTTCCGTGTTGGCATAATAATATAAATTTCCCTGCGTCTTGCCTACCAGCAGATCCAGGTCGCCGTCGCTGTCCACATCGTAAAAATGTGGCGAATCGCCCGTTTGCGATTCGGTTGGCAATGTAATGGTTAGGGCATCGGCCAGGTTCAATTGCGCTGGCGCGCCAGCTGGCGCTTTGTTAGGAATGTAGCGATATTCGGGTTTTAATGTTGAGGTTGAAGTGGCTGCAAAACCGAGGTCTACAACCCCATCCCCATTGAAATCAGCCCATTGCGGCTTAATATTGTAAACTGCGAATACCGAAGCCAGATTCAGATAATTTTCCGATTCGACTTCGTAAGCAGGCGTTGCATTATTTCCGGTGTTTTTCAAAAGCCAGAAGCTGCCCTTAAAACCGCTTTGACCCGGAATTCCGCCGGTGCCGACCAGCATATCCAGATCGCCGTCACCATCGATATCAAAAAACGAGGGCGCGGCATTTTCACCGACATCCAGCATTTGATCTTGTAAGAAGTTCTTTTTTGAGAGCTTGAAATCAGGCTTTGCGTCCGTTCCGGCGTTGTGGTAAAGCCAGCCGGACGATTTGAAATCAGTCAGGTTGCCATCATTGGAAGCCACATTAGGCGCGATCAACAGGTCTTTTTTTCCATCAAAATCCACATCTTCCATATATGCAGCGGGAAAAATGTGCAATTGCACGGGATTAACGGCTGGGAAAGTGTTGGTGTACGCAGTAAAATTTCCAATTAAGCCGCTCACCGAATTGGTAAGGAAAGAAACGTGGGTGTTACTAACGTGCCCAACCAGAAGGTCCTTTTTGCCATCCCCATTCAAATCCTGTAATAGAATAGAATTCCCCGCATGCATTTCGCGGTTGCCCGATTTAACGGTCACGCCGCAATCCAGGCCGAAGTCGAAACCCTCACTTGTGCCTTTGTGAAAATTGCCCCAGCAATCCCCATTACGCTGAAAAACAGTATTTTGCGCATTGCCCAGACTGTCCGGCTTGCCAAATTTTTCCATGCTCAGATTCTGGTGCAGCTCAATGTAATTTCCGGAAAAATCAAAAAGCAACAAGTCAAGATCACCGTCGTCGTCCACATCCACAATGCCCGGAATGTCCGTTCCCGACACTTGCAAATTGATATTTCCTGAAAAACCTTTGGTATAAAGCACTTCCTGCATTTGCCTGAATGTCCAGGATTGCGCGGTTTTTACCTGCCTGTACACGCTGATTCCCAGCGAAGTGCTGGTAAAAAGATCTTTATGCCCGTCGCCATCGTAATCGGCCAGGATCATCCAGTTGTCGGCTTTTGGGAAAAGTGATTCGTAGTAAGGCGCGTGAATGAATGTTTTTTTGGCAGGGTTCAGCGGGTCGGCAGCGGTCATGAATGTGGTGATCTTGCTGTTTGTACGATCATAAACGACCAGATCCTCGTCTGCATCATTGTTCAAATGCATTTTCAAAAACTGCGAGGCATTAAGACCACCGGCCCAGGGATTGGTCAGTTTCACGCCTTTGGATGTTACGCTGGTCAGGGTGTCAATTTTAAACCACGACTTTTGTGAAAAAGCATTCGTAAGCGTTATAATGTAAAAAAGGAAGAGAAAAAAGGAGGTAAATTTCGTTCGCATCGTTGAGGAATAATCTGTTAGTTTTGCAGGTTAAAGGGCTTACTGATCGGGCTTTTAAACCTAACGAAATAAGCGCTTATTACTTTATATTGATTCCAGATTTCATGTATACTTCGACCGAAACGCTCTATACCCACTTTCAAAACGGCGCTGCCATCTCCACCGACACCCGAAAAATCAGCGAGGGATGTCTGTTTTTCGCATTAAAAGGCGACAATTTTGACGGCAATCAATATGCGGCCGAGGCCTTGGGCAAAGGCGCCGCTTATGCTGTGGTGGACGATCCGGAAGTCGCTATTAACGAGCAATTTTTGTTGGTTGAAAATGTGCTGGAAGCATTACAGGACCTGGCAAGGCATCATCGCAAAACATTCACTTTCCCAGTGATCGCATTAACCGGCTCCAATGGAAAAACCACGACGAAAGAGCTGATTGCGAAGGTGTTATCCATGAAATACAACACTTACGCAACCAAGGGAAACCTGAACAACCACATTGGTGTGCCGCTGACAATCCTGTCGATTGATCCACTGAAACACGAGATGGCGGTTGTGGAAATGGGCGCAAACCATCAGCAGGAAATCGCCTTGCTCAGCACCATTGCCATTCCCACGCATGGCCTGATCACCAACATTGGCAAGGCGCACCTGGAAGGTTTTGGCGGAATAGCGGGCATTATGAAAGGCAAAGGAGAGCTTTTCGATTTTCTTTCCAAAAAGAAGGGCACCGTTTTCGTCAACACCAAAGACGACGTGATCATGGAAATGGCAAGCAAGCGCCGGGCATTTGGAGAAATCGTGTTTTACTGCTCGGAGAATGCTACGGTTAATCCTGTTTTGATGCAGGAAAGCCCTTTTGTAATTTATCAAAACAATGGAAAAACTGTTTCCACGCAGCTAACGGGTGGCTATAACTTTGACAATATGTGCGCCGCGCTGGCCATTGGAAAATACTTCGGTGTGGAAGATAGCGATGCCAATGAAGCCGTGGCAACGTATAAACCCGACAATAACCGTTCGCAGATTGTAAAAAAAGGAAGTAACACAGTGATAATGGACGCCTATAATGCCAATCCATCCTCCATGTCGGCTGCTGTTGCCAACTTTGCTACGATTGATGCGCCAAGGAAAATGCTAATCCTGGGCGATATGTTTGAGCTTGGCGAAGCCGCTCCGGCAGAACATTTGGCACTGGGTGAACAAATTGCAAAGCATAATTTTGATATCGTGATTCTGGCCGGCTCCTTAATGCAGCATGCATTGCCTGCACTGCCGAAAGCCTACTATTTTCCTGACAAATTTTCCCTGCATAACTGGGTTATGGACAACCAGCAAGAAAATACATACATTCTCATAAAAGGCTCGCGCGGGATGGCGCTGGAAACGGTACTGAACCTGATGCCGAAATGAGTTTTATAATTTAAGTAATTATTAGTTAAATTATATTGGCTGAATCTATCCTGTTATCGACAAAATTGATAACTATCAGTTTCTAATCAATAAAATCAAATTCATTTGATTCTAACAACTCTTTCCTGATATAGTACCAGGCGAAAAGTTGCCTTCTGAGAGCGGCGGTTGTAGTTTTGTAACACTAAAAAGTACAAATTATATAATCAACGCATATCATGTCAAATAGGATTTTATCCGTGGGATCTACCTTCCCTGCATTTAAAAAAACATCTGTTGTTTCTCTTGAAAAAGGAAATGAATTCTACGATATTACCTCAGAAGATCACAAGAACGCTGAAAAGTGGATGGTAATGTTCTGGTGGCCAAAAGATTTCACATTTGTATGCCCTACTGAAATTGCTGAGTTTGGAAAACACGTTGAAGACTTCGCTGACCGCGACACAATGCTGATCGGTGCTTCTACGGATAGTGAATTCGTTCACCTGGCCTGGAGAAAAAACCACGACGATCTTCGCGACCTGCAATTCCCAATGCTTGCCGACACTTCTAAGTCATTGGCAGAAGAACTGGGCATTCTTGAAGCAAATGAAAAAATCGCTTACCGTGTAACTTACATCGTTGATCCACAAGGAATTATTCGTTGGGTGAGTGTAAATGACCTTTCTGTTGGCCGTAATGTTGGTGAAGTGATCCGCGTTCTGGATGCTTTGCAAACAGACGAACTTTGCCCTTGCAACTGGGTTAAAGGAGAAGCAACATTAGCCTAATCAAAAACCAAATGTATCCATTCGCAACAACAGGAAATACAAAAGATTCCCTGTATAAAGAAGTGAATTTGCCAGCTGAATTTGAAAGCGTGCTGATCAACAAGCTGGCGGCATTGGACCATCGTTATCTTAAAGATTTGAAGATCAATGTTGGTAATGTGCTGAAATCTCAGACATTGAACCGCAAAGAGGCATTGCTGATTGCGCTTTCGGTGGCTGTGAATGAGAAAAATGCAGCGTTGATCACGGGTCTTGAAGAACTGGCGAAAGCGGAAGGCGCTGACGAAAAGGAAATTGCAGAAGTTACAGCCTGCGTTTCTTTAATGAATGCCAACAACGTTTTTTATCGTTTCAGGCACTTCATGCACAAGGAATTTTACGACAATGCGCCTGCGGGAATTAAAATGAGCATTATGGTGAACCCGGTTCTGGGTAAAGAATTCTTTGAGCTGCTGAGCCTTGTGGTTTCTGCATTGAACGGCTGCGAAATGTGCGTGACTTCACACGAACAGTCGGTGCTGAACCATGGCGGAACGCCTGCACGTATTTTCGACGCGGTTAGGGTTGGCGCTATTTTCAAAAGCTTTTCTGTATTGGTGTAAAATAAAAACTTCCCGTCCCTTAAACGGGTCGGGAAGTCTGCACTACTACTCTTTACTCCGTAACTTTTTACAATCCCAAGTCCAGGCGATCCTGTCTCCAAGACTTGGGATTTTTGCTTCTATTCTGAATAGCTGATGAAAGCAATGTTATTCCCCCACATTGTCGAAGGTTCAAAATCAATGGTGATCTCGCTCTCATATTCGTCCTCAGAAAAATGTTTTCTAAGCTTCAATGGCATTTTGCCAGCCTCGCCGTTGTAATAGGCGGTCATGGCGTATCGCCCAAGCGGGATGTCAACCAGCTTGCCATAATCGTCAGTGAAAGGCTTTCCATGCTTCAATTTTAAGGTTTTACCTTTTGAGCCATCAATCAGGTTACCGACCGGAACGAGTGTAAACTCAATGTTTTCCGAGTCATAAATGCTGCTCATCACGTCTTTATTAACCTCAATCGTGACACCATAATAACCTTGTGCTTCCACCGGCCGCCTGCCCGTAAGTTTCCATTGAAAATTCCTGACGGCGCCATTAATGCTGAACTCCTCGTAAACATCGGGATGCAGGTCGAGCTCATATTCCCGGCCATTGTATTTTTTCACAATGTGCGCGGAAGCCATGAATGTGCCTACTTTCGGCAACTCGATTTTATAATTGCCATTCTCATCCGACAAACCGATTGAATAGGAAGCATAGAACATCGTATTATCGACCACCACTTTCACCCCTTGCATGGGCGAGCCGTCCGTACTTGTGATTTTTCCGGTTGTATATCCTTCTTGCGGGCTCGATCCATCCGGCGCGGGCCCGTCAGATTCCTGGCAAGAAACCGGAATCAACGAAATACAGGCCCAGAGCAGCAATAGCGAAAAGCGTCTCATTGTTTTGCAATTTTCTGCAATTCCGTGGTCGAGACTTCGCCGTCGGCGGTTTCAATGGTTTTCACGATTCCTACGCCCGGAGCGGTCCATAACTCAACGGTGTACAAGGTTTCCTCTTCCTCTACCGGAATGAACATGCCCGACAGTTTCATATACATCTCATACTTATACTCCCACTTGCTGCAATTGAATGTTCCTGCCGGTGTCGTGATCGTTTCCTGTTTGGTGACTTTTCCATCGATATAAGTGATTTTTGTTTCCATTTCTGCATCGATGGAATCATCTTCATCAATCGGAATTTTGAGGGCCAGGTTAATTTCCATAGGCTCTTTCCCGAATGTAATGTTGCTGCCTACGGTCCCTTTATTTTCCATCATTTGCTTGTGCGGAAAGCCTTTCAAAGTCACATCCCCGATCTCCGCAAAATCCTCAACCTGCGTATACAATGTGTTGATGGCATCCTCGTAAGCCATTTCATAAGTGGTAAGCCCACCCTTGCTGAAAGCCCGGTTGGTGGTTGTAACGAAAACATTTCCTTCTTTAATCTCATTTTCAATTTTATACACCGAAATGCCCGCTGAATCTTTCACACTGACCACTTTCATTGTGGAAGTGCTTTTAGAGCCATCGCTGTCGGAGATTTTGTACGTGTAGATTTCATCCTTATTGGGCAAAAATCCTTTGTCTTCGGTCGCCGGATTCCCGTCGTCCGGCTTAACATTGTCTTTATCGTCCTTGCAGGATGCCAGTGACACAGCCGCGATGGCCAGTGAGAAAAACGCCAGCCGTGTGCGCCGGGCGAAAGAAATAGAGGTTTGATTTTTATTTAACATGGCTTTTGTAAAAGTTGAAATATGAAACGGGTAATGTTATACGTATTGAAATGGACTCACTTGAATTTAAAAACGAGATGGATCAGTAATAAAAGAAACCCTGCAATGGAGAGATAGCCCCGTATCATGATGAATTTCAGCCACTCGGATCTTACAGTGGAAAATTCAGCTGCTGTGCTCAGCGTATCGCTGTTAATCAATGCATTAACTGGTTCACTAACCTTCACGATCAGCGCCATATCAGCCACCAACAACAGGAAAGCCAGCAAAACGGGCGCATAGGAAAGGAATCCCGCATTCTTATCACTCATCAGAAACCAGATGAACATGATCGCCAATGCCGAGAGATAAAGCACTTTGAATCTGCCCCTTACGATCGGATCGACGGCTTTGCGCAACACTATAAAATCCTCGGACGGAATGTTATACAATGCTTTCCCAAAACCAAAATGATAAAATGCGCCTTGTGCAGCGATAAAAAAGTAAAGCACAATGCCAACAATCCGCACCACGGAAATTAACTCAATTGGTTTCATACAGTTTTTGGATTGATGCTTTGGTCGTATCCCTTGACAGCTCTCCGGCAAGTTTTCTGTTCAAATATTTCCTAACCGAAAGTTTGGTAATATCCAGGTTTGCAGGTTCGGCGACTGTCGAAACAAGGTGATTGCTGTTTGCATAATACCGCACGATCGTGCCAGTTTTCCCGGGCTTGCTTTCGGTCACCCAAAAACCGGTTGCGGGATAAGGTTGCCGCAATGGTCTTTTTGGAGACTTCATCGTGTATTGCATGCCCGCGACCATGAGCATGGCCACGAGCATTACATTGAGCTTCACCATTGTTATTCTTTCAGGACTTTGCCTTCAACATTGTCCGCAAATGTGTTCGCGGTCTCAATGTCTTCATTCACTTTGGCCTGATAATTTACATAAACACCGTATCCGCCGCTGCCCGAGATCTTCGAGTTTTTGATCTGCAAATTGGCCTGACTTCCGTAAACGGCAATGTTCACTTTCTTACCCGAAACCAGCGCTGTGCTGCCGCCGCCAGAAATTTCCACATATTCGAATACATTCATTGCACTGGTTGAGAAGCAGATCAGCCCTCTCCAGTAAGCAGGCTTGTTCTCGGCGCCTCTGATAATGATCTTCGAAGCCTGGGTTCCTTTTGCGTTGATATAACCGTCGTCGATGGACATTCTGGCGCCTGCGGACATTTCAATGATTACACCTGGTAATAATTTCCAGTTTGCATCCACCGTAAGGCTTTCCAGGACGCGGTAAGGTGTTTTGTCTTTGAAACCCTGCCAAACAATTTCACCGGCAGAACTCTTGGAAAGCTGCGATGCAGATATTTCAACGACATCCCGTCCGTTTCCACCCGTAAAAACGGAGTTAGGATCCAGTTTCGCAACGTTTCTGGCAGTCAGCAAAATGCCTGCTTCAGTGTTGTCTTTAAATACATTGAAAGCAAATGCGGACAAAATAACAGCATCTTCAACCCACAAACCATAACCGTCATTCTTTTCAAAAAGGCAGTCTTTGATTGACAATTCTGCCTTGGAAACACCCGTAACGGCCATACCAGCTTTAATTCCGCTGTAAAGCACCTTACTGCCCGCATGAAGTACATGCACATTTTCCAATGTATTGGCACTGCTTGCAGAACGGAAAATCACGCCAGCCCAAAAGCCCTTTTTTGCTTCCTGGCCTATCAGGCGGATGGGTTTGTTAGGTTCACCGGATGCAAGCAATATCCCGCCTTTATCATTTACTTCAAAACGCGCGTCCCTTGCAAAAGCGATCACTACGCCTGGTTTCAATGTTAGTTCAGCATTCACCGCAACGTTTCCATTGGCAATGTAATCGGGCACATCTGGATTGTCGATCCGGTCTTCCAATGTGGTTTTCGCCGAAATATTCGCTTCCAGCACGATTGGCTGGATCACCGTTGCCGTAATCAGGACTTTGTCTTTGCTTTCGCCGTTCGCATTGCTGGTCGTCAGCTCAACTTCGTATTCACCGGGGAGGTCCGTTTTGAATGTTGGCTTATTAACCGTTGCTGAACTCAGCGCTACTGTGCTTCCGGCAGGTTTTTTTGTAAACGTCCACCGGAAATCGAATGGCTTGTTCTCGCTGTCGGTCGAAGCACTTCCGTCGAGGGTTACGATGTCACCGACCTTCACATTCTGGTCCGCACCAGCGCGGGCGGTAAGCGTGTTGCCTGGTTTTACGTCTTCATCTTCCTTACAGCTTGTTACGAAAAGGGCAAGCGAAAAGAGGGCAAGCAGAATTCTTTTACTTTTTAACATGGCTATTTTTGATTTACTGGACACTGATTTTCGCCATCGGCTCAATGGCGGTGCAATGGTAAATCAAAATAGCGACGCGAGAAATTACTGTCGATTAACAGCAGGTTTTATCGACAAAAGGCGTCAGTAGACGCTAATTTTGACCGTTTGCTAAAAAGTCAGCTTGAAGCGTCGCTGACAATCATTCCTGAAATTCCGGCCGATAGGAAGTTCTTTACCTGCGATTTCAATTTTATGCGCGTGGTAACTTTCCACTTTATCCACCGCCACGATGAAAGAACGGTGCACACGAATGAAACTGTCTTCGGGAAGCAACTCTTCCAGCAGGCTGATTTTTTGTTTTGTAATCAACACCTTATCCTTCAAAACCACCTTAATGTAATCACGAAGGCTTTCAACCCAAAAGATATCATTCACATTGACCTTCACCATTTTCCGGTCCACTTTGAGATATAAAAAAACATCCTGGTTACTCACATGGGCTTTTTGTGCGATGGAAATGGACTGATTGGTGACATTCAAGCTTGTGAAAACTTTGTCCATAGCCCTCAGAAATCGCTCGAACGGGATAGGTTTCAGCAGATAATCGACTGCATTTAAATCGAAACCTTCCACGGCATAATCCTGGTAAGCCGTTGTAAAAACAACTTTTGGCGGCGTTTTGAGGCTTCTTAACAGTTCAGTCCCGGTTAACCCAGGCATTTTCACATCCAAAAACATCAGATCCACTTCCCGCTGCCGCAGCACCTGAAAAGCCTGAATGGCATCCTGGCATCGCGCAACGATCTCGATCTCACTGAAATTCCGGAGGTAGTTGTCCAGCACTTCAATGGCATGCGGCTCATCGTCGACCAAAATTGCTTTGATTTTAATCATCAGGCTATCTCCATTTTCTTATCCAATTCCAATTCCAGAATCACCGCGAAAACCTCATCTTCTTCCAGGATTTTGAGCTGATATGCAGACGGATACAAGATATCCAGGCGCTTCCGGACATTGGCTAAGCCGATGCTTGCATGATGGCTTCGGTTGTCTTTCAGATCTGGTTTTTCGGGTTTACTATTTGATATTTTAAATTTAAGAAAATTGTTTTTGACCCGCAGATCCATATTGATCCAAGCCTGCCCTACCTGCTCGCTGGCGCCATGTTTGAATGCATTTTCAACTAATGGAAGGATCAGGAGCGGCGCAATTTTGTACCCGTTGGAAAGGCCATTAATGCTGAAATTAATGTCCAAGCGTTCTTCATAACGGATTTTTTCCAGCTCTATATAACTCTCGACAATGCTTATATCACGTTCTAAATCAACCACATCCGTATTGGCCTCGTAAAGCATATAACGCAATATTTCTGCCAGCCCCATGACCACGGAAGGTGATTGTGGTGATTGGTTCAATGTTAATGCATAGAGATTATTGAGTGTGTTAAACAGAAAATGCGGGTGTAACTGACCTTTCAAAAAGTTCAGCTCAGCCTCCATCGCCGCCTGTCTTCTTTCAAACCACATTTTAAAAAATTTAACCGATAATGCGATCCACACAAAAATATTGGTCTGCTCGAATGCGCTGATCAGATACACCGGTTTCGAAAGCTGCTGCCAGAAATCCCCTTCCAGTTTTTTCCAGACAAATGTCGGGTCCGTCTTTCTAACTGCGCCGTAGATGATCGGATCAGCGATAAAAATTTCCATTAATCGGAACGCCAGCGTGGATAGCAGCACGGCGGCAATGAGCAGGACAAAAAATTCAACCCGCTTTTTCCTGTTGAAAAATTTCGGGATGATAACATACCCGATCGAATAGAAATAGGCAATGTGTATAGGCAAAAACAAGGCAACAACCCCGATCGCAATCCAATAATCCGGCATTCCCGCACCGTAAATCACTGTCAGGATGACCAGGACGGCAATCCAGAATGCGGCATGCTGCAAAATCCTTAATCCGGTCTGATGAGTAGGGTAAACGTTTGGGCGCATAGGCAAATATAAATAATTCGGCGCCTATTTTCTGAACCGGAAAACATTGTCGACAAAGGTCACCGTAAGATCGACAAACAGCATAAAAGCCATAGTTTCAGCCCTGTTAAGACAAAATATCTGCCAGGCATGTGGATTGAGCCTATACTCACTTACAAACCGAGCAATAGGGCGCAATAGGAAGATAAAACATCCAAATTCACGCACAAAATCACAATTTGTATCTAAAATTCTTCCCGTCCGTGGTTTTTCTACTTAGTTTTGTATTAAAATAAAGATATTAACTAAACTGTCAAATAATGGCAACGTCAACAGAAACGTACATTCCTTATAAGGTAAAAGACATCACTTTGGCCGAATGGGGCCGTAAAGAAATTACGCTTGCAGAAGCTGAAATGCCAGGTTTAATGGCAATCCGCGCTGAATACGGTCCATCACAGCCCCTTGCAGGTGCACGTGTTGCCGGTTGCTTGCACATGACTATCCAGACTGCGGTTTTGATCGAAACATTGACAGCATTAGGAGCTGAGGTTACCTGGTCTTCATGTAACATTTTCTCTACGCAGGATCACGCAGCAGCGGCAATCGCAGCAGCGGGCATCCCGGTTTATGCTTGGAAAGGCATGAACGAAGAAGAATTCAACTGGTGTATCGAGCAAACATTGTTCTTCGGTGAAGACCGCAAGCCATTGAATATGATCCTGGATGACGGCGGTGACCTTACCAATATGGTTTTCGACGAATATCCTGAGCTGATCGAAGGCATTAAAGGACTTTCAGAAGAAACAACAACAGGTGTGCTTCGTTTGTACGACCGTTTGAAAAACGGAACGCTTCATTTGCCTGCAATCAATGTAAATGACTCTGTTACTAAATCTAAATTCGATAACAAATACGGCTGCCGCGAATCACTTGTGGATTCGATCCGTCGCGCAACTGACTTAATGCTTGCTGGTAAAGTGGCAGTTGTAGCTGGTTACGGTGACGTTGGTAAAGGTTCAGCAGAATCACTTCGTGGCGCAGGATGCCGTGTTTTGGTAACCGAAATCGATCCAATTTGTGCGCTTCAAGCTGCTATGGACGGTTTTGAAGTAGTTACGATGGACGAAGCTGCAACACGTGCGAACATTTTTGTAACAGCAACAGGAAACTACAAGATCATCACAGATCGTCACTTCCTGGCGATGCGCGACAAAGCGGTTGTTTGTAACATCGGTCACTTCGACAACGAAATCGACATGGCTTGGTTGAACTCCACTTATGGCGATTCAAAAGTACAGATCAAACCACAGGTTGACATTTATTCTGTTGCTGGCAAAGACATTATCATTCTTGCAGAAGGCCGTTTGGTAAACTTGGGCTGCGCAATGGGTCACCCATCATTCGTAATGTCCTGCTCGTTCTCGAACCAGACATTGGCTCAAATCGAACTTTGGACCAATACTGCAGCTTACGAGAAAAAAGTATACGTACTTCCAAAAGCACTCGACGAAAAAGTAGCAGCCTTCCACCTGGCGCACGTAGGCGCGAAGTTGGAAACGCTATCGGACGAGCAAGCGGCTTATATTGGTGTTAGCACTGAAGGACCGTTTAAGGCTGAAACTTATCGTTATTGATATTTGAGTTTGACCTAAACGGTTGACTTTTTAAACTCCCCTGGTTTTCGCCATGGGGAGTTTTTTATTGCTCAACTTCAAAAGTAATATCTTATTCATTTTGCACTACCAGCTTCTCCAAATAGCTTTCTTTTCCTTTCTTAAACCGAACGAAATATATGCCAGTTTGCAGTTTCGAAACATCGATTGTCTGTGCATTCCAGTTTGCTTGCTTCATACATCTTAATCCTCTTTGATCAAAGATTTCTAAATCGAAACCTTCAAGATTGCCTTCGCTTTTCACGTTCGCTGTTAAGATAGCTGGATTTGGATAAATGGTGATGGAAGGCTTCCTGAATTTGTCATTCTGTAAATACCCAAAAGGGACAAACCGGCCTTTCCTTAGAGGCAAAGTATCGGCACTAGCTGAATTTATTGATACACTAGCAGTAATTGTGGACAGCATATTTGCATTACTCACAGTATAGGCTATAAGTGATAAGAGCAAGATCATTTTTATTGTCTTCATGGTATCATTCGATTATAGGTGTATAGGGGATAGTTAATGTTACGGATGACCCTTCCGAGAAAAAGCCAAAAGGACCTTTCAATTCATGAAATCCGTTTGCATCAAACCAAGTGACGTAATAAGAGGCCGGGTGAAGCGCGTCCTCTTCCCCTGATACATTTTTCATGGTTAGCATGGCTGTGTAAGTTCCTGGCAGGGCATGGTCCAGCTCAAATGCATTTCCGCTAGTTTGAGAACTTAACCAAATATCATAGGGGTCACTATCGGCAGATGAAGAATACACCCCAGGTCCCGAAACTGTAATTTCGCAATCAAAACTTGAAATAGTACTGCTTCCAGGGCTACCCCATCCGAATGTTACGGTAAGCTTAGGCAGTTTTTCAGGATCAATCCCTGGATCTGGGCTTGGATCGTTTGGCTCCGGTTCAGGTACTTCATTAGGATCATACTCCTTAATTTCCTCATCCCCTTTATTAGCCCCGCTCATGGTATAGAAATGACGGAATGTATAATCCGCAGGATAATGTGTACCTATTGGAGTAATGCTCATGGCCGGAGCATCCCATGTATAATCTGAATCATATCTGAGATTCGTCAAGGTGATACTCGTGCCATGCACTACCTTCTGGAATAGAAGGGCGTTATTCCCATAGATACGAAATAGAAAACCGTCGGGCGCCCATTGATTTTCCCATGTAAACTCCACTTTATCAACCCCTACATCCTGGGCACTTTTGGCTGGAGAATTCAAATGTGACTTGGTAGGACGTAACCAATAGAAGAACGGATCGGAATAGGGTCCGTAAATCCAGTCACCCTTTCCATCCCGTGCCTTCGCCCGGACACGCCACTTAAAGCCGCCATTGACATTGTCCGGCAAATCCCTGACATGGTCGATGGATTCCCCTGTCAAATAAGTGCTACCATCTGCCCAGGCAAGTACTGCATCGTCAAATGTCCGGGAAACAGTGTAGTCAAATTGCTCCGCGCCAAGCACATCCTCCCACTCAAAGCTATGCGACGCTTGTTCCTGGAATTCGAGCACCTCATCGTTAAATGGCGAGACAAGCACTGGCGCAGGCACCAGAGAGTAGTCGACCACAAACGTTGAAAAGTATTTCTTGCCGAATTCCTGTTCGGTAATAAACGGCAACGTAATTTCTTTACATGGCTCGAATGACCATGTATATACTTTTCCGTCAGAGACATCGGGCAGTATTGCGTTTTCATGGTCATAGAGCATCTTGGGCATATTCCTATCGTCTTTTTTGTCTTGGATACGATAGCGATAATAACTGGCCCCCTGAACTTCCTTGGCTTCCAAAAGAATCTTTTTACCAAAGGGAGCAACATGCTCGCCATTAGCAGGACTGGGAGGAACAAGCAAAGGGGTCTCCGGCAGATTAGTCTGAAATGACATTGCATCAGTCCAGGTGCCGAAAATGTCAGTCTCGGTCAGCCCGGTCTGTACGAACTTTTTCAACCCTTTGTCCCAGGTAACACCCTCTTCTGAACCGAGTTTGTGTGTGGCTGTGATTTGCCAGCTATAATCACGTTCCTTAGCCAATGCAAGCTCCTTGGCTTCTGCCTCATCACTGGTCGCTTCCACTGGAACATCCTGCACAGGCACTTTACCTGTCAAATCGGTTACTCTCAGAATATAACCGGCCGCGCCAGGTGTCGCCTGCCACTCAAAGACGCTTTTCCAGGCGGTGAGTTTATCATGTTCCAGCGGACTGATTGGTTTGGTGGTAATTGGAGCAGCTGTTACTTGTAGGATAGGGCTCCAATTGTTAACCATCATTTCAAGAGCACGACATTCCAAATTGCCACCCAGCGAACTTGCACAACCCGGCCCGCCAGTGGCGTAAAGTCTGGTTCTGACGTAGTATGTCCCTTCTTCCAAGAAAAACTTGGCAGTATTGGTGCGCTTACCCGGGTCTTTTTCATCAATGTAAGGAAGCAGAACCTCGGTTGTATGCTGAAAGGCGCGGTAAACCGGTGATATCAAATCGTTGAATGCTACATCTTTGGAAACTTCGAATAGGCGATACTCAATCTTGTCAGGGAAATACTCGTCTGAGCGAAATTGTGCATTAAATGGGTCCACAACTTTGACTTCATTACCATCATCATCAACCGCCCATAATCTGGGTTGAGGAAGAAATTCTTTGCCGATTACACAGGTTAGCGCATCATTACATTTCTTCCAGGTTCCTGATGTTTCCTTGTAGCCATGAAACAAAATTGAGGATTGGATGGCAGCAACGACATCGTCGAAAGTTGGGTTTGAGGGAAGGAAATACAGAAAGGCAGCAAACATGATCTTTTCTGGAACGCCCTCTTCAAGCCCGGTAAAAAAGCGGGTTTGACCCTTTTCATTAGTAAAGCCAGTCAGCGGGGTTCCCTTAGAGATTAAGTAATAAAACTGGGTCCATACGCCGGCCATTTGCTCCGGAACTGCAGCGTCCCAACCTTGGCATTTGTAAAAATTGAATTGGCCTTTTGACTTCGGGTTGGAAAAACTTCTTAAATAATTGCCGTCTCCAAATAGATCAGAACCGATTGTCCATAATGCTTCATCACCCTTAGTTAATCGGTATTCATTGCTGACTTCCAAGCCGAAAATATCTATCAAAGCATTGCGAATGGCTATTGATTCTTTGGACTCGGGAAGCTGTATACTTTTTACCGTGTTATAAATTCCGCCGAAGTAATTTCCTGCAATTTGATCCAAGGTCATTTTTGCGGGATTTGAATCAGATTTGATTTGAGCAAGATATGCTCCTGGGATAAAGTCAGGACTCGGAGAGCCAATAAGGTGTTCAATAAATTTACTTGTGCCCTTAAGCCCTATAAAATTAAACTTTTTAGCAAAATGGTCCACGCTTGCTCTTATACCATGATTGAGACTGACAATCGACTTAGACAGCGATACATTGTTATCAATAGTATAAATACCATCGTTATCTAGATCAATTGCATAATAGGGAGCACCGGGACTTATTGGATTAAAAACTTCCGTAAGTATTAAAACATCAACATCCTGACAATCCGCAATCCAATGTACTTTTTTACCCTGGGGATCATTGTCGAGGCTTGCAACTTGTACGCTGATTGGAACCAAGCCACTCCAACCTTGTGCCAGCGTATTTGGCCCTGAAACACAATCTGCATTATCAAAACCCCATCCATCACCGATCCCGGCTGCCTTGAAAGCATTCTTTATTTGTTGGTAAACGTGCGACCCTTCGGGATATCCCATTTCCTCAGCCATTTCAAGCATTTTGACACGAACGTCTGGAAATGTTGATGACCACGAAAGCTTTTCTGTAAAGGTTCTGAAAAATAGTTTCAGCGATAGTGCATAAGTTGCGGCTGGATTGTCAGGAATAAGTGGTAATACGATGAAAGTTCCGTTCGAGGGGTTCTGGTCAATGTAACCTGTTTCGCCAGCGTTCATACGAAAGAAGATTTTACTCAGGACCATACCATTACCATGCGGATCAAAACCAGGCTCACCAGAGTTTTTCCAAAATAGCCCTTTGTAACACTCAGGTAACGACGAAAAATGAGGTGAAATTGAAAAATTCCTTTTGCTGTCCAGCCCCATTTCTTGTATCAGAAATCCCCAGTCAGGATTTGCAAAGCCTGCTCCTGGTGCATTTTGAACCGCAAAATAGTTTTTCAAGGCACTACCAATGACGTCGGCAAAACCTTCACCCAGCGAACTGCTTTCCTTATTATCCTGACCTTGTCCCCAAGCTGACAGCCAGATAAGGTGAGTAAGCTCGTGACCTATCACGTCCCTGGTCAAACATGGATTGGATAATCCCTGCCCTACATTATAAGCAACTACAGGGGGGTCATATTGGGTTACGGCTGTCGGCTGAGAGTTTGTGATGACGCTTGTAACCGTTTTTAAGCCGCCAATATCGACTCCTTTCCAACCAAAAAGATCATATGTCATACGATAGAATTCCTGAGTATGGGCCAAAGCGCTGATTCCGTGCACCGTAGGATATGGATGTGTAAAGTCGACTGGCAAGGAATTTAAAAATTCCATTGTGTTAAATGGCCCATTTTGCCCCTTTGCAGTTAGGGGCGATGCAAAAAGTAAGGCAATCTTATCCACGCCATTAACCGGATCTATACCTTCGCCGATAACTTCTGTATTACTATACAACCCCTTTAATTCATCTTTAAAAGAGCATAGTGCAACCGAGGTTGATGTTGGATCATTTGGATCTCGTAAATATTTGGTCGCATACAAAGGGACTTTGTCATGATAATAAGTTTTTCCAGCTGGAATTTTATAGGACTGCGGAGCATACATCGTCCCAAACGGACCCGGTTTTTCATTAGGTAAATAATAGAGCTGTGAATAGCATAAGAAAGATAAAATGGACAAGGCCAGCGTTAACAAAGATTTTCGAAAAAGGGCATGTCTCTCTTTTTCCTTCCAAGTCATTGGATAGAATTCTTGCATAAAAAGTCGGGTTAAAATGTGCTAAATAAAAGATGGCTTATGCTATCCTTTGTATTGAAATGCAAAGGATACGACAAGCCATCCAAGAGCACGAATGCAATTAGCCTCCGGTGAATGTGAGCTATCCAGAGGGTGTAAGAAAATTACGGTTAATGCTAATCCTTCGTCAGCGGAGGTAAGAGCTCCACCGGTCGCGCCGGCGTCGGGAATGCAATGTTATTTTCATCAAAAACCTTTTTAATGCCCTTCATAGCGACACTTTTTGCAGGACCAGGGCCGATTTTTGATTGGTCGATCCAAAACAGGATTTCAAAGTCGATGCTTTTTTCGCTGAACCGGATAAAGTTGAGTTCGACTGGCTTTTTCTTGTCTAAAAAAGGAAGGGGCTTGATGGCTGAGAGCGCGACATCTTCTACCATAAACAGGTCGTCTTTGTAGCCGATGCTGCATTCGAGCTGCACCCTGCGATCGCCTGAATTGGTAAAGTTTACGATGGGTTTTTGAAAAATATCCTTGCTCGGAAGCTCTACAAGCTGGCCAGCGAAGTTATCCAGCTTAACAGACCGCAAACCTATGGAAAGCACTTTGCCCGTAAATCCATTGGTCTCAATAACGTCACCAACTTTGATAGGACGCTGAATGGCGATGAATGCGCCGGAAATAAAATTGGTGGTAAGATCCTGAAAAGCAAACCCAAGTGCCAGAGCAAGCACTCCCGCCCCTGCCAGCAACGACGTTACTGTCTTATCCAATCCCAAAACACCCAACGCGAAAAACAGGCCTGTCATCACAATGGCAATGCGCGTTATAGCAGAAATGAGACTTACCAGCGCGATGTTCTGGGACGCCCTGGCAAGGCCCTTTTCCATAAACCGACTTCCATAACGCGCCAGGAAACGAAAAACGACCAGGATGAGGATCGCAATGACGAGGTTAGGAACAAACCGAATGCTCTCGTCAAACCATTTGTCCAGCTTCACTACGATGGGGTCCGTTATTTTTGAAATCTGCGCGAATAACATGGGTGCAAGTTTCACGCAAATAACGTGAATAACAATCATCACGCAAAAGGGCCAGGAAACTCACTTTCCCGGCCCTTCAATGTTATCTTAAACGAAGCGAACTTACAACCTCGAAAGCAGCTCTTGTTTTTTCGCTTTAAACTCCTCCTCTGTAATCTGTCCTTTTTCAAACAAAACATTAACTTTTTCAATCGTCGCAATGATAATGTCCTGCGGGCTGCGGTCAGCCGCGCTTCGGTCAGCAGCACTCAGATCAAGCGTTTCGGCGTGCAAATCGGCATTAGACGTTACGTCATATGCAATTTCCGGTGTGGGCTGTGTCTGTTCGCCCGGTTCGGATATCAGGGCCAGACTTCGCAAATCGACCGAACCATCCTGGCTCGTAAATGTATATGAATTCCCTCCTCCCTGCTGCTGCGCAATGCCGGTGATGTGGTAGTGTTTCGTGTCATAAATAGTCCGTTTACCATTTTCCTCAATAACCAGCCTTCTTACGGGCGCAAAATAGGCATAACGAAAATTATTCTGAGAACCGCTGGCAGTAGGATTACCAAAAACCGAAGGCCAGGAACCATCCCGACTAAACAATGCGCCGCTTTCCTGGCGCTGCACATTCGAGCGATCTTCATTCAGTTCCTCAGCCGAGTCCTCGTATAAAACCCTCGTCGAAACCTGCTCCGACAGCTCACTGGAAAGCTTATCCACCGTGCTCTTGAGGGAATTGTTAAACATATCCCCTACCATGGTCATCCCTCCCTTCATCCATTGCCCCGAACCACCCAATTCGGCAATGTTAAACTGGGCCATTGTCCCGTTCCCGCTGATCACAGCACGCAAAAGTGCCTCAACGGTCTCAGTTTTAAGATTATATTTCGCAGCAATGTCTTCAACATATTGCCTGCCTGAACTTGTAAGTGCCTTCATGATCTTGTTGTTTCTTTTCCTATATGTATTAAAAAATGGTGCCATTAGGGGATTGTAAGCAACTCATCCTATAAAATACCAGCGTCTGTTTTCAATCCGAAGCCCACTAATTAATACTATTAATAACCTGTCAAATTACTATTTGGGCAACGTCATTTGCATGATCCATTCTGCCGCAGGCTCATCCAACCGTACCATTCAACCAACGCATTTCTTTCCATAGCAAGCTTGCAATAAGTTTGATGCAGTAAAATTTTTTTAACAAAACACAAACATTATGAAATTACTTCACAATGCCCCTGCGATTACAAAGGCGATCGTTCTAGCCGCCATGATGAGCGCTTGCCAGAATGAAAAGGACGCAATTGTTTCTCCTGCAACATCGGTCGAGCAGGAAACGGATGCAAATGCAAAAACAGCTGTTACATATCTAATTAAAGACGGCGGAACCAAGCTTACTTATTCCGGAATCAGAAATCAATTGGTAAAAGAACTAGATGGTGCCGGATGGCTCAAAGAGTACACTTACAGCGGCAACAAAATTACTTGTGCCCTCAAAAAGAATGGGATTACGGCATACAAAAACTTTATTACTTATACTTTGAATGCGCAAGGGCAATGTGTAGAAAGTGTACATACCAGCACTGACAAAGTTATTGGAGGAACCTACATTTATGTATACAACGAACTGAACCAACTTGCCTTGGTGTATCACAAATCCCTTCCTAAGCTGCGCCAGGTATTTGAATACGAACAAGATGCCGACAACAGCCTGCAGGGAAAATCTTTAAGCAAGATCACTTTCTATGATCAATATGACAAAAAAGAGAAAGAGATTATTTTCAAACACGCCAATGGTAAGTTCGTAGCGCAAACTAATAGTAGTGGCAATATCTATGAAACTTCGCTAGAAGATAAACCTTTAAACCCTGTAGGACTCGCAGAAGCAAATAGCGCGTACCTGCCAATATTCGGCAAATTCAGCAGATATGTCCTAAAACAAACTATTCATAAAGCATTTGTTGGGCAGATCATTTATCCGTACCCAGTTTTTAATTATTACTTATCAGCAAAAAGCTTGGGAGGAGAAATTACAACATATGATTTTATAACAAAAGATGATTTTGGCAAGATATTATCCAAAGTTGAAAGGAAATATTCTACATCACCCCAGGCTGTAATGATAGGTCAGTAATCATATTAGGTTAACAAAGTGGTCTGTCAGCAAATGTTAACAGACCACCTCTGTTTTCGCCAATTAAATGAAGCTAGCCACTCAGCCATTTAATTTTTACTTGGGCACAATCAAGCGATAACTTGATACAGTTAAAATGAATTTTTCAAACACAACTACGAACAGTATGAAATTACTTCAAAATGTACCCACAATTACAAAGGCAATTATTGTCGTCGGCATGCTTGGTGCTTGCCAGAATGAGAAGGATGCGATTGTAAGTCCAGTTGCAGAACAAGCCGAACAAACTAATAATTTAAAGACAAATGTATCTTACTATTTCAGAAGACTGGTTGGCGATGATAAGATAGCTCTGACATACGGAGGACCTCAAAAAATGCTTCAAACGCAAGTAGATCAGCAATCCAGTGAATTTACAATATACAGCCTTAATTATAGTAAAGATAAATTACTGGCATCACACTTTACTGGCGCAAACGAAAACAAGACGAAAATTGGAGTATCCGAATTTATACTTAATTCCGAAGGAAAATGCATAGAGAGCCATCATACTGTAAGTAGCTCGCCAAATGAAACAGTATACAAATATGAGTACAACACCGATGGTTTACTCGAAAAAGCATACAACAAAAATTCGCCTAGTGAACGACAGGAATTTACCTATAGTCTTAAAACAACAGGGAAATTTAATTTAAGTAAGATCAAATTTTATAATGCTAATAATGTAGAAACAAAGCAGTTAGCTTACAGCTATTACAGCGTTGAAGAAGATATCGCTAAAATAAACCCTGAATGTTTAGCAAATGGGCGTGGAAAGTATATTCCTATTTTCGGTTATTTTAAAGTAAACCAAATCAAACAGATTGTTGAAACTACCTTCGTAGGTAATCCAGTTAAAGAATATAAGGCTGTTCGCAGCATAAAATATACGTTAAATGGATTAACAGAAACTGTAAAAGAAGATGTGGGAAATTATGTGGTTACGAAAGTAAGGCAATATAAAAATTACGGTTTGCTATAATAATAAGTCCCTCCCAAACACAAAAAAGAATCCCAGACACAATCCGGGGTTCTTTTTCATTACACAACCTGAACACAACCTGTTGTTTCTAATTAACGCTGAGTAAAATATTAGAGTTGCTCCTTTACATTTCCTGTAATACGATCCAGCTCTATTTTTGAAGAGAGATAATCATAGACCGCTTCCAGGTAATTGGATTTGGCGGAGGTTAATGCAAATTCGGAATCGATCAATTCCAGGCGCGATGCTACGCCTTTTTCGTAGCGGTATTTGGTGATGGAATAGCTGAGTTCTGCCGTTTCGGAAACATTCTGCTGGGTTTTGATCCTTTCGGAGGTTTCAATTAAACTAGCCAGGACCTGTTTTACTTCGGATTTAAGTTGCTCCTGCGCATTGCTGTAAATGACATCGGCTTGCTGTCTTTCAATTTTGCCTAATGTTATTTTGTTAATGTTCTGGTTTCCGCTGAAAATGGGAATAGCAAACTGCACGCCGGCATAAAAAACAGGTGGATAAGCAGCATTCCCGAAGCGAAACTGATTGGTTTGCGTAAGGATCTGATATTGGCTGATAAAGCTCACAACCGGCAAACGCGCAGATTTGTATAACTCAATTTCTTTGTCACTGATTTCCTTGTTCAATGTCAGAATTTGTAAATCAGGGCGCTGCTGGATGGACAGCTTGTAGGTTCCGTCCTCTGCCGGGACTGATTCACTGGCATTAAGCTCCAACGAATCTGAAAGAACGTAGTTTGTATCCGAAACGTCCCCTAACAAATTCCTCAGTTGCTGTTGGCTTATTTGCAATGCATACGTCAGCCTGAGCACGTCTGGTTCCAGATTCTTTACAGATGTATATGCGCGTAATGTATCCACCCGCAATGCGCGGCCTTGCGCCAGTAGCGAGCGTGAATCATTCAAGGCTTTCTGGTTTCTGACAATGCTTTCCTTTTGCAACTTCAATCTTTCATTCAAAACGAGCAGCTGAACGTAATTTTGCTTCACCTGAGCCACCACATCCACTTCTCTCTGGCGAAATGAAAGCTGACTTTGTTTTTCAAGCAGCTTGCGGCGCTCGATTTCGCGCTTAGCGCCGGAGTTATAAATGGGCTGACCCAGCGAAACTTGTGCTGCACCAATGTCTTCACCACCAAAACGTGCATAACCGATTTTTTCAGAGCTTCCGGTATTACCATTCAAACCGAAGAAAACCGGCTTTTGAAAATAATGCTGAAACTGGCCTGTCAGACTAATGTTTGGCATCAACAAACCGCGCGTAATGGCGGTCTGCTGTTTGGCTTTGTGAATGTTGATCGAATCGATCCGGAGATCGCGGTTCCGGCTTTGCGCGAGCTCGATGGCTTTTTGCAAAGACAATGTTTGGCTCTGCCCCAAAGAAAGTAAGGGACTCAGCAGCAATACAATAACAAATGCTTGTGCCGATCTTTTATATGGATTTAAAATTGACTTTTTCATGATTTCACGTGGTATTAATATTCCTGAAAGGATTAATGCGTGTGTAGTAAGGCCTCTTCTGCAACCGGCTCGTTTCCGTCTTCCGTTCGCTTTTTGTGTGGTCGGGACAGGTAAGAATAGATGGAAGGAATGACATAAAGTGTGAGCACGCCGGCGAAGATCAAGCCTCCCACAACCACGATACCGAGCGATTGGCGACTTCCCGATGCTGTTCCGAGCGACAATGCGATGGGTAATGTTCCGAAAATCATGGCGAGCGTGGTCATCAGGATCGGGCGGAACCTGGATATGGCTGCTATTTTTGCGGCTTCAAATGTGGACGCACCTCCTTCTTTGCTCTGGTTGGCAAACTCCACGATCAGAATTCCGTTCTTGGTGATCAAACCAATGAGCATAATAATCCCGATCTGACTAAAAATATTGACAGTTTGTGCTGTGAACCAAAGACTTAGCAATGCCCCGGTTAATGCCATAGGAACAGTCAGCAGGATGATAAACGGATCCACGAGGCTTTCAAACTGCGCTGCCAGAACCAGATATATCAACACGATAGCAAAAATGAATGCGAAAATCAGGCTTGAACTACTTTCGGAGTAATCCCGGCTTTGTCCTGCTAATGCGGTGCTGAAACCCTTAGGAAGTTCTTTGGACGTAATTTTATCCAATTCCTGAATGGCTTCCCCCAAACTTACGCCCGCTGCCGGTGTTGCAGAAATGGTTGCGCTGTAAGATTGGTTGTAACGGTAAATCGCGGGAGGGCTGATGCCTTCATTTTGCTTGGTAAGGTTATCCAGGGACACCATTTGACCGCTTCCTGACTTCAAATACAACGATTTCAAGTCATAAGGAGCGGATCTGTCTTCCCGATCAAGCTGGCCGATCACCTCGTACTGGCGATCATTGTGAATAAAATAGCCATATCTCCTGCTGCTCAGCGCAAGTTGCAACGTCTGCCCGATGGCCTGGGTGGAAATGCCCAGTTGCGCAGCCCGCTGACGGTCAATGCTGATACTGATTTCGGGACGGTTTATTTTAAAATCTGCGTCAGCGAAAACGAGTTTTTTATTTGCACTTACCTCCCCCATTAACTTGGGCATTATGTCGATAAGTGCTTTCAGATCAGGGGCCTGCACCACATATTGGACGGGCTGCGTATTTCCGTAACCTCCAATTGTCGGTGTTTGAACCGGAATAATGAGGACATTTCTGAACCGCTGAGAAGCAGCAACCAGTTTATTGAAGATCTCTCCCTGTGTCAATCCGCTTTTCCGGTCTTTTGGTTCTTCCAGGAAAATCCATTGAAACCCGCCATTTACAGGCTGAGCTAATGTTCCGCCAGCCGCCGCAACGGCTGTATAGGTGCGCTGCTGGTTCAAATCCGGAATGGAGTCACTAATAAAATTCCCAATTTCCTTCATGCTCTGCTCCATACTTTCATAAGATGTGCCCTCAGGAGCCATTACGGCCAGCCCGATCATGGATCTGTCTTCCAATGGTGCAAGCTCGGAAGGTAACTTCGGCGCAAGCCAGAAAGCGACGCCAAACGAGACCAAAAGAAGCACAATTCCCAACCAGCGCACTTTCATGAATGCAGAAAGCGATCTGCCGTATGCACCGTTCATGGCTATAAACCAGGGCTCTGTTTTTTTGTAAAGCCAATTGTGCGAAGTGCCGGGTTTGAGCAGATAGGCGCTCATCATAGGCGTCAAAGTAAGCGCTACGAATGCAGAAACGGTCACCGAACCAGCCACGACAATCGCAAATTCTTTAAACAAACGCCCCGTCAGACCACCTAGAAACAGGATTGGAAGGAACACTGCAACGAGCGTAATTGTAGTTGAAATAACAGCAAAGTAAATCTCATTGGAACCTTCCCGCGCAGCCTGAATGGGCGACATCCCCTCCTCGACCTTGCTATATATGTTTTCCAAAACAATGATCGCGTCATCAACCACCAAACCGATCGCCAAGACCAAACCAAGAAGTGTTAAAACATTAATGGAAAAATCGGCCATGTACATGATGAAGAATGCCGAAACGATCGAAACAGGGATGGCCAGCAGCGGGATCAATGTGCTTCGCCAGTCTCTCAAAAAGACAAATATAATGAGCGAAACCAATGCGAAGGCAAGCAATAATGTCTCTTCAACTTCTGATAACGAGTTTCTTACGGGAACTGTAAAGTCTTTACCAAGGGCGATTTCGTATTCTTTTGGAGCTGTTTTTTTAATTTCTTCAAAACGTTTTTTAAACTCATCTACAATAGCCAGCGAGTTGGCGCCACGCTGCGGGCTTACCCCGGTTCCAACGCCATATTCAGCTATTTTACCATTATAAATGATCATCGCCGTGCGCTCATTCTGTGATGACATTACCGCTTGCCCCACATCTTTGAAGCGAACAATGGCGCCGTCACTTTCCCGCAGGATCATATTATTAAAATCATCCTCGGTAACGAGCCTTCCCTGCGTCCGCAAGGTGACTTCTGTGTTCTGGCCCTCAATGCGACCGCTTGGCAAATCCACATTTTCACGTTGCAATGCAGTCTGAATATCTGTTGGCGTCAGACCATAAGAAGCCAGTTTCACAGGATCCATTCTCAATCGCATTGCGCGCTTTCTGCCTGCATACGAATCCACCAGCCTTACCCCAGGAATGGATTGAAGCCTTTCCTTAATGTTGATATTAACAAAATCGGTAACGTCTTCCAGTGTTTTGGTCTTACTCTGAACAGTTAGAAAAACCAGGAAATCCGCAGGCCCGGCTTTCTCTACAATGGTTGGTTCAATGTCTGTCGGCAGTTGCTGGCGGGATTTTGAAACCTTATCCCGAACATCATTCGCAGCTGCTTCCAGGTCTGCATTCAATTCAAATTCAACTGTGATAATGCTCACCTGTTCGCGGGAAGTGGATGATACGGAACGGATTCCGTTCGCTTCGGCAATGGCTTCCTCCAATGGTTTTGTAACCTGGGAAGCGATGATATCGGCGCTCGCACCGGGATAAACCGTTGTTACCATCACAATCGGCGAATCTGTAACGGGATATTCCCGTGTCCCAAGGAATGTGTAACCCACAATCCCGAAAAGTATAAGCAGTACGGACATCACCCCGGCCAGAACCGGCCGGGAAATACTTACTTGTGAAATAGCACTCATGACTAATAGATTATTTTATTTAACAGAGACCAATTGAATGGCGGAACCGGGTGTCAGACGCAGCATATTGCTTGTAATAATCGTGTCGCCGGGCGCAAGTCCCTTCGTAACATGCACAGCATAAGCGTTTCGCTCGCCTACTTCAATGGCTTTGAAACCTGCCTTGCCTGCATGGGCCACATACACGCTATAACCTTTTGAAGAAGGGATCAGAGCCTGGTTCGGGACCATTAACGCATTACCGGTATTACTTAAACGTAATGTCAGGCGCGCACTCTGGCCGGGTAAAAGTTCACTTCCCTTGTTATCCGTCACCGCGCGCATCAGCAACGTTTTGGTTTTCTGATCCAATCCGGCTTCATGCGCTACGATCCTTCCTTTGTATATTTTGTCGTTGGATTCAACATGATACTGCACCTCATCGCCCGTTTTCAGCGTATTTGCATGTTTTTCAGGAACGGCGAAGTCGATTTTCAGGCGGCTGTTGTCTGTTAGCAAGGCAAGCGGGCTTCCCGGCGTGACGAAAGCGCCGGTGTAAACATTCACAATGCCCAGGTAACCGCTGAACGGAGCACGTATGCTCGTTTTCGCGATCATTACTTTTAGTTGTTCAATTTTTGCTTGTAAAACTTTTAGATTCGTAAATGCCTGGTCGTAGTCCTGCTGAATCGCTGCTTCTTTGTCAATCAGATCTTTAAGCCTTCTTTCGTTGAGCAGAACCAGTTTTTCCTGTTGTTTCAATTGTTCCAATTCGGCAAGAAGGTCCGCATCATCAAGTTTGAACAACAATGTACCTGCGTTTACGAATTTTCCTTCTCTGGCATGCACCGCAACCACTTTGCGATTGAGCTCGCTTGAAATGTTCACCTCCTGATACGCCATCAGCGTTCCTGAAACGGTCATTTCCTCATTTAACGATTCCGCTTTCAGCACTTGCCCGTCGACCGGAGTTCCGGTTGGCTGCGTGGCAGCTGCCGGCGTGGCTGGCTTTGGTTTTTCGGATGTGTATCCTTTGAAGAATACGGAAAGCAATATCACGCCCGTAATAATGAGGCCTGATATGATTTTGGCTGATTGAATGGTCTTTTCCATATATAGATTAATTTAAATATTTCGATAGATTAGATAATGGTTTATTATTTTTCATGGCTAATAGTGCTTTGCGTTTCATGGCTAATATTGCTTCGCAGAACTTACTTCATTCCCGAAACCCGGCAGGATCAAGTAAACTTCGGTTACTTATTAATACATTGAAATGTATCAATATATTGGGGTAAAAAAACTCAGATTTTTAATTTGTTCAAAAACTGAACGTATTCATTGAGAACCTCTTTGTTCAATTTGTATTTCACGTTTCTTCCTTCCTTTTCAACCAGGATCAGATCTGCATCGGCCAGTTGCTTAACATGATGAGAAATCGAGGGTTGGGTTAAATCAATAAAATCAGAAATCTCGTGGCAATACAAACAATCTTCTTTCTGGCGCAACTCCTGTAATATGAGGATACGGCTGGGGTCGCTCAACGCTTTCGATATCCGCTCCACTCTTCTGACCTCCATGATTTACGATATATAGATAAATTTGAATGTATTAATAAACTGAACAGTGCGTACATTACAAAGCAACCCCACAAAAAATTCCCATAGGAGGGAAAACTTTTAAAAATTTTGAAAGAGCACTAAACAAGCTTAAAATCAATCTGCATCAGCAAGCATTGACAATCCGGAATGTGCATCTTGCCTCGGCACAGTTATTGTATTCTTGCCATTACATTTCTACCAAGCAACAAACGTTTGAAACCATGGATATTTATCAAATAGCTTCTGAATACTGGGAAGGGGCGAATGACCCTTCTGATCCGCGCGAAACACCGCCTTTTGATCCGCGCCCGGAAGTGCCGTCGCCCGAATCACCGGAAGAAACTCCCCCATTTGAACGGGAACCTGAAACGCCGCCGATTGCCCCGGAACCTGAACTTCCGCCTGTCGAGCCGGTTATTCCAGAGGTTGAACCACTGCGTGAACCAGGTGGAGAACCCGGTTACCCTGCTTTTAATTAAGCCGCGGTACCGCCTGAATAAGTCTCATCTACTCCTATTACAGTTCTGTCGATTAAATATCAGTTCGGAGTGAAGTGGCTTAATTTTTAGAATCATGGATAACAATCAGATCGTAACGGCACTTTTTGACGCCGTACAAAACAACAACCTTGACATTGCCGACGCAGATAAGAAATTTTATACAAAACTTGTCTTGCATGCGGCAGAAATTCGTGACTTATACACACAACTTTACAATGACCATCCGGAATCCAGCGCCAACTTCACAAAGCTGATCGAAGTGCTGATATCCGCTCATCTGAGCAGACCCCAGGAATTAAAGGAACGTGACAATAGAAAGTCGGAAAATTGGTATCTGAGCAACGAGCTTGCCGGAATGCATATTCAGACGGACCGTTTAAATGGCACTCTGAACAATTTAACCGAAAGGCTTCCCTATTTACAGGATTTGGGTGTCAATGTCCTGCATCTGACACAGGTGCAAGAAAATATTGACGATGTAACGAGAATAATTCATGAGCATAGCATGTATCTGATGCTCGACCTTGCATTAAAAGATAAGGACAGATCGGATTATTCTCAATCTGCGTCGATAATAAACTTATTGCAGGAAATTTTTCTCTATGCCAATCATGGTGTGGATATCTTGCGGATTAATGCTTCGGATTTTCAGGACGCCCAATCGCAAATTCATACCACGCTCCAATTAATCAAACAATGCTTGCAGGTTACGGCACCTGGCCTAGCTCTGGCTGTAAAAGCAACGACTTCATCAGAAGAAGCTTTGAAGTTCTTTGGTGAGGGAAGATACAGTGCCAAGGAATGTGATTTTGTATATAACGATACGCAAATGTCCTTGCAATGGGACGCGTTGGCTTCTGGTCAGGTTACGGCCATGATCGAAGCAGAAGCGACTTTAGCTGAGAAACCTTTTGGCACAACCTGGATTAACTTTATAACACCAGATGATGACGAGAACAGCGCCACGTTGGCCTCGCTATGCGGTCTGGACAAGGCAATTCAGGAGAAAAGTGAAATGCAGATCAGCATGGCTATTCAACGCATTTTACTGATGCAAGCAAACAGCCTCTTTCTCGGAGGGCTTCCTTTTCTGTCTTATGAAAATGAGGTCGAAAGCAACATTCAAAGCGAAATTATTTCAGGGATTAAAAGATTGCTGCGGATCAGAAAAAGCCTTGACGTCGTTTCTGATACAAAAAACACCAGATGGCTGCCCAGGCATAATATTCACATTGCCGGTTTTGTAAGAAATGGCCGGGAGAAAGCACTCTACTGCATTTTTAATTACAGTAATGAAAGCGCCTATCTTACCTGGCAGGCGTTCAGGCACAACGGCATTGCCCCTGAAAACCTATACGACCATTGGAGGAAAATTTGTGTTGAACCCGGAAATGATGCTGAGTTTTTAGTCCTGGAACCATACGGATTCTACTTAATGGAAGTAGT
Organism: Dyadobacter alkalitolerans DSM 23607; assembly: GCF_000428845.1. GTDB lineage: Bacteria > Bacteroidota > Bacteroidia > Cytophagales > Spirosomataceae > Dyadobacter > Dyadobacter alkalitolerans. The sequence continues at coordinate 28,259 of NZ_AUAS01000006.1, read as the reverse complement.
AACAAACAAAGCCTAGAAAACTTTCTACATATTTTATAAAATACTGTAAACAAATTGTATCTTCCGACGAAAACTATACCCGTCACGAATGAAAAAAATTTTACTCTCCTATTTTCTATTTGCTTCTTTTCTGATTCAGGCACAGTCCTATAAAGCACTTCCCGGCAGAGTAGAAGCAGAAGACTATGCAGCCATGAACTCAGTTGGCACTGAAGCCACGGCAGATGCAGATGGCGGCCAAAATGTTGGCTGGATCCAGGATGGCAGCTGGATGGATTATAATGTTACCACCACAGTTGCAGGCTACTACACATTTCGTTTCAGAGTTGCCAACGGATACAGTCCGGAAGCTGCCCTTTCCCTGAAATCTGCGAATGGCGATAAGCTAGGTCAACGCGTTCTGGCACAGACGGGCGGAATGCAAAATTACCACACCGTAAACTTTGTAGTATTCCTTCCGCAAGGCAATCAAACATTAAGAGTATACGCAGAGAAAGGCGGTTTCAACCTGAACTGGTTCGAAGCTGCGGCGTCCCGTAATGTTTCGGGAAGGATTGAAGCGGAAGATTTTGACGCGGTAAGCGATGTCAGGACCGAAACCACATCCGATACAGACGGAAACCTGAATGTCGGTTACATTGACGACGGCGATTTTTTGGATTACAACATTAATCTTGCAGGCGGCACTTACACGGCCAATTTCCGGATTGCCAATAGTTATGGATCAGGTATAATTGAGATTAAAAACGCAGCCGGAACATTACTAGGGCAACTGAATGTACCGCAAACGGGCGGCTGGCAAAATTGGGCCACCATATCTACACAATTAACTTTACCATCCGGAAGCCAGGTTATTCACCTTGCAACGCCTCAGGGGGCGTTCAATTTCAATTGGTTTGAGCTTGTTCCCCCAGCGGCGGCAGCCAGCGGTACAGCGTTACCAGCAAAAATTCAGGCTGAAAGTTTCGACGCTTCTAATAATGTAGGAACCGAAACAACTGCTGACGATGGCGGCGGTGAAAATGTGGGCTGGATCCAAGAAGACAGCTGGATGGAATACCAGGTAAACACTGCTGAATCAGGTATTTATACAATGAGTTATCGCGTATCGAACGGTTACAGCCCCGAAGCCTCCTTTGCCCTTAAAAAAAGTGATGGAACGGAATTGGGCAGAACCACGGTGCCACAGACCGGGGGAATGCAGGTTTACAAAACAGTAAATATGCTGGTTTCACTTCCGGCTGGAAACGAAACATTGAGGGTGCAGGCGCTGAAAACCGGCTGGAATTTCAACTGGTTTGAAGCTAAGGCATCGCGCCCGCTGGCAGGCAAAATGGAAGCAGAAACTTTCGACCTATCCAGCGACGTGCGACTGGAATCAACAACCGACACGGATGGCGGTACGACTGTTGGCTACATCGACGACGGCGACTGGCTTGATTACAATGTAAAAATCGCAGCAGCCGGTGCGTATACGATCGGGTTCCGGGTTTCCAACAGTTATGGCAATGGCAACATTGAAGTTAAAAATGGTGCAGGTGCTGTCTTGGGCAGCATTAATGTTCCGCAGACAGGTGGCTGGAACAACTATAACACAATCCGCACAACTGTAAATCTTCCGGCAGGAAGTCAGATCCTGCGCATTTATGCCAATCGCGGCGCATTCAATCTGAACTGGTTTGAGATTTCGGCTGGCTCGGTTCAGGAACAATCGACGATCACATTCAACGAAATAGGCGATAAGGGCTTGGAAATAGGAACATTTGATCTGGTAGCCAGCAGCAATAACAGTGAGTCGCCAATCACATTCACGTCTTCCAACACCGCAGTAGCAACCGTTTCCAATGCAACGGGTTCCTGGAAAGCAACACTTGTTGGTGCCGGTCAGACTACGATAACAGCTTCGCAAACAGGCAGTGAACATTACCTGGCCGCAGAAAATGTAAGCAGGAACTTAACCGTAACAGGACAATCCAATCCAACGAATCCGACTGCCGGGGCGAAAATTACATTAGATCCAAAACGCTGGTATCAGGTAACCAATGCAACGACTGGTCTTGACAAACTTTTTGACGGCGACACGCAAACGGACGTTTTGACGGGCTGGGGAAAAGTTGTCAACTATTACGATGCATATTATCCGCTTCTGGATGGCGAGCAAATAACGCTCGAAAGCGTTAAATTCTTTGACTATGTGGGTTCGACGGTTGACCGCCCAATGATTTTGTCGGTCATAAATGATCAATGGCAGCGCATTCCTGTTGCTACCTTTACGGGAACTGTTTATAATGGATGGGTAGGCCCCTATCCCGACCGCGCTTCGAACAACCAGTTCAACCTGGATGCACCCGTTTCCAACATTCGTTATCTCGTTTTGACTCTCCCTGATGTCCTTCCTACTGAAATAGAATTTTACGGAAGTCATACGCCCGCAGCACCTTCCAATGGCCCTACCCGCGCCAAGAATATCAGATTGAAAGACATGATGGGTGTTAACGGTTACGAGTGGAACTTTCAGGACGGCGCGCATATTGAATCGCTCGTAGAACCAAAAGTGACGGCAGCAAAAAGTTTCTCAGGATTCCGTCACTATATGGACTGGGAAAAACTGGAAGCGGATGAGGGCGTATTTTCTTTTAACCCTACGCGCAGCGGAAGCTGGAATTATGACCTTATTTATCAAAGGCTAAAACAGGAAAATATCGAAGTGCTCGCTTGCTTGAAAACATTGCCGCCATGGATGCTGCAATCGTATCCGCAAAATGAGAGAGATTCCGAAAATGTGCCTGTACGCTATGGAAAAGACTTTAAGGATCCGCTTTCTTACATTGAACAGGCCAAAGTTGCATTCCAGTATGTAGCCCGCTATGGCAGCAATTTGAATGTTGATCCAAGCTTGCTGAGTGTCTCGACGATTCCACGCTGGACCAATGATCCGCCTAATGAGGTGAAAATCGGCATGGATCTGATCAAATACATTGAATGTGATAACGAGCGGGATAAATGGTGGAAAGGCCGCAAAGGTTATCAGACAGCCCGCGAATATGCGGCTAATATGTCCGCATTTTATGATGGTCACAAGAATACGATGGGAACTGCCGTTGGTGTGAAAAACGCTGACCCTAATATGAAAGTGGTCATTGCCGGAATGGTAACCGGGCCTGATTATCTCAGGGGAATGGTGGATTGGTGCAAAGAGTTTAGAGGTTACCGTGCGGATGGAAGTGTGAATCTGTGCTGGGATGTTGTGAACTTCCACCTTTATACAGATGATGCCTCGTCCAGCCAGGGCGGAAATTCGACCCGCGGAGCTGCGCCGGAAGTGACCAACGCAAACCTTATCCTCGACAATTTTGTAAAGGCATCAAGAGAAGTTTCTCAGGATATGCCTGTCTGGATTACAGAAGCCGGTTATGACTTGCATCAGAGCAGCCCGCTCAAAGCCATCCCAATCGGCAATAAATCAGCGCAGCAAACTCAGGCCGATTGGATTTTGAGGACTTCGCTTTTCTCTGCCAGACATGGAATTGAAAAAGTGTTCTTTTATCAAATGTATGATGACAATCCTGCTTACGACTGGATGTTTGGAACATCGGGAATGATCAACGACGATTTCTCACGCAGACCTGTCACAGATTATTTTATCCAGACCAAAAACCTTTTCGGTGATTATGTTTACAAAGAGACCATTCACGCCGACCCAGTTGTAGACCGTTATGAATTGAATGGCAAGTCGCTGTTTATCCTTGCTGTCCCTGATGAAGTGGGCCGCACAGCAGAATACACGCTTAATCTAGGAGAATCCGGGATTGCAAAAGTCTACACGCCAACCGCAGGAAGTGACTATATGGCTGTGCAGGAAAAAGGCATCGTGGATGGAAAAGTGACAGTTACTGTTACAGAAACACCCATTTTCGTAATCGCTTCAAACGCGCCTAATGCACGGACCGCCGCAGCGCCTGCTCCTGAATTAACCCCGGAATTGCCCTTGCACGAAGATGTAAATGTCTTCCCGAATCCGGCAACCGACTTTGTAAACGTTGAGTTGGCGAATGAAAGCAGTGCAAATGTTGAAGTGAAGGTTTTTGATGCAAAAACAGGACGACTATATAAAGATGAACTTGTGAACAAGCCTGCAAACAAGCTATCTCACAAACTGAACCTGACGCATATGCCGATCGGCGCTTACATTATTGAAGTGAAGCTGGGAAACCAAAGCACATTCCGCAAAGTAGCGAAAGTGCATTGAGAAGCCATTATTACATTGAGGTCATTCTTGTATCACGCCTGGGATTCGACATTATGTTATCCCAGGCGTTTTTTCGTTTAATTCAAATAATGCGCCGTGCCGCGATTTGCCATCCGGCTGCCATCGAGTTTTGAAATGTTGAATTTGTCACGGTATTCCTTTGGCGTAACGCCAGTGCTTTTTTTAAACAGCTGCCGAAACGATTTCAGGTCATTATACCCTGAGTTTAACATCACTTCCAGAACACTCTGATCCGTTTGCGCAAGCAATTTTTTAGCAGCTTCAATGCGCGTTCGCTGCAAATATTCGATAGGCGTAACGCCAACCGCCTGCTTGAAACGGCGAACTACATTGCGCCTGCTGGCCGGAATGTCCTGGATAAGGGCTTCAATCGTGCTTCCTTCCTGGTATTCCTTTTCAATTTTTTGCTGCGCCATATTCACCAAACCATCACCATGATCCAATGATGGGGAAAATGTCCCGAAATAGGTCTGCTGCTCACGGTCCATATCAATTGCAAACATTTTTGCCGTACGCAATGTCAGTTCCTTTCCGCAAAACCGCTGGATCAGATAAAGCATTAAATGAAAGCTGCTAGTTGCGCCGCCACTTGTGTAAATCCCCTTATCGTCGGTCACAACCGCGTCACTTTTCATGATCACGTCCGGGAAGTTAGACGCCAGCGCCATGGCGGAATCGATGTGCGTCGTAGCCTCTTTTCCGTTGAGTAATCCCGCAGCGGCCAGTAAAAATGCACCTGTACAAAAACTCGCTATCTCGGCCCCGTTTTGATACTGTTCCCAAAGCCAGGGGATACAGATTTGATTCTTTGCAATGGACGATTTCAGGTCGCCAGCGCCGAAGGCAGGCACCAAAATCAGATTTTGCTGCGCGGCGGAAGTGACTGAACTGATCTCATAAGCCCCATAAAACTGAGATGGGCAGGCTTCGGGAGAAAAAAGATTAATATTGAAAAACGGAGCTCCGTGCTCGCGTTCATAAAACATGTTTGCCGATTCGAAAACATCCAGGATAGCCGCTACACTTAGCAAACGATGCTTATTGGTAATCAAAAGACCTAACTGTATCATTGTTATAGCGATTTAAAGCAAAATGCGCGACAATATAATATTTTTTTGTCTCAAATGCCCCCATTTATTAACTTTAAAAGACATAAATTATTAAGGGATACGCTTATTTTTATTATAAATAAAAGCGTTAAATTGACATGCGACGAAGTGTAATTCCGGATCCAGCGCACATTTGTCGGGTTTAAATGCTATTCGTGTTACTCCGTGCATTCGTGGCCAAACACAAAAAACAATGAGCAAATCAAAATTTGAAACCTCCCTTGAATCAGGCGTCCATAATCAATTGCAATCCCTGATCGGAACCTGGAAAGGAACCACCAAAACCTGGTTCGAGCCAGGCGTAGTAGCAGATGAGTCACCCATGGAAGGAACGATCCGCCCTATACTGGGAGGCAGATTTGTCATGCACGAATACAAAGGTTCCTTAACCGACAAGCCCTTCGAAGGCATCGCTATTTACGGTTTCGACATTCAGAACAACAAATTGCAATCAGCCTGGATCGACAGCTTCCATATGGGCACAGGCATCATGTTATCCAGCGGCGCTCCCCAAGCATCCGGCTTTTCAGTCCTCGGCAGCTACGGCGGCCCGGAAATCCCCGAACCCTGGGGCTGGCGCACCGTAATCGAGCTCCTCGACAACGATAATCTCATCATCACAGCCTACAACATCTCCCCCGAAGGCCAGGAAGACAAAGCCACGGAGACCATTTATAAGCGGGTTGGGTAACATTATAGCTGTGCAAGTTCTTTATTGATAAAAATTTCAAGTTCCTCCTTTGTAGGCAACTCAACGATATACTTGCTCACGAACAGGGGCATATCACTGTCTGCGACTGCATATTCGATCAGCGCTTTATTCTGGTCCGTAACAAGTAACAACCCCACGGGCGGGTTGTCACTTGGCTGCGCTATTTCCTTTTTATAATAGTTAATGTAAGTTTTGAGCTGCCCGATATGCTCATGCCTAGCCTCCTTTGTCTTCAATTCGACCAGCACATGGCATTTAAGAATGCGATGGTAAAACACCAGGTCAATGAAAAAATATTCCCCGCCTATCGTAATGCGTTTCTGCTTCGCTTCAAAACAAAATCCATGACCAAGTTCTATCAAAAATTCTTCAAGATTATCAATCAGCGCCTGTTGCAGATCGCTTTCATAAACCACATCCTTAGCCTTCAACCCCAAAAACTCGAATGTGAATGGCGATTTAATAAGATCTGCCATGTTCGTTTTTTCAGAAGTTTCATTCGCATGCAAACGGAGCTTCTGCTTATCAATGCTCAACCCCGATCGCTCATAATAAAGCGTATTAATCTGACGCTTCAACTCACTCACACTCCAATTGCCTTTGATGCACTCGGATTCATAGAAGGCTCTGCTTTCCGCATTTTTCAATGGTAATAGCAAACTAAAATGTGAAAAGGAAAGCTTTGAGATCAGTGTGTTCGAATCCACTTGATCCGTTGTTGAAATGATGTTATCAATTGGTGCAAGTGCATTATCACTAATGGTGCCGCCTGACGGTAAATTTTTTATAAAAGATTGTAAACCAAAATATTGCAATTGGGCAGACACCGTCTGCCCAATTTGAGGATATGCAAGATAGAATTGGCGGAACAACTTCAGGTTACGAAAACTCAGTCCGTTTGTTGCTAACTTCTCTGCTAAAACCTCTAATAAGCGATCTCCGTAAGCAGCCCTATTCGATCCTTTCTGCTCAAATTCTATAATATAAAAACCAATTAACCAATTCCGAACTGTTATATGCCTGTTGATGGCTTTCGCAGCGCTCTGTTCCATTACGCTGTGGAGGTCTTTGATTTCGCTGATCAATGAATCGAATTGCTGCATGGCTAGAATAAGTTTGTTGAATGAATGATACTGCCGGATAATATAGGGAGGGTGATCTGCAACGGATCAATCCACTTTTCCAATGGCACGAATTTGTTAACTATCGGGAAATAGGTCATTGCCGTTATCCCAGTAAGCATGTTCGTCCGTTTTATATTATTCCTGGTTATTATAGCCTTCGCCGTTTCATGTAAGCCGGTGCCGGTTTCGCATTGGTTTCCTGTGACGCCGAGGGAACATTATGAAAAAGAGCTGTATAAGGCCAAAATGGAGAAAACTGCGGCCGGGCAAACTTGGTTTAGAGTCGGTGAAGCGGTGCTGAATGATTCGGTATTTTCACTTGCACCCTATCAGGAGCGGTTTTATCTCGGCGATTCTGTCCCGGCGCAGGCAATCCGTTTGAACATTCCGGAGGGAAGGAGATTGGTTATCACGCCTTCGCGGGAGCCGGGCGACACGTCGGCACATTTCTTCATGGAGCTTTATAAAATCAAGCGTAACGGCAAGCCGCAGCGACTCGATTACATTAGTGACAAGACACAATCATTAACCTATACAAACTACGACTCCGACACTCTACTCCTTCGCTTACAAACCGGGCTGAACGAGCAAACGGCCGTTTCGCTCTCACTAACAACCGAACCCGCATTAGGCTTCCCGGTTTCCGGGCATAGCATGTCGTCTGTAATCAGTTTTTGGGGAGCCGACCGCGACGGAGGTGTGCGGTCTCACGAGGGGATTGACATCCGGGCCAAACGCGGAACGCCCGTAATTGCGGCGCAAAATGGCTTTATAACACAAACAGGAACCAATAATCTTGGTGGAAAAGTCGTGTTTCTCTCTTCCATGAGCAGCCCATACTCCCTATATTATGCGCATTTGGACAGTCAGCTGGTTTCGGTTGGTGAGCGCGTCGTGGTTGGAGATACACTTGGATTGGTTGGAAACACGGGAAATGCGATTACCACTGCGCCACATTTGCATTTCGGTATTTATGCCCGTGGTTCAGGGGCCGTTAATCCGTTACCATTTATAGACAATAGAAAAGAAAAAATTGCCCGCCTGCCCGAGCGCTCACGCTGGCTTGGCGATACGGTCCGCATTCGGCGTAAAGCCAATTTGTATGTTTCCCCGCAGTTTGAAAAGTCTAGTCAGATTGCTTCCCTGTCTGCTAATACATTGGTTCGGATATTGGGTGAAATGGCAAAAGGTTTCAGAGTCGAAACAGAAGACGGAACAAAAGGATATATCCCTACCGTGCGGCTGGAAGCTTATTCGAAAGAGATTTCTTCAATTAAATAAAAAAAAGTCCGGCACAGATAACTGGTATATCTGTGCCGGACTTTTCTGTTTCATGGCTATATTAGACGCGGGGCACTATTGCTTGTCAGCGATCATTTCAATTTCCTGATCTTCAAAAACCACGAATATGTTCAGCTTATTGGACTTCACACTGCCTACTTTTTCGGTACCCTCGTAAATGTCGATTCCCGTGCTTCCGGAATTTTTAAGATTTAATGTCCCCAGATCTTCGTCAGGCTCAGAAACGCCATCAATATTAGCTTTCATTTTTGCAGTTACGACTTCGGCAGAGAACTTGTCGAGCTGAACCGTTATTACTGCTCCGTTCAACGGCGTTTTAACCCCGTCCACATTCAGCTCAGTAACCTTATAAGTGCCTGCAACCTGCGCGGCCAGTTCGGGTGCCGGATCTTTGTCTTTGTCCTTTTCGCAGGCAAAAAACAATGTACTCAGGAATAAAATCAGGAAAATCTTTTTCATGGCTGTTTTAATTAATGTTTGAATAAGTAAATGTTATAAAATGTCCTCTTGACCCGACAAAGGTAGATCGGTTCAAGCCCGCCAATCAATCCTCTGAAAGTAGGATTTTCGAAAAATCATGCTTTTAGAGGATATTATTGAAAGGTTTTATTTAGGAATTTTACACCCGTAATTTTCAAGTCAAAACTCCTCCACGATCGATGAAATTAGTTTTTACGACGGCTGTATTCATTCTTATTTATGCTCATGTAAGCGCGCAAAGCGGCGATGCAAATGCAATTTTGAAGAAGATCAGGGAGAGTAAGGAGGATACAAACCGCGTGCTGGCTTACATTGAATATGGTAATCTGCTCGAAAACCAGAACATCGACAGCGCTGGCAAATATTATCTCAAAGCAGAAGCATTAAGTCAAAAGCTGGATTATAACATTGGAAAATTCAAATTCCGCTCTAACTACACTTATATACTGAACCTGCAAGGCAAGTTTGAACAGGGACTTAAATTGAATAAGGAGAGCCTGAAAATTGCAACAGACATGAAACATCAGGTGAACATTGGTAAAAGTCTGGCCAATATTGCCACCAGTTACGTCTATATGGGCAATTTTACGGAAGCTATTAAATATTACCAACACTCAGCGGATCAGTTTGAAAAGCTGGGAATGAAGGAATTTTTGCCTAGACTTTACATCAGCATTGGCTCCGCATTTGAGCACGCCAACCTTTTCAATAAATCATTGGTATACAAACAAAGAGCATTGCAGCTCGCCCGCCCAATGAAGGACAGCCTGCAACTGGCCGACATCCTGACCAATCTTGGCGGCAACTATTTCAATTTGAAGCGCTATAAAGAAGGTTTGGCGGTTTATAATGAGGGACTGGCGGTGGCTCAAAAAATCAAATCGGACATTTTCATCGTGCAAGCCTACGGGGGGTTGTGCCGCGTGAACCGAGGATTGAAAAAGTTGGACATTGCCCGCGAATACGGAGAAAAAGGATTGGACCTCGCCAGAAAAACGGGCAATGTGTTTCTGGAAATGGAGTGCCTGCGAGCGCTTATGTTCGTTGCGGAGGATTACAATGATACTGCCCTATCCGCCAAATACACTCGCGAAGCCCTGAAAATTGCAGAAGCCAATGAAATGACAGACCATTTGGTTGAATTATACGAGGATTACGCAACCGATCTGGCGCGGGAAAACAACTACAAAGGCGCCTATGATTATCTGATGAAATACAACATCATGAATGATTCAATCCAGGGTCTTGACGTTCAAAAACAATTACAGGAACTGGACACAAAGTATCTGACAGCCCAAAAAGAAAAGCAGATCGTGACTTTGGAAAAAGAGAAACAGACCCGTAACACACTTATTTACAGCCTTATAGGAGGATTTGTCGCATTTATTGTTATTGCAGTTTTGATTTACAGGAACATTGCGATCCGCAAGCGGATCGCTGAACAAGAGGTTTTACAATTACAACAGGAAAAACAGCTGGTAGCCACAAACTCGATTTTGAAGGGCCAGGAAGAGGAACGCACCCGCGTAGCCAGGGACCTGCATGACGGTCTCGGCGGATTATTATCTGGTATTAAATTAACTTTAAATTCCGTGAAAGGAAATGTAATTCTTCCCGAGGAAAGCGCTATGACCTTTACCCGGGCAATCACACAACTGGATGGCGCCATCAGCGAAATGCGCCGCGTAGCACACAGCATGATGCCCGAAACGCTGGTCAGGTTTGGCCTGATCGAAGCCCTTAGCGATTTCTGCGAAGGGATCAGCGCATCCGGACAGTTAAAAGTGACGATGCAGGACTTCGGCTTCGAAGAGCGCCTGGATTCATCCATCGAAATCGTGCTCTACCGCGTCGTACAGGAGCTTTTGAACAATGTCCTTAAATACGCCGAAGCGACAGAAGCGCAGGTGCAGCTTACCAGAATAGGCAGCAATGTAAGCCTTACCGTGGAAGATAATGGTAAAGGTTTTGATGTCAACAGCCTTGAAACCAGCAAAGGCGCTGGGTTCAGAAACGTGCAGGCAAGGGTGGATTATCTAAATGGTAAGCTCGACATTCAATCCAAGCCCGAAGAAGGCACGTCGGTCCTGGTAGAAATTGAAGTATAAAATGCTTTTATCAAAAAGAACGTAACCCAAATTTGCCTCAACTTATGAGCACCAAAATCTTGATTGTAGACGACCACCCAATGGTGTTGGAAGGCCTGAAATCCCTTTTATCTGAAAGCGAGGGCATATCAGTCGTAGGCACCGCCTCTAATGCCATCGACGCCATTGCATTTCTAAAATCCAACGAAGTGGATATTGCTTTTCTGGACATTAACCTGCCTGATATCAGCGGTATTGAGCTTTGTAAGAAGGTTAAGGATCAATTCCCGGAAGTAAAGACGCTTGCATTGAGCACATTCAGTGAACGCGCTTATGTTTCGCGCATGATCCAGAATGGTGCTTCGGGATATCTCATCAAAAGTTCGAGCAAGGAAGAGATCCTGGAAGCGATTCAGCAAGTGCAAGCCGGTGGATATTTTATGAATGTCAATTTCGATCAGGCAGCAGCAACGCCAACGCCCAAAACAATCCCATTCCTGACCCGCCGCGAAAAAGAGGTCCTTCTCCTCATCGCCGAAGGTCTCACCAACCCCCAAATCGCCGACAAACTCTTCATCAGCGTAACCACCGTAAACAGCCACCGCCAAAACCTGTTAATGAAATTCGAAGTCTCCAACACAGCCTCGCTTATCAAGCTGGCAGCTGGGCTGGGGTTGATTTGATATTACTTTCCAGGATGGGAAACTTAGAAGTCTTAGCATGTAATGCTCAAATGTAGGCAAGGTTTGAATTTTTGATTAAATTTGAGAATGACAACATTAAGAATCAACATACTGAATCCAAAAGCAACGAAATTGCTTAAAGATCTGGCTGATCTTAACCTGATAGCAATTGAAAAACCGCGTAATGCTGGTTTTGCTTCATTACTCAAACGACTGCGTTCTAAAAACAAATCAGTTCCCAATATGGATGAAATCACCAGGGAAGTAGAAATGGTACGTAGCAAACGATATGAGAAATAAGCCCGGAAAGATAATATTAGACACAAATCTTTGGATCAGTTTCCTCATTTCAAAAGACTTTTCGAAGCTTGACAAAATCCTCTTCTCAGGCAAATGTCGCTTGGTTTTCAGCGCAGAACTCATGCAGGAATTCTTACAAGTTGCAGGCCGCCCAAAATTCACGAAGTACTTTTCTCCCGACGATTTGGAAGCAATATTGGAAACAATAGAAGAGTATGCCGATTTCGTTCAGGTCACAACCCTTACCACGGAATGTCGGGACCCCAAGGATAACTTTTTGCTTTCGCTCGCAATAGATGGCAAGGCTGACTATTTGCTGACAGGTGACAGTGACCTACTGGACATTAGAAACATGAAGGGAACGGAAATATTGACTATCTCTGAATTTCTACAAAAAATATAGCGGCTCCGTTCCTAGCTGTATACGCACTGGCAAGGATTTTTTATTCCTGTTAAGAATATTTATCCTATCCACATGATCAAAACGATTTACTTCTTCTTCTTTGCATTAACTTTTTCAGCGACGAGCTCTTTTGCGCAGCTTACTATTTTTAATGTTTCCTCGTCCGAGATTACTGAAAAGAACAAGCTTAGTTTTCAGCAGCAATTTGAAATCCAAGACGTTATTAATTCCACAACCACTGCAACTTACGGGCTTGGGAAATTTTGGGAAGTGGGGGTCAATGTGTTTAATGTAAATTATGAACCGGCTTCACATCACTTTGTCCACAACGATTCCAGTGTAGTTGAACCGTATGCGCCTTTACTTCTCGTCAATACGCAGAAATTATTTAAGATCAACAAAGTGCTGGGAATCGGAATTGGGGGCTTGATCGGGTCAAATCTTGCCCATAAAAAGCACTTGGTTTATTTTACATACACCAATTTGGCAGCATCGCTTGCAGACGATCATTATAAATTAGCGGCCGGCGGTTATCTGGCAAACAATGGATACCTGGGTGAAGGCCCGATCGAGGGTGTGCAGCTGGGACTTGACGCCGGCATTTGGTATGAAAAAATCCATTTACTCGCCGATTGGCTTTCGGGCACGCATTCCAAAGGCCAGCTTTCCGCTGGTGTCGGCATCTATTTCCTGAAACATTTACCCGTATCCGTTGGCTGGCAACGCTCCAATGCCGACGGCTCCCAAGGCTGGGTCTTGCAAGTGACTTATGTTCCCTGAATTTATCTGGTGTAACGAAAATGGCACTGGATAATGATCAGCTTGTCACTCATTCGTCACCAGACTTCCAAACGGGAATAACGCAGATGACACGTGTGCTTTGTTCATGATCTGGCCTAACTCTTTTGCTTTTTCGGGGAATTGAGGGGTTAGGTTTGTGGTTTCGCCTGGGTCTTTGGAGAGGTCGTATAGCTCTACCAACGCATCCGGGTTCCCGGCAGCTTTTAACCTGATGGCTTTCCAGTTTCCTTGCCGCACAGCCTGCCTGCCGCCTTGCTCGTGGAATTCCCAATATAAATAATCGTGCTTTTTCTGGGTAGGCTTGCCTTTTAGTGCATCTGTGAAGGAAATGCCGTCAATGTTTCGCGGCGTTTGTGCCTGGGCGAGTTCGGTGAAGGTGGGCAGAATGTCCCAGAATGCGCCTATAAAATCACTTTTCGAACCCGGTTTGATTACGCCCGGCCAGCGTGCGGCGAACGGCTCCCTAACCCCACCCTCGTACAAATCACGCTTTACACCCCGGAAACCGCCACTGCTTCTGAAAAATTTGGGATCAGCACCGCCTTCTACATGCGGACCATTGTCGCTGGTGAATATGACAAGCGTACTCTTGTCCAGTCCTTTTTCTTTTAATTTATCCAAAACCTGCCCCACATAAAGATCCAGACGCGTGACCATAGCAGCGAATGTGGCGCGGGGAAATTCCTGAGATGTATAACCGCCACTTTTTGCATTGGAGCCATAATCCGCTCCACGGTGAAATTTCTCTTCAAACTTGCCTTTATAAGATTGGAAGATACTGTCGTCAGGCACAATCAGCTCTGCATGAGGCAGAATATATGGCAAGAACAGGAAAAACGGTTGTTTGCCATCCCTGGTATCCATAAAATCCAATGCTTTTTTTTGAATCAGATCAGGTGCGTAGTCCTTATTATAGAGCAGATTTTTGTTTGCTTCAAGAACAATTCTTTTAGCGTTATCCCAAAGATGATCCGGGTAGTAACGATGTGCCAGACTTTGGCAATTGTAGCCGTAGAACTGATTAAAACCTTGTTTGTTAGGATCTCCCTCGGAGCCGACTGGCCCAAGCCCCCATTTACCGAACGCACCGGTGACGTAACCGGCTTTTTGCAAAATTTCGGCAACGGTCAGTACGGAATCTGCGATGGGTTGCTGTCCCTCGGGTAAAACGGATTTATTTCCTCTTATATAGGTATGCCCGGTATGCTGGCCGGTTAATAAGGAAGATCGGGAAGGTGCGCAAACGGAAGTTCCTGCATAAAATTGATTAAAAATCATCCCTTCGCGGGCCAGGCGGTCAATGTTGGGGGTTCTGATGAGTTTTTGTCCGTTAAATCCGACATCGCCATAACCGAGGTCATCGGCGAGGATGAAAATGATATTTGGACGAACTGTTTTTGTAGCTGGCGTCTGGGCTTGTAAATGCGCTCCCGGGAACAGAATTAGCAAGCAGCAAAACAGTGCAATAACGTTTTTCATTATTTACTCCTATATTTGATATACTCCAAAAGACATTGCAACCGCAGGAATACTTGAAAATCGGCGGCTATCTTTGCCCTGATACCCTACGACAGCACAGACGACTGGCATGAATTGACAACCACCGAAAATTCCGGCAAGTCGGACCTGAGCTGTCTCATAGGGTATCAGGGTTCAATAACATCTATCCTGAATGCGACCTTGAAAGTATAATCTACTTACTTGATAGACAAAATAAAGATATTAAAATCAAACAAACAACAGGCGAAAGCAATAATACTTAACCAACAGGTAGATTTTTTCAAATAAAACTTCTTTGCACATCTACCAATAGTTAACTTCCCGGATGGAGAAAGACAATACTTATTTCGGCGTGAAGGAAATCGCGCGGCGGGCCAATGTTTCGATTGCAACAGTAGACAGGGTCATTCACAACCGCACCGGCGTTTCTGAAAAAACCAAAAAGAAGATCAATGAGATCATTAAAGAACTTGATTATCAACCTAATATATTAGCAAGTCGGCTGGCTTCACGCAAAATCATTTCCCTGGCTGTGCTGCTTCCGAAGGTATCTGCCGAGACAGACTTCTGGGAAGCGCCGCTTAAAGGGATCGTCCGGGCGCAGCAGGAGATCAAAAAATATGGCGTTCAGGTGAGCACATTTCTCTTTGATTTAAATGACCATAATTCTTTCAACGAACAGACGAAATTAATTCTGGCGGGCACTTTTCATGGTGTTTTGCTTGCCCCTTCCTTTGTAGAGGAAGCGCGTGGTTTTGCGGCTGAATGTACCAAACTGAAAATTCCGTTTGCCTTCATCGATTCCGACATTCCGGACCAGGATAACCTGACCTATATCGGCCCTCATCTATTCCAAAGCGGCTATGTAGGGGCCAAATTGCTGACTTACCGCTTAAAAGAAAATCACAAAGTGCTGGTTGTCAATATTTCGAGAGACACGGATACTTACAATTATTTGCAGATCGAAGAGGGTTTCAGGTCTTATTTCAAAGATCATAACTTGCCTGGCGAGATCATTCGGATGGACCTTAAGGATACGGATAACCTTTCCGTGACAAGAGACCTGAAACGCATGCTGCACACGCACGAGCATATTGAGGCTATTTTTGTAACCAATTCACGCGTTTCCGCCGTGGCTTCCTTTCTCGAAAAAGACAATCGAACAGACATTTCTTTAATTGGCTATGATTTCCTTAAAGAGAACATTCGCTTTTTAGATGAAGGGTTGATTGATTTTCTGATATGCCACAAACCTGAGGAGCAGGGTTACCGGGGGTTAATGGCCTTATACCAAACTTTGGTCCTCGGCGCGCCTGTTGAAAAGGTACATTTTATGCCAATTGACATCATTACAAAAGAGAATCAGGCGTTTTATCAGAATTGATCACTATTCAGCCAAACACAGTATAAAATCTTTCGTTTTCTAACTTGTTCAAAATAATTTATTATCAAATTGCACAGTGAGTTGTTAATAAAAATATGTTTGTATATTTACGGGTACGTGCCCGAAACGACTTTTTCGGACCGACTATTCCTAAACACTTTATAATAAGTATATGCATTTGAGCAGAAGAAACTTCATTCTCAAATCCGTCGCGACCGGCGTGGGACTCGGATTACTGGAATATTTACCTGCCATTGCCAGGCCTGCTGATGGAAAACGGGTGGGCATTATCGGCCTGGACACCTCTCACAGCATTGCATTTACAAAGGCACTAAATGCTGCCACGCCGGACCCGGTTTATGACGGCTACAAGGTCACAGCAGCCTATCCGCAAGGAAGTAAGGACATTGAATCCAGCACAAAACGCATTCCGGGTTACATTGAAGAAGTCAAAAAGCTCGGCGTCAAAATCACTGGCTCGATCCAGGAATTACTAGCAGAAACGGATGTGATCCTCCTGGAAACCAATGATGGCCGGTTGCACCTGGAACAAGCTTTGGAAGTTTTCAAAGCTGGCAAAAGAATGTTCATCGACAAACCAGTAGCAGGCTCATTATCAGACACTATTGCGATTTATAATGCTGCTGAAAAATACAAGATCCCTGTTTTCTCGGCTTCTTCCCTACGTTACATCAAAGGACTTGAAAATATAGACAAAGCCAAGGTTTTGGGCGCTGACACATATAGCCCTGCGGTTTTGGAAAAAACACACCCTGACTTTTTCTGGTATGGCGTTCATGGTGTCGAAACGCTTTACACCGTCATGGGAACAGGCTGCAAAAGCGTAACCCGCGTAAGCACACCCAACACCGACATTGTGGTAGGCATATGGGGCGATGGCCGCACGGGCACATTCCGGGGAACGCGGACTGGCAAACATGATTACGGCGGGACGGTTTTTACAGAAGACGGCAATAAAGTTTTAGGCCCATATGCAGGTTATGAGCCACTTTTGGTGGACATTATTAAGTATTTCAAAACGGGTGAAATGCCTGTGACACCTCAGGAAACGATTGAAATTTTCGCATTTATGGAAGCAGCCGACGAAAGTAAGCGCCAGGGTGGAAAAAGCGTTATGTTGGAAAGTGTGCTGAATAAAGCGCGGAAGTCTGCTAAGTAACTCAGCCAAATCCCTTAATCATCAATACGATATGAAAAATATTCCGAACGAAAGACGAGATTTTTTAAAGAAAACGCTTGCTGGTAGTGCGTTGCTGACTGTGGGTGGCATTTTGCCGGGTTATAGTCCAAAAAGTTATGCGAAGATCATTGGCGCAAACGAGAAAGTTCGCGTGGGCGTTATGGGCGTGAACAGCCGTGGACTGGCACTTTCTTCCAACTATGCATTGCAGCCAAATTGTGAAGTTGTTTCAATTTCGGATGTCGATTCGAGAGCCGCGGAAAAGTGCATCAATACGGTCAACGACATTCAAAAATCAAGGCCCGCGAACACGCCTGACTTCCGGAAAGCACTGGAAAATAAGGATATGGACGCATTGGTGATAGCCGCTCCGGACCATTGGCATGCGCCTGCGGCAATTCTGGCTTCCAAGGCCGGAAAGCATGTTTACCTCGAAAAACCATGCAGCCACAATCCGAATGAAGGCGAAATGCTGATTGCGGCAGCGAAAAAATATAAGAATGTAATCCAAATGGGCAACCAGCGCCGTTCGTGGCCGAATGTGATGGCTGCGATTAAGGAAGTCCATAGTGGCGCGATTGGCCGCCCGTATTTTGTAAAGGGTTGGTATACCAATAACAGGGCGTCCATTGGCGTGGGAAAAGAAACTGCCGTTCCTGCCTGGCTGGACTATGAATTATGGCAAGGTCCCGCACCCCGTCGTGCTTATAAGGACAATCTGATCCATTACAACTGGCACTGGCTTTGGAACTGGGGAACCGGCGAAGCGCTTAACAACGGCACGCATATGCTGGACCTGATGCGCTGGGGATTGCAAGTGGAATATCCTAACCGTGTTACTTCCTCAGGCGGACGTTTCCGCTATAAAGATGACTGGGAAACGCCTGATACGCAGGTTATCAATCTGGAATTTGATAATAACACGGCCATGACCTGGGAAGGACGAAGCTGTAACGGTCGCACCATCGAAGGCAGCAGCGTAGGTGTTGTTTTTTATGGTGAAAATGGTTCACTTCAAATTGGCGAAGGTAACACTTATACGATATATGGTCTTGATAACAAGGTGGTTAAGGAAGTGAAAAATGACTTTGTGATTGATCCGAGAAATAAAATGAACCCTTCGCAGGGATTGGATGCATTGCATATCCAGAACTTCTTTGACGCGATCAAAAAAGGAACGCCACTGGCTTCTGAGATTGTGGGCGGGCACCAAAGCACACTGCTGGCGCAACTCGGCAACATCGCCTTCCGCAGCGGGGGGACATTGAATGTGGATTCCTCAAACGGACACATTAAAAACAACAAAGAGGCTGAAAAGCTTTGGAAAAGAGAATATCAAAAGGGCTGGGAACCAACTATTTAGGATCCCAGATTAAATCTGAGATTATTAAGCCCCCAGATTAAAATCTGGGGCAAGCAAATAAAAATCCCCTGACGGGGATAATGGCAATATCCCCGTCAGGGGAGAAACGTAAAATGGCCCCAGATTTCAATCTGGGGTTTAAAGGATCAAAATCCAGGGCAAATACAAAGGGATCCCCGTCAGGGGATCAAGATTTATAACCCCGGACTTCAGTCCAGGGCCTAACGCCAACGAACACATGAGCAGCGCCTCCGTAGCAATAAAGGTAGAGAACCTGACGAAGCGGGAAACGATGATCTCGATCTTTTTGATCGGGCTCATGTTTTTCATCTTTGGCTTTGTTTCCTGGGTGAATTCCATCCTTATTCCGTATTTCAAAATCGCTTGCGAGCTGACAAGTTTCCAGGCTTATCTGGTCGCGTTTGCTTTTTACATTGCCTATTTCGTGATGTCTGTGCCTTCTTCCTATTTGCTGAGGGCGGTGGGTTTTAAGAAGGGAATGATGTTCGGATTTTGGGCGATGGCTTTGGGGGCCTTCATTTTTGTGCCTGCGGCTATGTCGCGGACTTATGAGATATTTCTGCTTGGATTGTTTACGATTGGAATTGGGCTGGCTATTTTACAAACTGCTGCTAATCCCTACATTACCATTCTCGGAGCAAAAGAACGGGCAGCGCAGCGGATCAGCATCATGGGGATTTGCAATAAAGCAGCCGGGATTTTGTCTCCCATCGTTTTTGCAGCCGTTATCCTCCGCCCTACCGACACGGCGATGTTCCAACAACTGAGCTCGATGACCGAGGTGGAAAGAAGCACCGCATTGGACGAGCTGATCCGGCGCGTGATTAACCCTTACATTGGGCTGGGAAGCTTCCTGTTTATCCTTGGTTTTTTGGTTTACAAATCACCCTTGCCGGAAATTGACACCGAGCATGAAAGTGAACATTTGGCCACTGCGAATGCGGGTAAAACAAGTATTTTTCAGTTTCCACACCTCATTCTGGGCGCATTAGCGATCTTTTTGCACGTGGGAACGCAGGTGATCGCCATTGACACCATTATTGGTTATGCCAATTCTATGGGCATTGATCTGCTAGAAGCGAAGGTTTTCCCTTCCTACACGCTTTTTTGCACCATTTGCGGGTATTTGATCGGGATCACCGTCATTCCGAAATACATTAGTCAGGTTACGGCGCTCCGAATATGCACATTGCTGGGGACCATTTTTACATTGCTGATCATTTTTGCCAAAGGTGAATTGGTGTTCCTGGGGCATACGGCAGACATTTCAATCTGGTTTGTGGTGCTGCTTGGTCTGGCAAATTCCCTTGTTTGGGCAGGAATATGGCCGCTGGCGCTGGATGATCTGGGAAGATTTACCAAGCTCGGCGCTTCCATCATGATCATGGGATTGTGCGGAAACGCCATTATGCCCCTTTTCTACGGCTATTTTGCAGATACGCTGGATGTGCGGCAGGCTTACTGGGTGCTGCTGCCTTGCTATTTGTATCTCGTTTTTTATGCGGTGAAAGGGCATAAATTGAGAAAATGGGGGTTTTAAGAACCCTAATTAAGAAGTTAGAACAGAGTATATGAGATTAAAAATAACCAATGGTCACATCATCACGCCGTTCCGCTACATCCGGAACGGAACATTGCTGGTTGAAGATGGTGCGCTACTGGGCATACATGAAGGAAATGTCGATTTTCCGGATGCGGAGATCATTGATGCGGGCGGAAATTACATTGCGCCGGGCTTTATTGACCTTCACATTCACGGCGGTGGCGGTTATGATTTTATGGACGGGACCGTGCATGCCTTTTTGCGCATTGCCGAAACCCATGCCAAATACGGAACCACAGCACTGGTTCCCACGACATTAACCAGCGAAAAAGAGGATCTGCTGCAAACGCTGGACAATTACGAAGAGGCCAATGCGACGAACTTGAAAGGCGCGCAATTCCTCGGAATGCATTTGGAAGGGCCATATTTCGCATTAAGCCAACGCGGTGCGCAGGACCCGCGTTACATCCGCAATCCCGATCCGAAGGAATATGAAGAAGTGCTGGCTTACTCCTCGTCGATCACGCGGTGGAGCGCTGCGCCGGAGCTTCCGGGAGCCATTGATTTTGGCAAAAGACTAAAACAAAAAGGCATTCTGGCAGCCGTAGCGCATACAGATGCTATTTATGAGGAAGTGCTGGATGCTTATGAAAACGGTTACACGTTAGCAACGCACTTATATTCAGCCATGTCCGGTGTGACACGCAAGAATGCGTTTCGTTATGCGGGCACCATTGAAAGCGCTTTTTTGCTTGATATGGACGTGGAGATCATTGCCGACGGCGTGCATTTGCCCGCACCGCTTTTGAAATTGATATACAAAATAAAAGGCCCCGACCGCATTGCACTGATCACCGACGCCATGCGCGCCGCCGGAATGCCTGAGGGCGAAAGCACATTAGGTTCCCTGAAAAACGGCCTGAAAGTGATCGTTGAAGACGGCGTCGCCAAATTACCCGACCGCACCTCGTTCGCAGGAAGCGTATCCACGACGGACCGACTGGTTAGAAACATGGTGCAAATGGCAGATGTTTCGCTCCTTGATTCGGTGCGGATGATGACGGCCACGCCTGCACGAATTATGGGCGTGGATCACAAAAAAGGCACATTGGTGGCTGGCAAGGATGCGGATATCGTGATTTTCGACAGTGATATCAACATCCAAAAGACAATAGTAAGAGGCAGGGTTATATACAACAAGCAATTTTAACGAACACAGATTATGAAGGTTGACGATTTGGAAATAAAAATTTTCGACACCAGACAGGAAATGGGACTCAATGCGGCCAAAATAGTGGCTGATAAAATCCGTGAATTGCAACAAACCAAAGATTCGGTCAATATAATTTTCGCCTCTGCCCCATCCCAGAATGAGTTTTTGGCAGCATTGAAAGAAGAAAAGGGCGTTACTTGGGAGAAAATTAATGCTTTTCACATGGACGAATATGTGGGCCTGCCGGACAATGCTCCCCAGAATTTCGGAAATTTCCTGAAAGTCAAATTGTTTAATTTTGTGCCGTTGAAATCGGTTAACTATCTGAATGGCAATGCTGAAAATATAGAAGCCGAGTGCAACCGTTATGCGCTGCTATTGGAAGAGAATCCGATTGACATTGTTTGTCTGGGCATTGGAGAAAATGGACATTTGGCCTTTAATGATCCTCATGTGGCATTTTTTGATGATCCGCTGATTGTAAAACAGGTAGATCTGGACCAGGCTTGTCGTCAGCAGCAAGTGAATGATGCGTGTTTTGATACATTCGACGAAGTGCCGCAAATGGCATTGACGCTCACTATTCCAACATTAATGAAGGCGAAATGGGCTTTTGCGATGGTTCCGGGCGAGAAAAAAGCGCAGGCCATTTACCATACCGTTGCCGAAGAAATTCAGGAAGAATATCCGTCTACGATCCTCCGCAAGCATCCGCATGCCGTTCTATTTATTGATAAGGCGAGTTCAGGGAAGCTGAAAGAAATTTCGTCTTACAGTCAGGCGTAACATCTTTTTTGGGCCTATCTTGCATTATTACCTCAATCCACCAACATGAGAAAACAACTCTTGACGATCGCTTTCATGAGCGCTATGGCATTAAATCAGGGATGTGACACGAAAAAAGAAGAAGCCAAAGACGAGACAACCAAAAAACCATTGAGCCTTATTGTGGTTGAGCCGGGGCATTTCCATGCTGCGTTGGTTCAGAAATCCATGTATCCGGATGTAGATTCGGTCGTGCATGTGTATGCGTCCGAAGGCCCCGATGTGAAGGCGTATCTGGACAAAGTGGAGAAATACAATGCAAGTCCCAAAGACCCGACACGCTGGAAAGAGGAAGTGTACACGGGTCCTGATTTTCTTGAAAAAATGCTTTCGGAAAAGAAAGGAAATGTGGTCATACTGGCTGGAAATAACCAAAAGAAGACCGATTACATCAAGCAATCCGTGGACGCCGGCCTGAATGTGCTTGCCGACAAACCGATGGCGATTGATGCGGCGGGTTTCGAAAAATTAAAAGAAGCATTCGCAAGCGCTGAGAAAAACAAAGTGCTCCTTTACGACATCATGACCGAGCGTTACGAGATCACCAATGCATTGCAGCGCGAGCTGGCCAACATGCCGGATATATTCGGAGAATTGCAAAAAGGAACAGCTGAAAATCCAGCCGTTGCCAAAGAAAGTGTACACCATTTTTTCAAATACATTTCCGGCGAACCACTCGTTCGCCCAACCTGGTTTTTTGATGTAAAACAACAAGGCGAAGGAATGGTAGACGTTACCACACATTTAGTTGACTTGGTTCAGTGGAGCTGTTTCCCAAACACCGAATTGGACTACAAAAAAGACATTAAACTTCTTTCCGCAAAACGCACCGCGACGAAACTTACCAAGTCACAATTCAAGCTCGTAACCAAAAGCGATAGCTTCCCCGACTTCCTGAGCAAAGACGTAAAAGACACAACACTAAGCGTTTACGCCAATGGCGCAATGAATTATACATTGAAAGGTGTGCACGCCAAAGTATCAGTACTCTGGAATTTCCAAGCCCCCGAAGGCACCGGCGACACGCATTACTCCATCATGAAAGGCTCCAAAGCCAACCTCATCGTCCGCCAGGGCAAAGACCAGAAATACAAGCCTGTGCTTTACATTGAGACCGTTGACAAAGGAAAAGCTTACGAAAACGCCGTAGCCGAAAGCTTCAAAAAAGTGCAAGGCAAATATCCCGGCATCGAGCTAAAAAAGAACGCCGCCGGCTGGGAATTGTCCATCCCTGCAAAATATGATAATGGCCACGAAGCGCATTTCGCACAGGTTGCTAATAAGTATATGGAGTATTTGAAAGCCGGGCAGCTGCCGAGGTGGGAAGTTCCCAATATGATTGCGAAGTATTATTTGACGACGCTTGCTTTGAAGGAGGCTAAGTGATAGATGCTAATAAACACTGTCAAATGCATTCTAGCTACAATGTTATCTAACCCTGTCAGCCTGAGCGAAGTCGAAGGCACGTTACCAAGGAGTAGCGTGCCTTCGACTCCGCTCAGGCTGACAGGGTTAGTTACGATTTGCTAGTTTTCTTTCGGAAGTAGGTAGCTACTAATTCCCAGCCCGAAACAACACAAAAGCCACCTTTCCAACAACGCCCCTACCCATTATCCCCGTCCCAGTCCTTTCTCGTTTCGCGGCAGCCAAGTCCTGCCTGTATTCCACCGAAACACTCAGCCTTTGCCATTTCGTTCCTATTGAACCGGTTGCAACAGGAGAGATTCGATCATAACCGAAAGCGTCGTGGTTTACAATGTTTCCAAGCCCTGCTTCCTTTTGCACCGCGGCGATGAACATATTTGCTCCTACCTTTCCGTCTACGAAGAGCCTTATTTTTGATTTTGGATTGACATACCATCGAATTCCGGCGTCAATTGCTCCGCGGTGATGCATTTCTTTGGTAATCCAGCTTCCATGTGTTCTACTAGCTTCAGCAAGCATATCCACGTACATTTTCTTCTGTTGGTAGCTGATTTGTGTCAAAGCAGATAGTCTTGGACTGATCACACGTTCTGCATAAATACCGGCACCTCGTGAGTAATACGTCGGGAAGTTTTGAATGTAGCCGCCAGGAAGTTCTCCCAGGTAGTAATATTTCCGATTGTACCAATCTCTTCCGTGTTCTAATTGAAAGCCTAATTCCCAACGAGCTTGTGCCCAAGCGTGTAGTGAAGTGCAAATGGTTAAAAGGAAAACAAAGGCTATCGATTTCATAACATTCGAGGGATTGGATTGATTAGGATCGAACAGCTTATGCTATGTAATCCTATTTCCCGAATAAAGGCATCCAGACTTTCCTTCCGGCGCAAGTGAATGAACGAATGGTTTATCACTACATTCCACCCCTAAACAAAGCAAACCCAACCTTCCCAAAAACGCCCTTCCCCGAAACCTCACTCATTCCACCAATCCGTTTTGAAACCGTCAAATCGTCCCGATATTCTGCGGAGATGGTTAGGCGTGAGCATTTGATTCCTAATGAGGCGGATGCGACGGGGGCCACGCGTTGGAAGCCGAAGACATTGCCGCGAACGATTCTGCCGAGGGAGCGTTCATGCTGGACAACAGACATAAAAACATTTGCACCCAGCTTCCCATCCACAAATAAGCGGATCTTGGAATGGGGATTTGGATACAGTCGGAAACCCGCGTCAACGGCACTCCTATGATGCACTTCGCGTAAAAAATGGTGCGATGCAGTTTGATTGTACTCATGAAAAAGCTGCTGATGCACCTTCTTTTGCGCATAACCCACTTGGCCTAGCACAGACCACCGTGGATTCAAAGATCGCTCAAAATAAAACCCCGCACCCCAAGAGCGACTTGAAGAAAAATCAATGTTCGAACCCTCGTAAGAGCCCATAGGTGTAGCTTCTTTATGATAATAATCCTGTCCATACTCGGCTTGAATACCACATTCCTAGCGTGGAACTTGTGTTTGGGCAAGTGCCGGAAAATAAGTCAGAATCGACCCTATAAGTAAAATTGCAATTCTCATAACATGTATTTGGTGTAGTGATAGCGATACGTTACTCATTACTAACCAACAAGTTACTTAAATTTCATTTTTTACAAAGAAAAATTATTCACCCTGTCCTAATCCTCTCCACTTTCTCAAAAAACTCCAACATCTCCTTAAACGAAAAGTATGTATCACTCAAATTCTCCGACCGGCCCATTTCGTTTTGGGCGAGCATGAAGCCGCTGAACATGGTCCAAAGTTCGCGGTTCCAGCTTTCGGCGGTGCTGCTGCTGAGTAGGTCGCTTACGGCCTTTCCATAGGCGATCCATTTTGCGTCGGGCGACTCGCTAGTGTGCGTTTTTAATTCCATTTTTATGTTTTTAATGTGTGATGAGCGCCGTGCTTTGCGGCTTCCTGTTTGTGTTATGGCAAATCACGGCATTCCGGCTAACTTAATGTCACGCATCCAGCCCGTATCGTACGCTGAAATGCTTGTAAAATACTCGGAAACTTCCCGATAGATTTATCTAAATTGCCTTTTTAACCAACCGCCTTCCCGATGACACATGCTACACCCAACCCCAAAATCCACGAAGGCCGCAACCTTAAACGCTTCCGCGAAATGCTCGGAATGAAACAAGACGTCCTCGCCATGGAGCTCGGCAGCGATTGGAACCAGCAAAAGGTTTCCTTACTTGAACAAAAAGAAAGGATCGATTCTGACATTTTAGAGCAGGTTTCTGCAATATTAAAGATGCCCGTCGAGGCGATCAGAAATTATGATGAGGAGCAGGCTGTGAATATAATTGCGAATACATTTAATGTTGAGAACGACGCTTACATTGGCAATTCGAATGGCACCTTCAACATTAATCCAATGGAAAAACTCATTCAACTTCATGAGGAGAAGATTGCTTTGTATGAGCGGATGTTGAAGGAGAAGGATGAGATGATGGGGAGGTTGGAGCGGTTGATTGGGGGGAAATCAAATTCAGAATCGCTATGACGGAAGAGGAAAAGTTTCAGGATTTAGAGCAGAAGATACGTCTGGGAATGAAAAAGACCTTTGAAAGTGTTCTTGAATTTAAAAGACAGAAAAATTCTCCCTTAGTCGTAATGAGAGGCGACAAAATTGTGAAGATTATGCCGGAGGATTTTCATACATTGAAAAGAAATGACAATGAAATGAACATCTTGGAAACATATAAAGAAGCTATTGTAAAACTTTGTAAAGCATACAAGGTTAGAAGCTTATATGCATTCGGTTCTGTTCTTACTGATCACTTCGACAGCAAAAGCGACATTGATCTGATCGTTGACTTTACTCCTATGGATGTCGAAGAGTACGCGGACAATTACTTTGATTTCAAATTTTCCTTACAAGATATTTTTCAACGTCAAGTTGACCTGCTTGAAGAAAAGGCGATCAAAAATCCCTATTTTCTGCAAAACGTAAATCAAAAGAAGCAGCTTGTGTATGGACATTGAGATCAAATCCTGGCTCTACGACATCCTCAGCGCAATCGCAGAAATCGAAAGCTTCTTCGCAGATCGGCCAATGCTATTTGCAAATTACCAAGCCGACCTACGCACCAAACGCGCCGTCGAAAGAAACATTGAAATTATTGATGAAGCTATGAACCGGATCATCAAGAAAGATGCCACTATTCAAATAACCAATTCTCGTATACTCGTCGACAGCCGCAATCGGATTATTCATGGTTATGATTCGGTGTCTGATGATGTTATTTGGGGGATTGTGGTGAGACACTTGCCGGTTTTGCGGGTGGAGATTGAATGGTTGCTTGAATGAAAAGTCAATTAAGCAGTCTCTTGGCAAAATTTTAGTCAACCAACTAACGGCGGTTTCACATACTGATTCGACAAGTTGCTATATAGCATTCTGGATCAAAGTTAGTTCTGAATGAAAAATATTTGATTTTTCTTCGTCTATCGTCAAGGTTAGGGTAGATTCAATAGGTGGCTGCTCAGTTTGCCCGCTATGATAAAGCCTCACAGCCTGTTCAATCTTATAAATAGAATCAATTGGGTACATCCATATCTCGTCCAATGCTTTCTCTGGGAAGTCAGCAAGTGTATCTCTGATAAGAACAAATTTCTCCTCTACCATTGTTGACCTAATATCAATTGACCACAATGCTAATTCTTTATAGACTTTTGCCATTGAGCAAGCAACATAATACAATCCCTTTATATCAGCAGGTGTGCCAGGCAAACCATAAAAATCTTTGTAAGCCTGGTTAAATAACTTGTTCAACGATAGAATCTGGTTAGTAACAGACGCTACATTTAACCGCAACCAGTCGCTAAGCTCATTCTTATGTTTTATTGCACGAACACTATTAGTAAGTATTTTATATTTGAAATCGAATCGCAAATCTTCATATTTTTCTAGCTCATCTTTTAGCACCTGAATAAAAAAGTGCGCTTCAAATAGGGCATCTTTTTTCAACAAATATTAATTGCTGTTGGAGACAACTTGATGTAAAAGTCTGGTAGAGCAGATTTTCTGAGTTTTTTTCGAAGATCAAGGCACTTTTTAAATAAATGGGTTAGCTGTAACTTAACTACAATATAAACATCCTGGACCCTATCAAACTCCCAACACCAGTTTCTATTAGTTTCTCTTACCTCTTTGACAAATTCAAACACACGAGTTGAATCAACATATTTCGAAAAGTCGGAATCAGGATTAGATTCCCAGAAACCAAGCATTCCAATGACTGACCTTTGTATAAAGACGTAAACAGGAATTCCTCTATTTCGTGCATGCATGTATTCAGTATTAGTAATTGACTTTCCAGAATCAACAAGAGATCTATAGCGGCCTCCAATTATTAATATGAAAATATCTGCTTGTATGTACCCCGTTTTTCAGACAGCCATTTGTTGTTGTATTTCCTTTTTCAGCAGCAAGTCTTTCCATTCAAAAGGCGTCATATTGCCGAGTCC
>NZ_AUAS01000005.1 GCF_000428845.1 Dyadobacter alkalitolerans DSM 23607 | reverse complement strand
AAAATAAGAAAGTACACCAAGAACAAACTGTCCTTTCCGACTGATGAAGCAGTAATGAAATCGGTATATTTGGCCCTAAGGGAGGCTTCAAAAAAATGGACCATGCCGATCCGAAACTGGGGCATGATCCTGAATCAATTTTTAACTATTTTTGAAAATAGGGTCAGGCTATAAGCTTTGCCCAGCCCCGATTGAAAAGTTTACACAGTTAATGAGATAGTCCCATTTATAGCTATCAAATATAAGTTCATATCGGTTGACATTGAACTGGCAATTAGCTGCCTTTACTTCCCCCGAGCAACTGCTACAACCGCCCCATCATCTCATCCTTCTCTTTCAAAATCTACTCATTTTATACTTAAAGAAATCAAGCAATAGCAAAATTCTCTCTGAGGTATCATCGCTTGCTATTTTTACGCAGGCTGCAACGCTTCGGATCCCATATCGCACGAATTTTAGATGCATCCACGCGCTTTCTAGCCTGTGCAAGATCATACTTTTTCTGTACGGATAACCAAAACTCGGCATCCGTGTTAGGAAATGCCGCGCCTAAACGGATTGCCATTTCAGGCGACACCGCAGATTTCCCATTGATAATCGCAGACAGCGTTTTACGAGTTGTCCCCAAAACTGCGGCAACCTGCTCAACTGTAAGTTTTTGCCATGTTTCCTCATAAATCCCGTCAAGGGTTTCTCGAATAAGTTCGCCCGCATGAGCTGGATCAAATAAAGCCATAATAGTACCTCCTTTTTTGTGATAATCTACATAGTCAACATCTGCGGCGTTCTCTCCGATAAAACGAAAGATAATACGCCAGTTTCCTGATACTCTGACCGAATAAAACCCTTTCAAATCCCCTTTCAGGGCATGCAAATGATACCCTACTTCGTTCATTTTCTCTCGTGCATTGGCCGTATCTAAACGGGTCAAATCAGTTTTATTCTAGGGATATGCTTTTGCTGTAACTTTGAACGGTCGCCCTTGGTCGCATAAAGCTCCAAGCCTTTATGTCGGTAACTGCGGCTGGCAATGGAAGGAAGTTGCGGGAGGACCACCCGACGCGATGGGGCCGATCAGCAAAAATATTCCGGACGAAGCGATCCTGAGACCGGCGGACTATAACCTGAAATTTGAGGTTAATACATTAAAACCCTACAATAATAACCTGTTGAAAATCAATGTGGGACTAGCAAAAGACTTTATAACCGACGCCTACCAGTGGGCACCGCCTTACGATACAAAGGGCGAATGGAGAACGGTTACGATTCCTTTTAACGAAATAGCAGCCAGCTATGAAAGTCTGGGCGTAAAAATGGCCGTCAATCCCAACGGTTACTACACCCGCCTGCTTTTCCATGGCGGGGGAGACCTGGATGCTGATATATCCATGGACAATTTCAGGGTAGTGCCAAAAATTCTCAAAAAGTAACATTCAAAGACATTCAGATGAAAAAAATATATAATCTGCGGATTTTGACCGTAGCAGGTTTTCTGATGCTTGCCGGGCTGATACTAGCCTGCAAAGAAGACGAAGTGGCCAAAAGCAGCGAAGTGCAATTGCTCAGTTTCGGGCCTTCGGGCGTCAGCCTGGGGGATACGATCAGTTTTATTGGTAAGAATCTGGATAAAGTAACTTCCATTGAATTGACAGGCGCGAGCGTTCCGGCGTCTGCATTTGTAAAACAAACACCCGATCGCATTGTGCTGACCGTCCCGAACGAAACTTCGGAAGGGCTTGTAACCCTGAAAACGACAGCCGGGGACATTGTTTCCAAAACCATACTAAGCCTGGAAGTGCCGGTGGAGATTACCAAAATCCCAGCGCAGGCCAAACCCGGTGGTAACATCACGATTTCGGGAAAATACCTGAATTGGGTGAAGGGAGTCACATTTGCGCAAGATACCACGGTCATTGAATTATCCATGACGGAGCTGGTCGTGACAGTTCCTTTCGGCGCGCAAACCGGCCCGGTCATTTTTTCAGCCGGAGGCACCGAACCACTTTCCATTTAATCCAAAACGGAGCTGGTGATCACACTGCCAGCATTAAAAAGCTTCACGCCCGCAATCGCCGAACGTGAAAAAAACCTTACCCTAATCGGCACCAATCTGGATTTGACAATGGGCGTACTGTTTACCGGTTTGACTGAACCTGTGACAGCGTTTGTTAGCAAAGCACCTGGTCAGTTGGTTGTGAAAATTCCGAAAGCAGCAGCGAAGGGGAAAATTAGTTTGATCGCCTATTCGGGCGTGCCGGTGGAATCGGCGGATACACTTAAGTTCGTTGGTGAGAAGTAAGCTTTGCTATTCCTAACCCTTTAAATTATTATGAAAAAAATCTATTTAAGCATTGCGCTTTTAGCTGCATTCACCAGCACAATTGCCCAGCAAAAATCCCCCGCGCCGCAAGAATTAAATTACAAAGCTGATCTCAAAGCGACCGGCACGAGCGAAGACAAAACAAAACGCATTGACTCGCTGCTGCAAAGTTTTATTGATCAGAAAAAGGCGAGTAGCATTGTAGGTTTTGTTGCCAAAGGTGGAAATGTCGTGTACAACAAAGCATTTGGCTACAAAGACGTGGAAAACAAGGTGCCGGCTGCTGTGGATGATTACTATATCCTGTTTTCTCAAACGAAAGCAGTGACAACCGTAGCTTTCATGACCCTGGTGGAAAAAGGGTTAGTTTCGGTCGATGACCCGGTTTCTAAATATTTCCCCGAGATTTCAGACAAAGTGGCGACAGCCATCAAAGAGGATGGAACATTTGAGACAAGGCCAGTCAAGACGCCGATGATATTTGCACATCTGATGTCGCACTCGTCCGGAATCAGCGCAGGACTGGTCGGAAAGGCTCGTCGCGCCGAAATGGAGAAAAAAAATGCGGCTGCGTCCTCAGGAGCCACGCCGCCGGCAGGCCCGGGACAGCGGACAGGTGGGGCTGGAACGGCGAAATATCTTAAAGATGAGATGATCGCGCTGGCAAAATACCCACTGGGTTTCGATCCCGGCAGCGAGTGGAGTTACCATATCAGCACAAATATGCTGGCTTACATGGTCGAGCTCATATCGGGCAAAACTCTGCGTGAATATGTCAAATCAACGGTTCTGGATCCTTTGCGGATGACCGAAACAGACTGGTATTATGAACCTTCGAAAATGAACCGGTTCGTAAAGGCTTACAGCGACATTGATGGCAAACTGGTGCCGGAATCCAATAAGTATAGCGAGACCACGATCAGCCCTGTGCAAACTTATGCGGAGGGCGCTATCGGATTAAACGGACCTATCGGCGACTATGCTAAGTTTTGCCAGATGCTACTTAATAAAGGCGAGTACAATGGCAAGCGCATTCTCAAACCCGAGACCATTGAGCTGATGACTAAAGTGAACCGCCTGCCTGAGGTCAATTCCGGTGGAAAAGGCTTTCAGTTCGGGCTTGGATTCGAGCTCTATAATGCAGAAAAGAAACCGGTTCCGGAAGTTTCCAACACCGCATTTGCCTGGGGTGGGTTATACGGCACAGATTACATTATCGATCCGGAAAACAATATGATCGTGCTGTTTTATCTGAATATGCCCAAGCACGAGCCGATGTATAAGCCATTTCTTAGTAAAGCCTATCAGCTCTTCAAGTAATATTGATAGCTATTCAGACTTATAGAATTGAAATTTATTTAAGCATTTTCCTAATGTCAAAATCAGACAATTTCAGCAATAGATATGCAGTGCTAAAACCTTCACTGCTCCTTTCCGCATTGTTAAGCTTGCTTTTGACTCCTGAAAGTTTATTTGCACAAACGACTAAAAAACCGGAAGCTAACCGTTTCACCAAAGTGGTTCTTGCGCAAAGGCTTGAAGAGCCCATGCAGTTTCAGATCCTGAAAGACGGCCGGGTCCTTTATGCAGAGCGGAAAGGTAAGTTGAAGGTGTATGATCCAAAGTCGCAAGCTATGGAAACGGTGGCAGAGTTTGCCGTGAGTACAAAATATGTAAATAAAGCAGGCGAAGTAACCGAAGGAGAAGATGGCATGCAAGGCGTGATCCTGGATCCGGATTATGAGAAAAACCACTGGATTTACATTTACTATTCGCTGGCTGGTGACGAGGCGAAAAACGTGCTCGTCCGTTATGAGTGGCATGGCAAGGAGTTGCTGGAAAGCTCGCGAAAAGTGGTTTTGGAAGTCCCGGTCCAGCGTGAAGAATGCTGCCATGTGGGCGGAGGAATGCTTTTCGACA
Organism: Dyadobacter alkalitolerans DSM 23607; assembly: GCF_000428845.1. Taxonomy (GTDB): domain Bacteria; phylum Bacteroidota; class Bacteroidia; order Cytophagales; family Spirosomataceae; genus Dyadobacter; species Dyadobacter alkalitolerans. Next base: position 501,684 of record NZ_AUAS01000005.1, on the reverse strand, counting down.
AAGACAAAAACCTGTATCTGACTACGGGTGACAATACATTTTCCCGCGCTTCCGACGGTTTTGCTCCGCTTGATGAAAGACCAGGAGAATCACCCCGCGATTCCCAGAAGTCATCTCCGAACACCAACGATTTAAGGGGAAAAATTCTGCGTATCCATCCTGAACCGGATGGCTCGTATACAATCCCAAAAGGCAACCTTTTTCCTCCGGGAACGCCACAGACCAAACCTGAAATTTACACGATGGGCAACAGAAACCCGTGGCGGCCGACGATCGATTCAAAAACAGGATGGCTGTACTGGGGAGAAGTAGGCCCGGACGGTTCGCGCGATGATATCGAAAAACGCGGACCGCAGTCCTATGATGAATTCAACCGCGCCAAAGGACCCGGATTCTACGGCTGGCCGTATTTTGTTGCCAATAATAAGGCTTATGTGAAATATGACTTCGCCACCAAAGTTTCCGGAGCGCCTTTTGATCCTGCCCATCCCGTCAATAATTCTCCCAACAGCACCGGTTTAAAAGAGCTTCCGGCTGCACAGCCTGCATTTATCTGGTATTCAAAAGCACAAAGCCAGGAATTCCCGCTCATGGAAAGCGGCGGTAACAGCGCAGTGGGCGGGCCGGTGTTTAGAAAAGATGATTTCAAAGGTGCGTCACGATTATTTCCAGAATACTGCGAAGGAAAATGGTTTATCACCGACTGGGTTAGGGGCTGGATCAATGTAGTGGAAATGGATGAGAACGGCGAATACAAATCCATGGAGCGTTTTCTTCCAGACCTGAAACTGAAAGGGCCGATCGATATGAAATTCGGGCCTGACGGTGATCTGTATGTGCTGGAATATGGAAATGGCTATTTCAAAGATAACCCCGAGGCAGAACTGATCCGGATCGAGTACAACAGCGGCAACAGAAAACCATTAGTAGAAGCATCAGCCAGCAAAACGGCAGGCGCGCTTCCCATGCAAGTCACGCTGTCATCGGAAGGCACCAAAGATTTTGACGAAGATGATGCGCTGCAATATGAATGGGTTGTCAGCAAAAACAAAGCCGTTTTCAAAACGCTGAAAGAGGCGAATCCTTCGATTACTTTTACCACACCGGGCACTTATCAGGCGACCTTGACCGTAACGGATAAAGCAGGAGAAAAGAATACCAAATCGGTTGAAATTAAAGCAGGTAATGAACCTCCGGTGGTTGAATTTAAGATAACCAAAGGGAATTCCACCTTCTATTTTCCAGGAAAAAGCATTGATTATGAAGTGCGTGTGAGCGACAAGGAAGATGGCAGTCTTGCAAACAAGAAGATATTGCCTTCTCAAGTTTCTGTCAGTACGAACTATCTCTCAGAGGGTTTTAATCTCACCCGGATCGCACAAAAGCAAATGAGTGTGGATGCTTCGGCGCAATACGCAACGGCGATTTCGCTGATCAACAATGGCGATTGCAAGGCTTGTCATGCCATAAAAGAAAAGGTGCTGGGGCCTTCTTTTACAGCTATATCTGCCAAATACAAGGGTGATCCTACCGCCGTAGCAGGTTTGTCCAAGAAGATATTGAATGGTGGTTCGGGCGTTTGGGGAGATGCATTTATGCCCGCGCACCCGACCATGGCGGAAAGCGATGTGAAAGGGATTGTCCGCTACATTATGAGCTTGTCGGACGCGCCCAAACCGGCCAAAACATTACCTGTAAAAGGCACCTATACAACGGTTGTTCCCAAGGGCGATACGGAAGGCAGCTTCATATTCCGCGTCGCATATGCCGATAGGGGCACAAAAACAGCATCCTCGCAATCCTCGGAAGCAACGGTTGTCCTTCGAAATCCCGTGGTGCCGGTTACATTGGCCGACCAGGTTAAAGATATAAGTTTCAACAATGACAGTTCGATGGCATTTGTGAGAAATTCCGGCGCGTCTTTCAGGCTAAAAGGCACTGATCTGACAGGCATTAAACAAATTGAAATTTTCCGAGCTCCCGGGCGCAATGCACCGACACTACCTTCGGGAACGATCGAGGCCCATGCAGGCAGCGCAGATGGGATTCTTTTGGGGAAATTTTCCGGTGAATACAGTGATAAAATGACTCTAGATATCACTGCCGCTGCAGCTTCTGGTGTAAAAGATGTTTATTTTGTCTTTACCGGAGCGCCGATCAGAATCAAAGCTGTTCGGTTCGGCGCCGGTGATTAAATTCAATCCATATCAAATAGTATAGTTGTGTATAAGCATATTTTTAACGGCGTTTTTCTGGCGGTAACCGCAGCCAGCTCTTTTGCCCAGACTGCGCCAACCATCATCCCTATTGAAACCAGACAGAATGTGCTGGTCTTGCAAACAGACAAGGATAATCATCTTGAAATCACTTATTTCGGAAAGAAATTAAGTCAGCCCGCAGAGTACAAACTCATCCCATCACAGAGCCGCCAACGTGACGGTAATGCGGGGATTTACAACTCGGCTTATACTCCCTCCGGGACCTGGAATGTCTCCGAACCAGCGCTGCAATTGACGCATGGCGACGGGAATAAATCATTGGATCTTGTTTATGTGAGCCACAACACCGCAAAGGAAAACGACAATGTAAGTCTTACGAGCATTGTTTTGAAAGATCCGGTGTATGCAGTGGAAGTAACACTTTTTTACAAAACCTATTTTCAGGAAGATGTGGTGGAGCAATGGAGTGTGATCAAAAGTGAAGAGAAGAAACCCGTTACGCTTCAAAAATACGCTTCCGCCAATCTCTATTTCATTGCAAAAGACTATTATCTGACGCATTACAATGGCACCTGGGCCAAAGAAATGAACCCGGAAGAAGAGCAATTGACAGCCGGAATCCGGGTGCTGGATTCCAAACTCGGAACACGCGCCAATCTTTATCAGCCACCCACTTTTTCCTTATCTTTTGATAAACCGGCAACAGAAACGGAAGGGAAAGTCTTACTGGGAACACTGGCCTGGTCAGGCAATTTCAAGATGGAATTTGAGGTTGATTCGTATCATAATTTACGATTGATCGCAGGCATAAATCCTTATTCCTCCGAATATCCGCTTGCTTCAAAACAGGAATTTAAAACACCGTCTTTCATCTATACTTTCTCAGAAAACGGAAAAGGAGAAGCCAGCCGCAATCTGCATAATTGGGCCAGAAAATACCGGATCCTGGACGGGGAAGGCACCAGAATGACGCTTTTGAACAACTGGGAAGCCACTTATTTTGATTTTAACGAAAGCAAACTTTCCGAGCTTTTCAAAGATGGCAAGAAGCTGGGCGTTGATCTGTTTTTGTTGGACGACGGCTGGTTTGCCAATAAATATCCAAGAAATAGCGACGGAGCCGGCTTGGGAGATTGGCAGGAAAATGTAAAGAAACTGCCAAATGGAATCGGCTATCTGGTGAAGGAAGCGCAGAAAACAGGAATCAAATTCGGGATCTGGGTTGAGCCGGAAATGGTGAATCCAAAAAGCGAGTTGTATGAAAAACATCCGGATTGGGTTATCAAACAACCGCAGCGCCCGGAACATTACATGCGAAACCAGCTCCCGCTGGATTTGTCTAATCCGGAAGTTCAGGATTTTGTGTATGGTATTCTGGATAAACTTTTCACCGAAAATCCCGACATCGCCTACATTAAATGGGACTGCAACGCAACCACTTTTAATCCTTACTCAGCCTACCTTGAAAAAAGCAAGCAAGCACAGTCCAGGCTCTATGTAGATTACGTAAAAGGATTATATAAAGTTTTGGAAAAATTGCGCGCAAAATATCCAAAAGTCCCGATGATGCTTTGCTCCGGCGGTGGCGGTCGCGTCGATTATGAAGCGTTGAAATATTTCACAGAATTCTGGCCCAGCGATAATACGGATCCTTTGGAAAGGATTTTTATGCAATGGGAATATTCTTACTTCTTTCCGTCAATCGCACTTAGCGCACACGTAACAGATTGGGGAAAACAGCCTTTGAAATTCCGTACGGATGTGGCCATGATGGGCCGGTTGGGTTATGACATTGTGGTAAGTCATTTAAATGAAAAAGATCTGCAATTCAGTCAGCAGGCGGTTGCCAATTACAATGCTGTGAAAGATGTCATTTTCCAGGGTGATCTTTTCCGCTTGGTTGATCCAAAGAAAAATGATTACGCTGCGCTGATGTATGCGACAAAAAACAAATCCAAAGCCATTCTATTCTCCTATTTGGTTGGAAACAGAAACGGTGATGGCTCCGATACGCCGATTCGGCTGGAAGGTTTGGATGCAACAAAAAACTATAAAGTGAAGGAATTAAATCTTTATCCTGGGTCAAAATCTGCTATCAAGGAAGATCAGGTTTATTCCGGGGAATATTTGATGACGGCGGGTTTTAATCCCGTTGTGAATGCGCGAAGGACGAGCGTGGTGTTGGAGATTGAGGCGATGTAGGGTGCTAACTTTTGAAGAGTTTATGATCATAAAACTTGTGCTATGAACCTGAAATACATATCGATAACGCTTTTAACATTCGGTCTTTCACTTGTCCTGCGACTTACCGCTGATGCTCAAACATCCGAAGAAAAACCACTATGGCCATCGGGTATCACAGATAACCCCGTGAAATATACAGCTGGCGAAGAGGTGGTTAATTTCGATGTAAATCCACAGTCGCTTTCAAAAAAGAACCGCGTCTTTCGCAAAGTGTCCTTTCCGACTTACGTTCTTCATCTGCCGCCGCCCGGAAAAGAAACGGGGGTCGCCGTAGTGATATGTCCCGGAGGCGGTTTTGTGGATAATTGGTTCGATCGGGAGGGTACCGACCTTTCCCAATAAAATTGGCATAGCAGGGTTTTCGGCTGGCGGAACATTGGCGGTAGAACTCGCAGCAACCGACGAAATTAATGAGGGAACCGGCAAGGTTAGCTGGAAACCCAATTTCGCAGGTCTTTTTTATGCAGCCTTTCTAAAAAACTACACGGTTCGAAAGGAAAGTTGTCCCCCGGTTTTTCTCATCAATGCCCACGACGATAAGTTGACAACCGCCGCCAAATGTGTTGATTTTTATTCATCGTTATTGAAAGCAGAAATTCCAGCCGAAATGCATATCTACAACAGAGGCTCTCATGGATTTGCAATGGATTTTACAAAAGGAGAAACCCTGAAATACTGGCCTGAAAGTTTTTTAGGATGGTTAACGGACATTGGAATGGTTCAGAAAAAGTGAGTGTTTTTAACTGGATTTACTGCAATTGCAGATTAAAAGCAAAACCCAATTGTCCCTAGAAAGGCCACTGTTAATCCAGTTTCAATGGTGGGCCTACCACCTTCATCTCGTTTTGTTCGAACAATTGGGCGATTTCCTGTGGCGAAGGCTCGTGTGTCAGCGCTGCCATTTGCAAGAAAAAATCTTCCAATTTTCCAGCCGGCTGCAATGTCACCAGCATTTTACCTTTGGCCGATGCCTGCGTCCAGGCGTGTGGGATTGCCCGCGGCAGAAAGATACTCTCACCGACCGTCAGACTAAATCTTTCCTTATCGACAAGGAATTCGTACGCGCCTTCGAGCACATAAAAAACTTCGTCCTGGCCCGGGTGCACATGCAGCGGAGTTCCACGGCCCTGACTGAGTGAGGTTTGCTCAAAAATTGCAAAACCACCATCTGTATCGCTACCCGAAACCTTAACATCCAATACATTCGCATTGACGCCCTTTAATTGAATGTGACCATGCTTACGCCCTTCACCAGCCTTTGTTTTAAACACTTTTCCGATCATTCCCCTTAATGCCGCTGCCTTCGCAAATACAATGGCAGGAAGTGAACTAATGGCAGCCATACTGCCAATGAATGCGTTTCTTTTCATAGGATGATGAATGTTGAAAGTTGATTTGTTTAGGTTAAAGGCATTCAAGAAAAGGGAAATGTGCGCATTCCGCTAAATGGACTCGTAGCGTTTGCGTTGATTATTTAAGCTGATATTTTTGAGGAGAAGCCCAACTAATGTAAGGATGTCGGACGTGCGGAGTGTTACCTTTAAATAAGTTGGAAAGAGCGCAAAGCCATAAAGATTGTGCTGATTGAGGAGGGTTTGGTGTGGAGTTGATTAGCTAAACATGGAAGGTCTTTTTTTGCTCTGTCGGAGAAGGTTACAGAATATCTGCCCATATGTTTTTAAGATCGCGAATGGAAGTCACTCTTCCAGCCTTCACGTCTTCAATACCCTCTTTAATGGCATTCAATACTTGCGGGTCGGAAAAAAAGACATCAGTTTCAGTACTTTCATCAATTGGCGTGAGTAAAACTGACTTCTTATTCTTTCCCCGGTGAATGATCACTCGTTCTTTCTCTGCAAGATCGAGATAATCCTTCTGCTTCCCTCGAAATTCCCTTGATGATATGATTCTCATGGGTGTACGAATTTGTGTACACGAAGATAGGGCGATTTTATATTTTTTCAAAGGTTATCAGCATTGTAGACTGACAGCTTTGCATGATGATGGCATCAAGCACATTTGGGCAAGTGCCACTTTCACCAATTATCATCTTGTTAGGGTGAAGTTCAGAAGTTATTTGCAGGTTTTAGATGGATGGCTTATTGGATATACTAACTTTTTGTGATCCTTGGATCAGATTCAATCCATTGATGGGTTTGAATTTGTGATATACTTTGTGTTCAGGAAATACGTTGTGAATGATTTTTGTATCCTTATAAAGTAGCAGTCTGTAAGTATTTGTGATATTCTGAGGGTCTGTGTAAGACCCTATATAAAGGTCGAAACGATCGGGCCGCGTATTTCTAACTTTGTTTAAATTTGCCTGACAATATATCGCCTCACCAACTATCAAATAGTATAATATTGGTGTATGGGCAAAGCTAAACTTGGTGCTTTCGTGTATGCTACCACTTTCAGACCAAGTGGCACCCTTCATTATCGGATTGTGACGCTTGTAGATATGCTGGTACCCAGTATGTTCATTCCCATTAAACAAAATTAATTGCTTGCTTTGGGAAATTCGCATTATGTCGGTTTTTTTTGAATCCTGGGTGGAATAGATTCACTATTTGATATGACGGATCAGTAGCGTCATATAGAATGAAGCTAACTTCTTCAAAGGTTAGTAGTGAATTTTCTTCCATTATTTCAATTTTTCATTTCCTTTTAATTGCGTTGACAGAAGCCGCTTCTCCCGCTCAATCTCCGCAATTAACTCCTCCTCAGTTGGTAAATAAAGCATATACTTGGTAGCAAACAATTGCTTGCTATCATTCAAAATACTATACTTCACAACAGTTTCATCTTTTTCAGTACAAAGAATAATTCCAATTGTAGGATTGTCATCATCTTGTTTTTTCAGGTCGTCGAACATGCGAATATACATATCCATTTGGCCGGTATCCTGGTGTGTTAGCTTGCCTGTTTTTAAATCAAAAAGTACAAAGCATTTAAGAAGATAGTTGTAGAAAACAAGGTCAATATAGAAATGACTTGTTTCTGTGCTAATCCTGAATTGTCGTCCCACAAATGAAAAACCTTTTCCTAATTCGAGTAAGAAATGCTGCAAGTTTCCGATTAAGGCTTTTTCAATGTTTTGCTCTAATGCATTTAATGGTTCAGGGATATTTAGGAATTCAAAAACGTATGGGTCTTTAATGAAATCATTTGAGAGAGTTTTGTCAGAGCTTTGATTGTCAATCGATGTTTCTGGCCTGGTTTGAGAAGAGAGCAAACGCTGATAATAATGGGAATTGATATTACGCTCCAATGTCCGAGTAGTCCACATTTGATCGGCGCATTCATTCTCATAATATGTTCGTGCCGCAGGATCTTCGACTCTCATTATGAGCCGGTAATGTGTCCAGCTCAATTCCCTACGCACTGCGTAAGATTTTTGGTTATCGGAAAAAGTCAGATAGAATTTTCGGAAATTTTCAAGGTTGGCTACTGAAAATCCTTTACCGATTTCGCGGCTTAAATCCTTCGAAAGTTGCTTAATAATGCCTTCTCCATAGGCAGCTCGGATCTCCCCAAACTGTTCTTCTTCCACGATTCTTTTGCCGATCTGCCAATAAGCTTCAAGCATTGCTGTATTGACGGCCCTGTAAGCATTTTGTCTTGCAGATTGTAAAATGCGAACAACATCCTTTATTAAGGACATTTCCGGAGACGTGGATTCGATCATCGTGTTAGTAGTTTCTCCAACCGCCCCATCATCTCACCCTTCTCCTTCAACATCCGCTCATAAAGCTCCATTTTCTCATCATGCAACTTCCTGATCTCTTCAATCGGATTTACGTTGAATGTGGGAGTATTTCCATTATTGACGAATGCGCTATCCTTGAAGTCGTGGTAAGTATTCGTGATGATATTAATCGCTTGATTTTCATCAAAATTCCGAATCGCCTCCGCAGGTATCTTCAAAATCGCCGCCACTTGCTCCAAAATATCCGAATCGATCTTTTCTCTCTGTTCGAGTAGCGAAACTTTTTGCTGGTTCCAATCTTCGCCTAGTTCGAATGCGAGTGCGTCTTGTTTGATCGCGAGCATTTCCCGAAATCTTTTGAGATTGCGGCCTTCGTGGATCTTGGGATTGGAGGTAGTATGTGTCATCTGGAAAGGGTGTTTGGTTAAAAAGGCAATTTATGTAAATCTCCCGGGAAGTCTCCGGATAATTTACGGACTACGGCTTGTAAGTTACCGGGCTGTTAGGTCATTCCAATGTTACTTTCTGAATCCCGATGCCAGCAAGTGGTTTTTTATCCTGATCGGCGTGTGTTGGGATAATGGCGATTTGTAGTGTTTCAACATTCATTAAATCCACCTTTCCAGCTTTCGGTGTCGTGTCTAGCGAATAGGGTAGGAATCCTGGATAAGGGCGCGGCAGACTGATGAAATTTACCTTTTTAAGATCGTCCAGCCGCACAGTATACGTGCTGCTTTCCGGTTTTACATCCAATGTCGCGCCGTATACGGAACCATCCTTGCCGATAAGTGCAAGCTGAATGGTGCAAGGTTTTTGATCGAGCGAGTGGCCGTGAAAAACCAACTTCTTCTTCGACGATAAAGCCGAAGTACGGCCTGCTACATTGTTTTTAAAATTATACCGCATTGCATATTCTTCCGCTTTTTCCGGGCTTATATTCAGCTCAGAAGTTCCGCTTTCCGGTAAGGGTGTCAAGCGTGAAGTTTTCAGATATGGTCTTAATAATTGCTCGTGATCCAGCGCGGCGTTAAAAATGGTAACCGGTGACGATCTTGGCAGAATGCGTGTTTCAAAAGGATTTTCCTGGTCGGATGGATACAGGTTTTCTAGTCCGTTTTCTCTGACTGCAATGCTGTATTTCAATTCATTGCCTTTCAAGGTTTCAGCCGGGATAAGTGCCCAGTAATGATAGCCGCCCGCGTGTGCTAACGCTAAGTCCACAGGCTTTTCACCTTCGTTAAAAACTCTGATATGCGCGGTTTCGGGTTTTTTTAAAGAAACAATCTGCACCTTGACTGAAAGGCTTTCGCCTGCTGAAACCTGCTTCACTGGCGTGTGAAGCACGTGGGTTTTTTTTAGCGTTGTTGCCGGTGCTACGAATTCGTTTAATGTGATATTCTTCCATTTGCTGGTCGCACTCAACTTGCTGGAAGCCCCTTTTTTAACGAGCATATAAGTGCCGGGAGTAATGTCGAATGTCTGATTTTTGGTCATGACACTTTTAACAGTGTTTCCCTGGTTTAATGGTCTGATCTCAAAATCATTGCCCAAATCCGCCAGTTGGACCGACATTGGCCATTGGCGCCAGTTGATAACAGCAAGGACTTTCTCCAAACTATTGTAGCCAAAAGGGTCCTGCACCCAGATCGCGTCAGGCAAAACTTCCAATCGCCACACGCCATTTTCAAGCTTATCCAAGAAATACGCGCCCGTTCCTTCGTATTTTACAACCGCCGAGTTGCCCGAGCCGCTGATATGTTCCAATGCTGCGGTGCTTGGAGGAATGGTGGCCGTATGGTTGGTATAGAGAAATTTTTCCTTCGTGACCATCTCCGCCAGATCCTGCCCATAGCTTACCCTGAAATCGCCAAAAGACGTATCTACCGGAAATCTGCCGAAATCTTTATAAAGCGGAACATGGTGAAAAACCTCCGACGCTATTTTCAAGCTTAATGCTTTCTGCGGCGTGTAGATCAGGTTCATGTAATGCGTGTCATACTCCGTATTGGCATAAGCAAAGAAAGTTGGGTCATACGCAAAGTGCGTGGCAAGCTGCATTCCGGCTGTACGGAAACTGCGCGCCATCGCGGGATAAATGTAAGAGCGACCAACATCCGCAGCATCGAATTCATAGACGATCTTCGCCATTTGTTTAAACCTCGGATTGGCTGCGAAAGGAATTTTGTAGTCGTCCACATTTGGCAGCAAATTTCCCATAATCTCATGCTTGGCTTGCAAACCTGTGGGATACCATTGAAATGTACCACCTTGAATATCAGCATCAAATAACCCTGCGCGAGGTGAATGCTGTGGCTAATGTTATAAAAGACCGGTTTTTTACAGCCGGTCTTTCGCATTGAACTCGTCATTCCATTGATAAATGCAGTCACATCGCTGGCTTTTCCGCCATGCTGAGGCTCGTTACTGATCTCAAAGGCGATCAGATCCGGTTCGTTTTTGTAAGCTACGCCGGTGTAAGGATTGACATGATTGAGAAACTGATACAAATAATTTTGTTGCGCCTTGATCGCATCGGGATTGGTCAGACAAGCTGCTTTGCCATATTTCCGGGAAAATCCCGGTGTTTTTTCATCCTTTTCCGGCCAGCCGTTTCCCCAGTAGGCAATGGGTGTGAGCACGAACTTAATGCCGCGGTCTTTCATTTTTTTCAATGCATAATCCAGCAGTTTTAAATGCTCGTTTTCCAGCAGATTCCCCAGCGTATCGCTGATCTCGGTATCCCAGACGTGAACGCGGTAAAGATCAAAACCCAGCCGTGAAAAGTGGTATACATCATCGTCAATGGCTTGTTCGGGCGAAACCCCAAGTTGTTTGGCCACCCGGTAAGCGTATGCAAAAGGAACCGTGTAATTTACCCCAAACCCTTTCACTTCCTCTTTCGTCATTCCCCAGCGCATCACGCCATCTTTGTCCACGTACACATCCCGGGACTTTTGCGAAAAGGCGATCGGACAAGCAAAAAAGATGAGAAGCAAAAGGGTAAGGGTAATCTTCATTTTATGAAAAGGTTAATGTGTTAGTTGTTTTTTATATCAATATCCGGGTGTCTGCTCAATTTTTCCCTCACCAACATTGATCACATATTGCGGTAAAGGAAATAATTCAGACGGCCCGTGGTTCACTTTTCCAGCTGCTTCCAGCGCGGTTGCCCATTTTCCATGACGAACCAGGTCAATCTTGCGAACGCCTTCAAAATAGAACTCAAAGCCTCTTTCCCGAAGAATAGCGTCATTGAATGCAGCTTTGGAAGCCGTAGCTGTTGCAGGTAAGGCAGCAACCCCGCCGTGTTTCGTCCTTACTTCGTTGACCAAAGCAATGGCCTCAGCCGTCGGCCCGGATAACTGGTTAATAGATTCAGCCAGCATTAGTAACACATCGGCATACCTTAAAACGGGCATGTCATTTCCCTGAACGTCAGCACCCGGTGAGGATTCGTCAGGATATTTTCTCAAAACAGGACCCCGCATGTTGGTGCGGTTCCGTACTTTTCCGGCTTTGTCGGTGTAGGTGGGAATGAGCAGGTTTCTGCGTTTATCGGCCGGATCAAAAGTGTCGTAAAATGCCCAGGTAGGGCAGAACACGCCGCTCGGATTGGCCCAGCCGCCTCCGAGTTTGATGCTTTTGAAATCGTTTGGAAGACAATAAAGTGCCATTGCATTAAAATTGCCGCCACCTTCACCATTGGTAGGCGCAACCGGGTCACAATTCACAGCCCAAATGGTTTCAGTATTCACTTCCGTCGATTCCCGGAACAAGCCGGCATAATCCGAAACCAGGCTGTATTTGCCCAATGCAATCGTTGCCCGCGCTGCTTTTTCGGCCTCCGCCCAGTTTTTTTCATTGAGATACAACCGCGTCAACATGCCCAGTGCCAATCCTTTGTTGAACCTGCCATATTCCGAAGGACTTAATTCCAGATTCTCAGCCGCAAAATTGAGATCAGCTGCAATCATCGATACATAATTTTCTCGCGACGGGCGGGTGAGGTCACTTTCGGCATTGGTATTGATTTTGGCGGCGTCGAGGATCACGGGAACCGGGCCGTACATGTGCAGCAAATAATACATGGTCCACGCGCGTCCCATCCTGGCTTCGGCGATGAACTTGTTTTTGGCGGCATCGCTGATAGTTGCTTTTTCTATATCAGCAATAACCTGCGTCATCCGGGTAACATAACGCACTTTTTCAAAATGGCTTTGCTTGCCCTGCGTTCTGAGGAACGTAAAATCTCCTTTGCTGAAAAATTCCCAGAAACCACCCCATTCGGTGAACACATTCATCTGATCCGTGGGCAGGTCAAACATTGCTAAATGTCCATATTCGGGGCTAAAAAACATGTTTTGGTATTCCACATCGCTGTAACCCCATTTGGAGCCAAAGGGCTTATAAGCCTGCAATGTGTAAAGTTTAAAGTCTGCTTCCGTTTTTGGGAAGTTGGCAGGGGAGAGTACACCGGTGAGCACCGGGTCAAAATTTTTCTCGCAGCTGGTGACGGTTAAGCTGGCTGCCAGTATACCGGCAATGATGATCTTTTTCATGTGATTTTGGATGTCGAATGTTAAAAATTAGCCCGCAGACCAAGAGATACGGTTCTCACCATCGGGTAAGGAGCTGGTCCGCCTTTGATAGAGCTCGCCTGAATCTCCGGATCGACGCCTTTGAAACCTGTCAGAATGAACGCGTTTTGCACATCCGCGAAAACCCGCAGGCTCTTCACATATTTGGTCAAACCACCTGAATTGATGGTGTAGCCCAATGTAATGTTCCGGCAGCGAAGAAAATCCCTTTTTACAAGCCGTGTATCAAGCCCGGCATCCAATGCGATCGCCCCTTCATTATAGGCTGCGCCAGGCAGCGTTCCGTCTGGATTGGACGTGCTCCAAGCATCTTTGATCCGCTCTGTTCCACTTTGGTTGCTGGATAGCAAGCTGACCGGGTCACCCCATAGCGTAGTGAAGTCATTGCCCCACGCACCATATTGTCCGTAGAAAAACACGCTTAGGTCAAACTTGCCGTAAGTGAAGTTGTTACCAAATCCGACGATCGCTTTGGGGATGCCCGAGTAGCTTTTTACATCATTGAAATCCAGCTTTCCGTCTCCGTTGTTATCGACAAAAATGGGGTTGCCAGGCTTACTTGCCGATGCGGGCTGCCAGGCAGGCACTTCCTGCCCAGCCTGCAAAATGCCATTCGTTTGATACACATAAATAATATCGCCGCCCACCGGATCATTCACACGGCCATACTGCGCCGGAGGATCATTCGGAAAACGCTCTACCCAGCGGTTTGTAAAATGCGTCACATTCAATGTGGTGTTCCAACTGAAATTCTTGGTCTTTAAATTCTCCGAATTAATGCTGAATTCAAAACCTTTGCGCCGCTGATGTCCTCCATTGATGGGAGAAGTTGAAATGATGGACAATTGCTGGGTTGTGGCACTGCTTAACAGACGGGTGCGGTTTTCTGTAAAAACATCTACCGAACCAGTGATACGCTCCTTGAACAAACCAAAATCCAGACCTGCATTAAACGTCTTGGTGATCGGCCAGCGCAGGTTGGGGTTATCAAATGCTGTGAGGCGATATGGGAAATAAACCGCCGAGCCATTGTTGAATGTAACCGCATTAGGATCAGCGCCATAAGCACCGTAAGCAACGCTGCCCGGGCGTTCGCCGGTCATACCATAGCTCGCGCGGAGCTTTAATGTGCTGATCGTCGGAATACCTTGCATAAATGCCTCATTATTGATCTTCCAGCCCGCAGAAACAGAAGGAAAATACTGGTATTTATTGTCCGGGAAAAACTTATCCGCACCATCGCGGCGAACGGTAAGCGAAAGCAGGTAACGATCCAGAAAATCGAAATTGCTGCGGATAAAGAATGAGCGAAGCTTATTGACTCCCCGGTAAGAACCAATGACTTTCGGACCCGTAGCAGAGGCCAGGTTGTCGGTATTGATCGCATCCTGCATATCCGATGTTTCTACACTGAAACCTGAGAAATCTTCCAGGTATTGACCCACGCCCGTCACAACATCCAGATTAAGCCAGTCGCCAAATGATTTTTTGTAAGAAACGGTTGCTTCCATCGTCTGATTCTGCCTGCGCGTTTGGGCTAGCGAAGCCCGTGCTTTGTAGAGTTGCCCCCAGAAAACCGTGACGGGAATGTAAAAATCACGAATCGAATTTTCGCTGTTATTACCATACAGCAATTTGGCGGTCAGTGTGTTTGGGATAATGTCAATGTCAAGCGATGTATTGGCCAGCAAGCCCTGTGCTTTGGTTTTATCCTTGATATCGAGCAGCGAAACCGGATTGCCGGTGATTGCAAATTGGCTGTATGTGCCGTCTGCATTATAAACCGGAACAGAGGAAGGGTATGCCAATGCAGCCTGTAATGCGTTAAAGCCCTGCGTTCCAGAGCCGCCCGTTTGCCAGCCCGCCTGTGGATTGGAATACGCATTGCGGTTTGCATTTACATTCACATTCAGCCTGAATATCTTGCTTAATACAAAATTCACATTCAGCCTGCCCGAGAAACGCGTCAGATCCGACTTCTTCATGGACCCAACCTGGTTGAAATAGTTGCCGGAAAAAAAGTAAGTAGCCTTCTCGGTGCCACCATTGACGCTTACATTGTGGTTGTCAATGCTTCCCGGCCGCAAAACCTCTCCAAGCCAGTCCGTTCCTTCTCCCGCGTTGCGTATTTGTTCATCGGTGAATTTATCTGTGTAGCCGCTCAAATCCGCAGGCACATTTCCGAACGGCGCCATATTGCGGTCTGCCTGGTATTTGTCTTTGCTCAACTGATTGAAATAGAGCATATAATCCGATGCACTCAACGGTTTCAGATACGGCATATTCCTTGAAAAAGAGCGATTGCCGTCATAGCTCACACTCATACGGCCCGCTTTCCCTTTTTTGGTGGTAATGATCATTACACCATTTGCCGCAGATACGCCGTAAATGGCCGCACTTGCATCTTTCAAAAATTCGATTGACTCAATGTCGTTAGGGTTCAAGCCAGCTAATCCGCCGCGGTTAACGCCCTGCATTTCAACGGAACCGTTGCCTGGCTCCATGCTATTTCCCGGATACACCACGCCGTCAATAACCAGCAAGGGGTTGCCTTTCCCACGAATCGATACCGAAATGTTGCCGCCAGGCTGCGAACTTTGTTGTGTAATTTGCAAACCCGCCGCACGACCAAAAAGCAGCTCGGATACATTGTTGTTGGCCGATGTTGGAATTTTCGTAGGATCAACTTTCGAGATAGCCGTAGTCAGGTTTTTCTTGGCGGTCGTTCCATATCCGACAACGACAACCTCATCCAGGTTTTGCGTGTCTACCAGCAATTTTACATCGATCACAGTCCGGTTCGCGATTGCGATTTCCTGTTTGATATACCCTATAAAAGAAAAAACAAGCGTTTGCTCCCCGGTCGCGCCGTTTGGAAGAGCCAGCGAATAATCGCCATTCTGGTCGGTGGATGTTCCGCTCGTGTTTCCTTTCAAAACCACGTTCACGCCGGGGAGGCCGCCTCCCATGTTGTCAGTCACTTTTCCTTTGATAACCGTCTGCTGCGCCAAGAGCACTGTGCAGGAAGTCATTAGGAAAATCTGCAAAAGCAGTAATATTTTCTTCATGGAATTGATGGATTAAGTTTATATTTTACATTATAATTCATGGTTGCAAGGTAGATTCACCGCCCAACTTCGATTAGAAATAATCTGACGGAAAGCGATAATTTTCTGATATTTGTCTGGTATTTATTATATTTTTTGTTCAAAAAGTCAGTTTTCACGCGAAAAGAGAATGTGTCGGGTCGGTAGGATAAACAGAACGTGGGGGATTGTATTCTTTTTAATGCTGGCGTACCTTTCTTCGCATGGGCAGGAGAAATTTTTCAGTACACTTTCTGTTAGCGAGGGCTTACCCACCAACCTGATCAATGCGGTTGCACAAGACCGCAATCACTTCATCTGGATCGCCACTGGCGACGGCCTGGCCCGGTACGACGGCTATCATTTCAGGATTTTCAAGAAAGACGGCACACCAAACTCCATTCCCAGCAACGGCGTCCAGAGTGTTTACGCGGATGGCGACGATCTTTGGATCGGGAGCGTGAATGGGTTGAGCAAAATCAATACGATCACATTTAAAATTACCCGCATCCCCACCGGAACGCATACCAACATACGTTGCTTTTCGAAAGATAAAAATGGCAACCTCTGGATCGGGACCATGACCGGGCTGATCAAATACAACCCGAATAATGGAACATTCACAACATTAACCACGCAAAACAGCAAGCTCAGCCACAACACGATCCGCACGATATATCAAGACAAAAACGGCATATTATGGATCGGCACTTACGACCAGCTTAACAGACTCGATCCCAAAACAACCACATTTGAAGCCTTTAATCTGAAAAGAAAAGGTGCTCCCAATGTTCAGAACAACCTCATTTGTGACATTAAACCAGTCGCAGGAAATGATTCGCTGATCTGGGTGGGCACGGAAACCGGCCTTTGCCGCTTCAATATCGTCACCGGAGCGCATGAAAATCTGAATGAGCAAACGAAACTGAGTAATCAGGTTGTCAAGGCCATTTATACGGGCAATGACAATAAAATCTGGCTCGGCACCGATTTTGGTTTGAACATATATAACCCCGTCAACAACACCACTGAGCGCTATTTTCACAATCCGCAATCGCCTTACTCGATTGCCAACAATGTGATCTGGCAGATATTTGAAGATCGGGCGGGTGTGGTTTGGTTTGTAACGTCCAACGGGATCAGTAAGGTAAACCAAATGGATAATCTGTACGAATACCATCATGTGATGCAGCAGGTTGGCGGGCAGACGATTGGAAGTCAGGTGAAGTCTTTTCTGGTTAGCAAGAAAGGAATTTACTGGATCGGCACACTGCACGGCGTTATTCGTTTTGATCCCAAGACCGATCAAAGCCGAAAATTTAGCATTGAGTCGCCCGGGCCAGGCCGTCTGATGATCAATAATGTGACCGTCT
This sequence comes from Dyadobacter alkalitolerans DSM 23607, assembly GCF_000428845.1. Taxonomy (GTDB): domain Bacteria; phylum Bacteroidota; class Bacteroidia; order Cytophagales; family Spirosomataceae; genus Dyadobacter; species Dyadobacter alkalitolerans. The sequence goes on along the minus strand of NZ_AUAS01000005.1, from coordinate 484,455 downwards.
TGCATGAAGATCGGGATGAACGCATCTGGATCGGAACTGTTGCGGGCATCCACGTTTGGGATGATGCGAAGCAGAGAATGGAAACGATTACCGCCGGTCAAAATAATGGACTGGCTTCCAATTACATCAACAATTTTGTAGAGACTCCCGACGGAACATTGCTCGTGGGAACCTGGGAGGGCGGCATTTTCAAATCGACGAAAAGTTTGGAGAATGTTAAAGACCTGCATTTCCAGCTGGTGTCAAAAGCTGAGACCGATCAGTTTCTGTCAGACAAAGAATCGCTCTGGCTGATTGAGTTTGACGAGCTTTTTCGGCTGGATCTGGTAAACGGTGTAAAGAAAAAAATCCTTCCTTTTGCGCAAGTAGCGGATCGCAAAACGGTGAGCAGCTTTTTTAAATCCAAAAGCGGAAGCATCTGGGCTGCCACGGAGAATGGACTGGTTGAATATGTCCCTTCCACAAACAAAGCAACTTTTCACGCCATCCCGAACCATAACATGGCCAGGGCGACCATCACGGAAGATCAAAAGGGCAACATTTGGGTTGCGACCAATACGGCACTGGAAAAGTTTACACCTGCAAGCGGTAGAGTAGAATTTTACCCGCTCAATAAAAATCTCCCCATTAAGAGTTTCTACGCGGGTTGCGTGGGAAGATCGGCTTCCGGTGAGTTGTTTTTTGGCGGAGACAATGGCTATATCTCATTCTCCCCAGAAAAGGCGATTCCAAATGGTTATCAGCCCAGGGTAGTTTTGACCGATTTATTGCTCAATAACAAGAAAGTGGAAATCGGTGAAAAAGTAGGTGACCGCGTGATTCTGGATCGGGATATTTCCTATAAGTCTAAAATAGAGCTCGATTATGGACAGCGCTCGCTGGAATTGAAATTTGCCGCACTGCATTTCTGGCAACCGGAAATGAACACGTATTCCTACAAGCTGGAAGGTGCCGACGAAAACTGGACGACAACATCAGGCAATAAAAACTTCGCAGTATACTCGAACCTCTCGCCCGGAACGTACACTTTTAAGGTGAGGGGCACCAATAATAATGGGATTTGGAGCAACGAAATAAGCGCGACGAAAATCACCATTAATCCGCCATTGCTGTTGAGCAAAGGGTTTTTGGCTTTGTACGTAATGTTGATTGCTGCGGGCGTTTACGTTGCATTGAAGATCTATTCGGGCAGGATTAAGCTCGAAAACGAACTGAAAATTAGTAAGCTGGAAATTGCCCACGCCGAGGAAATAGAGCAAACCAAAGAGCAGTTTTTTACAAATATTTCCCACGAGCTGCGCACCCCGATCAGCCTGATACTGCCTCCCATTCACCAGATCATGCGGAATGGAAAGCTGGATGCTGACAATTTCAAGCTGATCTCGCTGGCCGAAAAGAATTCGCATCGCTTGCTGCGTGTTGTGAACCAGGTGCTGGACTTCAAGAAGATGCAGGAAGATAAATTGTATCTCAATACGTCTAAGATTGAGATCATTGGCTTGCTGCGGGAGCTCTACTCGCATTTTGCCGACAAAGCAGCCAGGCACGAGGTCGACTACACATTCACCAGCGACACACCTGAATTTGCGCTATTTGCCGACGCTGAAAAGATTGAAACGATCGTGTTGAATCTCCTCTCAAATGCATTCAAGTTCACGCCAAAAGGTGGTCATGTCGCTTTCGACGTTCAGATTATAAGCGACGAAAATCCCGGTGGTTTCGCATTACAAATTGGCATTTCCGACACGGGCGTAGGCATTTCAGCCGAAGATCAAAAACGCATTTTTGAACGCTTTTACCAGACTGCCGAATCCAGAAAGCGCGAGATGGGGTCGGGGATCGGGCTGGCACTCACGCTGGAATATGTGAAAATGCACGGCGGGGAGATACGGCTCGAAAGTGAGCCGGGGAAAGGCAGTATTTTCACAATTTTGCTTCCAAAAGGAAATGCCGAGCAGCTGGCCGTGGAACGTGTTGGGCCGGATTCATATCCGATGTTCGAGGGGAAATCTCAAAATACAGAAGTGTACGAAACGGTGCATTCCGATGCTGATAAATCACTTGTGATGATCGTGGAAGACAACCCGGATATGGTCGATTTCATCCGCCTTACGCTCCAAGATAAATATCGTTTTGTGGTCGCAGGCGATGGAGAGGAAGGTCTGCGGAAGGCCATCCAGTTCCTGCCGGACGTGATTATTTCAGACGTAATGATGCCGGTTATGGACGGTCTGACATTCTGTAAAATGCTTAAAAGCAATCCCAAGACCAGCCGCACGGCAGTGATACTGCTCACCGCCCGGAGTTTGACCTCACAGAAAATCGAAGGAATCAGGATCGGCGCCGACGCTTACATTACCAAACCATTTGACATAGAACTCCTCGATGCGCAGATCAGCAATCTTTTGCAGCGTAAGGAAGAAATGAGCACCTATGTCCGTCAAAACCTGATCATAACCCCGGGAGCGGAAGATGGCAGGGAAAATGTGGATGAGAAGTTTGTCAAAAAAGTGATGAGTATCGTTGAAGTGCACATCTCCGATCCCGACTTCAATGTTGAAGTGTTGGCATCGGAAATGGGCATGAGCTCAGCGCATTTGTCCCGCAAACTGAAAACTTTAACCCAATTTTCTGCCAACGAGATCATTAAGAAATACCGCATTAAAAAGGCTTCTCTTCTCCTGGAAAATAATGAAGGCAATGTGTCCGAAGTGATGTACGATGTAGGCTTCTCGAATCTCTCATACTTCTCCAAATGCTTCCGTGAGGAGTTCGGGGTTACGCCAAAGGAATATGGCAAGAAGGCTTCCGGCAAATATAGGGCAGATTCGCTGGATAGTTCGGTTTGGTCAACCTAACCGGAGTCGAACCGTCAATCACCCAAATAGGCGCATTTAAATGTAAAACTAGAACTAGGCCTGTTCTGAAAAGTGCCGCCTGCTTGTTCCTGCCACCTGCATCGCGCATTGCACCCGTTAATTATAATCCGCTGCAATAGGTCGTCGATGATAACAGTACCAAAGCCACCAGCCGCCCCGGTAATCATCACATTCTTCAACTTGTTCATTTTCTTATTTTCAAGATTATGATACAAATGTACCCTGCAAATAATTGTCAGGCTTTGTTTAAAAGTCCTGAATTACTTTGTTCAAACAGCTGATAACAATTGCTTGCCTGGGTTGTCTCGGCTATTGGGCCTCTCTCTTAATTCAGCAAAAACAGCATGTACAGGGCTTGTAATCTTCCATATCAGATGTGGTTTGGATTTCAGAAGCATCTCTGATCAAGCATAAATTGCAAATCGAAAGTTATTTTTATAAAAAAGGTCGAAAAGGCTTGTAGGTATTTAGGTAATTACCTAACTTTACATTATGATACTATTAGAAGTTATTAAGTCATTATCAAATCAGACCCGGTTAAACATTCTGGAATGGTTAAAAGAGCCTTTTGCGCACTTTCCTGCCGAGGAGCTAGCCGACTATTCGCCGGACTTAGGTGTATGTGTTTCTGACATTGCAAAAAAAGCAGGGATGTCTGTTCCTACCGTATCTGTTTATTTAAAAGCAATGTCTGGCGCCGGTATTTTGATCGCCACAAGAAAGGATCAGTGGACATATTATAAAAGGAATGAGCAATCAATCCAGAATTTAGCACAGCACATTAAAGATAAATTATAATTTTTTTGAATATCAAATTAGGTGTTTGCCTAATTAACTAAAAACAAAAATGAAAGCAGCAATCTTAAATCAGTTCGGCCCTGTCGACAATTTTGAAATCGTGGACGTGCCGACGCCAAAACCAGGCTTCGGGGAAGTTTTGGTCAGAGTTTTTGCAACATCTGTTAACCCTTTGGACTACCAGGTGCGTCGTGGGGATTATAAAAATGAACTGACCTTACCTGTCATCACAGGTCACGATGTTTCGGGTGAAATAGTGGAAGTCGGTCATGGTGTAGAACATTTCAAGGTCGGTGACCAGGTTTACTACACGCCTGAAATCTTTAAGGGGCAGGGAAGTTATGCCCAGTATCACAGCGTCCATGAGTCTATCATTGCTTTGAAACCTAAAAACATTAGCCATCTCGAAGCGGCAACGCTTCCTTTGGCAGCTGGTACGGCTTGGGAAATGCTGGTTACCAGGGCACAATTAAAGGTGAATCAGACTGTCCTGATCCATGGAGGTGCCGGTGGCGTGGGAATGCTAACCATTCAGATTGCCAAAGCAATGGGAGCAGTCGTTTTCACTACAGCTAGGAAAGTCCATCATCAAGTTCTTCTTGAATTAGGAGCTGATCATGTGATCGACTATGCAAATGAAAACTACATCGACGCTATTCAGCAACTTACGGGCGGTAAAGGAGTCGATGTCGTCATTGACACCATTGGAGGCAATACACTTTCTGATAGCGGGTTGATCCTCAGTCAACTAGGGCAGGTAGTTACCATAGTCGACATTGAAAAACCGCAAAACCTGATTCATGCCTGGGGAAAAAATGCGACCTACCATTTTGTATTTACCCGACAAAACAGAAATAAACTGGATGAGATAACGAAACTCGTGGAAACGAATAAGTTGAAACCAGTTCTGAATAAGGTCTTTTCGTTGTCGGAAATCAGTAAAGCGCACAGTTTGCTGGAGAACAAAACCGGCGACAAAAATTTCTATGGCAAGATCGGCATAGAGATGGACAAATAAAACATGGCACCCTTAACGAATTAATCTTCGCGTATAGATGATACCGTTAAGTTAAACGTTACTATTCCCTATTGGCATGTACACGACAAAGATTATATCCAGGAAAAAGAATTCATAGTTGAGCTTGGTCAGATAATATTTCAAAAAAAAGGTGAGTCAAAAAGGAGCTTCTATTGTGACATTTGGAAATTTAAAAATGGAATGATCAGTCAAGTGCGGTCATTTGTGATTTGAGAAAGCTTGTAAGCAAAAATGCATAATGAGCCGGTATGTGATTTTTCAAATTCAAAATGATTCAAACTATTGCAAAAAAGCCTGAATATCCTTTTGCATGGGTGAATGTCACCGACCCGGCTAAGGAGGAACTGCGTGGGATTGCCAACAAATATGAGCTGCACGACTCCTCCGTTGCAGATTGTTTGCAGCCCGACCATCTTGCCAAACATGAAAATGTTGGGTCTTACACTTTCGTTATTCTCCGTGTCTATAGTGATCAGGTAGCGGCACAGGCAGATACCGTACAAGAGCTGACCGATAAAGTTGCCATTTTCTTAAAGGATGATCTAATTATCACAATTCATCGAAAGCCTTTCGAGCAGTTTGCAGATATTGACACATATTTTCTCAAAAGTGGTCTGTGTGAATCGGCGCTCCATGTTTTAAATGAGATTCCAGGCTTTTCACTATAATTCCGGTGCTATCTTTTACTGATGCTAAATTTTTAGTGCCTATTTATCTAGTTCTTGTCTGTTACTAAAAGGGAGGTAAAATTCTGCACTAATCTTCTAAAAACGGGCGTCATCCCCAATCGTCACAGAAAAATATCACGTAACAAGAACCATCCAGTAACCAGATTGGTTAAGACATCAATGAATGCGCATGTATTCAATAAAAATTTAATAGAATGGATAGTAAATCACTTGTTAAACTGGCCAAATCGCTCAGCGACCCTACCAGGCTGGCATTATTACAGGAAATAGCAAAGGGTACCAATAAGGGGTGTGCTGATTTGTTTGAATTTGTACCGATTAGTCAACCTTCTATGTCCCAGCATTTGAAGGCATTATCAGAAGCCGGTCTGGTAGAATCCCGCAAGGAGGGGCGTAACATGAAAGTTGCTATTATTGAAGAGAAAGTGCAAGAACTGGAAGCCTTCTTGCGCTCTTTACGTTAAGTCAAACCGTGTTTTCCCAAAGGCCACCACAGTGGCATTTTTTTTTGCCACATGCATTAACGATTGCTTATGTGTTTAACTGTCCTTTTAGGTTTGGGCCAGTAATTAATAATTACCATTAACAGCTTGCAATCATCACAAATTTTTTGTCTTCATATATCAATTTATAATTATCTATTAATGTTTTCTTTCGCTCCTGTGTCTATTCATTTTTCCCGGCGTCGCCATCGCCTTGGCCTTAAAAGCTACCCTGCGGGGCATTCACTATTAAAAATAGGATCCTTTTTGAGCTTTTGCCTGCTTCTTTCGGGATGCGGCCAAAAGACTGATTCAAAACAAACTATTGAGGCAGCATCCCTACCTGTGGGGGTAGTGCAAGCAGGCAGCCAAACAACTTACCAGGATTATCCTGCTTCCATTGAAGGGTTGACCAATGTCGAAATCCGCCCTCAAATCAGCGGGATACTTGACCGGGTCCTGGTCGATGAAGGGGTAGCTGTTAAAGCAGGCCAGCCATTATTTAAAATCAACGAAGCGCCTTACCGCGAGCGGTTGAATAATGCCCTTGCTTTGCAGCATGCTGCGGAAGGTGCGCTGGCGGGGGCCCAATTGGAGGCAAACAAATATGCCCCTTTGGTTGAACACAAAGTGGTTTCCGATATACAGCTGAAAACTGCCCAGGCTGCCTTGACGGTAGCAGAAGCTAACCTGCAACGCGCAAAAACAGAGGTGAGCAGCGCACGTCTTAACCTGGGTTATACGCTTATAAAAGCACCTGTCAGCGGTTATGTAGGCCGTTTGCACATTAAACAAGGCAGTCTGGTTGGTCCCAGCGACACCCAGGCATTGACACAGATCTCTGATGTGCACCAGGTGCACGTCTACTTTTCATTAGGTGAAGATGATTTCCATGTTTTCCGTAAACAATATGCCGGAAATACGCTGGAAGAAAAGATCGCAAAGCTGCCACCGGTAACGCTTTTGCTTTCTGATCAAAGTACCTATCCGGTAGGTGGGAAGGTGGATATGGTCGACGGGCAGTTTGACAAAACAACAGGCGCTATCACACTAAGGGCTACCTTTCCAAATACCAGTGGCCAGCTGCGCTCGGGCAATACAGGCAAGGTCCAGCTTCCGCTAAATCATCCAAACCTGATGCTGGTACCAACTGCTGCCACCATTGATATGCAGGATAAAGTATTTGTCTATGCAGTCGGAGATAGCAACCGTGTCAGCCGCAAAAAGTTAACCATCCTGGGAAAAAGCGGACAGAACTACCTGGTCAGTGAAGGTGTCAGAAATGGCGACCGGATAGTACTCCAAGGACTTGACCATTTACAGGAAGGACAGGTGATCAAGCCTACTGAGCCAGTCATTGGCAGCACTGCCGCAGGCCAGGCAGCCCTCTAACATCAATCTATTTAATCTTTGATATAATGCTTAAGAAATTTATCGAACGCCCTGTGCTGTCGACGGTCATCTCTATTCTATTGGTGATTGTAGGGGCGATAGCCATGTGGAAGCTTCCGCTCCAACAGTTTCCAGATATAGCACCCCCGGCAGTACAGGTCACCGCCCTTTATCCCGGTGCCAATGCTGAAACACTGCTCCGCTCGGTAGCGCCTTCGTTAGAGGAAGCCATTAATGGGGTAGAGCAGATGGTATACCTGAGCTCGACAGCCAGTAATGACGGTACGCTGGTAATCACCGTTAGCTTCCGGTTGGGGACTGACCCCGACCAGGCCGCGGTGAATGTACAAAACCGGGTCTCACAGGCAACCAGCCAGCTGCCGGCAGAAGTCGTACAGCAAGGGGTTACCGTTGCCAAGCAGCAAAACAGCATGGTGATGATTTTGAATTTGGTCTCTGAGGACACCAGTAAATACGACCAAACCTTTCTGGACAACTATGCCCAGATAAACCTGATACCGGAAATCAAACGCATACCGGGCGTTGGCTCGGCAATCGTTTTTGGTGGGAACCGTGCTTACGCGATGCGTATCTGGCTGGACCCGGCTCAGCTGGCCAGCTACCAGCTGACGCCTGCCGAAGTGATCGCAGCCATTCAGGACAACAATCTGGAAGCTGCCCCGGGCAGGCTTGGTGAAAGCAGTCAGGAATCTTTTGAGTATGTTATCAAGTACAAAGGCAAACGAAATAAGCCAGGCGATTACGAAAATATGATCATCCGTGCCAATGCGGATGGCTCCATGCTGCGGCTCAAAGATGTGGCACGCGTGGAATTTGGCTCTACAACCTATAATAGCAGTGTGCGGATTGCAGGCAAATCAGGCATCAACATTGCCATCTTCCAAACCGCTGGCTCAAATGCCAATGAATTGCAGATACAGGTAGCCAAGTCAATGAAAAAGCTTGGTAAAAACTTGCCTGAGGGTATCCGCCAGCAGACACTTTTAAGCACCAAAGAAGCGCTGGACGCCTCTGTTGAGCAGGTGCAGCATACCTTGGTAGAAGCGTTTATACTGGTTTTCATTGTCGTATTCATCTTTTTACAAGATTTCCGCTCGACACTGATCCCGGCCATTGCAGTTCCAGTGGCCATTGTAGGGACATTCTTTTTCATGCAGCTTTTTGGCTTTTCGATCAATCTACTCACACTCTTTGCCCTGGTTTTGGCCATCGGGATTGTGGTCGACGACGCGATCGTGGTAGTAGAAGCTGTGCACAGCAAGCTGGAAAACGGGGCCACCTCGGTGCGCAAGGCAACGACTGAGGCAATGAGCGAGATTACGGGCGCTATCATTTCAATTACCCTGGTAATGGCCGCCGTGTTTTTGCCCGTCGGTTTTCTGGAAGGTTCGACGGGAGTATTTTACCGGCAATTTGCGTTTACAATGGCTATCGCCATTCTTATTTCAGCGGTAAATGCGTTGACTTTAAGCCCGGCCCTTGCGGCGCTCTTTCTAAAAAGCACGCATCATGACACTCCTGGCGGCGCACCATCCAATTTTAAAACCCGCTTTTTCAAAGGGTTCAACCGCAGCTTTAACAGTTTGACCAACCGTTATGTGGGCAGCATCACATTCCTGATACGACATAAATGGGTTGGCCTAAGTGGTCTGGCAGTTATTTTGGTGCTTACCGTATGGATGGCCAAGCGAACACCATCGGGTTTTATTCCAGGAGAAGACCAAAGCTTTGTTGCGGTTGCAATGACCCTGCCGGCAAGTGCTTCCCTGGACCGCACCCAGCAGATCGCTGTGCAAATTGAGGATTTGCTGCTTGAAATGCCTGCCATTGAAACCATGAACCTGATGGCAGGTTTTAATATCCTGTCGTCGTCGGCCAGCCCATCTTCGCTCACGCTGTTTGCAAGGCTTAGGCCACTGGCAGACCGTGGAGATGTGAAGGATATTGAAGGCATCATGGCGATCATGCGTCAGAAAGCAACAACTATCAAGGGGGCGGATTCCTTTGTGTTTACAACGCCTACCGTGCCTGGGTTTAGCAATGTGGAAGGGATGGAGCTTGTTTTGCAAGATCGCAGTGGCGGTGAGCTGGTCAAGCTGGGAGAAGTCGGTCAGGGTTTTATCGCTGAAATGATGAAACAGCCTGCCATTGGCGTAGCCTTTACCTCGTTCCGGGCTGATTACCCGCAGCTGGAAGTAGAAGTGGATGAAGTAAAAGCTGCTCAACTGGGCGTGAGCCCTAAAAGCATTCTGCAAACCATGCAGGCATACTTTGGCAGCGCGCAGGCATCGGATTTTAACCGGTTCGGAAAATATTACCGTGTGCTGGTGCAGGCAGGCAAGGCCAGCCGCACCGATTTAACCGCCTTAAATGGCGTGTTTGTTAAAAATAACCAGGGCCAGATGGTGCCCGTGCGTACGCTGGTACGCCTCAAACGGGTTTACGGACCTGAAACGGCATCGCGCTACAACCTTTTTAATTCCCTGACGATCAATGCAGTCCCAAAGGCAGGTTATAGCACAGGTGATGCCATTAAGGCCGTTGAGACTGTTGCTGAGAAACACCTTCCAGCTGGTTATACCTACGAGTTTTCGGGTCTTACCCGTGAAGAGATTTCTTCCGGTGGACAGTCCACTGTCGTATTTTTAATGTGCCTGGTTTTTGTCTATTTTCTTCTGGCAGCCCAGTACGAAAGCTACATCCTTCCGCTGGCAGTGCTGCTTTCACTTCCAACAGGGATCTTTGGCGTATTTGCCGCAATTGGTTTGACTGGCATCACCAATAATATTTATGTGCAGGTGGCCCTGGTGATGCTGATTGGGTTACTAGCCAAAAATGCGATCCTGATCGTTGAGTTTGCCTTACAGCGCCGTCGCAGCGGCGAGCCGTTGGTCAGGGCAGCGCTTGATGCTTCAGCTTCCCGCTTGCGCCCAATCATCATGACCTCACTGGCTTTTGTTGTCGGCATGGTTCCAATGATGTTTGCCACAGGGCCGTCCGCCCAAGGCAACCATTCGATCAGTATCGGCGCAGCTGGTGGCATGCTTACCGGCGTCGTACTTGGGTTATTTCTGATTCCGGTCCTGTTTATCATTTTCCAGCGGCTCCAAGAACGCATCAGTGGTACAGCCGGCCAGAAACTACCAGACACAGATAGTGTCAAGGAGCATCAGGCACATTCACCGCTAACAGTTAGCTAATTCATGAATTATTCCCGAAAAATATTCCGGCTCAACTCCTTTGTAATAGGGGCAGCCACACTAGTCATTACCGTCTCATGCAACGTGTCAAAGAATGTGCCGCTGCCCGAGATGCAGCTACCATCTGCATACCGAACTGCCGAAAACCCTGATACGGCTTCGATAGCGGGTTTGCCCTGGAAAAGTTTCTTTAATGAGCCGGCTTTGCAGCAACTGCTCGACAGTGCCATCGCTCGAAACAACGATTTGCAGCTGGCCCTCCAAAACATTGAAGCTGCACAGGCAAGTTTTAAACAGGCCAGGTGGGGAAATGTTCCAGCTGTCACTATTCAGGCAGGCGCAAACACCAACAGCCCATCAACCAATAGTCTTAATGGTATTTCCCTGAGCCAGTTTTTGGGCAGGAGCCACATTGAGGATTATAACCTGGCGGCAGTAGTGAGCTGGGAAGCCGACATATGGGGTAAAATAAAAAGCCGCAAGGCAGAAGCGCTGGCCGCTTACCTTCAAAGCCAGGAGGCTCGCAAGGCTGTGCAAACCCGGATTGTGGCCCAGGTTGCAGAAGGCTATTATAACCTGTTAATGCTTGATACACAGCTGGAAGTAGCCCGGCGCAATGTGGCACTAACCGACAGCACGCTAGAAATCACACGGTTACAATACACCGCAGGCCTGGCAAACTCACTGGCCGTCCAGCAGGTTGAAGCACAGCGGCTCACAGCGGCTGGCCTTATTCCAGAATTTGAGCAAGCCCTTACAGTGCAGGAGAATGCATTAAGCATCCTTGCCGGACGCTTGCCAGGCGATATCCGCCGTGAAGGCAACCTGATGCAGGTGAATGTGTCGGTTGTAACGGCTGCGGGCGTGCCTTCACAGCTGCTTGGCAGCCGGCCTGACGTCCGGAGTGCAGAATTGGCGCTCGACAGGGCCAATGCAGCAGTTGGCTATACCAAAGCTCAGCTTTACCCAACCCTGGCTATTACTGCCCAGGGTGGTATAAATTCTTTTAAGGCGAGCAATTGGTTTAGTATCCCTGCCTCCTTGTTCGGTCTGGCTACTGGCGGGCTGACCCAACCATTATTGCAGCGCCGCGCCCTGCGTACCCAGTACGAAATCAGTCAGATTGACCGGGAAAGGGTTGTAATCCAGTTCAGACAGCAGGTACTCGTAGCTGTAGGGGAAGTCTCTAACGCGCTTGGTCAAATCACTAAAATGCAGGTCCAGCAAGACATTGCCGCAGACCGCGTTCGAGCCCTGCGAGAAGCGACAGCAAACGCCAATATGTTATTTGGAAGTGGCCTGGCCAATTACCTGGAAGTAATCACCGCGCAAAGCAGCGTGCTTCAAAGCGAGCTTGAACTTGCCTCTTTAAAACGCAATCAGTTGCGGGCGAATGTAGAATTATACCGCGCCGTAGGTGGCGGCTGGCAATGATAAAATTTAAAAGATATAAATGATGACAAACCAGCATATTGCCTATTCCATACTGGAACTTGCCCTTGTGGCAGAAGGTGGCACGATAAAAGAAACATTAAATAACTCCCTGTCATTGGCCAGGGAAGCTGAATCACTAAACTATAAACGGTTCTGGTTCGCTGAACATCATAGTGCCGATCACATTGGTAGCTGTGCCCCTTCAGTATTAATAGGATACGTAGCTGAAAACACCAGGACCCTTCGGGTAGGCTCTGGCGGGATCATGCTTCCGAATCACTCGCCGTTGATTGTTGCTGAACAGTTTGGTACTTTGGCCCATTTATATCCAGGCCGGATTGATCTGGGCCTTGGAAGGGCGCCTGGTACTGATCAGCAGACAGCACATGCAATCCGTCCGGATTTTATACAGGCCGCACGTTCATTTTCTGGGGAAATAGATAAAATCCGGGATTACTTTTCCCTGGAAAACAAATCTTCCAAAGTCAGGGCCACCATTGCAGAAGGAACCGATGTGCCACTTTACATACTGGGGTCCAGTACCGACAGTGCGCATCTGGCGGCAAGGAAAGGATTACCCTACGCCTTTGCCAGCCACTTTGCTTCCACTCATTTAATAGATGCTTTAAAGATCTATAAGGCCGAGTTTCAGCCGTCTTCATTTTTGGACCAGCCCTATACAATAGCTGGTATAAATGTCTTTGTTGCCGACACGGACCAGCAGGCAGAAAGATTATTTACCACCCTGATTAGAATGTTCATGGGGGTGCTGACCGGGGCAAAGGATGCTTTGCAACCACCAACTGAGATGAGTAGTGGGCTAATCGAGTACTTACAGCATCCTTCATTACAGCAAATGCTAAAATATTCCTTTGTAGGTAGCAAAGAAACTGTAAAAGCGCAGATAGAGCATTTTTTAGAACAGACCCAGGTGAATGAGCTGATAGCAGTATCAACAACTTATGATTTTGAAGACCGGGTCAAGTCTGTGAAATTATTTGCAGAAATCATGATGGAGGTAAATGAAGGTAAAGCGGCAGCGCCGGGTCGTACGCTGGAAAAACAGGGTTAGATTATGTCATTGGATTCTTGCAGGTCCAAAGCGAATACGATAAATGGAGAATAGAAAAAAATTGAAATTAGCGGCCAATTTGGATGGGCTGGGCTGGAACCACGTAGGCTGGCAGCATCCGGATATGCCCTCTGATGCCAGCGAAAATATAGACCACTATATCCGGCAGGCTAAAATGGCAGAAGCGGCCAAGTTTGACACGCTCTTTCTGGTAGATGTAAGCCATGTAGGCCCGGGAAATATCCCGCATTATTTGAGCATGTTTGAAGGTGTATCGCTCATGTCTGCCCTTGCCATGCATACAAATACGATCGGGCTATCTGTCACCATTTCCACTTCTTATGCTGATCCTTACAGTGCTGCGCGTCAGATCCTGTCACTGGACAAATTAAGTAAGGGCCGTGCTTCTTTAAACGCCATTACCTCAAACCCTGGTGGCATGGTCAACTTCAGTCGTGGCCATCTGGGTAAGTCAGACCAGTACCCCATGAACAAAGAGTTTATGGAAATCGTCCTGGGCTTATGGGACACCTATGAAGATGATGCTTTTATCCGCGATAAAGAAAGCGGCTATTTTTTGAACCCGCGAAAAATGCACAAGGTGAATTACCGGGGGAAATATTTTTCGGTTGAAGGGCCTTTGAACCTGAGCCGTTCCATTCAAGGCCGGCCCGTATTATACACAGCAGGCATGTCGAAGACCTTTATGGATCATGCGACAAGTTATACCGACGGAGTTTTCACTTTTGGAAGTACTCTGGAAGAAACCCGATCAATTGCCCGCGAACTAAGACATCAACTCGTTGCCAAAGGCAGAAGGCCCCAGGATTTTATTGTCTCTGTTTCGCAAAACCCGATCGTTGGCAGCACAGACCAGGAAGCCCGCGAAAAGTACAGGGAACTCTTGCAGTTTATTCCTAACAACAGCCTGCCCCTGCCACAATTTTTTGGTTCGGCCGAAAGGGTTGCCGATCAGGTGCAGCAGTGGTATGAAACAGGGGCCATGGATATGCTGATCCTGCGCCAGGACCATCCCTATGGATTGCAGGATTTCATTGAACTGGTCGTACCGATTTTGCAGGAGCGCGGCATATTCCGTACCGAGTATGAATCGGCTACACTGCGCGGCAACCTGGAATTGCCCATGCCGGCATTTAGAAAAATATAGGGTCCAGTAACCCGCTACATTACTTACAATTTTATGCAAAATCCCACATATAACATCCCGAATCGCAGGTTTAAAATAAAAATTATAAACAACTAAATTTTAAAAACATGAAAATAGGAATCGTAGGAACAGGTGCCATTGGCAGCATTTTAGCCAAAAAGTTTTCTCAGGCAGGACATTATGTAAAAGTTACCAATACCAGGGCAATGCCTGAATTGGAAAAAATAGCTGCCGGTTTGGGCGCAACTGCGGCAACTTTAAGGGGTGTGGTCAAAGACGTAGATGCCATCATCTTCTCTATGCCCTTCAATGCTTACAGAGATTTGCCTAAGGACTTATTGCAAGAGGTTCCTGATGATGTGGTCGTAATGGATACTTCAAACTATTATCCGTTCAGGGACGGTGAGATTGCCGAATTGGAACAAATATCTGAAAGCGAATATATCTCCGGTATACTGAACCGCCCGCTTGTGAAGGTGTTTAATAATATTTTGGAAGGCACCTTGAAACACAAAGGCAAAATAGCCGGTGCGGAAGCAAGAGTAGCAATTTCGATAGCAGGAGATAATCAGGAACATAAAAAAGTAGCCACTCAACTGGTTGATCTTACCGGTTTTGATACCGTTGATGGCGGAAGTCTGGCCGAATCCTGGCGACAGCAGCCCGGCACGCCAGCCTACTGTACTGAATTAAGTGAAGCCGAATTAGAACAGGCACTTGCTAATGCTGAAAAAGGGAAAGCCCCTGCAATCCGCGATTTCATCATGGACAACCTAAGGAAAATGGATTCCTGGCCTTCATACGAAGAAATCTTAGCCGGTAACCGTTTACTTCAGATAGGGAAAAAGTAGAATAAATAACTGGCCTGAATGAAGGCCCCCCTGGGAGCATACAAGCTTTTTCCCATTACACACTAGTTAAATACAATGCAGCAGTGGCATGGTTTGGGCACTGCTACCAATTTTTCAAATGCGACGCCTTAGCTTACAGTCCTACCAACCGAATCATTTTATAAAATATTATTCAATACAAACTCAAATGGAAAACAATCAACAACCAACGGTCCTTGTCCTGGGTGCCAGTGGAACGATCGGCAGTCAGGTTGTAAAAGATCTGGAAGGCCAAGGGGTGAAAGTACGGATTACCTCGCGCAAACAGGATGTCGTAGAGCAGCTCATCAGCGAAGGAAAGGACTGTAAATACCTGGATCTTGATGACCCAAGGACATTTGCGCTTGCCCTTGCGGGTGTTGATCGTGTCTTTCTGCTAACCGGCTACACGGTTGCCATGCTCACACAGAGCAAAACATTGGTAGATGCTGCAAAGAAAGCAGGTGTCAGCCATATTGTGCATGTGGGCGTTTTCGCTGAGTGGGATACCACCGATGCGCATTTTGCCTGGCATCAGATGATCGAAAAATACATTGAAGCCAGCGGTATTGCCTGGACGCATCTGCATCCAAATATGTTTATGGAAGTATTCACAGGGCTTTATATACCTAAGAATCACACTTACACAAGCTACTGGGATGACCGAAGAGTCGGCTACATTGCCTCAAGTGATATAGCTGCGGTTGCAGCAAAAGCACTCCTTGAAGGGCCGCAACGCCATGGTGGGCAACATTATTGGTTGAGCGTAGAAAGCTTTAACGGACAAGAAATTGCTGAACTTTTAAGCGAGGTTACCGGAGTTGAAATCAAGCACGAAAACAAAGGTCTTGAAGGTTTTGTCGAATTGGTTGAAACGCTGACGTCCCAGGGGGCAGAGAGCTGGTATACGAGAGCCAACATCGATTTTGTCACACAGATGCTCGATGGGAGAATGTCATATATGTCTATGGTCCAAAATGATATTCCCTACGTCCTTGGAAGACCAGCCAAGACACTTCAGGAATTTTTAACAGAGCATAAAGATGCGATTCTTGATTCAGCTACCAGTAAATTGTAGGTTAATTATTGCGAATGAAGATAAACAAAATGTCTACTTTTTAAGGTTAGACATTTGTTTATCAACTGCTTTTCTAAAAAACAATCCGTGAAATAAAATCTTTAAGTAAAGAACCCGGAGGATCTTAGATTTTGTGGCTTACAAAGTCAGCTCGATACTTTGTTCCCTTTAATAAGTACAAGAGGGACCGTTTGCTGGTCTGCACAAACGGTAGTATATCTGAACTAAACAAGAAAGGTTACTTTTTTATTATAAGTAGTCCTCACTTACAAAAAGTTATGTTGACGGTATTACCAAAATAAAATCCGTTTTACGGAGTGGTGCAAAGGATTAGTTATCGCTGCTTTCCGAGCGGGTAGCATTTGAGGAAAGCCAGGATCAGACTATTACCATTGTTTGCTGGCGTCTGTTCAAGTTGCTTTAACCAATTTCAGGTAATAAAAAAATTATATATTATTCGCCCAATAAAGACGAAGTTACAAACCGGCACATTGAACTTGTTGAAACAAATGCAGCTGAAGTATTATTGTTCTTCTGATATTCTACGAATTTAAACAACCAACAGCAGTGCTAGCGTGATGCATTAATACTTTTAAAATGTTGGGCACCGAAGTGTAGTGCATTCCTAAGGCACTACGTTCTTCATCATCAGCAACTGCCTGGATCATCGAGCCAAAAATATCCGGATTGATTTTTTTTCCAGTCCAGGTTGCCGCCGTGCAGCAGATGGGAACGAGCTATTTTGTTGAACTTGGGAACCTCAACTGATCCAGAAAACAGTTGCCCGTTCACATAGGGAAACTTTGCTGTCCAGTTCCTAATATGTTTCTCCGAGCGCTCATGTTAAACGTAAAAGCGTCTCCATTTCCTGGCCTACGTCACAAACAGCGATATGGATGTTATTTTGCTGCAAGACGCCGCCTTCAACATCTGACTTGTTGCTGTTACCAGATTTGAGACGTTTAATGGTCGTTTCTTTGTTACCGAAAACCTCTAGAAAAGCATAGGGAAATTGTGCAAAATCAAAAGGTTGCTCTGCAAGGGATGAAATGGCTTCTTCTATCTCAATAGCATCCCACACTTTAATTTATTTTGGATGAGTTGTCTAGTATCCTAGGAGTTCACTTTAATCTCAAAGAAAGACATTGGCATGATCAAATAACTATTGACCACCCTTCTGACCCCCCGAATAAGTAGAGAGCCTTATAATCAATCGATTACCACGCTTTTCGTACCCGCAACGGAACAAATGTCGGACCAAATGCTAGCTGGTTAGAGAAAATAGCTTTTTTATCCATATCATAAATAAACAATAGTGTAACTGGTATGCGATCTAGAAGCGCCCATTCACCCTGACCGTTATTCCAATGCGGTTTAAGCGGATTTTCCGGGCTGCCAGCTTTTATTGAAAACACATTTGCTCAAATCGAAAAAAGAGTATGATGAAAGCCGCTCACACTTTTACTTTGACTTTTACAAATACTCCTACGTTCCTGAAATGCCCAAAACAGCTTCCATATCAAGGCAAAAGCGTTTGCGATCCCTCCTTTTCAGCCTTTGGGTTTTGGTGTCGATTTTTAATGTGCATGTTCTGCATGCGCAAAGTAATTCTGCTCAAGACAACTCAGAATTTTCCGTTACCAAACGGCTGCTATCCATTGAAGATGGGCTGGCGTCGCATGAAGTTTTCTGCGGAATTCAGGACAATGCAGGGTTTCTTTGGTTTGGAACGCGCAACGGGTTAAATCGCTATGACGGCCGAAATTCCTTACTATTTACCCGGCAGCGTGATAAGTTGCAGGAGAATAAGGTGGTTCAGCTAGCGAAGGATAACGCCAATCGCCTTTTTGTCCAATACGGCAGCACTGGTTTTCAGCTGATGACTAATGGAAAAGTGGATGTGATCGATGCGACGACGCGAGAGGTGAAAACATTGACAGCTGCATTTCCTGACCTGCCTTTCAAAGAGCGTGACGTGTATTGGGTGGCGAACGATGGCACGGGGGAGGTTTGCTTTCTGACCGCTTTTCCTTTTCGTTACTGGCTCTATTCAGCCAAAAAGGGGTTCCGGCTTCGCTTCAAAATGAAGGATTGGGACAAAAAGGCTCCAATTGACTATCGGACAACCGGGCCCTTCTGCGCGTTCATGGAAGGGAAAGTCTTGTTGAAATTGAACAATCAGGAAAAGCAGTTCCTAATCACCCCTGACACGGTGATTACATTTCAACAGCATGATGTGTTGCGCTCATTGCCCATTGGTTTTGCAAATAATAATGAGCTTTTGATCACCTATAACACAGCCAGCAACACCGATCAATTCGCTGTGGGCAAGCTGGACCCGAATGGAAAACTTACATTGGTTAAGGACCCTGCCAGATACAACCTTGAACCGGTGAAGAATCGTTATTGGTTCCAGGTTTGTGCGGCCACCGGCAGTGGCGGGGCTGCATTCTACATTCCTACCGATGCGCTTTATTTATGGAACAAAAGCGCCTTCTTGAAAGTCATTGATCATTCGGAGCTAAAAGGTTTTGAAAACCTGTTTATCTACCAGCTCTTTCCCGATGCATTGGGTAACCTCTGGCTTTGCACTTCACTAGGCGTTTTTCAGCTGACGCTCAAAAAGAACCGGTTCCAGCCTTACTTTTCAACCAGCCAGCAATCCATTGAGCCCAACAGCCAGGCCCGCGGCATCTATGCAGACCGGAACGGGAAGGTCGCCGCCAACATTTGGGCGCATACTTTTTCGCAAAATGGAGGAAAAATGCAAGCTGTCAGGAATCAGTTCATTAACTATGCACTCATCAAACACCAGTCAGCATTGTACAGTGGGGGTTATGCGCTTTCGCGATATGATGATGCCAAAAATAAGACCGTCACTTATACCAAAAGCTTAGGATCCGAGATCTGGTCGATGCATTCGCTGAATGACAGTCTTTTGCTGTTAGGCAGGACGAATGGTTTTTCGGTTTTTAACTCAAGAACCAACCAGTTTGATTCCATACCGATTACAAAAACAGGTGCCGAGGCAAAATTCGTTTACAGGTTTTTTGCCGACAAAACGCGGATTTTATGGGCCGTTGCGGAGAATGGGTTATATAAACTGATTTATGCTCCTGGGGATACCAAAAAAGGTTCCTATAACTTGTCAATGGAGAAACGGCAATCGGGCTTTTTAAACGGGCTAAGCCTCTTGGACGCCTATCAGGACCCCGACGGCATTTTCTGGCTTGCTACGAATGGCGAGGGGCTTTATCGTTGGAATCCTAAGACCAATCACTCAAAACAGTTCAACATTACCGCCGGTTTTCCTTCCGATGTTTTGTACAGAATCGAGCCGGATGCGTTCGAAAACCTTTGGATCAGTTCTGATTATGGGTTAATCCGTTTCAATCGGAAAAACTTTTCGGTCAACACTTACACAACTATCGACGGCATTTCTCACAACGAATTTAACCGCACATCCTCATTTAAGTCCAGCGACGGCTGGCTGTTTTTTGGTGGGTTAAACGGCGTGAATGCGTTTGATCCGCGTGAATTCCGTACGGACAGTTCCGGTCTGGAAGTTCCTTTGCAGATCATTGTATTCAATCAGTTTATAGGGTCGCAAAGTGAGCTGGTCAATAAAACCAATGTCTTGCTGAGCGAACGAAAAATTGTATTAAAACCCGACGATAAGTTTTTTACGCTGGACTTCCAATTGTTGGATTTTACAAAAAACGAAAGTCACCGGTATGCCTATAAAATTGAAGGATTGGACACTGACTGGAATTATATTAATGAAAACTCGGTGCGGATAAGTGGGTTGCCTTATGGGGACTTTGCGCTGCGCATAAGAGCCCAGAATAGGGAAGGGGCATGGAATAAGCGTGAGCTGAACATTCCGATCACGGTCCTGAAGCCTGTTTATTTCCAATGGTGGTTCATACTGCTCGCATTGACGCTGTTTACGCTTGGCGTTTACTGGACTATCCGTCTCAGATTAAAGCAATTAGCCTACGAAAAGAGGCGTTTGGAGCAAATTGTTAACGAGCGGACGGCACAATTGAAGCAGTCGCTTTCGGAGCAATCGGCTTTACTATCGGAGAAGGATGTGCTTATGAAAGAGATCCATCACCGCGTAAAAAATAATTTGCAGGTTATCTCGGGATTACTCGAACTGCAAAGCAAAACTTTAACAGATGAAACGGCCCGAGAGGCTTTGCAGGAGGGCCGCAATCGCGTCCGCAGCATCGCATTGATTCACCAAAACCTTTACCAGTTTGAAGACCTGAGCACCATTGACCTGAAAAGGTTTATTGAGGACTTGTGCAAGCAAGTGCAAAGCGTTTTTCAGTATCAAAAAAAGGTTAATGTTACCATTAACATACCTGAGGTTCACCTGGATATTGACTCTGCCGTTCCGCTTGGTTTGATATTGAACGAATTGCTGACCAACTCATTCAAGTATGCGTTTGCTAAGGTGCAACCAGGGAGTATTGAATTGAAAATCAGTCAGATGGGAGAAGGTAAATATCAGCTGGATTACATGGATAATGGTCCCGGTCTGCCGGAAAATCTGAACTTTAATAAAGCATCAACGCTTGGGTTACAGCTGATCAATGATCTTAGCAGGCAGATCGGAGGCAGAGTTCAGTATGTAACCGATGGTGGTGCTAAATTTACTATTAATTTTACGACTCGCGACGTTCGAAAAAATCAAGATTAAAACCATGAGTGTTCTGAAAATAGGCGTGGTAGAAGACGAGCTTGTCATCGCCCGCACGATCGTTAATATGCTTGAAGAGCTGGGCTATGCACATTGTGGCCCGTCAATCAATTACACCGAAGCTATTAATATGCTTGAAGATGAAAAACCTGATCTGGTGCTGCTTGATATTCAGCTGGCAGGCCGGAAAGACGGTTTCGATGTCGCCGAAAAGCTTAACGAAACCCATAAGCTTCCTTTTATTTTCCTGACTGCAAACAGTGACGTCGAGACGATTGAGCGCGCCAAAAAGGTCAAACCGCATGCATACATTGTTAAGCCATTTGCAAAAGAAGAGCTTTTTGCTGCCATTGAAATTGCCTTTAACAATTTTACCGGAAACCTTGCCGAAGTGAAACCGGTCAGGACCGCCTCCAATCCACTCAAAAATTACATGTTTGTGAAGGATGGCTATGTTTTCAGAAAGGTTTTTTTTGATGAATTGCTTTACCTGGAAAGCGAAGGCAATTATGTGCTTTTGCATTTGACCTCGCAAAAAAAGATTATGGTGCGCTCAACGATCAACGATTTTGTCCACCAGCTCGACCCGACGGCATTCGCCCGAATCCACCGGCGCTTTTCAGTCAATGTGAACCTGATTGAGGATATTTTTCCAAACGAAATTTCAATGCAAGGCATCAAACTGCCCATTGGAAAATCTTACAGGGACGAGCTTTTCAGTTCGCTAGGCATCAAACACGCCTGAACCCGTTTCCCAAACTTGCCGCATTCTATCCCGAACCTGCCGCGTTCGTCCCTTTTTTTTGACCGAATAATCAGCCAGAGCCACCTTTGGTAATGCTATGGGGCTGATAGATCTGGACAAAATTATTGTAAAAAAGACCATCCTGGGAATTCGCTGTTTGGCGTGCGGTGGGAATCTGGTCATTGCTCCAAAAAAATCAATCGCCAGCAGGCTTGCCAGGCTCCTTTCTTTGGGCACTGTCAAAGCCGAGAGTTACCAATGCGAAACGTGCAAGAAGCGCTACATGCTTTTGTAAGTGATCAACAACAATTAATTATATCTATCCACAAATTTAACTACAATGCTATGAGCCTCCGATTGAATGATATTGCTCCTGATTTTCATGCTGACACAACACAGGGCCCGATTCAATTTCACGAATGGTTGGGAGAGAGCTGGGGGATTCTTTTTTCTCATCCCAAAGATTTTACGCCTGTCTGCACCACCGAACTTGGATATATGGCCAAGCTTGCTCCCGAGTTTGCGCGGCGCAATTGCAAGGTGATCGGATTAAGCGTGGATCCGGTGGAAAGTCATTTCAAATGGGAAAAAGACATTGAGGAAACGCAGGGTTATGCAGTTAATTATCCAATGATCGGTGATCCCGATCTAACAGTTGCCAAACTTTACGATATGCTGCCGGCGGAAGAACCCGGCACTTCGGAAGGCCGCACTGCAATGACCAACCAAGCTGTGCGCTCCGTTTTCATCATCGGACCAGACAAAAGAATTAAGCTAAATATGACCTATCCGATGACCACGGGCCGGAATTTCAACGAAATACTGCGCGTGCTAGACTCTATGCAGCTGACTGCCCGGCACAGGGTTGCCACTCCTGTAAACTGGAACAATGGCGATGAAGTGATCATCGTTCCGGCAGTCTCGGACGCAGAAGCAAAAGAGAAATATCCGGAAGGCTGGAAAACGGTCAAACCTTACCTGCGATTGATTCCTCAACCTGGTAACAACTAAGCGACATGGCTGCGAAACTACGTGTAGTCGTGCTGGGGGCCGGTTTTGGCGGACTGGAACTTACGACCATCCTTTCTGAAAAATTAGGAGATAAGCTGGACCTGACGCTGATCGATAAAAGCGATTCGTTCTTTTTCGGCTTTTCCAAGTTTGATGTCATGTTTGGCCATAAAACGGCTGAGCAAGTTAGGGTTTACTACAAAAACATCGTAAAACCGGGTGTCAACTTTGTCCGCGACACGATTACTTCCATTGATCCTGTTACTAAGATAGCTGTGACAGAAAGCGGCAATGCTTATGAAGCAGATATTCTGGTGATTGCGCTCGGTGCAGACTACGACGTTGCTGCGACTCCCGGCCTTGCAGAAGGTGGAAATGAGTTCTACTCGTTCGCTGGCGCTGAGAGATTAAGGGAAGTGCTCCCACGTTTTTCAAAAGGCAATGTGATCGTCGGCGTATGCTCGGCTCCGTTCAAATGTCCGCCAGCACCGAGCGAAGCTGCACTGCTGATGCATGATTACCTGCTCAAACGTGGCATCCGCAAGGATTGCACCATCAGCATTGTAATGCCATTCGGGCTGCCGATCCCGCCTTCGCCTGACACATCACTGGCGCTGATGGACGCTTTTGCAGAGCGGGAAATCCGTTTTATCCCAAAACACGTGGTCAAATCCATTGACGCGTCAAAAAAGATAGCCACGCTTGACGATGGTGAAGAAATGCCTTTCGATTTGTTTCTGGGCATTCCAAAACATCGCGTAGCGAAGGTTGTCGAAGAAAGCGGCATGCCCGAGAAGGGCTGGATTCCGGTTTCAAAAACCAATCTGAAAACAAAATATCCCGGTGTTTATGCCATCGGCGATGTAAATAGTGTAGGAACTCCCAAAGCCGGCGTGTTTGCAGAAGGAGCTGCCAAAGTAGCCGCCGCATCCATTATTGCGGATTTTGAGCAAAGCCAGCAGCCGGAAGCCTACAAGGGCAATGGCATTTGCTACATCGAATTCGGTGACGGCCGGGTAGGGCAGGTTAGCGTAGATTTTTTCTCCGGTCCGGCTCCTTTCGGCAGTTATACCAAAGCTTCCGATGCGCTGGTGATCGACAAGGAACAGTTCGGTTCCAGTCGCGTAAGCCGCTGGTTCGGCATATAAGCGTTTGCAAAAAACGGATTCATCATAAACTTTAACCTTCAAAATTATGCCTACTTACCTGGTTGAGATTCCTCATTCTGAAAAAGTTTCAGACTGCATGCATGTTATCAATGTCTTTTTAGCCTCCGGTTCTCATATCATTTCCCAAGCGCACTGGGGATGCAAAGATGGCGTGCACAAAATGTGGTTTATCTACGATTTTGATAATAAGGAGCAGGTCATGCTGTCCATTCCACCGCTAATGCGGCCTCAGGCTCAAATTGTTGAGCTCAATAAATTCAGAGTGGAAGATGTGTCGCAGTATGCGACGGAATAAAAAAAATCAAAAGGAATGAAACAAATTATACTTGCATTTGCAATCGGTCAGAGGGCTGCATTGCGACGGTTTCTTGTGCTTTTGCCGATGCTGCTGCTAGCAGTGAGCAGTGTTTTTGCCCAAACGACCTGGAACGGAAGCGTTAGCGCGGACTGGGGCAATGCGCAGAACTGGTCGAACGGCGTGCCTGACGCCAGTGCTGATGTCATCATAACCGCTGCGGGAACTGCGCCAGCAATTGATGGGAATGTTGTCATGCGTGCAAAATCTGTACTTGTACAACCCAATTCCACCTTGACAATTGGTGCAGCCGCAATTTTGATCGTCAGTGGTTCCAATGAATTTACGACAACCTTCACATTCAGGGCAGCAATGAACAATTTGGGTCATGTTGTCAATGCAGGAGGCATTAAATTGGGCACAGTGCTCTTTCCAATTCCTCAGTATGCCATTGTAAATCAGGGGGCGTTCGACAACAAGCCGGGCGCCCGAATCCACATTGACGCGATTAATGATACGGGGATCTATAACACTGCAACTGGCACTTTCAACAATGAAGCTGATATTTTCATTGGAGTGGAATCAGCTGTTGGCTTTCACGGCATTTGGAATGAACATCTTTTCAACAACCAACCAACCGGGAACATTGAGATCAACCGCAGCCGCCTGAGAGGAATTGTAAATTATGAGAACACAGAGACGAAGTTGCGCGGATCATTTACCAATGAAGGAAAGATCAATATTGGCGCGCTGGAAAAGGTAGGCGACTCTGGAATTGAAAATACGGCAGATTTTATCAATGAGGCAGGTGGTGTTCTCATCATTGACCGCGCTATTACCGGAATATTTCAACCACCTTCAGGCGACTTCACAAACAAAGGCAAGGTCGTTGTCGGCACCAGCGACCCTGGCCGCTCGCTCGAAACAGCAATTAGAAACCAGGGAGATTTCTTTAATCTCTCCTGCGCGGAGCTTTCCGTTTTTTCGGCTCTGGATAACAACCGAACTTTCAGGAATGCCGGACTGCTTTACATACAGTCGCAAAGGGCTCATCCACTCACAACAAGCTTGCAAAACACGGGTATTCTGACATTTTCGGCGAATAGTCAGACAATCGGGGCAATCGCAAATAACGGGATAATCATTACCAGCAAAACAATTCCGGCTTGTGGAGGTGCAGTGAACGTGTTGACTTTGGGAAGCGCGGAAGGCTTTAATGTGGAAGGAATTTTCTCAGATGCCGAGGCGACTGTTTCTGCGGGGACTTATCATGCAGGATCAAATGCTTTTGAGCCCGCTGAATTGATTGCGGCAGGCATTCATACATTGTATATCAAAATCGGATCGGTTTACGAATGTACACGCATTGTCCCATGGCAACTGACAGTCCCCGAAGGGATTATTAAAGTAATTATTACTGAGCCGACAGTCGTTCAGCCGACCGAAGCAGTGCCCACGGGCAGTATTACCATCCATACAGAAGGCAGTGGTGAGCTTGAATTTAGTGTGAATGACGGAACTTCGTGGTCTGCCGAACCCAATTTTACGGGTCTTCCGGATGGTGATTATAACATCAAAGTTCGGTCCAAGATCAGCACTAGTTGTGAGGTGTCCTATGCGCAGAACCCTGTTAAGTTACGGTTGGATGTTGTTGTAGATGAAACGGATGTTTGGACCGGGGCAGTTTCATCGGAGTGGGCAAATGCTCAGAATTGGCGGGACAAAAGCATTCCCACGGCCTCTAATGGTGTGGTAATACCAAATGTTCCCAATTTGCCAGTCATCGATGCGGGTACAACAGCTGTCGCTCTGGCGGTGAAAGTGGATGAGAATGCTGCATTAACCATTGAAGATCAGGCAAACCTGACTCTTTATGGAAGCCTGGCCTATGAGTCGCTTGCGTCGGGCGCGGAACCATCGAATTTTACTGCCGCGTTGAACAACCTTGGAACTGTAACGAACAGCGGAACACTTCTTATTGGCTGGCAAAGCAGCGCAGGGATCTTTGGTATCGTTAATCAGGGAACCCTGAACAATAACGCAGGAGGAAATATCAATGTGGACCGCTCCGAAGACACCGGTATCTTCAACGCAGCCGGAGTTTTTACCAATGCTGCTAACATTACGATAGGCAGCCTTGGAAATGTGGGTAACCACGGAATATGGAACGACGCAACCTTCACTAACCAAGGTAACGGTCACATCAAAATTGACCGTTCGTCGCTTCGAGCAATTAAGAATAATGCTGATCCATCGAAATCTATCAGTGCAAGCTTTGATAATTCAGCGGCCATCACCATTGGCGACAATTTCAGTGTCGGTGTAACAGGAATCGAAAATCTTGCCAGTTTTAATAACTCCGGCAATGGAGAGATTAAAATACAGCGATCAACTGGCAATGGATTTTACAACGCCTCAGGCAATTTTATTAACGAGGCCCTCATCTTCATCGGCGGCACAACAGGTGCGGGAGACAATGGAATCGCAAACTGGGGAAACTTAGCCAACAATGCCAGTGGCAGCATTTATATTGACCGGGCAGGTAAGTTCGGGCTATTCAATGCTGCCGGAACTCTCAATAATAACGGCAAAATAATAATGGGCGAAGTAGCTTCAGGCGGGAATACGGGGATTGAAAATCATGCTGTTTTTAACAACAAAACCAATGCAGAGATCCATATTGATCATGCACAGGCAGCGGGAATCCACCACCTTTCCGGAAGCTTCACGAATGAGGGAACCATTGTCTTGGGCCGGACAGGGAACACCGGGACAAACGGGATATGGACAAAAACGGACTTTACTAACACGACGAGTGGAAAGATCTATATTGACAGGGCGAAGGCTTATGGCGGATCGGGTTTGAACCATATTAACGGTGTTTTTAATAATTCGGGAGAAATACGCCTGGGTATGAACGGGACAAGCGGTATGACCAGTATTTTTGTCGACGCAAATGCCACTTTAAATAACAACTCGGGGGCTTTTCTCACTGCTGACCGCAGTAGTGCCGCCTCCATTGAGGTCAAGGGATTTTTAAACAATGCAGGGCGTTTGCAGATAGGGTCCCTGGCAAATGTCGGTAACTATGGCCTGTACATCACTGGAACAGTGAACAATAACCTGGGAACAGGCGGTTTACGCGGGGAAATACAAATTTCTAATTCAGAAGTTTGTGCGCTTTACATTTTAAATACGCTTATTAATAATGCCGATATCAGTATTGGAGCCGCAGCAGGCGTTGGCACATCCGGGATGGAAAATCAGGGGATCATCCGAAACAAAGCCGACGGCCATATCAACATCGATCGCTCCACTGTTGTGGGACTGACGCACGTGAAGGGAACCTTCGAAAATGCCGGGACCTTGTCCATTGGAGCAAATCATGCCGTAGGGCCTTCCGGTTTTATCAACCAGGCAACTTTTCAGAATCTGGCTGGCGGAACCGTCGGCATTGACCGCACCTTTCGTATGGCGCTACGAAACGACGGCACTTTTTCGAATGCGGGCCATGTCACGATCGGTGCATTGACTTCGGTGGGGGCCACGGGTCTGGAAACAAATTCCATTTTCAATAATAATGCTGGTGGGCATATCCGGATTGATAACGCTACGGACATTGCTTTATCCAATGCAGCAGGGATATTTACCAATGAAGCCGATATTATCATTGGCGCTGCAACGGCTGTTGGCCGCTACGGGCTGGTAAACCGTGCGACATTTAATAGCAATGCCGGCCATATCCGAATTGATCGCAGCTCGGATACAGGTTTATACGAATCCAGCGGCATTTTTACCAATAAAGCCAGAATCACAATTGGTGCTTCCGAAGGCATCGGCGTTCATGGGATTTTCAATGAAGCGGCTTTCTTGAACATTGAAGAAGGCAACATTCAGATAGACCGCACAACGGTGGCTGGGCTTCGCAATTTCAACGGCAATTTTACCAATGAAGCAAATATTGCCATCGGAACAAATGATGATGTTGGGACATACGGAATATGGAATCAGGCAGCTTTTGCGAACAACGCTGGTGGAAATATCAGAGTGGACAATGCTGCCGAGGGCATTTTCGTAGAGGATAAGACCTTCGCCAATGCAGGCACCATCAACATAGGCGGGGTGAAGGCAGTAGGAACGCTGCTTAACGGGCATGGATCCGGGAATTTCAGCAACGATACTGGTGGAAATTTCAAGGCAACAGGGCAAATTGCAGCAGCGGGCTTCACAAATGCAGGCGGTACATTATCACCCGGCTATTCTCCTGGTAAGCTAACCTTTAACGAAAGTCAGGATTTCAGTAACAGTATCATGGACATCGAAATCAATGGTGCCGGAATTGCTGGCGTAGACTATGATCAGATAGAAGTGTTAGGAACCGCGACGTTGGGAGGTACATTAAAGGTAACCGTCAATTACAGTCCTGTTGATGGCGATGAAATTGAAATTTTAAAGGCATCTGCGATCTCTGGTCAGTTCAGCTCTGTTTCCGACGGAAACTTATGGCGAATCGAATATTCGGACAATGCAATCAAGTTAATTTATGACTCTTCCTTACCCGTTAATCTGGTAGAATTCGATGCCAGGCCAACTGGTTCAACCATACAGCTGAGCTGGCGTACGGCAGCGGAAACGGATAATGCTGGTTTCCAAATTGAGCGGAGTTCAAACGGAGTGAGTTGGCAGGATATTGGATTTGTAGTAGGAAATGGGACGGTCTCGGCAATACATGATTATCATTTTCAAGATATTAACCCAATTTCCGGATTGAACTACTATCGCCTTCGTCAAATAGATTTCGACGGCAAAACCCAACATTCAAGTATTCAGGTTACCAGGTTTGAAGGTCATGATTATGAGCCGATCGTGTGGGCCGACGAAGCGCGGCAGGCGCATATCAAAACTGAACATATGATAGAGCAGGTGACCGTTTTTGACCTCTCCGGGCGGATCGTCGGTGCTTCAAAACTAAAAACCTTAGACTTGTCCCATGTGAATGGCGGCTTACTGCTGGTGCGCATCCAAACAAGCAATCGAATTGTTACAAAGAAACTATTGCTTCCTTAATTCATCATCTGGTAACATTCAGAGCTACCACTATTCATCATAATCTGTGGAACAACTATGGGTTCGACTTCGGTTTAGTTCCCGCAAACGGAGTCGAACAAAAAACAGCTAAAAGTTATCCAAAAAGGAGGTTTGATTGACATATCTAGAGCCTCTCAAAGCAAAAAAGTCCCTCAGCTTACGCTGAGCGACTTTTGTACCCAGAGCCGGAGTCGAACCGGCACGAGTGTAACCTCATTGGTGTTTGAGACCAACGCGTCTACCAATTCCGCCATCTGGGCATTGATCTTCTCTTGTTGGGAGTGCAAAAGTAGGGAGAAAAATATATTAAGCAAGCGTATCGCCGAAAAAATCGTTGGAAAAAATAACGGCAATACATTCATGAAACTTAACTTCCTTATTCATAACGCAATGCTTCGATCGGATCGAGGCGGGAGGCTTTGATGGCCGGGTAAATCCCCGAAAGAACGCCCACAACTACGCAAACGAGAATTCCCATTGCCATCCAGATCCAGGGAACCACAAATGTACTATCGGAGCTGATGAGGCCGGAAATGACGTTGCCGATGATAATGCCCAGAATCAGGCCGGCAATTCCGCCCAGTATGCAGACCACGATGGCTTCGATCAAAAATTGGAAACGGATGACACCTGGCGTTGCGCCGAGCGATTTGCGGATCCCGATTTCGCGGGTTCGTTCGGTGACGGAGACGAGCATAATGTTCATCAATGCGATGGAAGCGCCTAATAATGTGATAATGCCGATGCCGAAACCGCCGATGCGCAGATAGCCGGTCACCTCTTCAAAGTCCTTGGCGACTGCATCCGCGCGGTCGATGGTGAATGAATCTTCTTTGCCCAAAGCATCGTTCCGGATCCTGCGCATGATCCCGCGGGCTTCTTCTACAATAAAATCTCCGTCGGAAATGTTGGGCGCGGAGGCGGTAATGTTGTATGTTAATGCTCGGTTTGCGGCAAGTCCGCGCCCGTTTTCGAGGGGAATGAGGATAATGCGGTCTGCGTCGTTTTGTCCGCCGAGCGAGCCTTTCTTTTGCAGCACACCCACAACTTTGTAACGGCTGCCCATGAAAGTAATGTCCTTATTGAGCGGGTCAACGCGTTGAAAGAGTTTTTTGGCGATTTCCTGGCCTATTACTGCAACATTCAGCGCGTTTTCCATATCATTCTTATCGAGATTACGGCCCAGGTCTATTTTGTAGCCATTAATGCCCAGATATTGCTCGTCGGAACCGACGACGCTTGTGTTTGGATTGGTTTTTTGGGAAAGATAATTAACCTGAACAGCTCCGCCTATGTCCGCTGAAAGCGAGGCGGTTGCGGTGTAAGATGATTTAAATTGATTGGCAAATGTTAGCGCTTGCCGGTAAGTTACTGCGGGATATTGCTTGCTTCGGCGGCCACCGTTGCGAAATTCATCGTCCTCTTTGTTTTTGACGGTGAAAGTGTTGGCGCCCAAGTCTGCAAAGCTGGCGTTTACCGAATTCTGAATGCCTTCGATGGCGGTCAGGATGCCAACCAGGGATGTAATTCCGATGGCAATGATCAGCGCGGTGAGGACGGTTCTGAGCAGATTGCTTTGAATGGAGCGGAGGCCTTCGTCAATATTTTCCCTGATGTTCATGGTTTTAAAGCTTGTGCACCATAATGTGAATTCTATCGTTTTCTTTCTATATTTAATAAAATCCGACTTTGTAAAGCTGCGCATGAAACGTGAAAGAATCAAACCAGTGATACGCTTGTTTATCCCGCTTATCATTTTTTTAACATTATCATTTAACAGCATGTCCAACCGGCTGCTTATCCCCATGGATGAGGGCCAAAAGAACCATTTGAAGGCTTACGGAATCTCTTACTGGATCCTGAAAAATTTTGAAATGGAAATGGATTGGCTGCTGAATTACCGTGGCGGCAGTTTTATGATCGCTTATAATCAGCAGTTTGCGTCGGAAATGACGGTTCGTGGGGTGAGTTTTGAAGTGATCTCGGAAGGGCAGGCGGGGCAGATCCTGAGCCAGATCAGTGCGCCGGATGTGAATATGGACGCTGTAAAGTTGCAGAAAGCGCCTAGGATCGCCGTTTATTCTCCCAAGTCGAAGCTTCCCTGGGATGACGCGGTGACGCTGGTGCTTACTTATGCGGAAATTCCTTATGATGTGATTTATGACGATGAAGTGCTGAACAATAAGTTGCCGGAATACGATTGGCTGCATTTGCACCACGAAGATTTTACGGGCCAGTTTGGTAAATTTTATCAATACAAAGATTTTCCCTGGTATCGCGAGCAAAAGCGTGAGGCGGAAGAAACGGCTAATAAATACCAGTTTGGCAATGTGCCACAGATGAAACTGGCAGTGGCCAAGCGGATTTCGGAGTTCGTTACGGGTGGCGGCTATATGTTCGCCATGTGCAATGCCACCGATACTTTCGACATTACACTTGCCGCCGAAGGGCTGGATATCGTGGAAGCGATGTACGACGGCACGCCCGTAGATCCGACTGCGAATAGTAAGCTAAATTATGATAACACATTTGCTTTCAAGGATTTCAAAACCATTTCCTATCCTTATGAAGTTGAGTTTTCAGACATTGACAACCAGCCTGAGGAGCGCAATCTGACGGAGGCCAACGATTTCTTCTCGCTGTTCCAGTTTTCTGCCAAATGGGACCCGGTGCCCAGCATGCTCACACAAAATCACCAGACTATTATCAAAGGCTTTTTAGGCCAGACAACTGCTTTTAAAAATCGCCTGATCAAGCCTGAGGTCATCATTCTGGCTGAAAATAAGACTGCTAAGGAAGCGCGTTACATTCATAGCACGCATGGAAAAGGCTTTTTTACTTTTTACGGCGGTCATGATCCGGAGGATTACCAGCACCGTGTAGGCGAAGAACCTACGGACCTGAACTTGCATCCAAATTCGGCCGGTTATAGGCTGATCCTTAATAATATCCTGTTTCCGGCAGCTAAGAAGAAGAAGCTGAAAACCTAGTTTTGAAGGCTTAAATTTCTAGTTCCAAATCACACAAACCGTGCGCTATCGCACGGTTTTTTGTTTTTGTTTTTTATATAAAATATTGATTGTGAGTGTTTTATGTATTGGCATAAAAATGGATTAACTATAAGCACATTAGCCATGAAACACATTTAACCTCCAAACAAAAAAACAATGGATCGGGAAGTTGCGCCGGACTACATTAAAACCACCAGAAACCGACGATGGCTTTTCATCGTGCTGGGAATAATCTTAACGGCAACATTGCTTTATTTTTTTCGCAAATCCCTCGGCAGCACATTGGAAAGCACCAGGATCCGCACGGGAACGGTTGAAAAAGGGAATGTTGAAAACACATTGACTGCATCGGGAGAAGTCATCCCGGCTTACGAGCAAATTTTTACGAGCCCCATCCGCGCCAGCATCAAGCGTATTTTGCTGACGCCGGGAACGCAGGTAAAACCAGGCCAGGCCATTGTTGAGCTGGATAAGTCGCTTACTGTAATCGAGTCCGAACGTTATGAGGACCAGCTGAAATTGAAGCAAAACAGCATTGAGCAGCTGCGGATGAAGTTGAACAAAGACTTGTATGACGCTGAAATCAATGATCGCATCAAATCTTTGAACATCAACAAACTCCGGGCCGATTTTGAAGACGCAAAAAGGCTTCAAAAAGTAGGAGGGGGCACGGCGGAAGACATTACCCGGGCAGAGAACGCCTTGAAAATTGCAGAACTGGAAAAGAAGCAATTGGAAAACGATCTGAAATACAACCGGGAATCGATGGGCGCGAGTTTGAAAGAGACCGAACTGGGCGCGCAGATCGAAAGCAAAAATTTAAAAGAATTACAACACAAGCTAAGAATGGCGGACATCGTCGCTGACCGGAAAGGGGTGTTGACCTGGGTAAATGAGAACATTGGCTCGTCGGTGAACGAAGGCGAAATGCTTGCAAAAGTGGCTGACCTGGGCAGTTTCAGGGTGGAGGGGAGTTGCTCGGACATTTATGCAGATCAGGTAAAAGCAGGACTTAGCGTGATTATCAGGCTGAATGAGGTGACATTACGAGGTGTGATAACGCAGGTGAAACCAGCTGTGAAGGACGGCGTGATCGGGTTTGTGATTCAGCTGGATAATGCAAAAAGCGAATCGCTCAGGCCCAATATGAAGGTGGAAGTTTATGTGGTGACCAGCAGCAGCTCTAATACGGTGCGCGTTGCCAATGGGCCAGCATTTACAGGTAAGAAAAAGCAGTTTGTTTATGTTATGAAGGACAACAAAGCGCTGCGCCGGAAAGTTGAAACCGGACTCTCAAATTTCGATTTTGTTGAAATAAAAAGCGGTTTAGAAGTGGGCGAGAAAGTGATCCTGACGGATTTGAATGATTATGAGCATTTGGAGGAAATTTCAATTCAATAAATGCTATGAAAAACACCCTTACATTCATTTTCGCTTGTTTTGTAACTTTTCCGGTTTTAGCACAGCCCAGAATACTTTCGCTGCAAGATGTTGTGCTCATGTCCAAAGAGCAATCTGTTGCCTCCAAACAGGCGGCTACGGCCAGGAAAACCAACTATTGGCAATATCGCTCGTTCCAGGCGGATTACCGGCCGCAACTTAGCCTGAATGGAACAATTCCGGGTTTTACGAGATCTTACATTGAAGTCAGGCAGCCGGACGGAACGATTTCTTTTGAGCAGGTTTCAAACAACAACTCTTTGCTGAATTTGTCTCTGAGTCAGAGCATTGCGCTTACGGGTGGAACGGTTTACGTGCAGCAGCAGACGCAGCGTTTTGATGATTTTGCAAGAAATAACACCAGATACAACGGCATTCCATTTGAAATTGGCATTACCCAGCCGCTTTTCCGGTTTAATACATTGAAATGGGACCGCAAAATTCAGCCTTTGAAATACCAGGAGGGCAATCAGCAATTTATCCAGTCGCTCGAACAGGTTTCGCTGGATGCGACGGGTTATTATTTCGAGCTGCTGGTTGCGCAGGTAAATTTGCAGATCGCCGAGAAGAACCGGAGTAACAATGATACGCTTTACAAGATCGCGCAGCAAAAATTAGCACTGGGAAAAATATCTCAGAATGACCTTCTGCAACTCCAAATGGGACTATTAACAGCGCAGAAAGACCTTGCATCGGCTCAGCAGGCAGCCGCAGTGGCATCTCTGAAACTAAAAATGTACATGGGTTCACGGGATGAAAGGGAGCTGGAACTGGAAATCCCATTGGAAGCAGCGGAATTTGCAATCAATACACAACTTGCATTGGATGAGGCATTTGCAAACAGGTCCGCAGCGGTCGGTTTTAAGCGAAAGTTGCTGGAAGCCGAACGGGAAGTGCAGTTTGCCAGGAAAGAAAATGGTTTGAATGCTTCACTAAATGCGACTTTCGGATTATCAAATCAAGGTGCACAGCCCTCCGACGTAT
Source organism: Dyadobacter alkalitolerans DSM 23607 (assembly GCF_000428845.1). GTDB lineage: Bacteria > Bacteroidota > Bacteroidia > Cytophagales > Spirosomataceae > Dyadobacter > Dyadobacter alkalitolerans. The sequence continues at coordinate 449,883 of NZ_AUAS01000005.1, read as the reverse complement.
ACAGGAATCCGCAGGACCGTGAGTTTGTGGAACTGCAATTTACATTGCCGATCATGACCTGGGGCCGGAATAAAGCCCGCACGGAGGTGGCGAAGGCGAATCAGGAGTTTGCGCAGCAATCGGTGGAGCAGGAGAAGCTGACATTTGAGCAGGAGATTTTTACGCAGGTTACCCTTTTGCAAATGTTACAAAAGCAGGTTAAACTCACCAAACTGGCCGATAATATTGCCGCAGACCGCTATCAGATCGCCAAAGAAAGATTTATCCTGAGTGACCTGAGTGTAACCGATCTGGGCATCGCAACGCAGGAAAAAGACATTGCCCGGAGAGACTACATTCTAGCATTGCGGGATTACTGGCAAGCCTATTACAGCCTGAGGATCTTGACATTATACGATTTTGAACAAAACAAAAAAATAACATACTAAGCCATGATCAAACTGCAAAACGTTGAAAAAGTTTACCGCACGAGCTCCATTGAAACGCTTGCGCTGAACAACATCAATATCGATGTGAAAAAAGGCGAATTTGTTTCCATAATGGGCCCTTCCGGCTGCGGAAAAAGCACATTGTTAAACATTATGGGCCTTCTGGACGAACCTAGCAAAGGACATATTGAGATTGATGGAAGTAAAGTTGAGAAATATACGGACAAATCGCTGGCAAGTCTGCGTAACCAGAAACTGGGCTTCATTTTCCAAAGCTTTCACCTTATTAACGACCTTTCGGTGATTGATAATGTGGAAATCCCGCTTTTATACCGAACCAGTTCTTCCAAAGAACGCCGCGAGCTGGCGCAGGAAGCACTCGAAAAAGTGGGGTTGAGCAACCGCATGAAACATTTCCCAAAGCAACTTTCCGGAGGGCAAAAACAGCGCGTAGCAATCGCCAGGGCTATTGTAGGCAAGCCGGAGATCATCTTAGCTGATGAGCCGACCGGAAACCTCGACAGCGCAATGGGAAATGAGATCCTGAGCATTCTTCAAAACCTGAATGAAGGAGGCGCCACCATCGTTATGGTAACCCACGACGACGCCATGGCCAAACGCACGCACAGGCTGATACGGTTGTTTGACGGCACGCAGGTTCTTTAATTTTGAATGAGTCAATGACCGGCGACCCGGTCATGCACTCATTCATCGCACCGGCGACCCGGTCACTCACTCATTCACTCATTGAACATTATGCTTCTAAACTATATCAAAATCGCCTGGAAAGTGCTGCTTCGGCATCCTTTCTATACCTTTATTACGCTTTTCGGCATCAGCCTCACACTTACGGTGTTAATGGTGCTGACTTCGTTCCTGGATCATTTGTTCGGGACGCATTACCCGGAAGTTAACCGCGATCGCTCATTATATGTCGCCACCGTTATCCAGACCGATTCGGCGCGCACTTCCATGTCTTCCGGACCTGCGACTTTCGATTTTTTGACTAAGCATGTGAAATCGCTGAAATCGGCTGATAAGGTTGCTATTATGTCCAATTTCAGCTTTTCAAATACATATGTGAATGGAAAAAGGATCAAGTTGAACACCAAATATACCGATGCCGAGTTCTGGGAGGTGATGGGTTTTCAGTTTTTGGAGGGGAAGCCTTATAATGATAATAACATTAAAAATTCAGATCACGTGGCGGTCATTACGGATGCGTTGCGCGACCAGTATTTCGAAACAGACGGCAAATCGGTGGTGGGGAAGAACATTGAGATTGAGAACATTAATTACCGTGTGATAGGTGTAGTTAAAGGCAGCCCGCCAACGCGTATTTACAGCTATTCGGACATTTATTTTCCCTATACATCCCCAAAAAGCAATTACGAAAACAAAGGAATGCGAGGCCGCTACATTGCCATTGCCACGGCGAAAGATGCCGCAGATATGCCTGCGATCCAGTCGGAATTTGACAGCAATATTTCGCGGATTCCTTATGCTGAGATCCATACCGAGAAGAACCTGACTGTTTTAGAAGTGAAAGCAGATAAATACTTTGATCACTTCGTCAATACTTTCGCCCGGAGCAGCACGCAGCGGTTCTTGTTTTACACGGTGGTCAGTTTTGTGATTTTAATGTTTATGGGTTTGCCTGCTATTAATCTGGTGAATGTGAATGTTAGCCGGATTTTAGAAAGGGCTTCTGAAATCGGTGTCAGGAAAGCATTTGGCGCACCTTCGGCCGCATTGCTCTGGCAGTTTATCATTGAAAATATTTTCATCACATTCATTGGCGGAGCCTTTGCACTGGCGCTTTCTTACCTGATCATTTACTTCATCAATTCCAGCGGCTGGATCGCCTACGCAGACCTGACAATCAATGTGCCCGTATTTCTGATCAGCCTGGCAGTCTGCCTGTTCTTTGGCCTCATGTCCGGCGTCTTACCCGCATTCAGGATGTCAAGATTAAAAATCGTAGATGCATTGAAAGTCTGAAAGCAACATTCACTCATCGCCCGGCGACCGGTCACTCATTGGAACATTCACTCATTCAAAAAATGCCCCCATGCTTAAACATCTTTTCAAACTAATCTGGAATAAGAAGGGCACGCATTCCCTGCTTATTGTCGAAATTCTGGCGTCGTTCCTGGTGCTCTTCGGAGTGCTTTCGCTGATCGTTTTTAATGTGAGAAATTATTTGCAACCCATTGGTTTTGAGTATGAACAAGTCTGGAATGTAGACCTGGCCAGCAACCAGGATACGGTGGAAGTTGCGCGCAAGCTTACCAGCGTGATGGAGCGTATCCGGTCGTACAAAGAGGTAGAAACCGCCACGAGAATGAGCAGTAATACGCCATTTTCAGCAAATCAAATCGGCAATTCGATCACTTATAATAAGGTCACTGTCGGTGGGGATTTTTATTATACTGATCCGGATTTCAGCAAAACTCTTAACCTGCCACTCATAAAAGGACGCTGGTACAAAGACGGTGATCGGGTAGCTAAATTTGTTCCTATTGTCGTCAATAAAGCAATGGAAGACAAGCTCTTTCTCGATGAAACTTCGCTGAATAAAGTAATAAAAATCGATGATAAGAGCTCGTACAAGGTGATGGGCGTTGTCGATAATTTCAAGGCCAAAGGTGAATATATGTCGGACAACCCGGCCCTCTTCGAAATGCTTGTCAAGGACGACAGCTGGAATTCCAATGTCCTGATCAAGACAAAACGCGGCACGGATGCGAACTTTGAAGCCAAGCTTGTAAAGGACATTGCGATGATGGTGCCAGGATGGGGAATTGAAGTGAGTTATTTAAAAGAATCACGGCTCAACCGTCATAATCTGACACTCGTTCCTGTTTTAATTTTCCTGATTATCAGTGCTTTTTTGCTTACTAATGTTGCGCTGGGACTTTTTGGGATACTAAATCTGAACATTTCGCGCAGGAAAAATGAGATTGGGCTTCGCAGGGCGATGGGTGCCACGGAAGGGAGAGTAGCCATTCAGTTTTTGGGAGAAATATGGGTGATCGCGACTTTCAGTCTTATCATCGGGCTGCTTTTCGCCGTGCAGTTTCCGCTGATGAATGTGTTTGATCTCGACAGTGAAATTTATATCACTTCAATTTTCGCCTCCATTGCCGTAATTTACATCATCGTTACCCTCTGCGCCTGGCTCCCCAGCAAACAAGCCTCCCGGATCCATCCGGCGGTGGCGCTGCATGAGGAGTGAGGGTTTAGATGGGAATGAATGATTGAATGTTGAAAAGTGATTGCGAAGTAAAATTGTAATATGCTCCTAATTGTCGACGATGATCTTGCGATACGGACTTCTTTGATCCTGCTGCTTAAAAAGGAGGGGTTTGAGGTAAGAGGTGTGGGGTCGCCGGATGAGACTTTTGATATTTTGAAGACGGTTACGCCGGAGCTGATCCTGCTGGACCTGAACTTTTCGATTGAAACTTCGGGGAAAGAGGGAATGCAGCTTTTGCAGCAAATTAAGAAGCGTTACCCGGCCATTCCTGTGATCTTGATTACGGGATGGGGGACTATCGATCTGGCTGTGAGGGGAATGAAGGAAGGTGCAATTGATTTTATTACCAAACCCTGGCAGAATGACCACGTGCTGCAATCCGTTCGCACGATCCTGAGCTTGTCACAAACATTGCCGCTTTCAGGCAGCAGGAAGAAGCTGGAACAACAGTATCATTTCGAGAACATTGTAGGCCAGGATCCCAAACTGCTTGATATTCTTGAAACCGTTGGCCGCGTTGCTTCCACAGATGCGGCGGTGCTTATCACGGGCGAAAGCGGCACGGGTAAGGAATTGATTGCAGAGGCAATTCATATGAACAGCAAGCGAAAATCACGTCCTTTTGTGAAGGTGAATCTGGGCGGGATTTCTTCAACATTGTTTGAAAGCGAGCTGTTCGGTCACGTCCGTGGCGCTTTTACGGATGCCAAAACGGATCGCCTGGGCCGGTTTGAAATGGCGCATAAGGGATCAATTTTCCTCGATGAGATCGGTGAATTGGATCTGGCAAGTCAGGTAAAATTACTGCGTGTGTTGCAGGAACGAACTTTTGAGCCGTTGGGAAGCAGTAAAAGCCGGACTGTGGATGTGAGGGTGATTTGTGCTACAAACCGGAATCTGGAAGAAATGGTCGCGCAGGGAACATTTCGGGAAGACCTTTATTACCGCATTAACCTGATCACCGTTAAGCTGCCAGCGCTTAGGGAAAGGCCGGACGACATTCCGCTGCTGTCTGAATTTTTTGTTAATAACCTGAAAACCATTTATCAACGCCCCAACCTGCGCCTGAGTCCGGCATCAATGAAATGGCTCCGGACATTGCAGTTGCAGGGGAATATCCGTCAGTTGAAAAACCTGGTCGAGCGCACCGTATTGCTGTCTAGCTCGGATACATTGGATATAGCGGATTTACAGCGTAATCTGAGTGGCGGCACACAGCCGTCCGCCCAGAAAAACCTTCCCGAAGTGGGCGCGATCACGTTGGAGGAAATGGAATATCAAATGATCACCAAGGCCATGCAATTTCATCAGAATAAAGTGAGCAAAGTGGCCAGATCGCTCGGAATCACACGGTTTGCGCTCTATCGCAGATTGGAAAAATATGGTATTTCCTACGAATCCGAGGACGTATGAGATTATCAACGAAGGCCAAATACATTCTTTACATATTGGTATTGCACATTGTCCTGGTTTTCCTGGTTTACAAAATCCTGTATCAGGACAAACTGCTTTTCATTGGTTTTGAGGTGTTTCTGTTGCTTTCTGCCATCGTTTCCATTCAGATTTATCAGAATTTTATGCAACCTATCCAATTTGTGAAATCGGGAATTGAGGCCATTAAGGACAAGGATTTTTCCATCAAGTTCGTCCCAACCGGCAAAGGCGAAATAGATACATTGATTGAAGTTTACAACCTGATGATCGGCCAGCTCCGTGAGGAGCGGACGCGCTTGCATGAGCAACATTTTTTCCTCGAAAAACTGATCGCCGCATCACCTATTTCCATCATTATTCTCGATTTTGATGAAAAAATCGATTCGTTCAATGTCAAAGCAAAGGAATATTTCAAAAATGAAGCGGAAGGTTTGAAAGGGCTGTTATTGGAGGAAACCAATCATCCGTTGCTTGTTGAACTGGCTTATATTCAGGATGGGGAATCGAAAATTGTGAAAACCAATGGCGTGGTAACATTCAAAGTGCAGCGCTCGCATTTTATGGATCAAGGCTTCCGTCGCTCGTTTCTGATGATCGAAGAGCTTACTAATGAGATACTTGAATCGGAAAAGAATGCATACGGCAAAGTGATCCGAATGATGGCGCACGAGGTTAACAACACATTAGGCGCCACGGATTCCATTTTGCAGACAACCACAAACATTCTTTCTGACGATTCTTACATTGAACTGAGAGAAGCGCTTAACATTGCGTCTGAACGCAACCGGCGGCTAACGAAATTCATGCGAAACTTTGCAGACGTCGTGCGGCTGCCAGCCCCAGCGCCGGTTCCTGCGGATTTGAATAAATTTGTCAGAGACGTAGCTATTTTCATGGAGCCGACAGCCGCACACCGCGGTGTCTCAATCCACACATTACTGCCGGCAAATGTTGTATTTAAAAAAATCGACATGGGCCAGATGGAGCACGTGCTTGTCAATGTTCTGAAAAATGCAATCGAGGCATGCAGACCTGGCAATGAGATACGAATCGAAGTTTCCGAAAATGATCTGACCATTAAAAACAACGGCAGCCCCATCGAAGCCGAAGTAGGAGCCCAGCTTTTCAACCCATTTTTCAGCACCAAGCATGACGGCCAGGGCATAGGGCTAACATTAGCCAGAGAAATCCTCATCAACCACGGATTCACATTCTCATTACAGACCAATCCAGACGGCTGGACAGCATTTCGAATCGAATTTGAAGGCTGAGAAATCCGTTGAAATATGCTGCTTATGCATTTGCCTTGCGGATACGGATCGTAAATGCATTGGCTGGATTAGTGAGCATAACCTGCTTTGTATCGAACTCGCTGAATCCTTTCTGTTTCAACAGAGGTAAAAGCTTGTCTGAAATAGTGGTATAACCTCTGAATGTTCCGCCATTTGGCTCGCCTGGTTTATACCAGCCTGCGTCGTGTGACAGGAGGATTTGTTTAATAAAACCTTTTGCTTTCAAAAATATGACCAGCGCAGCGATTTTCTCAATATTATCTTCATTAACACCGTCCAGACTCACCCAGCAACCACTTCTCGCGATCTTTTCAAAATCCTCATTGCTTCCGCTGGCGTGAACCCAAACGAAAGCTGACGGACTGACACCATGTTTCTGCAATATTTCAATTTCCTGAGCGGCGGGGAGAGCTGGCCCCGTATGAGAACAGATCGTTAATCCCGTTTTTAGATGAGTAAGTGCGGCTGCACGGATCAGTTTCTGATGAAGTTCAGAAAGCGGGCCCGCATTAACGCTGGTTTTAATAAATCCCGGCTTAATGTTCGTACCATCAATACCGTTCCTGAATTCATCAATCCAGCGCTTTGAAAGTTGTTCTGCGGTTTCCGTGAAAGCAAATCGGGGTAAGTATTTGTTGTTCGAAGCACCGTAGTAACCCGTGTTCGTCAAGATATTCAATCCAGATTTTTGAGACAATTTTTGAAGCAACAGAACATCCCTTCCCAGGTAAGCAGGCGTACATTCGACAACACTTTTAATACCCCGTTCCTTAATTTCAAGCAGATACGGAAGGACTTTTTTGATTACCTCGTCATGATTCCATCGGTCCGGTGTAACCTCATCCGCCCCAACAAAATCAACCAGAACATGCTCATGAATAAGCGTCAAGCCAAGATCAGCAACATTGATTTTTCCTTTGACACTATATGTAAATGGTTCATCAAAAGAAAATTTCCCCAAAAACGGCACGCCGGCGCAAGCAGCAAAGAATTGCCTTCGGGAGAATATGGGGGTTGGTGGGTTAACGTTTACTGATTTCATATGTGTGAAGTTGCAATTTTGATTCTTCATTTGAAAGCGCATTGTCCCTCGTTTTGCTACCGATTTTCATCCCTCCGGGATTGCACAACCATTAAAATCGCGGAGCGATGCAATGCTGGTAGCAATATGTTATTCGTGCGTATTTTGCAAATCCCGGAGGGATGTGACAAACTGCACAATGTTTCATCCCTCAGGATTCCCCTGATCCAACGCTTGACTACTCAATCAGTATAAACGGAGTTGGGCTGAATGAGATGATGAAGATGATTAATGCGCAGATGCCGAGGATGATACGTGGGGCGTCGAGGGGTTCGTTCTCGTCGGTGTCGGGGTGGCGTATGCCGAGGAAGCGGCCCAGGATGAAAATGAATGGCAGGAAACCGGTGGAACCTTGCCAGTCAGGGCGAATGTAGGATACGGCGAATTGCCCGACTACTACGATCAGGCTCAACATCAGGCCCGTCATGGGACTATCGCTGGCCCTTTTGAAACAGATATAGAGGAAATAAATGTAGATGGCCAGATAGAAGAAACGCTCGTAGAAAACAGCATTGCTTCCTGTTGCAAACGACTCGGCCGTAAAAAGACCCAAACCAGCATAAAAAGCGAACAATCCGAAAAGGATCGGCGCAATGATATCAAATTTTTTCTTGCCAATTAAGCCATAAAGAATGTGCCCGCCATCCAGCTGACCGATTGGAATAAGGTTCAGCGAAGTAAAGAAAAGAGCCAGATAACCCGCGAAAATGTACGGATAGTGGATCATTTCGTAGGCATGCGGCAAGCGCGCCGGATCTGCAATGTAGGTTTTGAACATCCAGAATAGAATGTTATCGCCCAATGCAATGTTACCTGACGCATTTTCATAAGCGAATTGCGGGTAACTCAAACCAAACCGCGCGTATTCAGGATGTATGGAAAAAATGTATTCCGGCGGCGGCAAATGGGTAAAGCCATACCAGAGAACCACCAAAGCAGCAATGAAACCGGCCAGCGGACCAGCTATGCCGATATCGAAGAACTTTAAGCGTGAACGGACAACGGATTTAATGCGAATAAATGCGCCCATTGTTCCGATACTATTTGAAATACCAAACCAAAGCGGAATGTAGTAGGGGAGCGTAACTTTCACGCGATGCATTTTGGCGACGAAATAATGGCCGAACTCATGAATGGTCAGGATCGCCAGAAATGGGATGGAAAATTGGAAGCCATGCTTAAATTCAGCCCAACCGAGAAATTTAACGGTTTCATCGGTGACCGGCTTTTCAGCCCCGCTGCCCATGAGAAAATAAGCGAAGTCGTAAACGAAAGCAAAAATGTTGCCGTAAATCCATTCAGCGCCAGCCATTGTGGTGGTAATGATCGTCAGAATGAAAAGAACGGCCTGAATGATGTAAGTGCGTGTGTTAGACTGCATAGTCTTTAAGATATTCCAAAATGGTTACTGGTTTCTGGACGTGAATGGTGTCAATTCCTAATTTTGACGCCGCTTCAATGTTGTCCCGGTTATCGTCCAGGAAAAGGGTTTCTTCCGCTTTAAGACCTGCCTGTTCCAACACTTTTTGATAAATCCGCGGGTCTGGCTTCATTAGCCCCATTTCATAAGATAGGAAAACGGTTTCGAAAAGATCATCCAGCTTTTTAACGCCGGTTGATGCTTCCAGAATTTTGTTAACCTGTGTAATGTGGATGGAGCTCGTGTTGCTCAGCAAGAAAAGTCTATAATTTTTAGAAAGGTTTTGAATCAGCTCCACGCGCTCCGGAGGAAGATCGAGCAGCAGACTGTTCCAGGCTGTATCAATGGCTTCGTCGGAAAGATCGGAGAATTCCAGAATTTTCCGAACATAGTTGCGAAAACCCATTTCGTCCAGTTCGCCCGTTTCGAACTGCCGGAAGAGCGCATTTTTGCTGAATAGTTCAAGGATTTCAGCTTGTTCCCTGCCACTTAGTTCTGCAAACGATTTTGACGCAACGGGCACATCAATGTTCAGAATTACGTCGCCCAGGTCAAAAATGATATTCTTTATCTTGCTATTCTTCATTGTTCCGGTTATTCAACAACTACACCCATTGCACAGAATTTCTCAATGCGCTGGTCAATCCTGTCCTGGTGCTCTATCGCAGCGAGTTCATTAATGTTTTCCAGGATAACCATTTTCAACTTCTCGGCCATCCAGTTGTGATCTAAATGAGCTCCGCCCAATGGTTCGGGAATAATGCCGTCGATCAACCCGTTCTTTTTCATATCCTTAGCCGTGATTTTCATCGCTTCGGCTGCCTGCTCTTTGAAATCCCAGCTTCTCCACAGGATCGCTGAACAGTTTTCAGGGGAAATTACTGAGTACCAGGTATTTTCCAACATTAAAACACGGTCGCCGATGGCAATTCCTAGTGCACCACCAGAAGCGCCTTCGCCGATTACGATGCATATTACCGGCACTTTCAGCATGAACATTTCTTTCAGGTTACGCGCAATGGCCTCACCCTGACCACGTTCCTCAGCCTCCATACCAGGAAATGCGCCCGGAGTGTCGATAAGTGTAACAATAGGTTTATTGAATTTTTCAGCCAGTTTCATCAGGCGCAATGCCTTACGATAGCCTTCCGGATTGGGCATACCGAAGTTCCGGTGCTGCCTCTGTTTCGTATTCCGGCCTTTTTGTTGTCCTATGAGCATGAAAGACTGTCCGCCTACATTGGCAAGCCCGCCAATAATAGCCGGATCATCCCGAACCTGGCGGTCACCATGCAATTCGATGAACTCGTCACAGATCAGCTCAATGTAATCGAGCGTATATGGACGGTCCGGATGGCGCGAGAGCTGTACACGTTGCCAGCGCGTAAGGTTCTCAAATATTTCATTTCGAAGATCTGTTATATTGTTTTCCAATAAGGAAATGGCGCCGGAAAAATCCACATTATTGTTCTGCGCCAGTGTTTTCATTTCTTCGAGCTTGCGTTCGAGCTCGGCCATAGGTTTTTCGAAATCCAGGTATGTTCTCATATTCAGGTTCTTGTTTGTCTGGCAGCAGGACAGCTTAAAGTTCGTAAGTGCGTCCCCTCAATGGTATTTCTACCGATTTATAGCCGTTTTCTTGAATTTTATTTTGGAAATCAGTCATGCTTTGCTGTTCTCCGTGCACGAGGAAAATGCCTTTCAACTTTTCCGGATCTTGTAATTTGATGAATTTCAATAAGTCATTCTGATCTCCGTGGCCGCTAAATACGTCAATTTTTTCAATATTAGCCAAGACGGGCAACTGCTTTCCACGAATTGAAATTGTGTCCTGTCCATTCAGAAGCCGCCATCCCAATGTTCCCTCAGAGGCATATCCGATCATGAGGATCGTAGCATATGGATTGCCAATATTCGCCTCCACGTGCTGCTCAACGCGACCTCCCTGAACCATTCCTGAAGATGAAATAATAATGCACGGTTCATTGTAGTTGGAAACAGCCTTGCTTGCATCCGAGCTTTCGAGATAGATAAGGTTGTCGAAATCAAAAAGCATATCATTATCATCCTGGAAAGTGCGTGCTTCCTTATTCAGCAAGCGCACGTGGCGCTGGTACACTTTCGTGCTGCTATGTGCGAGCGGACTGTCGGAAAACACTTTCAGATTGGGAAATGAATGATCCATGTAGATCTTATTCAATGTATAAAGCAGCGCTTGCGTGCGGCCCACACTGAACGAAGGAATGATTAACCTGCCCGGAATATCAATGCAAGTTCGTTTGATCACATCTGCCAATGCTTCCACGGGCGATCCCTGGTCCTCATGCAGGCGGTTTCCGTAAGTGGATTCGCAAATAAGATAATCAACCTGTGGAATTTCCTGGGGATCGATCAGCAACGGATAATTGCTCCGGCCAATGTCACCCGAAAAGCAGATCCGCTTTTTCTCGCCATCTTCATAAACTTCCAGCACAATATGCGCGGCGCCCAGCAAATGCCCGGCCGCGTAGAAAACGATGGTTACATTATCCGCAATGCGATAGCGCTGGCCAAAAGCGACCGGCACAAAGTTATCCAATGCCTCATTTACGTTTTTTTCAACGAAATAATCCATCGGAACTTCCTTCTTTTTCTTGCCTCGTTTTTTGGAAGAACCGTTCATGCGTGCATTCAGGCGTTTCTGATGCAGGTTGGCAGCGTCCCGCAAAAGCAGCGAAGTGAGCGCTAGGGTAGGCTCAGTACAAACAACCCTTCCTTCAAATCCGTATTTATACAGATTCGGAATGTTGCCGGAGTGGTCAATGTGAGCGTGTGTTAAAAGTACTGTATTGATTAAACTCGCATCAAATGGGAATACACTTTTTTGCTCTTCATACCTGGTTTTTCTACCGATCTCGTCTAAATCAAAGTCAGAGCCGCAGTCAATTAAAATTCGGTAATCATCTGTCTCTAAAAGAAACATGCTACCTGTCACCTGCTGCGCAGCTCCCCAAAATGTCAATTTCATACGTTGGAAATGGGGTGTATCTTACAAAAGTACCAAAAACCGGCTGAGATTTGGAGATTACTTACTAGTTTAGATTTGGTATCTTCTCTTTCTGTGCGAAAGTCACCCTGCTAAACTAATATGAAATCCGGCCTGTTTTTGTTTTTTCTTTTTTTCTGTTTAACTGTCAATGCTCAAAATATAGACAGCACCGCGCTCAATAACCTCCGCGATGCCGTGCTGGAACTCGAAAACAGCGAATTGATGCGGAGCGGTTCCCTTTCCGTGAGTGTAAAAAAAGTAAAGGATGCCTCAAATGTCTTCGCATTAAATTCAGAACGTTCCCTACCATCCGCTTCCACGTTAAAATTAGTCTCAACAGCCACGGCGCTGGCCGTTTTTGGTGGTGATTTTAAATTTCAAACATATCTGGAACACGACGGGGTCATCAGAAACGACACATTAATCGGTAATGTATACATTCACGGAACCGGCGATCCGTCGCTGGGAAGTGAACGGTTCAAGGGTTATCCCACAGCAAATGAGCTCATTAACCGTTGGGCCGCAGCAGTTAAGAAAACGGGGATCCGGTATATCAAAGGCAGTATTATACCCGATGCCTCCTTCTTCGATGCGGAAACCGTTGCCAGCACCTGGATCTGGGGGGATCTGGGGAATTATTATGGCGCGGGTGTTTCAGGATTGAATTTCAACGAAAATTTGTACAAAATTAAATTCAAGCCCGGCGCCGACTTTGGCGATCCCACCACATTTGTTGGCATCGAGCCAGCCATTCCTTACCTGACATTCGTCAATAAGGTCACGACGGGTGAGAAAGGCTCTGGCGATAAGACCATTGTTTACAGCAGTCCGCTGGGCAATGCGGTGGTTCTAACAGGCACAATTCCTGCCGGCCCAGCAGTGTTTACAGTGAAAGGCTCGATCCCCAATGCAGCTGAATATGTGGCTTTTGCGTTAAAAAATAGTCTGTTAAATGCCGCGATCGGGATAGGAGAGAACAAAGTGCCGCAACCCGGAATGCCCGGCGCGTCTGCCAACCCGAAGGTTGTGCTGGACAAATACGAGTCACCGCCGTTGCGCGATCTTTGCCAGCAAACTAATTTTTGGAGCGTTAACTTGTACGCCGACGCACTTTTCAAGCAAGCCGGGAAACGACTTGCCGGAAACGCAGCATTTGATGATGCAGCCAAGGCCATTACGGCTTACTGGTCGGGTAAAGGAGCGGATTTAAGGGGATTTTATATCAAAGACGGCAGTGGTCTGTCACCGTCCGGCTCCATCACAACCCACAGCCTGACAGACATTCTGAACGCAGCTAACAAAGATGCCACCTTCAATGATTTTTACAAAAGCATTGCAGTACTCGGCTTGAATGGCACCGTCCGAAACCTTGGTAAGGGCACGAAAGCCGCTGGGAATATGCATGTTAAGAGCGGGTCCATTGAAGGAACCCGCGCTTATGCCGGTTATGTCACTTCCAAATCAGGATCCTTGCTAAGCTTTTCAATCATCGCCCACAAATACATGCCGGGCAGCAACCGCATGATTTCCGATTCACTGGTGAAAATCATGACATTAATGGCTGAACTATAATCCTACTGGACTTTTTCGATCACCAGGTTGTGATTTGTGTAAATGCAGAGGTCCGCTGCAACCGTCAATCCTTCGCGCACCATCTCTTCCGCAGTAAGGTGTCCTGCATGTTTTTTCAAAGCTTGCGCGGCCGACAACGCATAATTCCCGCCAGATCCGATGGCTGCAATGCCATTTTCAGGTTCAAGCACATCACCTGTGCCGGAAATGACCAGGATTTCCTCTTTGTTGGCCGTAATCATCATGGCCTCCAACTTGCGGAGATAACGATCTGTTCGCCAATCTTTCGCAAGCTCGATAGCAGCGCGTTTCATATTGCCGCCGTATGCATTCAACTTTTCTTCGAATTTTTCAAGAAGCGTAAAAGCATCTGCTGTGGATCCCGCAAAGCCCACGAGGATCTTTCCGCCCATTAGCGTCCGGATCTTTTTTACATTGCTTTTAGCAACTGTATTACCCATTGTCGCCTGGCCATCCGCGCCCAGGGAAACTGTTCCGTTATGAAGCACCCCCAAGACGGTGGTAGCATGTATTTTTTCCATAAATTGATTTTATACTAATTCGTAAGACCCCTCACAAAACAAAAGTGCCAGGTCGGAAAACCTGACACTTTGTACATTCTCGTAATATTCTCAATCAACTTCACTTCGACAACAGAATAGATAGAATCGATTTCTGAGTTTCAGCCATCTCGTCAAATTTGTCCTCCATCTTGTCAAACCTTCCATCCATTTTGTCCAGCCTCATTTCCACGTTCTCGAAACGACTATCCATTTTGTCTAGCCTTATTTCCATGTTTTCGAAACGACTATCCATTTTGTCAAGCCTCATTTCCACGTTTTCGAAACGATTATCCATTTTGTCAAGCCTCATTTCCACGTTTTCGAAACGATTATCCATTTTGTCCAGCCTCACTTCCATGTTGTCGAAACGACTATCCATTTTGTCCAGCCTCACTTCAATCTTGTCAAGTCGCACTTCGATCTTCTCAATACGACCGGACATTTGAAGTTGATTTTTTAACAAGAAGGAAACATTGTCATTCTGCTTTTCAACAACTTCGTTGATTCTTAACACGATAGCGGTTAAATTATCAACCTTCTTATCCGTCCTGTCCTGCCTTATGAGTAACTCGGAAATAACCGGCTCCAATTGATCTAATCTTCTGTCTGCATTCATAGTGTGTTTTTGTCTAAATGATAAATAAAATGCTATACCAACATACTCATCGGCTCTTCAAGCAGCTTTTTCACGGTTAACAAGAACTGAGCGCCTAGTGCTCCGTCTACTACGCGGTGGTCAGCAGAGAGAGTTACTTTCATGATGTTTTGCGGGTAAACCGTTCCATCTTCTTTGAAAGCTGCTACTTTCTTGATCGCGCCGATGGCCAGGATGCAGGAATCCGGCGGGTTAATGATCGCTGTAAATTCATCTACACCGAACATGCCCAGGTTTGAGATCGAGAATGTATTTCCTTCCCAGTCCTTAGGCTGCAACTTTTTGTCTTTCGCTTTACCGGCAAGATCTTTCACTTCGCCGGAAATTGTCGACAATGTTTTCTTGTCAGCATCGCGGATCACCGGAACGAGCAGACCTTCGTCAACCGCCACGGCAACGCCGATATTTACGTAATTGTATCTTCTGATTTTATCCCCTAACCAAGCTGAGTTAACGGCAGGATGTTGTTTCAACGCCACTGCGCAAGCTTTGATCACCATATCATTGAATGAGATCTTAGCAGGGCTCACCTCGTTCAATTGCGGACGCAATGCCATGGCCTTATCCATGTTAATTTCCATTGTCACATAGAAATGCGGCGCGGTGAACAAGCTGTCGCTCAATCTGCGGGCAATGGTTTTACGCATTTGCGAGATAGGAGTGTCCGTAAAGTCGCCGGATGCAGGGGCGTTCGAAGCAGTAGCAGGCTGTTCCGCTTTCGCAGCGGGAGCTGGCGCAGATGCCGCCTGAGCAGGCGCTTCTGTTTTTGCAGCAGCGGCTGCCGCAGCAGGTTTGAACTCATCCACATCGCGTTTCACGATGCGACCGTTGTCACCACTGCCGCCAACCTGGCTCAGATCAATTCCTTTTTCGTCTGCCAGACGTTTAGCCAATGGTGAAGCCTTGATCCTGTCACCTGAATCAGCAACAGAAACCGTTTTGTCGACGCCATTTGAACCCGATTCAGCAGCAGGAGCCGCTTTGCCTTCGTCGGTTGCATCAATGTTTTCAACTTCCGCACCACCTTCACCGTTTTCACGGGCCAGCAATGCTTCCACATTAGCGCCCTCTTCACCGATAACCGCGATAATGCCGTCAACAGGAACAGATTCGCCATCTTTAATTCCAATATATAGCAGCGTTCCGTCTTCGTACGCTTCCAGCTCCATCGTCGCCTTGTCAGTTTCAACTTCGGCCAGGATGTCGCCTGATTTTACTTTATCTCCAACCTTTTTCTGCCATCCTACCAATGTTCCTTCCTCCATCGTGTCGCTCATCTTCGGCATTCTGACAACGACTGCGTTGATTTTTTCAGCTGGGGCCGGAGGAGCTGCTTTTTTCGCAGGTTCCGGCGTCGCCGTTTCAATGGCAGCGGCTGGTTTTGCTTCTTCTTTGGCCGGTTCTGCACTTGCCTCCGCTTTCGCTGCGCCATTTGTGCTTCCGCCTTCGAGCAATGATTTGTAGTCTTCGCCTTCGGAACCAACAACGGCCATAATGCCGTCTATCGGAACCGCATCGCCCTTGTTAACACCAATGTATAGAAGAGTGCCGTCATAATAGGACTCAAGATCCATAGTTGCTTTGTCGGTTTCCACCTCAGCAATGATTTCACCTGATTTTATTGTATCGCCAACTTTTTTGTGCCATTCTGCGATAACACCTTCTTCCATGGTGTCGCTCATCTTGGGCATACGAATTACTTCTGCCATATCGCTTGTTAAGGTATTTTAGTTTCTTGGTCTAAAAATTAGAATTCAGTCAAAATTACAACAAAACGCGGATAGGTCTTGCCTTTCACGCCATAAAATTGACCAAGACAGCGCTCGGCTGAATATTTATGATTTAATCAATTGATTTTCAATACGGCCATAAACGCCTCCTGCGGAATTTCCACATTACCAACCTGGCGCATACGTTTTTTACCCTTTTTCTGCTTCTCCAAAAGCTTTCTTTTACGGGAAATATCACCGCCATAGCATTTCGCCAAAACGTCTTTACGCATTGCTTTCACCGTTTCACGCGCAATGATCTTTTGACCGATGGCCGCCTGGATAGCGATTTCAAACATCTGACGCGGGATCAGTTCCCTTAACTTTTCGCAAAGCTTTTTGCCCCATTCATACGATTTTGAACGGTGAACAATAGCCGAAAGTGCATCCACAGGCTCGCCATTCAGCATGACGTCCAGTTTCACCATGTCCGATTCCTGGTAACCCGCCAGTTCGTAGTCCAGGGAAGCATAACCGCGGGAAATTGTTTTTAGTTTATCAAAGAAATCAAAAACAACCTCCGCAAGCGGAATAAGAAATTGAAGCTCAACGCGTTCCGAAGTCAGGTAAACCTGGTTTTTAAGAATGCCACGTTTGTCCATACACAAGTTCAGGATCGCGCCGATGTAATCGGATTTCGTGATGATTTGTGCATTGATATATGGTTCCTCAATCGAATTAATGTGGTTAGGATCAGGCATTTCCGAAGGTGCGCTGATATTCAATAGCTGATTCTTCGTATTGGTAACGCGGAACTGCACGGATGGGACGGTCGTGATCACGGTCATATCAAACTCACGTTCCAGACGTTCCTGAACGATCTCCATATGCAGCATTCCGAGGAATCCGCAACGGAAGCCAAAGCCCAATGCCGCAGATGTTTCCGGTTCCCAAACAAGCGCAGCATCATTTAGTTGCAGCTTTTCCATGGCCTCACGCAACTCTTCGAACTCGCTCGTGTCAACCGGATAAATCCCGGCGAAAACCATCGGCTTAACTTCTGAAAAACCAACGATTCCTTCACTTGCAGGCCTGTCGATATGCGTAAATGTGTCGCCTACTTTTACCTCCTTCGCTACTTTAATTCCCGAAATCAGGTAACCTACGTCGCCGCATTCCACCACTTGTTTTGGTATTTGTTGTAGACCGAGCGTTCCGATCTCGTCGGCAATGTATTCTTTGCCCGTCGCCATAAATTTAACGCGATCGCCTTTTCGGATCGTCCCGTTTTTAACCCGGAAAATAACTTCGATCCCACGGTATGAATTAAAGACCGAGTCAAAGATTAATGCTTGCAAGGGTGCTTTCGGATCGCCAACCGGCGCAGGAATTCGCTCAACAATCGCATTCAGAATGGCCTCGATACCGATTCCTTCTTTGCCACTGGCAGGAATGATGTCATCCCGATCGCAACCGAGCAGATCGACCATTTCATCCTTAATTTCCTCAGGCATAGCGCCTGGCAAATCTATTTTATTCAAAACCGGAATGATCACCAGGTCGTGGTTGATCGCCAGATATAAGTTCGAGATCGTCTGGGCTTCCGTTCCCTGCGATGCATCTACGAGCAGCAATGCGCCTTCGCAGGCAGCAATGGAGCGCGAAACCTCGTATGAAAAGTCAACGTGGCCCGGCGTATCGATAAGGTTAAATGTATATTCTTCTCCCTTGTAAGGATAAGTCATTTGGATGGCGTGGCTCTTGATCGTGATGCCGCGCTCGCGTTCCAGGTCCATGTTATCGAGTAACTGGGCCTGCATTTCGCGTTTGCTTACAGTATTTGTAAATTCCAGCAATCGGTCTGCCAGTGTGCTTTTCCCGTGGTCAATATGGGCAATGATGCAAAAATTACGGATTTTCTTCATGAAAGTAGTTACTGTTCCAATGTTTGGCTCGTAAAAGTCTGAGGCAAAACACCTGCAAAATTACGAGGGTAATTAATATTTCAACAGCTTTTCTCATTGAAGTTCAAACTTAACGCAAATACGCACCCTAAATGAAAGCAAAATGCCTGATCCGAAACAGTCAGGCATTTTTAAATTACAATAAAACAAACGGCTCAGTCCACAGAAACCATCGCCTTGATCACACCATTGGCAGGATCCAGCCAGCCTTCAAACTCGTCCTTAACCTGACCAAAAGCCACCCGGTGCGTAATGTAAGTGGTAGGATCGATAAAGCCGTTTTTCATGCTGCTGATCACATGCTCAAAATCAGCGCGGGTTGCGTTACGGCTGCTCATTAATGTGGCTTCCCGCTTGTGGAATTCGGGATGACTGAAACTGATATCCCCTTTTTGGAGGCCTACAAGCACATATCTGCCGCCATGTGCCAGATAGCTGAATGCAGTGTTAATCGCTCTCAGATTGCCTGTTGCATCCACGATCACCGTAGGCATGTCGCCATTTGTGATCTCGGCTATTTTTTCCAAAGCATTGTCATTCAATGCATTGATCGTATGCGCTACGCCCAGTTTTTCACGGCAGAACGCTAATCTTCCATCATTAATATCCAGCGCAATCACATTCGCCCCGGCAATGCGTGCGAATTCCATCGTTCCTAGCCCGATCGGCCCGGCACCCACGACCAGCACCGTTTCATTTGGCTCCACATTTGCCCGCCTGATCCCGTGCGCGCCGATCGAAAGCATTTCTACAAGCGCCAATTCATCAAAGCTCAAACCATTTCCATGCACGAGCGAATAGGAGGGAACCGATAAATATTCAGACATCCCGCCATCAATATGGACACCGGAAACCCGGATGCTCGTGCAGCAATTAGGCTTATTGTTCCGGCAGGCAATGCATTTGCCACAATTGAAATAAGGAATAAAAGTCACTGCTTCACCAACCGAAAACCCCGGCGCTCCGTCCGTTTCGACAATTTCCCCGGCCAGTTCATGACCGAGAATGCGCGGATAATTGAAAAAAGGCTGCGTTCCCTCAAAAGCATGCAGATCTGTCCCGCAAATGCCGATCCTTTTAATCTTTATAATGGTATTCCTCGGGGTTAACGCTGGTTTTTCTGCCTGCTGATAAGTAAATTCCCCTGGTGTTGTACAAACCAAAACCTCCATAGCTGAATGGAATTAACTTCTATTTTACGTTGAGAATATTAAGAATTAGCCAATGCACGGTCCAGATGAACATAACCGCCGTCCACATAAATCAGCTGGCCTGTTGTATGACTTGAACGTTGTGATAGCAGAAAAACAGTCATGTTAGCGATTTCTTCGGCCGTTGTCATCCGGTTTTCCAATGGAATGTGCGCCGTGATGGAAGCCAGCTTTTCCTGCGGATTGGGCAGAGTTTCGATCCATCTTTCATAAAGCGGCGTCCAGCATTCAGCCACAATCACCGAATTGACACGGATGCCATATTTCAGAAGCTCCACTGCCCACTCACGGGTAAGTGCATTGCGTCCGCCGTTGGATGCAGCATACGCAGATGTGCCTCCCTGGCCTGTATCAGCGGTTTTTGAACTGATATTGACAATGGAACCTTTGGAAGCTTTTAATGCTGGCAATGCGTAATGTGCCATGAGATAGTAATGCACGACATTTTTATGCAGCGAAGCCATAAACGCTTCATAATTACCACTTTCAAGACCCACGCCGTCATTTACACCTGCGTTGTTCACCAGCCCGTCGATGCGGCCGAATTTTTCTAAAACGGCTGCAACGGCCTGCTCGCAAGCTTCGGGCCTGGTAAGCTCGGCAACCACCTGGAATGAGGACGTGCCTTTGGCGGAAAGCTCGTCAACCAATTTTTGATTATCAGCAGCATTGCGGCCAACTATAACCGGAATAGCGCCCTCGTTGGCCAGCACATGCACAATGCCTTCACCAATCCCTTTTGCGCCACCCGTTACGATAACGACTTTATCTTTTAATTGTAAATCCATAATAGAGAATGTTAGCAAGAATACGGACGACTTTTAATGGGAAGCACCCAGCGTCACATGTTTAATTGAATTGTTTTTGATCGCAAAATAAAGAACCACCAGGAAGCAGACCGCCGGAACAATATAGGCCGTTTGTATCGACGAAATATCAGAAACCTGACCCATAATAACCGGGAAAATCGCGCCGCCAACGATCGACATAATAACCAGTGAAGACCCGATTTTGGTCTGTTCTCCCAGTCCGCGGATACTGAGCGCAAAAATCGTCGGGAACATAATGGACATGAAAAACTGCACGCCTACCAATGCATATACCGCAACCATGCCTTCGGTAAGGACGGCCAGGATGAGCAATGCAACATTAATAATGCTGTAAAGTGCCAGTAAGCGCGGCGGAGCTACAAATCGCATCAGATAAGTGCCTATAAACCGGCCGATCATAAAGCTTAAAAATGCTCCGGACAGCACATATGCGGCCGTTTTTTCATCAATGCCTGCGACTTTATCTGAAAAACGAATAAAGAAACTGCTGATACAAACTTGCGCACCAACGTAGAAAAACTGTGCTATAACTCCTAAAATCAGGTTTTTTTCTGACCATATCGAGCCGCTGATCTTACCGCTGTCGTCCGTTTCCTCCTTGATTTCCGGCAATTGCGTGCGCCAGATCATTACCGCAACCAACAAAACCACAATTCCTATCACAAGAAAGGGTATTTGAACCGAAGAAGCTTCTGCATTGAGGTAACTGTTCAGCTGGTCCGCAGACATGGATTGCTCTTCCTGTTCAGAGAGTGTTTTTCCCGAGAGGATAAAAGTCCCGCCCATTAACGGCGCTAAAAATGCCGCTAAACCATTGAATGACTGTGCGAAATTAAGTCGCTGCGTAGCCGATTCACTGTCTCCCAGAACGGTTATGTATGGGTTAGCAGCCGTCTCCAGCAATGTTAAACCGCTTGCAATCACGAATAAGGCAAACAGGAAGAAGCCGAAATGCCTCATTTCGGCGGCTGGATAAAATAGGAATGTGCCAAATGCAAACAAAAGCAGCCCCAACGTGATCCCGGCTTTGTAACCGAACCTTTTCATAAAAAGTCCGGCAGGCAATGCAATCAGAAAGTAAGCGATATAAGAAGCCGAATCGATTAGTGCTGATTGAAAGTCACTTAGCTGACATGCTTTCTTTAAATGCGGAATGAGGATAGGGTTGAGATTAAGGGCGAAACCCCAAAGAAAAAATAAAGAAGTAATGAGAATGATAGCCAGCCGTGTTTTACGATCGGTCATAGAGGTCCGTAGTTAGTAATTAATAACAAGATATAGTAACGTCGCTTCGCCGCGTATCTACTTGACAAGGGCCGAATTCTTTTGGCAATTTATCACCCAATTACACATTCAGCAACCTTATCAGGACTTCTCTTTTTCTCCGCGAAACCTCTATTCTTGTCCCATCAGAAAGCACAACAAAATCATTGCCGTTGGAGATACGGATAACATGCTCAGCATTAACCAGGTGGGATTTGTGCGTCCGGATGAATTTAAATTGTTCGAGAATGTACTCAAAATATTTAAGCGTTTTGGTAGCAACAAAAGGTTTTACTTGATCCGTGAAATGGATAACCGAGTAGTTGCGGTCGGACTCGATGCGGATAATCTCAGCAAGCGGGAAAAAGAAAACGCCCTTACTAGAGCTAACCGTCAGCCGGAACTCTTTGGAGTCTTTTTTCTCCGCGCTGCCTATGAAATGCTCATATGTCTTTGGCCTTCTGGGCTTCATATTGCGCTTCACGAGATAGCGCTGGATCGCACCGACGAGTTCTTTCGGGTCAATGGGTTTCATCAGATAATCCAGCGCACTGAACCGAAGAGCCTGAATGGCATATTTACTCTGGCTGGTTGTGAAAATGACCTCAAACTGCGGATTTGTCAAACTTATCAGCAATTGAAACCCGTTTTGATAAGCCATTTCAATATTCAGAAATGCAATATCAGGCTCATAGTCAGTCAATAGCTCCCGTGCTTTGGCCGCTGACGCAGCGAAGCGGATTTCAGACACTTCCGGGACAAACTCGATGATCAGCCGATGCAGGAAACTCCTTGCCTTTTGTTCATCATCAACAATTAGAATTTTGATCATACCAGGCGGGCGAGGCACTTTTAATGCAAAGCCTATTGCACTTTTCTCGCATTCCAAAGTATTGGTAATTGAGAAAAGGCCGCCTTTCGGATGTGCGAACGGCCGCTATGGTTGATTCATTGGCTAATGTTCGGTCCCGTACTCCAAAGGTTTTTTCTGAAAGCTGTAAATCAGGTAGAACAATGCAGGAAGAATGAAAACGCTGCCGATCAGCAATGCGAGTGCCAGCGCCTCCATTGTTTTCTCCTGCCCGCTGTGTTCCAGCAGTGATAAATAACCGCCTCCTTTTAAGATTACAATGTTAGGGAAATGCTTGTAAGTGGTTGTCAGCAAGATCATTGTCACCTGAAATCCTGCAAGCGGCCGCAACAGAGCAAGCTTGCCCTGGTAAAGCAGCGACCACATCCAAACCAGCGAAAGCGTAGCAGAAACAATGGCGATCCGCCCGACCCAGTTTCCAAAGACCCAGTCGATCAGCGGAATGTGTTCGATATAGGCGGCAATAAAGACGAGTATCCCGCATATGACGGCAGCAATATTGAAAAACTGCGCTTTGTGTGCAAAGCGCAACCGGTCCTGATCATTATCCGTTTCACCGATCAGATATACAGAAGCCAAAAAACCGCAAATTGCTACAGTGAACAGGCCGACCGAAACCCCAAACCAATGCAGCCAGCTGAAAATATAAGCTGAAAGGAAGGTGTCAGCCTGTGGATCAATGTGGCCGGAAACGGCGCTTCCTGCAATGATGCCCAGAAATAGGGGCGTTATGAAGCTCGATATGGCAAATATCGTGTTGTATAAATACTGCATATCATCTACAACCGCGTCATAATGTCGGAAAGTAAAGGCTGTCCCACGTGCTATAATGCCCAGAAGCATGATGGTAAGCGGGATATGCAGGTGCACAGACATGGTTGAATAAATCACCGGAAAACCTACAAACAGGATCACGATGGCAATGATCAGCCACATGTGGTTCGCTTCCCAGATCGGCCCGATAGCGCCGTATAATGTCTTGCGGGTCACCGCTTTATTTTTACGTGACGTAAAAAGCTCGATGATCCCGGCGCCATAATCCGCACCGCCCAGCAGCAGGTAGAGGAGGATGGAAGTCCAGAGAAAGGTGATGACTATGTAGAGCATTTTAATTTAAAATGTTACCGGGTCGCCGGCGATGATTGAATGATTGACCGGGTCGCCGGGCGATGATTGACCGGGTCGCCGGGCGATGTGCTTGGTTGGCTTTATCTCGGTTTGTCGTATAGCGTTCCTACCATTTTGATTTGACGGTAGAGCATGAAAATTACGACTAATGCTAATGAGACATACACGGCGCTGAAAAGGTAGAATGAGTAGGCTATGCCAGGCATGGGGGTTACGGCGTCGGCAGTCCGCATGACGTTGTGGATGATCCAGGGTTGTCTGCCCACTTCTGTTACGGTCCAGCCAGCTTCCACGGCGATGAAGCCCAGCGGCGTTGCTGCAACGAACAATTTCAACAGCCACGGACTGGCGAGCCAGTTTTTCTTTTTCCAAAGCGCAATAAAATAAAGGATAGCAACCAGCATCATTGCCATGCCCATGCCGACCATAATCTGAAACGCATAATGCGTGATGGCTACCGGGGGCTGGTTTTCTTCGGGAATTTTATCCAGGCCTGTCACTTCTGATTCAAAATCACCGTGTGCCAGAAAGCTCAGGAAGCCAGGCAATTTTATGGCGTAATCCACCTTTTTATTCTCTTCGTCAGGGATGCCGCCGACGATCAGAGGCGCCGACTTTTCAGTATGGAAATGCGCCTCCATGGCCGCAAGCTTGGCAGGCTGGCGAATGGCCACATCCTTGGCCGAAATATCACCGCTTAGTGGTTGCAAAATCGCAGCTACGCACCCAAATATTGCGGCTATTTTAAAGGATTTGGTATGAAAAAGCACATTCTTGCCTTTTAGGATCATGAATGCGTGTACGCCCGCAACCGCAAAACCCGTGGCTACAAACGCAGCAATGGTCATATGAAGTGCCTGCGAAAACCAGGCGTCATTGAACATGGCTTCGATAGGATCAATGTTGATGTATTGGCCGTTGACAAAATCAAAACCAGCCGGACTGTTCATCCACGCATTCGCAGCCACCACCAGGATTCCGGATGCAAGTCCGCTTACGCCGACAATGACGCCGGTGAACCAGTGGAACCATTTGTTAAACCGGTCCCAACCATAAAGGAAAAAACCCAGGGCAATGGCCTCAATAAAAAATGCCGTTCCTTCCAGCGAGAACGGCATTCCAAATATGGGACCTGCGTGTTTCATAAATTCCGGCCATAAGAGCCCAAGTTCAAATGAAAGGACCGTCCCGGAGACGGCGCCTGTCGCGAAGAAAATTGCAACGCCTTTGCTCCATGCTTTTGTGACGTTTTTATAAACAATGTTGCCGGTCCTGAGCCAGTAATAATGCGCTACGGCCATAAAAAACGGCATGACCATGCCAATACAGGAAAATATAATATGAAAGCCCAGCGAAAGGGCCATCTGAGATCGGGCAGCTATAAAATCATCCATTGTGGAATTATTTTACTAAAAAATTGGAGGTCTCCAAAAAACTTCCGGCACCAAAACCGGCACCATCCAAAACTAGTGAAGTCTTATATCAAGAACCAGTTTTTTGGTAAAAAGGATCAGGAGAAATGAGAGGGATAAGGAAAAGTTTAGATGCTTAATCTTCTTTATGGAACCTGCACTTTCGAGTGAAATTTTAAATCAATATTAGTAATCAAACAAAAAATAATTAGTAATATTACTAATGAAACGCCAATGTTCTTGATATGTTAGGTATTATCGAAGATTATAAAGAGTTAAAGAGTCATTTAGGAATCCTGATTGATAAGTCAGGATATAAAAATGCCTATATCGCGGAGAAAACCGGCATTCCTGCACCTAATTTTTCCCAAAAAAAGAAACGTGGAAACTGGTCGGTTGAGGAAGTGGAAAAAATTTTGAAAGTAATTGAAAATCAGGAGCTGGAAGATATCTTTCTTCTCGAAATTTTAAAGGACCGGGATAAGGGCGATACCTTAACTTTTGAGCAGTTCCAAAAAGAAATGGGATGGAACTAGTTGTCGAAAAGACATTTGTGAAGGAATTAAAACGTTGTCCGAATTATATTCAGCGACAAGTCGCTGTTGTTTTGAATACGATCAAAGTCGTTGATCACATCATGGATATCCCTGACTGTTCCTTGCTGCAAGGAAAAGGCAATAAGGAATATTACCGGATTCGTGTGGGTGGTTACAGGATTGGCCTTAAATATGATGGCGGCACGATCAAGATTGTTTCCATTATTACGATCCAGTCACGCGGGGATATTTACAAAAAATTTTCTCCTAAATAATGTCATCCATTACGCTTCTCAGCCAGCCTTTTCTTCACAACATCTGCCGGGTATTTTAATGCGAGCTGCCTTATTTCGTAGGTGAATTCTTTGAATGTTTCTTCCCAGACTTCGGCTTCGCCGGGTTCGTAGTTGTAGAATCCGTGGGAGTTGGAGATGCCTCGGCCGCCTTCGCGAACTACTTTATCGATAAGTTCGGGGACTTCGGTACTGTTGTTTAAGGTAGGGAGCAGGTTTTTCATGACGGTGTGATAGGCGGGCACG
The DNA here is from genome assembly GCF_000428845.1 of Dyadobacter alkalitolerans DSM 23607. GTDB lineage: Bacteria > Bacteroidota > Bacteroidia > Cytophagales > Spirosomataceae > Dyadobacter > Dyadobacter alkalitolerans. Next base: position 423,688 of record NZ_AUAS01000005.1, on the reverse strand, counting down.
CCGGTCAGGTCCATCCAGCGGAAAACACCGACCAATGTCATAAAATAACCGGCATTGTTGCGGCAAGAGCGGTCGACGTCTTCAATTGTCGCGTAACCATTTTCTACCAGACTGATTGCCTCGCGATACATGGCATACATGAGCCGGTTGGTGATAAATCCGGCAATGTCCTTTCTCACCAGGATCGGCTCTTTTCCCCATTTGTAGGAAAGCTCGTACAGATATTCCGCGTTTTTAATGTCCGTATCATCTCCGCAGATCACTTCCAGAAACCGCGTTGTATGCGCCGGTTCAGTCCAGTGCAGTCCCAGAAAGCGCTGAGGATGAAGTGTTAACTTTTGCAGCTGACTAATTGGAATAGCAGAAGTGTTGCTCGACAACAATGCATCCGGCGCAATAACTGCTTCAACTTTTTTATATACTGAATTCTTGATATCAATGTCTTCAATCGTGCATTCGTTAACAATTTTGCACGGTTTCAGCTGGGCGTAATCCTCGGTAATGATGAGATTTTTGAAATAAAATTCCGGATCATTTTCAATGAGTCCCTTTTCTTTTGCATTTTCCAGATGTTCCCGAATCCTTCTTTCCGCATGAAGCAGATCCGCGCTCACAGGCGCAACGGCAACCACGGGATGGCCGGCGATCAGCAGGCACGTCACAATACTGCAACCCATTAATCCCAAACCCACTATGCCGACTGGTATTTCATTTGGATTCATTTCAAGAACATTTATATAAAAGATGAAATAAAAAGGACGTTTGCAGAGCTTCCTACTACAAAAAGAGCCCTGGAATCGCAACTCCAGGGCTCTTAACCTATTATTTACTCAGTATGTCAAAACCAGGTCTATCGTGACCATCTATCCACTTCACTTTCCACTTCTTCACGGGTCTTTCCTAGTTTTTTTTGAAGCTTTCCAAGAAGTTCGTCTTCTTTACCATCTTCATATAACAGGTCATCGTCGGTCAAATCTGCATATTGTTGTTTGAATTTGCCTTTTAGCTCGTTCCAATTGCCTTTTACTTGTTGTGTGAAAGCACTCATGACTTTTTCTATTTAAATTTAAAAAGTAGCCTCGTTAGAAGCATTGAACTACACACAACAGTTCAAACATCATACCAAACCGTGTTTTGTGTCCTTGCTAAATGATTTCAAGGATCAGTGCAACGTTTTGTATGGAAAATCTTACGCAGATTGTGCAATCAGCTTATCAAGGCGTACAATTCCCTGCACCATAGAACGCACGGAATGGTAATTCACCTTCCATGAATGGCTCATATGCTTCCAGATCGGCTCTCCCTGGCGTGTCAGCAAAGGCAGCCATTCGCCTACTTCATGGTGGATCATTTTATCAAACACAAAACGGTGCGTTGCATCGTAAGCTTTCAGATATTTTTCATCGCCGTAAACGCGGTAAGCGTCCAGCATGCCAATGATCACCTCGGCTTGTTGCCAAAACTCCTTTTCACGGTCATAAACTTCACCCGCGTGCGAGCCCTCCACATACACGCCACCGAATTCCCAGTCGATGCCGTGTTCCACAGCGTGATCATACGAAGCCAGAAGTTGGCCCTGATAGGCGTCATAAGGCACGCCAGCAATGTCGAGCGCGTGCATAAGCAACCATGCAAACTCTACATTATGGCCATAGCTTGTATTGTCTTCGGCACTGCTTTTCATGCCGTCTTCCGAAAACCGGTCCCAGCCCCAGATAATGTCGAATTTGATCTGCGGTGCAACCGTCCAGTCTGCCCAGAATTGGGGAATGCCTGTTTTATAGGTTGGGTGCATGATTTTATGCAAAAGCAGCTCGATAATTTCCATCAGCTTGCGCTTGTGGACCTGTTTCTGGCTCGCTTCATATAAGGTAGTGAAGGCCTCCATTAAATGCATGTGCGCATCCAGGGTTTTGCGGTCGCCGCCAGCCGGGCCATTGCCTTTCAGCTCCCAATTGCGGTGGAACATTTCAAAATAGCCGCCATAGTAAGTGTCTGCGCCGTGGATTTGTAGCAGATCAAACACCTTTTCCGCATATTCCAAACCCCTCGGATCGCCCGTTGCTAATGTGTATTCGGCCAGGCTGTAAATAGCAAAGCTGTGTCCGTAAACGATCTTTTCATCGATCTTAACATTTCCTTTACGGTCCAAGAGCCAGTAAAAACCGCCATTTTTCTCATCCCACATTTTATTGATCAGGAAATCGACGCCGTGGCTTGCGATAGCAGCATAGCGACCGTCGCCATAGCCAGCCCTATGCGCAGAGGAAAATGTAAAAACAGTTCTGGTTTGCGCTATAAGCGACTTCTCATCCTCACCGGAGTCATTTCCGGCATTGTCGAAATGCGTAATAAAGCCGCCATTTTCCTTGTCTACACATCTGGTTTCCCAAAAAGGAAGCAGTTCAGTTGTCAAATGGTTGTGAATCTCGTCGCGGTAACTTTTTAATTGATCAATGCTCATTTTGGAAATCCTATTTTATGTCCCGGAAAGGGCTGTTTTGTTTAAAGTTTTTTCTATTTAAGACCAGCTGATACTATAACTACTTAAAGGAAAAAATGGACTACTTACCCGATATTTGCAAATGCTAAGACATACTTCGTAATTAGCAAAGAATTCTTTAACCTGAAATGATATGAGCAATCCTGAAATTGTAGAGATCCTGGAATTGACCGCCAAATTAATGGAACTGCACGGTGTGGACCCTTTTAAGATCAAAGGATATTCCATTGCGGCCTTTTACCTGGATAAATATAAGGAAGGAGAGCTCCAAAATATGACGGAACAGGAGCTTACCAAGTTGCAGGGCATTGGTAAAAGCACTGCCGGGAAAATTGTTCAGATCGCGAAAACAGGAACATTCCCCGAGCTCGAAGAGCTGCTGCGCAACACGCCGCTGGGGGTGATGGAAATGTTCAATATCAAAGGAATAGGGCCAAAAAAGATAGCGGTTCTGTGGCAGGAGCTGGGCATTGACAACCTGCACGAGCTCGAACTTGCTTGCCTGAACGGTTCCGTCGCCAAGCTCAAAGGCTTCGGCGGGAGCATTCAGCAAAAGATCATCGATTCATTGGCATTTCTGAAAGATCAGGCGGGTAAATTGCGGATGGATAAGGCAGAAGTGATTGCGGAAATGATCGTCAGAGAGCTGAAAAAAAACTTTGATCAGGTGGAAGTAGCAGGAGACATCCGGCGCCGTGCTGAAATTGTCGACAACATTAAAATACTGGTCGGAACGGATTCGCCGGCTTTGTTGCAGACATTTATTGGTGACATTGAAATCCTGGTCCAGGATGAAAAGCGGTCGTCACCTTTTGTATGGCGGGGAAATGTGCAGGACGTGGCCGTTGGCATTGAAATTATCGCTTCCAAGCCGGAACGTGTTGTGAATGAATTATTTATAGAAACTTCTGACGCCTTACATTTAGGCTATCCCACATCAACCGGCAGCACAATCTGGCGGCAAGCCCATTACGAAGAGGCGGAGAATGAAGAAGCTATTTACCAAAAAGCGGGATTGCCTTACATTGTTCCTGAAATGCGGGAAGGTGCCGGTGAATTTGCCTGGGCTGAGACACATTCCGCCGATCAACTCATTACCTGGGACGATCTGAAAGGGATTTTACACAACCACAGCACTTATTCCGATGGCCAGCATACATTGGAACAAATGGCGCTTTATTGCAGGGAGCTGGGTTTTGAATATCTGGGAATTGCTGATCACTCGCAAACCGCCACCTATGCCCAAGGTCTTAAAGTAGAGGACGTTATCCGTCAGCACGAAGAGATTGCGAAACTGAATGCACGTTTTGCATCCGAAAATCCGGAAAAGCCTTTCAAAATTCTAAAAGGAATAGAATCCGACATTCTGGGTGACGGTTCGCTGGATTACCCAACAGAAATTCTGGCCTCATTCGACTACATTGTTGCTTCCGTGCATAGTAACCTTACCATGTCGTTGGAAAAGGCTACAACGCGCTTGCTAAAAGCCATTGAAAATCCATATACAACCATCCTGGGCCACCCAACCGGCCGCTTACTGCTCTCCCGTGAAGGCTATCCCATCGATCACAAAGCCATTATCGACGCTTGCGCAGCGCATAATGTAGTTATAGAAATCAACGCTTCTCCCTGGCGCCTCGACCTCGACTGGCGCTGGATTTCCTACTGCATGGAAAAAGGCGTCCTGCTCAGCATCAACCCCGACGCCCACTCCAAAGAAGGCTATTTCGACATGCATTACGGCGTAGCAGTAGCAAGAAAAGGCGGTTTAACGAAGGATATGACGTTTAATGCGTTTGGGTTGGAGCGGATGCAGGAGTATTTGCAGGGGAGGTTAGCACGCGTTGCGGTTTAAACACTAATCCTTCCCCAACACCAAAGCCAAAATCCTCGGAATCTTAGTCCGGTCGTTGTCGTCAAAGAATTCGTGGACTTCTTCAATTTTTAGGCCGTGTTTTGCTGCGGCTTCGGTGAAGTCGGAGATGTTGTGGGTGAAGCAGGGGACTATGGTCTGGCCTTCTTCGGTTTCGAAGCGGGCCTTGGAGCCGGAATATTGTTTGAATGGATGCAGCTCGCCGAGGTAAACTTTTCCGTTGGAAGATAGTTTTTTACTTACTTCACTGAAAATGAAATCCAGGTTTTCAATGTGCTCCAAAACGAGACTGAATGTGATCAGCTCAAAGTTTTCCTGAGTGAAATTCCAGCCTTGCGTAATGTCTGCCTGGACGAATACAGCGTTCGAGCCGGCAAGTTTTTCTTTGGCTTTGGCCAACATTTCAGCTGAAAGGTCCGCACCAACCAGCTTTTTCGTTCTCGTGATAAGATATTGAGAATTTTTCCCGGTTCCGCATCCGATTTCAAGAATGCTTTCAAATGTCTGATCACCAAAGATCCCGCGCAGTGCCACTGCTTCCAGATCCCGAGTTTTATTCACATTCGTATCATATTGCTCCGACCATTTGTCATAAGCTTTTTGCGTAGTATCAGTGCTCATTTTTACAAAATCCTAATTTCCTTATTTGTTTCAAAAATTTCCTGCGGCAAATATGCAGTAATTCCTGTTTTTAACGCATCTATGAGCCTTGTTTTCATTTGTTCGCGGTTCACCAGCAGGCAAACTTCACGCGCTGGCTCAGGAAACTGAAAGCTCCGGATGTGCTTTTTCCTGACGTCAGAAAGCTCCATAACCGCCATTTCGGGCAGAATGGTAATGCCTCCGTTCTTTTCAACCATCCGGATCAACGTTTCTATACTGCCCGACCGGTAACTAAAACTGCTGCCAAACTGGCTATTCCGGCTCAACTCACAAAGTCGCTGGATCTGCGTGCGAAAACAATGTCCTTCTTCCAGCAGCCAAAGTTCATTGGGTTCGAGATCTGCTGGCAGGATGTATTTTTTGGCATATAAATCAGTGTTTTCCGAAACATAGGCGTAAAAGCGTTCCTTATATAGCGGAATTTCCTGCAAGCTGCTTTCTTCGGATAGCGAGGCGATGATCCCCACATCCAGATTGCCCAGTTTCAACTCACTAATGATCCTTTCCGTGATCATTTCGGACACATGCAGCTTGATGTCCGGATAATGACTGATAAATGGATTCACAAAATGTGGCAGCAGATAAGGCGCAATGGTTGGGATGATCCCGATCCGCAATTCGCCCGATAAGTCACCATTAAAATGCTTGGCGATCTCATTCATCCGCGATGCTTCACGCAAAATCGTTTTAGCCTGATCAATTATTTCACGGCCAATTCCGGTTGGGACAATCGGCTGCTTCGTCCGGTCAAAAATCTTAACAGCTAATTCTTCTTCCAACTTACGGATCATCATCGAAAGCGTAGGCTGGGTCACATTGCAATGCTCAGCCGCCTGAACAAAATGCCTGTAGTTATCAACGGCTACAATGTATTCCAGTTGTTGAATATTCATTTAATAGGTTAGAGTCAGTAATATTAATAGATTTTATTTATGCGAAAATACAATTTAAATGCTTTGCTCTATAATGAAATTGAGCTGTATTCCTTAAATAATCGACATAGACGTTGCATAGCTGCTATTTCAGCTTCTTCACAAGCGTAAGGTTTAAAAGCGACTGCATTTGTGTGATAGCGATTTGGTTAAGCTGAACCAGTCGATCCGAAGCACTTAACTTTTGTTGAATGAGCATTGCGTTAATGCTTTCCAAATTGGAGAGGATAACTAGTTGCTCAATGGACGCATTATCCCGCACATTGCCCATAATCCCTTTATTCTGATCACGCCATTCTTTGGCAGTCATTCCAAAGAGCGCCATATTGAGCAGATCTGCTTCGCTTGCATAAATCGCACTGCATTGTTCCCTGTTCAGCGATTTTGGAATAAGATGCGCTTTGATTGCATCGGTATGAATCGTGTAGTTTACCTTGACCAGCGTTCTTTGCAGATTCCAGCTTTGTTTGAGGCGATCACTTTCATCTGATTTCAGGCGTTGAAATTCTTTAATCAAGTACAATTTAAATGATGGAGAGATCCATGAAGCGAATTCAAAGGCAATATCTTTGTGCGCATATGTGCCGCCACCATATCTTCCTGCCTTGGAAATCAGGCCAATAGCATTTGTTTTTTCAATCCATTGTTTCGGAGATAAAATGAATGAATTGCTCCCCGCATCATTTTTAAAGTCATCGAATTCGATGACTTTAAAATTCGAATTATGCATCTGTTCCCACAGTCCCATAAATTCAATTGTGAATCTTGTCCTGAGCCAATTTAAGACGAGCTGTCCGGCTAACTCCGGATTTTTGTGCTTGGCAATGTCTGTGAGGGATATGAAATCGTTGTCATTAATGTTCATAAGGTCGATTTCCTGCCCTGAAACTTGAATGGTTGTGTTTTTTGTCGTCATAGCATTGTTGGTTAAATGCTATTGAGACGTTGTTGATTGGAAAAAGTAACGGCTAGTCGATAAAACTTTGGATTAAATGATGATTAAATTCATCTTGTCGAACAGCTCTGGCTGGATTTTTTTAATGTGAGCTGGAACAAGATCGCGTTTGTCACACTTTAATCCAATGAAAATGAAAAACTTGAAAGCATTAGTCTTGCTGGCCTTTATGGCATTTGCCGCGCCTTCATTTGCGCAAACTGCAACACCAGCCAAACCGGCTACCAACAAAACGACCGTTGCCACCAGGCAGACCGGAAATGACAAGACGACCATTAAGGTAAAAGCCAACGGAACGCCCGACAAGCGTTATGCTGAGAACAAGAAACTCAAAGCCGACGGGACGCCGGACAAGCGTTACAGCGAAAACAAGAACCTGAAAAAAGACGGCATGCCGGATAAACGTTACAAAAGCAATAAAGCCGACTCGCTAAAAGCGTCTAAAAAGCAATAGATCAAATAAATGCCGGAAATATTTTCCGGAAAATCTAGGGTAAGCGCCCGACTGGTTGTCATTCCAATGAACAGCCTAAGTCGGGCGCTTATTTTTTACCAGTAATCTACCATTGCAATGAACGTAGCCATCGCGGATCACGTGACATATTTAAGCAGGGATCGGGAAGCAGAGTTTGAACGGGTTTTTAAAGCACACTTTAAGGGCCTCCATGCCTATGCCTGCACTATTCTGCGGGACGATATTATGGCCGAGGAAATGGTGCAAAATGTGTTTTGCCGGCTTTGGGAAAAAACAGATCACATTGAAATCAAAGAATCCGTCAGCGGCTATCTCTACCGCTCGGTTTATCATGAAAGCCTTAATTATATCAAACATTTGAAAGTGAGGGACGCCTACCAAACGTACGCAATTAACCAAATGGAACACAGCAATAACACCTCCCATCCGCTGGAACTGAAAGAGCTCGAACAGCGCCTGGACAAAGCCCTTAAAGAATTGCCCGAAAAGTGCAGAACGATTTTCCAGATGAGCCGTTTTGAAGAACTGAAATACCAGGAAATCGCCGACCGCCTGCAATTGCCATTGAAAACAGTGGAAAATCAAATGGGTAAGGCACTGCGTCTGCTGCGCCTGAAACTGGTTGATTTCCTGCCTGCATCCATCCTTTTATTTCTCCTCAGCTAATCCGTGCCGGTCATGAATAAAGAACTGAATTACAACATAGACGACCTGCTTGTCAAGGCTTTACTGGATGAGACGAGCGTCGCAGAACAGATCGAGATCAACCAATGGTTGTCCGACAGCGATGATAACCAGCGTTATTTCGAACATTTTGAATTGATATGGAACCAGAGCAAGCAACTCGCGGCACAGAGCGCCGTGGATGAAAACGCAGCCTGGGAGCGGTTCCGCAAACGGACACAGAAGAGTAGGGAAGAAGAAGCGCCGGTAATCCCGCTTTATGAGTCCCAAAAGTCGTTCGCGCTCCTCAGGGCCGCCGCGCTGATTGCCGCAACTTTGTGCACCGGCTGGCTTGCATATGTATTTTTTGGTCAAAATGCGGAGCCGCAAATGCTGACCGTTCGATCAGGGAGAGAAACAGTGATCGATACATTGCCCGACGGGTCCATTGTGACTTTGAATAAAAAATCAAGCATTTCTTATCCGGCGGAATTCTCTGGTGGCAAAAGGGAAGTGTCATTAACGGGCGAGGCGTTTTTTGAGGTTACCAAAGACAAGACCAAACCGTTTGTGATCGCTGTGAATGATATGACCGTTAAGGTTTTGGGGACTAGTTTTAATGTGAAGGACAATGCAAAGAAGACAGAAGTGATCGTGGAAACCGGTTTGGTTGAAGTGGCTAAAAACAACGAGTTTGTCCGCATTAGTCCAAAGCAGAAAGCAACGGTGCTTAAATCGCATCCGGCACTGGTTAAGGATGAAACGGCAGATGATTTTTACAAATATTACAGGACAAACAAGCTGGTGTGCAACGATACGCCTTTGTGGAGATTGGTGGAAATACTGAATGAAACTTACGACGCCAATATTGTGATTGAAAATGAACGTCTGAACAACATGCCTATCAACACCACATTTGATAAAAAGTCGCTGGACAGCACATTGAGCCTGATTAGTGAAACATTAACAATAAAAGTTGAGCATAGCGGAGAGCAGATCATTTTGAAATAGCGCTTATCTTTCGGAATGAATCAGACCTTTACGAAACTGAACACGATAAAATACATCATTATCATGCTAATAATGCCCTGTGCAACCTACGCACAGGGCATTCTGAATAAAACCGTAAGCGTATCCGCGCAAAAAGAACCCGTTTCAGAAGTATTAAAAAACATCAGCGATCAGGGAAAATTTTACTTTTCATATAACAGCAACATTATTTTAGGCGATAGTCTGGTAACATTAAATGCTGCGCGGCAACCACTTAAGCAGGTTTTGGATCAGTTGTTCGGCAACAAATATCAATACAGGGAAAAAGGGGATTACCTGATCATTCTTCCCGCGGCGAAAGAAAAGGTGTTTTATATAAGCGGCCATATTTTCGATCAGGAAACCAATGTGCCCATTGATTACGCCAGCGTTTATTCAAGGCAGTTACTGGTTTCAACATTGTCTGATGACGCCGGGCATTTCAGAATACGCATTAAAGACCGGAGCTTGCCTTTAAGCCTGACAATCAGCAAAGTGGGCTATGGGGATACGACGATTGTGATCTATCAGGAAAGTGCAGATCTTCGGATCAATATTATACAAAAAGCGGTTGACCTCGACCCACTCATTGTCCGCTATTCCGAAGGCGAATCCACCTGGCTTGGCCGTTTTTTCCTTTCCTCGAAGCTTCGCGCGCAAAGCCGCAACATTGGCCGTTTCTTCGTCGCATTGCCCTACCAGGCGTCATTGACACCAGGTTTGGGGACGCATGGACGGATGAGCTCGCAGGTTGTGAACAAATTTTCCCTTAACCTTCTGGGCGGTTATACGGCCGGTGTAAATGGCGCAGAAATAGCCGGTGGCTTCAATATTTCAAAGCAGGATGTGCGTTATGTCCAGATCGCGGGGCTTTTTAATGTGGTTTCGGGCGATGTAAAAGGCGCCCAGGTGGCTGGGTTTCTGAATCACATTCTTGACTCGCTGAGCGGCGTCCAGGTTTCCGGATTTGCTGGGAGTGTCAAAAAAAATGTAAGTGGTGCGCAAGTCAGTGGATTTTTGAGCCGTTCCGCAGGGCCGTTGCGCGGTGTGCAAGTGTCAGGTGCATTGAGCATTCTTGGTGATAGATCGAGCGGTGCGCAGATTTCGGGCGCTTACAACCACGCTTCGGAAGATTTCAACGGTGTACAGGTTGGCGGGGGTGTCAATGTAGTCCAAGGGAACCTTTCGGGTGGACAAATTAGCGGGGGGATCAACATAGGCAAGCGCGAGGTGCGCGGTTTTCAGCTCGCGACGATCAATGTGGCCAGGCGGCTTCACGGAACGCAGCTGGGCATTATCAACATTGCAGACAGTTCGTCGGGTTTGAGTTTAGGATTGATCAATATTATCAAAAAAAGCACTTCCAATATTTCTTTTTATGCCAATGACGTGACGCCTTTGAATGTGGCCTGGAAGATGGGTACGCACAAATTTTACAGCATACTCATGGTCGGCTCCACCACAGGCGGACAAAACAAGGTCCTTACATTTGGTGCAGGAATAGGACGGGAGTTTTTTCCATTCAAAAAGGTTGGCTTCTTCACCGAAATTCTCAATCAGAACATTCATACCACCAGCTGGGATAAGCTGCCTTTCATTTACCGCTTCCAAACCTCCCTGACTTACAAGCTGAATAAACGCCTGATGCTCTTCGCCGGCCCATCATTCACCGTTTACGACAGCGACGGCTTCCAAACCGAAAAAGGCTACAAATCTTTCCCCCCAAAAGGTTACCCCGACTTCAAAATGGGCAACAAAAACATGACTTCCTGGATCGGCTGGCAAGGCGGTTTGAGCTGGCGTTACGGTCGCGGCCTTTAATTATCTACTATTTTTCCTGATTATTTTAGGGTAACCATGCCTCTCGTTGTCGGTACTTTGCATACAGCAATTGGACCGGATTGAAGGCCTGCAATTTTGGGGTTCCTGCGGACTGTATGTGTTTAAATGATTTCTTTTTAAATACATTCACATGAAAAATTTAAGATTTTGCGTAGCTAAGGCTGCATTCCTCAGCATATTCCTCTCCGGTTTATCCCTTGTTTCTTTTGGCCAGAAGGACAGCACATCGGTTGTGCACTTCGGACTTATTTATCCGCTCAGCACCAATGGCAAACACGCTGCGTCCTATACAAACCAGTTTTCGCTCCACGCCATTGCCGGGCTTTCCAAGTCAGAAACCGGTGTGGCCATCGCAGGCGCTGCTAATGTGATCAAGCAGGACGCTTCGGGCTGGCAAATGGCGGGCGCGGTAAACTTAATATCCAGCAATGCAAAAGGAGTTCAAATTGCGGGAGGGGCTAACATTATCGGGAATAATGCCAACGGAATCCAGATGGCAGGTTTCTCAAATATTGTTAAGAATGAAGCAAAGGGCGCACAGATTGCGGGTTTCATGAACCTGGCCGGAAGCTCTCAGTCCTTGCAAATGGCTGGTTTTGCCAACATTACACGCAATGATGCGAAGGGATTGCAGGTTAGCGGATTTCTGAATAAGGGCAAGAATGTCAATGGGCAGGTTGCGGGTTTTGCTAACATTGCCAAGAATGTGAAAGGCATCCAACTGGCTGGTTTGATCAACATCGCCGACACCAGCGATTACCCGATCGCCATTTTTAATTTTATTAAAAGTGGTGAAAAATCCATCGCCTTAACATTCGACGAGTCTATGACTACCATTGCTTCATTCCGTTCAGGGGGCCGGGTTTTGTATGGAATTGCGGGGATTGGGTATAATTTCAAAGATAGTAAACGCGATATGTATGCAGTGGAGGCAGGTTTAGGGGCACACATTAAGCTGGTCGATAATTTCAGGCTTAATCTCGAAGCCGTGAGCCATTCGCTTTCCAACTTCAAAAAGGCCCACTATTTTAAAAATTCACTCCGCATTATCCCAGCTTACAAGATTGGCAGCAAACTCGAAATCTTCGCTGGCCCTACCATCAACTACGTAAGTTATAAGCGCGAAAATGACTACGATTTTGTAAAAAAATACATCTGGAAAAACGATAGTTCAAAGGATTTCCAGGGTGTTCACCTAGGATTCAATACGGGTATTCAGTTTATTTTATAATGCGGGCCGTGCAAACTTTGCCTTGGAGAGAAGGGCGGGGGCTTACCGCTTTTCTCTTCCGGAAGGGCACTACGAGCCTGTCCGTTCACATTTGGCGATCAATCGCCCGATTGGTTTATCTGATATTCAAGCACATTTGGCCTTATCGCAAAAAGGTGATCCTCAAAAACCTGGCGATCTGTTTTCCTGAACTGTCAAATGCAGAGACAGCGGGGTTGGCCAATCAATATTACAGGCATCTGGCAGATCTAATTGTTGAGCCATTTATGGTGCGGAAACTCTCGCCGCAAGATCTTGCAAAGTTTGTCAGCTATAGCAACCAGTCTGTTTTACATCAGTTGATAAAGGAGAAAAAGGACATTGTGCTCATGGTTTCACATTATGGCAACTGGGAATATCTGTTTTCGCTGCCGCTGCTAACCGATTGCAATGTTCTGGCCGCTTACTCGCCGGTCTCAAATCCAATGTTGAACGAAAAAATGAAAGGGCTGAGAAGCCGCTTTGGCGTGAAGCTGGTCCCGAAGATTCATTGGTATCGCTCGGTAGTCAATTGGCAGGATACGAAGCCCGCCATTTTTATCAACATTGCGGACCAGAGACCCGCAGAGGCGGGTAAGCATGCTGTTGAATTCTTTCGTCATAATACGTATATACAAACGGGTGCAGCACGGATGGCGATCCGACGAAATAGTGCCGTGGTGTATCTGGATGTACAAAAACGGGGTGTGAACAAATATAATTTTCGATTTAATCTGCTAGTGAAGGATGCTGCAAAAATCACCGAAACAGAAATTATGAAATTGTATTATGCAGAGTTGGAAAAGAATATCAAGCGCCAGCCGGAGTTATGGCTTTGGTCTCACAACAGATGGAAATTCGGTTTTCCTGGCACTTTACCTCAAAAGCATATAAATGTTGGTTCAGCAAAAGGTGTGAGTTAGTCGTAAAAGCAAAGGGCGACGCCAGTTTTGGTATCGCCCTTTTTGTGTCCTATCATACGGAGTTACCTAGAAAAGCCCTTTCGCTTTATCCAATGCTGCGTCCAGGCCGCTTGCGTCCGAACCGCCAGCCGTTGCAAAGAATGGCTGACCGCCACCGCCGCCGCGAATTTCCTTCGCGAGATCTTTCACGATCTTACCGGCATTCAAACCCGTTTCCTGCACGATATTTTCAGCAATAAACACCGAAAGCTGCGGCTTACCAGCGATTTCTGTCCCAAAAACAGCGATCAGGTTTTCGATCTGGTCCCGCAATTCATAAGACAGTTGTTTCAATGAATCAGCATTTGGCACGTCCACTTTCTCTACGATCAGGTTAAATGTGCTGTGCTTTTTCATATTGTCGATCAATGTCGTTTTCAGAGACTGGATCTTTTCGTTTTCAAGCGAAACAATCCTTTTTTGCAGAGCATTGCGTTCGTCCAATAAACTCTCCACGGCCTTGATCAGATCCGTTGGGTTTTTGAGCAAATCTTTGATCCTTGTCAGGGTTGCTTCCTGATCGCGCATGATTTCAAGCGCTTTCGCACCTGTAACGGCTTCCACACGACGCACGCCTGCGGATACAGATCCTTCGGAAATGAATTTGAAAACACCGATCTGGCCCGTTGAAGGAATGTGCGTTCCACCGCAAAGCTCGAAAGAGTAAGTCGGGTCGAAAATGATCAGACGAACAAAATCGCCATATTTCTCACCGAATGTCGCCGTTGCACCCTGATCCAATGCCTGCTTGATTGGCACGTTCCTTCTTTCGTCTAATGCAATGTCCTCACGGATTTTTTCATTGACACGGTCTTCAATTTTTTGCAGTTCCTCGTCGGTTACTTTCGCAAAGTGGGAAAAGTCGAAACGCAGCACTTCGTCGTTCAAAAAAGAACCTTTCTGGCCAATGTGCGTGCCGAGCACTTCCCGCATCGCCGATAGCATCAAGTGCGTTGCCGAGTGATTGGCCTTGATCTTTTCACGGCGGTCACTATCGATCTTAGCGACGATAATTCCTGCATTCTGTAATGCGTCATCCAGATTTTTATCCAAAGAAATATGTACAAAAAGGTCGTTCTCTTTCTTGGTATCAACGATCCGGATCGTCTTTTTGCCATCTGCCAGACCGTTATCCAGGAGCAGGACGCCTGTGTCACCAACTTGTCCACCCATTTCAGCGTAGAACGGTGTGCGGTCCAGGACAATGTGATATTCTTCGCCCGTTTTCGTCTTAACCTTACGATATTTGGTGATCTGACTGTGTGTTTCTTCAAAATCATAACCCAAAAACTCAACGCCATCCGCTTCACGTAACTCGATCCAGTCCGTAGCCTCCTTCGCTGCATCCTGTCTCGACCGGTTTTTCTGTTCTGTTAGTGCATCCTGGAAACCTGTTTCATCGATTTGAAATCCTTTTTCCCTTGCAATAAGCGCGGTGAGGTCAACCGGAAAGCCAAATGTGTCGCTCAGTTCAAAAACCTCGTTACCGGCAATGGTATTAATGCCTTTTTCTTTCAAAGAATTCACAATCACATCCAGTCGCTTCAGACCAGATTCAAGCGTTCTTAAAAAGCTTTTTTCTTCTTCCAGGATCACCCGCGTCACAAATTCTTCCTGCGATTTCAACTCAGCAAAAACATCCTTGAACTGATCCGCCAGAACAGCAACCAGCTTGTAAAAAAACGGCTCCTGAAAACCTAGATAAGAATAACCATAACGTACCGCACGACGTAAAATCCGACGGATCACGTAACCGGCTTTATTGTTAGAAGGCAACTGGCCATCCGTGATCGCAAATGCAACCGCCCGGATATGGTCTGCAATGACGCGCATCGCAATGTCCGCAAACGGCTCATCATTAGCGCCGTATCGCTTGCCGGATAATGTTTCCAAAACCTGAATTGTGTTTTGAAAAACGTCTGTGTCATAATTGGAAGTCTTAGCTTGAACCGCCATACATAAGCGTTCGAAGCCCATTCCCGTATCCACGTGAGTAGCGGGAAGCGGCACCAGCGAGCTGTCGGCTTTCCGTTCAAACTGCATGAAAACCAGGTTCCAGATTTCCACAACTTGCGGATGATCATTATTAACCAGCGATTTTCCGGAGATTTCCGCCACTTCCGAAGCAGGGCGCAAGTCAATATGGATTTCCGAGCACGGGCCGCAAGGACCTGTATCGCCCATCTCCCAGAAATTGTCTTTTTTATTGCCTAAAATAATGCGGTCTTCACCCACGATCGGTTTCCAGAGATCCCATGCTTCCTGGTCAAAAGGAACGCCATCTTTGGAATCGCCCTCAAAAACAGACACATAAAGCCGGTCTTTCGGAAGTTGGTAAACCTCTGTCAAAAGCTCCCAGGCCCAGGTAATTGCTTCTTTTTTGAAATAATCACCAAACGACCAGTTACCCAGCATTTCGAACATGGTATGATGGTAAGTATCAAAACCAACGTCCTCTAAATCATTGTGTTTTCCTGAAACCCGGAGGCATTTCTGAGTATCCGCGATGCGGCGGGAGGGAGGCGTGCCGTTGCCCAGAAAGAAGTCTTTAAACTGCGCCATCCCCGAGTTGTTAAACATAAGGGTAGGGTCGTTTTTGGCCACCAAAGGTGCCGAAGGCACAATTAAATGTTGTTTACTCCGAAAAAAATCAAGAAAAGCCTGACGTATTTGATGCGAGGTCATTGTATATATTTTGGTCCTAAAAGTCTACGAAACAGGCCGCAAATGTACGGAAAAATTGCGTTTAGTTGCCCGTCAGTCATCCTCATCTGTCAAATTAGAATTCATAACAACTGAGATCATCATTTAGTCTTTTAAGAAAGCCGTTTTGAGTATAAACCCATCCTGATTTTCTTATTTATAAAATTCACTGATCCTGTGATGTTGTTGTTTGCAGGGGTTTTTGCGAATGGATTTTTTGATTTTTGTTACAAAGGGAATGTGCCTTTTGGAATTAATAATGTGCTTGAAATGAAACCGTTTTCGGAGTTATCGGCGGAAGAGTTAGCGATGGAAAACCTATTCATAAGATGGGTCCGGTTTCCCGATGATCCACCTATCCGCACTTTTTGGGAAGGCTGGATGACGAAGTATCCGTCCATGAAAGAGACAGTCGCCAAAGCCAGGGAACTCGTGTTGGTCGCGTCCGACTGGAAGCCTGATTCGCTTTCAAGCCAGGAGGTAAATTCAATCTGGGGAAGGATCCGGAATTCGCTGGACATCATTACCGAGCGTGATCCCGCACAAGCAGGCGCCGGTGCCCTTAAAAAACCAGTGGCATCAAGTAACATTATCCTTGGTGTAATCTCCATGGCACTGCTCATTCTGCTTGCCTTCTTTTTCTTCTCTATAATAAATTAGTGCCCGTATCACTTGGGGTATTTATATTAAATAATATTGGTATAGTGCTAAGTTCGTAGTGCATAAACCGCTGCATCTGGGCCCGCCGAGAAGCTGGTTGGTAATATTTTGCAATAAAATATTTGATACTGAATATTCTGGCAACGTTCCCGATAACGTTTGCATAAATAAAAATCTGCTTTTACTTCCGCGTTAAGGCGCTTATCGCTATTCTCAATTCCGCATTTGAAATTGTACTTTATGTACAATAAATGTTGTTATCGGAATTGTTCTAAAACAGCTTACAAATTGCGGTAACCTTTTCTCAACACTTCCATCATCAGCTTCCATTTTTGCCTTATGTCACCGAAAAAGTGTAACTGGTAATATACACTAAAACTTTTTTTATAATAAATATAATTTTTTATCGGGGTAAGCTTGAAAAACCTCGTCAAGCAGTAAGCAGTCAGAACTTTATCAATCACCAATCCATGCGTATGAAAAGAAAATTTACCAGTACTGGTCAAAGCGCCCTGCGTCTGACCATGGCAGCGATGATGGTGTCGGGCATCACAGCCGAGGCATTTTCACTGAACCGGCCTAACGTAACCCATGTTTTTTCCATCGACAAAAGTGTTTCCGGAAAAATCACCTCATCAGAAGATAATACGCCAATCCCCGGGGTGTCGGTTGTATTGAAAGGCAGCAGAAGCGGAACAAACACAGATGCAGACGGGAATTTTAAAATTGATGTGCCCGACAATGGTGCCGTGCTCGTGTTTTCATCGGTTGGATTTATTACTCAGGAAGTTGCAGTAGGCGCTAAAAGTGTCGTCGACATTAAGTTGGAGTCCGATATGAAAGCGCTTTCGGAGGTTGTGGTTGTGGGTTATGGTAGCCAGAAAAAGAGCCAGACAACCGGAGCAATTTCATCTGTTTCAGCCAAACAGATCAGCGAAATGCCTATTACCAACATTGGCCAGGCCATGCAGGGTCGTGTGGCCGGGGTGGACGTTTCCCAGTCGGGAAGTAAGCCTGGCTCTACGCCAAAGGTGCTTATCCGCGGCCGACGTTCATTCAATGCCGGTAACAATCCATTATATGTTGTAGATGGAATTCCATTGGCAGGGGACCGGAACGAATTAATGTCTGTTCGCCCGTTTGATTTTGTATCGGGCGGTTATGAGGACATGAACCCGAATGATGTGGCATCTATGGAAATCCTGAAAGATGCGACGGCAACGGCCATTTATGGTGCGAGAGGTGCCAACGGCGTTGTCCTGATCACAACGAAAAGAGGAGAGTCTACAAAAGGCAAAACCACTGTTAGTTACGACACGTATGTAGGTGTAACGGACGCGCTGGACAAAATCCGTCTTTTCTCAGGGCCTGAATTTGCAGAATACATGCGCGAGTCGCGCCGTGGCATTGCATCCGGAAGCATTTACAAGGATGCGAATGGCAATCCGGTTCCTTCGGGGCAGGTGGATGCCTTTGCGGATTCCAAGTTATTTGAAGCCGTTGAACTGGACGGGATTGCGAAAAACCGTACGACAGATTATCAGGATATGATCCTGCGTCAGGGTTTCCAGCAAAACCATTCAGTAGGGGTGCAGGGCGGAAACGAAAAAACGCAATTCTACATTTCCGGCGGGTTTTTCAGGGATAAGGGGATTTCGGAAGGACTGGATTACACAAGAACTTCTCTGCGCGCCAACATTGACCATAACATCAACAGCCGCGTGAAAGTGGGGATATCTTCTTACCTGATGTATTCTGTAAGAAATGGTAAAGATTTGAACCCTTACGGATTTACATTAAACCAAAACCCGCTGGGACGAGCATATGATGATGAAGGGAAGATCATCTTTGCGCCAACCAACGATGCGCTTCTGACCAACCCGCTGGCTGAAATCGTTCCTGGCGCTCAGGTAGATGAACGCAAAAAATACAGGATCTTCAATAGCATTTATACAGAAGTGAAGATCATCGAAGGTTTGAAATACCGGATCAATTTCGGTCCTGACTTCGCAGTTGAACGCGGCGGACGCTTTATCGGTGCGCAGACTAATGCGAGAAAAGGTGGTGACCCGCAAGCCTCCCTTTACAACCAGTACGGCTTCAACTGGACATTGGAAAACATTGTTACCTATAACAAAACATTCGCGGCAAAACACAATTTGGGCATTACGGCGCTTCACTCGGTGCAGCGTGAGAATTTCGAGGCTAATACAATCTCAGTTCAGGGTGTGCCGGCTGAAACGCAGCAGTTTTACAATGTGGGTAATGCCAATGCAGTGTTGGGCGTAGGTAGCGTGCTGATTCCGTGGACATTGAACTCTTACATGGCGCGTATCAACTATGATTATGCGGACAAATATCTGGTAACTGTAACCGCTCGTCGTGATGGTTCCAGCCGATTTGGAGAGAACACAAAATACGGAACATTCCCGGGCGTCGCTTTGGGATGGAATATTTCAAATGAGCCTTTCATGAAAAGTGTCTCGTGGCTTGATCTTCTGAAACTTCGGGTAAGCTACGGTTCTGTGGGTAACCAGGGTGTGGCACCTTATCAAACGCAAGGATTGCTGGGCCGGACCATTTATGCCTGGGATAACACGCCTGCTTACGGATATCGCCCGAATACAATCGGTAACCCTGATTTGAGATGGGAATCTTCTGCAACCAAGAACGTGGGTATCGATTTCAGTTTTATCAAAGGACGCGTTCAGGGATCTCTTGAACTTTATGAAACCAATACAACCGACTTGCTGCTTTCCGATCAGCTGCCTGCTTCTATCGGATTCAATGCTGTGACACGTAACGTAGGTGAAACGCGCAACCGCGGAATTGAGCTGGGCGTTTCTACCATTAACGTGAATGCTAAAAACGGTTTTAAATGGACTACGGATTTCCAGTTCACCAAAAACACCGAAGAGATCATTTCGCTTTATAATGGTGCGGTGGATGATTTGGGTAACAAATGGTTTATCGGCTATCCGTTGTCTGAGTTTTTTGATTACAAAAAAGCGGGGATCTGGCAGACAAACGAAGCGGATGCAGCTAAATCTTACGGAAGCCGTGTAGGGCAAATTAAAGTTGCCGACGTGAATGGCCGCGGCGCGGACGGACAGTTGACCGGACAGCCAGATGGTAAGATCAATGCAGATGACCGTCAAAAGTTGGGTTCAGATGTGCCGGATTGGAGTGGTGGTATTACCAACCGTTTCAATTTCAAAGGGTTTGACCTTTCTTTCTTCATCTACGCAAGACAAGGCCAGATGATCATCAGCGGGTTCCACCGCGATAACAATGCATTGGCTGGCCGTTATCAGCAAATGTATGTGGATTACTGGACGCCAAACAATCCAACCAACGAATTCCCTCAGCCAAACAAAGACCAGGAGTTCCCGGTTAACAATCAGGCGATTATCTATTACGATGGCTCGTTTGTGAAAATCCGTAACATCAACTTCGGTTACACTTTCACTAATAATCTGACCAAGAAACTGGGTCTGGAATCGCTTCGCTTGTTTGCAAGTATCCAGCAGCCAAAGATCTGGTCGAAATATCGCTCCAAATACAATGGTGTGGATCCTGAAACCTCAGAGACAACCATCGGATCAGGTGTAACGCCGGCTACGCGCGTATCCACGATCGGACTTAATGTGAAGTTCTGAGCATGCTGAAAGGTTTGGTAAAACATTTAATATTGACAAAAATGACATTCAAATACATCAAAAAATCATACAAATACATTGGCTTAATGGCGTTGATGCTCATGGGCCAGTCGTGCAGCGACCTGCTGGAAGAAGAGGTCATTTCCAGCATCGGCAATGACTACATTAATACACCGAAAGGTTTTGAAGACGCTGCCAAATCGGCCTATTCTTCTCTGCGAAACTATTACGGAACGCAGCAAGGCATTACCATGACTGAATTCGGCACAGACCTTTATGCGACGGGCGCGGACGGTGGTTACAAGGGTTTTCACTTTTATGATGCCCAGCTGCAGCCAACTGTGGATTACCTGGCCACCATTTGGGATGAAACTTATCGCGGGATCAATGTTTGTAATGCGGTGATCGAACGGGCGCCAGCTGCCACTGTTCCCGATGCGATCAAAAAAGCGCGTGTTGCTGAAATGAAATTCCTGCGTGCGCATTATTATTTCCTTTTGATGCAGCAATATGGCCCGGTCGATCTGCGGTTGACTGAAACCATTTTGCCAACCAAGAAAACTTCCCGCGCGACTGAATCAGAAATTTACAAGCAAATCATTTCTGACCTGGAGTCCGCTTTGCCGGACCTTGAAGCAAAATCGAAAGCCACTGATTACGGTCGCGCCACAAAGCCTGCGGCGGAGCATTTGCTTGCCAGAGTATTTTTGGCAAAAGGCAATTCAACTTCCAAAGCAGCAGACGATTATTCCAAAGCAGCAACGTATGCCTCCAATGTAATTAATAACTACACATTCAAGCTGTTACCAGATTTCGCAAGTGTTTTTGACCAGGCCAATCAGATTCACGATGAAGTTGTGTTTGCAGTTCAGTTCACCCAGGACCCGTTGACAAATGGCACCGGAAACAGCTTGCACCTTTACTTCGGAATGCAATATGACGTGCAGGCCGGCATGGTGCGGGATATTTTGAATGGTCGTCCTTTCAAGCGCATGCGTCCGACGAAATACTGTCTGGAAACCGTTTTTGCAGACCGTGTGAATGATTCACGTTACAAGAAGACCTTTAAGGACACATGGCTTGCTAACAACCCGGGCAAGTTTACAAACGTATTTGACAACTCGAAAACGGAAGTAACATTCAAAGCAGGGGATACGGCAATTTTCATTCCTGGCTATGAAATGCCTTTGGCAGAGCGTGCGAAAAAGCCCTATCAGGTGCTGGTGCCAAGTCGTTACGATGAAGCATTATTCCCTGTGAACAGAAAATTCCTTGATCCCCTTCGCCCAGACCGTACTTACGAGCAGGGAAGCCGCGATTTCATGTGTTTCCGTTTGGCAGACACTTATTTGTTGCTCGCCGAGGCGCAATTGCTGACAGGCAAGGTGAAAGAAGCCACGGAAGCAATTAATATGGTACGTCGCCGTGCTGCATTTCCCGGCAAAGCAACCGCTATGGAGATCAAGCAGGCAGATATGAACATGGAAATGCTGATGGAAGAGCGTGGACGTGAGTTACTTGGAGAGCAAATCCGCTGGATGGACCTGAAACGCTGGGGTAACCTGGTTGAAAGGGTTCAGAAATACAACCCGCAGGCGGCTCCCAACGTAAAAGCGATCCACTTGCTGCGTCCAATCCCACAGACACAGATCGACAGAACGGAAGGCGGTGCCACAGCATTCCCGCAAAACCCGGGCTATTGATATTGAATCGAATTTTTGAAGATGCACATTCCCATCATGTCAGAGGATTTAAAGTCCTTTGACTTGATGGGAATGTTTGTTAAAAAGTAAGGGTAGCGTATGCAAAATATCGTTACATTGATAATGTACGGAAGTCCATTTTAGTCCGTTACTTAGGTCATTTATTAAACAGAGTTCCTTTAAAATGAAAAAACAAAGATTACCGCTGACCATTTTACTTCTTTTGGTCACCCTGACATTGGCGAATGCGCAAAAATCAAAAGACGGATGGGAGAATCTTTTCAACGGAAAAGACCTTACCGGCTGGAAGCAACTGAATGGAAAAGCTAAATATGAAGTAAAAGACGGCGCCATCGTAGGAACGTCTGTCAGCGATACGCCCAATTCTTTCCTTACAACTGAGAAGGATTACGGTGATTTCATATTTGAATGTGATGTGAAAGTGGATAACAAGCTGAACTCCGGCATTCAGATCAGAAGCTTGTCAAAACCAGAATATCAAAACGGTCGTGTGCATGGATACCAGGTTGAAATCGACCCGAGCGACCGCGCTTACTCTGCCGGACTTTATGACGAAGCACGCCGCGGCTGGCTATATCCGCTGGATTTGAACCCGGAGGCAAAAAAAGCATTTAAAAAAGACGCCTGGAACAAATACCGCATTGAAGCCATCGGAACTTCAATACGCACATTCCTGAACGGCGTTCCGGTTGCTCACGTGATTGACGACATGACGCCGAGCGGATTCATCTGCCTGCAAGTGCACGCCATTAGCAGCAAAGATCTGGAAGGAACACAGGTAAGCTGGAAAAATGTAAGGATCAAAACAACGAATCTTAAACCGAGTCCGGCAGCTAACATCCGCATTGTAAACCTGATCCCTAATTCCCTGAATGATGCGGAAAAAGCGCAGGGTTATTCATTGCTTTATGATGGAAAAACCGCGGATCAATGGCGCTCTTACGGCGGGACGGATTTTCCTTCAAAACGCTGGAACTATGCAGACGGAACGATTACAATCTCAAAATCAGACGGTTCTGAAACAGGAAATGATATTGTTACCAAAAAATTATACGGCCCAGCATTCGAGTTTGAATTTGATTTCAAACTTACTGAGGGCGCTAACAGCGGAGTAAAATACTTTGTAGACCAAAAATTCAATTCAGGTGGAAAGTCGGGCATTGGTTGTGAATATCAAGTGCTGGACGACGAAAAACACCCGGATGCAAAATTGGGCAAAAACGGGAACCGTACTATCGCTTCGTTCTACGATGTAATTCCTGCCGACAGACCAAGAAATGCTGTGAAAAAGATCGGAGAATGGAACCACGGAAGGATTGTAGTGCAGAAGGACGGAACGGTTCAGCACTTTTTGAACGGTTACAAAGTGGTGGAATACGTGCGTGGTTCGCAGCAGTTCAAGGATTTTGTGGCTGAATCCAAGTTCAAAGGTTTCGAAGGATTTGGCTTGTCCCAGCAAGGAAATCTGCTTTTGCAGGATCATGGCGACAATGTTTCGTTCCGTAGTTTGAAAATTAAGGAGACCAAATAAAGCGCTCCGGTTTAAAAAAGAATATTTTTCAAGAGTAGATAAAAGTCCATAGGTTTTTTACAACTGATTGCCCGCCAAACTCGCGGCACATTAACTGAAAATTAACTTTTTAAGATCAATATCATGACAAGCAGAAGGGATTTTATAAAAAATGCAGCGCTGGCTTCGGCGGGTGTTGCGGTTGGCTCAAATGCTTTTAGCGCAGCAAGTTACCGGAAAATTTTGGGCGCGAATGATCGCGTACGTGTGGGGATTATTGGTTTTTCCGATCGTTTTCGCAGCTCACTTGCCCCAAGCTTTTCTGATCATGCGAAAGAACTAAACTTTGAGTTTATGGGCGTATCCGACCTTTGGAACCGCCGCCGTGATGAAGCTGAGGCGTTTATGAAAGGAAAGCCTTATGCATCTGCAGAATTTGCAAAAGCAAGAAACAACGAAGAACTGCTGGGTCGTAAAGATGTAGATGCGGTCATCATCAGCACCGCGGATTTCCAGCATGCATTGCATTGTGCGGAAGCCGTGAAATCAGGCCGCGATGTGTATGTGGAGAAACCATTTGCCGAAACATTGGAAGATGCAAAAATTGCTTTAAAGGCTGTTGAAGCGTCCAAGCAAATTGTGCAGGTGGGTTCACAGCGTCGCAGTGCGCCTAACTATTGGGCTGCTTATGAATACATTAAATCAGGCAAATTCGGTGATATTACCACGGTTGAAATGACCTGGAATGTAAACCAGCCTGGTCGGTGGAGACGTAAGGAGCTGGTTTCCCAAATCAGAAAAGAAGATACAGACTGGGACCGCTTCCTGATGAACCGTCCGAAAGTGGCATGGAACCCACGCTTCTACCTTGAATTCCGCTTGTTTTATCCATATTCTTCTGGGATTCCAGGACAATGGATGGCTCACCAGATTGATACAGTGCACTGGTTCTCAGGACTCGACGCGCCACGGAATGTCGTAGCCAATGGTGGTGTTTATACCTGGAAAGATGGCCGTACGAATGTGGATACATTCAGTGCTGCTTTTGAATATGGCCCGTTTGACAACAAAGAAAAAGGCTTCCAGGTGATCTATTCGTCCCGTTTCAATAACGAAGCAGGCGGCGTGAAGGAATACTATTATTCCAATGGTGGAATGATCAATCTGGACACGAACAAGATCACTCCCGAAGGCGGTTTGAAAGCAAAAGATGCCAAAGGAATGGGCATGGAAGCCAACTTGCTGACGGAAATGTCGTTGAAAGCGGGCGATAAAATTGCAACAGACGCCAACACTGGCGGAGATCCGATGACTTCGCTTCACATGCGTAACTGGATGGAATGTATCCGCAGCCGTAAAGAAAGCAATGCGCCGGCGCGTGTTGGTTTCAACCACTCAGTTGCGAACATTATGGCCACGCAGGCGCTTCATACAGGCAAGCGCGTGAGCTGGGATCCTAAGAAAAAAGACATTGTTTTAAGCTAAACGACATTGAACGTGAACGTTATAACAAAGGGCATTGCAGTAACCGCGCTTTCTGTTTTTGCGGCAGGCGGGTTGGTGCAAGCCCAAAAAGTGGATCTGGTTAATAACGAGAAGGAAAAGAAAGTTGAAGTCAAAATCGACGGCAAAGCTTTTACATCTTATTTCTATCCGGGTGAAGACAAATTGAAAAAAGCGGTGCTTTATCCCGTTCAGACGGCAAAAGGTACGCTCATTACCAGAGGCTGGCCACTTGATCCGAGACCCGGCGAGCGCGTCGATCACCCGCACCATGTCGGGATCTGGCTCAATTATGAGGATGTTAACGGCAATGATTACTGGAACAATTCGGACGCCGTTGACCATGCAAAACGTGCTTACGGGACCATCGTTCACACCGGCATCAAATCCATGAAAGGTGGAAAAGACAAAGGTGAGCTGACGGTAACCGCAGATTGGAAGGATAAAAATGGCGTCCTCACATTAAAGGAAACCACAACATATCATTTCAGCGGTAAAGGCGACCAGCGCATTATAGACCGCTCCACAACATTAACTGCCGTGCTGGACGAAGTGGCCATGCCCGACATCAAGGACGGAATGTTTGCAATCCGAGTAGCGAGGGAGCTGGAATTGCCTTCCAACAAACCTGAAATCTTCACGGACGCAAGCGGTATAGCAACGAAAGTTCCCGTCATGAACAATGAGGGAATCAGCGGAAACTACCGCAACAGCAATGGAGTGGAAGGAGAGGATGTTTGGGGCAAGCGCGCCATCTGGTGCAACCTTACAGGAAAGATCAAAGACGAAAACATCAGCGTCGCCATGATCGATCACCCGAAAAACGTAGGTTATCCAGCTTACTGGCACGCCCGCGGCTACGGTCTTTTCGCCGTAAATCCATTAGGAATGAAAGCCCTGAGTAACGGAAAAGAAACGCTGAATTTTAAACTAAAAAAAGGCGAATCCACCACATTCCGCTACCGCCTGGTAATCGCCTCGGAACATTTGAAAGACGACGCGATTAATGCCATGGCAGCGGACTACGCGAAGACGAAATAACATAGTCCATTAAAATTTATTCTTGCCAAAAGGCGCCGCAGTTTGTGTGGCGCTTTTTTGTTATTTGAAAAGAATAGAAAGAAGTTGTATCCTTGATGTTGACATTGACTTAAACAAATATGGAAGACAAATCAAGACGGAGGTTCTTGCAAAATGCCGGACTGGCCACAATCGCTTCAATTTCCCCACTGGCAGCCGAGCCGGAAAAAGTGAAGGAGCTGTTTATTCACCACGTTTATTTTTACCTGAAAGACCCTCATAATGCACAGGATGAGGCGAAATTGCTGGAAGGTTTAAACAAGCTGGCAAAAGTCCCGACGATCCAGTATGTACACATCGGGAAACCTGCCGAGACAAACCGGTCTGTCATTGTAAGAGATTACACATTTTCATGGATGTGTTTTTTTAAAAATATAATTGAAGAGGAGATATATCAAACGCACCCGATCCACCTGGAATTCGTTAAGGATTATGCGCATTTGTGGGAAAAAGTGGTTGTTTACGATTCAGTAGGACCCAAAAAAGTAGGGTAGCACAATCAGCCAGGCGCCCGGTGTGCCAGGGCACTGCTCCCAATGAATTTCATATAGGCCAGCGGTAAAGAGCTGGCCTTTTTGCTTTTAATAGTAAACGCTTTAATCTTACATGAAGTCCATGCTGCCACTTTTCCTTCGTAAAAACCCAGTTACACTCCTTTTCATCTGTTTTGTTGCTGCCATAACACAGCCCGTTTCTGGCCAGAATGTTGTAGAACCGATCCGTTTGAATCAGGTTGGTTTTTATCCTAACGCCCAAAAGATTGCTATCGTGCTCGACGAGAAACAAACCGCTTTTGAACTTAAAGATGCGGCAACGGGGAAATCGGTTTTTAAAGGCAAGTTAAGTGAGCCGCGGACCAACCAGCACTCCGGAAAAGTCAGCCGGATAGCAGACTTTTCAAGCGTTCGGAAAGCGGGGAAATATGTTATAGAAGTTCCGTCTCTGGGAAAATCTCCTTCATTCCAAATCAAAGATCATGTTTATAAAGAAGTTGCTGCTGCCTCGCTTAAAGGCTTTTATTACCAGAGAGTTTCGGTGGAGTTGCCGGAAAAGTTTGCAGGGAAATGGGCACGGCCGGCCGGGCATCCCGATAATAAAATCTTGATTCACGCATCCGCAGCTTCGGAAGGAAGAGCGGAAAATGCTATCATCAGCTCACCGAAAGGCTGGTATGATGCGGGCGATTACAATAAATACATTGTTAATTCTGGCATTACGATGGGAACATTGCTGTCGTTATATGAAGATTATCCGTCATTTTGTGAAAATTTTATTACAAATATCCCTGAAAGCAATAATGGCGTTCCCGACGTGCTAGACGAAGCATTATGGAATTTGCGCTGGATGCTGACCATGCAAGATCCTGCCGACGGAGGCGTTTACCATAAACTGACCAATCCTAGATTTGATGGGATGATCATGCCCGATGCTTGCAAAAATCCCCGTTATGTTGTCCAAAAAGGCACTGCTGCTACGCTTGACTTTGTTGCGGTAATGGCGCAATCGGCACGCATTTTCAAAAGTTTTGAGAATAAATTTCCTGGTCTTTCCGATTCTTGCGTCACTGCCGCTGTGAAGGGGTGGGAATGGGCCCGCAAAAACCCTGCGGTGATGTATAACCAGGATGAGATGAATAGAAAGTTTGACCCGGATGTGGTAACGGGTGCTTATGGCGACCGCGATGTAAAGGACGAATGGGTATGGGCCGCAGCAGAAATGTATGCGCTGACCAAAAAGCCCGACTATCTCAAAGACATTGACTTCCAGGCCAACCAGCCTATGCCTTTGCCGACATGGAGTCAGGTGAGAACATTGGGTTATTACACGATGATCAGATTTGCGAAGGAACTTAAAGTGGATCCGGCGTTGACAAAAAGTTTAGAAAAGAACATTATAGAATATGCTGACAACTTGCTAACCGACTTGGAAAAACAACCATATCACACGGTTATGGGCAAAACGGCCAAGGATTACGCTTGGGGCAGCAGTTCCGTGGCGGCCAATCAGGGTATAGCATTGCTTTACGCTTTTAAACTCACACAAAATCCGAAATACGTACTGGCCGCACAGGGAAACCTGGATTATTTGTTGGGCAGGAATGCGACGGGATATTCATTCCTGACCGGATTTGGATCGAAACGCGTGATGCATCCTCACCATCGGCTGTCTGTTGCCGATGGCGTTGTTGATCCTGTTCCGGGACTTTTATCAGGTGGTCCCAATCCGTCTCAGCAGGATAAATGCACGACCTATACCAGCAAATTTGCAGATGAGTCGTTCACCGATGACGATTGTTCCTATGCTTCCAATGAGATTGCGATCAACTGGAATGCACCCATGGTTTATCTTGCCGCCGCACTGGAAGCATTGTCGGAAATGAAATGACGGCTTACTGTTTAGTCGATTCGACGGGCACGGTCGGAGGCGTTTCGTTATAACCCTTCTTGCCCGTCATATTTTCTTCTTCCGACTCCCTGGCTGCTTCTTTCGAAAGTGTTTTCGAAGGTTTTGCGCTGTCGTCTTTTTGCTTCTCTTTGCCTTTTGGTCCACCGTGCGTCGGTGAGCCGCCTTCTACATTTTCTTTATTTGCTTGCGCTGCCATATTCGTCTGATTTTTACGATTAACGCTCAATTTTCATACCCGAAGCCTATACGTTTGCAATGATTATTAAATTCTACACATTGAAACGCTTTCCTTGGGGTGGAATAGATTCCCGGGAGGTCACTTGTCATCAGGACCAACAAAAAAAACATCCGGTCAAACGACCGGATGTTTTCCAAATTACCCTAAACCTTCAACTGCCATTTAATTACTTAGTATCTGCCTCTGTGGTCACGGGCCCAGCCGTCGCCGCGGCGATCGCTCATTCTGCGTGTGTCGGCCATTAATCTTTCCAGATCTTCACGAAGGATCCGTGTTTCTCTTGGCGACAACCTTCCGCGGTGGCTGTATTCTCTCTCGCGGGCCTCGATACGCTCGTAGCGGTTCATCAGCGCGTTGGCTTCCCGGGAAGACAATGTGCCGCGGTTGATTCCGGCCGCAATGCGTTGGCGCGCTTCGCGTTGCAAATAGTTGATCTCAGATCCGCCCCGCTCACGATACTCGTAGTGACGGCGGTCACCCCGTTCTGAGTGAGGCGTTGCACCATATTGAGCGAATGCGCTTGTGAATCCTAATGTGACCAGTGCGACTGCAAAAAATATCTTTTTCATGACCAATAAATTTTTAAGTTCATGGGTTAGAGGGCCGCAAAAGACATAGGTTTAAATTGCGCTTGTTAATGATTGTTAAGGAAAAAACAACCGTTTAAACGCTATACAGGACGATTTGATTCTGAGATACTTACCTTTTGCAAATTGAATTTTGGATAGATTCTTTTGCTTCTGCCAGAATATCTTCTGCTTTTTTTCCGGCAGGCTCAATCCCTGGAAGCACGGTCCAGGAGAGGTGGGAAAATGATTTGAGAGGGAAAATTCCTTTTGGATTAAATGAGCCAGTGCCATTAATCGCGATAGGAACGATCAATGCATCCGGGGCGCGTTTCAGCAATGTGGCTACGCCGCCCGGGACGAAGGGCTTCATGATGCCACTGGCTGTGCGTGTCCCCTCGGGGAAGATAATGGCTGATGTTTTTTCATCATGGATGAGTTTGCCCAGTCGCGCTATCTCCGTCACCGCTTGTTTGCCATCTTTCCTGTTGATGAGCGCTGCACCGCTTTTTCTCAGGTTATATGAAATGCTTGGAACGCCTTTTGATAGTTCTATTTTAGATACGAACCGCGGGTGATATTTTCTTAAAAACCAGATGATCGCCGGAATGTCGAATGTGCTTTGGTGATTGGCAACAAAAATAATGGGGCGATTATCAGGCAGCTGCGTCAGGTTTTGCAGCGTAATGCGGGAGCCGGTGAGATACAAACCGTAGGTAAGGAAGAAGTTGAGATAGTCGACAACGGCTTTGTGTATTTTTTTACCAAAAACATGAAATGCAATAACCTGTAAAACGTGAAAGACGAGAAGGGTTAGGCCGAAATGAGTCAGGTAGATAGCACTAAGAACATAGTCGAGAATTTTTTTCATCCGGTTTTTTTCTGCAAAAATAGTTTAAAACTGCATCGATCATGCTAATTTATCAGCTGTGAAATGATAAAAGTCATTCAAAACTTACATTAAATTCGCGTAATTTGTAAATTAACAAACAGAGCTAAAATCAGAAATATAATGGATACCGCACTTTCAGCTGAAAGACTTGAAGTCATGCAACATGTAGGAAAGGACCTAAATGTGCTTATGACGGAATATTTAAAACCAATTGAGGAGAACTGGCAACCCACGGATTTCTTGCCGGATGCCAGTAGTGAAAATTTTTTCAGCGAAGTCAAGTTATTGCAGGAAAGCTGCCGCGAATTACCTTACGACTACATTGCAGTGCTGATCGGCGACACCATTACCGAAGAAGCGCTGCCTACTTATGAATCCTGGTTAATGGATGTAATTGGTGTAGATCAGGTTAATAATCCATCCGGATGGTCTCAATGGGTGCGTGCATGGACAGCGGAGGAAAATCGTCACGGCGATCTTTTAAACAAATATTTATACCTGTCCGGCCGCGTAAATATGCGTGCTATGGAGGTTTCAACACAGTTTCTGATTGCCGATGGATTTGATATCGGTACAGACCGCGATCCTTACCGGAACTTCATTTACACCTCTTTCCAGGAATTGGCTACCAATGTTTCGCACAGAAGAACGGCGACGTTGGCCAAAAAATTCGGAAACCCGCATTTGTCTAAAATTTGCGGTGTGATCGCTTCTGACGAAATGCGTCATGCAAAAGCATACAAGGACTTTGTAAGGCGTATTTTAGAGGTGGATCCTTCGGAGCTGCTTCTGGCCCTGGAAGATATGATGCGTAAAAAGATTGTAATGCCCGCACATTTCCTACGTGAATCGGGCGTGAAAATGGGTGATACATTCTCTCATTTTTCCGATGCAGCGCAAAGGCTCGGGGTTTATACAACCAATGATTACATTGAAATTCTGGATAGTTTGTTGATAGAGTGGGAGATAGGCGCCGTTCGGAATATTAACGAAAAGGCCGAGAAAGCCAGAGACTACCTGATGGCGCTGCCCGACAGGTTAAAGAGAATCGCAGACCGGACAAGAGTTCCGGAATTGCAATATGAGTTTAGCTGGATTAAATAATTGAGAATGTTGAGTGTGGTCAACATGACCGGCTGAGCATCGTTAACCTGTTACGCTGAGGGTAGTCAACCTGTCACACTGAGCGGAGTCGAAGTGCAGTATCATCGCTTCGACTCCGCTCAGCGTGACAGATTACTTGATCAGCATTACGGATCCATTCTTCCGCATCACCTTTCCCTCATTGGAGATTCCTTCTATCATCCATACATAAGTCCCGGAAATGGCTTGTTTTCCGTCAAATGTGCCATCCCAGCCCTTGTTCATATCTTTGGTGTAAAACATCAATTCCCCCCATCGATTGTATATTTTGAAATAATTAAGGCTGGTAATCTCATTAATCACCGGCATTAAGATCTCATTTTTCCCATCACCATCCGGTGTAAATGCCGTCGGAACATTCAGGTTTTCGCGTCGTCTTACCCGCAGATTAACAGTTGCTTTTCCTGTACAACCCATCCCCGAAGTAATGGAGACGGTATAACTTTGATCTGCCTGCAACGTGGCCCGCGGGCTCGGACTCGACGGATTGGTTAGCCCATCGGGCGGCGACCATACGAAGGTGGCGTCATTCAGGTTCGTGACTTGCGGCGATGAAGCGACAAGTTGATAAGGAACATTGACGTCGATCAAAGCATCAGGCGTAGTGCGCACCTCAATCGCCGGGGCCACCTGAACCGTAACCGTATCTCTGAGATTGCACACGCCTAGCGATGCATTTACAATATATTGTGTTGTGGTTGAAGGGCTTGCAATCGGATCCTTTAAGCTTGCATTGTCCAGGCCCACTTGTGTTTCCCAAGTGAATGTTTGCGCGTTGCTGGTTGTGAAAAGCTGCACCGATTCACCTGCACAAACAACCGTGTCGGGAATGGTTTGAACATTAATATTGCTTGAAAATTCGACTCTAACGGGTTCACTGACCACACAGCCATCGCCATCTTTCATGAAAACCTTGTAATTGGCCGGAAAAAGTTTAAATGTTGCATCTGCCTGATAATTAACGGAATCTATCGAATATTGGTACGGCATCGTTCCGCCTTTTCCGGTGATTGCAAGTGTTCCTTCACTGTTGCCATCGCAGGTTCCGGGTTGTAGCGTAGTGGTAAGGCTCAGGTCGCTGACAGCCACCTGCTTAATGTTGGTAATCTCGTTTTGGCATAGCAAATTGGTAATTTTCAGCTGCACATCTTTTTTTCCTGCGCTGTTCCATCTTACCGTATAAGGGCCCATATCTCGTCCTGAAATAACCTGTGCACCGTCAAAATCCCATTCGAATTTGTAGCCGTCGCCGGGGACCGGAATGGTGCCCGTGTATTTTATTTCAACAATCTGGTCGCTTTTGCAAATGTTGAATGGAACGGTCGAGAAGTCTGCGTTCGGATTTATGTTGGCTGTAAAACAGATATCGGTAAATGTCTTATCCACATCCGTTTTGGAAAAATACTGGTCCGTAAACGACAAATATCCAAAATTAGCCTGCCCCGATTCACAGGAAACCGACTGATCATCCCGGAAAATATAGATAGGCGTCCCCGCTTTGCCAACGTATCTGCCGTCGGCATCATTATAAGATGCAAAAAGCGTGTTATCTACATACACATCCATAATACCGGTTTGACCGTTTCGCGTGAATGTCAGCAGATAATAAGTGTTTGTATTAAAAAAAGGACAGGCTCCTGCGATGCCGAAAGGGTAAAAATCAATGCAGCGGTCCGCGGAGCCATTCTTGTCTTTAAAATAAATTCCCTGATCGGAGACACCATTTGAAAAATCAATGATCCGCGCCCACGTTTTGCCCCAGTCGGTGGGCTTAACATACATTTGGATGGTGTAATTGTCTGTTATTGCTCCTTCTGTATTGGGATACATTAAGCCCCAGTTCAGATTGTTTTGATAAACCGTTCGCCGCACGCCGCATGGTAAAACATCATTTACAAAGCCGCCACCAATAGCCGGAGCGTCACACGCGCCCAGTGCTCTTGCAGGCGTAAGCGCGGGCCCGCACTCGGGAGCTGCCACGTCGAATGTCTCATAAAACCGGTAAGTATGCTTAACAGTCTGCCCGTAAGAGGTTGACAGGTAGGAGAATGCGCAAAGAAAAAGTAATAGTAATCGTATTTTCATATTCAGCCGAGGCCGGAAGTAAAGAACGTGAGTGACGCTGATAAATCTATAAACGGTAAACAGCCCGATTTATGTCGGAATCTTTGAAGCGGCTAAGTTGTAATGGTTTTTATACTAAAATTACGCTAAATCCCACATATTAGATGTTAAGAGCCGGTTATTTGAAAGGGGAAATGTTTAAACATTTAAAGAGGCCCCGTAACCGGAACCTCTTTGACTGCATTGATTTTAAGATTGACTTATTGATTAACGGCCTTCAAATTACCGTCCTTGATCATCAGATTTTTTCTGGTTTGCAGATCATCGCGAAGCAACTTCCTGAATGGTTCCACGGTTTTCGCAGCTGCTATTCTGCTGTTTGCGACGGCTGGTACGCCCATCACTTCCAGAGCTTTACGGAAAAGAGTTTCGTTTTCATCCCCGAATGCGCTGTAAGGGACTTTTGAATCTTCCACAATGTAGTTGGGCGTAATGCCATCAACAGTTCCGTAGTCCGACTCGTCGTTAGCATTGGCCGTTTGACCCAACATTACATAAACGCCCCACTTCCAGCGATCCTTATTGTCATTGATCAACGAACCGAACAGGTTCTTACCCGCCGTGTTCTCTCCGATGGTGATAACATTCATATAAGGTTTTAATCCATTAATAACCAGCTCACTAGCCGACGCAGTGCCGTTGGAAGTAAGGACAAAAACGCGATTAAGATTGCTGCCAATGTTATTAGGCTCCGCCTGGAAGTTGTAATTGAGCGCATTAGCTCCATTTTGCTTTTGCCAGTAAGCGATGTATTTATCGTTCCATTGCTCTTTGTAGAAGATCTTGGAAGCCGTGATGTTTTTACCGATCAATGACGCCAATGTGTTCGCGGAGCTGATATAACCGCCCGAATTCAAGCGCAGGTCAAGTACCAGTTCGTTAACGCCCTTTGCTTTGAAATCAGCAAAAACCTGGCGCAGTTCGTTATCATACTTGTTCTTATCAGCCTCATTACCAGGCACAAATTGCGTGTAGACCAGGTAGCCGATCGTTTTACCGGCAGTCGGCTTGGATATAACGGTGGAAAAGGCAACAGGATCTTCGGTAACCTCTGCTTTTGTGATGGAATATGTCGTATTGGTCGCGATGATTTTACCATCTTGTAACGCACCCATGGTGAGTTTAACCGTCTCATTTCCGCTCAGTAAGCTAGCGTAATTACTTTGCGTTAACTGAGTTCCGTTCACTTTCAGGATGATGTCACCTCTTTTCAGGCCCGCAGCCGCGGCAGGGCTTCCTTTGACGACATAGTTTAGAAAAGCGCCGATATTCGACTGACCGTCATCAAGAAAAGAAAGCGAATAACTGATCCCGAAAATTTTGCTGACACCATTAAATTCGTTTTGCAGCGCATCAATGTCATCTGTCAAAGCCGAAAAACGATCGACAGTTTGTCTTTGGTAAATCAATTTTTCGAAATAGTCATAGGGGCTTGCCGAAGCGTCCAGGCTGGATTCCGCAGGGAGCTCCTTATACCAGAAATACGCATCGTCCATCACTTCATAAAGCCAGGCGTTGATCGCTTTTCTATCAGAAACCGACGTCGTATCCGCTGCAGCGAGCACGTCCGGTTCCACATCTTTATCCTTGCACCCCACCACCGCCACCGCAAATGCAAGCGCAAAAAGAAGGTTTAACTTTTTAAGATTTAACATATTAGCAGGTTTGTTGAATTCATTGTTTAACGAACTATACTGCTAATACGTATGTCAAAAGCACTTTGTGGCGCCGGCAAGCGGGTGGAATGGGGGAAAATTGGTGAATTTAATTGAGATTTAATGAGTAGGAATCGTGGTTAGATTCCCATCATTCTCAAATCCCTGTCAATCCTTTAAAAAACTTCCTCGCAATCATAGCGTATTCCAACGGATTCGCCTTGGCGGGGTCTTGTTCGGCTTCTAGGACGATCCAGCCGTTGTAGTCGCTGGTTTTGATGATGTCGAAGAGGGCGGGGAAATTGATGCAGCCTTCGGGGTCGCCGGGGACTGTGAAAACGCCGCTTTTTACGGCGGTCAGAAAGCTAAGCTTTTCGTCGTGAACGCGTTGCAGGACATTTGCGCGAACGTCTTTTAAATGAATGTGCGCTGTGCGGCCGATGTATTTTTGCAAAGCACCGGCAGGATCTTCGCCGGCAAAATGGAAATGTCCGCAGTCGTAATTCAGGAACACATTTTCGGGATCGGTTTCATTTAAGAGGCGATCCGTTTCTTCAATGGTTTGAATGCAGGTTCCCATGTGATGGTGAAAAGCCAGCTTCATGCCGCGGTCACGGGCAATTTTGCCCAGTTCGTTCAAGCCAAATGTGAAGCTATCCCATTCTTCTTTGGTATGCAACATGCCTTTTCCTTCGAAAACGGGCACATTCATTTGCCCCTGGCAACTATTCCCCGTTTCGCCGCCACCGATCACTTTCGCTCCCATTGTTTCCAGGAAGTCAAGCAATGTGGTGAAGTTCTCGCGGTTTTCGGCAAAGGTTTTGGTCGTTAGCTCATAACTGTTCCATTGGTTGCAAATCTGCAAACCTCTCAATTCCAATGCTTTCTTCAACACATTCGTATCACGCGGAAACTTATTGCCGACTTCGCAGCCTGTGAAACCGGCCAGCGCCATTTCGCTGATGCATTGCTCAAATGTATTTTCACCGCCCAGTTCGGGCATATCGTCGTTGGTCCAGTTGATGGGCGCAACGCCTAGTTTAATGTTCTCGAAATTCATGACTTATAGGAAAATGCGCTGTTCTTTTTTGTTCGTTTTATATGTTTCAAAGGCCTTTTGCACGCTCGGAGATGTCGATACTTCTGCGATCGGCACCTCCCACCAGGCGTGGTAACCTTTCACGGTGCGGTAAAGACTGGTTTCAATATAGATAACCGTGGTGCGGTCGGCCGTCTTGGATTGTGCCAAAGCGTTTTCCAGCGATTCGCGATCTGTTGCGCGGATTACATTAGCGCCCAAGCTTTCTGCATTTTTAGCCAAATCCACCGGCAGGAAATCGCCTGAAAGCTGTCCGGATTTTTCATCCCGATATTTATACATTGTTCCAAAACGCTCGCTGCCAATGCTTTCTGAAAGTCCACCAATGCTGGCGTAACCATTGTTATTTAAAAGTAAGATAGTAAACTTGATCCCTTCTTGAATGGCAGTCACGATCTCATGGTTGTTCATCAAATAGCCGCCATCACCACAGATCACGTAAATTTCCCGCGTCGGATCGGCCATTTTCGCGCCCATACCTGCTGCGATCTCATAGCCCATGCAGGAGAAACCATATTCCAAATGGAAGTTCTTCGGATCCGTCGCACGCCATAATTTATGTAGATCGCCAGGCGCGCTGCCTGAGGCATTGATCATCACATCCCGGTCGTCCATAAAGCTGTTTAATGTTCCAATCACAACAGCCTGATCGATAGGCACAACCGTTCCGTTTCCTTCGGCGTAAATTTGGGTTACTTCGTCGTCCCAGGCTTTGTTAACCTCCGCGATGTGCTGGCGGTAATTTGATTCAACTTCATAGTCGCCTAATAAGCCGGATAACTCTTCCAAAACAGCCTTCGCATCCCCAATCACCGGCAATGCAGCGTGCTTGAAAGCATCAAATTCACTGATGTTAATGTTAATAAACTTTACATCCGGGTTCTTGAATATCGACTTGGAAGCCGTCGTAAAATCGCTGTAACGCGTTCCTATGCCGATCACAACATCGGCTTCGTTCGCAATTTCAATCGCATATTTCGTCCCGGTTGCGCCCAGACCGCCAATGCTGTAAGGAGCGTCAAAACGAACCGCGCCTTTTCCAGCGAATGTCTCACCGACTGGAATGCCTGTTTTGCTTGCAAAACTTCCAAGCACACCACAGGCATCACTGTAAATGGCACCGCCGCCGGCAACGATGACAGGGTTTTTAGAAGATTTAATCCATTCCGCAGCTTTCTGCAATGTGGTCAAATCTGGTCTCGGCCTGCCGACGTGCCAGACTCTTTTCCTAAAAAGTTCTTCCGGGAAGTCGTATGCATGCGTTTGAACATCCTGCGGCATGGATAATGTTACCGCGCCCATTTCCGATTGCGAGGTGAGCACGCGCATCACTTCCGGCAGCGAGTAAATGAGCTGTTCAGGGCGGTTGATGCGGTCCCAGTATTTAGAAACGGGTTTGAAACAATCGTTGACAGAAATGTCCTGCGTCGAAGCGCTTTCCAATTGCTGCAAAACTGGATTAGGCTCGCGGGTAGAGAAAATATCTCCGGGCAAAAGCAAAACAGGCAGCCGGTTAATGGTCGCCAATGCCGCGCCGGTGATCATATTGGTAGCGCCGGGGCCTATGGAAGTCGTACAAACGAATGCGCCGAGGCGGTTTTTTACTTTCGCATAAGCAACAGCCGTATGCACCATCGATTGCTCGTTGCGGCATTGATAGTAACGGAAATCAGGGTTTTCCTGCAAAGCCTGGCCCAATCCAGCCACATTACCATGCCCGAAAATCCCGAAACAACCACCAAAATAAGGCTGTTCCACACCGTCGCGCTCGATGAACTGGTTCTTTAAAAATGTGATCGTAGCTTGCGCTACTGTGAGTCTTCTGGTCATTTTGTGATGATTTTGCTTGAATTATCAGGCGAAACTGAAATCGCCGGCTTTGCCTGTGCAACCGAACAGGTCGAACTTTTTCAGCATAAATTTTTTGTATTCTTCCATAAAAATCTTCCCCGGCGTGGTCGGAGCGAACTCGTCCGGCTTGTCGCGGAAAAACTCGCGGTTAACCATCGTCCAGAGCAGCCGCGTGTCCGTGGCAATATTAATCTTGCAAACACCCAGTGGGATCGCTTTCCTGATTTCGTCTTCCTGCACGCCTTTGGCATCCGTTTTGAGGTTGCCGCCCGCCGCATTAATGCGCTCCACAACCTCCGGAATCACATTGGAACCGCCATGCAGCACCAAAGGAAAGCCCGGAAGCCGCTGCTGAATCTCTTCCAAAATGTGAAACTGCAAACCCTGTCCGCCCGAAAACTTGTAAGCGCCATGGCTTGTCCCCACCGCAATGGCCAGACTATCACAATCCGTCGCTTTGACAAAATCCTCAACCTGTTGCGGATTGGTATAAAAAGAATGTGCGGCATCCACCGTCAGATCATCTTCCACACCCGCCAAAACGCCCAATTCGGCCTCCACGCTAATGTTCTTCGCATGCGCACGTGCAACGACTTCCCTGGTACGAGCCACATTCTGATCAAAATTATCATGACTTGCATCGATCATCACCGAGGTGTAACCGCCCGCTTCAATGGCTTGAAAAATATGCTCTTCAAAACCATGATCCATGTGGATTGCATAGGTTACATCAGGATATATCCGGGCCGCCGCAGCGATCATAGAAAGCAGCATATCGGGGTGCGCATAATCTCTTGCAAACGGGGTTGTCTGCACTATAAATGGCGCTTCCGCTTCCCGAGCCGCTGCGAACAGGCCGTGGATTTCTTCCATGAAAAACACATTCACCGCCGGAATCGCATAGCGGCCATAGCATTTTTCAAAAAGTTGTTTTGTTGTTAAAAGCATATTTTTTACCAAAACACGGTGTACAATGCCGCGATAACTCCGCAGATCATGATCGAGCCAATGACGAAACTTTTGCCCGGTTCGAACATGGTCCGGTCGATTTCCAGTCCTTTTGGATTGTGCCTGCTTTTTGGATCAGCCAATGTCATGACCACAATTACCGCACAGAGAATCAAGAAGATTATGCCCATACGATCCAGAAATGGAATTTCGGGAGCCAGGAATTTGCCGGCTGTGGAAAGCGGGATGGTTAGCAACGCAGCCGTAAGCGCCGCTGCGGAAGTCGTTCTTTTCCAGAACATTCCAAGAATAAAAATCGCGAAGACGCCCGGGGTAATAAAGCTGCTGTATTCCTGAATAAACTGATAAGCCTGATCCAGCGCACGAAGCTGCGGTGCAATAATGACGCCAATCGCCATAGCCACATAAATCGTGTAGCGACCTATTCGAACGAGTTGCTTTTCGCTGGCATTGGGGTTAATGTATTGTTTGTAAATGTCGAGCGTAAAAATGGTTGAAATACTGTTTGCTTTCCCAGCCAAAGATGCCACAATCGCCGCCGTTAGTGCCGCAAAGGCCATTCCTTTTAGTCCGCCCGGAAGCAAATTGAGCAAAACAGGATAAGCATGGTCCGGTTTTACAACCCCGACGCCATCCAGCATTTCCTTTTGAAACATGCCATTTTGATACAAAACATAAGCTGCAATGCCCGGAATAACCACAATAATCGGAATAAGTAGTTTCAGCAAAGCCGCAAACAAAATCCCTTTCCGCGCAGTCTTTAAATCAGCGCCTAAGCTTCTCTGAATAATGTATTGATTGCAACCAAAATAGGCAAGGTTATTGATCCACATCGCACCAATGATCACAGACAATCCCGGCAAGTCTTTGTAAAAAGGGTTTTCCTTAGGCAAAATCATGTGGAAATGTGAGTCTGCCTGTTCTTTGAGCAAGCCTAATGCATTGAAAATCCCAGGCCTGTTGAAATGCGTGGAAACGAGATCCAGAGCCAGATAAGTAGTTGCTAACCCGCCCATGACAAGCACAATAACCTGTACAACGTCCGTATAACCAATCACTTTCATCCCGCCAATGGTGATGATGACCGCAAAAAGCCCTAGCCCAATGATTCCCCATGTAAAGTCCAGACCAGCAGTAACTTCCAATGCCAATGCACCCAAATAAAGAATCGAGGTAAGGTTTACAAACACGTAAAGCAACAGCCAGAAAACGGCCATAATGGTCGCCACCGTAGGATTATACCGCTCCCGGAGGAATTGCGGCATGGTGTAAATCTTATTTTTGAGATAAACCGGCAGGATAAAAAGCGCCACCACAATTAACGAAGCCGCCGCCATCCATTCATAGGAAGAAATCGCCAGCCCGATCGCAAAACCCGAACCCGACATCCCGATAAAGTGCTCTGCCGAGATGTTAGAAGCAATAATCGAGGCGCCGATCGCCCAGAATGTCAGTGACCCTTCGGCCAGGAAATAGTCCGTCGAGCTGACTTCCTTGGAGCTTTTCTTTTTGTAAATCCAATAACCATAAGCAGAAACGCCTATCAAATAAATAAAGAATACAACATAATCCAGCGATTGCAAACCGGTATTGGACATTCGGGTAAAGGGTTAGGTAAATTGGTATTCAATTTTCTGCACGAAGTAACTTAAACGACTGCATACTGCAAAACCTCCTCGATTTTCACACTTCTGCCTTCTGTCAGCGACTTCATCGCAGCGATGCCGATGGCGGTTGCCATGAGTCCGTCGTGCGCATCCACAAGAGACGGCTTGTCTTGCAACACACAGTCAATGAATGATTTAAGGCAAACGCGATAAGCTGTTTCGTATCTTTCCAGGAAGAAATGCAGCGGCAAGGAAATGTGTCCGCCATTGCTGTCGAAATGCACGAGCGTGTCGGAGGTGTTGTTTTCCGCCTTCGCCATGCCTTTTGATCCAAAGATTTCAAGACGCTGGTCGTAACCGTAAACTGCTTTCCGGCTGTTGTCAATCACGCCGATAGCGCCATTTTCAAATGTCAAAACAATTACTGCTGTGTCGATGTCCCCGAATTCTTTAATCTCCGGATGGATCAATGCGTCGCCTTTTACAAAAACCTCCTTCACCTCGCTGCCCACGATGTAGCGCGCCATATCGAAATCGTGGATCGACATATCAAGGAAAATGCCGCCTGAGATTTTCAGATATTCTACTGGCGGAGGCGCAGGGTCGCGGCTGGTAATGCGCAGAATGTGCGGATCACCGATTTTATTGGCTTCCACCAGACTGCGGACATTGCTGAAATTGGCATCAAACCGACGGTTGAAGCCCAACATTAATTTCACATTATTCTCACTCACAGCCTTTTCCGCAGCGTGAATCGCTTCCAATGTTACGTCCAAAGGTTTTTCACAAAACACATGCTTTCCTTTTTCCGCAGCCGCAACTGTATAAGGAACGTGGAATGGAGTAGGGGAGCAAATGATAACCGCCTCAACATCAGGATGGTTGATCACATCATAGGCATCCGTAGTAACCTCGGCAACACCCAGACTGCGTGCAAATTCATGTGCCGCAGGTGAGACGTCGGAAGCGATAATCACCTCTGCGTCAGGCATGTGATGAACCAGGTTGCTCAAATGTATCTGCCCGATCCGCCCCAGGCCAATTACCCCGGTCTTTAATTTTCTAGTCATTTTAGTATTAGAATAATGGTTTATGTTTTGTCAAAACTTCCTGTTCCACTCTTTAAGCCAGCGTTCGATCACGACTTTGGTTTGCGTGAAGAATTCTACCGCGTGTTTTCCTTGTCCGTGCAAGTCGCCGTAGAAGCTTTCTTTCCAGCCTGAGAAGGGGAATTGGGCAACGGGCGCGGCTACGCCAATGTTGATACCAATGTTTCCGGCTTCTGCTTCGTGGCGGAATTTGCGGGCATTGGAGCCGCTGCTGGTGAAGATGCAGGCCATATTTCCGTATTTGCCAGCATTAATAAAGCGGATCGCTTCGTCGATGGTGTTAATGTGCACGAGGCTCAAAACCGGTCCAAAAATCTCCGTTCCGGCCAATTCGCCGTCCAATGGGATATCTTCGATAATGGTAGGATTAATGAAGTTTCCGCCTTCATAGCCTTCCACTTTTGCATTCCGGCCATCAACGAGCAACCTTCCGCCTTCGCTTAATCCTTTGTCAATCAATGTCTGAACGCGGTTTTTGCTTTCTGCTGAAATTACCGGGCCCATTTGCACGTCGCTATCGAGTCCGAAACCGGTCTTTCTGTTCCTGGCAGATTCCACCAGACTTTCCGTAATGTCCTTATGCTCACCAACTGTGATAATGGTCGAAGCTGCCAGACAACGCTGTCCCGCGCAACCATAAACGCTGTCGATCACGATTTGGGAAGTCATTTCAATGTCTGCATCGGGCAGCACGAGCACTGGATTTTTTGCGCCGCCTTGTGCTTGTACGCGTTTTCCGTTCGCAGCGCCTTTTGAATAAACATATTTAGCAACATTGGATGATCCAACGAAGCTAATGCCTTTGATAGCAGGATGTTCCAGAATGCCATCGACCACTTCACGCGCACCTTGCACGAGGTTAAGGACGCCTTTTGGCAGATCCAGCTTTTCCATCAACGCCACAATTTTGGTCATTGTCAACGGCACTTTTTCCGAAGGCTTAATGATGTAGCTGTTCCCGCAAGCCAGCGCGTAAGGCAGGAACCAGAATGTGATCATTCCGGGGAAATTGAACGGCGCAATGCACGCACAAGGGCCCAGCGGCTGACGGATCATGTATTCGTCGATGCCCTTGGCGATGTCTTCGGAAAATTCTCCCTGCATCATCGCAGGCATTCCGCAGGCATTTTCCACATTCTCAATCGCCCGCACCATTTCGGCTTTGGCTTCGATGAATGTCTTTCCTGATTCCAGCACGATCGTCCGTGCAATGTCGTCGGCATTATCTTCCAGCAATGTTTTTAGCTTAAACAAATATTGAACGCGCTTGGAGACGGGCGTGCTTCTCCACTCCTGAAACCCCTTAACAGCGGCTTCTGCGGCATCTTCCACGTCCTTTGCATTGCCATAAGGCACCTGCGCGAGCACTTCCTGGTTAGCAGGGTTCAGCACATTCTCGAAATGATCCGAATGGCTGTCCACCCACTTTCCATTGATGTAATTCTGTAATTTTTCCATTTTATCTAAATTGTATTAATTCAAAAGTTTGGTCAGATTTTCCGATTATCGGACATTGGGTCGCGGGAATTGGAAGACTACAAGCCGCCGTAACCGGAAACAAAAGCATCCACCTCGGCCCGGGTCGGCATAAAATTGGCGCAACCTTCGCGCGTCACAATGATCGCCCCGCAGGCATTGCCCATTCTTACACTCTGATAAAGGTCCCAGCCGCTCAGTAACCCGAAAGAAAATCCGGCGCAAAACGCGTCGCCAGCACCGAGCACATTCAAAACTTCAACAGGAAAGCCAGGCACCTTAACCTCTTCTTTTCCAGGCTGAAAAATAGAAGCGCCATCTTTCCCACGCTTGACGACCAATGTTTCCACACCGGACGCCATAATTTCCTGGATTGCGTTTTCAATGTTGCCGCGGATTTCAGGAGCGGAGATTTGCTGATGTTTAATGAGGAGCTGCTCCTTGTCGGTCAGGAATGTGGCTAAAATTTCTTCTTCCGTCCCTACGACAATCTTGAAGCTGGGCAATGCAGCCCGGATTGTTATGCCAAACGCCCTCGGATCAAACCATTGATCGGCTCGGAAATCAATGTCCAGCAAGCGGGTAACATTGTTTCTCTTGGCCAATTCCAATGCATAAAACATCGCCGTGCGGCTCGGATCTTTGCTGAATGCGGTTCCTGAAAACACAGCGGCTTTGAAATCCCCGAACGGAATGGCATCAACGTGATCCAGGTTCAGGTTAATATCGGCGCAGTTTTCGCGGTAATAAACGAGCGGAAAACGATCCGGCGGCTCAATGCCCAGCACTACGGCAGAGCTTCTCGTGCCTTCTATTGTTGGCACCCAGTCCGTCACAATGCCTTCCTGATCGAGGAAATGTTTGATGAAATTCCCAACCTGATCGTTGCCTATGCCCGTTAGAATGGCCGTTTCCAAGCCCAGTCTGCGTGCGCCGGTGGCAATGTTCAGCGGGCAACCGCCCACGAATGCGTTGAATGCTTCAATTTTTTCAAAAGGACTGCCCACATTGGCCGAGTACAAGTCGATAGACGAGCGGCCGAGAGTCAGTAAGTCGTATTTTTTCATTGCGGAGAATTAAAAAAGGGGTGCGGCGTTATTTGCCATTCATTTCAGCCGTCACAATCGGCAGGCGCGGATCGGAGCCTTTCCAGCTTCCGTAAATCCAGTCGTGGTCGGGGTCAGAAGTGTTGGCCAGCGATTGGTCGCTTCCGGCCAGGAAATTGAGATAATAAACATTATAACCGTGGCCAGCTACAACCGGGTGATAGCCTTTGGGGACCAGAACGGCTTCGTTATGATGCACCCGCACAATTTCATCCAGCGAACGGTCCTCGGTATAAACCTGCTGAATGGCGTAACCCTGCGGTTTGTCGATTTTGTAAAAATAGATTTCCTCCAAATTCGCTTCGATCAGATTGCCGTTTTCATCTTCTGTCCGCACGTCATGCTTGTGGGCAGGAAACGAGCTCCAATTGCCGGAAGGCGTGTAAACTTCTACGCAAACGATCTTATGGCACTCAAAACCAGGCTCCAATAAGCTGTTGATCTGGCGGTTTGCATTGTCGCCGCCCCGATATTCAATGGCTGCTTCTTCCGGGCGCTTCATACGCGGCGGATGGTCTTCATTGGAAGCTACATAGCAAATCGCAATGTCGGTCTGAGGTGATTGTGCCGTTAAAACGTAATCCGTATTTCTCGAC
This sequence comes from Dyadobacter alkalitolerans DSM 23607, assembly GCF_000428845.1. Lineage (GTDB taxonomy): Bacteria > Bacteroidota > Bacteroidia > Cytophagales > Spirosomataceae > Dyadobacter > Dyadobacter alkalitolerans. The sequence goes on along the minus strand of NZ_AUAS01000005.1, from coordinate 378,866 downwards.
AAATACATGGCATGCCCAATTCCGCTGAACACATCTTTGCGACCGTTTTTCGTTTCCCAGGTTTGTCCCGCGGCTTCAACTTTGAAATTTCCGCCAAGCAAAACGAAGCAATATTCGTACTCGCCCGTGTTTCCTGAAATTTGTTCGTTTACATCCAGTATTTTAGCCTCGAAGTTCAGGTAAGTCCAACCGGCTTGATCGCTCGTAAGGGAATGGTAGGTTTTTTGGTCAGGCGCAGGTTTAACTAGCAGGTCACTCATTGTGGTTATTCGTTACATTTGTACACAATGATAGCGTTGTATAAATTAAACACAAAATGTAAATATGTTTATATTGAATGCAAACGTTTGAAAAAATTTTAAAATTTTAGTTGCCATAATCATACAAATGAATTCCCCCCGACCCGTAACCATTAAAGACATTGCCCGCCGTTTCCGGTGCTCGCCATCAACCGTTTCCCGCGCTCTTAACGACCATCCGGCTATCAACGAAGACACCCGAAAAAACATCCAGGAATACGCCCGGGAGGTGGGTTACCAGCGGAATGAGGTGTCTTTGAGTTTGTTAAATAAAAAAACTGCATCGCTGGGAGTAGTCGTCCCGACGATCAGTAATTACTACGAAACCGCCGTCATTGAAGGTCTTCACCAGGCATTGCAGCCCATGGGTTACACGCTTAACATTTGTGTAACCAATGAGAATTACGCTCTGGAAAAAGAATATCTCGCCAAACTGCTTTCGAACCGGACCGAAGGAATTTTCCTTTCCGTATCGCAGGAGACTTATGACTCAGGCTATTACGAGCATCTGGAAAGTGTAATCCAACGAAAAACACCGCTCATTTTTATCGACCGCGAGTACGAAGATTTCGAAACCAGCCGGGCCACGGTGGATGATTATCATGGTGCTTTTGCGGCCGTTGAGCATTTGCTCAGTATCGGATATAAGAACATCGCCCATCTGAAAGGGCCTAACGGCCTAACGGTCAGTGAGCAACGTTTGAAAGGCTACATTGATTGCTTGAAAAAATACGACATGCCCGTTCGGGAAGAATTTATCATTAACACCAACTTCAAAGTCGAAAGCGCCATTGTACCCACGAAGCGGCTCCTGGAAATGGCCACGCCACCGGATGCTATTTTCGGTGTAAACGACCAGGTCGCCATCGGAGCCATGCGGGTCGTTAAAGACAAAGGCCTCCGCATCCCGCAGGACGTCGGCCTGGTAGGCTTCGACAATTCTCCCATCTCCGCCTACACATTCCCATCATTAACCACCGTAAGCCGCCCCGGCCGCAAAATAGGCATGGAAGCGTCGAGGCTTTTCCTTAACCAAGTCAATGGCGCAGAGGACTTTAAGCATGAAAGCATTGTGCTGCCTTCGGAGTTGATTATCAGGGAGAGTTCGTTACGGATTTAATGTTTAACCTGCGGATTTTAAATATTTGAAAAAATTTTGTGACCGATAGAAAAGTCTAACGTCTAAAAAAGGGTGCGCTATTGCACCATCGTAACTTAAAAGTTACCTTTATCATGACGAAGATTAGGAGGGTTATTGAGTACAAACATTATTTTAGAGACTTTGTCTATCAGCAAACGCCTAGGATTAAAGAAAAAATCTTTAAGGTGCTGTTTGGAATTGAGACATTGGAGCGAAATCCAGCAAAGTTTTTAAGGTACATTGAGGGTTCAAATGTCCTTTACGAGGCGCGCATAAAACTGGGCTCTAACATTTGGAGAGTTTTTTGTTTCTTTGACAGTGGCAATCTTGTTATACTTCTAAATGGTTTTCAAAAGAAAACACAAAAGACGCCAAGAAGAGAAATCGACAAAGCATTGAGATTAATGCAGGAATATTATCACACTAAAAATAGCAACAATGGACATCACAACTTGGGATGAAATTAAAGATGAAATTTACGGTAAGGTAGGGACTGAATGGAGAGACCAGCTCGAAAGGGACTGCGAAAGTTTTAAAATTGGACTACTCCTCAGAAAAGCCCGTGAAGACAGAGAACTTACGCAGGCACAGCTTGGGGAAATCATCAATAAAAAAAGGGAATATATTTCCAGAGTAGAAAATGATGGAAGCAATCTAACTCTTAAAACGCTTTATGATATTGTAGAAAAAGGGTTAGGGGGAAAAGTGAAGATTGAGCTTGAATTCTGAGATATGTTTTAGTTTAAATACAAAAAAGCAGCCGGATCGCCAGCTGCTTTTTGTATTTAAATAAATGTTAAGGATCAATAACCCTCGTTCTGCTTTAAATATCCCGGTGTATTAGACGCCCCGTCGATAGCAGTCTGTGGAATTGGGAAGATTCTTTTCTTTACGTCGGCGTTGGATTTTTCGGTCCATTTTCCTTCGTATTTGCCGAAACGGATCATGTCGCTGCGGCGGAGCATTTCCCAGTAAAATTCGAAACCTCTTTCGCGGAATAGCAGGTCGAGGTTCATGGTTGTTAATGCGGGTGGCGGCGTGGTGGCGGTTCTGGATGCCCTTACGATGTTTACGTCTGCCAATGCGGCGGCGGCATCGTTGCTTTTACGCAATTTGGCTTCGGCACGCATCATGTAAATGTCTGCAAGGCGCAGGATTACAATGTCTGCATCCCCTTTGTTACGGCCTGTATTGGATTCGCTGCCGAACTCGTATTTAGCAACGCGGAAACCCGTGTTGTAGTTACTTCCAGCCGTCGTAAAGTCAACGAGTTCGCCAAAACTTACAGGCAGGTCGGCCCTGTTACGGGTGATATAGGCCAATTTACCTACTTTCAGTCTGCCATCCGGACATCTTACAAATGCGCCATTGACACGCAATGCACCATATTGCTGACCGCGCAGAATGCCACGGTTGATTTTGTAATCAGAATCCTTCACACATGTATCAGCCGTGTTGGTATACACAGACATATTTTCCTGATAAAACCGAGGATCTCGTTTGGGATCAACGGCGCCATATGCCTGCACCCACGACTGGTAAAAGTCGGATGTGATGGCGGGGCCGTCTGTTCCGTTTGCGGCTGGGAATGCTGCGAGTGGGAACTGGTCCCCGGAGATGGAGAAGTAAGCCAGACGGTTGTGACCATTCAAATCGGAACGCTGGTCTACTGCGAAAATCAGCTCCTGGTTCGTATGGTTTTGGTTGCCGAAAATCGCGAAATAATCCGGCGACAGTTTTGCTTGTCCTGAGGCAATGATTTTGTCGGTATACTGAATTACTTTGTCCATATCCGCGGGCGAAAATGTGAAAGTCGGCGCGTAAACGTTGCGGTAAACTGCTGCATTTAAATTAAGGCGCGCTAGTAGTCCCCATACGGCAACCTGGTTCAGCCTTCCGGGCCCAACCACAGATTTAGGTTGAACAATCGGCTCAATAGCAAGCAGTTCACTTTCAATGTATTTCACAGCTTCCTCACCTCTAATGATCACGGAGGCCACATTGGGATCGTCCTTTACAAAAACGACGCCGTACATATCCAGCATAATCATGTTATAATATGCACGCATGCCCCGAGCTTCCGCAGCATAAAGTGCCGCTGTGGCCGACTTGGAATCTTTCAAACCGGTGATAGCCGTGATTGACCTTGAAATGGATTGCGATAATGTGTTCCAGGTGCTGGTAACATTCGGATCCGTGGCTGTTGTATTGTGCTGGTGTAGCGCCAGATAGATTCCGTTATCGCCCCAGTCGGTTCCGCCGCGATAGGGTAGGATGGCCTCATCAGTGGATATTTCGTTGAGCGCAAAATAGGTCGTATGCTGAAACAAATTGGGCAGCAATGCGTAAACGGGTGCTATTAGGCCGTTTGCAGCTTCGTCCGGAGACAAATTGGCTTTGAGCGTTTCGTCCAAAACCTGCTCTTCAAGATCGGTGCAGGCGTTTGTGACAAATAATAAGCTCGCAACCGCAAATATGAGTGATAATTTCTTTTTCATCTTTTATTTATTAAAAGCCAATGTTTAGACCAAAAAGGATTGTTTTAGCCTTTGGATAACTCAGATAATCAACGCCGTAAGAAGTGATCTCATTGATATTGCGGTCGTTGTTCACCTCAGGATCGTAACCTGTGTATTTGGTCCATACCACGAGGTTCTGGCCTGTAACCGACACGCGCACAGTCTGCACCCATTTGTTGATGCCCAGTTTCGTGGTATTCAGGTTGTATCCCAATGCAAGATTATTCAACCTCAGATAAGCGCCGTTTTTCAAATATCTTGTAGACACAGGCGCCGAATTGTTCACCGATTCAGCTGCTTCTGCAAATGATTCGCGGGTCACATTCAAACCTTTGGATAATCTCAGCTTAAAGAAATTGGAATTGGCCGTGTTGTCATAAACCTTGTTTCCAGCCACACCGTTGAAGTTTGCTGTCAGGTCGAAACCTTTGAAAGACACATTACCATTGAAATTGTACATCCGGGTAGGAAGTGCCGTCCCGGCAGCAACGCGGTCCTTGTCTGTCACAATTCCGTCGCCATCCACGTCCCTGAATGTGCTGATGCCTTTTTCGTCAAAACCTGTAAATTCTTTGAGGAAGAATGTTCCGATCGGCTGATTATTAATGTATCCGTTAATGGTCGCCGAGGTGAGGCCCGGGCCTTGGGCAGCGCCCGATGGGATCACAGAATAAGGAGAACCTGTTACATTATTTTTGATAAATGTAATGTTACCACCAAAAGAGTAGCGCAGTCCGTTGTCCAGCGATTCGCGATAGTTCAAATCAACTTCAAGCCCCTGGTTTTTAATCTTCATATCAGGCACGTTGGTCCAGAAAACACCGGCTGGCTGGATAGGATCGGCAGGAATTACTTCCAACAATATCTTCTCAGATGTTTTGGTAAAATAGTCGATTTCACCGCTCAATGCGCCTTTGAACAAAGCAAAGTCAAGTCCTATATCCGTTTGTTTGGACACTTCCCATTGAATGTTCGGGTTAGCCAGCCTGGTGTTGGTGGTTCCGGCAGGGTAGGAGCCTGTTCCGATGGGGTAACTTGTTGTGGGTGAGACAACTGATGTAAAACGGGCCTGTGTAATTTTGGAAGGAATTTCCTGATTTCCCGTTGATCCCCAACCTGCACGAAGTTTCAGGTCCGAGAAAGGAGATGACTTCATGAATTCTTCCTCAGAAATCCTCCAACCTAATGAGAATGAAGGGAATGAACCGTATTTGTTGTTAGCTCCAAACTTGGATGATCCGTCAACACGAAGCGTTGCCGTTGCCAGATATCTGTCTTTGAAACCATAGTTCACCCTTCCAAAGAACGATTGCAGCTCATTAATACGAGCATAACCGCCCGGAGCGTTCAGGATCAATGTCAAATCCTGACCAAGGTTCGGGTTATTAATAGGCTCAATGTCCGAAATCGGGAATTTATTAATGCTGAAATTCTTTCCGGACAGCGAAATGCGCTGGAAAGAGTGACCTACTAGCGCACTGAAACTGTGGTTCTTACTATTTGCAGTATACGTCAGGTAATTTTCGATCAGGCTGTTACTGTTTTTTGTCTGGTAATTTTCCAGACGGCCGATCTCGAACGGAACAGCATTCGGCAAGGTTTGCTTGTCCTGGGTTGCCGTAGAATTATCAAGACCGAAATTCAGTTTATAAACCAAACCCTTAATAATAGTCACCGAGGGCGAAATGGATGCCAGGACACGGTTGGTGTTCAAAACTTCTTTGTATAATCTCAGCGGGATCAGTGGGTTGGTTCCATCCTGATACTGAAATGGTTCGCCATTCGCGTCGTAAGGCGCATAGGTCGGGTTTGCGGTGATAGCGCCGCCAATCATTCCCTGAATGTTAGGCCGTCTATTTTTGGTATTGGTTGCATTCAGATTCACATCCAATGTAACGCGGTCGTTCAGCAACTTCTGGGAAAGGTTAATGCGACCGGTGTAGCGGTCCTGCTGGCTGCCTTTCAAAATACCCTGTTGTTTTTGCGCACCGAATGATCCGTAGTAGGTCATTTTATCTGTTCCGCCGCCTACTGAAATGTTGTGGTTATGCGTGGTTGCGCTCCGGGATATTTCCTTTTGCCAATCCGTATTTGCGCCGCCGTCAATCACAGTACCGCCCAGTTTGGCAGCTTCGGTAAGAAATTCCGGGCCTGATAACACATCCAGCGGACGGGCCATCTTGGATATTCCCAATGATCCTGAATAGGTCACACTGGCTTGTCCCGATTTTCCTTTTTTAGTTGTAATTAAAATAACACCATTGGCACCGCGTGCACCATAAATCGCTGTCGCAGAAGCATCTTTCAAAACATCCATCGACTCAATGTCCTGCGGATTGATGAAATTCAGCGGGTTCGTATCGCCGCCGGTTCCGCTATTATCCAGGGCCATTCCGTCCACCACAAAAAGCGGCGTGCTTCCTGTGCGTATCCCACCCGGCCCGCGAACGGTAATGCTGGTTTTTGCACCTGGTTCACCAGTTGCCGAAGTAATGTTCACGCCCGAGACTTTACCTTGCAGCAATTGTTCTGGTGAGTTAATGATACCGGTATTAAATTCGCTGCTTTTCAGGGATTTAACAGATCCCGTAATGTCTTTTTTAACGGTCGTTCCATAACCCACAACCACCACTTCGCTTAGGTTGGATGTTGATTCTTTTAGTCTGATTTCAATCGAACTGTTATTGGATTCTGTGAGTAGAAAATCGTTCAGAGATTGTTTTTCAAAACCTATATAACTGAATTCCAGATTGTAACGAACTCCTGTTTGAAGGCTCGAAATGGTGAAGACACCATTTTCGTCTGTTGTGGCGCCTTGTTTGCTGCCACCGCCAACGGGTGTAACAACCACCGTAACACCGGGCAAACCGTCTTTTGTGCCGTCTGTAAGCACTTTTCCTGTGAGCGTAACGTCCTGTATTACACGCATGTCGGCTCCGAAATGGCTCGATAAACTTCCCGAAACCGGCAATATAGCCGCTGCCGTTGCATATGGCCCATAAATGGCCGCGCCCTGCAACAGGCAAATGCTAAGTGTCCCGGTTTTGACTAATAGAGTCAAAGTTTTTTTCATGAGATCAAATTATTGGGTTGAATTGTTAATGAAAGGTAGGATGCGCAAGCAGAGAGGGGCATATGATGATATTTTAGGGTTCTGGTTACGCAAGATTACAAATTGTATTTTTAAAATATTTAATAGAAATTACCTCATAGGCTATGCAAACGTTTGAAATTTTATGCAAACGTTTGAAAAAATAAGAAGATTTTATAGGATGAAATCAACAGGAAAAGCATCAAAAAACCCCACAAGCAGCCACAATCGGCTATTGCACGCAAAAGTCTTTGTTATTGCCCTTGTGGAAACAATTTATGGAATTGTCAAATCAGCCGCTCGTACTTAAACGTCCTGACGCAGAACTTCCAGAGGCGGACGTGAAAGAATGCCCCGGCTGTTGACCAGTCCAATGAAGACGGTCATGAATGAAATGAATAGGAAGACAATTAAAATTGGTAAAAACTCAGGCTTGAACTCTGCTTCAAAACTGAACTTTGCCAGTAACCAGCTTCCGATCAGCGAAAGCAAAATGCCTGTAAAAGCGGCGAGTGATCCCAGGAAAAAGTATTCCAGTGCCGTAATCGAGAAGATCTGTTTACGGCTCGCGCCTAATGTCCGGAGCAGCACACTTTCCTGTAAGCGCTGGTATTTGCTGATCAATACGGAAGCAATCAGCACAATTAATCCCGTAAGAATACTGAAACCTGCCATAAAGCGGATTACGAAGCCGATTTTATTAAAAATATCATCCAAAACACGAAGTACCAATGCCAGATCGATGATTGAAATGTTGGGAAACTGCCGAACAATGGATTGCTGAAAAACGGCCGATGCCTGCGGATTGGGCACATGCGTGAGCATAACGTGAAACTGAGGTGCTTCTTCCAGCACGCCGGTTGGGAAAACAACCAGGAAGTTGGTTTGGACTTCGCCCCAGTTCACTTCGCGCAAACTGGAAACAGTAGTCGACATCATGGTTCCCTGCACATTGAAAACCAGCGTATCACCCAGTTTGAGCCTGCTCCGGTCTGCAAATCCCTGTTCGATAGAAATGGGGATGAGGCCGTCGGTGCTCCTGTAAGTGCCTTTCCAATTTCCTTTGGTCAGTTTTTCTGTGGAACTCAATGAATCCCTGAATGTTACGCGGTATTCACGGCCGAAGATGCGGCGGGATTGCTCGGCTGTGGTGTCGCCTTCAAAGTCGGATGCTGTTTTTCCATTCACTTCTTCCAACCGCATGTTTACGATCGCAACGTTCTGGTTAACAGGAATATTCTGTGCTTTTGCAATCGCCAGCACAGCTTCTTTCTGACTGCCCTGAATGTCGAAAAGGACAATGTTCGGCTGGTTTCCGCTGGACGACATTTTCACGCGGTTGAGCAAGATTGTTTGAACAAAAAACAATGTGCAGACCAGACAAGTGCCAAGGCCGATGGATACAACCAGAATGGAAGTTTGGTTGTTGGGACGATATAAATTAGCCAGGCCCTGTCGCCATAAATAGCTCCATGACGTAGGGAAAAACTTGCGAACGAGCCACATAAGCAAACTTGCGAATCCATATAATACAACAAACGAAGCCAGAATGCTGGCCGTGAAGACCAGCGCTTCAATCCACGTCTTCATTTGCAGAAATGCGAAGCCGTAAATAAACACGACGATCAGGCCGTAAAGCACCCAGGCCCACGGATCTCTTTCCATCTTCACCGCATCCAGCGAAACGCGCAGCACATTCAGCGGCGAAACCTTGCGGATCAAAACGAGCGGAGGCAATGCGAAAAGGATTGAAATTAGCACACCAATAGCCAAACCTTGTCCGATAGCAAGCCAGGAAATGTCCGTAGTAAGTTCAAAAGGCAGAAAATCCTTGATCACAATCGGCAGAAACTGTTGAATGGTGGTGCCCAGGATCGCGCCTAAAATGGATCCGATAATGCCAATTCCTGCAATCTGGATCAGGTAAATCAGGAATGCCTGAGAGCCTTTAACCCCCAGACAGCGCAGAATAGCAATCGAGTTGAGTTTTTCGCGAATGTAAATATGAATTGCACTCGCAACGCCGATGCAGCCCAAAAGCAATGCGACAAATCCTACCAAGGCTAAAAAACGCGTCAGATCTTTGAATGATCTGCCAGTGTCTTCTTTTTGGGATTGAATGGTTTTGTAGTCCAGATCACCGGCTTCAAAACGGGGTTCAAGCTGCTTGGCAAGCTTTTCAACGTCTGTCTCCGGCGCGAATTTGTAATAATAGCGGTAAGCGACGCGGCTTCCTTTCTGCATTAAACCCGTTTGAGCAAGATAGCGCATGGGAATGTAAACCGATGGCGCGACCGTGCTCGTAAGTCCCGTTGAGCCAGGCGCTTTTTCCAAAATTCCAGCGATGGCAAAAGTTACATTACCGATCTTGATCGAATCGCCCACTTTTGCTTGATATTGCAGCATAAGGCTTTGATCTACAAGCGCTTCTTGCCTCGAACGAAATGTTTGTTCGGCAGTAACGGGAATGGTTTCGAACTTTCCATAGTAAGGAAAATCGCCTTCCAGGGCCTTAACCTGGGCAAGTCTGTTGCCGCCATTTTTTGGAAAATAAATCATGGAGGCAAAACTGCGCTCCTCAGACCTGGTTTTTCCCAAAGAATCCACAAGCGTTTTGGCCTTTCCTTCAACAGGTTTTCCGGTATTAAGGGCCAGATCAGCGCCAATTAATGTTGCTGCCTGGTTATCAATGTTCAATCTGAGGTTATCACCCAGGGAGTAAATGGCCACAAGGGCAGCAATTCCGAGGATAATGGACGAAATGAAAAGCAGCAGCCGAGAGCGGTTTTTCCGGCTGTCACGCCACGCCATTTGCAATAACCAGGGGAAATTAATTTTATCTTGATTCATCATTCAACCAGTTTGCCGCCTTTAATGCGAATAATGCGTTGCGTTTTTGCAGCCAGTTCCAGATCGTGCGTCACAAGCACAAGGGTTGTTCCCGCTTCCCGGTTGAGGTCGAAAAGCAGTTTTACCACTTTTTCGCTGGTTTCTGCGTCCAGGTTCCCGGTCGGTTCGTCGGCAAACAGGATCTGCGGTTTGTTGGAAAATGCCCGGGCCAGTGAAACGCGTTGCTGTTCTCCGCCGGATAATTGGGTAGGATAATGATGGCTTCTTTCGGCAAGGCCTACTTTATCGAGCAGGTCCAGCGCGCGAGGCTTAATGTTCTTTTCGCCTCGTAGTTCCAGCGGGACCATTACATTTTCGAGTGCAGTAAGCGTGGGAAGCAATTGGAAATTTTGGAATATGAAACCTACATACTGATTCCGGACAGCGGCCAGTTGATCTTCATTGAGACCATTAAGCCTCGTTCCGTGCAACTCAACGGTTCCGGATGTAGACCGGTCCAAACCTGCGCACAAGCCCAGAAGTGTAGTTTTTCCGCTTCCGGAAGGCCCCACGATCGACATGGTTGAGCCGGCTGCGATAGAAAAATTGATATTGTCTAAAACGGTCAGCGAACGGTCGCCACTTTTATATATTTTACTAACCTGTTGCAGATCGAGTATGGTATCCATCAATTGTTTTTAATTTTATGTTTTTCCTGTGTGCTAAACTGGGGCAACTTGATTTACTCCAATTTGGTTCTTTTGGATTTAGCTTGCACATAAATATACCATTATATGATGAATCGCTTTGTTTTTATAGCCAAAATGCTGCTTATAGGCGCCATCCTGACTTCTTGCAACAGTGAAAATAAAGAAACTGCCGAACAGAAGGACTCGGTAAAAACAAGTTCAAAAACCCCTGCCAGTGCCAAGAAGACCATTGTGTTTTTTGGAAACAGCCTTACCGCAGGATACGGACTGGATGATCCTTCGCAAGCATTTGCCGGTTTAATCCAAAAACGCATTGATTCCCTGGGACTCAGCTATAAGGTGATCAATGCTGGCGTGAGCGGCGAAACCACTTCGGGCGGAAACAGCCGGATCGACTGGCTTCTGAAACAGCCTTTGGACATTTTTGTGCTGGAACTGGGCGGTAACGATGGTTTAAGGGGCATCCCGGTTTCGGAAACCAGGAAGAACCTGCAAGCCATTCTGGACAAAGTGCGGGCAAAATATCCCGATGCTAAACTTGTCCTGGCTGGCATGCAAATCCCGCCTAATATGGGACAGAAATATGCTTCGGAATTCAAAGCCGTTTATGTAGAGATCGCTGATAAAAATAAAATTACCCTTATTCCATTCTTACTGGAAGGTGTAGGTGGCGAGAGCAAGCTTAACCTGCCGGATGGCATTCACCCAACTGCCGAAGGACATAAAATCCTTGCCGAAAACGTTTGGGTGCGGATTAAGGATCTGCTTTAATTCGCAAGACGGGTGCGTAGTAAACAAGATAAAGGCCCGGAAATATGTTAAAAAACATACATTCCGGGCCTTTGTTTCATTAGGTGTTTTCCTTACACAACCCTGTCGCCACGAATCAATCGAAGAATTATTGCAACAACTGCAATCACCAAAAGAATGTGAATAATGTTTCCCATTCCAAAGCTAGCAAAGCCAAAATAGCCGATCAGCCACAGAATGACCAAAATGACAGCTATTGTATAAAGAAGATTTCCCATTGTTTTAATTTTTTGAGTTAGTGTTATTTGTGATCAGCAATAACCTATCAATTAGGATGCCAGCCTTTAAGATTGAAAATAAGGCGTTATTATTCCCCGAATTCTACAATATTTGATCACATGATATCATGTATAGCTTTAAGTTGTAGAAATTTTTCTCAAACTATATGAAACGAAACACCATTTTAATTCTGCTGATTTGCTCATTTATCTGCCATTTTTCCCCGGCAGCCACTGTCGACACCGTCCAGGTTTACAGTAATATCATGAAAAAAAGCCTTAAAACAGTCGTTATAAGGCCATCTCAATATGATTCAGGTCGAGCCTATCCGGTGGTTTATCTGCTCCATGGATACAGCGGCAACCATGCCGACTGGATTTCGAAGGCCAAAGGCTTTGAAACAGCGGCCGACACTTATAATATGATCATTGTATGCCCGGATGGCGGTTATAGCAGCTGGTATTGGGATAGCCCGGTGGACACGCAGTCGCAATATGAGACCTATGTTTCCAAAGAACTGGTTTCCTTTATTGATTCAAAATATAAAACCGTTAAGGACCGCGCTGGTCGGGGCATTACAGGTTTAAGCATGGGCGGGCATGGCGCGCTTTATCTTGCTTTCAGGCATCAGGATGTTTTTGGGGCAGCGGGCAGCATGAGCGGTGGCGTAGATATCAGGCCGTTCCCAAATAACTGGAACATGGCCGACCGACTGGGAAAATACGCCGAGCAGCCCGAAAGATGGGAGAAGAACACGGTCATTAATATGCTGCACCTGCTGACGCCGAACTCGCTGGCTTTAATCATCGACTGCGGCGTTGACGATTTCTTTTTTAAGGTGAATGAAAAGTTGCACGAACAGCTCGTTTACAGAAATATCCCCCACGATTATCTTGTCCGCCCGGGTGCCCATAATTGGCCTTACTGGACGAATGCAGTACAATATCAGTTGCTTTTTATGAGTAACTATTTCAATAAAAAGCCAAATCCTTCCAATTAAATTTCTCTAATTTACATTTCAAAAAAATAGAATCTACCTTACATTAAATTTTACTATTCAGCTAAATGAGCAACTATTCCTCAACCGTGGAACCCACAAAAGCCCGATTCACTGAAAACAGATATTTGATAACCCTCATCTTCGTAACGTCCCTGTTCATGTTCTGGGGAATTGCCATCACGATGGGCGACGTTTTGAACAAACATTTTCAACACGTATTAAGTCTTACCAAAACCCAGTCTGCATTTGTACAATTCGCCATTTTTGGCGCTTATGGCGTCATGGGAATCCCGGCAGGGCTTTTCATGAAGCGGTTTGGTTATAAGAACGGCGTGCTTTTTGGTTTGTCACTGTTTGCATTGGGGTCGTTCTTGTTTGTTCCGGCAGCTGCGGCAGCATCATTTCCATTCTTCGGAGGAGCATTATTTATCCTGGGTTGTGGAATCTCCACTTTGGAAACTGTGGCGCATCCGTTCGTAGCGTCGCTTGGTGATCAGCGCACGAGTGACATGCGGATCAACTTTGCACAGGCTTTCAATGCATTGGGAACGATCATTGGACCGGCGGTTGGGTCTTATTTTTTGTTGAGGAACAATGTGGAAGGCAGCACGGACCTTACTTCTGTAAAAACATTATATATCGTGATCGGAAGCGTTATCGCCACGATCGCTGTTTTGTTCTCATTTGTAAAAGTGCCTGCGCTAACGGATCCGCACGTGGTTGCTGATCCTGCTGCGGCGAATGTGGACACGCATCCCGAAAAAGGCCTTTTTGAGCACAGACATTTCAAATGGGCGGTTATTGCACAGTTTTTCAATGTAGCGGCACAAGCGGGAACCTGGGCATTCTTCATCAATTACGGTCACGAGAAAATGGGTTTCACCGACGTCGTGGCTGGTAATTACATGATCCTGTTCTTTGTGTTAATGCTTACAGGTCGTTTTGTTGGAACATTCCTGATGCGCTTCGTAGCGCCGCATACGATATTGGCGATTTTTGCAGCTTGTAACATTGTTATGTGCCTTATCATCGCGCAGAGTCTCGGCTGGCCTTCATTCATCGCCTTGCTGATGCTTAACTTCTTTTTCAGCATTATGTTCCCGACCATTTTTAGTTTGGGATTGAAAAACCTGGGCAAGCATACGCAACAGGCTTCATCCTTTATTTCGATGGGTGTTGTCGGTGGCGCGTTCTTTCCTTTCGCTATGGGCGCTGTGGCCGAGTCGGATGTGGCACATGCTTATTATTTGCCGATCATTTGCTATGCAGTGATTTTTCTGTTTGGATACAAATATTATAAGGTGCTTTAAGCCGGTTTGTTCCAGAAATTTTAATCAATAATCAATAAAAAAATCGATTGCTGAAAGCCTGCGGCCGACAGCCTTAATATTATGAAACTCTGGGGAATTGACTTAGGAGGAACAAAAATAGAATGCGCGGTGCTGGATCCCGAGCGCAATTTGGAAGTGGTTGTACGCATGCGCCTTCCGACCGAATCTGCGAACGGTTACGATCATATTTTATCACAGATCAAAAAGCTGATCGATCAGGTTGCGGAGCAGGTGGGAGAGAAGCCAACCAAGATCGGGTTTGCTACGCCGGGCGTTTTGGAGCCCGATTCGCAGTTGATGAAAAACTCTAACACGATCTGCCTCAATGGCATGCCATTAAAAGCGGATCTTGAAAAAATATTAGGCATTCCCGTTCAGCTTGCGAATGATGCCAACTGTTTTGCACTGGCCGAAGCATTGATCGGTGCCGGAAAGGATTATCCCAGAGCGGAAGTTGTTTTTGGTGTGATCATGGGCACGGGCGTTGGCGGCGGATTGGTGGTGAACAACAAGATAATTGCCGGACATCATGGAATTGGCGGCGAATGGGGACATAACATTCTGGAAGAGAACGGTGAACCTTGTTATTGCGGAAAAGCAGGTTGCGTAGAGCAGGTCATTTCCGGCCCTGCGCTGGAACGTTTTTACGAAAAAGTAAGTGGTGAAAAACTGACGATGAAAGTAATCCTGGACCGTTATCACCAGGGCAATGACGAGTTTGCGAAAGCGACCATTGAGCGCTTGCTGGAATTCTACGGACGCGCTATTTCCACATTGATCAATGTCCTGGATCCGGGACTGATCGTGATTGGCGGCGGCGTTGGCAATGTTGAATTGCTTTACACCGCGGGTTTTGAAAAGATCAAAAAATACATTTTCAACAAGGGCGTTGTGACCACGCCGATCCTGAAACCGAAGCTGGGCGACAGCGCTGGGGTTTTCGGGGCAGCGCTTTTGTAAAATATGCTTAGCAAGGTGATTCCCGCATGTTATAACCAGTAAACCAGCACGTTCCGGAGCTTCTTAGTGAATTAATCACTCTATCGGATACAGGGTTCTATGTCAACGAACGGAATCTCCTTGCGCATAAAGTCCATTGATACAGTCCGTGGGCTCATTATGGTGATCATGGCGCTTGACCATGTCAGGGACTATTTTCACATTACGGCATTCTCCGCCGATCCGCTCGATCCGGCCACAACCAATCCCGCCCTTTTCTTTACAAGATGGATCACGCATTTTTGCGCACCGTCGTTTATGCTGCTTTCAGGGATTTCGGCCTATTTGTCCGGCCAGAACAAAACCACCGCTGAAACATCTTCTTTCCTCCTGAAACGCGGTCTGTGGCTGATTCTGGTTGAAATAACCTTCATGACATTTGCCTTTTCGTTTGACGTAACATTTAAAACCATCTTTCTCGCCGTGCTCTGGGCGCTGGGAACGAGCATGCTGGTTTTGGGCTTATTAGTGCGTTTCCTTTCTCCCAAAGCGATTTTGATTTCAGGTTTGATTTTGATTTTCGGTCATAACCTCTTCGATTTGGTGAAAGCAGCGCCCGGCTCAGGGCTGGACATTTTCCTGGATATTTTTATAACGGGCCCAGCACGTTTCGTGCCGAGGGGCGATGGCGGGAATATTGCTTTTCTCTACGTTATACTGCCCTGGGCAGGGATTATGATGTCGGGATACGGGTTAGGGGTGATTTATAACCGGGCATTTCCTGAGCAAAAGCGTAGGAAGTTACTTTTACAATCGGGCATGGCGGCCATTGTGCTGTTCCTGGTTTTGCGCTTCGTGAATTATTACGGAGATCAATCGCTATGGAGCCCGCAATCGGAAGGGCTGAGGACGTTCTTATCATTTATGAATGCGTCCAAATATCCGCCCTCGCTCCTTTTTACCCTCATGACACTGGGCCCGATCCTTATTTTTCTCGCGCTCACCGAGCATGCCGATAATGCGCTGACGCGGTTTTTTACCGTTTACGGTAAGGTCCCGTTCTTCTACTTTACGCTGCATTTCTATCTAATTCACTTGCTGACCATGATCGCCGTTTTGTCCTCGGGCTACACCTGGGCGCAGGCGACTGCACCGGATCTTTTCTTCAAATTCCGCCCGAACGATTTTGGTTACAGCCTTGGAATGGTGTATGTAATATGGATTTCCATTGTCCTCGCGCTCTATTATCCATGCCGGTGGTTTGGGAATTACCGTGAGCGGAACAGGAAATGGTGGCTGAGCTATTTATAGCATTGTTATTTCCCGCTTGTGAAAGGAGCGAATAGCCGCGATACACCCAACAAGCCCGACGCGCTTAAGTTATAAACGGCCCACCTGGAACGCCCCAGCCCCATTTCGGCATTGGTTCTTCGGGATTCATGGTCAGGTCGTCGACATTAGAATTGAGCCGCCAGCCCATTCGTATAATGTAGGAATTGGTTTTTGTTCCATATTGAAATATAGCTTTGCTGTCAAATCCTTTTTATTTGTCCAAAAAGTCCACGCTCAAATGTTGCATTTAATACTCCATCACAATCCCATCGAAACCATCCAGCCTGCTGATCTTCAAGTTAATGCCTGCATTTACATAAGTAAACTTAATAGGCTGGCCGGTGTTTAGGGAGAAGATTTTGGTTGGTTTTTTGGGTGATTTGATTTTGAAATCCAGGTTGTAGACGGGCAATGGTGCGAAATAGGTGTTGCCGCTGAAACCTGTCAGATTGATCAAATGCATGATTAAACCGTCACTTTTTGTCTGCTCTTTATTACTGACGTTGTTCTTCGTAAATTCCTTTAAAATAACTTCAATTCTTTCCGGAGCATTGGTTTGAATGTCTTCTCTTGCGTTTGGTAAAACGAAATGGATTGCGTCCAGCAGCAGATTTTTGTGCTCCTGATAACCGTGCATATAATAGATCCGGCCCAGGCTGACAGGGAAAATAAGTGCTTTGCTTTTTTCATGATTTTTGATCCCTAATGCATAATAGCCCGTCGGTTCGTGGCCGCCGATGATTTCGGGTGGGCCGGGGCGGCCTTTGGATAATATG
Source organism: Dyadobacter alkalitolerans DSM 23607 (assembly GCF_000428845.1). Lineage (GTDB taxonomy): Bacteria > Bacteroidota > Bacteroidia > Cytophagales > Spirosomataceae > Dyadobacter > Dyadobacter alkalitolerans. Next base: position 361,870 of record NZ_AUAS01000005.1, on the reverse strand, counting down.
GGAAGCAGTTTTTGGTCTGTGCCCGAGAGGTCGTAAAGTCCAAGATTGAATTTCCAGAACAGCATTTTCTGACCGGGGAAACTTTTAAAAATGTTGCGGTCGTCCGGAACAAGATAATTTCCGGCGCCGTCATTATCCTTTTTCTCAATTTTTGCTCCGAACAGCTCCTGCAATGTTTCCGGACTGTCGAACATGGTGCGGTTTGTGGCGATCAGGTGAGTGCCTGCTTTGCTCGCATCTTTCAGGACCTGAATGGCTTCGGGTTTTAAATAGGTGATCTCGGGGAGAATGATGAGCTTGTAACCGTTCACTTTTTCGGCCAGGTTTCCGATCTGACCGTCTTCAATGATGTCAAACGGAATGTGCGCCTCACGCAGCATAAGCTGGACGCCGCGATATTCCTGCATCGGTTCGCCATTCGGCCAGGCGCCGGGCGCAATGATGGCGATCTTAGCAAGGGATTTATATTTGCCAAAATACTGCTCATGCTGCTCGTGAAAGGCATAAACCTTCTTGATCACCCCATAATTGCGCTCGTCTTCATAGCCCCGCATATCACCCATCATGCTGAGATCCAGGCCCGAACCATTGGCAATGTTCTCATAAAGCCGAATCTGAACTTCCTGCGGTTCCACAGCATTGTAACGCGATTGAAAAGAAATCTGCTGAATACTGGCGTTGCTGATAATGTGGTCCGGAAAGGAATTAACGGCATTGCTGACATTGTCGGAAGCCGTGTAAGGCCAGTAGGGCAGGGTTGTCATGCTCTGCGATTCGTGCCGGATAATGTCAACGAACTTATCCGAGTAAGTGCAAATGGCGATCTGCTCATTTTTGGACTTTACCAGTTTATGAAGCCTTTCCGACCAATCTTCAACCGTGTGTTTTTTGAACGCAAGATATTTCTGATAAAGTGAATCGGCTTTATTTTCTTCGGTAGGAAGCACTTTTCCGTTCGAGTAAGCGGCAAATGCTTTTTTATCAAACTCATTCTGATCAATGCCGTGGTATTTTCCTTCGTATGGATTGTTCACCTGGTAACCCGGCATATTCAGGAAAATCCCGTCGATCGGGAACATATCAATCACTTCTTCAATGATCTTAAAGGCCTTTTCCTGCACGTAGGGCGCATTAATGGAGACCACATACATGTCGGTGTTGATGATCCGCTCACCTTTTGGAGAAATGTAGCACCATTCTGGATGCGCTTTGTAAATGCTTTCGTGGACCCGGCTGAAATCGAAGCGGACGATGACCTTAATGTTGTTTTGATGACATTTTTTGATAACATCACCCAACACATTTTCCTTCATAAATGGATTGGTATAATGGAAGTCCAGCTTGGTAGGATAAAAAGCCATGATTCCGCCCGCATTGATCAGCAATGTGTTAGCGGAATAAGTGATCAAATCTGCAACGATAGAATCAGCATTGATGGTGGCGGCTTCATAGGAAGGCAGGTTCATCTGGATCACCCGCAGATTGTTCCTTTTCCACCAAAGATCTTTGGTATTTTGTGCGTAAAGCGTGTTGGTCAAAAACAGAAATAAGATAAGCGCCGTTAATTTTTTCATCAGGAATTTATGTCGTTTACAGGGAAAGCAATGATGTAATTGTGATCTACTAACGGTTTTCGATCGTTTTGGAAAATGGGTTGCCGGCATTTGGCGCAATTTTTATAGCTCTTGTTATATAAAATCTTTCTCATCAAAAGTTACCGGAATTGGATAAGGTTAAAGTCGCGGCGCTGCTCATTATTCTTTATGTGGCGGCGGGCCATCGTGCTGAGGCACAGGAAGGCTGGTTTAAAAGATTTGTACAAAAGACCGTTTCTGATACAACCGCTCCCGGCGAATCCAGCTTCCGGATCTATCCTACATTGGGCTACTCGCCGGAAACCAGCTTTGAATTCGGATTGTCCTCCTTACTGATCTTTCAGGCTAACAAAGACACCCTCAACCGGTTAAGCGAAGTGCAGGCTTTCACATTTGTAACATTGGAAGCGCAATACGGCATCTGGCTGGATAACGCTATTTATGGGGACAAAGACAACTGGTTTTTCCTTGGTAGGACGCGTTTCCAGCGTTTCCCGCTGCTTTATTACGGCATAGGACCTGAAACGGTGGGTAAGGATCCGGCACTGATCGACGCGAATTACATTCTTTTTAAACAAAGGGTTCTAAGAAAAATAAAGCCCAACTTCTTCGCCGGGCCTGAAATTGATTACCAGCAACTATACAACACAGATTTTGAACAACCTGATAATCACACCTATGACAAGCCGCTGGGAAGTGACGGGACGCGAAACATAGGGCTTGGTGGTGCCTTGGTTTACGACAACCGGCATAATGTGCTCAATGTCCGCAAAGGATTTTTCGGGGAAATATCATTTTTGAAATACAGCCCGTCACTGGGAAGTAACTTTAATTTTCAGGGCGTTAACCTGGACGTGCGTTCATCGCATCCCGTGAGCGCGCGCAATGTGCTGGCCTGGCAAGTTTTGGGCAATTTTTATTCGGGTAATGTTCCGTTTAACCAGCTTGCATTGATGGGCGGCGAAATGATCATGCGGGGTTACTACTATGGCCGTTACCGGGATAAAAATATGATCGCAGGCCAGGTGGAGCATCGTTGGCTGCCATTTGGGTTTAGTAAGCGTTTCGGTGCCGTGGCCTTTGCCGGAACCGCCGTTGTGGCACCAAAGCTTAACGCATTCACATTAAAAGACATAAGGGCCTCTGGTGGTGTAGGCCTGCGTTATTTGCTTTTTCCAAAAAAAGACATTTTCCTCAGACTCGACGTTGGTTTTACCAAAGACGGGCCAGGATTTTATTTGTTTACAGGAGAAGCCTTTTAATGCGATTTCAAAATCAATCCCTGTGCTTGTAAGTGAAAGCCACAATGAACAAAAGCACGCCCACAAAGCCCAAGGCGATAGATAGGGAGGTGAATTCTGCTATAAACCCAATCAATGCGGGGCCAGCCAATTGTCCTGCGTAGCCTAATGTTGTCACGGCAGGAAGGGAAACGGACGGTGGCACATTGGGAAAACGACCAGCGGCTGTAAAAAAAATCGGGACGACATTAGCGGCACCCAGACCAACCAAAACGAAGCCGGCCAATGCAGCCGGTGCCCAGGGCACTGCTACTGCGAGCAGGAAGCCAGCTCCCGCCAAAAATGTTCCGTAAAAAACAACCTTAGAAGGTCCGAGCTTATGGATCAGGTTATCACCGGTTAAGCGCATAATAGCCATGGCAACAGAAAATACTGCATAACCAACGCCGGAGAGGGAAGGGTCAAAGTCCCGGGAAAACTGTAAAAATACCGCGCTCCAGTCCAGCAACGAACCTTCCGCCAGGAATAGGATAAAGCACATAAGCCCCAACACAAGCACAGGGCCTTTTGGGAGAATAAAACTCGCTTTGTCGATTTTTGCTTCTTCGGAATGGGGGAGTAAATATTTGAACTGCGTGGCTGCGATAATAACCAGCAATGCGGAAATGCTCACCGCCGCAACCGTGGGTGAAAGTCCTGCCTTGATCAGAAAACCGAGCCCGATGGAACCCAGTAAGCCACCTACGCTGAACATTCCGTGAAAAGATGACATAATGTGGCTTCCGTGTTTTTCCTGGACCAAAACGGCCTGCGCGTTCATAGCCACATCAACCGAGCCGATGCCCGCTCCAAACACAAATAAGGCAGCCGCAAGTTCGTAAGGCGTGCTGGCCAGTAAGAGCAAGGGCAAGAATATAGCAATAATCAGCGCGGAGAGAAGAGAGATCCGGCGGCTACCGTATTTATTGATTAAAATTCCGGTTATAGGCATTGTCAAAATTGCACCTGCTCCCAAGGCTAACAGTACGACGCCTAAGTCAGCCTCACTGAGCCCCAATGCAAGTTTAGCGAAAGGCACCATCGGGGCCCAGCTGGATAAACCGATCCCGCAGACCAGGAAAATGAGTAATACCGCTTTTCTTGCAGCGCTTATTTTTGCTTTTTCTTGCATAAAAGGACTAATACAAAAGGATTATGATGCAATAATATGCAACATTAATGAGATTGTTAAAATAAATGTTGCAAAAAACTGCAAATTGTTTGCGTGAAAACATTCGGGTTAAAAAAAAACTATCCGGCTTTGAGGAGCCCGGATAGTTTCTACTATGCGAATGTAAGTGGCCTGTCAGATATTTTTCTTCTTCGATTCTTTCACAGCGAAATCAACCGCGCGGGCCGTTAATGCCATGTAAGTCAGCGAAGGGTTCACACAAGAAGCCGAAGTCATGGCTGCACCGTCGGTAACAAACACGTTTTTAACGGAATGCAATTGGTTGTTTCCATTCAAAACCGAAGTTTTAGGGTCACGGCCCATTCTGGCTGTTCCCATTTCGTGAATAGCCATGCCAAGATATGATCCGTTGTCATGCGTTTTCACATTTTTAAGACCTGATTTTTCGAGCATTTCGGCTGCGTCATTCATCATGTCCACGCGCATTTTTTTCTCGTTCTCGCGCAGTTCTGCATCAAATACTACTGCCGGCATGCCGAATTTATCCTTATTGTCTTTGTTCAGATACATGTAGTTTTCGTGGTAAGGCAATGTTTCGCCAAAACCGCCGAAGCCCATTGTCCAGTTGCCCGGAGTTGTCAGTTCTTCTTTGAAGTCAGCACCGAAAGCAAGTTCGGCAACATTGCGCTGCCATCCCTGACGGCCACCGCCACCCTGGTAACCGAACCCGCGCAGATAATCACGTTTATCAGAACCGATGTTGCGGTAACGGGGAACGTAAATGCCATTGGCACGGCGTCCGAAATAATATTTATCCAAATCACCTTCCCAAACGCCACTGGCGCCTGTTCTGAAATGGTGGTCCATCAAGTTATGTCCCAGCTCGCCCGAATCATTGCCCATTCCGTTCGGGAAACGGTCCGACGTTGAGTTGAGCAACACAGCTGTTGAACCCAGGGCGCTGGCGCAAACGAAAATCAGTCCTGCGAAATACTCCTTTTCCTGCAATGTTACCGAATCCACCACTTTTACACCTGTGGCTTTGCTCGATTTTGCATCATAAGTAATTTCCCGCACAACCGAATCCGGACGCAAGGTTAGCAAGCCGGTTTTTACTGCTGGCGGAAGCGTGCTGGACTGCGTACTGAAATAAGCACCGTAAGGGCAGCCCAGTGAGCATTTGTTACGATACTGGCATGGAGAGCGGCCTCCTTCAAGCTGGATTTTGGTCGGCTGTGAAAGGTTAGCAACGCGGCCAATGGTCATTGTGCGGCCGGGGAATTGCTTTTCGAGTCTTTTTCTAACTTCTTTTTCAACGAAATACATGTCCATAGGTGGAATGAAATCGCTGTCCGGCAACTGAGGAAGCCCCAGTTTTTCGCCTGAAATCCCAACATGTTTTTCAACATAAGAATACCAGGGCGCTATATCTTTATAACGGATCGGCCAGTCAACTGCGATGCCGTCCTTTAAATTCGCTTCAAAATCAATGTCGCTTAACCTGTACGACTGCCTTCCCCACATGATCGATTTCCCGCCAACAATGTTGGGACGGAACCAGTCGAACCTTTTCTTTTCCTCGTAAGGCGAGTCCATATCATTCATCCAGTATTTTTCCGTCATTTCATTATACGGATAATCGCGGGAGAGGAATGGGTGCGTTTCTTTTTGCTTTACCGTCAGCCGGCCGTTGTATTGCGTTTCCCAGGGCGCTTTCAGGGCGTTTTCGTAGCCGGTAACGTGTTCCAGGTTTTTGCCTTTTTCGAGCATCAGCACTTTCAGCCCTTTTTCTGTCAGCTCTTTTGCTGCCCAGCCACCGGATACGCCGGAACCGATCACGATTGCGTCGTAGGTAATTTCTTTTACTGCGTCAATATTTAAATTCGCCATTATAAGGGATATTATTAATGATTTGGTCAGGGATAGTCATTTATAGCGCCCAGCTTTTCTGGCCTTTTGGCATCGGCCAGCTGCCGTCGAAGCGTCCCGGGATCGGCAAATAATCCAGTGCCTGCGTTGCACCGATTTCTGAAGTGAAATAACCGGTTACGGTTAAACCTTTCATTTGCAGGAAAAATGGCTTATCCGAAACCGTTGTGCGTTTGATAATGTCGTTTTTCTGCGTTGCATCCAGGGCCGAAAACCCTTTGCTGTACACTTCTTTGCTTTGCGCATCTATTTTATCCAGTCCGGAATAAAATTTCTTTTGATCCGCCATTTCGTAGCAGTCGCGCATGATCCTGGTGATAAACTTGTCTGCGCCCGCAGCCTTGGCCCCCGGCGTTCCGGTGGTTGGGATGATAGTATCTGCAACATCGGCCAAAAGTGCTTCCTGTTCGGCAGATATATCCAGTGAAGGGCCAAAGTTCAGTTTTTCACCCATGATACCTGCCATTAAGGGGGCGGAGAGTGTGCCTCCAAGCAGGAAGGTTATTTTTTGAACAGCTTCTCTACGGTTCATTAGTCAAGGATTTAAGTCGGGAATGGAATTAATTAAAATTAACCTTTAAATATAACAACCTGTCCAGAATTTTTGCCATTTAAGGCCAAAATTTTCCGTAAATTAACTCAGGTCCACCGATTAATCATCGCATTTGTCTTGGTCGCCTCCAACCTGCCATATTTGATCAATATTCTGAACCAAAGCTTAGGCATTCGTCAGATTCTTCGATCTGGCGGATAAGTTTAAAGGTTAAGTAATAGAGGAACGTTGAGTAAATAATGCGGATAACTTTCCTGATTTTCAGGAAAGTTATTTTTTTCTAAAGTAGACGGCAAGCCTGAATGGCGTATTCAATGTATCAAACCATGTTTTCAAACCTAGCTAATAATCGAATTGCCAGATGCCTTAAAATGCATCTGTTTTTTAAGAGGTGACCCAAGGGTCATGACAGTGTGTGTATAGTGAAAGTGGCAGGGAATTTCCCTGCCACTTTTTTGTTTGATCCAATAAAAATCCGCTTTGAATGATTGAAATTATTTGGCGGGAGTAATCACAATATTTCTGTATTCCACCGGGCCATGATCGCCCTGGATGTAAAGCGGGCCTGGCTCGCCTTCGTTGCTGTCCAGCGCCCCACCTGTGATGCCGGGAATTTCCTGATTGGTGATCACGGTTTTGCCGTTGGTAACCAGTGTCAGCATGCGGCCAACCAATGTAATGTCAAAAGACTGCCATTCGCCCGGATCTTTGGCCATCATTTCGCTTGGAACCAGGAAGCCGTAAACTGCACCCAACTGGTCCAGAGATGGTTCCATGCCTTTGCTGTCGGTAACCTGCACCTCATAACGGCCTCTCAGATACACGCCGCTATTGCTTCCTTTTGGAATGCGGAATTCCACATGCAGTTTAAAATCATTGAATTTCTGATCTGTAATAAGGTTTGCACCGGATTTTGGACTGCGCAAAATGCCGTTTTCAGCGATCCACTGGTTCTCACCGGCTGCATGCCATCCCTTGATCTCATTTCCGCCGGTGAGCTTGATCGGCGTGCCCCATACAGGTGCCGCTGTCCTGCGTAAAGACGGTGCGCGAACGCCAGTGTAATTGTATTTTTTACCATCGGGTGTGCTTACACTTCCTGCGATCTTTTCTCCTGTCAGCGTTCCTTCGAGCTTTAAATTGCCATCACCTTTTTCCCATTGCGGCGGGATTTCAAAGCTAAACCGGCCATCCTTAAAGATGACTTCTGAAATAGGGCGGGCACTTCCCGAGACGCTTGTAAACTGGCCAATCAATGTATGGTTGCCTGAATGGCGCACTTCCAGCCAGGATGGGGCCTTTTTGCCATCCATATCTACGGTAATGTCCCAGCGGCCTTCGATAGGCGCGGGGGCAGGGGCTGAGGGGATCGGATTTGCTTGGTTTGCGAAAGCGCCTGGCAATAATGCGAATGCAAAAAGACAGGTTTGTATTAATTTCTTCATGTTTTTGATAAAAAGTTAAGGGTGACAATTTAAATATAAAATTCGACAAAAGACTCCGGTAACGCACAGCCTGTGACCATCGCCGCCGCATGGATTAAAAACTTTTCAAAATAGCGGATATGTTGGCTAACTTTGAAAGGATACGAAATGTAAAATAAGGATGGATAATACCGAGGCGCCCCTGCTATCAGACATTGAAAATGTAAAAAAATCGGGATCGTATCTACCATTCCATGCCCGCTGTTAAGCAATTAGGGCAATGTTCTCGCTCTGTCAATAGTTAAATTCCATCGTATAGGGAGTGATAGCCGGGCTTTTGGATCCGACGCTGACTTTGCTTGGATAACCATTTGCAGCGTATTCATATTTGTAATCAATAGAATAAATCGGGCCATTGGCATCGCTTACGGTCTCTTTCACCACATTGTTCGGGCTCATAGCATGTGCAGCCAGCTGCCCGGTCCGGTCCAGGCCAAGCTTAAAGAACGGGTTTGGATGATTGTCAAATTCGTATTCGACATAACTGCCGGGAGCAGCTTGTTCGGCATATTTGACCCAGCTTTTGGCGATATTATGCTGCCCATTCCGGATGTAGAATATTGAAAAATCGTTGGCTGTGTTGGTCTTCTCGGTAAATTCCTGGCGCGTGATAAACCCTTCTTTATCAATTGCATAAGTCCTGTAAAAAATTTCCAGGAAAATCAGGTTCTCTTCCGTCACTTCGCGCAGTGAATCATTATCAGGCTTATTAAACCGGATCGAATACGCAGGTTTGAAAACATCGGAAACGGTTTGCGCTTCGCCGTTCCAGGCCGCGGAGACAACATCGTAAGATTCTGTAACCCCCGCATTCCTTACGAAATTGCCGCTTTGATAATGCCCGGGAACATTAAAAAACAGAAACTTTTTTTGTTCACGAAGCAAATCTCCCTCATAAATGTATTCTGCAGCGAGTTTGCCGTTATACAGCAGCTTTTTCAATTTCACATCTACGGGCGGCGAACCAAAAGGCGCCTGTTGCTTCGCCAGCACCGCAGGGTCGGGGTAGGGCGCAGGCTGGTTTTTATCATCGTTACAGGATCCCAGTGCAAGCAAGAAAAGAAACGCCAGATGTTTTTTCATGAATGGAATGTTTAAGATTGAACCGGGCTGCAACGACTGCCGCTATTTCCGTTGCTGAGATAAAAATGTGATCAGCGAAGCAAATTCCTCGTAAGAAAGCTCATTCGCAAGCCCAGGAGGCATCATTGACGTCTCCATTTCTTTCCGCGAAATGATATCGGATGCTTTTACAACCGTTACTTGTCCGGTAATGTCACGGATTACAACCTTCTCCGCCGATTCTTCGGAAACGAATCCCATGTAAGTCTTGTCCCCTTTTGCAGTGATCAACACCGAGGCAAATCCCTGAGAGATAGATGCATTGGGCTTCAAAATGGATTCGGCGATCTGTTCGCGGTTCATAATGGAGCCGATCTGGCCCATAAATGGTCCTTTCATGACTTCGCCTTTGCTGAGGCTATGGCATGCAATGCATCCCTGCTTGGTGAATAACTGTTTTCCCAAAGCAGGATTACCTTCGATTTTGGCAATCGCCAGCATGACATCTTCAATCGAAGATTCGCCCACCTGCCCTTTTTTATTTCGGATTTTATTTAAATCAATTTTCACTTCTTCTTTGGCGGCGACCACTTCTTCACCGCCGAATTCGGTGATGCCCATGCGCATTTTACCATTCAGGTCGGCAAAGCGCTGCTTTCCGTTTTCATCCGTCTTTTTCCATTCCTCCATCAAAAATCCTTTGATCGAATCCGACGATTCCCACGTAACGGCCTTATAGTAAGGCCCATGCGTATCAGGGCGGGTGCTCCACCACCAGGAGCCGTCATAGGGTGCTTCTTTCTTGTAAAGCCGTGCTAATGTGGTCATTATCTGGTTTTTAGATGCATCGCCTTTCGCTCGTCCGTAAGCCGAAATCAGCCCTGATACTGCTTTGGGATCATGCATGTAACGCAGTGCCCATAGCGCGAGCGTGGCATTTTCTGTTCCGATGGCTTTCACGCATGCATCCACAGCATTGAGCGCAACAAGTGCTCTTACGGCAATGTGCGGGGCAATAATGGGTGAGTTTGGCGTTGCGTGCGGTCCTTCTGTTCCTTTGGCAGGCGATACGAATGATGCAGGCACCTTTACTTTCAGCAATGCGTCTGCCGTTTCAGGGCGGCCTAGCCGGCCTAATCCTACCGTCGACACAAGCTGGACGCGCGGCGATCCGTCTTGCAAACCTTTCAGAAACGGCTCAACAGGGACATTAGAAACATTTTTCAGGCGATCGGCCAATGCGCGGAGGGCAAATTCCCTCACATCATTATCTTCAGTGAGCTTAACGAGGTTATCCTGGCCGGTAGTGCCTGCAACCTGGGCATATGTGAAAATCCCGGCAACACGTGCGTAAAGCGGGAGTTTTTTGTTCGTGGCAATGCCTAAGGATGCTTTTCCGGCATCTTTTGCTTTCCGGGTAAGCAACTCCTGTTGTGCAGCGAGGCGTTGGACCGCGCTTGCATTCGTCAGCAATGCAGCCAGGTCTTTTACAGAGGATTTTTTAAGGTCAGCAAAAGGTTTGTACTGCCAAGTTTTGGGCACCGCACGAACCACAAAACCTTTGCCCGGATTCCCTGAATAACCCGCGCCATCCCAGGCAGATAAGTACACGCTTCCTGCCGCATCGATATCAATATCTGTAATCTGTGCAAGCTTGATGAATTCCTCTTCTTTCTGCGTGAACGTAGGCCCGTCGGGTGTCACCCTATGAATGTAAAGCTGGTTTCTGCCCCAGTCGGCCATCATAGGCACCTGATTGTATTTTGCGGGCCAGTTGGGATCATCCATAAACAAGGACCCCGTCCCCGAGCCACCGCCCACATCGACGAGCGCAGGAATAATTTCTTCTGTAAAATGCTTGAAGAGAACAGGATAGCCATATTCACCTGATTGTATCTGATGGCTGAACCGAATGTTCCAGCCGCCTCCGTCATTGGTGTTGTCTCTTGTGAAAATATTCATGTAGGGGTCAATCGCCACATCGTAAATGTTACGCATGCCGTGAGTGAAAACCTCCATCTCAGTCCCGTCGGGTCTAACACGCACGATTCCACCACCCAGTTGGGTCAGCTTTTTGCCCGACCTGTCGACGGCGTCATGAAAACCAAAATCACCGACAGCAATGTAAATCCAGCCATCGATCCCCATCCGAATCCCGTTTGTTGAATGATCCGTTCCTCGGCTTTGGAGGAATTTTGGTGAGCTTATGCTTTGGATCAAAGGCGAAGGGCCTCCGTCGGCCACGCCATCCCGGTTTTTATCTTCAAAAACGACCAGGTCCATCCCCGATGCCTTTTGTGTTTCTTTTGAAAAGGTGGTGTGTAAAACAAATACGCGATCACCCATAGCAATGATTCCACGCGGATTATCCACCTCTGCGAATGTGGTATTTTTATCAACTTTTCCATCATGATCCGTATCGACCAAGCGCACAATGCGTCCTTTTCCGGGCGTTTTCCCTAGTGAGCCAATCATGTCAACGCCCACAAAAACTTCTCCGCTGGCTGCAACGGCAAGGCAGGCTGGACTTGGTGTAAGGTCTGACCCGGCAAAATGGGTAACATTCAACTCAGCAGGCCATGCGGCTGCATTAGGAAGAGAATCCGCTGTTACAGAGCGGGCTGGGCTATTAACGGATGCAGAACGGTCGATCGCTGCATTATTCCAGTAAAGGATCAGGAAGGCAGTTACGAGACTCAGAGTAATCTTTAACATAATTGGATTTATGATAAACAATTCATCTTGTTTCAGATGAAAAAATATGGATACAAACTCAACTTAATAAATGGGATATTCGGAAATAACTACTCAAAAAAGCACCAATTCATTTGGGACATTCACTTCGCAACAAAGCGGGCGAATTTCATAAAAAGGTCGGGTAATGCCTCGTGCTGGCCGTGCAGGATCGTAAAATAGAAATAGCGCTCAATGTTCAGACCTTCCACATCCACAATGCGGCACTCCTTGCTTTGCAGTTCTTTCAGCACGGCATGAACGGATAGTAACGCCATGGAATCCGAATGCAGCATATATAGTTTCATGCTTTCGCTGCTGCCAAGCTGCATTTCAATGTTCAGCTCGGCAATGCTGACGCCAATCGTCTTTAGGGCATGGGCAATCACTTCTAATGTCCCCGAACCGGGTTCGCGCATAAGCAACGGGATGGTTTTGAGCTTTTCCGGTGAAACGGTGCCGGTCATGGCAGTCGGGTTTTTACTGGCGGCCACCAGAACAATTTCGTCCTTTAAAAACTCGATATACTTTATAGCAGCGTTTTTGGAAAAACCTTCAATTACGCCCAGGTCAATCTCTTTGTTTTGCAGGGCTTGCTCAATTTCTTCGGTATTTTTAATGGTAAGCGTTACCTGAATGTTGTGAAACTTCCTGTGAAAAGCGGCCAGGATAGGAGGAAGAATGTATTGCGCGGCCGTGGTGCTGGCGCCGAGCCGCAGCTTTCCGCCCTGGCGCTGTGCCAGGTTGTTGATCTCAAACTCAATGTTCCGGTAAATCTCAAAGATCTGTTCGCTATGGTGCAGGAGAATTTCGCCAGCCTGGGTAAGCTTCACACGCGAGCCGTTACGCTCAAAAAGCTTGGTATTCAGCTGATTTTCAAGCTCGTGAATGTGCTTTGTTACGGCTGGTTGTGTGATATAAAGCTCCGCAGCCGCTTTTGTAAAGTTGAGCCGGCGGGCAACCGTGTTAAAAACCTGTAACCGAAAATCGAAGACCATGCTGCAAGTTCGCTGTTATAATTGCAAATTCAAAAACAGCAAAAATGCCGCATTCAACGCATCCGTCGCACTGGAATGTTAACACTGTTTCGCTATTTTTAATGCAAAGGCAAAAAAAATAAACCCCGACGCTGGATCGGGGTTAAGGTCATCTTTTTAAGGTCTGCTTCTTCTCTTCGTCGTGTGGGGTGTTGCTGTGCCACCGCTTCTGATCGTTTTCTTATTGCGTTTTACTGAATAAGATGTTGTGGTGTCGGCATCGGGGCGACCGGTGCTGCTTCTTCCGTTGATCGTTCCGTTTGTGCTCACGGTTCCGTTGTCATTAAGGATAGGGCCGCTCTCGGCGTTGGACGAATCCTTGACGATTGCGGAGACATCGGATGTGTCTGTCGAAGAACTCAACCTCGAAGATTTTTTCTGAAATGTTCGCTCAGAGCGTTTTGATTCCGTTTTGTTATCCCGCGATTGCGAAAAAGCAATGGTTGGTGCAGCTAACACCGTCATAATCATTAATATTTTTAACCGTCTCATGCGCTTGGTCATTTGGGTTGCCAGTTTGTTTGATATTAAGTGAAGTATCAAATACCGTTCCAACCTGAGCGGATGTGAATAAAGCCCCTTTCTCAGGGCGCAGGTGATGGCCGAAATGGGACTTGTTTAGTGAAAAATCTCTATATTGACAGCTTTGAACCGTTAGTATAATGTAATGAATGGTCAACAACTTCAATCCAGAACTGTAAATGTTACCCGATATGTTACCCCGCTGCGGGAAGGCGGATCGCTGCCTGCTATTGCCGAGGCCGACGACGATTTTTTATATGTCCTGAAATTCCGCGGGGCCGGGCAAGGAACAAAAGCGCTGATTGCAGAGCTGATAGGAGGGGAAATTGCGCGACTGCTGGGCTTGAAAGTTCCTGAAATCGTTTTTGCCAATCTCGACGAGGCATTCGGAAGGACAGAGCCCGACGAAGAAATTCAGGATCTGCTTCGTGCCAGCACCGGGTTGAATCTGGCCATCCATTATCTATCCGGCGCCATTACTTATGATCCCGTGGTAACCGACGTGGAGTCACGGCTTGCATCCGCAATCGTATGGCTCGACAGCCTCATTACCAATGTGGACCGCACGGCCAGGAACACCAATATGCTCATGTGGCATAAAGAGTTATGGCTTATAGACCATGGCGCAGCATTGTATTTTCATCATTCGTGGGATAACTGGGAAGAGCAGGCTAAGCGGCCGTTTGCACAGGTGAAAGATCATGTGCTGCTTCGTTACGCTGCTGATATCGAATCTATTAATACCGAATTTAAGTCCATTTTAAATGTTGAAAAAATTGAGGCCGTTGTATCGCTGATTCCGGATGACTGGCTGCTGCGCGATGCGCCTTTTGAAACTGCCGAAGAACATCGGCAGGCTTATGTGAAATTTTTAGCGTCGCGGCTCTCCGTGTCGGATGTATTTGTTAAAGGAGCTAATGATGCAAGAGCAGCACTTATTTGAGTACGCCGTAATTCGCGTCGTGCCCAGGGTCGAGCGCGAAGAATTTGTGAATGTGGGTGTTATTTTATTTTGTCCGTCAAAGCGTTTTCTGGAATGCACCATTGAGCTGAATGCTGCCAAGTTGCGCGTGCTTTCCGAAAGCCTGGACCTCGATGAAGTAAGTGCCTACCTGAATGCATTGAAGTTGATTTGTTTGGGTAAAAAAGAAGGCGGCACCATTGCTGCGCTGCCGCCTGCATCACGTTTCCGTTGGCTTACCGCCACGCGAAGCACTGTTGTACAATCATCAAAAGTGCATCCTGGCTTTTGCCGGGAACCGGAAGTGAGTTTGGATAAATTGTTTGATCAAATGGTCAGGTAACTTAGCGCAGGTTCAGCTGCTGTTGGACTTCTTCCTTTTTTCTTCTTGATACTTCCACCTGCGATCCGTCGGAAAGGAGCACATACTGACTGTTGTGCGACACTTGCTTAATGTACCGGGAGTTAACGAGGTGTGATTTGTGTGTGCGGATGAAATTAAAGTCGGCCAGCATTTCGTCAAAGTGCTTTAAGGTTTTGCTGGAAACAAATGGTCTTTTACCAACCAGGTGGATGGACGTGTAATTTTTGTCTGCTTCGAGCCTCAGGATTTCGTCCAGCATAAAGAAGAAAACGCCTTCGCTGGAAGGGACGGCCAGACGAAAATCTTTAATTTCCTTCTTCTTAATGTTGTCCATCAGGTTGTCCAGAAGCATCTGACTGGGGCGGGCATTCTTCTCTTTCACTTTTTCAATATGCCGTTCAATGGCACATCTCAACTCTTCCACACATATGGGTTTTAACAAATAATCCAGCGCACTGAACCGGATCGCCTGGATGGCGTATTTATTGAATGCGGTTATAAAAACGATATCGAAGTCAGGATTTTTTCGGCCAGCCAACAATTCAAAGCCAAACTTTCCCGGCATCTCCACATCCAGGAATATGATTCCGGGCTTGAATGTTTTCATCACTTCCACTGCTTGATCCACCGATCGCGCTTGCCTGATGGTCATTTCCTCCGGGATCATTGTTTCCAGATAATTGGCAAGAATGTGACGAGCTTTAACTTCATCATCGATAATCAGCGCGTTTATCATAATGTCTTTAAATGTTGTAAAGGGTGATGTGGGACATTAAACTGATCGACGCTTAGCCAGGCATTTTCCCGGTGAGACCCGGTGATATCATGGAAACGCTGATCAGTTTTTAACCGGAAGTATAATTAAAAGAAAAGAAGAAGAATGTGCTTTTTCAACCATTAAAAGGCCGGTGAGATTTATTTAAAGGCTAAACGCAAAAAGGCCATATCACCCTGAGATGATATGGCCGTAAAGTCGAAATATTGGAAATTATTCCTCAGTAACAGGCTTTTGCATTTCGTTCATGTTATGCGCGACCATGCTGTCGGGCGTCACATTGCTTATACCCATTTGTAACTTATTTTTAAGCCCGGATATTACCTTATCCTTGCCTGCCATCAGTGCGTTGTAACCGTCCTTAGCCACGCCTGCGGGATCAGCTTTGGATTCTTCGTCCTGCACAGCTTTGCTGCTGTTCATGTCTGCCTTGTTGAAGAAATCGGTGTCGGTAACGCCTGGTAATAATGCAGTTACGATTATATCCGTTTCGCTCAATTCTTCACGCAGCCCCTGGCTGAATGACAACACAAATGCTTTCGTGCCGTGATAAACTGCTTGCCATGGGCCCGGGGTTTTACTGGCAATAGAGGCCAGGTTAAGTATTTTGCCGGAATTCACTGCAAGCATATCTTTCAGGAAAAGCTTGGTAAGGATCACCACAGCTGAAATGTTCAGCTCGATAATGTCCAGTTCGCGGTCCAGCTCATTGTCCTGGAATAATCCGTAAACTCCCTGACCGGCATCGTTAACCAGCACATCAATGGTAATTCCTTTGCTTTTCACTTCTTCGTAAACCGACAAGGTTTCCTCCCGGTTGAAAAAGTCCTTCGCAATTGTGATCACTTCCACACCATGCTGTCTGAATTCCTGCGCCTTCACTTCCAGCTGCTGCTCGTCCCGTGAAACGATCACCAGATTATACTGGTCTTTTGCAAACAGCAGGGCCAACTCGTAGCCTATGCCGCTTGTTGCGCCTGTGATCAGCGCATATTTTCCATTAGATGACATAATTATTTAGTTTATTGATGAAGATTAAAATTACAACCAGTCAAAACCCCGCACATATTTTAATACAATAATGCCCAGGGGAGGTAAAACAAGCGGTAGTGAGTGGATTTTTCCGTGTTTCGGAACAGGATAACTTTCCTGTTCTTCCCGGTTAACCACATCAGATCCGCCATATTTCAAGTCATCTGTATTAAAGATTTCCTGATAGTATCCAGGCTTCGAAACGCCGATCCGGTAGTTGCTCTTAACAATCGGCGTGAAGTTTCCGACAAAAATCAGATCGTCCTCTTCATTCTTTCCTTTCCGGATCCAGCTCATGATGCTGTTTACGCCATCCTGGTTATCGATCCATTCGAAACCCTCCTGTGAAAAATTATTTTCGTAAAGAGCCGGTTGCAATTTATAGAAACCATTGAGATCTTTTAACAAGAGCTGAATGCCTGTATGGGACGGATTGTTGTTTTCGTTCCAATCCAGGCTGAAATCGTGGCGCCATTCGTGCCGTTGCGCAAAATCCGCGCCCATGAAAAGCAGCTTCGCACCCGGATGTCCGAACATGTAGCCATAAAGCAAACGCAGGTTGGCAAACTGCTGCCAATGGTCGCCAGGCATTTTATTGATCATCGAATTTTTACCATAAACCACCTCATCGTGTGAAAGCGGCAAAGTAAATTTCTCAGAAAATGCATAATGCATGCTGAATGCAAGTTGCCCCTGATGATGGGAGCGGTAAATCGGGTCCAGTTGGAAGTAAGACAATGTATCGTGCATCCAGCCCATCATCCACTTCATGTCAAAGCCCAGGCCACCATTGTTTGTCGGGCTGGTAACGCCCGGCCAGGCGGTAGATTCTTCGGCAATGGTGAGAACATCGGGGAAATTGGTATGCAACGCATTGTTGAATTCTCTTAAAAAATCCAGCGCTTCCAGGTTCTCGCGTCCGCCATACTGGTTAGGGATCCATTCTCCTTCATTTCTGGAATAATCCAGGTAAAGCATAGATGCTACGGCATCAACCCGTAAACCATCGATATGGAATTTGTCCAGCCAGTAAATTGCATTTGAAATCAAGAATGCCTTCACTTCATTCCGTCCGTAGTTGAAGATAAAACTCTTCCAATCCGGATGAAAGCCCTTTTTAGGATCGGCATGCTCGTAAAGATGCGTTCCGTCGAAGTAGCCCAGCCCGTGCTCATCGGTTGGGAAGTGGGAAGGCACCCAGTCCAGGATCACACCGATGCCAGCCTGGTGCAGCGAGTCAACAAGGAACATGAAATCCTGAGGCGTTCCGAATCGGCTGCTGGGAGCGAAGTAACCAGTCAGCTGGTAACCCCACGATCCGTAGAACGGGTGTTCCATCACCGGCATAAATTCCACATGTGTGAAATTCATGTAATTGCAATATTCCGGTAACTCGGCTGCCAGCTCGCGGTAGGTCAGGAAACGGCCCTCTTCTTCATCCACTCTGCGCCATGAGCCAATATGCATTTCGTAAACTGAAATAGGTTGGCTGAGCGGAGGTGCGCCACGGCGTTTTTCCAGCCATTGTGCGTCATTCCATTGGTAATCAAGGTCCCATACCACGGTGGCAGTGTGGGGTGGTGTTTCCCAGTGAAATGCGTAAGGGTCTCCTTTTTCTACTTCGTAACCATTATTGGAGCGGATAAAATATTTGTAATATTCTCCGCGGCCAATTTCCGGCAAAAAGCCCTCCCAAATGCCGGAACCGTCCGTTCTGACATTTAAGGGATGTGATTCCCTGTTCCAGCCATTGAAATTTCCAACCACTGAAACCTGCTGCGCATTAGGTGCCCAAACGGCAAAATGCGTCCCTTTGACCCCGTCCCGTTCGATAATGTGGGAGCCAAGTTTATTATAAATATGATAATGTGTTCCGGACTTGAACAAGTCAATGTCAAATCCGGAAAGCATTGGCAATGCATCGCTGCGCTGATCTGTCATGGTCAAAATTTTAAGCTGTTACCTGAGGTTCGGATTTGTGCATGAGTGACTTTATGCCACTTAACGGCACCATCACCCATGTAGGCCTGTTATTGACCTCATAATTAAGTTCGTAAATGGCCTTCTGCAACAGGAATGTCTGCAACAGCACTTCCAGGTCCTCCTTTTTCTGCGGGATGATCGGGCTGTCCTTCACCGTTTCCAGATATGCTTTCATGAAAAACCCGCTCATGTAATGGTACCATTGTTCCACAAAAGGAAGCAGTTTCGTAATGTCTTCCTTACGCACCTGATTGTCCAGATGCAAACTGCCATAAGCCGCATAATGGAACGAACGCAACATGCCCGCAACGTCTCTCAATGCGGAGCGTTTCAGCCTTCTTTCACTGTAACTACGCGCAGGCTCACCCTCAAAATCGAGGATAATGAAGTCTTTTCCGGTGAACAAAACCTGGCCTAAGTGATAGTCGCCATGAATCCGGATTTTATCCGTGTCAATTTTGCGGCTATATACTTTTTTCAGTTCCGTCAGGATTTCGTCTTTCATTTGTAACACGTCCGCAGCTTCCTGCTGTGCTTCCGGAGTCAGTTTCTTGGTGTTGCGGTTCAGACTCTGGAATGCAACGCGGACAAGTGATTGCAGCGAAGAATAAACCGAGCGCTGATAATGCAGCGAAAATTCTTCTGGCTTGAAATCTGGATTATTTTTGCCTGATGCCAGCGCCAGGTGCATTTCTGCTGTTCTGGTTCCCAGGAGTGCAACCTGTTCTGCAACGGGAACATCCAGCAAGTCCTTTAATGCATCTGGAATGTCTTCGTAACCCACCGGGTTTGTCAATGTGCCCACAAGTTCTGTAGGCAGCTGTATTTCGCTGGTCGAAAGGATTTTTTCGTTGAAGCTATCCAGTCTGTCTAGCATGTTGGCCCAGGCGTCGGTGCTGTTGATAACCATTTCCTGCATCATACCCAGCACCATGCTGTCGTTCTTGTGTTTCCACTCCACTGCGCCTACAAATGCCGGGATATTTTTGAACTGCGCTTCATGCGTAAGGAAATGCGTGATTTCCATATCGGGATTGATCGCCCGGTCCACTTTTCTGTACAGTTTGAAGAAATACTTGCCGTCGAACGTGATGGAAGTATTGCTCTGCTCTCCTGAAAGCACACGCGGCTTAAATTTGTCGGTTTCCTTAATATGCGCAGCCAGATCTGCATTTCCTGTGAAATGTATCTCACTGTTTTTGGCTTTCAGCTTTACATTTTCCCCCATATTAACAAGCAGGGCCTGCTGCATTTCAAATCCGTAAATGGCGTCGAACAGCACGCCTTCCTCCTCACCACCGATCTTGATCCTGGCGATTACAGCTTGCGGACAGTCCTCCTTCACACGGTTCGAGAATTGTTCTTTGCCATATGCAACAGGAAGCTGATACATTTCAGGCAGATCGTTTTGATAAGCCATTTCGAGCAACAGAATGTAAGCAGGCGGATTTTGTCCCAGCGGGATTGTTGCCTGCGAAACAACCTTAATGCTGTCCAGACCTTTTCCTTTTCCACCAAACCACCTCATTTTCATCAGGTAAGAAGGCAGGAATTTGTTTTCCAGCTTTTCGAGAACCTCCGGTTTAAGCAAATCACTCCAGTCTTTCAATTCAAGCAGCGGAAGCTCCTCGTTCTGATCAATTTCCGGATGCGTTTTTTGCATTACAAAAGATTGGCAAGCATATGCCTCCAATGTGAAGAAATATGGGGTGTTATCCTTAACCGAAGGAAACTTGTTTTTACTATAAATCTCAACCGGCTGGAAACCTTTATATGCGTCCAGATCTAACTCCACGGGTTGCGGGAAGCGTGACAAGTTCGCAATCACCAGCATGGTTTCATCTTTGAAAGTCCTGGTAAAAGCCAGCACTTTTGAGTTCTCCGAGTTAAGAAACTTGATATCGCCGCGGCTGAATGCATCGTACTTCTTCCGGGTAGCGATGGCCCTTTTCATCCACCACAATAATGAGGATGAATTACGCTCCTGTAACTCCACATTCACCGATTCATAATGATATTGCGGATCCAGGATCAATGGTAAGTAAAGTCGTTGCGGATTGGCCTGTGAAAAGCCTGCATTACGGTCTGGGTTCCATTGCATAGGCGTTCTTACTCCATCGCGGTCGCCGAGATAGAAGTTATCACCCATACCAATTTCATCTCCATAGTAAATGATCGGTGTGCCCGGGAATGTGAAAAGCAGTGAGTTAAGCAGCTCGATCTTCTTCCGGCTGTTCTCCATCAAAGGAGCAAGTCTGTGCCTGATTCCCAGGTTGATTCTTGCCTTCGGATCTTTGACATATACTTTATACATATAGTCACGTTCCTCATCGGTCACCATTTCCAGCGTCAGCTCATCATGGTTCCGCAGGAATATTCCCCACTGGCAGTTTTCAGGAATTTCGGGTGTTTGGTCAAAAATGTCGGTGATAGGATAGCGGTCTTCCATTTGCAGCGACATGAACATGCGCGGCATGATTGGAAAGTGGTAGTTCATCTGACATTCATCACCGTCGCCAAAATACGCAGCAGAATCTTCCGGCCACATATTGGCTTCCGCCAACAGCAATGTGCCCGGATAGCGTTCGTCCACATATGCTCTCAGTTTTTTGAGATACTCATGCGTTTCCGGAAGGTTTTCACAGTTTGTTCCATCCCGTTCAAACAGGTAAGGAACAGCGTCCAGACGGAAACCGTCCACACCCATTTCACACCAGAATTCAAGTATTTTCAGGATTTCTTCCTGTACCAGGGGACTGTCGTAGTTCAAATCCGGTTGGTGATGGAAGAAGCGGTGCCAGTAATATTGTTCTGCTTCGCTATCCCAGGTCCAGTTTGATTTTTCGTAATCCTGGAAAATGATCCGGGCATCCTTGAATTGCTTCGGATCGTCTGTCCAAACATAGAACTCGCGTTCCGGCGAACCTTTCGGCGCTTTTCTTGCACGCTGAAACCAGGGATGCTGATCAGAAGTGTGGTTGATAACCAACTCAGTAATCACCTTCAAGCCACGCTGATGCGCTTCTTTCAGGAAATCCTGGAACTCTGTCAGATCGCCATAAGATGGGTTGATCGAGTAATAGTCAGCAATATCGTAACCATCGTCGCGGAGCGGTGATGGATAAAAAGGCAATAACCAGATGGCCGTTACGCCCAGGTCCTGCAAATAATCAAGTTGCTCCATAAGCCCCTTGAAATCTCCGATCCCGTCGCAGTTGCCGTCTTTAAATGCTTTAATGTGCAATTCATATATAATGGCATCTTTATACCAGTGCAGGTTCTTATCAAGTATTCCGTTTTTGTCTTCCATTATTTTATCCATTGAGCGTTTCAATTTTAAATATGTGTGCAGGCATTTCGTATGGGTTCAGTTGAACAAAGTTGTATTCACCCCGCCAGTAATATTTTTCACCGCTAAGCATATCGCTGACCAGGTAAGTCTGATCGGGATGAATGCCGAAGCGGTGTATAGGCACCTTGACGTGGGCGCCTTGCGTGTTGAAGACGTCCAGATTTACGGATATCAGCAATGCATTGTTCGATTCTTCATCCTGCTTAATATAGCTGATCACCATATCATTGGTGGTCTCCGCAAAGTCAATGTTCCAGGTGGATTGCAATGCCGGGTTTTCCTTGCGGATCCTGTTAACACGCGTTATGATCTCGCGCGTGCGGCTGTATTGTTTCCAGTCCCACTGTTTAATCTCGTATTTTTCATTGTCGGTATATTCTTCCTTTCCCGGATGCGGCTTGTTAACCCCATACTCATACACAGGTCCGTATAATCCGTAATTGGAGGATAATGTAGCAGCCAGAATCAGACGCATAATGTGTGCATTCTCGCCACCTTCCGCCAGATGATGCGGTAGAATGTCCGGTGTATTCGGCCAGAAATTTGGACGGAAATAATATTGTTGGTCGGTTTTGGTAAGTTCTTCCATATACTTTTCTATTTCCCATTTGCTATTGCGCCATGTGAAATAGGTGTATGACTGGTTAAAACCGATTTTTGCCAACCGTTCCATCACACGCGGCCTGGTGAATGCCTCAGCAAGGAAAATGATTTCGGGGTTTACTTTCCGCACTTCCCCGATCATCCATTCCCAGAATGCAAATGCTTTTGTATGTGGATTATCGATCCTGAAAACTTTAACGCCCTTACCGATCCAGAAGTCGATAACACTTTTCAACTCTTCCCAAAGGTTTTGCCAATCCTGTGTTTCGAAGTCGAAAGGCAGGATATCTTCATATCGTTTGGGCGGATTTTCGGCATACTGGACCGTTCCGTCCGGGCGCCATTTGAACCATTGGGGATGTTCTTTCACATAAGGATGATCAGGGGCACATTGATAAGCAATGTCCATAGCGACCTCGATGTCCAGGTTTTTTGCCTCCGAAACCAGCTCCACAAAATCTTCGATTGTGCCCAGCTCCGGATGGATCGCCTTGTGCCCGCCGAGCCGGTTACCGATTGCCCAGGGCGAACCCGGATCCGTTTCGGATGGTGTAAGTGAATTGTTTTTCCCTTTCCTTTTCATTTCACCTATGGGGTGAACCGGCGGGAAATAAAGCGTATCAAAACCCATCTTCGAAACCAGCGGCAACAAGTTGATTACGTCCTTGAATGTTCCATGGGTGTCCGGCAATGCAGAGGCGGATCTTGGGAAAAGCTCATACCAGCTGCTGAAAGCGGCTTTTTTGCGCTCCACTTCCAGTTTGTAAGTATGCTCATACACCGTAATCCGATCCGTATAACGGATCTTTTTCATGGCATTGGCCACTTCATCACTGACTGACAAATTTACCGCAGCTTCGGGGTTCTGGCCTGTTTTGAGCGCTTCGATCCAGTTTTTGAATGCAGGTTTGTCCTTTTCGTCAGCTAGTTGCATCGCTTCTTCAAGCAGTTCTGCGCCTATCAGTATTTCAACCGAAATGTCCTGGTTTGCATCGTATTTTTTGACCAGACCATTTTTCCATGTTGTAAAATGGTCAATCCAGCCAGTAAAACGATATTCGTAGAAACCCGTTTTCTCTGGTTTCCAGGTCGCTTCCCATTGATCGTTGATAATGTATTTCATGGGAACCTCGTCCCATACTGTTGCTGATTCGTGTTTGTAAATTACGCTTGCCGCTACCACGTCATGGCCATCCCCGATAATGTCAGCCGTCAGAACCACTTTTTCTCCTATGGCTCTTTTAGCAGGAAATCTGCCACTTTCAATCTGGGGAGTAACGTTGGAAATCACGACCCGCTTTCTGCCGTCCTGAATATGCATCGATCCGATTTTTAGTTTTCCGTTCCTGAATGCCTGTTGAATCAATCAAAACCATGCCTGGAGAAATGTCCAGAAGCTTATAATTGAGGTCAATAGCCGCTAATATTGTAGTTATTTTCTAGTTTCCGGTTTGGATTAATTTTTGTAATCGCGTAAATTTCAGCGACTTCTCAATTTATACCGCCACAAATTTATCAAATCAAGTTCCGGCCCGACGCAATCTGGCCGTCAATGCTGATTGTATTTGGTTATTTTTTTTTGAGTTTTACACGAATTAGTGTTTATAGCTTATTCAGATCCATAATTTTCTCAGCCGGACCGATGGAGTTTATTTTGATAGACGACAGTGCTTTTGACTTGTTTACGCAAGAAAAGCTGCTTTTAAAGAGTGGTCTTGCGCATGCCGTTAAAGCATTCAGTTCTGCCCAATCTGCCATGGATTTTCTCGAAAATCAAACAGAGCATTTTCCCGAAACCATCATTTTGCTCGACATTCAGATGCCGGGCCTGAACGGATTCGAGTTTACCAGGCAATATGCCCATCTTCCCGAAAACCTGAGACGCCGGATCAGGATCTACATGATTTCTTCAACCGTGGATACAGACGACATTGCCAGAGTCCGTTCCAATCCTTACGTGATGCATCTGCTTTCCAAACCGCTGGAAATTCCTGTTTTGAGGGCGCTGCTGGGGCAGTAAGTTGGGTTGATAGCCCGTAAGTAATTTGGGTGGCACAATATTTAATGCGGATGGAAAAATAACATTCAGCCATTATGAAGAATCCAACAGCTACTTATCGGTTACAATTTCATAAAGATTTTTCCTTTTCAGACTTCGAGAACCAGATATCTTATTTACAGAAACTGGGCGTCCGGACGATCTACGCTTCTCCTATTTTGGCTGCGACAAAAGGCAGCACGCACGGTTACGACGGCATCAGCCCCGAGATCGTTAACCCGGAAATAGGAACTATCGAGCAATTAAAAAAAATAAGCGAAACATTGAAGCAACTGGATATAGACTGGTTGCAGGACATTGTTCCCAATCACATGGCATTCCATTCGGAAAACGAATGGTTAATGGATGTGCTCGAAAAAGGGCAACAGTCGGAATTTGCTTCGTTTTTTGACATTGCCTGGAATAGCAAGTTATTTCAGGGTAAGTTAATGGTCCCTTTTCTGGGCGCTACGCTCGAAGAAGTGATTGAAAATGAGCAGCTAAAACTGGAATATGCCGGGAACAAGCTGGTTATCAATTACGAAGGGGCGACATTTCCTTTGAATATCCGTTCTTACATGAACCTGCTGGGCACAGATCAGGAGAATGCTCCTGAAACCATCCAGCAACTGGTCACCCAGCTGAACGAAATTCACGAGGCCGAAGATGCCAAAGTATTTTCGCAGCGTTGGAGCGAGTTTTTGCTTCAACTTTCTTCTCTGATGAAAAACGAAAAGATCAAAGGCTGGATCGATCAGGTCATAGCCTCGGTCAATGCGGATAAGGAAAAATTGACTGCGATGGCCAAAGGGCAGGAATACTTACTTTGCTTCTGGCAGGAAACCGATTCGAAAATTAATTTCCGGAGATTTTTTACTGTAAACGCCCTGATATGCCTTAATATGCAGCGGGATGACGTTTTTGAAAAATATCACCAATTTATCAAGCAACTTGTAGACGAAGGTATTTTCCAGGGCTTGCGTGTAGACCATATCGACGGACTTTACGACCCCGCGGGCTATATGGATAAGCTCCGGGAGCTGGCAGGTCAGGACACCTATCTTATTGTTGAAAAAATTCTTGAAAAAGATGAGTCCATGCCTGTGCAGTGGCCTATCCAGGGCACATCGGGCTATGAGTTTCTGGCCGATGTGAACAATGTTCTCACCAATGCCGGTGCGGAAGAGCTCTTCTCTGATTTTTACCACGAACTTACCGAAACGGATGACACCATCAGGGAGCAACTTTTAGAGAAAAAGTCAGGAATACTGAACAACCACATGGGCGGGGAGCTGGATAATCTTTACCAGCTGTTTACGGATCTTGAATTGGTTGATTTGCAGGAACTGGAAACTGTTGGTAAGGACAATGTTAAAGCAGCCATTGGCGAATTTCTGATCCAATGCCCTATTTACCGTTATTATGGTAAGGAAATGCCTTTGTCACAGACTGAAACCGAAGCAGTAAGGGCTGTTTTGACCGAGGTTAAGGAGCGTCATCCTGATCTGGCTGACGCGGCAGAAATGCTTGATGAGGCTATTTTGAAGAGAACGGTTGACAATGATGAAGCCTATAATGCCAAGGCGCTGGAATTTTATCAGCGCTGGATGCAGTTCACCGGGCCGCTGATGGCCAAAGGGGGAGAGGATACATTAATGTATACTTATAACCGCTTCATCGGACATAATGATGTGGGAGATTTTCCAGACCGCTTTGGAATGCCGGTAAAGGATTTCCATCACAAAATGCGGGTGCGCCGGAAGGAATGGCCATTATCAATGAACACCACTTCCACGCACGATACGAAGCGAGGTGAGGATGTAAGAGCAAGGCTTAATGTGCTCACCGACCTGCCCGAAGAGTGGATCGCAAAGGTCAATGAATGGCGGAAACTGAATGCGCCGTTGAGAAAGGCGGATGGACCAACGGATAATGACGAATATCTGATCTATCAGACATTGGTGGGGGCTTATCCAATGCCGGGTGAGGATGCAAGCGACTTTGCCGAACGGTTGGGTGATTATCTAAAAAAAGCACTTCGCGAAGCCAAAACAGATACAACCTGGGCTGAGCCAAACGAGGCCTATGAGAAAAGTACGGAGGAATTTGCGCTTGCACTGCTCGATCCGCAGTCACAGTTCTTTCAGGATTTCCAGGAGTATTTAAAAACGATTACCGATGCAGGAATCGTGAATTCCTTATCGCAGGTGCTGCTGAAATTTACATGTCCGGGTATTCCGGATGTTTACCAGGGAACCGAACTCTGGGATTTGAGTCTTGTGGATCCTGACAATCGCAGGCCGTTTGACTATGAAATCCGCAAAACCTGGTTGAAGGATTTTGAGGATTATGATACCGAAAGACTGCTGGAAAAGCTGTGGGAAACGAGGAATTCGGGGCAGATCAAACTATGGCTTACGCACCAGCTTTACAATCTTAGGAAAACCAATCCTGTCCTTTTTTCAGAAGGGGAATATGTGCCGCTGAAAATCCGCGGTGCCTATAAAGAGCATATTTTGGCTTTTGCCCGGAAACATAAAAAAGAATTCCTGGTCGTAGCCATTCCGCTGCACAGTGCAATGCTATGCAAAGAGCAGGGAAAGGCATTTTTTGACCTCGACTGGAAGGATACTTCCATTGTACTGCCGGATAATATGGAAGCCGCCTGGACCGAAATGCTAACCGGAAAGGAAGCCAACTATGAAGGGAAACTAACCCCAGCAGAAATATTCAATGGTCTGCCTATCGCGGTTTTGAAAGGAAAAAAACCTGATAATGAGCGCAAGGCAGGTGTTTTGCTACACATTACTTCCCTTGCTTCCCCATTCGGAATTGGAGACCTTGGTTCTGAGGCTTATGCATTCGCCGATTTTCTGGCGAAAAGCGGACAGAAGTTATGGCAGATTTTGCCTCTTAATCCGGTTGAAGCAGCGCAATCCAATTCGCCATACAGCGCACTTTCCAGCCGTGCGGGAAATCCTTTACTGGTCAGCCCGGAAATGCTTGCTAACGAAGGACTTCTGGAATTGGATAGTCTGACTGAATTCGTGCTTCCGCAGAATGGCAGAGCCGATTACGAACAGGCGGGAAAATTAAAACATGATTTCTTATCAAAAGCTTATGAGAAATTCCTGTCGCTGGATATTGCTGAGGCGAAGGAAGCATTTCATGCTTTTTGTGGAAAAAATGAAGAGTGGCTGGAAGATTTTGCCATTTATATTGCCCTCAAACAAAAACACGATGGCAAGCCCTGGTATACGTGGCCGGAAGAATTCAGAAAGCGTGACGTTAATGCGCTGGCTGGAATTGACCGGGAGGAAATTGAATTTATCAAATGGCAGCAATACATTTTTGACAAGCAGTGGAAAGAGCTGAAATCTTACTGTAACGAACAGGATATCAAACTCTTGGGTGACATTCCATTCTATGTAAGCTATGATTCGGCGGATGTTTGGGCCAACCCTGAGCTTTTTTGCGTGGACGAAGAGGGTAAGATCACCGGCATTGCAGGCGTGCCGCCGGACGCGTTCTCAGATGACGGTCAGCTGTGGGGAATGCCTGTATTCAACTGGGGTGCGGTGAAAAAACAGGATTATAAATGGTGGGTGGACCGCCTGGCCAAAAACATTGAAATGTTTGACATTGTACGACTGGATCATTTCCGGGCATTTGCCGACTATTGGGAAGTTCCGGGTGATGAAAAAACAGCCGTAAATGGAGAATGGAAGCTAGGTCCTGATGAGGAATTTTTCAAAAAAATAGAATCGGCACTTGGCGATTTGCCTTTTGTTGCGGAGGATCTGGGAGAAATTAGTCCGGAGGTTTATAAGCTGCGAGACAAATTCAAGCTGCCGGGGATGAAAGTGCTGCAATTTGCTTTTGGTGAAAACATGGCGCAGTCGGATCACATTCCGCACAATTTCAATGCTAACTTTTATGCATATACCGGCACGCATGATAACAACACCACATTAGGCTGGTTTAAGGCGGCGAAGGACGATGACATCAAAGAGTTGATCGGGCAATACGTTGGCTATGAGGTGACAGAAGAAAACATTTGTGATGTATTGGCGCGCCTTACCTATTCCTCAGTGGCAAAAGCGGCCATACTGCCTTTGCAGGACGTGCTGCGCCTGGATGAGACGGCAATTATGAACATTCCCGGCTCCAACGAGAATAACTGGTCGTGGCGGCTTACACCAGGCCAGATCACAGACGAGCACCAGCAGTATCTGCTGAACCTTACAACCATGTATAACCGCGACTAGGTCTCAGGAAAATGATTGTGAATGTTGTGTTGTGGCTATATTTGTGAAATACAGCAACCCGGGTGTTTCTATGTATTTAAAAAAAGCCGTTTTCTTAATCCTTGTTGGGTTTTGTTTAAACATTTTCAGCAGCTGCAACAGCGGAGCGGACAGTCCTGCGGATGCAGCTGCATTGCTCACGGAGGTGCAGCAGTGGCAAATCGATGAGATCGCCGTCAATGACGCGGTTACTTTCAAAGACGGAAAAATGACCAAGCAATTTGGCGGGATTGATTTCGAGCGCTATATGGAAACGGTTGAGCTTCGTAAGGACGGCACATTTTCGGGTGTATTTAAGGGTGATGCAAAACCATTTATCCTGAAATGGAGGCAAACCGATAAAAACCTAACAGTAGGAGCCCGTGATGGAGCTGCAAAGGGTGGCGAATGGACCATTGATCCGAAAGATGTAAGCAATGAATTCTTTACCATGAAAACGCAGAGCACCGCTTACGATTACCCAAGAATGACCCGGATCTCATTAAAATTCAAAGCTGTAAAGTAGACCCCCACTTTTGAAACACATTTCTAAATGACAAACCAGGAAAAAGCATTCGCGCTTTTTGACGATTATAACCGTAAGGCCCCCGAACATCTGACGTATGACGGAACTGATTATCCGTCAGAATATTTTTATGCGCTGAAATTGCATGATTGGGTTACGAAACTTGACCCCGAAGCGAGCGAAAGCCTGTTACTGGCATCTCGCGCACAGCATATCGGGCGCTGGGAAATCGCACGCAGCAGTTATCCGGAGGGTAGGGTAGGCTATCTCAAATGGCGCACTGATTTGTCTAAGTTTCACGCCACAAAGGCAGCAGAAATAATGGAATCTGTCGGTTATGAGGATGAAACCATCCAGCGCGTGCAGCAGATCATCCGCAAGCAGCGCATCAAAGACGATGAGGAAGTGCAAACCATAGAGAATGCACTTTGCCTTGTTTTCCTGCAATTCCAATACGACGACCTGATCGCCAAAACGAGCGAAGAGAAAATGGTTAATATTTTACAGAAAACCTGGGCAAAAATGAGTGATCAGGGAAGAAACGTGGCGCTTTCTCTCCAGTATAGCGATGAAGGAAAGCGCCTTATAGGCCTTGCATTAGGCGCCGCCTGATGCAAGGTCATAATTAATCCTGCCTGACAACCTCTTTCCCGGCGTCCAGTGCTTCCGCAGTTTTTACCAGTTGGATAAATTCCGCGCGATAGCCTTCCTCATCCTTTCCAAGGGCCGTTTTCGCACGGGTAATCACATCTTTATATGCAGCCTTCCCCTTAAATTCAGAGTTGCGCATTAACAAGCCAAACTCGGCGACTGCACTGGCAAACCGGAGATTTTCAGAACAGGAAGCAAAGGGTTTGGAACCACTTTTGACAGGCAGGTCGAACAGTGTGCTTACTTCCGAATCAGGCTTTTTGTAGCGGATCTTTAACGTTAGCATTTCATCCGTTTTGCCTATCTCCGAAGCATCCGTTTTCTGATATTTCAAAGGGTCATTTTTAGCCAGATATTGGCTTTCAGAGCCTTCTGGGACGATTTCATACAATGCTGTTACCGTGTGTCCCGAACCCATTTCGCCTGCGTCCTTTTTGTCGTCATGAAACTCCTCGTTTTTAAGCGCGCGATTTTCGTAGCCAATCAGCCGGTAAGCTTTTACATGCCTTGGATTAAATTCAATCTGGATTTTGACGTCCTTGGCAACGGTGAAAAGCGTCCCACCAAATTCCTGCACAAATTCTTTCCTGGCTTCCTGAATGTTATCAATGTAAGCGTAGTTTCCGTTGCCCTCATCAGCCAGTGTTTCAATGTGGCTGTCTTTATAATTTCCCATTCCAAATCCCATAATGCTTAGAAAAATGCCCTCTTTGCGTTTCTCTTCAATGAGGCGTTGCAATGCTGCTTCACTGGAAATGCCCACATTAAAATCGCCATCCGTTGCCAGGATAACCCGGTTATTGCCATTTTTCAAGAAGTTGTCTTTTGCAAGTTTGTAGGCGAGTTCAATGCCTTCGCCGCCAGCCGTTGATCCTCCCGCTTCAAGTCCGTCGAGCGCTTCCTTGATGGTCTTTTTCTCGCTTCCGGATGTAGGTTTCAAAATCTCACCGGCCGCGCCAGCATATACTACAATCGAAACTTTATCCTGCGGCCGCAGCTGGTCAACGAGTAACTTGAAAGCTTGTTTCAAAAGGGGAAGCTTGTTCTGGTCCGACATGGAACCGGACACATCGATAAGAAAAACGAGGTTAGACGCAGACAGCTCTTTCATGGGAATATGCTTCGCCTGCAAGCCAATATGCAGCAGTTTAAGACCCGGATTCCACGGCGACTCTGTCATTTCGGTCGAAACAGCGATCGGATGAGCTCCGGATGGCCCCACATAATCGTAATCAAAATAGTTGATCATTTCTTCGATCCGCACCGCGTCCGCAGGAGGCATCTGGCCCGAATTCAGGAACCGGCGTGTGTTACTGTATGAAGCCCTGTCCACATCAACCGAGAATGTGGTCACCGGCGTTTGCGATGCAATCTGGAAACCGTTTTCATTAACAGGATTGTAATTTTCTGTTTCCAGAGGCTGGTGGCGCTGGGCAGGCACTGCAAAGGTGGCCGTGCTCATTTCCATATTGGCAACAATGCCGGTAACCTTATGCTTAGGATAACGGGTTTTGGTCAGAACATCCGTCAAGTCCGTTTTGCCCGTTGCAAAGGTTACATTCACAACATTCGAAGTCCCTAATGTTACTTTTTTGGATGTATAGCCGGGCATTACGAACGTGAGCGAAACAGCATAAGCCGGAACCTGAATTTCATATCGTCCAAGAGAGTCGGTTTTGCTGTGAGCCAATGTTTTTTCAACCATAACCATGACATCTGCCAGTGGTATTCCGTTTTCGTTCGTTACAACTCCTGAGATCTTCCTGGTCTGGAGCATTGAAAATGCACTCAGGGCGGCAATGAGGAGCAATAAAATTTTGATTTTCATGGCTAATAGATTTTGTTTATCAGCTGGATGCACGCACCAGGACGATTCCATAAAAGGTTTCCTGTTTTTTTTATGGAATTTTAAAAAAGCTGCATCTAAGGGTTAACAAACGGAGGTCATTCTATTTTTTCGACTCATGTGAAGTTTTTAAAGATATTCAGAAAAGACATCGTAGCACCGCTTTCAGAAGCTCAGCAACTCGCTGCTTACCGCAGCTCGGGGGATGCTGGCTTATTGGGCAAGCTTTACGAGCCTTATATGGATATGGTTTTTGCATTGTGTTACAAGTATTTGCAGGACGAAGATGCAAGCAAGGATGCGGTTATGCAGATATTTGAAAAGCTTCTGTTTGAATTAAAAAGTCATGAAGTCGAACATTTCAAAAGCTGGCTTCACAGCGTATCCCGGAATTTTTGTCTGATGCAGCTGCGGGCTAGAAGGACATTTGTAACGGCAGATCAGTCTGATAGCGAGGATGTTGAATCCATATTTGTTTCTTATGAACAGGAGGAGCCACTTTTTGGGGAAAGGAAATTCGAGGCACTGGAAACGTGTCTGGGCACATTACCGGCCGCTCAGCGGCAGGCAATCCAGCTGTTTTATATAGAAGAAAAATGTTACAGGGAAATCAGTGAGGAAACTGGTTTCGAAGCCAGCAAGGTGAAGAGTTATATTCAAAATGGTAAGCGGAACCTGAAAATTTGCATTGAAAAAAATGAAAGCAAATAGGTCAGATACATCAGGATTCGAAGATTTTCGCCGCTATCAGAACGGCGAGATGTCCGCCCGTGAGCGGCATTTGCTGGAAAAGGAAATGCTTGAAAATCGCTTGCTTGCGGATGCCTATGAGGGATTTCTCTTGCTGCAAAATGATCAGATCGATTTAGCCAACATTAACAAAGAGCTCCGCGACAGGTTAGAAAACAGAACTTCTGCCAGCCGCAAAACGACAGTGCCGCTCTGGGCCTATGGCGCGGCTGCATCGCTGATCATTACACTGGGCGCCTGCTGGCTTGTATTTGTTTCAAACCCAAAACAAGAAACAATCCGCGAAATCAGTCAAAAGCCGGTGGGAAAGCCGATGGGAAAGCCGATGACCACACTCACTCCGGAAGCTCAACCGGCATTGTCCAATACACCCGAGGTTGCTGTTTCAGCTGCGAAACCCGCACCGAAGGCTGAGTCCAAACCGAGACGTGTCAAAGACCCGGAACCTGCTGTTGCTGAGGTTGAACATAGTTTTAATGAGGAAATCAGGATTGCAGAGCATTCGGATCAGGTGAGCGTTCCCGCATCGGCTTCGCCGGAGGGGCAGGCATTCAGCTATTCGGCCCGCGATCCGCTCATGTCACCTGCGGCTAATAGCCTGAGTGACAAGCGGAAGTATAAAAAGAGCGATAACGTTGTTCCCGAAACTGCATCCACGCTGCGAACGGCACCATCAGTAGCAACATTCAAATCAATTTATCCGGCGAAGGCCCGTCCGCTGATGGGCTGGGATGCCTACAATGCTTACCTGGACGAGCAAACCAGCGCCGCCCGGCGCAATGGTGAAGTGATCGTTAGTTTCAAGATAAATGCGGATGGCTCGTTAACCGACTTTACAGCCCGAGGGAAAAAACATTTACAACCTGAGGCTATTCGCATTATCAGCGGAGGGCCGCTATGGGTTCCTGCCAAACAAAATGATTCCGCCGTCAGCACTGCTGCAACGCTCCGGTTAGAGTTCAAAAAATAGGTAAAATTGCAAATTTGATTTGTAAATCCGTGGTCATATAGCGGTTACAAGCCTATCGTAGAACTACTTTGCGATATTTCCTAATTTAGAATCTTTATTTTTTGTGAATTCGATTGTAGTACTTAATTTTACTATCAGCATCATCACGCCCCTTCATACATCTACCCTTACAATAATTTCTGAAAATCGATTGATAACGCCAAAATTTGATGCTTTTATTATGATTTGATGCGCAGAAATAAGGGTCTCCTCATAATATTTCCGGATAGATTTTGCAATGGAGAGTATTATTATTAATTCTACGGAATAATTAGCTATTATTTTATAGGTTTAGGAGGCAACCACCCTATCCCAGGCGAAAGCCATAATCCAAAACACCTTAACAGGCCTTGATAATTTGAATAATTTGTACCCACCTATGAGCAGTAGAAGAAATCTTTTGATTTTAGATGACGAACCCAGTATTACCAAGATATTGGAGCATTTTTTAAAAAAGGACTTTAATGTTGTAATTAAAAATGACGGGTCCGAAGGGATGCTGTGGCTGGAAGAGGGAAATCAGGCCGATTTGATCATCGCGGACCTGCATATGCCGAATCTGAGCGGGAAAGAGTTTCTGAAGGTCGCGAAAGCCAGCAATTTATATGCCGATATCCCTGTGATCATCCTTTCCGGATCTGATGAAAGCAGCGAACGTATCCAGTGCCTCAACCTGGGTGCCGACGACTTTATGTTAAAGCCATTCAATCCCATGGAGGTTCATGCCAAGATCAACGCGATCCTCCGCCGAAGTAAACGCTACTCTTAATCAATAATATAATATGGAATTGGCAAGCACGTCCGAAGGAATGGTTGTTGAGTCAAAATCCTATGTTGCTTTGTTCCGGGTAATTTATCTGAACAAGGATCTGGAACAGTATCTGAAATTTTCCGAACAATATTCGGATACGCTGCAGGTTGAATATTTCGATTCAAAAGAGGGTGTTCTGCATGCCCTGGAAGAAAATTATCCTGCGGATATCATCCTCGCCCACAGCGAAAGCGGTGGCCTCGAACTGCTGGACACGATCCGGAACACGGCCGGTTTCGGCAACATTCCTTTTGTGCTGATGGTGGATAAGCTCAGCAGCGAGGCAATCGAAATGGCCCGCAAGCATCACGCCGACGACATTTTCTCTGTCCGGTTTGATGATGGCGACCTCATTACCCGCATCCGTTATTTCAAAAAACGGCAATGGTATGTGGCCAGCAAAGCTTCTCAAAAAATCAGCGCGGAAAACACACGCACACCATTGTGGAAAAGATCGATCGATGTTATTTCGACCGGTGGTGCGGTGCTCCTACTACTTCCCGTATTCCTGTTAATTGCACTTCTGATTCGTTTGGATTCAAAAGGCCCTGTTTTTTACAAATCAAAAAGAGTAGGGAGCGGCTACAAGATCTTTGACCTTTACAAATTCCGCACCATGCGTACCGATGCCGACCAGCTCATCAGGAAGATGGCTGCATTAAGTATGTACAATAAGGTCGCCGAGCCAGCTGCCAATCAGGTAGAAAGCAATGGGTTATGCGACGAATGCATAGCTGGTAATCAATGCAAAAGCTTGTTGTTCCATGATGGGAGAGAAATCTGTGAAAAGCTTTATCACTTCCAGAAAGATCAGAAAGCAGCATTTATGAAGTTCCAGAATGATCCGCGGATCACCCGTTTCGGACAGTTCCTGCGAAACAGCAGTCTGGATGAGCTTCCGCAGTTGATCAACATTCTGAAAGGCGATATGTCGCTGGTGGGTAACCGGCCGCTGCCGCTTTACGAAGCGGAAAAAATGACGACCGATGACAAAATCCTTCGCTTTGCCGGCCCGGCAGGTCTTACCGGCTTATGGCAGGTGACCAAGCGCGGAAAAGGAAAGGCGGACATGTCGGAAGAAGAAAGGACCCAGCTGGACATTACCTATGCCAAGGAATTTTCCTTTAAAATGGATATGCAGATTATCTTGAAAACATTCCCGGCCCTCTTGCAATCAGAAAACGTATAACCCTCCCTATCATAACATTATTGAAATTACTTTTACACGCTTATGTTAAATGGTCTTGATCCATTCATCGCTGGACGCGTCGTACTGCTTGATAACCCGCGCAGGGTTGCCCACAGCCACAGAGTAGGGAGGGATATTTTTAGTGACAACGGCCCCGGCGGCAATTACACAGTGTTTTCCTATCCTTACCCCGGCCGTGATAACGGTGTTGGCGCCGATCCAGCAATCGTCTTCAATCACAATCGGGGCTACGCTAACGCCTTGCTGGTGAATAGGTTGCTTAATGTCGGCATAGTTGTGGTTCAATCCGCTGGCGACAATGTTCTGCGCGAGGATCACATTGTTTCCAACCGTAATAGGGCCGATGATCACATTGCCCAGCCCAATCAGCGAGTTATTGCCGATCCTTACTTCTCCCACACCATTATTGATCGTCGTAAAGTCTTCAACCATAGAATTGTCTCCGATTGAGAAGGGATTGAATGGCAACACATCCATTCTTACCCAGCTCCTGATGATGACATTTTTGCCTTTTTGATGATAAAACCGGTTCAGTATCACTCTCACCCAAAGCCTTGGACGAGCCTGATTAGTAGGGATAAGAAGCCAGTGAAAGAACTTTTTTAGACGGGGGTTGCTCTTGATTCGGTCAGAAAAGGCCATTTGTTAAGGCAGGGGAAAGTAGAAGTAATTTTAGTCAAATGTATTTTTTATAACTACATAATCAAGCAATATTCATTTTAAATAAATTATTTTTTAAAAATTGATGTCAATGAGATACGCAGTGTTTTTAATTCCTTTGTTTTTGATTACCCTCACAACGCACGCACAGGAGTCTTTGAGCAAAGATGTGGACTATGCTTATCTCGAAAAGTTAATCGCCGCCTGCAAGACAAATTATCCGCGGGTCAAAATGTACGAAGCGCGGGTCAACATTGCTGAAAACGGCATCAAGAAGGCCAAGCTTTCCTATTTTGACATCTTTTCATTTTCATATCTGTACAGTCCTAATAATAATAACCGCGCCGTTTCACCGGATTTATTGAGCGGTTACCAGTTTGGTTTTTTTGCCAACATTGGTTCCATCCTGCAAAAGCCTAATCAGGTAAAACAAGCCAAAAGTGAATTCAAAGCGGCCGAATACGACAAACAGGCTTTTGATCTCAACATGGAGGCAGAAGTAAAAAAGCGCTATTTCACTTATATGCAGAAGGTTGCCGTGCTGCGGATAAGGTCATCGTCTATTTTGGATATCAATGATGCGGTTACCAATGCCAGACACCGGTTTGAAAAAGGTGAAGAAACATTACAGAACTACAACCAGGCATTGATCGTACAATCGGATTACAGTCAGAACATTGTTAATGCGGAGGGCGAGGTCCTGGTGGCGAAAAGTAGTTTGGAAGAAATCGTTGGACAAAAACTGGAAGATATCAAATGAGCGAAGTGCTGCAATTTTTACGATTACTACAACGGAATAAGATTACCCTCATCCTGGTTCCGCTGATTACGGTTATTATTTGTTATTTCCTGGTCCAGAAGCTGCCCGACACTTTCGAGTCGCGTGCGCGGATTGCAACGGGCCTTGTTGATAAAACCGATCAGGTCGTTACGAAGGAAAAGGACGAGCAGGAGTCACAGATCAACCGCAAGTTTGAGAGCCTTATCCAGATGATGACATTGAAACGCAATCTGGATCTGGTTTCTTACCGGTTGATGATCAACGATTTGAAAGATTTGAAAGACTCGACATGGCGGGAGCCCGTTGACCAGCTTGAAAGCATGAGTAAGGCGGATAAGGCGAAGGCTATCAATTTCCTGACCAAAAAATACAAAGCGCGCGAAGGCCTTGATCTCTCTAAACCTTATGAAAACAGCCTTAACACCATCATTACAGACATGGGTTATGATGCTGCCGCGATCCGTGAGAAGCTGGTCGTTTACCGCGCAGGCAACAGTGACTATATCGATATTGAATACGAAGCAGAACATCCGGATCTTGCTGCGTATGTGGTGAATGCATTGAGCCAGGAGTCCATTGGTTTCAATTCGTCACGCGTGGTTGAAAACAACAAGAAAACGATTGATTTCCTGCAAAGCTTTATGCTTCAAAAGCAGGTCGCGCTGAATGAAAGGATGAACAAGCTCCGGGATTTCAAGATCAAGAACCGGGTGATGAACCTGAATGAGCAGGCCAGAAGCATTTACGGTCAAATGGCAGATTATGAAACCAGAAGAGAAGTTGCCCAGAAGGAAATTATCGCCTACGATGCTGCTATCAAGAACATTGACAACAAATTTAATCCTGCGGACAGAAAATACTTTGAAAGTGCGTTAACGAGCATTAATCAAAGCATTGTGAGCGACAAACGGGCGCTGAGAGACCTGAATGAACGATATATCGCGAGCAATTTCAACCCGAAGCTGAAAGCCAGCATGGACTCGGTCAGGAACATTCTTTCGGCTGAGATAGATGCCGCCTCGGACAAGTACATTTACAACCCGATGGTGACCAAGCAGGATCTTGTGGGGAAGAAGCTGACCATGGAAATTTCTCTGGAAATGGCTAAAAACAGTGTGGCTTCCATCCAGGGCGAGCTGAACCGGCTGAACAAAAAGTTTGACGGGCTCGTGCCAAACGAAGCAACCATCCAGGAATACGAAACCAGCATCGACATTGCGAGCAAAGAATACATTGAGGCTTTGCAGCGCTATAATGATGCGAGTCTGGAATTCAGTTTTCCTGTTTATTTAAGACTTATCGAGAAAGCGATGCCGGGAAAGGTTCAGGCTTCTAAAAAGATGGTGCTGATCGTGCTTTCCGGCGTTATCAGCTTCACATTCTGTGTGTTTGTGTTCTTTATCCTTTTTTATCTCGACAAATCCATCAGATATCCGCTTCAACTGGCGAACACGACGGACCGGCCTGTATTGGGTTATCTTAATTCGCTGGGTAAGGACTCCGGCCTGAGCTTTTCGGGCATGAACTCTTCCGACGGCAAGGCGATCCGGTTGTATAAAAACCTGGTGCGTTCTATCCGCTACGAGCTGGACAGCGAGCTGAGCGATCCGAAAATCATTGCAGTAACAAGCCTTTCTAATGATGTTGGTAAAACGTCCTTCGTGGTCGCACTGGCCTGGGCGTTTTCCAAGATCAACAAGACGGTCCTGATCATTGATGGCAATTTTAACCAGCCTGACATTACCAAGCTGAATCCCGAATCGAGGCTTTTTGAAAATTATCTGAAACAAAATGACCTACTGGAAGCGGTCCCGGGACAAATCAGCATTCTGGGAAATAAAGGCGGAGACGTCTCATTACTTGAACTTTCGGACGAGAAGATGATCGCGCAACGCATCCAGGTTTTGAAAACACAATTTGACATTGTCCTCATTGAAACTGACGCGCTTACTTCTATGAATAAGGCGAAGGAGTGGATCAGCTTTACGGATCGTGTGGTTGCTGTATTCTCGGCTGGTGAAACGATTTCAGGAGAAGATCAGTCTAAAATCCAGTATCTGAACAGCCTCGACGAGCGGTTCTCAGGATGGGTTTTGACGAATACAGAAAACATTCCGGAGCAGGCCGGCAAAATTGACAAACCCGTAGAAGTATGATGATCATTGGATACATATGGCTGCTTATCCAATTTGTCATTGGCTTCAACCTGGTCTTTCCGGTCATATTGCTGCTGATTTACACGGTGCGCAGATCGGTTAAAGGGCGTTCGAAAAACACGGTGACCACCAGCCCCGACTACGCTGTGATTGTGACGGCTTATGAGCAAACGCAACAGCTGCCGGCAGTTGTGAGCGCATTTTTAAAGGTCCGTTATCCCAATTTCCATATTTATGTGGTTGCTGATAAATGCGATATCAGCGATCTGCATTTTGGCTCGGACAAGGTTTCGCTGCTGCGGCCGGAAACGGTTCTGGGCAGCAACACCCGTTCCCATTTTTATGCGATCCGAAATTTCATCCGGCCGCATTCTCACCTGACCATTATCGACAGCGATAACCTGACCGACCCGGGGTATCTGGACGAATTGAATGTTTATTTCAGTCGGGGTTTCCATGCAGTGCAGGGTGTTCGGGATGCTAAGAACCTGGATAGCACTTACGCGTGTTTGGATGCTGCCAGGGATATTTACTATCATTTTTATGATGGAAAAGTGCTTTTTGGGGCAGGCTCTTCGGCAACGCTGGCAGGTTCAGGAATGGCATTTACGGTTCCGCTTTACAGGGAATGTCTGGAACATCTGGATGTTACCGGGGCTGGTTTTGATAAAGTGCTGCAAGAGGCGATTGTACGAAGGAAATACCGGATTGCATTTGCTGAACGTGCCGTTGTATACGATGAGAAAACGACGGGCACGGACCAGCTGGTGAAGCAACGGGCAAGGTGGATCAACACCTGGTTCAAGTATTTCGCGCTGGGCTTCGGGGTGTTTTTCAGAGGGTTGGTGAATTTCAACTGGGACCAGACCCTGTTTGGCCTGGTACTGCTGCGGCCGCCTTTATTTATTTTCCTGTTGCTTTCCGTGCTTTTTATGCTGATCAATTTGTTTATAGCGCCCGGCATTGCATTAGCCTGGTTTGTCGCGCTTTGCACATTTGTGATTGGGTTTTACATCTCGCTGAAAAGCTCAGCAACTGATCCGCGGATCTACCAGTCGCTGGTGAACATTCCGAAGTTCATCTCTTTTCAGATACTCGCGCTATTGAAAGCAGGTAAGGCCAATCAGATTTCTGTTGCCACAAAACATGGTTCGGGATCGCAAGAGCGAACATTATGAAAATTTATCCATCTAAGTTCGGCAAGAAAAGAAAGGAAAGTTTCGATGAGCTGCCCCCTTTTGAACAAAAAGTACGGCAGGCCGCATTGGTTCTGGCGTTCGTGAGCGTGTTCATTTTCTTGTTTAAAATAGTCTTCTTTTAGTGGAAATTTATCAAATATCAACACCTTCCAGCCCCGATTCTGCCGGTCCTGTTAAAAGATATCTGCGCCGGATCTTTTGGGACGAAAAGTTGCAGAACATTCCCGGAATGCTCTTTTTGCTGCTTTTCTCCGTGGGTTTTGGTTGGGCAAATGCAGTGTTCGGGCTTAAAGTTGATGTGCTGATCATTGCCGCGCTTGTTGGCGTGCTCGTGCTGTACGGAATTGTGGCATATCCCAAATTTGGCATCATTATCCTGCTCATGCTCGCCATTTTTGTCTTTTCAATTATCCGGCTGGGCATTAATTTTCCGTGGGGAACGGCTGTTGACGGCGTCGAAATTCTGTTAATGCTTGGTTTTTTTATCTCCCAAAAGAAAAACCCTGACTGGAAGATCCTGAAAGGACCTGTAAGCACCATCATTATCATCTGGGTGTTCTATAACTTCCTTCAAGTGGGCAATCCTACGGCCGAATCGCGCCTTGCGTGGGTGTATACGATCCGGTCGGTTGCTATTGTCATGCTTACGTATTTCGTCTTCGTGTATCAGATCAATACGATCCAGTTTCTGAGGTTGATCCTGAAACTCTGGCTCGGATTGTCGGTTATAGGGGCGTTATATGGTTTCAAACAAGAATTCATCGGCTTTTCGGATGCGGAAAATGAGTATTTATATTCTGATCCCCTGATTTCCGATCTGCTCTTTATTAACGGACATTGGCGTAAGTTCTCCATCTTTTCGGATCCGGTTGCGTTTTCCTATCACATGGTGGTGAGCACATTGCTATGCGTCGGCCTGATTTCGGGGAATCTTAAAATCTGGAAAAAAGTGTTGTTAGGTGTGATGGCTGTCATTTTCGTAATGGCTATGCTTTATTCCGGCACACGTGGTGCTTATGTGCTACTTCCCGGAGGGCTTATCATGTTTTGTATTCTTAAATTCAGCAAGAAGATTCTTGTATTTGCGGTCTTCGCATTTTCGCTTACGGTGGTGCTTGTGCTCATGCCCACGTCGGATCCGACTTTGTTTCGCTTTCAGTCGGCGTTCAAGCCTTCGGACGATGCTTCATTCAATACACGGGCAATCAATCAGAAACGCATTCAGCCCTTTATTCAATCGCATCCGTTTGGCGGCGGGCTGGGGGCGACGGGTGTCTGGGGCGTTCGGTTTGCTCCCCACTCTTATCTGGCCAAATTCCCGCCGGATAGCGGTTACGTCCGCGTTGCCGTGGAGCTGGGTTGGGTAGGACTCTTCATATTCTGTTGCCTGATGTTTACCGTCTTGAAGGCCGGGATTGATAATTATTTCCACATCCGTAACCCGGAACTAAAAACCTACTGCTTGTGCATGCTTCTGATTGTATTTGCGTATAACTTAGGGAATTATCCGCAGGAAGCACTCGTGCAATTTCCTGCCAACATTTATTTTTCGTTAACCATTGCCATTATTTCGGTGACCAGGATTTTGGATAAGCGGGAGAGAAAAAAGCTCACATCCTAACCAGATCCTTTAACTCACTCACTACGATCAGATATGGATATCGTTATCACGGGACAGCAGGCATGGGATGTTGAGATTGGCAGTAACTGTAAAAATATCGCACTGGAATTCAGTAAGTCGCACCGGGTTTTATATGTCAATGCGCCGCTGGACCGCATTACTGCCATGCGGCATAGTGCCGATCCGAAAATCGCAAGGCGCCTGCGCGTGCTTCATAAGCAGGAGAATGGCCTGGAAGAAGTAGAAAAAAACCTCTGGGTGCTATATCCCGATCGTATGATCGAGTCAATAAATTGGATCTCTTTCGACGATATCTTTAAAATGTTCAATGCAAGGAACAACCGGATTTTTGTTGATTCGATTGCCAGGGCGCTCAAAAAGCTTGGATTTGAGAATGTCATACATTTTAATGACAATGATATTTTCCGCAGTTTTTACATAAAGGATTATCTAAAACCACGGCTGTCCGTATATTACTCGCGTGATTACATGATAGGGGTGGAGTATTGGGCCAAGCACGGCGCTAAGCTGGAACCGGAGCTGATCGCGAAAAGCGACATCTGTGTTGCTAACTCCACGTATCTGGCCGCTTACTGCAAACAATATAATCCCAATACTTTTTACGTAGGGCAGGGCTGTGACCTGGCACTTTTCAGCTCCGGCATAGGCGCCGCGGAGCCAGCAGACATTGCATCTATTCCAGGGCCAAGGATCGGTTATGTGGGCGCTTTGCAAAATTTACGGCTGGACCTGGAACTGCTGCATTATATCGCTGTTTCACGCCCGGCGTGGCAGCTTGTGCTGGTAGGTCCGGAGGATGATGTGTTTAAGGAAAGCACGCTGCACCAACTTGACAATGTGATTTTTACGGGCTCAAAAAATGGCGACACACTCCCGGCTTACATCAATTCATTTGACGTATGCCTTAATCCCCAGCTCCTCAACCAGCTTACGATAGGCAATTATCCCAGGAAAATAGATGAGTATCTTGCTCTCGGTAAGCCTGTTGTCGCCACAAGAACCAATGCGATGGATGTTTTCAGCGACTATGTTTACCTGGCTGAAAACAAGGAGGAATATATTATAATGATAGAAAAAGCTTTGGCCGAAAATTCGGACGCCAAAACGGAAGAGAGGCAGGCCTTTGCCCATTCACATAGCTGGGAAAACAGCGTTGCTGAAATTTATAAGGCGATCAACGCATTATAACATTTTCAGTTCCACAAGGCCTTGCGTAGAATCGGCCTCCAGTTGCAATAATTTGCGGTTGTCCTCTTCGTCCCAGATCCCCTGTTTTAACTTCGCTTCGTAATCTTTGTACTGATTGGCAGTGGTAAGCAGCCCCACAGAAAACAGTGACGACCGGAATTTGTGAATAGCCTGTCTCATTTGTTCCAGATCACGCGTTTTTGACGCCTCCCGGATAGCGGTCAGTTGTATTTTACTGTCATTTTCGAACATGCTGATCAGTTCGTCGCGCAGTTCGCGGTCACCTCCGGTTATTTCGGCTAGATATTCAAGATTTAGGATACTGTTGGTCATTGTGTTATTAGTAAGAGGCTGGTCGTGAGCAGGTGCCGTTTTTTTATTATTTTCTTTATTTCCCAACTGGGCAATCGTGTACAATAGTTCGCTTTCTTTAAAAGGCTTCGAAATATAGCTGTTTGCGCCGATGCTGAGGCATTCTTCCTTTTCACCAATCATGGCATGGGCGGTCATGGTGATTATCGGAATCGTCTTAGAAATGGACTGCCGGATTTGCTTAATCGCCGTATATCCGTCCATTACGGGCATTTGAATGTCCATCAGCACAATGTCGAAACCGCCCTTTTCCAGGCGTTGAATCGCTTCCAGGCCATTGTTGACAATGGTCAGCGGGATTTTCATTCTTTCAAATATAGCGGAAAGCAATTTTTGGTTCAATAAGTTATCTTCGGCCGCCAGTATATGTAACGATGACACCGTCTTGCTGATGTCATCCACATTTTCGATCTCAGTTTCAGGAGCGGCGTGCTCCGCTATTCTAAGTGGGATTTCAATGGTAAAAACAGAGCCTTTTCCTACCTCACTTTGCAGCGTCAATTTGCCATCAAACAGCTCAACGAGTGATTTTACAATGCTTAAACCAAGCCCCGTTCCTCCAAAAATCCGGGTCGTGCTTTCCGTAGCCTGTACAAACCGATTAAAAACGCTTGCCAGCTTATCCTTTTCAATCCCTATGCCCGTGTCCTCCACCTGGAACCAGATCGTCTGAACGCCATTAACCAGATCGCTCACAGGGGTTACGCGTAATTTTACACTGCCGGTTT
Source organism: Dyadobacter alkalitolerans DSM 23607 (assembly GCF_000428845.1). GTDB lineage: Bacteria > Bacteroidota > Bacteroidia > Cytophagales > Spirosomataceae > Dyadobacter > Dyadobacter alkalitolerans. The sequence continues at coordinate 317,620 of NZ_AUAS01000005.1, read as the reverse complement.
CCGTGAACTTGATTGCATTTCCACAAACATTCAACAAGATCTGCGTGAGTCTGAGCTTGTCCGTTTCAATGAATTCTGGCACATTATCGGCCAGGATTGCTTCATAGGAAATGCCCTTTTCACCGGCCCGTTGCCTCATAATGGCTGATATGGACTTTATCAAATCCCTGATGGAGGCAGACCCTTTTTCAAGATGCACCTGTCCGGCCTCAATTTTGGAAAAGTCGAGAATGTCATTGATCAGTTCCAGCAGGTTTTTATTGGCATACTGAATGTAACCCAGAAATTCTAGGCTCTTGGGATCGGTAAGCTCGCTAACCAGCAGGTTCGTGAACCCGGTTATCGCATTAAGCGGGGTCCGGATCTCATGGCTCACATTGGAAAGGAATATATCCTTCACCCTGACCGATTTTTCCGCAAGTATCCTCGCTTTTTCAAGCGTAGCTTCGTAATTGGCGCGTTCGGTAATGTCACGAAACACGGTAATGGCACTTGTTATCTCACCATCAATGCCTACCACCGGCTGCACATTGCTTTCGAGGTGGTAAATGGTGTTTGCTTTGATAAGGTCAATCTTGTTGCCGGTCAGCTTTTCTCCGGCCAGGCCTCTTGCTACGGGTAAGGTTTCAGCAGTAAACTGAACGTGGTAATTGGTTGGGTCACGCAGCACGAGCTGCTGCACTTCCTCCTCGAGGGTCTCAATCTTGCGCGATTTGATCCCTAATATTTCCATCCCCGACTGGTTGAGCAGCACAATTTCCTTTTGCTGGTTCACCACCATTACGCCATCGGGAATCGCTTCAAGATATTGGTTCAAAAGGCGCTCCTTTTCATTAAGTTCCTTTTGCAAAAGATGCTGCTTGCGCTTGTCTCTGTTCAGGAAAAAAATGGCAAACAATGTCAGCAAAAATCCGACACCGCTGGTCGTGAAAATGAAAAATTCTGAATTCTTCTGCGTAGTGGAAACGAGCTGGCGGCGCTTGTTCAGGTTGTAATGTTCGTGCTGTTCAATCTGCCTGATTTGATTATTCAGCAAGCTGTTAAGCCGGATTCCTTCCCCTTTTTTGATCTCGCTGAATGCCGAATCTGCGCTGACGGTCCTGTAAATGGTGATAATGTTCTGGGTATAGGCGACAATATCACCCGAAATCTTTAATAATTCCTGAACCCGCTGCGTCTGAACCGGATTGGTTTTGACGAGATTAAAAAGCGTGTCGCTGATCTCTACCAGCTGCACTTTTTTATTATAATTGTCTGCCAGCAGATCCTTGTTTTCCGTGATCAGAAAACCCCGCATATTGGACTGAAAATCCTTGGTAACCAGCCCAAAATTCGCCGTCTGGTTCAAAACGCCGATTGTGACATTGAGCCTTTCATTGTTCAGGGACAAGTCCTTGACATTCCGGTAAGTGAAGTATTGAGAGCCGAATATCAGGGCTAGTCCAAGATAAATGCCTGCGTAATACAATCTAAAATACTTTGTAGCCGGACTGGTTAACATAAATTGGATTATTGCCTCCTCGATCGATTCCTAAGTTACTTTTTCAACGCAAGATCCAGGCTATTTTTCAGCCAGCGATAACGCAGATAAAAAAAGCGCGTAAGCAGCACCAGCGGATTTTCACTTAGCTTCCAGCTCCTCCGGTCCAGCGTACTGGGCTCCTGCGCAGTGTTTTTTTGTTCAAAAATGGTCGCAAACTCGTTGTAGAACAGCCCTCTGCCTTTCTTATGCAAGAAATTGATGGCCATGGTATATTCGCTGAGATTGATATTCACCTTGTCGGGATAGCGTCCGAATTTTTCAAGGAAATTGCTGCGTCTCAGGTGCGGGTGGTCGCTGTAAATGTAAAATTTGAGGTGGCTCGGGTCCCAGTAAGAAAATATCATTTCCGAAAATCCTTTTTTGAAAGGTTTCAGTTTGGGATGGGCAAAATATGCGTAGAACCGGACAATGTCGAGCCCTTTGTCCTCATTCATAAATTGCAGCGCGTCTTTGAAAGTCGCCGGAAATTTCTCCGTCGGGTCAAAATCCTCCTGCACGTAAAGGGTGTAAGGTGTCTTCACTGCATCCTGACCCTTGTTAATGTTATCACCGAGGCCTTTGTTTACCGGCGTGGTAACCAGTTCAAAGGTGAAACGGTCCTTTAATGCAACAAGTTTGTTGAGATGTTCGGGCTTGCTTCCGTCATCAGACACTACTATGGAGGCGAACTGACAACCCAGGTTCTGGAATGTTGTTAACAATCGCTCTAATGAACCGCTTCTGTTGTAATGGGTTATCAGCAAAGTAGTCTCTGGAAAATTATGTTGCATAAAAGATGTGTATTACGTTGTCACATGCGGTCCTAACAAGTTGGAAAATTAGTTAATTTATCTGTAAAATTAATTCGCTAAATCAACAATATATTATTAAATAAATTCCATATTTGTGTCTACACAACCCGGCCATACCGATTTCCTCAGTCATTATTAAATGGGATTCGAACTTTTACAAAAAGTACAAAACAAGCACTTTCTATCGTTGGCAGGAAACGGCATTATGTCCGTTCTGGGTATGCTGAATATGATTATCCTGTACAGGACGCTTTCGGTGGCCAGCATAGGGATGTGGGTTTTCTTTCTCTCTGTTTTACTGCTTGTTGACACTTTCCGTTCGGGTTTTATCACCACCGCATTTATTAAGTTTTACGCGGGCGCAACACCGGAAAGAAAAGCCGAAGTGGTGGGTTCAACCTGGTTTATCGCCGGCGCGATCACAGCCATCCTGGTCGTCCTGAATGTTCCTGCTTATTTCTTTTCGCCTTATCTTAAAAATCCTTCGCTGATCCTGTTTGTAGAATGGTTTGGCGTTATTTATGTCGCTTCACTTCCGTACTTTATAGCCACCTGTGTGGTCCAGGCAGAGCAGCGCTTTGATCATTTATTATATATCCGGTTTGTAAATCAGGGTGTTTTTATCCTGCTGGTCATCATTATGGCGGTTACCAAAACGGCCAGTCTGCAAAACATTATCTACGCTTACCTCACCGCAGCCATCGCAACGAGCCTGTTTTCCATCTTTATGGGCTGGTCACGCATTGCTGCATTGGGCTCCCGTACAAAGGCAGGGATCAGTGAGCTGTTTCATTTTGGCAAATACAGCGTGGGCACCACGCTCAGCTCCAACCTGTTTGGCACGTCCAACACGATGATCATCAACTTCACGCTCGGGCCTGCGGCACTCGCCGTGTATAATCTGGGCCAGCGCCTGATGGAAATCATTGAAATTCCCCTGCGCAGCTTTGCGGCAACCGGGATGCCCGAACTTTCTGCGGCATACAACGCAGGCAACAGAGAGCGGGTGATCGAGATCATGAAACGATATACGGGCTTGCTTACCTGCGCGCTTGTGCCGGTGTGCATTGGTGCATTGCTGCTGGCGGATGTGGCGATCGGCATTATCGGCGGAAAAAAATACATGGATACCGAAGCTGCCAACATCATGCGGTTGTTCATGACCTTCGCCCTTTTGTATCCCATGGACAGGTTTTTTGCGCTTACCCTGGACGTAATCCATCAGCCGAAGATCAATTTTATCAAAGTGGTCGTCATGCTCATTGCGAGCGTTTGCTCGTCTTTTCTGGGCATTGCCATTACGCATAATGTGTACGGGGTTGCCATTGCAGGCATTATACCCACATTAATAGGCGTCGGCGTGGGTTACTGGGGATTGAACCGGTTTCATCCTTTCTCGATCGGCAGTGTGATCACAACGGGTTACGCGGAAGTGGCCGGCATTGTCAAAACGTATTGGCTCAAATTCGCCGCAAGGTGAATCATAACTTATAACTGTATGAATCTTAGCGAAAACCCGGAGTGGCTGACCGATTATAGCAAAAGCTATAAAAAGTTTGAAGAAATACCCCAGCATGTGTTCGATTCCATTAATAAGGACCTTAAAAAGATCATTAGCGACGAGCCGGTAGTAACTGTGCTCATCGCGGCCTGGAATGAAGAGATCAACATTCTGAACTGTATTTCAAGCCTTTCCAAAACAGTTTGCGATTACCCGTTGGAGATCATTGTCGTGAACAACAATTCCAAGGACCGGACCCAGGATACGATCGACAAACTGGCCGTTAAGGGACTTTTTGAGCAAAAACAGGGGTGCGGCCCGGCACGGCAGCACGGCCAGCTGAATGCGAAGGGGAAGTATGTGCTCCTGGCTGACGCCGATTGTTTTTACCCATCCTGCTGGGTGCAGGAAATGATCCGAGTACTGAGCAAACCCGATGTTGTTTGTGTTTACGGGCGTTATTCGTTCATCAGCGAGCAGGGATTTCCGAGATGGAAACTTGGGCTGCTGGAAACGGGGAAAGACATTATCTCGGAGGTAAGGCAGATCAACCGCCCTTATTACAATGCTTACGGCATTAGCATGGGCTACATTCGCGAGCTGGGTTTAAAGGTGGGTTTTATCAATGACAATTTCTGGGGAGACGACGGACAGCTGTGCCTGGGCCTAATGAAATATGGCAAGATCAGGCAAGTAAGGTCCAATAAGGCCAGGGCCTGGACGGGAATCCGCACATTGCAGCGCGACGGTGACACATTTACCAAAGTGTTCATGGCGCGGATCAATAAGGAGAGAAAAAGGTTTTTTGCCAATTTCAACTCCCGCTTGCCGGAAGAAGGATCTTACAAAAAGCCGTCCTGATCGGCCTATCGGGGTCTTTTAAACCTCGTGTCGACGTGCAGGTCGTAATTGTATTTGATAACCCTGTAAACAGACCTGACCATGGCGACGAGTGGATTTGAGCTTTGACGCCAGTTTGCGCGTTTTACCGTGCTGGGTTCGGCAGATGAGTTTTCCTGGCTCAGTAAGCTGCTGAAATCATTATAAAACAGCCCTTTACCATTGTTTTGAATAAACGAAACACACATTTCATATTCCGTTTTGTCAGACTTGATGCCTTCGGTATATGTGCCAAAACGCTCTGCAAATGTGCTTCTGCGCAAATGCGGATGATCGCTGTACATGTAAATTTTCTGCGTTTCGAGATACCAGGGTTGATATAACATTTCAGAAAAGCCTTTTTGGAAAGGTTTTAGATATGGAAAAGAAGAGTAGGCGTAGAAACGGACAATGTCCAGTTCGGAGCGCTCACGCATGAATTGCAAGGCGTCTTTGAATGCACCGAGGAATTTGGGAAGCGGAACAAAATCTTCCTGGATATAAAGTAGAAAGGGTGTTTTGACAGCCGCCTGACCTTTGTTAATGTTGTTTCCCAGGCCCTTGTTGACAGGCGTGGTGATGAGGGTAAAGTCGAACTTATTGTGCAATGATTTAATGTAGTCCAAATGCAAAGGCTGGCTCGCATCATCAGAAACTATGATTTCACCGCAGCTGATCTGCTGGTCTTTCAGCGTTTGGAGCAGTCGTTCGAGGGAACTGCTTCTATTGTAATGGGTAATCAACAGGGAAACATCACTGAACAGGTTCGATTCTGCCATCTTTCTATCTAACATTAAGGTCGATGCAAATTAATTATTTTGGCAAGTTATATCTCTTTGAGGCGTGAATTTAGTGCAAAATTAATTCTACATTTGAAACGGTTAAATCTTTGTCCTGAAATATACCTCCACAAAGTGCTACTGCGCCGCTAGCATTCCTAAAGGAAGTTTCAAGTTGTTTTTGTAAACGAATGGTAAAAACACTACTTAACAAAATTCTCAGTTTTGTCGTCAGGGCCCGATATGGAGATTTAACCATTGACGTCAGATATTATTACAGGCACACCTATTATTGCCAGCTTAAACAACTGAAATATGTTGTGAAGGATTATGTAACAAAGGAAAAGTATAAACGCCTGTCCTTTCAGGGAGAGTTTGCGCCGGAACTCCAATTTGTGCTTCCCTTTGCCTATTGGCATTATAAAAATGGAACGCTTCTCAGCACCGAATCATCCAAATATACCAGGGAGCTTTACTTTTTTTCACCGGACCATAAAGAGTCTTTTGAGACAAGGTCCAATGAAGGGAACTTCAATTTTGAAATGCCACGGATCCTGTACAGCCAGGATTACGAGATTGAGAAATGGCTGCCCGTTCCGTTAAAAGAAACATACAGCAACCCGGTTTACCAGTTCGAAAAGCCGATCCTGATCATTGCCAACCGCTATAACATGGAGTGGGACGGACCGCCGGTAAGCTTTTACAGCATGGAATTGCTGGAATTCATCGTTGGTAAACTGAAAAACGATTATACCATAATCTACAATCGCCCTAAGCCGCACAATATCACGATGGACAACAGTGATATTTATGATATGGACGAATATGAATGGTTGGCGAGAGTGCATCCGGATGTGATCCTGATGGAAGATCTTTTCAAGGAAAACAAAGGTAAAGCCAACAATTTCAATCATTTGCAGCTGATGGTTTATGCCAATGCAAGCAGATTTATTTCGATTCATGGCGGCACCGCAACATTGGCAAGTTACTTCGGTGGCACCAATCTGGTTTTGTCTAAAAAAGGTCCGGAACATCACTTTCACTGCTTTGAAAACCTGTATCCGAAGTTTTCCGGTGCCAAAATCCTGCATGCAAAGACGGATGAGGATGTGAAAAATTTCGTGGAGGCATATTTTGTCGAAAAATAATGAATGACAAGCCGAAGGACCATTACTGGATCAAATCAGGTTTTATCAATATTCTCCAGAATTTCTCCGGGGTGTTTTTTGGCTTTGCTGGATTTTACGTGCTGGTCAGGTTGCTTTCCAAGCACGATTTTGGGGTGTGGACGCTTTTCCTTTCTACCACCACCATTCTGGAAGCCATTCGAAGTGGTTTGCTTCAGAATGCGCTGGTTAAGTTTATTTCTGCTTCGGACGAACGCGAGCATCCTGACATTATTACTGCTTCATTTGCCATAAGCGGGCTTGTATCCATCTTCTGCATCACCGCCATTCTGATCTTCGCGCCTTTTCTAAGCAGGCTCTGGGATTCTCCCGAGCTGGTTCAGATGCTGTATTTATATATCGCAATCTATTTTTTTTCAGGCTTGCAGGCACAATTCAACGGCATTGAACAGGCCAATCTGCGATTCAACGGCATATTTCTGACGACCATTATCAGGCAGGGATCGTTCTTCACATTTGTGGTTGTGTGCTACTTGTTTTCGGTAGAAGTGAAATTGATCTATCTGGTTTGGGTGCAGATCATAAGTGCCATTTTGGGCATGTCGGTGGCGTTCTATTATTGCCGCAGACATTTACGGATTTCCTATGAGATCAGTAAAATGTGGATTAATAAACTGTTTGGCTATGGCAAATACGCATTCGGAACGCTGATCAGCTCACTGCTTTCGGGGACCGTTGACCAGATGATGCTGGGTGCGCTCCTGTCTCCGGCTGCTTCCGGGGCCTTCAATATCGCAGTCCGGATCACGAACCTAATCGACATTCCGGGCAATGCGGTGGCAACGATCGTTTTTCCGCAAAGTGCGAAGCGGATGGAAACGGAAGGGAAGTCGGCCATTAAATATCTGTACGAAAAGTCGGTTGGCACAACACTCGCGCTCGTTGTTCCCGTGGTCGTGTTCCTGTATCTGTTTTCGGACATTGTAATCCACCTGATAGCAGGAGAAAAATACAATGATTCCATTCCGCTGCTGCAAATCACGCTTTTGTATTGTTTGCTGATTCCTTATGGCCGCCAGTTCGGCACGATCCTCGATTCCATTGGGAAAACGAAGGTCACTTTTTTTGTTGTGGTCGTCACAGCCATATTGAACCTTGTCCTTAACTATTTCTTTATCAAGTCTTTTGGCGTAATGGGCGCGGCTTATGCAACATTATGCTCCAATGTGGTCGGCTTCATTATAGCGCAGGTGATCCTGAAAAGAGAGATTGATGTGAGCATTGGTAACACATGGATGTACATGTTCCGGTTTTATCCCGAATTCCTGGAAAAGTACATAAAGCCTTTTTTGAAAAACAGGGCCTTGAAATAAGAAGAATCACTTTAATTACGGTGCATTATGGTTGGCGTAAAGTTTTCCGGCAGACTGGGTAATCAGCTTTTTCAGTACTTTTTTTTAATGTATCTCAAAAGCAGAAACAGCAAGCTGACCTATTTTTTCCCGAATCCGCACCACGCATATCTGGCCAGATATTTCGATCTAGGTGCATTTCATAATGTAACATTGCAGTCCAAATTCTATTCTGTGTTTACCAGAATGCTGCCCAAGGTTTTTAGTTTCAAGGACATTTATGTGCAAAATTTTTTCAGTCCCAAACAATTTACACCGCAGAATGGCACGATCTACAATGGCTATTTTCAGTCAGATTATTATATCAAACATTTACCCGAAACTTCAAAGCCACGTCTTCACAACGAATTCAAGGAGCAGTTTGAAAAGCAATTCGGAGACGTTTTCAAAAGGCATAAGACTATTGTACTGCACATTCGCCGCACCGATTACCTGGCTTACGGAAAAAGGGACATTTCCCTTCCAGTCGAATACTTTCAGCGACAGCTTTACGCCATTCAGAATCTGGATCAGTACCAGGTGTTTTTTGTGAGCGATGATATGGATTTTGTAAAAAAATCTTTTCCTCAAAAACCCAATTTTATTTTTTCTCAGAATTCTGAGATTGTTGATTTTCAGCTGATTATGAATGCTGACATTGCGATCATATCGAACAGCACATTTGCCTGGTGGGCGGCTTACCTGTGCGAAAAAGAGAATCGGGTGATTGCTCCAAAGAACTGGTTCGGCTTCCGGATCGGCCGCGAGCATCCCAAAGGCATTATGACGGACAAATTTGAATGGAAAGAGGTTATTACCGGCTGATTCCCATATATTTGAATAAGCAAGACAGTTACCCTCCTTTTATAAAACGAACCTCTATCGTAAGAGCAATACCAGCATTCTCATTTGATCAATGAAACTGAAAGGACACCAAATCATCGTCTTTGGCTTACCCCGATTTGATTCGACCATTGAATCTACAAATTACACCACGGCGAGGTTACTGGCCAGGGAAAATAAGGTGTACTACGTCGAAAATCCATTTACAGTAAGAGATTATTTTAAGCTTAGAAAAGGCCCTGAATTCAAAGTCCGAAAAAATCATTTGTCTGTTTGGAGCGGAAAGCTGATCGATACGGACACACCGAATCTTAAAATTATTATCCCGCCGCTTCTGTTATCCATTAATTTTTTACCCGAAAGCGGCTTGTTCCGGTCAATATTGAAGATCAATGAATCGATGATCCGGCGGAAGTTGCGGACCATCATTGAGGCGCATAACATTAAGGACTATATTTTTATTAATTCCTTCAACTTCCATTATCCCACATTAGTCAACGGGCTGTCGCCTGCTTTAACGGTTTACCATTGTCTTGATCCGATGATTCTGCCATTTAACCAGCGGCATGGCGTTGTATCCGAGGATATTCTCGTACGAAAAAGCGATGTGGTAATATGCAGCAGCCGTGCGCTGTATCTTGAAAAAAAGCAGTCCAATCCCAAGTCCTATTTTGTGCCGAACGCAGCCGATGTCACGCATAGCAGCAAGGCATTGAGGCCCGAGCTGCCTGTTTTCCCAAAATTATTGGAGATCAAAAAGCCGATCATAGGCTATCTGGGCGCTATTGAAAGGCGCATTGATTACGAACTGCTCAAAGAAGTGATTACTCACAATGCTGATAAGAGCTTCGTTTTTGTAGGGCCGGTGGCAAAGGAATTTGTTCCCGACTGGTTTTTTACGGCTCCCAATGTCTTCTTCCTGGGCGCCATCGACTATGCCGATATGCCTGCTGTTATCAAAGGATTCGACGTTGCATTGATCCCTTTCAAAAAAGATGAGGTGAGCAGCAGCATTTTCCCCCTCAAATTATTCGAATATCTAGGTGCAGGCAAGCCGGTTGTTGCCATTGACTTTAATCCTGACCTGAAAGAATTCACCGAAGATATTGTACCCTTCTGCACAGATGCACAAGGCTTTACGGCGGCGATCGAAGAAGCGCTGGCAACGGATAATGAAGCACTACAAGCACGGCGTCTGGCCATAGCCGCTGAAAATACATGGGAAAAAAGAGTGGACACCATTGCCGACATCATTTTCCAGAACCTCAAACCTGCTTAACCGGGTTTTTCAGCGAATAGAAAAACACTTGTAAACCTGTTAATTTGCGTTTCGGGCTCGTATTCGTAGTAAAATTCGTGAGAAGCTTTCGTCAGGATCAGCAAACCGAAATGTTCGCTGGTATCATTCAGCAGTCGCGGCATGTCCTGAGCCGTCACTTCATTTACATAAAATTTTGCTGAATGGGCATCGTCCGATCTCACGATCAGCGAATCGATGCCGTTGTGATAAATCTGAAATTCCAGCCTGTCGGTAAAACCCCGGATGGGCCAGGTAAATATTTTACCCGTTTCTTGCTCGGTAAGCGACAACGGATTTCCCCGATCTTCTTTTTCAAGAAAAAGGCGGTTGTTGTCTACCTTAATGTTCAATGTGCAATCCCTTGTTCCTGAATGCTTTACCGCATTGGTCAGTAACTCTGTAATAACCCATTTAATTTTTGAAAATGTATCTGGGGTCGGGGATGAGTTTTTTGTGTTTTGCACGACATGGTCCAGGCAGATCCTTAGTATGCCGGGAATTTCTTCCCGGTTGCTGGTAAAGTGAATTCTTATCCGATCGTGCTCCATAAATTATTGCGATGCTTCCATTGCTTCGTCGAAGTCTTTAAAGATTTTGAAAACTTTATCCATCCTGATGAGTGTCAGCAGGTCTTTTACATCCGATTTCAGGGAAACCAGGTATATATCGACGTTTCGGGGCATTGCGTATTTCAGCGCGACCACGAGGCTGCCGAGAAATGAACTGTCGATATAATTTACATTTTCGAAGTTCACTACAATTAGCCGTGCGCCATTGGCTACAAGGGTAATCATCTCTTCCTTGAACATTTCGGCGTTGGCAAGGCTTGCTTCCTGCGGCAAGATCGTTGCCTGTGCTACGTGGTTGATTTCGTTTACTTTTAGTATCATGAGGGATTATATTTTTTCAATAAAAATAATGCTTGCATCATCCATTTGATTGCTGTCGTTGATGCCTTCCAGGACATGGGTCTTGATCTGGTCGAAGCTGTCCTGCGCGCCGAGATAGGGTGTGATTTTGGAAACAAAAAACGGATAGTCGCTCTTTTTCGAGCCTGCAGACGGAATGTCGATCATGCCATCAGTGAAGATGACCAGCTGATCGCCCGTTTTCATTTCTATAATCTGCTTGTCATAAAATCCTTCTTCCATCAGGCCTAGCAGCAATCCGGAGGAAAGGACGGTTGTAGGTTTGCCTGTTTCCGGGCTGAAACTGATCAGCGGCAGATCGCCCGCGCCTGTATAATGCACCTCACCGGTCTCACTGTCCAGCAAGAGCAGCGAGAGGCTGGATAAGATATTTTGTAAACTTTCGTCCATACAGATCAGCTTATTTATCTTCTGAACAATGGTGTCTATCGTCAGGTCATTATCTAGTACGCAAAAGCGGATGGCGGCACGGATATAGCTCAGGAAGCCGAAAGTGAAGAACCATGCGGTCCACTTTTTTCCCATGATATCGCCTAAAAATGCAAAGCAAAATCGCTGATCTGCCTGCACAAAATCTATAAAATCACCGCCGGGGTAACCCAGATATCCTTTATGCCAAAAGTGGAGGCGGAAGCCGGGCAGGACAGGGCTGTGTGTGGGTATAGACTTAACATTAAGTGTTTCGGCTGCCACTCTCAACTCGCGAACGGACCTCACATGTTCATTTCGGAGTGATTTGATGATATTGCCCAACTTGGAAATGATCACCGGAATAGGTGTTTCCTTATTGATGAAATCAATGGCGTACATGCTTAAACCTTCCAGTATCAGTGAGTTATCGTTAAAGGAAGTGAGGAACACGAACGGAATGTCACTTATTTTGGGATTAAGCAGTATGGCCTGCCGGAAATCAAAACCGTTCATGACGGGCATATCATAATCGGAAAGGATCAGGTCCGGCGTTTCATCTGCCAGCAAAGCCAATGCTTCCGCGCCCGACTCGCAAGCCACGCAGCTGTATCCTGCTCTAATGAGGGACGCTTCGAACACCCTTCGAAACATGAGATTATCCTCTACCAGCAAGATTTTTTTTACATTGGTCGGCGGCTCCGAAAACGAGATCATTTTTTATTGAAGTTTAGCACAAATAAAAGCACTCCCCCAAAAATAATGAGTAATGACACCAGATCCATGATCGTAACACCGTCATTTGCATTGAAATAATAAACAGTGAAGATTTCAAAGCTAGGTGGTGCCGGCATAATGATCATAGCGAAGCCAACAACGATCAATAAAATAGCCAGAATGAACATTACTGCTTTTTGAGCCGCATTGCTGCGCTCTTTCGAGCTGCTGATCTTGCTGTCGATTTTGTTTTCGGAAAGTAATTTTTCCAACCCTTCCAGAAGCTCCTCACGCGAAAGGTTATTATCCTGGTCCAGTGCCCGGAAAGGGGCAGCTGCTTTCGCTTTAAGCGCTGAGCGCCTGAATGCTTCTTCAATTTCCTGCTGGTAGGCGCTCGCCTGTATGCTGTTAACAGCTGAATGTGAAATGATCTCAATGAGTTCATCCACTTTTTTTCTGATGAGGGGCATTTCGGGAGAAAGTTTGGCAGCGTCCGGGATGCGGGAAACTTTTTTAATATCTAGCAGACGCGGTATTTTCACTTTGTAAATATCGAATTAGATTTTAGTCAGATAGTAGAGGCTTTTAGCAGGGCTGCGAACATTTTATAACCGCAAAAACTACATTTTGTTTAAAGCTATATTTAAATTGTTAATTTTGAAATAGTTCTACAAGCGAATAAAAAAATTCCCTCATTTCAGACTTTCCCAGTGCCCAGCTCCGAACCGATGAAAAGTGTTTCCATTGTAACTGTCAATTTTAACCAGCCTAAGATTACAGAAGATTTATTGAGGTCACTGGACGAAGTCAACACATATCCGAACCTTGAAATTGTGGTGGTGGATAACGGAAGCAATCCCGATCCCGTGCCAGGCTGGGTAGAACGATATCCTGACATTAAATTCATCAGATCGGAGAAAAACACGGGTTTTGCAGGCGGCAACAACATTGGCCTGAAACATGCCACGGGTGACTATTTATTCCTGATCAACAACGACACCGAAGTAACCGCGGAGCTGATCGGCACATTGGTCGCCACAATGGATGCTAACCCGAAAATCGGGATGATTTCGCCTAAAATACATTATTACGACCAGCCGGGAATGTTGCAGTATACGGGTTATACGCCCATGAACTACTATACGGCACGCAATGCTTGTATCGGTCAGTTTGAGCAGGACAAAGGCCAATATGATTCACTGAGCGGCATTACGGGCTACGCTCATGGGGCCGCTATGATGATCCGCCGGGAAGCGTTGGAAAAGGCGGGCGTGATGGCAGAGAATTACTTTTTATATTATGAAGAACTGGATTGGTGTGAGCGGATCAGGAATGCAGGTTATGAAATCCACGTAGATCTTTCTGCTTTGATATACCATAAAGAATCCGTTGCGGTAGGCAAAAGATCCGCATTGAAGGAGTTTTTTATGAACCGCAACCGCATTTTATTTATCCGAAAAAATGGCTCCCCGATACAATTTCTGGTCTTCTGCTGCTATTTCCTGCTGGCAGTGGTGCCCAGAAATCTTATTCAATACATCAAAAATAAAGAATACAATTTCATCCCCGTCTTTCTGAAAGCAATCACCTGGCATTTTACTAATAAGGCGGATAGCAATAACCTCGGCTTCCCCTGACACGATAATTTATGGAAATACTCTTCTGGCTCAGTCTCTTCATCGTTTTTTATACATTCCTTGGTTATGGGATCATTCTGTACATTTTGGTCAGGATACGGCGTGCTGTAAAAGGAAAAAGGTCCGTTCCGTCGCTTGCTCAGGATATGCCAACATTAACGCTCATCATTGCTGCCTACAATGAGGAAAGCATCATCGAAGAAAAAATTCAGAACACGCTTGCGCTTTCCTATCCGCATGGCAAGCTCAGCCTGATTTTCGTTACCGACGGTTCCTCCGACCGCACGCCAGAGCTTGTGAGCGCTTACAGCCAGATCAAGTTGCTGCACACGCCAGTCCGAAGCGGAAAGATCCTGGCTATGCACCGCGCAATGCATGAGGTTAACACAGAAGTAGTTGTATTCACGGACGCCAACACCTACCTGAACCCGGATGCATTATTGCTCATAGCCAGGCATTACGCCGACCCAAAAGTGGGGGCAGTATCCGGAGAGAAACGGGTGATGCAGGATGCCGTGTCCGACGCCACGGCAGGGGAGGGCTTCTATTGGAAATACGAATCGACGCTAAAAAAGTGGGATTCGGAGCTTTACTCGGTGGTGGGCGCAGCGGGAGAGCTTTTCAGCGTCAGGCACTCACTTTACCGGCAGGTGGAGCCCGATACGATCCTCGACGATTTTATGATTTCCATGCTCATTGCGCAGCAAGGTTACCGCATTATTTATGAACCCGAGGCTTATGCATCGGAGCTTTCGTCGGAGAACATTAAGGAGGAACTGAAAAGGAAGGTGAGGATTGCAGCGGGCGGGATCCAGTCCATTTTACGGCTTAAAAAGCTCCTTAACCCGTTCAATTATCCGCTTTTATCATTTCAATACATCAGCCACCGGGTGTTGCGGTGGACGATTACGCCCTTTTTAATGATCCTGGCATTCCTGCTGAACATTATCATTGTGGTCAATAACGGGAATGCATTGTATGGGTTGATTCTTTTCGCGCAGGTTGCGTTTTACGGCGCCGCGCTCGCGGGATGGATTCTGGAAAAACGAAAGATCAAAGTGAAGGCATTGTTCGTTCCTTACTATTTTTGTGTGATGAACTATGCGGTAATGGCTGGGATTATTCGGTTTTACAAAGGAAATCAGAGTGCTGCCTGGGATAAATCCAAAAGAAAAAGCGTGTAGCTAATGCCACACGCTCGCTTCTTTTCATTTTTGTTATCTTCTTATTGAAGTAATTTCAATCGCTCCGATTCCTGTTCGATGATCGGCAACAATTCATTCAGTTCAGCTGAAATGCCCTGATACATGTGCATCAGCTGTTCCGGCGTTTCGTCATCTTTAATCGCTTTTTCAAGCACCTCCACTTTGGGCCTTATCCAGGTAAGTCCAGTCATGGTGAACGACGGTTTCAATCCGTGTACAATGCTAGCAGCTTCCTTCAAATCCTCGGTTTCCAATGCATTACGGAGCGAGTGCCAGCGTGGCACCGAATCGCTCATGAAAGCATCAAAGATCATGTAAAGAATTACCGGGTCATCTCCGTAAACTTGGTCAATGTAAGTAAGATCCAGAGCAGGGTTAAGTTGTAAATCCATTAATTAGAGGTTATAGCTGTTTCAGTTGAGCTGTGGTTTACGAAATATATTTACAAAAATATGAAATTATTTACTGGCTCACTGAATCTTTTACTGCCTCTTTCTCAGGTTGTTTTGCTTCTTCCTTGGCTTTTTTCTTAAAATACCTTCGGAATAGGAAATTGGAACGGAGTGCCTGCATGTTTTCATCAAGCTTTTCGGTGCTGCTTTCCAGGTTTTGCAATGTTCCTTTCAAATTGCTCGCCGTCGTTTCGTCGTGTAGTAAAACACCTAACGGGCTTGTCCTGTTGGAATTAAGGTTCTCACTCGCCGTTTTCAGGTTGTCGACCATTCCGTTTGCAGACGTTACTGTCTCGTTCAGTCTGCCTATGGTGGTTCTCAGATCCCGCATGATCACTGTATCGGTTGCAAAATCATTTGCCAGACCGCCTTTTTGATTTAATTTTTCTGTAAATCCGGATAATGAAGCTGTCATGGTCTGTGCATTCACAGATGCTTTTTTCAGCGCAGCGAGCGTTTGGTCTACGTCATTATATAGTCGCTCATCGTTCAGCAGCATTCCCACTGTCCCTTTTCCTTCAAGAATATTCTTGCTGATCGTTTTGAACGCGCTCGTAATTCCCAGCAGGTTTTTGTTGTTTTCAGACAAAACGGCAAGCATTTCTTCCGTGCTTTCCATTTTTTCAACCACCAGCTCGTCGCCATCTTCAATAGAAGGCACTTTTTGCGTTCCGCCGTAAATAACAATGATCTTGTTACCGATAAGTCCGTCTGTGCTAACCTTCGCCTTCGCATTTTTGCGGACAAATTCCTGCGACTTTTCCTCAATGTGAAGGATAACCTCGACTTTGGAATTAGACAAAAAGCGAATGGTCTTCACCGTCCCGATCTTTACCCCCGAATACCAGACATTGTTGCCTTGTTTCAGCCCGTTCACGTCATCAAACAACGTTTTGACGGCGATGGTTGAAGAAAATACCTTCTTCATACTTCCAATCGTAAGGATTCCGACTATGAAGATAATTAAGCCTATTATAACAAAAAGTCCGACTGTTATGGAGCGTTTTCTGGCTGATGTTTCCATTATTGAATAAAATTATAATCGTAAAAACTTTTGATTCTTTCTTCGTCTGTGGCAAATACTTCTTCAAATGTGCCCTGTCTCAGGAACTTGCCATCCAGCAGCATAGCAATGCGGTCACCTGTTTCTCTTGCGCAGGTCAGGTCGTGGGTAATGATGATAGAGCTTGTGTGATATTTTTCCTTCACCTCATTGATCAGCTCATTAATTTCGAGGCAGGTTATGGGGTCAAGTCCGGCGGTAGGCTCATCGTAAAGCATGATTTCGGGTTTCAGGATAAGTGTCCTGGCAATGCCGATCCGCTTCCTTTGCCCTCCCGATAATTCCGAGGGCACCTGGTTAATGGTCTGCAACAGGCCGACGGCCTCCAACACATATTCCACCTGTTCGTTGATTTCCGCTTTTGAAAGATTCTTCACGTGCCTTACCAGCGGAAATTCCAGGTTTTCACGCACCGTCATACTATCGTACAATGCGCTGTTCTGGAATGAAAAACCGATTTTCAGGCGAATGTCTGTCAGCTCCTTCTGATTTAATTCAGAAACTTCCCGGCCCAGCACATTGCAAACACCGCTATCCTGTTTCAATAACCCGGCAATGATTTTGATCAAAACCGACTTACCCGTTCCGGACCGGCCGAGGACTACAACATTCTCGCCTTTATCCACCGTCAAATTGACTCCTTGAAGCACGTGCAGATCACCAAATGATTTATAAAGATCTTTGATCTCAATGACCGGCTCTTCGTTCGGGTTGATTTCTGCCATTTTATATTCTGAAATAATTCGATACCTGCACAATAATGACCTCCTCAATGAAGATCAGGAACATGGAAATTACGACCGCCGAATTCGCAGCCTTACCCACGCCTTCCGTTCCTTTGCTCGCATTATATCCCTGGTAACAACCCACAATCCCGATAGTAAATCCATAAGCAATGGCTTTCACCAGCGAGGTTCCTACATCCAGGAAAGTGATCTGTTCAAAAGCATTTTCAAAAAACGCCCTGAAACTCGTGCCCTCGTTCAATGTAACGTTCAGAAAAGCACCCATAAGCGCTACGCCCGTACAATAAAACATAAGGATCGGAATCGTGATCGTAGATGCGAGCACGCGGGTTACAACCAAAAATTTGAAAGGATTAACAGCCGAAACCTCCATAGCGTCGATTTGCTCGGTCACCCGCATGGAACCCAGCTCGGCGCCAATGCTGGACCCAACCTTTCCCGCACTGATCAATGCAGTAACCAATGCGGCCAGGGCACGCACAATGGCTATCGCAACCAATGACGGCAGCCAGGAAACAGCGCCAAATTCAGCCAGTGACGGGCGGGATTGCTTGGTAAATACCATCCCGGTAATGAAGCCTGTAAGCCCGATCAGCAGCAATGATTTATTGCCGATTGCGTAACATTGTTTGACCAGTTCCTGAAATTCCATCCGGCCGCGAAAGGCTTCCCGGAAAAAACGCAGGAAAAACACGTAACCGTTGTAAACTGCCAGTAAAGCCGAATCCAGGCCTTTTGTATAAACTTTTTCCTTTTGATTGGCGCTCATTCAATTTTTATGCAAAGTGGATCAAAGGGTAACTCTTATTGGTATACTTTATTGGTTGTGAGCCGGTGACGGCAATTGTGCTTGTATTCTCGCGGCCGGTAATGTCCGCTCTTCAAACCAGCGCATGCGGTAAGCATTCATCGCTGTTTTGCCTAATTGATTCAGGAGCCGGTAGTTCACAATGACGCCCACAGCTGCACCGATTCCGGGAATCAGCTGCGCCATTTTCGCGAGGTCAATGTAATCCCTGTATTCCTGTTGAAATGTTTTCCAGTCGAACTGGTGAATGTCGGAAGGAAGCCCCTGGCTTTTCTCCTGCCATTGAATGATTTGCTCAAACACTTTCTGGCGCTGTTTCTGGCTGGAAAATGTCAGCTGAAAAATATGAAGGATAAAAAGTCGTTCCCGATAATCTTCCGCTGAATGCCCGTATAATGCGGAAATTTCAAACAGAAGCTTCATTTTAATAGCGATCAGGATCGGAAATTCTGCCAATGCAAGTACAAATCCGCCTGCGCCGATAATGCCACCTTCTGCGGCTCCTGCTTTTTTATAAAATTCAATGCGCCTGGAAACTTCTCTTTCAATTTCTTCCAGTGAGCTCTTGGGTGCCGGCAGCGCTGTAGTAAATTCTGCTCCGGTGAGCACGGCACGCGTCATTTGTTTGATCGTAGAAGTGATCACGGCATGAACCTTATCCGGAATAATATCATTGATTTTGTCCTGAACCGCTTTTGATGTCCTATCTACCAGATTTGGCCGCTTTTGCATCTTTTGCTGCCATTTATGCAATTCAGGCGTTATTGTTTCCTCATATGTCTGGTAATGCATATTTAAACAAAAGATTAAAGTGGGATAGAAGGGAATCAATACTTCATGTAATCATGAAGTGCTGTCACAAAAATCATTCCAATCCCACTGCCAGCAGGATTTACTTACTCCTGCAATGTACAGTCACTTTATTCGGTAACCTTATTAATCTTTTCTTCCGCGAGCTCTTTTTCTTCCTGATCTGCTTCCGGTTCTTCCTGTTGCAAATCCGCCAGTTCTTCATACTGCAATGCAATGAGGATAGGGAAGTGATCGGAATTAAAGTTTTCGAGCCTTTTCAGGTGAAGCAGCTTAAAATCGGTGGAGCAAAAAACGTGGTCGAGGGGGAATCTCAGGAAAGGATATTTAGCATGAAAAGTATTGAAAAAGCCTCTTCCGCGTCTCGGATCCAGTAATCCGCTAATTTTTGTAAATAAATTCGTCGTATACGACCAAGCGACGTCATTCAGGTCGCCTACGACAATGATGGGGGCATTTTTGCCTTTCACTTCCTTGGCAACCAGCAGCAATTCTTTGTCCCTTTCTGTGGAATACATATTTTCTCCCGGCACTGGCGGAGTAGGGTGTACGCAGTACAATTGGATCAGTTTTCCGGAGGCAAGTTTTACCTGCGTTTTAATGGAAGGGATCTCTTCATCAACAAGATAGCGGACTTCCGCGCCCACCAGTTCCAGTTTGGAATAAAGGAGCATACCATAGGTATTTTCCAGAGGCACAAGCACTTGATGCGGATATTTCTCATTAAGCTCCTGCACGCCATCGTTCCAGTACTGGTCTGTCTCAAGCAGCAAAATAACATCGGGATCGTACCTTTTCAGCATTGCAATGCATCCGGCAGTGTTTTTATTATCCTGAAAAACATTGGATGAAATGATGCTGATCTGGTTATCCGGATCCTGATTGGAAACTTTTAAAAGCGCTTTTTTGGCTAGAAATGTGAATGGGAAGATCTGATACATCAGATAGAGCGCATTCGCAATGATGACAGCAGTAAAGATTTTTTCAAACGTGCCGCTCATCCCGAACAGCAAAATGTAAAGGATGACGATCAGCAGGTTGACGAATAATTTTTGAATCCTGGGATATTCAAAAACCCGGAACGCCCAGAAGTCATTGCGAATGAGCGGTATAACGGAAAACAAGACGATTATGGCGCCGAAGATTTCCAGTGCGTATTTAAAAGAGTGCATTTATAGGTGCAAAAAAATTTTCTAAATATCGTTTTTAATTTCCCACAAACAAATTGTTCGGCCTGTAATGCCCCTTTCTACGCCTTACTATCGCACATGCACTTTTTGGGACCAGATTTTGTCCCCGGCTTTCAATCTGACGATATGGTTGCCTGCTGCATTTTCGGGAATGCGGATGAATGCTTCATCACTTCGCAAGATACGCTCGTCGCTCAGTGACTGGCCATTAACATTGATTAATGACAATGTTCCATTGACCGGCTTTTTCATTCTAACCGTCACCTGTTCGCCTTTCCTGGCAGGGTTAGGAAACACTGTGAACACGGCTTCATCATCCTTTTCAACTCCGGTTATCAGTTCGTATTCCACTTCTGCATAACCATAATCCGCTGATTCAGAAGCATTACTTATGCCCTTTACCCTGTAATTTATTTTTTTTGACTCAGCAGAATTTTTATCAAGATAAGCATAAGTTGCGCTGTCCAGAGTTGCAATTGTCTTGTAGTCAGGCTCGTCTTCGCGTTTTCTTTCCAGCACGAATTGAGAAACTGCATTCACTTTCTTCCAGGAAAGTTTTACGCCGCCTCCGGTGGATTCAATCTCGGCTGCCAGCTCGGGTGTTGCCAGACTTTCACCAATCGGCACCTTGAAGAAAGTGAAAGCGCGCATGCCCAACTTATTTTTGATAAATGGACCATTCAGCGGATAGTAAGGGCCGTTTTCAGGCGTGTACATAGGCATCAGGTCCATTGTCGTGGCTTGCTGAGGAGCTTTTAATTCCAGAATAATGCGGTTACCATCTGCTTTTGCAGAGGCAACAGAACCGGATTCACCATTGAAATAGAAAAAATCCTTCATGTCCAGGGTGACCTGGCCATTGGGCTTGTAAGGCTCAGGATATACAAGCTCCTGACCTTCATCGAAGACCAGTATCACCTGTTTTCTTTCCGGCGTTTTATAAAATATCTTCCTGATATTGGGCGAGTTAATGTTCGCCGTATCCTTTAAGCCATAAAAATCGCGGGCTATCATTCTGGACAGTTCCAGGCCGCCCTGCTTGTTCCCTTCTTTTCCATAGTGCAATCCGTCAAATTGCTGCGTTCCTACTGTTGCCAGGGATCGGAGCTCCGGGTAAATGCTAGGCAACCTGCGCTGGTAATCCCTCACTTCCGCGCCAACAGATGATGCAAAATAGATCACATCGATCTGGAACACATAGATTTTGCCCAGGCTTGGCAGGTCTTTTTTTAAGTTATTTCGCAGCACGGCGAAATTGTCCGGCCAGTTGCCGCCTTCGTGGTAAGCCTCCGTTTCACCCTGGCGAAAAATGTACGCTTTCACAGCGCTGGCCATTCCGCCTTTTTGCAAGCGGTAGAGCATCCGGCCATAACCGTTACGGAGGTCGGCGGGATTGCTTTCAGTCCGTTGTGCCTGTGCGAAAGCTGATGACCAGTGAAAACCTGCGTTAATAAGGCAATTGGGAACGCCGGACTGCCGGATCAGTTGTTTCTGGATCTCCAGACCCATTGTGCCTACGCCGTAATCATAATGATCCTGATTGGAAAACGCCCATAATGTGTCGGCAGCATTGTAAGGTCCGGTGTTGAGGTCAGCCGTAATTTTGCCAAAAGTGCGGGAAAAAGTGCTGGTGTCGGTTTCGGTGAAAAAACCGGTTGAATTGGATTGCCCGGAAAGCACATACACATCCCCGCTGACAACATTCTTTCTCTCCACGACCATTGTGGAATCGTTGGTTTTGCAGAGATATACTTTAAAATGATAATTGGCAAGCTCGGCTTTGATCTTCGCTTCGGTAGTAAAAGAGCCAATACCCTTGTCATATACGAGGTTTGCCCGCAGGTATTTTTGCAAAGTTTCATTTCTGAAAACCTGGACAGAGATGTAATTATAGCCCGCCGTTTCTGTAAAACCGGAGATAGGGATTACGGCTTCGCTTTGTGCATTGCGCGGATATAACTGTAAATCCTGGGGGAGCTTGCTGAATACAACGGAAGAGAAGCGTTGCGCATTAACGATGTTGCCTGAAAATGCAGTTGCAGCAAAAAATAGAAAGAACTTGAAGCTAAAATGAGAAAGCGGTCTCAGAATTCTTAGAGGTAGAAAATTCAATTTCACAGGCAACTGACTTTTTATTGATAAGAAACAAATATAGTCAGTTGCGCTGTGCATTAGTATCTTGAATGAAGTTTAATCGGCTTTCATCACTTCAATGTGACCGGGCCGACACCTTCTTTGGTGATTTTGACGGGGTTAATTTCACCTTTATCATTGAATGTCATGACATCAATGCATGTTTCGCGGTGATTACCATCGGTTTCTGTCAACGGGCGTCTGTGGTATACAATGTAATATTGATCTTTGCCCGGAATCTGGATCACGGAATGGTGTCCCGCGCCTCTTGCCACTTGTGGGTCCTGCTTCAATATTGTTCCCACTCTTTTGAAAGGCCCGAAAGGAGAGTCCGCAATGGCATAGGCAACCGAATAATTAGGGCCTGTCCATCCGCCCTCGGACCACATGAAGTAATATTTTCCATTTTTAATAAACATAAATGGGCCTTCCACGTAGTTGTCGGGCGTTATTTCGCGGAAAATGGTGCCGTCTTCAAAAGGGACAAAGCCGGTAAAATCCTTATTAAGCTTCGCCACATTGCAATGCTTCCAGCCACCGTAAAACAAGTAATACTGACCGTCCTTGTCCTTGAACACAAATTGGTCGATGGGCTGTGCACCGTTGTGGAATTTGTCGATCAGCGGTTTTCCCAAATGATCTTTGAAAGGGCCTTCCGGGCTGTCCGAAACGGCCACGCCGATGCCGCCTTTCTCCTGATCATTCTGAATGTCATTGGCACCGAAAAAGAGATAATATTTTTTGTCTTTTTGTATGATGGAAGGAGCCCATACCGCGCGCTTGGCCCATTTGATGGCCGCTGTGTCCAGGATAGCAGGATGTTTTTTCCAGGTTACCAGGTCTTCGGACGAAAAGGCATCCAAGAAAACTTGCTGCTCGTACGGTGCAGAAAATGTGGGATAAATGTAAAACTTTTTGTTAAAGATAATCCCCTCAGGATCAGCATACCATCCCGGAAAGACGGGGTTGCCTGCGGTTTTTTGGATGGTTTGCGCAAAAGTGCTGATGCCGCATAAAAGCAGCGCAATGGACAAAATAGGTTTTTTCATTTTTAGGACTAAGCAAGAAAAGTACCTGGCTAAGTTCTGAATTTTTGCCCAATTAATAGGTCTCTCCCGAGCCGCCGCCGCCAAAATTTCCACCGCCAAATTCAACATTGCCATCCTCACCCGGCGTCTGACCAAGATGTTGCGCCACTAAAATGGCTTCCAGATTGGCCAGCTTACGTTTGCCTTCCTGCTCATCGGATAAGCCGTGTTTGGGCGTATGCAGATATTTAATTACAGCAGCAGACAGGATAATCATGGCCATTCCGGCTATCGCCAGTTCCTGTGCAGGCGTAAACGGGCTGAAATAATGTTTATAAGTGTAAACGGACAATGCCAGCGCAAGTAACCCGGTAATCAGCAGAACACGGTCGTATTTTTTCAATCCAAAAATTATGTACGCAACGGGGATGCCGATTGTGAAAAAATAGAAGATTGGAGCGAAAGGGATTTGAGGTGAGAAAGGCAAATTCAAGTCATTCAGCATGGCATTGCCTTCGCGGACAACCAGATAATTCCCGCCCAGGTAAAACGTAGCAAGTGCCAGAATTTCAGTCAGTTTTCGGCAGTCGTGGTAATAGCTGCTTTTGATTTTTCTCACGATCATATAAACCAGCGCGGAGAGGATCATTACGCCGAAAGGAAGGATCGCTTTGCCGATCGGAAACTTCATCATAATATCTCCCAACATTAAAATCAATACGAGGAAGGAGCCGGCAGCCGTCAGCAGATCTGCGTAACGGAGTGTGGCGGCAAATGTGATCGCAAAGAAAATGATGCAGAATTGCCAGACTTGGAGATCCTGAAAAAGCGATAAGATGGGGATTGCTGCAGCGCCCAGGGCAGCATAAAGCAGTGCATTGTCGGTTCCTGAATGGTATAAGCTCCTTTTTTTGATCAAAAATTCCAAAAAGAAAAGGAAGCCTGCCATGCAGAAAAGGCTGATGATGGAAATATTTTCCTGCCCGCCGTCGCCAATGATGAACATGGATATAAACCCCGAGGCAAAAGAACAGGCGATCAGTGTGAAAATGAACAGCCCTATTTTTACAAAAATGCCGGGCCGGTAAAATTGCTGGGGAAATGCTTTTTCTGCCTGGTCGAGCTGTTCTTTGGTCAGCAGCTTCTTAGCAGCCCAGTGTTCGGCTTTATTGAGAATGTGCAGATTTTCAATCCAGGTTTCGTTGTAGGCTTTTTTCATTTTTTGATCCCTAAGAATTTTTTAAAATTGAGCAGAAAGAAAACAACGCCTATGCTGGTGAATGTGAAGTAAAAAGTCCCGAAAACGAAAGAAGCGTCTTCTGAAACGATATTGGAGAAAATAAGATGTGTAAGGATTATGTAGCCATACACGACGCCCATGAGCAGGAAAATGAGTGATTGTGTGAGGCGGGCGCGCTGGACAAAGAATGCGGAAAGGGCCAGTCCGATGAGCATGTAGATGAATTCGGCGCGATCGCTGAAAATGCCGGTCATTGCTGCCAGAACGGCCAGATTACCTCCCAGGAAAATATAGGTAAATGCAAAGTGCTGTTTAATGTTCCGTTTCTCTGATGCCCAGCCGAATGCGCACAGAACCGTGCCGAGAATGACAGCCGTAGCGAGTAAGCGGTTATCCGTAAAGTCATTTTGTGAAAGCACAGCCAGCGGCGCCACAGTAAGACCAAGCCAAGATGCAAGTCCCGTAATGGCCATGGAAAGAGCTCCTTTGTGATCGAAACGGTAAGCGCAGAAAAAGAAAATCAGCGTCGGAATAATGATCGCGAGTCCGTAGCGCGTCCCGAAAATATTGTATTGAAATTGGAGGTAACCTTCCAGAACCAGGAACGTCGTGCAGCCGAGCAGCAGAATGTAATCGGCGAGTTTTTTGGGATTTCTGACTTTTTCGTTGCGGTAAGGAAGCGCATGCTTGTAAGTGTAATAAAAGCACCAGGCTGTAAATGCGGCAATCAAAGCGATAATCACCTGATGACCGATGGTGTCTATGTTCTCATAAATAATGACCCCGATGCCGGAGCTGAACAAAACAATGCCCAGGTAGAGGATCGAGCGCAGTTCCCAATGTAGAGAAAACGCCTTTTTTTGCTCGAAATCGGCTATGATTAAAGCTTGTTCTTCGGATATTACGGCCTTCTCGACGAAAGCTTTCAGGATGGCTTGTGTGTTCATTCCGTGGAAAAAAGAGGATGAGTAGAGCCGGCAATAATAAGAAGAATGCTTACAAGAACAGCGCTTATTTATTCAACGGAGAGGCCCGGTTATGTTACGGTTTTTATCAAAATCTCAATGTAAAATCCTCCTTCACCTGCTCCTGCCGAAAGAACACCAGCCCGATCCAGAACAAATCAACGGTTAATGTTACCCGGGGGTGTTTTTTGATGAATTCCCAGGCTTGCGTCATTTCGCCGGACCAGTAAATGTCGTCGAAAATAAAGACCGAATCGTTGTGCATGTAGGGGAGGCAATCCTGGAAATAGCGGACAGTGGGCTCGTAGCGGTGATTGGCGTCGAAATAGGCCAAATCCAAAGACGGATTCAGCTTTTTTAGTGTCTCGGGCAGCGTCTGGTCAATGTTGCCCAGCACGATGTCAATGTTTTCAGCATCCAGTTTCTCAAAGTTATGACGTGCAACCTGCGCTGTTGCCGGGCAGCCTTCGAAAGTCAGGATCATGGCATCCGGCTTTGCTTTTGATAAATATAATGTTGTCAGCCCCAGTGAAGTGCCCAGTTCAAGAATGGTTTTGGGTTGAAATCTTTGCACGAGGCGGTTGAAAAGCTTTCCGAATTTTTCGGGCTTCTCGGCATTCTTAGCAATCGTGCCAATTTTGCGGAGGTTGGATTTATTCACCCGCGAGCCGGCACCGAGATCCAGAATGTTAATTTGCTCGTTGGATGCCAGCAGTTCTTTGCGCAATTTTTTCAAAACCGCGTAATCGGGATTCTGATCCTTTTTTGCCGCAATAACCTGCGTGTAAAGTTCGAAGAGGAAAGGCGAATGAATGGAATGCTCGTTACCGGAGCGGAGCAAATACTTTAAATAGGCAGCAATCAATGGTAAGATATTTAGTAAACCAAAACCGAAGTCAGGCGGTTGATCAGTTCATTCTGTAAGGTGCGATCAGGGAGAATGCGGGAATGATCACGCGGAACTGGCGGCCGTCCAGCACACGTTCCATCAGATACGTTCCGGCCATTTTGCCCAGGTCTGTACGCAGGTTGCATCCCGACACGTAATCATGCACATCTCCCGGTTCCAGGATCGGTTGCAGTCCCACAATGCCGGCTCCTTCTACTTCGCGTACAGTTCCGTTCGCATCGTAAATGAGCCAGTGTCTTCTTAAAAGTTTAACAGTGTGCTCGCTGTGGTTCTCAATCAGGATCTTATAGGTAAATACAAAATGATCTTGTCCCGGGTTGGAATAATCGGGTTGATACTCAGTTAATACGGTGACTTTCACACCATCTGTCACTTTGGAAACCATATGGATGAGGGTGTTTGGGCGTTTTGCGTTGGTATGGGGAAGCAGCCGGAGCTGTATTTGCATTACTTCTGCTAAAACGAAAATAACAATCAATTACTGATAAAACCAAAACAAAATAATATAATTTGGGTTTGGAATTAAAAACGATGAGATGGACGTAAAAATAGAGCAATCGTGGAAAGAAAGGCTGGAACAGGAGTTTGCAAAGCCGTATTTCACTGAGCTTGTGAGCTTTGTAAAAGAGGAATACAGCACGAAACAGATATTTCCGCCGGCGAAACAAATTTTCAATGCATTCAATTATTGCAGCTTTGAAGACTGCAAAGTGGTGATACTCGGCCAGGATCCTTACCACGGTTTTGGACAGGCAAACGGACTTTGTTTTTCAGTAAATGATGGTGTGCGTATCCCGCCTTCGCTGGTTAATATTTTCAAGGAGATCAACAGCGACCTGGGTAAACCTATTCCTAATTCCGGTAATCTGGAAAGGTGGGCGAAGCAGGGTGTATTATTGCTTAATGCTACATTAACAGTGGAAAGCGGCAAAGCCGGGTCGCATCAGAACAAAGGCTGGGAGCGATTTACCGATGCCGTTATAAAATGCGTTTCCGACGAGAAAAAGAATGTGGTTTTTATGCTCTGGGGGCGTTATGCCCAGGATAAGGGAAGCATTATCCATGACAAAAATCACTTTGTGTTGAAATCAAAACATCCCTCGCCCATGTCGGCAAACGGGGGAGGTTGGTTCGGCAATCATCATTTCAGTCAGGCTAATGCTTATCTCGAAAGCAAAAGCTTGGAGCCGATCAATTGGTAGAAACGAAAAAAAGAGCCGGGATACCCGACTCTTTTTAAGATTTTCACTCCTATTACTATTGTAAATTACTTTTCAATGTTGGAATTCATTTCCAATACATTGTCCCAATTTCCTTCATTAGCCTTCACAAATTGTTTGCGGTCGGCATTGGCTGCATATTGTGCTGCACCTTCTTTGGTTCTGAATGTCAGGTAATGGATCACATCAAATTGCTCTTCGCTTCCTTCCAGTTTCTGAACATGTCCTGCTGAATAAGCAACTACATCTTTAACCGCGTTTTTCATTGAAGCAAAATCGCGCAAATGTTTCTCAACATCTTCGTTAGTAGTTCCTGGCTTGAACTTAATACAAACTACACGCTGGATTTCAGCTGGTGTGTGCGGAACATACGCGCCGTAGATCACAAGCATAAACACACACAATGCAAAAACGGGTATTAAATATCCTAATGTTTTATTTCTGGTTCTCATTATTTCAAAATCTGATAATCATCTAAATTTACTTGATACAAAGATAAAAGAATAATTAATAATTGTATTATTTGTATATAAAATATAACTTATTTGGATTTTAGTGTGATTGACAAAAGAAATAGTTACAAAATTGTTGGAGCGCAGAATATAATTCCGGGTGCGATTGCGAGGGTAGTTGTGTAATAAGTGCTAAACCGGGCGTGAATGAGACAAATTACTGGCTAAATTTTGCAAGACCTTGAAATTTGCGGTTTTCAATATGCCTGGTAATGTTACTTTTTTTTGCGAAGACCGTATAAAGAGGTGAAGAGTGCTAAAAATGCCCTTCAAAACTTTATATGGAAGCAAAGTCGGTTTGGGAGAAAAAATTTTTAGAAAAAAATAACCTTTGGTGGAAATTTTGGGTGAAAACCAGCTCAATTACCCTGCTTTTTCTCTCGATAGCGTCCGCTGGACCACATTGGGGATTCTGGGCGCATAAGCGAATTAACCGCTTGGCGGTGTTTAGACTGCCGCCCGAGATGCAGGTGTTTTATAAAAAGAACATTGATTTCATTACTGAAAATGCAGTCAATCCCGACAGGCGCAGATATGCCGTAGTAGGAGAGGCGGAGCGGCATTACATTGATCTGGATGTTTATGGTGACAGTGCTTATAAAGTATTACCAAAATTTTGGAACGAGGCGATCAAGCGGATTGGTGAGGACAGTTTGCGCAAGCATGGCATTGTCCCCTGGTACATTCAAACCGGCGCCTATCAGTTGACGGAGGCGTTCAAAGAAAAAGATGCGCGCCGGATTCTCAGGATATCAGCGGATCTCGGCCACTACATTGCCGATGCGCACGTGCCCTTGCACACAACCCGGAACTATAATGGACAGCTAACCGGTCAGGAAGGAATTCATGGCTTCTGGGAATCGCGGTTGCCCGAGTTATTTGCTGAAAACTACGACTTATGGATCGGTAAGGCCATATATCAGGACAATGTTGCTAATGCAGCCTGGCAAGCCGTCGCCGAATCGCATACCGCAACAGATTCGGTTTTTCTGTTTGAAAAACAGCTTAGTGCTTCGTTTCCAGCCGAAAAAAAATTTAGCTACGAACTTCGTAACAATGTCCTTACCCGGACTTACTCACTGGAATTTTCAACCCGATATCACGAAATGCTCGACCGGCAGGTTGAGCGGCGCATGAAAGCTTCCGTAAAAACGGTGGCCGACATCTGGTTCACTTGCTGGATAAACGCCGGGCAGCCGGATCTGCGCCAGTTGAAGGATTCTTTAACGGAAACAGACAAGCCGGATCAACAAACCGAAAGCCAGTCATGGATCAGACGTCTCCTGCATATAAGACCCGAAAGTGAGGATTAAGCGCCTTGTTTCAAGATTCGGGCGGTTACCAGCAGCTGGCCCGTGTGCCTTTGCGTATGCTCCGCCGCGTGAACCAGCAAGCCCAGATGTGTGGATGGTAACATAGCCCGGCCCACGTAACGGATCTGCGTAAGCGTCTCTTCGTCAGTGTGTTTGAGCTGTGTTAGCGCGATGAGAATCTGTCTGTTGAATGCGTCGAGTAATTCATTCAAAGCCGACGTGGACGATGATGGCTGACCCTCTGCTTTCAGATAGGCAAGCTGATTTTCGCTTAAAGATTCAGCCCTGGCATAGGTTAAAAGACGGTCGAGCACGCCGGTAAGGTGTTGTAAATGAAAGCCAACGGACGCCACATCTGCCGGGCGTTCCCATAACAAGGCAACGGGGAAATTGCTGAGCTCTGCATTGATTTCTTCCTGCGCCTGCAAAAGTGCGTGCGCTGCGGGTTGCAGATAATCGGATATATCAGGGAGTGGCCCTCTGAGCCACACCTCGGGTTTCGGTTGATTTTGCATACCGAAAAATAACAAAAAAAGGGACTTTGTTACAAGTCCCTTTTCTCAAATGTGCTAAGCTTAAATTATTTAGCGATATCGATTTGTACAGGCTTACCTTTGATGGTGTTTCCGTCCATTGCACGCAAAACCGCACGGGCATCACGCTCAGGAACATCTACAAATGTGAATTTGTCATAAATATCAATCGCACCGATCGTCTTGCCTGGAATGTTCGCTTCGCCGGCAATGGCTCCTACGATATCTTTTGGCAAAATGTGGTCTTTACGGCCAAGGCTCAGAAACAAACGTGTCATACCGGCTTCCGGTGTTGCCGAACGTTTAGACTCGTCGCGGCTGCCTTCGAATCTTGGACGTGATTCACCACGTGCAGCAGGAGCATAACGATCATTTCCGCGTGGTGCGCTTTCTCTGCGGTCACCGAAACGGCTTCCGCCTGATGAGCGACGTTCGAAACGATCGCTTCCGCCTTCCCTGCGTCCGTCGCGTTCGCCGCGTCTTTCTTCCCAGGCAAGGTTTGCATCTGCATATTCGTTTTTCTGAACGCCCATGATCTGCTTAGCCATAGCGCCTACAACCTGCTCCGTAGAGTAACCTGCGTGGTGCAACATTTCAAGCACATCGCCGAAAAGCTCCTGGTCGTCGCCTTCCTGGATAGATGCAGAAATGCTTTCAACGAAACGCGCCTTGCGAACGCCAACGATATCCTCATAAGAAGGAATAACGCCTTTTTCAATTTTAACCTTTGTAAAACTTTCAATGGTTTTCAAACGATATTTTTCATCGCGGGCAACCAGTGAGAATGCTTTTCCGGACAATCCGGCACGGCCTGTACGGCCGATACGGTGTACGTAATATTCTTCGTCCAAAGGAATGTCAAAGTTGATCACGCCATCCAGTCCGCTTACGTCAATTCCGCGTGCTGCAACGTCCGTAGCCACAAGAATGGTAGTTACACCCGCCTTGAATTTGCTCATTACATTGCTGCGCTGCTGCTGGCGCAAGTCGCCGTGGATTCCTTCCGAAGCATAACCTCTCAATTGAAGGTCTTCAACGATCTCGTCCACTTTTCTTTTTGTATTACAAAAAACCAAAAGCGATTTCAAATGGTGCATGTCGATCAGGCGCGTCATTACTTCAACCTTAGCCTGTGGCTTCACTTCGAAGTAAACCTGCTCAATGTTCACGTTAGTCAACTCATTGCGAACCACTTTGATCAAAATAGGATCAGTCTGGAAACGTTTTGTGATCGACATAATTGGCTTAGACATTGTTGCTGAGAACAGGATCGTCTGACGGTCAGCCGGCATATCAGCCAGAATGCTTTCGATATCCTCGCGGAAACCCATATCCAGCATTTCATCTGCTTCATCAAGCACCATCATGCGCACTTCGTCAAATTTCAACGTTTTGCGTTCCATATGGTCCATCACACGCCCAGGAGTTCCTACAACAATGTGAACGCCTTTTTTAAGGGAGCGGATCTGACGGTCGATGGAATCACCACCGTAGATTGCTTCAATTCTAAGTCCTTTTACATATTTAGCCAAACGGCCAATTTCTTCGGAAACCTGCACCGCCAATTCGCGGGTAGGGCAAAGCACAAGTGCCTGAACGGCATTATTGGATACATCAATTCTTTCCAGCACGGGAATACCAAACGCTGCCGTTTTTCCGGTTCCTGTTTGTGCTTGTCCGATCACGTCAGATCCCTGCATTACTGCGGGAATTCCTTGTGCCTGTATAGGTGAGGGTTTAGTAAAACCCATTTCAGTAAGGGCTTTAAGGATGTTTTCTGAGAGGCCAAGCTCTTCGAAAGTTTCGAAATTTTCAGTAGTCATTATATTTATTTTTGTATTAATTCTTGGGTAATAAAAGATAGTCAAATTGTTACGGTCATTTGAATGCTGCTGCGGATCGCCGTAACAGAAAACGTATCGTAGGTCAGCAGGCTCGATGGGTCGAAGTCGGAAACGGTAAAATTGTCCCACAACCAAAAACTCAAAGCCAAATCGTAAACTAATTCAAAAGGGGATTGCGCAAAGCCCACCACAAACCATCCGTGGGGTCCTGCATGAGAACGGTGTGCCAACCAGGCGAATTTTAAAGGTTGGTAGCGGATCTATAAAGTGCTAAACCGTGTAAGAAGCAGAGAGACGAACGGATGTTCGTTCAAATTTTATGCAAAAGTAAGGATAACTTTCGAAATTGCAATACTGACATGAAATTAATTGTAATATTTCGGGAAATGAAAAAACCTGACCGGCTTCACAGCCAGCCAGGTTGCCTTAGCTAGGTTTGGTATTAAAAAACTTCCTGCACGTCTGTATACGGAAGGTTCCAGGCATCCGAAACCCCTTTAAAAACCACCTTTCCGTTTACGACATTCAGCCCCTTACGCAGCTCTTCGCTCGTGGCGCAGGCACTTTGCCAGCCTTTGTTGGCGAGTTGCAATGCATAAGGCAATGTTGCATTTGTCAGAGCGAGGGTAGAAGTGTAGGGCACGGCGCCTGGCATGTTGGCCACGCAATAATGCACCACACCGTCCACTTCATATATAGGATCTTCGTGGGTTGTTGCTTTGGAAGTTTCAAAACATCCGCCCTGGTCGATCGCCACGTCCACCATGACAGTGCCCGGTTTCATCAGTTTAAGCATATCGCGTGTGATCAATGAAGGCGCTTTCGCTCCGGGGATGAGCACGCCGCCGATGATCAGGTTTGTGCTTTTAATGAGCTCGCGAATGTTGTATTCGTTGGACATCACGGTGTCCACATTGGCAGGCATAATGTCTTCCAGGTAACGTAATCTTGGCAAGCTAATGTCCACGATCGTTACGTTGGCGCCCAGTCCCGCAGCCATTTTCGCAGCCTGTGTTCCTACGATCCCTCCGCCCAGAACGAGCACATTAGCAGGTTTCACACCCGCAACGCCACCTAACAGGATTCCGAAACCGCCCATTGGTTTCTCTAAATATTTGGCCCCTTCCTGGATCGCCATTCTGCCCGCAACTTCGCTCATAGGAACGAGCAATGGCAGGCTTCTGTCCGTTTTTTCAACCGTTTCGTAAGCCAGGCAAACGGCCTTACGCTCGATCATAGCGTGGGTTAATGGTTCGGAAGAGGCAAAGTGGAAGTAAGTGAAGAGTAGTTGGTTTTCTTTGATGAAACTGTATTCGCTGGCGATCGGTTCTTTCACTTTAATGATCATTTCAGCGATGGCGTAGACTTCTTCGATGCTGTTGAGGATCGTCGCGCCGGCTTCTGCATATTGTTCGTCGCTGAAACCGCTGCCTTTGCCTGCCTCCGCCTGTACATATACGGTGTGTCCGTGTTTGCGGAATTCGGTTACTCCGGCAGGGGTGACGGCTACGCGGTTTTCATTGTTTTTGATTTCTTTGGGGACACCAATGATCATTGGGAAGTATGTTTTTAGTGTAGAATTTCGAAGTTTGCAAAAGTAGTTTTTGTAGAAAAAAGATGCTATCAAGAAGCATAAGGACAGTAAAAAAAACTATTTTTGATCACATTTGTAAGAAAATATTCGGCACGGAACTTCACAAATGTAGACCGGGTAATAAAAAAAACTGTATGCAACCTGACCTCACGGATCGTAAAATAATGGATTTGCTGCAAACCGATTCTCAATTGACAATCAAGGAGATAGCGAGCAGGATTAATTTGTCGGTGACGCCCGTTCACGAGCGGATCCGCAAGCTGGAAAAAGAAGGCATCATTGATAAGTATGTTTGCCTACTTAACCGGCGCAAGCTGGGTAAAGCGCTGGTGGTTTACTGCAATGTAACATTAGATAAACAGCGGAAGGAAAGCTTCGAGGATTTCAACCAGGCGATTGTAAAAATGAGCGAAGTGCTCGAATGTTCGGTCGTTTCGGGAAACTTTGATTATATGCTGAAAGTGATCGTGGAAGATGCCGAGGCATACAATCAATTTTACCAGCACAAACTTTCTGCCTTGAAAAGTGTGTTACACATCAGCAGTTATTTCGTAATTTCCGAAATCAAGTACACGACGGGAATCTCGGTGGTGTAGCAAGGCTGCAACATTTCTTTTTGATTTCCCTGATTAATAGGCTGCTAGCATTTGCCAGTCGCCCAAAGCCACAAATAATGAATAAAAATTTTAAAGATGGCCTGAACCTGATGTCCAAGGTCACTCCCAAAAGGGCCTGGAACGCCATCCAGATACTAAGCAGTTATTTTTATTCAAAAGCAACGGGTAACCCGGTCCACTGGGGCATGCCGATCGCAATTTCTTTCGAACCCACCACTTCCTGTAATTTACGCTGTCCGGAGTGCCCAAGCGGCCTGCGGTCCTTCACACGCCCGACGGGAATGATGGAAGAGAAATTATACAAAAAGACCATTGACGAGCTTGCCGATACATTATTATACCTGATTTTTTACTTCCAGGGCGAGCCCTATTTGCACCCAAAATTTTTCGAACTGGTCCAATACGCGCATGACAAAGGCATTTATACGGCTACTTCCACGAATGCACATTATCTGACGGACGAAAAAGCGAAGAAAACCGTGGAGTCCGGTTTGGATCGTTTGATCATTTCCATTGACGGCACCACGCAGGACGTTTACCAGCAATATCGCATTGGCGGGAATCTGGAAAAGGTTCTGGAAGGGACTCGCAACATTATCAAATGGAAAAAAGAGCTGAAATCGGCCACGCCGCATGTGATTTTCCAGTTTTTGGTGGTGAAACCGAATGAGCACCAGATTGAAGATGTAAAGAAACTGGCTGAGGAAATGGGTGTGGATGAAGTGGGTTTGAAAACGGCTCAGATCTATGATTACGAAGAAGGTTCGGACCTTATCCCGACCATTGACAAATATTCCCGCTACGAAAAAGCCGAAAGCGGCCGCTATTCAATCAAAAACAAATTTGTAGACCATTGCTGGAAGATGTGGCATTCGTGCGTGATCACCTGGGATGGTGCCGTGGTGCCTTGCTGCTTCGACAAAGACGCCGAATATCAGCTCGGTGATATGAAGCGCGAAACCTTCCGGCAGCTTTGGAAAGGCAAAAAATACAGCGACTTCCGGGCATCACTGATCCGCTCACGTTCGGAGATCGAAATGTGTAAAAACTGCACCGAAGGAACGCAGGTCTGGGCGTGAAACACTTCCCAAAACTGCCTTGTTTTTATTTTTAATTAAATAATAATCTTTATTAATAGCTTGGTCATCAGGTACTTGACTGATTTATTTAAAAGTCCGTGGAACATTTTTTGGTGAATTGCCCCGAATAATAGAAATTTGACCTTGGGTAACTCAAATGAATACATGGGCAAAGTAATTGCAATTGCAAACCAAAAGGGAGGAGTAGGAAAAACGACAACTGCCATTAATCTGGCGGCTAGTCTGGCGGCGCTTGAATTCCGTACGCTTATCATAGACGCTGACCCACAGGCCAATTCAACTTCCGGACTTGGTTTCAATCCGCAGGAGATGGAAAACAGCATTTACGAATGCATGGTGGAGCAGGCGAAAACGGCGGACATTATCCTGGAAACCGATTTTCCGAATTTAAATTTATTACCCTCACACATTGATCTCGTAGGCGCGGAAATAGAGATGATCAATCTCAAAAACCGCGAGCAGCGCATGAAAGATGCCATTGCCGAGATTCGCGAAGATTACGATTTTATCATTATAGACTGTTCGCCCTCGCTAGGGCTTATCACGATCAACAGCCTTACCGCGGCCGATTCGGTCATTATCCCTGTTCAATGTGAATATTTTGCATTGGAAGGATTGGGTAAGTTGTTGAATACCATCACCATTATCCAGTCCCGGCTTAATACGGGATTGATCATTGAAGGCATCCTGCTCACCATGTATGACCTGCGGCTCCGGCTTTCCAACCAGGTTGTGAACGAGGTGACCAGCCATTTTGAATCCCTGGTTTTCAACACCATTATCCCTCGAAATGTACGCATCAGCGAGGCGCCAAGCTACGGAATCCCCGTGATGGCGCAGGATGCAGACAGCAAGGGAGCGGTGAGCTATTTGAATCTGGCCCGTGAAATTCTCAGTAAAAATGGTTTGCTGTCCTCTGACAGGTCGATGGGTGTAAACTGATAAATGATTGAATAGCGAGAAAGCAATGGAGAACAGTAAAGCCAAGAAAATGACAGGATTGGGAAGAGGCCTCGGAGCGCTTCTTCAGGATTCTGAAAAAGTAAATACGCATCGTACCAAGGAGCGACCGTCTGCCACGGACGTCGTGGGTTCGATGAGCGAAATTGATGTTAGCCTTATCGAGGCCAATCCTTACCAGCCCCGCACGAAATTCGATCAGGAATCCTTGCAGGAATTAGCGGATTCTATTCGCGTTCAGGGCATTATCCAACCCATTACCGTAAGACAATTGTCCGAAGACAGCTATCAGCTAATCTCCGGTGAAAGGCGTTTGCAGGCTTCCCGATCTATTGGAATGACTGCCATTCCTGCCTATATAAGGACTGCCAATGACCAGCAAATGCTGGAAATGGCACTGATCGAGAACATTCAGCGGGAAAACCTGAACTCGATCGAAATTGCGCTCAGCTATCAGAGGCTTATTTTGGAATGTAATCTCAAACAGGAAGAACTGGGCGTTCGCGTGGGCAAGAACCGCACGACGGTGAACAACTATATCCGTTTGCTGAAACTGCCGCCGGTGATCCAGGCTGCGCTTCGTGACAACCAGATCAGCATGGGGCATGCACGTGCGATTATCACCATTAACAGCGATCAGAGTCAATTAAAGATTTTTAACAAAATAATTGAAGAGGGCTGGTCGGTGCGAAAAGTGGAAGAGGAGGTCAGAAAGCTGGGAATGATGAGTAATATCTCGTTTGCGAGCAAAAAACAGGCAACAATTAATCAAGAAATTAAGTCGTTACAGTTTCAATTATCGTCCTTTTTCGGGGCTAAGGTTTCCGTAAAAAGCAATAATGATAACAAAGGTGAAATTAAGATCCCCTTTGCTTCTCAGGACGAGCTCAAAAAGATTCTGGAAACACTGAAATTTAAATAAGATTGAAAAACTGGTTTTGGCTTCTCGCATTGGTGTTGTTTTCAGTGGAAGCAATCGCACAAAAATCAAAAAAGGACACATTGCAACGCGGTGAGGCGCAAATTATCACAACAGATAGCACGCTGATTGGCGAAATAGATTCACTGACAGGGAAGAAAAAAGAAAAGAAGTTTTTCCCGGTCCCAAAAACGGCGACAAGGCTTGCATTGATTCCGGGAGGAGGGCAGATCTATAACCGCGATTACTGGAAACTTCCTATCGTTTACATTGCGTTCGGGGGCGGATTGTATGCTTATTATCTCAACTCCCTGAAATATCACGATTACCTGGACACTTACAGATCCTTTTATGATCTTGATCCAAATAGTCCGACTTACGGAAGCATAAAAAAAGGCTTAACACCGGATTCAACCAAGGCGATACGGGTTCGCAATTTGTTGAATACAAACAGTGAAATGACCGTAGCAACGCGTGACCAGGCTGCGAGAGGCAAAAATTACTGGCGACGCAACCGGGGTTTCGCTTTAATTGTGTCGGGTTTGATCTATACATTATCCATCGTCGAGGCGAACGTGGCGGCACATTTGAAGACATTCGATTTGTCGGAAGACCTTACCTTAAGAGTTGAGCCGAAACTGAACCAACCTGCCATGCTGACGCCGACACCCGGGGTTAGGCTGGTTTTTAACCTAAAATAGTTTAGTACAGAATAAATTTACGTTAATGAGGATTTTATTATTGGGATATGGAAAGATGGGAAAGACGATTGAAAAGATTGCACTCGAAAGAGGACATTCAATCGTAGGGAAAATTGACATTGATAACCGCTCGGAAATGGATGCATTGCAACCTGCCGATGTGGATGTTGCCATTGAATTTAGTGCTCCCGAAGCTGCCTATCACAATATTACATACTGTTTGAAAAAAGGCTGGCCCGTAGTAAGCGGCACAACCGGCTGGCTCGAACACCGGGCAGAGATTGAAAAGCTTTGTGTGCAGCAAAACGGTGCTTTCTTTTATGCTTCCAATTACAGCATTGGTGTAAACCTCTTCTTTCGCCTCAACCGTCAGCTGGCCAGGCTGATGAACGGACATGGTTACGAGCAATACATGACCGAAATCCACCACATTCACAAGCTGGACGCGCCCAGCGGCACAGCAATCACACTAGCGGAAGCGATTACAGACGAAATCGACAACCTGGAAGGCTGGAAACTGGCTCCTGAAACGGAAAGCGGTTACCTGCAAATTACTTCCAAAAGGGAGGGCGAAGTGCCCGGAACGCACATTGTACGCTACGAGTCGGAAGTGGATACCATTGAAATTTCACATACTGCACACAGTCGCGCCGGTTTTGCATTAGGGGCGGTGGTTTCGGCCGAATGGCTTCCCGGCAGAAATGGTGTTTTTGGAATGAATGATCTTCTGAAAATCTAAATATAAACTCTTAACTATCAATTGATTATAGCATGGCTATTAATAAAGAAATGACTTCCCGAACTGCTCATACCGGCAAAAGAAAATCGCCGGTCAGGGAATGGTTCGATTCCATACTTTTTGCTGTTGTTGCCGCGACCCTGATCCGTTGGTTGTTTTTCGAAGCCTTCACAATCCCGACGCCATCCATGGAGAACAGCCTTTTGGTAGGTGATTTCTTGTTTGTCAGCAAGCTGCATTATGGCACCAGGACGCCTAAAACGCCCTTGCAAGTGCCATTAACACATCAAACGATATGGGGAACCAGCATTCCTTCCTATTCAGATGCTATTCAATTGCCACAATATCGCCTGCCTGGTTTCAGCGAAGTGAAAAGGGGAGACGTTGTTGTTTTCAACTATCCGCCCGAATTACAACATCCGGTTGATTTGAAAACAAATTACATCAAGCGTTGCATGGGATTGCCCGGTGATAAGCTGGAAGTGAGAGATTTGCAGGTTTATGCCAATGGCACTGCGGTGGAAAATCCGGTTCGCATGGAGAATGAATATTTTGTTGCAACGACGACTTCTGTGAATGAGGAAAAAGTATTCAAGGAAAACGGCATCTCGGAGTACAATGCTTATACCGAGAGCTTTAATGATACAATTCCTTCCAATGACCAAATGGGTTACCTGGTTTTCACAACTGTGGAAATCGCGGCTAAACTGAAAGCCTATGATTTTGTAAAAGGCATTACATTGGTTAAATCATCCAAGGACATCAGCGAGCCAATGCTGTATCCGAATTCCTCTTTGTTCAAATGGAACCGCGATAATTACGGCCCCATCACCGTCCCCAAAGAAGGGGCGACCGTCCAGCTGACTCCTGAAAATCTTGCAACATATGGTCCTGTTATCAAGAATTACGAAGGACTGGAAGGCGTGGAGTTTGATGAAAAATCTTTGAAAGTGGCTGGTAAGGCTATTACAAGCTACACATTTAAGCAGGATTACTATTTCATGATGGGGGATAACCGTCATAATTCGGCTGATTCGCGCTATTGGGGATTTGTGCCGATGGATCACATTGTAGGCAAGGCGGTTTTCGTCTGGATGTCCATCGATCCAAGTCCAACGAGCTTCTTTAACAAAATCAGATGGAACCGTTTGTTCCGTGTGATCAACTAAGCAGGAGACATTATACATTGAAATGGTAGGGAGCGCATTTGTGCTCCCTATTTTTTTAATATATAAATAAACATTATATAACTCTTAACTTGTTATTAAGATAAGCATTATATTGCCAAAAATTTATAGTTCGGCATTATGTCTGTCACTTCTATTCCTGAAAAACCACAACAAGATAAACTAAAAAAATCTGCATTCCGGGAATGGCTGGATTCTGTGCTATTCGCGGTTATTGCGGCTACATTGATCCGTTGGCTATTTTTCAGCGCTTTTGTTATTCCCACATCTTCCATGGAGAATTCGCTTTTGGTAGGCGATTATCTGTTTGTGAGCAGGCTGCATTATGGCACAACCACACCCGTTACACCATTGCAAATGCCGCTCACGCATCAAACGATCTGGGGTACGAAAATTTCGTCTTACCTGGATTGGATACAGCTGCCACAATACCGGCTTCCGGGATTTGCGGATGTGAAACGGGGCGATGTGGTGGTTTTTAATTTACCGGTGGAGCATCCCAATGCATATGATAAATACAGTTCCGTGCTGCCGGACCTGCATCCGCATCCGCTGGATCTGAGGTCCAATTATATCAAAAGATGTGTTGCTATCGCAGGGGATAAGCTCGAAGTAAAGGGTGGCCAGGTGTATGTGAATGGGGCAGCGCAAAAGAATCCGGTCCGGATGCAGAGTGAATATTTTGTGTCCACATCAACGCCGGTGAACGAACAAAATGTGTTTCGCAAAAATGGCATTACGGACTTCTCCCAATTCACGGAAACGTTTAACGATACCATTGCTTCCAATGATCAGTCGGGCTACATTATCAAGACAACGAGCACGATAGCTGAGAAATTAAATAGTTTTGATTTTGTCAAAAAGATTGAGCCTATTTACAGCAGCAAGGGACTTAAAGAACCTTTTCTTTTTCCTAAGACGGATTTAATGTATTGGAATAAAGATAATTATGGCCCTATCATTGTGCCGAAAGAAGGAATGACCGT
The DNA here is from genome assembly GCF_000428845.1 of Dyadobacter alkalitolerans DSM 23607. GTDB lineage: Bacteria > Bacteroidota > Bacteroidia > Cytophagales > Spirosomataceae > Dyadobacter > Dyadobacter alkalitolerans. Next base: position 277,000 of record NZ_AUAS01000005.1, on the reverse strand, counting down.
TCCATTGTCTCCCCTGAACATCGCGGTTTATGGTGAGGTAATCAGAAATCACGATGGCAATGATAACGTAGAGATTAAGGATGGCAAAATCCTTCAAAATGGAAAAGTGCTAACCAATTACACATTTAAGCAGGATTACTATTTCATGATGGGCGATAACCGGCACAATTCAGCCGATTCAAGATATTGGGGATTTGTGCCCAAAGACCACATTGTTGGAAAAGCAGTTTTTGTATGGATGTCACTGGATCCTGATCCCGTTAGTTTTGTAAATAAAATACGCTGGGACAGAATTTTCAGGATTATTGAATAGCAAAAAAGACCGGTGATGAGCCGGTCTTTTGCATTTATCATAGGTTTATAATCAATCCTCCTGAGAGAATACAAGCACTGAATATGGCGGGATTTGCAATGTGGCGTGCGCCGACATACTGTCAAATTCACCATCCATTGTTTCAATGTCAAACACACCCAGATGCGAAAATTCCGGATCATATTGTTCATTGTCGCTGTTGAATCGCAGGTGCCATTTCCCGGCTCTCGGGAATCCAACTTTATAGTCATGGAATGTTTCAATTGAAAAATTCAGTACGACAACAACGCTGTCTTTTGGCCCGCCTTCACTCCAACGGTGCATCACGATCACTTTCTTGTCCTTATCGGCCCGAATGATCTCGATGTTCTGGCCTTGCAACCCTTTTGTTACACCGAACCAGTTCCGGCGCATATGGATCATATCACGGTGTAAAGTCGCAAATCCACTGAATTTTTCCAGTCTTGACCAATCAATCGGGTCGCTGTCGGAAAACCATTTATCTTCTAACAAGGGTTGTCCCTGGAAAACCATCGGAATGCCTGGTGAAGTAAGCACCAGCGCAACGCCCAAAGCAGCGCGTTTTTTAGAATACCAATTATTTACATCGCCATCTGCAATCTCTTCCGCCACGCGCGCCTGACCGTTAGCCACTTCGTCGTGTGATTCCGTATAAATAATGCGTTGAAAGGAATCTTCATTGTAACGGTGTGTAATCGCTTCAACAACATCCTCCATATTCCGGTCCTGATCGTTAGCGGTGATAATGGCTTCACGAACCGAATGTACGAACCTGGCGTCCCATTGAGAACCGTAGCCCAGGCCTCCATCTTCGACAGAGTCCGTAATGAAGTCCAGCGAATGCATATCTTCTGCAATGGTTATGCAGTTTGGATAACATTCACGAATGTCTTTATTGATCCACTGCATTAACGAAATGCCCTCGGGTATATCATTACCAGGATTTCCGTCTGCTTTCACATTCCGTATGTAAGGGACCATATCCATTCTCAGTCCATCTACACGGAACTCGCGCAGCCACATCATGGCATTGTCATGAATGTATTGTCTTACTTCACCACGGCCGTAATCCGGGCGGGTGCTGCCCCAAGGTGTTTCTGCACGCCAGTCGTTATAAAAGTAAATGCCGCCGCCGTCGTTCTCATGCCATCCGTCAAATTGCCAGATGTCCAGGTCCGAAGGCCCGAAGTGGTTATATACCACGTCCAGGATGACGGCTATGCCGGCCTCATGTGCTGCCTTCACGAATGCTTTCAAGCCATCGGGGCCGCCGTAGTCCGATTCTATCGCGAAAGGACTTGCTGGATTATATCCCCACGAACGCGATCCTGGAAACTCAGAACAGGGCATTAATTCAACAGCGTTGAAACCCATTTCTTTTAGATATGGCAGCTTTTCAATAGCGGTGTATAATGTTCCGATTTGTCCTTCTTCCTTCACATGGAAGGTTCCTACGTGAAGCTCATATATAACCAGCTCGTGCCAGCTTGGGATTTGAAAACCAACATCCTGCCAATCGAAACTTGCGTGGTTGTACACCACGCAGTTTCCGGCCGAGTTGGTCATTTTCAATGCGTAAGGATCGTTTCTGTGTAATTCTCCGGATGGTGTCTGCAAAACAAACTTGTATTCATCACCTTCTTTTGAATTCTCTATAAGTGCACCCCAATGTCCGTTTTCTTCTTGTGAAAGGGGATTAGCATCTGCTTTCCAATCATTAAAAGTCCCCACTACCGAAACACTTTCAGCGTGTGGCGCCCACACCCTGTAATAAACTCCTTCCGGGTAGCACGTCGCACCCATTCCTTCAAAACTCTGAACCGGTTCTGTTTCAGCGGCCTGTAAATTATCCATATTCCCTTTGAGGATTTTTGTTATTTTTGATTTATCTTCATTACGTATATAGGCAAATTGTATGCCACTCAAAACACACTATCATGTTGGAATTAACAGAGTACGAAAAGATCTGTACACTCGCGCTTATACACACGCCCGGGGTCGGCGCAGTTACCATCCGGCAGCTTATCAGCCATTGCGGCGGCGCGGAGAAAGTTTTTAAATCCGACTACCGAAAACTCGTCCATATTCCCGGTGTCGGCGACAAAGTAGCCAGGGCGATATTAAACAAGGAATCGCTTGGAATGGCTGAAAAGGAATTTCTCAGCTGCAACAACACCGCAACCAACCTTCACTTCTTTACTGACCCGGCTTATCCGGCCAGACTGAAATCGCTTTACGATTCACCCATTGTCCTTTACTCACGCGGCAATTTTGACTTCAATATGAGCCGGACGGTGGGCATCGTCGGGACGCGGCAGGTGAGTGAATATGGGAAATCGGTGACGGAAACCATCATTAAGGAGCTGGAACCTTATCACGTAATGGTCGTAAGCGGCCTGGCATTCGGTGTGGATATCACCGCCCACCGCGCTTGTTTGAAACACAATATGCCGACGATTGGCGTTATGGCCAGCGGCTTGGACGTCATCTATCCTTTTGCCCACAAAAAAACAGCATTTGAAATGCAGGAAAACGGTGGCCTTGTTACCGAGAATGCACTCGCTACCAAACCTGATTTTATGAGATTTCCGGCAAGAAACCGAATCATTGCGGGGCTGAGTGATGTTACCATTGTGGTAGAGTCGGCGCGGAAAGGCGGCAGCCTGATTACGGTCGAGTTTGCTCAGAATTACCACAGGGATGTTTACGCAGTGCCAGGCATGCTGGGCAGCGTGCATTCAGAAGGTTGTAACTTTCTGATCCGGGACAACAAAGCGTCCATATTCACGTCTGTTGAGGATATGGCGGCGGCGATGGGCTGGGAGCAGGCAGGAGACGAGCCTGCGGCAGTTCGTCCGGTCCAGATGCAGGCAAGCTTTGAAGGGTTTACACAGGACGAAGGCCAGATATTGGCATTGCTCCGGCAAAAAGGCATTATGCAAGTCGACGAACTTTCCTGGCATGCCGGAATGCACTTGAATAAACTGGCGGCATTGTTGCTTAACCTGGAATTCCAGGGAATGGTGCGGTCGCTGCCAGGGAAAAAATATGGATTGATTTAAATGCAGGAAAAAAGCATCATACAGATTATAAAAGAAGGAGAGGGGCTTACGACCGAATTTAAAAGGACGATTGACAGCCCGTACAAAATTGCTAAAACCATTGTATCGTTTGCCAACACCTCCGGCGGCACCTTATTGATCGGGATTGCCGATTCGGGCGCGATCCTGGGCGTTGGTTCCGAGCTGGCTGAGCTGAAAAAGCTGGAAACGGCCACGGGCAAATTGATTGAGCCGAAGCTGACAATCCGAATAAAATCTGCGTTACTTGACGGAAAGAAGGTGATGCAGGTGGATGTTGACGAAAGCCCCGATAAGCCACATTATGCGGTGAATGAGAAAGATATGCGGATCATTTACATTCGGGTAAAGGACAAAAGCATTCCCATTCCAAAACTGCTCATGCAGGGAGAAACCGATGCCGACCTGGAAAAACTATTGGCATCCAGACACGTAAAGACATTGATCACTTATCTCAGGGAGCAGGATTCGGTAACAGCCAAAGTTTTTTCAAGAATTATCAATATTTCCGAAAAACGGGCGGAACGAATGCTGCATGATCTGGCAGAGAAACAGGTGCTGCTCAAAATTTCGCGAAACAAACCCGAAGCATTCAGTTTGAAATGGGCCAAATAAAAAAGCAGAAAGCCAGACATTCACCTGACTTTCTGCTTTTAACTTCTAATTTTCTACACTTCTTAGTTGATCCCAACCAATTCAAGCTCAAAAATCAGGTCCTGACCTGCTAATGGGTGATTGGCATCCAGAATAACATATTCTTCTGTCACCTCTTTGACCACAACCGGGATAACCTGTCCGCCATCCTGATGCATATTAAGCGTTCCACCTACTTCCAGGGGAATATCGGCAGGAATTTGTGAGCGTTCGAAATTGATAACCATATCCTCATTTACAGGGCCGTAAGCTTCTGCATTCGGGATGTGAATGGTCTTTTTATCACCGATTTCCATGCCTGTAACGCCATCATCAAAACCTTTGATAACCTGGCCGCTACCCAGCTTGAAATTTAACGGATCGCGTCCTTCCGAAGAATCAAAAAGTTGTCCGTCTGTCAAAGTCCCTTTGTAATGGACTTGTACATTGTCACCTGCCTGCGCCTGCTTCATCTTGTAAATCTTAAATGGTTAAAAATGCCTTACTAACAGCGGATTAAAAACTGCTTTCGGATTGATAAAATTAATATGCCCGGGCAAAGACGACTCTTCCTGCCGAAGGCTTTCCTGAGTAAATACAAACACCGGATTCTTTCACCTGATCCAATGGGATGCAGCGGATCGTAGCCTTTGTTTCTTCTTTGATCTTTTCCTCAGTTTCTGATGTGCCGTCCCAATGCGCCAGAATAAACCCGCCTTTGGAATCGAGCACTTTATTAAATTCTTCAAACGAATCGACCTTTGTCGTGTTCTCTTCGCGGAATGCAAGTGCTTTGTTGTAAATGGATTCCTGAATGTTGTCCAGCAACGATTGGATGAATTCGGCAATGCCTTCCAGTGAAACCGTTTCTTTTGTTTTGGTATCTCTGCGTGCAACCTCCACCGTTCCGTTTTCAAGATCGCGTGCACCCATAGCAAGACGCACGGGAACGCCTTTCAGTTCATACTCGGCAAATTTATAACCAGGTTTGTAGGCATCACTGTTGTCAAATTTCACACTGATCCCCAGTTTTTTAAGCTCCTTGGAAATTTCCTTTACTTTTTCGGAAATTAAATTCAACTGCTCCTCATTTTTATAAATTGGAACAATCACCACCTGGATAGGGGCCAGTTTCGGAGGCAAAACCAATCCGGCGTCATCAGAATGCGCCATGATCAGTGCGCCCATTAACCGCGTGCTCACGCCCCATGAAGTTCCCCATACATATTCCAGCTTACCATCCTTATCCTGAAATTTTACATCAAAAGCAGTGGCGAAATTCTGACCCAGGAAGTGGGACGTTCCGGCCTGCAAGGCCTTGCCATCCTGCATTAACGCTTCGATGCAATAGGTGTTCACTGCGCCAGCAAAGCGCTCATTTGCCGTTTTTACGCCTTTTACAACAGGAAGCGCCATCCATTCCTCGGCAAACTGCCCATAAATGTCAAGCATTTGCTCTGTTTCTGCAATGGCTTCCGAAGAAGTTGCATGCGCGGTGTGGCCTTCCTGCCAAAGGAACTCAGCCGTGCGCAGAAAGAGGCGCGTACGCATTTCCCAACGCACCACATTCGCCCATTGGTTGATCAGCAAAGGCAGGTCGCGGTAGGACTGGATCCAGTTCTTATAAGTGCTCCAAATCACCGTTTCCGAAGTTGGGCGAACGATCAGTTCCTCTTCCAGTTTCGCATCCGGATCTACAATGACTCCTTTTCCATTGGGATCATTTTTTAGCCGGTAATGCGTCACAACGGCACATTCCTTAGCAAAACCTTCCACATGCGAAGCCTCTTTGCTCAGGTAGGATTTGGGTATAAAAAGCGGGAAATAAGCGTTGGTATGGCCTGTTTCCTTGAACATATCGTCCAGTGCGCGCTGCATCTTCTCCCAGATAGAATAGCCATATGGCTTAATTACCATACAACCTCTTACAGCGGAATTTTCGGCCAGGTCGGCCCTTTTTACTAACTCATTGTACCATTCGGAGTAATTTTCACTTCGGGTTGGTAAGGCTTTACTCATTATTAGGATTATTTGATAAATGAAAAGGAGTATATCGTTATGTTCATCCTGTTTTTTCAAGAGTTGCAAAGATAGTTTTTTATGTTAACTTTGGAATTAATGTATTGTAACGGACGTTTACTTAGTACTTAGGAACGAATTTATATATATATTAGCAACAAACTTTTAATCCTTAAAAGCCATGACGATGATCAATAAAGCAAAATATCTTTCTTTGCTAGTGTTGCTGGGAGCTTGGGGATGTACCACAAATCAATATGTTTCACGATCAGGCGGTTATGATGACCTCTACGGAAATAACACCGGCCCTGGCGTAGTGAGAGGAGAACAGGGTGCAGATCAAGATATTTCCCGCTCAGACAATCCCGACTACGCCTATACGGGCAATGCGGATGAAGGAACAAGTGATTACTACGATGAGTCCTATTTGTCTTCAAGAAGTGTGAAGCGTGCGCTTTCACCGGATCCAGGCTATAACGCCGGATTTGCAGATGGTTACGACCGCGGCGCATCCCGATTTGCTAATCCTTACGGCTTTGGCGGTTTGGGTTCTTACTGGCCCGGAAGCATGATGAATCTTGGCTTCCAGTTCGGATACGGCAGGATTCGTCCTTACGTAGGTTTTGGAATGGGTTCAATGCTGGGATATGGTTACTCGCCCTGGGGGATGAACAGCATGTATGGATTCGGTTATGATCCATTTGGTTACAACGGTTTCGGATACAATGGCTTCGGTTATTCTCCATGGGGCTACAACAGCATGTATGGATACGGTTATGATAGCTTCTACGGAGGTGGTTATGGCTACAATCCATGGGCTTACAGCCGTCCGGTTGTCGTAGTGAATAATTACGAAAGCAGAGGCTTGACCAGAACAGCCGGACCACGCGTGGTTGCCGGAACAAGTTCAAGAAGCAACAGCCGCTCTAACAGCAACGGAAATTACGTGGGTTCTCCACGGAGTTCATCAGGCAACAGATCAGGCAGAAGTGCAGCAAACAGCACAATTTCAGCCAATGATACTTATTCTTCACCACGGTCGTCAAGATCGGGTAACAGAACGGGCGTTGCAGATGCGGGAGGAAGAAGAGCCGCTGGAAGTTCTTACAACAGCAGCAGAGGTTCAAGCGAAGGAAACAATGTATATTACTCACGTCCACGTGCCAGCAGCGGAAGCAATTATTCTTCTGATGGCGTAACAACAAGAAGCTACCAGGCATCGCCAAGGTCTTCAAGAGGTTCAAGTGGCAGTACTTATACGGCTCCGACGAGAAGCCAGTCTGACTACACTGCTCCGACAAGAAGTTATTCAACACCGAGCAGCAGAAGCGAGTCTTACTCAGCTCCTCAACGCACATACAGCCAGCCTACTTACAGCGCACCATCCAGAAGTTACAGTGCTCCTGCGAGCAGTGGCGGTGGTAATGGCGGCGGGGCAACCCGTTCTTCTTCAAGAGGACCAAGATAATCGGGCTGATAATTGCGCTTAAAAATGAATTTCAAACCCTGCAAGATGTCATAATTTTGCAGGGTTTTCGTTTAATTAGTATTTGAACTAACTGTCGAATTCTTTATCTGAAACATGACTAAACCACTTCTTTGGGGCGCTGTGTTCTGTGCCCTTTTAACTTCCTCAACAACCTACGCGCAATACGCAACAGACGCTTTGCGATATTCCGAAAGTGACCAGACCGGATCAGCCAGATTCCAGTCCTTAGGCGGCAATCACGCTTCGCTGGGTGGTGACCCGAGCTCAATTCATGGCAACCCGGCCGGGTTGGGATTTTATACCAGATCCGAACTTACATTCAGTCCGGGAATCACGCCTAGCAATACCAAAACCAGCTACTTAGGCGATAAAAACTCAGCAAACAAAGGGAACCTGAACATTGCACAGGCATCGTTGGTGATAGCCAGCCAGCCGGGCTTTCAGCGCAAATGGAAACGCTCTTCACTGGGTATATCGTTTTCACGGCAGCAGTCATTCCGGGACCATTATACATTCTCAGGTCCCAATGACAAGAGTGCCTTTGTAGATAAAGTGGTTGAAGATGCCAATGCCGGCGCCGTCTCTATCCAGCAGCTTGAAGCAGACTTTGAGCGCAATCCTTCTAATGGCGGCCCGATGGCTTACTCTCTGCCGGCAGCTTATTATCAAATGTATCTGATAAGCCCATCGTCAGAAACCGGGCCTCCGTACAACGCACTCGATAAAAACAGCGTCGTGGACCAGTTCGGAACTTATACGGCAACCGGCGCAAATACGCAGTGGACGATCGCCTATGCAGGTAATTATAATGATAAACTGTACATCGGTGCCAACTTCGGTTTCAGCAGGCTGCGATACAATTACGACCGCACCTTTCAGGATAGTTATGTGAACAGTCCGGAGTTGATATACACCCAACAAAATGAAGCCTTAACCGTAACCGGCAACGGGGTGAATTTTGCTCTTGGTGTAATTTATAAGGTTAACCCTGTTTTCCAGCTGGGCGGTGTGCTTACCAGTCCTACATTCAGCTCGATCAAAGAGACTTTTACACAAAATGTCAGCGCGGAATTTGTTGATGACCGTGTAACCGGTCCGGATGGAACATTGATCCAGCCTCCCTATTTGAACCTGCCGATCGCACCCAATGATTTCGTCTATTCACTGAGAAGTCCGCTAAAAGCAAATTTTGGAGCAACATTCTTCGTGCAAGACAGAGGATTCATAACCGGTTCGATAGAATATCAAGATTACAGTGCCATGGGCGTTCGGACAAATTACCTCAGCAGCAGTGACAATTCTGCATTTAAGTCCAATACAAAAGCTGAACTTCAAGACACATTCCGCAGCTCCTATAATTTCAGATTAGGCGGTGAGTTCAGGGCGAATTTATTCCGGGCAAGGCTTGGCGCTGCTTATATCGGCGATCCTTACCAAAACAATGACGGAATTAAAAGAGATAAGCTGCTTTTTTCAGCCGGAGTTGGCATTCGTAAAGACAGGTTTTTTGCCGACCTCAGCGGAACAATGAGCACATTCAAATCCCTTTATACACCCTATGTCTTAAATAATCCCGAAAACTATGCGTCTGTTGAAGTGACGCACAGGCCGGTAAATGTTGTAATGACTTTTGGGATGAATTTCTAAAAACGATCTCAGCTTTAAATGAAAAATGCCCTCAACCAGTGATCCACTTGTTGAGGGCATTTTTCTGTTATGCAGGTATCCTACAATAACGGATGAAGCATTTCTAGTAAATGATTTGCTTCAATTTCACCTTTTATAACAATGTCTGCTTGTGAATAAAACGGCAGGCGCTCATTGATTTTGTTCTGTAATGTTTCTTCAAGCGAAGTTGCTCCCGACAAGATAGGACGATCGTCCTTGCCGTGGCTGCGGATCCTTTTGGCCAGGCTGGAAGCAGGAACATCCAGAAATACGCTGATGCCCATTCCCTTAATAAAAGCCATATTATCATGAAAACAAGGTGTTCCTCCGCCCGATGCCAGCACGATGCCTTGCTGTGAAGCCTGTTCCTTCAAGATACGGCTCTCTACTTCACGGAAGTACGGTTCGCCCTTATGTGCAAACAAGGCAGGAATGTCGCTTTGCTGATCCTTTTCGATCAATTTATCCAGATCAACAAACTTGTAACCCAGCAGCCTCGCCAGCTTTTTTCCTAATGTCGATTTGCCGGACGACATCATACCGACTAATATGACATTCTTCATGCTCATTATTTTACCAGATCAATGACTTCCTCTGCGTCCGGCGTATCGTTATAATGCCATTTTCCTTTTACTACGCCATCCTTCAAAAGCCACAAGCCCGGATTGGACCTGGAAATGGTTTTTAAAACCGTGGCATCTACATAATAGTAAGGAGCATTGAGCTGATGCGCCGCCAGGAATTTTACAATTTCTTCACTATTGCCGGATGTAAGGATAATGGGTTCTACGCCCTTAGTTTTTACCCTGTTAATCAGCTTGTTAATGTCTGGTAAGGCAGCAGTATTAATGTCTGTCAGGTTTTTAATGATCAGGAAAAGCTTCTTGCCTTTGAATGTTTCCTCAGTATAATCGCCTGCATCATTCCAGACTTTGTAATCTGTAATTTTAGGCTTTGCATCCTCATTCAGCACAACCATTTCCTTGAAAACCAATGTGGTATCACTTGGATATTTTTCAAACTCAACTTCTTTGCCGCCTTTATCAAAAATATACAGATAGCGCAATGGCTCGGAAGGTTTCAGCTGGGCCGGAATGCTGGCGCCAACACGGTAGGGGAGCAGATCAAGAATGGGCAGATGTCTTAACGCGTAAACAGCAATGCCGAGCGAAGCAATGGTTGAAATGACGACAATAATGCCGGTGGGCAGTGCCTTGAATTTCTTTCTGTAAAAAATGATGATCAGGATCAGCGCAAGCAGGAAAATGTCTTTTCCAAACGAAGTCCAGGGCGTGAGCTTGATCGCCGCGCCAAAGCAGCCGCAATCCGTTACTTTATTGAAATAAGCAGAATAGAATGTCAGGAAGGTAAAAAATACAATGATCAGCAGGAGCGACCAGGCGGTTGTTCTGGGTTTATATCCTACAAGCAATGCAATGCCCAGCACCACTTCGGCCGTACACAGAAAGACTGAAAAGTAAAGCGCCAGCGGAACAAGCGCCATGAAAAAATCATGAAACTGGGGCAGGTCCGTTGCAAAGACTTCGAAATATTCTTCCAGCTTGTACTGTGTCCCAACGGGATCATTCAGCTTGATCAGACCTGAGAAGATGAAGAGTAAGCCAACAATGACGCGTGAGATCTGAGCAAGGATTTTCATTTCAAAAATTTTAGGAATGCCAGTAACGACGATATCGGATCAATTGGTTTGCAAAGCATTGGATTTGATCAAACAAAAGACAGAATAGTTGATAATGTCCTGATAACCAGCTTTAACTCCCTCGGAAACAAGGGTTAACCCCTGATTGTCTTCAATCTGCTTGATCCTTAATAGCTTCATGAGAATGATATCGGTCATAGAACTAACGCGCATATCGCGCCAGGCTTCGCCGTAATCATGATTTTTATTAAACAGCAATTCCTTCACTTCGTTCACTTGCTGATTGTATAATGTCGTCATTTCGGTGTCATTGATATCCTGCTTCTGCTCAATAGAGGCGATCTGGATCAATGCCATTACGCAGTAATTGATGATGCCTATGAACTCGGAGGAAACATCTTCGTCCACTTTCTGCATGCCTTTTTCCTGAATGGTGCGGATGCGTTGCGCTTTGATGAATATCTGGTCGGTAAGGGAAGGGATGCGTAGTATGCGCCAGGATGTCCCGTAATCTTTATTTTTTTTTGCGAAAAGATCTTGGCAATACTGAATGATTTCCTGATATTCCGATTCTGTGGATTTCACTGCGTAAAATTGGTTTACTGCTTAATAGACAAGAAAATCAAACACTTTGATAATCACTTCCTTGTCTGGATTTAACAAGATTTTATGTTGCAAGTTAGCAAAAAAACGCTCAACATCAGGGGCAAACTGCTCGATCTGTCCACGCCAGCCGTGATGGGGATTCTCAATATTACACCCGATTCATTTTACGAAGGAAGCCGGATGCGATCGGAAGATGAATTACTATCAAAAGCAGGTCAGATGCTGGCTGAGGGTGCCACGATGGTCGATATTGGCGGATATTCCACACGTCCCGGTGCAAAGGAAGTGAAAGCGGCCGAAGAGTCGGATCGGGTGGAGTCGGCTGTGGTGCCACTGAATAAAAATTTCCCTGAACTGATTATTTCTGTCGATACATTTCGGTCCGAAGTAGCGAGGCGGGCAATAGAAACAGGTGCCCACATCGTTAATGATGTTTCCGGAGGAACTCTGGACGATCAGATGTTTGATGTTGTCAGCACATTACGCGTTCCTTACATATTAATGCATATGCGCGGAACGCCACAAACGATGAGCACGATGACCACTTATAATCAAGTCGTTCCGGATGTTTTGAAAGATTTGAAAGGGAAAATAGATAAGCTGAGATCCTTGGGCGTTGCGGACATCATTGTGGATCCAGGTTTCGGATTTGCCAAGAATACGGAACAGAATTTCGAGTTGATGCATCATTTGTCAGCATTCAGCCTTCTGGACTGCCCGCTTCTGGTTGGCATTTCGCGGAAAGCAACCATTTATAAAACGTTAGGCATATCCGCTGCGGAAGCATTAAATGGTACGTCTGTGATGAATACAATGGCTTTGGAGCGAGGGGCTTCCATTATTCGGGTGCACGATGTAAGGCCTGCTGCGGAAGCTGTTAAACTGTGGATGGCTACTTCAAGTGTAAATTAAAAAGAGTAATTTAGTCGCGAAATAATATTGATTTTCTTATGCGTGTGGGTTTTTTAAACGTCAATTGGGCTGACGTCCTGGATGTTTTTTTGGTGGCCATCCTTCTTTATCAGGTTTTTACACTGGTCCGTGGAAGCATCGCGAGCCGGGTTTTTCTGGGTTACCTGTTTGTTTACGTGTTTTATCTGGTGGTAAAAGGACTGGGACTGGGCTTACTCACCGCTATCCTTCAATATTTCATGGGCGTGGGAGCCGTGGCATTGATCGTGATTTTTCAGCAGGAAATCCGGCGGTTTTTGCTCATTATAGGTAAGTCGACCATTTATACCAATAATGGGTTGCTTAAAAAAATGATGGGCAATTCGGTGCTGGACCTGAAAGGTAAAAATCTAAAAGAGATCGTGGATGCTTCCAAGACTATCGCCGCCAATTTCACCGGGGCACTCATAGTTATCAATAAGCGCGACGATCTGGGTAAGTTTGTGGAGACGGGTGAACTATTGGATGCCCGCGTTTCCAAGCCGCTGCTGGTTTCTTTATTTAATCAATATAGTGAGCTGCACGACGGCGCTATTATCATTGTGGACGGCATTTTGAAAGCGGCCAGGTGTGTTTTACCGGTTGCCGACGGCATCGATGTTCCATCGTCGCTGGGATTCAGGCATCGTGCCGCCATGGGCATGAGCGAGGCTACGGACGCCATCGTGATCGTTATTTCGGAGCAGACAGGTAAAATTTCGCTTGCTGTGGAAGGCGAGCTGCACAGCAACATTCCTTATTCTGAATTAGAAAACCGCATTGAAGAATATCTGAATTCGGATGTGCAACGTATGCCCAAGTGAGTATTGTAAGGTTTAGCAAATATATTTACAGCTAAATTTGGCATTTCAACAAGCAATTTCTATTTTTGCAAACCGAATAGAAGAAGAGAAAATTATCATTACAAAATGGCAAATCATAAATCAGCATTAAAAAGAATCCGCGCTAACGAAACAAAGCGTTTGCGTAATCGCTACCAACACAAAACTACACGTTCATACATAAAGAAATTGCGTGATACGACCGATAAGGCAGTAGCTGTTGAAGTTTACAAAACTGTATCTTCAATGTTGGATCGTTTGGCAAAGAAAAACATCATCCACAAGAAAAAAGCTTCTAACCAGAAGTCGAAATTGGCCAGATTGGTTAATTCACTTTCAGTTGCAGCATAATTTTTTGTAGCAAAGATTTTAGCCCCGGTAACGCTGTTATCGGGGCTTTTCTTTTTTTATCGTATATTGCGGATTGAAAAAGAAACCTTGTACGGCTTAAACCCTTTACAAGGTTTCTTTGGTTTAACCACCTTTTTCATAATGTAACCACCTTTAACTTAAATTCACTCTATGAAAAAAGTCGCATTATTTGCTGGTTTGGCAGCGTTCGGAGCAGTTCCGGCGATTGCCCAATCACCCATTAACTTTAATGCCCGGGGCTTGGTCGTTGTTTCCGATGCCGACATGGCAGCATCAGCGCTGGTCGATGGCAAGCTGTTGAGGGACAACACGGCAAAAGACCTGCTGACAACCATTAAATTTCCAGTTGAAAGAGGAAGCAAGGGATTGGGAAGCGCTATCGTATCCAACTCTGTGCTCGCATCTTCAAAGACATTAGCCGTCCCGGCCAACGGATCACTGGCATTCGTGCTGGACAGCAGGCTGCGCCCTGAGGACGGCGTAAATGAATATAAAGACGCGACCGCTGAATTTCCGGCTGGCGAAAAGTTATTCGTAGTGGATATTGCCAACCTGGCAGCGCCGAAGGCTAAGTTTGGATTTACAGTTGGGAAAAAACCGATTGCCATGGACGTTAACAAAAATGAGCTGATTTTAACCACCAATGAGGTGGGCAAAGAGCTTGTTTTTATTGAGGCAGCAGCAGACGGCAAGCCTGCGCGTGTTCTGAACTTACCGGCAACCATTGACTCAACCAATAAAATCATAGACATTACCTGGCATCCGTCTGGTGATTTCATCGCATTTACGCTTGACAACTCCAATGAAGTCGGACTTTATAAAGTGATCCGGGAAGCAGGAAAGTTGAAGAATGTGGAAATGGTTGGCAAGCCTGTGAAAGTAGGAGCGGAGCCATCTTTTGGAAGATTCTCGGCAGATGGAAGGCATTATTTTGTGCTGGATACGAAGTCCGCAGCGCCTGGAAAAGGGGCAGGAGACGGCGAAATCCATGTTGTCAATTTCTCTATGGATGGCGCGATCGAACATAAAGTAGCAGTGCAGGTTCCTGCCGGAACAAATACAGGGTCATTTGCGGTAAGCCCGGACGGCTCTATGCTGGTAACTGTAAATGCGGGCAAAAGCGGTGCGCCCTGGACGGAACCAGGTTCAGGAGCCGGTGCTTCGCTGACATTATATAAAGTTGCAGCGCCTACGGGCGCACTGACAAAAGTGGCTGATTATCCTTTTGAAGGGATTTATCCGCAAAGCGTCGCATTTGATAAGGATGGTTCAAATGTTGCCGTTTCTGTGTTTGAATATCTTGCTTATGGCACAGGAAATGGCGGAGTTGAATTCTGGACAGTTGCAAAAGGCGATTCGCCTTCGCTCAAAAAGCAGGGTGCGATGATCAGCATTGGCAAAGGCGCCCATACATTGCGGGTTATTCCTTAATCTTATTTCAATATTTCTGTGAAGCGGACCGGTAATCACCGGTTCGCTTCGTTTGTTTTAGTTTGTTCAACATGCGAATTCGTTCTGAATTTCGTAGTTTTGCGCTTTCATTCATAAAAATTATTTTAAAATGATTACGGTTCAGAACGTATCATTGCGATACGGCAAAAGGGTATTATTCGACGAGGTAAATATAAAGTTTGTTCCCGGCAATTGTTATGGTGTGATCGGAGCGAATGGCGCTGGGAAATCTACATTCTTGAAGATCCTTTCGGGCGAAATAGAACCGCAGACAGGCAATGTAAGCATGAACCCCGGGGAAAGGATGACTTTCCTGAAACAGGATCAGTTCGAATTCGATGCATATACTGTGATGGATACGGTGATCCTGGGCCATGAGCGCCTTTACAAGATTATGAAGGAGCGCGAGGCGATTTATGAAAAAGAAGAATTTACAGATGCCGATGGTGAAAAAGCAGCCGATCTGGAAGCCGAATTCGCTGACTTGAATGGTTGGGAAGCTGAAACCGAAGCTGCGCAATTATTGAGCGGACTAGGCCTTACGGAAGAGCAGCATTCTGCCACAATGGGCGATCTGAATGCTAATGATAAAGTGCGGGTCTTACTTGCGCAGGCGCTTTTTGGAAATCCGGACGTGCTGCTTCTGGATGAGCCTACCAACAACCTTGATGTTGAAACGGTGCTCTGGCTGGAAAACTTCCTTGCCGATTTCAAAAACACCGTGATCGTTGTTTCCCACGACAGGCACTTCCTGGATGAGGTTTGTACGCATGTGGTCGACATTGATTTCAGCAAAGTGCAGATGTTCTCGGGTAACTATTCTTTCTGGTACGAGTCCAGCCAGCTTGCTTTGAAGCAGCGTCAGGACCAGAACAAGAAATCCGAGGATAAGCGCAAGGAATTAGAGGATTTCATCAGGAGATTTAGTGCTAATGCTTCGAAATCCAAGCAAGCAACTTCCCGAGCCAAACTGTTGGATAAGCTTACCATTGATGACATTAAGCCGTCTTCGCGTAAATATCCATATATCGCTTTCAAATCTGAAAGGGAAGTTGGCGATCAGCTTCTGCGTGTTGAAGGTTTGTCAAAAACGGCTGATGACGGAACAAAGCTTTTTGAAAATGTTAGTTTCAATGTAAATAAAGGGGACAAAATAGCGTTCGTGAGCCGCAATGTGATGGCAATCAGCTCTTTCTTTGATATTATCAATGAAGAACAAAAGGCGGACAAAGGAACTTACACCTGGGGCGTTACCATCACCAAGTCATATTTCACAAAAGATCCGACTTCGTTTTTTGACGTCGATCTGAATCTGGTTGACTGGCTTCGTCAATATTCTGAGGAGAAGGACGAAAGCTTTATCCGCGGATTTTTGGGAAGAATGCTTTTCTCGGGTGAAGAATCTTTAAAGAAAGCGAAAGTGCTGTCGGGAGGTGAAAAAGTGCGTTGTATGCTTTCCAGAACCATGTTATCGGGAGCTAATGCATTGATTTTGGATGACCCTACCAACCACCTTGACCTTGAATCCATTACGGCATTGAACAATGGCCTGATTGATTTCTCCGGTTGTCTTTTGTTCTATTCCCATGACCACCAATTCGTTCATACTATCGCGAACAGGATCATTGAAATCGGGCCGAAAGGAATTTTGGATAAACTAATGTCTTACGACGAATTCCTGAAAGACGAAACTGTGAAGCAACAGCGTCAGAAGCTTTACTAAAAGCAAAGTTACTATAAATGAAAAGGCCCGGTTACTGTGAAGTAATCGGGCCTTTTACTATAAAATCAAATGCTACTCGTAACTCAAACCATACTGCTTTAAAACATCCGCAGGAACACCTTCCCACACATTTGGCGTGTTACCCATATAACCCAGGTCAGCAATGCCAATTTTGGATGTATAGTAACCAGATGCCGTTAAATTCCGCATGAGATTGAAGAAGGCAACACCCTGGCTGTGTAATGGTTTCGCTTTTTCAGGATATGCAATATCGTCTACAATCTGCAATTGCTGCGCTTTGGTCAATAGTGTGAAGCCTTTTTTGAATCTTTTGTTGGATTCCAGTTCCAGCCATTTCAATCCACCACGCAAAGGAACCTGGTTTTGAGGCATATCCTTCACAATGAATTCGATAAAATCCGGCACACCGGCTTGTGACGCGCTGCCCGATTTATCGTCGGCTGGAATGATGATGTCTACCAGCACTTTAATGGTTGCCAGTTCTGCCGCTGTTAGGAATTTTTCCTTCATTAATTTGGCGTCCCTGATCGCTTCTTCCTTTGTGCGTCCACCTGGAATTTTAAGCGGGGTTTCCGGGGGTGTTTGGATATCAAGTTCTCTTTGTTCAGCGAGGGCAACCTGCGGGCTCAATGCCGTTATCCCCAATGAACTGAGCGTTAATGCTTTTAATGTATCTCGACGTTTCATAGTTATGATTTGAAACTGTGTTCCAATGTTAGATATTTTTCTGTTTAACCTGCTCTGTGATATATTCCGATGCTCTCATAGAAAGCGCCAGAATGGTCCAGGTTGGGTTTTTATCCGCTTGGGATACAAAAGAACCACCATCTACCACAAACACGTTTTTCGCGTCGTGCGCTTGTGAGAACTTGTTCAACGCAGAGGTTTTGGGATCATTACCCATGCGCACCGTTCCTACTTCGTGAATGATACGACCCGGAGCTGCAATGCCGTAATTGGTGTCCGCGCCAGGCTTGGTTCCACTCGCAACGCCACCCAATGCATGAATGATCTCTTCGAAAGTATCATGCATGTGTTTTGCTTGTTTGATCTCGTAATCCGTCCATTTGTAGTGGAAACGGAGCACCGGAATACCAAACTTATCAACCACATTCGGGTCAATTTCGCAGTAGTTATCAAAATTAGGAACCGCTTCTCCACGACCGGCCATACCTACATATGCTCCGTAGAAACGACGGTAATCCTCTTTCAATGACGAACCATATCCACCTGCTGGCTTGGTAACACCTGCCGCTGTCGGATATTTTCCGTTCATATTTTCAATTCCTGCACCGAATCCGTAGCTAGGCATGCCCATTCCGCCGCCGTATTCAATGTGGTAACCTCTTGGGAAATCCAGTTTTTTGTTGTCCAGCCACCAAGGCGTGTACACGTGCATTCCGCCTACACCATCCTCGTTATAACGCTTTCTGTCCATCAAATGGGGAAGGAATGCGCCGCGTGAAGCACCCGTTGAATCGTGCAGATATCTTCCTACTACGCCGCTTGAATTCGCAAGTCCGTTAGGGTGTCTGTCTGATTTTGAGTTCAATAGCAGCCTTGCAGATTCCCCAGCGCTTGCAGCAAGAACAACAACTTTTGCCTTAATAGTATGCTCAGTAAGCTTTTGACTGTCAACATAAGAAACGCCTGTTGCAAGCCCTGTAACCGGATCGGTAAGCACTTCGCGTGCCATGGCATTGTTGATCAATGTAACATTGCCGGTTTTTACAGCAGGGATACAAAGCACAGATGATGAAGAAAAATCCGCATATGCCTGGCAAGCGCGGGAGCACTGGCTGCAATAGAAGCAAACCCCACGCTGATCGTTAATCGGTTTAGTTAAGATCGAAAGCCTGGACGGGATAACCGGAATATTGGCCTTCTTACCCGCTTGCTTAATGAAAAGCTCGTGCAAACGTGGCTTTGGAGGAGGAAGGAAAATACCATCCGGCTCATTGTCCATGTTCTCAACCGTTCCGAAAACACCGATCAGCTTATCAACTTTATCATAGTAAGGCTTCACGTCGTCGTAACCGATCGGCCAGTCGTCGCCAAGTCCGTCTATGCTTTTTCTTTTAAAATCTTTTGGTCCGAAGCGCAACGAGATACGGCCCCAGTGATTGGTACGGCCGCCCAGCATCCGTGATCTGAACCAGTCGAATTGTGTTCCGTTCTTTCTTGTGTAAGGTTCCCCTTCCAGTTCCCAGCCTCCCCAGGCAGCATCGAAATCCCCAAACGGACGGTGGTTGGAAGCACCGCGGCGTGGCGATTCATATGGCCATTTGAGCTGCGTAATATATTTAGGATCAGCAGGATCGAAATATCCACCTGCCTCCAAAAGCGCCACTTTGGCTCCCTGTTGGGCAAGTTGAAGTGCTGCCATTCCACCTCCCGCTCCTGAGCCAATGATACAGACGTCAAAAACAGCAGGTTGTTCTTTGATTTGAAACATAGTAAAAAGGGTAGTTTAGAAATGCTATTTAATCAATAAATATAAACACGGATTATATACCAGTAGTCTGCAATCTCAATTTTAAAGGTTATTTAAAAACAATCTAAATGACTCGCCCCAACATTTGCTCTTAACAATCATCGCCGTACTTTTGCATTTTGAAAAACAGCACCCATTTTGGCGATTACCGGAAACGATATTGAAGTTGCAAAAGAATTCCTCATTAAAGGGGAATTGGTGGCTATTCCTACCGAAACGGTTTATGGATTAGCCGGTAATGCATTGAATGACAGTGCGGTACTGTCAATTTTCGAGGTGAAAAACCGGCCGGCCTTTGATCCACTGATCATTCACACGGATTCGTTGGAGAAAGTTGAACATTACATTTTGGATTTTCCGGTAAAAGCAGGGCTGCTGGCAGCAAAATTCTGGCCCGGTCCGCTAACCTTGCTGCTTCCCAAAAATCCGGCTATTCCTGATCTGGTAACGTCGGGCCTGGATAATGTTGCGGTCCGCATTCCCAATCATCCTTTGCTGCTGGATTTGTTACAAACACTGCCATTTCCGCTGGCTGCGCCAAGTGCCAATCCTTTTGGCTACATTAGCCCTACGAATGCTGGCCATGTGAATGCGCAATTGGGAGAAAAGATACCCTATATATTGGATGGAGGTGAAAGTGAGGTAGGCATTGAGTCAACAATTGTGGGTTTTGAGAATGATGAGCCTGTGGTTTATCGTTTAGGCGGTTTAGCGGTGGAGGAGATTGAAGCGGTTGTCGGAAAAGTAAAGCTCATGCCACATTCTTCATCAAATCCTAAAGCACCGGGAATGTTGAAAAGCCACTATGCGCCCAGGAAACCGCTATATCTCCAGGAGCGAGAAACATTTCCGGCCAGTGAAGACAAGCTGACGGGCTATTTGCTTTTTGATCAGTATTTGGAAAACATTGATCCGGAATATCAGCGAATTTTAAGCAAAAGCGGCGATATGAAGGAAGCGGCTCATAATTTGTTTGCGTTTCTGCGAGAGCTGGATACATTGCCTATTGAACAGATCAGGGCAGAGCGAGTCCCAATGAATGGTTTAGGCCTGGCAATCAACGACCGGCTGCAACGCGCCGCGGCTAAGTAGCAAAAGCGCCGTAGCCAGGTAGCAAGTCGCAGAGCGACGCAGTATTGGTAGAATGAACGATGTTGATGCAAATTGCAAATCCCGGAGGGATGCAACAGCGAGCATTATGCATGTCGTTACATGCCTGCCGACATTACATTGTATTCAAAATCGTTCTTGCTACTGATATGTCATGCCTCCTGCATTTCTTTACATTTTGTGATCTTCTATTTCTGCTACCGATATGTCGTGCCTCCGGCATTTGATGCTTTCGGCATTTTTATTTGAAAAAATGCTGATGAAAATTCATCAGGAAAACTTCGTCGGTTGCCCTGGTGATAGCCGTGTATAGCCAGCGGATGAATTCAACATTGATCTGTTCCTCGGGCAAATAGCCTTGGTCAATAAACACAGAGCTCCACTGACCGCCCTGCGCTTTGTGACAGGTTAATGCGTAAGCAAATTTCACCTGCAATGCGTTCAAGAAGGGGTCTTTACGTAATGCTTCCATTCTTTCTTTCTTAGAAGCAATATCAAAGTAGTCCCTCTGGACGCTTTCATAGAGCTTCTTGTTATCCTCGGAGGATAGGGAAGGGGAGGCGGAATGTAATGTGTCGAGGATGATTTTCGCGTCGAATTCTGGTTGCTTCTCGTAGTCGGTCAGGCGTAATGTTACGTCTGCGAAGCGAAAACCATGCATTTCCTGCGTTTTCCGGATTTTTAGTAATTCAACAAAATCTCCGTTGGCGATGAAACCTGCGGGTGAATCCTCGTCGAGAATGTTGTAATTATTGCGGACCACCATCAGCCGGTCACCAGCATCGAGTTCTTCTTCGGAAAAGTTAATAGTACGCCGGATATATTCATTGTACTGGACTGCGGATTTGTTGGAACGCGTCAGAATGATGGAATTTTCCTGGCCGTATTTATCATATGCATAGCGAAGTCCTTCTTCCAATTTTTCGCCAGTCATTTTAAAAACATCGCGGTAGGAGCGGGTTGTGATCTGGATTTCGGGTTTTTCTGCGACCAACTGGTTCCTTAACAATGTAGCGTTGAACAAAATGCCGGATTGCTCATCTTGCCGCATTACCTCCTTTAATTCTTCCTGAAACACAGACATATAAAATGTTTTTTCCAGATAATCGCCATCCAGGGCGGGGCTCAGTTCCTTGCCAACCGGCGGGAGCTGCGCCACGTCGCCAACCAGCATGAGCTTATTGCCCGGATTTTCAAAAACGAACTCAATCAAATCCGCCAGCAGACTTTTGTTTCCAAAATCTGCATCATCCGTGATCATGGAAGCTTCATCGACGATAAAAAGCGTGTTATCATGGTAATTTTTCTGTCGCTGGAATGTCAGGTTGCCCGAAAACGAGTCCGCGGTTTGTTTGTATATCTTCTTATGGATCGTTAGCGCGACCTTTTCGGAATAGCCTGACATTACTTTTGCAGCACGGCCGGTCGGGGCGAGCAAAATGGGTTTGTAGCCGAAGTTCTTCAACACTTTAATTAATGTGCTGATAATGGTGGTCTTTCCTGTTCCGGCGTAACCTTTCAGCAAAAAGCAGTCACGGTAACGTTCCAGGCCTTTTTCTTCGACGAGGAAATCATTGGTCTGCTCGAAAAAACGGAGCTGGCCTTCGGTGGGTTTGAAAGGAAAACGCTTGCGTAAAAGTTGAGAAGGTAAAATCTTATCTGTTTCCATAATGCCGAAGCTAAGGCAAGGATTACTAAAATCAAAGTGTGCCTCAGTTACAAAAATATACTTAGAATTTATTGTATTTTAAAGGCGTAATTGCATATATTAGATTTCCAAAGTTTATCAATTCCACTCCAAAACCACAATCATCTATGCTAGTACAACATGTAATGGGCAACAAGCCTGTCAATGCGCTTTGGTCGGTAACGCAGGACAATACAGTGTTTGAGGCTCTGGAACTCATGGCTGCTAAGAACATCGGTGCAGTTTTGGTTCTTGAAGATAATGAATTGATCGGGATCTTTTCCGAGAGGGATTATGCCAGAAAAGTTATTTTACAGGGAAAGAGCTCACGGGACACGCGCATCCGGGAGGTAATGACCAGTAAAGTGATTACGGTTGAAACAGACCAGAAAATTGAAGAATGTATGCAGATCATGTCTGATAAACATATCCGACATCTGCCTGTTAATCAGGATGGAAAGCTAGTCGGAATCATTTCCATCAATGACATTGTTTCCGCTATTATCTACGAACAAAAGGAGCACATCAACACGCTCGAAAGCTACATTTCAGGAAGTCCTTATTCCTGATCCTTATATTATATCTTGTCAATTATCCCAGGTTGGTTATCTTTGCCGCTCTAAAAAAGTGAGCGCTGGTGCAGACTTTGAATGATGAAGTAAAGAATTTATACGGGGGTAATGTGCGTGTCCGCGTGAGTGGCATATACATTGTCCGGGATCAGATTCTTTTGGTAAATCATTCATTGTATGGCAAAGGGCAGTCTTTTTGGAGCCCGCCGGGCGGAGGGATCCTTTTCGGGGAAACTGCCTGGGCGGCCTTGAAACGGGAGATCAAAGAAGAAACCGGTCTGGATGCCGAAATCGGGGATTTACTGTTTGTCAATGAGCATGTACGGCCTCCACTTCACGCTATTGAGCTTTTTTTTGAAATAAAAGCAGTGCAAGGCAAGATAGATAAAGGCGCTGATCCGGAAATTTCAGTGGCAAACCAGATCATTGAAGAAGTTAAGTTTTTACGGCTCGATGAAATCAAATCTTTTCCGTCAGACGCATATCACAGCATTTTCAGCAGGGTGCGATCTTTGGAAGAGCTATTCAGGTTCGACAAGTTCTTACCCAGCCTGAAACATTAATATAGATTTTAACTTTACCCCTTTATTGTGGCAAATTCTGAAAACCAGGTCATTGAAATTATTCCTACGCTGCTTGTAGGCGATAACTCATTCGACGCGTCCAGTATCCCTTTGTGCACATTGTGCATTGAGGTAGATGAAAGACGCATCCGGTTTTGCATTGTCCGCGATGAAAACATGGAATGTATCTGGCTGGAAGATTACAGCTTTGAAACCGTTCTAAACCCTACTGAGATCTTTGAAAGGCTCAAAAAGGTTTTTACAGGACATTTGCTCTGGTCATCGCATAGCTGGAAAAATGTTAGGATTTCGATTAATTCTCATGCATTCAGCTTAATCCCTAACCTAATTTTTCAGGAAGATGCTACGGCTGATTATCTGGCTTTTGCATTGGGTAACCCGGTTCCTAAGGATGAGAAAGTGCTGTATCACGATCTGCCGCTCGTCCGTGCGCATAATGTTTTCAGCGTTCCGCAGATCTGGTACGACTGGATGATCAACCATTTTGGGTCGTCGCAGATCACATTCTACCATTTGACCAGCCCGCTGATCATTGGCGCACTCGTAAGCCATCTGGAACATCAGCAGCTGAGGATGGTATCCGTTTATTTTGAAAAAGATTATTTCACGCTGGTTATTACCGAAAGCCAGCAACTGATACTTTGCAACCGGTTCCGCTTTTCCAAAACGCAGGAACTGGCTTACATCATTCTGTTCACACTAAGCCAGCTTAATTTCCTTCCCGAGGAGATGAAAGTGCTTTGCTATGGTGAAATCGCATCTTCTTCCGACGCTTACACCGAGCTTTCAAGATTTTTTCCCAATTTGCAGATCGGCAACGGGCCAACAACGCTGAAATACAACAGGCAATGTGCGGACGTTCCGGGACATCGTTATTTTGGCCTTTTCAATACCTACCTCGTATCATCTTAATTGTAAATACTGCTCTTATGAAGCGTATAGCACTATTTCCGGGATCGTTTGATCCATTCACAAAAGGGCACGAAGACATTGTTGTACGCGGATTACGGCTGTTTGATGAAGTGGTCATTGGCATAGGGAACAATGCAACCAAAAAGCGCTATTTCCCGCTCGATGTAATGAAGGAAATGATCGAAAAGACTTTTTCAGATCAAACTAATGTGAAGGTTGTTACTTATGATGACCTTACTGCGCATACAGCACGTGAACTAGGAGCAACATTTCTGCTGAGAGGATTGCGCAACACGACCGATTTCGAGTACGAAAACGGCATTTCCCAGGTTAACCGATATCTTTACGAAGAAATTGAAACGGTATTTTTGATCACTTCACCAATGCTGGCGCCGATCAGTTCGAGCATTATCCGCGATTTGCACCGCTACGGGCAGCGTGTGGATGATTTTCTCCCTTATTCCCTTTCTGAACTAAATAAACTCAACCAGTAAGGCTGAGTTTATGAAATGTAAAGTCCTGCGATATTATTGCTCTTTAATGTCGTGGGTCTTATTGAGGCTCTCAATCACATAACGGATTGAACTATAAGAATTTATTAGAATAGATTTGGCTTCGTTCTGCGTGTACCAGCCTAGTTTTTCAATCTGCTCTTCTACCTGGGGCTGCATATTGGCATCATCAATGCAGTCGAAAAGATACCATTTGGTCCGCTTTAAAATCCGGTTGTTATTGAGGCTGTAAGTGTGCCATGTAGTGCAGATTTTGTCCTTAACTGATGCTTTTACGCCCGTTTCTTCTTCAATCTCTCTGATAGCAGCCGTTCTGGAATTTTCACCTTTGTCCAGCTTGCCTTTGGGCAGGTCCCACTTTTTGCGGCGAAACATGAAAAGCCACTTTCCTTCCTTCACCACAACACCTCCCGCGGCCTTGATAACTTTGTAACTGCCTTTAATTTTCTCTTCTACTTCCGACCTTTCCCGCGTCGCCATTGTGACTGATAACATGTCTGCCGGGACAGCTTTGTCCAGGAGCTCAATGAGCTGCATGGCAGAGGCGGCAGTGGTGTTCAGAAAGAGCACGTGGCCGGTCAACATCTTTTTTTGCAGCTTATCAAGTCTCAGGTCTACAATGTGATCGAAGGCGGAAGTTTCCGTTGCAGAAAGCTGATTGTTCCGTACAATTCGCAAAGGACGGTCGTCAAAAAAAATGATCATTTTTCAAATGGTACGTGAATCGATGCCAAAATTAAGTAAAGAGTTTAGTTTAGACAGTGATTATTATTGATAAATTTGTGCTTGTATCAAATATACAGTTCTTGGAACTCCTGATAATTCTACTTCTTGTGCTGCTCAATGGTGTCTTTTCCATGTCTGAGATTGCACTTGTTTCATCCCGCAAATCACGTCTCGAAGCCGCTGCAAAAAATGGAGATTCCAGTGCGAAAGCTGCCCTTCATCTTGCTAATTCACCCACTCGTTTTCTGTCCACTGTGCAAATCGGCATCACACTCATCG
Organism: Dyadobacter alkalitolerans DSM 23607; assembly: GCF_000428845.1. Taxonomy (GTDB): domain Bacteria; phylum Bacteroidota; class Bacteroidia; order Cytophagales; family Spirosomataceae; genus Dyadobacter; species Dyadobacter alkalitolerans. Next base: position 251,295 of record NZ_AUAS01000005.1, on the reverse strand, counting down.
GTCTTTTAACGGGTATGTACAGCGGTGACAACATTACGAGTGATTTTGAAAAATACATTGCTACCATTCCGTTTCTGATGCCATATGCCCATTCCCTGGCCGTCGGATCAGTGCTTGTGTTCATTACCTATTTATCACTGGTGCTAGGCGAGCTGGTTCCGAAAAGGATCGGAATGGCTAACCCCGAATCCATTTCTAAGTTCATGGCCATGCCTATGAACCTGCTTTCGAAAGCCACGGCGCCATTTATCGCCTTACTCGGCTTTTCCAGTGATTTCATTATCAAGATTTTAAATATCAAACAAAGCGAAAATTCCGTCACAGAAGAGGAAATCAAAAGTTTGATACAGGAAGGAACCTCCGGCGGTGTTTTTGAAGAAATTGAGCAGGAGATCGTTCACAATGTGTTCCAGTTGGGAGACAGAAAAGTGACGTCACTCATGACCAATCGCCAGGAGATCGTTTGGCTGGACCTGGAAGATTCTGTTGAGGAAAATAAAGCCAAGATTTTCGATGCAAGACATTCGATTTATCCTGTTTGCCGCGGCGCTGTGGATGATGTGGTGGGTTTGGTTTATGTGAAAGACCTCATTGCAACGGATATAGAAGCGCAGCTTGCCAATATGAATGCGGTTGTAAAAGACCCGGTTTATCTGCCCGAAAGCAACCGTGCATATCAGGCTCTGGCCAAATTCAAAGAGCAGCGTGTCTATTTTGGTATCATTGTGGACGAGTATGGCGGTCTTTTAGGAGTCTTAACCATGCACGACATCATGGATGCGCTCGTTGGCGATATTTCGGAGGACATTGAAGAAGCATCCGAGGTGGTCCGAAGGGATGACGGCAGCTTTCTGATCGATGCGCAGCTGCCATTCGATGATTTTATCCAGTATTTTAATCTCAACATTCAGGAAGCAGAGCGCCGGGAGTTTGTTGGGTTTAATACATTGGGCGGTTTTGTGCTGCACATTCTTGAAAATATTCCTACGACCGGCGAGAAGTTCAAATGGAAGCACTTCGAGTTTGAAGTGATTGATATGGACCGGAGCCGGATCGATAAATTATTAGTAATCAATCATAGTACAAACGAAGAATCCGAAGACTAGCAATGCTAAACCAACAGGATATTACCAAAAGAATCGCCGAATTACTGCTCGAAGCCAAAGCAATAAAATTAAGCCCCGACAAGCCGTTCCAATGGAGCTCGGGCTGGCTGTCTCCCATTTACTGCGATAACCGTGTGGCGTTATCTTATCCTGACACGCGGACTTTTATCAAAAAGACCTTGGCGACATTGATCAAAAAGCAATATCCTGATGTGCAGGCAGTTGTAGGTGTAGCAACGGGCGGCATTGCCCAGGGAGCATTGGTAGCGGACCTGCTGGAATTGCCTTTCGCATATGTTCGTCCTGAGCCTAAGAAGCACGGCATGGGCAATCAGATCGAGGGCAGACTGGAAAAAGGTCAGTCGGTGATTATCATTGAAGACCTGATCTCAACCGGCGGAAGCTCTTTAAAAGTGGTTGATGTGTTGCGGGAAGCGAAAATTGAAGTGGCTGGAATGGTCGCGATTTTTACCTATGGCTTCGCGGTTGCAGAAAACAATTTCAGAGAGAAAAATGTAAAGCTCAGCACCGTGAGCAACTACAATGCATTGATAGATACCGCATTGGAACATAATTACATCGACAGCTCTCAGCTGGAAAGTCTCAACGCATGGCGCGTGGCTCCCGAAAGCTGGGGCAAATAAAAGGCATTCGGCCAGCAGGTTTATTTCAATATTAATAAAAAAAATTGCTGGCCGAATGTTAATCACATTTTCAATTCCTGTGGTTCTCTAGCTTTTCATAAAGTCCTCCGAACGCCTCTTCCTTCACGCCTTCGGATTTAAGAAATTCATGCGGGAAACCTAGCTCGATTTTACTTACCTCGTTAAGCCGCGCGATCATTTCATCCGGCAACTTGAACGACAGGCAGCCAAGCGAATCCACAAGTTGTTTTTCCTTTGAAGCACCAATGATCGGGATCATTACCTGATCGCGGTGCCGCGCCCAATTGATCGCCACCTGCACCGGCGTTACGCCCAATTCACTGGCCACATCCACCACAGTTTGTGCTATAATGCTACTATGCTCGTTTCTGCGGATGCTATGGTCGGGAACGCGGCCGGCTTCACCGCGTAAATATTTTCCGGTGAGTGCGCCGCCACCTATTGTGCCCCAGGGTGTTACCGCAAGTCCAAGCGCTTTTGCCATAGGAAGCAAGTCGCGTTCCGGTGTGCGCTGAATGAGTGAATATTCAAACTGAATGGCCGCAAATGCATTCCAGCCGCGGAAATCTGCAATGGTATTTGCCTGTGAAACCACCCAGGCTGGTGTATCCGAAATGCCGACGTAATGAACCAAACCTCGTGTGACCAGGTCGTCCAGGCCGCGCATTACTTCCTCAACGGGGGTTGTATTGTCCCAAAGGTGAACCCATAGCAGGTCAATGTATTCCGTATTCAGCCGCTTCAAGCTTGCTCTCACCGAGCGCATCATGTTTTTGCGGTGGTTACCGGCAAAATTAAGGTCGTCGTTCCGGTCTTTCAGTGTGAATTTGGTCGCTAAGACCCAGTGATCACGGTCATTTTCAATGAATTCACCTACATATTTTTCAGAAGAGCCTTCTGTATAGCGGTTAGCTGTATCGATAAAATTGCCCCCTGCGCCTGCGAAACTTTCGAATATCTTATAGCTTTCATGCTTATCCGCTCCCCATCCCCATTCAGTTCCGAAGGTCATGGTGCCCAGGCAAACTTCCGAAACACGTAAACCTGACCGGCCCAATAATTGATATTGCATAGTACTGTAATTAAGTTTTAAATGAAAGAAATAACATCGGATGCTTGCCGAACTTTGTTAAATCTTTGTGTCGCAAAGTTAGATCCTTACCGGCCAAATGTATTTATATTGTAGCAAATTTTGAATCTTTTTTACCTTAATCAATGATAGATGTTGCTTATCCCTACTTCGATACAAATCTAAGCTGGCTGTCTAATAATTACCGATTATTACTGGAAGCCAACGATGAAACTGTACCGGTGAGGGAACGTTTACGTTTTCTTGGCATTTACGCATATCAAACCAAAGAATTCTTCCGTGCACGTGTTCCCAGCTTGCTGGCCATGGGGGAGGTGAGCAACGATATCCGTACCAAACTCAATCTTTTCCCTGAGTCATTGCTGGAACACGTTTACGAAACGGTTGAAAACCAGCTGCGGGAGTTCAACGACATCCTGACAGCCAGAATACTTCCGGCACTCCATGATCAGGGCGTACATTTATATTATAGGGAAACATTTGCGAACGAGCATTTATCTTTTTTGCGGAAATTTTTTGTGGGCAAGCTGTTCAGGCAGTTACAGCCCGTTTTTCTGGATAGCAGGAGAAGCTCGAAAATGGCTTTTTTTGAATCCAAACAGTTGTATCTGGTTGTAAGGTTGCAGCATAGGGATGATACGGAGGAGGATTGGTACGCCATTGTAAATATTCCGTCCGAGCTTTTTGGCCGCTTCGTGGAGTTGCCGGAACTGGATGGGAAAAAGCAGGTTGCTTTCCTGGAAGATGTTATCAGGGAACATCTGCCCTTGCTTTTTCCGGGTTACGATGTTTTGGAAAGCTATGCATTACGGGTCGAGAAAGACACCGAACTGTCGATAGAAGATGAGTATCCGATGCAGCTTGCGCAACGCATTTTGAAACAACTGGAAAAACGCAATTTCGTTCAGCCCGCACAATATTTCTATGAATCGGGTATGCCGCTGTATATGCGTGAATATCTGGTCAGCAAGGCTGCCATCCCGATGAACGAGTTTCACGAGCGGGGACATTACATTTATATGCAGGACCTGATGACCTTCCCGCAACTTTCGCGGCGATTGGATTATCCTGTTCAGCGCCCAATCCAGAACCCGGATTTCGACGACGTTACCTCTGTCTTTGAATCCATACAAAAGGCAGATCAGCTGCTGCATTTACCTTACCATTCTTACGAGCCGATTGTTCGGTTTTTTAATGAAGCTGCCGTCGATCCGCATGTGCGCGAGATCCACGTTTCGCTTTATAAGATCAGCCCTAATTCCTTTATACTGAATTCGTTGATCAGCGCAGCACGCAACGGCAAGCGGGTAACAACTTATGTAGAGCTTAATACGAAGCTCGACATTCAGGAAAATTTGCATTGGTCCAAAAAAATGCGGGATGCGGGCGTAAAGATCATTCTGAGCGTCCCCGGATTGAAAGTACATGCTAAAATTGCTTTGGTCAAACGCAAAGTCCACAAAGGCTGGGAACGATACGCATTTTTTGGAACGGGCGGTTTTTACAGGCTTACCAGCCGGGAAATCGTAGATCACGCATTGTTAACAAGCCACCGGGAACTGACCAATGAGCTGGAATTGCTTTTTGGATATTTGTCTACGCAGGACGAGCCGAAAAAGTATAAGTATTTACCATTTAACAATCTGTTTGTAACACAATTTACACTTCAAAAAAGGCTTTTGGACCTGATAGACCGCGAAATTGCCAATTGTAACGCGGGGCTGAAATCCTTTGTGACCATTAAAATAAATCAGCTGCAAGACCATATGCTGATCGATAAGATTTATCAGGCCGGGCAGGCCGGAGTTCCGGTGCATGTGATCGTCAGTGAAAGCTGTGGGCTCATTTCCGGGCTGCCGTCGATCAGTGATAACATTGTAGTAAGCCGTCATGTGGATCGCTATGTGGAGAACACGCGGATCTTTCATTTTGCCAACCGCGGCAACGATGAAATGTATTTGTCGTCCTGCGACTGGACGCACCGCAACCTGCACCGCCGCATTGATGTATGCTTCCCGATCCTGGATGAAGCGCTGAAAAATCAGATGCGTCTTGTGCTCAGAAACTATGTAAGCGACAACCAGAAGTCGGTCAGGCTGGACCTTTATCAGAACAATTTAAGAATTACCGACGACTCGCGCGGGAAGGTTCGCGCACAGGAATCGAATTACCGTCTGGTCGAAAAAATTGAGAAAACAGGACCCACAAAAAGGGCTGAATAAAACATTTTCAGGCGTTTAAAAAAATTTTTTTACGCTTAAATTTAATAATCCGCTGTTAGATTTAATCTGGGGTGTTTGCAGGAAAAAATAATTTAAAGGACAAAATGTTTTGAATAAACGGGTCAAAATCCTCTTGAGCGGTAAGGACTATATGTTTATATTTGAATGCATATCAATCTGACTCCATCTTAAAATCAGCATTATAGTATGGGAATAGTAGAGCGAAGAGAACGCCTCAGAATACAGGTACGTTCGGATATCGTCAAAACAGCAAAGGAAATAGCCCGTGAGGACGGGTGGACAGCGGTCTCTATCCGCAAAATTGCTGAAGTGATCGAATACAGCCCTCCGATTCTCTATGAATATTTTGAGAGCAAGGACAAATTGCTCGAAGCGATCCGCATGGAAGGGTTCGATATCTTGCAGGCTGAGTTTTCAAAAATCAAGACCCATTTCAGCAATCCCCAGAAGCAGTTGGCAGAAGTAGCGCAGCGGATCTGGGTGTTTGCGATCGAGAATCCGGAGGTTTTTCAGGTAATGTTCAATCTGGAAGGCGCTTATTGCGATTCCAAGAATGTGTACGGAAAGGCCATGAGCATTAAGGGCAATCCGGTTTGGGAAATGATCGCCAGCCTGCGTCCGAGATCGGGCGAGATGGTCACCAAAACCTATTATGAGTGGTGGTGCCTTACCTATGGTTTTATCAGCATTACCATGACCACACAGCCCAGATATGCGTTTCCGCAGGCTGAGCCCGTGTATATGGAAGGTGTTCGCAGATTTATAAGGAGTATTATGTAATCGAAGGTGTTTGCTGGCGTATCTCTATTTTGCTCTGGTGATAAACCTGTGAAAATGGAGGTACGCTTCGCACCAGCCAGGCGTTTCCGCCAATAATCGAATCGTGGCCTATCACGGTTTCTCCTCCTAGAATCGTCGCATTGGCATACACCACCACATTGTCTTCAATAGTTGGATGACGTTTGCTGGAAGCAAGTGACTTTGATACAAATGTCGCTCCTAATGTTACGCCCTGATACAATTTAACATTGTTGCCAATGTGCGTCGTTTCGCCGATAACAACGCCCGTTCCGTGATCTATAAAAAACGAATGTCCGATTGTTGCGTTCGGGTGAATGTCGATTCCTGTTTGGCTGTGCGCGAATTCAGTTAACATCCTGGGTAGAAGTGGAATGCCGGCAAGCGCAAACAAGTTGGCAAAGCGATAAGTAGCAATGGCCATAAAGCCGGGATAAACCGAAATAACCTCTTCAATGCTTACCGAAGCAGGATCGTTATCCGTGATTGATTTGGCATCCAGCAATAATTTCTCGTAAATCCCGGGTATCTGCCCAAAAACATCGTCCAAAATTTCCTCCTTGCTTTTTTCCAGTTCCGGAAGCAGCGGTTCCAGCATGCAGTTCAGACTGTTGCGTAAATCAGCATATTTCATCGCAATGTCCTTGGTCGGGCAGCTCGTGCAGTCCTTACTGATCGGAAAAAGAAAATTAATCAGGTCCTGAATAAACTTACCAGCATCGTGTCTCGAAGGTAATTGATAGCGATACTGCTCATTTTGCTCTGCCAGGCGCTGGAAGAACTCGTTTTGTTGGTTGGTTGTCATCAACAGTAGGAATTTGGCTTAGATAACCCGGATTTCTGGCATCAATTTTATATTGAACACATAATCAACAGGAAAAATTTTGTCCAGGCTATTTCTTTAAGAAACACGCCCTGTATTTCACTCTTTTTCTATTTTATAATCGTATATTGAAATATCCTGTGAAGTTATAAATTACAGTAAGATTCCTGAATGTATGCCAAGTTTTAAATTTTTGCGATCTGTAATTATTGTTTTTCTAATATCCATTTCGCTCAGTTCCTGCTTTTCCCGGTACACTATATCAGCCAAACAGGTGCGGAAACATTATGCAGCGAAGAAAGTAAAACCTGAGGAACGCATTATTAAAAATGATACGCTTGCCCTTTGTATTGCGAGTGTGGGTGCGGATACGTTGCCGATGTTGCTGCTGATCCATGGTGCCCCCGGCTCGTTATGGGGTTATATGAACTTGATGGACGATGAAGATCTGCAAAAGCGCTTCCACATTGTGTCCGTTGACCGTGTGGGTTATGGGAAATCCCGCCTTAAAATGAAGAAGAAGCACCGCTATGTGACTTCCATTGCCACACAAGCCAATGCGCTTTTACCCGTTTTTGAATTAAATAAAAGCAAAGAAAAAGTAACCGTCCTGGGCAGATCTTACGGCGCACCGATCGCTGCTAAGCTGGTTTCACTGCAACCGGATCAAGTGAAAGAGCTGATCATGGTTTCGCCCGTTATAGATCCTGAAAAAGAGAAGTTTTATTGGTTTTCAAAATGGGGCAGGAATTCTTTTATCCAGTTATTCTTGCCGGGAGAGTTCAATACGGCCACGGCTGAGAAATACAGCCACTCCGATGAGCTCCGAAAGCTATTGCCCGTTTGGCATAACCTCGACCTTCCTACAACCGTAATCCAGGGTGGAAATGATTGGATAGCCGATCCGGCCAACATTGATTTTGCCAAGAAACACATTAAGAGCAAGCGCGCTCAATACATTTTCCTGCACAAAGCCGGACATATGATCACCTACACCCATTTGTCGATGATCAAAGAAATGCTTTTGAAAAGCCAGTTTGTTGAAGACAGGATCACTTCGCTCGATATGTCTGCGGCGTCAGGGCAGGCGGCTAATTAAGATCTTTTTACATTGAATTGAAAAGAAAATGGCTGATCATGTGATCAGCCATTTTTCTGAATTATAATTAACCTATGATAAATACGGAGACCAATTGCATATACAAGTGTCGTATTTACATAAGACGAAATTTCTCTTTTACACCATTACAATGCCCTTACCGCAATACTTTCTGCGACACCGCATCATTTTCATTTGCTGCTTTTATGATGTAAATCCCTTTGGCAAGATTACGCATATCAAACTCCTCCTGAACTGAAATCACCGGGCCGCCGCTTTTGATTTCCTTGATAACCCTTCCCCGAATATCTATAAGCTGTAATGTTACCACAGAACGGTTTTTGCTATAAGCTTTTACGGTTATAAAGGTCTCAGTAGGAACCGGATACGCTTCAATGGCCATGGAAACTTCTGCCGATTTTACATTTGGCGTAGACGTGATCAAGCCACCATTTGCAGCCGATTCGTAGGGTGGGATTTCGACGGTCGGGCCGGGCTTGTCGATTACGGTAATGAGACCTTCGCGGTAAGTCTCAGAAATTGCAACTCCGTCACGCCATTCGCTTACCACCATTGCAAATATGTAATTGCCCAACACTTCCGGAGCCTGCCAAACCAACTGATTAACCGATGGAACGACTTTGAATGTGCCTGTGCTGCTTACTTCATTGGGATACATATAAGTATGCTCCAACATACGGACGCCGCATTCGCCAGGTGAAGGCTTGCTTAGCTTAGGAAGCTTCACGGTAATGCTATCGGCATCAGCAACAGTTGGTTTGAGATCAATTTTGAATAATTGCTTTACACCCGCTTCAAAGACTAGATAAGGAAGGACTGGGGTGGAATTAGAAACCTGTGTGTTAATAACCGTCCAGAAAAAAGCTCTCGTATCACCGGAATTTGGTAAGTTCAGAATTCCCGGCGACCGGTTTTCCAGTGAAACTGATATCTGGAATGTTCCGGATGAAGGATACGTGTGCGTTCCATCATAGTCCGACACCAGCACGTCGCCGGGCAACGCTTCCGTTTTCGATCGTTTAAATTCTTTGGTAGAACCGTCTCCAAAACAAACCAGCACGTTCGTTTGTGCAGCCGCAGCTGGTTCACCAACATTACTGTCAAAGTATAACCGAACTTTTATCTTATAATTTTGACCAGAAACATGTGAGGCCATAATTTCACCGCCCCGGATATGCGTCGCAAAACAAAGCGGAGAAGCCAGTAAGATCAGAAGAAAAACCTTGTAAACTGATTTCATAGAGTAAGGAAGCTGAATGTTACGTTACTTAATCCAAACGACAAAAGCAGCCCGTTTTGTATTACCGGAATGAGAAACAAGTGTATAAAAACGCGTTTTTGTAACCATAGCAAAACCGACTGCTAAAAAGGTTCAAAATCAGTCCTTATAAATCAGGATCTCACTTTTTCCGTCGCTTTTGATATAACCGCGATACATGCCCTCGCTATTAAATGGCATCGCAACATTACCATTCCTGTCAACCGCAATAATGCCGCCCTCGCCGCCGCGTTCCACTAGTTTTTTCATCACCACTTCATTCGCAGCATCCTGCAATGTCATGCCTTTGTATTCCATTAATGCCGAGATGTCGTAGGCAACCACGGAGCGGATGAAATATTCGCCGTGTCCCGTTGCCGAAACCGCGCATGTGGCATTATTAGCATAAGTTCCTGCGCCAATGATCGGTGCGTCGCCAATGCGGCCGTATCGTTTGTTGGTCATGCCGCCGGTGGACGTTCCAGCCGCTAAATTCCCGAATTTGTCCAGTGCAACACAGCCTACCGTCCCGAATTTTTTGCCTTCTGTAAATATCAGCTCGTCTTGTTCAACGAAACCCGTCTTCGGCGCTTTTTTTACTTCCTGCTTTTCTTTGGCGTCATGATCCAGCTCTGTTTTTTCCTGCTCTTTGGCCCGTTGCAATGCCTTAAACCGGGACTCGGTATAGAAATAGGAAGGATCAACAATTGCCTTTCCCTGCGCTTTCGCAAATGTTTCCGCGCCTTTGCCTGCCATCATGACGTGCGGGGAGTTCTCCATCACGGCAATGGCCGTGCTGATCGGGTTCCGGATCGTGGTAACGCCTGCTATGGCGCCGGCTTTCAGTGTTTTGCCTTCCATAATAGAGGCATCCAACTCATTTTTGCCTTCATTGGTAAAAACAGCACCTTTACCAGCGTTAAAAAGTGGTGAATCTTCCATAACCCTGATTGTTGCTTCCACCGCCTGCACACTCGTTCCGCCACTTTTCAATACGCCATAACCCTTTTGCAACGCCGTATTAAGGACTTCTGTATAGGCTTTTTCCTGCTCCGGTGACATGCTGGCGCGGGTAATAGTGCCTGCGCCGCCATGCAGGGCAAGTGTGATTTTATCGGAGTAGTCCTGTGCGAAGGCAGAAAAGCTGATCAGCAGGAGAATGGCCAGGTAACAGCGTTTTTTCATGGGTTGGAATTTGAGTGAGTTATTTCAAAGCTAAGCAAAATGATAGTAGAGCGGTTTCCTGCAAACCTTTTAAATTTGAATTTAATTAACATCTTGTTCAGTAACTCAAATTTAATGAAAACAGCACTGCTAGGATTGGGATTGCTATCATGCATCCTGAGCGTCGACTCGGCTGCGCAGAAGTCTGCCGCATGGAAATATGTTGAAGGGAAAATCGTCTCGCCCTGGGCGGAAAAGGTAAACGCAGCCAATGTCCATCCTGAATATCCGCGGCCGCAAATGGTTCGCCAGAATTGGGTTAATATCAATGGCTTATGGAATTTCTCAATTGTTCCAAAACAATCGTCCGAAACTAAGCCGGCTGCCTTTGACGGTCAGATATTGGTCCCGTTCGCCGTGGAATCCGCATTGTCGGGCGTGGGTAAGACTGTGGGAAAAGACAGTGTGCTCTGGTATCAGCGGAACATTGACTTTGCGCCGAAGCTAAAAGATCAGAGAGTGCTCCTGCACTTTGGGGCGGTGGATTGGAAATGTGATGTGTTTGTCAATGGAAAGCCGGCGGGCTCGCATCAGGGCGGCTACGATCCTTTCTCTTTTGACATTACGGACCTTTTGGTGAAGAAAAAGCAGCAGGACATCAGCGTTCGCGTCTGGGACCCCAGCAGCGATGGTCCGCAGCCAAGAGGAAAGCAAATCAAAAATCCGCATGCAATCTGGTACACGCCTGTGACCGGAATCTGGCAGACTGTTTGGCTGGAAACCGTTCCAACAACGCACATTACTGATTTCAAGCAAGTTCCGGACAATGATAAGCAAACATTGACTGTTACAACAACGCTTAAAAATGCAGGAGCATCGGACAAGATCAAAATCGTGGCGCTGGACGGCACAAATAAAGTTGCTGAGCAGGAAATTGCATCCGGTGAAAATGCCGTGCTGAACATTGCGAATGCTAAGTTGTGGTCGCCCGAAAGCCCATTTTTGTATGACTTGCTGATCACAGTAACCCGGAACGGGAAAGTGGTGGACGAAGTGAAGAGCTATTTCGCTATGCGTAAAATTTCGATGCAAGTGGATGCAAACGGCATTCAGCGTATGGCATTGAATAACAAGTTCTTATTCCAATACGGCCCGCTCGATCAGGGCTGGTGGCCGGACGGACTTTACACCGCTCCAACGGACGAAGCATTGAAATTCGACATTTTGAAAACCAAGGAAATGGGCTTCAATATGATCAGAAAACACGTGAAAGTAGAGCCTGCGCGTTGGTATCGCTATTGCGATGAGCTGGGAATGCTGGTGTGGCAGGACATGCCGAGCGGGGATATGGGCAACAACTGGGAGCAGCGTCCCGGCATTACCGGTGATGAAACGGAAAAGCAGCGCACGCCCGAGTCAGAAAACATTTATAAGACGGAGTGGAAGGCCATTATGGATGCCAATGACCATTTCCCATCCATTGTCGTATGGGTTCCTTTCAACGAAGCGTGGGGACAATTCAAAACAGAAGAAATCACGAACTGGACCATGCAATACGACCCAAGCCGCCTGGTTAACAGCGCCAGTGGAGGCAACTTTTTCCCGGTAGGCCACATTATCGACATGCATAATTACCCCGCACCGGTGATGCCGAGACCAGAAATTTTTGGTGCAAAGCAGATTATTGTGCTGGGTGAATTCGGTGGGCTAGGGCTGCCGGTAGACGGTCACGTTTGGCAGCAAAAGGATAACTGGGGATACCAGAGTTTCAAAAACCAGCAAGAGCTCTACGCCCGTTACGAGTCCTTCGTAAAAAGATTTGAATCCCTGATCAAAAAAGGATTATCAGCCGCAGTCTACACGCAAACAACTGACGTCGAAATAGAAACAAACGGCCTGATGACCTACGACCGCAAAGTGATCAAATTCCCCGAAGCAAAGCTAAAAGCGATACATACGCCGCTTTATAACGCGGACTGGGTGAAGTTGAAGCCTTAAAGCTAAGCTAATGATAATAAAACATCCTCCTGTCACACTGAGCGGAGCCGAAGTGCGGTGCTGCTAGCAGTAACGCACTTCGACTCCGCTCAGTGTGACAGGGGTTATTGCTCAGTGTGACTGGGGTTAATGCTCAGTGTGACAGGGGTTAATGCTTAGTGTGACAGGGGTTGTTTTATGTGACAGCCTGCTAACTACACACTACTTCTTCATCTGCGCTTCTACAACCGCTATTGCAACCATATTAACAATCTCCCTAACAGAACTTCCTAATTGCAGCACGTGGACCGGCTTTTTCATCCCTAACAGGATCGGTCCGATGGTTTCCAGTTCGGCAGCTTCTTTCAGCAAGTTGTAAGCAATGTTACTTGCCGACAGGTTCGGGAAGATCAACGTGTTGGCGCCGCCATCGACGAGGTCGCTGAACGGGTGGTTTTCTTTCAAAAGTGCTGTATTGAATGCGAGGTGGGCCTGCATTTCGCCTTCTACGATCATCGTTGGATTTCTCTTTTTAAGGATCGCGGTGGCTTCGCGCATTTTCACCGCATCGGTTCCGTCGGCGCTTCCGTAGTTGGCATAGGTTACCAATGCAATGCGGGGCTGAATGTTGAAACGCTCGACCGCTTTTGCTGTTAGTTCGGTTATTTCAACGATTTCATCAACCGTCGGGTCCAGGTTAACGGTTGTATCCGAGAAGAATAAGGGGCCTTTTGGGGTTAGCAAAATGTACATACCCGCCACTTTATTTACGCCGGGATCTTTTCCAATGACATGCAATGCGGGACGGATCGTATCCGGATAAGTCCTTGTAAGACCGGAGATCAGCGCATCGGCCTCTCCGTTTTCCACCATCATTGATCCGAAATAGCTTCTGAAATAAATGCTTCTGTGCGCTTCAATTGGCGTCAAGCCCTTTCTTTTACGCTTTTCAAAAAGCAGATTAGCATATGTGTTAATGATTTCCTCATTCTCTTCTGCACGCGGATCCACAATAGCCACGTCGCCCAGATCCAGCTTACTTTCTTTGATCAGGTTTAATACAATGTCTTTGCTGCCCAGTAAGATAGGAATCGCAATTCCTTCATCGCGAACCTGTTGCGCGGCACGAAGCACCTGAATGTTCTCTGCATCTGCAAAAACAACTCTTTTTGGAGCCAGCTTCGCTTTGTTCAGGATCACACGGGAAATCTGTTCGTTACGGCCAAGGCGGCTGGAAAGTTCCTGCTCGTACGCGTCCCAATCCGTAATGACTTTGCGGGCAACGCCTGTTTCAATCGCAGCTTTTGCAACAGCAGGTGCCACAGTGGTTAACAATCGCGGATCAACGGGTTTTGGAATAATATAATTTTTACCAAAAATAATGTTTGTCTCATTGTAGGCAAGGTTTACAATGTCGGGAACCGATTTCTTGGCAAGATCGGCAAGCGCGTGAACGGCCGCCAGTTTCATTGCTTCATTGATTTCCGTTGCACGCACGTCCAGCGCGCCGCGGAAAATGTAGGGAAAGCCAAGAACATTGTTCACCTGGTTCGGATAATCCGAGCGGCCTGTTGCCATAATCACATCTTCCCGCGCTTCAACGGCATCGGGATACGGGATTTCCGGATTGGGATTAGCCATAGCGAGCACGATGGGATCTTTCGCCATTGACTTCACCATATCCTTTGAGACGATGTCCGCCGTTGAAAGTCCGAGGAACAAGTCGGCGCCGACCATTGCCTCTTCCAGCGACTCGTAAGCCACATCCGTTGCAAACTGCCGCTTCATTTCCGAAAGGTCCGTCCGGCCATTGTGAATGTGGCCTTTGGTATCGAACATCGCAATGTTCTTCGGATTGGCACCCAGTGCCAGGTAAAGTTTAGTACAGGAAACGGCCGAAGCGCCTGCACCGGAAACTACCACCCGAATATCGTTAATGTCTTTTTTGACCAATTCAAGGGCATTCAACATGGCTGCGGCGCTGATAATGGCCGTTCCGTGCTGGTCGTCGTGCATGACGGGAATGTTCAGCTCTTGTTTGAGGCGGGCCTCAATTTCAAAACATTCCGGTGCCTTGATATCTTCCAGGTTGACGCCGCCGAATGTAGGTTCCAGGATCTTAACGGTCCTTACAAATTCGTCAACATCTTTTGTATTCAGTTCAATGTCAAATACATCAATGTCTGCATATATCTTGAAGAGAAGGCCTTTTCCTTCCATAACCGGCTTGGAGGCCTCGGGACCAATGTCTCCCAGTCCGAGCACGGCAGTTCCGTTGCTGATAACAGCTACAAGGTTGCCTTTTGCTGTATACAAATAGGCATCTTCAACATTAGCAGCGATTTCGAGACATGGCTCTGCAACACCAGGAGAATAGGCGAGTGAAAGGTCGCGCTGGGTGCTGGTTTCTTTGGTAGGGATTACCTGGATCTTGCCAGGGCGGCCTTTTGAGTGGTAGTATAGGGCGTCTTCTTTTCTGATCTTTTTATTCATACCTGTTGACGATTATTTCGTGCTAAGGTACAAACATTAGGTGCAACGCAATGAATTTGCGGCGGTATTAACAGCGGTTTTTGAAGCCGGATTTTTACAAATCCCTCAGAATGTTGTTCGAAGAACTCAGATCGTCACCATTGAAAGAATGACTATTCGCCAGGTTCTTTCTTTTTTTTACAGACACGACACGCCTTTTAAGGAAGTGGGCAAATATCATATACACGCCAAACATTCCTATATATATGTACAACGAAGCAGTGTTTGTAATGTCGCCGTGAAATGCAAAAAACAACGTGGTATTCATGATCGTTACCATCCAAAGTGTGCAGGATGCCCAGAAATGATTCAGGCCATTGTCGATCAGGATGTGGTGCATGTGGTTACGGTCCGCAATGAATGGCGAGCCTCCTTTGAAAATCCGGACGATAAATACACGTAATGTATCGAAAATCGGGACGATAAGCAGGACCATAACGATGATAGGAGCATTGAAATATGCATTCGGATCGTGCAGGTAACCTACATTTAAAGACAGGAATTCAACAGAGAAAATAGAAAGCAGATAACCCACAATCAGAGAACCGGTGTCGCCCATAAAGATTTTGCTTGTTTTGGAAAAATTAAAACGCAAAAATCCTAGCAGCGAACCCGACATGGCAAAAGCCAGGCAACCAAACGAAAAATGATCATTTGCGATAAACCAGATGCCGAAGCCCAAGCCCGCAATAAGGCTGATGCCACCCGCCAGTCCATCGATTCCGTCGATAAGGTTTATCGCATTGATGATCGCAATAAAGATGAAGACGGTAAGCGGGATGCTGATAAAGTCTGAAACACCATGAATGCCGAAGATTCCGTAAAAATTATCGACCTTGAAATTGCCCATTGCCACGAGTATCAGCGAGGCAAATATCTGTACAATCAGCTTTTTAGTAGGGTCAACAGCAAGGATATCATCTTTAATTCCAAGAAAAAACAAGATAATTACGCCCGTCATAGCGAGGCTGATCAGGTTGGAATCCAGGATGTTTTCGGAATGCGGCCATAAAAAATAAGCGATCAGCGTTGCCGCAAATATCGCTATGCCTCCCAAAGTAGGGGTTTCCGTTTCATGTGAGCTCCTGAAACCAGGTTTCGCTGTCAAATGCAACAGATTCGATAAATTGATGATGATCGGAATGCTGATAATGGACAGGAAACAGGCGATCAAAAAGGAAAGGAGGCATTGGTAAACATCATGATGAATAATGTTACTGAAGTTTCCTTCACTCAGTATCTGTAGTGGTAACTCTAATTCCATAGTGCCTGCCAATGTAATAGCCTAGTAACGTTGTAGTAATTTTGTAACCTTTAAATCAAAAGTCGCAATTTTAATTTATATTATAAAAGCTAAACCACTGTATATCAAAATAATTATTGTGCGGTTTTGATGCTGCTTTTGGTTTTCTATTTTATCGAAACTGTAAGATTTTCCTTAACGGCTTCAACCACAATGTATAAAAATGCGGTTTCAAATCATTTTCCTTCCAGGCCCTCAAATCGTTCCGGTTGGCTGCAATCCTGTTTTTGAGATTGCTGTTGCTAACGCCTCCGGTCCGCATTTTCACCAGGACTTTCGGAACGTAAGCAATTTTCGCTTTGGCTTTATGAATGAAACGCAGCATCAGTTCGTAATCTGCCGCGCTGCCCAGGTCTAGCCGAAACAAGCCAAACCTTTCATAAAGTTCTTTTTTTACAAAAAATGCGGGGTGGGGAGGCATCCAGCCATTGAGAAAAGCACCTTCCTTATAATTTCCGGAAATCCATTTTCTCTTGATCACCACCTCGTTCACTGCATCAACATATACAAGATCACCATAACAGCCCTGAATATCAGGCGATTCCATTTTGCCGACCACGTCGCTGATCGCTGCATTGTATGCATAAAAATCGTCCGCGTTCAAGATGCCTATGGTATCACCTGTTGCTAATTTTATGCCTTTGTTCATCGCATCGTAAATTCCGCCGTCGGGTTCACTTACAAATGCGGCAATCTTGCTTCCGTATTCGCCTATAATTTCCTGCGTTCCGTCCTTGGAATTTCCATCAATGACAATGTACTCGATGTCGGAAAAATCCTGGGCAAGAACAGATTCAATGCACTGCCGGATGGTTTTCGCACCATTATAAACTACGGTTATGATACTTACTTTCAACTGAATAAGTTTCTTGTTTTGACAAATTTAGCCGGATTTCCCTGGTAAATCCCATAGGCCTCCAAATCGGACGTAGCCACGGAATCCACCGTAAGCACTGCATGAGAATAGACACGCACGCCCGGGCAAACCGTTGCTCTCGCACCAATCCAGGCACCGCTTTCGATCGTTATCGGCTTGACGATCAGGTCGAATGTGCTCTTCGTAAAGTTGTGATTTCCAGTCAGCAACAGGCAACCTTGCGATAAACATACGTTTGACTCTATTGTCACCATAGTGAGGTTGTCGATCCACACATTTTCACCGATCCAGGCGTTTTCTCCGATCACCAGAAACCAGGGATATTTGACATTCACTTTTGGCTTGATCACAACACCTTTGGCCAGCCTGGCACCGAACATTTCCAGCACAAACCGCTTGATCGCCATCGGATAAGGCAAGTAAGTGTTGATAAAAAGCCGGTTAGCAAAATACCAGAGGAGCTGTTTCAAAAAACCGCCTGGCTTATACCAGCTGTTATCATACTTTGACAGATCGGTTCGGGCTTTTAAGGTCTTTTCCATATTCTGTCTTAAAATGTGTTATGATAGCCTGCTTGTCTTTCCCAGCCCGGTAGTACACTTCGTAAATCTTGGCATCCACCAGGAAGCGATACCAGAACCCTTGCAGAAAGTGCCAGATCAATCCTTTCATACCATCCAGAAAACCAAGTTTAAAAATATACCGGTAAACGAAATAGATAAAAGGCCGCGTAAACAAAGGCAGGCTAGCGTATTTGACTTTTAAAAACCTTGTACGCTGTTCCTGACTTCCCCAGAAGCTTGGAGTTACTGTTTCTTTACTATCAAAATTATATTTAATGTTCAATAGATCAATGACTTCTCTTATTGCATAATTGTTATGCTTTTGGGTCCACCAGGTCAGGTTGTTGAGGTTATGGTCCACGATATCGTGCTGTAACTGGGCGGTGGTGCCGCTGCTGAGCTTGATATGCTCGTCCATCCACAACTCTTCACAATGACCAATGCCACTGCGCCAGACCCTGAGCAGCCATATCGGATAGTAACCGCCGCGGTGGATCCATTTATCCATAAAAAATACACGGCGTTTGACATACAGCCCGGAAACTTCCGCAGGCGTGAGATGCAATGTGTTTTTCAGCTCATTCGCCAGTTCGGGCGTAATGTATTCGTCGGCGTCCATGCGCATAAGCCACTTGGTGCCGAACGGAATATTCTGAATCCCGAAATTGAATTGAAAAGAGTAGGAAACCCAGGGGTTCTGAACGACCGTGGCGCCAAGGCTTTCGGCAATGGCCACTGTGTCGTCGGTAGAAAATGAATCAACAATGAAAATCTTATCAGTCACCAGAAGCAAGCTTTCTATGCAACGTGCAATGTGCTTTGATTCATTGTGTGTTAAAATGATGACGGACAAATCAATCATACCCGGGAGCAACAGTCAAAAATTACCAATTTGCGGTTATTGCAAACGGCCAAAGATACTTACTTTTTCTTAACATTCTTGTATTCTTCCAATAACTGATTAGCCACCTTCCGTATGTCAAAATTTTCCGTTACCATCTTGTAAGCCCGATTTGCAAGATCCTGCGCATAGGTTTTATCTTGTAATATTTTAAGAAGTCCCTTGGCCACGCCATCGCTCGTAAGCGGCGTCAGAAAGGCTGCGTCATAGCGTTTAATATAATCCCCGAACCCAACGCGATCGGATACAATGGTGGGCACTTTGGAAGTCATCGCTTCCAGGACCGCAATAGAAAATCCTTCGGAATAGGAGGGCAAAACAAAGACATCGGCGTCTGCAAGTGCTTCTTTTTTAGCCGTATCGGTCAGTAATCCTACGAGTTTGATCCGGTTTTGCAGATTGTTTTTTCTGATAAAATCTTCCGTTTCCTGCTGGTAACCATCATCGCCGCCGGCAAGGAAAAGTGTTGCATCAGGAAGTTGTTTTTCTATCTTTTTAAATGCAGGAAGCAGGAGGTCAAGCCCCTTCTTAATGTTGAGCCGGCCCATAAAAAGCACGACCTGCTCATTCTCGCGAACCTGGTGTTTGGCACGAAAGCTCCCCTTTGCAGGCAAGTTGGAATATTCCGACAGCTTCATCCCATTCGGAACGATCACCATGTTTTTGGGACGGTAACCCAGATAACGGATCACGTCACCTTCTTCGTCGGTGTTGTTGATCTGGATCAGGTCCGCTTTTCCTAAAATTCTCTTCTGATAAAGCAGCGTTACAATGTCTTTTTTCCATTTGTGATGCGCAACAGCCCATTTGTCGAGCAGTCCGTGTATAGTAATCACCTTAACGGCATTATTTGGGATCAAAAATGGTACTAAGCTCCCGAAATGCCATATTCCATGCATGTGTATCACATCATACTCGTGAATATGATGCCTCAGGAAGCGATACATTTCAAGCGAAAATTCCCTGTAAACATTGCTGACCGGAGTCGTGCGCGCTACGGGAAACAGCCTGGCACCCTCGGGAGCCGGATACATTTCATCGCCCGGCGTCATGGGGCTCAGGATGTCCACCTGGTGACCTTGCCGTAAAACCTCCGTGGTATGGTCGTATATAATCCGGGCCGGGCCGCCAATTTCCCAGGTGTAAGCGCAAATATTTAAAATCCGCATGCGTGCATTTTGTGAAAAAAACTAAACATTAAGCTGTTATGCCAATTTATGGTAACAGTCTGCCATTTGCCGGGCAACCTGCCGGGAGGAAAAAGGCGCGATCAGGCGCCGCGATTCCTGGCCCATATCGGCCATTTTTTCGGGATTCTGAATAAAAAAGGCCAGCGCAGTTTCCAATTCCTGCTGGTTATCGGGGTCAAAAGTAAAACCATTCACGCCGTTTTCTACCAAATCGCCCACACAACCGCAATTCTTTGACACGATCACCGGCATGCCGCAAACCATGGCTTCATTCACAACCAAACCCCAGGGCTCTGAATTACTGGGCAAAACCAGTACATCACAATGCACAAGCAGGTCCGGGACCTTATACCAGGGAAGTCCGCCTGCAAATGATATTTTATTTTGCAAACCAAGTTCTGCCGTCAGCTTTTCGAGTGTTGCCCGCTCGGGGCCGTCGCCGATGAACATCATTTCCCAGGGCCGAATGTCCGAATCCAGCGGACGAACTTTCGCAAATGCGCGCAATAAGGTTCCCAGGTTTTTCTCCGGCGCAAGCCGGCCTACGAAAACAAACCTGAAAGCCCGCGCCACATTCACATTAGCCTCTTTTCCGGCATTGTATCTCGCGCTGATGACTTCCTCATCGATTACCGCCGCATTCCGGACCGGGATCTGCGAAGGTTTTACACCCAGGCTTTCCAGGTAGTCAGCGGACGTTTTGCCAAAGCAAAAAAATGCCTGAGCCCGGTTTACAATGAATCTTTTGAGCGATTCCTTAATAAATGACCGGCTGTTGTCCGCAGCAGATGACTCAGAAGAAAGCACCACTTTTACGCCTTTCGACCTGGCGTAAAACATGAGAAGGACCTGCGCCGGATCAAAATAACCCGTAATGTTGAGGACAGTTGGTTGGTAAGCATCGAAAGCAGCAAACAATGCTGCACGTCTTTCTTTAAAACCCACTTCATCCAGGCTGCGCTGAAACAGCACTTTATAAGGATAATCGTATGTAATGGTGTCATCGCTTTGCATCACGCTGCGACTGGCTTCATAAAGCGCGATCTGGACAACAAGGAAATCACTTTCAGGATATTTTTCCTTGAATGCACGATGGATTTCGCTGAAAAGCCGCGACTTATAATGCGCCCATAACTGGTTGTGTACAACGAGAACGCGCATTATTTTTTAAGATTTAAATATTCCTGGAACAAAGGATAAAGATTGTTTGCCAAAAAAAGCTGTCCCTGGCTGTTATAATGTACAACATCCAGCTTCCGGTAATATTTGGGATCAATTCCCAGGCTGAATTCGTTCACAAGCCGGATATCGTGCTGAATGGCAAAGGCTATAATCTGGTCGCCCTGATCATTGAAATGTCCCAGCTCTATTTCCGAAGTTTCGGGGTGGAGATAAATGAAGAGTGGGATAGAATCTTTTTTAGCGATTTCGTAAATCTGCTCATACCCGGGATTAAAAGTCAATCCTGGCTTCCTGATTCCGGCATCATTAAGCTCTTCTTTTTTCAGCGAATCCCTTTCCATAGAATCCAGAAGGGCTCTCTCAGGGTTTTTTTCAATGGTTGGGGCGAAAAACCAGGTGTTGAAATAGTAAAAGAAAATCCACCGGTAACGATCCCAGAGTTCGTAGAGCGCCACTTTATATTGCTTATCGGGCCAGCCGGGATCGATGCCCACAGGACTTTGGTGCGACATGATATCGTACGCATCGTGGCTGCTGGTAACCAGGCACATCAGCCTGGCCTTGAATGTTCCGTATTTTTTAAGATAGGCGGCAATGTTATCGGGGCCCCACGAGCCGGCCGAAATGTTCAGCACCCGAACGCGCGTACCGAAATCTTTCAGAAAACGCTTTTCAAGTAGAGTAGAAGCAATGCTGTCCTGGTCGGTAAGGCTTCCGCCGTTTACCACCGAATCGCCGATAAGCAGGATCACAATGCTATCCGACGGCAGGACTTCTTCATTGCGCATGGAAAAGCTGTTGGTCTGCACGCGGTAACCAAACCGTTTCACATCCTGGTCGGGCGCATATATGTATTCAAAATCCGGATCCGAAATATAGAGCGGAGAATTACAGAAGCCATATTTATATCTCAATACAACTTCCGTGGTAACCGCCAGGATCACGACGAGGATTAAAAATCTATAAAAATATTTTAACATCAAGGAAAACGGTGTGTCCGCTGCAAATGCGCATGCAAATTTAGAATTACTTTTTCCATTTACGACGTTTTAACACCGCACAGGAATAATTTAACAGAATTGCAGCAACCAGTCTGCCAAGCGGAGTTTTCGATGGTTTAGTACAGAATCCAGAAGCTGACCGACCCTGGTATACGATGTTAGCCTGGAACTTAGACACGATTTCAAGCTAACATTTCTATCAGTTCAATGCGGTTACCGAACGGATCGCGGAAGGAAAATCGCTTCCGGTCGGGTATGAGGCTGTCCTGCCGGATTGCAATTCCATTCTTTTCCAAAATTTCCCGCGCCGCATCCAGGTTCTTCACCTCAAATGCAGGATGCCGCTGCGACTGCTCCGAAGGCTCCTCTGCCCGGATATGGAGCTCAATATCGCCCATGGCAAACCAGATAGCGCCATTCGGAAGCGGATAGCCCGTTTCTCTCAGCTCTTTCAAACCCAATACACCGCCGTAAAATTCCCTGGCGGCTTCTTCTGCACCGGGAGGAATGCACAGCATGATGTGATTCAGTCTTTCAAATTCAATTTTCATATTCAGGAGTGTTTTTTTTCCAATCGCTTCACAAAGGACCTTTACTAGCCTCGAGGCCGTCTTTCCAAACCGCTTCAATTTTGCGCGTGTTTTTGATATCATTAGCAGGGTTAGCACTCAGAATGATCAGATCGGCTTTTTTGCCACGCGTCAGTGTGCCGAGCTCATTGTCAATTTTCAACGCTTTTGCCGCATTTTGAGTTGCAAGCATAATGGCCTGAACTGGGGTAAGGCCCGCCTGGACCATCAGTTCAAGTTCCAGATGTTCTGTGAAACCCTGCGTCCTGATCGGAAATGCGCCGGAATCGGTGCCGAGCGCGACGGTAATGCCCGCATCCACGATTTTTTTGAGGTTAATTAATGCTGTTTTAAATGCAGCAGCATTCCGTTCATAGTCAGCAGATGCCCGGACTTTTTCTGCGTAAGCCGGATCGGTAACCATTTCAAGCACGCCCGGTTCCAATGATTTTATAAAAAAGTCATCATTGATCCAGTCCGGCTGACTGGCGTAGGCAAACTGATATTCGTCCAGTGCAAGTGTGGGGATGTATATGACGTTCTTCTCCTTCATTTTATTCAAAAGCTCCGCATCCACCGTCCTGTCGCGAATGCTGTGGGCGATGATATCAATGCCAGCCTCGGTCAGGAGCCGTGCGTCTTCTGCATAAAACAAATGTGCTGCCACGCGGATATTGCGTTTATGCGCTTCGGTGATAATGGCCTGGTATATTTCGGGCTTCATTTTCTGAGCATTGCCGCCATGATCGTCCACCCATATCTTCACAACCGTAGGTTTAAGCGGAACCAGCTTATCCAGCATGGCGGGCACTTCCTCAGGATTTTCCGGGCGGAAAAGCAAGTTCATCCATGAACCCGGGTTGGGATCGGGTGTATTGAAGCCGTACCCTGCCGAAAAGAGGCGAGCGCCCGGAAGCAAACCCGCCACCGTCGAATCCCGCATGCCGTCGAAGATCAAAGGCCTGTCGGTGCCCATAGCAAGCACTGCATTAACTCCATAATCCTGATATTTTTTGAGCTGGCGCAGCACATTTTCTCTCGTGTAATTTTCTGCCGAAGAAGTTGTCCCCAGCAAAGTGCCGACATGCGCATGCGCACATATCAGCGACGGGATTACCGTCTTCCCTGTCAGATTAATCTCCTTCGCACCGTTCAGTTTAATGTTGGATTCTACCGCGACCACCCGGCCATCCATGATCAGAATGTCCGTATCCTCGCGCGGCTCTTCGCCGGTGCCATCGATCACCGTCGCGTTCTTCAATATAATGGACTGCGGCTGACTGATGGCAGAAAATCCGGTTACCAGCAGCAGAAGTAAGAAAAAGTGATTGGCCTGATTTTTCATAAAGAAGCATTTTTGAAATCTTGCACTATAACCGTACCGAACCATGTAATAGCTTTCAACTGGTATAGCTTTTGTATAAAACGGAGAATCATTTTTGAACGTCAAAGTAAATTATTTCAACCTAAATTCTTGTAATCATGGCAAAGTATTCAAAAAAGGCCGGAGAAAAAGTAGAGGAAGCGATGCACGAACAAAAAGAAGGAAAACTGAAAACAGGTTCGGGTAAGAAGGTGACATCCAAGAAACAAGCCGTGGCCATCGGTTTATCCGAGGCACGGAAAGAAGGCGCAAAGGTGCCGAAAAAGAAGGATTAATTTCTTGCTCTAATTTCTATACGATCTTATCTGATATTGCTGAAAATGTGACATTTTGCGTCCTAAATACGCATTCTACATGAAGATGTCGAAGTAGCTCTGTTTTGTTACGAAAAGTATTATAAACTATCCTGTTGTAACCGTTAAAGTAATTAAATAAAAGCTATATTGTACGGATATATGTATTTGTGACACCGACGCTTAATTGTAAGGAATTTTGATTAATGAATACATCAGGTAACGCAATGTCCGAGGAACAGGGCGGACCCAATAATGCAAGCGACTTTCAGCTCTTTCAGACTTTCATGGGTAGTCATTCCATGTATGTCGTCCGTACAGATATTGACGGAAACTATATCTTCCTTAATGATTATTTCTGCAATTTCTATGGCGTGCAACGTGAGGAGCTTCTAGGGCACTCATCCCTCATGGGCGTGGTCAATGAAGATATAGAAAAATGCCTCAGAGTAGCTGAACTATGCCTGCTAAGTCCGGGCAAGCCACATTCCGTAATTCTCAGAAAACGTTCTAAACACAACACAATCGCCACAACCCAGTGGGAATTTACTGCCCTGAAAGATGAATCAGGCACGGTAAAGGAGATTTTTTGCCTGGGTTATGACATCACGCAGAAGATCAAAACAGAACAGGACCTTTCTGTATTGGTGTCCAATGTCCAGGACGTTCTTTTTACATTATCTCCAACGCTGACATTCACTTATGTTTCGCCAAGCTGGACAAGAGTATATGGGTATCAGATCAAAGAAACCCTGGGCCAATCCTTTACAGACTATATACATCCCGATGACCTGCATTTGTGTACAGCTTCCCTTTTAAAGGTCGTTGAAACCAATACGCCCATCCGCGGCGGGATAGAGCACCGCATCCTGCATAAGAACGGAACGTGGTCCTGGAGTAATACCAATGCGAGCATCGACGCCCGGGGCAACGAAATTATCCTGACCAGCCACAACATTACCGAGCTTCGCCGCTCCCGTGAAAGGTTGAAAGAACTGGCTATTGTTGCTTCTAACACAACGGATTACATAGTGATAACCGATAGCAGGGGATTAATCACATGGGTAAACAGGGCATACGAGAACCAGACCGGCTATACCCGGCGCGAAGTGAAAGGCCGCCGACCGGTGGATCTCCTGTGCGGCCCTAAAACGGATATGGCCACGGTCGAGACAATCAATAAGGCCAGCATAGAAAAGAAGGTCATTCAGGTTGAAATCTTGTGTTATAAAAAAAATGGGGAATGCTACTGGGTTGACTTGAAGATTACACCCGTTTTTGACAATGAAGGAAACTGTACGAATTACATTGCAATAGAGAGGGACATTACCGCGCGCAAGAAGTCGGACGACGAAATGCGGCGGATGAAAGATCTTCTGGAACAAACAAACAGCGTTGCCCGGATCGGCGGATGGGAACTGCATGCCAAAACGGGTGAATTGTATTGGTCTTCCATCACAAGACAGATACACGAAGTAGACGAAGATTTTTTACCGGATGCCAACACGGCAATTTCATTTTATAAAGAAGGCGCGAGCCGCGATGCCATCAATAGGGTGGTGCTGGACGGAATTACCCACGGAACGCCCTGGGACATTGAGTTGCAGCTGACTACTTCAAAAGGCAATGAGATCTGGGTCAGGACGATAGGCAAGTCCGAAATGGTGGATGGCGCCTGTGTGAGACTTTACGGGGCATTTCAGGATATAACCAGCCGCAAACGCTCAGACGAGGCTATCCTTGATTCGGAAGCTAAGTTTCGCAGTCTGTACGACTCCACAAGCGACGCAGTAGTGCTGCTCGATAGGAAGGGATACCTGGATTGCAATCAGGCCGCATTGAGAATGTTTAATCTGGATTCGATTGACAATCTGATCGGTAAAACGCATGAAGAGCTCGCCGCTGCAACTTACACATCCTACGACCAGCTGGCCGGCATTGCCAAAGAGAATCTTGAAACGGCTTACGAGATCGGGAGCCATCGTTTTGAATGGGTATTCAAGCGGTTTGGGCCTGACACGGACAGTTTCGTTGCAGAAGTGCTCCTGAATCTGATCAATGTTAACGACTCCCAGATCATACAAGCGGTGATCAGGGACATTACGCAGCGAAAGCACGCAGAGCTGGAACTGCTGGAAGCACGCGAACAGGCTGAATCAGCGAGCAAGCTTAAATCCGAATTTCTGGCCAATATGAGCCATGAAATACGGACGCCGCTTAACGGCGTGGTTGGATTCACCGATTTGCTGATGAAAACGCGCCTGGACGAAACGCAGCAGCAATACATGTCCATGGTTTTCCAATCCGCCAATTCGCTGCTGGAAATCATCAATGATATTCTCGACTTCTCTAAAATCGAGGCCGGAAAGCTGGATCTTCGCTATGAGAAAACAGATCTGCTGACAGTCTGCGGGCAGGTAGCGGATATGCTTACTTACCAGGCGCAGCAGAAACATCTGGAAATGCTTTTAAACATTCCGGCAGATATTCCGCATTATGTGCTGGCAGATCCGTTGCGTCTGAAACAGGTTTTGGCAAACCTGCTTAGCAATGCAGTGAAATTTACGATCGACGGGGAGGTAGAGCTGCAAATAGCATTGCTTGGCCGCAATGATGATGAAGTGGCCATCCGTTTTCTGGTGCGGGACACCGGGATCGGGATTGAGCCCGAAAACCAGCGTAAGATATTTGATGCTTTTTCCCAGGCGGATTCTTCCACGACAAAACGATTTGGCGGCACAGGTCTGGGCCTTACCATCTCTAACAGTCTGCTGGAATTAATGAACAGCCGATTGCAGCTCAGCAGCAAGGCCAATGAAGGCAGTATTTTCTTTTTTGATGTAACATTCAAAATCATCCCGGACGGGGACGAGTTCTTCTGGGACAATACGGACAACATCAGGCGTGTCCTTGTGGTGGACGACAATGTGCATAACGGAACTATCCTCACCGACGTCCTGATCAACAAAGACATTGATTCCGATTTTGTTTCTAGCGGGCAGGAAGCATTGGAAAAATTATTTTCGGACGTGAAATATGATGTAGTCCTGATGGATTGCCAGATGCCGGAAATGGACGGCATTGAAACGATACGTAAAGTCCGCAACAGCAATGATCAGGATTTGAAAGATTTACCTATAATCCTGCTCAATGACTCTTTTGAAGAGGAAACGCTCACGGCTGTAATGACTGAGCTCAACGTTCCGCGTTTTCTGGTAAAGCCTGTCAAGATCAAGCAGTTGTTTTCGATGTTGTCGCGAATACATACCAAAAATCAGCCCACCCGGCAACTAACCGTCGACACTGCGAACAGCCTAAGTACCGAAACATCATCCGACGCCATTACAGTGCTGATTGCCGAAGATCACAAGATCAATATGTTGCTGGTAAAGACCATGTTAGGAAAGATTTTGTCCAATGTGACCATGATCGAAGCCGTGAACGGGAGAGAAGCCGTCAAACTATATGCGGAAACAAATCCTGACATCATATTTATGGATATCCAGATGCCCGAAGTGAATGGTTATGAAGCCACGCAGGAGATACGCAGGATGGAATCGGGCAGAAGGATCCCAATCATTGCGCTTACTGCGGGAACAGTGGTGGGCGAGCGGGAGAAGTGCATTGATGCGGGAATGGACGATTATCTCACCAAACCCGTCGTGAAAGATACATTGCAAGAAACCATTGTGAAGTGGCTCCTGCAACGTTCGGAAGTCGAGGTAAATTAAAAATGGGCCATAGGGCCCATTTTTAATTTACTATTATCCGTTAACAACTTGCCCACCGTTCGGGTGCAGCACCTGTCCGCTGATGTAAGAAGCATCCTCACATGCCAGGAAAACATACGACGGAGCAACCTCAGCAGGCTGGCCCGGACGCTCCATAGGCGTGTCTTTTCCAAATTTTTCTACTTTCTCCGCATCAAATGTGGCCGGGATTAGCGGCGTCCAGATCGGACCGGGCGCTACTGCATTCACCCTTATTTTCTTCTCTGCCAGCGCCAGTGCCAGCGATCTTGTATATGCAACAATTGCCCCTTTCGTCGAAGAGTAATCCAGCAATGCAGGGCTGCCGTGATATGCGGTTACCGATGTTGTATTAATAATGTTGTCACCTTCTGCCAAATGCGGCAATGCAGCTTGTGTAAAGAAAAAGAATGAGAAGATGTTGGTAGCAAAGGTTACGTGGAGCTGCTCGGCAGTGATCTCCCGGATATCTTCCTTGGGATGCTGTTCAGCAGCATTATTTACCAGAACATTCAACTTTCCAAACTCGCTGACAACCTGCGCAACAGCGTCTTTACAAAATGACTCGTCACGAATGTCACCCGGAACGAGCAGACATCTTTTTCCTTCTGCTTCTACCAATGCCTTTGTTTCCTGCGCATCCTGGTCTTCTTCCAGGTAGACGATCGCCACATCCGCGCCTTCCCGTGCAAAATGAACCGCTACCGCTCTTCCTATCCCGCTGTCTCCACCGGTAATCAGTGCCGCTTTGCCTTCCAGCTTGCCGCTTCCGCGGTAGTTATCCCGGATTATGACAGGAGCCGGATCCATAATGTGTTCAATACCAGGCTGCGAACCTTGCGTCTGTCCTTTCGTATCTATGTTGTAATCCATGGTTTAGTAATGTTAATGTTTCTAATTATTGTGAATGCGGCCTATCCCTAAAACCATGTGCCAGTGAATCGAACGGGCGTGGTTTTCAATGTTTTTTCCAAAAAATCTTATTAAATATCTGCATGAGCAATGTTTTGCACAGTGTTCATGCGCGAAATATGCCTTCATGCGCGCGCTCATGCATTCGGCACAATTCTAATAGCTGATTTCATGCATTGGGCATAAACTAAAGAACATGGATACGAAAAAGTAGTGATGCTCGACGGCAAGCCGCTCCAAGATTTCCATTATGTAGACAATGGCACAATGGCCATTACCGGCATCAGCAAGGCCGTAGCCGACCTTCCAGTTTGCATTTCAAAGGTTTTATAGCTTACTTTCTGTGGCTGGTCGTGCATTTGTTCTCTTTGATCCGCTATCGGAACCAGGTGAGAACTTTTTATAACTGGACGGTTGCGTTTGTTACCAGAGATCAGTCACTGCGCTTCATCATGGATGCAAAGCCCGACAAATAAATTATGATCAATACGATTGCTGAGAAGACAAAATATCCATTCGAGTGGCTGGATATTACAGACCCCAATGAGGAAGAGTTGAAACAACTTACCGAGGCTCATTCACTCCATAAATCCTCCATCAAAGACTGGTTGCAGCCTGACCACCTTCCCAAATATGAAAAAGTCGGTGATTACGTGTTCATCATTTTCCGGCTCCATTCCGAGAAGGTCGGCCCGGAAGCAGATACGGTTCCGGAGCTGACCGATAAGGTTGCCATTTTTATGTTCCAGGAAAAAGTAATCACCTTACACCGTAAACCGTGGGACGCGCCAAATTTCATTGCCGAAAATCAACTCGAACAACATCAATGCAAGGACACATTACATCTTGTGAATGAGATCATTAAGAGCTGCCTATCCACCTATGAAGCGCCTTCTGTGAAACTGACGAGTGACATTGAGTTTTACGAGGAAAATATGTTTCTCAAAAACCGCAGGCCTTCTTTATTAAAGGGCCTGTATTATCTCCGACGCAGGGTGGAAGTGACGCGCCGCATCATCATGTTATCGCATGAGATTGTGGACAAGATGGATGCTCCTGATCATTCCAATGCCTATACACGGGATACGAGGGATCTTTTTGTCAAAATGCAGAACATTTATGACACGCTTTTTGAAAATATGAATCAGCTGGTCATGATCTATTTTTCAATTTCTTCCCAGCGTACCAACGAGATCGTTCGCGTTCTTACGCTGTTTTCAGTGTTTTTTATGCCTTTAACTTTTATCGTCGGTATTTACGGCATGAACTTCGACTTTATGCCCGAGTTGCGGATGAGATATGGTTACCCCGTTGTGATGATTGTTATGGGGCTTATCACGGTTGCAATTTATGGCTGGTTCAAAAAGAAGGGCTGGTTGTGAGCTCGTTATGAAGGAAATATTTATTGCAAAAGCTGTCGCATTACACCCAACCTATGAATGATATCTTTACCAAAACATTGAAATACGCGTTCCTTTCTGCCCTTTTCTGCTTGATCCACCTTGCTGCCTGGTCTGCTGTCATTCCTAAGGCACCGTCAGCGCTGGCGGCCACTGCTATTTCTGCCACGCAAATCAATTTGACTTGGGTCGATAATGCGGTTAACGAAACTGGCTTCGAGCTGGAACGATCGACCGACGGTCTGAAATTTGTGAAAATCACGGACCTGGCGGCCAACGTCAAAATATACCCGAACACAGGCCTTACGCCGTCAACGAAATACTGGTTCAGGATTTTGGCCAAAAATGCCGCCGGCAAATCAGCTTACAGCAACATTGCCAATGCAACCACATTCCTCGTTGCCCCAAATGCTCCTGAGAACCTGAGTGCGGTTTCCGTTTCCCCGACGCAAATCAATGTCAGTTGGGTGGATAATGCATTGAATGAGAGTGGTTTTCAGTTGGAACGGTCGCTGGATGGCGTTGCCTTTACAAAGCTCGCAGACCTTGCACCGAACATTAAATCATTCCAAAACACAGGCCTTAACCCAGCCACTACATATCATTATCGCGTTCGCGCCATCAATGCGGCGGGCGCTTCGGCATATAGCAATGTGGATTCGGCGACTACGGATAACATTCCGGTGCCCGATAGGCCCGAAAACTTTTCCGCCATTCCTATCGCGCCGGATGTTGTGCAATTGAGCTGGGCCGCCGTGTCTGCCAATGCCAAAGAAGTCGTCATAGAACGTTCCAAAGACGTTACCACACAGTTTGAACAGATCGGAAAAGTGGCCGCAAATGTGCTGCAATTCCAGGACACCGATTCGCTGGCCAACACCAATTATTTTTATCGGATCAAGGCCGTTAATGCGGGTGGAAGTTCGCCTTACAGCCTTATTTCTATTGTTTTAGCCAATGCTATCATTACCGGCAGTGAGGCTCCGATGTCGGATTACGTTATTTATTCATTCCAAAAAATGCTGGTTATTGAATTAAAAAGGCCTGTGGCCGCACAAATGCAGCTCTATAATGCCAGCGGAATAAAGCAGATGGACACGAAAATAACAGCATCTTCGCGCACAGACCTTTCCAGGTTCACCACTGGCATCTATATCGTTCGCATTCAGACAGGTAAAGAAGTAATATCACGAAGAATAGTGCTTTTTGACTAAAATATCCTAAATCCTGAAACATGAAATCCGCTAAATACCTGCTGCTGTCAGCATTCGCGCTGATCATTCTTTCCCCTGCCTCAGCATTTGCTCAGAAAAAGAAGAAATATATCGTGAATGCGTATGTAGGCGGTTTTCGCGGCCTGGTTAAGACAGAAGAAATTGACGCCGAAAAGCTGACCCACATCAATTACGCATTTGTGAATGTGCAGGACAGCCTCGCAGTGCTGACCAATCTGGCAACGGATTCCACCAACTTTCGCAAGCTGAACGAAATGAAAGCAGCCAAAAATCCGGATCTCAAAATCCTGATTTCCATCGGCGGATGGGCTTGGAGTGAAAACTTCTCGGATGCCGTCCTAACCGAAACTTCCCGAAGAAAATTTGCCAAATCCAGCGTGGACATTGTACGTCAGTTCAACCTGGACGGCGTGGACATTGACTGGGAATATCCTGCCATGCCGGGAGAAGAAGGAAACATATTCCGGCCCGAAGACAGGCAGAATTTTACATTAATGTTCAAAGCCATCCGCGAAGAACTGGATCTGCTGCAAAAAGAAAAAAGCCGGGCTTATCAACTGACAACGGCAGTAGGAGGCTCGAAATCATTCATCGAAAACACCGAAATGGGACTTGCACAGCCATTTTTGGATTATGTTTTCATCATGACTTATGATTACGGCGGGAAAAACGGGACCGTCGGCCACCACACGAATTTATATGATTACAACCCGGACGGTTCCTCGGCCGACCGCTCCGTAAAGAATTTCATGGCGGCAGGCGTTCCGGCAAGCAAGATTGTGCTCGGCGCTGCATTCTATGGAAAAGGCTGGGAAGCCGCAACGGCCAACAATAACGGACTGGGCGAAAAACGCGTAAAATCCGTGCAGGGAGGCGGTTATACCAAGCTGAAAGACACATTGATCAACCAGAATGGCTACAAAAAGTTTTACGATAAAAAAGCAAAAGCACCCTATCTGTTTAATGAGTCGACCAAAGTGTTGATTACTTACGAGGACGAAAAGTCAGTGCGGGACAAATGTAAATATGTCAAAAAGAATAAGTTGGCCGGCATTTTCTTTTGGGAATATTTTAACGATCCAAAAGAATACCTGATCACGGAGATCAGTAAAAACCTGGACTAGCTGACCAGGTTAAGCAAATCCTTTTTCGTCAAAGTTTTCAGGACGGAAGCATCCGTTTTTACCAGATCGTCGGCGAGGTCCTTTTTGGATTCTTGTAATTCTAGGATTTTTTCCTCAATCGTCCCCGGGCAAATGAGGCGCACGGCGATCACATTTTTCTTCTGCCCGATGCGGTAACTCCGGTCAATGGCCTGATTTTCAACCGCCGGGTTCCACCACGGATCAACGAGATAAACGTAATCCGCCTCTGTGAGATTCAATCCCGTTCCGCCCGCTTTCAGGCTGATCAGAAACACGCGAATGTTCGCATTGTTTTGAAAATTGTCAACCCTTGCAGCCCGGTCCTTCGTCTGGCCGGTAAGATATTCAAACTTGATCCCGCGCGTGACCAGCTCTGCCTTGATCAAATCCAGCATGGTCACGAACTGTGAAAAAACCAGGATCTTATGCTGCGTGGATTTACTCTCAATCTGTTCCAAAAGCGTGTCGATTTTGGCCGACGCATTGCCATAATAAAGGTGGTCGTTCAACAGGGCAGGAGAGTTGCAGATCTGGCGCAGTTTGGTAAGCCCTTGCAACACATGCAGGCTCTCGCGCGCAATGTCGCCTTCGTTTTTTGTATTTAGAAATGTATAAAATTCGAGTTCATAAGCATTGTAAACCTTGCGCTGCTCTTCGCCCATTTCGCAGTAAATCACCATCTCCGTCTTGTCCGGAAGCTCGGTTGCTACTTGCTTTTTGGTCCTCCGCAAAATGAACGGATCAATGCGTTTTTGCAGTTCCCGCGCCCGGTCATTGTCCTTGAAACGGTCAATAGGCATGGAAAAGTGGTTTCGGAACTGTGTTTTGTTGCCTAGCAAGCCCGGGCAAGCAAACGAAAGCTGGCCATAAATGTCGAATGTATTGTTCTCAATCGGCGTCCCCGTCAGCACAAGCTTATTCCGGGATTGCAATAGTCTAGCGGCTTTATAGCGCTGTGATTCAGGATTTTTGATGGCCTGCGACTCATCGAGGACAATGTAGTTGAAATAATATTTCCTGAGGAAATTGACGTCCGAAAGCAACGTGCCATACGACGTCAGAATCACCTCGTAATTATCAAAGTCAGAAATGGTCTTAACCCGGTCCGCGCCGTAAATGGTCAGGACTTTGAGCGACGGGGCAAACTTTTCGATTTCCGCCAGCCAGTTGAATATCAGGGACGTAGGGACAATGATCAGGTTTGTGTTTTGAACCTGCTTATTTCTTTGCGTTAGGATGAAGGCAATGATCTGCAAGGTTTTGCCCAGACCCATATCATCCGCCAGGCAGCCGCCAAACCCGAATTCATCCAGGAAATTCAGCCAGTTAAGCCCCTGTTTCTGATATTCGCGCAATGACGCGTTCAGATCTGCCGGCACTTCGACGGCTTCAATCGATTCAAAATCGGCAAAACGGGATTTATAGAATGCAATCTGCTCTTTCACTTCATTACTAAGCGCCTCAGCATCATACATTTCACTCACCGAAGCAAAGTTCATCTTTGATGTCTGGATAACATCCCCGACAATTTCACCGGCTTCAAAAAATTTGGCAAATTTCTCGATCCATTCATCTGGCAAGATGCCCTGTGAGCCGTCGTCCAGCTGCACATATTTCGTTCGGTTCTTAACGGCCTTATGCAGATTTTTTAAGGTAACCTTTTGATTTCCAAAGCGCACACCCGCAGTTGTATTGAACCAGTTTATGCCGCTGATCACATGCACAGACACTTGCGCGCGGTTCGGATTAAGCCGGATTTTTGTTAGTTTATCAAATCCGAGCACCGTTATTTTCTGATCTCTCCATTCCTCAAATGTGTTCAGAAACCAGGACTCGTTCAGGAAGCGTTCTTTATACAAATAAAAGAATTCCCTGCCCAGCTGATCCTCAAAATCAGGATGTTGGCGGATAATAGCGCTTGCGAACCGAAGCTCTTCACTTTCATCTCGTTGCACGCTGAACGGATTGCCGTGCGCATCGACCGAATAAATTTGTTTCTTGGAAAAAACAGGCACTTCTACACGTCCATATTTCATGACGGGCGTGATCATTACATAATTCCCGAAATCTTCCAGGTAAATGATCTTCTCATTTTCGAGATGAAATCCCTGTTCTTCTTTCTGAGCCTGCGTGGCCGGTTTCAGATACGAATAAGTGATCCGGATCTTCGATTCCAGCTTCGAAAGCAGGTTTTGTCTGAATTCTTCAAACTTCGAGTTATGAATGATAATTTTTTGATTATGCTGGCTGAAAAATTCAACGGTTTTCAAAATGTCCTCATTATCAATTAAATGCAAAGCATCCAGATACAACACAAAGTAGTCGTAACGCATCTTGACTAATTCCAGGTCCAGAGAAACGCCGTTCAGGCTCAGTTGGCCCGAAATCTGGAAAAACGGATCTTTTCGGTCAATGTTCAAATGCATATCAACGGGCGATTTTTCCAGTTTTACCAAAACCAGGGACGCTGCGCTGACATTCTCGGAAATCAATGGGTTATGGTAAAAAAAGTCGAGTCCGTGCGGATTTTTGACAATGCTTTTGAGTCCCGCTATATCGGTATCGACCTGCTTTTTTCGGAAATTATTCTGGAAAGAAGCAATGGCCGTGTAAAACTTGATCACGTCCGCGTCGTGCGTTTTCCATATCGCGTCCAGCGGATTTATTAATGTAAGCGGGTTTTTAAGCTTTCCGTCGCGCGTGGTTGCGGCTTCATGGATCTCGAAATAAAAATGCTCGTAATACTTATGCTGACCAATGACGACGATTGTTTTCGAATTCTCCTTCGGCACTTCTGAGCCCGGAATGTCGATAGCAGACTTGTTAATCCATTGGTTCTCTAAAAACGAAACCGACGACGCGCTGATCGGGATCAGCTCTTTCATCTTGGGCTTGATTTCCAGCTCCCTATTCATGTAAATCAGCTGAAAATAAGCATCCAGGTCCGCCTCATTCTCTAAGCCATAATCCTGCGCAACAACTCGTATTTTGTCAAATCTCAGCTTTTTATCAAAAAATGCACGCAGGTCCTTTCTGTTATTAAGGTTATACAGAACCTGGATCTGGTGCTCGCACAGCCGTTTTTTAGGCTTATTGCATTCACAATAGACAGTCAGCGAATGACTGTTTTGCCTGGCTACAACTTTACAATGGTCGGTTAATGCTTCGGGGATTTTAAATGAAGCATAATCCACATCAATTTCGTGCGGTTGGATGTCAAAGAAGCCTCTCCGGTCGGTGGCCGGCAGTTCAGCGCTGTTCTGCAGAATGTGTGTGGTTGTTAAATCTGCGAGATTGAAATCCTGAAAAACAAAGTTGTGGGCTGGCTGGTTTTCTGCGTCGGCAGGGGCATTCTGTTTCATATGGCAAATTAATGAACTATTTTGCACATTCATTTTAAATCATTCTCAACATGGAAATCGGACTTGCTGCTGATCACGGCGGATACGAACTGAAAGAGTTCTTGAAGACCTATTTAATCGAAAAAGGGCATCATATAACAGATTTTGGCGCCTATCAAATGGATTCCAAGGACGATTATCCGGATTTTGTGATTCCATTGGCCAATGCCGTTGTGAAAAAGGAAGTGGAACGCGGCATTGCTGTTTGCGGAAGCGGCGTGGGCGCTTCTGTGGTGGCTAATAAAGTTGCCGGCGTTCGTGCAGCGTTGATTAATGACCACTTTTCGGCCCACCAGGGTGTGGAAGATGACGACCTGAACTTGCTTTGTCTGGGCGGTCGCATTACCGGGAATATGGTTGCGCAGGAATTCGTGGAATCTTTCCTTAATGCGCGTTTTACGGGAGAGGAGAGGCATTTACGTAGATTAGGAAAGGTTAAGGCATTAGAAAAATGAGTGTAGGATTAAATTTTACAAAGCTTACCGCTTTCTTTTTATTTATTTCAACGGCCTTCGCCAACGCGCAGCAGCCGTCCTCTGGCTCACCGCAGGCCGTTCCACTCGACTCGGTGTTGTCAGTAAAACCGGATAGCGCCGTAAAGCCTCCGCCTCCGCTGTTCGACACAATTCGTTACCGCTTTATTGGTGATGGGAATTTTGCGCGGGGGAATGTGAACCGCAGCCTCGTCGTGCTCAGGGCAGAACTCACATTCAGCGGCCCAGCTATCAATGTAGCCACCAACCCGCGTTTTACATACGGAAAGCAAAGCGGTATCCTCGCGGAAAGAGATAGTTATGTTGACCTTTTCGTAGACGTTTTCAAAAAGCGGAGAACCTATGCATTCGGACTGGGTGCTCTGGAAACCAGCAATCTGCGCCGCATCGATCTGCGCCAGATGGCGGGTGCGGGAGTAGGTTACCGCCTCATCAGGAATAAATCCAATGACATGAGCCTGACGAATGCGATCCTTTATGAATCCACCAATTTCCAGGAAATCTCAACGGTGACGACCATAAGGAATTCATTTCGGGTAAAGGGCAAGCATTCGCTGTTACAGGATAAAATCCGGATCAACCACCTTACATTCCTGCAACCGGCTCTGAATGATTTTTCAAACCTGCGTTGGAACACCATCATTTCTTTCGAACTGCCTCTGAACAAATGGGTTACATTGCGGACGAGCTTCGAAAACTCTTATGAAAGTGTGGTAGAAGCCACCCGCAAACGCAACGATTCCCGGATCACATTCGGGGTTTCAGTAGGGAATAAATAAATGCGCAGGTCGGCCTGCTCTTGTCAGGGAAAAAGTGGGATAATGGTGTCCATGATTGCGGTACATTATATATGCATAAAATGTGCTTTGTATATCATCACAACTTTTCAATCCTGACATGAAAGAATCAGACGATAACCGCCGCCAGTTCATCCGGAATTCAGTAAGCACAGCCGCAGGCATCATGTTGTTGCCCGGCCTGGCGGAAAAGGCTTCTGCCTCCGCGCTGGCGCGTTCTGTGAAAGAACCATTAACGCCTAATATGCCACCCAGAATTAAATTTTCCGTGATTGGAATGAACCACGGCCACATTTACGGTCAGGTGGAGGCGGTTACACGGGGTGGCGGAGAGCTGGTTTCGTTTTATGCCAAAGAAGAGGACTTGTCTGCCGCATTCGCCAAGCGTTACCCGCAAGCCAAACAAGCAAAAAGCGAAGCCGAAATTCTCGATGACAAGTCTATTCAGCTCATCCTAAGTTCCGGTATTCCCGACGAGCGCGCACCGCTGGGGATTCGTGTCATGAAAAGCGGAAAGGATTATATGGTCGATAAACCGGGCATAACCACGTTGGAACAGCTTGCGCAGGTGCGGAAAGTGCAAAAGGATACCAAACGCATTTACTCCATCATGTACAGCGAACGTTTGGAAAACCGCGCGACAGTTAAGGCAGGAGAATTGATCAAAGAAGGCGTGATCGGAAAAGTGGTGCAAACCATCGGTCTCGGGCCACACCGCATGACGCCCAAATCACGTCCCGAATGGTTTTTTGATAAAAAGCGCTTTGGAGGCATCATCTGTGACATTGCATCGCACCAGTTTGACCAGTTTCTTTTCTTCACTGGATCTACAAAAGCCGAAGTTGTCGCCTCACAGGTTGGTAATGTCAACCATCCGCAATATCCAAAGTTCGAAGATTTTGGTGATGCAATGCTGCGTGGCAACGGAGGCACCGGCTACATTCGTGTCGACTGGTTTACACCCGACGGCCTCAAATCCTGGGGCGATGGCCGCTTGACCGTGCTAGGCACCGAAGGCTACATCGAGATCCGTAAAAACATCGACATTGCCGGCCGCGAAGGCGGAAACCACCTTTTCGTAGTCAATAACAAGGAAACACAATACATAGATTGCAGCAAAGTAGAACTTCCCTACGGCCGCCAACTCGTAGACGACGTCCTCAACAGAACCGAAACCGCCATGTCGCAGGAACATTGTTTCCTGGCCACGGAGCTTGCATTGAAAGCGCAAAAGAACGCGCAGAATGTAGCGGCTTTGAGTTGATCAGTTTGTGTCTAGACTGAGAATTTGAGATATTTAATCCTACTATTGCTTGTACAGTGTCCAGTTACACTGTACATTTGTTTTTATGATCATCAGCATCAGTAGTAAGCCTTTACGTTTGCTTTACCAGAAAGGGGATGGGACAAAACTTCCTGCTTCTCAATTGGGTAAGATCAATCTGATAATGACGTTACTGGATGGCGCGGCTGAACCGGAAGATATGGATTTTCCAGGCTCTGGCTTGCATAAGTTATCAGGCGAATATAAAGATTTCTGGTCTGTAAAGGTGAATGCTAATTATAGGATCATCTTTAAATTTACAAGCAAAGGCGTCGCTGACGTTGATTATCTGGATTATCATTAAACAGAACTCAACAATGGAAGACAATAAAGTAAAAGGCCCGATGAAGAATCCGTTACACCCCGGACAGGTGTTGAAGCAAATGTATTTGGAGCCGCTTAATCTTACTATTACGCAAGCTGCGGAAGGATTGGCAGTGGACAGAAAAACATTGTCTTACCTGGTAAACGGAAAGCAGTCCGTGTCTGTCAATATGGCTTTGAGGCTGGCTGAGGCGTTCAACACGACACCGCAGCTTTGGCTTAATATGCAGCAGAATTACGATTTGCGCCAAGCAGAGAACGCTACCAAATTGGAGAAGAACTATACAATTCAGCACTTTTGGGAGCCGCAGAAGGCGGCTTCCCAAAAGACTGTGTGAGGTGCTTCATGTCACTCGACAACGCTTCAAAGTCCTCATCGGACAATGTAATGTTCGCTGCGCCCATGTTTTCTTTTAAATGTTCCAGCGAGCTGGTGCCGGGGATAAGGAGAATGTGTGGAGCTCGTTTCAATAGCCAGGCTAACGCAATCTGTGAAGTTGTAGCGCCGTGCTTCTCGGCGATCTGTGCGATTTTGGATTGTAGCTTGTTCGGGCCGGATGCGAGCGGATACCACGGGATAAATGCCATTCCTTGCTGCTCGGTGTAATCAACGACTTCTTCCCATTTGCGGTCGCCCAGGTTGTACAGGTTTTGAACAGAAACAATTTCAATCACTTTTTCAGCGCGCTGAATCTGCTCGACATTTACTTCCGACAAACCCACAAATCGTATTTTGCCCGCATTAACCGCCTCTACAACAGGTGCCAGCGTCTCTTCAACCGGGAATTTTGGATCGAAACGGTGCAACTGCCAAAGGTCGATTTTCTCAACTTTTAATCTTTTCAAACTCCCGTCGATGGCTTCACGGATGTGTTTTGGATCGCCGTTGGTGACCCATTGATTTGGGCCGGTCCGATCAAAGCCGCCTTTTGTCGCGATTAGCAGGTCGAGCCGATAGGGGTGCAATGCATCTGCGATCAGGACTTCGTTGGTATGCGGGCCGTAAGAATCGGCTGTATCGATGAAGTTTACTCCTGCTCCAACGGCAGCTTGTAACACTTTTTTGCCATTTTCCCGATCAGCAACTTCGCCCCAGACGCCCTTGCCTGTAAGCTGCATGCCGCCATAACCCAGTCTTTTTATCTCAATTTCTCCGCCAACGCGGAATGTCTGTGCAATGGATGTGCTCATGGTTTGTGATTTGTTAAAGATTATTAAGCATTAACCCGCAGTTTGATGATTTGATTCGCCATGATCCGCATGTTAATGCCTAATTATTTGAGAAATCACAAATGTCACGCCTGGGCATAAGTTGGCACAGTTTTGTTCCAAATCATTTAAATCAATGTTCAGAAAAAATGGAAACCACAATTTACGAAGATCAGGCAAAAGCACTGGTCGCTGAGATGAAGCAACTAATTGAAGCAAAGGGGATTAATAATGGTAATGCATTGGAAGAAGCAGGCCTGAGCCAGGAAATTGCAGAGAAAATCTTTAATGGCGGGCAGTTGCCAAGCCTCTCGGAGTTCCTTGCGTTGTGCCAGATTTCAGGGATTTCATTCCAGTTACCGACTGTTGAAACGCCGAATACGCCGATGTAAGCGGAGAAGGAGGCTGCGTTACTTAGCCACTTCAAAGCTGCATCACCTAGCCACTTCAAAATTGAAATCGCCATTCATGACCAGCCTCGCGTCGGTGGTTTCAGGGTTGCCGGGGATTTGCAGTCCTTTGATCTTGGCGGTTTTGCCTTTGCTTAGCAGGTCATATACATGTTTGTCCGTAAGTTTTTTACCTAAAAACTCAAACGGAATTTTAAAACCGCATACGCTGAAATTGGAACAGCCGTAAGCGGTTTTTCCTTTTTTGAGCAATTGCTCTTTGCATTTTGGGCACGTAAGCGCTTCAATGTTGATTTCCTCCTTTGGCTCTTTCGGCTCGCGGGGTTTGGCGGGCTTCTTTTCTTTTTCCTCTTTCTCGATCACAACCGGCACTTCTTCGGCAATGCTGATGGCACGTCCGCGGTTATTCTTCACTTCATTGGTCAGCTCCACAACCATCTGGATCAGCTCTTGTTTGAACGTTTCCATCGAATAATCGCCCTTTTCAATCAGCCGCAGTTTCCGCTCCCAGTTTCCGGTGAGCTCGGCACTTTTCAACAGTTCATTCTGAATGGTGTCAATGAGGTCAATGCCCGTTTGTGTGGCCAGAATGTTCTTCTTTTTCTTTTCAATATAACGCCTTTTGAAAAGCGTTTCGATAATGTTGGCGCGGGTGGACGGCCTTCCGATGCCGTTGTCTTTCATTAGCTCGCGCATTTCCTCATCCTCCACCTGCTTCCCGGCCGTTTCCATGGCTCTCAGCAATGTGGCTTCCGTGTAAGCTTTGGGCGGCGTGGTTTTTCCCTGGTGCACGCGCGGCTCGTGCGGGCCTCTTTCGCCGACTTCGAAGTTGGGCATCAGCTTTTCCTCTTCCGCTGCCTCTTTTCTCGCGCTGGCATCATTGGCATAAACAGCCCGCCAGCCCGGTTCCAGAATCTGCTTCCCTGTTGCTTTGAATTCAACTTGTCCCACCATTCCCAGCACCGTTGTGTTTGAAACCTTACATTCCGGATAGAAAACGGCAATAAACCGGCGGGCGATCAGGTCGTAAATGCGCTTTTCTTCCGAGCTGATGTTACCGGGCAAAACGCCGGTAGGAATAATGGCGTGGTGATCCGTTACTTTCTTATCATCAAAAACCGTTTTTGATTTTGGGATTGGTTTTTCCAAAAGCGGCGCGGTCAGTTGCGCATAGTAAGTGAGCTGCCTCAATATGCCCTCTACTTTGGGATGCAGATCTTCGGAAAGATAGGTTGTGTCGACCCGCGGGTAAGTCACGAATTTCTTTTCGTAGAGATTTTGAATGTGCTTTAATGTATCCTCGGCGGAATAGCCAAACTTTTTATTGGCTTCCACTTGTAGTGAAGTCAGGTCGAAGAGCCTTGGATTTCCTTCTTTTCCTTCCTTTTTTTCAAATGATGTTATTTCAAAATCGTGCAGCAGCAAATAGGCGAGGCCTTTTTTTGCCTTTTCTTCACTCCTGATCCGGTCAATGGTTGCCGTAAATTCTGTTTCGCGGTAAATGGTTTTTAATTCCCAATATTCTTCCGAGATAAATG
This sequence comes from Dyadobacter alkalitolerans DSM 23607, assembly GCF_000428845.1. Classification (GTDB taxonomy): domain Bacteria; phylum Bacteroidota; class Bacteroidia; order Cytophagales; family Spirosomataceae; genus Dyadobacter; species Dyadobacter alkalitolerans. The sequence goes on along the minus strand of NZ_AUAS01000005.1, from coordinate 209,318 downwards.
CATTGATCTCCTTCTGACGCTGCACGATCAATGCGAGCGTAGGCGTTTGGACGCGGCCAATGCTCAGGACGACCTTTCCCTGACCGAATTTTTTGGTAAAAAGGCGTGTCGCGTTCATGCCCAGCAGCCAGTCGCCGATGGCGCGTGCGCTGCCTGCTGCATATAAGTTGTTGTAAAGTGCGCTGTCTTTGAGTTTTTCAAAACCCTCGCGAATCGCTTGTTCGGTAAGCGAAGAGATCCAGAGGCGTTTCACGGGAACGGTGCATTTGGCTTTCAGTAATACCCAGCGCTGGATGAGCTCACCTTCCTGGCCCGCATCCCCGCAGTTGATCACTTCCTCGCATTTGCTGACCAGACTTTCGATCACCGCAAATTGCTTCATCGCTCCCGCATTATCGATCAGCTTGATGCCGAAACTGGATGGGATCATGGGAAGGTCTTCCAAACGCCATGATTTCCAGCGTTCTGTATAGTCGTGCGGTTCTTTTAATGTGCAGAAGTGACCAAAAGTCCAGGTGACCTGATAACCATTCCCCTCATAATAACCGTCCCTGCGCTGATTGGCCCCGATAATTCCCGCAATGTCTTTGGCAACACTTGGCTTTTCAGCAATACACAATTTCATAGCTGCAAACTTACTCGATTGAGCCGCAAAGTTTATAAAAACACCCGAAAAACTGACCGGATAATCAATCGGTGAAAACTATTTAAAATTATTTTCAAAATATTTTTTGGCAGTGGGAGCTTTTTGGGTCAAAAAATTGGCAAAAATGGCTATTGATAAAATACACTCCGAATTTTATTCTGATTAAAGATCACTTTGCCAAATTGTATCTTATCCTTTTTAATTGGATTGTTCTAAGATTGACCGTTGGCCTAGCCAAACAGAATTAAGTGAAGTAAAAAAAGCAGCTTTTAGGTTACTATTCAAATTCTAATCTTTAAATAATTATATTTTAAGAAGCTGTATAAGCGGATCTTAAACTTCAAATTATGATCATTTCCGCCGAATGCCGTAAAGCACATTGTCTGCTTGAACGTTTGTATTCAGATAATTGTAGTATATTTGTACAAGAATTAGAGACAAAAACAGAACAAAAAACGTAAACACTATTAACAATGAAAAATACAAAAAACATTTTCGCAGCAGCCTTGATGGCCTTGACTTTCGTAACTTACGCTAACGCTAATACCACTGCATATACAGTTGAAGAAAAAGTAAAAGTTTCTGGACTAAGCAAAGCACTTCCAGCTTCACTTCCCGTTTTGGAAAGTCCGGCACCACAGAAAGCAAAAAATTCGATTGACACCAACAATCACAGTGCATCACAAAAAGCAGCTATCGTAGGCCTACAATTGAAAAGCACTACGAAGTAATTAAAATCAGCCTTAATTTGAGAAGGCTTTACGGAGAAAGAGAAAGTTAAAGAGGGGGATTATTTCTCCCTCTTTTTTTGTGCATTAACCTATTCGCGGACGCCGGTTTTTTGCCATCTGAGCAAGCCTTGACGGATGTCGGCCAGGATCTGGTAATCATCTTTGACCCAGTTGCCCGAATTATGTTTGGTATGCTTTGCAGTGCGCAGGTAATTTTCAAACAACGCATAGCATTCCATTGCATCCTCGCGCGAATGAAAACTGTCGATCCACGCTTCCGGCACTTCGTTTTTGGGCACAATGCCGATGCCTACATTATAGACCTTAATAATCCCTTTGGAGAATTCCCACGAAATGTAATCCTGCTCCCGCGTGTAAGCGGCCCTTAATATGGATGCATTGTGGCCAATGTAATTGATCAGCCGGTCATAAATTTTATCCTTCGTTTCCGGCGCGTCCGGTTTAATACGCCAGGCATTGTTTTGAACGGAAAAAGGATCTTCCATATATCTATCTATCGGCTCACCATATTGGGCCAGCGGCAGGCTGTTTCCCGGCATGAACTCTACCAAAAGTCGCTGTTTTCCCGAAGGCGACGTTTGTATAATCACTTTCAACTCCTCCGTTTTGCGATTGGCCGTCAATAAAAGCGACTGGTCATTTTCGTCATAAGAATATTGGCCGAAATCGTATTTGCCATCTTGATAAACACGGGTGAAAGTGCTGTCGGGGAAAAAGGACATTAAAACCTGATCCATGCTGCCGGTCACTTTTAGCAGGCTGCGATCTTTATTCGGAACGGCCGAACTGCCTCTGAATTTAGCAAACCGCCAGCTTCCAGCCAATTTTCCCTTATTCAGGATCAGGGGGTTAATGTTGGTGATCCGGCCCTGGTAACTTGCATCTTTTTTTTGCTTCACGCCACGGTAAATGATCCCATGAAAGTCCATCATGGTAATCAATATAAGCAGCCATATCATTTTGATCAACGCCATGACAGATCGAAACCTAAGTTTTTAATGTAGCCTTCCTGAAAGGTTTAAGAGTATTTCCAGAAGGTTTTGTGCTTATTCCTGTCATTCCAAGCCCTTTCACCAACCATTACCTGATTGTAAAACCTATGCAAATCATAAGGTCAGCCCCGCTTTTCCTCATTTTCCTGTTGCTCAATTTCGGATATAATTTAAAAAATCCCGCGAAGGAAATCAAAAAAAATGTGGTTGCGGAAAATTCCCTTTCTGCCGTTCAAAACGAAGCGGAAGAGACCATCAGTATATTTAATGGAACAGATAAAAAGCCGATTTTAGTCCAGAATGCGAAGGCAAATTTCCGCCCTTACCTGCACCCGATTGTCGCGCCGGACGGAAAAGGCGTGCTTACCGAATACAGCCCGGGTCATCACAAGCATCAAACTGGCATTTACTGGGGTTACACGCGCGTGAACAGCCGCGACTATTTTCATCATCCAGACGGCGATTATTGGAAAAGGGTTTCGGCAAAAGTGGTTGAAGCAAAAGGAACCGAAGTCAAATGGCAAACAGTCTATAATCTGCTTGATTCGACTGGGAAGGCTGTTTTGACCGAAACCCAGAACTGGTCCATGCGTTTCAAAGACGGCAAATATCTGCTCGATCTCGAATGGAATGGCGAGGCACAAACGGATGTGACCATTGGAAAATATGATTACGGCGGCTTGTTCGTCAGAATGCCCTGGAAGGAAGGCATTAAGGGCGAGGTGATCAATGCTGCGCGGCAAAAAAATGAAAAAGCAGAGGGCCAGGCCGCCATGTGGGTGGATATCGGCATGCAGGTGACGGGCCGCGATAACCTCGCACACATTGCGATTCTGGATCATCCTGAAAATAAAGGTTATCCCCAAACCTGGCGCGTTGACCAGCAACTGGGCGCTGGTCCGGCGAGGGCAAGAAAGGCCGATTGGCACATTAAAAAAGGAGAAACGGAGACAATCAAGCATGAACTCGTCATTTACACCGGCGAGCTGAATGATGTGGAATTAAATAAAACATTCGGCGAATTCATCGGCAACAATGGCACTTATAACACTGCTGCATTGTGGGCGATTGCCCAAAAAGAGGGTAGGGAGGCCAAATTCCTGAGTGCGCAGGAGGCAGTTGCTGCTATGACAATTAAAGACGGTTTTCAGGTAAATGCCTATGCTTCGGAACCTATGATGACGCAGCCGATGGCGTTCTGCTGGGACGATAAGGGGCGAATGTGGATTGCGGAAAACAAGGATTACGAGTCGAGGGGAAAAGGTTTTTCAAATGCAGGCGACAGCCGGATTCTGATCCTGGAAGATACGAATGGAGATGGCGTTGCCGACAGCCGAAAGGTTTTCATGGAAGGCATTGCATTTCCATCCGCGATTGCAGTAGGTTTTGATGGCGTTTTTGTAGGCGCTCCGCCGAACCTGCTTTTTGTGCCGGATAAAAATGGTGACGACAAAGCCGATATGGACAATATTGAAGTGCGCCTGACAGGCTGGGGCATCCGCGACCGGCACGAGACATTGAACAGTTTTCATTGGGGTCCCGACGGCTGGCTATATGGTTTGCAGGGTTTTGCCACGCCTTCCAAAGTGGGAAAACCTAAGGATAAAGGCAAGCTTTACAAGCATAAGGACCCGTTTCCCGAGAATTTTGAGGTGGAAGATGGCGTCGATATCAATGGTGGCGTGTGGCGTTACCATCCTACCAAAGCTATTTTTGAGGTTGTAGCACATGGTTTCAGCAATCCTTGGGGCATTGATTATGATGCAAAAGGCCAGTTGCTGATGACGGCTTGCGTGATCCCGCATTTATGGCACGTAATCCCGGGCGGCATTTACCACCGGCAGGGCGGACAACATTTCAATCCGTATGTTTATAATGATATCAAAACCATAGCCGATCACACGCACCGCTCGGCGCATGGCGGCGCACGGGTTTACTTGTCCGATGCTTTCCCGGAGTCTGAACGCGGGAAAATTTTCATGGCCAATATTCACGAGCACGGCATCTTATCAGACATTCTAACACCCAAGGGCTCGGGGTTCAGCGGGAAGCACGGCGATGATTTTATGATGGCCAACAATGCGCAATGGGTTGGTTTCAGCATGGAAATCGGGCCGGAAGGTGGCATGTATGTCCTCGACTGGCACGATGCCGACATTTGCGGATCGGATGTTTTGAACTCAGAAACAGGCCGGATTTTCAGGATTATGCCAAAAGTTTCCAATGCAGAAAACTGGAAAGGTCGCTATGATGATCTTGGCAAAATGTCTGACATGCAACTGGCCGATTTGCAAACCAGCAAAAGCGAATGGCACGCACGCCGCGCCAGGATCATTTTGCAAAACAGGGCTGTGAAAGGCAAGTTGTCCAAGGATGCGCTTGAAAAACTGGCGAACATTTATGCAAAAGATAATAACGCAGATTACAGACTCCGTGCCATGTGGGCTTTGCAGGTTACGAATGCTCTGAATGCTGATCAATTGATGAAAGCATTGGACGATAAAGACATCTATGTTCGCGCCTGGGCCATTCAATTTTTAACGGAAAACAACAAGCCTTCACAGGAAGCGGTTGCCAAATTTGTAAAGCTTGCCAAAGAAGATCCGTCTCCTGTTGTGAGACTTTATCTCGCGTCCGCATTGCAACGCATGGATCCGGCGCAGCGGTGGGGAATTGCAGAAAATCTGATCGCCCATTTAGCTGACGCCGAAGATCATAATCTTCCGAAAATGATCTGGTATGGCATTGAGCCTTTGGTTAAAAACAATCCTGCGAAAGCATTAGAAATGGCCGGGAAAAGCAAACTTTCAATGGTGACGCAATACATTGCGCGCCGGGCGGTGGATGCGGATGCTGTGGAAACGGTGGTAGCGGCGATTGGAAAAATGCCTGCGAACCATGTTGTTATGATGGAGGGAATGCGTGACGGGCTGGAAGGCCGCACAGACATTAAGACGCCTGCAAACTGGAAAGCTGTTTTTGCCAGCCTAAAACAATCCAGCGAGCCTGCTGCAACGCTGGCAGTGGAAATATCCCAGCATTTCGGCGATACGGAGGCGGCAAAGGGCTTTTTGGCAACACTTAAAAATGCGAATGCACCCGCAGACCAGCGCCGCAAAGCGTTACAGGCACTGGCAATCCGGCAAAGACCGGAATTACTCGCTGAGCTGTCTAATTTACTCATTAATAAGGACTTGAAGCTTGATGCGATCCGTGCTATGGCCGGGTACGACAGCGAACCATTAGGCAAGCTGCTGATTGAACAATATCCGAAATTCAATGCAACCGAAAAAGCCGAAGCCATTCAGACATTGGCATCCCGGCCAAAATCAGGCTGGTTACTCACCCAGGCCATTTCTAAAAATGTGATTCCCAAAAAGGACATTCCTACTTACGTTGCGCGGCAGCTCAGAAGGGTGGTAGGAAGCGGTTTTGTGGAAGTTTGGGGGCCGATTGACCATGTAGCTTTTGATGAAAAGGCCTATAAGAAATACAAAACTCTGCTAACCGACAAGAATGTTTCCGCGGCCAGTCGCAACCAGGGACGCATGATTTTCCAGAGAACTTGTGCGCCGTGTCATAAGCTCTATGGTGAAGGCGGCATTATCGGCCCTGAACTTACAGGCTCGAACCGTGCGAATCTCGATTATTTGCTCGGTAACATTCTCGATCCGAGTGGAGAAATTCAGGACGATTACAAAATGGTTGTAGTTACCACGCGTGATGGCCGTACTTATGTGGGCAACATTGCCAAGGAAACGGACCGGCAGCTGACATTACGCATTGTTGGGCAGGATGCGGTTGCTATCAATAAATCAGACATTCAGACGCGCGAGGTGACGCCGGTTTCCATGATGCCCTCAGGGCTTCTGGAAGCATTGTCGGATAAGGAAGTGACTGAGCTGGTAGCTTATCTGAGAACCACAGCGCAGGTTGAACTGCCCAAATAAATGGCACGATACCAGTAATTTATTGTAATAGATCTGCTTTTGATTTAAATTAAAACCCAAACCAAACAGGAGATCGTTATGCGGATTTATTATAGGATTTTACTTGCGCTTATTGTTCTCGTTTCCAGCATTCAGTTTACCAAAGCAGAGCAACCCGAGACTTTAAAAATCGGCGCGGTGGCTCCGGATTTTAGCCTGATGGGCGTGGATGGTAAGAAATATTCCCTCAAAAGCTTCGCCGCTTCACCAGTTCTGGCCATTGTTTTTACCTGTAATCATTGCCCTACCGCACAGGCTTATGAGGATCGTATCAAAAAATTAACGGCTGATAATAAAGCAAAAGGCCTCGCATTGATCGCCATTTCATCCAACGATCCCAAAGCAATCCGCCTGGACGAGCTGGGTTACACGGATTTGAGCGACACATATGACGAAATGAAGGTGCGTGCCAAGGATATGGCTTATAACTTTCCTTATCTGTATGACGGCGACGATCAGAAAACCGCATTGGCATATGGTCCGGTGGCTACCCCGCATATTTTCATTTTTGACAAAGCCAGAAAGCTGCAATATCACGGTCGCATAGACGATGTTGAAAAGCCGACGGGAACGCCGAAAAATTTAGACGCAAAAAATGCCATTGAAGCATTGCTGGCTAACAAACCAGTTCCTGTGCCGTCTACCAAGACGTTCGGCTGCTCGATGAAATGGATCTCGAAAGAAGACGGTGTGCAAAAAGAAAAAGCTGGCTGGGCAAAGGAACCTGTAACGCTCGAAGCCATTGATGAGGTTGGATTAAAAGAACTGATCAGTAACAAATCGGATAAGCTGCGGCTCATTAATGTATGGGCTACGTGGTGCGGCCCCTGCGTCACCGAATTTCCTGATTTTATGACCATGCACCATATGTATCGCGGTCGCGACTTCGAATTTGTGTCCATCAGCGCCGATAATCCCGATAAGAAGGAAAAGGCCTTGAAGTTCCTGCAAGGGAAATTTGCTTCCAATAAGAATTATATTTTTAATATGGAAGATAAGTATAAAATGATTGAAGCTATTGACCCTAAATGGCAGGGCGCATTGCCCTACACGATCCTGGTGGAGCCGGGAGGGAAGATCGTTTACGCACAGCAGGGCCCTATTGACCCACATAAAATGAAAAAAATAGTCGTTGAGAATAAATACGTAGGCAGATATTACTAACAACCTGATCATTAACCTTTATTAATCATGGCAGAACACGAAATTTCAAGACGTCAGTTTTTGAGCGCATCCGCGCTTGTGACTGCTGGCGTAAGCCTTTTGCCAGGCACAGGCTTTGGCTTTCCGGCTTATATTAAAAACCTGGGCAAGCCAAATTCCCTTTTCAATGGTGTACAGGTGGGAGCGATCACCTACTCGTGGCGCAGTATGCCAGGCACCGCCGAAGACATTCTCAAATATTGTATTGAAGCCAATGTGAGCGCTATTGAGCTCATGGGGCCAACAGGCGAGCTGTTCGCAGGCGCACCCGAAGGACCCAAAATGCCGCCATGGACAGGTGGCAAGCGTCCGGAGCTGACCGACGATCAGAAAGCCGCGCAGGCCGAGCATCAGGTTAAAATGGCGGAGTGGCGTGCAAAGGTCCCTATGGATAAATTTGTTCAGCTCCGGAAGATGTATAATGATGCCGGTGTGAGCATTTATGCATTCAAACCTTCGGCACTGGGCGAAAAAAATACGGATCAGGAAGTGGATTATGCACTCCGCGCTGCCAAAGCACTCGGTGCAAACCAGGCTACCATTGAACAGCCCAATGATCCCGCACAAACAAAAAGGCTGGGAGACATTGCGGCAAAAAACAAAGTATACGTAGGTTATCATGGTCATACCCAGCAGACGCCAACCTGGTGGGACACTGCATTAAACCAATCGAAATACAATGCCATGAACTTTGATATGGGACATTATGTAGCCGCAGGTTTTGACCCGATTCCATTAATCGAAACCAAACATGACCACATTGTAAGCATGCACGTGAAAGACCGGAAAAACAAGGAGAACGGCGGTGCCAATGTAGTGTGGGGGCAAGGAGATACACCTATTACGGCCGCTTTGGAACTCATGCGCGCCAGGAAATATAAGTTTCCCGCAACGATCGAGCTGGAATATGAGATCCCGGCCGGTTCCGACGCAGTGAAAGAAACTGCCAAGTGCGTGGAGTATGCCAGAAAAGCATTGGGCGCCTGAGAAAAAAGTGACCCACTTTCTTACCGTCACGGGATTCGTTCCGTGACGGTTTTTTCATTTTTTAAGAAAAAATTTACCTAAATATTTTTTCGTACGAAATATTTCCTACATTTGAATTGTTGACTAGAGAACAGAATGATGGAGCCTACAAAATCGGAATTGGAAATATTACAAGTGCTATGGGAGCATGGCCCTTCAACAGTGAGGTTTGTGAATGACAAACTGAACGAAGAAAAGCGGGCTGTGCAGTATTCTTCCACTTTGAAGCTCATGCAGATCATGACCGAAAAGGGCATCGTGATCCGGGATGAAAGCAGTATGAAGCACGTATATAGTCCCGCGGAAGCAGAGGATAAAACAAAAAATGCATTGCTTGAAAAGTTTGTGGATTCGATGTACAAAGGCTCGGCCTCGAACCTGGTTATGCAGCTTTTTGGCAATAAAAACACCTCACAGGAGGAACTGAATGAGATCAAGGATTTTTTGAAAAAGCTGGATAAGTAAACACATAAACACCCCCTGGCCATGAATTTCAATGAATTGTATTTTCAAAAATTGGTTCAGGCACTGAGTCTGACGTTGATCCATTCACTCTGGCAGGGCCTCATTGCCGCCGTGCTGGCCGGAATCATTCTGATATTGACCAGAAAAGCGAAACCGGCGCTGCGATATAACTTGCTGGCGACATTGCTTTTGACCTTTGTGATTGCATCTTCCTACACTTTCTTTCAGTTGTTAATGTCGGCAAAGGGGGTTAGCAAAACGGCAGTAATGGGCTCATTAACAGCAACAAATCAAACAGCAGTCTCGGTTATATTTGACGGCAGCAATGCCGTTTCCGCCGGTGATCAAAATGTGTGGATTGGCTATTTACTGGATTTTTGCAACAGAAATGCGCAGCTGATCGCGGCTGTCTGGTTTATTATATTCGCATTCAAATCCTTGCAAGCTACCGCCGGATTTTTATATGTTCAAAACATCAAGAAACGGAATGTGCACCCGCTTCGGGAAAGCTGGCAGCCACGATTTGATATGTTACTTAACAAGCTGAAAGTTAGGCAGCTTATTCAGGTTGTGGAGTCTGAAAACGTGCTCGTTCCGATGGTCATCGGATTTATCAAACCTGTGGTTATCATCCCGTTTGGAATATTTGCGAACCTGCCGGAAGCGCAGATCGAGGCCATTATTTTGCATGAACTGGCTCACATTAAAAGGCGCGATTACCTCGTGAATTTGATCCAGATTTTTTGTGAAAATGTATTCTTCTTCAATCCCGCATTGCTATGGTTATTGCGATTGATCCGGGAGGAAAGGGAACATTGCTGCGACGATCTGGCGATATCTGTGATGGAAAACAAGACTTCATTTGTCCACGCGCTGGTTTCCTTTCAGGAGTATAATTTAAATGGATCAGCATTTGAAATGGCTTTTTCCAAAAAGCGTAATCACTTACTGGACAGGATCAAACGAATTATTTATAACAACAATAAACCATTAAACGCCATGGAAAAATTATTTGTAACAATCAGTTTGCTCACCGTTGCCGCTTTGTCAGCTGCTGTTTCGCAGGACGCACCAAAGTCTGCTCCTGTGCAGGTTAAAAAAGTAACCGCAAGCTCCATGCCTGCGCCTCTTGCTGCCGTTGAGCCGCTGCCGGTTGTAGTCATGAATCAGGACACTTTACCTAAAAAGAAAATAGAACCGAAACCGGCGAACGCGGAAGAAGAAGTTGAAGTGACCGAAAATATCTCACTCAACTATAATGTCGATTCCAATTCAAATATTAACATTAAAAGCAATGGTATAAGCACTTACAGCATTACTGTAAATGGGAAGCATTATGAAATGGTGAAGATCAAAGACAAAATCACAACGTTAATGATCGATGGAAATGAAATTCCAAAGGAGGACTTTCCTAAGTATCAGTCCGAGATTAACCAGGTGCTGGATAAGATAACAGAAGAGCATAAAAAAGCCGAGGCCCAAAGAAAAGAAGCAGATAAGCACCGGGCGACTGCTGATCAGCATCGGGCAGCAGCGGATGCGCAGCGCAGGCAGGCAGACGAAATGCGGGTGCTGGCTGATAAGCAGCGCTTACAGGCGGACGAACAAAGAAAACAAGCAGAGGAAAACCGAAAAGTTGCTGAGGCACATGCGGCCAGGGCAAACGTTGACCGGGAAAGATTTGAAGGCATGCAGGACAACATTATCGATGACCTGAAAGATGCAGGTGTTATCAAAAGCAAAGTTGACCTTTCCTATAAATTCAATGAGAACGAGTTGGTTGTAAACGGCGAGAAACAACCGGAAGCACTGCACCAGAAATTGAGAGAGAAATATATGAAGGACAAAAATTTTGAAATGCTTTACAATTATGGTGGCAAGTCCGGCTCGTCTACTGGAATCCATTATAAAAAGTAGGATTGAGCGTTAATCGCCTGCAAATACAAGTATAACGTTACGCCATTTGTATTTTATAAAAGTATCAAACGAACATGTTGGGACATGCATCGCAGGACTTTTATCAAAAATACAGGGGTAGCCGCCGCAGCAGGCGCAGCCATTTCAACAGGCTTTTCATTCAAAAGTCAGAATGTGAAGAACAAGCTCCCGAAATGGAAGGGCTTTAATTTGCTCGACTTTTTTTCTCCTGATCCTGCTTCAAGCAGGAAACCAACTACCGAAGAACAGTTCAAATGGATGAGCGATTGGGGTTTTGATTTTGTCAGGATCCCGATGGCTTATCCTGCATATGTGAAATTTGACCGCAGCCGGAACATTACGCCCGAAGAAGTTTATCAGATTGACGAACAGGCGGTCGAACGCATCGATAAGCTCGTTACAACGGCACATAAATACAACATTCACGTCAGTCTGAACCTGCATAGAGCGCCGGGTTACTGTGTTAACGCAGGTTTTCATGAGCCTTATAATTTGTGGACGGATCAGAAAGCGTTGGACGCCTTTTGCTTTCACTGGAACATGTGGGCGAAGCGTTATAAGAATGTTTCCAACAAAAAAATAAGCTTCGATCTCCTAAATGAGCCTAGCATGCGCGAGGATATGAATGATCAGCATTCTAAAAGATCTTCTGTGCCTGGCGCGGTTTACCGGAAACTTGCCATTGCGGCGTCCGAAGCGATCAGAAAGGAAAATTCCATGCATTTGATCATAGCTGATGGCAACGACGTGGGCAGCTCGGTTATCCCCGAGATTGCAGATTTGGACATTGCACAAAGTTGCCGCGGTTATCACCCGGGCATTATCTCACATTACAAAGCGCCCTGGGCGAACAAAGATCCGGATAATCTTCCCGAACCGAAATGGCCGGGACAGGTGGGTGACAAGTATCTGAGCCGAGCCATGCTCGAAAGCTTTTACAAACCCTGGATTGATATGGTGGGGAAGGGAGTAGGCGTGCATTGCGGCGAATGTGGCTGCTGGAACAAAACGCCCCACGCCGTTTTCCTGGCCTGGTTTGGCGATGTGCTCGACATTCTAACGTCCAACGGAATCGGTTTCTCCTTATGGGAATTTATGGGCGATTTCGGCGTGCTGGATTCCCGCCGCGACGATGTAGCCTACGAAGACTGGCACGGCCACAAGCTCGACAGGAAATTGCTGACCTTAATGATGAAATACTAAATTATATCCTGAATCGGTAAAAAAACGTCCGTTTTGGCTTTTCGTGTAAATCATACGTTAATTTCAGTCAATTCTTCATGAACCGCAGAACCGCTCTATCTTCTATTCTCGCCCTTTCAGGTGCAGGAATTTTGCCTGCCGAAGCCGCTAAAAGCAAAGAACAGCCTTTTATTTATTCTTTGAATATGAGCACTTTGCGTGGGCATAAGCTTGGTTTCAGGAAGGAACTCGAAGTGGCTGCAAAAGCAGGGTTCGGGTCTGTTGAAATTTGGATTAATACATTGCAGGACTACCTGAAAACGGGTGGAACATTGCAGGATGCCAAAAAGATCATCAATGATCTGGGCATTAAAGTGGAAGATGCCATCGGCTTCGCAACCTGGATCGTGGAAGACGAATCGGCGCGTTCCAAGGCGATTGAGCAGCTCAAAGTAGAGATGGACCAGCTTGCACAAATCGGCTGTCCGCGCATTGCGGCACCGCCTATGGGTGCAACCACCGGCGATTCGCTGGACCTGGCAAAGGTGGCAGAGCGTTACCGGACCATTCTTGAATTAGGGGATAAAACGGGCGTCGTGCCGCACCTTGAACTATGGGGTTTTTCCAAAAATCTTAGCCGGGTAGGAGAGATCCTATATGTGGCAGTGGAGTCGGGGCATCCGTCGGCGCGCTTGCTGATGGACGTTTACCATTTGCATAAAGGCGGCTCGGGTATGGATGCCGTGAAAGATGTTGGCAAACCTTTGGTAGAGATATTTCACATTAACGATTACCCGGCAACACCTCCACGTGAATCGATTACCGATGCCGACCGCGTCTATGCCGGTGATGGCGTTGCTCCGTTGAAAGACCTTTTGAAATCACTGAAAAATCCCGATCGTCCTGTTATTCTTTCCTTTGAAGTCTTCAATAAGGAGTATTATGCACAGGATGCATTGCTTGTAGCGAAAACGGGCCTTGCTAAGATGAAGAAAGTGACAGAAGGCGTGTAATCACAGCCTGTTGGTCCAGGCTAAAATGCTGAGGACCAGCCCGGCAATGGTCGCAATCCCCGAAAGAATGATTGCAAATATGGCTAGAAATCCTTTCGAGCCTGTTCTGGCTGTTATAAGCAATTTATCGCCTTCCTTAAAACTGACGGATTCAACTGTACGCAATGTGTAGTCGCCTGGGTCAGCGACGTTAAATCCTGCAATCGGCACAACACGGTTTCCCGACATGTCTTTGCGCATTCCGAGCATATTGACGGCATTGGTAACTTGTAATTCCTGCTGGCCGACATCCTCAATCAATGTAAATGAGCAGTTTGTAGGAATGACGCCCGTGAGTGACGGCCGCTTATAGGCGATCTCATAATCACCAGCCTGATCTATTTTAATTTTATTCGATCCCGTTTTTGCCGGAAATTCAGTTTTCGGGCCTGCATAAACTTGTGCAATCCTGCTAATGCTCCTGAACAGAAAATAGACGCCCGTCAAAAACAGGGCGGGAAAAAGGATCTTGAATAACATAGCGGTGTTTGTTTAGTGTGTTTTAAAAGGAATTAACATCAGAGCTGCATGGTTTTCGCTGTTTCGAAATATTTTTTGACGAGGATATTAATGAACCTGGTCAGGTAAACTTCATTGAAAAAGACATTGGAAAAATTATCAAAGCGCTGCGATTGAACGCCCAGGTAAAAGAAATACAGACTTACGCCCAACATTGGAATTATCCTCTTTTCCTCACCGGAAATGCTCGCAACCGATTCGTAGCCTTCGAGAAACCTGTTAACCTTACTCCTGCATTCCTGCTCATCTTTTTCGACACTATGCACTTGCAAAATGTAATAAGCCAGATCGAGGCACAGCCAGCCATTCCCGCAAAAGTCGAAATCAAAAATCGTAACCCTATTATTTGAATCAATGTTGAGATTGTCAAACCAGATATCCAGATGAACAGCGCCTTTTCGCAACTGGCTTTCATCGACATTGGCAAACTCCTGCATTAAAATATGTTGTGCAGATCGCATAAAAGCCATTTCTTCCGTATCTGATGCCAGGAATTCGCTGATATGTTCAAGCGGATCGACGAGTATGGTTTCGCTTGTGTAAGTGACACGATCGAGGTTAAAACCCTGGGATAGCACGTGCATTTGCGCCATTAATGCCCCGATCTGGAAATGCGTTTCCAGCGAGAAGTTGAGTTGCTTTTTACCTTCTGCATAAGAGAACATTACTGCATACCTGTCCCCTTCGGGCGCATTGATTGTCTGGATATAGCCGGTGGTTTCACTGGCGATCGGATAGGAAACCGGAATGCTGTTTTTGTATAAATACAAAAGAAGACGAATCTCTTCATTGATCTCTTTCTCGCTCCGCCATCCTAGTGCGTACACCCGGAAAATGTATTTGATGCCCGAAGCATTCACAAGATACGTGTGGCTGATGCCGGCTTTCAGCAATTTGCATGTCACCGCCTTATCCGGGAAATATCTAGCTTGTATAAATTGTCCTAAGTGTTGTGTAGAAGGGTTGGAACTCGTAACCGGAAAGTGCGCCATAACATGATAAAATTGAGGGGGCGAAATTATAGAATCATGACAACTTATTTGGTTTTTACTTGAATATGGTTCAATTTGTCGGCGAACGGCGGGAACAATTATTTACCGGTTGTTATCCTGGATTTTTTGGTTTATCAGACAAAAATATGATTGAAGTAAAATTGAAGCTCGATGAACGCAAGAGAGGCGCGTTTTACATCGAGGAAGAGGGCAAGCAGATAGGGGAAATGGTGATTGGCGTAAGCGACACCGCGGTAACGGTTTACCACACGGAAGTTGACGAGAACATGTCCGGAAAAGGCTATGCGAAGTTAATGCTGGATGAAATGGTCGGTTATGCGCGCAAACAAAATCTGCAAGTCGTTCCGTTGTGTGAATATGTGCATGTCCAGTTCAAAAAACATCCCGACGAGTTCCAGGACGTCTGGCGGAAATAAGCCGGGACGTTTGTGTCTTTAGTTTGGAACAGGCAGGTAGACGATGAAAGTGGATCCCACTTCCGGTTCGCTTCTGGCCGTAATGTAGCCGTGATGGTTTTGGACAACTTTTTTACATAATGCAAGCCCAATTCCCGAGCCGGAAAATTCACCCCGCCCGTGCAAGCGCTGGAACATTTGGAAAATCCGGTCCAGATATTTTTCATCAAAGCCGATTCCGTTATCGCGGACTTCGAAACGGATGTAATGATGCTCTGAAAACAAGCGCGGCAACGCTGCAAGTTCGGCCGCGTCCACGTCCCTGGCCAAAATTTCGATCACCGACGGCACATCCTGCTTCCTGTATTTGATCGCATTGCTCAGCAGATTTTGCACGAGCTGGGTCAGCTGCGAGGCATTGCCCCAAACCGTCGGTAATGGCCCTATCCTAATGTCGGATTTCTGTTCTTCAATAGAGATTTCAAGATCCGCTATTACTGACGAAACGATTTTATCCAGGTCAACAGGCTCCAAAGCGCTGTCACGCGTGGTCAGCCTCGAATATGCCAGCAAATCATCGATCATACTCGACATTCTTTTGGAAGCATCCTGGATCCGGTTCAGCATAAAAATGCCGTTCTCATCGAATGAATTTCCGTAAACAGTCTGCAAACGTGAGCTGAACGACAGGATTTTACGCAACGGCTCCTGCATGTCATGACTTGCCGCATAGGCAAATTGCTGCAAGTTGCTATTCGAGTTCAACAGCTCCTGATTAACCTGATGCAGTTCCTCGGTCCGTTTTTGTACTCTTTGTTCCAATTCATTGACCAGCTGACGATAACGCTCTTCGCTTTGCTCCAAAGCCTGTCGCGATTTCACCTGCTCGGTGACATCCACCGCCATATCAAGGATTGCATAGATTTCACCTTTCGAATTACGGAGCGGCTTATAGGTGAAGTCGAAATAGAAAGTTTCCAGGACGCCATTCATCACCAGGTCAGTCCGGCTGCCAAAGGCGGCATATGGTATCCCTGTTTCAAAAATTTCACTCAGGATTTTAAGGAAAGGCTGGCTTTGCAGTTCTGGAAGCGCTTCGTGTAATGGCTTGCCGATCACACTGTTACCTTTTCCCCAGATCTTTAACATCGCCTCATTCGGCAGCTCAATGATCATTTCCCTGCCTACAAATAAGGAAGTTGCCACAGGCGCCTGCTCGATCAATGTGCGCAAATGTTCTTCGCTGGTCCGGATTATATTTTCGGCTTCGATACGGTCCGTAATGTCCATAACCACGCCCGAAAGCGACACGGCTTTTCCGGTGCTGTCAAAAAGATATTGTCCGATTACCCGCACCCAATGTACGGAGTTGTCGTGCCATACAAAACGCGCTTCATACCGCAACTGGCCGGTTGCCGACGCAACCTTATATGCGTTCAACCGCTTATCGGCATCTTCCGGGTGTACATGTCTGATGAAGACATCACGTGAATACGCACTGTCCTCCCTTCCCGTAATTATGCGTGACATAGTGGGGGAGTAAATGATCTCATCGGTTGACAGGGTAACTAAAAACGATCCGGCACCGGAGCCTTCAATCGTCATAGCAGCCTGCTGGTCCGCCCAGGCAACTTTTTCCCGATTAGATATCTCGTCTGTGACATTGCGCGAAACGCCTGAAAACCGATAGGGTATCCCTTCGGCCGTGAAATACGCTTTACCCGTGCAATGGAGCCAGCGCAATGTGTTGTCTGCGGCGCCAACCGCTCTGTACCGAACGTCATAAGTTAGCCGCTTATCCGGGTCGAGTGCATTCCTTATGGCACTGGTTACTTTTTCCCGATCCTCAGAATGAATGTGCAGGATCAGACTCTCGAAATTTAATATCTCTTCGGGGGGATTTCCGTATAGTTCTCTGCATCTATCATCAAAGTAAACTTCCCCGGTATCCGGGTTCATATTCCAGACGCCCAGCTGCGCGGCGCCAAGCGCGAATTGCAAATTGGCTTCACTTTCCAATCTTGCCACTTCGGACTGCAATTCTTCCGACAGATCCCCCATTAATTTATTGTGATTTAAGTCCGGCTTAGTGTTCATTTTCCCCGATGCCTGAATACATTTTATCCGTAAAAATAATCATATTAATGACAAAGCATTAGCTACGTTCATAACCCATTTTCGGATTGCAGCCGGACCGTATATAGTAAAGTCTATAGCGGACAGACTTTTATCCGTGATCCAACATTATATCTGCATTATGTTAAAAACATCATTATGCCTGTTTCTATCAGTTATGCTGGCAACATTTATCGCAATGGTGCCGCAGAAGAAGAAAGTTTCGCTTTTTGACGGCAAAACATTCAGCGGCTGGGAAGGTGATACGGTGAAGACCTGGAAGATAGAGAACGGCGTAATCGCTGGTGGTTCGCTGGAAGAAACGGTGCCGCACAATGAATTTTTAGTTACCAAAAAAAACTATTCGACCTTTATACTAACCCTTAAATTCAAGCTTACGGGGCATGACGGCTTCATTAATACAGGCGTTCAGTTTCACAGTGTGCGATCGAAAGATCCCTCCTATGAAATGATTGGTTATCAGGCAGATCTGGGAGAAAAGTTTTGGGCGAGCCTTTATGATGAATCCCGCAGGAACAAAACCCTTATTGCGCCCGATTCGGCGGAGGTGCTCAACCTGGTTAAGCTGAACGACTGGAATGATTATCAGGTGCGGAGTGAAAACGGCCGGATCAGGATTGTGCTCAATGGTAAGCAGACTGTGGATTATACAGAGCCCGACAAGTCCATTCCTCA
Organism: Dyadobacter alkalitolerans DSM 23607; assembly: GCF_000428845.1. Lineage (GTDB taxonomy): Bacteria > Bacteroidota > Bacteroidia > Cytophagales > Spirosomataceae > Dyadobacter > Dyadobacter alkalitolerans. The sequence continues at coordinate 191,335 of NZ_AUAS01000005.1, read as the reverse complement.
GCAGGGGCTCATCGGGTTACAGATCCACGGGGGCGGAAAAGCAAAGGTTTATTACAAAGATATTTTTATAGAAGAATTATAAAGCCACGCCGCTAGGGACGTGGCTTTGGTGTTATTTCCAGCTTTTCAATAATCGTCTTGCAACCACTATTTCGGCTGTGTGATAGGCATTGTGATCGGCAATAAGCATGGCTTCGCGTAGCAGGCTTTGTCCGGTTCCCCAGGGCAGTGGCGTAAAAAGATCGTTTTTTTCGTCTTCCAGCAGCGCTTGAAAACGCTGCTGATCTTCCTCAATTTGCTTCAACGAATTATTCCATTCCTCATCGCTGATTTTTTCGGTTGGTTCCACCCAGTAATCGTCCGGCCAGGCAAGCGAAGGACTGTCGGCAGAAGCGGAAAAATCGACAATGTCCTGCTGCGCAATCCTGATGTGTTCAACCAATTGCCAAATGCTGTATGGGAGATTTTCCGGGATAACGGTGCGTAATTCCGGCGGTAGCCCGGCAACCGAATCCTTAAAACTGACGTGTGCGTTTCCTTTTTCAATGAGGCCGATAAGCTCATCTACAAGTTTTTTTCGTTGGGAGTTGTCCATAAATTGTAAATAGAAGATCGTTGTGGTTCGACAAACATTTATTCCTTATTTTAGTGGAATCATCACAATGTAACATTTTAGTCATATTTAATATGAATCCTACCCGACGGAAATTTCTCATGAACGTAACGGCGGCCTCCGCTTTGTTAGCTACTGAAAGCATTGCCAAGCCTTTCAACATTATCAAAGACCTCAAAAAGATCAGCCCCAATGACAAGATCCGTTTTGCGACGATCGGGATGGGAATCCAGGGCCATCAGGATACGAAAGCTGCATTGAGAGGCGCACCCGATGCGGAGTTTGTTGCTGCGGCAGACCTGTACGACGGCAGACTGACCCGCGTAAAAGAGGTTTTCGGAAAAGATATCTTTACAACACGTGACCATCGTCAGATCCTCGAAAGAAAAGACATTGACGCCGTCCTGATTGTAACGCCTGACCATTGGCACGACCACATTACCAAAGCGTCATTGCAGGCGGGGAAGCATGTTTATTGTGAAAAACCAATGGTGCACCACATTAACGAAGGCCTTTCTGTGATTGACGCCTGGAAAAAATCAGGCAAAACCATGCAGATCGGCAGCCAGCGCATTAGCTCTGCTTCATTTAAGGAAGCTAAAAGGCTTTTCCAGGCAGGCGAAATCGGGGAGATTAATTATGTAGAGTCTAACAATGACCGTTTCAATTCCATAGGAGCTTGGAATTATTCGATTCCGACGGATGCGTCGCAGACCACATTGGATTGGGACCAATTCCTGGGTGATGCGCCCAAAGTTCCGTTTGAGGCCAAGCGCTTTTTCAGATGGAGAAACTATCGGGATTACGGGACAGGCGTAGGAGGGGATTTGTTTGTGCATTTGATCACTGGCGTGCATTTTGTTACCAACTCCCTGGGGCCCGAACGCATTATGTCGTCAGGCGAGCTGAGTTACTGGAAAGATGGCCGTGACGTGCCGGATGTGCTGGTTTCTATTTTGGATTACCCAAAAACAGACATTCACGCTAATTTCCAAATGGTGCTGCGCGTGAACTTTGCCAATGCAGGTGCCATTGCGAACAACACGCGTATCATCGGAACCGAAGGGCAGATAGAATTTACAGAAAACAATTTGGTCCTGACGAAGAAAAAACTGCCAAAAGCGCCTGGTTTCGGGGGATACGACAGTTATAACACATTCTCGGAAAGCGAGCAGCAGGCTTTTAAAAAACAATATGATGCTCAATATCCCGAAGACACCCGCAAGGCCGATCCGGTGAAGGAAGTAAAGTTCACAGCCCCGAAAGAGGACGATGCGCATGCCAACCATTTCGCCGATTTTTTTGACAACATTAAAAAAGGAAGCGTAGGGACAATCGAGGACCCGATTTTCGGTTTCCGCGCGGCAGCGCCGGTTTTGGCTTGTAATGAAAGTTATTTTTCCAAAAAAATCATCAACTGGGACCCTGTTGCGATGAAGGTTAAAAAGAAATAGATCAAACTGAGCATGAAGGTCAAAGTCGTCTGCCGACCGAATGATCTTGCGGAAAAGCTTCACATTGAGCTTATTGGGAATGAAAAAGCGATCAGCCTGGCGTTTGATAAAATAGAACAGAATCAGGTTTTATCCAGTTGGACGGGCGCACAAAGCAGTGCGGCGCGGTCCAAAGGCATTTCTAGTTACATGCAAGTGCCTACCAACGGTTGTTTTATTGATAAAAGAGAACTTAAAATCGACGATCCCGAGTATGTGCTGAGAAGGATCTGGTCCATCGGCGGCAAAACCGGCTGGTATTATGGAACCTGGCTCTGGCAGATACCCGGGTTTCTGGACAAGGTTACGGGCGGGGTAGGGCTCCGTCGGGGGAGAAGGCATCCCGAGCAAATCTATCCGGGCGATCCGCTCGATTTCTGGCGGGTGCTGCTTGCTAACGAAGAAGAAAAGCGTCTTTTGCTATACGCCGAAATGAAACTTCCCGGCGAAGCCTGGCTGGAATTTTGCCTCGATGAAAACAATGTTTTGAAACAAACGGCCACATTTCGCCCCCTCGGATTGGCGGGAAGGTTATACTGGTACTCGGTGCTTCCTTTTCATGCATTCATTTTTAAAGGAATGATTACAAACATTGCGGGTAAAGTGTGATGCGCGGTTACTTTTTAGTCCGAAGGATTTTATAAACCAAATCAACACGGATTTATGCGCAAGATTTACGCTAATTTTCTGCTGGCTATGCTGGCGGTTCCCTCATTTGCCCAAACGGGCAAGGTGATGGACAATTTATCAGTTCCCAGTAAGCTCCTGAAATCCGAAAGAAAATACGCCATTTACCTGCCGCCCGATTATGCAACCTCAGAAAGAAGCTATCCTGTGCTTTACCTGCTGCACGGTGCCGGCGACGATCACACCGGCTGGGTCCAGTTTGGCGAAGTCCTTAACATTACCGACAAAGCCATCCGCGAAGGTTCAGCAACGCCCATGATCATCGTTATGCCGGATGCAGACACGGGAAGAAGAGGTTATTTTAATGATGTAAAGGGCGACTGGAACTATGAAGATTTCTTTTTCCAGGAATTAATGCCACATGTAGAAAAGAAGTTTCGCATCAAAAACAACAAGCGTTTCAGGGCAGTTGCCGGGCTTTCGATGGGCGGCGGCGGCACGTTTATGTACGCGCTGCATCACCCCGAGCTGTTTTCGTCCGCATGCCCGTTAAGCGCATCCGCCGGGCCGCTCACGGTGGAAGATGCCAAGAAGAATCTGCAGCGCAACAATGCTAACCCCGACATTCAGGATTCCACAGTAACCAATTATTACAACCGCCACAGCGCACTGGCATTGATCAACAACATCAAAGACGATCAGAAAAAAGCCGTTCGCTGGTACATTGATTGCGGCGACGACGACTTCCTGTACGAAGGCAACAGCCTGGTTCACATTGCGATGAAGAAAAAGGAAATCCCGCATGAATTCAGGATCCGCGATGGTGCGCATAACTGGACCTATTGGCGGGACTCGCTCCCCAAAGTGCTCGAATTCGTATCACAGTCCTTTCACCAGTATTAATTAATGTCGGTTTCGCAGTTACCAGGGATTAAGCTTTTTGATCTGACAGGAAAAGTAGCCGTTATCACCGGCGGCTCGAAAGGGCTTGGCCTGGCTATGGCCGCCGGGCTGGCTTCTGCCGGAGCCGATATTGTGCTTGTGAACCGCAATGCAGCCGATGCCGAAAAGAGCGCGGAAGAGTTGCGCTCATTCGGAACCCGGATAACCTCATTCCCGGCAGACATTACCAGCCTGGGACAGACAGAAGCTATGGTAAGATTCGTGATAGCGGCTTTTGGTAAGATCGATATTCTGATCAACAGTGCGGGTATCAATATACGCGGCCCGATCGACGAGCTTCCCCCCGCAGATTTTAACCGGGTTATGGATGTAAATGTAAACGGCACGTGGCTCGCATCGCGTGCTGTTACACCCATCATGAAGCAGCAGAAAAGCGGCAAGATCATCAATCTGGCCAGCACGCTGGGGCTGGTAGGGCTAGCCAACAGAACGCCATACACTGCCAGTAAGGGAGCAGTCGTGCAAATGACCCGTGCACTGGCGATGGAACTTGCGCCTTTCAACATCAATGTCAACGCGATCTGTCCCGGCCCGTTCCTCACCGAAATGAACATCCCCATCGCCAACAGCGACGAAGCCCGCAACATCATCATTGGCGCCACCGCATTACAGCGCTGGGCCAACCTGCAAGAAATTCAGGGAGCCGCCATCTTCCTAGCCAGCGAAGCATCCAGCTACATGGTCGGGTCGATAATGACTGTTGACGGAGGGTGGACAGCGCATTGAAAGGGATGAGTGACAGGGGCGCCGGGCAATGATTGAATGATTGAATGAGTGAATGACTGAATTGAAGAATGAGTGATGAGTGAATGAGTGTCTGGCGATGATTGGCTCAGGTGTTGAGGAAGTTTCTATTGGTTGGCTTTGAATCGTCCTATTAGGTCTTTGTAGGAGATGAGTCCTGTTACGAAGGCTCCTATTACGAGATAAATGCGGTCAACATTACTGTCGATGAGCGTGTTGGAGTTGAGAGCTAACATAACAATGCGGACGGCGGCATTGATCCCGCCAACATCCAGCATGACCAGAATAGCCTCTTTCTCTTTGACATTATGCAGTCCGTCGCGCTTGCTGCTGACAGCAACATAAATGATGGCACCGCTGAGCGCCATGATGATTGGGACCACTAATGCGGTTAAATACTTGTCCATTTATAATGTGTGTAATAAGACTATACGACGTCGTTGTTTCTTTAACTAACAGCGTCGTTTTTTCGGGAGTTTTCTTTTTTGTCATAATAAAATCCCGCGGTTGCTCCCAGGATGACGCCGAACAGCGCGCCTATCGGACCTCCCACTACGCCTAAAAGAAGACCGCAAGCAATTCCTCCGTTAAGCGGTGTGTTCAGGGATTGGATATCATTTGGTTGATTTTTCATTGACAGATGCTTTTGTAATGTGTGAATATTAATTCCTGGTTTCCTTTTTCTCCGCTGCAAATTTAAATTCTCTTTCTCAAACTCCCTATCAGCACTGCTTATAACGTGATGTAAATATTTTCTTTTAAAACATAATAAAAGCAATTCGCTTGTTGTTATATCATTTACCGGGCAGAATGTTTTTTGCTCTCTTCTATGCGGCGATGCGCCGACGGATGGCCATGAAAAGTGTTGAATTGGGTTTAGTGAAGGCACCATCGAAAATCGAATTTTATAACAATCTATGGAATAAACAATATTTAAGTGTCCAAAAGACACTGTTTGCGACTATACGTAAAGTAACCTATGGTTATTTTCGAAGAAAACATAGTCAGAAAGCAGGAATGCTTGTTTATGTGAATTATATCATATCTTTTTGTACTGCCGGTTACCATTTCGCCGGCTCCGTAAAGACGGAAATGTAGCAGCGCAAATGCCGCTTTTGCTTCAACCCCCTCAAATTTTATGATAGCGCTACGCGGAAAATGATGTTCCGCGGAGAACAGAATGTGACTGATTTTTAATCAAAATAATTGTGTGAAAAAGACACACGAATTACGCCTGAATGCCATTTGTATAAAGTCAAGATTTTTCATTGTTTAACTATTTTTTAACTATCTACTATCTATACTCTGTTTATGGGGATTTCTAAACCTGAAAAAGGCCGGGGCCTAAGCCGGTACTTTTTTTCCCTTTTTCTGACGTTCATCGTCACGGCCGGTACATTTGCTCAGGATGTTACGGTAAAGGGAAAAGTCAATGATGAGCAGTCGCAGGGGCTTCCCGGCGTGAGCGTTGTGGTAAAAGGTACTTCTACTGGTACTGTCACGGATTTGGAAGGGAACTACACGGTGAATGCACCGGGATCCGCAACGTTGGTATTTTCATTTATTGGTTACATTACACAGGAGATCCCGCTGGGCAACAAAACCAGTCTGGACGTAAAATTGCTTACCGATACCAAAGCACTGGAAGAAGTGGTGGTTGTAGGTTACGGAACTGCCAAGAAAGCGACATTAACAGGCTCGGTAACAGCTGTTAAAGGTGGCGAATTGGCAAAGGCACCGGCAACCAACCTTTCGAACACATTGAGCGGTCGTCTGCCGGGTGTGTCTGCTGTACAAGGCAGTGGTGAGCCGGGGTACGACGGATCTGCCATCCGTATCCGTGGAACTAACTCGCTGGGTAACAGCAATGCACTGATCGTTGTGGATGGCGTGCCCAACAGAAGTGGTGGTCTGGACCGTCTGAACCCTGCTGATATTGAGAGCGTATCCGTTTTGAAAGATGCGGCGGCGGCTATCTACGGTTCACGTGCAGGTAACGGGGTTATTTTGATCACTACCAAAAGAGGTAAAACCGGAAAACCGCAGTTGTCGTACGATTTGAACATGGGTATCGGGCAGCCAACGCGCACCCCAACAATGTCAAATGCAACGCAGTATGCTACAATCCGAAACGAATTGCAGATTTATGATAACCTGCAGGTAGGTGAGTGGGGAGATGCATTGCAAGGTTTCAACACCAATGGCGCTTACACTAGAAAAGACAACGGCAATGTATTGAATGCAGTTTTCACGCCGGATGATATCAGGAAATTTTCGGATGGATCTGATCCTTTGATTCACCCGAACACAGACTGGTATGGCAGCGTGATCCGTAACTGGTCGCCGCAGCAACGTCACAACTTGCAGTTAACAGGTGGCAGTGAGAACATCAGATACCTGGCATCCCTTGGACACATTAACCAGGAAGGTAATTATGTAAAGTCTGCAACAGGTTACAAACAGTATGATATGCGTATCAATTTGGATACAAAAATCAACAAATATGTAAGTGCAAACCTGGGCCTGACGCTTCGTGAAGAATTCCGTCGTTTCCCTAATGGTGGTGGCGCAGGTGATATTTTCCGTATGTTGATGCGTGGAAAACCTACTGAAATCGCGATCTGGCCAGACGGAAGACCTGGTCCTGATATTGAGAATGGTCAAAACCCGGCGGTTATTACAACCAACACAACAGGTTATAACCACGACAAACGCGACTATATCCAAACAAACGGTTCTCTCGAAATCCTTATTCCGGGTGTGGAAGGTCTGAAAGTGAATGCAATGGCAGCGATTGATAAGCAAATCCGTCGTCAGAAGTCATTCCAGAAACCATGGACGCTTTATTACTGGGATAAGAAAACCTATGAAGCGGATGGAACTTCTCCACTCCTGACAGGAACGGTTCGTTCTACATTCAGCGATCCGCGTTTGACTGAAACTTCTTCGCAGGAATTGTCTATTCAGCTGACAGGTCAGGTTTCATACGAGAAATCTTTCGGCTCGCATAATTTCAATGTAATGGCTGGTATCCAGCGTGAGAAAGTGGATGCGGATGGATTTTTTGCTTACCGTCGCTACTTTATTTCACCAGTTGTTGATCAGCTTTTTGCAGGTGGAACGCCTGAGCAGAACATTGGTAACTCAGGTTCTACAACCGTTAACGGGACGACTTATAACAATACAGATTTGTTTAACAGAGCTCGTTTGAGCTACTTCGGTAGAGCCGGTTATAACTTCAAAGAGAAATATCTTGCTGAATTCCTTTGGCGCGTGGATGGTTCTTACGTATTCCCGCAGGATGGCCGTTTTGGTTTCTTCCCGGGGATTTCGGCAGGTTGGAGAATTTCGGAGGAGGATTTCTGGAAGGGCAACATCAACTTCCTGAACAATGTTAAAATCCGTGGTTCATGGGGACAAATGGGTGCTGAGCCGTATTTGGTCGGAACAGAAATCCTTGCTGAATACCAGTATTTGTCAACAATGGGCTTCGGTTCTTACGTGATCAACGACCAGGTTGCTAAAACGCTTCTTGAATCGCGCGTTGCTAACAAAGCATTTACATGGGAGGTTGCCAACAACATGAACTTCGGTATCGAGGGAACATTGTTCCGTGATAAAGTTGCTTTCGAATTTGATTATTTCGTGAACAACCGTTCGAATATTTTGATCCCGAAAACAGGTTCTACGCCTTCAAGCGCTGGTATTGATGGAAAACTTCCTCCTCAAAACCTGGGTAAGCTGCAAAACAAAGGATGGGAATTTAAAGTGAGCTATGATGGCAGCTTAGATGACTTCACTTACTCTGTGAGCGTGAATGGTGGTTATGCGAAGAACCAGATCAAATTCTGGGATGAAACGCCGGGCGCACCTACTTACCAGCAAACAACGGGAATGCCATATAACTCATTCCTGGCGTATCAATATGACGGTGTGTTCCGCGATCAGAGCGAAGTTGATGCCAACCCATTGGATTACAAGGGTATCACAGGAACGATCCGTCCGGGTGACATGAAGTTTAAGGATATCAACGGAGATGGAAGAATCACAGCTGATGATAAAGTGAGATCTGAAAAAACAAACCGTCCGCAATTCACCGGCGGTGCGTCGATCAACCTGGGTTACAAAGCATTTGACCTTTCAATCCTGTTCCAGGGCGCATTAGGCGGGTTGCAGTACATTGGACAAACGGAGTCGGGCGACATTGGTAACTATTTGCAATATGCATATGACAACCGCTGGACCATTGATAACCCAAGTTCGACAGACCCCAGGCTGGCCAACAGAAATAACACTTATTATACCAATTTCGACAACGCCGGTGCCAACACTTATTTCCTGAGAAGCAACAATTATTTGCGTCTTAAAAACATTGAGCTTGGTTACAACCTGCCTTCGGAAATTGGAAGCAAAATCGGTTTGGGTAACCTGAGACTGTATGTTAACGGACTTAACTTGTTCACATTTGATAAGATCAAGATCTGGGATCCGGAATCTACAAGCTCAAACGGACAATATTATCCGCAATCGCGAGTACTTAATGCAGGTGTACGTGTAACTTTTTAAGAATTAGAAATGAAACTGAATTATAAACATTGGATATTTTTAGCAGCACTTGGCTCATTCGGGCTGGTATCCTGCGACACGGAATTCTTGGACGTAACGCCTCCAACTGAAATTCCGTCAGAAGAAGTGTGGAAAGAAGGTCCGCTTGCCGAAGGATTTGTAACAGGTATTTACGGGGGACTTCAGCAAGGCGGTTTTAGCGAGCAGATGCTGGCTTCCCTCACAGATGAAGCAGTGTTTACGCACACTGGCCGGAACATTAATACGGTGAATGAAGGAAGTTTAAGTCCTTCCAATCTTGGCTGGGTGGATGACACTTATGGCTGGGGCCCGATGTATACCAGGATCAGGGCTGCAAACCTTGCGATTGCCAATCTGAAAACGGCGACTTTCACAGATGAGACTTTGAAAGCCCGTCTCATGGGAGAGTCTTACTTCCTGCGTGGCTATTACTATCAGCAGCTTGTTCGCTATTACGGATCTGCGCCGATCATCACGAGGGTTTATAACCTGAATGAGGATTACTCTGTGCCCCGTAACACATACGAAGAATGTGTGAACCGCATCGTTACTGACCTTGATAGCGCTGCCATGTTGCTGAAAGGCAAAACGATTGTCAAAGGCCGTGCAAGTGAAGCGGCTGCATTGTCGCTGAAATCGAGAGTGCTGCTTTATGCTGCCAGCGATCTGCATGATATGACTACTGCGAAAGCAAAATCGGCTGTGCTTGCTGCTTACCCTAACCCTGAATTCCTGGGTTATGTATCGGGTGACAGAAAGGCACGCTGGACGGCTGCACAGGCTGCTGCAAAAGCGGCATTGGCTGCAACGGACGGAGGTTATAAGCTTAACCTGACTGCTCCGGTAACGCCTGCACAAGGAAGGAGCAATTACATCTCCATCGCTATGGGCGGTGCGAGCGCTGATAAATCACTGGATGCTTCGGCTGCCAACGAGATCATTTTCGGACGTTATTTCACACCTAGCCTTAGCGAAGGTGCCCGCCAGACCGGCTTGAACAACGGTCCTAATGGTTACCACAACTGGGCTGGAAACACGCCTATCGGTCTGCTGGTTGATGATTACGAACTGATGGACGGAACACGTTTCAGCTGGACCAACCCAACGCACAAAGCGGCCCCTTACAAAAACCGTGATCCTCGTTTCTACGCAACGGTCATGTTTGACGGTGCAGACTGGAAGCCACGTCCTTCTGATGCGAAAGATCCTGCTAACCAGATCCAGACAGGTGCATATGACCTTTTGGATGACAAAGGCGCATTGATCAACCGCAAAGGATTGGATACACGCAGCAGCTCGATCGAAGACTGGAATGGTAGCCGTACCGGATATTACATGCGTAAATTCATTGATCCAAACCCTGCATTGTATGACAATACGGATCGTCAGAACATCCCCTGGCCGTTCATCCGTACTACGGAAGTTGTGTTCAACTACATTGAGGCAAGCATCGAAGTGGGCCAGGAAGCAGAAGCTTTGCTATGGCTGAACAGGATCCGTTTCCGTTCCGGTATGCCAGCATTGAAAGTGACCGGCGCTGCTTTGAAAGAAGCGTATCGTCATGAAAAACGCATCGAAATGGCTTACGAAGAGCAACGTTACCACGATGCACGCCGCTGGATGATCGCCAAGGAAACATTGGGCCGTCCGTTGGAATACATCAACGTTTTGGGCAAGTTCAAGCCAGGTAAGACGATGAAGGAGCCGTATCACTATGATACAGACGTTTATACTTACACTTATACCCCGGTTGTCGAGAAATCGCATGAAAACCGTACATGGGTTGATAAAATGTATTTCCGTCCGTTCAGCCGTGATGAGATCAACCGTAACGCGAAGCTGGTACAAAACCCAGGTTACGATAAATAATCAGATTCAATTCGCTTTGAAGCCATGCCCATCCGGGTATGGCTTCTCTGTTTTAGGGCAGGCATAATTTTAGCCATGCAGCATTGACTCCGACCAAGGCGTCAATATGGGCTATCAATTATGAAAAAGGATAAGACGTTTTTTCAAAGAGGACTTTTACTTAGTTCACTAGTTTTCGGAGCTGCTATCGTCGGCTCTGCATTTACGGGCGATGGCATTCATAAAGTGCATTTCGTCAAAGAGGCAACAGTCATCGAGCTTGAAAAACGCGTACAAGTGCGGCCGGAGGACCTTCCTGAAAAAGTACGCAACGCATTGAATAACAAATCATATGCAGGCTGGGCGATTTCTGACGCCTATCTGGTGGTTGCTGACGACGGCGGGCAGTATTATGAACTGGTTGTCAGGAAGGCGGATGAGCAATCCCGCATGAAAGTGAACAAAGAAGGTCAGATCCTGAATTAACCTTAGCTGGATATAAATCCCACAAAACGTGGATTTCGTTCGACACAGTCTTACGATGTTGTATTTTAATAATATACTGAAAATGAGCATATTAGGTATTTTGGCATAATGATGTTAGCTTTTTACGCAACAGTGCGGATGCACAGAAACGTAAAATAAACAAGTTCAAACGAACCCAAATTATGAAAAAGCTAATAGTATCGGCATTGGCCATGACACTTATCTCTTTCGCTTCTGTTCAAGCCACAGCGCAAACAACAGAGTCCGCTCAAACGGAAACCAAACAAGAGACCACGACAAAAACCACTACAACTTCAAAAGAAGATAAGGTAGCGGTAAAACCGGAAGACCTTCCTGAGGGAATTAAAAAGACCATTAAAGGAGAAGAGTTTTCAGGTTGGACGGTGAAGAAGGCCTTCCTCGTAAAAGAGGGCGCTAAAACACCATATTACGAATTACAAGTAGCCAAAGGCAGTGAAAGTGCCAGGGTGAGATTAGATAAAGATGGTAATAATGTGGGATAAGGAATAATTTTTCCACATAATGAAGGAACAGCCGGGAAAATTTCCCGGCTGTTTTGTTTTGTAAACCTTTGGCTTCTTTATATCAACCGTTTGGTAAATGAAACCCAGTCAAATAGGCGTACAGCTGTTTATTTGTTTATCTACAACACATTTAAACAGAAACAATAATGGCTAACGTAAAAACAATCATCGATCAATGGTCGGTAAAGGATCTGGAAGACAATTCATCGATTAATGTTACAGTTGAAAGCTGTACGGAATTAGGAAACAGCGGCGTGCCGGGAATTCAGGTGGTGAGTATGGGAACCATAGTTACCTATGAACCCAACATTGTTGAACAATGGGCTTATAAAGCATCAAAGCAAAACACGGAAGAATATTTTCTGGAAGATAAATCCTGGACTTACCACGAGGATCAGTATATCAAACATCACCTCTTAATAGGAAGTCCGCTGAAAGCCCGGATCACAGTCAAAACGCGCAGCTCAAAGCCTATTACAAAAGACTATGAGCTGCCTTTCGAGGTTTAGGGAATTCTGCAATATTTTCGCATTTCATTACAACCTTTTTATTGCCGTGTGTTTCTCTAAACAGTATGACAAAAAGCACTATTAGCATGAAAAGAACAATTTTATTTGCACTGATCTGGGTCTCGGTTATGGCTTGTAACGAGAAACAAAATGCAACGCCACAGCCCGAGGCCGAGTCAACCAGCGTGCCTTACCGCAAGCAGACCAAAATTGCAGCGTCGGGCGCAGGAGCATCAGGAGCCGACTTGAAGGTAGACCTTCGGGAAGTTAACGACAGCCGTTGTCCTAAGGATGTAGTTTGTATTCAGATGGGAAGCGCAAAAATCAAGCTCAATGTTTCCGATGCCACCAATTCCACTGAGGTCGATGTTGATTTCAAAGGAGATGCAAAAGCAGATTCGCAGGCGTTCACATTAAGTGGTCAGAACTACATTTTGACTGTAAGCGAATTGCAGCCTTATCCGGTGAGCACACAAACGCCTAAAATCGAGGATTATAAAGTTAATGTGACCATTAAGAAAAAATAAGAAGTTACATTTTGGTGTGAAAATTTGAGAAAGGAGCCTGGCCACGAGCCGGGCTCCTTTTTTGATTCTTGGGGTAATTTTTGGGATTGTTGTGTAAATTAGGCCATGTAAGCGTTTTTATCCTGCCCTTTTAAATATGAAAGATTCGTTTTCCCGTCGTGATATTATCAAGAGCATTGGCCTTTCCAGCGGTGCAATGCTGTTAAATCCATTGTTCTCTCATGCAAAACCGGAACAAAAAATAATGATACAAAGAACAATCCCGGCCAGCGGCGAAAAAATTCCGGTAATCGGTCTCGGTTCCTGGCAGCAATTCGATGTAGGCCAGGCAGCCAGCGAAAGAGCAGCATTGACCAAGGTTTTGCAGGAAATGGCGACATTAGGCGGCAAGCTGATCGACGCATCGCCTATGTACGGGCGTGCAGAAGAGGTGATCGGCGCGCTCACTACCGAGTTAAAAAACAATGATAAGTTTTTCTTTGCCACCAAAGTCTGGACAACCGGGAAGGAGCAGGGGATAGCGCAAATGAATGATTCGTTCAGAAAAATGCGGCGGAAAAAAATCGAGCTGATGCAGATCCATAATTTGCAGGATTGGCAAACACATTTGAAAACATTAAAAGACTGGAAGGCGCAGGGAAAAATAAAATATATCGGCATCACTCATTACACAGATTCCGCACACGCCCGGCTGGAACAGATCGTGAAGTCAAAGGAAGTTGATTTTGTCCAATTCAATTATTCCATCCGCTCGCGGAATGCCGAAAAGAGTCTGCTTAATGCGGCCAAAGATCACGGAGTGGCCGTGATTATTAACGAGCCATTTGAGCAAGGCGCATTATTCAGGGCGGTTAAGGGCAAGGAATTGCCGGCCTTTGCAGCCGACTATGACATCAAGAGCTGGGCTCAGTATTTTTTGAAATACATTGTCAGCCATCCGGCCGTAACCTGCGCCATTCCCGGAACTTCGGACGTAAAACATTTGACCGATAATCTAGGAGCGGCCCTGGGCGAACTTCCCGACGAGGGCGGAAGAAAAAAAATGATCGAATGGGTCGAGAAGGCATAAAAAAAGCGTGGCGTTCAACCGCCACGCTTTTTTTATGCTATTCACAGTATTTTAAACCGAAACTTGATTGTGATCGTCTTCTGCGATTTGAAGCACTTTGTCCATAGTGATAGGCAGGTTCCTAACGCGGACGCCGGTTGCATGGAACACCGCGTTCGCGATTGCTCCTGCCACTCCAATAATCCCAATTTCCCCGACGCCTTTGATACCCAAAGGATTGACAATGTCGTCCTTCTCTTCCACGAAGATCACTTCGATATCGTTAATATCCTTGTTCACCGGCACGTGGTATTCGGATAGATTGTGGTTCATGAACCGCCCGTATTGGTGATCCATTTTGCTCTCCTCCTCCAATGCCTTGCTGATTCCCCAAACAACGCCGCCCAGGATCTGACTTCTTGCCGTTTTCGGGTTCAGAATTTTTCCTGCGGCAACCGCGCAGACGACACGTGTCACACGGACGATCCCGAGATCTTCATCCACTTTCACCTCCGCAAAAACCGCCGCATGTGAATTAAAAGTGTACTTCATTTTGTTAACCGGGTTTGGGCCGCTGGTTGAGGTTTCCTCAATGCTGTTGACGCCCGCAAGCCGCATCAGGTCAACAATTGATATCGACTTCGAGCTGTCATTAAGGTCCGACAACATTCCCGAATCAAATGAAATGCCCTTCGGATCAGTATTATAGAAAGGGGAGTCTTTGGTTTTGACGGCCATCTTTGCCAGCTTCTTTCTCACATCTTCACATACGCCTTTCACGGCTGCGCCCACCGAAGCCGCCGTCCATGAACCACCTTCCAGCGGCGCAAGCGGCATATTGGTATCTCCCAGTTTGAATGTCACATCCTCGATTTTCAGGCCTAAACTTTCCGCCGCAATCTGCGTCATAATGGTGTAAGTGCCAGTTCCAATGTCCGAAGTTCCGCTGCTTACCACCAGCTTTCCGTCAATGGATAGCAATGCTTTTGCCCGGCAAGGCATCTGGAATGCGTCCCAGGCAGCCGTAGCCACTCCCCAGCCGATCAACTGGTTTCCTTCCCGCGTTGAGCGGGGTTCGAGGTTTCTTTTGGTCCATCCGAATTTTTCTGCCCCTTCCCGATAACATGCGATCAGCTCTTTGCTGGAAAATGGTTTCCCTTCGGTCTGGTCTTCATCCGCATAATTTTTAAGTCTGAAAATCAACGGGTCCATTTTCAGTTCATATGCCAATTCATCCATTGCACTTTCCATCGCATGCGCACCCGTAACAGCTCCAGGCGCACGCATATCCACAGGCGTATACATATCCAGCCCGACCAGGTCATATTTCAATTTGACACGATCGCAATTATACATTGTCCCAGACCAGTTTACGATGATCTCTGTATAGTTCTCAAACCTGGAAGTTTCAGAATATGCCTCGTGCGTAATGGATTCCAAAGTGCCATCCGCAGACGCACTAAGGGCAACATTCTGCATAGTAACCGGCCTGTGCCCGAATGTGAACATCTGCTGACGGGTCAACCCCACCTTAACAGGTCTTTTCAATTCAAGCGCAGCAAGAACAGCCATAAAAAGCTGATATTGAGGCCTTAGTCCGGATCCGAAAGCGCCGCCAACGTACGGCGAAATGATCCGTACATCCTTATACGCCAGTCCGAATACATTACCAATGTAAAACTGGCAATTGGAAACTCCCTGCGTTTTATCATAAACAGTCAGCTTTTCATTTTCCCAGATGGCCGTTGTTGAAAACAGCTCCATAGGGTTGTGATGCTCTGCTCCGTGCTGGTAAGAACCGGACATTTTAAATTCCGCCTGCTCATACGCTTCCTCTGCATTACCACGAGATTTAGGCTGTACAAAACCTATTTTCCCGGACGGCGCTTTGTATGAATTTCCCAGGTTTTGGATCAGATCGGTCGTGAATCCTTCTTCCTGATACTCCACCTGGACCAATGAGGATGCATATCTCGCCAGTTCGAAAGTTTCCGCCACAACCAATGCGATAGGCTGACCGCTGTAAATGATCTTATCGTCATGCAAAGGCCGGAATGGCGAGCCGGTCGGCGCATCCATATCCTTGTATTTAATGCTAAACCAAGGCAGGCCGGAAACATTCTCATGTGTGAAAACCTGCAAAACGCCTTTCAGCGACATGGCCTGCGAAGTATCAATGTTCAGAATTTTTCCCTTTGCAATGCCGCTGGATACAATGTAGCCATACAGCATGCCTTCCACTTTAAAGTCGGCTGAATATTTGGCGCTGCCCGTAACCTTCGCCAGTCCGTCCACCCGGCTGACGGGCTTTCCTATATATTGCGTTTTCATAGATTTTCTCCTGTTTTGAGCGCCTCATTCAAAGCACGTACGATTGCTCTTTTAGCCAATTCGATTTTAAAAGTGTTACCACCAAAACCAATTGCACCCGTGAGCATGGTTTCAGCCAACTCCTGGAAGTTCTCCGTAGAAGCCGTTTTTCCAATATAACTTTCCTCCACATCCCTGCGCCGCCAAGGCTTATGCGCAACACCGCCCATTGCAACCCGTATATCTTTAATCACATCCCCGTCCAGATCCAGAGCTGCTGCTACGGAAACCAGTGCGAATGCATAGGACTGCCTGTCGCGGACTTTCAGATAAAAAGCTTTTTTGGTAAAATTGCTTGGAGGAAGATCAATGGAAGTAACCAGTTCTCCCGGAGAAACGTTGGTATCCAAATGTGGTGAATTGCCGGGTAACCGGTGAAAATCAGCAAATTCTAATGTTCTTTCGCCATTAGGGCCAGAAATATTCACCTTCGCGTCCAGTGCCGCAAGCGCGACGCACATGTCCGAAGGATGCGTGGCAATGCATTGCATGCTCGTTCCCAGAATGGCATGGATGCGGTTGATGCCGTTGACTGCTGAACAACCAGAGCCAGGCTCGCGCTTGTTACAGGCAGTGGCCGTGTCATAAAAATAATAGCAGCGCGTGCGTTGGAAAAGGTTGCCGCCATTGGTAGCCATATTGCGCAACTGCGGCGATGCACCGGCCAGAATAGCCTTGGAAAGCAGGGGATAGCGCTGCTCCACGAGCTCGTTCCATGCTGTGTCGGCGTTGGTAACGAGTGCGCCCAGCCGCAATCCGCCGTCCTCATTCTCTGTGATGTCCGCCAGGTCAAGCCGGTTAATGTCCGTCAAATGATCCGGTTTCATCACATTTTCCTTCATCAGATCCAGCAAATTGGTGCCGCCTGCGATGAATTTGCCATGTTCATGAACTTGAATGTCCGCCACAGCTTCTGCGACGTCATAGGCTTTGTTGTATGAAAAACTGTTCATGCCATTTTAGATTTAACATCCATAATGGCTGCATTAATGTTATTATAAGCACCGCAACGGCAGATATTGCCGCTCATGAGTTCCTGCACATCCTCCAAAGAATTAGCCCGGCCCTCATTGAGCATTCCCACCGCAGAACAGATTTGTCCCGGCGTGCAGTAACCGCACTGGAAAGCGTCGTGCTCTATAAATGCGTCTTGCAAAGGATGGTTAACCGTCCCGTCCGAAAGCCCTTCAATAGTTGTGATCGCCTCGCCGTCTTTCATAACAGCAAGTGTCAGGCAGGAATTAATGCGTTTGCCGTTGATGAGCACCGTGCAGGCGCCGCATTGGCCATGATCGCATCCCTTTTTGGTCCCGGTAAGACCGGCGTATTCCCTGATTGCATCGAGAAGACTGACCCAGGGTTGCAATTTGAGTTTAAAAAACCGGCCGTTGATGGTTAAATTAACTAATTCATATTCAGGCAATTTTTGCTTTCTTTGGACTGGTTGATCCAGAACCGTTGCGTCAATTTTCATACATGCAAATGGTGAATAGTTGTTGATTATGCTTGGGTGCGTAAAAAACTATTCCTCCATGAAAGCATGTTTAAACGGGCATAAATATAGGGGTTATGGGAAATGTAGTCCCGTAATCCTGGGCGTGGATTTTAAGCGACCGATTCCAGCGACGCCATTTTGCTGGCAATATATTTACGCGCTTCATCCGCATCATCGAGCCATGGAAAAAGGCTTGGCGGATGGTTGAAGCCATTTACAAAATCAGAAGCGATTCCTGAATTTTGACTGGCCGCAGCCAGAATGTCGAATGCATGCGGTGACGGGGGAGACAAGAATATGTCGCAGAAACGGTTCACATGCTTGGAATATTCCCAGAAATCGTCAAAAGTCTGGTTCATCCATGCCACATCGAATGGCTTATCCCCACGCGCAATGATTGCTTTTGCATAAGCATTCGCCATTTTGGTCGCGTTGTTGCCACCTTGCCCAACGATCGGATCATTCAGGATCACCGTGTCGCCGATTCCAAGCACCGCAGCCGTGGAATTGAGCTGCACAACCGGCTTGCGCACAACGGGTGCGAACGATCCTTTCAGGAAAGCATCATCGCGGATGATTTCAGCATTGGCAAAGGCTTCATAACGCCACGGAAGCACCTCGCGGATCATTTTCTTGGCTTTTTCCAGTTGCTCGCTACCGGATTTTACGTCGTCAAAAACATCCATAGGACCTCCCGGAACGCTTTCTACAAGCATGAATGAGCATTGAATGTCGTCCTTTTGATAAAATGGGGCTGTAATGATCTCGCCGGCTCCCATTACTGCGTCCAATGTAATGGAAGTAAACTTGGTTTTGCCCGGATGTTCGAAGTTATTAATGTGTAATTGCAGCAGTTTACGGGCAGGTTTATCTCTTGTGGATTTGGCCTCGTCGCGCTGAAAAAGCTTAGCAAGCGGACCTTTGCCGGATGAAACCACAACGAGATCGAATTGCTCCGTACAAGCCAGCAGGTCCGAAGGCGTCGTGTCGCTGACGATGAACTTGCCGCCGTTTCTTTCAAAGAGTTTGATCCACTGATAGAATTTCAGGCGCTGATCAATAGACACGCCCGGTTTGCTGGTTTTGGAATTGATGCTCAATGCCAGATTGCCATCAGGCATTCCGAAATTAATGTTAAAGCCCGTCGAATGATAGGCTGTGTCACTCCAAAGGTCAAGCCCAAGCTCTTTTTCAAGCTGCAACGTGTCGTTGAACAAATATGTAGCGCCCGTTGGCGGGCCATTGAAGATCTCTCCTGCCGATCTTTCTGAAATGATGGTCACGTCGTAACCACTTTTCAAAAGGCGGATTGCCAGGTGCAAACCTGATTGCCCGGCACCCATGATCGCGATTTTTCTCATTGTATAGAAGGTTAGTTCATTTTGATGTTACAAATCTACCTTTCGCCATTACTTCATAATCTAAGCAAAAATTAAAAAGTATAAAAAATTATAAAAATCCGCATGTCGCTGTTTCAGTTCATAAACGGGGATACTACTTTTATTAAGTGCAGTGATAATGTGGGGTTTGTATTAAAACAAAAGACTTATACGCATGATATCCATTCCTGGTTACGAGATCGTCAGTGAAATTTACAAAGGCACATTGCATGCACTATATAAAGCGGTGCGGACAGTCGATTCGAGCCCGGTAACATTGAAAGTCGCCACGTTCCAGGAAACTTCAGATCCGATCTTTGGGGCCTTCGAAAGGGAATTCAGCACGGGTTATCAGCGTTTTTTTAATTCTGTTTTAAAATACACTCAAAAAACAAGATTTGAAAACAAGCTGATCCTGGAAATGGAGCCGTTTGACGGCCTGGCGCTGGAACATTGGCTTGTGCGGCAACGGCCTTTAAGCCAGCGCATTGAAATATGCATTGCACTTGTGAAGACGCTGGAAGAATTGCATTACGCCAATATTATTCACTGTGACCTCCAACCTGCGCATTTCCTGATTAAACCGCAAACGTTGGAAATCAAATTAACCAACCTTAGTCCCAAGAGCGAAACGGAATTGGAATATATGTCGCCGGAGCAGTCGGGGCGGATGAACATCAAGGAAGATTATCGGTCTGACTACTATGCCCTTGGCGTCGCCTTCTACCGGATTTTCACGGGCAGATTGCCATTTGCGCATTCGGATCCCAATGAGCTGGTGCATTCACACATTGCCAAACAACCTATATTGCCTTCCGTCATCGATCCCGAAATCCCGGCAGTTGTTTCGGAACTGGTCATGCGCTTGCTGGAAAAGAAGCCGGAAGCGAGATATCAGACCACGAAAGGCATTCGCCATGACCTCAAAGCTTGCCTGGATTTCTGTCCTTCGGGCCGGGCCACGCCGTTCCAGGCCCGCCGATTCGATACACCTGGCCGGTTTGAAATCCCCGGTCGGTTGTATGGAAGAGAGCCTGAGATCCAAAATGTGCTGAATGCATTCCAGCGTGCATCTTCGAAAAATGAAATGTTGCTGGTGTATGGAAATTCAGGAATAGGAAAGTCGTCGCTGGTGGCGGAAGTGCAGGATATACTCACGTGCCGGGGAGCGCTTTTTGCGACCGGGAAATTTGACCAGTATGTTGAAAACATTCCGTTTGAGGCGGTTATCGAGGCCTTTGATCAGCTGATCACTCAGATTTCTGCCGTCGATCCCGAAGCGCTCCGCGGCTGGAAATGTGACATTATGCAGGCAATGGGCGCTTACGGGCAAGTGATCGTGGACGTGATTCCAAAGCTTGAATTTATCATCGGCAAGCAGGCAGAGGTTCCGCCGCTTGCGCCGGTAGAAGCGCAAAACCGGTTCATTAATGTCTTCACGAATTTCATCAATGTCTTTACCAAAAAAGAGCATCCGCTGGTCATTTTCCTCGACGATCTGCAATGGGCCGACACTTCGAGCCTGCGGTTCCTGAGTCGCGTCATGGGTTCGGTGGAGGGCAAATATCTCTTTATAATCGGTTCCTACCGCGATAATGAAGTGCCTGTGAACCATCCGCTTGCCGTTACGATCAGGGAAATGGAGGAATCCGGTGCCAACTTCCGGCAACTTGGCCTTTTCCCACTGACCACAGGACAAATTTCATCGCTGATTTCCGATACATTTTCCTGCCCGTTACATATTGCCGATACACTCGCAGAACCTATTTCCAGCCGGACCCTTGGAAATCCCTTTTTTATCAATGAAACACTCAGATCATTGTATAAGGATGGGCTGATCCATTTTGACCAGCAAAGCAAAAAGTGGCTGTGGGATGCGCAGTCTATCATTGATTATGCCGATTCGGGCTCATCGCAAGAATTACTGACCAACAAGATCAACCGGCTCTCTGAGCATGCTAAACAGGCGTTGACGTGCGCCGCGTGCATTGGAAAAGAATTTAATCTTGAAATGCTCTCTGCGCTGAATGATAAAACGCCGCAGGAAACGGGAGAAGATCTGAAAGAGGCCATTACCGAAAACCTGGTGCTGGTTTCCATGGAAAAGCCAAAAACGGATCGGGACAAATATCTGTTTAAAACGCGTTATACTTTCATCCACGACCAGGTGCAGCAAGCTGCATACGCATTGTTATCCGGCGAGCGAAAACAGGAACTGCATCTTGATATCGGCTATTTTATGCTGGAAAGATTGTCTCCGCATGAAATTGACAACCAATTGTTCAGCATTGTAAACCATCTCAACTTCGGTGCGGAAATAATTGATTCGGACAGCCAAAAGTACAAGATCGCACAGCTCAATTTTGATGCGGGTAAAAAAGCCAAAACCTCAGCCGCTTATTCCGTTGCCTTGGAATACTTCAGAACAGGAATGCGCTTTTTGAATGAAAAGGATTGGAATGATCCGGAAAAGCTGTTCAGAAATTTACATACCGAATATGCCGAATGCGCTTACCTGACGGGCGACATTGCAGCCACTGAAAGGCTTACAGCGACATTGCTTGACCACGCAAAATCTGTGGAAGAGCGTATGAATGCAAGCCAGCTTCGCATTCAGGCACTGATCTTCTCAAAAAATCTGGATGGTGCAATCCGGCTTTCGCTTACAGTTCTGGCCGAGTTAGGGATAAAATTCCCGTCTGTTCCCAACAATTTTCACATCCTGACTGCGTATGGCAAATCGAAGTGGCATTTGCGGGGACTGGCGATTGAGGATTTGGAAAATCTTCCCCCAATGCAGGATGCCCGGATGCTGGCAGCGATGCGGATCCTGCAAAATATCACTGCCATTGCTTTTGTCAGAATCCCGCTGTTATACCCGCTTATGGTGCTGAAAATGGTCGGCATTTCGGTCAGATACGGAAATGCGCCCGAATCTGCATTGACTTACATTACATATGGGGCCATCGTGAATGCGATTGAGACCCAGAACCCGGCATGTTACAGGTTTGGAAAAACGGGTTTGAAGCTGCTGGAAGGCGTTTCAAATATTGCTATCAAGGAACGGACGACGCTTGTTTTCAACATTGTAAGCAGGTCTTCCGGCGAACACATCAGCCACTCCCTTGAACCGCTGAAACGGGCATTCAAGGTTGGGATAGAGTTAGGTGACATTGAATATTGTGCCTATGCATCAAGTAGTTATAGTTTCTTTCTGCTGCTTTCGGGCAAAAACCTGAATTGGGTTAAAGATGAAATGATCCAGTTCAACCATTTGCCCAAGTCCATTTCTATCGACCATATTTCCAACCAGAATGAACCACTGATCCAGATCGTGTCCAATCTTTTAGGAGAAAATAGTGATCCTACTTTGTTGAGCGGGGGTTACTTTAACGAAGGGAACGACTATTCCAACATTCTGACATTGAGTGATAAAACACGCATTTTTGCCTGCTTTTTATACAAAATGATCCTTTGTTACCAGACCCGGGAACACGACAAAGGACTAGCCCATGCGGAAAAAGCCCTGATTTATAGCCAGAATGTGAAAGGTTTACTCTTCCAGCCGCTATTCTGTTACTATTATGCATTGCTGAATTACGCTGTCGCAGGCAAAAAGTCTTCGGCGGTAACACACAGGATTACAGGGAATAAGTATAAAAAAATGCTTGAAAAATGGGCGCAGCAGGTGCCCGTCAATTTTCAGCACCGGTATACACTCGTACAGGCCGAACATGCGCGCGTAAATGGGAAGAGTGAGCAAGCCGCTGTTTTGTATGATACGGCTGTAAGGCTGAGCAAGGAGAATGATTACTGTCAGGATGAGGCGCTTGCCAATGAGCTTTGCGGTAATTTCTGGATGGAAAAATCGCAGCCCCGCATTGGGCTTGTCTACATTCAGTCTGCCATTGAGTGTTACCAAAAGTGGGGCTGTGAGATCAAGGTTAGGCAGTTGAAGGAGCAATTCGGGGAGCAGCTGCGCTTGTCTCCCGACCTGTCCGAGCATGGCCAGCCCGCGAAGACAGGGGGCGGCAGCATTGGTTCTTCCTTGGATATTTCTACGTTAATGAAAGCCTCGACGGCCATTTCAAGCGAAGTGGTTTTTGCCAGGCTGATGGAAAAGCTGATGAAGTTTGCCATCGAAAACGCGGGCGCACAATCCGGCTTTTTTATTCTTGACTGGGGCGGGAAGTTGTACATTGAAGCGAGCCAGTCGGTTTCTAATGATAAGAGTGATATCCGGCAGATCCCGCTGGACGGTTCCGGACTCGTGCCGGAGAGCATTATCGAGCATGTTTTCAGGACAAAAACCGATGTGATCCTGAATGATGCCAAGTCTGACGAGCAATTCAGTCAGGATAGCATTATTTCCGGAAACGACATTCGGTCCGTGCTCTGCATTCCGGCCATGAACCAGGGGAAGATCGTGGGTGTGCTTTATCTCGAAAACAACCTCACTACCGGCGCCTTTACGCATGAGCGCACAGAACTGCTGAAACTGCTTTCTGGCCAGATCGCCGTTTCCATCGAGAACTCAATTTTATACGAAAACCTGGAAAAAAAGGTGGCCGTCCGGACGACCGAAATCCAGGTTCAGAAGGAGGAAATAGAGCGGCAAAAGATGCTTGTGGAGGAGAAATCAAAGTTTAAAGAGCAATTCTTTGCAAACATGAGCCACGAGATCCGCACGCCCATGACGGCCATCATTGGTATGTCGGAATTAATCTTCGACACGCCGCTTAGTCCCCGGCAGCTTGAATATGCCAAAGGAATCCGCTATTCGTCGGAGAATTTGCTGGCGATCATCAATGATATTCTGGATTATTCAAAAATCGAGGCAGGCAAGTTTTCATTCGTTCAAAAACCTTTTCATATACGCGACCGGATGAACCGTTTGGGTTATATTTTGAAGGTTATCGCGGAGGAAAAAGGCATTGGCCTGGACATTTCGGTGGCAGAAGATGTCAGCGATCAGCTGATCGGCGACCCGCTGCGGCTTCACCAGATCCTGCTAAACCTGGCTGGTAATGCTGTTAAATTTACTGATTTTGGGTCGGTTAAAATTGAAGTAAAACGCATATCAGCAGCCAGGGGCGTTGAAGAGTTGGTTTTTACGGTCAAAGACACAGGCATAGGCATTGCGAAAGAGAAATTGCAATACATTTTTGAAACATTCACCCGCCTCGACGAAGACCTGAACAGCAAGCAAACGGGAACAGGATTAGGCCTGTTTATCGCGAAGCGGCTTGTGGAGGAACAAGGTGGAGAAATGACCGTTTCCAGCCAGGTCCAGCAAGGCACCGAGTTCTCTTTTAACCTGTCATTTGAAGTTTGCGGCGGCAGTGAAGCTGATGATAATGAGGGCCGCGATGACGGCGTTTCACTTTCCGGGACGAGGATACTTTTGGTAGAGGATAACCTTTTCAATCAGGTTGTAGCGGAG
Organism: Dyadobacter alkalitolerans DSM 23607; assembly: GCF_000428845.1. Classification (GTDB taxonomy): domain Bacteria; phylum Bacteroidota; class Bacteroidia; order Cytophagales; family Spirosomataceae; genus Dyadobacter; species Dyadobacter alkalitolerans. The sequence continues at coordinate 166,658 of NZ_AUAS01000005.1, read as the reverse complement.
GAAACATTGAAAAAATTGATCCCCGATGTGCAGATCGTCATTGCCGATAATGGCCAGATTGCGCTTCAAAAGTTACAGGAACACACATTCGACATTGTGCTAATGGACGTAAAAATGCCCGTTATGGACGGTTATAAGGCCACACGGGCGATCAGGGAAGGGGAGAAGGACCGCCGAATCCCGATCCTTGCATTTACTTCAAACGCCAACCCGGCCGAAGCCCAGAAATGCAAAGAAGCCGGGATGGACGATTATATCACAAAGCCCATCGAAGCGAAAAAGTTGAAGGCAAGGATCAGGAGGTTGTTGGCAGGGGAGGTTGTTTGAATGAACGGGCAATGATCCCTTATTGTAATTCTTTTTCAGAAAGAATTCGGAATTCTTTATTGAAGTGTTCCAGTAAGGGTTTCAGCTGGGTTTTATCGCCGTTGTCCACTTCGGACTCCATGATTTTCATTTGCTCCGATAAGTCGGTTAGTCCCATGTAGGCGAACTGTGTTTTGAGACTATGGACCAGGTTTGAGAAGTTTTCCCAGTCTTCATTGGCGAGTGATTCCTGGATTTCTTCTACCTGTTTAGGTGCTTGTTCGCGAAAGATCCGGACGAAGTTGCTGACCAGCCTTTCGTCGCCGTTCATGAGGTTGCGTAAAAAAGTTAGATCCATTTGCTATGCCTTGCTGATCAGTGTGTAACCTTCACCATGCAGATTCAGGATTTCGACCTTGGAATCTTCTTTGAGAAACTTGCGGATCTTGCTTACATATACGTTGAGACTATAACCGCGAAACGCCTCTTCGTCTCCCCAAATCCCAAACATCGCCACTTCGCGGGTAAGAACCTTGTTTTCGTGCTCGCAAAGCATTTTCAGTAATTTGGATTCAATAGAAGTCAGCTTGATAACTTTATCCATCACTGCCAATTCGCGCAAGCCGGCATTAAAGCTCGAACATCCGATGTTGAATTGATCAATCACCTGTACTTTTTCATGGATTTTGACCCGCTTCAAAATGGCGCGGATCCGCAGATAAAGCTCTTCCATACTGAAAGGTTTGGTCAGATAATCGTCCGCGCCGATGGTCAGGCCCTTGATTTTATCTTCTTTCAGCGACTGGCCCGTGAGGAAAATGATCGGGATAGTCTCGTTCATTTCCTTGATTTCGGCAGCGAGCGTAAATCCGTCCTTTTTCGGCATTTTCACATCCAGGACGCATAGGTCAAAAGGTTTCTGCTTAAATGCTTCCATGCCGGCCATTCCGTCGTGTTTGAGTGTGACCTTGCAGCCCCGCATTTCCAGGTATTCTTTTGTCAGCTCGCTATATTGTACTTCGTCATCAATTAAAAGCAAGTGCACGTCGTCCATACATTACATTTTTTGTAAAGAGCATTGAGTAATAAGTTCAGTTGGTTTATTAAGCTGCTATCATTAATGAAAACACAGCGAGAGGAGGATTAAGGCCAAATATACTGGTTTCCATTTTCAGATAGGAAAATCGGGACAATCCATTGCAAAAAACTTAGGCAACGGAAAAAACATGTGAATAATCCGGGAAATATGGCTCTGTCAGGGTAGTTGTGCATTCCTGAGTCCTTTGAATAAACTGTCTGTAAAAGGTAATTTCCATGTTCACAAAAAACGATGAAAACATTTCCCGGCGCGACTTCATCAACCGGGCAGGCGTCATCGCGGCAGCCGGCATGCTGGCGCCGGAACTCAAAAGCGCATCTATGCATCTTCCTAAACCCATGAAAACGATCCGGATCAAAAACGTTAATTCCAATTTTGAAAGAGAGCCGCTGAACCCGTACAGGTTTAAGGGAAGCGCTATTACAGACAGCTGGCAGGCGATCTCGCTGCTGGAATCCGAATCCGGGATCAGGAAAATTGGGATTGGCACACAGGGCGTGTTATGGTCTGATTCTAAGGTTTTTGCGGGACATTCAGAGAGTGCCGGAAATGCATTGATGTACGCCATGACGGAACGGGCTTTGCAAATGATCAAGGGCACGACATTCTCAGATCCGGTAAAATTGCTGGACGACATCCTGCCGGAGGTTTTGGCTTACGGAAAAAAGATCACGGGCAACCCTGACCTGCGTAAAACGTTTGCACTCAATGCATTGGTAAGTGTCGACAATGCTGCATGGCTTTTATATGCCAAGGAAAACAACATTGATCAATTCGATCAGCTTATTCCTGCGGCATACCAGCCCGGCTTGTCACACAGGCATGAAAAAGTGGCGAGTATTCCTTCTTTCAGTGTGGGTACTTCGGCGGAGCGGATCAAGCAGGCAGCAGATGAAGGTTATTTTATCATGAAATTGAAAACCGGCTCGGCGGGGACGCAACAGGAAATGATCGAGAAGGACATTGCCTTCCTGAGCGCTGTACACAAGGCAATCGGACATTACGAAACTCCCTACACGCAGAATGGCAAGATCCCGTATTATTTCGATGCAAACGGGCGATATGAGAAAAAAGAAACGTTGCTCCGCTTCCTGGATCATGCGCAAAAGATCGGTGCATTCGACCAGATTGCGGTGATCGAAGAGCCGTTTGAAGAGCGTAACGAGGCTTTTGTGGGTGATATGGGCGTGCGCGTAGCCGCCGACGAAAGTGCGCACACCGTGGAGGATGCAGCGCACCGGATCGAACTGGGTTACAGCGCTATTGCCGTCAAAGCAATCGCTAAAACGCTGAGCATGACCATGAAAATCACGCAGCTCGCCTACGAAAAAAAAGTCCCCTGTTTCTGCGCCGATCTGACCGTTAATCCGATTTTGGTAGACTGGAACAAGAATGTGGCGGCAAGGTTGCAGCCTTTTCCAGGCATGACCGTTGGTTTACAGGAGACGAATGGTCACCAGTATTACAAAAACTGGGAGAAATTAATGACCTATCATCCCAAAAAAGACGGTTCCTGGATTCGTACGCAAAAAGGTGTTTACCTCACCGACGCAACATTTTATGCCGAAAGCGGTGGCATACTCACGCCATCACCACACTACGAGGAGATGTTTGACACAGCGCAATGAATTTAAAGCGTAACAATCTGAGGCTCTGTCAATGACTCTTTTGTAAGATCTGAAACCCGGCTGCCGATCTTGAAAGAGAAATTGCTCTGGACAGTCGCGCACTTTTCTGTTGGACTGTAAGCCACGAGCTTATGGGCAATCTCGTCGTATACATATTTACAGCTCGGCACAGTTTCTATTGGTACAGCATTCGCTTCCAAGGCTTCCTGTGGCAAGGGCTTTTGTCCAACTCTGAGACAAATGGCCGTAATGGTTCCGCCGACAAGCACGGAGCCGAGGATAATAGTAGAAAATTTCAGGTTCATGGCTAAGAATATTGAGTAACAATGCATTTGATTTCATGACAAATTAGCCCCGTAATCCGCTTAATCCAGATTGAAGTTGTGCAATATGTGCTATCCGATCTCCGGATTGCAATTTCCTGTGTCTGAAATGTAATTAGGGGTTGTGCTAGTTTGGCAAGAAATGCCTTGATGTTGTACCAGAAACTGCCAATAGTCTTTTGGATACATTGCCTAGGGCGGAAATCAAAACCGAGCGTTAAGATCCTTTATGCGCCTTTCTATTAAAACTTTGCGCATATCGGCCATCTCTTTGTCGATTTGCTTTGATTCAATTTCATCGCATTCCGGATCCGTTTTTCTTAGCTTCAATTCTTTCACAAAGCGATTTACGCGGTTTTGAAAGTAAGCGAATGAAATTTCGCAAGCTACGACTGCATAAACCAGATGAAGCAAATACCCGAACAATGGACTCAAAGATACGAGCCAATCCTTGTAGGTGGGATCACTGACCTTATTAGCAATACTGGTCAGAACAAAAGTGATTCCTGTAACCTTGACAGCCTGTCTTTTTGGAACATTACCGGATTCAGAAGAAACACTGGTCATGAATTGAGCACATCCAGTAGTTTTTCTGCAAAACCAGGAGTAGGGTGGGCTCCCATTTTTATGGATTTGCCGGTTCTTTTGTTGGTTATAGTTAGATCTGCATTAGTAATCAGCTTGTAAAAAAGCTTCGCAGTTTTATAAACCACCGCCGCAAAGGCTGTGATGATGACGATAGAAGATAAAATGTTTAGTGCTTCCATTATAGCCTTGTTCCGTGTGTATTTTACTGAGCTTCAAATCTAAAAAATATTTTTTGATCTCATCCAAGTGCAAACGTTTAAAATCAGAAAAAGTCCAAATACAGCATACGGTAGCAAACACAAGACAATTTTAACCCCAATTGAAAAATATTCCTCCCAACCTGTAACGAAGCGCTGGCTTGGTCGTCTTTGTATGTGAATGGATTTACAAGCCTTTAACCAACGCATCCTTCCCGTGCAGGGACGCCTTTTCAGATTGGCGCAAATGTTTCTTCGCAACCGCGAGGAGGCGGAAGATGCCATTCAGGATGTGTTGCTGAGGTTGTGGACGAACAGGCAGCAGCTGGAAACATATCATAGCGTCGAAGCACTGGCTGTGCAGATGACGAAAAACCTTTGCATGGACAGGCTCAAATCGCATCATAAGCAGAAAATGCAAAACGGTGCAGACGTTACCAGCGTGCAGGCAGCGGAATTGTCGCCGCACCGGCAACTGGAAAACAGCGACAGCGCGGCGCTCATCCACAAGCTCATCGGCGAGCTACCCGAACAGCACAAACTCGTGCTGCATTTGCGCGATGTGGAAGAATATTCATTCGAGGAGATTGAGCAGGTTACGGGATTGAGCAATGCGAACATTCGTACGATCCTTTCGAGGGCGAGGCAGAAGCTTCGGGAGAATTATCTTAAAGCAAACGATTATGAATCAGGATATTGAGAAACTATTAGAAAAATATTACGAAGGTGAAACGACCATTGAAGAAGAAAAGGAACTTAAACGCTTTTTCCAAAGTGGTGACGTTCCCGAACATTTGATGAGCCACGCAGCACAATTTGGTTACTTTGTGGAGGCAAGAAACGAACATCCGTCCCTGACATTCGGCAGTGAATTATTAATGTTGCTTGATCCGCCGAAACAAAGTCCGATGCGCACTTTTGGCCGCTGGCTGGTCAGGATTGCTGCGGGGTTGGCGCTGTTGATCGTCGGGTTTTTGGGAGGGCGTGTATTTCAGGAGCGCGATAGTGCGGGGAATCCGTTGATAGCTTCAAAAGAGTCGGTGTCGCAGCTGGAAATGAAAAATGTGCTTGCGTTTGAAAAAATGAATTCCACATCGGCCAGCGAACGCATTCAGGCCGTGAATCAGAGCTATGCACTTTCAAACCTGGATAAGGACATTACGCAGCTACTGATCAATACACTCAATTTCGATCCGAATGTTAATGTGAGGCTTGCGGCTTGTCAGGCATTGCAACGGTTTGATAATGAGGATAATGTAGCAGAAGCGCTTATGCATTCCCTGGCTATTCAAACCGATCCCAACATTCAGATTATGCTGATCGAAATCTTGGTTTCGAACAAAGAAAAGCGGGCGGTTGAACCATTTCAGCAGTTGGCCAGAAACCAGGAAGTGCTGGAAGTGGTCCGGCTTAAAGCGCAGCAGGGAGTCAGTGAGCTTATCGCTGCGGACGTTTAAATGCTTCTGAACAAAGACATTACGCTTTTTTAATCCATTTACATTTTAATTAAAACCATGAAAAAAATACTTTTAATAAGTATGGGTTGCTTGCTATGCCTTGCCGAATCCATAGCTCAGACGCCAGAATACAAAGCCAAGCTGGCCAACTCGAAAGATAAAAAGGTAACCATCGAAATGGCTGCTAGTCAGGTGAAGATCGAAGGATATGCGGGCGACGAAATCGTGATCCAGACGACTTTAGGTTATGAAGCGCCGCCGGAGCGGGCGAAGGGTTTAAAACCATTGTATTATGCTGGTGTAGACAACACGGGAATGGGGCTGTCGGTTACAGCAGATGCGAGCGGGATCAAAGTGGAGAAAGTGACGCGCAAGGAGGCCAAATACACGATCCGTATACCCAGGCAGGTTTCGGTGCTTTTTCAGGAAGTGAACTGGCAGGGTGGGTCCAAGATCGCGATCAGCAATATGGATGGAGATCTTGAAATTAAAACCAATGGTGCCAACATTCAGCTGACCAATGTAACAGGGCCGGTGGTGGCCAACACGACGAGTGGTGACGTGGACGTAGTTTTTTCCGCACTAAACCAGAGTAAGCCGACCGCAATTTCGTCCATCAGCGGCGAAGTGGATGTGACGTTGCCTGCAACCGCAAAGTCGACGATGAAGCTGCGTTCCATTAACGGTGAAATGTACACAGATTTTGACCTCGGCACCAGAAACACCAAAGACGGGCTTTCCAAAGTGGGTGGTGGAAGCAACATTGAAGGCTCAACGAACGGCGGCGGGGTTGAAATGCAGCTCAATACGATCAGCGGTAACATTTACATCAGGAAAAAATAACCACTTTGGCCATATAATGTTATGAAAAACAGACTTTTAATAATCGTTTTAGCATTGCTCGCAGGGCCTTTATCTGCCCAGAAAATCATCGAAAAAAAGTTGCCTTACAAGGAAGGCCAAACCGCAAACCTGAACTTGAAGTTTGCCGACAGCATTCAGGTCCGCTATTGGGACAAAGAGGAGGTTTACGTGAAAATCCGGGCGGTCATTAATAATAACCAATTAAACGACGCACTGCTCGTAACCGACCGCGCAACGTCCGATGAAGTGATTGTAGAAGTTGGATTTGATGATAAACTGCTTAGGCAGGGCAAAGCAGAAGATTGTCCCGGAAACAATCGGAGCTCATGGAATGATAAGGACGGAAAGCAGCGATACTATTTGTGCAAAGAAATAAATTACCAGGTGTTTTTGCCGCGCAATGCCAAGCTCAAACTGGAAACGATCGACGGGAACATCGACATTCAAGGCGCTACTACAACCGTTCATGCGAAAACGATCAGCGGATTTGTGGATATGAGCTGGCCCAAATCCAGAGGAATTAATGTTGCCATGAAAACCATAACCGGACAAGTCTATTCCGATTTTGACATTGATTTTAAAAACAAAAAAGAGAAAAACCCGATCGTGGGCTATTTGCTGGAAGGCACACTGAATGGCGGCGGGCCGGAGGTGAAGCTGGAATCGATTAGCAATGATGTGTACCTGCGGAGTAAAGAATAGTTTTCAATATAAATTAGCCATGAACAGTAAGGGCTGTACGCATTGCGTATAGCCCTTATCGCATATATAAGGACTGGCATTACGAAGCCGGTTGGGTTAGCTGCAAAGAGGGTTTCCCCGCCAAAATCACATTACACCCTGAAAAAACGAGGGATCACCCCAAAAATAAAATTGCGAAAAAATGAATAATTATAATTGCATTCGATTAAAGGAAGAGTCTGCCTGTTTCAGACTTAATTTAAACACATTATCATTATTAATTAAACATTGCACATGAGAACGCAGAGTCAGTATTTGGAAGAGATTAACCGGTTACTTGCAGATTATCTAAAGGAAATTGAAAATTCAGATTTGAAACCTTTGTCCGCACAGGTCTACCAGGTTCAATCAAAGAATTTTGTAAGATGGATCAATGGTGAGTTTACGCCGGGGGAAGTGAAAAAATCCAAAAGACAGGCACAGGAAAAAGCCAGGGAAAACTAGCACTTCCGACAATTACTAAAATTTAAGTCGTTCCTCTGTTGCAATAAAAAAGTAAGCACATTACCTGCTCTCTTTCCTCTGCTTAACTTCTCCCGGTTTCTCAACGCCGTATCATAAAAAACAAAACACCTTCACGGCAGGGCCGGAAGGTGTAAGATATACTCAACGTTTATAACGTATTTCATTACGTTCACTCCTGGGTGATTCTTTCTGCCAATAACACAAGCCATTCCAAAAGAAAGAACAGACAAATTTACAATGTCAAAGCAATTTTGGTTGTAGATAGCTGTAAATTCTCTTGTAGCGATTTCTCTACATTGCGAGTGACATTTATTTAGGTAGATTTGGGTTTTTATTTCAGGTATCCTCCCTCTTTCAAAAGTCGTTACAACCCATCATTATTGTTTCGGAGCCGTGAGACTTGCCTACGATCCGCGCTATAAGCCAGTCGAGTTACCGGCTTTATCATTTTATGAAAAACCTGCTTGAATACACGCAGTTTCGCTACAGGAATACGCGTGTGACTTTCAATTATCTCGACGTGCACGAACTGGTTGATCAGAAGTTTGCCATTTTTATGGCCGAAGCGGAAAGCAGCGGCAATCAATTTATCAATACGGTGTCGCAAGGCGTAATCCTGAAAAGCAATTTACAATTACTCAGCATTGTGCTCCATAACCTGATCGACAATGCAAACAAAGTGACCAGCAGGGGCATCATTGAAGTAACGCATACAGATTATCGTGATTCGCTTCACGTCATCGTGAAGGACACCGGGCCCGGAATGGAGCCCGCGATCATCCGGTGGATCAATAGCGATGAGAAAGTGCCCAGCGCCGGACTGGATCCCGATAGCTTTGGAATGGGGCTGGTGATTGTAAAGGAAGTAAGCGCATTGATTAACGCGCGCCTGCTGGCCGAATCCGACAAAACACACGGTGCATCGATTCACATCATTTTCCAGAAATGAGTTTATTGTAGCCTGGCTTCTATGCAATATTCCTTGATATTAAACTACTTTTAGAGGAAATAAGAAATAACAGTGTTGATGAAAACGATTTTGTTAGTAGAGGATCATTCAATAGTGCGGATGGGCGTGAAGTTGCTGATTGAGGACGTTATACCAGCTGTGGATATCAGAGAAGCAGCCAGTTTCAATGAAACACTTAGAGTGCTGCAAACCAGGCATTTTGACCTGGTCATATTAGATATTCGGATTCCCGGCGGCGAGGCTTTCAATATGATCCCGAGGATCAGGTCTGTGCAGGAAAATGTTAAGATTCTGGTTTTCTCGTCACAGGAGGAAGAACTGTATGCGTTGCATTATGTGAAAGCCGGCGCGAATGGCTTTTTGCCCAAAGATACTAGTAATGAAGAGTTGGAAAGGGCAGTAACTTCGGTATTGAACGGAGGTACATATATCAGTAATGTGGTTCAGCAGCAGCTGGTTAACAACACATTGGTGGAAAGAGAAAGTCGCGAAAGCCCCTTGGAGATTCTCTCAAACCGGGAATTGGAAATTATGGATATGCTTCTCACCGGGAAGTGGACCAAAGACATTGCCATCGAACTTAACATTAAAGAGAGCACGGTAAGCACTTACAAGGCAAGGATCTTCGAAAAGCTCGAAGTAACCAATGTTCTCGAGTTATTCAAGAAAGTAGAAATCTACAAAAAGGACAACTCCGGCTTTTATCATTCCTAATTTGTCGAATATTTGCTACAAGGTGTCAATATGTTCGCACAAGTAGTTTCTGGATACATGAATTGCACTAATTCAACAATAATTATATTTACACAAAGATGGCCGCTCCGGTCAGTGCATAACCCTATCAGAAAATTATTGCAGAAAGAAGAAGATGGCCAGACTTATCCAATTCGAAATGAACTCCCGCGCTCTGCCTTTTATCGGAGCCCTTGTTTTTACTATCACCGCCGGATCGCTCCTTTGGCTTTCCGCTATATACGCACTTTATCAAATTTTAGGCAGATAGTCACTGGCCGCTCGTCATGTTAAATTAAGTTAAATAGTTGATTCTGAGTTATTCGCTTAACTTTTTTTAAGAGTTAGGCGGATATTGCTTCAAAGCGCTTTCCATAGCTTTGGGCACAGAAAAAACGGGACTTGACATGACACATTTCAAAAAATGGAACAACATTACGGGCTGGGCAGTCTTCTCAACTGCATTCCTTACTTACGTACTAACTATGGAGCGTACGGCGAGTTTTTGGGATTGCGGCGAATTCATTGCCGCGGCCTTTAAATTACAGGTGCCCCATCCGCCGGGAGCACCTTTTTTTCTGCTCATCGGCCGGCTCTTCTCCTTGCTGGCGCTTGGGGATGTGACGCGTGTAGCGTACTGGGTCAATATGGTTTCGGTGCTCAGCAGTGCCTTTACCATTCTCTTTTTGTTCTGGACCATTACATTGCTGGTTCGGAAATTCATTGGTAAAACAGCGGAACAGCTCAGCCAATCCGAGGCAGTACTCGTCATTTTTTCCGGCCTTACCGGCGCCCTGGCATACGCCTGGTCGGACTCATTCTGGTTTTCAGCAGCAGAGGCTGAGGTTTATGGAATGTCATCTTTTTTTACGGCCATTGTAATCTGGGCCGTGTTCAAGTGGGAGGAGACACAGGACCCATCTACGGCAAACCGCTGGCTGATCCTGATTGCGTATCTCACTGGCATTTCTATCGGTGTGCATTTGCTCAACCTGGTCACGATTCCGGCCCTGGCTTTGGTTTATTATTTCAAAATATATCCCAAACCGACCATTATAGGCCGGAGTCTGGCATTCGGCGGTGGATTGGCTGTATTAGCGATCATTAACTCCGGCATTATTCCTGGCTTGCCGGATCTGGCGGGAAAGTTTGAGATCTTTTTTGTCAATACGCTGGGCCTTCCGTTTAACTCCGGAATCATCTTTTTCGTCGTGCTATTTCTGGGAACATTAAGCTGGTCGGTGCGCTACGCGCACAAGAGGGGGAAAGTGCTACTCAACACTGCTTTGCTGTCATTGGTTTTTGTGCTCATTGGCTATTCGTCTTATATGATGGTGCTGGTTCGTTCGGAATTTAACCCGCCTATTAATGAGAACAATCCAAGCGATGTGCTGCGTTTCGTTTCTTATTTGAAGAGGGAACAATACGAAAGCAGACCGCTCTTATGGGGCCCGTCCTTCACTTCGAAGCCAATCAGCCAGGAGCGCGGAGCGCCGGTTTACCGCAAGAAAGATGGCAAATATGTCGTCATTGATTACCGGCCGGTTTACAAATATGCGCCAGGCAGTAACATTCTTTTTCCACGCATGTACAGCGCGCAGCCGGGCCACCCGCAGCTTTACCAGCAGATGACAGGCCTTGCGGAAGGGAAGCAGCCAACCATGACGCACAACCTTCTTTACCTGTTCTCACACCAGATGGGGCATATGTACTGGCGTTATTTTCTCTGGAATTTTGCCGGGCGTGAAAGTGATAAGGAAGGAGCGGGGACGGTGATGCCCTGGCAGGCTGTCGGCAAATTTCCTTCGTCTATTGCCACAAACAGGGGCCATAACAACTTTTATATGCTGCCGCTTTTGCTGGGCATTGCAGGCCTCGTATGGATGTACGGGAAACGGCGGAACGAGTTGCTGGTGCTCGGCTTGCTGTTCGTTCTTACAGGAGTAGGGCTTGTCGTTTATCTCAATTCACCGCCCGCAGAACCGAGGGAGCGCGATTACATTTACGTAGGCTCATTTTACATTTTCTGCATCTGGATCGGATTTGGCGTAATGGCTGTTGCAGGTTTTTTACGCAAATTAATTAAAACACCTAAGCTTAGGACTGCGCTGGCCGTGTCTGCGAGCCTGTCGGTGCCACTAATCATGCTGGCGAGAGGATGGGATAATCACGACCGGAGCGACCGATATCATTCTGTCGACTTTGCCAGAAATCTGCTCAATTCGTGTGCGCCTAATGCGATACTTTTTACGGGAGGCGATAATGATACGTTCCCATTGTGGTATTTGCAGGAAGTGGAGGGCGTTCGCACGGACGTGCGCGTATGTGTGCAGACATTCCTGGGTATAGACTGGTACATTGAGCAGCTAAGACGCAAAACGAACCTTTCGGAAGCCTTGCCACTCTCGCTGGATCTGGACGATTATGCAACCGGGAAGAATGAATTCGTGCCCTTTTACGAAATCCCGTCCGTCAGGAACGGAATTAACCTGAAAGAATATCTTGATTTGATCAATCAGGAAAATAAGGCGATCCAGGTTCCGCTGACGAGCGGTGATATGACCTCAATTTTACCTTCTTCCACACTTTTTTTACCCGTCGATGCGCAAAAGGTCCGGTCCATGAGCATTGTCAAAAATGATTTGCTGCCTATGCTCACCGATTCAATGAGCTGGGACATTGGAACCAATGATCTTTACAAAAGCGACCTCGTGATGCTGGACATTATCGCAACCAATAACTGGAAGCGGCCCGTCTATTTTTCATCCACAATGGGCGCCACGCACAATCTGGGTTTACAGGAATATTTGCAGCTCGAAGGTTACACTTACCGACTGTTGCCTGTACGCGTTCAGGGCGCTTCGGATGGTTACGTCAATTCTGAAATTATGTATGATAACATGATGAAAAAAATGCAGTGGCGTTCGCTGAATAACCCCAAAGTGTATCACGATGACACGTATCGCGGCTCGCCCGTTGCTACGGCCAGGATCTCGTTCCTACGCCTCGCAGGCCAGCTAATCGCCGAAAATGACTTGAAAAAAGCGAAGAAAGTAGTGAACACGGCCATGACCGTAATGCCGGACGACACCATTCCGTTTGACCAGTTTTCAGTGGGTTTTGTGGGCATGTTGTTTGATGTCGGCGAGGATAAAAAAGCTTTGGATTCCGCCCGCATTATGGCACTGCGATCGGACGAAAACCTGACGTGGGCCAAGGAGAACGGCGGCACCAGGAACCGCGATGTGAATGTGGATCTTTATATGCTGCAAACCATTGTTCAGGAATGCAAACGCGCGAAAAAGGATGCCGAAGCAGAAAAGTATGAGGCTATTTTCAGGAAACATTTACTAGCATTTAATATGTATAGCGGAGGCAATTAGCACGTCGGTGCCATGCTGGCAATGCCATGAGACGCAGGTTTCATGGCATTGCTTTTTTACGGTTTTTGCAAAATCAACAAATCTCAAACCTATGCTCGAAGACCTTTGGTATAAAAACGCGGTGATTTACAGCCTCGATCTCGAAACATTCATGGATGCAAATGGTGACGGAACGGGCGATTTTGAAGGACTTTGCAACCGGCTCGATTATCTGCATGCATTAGGGTTAGACACGATCTGGCTGGCACCTTTTCAACCCACACCCAACCGTGACAATGGTTACGATATCAGCGACTTTTACGGCGTAGATCCACGCCACGGTTCCAGCGGCGACTTTGTAAGCTTCATTCATAAGGCCCGTAAACTGGGCATAAAGGTCATTATCGATCTTGTTGTGAATCACACTTCCGACGAGCACCGCTGGTTCAAGGAAGCACGGTCTTCAAAGGATAGTCCAAAAAGGGACTGGTATGTATGGTCGGAGAAGAGGCCGGCGGACTGGAACAAAGGCATGGTTTTTCCGGGTGTACAAAAGGCCACCTGGACAAAGGATAAGGAGTCAAAAGAATATTATTTTCACCGTTTCTACGAATTCCAGCCCGATCTGAATACAGACAATCCCGAGGTAAGGGAAGAAATAAATAAGATTATGGGTTACTGGCTCGAACTCGGGATCGCAGGTTTCCGTGTGGACGCCGTGCCATTTATACTTGAATCGAGCACTTCCAAAAAGGGCGGTGAACCCGCATTGCATTTTGAATACCTGAAAGAAATGCGGAAGTTTCTGCAATGGCGGAAAGGCGACGCAGTGCTTTTGGGAGAAGCGAATGTGTTACCGGATGAAAGCAAAAAGTACTTTGGGGAAGACGGTGACGGCATTCATTTAATGTTTAATTTTTTTGTCAACCAATATACATTCTACGCCCTGGCCACTGCCGACACGCGTCCGCTGATTAAGGCGCTGGAAGCGACAAGGGACATTCCCGGCACCAGCCAGTGGGCGCATTTCCTCCGCAACCACGACGAGCTGGACCTGGGCAGGCTGACCGAGGAAGAGCGGCAGATTGTTTTCGAAAGGTTTGGTCCTGAAAAACATATGCAACTTTATGATCGGGGCATCCGGCGCAGGCTTTCACCTATGCTCGGCAGCAGGCAGCAAACAGAACTAGCTTACAGCCTAATGTTCTCCTTGCCGGGGACGCCGGTTATCCGTTATGGTGATGAAATTGGCATGGGTGATAACCTCGAACTGGAAGAGCGCGACGCCGTAAGGACGCCTATGCAATGGACGGGCGAAAAACAAGGCGGTTTTTCACAAGCTGAAACATTGGTGCATCAGGTGGTTGAGGAAGGTTACTATGCTTATGATCACGTGAATGTCGAGAATCAGCGGCGCGAGCCCAGTTCCCTGCTGAACTGGATGACCTCCCTGATAAGGATGCGAAAAGAGTGTCCGGAAATTGGTTACGGCAACTGGGAAATTATGGATACGGGTCAAAATCAAATCCTGGGCATGCGTTACACCTGGAAAAATAAGATCTTGCTCATATGGCATAATTTCCAGGAAAAATCTTTGGAACTGGTCGTTCCTGAGGAAATGGCAGGGGCCACACGCATTGCGGACCTGATGAGCAACATTGAAAGTGTAACAGACAAAAAGGGCCGACATACGATCACCTTAGAAGCTTACGGTTACCGCTGGTTTCGCGCAGTTCCGTAATGTCGAAGCAGCCATTTGATAAATTTGCGATCCGTTCAGGAATGCATCAAATGTTCACACTGGCTTAATATTCAAATACTTAAAATTGCATTGTATAGCGTTGCCGGTTACAGGTCTGCAGATTTTTGTGACTGGTACCGCTATAACCATGCACTTGAAACATTATATTGCGGCAGAAAAACAACTCAACGATTCTTTTTTTTACTACACATGCTTTTAAAACAGACTCTGAACATACGGGTGTGTTCCCTATTGATGGCCTGCATCACAGCGCAAACGACTATCGCACAAAACACGCTTGAATTTGTACAGGATGGCGTTAATAACAGTTACCGTCCGCCCGTCCCCAAGGGCCCGACCTCAATTCCGCAAACACTCTCTTTTTTTGTCAACAACAACGGCAGCAAGGACGAAGGCATTTATTTCCAAAAACCCCAATCCGACCTTACCGTCACATTCAGTTTCGATGATCAGCCTTACATTACTGTTCCCCAGCACGTGACTGGAATGACATTCGGGGCGGCTTCGGGCGCGAGTGCCACGCAGGTGAAATCTGTTCCGGTGGTCAATAACAATTATTATTTTGAGGATTCTGCACGAACGCTTTTTACGTCGCATCCGAAGGGAGAAGCGGGGCGCGGGGTGAATTTGTACACCAATGTAGGAGTGCAGGTCTTTTTGTCGGCAAAACCATTGCAGGCTGCGAATGCTTCTACTGCTGATACAAGCCGTTATTATTACGGCAAGCTGCGTTTGCAGTTCAGCAGGCCGGTCAATAATCCGGTGATCACATTGGCTGGGCTAGGGGCAACGACCAATTTTGCGAATAAACGCCTCGGTTTTACCACAGAGCTGGAACTTCAAACGCCCGGCAGAACATTAGTCAAACTCTCGGGAAGTAAAGAGCTGGTCCTGGACGATTCCAAAACTAAAATTTTACATACCAAATCCACCATAACCGGCCATTGCGGCAATGGTGCCGCCTGCGGAAGCCTGATGGTTACCGGCTCAGACGTTACCAGCCTGGTTTTCGGTGTATATCTCCGGACCGATGGCGGCCCGGGTGTTTGGGGCACGCCGAAAGTGACAAATTCGGGAGACATGTGGCATATTACAGTATCGCTTCCTGAGCAATAGGCTTTGTAGTCTGCATATCATCCTCGCGTATTTTAATCCGGTGCATTTCGCCCCATTCCACAAGTGCTCCCATCACGCTGTCCAGAGTGCGGCTATATGGTGTAAGCTTATATTCCACAACAACCGGCGTGTCTGTAAAAACATTTCTGGTTAGAAAGCCGTTTATTTCCAGTTCTTTGAGTTCGTTGGAAAGGACACGCGGCGAGATTCCCGGCAGCATGCGCTGCAATTCATTGAACCGCGAGCCGCCTTCCGTTAGCGCCACGATGATCCGTAACCGCCATTTTCCGCCAATTACATAAAGCGCATCTCCGATTGCACCTAATTTGCTATTACATTCCGCACCGGAATGTGGTCTTGAAAATCCATGTAATTGATCCATAATTATTGCTGAGAATAACCAAAAGGATACTGCTAACCTTTTGTATATTACTATATATTCGTAAGTAAAGGTATCTATTTTTGCTGAAAATAAAACAATTATGAAAGCAAAGAGAATTACCACCATTGGAGTAACAATAGTCGCCAGCGCGCTTGTCGTTATGAGCGGGGTCATGAAATTATCAGGAAGCGAAGAGGTTGTCAGTACATTAGCGAAGGTTGGTGTGGGCGATTACCGCGTTCCGCTCGGGTTGATGGAAATCGGCTTTACAGCATTATTTATTTACCCGAAAACAATGAAGATTGGCTTTATTCTGCTATCCTGCTACTTTGCCGGGGCCCTGGCCACCGAACTTTCTCACGGGACACCATTCAATGCATTGCTTCCGATGATTTTGATCTGGGTTGCGGCATTCCTGCGCGATAGCAGCATTTTTCTGCCAGGTTCGAATGCTGAAAAAGCTGCCTGGTATTAAGGCAACGCGAACGCCATGATAGAACCCGATGGGTTTTCCTTCGTTCCGCCCACCGACAATGCAACATATTGCTTGCCCTTATGCATGTAAGAGCAGGCAGTTGCATTGGCGACGCCGGGTAGGAGGGTTTCCCAAAGGATCTTTCCGGTTTTTTTGTCGATCGCGTGGAGCTTTTTATCATGGGTGCCGCTGATGAAAATGAGCCCGCCGGCGGTTACGATGGGCCCTGCAGAGCCATCCTGTCCCGTTTCTTGCGCATCCTTGGCGCGTAGCCGTTCGTTATTTCCGAGTGGGATCTGCCATTCATAATTCCCGGTTGTGAGATTAATCGCATTCAATGTGCCCCATGGCGGGCGAAGCGTTGGGTTGCCGTCCGGATCGCGGAAATGCCCGTATGCAGTCAGGTTGAGATATTTATCAGCCCCGGCTTTGGTCTGACCAGTTTCCATTTTACTGACTTTGCCCGAGTTTTGTTCGCGTTCATAAAGGAATGCAATGATTCCCTTTTCCTTACCTTTCACTACGCTGGCGAATGCAGGCATTTTCCCCCCACCTTTTTTGATCTTACCCAATGCTGCCTCCGGTGTCATCCGGTTTTTCAGGCCGATCAGGGAGGGATAATTCGGCTCGTCACCGTTTTTGTCTTTGCCATGACATGCCACGCAGTAGGTCATATAAACGGATTTCCTTGTTCAAAAACCGTCTGATCCTTGGCTTCCTTTTCTTCGTCCACCTTCTTCATCGACTGGATTTCCGGCGAATCATTTGATTTGACAAAAAGAACAGAAGTCAACGGGTCATATGCCGCCCCGCCCCATTCTGCCCCACCGCGGCTGCCGGGTAGCATTAACGTGCCTTTCAGGTCGGGTGGGGTGAAAAGTCCTTCATATCGCATGGACCTGAATTTTTTGCGAATAGAATCCCGGCCTGCATCTGAATAGTGCGTCAGATCAGCTTCGGTCATCCATTGTCTTGCAAATGGTTTGGGTTTGATCGGGAACGGCTGGGTAGGCGACGCCACTTCGCCGGGAATGTGGGAAGCAGGCACTTTTCGCTCCTCGATCGGGAAGAGTGGCTCACCGGTTTCTCGGTTAAAAACAAAAACAAATCCGTGCTTGGTAACCTGGGCAACTGCATCCACATTTTTGCCAGCCCGCGCTACGGTTACAAGATTGGGCGGAGCCGGCAGATCGTAATCCCAAAGATCGTGATGCACGAGCTGATAATGCCAAATTTATTTGCCAGTTGCAGCATCGAGCGCCACGACGCTGTTGGCATATAAATTGTTTCCTTTCCGGTCGGCTCCGTAAAAATCGTAGCTGGGGGAGCCCAATGCGAGAAAAACAATGCCTCGTTTTGTGTCCAGGCTCATTCCTGCCCAATCGTTCACACCGCCTGCATATTTATAAGCGTCCTTCGGCCAGGTTTCATAGCCAGGCTCTCCTGGTAGCGGAATGGTGTGAAAGGTCCATTCCAACTTACCCGTCATGCAATTGTAAGCGCGGATATAGCCGGGCTGTGCACCATACAATTCCGACACTTCTGCACCCATAATGAGCAGGTCGTTGTACACAATTCCCGGACTGGTAGGAATCACAGAAATAGTTTCCGGATCGTCCCTAAGGCCTACATTCATGCTTACTTTTCCTTCTTTCCCAAACGTTGGGATAGGCTTACCAGTCTGTGCATTTAGTGCGAAAAGTATATCGCCGCCGGTGACCAGTATTCGTTTGTCATCGCCATTTTCCCAATAAGTGACACCACGGCTCACGCCGCCGCCTTCGGCCCCATCAAAGGGGTCAAAGGACCAAAGTTGTTTTCCAGTTCCTGCGTCCACGGCGTACACGAGGTGTTTTGCTGAGGTTGCGTACATTACGCCATCGATAATAATGGGATTGCATTCGCTGTTCGCGGGTCTGGATCCTGGCTTCATATCGCTCAGTGCGAAGGTCCACGCAGGTTGCAGCTGATGCACATTGGCTGTATTGATTTGAGCGAGCGGCGCGTAACTCGTGCTTTCGGCATCGGCCTTATAGATAGCCCAGGTGCGGTCATCATCTTTCGTTTGATAAGCTGCAAAGGCTGCGAAAGCGATAACAGGCAGTAATAAGGTGAGTTTTCGCATGCACACTTAAATAATTTCAACCCTATCTATATTTAATGGCAGCAGGAATTATTATCCTTTTTGTACTCATCGTATTTATCGTGATGCCGCATCCAATCCATGGCGCCGTCTTCATTTCTGCCTTTTGGGGTGATATCCAGGAAATTGTGGGCACCCACCAGAATGTCGCCACCGCGGGCATAACTGGAATAAGTGTGATAAATGTTGCCCGATTTATCCTTAAAAAACACACTTGTTCCCGGAGACTCGGTTCCGTCATCGTGTTTTAAATTTTCATAATTGTAATAAATCGACCCGTTATTGAGCTGCTCCGGGGTAAAGGAGACATAGTAATCATAATTAAAATCGCTGCCGAACGATGAAACCCACTCGAACTTCCATTCCATGCGGTTCTTAAAAGGCAATAATTCCTGCAACGGAGCACGGGAAACGACTACAACAGAAATATCGTGATGGGCAAGGTGCAGGTTAGCACCATCAATATGATCGGCCAGGAACGAGCAGCCAGGGCAACCTTCTTTGTCGCCGGGCGCAAACATGAAGTGGTAAATAATCAGCTGACTTTTACCATCAAAGAGGTCGGATAACGTTTTCCGGCCCTGCTCGCTCTCAAATATATAGTGCTTATTAACCTCAACCCACGGCAGCTGACGGCGCTGACGGGCCAGCTCATCATTGAGCCGTGTGAGTTCTTTTTCCTTTTTAAGCAGGTGCTTCCGTGCTTCAATCCATTTCTCCTGCGATACAATGCGATGGTTATCAGTGCCTTCTGTCGCGATAGCAGCTGAAAATTCATTCTGTTTTTCCATGTGTATATGATTGTTGTTTACAAACTTCCCCAATAATTGGGTAAATAAGGGTGTGTAAAAACGTCGAATCCGGGGGGTGTTTGGGACAGAAAAACGTGGAGCCGGATTTCACGGGGATAATTGGGGAAGTTTGCTTAATGATGTGCCGCATTGGTATGATTCTTTTTACTTACCCATTATAATGTCGTAAAACAATCAAAATTCATCACTAAAACCAATTGTCATGAAAGCTTTAAAGTTAAACATATTAGGAATCGCATTACTAGGGTCAACAGCTATATTTGCTCAAACGACAACACCATCAAGCGGTTCATCGTCAAGCAGTTCGCCATCCAGCACGACGCAGCCGTCGACCACGCCGGGCAGCTCGTCAACACAACCAAGAACGGTTCCCGGCAGCACAACGCAACCATCAACTTTACCTGGATCGAGCCAGCCAGGTTCAACAACACAGCCTCGTTCGTCAACCCAGTCAGGTTCGACGACGCAGCCGTCGACAACCACATCTGGTTCTACAACCAGGCCATCATCAGTTCCCCCGGGAACTGTGCCTGACAGAACTACACAGCCATCGAGCACTGTGCCAGGATCGTCTACTACACCGGGTTCATCCACTACACAGCCATCGACAACAATTCCTGGAAGCGCAACGCAGCCATCATCAGGTACAACGCCAAACAGCAATGTGCCAGCTTCAAGCATTCCTAACAATACAACACAACCTTCAACTGTTCCGCAGGGTACAACTATCCCATCATCAACAGTGCCGGGAAGTACTACCACGCCATCATCGTCATCGACAGTTCCAGGTAGCAGCACTTCAAGACCATCAACTCCTCAGAAATAATAGCTGAGACATAGTTAGGTTTTGAATATAAACGGCCCGCCCATCGGCGGGCTGTTTTGTTATATCCAAAATCTGGTACGGGAATTTATAAACGTCACTAAAAACACAGAACATTATGCCAAATATCAAAAATCTGGATCCTTCGGGATCTGTTAAGTCGGGAGTTACGCTTTCTGTATCCAATGTTGCATCTGAGGATGAAGCGATCCTGGCTGTCGAGAATTATTTGCGGGTCAATAAAAGCGAAGGACTTGAAATGTCGCTGCCCGAAAAAGGCGATGACGGAGTTTATACAATTCAATTAAACGACGCCTTGGATTAATGCCGTAATAACCCTCCTCTGCTGCGTACATGTTGTCGGTCCAGGCGCAGTTTATTACCGTTAGAAAAATTCATATGGTCACTGGGTAAACCATTTCTCGTTAGCAGCATCCTTTTACTCATTTTAGCGAAAAGTTTCAATGTCTGAATTACCACCATTGACTAAACAAATCGCTTATGAGAACAATTCTGGTGTTAGTCTTACTTGTTGTCCCTTGTTGGGCACGAGCGCAGCTCAGCAAGAGCTATCTTGAAGATTTAGAAAGCATTTCCCATAAGGAGCAAAAAGGGTTTCAGCGAAGGCTAGAAGGTGACCTAATAAATGCTCGAACAAGCGCTTCACAGAATTTCGACGTCAAATATTATCGTTGTGAATGGGATATTGACCCTGCGTTAAGATATGTGAAAGGCAAAGTCACTATATACTTTAAAATGACATTGGCTTCGAATGTTATTTCACTTGACCTGGTAAATAACCTCACTGTTCTGTCCGTGTTAAGACAAGATGAGCCTTTGTCTGTATCACATGTGAATAACAAAATAGATATTAGTTTTCCCGTGCCACTTCAAAAAGGTGTGACTGATTCTATAACGGTGACTTACAAAGGAATTCCTCCATCAGCTGGGATGGGTTCATTTGAAACATCTCTTCACGGAAATGCACTACCGCTATCACCAGTTCTTTGGACTTTGAGCGAACCGTATGGCAGCAGTGATTGGTGGCCTTGCAAAAATGGATTAAATGATAAGGCAGATTCTTTAGACGTATTTATTACACATCCGTCACCATTCAAAGCGGTGTCTAATGGAATGCTACAAGGTGAGATTCTCCTACCAAGTGGTAAAATCGTTACTCATTGGAAGCATAGATATCCTATTGCCACCTACCTTATATGTCTCGCTGTAAGTGATTATTTAGTTATAAATGACAAATTCAAAACAGGAAATCTAGAAATGCCTGTTCAAACGTTTTGCTATTCCGAGAGCAAAATGTCCTTTGAGAAAGGAGCACAAGATGCGATCAATGCACTAACGCTCTTCAGCGGGATTTTTGGCACTTATCCATTTTTAAAAGAAAAGTACTCACATGTTCAGTTTAATTGGGGAGGAGGCATGGAGCATCAGACGTGCTCGTTTATGTATAATATGAGCGAGCAACTTATTGCGCATGAACTTGCTCATCAATGGTTTGGCAATAAGATTACATGCGCTAATTGGGAAGATATTTGGCTTAACGAAGGCTTTGCTTCTTTTTTAACAGGTATATACTTAGAAAATAAATACCCTGAAAATATATTGTCTAGCAGGCAGACAGAAATAGATTTCATAACCAGTCAAGATGGAGGCTCTGTTTGGGTCGATAATATAAATAGCGTCGGTCGTATTTTCGATCAGAGGCTTAGTTATGCAAAAGGTTCGTACCTGCTATATATGCTCCGGTGGATATTAAGTGATGCAGTGTTTTTTTCAGGAGTTAAAAATTATCTGCAAGATCCGGCACTGGCTTACGGCTTCGCTACGACCAATGATCTTAAAAGCCACCTGGAAGCCGTTAGCGGAAAGGACCTGACATATTTTTTCGACCAGTGGTTCATCGGTGAAGGCTATCCGTCTTATAAAGTGCAGTGGTTCCCTGATGGCAATAATGTCCAGATCAAGGTTAGCCAGTCGACTTCTCATGCTTCTGTTGGGTTTTTCAAATTGCCCTTGCCGTGCTGCATTTCAGAACGAACGGGGAAAATCGGGGCGAAATGAATGTTTCGATTTACAATGCAGAAGGCCATTTAGAGCGATTGGAACATGTTTCCCAGTCAAATAGCAATTCCATCCCTGTTTCGGCATTGCAGCACGGAGTGTACATTTTGCAGGTCGAAGATGTTGTTAATAAAAGCATTAAGGCGGTAAGATTCATGAAGGAATAATGTGCATGGCGTGATTTTTTACCAGCTGTATTCATAACCGACTATATACGAGGATGAAGCGGATACTCAAAATCACATTATTACTGGCCTTCGTGAGTGGTCATATTTTGGCCCAAAAAATTGTCTTCATCGCCGGGCCTGACAGCCACGGTAAAGGAGAGCATGAGCACCAGGGCGGCAGCACATTGCTTGTGAAATCCATCAAAGAAGGATTACCGGGCGTGAATGCTGTGCTGCTTCAAAGTGGTTGGCCAAAGGACCGTGCTGTCTTAAATGATGCCGATGCGATTGTGATTTATGCGGATGGGGGAGGCGATCATTTGTTGATTCCGCATCTGGCAGAAATGGACCGGTTGATGAAAAAGGGAGTTGGGTTGGTAATGCTGCATTTCTCGCTTGAAGTCCCGGCGGGAGACGTTGGAAATCACTTTAAGGATTGGATAGGGGGTTATTTTGAGATAAATTGGTCGGTTAACCCGGTCTGGGAAGCTGCTTTTTCCACTTTTCCTGACCACCCGATCACTAATGGCGTAAAGCCATTTTCCATCACAGACGAATGGTATTATCACATGCGTTTTGCCGATGGGATGAAAAATATAACTCCGATTTTGCAAGCCTTACCGCCAGAATCTACATTAAAAGGAAAGGACGGAACGCACTCTAATAATCCGGCCGTTCGCGAAGCAGTGCTTACCAAAAAAGAGCTGCAACCTGTGGCCTGGGCATTGGAAAGACCAGACGGTGGTCGCGGGTTTGGGTTTTCAGGCGGGCATATGCACAAGAACTGGGGCAATGATAATTTCAGAAAAGTAGTCCTGAACGCTATTGCCTGGACTGCCAAAGCCAAAATACCGGATGAAGGAATCCGCTCATCAACGCCCACGGAGGCAGCGTTGAATGCGTTAACAAAAAAGTTAGACTGATACAGATCCAAAGCTCAACGCTCATTACATAAGCAACTTGACAACTTGACAAATAAACTTTATATTTGATTAAAAAGCTGATTATGAAAACAATGACTGTTGGAGAATTCAAGACACATTTTTCCCAAGTCCTGAAAGACGTCGAAAAGGGAGAAAAGATTGGTATTACTTACGGAAGAAGTAAGGAAGTAAAGGCGCTGCTCGTACCGAATGATGTACAAAAAGAACCAAGAAAATTAGGGGTACTTCAAGGCAAAGGAGAATTCTTTATGAGTGATGATTTTAAAATTACAACTGATGAAGAATTCGGAATATGACCTACCTATTAGACACACACATTTTACTCTGGGCATTTTTTGAAACTGAAAAATTAACCGGGCGCGTTAAGGAAATATTGTCCAGTAGTGACAACAAGATACTGGTAAGCTCCATAAGCTTTTGGGAAATATCTATTAAAGTGAGTTCGGGCAAACTCCGGATAGGAGAGACAAGTCCATCCTTAATGCCCGACATTTGTGAAGGAGCGGGATTTAGCATCTTGAACCTGAGTGCGAGTGAAACAAGCAGTTTCCATCAGCTTACAGCAACCTACCACAAAGACCCGTTCGACAGAATGCTCATTTGGCAGGCGCTTTGCCATAAGTATACATTGATCAGCGATGATGAGAACATTCGTAAATATGCTTCGGAGGGATTGAAAGTCGTTTGGTGAGAGGGTACACTGGGCGTAAAGCAAGTTTAAACTAAACCTAAAACCGATGATAAAAAGATATTTCGTTTCCGCGTTTTTTGTCTGCACATTTTCTGGCGGTATTGTTAAAAAAAGCTACGCAGCAGAAGAAGAAAAAGGAAAGGCAGAAAGGAAGCTGAATGTTCTTTTTATCGCAGTTGATGATTTAAACACGGATTTAGGTTGCTATGGAAATAAATTTGTCAAAACGCCGAACATTGACCGCCTTGCCAAACGCGGGGTGAAATTTGACAAAGCTTACACTCAATTCCCACTTTGCAGCCCGAGTCGCTCTTCCCTCCTAACCGGCCAGCGACCTGATGTTACCAAGGTGTACGAACTGCAAACACACTTCCGCAAGAATCTTCCCAACGTGGTAACATTGCCGCAGCTATTTAAGAACAACGATTATTACAGCGCCCGAGTCGGGAAAATATATCATTACGGCGTTCCAGGGCAGATCGGGACGGACGGTCTGGACGACCCTATTTCCTGGGACCGAAAGATCAACCCAAAAGGGCGTGACAAAACCGAAGAATCATTAGTTAAAAATCTGACACCGGCCCAAAGCCTTGGCAGCGCACTCGCCTGGCATGCTAGCGAAGGAGCGGATGAAGAGCAGACAGATGGAATGGTTGCGAGCGAGGCTATAAAATTATTGAAGGAAAAGAAGGCTGGGCCGTTTTTCCTGGCGGTTGGTTTTTATCGTCCGCACTCGCCTTATGTAGCGCCAAAAAAATATTTTGACCAATATCCGCTGGCATCAATCCCACTTCCAAAGGAAATTCAAAATGACCTAGACGACGTTCCGGAAGCAGCAATTTCTACCAAACCGGCACATTTAGGCCTTTCAGTAGCGCAAAGAAAAGAGGCATTGCGCGCCTATTATGCATCTATTTCATTCATGGATGCGCAAGTAGGAAGGGTGCTGGACGAACTGGACCGGTTGAAACTAACAAACAAAACGATCATCGTTTTGTGGAGCGATCACGGTTATAATGTAGGCCAGCACGGCCAGTGGATGAAACAGAGCCTTTTCGAAAATGCTGCGCACGTTCCATTAATCTTCTCAGTGCCGGGCGGAACTGCTGGAAAGGCATCGGGCAGGACCGTGGAATTGTTAGACATTTATCCAACATTAGCTGAGCTCTGCGGACTAACGCCTACCCAAAAACTCGGCGGCAAAAGTCTGGCATCATTACTCAAGAATCCGGATGGCATTTGGGATAAAGCTGCTTACACCCAAGTTCGCCGGGATAAAATTATCGGCCGCAGCGTAAGAACGGAGCGCTTCCGTTACACGGAATGGGATGGAGGCAAAGCAGGCGTAGAATTATACGACCACCAGAAAGACCCCAACGAATTCACGAACCTTGCCAAAGAAAGCACCTACATTATCACCGTCAATGAACTAGCCATGCTCCTCCAAAAAGGCTATCCGGAAACCAAATAAACGGCAGCTAACCTGCGCACCACGCATTTTCTCAAAAATTTTTCACTCTTCTTGCATCTTTAAAATCTTTATTACATCTTTGTCTATCGAATTAGTAGATTTATAAAGAAGGAAGGGAGAGGTTAGGCTCTATGATCTTCTGGCAACCTATGACTTTTTAAGGTGCCCCAACCTAATTCTAATGATAAATCTGAGAATCCAACCACCGGAGTAACAGAGTACAATCGAGTTAAGGAAAGCCAGAGGCTTGTCCGTGCATGGTCGTTACGCTTTCGTATTTGGCGGAATTGTTACGATTATCCAGGCAAGGTGCGGCATTTGGAATCAATAAACTGATAACATTTAACACTTAGATCAACATGGAAATTTATTGTGATAACGCCGCCACAACTGCGCTGGATCCGGAAGTGATTGAAGCGATCCTTCCATTTTTTACCGCCAGCTTCGGCAACCCGTCGTCCACCCACTGGGCAGGACGGAAGGTGAAAGCTGCGATCGAAGATTCGCGGAAGCTGGTTGCGAATGTTTTAAATGCTTCTGCGGAAGAAATATATTTTACGTCCGGTGCCACTGAGGCCATCAACCTTGCCATTTCCGGTGCGATTGCGAAATATGACATTAGCCATGTCGTGACGAGCAAAATTGAACATAAGGCTGTTTTACAAACCATTCTCCAACACGAAAAATCGGGTGATATTGAAACGAGTTTTGTGCAGTTGGACGAGCGCGGCAATGTTGATCTTTACCATCTTGAAAACCTTTTAAGAGCCAATCCACAGACATTGATCTGTCTGATGCACGGCAATAATGAAATTGGAAATCTGACAGATATCCACGCGATCAGTAAACTTGCTCAACGTTATTATTCCATTTTTTTCACGGACACCACCCAGACAATCGGGAAGCAATGGATCGATCTGACCCAGACGCCTATCGATTTTCTGGTGGGTTCCGCCCACAAATTCCACGGACCTAAAGGTGCCGGATTTATCTATATCAATAAAAAACACCGCATTCATGCCCAAATTTTTGGCGGAGGCCAGGAAAAAGGACAGCGCGGAGGAACAGAGAATGTGACCGGCATTGTAGGGCTGGCCAAAGCGCTCGAAGTGGCTTACCGCGACCTGGACAGCAACCATTCCGTAGTCAGCAAGTTGAAGCAATATATGGTCTCCAAACTGGCGATCAGTGGTGTGTACGGCATTTGTTATAATGGCGAAAGTCACTCTGTTGAAAACAGCCTGGCAAACATCCTGAACGTTTCATTTCCATGTTTGGCTGCGGGAAGTTTGGTTAAAAGTCTTGATAATCTGGGCATTGCAGTTTCCGGCGGCAGCGCTTGTTCCAGTCAGGGCAGCTCGCATGTGATCAGCGCGCTTCCTTGTCAGAAGGATAAAGAAAATGTCCGTTTTTCGTTTAGCAAGTTCAACACATTCGATGAGATTGATCACATTGTGCAGGCCGTTGTGAACATTTATAATGCCGATCCTGCATCACGCGGCCAGTCACATTTCCGTCTGGAATTAATGCATTGAGCCGTTGGTTCTTCAATTATTAGCCACGATAAAAAGTACTAAAATGAGCAAAATTTTCTTTCTCAAAATCATTTACAGAAGTGCTGTAAGTCTCCATAAGATCACATCCATCGTTGAATCGTTTAATGGTGCAAGGATCAAACACCTTAACTTTATCAGCAAGGGAAGAGTTTTCGTAGGCGTCATTGCCTTCGAAGCTTCACAACTTGTTGATTTTGAACGGATCTTAAATTTGATCAAAAGAAACAGGGACATTTCAGAGGTGGAGCAGATCACAGAAGCTTCCTTGTGTTAACTGCTCACATTCCTCCAAGAGATCAATAAGCGGATACGACTTGTTTTGGCTTCCGATATTTGTGCAGGTTGATCAGCAACACGCTGCCGAGAATAATGACCAGCCCCACTATTTGCAGGACAGAAATAGATTCGTTTGCAAAAAATATCCCCAAAAGGACAGCTACGACGGGATTAACATAGGCGTAAGTGCTAACCTTGGTTGCCGGCTGGACTTTTAGCAGCCAGACATATGCTCCAAAACCGGCAATCGACCCAAAAACAATCAGGTATAATGTCGATAGCCAGGCTTCCATCGGAATGGCTGCAAGATTCAAGGTCGCCAGTTCGCCCGAGATAATGCTGCCTGGAAGGAAAGCAAATCCGGCTGCCAGCATTTGCCAGGTCGAATTAACACTTGCCGAGTCGGTGCCTGATTTGTATTTGGAAAACAAAGAACCGCCAGCCCAGGCCATCGAGCCAAAAACGACGAGCGCCATCGCGAACAGATCACGCGAACTGTTCATGGACGACATGGAAATCATTATTTTTTCACTGAACAACAGCACTACCCCTGCAAACCCGATCAACAGACCTACAATCGTCGATTTGTTGCTAAGATTTTCAGACCATTTCGGTTTATCCAGGACGATAAACCATAGTGGAGATGAGGAGATCATGATGGCGACCATTGCGCTGGGAAGAAACTGCTCAACCCATATGACAATGCCATTGCCGATGAAAAGCAACAAAAGTCCGGTAATGATCGCGGGCTTGATCGCTTTGAGAGAAAATACATTTTCGCCTTGTGCAACACTCCAAGCCAGCATAATAAGCCCAGCAATAATGAAGCGGAAAGCGCCCAGGAAAAACGGCGGAAAACCTTCCAGCGCGCGCTGAATGAAGAAGTAAGTCGATCCCCATACGATGTAAACGGTGGCAAAAGCCAATACCACCATGAGGGTGGAAGGTGCTTTACTTTGTGCTTGCATGATCTTTTATTTTTCCGGTATGACTAATTGTTATTCTTCTTTAACCGTTTCCGGCACAATGGTGTTCCTGGTAGAAAGTATATTGTATCTGTGACAGCCTCAAATGTTCAAAAATTTTTTTCTTAAATTAGGCCATGGGCATAGATGGAAATACAATTAAACTTCTGCGCATTCCTTTTTCTTTTTTCCTGATGCCGTTGTTTCTGTTTGCTTACAGTCAGGCAGATACGGTTGTGCATCATCATGCACTCTTCGCTTTTTTGATCATTCATCTGCTGATTTACCCGGCTAGTAATGGTTACAACAGTTATGTGGATAGGGACGAAGGGAGCGTTGGCGGGCTCGAAAAGCCTCCTATGCCTACGGTCGCACTTTTTTACCTCACCATGTTTCTGGATTTTACCGCGATCGTTTTAGCGCTCCTTTTCGTAAATACATTGTTCGCTTTTTGCCTGGTACTTTACATTGCGGCGTCGCGGGCATATAGTTCACGGCAGATCAGGCTGAAAAAATATCCGGTTGTCGGGTTTCTGACTGTTGTAATTTTCCAGGGTGCGTTTACCTACTATATGTCCATTGCGGGCGTTTCAGAAAGTGCGCTGATGTTGAGTAGAGAGCATATTTATGTGCTATTGGCCTGTTCTTTTCAAATTGCCGGCGTTTATCCGCTTACGCAGGTTTATCAGCACCAGCAGGACCTGAAAGATGGCGTCGTAACATTAAGCTATAAGCTGGGTTACAGGGGCACATTTCTGTTTACGGCGGCGATGTTTCTGCTGTGCAATGTATTTTATTATTTGTACTTTACATCGAAAGGCCTTGGAATGGTTTTTTATATTATTCAGGTGTTCTTCCTGCCGATCGTCCTTTATTTCGGCTATTGGTTTTACCTGGTTTTGAAGGATAGGAGTGAGGCGAATTTCAGGAATACCATGCGGATGAACTGGATAGCAGCCATCTGCATGAACAGTTGTTTCATTATTTTAATTGTAATTAACAGAATCCCTTTGAGTTATATATCTGCTATTGAGACAGCCGTTCCCGAACATTGTTACTCGCAGGAAACGTTGACTTCATTTTACATGAATTCGACAGAAGACATTACCAATAAGAGAAAGATCAAGGTAGTAGCGGGGAAAACTGGCATAGCAAACCGGTATTCTGTGATTGCCGATTTTGATAAAGCGCCGGAAGATTATCAGTTTTTTAACAAAACAGCCACATTACTGCCGGAACCGACATTGACCAAGCGTATGCAGCTTTATCAGCAGCATGCCACAAAACTTTCCATAAGTGCTGTCGAGAAAATGAAGGGGTTTACTGAGATCAAACGCAAATTAACTCACTTGATAACAGTGACTTGCACAGGCCTGTTTGCGCCCGGCCTTGAAGTGGAGCTGATGCGGGACCTGGATCTGAATCCTGCCATACAGCGCAGCAGCGTAAATTTTATGGGATGCAATGCCGCTATTATTGCGCTCAAAAACGCAGATGCCATTTGCAGAAGCCAGCCGGGTGCCAAAGTGCTGATCGTCTGCACCGAGCTTTGCACAATACATTTTCAGAAGCGATATAATGATGATTACCTGCTGTCCAACCTGATCTTCGGAGACGGTGCGGCAGCGGTTTTGGTTACTGCCGAGGCGGGATCGGATTATGCGCATCACGTTGAGATCGATGCATTCAATTCCTTGATACTGCATAATGGGTATGCCGATATGGCCTGGCAGTTGTCGGAAACAGGCTTTATTATGAACTTGACTTCTTACGTGCCTGACCTGATCCGGAAAAACATAAAGCCGATGATGGAAAAGATCGGGCTTGCGCCGGATGCATTTAAACATTGGGCTGTTCATCCGGGTGGAAAGCGCATTGTGGATGATTTTGTCGCTGCTTTGGAGCTGGACAAGGGCTGTCTGGCAGCCACTTACGATGTGCTCAGAAATTTCGGAAATATGTCATCTCCTACGGTCTTATTTGTATTGAAGCAAGTCCTTGAAAAGGCTAAGCCGGAAAATATAGGCAACAGAATTTTTGCGGCGGCATTCGGGCCAGGAGTAAGCATTGAAACGATGCAGCTGCGTTATGTTTAAACACCGCAGCCAGGATAAGGAGCTGCTTGATCAGGAGGATATCCCATCGGCCGACTTGTTCCAGAATTTAAGGGAACTTGACTTCATTAATCATTGGCTGGGTGGATACAACATTTCCTTTAACGCGCTAAAAAAGGTCATTAAGCCGGGAAAATCTCATATTCTCGTTGATATCGGATGCGGCGGCGGCGACACATTAAAGCGCATTGACAATTGGAACAAAAATGAGGGCTATGCGCTGGATTTATATGGCGTTGACATTAAGCCCGTTTGCATTGCCTATGCAGAGGAAAATCTGAAAACAGCGCCGGTCAAATTGATTTGTGACGATTACCGGCATATTTTCAGCCATTTAAAACAGGTCGACATTATCCATGCTTGTCTCTTTTGCCATCATCTAACAGAAGAACAACTCATTGATCTTGTGCGGTTTGCATTGGCTAGCAAGGCGGTTTTGGTTATTAATGATCTGGAAAGAAATCCTCTGGCTTACTACTCCATTAAATGGCTTACGCAACTGTTTTCTAAATCTTATTTGGTCAAAAACGATGCACCGCTGTCGGTTTTGCGGGGGTTTAAGAGGGCAGAATGGTTGGCAATCCTGAACAAAGCCGGAGCCGTCAAATATTCTGTTCGAAACAAATGGGCATTCCGACATGAAGTGATTGTTTATGGAAACGCAAGCTAAAACCTACGATTGCGGCATTATTGGCGGCGGATTAGCCGGCCTTTGCCTGGCTATCCAGCTTGCGGACAGGGGTGTTTCGGTGGTTTTGTTTGAAAAAAATCAATATCCTTTTCATAAGGTTTGCGGGGAGTACATTTCCATGGAGAGCTGGGATTTTATCAAAAGCCTGGGGTTGAATCTGGATGAACTCAATTTACCCATCATTAACAAGCTCGGAATCAGTTCAGAAAAGGGATTTATGCTTGAACATACCTTGCAAATGGGAGGGTTCGGAATCAGCAGATTTAGCCTTGACCACGCACTTGCAAGCATTGCTGCCGCAAAAGGCGTCGCTGTTCTTGAACATTGTAAGGTAAATGGACTGGAAAGGATTGGTAATGAAGGTTTTGTAGTTAAATCTTCCAATGGGAATTTCAATATTGGCGTGCTGTGCGGCAGTTATGGAAAATATACCCCGCAGTTCCTGGCGCGCAACGCAACGGATGCCGGGCAGGAGATTAACAATTATATCGGTGTGAAATACCACATTAAAACCGATCTGGCACCTGACCGCATTGAACTGCACAATTTTAAAGACGGC
The DNA here is from genome assembly GCF_000428845.1 of Dyadobacter alkalitolerans DSM 23607. Classification (GTDB taxonomy): domain Bacteria; phylum Bacteroidota; class Bacteroidia; order Cytophagales; family Spirosomataceae; genus Dyadobacter; species Dyadobacter alkalitolerans. Next base: position 134,900 of record NZ_AUAS01000005.1, on the reverse strand, counting down.
TATTGCGGGGTTTCAAAAGTGGATCAGGACTTGCATTGCCTGTGCTATCTGACCACCTCCCGAAACTTGCAGGAAAATGGCAAGGACATTCAGGAAATGGAGGCCAACGTTTTGCACAAAAATTCTTTTCTCAAAGCATATTTTACCCAGGCTGAATTTGTTAACAAACATCCGTTAGTGATCAGCAACATTCATTTTTCCAGGAAACAGACACAAACAGACGGCGTCTTCCTCCTTGGTGACGCGGCGGGTTCTATCACGCCGCTCTGCGGCAACGGCATGAGCATGGGTATGCGCGCTTCCAAAATCCTGGCCACTGAACTGATCCTGTATTTTGAGAAAAAGCAAAGTATTGACAGCGTCTCGGCTAACTACAAAAAAGCATGGGACCACGCATTTGGACGCAGAATTACAGCCGGTTATTATTTGCAGGGATTGTTCGGGAAAAGGACTACAACCGATCTGGCCCTGAGAGCTTTAAACAATTTCCCGGGCGTTTTGAACAAGCTTGTGTCCTTAACCCACGGAGACCGTTTCTAAGTTTTTCTTCTCTGGAACGGGGTATTTGGAAAGCAGATATTCGAATAGGAACGTGTTCAGAAGCAACATTAACATGCCATAAAAGATGTCCTCAAAAGGGATCGTAAATATCCGGATACCCATATTTTCCGCATTATTATACCAAACAACCGGCTCGTCCAGTCCTGATCCTGTTAGAATCCCGTTTACGATGAAGAAAGGGATCAGCAGGAACATGTGCGAGAAATAGAACAGGCTCAGCCAGCGCGGTTTGACAATAAATTTCAGAAATAATAGAAACGCCACCAGCCCAACTGCGGTCCAGGATGTATAGTAACGATCGTAAAAAGTTACGCCCATGGCCAATGTGAAACACAGGAAGATGGCCGTAATTAAATTCTCGTTTTTAAGCTTATAATCAGTTCCGAAATAGATCCGGAAGCAATAATAAGTGAAAAGGCATGCGTAAGGAATGCAGATGAAAAACAGGATTTCTTCAATAGGAAGCCCAAACAGGTAAGTGCCTACGAGATATTTCGGTGTAAATCCCCACACGGCGATTGTTGTAAAATAGCTGTCCCATATCACGAAAGGAATCAATGAAAGAATAATCGCCGGCCAAAGCAAATGCCATCTTTTATACAGCTGAATTTTAGGATGAAAAGAAAACAGCAACGGAACAGCAATGGCACCAAGATCGACGAGCAGATATAGGAAATTCATTTGGACGCCGTGTTTTTCGCTTCCCGGAAATATTTTAGCGGCACCCAGAGCATCCCAAAACATTCGCCCTGATGCTTTCCAAGGTGCTTATGGTGCATTTTGTGCGCACGACGGATGGCTTTCAGATAAACCGAATCCGTGTTACGGAACATTTTAAAGCGCTGGTGAATGAAGATGTCGTGCACCAGAAAATAGGTGAAACCGTAAATCGTAATGCCCAGTCCGATCCAGAAAAAATGATTAAATCCTTGATTTACACCAAATAAAAGGCAGAGTATGCCTGGCGTGGCGAAGATGGCAAAGAAGTAATCATTTTTCTCAAAAAAATCGCCGTCATCACGCTGGTGATGATCGTGGTGCAAAAACCATAAGGCGCCGTGCATCAAGTATTTATGAGCAATCCACGCCACACATTCCATGCCAATAAAAGCGGCCAGTACGATCAATGTATTTACTATCCAGGGACTCATTGTAAATTCAAGCTGTCAGCTTCCGGCAGTGGCCGTCGGCTATTGTTTTGGTTTTATTTTGTCGGCTACTTCGGCGAAACAAATCTTGAACCACTCGGTGTAAGCCTCCGGGTTCTGGTTTATATCTGCCTTAATATCAGCCATTTGCATGTATTTAAAATCATTCGCCTCACTCACATTGATGTTCGGCTCGTCGTCTGAAATGCCCCAGAAGACGTGGTCGAGTTCGTTTTCTGTCAGCCCGTTTTCGAGTTTAACGCGATATTGGAATGTGAAAAGAAACTGCAAATCGGCTGAAATGCCCATCTCTTCCGAAAGCCTCCTCACCGCTCCATGATGCGCGGATTCGGCAGGAAGCGGGTGGCTGCAACACGTATTGGACCAAAGCCCTTCCGAATGATATTTCCCGAAAGCCCTTTGCTGCAAAAGCATTTCACCATTTGAATTAAAAATAAAAACTGAGAATGCACGATGCAGAACGCCCTTTTGATGCGCCTCTAACTTTGGCATCAAGCCAATTTCCATATCGTCTTCATTCACCAGCACAACTTGATCAGTCATAAAATCGGGTTTTAGGTTCATGGCCAACAGTCCAATGTTCAGCTCCTTTTTTTAACTAACAAAAAAACGTCATAAAAGGTCGAACTGATGCCTTACCAACGAACGAAACATGAGTCCTACCTTATCATGGTCCGGAATCCTGATTCGTGCGTTCATTACTTTTTCAGGCGGTGTTTCCTTAATCCGCAGGAAAAGTTTTTTGTAATAATAATAAGCCAGATAAACGCCACGCCGTGCACCGCTCGGGAGCCGCTTAATGCCGATCAGCGCCTGCTCAAATTCCTCTTCAATCTCCTGCTGGATCTTTTCTTTTTCTTTGCTCGAAAAATGATCAAAATTCACGCCTGGGAAATAAGTGCGGCCAAGATCCACGTAATCCGCTTTCAGGTCGCGCAGGAAATTTACTTTCTGGAACGCGGATCCCAGTTTCATAGCGAACGGTTTGAGTTCATCGAACTGCTGCTGATTCCCTTCTGTAAAAACCCTAAGGCACATTAAACCAACCACTTCCGCAGAACCCAGAATGTATTCATTATAGGAATCCGAAGTATATTCCTTCTTCATCAGATCCATTTCCATGCTCTTCAAAAACGTGTCAATCAGCTCCCATTCAATGTTATACTTTTTTACAACATGCTGGAAACTGTTCAGGATCGGATTGATACTGATCCCGTCGCGGAGCGCTTCCACCGTATCCTGACGGATTTTGTTCATCATGAACTCCTTGTTGTAGTCATGAAAACTATCCACAATTTCATCTGCAAGCCTCACAAAGCCGTAAATGCCGTAAATGGGTGCCCGCAAAGCCGGTTTTAAGAAATAAATGCCCAGCGAAAACGACGTACTATATAGTTGTGTGGTTGTTTTGCTGCATGTCGCGGAAAGGTTGTCGTATAAGCTTTTCATGACTTACTTGTTTAGGTATTTTTGAAGTTCAGTAGCCGCAATGCGACCCGAGATGATCGAAGGAGGAACGCCAGGCCCGGGAACAGTCAGCTGACCAGCATAAAAAAGGTTTTTAACCTTGCTGCTTCTAAGTTTAGGTTTGAATATGGCCGTCTGCATCAGCGTGTTGGCAAGTCCGTAGGCATTTCCTTTATAGGCATTGTAATCACTGATGAAATCCGACACAGAATAACTCTTCTTGTAAACCACATTTGATCTGATGTCCTCGCCCGCAAATTTTTCGAGCCTATCCATAAGTACGTCAAAATACTTTTCCCGGATCGAATCAGGATCATCCAGATCGATGGCAATGGGCATCAGTACGAATAAATTCTCACTTCCCTCCGGCGCAACGGACGGGTCCGTTTTCGACGGGCAGCAGACGTAAAATAACGGTCGCTCAGGCCATTTTTTGTCTTTGTAAATTTCAACGGCGTGCTGGTCAAAGTGCTCGTCGAAAAACAGGTTGTGATGCCGGAGCTTATCAATTTTCTTATTTACACCTAAATAAAATAGCAGGCAGGATGGGGCAAACGTCCTGTTTTCCCAATATGCCTCATCATATGTGCGATGATTTTTACCCAATAAATCCTGTTCAATGTGATGATAATCAGCACTTCCGATTACTGCATCCGTCCTTATGCTCTTTTTGTTGGTATGTAAATGACTGATGACGTCGGAAGTCACTTCAAGCTTTTCAATGTTCTGGCAGGTTAAAAAATTAACGCCAGCATTCTCGGCAATTTGCCTGAACGAATCCGCCACTTTTCCAAAACCACCCATCGGATAGAATGTGCCTTGTTTAAGGCCTGCAAAGTTCATCAGGCTGTAAAGGGCAGGTGTGTCCTTCGGCATTGCACCCAGGAATAGCACTGGAAATTCGATCAGTGCAAGCAGCCTCGGATCTTTGAAATAACGCCTAACATGCTTACTGAACGACGTAAATAGTTGGAGTTTGAGCGCGTCTTTGAATAATTTCAGGCTGAAAAACTCGGTAACCGAATGTCCCGGCTTGTAAACCATGTCATTCATGCCCACTGTATATTTGAATTCTCCTTCTGCAATGAATTTCCTGAGCTGGTCGGCGCTGCCCGTTTCAATGCTTTCGAAAAGCTCACAAACCGCATCGAAGTTGGCTGGAATGTCCATTACCTCGTTTTCGAAGATGACGGCAAAGCCCGGATCCAGTTTCTTTAATTCGTAGAAATCAGAAGTGGATTTGCCAAACAGCGAGAAGAAGCTGTCGTAAACATCCGGCATCCAGTACCAGCTCGGCCCCATGTCAAAGACGAAACCGTCCTGAGAAAACGTGCGTGCGCGGCCTCCTATGCTGCAATTTTTTTCAAAAACTGTGACCTCATTCCCGCTTTCGGCCAGCATTGCGGCCGCCGCCATGCCCGCGAAACCCGAGCCGATGACTGCAATTTCGTGTGATTTATCAGATTTGGGTAGGCGTCCGTTGTGCATTGGGAGAGATAAGAATATCAGTCAGATTTTCAATTGTTTCTATCAAGATAACTCCTTTTTTAGAGGCAATTTTCTTTAATTTTTCACTGCCTCCGGAGACGCAGACATTTATTTGCGGAAACTCAGTTGTGAGATTCCCCAGGAGTGTTTCTATCTGATCATCAAATTGATTGCGAACAAAAAAAGAATATGCGTGCGTTGGCTTGCAGCCTGAAATAACCGGTGAAAGATCTCTGAAAGGAACCCGAGCGCCCAGATAAACCACTTCCTTTCCCATCTGCCTGATCATGTAATAGGCAAAAAGCAGGCCTATCTCATGATCTTCTTCTTCATTTAAAAACAGGATCCATTTCTGGTCCGCATGCTCGGCCATGGGCAACGCGTCTATGGCCGCAAAAAGTTTTTGTCTGATAAGGTTGGATAAAAAGTGTTCCTGCGAAGGAAGCAGATCGTCCTTTACCCACATTAAGCCCGTCCGGACGAGCAGCGGATACAGGATCTTTATATAGGTCTTTTTCAGACCAAACCTTTTTACAGCATTTGAAAAGATCTCGTCAAAAAGCGGAACATTAAAAGTTGTGATGCCGATGAGTGCCTGGTTAATGATCGCTTCCACATGCACATCGCCCTGAAAAGAATCGTGAATGACCTTCTCAATCTCACTCGCCATTTCAGATTTTGAAAGCTTGCCGATCTTCGAAATTTTCATTCCCCTGTCCAGCAACGTGCAGACATTCAGCAGCTTCTTAACCTGGTCATCATTATAGGACCGGATATTGGTATCCGTCCTGTCGGGTTCGAGCAAGCCATAACGCTGCTCCCACATGCGAATGGTGTGCGCTTTCATGTTGCTGATCCGTTCGAGGTCTTTGATAGAATATGACGACATTTTGTTTAACGTTTTTCAAAAATAGTTAAACAAAATTATTTTAGCCATATTTTGTAGGAAAATAAAAAAATGCTGCTACTTTTGATATTATTAATATCATATGATTGATTTACAAGATATCATTCACGTTATGAGAAATCAGGAGATTTATTGGCCGGTGAACATCAGATTCCTTCGTTCACGCCTGAAACTGAGTCAGGAAGCATTGGCTGAGCGTTTGGGGATTACAAGGGTGAAATTGAATGCGCATGAAAGTGGCCGTACCGCCAATCCAACTATTGACGATCTGATCCATTTTTCTGAGTTTTTCAGAATGAGCATTGATAGTTTGCTTAAAATCGACCTAAGCAAGCTCTCGGAACAAAAAGTGAAAGACCTGGAAGAAGGCAGCGAACTCTTTATGAAAGGCGATAACATTCGTGTGCTTGCCATAACCGTGGACCGCGAGGAGAAGGAAAACATTGAGTACGTTCCCGTGCAGGCCAAAGCAGGTTACCGCTCGGGTTACAGCGACCCTGAATTTCTGGCCACCTTACCAAGGTTCAGCTTGCCTACGCTTCCCAAAAATGGCACATTCAGGATGTTCCCAACCATTGGTGATTCCATGTTACCGGTTCCGGAAGGAAGTGATATCATTACAAAATATGTTCAGGACTGGACCACGATCCGGCCGGAGACACCTTGTATTGTTATCTTAAAAGGTGACCAGGATTTTGTTTTCAAACAGGTTACCATTAATAAGGATGGCACCATGTTGCTGCAATCGTTTAACAAGCAATATTTCGCTTACACCGTCCCACTTTCAGAAGTGATCGAGCTTTGGGAATATTACAGCTTCCACAGCAAGCAGCTTCCTGAGCCGCAAACAGACATGCAACAGCTGATGAAAATGTTGCAGGAAATGCAGAATGAGATCAAAGAAATAAAGGGACGCCCTGCATCCAAATAATTGGGTAACGAACATACGCAAGCACAAAGTGGTGTAAGTATGTAAATGCCATTATGGGAATCGTTATAATGTTAGACAACGATTAAAGCGGATCGATTTGATTTGAATGTAGAAGTAGTGTAAATCAAAGTCCGCTATTGCATGTATTCAAGTTGGTTTTTGTAGAAATAATGCGTGTTTTGGGAGAATAAATAAATAGCAGCAGGGTTCAATTTAGTTGTTGAGTCGATTGCGGTGATATGGGGAAAGTACAATTTATGATTTTTGGAAACCCCTGAATTTTCAGAAATCACCCCAAGCATTCACCGGGTTGTCACAAAAAGAATTACAAACTTTTTGCCGTCGGCTACTTTCGTTGAGTAATTAAAAGTAACTCAACAATGTCTGCCAAACTTTTACTCGTAACCCTCCTCGCATCTGTCATATTTAATTTGAATGATGCCCGGGCGCAAAGCCCAACCGCAGCCGCTAAGCGATTTAATATCTTCGTAAAAGGTGATGCAACTTTTATCTCCAATGAAACGGAAGGTCCTGTTGCCATAGGCGGTAATCTGACTACTAATCAATATCAGATCAGCTTTAATAAAAATCATGGCGTATTCTTTGTGGGTGGTGCGTCAATCGGGCTGGCTGTGCGGGGCGGGGTGAAGCTCAATAGCGGAAGCCTTACCATCAATGGCGACAATTATCTGAAAATCGGGCAGTGTGCACCGGCAGATGCCAATGTCGCAACGCCTTTGCGTGTCTGGTATAAGGATAATAACAATGCGGAGTCGACCATCCGGATTACGGGAAGCACAGCCAATTACAGCGATACGCCAAACATTACGATCAATGCCAATGTAAATACCTGGTCTCCGAAAGTAAGCGATAGTGAGAATCCGATTTGCCAGAACGTGTTCGGGACAGGCAGCGATCAGATCGATATAGATGGAGCTTTCACCACTTTCATGAAGCGCTCGAACCAGCTGAGAGACATGAAAGACAACCTGGCGATCCGCGATCAGAATGGGAATATCATTACGGGAATGGAAACAGGACCTTACCTGGACCCTTCGAAAATCGGGAATAACCCAAAGATCATCGTTGACCCGAACAAGATCAATGTCCTGACCGTTTCAGCAGCAGTTTGGGATAGAATCGGAAACACAAACATCGAACATATCCCACAAGGCCCGCAACTGGGAGATGGAAGCTATACAGGTCCATTTGCATTGATTATCAACATTGTAGACTTCCCAACATTTGCGGCGTCGAAGGGTAACAATCCAATCATTAACTTCCCAAGCGTGGGCGGGTTGTCCGATCCGCAAGGAAGCTACGTGATCTACAACTTCCCGGATGCGACCGACAAATTGATGTTAGGCGGCAACACGCCGATCCACGGGACCATTTTCGCTCCCTGTGCCAATTTGATCAAAGAAAACAATGGAAATATCAACGGACAGATCATTGCCAAAAGCTTTGTACACACCCGCGATGAAGTTCATTTCTGGCCATTTTTGCCTTCCATTCCTGAGCCGGTCGAAAAAGCGATCGAAGTGACCGTTGTATCAAAGTGCATTAACAATGCGCCATGGTTGGAATATACAATAACACCAAATTACCCTGCAAGCGGAGAGACTGCGAAAATAGAATGGATCAATTCTGACGCAAGCATTATCCAGGAAAACAGTGAGTTACCATTGAAAGGCAGTATTTTATTCCCGGGCGCAGCGGTGGACGAGAACGGAGCGGGAATGGCTTGGCCGGGTTGGGAAAAGGATGGCGAAAAGTGGGTAGAAGTTACCGATCGCTATTCATTGATCCTCAACGAAGGCGCAAAAGTAAGGATAACTGTTACTCCCTGGAAGATCGTAGAAGTTTCATACCCGACGTCTACCCCTGACGGAAAGTGCTTCACAACACCTCCACCAACAGGCGCATTGCCTGTAACATTGGCAAGCTTTACAGCAAAAAATGAAAATTGCGACGTGCAGTTAAAATGGGCAGTTACCGAAGCGAAAAACTTCTCACACTTTGTAGTGGAGCGCTCGACGGATGCTAAAAACTTTACCTCACTCAACCGCATTAATTACAGCGCAACGCAGGATACATATACATACAGCGACGCCCCTTACAGCAGAGAATCGGCTCCTTCGAAATTTTATTATTATCGCCTGCAACAAGTAGATAATGATGAAACGTTTGAATATAGTGCGATCCGCAGCGTCGAGGCCGGAACATGCGATGCAAGGCTTGCAGTAGGTTTTTACCCGAATCCAACGCAGGACGAAGTGACGGTGAAAAGTTACTCACCAGTGAAGAAATTCGAAATTCTGACATTAAATGGAAAACGCGTTTACCAAGCCACGCCCACCCAAAACCAGACAGAGCTCAAAGTAAATGTTCAGTCTTACGCAACGGGTTTGTACATTGTAAACATTGTGAATCAAGAAGGCGCATATTCTTCCAAGATCCTGAAAAAATAAGTAAGAGTTTATATAGCGTTATGTGATCAGGAAAAGGCTGTCTCGTTTTGAGACAGCCTTTTTTTTGTGCCCGGGCCACGCGCTTGGCTTTTTTGTTCTTAGCAACCAGCAACGACCTATCCCTCAATGGCGCCAGCCGGAAAATCATCGGATTTTGAGGCTATGGACAAATGCGATAACCTTATTGATTCATCTAACTTTTATGAAGAAATGAGATATCTGCTTGGCATATTGGTGGTTATTTGTCTTGTATGGATTTGTTCAAAATGCATTGGATGTTCTTATAAAAAAGGCGTTTTCAAGCCCGGTGCGCTCACACCCGCAGGCTATCACACAAGAGATCACAGGGTCTATTATTATGGTGGATTAATGAATGCTTCGATTAAGGAGCTGATAGATGTCGATGCGGCGACATTCGAGATAGTACGGCTGAACACCGACGTTCCCGGCTATGTAAGCAGTTCTTATTACGCCCGTGATCATAAACAAGTATACTATCGAGGATATACTGTTCCCGGCGCCGACCCCGGCTCATTCAAAGCGACAGGGCAATATCGTGGCGAGGATAAAAACCATGTTTACGACCAAGCAAGGGTGCTCCCAAACGATCCGGAAAATGAGAATTGACACGTTTTCCGCTCACCGTAAATCTCAACCCTTAAATAACTCAACCTCACCTCAGGCTCATTGGATTGCTTTCCTCTGCGAATAAATCCAGAAAATTAAGCTCAAATAAGCGCATCGCCCCAGGCCATGCACATTCATTATGCTAAAAAAACAGATTAAACTATGAGAAACAGGACTCTACACTTACACATTCGGGCGGGAAAGCAAGTCTATCGAAAGTTCAAGACCGCTGTCGTCGCATTTGCGTTCCTATGCGCAGGGCAAAACGCTTTTTCACAAAGCGTAGGCATAAACACAAATAACCCAGATCCAAGCGCCTCGCTCGAAGTGGCAGGAACAAATAAGGGATTGCTTATTCCAAGAATCTCGCTTCAATCATTGACGGATAACGCAACGATTCCAAATCCGGCCACGGCATTGCTTATTTACAATACGAATGCAGGATTAGGGAAAGCAGGATTCTATTATAATGCGGGAACGCCTGGGAATCCATCTTGGACCGGATTGTCCGGTGGAGGTTTGACCTTTCCATCTCTTAATACGACAAGCCTAAATGGGGCAGCATTTTATCTGGAGAATGGCGCCCTAAATACTGATGCAATTGCGATACAGTCAACGGCGAATTATGGAATTGGTATTCATGGATCTACTTTTTTTGGTAAGGGTGTTGTTGGACATACATTTCAGAATGGAGTAGGAGTTCTTGCCTCCTCGGCGACAGTGAACGCTATGGCGCTTGATGTTAGTGGACGAATGAGAATTGCAGGGCCTGGGCAAAATCCTGGCGCTGGAAAAGTGCTTACTTCCGATGGTAGTGGATTTGCGACTTGGCAGAATTCTGTAAATAGTGATGTGGTCACCTTCGCGGCGAGCGGAGTTGCTGGTGGAGGAAGCGTGAATATACCTGCAAATACCAAAGTGAAAGTAGCGTTTGCAAACGAGGAATACGATCTGTCCGGGAATTACAATGATTTAAATCAATCTCCTCATAGTACATTTATCGCTCCTCAAAAAGGGATTTACAATTTTAATGCTACTGTTGCTTGGTCAACGTCTGGTGTAAATAGTACACTTTTTCTTTTTAGAACCAGAAATGGAGATGTGACGGAGATTAGGGCAGCGGCGGTTGAAAACTCCTCTAACATGTCAATCACTACTGACGTTGCTTTGGAAGTGGGAGATCAGATTGACTTGCGTGTTCAACAATACAACTTACCAACTGCGAAACTGGCGTTCAATAATACCCATGTTTACTTTACAGGGCGTTTAGTAACAAAGCAACAGTGAACGCCAATAATCCTACAACGTTTAATTGCTTTAAATTATGAATTACTATAAGACATTTTTAGGCGTTACAGCTTGTCTATTCACAACAATTCAAAGTTATGCGCAGATCAAAATACAAGGGAACAGCATTTTAATCCAGAGCGGTGCAACCGTTCATATAGACGGATTGTCATTGACACCGGCTTCTGCTATAAATCTGATAAACAAGGAAATTAGTCATTTGGAGTCGACAATGGTTGGTACACCTCATCCAAGTATAAACCGTATTTACAAGGTTGATAGTAAAACTCCATTCACCGGAAAAATCGGGATGCGTTATGATCCTTCTGAATTGAATGGTAATGATGAAAGTCTTTTGCAATTTTCGTTTGGAACGGAGAATCTGGTTTTTACCGTCCCAACCAACAAGAGTATAGTTGATTTAAACAATCACTACATTGAGGAGGATGTGGTTAACCAAGACCTTTGGGCAATTACCGCAACCACATCGGGTAGTGTTCTTCCTGTTAAACTTATTGATTTTAAATGTATGCTAACAGATGAACTAGTAGTGTCAGTCACTTGGAGCACTTCCGAGGAAACCAATAGCGACCATTTCGAAATCCAGCACAGCATTAATGGTAAGTATTGGAGCGAGATCGGTCGGGTGAAGGCTGGTGGAGAGAGCAATGTGACAAGGACATATGCATTTGAGCACAGCAGCCCGGTGAAGGGCGATAATCTTTACCGGCTGAAAATGGTGGATCAGGACGGGACTTATGCGTATAGCCGCATGCGTAACGTGTATTATGGAGGTGAAGGGGGGCTGACGTTTCATCCGAATCCGGTTGTAGACAGGCTTTCGATTAATGCCAGAGATTGGTCTTCATTGGAAAATCTTAAAATTACAAATGTGTCAGGCGCGAAAGTAGCAGAGTTTAATTACGCGCAACTGCGGGATATGGCCGGGAAGGAGATTGATTTTAAGAAATATCCTTCCGGCGTTTACATCATCAGCATTGCAAGGAATGATGGAACGGTGCAGTCGGAGAAGATCATAAAAAATTGAGAAACTAACAGCCCAAACCCAATGCACACAAAGGACATTGCGATCATAGGTGGCGGAATTGCAGGTTTAACCCTGGCCATTTGCCTGAAAGGTTCACGCTTTAAGTGCCATATATTTGAGAAAAATCCGGAGTTTAGGGAGATCGGTGTGGCAATCAGTTTATTCCCTAACGCATTACGGGTATTGAAGCAGCTTGGGTTGTTGCCGGAAGTCGTGGAAATAGGCAGTGCAATCACCAGGATTTTTATGAAGACAGATAAGGGGAGAATTCTCGCCCAGACCGAGCCGCGTTATCAGCTTCCGGCACTCGGAATGCTTCGCACAGATCTTTACGCAATCCTACTCAAACATGCGGAAGCGACATTTTATCCGAATCATACATTGGAATCTTTTGAAAGCACGGGTGATGGAAAAGTTAAACTCAGTTTTAATAATGGCGAATCCAGAATGTTCGATGCGCTGATAGGAGCCGATGGGATCAATTCTGTTGTGAGGCAGGGCATTATGAATGATGGGAAGCCGGTTTTTCGGGGTTATAATATGTGGCGTGGCATTGCAGCGTCCAACTCGGAAATCCATTACGCGAGCGAAAGTTATGGAAAAGGTAAACGGGTAGGCATCGTCCCGCTCCCGGACGGGCGATACGGCTGGTGGGCTACATTGAACGAAAAATTCATGGCCGATGATGAGCCCGAAGGAACCAAGCCAAAGTTACAAAGGCTCTTTGGTTACTGGCACCATCCCATTTCAGAGTTGATTGCCAAAAGCGACTACATCGTTAAGGATAGCCTGTCGGACAGGATTCCCGTCAGGGGTTGGACCAGGGGAAATTGCACATTAATAGGCGACGCAGCACACCCGACTACGCCCAATCTGGGGCAAGGCGGGTGTCTTGCTATTGAAGGTGCTTACTTATTAGGTGAGATCATGAGAAAATATGGCATTACAGACACAGCATTTCAACTATATGAATCGATCCAGTTTCCGCGGGCAAAATCAATTGTGGACGACAGCCTGATGTTAGGAAAAATGGGACAGTGGGAAAATAGTATGGCCGTTATCCTAAGAAATATGGCCTTGGCCGTAGCACCTCAATCGATTACGCTGAAAGTAATCGACAAATACTTTCTGCAAGACGTTACTTCATTGAAAATTTGAATGCAATACATCCTTATAAAATTGCATTGCTCGCGTATGTTGGTTTTCCAGCTCAATTATTCCTCGCCAAATGCCACTCCAAAAGTGATTTTTTTGGTTCAAACCAACTTCCTCCCTTTCCACTCATACGCGGGCTTCTGCGCTGCCAGCCCGAAAAAGCACACATAAAGAGGATAGATAATCTGTGTGATTGGAATGTAGAGAATCGATTTCTGCTTTTTAAGGAAAGTCAAAACGGAGCCGAGAAAAAGCCACTCCGGCAAGCATTTGGCAGATAACAGGCTTAGAAAAAAGTAGCCATCCACCAGCCCGAACGCAAAAAGCAATCCGCTTACGATCAGCGAAAAGTTGCAAGCGAAAATGTAGATCGCCAATAACAGCGGTGTTTTGCTTTGATAATGTTTCCACTTACTCGCCCAGCGCTTCCGCTGCCGGAAGAAAGCCTGCCAGTTATCATGCGCCTTCGTCGTCACCGTCGCCCTTGGATCTTTTAAGAAATGAACCCCTTTCGGATACTTGGCTGCGATTTTATGCATCAAAAATTCATCGTCACCCGAGGCAATGTGCCGCACGCCTTCAAATCCATCGACTTCAATAAACGCATTCTTTTCGTAAGCCAGGTTCGCCCCGTTGCATAAGGAGGGATAGCCAGCCGCAATGGCACTCGCGCCGCTGCCGATAAGGCTTGCGAATTCCACAGTCTGTAAATGATCGGTAAGCGTTGTTTCCTCAGAAAAGGTGACCGGTGCACTGATTAATTTAGCATTTGTGGCCGCATAACAGGCTGCAATAGACTGTAACCAACCCGATTCTACGCGGCAATCGCCGTCGGTGGTGACGATTAAGTTGCCCTTTGCACGTGATATGGCTTTTTCAATCGACCGCTTTTTTGGGGAAGTTGTTGCCGTGTCGGGCAGCGGGATCAGATGAAGGTTTACCTGCGATTTGGCAGCCAGCGCCTGAACGATCGCAGCAGTCCGGTCAGTGGAATTGTCGTCCATGACAAGCACTTCGAATTGCTCATGCGGGAAATGTTGCTTATCCAGGTCATTAAGCAGCAAACCAATGTTATCCCCCTCATTCCGCACCGGGACAATGACCGTGATGAAGATCCGTTTATCAAACTTAAAAACACCAGATGGCTTGATCCGATTCCAGAAAAAGGTAAGAATGAATGTAAAAACAGAGTAACTCAGAATGACGAGCCAGAGTAGGGGAATCAGCCAGGAAGTTATATAATGGGTTGTCATTGAATTAGTTATTGGAGCCTGAAAATTTCATCTTACTCCATTTATATTTCCAGATCAGGAAAATCCCGATCAGGATCGGTCCGAGCACATTCAGTATCCAGACCAGAAAAGTTGCCGCAATGATCTCTTCCGCAGGCAAATGATATTGTTCAAAAACCAGCAAAGCAGTGAATTCCCTCAGCCCCAGATCACCCAGCACATTGATGGCCGGAATCAGCGTTTTGGCCAGAAAAATCAACGAAACCGCAGAGGCGAGTTCAAGCGCAGGAACGGGAAAGTCGAAAAGGGATAGCGCCAGGACGAACTGGCTCAGAAACACCGCGTAACGCAGCGACCCATATAACGTAGAAACACCAATATCCCATGCAGCGTAATTGCCGATGATGCGAAGATAAGTGTGCATTTTCTGGAAAACCTTGCGCTTAGGATGCCAGTTGGTGAGTGGTTTGCGAAACTGTATAACCAAAATTCCTGAAATAATAACCACCGCCAGCAGCACATTAATCACCTGTTTGCTTTGTAAAGAAAGCCCGATTTTTTCCTGCAAATGGAACCAGCCCAACGCACCGGCCACCACGGAAATGTAAAACTGAATGCCATTGGAAACAATCGCCGCCCCAATCGCTTCCAGCCGCCGGTCCGACTTCAATGCAGCCACGCGCCCGATGGTGTCGCCAAGCTGCGCCGGGGCCGCAACGCCAAATGCAAGGCCGGTTAATGTGCCCCGAAATGCGTCCCGGAAGCTGATATCAACCACTTTTTTTGCCAGTTGCTGCCATTTCAAACTTTCCAGCGCCCAGTTAACAGGCACCAGCAGCAGCATAATAAACAAGATCGGGAAATGATCAACCACCAGAATATCATGAAAAACAGCGCCGACGTCGCCGATGCCTTTTTGCTCATTCCGGAATGTTTTGTAGATGTAACTCAGGATCAGGAGCGTGATGATGAGCTTGCCCAGCCAGAGGAGGTTTTGCAGGTTTCTTTTTTCTTTGGCAGGGGAGAGTTCCTTATCTTGCACCATGATTAA
Source organism: Dyadobacter alkalitolerans DSM 23607 (assembly GCF_000428845.1). Classification (GTDB taxonomy): domain Bacteria; phylum Bacteroidota; class Bacteroidia; order Cytophagales; family Spirosomataceae; genus Dyadobacter; species Dyadobacter alkalitolerans. The sequence continues at coordinate 119,506 of NZ_AUAS01000005.1, read as the reverse complement.
AATGCAGCAAACCGACGCTACCGAAAAAGTGATTATTGGAGTGGATCCCGGCACCCAGGTGATGGGTTACGGGGTGATTTCGGTGAAAGGCCAGCACATTACTTTGGTTCAATATGGTGTGATTCATCTGAGCAAATATACTACGCACGAGTTGAAGTTAAAGAAAATCTTTGAGCGCATCACCCAGCTCATCGAGGAATATCTGCCCGACGAAATGGCGATTGAAGATCCATTTTACGGCAAAAATCCGCAATCCATGCTCAAACTTGGCCGCGCGCAAGGTGTGGCGATGGCAGCCGCCCTCGCCAGGGACATTCCGATCGTCGAATATTCGCCCAAAAAGGTGAAACAGTCGGTGACAGGCAGCGGGAGCGCTTCCAAGGAGCAGGTTGCCTATATGCTGGAAAAAATCCTGAACATGGAACTGAGCCGCGAATTCATGGACGCCACCGACGGAATCGCGATTGCCATTTGCCACCAATATCACGCCAATTCACCTGCTTCTGTTTCAACCGGCTCCTCCAAAAAATCCAAAAAAGGCGGCTGGGGCGCGTTTGTAAGCGAGAATCCGCAACGCGTTAAATGACCTTAGCGAACCATTTTTAGTGTTTTCGTCACATGGCCGGCTTTAAGCTGATAAATGTAAATCCCCGAGGGAAGCAACTGCCCGTCAAGCTTCGCAATGTGCCAGCCTGCCGGAAATTTGCGTCTGCTAATAAGCTGATTTTTTGACCTTTAACATTAAATAGAGTCAATGTCATCTGTTCATCGGCTGGTAGGAAAAAAGCAATGTCTGTGCTCGCACCGGCCGGGTTAGGGACATTCTGCATCAAAGTAACTTCATCAGGCATGTTAGCATTGGGAGATGCTGTGATTTTGAATGCAACACTTTCGTTGCTAGTCACTTCCGGTTCTGTGGTTGCGGTTCTTAGTTGGTAGGTGCCGCCCATAATGTCTTCGGGAATCGTTAGAGTGTAAGCCCTGTCCGTCATGTTCACGTCGGTAATTTTTGTGATTGCGTTGTTGGCGGTGTTGCGCAGGATAAAGGTTGTTTCGTTATTTTTTCCAAAAGTCGTGTTTGTGGTCAGTGTCACGGTTATTTCTTCGCCGGCATTGTAGGAAGCTTTGGGCTGGAAGCGCTGGAAATCGTTTTCCTGAAACGAGTGGATTTCGCCTCCGGTTGTGAGAATCAATAGCTTATCATTGAAAATAGTAATGTCAAACGGCTCTTTCAGTATATTCAGGCCATCGGCATAAACGGTTGTTTTTTGGTCTTTATATTTGATCAATGCATGCGGCTCGTAATTCTGATCGGGATAACCGTAAGCAGCCGCCCACATTTGATTGTTTTTGTCAAAAATGATTTTTCGGATCATGTAACCTGGCAATGAGAAGAGCGGCTCCCAGGTTTCGGAATTTTTTCTCAGTTTCGAAACACCCCATTCGCCATAGGCAAAAAGATTCTGCTGGCTGTCAAAAGCGATGCCCGCAATGCCTGGATAACCGTTCAAATGAGGCTGCGGAGCCCAATGATTATCTTTAAATGAATAGACCAGGCCACCCTCCATCACCGCCCATACATTATCCGCGGCATCTGCTGCAACGCAAATCACGTGATTGCTGCCAAGGACATCCTGGCCGTAAAATGTCCATTCGCCATTCAGGAACCGCCCGACGCCGCGGTCAAATGTTTTGAAAAATATACCTGTTGAAGCGGTGATCACAAGCGGCGCCAATTCGTCCGAGAAAAACTTTTCGTTTGCAAAACTTCTGTCATATGTTCCGTCGACCTTGCGTCTGAGCATTGCATTGAAGCTCATTGCGAAAACGTCATCCCACCTGGCGCCGAAAAAATGGATTGTGTTCGGGCTTTTGCCTTTTGTCGTTGCTATGGTGCTGGCTTGCCAGGTTTTGAGGTCCTTTGTCGCATAAAAGCCATTGCTGAATTCGTAGACATATAATTTATCACCAGCATTAAAAAACCGGTTTTTCAGCACACCATATCCATTTGTAGTGGAGAGCAGGTTTTTGGAAACCAGACCCAGGAATTCAAATCGCGAATCATCCCAATTGGTTTTTATCTCAAAATTTTTCCAGGCAGTGAAAATGCCCGGCATATATTGTGCTCTGGTGCGACCGAAATAGCCTTTGTTTTCGTGTAAATTGGGCTGGAAAATGCCTTTGTTCGTGAAAGCACCATTCATTTCGCTGAGCGCGACTGAATCTTTGAAAACAACATTTTTGAATGCCGCGTCACTGGCAATCTCAATGCTTTGCCAGAATCCTGTATGTATGGAAAAGACTTGCGTGGAAACGGCGATGATTGGCTTAGCAGCGACATTGGACAGTTCTGTGGAGGCGGTAATGGTTGTGTTCCAGGGCGGGAAAAAGTATTGTGCGTCAGTCCACTGACTCCAAATGTTGTTTTTCTTCACCCGAAGCCGAACGGCATATCGCTCATAGCCTTCCGGCTTTAGCAAGATATCGAAATGCTGAATTTTTTCATTCGTAGCAGGAAAATCATGATACACCACATGGTCATTCTGGTTCTTATTAATCATTTCAATCTGATAAGATTCGATGCCTGCGTATTTCTGTAAACGTCCCGAAAATGAACCGTCACTTTTCCATAAAATATTCATTAGCAGCGGGGGAGCGGATTGTTCTGTGAACGTTGAAACGGAAAATGGCAACACGGGCGACCATAAAATGGCCGTGGGAATCTGCACGGTGCCTACGCGAGCAAAATACGATCCTTCGCTTTGTCCGGCGGAAGTAAAATGCGACTGCGCAATCAATGTATCTTCAACAATGTCCGTAAAAGCAGCATCGCGGGCAATCTGGAAGCGATATTGGTCTACACCAAAAGGCGTTTTCCAGCGAAATGAAGGCGTATGGGATGCATTTTGAGCATCATCCTCATAAACGATCAATGAATCCGGCGCGCTCGGGTTTGCCTGAACGGCATTTAGTCTGAAATTCCCATCCATATTGCCCTCGGCATAATTCCGCATCAGGTTTTGGCACAAAGGATGAAAACGCAAAACAGACCGGCAATAGGACATCAGAGAACCATTGACAGATTCCTGATAACCTTCTTCGCACTCCGAATTCGAACCTTCCAAAGTCGTACAACGGTCGATCGGGCCGCCTGGCCACGAGCAGTTATGCGTATGCGGAGAGCCTAATGTGTGCCCAAGCTCATGACAAAGCAAATCAACGGCAAGATCAGGCATTTCGGGCCGTGGAAAATTGGAAGAACACATGCGATAGCCGCCATAAAACCAGCCATCCCGGCTCGAAAGGCTTACCACTGCGTCCCTTTCGTCATTTCGGTTGGATGCCCAGTAATTCTGAACATTGCCATAATATTGAAAATCTTCATCCAGGGCATACGGCTCGGGTTTGTCCCAGATCAGGATTGACGTGATGGTCAATTTCACACTGATATCGCGCTCGAAAATAGCCGAAGCACGATTGATAAACTCGACGGCGCGCCTTGTAATCAGGGCTTTATCGCCGTCGTAGAGCATATATGTTTTGTAATTAATGTCGAGGGCGAGCCTGTATTCCAGTTTTTGCTCATTGGCCATTCTGGCGCGGGTAAGGTCTTTTACAAGAGCGAATTTTTGAAGCCGGGACGCTGATAATGAATCGTTTGTACCACAGACTGGAAGACTCTGCTGAGCCGAGGCCACATTACAAGCTGCCAAAAAAAGAAGGATCAGCCCAAGGGTTTTGGTAAAAAGTATTTTCATGGAACGAGGAGTTTTGCCGAAACGCAGGCCTGCCGAGCAAACGGGTGCCGTCATGTGCCCGTTTGCCTTAAAAATAGGACAATGTTCCCATCATTTTCGTTGCAACCGGCTTTCTCGCGAGATTAAAAAAATTTTAATGGTATTAAAGCAACATTTCATTTTACTAATCAAACGTTTGTTTAGTAAAATCAAACAATCGTTTGATTTTTGTTTTGGACCAGCTTAAATTTGCATCATCATTAACGGAAAGCTAGTACTAACAACTGTTAATGAGTCATTAAAATGGAATATAACACAAAGCAAATACAAATTATAGAAGTCGCTGAACGCCTGTTCGCCGACAAAGGGTTTGCTGGAACTTCGGTGCGGGACATCGCGCAGGAGGCCAATGTGAATGTGTCGATGATCTCCTATTATTTCGGATCCAAGGAAAAATTGATCGAGGCACTTTTTGCGATGCGGATGGGTGAGTCCCGCTCGCGGATGGAAACCTTGCTTAGTAACGAAGATCTAATCCCCATTCAGAAAATCAACATCCTGATAGACAGTGCAATTGACCGCCTGATGGGAAACCAATGCTTTCACAACATTATGATGCGCGAGCAGCTTTCCTCGGAACGCACGCCCACCATTTCGGAGCACATCAGGACTTTAAAAATGCGCAATATTCAATTGATGCAGAAGCTGATCGAGGAAGGACAAGCCCAGGGCGCATTTCGCAAGAACATTGACCTCAGCCTGATGACCACAACATTATATGGGACGATCAATTACGCGATCGCGACACAAGAATTTTACAAGCGGATCAACGGTCTGGAAGACATGGAGGAGGTCGAATTTCAGACGCATCTGAGAAGAAAGTTAAGCCAGCACTTAAAAAGTTTATTTAAATCAACAGTAACTAATGAACACCACAACCAGGACTAAAAGAATGGTTTTTGCGATCGCCAGCGTGTTCTGGCTCGCCGCAACCGCTCATTCGTTCGCTCAGGAACAGCGCAAATTGACGCTGGAAGAAGCGATTGAAATGAGTTTACAAAACAGCAAACAGCTCAAATTAAGTCAGACCAATGTGGACCTCGCGGGTCTGAGTATTAAGCAGATCCGGGAGAATCAGTTGCCTAGTCTGAGCGTTTCGGGATCTTACCTGAGATTAAATTCTCCGAACATTAACCTCAAATTACCCAGGAACGGAAACGACAGCACACAAACCAGTTCTCCCGAAGTGCACCAGGTAATGTACGGAATGGCGAGCGCATCTCTTCCGATTTTCTCGGGGTTCAGATTTAAATATGGCCTGGAATCAGCACATTACCTGGAACAGGCAGCTAAACTGGACGCCGAAAACGACCGGGATGCCGTCATCCAGAACACCGTGGCAGCGTATAGCAATTTGTACAAAGCAAAAAAATCGGTGGATCTGGTTGCAGAGAACCTGTTGCGGGAACGTGAGCGCGTAACTGAGTTTACAAACCGCGAAAAAAACGGAATGCTGGCCAGAAACGACCTCATGAAAGCCAAATTACAGGAATCGAACATTGAGCTTGCGTTGCTGGACGCTGAAAACGATCTGAAAGTAACAACCATTAATATGAACCTCCTGCTGGGCATGCCTGAGAACACCGTGCTTGCAGCGGATTCGGCCAGCTTTATCACATTGAAGGAGGAAGGCATCGCGACGGAGTGGGAGCAAACGGCCATTTCTCACCGCAAAGACATTGCCGCGAATGGCATCCGTCAGAAAGCAGCAAACTCGGATATCAAGGTTGTTAGGGCGGATTTTTATCCAAACGTGGCCTTAACCGCCGGCTATGTGGCCCTCAGCATTCCAGGAGTCGCCACAATCCCGAATGCAATGAATGCGGGGATTGGCGTACGATATGACATTGGTTCACTTTGGAAATCGGGTGCAAAAATGGAGCAGGCTAAAACGAGGGTTTATCAGCTGAAAACGAATGAGCAGATCCTCCTGGACCGCATTCATCTGGAAGTTAACACGGCTTATTACAATTATGTTTTGAGCAAAAGAAAAATCGATGTGTATGCCAAAGCGGTGGAGCAAGCGGATGAAAATTACCGGATTACTAAAAATAAATACGATAACAGCCTGGTAACCACCACAGAATTGCTCGATGCAGACGTGGCCCAGGTGCAGTCCCGCATCAACTACGAAGCCGCCAAAGCCGACGCCATCGTAGCCTACAAAAAACTAGAACAATCAGCCGGAGTGATTAATTAAAATTCAACATCAGAAATGGAAACCAGACAAAATACATTGGAAACAGAGGAAGCTCCAAAAAAGAAAAGCTACACATTCGTGATCATTCTTTGCGTGCTGATTGCGATCGGCGGAACGTGGGGTTTTAACAAATACAACCACGGATTGCACCACGAAGAAACAGATGACGCGCAGATCGACGCGAACATTAGCCCTGTAATTCCCAGGATATCAGGTTATGTGACAGAAATTAAAGTAAAGGATAACCAAACCGTTAAAAAAGGCGACACATTGATCGTGCTCGACAACCGCGATCAGCTGATCAAGCTGGAACAGGCGAAAGCCGGATTGGCGGGATCGCAGGGAAGCTTGGTCGTGGCCAATGCAACCACGAATGCATCGCAGGCAAGCGGCATCACGTATCAGGCGAATGTGTCGATCGTAGAAGCGCAGATTGAAGAGGCGAAAGTGAATGTATGGCGTGCGAATCAGGATTTTGCGCGTTATGAAAATCTGATCAAAGACCATTCGATCACGCAGCAGGAATATGAGCAGGCTTCTGCAACGAAACAAAAAGCAGAGCGTCAGCTGGCTGTTTTGGTGGCGCAGAAAAACGCCGCGGAACGTCAGGCAAAAGCAGCAGGCAGCCAGACTCGGGCAACTTCTGTGCAAACCAATGTGGCTAATGCCAACATTAAGGCACGCCAGGCAGAAATCGCCAATGCAGAGCTAAACCTATCTTACACAGTCATTACGGCTCCTACGGATGGCCGCGTTTCTAAGGTGAATGCGCAGGTGGGGCAGTTTTTACAGGCCGGTCAGCCGCTGTTCAGCATTATCTCCACTACGGAGCCCTGGGTGGTAGCGAATTTCAAAGAGACGCAATTGACCAAGATGAAATTGGGACAACACGTGAAAATCCATGTGGATGCTTATCCGGATCATGAATTTGAAGCAAAAGTGGCTTCTTTCTCGCCTGCAACCGGCGCAAGGTTCGCATTGCTTCCTCCTGATAATGCAAGTGGGAATTTTGTTAAAGTGGTGCAGCGTCTGCCGGTAAGAATTGAATTCACCCAGCCAAACGACCAGCGCATAGCAGAATTGAGACCGGGCATGAACGTGTTCGTGGATGTGGAATTGAACTAAGGATCAGTACACTGACCTTAAACTGAAATTAAATGGAATTACAGGAATCACTCGTCGAATATGGTTTCCGCAGGGTCATCATTACGATTACAGCTGTACTGTGCGCGTTGCTCGAAATCGTTGACACCACCATTGTTAACGTGGCGCTCAACGACATGCGGGGAAACCTGGGCGGTACATTATCCGAAGTGAGCTGGGTTATTACGGCTTATGCCATTGGTAATGTGATCATTGTGCCCATGACCAGCTGGCTTTCGCAGCAGTTTGGCCGCCGCAATTACTTTGCAGCTTCGATCATTATTTTTACGGTTGCCTCCTTTCTTTGCGGCAATGCAAACAACATCTGGGAACTCGTGTTTTTCAGATTGATACAAGGTCTCGGCGGTGGCGCCTTGCTTGTAACTGCGCAAACTCTGATTACCGAAAGTTACCCACCCGAAAAACGCGGAATCGCGCAGGCTATTTACGGTTTGGGTGTGATCGTGGGACCTACATTGGGTCCGCCGCTGGGAGGTTACATTGTGGATCATTACAGTTGGCCTTACATTTTTTATATCAACATTCCGCTCGGCATCATTGCCGCAATGCTGACTTTACAATTTGTAAGAAGTCCAAGATTTTCGCAAAAGAAAGCAGCGAATGAAATCGATTACTGGGGCATTGTGCTGCTGGCCGTTGCCGTGGGTTCGCTTCAATATGTGTTGGAAAAAGGGCAGGAAGAAGACTGGTTCAATGACGAAATCATCATTCTGTTAACGGTAACCTCTGTTTTTGGCTTCTTTTTCTTCATCTGGCGCGAATGGACTTATAAAAATCCGATCGTTAACCTGCGTGTTTTGGCCAATGGAAACCTGCGCGTTGGGACCATTTTATCCTTCATTCTCGGGTTCGGATTATATGGTTCAACATTCGTCATTCCATTGTACACGCAGGCCACATTAGGCTGGACGGCGACGCAATCGGGGATGCTGATGGTGCCCGCAGCGGTTGTTACGGCCATGATAATGCCCATTGTGGGTCAGCTCATTCAGCGCGGTGTGAAGCAGCAATATCTGGTTTCGGCCGGGATGGTCTTCTTCTTTATATACAGTTACTGGGGTTACCTGATTCTTACCCCCGACACCGGAAAAGATGCATTCTTTAACATGCTGATCGTGCGTGGAGTTGGTTTGGGATTGTTATTTGTCCCGATTACGACATTAGCCTTATCAACATTAAAAGGAAGGGAAATCGGTGAAGGAGCCGCATTTACCGGAATGATGCGGCAGCTGGGCGGTTCGTTCGGAGTTGCGGTGATCACAACTTACCTGGCCCGCCAGAATATGCTGCACCGCAATGATCTTGTGAGCAAGCTGGACATCAATAATCCGTCTGTCATGCAGCGCGTCGAAGGTCTGAAACAATCATTTATGGCCAAGGGAATGCCAGCGGATGTGGCGCTGAAAAGCGGTTACAAGATCCTGGATTACACGGTCACTAAACAGGCGCAGGTAATGTCCTACATGGACGTGTTCCTTTACCTGGGACTCATGTTCCTCATCTGCGTCCCCTTCGTACTCTGGACAAAAAGCGGCAAAACCAAAGTCGACCCATCCTCCGTACATTAAGATTTCAAGTGTAGTGGTAATATTGCAGAAGCTTCCCGGGTTTGGGAAGCTTCTCTTTTTTTGGGGCTAAATCTTTTTTGTCGTTATTAAATTTCCAAATGTGCTTTTAATTCCTGCATACTCAGAATATTGACTTTTGGAAAAGGAATGGATGCGAGTACATTAAAGTGTTTGTCATGCGTCACGATGTAATCAGCCTGACAAGCCAAAGCACAGTCTACGAACTTGTTATCATCCTGATCACTGATCAAATTCCAGCGATAAAAAGGCGTAACCCAGATTGCGTTTTCCAGATTTGGGAGTAGTTCAACCACATTGGTGGCCAGGTTAGGGGAATAAAATCCGCCTATAACCTCTTCATATTCTTCAAGGATTTCAGTCGAAATGCCAAACTCAAAAATTCCTGCTCTCAAACCATCAAATAACCATCGCGTGGCTGATAGTTTGGGAATGCTTACCATCAGGCAGTTGGTGTCGATGACGAGAACCATTCATTAATATTTAGTGCGTTTGTGTGTTATCAGCGCTTCATCCAAATCTTCCTGCGATAGTCCGCGCTTTTTCCAAATTTCATCCATTTCATCATCAATCTGCTTTGCAAAATACTCCGAAAGCAACTGCTTGATTTCTTTTTCCTGTTTGCTGTTCAGCTGCTTCTCGAACATTTTGAGCATAAACAACTGCATGGAGTTTAGTTTAGTCGCCTGTTCCATTCTAAGTGATTAAATTTTTTTACAAATTAACAACCTTTTATATAAGGTCAAAGGAAGTAGTGTTCCCTACAAGAAGAACTGAAAATTGATTCGAAATATTCCGTTCTTGCTGACATTATTAACAAATGTTTCAAAACAATTATGTCAAATTCCTGGGTAACCGCTGCCATTACCAAGATTGAGGCGGATTATCAGCGGTCGGCGGATACGCATTTGATTCCTTTGCAATTGCCTGCTTTTGAAGGGGTTGATTTTTATTTTAAAGATGAATCGACGCATCCTTCGGGGAGTTTGAAGCACCGGTTGTCGCGGTCGCTGTTTTTGTATGGGCTTTGCAATGGCTGGATTCATGAGGGGACGACGGTTGTGGAGGCATCGAGTGGCTCTACTGCGGTTTCGGAAGCCTATTTCGCGCGGTTACTGGGTTTGCCATTCATTGCGGTAATGCCAAAAACGACAAGCCAGGACAAGGTGCAGGCGATTGAATTTTATGGTGGAAAATGTCATTTTGTCAATCATCCTGCCGAGGTTTATGACGTTTCCAGACGCGTTGCAGAGGAAAATAATGGTCATTTTATGGACCAATTCACTTACGCAGAACGGGCAACGGACTGGCGGGGAAATAACAACATTGCGGAATCGATTTTCCGGCAAATGCAGTTTGAAGCGCACCCGGTTCCGACCTGGATTGTTGTGGGTGCGGGAACCGGCGGGACTTCGGCGACATTGGGCCGTTATGTGCGTTACGAGCGTTATGCGAGCCGGATTTGTGTGGTGGACCCCGAAAATTCAGTTTTTTACGATTGCTGGCAAACCAATGATCCGGGCGTTTGCAGCGATTTTGGATCATGGATTGAAGGCATTGGCCGGCCGAGGGTGGAGCCTTCTTTTATTGCAACCGTGGTGGACCATATGATCCGCGTGCCTGATGCGGCGAGTTTTGCGGCGATGAAAACATTGTCCAAACTCCTGAACAGAAGGGTAGGCGGTTCCACGGGGACTAATTTCTGGGGCGCGCTGCAACTGGCGCAGGAAATGAAGGAGCAGGATTTGACAGGTTCAATCGTCACGTTGATCTGCGACTCGGGTGAGCGTTACCAGGATACTTACTATAATGATGCATGGCTGGCGAAAAATGGTTTCCTCGATGCGGTTCAGGAAGAGGGGCGGAGATTGGCCAGCGTGACCGGGTTAGGGTAAAAGTGCCTACTTTTGCGCTGAATTATCCGAAACGACGTGCATCAGAATTATTATTTCTTAAAACAGCTTGCCCCGGCCTTGCATCAGCGACTGGCCGGAAAAACCTTTATTGAAGCTTTCAGTCAAGAAAAAGACGAAATTATCCTCGTGTTTGACTCTTCCGTGAATGACGAAAATCTGGCTGATCCGTTTTTTATCAAAGCCACATTAAGATCCAATTTCGCCTGCCTGAGCTTCCCGGATAGTTTCGATCGGGCGCGCCGAAATAGCGTTAATCTTTTCACTGATTTTCAAAATCAAAAAGTCGATTTTGTTCAGGTTTATTTAAATGAACGCGCGATTCAGATTAGTTTTCAGGATGGTAAAAAGCTAGTTTTCAAGCTTTTCGGTAACCGGTCTAATCTGATTGCGTTGAATGAAGCAGGTGTTGCCACACAGCTTTTTAATAACAAACTTCCGGCAGACAAATCGATCACATGCGAATCACTCAACCGCGACATTTACCAGGCTTACGAAGCATTTATCCAGAATAATGAGCGTTTTGAAACCTTATTTCCAACATTCGGAAAGCTGGTAAATGCTTATTTGTCAGAGAAAATAAGTGGTTTAAATGATGCCGCAGAGAAGTGGAACATTATTCAGCAAACACTGACCAAATTGAATGCGCCGCCTTATTATTTAACCAAAATCGAGCTCGTTCCGACGCTTTCACTTTTGCCCGTGGGCGACCTTATTTCCGAATATAATGATCCTATTGAGGCGCTGAATGGTTTTTATCTGGCCTACATCCGGCTAAGCGGCATTGAGAAGGAAAAGGCGGAGATCATCCGGATGCTGAAAAAAAGGCTTTCGCAGACGGATAATTATTTAGAAAACACATTTAAAAAGCTCGTCGAACTGGAAGAAGCGACCAAGAATGATGAGATTGGCAACATTATTATGGCCAACCTCCACGCCATTCCGGAACGCACCGAAAAAATAGAACTCTTCGATTTTTACCGCGACCAGCCCATCACCATCAAGCTCAAAAAAGACCTTACCGCCCAGAAAAACGCAGAAGGTTATTACAGAAAGGCCAAAAACGAAAAAATTGAATTAGGCAGATTGAACGACAGCCTCGCCGCCCGGGAAACGGAGCGTCAGAATCTGGCCAAACATTTAAGTGCAATCGAAGCAATCGAGTCGTTGCGAGAACTGCGGGGTTACATTAAAACGCACAGTCTCGACCAGACAAAAGCCGTTGCAACAGCCACAGATCTTTTCAAAAAAGTCGAATTCATGGGTTACACCATCCTGATCGGCCGCAATGCGAAGAACAATGATGTGTTAACCAAACAATTTGCTTCCAAAGACGACCTTTGGCTCCACGCGAAGGATGTTACCGGCTCGCATGTGGTCGTCAAAAACCAGCCTGGACGCAATTTTCCGGCATTAGTGATCGAGCGGGCAGCCGAATTAGCGGCTTTTTATTCCAAAAGAAAAAACGATTCGCTGTGCCCGGTGATCTACACGCCCAAGAAATTTGTGCGCAAACCAAAGGGCTTGCCGGAGGGCGCGGTGGTGATTGATAAGGAAAGTGTGGTGATGGTGGAGGCGAAGGGGGAATAGGCGATTTATTCTTTTTAAAATCAAGTTTTTAGTGCGTGAATCCCGAAAACGGGCTTTGATAAGTCTTGCGATATGACGAACTTCGTGTGAAAATTGAGAACAGGAATTTTAGTGCAGAATGCTTGAAAGTCGTCGCTTTGTCATCATTGGTTTTTTTGCGTTAGTAGGTCTCATCTACTTGTTTCGACTTTTCTACTTGCAGGTTCTGGACGAAAGTTATTCCATCGAATCGTCCAGCAACTCCATTAAGCGCGTCATCGAAATTCCCTTCCGGGGCCAGATTTACGACCGCACAGGAAAGCTCATCGTTTATAACACGCCCGTTTACGATTTATTGGTCACGCCTTACAAGGCGAGAGTCGATGATACACTGCGTTTTTGCCAGGTTTTGGGCATCGAGCGCCGCGATTTTGACAGCTTAATGAATGCCGCGAGCGCATACAGCCGCGTAAAACCATCGTTATTTCTCCGCCAGTTGTCCAAAGAGGATTTTGCCTCCATTCAGGACATTATGGTCGATTATTCGGGTTTTGAATTTGCTAAAAGCTCCCTGCGTACGTATACAGCGCCTACACTTGCGAACACACTGGGTTATGTGAGTGAGATCACGAGAGGCCAGCTGGAAAAGCAGGAAGAGCCTTACTACCGCCAGAGCGACTACATTGGACAGAGCGGGATCGAGAAAATTTATGAAAATGAACTGCGTGGTAAACGCGGAACGAAGTTCGTGATGCAGAATGTGAGCGGCGTTTACAAAGGCCCGTGGAAAGGCGGCGAGCTGGACACCATGGCCGTTGCGGGCGACAATCTCTATTCGGGAGTAGACCTGGAAGTGCAGCAATATGCAGATAGTCTGATGGTTAACAAAGTGGGCAGCGTCGTGGCGATCGAACCGAAGACGGGGCAGATCATTTCCATGGTTTCCGCGCCGACTTATGATCCGAACATTCTGGCGAGCCGATATTTTTCGAAAAACTACGCTGCACTGGCACGAAATCCTTACAAGCCGCTCTTCAACAGACCGGTTATGGCGAGTTACCGGCCTGGGTCTACATTCAAGTTGATCCAGGCGCTGATTGGTTTGCAGGAAGGTGTGATCACGCCGGAAAGTGGTTTTACGCATGCAAACTGCCCGGTAGGCTGCCACAATCACCCCGCCACCGGAACCGTCGCCTTGGGCGTTATGCACTCTTGTAACCCGTATTTTTACAATGTTTTCAGAAGAATTATTTATAAAAACAACATTCAAAATACATTCAAAGCCTCGGCCGTCGGGTTGGACGCATGGCATGATGCGATCAGTAAATTTGGGATTGGACAAAGGTTGGGGATTGACCTTCCGAGTGAATACAAGGGGAACTTGCCAAATAAAAAATACTATGACCGCTTCTATGGCGAATATCGCTGGAAATTCTCCAACATTTACTCCCTAAGCATTGGCGAGGGCGAGTTGCTGATCACGCCTTTGAAAATGGCCAATGTGGCCGCGATCATTGCGAACAAAGGTTATTTCTATACCCCGCACGTGATCCATGGCATTGGTGATGCGAAAAAAGTGAACCCTGAATTTTTGGTAAGACATGAGACGGGCGTTGATGCCCACAATTTTGATCCGGTTATTGAAGGAATGATCGGCGCGGTGGAAGGCGGAACGGCCCGCCGGTCGCGTGTTGAGGGGATTACCATTGCCGGGAAGACCGGGACTTCGCAGAACAAACGCGGGGATGACCACTCGATCTTCATCGCCTTTGCGCCGGTTGAAAATCCAAAAATCGCCATTGCTGTATTTGTTGAAAATGCAGGAGCAGGAGGTTCCGCAGCAGCGCCGATCGCAAACTTGATTATCGAGAAATATCTGACTAGGAAGGTCACCAACAAAGCGCTGGAAGAGCGGATGTTCAAAGCCGACCTGATGAGCAAAGTAATCCTGCCCGGACAGAAAAAACCGATCTCCGTCGATTCGTTAAAGAAAAAGCTGATCACTGCGGATTCGGCTAAAAAAATACCGATTACGAAGACAGTCACTGCACCTAAGAAACAATAACCAAAGACTTAAAATGGCTGAAAATAAGCCCATAACGAAGAATGTTGACTGGATGGTGGTGCTTATCTACATCGCTTGTCTGGGGATTGGCTGGGTGAACATTTACGCGGCCGTTTATAACCCGGAGGTGAACATGAGCATGTTCGATTTGGGTAACAATGCGGGTAAGCAGCTGATGTGGATCGGAACTGCAGCCCTGCTGATCATTTGTATTCTGGTGATCGATTACAAGTTTTACGAGACTTTCTCCTTCATTATTTATGCGGTCATTGTTTTCCTGCTGATCGTGGTCTTGTTTGCCGGGTCCAACATTAACGGATCGCGTTCCTGGATCAAATTTGGCGCTTTCTCGCTCCAACCTGCTGAGTTTTCCAAGCTGGCGATCAGTCTGGCGATTTCAAAATATCTGAGCGATCCGGCGATCAGCCTTACGCGCAAGCTCAAAGATTATTATCCCATTATGGGAATCATTGCACTGCCGGCATTTCTGATCCTTTTGTCTAATGAAACGGGTTCGATGCTCGTGTTTGCTTCTTTTGCCATCGTGCTTTACCGTGAGGGAATGCCCGGGTTTATTCCGGCTATTGGGATGGTTACGGCGGCTTTGCTGATCATTACATTGCTTTTCGTGAAGTGGTATATCGCAGCGGTGATTATTGTGATTGCAGGTCTGGCAATCTGGCTGATGCCGGTGATGACACGTAGGCGGGGTGGACTTTGGGCCACGATCATCATTGCATTCGTCATGATAGGGATCGTGTTCGGGGTGGACTTTTTTATGAATAATGTCCTTCAAAAACACCAGAGAGGCCGTATTATGGTTCTCCTGGATCCCGATTCCGATCCGCGTGGCATTGGCTGGAACGTGATCCAATCCAAGATTGCAATCGGCTCAGGCGGATTTTCTGGGAAAGGCTTTTTGCAGGGAACGCAGACCAAATTCGACTTCGTACCAGAGCAAAGCACTGACTTTATATTCTGTACAGTGGGCGAGGAGCACGGCTTTATCGGCTCGGCAGTCGTCGTTGTGCTTTTTGTGTCATTGATCGCCAGACTCGTCGTGCTCGCCGAACGACAGCGAAGCCGGTTTGCGCGGGTGTATGGCTATTGCGTGGCCGGGATTATCTTCTTCCACTTCATGGTCAATGTTGGCATGACAATCGGGCTCATGCCCGTAATCGGAATCCCGCTGCCGTTTTTCAGTTACGGCGGTTCCTCACTCTGGTCATTCTCAATCCTGCTTTTTGTATTCCTGAAAATTGACGCCCAGCGTCCGTTTACGTTGTCGCGGGGTTAGGAATTTTGAATGATCACATTTTCCCTGCTGCCAAAATCAGCAACACCCATCCCACTATTAACGCCACGCCTCCAATAGGCGCGGTGGCGCCGAATTTGGTGATGCCGGTGAAGCAGATGGCGTAAAGGGAGCCTGAAAAAATGATTACGCCAATAGCGAATGCATTGCCCGACCAGCCTAGTAACTTGATAGCATCTGTGCCAGCACGTTGCATCAGCAATCCTACCAAAACCATGGCTATGGCGTGGTAAAACTGGTATTTTACGGCTGTTTCAAAAGTTTCACTCCTGCCGGATGCTTCGAGCATTCCCTTCAATGCATGTGCCCCGAATGCGCCCAAGGCAACCGCAAGCGCACCCAATATTCCACCGGCCTGAATCATGAATTTCATAGTATTTTGTATTAATCTGGATAATTGAAAATGAGGTCTGCGCTGCTCTTTGACCCGCCAAATCGGGGCCATGCAGCCCGGTAAAGTTATGCCTGGAATGCAGCGTAACCAACTCTTTGTTTCAATTTTATTATCTTGCGAGCTTGTAAAGGCGGATTGGACGTTGCCGCACATTGTAGATTATACTTAGCAAATGACTTTAAAAAGTTTTATAGCGCTCTGGACTCATCGTTATTACAAATACACGCACATTGGTAAAGCGCACCTGCTTGGTTATCAGGCTTATTTACATTTCAAAGGTGTCAAAGGCAAGCTAAAAAAAGGCCAGAAGCTGATCGCGATCATCCGTACGGAGCATTTCGGGGATATTGTGGCAGCGGAACCGATCTCTCGTTACGTGCGGTCACTGCATCCCGATGCGCACATTGTTTGGTTTGTCAAGCCCTCGTTCAGTGAGTTGGTCTCGCATAATCCTTCTATTGATGAAATTTTCAGGGAATTTTGTGTGACCCAACGTAAAACATTGCTGGATACAGGCATTTTTGACGAGGTTATCCAACTGCAATTCACAAACAACAACCATTGTCCCAAGTGTCAGGTATTTGTTGATAATCCGGTTGCAACGCGGCGTAACATCAATATTTACAACTATTTCAACTACGGCAATCTGCTGCAGGTATTTGCGCAAACGGGTGATTTGATCCCCGAAAAAGCTACATTTCCTGCGGATGATAAGCCGAAACTTTATTTGCAGGAAAGTCATCGGCAAAAAGTGGATTCCTTAAATTTAAAAGAACCTTTTATTGTCCTGCATTGCCAATCCAATTACGCACCGAAGGACTGGCCTGCCGAAAAATGGGAACAGCTTGTGCAGTGGCTTGCGGACAATTATCCTTATCAAATTGTCGAAATCGGCCTAAAAAGCAATTTGAATGTAAGCACAAAAACCTATCGCAACTTGTGTGGCCAGCTTAGCATTCTGGAAACAGCCGAGGTGATCCGCCGCGCTTCTTATTTTATCGGGCTGGACAGCGGACCTTCGCATTTGGGCAATGCTTCGGGCACTTTTGGGGTAATTTTGATGGGTTCGCTGAATGATTTTCCTGAGTATAATCCCTATTCGGGCGGTTATGGAAGTCAGGAAAATGCTGTTTTCGTGCGCCAGAAGGGCCTTCCATGCGCGCAGCTTTCATTTGACTTCGTGCGGGACAAAGTGGCTGGCGTAATCTCCTTACCTTGATCCAAAAATAGAACTTCCGACCCGGATCAATGTGCTGCCTTCTTCCATCGCGATCGTGTAGTCCGCACTCATGCCCATGGAGAGTTCCTGCATGCTAATCTGCTCATTCTGATAGGACTTGAAGGATTCAAACAATGCTTTCAACCCCTTGAATTCCGCACGAACAACTTGTTCATCCTCCGTGTTGGAAGCCATTCCCATCAGGCCTGCAATGCGGATATTTTGTAGTTCCAACAGCTCCGACGATGTGATAATTTCCAGCGCTTCTTCTTCCGAAAGTCCAAATTTTGTTTCTTCCTGCGCGATAAAAATTTGAAGCAGGCACGGAATGATCCGGTCGTTTTTAGCAGCTTCCTTATTAATCTCTTTCAGCAACTTAAGACTGTCAACCGAATGAACCAGAGTCACATAGGGTGCCATGTATTTTACCTTGTTGGTTTGTAAATGACCGATCATGTGCCACTCAATGTCTTTGGGCAGCGCCTCGTATTTGGCGGTCATTTCCTGGACCTTATTCTCTCCAAAACGCTTGCAGCCAGCGTTATAAGCTTCCATGAGAACTTCTTCGGGCTTGGTTTTTGTTACTGCAATTAAACGGGTTTCCTGTTTTAATCCTTTTTCTATTTGGGCAATGTTGTCAGCAATTGTTGGCATTTTGAGATTCTAATTTTTTGATAATTAAAGGATTAAAGAAACAAATTCACCGCAGGCGCTTAGAAATAGATGTTAACATATTTCAAAATTGAAAAAAACATAGTTCTTTTACCAACGAATTAAAAAATATAACCTTCTGTATGGACTATAATCAGGAACAAAAGCAAGACAGGAAAACCCTCCTATGGGCCGCTTTGGCCGTATTGCTATTGCTTAATTTGGTGCTTGTTTATTTTATCTATCACGAAAAACAGGAAAATCTCGCTAAGGATGACATTATAACTGCTAAAACAGAGGAAGTTCTCTTTATCAAAACGAAGCTCGATTCCATTTCGCAGGAACTGGACATTAAGATTGCCGAAATCCAGAAACTGGGCGGAAGTGTGGATTCATTGATGGCAATGAAGCTGCAACTTGAAAAGGATAAGCAGGAATTAAAGAATATGAGCAGTTACTCGGCTTCCGGTTATAATAAGAAGATCAAGGGTTACGAAAATGTGTTGAACGAAAAAGACACGGAAATTGCCCAGCTAAGGCAGGAATTGGGAATTGCGACCACGAAAAATCAGGAGTTGAACGAGAAAGTAACCGGGCTGGAATCCGAGAAGCAGTTGCTTGCTGATTCTGTGACTAATTATTCTGTTCAAAATAGGGAACTGGCTGAAAAAGTAAGCATTGCCTCTGCATTAAGGGCTGAAAATCTGACGGTTAATGCAGTTTCTGCAAGAGGAAAAGAGCGCGAAGGCGGAAAATACAAGGCAAAACGCATCGACAAGCTGCGTGTTAATTTCTCACTGGCGCCAAATGCTGTTGCCAAGCAGAATGAGAAAGAAATGTATCTGCGTATCCTGGATCCGGACGGAGCGGTTTTATCGGATATGGCCACAGGTTCGGGGTCATTTATGCACGACGGTAAAGAGTTGATTTACAGCTCACGCCAGACTGTCAATTTCACAAACAGCGGCCAATCTGTGGATATTTTGTACGGACGCGGCGGCATTCCTTTGAAAGACGGCAAATATGCCATTGAGGTTTACAGTGAAGGATTTAAAATAGGGCAGGGCGACTTCGAAGTCAAGTAACGAGGCTGAATAACTTGAATTTAAGTAAGATCAGGGCTTGGAATTATGGATTTCAAGCCCTATTTTTGCACCCTCATTTTGGTATGAACCCAAAGTGAGGGTTTTTATTTTACATTATATAATTAATCAATTACCGTATGTCTAAGCAATATGAAACGGTGTTCATTCTAACTCCCATTTTGTCTGAGGCCCAGGCAAAGGACGCCGTTGAAAAATTCACGACAATCATCACCGCAAATGGTGGATCGATTGTACATGAAGAAAATTGGGGATTGCGCAAGCTGGCCTACCCCATCCAAAAGAAAAACTCAGGTTTCTATCATGTTGTAGAATACACAGCAAATGAAGGAAACGTGGTTGACGTTTTGGAGACCGAATTCCGTCGTGACGAGCGCATTTTGCGTTTTATGACAATCGCCCTGGATAAGCATTCAATTGCTTACAACGAGAAAAAACGTAAGGGTCTGGTTGGAAGAAAAAGAGAAGAGTCAACTGAGTCTAAAACCGAAAACGCATAAGCTATGTCACTAGTAAACGAACCGGTTGAAAAAAACAATAACCGTAAGAAATACTGCCGTTTTAAGAAAGCAGGCATTAAATATATCGACTACAAGAATCCGGATTTCTTATTGAAACTGGTGAATGAGCAAGGTAAGATCTTGCCACGCCGCCTTACAGGAACAAGCTTGAAATATCAACGCAAAGTTTCTCAGGCAATTAAAAGAGCGCGTCACTTGGCTTTATTGCCTTTTGTTGCTGATCAATTGAAATAATATAGAAAGAGCTACAAACAATGGAAATCATACTTATAACGGATATAGCAGGTGTAGGTTATAAAAACGATATCGTTACTGTGAAAGCAGGTTACGGTCGTAACTACCTTATCCCTCAGGGTTTTGCATTATTGGCGAATGCCTCTAACCGCAAAATCGTTGCTGAAAACGTGCGTCAGGCTTCGCACAAAGCTGAAAAGCTGAAAAAAGACGCAGAAGAAATTGCAGCAGCAATCGGCGATCTTACAATCGATATCAAAACTGTGGTAGGGGAAAGCGGCCGTATCTTCGGACGTGTTACCAACACACAGGTTGCTGATGTCCTTAAAGCAAAAGGTTTCAATATCGACCGCAAGAAAATTACTTTGGATGATGTTAAATCCATCGGAACTTACTCTGCAACAATCGACTTGCATAAAGAAGTGAAACACAAAATCGCCCTGAACGTTATCGCGCAGGAAGACTAATTGTTTCAAAAAGACATAAAAAAAGCAGCCCTTAAAGCTGCTTTTTTTATGTCTTTTTGAATGAGTAAATAAGTGAATGAGTGAATGAATAAGATAAACAATCACTTATTCACTCATTTAAAATCAAATTAAAGCGCCGGGATTCTCAAAACCTGGCCTGGATAGATCTTATCCGGATGCGTGAGCATTGGTTTGTTTGCTTCAAAAATGATAGGATACTTCATCATATCGCCATACACTTCCTTCGCTATTTTGGAGAGCGTGTCGCCTTTTTCCACAGTGTGATAAGTTGCTTCGGGAGCCGGCGTTGCCACTTTCAAGCGGTTGTCCACCACTTCTACGCCTTCAACATTCCCTACTGCAAGGGCTATCTTTTCTGCATCTTCCTGCTGAGCTACTTCGCCTTCTATGGTCACCGTGTCACCCGATGTTTTGACTGTCAGATTGTTATATGCGAGCCCGAGTGCTTTTACGTGCGATAGGAGCGCGCTGGCGCGTAATGGTTCTGCTTCCGGCGTGGGAACAGCAGTTTCTTCTTTTTTGAAAACTTTTTCTCCTACGCCTTTAAGAAACGATAGTAAGCCCATGTTTTAGTTGGTTTATGTGAAACAGATAACTTGTAATGCGGTCGTTGACACACATTATATTGCTGATGTGGCAATTATTATACCAAACTTTTTCTGAGCAAACTTCAAAAGACCGTTCGGCAGCGGCCAGTTTTAATGCCTGACTTTGTACTTTTGCAACAGGTCAATCAAATGCTGGATATACTGCCAATCAATGGATCGTAACGCATCGCTGGATAAATTAAGAAGTGAAGAATTTGATATTTGTATCATCGGGGCAGGGGCAAGCGGGGCTGGTTGTGCATTGGATGCCGTTTTACGAGGTTATAAAGTCGCTATTATTGATAAAAAGGATTTTGCATCAGAGACTTCATCCCGTTCTACCAAGCTGATCCACGGCGGTGTCCGTTATCTCGAACAGGCATTTAAAAAATTAGATTTCGCGCAGCTCAAACAGGTCCGTCACGGCTTGGAAGAGCGGCATACCGTTCTTAAAAATGCACCGCATCTGGCGCGGCCATTGGCATTGATGACGCCTGTGAGTTCCTGGTTCGAGGGTTTGTACTTCAAAATCGGCTTACAACTCTATGATACATTTGCCACAAACGATTCGCTTCCTAAAAGCAAATGGCTTTCAAAAAAGGAAGTGCTCGACAAAATTCCAACCCTGAACAGCAAGAAGCTGCACAGCGGCGTGCTGTATTACGATGGCCAGCTCGACGATGCGCGTTATTGCCTGGCACTGGTGCAGTCGGCTGCGGAAGCAGGCGGCGTTGCTGCTAATTACCTGGATGTTACAGGTTTTACCAAAAATGATTTGGGCAAACTTGTTGGTGTTCAGGTTAAGGATACGCAGCAAGGAGCTGAATTTATCATTAAATCAAAGCTGGTTATCAATTGCACAGGGCCGTTTTCTGATAAGATCAGGTTGTTGGCCAATCCTGCATTGCCTGAGCGGCTTCGTCCCAGCAAAGGCGTTCACGTAGTGCTGCCCTATAATACATTGAATAGCGAATATGCTATGCTCATTCCTAAGACTTCGGACGGACGCGTGGTTTTTGCTATTCCTTTTGAAGGCGCCATGATGATCGGGACTACGGATACGGAGTCGGATAGCATTGATTCTGAGGCCACATTGAATGAATCGGAAAAAAAATATCTGGTTGATACGCTGAATCCATTCCTGGCGACTCCCATTGACATGACAACATTGAAAGCGGGTTTTGGTGGATTGCGCCCGCTCCTGGCAGCCGATCCTTCCAAATCCACCAAAAGCCTGGTCAGGGATCATGAAGTTGAGGTAGACGCTGCAAGCGGGCTGTTGAGTCTGCTGGGCGGGAAGTGGACGACTTACCGGTTGATGGCCAAGGATACGATCGACGAAGCCGACGCGATCTTTTCCAAAAGAAATGAATGTCTTACTGCAAACCATACGCTTGCCGGCGGGGAACATTATGATGCTTCTTTATCGGGAAAGCTTACCACGAAATATGCATTACCGGAGGACGTGGCGCTGCATCTGGTTAGAAAATACGGTTCCCGGGCAACATTGGTTGCGGATTTAACAGCGACTGACATTTCCTTAAAAGAACGGCTCAGCGCTTCCTATCCCTACATTAGAGCAGAAGTAACTTACACGGTCCGGAATGAAATGGTCATCACGCCGCGCGACTTTCTGGCGCGCAGGGTGAGGCTGGAAATTACCGATTGGAAAGAAACCTTAAACTGCTTACCTGTTGTTGCAAACCTGATGGCACGGGAATTGAATTGGGATGAAAGCGAAACGCAAAGACAAATCGATGACTATGCGTTTCAGCTCAAACAATTCATTGCCGACGCCGGCAACTAACTCACATTAGATCCCGAATGTACGTAACCGACTTAGCCTGCATCTCACCTCAGTTTACCTTTGATAATGCCTTTTTTGAGGAAAAGATAAAAGTGCATCACGGCAATCGTTACGCGGCCATTGAACCGGATTACGGACAATTAATCCCCGCAAGCTTGCTACGCAGAATGGGTAAGGCCGTTCGGATGGGCGTAGGGGCGGGCTTGCCGCTGATCCGGAAATCCGATATGGACGGGATCATTCTCGGCACAGCGAATGGCGGATTAGGCGATTGCCTCAAATTCCTGAACCAGATCGTTGACTACGAGGAAGGCACATTAACGCCCACTCATTTTGTCCAGAGCACACCTAACGCAGTTGCAGGCAATCTTGCTTTGATGAGCAAGGTAACGGGTTATAACACAACGCATGTGCACAAAGGACTGGCTTTCGAAGCTGCGTTACTGGATGCGATGATGGTTTTGGAAGAAAAAAAACTGCGGCGCGTGCTGGTCGGCAGCGTGGAGGAGATTTCTGATTATAACCATAACATTGATTTCTTAAACGGTCATTTTAAAACAGAAGACATTACGTCAACTGATTTGCTGACAGCCGATTCTCCCGGATCCGTTAATGGGGAAGGGGCGACGATGTTCGTGGTAGAGTCTTCAAGAAGCGAAGGAACACTGGCGCGGATTATGGATGTGGATCAGATCAATAGTCCAAAAAATAATGACCTGGAAGAAAAGCTGAATTACTTTCTGGAACGAAACGGGCTCGCATGTGAGGATATCGATACTTTGATGCTGGGCATCAGTGGGGATAACCGCACAGACCATTTGTACGCAGATTTTCGCAAGAAATTTTTCCCGGATAGCATCAGCTACACTTATAAGAACATGGTGGGAGATTATCCAACTGCTTCGGCTTTTGCAACCTGGATGGCCGTAAAAATGCTTTCAGGCCACCCAGTTCCTTCACAATGTATTCATCAGAGTCCAACAGTGGAAAAAGCGAATAATGTGCTGATTTACAACCATTATAAGGCCGTTCAGCACAGTTTTATTCTGCTTACTCCGTAGCGTCTTTCAATTTGGATTTTAGATTTTTTTCCTCCATTTTAATGACTTTGGCAAGCGTAGGCAGAATTGTATCATGCTTTTTTACAAAAGGATTAGACTGGTCCCAGACATATCCTGCGAGCACCGAGCAAATCTGTTTTTTGATGTCGTTATTAATTTGGTCTGTGAATACAATGGTTTGAAAATCACCGCTGTACCACCCGGTAACATAGCTTCTGAAAACGTTGATCCCGCGTTGGATCACTTTTTCGTATTCATTTTCCCAGTCCACCGTTTCACCCTGCAAATGCTTGTGCGTCATTTTTGCCGAAAGTAATCCCGAAGCAGTTGCGAATGTTACGCCGGATGAAAAGATCGGGTCAAGAAATTCGGTGCTGTTTCCGGAGAGCACAAAACCTTCCCCGAACATTTTGGTGACGCCAATGGAATAGCCCAGGATGTGCCGCGGCTCAAATTTCAATTCCGAATCTTTAAAGCGGCCTGCGAGATCCTCAAATTCACGAATGAATGTCTTATAAGCTTCTCCACCGTTCTCCGCCATTTGTGTTATCTTTTCCCTGTCGCCAACAATGCCCACCGAAGTGGAGCCATCGGAGAACGGAATGGCCCATATCCACGATTTGTTATTGTCAAAAGAATGCACGAAAATGTTGTTGCTGGTTGTTTCCGTGCGGTTTTTATCTTCCAAATGTGAGAAAATAGCGCCTCTCGGGCTGAATGCAGAGGGTTTGCTCAAATTAAACAGCCGTGGGAGCACACGGCCGTAGCCACTGGAATCAATGATGAACCTGGACTGGATTTCGTAGAGGTTGCCGTCTACATCCTTATATTCAATGTGCTGACTATCAGCGCTGCACGTCACTTTCAATACTTCGCATTCAAACTTAACATCAACACCTTTTGCCCGGGCTGCTTCGGCCAGCGTGAGATCGAAATCGGCGCGTTTTACTTGCCATGTCCATTCCCAGCCCTTGGCGAATTGTTCGGAAAACAGGAATTCGCATCTTTTTTGACCGCGCATGAAGGCTGCACCGGTTTTCTTCTGAAAATTCCTGGACCTAACTGCTTCTAGCAGACCGGATTCGTCCAGATGCTCCATGCAGCAGGGCAGCAGGCTTTCGCCGATCTGGAAGCGGGGAAATTTCTCTTTTTCTAAAATTGTGACATCGTAACCCTGGTTTCTGAGGTAAGAAGCTGCAACTGTCCCGGCTGGTCCGGCACCAATGACCACAACATCAACTGTTTGCATGATTAGGCATTTTTAACTTTTTGGATGAGTTTCTCTTTGTCTACAAATGGAAAGCATGTTACAAAAGCGCTTACCGTGACGCCCAGTATGCCATGCATCGAAATATTTTGACCTGTCAAATGCAGGTTAGGGATTCTTGTTTTTGTATTGATCTGCGTCCGCGTCGGCGAGTGGGAATTTTTCAGCACACCATATAAGGAACCATCTTTATTACCAATGTAATCCCTGAATGTCAGTGGAGTAGCACTATGAACGGCCTTGATTTTTCCTGAAATTCCGGGGAAAACTTCTTCGAGCCGCGCCAGCACTTTTGCTTCTTTGTCCTTCTTAAACTGTTCGTATTCTGCATCGCGCGTTCCCGGCTCAGCCACTGTGCTGAAAGTCCCGCTCCACTTTTCAGTTTCGGAAGCATTCATGTAGGTCATAATGGACATAGAATCAGCGTATTGACCGGTTTTGGAAATGTATGGCGTGCAGATAAAATAAGTTTGCGGCCAGGTTTCCTTATCATAGTCAATGCCTCCCCAAACGTCCTCAATATGGTGCTGATAAATGTTGTAGTTCAAATATTTAAAACTCTCCGCCTGGAAAGTAACATGTACGAGAAATGTTGAAATGCTGTTTTCCAGCCCCTGAACGCGGTTTTTGTACACATTAAGAAACCTTTCCGCGCCGAAAATATCAATGGTCACGGACGGATGCACATTTGATATAAACTGTTTGCCTTTAAATGTTTCCCCGTTTTCCAAAACCACCTCCGTGATCTTACCATCTGCATCATAATTGGCCGAAACTACCTTCTTATGCTTGTAAATTTCTCCTCCCTGCGCCCTGATGGCCTTACTCATCTGAATTGCGATTTGAGAACCGCCATTGATGAATTTGTAGGAGCCTGACAAATAGCTTTTCATAATCAGGGCATGCACATAAAATGGTGTCTTGTCCCGAACGCCTGCATACAGCAGATTGGATCCGGCCAAAACATTCCGAAGCCGCTCATTATCAGTGACTGACGTAATGAAATCGTGAGCGTTCAGTCCTACAACGTCGCCGTCCATCTGGTAATTTTCTCCTGAAACTCTGAGATTATAGAGTGGGAATTTTTCACAGACTTCCAAGATCTTGTCGCAATAGGTTTCAATAGCAGCCTTTTCTTCCGGGAAATATTCGATTAACCCGTTTTTGTATTGATCAAATCCCTGGGCGTAAGCATATTCCGAGCCGTCCTGAAAGCGGATAACGTCAAATTTGTCATCGTCCATCCGTTTCATTTTCAGCTTGTCGAGTATGCCGAAATATTTGAAGAACTGATACAAATTCTCACCCTCGTCCAGGCTTCCTACATAATGTACGCCCGTATCGAAAATGCTTTTTCCCCGGCTATACACCTGTAAATGACCGCCAATCTGATGGTTTTTTTCGAGTACAACCACGCTGTAACCTTCCAAAGCCAGAATGTTCGCACAAGCGAGGCCGCCCTGGCCACTGCCTACAATCACAAAGTCATATTCTTTTTGCAAGGCGGAAGATTGCATTAAAATGGTTATTGAAAAAGTTTATAATACACCAATTATTATCTGGTCAGCGGCCGTAAAATGAACAGCACATTGGATGTATTGCTGGAGTGTTCCTGCATCTCAACATGCATATGGTGCCTGGTGGCGAAGTCCCTGATATCGCCGGATGAGAAGAAGTGAAATTCATCTTCTTTGCGGTTAAAAGAGAAAATTCCTGTCGATAATGCTTCCGTTTTCTGCGTATTCCGGTGCTTTTCCTGATTGTCGGTAATGCCGTCGCGGATGAAAAGAATGCCGTCCGGTTGCAGCGCTAATGCACACCTTTCGAGCAATTTAAGCTGTTTTTCTTTTGATAAATAGTGAAGCACATCATTTAAAAATATCACATCCTGACTGCCGAGATCGGCCTGCATAATGTCGCTGCAGACGAAGTTCAGATTAGCCGTTTTGCGATAACTGTTTTGCGCAACGCTGATCTTTTCCTCATCATAATCAATGCCTGTGATCAGGCGGTCCTCGTTCTTATAATGCAGAAAAAAGGACAAGTAGCCGTATCCGCAGCCAATGTCCAGAAAGTTCTTCCGAGCGCCGATCAGCTCATTATAGTAGGCGAAATTCTTGCTTTCCAGCCGCCACTTGATCTTGAAATACCATTCGAGGACTGGGCCTTTATACACATAATTGGTAAAAATTTTATGTTTGAGATAAGCCGTGTCTTCCATTTCATTTTTATAGGAAGCAAATGCAGTTTTAAAATGCGCAGCGATGTTCTTGGTCTTATCCCGCAGCTGGCTGCCCCATTCCGGATCGGACAGGCGTATGCGCGGGAGCACGCGGACATTGAGTGCGCCGGGGCGGATCAGAAAATCGTTTTTGGGCAAAACATCAGAAGCACCATGGATCAATATAGGCTGAATGTCGAGGCCAAGCTGCTCGGCGAGGTGAAAAGCGCCCTTATGGAACCGGGTGATCTGCCCGTCTTCCGATCGTGTTCCTTCAGGAAAGATGAGGAGCGAATAACCGTCTGCAACCAACGCTTTCACCTTATTAATGTTCTCCTCGGGGCCGTCATCCGTGTACACATAACCTGCATGACGGATGATGGGCCCGAAAAACGGCGAATTGTACACCCATCCTTTGACCATTAAAACGATTTTAGGATTGAGCATAATGGCCAGCAAAATGTCCAGAAACGAGGTGTGATTCGCAATGAAAATGACTGGTTTCTCTGGCTGCAAGTTTTCCAATCCTGAAAAATTCTTTTTTACATGTGGTCCCGAATAGATCACGGTTTTTGCATAAAATGAAAGCGAACGGTTCAGCATTGCCTTCTTCCGCACCTTTGAAATGGGCAGCAACAGAATCGTAACCAGTTTGGAATGTAAAAACAGGCAGCCCGACAGGAAGTAGGTAAAGCTGGAAATGCTGATCAGGAATGGCAATAATGTTACCGGTGCCTTCTTTCTTGCTATTCTGTTTTGGACAAAAAAACCAAAAAGGACGGGCTGAAAAACAAAGGAAATGAACAGGATGCAGACAATGCCCAACACGCTGATCAGTGCAATGGATTGAATGGCGGGATGTTTGGCGAAGATCAGGACACCCGTTCCGATGATCGTAGTGGTGGCCGATAAAGCGATGGCTGCCTGGTAGGAGCGAAGTGAATCCTTGCCGTATTTGTATTTATTGAGCAAGCCGTCCGTGACAAAAATGCTGAAATCGTCGCCAAGCCCGAAAATGAATGTGGTAACAATTACATTAACGAAATTGAATTTTATGCCCAAAATAGCCGCTATACCCAATATCCAGATCCAGCTGATCACCATTGGCAGGAAAGTTAACAGTGTTAATTCAATCCGCCCGTAGACCAAAAGCAATGTAAGGAAGACGATCGACGCCGAAATAAGCAGGAGATAATTGAAGTCGTCCTTTACCAATTTGAGCAGATCACCGGCCAGTTCACCGCGATCAAATAACGCGATTCCTGGGATTGCCCTAAGTTCATTTTTAACGATAGACAGCTGGCTCTGCGGAACGATCAATGTGGTGATGAATGTCGTGCCTCTGACATTCGCCTCGATCAGATTATCCAGGCCAAGTTCGGCCAGCAATGTATCCACGGGGACAGCGCCTGGTTGCTGACCTGCGACCCATGATTTGAAATCACTGAATGCATTGGTGCTAAATCCTTTCTTTGCCGCCGCTTGATCCAAAGCATTATAGGTGGCCTCTTTCCGGCGCAAATCCCAGAAATCATGCCATTTGCGATTGCGTTCGCGCCGGAGTTCCTGCGGAATAAGAAATGAGCCCGAGGAAACGAAGCTGTTTATTTTTCCCTGATCACGCAGCTTGACCAGGTTTTGATAAATCTGGTAATTGATTGATTCCGCCTTTGCCGTGACCGGATTGCTAGCGAAAATATAGATCCTTTTTTCTGCCTTTGGATCAATGCCTGTGAGCGCCTCCTCACGTTTTTGTAGATCCTCATCCTGAATGCTGAGGTTTTCAAAACTGCTGTCAAACTCCGTAAACCTGGCGAAATAGAGGAATATCAACGTCATTATAGCAATAAATCCCAGAATCATCGGCCTGGCTTTTTCCTGAATTTGCGGAAATCGAAACGCACGGCTTTCTGCGGGTATCTGCTTTTTCTCAAATGCAACCGACGACAGGATAACGGGCAGCGCGATCAGTGTAAAAAGTGCAGCGCCTAGCAAACTAAGCGAAGAAAACAACCCAAAATCCTGCAAAACTGCCGAATTGGCAAAATGCAATGCACTGAAAGCCATCACGGTCGTGAAACTGCCGGTAAGCAAGGGCGCGCTTACTTCCTTAATGGCAGTGGAAATAGAATTGGTATGCCTTAAATGTGTGAAAAAGTGAAATGCATAATCCAGCAAGATGCCAAAAACAACAGCGCCGGTTGCCAGCGAAATGCCCGATATTTCGGGCCGGATATAGCCGATAATGCCCAGCGCGAAAATCGCCCCGAAAACGCCGGGTAATATAATGTATAGCGGAATAAGGAATTTGCGGTAGTACAGGATCAGCAAGAGCAAAATGCCCCCCAACGCGATGAAGGATGTTAAATAGGAATCTTTTTTGACCTGAATGGCATTGCGGGCAGCGATTTCGAACGTGCCGAAATAAGAGAAATTGTGATGCTTCTGCCGCTTATTCCAGCGGGATTTGAATGCTTCAACATCTTCATACAGCTCAACATTTTTTTCTGAATCGCCTGAATCAAAACTCGTTGCGGCAAAAATGATCATTTTCTTGCGATCGCCCGTAAACATCACGCCATCTTCGAGCACCATGCCATTCGAGTTGCTATTGGCATTTAATTTCCGAAAATACGGGCCGGTTATGCCAAGCGGATCATTGACAATGAACTGTTTGAGAAATGTCCCCCCGGGCGTAGTAAGCTGATTATAAGCCGAGTTAACCGAAGCTTTAACCGTATCCGCGTTTAGTCGGCTGGTAATGTGGGAATAATAGGAGGAATCAATGAGCTCCGGAAAACGGCTGTAAATAAACTGGTAAACATCCTCCTGAGCAAAAGGGCGTTCGATTTGAATGTTCCGGATGGCGCCGTTGGTATATCTTGTCAGCGAGTCGGAAAATGCTTCTCCGAGCAATTTAGCTTCATCAGATGTTGTCTCTTCGGGAATATCAATCGAAAAGACGATCTGATTGATGATGTTCTTGCTTTCGATGAGCCGGTTGAATTCTTCGAAGCTCTTACCCTTCGGTAAGGTTGCAAAAATGCTTTCCGTTACCTTTAACCGCGAGATTCCCAGGATCAGAAAACTTGTAAGGAAAACCAGACTAAGGAAAAACGCGGGCTTGTGTCTGGAAAGGAACTGATGTAACCTTAAAAGTAAATCTCCGATCATTGAAAGGGGAACGTGAATGTCAGACAAAAGTAAGCAAATGTAAAATTCCGGCAACTTCCGGTGGCACGTTTGCCGATTGCGGCATGTTTGTCAAAACCGCAAAAAAAGATTTATTTTACGTAATATTAATTATGCAATCTCTAAATGAATAGTATTTCCTTAGCTCATATCGAGCAGTATGCTTTTGAAAAGAAGGAATTTATCTTAGCCGAAGACGCCCTCAATAAAGTTTCTAAGTCCTTTACATTTCTTACGAATTTCTCCAAAGATAAAATTATATACGGAATCAATACCGGTTTTGGCCCGATGGCTCAATACCGGATAGAGACTGATAAGCTGAGTAACCTGCAATACAACCTCATCCGCAGCCATTCCAGCGGTATAGGAAGGCCGCTCAACGAAATTTATGCCCGCAGTGTCATGGTAGCGCGCCTGAATTCATTTTTGCAGGCCAACTCGGGTGTTAGCACGGGTGTTATCAAGCAACTTGTCGCTTTTTTAAATAAAGGCATTGTTCCTGAAATCTTCGAGCACGGAAGCGTCGGCGCGAGCGGTGACCTTGTTCAGCTTTCCCATCTCGGCCTTAACCTGATCGGCGAAGGGCACGTTTATGAAGGCGGCATCAGAACAAATACGGCCGATGTTTTAGCAAAAAATAACATCGAGCCGCTTAAAATGGAATTGCGCGACGGCCTTGGGCTGATCAACGGAACATCCTGCATGACCGGCATTTCGGCGATCAACATTATTTATGCTAAAAGGCTGGTGCAATGGGCGGTAGCAGCGTCGGCGATGCTGAATGAGGTTATTGAAGCATTTGACGATTCGTTTTCCAAGCAATTGAATGCGGTTAAACATCATAAAGGACAGCAGATTATTGCGCAGCAAATGCGTGATTTTGTGGCTGGCAGTCAGTTGATACGCAGTCGCGAAGAATTATTTAAGGATGATACGGCACTGCAACGGAAGGAATTTGAACGGAAGATTCAGGAATATTATTCGGTAAGATGCGTTCCGCAGATCCTGGGGCCAATCCTTGATACATTGCAATATGCGCAGGAAGTGATTGAGAATGAGCTTAATTCAACCAATGACAACCCCATTGTAAGCCCGGAGGACGATAATGTTTTCCACGGAGGCAATTTCCATGGTGACTACATTTCACTGGAAATGGATAAAGTTAAAATTGTCCTTACCAAGCTTTCAATGCTGATGGAAAGGCAGCTCAACTTCCTGATGAACAGCAAACTAAATGGCAAGTTTCCGCCATTCCTGAACGCTGGAACATGGGGGTTGAATTTCGGTTTCCAGGGCGTGCAGTTTACAGCGACTTCCACAACAGCAGAAAACCAGGCGCTATCCGGTTCAGTTTACGTGCACAGCATTCCTAACAACAATGATAATCAGGACATTGTAAGCATGGGGACCAATAGTGCGGTGCTTGCCAAGCAGGTTCTGGAAAATTCATTCCAGGTAATGTCAATTCACATTATGGCCATTTGTCAGGCTATTGATTTGCTGGAACCGGGTGAGCAGGAGCGGTTATCGCCTAATGCAAAATCAATTTACAGCCAGATTAGGCAGCATGCGCATTTTGTGAAAGAGGATATTCCACAATCCGAAAGCATTGCAGCAGTTTTTGAATACATTAAAGAAACCCCGTTTAAATTATGAGCTGTGCATTGGTAACAGGCGCGTCACGAGGATTGGGCCGTGCCATAGCGGTTCAGCTTGCAAAAGATCACGGGTTATATATCTTGGTCAATTATTCTTCCAATCAGGCCGCAGCAGAGGAAACGCTTGCAGAGATCGTGGCTGGCGGCGGGAATGGTGAATTATTGCAATTCAATGTTCAGACAAAAACGGAGGTGGACGAGGCCCTGAACAAATGGAGAGAGAGAAACGAAGAAAAGCATATCAGTGTTTTGGTGAATAATGCCGGCATTACGCGTGACGGCCTGTTTATGTGGATGCCGGAGCAGGATTGGGACGATGTGATGAACATTTCCGCGAAAGGCCTTTTTAATGTTACACAAAATGCCATTCAGCAAATGCTGCGCAAGCGTTCGGGCCGGATTGTGAACATTGCATCGGTGTCCGGAATGAAGGGCGTGGCAGGGCAAACGAATTATTCCGCAGCCAAAGGGGCAATTATTGCTGCCACAAAAGCGTTGGCACAGGAAGTCGCTAAGCGTAAGATCACGGTAAATGCAGTTGCGCCGGGTTTTATCACGAGCGATATGACCAAAGACCTGAACGAAGCAGAATTAAAGCAAATGATCCCGATGAACCGTTTCGGGCAAGCGGAGGAAGTTGCTCATCTGGTTAGTTTTCTGGTCTCAGATAAAGCCGCCTACATTACGGGCGAGGTGATTAATATCAACGGAGGAATTTATTCATAATTAATGGATCACAGAGTTGTCGTAACCGGAATTGGGATTTACTCTTGTTTAGGTGAAAACCTGGACGAGGTCACAAAATCTTTGTATGCCGGTAAAAGCGGGGTTGTTTTTGATCAGGTTAGAAAGGATTTTGGCTTTCGTTCTGCGCTAACGGGCATGGTTCAGGAGCCGGACCTGAAAAACTACCTATCCAGAAGGCAGCGCCTGGGTATGCACCAGCCCGCTATTTATGCATATATGGCTACGCGTCAGGCGCTTGAACTCTCGGGACTGGATGTGGATTTTCTCGAAACCACAGAAACGGGCATCATTTATGGAAACGACAGCACTGCCGCATCGGTGGTGGAAGCAGTTGAAAAAGCCAAAGAAAAACACGACACCACATTAATAGGAAGCGGCGCTATTTTTCAAAACATGAATAGCACTGTTAATATGAACCTTTCGACGATTTTTAAATTAAAAGGCATCAATTTTACACTCAGCGCGGCTTGCGCATCCGGCTCACATTCTATCGGGATGGGTTACATGATGATCCGGCAGGGATTGCAGGACAGGATCATTTGCGGTGGTGCACAGGAAATTAACATTGCTGCCATGGCCAGTTTCGACGGTCTGGGAACATTCTCCGTACGCGAATCCGAGCCTGCAAAAGCTTCCCGGCCATTCGACCGCGACCGCGACGGGCTGATCCCCAGCGGAGGCGCAGCCACAGTTATCCTTGAATCCTATGAGTCTGCTGTGAAGCGCGGTGCTCCTATACTGGCGGAACTCATCGGCTACGGATTTTCTTCCAACGGCGATCACATATCCAATCCCAGCATCGACGGGCAGGTTCGCTCACTTAAAATGGCCATGTCCCAGGCGGGAATTGCTGCTGATAAGGTGGATTACATTAATGCGCACGCCACGTCGACGCCAGTAGGCGATGGGAGTGAAGCAAGGGCAATTTTTGAAGTTTTCGGGGCTGAAACACCGGTAAGTTCAACCAAGTCGATGACGGGCCATGAGTGCTGGATGGCGGGTGCCAGTGAGATCGTTTACTCTTTACTGATGATGCAGAATTCTTTTGTAGCGCCCAATATCAACTTCGAAAACCCGGACGAAGATTCGGCGCGGATCAACATTATTGCCGAAACTAAGGAGCAGGAGATCAATTATTTCCTTTCAAATTCGTTTGGTTTTGGCGGAACAAATTCAACATTAATTCTCAAAAAGATCTCCTGATCAGGACCATTTGCGGAGCTCCAACTTCGTAAGCGGCGGTTCGCGGCCACCATAAATTTGTATTTTTGTTCTGCTCCGAATGGATGCATCACATGCAATGGTTTTTGGATTAAATTATTGTGTGAGTCGCAGAATTTAATTTAAAAAAGAGCAATATCTTTAAACTATCAGCAAGAATAAATTAATTTTGTAGCCATGTATGCTAACGACGTAAAAATGAGTTGGGAAGAAGTTATCGAAGAAACGAGGGATTTTTTATCGGAGGAGTTTGAGGTGGACCGGAATCTGATTCTTCCTGAAAACAGTCTCAAAGATACGCTCGATTTGGACAGCCTTGACTATGTGGATCTTGTGGTGCTCATCGAAGAAAATCTCAACATCAAAATTACAGGCGAAGACTTCAAAGAGATCGTGACATTCGGCGATTTTTACCGGCTAGTTCGTAAGAAACTAAATTTATAAGAATGAGCCGTTGGGATGGTAAAACCAAAGGATCATTAGTCGGGTATAAAATCTTTCTCTATTTCATTAACAAGCTTGGGCTGGATTTTGCCTACCGCCTGTTGCAGCTGGTAACGTATTACTACTATCTTTTTGCAGCGAAGCAAAAAAGCGCGTTACTGGATTTTTATCAAAATACCCTCCATCTTCCAGTTTCAGAGGCCAAAAAGCTGGCCAGGAAAAACTTTTACATTTTCGGACAAACATTGGTAGACCGCGCCGCGTTCCTGCTTGGGAAAACGGAGAAGTTTACGCATGTGTTTGAAAATGAGCAATATCTGATTGATATACGAGAAGGTGGAAAAGGTGGGATACTGCTGAGTGCGCATTTGGGCAACTGGGAAACGGCCGGTAACCTGCTGAAAGGACGCATTACACCGACCATTAACATTGTAATGCTGGACGCGGAGGTAGAAAGCATTAAACAGTTTATGGACAGTTCCACAGGCGGTTCGAGGTTTAAGGTTATTGCGATTAAAGATGATCTTTCACACATTATCGCAATTCGCAACGCACTGGTTAATAACGAGTTCGTGGCCATTCATTCAGATCGTTATATGGATGGCGTCAAGTTCATCGAGTTGGATTTTTTTGGCAGGAAGGCGAAATTTCCTTACGGACCGTTCATTATCGCCTCGAAGTTTGATGCGCCGGTAACATTCGTTTTTGCCGCCAAAGATGGAAAATACAGTTATCACCTCAGCGCAACATTGCCTTTGACGGGAAAACGCAAGCCCGAAGAGATCGCTGCCTTGTATGTTGCTGAACTGGAACGAAAAGTGAATGAATATCCTGAACAATGGTTTAATTATTTCAACTTTTTTGTTTAATGATTGTACCCAAAAGCGCTATAAATCAATACATTCCGCACAGAGCGCCATTTATCATGATTGATAATCTGGTAAGCGTGACTGCGGAAAGATTTGAGTCGGATTTTTATATAGAACAAGATAATGTGCTGGTTGAGGACGGGTATTTTCAGGAGTCGGGTTTAATGGAAAACATTGCGCAGACTTGTGCTGCCTCATTCGGTTATTTAGACCGTGAGGAAGCCGGAGAGCCTAAGATTGGCTTTATAGGAGCCATTACAAAAGTGGAAGTGCATGAGCTGCCAACGGCCTCCGTAACGATCCGGACAATCGTAGAACCACTACATCAACTAGGAAATATTTACCTGGTTAAAGGGGAAAGTTTCTTGGAAGGGCGTATATTGCTCGGCTGTGAAATGAAGATCGTGGTGACACACTAACCCTTAACTAGATAGCATAATATGATTGCTTCGGAAATCGAAATTGATATACGTTTTAGTGAAACTGACGCAATGGGCGTGGTTTGGCATGGCAATTACCTGAAATTTTTCGAAGATGGGAGAGAAGCTTTTGGTAAAACCTACGGATTGGAATATCTGACAATTTTCGACAAAGGCTACTTTACACCCATCGTAAAATCCGAAATTGACCATAAGGCTCCGGTTTATTACGGGCAGATCATTAAAGTGATAACGAAATATGTGCCTGCAAAATCAGCCAAAATCCAGTTTGAATATGAGGTTGTGAACCTTACAACTGGCGAATTGTGCGCTGTGGGCAAAACCATGCAGGTTTTTTTGAATAAGGAAACACGCACATTGGAACTGATTACCCCCGATTTTTACCGGGATTGGAAAGAACAAAATAAGGTTTATTGAAACTGGAATGACCTACATTGGTGCCGAAGTAATCATAAGTCCCTTGGGTGGGACCACAGCTGAAAACTGGGCTGCTATGCAGGCTAATCGGTCGGGAATTTCTTTGGTAACGCAGGCCGGATTTGACAGTGCAGACCTTTATTTGTCTAAAATCCTGGATCTCGTCGCTGATTTTAAATTTGAAAAGCTGATCTCGGACGCACTTTCAGCTGTTTCTGAAAATATTGACCCCGCAATCCTGACCTCGGACAGGACCATTGTCATTGTGAGTTCGACAAAAGGTGAGCTTGATAAAAATATCACCGATCAGTTTGGCAAGAGCATAGAGGCGTTGGTTTCCAGGTTTCGCCTGGCCAATCAGCCCATCGTTCTCTCAAATGCTTGCATATCAGGTGTGTTAGCGATCAATGTGGCTAGTAATCTCGTTCAAGCGAAAGTATACGAGCATGCCATTGTGATAGGCTGCGACCTGATTTCGGATTTTGTCGTTTTTGGATTTCAATCTCTCTTTGCGATCAGTGATCAGCCATGTGCCCCTTTCGACGCATCGCGCAAGGGCATAACAATGGGCGAGGGGTGCGGTGCAGTGGTTGTTTCTGAGACAAAGGAAATTTTCAAAAATAGAGCTTTACGGCTCTTTTCCGGCGCGAGTGCCAATGATGCCAATCACATTTCAGGCCCTTCCCGAACGGGTGAGGGATTGTTTCGAAGTGTGAAAAAGACATTGGAAGCCAATGACGTAGCGCCCGATGAACTCGATTTTATCTGCGCACATGGCACGGCAACGGTTTATAATGATGAGATGGAGTCCATTGCCTTCGACCGGATAGGCTTGACGAATGTGCCGCTGAGCAGTTTGAAAGGCTATTTCGGACATACGCTGGGTGCGGCGGGTGTGATAGAAACAGCTGCCTCTATGCAAATGATGCGCAACGGAGTTTTGTTAAAAAGCCTCGGTTATAGGGAAAGCGGCACTTCAAAAACCTTGAACGTCATTGCGGAAAATATTTCCAGCATGCCAGCAACCATTCTGAAAACAGCGTCGGGCTTTGGCGGCGGTAATGCATCTTTGATTATCAAGAGTTTATGAGTTTGATTACAACATATTGTCATTTGTCGGCTGATCATTTTTCGATAAATGGTGAGTTGGTGGCAACGCGTGAAAAAGATGCAGCGGACAGTTGGTTCAAACAGATTTATAAGGAGCAGGAAATCGTATATCCTAAGTTTTATAAAATGGATGCGCTGTCGCAAGCGGGATTTTTAGCTTCGGAAGTGATAAAGCGTGCTAACGAGGGCTTGACGAGCAAGTATCAGGACGATGAAATTGCAATGCTGTTCGCAAACCAATCGTCCAGCGCGGATACAGATCTGCGATTTTTACATTCCTATGACCAAAATGGTACACCAAGCCCTTCTTTATTTGTTTACACATTGCCCAACATTGTTTTGGGTGAAATAGCGATCAGAAACAAGTGGTATGGCGAAAATATGTTCACTGTTTTGCCTAAATTCGCCCCCGGTTTTTTCGTCGATTATGGACAGATTTTCCTGTCCACCAGCGCCAAAGCAGTCCTGATCGGATGGCTCGGGGTAATGGGCGACCACATCGACGTTTTCGTTGCACTGGTAGAAAGCGAATCAGAAGGCGGCATGGATTTCAATAAGGAAAATCTTTCAAAACTCGCCGATTTGAACCACGCATAACAATCCGAAAATCAAAGTATACACATTAATTGACAATGGATAATTTAAAGGAAGACCTTAAAAAACAGATAATAGAGCAGTTGAACCTTGAAGATATCACGCCGGCTGACATTGCGGACGATGCGTTGCTTTTTGATGAAGGAGGTCTCGGACTGGATTCCATTGACGCGCTGGAATTGATCGTGTTGCTGGAAAAATACCATGGGATTCAGGTGGTCAACCCAGATGAAGGCAAGGTGGCTTTCAAGTCAATCAATTCAATGGCAGAGTACATCCGTAACAGGGCAGTCGAATAAAATCACGAAATGGGCGTCCGAATAACCGGTATGGGCATTGTATCTGCAATTGGACTGACTGTTGCAGAAAATTTGCAGGCGCTGATGGAAAGCAGGTCGGGCATTGAGCCCGTGCAGTTTCTGAAAGAGGCAGAAGGGCTCTTGGTTGGAGAAGTGAAAATGTCCAACGAAACATTGCAGCAAGCGCTTGATACAGGTCCCAAAGGCATTTCCCGCACCTCATTGTTGGGGTTAAAAGCCGCAAAAGAAGCCTGGGGCGATAACAAGCACATCAGCGGACTCCGAACAGGCATTATCTCGGCAACTTCCGTCGGCGGAATGGATCGGACAGAGGACTTTTACAAAACCTATCTCGCCGGCACTAATCCCGATTACAATATCCTAAAAACCCACGATAGTGGCAGCACGACGGAACGAATCGCTGCTGAACTGGGCATTTCCGGTTATATCAATACACTTTCAACAGCTTGTTCCTCAGGCGCTAATGCCATTATGCTGGGCGCGCGGCTGCTTCTAAATGGTAAGCTCGACCGGGTCCTGGTAGGCGGTTCGGATGCATTAACCAGGTTTACGATCAATGGTTTTCGCTCATTAATGATCTACGACGATGCATGGTGCAGGCCGTTTGATGAAAGCAGAAGTGGTTTAAATCTGGGGGAGGGCGCTGCGTTCCTGCTGTTGGAAAATGAAAAGAGTGTGCAGATTTCAGGAAACAAAACGATCGGATATGTGAATGGTTGGGCCAACGCAGCTGACGCATATCATCAAACTGCATCGTCACCGGAAGGAAAAGGGGCAACCCTGGCGATAAAGAATGCTTTGGCCAAGTCCGGTGTTGCCTTGTCTGATATTTCTTACATTAATGCACACGGGACCGGGACGAAAAATAACGATCTATCCGAATCAGTAGCGCTGATGAATGTTTTTGGGAATGATATTCCGGCATTCAGCTCAACAAAACCATATACGGGGCATACCCTTGCTGCTGCCGGTGCTATTGAAGCCGTCTTTTCGGTTCTTGCCATTCAGCGCAACCTGATTTTTCCAAACCTGAATTACAAAACGCCCATTGCGGAAACCGGGCTCAATCCTGTTACTAGACTGCAAAGTGATAAGCCTATTAAAGCTGTATTGTCCAATTCGTTCGGTTTCGGTGGGAACAATTCATCGCTGGTTTTTTCAAGCCATAATTAGTTCAGATTACATAAATTCAAGATATCCTAGTTGTATTACATTTCTGCCGCATCCACCATTTCACATCAGCCAACATTCCGGAATGTTGGCTTTTCTGCCAGCATTGAGCCGTTGCAGGAATCGTCAGCACTGTTAAGTCCCGATTACAAAGTCTTTATTGACGCCGGACTTTTGCGGAGAATGAGCAAGATTTTAAGGATGTCGGTGGCTTGCGCAAAGGATTGCATAGGGCAGGCAAAAATCAAGCAACCAGATGCAATCATCGTTGGGACTGGATTAGGCTGTCTTTTAGACACCGAAAAGTTTCTTAACAATGTTATAACCATTGAAGGGTTGCTTCCGCCCACTGCCTTTATCCAATCGACCCATAACACGATGGCAGGGCAAATTTCACTAAGCATTGGAAACCACGGGTATAACATGACGCATACGCAAAATACCCTATCATTCGAGAATGCGCTCCTAGATGCTATGTTGCTTTTGGATGAGAATGGAGTTAACATTATGGTTGGCGCTGCTGATGAAGCCATTCATTTTTTAACAGATATTTCGGAAAACCTGCACTTAAAGATTGTTAATCCCATCACTTCCGGGGCATCATTTTTTATGCTTTCGGGTAATAGGAATAAAGAATCAATTGCTGGTATCAAGGACTCTCGTGCCATTGGTTTGGTGCGAGATATTACTGGTGAGATTAACAATTTTCTGAGAGAAAATGAGCTGAGTGCAGCGGATCTGGATCTGGTGCTGGTTTCTGATGTACATAAGCAAGATTCGGAAGGCGTCTTATCTCAAATTCAGAACCTGGGGATAGACAAAAGTAAATGTGTGGATTACTTGGCCTACTCTGGCATTTATCCAACGACTTCCGCATTCGGTGTACATTTGGCTGTGGATAGGATGAAAGCTGACAAATCACTCAGAAATGTGCTGGTTTGCAATACATTAATTCAAAGTAATCTGGGGTTAACACTCTTGCAATCAATTGAAGCATAACATTGTCACAGGAACCGCCATCACCATTTTTGCACTCAGCGGGATTATCTTCTGGGAAACAGGCTTCGCGTGGCTGATTTTCATTTTCATTGCCCTCGCATATCTTGCCCTTACTGCCTACGGCTCGTTCAACATTCAGGCCAATTATTTCCTAAAATCAATAAACACGGGTAAAAGAAAATCCATCGCCCTAACGTTCGATGACGGCCCGGATCCTGACACCACACCAAAGATTCTCGATATTTTAAAGGAAAAAGGAGTGAAGGCCACGTTTTTTGTCATTGGAAAACGGGCAGAAAAATATCCGCAGCTGCTTCGCCGCATTGATGAGGAGGGGCATATCATAGGAAACCATTCATACAGCCATCATACAATGATCGCTTTCTTCTCGAAAGACAAGCTGGCAAAGGACCTGGAACATTGCAACAGCATTATCAGTGGAATTCTTGGAAAAACACCAAAATTCTTCCGTCCACCCTTTGGCGTGACCAACCCGCGTTACGCGCGTGTCTTGCGTGATCTGAAACTGGATTCTGTGGGCTGGTCTGTTCGAAGCTTTGATACAAAAGCGCAAAATAAATACGAGGTTATCAATCGCGTCATGTCAAAAGTAAGAGCCAGGGACATTGTTTTGCTGCATGATAACCGGAAAGTCACAGCCGATTCAATGGAAGATCTGATCGAACATTGTTTACAGCAAGGACTGAAAATTGAGCCGCTTTCCAAGCTAATTCAACGTGAGCCCTATGAATAAAATTAGTGCTATACTGACTGCATTCTGTCTGACTATTGCCTGGGCGCAAGGACAGACATTCAAACCATCAGCAAACCCGGAAAAGGTTTTCCAGCAACTACGCAAGACTTCACAAGAGGTGAATTCCATTCAGGCTGCGTTTACCGAGGAGAAATTTTTAGCTGTTTTGAAAGAGCCGGAGCATTCATCGGGTAATTTTTATTACAAGAAAAATGACAAGATGCGGTGGGAGCAAAAATCGCCCGTTAAATATGTAATATTAATTAACGGTGATAGATTACGCGTCCAGGAGGCTGGAAAGGAGAAAAGTGTTGGTCAGGCTGGTAGAATGGCAGCGCAGATCAAAGAGCTTATGATCGGCTTGGTCAACGGTGATTTTCAGCAAAATAAAGCATTTTCGCAAAGTGCCATGGAAAGCACAGATCAGTATATGGTTGTGTTAACTCCTGTTAACCGTAGGCTGAAAAACATATATTCCAAGATAACCCTGGTTTTCCCGAAGAGCACAATGCATTTGAAGGAATTGTCTTTTTATGAAAAAGGCGGCGATAAGAGCGTGATGAAATTTCAGAATGAGAAGTTTAATCAACCGATAGATGACAATCTTTTTATCAATTTATAGTAACCCAATTTCAGCATGTTTGCGAAAAGCCTTTACGCTGTAACCAGCACCGAAGTAACCCCCGAAAGCCTTGTTTCGGATATTGCTATCGATGCGCAGCATGCCATCTTTGCCGGCCACTTTCCAGGTGCGCCGGTTATTCCGGGTGTTGTACAAATGCAGATCGTGAAGGAGCTCCTGGAAACACATATGGACAGAAAGCTGGCCATGAAATCCATGCGGACATGCAAATTTCTTGAAATACTTGATCCGTGGGAAAATCCAAATGTTCGTATCAATATCAAATTCAAGCAGTCTGAACTTTTAGAAGTCATCGCCTCAGGGGAGGACAATGGGAAAGTTTTTTTCAAAATGCAGGCAAGCTATCTTTAACAGAAAGTCCATTTCATAATGACCTTACAGGACCTTAATTGCTGCATCATTGTTCCTACTTACAACAATATCAACACACTGGGCCGTGTCATTGACTCCCTTCTTCCTTATTCTCAAAACCGGGATATCATTGTTATCAACGACGGTTCTACGGACGGAACAGCCGCTTTGCTGGCTCAATATGGCGATCAACTAACTATTCTGGACAACGGCATCAACCGCGGAAAGGGCTACGCACTTCGCGCCGGGTTTGCAGAAGCATTAAGACAGCATTACGACAACGCGATCAGCATCGATTCCGACGGTCAGCACCTTGCATCTGATATTCCGTTGTTTCTGGAAGCAGCAAAACAAAATCCTGGCGCTGTGATTATGGGTTCGAGGGACATGGAGCAGGAAGGCGTGCCGGGCAAAAGTTCTTTTGGAAATAAATTTTCCAATTTTTGGTTCAAGTTTGAAACAGGCATTTCACTTCCTGATACGCAGACTGGCTTTCGCCTTTATCCTTTGCGGGAAATCGGGAAGATCAGGCTTTTTACTATGAAGTTTGAAACGGAAATTGAAGTGCTGGTAAGGCTGGCCTGGCGCAATGTCCCGATCGTCCCGGTGAAAATACATGTGATTTATGACAAAGACGAGCGTGTCACGCACTTCCGCCCGATCAAGGATTTTACCCGGATCAGCATCCTGAATACATTCCTGGTCATCCTCACTTTACTTTATTATTTGCCCAAAAGACTGATCCGACAAATTAATAAGAAAGGCCTTTGGAAGATTATCAGGGACGAGGCTGTAAAATCGGATGAGTCCAATTTAAGCAAGGCAAAATCCATTGCTTTCGGATTTTTTATGGGCATTGTTCCGGTTTGGGGCTTTCAGTTGCTTATTGGCATTCCCTTGTCGATTTATTTCAAGATGAACAAGGTCCTTTTTCTTACTGCCGCTAACATTAGCATCCCGCCTTTTATTCCGTTTATCATTTTTGGGAGCTACAAATTCGGCGGCCTGTTTTATCAGAACGGTGTACAACTCACTTCATTTGAGAATCTTACGCTCAGCTCGATCCATGTAAATTTCGTACAATATTTTATAGGCGGCACATTGCTCGCAGTTGCAGCCGGACTGGCAGGCTTCCTGATAACTTATCTTTTACTGGCTATTTTTCGCAAGTAACGGCGCTGGCCCGGCGCTTCCCCAATTACTAAATTCTACAAATTTTTATAAAATCTATACGAATTGATCAAAAATTAGCGGTTTCGCATTTTGTTATGAGGTCCCATTCTCTATATTTACGAGATTTTAAAACCTATAACCTAATTTGTTTATCGCATGAGTAACATTACCTATTTAGTGCCGGCTTTAGGCCTTGTTGGCTTGCTGGTTATGTTCTTCAAAAGAGGCTGGGTCGTCCGGCAGGATGGTGGAAGTCCTGAGATGAAAGAGATCGCGGACGCAATCGCAGATGGTGCCCTTGCCTTCCTGAAAGCCGAATGGCGTGTACTCATAGTATTTGGTATCATTGTTAGTATTCTACTCGGTTACTCGGGCACATTGGTTGAAAATTCCAGTGCCTTCATTGGTATTTCATTCCTGATTGGTGCGTTCATTTCAGCATTTGCGGGCTACATCGGGATGAATATTGCAACAAAATCCAACGTCCGCACCACGCAGGCGGCACGCACAAGCCTCACTAAAGCATTGGAAGTGTCGTTCACCGGCGGTTCTGTAATGGGCATCGGGGTGGCGAGCCTCGCCGTAATTGGTTTGGGCGGACTGTTCATCATTTTATATCATTTTTTTGTCGGTGACAGTACGGACGTCAATGGTCTGGGCATGGAAAAAGTGCTTGAAGTGCTTGCCGGATTTTCGCTTGGCGCGGAGTCTATCGCACTTTTTGCGCGCGTAGGAGGCGGTATTTATACAAAAGCTGCTGATGTTGGCGCCGACCTTGTAGGAAAAGTGGAAGCCGGAATTCCGGAAGATGATCCTAGAAATCCTGCAACTATTGCAGATAACGTAGGTGATAATGTGGGCGACGTAGCCGGTATGGGAGCGGACTTGTTCGGGTCATATGTGGCAACAATTTTAGCAACAATGGTTCTTGGCCGTGAGATCATTGCCGAGGGAACGGATAATTTTGGCGGCATAGCCCCGATTTTGCTTCCTATGGTTATTGCCGGAATGGGCCTTATCGCTTCCATCATCGGCATGCTGCTCGTTCGTGTTAAAAATGACCAGGGAAATGTGCAGGCCGCTTTGAATTTGGGTAACTGGGCCTCAATCATTCTTGTTCTGATCGCCAGCTATCCACTCACATTGTGGATGCTGCCCGAAGGAACATTAACCATTCGCGGCGTCGATTTCACCGCGCTGGACGTTTTCTGGGCAATTTTGCTGGGATCCATTGTAGGCGCAATCATGTCTATGGTGACGGAATACTACACGGCTATGGGCAAAAGACCTGTTCAATCCATTGTAAATCAATCTTCGACAGGTCACGCTACGAACATTATCGGCGGACTTTCTGTGGGTATGGAATCTACGGTTATTCCTACATTGGTGCTGGCAGCCGGTATTTTTATCAGTTATGAATTTGCAGGCTTGTACGGTGT
This sequence comes from Dyadobacter alkalitolerans DSM 23607, assembly GCF_000428845.1. Classification (GTDB taxonomy): domain Bacteria; phylum Bacteroidota; class Bacteroidia; order Cytophagales; family Spirosomataceae; genus Dyadobacter; species Dyadobacter alkalitolerans. Next base: position 74,803 of record NZ_AUAS01000005.1, on the reverse strand, counting down.
TGCGATTGCCGCAGCCGGAATGATGGCCACCACAGCCATGCAATTGGCTATCGACGCTTTTGGGCCAATCGCGGACAATGCAGGTGGAATCGCCGAAATGGCACATTTGCCGGAAGAAGTTCGTGGTCGTACGGACATTTTGGATGCGGTTGGTAACACAACTGCTGCTTCCGGAAAAGGTTTTGCCATCGCTTCCGCTGCACTTACTTCGCTGGCGCTTTTTGCTGCTTTCTGCGGTGTAGCGGGCATTAGTTCTATTGATATTTATAAAGCCAATGTCCTGGCAGGCTTGTTTGTAGGGGCCATGATCCCGTTCATTTTCTCATCGCTGGCCATTGCTGCCGTGGGTCGTGCTGCCATGAAAATGGTTGAAGAAGTGCGCAGACAGTTCCGCGAAATCCCTGGCATTATGGAAGGCACCGCCAAACCGGAATATGACAAATGTGTGGCTATTTCTACGCAGGCTTCTATCCGTGAAATGGTTGCGCCGGGCTTGATCGCACTTATCGTTCCCGTCCTGGTCGGTTTTCTTTTCGGGCCGGAGGTGTTGGGCGGAACATTGGCGGGTGTGACGGTGTCGGGTGTGTTAATGGGAATTTTCCAGAACAATGCCGGTGGCGCCTGGGATAACGCGAAAAAATCCTTCGAAAAAGGTGCTGTCATCAATGGTGAAACCTTTTACAAAAAGTCAGAGCCGCACAAGGCAGCCGTGACGGGAGATACAGTAGGGGACCCATTCAAAGACACATCGGGCCCATCCATGAACATCCTGATTAAGCTAATGTCCATCGTCTCCCTGGTAATCGCCCCGCACATTGCTGTGGATAAGGACGATCTGGAAGGTAGTTTAAAACCAAAAGAAATTCAGGTTAAATCGGCTCAGGTTTCAACTGTTGACAGTGAGGCGATTGTTGCGGTTTATCCATTGAAGAAGATTGTGAAATAAGCGCTTATTATTATTTAAAACCGCCCGGCATCAGTTTGTCGGGCGGTTTTTTTTGTTTTTAGTTAATAAAATTGCATCTTTTGATAATTAATAACTTCGATCATGAACTAATATTGAGTAAATCGATAATACAGCAGCGCTTGAAGTCTTCAAAACCCCAGTTAAATAAATTGGGTATTAATAAGATCGGCTTGTTTGGTTCAGCACGTAGAAATAAAAGAAATGAGGACAGCGATATAGACATCTTGATAGATTTTGATAATGATATGGAGACCTATCTCAATTTTATTGCTGCGTGCGACTTTTTGGAATCAATGTTCCAAGAGGAGAAAGTTGACGTTGTTTCCTTGAAAGGGCTGAGCCCGTTTATAGGCCCTCATATTCTTAATGAGGTTGAATATGTCTAAGACATACATTGAATATTGACGCCATGTTTTACTGGAATGCGAATCAATAAGGAATTAACTCCCCCCGGAACGATTTTTGTTGAGTTATTTTGCTTTTGCCTGGATTGCTGATAAGGCGGTTGGTGCGGGGCGATTTATCTCATCAAAAAGAATGATCATGAAAAAAGTATTTGTTTTAGCTGCAATGATCGGATTGTCGACGGCAGCATTTGCACAACAGGACGACTCGAGAACAAAAACGGAAAAGGCTGTCGATAATACGAAAGCTGCTGGCAAAAAAGCTGGTAAAGAGATTAAAAAAGACGCTAAGGTGGTTGGTGAAAAAACCAAAGAAGGCGCAGAGGCAGTAGGTGATGGTGTAGAAAGAGGCGCTGACAAGGTTGAAAAAGGAAGCAAAAAAGCTTACAAAGCAACCAAAAGGGAAGCCAAAGAGGCCAAAGAAGACATTAAAGAAAAAGTAGATAACTAACGGAACTCCCGTTGATTTGCATGCCCATCAGAACATTCCCGTTTTGATGGGCATTTGTATTTTACAAAGAACATACTTTTAGATATTGATCAATGATGAAAATATTGTACTTATTGATAAACAGGAACTTAATTGCGTGAAACACCCGTTCATAATTAATAAGTTTTCAGAAATTCATGAGTCGCAAGCAGTATTTTTTCATTATTCTCATCCTTGGCTTCCTGGCCACAGTCAGCCCTTTCTCCATTGATATGTATCTTCCTGGTTTTCCGCGCATTGCGTCGGATCTGGGGACTACAATCGATCAGGTGCAGTTGTCCCTGACGAGCTATCTGATCGGGATCTGTCTTGGGCAAATATTGTATGGTCCACTGCTGGATCGTTTTGGTAGAAAAAAACCATTGTATGCCGGGTTAGCCTTGTACGTGGTTGCATCTTTCGGTTGTGCCCTTACATCTTCTGTGGATTCATTGATTGTGATGCGTTTCTTTCAGGCCATGGGCGGATGTGTGGGTCTGGTGGCTTCGCAAGCGCTTGTCAGTGACCTTTTTCCATCTGAAAAACGCGCCGAAGTTTTCTCCCTGATTACCCTCGTTATTGCCGTTTCACCCATGATAGCCCCTACGATAGGCGGTTATGTGACTGCTTCCATTGCATGGCAGTGGATATTCATCATTCTGGCCGGAATAGTTTCCTTGATTATAGGTGCCATATATTTCTTTCTTCCAACGGGCAGGCCGGCTGATACTACGGTTTCACTGCGTCCTAAGGCGGTTATGAACGGTTTCGTGACGGTTATCAGACAGCCGCAGTTCCTGATCTACACATTAGCAGGCGGTTTGGCAACAGCGGCTCCATTTGCTTATATCGCCGGTTCTTCGGATGTCTTCATGAACATTTACAACGTTTCCGAGCAACAATACGGTTGGATTTTTGCGTTTCTTGCCGCTGCGATGATCGGTTCCACACAATTGAACCACATTTTGCTTAAAAAATTCAAGAGCGAGCAGATCATAAAGGTCACTTTGTTTTACCAAAGTATTGTAGGCATTTTCCTTATAGCAGGTGTTTATAACAACTGGTTTAGCCTGTATTCGCTGATCGGGATGATGTTCGTTTTTCTTACCGGACAGGGCCTGACCGGGCCGAACAGTTCCGCATTGTCACTTGCGCCATTCCGCAAACATACGGGCAGCGCTTCGGCGTTGATGGGGAGCTGGAGAATGGGTGCCGGGGCAATAATTTCTGCTATTGTGAGTATTCTGCACAACAATACAGCCTTGCCAATGGTCGGTATGATGGCGGCCTGTTCTTTGGGTGGGCTCGTTATTTTACACGCCGGTAATGCGGTTGTAAAACATCAGGTAAGCAGAAAAGAAGTGGAAGACGATGTTTCGGTTTTGCTTTAATCGAGCTCACTGCTATACGGCGCAGAATTTTGCGCACCGGCGCGGGTTACGGATATGGCAGCCGCATCGCAGGCAAAACGGCAAGCATCCGGCCAGTCTTTGCCGGAAGCAAGTGCGGTGAGTAGGGCCCCGTTAAAAACATCCCCGGCAGCCGTCGAGTCCAGCGCGTTCACTTTTTTGGAAGGTATAATTTCAGCAAATCGTTGATTGGATAAATAAACTCCTGCACTGCCCAGCGTAATGATAACATGCTCAATGCCAGCTCGGTGAAAGAAGTTGGCAGCTTGGTGCATGGAGACTTCATTATCTGGATAAATGCCGGTCAGGATCCCGGTTTCCGTTTCATTGGGCGTGATCAGAAAAATACCTTCGAGCAGTTGTTTGCTTAACGCCACCGCAGGAGCGGGGTTGAGGATAACTTTAATGTTGGAACGCAGACACCTATTAATAATGTATGCAACAGTGTCCAAAGGAATTTCCAGCTGGATCAACACAAAGGCGACATCATTGAAAATCTCATCAGGAAGGTCTGTCGGGCGCAGATCCATATTCGCGCCGGATGCCACGACAATCTCGTTTTCACCATTTGCATTGACGGTAATAAGCGCGACGCCGGAAGCATAATCAGCGGTTTCAAGCAGATATTGAATGTCAAGGCCTTCTTTCAGAAAACCTTTTTTTGCCTCTTCCCCAAAAATATCCCGACCGATTTTAGCCACAAAGCGAACGTCATCACCCAGCCGCGCAGCTGCAACGGCCTGATTAGCACCTTTTCCCCCGGCATTCATCATAAATGTTCCACCGAGAACGGTTTCACCGGGTTTTGGAAATTCAACCGTTCGCACAACCATGTCCGTATTGGAGCTTCCGATCACGAGCACCTTATTTCCCATTCCTCAACGTTTTCTGGCAACTAAAATCCCTAATCCGTAATGCTGCGGATAGTTATAGAGTTTGTGACCCGTTTTTTTGGCCAGATCCTTCACAGCCCTCCGCACCTCGGGGAAACTTTCCGTGTCGTGAAAAATCGTGCAATCGCTATGTTGTGCCGCCCAGAGGCCACATTCAAATGTTTCTGCGTACTTATGGACAATGTCAACGTGGGCCAGGTTATAATGTTGATTATCAGTAGCGATCCAATCTTTGTAATCTGATTTTACGAGTTGAATGTTCGCATAGCCAGCAAGCCGCTTGCTGGTTTCTTCAAAATGCTCATTTTTATTGACTGTATGAACATCCCCCTCAAAAGTGTCCACGCCGGTGACGCTTTTAAAATAATTGGAAAAAACCACCGTGGAATATCCAAACTCCACACCAAATTCAATGCAGCGGTCCCGCTTTAAGTCAAATTGATCGATAATGTCCTCTACGATCATTTCAAGCCCTTTCCACGCCGAAACAATTTCCAGCATTTTCTCAGGCTTCCGAAAATTTTTTGGCTTATACGGCTTGATATCCGCAATAAAATTCTCCCGAATGAAAGTTCTTAATCCCATGGAATGTTGAGTATGTAGTTATTACAAACCTAGAATAAAAAATTCAGACAGGGACAACTGATTTCATCAAAACATGGAGCACAACAAAGGAAAAGCTTTCTGGATTGAGCGTATAGCAAACTTCTAAGCCGAACCCAATGGATATCCGTAACAAAACAGTACAGAGCAGGACAGTTAAGATATTTGAATTGGCATTATTGTATCAATAAATGTGTATTTTTTTAGTTAATTGATTATATTAAATAAAAAATTGCGCGTTTTTTCCTGAACCCACAGTTATGATTTTTAGAGGAAGATTGATTTTGCCCATGCTGCTGGCTGGATCGGCGCTTTGTTTCCAGTCCTGCAACAAATCGTCAGATAACCAGGCTGTTGAAGAAGATATTCCAAAGGAAGTCAGCTATAACTTTGATATCCGGCCTATCCTGTCTGACAAATGCCTCGCCTGCCATGGTCCCGATGCCAACAAGCGCGAGGCCGGATTACGGCTCGATGTGGCCGAAGATGCGTTTAAAGCTTTGCAGGAAAATCCAAAAGCGCACGCATTGGTCGCTGGTAAGCCCGAACTTTCACAGGTCTATCTGCGCATTACCACCGCCGACACGGCACTTCGCATGCCTCCCACAGGCTCCAATCTCAAATTAACACAACGCGAAGTTGACCTGATCGAAAAATGGATCAGGCAAGGCGCAAAGTATGAAAAGCACTGGGCTTTTGTGGCGCCGAAAAAACCTGCGTTGCCGGAAGTCGACGATAAGGATTGGCCTAAAAATGAGATCGACTATTTTATTTTACAAAAACAGGAACAAAAAGGGGTGAAACCCAACGAAGAAGCCGATAAAGAGCGACTGCTAAAACGCCTCAGCCTGGACATTACCGGATTGCCGCCGACATTGAAAATGATGGACGAGTTCATGGCCGACAATAGTGCAAACGCCTATGAAAAAATGGTCGACCAGCTCTTGAAAAGCCCTGCATATGGCGAGAAAATGGCCATTCACTGGCTGGACCTGGCGCGTTACGCGGACTCGCACGGTTACCAGGATGACGGTTACCGCACACAGTGGCCATGGCGCGATTGGGTGATTCATGCATTTAACAAAAACATGCATTACAACGACTTCGTAACATGGCAGTTAGCAGGAGATTTGTTGCCAAACAGTTCAAAGGAACAATTACTGGCGACAGGTTTTAACCGAAACCATAAAATCACCGAAGAAGGCGGCGTGATCCCCGAAGAATATCGAATCATGTATGTAACGGACCGTAATGACCTGTTTGGTAAGGGGTTACTCGGCGTTACGCTGGAATGTGCCCATTGCCATGACCATAAATACGATCCTTTTTCCCAAAAGGAATATTACCAGATGTTCGCGTTCTTCAATAATGTGAAAGAAGTAGGGATAGAGTCCGTGATCGGCGGGCCGGAAACTTATGCGAAAAAGCCCTTGATGGAGATCAGTAATGACGACGTAAAGAACATTCTGACATTCATTAACAAGCCTGACACGAACCGGTTGATCGTCTCGGTAATGGGTGATCTGGACACATTGCGGAAGACGCATATTTTGGAACGTGGCGTTTACGATGCGCCGGGTGATGAAGTGCAGCCCGCGACGCCCACTTCGATTTTGCCATTTGATAAAAGTTATCCCAAAAACAGGTTAGGGCTTTCCAAATGGCTTTTCGATAAAAAAAATCCTTTGACTTCGCGGGTCTACGTGAACATTCTCTGGCAGGAATTCTTTGGAAAAGGAATTGTCAAAACGTCCGGAGATTTCGGCATGCAAGGCGAGCTTCCTTCCCATCCTGCATTGCTGGACTGGCTCGCGACTGATTTTATGGACCACGGTTGGGACATTAAACGGCTTGTAAAACAAATGGTTACGTCTGCGACTTACAAGCAATCCGCTGTTGTGACGAAAGATAAGCTCGCGACGGACCCGGACAACATTCTCCTCGCTCGCGGGCCGCGTTACCGCATACATGCGGAATTTATCAAAGATCTCGTGCTTGCCAGCAGCGGCCTGCTCAACAAAACCATTGGCGGACCCAGCGTGAAACCGTATCAGCCCGCCGGGCTCTGGGAAGGCGCAACGTCAGGACGTGGGTTGCTATCCGTTTATAATCAGGATCATGGCGGTGCATTGTATCGGCGGGGGATGTATACATTAATCAAAAGGACGGTCCCGCCGCCGACCATGAGCATTTTTGATGCGAGTAACCGCGACTTGTGCGAGGTGAAAAGGCTCAAAACAAACACACCATTGCAGGCGCTAGTGATGATGAACGATCCGGCTGTGCTGGAAGCGTCGCGTGTGCTGGCGACCAAGCTGTTGCAGGAAAAAAGTGAGGCAAAAGAGAAGATCATAAAAGCATTCCGGCTGATCGTTTGCCGCAAGCCGAGTGATAAGGAACTGGACGTGCTAAGCGCGTATTATGACAAACAGTTGCAATCCATTAAGCCTGAAAAGGCGGAGAAAATGGTAACGGTAGGAGAGTACCCGCTGACCAAAAAGGTGGATAAAAAGGCGCAGGCAGCATTAATGCGCGTCATTTCAACCATTTATAATCTGGAAGAAACCATAACAAAATCTTGAAGCCGACAGCAAAAGCTGAAAGCCAAAGTTTGAAATAATATGGAAAAGGAAATATTAGAACACGGGATCAACTTCAACAGGAGACGTTTTTTGTCTTCCATGAGCCTCGGGATCGGCGGCGTGGCATTAGGCTCTTTGCTCATGCCCGATCTGTTGAAAGGCGGAGGATTTGAGGAAGACGGTTTGGCGCCCGGCATTCCGCATTTTGCACCGAAAGCAAAACGGGTGATTTATATGTTCCAAAACGGCGCTCCTTCGCAACAGGAACTGTTTGATTATAAGCCAAAACTGCGCGAAATGCTCGGCAAGGAAATTCCGCCATCGGTTCGCGGCACGCAGCGGTTGACCGGCATGACAGCCAACCAAGCGTCGTTTCCGCTGGTCGGGTCCTTTGTGGACTTCAAACAATATGGCGAGTCGCGTGCTTGGGTGAGTGATCTGATGCCTTATACGGCCAAGATCGTGGATGATCTCTGTTTTGTGAAATCCATGTATACCGAGGCGATTAACCACGATCCTGCCTTAACATTCCTGCAAACGGGCTCGCAGCAGGGAAACCGGCCCAGTATGGGTTCCTGGCTGAGTTATGGGCTTGGTAATGAGAACAAAAATCTGCCCAACTTCACGGTTCTGCTTTCGCGTGGCGTTGGGAACGGACAAGGGGTTTATTCTAAATTATGGTCCAATGGCTTCCTGGATTCGGTGCACCAGGGCGTGCAGTTCAGTAAGGGCGAGGACCCGGTTCTGTATCTCCGTGACCCGGAAGGAATGGACCGGCACGATCGCCGGGATATGCTCGACAATCTTTCGCAACTGAATGAACTTTCATACCAGGAGTTTGGCGATCCTGAAATTACGGCCAAAATCAAGCAGTATGAAATGGCTTACCGCATGCAGACTGCCGTGCCGGAGGTGATGGATTTGTCCAAAGAATCGGACGACATTATCAAATTATACGGACCGGAATGTCTGGTTCCGGGCACTTATGCGGCCAACTGTCTGCTCGCAAGGAAACTATCCGAAAATGGCGTACGCTTTGTGCAACTTTATCACCAGGGCTGGGACCAGCATGGTAACCTGCCTTTTGAGATTACCAAACAGGCCATGGACGTAGATCAGGCATCGGCAGCATTGGTTACAGACCTGAAACAGCGTGGGTTACTGGATGAAACACTCGTGATCTGGGGCGGAGAATTTGGCCGGACCAGTTACACGCAGGGAAAACTAACGGCTGATAACTACGGCCGCGACCATCATCCTAGATGTTTCACGATATGGATGGCTGGCGGTGGCATTAAGCCGGGAATGGTGTATGGAGAAACGGATGAACTGGGCTACAACATTGCCAAAGATCCCGTGCATGTGCATGATTTCCAGGCAACTATCCTGCATCAGCTGGGCCTGAACCACGAAAAGTTGATCTTCAAACATTTGGGAAGAAGATACCGGCTCACGGATGTTTCCGGTAAAGTGGTGAAAGACATTATCAGCTAAAATATCTGGCAGTAAACGATTGATCAATTTATCGGCTAAATTTTAATGCATTTAAGATTCAGGGTTTTTGCAGAACAGTTATTAGTTGCCTCTAATATTGTCATCCTATTTTTACTGATCTTCGAAGACAAACTGGTCATTCCGGCGTGGTTACAAACGGTCGGGCGCATGCATCCGCTGATCCTGCATTTCCCGATTGTGATCTTGCTCATTGCTATGTTGCTGGAATTTTTCCGGTTCCGGCCTGAGTATGCGACCAATCTTTTTTACAAAAATTTTCTGCAAAATATGCTGCTGGTAGGCTCGCTTTTCGCTGCTGTAACGGTGGTGATGGGGCTTTTTTTGTCGCAGGAGGAAGGTTACTCCGGCGATATTCTTGATTACCACAAATGGACCGGCGCGGGCATTTTCTTTTTCGCATCACTCATTTATTTTGTACGAAATACAACCTGGTATAAGGCGTCTATTGCCAGGGCGGGCGCTTTTCTGACGGTCGCAGTATTAGTGTTGACGGGACATTATGGTGCTGCATTAACGCATGGCAGCAACTTCATATGGGAACCGATCGACAGTCAGAAAACCATGGCGGCGGTTCCTTTGGAGCATGCCGTTGTGTTTACCCATGTGATCCAGCCGATATTAGAACAAAAATGCACCAGCTGCCATAATCCGGACAAGCTGAAAGGCAAGCTGAATATGACGGATGCTGAATCTTTGCTGAAAGGCGGTAAATCCGGAAAATTGTTTGTGGCAGGAAATCCAGAGGTGAGCTTGCTGCTGAAACGCGTGCATTTGCCCCTGGATGACAAAAAGCATATGCCTCCGACAGGCAAGGCGCAACTGACATTGCAGGAGATTTCTTTGCTCACACTTTGGGTTAAAAAGAATGCGGATTTTACGAAAAAGCTCACCGAATTGCCTGCAAACGATTCACTAAGGATATTTTCCGCTGCCTACTTGAAGCCCGTTGAACAGGAGATAGCCTACCAATTTGATGCTGCTGATGAAGAAACTATTGCGAAACTGAATACAGATTACCGCACCATTTTGCCGCTTGCCCGGGAATCCCCCGCGCTGGCCGTCAACATTTACAACAGCGCAACATATGATGTGAAGCAACTGGAAGAACTGAGCGAGATCAAACAGCAAGTTATATCATTGAACCTCAATAAAATGCCTGTAAAAGATGCGGATTTAAAGAGTATTACGCAATTTGAAAACCTGCGCCGGCTCGACCTGAACTTTACAGATATTACGGCTAACGGTTTAAAGACATTATCATCATTGAAACAGCTGGAAAACCTAACATTGTCCGGTACAAAAGTCGATTTCAATGATCTGAAAGCATTATTGCCGAATCTTAAACCACTAAAAACAGTTGCAGTCTGGGACACGAAGCTGACTGCTGCGGACGTGCAAAACCTACAAAAGGCGAATAAGAACATTGACATCATCGGCGGGTTCAAAGACGATGGCAAAAGTCCTTTGAAACTCAACCCGCCACAGGTGAAAAACAGCTCCACGATTTTTGCAAAATCGCTTGATCTGGAGCTCAGGCACACGATCAAGAATGTAGACATTCGTTACACGACCGATGGCTCGGAGCCGGACAGCGTCAAGTCGCCGTTGTTTGATAAAATGCTGGTTACCAAAAGCGGGACTATTAAAGCCAAAGCATATAAAGATGGCTGGTATGGAAGCGATCTGGCTATTTTTGAGTTTTTCAAAAGTGCCTATAAGCCAGACAGCGTCAACTTGTTAGCGCCGCTGAACCGTGTTCACCAGGCAGAGGGAGCGAAGACGTTTTTTGATCATAAGCTGGGTGTTATCGGAGCAAACAATCCTGCCTGGGCCAACAACTGGGCGGGTGTGAAGGACAATGACATGGCATTCATTTCAGAATTTAAAAAGCCAGTCCTGTTATCGTCTCTCGGCGTGCATTATATGGTAGAAGAGGACACGGGAATTTTCCCCCCCGAATCGATTGAAATATGGGGTGGTGATAATGCGCAAACTCTGAACTTACTGACGAGGTTCAAGGCGAAGATGCCAAAAAAAGGGGATAGGCCCAGTTTACAAACCGTGGAAGGAACATTCAAGCCACAGAGCCTTTCTTACGTGAAAATCATAGCGAAACCATTAAACAAGATTCCCGACTGGCACAGAAGCAAAGGCAATAAAGCACTGCTGCTGGTGGATGAAATGTTCCTTAATTAACTGATTTCTAGCTTGTAGAGACGCGTCTTAACATTTCCGCACATGCGCGCGCATTGTGATACGGACATTTCCAGAAGTTGACCTTGTCGCCTTTTACGGGCGTGCCGTCGGCCTTTACGGTGCCGTGCCATTCACCCTTTTCGTGATCTACGAACTTGCCTACAATGTAATCCCAGCTGCGTTCAGCCTTAACTTTATATTGTTCGTCTTTGGTCAGCTGGTAAGCATTGTAAAATCCGACCATTTGTTCCGCCAAAACCCACCAGGAGCGATCCGTTTGCAAATGTTTTGTTTCAGGATCAAATTCATAATTCAGGGCACCATCCGCTGCCAGTCCCTTACTCGCAGAATCGGCCATCGCTATTGCCACTTTTTTGAGTTTGGCAATCAGGCGCTCATCGTGCAGGATCTCCGCAGTTTCAAATAAAAGCCAGGAAGCTTCAATGTCGTGCCCATAGGAAACAATGTGGTCTTTCGATTTCCATTTTTCGTCAAAAAACAGCTCCATACTGTGCGTTTTCGGGTTCACGATCCTGGTAATGATCGCTTCCAGCATGTTAGCGGTTTGTTTTTTCAATTTCGGGTCCGGCCACACGCTGTATAAATTGGCATAAGCCTCCACCAGGTGCAAATGCGTGTTCATACTTTTGATCCACGGACTTTTGCTCAGAATGTAATCGTCTGTGCTGGACCAGTCGCGGTCAAATGCTTCGCGGTAGCCGCCATTAACCGGGTCAAATGCGTGTTTTTCAATGACATTAAATAGTTCTTTTGCCTTATCTAATGCAGGTTGAAAATGTGTAACGCGGAAATATTCGCTGAGCCCGTACATGGCAAATGCATTGCCGTAGATCTGCTTTTTGGTTTCCAAAGGCGATCCGTCCGCTCTTACAGACCAATACACGCCACCATGCTCATGATCAAAAAAATACTTTACCAGTTGCTGGTAAGCGCGGTCGGCCAATGTCAGATATTTGGCTTCTTTAAACAGCCGGTGCGCGAGTGAGTAAGTCCATAAAATACGGCCTGTCAATACAACCGAGCGATCAGCATCTTTAACAGGCTGGTTTTCATAATTCACCCGACCATAAAATCCGCCTTTTTCTAGGTCAGGGCCGTGTTTTTCCCAGTAAGTAAGGATGCTGATCAGTTCTTTCTTGAAAGCTTCGGGAGTAAATTCGGCCATGTTCCAATTTGTTTTTAGCAAAAGTATGGGGCCTACTAATCATACTTATGGCGAATCCGGACATAAAAAAACCGGGCAAGGAAGTTGTCCGGTTTTATGAATATGTTTGAAGAGACTAGTCGCCCTGGTTTTCTTCCAGGTTATCGTGATTGTCTCCGCCGAGGCTGTAATAGTTGTTTTCTTCGTCTTCTCTGCCGATCATTTCGTCCTCGTCATCGTCCTCTGATCCCGGAACGTCCAGGTCGTCGCCAGTCAGATCATCGTCGAAGGATTTTTCATTCCAGTCATCCGATTCCAGTTCGATCTCACTCTTTACTTTTGAAATGTCCTCAGGATCAATATCCGGATCAATCAGGCCCTGACGAAAAATGTCTTCTTCCGCGGGATAATTTCCTGGCAAATCGTCGTCAAACAATTCATCGTCATCATCGTCATATGGATTCATAGCTCAAAATTTATTGGTTTGCTGGTTGTTAGCGAGGTTTTTCTAGTTCTACGGTTCAAATATGTTAAAAAAAATCATTCCAATTTACATTTATATAAGGAAAATTGAGCGGGCACAACAAGTAATAAAGTTTCGGTGAAATGCTTTCTAATACAGACACGGAATTTGTCCGCACGGCGGTCAGCCTTTTATTTATTTAACTCATTATTACTCATTGCATGAGCAAAAAATTATCAAAAATCACAGGGGCATTTCTGGCATTAGCAGGCGCCACCGGCTTGTTTGCTTACACAAATGTTCCGGCTAATCCTCCCACATCCGGTAACAAAAAATTCCCGATTGAAGCAGCTGAGCTTAAACTGCCCGCCGGCTTTTCGGCAAAAATCCTGGCAACAGACCTCGGCGCAACCCGGCACATGGTGATCGGGAAAAATGGTGATATGTATGTGAAGCTTTCCAAGCTGAAAGACGGCAAAGGGATTTACCACATCAAAGACACAAACGGCGACGGTGAAATTGAGAGCAAAACGCTTTTCGGGGATTACCAGGGAACGGGCATTGCAATCAAAAACGGTTATTTATACAGCTCTTCAAACAAAGGGGTTTTTCGTTATAAACTGAATGATAAGGAGGAAGTTGTAGATTTTGAAAAACCTGAAAAGATCATTGAAGGACTGACCGATCATGGCCGCGACAATGCCAAGCCGATCACGCTGGATAATGCGGGTAACATTTATGTTACAGTGGGTTCGTACAGTGATAATTGCCGTGAAACCGGCTCGGGCAAGGGAATGTCTCCCTGCACGATTCTGGATTCTGCGGGTGGAGTCTGGAAATTCAAGGCGGATAAAGCCGGACAGACTTTTTCAGACGGCGTACGTTTCGCGACGGGTGTAAAGAATGCAGTAGGAATTGACTGGGATCAAAAAACAAATGCATTGTACGCAACCGTGCATGGACGTGGAAAGTTTGATGATTTTTACCCTCAATACTACACCCCAAAACAAAGTGCTAAACTTCCTGCCGAAACGCTTTACAGATTAAAAGAAGGCGACGATGCAGGCTGGCCCTACATTTACTACGACCATTTCCAGAACAAAAAAATCCTCGCACCTGAATATGGCGGTGATGGTAAGAAGACGGCGGGTGAAAAAGCAATCAATCCTCTGGTTGCATTTCCGGCGCATCTCGGTCCTAATGCGATCATGTTTTACACTGGTAACCAGTTCCCGGCGAGATATAAAAATGGCGCATTCATTGCATTTCACAGCCAGTCTGCGGAGCTGAAAAAAGGCTATCTGGTTGCATTTGTGCCATTTGTGAATGGTAAACCAGGCAAATGGGAGATTTTTGCGGATAATTTTGCGGGAACGGACCTGGCTAAACCAACCGGCCCGATCCAGCATCGCCCATGCGGGCTCGCACAAGGCCCCGACGGCGCACTTTACGTAACCGACGACCTGAATGGCACTATTTTTAAAATTGATTACAAGAAAAAGTAGCTTAGAGGCTTAACCCGCCATCTACATAGATATTCTGGCCCGTGATGAAGCGCCCTGCTTCGGAACACAATACAACGGCCATGGCAGCACAATCCTTCGGGTCACCAATCTGGCCCGAAGGTGTTTCCAACCGCTTGTTGATCCTTTCTTCCACCTCCGGAACATCCTGTTCAAGCCGGGGTGTTCCGATTACGCCGGGAGCCAGATTATTAACGGTCACGCCTTTGTCAGCGAACTGCATGGCTAGATTCTGCACCATATTAAGGACAGCCGATTTTGTAGCAGCATAAACGAGCATGGAAGGATGCGGCCTGGTTTGCTGTACGCTGCCCAATGTCACAATGCGTCCCCAACCATTCTGGATCATCAGCGGAGCGAATTGCTGGATTAGCAAGAGCGTAGACCGGAAGTTGGCATTAATCTGTGTGTCGAAGTCCTCGAAACCGATTTCATCCCAGTTCTTTGGGATCTGGACAGAAGCATTCAGTACGAGAATGTCCACATGCTGTCCGTTTTGTTTAACATGATCAAAAATTTCAGAAGCAACATTGGCCTTCGCAAGGTCCGACTGGACAACAGAACATTTGACCCCCAATTCCCTGATTCTTTCCGCCACTTTTTCAGCTTCATCTTCGTCGCTCCTACAATGCAGAATGACATTTGCACCATATTCGGCGAGGGCCAGTGCAATGCCTTCGCCGATACCCTGGCTCGAACCGGTTACCAGCGCAGTTTTTCCTTTTAAATTGAAGTTTTCAGAGATCATAACGTTCGTGTATTAAGACGTTCGTGTTTAAAAAATCCCGAAAACAATATTTTCATGCCAATGTTGCTGGCCCATGCCCTGCAAATTGGCCAAAAAAATGCCTGCCCGAAAAATCAGGCAGGCTGTAACAACGGTTATTTTCTTTAAAAATCCGTATTTGGCTTATCTAGGGATTCCTCTTTTATCCAGATATTCCGGTAATAAACATCATGGCCTTCTGATTGCAGTTTCAACCCGCCCGGTGTGTCCGTAATGCCTTTTCCTCCATCATTTCCACCATCGATTCCGGAATTAGGACCGCCCCAAACCTGGCTGATCTGCTGATTGGTATGAACCTTTTTACCATTGAAATACAATGTTACCATAGGCTTTTCAACCAGCTTGCCTTCCTTGAAACGTGCGGCCCGGAACAGAATGTCATAGGAATTCCACTTGCCTATGCCATTATAAGCGGCATAAGGAGACCTGGACTCGTTGATGACGGCAGCCATTCCGTGAGAAGTGGTATCGCCGTCCAAAACCTGGATTTCGTAACGGTTTTGTAAATAAACGCCGCTATTGCCGCCTTCTTTTGTGATCAGAAATTCGACGTGCGCGCGGAAATCCTTAAACTGCTTTTTGGTAACAATGTCCGCTGAGCCATACTTTCCGCCAGCCGATGCAGGATCGTTGCAGTTGATAACTGTTCCTTTGTCCACCGGATCGTTTACAACGGTCCACTTGATAGGAGGCTTGGCCGAAAAGCGAGGACCTTCCCAGTAAATCCACTTCTCATCCAGCATCTTGCGGCTGCCATCCATGAAAACCTCCGCACCTTTCGGCGCTTTCGTCCCAACGCCCACTTGTGCATGAGACACCGCCACAAATGCAAAGGCAAGTATGCCCTGGACTGTCACAGCCATTTTTATTCTGGAAAAAATCTGCTTCATATGGAAGATGTTAGTGATTGAAATCAGTTTGTACCAGTTCAGTCTGGCATTGTTGATAAGGCTTGCTGAATTTGTAAATACTCCTTTTGCTATATCTTTTGTTACCATGTAGAACAAAAGCCACATGTAACCCGACGTATAATATCGTAAAAATCAGACGGTTCCACACTCATAGCTCTTTCAGGAATAAAATCACGCATTTCGCTGATGGAACGGTTCTTTACTCTGTGCGCATAAATTATTTAAGTAGATGTTGAACTATTACGAGGAGAGAGATGATGAACAGCACACATACCCAAAGAAGCGTCAATACCGTAACGAGTGTATTTGCGACCAGAACAGATGCGGAAAACGCATATAAGGCATTGTTAAAACTTGGCTATGAAGCGGAGGAAATTACGCTGATCATGTCAGAAGAAACGAGCGAAAGACTTTATCAATATCATGATAAGGACTATGATAATAAAGGAGAATCGGATTTAGGAAAAGGTAAAAAGCTACAGGTAACCAGGATCTCGGATGCATTGGATGTGTTAGGTAGGTTTGTGGCGATTCCGGGACTGGCACTTGTAGTGGCAGGGAAATTGGACGAAAGAGGTCAGCGGGCTATTGCAAGCACTGTTTTGTCGGACGAATATGCAACCTATTTCCAAAAACGCATTCAGGAAGGCGAAATCCTGATCGATTTTGGCTTGCATAATATAAAGGAACGCAACCTGATTATAAACCTTTGGGAAAATTACGGCGGTTATTCGCTGGTCCGCAGGGTCAACAACGCAGCATAAGGGTGTTTTCAATTTGAGAAGCCGTGCAGGATTTCCTGCACGGCTTTTGTCTTATAGTTTCTCCTCAAAAAGCTTTAATATCCGCTTATATTCATCCGTCCAGGACGACGCTTCCACAAAAGCGTGGTCTTCCATGGGGTAGGATGCTAGTTCCCAATTATTTTTACCCAGTTCGATAAGCCGTTGTGAAAGCCGTACAACGTCCTGATAGTGAACGTTTACATCCACCATTCCGTGGCACATGAGCAAGTGGTTTTTAAGACCGGCTGCGTGATATATCGGTGAGCTTTTTCGGTAAGCGAGGCTGTCGGATTGTGGTTCGTTGAGAATGTTGGCTGTGTAGGGATGATTGTATGCAGCCCAGTCCGTAACCGGGCGCAATGCTGCACCGGCGGCGAAAACGTCGGGCGTTGTAAAAAGGCCCATTAATGTTATAAAACCGCCGTAAGAGCCGCCATAGATCCCAATTTTCTTTGGATTGATCCCATAATTTTTAACCAGCCAATTGGCACCATCCGTGTTATCCGTGAGATCTTTACCTCCCATAAACCGATAAATGCCTGTGCGCCAGTCACGGCCGTAACCTGAGCTTGCCCTGTAATCAAGATCAAGCACGGTATAACCCTTATCCACCAACATGTTATTGAACATATATTCCCTGAAATACTGACTCCACCATTTGTGCGCGTTTTGCAAATAACCGGCTCCATGTACAAAAACGACCGCTTTGCCATTTGATTTTTTAGGTTCGTAAACCCTTGCATAAATGTCCTGTCCGTCGGTTGCCTTAATGGTGACCACTGTTGCTTTTCGCCATGGGTAAGACAGGAATTCGGGAGATGTGGATCTGGTAACCTGCTCTGAGTTAATGCTTTTGGTATTTGCGTCTGGATTATCCATTACAAACAGCTCCCAGGGAACATTGCTTTGCGAATAGCGAACAGCGAGTTTGGTCTCGTCCGGCGATAACGTTACTTCGTGCGCGCCGGTCTGCTGCGTAATGCGGCTGCGCTGTCCGCCCGTTGCAGACATTTTATAAAAGTGCTGCTCTCCCGGATGTGCTTCGTTGGTTATGAGGTAAAACGATTTTTTGTTTTTTGATAAAATGACATTTTGTACTTCAAATTTCCCATTGGTAAGCGCCGTTTTCTTGCCGCTGACAACATCCAGACTGTAAAGATGCGAGTAACCCGTTTCCTCACTCTGGAAGTAAATGTTGTTATCATTAATAAAGCCAATTTCTCCCGAACTCATCGGATAACCGCCAATGCCCGGCCCGCCGATCCAGGCTTCATCCCGCTGGCGATCCAGCAATTTCAATATTGCAGTTTCAGGATCAAGCGCCATGATCCAGCGGTCCTTGCCATCCAGCGAACGCACAACCACCACTGCATTTTTGCTGTTATCCGACCAGAATGGCCCGTTAATGATAACGTCCCGCTCTTTATTTTTTTTCCAGGCGGAATCCAGTTTGGGATAATCTTTGAGATAATCAGGCTTGTCGCCGATGCCGGGAATGTTCTTTACTACAACTTTTAATGTTGTATCTTTTTTAATATTATAAATCCAGAATTCGGATTGCGAAGCTGGCGCCCCGACTTTGGTCCTGGCATCGATATCTTCTGTAAAACCGGATTCAGTGACGTAATTGGGAACAATAGTCGACTTTGCGGATTTGTTCGGTTGCGTCAACCGGTAAGTAATGAACTGCCCGTCCGGACTGATTTGCTGGCTGGAAACGTTCTTTTCGCCCAGGTAAATTTCTTTTGGATAAGCTGCCTTTTCGGCATCGGTTATTTTTTTGCCCGCATCTTTCTTCTCTTTTCGTTCCTTCAAAACCTCGAACATTGCGAGCTGATCGTCTTTCAAAAATTTTTCCTGGCCTTCTGGTTTGCTATCGGCTTTTTTTGTGCCGCTCTTAAAATCAGTAAGTTGGCTCAGAAGCCCGTTGTCGGGTGTAATGCTGAACAGGTTCATTCCACGCGTAAAAACTACGCGCTGGTCATCGCCACTGAAAGCCGGATTACTTTCCCGCTCGACAGTGTAGGTTAGCTGTCTGATTTTGTAATCAGTAGTCGAGATCAGATAAATGTCCCCATTCTTTTCGTAGAGCCGCTGCGTTTTTTGCTTGTTGAAAACATCACTTTTACCGGGCAATGTTTTGCGAATGGCAGGGGTTATTTTGCTGATTTTTTTGGAGGTCAGATCATAGCCATACAGCGAGTCGGCTGCATGCTTATCCGGATTCCAGTTGAAATAAATCGTCTTGCTATCCTCAGACCAGTGAATGTCACTCGGCGAAGTGCCGATCCACTTCTTCGGATCCCGCATGATTTTCTCAACCGTAAGCGGGCCGAGGGTTTGGGCTTTTGATATACCTGTAAATAAACAAACGGCTAATAAGGTAAGGCGAAAGAATTGCAGCATATGAAATTGGACTTTGGGAATTGTAGCTTAAAGATAATGTTGTTATGATACATCGAAGAAAGGCACTCAAAGTTAACGCTACAAATGCTATTTTTGGCGGTTACCATTTACTCACGTATGAAAATTGCTTGCTGGATTGCTTTGTTGATCGTGTTTTTATTTCAGGCTGGATGCTCGGATCAGAAGTCGAAAATACCGGATAAAGGCGTTAGTTATGAGCTTAATGAGCGGCGGAAAAGTACGATTGACAGCATTGACTATAACATTCAGCTTGATATTCCAAGTAAGAAAAGTGAGCAGATAAAAGGCATTGAAACAATTTCTTTTAACCTGAATGCGCTCGATTCTGCGCTGGTTTTAGATTTTAATTCTGATAGCACGCACATTATTTCTGTCCAGTCTGAGGGTGACGAAATTGAGTTTGATGTGGCCAACCAGCACATCATCATTCATCCCGAAGGATTAAAAAAAGGAAGAAATATATTGACGATCGGTTTCATTGCCGGTGACCTTTCCCTGAACAGGAGCGACGAATATCTCTACACGCTTTTCGTTCCCGACCGCGCTTCCACCTGTTTTCCTCTGTTTGATCAGCCCAATTTAAAGGCCACATATAGCTTAACATTAAGTGTGCCCGACGGCTGGGAAGCGGTCTCGAACGGAAGCTTGAAGTCCAAAACGTCGAGAAGCGGCAAATGTGTTTTTCAGTTTGCTCAAACCAAGCCCATCAGTTCCTATCTGTTTGCCTTTGCAGCCGGCAAGTTTTTTAAGACCGAAAAGACGTTGAAGGGCAGGGCAATGACCATGTATTACCGCGAAACAGATGCTGCCAAAGTGAACCGGAATAAGGATGAAATTTTCAATCTGCACGCCAAGTCGCTTTCCTGGCTGGAAGATTATACGAATATTGGTTACCCTTTTGGAAAGTTTGATTTTGTCCTGATTCCTTCATTTCAATATGGCGGGATGGAGCATCCGGGTTCTATATTTTACAATGAGTCGGCGCTGATCCTGGATGAAAATGCGCCGGTGAATGAGAAGATGGCGCGGGCGAGCGTGATTGCGCACGAGTCGGCGCATATGTGGTTTGGCGATCTGGTAACCATGGATTGGTTCAATGATGTGTGGTTGAAAGAGGTTTTTGCCAATTTTATGGCTGCAAAAATCGTCCATCCAAGCTTCCCTGAGATCAACCACGATTTACGTTTTCTGCTAGCACATTATCCGAGCGCATATGAGGTGGACCGGACGGCCGGCACAAACCCCATTTTGCAGGATTTGGGTAATCTTAAAAATGCAGGGACATTGTACGGGGCCATTATTTACATGAAAGCACCCATCGTAATGCGCCAGCTGGACCGGAAGATAGGAGCGAAGCTCATGCGCGAGAGCCTTGGGGAATATCTGAAAACCTACTCATTTGGAAACGCCCGCTGGGATGATCTGATACAGATTATTGATAAAAAAACGCCGCTCAACATTGCGGATTGGAGCCAGGTGTGGGTAAAAACGCCGGGTATGCCGGAGTATCAATATGCTTCCGGCGAAGGAGCCGGGAAATACATTCAAAAACCAGATTCTGTCTCAAATCGGACGTGGCAGCAACCGGTTGGGCTGATAGATTTCGAGCTTAGTAACCAGCATTACCGCTTCCCTAATCCGGACGGCACTGCCTATGGTTATTTCAAGACGGATAGTGCGAGCACATCCTATTTTTTCATAAATTATAATAAGATGGGTGACTCCATTCTTTCGAAACCTGTTTTCCGGGGTGCCATGCTCGTTAATGTTTGGGAAGGCTTCCTGCGTGGTGACGGACCTGCTGGGGACAAGCTTTTAAAGGATGTGCTGCGGACATTACCGAAGGAGAAAGATCCGCTTTTGACGGACTATCTGCTCGGTCGCCTGCAAAGCCTATGGTGGTCATTCTTAAGCGATGAAAGTAGAAACCGATATCAGTCGGAGGTTGAAAAAGTGGCCTGGGATTTACTTAATTCGACAAAGGATAAGGGAATTAAAAAGTCATATTTCCGGACATTCAAACGTATTGCGCTCAGTGATGACGCTTATCAAAAAATGGAGTCGCTTTGGACTAAAACTATGATAATTGAAAACCTTACATTGTCGGAGGAAGATAACATTTCGCTGGCTTATGAACTGGCTATCAGAGGAAAGGGAGATGTGAAGGCGATTATGCAGACGCAGATGGATAGCACTAAAAATCCCGACCGAAAAACGAGAATGCAGTTTGTCATTCCTTCGTTGAGTCAAAGTGAAGCTGAGCGGGATGCGTTTTTTGAATCTTTGAAAAAACCGGAAAACCGCGAAAAAGAAGCCTGGGTGCTGGATGGGCTATCGAATCTGCATCATCCATTGCGATCCGCTAGCGCTATCAAATATTTGCGGCCGTCGCTGGATCTGTTGCAGGAAATCCAGCTTACAGGCGATATTTTCTTCCCTACGCGCTGGACCAACACCACGTTTTCGGGACATTCGTCCAGGGAGGCGACCGACATTGCCGCTAAATTCCTTAACGAACATCCGAACTATCCTTACTTCCTCAAAAACAAGGTGTTGCAGGCCATTGATATGCCGCAAAGAGCTGCAAGGTTGAAGCGTTAATAAAGGCGTTATGCATAACGTGACATCCCTCCGGGATTTCGGTTAATGCGGATAACTTGTTGCTACCAATATGTTATCCCTCCATGATTATCTAAATCTAAATCGCGGAGCGATGGATATTGGTAGAAACAATGCGCTGGAGGTCTGGTCGTTAAACAGTAAAAGGCACCGTTTTTTGCATTTTTCAATAAAAAACAAATGCTATGGAAAACAAACTTTTTGCGACTGCCTACATCCGGGAGTTGGAGGCAGAGTACACTTCTACTAAAAATTGTCTTGAAAGAATTCCTGAGTCAGCTTATGGTTTCAAACCTCATCCCAAGTCGATGGAAATGGGTTACCTGACGCTGCTGGTAGCCGAAATTCCTTTATGGGTGGCGGTGATGGTGGAGGAGGGCGAAATTGATTTCGTAACCTTCAAACATCTTGAAACCAGGGAAAGAAATGCCGTGGTGAAGCATTACGACGAAAGCATTCAGCGCGCAAAAACCGCGCTCCAGAATGCCACAGAAGAAAGTCTGGCAAAAGAATTCAGGCTCATGAATAATGGCCAGCTTTTATATGCGCAACCCATGATTGAAGCCATCGGATCGACGATCAACCATTGGGTACATCACCGCGGACAGCTCACTGTATACATGCGGTTGAACGACATTGCAGTTCCCTCGATTTACGGGCCGTCCGCGGATGACAAGAGCTTTGGTTAAACGCGTTCAAAGCGCTCTTTTTTTAAATCTTCCAAAATCTCTTTGGTAGAGTCAAAACCCGTGTGGTGAAAAGCTCGTAACCCGAGCTTTTTTGCCATATTAGCGAACATGATCCGGTCGTCGAAATACACACATTGACTCGGCGTGGCTTGCGCTATGCCCATAGCCAGTTCAAATATCCGTGGGTCGGGCTTCCGCATTTTTACTTCGCATGACGAGATGAAAGCGTCGAAACAAGTGTGGAGTTTGAATTTCTGGACGCGGTAATCATTCAACTCCTTGCCTTCGTTGTTGATTGAAATAATGCGAAAGCCGCAGTCCTTTTTCCATTCTTTGAGCCAGGCAAGCATTCCGGGAAGCTCCACGGATTGCGAATACATAAATTCCTTAAAATCTTCGCGTACAAAATCCCTGGGATGATTGAAGATCACCGTGTCCAGATATTGATCGAGATTAATGCTGCCGACTTCGTAGACATTGAAAATGAAATTATGAAGCTGGTCCATTTCCCTGTAATCCAGCCCGAATTTCTCTGCGGCCAGGATGCGGGATTCATGCCCCCAGCCATTACTTAGCAATACGCCGCCGATATCAAAGAAGAGAATTTTAAGATCACTGATTTGCATTATGAAAGAATTTGCCGTTAACAGTTAGTCACGCCTGCAATATATAAAATATGCTATTTCACATTGCGTTTTGCCCAATTGAAAATGGTTGAATAAACTTCTTCCCGTACGGGTTTCCGCGAGAGAATGAGGTCATGCATGCCGCCCTGGATCGCCTGAATGCTGTATTGACCCACAATATTCTGCGCCTGCCGCGCGATTTCCTCCACATTCAGCACTGCGTCGCCGGTAAACATGACGTCGCTCCATTTTTTCTCGTCAATCGATTTTGCCGAGTGAAGGACCAGCACGGGTTTGTCGATCTGCAGTCCCTGCGATAATTTGAGTTGACCCAAATGTATAGCTCTAATCCAGCCGAAATTAACGGGTGGGGCAATATGTGGTTTCCAGCCCAGATTGTAAGTCCATTCTCCATGCGCGTCTTTATGCAAACTTTCCCCATATAAAGGACTTAGCCCTGCGCTAATGGTCGTTTCGGGATGCTTTTCGGCGCGTTTGACAATGACAGGAATTGCTGTTTTCTTTAAAACCGATTTTACATTTAAATCAAAAAACGGACTGTTCAGTAAAATTGCGTCGAACATTTCCCTGCCATTTCGCTCGGCTGCGTAAAGCGAAATGATCAATCCACCCGTTGAATGACCGCTGAGAAGGATTTTCTCCGATCCCTCGGCTTTCATAACACTTAAAACGGTGTCGATATCAGCGAAATACTCGGACAGGTCGCGGACATTGTTGAACTTTTGATTGGCCAGAAATGAGCGTCCGTATTTGCGTAGATCGACGGCGTAAAAGTTGTAACCTTCCTGAATGTAGCGCTCCGCCATTTCCTCCTGGAAAAAATAATCGTTAAACCCATGCACGTAAAGCACAGCCTTGTTGCTTTTTTCAGGTGTTTGTTTTTTGATAATGGTGCACGTTACACTGCCTTCGTAATCAGCAGGTTGTACGATGGTCGCCTGTTTGAAACCATTCCCCAGTATATCAGCAAAATAGGTAACCTGTGCGTGTGCGGAACCGATTCCCACGACGGTCAGGGTTAAATAAAAGAGCAGGGTTTTTGATAAAGAATGCATCAATTACTCGATTTTTTTAAGTTCAGCACCCCGGTCGGGTTTGAGGTTTACATTCAAGAACTCCGCATTGGTGTTATTTTCAATTGTAAATCCTTTGGCAAAATCAATTTCAACGGTTACTGCGTCTGTATCAAACTTGAAAATATGTCCCCCGGCTTTGAGATCGTCCGCAATATAATGCAAATGAAAACCCGGAACATTGGTTCTGGCGAGATAGGGCGGGAGCAGGAATCCAACGCAGGTGCCGGTTGTGTTATTGTAGTTAAAGAGTTTCTGATGCTCACCCAGATGGGCCGGAAGCGTGGTATAGGGCGGTTTTGCAGGACTGGCAGCCCGGGTGGTCATTTTCGAGAATGTTCCGGTGATTTTAATTGCGTAAATAGTGTTGGCATTTAGTTTCTCTATGAGACGCTCCTGCAATTTCTCGTATGTCAGATTCGGTTCTTTCAGATAGATCGTCGTATCCGTTTTGAAAAATTTAACAAATGCGGCAGAGGTGCTGTCGCTGTCGGGAACCTCCTTCACACTGCCGTCGAAGCTCATTTTGAAAACATTACCGTTGAGCATAATTAACTCGCCATCCACTTTATTAAATGTACCCACGCCAAAATCGCCTTTCGGTTTCAGGTTTCCAATGGTAAGGTCGCCATCGAACACCCCGGCCATCAGCGCATCGATTATAGAGTATTGATACATAAAATCCTGCTCGGAATGAGCTCCCAAACCAGCCTTTCTAGCAGATTGACAGCAGCTCAAAAAAACGGAAAGAATGCAAGCGGATAGAAGGGATAGTATACTGCGTCTGGTAAAAATGTTCATCATGAATTAATACAGTGATCGTTAAATTTAGGGCCTTTCCATTCAGCAAAAGTGCAAAATTAATTTCTGTATGCCCGATACAATTCCTTCTACTATATTGTAATATGCCGCTGTAATTGATGGATTTACCATTTTAGACTAAAAAAATATATACATTTTGAGAAATAGTTTAATAAAATTGTAAATCTTACATGTTCATTGAGATTTTAAAATTGTGTATTGCAGATGGCTAAGTTAACTGATAAAAAAGAGACAGACTCGACTACTGATCCCACTGAAAATAAGGTGGACGTCGCACGGGATCACGGGCTGAACGCAGTAGAAACTGTTAGCCGTTTTACTGATTTCGATATTCACCTTTTTAGGCAGGGCAAGCATTTTAAGCTTTACGAGAAGCTGGGCTCTCACGTGATGGATTATAAGGGCGTAACCGGAACATATTTCGCAGTCTGGGCGCCTAATGCCGCTAATATATCGGTTATCGGGAATTTTAATGGCTGGAACAATGCCACGCATGTGCTGGCACCCCGATGGGACAGCTCGGGGATTTGGGAAGGCTGGATCCCGGACGTTGGCGTAGGAGAGGTTTACAAATATTATATAGTTTCTCAAACCGGCGGCGCACAGGAAAAATCCGATCCGTTTGCCCTATGGTGTGAAGTTGCGCCGCGAACGGCATCCATAGTCTGGGATACCTGGTATGAATGGGGAGATTCGGACTGGATGAAAGTCCGCAAGGAGAAAAATAAGCTGAATGCGCCAATTTCCGTATATGAAGTGCATTTGGGTTCCTGGCAACGGGACCCTTCCGATCCTGAAAGATATTTGACCTATAAAGAAATTGCCGTAACGCTGGTTCCTTATGTAAAGGAAATGGGCTTTACGCACGTGGAACTGATGCCGATTATGGAGCATCCTTATCCGCCTTCATGGGGCTATCAGATTACCGGATATTTTTCATGTGCATCCCGGATGGGAACGCCACAGGAACTGATGTATCTCATCGACCAGCTTCACCAAGCCGGAATCGGCGTTTATGTGGATTGGGTCCCTTCCCATTTTCCAGGCGACGCGCACGGGCTTTTCCGTTTCGACGGCACATCTCTTTACGAGCATGAGGATCCGCGAAAAGGCTATCACCCTGACTGGAAAAGCTACATTTTCAATTACGGACGCAATGAAGTAAAGTCGTTTCTGATTAGTAATGCCATTTTCTGGCTGGACCGTTATCACACCGACGGTTTGCGGGTGGATGCCGTGGCTTCGATGCTTTATCTTGATTATTCCAGAAAGCACGGCGAATGGATCCCGAACGAGTTTGGCGGAAGAGAAAACCTGGAAGCCATTGCATTACTAAGAGAAATGAATGTCGCTGCCTACACGGAATTCCCTGACATTCAAACCATAGCAGAGGAATCAACCGCATTTCCCGGTGTTTCGCGCCCCGTTTTCGTCGGCGGACTTGGTTTTGGAATGAAATGGATGATGGGCTGGATGAACGATACATTAAAGTATTTTGAAAAAGACTCTGCATTCCGCAGATGGCATCAGGATCAGCTGACATTCAGTCTGGTATATGCTTTTTCTGAAAACTATATGTTGCCATTTTCTCATGATGAGGTGGTTTATGGCAAAAAATCGCTGATTAATAAAATGCCCGGCGACGAATGGCAGAAGTTTGCCAATCTGAGACTAATGTTCACCTATATGTTCACGCATCCGGGAACAAAACTCATGTTCATGGGGTGCGAATTCGGTCAGACATCCGAGTGGAATTTTGAACAAAGCCTTGACTGGCATTTGCTCAATAATCCTAATCATAACGGCATGAAACTGTGCGTAACAGCGCTTAACAAGCTGTACAAAACAGAGCCGGCCATGTACGATTTCTCTTTCTCGCACGACGGGTTCGAGTGGATCGATACGCAGGACAGGGAAAATTCGGTGCTTGTATTTGCCAGAAAAGGCACAGATCCGAGTCAGAATCTGGTTGTAGTGCTGAATCTGACACCAATTCCACGCAAAGGTTACCGCGTAGGTGTGCTTACAGCAGGCAGCTGGCAGGAAATATTCAACTCCGATCAGGCAGAATTTCAGGGCAGTGGGGTTGTTAATGTGGGTCCTGTAACCTCAGAGGCACATCAATGGCATGGCAAAAGCAATTCCGTCATCCTGGATCTGCCGCCTATGGGAGCCCTCGTTCTTAAAAAAATGCACCGGCACGAAGCATATAAGTAGTATTTAACCGTTTACATAAATTGTAGATTACTTAGGCAGAGAAGCAGATCTCTGCCTTATTTTTTTGTACATTTTTTTACCTTTGCCCATCACATCATTTAGAAATCAATGAAAAGCTTCCGATTAATAGTACTTTTTATTCTTGTTGGTTCAATTCAGGGGTTTACACAAAGTCTTTCCCGTGTGACGTCAGGTATTGATCTGGGACTGGGATATCAAAAAGACGAATGGGTGCCGGCAGCTTTATATCACCAGGAACTGAGTCTGGCCAATTTTCAATGGTTTAGAGTAGGCTGGGGTGTCAGGACATGGGGATATTACGCCGGCAGAACCAATTTGACCCCAAAAGACAATGCATTATCACGCGATACGCTGGAATTTGGCCGGTTAACTGCCAATGGAGCAAGCTTTGTACTGGGTGCAAATGTTAAGTTGTGGCGGTTTGACATTGGTGCAAACACAGATATTTTCGGAATAGCAATCGGGCTGAGGAGGAAGGGATTATATACAAAACCTGGTTTTTCGGAAGGAGAGGGCGCGAAATATTACAATGCCTATGTGAGAAGCAATCCGGCCACACTCAACTTCTTGCCGCTCGCGCTGGACAAGCAGAATGGTCAGTCGGAAATTTTTTTACGCTACTGGATCACCGACCGTATCGGCGTGAAGCTCGGTTACACCGTCGGACGCATTACCTACGCAACCGAAGCCAAGCTCGACAACGGTCAGAAACGTTTCAGCAAAACCTATGGCGTTCCCTATTTTGCGTTGTCATTTCCACTGTATAATTAATCAATGCACGCATTCGTCACCCTATGAGCGAAAAGCTTACAGATTCTCATAAATACAAGCTTTGGAAAGGCAAGCTCGAAACGAACGGTCTGGACATTCACCGCGTAGACGAGCTCTACAGCCGCAGAAATGGTAAAGGCGAAGTTCTTTTCTCCTTGCTCTACACCGACGCAACAACGCCTGAAGGCAATAAAATTCCACCCATCTGCTTCCTGAAAGGCGAAGTTGTCAGCGTCCTGATCTGTTTCATTGACATTGAAAGCCGGGAAAAATATCTGTTGCTCGTTCAGCAGCGGAGAATTTGTGACGGCTCCATGACATTTGAACACCCAGCCGGAATGCTCGACAGCGAAAGCGATGCGGCGGCTGTTGCGGCAAGAGAAGTTTTCGAGGAAACAGGCATACAGGTTGTTAAAGAGCAGCTGGTAAAAGTAAATGACCAACCTTTTTACCCATCCACGGGCACCAGCGACGAGGCCATGTATATGTTCTATTGCGAACTCGAACTAAGCTCCGAGGCCATCCAGTCCTATCACAACCAAACGCAGGGATTACTGTCGGATCACGAATACATCAACACCCAGGTTGTCCCGTTTGTTGAAGGTCACAAGCTAGTAACAAACGTGAATGGCATTTTACTTAATTACCTGTATCTCAAAGGCGTCGGGGATTGGGATCTTTTAAAGCAGCTTTAAATGGCCGGGGAGATGGATTTTTACAAAACATTTCCTCCGTCAATTGGTCATAATTCAAAATAGGGGCTATATTTGCACCCCATTACCGGCCCAAAGCCACCAGAAGCACCCATAGTTCAATGGATAGAATTTCGGTTTCCGGTACCGACGATATGAGTTCGAATCTCGTTGGGTGCACCATACGAGACAAAGCCAGATTTTCTGGATTTGTCTCGTTTTTTATGACCTCTAGGTCCTTCATTTTTTGATAGATAAGGTTGACACCCTCATTGATTCTTGCTATAAATTTCCATCGAAGGCGTGTACCGGCCAAGGAGTGTCATTACTCGATTACTCATATCGCCGTACAAGGCGTAATTACTGCTGAAAACATGTATCTCCTGTTCCTTAAATTTTTTTTCAAGAAGGAATGCCGGAGCTCCCATAGTGATGCCGAGGGCCTTCGCTTCGTTCGACCTGGCTATTACGCAACCGTCATTGTTACTAAGCACTACCACTGGCTTAACATTCAATTCGGGCCGGAACATCCTTTCGCAGCTTGCATAAAAATTGTTACAGTCAACGAGCGCGAACATATCAGAAGAATTTAATGACGTTTGTAACGATTCCCCAAATCAAAAACTCAGTTTCATGATCCACCCAGATCGGCGCATACTGGTCATTTTCAGCTACCAGCCAGCACCCGCCCTCATCGTATCGTACCCGCTTCACCAGAAAATCGCCATTTAAAAAGCAGACCGCAATGCAGTTTTCTTTGCAGGGGAGGCTCTTGTCGATGACGATGATATTGCCATCGTCGATATGCACATCGCACATGCTGGTTCCCTTCACCTTTCCGCAAAATGTGCTTGCTGGATTTCTCACAATCTCTTTCTGCAAATTGATTTCGAGATCGATAAAGTCTGCCGCAGGGGACGGGAACCTAGCGCTGATCGCCGGAATTGATGCAGTAAGCCAGTTTTTGCTCACTACTTGACGGTAAATGTGTGATGATTGACTCTCGAAAATCTCCTCCATCGCTTATCACTTTTTACAAAGGTGGTACAGCGAAAGCAACAAGTCAAGATTAAATATGGAAATATTCCATTATTGTGGATTTGTTCCAATTATGTTATATTTGCGTATCTTTACGTTTAAGAGATTGAAAAGACAACGTTTCTGATTTAAATATTGAGGTTATGTGCTATCACGTGTCGAATGAAAGTGATGTTGAAACTCTGAAAGCAGAATTCAAACTTCCTGTTGACAAGCTCGAACAATTCAAAAAGAGATACGACTTCAATGGCTTCGAAAAGCCGTTTTTGCCCGTTATGACCTCGCCACGGTCGCTTGATTTATACAGGTGGCGACTGGTACCACCGAATGTCACTGACGAAAAAGCGTTCAGATTCAATACGCTGAATGCAACCAATCATGACTTGTTCAACCGGGACAAGATGTGGTGGAAGTATGCGAAGCATAATCGCTGTCTGGTGCTGTGTACAGGATTTTTCGAGCCGCACTATCCGAATTTAAATGACAAGAAGAATTATGAATCGTGGTATATCAAGCCCTTGGAAAAGAAGTTCTTCGCATTGGGCGCGATTTACTCGACGTGGAAGGGGACGAACACCTTTGCCATCGTGACACAGGATGCGAGCCCGATGATTGGCGCAATACACAATGATGGTAAGCGGCAGCCGCTGATACTGAAAGGTGACGCTGCACTGTCCTGGATGATTCCCGGGCTGAGTGAAAATGAGGTTATGGATTTGACTTATTTTCAGTATCCGGATGATAAGCTTTCGGCGTATCGGGTGATTGATGGGGTTTATAGTAATCAGATAGATACTAATTTGCCTCAGGTCTTGGATCCTTATGGGCAGACGGTGCGGAGGGCGGCTTAGTACGCAATCTATCCGATGTCTAGGTTAAACGAGGAAAATTCGTTTTATGATTATTCATTGATCTTAAAATGAGGTCAGCTTCTCCTGGATATTGCTGGAAATTCAAATCTCCTTCTGACCAAGACGGAGTAGTTCCGCGACTAGATGATGTACCTTGGTTGATGGTGTTTGATCACTATAAGGCTTAGCAATGGTAGTGTTATGAATTTCTTCAAGTGACGTTGCCCTCTTAATTGCATCGTAAGTTCTAGGGATCAAATAAGGTCTAACTGCGTTACGAAAATTCTTTTCTCTTTTGAAATGCTGCTTATAGTTGCAGTTTTTTATTTCCAAGACCTTAATCAAATCCTCATTCTTATCGGGCATTTGGCTAAAAATGTCAGTTAGTCTTTTATAGTAGATCTCACGATTCCGATTTGCCGCATTATTTTCGACGTCTTCAAAGTGGAGCAACACCCAAAGCTCAAATGCATCATTGCTCCAAGCTACTTTTAAACCTCTTCGTTCGGCTGTGGCAATTGATTCATTAAAGGAGACATTATCTCCAATTAGCTTGTCGTCGATGTTCGCGCTATCTCTATCGAATACACACCAAACCTGGGTATATTGTTGTTTTAAGTAATCGCCGTCTTCACGTCTCTCCATAAAATCCTCGTGATAGCAATGCGTCAATGCTTTCATAACATTATCCATTTTGCTTTTTTGATCACCAATAAGGTTTACTTTTATCAAAGACGTCTCAAAGAATTTAAAGTACACTGGTTCGCTAACTTGATCTTCACAAAATATTATGAAAAGTGGCAGCGAGTCAGCGGTGCGAGTGTCACTATCCCTAATATTCCACGGTTCCATATTCATGCGTCGAAAACTTTGTATTCGTAAATTTCTCTAATGTCGGAGTACCACCATAGAACCCTGCTAGATAGTTTTTTGCAAAATCAGCGTCATTTCGGATACCTTTCAAATCAGCGAGCGAGTACAGCCTCGTAGATTCATCTTCAAGTTTTTCAGAAAAATAAAACTGGTCTCGCCTCATTATCGCAGGTGACAGCAGGTTGGTATCATGACTTGTGAATAGGAGCTGTGTTTTGTTAGAATTTATATATTGGTTATTAAAGAGCGATATAAATTCTATTACTAATGCAGGATGAAAGTTACTGTCTATCTCATCGAGAATTAGAAGTCCTCCTTTTGGCATACTGAAGACTGAAAGCAAAAAGCCAGCTAATTCAAATAGCTTTTGTGTTCCGGCTGACTCATTTTTGATAAGATTGAGGCGCACCGATTTTTCATTCCCGTCAATCTTCATTTGCTTCCAAAGGTCTATTCTACTGAGAGAATAAAGTCGCTCTGGTTTTTTATCATCATCTTTTTGTTCTTGGACAGTAATGTCCGTAAATTTTAAATTAAAGGAATATAAAAGGCTTATCAGTGCTTCTTTGCTGTAAGGATTTTCTATCATCCTAAATAAATGACGACGAAAGTTTAGAGATCCACGTGACGAATTGGACATAGTACGGCCCTTTAAATATTGCCTTATCTTCGCACATATTCCACTACTATCAAAAGCAGCTGCATGAGTCAAATATAATGAATGGACATACGGCAAAGTTGATGGGATCTTATCTGCATTCAAAACCTTCTTTGGAGTAGTTATCAGACCTTCGCGCGTAAAATAGGCACTCATATTCTTTTCTACTGTGCCAAAAAGCCATTCATTGGTGATCACCTGTTGCCCTAAGTTATTCTCATCGTTCTTTAGAGTGAACCCGTATCTAAACTTTCGACCTTCCAATAGTAACACAATCTGAAAAAAGCTTTCTGTTGAAAATGCTTGCTCTTGATAAAGGAATGGGTCATTTAATTCACTAAGATTGGAGGAAGCACTAGCTTCATTTCTTATGGCATTTAGAAAATAATCAAGCGCAACAACGGCATTGCTTTTTCCGCTACCGTTAGCCCCGTAGATACAGATTGTTTTAAGCAACCGCATATCTTCCTCATTGCACACATTGTTTTCATCTACCACAGAGTGATCATCAGAGCTCTTTAGACCAGTTGCTACAAAGCTTATTGTTTGCAATGTATTTATAGATCTGAAATTCTTGACACTGAATTCTACTATCACGTTTTCTCGTATTTGGATTCTTTGCGCAAATTTTCAGAAAAGATAATGAAATTTTCGCATATTCTAGTAATTAACAAGATCTAATATCACTATGCTCGTATTATTGCGTAAGTGGTGCTTAGTTGACAAAAACCTATTAATATCAGGTTTTACGATAGCAACTCTTTTTAACCATTAGTCAAGAATGTTGATTGTCAGTAAAATGCCCAATCCGCTCCCGACAAACCCTTTCCGTCAAATCCTTCAACAACGCCACCCGATTCCCCAAATACTCCAACTCCGCCTTCTCAATCCTGTAATTCTTATTATACCGCGCATCGATATACGCCTTTTTAAGAAGAACAAACAGCCGCTTCTCCTCCTCAGTAGACATTGGAAAAACAGTCGCTAACTCTGCATGTTGCTTAATTACCTGATTTCCTAAAATCTCAATGTCATGAATTCTCGGTTTGTAATCGGTGAATACGAGGAGAATAGCAGCATAGTATCTTTCCGTAGCTTGATGAAGTTCAAATGCCGCGTTATTGAAATATGTTCGTTTGTTTTCTCCTTTCAGAAAGAAAAATTCGAAGGCTTCCAAAAAGTGATTTGCACTTTCAAACCAATGCTCAAATTCCTCGGTCGATTTCTCCATCCGCTGCGCCGAATTTAGTTCTTTCGGCTCAGATAAGGTGAATTTCCCAGAATCAAAAAGCATGATTCCTTCTTTCAGGATATCCACAAAGAAATAGTAGTTCCGTTCGATCTTGTCATTTACAAAACCAATGCTGTGGTAGATAATGCTGGTTCGGGTAATGTCCTCATTGGCCATTAGTTCCTCTTCCAGCTCCCTCGATTTCTTGACTTGCTTTGCCGAATTTTTGTCTTTGGTGATGATCAGAATGTCAAAATCGCTCACATACTCGTATTTCTCCTGGTAATCCTCGACCCAGTCACCCCGCGCATAGCTGCCGAAGAGAATGATCATTTCTGCCGGGACTTTGTGGAGGACAATTTGGGTAAGCGTTCTTAATTGGTCTTGTTTGTTTTGTGGGAGATGAGACAGGGATGTTTTCATTCGTGTGTGGGGGTTTTTGAAATTTTGGTAAGATACAAAATTTCAAAAATCCATTGTCATTTGCATTGGCTTGACCGCCCCACCGGCTACACATTTGACAGTTATGGCTACACTTTGGGCTTTTCGTTTCTGGAATTTTGTATCGTAACATTCAACCATATGATATGATAAATGGAATTGAAAATAAAGTGGTCGTTATCACAGGCGCAAGTAGCGGAATGGAAAGGCCAAATATGGGCCTGGTTCTTACGATTTTCGCGATGGCGGGCTTGCTTTCGTAGGGCCAAATCAGATTGTTGCGCTATCCGATGATTTGGAGGAGCACGAAGGCTACGCATTATACTTTCACCCCGATATTTTTTGTAAACATTCCCTTGCATCTCGCATTCACCGATATGGCTTTTTTGCGTATTCGGTCTCCGAAGCATTGTTTCTTTCCGAAAAAGAGAAGAGTGTGATCAAATCGGTATTTGAGTCAATAGCGACGGAGCTGGGAACGCACACGGACCATTTCAGTCTGGATGTGCTGGTTTCGCAGATCGAGCTGCTCCTTCATCATTGCAATCGGTTTTACAACCGGCAATTCCTGACGCGCAATGTAGTTCATCACGATCTGATCGATCAAATGAATGCGTTTTTGAATGAGCGATTTAAGAAGAAAGAGGCATTGGTTAAGGGGGTGCCGACGACTCAGGAAATAGCAGAGCAATTGAAAGTTTCCCAGCGATACTTGTCCGATATGCTGAAATCCCTCACCGGCCAGACTACCCAGCAGCATATTCATTTGAAGATGGTTGAAAAAGCCAAGGAAATGATCGGCAGCGATTCACTTACTACTGCAGATGTGGCTTATGCGTTGGGCTTTGAACATCCGCAATCTTTCAATAAATTATTCAAGCAGAAAACCGGCATGTCACCCGCTGCTTTTCGTAAGTCGGTGAATTAGTCTGCGGCATGCAGAATCAACATTTCGGCCAATGAAGAAGCGGACTTTTTTCTGTAAGCCCCTTTTGGCCAGGCAATGGTGGCTCGGCGCTGCATGTCGGCTCCGGTGATAGGAATGGACTTTAATTCAGGATGTTAAAGTATTGTCGAGTTCATCAGCACGGTTACCCAGCGACTTGTTTGTATAAATTGGAGCAGGGTGTGTATGTCATTGACCTCTATGCTCATTGAAGGCGATAAATCATGCTTTTGCATTACTAAGTCCAGATAGCTGCGGATGCTGTATCCGGCCGAGGGCAAAATCAGTGGCAGATCAGGCAAGTCTTTCAGCTTAATATCCTTCTTGGCTGTCACTGGATGATCGCAATGGGCGATCAGTGATAGCTGAGCGGAAAATAAAAGATCTGTTGTAGTGCGTTCATTGTCTGGCTCATCATAAAATGATAGCATTAAATCCAGATTGCATCCTTCCAACAAAACAGATCATGGAAATCAAACAAACCGCTGCCAATGCATTGTCTCATGTTGTAGCCACGGCCATCATCAACGCGCCGATCGAAAAAGTCAACATTGCCGATTGCTGCTAAACCTGCCTGATGCCGAATATCAAAAATGTTCCGTCAATCATATCGCTGCTGGGGCTACGAGGAAAAGCGCTGAATGGTTTTTATGAATTTTAAGTAAAAAAACATCGATATCTGACGGCATTTGCATTGCCTTGATTTTGCGGAATGCATTCATAACTACTTCTTCTTCCCAAACTCCTTCCGGTAAGCTATTGGTGTCATTTCATACGCACTGCGGAAGCAGCGTATGAAATGATATTGGGCAAGGTTTGCTAAGCCAGCCAGTTGACCGATAGTGATTTTGTCTTCTGGATGTCTGGTCATGTAGGCATCTAGCGCTGTCGAGAGGGCATTTTAGTACTATTTAAGTCCTGCGATGGGCGTTAAAGTATACTACTTTAAGTACGTTTAACTACAATCTTTGATGATCAAACTTAGATCGCAGATAATTCTTGGAAGCTATTTCACCGATAATCTGTGCTTTTTGATAAACTTATAAGTTGGCGAATTAGCTCCAAAGATAAACCGGCTTCTATTGCAAATAGCCACGCACCGCTCTGCGATGCGATCAAAAATTTCAAGCCTTTCAGTGTAGAGTCCGTTCAGTTTGTCAGTGAGCATGCTTATCTCTGCATTAAACATTTCCATTTCCGAAATCAGCAGGTAACAGTGCGGTAGTGAAAAATGCAGCTTGCGACCCGATAATGTATCCGTAGTAAGCAGGCTCACCATCGCTTCAAAAGCATCCAATATTACTTGATTACTGTCAAAGTAATCAAGCAAGTCCTGATTGTGGGATGGCCTGGAAAAGTCATAAGGTGCATTCAGCCGATTTTGTGTGTAGATCCTACGGTAAAGGTCACTTATTTGTTTGCGCCGGGCATTATCGATTGTAAGATCACTGATCACACACCGGTTTATCAACTGCGCAGTTCGCTTTACACTTTGGCCTGCACCTTTGATCAGCGATTTTCGCTCGGTGGCTGCCTTAAAATATTTTTCAAACACATTAAAATATTGGGTATTCACTCGTGAGTAGGATCCAAGCGCCTTTTGTAATCCATCCGTAGCATCCATCTCGCCCTTTGGCACATAGATTTGTGATGCGCTTACTATTTCGAGAATAGAGCAAGCATACTGAATTCGCTGAGCGAGCGATTTTTCAAATGGCGTTTTGACAATCAGTAAAGTATCAGGCATATCTATCAGCGGCAAGAGGGTACAATGCGCCACTACGGGTGACGCAAATCAGGTGAAAGCTTTTAGGTATATTGGCAGGCAAGCAGCGCGCTAATCTGCCAGCGGCAGGGCTGGTAACCGAATGGAAACGGCGGTGCCCTTGTCTTTAATGGATTTTACACTAAGTTGCCCCTTGTGTATGTCAACAATCTTTTTGGCAATCGTTAGCCCTAAACCAAACCCCGGCACATTTCCCACATTGCCTGCGCGCATCATAGGTAAAAAAACATCATTTAGCTCAGCGTCCGGAATGCCTATGCCCAGATCGGTTACCGTGATGATCACCGATGAAGGTTCCAGGTCTACTTTTAGCTCGACTGGCTCTTGCCGGGAGTATTTGCTTGCGTTGTCCAGGATATTGGTCAGCACCGTACGCAGTAGCGTCGCATTCCCTAAAATCCTCAGATTAGAACTTTGCTGGGTAAAGGTATCTGTCAATACCAGGTCAATTTGCTGGTCTGGGCGTTTCTCGCCAAAGTAGGTAATTGTATCCAGCACCGTGTCCACGATGTTGATATCTTCGCGGACTCTGGCCGACTGCAAACCTTCAACTTCCGCTAAATGAAGCAACGAGTTGGCAAGCTCAATAGCGCCTTCCAATCTGATCAAAGCCTTTTCCATGCTTTGTTGGAGCTCGCCAAGCTCTTTGTCATAGGCCAGAGAGGTTTCCAAAATCCCTTTTACCACAGTCAATGGCGTACGGATCTCATGTGAGGCATAGGAAACAAAATGCTCCTGGCTAATAGCCAAGGTGTTCAAACGGCTTAGCAGCTCGTTGAAGGAGTTTGCAAGATAGGCAGCTTCATCGGTGCCTTTTCGGCCCTGGAGCCGGAATGAAAAGTCGCTGACTGCCGCTGGATCCATCTGAGCGATTAGCTCATCGAAGGGCAGCATGGCGCGGCGCGCAAAGAAAAAACCAGCAAAAGCGACAATGACCAGCAAAATGATATTGCCGCTGGCCAGAATGAAAAACAGGCTCTCACTTGCCTGTATCCCGGTAAGATCGTGCGCCGTGACAACCGAGACGAAGTGCTTCCCATCCACATTAAAGGATAAGGCAATACCTTCTTTAAGCCTTTTCAAAGGTCTGGCTTTATAACTAAAATAGACTTCCTGCTTGCGGGCTTCATTAAGGAGTTCTGAGGTAAGCTTATAATCACTCGTCCCCGAAGACTGATAGATAATCTTGTTGCTGCTATCTACCAAAAATTCGTGTTGGTCGGGTAGGGTCAGGTAGCTGGAACGGTGAAATTCCAGCCTGTTTTCAAAATATAACTGTCCAGCCACAGCCCTGCGCTGGAGGCGGTTACGCATCAGCGACTGCCGGTAAGATTCATAGGCCTGGTAAATGAAGATTGAAAAGACTAGCAATAGGGCCGCTACCAGAAAGCCAAATACGATGGTGATGCGTTGCTTGATGCTCATGGCTCGGGTCCCATTAAATATCCGACCCCAAATACAGTATGCAGTAGCCGCGGTTCAGACTTGTCAATCTTACGGCGCAAATAATTGACATAGACATCAACCACATTGGTATTGGTATTAAAATGCACATCCCAGACATTTTCTAGCAAATCAACCCTATTAATGACCTTCCCTTGGTTGAGCATAAAGTATTCCAAAAGCGCATATTCCCGGGCAGTCAGCTCAACCCTTTCGCCAGCGCGCCAAACCCTGTGTGAATCCGTTTCTACTTCCAGATCCAGCAGTTGCAGCCGCTTGGGCCTGGGAGCCCGTGATGGGTGGCGTCTGGCCAAAGCCTTCAAACGGAAAAGCAGCTCTTTGAATGCAAAAGGCTTTGCCAGGTAATCGTCAGCGCCCGCCTCAAAACCCAACACTTTGTTATCGAGGCTTCCCAGCGCAGTAAGCATGATCACTGGCACTGCCGGCCAGTTCTGCTTGATGAACCTGCAAAGGTCATAGCCGTTCAAGCCGGGCAGATTAACGTCGAGCACGACAACATCAAACTTGTTTTCGTTGACCATACTTCTTCCGATCACCCCGTCAAATGCCACTGCAACGGTAGCACCTTCTGATTGCAACCCTTTCTGAATGAACTGCGTAAGTTCCAGGTCATCTTCAACAACTAAGACATTCATGCTGTTATTTTCTGGCTATTTGATGGGGTAAAATTAGGGATCGGTATTAGAATATCGTTAAAAACGGGTCCTTCTCACCAAATTCTAATAACCTTCTCACCACCCTCTAACCAGGTGCACCTTTAATTTGAAGCCAGAAAGATGTACCCCCAGCGCCTAACAAGGTGCTGCACGATATTAAAGCTATGAACCGCTGTCTAATCCTAATCCTATTCGTAACGCTCGTCTTTTACCGGCATCCACCTGCTCTTGGGCAAAGCCTGAGCTTGGAGGGTGCCGTTGAAGCTACCATCAACCATTATCCTACACTTGCCGCGCAAAGGTCAGCGCTGGAAGCCTTCCGTGCCAACTTGCAGGTGCTGCGCGATAACCGGCTGCCAAACGTAAAATTGCATGACCAGGTAAACCTGGGGACTGCAAACGGGCTTTCCGGCTCATACTTTTCAATGGGCCTTATCGTACCCACATCTGGTGGACGAAGGCCTGAAAATGCATCAGATCTGGCTTCGGGCAATATCGCGCTGGCTTCTGCCGACTGGGAGGTTTATAATTTCGGCCGTTTCGGGGCTGAAAATAAACTGGCCAATGCTGACATTGCAGTAGGGGAGTCGGCTCTGGAACGCGAGCAGTTTGCGCTACGACAGGTCGTTATCAAAACCTATCTAGATTTGGTATGGCTCAGGCAAAACCTTAAAATCGAGCAGCAGAACCTTGCCAGGGTCGATACCGTCCGGCGCATTATCAATAACCTGGTCCAGAACGGCATCAGGCCGGGGCTTGACTCGTCACTGGCATCGGTCGAGCTATCGCGCGCCAAGCTAAGCTACTACCAGATGCAGGAAGAATACCGTAGGGCCAATGTCCAGCTGGCGACATTGACAGGCCGTCAGGTAAATGAGCTCGAAGTTGATACCACCTTTAATGCTGCTTTGCTGCTGGGTGAGCCTGCACCAAGCACGGTGCTGACATCGCATCCCCTGCTTAGATACAGAAGTAACCTGCTTACACGCCAGAATGCTGAAATTGACATGATCCGTAAATCGGCCCTGCCCAGGGTTACGCTACTTACTGCTGTCTCAGCCAGGGGCACCAGCCTTGACATTGATAATAACTTTGGCCCAATCGGCAAGGGATTTGGATATAGCCGTACTAATTTTTTAGTGGGACTGGCGGCAACAGTCAATCTCATTGATTTCAAAAGGGTCAAGACACGCGCTATCCAGCAGCAGTGGCGTGTCCGTGAGGCGGCAAGCCTCTTGACTGTCGAGCAGGTGCAGCTGCAAAACACATTGACGATGGCAGACTCTGTGATGTCCTCCATCCGGCTTTCTCTGCGCGAGCTTCCCGTCACGGTGAGATCAGCTACACTTGCCTACCAGCAGCGCATGTCCCTATATAATAATGGAATAGAAAATATACTGGGCATCACCGATGCTTTGCAGCTTTTGACCAGGGTAGAGCGGCAGGTGATCGACGTGCAGCGCCGGGCAGTTGCCGTTAGACTTGAAAAGGCCTATGCTACCAGTGATTTTGAACCATTTTTTGACCTTTTCAGGCGTCCATAACCCTGTTTAAATATGCTATCAGCCTCATTAAAGCGCCCTATATCAGTCATGGTACTCATTGCAGGGCTTCTTGTTTTCTCGGTCATGTCGGCCAGCCGCATACCAATTGATATTTTTCCACGGCTCAATTCACCTGTTATTTATGTGATCGAGCCATATGGGGGTATGTCTCCTGCTCAGATGGAAGGCTTCTTTGCTACCCGCATGCAGGACCAGTTCCTGTACATTGGCGGTATCAAAGAAATTTCAAGTAAAAGTGTGCAGGGGCTTACTGTTGTAAAGTTAGCCTTCTATGAAGGAAGTGATATGGCCCAGGCCGCAGCCGAAGTCGCCATCCAGGTCAACCGGGCCATGAAGTTCTTTCCACCCGGCGCGTTGCCCCCACAGGTAGTGCGTTACGATGCATCGTCAGTTCCGATTGGTGATTTGGTATTCAGCAGCAAAACAAGATCACTTAAAGAAATCCATGAACTTGCCGTTACCCGGATCAGGCCACTATTTTCAACTGTTCCCGGACTTACTGCGCCGCCACCGATCGGTACCAACTCTCGCACGATCGTTATCAATCTTGACCCGCAGAAAATCCGCAGCCTGAACATTTCGCCTGATGAAGTTGTGGAAGCCCTTGCTGCAAACAATGCTATGACCCCTTCTGGAAACATCCGGATAGGAAATACTTCTTATATCACCACACTGAACTCGCTGGAAGATCAGGTGTCAGACTTCGGCCAGATCCCCGTCACCACAGACGGGCACCGGACCGTGTTCCTTCGTGATTTGGGAAATGTGGCCGATGCATCGGATGTGACAGCCGGATATGCGCTGGTCAATGGCAGCCGCTCGTCTTACATACCTGTTGTGAAAACGGCAGATGCATCCACTTGGGATGTGGTAACAGCATTAAAAGCCAGGCTTCCCGAAATGCGCAGTCTGCTGCCCGATGACATTGAAGTCAACTACGAATTTGACCAATCTGTTTTTGTAATCAATTCAGTAAAGAGCCTGCTTTTTGAGGGAGGGCTAGGAGCTATCCTTACCGGCCTGATGGTGCTGCTATTTCTGGGCGACTGGCGCTCTTCACTGATTGTCATCATTACGATCCCTGTCTCTATCGTCGCCGCCGTGCTAATGCTAAGCCTTGCAGGTCAAACGATCAACATCATGACGTTGTCGGGCTTGGCACTAGCCATAGGCGTGTTGGTAGATCAGGCCACCGTGACCATTGAAAACATTCACCAGCACATTGAAATGGGCAAGCCTCAGAAGCAGGCTATTTACGATGCCTGTAAGGAAGTCGCGCTGCCACTGCTGCTGATCCTGCTTTGTATTATTGCCGTTTTTGCTCCTTCATTTATTATGTCGGGCGTGCCCAGGGCTATGTTCTTGCCGCTGTCGCTGTCCATTGGTTTTGCCATGACGGTGTCCTATTTCCTTGCCCAAAGCCTGGTGCCGATCCTTGCAAACTGGATGCTGAAAGAGCATGTGCATGAGAAACCCGCTGGTGCCGAGCCTAAGATAACCTTCTTTGACAGGGTAAAAGGCAGCTTCATGCGACAAAACGAGCGTTTTGCGAAAAGCAACAAACTCGTTGTTGGAGCTTATCTCGTTGTCGTTTTTGCGTTGGCGGCAGCAGGATTCGTCTGGATTGGAAAAGACATGCTACCGCAGCTGAATTCCGGCCAAATGGTGATCCGCATGAAAACACCCGATGGGACTAGGCTTGAACGGACTGAGGAGAAAGTAAGTGAGCTATTGGCTTTGGTCGATCAAGCCTCAGATGATCATCTGGCGATTTCATCAGCCTATGTCGGCGTTGTCCCAACCAACTACGCGACCACGAATTTATATGTAAGCACCAGCGGCCCTAATGATGCAGTTATTAAGGTGGGCCTTGACCCCGAATACAAGACCAATATGCAGGATCTGAAAGAAAGGATCCGCATGGCCGCAGCCCAGCAGATGCCAGAGATTACTTTATCATTCGAACCCGCTGATCTGACTGAGAAGCTGATGAGCGGCGGCGCTTTCACGCCCATCGAAGTGCAGGTTGCCGGAAGGGATATGAAAGAAATTGAAGGCTATGCAAATAAGTTAGTAAAGGGGTTGTCTGAGCAGGATCATCTGCGGGATGTACGTATTATTCAACCGCTTAAATTCCCGGTTATCAACATTAAGCTCGACCGACAGAAACTGGCAACAATGGGACTGAGCTTACAGCAAACCGCGCGCTCGATCACCGCTTCAACATCATCGAGCCGCTACACCGAGAAAAACCAGTGGCTCGATCAAAAGGCAGCTTATACATACCAGGTTCAGGTGCAAATCCCTGAATTTGCCATGCGTAATATGGCCCAGTTGCAGGAAATCCCCCTTGTAGCAGGCCAGCCAAGGCCCGTACTGGCCGATGTGGCTACCTTCTCAGTGGATACCCTTCCAGGGGAATACGCAAGGATCGGGCCACGGCGCTTCGTAACGGTTTCAGCCAATATCCATCATCAGGATTTGGGTAGTGCCACCCGGTCGGTTGAGAAAGTAATTGCCGGACTAGGAGCGGCTCCGAAGGGCCTGGTAACAGAAGTAAAGGGAATGTCATCGCTTTTGACCGAGACCCTGGACAGTTTGCAGCTTGGATTGGGCATTGCAATCGTGGTTATCTTCTTGCTTTTGGCTGCTAACTACCAATCATTTAAGTTATCGCTGGTGATCCTTTCAACGGTGCCTGCCGTGATCGTGGGCGCAATTGCCTTCCTGCTATTGACGGGCAGCACGCTGAACCTGCAATCTTACATGGGTATTATTATGTCAACGGGTATTTCGGTGGCCAATGCGATCCTGATCGTAACCAATGCCGAGCGGCTGCGCTGGGAGTACCGCGATGTAGGCCGGGCTGCATTGGAAAGTGCGGGTGTGCGTTTAAGGCCAGTATTGATGACCAGCTTTGCGATGGTGGCGGGTATGGTGCCGATGGCATTGGGTACCGGTGAAGCTGGTGAGCAGGTTGCCCCGCTTGGCCGTGCAGTGATTGGCGGATTAATCGCTTCAACCCTGGCAGCCCTTTACATCGTACCCCAGGTATATGTGTTTTTGCAAAATAAAACAGCTTATAAAGATCCATCCCTTTTACCCCTTGAAAACGCGCTACCCACTCCATCAGATTTGCATGCCAATGGCCACTCAGACCAAACTACTTATGAAAAACATAGCATATAATTGTTTTGCCCTTGCAATTGGGCTAACCGTGTTCAGCGCTTGCTCGTCCTCGGAGTCAGCAGAAAACAAAACACAGAAAAAAAGCGTGAGTAAACCAGCTGTAAAGCTAGGGACGGTGAGCTCTGCGAAAGTAGGCCAGCACGTTCAGCTGCCCGGGGAATTCATGGCCTTTCAGGAAGTGAGCATTTACCCTAAAGCAGACGGGTTCGTTGAAAAAGTGCTTGTAGACCGTGGTAGCAATGTCCGAAAAGGGCAGGTGTTGATGGTCTTGGAGGCTCCTGAAACCGAAGAGCAGTTGGTAGCAGCCCGCTCTAATTACCTGAAAGCAAAAGCTATGCTGGTCGCTAGCCAGGAGCATTATAAACGGCTGAAAGCCAGTGCCGGCATCCGCGGCTCTGTGTCGGCGCTGGACCTGGAAAGTGCCAATGCGAAAATGATGGCAGACAGTGCAGCGGCGATGGGGGAGCAGGCTAACTTTAATGCGCTTACCAAGATCAAATCTTATCTAACAGTCCGCGCACCATTCGATGGTGTCATTACGGAAAGGAATGTTCACCCTGGTGC
Source organism: Dyadobacter alkalitolerans DSM 23607 (assembly GCF_000428845.1). Taxonomy (GTDB): domain Bacteria; phylum Bacteroidota; class Bacteroidia; order Cytophagales; family Spirosomataceae; genus Dyadobacter; species Dyadobacter alkalitolerans. Next base: position 30,891 of record NZ_AUAS01000005.1, on the reverse strand, counting down.
GCTGGTTGGCTCCGGAGTGCGCCTGCAAGCACCGATGCTGATGCTCCAGCAGCAAAACCGGCTTAGGCTGGTCGTAGATGTGCCTGAGACTTATAGCGTTGGATTAAAGCAAGGAAAGCAGGTCAGTTTCACAGTTAATGCAATGCCTGGCGAGCAATTCAAGGGTAAGGTCAGCCGCCGCTCTGGAAATATGAACCAAAAATTCCGTTCAGAGACTATTGAAATAGATGTGGCAAATGCCAAGGGGGGAATCAAGCCTGGTATGTTCGCCGAAGTTGTCTTTACTCCGGAAGGTACGCAGGGTGCTCTTACCGTGCCAGCAGAAGCGGTTGTCACATCAACAGAAGGCCAGTATGTGATAAAGGTCAATCAGGGAAGAACCCAGTTTGTTGAAGTAAGAAAAGGGATGCAGTCTGATGAGATGACAGAAGTATTCGGCGCGCTCAGGGATGGCGACCAAATCATTGTCAATCCACGAAATGATATGAAAAATGGAACACAGGTTGCTTTGAACTAGCAAAGCACAAAGTTTAAATCACTTGGATCTCTAAATCGTCAAAGCAATGATACTACTGGATCTTATCATTGATCAATCATCATATATGCTTCACAAAGCACTAGACACATGAGCTCAGAAGAAAGTAATAATCAAGCGCCATTTAAGCCTAATGACCACCTTGCCAACGAACGGACATATCTCGCCTGGGTTAGAACCGGGATAGGTATTATGGCTTTCGGCTTTGTGGTTGTTAAGTTTTCGCTATTTGTAAAGCAAATTGGTTTTGTACTGCAAACAAAGGTAACCAGCCCCTCACATGGATATTCATCCATTATTGGTATTATTCTGGTCGCCTTGGGTACACTTTCCATTCTGTTTGCTTTTTTGCAGTATCGCAGAACCGAAAAGCAGCTCGAAACCGGTCGTTACAAACCTACAACTTTACTGACTACAGTTTTAACCGGAGTCATTTTCCTCATTAGCATTCTGTTGATTGCTTATCTATTGCAAAGTGTATAGCACTTGCATAGCTAGTAATAGGAAGTGATTTAAATTATATCTGCGGTGTATCAAAAGCCGTGGAATATTAATCTTCGGGTAAGCGAGTTTTGAGCTTTTTTGTCCGCTTTTCAAGCTGGCTTAGCCAAAAATACCCTAAGATCCCAGAGATAATCGAAGCTGTCAAAATGGAGAATTTGGCTTCCGACAGGATTAGTTCTTTTCCAGAAAATGAGAGTAGGGCAATGAAAATGGACATAGTAAAACCTATGCCGCCTAACATCCCCACACCAATGATGTGCATCCAGCTCGCATGCTTGGGCATTTTGCCAATGCCAAGCTTAACGGCTGCCCATGAAAAAAGGGTTATGCCCAGTGGTTTGCCTATTACTAATCCTGCAATAATCCCCAAGCCCAGTACAGTGGTTAGTCCTTGCAGCATTCCAGGCTCAAACTGGATATTGGTATTGGCTAGCGCGAAAATGGGCATAATAACAAAGTTGACAGGGTTCACCAGAATGTGTTCCAGCTTTTCAAGGGGGGACTCTGTGGCATCCGGGGTAGTAGGTAGCGCAAAAGCTGTCAAAACACCTGCAATGGTAGCGTGTACTCCTGAGTGATGGATAAAATACCAAATGAACAACCCTGGGATCAGATAGGCTGCCAGGCTTTTTACTTTTAGTTTGTTTAAGAGCAGCAGGAAAATAAAAATTCCGAATGCATACAGCAAGTAGGTGTAGTGGATGTCTGTTGAATAAAATATGGCAATAACCAAAATCGCCATTAAATCGTCAACGATCGCCAATGCGGAAAGGAAGATCTTCAAAGAAGATGGTGCTCGTTTGCCCAGCATGGAAATAATAGCAATTGCAAAAGCAATGTCTGTTGCCATGGGGATACCCCATCCACTGGCCGTCTCTGTGCCTTTGTTTAAAGCAAAATATATCATGGCAGGGGCCATTACACCACCTATTGCCGCCAGAATAGGTAAGGAGGCTTTTTTTATGGATGACAGTTCACCTTCAACCATTTCGCGTTTAATTTCTAGGCCTACTAAAAGGAAGAAAATGGCCATCAGGCCATCATTGATCCAAAGAAGTACTGGGTATCGCAAATGAATGCCCGCGATATCTCCGCCGATTTCAGTGGATAATAGCCCTTCAAATCCAGATCCTGCACCAGAATTTGCAATGATCAATGAAATGATAACGCAGATAATCAAGATGATGCCGCCCGTTGAACTGGACTGGAAGAATTTCTTGAAAGAATGAAGGTTAATCAAATTTGCCATGAGGCAAAACTAGTAACAATCATTTAGATCATTAACAAAATGCAGGTGATATCGTCAGATCATAGCCGATCTGATGTCAAAGTGAAACATTGTAATTGCGGAAAGTATTCTTAGCTGACAAATTTTAGCTTTATTTAACCGGTGTAATACGAAACGGAATTTAACCAAACCCTTCTGACCCTCTACATGGAGCAAATCGTCAATTCAATTAATAGTATCATTTGGAGCAACGCGCTTATTGCGCTCTGCCTTGGGACAGGGATCTATTTTTCGATCGTTACCCGCTTCTTACAGGTCAGGTTTTTAAAGGATATGGTCAGCCTGCTTTTTGGCAACAAGGCATCTGAAAAAGGTGTCTCATCATTTCAGGCTTTCGCAATTGCCATATCAGGAAGGGTAGGCACCGGCAACATTGCCGGTGTCGCAACGGCGATTGCTATGGGAGGGCCTGGAGCCGTTTTCTGGATGTGGGCCATTGCATTTCTGGGCGCGGCATCGGCCTATGTGGAAGCCACACTTGGACAAATTTATAAGCAGGTCAAAGATGGGCAGTATAGGGGAGGCCCTGCATTTTACATTGAAAAAGGGTTGGGTGTGAAATGGTATGCAACATTGTTCGCTATTGCTACCATTGCGAGTACCGCATTGTTCTTGCCTGGCGTGCAAAGCAATAGCATCGCCACAAGCGCAAAAACTGCTTTTGACATCCCGGTTGAAATGACAGGAGCTGGCATTACAATACTGCTCGGGCTGATCATTTTTGGCGGAGTGAAGCGGATTGGCAGGGTGGCAGAACTAGTCGTCCCGTTTATGGCAGGTGCATACATTCTGATGGCACTTGTCATCATTGCGATCAATATCACCCAAGTCCCAACCGTTTTTCGCCTGATCATCCGTTCTGCATTTGACATGGAACCGGCATTTGCCGGCATTTTTGGTATGGCCATTTCCTGGGGAGTTAAACGCGGTATTTATTCTAATGAGGCAGGCCAAGGCACAGCCCCTCACGCCGCTGCTGCCGCAGAGGCTAGCCATCCCGCAAAGCAGGGACTTGTTCAGGCATTTTCAGTCTATGTTGACACATTGTTTGTATGTACGGCAACTGCGTTAATGATTCTCTTTACAGGCAAGTTTAATGTTGTCAATCCCAATGGTGGCTTTCTTGTAGAAAACGTAAAAGGAATGGCAATCGGATCTGAATTTACGCAGCAGGCGATCAGTGCGCACTTCCCTGCTCTGGGAAGCGGATTTGTCTCCATTGCCCTGCTATTTTTTGCATTTACAACCATCATGGCTTATTACTACATTGCAGAAACCAATCTGAGTTATTTACTGAAAGACGGCGACAGCAAAATCATGCTGTGGGTGCTACGCGGCCTGATCATGGCTGCCACATTCTATGGTTCGGTTAAGACGGCTGAGCTAGCCTGGACAATCGGGGATATTGGTGTAGGACTCATGGCCTGGCTGAACATTGTTGCCATCTTGCTTTTAAGAAAGCCCGCTCTGGATGCACTTAAAGACTATCAGCAGCAGAAGAAGTTGGGTAAAGACCCCGTCTACAATGCTTCTAAATTAGGGGTTAAAAATGCAGACGAATGGAATAAAGCAAATGAATGAAAGAATAAGATATTTTCGGAAATGGCTTGATTATCTTTTAGTGACGATGAGCATTATTTGCTCGATGGTTGTTGTTTTTCATCTGGGCTATAACACAGACCCCGTGATTGAGCAGCTTACTAACCGAATACTGGAATGGTGTTTTCTATTTTTTGCGCTGGCATTGGCTGCAAAGACCTTAACAGCATTGAAGAGCAAATCATCGTTTATCCTTAGGGTTGGCGAAGCTTTACTTTTATTTTATTTCATTGCCGTTATTATAGCTGACAGCTATCATTTCTCTGGAATGGATGGTACAGAACTTGTCAAGCCAGAATGGATGTATCTGGGAATTTTCGCTGTATTCGTTATTGAAGTTTCCAAACAGACGCTCTTTTTCGATAGATTTTATTTTAATCCGACCCTACTTTTCGTACTAAGCTTTCTAGCCTTGATCCTGATAGGCACGGCGCTGCTGCTGCTGCCTAAAACAACCCATCACCAGCAGCTTAGTTTCGTAGACGCACTTTTTCTTTCGACAAGTGCTGTATGTGTCACCGGACTTTCGGTTGTTGATATTGCTTCGGAGTTTACACGCTTCGGCCAGACAGTATTACTTATACTTGTACAGATCGGCGGCTTGGGTATTATGACCTTTACAGGATTTTTTGGCTATTTCTTCTCGGGTGGTCTTTCATATAAAAACCAATTAATGTTCACTGAGCTCATTGGTGAGAACAAAGTTAGCTCGGTTATTTCCACCTTATTTAAAATCATTTTGGTCACTTTCTTTTTCGAAATACTGGGAGGTGCCCTTATTTATTTGAGCTTGGATCCATTGCAATTTGAAAGTACCGGAGAGCGACTCTACTTTACCGTCTTTCACGCAGTAGCCGCTTTTTGTAATGCGGGCTTTTCGACTTTGCCTGATGGATTAAACAATGCCGGAGTCCGCTTCAATTATGAGCTGCATCTTTCGATCATTCTACTGTATGTTATGGGCGGTCTGGGGTTTGGGATTGTCTTTAACTCATTTGAATTCATTAAACGGTGGACTTTAAATTTTTATGACAAAATCAGGTATGGCCGCCACTTTGTTCACAGAGCACGTGTAATTGCGTTCAATTCTAAGATAATAGCTTATACTAGCTTTTTACTGATACTTTTTGGGTTTGTCCTTGTTTTCCTATTAGAATTTAATCACACGCTTCTTGAACATCAAAGTTATTACGGCAAGTTTGTGACAGCCTTGTTTATTGGCACTAGCCCCCGAACAGCAGGGTTCAACACAGTCATGATGAACGAGCTAGCTTTTCCAACTGTAATGCTAACCTTTCTACTTATGTGGATCGGGGCTGCTCCGGGTTCAACTGGCGGAGGGATCAAGGTAACCACATTTGCATTGGCCACATTGAACATTCTTACACTTGCCAGGGGAAAGGGTAGGATCGAAGTATTTGGAAGGAAGGTATTAAGCGAATCCATCTCCAAAGCCCTTGGTATCATTTCGCTGTCTTTGATTTTTTTAGGTGCAGCTATTTTCATGCTGTCAGTTACAGATCCTGATAAACGATTGATAACATTGGCATTTGAGACATTCTCAGCATACAGCACTACTGGTCTGAGTTTGGGCGTCACTACACAGCTAAGTAATGCAGGCAGGTTAGTGATCATACTAACTATGTTTGTCGGCAGGGTGGGTTCATTGACCTTACTTGTCGCATTTGTCCGAAAGTCAAAACTCAAAGAATATCAGCTTCCTGGCGAACAATTAACTTTTTAATTACTGACTATGAAGTATATCATTTTTGGACTGGGGAGCTTTGGCAAATCTCTGGCGATCCGCCTAACAGAATTAGGTCATGAAACCATTGGCGTTGATAGTAATTGACCAGCCTTTAATTCAAAGCCTCCAGATCAAGAACCTGCGGTTTCTTTTCATGACACTTCATAAGCTTACAGAGCTGTTATAAGGCTATTTCAGGGTAATACTTGCCGTATAACTTGTCTTATATTGACCAACAAAGCACAGAACAAGTGGGAAACTATCATATTGTGAAATCATTTCGAATAGCCAGGGAGAACGGGCTTTGCCTATTGGTGCTTGACAATGGCTGCATTACTTTGTTCCGAAGTAGATCAAATTTAACATTCTATTAATGTATCATATGCTTAATTTGAAATGAAACTTCATTTTTATGAAAAAGACTGCTTTGTTTGTTGCCATCCTGACCACTTTGTTTGCATGCCGCAATGATGCTGATGAGAGCGTGTTGCCGGAGATTTCAGGAGTTTATCAGATTACTACCCTTTATAATATGGAGGGTGAGACTCTCAACTTTCCTGAACTCGTGGATGGAAAGGTTGCTATTACATCCGAGTTGGAAATCACAAAAGTGGATGAATATGAAATTAGTATTCTAAGAAAAGGGGTCGCGCTGGGAACACCATACACAGATCCTTTGGGTTTATTTGATATTCAAAAAGGTGAGGGTGAATACATTGTCTATAATGATGGTTTATACATCGGTAGCATAAACGGCAAGAAATTGTATTTAAATTTTGCAGGTAAAAGTAGAAATACGATGATTGCGTCAATCCGAGCTAGCAAATAATTTACAGATTCTTCATCGTCACAGAGTATAAGCAAATACCAAAAAATTCCCATAAACGTCGGTTTTTTTAACTCTTGCTTACTTGGACAAGCAAGTCGGTCGAATGTTGCATCTAAGCAAACACTCTCAGCCAACCATGAGCTAATTTAGGCAAGTAACCGGCGCAGCCAAATGGCACATCAATGCTTATGAGCCAAATGTAATGGATAACAATACGGCTATAAAACAACCTTTAAGCTTGATGGGAGAGAAGTAGCAGAGGAGTAAGATTCCAGCATTTAGTTTATCAGCAGATCTTGACCTTTGATGTAGTATTTCCGACAACCTATTCTAGTAGCATACGCTCGAAAAAAAAATAAATGAAGAGATAGATCTACTTATCAACACCGATAAGTCAGCACTCACTGAATATAAATTAAAGCAAGTTTATGGACTTGAAAAAGAAATCGCTAAAAGACGAGGTTTCACTATATGGAAAGAGTTATTGACTACCGAAATAGCAATATTTGAAGAGACATTAATAGAAACACGCAATATCTTAGTATTTGAGGTAAGCTTACTCAACAAGGAAGTACTAGCAATAGCAGAACCTAATCGATTACATAATAAAATAATAAATGATGCTGCTATCTACTCAAAAACATTAAATAGCGCATGGAGTCAAATTGAAACGGCAATCAAATTAAAGTCAAATTTAAACATAAGCATAAACCAAATAACGGAGGAATCAAGAAATGAGTTTTTAACAATAAAGTCGGTAGAAACAGTCAAACTAAGAGATGGTACAGAGATGATGGTAATGATAAACAACGATTACTTGATAGAGGTAACAAATACACTTGAGTCCTATTTTATTGAATTAAACGACAAAATAAACGAGGTGCTAAAAAAACGCTCAACTAGATATAAGATTCGAATGTATCACACAACATTTTAAAAATTGTGGTACACGCGCTGGCAAGCTCGCCTACACCAGAACGACGCTGCGAGAACCGCAAATCTATATCAGCAAGATGGCGAGAATTACACTAAGAATTACCACAATATGTTTTTGTACGCTGAATTCACTGATACACCTTCCGCTCAAAACCGGACTTATTACCGTGTTACCATCGAGGGGCCTGTAACGCCTTATCCGTAGTTTCGGAGTCTATGAAACTCAGCGAGAATATAGTAGGACTTTCCAATCCTATTTTTTTCAACTTCGATCCTAACTTCTGATTAGAATAAATCTGCAACAATTCAGAATGTAAAGCTGGCCGATGGTCATTAAAGAAAATGAGGCTGCCCGATTCAGAGCAGCCTCATTTTCTTTTAGGGTGGAATTAATATCCTTGATTTTGTACCAAAAATCCTTCCTCGGCAGAAGCTCCGTCGATGGCTCGCTGAGGGATTGGGAATAGTCGCTTGTCGACGCTCTTATCCGTTTTTCCTGTCCAGCTGCCTTCATATTTTCCAAAACGGATCTGATAATTTCTTCTGAAAGCCTCCCAGTACAATTCAAATCCCGACTCACGAAATAAGATGTCAAGGTCAATTTTCGTCAGCGCTTTTGGAGTTTGGGCCGGCCGGGCATTTCTTGAAGTTCTCAATGTATTGATATCAGCCAGAGCACCTGCATTGTCGCCATTTCTCAGCTTCGCTTCGGCGCGCATCAGGTAAATTTCCCCAAGGCGAATCAATACCAGGTCGACACTGCTGTAACTGCAGCAATTGTTACCGGTATGACTGAACTGATACTTTGAAAACCGGTAGCCGGTGTTGTGCAAGCTGCCCGGGCCTGTAAAATCTACATTGGGAATATGATTTACATAAGTCAGGTTGGCTCCGCTCGTTCTTTTGTTGATCACCGGATATATCCTTACTTTGCCGTCGGCGGATTTCAAAATATTGCCGCTTCCGTCTTTTCTGGGCCCCCAGATGATTCCGCGTAAAATCCCTCTGTCCATTTCAAACTCCGTGGCATCTACGGAATAATAGTGCTCGGCATCATTCAAAGGCGTAACTCCTGTTAAGTTTTTCAGGTTTTCAGGAACAATCGTATTTTTCTTGAAAAAACGGGCATCTGCGTCGGCTGGGTCTATATTGCCATTGGCATCCACCCAGGTTTGATAAAAGTCGGGCGTTGCAGCAACCGCATCTGTTCCGCGCGTGTTCGGGAACTCCGGTCTTGGGATCTGGTCACCTGAAATCGACCAGTACGCCCAGCGCTGGTGATCTGTTTCCAGTACTCCCCGCTGGTCCAGTGCAAAAATTAGCTCCTTGTTGGTATGATTATCGTCGCTGAACAGATCAAAGTATTCAGGAGACAGGGCATAGGGTCCCGCAATAATCTCATTGGTATATTTAATCACCTTATCCATATCCTCCTTACTAAACTCAGGCTTACCATACGGACTGCGATAGACGGCGGCGTTCAAATACAAACGCGCCAGCAATGCTTTCACTGCATTTTGGTTTAACCTGCCCGGATCATTTTCCTTACGGATTAAGTCAACCACCGATAACAGTTCGCTTTCGAGATAAGTAATTGCTTCCTGGCCTCTCAGGACCTGAGACACCTCACTCGAAAGCTCTTTTTTGAACACCAGGCCCCAGTTGTCCAGTGCCAGCATATTGAGGTACGCCTTCATGGCAACCATTTCATAGTAACCTGCCTGCGCACCTGCATTACCGGCTTTACCTGCTTCGTTTAACCGTTCCGCAGCAATGACGGCTCTCGATAAAGTAAGGGTAATTTGCGTCCAGGTATCGCCTACGAGCCCATTACTTGGGGTCATCAGGTGCTGGTGAACCGCAATAAACTTACCCCCATCATACCAGTCGGTGCCGCCTCGGTAGGGCAGGATACCTTCATCAGAAGCGACCTCTTGCAGTCCGAATTGGTTTGTATGCAGCCATACACCGGAGCGGAGAAGGCCATATACCGGGGCTATGGAGCCGCTTACAAGTTGGGCTTGACCCGTTCCTGTAAGCGATTCATCAAGAATATCTTCTTCCAAATTGGTACAACCAATAAAGGCCAGTAGAAATCCCACTGCCGTCAACGCTCTATAAAATCCTGTATTTTTCATTATGATTTGATTTTCAACGAATCGTAGCTATCGTTTTGTTCTATTAAAATGTCACATTCAAACCAAGCAGGAAAGTTCTTGCTCTTGGATAAGTAAAGCGGTCGATTCCAAATGTCTGGATGCCGCCGGAAGCCGATCCCGTATTCACTTCGGGATCAAAACCTGAATAACTGCTTATCACAAACAAATTCTGACCGGTTAATGTAAGACTGGCACGTTGAATGACGTTCGCCAGCTTGGTTCCTGTTAGGTTCAGATTGTAAGCCAGGGTTGCATTATTCAATCTCATGAAAGAGCCGTTTTCCAGATATCGGGTCGACACAACATTGGCATTGCTCAACGCCTCATTTGGGTATTGCGTGGCGAAATCAGTTGTGTTGTTGGATTTGGCCAATAATGCCCTGCTGAACAACGTCATAGTCGTGTGGTTGTAAACCTTATTGCCGGCTACACCATTAAAATTTAAACCCAGATCGAAAGACTTGTATTTCAGATTAAGATTATATCCATAAATGATCTTCGGGATAGCGCTGCCGACCACAACACGGTCATTATCCAATATCGCCCCATCACCGTTTGTATCTCTGAATGCATTTTGACCATTATCCGGATTTATTCCATCAAATTGATACATGTAGAATGCGCCCAGCGGTTGATCATTAATGTAGCCGTTAATAGTCGCCCCGGATTGACCGGCACCCTGCGCCGCGCCAGTGGCCAAAACTGCGTAAGGAGACTTCTTCACTTTATTCTGAATGTAGGTGAAGTTACCTCCGATGTTGTACGAGAAGTCACGCTTAGGATCGCTGCCATAATTCAAAGTAAGCTCGATACCATTATTCTGGATTTTCATATCCGGGATATTGTTCCAGTAGGTCGAAGTAGGCTGAACCGGATCGGAAGGAACAACTTCCAAAAGGATGTTGGAAGATTGCTTGTTAAAATAATCAAGCGTACCAGTCACTCTCGATTTGAACAACGCAAAGTCAATCCCTAAATCCACCTGTGTCGATACTTCCCATTGCAAATTTGGATTGGCCAATCTTGTGAAAATAATCCCGTACGGAAATCCTTCCAATGCAGTAGCGTCGGTATCGATCGGATAAGTACTTACGCTCCCGGTTCCTGTTTGTAAACGCTGCTCCAAATAGCTCGCTTTTGTGATCTTGGAAGGAATTTCCTGGTTACCGGTCCTTCCCCAGCTTGCGCGCAGTTTCAGGTTGTTGAAAGCCGAACTACTCATGAAATCTTCCTTGCTGATGTTCCATCCCAAGGCGAATGAAGGGAAATAACCATACTTATTATTCTGACCGAACTTGGAAGATCCATCGGCGCGGAACGTACCGGTGAACATGTATTTGTCAGCATATATATAGTTTACCCTTCCAAAGAAAGATTGCAGCTCATTTTTCAAAGCCTCCGCGTTGACCGCCGTAGGGAATGCGGTTGTGCTGGTGTGATCCTGGTAAATAGGCTCGATATTGTTATTTGCAAATCCGCGGTAAGTAGTTATTCTGGTTTCATCCAAAAACTTTTGGAAAGAATGACCCGCCAGGAGCGTAACATTATGGTTCTCACGGACCCAATTGTATGTCAGCGTATTCTCAACAAGTTGGTTCGTATTTCCACTTATTGCATTGTCAAGCACACCATTGGAAACGTCGGACTCATTGATAACCGCAGGAAACGGCTTATACTGCTGATTTCTGGTTGTCGTAGAATAATCTACACCGAAATTCAACTTGTAGGTAAGGCCGTCGATGATTTCAACTGAGGGTGAAATATTTGCCAGAATACGGTGGTTAATAGCCTTGTCGCTGAACAGATTATACCGGGCAAGCGGGTTTAATGCATTCGTGTTCAACAAAGTAGGGACGCCGTCTGTTAAAGGAGGAATCGTGGGATTCAAACTAAGCATATCACTCATGGTAGAAGTGATATCCGGGCGTAAATTTTCCGTGCGGGAAGCCGTTAAATTGTAGTCAATATTTAAGCGGCCGTTGAATGCCTTCTGGTTCAAATTCAATTTTCCTGAATAGCGTTTCAGCCTGCTGTTTTTCAAAATTCCTTCCTGATCCTGATAACCTACGGAAGTGAAATAGGAAAAATTTTCGCTATTGGCTCCGCTCATCGATAAGTTGAGGTTGCTTGATACACCTGTCTGCGAAAGTTCATCCTGCCAGTTCGTATTTGCCCCAAAATCCTGCAAAGTTCCGCCTGTGGCTACAACCTCCCTGCGGAAAGCATCGGCATCGAAAACATTTATTTTGTTAGCCATGGACGATATTGCCGTGGATGCAGACAACGTCAGCTGCGGTCTTCCTTTTCCTTTTTTGGTCGTGATTACCACGACCCCGTTAGATGCCCTGGATCCGTAAACAGCTGTCGCACTGGCATCTTTCAATACATCAATGCTCTCGATGTCATTAGGGTTAATGAAGTTGAGCGGATTGGTGGGAACGCCGGTGTTGGAATTGTCCAGCAAAAATCCGTCAACCACATACAGCGGTTGCGTTCCGGAGCGCAAGCTACCGATACCCCTGATGATAATGTCCTGCGCAGCACCGGGTTCACCGCTATTGGCAGCAATTGAAACCCCGGCCAGTTTACCTTGCAGCAATTCACCCGGGTTTGTCACGACGCCCCTATTAAAACTTTCACTGTTAAGCGAAGAAATAGCGCCGGTAATGTCTGACCTTTTCTGTGTACCGTAACCGACCACAACAACCTCGTTCAATTGCGCCAGGTCCTGGGTTAATTGGATAATGATTGACGATTGCCCGTTAAGCGGAACTTGTTTTGCAGCATATCCAATAAAAGAAACTTCCAGAACGGCATTGGCATCGGCTTCTATCACAAATTTCCCTTCGGCATTGGTCGATGTGCCTCTTGTTGTTCCTTTAACGACAACCGTGGCACCCGGCAGCGGCGCCCCGGCTTCATCTGTAACCGAACCCGAGATGGACTGAGCAACAGACTCAGCATCTGAAAAAGACTTCTCTGCCTGAAACGAAAGCTTCGTATTGATACGCACAGGAAATGCCTGGACCGGGTTAGTATTAAGTACAGCCCAAGGCAAACATGCGTAAAGACATGCGAGCTTTGATAGACGTAATTTTGAACGCATAGATTTGATTTTTTACTTTTGATCAGGGGGCAAAATTACTTCCGGGTGGGTAGAATGGCAGTTAAGTGGCGTTACCATTACGTTAACAAAATGTTACCTGGGTTCCGGCCTCAGATGCAGCTGCCAGTGATAACACAAATTTAATACGGTTGTCTTTTCTGGTCGGGCTACCTTTGCCTCATACGAAACCACTACCAATGAAAGCGCTACTAGGTCTGTTGCTTGCCTGCTGTTTCCCTGTTTTCGCACAAACAGATGATCATATAAAAATCAACAAAACGCAGGTAATCGGTTCTCACAATAGCTATAAACAAGCCATCGATCCGGTGCTGTTTAAGGCGTTTTTACAAAAAGATTCCGCGTCGGCAAGCTTGCTTGACTATGAACACATTCCGGTTACCGCACAACTTGACCTTGGTTTGCGCAACCTTGAAGTCGATGTATATCCTGACGAGAAAGGCGGAAAATATGCCAGTCCTAAAGGCCTTGAAATGGTCGCCGGTCAGAAACCATATGATCCACAAGGCAAAATGAAACAGCCTGGGTTCAAGGTGCTACACGTGCCTGACCTTGATTTTCGGACTCACTATTTTACGCTGATCGATTGCCTCCAAGACCTCAAAGCCTGGTCAGATGCGCATCCCGATCATACGCCGGTATACATCACCCTTGAAGTGAAAGGTAAAATTGCCAGTGATGGCAAGACGGAGGGTATTACAGCCAAGGATTTTGACTATCTCGACGAAGCACTTCTTGAACATCTGGGCGAAAGGCACATCCTTACACCTGATCAGGTAAAGGGCGAATTTGAATCCCTTGAAAGTGCCGTGCTAAATGATAACTGGCCAACATTGAAAGAAGCAAAAGGGAAATTTGTGTTTGTACTGGACGATTCGGGCAGCAAGCGGGATATGTACATCGCCGGGCATCCTTCGCTTGGCGGAAGGACCATGTTTGCCAATGCATTGCCAGGGACACCGGAAGCCGCTTTTCTGATCAGAAACAATGCCAAAGCTTCTGAAATACCGGATCTGGTAAAAAAAGGCTATCTCATCCGTACCCGTGCGGATTCGGATACGCGTGAAGCAAGAAGGAACGACAAAACTACTTTCGAGGCGGCATGCAAATCGGGCGCCCAAATTATTACTACGGATTACTACCAGAAAAGCACCCGTTTTGATTCCGATTATTCTGTGAGTTTTGAAGGCAGTACCTATTTTAGGAAAAATCCGTTGTTTTGAACGCAGCAAAAAATCACATGTGCCGTTATTGCCCGTCTAGCAAGTTAATGGTGAAGCATTATGAGCACAACCTGTAGTATATAACTATATGATATGTTAAGTGAATACATTCGGCTTGGAGAAATCTTGAACTAGATGGGAGAAAAGTAGGGGAGGAGTAAGATTCCAGCATCTAGTTTAGCAGCAAATCCGGATCTTTGATGTAGTATTTCCGACAACCTATTCCAGTAGGCATACGTTGTACCCCGGTAACCAGTTTTTCAGGAATTGTTGCTGTAAACTTTGTCAAGTAATGAAGGTATTTCCCTTTTCTAACTGTGAGATTTGTTAACCAGATAAGATCTTTTCTCAATGTCGTCTTCATTGTGCAACGCTTTGCTAAGCTCGACAAACCGGCTTGCCGCCTGAGTAAACTCATCTGTTGAAAGAAACGATCGTAGCCAGCTAGCAAAATCTTCAAGTCCAGGTTGCTGGTAATTGTATTGAAAGTATTCCAAAAATGAAGGGTTTTCTAGGTTTTTTGGTGTCATCGAATTGCTTCTTGGATATTAACAGTTTCAGCACCCTGATAAGTTACGTGAAATCCCGATTGCAGCCAAAGTTTATCGTTCTTAGTAAATAGTTGTGTGCAGCAACTGAACGATTTGTCGTTTGATTAAACCGGTTTTTGCTTCTTCGACACTTCACATAAAATTGTAATGCATCACATTGATCAAAACGGCTATCTGGCTGACCGTTGGCTATTCATGTTCCATGGTGATCGCGTTCAAATAAGAATTGAAAATTAACGCCTCCTAAATGTCCGACGAGCTCGCAATAATTGGTCTTCCAATGTGTGTCCGTCCTGATTTTTATTGCAAATATCCAGGTCGGGCCCTGAAATTTCAGAAGTTACCAGCACACGCTCGCTTCGTAAATCAATTCTACAGTTTTCGATCGTGTCATCGTCTAGACCTTTCCATTTAATTTGTGTCTCCATATTGTACATGACTGTTCAAGGCCTAGATGATCGCCCAATTAACAATTTGATAAATAATGCGGCCGCTGAATTTTGATTAATTTTACTAGATGTATGGCGCATTAAAAATAGTATGGGTGTATTAAAAAACAGCAAACCACTCAAAGAGGATAATGTTAAGGCTTTTGATGAAATCTACCATCAATACAGCGACGCTGTTTACCGTAATATCAGTAAGATAGTCAGACAGCCTGTCTTGGCTGAGGAAATTTTGCAGGACGTTTTTTTTGCACTTTGGGAAAGTTGGGATCAGATAGATATTGACAACTCGGTCGGAGGTTGGCTGATGGTGGTAAGCCATAACAAAGCGATCAGTTGTATCAGGAAAATGGTTAGGGATAGGGTTATCGCACAGGAACATGTGCCTGAGGTCGTTGATGATCAGGACGAGAGTTCGGACGGCTTCGAAGCAAAGCTAAATTTGCTCTATAACGCCATTGAGCAGCTTCCGCCGCGAAGGAAAGAAGTTTTCAGGCTGTGTAAGCTGGAAGGAAAATCCTATCAACAGGCTTCGGAAATGATGGGAATATCTGTTTACACAGTGAAAGAGCATTTGATAGCCGCTACAAAAGTCCTAAAAGAATATATCCAGATGCATGGTGCTAAAAATGCCGCCTGGCTGTTGTATATCCTAACGCATTTTAACAAATAAGTTTGGTTAACAATTTCGTAACATACCGGACACCCACCACCACGGAGTGTTCCGCGTATTTAGATTGAAAGCATGGAAGAACTCGACAAACTCATACAGAAATTTTGGGCTGGCCAAACAACCCATGCAGAAGACATCCGGCTTCGGCAAATGCTGGCTGATGACAAAGAAATATTGGTCGACTTTCCATACACGCAGGATACAATGCTTAGCAGCGATAAAAAAAATGAGTTGTTGAACCGGCTGCATGTTAGGATGAATGTACAGGAAGGCAGCACGCGAAAAACCGGGCAACCATTCCTGCATTGGAGTTTGCGTTACTGGGTTGCAGCGGCCTCAGTGGTGCTTGTATTGACGGGGATATTTGTCATTTACAGCATGAGAAGTATGTCGCCGAGAAAAGTAGCACAGCATTCCGCAGTTGGCAAGGAAGAACTGGTACAATTAGTCAATTCGTCGGACACTGTTGAGCACATTGCTTTGGCAGACGGCTCGTTTATCAAACTTTTTCCGAAAAGTGGAATTTCTTACTATAAATCATTTTCTGCTGACAAGCGCAACATTTCGTTGCATGGAATGGCTGAGTTTAAAGTTGCAAAAGATTCAACCCGGCCGTTTAGCGTATATACTGGATCGTTAATTACGACAGCTCTCGGGACGACCTTTCTCGTAGATGCGCCAGTCAGCAAAAGGTACATTAATGTAAGGTTGATTGAAGGGAAAGTGGTGCTGCGCGCCGAGCGCATGAAAGCGATCTATTTGTATCCTGGCCAGGAATGCGAATATGTCAAAGATTCGGGTGAGGCAACTGTGAAGGAGTTAAGTAAAGCAAAACCGCAGGGTTTGTCGCAGCAGGTAATTAAAACTGCTCCCACGCCGAGCAGAAAAGAAGCCTTAATGTTTGTGCAAAAGCCATTATCGGGTGTTTTTGACCAAATAGGGCGATATTACGGAGTTAGGATCGAGAGTGCTGATCCGCAAGTAAATGCGATTTCGTTTTCCGGGTCATTCTTTGAAACGGATTCGCTTAGGGCAATTCTCAAAATAATATGTGACGCCAATCACCTGACTTTTGAACAACAACAGAATAAAATAACCGTAGAAAAGGCCAAAAAGTAACTTCGTGCCGGTCGGGTCGCGTATAACCATGTTTTCAATTTTTCATGCTCCGGCTTCCGGGGCAACAGATAGACTATTTTCAAAACAAATTGCAGATGATGAAAAATGTACAGAAAATGTGGCTGATGCTACTATTGATGATGATTCCTTGCCTTTCATATGCCCAGCAAATAGACAGTCAGGTGACAGGCTCGGTGACCAGTGTAAACGGCGAAGAGCTGGTAGGCGTAACGATAACGATCCAGGAAACAGGCTCAGAGAAAAAAACGTTTTCGATGACAGACGAGAAGGGGCTTTTTAAGATTGATAACCTTCAACAGGGCAAATCATACAGCTTTTTGTTCAGTTTTGTAGGCTTTGAGAATCAGGTTTTGAAAGATTTTCAAATTAATCAAAAGGACAATAATTCCATTGCAATCCGCATGACCGAAGCTGCAAATGCACTCGACCAACTAGTAGTGATCGGATATGGATCACAGCAGAAGCGGTTTGTGACCGGCTCGGTATCCAAGATCAGCAATGAAAAACTATCCACATACAGCGGAAGTAATTTTGCCCAGCAACTTTCTGGTAAAGCGGCAGGCATTGTTGTTAACGATGCAAATGGCCAGCCCGGATCCAATCCGCAAATTGTGATCAGAGGCATTGGTACACTCACGGCAGGCCGCAATCCGCTTATTGTGGTCGACGGCTTCCCGCTGACTGAGGGGACGTCACTAAATTATATTAATCCCAACGATATTGAAAATCTGGAAGTGTTGAAAGATCCGGCTTCCGCGGCTATTTATGGGTCGAGGGCTGCAAACGGCGTGATTTTGATCTCAACTAAAAAGAGTAAGTCAGAAAAGGTCAATGTTGCCCTGGACGTGTACACCGGCTTTCAACAAAAAGCAGACAAGGTTGAATATGTGGACGCTTATGACGCGGCAACTTACCTGACAGAAGCCAGGGATTGGGGATATGTATCCAAAAACCCTGCTAACCGCAGTTTCTCGGATGACCGGGCTACCCGGATTGCAAAAGGCGCTTCGCTCCGGGAGCTTCCATTGAACTACCTGGCACCTTATCTGGCAAAAGAGCAAGGCCTGGTCAATACCAATTGGATGGATGAAATATTCAGGACTGCGCCAATGAGCAACTACAATGTGGCTATAAGCGGCAGCAGTGCCAATACGTCTTACTACACCTCGTTCAATCATTTCAGCCAGGAAGGAATTCTGATCAACAACAATTTAAAAAGATACAGTGCTACACTGAAACTCGACTCCGATATTTCCAAAAGAGCAACCATTGGAATCAGTCTTAACCCATCTTACACGACTCAGAAATTTATTAACACCAATGGCGGCTTTGATGAGCCGATCGGAATGGTTACGGCCATGTATCCTTTTTTTAAACCTTATAATGAGGACGGAAGTCTGGCTATCAGTGAGCAGATCGTTGCCAACGGGCCCGAAGATGGTGCATTGGTTGAGAACCCTGTGGCTGCTGCCAAGCTGATCAAAAATAACCGCAGCTTTTTCCGCATGTTTGGAAACGCATTTTTTAGTTATGAAATCGCCAGCGGGCTGAAATATAAATTCGTGCTGGGAGGCGATTTCGCGCAAAGCAACTTTGATTTTTATAATTCGTCTAACCTGGGTGCGTACAGGACACCAGCACCCAAACCCGCCTCAGCATCTGAAACCAATGCTTCGCTGAACAATATTCTGATTGAACATACCCTGAATTATTCCAAGAAGATAGGTCAGCACGAGTTCAGTGTATTGGCTGGTTACAGTTTTCAGCGGGAAAACAGCAAGTCTACCCTGGTGACAGGGACAAATATCGCCGATGACAATGTCGACAACATTGCGGGAGCCAGTGCATTTACAGTAGAACCAAGCCGCGAGCGGTGGGTGCAGGTATCCTATCTTTCCAGAATACAATACATTTTCAATGACCGTTACATTGCCTCTGTAACCTACCGTACCGACGGCTCATCCAGATTTGGTGTTAATAATAAATGGGGGAAATTTCCTTCTGTTACGGCGGGCTGGATATGGAGCAACGAAGGTTTCTTTCCGCAGCAATCCCTCATTACTTTTGGTAAAGCAAGGGCAACGTGGGGTGTTTCGGGAAATAATCAGATAGGTCCTTACGGCTCGCTGGCGCTGATTTCCGGTGGGAATGCTGCTAATAACTATCTTTTTGGCTCAGCCCCGGCACCCGGTTTTAGTGCTGCCGCCACGCCAAACCCGAACCTGTCATGGGAAACCAATACTTCATACAATCTGGGACTGGATCTGCAATTGTTAAACAAGATCGATCTGACGGCCGAATATTATAATGCAACAACCTCAGATCTGCTTTTAGATGTGCCTATTCCGCAGCAATCCGGCTTCAATACGTCATTGCAGAACATTGGTAAAATCAGAAATACTGGCCTCGAAGTTTCGGCATCGGCCAGTGGCATTAATCTCGGTAAAATTGGCTGGACAATAGATGGTAATATTTCTTTCAACAAAAATAAAGTGCTGGCCCTGGCTCCCGGGCAGACGCAGATCATTGCCGGTTCAAACAGCAACATTATTACCAAGGTCGGAGAGTCCGTAGCCGAACTTTATGGATACCAGGTAACAGGCATTTTCAAAACGCAGGAGCAATTGGGCACAATGCCAAAGCTGCCCGGAACCTTACTTGGAGATTACATTGTGAAAGACGAAAATGGTGATGGGGTCATCGATTCGCGCGACTGGATTTCCATGGGGACCTATCTGCCTAAATTTACTTATGGGGTCAGTAATGTGTTCACAATCAGTAATTTTCAGCTCTCACTTTCCATTTCAGGGGTTGAAGGGCGTAAAGTGATGGAAAGTAATTTTGCTTCCAGGGAAGAATCCGGAGAGGGTTTTGCTATGCCAACCAAGTACTATTTCGAAAACCGGTATCATCCCGAGCACAACCCAGACGGATTTCTCGGTCAACCGAATTATGGCAACTTTTCAGCAGCAAGACGCTCCGTACGCGCCTCAGACCGGTTTATCTACGATGCTGATTTTATCCGGCTTAGAGATGCACAACTTTCATACAACTTACCGGCCGCATTGATCAAAAAGGCAAGTATAGCTGCGGCAAGAGTGTATGTAAGTGGAAACAATTTGCTAACACTCACAAAATTCAGAGGTTATAATCCCGAAGCCACCACACCCTCGGTGCTAACCAGCGGCCAGAGCACTTCCAATTATCCTATCGCCCGTACATTTTTGATCGGCTTCAACCTTACATTTTAACTACATCAGACATGAAAAAGACTATCATATATGTGATTATGACGCTTGTTTTTGGATCATGCACGGACCAGCTAGAACAGCGTCCACTGACCAGTAAGGAGCTCGGCGTTTTTCTGAAAACAGAAACCGAGGTGGAAGAATACGTCAATTCCATCTATGCTGCTTTGCAAAACAATGGGCTATATGGATTGAACTTGCCGGCCATGGGAGAGATTCCATCTGACAATACCTTTGACGAAGTCCCTGCAAATGATGCGGCTGTCTACGGCGACATGGATGAATTCAAAACCATTCCGGCCAATGGCGTTGTCGCAGACAACTGGCGGATGTCGTATGTGGCAATCCAGCGGAGTAACGTAGTGCTGGCCCGGATTAATGATGTGACTTTTAAAGCGGATGCTACTAAAAGTGCCCGGATCGGGGAAGCTAAATTTATAAGGGCTTTGATGTACTTTAACTTGGTCAGATTTTACGGGGATGTTCCGCTTGTGCTGGATGAAACAACTGATCCCAACGTTTTCTTCGGGCAGGGCAGGACAAATACTTCACAGGTTTATGAGCAGATCGTCAAAGATTTGTCGGAATCTATTCCGTCATTGCCAGCTTCTTCCAGTCAGCCCGGACGTGTTATCAGAACCGCCGCACAGGCATTGCTGGGTAAAGTTTATTTAACCAAAAAAGAGTATCAGAAAGCCAAAACAGAGCTGGATGCGCTCATTGCCTCCAATGTTCATGAGCTTTTGCCGTCGGTTGAAGACGTCTTTTCGCTTTCGAACGAAAATAACAAAGAGATCATTTTTGCAGTACAGTTTGCTTCCGGGATTAATGGAAACACCGAAGGAAGCGCTATGTACCAACAGTTTGCGCCATCGGGCACAGTAAGCGGCGCGAAGGGCCACAACTTGCCTACCCTTGAGCTTTTCAATAAATACACTCAAAACGATGCAAGAAAGGGCGCATACGTGGCGCTGACCCCTTCCGGGGTTCCATTCAATAATAAATTGAAGAAGCCTGAAATAATCACAGATGGAGGCAGCAATGTTGTTGTCCTAAGATATGCCGATGTGTTGTTAATGCAGGCAGAAATTGAAAATGAATTGGGTAATCTCACCTCGGCACAACATCTGCTTAACCTGGTGCGGAAGCGCGCAGGTCTGACCAGCACTGCTGCGACAACGCAAAGCGATTTACGTGCAGCGATAGACTTGGAAAGGAGATTAGAACTGGTAGGTGAGGGGCACCGCTGGTTGGACTTGCTCAGGACTGGTCAGGCAATTACAGTCATGAACAGCTGGTTTTCGGAAAACAACAAACCCATCACAGTGTCTGCAAAAAACCTGGTATTGCCCATTCCACAGAATCAGATAGATACAGATCCTGCCATCATTCAAAATCCCCAATATTAATTATATTCAAATGAAGCCGTTCCAACATTTGCTAAGTTGTTTTTTCCTGCTTATATTCTCAGTCAGTGCCGCGTTGGCGCAGTTGGACACGACGTCCCTAATCTGGAAAGAAGGATACCTGGATATTCACCATATCAACACCGGAAGAGGAGTGAGCACATTTTTCGCCTTGCCCGACGGAACAACTATGCTCCTCGATGCAGGGGATATGGACGATTCAGTTTCGGTTAAAAGCCTGCCATTAACTGTCACACCGCCTTATCCTGACAACAGCAAGACGGCAGGGCAATGGATTGCAGATTACATTCGCCAGGTAACGCCCCAAAACGGGAAAATTGTCCTGGACTACGCGGTTATTACCCATTTTCACAGCGATCACTT
Organism: Dyadobacter alkalitolerans DSM 23607; assembly: GCF_000428845.1. Taxonomy (GTDB): domain Bacteria; phylum Bacteroidota; class Bacteroidia; order Cytophagales; family Spirosomataceae; genus Dyadobacter; species Dyadobacter alkalitolerans. Next base: position 9,099 of record NZ_AUAS01000005.1, on the reverse strand, counting down.
TGGCTTAATCACACCTAGAACCAAAACTGCAACGGCTGGCAGTTACAAATTGACCGGAATAACGGAAGTTGGAACACTGATCCCCATCAAAAAGATCATTGACAGAAACTATCCTGGCTATAATTTCCCGACAGATTTGAGAGAAGCGTACAAAGGAGAGTCAAGCATCTTTTTGAATTTGCAACGATTTATCAATGATCAGCAAAAAAATGGTTTGACCGCCGAAAGTTTGAAAGTTGGGTCTGTGAGTCAGATTGTTTTAAAAAATAATACCGCTAAATATACTGATTTTAAAATACGAGGCGTAAAGGCAAACGGGACAATCTGGACTGGCGTAAGTGACAAAACTTTTGAATATTTTACTGCCGACAGCGTATTGGACGCGAAAGGTAAGTTCAATGAAAATCCGCTTAGCCTGGCCATCAAGCTGTCTTATGGTAAGTTCGACTATTTCACGGGCGGAGATAACACGGGTTTACAGGGATTCGGATTACCGACTTGGTTTGATACGGAAACCCCCATGGCCAAAGCAGTGGGCAAAGTCGAGGTGACTACATTAAACCACCACGGAAACAGGGATGCTACCAACGAAAATTTCCTAAGTAGTTTGCAGCCCAAGGCGGTCATTGAACAAACCTGGTGCAGCGATCATCCTGGCCAGGAAGTGATGCACAGGCTTCTTTCCAATCACATTTACGAAGGGGAGAAGAATATCTTTGCTACCAATATTCAGGAAGTAACCAAGGCCACGCTTGGGTTTTGGTTTACCAGGGGATACAAAAGTATGTTCGGACACGTGATTGTCCGCGTACTTCCCGGAGGAAACCAGTTTTACATCCTGATTGCAGAAACTGCTAATTTAGAAGTTACTGTTAAACGCGTATTTGGGCCATTTGCTTCCGAATGAACAGGATTGGACCAGCTGCTTTAAGATGCAACTGCACTAGCTGGCGTTTCCGAATACAAGGGAAGTTGACGTTTGGCTCGGAAGGTCGTCTGTTGGCTGCGAGATGTATAAAGGCTATGATAGTCAGGACTAACCCGACGATCATAGCCTTAGAAATGTTATTCTTACATTAATTCCGTCTCACCACCGTGTAACTGCTGCACCTGATAAGTCCTCCATTCTGATATAATTGCGTCACGATCAGAGATTGACGTTGGTGTTACACCAATAATGATACCTCCTTCTTTGACACTGTTTTCGTAGTGCTCAGCATGCTCCTTAGGTATACCTGAGCCCACGAGTGCGCCAATAATGCCGCCCGTCAGCCCGCCTGCACCTGCACCCGTGAGTGCTGCCAAAACTGGTCCGGCAACAACAAGGCCTAAGCCCGGAAGCGCAACAACAGTGCCAATAGCTGCGATAGCACCAACAATGGCACCGGCTGTGCCGCCAATTGCGGAACCGACACCAGCTTTCTCTAAGGACTTGTTGCCTAGATCGCTGTCATGATCGCTGTTTTCAAAATGCGTCTTTTTGGTCTCGTCAGACATGATTACTGTAATGTCATCTGAGCTGTAGCCGCGGCTAATCAAAGAATCGTAGGCGCGGTCTGCATCTTCTCTTGTTTTGAATGCACCAGAAATCGGGGTGGCAGTGTAAACGCCACTGTTTAAATCAGACATAGTAAATCATTTAAAATGGGTAAAATAAAACTCACATAACCATCACTAATATCATTCCAAAGCCTCTGAACTACGGTTATCAATTTGTTATCAATTCCTCAGCGATGTTAATGTTAATCCTTTTCTAATTTCCCCAAACAAAGTCAAATTGGTTTATCAGCCGCAACCATCTGTTTTATTCCTTCCTTGTAAGTTACTGGTGTATACGAGAACCGATTACAAAACTTTGAACTGTCAAAAACATAATCACGATCACACTGGTAGGCCATCTCCGTAAGCTCTCTTACAATTGGTACAAAAATGCCGATCACACGCATCATTAGGCGCGACAGAATGTAATAGTCTGGCTGTTTGCCCATTTCAACGGCTATCAGGGTGATAAATTCTTTTCCAGTCAGCTTCTCCGAGGATGTAGGAAGATGCCAAACTTGTCCAAAAGCATCTGCTGTATTACCCAGTATGGCTACTGCTTTGGCTGCGTCCAACGTATAAGTAAACGCATGAAGTTTGGAAGCGTCAACCTGCCAAAATGCCTTTTTCCCCTTCTTGAATTCTTCCAGAACCGAAATAGTCAATGGGCTATTCCGACTGGATGGTCCATAAAAATCAGCGCTGCGGGCGATCAATGCCGGCAATCCATGTTCACTGACGGCGTTGAGCAGCAGATCCTGGATCAACGCTCTTACCTTTCCTTTTCTGCTTTCCGGTGCAACCCGCGAGCCTTCTGTCATATGCGGAATCTCTTGCGCGGCATACATGTACACATTATCTAAAAAGACTAGCCGGGCCTTATGCATCAGGCACGCATTGATCACATTTTTCATTACCACCGGCCAATCCTTTTCCCACACGCTGGTTTTATATTCGAATCCCACTGTCAGATAAACCACCTCGGAACCTGCAACGGCAGCCTGGACTTCTGCTTCATGCAGAAGGTCTGCTTTAAACAATTCGTCGTCCCCGTTTACCTGTAAGGGTTTGCGCGCTACAAGGCGAATGTGCTTGGTGTATTTTTTTAGTTCTTTGGCCAGCGGCGTGCCGATATCGCCGCCTGATCCCAGTATTGTTTGCATAAATTGTTAAATGTCTTTCTTGCAAAATAATTTATCTGATGTTAAGCAAATGTTATATTCAATGTATCCGAATCCAAGCTGAACCTGACTGGTGGTGTTATGGCTGCATCGTCCGTGTCCGAGCTATCACAATGCGACCAATGCCGCAAACACTTTTTCCGCTTTAAATCCCCAATATAGCCAGTTAAATGCTGAATTACGGATTGCAATAATTTAGGCGATGGTTTAGGCCTAAAAAGTAAGCGGTTAATAAAAACATGTATGGCAAGGATTTTCATAACGGGCTCAGTGGACGGGCTTGGGCAACTGGCAGCAAATGCACTGGTCCACCTAGGGCATAGTGTGGTCTTGCACGCGCGCAATTCACAGCGTGCAGAGTATGGACTGGCCATGGTGCCGGGTGCAGAAACAGTACTTATCGGGGATTTATCTAGCATCCAGGAAACAAAGACCTGGCCGGGCTGGTCAACAGGCTTGGCACTTTTGATGCGATCATCCACAACGCCGGTATATACCAGGCCTTGGAAAATACGCTTAGCCCAGACGGACTTTCAATGATATTGGCTGTCAACAGCATTGCGCCTTATCTTTGACATGTCTGATCAAGAGGCCACAAAGACTGATCTATTTGAGCTCGGGCATGCACAAGCAAGCAGACCCAGCGCTCACTGGCCTAGATTTCTACAAGCTGCGCGTGAGTTATGCTGATGTCGCTTTTATTGAGCAGCGATTGGGCGATGATTTCAGTAGACAACAGGCCAGCGATGACGAAAAATATTTTGCCTCATTAAGCCAGGCAAAGACTTATGTTAATAGCCACTTTGAATCCGGGGCAGAATAATTTTCGCTCAGCCAATCAGCCGACCCGGACAATATAGTGTACCTAATCATTGACAAGATCACCTACATGATGGCCTGACCAAGACCTGCAATAGATTATCTTACCATTAAGTGCAGGTTTAGCTTACGGCTTATTTGTAAGTTTACCAAGCAGCATTATAAAAAGTGGACATGGTACATGAAAAGACCTTTCTGGTTCAAGGTGACACTAAACATGTGAAAGTAGTTATCAGAAGTTATTACTCTGATCAGCACGTTCAAATTAAGCCCTTTGTTGAAGTGAGCGTCAAGCGGCAAGGGGAAGCATTGTTTTGCAGCCCGGTTGGCTTGAAGCTGCCTGCATATGGAGATCTTCAAGCGATTTTTGATAAAGGGACCAAGGACCAGGTAATCGCTTTCAGCGGTATTTCAGGACAGCAATTTGATCAGGTTATTACAGAATTCAGGCTCATATCTAATTCATCTGTATTATGGTAATCCTTAGAAAATTAGACGAAGAGCAGTCCAGCATGCAGCACCAAAGTTCCTGTTGAGAGCAATCCTGTGAGCAGGCCGGGGCTGGCTACTTTCTTGATTCGGATTTATTGGACGAAGTGATGAGCGGGCTTGTAGTAGCATATGGCGAGTTGATATCCCTTGAAAACAATAAGCAGTTTCCTGATCCAGCGCTTGTTACAAAATATGCAGATAGGATGCAGGATATTGAATTGTTAAAGGAAAGCTTTCCGATTGAAGCTTTGCACAGACCAAAATCAGTTACTGATATTTACGTCCAGGAATTAAAGCAGGCGCGATTATTGCTTGATGATTAGTAACTAAAAAAGGCTGCATCTCACGTATTTTAATATACGTTTCAGGGTGTTTAAACAAAGGCATAAAAACGATATCATCAAGCTAGCATCATGAAAGGTCAAAAGAAGGAATTGGCAGCCCAGATTTCTGAAACGCTTCAACAGAAACTAACAGCACCTACAAGCGAATCCAAGAAGATCCGCAAAGCCATCAAAGACACGGCAACCAAACTTGCCAAGAAAATAGTCAAAGCCGGTGATAACCAGGATAAAAAAAGTCGAAAAGCAAATCAAGGCACCGGCGCTAATGCAAACAGCGATCGTTTGTCTTCAGCTGCCTGGATTGAGGCGGGGCCATAGTTCAGATAAAAAAATGTACGTTACATATTGTTTCAACATTAATTAGTAGAGTTGACTTAGACCAGATTTATGAGCTGCATGACAAGGTAGAGGAGCCAGGCTTCTTGGTCGCCCAGCCGGGGCGCATTTTAAAGAACTCATTATGGCTTGACGAATATGGATCCCTAAGGGCCTGCTGTAGTTTCAAAAAGAGTTGGTTCTCTCCTTTTTGCAATTCTTCAATCGCCATATGAAGCAGAAAATTCCTTAAAATAAACCTTGGATTAGCTTTGCGCATGCGCTGTAAGCTATCTTCCCTTGTGCAGGTGTTCGTTCTTAAACGAGCTTGGTAGCTCTTCAAAAGAGTGTAAAGCTGGGTGGCATCTCCCGGTTCAGGGTCATTATACAGGCTGCTCTTAAAGTAACTAAGCATGTCTTGCTCTGTGGCTACTTCTGTCTGCATATCTATCAGTAGCTGATAAAAGATCGTCATATCTGGCTGGATTGCCGTCAATACTTTTTCGAATTCGGCAACAAGCTTTACATCATCATCATCGTTTATACCGTCTAAACCCAACTTATTTGCCATCATGGCGTAGTACTTTCGCCAATAATCGTCTTCATAGGCCTTCAGCTGAATTTCTAGTTTGTCGGTTTCCGAAATCAATGGTACCAACGCTTTAGCCAGTCGGCTGAGGTTCCAGTAAGCTATTCTTGCCTGCTTGCCGAATGCATATCGCTTGCCTGGCAAGTCGGTGGTGTTAGGCGTAAAGTCAGGGTCGTAGTTGTCAAGAAAAGAATACGGGCCATAGTCAATTGTTAAACCAAGCACAGACATATTATCTGTGTTCATAACCCCATGTACAAAGCCTACCCTCAGCCATTCAACGATCATCGTGGCTGTACGTTCGACGACTTCGCCAAACCAGCGCAGTACTTTGTCCTCACCTTCAATATGTGGATAAAAGTGCTCGATCGTCCAGTTTACCAATTGAGTGAGGTTGTCGATCTCGTTTCTGGCGGCAAGCATTTCAAAGTTACCAAAACGTAAAAAGCTTGGGGCTGCACGCATTACAATGGCACCCGGCTCATCAGCAGGACGCCCTTCGTAAAACATATCACGTGCCACCTTGTCGCCCGTGGTAATCAGCGCCAATGCCCGCGTAGTAGGGACACCCAGGTAATGCATCGCTTCGCTCATGAGGTATTCCCGTACGGATGAGCGTAAAACTGCCCGACCATCGGCTCTCCGCGAATACGCAGTGGGGCCAGCACCCTTTAACTGCAACTCCCAGGTATTTCCTTTGGGGCTTTCCCATTCGCCTAAAGTGATAGCCCGACCGTCACCAAGTTGCCCTGCCCAGTGGCCAAATTGGTGGCCGGCATAGCAGGCTGCATAGGGGTACATTGTCGGGGTAACGAGGTTGCCGCCCAGAATTTGTATGTCGTCTGGACCAGGTTCCGCGATGCCCAGGCTGTCTGCCAGTTCGGCGGACCAGGCTACAAGTTCGGGTTTCTGTACGGGTGTAGGTACTGCCTTACTATATAAAACTCCGGGAGTTTGACGTGGGTGCAGATTACCACTGTGATCACCTGGGAAGGTATCCACAAAATTAGTTTTGAATAGCTTAGAACTTAAATTTTCCATAAAGTGCAGCTGAGTTAATTAATGGCGATTAAAACTATGCCATATATTAACACACGGGTGGAAGTACATCTTCTCACAAACAGTAGTACAGGCTTTATAATATGCGTAAAAAATACGATCTGCTATTGATTATTTTGATGTCATTGACAAACTGTTCAAGAGATATTAAGTATTAGTTCCTGGTCTAATGATCGTTATAAATGCTATCATTACTTTACGCAAATACCATAGCATGTAAGTCATGCCGCAGTATAACAAACCATTAGTAGGGAGTTGTGCAACGGCCACGGTAGGTATTCGCATATTCAAATCAACGATTAAAGCAATTGGAACTGCACCCATTCGAGGACTTCGGGTTAAACTAAACAAAGAACAAAAAGCGCCACGGGTTCTTTTGTAAATAATTTTTGCTATCATATCTATCTCATCATTGAACCATTGAAGTTTGTAATTTTTTGTAAATAGGTCAATAATTAACCAAGCACCTAATTGACAACATTTACGGATAAATAATATCAAACCAGGCAGGTATCTTTGAAAGTGCCATACCCACCATGCAGCGGGCCGATATGGTTGTGGCCTAGCGGAGCCATCAGGCTAAGAAGTAACTATTTCGTTTACAACATTCCTAACATTTGTGGCGGCCCGAGATGCGGGCCGCCGGTATTTCACCGTGGGTTAAAATCTTGCTCGATCTGTCGGTGAACCAGCAATCTGTTCCCTTTATTTGCCTTCCGAAAGATCTTTTATAATTTTAATCGCGTTCTCCCACATGCCTGCATGTTCATCCGTGTACCTTTTCGCCAATGGCCCCGATTCGAGGGAAAGGGTGCAAGTGCCGTCTTTATGATCAACTAAGCTATATTTTTCAGAGTATTCACCGGTCTCGCTGGTCGGGTCGGCGTCCACATCGTCGAACATATCTACTTGTAAATAAGCAGCCTTGCGGTGCTCTTTTACAATGCCACGTGCCCCAACTTCGCCGTCTGTATCCAACCATACTACCTGTGATCCTATATTCCAGTCCGTCTCTACAAAAGAGCCACCACCAAATGCCATTCCCCATTGATTATCAGGGTTAAGCACAATATTCCAAATCACGTCCGCAGGCGCAGTAATGGAAATCGTTTTTTGGATAATTTCTGTTTCGACATATTTTTTGAGTGACTGGCCTAATATAAAGTCCCAACCGCCGGTGAAGCTCGAAACCGCAAAATTCGGATTGTTTTTTGGGAAACTGTCAACACCTTCATGCGTAAGCTTTAACCTGGTTTGTTTCGGGCCTTCTTCAAAAAGTTCAAAAGTTACCACGGAATAGCCCTCATATTCTGGATATGTCCAGCTATAAGCCAATTTCTTCGGCGGCTCAACAATAAGTATTTCACATTCATGAAGAAATTGCACCTTATCGTCACCACCCGAAAAGCTAAATTTAAATCCTTTTTCAGGTTTGAATTCACTGAGATCAAAATACCATTCTTTCATTTGGGCTTTATCCGTAATGGCTTTCCACACCTTTTCAATGGGAGCATTGTAGATGCGTTCTGTAACGATCGAATTTTTTTCCATCTTTAAATTATTAGTTATATAAAATATTGATTTAAAGCAGGTTACTCATCTTCTTGATTCTCAAGAAAATCCCCCAGGGCGTCCAGTTTCTTGGCCCAAAACTTCCGGTAATGGTCCAACCATTTGTCCACCTCCCTGAGCTTCATCGGGTCAGCCATGCAATAGCGCTCACGTCCATCTTGCCGGACCGTCACTATTCCACATTGCACCAATATCTTAATGTGTTTGGAAACAGCCGGTCGGCTGATGTCAAAATGCCCCGCTACTGAGTTCAAATTCATGGACTGCCCGCTAAGCAGCTGAATAATGTCCCTACGGACAGGATCCGATATTGCCTGAAAAACATCTCTTCTCAACTCCATATATATGAAACCATCTGGTTACAAATGTAATGAGAAACCATTTGATTACGCAATACGTTTGAGCAAATTTTTTTTGGACAAATATTAGAGCCGCTGTGCTGACATAGATTGGTTCAACAAATTTTCAAATCTCATTACACTATGTAAAACGGTATTTATTGCTAAGTACTTTATTTGAAGGATAAGTAAGCTTATAGTCAAGTAGTTAAGAAAGGTTTCCGAGAAAAATGAAAGCTGCTGTGCTTGCTTACGGAGCAATTAACGAGGATGAAGCCCAGAATTGGCTCCTGAAGTTGTTATATCAAATTTTATGAACTGTATTAAAAGTCAAGGATAACTCCGTAAAATTGGACAATAATTTGGATCAAAATCCTGATCGAACTTGACCACTGCAAACGCCTGCCGAAGTAACTTGTTAACGACTGCAATTAGTGCGACTTTTGAAGCTTTGCCTGCGGCTTTTAAACGTTCATAGAGCGCTCGACATGATTTATTATGCTGAATTGCAGACCAGGAGGCAGTATACAGCATGCTCCTTAATTGGCCATCACCAGTTTTACAGATTCCCTTAGCTGAATTTAGCTTTCCGGATTGATAGATAATAGGGGCTACACCAATGAATTTAACCAGAGCTTTAGCCGAATGAAAGTGCCTGAGACCGCCGGTTACCTCAATCAATGCCGTAGCAATAGTTGTTGAAATGCCTACTATGGAAGTCAATCTGATGAGCTCCTGACTGAAATTAGCTTTCGTTAATTCTTCAATTTCGTCATTTAACCTCTTTATAGCAACGTCAAACTCATTTAATATATGTGTTAAACTAGTCTGAACAGCTTCGTCTTTCACTG
>NZ_AUAS01000004.1 GCF_000428845.1 Dyadobacter alkalitolerans DSM 23607 | reverse complement strand
TCATTTCCCCAAGACTTTTTTTAGGAAATCGACTTGTACTTGAAGTTCCCCGATCTTTGAGTATAGATCCTTTTCCTTGGAGTTTTCTGCTTCGCTAGCAGCAGGCTGCTCTTTGCTGAATACCAACTCGGCATTCTCAAGAAACTCGCGTTTCCAAGCTGTGATCTGAGTCGGATGAATCTCATACTTGGATGCCAAGTCCTGTACGGTGCTGACCTCCTTGATGGCCTCAATAGCCACTTTTGCTTTGAAGCTTGCGCTGAATTTTCTGCGTTCCTTTTTCATAGTCAACTACTAAGTTAAAAATTTAAGTAGCTGTCCAGATATTCGGGAGTATTATAGTATGCCATCGGCGCAGTACTCGGGCTGGTGGGCGCAGTGAAGGTTTTCCAGAAATGGAATGCCGGGGACAATGATACTGGAAAAGTCGCGGCTGCGTGGTTTGGAAGCTGTATTTTTCTGGTGGTAGTCGCTACCGTGCTGCAATCTTTCTTTGGCCTATAACTCAGTGAGTTCGGGTCTTCTGTTAGCAACTGTCATTCAAGAAAAACAAGGCGACCGTAATTTCTCCGTTTAAACTTAGTGGCTGACAATTAGTTTTGAAAGACAAATATTGAGGTAATAAATAAGGAAGTTTTACAAGTCTTACGGCGGGAGCTGCTCGAAGATTTAAAGCGGTTTCCTGCCAGCTCGAATAAGGCTCCGAAGAAATGGCTTCGAAGCGCTAATGCAAAAGGAGGATGCTGAACATCTCATCCGGTACGCATCAGAATCTGAGAATAAACGGAAGGTTAAAACATAGCAATATAGGAGGATCATTTTATTATGCATTCCAGGAAATCCAATCACTGGTGCTAGCTGATACAAAACGAACAAAGTGATGGAAAGATCAATAACAAAAATCTTTAACCGGATCCTTATTGACCGAAGAGTAAGGATCTGGCATGTGGGGACTTACCTTGCCTTGGTGCTGCTTTGGGATAAAAACAGGAAATCAAGTCCCTTTCAGGTAACTAGGCGGATGATCATGCAGATGTCCCGAGCAAAAAGCCCGTCGACATATCATAAACACTTGAAAGAGCTCGAAATATTCGGCTACATAAAATACTTGCCATCATACCATCCTAAGCTGGGAAGTAAAATCTGGCTGGTTGAATCAAAAGCTAATTGAAGCTTCACTTCCACGGCGACCAGCTTTGCTGATAAAAAAGAAAAGGGAGACACCCCCCCACTAGTTGAGGCTAATAGCCGCTGACGGTACACGAACATCCTCGACAATATTTATATATTGCGTTGAAAACACATTTACTCTTCCCTCCAAATCCCACAACACTTCCTTATTAAGTGCCATAGCAATCTCTATTAGCTTTTGAGCTGCGAATCAGCAATCGGCCTTGTTGCATTGATCGATAGTAGGTCCAATTAACACCCCAGCAAAAAGTTTAGCGTTTTCATGCTTGTAATCTAATCCGGCGTTGGTGATTGCCCTCGGCTACTATGGTACTGATCGACCACCTGTGCAAGCCCTTGTTTGGCTTTTTCCTTTAACAGAAATGACTGTACTTGTCTTTTCTTAAGAAAATTGATGTTGTGAGCCATAGATACTACATGTGAGAAGGTGGAAATGATTCTATTTATATTCCTCATGCTCATTTAAAAATATATGCTTGGCAACAGAAAAAGCCTGTTTAATAGTTGCCGTTAACAGCCAAAGGAAACGAAACTAGTGCCCCACTGAGTTCGCTGGTAAAACTTGTAGTACCTCAAACAATAGAAAAGCCGCCATTATGCCGTAAGCTTTTGGCGGCTTCTCACAATCCTCAGGTAATAGGGCCACTTATTTAGCTGCCCTTTTTGCCGAGTTTGTTTGTCAGACTTCTAACAATGCAATCATATAAGTGACCTAATATTTTGCACCTATAATCTCTGACAATCGTTGCATATCATCACTGACTTTTTTGTCCAGGACTTTCGCGTACAGCTGGGTCGTTTTCAGGCTACGATGTCCGAGCATTCTTGAAACCGTTTCAATTGGAACTCCATTTGAAAGCGTAACAGTAGTAGCAAAAGTGTGTCTTGCTAGGTGAAAAGTAATTGGCTCAACTATTCCACAAACATCTCCAATCTCTTTCAAATAAGCATTCATCTTCTGGTTGGAAAGGACCGGAAGTAGATGCTTGTCTAAACGCTCCAATTGGCTCTCGTACTTTTTTAGCAACTTCAAAGCTGGTGGTAACAGTGGAATTCGTGAGGCAGAGTCTGTCTTTTGACGTTTTATATTTATCCACATTTCACCTGAACGACCTTCGATTATATCCATTTTGCTAAGTTTTGCCACATCGGCATACGCAAGGCCGGTGTAGCAGCAGAAGAGAAAGATGTCTCTTACTTGTTCTAAGCGTGGGATCTCGAACACTTTATTCGCAACTGTGCGTAATTCGTGCTCCGTCAATGCAATTCGATCTACTTCGTGCTTTGCAAATTTGAAGGCAAAAAACGGGTCTTTCGCTATGATGTCATTTTTTACGCAAATGAGTACTATCTTCTTTAGGTTTGCCAAGTACTTCATTGTAGCATTGTGACCAACCTTTTTTACACCTTTTAAATAAAACTCGAAATCCGATATAAATTTGAAATTGAGTTTTCGGACATCAAAGTCCTTCGTTTTGTAGTTCCAGGTGATAAACTCTTCGGTGTGCCTGAGCGTGGTCTGATATCGCATATAGGTTGCGTGCGCATATTCTAAATTGATCAACTGTTTAACCTTGGCGTTATGTTCTTTAAATATGGTCAACAGCCCGATGATATTTTGATCTTCTCCCTGCCACTTCCGCTTAAAAATTTCAATACACATCAATAGGTCCTCCTTGATGATTTGCCGCTGAATAGCATAAGCTTTACCTGCCAAGGTTTCCAAAAATGCGTTGACTTCTTTAGCCTCTATTGTTGCGCCCTTCGCTTTTCCTGAGCTTGCTGACCACCTTTCCGGTGATACAGATTTGCCTGTTGCAACTTCAAACCTTGCTCCACCAATTGTTACCCGCATGTAAACGGGCAGTTGATTGTTTCGATTGATCTTTGATTGCCTAACCGAAAACAGAATTGTCATGCTTGATTCCATCTTTTTTTGTTTTAAAATTAGATATCTCATTTTGTTGAATCAAGATGTTCATTTGCTGCACATGTTATTGAATGACAAACAATTAGGTATATCCAAGGGACCAAAAAGGGACTAACAATCATAATGGGACTCAGTCCCGAATTCGTCCCTTTGCTATTGTTAGACTTTGAAAGATTTGGATAGCGAGCAGGAAAACAGAAAGCCCGCAAATCTTGATTTACGGGCCTATGCAGATTTTGAAACTTGTTGGAGTGGAGATGGAGGGAGTCGAAATCCATCTCTAATCAACTTATTTTCAAATACTTACTTTCCCGTATTTTTCTCAACCCCTAATTCCTCCCTCGGGTTTTGCTGCAAAATCTGCGGATAACAAAAAACCCGCAAATTGATTTTGCGGGTTTTTGTAAGATTTGATTTTTCAATCAGTGGAGATGCGGGGAGTCGAACCTACCCTTTTCACTCACTGGATTGGCGCATTTTTAAGATATGGTAGTCTTTTATGCAGCCTTTTCATTCAAATTGAAGCCCTTTCGGAGCAATCGCTTACTCTTCGAACAAGTCGCTTAAAGTAGGCGCTTTCACTCCTGGGATACGAACCGATATAGACTTGGAAGTACGTTTCCCTCTTAAAGACTTCATTGCATCTTTAAATTGGTGTTTACGTGTTTCTCTGTCTACATCTGGGCAAAGGATCGCACCCTTAGACTTTCCCATAAGCTCTGCACGGTACAGAGCTTTGATTGCTTTGTTTTCTGCGATAATACTGTCAGCCTCTTCTTTCGATAAAATCGATGTTTTTAGCATCGGGCCGTCTCCACGAGTCCACCACTCTGCAGACATCTCCGGAAATCCGTTCAGGATAGCCACTGTTGTTTTAAAGTCGGGCTGAGAAGAACCATTTAAGATATTGAAGTATGTCGCTCTACTTCCACCGATTTTCTCAACCAATTCCTTGACCCCTATACCATAGTGATCCATCAAAGCTCGCATTCGATCTTTTAAAATTGATTCATTTTCCATTTTTAGTCTATTTTGCTTGACTTTAAGTAAATTTGCTGTATCTTTGATTTACCTTCTAATGCAATTATAGACAATAATTGATTAAAATAAATTAAAATCCACTAAAATTAACCAAAATAGATGGAGAATGTAACTATTCGGCACACAGAGTATTTGGATCAGATGAGCATTCGAGATCTTCGCAAGAAGCTGACCACAAAGAGTAATTATGCGGAATTAGTGGTTGAACGAGCTGGTGAGTATGGTTTTGAATTGACGAAATACGCTGTCTATAATGCTATACAACGAAATGGCGGCGAGCACGAAGACGTCATTAAACGAGTGTTGATTTCAATTATAAGAGAGCGCGAGGATAAGCTTGCCGCTATTGTATAAGCACTTCCCCTGCTAATTCTAAAAACTACATAGTAATGAACTACCAAAACTTTTTGGAAGCCAAGATCCGTATTGCCCCAAAGACGGGTTTTGACATTCATCCGGAAGACCTCCATCCAATTTTAAAACCGCATCAGCGTGATATTGTCCAGTGGTCCATTAAAGGCGGAACTCGTGCAATCTTCGCAAACTTCGGCCTGGGCAAGACGATCATGCAGCTGGAAACACAGCGATTGATCCAATCATATAAAGGTGGAAACACGCTATTCGTTTGTCCTCTGGGTGTAAAGCAGGAATTTGAAAAGGATCGCAAGAAGCTCGGCATGCCAAAGCTGAAATATATCACCCGCACGGATCAGATCGAGGAAGGTCACCACTTTTACATCACAAACTACGAGCGGATAAGAAAAGGTGATATTGATGCCAGTCTTTTCGTATCTGTCACGTTTGATGAAGCATCTTGCTTGCGTAACCTAGAAACAGACACGACAAACGCCATACTCGATACGTTTGGCAATGTCCCCTACCGCTTCGTTCACACAGCTACGCCGTCACCGAATCGATATCTGGAATTGATCAATTATGCGGAATACCTCGGCATTATGGATCGCGGCCAGGCACTTACCCGATTCTTTCAAAGGGATTCAACAACGGCCGGTAACCTCACACTTTACAAAAACCGCGAAAAAGAATTCTGGTTTTGGATGTCGAGCTGGGCAGTGTTCATTACCAAGCCGTCTGATCTTGGCTATGATGACACAGGCTATGAACTTCCCCCGCTGGTTATTCACCGGCACATGGTCACTTTTGAACGTGAAGTGAAGGTGGATAAAAAGACAAAGCAAGCAACCTTCATTCCCGATTCTTCGAAAAGCTTGCCGGATGCTGCGCGGGAAAAGCGAAACAGCATGCCCTACCGAGTGGCAAAGATGAAAGAGATAATAGATCAGAATCCTGATGATCACTTTATCACGTGGCACCACCTGGAATCTGAGAGGCAGGAAATACAGAAAGCACTTGGTGAGGATTGTAAGTCGGTTTATGGATCGCAGAGCCTAGACGAGAAAGAGAAATACTTGACTGGATTCTCAGAAGGCGAATTCAAATATCTGTCAACGAAACCTGAGATCGCAGGATCCGGGTGCAACTTCCAATATCATTGCCACAAAGCAATCTTTGTCGGCATCGATTACCGCTTCAATGACTTTATCCAGGCAGTGCACAGGATCCTGCGCTTTATGCAAAAGCATCAAGTCGAGCTTCACCTGATCTTTACTGATGCAGAGCTTGAAATCTTGAACACACTGGAAGAGAAGTGGCATGATCACGTTCACCTGCAATCAGAAATGACCTCGATCATTCAGGAATTCGGTTTGAACAGTGACCTCTACCAGTATCAGCTAAAACGGGAGATGTTCACCGGCCGCAGAGAGATGCGCGGTGAAAACTGGATTCAGGTCAACAACGATTCAGTCGATGAATATGCCAACAAAGCGGACTGCAGTATAGGCCTCATCGTTACCAGCATTCCATTCGGCAATCATTATGAATACAGCGAGAATTACAACTGCTTTGGGCATAACGAAAGCAATGAGGAGTTCTTTAAGCAGATGGACTTCCTTGTGCCGCATCTTTACCGGACGCTTAAACCCGGACGCATTGCAGCCATCCACGTGAAAGACAGGATCCGTTACAGCTACATGAACGGAACCGGCTTTACAAGCATAGATCCTTTCAGCGACGACACGACGCAATGTTTCCGAAGGCACGGATTTCACCTACTTTCACGGATCACCATCGACACTGATGTTGTTCAGGAGAACAATTCAACTTACCGGCTATCCTGGTCCGAAGCATGCAAGGATATGACGAAGATGGGCGCTGGCCTTCCTGAATATGTCTTGATCTTCCGCAAGCCGCCAACCGGATCAGAGAACGCCTATGCCGATGAACCTGTGCAGCACTCGAAAGAGCAGTACACCTTAGCCCGCTGGCAACTTGATGCGCATGCCCACTGGAAAACCAGCGGCGAGCGGCTAATCGATCCGGAATACCTCAAAAAGCTTGATTTGTCGGACGTATTGAAGGCATGGAAAGCCATTGACACTACCGAGCGGTACGATTATCACAAACACATCGAAATCTGTGAAAAGCTTGATCAGGTTAGAATGCTACCTCGCACATTTATGGCCGTACCTCCCCAGGCACTGAGCACTGAGATTTGGGATGATATCAGCCGGGTAAACACCCTGAACAGCACGCAGGCCCGCCGCAATCTGGTGAAACACATTTGCCCTTTGCAGCTCGACATCATTGAGCGATGCATAGAACGCTATTCCAATCCCGGCGACGTGGTTGCAGATCCTTTCAATGGCATTGGCTCAACTGTCTATCAGGCCGTGAAGATGGGCAGATATGGCGATGGATGCGAATTGAAAACTGAATACTGGCAAGACAGCATTAAACACGTGCGGTCGGCAGACCTTAAACAGGCAGCATTAACCCTTTTTTAACACACTATAATGATTGAACTCAATAATATCCGTATTTCCCTAGGACTTACATGGAACGAGTTCTACTTGTGCTACTTGGTGCAAGATCAGACTAAATTGAGCGAGTACTGTACCATGTCCCGCAATCAGCTGGCTGAAAATTTGGGAGTTTCTAAGCAGGCAATCATCGACCTGGTAAAGAAACTTGACCGGATAGGCTACGTCACAAACGACACCGGCAAGTTGAAATGCACCGGAAATTGGTCAAGAAACTTTACCGAAGCATTGGAATTCAACACATCGAGTGGTAAAGAAACTTTACCGGCTTCGAACTCCGTCGATAAAGAAACTTTACCGTTGTCGAATTGCTCTGATAAAGAATCTTTACCGGCAGGCGATCAGACGGTAAAGAAAGTTGACCACTTACAAAAGGATAGTGGTAAAGAAACTTTACCGGCAGATATTCCAGCGGTAAAGAATCTTTACCAACAACAGCCGGAAAACATTGCATTAAATCAAGAAGCGGTAAAGAAACTTTACCAAGACGGTAAAGAAACTTTACCGGCAGAGCCATCAAGCGACCTATATATACATACTAAAGAAGAATTATTAAATAAAGAATTATTAACTGAAGAAAAAGAAAAGGGGTCTGGGGAAAAACAAAATCCATACCTACTGACTTTCAAAGACGGCATTGCCACTTGTGAAGTGCTGCGCGAATCCTGCAAGCAATTCAATGCTGAACATCCGGACGAATACCCGATGGAGATGTACAAGAAGTTTATCCGCTACTGGTCCACTCCCGACAAAAAGAATATCCCCAAGTGGTACAAAGAGCTCAAATCAAAAAAGGGCACGTGGCACTTGCCCGGCAGGTTGGTAACGTGGCATGAGAACGATCTTAAATTTAACAAAAGCACTTCCAATGGAAAATCAAACCAACGAGGCGGCAGCACGCTCCGCCCTACGTCCATCGCTGAACCATCTAAGCGAGTCGGAGCTGGTAACGTTGCGCACGTGGAATTCTAGCGATTATGTGATGCCTGAGCTCACAGAAGAAGAAGAATTTGCAGTGCGCGAAGTTGCGGTCGCTATGGCCATTGCCAAAGCAAGGCAGGAAAAAGCGCAAAAGGAGTACAATGCCGCCTACGCCAAAAAGGTCAATCAAGGTCCTGTATTCCCAGACATGGACAAATTCAAGTTCCGCGACATAGTGCTGAAAATCGGCCAATCCCGCTCATTGGACAAATCATGGCCGGATCCGTTCAGTATTGACGAAGAAAACAAAGGCGTGGTGAACACGATCTGCATGTATTTCACCGGCGACATGGATTTCTTGAAGCTTAGCCCGGACTTTTCATTCTCGAAAGGCTTGTTGATCATCGGGCCGATTGGATGCGGCAAGACGGAGCTGATGAAGATTTGCAATGAAAACCCGCGTCTGTCATACTCCCAGCATGATTGTCAGGATATTGTTGATGAGTTTACAACCAAAGAAATCGGCGAGGCTGTTTTCGATAAGTACTGCGGAAGTCCGGTGAACAAGAGCACAGAAAAATGCTTTGGTCAAATTCATTTAGGGAGATTCTTTGACGATTTAGGTTCTGAATCCCTCGGCAACCACATGGGAAACATTCGTAATGTGATGGGCGAGATCATCAGGATCCGGCATAAGGAATTACCGCGCCATTTCACGCACTTCACATCCAACCTGGACATGGACGCGCTTAAATCCTTTTACGGCGAGCGAGCCGCTGATCGATTAAAGGAAATGTGCAATGTCATTGAATATCCATCCACCGCAAAGTCGAGAAGAAGATGAGCACATTGACACACAGAGATTTGGTCGATTCAGCTTACAACTGGGTTTTGAAAAAGAGCTGCGGTTTCGCCTTTAAAGAGCTTAAAACGCTTCAAACTGAATGCGCTGACGTCATTGGATTCGGATCCTGGAAGCATAGCATTATGATCGAATGCAAAGTATCCCGGTCAGATTTCTTTGCAGATCGCAAGAAACCATTCCGTATGTTTCCAGAGAGAGGAATCGGACGATACCGGTTCTATTGCTGCCCTACCAACCTATTGAAAGTCTCAGACCTACCAGTACAATGGGGGCTGATCTATGTGGATGAAAAAGGGAAAGCCCGCTGCGTTCATAATCCATACACGAATACACCAGAGGGATTCGGATGGAAAGGCGGCTTCGAGCCGAATGAAGATGCGGAACGTTCTTACATGTACAGCGCATTACGCCGGCTACACCTTCGCGGAAGGATAAAGTAAATTTACACCGATCCGAGCACAATCAGTCTGTTAATATGAAATTCATCCCGCGCCCAAACTGCCATACACCAAATGTTGTGGCCATCGACCCGGACCTGAATGCATCAGGCGTTGCAGCATGGCATTATCCAACACGGACCTGGACAATGGCAAAATCTGTCAGCATTGAGAATATTCTCGACGCCTTGAAGGAGTTGGATCCAGCCGAGACCACGGTTTACATTGAAGCCGGATGGAAGATCAAAAAGAGCAATCTACGCGGCGGCAATTATGCCACAGCTCAGGCCAAAGCCCGAAACGTTGGAGAAAACCATGCAACCGGTAAGCTGATTGCAAAGATCATTCGAAAGGCTGGTTTCATCGTGCATGAGTTCTCGCCACTAAAAAAGGGAATATTCAAAACTATGGAAGGATATTGGACTGATCACGGCCGTCGATACGTGGAAAAGGAATCCGGATTATCCCACCGGATGAATGATGATGTCAGGGATGCGATTTACACCATTTTACATTTTAGATAATGAATCCGAACTTAATTAATCTTTTTGTCCTGATCCTCGGATTTTTGTGCGGAATCACCGCCGGGTATAATCTTGGTAAGAGTTCGCGCAGATAAACTGTCAGATAAAGTTTTCACTTGCTGATTCAATGCAACATTTTGAACATCAGACATGTATTTCCCTATTGAAAATCCAGCTCCAAAAACAACAAACCCTACGCTTAATATGGTGCCCCAAAACTGGATTGGGGCAAGATTGCTCATGATATTTTTCTTGGATTCTGCATCAAATGCTACAAGTTCGATTGTTCTACCGCAATTTAAAAGGAACTGCTTCATGTCCGATACATTGTCATTATAACGGAGTTGGCGATTGCTCTTTTCTTCTAGCGGAACATACTGCAAAGCAAATGAAAACTGATAAAAATAGAAATATTCATTGGAGCTCTTTCCAAAAATTCTTTCAATAAGCGAGCCCGTTTGAATGATCCATTGATCATCATGATTTTTTATTTCATCCAGTTTCTCTTTTTGCTCGAACAGCAGTTTTTTAGCGGTACGCTTGTTCATTCAATACGTTTTGTTGCATTAGTTTGAGTCTTAGCATCTACAATTAGTCGTTGTATTTTTAGATAAGCTAAGGAATCTTTCAACTGATCTATCTGGACATTCAGTACATCAATTGTTGAATCGCGACCTTCGAGCCTATTTTCGAAATCTCGTCTCGCTTCTTCGCGCTGATCTTGTTTTCTCTGATATTGGAGTGCCTGCCAAGGTATGTATATCAGAATTATTCCTGAAATTAATGCTAATAGTACTTTAGCTATCCCAAATGCCCCCTTGATGGCCTCATGGGCAGATTCCTTTCGACATCCTCCATCCTGAAAAAAAACATCGCCACCAGGTGTCCGACTAACAATATAATCAGATCCGTCCCTGTCACTGACATCAAGCAATTTGACAAATCCTCGATCTCTTAAATATTCACAATGCGCAAGCGACTCCGAAAATTTTAGATCTTCAATCATACTCGATATTGAAGATGCTGAAACTGAACCCTTACGCGGCGTTATAGCCAGGATACCATCTAGAACTTTACTTTTTCGACTACTAAATGAAGTTATGTACCATTGTAATAGATAGTTTTGATTTTCAATCATTGCCAATATAGGAACCTAAGGTCGTTCATGAAACAGAATTTTTAAGGCCACTTTATGCTTGTGGATATTGTATCGGATCGTTGATCGGTTATTGGCGGCAAGGCACATCAAATGGTAAACTACCTGATGGGATGTTTCTTTACTCGCTCATGCTAGTTTTGGGCCTACTGTTCGTCGATCTCAATCTGGATTTAACTGAATGTTGGCTATTATCTAAAACCCACCGTATACCTTCTAAGAAACTTCGGTCCGATTGATCTCCCATTTTTAAGCTTTCTAAACCGACAGTCGACTCGCCCTTTTTTAGTACAAAATTCCGTTCATCAGTATGAAGGCTTTTTAATACTTCATGCACCAGCTTTTTATCATTGTAGAACATTGATGTTTTCAGAGACAAATACTTCAGTTCTAGATTTGTGATCTCGTTCTGGAAATATTTTATGTCATGTATCGTTGCCCTGTGTAATCTCAGAAAGAAAAATGAAAACAATTCTACAAAAATTACCGTCGACAATCTGGGTGAGTAGTACCTGATGGCTTCATAGATTGTAGTGAAAGTCTCTGTTCTATCAGCATACGTTGAATAAAGTATAAACATTGCCCCGACCGATGTTGCACATCCAATAGCTAAATTTACACTCGCTTTTTGTTCCAACTTTCTTATCTGTTGAATCATTCGATCCTTTGAGTTGACTATGTCTTGCTCGATATCGATCAGTTGTACGCTTTTGTTAGATATAAAATCTTGAAATGAAACAGGGTCTGATGTAACCTGAACCGAGGAAATAATATGCTTTAATTCATCCTTTATCTGGCTAAGTAATTCTGATTTTTCGGCGTCCGAAAATATTTTGCTCGGTGCATTATCAGGGATATTGGTTCGGTCACGAGTAAGTCTGATAAGCTCGTTCAATTTCTCATTGATCAGTTTGTCGTTTTCTTCTTTTTCAAACGTCTTTGACAGGATCGAATTCCCTGTAAGGAATGAATAGATAGACAAGCCCAAAGCGCTTATCCCCGAACCAATTAGTATCGTAGTGAACGTACCTAACTCGATTTCATTCATGGAATACAGGGCGGCAATTCTTGTGCGGAAACCATAGAGAATAAATGTTATTATCAATACAGTATTCCATGTAAAATCGCTTCGAAGCAGTCCGCGTAACGTTACCACTATAATTCTAGGTAGTTCCTTTGATGGTATTGGTTCGGTGTTAGACATTTTGGTCAGATGATATTGATCAAGGGTTTTCAAGATTGATAATTTCGCCCTGTCCTTCGTATTCAACTAGCATTTGTTATAATGTTTAAATGAATATCTATTTCTGAGTTTTATTATAATTTTATCTTAGTTAATATTTGCAACCTATGCGATTCCTTTTTGAATGCTTTAGAATCTTCATCCCACCACATACAAAAAATCCCTTTATCGGCATCGCGGGTGCTAACTACAACCATCTTTGGACCTACTTCTGTCTTAATTTGAACTACATCTCCCTCTGATATTACGAATGGCTCTTTCGGTTCGCCCACTAATTTCGCCAGCAAATAAGTTTCAATCCGTTGGCTATAATATTTGCCCGCAGCAAACCACTCACAAAGAACATCTGTGTATTCTTCGTTTTTTCTTATTCCACTAACAACCATCCATGGGCCTGCCCCTGATTTTAGCTGCACTAAATCTCCAATTTCCATTTATTAAATTGTTTCGTTAAAATTTTCAATCTTTCAGCCCGAAGTCCGCGTTCAGCTTGTTGCTAAGAATTCATCATTCCTGCCGCCGAATCACCGATCGACCCAACGCTTGCTATTATACCTAAGTACTCCCCGATTTTTTTTCGAATATCACCAACTTGCTGCTGCTGCGGGCCATCAACTCGCTCTAATTTCTCAACCTCCCAAAGTAGCTTTTCGACATTTTTTTGAAAAAGCTCATATCGACCATAAAAGCCGCCATGTTGAATGAAATCGTGAGCATCGACATTTAAAGAAACTAGCAGAAAACTAGCTGCCAATGTCGCCTGTGAGTCACATTCGACTAGTTTCATTCGGCCAAATTGTTCAATGATACCTAGTAACTGCCCTCCGGTAATCCCGTGTATTAAATGGCTTTCAGTTATGACACGCTGATCGCCCACCTCAAAATTCTCGACGAGATAGCGAAGTACTAGATCTTTAACCTCTGCTGTTATCATTCTCATAGTCTGATTTAACTGTTTTTATAATTTGTCCAGTCAACCTAGTTCAGTTAATTCACATTCAATCTTCCAGCCCGAAGTCCGCTTTCAGGTTGTTGTAATCTCAGTAATTTCTAATCATACAGGTCATCTCCACGTTTCTTGTTTTTAGTTTCCATGAAAATGGTTTTGAAACTGAAAATATATTCAAGCACCTTATCCTCAATTTTGATTGGAAGCACAACTCTCATTGTTTGACCAATAAGATCGGGAATGTATTCGACTTTGGTTGACATTATTCCCTGCTTAACCGGTACTAAAGGCTCTGCCTTCCATCCGCCATATTGACCCGACACATATCTCGTGTAAGATGTAGGGGCAATTAAATCTGACAATGTAGTATTCTTATAAATGGAAGTAGGCGGCTGGGAGTTTTCCCTATCAATCATCTTAACGCCTTTATGAAAAATACGACCAGACTCGTTGGACATCGAGATGTACGCTGCATCATCCCAAATTATCTTAATTGTCTGATCTGACTTATTTGTCAACTCAAACCCTATTTGTGAATAAGCATAATCCCAATCGATTTTGATAAGCGGGTCTTCATAAACTGAGGTCACAGTATCAACATTGTGATCCTCTGGACCATCCACCGAATGCAAGTATACTGAATAGACACCTTCCCTTCGGTCCTTTTTTTGCGCTAGGCAATTGAGGCAAAATATCAGAGCAATCGAAAGTAGTAGTAGAGTTTTTATCATCAATGATCGACGGAGGTTTATAGTAACTGGGAGTAATCTTACTAAAACCTCAAATAATATCAAAATAGTATTTGCGGTAACATTTTGATTATCAGACAGCAAAGTATACTACAATAAACTTTAAGTCTTTTTTCATAAATTATTAGTCTATTTTGCTTGACTTTAATCTATTTATATTTATCTTTGTACAAGTCAAACGCAAAAAGACTTACGCTAAACCAAAAAGACACCCGGCAGGCAAAGCCACACCGGATGTGCTAATTATAAAAACTATGACAAAGTTAATCAAATCAGACTTGCAAGCATTGAGCCTTGCAGACTTCACCCAAGAGCTTTACGAAAGCTTGGTTCTTCCTTACGAAAAGGATAGCATCGTTCGCGGCAACCTGATCACCGTTGAAGTTGAGACGGAATACATGACGATCAAACTTAGCATTGCAGTTCAATTCAACGACACAGTTGAATCACTTAGAGAGCGCTTTGACGCTCAGCTTGCTGAAAACATCGACGACTTCGAAAACTACGAGCGTTGGGCACGTGACAATTACGAACACGCCTCAGTGATCCAAGGACGTGCATTTGATTCTCTAACCTGCTAATCTCAATCATCATGGAAACTCTCGAATTACCAGCAGTATCAGAAGAACAGAGATTAGAAGAGCTATCAAAAGCGATGTGGGATCTTGTGAACGCCTACTCATTCGACACTCAGGAAGGTAAAAGCAAACACCTGGCTATCAGATCCACCGTGTTAATGTCAATTTACCACACCACCGGCGTAATGCCGAGATAAAGACAGCCGGGAAAGACCGGCACCCCTTTCCATTTCATCCTTTCAACTCCAACCATTATACGTCATGTCCGTAGAAGTACTCGATTTGCCCAAAACTGACGACAAGCTCGCGCCGATCACCAAAGTGAAAACTGAAATTGCCCGCATGCGTAAAGCATTTTCAGGCCTAAAAATCAAAGATGTCAATGACCGGCACGGCCTGCTTAAAGTGTCCACCGCCCGTAAAGAGGTCAAAGCCGTTCGGGTGCAGGTTGAGAAAGAGCGCAAGACCCTGAATGAAGATGCTTTGAAATGGCAACGCCAAGTTAACGAAGCAGCGAAAGAAATCACCAGCGAGCTGATCGAAATTGAAACTCCTTTGCAGGAAATGGAAGATGCTATCATTGACGAAAAGCAACGGATTAAAGAAGAAGCTGAGCGCGTTCGTAAAGAGAAAATTCAGAACCGTGCGCAAGTTGTCACTTCATTCCAGGGTGTGACTTTCAACGGTTTGTCTTACTCGCTTGGTGAAGTGAAGATTGATCACGCTGATCTTGAAAGCCTGCCAGACGATAAATTTCAGACCGAGATTGAAAAGCTCGAAGCGGAGTATCAAAGCATTTTGGAAGCACGTCTCGAAACTGAAAGACTGGCAAAAGAAGATGCTGATCGCCTTGAAGCGCAACGCCTTGAACAGGAAGCAGCTGCCGCAGAATTGAAACGTCAGCAAGATGAGATCGCAGCCGAACGCAAAAGGCTGGACGACGAAAAAGCAGAGCACGAAGCGGCTTTAAAGCGTGAGCAGGACGAAAAGGATGCTGAGGCCCGCCGCCTGAAAGCAGAAGCCGACGCCAAGGAAGCGGAAGAAAAAAGGCTGGCAGAGATTGAGGCTGCCCGTGTGGAAGCTGCGGAACAGGCGCGTGTCGCCGCTGAATTGAAAGCAAAGCAGGATGCAGAAGCCAAAGCCGAAGCAGATCGCCTTGCCAAGGAAAAGGACGCCCGTAAGAAAGCGCGTCGTCCGGATTTGGAGAAGTTCACCGATATGACAAATCAGATCAAGGTGATCCTTGACAGCTTCACGTTCACCACGGAAGATGGTAAGAATGCGCAGGCT
Organism: Dyadobacter alkalitolerans DSM 23607; assembly: GCF_000428845.1. Classification (GTDB taxonomy): domain Bacteria; phylum Bacteroidota; class Bacteroidia; order Cytophagales; family Spirosomataceae; genus Dyadobacter; species Dyadobacter alkalitolerans. The sequence continues at coordinate 533,733 of NZ_AUAS01000004.1, read as the reverse complement.
GACTTCAAAACAGGCGTTGAGTTACTAATCAAAGCAAGCCCATTAACCAAGTCTGAATAATGCGCACCGCGATTATCCTCATGCTGCTGCTTTGTCTAGCATCAATGGCAGATTCCCTCGTGGAGTCTGTCATCGATCACCTGAACTGGACCGACCTGATTACGCTGGGAATTGTACTGTTTGCCGCGCTTTTCATTTACACCGTCAAGAATGCTCAAACACGTGAGCGATGAAAGAACCGAACAACCATTGGATCATGATCGTGTACCTGTACTGGCTCTTCCAGTTCATCTTGATCGTGGCAGCTGCATGTGTGGTGATCCTTATTGTAACTGCGGTTTTTGGCCAGACGACGATCATGAGTGTGATCCAAACCGCCATGCATCTGATCAACGTATAAGCATAACCGCACTCAAGAATCCAATCTCTAAATCATAAATTTTATTTCAATGAGCACAGTCGTAAAAACTGCCGAAACAACCGAAGTAGCAGTATCTCGCCCGATGGGCCAAATCTTTGATCTGACAAGATCCGTTGTTGATCTGCCAGACCTTTCCAAAGCGGTCGAAATGCCGCTCGACCTGATGTCCGATTACTGGACACCAGAAAATCCGGGCGAATCAAAGTACGTATTCTTTGACCGGATCGATGTCTCGCAAGTGCTAACACAGGATGACAATCCGGTTCTGATTGATCTGGAATGCGCATACTTCCTTGAACAGGATAAGAACCTTGAAATTAAGTCTGTTCGCAACGGATCAAAAAGGCTTGTCGGTGCATTACTCGCACAAAACGTGCAACGGGGAACCGCTTTGAAGGTGACCTATGTCGGCAAGAAAAAGAACCGTAGTAACGCGTTCAAGTCAGACAGCTGGTCAATTAAGCCGCTAATTCTCAACATCGATTAATTCACTTGGCAGGGTTTAAAAGCCCTGCCACAACCTGAAATTCTATGAATTTGGATTTTAGTTTACTGGCTGACGCTGACGAAGGACCGGAATTGAACCCGACCTTTTACGATGTGGAAGAATTCGCACCGGTTGAAGAAGTGATCGAATTCATCAAAAAGCGAAAGGATGTTATTGACGTTCGGACGCTGCTCGCTCAAATGAGCAGATCAGGGCGCGTACTTGAAGAAGACATGGACATCTATCTCAGAACAAAGGCCTGTTCGTCTGGAAGCCTGAAAGAGGCGCTCAAATCACCACTTCATTATCGTGTTTGCACGGAAGAAAGCCAGATCAAGCCGGACAAGACTCATTTCGAGCTGGGCACATTCTGCCATACCGCATTTCTGGAACCTGAAAAGTTTGATCTGCTGGCATTAGAACCGGCTGGTGGCAATCAGGCAAGTAAAGAAGGAATTGCAAAGCTCATTGAATTTTGGGAAAATGAAGCCGAAAAGATCAACCCTGAAATTCCCGGGGATGCCTACATAGAAGTGCTGGGCAATGGCCTAAGCATTGACAAGAGGGACGGATCACGTATGTACCTGGCTGAGCTGAAAAAACGGTGCGGTAAAATCGCAATCGATCCGAAAAGCTACCAAATCGTTCAGCTGATTAAGCGCCACTATTATACCTATGGCGGCGGCATTATTCCTGAGCTGCTGAAAGGATCCGTTCCGGAAGTTTCCATGTACTGGACTGACGAAGAAACCGAGCTACCTTGCAAAATCCGTCCGGATGCTTTCCAGATTGAAGAAAACATCGGCTGCAACGCGATCATTTCTTTCAAGACCACGCACGCCGACAACATCGGCAAAATGCAGTACGACGCGGCAAAATACATGTACTACCTCTCAGAGGGAATGTATGCCGAAGGCTATGAGAAGATCACCGGCCGCAAAGTGAAAGGCGTGTTCTGCATCATGCTGCAAACCGTTTTGCCATACCTGCCAGTCGTTTTTTATTACAGCCCGGAAGATATTGCCAACGGGAAATACAGGTTCCGTACCGCGCTTCGAAATGTGAGGGAAGCAATGCTCCGTAACAACTGGCCAGGCTTCGACTCCTACGCAGAAGAAGACAACCACGGGATCATTAACATGATGCTTCCAGAGTGGAGCCGCCGAGAAGTTATACCGCAAATCATCGAATAAGAATGAAAATTCAACTTACCAGACCAATCGCTTTTATTGACTTGGAAACCACCGGCGTTGACCGGCAAAACGACCGGATCGTTGAAATAGCAGTTTGCAAATACATGCCATCAGGTCAGTACAAAACGCTTTGCCGCAAGGTAAACCCGACTATTCCCATCCCGGAAGGAGCAACGGCCGTGCATGGTATCAGTGATGCAGATGTCGCCAACGAACCGACATTTAAGAAAATCGCAAAAGGACTGCTCGAACTGCTTGAAGGTTGCGACATAGCCGGATTTAACAGTAACAGCTTCGATGTTCCGCTTTTGTTCAACGAATTTAACCGGGCCGGACACTTCTGGGATCATAGCAAATTCTTGATGATCGATGCCGGTAACCTGTTCAAAATCCAAGAACCGAGAACACTTTCCGCTGCGGTGAAATTCTACCTGGGAAAGGATTTGGAAGACGCGCACAGCGCACAAGCGGATATAGAAGCTACGCTTGATGTACTGCTCGCTCAGCTCGCCCGATACGAGAATCTTGAAGGATTCCCCCAGACCATCGAAGAACTCGCCCTGTACACCAATTACGGAAACAAGGTCGCGGACCTGTCTGGAAAGTTTGTCTACGATGATAAAGGCGAGCTGATTCTGAATTTTGGAAAGCACCGCGGCAACTCGGCAAAAAACCACATTGATTTCCTTGAATGGATGCTACGAGCAAACTTCGCCGCCGACACTTACGCACTCGTCACACAAATAATTGACGAGCACTACCATAGAAATTAAAGATCAGATTTAGAAAAAGGGTTTAGCAACGTGCCGCCCGACATACCAATTCGAGCCCCGCCTTGCGGGTTACTTCTTCTCTTCAATTTACTAAAATATGGATCCGAAATTTATTGTCATTGACCTTTTTTGTGGTGCAGGTGGAACGACGACCGGATTTGACATGGCGATGTTCAACGGAAAGAAGATGGCCTATGTTGTCGCTTGCGTCAATCACGACCCGCTTGCCATTGACTCGCATTGGAGCAACCACCCGGAAGTATATCATTTTCTGGAAGACATCACAAAGCTTTACGGCCATGTAGCTGGCGGCTTCCTGTTCATGACTGAACACATGAGAAACCTGGTAAGGCTCGTGAACATATACCGGGCATTCTATCCGGACGCAAAAGTCATTTTGTGGGCAAGTCTCGAATGCACCAATTTTAGTAAAGCAAAGGGAGGCCAGGCACGCGATGCGGATTCTCGCACGCTGGCAGAGCATCTCGATCGTTACGTTGCCGCACTGGATCCTGATTACATTCAGATTGAGAATGTGGTTGAGTTCATGAGTTGGGGGCCAATGGCCAACGGGAAGCCGATCTCAAAAAAGAATGGTCAGGATTGGATTCGCTGGAAGCAACACCTTTGCAGTTTCGGATATCGTGACGAATGGAAGGAGCTCAATAGTGCTGACTTCGGAGCCTATACCAGCAGGAACAGGCTTTTCGGAATATTTGCAAAACCCGAATTGCCGATCATCTGGCCACAGCCGAGCCATGCGAAAAAGCCTTCAAAAGGTAGCATGTTTGGCGATTTGAAAAAGTGGAAAGCCGTAAAGGATGTACTCGACTTCGACGATGAAGGTCAAAGCATTTTCAACAGAAAAAAACCGCTGGTTGATCCATCCCTCGAAAGGATTTATGCGGGCCTGGTAAAATTCGTTGCCGGTGGAAAGGATGCTTTCATCCTGAAATACAACTCGACAAGCGCAGAAGGGAAACACTCGCCGCCATCAGTGGACGAACCTTGCCCGACAATAGCATGTCAGAACAGGCTGGGATTGATAAATACGTCATTTCTGGCTAAATATTACAGCGGCAAACCATCCGGAAAGGTCATTCCAACATCCGGGCCAGCCGGTACGATCTGCTGTGCAGACACGCAGTCACTTGTTCAATTGCAACCGTTTATCGCGCAGCGCAATTCAGGTGATCCAGCAGGAAGAGTTATTTCGGTTGATTCACCGGCCAGGACTTTAACAGCGACAGGAGGCAATCAGGAGCTAGTTCAATGCACGCCTTTCGTAATGAACACCAACTTTAACAACGTTGGAAAATCAATCGATGAGCCAGGTCCGACGTTGGTTTCCAGCAGGAGACACCCGTACCTACTTACGCCGATTCCTTTTCTAGTTCAATATTATTCCAATGGCGGCGAACTTGGATCCGTGGATGAGCCTGCACGAACACTGGGCACGAGAGACACCATCGCCAAGATCCAAACACAGTGGTTTGATAAAACTTACAGCGGGACCGGCAATGTATCATCTATCGAAAGCCCAGCCGGAACGATCATGCCGACAGACAAACATCGGCTGATCAGTTGCGATCCGATAATCCTTAACCCATCGCACGGAGGTCACACCATGTCAGTTGACGTTCCATGCGCGGTGATCATCGCTCGCCAAGATAAGGCGCCGCTTTACCTGATACAATTCAAGGTAGATCCGGAGTATAATATCCCGGTATATGATGATGATTCAGAGGTCATGATTAGGATAAAGGTGTTCATGGCCATGTATGGAATTGCCGATATCAGGATGAGAATGCTCAAAGTGCCTGAACTCCTAAGAATTCAAGGTTTCCCTGCAAATTACATTTTAGCTGGCAACCAGTCGGATCAAAAGAAGTTTATCGGCAATAGCGTGGTTCCTCACGTGGTAAGAGCCTGGACCGAGGCCATTGGATCGAATACACATCAACTTCAAAACGCAGCATGACATGTATCTCACATTAAAAGTCCTTTTCGCCATCATCCTGTTTGCCGCACTTGTCTTAACCGTTGCGATTATTGGTCCGATCGTAGTCGGCGAGCGAATCCTTAAACAGTTCAATTTCAAACTTTAATTAGCAATCTATGGCATCCTGGTATCTCTGCAAGATCCGTTTTCAGAAAGAAGACGAAGCGGGCTCACTGCAAACAATCAATGAGGCCTACCTGATCGATTCGGTCTCTTTCACGGAAGCAGAAGCAAAATGTTACAAGCAAATTGTGACCGGCGCAAGTGAATTTAATGTTGACAGCATTGCCCGGATGCGGCTCGCCGATCTATTCACTTACGAGGAAGGCGAGCAGTGGTTCAAAGCGAAGGTGATTTACTTCTCTGTGGACGAAAAGAGCGGCAAGGAAAAGAAGATCGTCAATTTCATGCTGGTCAATGCTGATGGAATTCAGCAAGCCATCGACCGCGTGAACTTTGAAATGCGCACCTTCCTGATTCCGTACGAAATGACGGACATGATCCTCACGCCAATCCTTGACGTTTTCCCGCATACCAGCGATGAAGAAGCTGAGCAGGAAATCCCGGCAAACCTCCGGCCATTGTCAGAAGTGCTTGCCGAGCGCGGCCAAACCGAAGAAGAAGATCTGCAAGAGCAGGAAGAAGATCACTAATCATTAACAATCACCTGGGGGCTAACCACCCCCATTTACTCCTATTCGTCAACTCCATGAAAAATCAAGAAAGTCAAGGAAAGATCCATCCTATCAAGTGGAGCCCTATTTCGCACGACACATGCTTTTATAAATACATGTTCGAGAATACCCTGCAATGGTATGCCCTCAAAGCGCAACATCCTAAGATTGTTCAGCATGCATGGCTAACGCTCACACCTGTGGTGGATCAGCACGGAAGCCTTTTCAATCCAGTTACACCCATCGTGTTTTTTCTAAACTAGGACATAGTGAAACCATTCAATGAAACCGATCACCTCGTCGTTGGCAAATATTACAACGTTCGCTGCGCAAAACTCAAAATGGATTGGGATGAAGTATTGTTTATCCCAATTATCGGAGAAAAGCACAAAGATCCTCAATTTTCTGTCGAACATGAGCATTATCATATTGACGGCCGGTTTGCCAATTTGGGGTCTGGGTACAAATACACAGTTGATCAAAACGGCAAAACCAACGGAATAGTTATCGTCGGAAAATACTTCGAAACCGAGTTCATTGAGGTTGTCGTCAGGCGTATGAGGTGCAAGCGGTTGACAACGGGAATCCGTCCACCTGATCACGCTTTGAAATATTGGACATGGCATGATAGCATGATCGGCAAATCCTGCAAAGGCAGAAAGTGCCCGCACCTGGGAACGCTGATGGCTGAGCAAGACGGCGTGCTGGTTTGCCCTCTGCATAATCTGCACGGATCAATCGAAAGCGAAACCATCATAGAAATACCCAGATGAAAAAGATCTACATATCTGGCAAGATCACCGGCGTGCCGATTGAGCAGGCACGTGAAAAGTTCGCAGAAGCTGAAAAAATCCTGATGTGCTCTGGAATGGATCCTGTCAATCCGATGAAAAACGGATTACCTGAAACCGCATCGTGGAAAGAGCACATGGTCAGGGATATTGAGATGCTGTTCGACTGCGAGGCGATCCTGATGCTTTCATGTTGGAGGACCAGCAAAGGCGCCAAGATCGAGAAGGCTATCGCAGAGCAGATGGGAATGGAAGTATTAACCTTTAAAGAGAAAATCGTTTAAGTGGTACTTTCCATTAAGGTGTACCACTTAAACGAATAACAGGTGATTCAACGACCACCAACGAAAATACCTTGTTTTATCTAGCGACAGCTAGCTTTTGAGTTTTTTCAGAATTGTCTTTATCGATAATCTTGATTGAGTAAATGCCGGGTCTCAAATGTTTAATGCTAATTAATGGTGATATCTGCGAAGCAGAATCTAATACTTTCGACCCTTGATTATCGTAGATAATGACTTGCTTAATGCGTCCAATAAGAGCAGTTGAAATACTTACATACTCTGACGCAGGATTTGGATAAACGTCTGCAAGATTTTGAAGGTCTGAGAAATTAAGCTGCTTTATTGAGCTATATGCAAAAGTGTTATCATGGTCTTCCATCTTGAGGCGATAATAGTTTATGTGAGAGGGCAGGTCGTGAGCAAAATTGTAGTCAACAGACATATTTGACTCCGCCGTTGCCTTGATTGTGCCAATATTGTTCCAAGACCTCCCATTAACACTATGCTGGATGATAAACGCTCTGCTATTGCTTTCGTAGGTTGTTGTCCAAGATAACATGACTCTTTGTGCCTCCTTTTTGGCCACAAACTGTGCAAGCGTCACTGGTAAAGGATCGCTGCAAATTTCCTCCAACTGTTCATTACTTTCGCAGCCAGCCCCATTATTATCAATGTCAAGGGAACCCCCAGCAGTGGGCCGATTTCTTATGTATGTACAAATGGGATCTATCGAGCAAGTCAGCAATTCTGGATTATCGTGAATGTAGACCTGCTGCAAGGTTGCTGGATTTATTTTTGACAAAGTATTCATGCTTGACAAAGCTCTATTATTATCTATCCACAGGATGGGTGTTGTTACCAAATTGCGCAGACCATCTAAACTTTCCAAGAGGTTGTTATCCTCAATGCTCACGCCTACAACGTTTACCGCAGTGATGCCCTCGAGTCCGGTCAATGCGGCGAGAGATGCGTTGTTCCTAATGTGAATCCCTTCGGTTGTCGACAAGCCGGTCAATGCGACTAAATCGTTAAGTAGAGGGTTGTCATATAATGCAAGATAGCCTAGTTCTTTTAAACCATTAAGCCCATACAAGCTTGTGAGCTTTGAATTGTTTTGGATCGTCATAACCGCTGCAATTCTTGTCAAGTTACCTAAACCTGCAAGGGTCGTTAGGCTAGACCCAATTATGTATACGTAACCCTGAACTTCCGTTATCATTGCGAGTCCATTCAAATTATAAATCTGATTGCCTGGCCCTTCACCGGCATCAACAATCCATAAATCTCCGGTAATTACGCTGCATCCACCGTTTGCTGCATAATTGTCTACATCAGATTGATGCATGAAGTAGGCGCCATTCGTTGGACAGGCGGCCATTGCGCTACCACAATTTAAAAGAAATAGAGTGACGAGAAGTAAGTTGTAGAATTTTGACATAGATGTTTGAATTTTTGTTTTTATTGGAGGTAATATACTGACCACCAATTTAAAATATTTTTTTCATGATAGATAAGTAAACTGCTTTAAAACTTAAATTCTACGAATTATCACCTTAGGAACAAGAAAAACGAGGTTGGAATTGTGAGTAAAAATCAAACAACCTTTGACATCACAGTATCCTGTGTACCACCTTCACTTTATTATTGGTTGCATAATTGTTTGAGTTCTGATAGAAATAGACTTTGATAACCGGCTTTTTCAAATGAGGGTCAAACGTTTGGCAGAACACTTTGCGTTGCATATCCTTGAACTTAATATCTGTAACGATATATTCACCGGCAGGAATGATAAATTCTTGCTCCCCGGGCTCTTTGATGACATGAGCCACATACTTGCCTAAAACTCCAGCATCATACGGAATTTTCAAATATTCGAAAACGAAGCCAATTAGTTTTTTGGCCTCGTTTCGCAGTGGATCCGTGCCCGAACGCCGCCTCCGAACCTCTCCAACCGTACAATGCGAATCAACTGTTTCCTGGCTATAAGGATGATGATCTTTAAAGAACCAAACTGGTAAATTCGGGTATTGTACAGTCATGCCCCTCTCCAAATAAATCACGTCGTTAACCGCTACAAATTCCATTATGTTGCTGAAAATATCAATAAAATGACATCAATAATATCAAATTGTAAGATAAAGGTCAAGTACCTACATGCCCCTTTGCACTGAAACGACCTCCAGTCGCTGGTTATCGACAAAAAGAATTTAAAAATTTTTGTTGTTGGCTTAGCGGCCGGGAAATTTTAAAGACCTTCGTGGCTTAACAAAAACAAACTATGAGCGTCGAAGAGTTGGAGGAATATTTTAGAGATAGACCATTGCCCAAGGGTCCGGTGAAAATGAACAATTACAGCACAATCACCGATCCGAAGGCGTTTATCGAAGCCGAACTTTACATATTGAATCAAAACCAAGGACGTAAGATCGTGGATTCTTGCCGCCTGCGATTGATCGAATTCAGAAATTGGCTTGAAGCCAATCCGCAATAAAAAAGAGCGACTCAAATGAATCGCCCTTTAAACCGCATACACACTATAAAAGATTTTCACCTACCTATGTAGAGCACCTGCCTTCTGTTTTGTGCTGAGAAAGACACATGAACCCAATCAGGATTTTCGCCGTCTCCAAACTCCCAGAGTAATTGGTCGAATGGCAGTTTCGCCTTTTTGATCGCCTCAAACAGTTCTCGATTTTCCATGCTTCCAACAGCTTGAAGATCCGCTGCTTCACCGGTTAGATGCTGGCTGTTTTTCACTCCGCCCACAGCTCTGTTCAATTGCTCGCAGCGATATCCAGAACTGACGAAAATTGGCGCCTTGATATAATCTCTGAGCGGCTGCAAAATGTTTGTGCAAAGTCCTTGCAAGTTGCTGACGATTTCAGGACCAGGTTTAAACTGTTCCTTGAAGCCTCGCCGGCTGGCCGTCGACGATCTGATCATCTCTTCCAGCGTAAAGTTTTTTGTGAGCTGCATGATCAGGGAATCTTTGTTCCTTCCTCTTCTTTCACAAAAGACAATAGATCCTTATAATCACCTGAATTCCGGAATTTGCGAAACGGCGCGCTGAACCAGTTGGGCAAAAGCTTTGGAAGGATCTGATCGATCAGATCGCAGCTCTTAATGAAATAATAAGTGAACATCACACCGTAACCGGCGAATATGAAATACAGGGCCATGCCTGGAACAGGATTCGCACCCGCAACGGCCTGAGTAACGATTTTGAATACCACGGCGATGATGATCGAAGCGATATATCCCAGGAGCACCACGGAGACCATCACAACAAATTGCTCAATGGTCTTTTTTACAAATATTTCTGCCTTGGCCTCACCCGATTTGTAATGCTTCACAAGTCCAAGAAACGTCATTGTCGTAAAGCAAATACCAGTTGCAACCAGCAGATCGATCGTCAAATCCTTGCGGTAGTTGAAGACCTGTATAAATCCCACAGTCGAAGAAGAGAGCAAAAGGAATGCGGGATTTGTGACCATTCCTTTAATTGTCAAACCGATAGAGGCGAGCATTGACGTGAGATTAAAATGTTCGAAAATTTTCATTTGTTTGAAGATTAATGGACTGAAAGCCCGGTTAAAAACCCAGTAGGGAACCCTGAGCCGAATCCATGCTTGAACCCTTTCCAATATCCCTTTCTTGCATTCTTCCTTTCTTCACTGATAGTGGCTTCAAAGCTTTGTTTTTGCAGTGCAGTTTGCATTTCAGACAAACGCAAGGCATTTCGGAGGTCGTCGATTTCCTTTCCCCTGGACTCATAAGCGGTTCTAAGGTTAAAAAATGTAGGTTTGAGCAGTTCGTATTTGTAGGCGCTATCAAGGAGTTGTTCCTGATAGGCTGTCAACGCCGAGAGCTCGCTTCCATAAGATTGCGCGTAACCTTTCCCGGCCAGCAGAATCAGGATTGAGATAATGAGTGTAGCTGTCTTCATACTGCTGATGATATTGATCGGTGGTAGCAGAATCTTTCTTTACCAGCCCTTTGTAGTAAGCGAGGCTGTCAATAACCCAGGAGTGCGTTTCAACGGTCTTGTGGTTATAAGTCTTCGTCAACCAAATGGCACCGAGTATCAGAACAATGATGGCGAAAACGAGTACCGCCAAATGGATGTGCTTTTTCATTCGATATCTAGCCTGGCATGAATGGCGTTGCCTGACACTTTAAAAGTCTTGGTTTGTCCGTTCGGAAACCGCACTTCAAGTTTGTGCCAGTTATTGTCCGCGTAGGAATTCAGATAGAACCAGGCTATCTTCCCATCCTTGCGTTGGGAGTAGACAAATCCTCTTTTTTGATCGTAAGCAGAAACTATTTCTTGACCGTAAGCCTGGTCGGGCACAATCCAATTTGTGCCGTCGATCCTGAAAGAAAGGTATTCTGTTTGACCTCGATCTGTCTGGCCAAATGTCTCATTATACAGCTTTTGAGAAAAGTATGTCAGGTCTGCCCCTCCGTCGAACCCTGCGTAATAATCGTTCGTGTAGGAGTAGTACGGAAACCCCTCTTGCGGAAATGGTGATCCGTTTGGAAACCACAGTCCCTTCGCCCATTCGTGGCTGAACTTTTTGTGACTCTTTTTTCCGGGAGCGCCCCATTCGTGAACCAGGTTGCCGTAAACCTGACCGATAAAGCCAGCCGCGATGTGCACATTAGGATCGAGGGGAACTTTGGCGTCTGTGTAAAATTCCCCTTCTGGGTACACATACTTATATTTATTGTTCGGCCTGTACTCATGCTTTCCCGTCAGGAAAACGCCGCTACGGAGTCCAAGAATTTTGTTGATGTGAAATCGGAAGATCGTTTCGTAGATAAGTCCAATCTGAATGTCGGGAGCGCCAAGATAAATTCCCTCTGTAACCATCGTGGTGCTGGCAAGGGTGCCGCCCGGACTGTACGGAGTTGATGGAAGATTCTCAGGATTTCTTTTTAACAGATCGCGGAAGTAACTCGCCGGGCGTTTTCTTGAAAGAGAAATCGGCTCAGGCCATAAATAGTAATAGTTGTGGACAATCTCATAAGGGATTCCGCGCTTGCCAAAACGATCCTCGTAACGCTCACGAAGCCGCTTGTAGAAATGACGATGCATGTCCCAATAATCAGGCGTCCAGGATTCGTTTTCCATGGTCTCGCCAATCCAAATTGCATCTGAGATATCTGCCTCGTCAGCTTTTCTAATCGCCGTTTCTTTGTCGAAGCCGCCGTTAGGCCACCAGAATTTGTTAGTCCCGCCGTCGCCTGTGTAGTCATCCGTTATTACCGTCCCGTCCGGCCTGACAACAGGCGGGAGTTTTGATAGCTTGAATATAACCTCATTTCTCGGAACGTTATTGTAGGTCTTTCCTGCCTGTTTAAGTGCATTTGCCTGCCTGTTTCCATCCGCTTCATTCCAAGGCAACCAGTGGTGAGGCAGATGAGTCACGCCCTTCGAGAGGATCAGCTCAGGAGTGTAGCCATCCCAATTATCAATCCAGAGTTTTCCGGCAGGCAGCTTCATATCTGGTGCAATCTCAGGCCAAGAAATCTGCCTCCCGTCCGGGTTGTAGTTCCAGAGGATCGGATTCAAAAAACCTTTACTGTCGCTCTGCCCCGGAGCCACGAACGTATTGAATGCAAAACTTGTGTTAAAGGAAAAAAGCTCGCCCGCGTCTCGCTGATAGTAACCGCCGCCTTGATAATCGGACTCCTGAGTTCCCCATTGATTGATGCTAGGAATGCCGTCTTTGAGTTTGAATTTGACAACGCGGATCGGATTATTCCCGGACACAATGTAATTGGTGAGCCGGTTTTTTTGAGTGATAATTTCGCCGTTTACCAAATATCGGTAGCTATGTGTAGGGCTGATCCTATCCGGGGCGATGTCGGTGAAAATACGAACGTCGGCAGAGTCACGAACAGCGAGCTTCATGTGCTCATCCATTCCTTCGGTCATCGTTTTAAGCCTGTTCAGTGTTCCGTTTACCGGTACCGGCTGATCGGGCTTGTCTATGACGGGAGGCGTTGTAGTGCCGCCGCCTTGATCGGACTTGATCTGGAATTGAATCTCAGAAGGCTTGTCGCTCAGGCAGGATTTTCCTTTAATAATCAGCATGTAAGTCCCGTTTGGTAAAACTGATTTTTTAAAATCAAGATCAATTATATTGGACGTTGGACTAACAGAATCAACGAGCACGGGTGTACCGCTCAGCACAGGCCAAACTTCATACTGTATTGACTCTACGCCCTCGCCGTGGAATTGAAGTTGAGCCCCCTTATTAGTGAATAAAATCAGACGCGTAATGACAGGAGAAACACGGCAAGGCTTCAGCGTAACAGGCGGCTTGGGGATCACTCCCCCCGACAACTTAATGATGCTGTCAACCTGCGCCTTAGTGTAGTATCCGGATAGGTCAACCTGGAATGTTCCGGTTACCTTACTTTGAGAGGTGGCTGTCAGTTGAAGTAAGCTGAACAGCATTAACAAGAAATATCTCATTGTGTGTGGGAAAGAACAGAGGGACATCGATGTCCCTCTGTCAGATGATTATATCAGTTTCGCGGCGAAAATACCGGAAACTCCATGAAGTACGTTGGTTACGTCCTCAGTGAACCATCCATTGGGACGGATGTAAAGACCAGCAGGAAGAGCCACGGTAGCAGTTGTTACCGCGAAATCATTGGCATCGCGCTTGCGAGTGACACGAACATCTACATCCCGAATGAAAGAGCTCGCAACGTTGTTCAAGATCGACTCATCTTCCGGAAGATTCAGGAACATGATTTTGCCTTTCGCATCGGCAGTATCATCGCTGTTGGTAGGATCACCAAACTTATCCGCAAAGTCAGCATAGCAGAATGTCTCTGCGGCAGCTGCTCCTGAATCGATCAAAAGGATCCGGCCAGCGCCATAGATCGTATCGATCAGCTCGTCGTAGTAGAAATCCACCGGCGTGCGTCCGAACATAGTAGCCCAGTCATAACCCGCATCATTGATTGCCAAAACACCTTCACGACGCATTGCACGTAAAGCAAGCGTTCCACCTATCATGATCAATCTGCCAGTGATCTTGTTGGCGATTTTGGTTTCATTGATGAAATCCCAAAATTCTGCTTTCAAAGTTCTGTCAGCATTGAAGGTCGGAACATCGATCAAAGGAGCGGCCGCTGTCGGCGTGTTAGCCGTTGGGTAAGCTGCATTCTTGCCGATACGCGCGATCAGTGAAGTCAACACGTATGTCGCGAAAGGATTTGCCACACCAGAATCGAAATCCTGAATAATTTGCAGCGCCAGGCGATCCACGAACACTTTGTATTTAGGATCCAACGTGTCAGACATTTTGCCAGCCACGTAGTTGCTCATATACTCCAACGCTTTCGGTTCGAACAATTCTCGAGCCAATGAGCGGTTAACCTTGATCTCTTTGTAGAAATCATAAACCACGTCAATGGTCAATGGATCGGAGAAGTCCTCTCCGTTCAGATCACGGGTTCTTTCATCGTACCCCGTTACCACCCTGGCTGGATACGTGTTCACCTGTACCTTTGGCACAAGGATGTCACGGCCAGGCGTAGACCCCCAGATGACAGAAGTGCTATCTGTCGGACCGTAAGGGCTAATCTGAGTTCTTACCTCCTGAACGGCAGGAGAAAGCATAGCCTGAGCAGCGCCGTAGCGATTGAACTTCAAGCCGTTATTCGCAGTATGCATCAAAGCCGCTTGCACGGTTCTGGCAATCCCAAGGTTTACATTATTAGGCATTTCAAAAGTCGTTTAGAATTTTACGATTCGCTTACTTCCGGACGCAGTAAGCTTGTTTTTGTCACCTTCGGAGCATTGTTTCCGTCAAGCTCGACGGTTGTCTTCGGCGGATTCGGTCCGGCGTTTTGCCTGAACTTATTTTCAGACAGCGCCTCGTCAAATAATTCGTCAAGCGTTACAGCTTTCGCGCCTTTCATGTAAGGGGTTCCGGTATCAGTTCTGACAACATCCAACTTGTCGGGATTAACTTTGAGCCCTTTACCTTCAATGTGCGCCAATACTTTCGGCAGAACGAGCATTGACAATGCGTCTTGATTGGCGTATGCTTCGACAATATCTTTTCTGGCTTGTAGCTTCGTGAGCATTGAAGAGTTAAAGATTTTGCCTTCGTATTCGCCTTTTTGCTTATCAAGCGCGGCTTGCGTTTCCACCTCAGCAGTTTGCAGCTTTGTTTGAAGAGCGGTGATCTCAGTTCTGAGCTTGTCAAGGTCGCCGGATCCACCTGCCGCAGCAGTTTTGGCCGCTTCGATCTTGGCAGCTATTTGAGCCTTGATCTTTTCAAGCTTTTGCGGGCCTTTCTCTTTTGCGATGGTTTTGATATCATCACCTAAGATGTCAGCCCAGGAAGCAAGTCCATCATCGAACTTGTCCAGATTTCCAGCCTTTTTAGCGAGATTCGCAAATTCGCTTGTGGCCTGGTTTGCTACCGTATCAAAGAAACTTTGAACTGGTGCAGATACTTCATCCTGTGGCAATTCAGCCAATACGGCTTTTTGCTCATCAGTTAATTTCACGCCGGCCGCAGCCAGTAGTGATGTCAGATTATCCGCTAATTTTGCCATGTGTGTTTTGGGTCGCAACCCGTTAATAGTGTTTGCCCGCAGGCGAATAAACTGTTACTTAAAATTTGATTACTTCATCATCTTCCACATATCCGATCAGCTTGGCGCCTCTCAGTGTAGAATATGCCGGATTTCCTTTGTCGTCCTTTTTGAGGCCCTGCCAGAAAGCATATTTCACGTGTTGAATGATCTTCTCCTTCTTTACCGAGCTTTCGCCATCTTCTTCCACGTGAACCGGATTTTTGAATTCGATCACCACATCGTCCGAGGATTTCAGATCATCGAGCGTTTTCTTCTTCTTAGAAGCTTTCGCCTTTTCCGCAGCGGCTTTGTCAGCTGCTTCCTGATCCGCTTTTGCCTTATCGGCGGCTTCTTTGTCGGCTTTTACCTTATCCGCTTTTGCTTTTTCAGCAGCAGATTTTTCAGCGGCATCTTTATCCGCTAGTGCTTTTTCAGCTGCTTCTTGGTCGGCTTTCGCCTTGTCCGCAGCGGCTTTGTCGGCTGCTGCTTTTTCTTCCTGAGTCATAGCTCGTGTGTTTGAATGGAAAACTGATTTAAACTTTACTCGTAGCGTGGTACGAGTGAATTACTCTTTGACTGTGTAAATCCTTAACGTGGATCCAGTTGCAGTGTAAGCGATGGCCGGAATGGGTTTGTACCGTCCTGTTTTTGGACTTCTCAATGCCTGAAAGATTACCGACTTACCCGCTGGGATTGAAACCGTCTGACCGCTTACAACAATGGAGCTCGCCGCGGATGCGTGATCATTGGCAATCTCGATGTAGGAGAATGTACTCGCCGCCAACGTTCCGGTTGTCGTGCTGTTAATGATCACCTGATCCGTGACCGCGTCACCACCGGAGAGGAAAGCCGTAATGACATCCGTTACCGTGGCGCCATATGCTGTATTCTCAGCTTTGCGTACCTGGTCCGGTGAAAGTGTCAGCCCGAAACCTGCAAACGTGAAACCGATCTTGCTACCTCTTTGGGCAATTTTCAGATCCTTTGCGGGTGTGATGCGATGCAAACCGCCGTTTGCGCTGTCAACTCTGACCTGATCAGCGGAAGTATGGTAAATGCGCCAGTTTTGGGCGTTTGCTTCAAGGCCGATCAACAGGCCGAGCGTCATTATCAAAGCAATGCACTTTTTCATAATCAATTGTTTTGGTTTAAACGGTTATACAATTCTTTCGTAATTGGGCGAAGCACATCTATGCAGTTGTACCCGCCGCAAAGCCAAAAAATAGATTCTTTGGTCGTGCCTGGAATCTTCCCTTGCCATTCTTCATCTGCCCAGCTTTCAATTTCCTTTTTGGTGAAAGCCTTACCTTTTTTCTTGATGCACCAAGTTCGGCTGTGAGCCACGGCAACGCCATCATAGTAGTAATGGGCAAGGTCAAGCATTGTGCCGATCGAGGTTGAGTAATTCCGGTGAAACATCCATAAGCTTTGCTTCGCCTGGTTAAAAACATAGTTGGCTGGCAGCTCACTGGTATGCACCACTTCCTTTACCTGCTTTCTAAGATCAGCCAGACTTTGACCGCGCATTACTGCATTTTCCAAGGCCTGGCTTACCGGCTCAATAAATGCTGTTTCGGGTATCACGTCAACCAGCTGCTTCCTGACCCGATCAAGCGCTTCCTGTCCAGCCTGGTGAAAGAAAGTCGAGTACTTGCTTACACCGTAAGGCTCGTAATAACTTTCAATGGAGATGATCACATCTTTCATTCCGGTCAGCAGCTCAGTCACCGCCGCATCATAACCAGCAGAAGCCAGGTGCGACCGCAGGTAAAGCCGGTAGCGAGTGACAGTCTTCCAGTCGTTCATTTTGCTCTCCCGGCTCATTTCAAGATCATCCATGAGATCGATCATTGCGTCAAGAAATGCGCGGGCGACCTTCTTCATGTTTACCATGAAACCGTTCAGGAGCTTTTCCTGCTTTACTTCCGCTTGTTCAAGGAATTCCAGTTCTTCCATGGTTATTCATTCATCTGGTTGATATCCTTGGCATTTACCAGCGGCGCCAGCGTGCTCATTTCAATTGGTTGACCTGCCGGACGAACGGAGAAATACAGTTTGTTTTCCGCGAGCAATAGTTCATACTGCTCATTTACTGCCATTTCAAAAAAAGCATCGTTTTTCAGGATCACATCCCGAAGCACCGTCTCGAAGTTGATGGAGAATTGAAGCTGTTCAATTGTTCTGTTGAATTCTTCCGATTCCCTGTTCATAGTCAGATATGCTTGTGAGAGCAGAAATGACTTGGTTTCATCATTTTTGTTTCGGTGTGGATCCAGCCGCATCTTAACCCGGAAAGTCTTGTATTCGATTGAATCCTTGCCGACTGTCTGATCCAGATACTTCACTTGCAGCGCATCCTTCAATTCCTCCGAGTAATTGTTAGTCATGGCGTCATTGAGCTCTTCGCGCGTCATGTCAATTGAGCTGATATCAAACCTTTTCGGGCTGACAATGATCGGCACCTGATCACCAGCCTTTCCAACGGGCCCGTAACGGATCGCATCAGTTCCGGCATATACCGGCTGTAAAACGCGCTCAATCAAATGACGGGAAGCATCAGTGATCATCTGCTCGCCTTCGTGACGGTCGTAACGCTTGGAAGTTCCGGATGTGGCCATGAAGACTTGATCAGCAATGTGCCCTAAACCGATGGCCTGATATGCCTCAACCATGTTGCGCTTGTATTCCTCCCGGAACTGAACAATAGCATTAGGCGACCTTTCAATCATGCCGGCCGGTGGTGTTGGCAAGTGCATTGGCTTAGCATCATCGTCGCCGAAACTCGTCTGCGTAGGCGCGCTGATCAGTATCTTTTCAAGGGCCGAATCGTAGATTTCATATCCTGCGCCGCTGCACTTTGTGCATTTCACCGTGGTGTTTTTCCTGCGACCATTGGTACCCTCGACGAAGCTTTTAACCTGGCCATCGCCGCCACATGCTTTGCATTGCTTGGTGACATACTGCCACTCCAAGGATCCTGTGTGGAGCAGCGCTTCGATGTCGATATCAGACGCCCTTTGCAAGACTGATTTCAGAGCCGGGATCGCATCAGACACATAGGACTCAAACAGTTTGTGAATGCCGTCTTCACTGGTTTTCTTAATCAGTGATCCGATCTTGAACACGGGCATTGTGCGGAAATAGTGAAGCGGGAACGCTTCTCCAAATCCGACAAACTTACCAGCTTCGTCCTGCTGAGCGCTCATTCCAAGAATATCCCATTCTGTTTTTGCGCCACTGACTGAAACTTGTTTTGCAATGCAATAGCTTTCCTGATCAAAGAAATACAGAATTAAACCCGACTTTTCTTTCTTGCCATTGATAGTGATCTCATTTTTCTTCTGAGAACAAATGACAGCTTTCTGACCTTCGCCGTAATACCATACTTGACCGGATAGCGCCCAGATGGGAACAACCTCACGGTATTTGGTAGGATCTTCCGGGATTTGAGGAAGCAAGACAGCGCATGCATTCGGATCATCAATGAAATGCTGAATTCCCTGTTCCCAAAACCACTGTTCAAGCGATTTCCATGCACCAAAGGCTTCGGAGGTGTAGTAGCTCAGCGTGTCTTCAAAAGGAATTGCAGCATCGACGGCCGGAAATTCGATGGTAAAATCATCAGCATTACGGATGGCCGAGATGGTCCTGATCAGCCTGCGACGGAAAGGTTTTGTAATCGCCTTATAGATTGCGGCTCGGAACTTGGTATGGCTGGGCTTTTCCTTCTCCTTCGGTCTTTCTACTTTCAGAAAATCCGGACACTCATCACTGAAAACGCTTTCAACGAGCTTGCTATGCTTCACCGATTCTTCGTAGAAAGGGTGCAGCAGCTTAGCATCCGGCTTGTCTTGACCGTGCTTAACCAGGTAAGGAGCAATATCTCGTTTGAAATCCAGCATTTCAGTGTGTGTTTAAAGTTAGCCCTCGTTTAAAGGGCTATGGAATCCGGCCAACTTTACCCGGAGAAGTCGTTGTCGAAATCTCCGTTAAAAGTTGGCTCAACTAGTTTACCAGTACCTCGACATACATTTCACCTTTTACGCCGGTCGCATTTAGGCAAAATATTTTGTAGATGTACTTGCCAGCCGCAAGCGTGTTAGGCAAGGTTAATGTTGCAGTGCCGGAATTGAAGGACCCTTTACCAGCTGCTGGCAATGGTGAACCATCGGCCTGGGTGCAATACCAATCAACGCATGCATTAGCCGGGTCGGTGGCAAACTCTAAGGATCCAGCACTAGCTTGAAGTTTCGTAAACTTCTTACGTCCAATGGTAGAGCATGTCGCTGGTGTAACCAAAGTTGGTGTCGGCTCAGCAATTACAAACTTCACATCATTCTTCAATGAAGCCTGGTTAATTCCCAACTGCACTGGCAGGAAGCCTGCAAATGACTTGTACATGGACGTGAAACCACCTACGATCTTTGCATCCTTATTTCCTTTGGCATTTGAGATCGCAGAATAAGAGATTCCATGGTCATCATAATAAGCCGCCTCAACGCTGTTATTGGTAAACATGAAGAAGTCAAACTCACGGTTTGCCATTAGCATGTTTAAGAAATTACGAGCGCTGTAAGCATGGTTTAGTCTCCAAACCACAGTTCCCAGAAGTGTATCTGTCAAACGTGGACCGGCAGACGGGCCGAACGCCTCCGCCTCAGACGTGACAGCCGGATCAGCTTCCTGACCAATGATGTCCGAGCTTCCAAAAAAATAAGCTTGATCAGTCAGGCAGAGCTCCTTGACGATCGAGACGATATTGGCCGACGAAACAGTCTCAGCTTCATATTGACCGCCAAGGCGCAAACCAACCGAAGCATCGACCATTCCGAGAGCAATGTAAGCGCCGAGCGTCTGATCTGCCTCGCTGTTATAATTGTGAAGTGGTTGCAGGTCAACCCCCTTCGATGTTAAAAAGTAACCTAGCATGTGCTTTCAGGTTTAAAGTTTATACTGTACTATTTTTTGAGCACTTCCGCTCGGATTCTATATTCGTACGGGAGTGCCGCCGACAGTTGGATGCTGACCTTTCCCTCTTCAAGCCTGTATGAACCCACCTTTTTGTCATTAAGGAATAGATTGATCCAGCTATTATATTCAGGGATTGTGACGTGAACCCATGGACCGGTTTTATCAATCTCGATGATTGGTTTAACTTTCTTTTTAACCGACCTTACCACGTCCGCTGCATTACCTTGCTCGCTCATGAGAAATAATTGTTTAGTTTGATCTGCCTTACCAGCTCCTGGCTGGAATCTGACGCTTTTCGGCATCGAATCGTATACTCGCCTTCCTCTACGAAATGCACGGGGCCATCGTACCGACCTGTTTCATTTGGCTGCATGCCGGTACTACTAGCGACAGCCCAAGTGTGTACTCCGTCAATTTGAACCTCCACTGGTACGGAAGAATAGACCTGAACTCGTAGCGGCCGTAATCCAGGCGAAGTCGAGTTACCGTAGTCGCAGAAATAAATCAAATCCACTACCGTAGTCCCAAAGTTGATGCTGGCCGTAGGCATCACCAGGGAATACGTTTTGATGATAGCCTGAGCTTCAAGCTGATTAACACCCCATACCTTCACCTGATAATTGCCATTGTCAGAATAAGTCTTTGTTAAGCTCGTCCCCTGAGCGTCTCCATCAAATTTGGTTTTGTACCCACCGATGGCGCCAGTTATATTTTCAATTGCAACCTGAACCGTCCCTCCCTGACTCTCAATCTGCCTCAAAATGAATGATATGGGAACATCTATCGCCCGGTCAATGCTATCCTTATCTCGTGAGAAGTTGCGGCATGAGGCAGGATCATACAAGTCTGGTAACGGCATCCCACCTGCGAGTAAATAAGCATCGTAGGGCTGACCATCAACTGTCTCAGGCGTTTTCCATCCTGAACTTTCCAGCTCTGAATCTGTGACAATTATAGATCCTTGTGTGTCCCTTCCAAATTCGGAAACGTAGGCAATGATGCGCTGGCCTGAATAAAGGATTGGAGCCACAGGGACCAAAGCAACGCCGGATTCCGTTGGCGCAGAGCCAAGCAAATCCTTGGTTTCATCATCGTAAATGAGCACGATAGTTCCGTTGGCCACGTCGGCCGTAATAGATACGAAACCGCTCCCAGCGACAAAACCTGATGTTATGATTGCCAAATCCATGTTAGATCATTTACCGAATTGAACCCAATCCGTCGCTACGCCCCTCATTACCGGCTTAGATGAGCTGATCTCAAACTGTCCATTTACAGTGGAAGAGATCGATATATCTGTGTCAAGCGAAATAGATCCGGTAACGCCAGGTATTTGCGCTGCTTTATCAAGTATGCCTGACACAAGGATACGGCCCATTTTACCAACAGGAATCGGTTCTAATGCCACACCAATGAATTTCGATGCAGGATCGGCGGTTGTAATTAATCGCATATTGGTCCGGTCTGTATTATAGCCTACTGCATTCCACCTTGGTATACCAGTTGTCCCGGTATTTGTCAAAATCAAGATTCTGTCTTGAAATTCGGGATAGTACTCACCCTGTGCCGAGTTATATTCTGATGCGGTAGCAGACGACCCTAGCGCCGCATTAATTGTCGCAAGAATATTAGCATTTGTTTCAGACGAGAGATTCGTATTGAAGACAACATTTATCGGTGCTCCATTATCAATGGTTATAGTCAACGTTTTGCTGACTGTGCTGCAATCTCCAAGTCTTCTGCCGAGCGTATTATTAACAGTTACATTCTGTGCTAATCCGACCAGTATGCCAGAAATATCCCAGTGTCCGTAACTATACCCCTGCAATCCAACCCCGCCATCGATCTCATGCACGCGGCCAAAGATGGCCGGAACAGCAGTGCCGGAAACCCTGACCTTACTTCCAGCTGAAACCGAGTTACTTCGAATTCGGAGTGCGCGTCCGCGAGTCGCATCCCGGTACCCAACCATGGAAGATCCGGAGGCGAATATCTTATAGTCCGCATGGTTTGCGTACTGATTTTGTGGAATCTGAGAAATCCAAGGGGTGTCATCTTGCCTAATAAAGCCGGGGGTGATTGAACACCCATAGAGATTGACTAGATCGTTCTGACCACTGCCAAGCGACTGAACGACTATCACAGCATTGAAATTCTTGCGAGCCATTGCAGAATTTCGCAGTGTGTTGACATTTGGCTTGTTAAAGTTCAAATTACTGTGAACATAATAGGCCTCAACACCCTGAGAATAGAAAGATGTGTTATCGTAATTCTCAATCAAGCCAGATGCAGCTCCATAACCCCAAGGTCTAGCAGAAGCCCATACATTACTTACCAGTAGGCCGGATCCGCTGTTTGCGGTCCTCCAATCTATCATCCCCTGGTTGCCATAATGTTCCAAATGGCAGTTCACCACGTTATGAACGGCATCAGGATTTGCACCAGACTCTTCACTATGAACTGCATACCGCATATTTTTTGCGGTAATCTTTAAATTGACAAGGCTTGCGGTTTTAACCAGCCAGAGCGTAGACGTTTCACGGTGTCCATCTCCGGTGCTATCAGGCAGCTCACCTTTAAGCCAACAAGCATTTTTATCTGTCCCTCGCCACGTAACGAACGGCTTACTTCTCCATTCAACTTCGGTGTAAATGCCTGGGTAAATGGTTACGTCATACTGCTTGATCGGACTGCTGTCAGTAATGGCATCGTTTGCCAATTTGGGACTAAGATAGTCGCCTGTACCATCCGGTTTCACAGTCTTGGTTACCACTGTGATGGCCGTGGAGCTGTTCTCCAATGCACCTACTCGCCCGGCCAGCGTTGAAACTTTTCCATTCAGCCAGCTACGATCCTTCGCTATCGGATATGTATTCTCTGTTGGAAAGCCGAGTGGTGATGCATGAGAATATGTAACGTCCTGAATTTCAAAAAATGAAGTTGATGCTACGAGTGATATTGATGATAAAGAGATTTGAAGCGAAGGCGCCAAGATTGCATCATTAGCATCAGGCGTATATGTGAACCTGATTTGTAATACAGTGGGCGATAATTTTGTAATGCTCGTTCCGGTGATCGATGCGGTAAAATTCCAGGCACCTGACCGGAAAGCGGCCATGCTAACAGTAAAATTCTTTGTTGGGTAAAAATCCGCGCTCGTAGCGACCTTGAATGCAAATGAAACAGGTACACCAACAATATCATTCCAATTCGAGAATTCACTGATCGGTATTTGTGCCCTGATGTATGAGGTATGCCCGCTACTTCCTGACGGAATGGTAATCCTTTTAGTATTAGCCCCGGTCGCACCATTAAGAGCTTCACCTGAATAGGATGTCGGAATCGCAGTAAGATTTACGGATTTCGTCGCTATCGTGGTGTTGGCAGTGACGATACTTGTATTTATTGACTTTAATCGGTCAGTGATAACGTTGGTTTCTGTGGCGGGATTAACCACTTGCCAATACATACTTTGGACCGACACGACCCAAGGTGAGCCACTCGAATTCGAGACACTCATTCCAAGTATTTGAAGATATGGCTGCAAGAGGTCATCACCAGACTGAATGGTATATTCAAATTGATACCGGCGCGTGGTTGCATCTATGACATAGGTGCTGCTAGCATTTACTCCAACATTTGTTACAAAGCTGCCAGACCTACGAACAGAGAGAAAACAGCCAGCCTTGGTATTAGTAAGCCCGGCAACACTCTCTTTTACAACTACGAAAAACCTAATTCTAGCCCCAATCACCATTGCTGGATGATTTGAAAAAAGCATAGATTTCCGCAGGTTAGAAGCGAATCCGGTCTGACCTATCGGAATTGTAATCGTACCAGCCGAGCCGTCCACTACACCTCCGTTTTGTGCGAGCGTTTCCAGCGGTTCGGCAATGAGGTCAGAGATCGCCAATTGGTTTTCTACCGCTGCAATCTTTCCGTCTGTGGCGGAAATCAGCTGATTTGTAGCTGTTATACTGGTTGCATTGGTTTGAATAGCTCCCTCTACTGCGATAAGCTTCTCAGAAATTGGTGTCAGTTCATTTCCAGTCGCCTTAACATTGGCAACAATGGAACTCCAAGTCCAGGTTTGTGTAGACCCGGATGAATTAGTGGCGCTGGTAGCCATTTGCATCAGAGGTCTAAGTATCTCATCCCCCGATTGAATAGTATAATCCAGATCAAGCTGGATTTGTGTACTTGAAATCCGGCTCATTGAACCAATCAAACCAGTCTGAACAATACTTCCATTGCGCGTTACATTCAAAGAGAATCTTGGCTTCAAGGAAGTTGAAATGCCTGCTGTGTTTTCAGTAACAACGGAGCTGAAATGAATAGTTGAACCTACTTTCCAAAGTGGCCTTGATGAAATTGGGATTGGTTTCTGGATATAGGTGCCAAATCCGGAAGAACCGTTGGGGACACTAATGCTGCTTGCAGTCAAATCGATTGTAGCTCCTGCCGCAGCTTCCCCACCGCTTGAAATATTTAGCTTTTCAACTAACCGTGTATCTGTCTGGGCCTGAATAGCCTTTTGAAGTGCCATGTCGGACGGAGGTATATAAGCCCATTTCGTTCCCCGGACAATGATTTTTGACCCGACAACCATGTCGATTGCAGTGCCGGTAATTGATTGGGCACCCGCTTTAACAACATCAAAATGAGAGCCGTCTGCAAATGCTGGTGTTGTGCCTGGTGTGCTTTCTGATCCTGTGGCGGTTACTTTCGCTACGCCAGTGCTGGCATCATACTCGCCGATATTCTCGGCCAGAGATAAGGTTGTATAAATCGAATCAATAGCATCTGCGGAAGCACTGAACACAGACCGCAGCTTTGCGGCAGTAATAGCCTTCGAGTTATTCGTAGGTAAGTCTTGATTTATTCTTTGCCTAAATTTCGCAGTTCCGACCTGAGCAACGCTAAGATGCGAGATCAGAACCGAAATCGTTAGAAAACTCACCGAAAGCAGGTTTTTCAATCGTTTCGCAGTCATAAATTAATGTGTGATGTTGAGTTGATTCGCACTGATAGGTAATCTCTGGGGCTGCTGAGCAAGCACCTGAAAGGCTAATCTGGATAATCCAGTTTTCGCCTGTCTGCATTTTCAGGTAGTCCGATAGTCTGACACGTTGACCTTTCGGAAGAAACGCGACTAGATAAGGAGATCCGGCATGATAAATGGTTAGGTTTACGTTCTCGAATGTCTCAGCTATAAGCTGGTAAGCGGCAGTGTTAAGAAGCTGCCAATCCTCTATTTCTCGTACAATTTCAGAACTGCGTAACCACAGCTGCAACCTGCCTTTAATGCCCTCGCCGATAACTTTACAGAACCCACCATAAGCCCCTGATTGATAGTAATTTGACCTATACCGTGAAAAGTTGTTTTTCTCTTTCGAAAGTTCAGTTATCTCACAGGTTGCCTGACGAAGATCCTTACCACTAACAAGCATATTCTCGGTGTATTCACCGGCGTTATAATAGGCTTTGTCTCCAATGCGCAGGTGCTCATGTTTCAGGAAGCTGGCAAGTGTTACATGCATTGGCAAATGCCCCGCAGTTGTGACAAGCTTGCTGACATATACCAGTTTAGTCGTCGTCCTTCGGTATCCACCCATGAACTTGACGACCCGCTCTTCTTCTGATTGCTGCTTTGGAGGATTTATGTAAACTGGCATGCGTAAACGTTGGGTCAGTCCATTTTCGTAATATTCAAAGCCGAAAGCATCGCCATAGTCAGCCACTTCAATAAGCTCACCAACGGCCTTGCTTTTGACCTGCACATGATTGCCAAGTGAAATTAACGTAGGGATTTCAGTCTGCTTGTTGACGATGCCGAGTTGATAGGCTCCGCTTTCGATATCGCAATTGAACTCGGCTTCAAACACCAGCTGTGAAGATCTGGCCAACTTAGGACCTTCGGTGATTGTCACATCTGCAATATTGTTTTCATTGTAAAGAAACCCTTTGATGGCATAAGCATTGGGCTTTACACCAGTTTCGGTTTCAACGGTGAAGCTCACAGAGTCAAAACCAAAGTGAGCGGCGATGTCAAGAGCTGTGTCGTTGTCATCGGCTGTGTATTGCTGATCACCAAAATAGAAGATATTGCCTGACCTGACATCTGACCCAATGATGATTCGCCACCGTCTTACTGCGTAAGTGTTGATGTGCTGATATCCGGATAGGTTAATTGATGGAGTGTTTTTGTTTTCTATCACCTGAATTCCTGCCAAAAAACTAACCTGTGGTATAACACCGGTGGCAACCGTGTAAAAACTACCTGCATCTGTATTGAAGAAATCCTCAATGTCGTCGGTCGAGTCGCCGACCTTAACTGTGTAGCTTTTTGTCGTTTTGCCAGTTGCTGATACCTGTACGACATTTCCCGGCTGCGGTGTGCCATTCACTCGGATGTGATAATTATCATTTCCAGCGAGCACGCCGTCGAAAACCGCCTGAACTGTCAGTTTGTTGGTGTTAGATATGGTCCGGGTTCCAGCTTCCGCATAAGCCTCTACGGGCTGATCTTCCGGTACATTGTAGCGAGTTCCAGCAATGAGCTGCTTTAAAACCTTATCAGGCGTATCGCCCGCAACAGCAACGTAAGTGACGTTGTCGAGCGTGAACTGATTTCCTTCTAAGATGCTCGCGCCAATCTTAACCAAATAACTGTCCTGGGCAGGGTAATTAAAAGCTCCTTGATCGATCCGATCAATAACCGGGTTATTGCTATTTGAGATGGAGGTATTACCCAATCCGACGATCAAGCCCTCGTCTGACAATTGGAAAACGCCTTGTTTTTCCCAAATCCTGACACGCATCTTGCTGCCATCAACATCACAAAGAACCTTTGTATATGGAAATGATTCATAAAACTCTTTGAGGGCCTGCATGTATTCGGCTTTGGAAGTCTGCTGACCTTTGAAAGTCCCGATCACGATCTGACTGTTCGCTCGCTGTAAAGCGAACTGCTTCCAATTGTCAGCCGATGGCAAAGACCCCACCCAAATGCTCAGATCGACATACTTCTCGGATTCCTGGGGACGAATGATTCCAATTGTGTGACGAATGGCATTGATTTCAGGGACGTCCCCACAATCTGGGATATAAGTCGGTTTTACAAGGACGAGCGCAAGGTTTCGAACGTCAATCCCCTGTACAATGGATTTGGGAGCGAGCCAACGCCATACATCCCCCTTCTGAGCTTGCAGAGAATCGTGAAATTCTTTTGCAGCATAATAACTTTTATCGGTGCCGTCCGCTTTCTCAAAGCAGATCACATGTTCGTATATGTTCATTGTAACTCGATTGCTTTGATTGATACTTTGCCGGTGGAAAACCTGTAACTGTCATCGATGATCAGCGCCGCCTTCTCCGTTCCGTCATGATCTAAGTATTCGACAACCTCGCCTATGTCAGAGTATTGTCGCATGCTCATTCCGGTCTCGATGATCACGCTACGGTCTGAAAAGATTTGATTCTCACCAGGCGAAACATCGGCGCTTTCTACAATGCCATCAATTCGCGCGGCTGTATTGCCAGTGCCGGAGGTGAAAGAGGCCTTGCCATTCACACCGAGCATGTTCATCCATCTGGTTAAAATGTTGCGCGGGGAAAGCCCGCCATTAATTGCATTTTCTGGGTTGATGACATTTTCGACCGATCCGGTTCGGGCAACGTAAATGGATCCTGCTCTGTCAGCCTCGATCACAAACAGCTTTTCATCTTGGCTCGTGTCGGCCTTCTCTGAATTTGGATTGCGTCGGAGCACTTCCATCGTTTTACCGGAAGCGGATATGTTGCTGGCCATAATCGAAAGCGTTGCCTTCATTTTCACCTGGCTGGTTTGATACGTGCGCTGAGTGCAAAATTCATCGCGCCCCGCGGCTGTTCCAGACTGCCAGTCACTATAACCCACCTGATAAGATGAGAAATAATAGGGCGATGCTGAATGTTCCAGCGTTTCAAAGTCCGTGATCCGAGACCGGCCCACCTTGCCGATCATATCTGCTTTGCTTTCAATATAGAGCACATTGCCACGCTTCCAACATGCTAGGTTATCCAGCATATTGATATCATCAAAGAACGATTTGAACGACAGTTGAATGTCTGACCGGTAGCCTCGCAGGTTCATTTCACTTGTCAAGGTGCGAGACGCGCCAACGCCTTTCGAGAGATAAATACTCGACAGCGTCACGGATCCTGCTGTTAGTTTTTCGAGTAGACCTTCGATGGCCTGTTTAAACGTCAGCCCCCAAATCAGCGAAGAATCAGAATCCGAGTTCTCAAATATTGTCAGGAAACTTTCAGCATTGTAAGTCACATTCAGACCGTTACTGCCTGACACAACCAGACGCAAATATGCACCTTGCGGAATCTCGATGCGTTCGGAAATAAAGGAGGTTTGCTGAAAGCCGGACGCCGAAAGGATCGAAATAACGCGGCTATCTTTCGTGACGCCGTCTTGTGTCACCTCTGCGATCAGCCGCACGTTGCCGCCCCCATTCCATACGCCAATCACTTTGCCTTCCAAGTTCAGGATAGCCTTTCGATCTGTGCTATTGCGATAAATCGGCTCGATTGCTCCCAGCGTGGATGCGGATAAGCCATTTCCCTCACCTGATTTCGAAGTTGCAAAAGGGACTGAGTGTGTTGATCCGTCAATCCTTGCCGGACGAGACAACCCTTCACCAACTGCATATTCAATGCCCGCCGATATAGTTTGCTCTGGTAGCCTGATTTGTATTTTCGGATCAATGGCGACTGTCATCGATGACAGTGCGTCCAGCTCGGTATCCTCATCTCGAAAACTTACATTGAAGTAACGGCCATTATCTTTCCAGATACCGAAATCAATCTCCGCACTATAAATCGCTTCGCCACCTTCTTTCACCTCAAATGTCGCGGAAGCGTTAACGCCATATTTTTTCCAAAGCGATTTCAGGATGTAGCGAGCTTCGCCATCAAAGCCTACTTCACCAATTCCCATCACCTTTGCAGTGCGATGGCGCCAAATACCAAAGTAGCCCGGGTGTCTGACCCGTGTCCAATATACGCCCGACCATCCGACCGGCTCGTTTATCTGTGTACCATTGAGATAAAACATCAGTCAGCCAGTTTATAATATTCGGTCGTACGCCTGCGATAATTCTTCAACTCGCTTTGCAGCTTGCGGGCATTGTGATTGATGTTAATCCGGGTTTGAGCGGTTTCGCTCTCCTTATTGATCAGCATGGTCAGGCAGGTGATGATCTTGTCAAGCTCGACAATATCAAACACTGCCACCGGTGTAACGGTCTTGATCTTACGTTCTTTCTTTGCGGATTTGGTTGCAGGCTTTTTCGGCGTGATAGAGGACATATTATTGTTTAAAAAGTGTGTCGTAGTAAGTGGCTTTATGGCTTTCCCATTGCTCGGAGATGCTCACCGCATTTCCGTCGATATTGACTTGGAGCAGTGATTTATTGGCAAACGTGTTGTTAAGCTGATCGAGCTTTCGCTCAACCCGATCCATAGAAATCACATTTTGATTACTCACAGAGAATTCAGGAAGCACCATTTGCGGAATTTGAGCAACCGACGTATCTGGCATGCGGTCCATGAAGTTTGCGTACTGCAGATATCCATGCACGAGCTGCTCGTTGGAAACGTTGGCACCTAAATGCTGATTGAGATACAAAGGCATAAGACGCTCCCCCTCATGAGTCCTCATGTAAATTTCGTCAAGACCGTATTTTGCATCAGGATCCCATTTTGCACGAGTTAGCCACGGATCACCATTGAATCCAGGCCGTGGGCCGTTTGTGCGCCCGTCATCATCCGGATCATTGCCACGAGGCGTGTTTGGTCGTGGCGTAGTCCCGCCGCTGCCATCGCCACGAGATGGATTTTCGTATCCATACGGGTTTCCGATACCACCCATCTCGCCAATTGCAGCTTCTAAATCTCCAATGGCCTCGTTAATCTTGCCTCTATTGAAAATATTGCGTTTGGATTTGAGCAGAGCAATTTCAACTCGGAGCTGGGCAATGGCCATTTGCCGCTCAGCCTCAAACATCTGCCCTTGCGTATGTTTTACATAATCTGCATACTCCTTTTGCGCCGCTTGCTTGTCAGCTGATACCTGTTGTTCTAGTTTTAGGATCTGATCTTTCAGGACCTGGATTTGATCTTTCGTCGCACCTTCAAGCTCTAAGATCTTATCTTTCTCCTGGGCCTTTTGCTCCTGAATGGCAAGGGAAGTTTCTTTGTCCTTATTGCCTCTGGCATCCGAGTATTCCGCATGCTTCTGGGTAATCAGTTCGTTAAAGGCATTTGTAATCCGGGCTATTTCTTCGGAGGATACGTTTCTGCGCTGAGCTTCTGCAATTTCACGTTGCTTCGCCGCTTCAAGCATGGCAACTTCTCTTGCTTCGCCCTGTGCCATTAATTGCGCCCTGAACACATCATCCTCTTGCAAGCGCAATTGCTTGTCGGACGAGCTCTGTTCCATTAAGCTCTTTTCCTTTGCAAACCGCTCTTCCAACGCGGCTATTTCCGCATTTTTGGTTTCCCGGAATTTTTCAAGCTCCTGATCCCAGAGCTCAAATTTCTTTTGTAGTAATTCTTGCGCTTGCTGCAATTCAAGGTTCCACTGATAAAGGCGACGTTCGTTCATCCTGATAATGGATTCCTGTTCGTTCTGTTCACGCAAAGCGAGCTGCTCTTTCCAATGCGTACCCATATCAGAAAACATCTTCACAAGGCTTCCGATGGTTGCGCCGATATCTCCATTCAGGGCGCTTGTTATAGCAGAGAACCCTGCACTAGTTTCTTCAAAACCATCCTTCAACTCTTTCATATACTCCGCGTTCTCGCCGCGCAAGTATTCAAAATCGTTTTGAGCACGAAGGATTTGCCGCTGGGTTTCCATAGCATTCTTCAAGGCCTCTGTGGTTTGCTCGTAGGTCAGCGTAGTATCTGCCAGGATAGCATCCATGGCCTCTTCGTTCGCTTCTTTTAGTCCGTCATAAGCTGCAATAGCATTTTCATACGCACTATCAATTTGCTCTAACCCTTTATTTATTGCGTTGTAATATGCTTCAAAGCCCATCTGCGCAAGTTTAACCAGTTCGGCAAACCAGTTCGCATTCATTTCAGATAGATTCGCCTGAAAGCCTTCATATTGTTTGGTAGCCTCTGCTAGATCTTCTTCATTTACAAGAAAATCTGCAAGGCTGCTTTCATATTCCTCGCTATTGCCGCCGTACAATTCGAGCATCTTAGCCATGTGGTCCGCCCGCTGCTTGCGGATTTCCTTATAGCCTTCGATTTCCTGCTCCTTAACTTTAATCCAGTATCGGGTGATTGCGCCCTCCCTGGTTTCCCAAAACTTCTTATTTTCTCCCGCCTCCATTGCGCCCTGCTTAGCCATTTCCTCGTAAGCGCGCTTGGTAATATCAACAAGACGATCGTGCGTTTTAATAGCTTTATCAATATCCTCCAACCTCTGTTTTTCTTGCAAGGCCGCAACGTACCCGTCCAAATTTTCAATCTCCTCAGCCTCTTTCTCTTTGATTGCTATATACTTATCAGAAGCAGCCTGAGCCGCTTTCAAATCTTTCATATCGTAGTCAATACGACTCTCGATTTCCTTGCGCATTATTTCTTCACGCTTGGCTGCATATTGTAATGTCAGTGAGGTGAGTCGATTGTGAAGATCGGTCTGGCTAGTGATGGTGCGACGAGCTATCTCCTTCTGCAATTCTTCCTCTTTCTCCAAAACCTTCATTTTTTGCATGTAGGTTTGCTCGACAGATTTCAGCTCTTTCAGATCATTCTCCAATGATAATTCCAGCGTGGACTTTTTCTTAGCGACTTTACTATCCTCGAATTTGTGGATCTGAGTGCTGGTTTTGCCCGCTAGTTCCTGGACCTTCTTTTCGTGATCTGCTTGGGCTGCTTCGTACTCCTTCGAACCTTTCTTCATTTGAGCGGAGACTGCTGTCCATCTTGTATTCTCAGCAGCAACGGCATTTTGTTGCTCCTTTTTACTGAGCGTTTCACGGCGTTGAGATGCTGCTAAAATCTCCCTATCAACTTCTTTCAGGCCCTTGGAAACAGCATCGGCCGATTTAAGGATGCTGCCGTTCATGGCGTTATCCCATACGTTTTTCAGCAAGCTGCCTTGCCCTTCAAGCTGTTTAAGGAATGATGTGCCGCCCTTGCGAAGCGCCTCCATCAACTTCTCGCTATCGCCGTTGATTTGCTTGTAAAGTTCAGGAGAGCGCATTTTGATACGCTCCATCAATTCAAACTCTTCTTTCAAAAGTTCGGAGCGCTTTTCTTCCAGTTTGCTGATGTTATACGCCTGCCTGGCTAGATCGATCCGTTCCTTGTAGGAGTTATTTACCTGACCAAGGATCTTATTCAGTGTTGCATTGTTAGTCCCTTCGGCAGACAGACCTCTGAAATATTCAGGGTAATTGCTGATCAGGCTTTCCATTGCGATCCGACGCTTATCGGTACCTTCCTTCAAAGCCATCACGGCCAGAACTGAATCGTTGAATAGTTGCTTTTGGTTTTTAAGTTTGATCTCTTCCTCTCCCAATGCACTTATTACTTCGGTCTGAGCTGCTCCCCACATTTGGTATACACCGATAGCGGCAGTGATCACAGTGATTAATGCACCCCATGGATTTGCCTTCATCACAGTCCACAAGCCGGATAAAGACGCCCGCAACCCGGTTGTAGCAGTTGACATTGTAACCGTGGCCAAAGTCGATGCTTCCTTTGCCGCCAGATCTTGGAGTGTAGCAACCTGGTTTGCTTTTAGTGCGGCAGAAGTAGATAGAACAGCAGCGCGATACGCTACCCACATGGTCAGTGCGGCACTAAAATACTTTGTCAGTCTTTCGATTGCCGAAGCGCTGCCGATGGTTGCATCTATCAGATCTCCGAGCATTCCAATGCCCTTCTTGATGCCATTCTCAAAGAAGTCGCCAACTTTGGCTTTTGCCAATGTATACTTATCGGCAAGGTTGGCCACTTTACCACCAAGCTGCTCGGCTTGAACGGCCATCTGTCCATAGTACAAGCCGCCTTTTTGAGTGGACTGCATTAATGCCTTTTCTACATCTGCAAAAGCTATCTTATGATCATGAGCAAGTTTGACTACCTCTTCACGTGGCTTTTGCATCGATTTCGCCAACAAATCAAACAGAGGAATACCATTTTCCGTGAACTGCTTTATTTCTTGCCCCATCAGGATGCCCTTGTTCTGGACATCCGTCATAGCCTTTGCAATGAGAGGAAGCTTCTGAGTGCCGACGACCGAAGCGATATCACCCAGCATGTTTACGTACGGAATGAGCTTGTTGGTCTCAACTCCCATACCTTGCAACTTCTTGGTTACTTCCTGAATCTGATCAATGGTGAAAGGAGATTTTTGAGCGATCTCCATCAGCTTTGCATTCAGCTCTTCCGCTTTTAATCTGGAACCTAGCATCTGTTCCATGGAAGCGACAAAGCCATCTTGTGCAGATTTGGCCGCGATCACCTCCATGACGTAGGTCTTCAACTGATTAACAGCCCATGCGCCGGCTGCGAGTTGAGCCAGTCCGGAAAGCGTCTTGGAAAGTAGGTCGTACTCCTTGCGAAGAGCGCCCATCATATCAGACTGCTGTTTTACACCCTGAGAAGTGGTAGTATTTGCTTTGGTTTGTGCAGATGACAACTGCTCGATCTGCTCACGTTGCCTTTGTATAGCCAGAGCTGTCGAAGTGGTATTCTGCTGGGTAAGTTCGTTCTGGGTTTGTTGAAGTTGAATCAGCCGTTCGAGCTGCTTATTGACATCAGGAATGTTTGAGGTTGCCTCAATTATCCACCTTGTTCGTTTGTCTGCCATTCCGCGTTAGAATGATTGCGTTCTGGCCGTTGGCGATTCTTTTCATTGTTTTCTTTGATCTTCTGGTTTTGCTCGACGTGATACGACATCAGTTTGTGGAAGTCGTATGCAGGTAGTCTAAGGAATCGTTCACATTTGCCCACATCTCCGTTTGCGAGTTCAAGGAGTCTCTTAGTTCGTTGCTTATCCTTGAAAACTCGCCACTCTTGGACCGAGTGAATATCTGGTTCTGCAATATTTCCGACAGAGCCAGGTCCCTGATAGCATTCTGCAAAGAGCTGTCCAAGTACTTGGGCAAAGCGTTCCAAACGTTCTTTGCCCATCTCTGAAAAAAACCGGTAAGCTCCGGCCGGGTTTGAAAGTCCAGTACTTTCTTTCTGTTTCGAATCGGGTCATTGATCTCTGGATCCTCATCCTCGGCCAGGAACCAGATTGCAGATATTTCCCAAATGCGTTCGACTGATGCACCCAGCATAAGGCGCTGTTGTGTCGTTTGAGCCCTGAACCTGGCCTGTGTAATCAGGTTCAAGCATTCACGCGGTTCAGTGTTGACAACCATTAGCGCCTCGGCAAGTGTTTCCTCAATGAAAGTCATCGCTGTTTGCAGGTCCTCTTTTCTGGCAACAAAACGGTTGTGTTCATCCAGAAAGTCAGAGAAGGCGTAAAGCCTGGACTGCGTGAATTTCTCACCTGAATTGGAGAAAACATAGTACTTGGTACCGTTGACTTCCATGTGGGAATTGTCAGACATTAAGGCTGGTTCGACGTAACCGCGTTCGAGGGCGAATGATAGTTGTGGGTGCATTAATCCAAATCGGTTAAACCTTCCAAGATCATGAGATCCTCACGATCTAAGGTCGGCAGTGTGTATGAATAGGAAATACGGAATGCGTTGTATTCGGGATTGTGCCCGAACTTCTCCTGATTGATTCCCCAATGGGAGTAAAGGATCCGTTCTGTATTGTTGTCGAAGTCCGTAGCTGAAATGTTGTACGATTCAAGCTGTTCGAACACAGACATAGCCAGTAGCCCGGCTGTTTTTGGAACGCCTACGCCCAGCCAGCTGCATTCGACGGTGTAAACCGGAACATTAATGCCGAATTCGACCTTCTGCTTCCGGATCCTGTCAACCAGGTGACACATCTGTAAATCGTACTGATCTTCACGGACAATAAATGAGTTGCCCTGATCATGCATGTACCGGATGGAATCAGCAGTATTCCAAACCAATTTGCCTAGGCCGTTGAGTTGATGGCGCCAAACGGATTCACCGCACTTCGTTGGAAGTAGGTCCGCAAATGTTTCGTTCAATAAGTTTATGTGATGATTTATCATACTTTATCAATCAGTTTCTCAATGCGTGACATGGCATCTTCCATGATATCATCTTCCTCCTGTTCGGATGGGACGAAGATCTCAGCTCCATAATATTCTTCAAGCCAGCCTGCTTTTTCATCGGACTCGTCCGACAGGAAGCCGACGCCTACCGCATGCTTTGATCGTTCGGTCAAGTTGTAGTCGAGCAGCATCTTGCCGGTCATGTTTAGGTCAACACGTGCAGTCTGGCGCCCTGCTTCTTTCCGGACGCCTGCATATCGCTTCGAATATGCACCGGACCGGCTGGCTGACTTCGTGTCAAGTGTACCGCCGAGAGCGTCCTTGCCTTCTCGCTTGATACGGTGTGAAACTACGACCACCACATCGGCCCCGGCTCTGAGCAGCTCCCTTTCGAGATCTTCCTCGATCAGCTGACCAATATTTTGAAGGGAGATTGCGACTCCCAGTACTTCGCTGCTGTCTGATTTCGAGATCATGGATTGTCAGATCGGTTATCAATTGTTGTAAATCAATTTCTGGCGGCTCTTCAAGTCTTTTGATTTCAGATTCTAACAGCTCGAATACATTCAATCTGATGTTAACTTTTGAATCTTGAAACTCATTAAGGTGCTCGCAATACAGAAAATAAGTTGCTGGATCGAACGCAAATACAAAAGCGATGTGGTCGATGTCTTCAATATCTCTAAACATAGTCGCCAACGAAATAGCCCTGCTGATCATCTGGCCGCGAGATCAGAGCAAGCTTCTCCTGTTCAACCTGACCATAGATCTGGCGGCATGCACCGGCCATCTCCTTTTTCAGATCAGCTTTCAAATCTTCCAGGTTCTGCTTTTCAGCATCTCGGTTTACCATTGTCCAACGGCTGGCCCGCTTTGATTTCAATCCGCGATCAATGATGCCGATTGCACACATGATCGCGTAAGTCCTGCGAAGCCTGTCAGCAAACTGAGCGATTACCTGGTCAATGGAAAGCCTGATCTCATATTCGAGAGCGACATAGCAATCATCCATGTCATTCAGGTTTGAAAGGATCGGAGCATCCGGGGTTGTGAGATTGTACAGGTAAGCGCCCGCGTAGCTGCACGGGTTCGACCAGTTGAAAGACCGCAGCTCTGTATTCTCGTCTACAACCACACCAATGAAGATCGAACGGTTTCCCGTTTTGCTGCAATCGACAGTGACATTTACTGGCATGTGCACCTGGTTAGCAACAACGACTAGAATGTCTGCTCCGATCTGAACGCCCTTGTCAACATCAAAGATCTTAATTGTCACACTTTCGGGAGTTTGACCCGGTGCATGGTCCACATAGAGATTACGGATGAACAAGGACTGATACCGGCTTTTCGGCATAGTGATCATCACGCCAATGATACGTTCCTCTGTGAAGAAGATCGATTCAGGATCATTGATCAGATCAGGCAGTTCAGAACTTTCAACCACTTCACGGAAGTTGGCACGCTTAGCCATTTCGGAAAGCAGGTCAGATTTCAGACAGTCATACGCCTCATCCTTTACTTCCTGCCAGATGGTTGCAAGGCCAGTCGGATCACTCACTGACTTTTCTTCCGATTCGGCAATGGCTTCGATCAGCTCAGCATTGACGTTGGGCATGCGGTTGACATACATCCGGTTCGGTCCAGTGTCAACGGGTGAAAGTCCTACGATAGATTCAAGTGCGTTCATGCTGCTTGTTTAAGTTGGATTTCCGATACAAACAATTGCTGCCTTGTGTGATTGCGAAGCGTTACGAAAATGCCTACCCATGTTTTCGGCCTCGATACGGTGATCCGCTTTGATTTGCCATTGGCCACACCGAAGAATTCGAATTTTGCAATCCATGGGAACGGTGACTTTTGCAAGGGCGGGCGTGAGCTGGCCGTAACAATGCAAGTATTGCCGCGCATGCTCTTGTGCTGGAAAGCCCAAACACCATGGCTGATGCTGGTAATCTCGTACCCGAAATAATGGAACAGCTTCATTACCTGGTCCAAGTCAACTGATAGTGTGTGCTTCATTGCTTATTTGACTTTGTGCGTTTTGAGTGCCATTTGAAATTGCTCACTGTCTTTGCCGTACGGGTCAAGCCCATAATCCCGGAAGGTTGAAGCGAACTGGCTTTCCAATTCCTGCTGTTGCCTGGTAAGGTCAACGAGCTGCTTCAATGGCTTCGCTTGCTGCCTTTGCATTTTCCTGCGTTCTCGTCGTGCTGCTGACATATTAGTATGCGTTGTTTTTAGCGTTGTTATCCTCGACCTGGAATTCCTTAGGAACGGCGATGTTCTTCTTCACGTCAAGCCAGATGTCAAAACAGAACACCCAGACAAAGTATCTCAGGGTATCAAGTAAGTGGCCAACGTCATTATCATCACAGAACTTCTTATCTAAATCGCCTTCTGCATCACAGGGAACTGAAACGATGTCAGCCCAAAGCTGGGTGCAGCTCTCATCGATGGCGAAGTTTGCTCCCAGCTCCTTTGTGATGGCGTTGGTAACAAACCGGCTTTTCTTTCTGCGCGGGTTACTGTTCAGCTTGTTGTAGGTTAGGAACTCACAACCGTGCTTTTTCAGATAACCGTATACAATCTTGAAGGCCTCTGCATTCCCTTTGGTCAAAGCGCTCTTGCTATTGCCAGAGCTGTCACCACTGAACGAGATCTCACGTTCACCATAATCCTCGGCGATGATTCGGCAGATCGCTTCCAGATCCGTATCCTCCGTTCCACCCATCCGTATTTCGCGAAGGCACTGAACATGCCAGCCGTCTTCCTCATCTTCCCACTTCTGCCAGATCGAAACCGAGTTCTTTACATTGAAGTCAAAGGATAGGATAATGCCCTCATCTTCGTTGTCAATGACTTTTACCGCATTAAGATTGCGGCGCAAGTGCATCAGGTACGGATTCTTGGCGCGGATAACACCCCATTCGCCCCAACGGTAAATGCGGTACTCATCCTCATCGATTTCTTTCAATGCTTCAAGCTCAGCGTAATCATCAGCGGTTGCAAAGCGGTTGTCATCGATGGTGAACACATGATGTTCAGCGCGATTTGCGTAATGCGGCGTATCGAACAAGATCTCTTTGATCCAGTGATTTTCGCTGACCGGGTTAAAGATGAAAATGAACTGAATGCCGGTGACACCGCGGAAACGGCGAACGAGCTCTTTGAAATCCTCGACTGTGAATGCATCCGCTTCTTCAAGTATCACGCGCTTGATGCCGACAATGGATTTAAGCTTGTCCGGCTCATCGAGTCCAGACATTACGATCCGGTTTCCACCGATCCGGCAAACCATTTCCCTTTTGTCTCCCGAATAGTAGAAATCAAAAAGGTGAAAGATGCCCAGCTGCTTGGAAACCATTTTAAGGTTTTCATAAACCGAATTCCTCAGCGTGGATCCGTGCTTTCGAAAAACGATCGCGTTTTCATTTCCCTGCAAAAGCCAAAGAACAAGATGCTGGTAATTAGACCAGCTTTTGGAAGAGTTGCTACCTCCCCGCAAAATCACAAACCGCGCTACTGCTGCACTTAAAACCCAGTAAGCCCGGTTAAAAAACCTGCGATCAATCCTCAGTTTCATCCGGTCCGTCAGTGTATTCAACTGTCACATCAGCATTGATGGACATATCTTTCTTATCAATCAAGCCGAGATCACGGGCAATGATGTTCGGATTCAAAAAGCCCGATGCAGCACCAGTGAACTTCTGTTCGTAAATGGTTTCTTTAATGCGCGTGATGATGCGAGAAAAACCTTGCTGATCGTCCTTTAACCGATCTTCAAACTGACGGAAGTATTGTGTATTACAATCCAGATAGCGGCAAAGCCCCTGCATTGTGAACGGCCTCATCTTTGGGATATGAACTTCATCTGCATCCTTACCACGGAAGTCAACCTCCATAAGCGGATTATCTTCACACCATTCAAAGTATTCACATGCAGCTTCCCACATCATGTCAGGTGATTCAAACAAAGTATCCCTTCCATGCTTACTTCTTAGAGTCCAGAAGCTATTTCCTTGTGCAGCGCTCATTTGGATTCAAACAGTCTACAAGTGTGTGTATTCTTTACAAAAAAATGTCCGATGCCACATTTGCTGCGGTGCATCGGAGGTAAATTATCTTTTGCGGGAAGCTGGACAGATTCTATGTGCAGGCAATTCTGACAAATTGAAGCTGATTGATTAATACGATAATCCTGATCAGCCTGCACCTCCTTGAAATTAAAGGCCATGGGAAAGTGAGTGTATAGAGTTGGGTTATACTATGCGAGCCGGCTTCCTGGTTGATCATCTCCATTTCACCGGCTCTTTTCCGAGTTGTTCCTTGCGTGTGTGCTATGTAGTTCAAAGATATAAAAACTGAATCCATTTTTTGGGATTCAATCGCAAAATAATTTTAAGTTGACAGTTGTCAGAATAGATTTTAACTTTCAAGAAACTACAACCTATGGATACTTTGCTCCTTATTGTCGGACAGCAGATTAAAGATGCGAGAACAAAACTTGGTATGAGTCAACAAGAGCTGGCTCAAAAATGCGGTATTGAGGAAGCTGTCATTTCAGACATTGAGAATGGAAAACGAGACATCAGTTTGCTAACACTTCAAAAAGTGACATCTGCCGTTGATATGGAAATTCGGCTGAACTTAGAGGAAATGTTTCCTGACCCCGAGGAATGGAAAAAATATGAGGGGAAGTTTAACGGCATTAAAGCTTGGATCGTGCTCGAAAACTCTATGGTTTATAAAGTGATCCTGAACCATCACTTTGGAGCTAAAACCGTTCAAAACTTTGATGGGACACCCTGGGAGGGAGATATTGATAAAATTAAGGAGTGGCAGCACTACTACCCGGAACTTAGATACTTCAATTAAAAAGAGTGACAAGCTTTTTGCCAAAGTCTGTGAGGGAGTAATAAACAAAGTAGCTTTCACGTCTGGATGTCAATATTCCATTCGAGTGCATATCCTTTAAGTATTCCGTGACCTTATTAGCCTTAATACCTGTTACACCTGCCAGTTCATCGGCGCTCGCTTCTTTGAGCTTGTGAATCTGCGTGGCTATTGATAATTTTCTCGGGTTCGAATACACCGAGGAAATGATCCGGCTTTTGTCTTCTTCTGTCAGTACAGGTTTGTCCATTTTAATAACGCTGAGTAAAATCAGTATTTTGTCAGATTTTAGGCGACTTCAATTTTATCTTTCCATTCCCTGACGATCCTTCTTTCTTTGATCCGGCCGTAGTGCTTGACTTGCCGCGTCGTTGTATGCCCGAGCATCTTTGCCACCACTTCATCCGACAAACCATAGTCGTTCAAGCACACATCTGTAAAAGTTTTCCGGGCCATTTTATTGGTCATGTTCTTTGTGATACCTACGCGTTCGGCAATCAACTTTAGGTAATCATTTGACTTTTGTCCCGATATCCTGGGGAGATTATTCAAACCTCCGTACTTGTCAATGATTGCAAGAGCGTCGTTACTCAATGGAAACACTGCCTCCACATTGGTTTTTATCCTGCGGACCTTCATGAACTCCACTCCCTCAAAAGTATACCGCGCCTCCTGCCGAACATCTCGATAGTCTCCAATATGCAGACCCGTATAACACATGAAGAGAAAAGAATCGACCACACGTTGAAGCCTCGGACTCCATTCATATTCTTTAATCTGTTCCAACTCGTGCGGGTCCAGGGCTGTGGTATCTAATTCCTTTTTCCATTCCAGTGTATACCCTGAAAATGGATTCCGTTCAAACAGACCCTCCCTTATCCCATACCTGAATAAACCAATGCAGGCCTGTACAATCTTGTTACAATAGTCGTTATGGAAATCCCGACTCTTCAACCATAGCCAGAACCCGGCCACGTGGCGCCTTTCAATAGATCCGACTACCATATCAACTTTCAGGTAATCGGCCAGGTAGGCAAAGCATCTTTTATACCGGTTCAAGGTGGTTTTCGCCCTTCCCTTTAAGACAAGCTCATTGTGATAGTTTGCCGCCATCTTCGAATAGTAGAAAGTGATTTCTGTTTTACCTAAGTAAATGTCTTTCACTTCCAGGGCTGACAAATGAACTCCCCTTGACCTGGCTGAAAGATAAATCTCTTCCAGTTCTGATTTGATGATGTCGAGCCTGCGGTTTATGTCCACCGCACTGTTGGCAGCGCCCTTGACTCGCTGTAACTTACTATCCCACTTTTTTGGATCAACCGACAGGCCGACGGCAAATTCACTTGTTTTGATTTTATTGACAGTAATACGGCAATTGACAGGGCATGTCCCTGCCTGATTAAGCCTTGCCCTTCGGATTACAAACCGGCTGCGCATTCTAATTAGTTGGTTTCTGAGAAAGGTGAACATGAGTAGTAAATTTGGTAAGAACCGAAAAAGACTACCATGTTCTTTAGGCTACCATTTTGCCACCCTTTTGTTTCTAAATTTATAACGGTTACAAATTGCCTTTAAAAGAAATAGGCAGGGTATTAACCTGCCTATGGCCTCAATTTAAATGTGTTTGTGGAGATGCGGGGAGTCGAACCCCGGTCCAGAACAGGGAAACCCTGCGCCTTCTACATGCTTATCCGTGATTAGGTTGTCGGGCCAGACAAGGTGCACGGCGGACCCGCGTCATGGCCTTAGATACTGGTGTCTCGTTGAATTTCCGTATCACTATTTCAACCAGCGCTGATTTGCGACACCCCGGAGCCCAACCATCAGCACGTAGGTTGGAGGAATGATGGCATTAGCTAAATCCTCCGGATTAGGCTGCCATGGCGTAAGTAGATTCGCCAGTTATTGTTTGAGACCATTATTTACGGGAGGTAATCTCAACTCCCGACATGCTTACACACAGACTTCCAACCCGCTGTCAATTCCAGTCACCCCCATAATTTAGTTGGCTTTGGACTTTACAATAGCAGCAAAATACCGCCAGGTTAAAGCTTAATTGCAAATCAAATTACAACATTTCAAATCAAAAAGTTCACACTAGAAAACACTTTTTTCAAACAACCCCACTAACAAACTGATCTGTAACCAATTAAAAAAACAAGATCACCCCATTCTCTCATTCACTCATTCAATCATTCACTCATTCAGCGCAGCGGCGCCCGATCATTCAGCGCAGGGGCGCGCGCTCATTCAGCGCAGGGGCGCCCGCTCGTTCAAAATTCTAAAACTCCCAACGATAGCTCAACACGGGAATTAGCCCCAGTTGATATTGCGTCACCACCGCATTCTTTCGCTTATCAAAATAACGGTAAGCTTCGTTTTTTGTGCCTGAGACGTTTTGCAGGTCGATGGCCAGGGTCGTGTTGAATCTGGCTCTGCTTTTTTTCCAGTAGATCCGCAGATCGGGCCTGAAATAGTCTTTCATTTTTACCGAATAATGGCTTTGTTCTTCGTAAAGGGTGGTTTTCAACGTTTTGGAATATTCGACATCAATGGGCTTGTCCCGGAAACCACCCAGCCAGAGCATTTTCACATTAACACCCCACAAGCTTTGGTTCCTGGTCTTGAATTCTTTTCCACCCGTAAAACTGAATGTATGCCGTCCATTGAATCTGGCCGTGTGCCTTTGACCAAAAAAATCGACGTAAGTGGCATCATATAACGACCCTGAAATCAGCATGTAATAATCATCTGTCAGCAGTTTCTGAAAACTTGCCTCGATGCCGTAGTTTCTTGCTGTTCCGTTGTTTTTCATAAACACGTAAGGGATTTCTTCAACCAGGTTCACAGCTGAATAATTGTCTCGCAACGT
This sequence comes from Dyadobacter alkalitolerans DSM 23607, assembly GCF_000428845.1. Lineage (GTDB taxonomy): Bacteria > Bacteroidota > Bacteroidia > Cytophagales > Spirosomataceae > Dyadobacter > Dyadobacter alkalitolerans. Next base: position 490,539 of record NZ_AUAS01000004.1, on the reverse strand, counting down.
TTGTCCAACAGGCACATCAAACAAATGTTGCCAGTAAGCCTCTACTTTCAGGCTGCTGTTTTTGGGAAAAGTCCTTTGATAGCCTACTACAATATGTTGAGAGCGAGTTGGAGAGAGGCGTCTGTTATTGTAATCGTCGGTATCATAAATGTGAGTTGCATACACTCCCGCCGTTTGCAATTGGCTGTGCAGGCCATAAGATGCGCTGATTTGGTTACGCTCATTGAGCTGCCATTTGATAGCAGCCCGCGGTTCGGGCAATGCACTTACCTTATCTGTTCTTTCCATTCCGCTCACCATGGCATGAAGTCCGGCCTCTGCCGAAATCCGACGCGTCAGCTGAAAGGACCATTTTACGAAAGGCTCAATCACCAAACTTTTCAGTTCCGTATTGACAGACCAAACATCCGTCGTGTATTGATTCAATGTCACGAAAATCCCTCCCTGAAACCTGAAACGAAGATTGTAACGATATGTGACAGATGTATGCAACGAAAGCTTGCCATTGATAAGCTCTTGATCACCCAGGAGCTCCTCTCTTTCCAGATTCCGACTATTCACGGCATAAGCGACTCGGGAAGTATACAGCGTTGAGCCAACCAGAGCGGCGCGCAGCGACAGTTTCTTGCCAAGCGGTTGTTCAAAAGTCAATCCGCTGGCAAACATTCTGTTTTTATATAAGATATTTTGTTCATCCTTTGCAAATTCCCAGGTTGTCGTGTCTTTTTCGGGCTCAAAAGTGTTGCTGCTCACGCCGCCCATTCCGAAAACAGTGAGCTTCCCTCCTTTTGCCGTTGGGAAATTGAGATTAAACGACAAATCCTGAAACCGGATGTCCTCTCCGCCAAACTTTACGCCCACAGCGCCCAGCAAACCTGTAAAAGAATAGCGGTAATTGACCAGATACGATGCTCTTGATTTTTTGGAAAATGGCCCTTCGGCTGCAAAATCAAGCCCTAGTAAGCTGGCTTGGGCGGTAAATTCGGTCTTCTGATCATTCCCGTTTCGCAAATGCATGTCCAGGATGCCGCCGTTAACATTGCCGTATTGGGCTGGAAATGGTCCTGACAGAAACTGTGAAGTTCCCAAAAGCTGCGTACTCAGAATGTTCACACCGCCGCCTGTCGATGTGGGCCGGTCGCTGAATGTGCCTGCATTGGACAAGTGGTTAGGGTTAACGATCTCTACGCCTTCCAGCCTCCACTGCATACTGTTGGGCGAGTTGGCCCTGATCACCAAGCCATTGGCCTGATCATTGGCTGCTGCAACGCCCGGAAAAGAAGTTGCGACCCTTGCCGGATCCATATAAGTGGCGGCGTACCGGAGTGTTTGCTCAATGGTTATTTCCTGGACGCTGTTGAATGCGACCGGTCGTGCGCCGGTGACGGTGGCCTCGTTCAACTGTTTGCCGGCTGGTGCGAGTCTGACTTGCTGCACATTTTCCTTTCCCGATTCCAAAAGCAGTTCGGGAATGCGGACCGTTTCATATCCTACATACGAAACCATAAGCTGATAGCGTCCCGGCGGCAGGTTATCAAATCGGAATGTGCCCGCTGAATCAGTGATTGTTCCGGTTTGTGGTGACGTCAGGGATACGGTTGCGCCTGCAAGTGGCGATCTTGTATCTAAGTCACTCACCGCGCCACGGATCGTTGATGTAATGGTCTGGGCAAAACCCTGTGTTATAAAAAACAGTGAAAAAAGCAGAATTCTAAGCATTGCAGAACGTTATAAAGTCTTATCGACAAAAATAAGTCGTTACCAGTTACAAACTACCCTGCGCCCTATCTGTATTCTAGAATTGATGACTGGATAACCGGATGGATGTTATATAAAAAGCGAGGGCGACCCATTGGCCGCCCTCGCTTTTGTTTGTTATGCACAGATCTTAATAACCTGGGTTTTGCGTCAATGTAGGCTTACCATCCAGCTGGCTGTTCAGGATTTCATCCTGTGGCAGCGGATAGTAGTTGTTTTTCTCCGTAAAGGTTTTACCAGCCATGTAACCTCTTTTGCTAAATGTCCGGCCAGATGGCTCTTTGCCAGGAACAGCTTCCTCAGCAGCGTACTTATTAAGCACTTTGGCTGCAATGCCCCAGCGAACCAGGTCAAAGAAACGGTGGCCCTCCATGGCAAATTCAAGTCTCTGCTCCATACGCACTGCATTTCTTGCGTATTCCACGCCTTTGCTTGCAAATGTTCCTGCTGGATACGGCTCCACTTTGTAAGTAACAGAAGCATCCTGCACCGAACCTGTTTTCGCGCGAAGGCGGATTTGGTTTACATAGCCTTCCGCAACTGCAAGGTTTCCAAGTTCAACTTCGCATTCAGCCAGCCACAACAATACGTGTGAAAGTTTGATCATACGGAAGTTGTTGTTCACATTACGCTTGCTTGTAGAGTGCGTTGTGCTGTTTTCCTCAGCCAGGTAATACATCCATTTTTTTCCTGTAAATGGTCCTGCATACACCTGATCACGGATCCAGGCAGAACCTGGCATCGGGCCCCAGTCCAGGAAGTTCACACCGCGGCGGCCAACGGTCCAGTCAAGGCGTGGGTCCACAGGAACTGTTTTGTCCAATGTAAATGCAGCCGAAGTCACAATTCCCTGGTCATTTGGCAGATCCACTTTGTTGTAAGTGTCCAGCGAGCCGTCGCCGGCAGCACCGATCATAGGTAGACCGTTTTCTGTCTTAAATGCATTCACCAGATTGTGTGAAGGCTGATAAAAACCGCAGCATCCACGTCCGGGAGCACCCGCAGAGTAAGGCCAGTTGAGGTTATCACCTGCATTACCGTTGTTACCATTCGTTCCGTCATTCACAGAGAACTGCACCTCGAAAATCGATTCTGTGTTGTTGTTTCCTGTTGTTCTGTAATTGTCGTGATAGTTGGCAACCAGCTTTTTACCGGAATTTTTCACCACATCATCGAGCAAAGTCTTAGCAGCCGCCCATTTCTTTTGAAACAAAAGAGATTTTGCAAGGAAAGATTTGGCGGCCCATTGTGTCGCTCTTCCTTTTTGAGCTTGAACGGCGGGCAATTTATCAGCAGCAAACTGGAAGTCGGCTTCGATTTTTGGCCAGATATCCTCCGTATTAGGGATTTTAGTAGAGTTAGGATCCGCAGATACATATACCGTTTCATCGATATAAGGGATCTTATTCCACATTTTCTTGGCTTCAAAATGAAAGAAGCCTCTCAAAAAACGCGCTTCTGCAATCACCTGCTCCTTTTCAGCATCGGTCATGTCCTTAACCAGCTCCCCGGTGACGACCTGAATCACTTCGTTACATCTTGCGACACCGTCATATTGGTGCCACCACTTGCCCAGGAAATAAGTGTTGTCGGAAAGCCAGTTATACTGCTCAATGAATGACTGCTCAGGCTGGTCACCGGCATCTGTTCCTTTCACCGCGTCATCACTGGCAATCCCGCCAAAAACATAATTGGAAACAGTGGACTGACGACCCGTATTTCCGGAACCAACACCGTCAACGAGCGAGTAGGCACCTATTAACAAGGCATTTACACCATTCTTGTTGCTCAATTGTTCGACAGATGCACGGCCTTGGGGTTTCAGATCGAAAAAGCTGTCAGAGCAGGAAAAGCTCAGTCCAATCAGAACGATTAATATGGTTATTTTTTTCATTGTAATAATATGAAATTTCGTGAATGTCAAAGGATTAGAAACCAAAACGCAAGCCTACCAGATATGATTTAGAAACCGGATAAGCACCTTCATCCACACCCATGTGCTTGTCTTCGTTGTTGTTACCAGATCTTCTCAGGTTAATGTCCGGATCAAGTCCTGTGTATTTGGTGAATGTGAACATGTTCTGTCCTTGCAGATAAACCTGCGCCGAAGCGATTTTCACCCTTTTGAGCAATGTGGCTGGCAAAGTGTAAGTCAGCTGAACATTTTTCACACGGAAATAAGAACCGTCTTCCAGGAAGTAAGATGAGACCTGCTGGCTGGTTGCATCACCTGAGTTAAGGCGTGGCAATTTGGCGTCGTCACCTGGTTTTTTCCAGGAATTGTAAAGCATATCTTTCGATCTGTTACCCTGGAAAACGTTGAAATCCGTCCAGTATCTAACATAGTTGAAGATCTCATTACCTTGAACTCCCTGGCCGAACACCGTCAGATCAAATGCTTTGTAACCAACATTCAGGTTAACACCATAGTTGAAATCAGGGTGCGGGCTTCCGATGATCGTACGGTCGGCGGCAGTAATGATACCATCGCCATTCACATCACGGAATTTGAATGTTCCCTCACGTGTATACGAACCAAATTTAGGCGCTGCATCTGCTTCTGCCTGATCTTTGATTACACCATCCACAAAATAACCATAGTAGCTCGCGATCGGGTAACCTGCTTTGGAAGCGGACATGGCCGGCAGACGCGTTGAGAAACCAAAGATCGTTGCATTAGGATCATTATTCAACTTAATCACTTCGTTTTTATAGTGACCAAAGTTCACACCCGCTGCGTAATAAAAATCTCCTTTTTTGTCACGGTAGTTAAGTCCGATGTCAAAACCTTTGTTACTAACCTCACCAATGTTGGTATACGGGATCGTTCCTGTTCCGGCTGTTCTCGGAATGGCGATCTGCGTTAACATATCGGTTGTTTTACGGTTGTACAAGTCGAGCACAAATTCCATTTTACCATTCAGCAACACGGCGTCAAGACCAATGTTAGTAGAAGTGTTGGTTTCCCATTTACCATTGTTGTTACCAAACTGCACCAGGTCAAATCCGCCCACGATGGAAGTTCCTGTTCCGTTGATATCGTAAGCATTGTTCTGAGGATCCGGCGCGTACAAGGTGTAAGCATTGTAAACGTTCGGGATGAGCTGGTTACCTGTTTTACCCCAACCAAAACGAAGTTTTAGGTCATCCAGCACTTTCTTGGTTGGCTTCATGAATTCCAGTTCCGTCAAGCGCATACCCACCGAGAATGCAGGGAATATACCGTAACGGTTGGCTTCTGAGAAGCGGGAAGAACCATCGCGGCGTAATGTGAAGTCAGCAAGCAAAAGCTCTTTGAAACCGTAGTTGATTTTTCCAAACTGAGAGAAAAGTGCAGTTCTTTCCGCACCTGCGCCCGCATTGGCCAAACCTGACGCCGAACCTGCATCCAGGTAACGATAATCCAGGTCATCGAACGCGAATCCGCTCCGTGTGGCCTGGAAAGCAGCAAAATAGGTTTTAACAGCTTCCGTACCAACCAGGAAATTGAAGTTGTGCACTCCAAACGTTTTTGCATAGTTCAATGTGTTAAACCAGGTGATCGAACGGTCAAGGTTGTTGATCACGTTCAGGTTATTCGCATTTCTGGATTCTGCTGCTTCAATGTCGCGATGGAAATATTCAGAGCGGTTTGTCTGATTGTATTCCAAACCAAAGCTTGTACGCGCACCCAGTCCTGGCAAGATATCCACCTGTGCAAACATGTTTCCGAACACGTGCGTACCTCTTGTAATGTTGTCTTGCTCACGATACAGACGTGCCAATGGGTTTGGCGCATTACCCAGGTTACTACCACGGCTTCCTGCGAATCCATTGTAAGCAGATGTGTTGGTTCCACCCAATGCGGCAGGTCCGCCGGTGATGTCAAAAACCGGGATGATCGGGTGAACACGGATGGCGAACATGATCGGGTTACCCTCATCATTGTTTGTGATTCCTTGTCTTTCGTCATAAGAGAATGTAAGGTTCTCTCCCACAGTGATTTTACCCTTTGTAAACTCTGTATTTGCCCGAACTGAATACCTTTTGTATTTGGTATATCTCAAAATACCGTCCTGCTTGAAATGGTTAGCAGAAATCGCATATTTAGCTGATTTGGAGCCACCGCTCGCACCGATCTGATAGTTGGAAATTGGTGCCGGGTCGAAGATTACGTCCTGCCAGTCTGTTCCTTCCTTGTTGGCCTTGGTGATGTTGAATGCTGTTTTACCCAGCGCCGGATCAGCAATGTCGTTTGTATAAGTGTAATTGGATGGCAATTCACCGTAAACATTTGGATAAATGTAATCCGCGATCGTTTGGTTGCCGTTTTCGTCAAACTTATATTGTACAGAAGGTGAAGTAGCAGAAGGGTTTTTACCTGCGCCCAGATCCGACTGATACAAATACTGCCCTAACTCCTTTGTATTAAGCAGATCCAGCATCTTACCAGGTCTTTGCGTTCCTGTGTAGAAGTCGAATGTAATGCTGGGGTCGCCTTGTTTTCCTTTTTTGGTCGTGATGATCACAACGCCATTCGCTGCGCGGGCACCATATATAGAAGCCGCAGAAGCATCTTTCAACACCTGCATGGATTCTATATCATTCGGGTTCAGCTGGTTAAGCGTTCCCTGTGTAGGAACACCATCAATTACATACAGCGGGCTGTTGTTATTGATAGACCCAAATCCGCGGATACGGACCATTGTTCCACCACCCGGAGAGTTGTCATTTCCAACCGTCACACCGGCCGCACGTCCCTGCAACATTTGCGTAACGCTTGCAGAAGGCACAGCCGTCAGTTCCTTGGTGTTGATTACCGTCACAGCCCCGGTAATGTCCTTTTTACGTTGCGCTGCATAACCCGTTACAACAACTTCTGTGAGTGATTTCACATCGGCGCTCATGGAAATGTCGATCGAGCTTCTGTTTCCGATCTCAACTTCCTGGGTGAAATAACCGATGTAGGAAACTACAAGTGTTCCTGTTTTGGAGGGAGTGGCAAGCGTAAAACGGCCGTCAGCATCCGTCGTCGTTCCCGTTGTTGTTCCTTTTAAGAGAACGCTAACTCCGGGTAATGGCACATTTTCGGAGGCATCGGTAATGCGTCCACTTAGCTGGTTTTGTGCCCAGACGTGCAGCACACAGAAACACAGTAAGAAAGTCAGGTAGAGATTTTTTTTCATTAACTGTTCGGGTTTGTTTAAATATTAATAAAAAAGAAGTATTTGTAACCTACTGTCACATAACAGGCCGGGCAAAAAATGATGTCTGCGAGTAAAATAGGCTATTACTGGCAAATTATAGAAAAAATCATAGATACCAAGAGATTCGGATGCGAATTAGCAACATTATCTTTCAAACGACGTTGTGAGCGTTTTTTCGGTATTAAGTCACCTTTTGTTTACATTTTTATCACTATTCTGGCTGAAAGTTTACTTAATCTAATTATTTCGACGCAGCGTTCCTGGCTCTCATGCTAACCCATGCCTGTTTTGCAGATCCGGCCGGGGGACGTTTTAAGTTTTATCGTATTTTTGCCCGCTACGATAACGGTTAGGTATGAAGGTTGACGAAATAGAAGCTTTTTTTAAGGTATTGCAGGACAGCATTTGCAGTGCCATTGCGGAAACGGATGGGACAGGAAAATTCAAGGAAGACTTGTGGGAACACCACTCCGGCGGCGGCGGCAGAACGCGGCTGATCCAGCATGGCAGCGTGCTAGAAAAGGGCGGAGTTAACTTTTCCAAAGTCCAGGGCGAAGTGCATCCCAGGCTACGGCAGCAAATGAACCTGGGCGACAATGACGATTTCCACTTTACGGCCACCGGCGTTTCGATCGTCATGCATCCGTATAATCCGCACGTGCCTATTATACATATGAATGTGCGCTATTTCGAGTTAAGCAACGGCACCTGCTGGTTTGGCGGAGGCATTGATTTAACCCCACATTATATTAATGAAGCAGATGCAGCTTTTTTTCACAATTATCTGAAACAAGCATGCGACAAGCACCACATTGATTTTTATCCCAAATTCAAAACCTGGGCCGACGATTACTTTTTTATCCAGCACAGAAACGAAACCCGTGGCATAGGAGGCATTTTCTTTGACTATCTGAAACCCGGCGATGCGGGAAATGGAAATGGGTTGTCGAAAGAGGAGCTTTTTGCTTTTGTAAAGGAGGTCGGCGAATCGTTTGCGCCTATTTACACGACGCTTATGCAGAAACACCGCGACGAACCATTTACAGAAGCGCAAAAACAATGGCAATTTCTGCGCCGGGGCCGCTATGTTGAGTTCAATCTGGTTTGGGACCGCGGGACGAAGTTTGGCCTCGAAACCAATGGGCGCACGGAATCCATATTGATGAGCTTGCCGCCACAGGCCAATTGGGAATACAATCATGAACCCGAAGCAGGCTCGCCGGAAGCTGCTACTTTGGAGGCGTTAAAAAAAGGGCTGAATTGGGCTTCCTGATTTGTCGTAGGTAAGGTAACCATTTTGCACAACCAGCGGCGACTCGAAATTATTGGTATAAAGCTGGCCCGTTCCCAAACCCTGCGGAAGCGGATTTTGATAGGAAGCCGTAAACTGTGCGATCGCGCTGAGGCCAATGTTGGATTCCAGTGCAGATGTGATCCACCAGCCAATGTTGAGCCGGTTTGCTATTTCGATCCATTCGGCTGTGTGCCGGAAGCCTCCGAGTAATGTGGGTTTCAAAATGATAAAAGGAGGCATCAGCTTTTTCAGCATGGCGAACTTCTCGCGGTAATCGAAAATGCCGATCAGCTCTTCGTCCAGCGCAACGGGGATGGGCGATGAAACGCACAATTCCTGCATAAGCTGATGTTGTCCGGGCTTCACCGGCTGTTCAATGGAATGCAGATCGAATTCAGCCAATCTTTTCAGCTTATCATCCACGTTATCCGCTTCGAACGCGCCGTTTGCGTCTACCCTTAATGTAATGTTCTCTTTATCAAAACGCTTGCGGATGGATTCCAGAATGCGGCACTCCTGATCAAAGTTGATCGCGCCGACTTTCATTTTTAATGTAGAAAAACCCTGCGCTAATTTGTCCTGCACCTGCTCCGACATATTTTCATAGGAACCCATCCAGATCAGCCCGTTCATAAGGATGCCGCTTTCACCTCTCGAAAAGGCATTTTTGAACTGAACCCTTTCCCCGCCATTCATAATATCCAGCAAAGCCATTTCAATCCCAAACCGAACGGAAGGCAGATGTTGCGGGATAACCTGATCGAGAATGATGCCGAGATTGAAAGGAAAAACATCCAGGTCCATGTCGTTAAAAAGATCACAGACGGCGGCTAGTTGCTGCTCATAGTCGGGCATGTCGTCGACGCTCAGCCCTAGCAGCGGGCCGCATTCGCCGTAACCTTCCACGCCTGGTTGCTCAGAATCGGTGATTTTTATGAGCCACGACGTCTTTTGTGTAAGAACCCCCCGGGAGGTGCGCGCTTCATTGCGAAAATGCAGCGTGTACGGTTTATACACAATTTTTAAAGGCATGTTTTTGAGGTGTCAGCGTTTTTCGGGGCACAATATTAGCCAAAAAATACGTAATTATGCACCAGTTATGAAAGAACATAATTGGATAAAAATCGCATTGACACCGTTTTCGTGGGTATATGGTTTGATCACCAACCTCCGCAATCTGTGTTACGATTACCGGTTATTCTCTTCCGGAAGGCCTTCCCAATTCGTTATTTCCATCGGCAATCTCACCGTCGGCGGAACGGGTAAAACGCCTGTAACTGAATATCTCACGAAGTTATTTTCCGATAAAATCCCCACAGCCATATTAAGCAGAGGTTACGGGCGAGAAACGCGTGGTTTTCTTTTAGCTGATCCCACATCAACGCCCTCCGGGATCGGGGATGAGCCTATGCAGTATTTTTTAAAATTTCATCCCAATGTTACAGTGGCTGTTTCGGAAAACCGCTTCAAAGGTGCTGAGAATATTGCGGTATCCAATCCTGATAAAAAGCTGCTGCTCCTCGACGACGCGTTTCAGCACAGGGCCATTGCCCGGGATGTCAACCTGCTTTTAAATGATTTCCAGAGACCGTTTTACAATGATCTTCCCTTTCCGGCCGGCCGTCTCCGTGAAAACCGCAACGGCGCCCAAAGGGCCGATGCCATCATTGTGACCAAGACCCCTGCCCTGCTTGCAGATGATGTGCGGAAAGACATTACCATGCAACTTCAAAGATACAGCCGCCCGGAAACACCCGTCTTTTTTTCATTTATTGAATACGGGCATCCCGAAAGTTACGCCGGAGAGCCATTATCGTTAAAGAAAGTTAAAATGGCGGCCGGCATTGCAAATCCTTTACCATTCTCTGCACATCTTCGGGCCCGGTTTGACGTTACAGATGAGGTTGTTTTCCGGGATCACCATAATTACACTTCCGTAGACGTGCAAGAACTGATTAAGAACTTAAAAAACGATACTTTTGTGGTAACAACCGAAAAGGATATGGTTAAGTTGAAACCCCTGGTTGAAGCGTTGGGCGCGGCAGGAAAGTTTGCCTATATTCCTGTTACCGTGAGTTTCGGCAGTGATACCGGACGCTTCCATGAATGGATTTTTAAACAGACCGCTCACCTCTTTCAGGCAGAACGATAGTTGCTTCTATGAGAATTGCTTTTTATATAATACTGTGGGTTTTAGGCAGTTTCATTTTTTTCACTCCGACCATTCAGGCGCAGGTAAGGATGCCGGGCGGCATGCAAATGCCAGGTAATACGGGTAGCGGCGGCGCCCGAGGACAGCAGGGAAGCACAACTAACACAGGCGGATCCCAGACAGGCGGCGTAATCCTCGATGACAGCACCAAGAACATCTACGGCCCGAGCACGACGCACCATTACTTCGAAAATGACATTCTAAATAACCGGGATTCAACACGTTACCGGGTAGATACGAGCTTAACGAATTTTCACCGCTGGACGCCGGTGGACCGGTCGTGGGGAAAGCTGACTGATCTTGGAAACACCGTAACTGCCACCCGGAACCTGCTTTTTGCACCACGCGAGGACATTGGGACGCAACTCGGTTTCAGAGCTTACGACGCCTATGCGATCAAGCCTGAGGAAGTGCAGTATATGGACACCAAATCGCAGCATACGGAACTCAATTTCATTTCGGGAGCTCGAAAAACCTCGCTAGGAAGCTTTTCTTACACACAGAATGTGCATTCCCGTTTCAATTTTGGGCTTGGCTTCCGGAGGCTTACTTCCAATAAGCAATACGGATTTGTCAATACATTGAATTCGGGTGCTTTTCTGGGACAAAACTGGACGCTTCTGGCGCATACCAGCTTTTTTTCTAAAAACAAAAAATACCTGATCCTCGCCCATTACCGCCACATGAACCAGAAAGTGCGCGAACAGGGCGGAGTAATTCCAAATATTGGCGAGGACGGCATCGTTGAGAAATATTCCTACGACGGTGCGGCCAGAATCAGCGATGACGCCAATTCCTGGGAGCGAAGACAGGGACTGCACATTTATCAGCAGTATCGACTCGTCAACGGGTTCCAGCTATTTCAGCAAGCTGATTATTCCACGGTGATAGACCGTTACACCGACCTCGACATTACGCGCGGGTTGGAAAAGGAGGTTTACCCAGCTGCAAAATACGATCTGGCAAAGACCAGGCAGGACATTTATTACAAGCTTTTTGATAACAAAATCGGGATTAAAGGCTTTTATTCCGGTTTCAATTACCGGGCTTATATCCGGCAACGCTTCTATGGCATGCGTGCGGCCACGCAGCTGGGTAACGAGATCGGCGAGACTTACGCCACTTACCGGACCGGTTTAAAATTTGACAACATTATCGGTGCATGGCTTGGTTACTATTTAAAAGACTCCGTTAATTATCTGACTGCCGAGGCCGACCTCAACCTGGCTGCCAATGTGGAATATCGCTTAAAAGGAGAGCTTAACACGCGTTGGGGAAAGGCTGGTTTTCAGAGCATCCAAACAGCACCGGATCTGCTGGTGCAACGTTATTTAAGCAACCATTTTGACTGGCGAAACAATTTCGACCCAACCAAAGTGCAGACCATTTACGCATCCCTGCCCTTAAAAACGGATAAAATATCGTTCGTGCCCGAGATTCAGATCCATCAGGTGAACGATTACATTTACTACGACACATTGGCCCTTCCGAAGCAGCTGAATTCGGGCTTCCGGTTGCTCAGGGTTGGTTTTAATTCAGGGATCAATCTCAACAAATGGAATTTCATAACGATGGGTTTCCTGACTTTGAACGACAATAAGGATGTGATCCGCATTCCTGCCTTGTTTGCCAGCGGCGAGGTTACTTATGATTTTGTGTATGCCAAAGTCCTTTTTATACAGCTTGGTCTGGCAGCCCGCTATCGTTCTGGTTATCTGGCGGATAGTTATATGCCTGTTACTCAGCAATTCCACATTCAGAACAGTTACAGGCTGGGACAGAATGTGATTGTGGATGGCTTCGCGAATGTGCGCATCAAGCGCGTAAGGCTGTTTTTCAAAATGCAATATCTGAACCAGGGCGGCAATTTCGGTCTTTTTCCAAAAGGATATTACATTGCTCCCTCCTATCTCGGGCTGGCCAGGTCCTTTTCTTTCGGCGTAAACTGGCCGTTATTTGACTAATTAATCCTGAACATTATGGCTGCATCGCTTACCACATTGGGACTTGAACTGCCAACCGATCCGCGTTGGACTGACATCGCGGCCATGCAGCTGGACGAAATCCTGATCGACCACGCCTACTGCGAGCAAAAAGCCGCTTCGACTTGCATTTCCATCATTGTACATTATCCCGAACGAACAGAACTGGTCGAAACCCTGACGCCCATCGTAGCGGAAGAATGGGGCCATTTTCAAAGGGTTTTGAAGGAGCTGAAAAAGCGTAATATTCCTTTGGGACGTCAGCGGAAAGATGAATATGTAGGCCAGCTCATGAAGCTGGTGCGTAAGAAGGGAGATTATGAAGGCGCTATGCTCGACCGCCTGCTTATCAGCGGATTAATAGAAGCGCGCAGCTGCGAACGCTTCAAACTTTTATCGGAATCTCTGGAAGATGAGTCGCTTCAAAAATTCTATCGTGAGCTGATGATCTCGGAAGCAGGACATTACCGCACATTCATTGAACTTGCCGAAAAATATCTGCCGGTGGAGGAAGTAAGGGCACGCTGGAAGGAGTTATTACACCAGGAGGCAGAAATCATGCGCTCGATAACGCCCCGCGGCGACCGGATACATTAATTTTTTCACGAACACATTCGCATGCAATCCTTTCTTAATCTTGTTGCAAAACACATTCTTGGTAACCATGCAACGCTGGAGAGGGTAAATATCATTGTGCCCACGCGCCGGGCAGCCTTTTTTCTGATGCAGGAACTGGCAAAGGAAACGACGGAAGCCATTGTGAGCCCGAATGTGGTTGCCGTGGACGACTTCGTTGAAAGCATGTCTACGCTGGAAATTGAAGATCCGGTGCATTTGCTGTTTGATCTTTATGAAACATTCCAGGAGATCGATCCCGATGTGCAATTTGATCGCTTCATGGGCTGGGCTTCTGTGCTGCTCAATGACCTCGACCGCATTGACCAGTATCTAGTAAAAACCTCCTATCTGTTTGATTATCTTACAGAAGCGCATGCGATCACGCGCTGGCAGGAAAGCATGCCTGCCGGAAAAACGCTTCAAACAGAAGGCGGAACAAAGCAATATTTTTCGCTTTTTGACAATATAAACAGGGTCTACATTTCATTTCGCAGCCGCTTGCTGGCCAAAGGCAAGGCATACCGCGGCATGGCTTACCGCGAGGTGGCAGAAGATGTCGAAGGGATTTTGGTTGAAAAAAGTGATTTTGAAAAACTCTATTTTGCCGGTTTCAATGCATTCACAGAGTCCGAAAAAGTGATTGTCAGCGCATTGATCAAAGCTAAGAAAGCGGAAGTGCTTTGGGATACGGATCGTTACTATATGTCTGAAAATGCAGGCGTTGAAGCGGGAAAGAGTTTGAGGGAATATCAGAAAAGCAATGCATTTGGCACTTGGAGCTGGACTACGGACCATTTAATGTCGTCTGAAAAGCACATTACCATTTACGGCGTGCCCAATGCAACATTGCAGACCAAGGTTGCCGGACAACTTTACAAGCAAATGCGGGAGCTGGATGCCCAGGGCGATGCTATTCCCACGGCCATTGTGCTCGCGGACGAAAACCTGCTTTCGCCCATGCTGTATTCGCTGGACGAAAGCGTGAGCGACTTGAATGTTACCATGGGCCTCTCTATGCGTAACTCGCTGCTTTATACATTGATAGACAGCATTTTTGAGCTTCAACAGAATGTTGTTGAATTTAAAAATAAAAAAGGACAACTGATCCGGATCCCGAAATTCGGGCATAAATCGATCAATAAGGTCCTTAACCACCCTTTTATCAGACATTATGAATATGTGGCGCTGAAACCGCTGAGCGGCGGGCAAACGATCATTCAGAAAACGCTTTGGGCAATAACCAGCGGCAATCAGGTGTTCCTGAGCCCCGAGGACCTGATGGCGCTGAGTGATAGTCATCCACTGTTCAAAATCCTGTTCACACATTGGCAGAAAAACAATTCCCGGCAGGTTATCCAGACTTTCTACCAGCTGATTGAACTGCTCCGGGAAGTGTATAAGGATTACAAAAATGCCCTGGAAACAGAATATCTCTATCTTTTTTATACACTACTCAAACAATTTGAACAGACGATCGAGGAAAAATCGGAGCTGATCACCTTACGGACATTGCGTTCGTTTATGTTTGAGTTGATCCGCCAGACCAAAATCCCTTTCAGCGGCGAACCGGTGAGCAATCTGCAAATCATGGGAATGCTCGAAACCCGTGCGCTTGATTTTGAGCGCATTATCATTCTTTCGGTGAATGAAGGAATGATTCCGCAGGCAAAAAGGCAAAACTCACTTATTCCGTACGACGCTGCACAGGCCGTTGGATTGCCTACGCACCAGCATCAGGAAGCGGTCATGTCTTATCATTTTTACAGGCTTTTGCAGCGTGCAAAAGAGGTGCATATGCTTTATACCAGCACCAATGATGCGCCCGGCGGCGGTGAAAAAAGCCGGTTCATCCGGCAGGTGGAATATGAGCTGTCGCAGTATAATCCGCTGATCCGTATCGAGAATAAAACCGTTGTGCTGGAAAGCCGGAAGCAGGACGAGCTGGATGAGGTTGTGCATAAGGACGAGGCCATGCTGGCCGTCATCCGGAACTATCTGGCTGGTAAGGGCATTTTCCCTACACATTTGAATGAATTCATCCGCTGTTCCATGCAGTTTTATCTAAAACACATTGTGGGCGTGAAGGAGAAGGAAGAGGTGGAGGAAGAGCTCGGCATGGACAAGATCGGGACCTGGCTGCACGCCTCGCTGGAAAGGCTGGATAATGAATTTTTTCTTCAAAAAACAGATCCTTCGGAGGAACAGATCAAGGCTGTTTTAAGGGAAGAATTCGATGATAAATTCAAGGGTTATGTGACGGATATGGGCCTTAACCGGATCTATTATCAGGTGGGTGAAAATCAGATCCTCGTTTTCCTGAAACATCAGATGTCGCAACGGCCGCGCCGGGAAATCCTTGCGGCAGAACAACCACTAAGCACCAAAATCCAGCTTATACTGCAAGGCGCTTACACACCCGTGCGCATTGGCGGCAAAATCGACCGTATCGAACAAAGCGAAGACGGAACATTATATGTGATGGATTACAAAACCGGAAGCGTTGAGCTGACCGGAAAACAGAAGCTAGCCGATCCTGTGCGCCGTGAAGAAGTGATCCGCAATGATCCGGACCGGAAAATGGGTTACGTGCGGCAGCTTTGGATGTATGAATATCTGATGTACCGCAAAATGCTGGATGAGCAGGGTTTGAAAATTGCAGGAAAAAATCACGCTTTCGGCGACTACGCGGTAAAGTCAGGTTTCTACTCCTTCCGCGATCCTAAGAACCTGATAT
Organism: Dyadobacter alkalitolerans DSM 23607; assembly: GCF_000428845.1. GTDB lineage: Bacteria > Bacteroidota > Bacteroidia > Cytophagales > Spirosomataceae > Dyadobacter > Dyadobacter alkalitolerans. The sequence continues at coordinate 474,755 of NZ_AUAS01000004.1, read as the reverse complement.
CAAACCCGCTGGACCTTACCGAAGAACTTGCTCCTGGGCAGTTTATTGAAAAGTCGGAAGTGATTTTGACGGATATTTTGAATGTACTGCTGGATCCCGATGTTCCATTCCGCAAAACGCCTGACCTGAGCACTTGCCAGTATTGTGATTTTGTCGGGATTTGCGGCAGATAGTGCATTGTAAACGAAAAAAGCGATTGGGATCACCAACCGCTTTTTCATTTATCAAGTTTTTCTTATTTCTTTTTGAATTCCAGGTAACCTTCGTAGGAAGTTTTTCCGTTGTCTGGGTCAGCCAGTTTTATATTGGTATTCAACTGCGCTACGCCGGAAGCGCCAGCCGCTCTCGTCGCAATGCCCGTTACCACATGCCTCAACGGCTTTCCGTTGTCCTGTTTTACATCCACCGTTTCGTTGATCGTGAATGAATCCTTGGTAGTCTTTACGTCTTTCAGATTATATTCCTGAACCACATCCACTTCGGTGCCGGCAATTTCAACGTGGATATTTCTGGTGTAAACGATCGCCAGTTGATTTTTTCCGGTTGCCGTGATCACCCAGTCATTCTGAACCGAAGTTGGCCCGTCCACAACCAGCGTTCCGTAACTTCCAGCGTATTCAGGCGCATAATCAACTTCTGGTTCCACATCGTCTTCTTTATCTTTGCAAGAACCCATTAAAACGACCAGGCAGCAAAAAATCAGCTTTTTCATACTTTAACTTTAAGAGTAAATAACATCTAAATTAATAAGCCGGAGTGCGGCAATTTTCTACTAATAACGGCAATGAAGTGTTAACCGCATATTTAACCGCAACTAAATTGTAATCACTTACAAAAGTCGCGCCTGAACGCGGCTAAAATGGCAATTTTCCAAGATCCACATTTCCACCGGTTAGGATAATCCCTACTTTTTTCCCTTCGAATTGACCCTTATTTTTAATGAACGCAGCGAGCGGCACTGCACCCGATGGTTCCACAACGAGCTTCATCCGCTCCCACAAAAAGCGCATCGACTGAATGATCTCTTCATCGGAAACCGTAAGAATATCGGTAACATGCTGCTTAATGATCGGGAATGTTTTGTCGCCCAGATAGGTCAGCAACCCGTCTGCAATGGTCTTAATATAAGGCGCTCTTTCGATCTTATCGCTTCTGAATGAAAGCACTGCGTCCGCTGCGCCTTCGGGCTCGCCCGCGTAAACTTTGGTTTCCGGAGAAAAATAATGTGCTGCCAATGCAGTTCCGCTCAGCAAACCGCCGCCGCCAACCGGGGCGAAAATAAGGTCCAGTTTATCGCTGCTGTCTTCCATCAATTCCTTCGCTGCGGTGGCCTGCCCGGCTATCACTTCGTAGTTGTTGAACGGATGAATAAATGTTGCACCCGTTTTCTTGGTTATTTCCTGCACTGTGCGCTCCCTTTCCTCAGGTGTATTTTTACAAAAAGTAATTTCCCCACCGTAATCTTCCACCGCTTTGATCTTCACCAAAGGAGAATTGTCGGGCATAACAATATATGCCTTCGCCCCCACTTTTGCCGCCGAAAACGCAATTGCCTGGGCATGGTTTCCACTTGAATGAGTGGTCACTCCATTTTTCAGCTGTTCCCGGGAAAGCGAAAGAATAGCATTAAGCCCTCCCCTGGCCTTGAATGCACCGATTTTCTGCAAGTTTTCACATTTGAAAAAAATCTCTGCTTTACACAGATCATTCAGGAAGCTGGAAGTGAGAACGGGCGTGTGGTGAATGTATGGCGCGATAAGCTTGTGCGCCGCCTCAATTGTTTCCCTGTTTGGTACAGTATCAGACATTTGAAGGATTTGTTTTAAAGGTCATTTGATGGGTCAAAGTACTCAGAATTTATAAAAAAAGAGCCCGTCGTACCGGACGGGCTCTAAAAATAAAACAATCCAACTATTACTTGCCAGCGTTAGGCGTGTAAAGGTTAAAGAATTGATCCAATTTCGGCGTAATGATAATTTCCGTGCGACGGTTCAGGCTGCGGTTAGGTGCCGAATCATTTGCCACTTTGGGTAGATATTCGCCACGGCCACCAGCAATCATACGAACTGGCTCTACACCATATTTCTTTTGAAGCGTACGGGCAACTGACGTAGCACGCAATACGCTAAGATCCCAGTTGTCAGCCACTCTATCTGTTGCGATAGGCACATTATCCGTGTGGCCCTCGATCAGGATTTCGATTTCTTTGTAGTCATTCAGGATCTTTGCAACTTTGCTCAACACCGACTCAGCTTGTGTATTGATCACAGAGCTTCCCGATTTGAAAAGCATTTTGTCTGAAAGTGAAACGTATACAACGCCTTTTTTCACTTCAATCTGAACATCTTCATCACTAACATCAGCCAATGAACGTTTCAGGTTCAGCACAAGCGCCATGTTAAGTGAGTCTTTTTTCTGGATGCTGGAATTCAGATCACGGATCTGCATGCCTTGTGCGTCCATCATAGCAAGTGATTTCTTAATGCTTTCCGAACCTTCTTTGCTGATAACCGACAGATCAGACATGCGGTCAAGCAGATTATTGTTGTTCTTTTTAAGGAATTCAACTTGTTCTTCCAGCTCTTTCAATTTTGCATTTTTGCTGGTAAGCTCATCATTTTTGGCCTTCAAATCATTATTTAATCCAGCAGTTCTGCTGTCGCAATCGTTAAGATCAGCACGCGCTTTGTCAAGTTGGATCTGGATTTCACTGGCTTGTTTCTGTGCAGACAGCATTTTTTTCTTGCTCGCGCAGGAGCCAAGAATAAAAAGCATGGCAACGGCCAAAATCGTTTGTTTCATAATAAAGGGTGGTTAATTAAATCAACAGTGTTAAGTATAAAAATCGGTACGTTAGGAAATTTTCTAAAAATATCGAGCCAAACAAAAGCAGGCCCTGCCCGTTTCAGGTCGCAAAGGTACAAAAAAAGGGAAGATTGTTCCAGACAATCTTCCCTTTTTACGCTTTTTGGATAATTCTAATTAAAAACTAATATGGCATGGACCAGTATGGATTGCGGTGTGCTTTCATGCTGTCACGAATATGCTCAGCAACCAACTGTTCGTATTTTAGTGTATCCAGCTTTTTTCCTTTCATCTTCTTGGGTAGCGCCATTTCTTCACCTTTCACCTCTCTCAATTTCACTTCCTTGGCCGTAATGACCACGTCGCCTTCATTAATATCCAGTTCAAGGATCAGGCCGGGCAAACCAGAATAAAGCTCCGGACCAGCGGAAACGGGAATGTTGTCTGCAAACCAGGCTGTGATTTTCTGACCTTTCGTTGTATCCTCGGTCACGGCCATCATGCACATATAGCCTGCGATTTCCTTGATCTTATTCATGACCTTCCATTTGGGCACTTTCAGCGAATCTTCGAGAATGTAAGTTTTGCCCAGCATAGCAATGATGTCCGTCCGTTTTTCCTTTTCAAAATCCCGGTATATTTTGTACTCATCTTTCTGCCACGAATAGCCGCCTTCGGACAGGTCTTCTTTCGCCGGATAGCTGTAATAGCTTTGTTTTTCATTGAACAGCAGGACAAAATCCTGTTTCTGCTCATCATTGTTTGCCCATGTCGTAGCCGCACGTTCCTTCTCTTCCTTGCTTAAAAAGGTCATCCGGTTGTTGATCCGTGACCAGGTTTTCACGCGTTCGTAACTGATTTCGCCCGAGGTTTTCTGCGCCGTTGCAGCAAATCCCAGCAACATGAATATGAGTAAGCTAGCTGATTTCATAGGTGATCGTCTGTTTTAAAAGTTATTGCGTTTCACAGAAGCCGTTACACCGCGCATATTATACGTAAAGCTCAGCATGAAATACCGGGACAATGTCGCCACTTTTCGTTCAGTATAATAGTTCTGGTTGACATTTTGGGTGATTCCCAGGTTTTTCTTGAACACGTCATTGGCAGTAAGCCGGATCTCGCCTTTTTTACTTTTCAAAATAATCTTATAAACAGACAAGTTGAGGATCGGCAGTTTTTGATCAAAGCCAAACTGGTCATTTTTATAAATCCTGTAATTGAAACGTGCATTGAAATAAATGTCTCTCGGCCCTTTCGCATTCACATCAGCGCCGTAAGTCGCATTGAAGATCTTCTGGTTCTGATTCGTATTGATAGAATATTCCGAGTTACTGAAACCCCAGTTGGCATTTCCATAGAATGTAAATGCATCGCTAGGCGTCAGGTCCAGGCGCGTTCCGAAATTGTAGCTATTTGTATTTGTTTCGTTTTCAACGTTGTTAATGTAGGTAATGTTGTTGTTCAGATTGACGCTCGCATTCAGGTTCATCGTAGCCTTTGTTTTCTTCAACGGAAACCCGAATCCGCCATAAGTGCCGTAACTGTAACCGCCTGAAACGTTGATCGGCTTTGTAGTTGTGATCAGGTTCTCGACATTCACCGTGCGGTTGTAGACGATCTGGTTCACATTATAATTGTACGAAAGACCGATATACACATTCATGAATGTAGCCGGATTGAACATATTATAACCCGCATAAACGCTGTGTGACGACGACGGAATCAGGTCCGGATTTCCTTCCGTGATGAACAGCGGGTTGCTGTTGTCAATGATAGGCTGCAAGTCGGTAATGGAGGGCTCGCGAACATTCAAACCATATTCCGCGTAGATATAGCGGTTGTTTTTAAGGTCATAATTGATTGACACATTAGGCACAAAGGTGAAATAGCTTTTACTGACCCGCATAAAATCGGCGGCAGCTTTGTCCGCAGCAAATTTTCCTCTGAGCTCGAACTGCACACCGGCAAGCCCGGCAGCGACATTGAATCCTTTGTTCGAGTAACGCACGCTGGTCCCAATGCGGTTATAGGTGAAATCGTTGGAATAAAAACGGGTCAGAAAAGGGTTAACCTCGCGCTCGGTGCCCGAAACGTTGAATACATCGCGGTCTACTTTGTCCTTCCGCATGCTGTAATTGTAGAATGTCTCCCAAAAGAATTTCTTGGCAAAAGGCTCGATATAGGACAAACTGCCTTTAAAGTTGCCGCGCGAGCTTTCGGTCTCATTCAGCTGGTTGATAATGCTGTTCCGCGTCGAATCCTGGAAGAAAATATTGTCCGATCTCAGGTTTTTGTTCTCGTCGCCATTGTTGACGTTGTAAGCAACGCTAGCCGCAAAATTCCGTCCTTTCTTCTTAAACTTATGGCGATAGATGAGCAGGTTAGCCATCGCGAAAGAGCTGTATTCGCTTACATTTCGCACGGTTGACTGGTTAGTAGCATTTCCCTCATTCAGGAACGACTGCTGGAAACTGTTAAAGCTGTCATCCCCTGAGTTGATCCGGGAATTGCTGATCAGGATAATGGTGTTCAGCGAATCAATGTTCTTTTCAAACCGCAGGCTTGGACGATGGTTTCCTGTAAATCCGATTGTTTTGGAATTGGCGATCGAGCTGTAAGAATCGTTGGTCAGGAAATTCTCCGTGCGCGACTCCACATCCATGATCGCCTTTGTCTGGTTATAAAAATAGCTGGTGCTAAGCTTTGTTTTTTTGTCGTCATAATTATAGTTGGCGCCGCCCGCAAAGTTCTTTGTAAAACCTTCCGATCCACCTCCGCCCCAGTTGGGCTGAATGGTGATTTCATCGCCTCCGTAATAACGGCCGCTGTTGAAACCAAAATCCCCGTCATCGCCCCAGTTGAATGACTGGCTTCCCTTGAAATCCTGGTAATCGTTCCTGGCAATGCCCGATTGGTTCGTATTGTTCCCGAAACCAAGGAGCGCAAACTGCTGCTTGTCGTTAAAGCGGTTATAGCTCACTTTTCCTTCCAGACGCTTATCGGTTCCCACACCGGCGATCGCCTTTCCGAAACCGCCCTTTTTATGGCTGTCTTTCAATTCGAGGTTAACCGTCTTCTCCCGTTTCCCATCGTCCACACCAGTTACTTTGGACTGTTCCGTTTTACCATTGAAAACCTGGACTTTATTGATGGCTTCGGCCGGCAGATTTTTGGTCGCCATTTTAGGATCATCGCCGAAGAAGCGCTTACCGTCGACGGTTACACGTTTCACTTCTTCGCCCTGAGCTTTAATGTTCCCGTCGGCATCCACCTGCATACCCGGCAACTTGCGCAGCAAATCTTCTACCGTCGATCCAGGCGGCACTTTAAACGCGCGGGCATCAAACTCCACGGTATCGCCTCTGATACTCAATGGCGCACGGGCCGTTTTGATCACGATTTCATAGAGTTCTTGTTGCAGCACTTTCATTTTCATCCTGCCCAGGTCCGTCACATCGCCGTCCTTGGGATTGACTGTTTCCTGGTAAGGAACAAATCCTACATAAGAAACTTTGAAAATGTACTGTGCACGTTTCAGGTTTTTCAACTCAAATGCACCTTCTTTGTTGGTTCTTCCGAAATTCACCAGCGATGAATCTTTGGGAAGCAGCAGCATCACCGTAGCTTCGGGCAGGGTTGCGCCAGAGGTGTCTGTGACTACACCTTTCAGCGTGAAACGTCCCCCGGTCTGTGCATGCACAACCGCCAGGTGAAGACATAAATAGAACAGAAGTAGGATTTTTTTCAAGGCCATTCGTGGTTAGATGAGTCGAAGTATGTAACTGATAAATTACAATACGCAATAATATAGAAAGTGCTGCAACTTTACAACTAATAAATTAGTTTGAAAGCCGTTTTATAAGATGTTAATAAAAAATTAACTTTAATTAAGATTTGAAACCTAATATATGAAAAGGTTATATATAAGTTACTTTAATCTTCAAGAAAAATAAATTAATTTATTTTGCGGTTACAAAATGCGGGGAATGTTTGCACTGAATTGATATTTATTTAAACAGAATGAAAACAATTGGCTTAATATCAGACACACACGGCTATCTGGACGAACGGGTCTTTGATCATTTTAAAAATTGTGATGAGATATGGCATGCAGGAGATATCGGATCGGTAAAGATCATTGAGCAGCTGGAAGTGTTCAAGCCCTGCCGCATTGTTTTTGGGAACATTGATAACAATGATATCCGGGCGAGGACAGTGGAAAACCTGCATTTTGAGCTGGAAGGGTTCCGGGTCTGGATCACGCACATTGGCGGCGCGCCTCCGCGTTACAACCCGATGGTCATGCCGGAACTGAAATCACAAACTCCTGATATTTTTGTGTGCGGGCATTCGCACATCCTGCGGGTGATACGCGACAAAGCATTGAACAATATGCTTTACATTAACCCCGGCGCGGCAGGGCGGGAAGGTTTTCATAAATTCCGCACGCTGCTGCGGTTCAATATACACGAAGGATTGATCAGCCAGATGGAGGCTATTGAGCTGGGAAAACGCGGGGCGATGATCAGTTAGAAAGTGATTGAAACCTTTTTCGTTTCGGATCCACGTAAGAATTCTGCGTCCACTTTTTCTCCCTTTTCATGCTTGCCGAGCACTTCCATGTAATCGTAAATAGATGTTATCTCTTTACCGGCAAGCTTAGTAATGATGTCACCAGCCTGTATCCCGGCATTTTCGGCTGGACGGGCTTTGGAAACGCCGTCGATTTTCAGGCCTTTGCCCGAATAGCTGTAATCCGGCATCACGCCCAAGGTTACCTTGAAATCAGATGTTTTGTTGCCTGTATGCGGATTGTCGGCTGTTATAAACTGTGGATCCGTTGTTTCTTTATCTATGTTTTCCAGCAGACCAGCAATAATGGTCAGGATTTTGGCCTCACCTTCAAAATTAATGCGCTCAATGTCATCGCTAACCTTATGATAATCGCCATGACCGCCTGTAAAGAACTGCACAACAGGAATATTTTTCAAATAAAATGAAGTGTGATCCGATGCGCCTACGCCAGAGGAATCAACCGTATATTTCAGATTCTGCGCCTTGACAAGATCAGGAATCAGCTTTCCCCAGACCGGGCTTGTCCCCCAACCCGATACAATGATCCCTTTTTCATCGCTGAGCCTTCCGATCATATCCATATTGATCATGCAGGAAACGGACGCAAGCGGGATGGTCGGATTTTCTGTAAAATACTTGGAACCGATAAGCCCTAGCTCCTCGCCCGAAAATGCCAAAAAGAGGTAATTATGCTTTTCAGTAATGTTGTTTTTTGCAAAATGCCTTGCCAGTTCAAGCAGTCCCGTTGTACCGGAAGCATTGTCGTCCGCACCATTATGGATTTTGTTGCGACTATCCGGCGTGAGCGAACTTCCCTGAAAACCTTTTCCCAAATGATCGTAATGCGCGCCGATAACGATTGTTTTCCTGGCACCATTATCTAAAAATCCCGCAACATTGCGGGCTGTAACCTGGTGTAAGTTGCCTTCAATGGCATATTTTACCTGAAATGGCTGAAAGAAACCGGCATCCGTTCCAGCAGGTTTCAGGCCCAGTTCCCCGAACATCGTGGCAATGTAGTTCGCCGACCGGATTTCCCCCAAACTTCCCGTTCCTCTTCCTTCCATATCATCCGATGCCAAAAATTCAATGTGCTTGCGGATCGCCGATGCCTGAAATTTCTGCGCATAGGATGAAAATGAAGCACAGCCAAGCAGCAACAAAAGGAAATATTTCATGGGTATGGATAAATTAAAACGGCGGGAATTTACAATGTCTCCTGCAATTCCACCAGGAACTTCCGGACACGCATCAAGCGCTGGATCAGCAGCTGCGATTCCTCTTTTCTGCGCATCTGCTCACGCGCACCTTTGATCGTACGCCCCTGCTTGTCGCGCTGGTGCATAATCTTTTTAATGATCTCAATATCGCGCTCCGTATATCTGCGCCTGTTTCGTGCGTCCCGTTTGGGGTTCAGCTGTGGAAATTTCTTTTCCCAAAAGCGCAGGGCAGATGGCTCGCAGCCAACCATTTCGGCTACTTCGTTGGTATCATAGTAAAGTTTGGTGTTCGGTTGCATGACTTTCGGCGGTGATAACTACAAATATACTCACCCCCGCAATTAAAGTCTGTTTTCCGCCAGATTTTTGATTTTCTCCAATGCCGTTTTTGCGAACTCTACAGAAGCATCATAGTAACTCTGCCCGTCTGTCAAAACCGCGAAATCGCCAACTTCCACTTGCAGCAAAACGCCCTTTTCATCTTCTGAGAGCCTGTATGTATACGCAATGTCATACGCAGCAGGCGACTGCTCCCACTTATCCACGTACAGCGAAAGTTTCAGAAGCGCATTAGGCTCGTGCGCCGTGACCGTCAGCCGCGACCTGCCCGACCAGTCGATTACCCTTCCAAGTTCCAGGTAATAATCGCCGAAATCCGAAGGAAGCTCATCCCACTGCCTGATGTATTTCGGGGCTATCAATATTTCCCACACTTTGCTCAACGGAGCTTCTATATTTATCTGATCCTGAACACTTAATGCTTGATCCATCATATTCAATTACTTTTTGCACTATACGTTTACTAGCGATTAACTAAAATTATGCCGATTGAGCCTGAAATGCACAGTTTCACGGAAAATCACGCCCGGCTGCTCACAAATTACAACATGAAGCAAACTTTAACTTACTTTACAGCCGGATCCCAAACCGCAAAATTTTACTTAACAGAATGAATCAGGAGATAAAGCCGGTCAGCAATCCCTTCGAGTCCAAGATCAACAGTATACAGGTTCTCAGAGCGGCTGCGGCACTAACTGTCACCATTTACCATCTTAAAGACGTCATCGGAAAAGGTGAACCCTTCAAGCAGGAACTTGACTTTTTTTTCAATTCAGGCCCTTCCGGCGTTGCCTTGTTCTTTGTGATCAGCGGGTTCATTATGGTGTACATTACCAAACACACCACATTTTCACTGCTTTCGGTTTATAAATTCATGGCGCGCAGGTTTATCCGGATCTGGCCCACCTATGCGATCATTACCCTTCTTTACTTTTTATTCCAGGTCAAAGTAGGGCTGCAACCAGGCGCTGTTAAAAGTGTGATCCTGAGCTTACTTTTCATCCCGGTCACGCATACCGATCCGCCATTTTACGGATATGCCTTTCTTCCGGTTGGATGGACGCTCAATTATGAGATCTATTTTTATGCGCTTGTGGCCATTTCCATGTTCTTCTCCAGGTTCAGATGGTATGTGTTCTTCGTGATCGTGATCATCACGTTGATCATCCTTCCGCTTACATTGGGTTACATTACATTGGAAACCCAGCGAACCGCCGACTACGGAAGCGGATACCTGAATATGATCACCAATCCTATTATCTGGAATTTTGTATATGGCGTCATTATCGGCCTCATTTATACGAACGAAAAACTGTTTCCTATTCTCGCATCCGCGTTTGCAAGGGTCTGGCTTGTGTTTCTGTTCGTTTCCCTTGCATTATGGCAGTACTGGTCGGGCTTCTTTGGTGGCTTGGGGCCTTCACAATGGGGATTTGGGTCGAGTCTGCTTTTCACCGCATTCATCTTTTATAATGCGCGCCGCCCGATTAACTTTCCCGACTGGCTTGTTAGAATCGGCGATATGTCGTTTTCGGTTTACCTCGTACATATGCCTATTGTGGTCATTTTAGGTCAGTTTTTCAAAAGCCTGGGGTATCCGGTTTACAGTACCGGCACTTCCATGTTTTTCCTGGCGCTGTTCCTGACAATGGTGGCGTCTTACCTATCCTATCAATATCTTGAATTGAAATTGTCCACCTATCTGAAACAATTCCTGCCCTTCATGAAAAAACGATAACGGATATCAGGGAAGTTTGATATCCTGAATGGTTTTCATGTCCTCGACGGTCGTTTGCCGCAAGTCTCCGGACCAGAACCGCTTCATGAATTGGGCGTAACGGTTGGCGATATATTCCTGGGAGTAAGACAGAATATGGCCTTTTCCCGGCTGATAATTGAGGTCATAAGGCACTTTCAATGAATGCAGCCGCTCCGAAGCAGGTTTTGCACCCAGCATCCACAAGTATTTTCCGCATGAGAATAAATTACCTTGTATATAAGGCAGCACACTGTCGCTGGTTCCCTGAAAAAATACGGTTGGCTTCGCATTGGATCTGTTAACATAAGTTGTCTTGAAAACAGAGTAACCCATATAAGTAAGCAAACTACGAACGCGAAACTCGGTGCCTCCGGTAGCAGGATCCAACCGTCCTAGCGTTTTTGTAATTCCAGGTTGTAAAGCCTCAAAATCGGCCTCATCCATATAAACCAGGGCAGAAATAATCATTGAACCTGCACTGCTTCCCGCCAGCATCATCTGACCAGGGTCTATTCCAAACTCGTCGGACTTATCAGCAAAGTAGTGTAATGCTGTATACGTATCCTGAACACCGCGATAAAGAGCCTGAATTACTTCCTTATTATTGCCGCCGCAGGTATTCGTTTGGCTCCCGCCCTCAAATCCAAGGCGGTAGTTGATAGCAGCCGCTGCATAACCTTTCCTGGCCATGGACCTGGCTTTCCCCATTTCGCTACCGAGATCACCATAAATAAATGCGCCTTCATGGAGGAAGAGCACAAACGGGCGATATTTAAGTGTGTCGTTTTGTGGGGCGATGAAAGAATAATTGAGGTTCGCAGTGCCCCCTTTGTAGTCCGGTGCCTGCTTGTAAGTGCCGGTGATAATGCCGAGCTCTGATTCGCTGTAAATGTTGGCAGTGCCGAAGCCTTTGGACAAGGCCAAAAACCGATTGCTGTTACGCGGCTTTAATGTATCAATAATGACGGGGCCGGGATTCGAATGTCCCGTGGTGTCAATGCCGCTGGTGTCGATGGGTTCCGGCTCTTCGCCAGGTTCTCCAATGGGCTCTTTAATGGGGGGCTCGAAGGGACTTGGCCCTTCGCATGCAGCGAACAATCCAGCTAAAAGTAAAAAAATGCATTGTAGGTAGACTGTCCGCCACATTATCCAGGTAGAGTATTTATGCTTGATTTGCCTGGTAATCAGGCCTTTTTAATTATTAATGCTTGACGCAAGCTGTCCTGCTGTGCCATCCGTGGCCAGTTCGCTTTGGTGGTAAAAATACCCTTCAGTTTTGTTATTCCCGGTAAGTTCATCCTGTTTTTTTTCAGCGCCGAAATTTCTTTCCATCTGTCTGAAAAATTTGTTGAAGAAAACATACAACACAACGCCTGAAATTGCTCCTACTGCCAATATCTTTTTCATGATTGAATCGGTTTGATGAATTTTTGGTCACTTTTTATATTACAGTAAGCAAAAAGGATACCAATGCATCACGTCATAAGGTTTTCAGGGCCGTTTTTTCACGCTGGTATGATTTTAACATATCAACCGCAAACACCCACTAAACACATAAGCAGATGGACTTTATCATATTTCTGAAAGCAATAGGCAACCTGGTATTCGCAGTTATTCTTTTCCTGGCAATATTTATTACTGCCGGATTTTCAGCTGTGCTGAACCTGTTGAAACAGTTCGGGCACGCGCAATTATCAAGAAGGAATATCAGTTTCAGAAGAAAATGAATGTTGCAACCTGCTATGAAAGCAGGTTTTGCCTGAGCAGGAATTCCAGCTGACCATTCACTTCGATCAGCTTTTCAATGAGTTCCTTGTTCTTCTCCCGCAGGTAAAAAATCTCGTGTGCATTTTTGATGATGATTCGCAGCTGGGCTTCATCCCACGGCTTGTTGAGATAATAGTAGATGTGGCCCTTGTTCACTGCATCAATCACGGCTGATACGTCGGTATAGCCTGTTAACAGAATGCGGACAGGCTCTGCATAATCCTTTAACACTTCTATCAGGAAGTCAACCCCTGTCATTTCGGGCATGCGCTGGTCCGTAATGATCACGTGCACTACATTATGTTTCAGCAGCTCCAAGCCTTCCCTTCCTGATGTAGCGATCAGAATGTTAAAATCTCTTCTAAACGCAGCCTTGAATGAATTGAGGTTGTTGATCTCATCATCTACATACAGGACGCTTATTTTTTCTTTGGTTTCCATTATTACAAAAATCTTTCTATTTCGGAGGTTGTTTTATATTTTAGTTCGATCCGATACGCTCAACTAATTGATAATATTATAATATTAATTCTATAATAGTATAAAAGCGCTAAGTGCTTTTTACAAATTAACTTTTTACGTCTGTGTAACCAACTACTTGTCAATGAATTTAGACGCTTTCAAATCAAAAATTTTGTCCTCGATACAACCTGTGGTAGTTTTAGAAAAATAATTTCAGCAATTTGTGTAACTATTGATAGACATAGGATCGCCCGCCCGGTTACAAAGTTTCTACGGCAGCGATTTTATACGAAGATCAATACATTTCGTCGAATTTTAAATTTTACGTGAGTTCTTCTGGGAACCGTCCTCCTAATAGCTTAAAAATGTATCCCTATCCAGCAAACAATACGATCTATAAGCCGATTTTTATCTTTCACGAACAAAGTGCTGACAAACAAAAGTTTAACGCAGTCCTTTCCGACTATCAACAAAAAATCGTCCTGGATCTGTTTTCTTCCCAAATGAAGGAGCTGATTAAGATACAAAATCCCAGGAAAAAGCTTACAAGTGCTGAAATTGACGAAAAGTATGACGAATGGATTTCAGGTAAAGATCCCGATCTGCTGGGTTCGTGGGTTTATTATCCCTGGACCAACCGGCTGCTGCACATTCTCAACAAGCACGACTTCGTAACATTAAGAACCAGCAGAAACCATTATAAGATTACCCCGCACGAACAGGCAACATTATCTGAACGCAGAATTGGTATCATCGGACTTTCGGTTGGTCATGCAGTTGCACTCAGCGTTGCTACCGAACGCATTTGCGGAACATTAAAACTTGCTGATTTTGACACAATTGAGCTCAGTAATTTGAACCGGATAAAAACCGGTCTGCACAATATAGGGATTAACAAAGCGATAGTGACGGCCAGGGAAATTGCGGAGATAGATCCCTACCTGGAAATAGAATGTTATACGGAAGGAATTACAGAAGGCAATATCACTTCATTTCTTACCGAAGGCGGTAAGCTGGACATTCTCGTTGACGAATGTGACGACCTGGAAGTAAAGATCAGCGCGCGTCAAATGGCCAAAAGCTTCCATATTCCCGTTGTGATGGAAACGAGCGACCGGGGAATGCTGGATGTGGAACGTTTTGACCGGGAAACGGACAGGCCCATTCTGCACGGAATGCTGGCTGACATTCCAGCTGAAAAATTAAAGAACATTAGCCCCTCCGACCGCTTTCCATTAGTAATGCGCATTATTGATGCCATGAACACTTCCACCCGGGGGCGGGCTTCATTGCTGGAAATCGGGCAGACGATCACCACCTGGCCGCAGCTTGCTAGTGCGGTAACACTGGGCGGAGGCGTTGTAACCGACGTTTGCAGGCGCATTCTGCTGGATCAATTTACGGATTCGGGAAGATATTATGTTGATCTCGAAACCCTGATCAATAATAAACCAGACCTCTCCGCGGTCGCCGTTTATAGTAATCCGAACGCACCATTCGACCTGCAACGGGCTGTTGCCATTATTGATTCCCTACCCCAGACTCAGGCGGATGCTATTCCGAACGCGGATGAAATCGGGCAGATTGTTAATGCCGCAACAAAAGCATATTCAACCGGGAATGACCAGCCCTGGAAATGGGTTTTCCGAAATGGTCTGCTGCATTTATTTCACGATACATTCCGCTCGCATTCTTTTTCTAATATCAATAACATGGCCGCGCACCTCGCCCTTGGCGCTGCCTATGAGCATGCGTTGCTGAAGGCCAGTCAGCTTGGCTATCAGACCATCGTACAAAAATCCCCTGTTACAGATTCGAACGAGCTGGTTGCCAGCATTCAATTTATAAAAGAAACCCAGCCCGGAAATAACACTAACGGGCTTGCAGAATCCCTGGAATCTTTCGTAATACACCGGAATTCAACCTTGTCCCATGCGTTGCGAGAAGAAGAAATGAATGCCCTGTGCAAGGCTGTGGAGAGCGTATCCGGTGCTGATGTTCAACTCATTACCGAAAAAGAACAGCTCGCTCAACTTGGAAGAGTTGTCGCCGCCTGCGACAGGATAATGATGCTTCATCCGGAAGGTCATAACGACTATTTCAACCGCGACATCCGGTGGCCGGGCGCGGAAAATGTGAATGCAGGCGACGGTGTTCCTATCCAGGCTTTGGCCTCATCCCCAGCGCATATGGCCGCATTATCCATTGTTAAGGATAAAAAAATCGCTGCCGCGCTAAGCGCATTTGGTGGTGGAAATGCTTTAACGGAACCTATCCAATTCAGCGTCGCAGATGCTTCCTGTGTGGCTATTATTACATTGCCGGATGCAGCAGATCAGTACTTTCTGGGAGGAGTTGCTTCTCAAAGGCTTTGGTTAACCGTTGAACAACTCGGTCTGGGCGGCCAGCCGTTGCTATCACCCCTGTTTTTGTTTGAACGGCTTGATTCAGGCATCGGGTTAAGTGTTACAGAAAAAGACAAATTACAAGGTTTACGCAATGAGTTTCAAAATATCATATCTTTAAAAAATAACACAAAAGCAGTTTTTCTATTTAAGATCATCAAACCGGAAATGCCAGCGATTCCATTACCACGCCTTCCATTGAATGAAACCTTGTTTATTGTAAACGACGCAATTTGATGGTAGCAAAAATTAAAGCGTACAAGTCAACTGAGGATATCGAAACCTGTTACAGGTACATTGACGAGCACCGAAAAGTATTGGAAGCCTATGGCGTAAAGCAGGTGACTTCCGCAAGCCATGACTGGCTGAATGATGAAAATACTTATGTGATCATTGTTGAGTCCGAGGACGGTGAAAAGATTTATGGCGGCGGGAGGATCCAGGTCCGTAATGAGAAAATGAAAATGCCGATGGAAGATGCCATTGCCAAGAAGGACGAGCGCATTTACGGGTACGTAGACAATCTGAAAGAAAAAAAGATCGCCGAGTTCTGCGGCCTCTTCAATTCCAAAGAAGTGGCGGGTTACGGTATCGGAAGCATTTTCCTTGGGAGGATCGGTGTTGCGATCACGTCGCAGATCGGCGTTGAACATTTATTTGCATTGTGCTCTCCGCCTACCTTGCGCCAGTGCCTGCGGATCGGGTTTGAAATTATCCGTGATTTGGGGAACAACGGAACATTTTATTATCCCAAAGAAGGCCTCATCGCCACCGCCATTATCGTCAATGACCTGGCCAATCTGCCCCAGGCACATGAAGAAGAGCGGGAGCGCATTATGCACCTGCGCGAGCATCCGGTTCAGTTTGCGGTGGAAAAAGGCCCGAAGGGAGAAATTGCATTACATTACGATCTCGATATGAAGATTTAGGATTTTTATGAAATTTTTAAAGCACCTATTTGCAATCACATTTCTACTTTTCGCAAAGCTCGTTTACGGCATCCCGGTAAATTTTTACCAGGGCTCACAAATCATTGGCAAGCAGGTTGAAATTTTTGAAGATGCCACCAATGCGCGCAGTTTCGAGCAGATCCTGAAATCCAACGCGTTCGTTCAGAGTACGGACGACACGCCTAATATGGGGCTAAGCCAGTCCACATTCTGGATCCGGTTTTCCATCGCCAACAAATCGGCCAGCTCGCTGCTATACCTGGAACTTGCGCATCCACTGATACATACCTGTGAGCTTTTCGAGGTTGAGGGCGCAAAGGTCAAAGTTGAAACAAATCGTGAAAATGCGGAATTTAATGAACGACGGATCAAACACCAGAATCTTGTTTTTGCGCTTGATATAAGGCCAGGCCAGCAAAAGAACTATTATCTGCGGGTGAAGGGCTACAACCAGGTGATCCTGCCACTCATCCTGCGCGACCAGGAAACATTCTTCGAAGCCGCCCAGATCGGCGAAACCATTAATGGCATTTTCGCAGGGATCATTGCAGTAATGGTGCTTTATAATGTCTTCATTTACTTCTCCACCCGCGACAAGAGTTATCTGTTTTACGTGCTTTATGTGTTGTTCGTAGGATTGGCACAAACCGCATTGTCAGGTTATGGGTTCAAGTATATCTGGCCATTTGCACCAAAATTCAACTCCGTAGCAACCATTTACTTCTCGGGTGTTGCCGGAATCTTCGCCATGCTTTTCGTGAAAAACTTTCTCCAGCTTCCCGAAAAATGGCCGCCAGGGGTCTTCATCCTGAATGTGATCATCGCACTTTATTCGTCCACAGGCTTACTGAACCTGCTTGGGTTTGAATTGCTGAGCTTTCGCGCGGTCGATGTATCAGGAGGAGTTGGAGCCATCGGGCTTTTTATAATCGGGTTTAAACTTTCGAAAGAAAATTATCGTCCTGCCAAACTTTTCTTATTGGCCTGGAGTATTTTCCTGCTTGGTCTGTTCCTTCTTGTTTTGCGAAATATCAACATCCTGCCGTATAATATTTTCACAACTTACACCATGCAGTTCGGCTCTATTGCAGAAGTTGTGCTGCTATCTATTGCACTGGCTGATAAGATTAATATATTTAAAAAGGAAAGGGAAGAATCACAGGAAGAAGCCCTGCGAGTGTCGCTGGAAAATGAGAAAATCATTATGGAGCAAAACATTAATCTGGAAAGGAGTGTCAACGAGCGAACTGCCGAGTTGCAACATGCTAATACAGAACTAAATGTGACGCTCAACAAACTGAAAGACACACAGACACAGCTGCTGGATTCCGAAAAAATGGCTTCGCTCGGTCAGCTTACAGCCGGGATCGCCCATGAGATCAACAATCCGATCAACTTCGTGAGCTCGAACATCAGGCCCCTCCGCCGTGACATTGACGACGTCCTCGAAATCCTCGATTCCTACAATGACATTCAGGGCGTTGACTCAATTGATCAGTTACAGGTTAAGATCAAAGAAATCGAGCGATTGAAAGAAGATCTGGATCTTGACTACATCAAAACCGAGCTGGGCACCTTGCTGAAAGGCATGGAAGATGGCGCCAGCAGGACGGTCGAGATTGTAAAAGGTTTGAAAATATTCTCCCGCGTAGATGAATCCGACCTCAACGTCGTCAACATTAATGAGGGCATTGAGTCAACCCTTATTATTTTGAACTATCAAATGGGTAATTCCATACATTTGGTAAAAGAACTAGGGAATATCCCGAGTATCGAATGTTTCGCAGGCAAGCTGAACCAGGTGTTTATGAATATCCTCAATAACTCCATTTACGCGCTGCTGAATGCTAAAACAGAGGGAAAAACCCCGACAATTTGGGTCAGATCCTGGCTGAAAGACCCGGACAATATTTCTATTTCCATCCGGGACAACGGGCCCGGTATGCCGCCCGCGGTCCGCGCGAAAATTTTTGAGCCGTTCTTTACCACCAAGCAGGTGGGAGACGGAACAGGCCTCGGATTATCCATTGTATTTAAAATAATTGAAGTTCACAGCGGAAATATCCAGGTAAATACCGAAGTTGGAGAGGGAACAGAGTTTTTGATCACCCTTCCAGTAAAACAGAAAGCACGCCCTATCCACGATTTCAATGAGTGAAAAACCAATAACCATCCTTTACATTGACGATGAGGAGCATAACCTTCATTCGTTCAAGGCTTCTTTCCGGAAGCAGTACGATATCACAATCACCTCATCCGTAGTAGATGCGGAAGAGATTCTTGAAAAACAGGATTTCTGCATTATTCTCGCAGATCAACGCATGCCCATTATGACGGGTGTGCAGTTTTTTGAGAAAATCAGGACAAAATATCCAAAACCAATCCGGATTCTGATCACAGGCCACACCGACATCGGGGCGGCGATCGATGCCATCAACAAGGGAGAAGTGTTCAGGTTTATCGACAAGCCCTGGGATTATGGTTATGTTGAGAATGCGATTTCGCACGCCTACGAGATTTATAAAACGCGCGAAGATCTAAAAGAACGGAATGAAGAGTTGCAGAAGGCGAATGAAGAGCTCGATAAGTTTGTTTACAGCGCTTCCCACGACTTGCGCGCGCCGTTGATGTCGGTGCTGGGGATCGTGAACCTGGCGCTGCTGGAAGACGATGTCAAATCACAAAATGAATATCTGGAACTGATCCGGCAATCGGTTAAAAAGCTGGATACATTCATTATTAATATCATTGATTATTATAAAAACGCAAGAGGCGTTCCCGTTGTTACCAACATCAGCTTCGAAGAGCTTGTAACCGAAGTGCAGGCCACCATCCAATATCTGCCCGAATACGGCAACCTGAAAATGACCACTGACATTGAGCAGGATGGTGTGTTCCAGTCGGATGTGATGAAGCTCCGGATTATATTCAATAACCTGATTAACAATGCTATAAAATTCCAGGATACTACTAAGCAGAACCAGTTCGTGCATCTGAAAATTAAGTCCACGCCCAGCGCAGCCAAGATCATCATCGAGGACAATGGCTCGGGCATTAAAGATTCGGATCAGGACAAAATATTCAAAATGTTCTACCGGGCAGGCGCAACAAATAGTGGATCAGGCATAGGTTTGTACATTGTACATGAAGCGATTACTAAACTCGGAGGTGAGATTAGCGTTTCTTCCAAAGTTGGCGAAGGAAGTATTTTCGAAGTCAACATCCCTTCTATCCATAAATAAGAAATACATGAAGCCACTTTTACACTTTTTCCTTATAGACGACAGCACATTCGATCTGTTTATATACGAAAAGTTATTGAAAAAAAGTGGCATAACGGACTCTGTCAAGACATTCAATTCCGCGCGCGATGCGCTCAAACATCTTGTCAGTGAAGCGGATAGCCTTCCTGAAAGCATTATTCTGCTGGACCTGCAAATGCCCGACATGAACGGATTTGAGTTCATAGACGAATTCGACCATCTTCCGGAAAGTCTCCATAACAAGATCAAACTCTTCATGTTATCCTCCACCATTGACACCCGGGACATCGACAAGGCAAAGGCCAGCCGGCATATCATCGATCTCCTTCCCAAACCATTGGAAATCTCAACTTTGAAGCGAAAGCTCGAAATCTGATTTTTGTATTTTGGCGTGTTTCCGCCTGCGTTGATTGTTACCAAGTCCTTACTCTCAGATACATCAATTGTCCTAAAACACTTAGGCATAGATCTTTATCTTTCTTTTGCATAACGCCTTAGGACTAAATGAAAATTACGTTTGCAGGCTTCCGGTTAGTACAATTCCCAGTTTGTCCAGAAATGTAACAAATTTTCTTCGTTTCAGTCCACACATTAGTGCCAAGTGGGAAATTTATGCCACATGATATAACAATATACACTATTAATATAATCTTTTTAATTTTTCTAAAAATTAGGCATGCCGGGGAACAGGTTTATTGCCTGGTTTTTGCATATAGTAATCTTTAATATCCCTTTTTAAATGAAAACTGATAGCAAAACCCTGTCTGAGATCTTGAAATTGCACGCGGAGTACGTTAAGGAGGTTGAATTTAGTGGCATTAAGCCCTTGTCGATGGAAATCTATAAAACCAACTCCAACAATTTCGTTCGCTGGATCCAAGACGATTTCAACCCCGGAAGTAAATTGCGCAGAGGTGCGTGAGATGCGTCAGCCAACAAAGACATTCTTACTCAACGTTTAACTAGCATATGACTATCAGGAACACTTTCCTGATAGTTTTTTTTTACCCCAAACTTTTCTATGTTTGGTGAACGTTCATAGGAAAGTCATCCTTCAAATATTCAAATATGTTATTTGCTCTTTTCAACCTTTTCAAAGGTCGCTTTTCCAAGGAATCCATTAATGAAGCGAAAGCGAGTGAGAAACGCATGTCGCGCCAGGAAGCATTGCAGCAAATGCGCAACATTGCCAGCAAACGCCCTGAAAATAAGAACTAATCAGCAACCCTGTCCGTAGTAAGCATCCTTTCCGTGCTTACGAAAATAATGCTTGTCAATCAGGCCTTGCTTTATGGTCTGAGCAGACGGGTTAATGTGCATTGTAAGGTAAGCCATCTTTGCAATCTCTTCCAGCACAACGGAATTGTAAACGGCCTTAGCCGGATCTTTCCCCCACGTAAACGGCCCGTGGCAAGCCACCAGGACCATCTCCGTTTCTTCATAATTCAACTTATTGTCCCCAAATAAATCCAGGATCTGGTTACCCGTTTCCAATTCGTAGTCGCGCTGGATCATTTCATCGGACATCACTTCGGTTACAGGCACAGCCGTTGTCAAATGGTCGGCGTGTGTGGTGCCCAGGTTCGGGATCGCCATAATCGCCTGCGCCCACGCCACGGCGTAGGTTGAATGTGTGTGGCAGACGCCGCCAATGGACGGGAAATTCTTATAAAGCAATGTGTGGGTTTTCGTATCCGAAGATGGCCGCATATTGCCTTCCACAACCTGGTTATCCAGATCCAGCAAAACTATATCCTCCACTTTCAGCTTATGATAAGGCACGCCGCTGGGCTTAATAGCGATGACGCCCGCACTGCGATCGATCCCGCTCACATTACCAAACGTAACAATGGCCAGGTTCTCCCTGGGAATCTCCATGTTAGCTTCGTAAACCTGCTCTTTTAAATAGGTGTATTTAGACATGCTTTTTAACGTTATCTATACGAAGCCTCGCTCCATCTCAATTCATTTTTCAACTGCCTGAGCGACGTGTTCTTATCAATCACAACCAGCTCAACACCCGTCATTTCGGCCAGCATTTCAATGTGATCTGTGGTGAGGTTCTGGCTGTAAACCGTGTGGTGTGCGCCGCCTGCGTAGATCCAGGCCGCGCAACCCGTAGCCATATCCGGAGCTGGTTTCCATAAAACCCTTGCAACCGGAAGTTTCGGAAGTGCTTCGGTCACTTCCACCGCTTCCACTTCGTTCACCAGGATCCGGAAACGGTTGCCCATATCCACCAGGGAAACATTAATAGCAGGACCTGCCGCGGCATTGAAAACCAGTCTGACAGGATCTTCCTTTCCACCGATGCCCAGGGGATGAATTTCGCAAGACGGTCTGCCGGAGGCAATGCTCGGGCAGATTTCCAGCATATGCGATCCCAGCACGAGGTTATTGGCCGGGTCGAAATGGTAAGTATAATCTTCCATAAAAGAGTTTCCGCCTGCCAGTCCGCTGCCCATTACTTTGAGCGCCCGTACCATGGCCGAGGTTTTCCAGTCACCTTCGCCCGCATAACCATAGCCCGCCGCCATCATGCGCTGAGAACCAATGCCCGGAAGCTGCTTCATGCCGTGCAGATCCTCGAATGTGTTGGTATAACCCTTGAAATTTCCGTCTTCCAAAAAGTATTTCAATCCCAGTTCAATCCGGGCAGCATCCCAAAGCGCCTGATGTCTCCCGTCTCCCTTACGAATGCCGTCCGCCAGATCATAAAGCGATTCATATTCGTCAATCAAAAGTCCGACTTCCTGCTCCGAAACCTGATTTATAACAGCAACCAGGTCGCCCACAGCGTACGTGTTCACCGAAAATCCGAATGTCATTTCAGCAGCAACCTTATCGCCGTCGGTAACAGCCACTTCGCGCATATTATCGCCAAAACGAACAAATTTCGCACCTTTCATATCATGCCGGGCAGCCGCCACGCGTGTCCATTTTGCAAGATCCTCTATAATGTGCTGCTCCTGCCAATGTCCTACGATCACCTTCCGGTTCAGGCGCATACGCGTCATCATAAAACCAAATTCCCGGTCGCCGTGTGCCGACTGGTTCAGGTTCATGAAGTCCATATCAATGTTCGCCCAGGGAATGTCGCGGTTAAACTGCGTATGCAGGTGGAGCAGCGGTTTCTGCATGATCTGCAAACCGCGGATCCACATTTTTGCAGGTGAAAAAGTATGCATCCAGGCTACGATGCCAATGCAGTTTTTAGCCACATTCGCATCCTGCATAATATTAAAAATCTCTTCCGATGACTTCACGACAGGCTTAAAAACCGTCCTGACCGGCATCTGAGCAGATTCGTCGAAATGCTTGCTGATGATCTGCGCATGTTCCGCAACCTGTCTGAGCGTGTCGGCGCCGTACAGATCCTGACTGCCCGTAATAAACCAAATTTCAAATTGTTTTAAATCAACCATTATGATTGTGGAAAGGGTTACATTTTACAATGAAGCGGATAATATATTTTCGGGAGCCGGCTCCCATTTGCGCAGAAAGTCGTTTTCCAGGAATGCACCAGACTGCGTGTATTTTTGATATAATGATTGATAAACAGCCGTTTGCGCCGGTCTGGGCGTATAAACAGCGTCAAAGCCGGAGTTCATGGCTTCCTGTGCTTCCGGCAGGGTCTTGTGAATGCCCGAAGCAACTGCGGCGAACATGGCCGCGCCCAGCGCACAGGCCTGCTCGGAAGCAGCGACTTTGATAGGCATATTAAGCACATCCGCCAGCGTTTGCATCACAAATGCCGATTTCTTGGCAACACCACCAATCGCAATGACTTCATGAATCGGAACGCCTTCTTTCCTGAACCGCTCCACGATGCTTTTGGAGCCGTAAGCTGTGGCTTCCACCAGCGCTTTGAAAATCCGGACGTGATCGCTGGCCAGGTTCAAGCCCAGTATGGCGCCTTTTAATGTATGTTTCGCATCGGGCGTCCGGCGGCCGTTCATCCAGTCGATGGCGATAATGTCATTTTCGGTGACGGGCAGTTTTGCGGCTTGTTGGGCCAGATGCGGAATGAGTTCTTTCGATAATTTCTGCGCAGCTTCTTCGCCCAGCAATGTTCTCACAGGCTCAACGATCAATTTGGAAAACCACGCATAAATGTCACCAAATGCAGATTGACCGGCTTCCATACCCAGCATACCGGGAATAATGGAGCCGTCGACCTGGCCGCAAATGCCCTTGATCAATAAATGTCCAACTTCCTCATTCGGAGCGATCAGCATGTCACAAGTCGACGTGCCGATCACCTTACAAAGTGAATAAGGCTCAATTAATGCTCCTACTGCGCCCATATGCGCATCAAAAGCCCCTACACCAATGACCGTGTCGGCTGGAATGCCCAACTTTTCGGCCCATTTTGGCGAAATGGTGCCCATCGCTTCGTCTGAAGTTTGTGTCTGGGAGAAAAGCCGGTCGCGGATGCCATTAAGAAGCGGATCAAGCTTGGTCAGGAACTCATTGGGTGGCAAACCGTCGAAATCGCTGTGCCATAATGCCTTGTGTCCGGCTGCGCACCTGGATCGTTTCAATGTCAGCGGGTCTGTGTTACCGGTCAGTTCGGCAGAGATCCAGTCGCAATGTTCGACCCAGGAAAATGCTTTGTCGCGTACTTCGCTGTCTGTCCTAAGCGTCCGCAGGATTTTGGCCCAGAACCATTCCGACGAATAAATCCCGCCGACGTATTTGGTATAATCTGTTTCTAAACTGTGTGCCAATGTGTTGATTTCCTCGGCTTCGGCATTGGCCGTGTGATCTTTCCAGAGGATAAACATGCCATTCGGATTCTCGGCAAACTCAGGCAGAAGTGACAACGGTGTTCCGTTCCGGTCCACAGGAACAGGCGTAGAACCCGTCGTATCCACCGAAATGCCCCGAACATTATCACGCGCACCTTCGGGTGATTTGTCCAATGCTTCCAGCAAAGCAGCCTCCATGGCTTCCAGGTAATCCAGCGGATGCTGCCTGAACCGCGACGAAGCTGCATCGCAGTATTTTCCCTGCTTCCAACGACTGTATTCCCGAACCGCCGTCCCGGCCTGATCGCCCGTATGCGCGTTCACAACCAGCGCCCGCACGGAGTCCGTGCCAAAATCAATCCCTATAACGTAACTTTCTTTCATGATCGCTTTATTTCACTTATCACGTAACAAATATAAATAAATTTGTTTATGGTGTTATTTTGACACAATTAATATTACTGATTGACGCCCAAACAAATCTCCTACCCTATGACTGCTTCATGCTGTCGGGCATAAAATTCCAGAACGAGTGAAACTTTTCCTTATATCTAATTTCGTCCAGCTTGTACAAAGTAGCCTTTTTAGTGGTGCTATTGCTGTTCTTGTTTCCGGTGTCTATCAGTAATCCCGTTGACAAAAGTTTGCGGCTGAAATTACGCCTGTCAAGTGGGATGTTGTAGATGGCTTCGTAGAGCTTTTGGAGTTGGGGAATGGTGAAAAGCTCGGGTAAAAGCTCAAAACCAATGGGATGCAGCGCAGCTTTGTATTTTAAATGTTCAATGGCCTTGCAAACCATATCCTCATGATCAAATATCAGCGCCGGACGATTTTCAAGCGTAATCCAGGAAGCATTATGGCTCTTAACCGCCTCAGCGTCATGGTCATCGATCTGAATGAGTGCAAAAAACACAACCGAAACGGTCCTTTCAGCCGGATCTCGGTGGATCTTTCCGAACGTTTCGAGCTGCTCGACGTAGATGTTTTTCAGTCCCGTAAGATTGTATAAAATGCGCGCTGCACCATCCGAGAGGTCTTCATCCGCATTGAGAAAACCGCCCATCAGCGACCATTTCCCCTTTTCAGGCTCAAAATTCCTTTTAATCAGCAACAGCTTGATATCCTTCCCGTCGAACCCGAAAATAATACAGTCTATTGCCAGCAGAATGCGCGAAGCCTGCGGATAATTATTCATTCAATTAATCGTGTAGGGATAAATATTCGGCAATTTAAAGAACCGGCGTTTACAAAAAGCATTTGCCGTCAGGGTCATTTTATATTAATGTTAAGAAAGTAAAAAAAAGAACGAGATTACTTAATCTGTTAAAAGATTCAATAAGGAAATATTGTCCGAATTTTGTGAGCTATTCCAATCCGGGCAGCCGGAATTCAAAGGAAATCTTCGTTATGAACGCCATCTATACTTCCTGTTCCGATGAAAATATCCTTGCGCTGATCAGCGAGCAGGACGACGAGCTGGCTTTTGCCGAGCTTTATAACCGTTATTTCAATGTGCTTTTCAATTATGCATACAGCAAGGTGAACGACCGGTTCGCTGCGCAGGAAATTGTGCAGGAACTATTTGTAAACATCTGGCAGAAGCGTCACGGGCAGCAGATCCTTTCCTGCCGCACATTCCTTTTTGCTATCACTAAAAAGCAGATCATTTCTTTTTACCGCAAAGAATTTACCCGGAAACAACATTACGATCATTGGGAATCACTGCATGCAGATCCGGTTGACTTTGCCGACCAGCATACATTGGCAGCCGACCTGCAAACCCGGTATGAACAAGGTTTGCACTTGCTGTCACCCAAATGTCAGGAAGTGTTTGTGCTGAGCCGGCAGGGCGTTCCCAACAAGCAGATCGGCGACCGGCTTGCGATTGCCGAGAAGACGGTGGAGCAGCACATTTCCAAAGCAATCCGAATTTTAAGGGCACATTTAAAAGACCACATGATCTCAGGCATCCTCTTTTTCTTTTTTAATTAAAAAAAATTTGCACCCCACCTAAGGGTTTGCTTGCCGGCGCGCGACTTGAAGTTTGATACCATACTTTAAGCAATGAAGGCACCCTTTATCTCCCCGATTTTATTAGAAAAATATCTCCTCGATCAATGCAACGATCAGGAAAAAGAAGAGGTTGAGGCGTGGTATGCCGCCATCAAAGGGGATGCCGACCATCTGGAAAATGTATCGGAAACAGAAAAGTCCTCCATCAAGGAAAGCACTTTCGAAAGCATTAAAGGTGAACTGAATATTCTGGACGAATCGCCGGCACGGCCTTTCCCATGGCGCTGGATTTCAGGCATAGCGGCATCCGTGGCCATTGCAGCGGGGCTTTATTTCAATTACCCGATTCAAAAAGAACAGCCCGTTTCTGTAATTGAGGAGATCCAGCAGAAGAAAAAATCAGACATTGTTCAGTTTGTCAATACGGAATCCAGGATCATTACGCATACGCTGCCGGACAGCAGTTCCATCATCATGCACCCCGAAGCTTCGGTAACCTATCCCGCCCGCTTCGATGCAGACCGGCGCATAGTCACGTTTTCGGGAGAAGGGTTTTTCGATATAACAAAAGATAGAACCCGACCTTTCTTCATCCAGAGCGGAGAAATGGTCATTAAGGTGCTGGGAACAAGCTTTAATGTAAAAGCTGCTTCGGCTCAGAAGGTATTTCAGGTGGATGTGCTGACGGGTAGCGTGGAAGTTACCGCGCCGGGCACTGAGACAAAGCCACAGCAGCTCGTCCTGAAACCAAAGCAGCAGGCCATTTTTGAAATTGAATCCAAAAGGCTGACTGCGAAGCAAATAACCATACAACCCCGCAAGGAGATATACGAGCCGGTAACAGTGGTTTTCGAAGAAGCGCCGTTGAATAAGGTCATTGAGCAGCTCGAAAAACGGTTCAACGTAAACATTCGCTTGTCTAATCCCGCCACTGCCACGTGCAGTGTAACCGCCAATTTTGAGGCGCAGCCATTTACGGTGATCCTGGAAATGCTCTGCACGACCTTGGAAGCCAACTATACTATTTCAGGAAACACAATTTTACTCAATGGAACACCTTGTGAATAACCGCCTATGAACCACCGATCCATTCCACCATGAAAAAACCGGAGGTGTACCACCACCCCCGGTCCAAAATTCCATCCTTTTAGCCTCGTACCACCGAAACTAAGGGATGATTTACCCAACAGTGCTTAACCATCAGACAATCAAAATTATGCAAAAAACAGTACGTAACAAGCCCGTAAACTGGCAAATGATTATGCGCATTGGATTGCTTCAATGGCTTTTTGTAGCCTTACTGGCAGGCAGCAGCTATGCAAAGGAAAGTACAGCCCAGTCTATCCTAAGCAAGGATATGACAATCAGTCTTAAAAATGTTTCACTGAAAGAAGCATTGGATGAGATTCAGGAAAAAGTGGATGCGAAATTTGTTTACAGCAGCAGGGTTTCGCTTAAAGAAAACGTAAGTATCGAGGCAAAAAATCAAAAATTGTCCAAAGTCCTGGATCAGTTGCTTGTTTCCCGCGGCATTAATTACCAGGTTATCAACGGGCAGATCGTGCTGGCAAGAGGAAAGGCCGCGAAGGAAGAATCCAACATTCCGGACCTGGAAGAAAAGCTGCAAAATTACGTCCTGCCGGTTGAAATCAATGTAAAAGGCACAGTAACCTCTTCCGATGGCCAGGGCTCCCTGCCCGGCGTAAGCGTTGTCCTCAAAGGAAGCTCCACCGGGACAACGACAGATGGAAACGGGAACTTCGAGCTCGTGGTGCCCAATGTGGAATCGGTGCTTGTATTCAGTTTTGTGGGTTATACATCCCAGGAAGTGGTGGTAGGGAACCGTTCGACAGTGAATATCACGCTGGCAGCCGACAACAAGGCTTTGGAAGAACTGGTTGTGGTAGGTTACGGAACGCAGAAACGCGTAAACCTCACCGGCGCGGTAAGCCAGGTGCAATCGAGGGATTTGGAAAACAGGCCATTGAACAATATGTCGCAAATTCTCCAAGGCATGGTGCCCAACCTGAACATTACATTCGGAACGGGCCAGCCGGGGCAAGGCGGTAACTTGAATGTCCGTGGTGAAACCTCGATAAACGGCGGCGGCCCGCTCGTGCTGGTCGACGGCATCCCGGGTGACATTAACCGCATTAACCCCAATGACGTGGAGTCGGTTTCGGTTTTGAAAGATGCGGCCGCGTCCGCGATTTATGGTGCACGGGGAGCGTTCGGGGTGATTTTGGTTACTACAAAAAGTGCGAAGAACGGAAAGACGAGCGTGAGTTACAGCAACAACTTCGGCTGGTCAACACCGACAGTGAGTACAAACTTCCTTACCAATGGTTACGACCATACCCGCATCAATGACGAGGCATTCAAGCGTGCCAACGGAAATACCTACACGCGTTATTCCGAAGAAGATTATGCCGAGCTGGAAGCGCGTCGCTATGACAAAACGGAGAATCCTGCACGTCCATGGACAGTGGTGAAGAATGTCAATGGAAAAGACATTTACAATTATTACGGAAATTACGATTGGTGGAAAACGCTTTTCAAGCAAGTGGAGCCATCCGTGCAGCATAACATCAGCCTTTCGGGCGGCACGGATAAGGTCAATTATTTCCTGTCAGGTTCTGCATTCCAGAAGGATGGGATTATGCGGATCAACACAGACAGGTTCAATTCCTATACATTAAGAACCAAGGTAAATGCGCAGCTGACGCCGTGGCTGAAAGTGAGCAATAACACGCAGTATTTCGATTCGCGCTACAAATATCCGGGTTTGAAAGGCGGTGCAAATGCCAACTTTACCGCCATTACCGTGCACGCGCTTCCCGCCTATGCGCCGCGCAACCCGGACGGGACCGCAACTTACAACACATTGAAAAACAACTACTCCATTGGTGACGGATTGTTCGCAAACTTGTTGAAAGGCGTTGCCGGCGGTGAAAAAAAAGTACATGAGCTCACGACCATCAACTCGGTTACCATTGATTTTACCAAAACCTGGAACCTCGTTGCAAACCACTCCTACTCGTTCTACATCACGGATGATTGGTATCGCTCCGCCGTTGCCCAATACTCGATCCAGCCGGGCATCCTGGCAACGGTCCCGAACTACAATACAGACCAGCTCGAAAAGACCTTCTGGTTTGACCCTATGCATGTTACCAATGTTTATTCTTCATATAATAAAACATTGGGTAAACATTATCTGGGCGCAACTGCGGGGATCAACTATGAATCCAAAAAGCACCAGGTGCTGACAGGCGCACGCAAAAACCTGCTTTCCGAAGACATTAACGACCTCAATCTCGGAACCGGAGAGCAACTTGTGAACGGCGGCGCTTACGAATATTCGCTTTTCGGTGCGTTTTTCAGGCTGAATTACGACTATATGGGCAAGTATCTGCTGGAAGTAAATGGTCGCTATGATGGTACATCGCGGTTTGGCGCGGGCAGGCGTTACGGATTTTTCCCGTCGGTTTCGGCCGGTTGGAGACTGAGTGAGGAAAAGTTCTTCGAATCAGCCCGCAATGTGGTTAGTAACCTCAAAATCAGGGCTTCATATGGAACATTAGGCAACCAGCTTCCGCCTAAGTTCAATGATAATCCAAGTTCCGCGAGCTTTTATCCCTACATCGAAATCATGCCGACGGCCCTTTCGTCATGGATCAATAACGGACAAAAAATCCCTTACGTAGACAGCCCCAACCCAATCGCTGCCGGCCTGACCTGGGAATCGGCAACGACTTCGAACATTGGTCTGGATGCAGATCTTTTGAAAGGCAAGCTGACCATTGCCATGGACGCTTATATCCGCGAAACTAAGGATATGCTTGTTCCGGGGCGTGTGCTTCCATCGGTGTATGGCGCCACGGTGCCTACGCAAAATGCAGGTGATTTGAAGACAAAAGGATTCGAACTTTCCGTGGCGTGGAAAGACCAGTTCAAACTGGCCGGGAAGACATTTGCTTACAATGCCACTTTCATGGTGTCGGATTACAAAGCGAAAATTACGCGTTATGATAACCCAAACAAGCTGCTATCCAGCCGTTACGAAGGACAAACCCTGGGTGAAATGTGGGGGTATTCCATTGACGGATATTTTAAAACCAATGATGAGGCGCAAGCCTACCCGATTGACCAGTCATTGGTTAACAAGCAGCGTTTGAGCGCACCGGGCGAGTGGAGTAAATTACAGGCAGGCGATCTTAAATTCCTGGATTTGAACGGTGACGGCAAGATTTCCGAAGGCGCAAACACACTGGCGGACCACGGCGATCTCAAAGTGATCGGTAATACCAACCCGCGTTTCAGATACGGCCTTAATCTGGGTGCTTCCTGGGGTGCATTTGATTTTTCTGCGCTGGCTCAGGGCATCCTCCGCCGGAACTGGTATCCGGGAGCAAATGCAGATAAATTCTGGGGCCCTTACTCCCGTCCCTACTATTCATTTCTTCCCGAAAACTTCGAAGATGATATCTGGACGCCTGAAAATACGGATGCTTACTTCCCTATCCTGCGCGGCTACACAGCGCTTAACGGCGGTGGAGACCTTAATGCCCGCAATGATCGGTATGTGCAGAATGTGGGTTATCTGAGGTTGAAAAATATCGTGCTGGGTTTTACCATTCCTGAGCGCATCAGCAAGAAGGTCCGCATTCCCCGGGCGCGCATCTACGTTAGTGGCGAAAACCTGTTCACTTACACGCCTTTAAGATCCAAATATATTGATCCTGAGCAATTTGACGGTGATTTTACAAATGGTAGAACCTACCCGCTTTCCAAAACATACTCTGCGGGCCTAAGCATTAATTTCTAAAATCATTTGCCAAAACATTAAAAGAAAATCAAATGAAAAAGCTGATATATATCATGACCCTGGCCATCGGGCTGGCTTCGTGCGACCTCGACAGGCTTCCGCTTGACGCCATTTCTCCCGAGACTTTTTTCAAAACAGAGAACGACCTGCTGCTTTATACCAACTCATTTTACAATATGCTCCCGAGCGCGGAGGACATTTATAATGAAGATGTTGATAATGTGGTCAAAAATAATTTGCGCGATGAATTGCAGGGGACGCGGATCGTGCCTACCAGCGGAGGCGGGTGGAGCTGGACCAATTTGAGGAACATTAATTACTTCCTGGCCAATTCCGGCAAAGTCCAGGACCCGAAAGCTGTGGCAAAATACAATGGCGTCGCGCGCTTTTTTCGTGCCTATTTTTATTTTCAAATGGTCAAAAGATTTGGTGACCTGCCCTGGTATAGCGGCCCGATTGAAGCAGGAGATGAAACATTGCTAACCAAAGCCCGCGATCCGAGGACATTGGTGATGGACTCTGTAATGGCAGACATTGACTTCGCGATTGCCAATCTGGACGGCACACGGCAAATTGGCACCGTTACAAAATGGACCGCATTGGCTCTTAAATCCCGCATTGGGTTATATGAAGGCACATTCCGGAAATATCACACCGAATTCAACCTCCCCGACTCCGAGAAATTCCTGGACGCCTGCATTACGGCCTCGGAAGATCTGATGAAAAACAGCGGATACAGCATTTATAAATCAACCCCTAAAACGGCTTACCAAATGTTATTCGCATCCGACAATGCGATTGCAGACGAGGTGATCCTGGCGCGCGATTTCAGCGATGCATTGCAGGTCTATCACAACCTGAACTATTATACCATGACGGCATCTTACGGAAAGCCGGGATTGGAAAAGAAGCTTGTCAACAGCTATTTAATGGCTGATGGCTCCCGGTTTACCGACATGAAGGGCTACGAAACCATGCAGTTTTATGACGAAGTCCAGAACCGCGATCCCCGCCTTACACAGACAATCCGCACGCCGGGTTATACGCGCATTGGCGAAACAACCCCGCTCGTTCCGGAGTTCGGAGCAACGGTTACGGGTTACCAACTGATCAAATTTGTTTCGGAGCCAAAATGGGACACATTCGGGAAGGACATTACCGACATGCCTATCTTCCGCTATGCCGAAGTGCTGCTCAATTACGCCGAAGCAAAAGCAGAAAAGGGCACATTAACGCAGGCTGACCTGGACATTTCTACCAAACTCACCCGCGACCGCGTGGGCATGGTGAACATTAATATGGCCACAGCCAATGCAAAACCGGATCCCTATCAGGCCGCGCAATACACAAAACTGACCGGCAAAAATACGGGCGTGATCCTGGAAATCCGTCGGGAAAGACGCATTGAGCTGGTGATGGAAAACTTCTTTCGCTGGGATGACATTGTGCGGTGGAAAGAAGGCCAGTTGCTTACGAAACAATTTAAAGGAATGTATTTTCCTGGCCCCGGAAATTACGATCTGGATAAGAACGGAAAGATTGACCTTGTCATTTATGAAGGCACGAAGCCGGCTGTTCCGGGCGCGCAGTTGTTAAAACTCGGCAGCGAGATTCTTCTGGAAAATGGCAACAAAGGCGGGAACATTGTTATCAACAGCCACATTACCAAAAGGTTTGACGAAAATAAGGACTACTTATATCCTATCCCTACGCAGGAAAGGCTCTTGAATCCAAACCTCACCCAGAATCCAAACTGGAAGTAACTTTAAGCTTGCATCTATTCCTAAACCCATAAATTATGCTTTCAGACAGAAGGTCGTTTCTTGAAAAAATGTCGCAGATCGGCGCGCTGAGCCTCTTGCCCCTATCTGCTGCGCAAGCCGGCGACTCCAATGCATTGTCAGAAGAAAAAAACCATTTCGTTGCGGGCCCTTATTTACAAAATATGGGCACCAACGAGGTGACCATTATGTGGATCACGCATAAAAACAGTTTCAGCTGGGTCGAATACGGGGCCGGGACTTACACCAGCAAACGTGAATTTGGCTACAACAATGGACTGATTGAAGCTAATAATCGTATCAATAAGGTCACATTAAGCGGACTAAACGCAGGCACGGAGCACAAATACAAAATCGTATCCACGGAAATAACAGGTTATAAAGGCTCGAAAGTCGAGTTCGGCGACACCATTGCCAGTGCGATGTTTGGCTTTAAAACACCGGCTGAAAATGAGGACGAGTTTAAAATGGTGATCTTCAACGACATTCACGACCGTCCGCAAATTATCCCGCAACTCCTTTACCGCCACGGCTATACGGGCAACGCCCGTGATTATGACTTCGTGGTGTTCAATGGCGATTGTTTTGATTGGGTAACAGAAGAAATTCAGATGGTTAACCATTTGATCAAGCCTGCAACTGACATTTTCGCTTCTGAAATCCCATTTATCCTCACGCAGGGAAATCACGAATGCCGCGGAAGCTTTTCGAGGCACATTCCGGCTTATTATGCCTATCCCGAAAACAAATATTACTATGCTTTCACGCGCGGACCGGTGCGGTTCTTAGTCCTGGATTCCGGCGAGGACAAAACGGATGACAGCGTGGAATATGGCGGCCTTTCGGCCTTTGACCGTTATCGTGAGGTTCAGAAAAAATGGTTGGAAAAAGAAGTGGAATCTGCGGATTTTAAAAAAGCCGATTTCCGGATCGTCCTCATCCACATATCGCCTTATCATTCGGGGGATTGGCATGGAACATTACATTGTCGCGAGCTTTTCGGTCCGGTTTTGAACAAAGCCAAAATCGACTTACAGATTTCCGGCCATACGCACCGCTACGCCACCCACGAGCCGGATGCAACGCATAATTATCCGATCGTGATCGGCGGAGGCCCGCTGGAAGGCAAAAGAACATTGATCAAACTGCACGCGACCAAAAAACACCTGGACCTGAAAATGATCCGGGACGATGGCGAAGTGGTTGGAAAGTTTCTGCTTGCAAAAAAGGGAAAATGATCACGCAGCCAAAATATCAATAACCGGCAAGCCTGTTAACTTTGCTTCTGTTCACAAATCATAAGTTTTAAATGAAAAAAATCGCCTTCGCCCTTTCCCTGATGTTAGCATTGTCGCAAAGCACTTTTGCGCAAAAAAATACGATCAATGTTGCCTCTTATAACCTCCGTTATAACACCGCTAATGATGGTGTAAACGCCTGGCCCAACCGCAAGGAAAATGTGAAAGGGTTGATCCGGTTCCATGAATTTGACATTTTCGGTGTACAGGAAGCACTGATAGGTCAATTAAAAGACGTGGCCGAATTGACGGAATTCACATTCTACGGAAAAGGCCGGGATGATGGCAAGGAAGGCGGAGAACATTCGGCCATCTTTTACAAAAAAGATCGCTTCAAAGCCCTGCAATCGGGCGATTTCTGGCTTAGCGAAACGCCGGACAAGCCTGGCAAAGGTTGGGACGCAACCTGCTGTAACAGAATTGCTTCCTGGGTTAAGTTCCAGGATCTGTTAAGCAAAAAAGAATTCTATTTTTTCAATGTTCATTTTGATCACCAGGGCGTTGAGGCCCGCAGACAATCGGGTCATTTGATGGTAAAAAAGATCAGCGAGATTGCCGGAAAATCTACGGTCATCCTCACAGGTGATTTCAACTCAACGCCTGAAACCGAGCAGATTAAAACTATTCAGGGATTGCTTAACGATTCGCATGAGGTTACAAAACAGCCTCCCTACGGTCCGGAAGGAACATTTAACAGTTTCAAATTTGACGCGGCTATGGACAAACGTATAGATTATATTTTTGTCAGCAAGAACATTAATGTGCTTAAATACGGCGTTTTAACAGATGCCAAAGAACAACGTTACCCATCTGATCACCAGCCGGTTTTGATCAAGGTTGAGATCAAGTAACGGACGCGGTCCGCGTGCCGGCTTTTGGCAAATCGATTCTGGAATTTTTTTCCTAATTTACTTGTCAAAAGCCGGCAATTTAAAGCCGGCTGCGTCTAAATTTCCGCTGCAAGATGACCAAATGTTTCCTCCGGGTTATTGCTTTTTTCTTTCTCCTATCCCCTGCTTTTGGTCAGATTATTAAAATAAAAATTGTCAACCCGGAACAAATGAAAGGCCGTAAGGCCATTTTATTGACCCGTGAAAAAGGCTTCGCAGCAACTGTTCATTCGATCAAGCTCGGTCAGGACAGCATTAATTTGCTCATGGAAAAGGACTTGGTTCCCAACCTGTATCAAATGCAAGTCTCCCAGCTGAAAGGCCAGTTCTTCTTTTTTCTCGAAAACGGCGTAAAGATCCAGCTCGACACGACAGATATTTCCAGATCGGTCGTCAGCAATTCCAGGAGCAATGAAGAATGGCGGGATTACTGGAACAACATTCAAAAGCCCTCCGACGACCGCCTGCTCATCTACACCGCTGGTGAAGGACGTGCCAGAAACAGATCCCAAGCCGACAGCATCGATTACTGGCGCGGTCTGCAAGCCCTCGAACGCCTGGATCTCCAAACCAAAACCAGCATCTTCATCCAGAACAATCTCAGCTCATTCGTAAGCCTCTACCTCTTGAAAATCAACTGGTACGCCTTGAAAAACCAAGGATTATTCGAAAAACTCAACCCAGCATTAGCAAAGCACCGGACTTATAAGTTTTTGAAAGAGAAAAGCCGGGGGAATAGTTGAATTAGGGTTTTACAGATATATTCGCCTTACAAATCCGCAATATACTTTTGCCCACCCAGATACCGCATTTGCCGTACAATTTGCCCGGTTCGCTTTTGGACGTAGCCGGATGGGTTTTTGATGGAGAAACGGACGGGGTTTGGGAGCACTGCGGCGATGCGGGCGGCTTCGAAGCGAGTGAGCTTTTTGGCGGATTTATTATAGTATCTTAATGAGGCTGCTTCTACGCCGAATGTCATTTTTCCCATTTCGGCTACATTCAAATACACTTCCAGAATGCGCTCTTTATCCCAGATTAATTCGATTAAGACCGTGAAATAGGCTTCCAAACCTTTCCTGACAAAGCTCCTGCCATGCCATAGGAAGACGTTTTTAGCAACCTGCTGAGAGATCGTACTGGCACCGCGCGCACGTTTCCGCTTCTCTGTCACTGCATTATAGATCTGGTCAAAATCAAATCCCCAGTGGTTCGGGAAATTCTGGTCTTCGGATGCTACAACCGCCAGAGCAACCTCTTTTGAAATATTTTCATACGGCTCCCAGTCGTGATGGATTTCCGTGTCTTCGTCGGCCCGGAAAGCTTCGATTTTTCTGGATAGCATAAATGGCGTTACCCAAACCGGTAAGAACTTCAAAACCAGCACCCAAAAGATTGAAAGAACGAAAAAAACAATGAGAATTCTAAGCGCAATAAATTGCAAACGGCGGAGCATAAAACTTTTTACTTCAAAAACCTGTGACCAAACCAAAACATCAGCGTACAAAGAACAGAAACTAATCAGGTTTAGACAAAGAAAATAAAGGCCATTACATTAAATATTTCTACACACGCTAATTCTAAATGCGATGAATGAAGATATCCTGAGTTTTATATGGCGATTCCAATATTTCGCCAACGAAGCCCTTTGCACCGATGAAGGCAGCAGGCTCTCCATCCTCCGAACAGGCCACAAGAACGCCAATGCAGGCCCTGATTTTTCTGAAGCACGGGTTATCATCGACGATTTTCAATGGGTAGGAAGCATTGAAATCCACGTAAAATCCTCCGACTGGTTTCTGCATAACCATGAAACCGATCCCGCATATGAAACAGTAATCCTGCACGTGGTGTGGGAAAATGACAGACCTATTACAAGGGGGGACGGCACATTATTGCCAACTCTGACATTAAAGAACATCGTCGACCACTCGGTTCTGGAACGATATGCGACATTACAGGACGAATCCCAAACGATTCCCTGTGCATCCATGTTCGCGCAGGTGCACGACATACAAAAATATGGAATGCTGGACCGGGTGCTGCTGGAAAGGCTCGATAGGAAAGCAGCTCTGGTGATGGATTTATTAAGTAAAAACAACAACGACTGGGAAGAAACGGCTTATCAATGGTTGGGAAGGCACTTTGGTTTCAAATTAAATGACGCACCATTCGCACGACTTACTGAAATTGTTCCCTGGAAAATAATCCGGAAACACCGCGAAAAACTGAACCAGATTGAAGCACTGCTTTTCGGTTGTGCAGGACTCATCCCCGCCGACTCCAATGACCCTTACATTCGCCAGCTACGAGCGGAACATCATTTTCTGAGCGCCAAATATGGCTTGAAAGATCAGCAAATGAATCGTCATGAATGGAAGAACCTGCGCATGCGGCCTGCTGGTTTTCCAACGGTTCGCCTCGCTCAATTCGCCCGGCTGCTGCACAAAAACGGGAATCTGTTTCCAGAGATTATATCTGCGCAGTCGTTTTCGAGCTTGCAGGCCATGTTCCAGATAGAGCAGTCAGATTACTGGCAGGACCATTATCTTTTTGGTAAAAAATCCAAAGGTAAGGTGCCATTGTTGGGAAAGGATTCAGCGTACTTACTGATTGTCAATGGTGCTGTGCCACTTTTGGTCGCATATGCAAAGCATCGGCAACAGCCCGAACTGCTGGAAAAGGCCATCTATTGGTTGTCGGAAATCGGCGCAGAAAAAAACCGCATTACGCGGGAGTGGGAGATATTAGGAATGAATGTCAAGACCGCCGCTGATTCACAGTCGCTTATAGAGTGGTATAACAATTACTGTACATTCCGGAAATGTCTGGAATGCACAGTTGGCGCCACACTGTTGCGCTCGGTCAGCCTTTAACAAGGTTTACACCGGTAAGCAAAAACACGGTGCCGACCAGAAACGGAACCACGGATTCCCACTTGGAAACGGTAAGTCCCAAAACGGGCTTGTCGGATAAAAATGCGATGCAGGCAAAAAGCAGAACCGAAATGCCCAGGATAGTGAGAAGTGCGCCGAAGAAGCGTTTGAACTGCGTATTGTTTTCCATTTAATTGTAATGAGGAGTCAGATTTTATGATTGTAAAGTTAAGCCCATTTTTTCGCCCTCTTGCACCATATACGCGTATGCGGGATCAAATTCATTTGGAATAATGCCTTCCAGAATGGCCTCCCGTATCACTTCTTTAATGATGCCGACTTCCTTTGCCGGTTTCAAGCCGAATGCCTGCATGATCATCTCACCCGTAATAACTGGCTGGAAGTTGCGCAGCTTGTCGCGTTCTTCAAGATCCTTCAACTTCTGTTCCACCAGATCGAAGTTTTGCAGGAAGCGCTTGACCTTATCGGGGTTCTTGGAAGTAATGTCGGCCCGGCAGAGTTTCATTAATGCTTCAATGTCCTCTCCCGCTTCCACGAGCAGGCGCCGCATAGCGGAGTCTGTTATTTCTTCTTTGGACAAAACAATGGGCCGTAAGTGCAATCGCACGAGCTTTTTTACAAACCGCATTTTTTCATTCAAAGGCAGTTTCATCCGCCGGAAAATGACGGGCACCATGCGGGCACCCACTTCCTCGTGGTTATGGAATGACCAGCCAATGCGTTTATCAAATTTCTTGGTGGCAGGTTTCGCAATATCGTGCAGGATGGCTGCCCAGCGCAGCCAAAGATCATCTGTGTTTTGGGACACATTGTCCAGCACTTGTAATGTATGGTAAAAATTGTCCTTATGCCCCTTACCATCAATGGTCTGCACGCCCAGCAATTCTATCATTTCCGGGAAAATGATTTGTAAAATGCCTGCGTGATAAAGCAATTTGAAACCGTAGGAAGGTGTCGGTGAGAGGATTATTTTATTCAATTCATCCGAAATGCGCTCCATCGAAACGATCTCAATGCGATCCTTCATTTTAATGATCGCATCGAATGTATTGGGCTCAATGTCGAAGTTTAGTTGGCTCGCAAAGCGGATCGCCCGCATCATACGCAAAGGGTCATCCGAGAATGTGATCTCCGGTTCCAGCGGCGTACGGATGATCTTTCTTTTAATATCCCGCAGCCCTTCAAACGGATCCACAAGCTCACCGAATGTTCCCTTATTAAGGCTGATCCCCATGGCATTGATCGTAAAATCACGCCGGTTCTGATCGTCGCTCAATGTGCCGTCTTCCACTGCGGGTTTCCGGGAATCCGCGCGGTAAGATTCTTTGCGTGCTCCTACAAATTCGATTTCCAGATCGCCCTGCCGGATCTGCGCCGTGCCGAAGGTCTTGTATATGCTCACAAAAACATCGGGGCCCAGCTGACTGGCAACCATTTCAGCCAGTTCGATGCCGCTCCCGATCGAAACGATGTCTATGTCTTTACTATTCCTTTTGAGTATCAGGTCCCTTACAAATCCACCGATGACATATGCCTCCACCCCCAGCTCCGCCGCAGCCTTCGCCACAATTTCAAGAATCGGATACTGGATTAACTGCTCTTTAAAATTCATGCGGCAAAGGTAAAGAACTTAACTAATGTCTGATAAAACTTGTTTAACCTTTCGGAATATTTAAATTTGTTAGAAACGGCAACAAAAATATCATGCTTACGCTGACTAAAAAACAAATCGGCAATTGGGTTTTGTTGGATTATTTAGCTCAAAGGCAGCAATTTCAGGATAAAATTAATTTTCTTGAAAAGAAATACAATGCTGATCTACAAGCATTTGAAGCCAGGCTCGAAACTGCAACGTCTGAGGATTTCCAAGCCTGGGACGATCTTATCGAATGGAAAGCCTATACTCAGTTCCTGTCAGAAATAGATTCAAAAATAGCTGATATCAGGAATGGAGATTTTCAAATGGCTGGATGACAAGCGTTTCGTCGCTTCCTATACAATTAATGACTTTCGCGAATTTTCTGAGACTTATTATATTAATCTGGAAATCAGATTTCATAACGATACTTCGCTTTATGTAAGAGAATATGTAGAGGCAAACCGCAGGAGATATGCATTTCATTGGCAAAAAGAAAACGGAGATTTGCTCATACGCTGGGATAACGCGCCGCACTTCCCAAACACGCCGACTTTTCCGCATCACAAACACATTGGCCTAGCTTCTGTTGAAGAAAGTGTTGACATCTCTCTTGAAGATGTTTTGACATTCATCCAAGCTGAAATAGCATTGAGCTAATCCTAGCCGTTTTACCGATTTACCATAAAAAATGCCGTCCTGGGAAAACGGTCGAACAACTCGTCTTTGAGCTCCTTGCTGATGGGAAGCGTTCCTACTGCTTCGGACATGCATTGTAGCCAGGCTACGGCGTCGTCTTCGGTGATGACGTGGGGCATGTGGCGGGCTCGCATCATGGGGTGCCCGTGAACGTCAGAGTAGAGTTGCGGGCCGCCTAGAAATTGCGTAAGGAAAAGGCGCTGTTTCTCCTTTATTTCTTCTTTATCACTTTTGAACAGTCTGGAAATCAACTCATGATTAAAAACCAGGTCGTAAAATTTATCCGTAAGTTGCCTTAGCGCCGCGTCTCCGCCGATGCGCTCGTATAATGAAGCTTCACTCATTTTGCTGATCAATTTTCAAATCGCAAATGTTTCACCGACGCACCGGACCTTGCCAGTTCAGTCAATGATTCTATTCCGATTTCAAGGTGCATTTTGACATAATTAGTAGTCACTTTTTTATCACTTTCCTCTGTTTTTACCCCTTCCGGAACCAACGGGTTGTCGGATACCAAAAGCAATGCGCCATGCGGAATGGAATTGGCAAAACCGACAATAAAAATCGTAGCCGTCTCCATGTCAATGGCCATAGCGCGGATATCGCGCAGATATTCTTTGAAGCTGTCGTCGTGCTCCCAGATTCTCCGGTTCGTGGTGTAAACAGTCCCGGTCCAGTAATCCATTTTATTTTTGGCAATACTTGCTGAAACCGTGCTTTGCAGCCGGAATGAGGGTAATGCGGGAATTTCAGAAGGCATATAGTCATCACTGGTTCCTTCCCCGCGGATGGCTGCGATGGGCAAAATAAGATCGCCTACCTGGGTCTTTTTCAAACCGCCGCATTTACCTAAAAACAAGACCGCTTTTGGACTAATGGCAGACAAAAGGTCCATCACTGTGGCGGCCATAGGACTTCCCATGCCGAAGTTAATGATGGTAATGTCCTTAGCAGTAGCCGTTTGCATCGCACGCCCCTGCCCCTTTACCTCAACATTGAATTTCTCCGCAAACATGGTCACGTAATTCCCGAAGTTGGTCAGCAGAATGTAACTTCCGAAGTCCTCAACTGCCGTGCCTGTGTAGCGCGGCAGCCAGTTTTCGACGATTTGTTCCTTAGTAGTCATGAATTCAATGAGTTTATTGGCTGCATTTGTTGTGATGTGTATCTTCGTTCATGGAATCTCTGAACCTCCCGACGTTTGCTTACAAAGTTAAGCACGTTAACGGGAAACCGCATATCTTCGACATTATACGCAGGAAATTCGTGTCGCTCACGCCGGAGGAATGGGTAAGGCAGCATTTTATTCATTTGCTGATCACAGAATATGGTTATCCTAAATCCCTCTTCGCCGTAGAAACGGGCCTGCAATACAATACATTAGCGAAACGGACGGACATCATGGTTCTATCCGGCGAATCGCTGCCGTTTCTGCTGGTGGAATGTAAAGCGCCTTTCATTACTGTAAATGATGCGACCTTTGCACAGATCAGCCGCTACAATTTTACATTACAGCCCCAATATCTGGCTGTTACCAATGGCATGGCCCACTATTGCTTCAAAGCGGTGAACGGACAGATTCATTTTATGGATGATTTTCCGAAATACAGGGAATTCAATAACTGATTTTTTTGGCATAAAAAACAAAAACCTGCCCAACCAAAAGGTCGGACAGGTTAACAATCTTAGCCATGAAAATCTTAAAAATCAGCTGATTATTTTGAAGCAACCAATTTCACGTCAATTGTGAAATCATCGTTGATCATTTTGTCACCAAGGTTTTCGAAGAAAGACTTGGAGTTGTATTTGATATCATATTTCGAACGGTCAACAACAATTTTGCCAGTTGCCTCTGCACCAGTTGCCGTTGTTTTAACAGTTACAGGAAAAGTTACTGGCTTTGTAATGCCTTTGATCGTCAGGTCGCCGGTAACTTCGTAAACGCCAGTTGATTTTGGTGTCGCTTTCGTTACTACGAATGTTGCAGTCGGGTGTTTTTCAACGCTGAAAAAATCGTCAGATTTCAAGTGGCCGATCAACTTGCCATTGTATTCTTTGTCGGTAAGATCGGTGTTTGTAATCGTGGTCAGGTCGGCAATGAATTTTCCGCCTGTCAATTTAGCGCCGTCCATGATGATAGTGCCTTCTTTCAGAGCGATTTTGCCTGTATGCTCACCAGTTACCTTTTTGCCTACCCAGGTAAGCTCACTTTTTGAGGTGTTTACTTTCAGATTAGTTGCTTTTTTAACTTTGTCATCAGCTGAAACAGAGCCTGATACAAACAAAGCCACAGCAATAGAAGCGAGGAAGAATTTAACGGATTTCATTGTAGTTTTCATTTTGGATTAATTAATTGTAATTAAATTATTGGGTTATTCATTTTTGGGTATTCATGCTCATTATTACTTATTTGACTCCCGAAGTT
Source organism: Dyadobacter alkalitolerans DSM 23607 (assembly GCF_000428845.1). Classification (GTDB taxonomy): domain Bacteria; phylum Bacteroidota; class Bacteroidia; order Cytophagales; family Spirosomataceae; genus Dyadobacter; species Dyadobacter alkalitolerans. The sequence goes on along the minus strand of NZ_AUAS01000004.1, from coordinate 431,992 downwards.
TGTCAAGCAAAGCGCTGATCTGGTCTGCTTCTTCGCTGGAAATCACATTGAAACGGTTTTCCCATTCCTCTACGAACGGATCAAGTTCTTCCAGCAATTTCAAGCCGTCTTCAGTAATCAACACATCCACAGCGCGCCTGTCGTTGGGGCAGGACGATCGTTTCGCCAGGTTTTTGGCCAAAAGCTTATCCACTAACCTCGATGTATTAGAATTTTTATCCAACATCCTTTCCGTAATGTCACTTACCTTGACCGGGTTCTGTTGCTGGCCGCGCAGGATCCGGAGTACATTATATTGCTGGCTGGTGATGTCGTGCCCTTTAAAAAATTCAAGTTGTTTGGATTCCAGCCAGTTGGTTGTATAAACGAGGTTCAATGCGAGTCGCTGGTAGGCGCTTCGAAATTTTTTTTGTTTTATATCAGTTTCAATAGACATAGCTGACGGCAAAATGTAATTATGATGTATATACATTTAATGTAATAACATTAATATTCTCGCGAATGGTTCATGCATGTGAAAGAAATTTTAAAATATCAACCAACGCAAGCCAAACACGTTGATTATCAGCACCAATTCAATTTCCTTAAATGATTCAGTTACAGAAACCCCTCATACTCGCCTCTAATTCACCGCGCCGGAAGCAGTTGCTGGCAGATGCAGGATTTGATTTTACCGTTGAAGTGCTGCCAACCGACGAGACATTTCCAGCCACATTACCAGCCGAAGCGGTTGCAGATTATATTTCAAAGGAAAAGGCAGAAATGTTCCGCGGCCTCCGGCCGGACGACATGGTCTTGACCGCGGATACGATTGTGGTCGCAGATCATGAAATCCTGGGAAAGCCGGCCAATTTTCAGGAGGCATTCCAAATGCTGCAAAAGCTGTCCGGCAAAACGCATACGGTGATTACATCGGTAAGTTTGCTGGATGATAACAGCATTCAAACTGTTTCAGATGTTGCGGAAGTGACACTCAGCAGACTAGAAGATTGGGAGTTAACACATTACATTGACCAATATCAACCGTTCGACAAAGCTGGTTCTTATGGCATCCAGGAATGGATCGGGATGGTTGGAGTTGAAAAAATTCAGGGATCATTTTACACGATTATGGGCTTACCGGTGCATATTGTTTATAAATTGCTGAAACCTTATTTCATCCGCTGAGCCGGTCCGGTTTCGGGCAACATTCATATGATTGCAGACAAGTCAAGATTTATTCCGAGGGTTTGCTACGAGATATTTGTCCGTTCTTTCTGCGATTCCAACGGCGACGGGATTGGTGACTTAAATGGCATTACATCAAAGCTGGATTACCTGGCCGACCTCGGCATAGAGGCTATCTGGCTCACTCCGATCCATCCGTCGCCCAGTTATCATAAATACGATGTGACGGATTATTATGCCATTGAACCGGAATTCGGGACAATGGATGATTTCAAAAAGCTGCTGGCCAGCGCGCGTGAGCGGGGCATTGAAATTTACCTCGACCTGATCATTAACCACACCAGCACGCTCCACCCATGGTTTTCCGAAGCGCGTAAAAACGCGGCGAACGCTTATCGCGAATTCTACTGGTGGATGACGCCCACACAAATCGAAGCCCTGGGAATTTCAGAAAGGGAAACCTCGGACGATTCGCAGGTGGTTTATCCATGGCACGAGAATCCCGAAGATTTGGAAAAGTATTACGGCCTGTTTTACAAAGGCATGCCCGACCTCAATTACCATTCGCAGGCATTGCGGGAAGAACTGGAGAAAATTATTCGTTTCTGGCTTGTGGATGTTGGTGTGGACGGTTTTCGCCTCGATGCCGCCAGGCACGTTTACCCGGAATGGGAAAAACATTTAAGCGTTGAATTCTGGCAATTTTTTTCAAAACTGGTGCAGGATATTAAGCCGAATGCATTTACGGTCGGTGAAGTATGGGCGGAGACGGAAGAGGTAGCGCCCTATTTCCGTTATCTGGACGCTACTTTCCATTTCGATCTCAGTTTCGCTTTGCAACGCATGCTTATCGGCGAAAAGGATGAAGACATTGTTGAAAAGCTGCAATCCAGTTATGCGGTTTTTGAAAAATATAATCCGCTTTTTGTGGACGCTATCATGCTCACCAACCATGATCAGGACCGGATCGCGAGTGTCACCGGCAACAATAAGGCGAAAATCAAGATGGCCGCAAGCATTCTGCTCACATTGCCCGGCCAGCCGTACATTTATTACGGAGAAGAAATCGGCATGCTCGGCACAAAGCCCGATCCTTACATCAGGGAGCCTTTTATATGGTCCGATGACCTGGAAAGCAGCGGAAGCACCAGCTGGATTGACGCGCAATTTTCAAAAATAGAAACCGTCGTGCCGCTGTCTGTACAAGTGGAAGATCCGGATTCGGTTTACAATCATTACAAAACATTGATAAATCTGCGGAAGGCCGAGCCGGCGCTGAGCCAGATCTTTGCGCCGAACCTGCACCGCGTGTGCCTGCAGGACGATCAGATGCTCTCCTATTTCCGGCCGCATGTGGATAAGTCGTTGGTAATCATCCATAATTTGAGCAGCTACGACAAGCCTATCCTGATGCCCCAAGACAAAGCTGACTTCAAGCACATCCTTTTTTCAACCGATCCGAAACATTCGGGCATCTTACAAACCATGCAGCTCGCGCCCCATTGCAGCCTCATTCTGGCTTCTCATTCGTAAAATCCGTACAGTAGGTTGCGGTGTATCCGCTTCTTTCTTCCATATTCAGGTTGTAATCTAAATAATCTTCGGAATCATGAAGCTTTGCGCGCCATTTCTATGTTCTCTCCTATTGCTTTCGGTATCTGGTTTTGCCCAAAAATCGTATCCCACCATGGGAAAGATCATTTACGAAGATCCTGCATTTGAGAAGCTGCTTGCCAAAGACGCGAAAATCGAAGTGCTTGCTTCGGGTTTTGAATGGTCCGAGGGGCCGGTTTGGGTGAAGGATAGCAGCTTTTTGCTATTTTCGGATGTGCCTAAAAACAAGGTGTATAAATGGGATGAAAAAAGCGGCCTGTCGGTCTTCCTGGAACCTTCTGGTTATACAGGCAGGGGCGTTTACAGCGATGAGCCGGGCAGCAATGGGCTGATCATCGACAGCAAAGGACGGCTTGTCTCCTGCGAGCACGGGGATCGCCGCATTTCAGCTGTTTCGTTAAAAGTGGGTGGAAAAGTTACGCTTGCGGATCATTTCGAAGGCAAACGGTTCAACAGTCCAAACGACGTGACAGAGCATACGAATGGCAGTTACTACTTCACCGATCCACCTTACGGGCTTGCAAAAAAGCATGAAGACCCCACCAGAGAAACCAAACAGTTTGGCGTTTACCGCATTGCGCATGACGGGAAAGTAAGCCTGCAAATCCCGGACCTTACCAGGCCCAACGGACTCGCTTTTTCCCCTGACGGAAAAACCCTCTACATTGCTCAGTCCGATCCCGAAAAAGCCATAATCATGGCCTATCAGGTAGATGAGAGCGGCAATGTTACAAGAAAAGGAAAACTCATTTACGACGCTACACCCATGGTAAAAGCCCAAAAACCGGGCCTTCCCGACGGTTTGAAAATAGACAAAGACGGAAACCTCTGGTCCTCCGGCCCCGGCGGAATGCTCATCATCACCCCGGCCGGAAAGCTGATTGGCAGGATCGAAATGGGCGAACTGACCTCCAACTGTGCCTGGGGAAATGACGGCTCTACATTATATATGACCGTGGATGGCTATGTGTGCAGGGTCAAAACAAACACCAGAGGCGCAGGCTGGTAACTAACGATCCGCAACACGCCGAACCGATCGCAGATCATTCTCGACATCCCGTTTTACAGAAGCCCAATTGGTTTTGCCATTGCGGTAAATGTTGGTATACGCCCTGTAAAGAACCAGTTGATCCGCGCTAATCCTGTCCAGCTGATCCGCCAGAACGCCTTTTTGGGAAGATTTGGCCGTCCGGTATTCGTTGATCAGCACATTATAGCAGCTTTCCAGGTTGTCCAGTTCATACAACACCACTTCGCCCAGCTTGTCCATTTCCTGATATTGGGCGAGCAGTTGCTGGTTGTAATCGGCGCTTCCGGAGGAAGCCGCATTATCGTTACGCGGCGTTTCGTTGAGAACGCGGTCATAATCCCTTTTGTACGTGCCGTTATTGGAGCGATAATCGCTGTCATACGAACGGTGGGAAGCATCAGTACTGCCGGAAGATGTGCCGTGGCGCTGGTCGTAGCGACGTTGTAATTGCTGGGAGCACGATGAGCCGATCACCGTCAAAGCGGCCATACAGCAGATCAGATAAATGTTTTTCACGGTTTTTGTTGTTAAAAGTTGTGTCTTAATCCAATGCTCAGATTGGGATTGAAGTAAAAGAACTTGGGGATCAATTCGAGATAACCACCGCCTTCTACGAAAAACGAAGCAGGTTTCTGTGAGAAAAAGAATTCCAGCCCCGCTGTGACCGACGGCCCTGTCGAAATGTTGGTTGTATACACTGATTTTACATTTCGGTCTGGGTAATATCTTCGCGAATTCACCTGCACACCCGGACCCGCATACGCAATCATCCGTTCGTTAAAAAACGGCGCATACCAAAGATACGTCCCATTGAACATAACGCCTACACCGCCCAGATCGTCATTGCTAACTTTGTAATTATCTTTGCTTTTGAACAACCCAATGTACGTTCCAATGCTGATATCCAGCGCATTACGTTCGCCGTATTTACGAATACTGACGGCGATGGGCTCACCAACTTCAAATCCGACGGCCCATTTTTGAGTTTGGGCAAAGGCAGGAGATGTAGTAAAAAAGAGCGAAACGAGCGCAAGAAATCTTTTCATAATCACTATTCAAAATTGTAAAGAGGACAAAAATAGTGCCATAACAATGACATTGCCTTCCATTTCCAGTTGCTCAAATTACGATTCTGCTTTTGTTTCAGGATCATTTTCTTTCTAATATTGGGCCACAATTGTTCCCGGCAGTCCATTAACCAACTCTCAAGTGGCCCAAGTAAAGCAGGATAAAATTCTCAATGCCAAAGATTTAATAGCGTATTTTCTTGTTGCGGGCACCGGGGCAGTTATACAACTTGTTTCAAGCAGTTTAATCCAGGATTGGTTCGATGTGACATGGAGTGAGTCCATCACATTGTCTTATTTAGTCGGATTTGTTGTCGGTTTTATCCTTACCAAATTATTTGCATTTGACGCACGCCGCAGCAACCAGACGCGCCGGGAAATGGTGAAGTTCTTAATCGTTGCTTTAATATCACTGGGCGTCACGAAGATTTTCACATTAGGATCATTCAAGCTGGCGACCGAAGTTTTGGGCATGGACATTTACATTGTGAAGCTTCCATTTGGTAAAAAGCAAGTTAACATCACCGAAATGGGCTCATATGTGTCGGGAATGGGTTTTAGCTTTGTGAGTAATTATATTTTGCACAAAACCTTTACCTTCAAAAGCACAGGATTTTACAACCGCCTCAAAGTCCTTATCCGCTAATTTTCCTACAATCTTTCAACTATAATTGCCGACGCGCCGCCGCCGCCGTTGCAGATCGCTGCCAGGCCATATCGTCCATTCTTTTGCTCCAAAACGGAAAGTAATGTCGTGATGATCCGCGATCCCGAGGAACCCAGCGGATGGCCGAGTGAAACGGCGCCTCCAAAGACATTGACCTTCTCCAGATCAAGTTCCAGCATTTTAATGTAAGCCAGCGCCACCACGGCAAACGCCTCATTCACTTCAAAATAATCAATCTGGGAAAGTGACATTCCGGCCTTTTTCAAAACTTTTTGAGTGGCCAGAACGGGCGTTGTCGTAAACCAGGCCGGTTCCTGTTCCGCGTCGGCATAGGCGACGATCCTGGCTCGGGGTGTAATGTTGTTATTTTTAACAAATTCTCCTCCTGCAATAACCAATGCCGAAGCGCCATCATTAATGGTGGAAGCATTTGCCGCAGTCACTGTTCCGTCTTTGGAAAAAGCAGGTTTAAGAAAAGGGATTTTTTCAAACTTTACTTTTTTAAATTCCTCATCCTCAGAAACAATCGCAGGCTCTCCACCCTTTGGCGAAGGCACTTCCACAGCTGCTATTTCATATTTAAAAAAGCCGCTTGCCGTCGACTCTGCACTTTTTGTATAGGACCGGATGGCAAAAGCATCCTGCTCCTCTCTTGAAATCTCATATTTTTCAGCCGTCCGGTCACCGCAAACGCCCATTCCGATCTGGTCGTAAACGTCCACCAAACCATCTTTCAGCAATCCATCAATGATCTCGCCGTTGCCATACCCGTAACCATTCCGGGCTTTGGGCAGATAATAGGGCACTTGCGACATGCTCTCCATCCCACCTGCCACCACCAGATCCGCGTCGCCCAGCCGGATAGATTGTGCCCCGAAAACCACGGCCTTCATGCCCGAAGCACACACCTTATTAACCGTCGTGCAGATCACGCCGGAAGGCAAACCGGCATATAGCGCCGCCTGACGTGCAGGCGCCTGACCCAGATTGGCCGAAATCACATTGCCCATGATCACTTCCTGAACCTGCTCCGAAGAGACACCCGCTTTTTCAACAGCGCCCTGAATGGCCGTTGCACCCAGCTTTGTAGCCTGAACAGCAGACAAACTTCCGCCGAAACTGCCTATCGGCGTTCGGGCTGCGGACAAAATAAAAACTTCCTCTTTCATGGTTATTGGCTTGTATGATGAGATCGTCAAAAATAAAAACTATCCCGACAAATTCATGTTAACAAGCACCAAATCCACAAAAGAAGAAGTTTGTGCAATCTTCCCTCCTATAAATCCGCCGAACTTCTGGGCAATTTCTCGTACTCGCCTTTCCAGCCATAATAGCCGAAAATTACCAGTCCCGCGCAAATGGGGATGAAGATCAGGATGATGATTGACCATTGCAATGTTGTGTTTGTCCGTGCGATTCCTTCCGCTGCCAACCCTATTTTTTCAATAGCCTGCATGAAGAGGAAAATAATGATAATGGGTCCCAGCAGCATCCATACCACGCCCAGATATTTCTTTAAAGCATTCATATTAACCTATTTTAAAATATTTTTTACAAATCAAAACTCAATCCGCAACGTTCTCATCTCCCTTATTATTAATGTAAACCGCCCCGATGACAAAGGAAAGTGCCGCAATGCCGATCGGATACCAAAGTCCGGATAATGGCGTAGAGCCGCTGAACGATGCAACCAATGTGGCGATAAACGGCACCAGTCCTCCGAAAACCCCATTTCCAATATGGTAAGGAAGCGACATGGAAGTGTAGCGGATCTTGGTAGGAAACAATTCAACCAAAAATGCCGCAATAGGCCCGTAAACCATTGTTACCAGCAAAACCTGGAAGAAAACCAGCGCGATAATGATCATGTAGGAGGAACCCGAAAGCGTCACGTCTTTGATCACCGTTTGCGGTTCGGGCAATGGTGCCAGCACCTCGTCGGGAATGATCACGACTTTTGCTTCCTTAAACGTCATTCCGTTGTTGAGTGTCTTGAATACGGTGGTTGTGATCAGCGAATCCTTGGTATCGTTCAGTAAAGTCCTTTCGACAACCGGATCAGAAGCGCTTTTCAACTCTGTCTTCTGGAATTCCTTTACATTGGTTGCGTCAATAAAATATTGGTAGATAGGACGATAGCAGATCACACCCAGCAGCATTCCGGTAAGCATGATCCATTTCCTCCCTACTTTATCGCTCCACGAACCAAACACAACAAAGAACGGGGTCGCAAATAAAATGGCCCAAAGCAGCACATAACGCGATTCATTAAAATCCAGCTTGCAAGTATTTTCCAAAAATGATTGGGCATAAAACTGGCCGGTATACCAGATCACCCCCTGCCCCATTGTGGCCCCGAATAATGCCAGCAACACCATTTTGAAATTCGCTTTCTTCTGAAAACTCTCTTTTAGAGGATTGGCAGAAACCTTACCCTCCGCTTTCAGTTTGGTGAAAACAGGGGATTCATGCATTTTCATGCGGATATAGATCGAAACGCCCACCAGCAATATCGACACCAGGAATGGAATCCGCCAGCCCCAGTCCGCAAATGCTTCGGCGCCTAATATGTTCTTGGTGAGCACGATAACACCCAAAGAGAGAAACAAGCCCAATGTTGCCGTGGTCTGGATCCAGCTCGTAAAAAATCCTCTTCTGCCAACCGGCGCGTGCTCAGCTACATAAGTGGCCGCGCCGCCATACTCACCTCCCAGCGCAAGGCCCTGCACCAGTCTCAGGATCAAAACCAGAATCGGAGCTGCATACCCAATGCTTGAATATGAGGGAATCAATCCAATCAGAAAAGTGGAACCGCCCATGAGAACGAGGGTCAGCAGAAATGTATATTTTCGGCCAATGAGATCGCCTAACCGGCCAAAAACCAATGCACCGAATGGCCGTACAATGAAGCCGGCGGCGAAGATGGCCAATGTGTTGATTAAGGCCGATGCGCCTGCGTCGCTGGGAAAAAGTTGCTGCCCGATGATAACGGCCAGGCTGCCAAAAATGTAGAAATCATACCATTCAATTAATGTACCAAGAGAAGAAGCAGCGATTACCTGGGTAATGCTTTGGGAAACATTTTTGTCTGTGGACTGCATGGGTTTAGGTAAAGGTGAGGATAAGATATTCTTCCTGAATTAGCTGGAAAAGCCTTGGGACGGATATCATTACTCATTATTTAAATAAAAAAGCCCCTGGGTAAATCCAGAGGCTATATTTATTTAAATCAATTTATTGGACAGATCGTTATAAAACGTCGTCGTCCTCATCGTCATCTTCACGGTCGATAATCTCGTCCCCGTCAATGATTACAGGCTCTTCGTCATCGAGCAGGCTGTCATCATCGTCGTCCAGGACATCTTGTGGCAGAACATCATCTGCATCGTCGTCGCCATCCAGATCGTCGTCATCATTACCGCCCACCAAGTCCGGATCATCGGCTACTGCGCGGGTTTTCTGCGTATTTGTTGGAAAGTCCGGAACTACCGGTGCTTCCAGAATGGGTTTGCTGGTATCTGCTATTGCGGGTTCTCCTCGTTCGCGTATCATAATGTTAAAAGTTAAATGGTTTTCAGTTGAATGATATGTGCCATTTGTTAAATAATCATTCCAAAGCGTGCCGCAGCCTGGAAAATCGGGCACTTACGGAAAATAATCATTTGGTAATATCTAAAAACCTGAGGAAATTGCCGGAACCTGCTTCCCGCAGCCCCTATTCCATTCCTAAACCATAAAATAATGTTGAAAAAAATCGTCCCCTTTTTTCTGTGGGCGGGCATTTTGACGGGCGCCATTGCTCCGCGCGCCGAGGCGCATGCCGCAATCCCGGATTCCTCCATGGTGATCAAGAAAACCACCGACTTTAAAATAGACGGGCAAGGCAGTGCTGCAAACTGGGCCACTGCAAAGGCTTTTGACATCACGGTCCAGAAAGGCCCGAACCAGCCCGCGCCGGGAAAACAATTTCCCACCAAAGTAAAAATCCTTTACTCCGAAAAAGGAATGTATTTCCTCTTCGACTGCACCGATAAAAAACTGACTGCGACCATTATGGAGGATTATGGTTTGCTGTTTAAAGAGGATGTTGTGGAAGTTTTTCTCTGGCCGGACACCTCAGTGCCCATTTATCTGGAATACGAGCTTTCACCATTGGATTACGAACTTCCCATCATTATTGCCAATATAAAAGGCCGGACAGAAGGATGGAAAGCCTGGCATTACACAGACCGCAACCGCGTACAACATGCCACCAGTGCACAAGGCGGCCAAAAGAAGAGCATGGCATCAGTCGAGGGCTGGAAAGCCGAATTCTTTATTCCATATGCATTGATAAGCCCCATGGTAACAGCCGCACCGAAGTCCGGAACCAAGTGGCGCGGCAACTTCTACCGCATTGATTATGATGAAGAAACTGCCTATTATTCGTGGCAGAAAACAGGCGGCAGCTTCCACGAATTTAACAAATTCGGCACCTTGATTTTTGAATAGCAAGTCGCTACCACACCTAACATTGATCCAAACATTTAATTCCTGAACCATGCGCAATACAATTTTAACATTCATTTGCCTATTATCCGCAGTCATGACATTTGCACAAAAATCCGGAAAAGAAATCCTTTACATTGGCACTTACACCCAAAAAGGTGAGGGCATTTATGTGTATGAATTTGATAGAAGCAACCTGTCTTTCAAAGAAATACAGGTAATGGTGAACAAAAACAGCCCCTCATTCCTGGAATTTCATCCTAACAAAAAATTCCTGTATACGGCTAATGAAGGTAACAGCACGGTTTCTTCATATGCCATTGACGCCGCCGGAAAACTGACAACAATGAATTCCAAACCGTCGCTTGGCAAAGGCCCCTGCCACGTCAGCGTAGATCCGAAAGGCCGGTTTTTGTATGTTTCCAATTACGGAAGCGGGCAACTAGGCGTTTACCTCATCAATAGTGACGGCACAATCGGCGCAGTGGCCGACAGCATTCAGGACAAAGGTGCAGCGTCCCAGAAGCCGCATATGCACTCGGTAATCCCCTCAGCAGATGGCAAATACATTTACGCCTCGGATCTTGGCATCGATAAGATCATGGTTTACAGCGTTGATCCTAAAACGGGTAAGCTCACGCCTGGAGCCGTTCCTTATGCAGAAGTAAAAGCCGGTGATGGTCCGCGTCACTTTGCTATTCATCCCAACGGCAATTTCGGTTACTCAGCCTGCGAGCTGGGTTCGGCTGTTAACTCCTTCAAAATTGTTAAGAATTCCGGCGCGCTTGTGCCTATGGAGCGGGTAACGATGCTTCCTGCGGATTTTACGGGAAAAAGTTTTGCCGCTGATATTCACTTCTCGCCGGACGGCAAATTTCTGTACGCTTCCAATCGGGGACATGAAAGCCTTGCTATTTACGCAGTAGATGCCAAAACCGGCAAGCTAACCATCTCCGGGCACGCCGAAACGCATGGAAAGCACCCGCGTAATTTCCTGGTGGATGCGAAGGGTGAGCTTGTATTGGTGACCAATCGCGACAATGATAATGTGGTATTCTTCAAAAGGAATACAGAAACAGGCCAGCTGACTTATACCAGCAAGGAGATCAGCATTCCTACGCCCGTTTGTGTAAAGCAGCTTTTTATCGATTAGGAATTGAGCCGGAATAAAAAGGGCGTCAATATTTACATTGACCAAAGTTTATTTTCTTATTTTCAATAATTAAAAAAAATAATCTTACAAAAAAGAGTATCAGCATGCATTTCCTGCATCATTGATATGTTGATGCTTTCAACGTAGATTTTTAACGCCCTTATCACTTTTCAAGTCCTTTCCAATATCATGATAAACCGTAGAGATTTAATCAAACACTTGTCCGCTGTGCCCCTTATCGGCGGATTTTTGGGAAACGGCAGTGCGGAAGCTGCAACTTTCGCCGCTAAGCTGCCTGCCAGAAACCTTGTAAAAGAGCTGGGGATCCGAACTTTTATCAACGCTGCGGGTACCTACACGGCTATGACCGGCTCGCTGATGCAGGACGAAGTTGTAGAAACGATACAGGGCGCTGCCCAGAATTTCATGATGCTGGACGAAGTTCAGACCAAGGTTGGTGAAAAAATTGCAGCATTAACGCATGCCGAATCTGCGGTGGTTACTGCCGGATGCTTTTCTGCCTTAACATTAGGACTTGCGGGTGTGCTTACCGGAATGGATCAGAAGCGGGTGGAAGCATTGCCGCATCTGGAAGGAACGGGCATGAAATCCGAAGTTATCATCCAGAAAGGCCATAACATAGGCTACTCCCACGCGCTGACCAACACAGGTTGCAAAATTATCCAGGTTGAGACGGTTGAAGAATTGGAAAAGGCCATTAATGAAAAAACTGCATTGCTTTGGTTCCTGCATATCCAGTCGGACAAAGGGCAGATCAAGCATGAGCAATGGGTGGAAATTGCAAAGAAAAATGGCATTGCTACGATGATAGACATGGCTGCGGATGTGCCGCCTGTTGAAAATCTTTGGCGGTTCAATGATATGGGCTTTGACCTGGTGTGCGTTTCGGGCGGAAAAGCCATGCGCGGACCGCAGAGTGCAGGCATATTGATGGGTAAAAAACATTTGATCGACGCTGCAAGACTGAGCATGCCGCCACGCGGTTCTACGATCGGGCGCGGTATGAAGGTGAATAAAGAGGAGATCCTGGGCATGTATGTGGCCTTGGAAAAGTTCGTAAAAATGGATCACAAGAAGGAGTGGAAAATGTGGGAAGACCGCGCGGCACTGATCAGCAATGCAGCAAAAAGCGTGGCTGGTGTCAATGTCGAGACATTTGCTCCGGAACTTGGCAACCATACGCCTACCCTCCGCATTTCCTGGGATGCTGCCAAAGTAAGCCTGCCTGTGAAATTGTTGCAGGAAAACATGCGGAACGGCAACCCTTCCATTGAGATCATGCCTGGCGAAAACAACACATTAACCATCACAACCTGGTGCCTGAAACCGGGGGAAGAAAAAATAGTTGCCACCCGCCTGAAAGAAGAATTGTCAAAGGCGGTTGTTTAAGATTTTGCATTACCAAGAATACCTATTCCTAAGCCCTATAAAAAAATGAAACACAGATCCCTGCTTATCCTTTTCCTGATATGCAGTGTAACTCTCGCAGTTAACGCGCAGACTTACAGCATATTGATCAAAGGCGGAACGGTCATCGACCCTAAAAATAACCTCAACCAGATCATGGATGTGGGAATATTTGAGGGAAAGATCAAGAAGGTTGCCAGGGACATTGACCCTAAGGAAGCCCGGCAGGTTGTGGATGCCAAAGGCATGTATGTCACGCCCGGACTCATTGATATTCACGGACATGTGTTTTTCGGAACGCAACCAGACCATTATTTAAGTAATGGTTTGGTTGCATTACCACCCGACGGCTTCACTTTCCGCGTTGGCGTCACGACCATTGTGGACGCAGGCGGCGCAGGTTGGGATTCGTTTTCTGAGTTTAAAAAGAATGTTATTTTCAATTCCAAAACGCGCGTTCTTTCCTTCCTGAACATTGTAGGCGAAGGCATGCGTGGTGGAAATTGGGAACAAGACACCAGCGACATGAACCCAGAGTTGGCTGCGGGCGTCGCGTTGAAAAATAAGAATGATGTGGTAGGCTTCAAAGTTGCACATTTTATGGGCAATGACTGGAAGCCGGTCGATAATGCTGTAAAGGCGGGCAAGCTGTCTAACATGCCTGTTATGATCGATTTTGGCGGAAGCACACCGCCGTTGCCATTGGAAGAATTGTTTTTGAAACACCTTCGCCCCGGAGACATTTTCACACACGCATATACTCTGCTGGAAGGCAATGTAAGAGAAACCATCGTGGATGAAAAAGCGCAGAAAGTGCGCCCGTTCGTTCTCGAAGCGCGCAAGCGCGGGATTATTTTTGACGTCGGCTACGGCGGCGCAAGCTTCAATTATTCACAGGCTATTCCTGCCATCAAACAAGGCTTTTTCCCGAACACCATCAGCACCGATTTGCATACGGGCAGCATGAACGGCTCCATGAAGGACATGCTGAGCATTATGTCCAAATTTTATGTGATGGGCATGGATCTGCCTTCGGTAATCAAGGCCAGCACCTGGGAACCTGCGCAGGTGATCAAACGCGAAAACCTGGGACACATTTCAGAGAACGCCATTGCAGATGTCGCCATATTTTCGATGCGCAAAGGCAATTTTGGTTTTTATGATAAAACCGGTTATAAAATGGAAGGAAAAGAAAAGCTGGAATGCGAGATGACCATCATGGGCGGCAAGATCGTCTACGACCTCAATGGCATTGCCAAGCCGATCTATCTGAAATAGCTGCTGACCCTGTTATTCCTAAACTCCTCTATAAATAATGCGCTATCATTCTCTCAAACTTTCAGCTTCGCTTCTGCTGCTTTTTGCATTGGGATTTACCCAAAAGAGTGACCGGCAGAACAGTGTGGTTAATGACAAAAACGGCGGCCTGTTCCTACCGGATGGCTTTGAAGCAACCGTGGTGGTGGACAGCCTGCCCGGCCGCGCACGCCACATTGCCGTGAATGACAATGGTGATATTTATGTAAAAGCGCGTTTTTCCGGCAAAGGGAAATCCGTGATTGCGTTGCGCGACACCAATGGCGACGGCCGTGCAGACATTATTAAACATTTTGGTGGACGTGACGGTGAAGGTGTTTACGGAACTGCCATGCGCATTTACAAAGGTTATCTTTATTTCAGTTCAGAACTGATCGTTTCGCGTTACAAACTGAACCCTGGCGAGCTTGTTCCGGCCGGCGAGGAAGAAATAATCCTGACTGACGACCACGCGCACGGCATGCACGAGCACATTGCGAAGCCCGTCACATTCGACGACAAAGGATTTATGTATGTGCCCTTTGGCGCCAATTCCAATGCTTGTCAGGATGATAACCGCATCCCCTCATCCAGCGGCCTCGATCCGTGCCCGATCCTCGAAGATCACGGCGGGATCTGGCGTTTTGACGCAAATAAGAAAGGACAGTTACAGAAAGACGGCGTGAAGTTCGCGACTGGCCTGCGGAGTGTGGTGGCGCTGGATTGGAATTTTGCTGATAATAATTTATATGCATTGCAACACGGACGGGACGATTTATTGCGCCTGTTCCCGCAGCTTTTTTCTCCCTGGCAAAGCGCTATGCTTCCTTCCGAGGAGTTTTTACGGATCAAAGAAGGCACGCATGCAGGCTGGCCTTATTGTTATTGGGATCAAATGCAGGGCAAAAAAGTCCTTAATCCTGAATATGGCGGTGATGGAAAAGAGGTGGGCCGCTGCGGCGAATATGAAAAACCGCTGATCGGTTTTCCTGGCCACTGGGCGCCGAATGACATTCTGTTTTATCAGGGAAATCATTTTCCGGAACGCTATAAAAACGGCTCATTTATCGCATTCCACGGCTCTACAAACCGCGCTCCTTACCCGCAATCGAGCTATTTTATTGGATTTGTTCCTTTTAAAAACGGCCAGCCATCGGGCGATTATGAGATTTTCGCAGACGGCTTTGCGGGTGTAGATCCGATTGTGAATGTGAGCGACGCGGTTTCTCGTCCGATGGGCCTGGCGATTGGTCCCGATGGTGCGCTTTACATTGCTGAAACAGAAAAAGGGAAGATCTGGAAAGTGACTTACAAAGGCGATAAAAAGAAATTTGCAAAAACGGCTTTGGTCAAAATGGAAAAAAGGAAATCCATGTCCAACATCCGCAGGCCGGAGGAGGTTGCCGACAACCTGGATAAGGATAAGCCCGTTGCCGGAGGAAAGGTTTACAGCGTTTACTGCTCAGCCTGTCATCAACGAAACGGCATGGGCGATATGCAGCGTTTTCCACCTTTGGGCGGGGCCGAATGGGTAACCGGAGACAAGGAACGCCTTATAAAAGTATTGCTGAAAGGGCTGGAAGGGCCGTTGGTAGTGAAAGGGCAATCCTATAACAATGTAATGCCCCAGCACAGCTTTTTGAAAGACGAAGAAATCGCAGAAGTTCTGACGCATATCCGCAGTAATTTTGGAAACACCGCCAGCGCCGTTTCTGCTGAAGAAGTTTCGAAAGTCAGGGCAGCCGTTGAAAAAACAAATTAGCAACAACGTTTTTCTCCTTCCAACCTCGTTTAAGTGGATATTACTCTCCGGCAATTGAGTGTTCCTTTAAGGGGTTGGAGGGAGAAAAATCAGACATTTACATATATCACGTTTCTTTACATTTAATGTTTAAAAATAAGATTTTAGCCGCAAATTTTATCGTTTTAGCCGGAATTATTCTGACTGGATTTTCTTCCGGGAATTTTAATCCGCACGCCAGCCAGGATCCCTGGAAAGCACCCGCCTGGGCCGATACACTGAAAAGTCCCTATAACGAGGAACCGCTGACATTGGCGCAGGGCGAAGAACTTTTCACACTTTACTGTGCAACCTGCCACGGCGATGCTGGTTATGGTGACGGCGCAGCGGGCGGCGCATTGGGACAGAAACCCGCTAATTTTCACGACACATTGGTAAAAGCCCAGAGCGACGGCGCCATCTTCTGGAAAATCTCCACCGGCAGGGGTAACATGCCGCCATTTAAAGATGTGTTCACCGACGAGCAGCGCTGGCAGCTCGTTGCATACATCCGGCATTTAGGCAAAACTGAATAAACTGAACCCATAGGATAAAATGCTGACTATTAGCCGCTATTTCAAACCCAAAGTCGCCGCATTGCTACTTGCCACCATTGCAGGACATGCATTTGCTCAGCTCAAAGAAACCGTCACAAGCACGCCGAAATCACTGCGCGACGACATTACCATTGAGCATTACATGAAAATTGAGCCGGAAGCGGTGCGGATCATTCAGCATCCGGTCACGGGGGAAATTTATTATACGACGTTCTTTGGCGATGTGTTAAAGATCGTCACAAACAACGGTCAGCCCGAAAGCAAGAAAATTCTAAGCGCAGAAGACCACGGCATTACGCGCTTGCAAGGTGCGGCATTCAAAGGGAATACATTGTTTTTGGCAGGGAACATTAATGTCAACAACAACAAGGGGAACAAAGGCCGCATGGTTCGTTATGAGCTGAAAGCTGGCGTGGATACTAACTCAACTGAAAAGCCTGCAATGACGGTTGTCTTCAATACAGTGGAATATGGTGCCAACAAAACAACATTTGACCACGGCTGGAACGCGTTGGAAATCAGTCCGGATGGCAAATACATTTTCGTTAATACCGGCGCCAGAACGGATCACGGCGAAGTGCAGGACAATGGCGGTGAATATCCAAACGCGCGCGATAATGCATTAACAGCCAACATCTTCCGCTTCCCGATCGATGCCAAAGATTTGCTGCTTTCCACCGATACACAAAAATTAAAAGCAGACGGCTATCTCTACGCAGAAGGCATCCGCAATGCATATGACATGGCTTTTGATCCGAAAGGAAATCTGTTCGCAGTCTCCAATTCAGGTGATTACGACCATTCCGAAGATATGTTTTGGGTGCGCCAGGGCCATCATTACGGTTTTCCGTGGGTAATGGGCGGCATCGATAATCCGCAGCAATTTCCAGATTATCAACCCAACCCGGACACCGATCCTTTCCTGAGCAAATTTGCTTTTGCCTGGCTGATGAAGTATTTTCACAATGACCCAAATTTCCCGAAACGCCCCGCTGGCGTGAAGTTCAGCCCAGGCGTGCAGAACATGGGACCGGACGCCAACGAGTACCGCGACCGCAAAACCGGTCAGGTCTACGACGGCGATTCCACGGGCGTGGGCGTAAGCACATTCAACGCACACTCCTCCCCGCTTGGGTTGTTTTTTGATACTAACAATATGTTGGGCAAAGACCTCACCGGCGACGGTTTTGTCATCCGCTACACGGGCGGACCAAGGAACGGGGTCGCTAATCCAAGTCCGCTAAGGAAGCAAGGACGGGATTTGTTACACCTCGAAATGGCCTTCGACAAAGCCACAGACAACTACAAAGTAAAAACCACCCGTATCATCGACGGTTTTACTTCGCCTACGGATGCGTTGCTTGTTGGCAATACGCTTTACATTATCGAATATGGTGGCAAGCAGGGCGGAAATAAATCGGGCGGAAGCATTTGGAAAGTGACGCTGCCTGCAAACGAGAAAATGGCTAAGAAAGGCAAGAAAAAAAGATCATAATACATTCGTTAATAACTTAATTATACTACCATGTCCGAAAGAAGATCAATCCTTAAAAAATTATTCGCCTCTGTTGCCGGAGTAGCCGGAATTGGCGTTGCTTCCAAAGCAATCGCAGAGACGCCTGCTGCGCCAGCGCCCGAAAAGGAAGTCGGTGATGTCGTTATGTATCAGGATGTTCCCTTGTTTTCAGGCCATACCAAATTCAACAATATGGTGTTCATCGCCGGCAAAGGCGCCCACTTTGAAGGCGACATCACCGCCCACACCAAGCACGTCCTGGACGAACTGGAAAAAGAATTAATCAAAGCTGGTTCGTCAATGGAGAAAGTACTAAAATGTAGCGTTTTCCTGCATGATCTGAATGATTATAAGGCCATGAACGAGGCTTATAAAGGCCGTTTCGGCTCAAAACCGCCTTGCCGTACGACTGTGGCAGTTTATGGTGGGGTTCCGGGGGATTCGTTGGTGGAGATTGATTGTATTGCTTATATCTAGCATTTGACATCCTGCACGTGACTTCGGCTCCGCTCAGTCTGACAAGCAGTGTGCTGCTGTTGCAACGGCAGAGAAGTCCATCATCATAGCATTTGTTTCCATTCGGCTTCGCTCGTTCAACAACGCCTTGTCACACCAACAGACAACGCCTTGTCACACTGAGCGGAGCCGAAGTGCTTCCCCAACGTCGCCATACAGACTTACCGCCATGTCACACTGAGCAACTGATTCGTCAGGTGCTTAAAGTGCATCCACAAACTATCAAAATCAAACTTATATTTTGATATAATACAATTAAGCCGAATCTAATTTTAAAATAAAAAATAAAGTCGGTGTTATATTTTAAAATTAAGCGATTAAGCAGTTTCTTTGTTGCCTGACCCAATAAGATTTGAACAAACGACAACGCATCGCTGAGGAGAATGTAATTCTTCTGAATCTCTGGCACCAATCCCAGGCCGGGGACAGTCTTGCATTTTGTCAGCTCGCCGATAAGCAATATCGCACGCTCTTCAACTACGCCAACAGCTTCACGTCGGACCGGGAATTTATCAAGGATTCCATTCAGGAATTGCTGATCCACATTTGGGAGAAGCGCGAGACCATCCACATTCAGTTTGTTTCTATTTATTTTCTGAAAGCACTGCGCAACCAACTGCTGCAAGAATTCCGGAGAAATAACCCGGCCAATTCGCTGCTGGACATTGAAGAAGTCGGGCAAATTTCGGATTTTCAGACGGTGGAAACGGAAATTGAGCAAAGTGAAATTTATTCCGAGAATCAGATCAAGGTCCGTTCGGCCATAAACGAACTTCCCCGCCGCCAAAAAGAAGCCGTTTTCCTCAAATATTTCGAAGGCATGGATAACGAGCAGATCGCAGACCTCATGCAAGTCAACCGCCAATCCGTCGCCAACCTCCTCTTCAAAGCTATCTCATTCTTGAAAACCCATATGCAGGTTTTTAGTCATATGCTGGTTCTAATCTGCACATTCAGCTACTAACTGTTACACAAACTCCCTTTGCTACCAATGTTATATCCCTCTGGGATTGAATTAGTGTTTGGATTTAAGCAGTGCTGGCAATGATAGCGACTGATTCAAACCTCTCCCTTCAAAAAATAATTTCTAAAAAAAGAGTATTGGCCGGAGGAAAGTGCATCCTTAGATAAATTAGCCATACAATTATTTGCCAGATATGCACAATTACCGCAATTTTCTTCCGGAGGAACTCGCAGCCGATGCATCGTTCAGACGCTGGACGTTGTTTAATGATCCCGAAGAAGACACTTTCTGGGCTGAATGGCTTGAACTTAATCCGGACAAAAAAGAACTTGTCGCAAAAGCAAAATACTTCCTGATTAACACCAAATCGGCATTTGATCAGATTTCCGAAGATGAAATTGCTAATGAGATTTACCGGCTTTCACATTCGATTGGCGAAAATAAGGCGAAGAAATCGGGCATAAGAAAGCTTTTCAGGCCCAATTGGTATAATATGGCAGCTTCCGTCTTGCTGCTGATGTTTGCGGGATGGTGGTTTAACAAGCAAACGCCTTCACAACAGCAGTCAGACCAGTATAAGGTGATCCTGAGCCAGATTAAGGAGCCTTTGATGAAGGCTGAGAATACGACGGACAAGGCGCAGCTGATCGTACTGGCGGATGGAAGCTCGGTGCTTTTGCAACCTAATAGCCGCATTACCTACCCGTCCAGGTTCGAAGGAAATAAGAGAGAGGTGTTTTTGAGCGGGGAAGCGTTTTTTGAAGTTGCCAAGAATCCGGACAAACCCTTCTATGTATACGCACACACACTGGCGACGAAAGTGTTAGGCACCAGTTTCAAAGTGAGCGCATTTGAAGGCGATAAGGAAGTGAAGGTTGTAGTAAAAACAGGAAAAGTTTCCGTGTTCCCGATGACCAAAGAAGCCATCGCAACGCAGCAGGCGGACGATAAGCTGGGGGGGATGGTGTTAACACCAAATCAACAGATTGTGTTCGCCCCCAAAGAGTTACGCCTCACACGCAGCCTGATTCCGGACCCGAAACTGCTTGAATTACCGATTCAGAGCCAGTCATTTGAATTCAAAGGCACGCCCATTACCGATGTTTTTGAGACGCTGGAAAAATCTTATGGCGTGAAGATCATTCACGACGCCGATGTAATGAAGGATTGCTATCTGACCGCATCCCTTTCCGACGAACCGCTTTTTGAAAAAATAAACCTGATCTGCAAAACGATAGGCGCCCAATATGAACAGCTGGATGCCAGCATTATCATTACCAGCAAAGGTTGTTACTAACGTTCCTCACCAATCCCCTAAAATTCTGACAATGCCTATGACGAGATCTGTTACCAGTCCCCTAAAAAAGGAGCCGATGATGCTGCAACACCACCGGCTCCGTTAATCCCCTGTTTGTTTCTTCTTACGGTTATCGCCTCGCAGCGGCCGTGGGAATCAATTAATGCCAAATTTTAATCCGACAAAAATCAAAATTATGTCAAAAACAGTACAAATTCATCATGCTTTACAGAAAATCATGCGCATTACGCTGTATCAAGCCATACTCGCTATCGTCGTCAGCACATTCGTGCAAGCTAATGATGTGCGTGGTCAGCGGGTTTTAGAACAAAAAGTAACGCTGCGTTTAGCCAATGCCGAAGTTGACAAGGCACTGGAAAAAATTGAGAATGTGACCAAGGTTAAGTTTATGTATAACCCGCAGATTTTCAATGCACAGAAATATACATTCAAATTCCAGGACGAAGCATTATCCGATGTGCTGGGCAAAATCCTCGCTCCGCATAAAGTGACTTACGAAGTGGTAAAGGACCGTATCATTTTGAAACGCGAGACAGCATCTTCCGAAACGGGATCTTCCTCCAAAGAAGCTCCAAAACGCAATGTTACGGGTGTGGTTACGGACGAAACCGGCGCGGGTCTTCCGGGTGTAAGTGTTTTGGTAAAAGGCACCCAGCGCGGAACATCTTCGGACGCGGAAGGGAAATTTACGATGGACATTCCGGATGCAGAAGCAGCGTCTGCAGTGCTGATTTTCAGCTTCGTAGGTTACACGCCACAAGAAGTTGCAGTCGGAACGCAGACAACACTCTCCGTTCAGCTGGCTCCCGAAGCAAAAGCATTGAATGAAGTTGTTGTAACGGCTTTGGGTATTTCCAAAGAGAAAAAAGCGCTTGCCTATGCAGTCACCGAAGTAAAAGGTTCTGAATTCACACAAGCCCGCGAAAACAACGTTGCGAATGCATTAACAGGTAAAATTGCCGGTGTGAATGCAACGGGGATGTCGACCGGACCGGGCGGATCGAGCCGGATTATCATTCGTGGTAATGGTTCTTTGAGCGGAAACAACCAGCCTTTGTATGTGATCAATGGTATGCCAATGGACAACAGCGTTCCTGGCGGTGGAAATGCTTCTGACGGAAATGGTAACAACACAGACCGTGGAGACGGAATCGGCGGGATTAACCCGGACGACATTGAATCAATCAGCGTTTTGAAAGGTGGCCCGGCAGCGGCTTTGTACGGTGCTCGTGCGGGTAATGGTGTTATTTTGATCACCACTAAAAAAGGTCGCGCGCAAAAAGGCATTGGTGTGGAGTTCAACAGCAACTTTACGACTGAAAACCTGGCGATCATTCCGGACTGGCAATATGAGTTCGGACAAGGTGTGGATGGTGTAAAACCAATGACGCAAACGCAGGCAAAAAGCTCAGGACGCTTGTCATATGGCGCAAGAATGGACGGCACGGATGTGATTCAGTTTGACGGCCAGATGCGCCCCTATTCTCCTCAGAAAGATAACCTTAAAAACTTTTACAGAACGGGAACGAACTACATTAACTCCATTGCCTTCACAGGTGGAAATGACAAGATCAACTTTCGTTTTGGTTTGAACAATACAAAATCAAACAGCATTGTCCCTAACTCGGACTTCACGAGAAGGATTGCGAATTTGAACGTGAATGCATTTTTGGGCAAAAAACTGAGCATTGAAACCGTTGTTCAATACAACATTGAAGATGGCCACAACCGTCCGAAAGTAGGTTATGCAGATTACAACCCGCACTGGGCAACACATTTGATCGCCAATACGGTAGATATCAGAAGCCTTTCTCCTGGTTATGACGCTGTTACAGGCAAAGAAGTAGAATGGAACCCAGTTCCTGCTGCGCCAAACCCTTATTTTGTTATCAATAAATTTAAAAATGACGACCGCAAAAACCGTTTCCTAGGTCAGACCAGCTTGCGGTACGACATTCTTGACAACTTGTTTTTGAAAGGAAGCGTGAGCCAGGACTATTATAATTTCAAATACGAGTTTATCGTGCCGACGGCCAATGCATACGAACCGCTTGGAAAGTATGAGTCCAACCGTACCACTTCGTCTGAAACCAACGGCATGCTGACATTGAACTACAATAAAGAGTTCGAAAATTTCAGTTTTTCAGCATTGCTGGGCGGTAACACGCAGCGCAGCATTTACGACGAAATGGCTTACAGAGGCGCTGAATTCACGATCCCGGGCTTTTATAGCTTCACCAACCTCGCTACTACTACGACCACACCAGTTTACCGGAAAAGCGGTATCAATTCGGTGTTCGGATCGGTGGATTTGGGTTACAAAGGATTGGCTTACCTGACCATGTCGGGCAGACAGGATTGGTTTTCTGTTTTGAACAAATCAAACAACAGCATTTTCTATCCGGCAATTGGTGGAACAGTAATCCTTTCCGAGGCCATTGATATGCCTGCGGCCATTAGCTTCGCGAAAGTGCGCGCTTCATGGGCGCAGGTGGGTGCCGTGAATGTGGATCCTTACAAGATATACCAAAGCTATCAAATGGCGCAAGGCGGTCACAATGGTCGTCCGGTACAGCAATTGGCTTCGGCATTGGTTCCTAACCCTGATTTGCGCCCGCTTACATCAACGACTTACGAAGCAGGTTTGGAAGCACGTTTCCTCAACAACCGTTTTGGTCTTGACCTTACTTTTTACAACCGTAAGACCACCAACGACATTGTACAGAGCAACATTGCATCATCCTCAGGATACACGCAAGCTTTGCTGAATGTGGGTGAATTGAGCAACAAAGGGGTGGAGCTTTTATTGACAGCAACACCGCTTCGCAAAAACAATTTCACTTGGGATATCAGCTATAACATGGCTTATAACCAAAGCAGGATCATCAAACTGGCCGATAACCTGAAAACGCTGAGCATCGGGGCCGGTGTGGGCGGTGGTATGATCCAGAATGTGGTTGATGGAAGCTATGGTGAGGTTTGGGGTTACAACAAGAAAACAGACGGTAATGGCAATGTGGTTTTCAACACAGCCAGCGGATATGCAGTAAGAGGCGATTTGGAAAAATTGGGTAATGGTATCCCTCCGTTGACCATGGGTATCACTAATAATTTCAAATACAAAAACTTCTCACTGAACATTCTCATTGATGGTAAATTCGGAAGCGTGGTTTACTCCAACATGTACCAGTACGCTTACCGTTTTGGTTTGCCAAAAGAAACATTGCCGGGCCGCGAAACGGGTGTAACCGTAACGGGTGTAACGCCTGAGGGTGCTCCTTTTACCAAAACCTGGGAGAAAAAAGATGTGGATACTTACTATGACAATGACAAAAACTACACAGGAATCTTCACTTTCAACAACGACTTCGTGAAGCTGCGCCAGGTGATTTTGAGCTACAATCTGAATGTAAGCAAAATGTCGTTCCTGAAACTGCAATCTGCTTCTGTGTCTCTGGTTGGCCGTAACCTGCTGCTGCTTTACAAAGACAAGCGCAACAATTATTTCGATCCTGAATCCAGCTATACCAATGGCAATGCGCAAGGTCTGGAAGCATTTGGGGTGCCAAGAACGAGAAGTTTGGGTGTAAACCTTACAGTGAAGTTTTAATCATTAAAAAGCATTTTAGTGAATATGAAAAATTTAATAAAAGTCCTATATCTGGCTCCGGCCCTATTCATTGCCTCCTGCGACAATGGGTTTGAAGAAATGAATGTTAACCCCAATGCTTCGACAGAAGTTGTCCCTGGTTTTCTTTTCACGCGGGCTCAACTGGTAACCGTAAGCAATAACTTTACTGGCGCGGCTTACCTGACCATTGGAGGGTCCATGCAGCATTTCGCCACTTACAAGGAAGTGCCTGCGGCAGGTGACAAATATTTCAGTTTCACTTACAGCCAGGGCAGCTGGGCACTTTATGGTGGTGATCCCGTTTCTCAGGGTGCTGTAATTGACATTGCACAAGTAATTGAGGCTGTTTCAACAAATCCTGCCGATGTGAACAAGCTGTCTGTTGCCCGCATCTGGAAAGCCTATCTATTCCACCGTTTGACGGATATGTATGGCGACATTCCTTATTTCGAAGCGGGAAAGGCACTTTCAAGCCAAAACTTCACGCCGAAATATGATACACAGCAAGCCATTTATGCAGATATGCTGAAAGAACTGGAAGAGTCGATCAATGCATTTGATGCGGCACGACCGACTTTCGGAACGGCTGACCTGGTCTACGGCGGGGAAATTGCAAAATGGAAAAAATTCGGTTACTCGCTGATGCTCCGCCTCGGCATGCGCCTGACAGAAGTAGATCCGGCCAGCGCTGAAACATGGGTAAAAAAGGCCATTGCAGGCGGTGTGATCACATCTGATACGGATATGGCGACGATTGCTTACGTGGACGGCTCCATCACAGCCAGCAGAAATTTCATCGCTGCGGGCCTCATGGCGACAGATTATGTTTCTCCAGGCGGTGACAATGTGGAGGGTGGAAAATTGGCCAAAACATTGGTTGACCATTTGAAAACAACCAAAGATCCGCGTTTGAATGTAATCTCTGTGGTTTGGACAAAGGCTTCTGCAACAGCCCCTTATGTTGCTGACACAGCTACTGCTTTGCAAAAAGGAATGCCTAATGCGGCTTTCAACTCGTTGCCAGCAGATTTTGACTCTTACTCCGAGCCAAATCCGAATACGATTTTGAAATACAATGCGCCCTTATTGGTCTTCACCCCTGCGGAAGTGCATTTGCTGCTTGCTGAGGCCGGTTTGAGAGGCTGGTATTCGGCTACGACACCAGCTGCGGAATATGAAAGCGCGGTAACATCAGGCATGAAGCAATGGGCTGCATTCGGCGCAGGCGGTGTGATTTCCGATGCCAAAATCGCTGCTTACCTGAAAGCAAATCCGTTCAAAGCAACCGGAACATTGGCTGAAAAAATGGAGCAGATCGGCACGCAGAAGTGGGTTGCGCTGTTTTTGGAAGATGAATATGAAATCTGGTCCAATTGGAGACGCACCGGATATCCTAGGCTGACGCCTACCAACTATCCTGGTAACCTTACCGGCGGAAAAATCCCAACCCGTTTTGTAATTCCTGATTCCGAAGAGCAGTATAACCAAGCCAATTTCTACGAAGCAAGAACCAGACAAGGCGGCACGAATACGCTGTCGAGCATGGTTTGGTGGGATAAATAATTTTTGTAAAACAATCCAAAATCAGACTTCCAGGCCACAAACCGGGAAGTCTGATTTATTCATAACCAACCCTCCAACATTAAACACACTTGCAGCATTAAAAACGAACTGAAAATTCCTTTAACTATCTAATGTCCATATTCCTAAAACCTGAAAACATGAACAAGAAATTACGCTTAACCTGTTTTGCGCTGCTATTTGCATGCGCCGCCAACGCCCAGCAATATTCTGTGGTGATCAAAGGCGGCCACGTTATCGACCCTAAAAATAATGTGACCGGCATCATGGACGTGGCCCTTAAAGGCGACACCGTCATGCTCGTTGCCAAGAACATCGATGCCAAAGAAGGCAAGCAGGTCGTGAATGCCAAAGGGCTTTTCGTAACACCCGGCCTGATCGACATGCATTCCCACAACTTTTACGGCACCAAGATGGACCAGACTTACAGCAATGGCCCTAACGCATTGCCGCCGGATGGCTTCACATTCCGCACGGGCGTGACCACGGTTGTGGACGCGGGCTGTGCAGGCTGGAAGTCTTTTCCTGATTTTAAAAAACAAACCATTGACATTTCAAAAACCCGCGTGCTCGCATTCCTGAACATTGTAGGAGAAGGCATGCGTGGCGGCACTTACGAGCAGAATGTGGACGACATGGACGCAGCTGCAACGGCGAAAGTGGTGAAAGAAAATCCGGATTACATTGTCGGCATTAAACTCGCGCATTACAACGGCTACAACTGGACGCCCACCGAACGCGCCGTGGAAGCCGGAAAGCTGGCTAATGTGCCTGTTATGATTGATTTTGGTGGTAGCAAGCCTGTTTTGCCGCTGCAAGAATTGTTTACAAAACATTTGCGCCCAGGCGATATTTTCACACATTGCTTCGGGCAGTTAAGCAGCCGCGAGCCGATTCTGGACGTTGCTACGGGCAAGATCAGGCCGTTTGTTTATGATGCGCGTAAGAAAGGGATCCTTTTCGATGTAGGTTATGGTGGCATAAGCTTTGCCTTCTCACAAGCCATTCCGGCCGTTAAGAGCGGTTTTTATCCCAACACCATCAGCACCGACATTCACACGGGCAGCATGAACAATGCCATGAAAGACATGCTGAATGTCATGTCCAAATTCCTGGCTATGGGCATGGATCTTTCGGCTGTGATCAAAGCAAGCACCTGGGCGCCCGCACAAGCCATTCACCGCGAAGAGCTCGGAAACCTTTCAGTTGGCTCGCGTGCAGATGTGACTGTTTTGAGGGTTCTGGATGGTAAATTCCAATTGAATGACACAGGAACATTCGGTTTCTGGGATTACACAGGAACCAAGATTCAGGGAAAACAGAAACTGGAAGCAGAGGTGACGATCCGCGCCGGAAAAGTCGTTTACGACCTCAATGGCCTCACCGAGCCGCTCGTGATTACCAAAAGATAATTTGAATGATAATCCATTCGATGCATCTTTGACATTTATCTTGCCGCAATTTTTTATTTTTCAAATATGAGAGTACAATTTTTAGGTGTAATAACCCTCCTAGCCCTTCATTTCAGCAGTTTGCCCTCCGCACAGGCGCAAGTAATGCCCAAGGAAGAACTGATGTTCCTCACCTCCGAATGGAAAGGCGAACGCTTCCCCGACGGCCGCCCCAAAGTCTCCGACGAGCTCATTAACCGCGCCAAAAACATCTCCATTGAAGAAGCGTGGGTGGTGTTGCAAAATGAAGGTTACAACTGCCAGTTCGACGGAAACTGGAAAATATTAAAAGACGACATCGTCATCACAGGCCGCGCATTGACGGCCCAATTTATGCCCTCCCGCCCAGACGTTGAAAAGCTCGTTAAGGACCGCGGCAACAAAAACGGCATGCTAGGAAACACCAATTCCTGGCCCATCGATAAGCTTTCGAAAGGCGACGTTTACGTGGCAGACGGTTTTGGTAAAATCGCCAGCGGAACATTGATCGGCGACAATTTGGGAACATCCATTTTTACCAAATCAGGCAATGGTGTCGTTTTCGACGCATCAGTCCGCGATCTGGAAGGACTTTCCAAAATCGAGGGTTTCAATGCATTTGTAAGAGATTTCGACCCATCATTCTTAAAGGACGTTTTCCTGACCGGCATTAACACGCCGATCCGCATTGGCCGCGCCATTGTATTGCCAGGAGACATTGTGCTTGCTAAAAAAGAAGGCGTGATCTTCATTCCGGC
The DNA here is from genome assembly GCF_000428845.1 of Dyadobacter alkalitolerans DSM 23607. Taxonomy (GTDB): domain Bacteria; phylum Bacteroidota; class Bacteroidia; order Cytophagales; family Spirosomataceae; genus Dyadobacter; species Dyadobacter alkalitolerans. Next base: position 404,031 of record NZ_AUAS01000004.1, on the reverse strand, counting down.
GCACATGGCCGAAAAAGTGATCCTAACCGCAGAATTCCTCACATTAAGAGACAAATTTGCTCTTCAAATGCTCCGCGAAGGCAAATTCACCCCCGGCCAGATCGACAACCAATGGACCGATCAGCTTAAAGAGGCATTCCTGAAATGGCTGGACAGCAATCCAAAGGAAATCCCGATGAAGCGCGCCGAACTGGACGAATACATGAAGAAAAGAACCTGGTAACCTTCTTATTGAAGTGCCAGGGCACTTTTGCGTTGTTTTTTCAATAGCATTATAACGACAATTATATGAATGTTTACAAGCTACTCGCCGGTGTCGCAGGTCTGTGTCTTCTCGTTGCGCTTTTCCTTGCGCTCTCCGGAAACCTGCCGCAAGCCGGTCCCTTCTTCATTGCTTTTTTTCTGGCATTAGCCGTTAGTTTCCGGGGTTTTGAAAAACTGAAAGGTTTCACGTATACAACTGTCATTTTCGCCGCCGTAACCACAGCCCTCTACTATCCGCAGCATTTCCAAACGGTCAACGGCTTCAAATTGGCAGCATTAATCACGCCTCTGATCCAGATCATTATGTTCGGAATGGGGACGTCAATGAGCTTTGGGGATTTTGTGGGGGTTGTAAAAATGCCAAAGGGCGTGCTGATTGGCGTGGTAAGCCATTTTATCATTATGCCAACCATTGGATTTACATTGGCAAACCTAAGCGGCTTCCCGCCCGAAATTGCAGCCGGAATCATCCTCATCGGCTGTTCACCAAACGGAATGGCCTCAAATGTAATTTCCTATCTGGCCAAAGCAAACCTGGCATTATCGATCACCATCACGGCGATCTCCACCATGCTCGCTCCTATTGTGACGCCATTGCTAATGAGCGCATTAGCAGGTGCATTTGTACAAATCGACACCCTGCACATGATGTGGGACATTATCAAAATGGTCATCATCCCCATCGGCGCCGGATTGCTTTTCAATAAATTTTTCAGCGGCAAAGCCAAGTGGCTCGACGACGCCATGCCGATCGTTTCCATGGCCGGCATCGCCTTCATCATCGTCATCATCACCGCCGCCGGCCGCGACAGCCTGCTCACCATCGGACCAACACTGCTGCTACTTGTTCTAATCCACAATTTATCAGGATACACATTAGGCTACTGGTCCGGCCGGCTCTTCAAAATGAGCGAGCGCGACTGCCGCACCATCGCCATAGAAGTAGGCATGCAAAATGGTGGCTTAGCATCCGGTATAGCAAAAGAAATGGGGAAAATGGCCACCGTAGGGCTAGCGCCCGCGATTTTCGGGCCATTAATGAACATTACTGGATCCATTCTGGCATCCTGGTGGCAAGGCAAACCGACTGGGGATGAGGAGACTTATGTGGAGACTGGAAGGGCACATTAAGGCAATCCCAGAGGGATAAATATCGGTAGCATACCCCGAACCTATCCAAAATACGAAATCCCGGAGGGATGTAACGACGTACACGCTGTTACATCCCTTCGGGATTTACATTATAGCGACCATTCATTTGCTACCGATATTGTGCCCCTCCGGGACTATATATACTTCATTTATGATGTACCGCGTTATTACTTGGTTAATCACTTAACGGCACCACCTTGTGGAGCTGTTCAAATTTAAAAATCAAGATAATTTGCCTCAATTGAACAGTGTCTGTCCGACGACTTTGCTTGTCAACAATTTCGCGATTTCCCAAAATTTCAACTATACCGGTCTTTGACTGATCTTTTGAATTAATAATCTCTGACAGCGTTAACAAGTCACTTTTGAATCCAAGCCGGCTATCTCTAATATAAGCTAAACTGTAAGACTGGCCTATAATCACATATGCCGACATAATAACAATCATAACTAGGACAACTGATAACGTAAAGAAAGCTGCTTTCCAAGGGCCCATGTATATAAATTGATTAGAATCCACCGCGAGTTAACGCCATATGACAACAATTAAAACAAGAGAATTGAAACGAAAGAATTGACTTTTTAAGAGGTTAACATCAATATGTTAACGGCAAAAAAGTTCACCAAAAAAATAAGAGGTGCGTGTAAGCGGGGGAGCGCCATAGGAGCCTAGCAAAACGCCAATCCCAGAGGGATAAATATCGGTAGCAAACCATGAACGGATCTAAAACAGGAAATCCCGGAGGGGTGTAACGACGTGCACGCTGTTACATCCCTCCGGGATTTTATATATTCGGTGTTCATTCCTTGCTACCAATGTTGCATCGCTCCGCGATTTAACCCCTTAATCTTCTTCCAACAACAACTGCATAAAAACCAGATCCAGCCATTGGTCGAACTTATATCCTACCTCCTTCAAATAACCCTTCTCCACAAATCCATACTTCTTGTGAAATTCAATGCTACCGCGGTTAGCGGCGTCTATGCCGGCGATCATGCTGTGAAGGCCGGATTCTCGGGCTCGTTGGATGAGGCTGCCAAGGAGTTTACCTCCCACACCTAAACCCCTTGATTTTTCGTCGAGGTAAATGGAATGTTCTACGCTGAATTTGTAGCCGATTTTCGGCCGGAAAATATTGTAAGAGCCATAACCAATCACTTTTCCTTCCCTTTCTGCAACGATGACCGGCATGCCGTCATTGAACATTTTCTCAAACCATTCCCGTTGCTCGTCCAGCGTCCGGGGCTCGTAATCGTAAATCGCAGTGGTGTTAAGAATGGCGTGATTAATAATTTCTAACAGGGATGGCAAATCCTTTGGAGCAGCGCTTCTGATAATAAGATCCATCAAGTAACGTAGGTTCGATATAATTGGTAAATATGACCTTAAAGTTACCCGATAATTCTTAAAATAAAAGTGCTTCCATTGCTTCGTTTCGCGGTGTTTTCTTTGGTTAATTTTTGAAAATACATTTTTTGCGATAGCTTTGTCCAAACTTTAGGGGTGTCCCGAAATGCGGACTGAGATAATACCCTTTGAACCTGATGCAGTTAGTACTGCCGAAGGGAAAAGTAAGAGATACTGCTATCGTATCTCAATGTATCTTTCTTCCAAAAGGTCCATTCCTGAAGTTTTTCTCAAAAACATTATTCAGAATGGAAATTATCATCAACGGTCAATCGCGTGAATTTTCTGAACCGCTCTCGGTCCAGCAATTACTTTCTGCTCTTTTCCCGGATCCTGCCAAAGGGATCGCTGTCGCTGTAAACCAGTCGGTTATTCCTAAAACGGCGTGGGCAGCGCACCCGTTGCAACCGCACGACCGCGTCATGCTGATCACAGCCACGCAAGGCGGCTAGCCTCCATTCTTCCCCATTTGTTTTATCCTTAATCCAACATTTTATGAAAACCGAAAAAACGCCACAAAGCGGCAGTGTGACCACCGACCCGTTCCCGAATTCACGGAAAATTTACGTAAAAGGCAGCCTGCACAATGTGTCCGTTGCGATGCGGGAGATTGCACTAACCGACACGCGTTTGCATGGAAAGCTAGGCCAGGTGGAGAAAAATGCGCCGGTCACAGTCTACGACACGAGTGGCCCTTTTACAGATCCCAGTGTTGAAATCGATGTAAAAAAAGGATTGCCTGCATTGCGTGCAGAGTGGATTCAGGCGCGGCAGGATGTGGAGCAGTTGGAAGGCATCAGCTCGCAATACGGACAGCAGCGACTTTCGGATCCGTCATTGGATGCACTGCGCTTTGCGCACATTACCAAGCCGTTTCGGGCCAAATCGGGTGCGAATGTGTCACAACTGCATTATGCAAAAAAGGGCATTATCACTGCCGAAATGGAATACATTGCGATCCGGGAAAATCAGCGTATCCAGGAAAATTTGTTAGAACTGAATGGCAAAGCCGGTTCGCTTTCACACCAGCACCGCGGTCATAGTTTTGGGGCAAATATGCCCGTCAATTTTATAACGCCCGAATTTGTGCGCTCCGAAGTGGCAGCCGGCCGCGCGGTGATTCCGGTGAACATTAACCATCCAGAAAGCGAGCCGATGATCATTGGTCGTAATTTTTTGGTTAAAATCAATGCTAATATTGGCAACTCAGCGGTGTCATCGACTATTGAAGAAGAGGTTGAAAAAGCCGTTTGGGCCTGCCGCTGGGGCGCAGATACGATCATGGATCTTTCAACCGGCAAGAACATTCACGAAACCCGCGAGTGGATCATCCGTAACTCGCCCGTCCCCATCGGCACCGTTCCGATTTATCAGGCTTTGGAAAAAGTGAATGGCAAGGCCGAAGACTTAACCTGGGAATTGTTTCGCGACACGCTCATCGAGCAGGCCGAACAGGGCGTGGATTACTTCACGATTCATGCCGGCGTTTTGCTGCGCTACATTCCGCTTACGGCCAAAAGGATCACAGGAATTGTTTCCCGCGGCGGCTCGATCATGGCCAAATGGTGCCTGGCGCATCACAAGGAAAATTTCCTTTACACGCATTTTGAGGAGATCTGCGAAATTATGAAGGCTTATGACGTCGCTTTTTCGCTCGGCGACGGTTTGCGTCCAGGCTGCATTGCGGATGCAAATGATGCCGCACAATTTTCCGAGCTGGAAACATTAGGCGAACTGACAAAAATAGCCTGGAAGCACGACGTGCAAACCATTATCGAAGGTCCGGGTCACGTGCCGATGCATTTGATCAAAGAAAATATGGAGAAGCAGCTGGAACATTGCCAGGAAGCGCCGTTTTATACATTGGGACCCTTAACAACAGACATTGCACCTGGTTATGACCACATTACGTCTGCTATCGGAGCGGCGATGATCGGCTGGTTTGGAACGGCGATGCTTTGTTATGTGACTCCGAAAGAACATTTGGGACTGCCGAATAAAAAAGATGTGAAGGACGGCGTGATCACTTACAAAATCGCTGCGCACGCCGCGGATCTTGCCAAAGGGCATCCGGGCGCGCAATATCGTGATAATGCATTGAGCAAAGCGCGCTTCGAGTTTCGCTGGGAGGATCAGTTCAATCTTTCCCTCGATCCCGAAACGGCCAAATCCTTCCACGACGAAACCTTACCAGCCGAAGGCGCCAAAATCGCCCATTTCTGCTCCATGTGCGGACCCAATTTCTGTTCCATGAAAATCACGCAGGACGTGCGCGACTATGCGGACGAAAATGGCCTGAACGAAGAGGCGATTGCGGAAGGCATGGAGGAAAAATCGCGGGAGTTCGCCAGTCTGGGCAGCCAGATCTATCTATAATCAGCTCTTTAAGAATATGGAACTGATCGCGATATCCCATCCAGATTTCATCCCCAATGAAGCCGAACGGATCAATGCGCTTTTTCGGGACGGCTTGCAGCGCCTGCACCTGCGCAAGCCTGCTTGTAATGTACTTGATTTGAACCGATTGATTGCTGAGATTAATCCAGTGTTTTACTCTAAAATAGCCCTGCATTCCCATCACGAACTCGCGGCGCAATATGGAATTACCAGGCTTCACTTCCCGGAATCATTGCGGAAGGAAACGCCGGAATTTATGCTGAAAAAATTAAAAGACGCAGGTTTTAAGCTTAGCACATCTGTTCATGCCATTGATGAGCTGGCTGATCTTTCCGACAACTTTGAATACACATTCTTCGGTCCAGTGTTCGATAGCATTTCCAAGAAAGGCTATTCAAGCATCATTGGCGATGATATGTATTTAAATGATGAACAGAAGACGGTGAAAGTAATCGCGATCGGAGGCATTGATCATTCCAACATAAGCCAAATTCAGAAAATGAACTTCGACGGCGCTGCCTTACTAGGAGCAATCTGGCATGCTCCCAATTTCAAATTTTCAAACATTGCCGGGGGCTTAAGCCCCCGGCAAATAGAATCAGATTCAAAAGCAATTGCATCAGATCCAGATTTCAAAAAAAACATTGCCGGGGGCTTAAGCCCCCGGCAAATGAAATTAGATTTAAAAACAACTGCATCAGATCCAGATTTCAAAAAAAACATTGCCGGGGGCTTAAGCCCCCGGCAAATGAGATCAGATGTGCAGCAAATTGACAAGCTGCAATTTATTTCTAATCAGTCACAAGAATTTAGCCATTTGGAAAGCATTAGCCTTGCTTTGGAAGCCGGCTGCCGATGGATCCAGTTGCGTGTAAAGAATGAGCCGGAAAAACTTGTTTTAGAAATGGCCCAAGCCGCCAAAGCACTGTGCGACACTTATGGCGCCAAACTGATTATCAACGACTTTCCAGACATTGCCAAAGCGATTTCTGCACATGGTCTGCATCTCGGGCTGAGTGACATGCCCATTCCAGAAGCCCGTAAAATCATGGGTGACAACATGATCATCGGCGGCACAGCCAACACATTCGAAGACATTCTTTTAAGAATTGATGAGGGAGCAGATTACATTGGATTAGGCCCCTTCCGATTTACCAAAACCAAACTAAATCTTAGCCCAATCCTGGGCCTGGAAGGTTATCGTGATTTGATGCAAAGGCTTGCCGAGGCAAAAAAAGAAATCCCAATAATAGCCATTGGCGGCATCCTGCCGGACGACGTCCCGGCATTACTAGGCGCTGGCTTACACGGTGTCGCCATGTCTTCTGCATTGATCCAATCAAAAGATCCAAAGGAAACGGTCCAAAAACTTGAAGAAATATTATGTTAAAAATCGCAGATAAAACATTTGAATCTCGGCTTTTTACCGGGACTGGGAAATTCAGTTCTGCCGCGTTGATGGAAGAAGCGTTGCTGGCTTCCGGCTCGGAACTGGTGACCGTTGCGCTGCGGCGGATAGATGTGCATGATGCGCAGGATGATATGCTTTTGCATTTGAAACATCCGCACATTCATTTGCTGCCGAACACTTCCGGCGTCAGAACGGCCAAAGAAGCAGTTTTTGCGGCGCAGCTGGCCCGCGAAGCATTAGAAACAAACTGGCTCAAACTGGAAATCCACCCCGATCCAAAATACCTCCTCCCCGATCCGATTGAAACGCTCAAAGCAGCCGAGGAACTTGCAAAGCTCGGGTTCGTAATCCTGCCCTACATTCATGCAGATCCGGTTTTATGCAAAAGATTGGAGGAAGCTGGCGTGGCCGCTGTAATGCCTTTGGGCTCACCGATCGGCAGTAATAAGGGTTTGAAAACGATTGACTTTCTGGAAATTATCATTGAGCAAAGCAATGTGCCTGTCATTGTGGACGCGGGAATCGGCTCGCCATCTGATGCTGCGAAAGCGATGGAAATTGGTGCGGATGCGGTTTTGGTCAACACGGCAATTGCAGTTGCTGGCGACCCGGTGGCGATGGCGGCGGCATTCAAAATGGCGGTGATCGCAGGGCGTATGGCGTTTGAGGCGCGATTGGGAAATCAGGAAAATTTTGCCGTGGCTAGCAGCCCTTTAACCGCATTTTTGGATGAGCTTTAAGGACAAATTCGAGGCTTATGATTGGGATCAGGTCAAAGCCAGCATTTATTCTAAAACGGCAGAAGATGTCCGAAAAGCACTTTTGGCGCAAAAACGAACATTGGAAGATTTCAAAGCACTCATCTCCCCGGCAGCGGCCCGTTTTCTGGAACCGATGGCGCAGCTCAGCCGCAAACTGACCCAAAAACGCTTCGGAAAAACCATGCAAATGTACATTCCGCTGTATTTATCAAATGAATGCACCAACATTTGCACCTATTGCGGGTTCAGTCTAGACAACAAAGTGCGGCGAAAAACGCTTTCCAAAGAAGAGATTTTGCGCGAAGTGAATGTGATCAAATCGCTGGGTTACGACCATGTTTTGCTCGTAACCGGAGAAGCAAACCAAACCGTGCACACGGCTTATTTCAAGGAAGTGATTGAGTTGATACGGCCTTATTTTTCACAAATATCCATGGAAGTCCAGCCGCTGGAAACCGCTGAATATGAGGAACTAATCGCTTTGGGGTTGTATTCTGTGCTGATTTACCAGGAAACTTATCACAAGGAAGATTACAAAAAGCATCATCCAAAAGGCAAGAAATCAAATTTCAATTACCGGCTCGAAACGCCCGACCGGTTGGGACAGGCAGGCGTTCATAAAATGGGTTTGGGGGTCTTAATCGGGCTGGAAGATTGGCGGACGGACAGTTTTTTTACGGCCGTCCACCTGCAATATCTCGAACGAACCTATTGGCAAACGCGTTATAGTTTATCATTTCCCAGGCTGCGGCCATTTTCCGGCGGTCTCGAACCAAAGGTAGAAATGACAGACCGGGAGCTTGTACAGCTGATTTGCGCGTATCGAATCATGAATGAGGAAGTTGAAATTTCACTTTCAACGCGCGAATCTGAGCAGTTTCGTGATCATTGCATTCAGCTGGGCGTTACGTCAATCAGTGCCGGCTCCAAAACCAACCCGGGTGGATATGCCGTTGAACCTGAGTCGCTTGAACAGTTTGAAATTTCAGACGAGCGCTCGCCCGCGCAGATTGCAGCAATGATCCGGGAAAAGGGTTATGAGCCGGTTTGGAAGGATTGGGACACGGTTTTTGTGCCATAGAAATTAAAATACAATGTTTGAAAAGGAAGAAAGGAAGCGTTATAGTCGGCAGATTATTATGCCGGAAATCGGCCTGACTGGCCAGGAAAGGCTGAAACAGGCCAAAGTGCTTGTCGTTGGCGCGGGCGGTCTGGGTTGCCCGGTACTGCAATATCTGGTGGCGGCTGGTGTTGGTAACATTGGCATTGTGGATGATGACGTGGTGGATTTAAGCAACCTGCATCGCCAGATTTTGTATTCTGCCGCAGATGTGGGCCAAAGCAAAGTCACTACCGCCGTCCAAAAGCTCAAAGCATTGAATCCCTTCGTACAGCTCACGCCTTATACCGTTCGTTTACAGGAAGATAACGCAGGGCAACTCATTGGCAACTACGATCTCATCATCGACGGCTCCGACAATTTCCCAACCCGCTATCTCGTAAACGATACCTGCGTAGCACTAGGTAAACCCTTCGTTTTCGGTTCCATCCTGCGTTTCGAGGGACAAGTTTCTGTCTTTAATTACAAAGGCGGCCCCACATATCGCTGCCTTTTCCCCGACGCCGAAGAAGGCGACAACTGCGCCGAAGCCGGCGTAATCGGCATTTTACCTGGAATTATCGGAAGTTACATGGCCAACGAAGCCATTAAAATCATTTGTGAAATAGGAGAACCGTTATCCGGTAAACTGCTGATCATAAATACATTAACCAACACCACTAACATTTTTACTTTCACAAGATCCAGTAACATTCCAGCATCCGCCTCTGAATCAACCCAGACAGACTTCGCAAAGGCAGACACAGCAAAAGCAGATCCGAAATCCAACGTCAAAGAACTAACCTTCGCAGAATTCGAACGCATCGAAGCCTCCTACCCTGGCCAGATCCACCTTGTCGACGTCCGCGAATACAACGAATTCGAAGCCGACAACTTCGGCGGCATTAACATTCCCTTATCCGAAATCCCTGACATTCTTCCCACATTACCGCCAAACAAAACCATCGTTTTTTACTGCCAAACCGGCAAGAGAAGCGCGCAGGCTGCAAAGTTGCTGGCGCAGAGTGGGTTCGAGGGGGCGAGTTTTTGGGCTGGGAATTGGTAAGTTGTTAGGCAGGATTAGTAGTTTTTCTGTCGGCTATCCTTACCAATGCGAATCACCAACTTTTGCTTATTGCAATAATTCGCAGCCCATGTCGACCATAAAATTACTCTTTTTAACTCTGTTACTTGTTGGCTCTTCTTTTGTTGAGGCCCAGGAAAGTAAACAAAAACCCGTCACTATCGAAGTTAATCTTGCCGTCGAAAACGGCCGGGCGAAGCCGATTTGGGCTTGGTTTGGGTATGATGAGCCGAATTATACTTATATGAAGGATGGGAAGAAATTGCTGACGGAGATTTCGCAGTTGAGCAAGGTGCCGGTTTATGTTCGGGCACATAGCATGTTTGTAACGGGTGATGGTGTGGCGGCGTTGAAGTGGGGCTCGACGAATGTTTATACTGAGGATAAAAAGGGAAATCCGGTTTATGACTGGACCATTGTTGACAAAATCTTTGATACTTACATAGAAAGAGGCATGAAACCGATCGCGCAGATTGGCTTCATGCCCGAAGCATTATCGTCCAAACCACAGCCTTACCGCCATCATTGGAAGCCGGGCGATGATTATAACGACATTTACACAGGCTGGGCTTATCCGCCTAACAATTATGAAAAATTTGCGGAGCTGGTGTTCCAATGGGTGAAACATTCGGTGAAGCGATATGGCCAGGCCGAAGTGGAATCCTGGTATTGGGAGCTTTGGAACGAGCCCAACATCAGTTACTGGAAAGGTACAACGGAGGAATACATTAAACTTTACGATTATTCCGCCGACGCCGTGAAGCGTGCATTACCAACTGCGAAAATAGGCGGACCGGAAGTTACAGGCCCAAACTGGGAGGTTTCTGCCAAGTTTTTCAGGACTTTTCTGGATCATGTCGTGAGCGGCAAAAATTATGTGACAGGCAAAACAGGCTCGCCGCTCGACGTCATCACCTTTCATGCAAAAGGCAATCCTAAGGTCGTGGACGGCATTGTGCGCATGGATATGGGCACGCAGCTGCGCGACATTGACAAAGGCTTCGAGATCGTGGCCTCCTACCCCAGCCTTAAAAACCTACCGATAATCATTGGTGAATCCGATCCCGAAGGCTGTGCGGCTTGCTCGGAAGATCTGCATCCCCAAAATGCTTACCGGAACGGCACCATGTATTCCAGCTATACAGCTGCATCATTTGCCCGAAAGCATGAGCTCGCCGACGCGCGCGGCGTCAATTTGCTCGGTGCGGTAACGTGGGCCTTTGAATTTGAAGACCAGCCCTGGTTCCGCGGATTTCGCGATCTGGCGACGAATGGTGTCGATAAGCCCGTTTTGAATGTTTTTAGAATGTTTGGGATGATGGACGGAAACCGCGTGGAGGTGAAGCAAAATCTAGCTTATAATTTTGAAAAACTAAGAAAAGAAAGCGTTCGTGGCGAGCGGGATATCAATGCTTTCGCAACCAAAAATGACCGTGAAGCGGCTGTTATGGTCTGGAATTATCATGACGACAACAAGATCGTCGAAGCTTCTCCGGTAAGTGTTCAGCTCAATGGCGTGAAGGCAAAACGCGTTCAGGTGCAGCATTACCGCATTGATCAGGAGCATAGCAATGCGTATGAAGTCTGGAAAAAAATGGGATCACCGCAAAAGCCGACGGCGGAGCAGATCGCAACATTGGAACACGCCGGTCAATTACAAACATTGACTTCGCCGCAATGGGTTAATGTTGAGAAAGAGCAAATTAAGCTTGATTTCAGTTTACCCGCCCAAGGCGTTTCACTTTTAAAAATTATCTGGTAAACTAAAAAGCTGACCAAATTTTAATAATCTATTAATTACGTAGATTAAATAGTTTTACTACTTTTGTAACTTCCTGTTCAACGGCGATTCCAAAATCCAACAGTAATGCTTACAAAAGTGCTCTCACTTAAACTGCCTACAATATCCAACTGGTACATTGTCCCCGCGGGCATCGTGGTCATATTATCTGCGCTATTTATTTTCAATGGCTCATTTTCGGTTAGTGAGGAGAATGTAAGCGCGTTTATTGGTAGCGATTTTGCATTGTATCTGTTGGTAGGTCTGGCCGCACAGCTTGTGGATGGCGCTTTGGGCATGGCTTATGGGGTTACATCCACATCTTTTTTGCTAAGCCTGGGCGTTCCGCCGGCGATCAGCAGCACGAGCGTGCACGTGGCAGAAATGTTTACGACCGGTGCTTCCGCAATCTCGCATTTTCGTTACAAAAATATCAATAAGAAACTCTTTAAAAGTCTGCTGATCCCCGGCGTGCTGGGCGCGGTGACAGGTGCTTATCTGCTCTCAGACGTGATTGATGGCGATTTAGTTAAACCTTACATTGCGGCTTACATGCTTATTTTGGGCCTTATCATCATCAGGAAAGCATTGCAAAAGAATCTGGTTAAAAACAAAACCAAGAAAATAGGCATCCTGGCAGCAGCAGGCGGTTTCCTGGATTCCATCGGCGGCGGCGGCTGGGGACCGATCGTTACTTCAACATTGCTTGGCCAGGGCCGCGATCCACGCTACACCGTTGGTTCCGTGAATGCGGCTGAGTTTGTGATTGCATTTGCCAGCGGTGTTACATTTCTCATTTTCACGGGAGTTAGCAGCTGGCAAGTTGTTTCGGGTCTTATTATTGGAGGCGTTATTGCTGCTCCCTTTGGTGCGATGCTCGTTGGAAAAATAAAGCGCAAACCTTTGATGCTGATTATCGGTGCGTTGGTAATCGGGCTGAGCGTAAGAACTATTTGGCTAAGTCTTTAAGTTACAAGCCTCCTCTTTGCCACTTAAAACGTTTTAAAGCCTGAATTAACGTCAAAAGACTAAAATCAGTAGCTTTGTAAAAACGAGCCCCGGACTATGATCTCTGATTTTGGCTACATCCTACTCTTCATCATTACAGCAATTGCCTTGCTGGGTTTAATGCTTACCATTGCCAAACTCCTGCGACCTCACCGGCCAAATGAAGAAAAGCTGACCACCTATGAATCAGGCGAAGATCCCCTGGGAAATGCCAACATTCAGTTCAATGTGCGTTTTTATGTGATTGCATTGATCTTTGTCTTATTTGAAGTCGAGCTGCTTTTCCTGTTTCCCTGGGCGATTGTTTTCGGAAATGAAGACCTCATCACCCAAACCAACGGACAATGGGGCTGGTTCGCCCTCGCCGAAATGACCGTCTTCATCGGAATCCTCATCCTCGGCCTCGCCTACGCCTGGGGCAAAGGTTACCTCGACTGGGTAAGGCCAAAACCGCAAATTCCTGTCATTGATTCGCCTGTTCCGGCAGACCTATATGCCAATGTTAATGAGCGGTATGGTAAAAAGCAGCCTTAGTGATCTAAAATTAATACTTCTTCCCTCTCAGACAGAATTTCAAGAGCCTGCCAAATCTATATAATCAAAGAAGCATTGCACTGGTGTAGAAAAACATGACCGTATCCGCAGCACCTCCTATTTCTGGCAGATAATCAGAGGCTTCAAGCTTGTCCTGCTTTCCACTTTGCTTCATTATTTTATAGAACCTTTTTAGCCCACCACTATAACAAAATGACTCCAAATTTTGTCATGTTTCATAAGGAAAGTTAGTGTTGATAAGAACAGGTTCTCAAAATCAATGACAAAATGCCAACATAACCCTCAACTTCATTCAAATTTAGCTGTCGGCTCGTAGGTATATCCCAATGTATCCAGTTCGGGTTTGTATACGGTGCTTTTCATTAGATTACTCAACTTAATCTTGGTTGTCAGTCCCGCAGTAACATTCTGATCAATGACTGCTAAGAATCCGTTCGTTTCATCCATTCTGTAATAGAATGCACTCTGCTTCGTCTTCTTGTTGTACCCGTAATCGTATAAAATGCCTAAGTAGCGGGAGGTGCTATCCATATTTACGTCGTAAAATGAGAATACCCGATAGCCGGTCCCTTGCTTGTAAAAAGGAGTTTTTAGACTATCGTTTTGCATAAAACCGATCTGCGTTTTTAGAAATGACATTTGCGAGACATTATCCAAAGGCATATCACTTCCTTTAACTTCATATTTTGTCATTTTCCAGTATCCCGTAATGCCATCGCCGCCATTACCGATAACATCCCCACGAGGTCCTAAATTTTTAGGATGGCACCCAAACATCAGATTGATACACAATATCAGTATGAAAGTTCGCATAGAAGTATATTAAGGTTTAATTATGTAAGCTCGCATATTTGAACTGTTATATAGGGTACCCGCTCCTACGATGCCTGTATAAGAAAACCACGTATTGTTCTCGGAAATATCCCCCCAGCCCCAATTCATTTGATAATAGATGGAGTGATTTTCATAACAGTAGCCATTGGCGTCATTAAAAACTGCATACAAATCCTTTATGCCATCCATGACCCAAATGTGCTGATTTGCAGCACAAGCAGCGCAGTTTGAGCCGAAAACTATAACTGGTCTGCTTGCCCGCAATTCCTCACTAACAGTTGCAGCATTACCAAAGAAATCTTTATCAAAAGAAGTAAAACCTCGATTTGCAAAAAAATTATCAATATGTCCGGGTACACTCCAGGTCTGGCACCCTGAGCCGGACATAGGGATGCCCAATGCAGGAACAATAGTATTATAAACTGCATCCATATCTTTCCCGGCATCGCGTATCAGCTGTGCTAAGTTAATGTGATTTGCGTTGCTAGGCTGGCATTGAGCGGGTGCATTTTTAGGCATAGCATTAAGCATCGCCGATGAATAGGCATGGCCATTAACTGTCACAGGTTTATGGTGAAACTTTAAAATCTGTGCAACTGCAACCGGGCCGCAACCGGTTGGTGCCTTTGAGCATTCATAATCTCCTTTGCAATTTTTTACAGCAACGCCTGCCGGGCAATATGCATTATAACCAGTCCCTTGTTTCCATGTGGACAGATTCGCAGTCAAATGGGTAACTGTCGAGTTCGCAGGCAACGGATGCGTCACGAACCATTCGCAACTAAGCTCCGGCGTGTTGATTGGCTCGTCTAAAATGCGACCGCCTCGCAGATTTTGTTCGAGTTGCGCCCAATGGTTAATAACATCGATGTGAGCCTCAGATTTCCTTTGCGCGCCATTGAAATTCTTTTTAATAACATCAAACCAAAGCTGAATTCCAGGATTGTCGGTTTTCTCGTCGAAGGATCCATCTTCTGAAAATGCCAAAATTGGTTTCAACCTCTTATCAGCCGACAAGATTACGAACCCTTCTCTATCCTCGTAATTTATAATGTAGAAGACTGTTTTGCCTTTTTCATTCTTAAAGCTCTTTACTTCTTCAATTCTTCTTTCCCGACTTTCGGTTGTTCGGGCATTTTGTTCAATTGAATGCACACCGGAGAGCAATTTCACAGCCGCCCGCTCATCGACAAAAAACTTGCCCATGCTGAGCTCTGGTTTGGTCAAAGAAGAATCTGACAAATCTCCACTTGAACAACGAATCATCAGGAAAATTGTCATAATTCCAAAAAGCGCAGTCCCAGCTGCTTGATAATGTGTCTTCATATAAAAGCATGTGTTAAACCCCACCTCCCGCCGTACTATTTCGAACGACTCTTGGATGGTTTGCAAAATTGCTTTGTAATGATACTTCAATCCAACAAGCTGTGCTTATAAGTCAATAGCTTATGCTTATAAAATATAACCGGTGCTTATAATTGAATTTTGGGCTTGGTTGAAATGGAAAAAATATTGATTTTGCGCACCGAATAGCTTGCGTGCTTAAATACTTTCAACACACTATTATGAACATATTTGCGAATAACCTGCTCACCAAACGTGAAGAAAAACGACTTACTCAAGCGTATATGGCGTTTCTCAGCGGGATGTCACAACCCAATTACTCGGACATTGAAAGAGGTAAAACACGCCCGTCGATCGACCAGCTCAAAAAGTTTTCTGAGATTTTAGAAGTGTCTGTCGATGAGCTGATTTCAGATGTAAAAGCCAAGAAAAACCCTTGGGATGCCGATATTACGGAGAATCCCAAGGGAAGACAATCTGCCCTGATCCGGGCCATTGAAGAGAAAGACAGCTATATTAAAATTCTGGAAAGGCAGCTGGATGACTTACGCAAAAAAGATATGGGATGTCAGTGATGTTTTCCCATTCCATTCCACATTTTCGCATCCTTCTTCGGGAAAAACACCAGACCCAATTGCAGGTAAACCTGGTTAAGTTTCAGGGACGACAAGTCGCTGATCGTTACGTCCTCTCCTTTCCATTTTCTACGTCCCAGCAAGGGTAAATGATACGATGCTTTTCCGCTCAGATAAACCTGATCGTGCCATTTGGGTAATACATTCATTTTATAATCAGCCCCGATACCAGCGTGGAAGTTGATATTCCCTGTCCGGAGCCTTACAGGTTGATATGACTGCGGATTTTGCGTTACCTGGCCAATGGTTGCAGTCTGGTTGCTTTTGATTTTCAGTTGATACAACATCAGGTCAAAACCGATGGGAACCAGCACATTCCAGCGACGGTTGTTGACCAATTTCGGCCCTCCGTCTGTTCCGATACCGATGCCGTTGAGATATGCTTTTCTTTGATCCTTATCCGTTGTATAATTGGTGCTGTTCATGATAATAATCCGGCCTTCTGTAAACCAGCGCTGGGATTCGGTCCGTTTGGCAAGGACGATTGACCCCATGAAGGAAGTGAAAGGCTTAATCTGCAACCTGTCAAGTTGTTCGCGCATGGTTTTGTTATTGGGAAGCAATCCGAATTCGGCGTAAATGGCCATACCACTCTTGAACATCCGCACGGTGCTGTCGGTTTGGGCCTGCACATTAGTGAAAATAAACATAGCCAGAATGGCGCTGAAAAGTAATTTGTTTTTCATAGAGTTGTGTTGTTGAATGGCTTCCAGATGAAAGCTTGAAACAGATTTTAGCTAAATATGGTTACTTTTGTATACATTGATGTAGCTTAACAAGCAATATCTGTACCACTGGATTTTTAGGAGCACAATATAGGATGAGTGATAAAATAAAAACGGGAGACGGAGGCATTATTCTTACAAATGCTGAGGATCTGATGAATTGGGCGAGACTGTCTTCTCTTTGGCCGATGGGCTTCGGGATTGCTTGTTGTGCGATTGAAATGATGGCTGCATATGCTTCGAACTATGATCTGGAACGTTTTGGTATACTACCCCGCCCTTCCCCGCGCCAGTCGGATGTGATGATTGTGGCGGGAACTGTGACATTTAAAATGGCAGACCGGATCAGGAGATTGTATGAACAAATGCCCGAACCGCGCTACGTTATTTCGATGGGCAGCTGTTCAAATTGTGGCGGGCCTTATTGGGAACATGGTTATCACGTTGTAAAGGGTGTCGACAGAATAATACCGGTGGATGTATACGTTCCTGGCTGTCCGCCAAGACCCGAGGCCCTGATCGGTGGTTTTATGAAGTTGCAGGAAAAAATCAGAGGCGAACACCCGCTCGCTCCGGAGCTCTTTCTGGAAATGGAAGCAACTGAAACCGCAACCGTCTAATTAATTGATTATAATGATTTTTCAGGAAATTTCGGAGCTGGTAATTACTACTTTTTCGGATAGAAATTTCGAAACGGACACAAAAGGGCCTCAGCCTGTTTTGATTGTTCCCGTGACGGATATCCACGAGATCTGTGATTTTTTATATCGGGACAACCGCTTGTATTTTGATTTTCTGGCTTGTGTTACGGCCATTGACACTGGCTTGGCTGCTGGAACGATGGAGCTGATCTATAATATCACATCCATACCATACGGGCATGATCTGATGCTGAAAACAGTTTTTGCAAGAAGTGCGGAAGGCGCTCCCCTGCCCGTTGTCTCTTCCGTGGCAAGCATCTGGCGTACAGCCGATTGGCACGAAAGAGAAGCATATGATCTGATGGGCATTCATTTTGAAGGACACCCCGATCTGCGCAGGATTCTGTTGCCTGAGGACTGGAATGGTCACCCTTTGAGAAAAGATTACAAGGTCCAGGATCGTTACCATGGCATTTATGTGCGCTACGAAGATGGCGTTTCTGAGCAGCTGCCTGAGAATGAGGACAGGGCTTAATGTTTTTAAATTGATAAATTACTAATGTATGGGCATGCGCTTCATCGGTCTGGCGATTATTTTCTCAGGCTTTTTTACATTCTCTTCTGCTTCCACTGATTCCCTGATCGTTAAGGGGCGCATATTAAACCTGAATGGCAGGTTATACCGGCAGGCTCCTGTCATTACATTTTCAAGAAACAATATTTTACAGCCGCAATCTGAGCTCAGCAAGCAGACGCCCCTGGAAGCTGACGGAAGTTTCCGGGTGTCGCTTCCTATCCTTTTTCCACAGGAAGAATTTTATCTGGATTACGGTGGAAAAGCTTTTACAACATTCCTGGGCTCACCAGGCACGGTCGAGATCACATTTGACGGCGATTCGATTGCTAAGGCTTCAAAGCTATTTTATTTTGCAGGCGTAAATGCGGATGCGAACAATCAGTATGCTCAATATCTGGCTGCTGAAAACAAGCTTCTGGCAGCGAACAGTTACTTAGGCGCCAATTTTTTCAAAAATTTCTGGCAAAACAGTGCTTCCGGCGCCCGCGAGATCGCACAGCAACGCGCTGCCCTGCGACTTTCCGCCGTGAAACAAGCCGCAGCCAACACGGTGCCTTCTCCTACATTATCTCAATGGGCTAAGTCGATCACGGACGAAGAACAGTTGCAGATCCTGTACGAACATGCATTGAGCAACCAAACGGATGTGAGTAAGGTGCTGCTCGACAGCCTCAGACGCCTTTCCGAGCCGCCGCTGACTGCGCAGCGCGTGATCTGGGCTAATCGCTTTGGTAACTATGCCGACCTGAAAGTGGAGGAACGGAAATACACAAATCCAAGCAAAACAAATTCACTGCCCGTTCGTCTGATGGCTACATTGATAAAAGACAATGCGGCGAACCTGACTCCCACGGAAAGGCAGCGCCTGAATGACATTAATGCCAATGGCCTGGCAGAGAAAACTGACCTGGATTTTTTGAATAAACTCTTTGCAAAAAATGAAACGGTGCTGAACATTCTTTTCAATTATGAGCGTGAGAGCCGTATTTATGCGGATCTGTTTGACAGCACAGCGACCGAATTTCTCAAAATCCGTTATCTGGCTAAAAACCTTTTCAAATTTACCTACGCACAACAACTACAACTGAATAGCCATATTCAGTCAAGGAGCAGTCTGCCTGTATTCCATGAATCGCTGGATGAAATCGTACGTCTGGAAGTAAAGGATAGTGCTGATATCCGCAAAATTGTGGAATATAAGAATGTAAAAACCGAGCCGACCGAAGCATTACCGGGCTATTTTCTGGCAGCTTCCAATGACCGCGGCACAAGCTGGTTTAATCGCGTTCTGGATCAATACAAAGGCAAAACCGTGTATCTCGTAAAATGGAACCTGGACGACGCTAAAAGCCGCGAAGAACTCGACTATATTCCTGCATTACAGGCGAATGTGCCGGAAGATGTCGTGTTCCTTTTCCTGCATTTATCGGGTGATGAAGTCGTTCCTGCCGAGGCATTGCTGAGGCAATACATTGTGCGGCACAAGCTCAAAGGCACACATTTATTCATGGACGCCAACCAAATGATGGACCTGCTTTTCCGCCTGAACCCACTGGACGCGGGCACTTTTTCACTGATCCGTCCTAATGGTAAGTTTGCATCCAGGAACGCCTCGGCACCGAGCGCAACCGACAAGACGATCAAAGCCATATTGGATGCCGGTAAGTAGCGGCCTCTTTTTCATATCAATTTTGAAACCGGTTTACAACGCCATATATATCTATCATTCGTACCTTATCGTTTAGTCTGTTGATTTGGAATTGAAAGTACACATGTTTAGATATGTCCTGTTTTTTTTGCTGTTATCCACCTATGCTTCGGCGCAAAAAAACCCCGATAGCCTGGAAGTGTACAGCAGAGACAGCCTTCGATATACCAACCTGAAAGTAAGGATGTCGAAAACCAAGTTTTCGCGTGCAGTTTACAGGCTTTTGTTCAGGGATGTGTATAACCAGGGGCAGGTGACGGAGGTTAAGGAAATTGAAACCAACCCGTTTACGCCTTACGAAGGGATGGTGATCCGGAAAATCTACATCCGGCAGCTCGACATTCTCGGCGAATCGGTTTACGACACCACGCGGGAAGGGAAAAGGCTCGAAAAATTTCTCAGTAAAAATCTGCACACCAATACGCGGGAAGGCATCATAAGGCGTTCTTTTCTGCTGTTTTCCGAGGGGGACGACATTAAAGCACAGATCCTGAAAGATAATGAGCGTCTGCTGCGGACCAATAAAACGATTACCGATGCGCGTATCATTGTTGTGCCCAGAAAGGACGTGACCTGGATGGCGGACGTGGTCGTGCTTATCCAAGATTCATGGTCGCTCAATTTCAGGGGCGGTTTCAGCTCTTTTAACAAATTCAATGTTGGCGTCGAGGATATTAATGTCCGGGGAACGACGCATTCACAGCTCACTCGGGTCCGATGGGACGGAAATGATGACCTGGGCAAGAAATTTCAATTCCGGACGATTTATACGGTTCCTTACATCAGTAAAACCTTCATAACCGGACAAGCGAGCTTCATTTACGAGAGGGACCTTGAAGAAAGATCGATCCGGTTTTTTCGTAGATTTTTGACCAACGAAACAAAATACGCAGGCGCGGTGGAAGCCGGTCAAATGATGGTCAGGCAGATAAAGAGAAATCCAAGCGACACCGAAGAACCTATCATATTTCCCACCAGATTCAATTATTACGACATCTGGTTGGGTCGTTCATTTAAGTTTCCGTTTCCAGCCAGCCGGTTGGCCGAGAATTCAAGGATCGTAATTGCTGCCAGGCACAACAAATATCATTATACAGAGCGCCCGGAGGTTTCACCCTATATTAATAAAGTGTATTGGAATAAAAGTGCAACATTGCTCAGTCTGGGTTATTCCAATCGAAATTACAAGCGGGACGTTTTGATCTATGGTTTCGGCCGGACGGAGGACGTTCCTGTCGGTAATTTGTTTGCGCTCACCGCGGGCCGGGAGGACACCGAATTTGGTGCCAGAGGGTATGCGGGCCTGCAATATGCGCGGGGTAAATATCTGCCGCACAACCTGGGTTATATGTATGGATTGATCAACATTGGTTCCTACATTAAAGAAGCCAAAGCGCAGCAAGGCGTCATCAGCGCGCAGCTCAACTACATCAGTAACCTTATCCCGTTCAGATACAGCTTCTTCCGGCAATTCTTAACCGGCCGTTACACCCGGGGTGTGAACCGTGATCCGCTTGATTATCTGAACATTAGCGGGGATCAGGGCATCAGGGGCATCAACAGTGAACAACTAATTGGTACGACGCGGCTGACGCTGGGTACGGAAACTGTGTTCTTTTCGGATAAAAGTTTGTTGGGTTTTCGTATTGCCTACTTTGTTTTCGCAGATATCGGCTTGGTCAATGGTGCCGAGTCGGTCTGGAAAAGTCCGCTTTATCAGGGTTATGGGCTTGGTTTGCGGCTAAGAAATGAAAACCTGACATTTAATACCGTCCAGTTCCGAATCGGTTACTATCCGAATATTCCGGGAAATACTTCGGTGTTCCGTTTAGGCGCAAATGGCAATGTTCCGCTGAGATTGAGGGATTTTGACATCTCCGCACCTTCAATTGCGCCACTTCAATAATTGCATTTAACTGATAATTAGTTCGTTAAATGTCTCGCGGTAAAAAATAACAGTAATTTCCGCTAACCTTCCCTTCTTTTTCGGATATGTGAATTAACTTTGTGGAATTTTTGGACGTACCCCTGCTGAGATTAACAGGAAATGTTGCCAAAAGTTGCTAAAAAAGTTTTCCTCATTTCTACAAATTACCAATTACTGTGCCCAAAAATACGAATATCAATTCCGTTCTAATTATCGGTTCAGGTCCAATTATCATCGGTCAGGCATGCGAGTTTGACTATGCAGGCTCTCAGGCCGCCCGTTCACTTCGCGAAGAAGGGATAGAAGTTATATTAATCAACTCTAACCCTGCCACGATCATGACTGACCCGATTAGCGCAGATCATGTTTATCTGCTTCCATTGGAAAAGAAGTATATCGTTGAAATTCTTGAAAAACACAAAGCGATGGGTAAACCTATCGATGCCGTGCTCCCTACTATGGGCGGGCAAACTGCATTGAACCTGGCCATCGACTGTGATAAAGCAGGTGTTTGGAAAAAATATGATGTTGAAATCATTGGGGTTGACATCAAGGCCATTGAAACGACGGAGGACAGAGAGAAATTCAGGCTAAAAATGCTCGAACTTAATGTGAATGTCTGCAAAGGACGCACAGCAAGGTCGTTTTTGGAAGGAAAAGAAATTGCGCAGGAAATCGGCTTCCCGCTGGTTATCCGGCCTTCATATACATTAGGAGGCACGGGAGGCGGTTTTGTGAACTCGGAAGCTGAGTTTGACAAAGCATTAAACAATGGCTTGCACGCATCGCCGGTTCATGAAGTTTTGGTAGAACAAAGCGCGATGGGCTGGAAAGAATACGAGCTGGAACTCCTTCGCGACAGCAAAGGAAATTTCATCATCATCTGCTCCATCGAGAACTTTGACCCGATGGGCGTGCATACAGGCGACAGCATTACGGTTGCACCGGCCATGACGCTTCCGGATACATTGTACCAGCAAATGCGTGACCTGGCTATCAAAATGATGGACGGGATCGGTAAGTTTGCAGGCGGATGTAATGTTCAGTTTTCGGTAAATCCAGCGGATGACCAGATCATTGCCATTGAAATTAACCCGCGCGTTTCCCGCTCGTCTGCACTGGCATCGAAAGCGACCGGTTACCCTATCGCAAAAATCGCTGCTAAAATGGCGATCGGTTATAACCTGGATGAATTGATCAACCCAATCACAGGAAGCACATCTGCGTTCTTCGAACCATCGATCGACTACGTGATCGTGAAAGTGCCACGTTGGAATTTTGATAAATTCGTTGGCGCAGACCGCTCATTGGGATTGCAGATGAAGTCTGTTGGAGAGGCCATGGGAATTGGCCGCAACTTCCAGGAAGCATTGCAGAAAGCTTGTCAGTCACTGGAAATTAGAAGAAACGGACTTGGAGCAGATGGTCGCGAGCTGCGTGATCAGGAAGCGATCAAACACAGCCTGGCACATCCTAGCTGGGACCGTCTTTTCCATATATATGATGCTTTCAAGATCGGTTTGTCATTCAAAACGATTCAGAACCTTACTAAGATTGATTCCTGGTTCCTTCGTCAGATCGAAGAGTTGATCGAACTGGAACATGAGATAGAAAAATTTGATCTCAATGACCTTCCAAAGGAGCTTTTGCTTACGGCCAAACAAAAAGGCTACGCTGACCGCCAGATCGCTCATTTGATCGGAACCAAGGAGAGCAGGGTTTACGACAGACGGAAAGAGCTCGGAATCAAGCGTGTATACAAGTGTGTTGACACCTGCGCGGCTGAATTCGAAGCCAAAACGCCTTACTACTACTCTACTTTCAACACATCTCAGGAATATCCGGACAACGAATCGGTGGTAAGCGACCGCAAGAAAGTGGTTGTTTTGGGTTCAGGCCCGAACCGGATCGGACAGGGAATTGAGTTCGATTATTCCTGTGTGCACGGAGTTCTTGCTGCGAAAGAGGAAGGTTACGAGACCATTATGATCAACTGTAACCCCGAAACTGTTTCGACGGACCCGGACATCGCTGATAAACTTTATTTCGAGCCCGTATTCTGGGAACACGTGTTCGACATTATCGAGCATGAAAAGCCGGAAGGTGTGATTGTTCAGCTCGGCGGACAAACTGCCCTTAAAATGGCAGAAAAGCTAGAAAAGTATGGCATTAAGATCATCGGAACCAGTTATCAGTCACTTGACTGGGCCGAAGATCGCGGACGTTTCTCGCCGCTTTTAGAAGAACTAGGTATTCCTTTCCCGAAATTCGGAACGGTAAGGACTTCCGATGCTGCGGTAGAATTGTCGCGCACGCTGGGTTTCCCGCTGCTGGTTCGTCCAAGCTATGTTTTGGGTGGACAGAGCATGAAGATTGTAATCAATGAAAAAGAACTGGAACAACATGTGGTGAAGATCCTGCATGACATTCCCGATAACAATATCCTGCTTGACCACTTCCTGGAAGGTGCATTGGAAGCAGAAGCAGATGCAATCTGCGACGGCGAAGATGCCTACATTATCGGGGTTATGGAGCACATTGAGCCAGCTGGTATCCACTCCGGCGACTCACACGCTGCACTTCCACCATTTGATCTCACGGAAGATGAGATCCGTCAGATTGAGGAGCATACGCGCAAAATTGCGCTGGCGATGAATGTGATTGGATTGATCAACGTGCAGTTTGCAGTAAAAAACGGCGTTGTTTATGTAATCGAAGCGAACCCAAGGGCATCGCGTACCGTTCCGTTCATTTGCAAGGCCTACAAAGAGCCTTACGTGAACTATGCAACGAAGCTGATGTTAGGCACGAAGAAATTGAAGGACTTTACATTCAATCCGGTGAAAAAAGGCTGGGCAATCAAAATCCCGGTTTTCTCTTTCAATAAATTCCCGAATGTAAATAAAGAACTCGGCCCGGAAATGAAATCGACGGGTGAAGCAATCTATTTCATCGATGATTTGCAGGATGATTTCTTCCAGAAGATTTACAGCGAGCGCAATCTTTATCTGAGCCGCTAGTTTTAATCATTGGCATACAAAAGCAAAAGCCGGCACATATGTGTCGGCTTTGCTTTTGTATATCCAAAAAAAATTTATTTCACTTCTTCATAATCCACATACTCACCGCCACCAAAACGGGATGATGAATTTGCATCTGGTGGTACATTATCCACTTTTACACCTGCATTCGCACGCTGGCGTTGCTGCTGTGCCTTGTATTGCCTTTCCTGTTCTTTAATAAGCTGGCGGCCTACAAGTAAGTGGAAAATAAACCTTCTGAAAAACGGAACAAACGCAATCAGCAGTAAGAATATGAGGATTATATTGAATAGCAGTTTCATTTTTTAAATTTTGTTACATTAATATATAACGTAAAGCTGGCATAAATAGCACACGAATATAACGAAAACCTAATGAATGATCCAATCGCTCTTGGGAAAGGCCGTATGAAATTATGAGTGGCTATGCTGTGTTTCCTGTTTAACTGCTTCTTCGTTTTTCTCGTTTTTGTTTGAGATCTGCTCAATGGTCTTGGGTTTCAGAATCAAGCGCAAGGATTGATCATAAGTCGCATAATTCCAAACCCAGTTTATTAATATCAGCAAACGGTTTTTCACACCGACAATGGAAATCAAATGCACGAACATCCAGGTCAACCAGGCAAGGAAACCCTGGAACTTGATAAAAGGCAGATCTACAACTGCCCTGTTACGCCCAACTGTGGCCATCGAGCCCAGATCTTTGTATTTAAAAGGAACCGCTTTTTTCCCGTCCATCACACGCCACACATTTTTGGCAAGCGCCTTACCCTGCTGAATTGCCGGCTGTGCCAACTGCGGATGCCCATTTTCCCATTCACCTTCCTGCATAGCAGCCACATCACCTAATGCAAACACATTGTCATAACCTTCAACGCGGTTGTATTGATCCACTTTGATGCGACCGCCGCGAACGATCACTTCCGGATTCAAGCCATTCAAAGGATTTGCCTTAATCCCTGCCGCCCAGACAAGGTTATCGGCCCGGATGCGCATTCCTTGTTTGGTAGTCACATATTTTCCGTCAAAGCCTGTTACAACCTGCTCAGTATGAATGTGGACGCCCATTTTTTCAAGATACTCGCGTGACCTTTGAGACGATTCGTCTGACATGGCGCCAAGCAATTCTTTGGAACCTTCCAGCAAATGGATTTCCATGGATTTAAAATCCATTTCAGGATAATCTTTTGGCAGAATAAAATGCTTCATTTCTGCCAGCGTTCCAGACAATTCCACTCCGGTGGGCCCTCCTCCTACTACAACCACGCTCATCAGCCCCGCGCGCTGCTCGTCAGAATCCACTGACAATGCGTCTTCAAAGTTTTGTAATATCCTGTTTCTCAGAGCCAATGCCTCGGAAACCGTTTTCATAGGAATGGCTCGTTCCTCGATTTCTTTCATCCCAAAATAATTGGTGATAGCACCCGTCGCAATGACCAGATAATCATAGGTTATCTCACCTAACCCCGTCATGATGGACTTTCGGTCGGTGTTTACACTCTGCACCTCTGTGATGCGGATATGTACATTTTTTTTGGATTGGAAAATTTTCCGGAGCGGAAAGGAAATGGAGCTGGGTTCAAGGCCCGCCATAGCCACCTGGTAAAAGAGCGGCTGAAACTGGTGATAATTATTGCGGTCGATCAGCACTACTTGGAGGTCTTCGCGCTTGGCGATTTCTCTTGCCAATGCAAGCCCGCCGAAGCCCGCGCCTACGATTACTACCCGCTTGTATTGTGTATATGGAATGTTTGGTAACATGGTCTGGTCGTTTGTGAATTTCGACCAGACCATAAAAATACCATACCTATATCGTTACAGCTTTGCTATTTTCGACAACTTTCTCATAATAAGCTTCATAATGAGGAAGGATCTTGGTAATATCAAAATCTTTTGCCCGCGCCAATGCGTTCGCTTTGAATGTTGGCAGATTCGCATCATCTAATATGTAAGCTGCATGCTTCACCATATCATCCACATCGCCTACGTCACTCAAAAATCCGGTAATGCCATGCAGGTTCAGTTCAGGAAGTCCGCCTGCGTTGGACGTTATTAAGGGAACTTCGCAAGCCAGTGCTTCTAATGCTGCTAGGCCAAAGCTTTCTGATTCAGAAGGCATTAAAAATAAATCAGCCACAGAAAGCACTTCTTCAATGGCGTCGAGCTTGCCCAAAAACCGGACGTCCGAAAGCATATCCAGGTCTTTGCACATACGTTCAATGCGTTGTCTGTCGGGACCGTCGCCTACTAGTAAAAGTTTGCTTGGCAATAACTTGCGCAGCTTTTCAAAAATCATGATCACATCATCAATCCGCTTTACTTTCCTGAAATTGGATGTATGGACGATCAGTTTTTCGTTATTCGGGCAAATTGCTAATTTAAAATGCTCTTTTTTCTGACGGTTGAAACGATCCAGATCAATAAAGTTTGGGATCACTTCAATGTCCTTCGTTATCGCAAAATGAGCGTAAGTATCTTTTTTCAACGATTCCGAAACAGCTGTTATGCCGTCCGACTGGTTAATGCTAAACGTTACCACCGGTTCGTAGGATTCGTCTTTCCCTACCAATGTAATGTCTGTTCCGTGCAATGTCGTGATCACGGGAATGTGAATGCCTTGCTGCGCTAAAATTTGTTTCGCCAGATATGCAGATGACGCATGCGGGATTGCATAATGCACATGCAGCAGATCCAGATTGGCACTTGCAGCCACGTGGACCATTTCACTGGATAATGCGGATTCGTAAGGTGGATATTGAAACAGCGGGTAAGCCGGGATATTTACTTCGTGATAGTAAAGATTTTCATTGAAGAAGTCGAGTCTTTGAGGCTGCGAATATGTAATAAAATGAACCTGATGTCCCACTTTCGCAAGTGCTTTGCCAAGTTCGGTAGCTACCACTCCGCTTCCACCGAAGGTCGGATAGCATACAATACCAATTTTCATAATGCTATTTAAAAAGTTGAAAGTCGCACTCGGGCGAACTGTTGTAATAACGGATCTTTTAGCCTAACAACAAATGATCCATTTTTTATCCCCAAAATGGATAAAGATGTTGAGATTTGTCGTTAATGGGATAAAATGAATAATTTTATTCCCTAAACCTTCTGTTTTCAGAGTTAGCCTCCATGAATGTGTCTGCCAGACCAAAAATTACTTTATGGGATTACATTACCGGAAGTGCCCGTCTGGTCCGTATGACCAATCTGGTGATTGTGGTCGTAACGCAGTATTTTACACGTATTCTACTCATAGGCCCCCGCGACGAATGGCGCAGCATCATCGCGAATGCGGATATGTTCTTCCTATCGCTTTCCACAGTCTGCATCGCCGCAGCTGGTTACATTATCAATGATTATTTTGATATAAAAATTGACATTGTAAACAAACCCGAACGCGTTGTCGTGGGGCGATATCTGAAACGCCGCTGGGCAATGGGCGCGCATCAGATTCTCAATGTTCTAGGCGCAGTGTTGGGGCTTGTGGTCAGTCCTTATATATTTGTGATCAATGTTTTCTCAATCACATTACTCTGGTTTTATTCCGAGCGTTATAAGCGACTTCCTTTTATAGGCAACTTTATCGTTTCGCTGCTTACCGGTTTTTCACTACTGATCCTTACCGTTCATTTTCCGGCAAATCGCCATTTGGTGTTCATTTATGCGGTTTTTTCTTTCTTTATTTCCCTCGTCCGGGAAATTGTGAAAGATATGGAAGACATTAAGGGCGACGAAGCGCATGGCTGCCGCACATTGCCTATCATATGGGGCATCCGCCAGACCAAAAACTTCCTGTATGTGATTCTTTTTATGTTCGTTACCACCTTATTCGTGATGGCGCGGGCGCTGGACAACAATGTGCTGATCATCTTATTCTTCCTCCTTTTGATCCCTATTGCCCTGCTTACAGCAAGCCTGGCGCGGGCGGATACACGTCGTGATTTCAAGCGTATCAGCAGTCTTTGCAAGATCATTATGCTGCTGGGCCTGATCACGATGATTTGGGCATAGCGCCTTACCGTAAAATCAATATTCCAAACTAAAAGTGTATTTCTGGCAACCGGGACTATCTTTGTTTACGGCAAACTAAATCACGTATCCACGTTACAATCATGAAAAAACTGCTGTTGTGGAGCTTGCTGCTGCTCTTTTGTATCCAAACAAAATCCATCGCCCAGGACTGCGGCGGTGTTGTATTAAAGCAAGGCAGCGGATTTGAGATGATGAACTACGATGGGAAGGGAAAGGAAACCGGAAAGATCATTTATAAGATACTGGACGTTTCGACAGAGGGTGCCTTCACGGTCTTCAACATTGAAATGGAAGCGATGAATCCAAAGGGCAAGTCGGAGCTGAAAAACATTTATAAAATGAAATGCGACGGAAATGTGATCAGCATGGACGCCAAATCGCTCATCAGCCAGGAGCAGCTCAGATCATTCCAGAATATGGAAATGAAATTTACCTACGAAAACATTGAATACCCGACCAAATACAATGTCGGGGATAAATTAAAAGATGCATCTGTGAAAGGAAATGGTCAGTCGGGGCCTATGGCAGTGAATTTTGATATGATGATCAAAAACCGAAATGTTACAGGCCAGGAAAAACTTACCCTGCCAGCCGGAACATTTGATGCCTACAAGATCAAATCAGATCTAAGTTTTGAAATGAGAATGGGCTTTCCTGTAAAAATGGAAATGGAAAGTATTTCTTACCGCGCACCCGGCGTTGCCTGGGACCTGAAAACGGAAACTTACCGCAAAGGCAAGCTAATCGGGCGCAGCGAACTCACTAAGATTTACTGAGGCTCAAACATTTAACTTATTATTCTTTGGGTGCGGCTTCCGGTTATTTACCGTGAGCCGTTCTTTTTATAAATTTGCCAAAGAATTTTGACACTACATTACGAATAATTAATTCTTGACGACAATGAAACGACTTGCCATCTTCGCCTCCGGATCTGGATCAAATGCGGAAAAAATCGCTGAATATTTTGCTGAGCGGCAAGATGTAGAAGTGTCACTGATTTTCACCAACAATCCCCAGGCCGGTGTAATCAAGAGGGCTTGTAAGTTGCAGATTCCGGTTGTGTTTTTCGATAAAAAGACATTCTACGACACACGCAAAGTGCTTCAAATTCTGCAAAATGAAGGAATTGACCTTGTCGTGCTTGCAGGTTTCATGTTACTAGTGCCTGCCTTATTGGTGGAAGCCTTCCCCAACAAAATCATCAACATTCACCCCGCTTTACTCCCTAAATACGGTGGGAAGGGCATGTACGGGCAGTTTGTCCATGAAGCAGTTGTGAATGCAAAAGAATCTGAATCCGGCATTACGATCCATTATGTGAACGAAAATTATGACGAAGGAAACGTAATTTTCCAAGCAACCTGCCCCGTTGCTCCTACCGACACTTCGGACGATGTGGCAAATAAGATCCATGCATTGGAACACGAAAATTACCCGCGCGTAATTGATGAAGTCCTTTATCAAAAGCGCTAGAAACTACTCATGCTCTATTTCCTGCTGTCGGTCCTCTTCACCGTTGCCCTTTACCTGATCATGCGGGCGTTTCCGCGCTATAATGTGCATTCTTTTCATGCAGTTGTGTTCAATTACTATGCATGCGTGCTTACCGGCCTGGTGCTTACGCCGGACTTGGGCCTGTTCAGGAATGTGATCTGGAATTCGGAAGGAACGCTGGTAACCCTGGCGTTGGGCGGAATGTTTGTGGTCACATTTATGCTGATAGGGCTTACTGCGCAAAAGGTGAGCGTCACCGCAACGTCGCTGGCTGGCAATATGTCGCTCGTTATCCCTGTGCTGTTTGGTCTGTTTGTATTTCAAAACAACAATAAGGAGTTCACTGTCGTCAACTATGCGGGGCTTGTTATTGCACTTGCAGCACTCGCATTAGGCGCAATTCAGAATAGGAATAAAGATGCTGCCTCCGCGACAACCACCTCGTCTGCAAATTCGGTTTCACAGGCGAGATTGTTACTGATCCTCCCCCTGTTCACCTTTCTTGCCGCCGGAACCAACAACACATTGATCAATTACTTGTCGGTAAAGTATTATGCAGCCGGAGAAACCACGCTGTTTATGATCATTGCGTGCTCCGGGGCTATCCTTATTGGTTCGGTCATTTTGCTTTTCCGGGTTTTGGTTAATGGGGAGAAATTACATTGGCGGAGCATTTTAGGAGGATTTATCCTGGGAGTTCCTAATTTCCTTTCCCTTTATTTTCTGCTGCTCGCGCTTGCATCATTCAGCAACAGCGCCGCTTTCGTGTTCCCGATCTACAACATTCTGACTATGCTGGTATCCGCGGGTGCTGCCTGGCTGATTTACCGCGAAAGACTGAACCAACTTAACAAATTTGGACTTCTATTGGCAGTCATTGCGATCATTATGATTTCCTACCAGGAGTTAGGCTTTTGATCGCAAATTTTTCCATAAAATTACCTACATGCCCGAAACTGCTATCTTACATATTAATGAGCGGAAAAATGTCTTGAATAAAAGACAGAAAGAGTTTAACCAGCTGTCCGAAAAAATAGAAGAACTGGATCGCCTGATCCCCGAGCTGGAAAGCGCATATGACCAGATGATCGAACGAATCCCAACGGATCTTGATCCATTGGTTAGAGAATATCAGGAATTCCGGGCGGAGATCGTCCACATTATGGACCGAACATATGCTGCCGATCTTTTCAGGAAAATTTACCAGGATAAGCTCGCTTACCTGATCACTGAAAGCGCTTATGACCTCATCGCACATTACGGGTTCGATGATTTGAAGCCGGTTTTCAATAAATACAGTGCGGTTGACATTGAGGTCCTGCTTGCAGCGGAAAGGGCAAAATCCGAAAAAATTACAGATCCGGCATTTTTAATAGAAAGTGCGTCTGTGCAGGAGCCCGTCGAGTACGAAAGCTTCCATGACCTTCCCGAAGAAGAGCAACAGCGCCTTAAAGCCGAGCAACGCGAAGAGCGGCTCAACAAGCGCATACTGGAAGCAAAACAAAACGCAGAACAGCAGAAAACGACGAAGTCGGTGCGGACCGTCTATATGGACCTGGTAAAAGCTTTTCACCCGGACCTGGAAACGGATGAAGCGGAAAAATTGCGCAGAACGGACATTATGCAACAGGTGACGCAGGCCTATCAGGAAAATAACTTGCTGAAACTTCTGAAATTACAGATCGCGCTGGATAGGATTGATCAGGATCAACTGGAAAATTTGAGTAAAAACCAGCTCAACTACTATATTAAGGTGCTTAAACAGCAAGTAGAGGAACTTGAACTTCTTAAAGAAGCCATTCAGAAGAAGATCTCAGCCGTTTGCGGATTGCCATTCCAGCATGCCAATTCTCTTACGACCGTAATTGTTAAGTTCAATACCAATGTGAATGAGATGAAAGCGGAGATAAAGAACATCCGTAATGTGATCAAAAATTGGAAGGTTCCTTCACAGCTCAAAGCGTATCTGAAAACTTACCAAATCCCGGGCCAGTCTTTTTTTGATGATGAGGATTAAAACATTGCATTTAGCCGATTTTTGCGGGTAACGTATACAGTTGTAGAGGTAATTCCCCGGTTCAGAGTTTAGTCTAAATATAAATATACAAACATCGCGCTTGCAATGAGCACATTGACTGGCAGGCGTTTTTTCATTCGTGTTGGTACATGTTTTGTTGTTTTCCAGCAAAATGTATATTTAACCTACTCAGATGAAAAATTGTATTATTCTATTACTTGCGGTTACATTGTTTGTAACGCAGGCACAAGCACAAGAGAATGTTTCCATTGGACCTATTGTTGGGGTTTCCATTGCTAATTTCAGGGGAGACGTTGCTAATACGGACTGGAAACCGGGCTTAACGGTCGGTGGTTTCTATAATTACAGTTCAGAATCCGGCTTTGGATTTAGCGGACAGCTTTTGTTTACGCAAATGGGCGCTCAGAACAATAACAAAACAAATGAGCTTAACCTGAACTACATTCAGGCTCCGTTGTTGGCAACATTCTACTTCGGACAGTACGGTGACAAAGTTCGCCCGAAAATTTTCCTGGGACCAAACCTTAACTTTTTAGTAGGCGCGCGGGACAAAGACGGAAACAACCTGAATGGCGATTCTAACAACCGCGTTTATTCTCCATTTGACCTTGGGTTGACTTTCGGAGCAGGGATCAACATTCGCCTGCAAGAAAAAATCTGGCTGAACCTGGACGCACGTTATGGCCTTGGCCTTATTGACGTAACGAAAGATGGCAACACCAATGTGAAGAATCAAAATTTCGGAATCAATGCTGGTCTTAGCTTCCCGCTAGGCACTTATAACAGCAACACGGGCAGACTCAGAACCCGCTAAGCAGCGACTCTGGCTTGTCAACACAAAAAAGAACCAGGAGGGCGATCCCTTCTGGTTCTTTTTTTGTGTTGCCGTATATACAAGCAAATGATGCCGCGCTAACCGCAGATTAGGCGTAACTTTGTGCTTTATTATAATCATCGTTATGACTTTTGAAGAATTAAATCTTACCAAACCTCTATTACAGGCCCTCGCTGATCTGAATTACGAAACGCCTACAACGATCCAGCATAAGGTATTTTCAGTAATGATGTCTGGGAAAGATGTGTGCGGGATTGCGCAAACCGGAACTGGAAAGACTTTCGCATATCTGCTTCCTACCCTCCGGCAAATTGAGTTTTCCAAAGACCGCCTGCCACAATTGCTGATCCTGGTGCCTACGCGCGAGCTTGTGGTGCAAGTGGTGGAAGAGGTGAAAAAACTGAGCGCATACCTGACGCTACAGGTGGTTGGTGCATATGGCGGCGGCAACATTAAAGTACAAATGGCTGAGCTGAAAAACGGCGCGGACGTAGTTGTCGCTACACCAGGCCGGCTTTTCGACCTGGCATTGAATGGCTCTTTGAAAACCAAGGCCATTAAAAAGCTGGTCATTGACGAAGTGGACGAAATGCTCAACCTGGGCTTTCGTACGCAGTTAAAAAATATTCTGGACCTCCTGCCGCAAAAACGCCAGAATCTGCTCTTTTCCGCGACATTGACACCGGAGGTTGAAGCATTAATGCAGACTTACTTTAATAACCCGGTAAGAATTGAAGCCGCACCGGTGGGCACACCATTGGAAAACATTGAACAGAAAGCATATTACGTTCCGAACTTTTATACCAAAGTAAACCTCCTCGATCTCCTGCTTGAAGAGAATTTGGATATGACGAAGGTGCTGGTGTTTGTAGCGACCAAGAAACTTGCTGACCAATTGTTCGGACAGTTGGAACTGGGTTATCTGAACAAGATAGGCGTTATACATTCAAATAAAGAGCAAAATCATCGATTTAACACTGTTAAGCAATTTCACGAAGGCAATTATCGCGTTCTGATCGCCACAGACATCATTGCGCGTGGGTTGGACGTTGCGGAAGTTTCCCATGTTTTCAATTTTGACATCCCTGAAATCCCTGAAAATTATATCCACCGGATAGGCCGGACTGGTCGCGCGGATAAAAAAGGCGTAGCCATTTCCTTCATTACAGAAGGTGAAAGAGAACGACAGGAGCAGATTGAAGCGCTGATGAATTACCAGATCCCAATTGAAGATCTCCCCGAAAAGCTCAAAATATCTGAAATCCTTACGCCGGATGAAGAGCCGCAAATCTACATGAAGAGCATTGATGTGAAGCTGCCCAAAAGAGAAGCAGGCGGCGGTGCATTCCACGAAAAGATAGATAAGAATAAGAAGGTGAACGTCCGGAGAAATCACGCGCAGGAAAAAATGCAGAAATACGGACGTCCTATCAAGCGCTCCGGTAAAAAGTAGGGCATAGTTATTGGGATAACTCCTGAAATGAATCTACTTAGCTTCCCCGAACGTCCACTATGAGTATCTGGCAAATATTCCAGCGCCTTCAACCTTACGTAAAGCCGTATAACAAACAAATCGTTTTCGCGCTTTTCCTTACACTGCTTGGCGCGGTGACTGCCCAGGTTAACCCCTGGGTTTTGCGTTATACAGTGGATTCCGTGCAGGCAATGCTGAATAAAAACTGGGGGATCATTCAGGGTAAGGATTTGCTAATCAAGATTTCCGTCATTCTTTTTATAAAGGAAATTGTCAATTCGCTTATCGTTTTTGGCCAGCGTTATTTTGGTGAAAAAATCAGGATCAAGGTTTCCAGCGACCTGGCCCAGGAAGCCATCAGCAGAATCCTGACTTATAACCTCGCCTTTTACAGCGACAACGACAACCAGAAGGGAAAGCTGCAAACCCGCATTGACCGTGGTGTGGAAAGCCTTACAAAGCTGATACAGAACTTTTTTATTGACATTCTCCCGCTCTTTGCCAATTCCATTGTCGCTCTCGCGATCATGTTTTCTGCCAATTTTTATGTCGGAGCCATTGCCCTCGCGATCTTACCGGTTTACTTCTGGATCAGTTATAAGCAGGCGGGCGAATTGCAGGGCGTAAGGCGCAAACTGAAAAGGCAACGGGAGAATAAAAGCAGCGGACTGATTAATCTGATCGAGTCTATTATTGTCATTAAATCCTTTGTTAGGGAAATATTTGAGGGGCAAAAGCAGTATCAGACGCAGATGGAGCTGATGGAGACGCAGCTCAAAACGCGCCGCACCAACTTTGCCTACGACGGCATTAAGAGCTTTATCGAGCAAATCGGCGTCGTGCTAATCATCATTCTTACGGCCTATCTTGTGCTGGATCAGCAAATGTCCATCGGGGCGATTATGTTCCATATCCTGCTTTTCAATAATGTGTCCGCCCCTATCCGCCAGCTGCACCGGATCTACGACGAGATGAACGACGCACTGACCTATTCCGAAGGTTTTTTTGAAATCCTGGATGCCGATAATGCAGTGGAACAAAGTGGAAAGGTTATTCCCAAGACGACGATCCGCGGCGATTATGCCTTGAACGATGTTTCATTTACCTATCCTAATGGCACCAAAGCATTGTTTAACATTAATGTCAACATTAAATCCGGGCAAACGACTGCGCTGGTTGGGTTGTCGGGAGCTGGAAAAAGCACATTGATCAATTTGCTCATTGGTTTCTATACGCCGGATTCCGGCACGCTTACGTTGGACGGGCGTCCTCTGGAAGACTATGATCTGCCCGCATTGCGTAACTCCATCGGAATGGTTTTACAGAAAAACCACATTTTTAAAGGGTCTATTGCGGAAAATATCCGTTACGGGCAAATGAATGCAACCCAGGAAGAGTTGATCGCCGCAGCTCGAAAAGCATATCTGCACGATCAGATTATGGAGTTGCCTGCGCAATACGAAACCGACGCACAAATGCTTTCAGGTGGTCAGCAGCAACGCATTGCCATTGCACGACTTTTCCTGAAAAATCCACCCGTCATTTTCCTCGACGAACCCACAGCCAGCCTTGATGCCATCGCAACCGAGCAGATTAAAAACAGTATGGATGCCATTAAAGAAGGCAGGACAGTTGTCATCATTTCGCATAGCCTTTCCCAAATCCTGGATTCGGATCAGATTTATGTCATGAAAAAAGGACGCATCGCAGAGTTCGGGACGCACACCGAACTGTATGAAAAAGAGGGCGTTTACAGGGAAATATTTGACGCTTCGGCCAGAAGCCTCAACCTGGATAAGATGATCGGCATGATGTCCAAGGAATAACCAGTCTGCTCCGCCCGCATTAAAAAACCATTAAATTGGACCGCATACGCATTAAAAATTAATTAATGCAATCGATCTAAATCGGATTGATGGTCGTATGTGGTGTGTCAAATTACTTGTCACACTCAACCAAAATGGTATGAACATCTCTAAAATTTTGCGATCCGTCTCAGGCAGTTCGCTGCTTCTCGCTGGTCTGGTCTTCGTCAATCAGGCTTGTACGGAACAAACCCAACTTGACAGCCAGCCGGTGCCGCTGGTGAGCGCTCCTAACCAGATTTTTTACGCATTAACAAGCGACAACAAGATTTATGAATTAAATGTACAAAACCCAGGTACACCCATCCGCACACTTACGATCTCCGCAGGATTAGAGCCGGATGAAAAATTATTGAGCATTGATTTCCGCCCTGCAACTGGTCAGCTTTATGCAGTAGGAAACAAGAATCACATCTACACCGTCAATCTCCGCTCCGACATTAACCCGGGAAGAGTTACAGTTATTAGCCCTGTCCCATTTAATCCAGGCATTTCGGGCCCGGAAGTGGTCGGTTTCGACTTCAATCCAACTGTTGACCGCATCAGACTGGTTACAAACACAGCGCAAAATTTACGTTTACACCCTGAAACCAACGCATTAGCTGCGCTTGATGGTTATCTGAAAGGTTATAATGATGTGAAAGTGGCTGCTGCTGCCTATACAAACAATGTTGCCGGTGCAACAACTACACAGCTTTACGACATTGATCCGGACGTCGACAAGCTTTTCCTGCAAATGCCTCCTAATGATGGTGTTTTAAAAGAAGTTGGCCCGTTGGGAACGGACATTCAGGATGTTGGCGGGTTTGACATTTCTTCTGTCAACAATTATGCGATTGCATCCGTAAAAGTGAACAACATATGGGAACTTGCCGAAATTAACCTTTCGACAGGTGCGCTTTCGAAAATCGGAAACCTGCCCGCTGGCAAGATAATTGGCGTTGCCATTCCTACCAGCCCGGTTGCTTATGCAGTTGATGCTTCTAACAAGCTGCTGATTTTCAATCCAATGAACGCCGGAACTCGCATTGAAAAAGCGATTACAGGCTTGCCAATGGGCGTTAATATAGAAGGAATCGACTTCCGTCCTGCGGATGGCCGCTTGCACGCACTGGGTTCTGATGGAAAACTTTACGGACTTGATCTGGCGTCAGCTGCTGCAAAAGCACTTCCTCCTTTGCATTATCTTGGTGATCCTAACTTTAAAGTAATGGGCACAAGCTTCGGTTTCGACTTCAACCCTGTTGCTGACAGGCTGCGCATCGTAAGCAATACAGGACAAAATCTGCGTATCAATGTTACCAGCGGCATCACATTGCTTGACGGACCGTTGAAATTGGTGCCGGGACCTGGAATGCCATTTGTGAATGCTGCGGCTTATACCAACAGCTTCGCCGGCACAACCAGCACTGTGCTATATGATATCGACAGCGAGTCGAATTCATTATTCAAACAAAACCCACCAAATGACGGCGGTCTCGAAAAAGTCGGTGCGTTAGGCTTTAATATCGATGCAGCCAGCGGATTTGATATCGGTGGCACTACGGGCATGGCGTACGCTTTGCTTACGGTGGGCGGAAACACCGGACTATATTCTATTAACCTGACCACCGGAAACGCAACGAAAGTTTCCGATTTCGCAGGATCTGTAAAAGGTTTTGCGTTGGGCTTTGGTTTGTAATCCAGCATGTTAGAAAGGGGCGCTATTTAGTCATAGCACCCCTTTTTTTATTTATTCTAAAGAATTTGAAAAATATTTTCTAAGTAAATAATACAATGATTGCGCCAAATATCCTTCGTTTAAATTGGATTAATACAAAATCAAAAAATAGTATTCCTAAAAGTTGCAAGATAATTCCCTGATACTTAATCCATAAAGATTTATACAGCGTAAGTCTGCCAGGACCAGGATGGAAATTCTGAAACGGTTCACAATAAACTTCAAACACTTTCCTGATTATGAAACAAACATTAACTCAAATTTCTGAACCTTCTGAGGGCGCGATGCTATCAAAAGTGGGCAGACGTTACTTCCTGAGATCTGCGGGTGTTGCCGCTGCCACAGGAGCATTTATCCTTGGTGCCTGCACAGAGCAGGATCTGGCCTCCGACGACACTGTAAACCTTGGAACAGGTGATCTTGGTATTCTTAACTATGCGTATGCATTGGAACAGCTTGAAGCTGCATTCTACACGCAAGTAATGATGACTCCTTATCTGAACATGACAGATATGGAAAAATGGATCCTTACCGATATTCGTGATCACGAAATCGTCCACAGAGAGTTTTTCAAAACTGCATTGGGCAGCAACGCCATCAAAGGCCTTACTCCTAACTTCTCTTCTATTGACTTTGCTGACCGCAAAAGTGTACTTGGCGCGGCAAAATTGTTTGAAGATACTGGCGTAGCTGCTTACAACGGCGCTGGCAAGCTGATTAAGGACGTTAATTATCTGCTTGTTGCGGGTAAGATCGTATCTGTTGAAGCGAGACACGCTTCTGCAATCGCCGATTTGATCAATCCGAATGCATTGGAATTCGCAGGTGGACAGATCAACAATATGGGCTTGGAAAATGCTTTTTCTCCGTCCGTAATTTTGAGCGGTGTTGCACCATTTATTATGGATAAAATCAGTGGAAAAGATCTGCCACGCTAACTTTTAAAAAACTTACTGACATGAATATTTTTAGAATACTAGACAGCATTCAACAAGTTGACGGTGATGCAGCAGGGCGTCTTGCGCACTCCACCCGTCGCATGTTTATGAATCGTGTAGGCAGCACACTTGCTTCGGCAGCTGTCCCAACTGTTTTCGCTTCCATTGTAAATAAGGCATATGCCGCTACGCCATCTGTAACAGATATACTTAATTTCGCCCTGACGCTGGAATATCTTGAAGAGACATTCTACTTCCAGGCAAACAGAATGACCAATTTCATTCCTGCGGAATACACATTGGTTTTCTCACAAATCGAAAGACACGAAACGCAACACGTAGAATTCTTGAAATCTGCTTTGGGCAGTGCTGCTGTTGATCGTCCTCAGTTTGACTTCACATATGGTGGAGCTTTCCCAGATGCATGGACTAACTTCATGACATTCATCACGATCTCGGCTGCTTTGGAAGACACGGGTGTACGTGCTTACAAAGGACAAGCAGGAAACCTGATCGGTTCTCCTCAGATCCTTGAATACGCATTGCAGGTTCACTCGGTAGAGGCACGCCACGCTTCGCTGGTAAGAAGGATCCTTGGTCACCTGAAAAAGGATCCAATGATGAAAGGATGGATCACGCAAGATAAAGGTTTCCCGGAAGCAGTTTACAAAGGCGCTACGCCTGAGTCTAACACAGTTCACGCTGGTTTGGATGCTGCTACGCTACCAGGTATTATGGGCATTAGCAGAGACGCAGTAACAGAATCATTTGACGAACCTTTGACTATGGAAGAGGTTTTGGCAATCGCAGGACCATTTATCAAGAAAATGGGAATGTAATAAGAAACAATTAATTATTGTGGAGGGTAAGGTAATACATAAGAAAGGATGGCAAATGCCATCCTTTCTTTTTGATATACAATAAATATGAAATCTTGATTAATGCTTTTCCGCTTGTTTTTCCAAATTGAAGAGGTCATTCAACACGTCGATGAGCGTTTCTGCTTCTCCCCTTTTGCACGCCGCCTTCAATTGAAGCACAGGAAGTTTCAGGATTTTCTGCATCATGCTGGTTGTGATGCGTTCCACTTTTTCAAGTTCAGAATCCGTCAGGTTTTTAGTAAAACGCGTGAGTTCTTCTTTTCTGATCTGCTCCAAAGCCCCTTTCAGTTTCTGAATGGTTGGTGACACGACCATTTCTTTGGACCAGTCATTGAATTCAATAACAGCTTCATCAATGATCTCACGCACATGCGGCACGGCTTCCAGGCGGCGGTGCAATGCCTGATCCGCTTTGGAACGAATGGAATCGATTGTATAAAGCATTACGCCAGGAATTTCCTCTACTTCCGGGGAAACGCTGCGTGGTACGGAAAGGTCAATGAAATATTTGAAAGACATCCCGCGCAAGCGAACCATCATTTCTTTCGTAAAGAAAGGATCATCGCGAACGATGGAAGAAACAATGATATCCGCTCTGGAAATCTCGCCCTCGATGTCAGAAAAGTCTGCTACGCGGAAGCCAAGTTCCTCAGCCAGCTTATCCGATTTATCCCTCGACCGGTTTACGATGGTAACCTCAGCAGTTCCTTTTTTCTGAGCCAGGTTGCGGCAAACATCCGCCCCTATCTCGCCCAATCCTACGATAAGCACTTTCGGATTTGGCATTAATCCTTCCAGCAATTCTACGGCTGCATAAGAAATAGAAGCAGCTCCGTCACGGAAGAAAGTCTCCTGCGCTACGCGCTTATTGGCAAAGAAAATGGTATGTAAAAGTCTGTGTAAGAATGGCCCGGCCATATTAAGGTCTGCCGACCATTGATATGCATGTTTGATCTGATTTGGAATCTGCATATCACCCACAACCTGCGATTGCAAGCCCGTAGCAACCTGAAATAGATGCTGCACTGCACTCTCGCCCGCTGAAAAACGCTCAAAATAGGATTTGAACGACTCAATGTCAGCAACGCCCTTTTGGATCAGGAGCATTTTGATGATCTCCTCATTCAGGTCCGTTGCGGCGGAATAGTATATTTCGGTGCGGTTGCAGGTGGAGACAACAAGGACATCGGAAACATCAAAGAAATCTTTCAGCCTGAGCATCATGCTTTTCGCCTCCGCCTCATTCAATGCAAGCTGTTCTCTGATTGCCAGAGTAGCATTCCGATGTGATAAACTTATTGATTTGAACTGATTATACATCACTGGTTCTTATTCGGTACACAAAAGTACGGCACAAAACTTACAATAGGAACGTGTGTAAAGCACCGGAAGTTTATTTAGAAATCTTACAAATAACAATCGCCTGCAAACATCGATTTCTTTCGTTCCAGGCCACTAAGCACGAATATTTTACGTTATTTACAGGATATAACATTAACTGCGGGAAATGCGTGCCCGCCCATGAATGATTAGCGAAACTCCAAAGCAAAAGCCTCGTTTTCGGCTGCATCCCGTTGCCATTCTGAACAGCCAGCGCCTGCGCCGCTCTCTGATGGACACGTATGATCAGAAAAGCTTTTATAAGTACATCATTGGCATTATCCTGCTTTTGCTCAGCATCGGATCGTTATTTTATACTGATAAACTGGTGGAAGAGCTGGAACAACGGGAAGAACGCGAAGTTCAGCTTTATGCGGAAGGAATGCGATATGTGTTCAACAGTCCCTTTGACGAGAACTTCAATGTGGTGTTCCAGGTGATCCAGGATGCGGTGAATTTTTACCAGATCCCGGTCATTTATGTCAACGAAAATAATCTGCCTAATCCCAACAAGAACATTGAATTCCCAAAAAATGCCGGCCGTGCCGAGCGCGAGCGGATCATCCAGGATAAGCTCGCTGAAATGAAATTGGAACATCCGCCAATTCCGGTTGATCTGGGGAAAGGTCGGACAGGGAACATTTATTACAGCAACTCGTTCCTGCTCACCCAATTACGTTATTACCCATTCTTGCAGCTTTCGGTGATGCTCTTGATCGGCTATCTGGCTTATCTGGCGTTCAGTTCGGCTCGAAAAGCGGAGCAAAACCGTGTTTGGGTTGGTTTGGCCAAAGAAACGGCGCATCAGTTGGGAACGCCCCTTTCGTCTCTGATGGCCTGGGTAGAATATTTCCGGAGCGATCCCAGCATCGATCCGTCCATTGCAGAAGAAATAGAAAAGGATGTGATCCGGCTCGAAATGATCACTACGCGCTTTTCAAACATTGGTTCGGTGCCAACTTTGAAGGAAGAACCTGTTACGGAGATCGTGACGAATTTTATCAGTTACCTGGAAAAACGTGTTTCTTCCAAAGTGAAATTTTCGGTCTTCAATCAGCTCGCGCACGAACAGACGGCATTACTGAATAAAAACCTTTTTGAATGGG
Source organism: Dyadobacter alkalitolerans DSM 23607 (assembly GCF_000428845.1). GTDB lineage: Bacteria > Bacteroidota > Bacteroidia > Cytophagales > Spirosomataceae > Dyadobacter > Dyadobacter alkalitolerans. Next base: position 361,918 of record NZ_AUAS01000004.1, on the reverse strand, counting down.
TAATTGAAAATGTCTGCAAAAATGCGGTGGATGCCATGGGTGGGATCGGCGAGATTAATGTTACACTTCAGGCACCGCCTAACACTAAAGAAATCTGGATTGATATTGCAGATACAGGAAAAGGAATGAGCAAGGCCAATATGAATAAGATTTTCAATCCCGGATTCAGCACGAAGAAGCGCGGCTGGGGATTGGGATTGACATTAGCCAAAAGGATTATTGAAAACTATCATTCTGGAAAGCTCTTCGTAAAAAGCTCCGAAATCGGCCGGGGAACAACTTTTCGCATCCTGTTGAATGCAAATATCATTGAGTAGCGAAAGCTTCTATCTATAACCGGGAACAGTGACAATGTCCGTTTCGACCTGGTTGCTGTAATGCAATGCCCTGTCGCGTATCCGGACCTTGTATTTTTGCTCAATATCCATCGAGGAATTCCCGTAAGGTCTTTTCAGCTCATAATCAAGCTTACCTTTTATAGGGCCTGTCTTACCGTCGGGTTTCAGGATAGGCATCCACATAATAGAATCACTAGACAAAATACGCTCATCCCAGGAGCCATCGGCATTTTTTGTAAGTGTGGTCAGCTCATAGTTTCCACGCTTGCCGTATATCGAATTGAAAGTTTCGTCAGAACGCTCATCCGCCGTTGCACCCAGATCTCCGTCCTTGTCCTCAAAAGTGACAGTAATTACTACATTTTCCCGCAGCTTCTTGCCTGTAACAGGATCTGTTTCCGTGGACTGATCAATGGATGCATATTCAATCCTGGGGACCGAATCAAAATCCGGCGCAGGCACGCAAGCGGTTAATGATGCTGATATACAGAGAAACAATGCGCTGGAAACTTTCATAATCAATCTGTTGAAGGGTGTGACAATGCTTAACGGTAACCAGGGACCTGAATGCTGTCTGTCTGGATCTGCTCGCTGACATTCAATGCCCGGTCACGGATACGCACTTTAAATCTCACATAAACCGGAACCGTGCTATTACCATATAGAAAGCTTGTATTCAAGTCTAACTTTCCTTTGATAGGACCTGGCTTGCCGTCAGGTTTCAAGATAGGCATCCATTTGTATTGATCTTCCGCAAGAATAGACTCCGTCCATTTGCCATCCGATCCTTTTCTTGCCGTGACTAGCTCGTAGTTACCCCATTTTCCGTAAGGCCTTACAAAGGATGAATCCGAACGTTCATCAGCGGAAGCGCCAAGGTCACCGTCACCGTCTTCAAAGTCGATGGTAATGATCACATTCTCGCGAACTTTCTTGTCGGCAGAATCAGTTTCTGTAAACTGATCGATACCATTATAATATATTTTGGGTGTGTTATCGAAGTCCGGGATATCCACGCAGCCTAATGCTCCTGCTGCCAAAATGATGAATAGGGAAACTTTCAATTGCATATTAGCTTTGTATTTATATTTCTACGAAAGTAACAGTATTGGAACTTCAAAACAACAAATCTCAAACCGAAAAACGGCAGGCACTGCGTGAGCAGATCCTCGCCTTACAACTTGCTAATTTCGAGCGTCTTACACTGGAAACTTTTCGCTATCAGGCAGCATATAACCCGGTTTACAATCAGTATCTCAAAAATCTGAACATTAACCCGGAGCATATTACCCGCCTGACCCAGATTCCCTTTTTGCCCGTTCAGTTTTTTAAAAACCACGTTATCCGGACCGGCGACCTGCCAGCGGCTTCCGCTATTTTCCAAAGCAGCGGAACAACCGGCCAGCAAACAAGCCAGCACCATTTGTTCGACGGGACATTATATAAGGACGTCTCCGCTCGCATTTTTCGGGAAAATTTTGGTGACCTGAAACAGTTCCATATTCTGGCGCTGCTTCCATCATATCTTGAACGAAACAACTCTTCGCTGGTGTATATGATGCAACATTTTATTGAGGAAAGCCGGTCACATTTATCCGGTTTTTATCTTAAAAATGTGGACGATCTGCTTGAAACGCTCACTTTTCTTGCAAACAACCCCGACGGAAAGAAGGTCCTCATGTTAGGAGTAACATTTGCCCTGCTGGACCTGGCCGAGAGCGACCACGATCTCTCGTTTTTAACCCAAATAAAAGACCTTACGGTGATGGATACTGGCGGCATGAAAGGGCGGCGGCAGGAGCTTTTAAGAGAAGAAGTGCACGACATCCTTACCGGCAGACTTGGTGTTGACAAAATCCATTCTGAATATGGCATGACCGAAATGCTTTCGCAAGGCTATTCACACGGCGCGGGGCTGCTCGTGCCGGGCTTTTCAATGCGCATTTTGCTGCGGGATATCAATGATCCTTTTGCTATTTACGATCACAATATAAACAGTTCCAAAACCGGCGGCATTAACGTTATCGATCTGGCCAACCTGGATAGCTGCTCATTCATAGAGACCCAGGACCTCGGCAGATTCGGCGAAAAGGAAGGCTCGTTTTATGTCATGGGCCGCTTTGATAATTCTGACATCCGTGGTTGCAATTTAATGGTAATATAAGTCGTTCATTGTTGCGGCAACCAAAATTGTCCATGCTAAGAAAGTACACATTAATGCGTTTTTAATATCGCCATGCGCATTGACAGTGAGTTACATAGCCTTTGTTTACATTATATAGAATTGTTCTAAGAACCCGTAAACAGAGAATATTTCATAAATTAGCAGGCTTTTTAAAATTGCATTAATCAAATGTATTATTACACTTTGGATTGTTAACCTATCATATAAAGTATATCAAATGAAAAGACGTGATGCCCTTGGTCGTGTGGCACTTTTAATGGGTGGTGCACTCTCAGCCCCCACCATGCTGGCTTTTCTCGAAAGCTGCAAAAAAGCTTCTGATACTGCTACCGGGATTACTTTTCCGTTTACCCCGGAAAGACAGGCGCTGGTTGCTGAGGTTACCGAGATGATTATCCCAAAAACTGACACTCCGGGAGCGAAGGATGCGAAAGTAGGTGAGTTTATTGAAAAAATGATGAAGGATTGCTATTCCGAGCCAGAGCAGAAAAGCTTCAATAAAGGATTAGATGAGCTTGAAAAGAAAGATTTCATGAAGGCAACGCCACAAGACAGAACGGCGATCCTGACCGAAATGGAAAAGGCGTCCAAAGCAGATCTGGCGAAGGCAGACACGGAAAAGAAAAAGTATACAGAGGCTGGAAAAGAATATACAGATGCACCCGTGCCATTCTTCCGGTTATTGAAGGAGCTTACCTTACTAGGTTATTTCACATCAGAGCAAGGTGCAACGCAAGCGCTTGAATACGTGGCAGTTCCGGGACGCTATGACGGCTGTATCGATTACAAACCGGGACAAAAAGCGTGGGCCTTGTAAGGACCGCATTTCCAGAATTTTTTAGGCCGGCATCTGGCCAAGTCATTAATTTCGAAAAACATTCATCATGAATTTAAACATAAAAGCAGCGAAACAAACCACATACGACGCAATCGTGGTTGGATCGGGAATCAGCGGCGGCTGGGCAGCTAAGGAATTGACAGAAAAAGGCTTGAAAGTGGTCATGCTCGAACGAGGCCGCGACATCAAGCATATTACCGACTATAAAACAGCAACGCTTGCCCCCTGGGAATTTGAACACAGAGGCCGTGTTACCACCATTGCCAAAGAACAATACTGGGCAGGGATCAGAACAGGGTATACAGCCAATGAAGAATGGGCATATCTGTTTGAAAACGATAAAGAAAACCAGTACGAAGAAACCCGCAAATTCGACTGGATCCGTGCCTATCACGTAGGCGGACGCTCGCTGCTGTGGGGACGTCAGAGCTATCGCCTAAACCCGATGGACTTCGAAGCGAATGCAAAAGACGGCATCGCGGTAGACTGGCCGATCCGTTACAAGGACATTGCTCCCTGGTATGACTACGTGGAGAAATTTGCGGGGATCAGTGGTGCGAAAGACGGTTTGGATGTATTGCCGGACGGAAATTACCTGCCTCCAATGCAAATGAACTGCGTTGAAAAACACGTAAAAGGCGAAGTCGAGAAGAAATTTGCAGGCCGCCACATCATTATGGGCCGCGCCGCGCACTTAACCCAGCCACAAGCTTTCCATACCGAGCTGGGACGTGCTGCTTGTCAGTTCCGTAACATGTGTATGCGCGGGTGCCCTTACGGTGCCTATTTCAGTACACAATCGGCAACGCTTCCAGCTGCGCAAAGAACGGGTAATCTTACATTGGTGCCTGATTCTATCGTTTCGGAAGTGATTTACGATGACAAGCTGGGCAAAGTAACAGGTGTTCGTGTGATCAACCAGAACACATTGGAAACCAAGGAATACTATGCAAAAATTGTTTTCCTGAATGCTTCGGCGATTGCCTCTGCTTCTATTTTGATGAACTCCAAGTCGAAACGTTTCCCGAATGGTCTGGGAAATGAAAGTGATCAGCTGGGACGTAACATTATGGACCACCACCTGGCAGTTGGCGCGAGAGCGGATGTGGATGGTTTTGAAGACAAATATTATTTCGGAAGACGTGCAAACGGAATCTATATCCCACGTTATCGCAACTGGGGCGACGACAAGCGCGATTACATCCGTGGCTTCGGTTACCAGGGAGGCGCAAGCCGCGAAAGCTGGGGACGCGGCGTTGGAACAGACGGTTTCGGTGCTGATTTCAAGAAGTCGCTCTCAGAGCCAGGCGGATGGAATATGAACATTCAGGGTTTCGGTGAGATGATCGCGGACGAAAAAAACCGCTTTACATTGCACCCGACCAAGAAAGACAAATGGGGACTTCCACTTGTGGTTTTTGATGCAGCTTACGGTGAAAACGAGCGGAAAATGCGCGTTGACATGATGAATGATGCAGCGGAAATGCTGGAAGCAGCAGGTTTGAAAAATGTGACGCCATACATTGACGATTCCAAACACCCAGGCATTGGTATCCACGAAATGGGCACAGCCCGGATGGGTAGTGATCCAAAAACTTCTGTTTTGAATAAAAACAATCAGGTTTGGGGCGCAGAAAATGTGTATGTAACGGATGGCGCATTCATGACTTCCGCTTCTTGCGTGAACCCGTCGCTAACCTACATGGCCATGACGGCACGTGCGGCCGACCATGCCGTGAAAGAGCTAAAAAAGATGAATGTTTAGTTAAGCATATTTCAATTGAAAAAACCTCGCTGGGTATATCCGGCGGGGTTTTTTCTTTTATGCTCTGACTAAACCCATCAAAATTTGAAAGAGTATATACCCGCGCCCAAACGTGTTTCATCCATCGATGCCTATCGGGGATTTGTAATGTTCCTGATGATGGCCGAAGTGCTGCGGTTGGGAAAAGTTGCGGAAGCCTTTCCAGGCAGTTCTTTTTGGGCATTTCTGGATTATCATCAAAGTCATGTGGAATGGGTAGGCTGCTCTTTGCACGACATGATCCAGCCTTCTTTCTCGTTCTTGGTCGGGGTGGCACTTCCCTACTCTATCGCCAGCCGTGCTAGCCGGGAGCAAAGTACAACCGTAATGTGGCTGCATACATTCAGGAGGTCGCTGACGTTGATTTTGCTTGGCATTTTCCTGCGTTCCATGCATAGCGAGCAGACCAACTTTACTTTTGAAGATACATTAACGCAGATCGGCTTAGGCTATCCTATCTTATTCGCCCTCGGGTTTATGGGCGAACGCACGCAATGGGGGGCGCTAGGCGGGATTTTACTTGCATACGGACTCGCATTCGCATTATACAGCCTGCCCGGGCCTTACTTCGACTGGTCAGAAACGGGCAATGTCGCCAACTGGGAGCACAATCTTAAAGGCTTTGCCGCACATTGGAACAAGAATACAAACATTGCCTGGGCATTTGATCGCTGGTTCCTGAATTTATTTCCGCGACCCGAAACATTCAAATTCAACGGAGGCGGATATAGCACATTGAGTTTCATTCCCACATTAGGAACCATGATCCTCGGCCTTATTGCAGGAAAATGGCTTAAATCCGCCACGGCTTCCATCTGGTTGCTCAAACGCCTCGCTGTAACAGCGGCAATCCTGCTGGCGCTGGCATTGGTCCTTAATTTCGCGGGCATTAACCCCATCGTGAAACGCATCTGGACGCCTGCATGGACGCTTTTCAGTGGAGGAGTTTGTATGTTGTTCCTGGCTGGATTTTACTTTATTGTTGATGTAAAACAAAAGCAGCGGTTCTTCTTTCCACTTATCGTCATTGGCACCAATTCAATTGTAGCCTACGTAATGGCTGAAACCATTGTCAGCTTTATAGACAGCTCATTCCGGATTAATGTCAGCCAAAATTATGACCTGATTTTCGGGCCAGATTACCAGCCGTTGGTTCGCGGTGCAGTTATTCTGATGGTGGAATGGGCGATCCTGTATTGGTTATACGTACGAAAGATATTTATCAGGATTTAAAATATGCGGTCTATATTTGAGAGCTATAACCCCGTATCATGAAACTACTCAAAGCCGTACACCACATTGCCATCATTTGCTCGGATTACGAAAAATCCAAACATTTTTATACGGATATCCTCGGCTTTGAAATTGAAAGAGAGGTGTACAGATCAGAAAGGGACTCTTATAAGCTTGATCTTTCGCTCAACGGGCAATACATTATCGAGCTGTTTTCCTTCCCCAGTCCGCCTAAGCGTCCGTCGCGGCCCGAGTCGACCGGCGTGCGGCACATTGCTTTTCAGGTGGATGATATAGAACCAGCGATTGTGCAGTTGCGAAAAAAAGGGATCGTTACGGAGGCCGTGAGAGTGGATGAATTTACCGGCAAAAAATTTACATTCTTTGCCGATCCTGACGACCTGCCTATTGAATTATATGAGATCTGATTTTGCAGATCAGGCAGCAGCGGTATAACCGACCCTGCTTCTGGTCCCGACTTCCAGCTTGCATAACGATTCGTAAAATTCAGAGATACGCACCAAATGTTCGTCCAGCATTTGTCTTGCTTCCGAATCCTTATCAACGTAAGTACGCAGCTTTTTGTAGAGCTGCAATGTAGCTGCTTCTACCTTTTTTAGACAAGTTGCAATTTCTTCTTTTTCTTCCACGTCTTCCAGCAATTTTAGTGCTGCCCGGGCCGTGATATGATTGGTTTCGCCTAACTCTTTGTCCGTTAGGAAACACTTAAAATAATCATAAATCCACTTGATCTCCTTTTGGAATAATAAAGCACTTACATGGCCCTGGCTGAGAATACGCCTGCAAGGGCCCATATTGTCCTTCTTCAATGCTTCTAAATAAAGGAGTTCTCTGGTTTTCTGCTCGATCCACAATGCTCTGATTGCCTGAACGAAATCATTCTTTTTACTCTCTTCCATGACCAACCTTTTTTAAGAACTACTTTTGCTGGCGTCTGCTAAAAAAATTGTGCCTAAAAACGCTTAAAAAGGACATTTATAATTATTGAACCAAAGATTCATGCAGGAGTGCAAATAGAGGGACTTCTACACCGGTTTCCTAAGAATAGCCATGATGCAAACGTTTGCAGTGGGGCGATCACGCCATACTGAGAATCCCAGCTACTGTGGACAACAGAGAACAAATCGGCTGCCTGTACGTTATATTTTTGATCTGTTCGGAAAGCGTCTAACTTTGCCGGCTTTACCAGCGTCGTAAGGCAGCCGTATATTGCCGGAAGCCTCTTTAAAATTCGATTTGTAGATATGCCTAAAATAGAATATAACATTGCCCTGCTTGCGATTTTAGCCGTAAGCTCCTGTAAAACAACCGCACCTCCTCAACAAGCAGCAGTAGTAACCGAAACGCCCGCTTTACTGGAAATAGGGAACGAGAAATTTTCGATTGAAGATTACCAGGATTCGTATAACAAAAACAAAAATGCTTCTGATTCAACGCGTGAATTAACCCCGGAAGAATATTTTAATTTGTATAAAGATCTTAAAATCAAGGTCCTGCATGCCAGGCAAGAAGGGAAAGACACCACTCAGGACTATAAAGAGGAAATCACCTCCTACCGCGAACAGCTCGCGAAAAACCACCTGGTCGACAAATCACTTGTCGAAAAACTTTCGAATGAAGCTTATAACCGCCTGAAACAGGAGGTAAGAGCTTCCCATATCCTGATCGGTGTTTCGGAAGATGCTTCTCCGGCCGATACTTTGGAAGCCTACCGCGCGGCCATCGCATTAAGGGGAAGATTGGAGGAAGGCAATGATTTTGGCGACCTCGCCGCAAAATTCTCGAAAGATCCCGTTGCATCAAAAACCAAAGGCGATCTGGGTTATTTTACCGCTTTTCAGACCTTATATCCCATTGAAACCGCTGCTTATACGTTGCCGGTTGGAAAAGTTTCGCAGCCCGTACGGACAAAGGCAGGCTATCATCTGGTGAAAGTAACAGATCGCCGTTCGAACCGGGGGATGGTTCGGATTGCGCATATCATGGTTCAGCAGGATACGGCAGGAACTGCAGCGCAAAAAGAGTCTGCCAAAGCGCGGATCGATGAGGCCTATACGCTGCTACAAAGCGGTGAAGATTGGGAAGCAGTCGTGGAAAGTTTTTCAGACGACAAACAATCCAGAAAAAACAGCGGGTTACTCCCCATGTTTGGCATCGGGCAAATGGTGCCCGAAATTGAAGAAGCGGCCTTTGCATTGACCAAGGTGAACGCCTATTCCAAACCTCTCCTGACCATGTATGGCTGGCACATTGTGCGGCTGGCAGAAAAGCGCAGCCTGGAACCATATGCAACCATGGCGCCGTCGCTGCGGAAAAAAGTGGTGACGGATTCGAGAGGTAAAGTGCTGGAACAAGCCAATGCGAAACGGCTCAGGGAGAAATACAAAGTGCAGGAATTTGCAGAACAGTGGAAAACGGTTGCGGCGTTGGGAGACAGCAGCATTACCAGCGGAAACTGGGATTATTTAAGTGCGGTATCAACAGATTGGGCTTCGGTTGCGTTATTTAAGATTGAAGAGCAATCTTTCGATGCACTGGGCTTTTTGAACTATGTAAAAACAAAGCAGCAGGTAAAACCGAAAGATGCATCGCCTGCGGTTGTGTTTCGGAAATATTACAATGACTATGTGACGGAAAGCCTGGCTGTCTTTGAAAAGGAACATTTGGAAGAAACCAATGCTGAGTTCCGGAGCATGATCAGCGAGATTAAAGAAGGGGTGCTGCTTTCGCAAGTAATGGAGGAGAATGTATGGGGACGTTCATTGACGGATTCAACGGGCCAAAAAGCTTTTTACGACCAGCATAAGGACCGGTATCAGTTCCCTGAACGCGCGCTGGCAACCATTGTTTCGGCCAAAGACACACAAACTGTAAACGCGATCAAGAGAACATTGGCACAGAGCCCCTACAAGCTGGAAAGAAGATCCAAGGAAATCTTGTTCGCAGCCAATGCCAGCGAAATTGATAATGAGCAGCTTGATGCGCTCACCGACGTTTATATTGTAATGGAAAAGAATCCTGATTACATTGTAGAAATTGCAGGTTACAGATCGGCGGACGAAAGTGAAGCCACATCCGCCAACCGGATCAGGAATGTTGTAAAGTATTTGAATGGCCGGAATATCCCGATTTTACGGATCATTGAAAAAGATTATGGTTCGTTCAGGCAGACTGCCGAAGCCGACCGCAACCGGCGGGTAGGCTTCCAGTTTTATAGCCAGTCGAAAGGTGACGTGGAGAAAGTTTATAATGCAGACGCTCCCGACGCCGTTATTATCCGGGACGGATATTTTACAAAAGACAACCCATTATTTGCCCAATTCAAATGGCAGACGGGCGAACAAACTGTGACGGATAACAACATGGTTTTCTGGACTTCCGTACAAAAAATAGAGCCGTCACGCGGAAAGACATTTGCAGAAGCGCGTGGAAGCGTGATCAACGATTATCAGAAAGAGTTGGAAAAACAGTTGGTAAACCGGCTGGAAGCGAAATTCCCTGTTAAAGTGAATGCGCAAGAATTAGAAAAAATTAAGCGTTAAGCGTATTTTAGCATTTCGTAAACCGTTTTCTAATCAAAAACCATAGTAACCCGAACAGATTAAGGAGAATCAAATAACCATATGAAAATAAATAAAGTAATTGCGCCCGGTCTGATAGCAGTGTTCTCACTGTTTTTCAGTCTCATCAGTGTCGGACAGGGGCAGCAGGGAATCAGCATTGATAAAATCATTGCCCGGGTTGACAATCACTACATTCTGAACTCCGAATTGGAGGAAATGTACAATCAATACAAAGCAGAAGGACGCGCCGCTCCCGAAAAATGCCAGCTTCTGGAATCACTTATTATCAACAAAATGCTTCTTGCCAAAGCCGAAATTGATTCGGTTGTGGTGGAAGACAAAGAAGTCGACGGCGAGCTGGATGCCAAAATGGGCTACATGGTGCAGCGTTTCGGATCTGAAAAGAACATTGTAGAAGCCTACGGTAAAAGCATTGAAAACCTGAAAAGCGAGCTTCGCACGCAGGTGAAGGAGCAAAAAATCGTGGAGAAAATGCAGCGGACCATTTCAGGCAATGTAAAAATTACGCCGAATGAAGTGCGCAAGTTTTTTAATTCCATTCCAAAAGACAGTCTTCCTTACATTCCTTCCGAAGTCGAAATCGGGCACATTGTGAAGCTGGGAACAGTTACCCGCGAGCAGAAGGACAAGCTGAAACAACAATTGCTTGAATTGAAGCAACGCGCTGAAAAAGGTGAAGACTTCGCTACATTGGCGCAGATCTACTCAGAAGACCTTGGTTCAGCAAAAAATGGCGGTGACCTGAACTTTGCGAAACGTGGTGCAATGGTTCCCGAGTTTGAAGGAGCTGCATTATCATTGAAACCAGGTGAAATGTCGGATATCGTTGAGTCACAATTTGGTTTTCACTTAATTAAGCTTATTGAAACGCGCGGTGCGGAATATCACGCCAGACACATCCTGCTTCGTCCTGACTATAACAAAGGAACGGATATGACTTCTGCGGTCCGCGCTCTGGACAGTCTTAGAAATCTGATTGAAATCGATACATTGAAATTCGCGAAAGCGGCTTTGGACAACTCGGAAGATAAAGAAACAGCAGAATCCGGTGGTTTAATCATGGATAGAAATACAGGTTTGGCGCGCCTTACACTGGATGCTTCCATGGACCCGGCACTATATTTTGCTATCGACACCATGAAAGTGGGCGATCTGAGCAAACCGGTTGCCTATCGTACGGAAGACGGAAGAAGCGCCATGCGTATCATCTGGTACAAAAGCAAATCGGAGCCGCACACGGCTAATCTCCGTGATGATTACGAGAAACTCGCTCAGATCGTGCTGAGCAACAAACGGAACAATGCATTGGAGGAATGGTTTAAAAAAGCGCAGGGCGACGTTTTCATCAGCATCGAGCCGGAATATAAAGATTGTAAAGTGCTCGGATTAGAGGCTTTGGCAAACGATATTTAGCTTTTCAGGACAGGGTTGCGGTTAAAGGAGTTGAAAATTTAATCTGATACATCGTGAAGTATTCATCGGACGTTGAAGCTGCCGAAGCTATGAAAGTAGCTTATGATAAAATCCGGAGTGAGATTGGGAATGTAATAATCGGGCAAGATGAGGTTGTTAAAGGACTACTAACCGCGATTTTCTGCCAGGGCCATTGCCTTTTGGTGGGTGTGCCGGGATTAGCCAAAACGCTTCTCATCCAGACCATTGCTTCTTCACTCGATCTTAATTTTAACCGGATCCAGTTTACGCCTGACTTAATGCCGTCAGACATTCTGGGATCTGAAACATTGGACCAGAACCGCAATTTCAAGTTTATTAAAGGGCCTGTTTTTGCCAACATTATCCTGGCCGACGAGATTAACCGGACGCCACCCAAAACGCAATCCGCGCTGTTGGAAGCCATGCAGGAATATTCCGTTACCATTGCCGGGGCGAAGCACGCGCTGGAACGTCCTTTCTTCGTACTGGCTACCCAAAACCCCATTGAGCAGGAAGGAACTTATCCCCTGCCCGAAGCCCAGCTCGACCGCTTTATGTTCATGATCCAGCTGGATTATCCTTCTTATGCAGAGGAAGTAAACATTGTTAAAAACACCACCAACGACGTTCGTTATCAGGTTAAAAAAGTCGTGACTTCCGAGGAGATCATGGATTTCCAGCATTTGGTAAGACGCGTTCCGGTAACTGATCACGTCATTGAATATGCGGTTAAACTGGTTCACAAAACCAGACCCGCTGCCGGCCTTGCCGTAAAAGACACCAACGATTATCTCGACTGGGGCGCTGGTCCCCGTGCCTCACAGGCGCTGATCCTGGCAGCCAAATGCAATGCATTGCTTTCAGGTAAATATTCTCCCGACATTGAGGACGTAAAAGCAGTTGCATTGCCCGTGCTACGGCACAGAATCATCCGGAATTTCAAAGCCGAAGCCGAAGGAATTTCAGTAGATGACATCATTGCACGTCTCGTCTGACACAATCTTAACTTATGGAAATCAAAGGTAAAAACTACATTGGCTATTCACTTTCTGGCCAGGGCGACCGCACATTTCAATCCTATGTGCCAGCCAAAGATTCATTTCTTCCTGAAAATTTCCATACGGCGACGATTGAAGAAGTCGAAAACACCATGTCGCTTGCCAGCAAGGCATTTGGCGAATACGCAAAAATTCCTGCCGCCAAAAAAGCTGATTTTCTAATTGCCATTACCGAAGAGATCCTGGCGATTGGCGACGTCTTACTTGAAAGAGCAAATCTGGAAACAGGCCTGCCTATTGCCCGCCTGCAAGGTGAACGCGCCCGCACGACCAATCAGCTGACGCAATTTGCGGAATTGCTCCGCGAAGGCTCATGGGTGGACGCGTCCGTCGACACGGCCCTACCCGACAGCACGCCCGTTCACAAGCCCGACATCCGCAAGATGCTCGTTCCGATTGGTCCGGTTATCGTTTTCGGTTCGAGTAACTTCCCATTTGCGTATTCCGTAGCCGGTGTGGACACTGGCCCGGCATTGGCGGCCGGAAACCCGGTCATTGTAAAAGCCCACGCAGCACATCCCGGCGTAAGCGATCTGACGGCGCAGGCCATTGTAAAAGCCGCGCAAAGGACCGGAATGCCGAATGGCGTTTTTTCCATGCTATATGACGATGGTTTTGAAGTAGGGACAGCATTGGTTAAGCATCCTGCCAGTAAAGCTGTTGGTTTTACAGGTTCGATGAAAGGTGGAATGGCGCTGTTTAAAATGGCGCAGGAGCGCGAGGAACCCATTGCCGTCTTTGCTGAAATGGGCAGCGTTAACCCCATCGTTGTTCTTCCGGATTATCTGGAACACAATGCATTGGAACTTGGGAAAACGCTTGCAGGTTCGGTAAGCCTGGGAGCCGGACAATTCTGTACGAATCCCGGACTTGTGTTTGTTACAAAAACGCAGGGCCTGATCGCATTTACGGATTCTTATAAAAATGAAATCCTGAAAACCACATCTGCCACAATGCTTACGGCGGGCATTTGTAAAAATTATTACAAGCTCCGCGATCATGCGTTTGAACAGGAAGATGTTTCCAGACTCGCCGTTTCAGAGCAAATGTCTGAGGGAGAAAATCAGGCGCAGACATCCATAGCAACAGTTTCTGCGCAAAGTTTTATTGCCAATCCAAAATTGCATGAAGAAGTTTTCGGGCCATTCTCGCTGCTTGTCATTTGTGAGCATACGGATGAAATGCTTGAAGCGATTTTACATTTAAAAGGACAGCTTACCTGCTCGCTGATGGCAGAGGAGCATGAGGTGCACGCGCACCAGGCTATTGTAGACAAGCTCGCGCAAATTTCCGGCCGATTTATCCTGAATGGCGTTCCTACCGGCGTGGAGGTTTGCCCTTCTATGCATCATGGAGGGCCTTTTCCGGCAACTGCGGATGCGAAATTCACTTCTGTTGGCAGACATTCGATCCTACGTTTCGTCCGTCCGCAATCATTTCAGGGCTGGCCTGACGCGCTGCTGCCGGATGAATTGAAGAACAGCAATCCGCTGGGCATTTTCAGGCTGGTTAACAATCAGTTCAGCCAGGAGGCCATTAAATAAAATCATAACCCACTTCAACCAGAAAAAGACCTTCCGCAGGTGCCTGAGCGCCTGCTACTTTTCTGTTTTTTGCCAGGATAACCTGTTCAAATTCAGCAACACTCCGCTTCCCCTTTCCTACTTCCAGCAGCGTCCCAACCAGCGCCCTCACCATTCCGCGCAGGAAACGGTTTGCACGGATATGAAAAACGAGCATATCTCCCGCTTCAATCCAAATTGCCTCCGTAATCGTGCATCTGAAATTATTGACTTGCGTATGGATCTTGCTAAAACTTTCAAAATCGTTGTATCGGAGAAGCAGCGCTGCCGCTTCGTTCATTTGCTCAGTGTCAAGATCCGCTTTTAATTGAAAAGCCAAATCAGTGAGAAATGGATTTTTCCGCCTCGTGATGCGGTATTCGTATTTGCGGTGCGTGGCTGCAAAACGTGAGTTAATGTCGTCCCCAACCGGGACGATGCGCTTTACAGCAATGTCCCTGGGAATAAGCCCATTGAGCTTGTAGATCAGCAGCTCGAAATCGGCTATCTCATTTTCTAAATCAAAATGCGCAAATTGTTGTTCTGCATGTACGCCGGTGTCTGTCCTGCTGCTGCCTGTGATTTCAATGGGTAACCTCAGGACTTTCGCGAGCGCTTCTTCCAGCACCTGCTGGACGCCTAATGCGTTGTTTTGTTTTTGCCAGCCATTATAGGCCGTTCCTTTATAGCTGAATTCGAGAAAATAGCGCATTTTGCAAAAGTAACGGAAACAGCCCGGATTTGCGATTTGCCGCGGTTCGTTGCTGATAATGTTGGGAAGAAGGTTAACTTTGAAAATCGAAAAATATTTCCAGTTTAGTATGATTACGGAAGAGAAAAAAGAAGAGAAAAGCCTGAATTTTATAGAGGAAATTGTGGAGGCGGATTTGCAGGCAGGAAAATACACCCAGATCATCACCCGATTTCCCCCTGAACCAAACGGCTATTTACATATCGGCCATGCATCCAGCATTTGCCTCAATTTTGGTTTGACCAAAAAATTTCCTGGCTATACAAACCTTCGTTTTGACGATACCAACCCGGTTACCGAGGATACGGAATATGTGGAAAGCATTAAAAACGATATCCGGTGGATGGGTTTTGAATGGGAAAACGAGCTTTACGCTTCCGATTATTTCGATACATTATACGAATATGCTGTTGAGCTGATCAGCAAAGGACTGGCCTATGTGGACGATTCAACTTCCGAGGAAATAGCGCTGCTCAAAGGCACTCCGACGGAGCCCGGGAAAGACAGCATTTACAGGAGCCGCTCGGTTGAAGAGAACCTTGCGCTTTTTGAACAAATGAAAAATGGCGGTTTTCCGGACGGAAGTCGCACATTACGCGCCAAAATTGACATGGCGCACATCAATATGCTCATGCGCGACCCGATCCTTTACCGGATCAAACACGCCCATCATCACCGTACAGGCAACAAATGGTGCATTTACCCCATGTACGACTTTGCGCATGGTCAAAGCGATTCGATTGAAACGGTTACACATTCTATATGCACATTAGAGTTTGTGCCGCATCGTGAATTGTATGACTGGATCATTGAAAAGCTCGGCATTTATCCATCGCATCAATACGAATTCGCACGCCGTAACCTGAATTATACGGTGACCAGCAAGCGAAAATTATTACAACTGGTTCAGGAAAAGCACGTAAACGGCTGGGACGATCCGAGAATGCCAACCATCAGCGGCTTGCGCAGAAGGGGTTACACCCCGGAAAGTATCCGCGATTTTTGTGACCGGATCGGTGTGGCGCGTCGTGAAAATATGATCGATGTCGGCCTGTTGGAATTTTGCGTTCGCGAAGATTTGAATAAAAAAGCATTGCGGAGAATGGTAGTTCTGGATCCTTTGAAAGTGATCATTACCAACTTCCCGGAAGGCGTTACCGAGATGTGCCACAGTGAAAACAATCCGGAGGACGTAGCTACAGGGAACCGCGAAGTTCCTTTTTCCAGGGAGATTTATATTGAAAAAGAGGACTTTATGGAAACGCCATCCAAGAAATATTTCCGTTTGGCGCCTGGAAAAATGGTCCGCTTGAAAAGTGCATACATCATTCAATGTGATGATTTTGTTAAAGACGAAAATGGCGAAATCACAGAGGTGCATTGCTCATATATCGAGAACAGCAAAAGCGGGCACGATACCACCGGTATCAATGTGAAAGGAACATTGCACTGGGTTTCCGTTCCGCACGCGCAGGGAGTTGAAGTTCGCCTTTACGACCGTCTTTTCTCCGTTGAAGATCCGTCTTCGGAAGAAGGTGATTTCAAAGACTATATCAATCCCAATTCACTGGAAATCATCACAGGCTATGCAGAACCGGCACTTAATGAAGCCAAAGAAGGCGAATCATTCCAATTCCTAAGAAAAGGCTACTTCGCCAAAGACCCCGACAGCACCGCCGAAAAACTCGTTTTCAACAGAACAGTAACATTAAGAGACAACTGGGCCAAGGCTGGGAATTAGCATTGCTGACATTAAAAGCAATCTGGTCACATGGAATGTCAATTCTTCTTCCATGTAATTAGATTGCTTACAAATAAACTTGCTTGACATTTAGTTTGCGGTTATATTTGTGCAACAATTTCCACGATTCAAATAGATTGCTGTCAGTGAATACCCCAAATGAATTGTTTAGTACTGCGAAAGGATCTAGCTTACAGTGCGATTTAACTTCTAAGATCATTCTTCATTTTGGTGAAATGCAGGCGTCGTTCAGGATTCAGGACTTTCTGAGTTTCCGCCGCTTCATTAACAATATCGACATTCACAGCAAGATTTTTGACCTGTCAGATGAGTCTGACTATGGGTTTGTTGAAGCGCCTCAGCTCAACATTTACCAGAAGCTTACCCTTTGCGAGCTGATCCAGTTAAGAGAACTGGTAAATGGCACCCACTTCGCAATCGAACTTAATTCCCTTTTGCATCAACTCTTATTCAGCGAGCCGGAATTAGTCTAAATAGCTCATTTCGATCATATTAGACCAATTCCAAATTTCGGGTTTCGTTTGCAATGCTGAACTTTCGCATGATATTTGTACTTGTTAATACAAATAAAAGAATGTAACCATGAGAGATTTATTAAGACAACGGACTTCCCTGAAAGAGGAAATAGAAATACTTTTGAACAATCAGGTGAAAATGGAAGCGGAAGCTTCTGCAAAATATCTGGCCATGGCTTCATGGTGCGACCGTAACGGATTCAAAAACAGTGCAAAATATTTCCTTAAGCAGTCGGACGAAGAGCGCGGACATATGCTTAAAATATTCAACTATATTATGACTGTGGGCGGAACGGCCGTTTCACCGGAAGTAGCAGCAGTAAAACAAGAGTTTGCAACATTCAGAAGCGTGTTCGAAGCAGCATTGCAAAGCGAGATTGCAGTAACGCAATCTATCAACCGCATTGTTACCCAGAGCCGCAGAGAAGAAGATTATGGCACGGAAAACTTCTTGCAATGGTTTGTAAATGAGCAAATTGAGGAAGAAGACAACGCACGTCGCGCCATTGAATTGTTTGACGTGATCGGCGAAGAAGGGACTGGTCAGTACTTCATTGACAAGGCAATCCTGAAAATCGGCTCTGAGAACTAAGTGAAGTTTGATATTAATATAAAGTAAAAAAGCTGCGCCGAAAGGAGCAGCTTTTTTTATGCCGTTTTGTTAAGCAGCGAGTAAATCTCAGTATCGAGAAATTTACCATTTTCATAAAAGCTTTCCTTAAAATAAGCCTCTTTTTCAAAGCCGTGTTTCAGCAAAATCTTTCTGGAAGCTTGATTTTCAGGGCTTATTTTAGCCTCAATGCTGTGAAACTGCATGTTTTTAAAACCGTAGTCAATAATCCGCCTGACAGCCTCGCTCATTAGTCCTTTTAACCAATGTTCCGGATGAATCATATAGCCAATTTCAGCGCGGTGATTATAAAGATCCATTTTGTGAAAGCCTATGGTGCCTATCAGGCCAGTGTTGTCTTGCAAGCCTTCCACACGCTTCATTGAAATGCCCCAGGTAATGCCAATCCTGTCCCGCAGATTTCTGGAATAAGCATCAATCAGATCCTTTGCGTCACTTTCCGATCGCATCAAGGGCTTTCCAATGTACTGCATGGCAAGCGGATTACTTCGCAATCTGAACATATCTGCCACATGCTTTTCTGACATTGCATGCAAAAGCAGACGGTCGGTTTGCAGTGTTGGAAAAGGATCAAAGTTTACAAACAGCATTGTTTTTGATTCAGTGAGGCCGTTCTAAAAAGCTACCTCGTTTTCGGTATTTATCAAAAATACAAAAACCGCTCTATTATCCGCTGCCGGCGTCCGAGTGTAAATATTCCGGCTTTTTGGAACGCGTTTTGTTGCTTGTGGATTATTAATAAGTAGTATTGCACAGCTACCGATTGCCTTTTTCATGAATTACCTCGACGAATTCAAAAAATTTATTTCAAGTCATTACCTTTCCACGGGCGTAAGATTAACCTTGGGTGCGGTTGTTCCAAGCCTTATTTTTCAACATTTCGGCATATTGGGCGAGATGATCGCATTTCCGCTGGGCACATTGCTGATTGGTTCAACGGATAATCCCGGTCCTCACAACAGAAGGCGCAACTCATTGCTCATTGCCATTGCAACGTGTTTTTTGGTTGCATGCATTACCGGCTTTCTCCGGCACATTCACTTTATAATATTTCTCGAAATCGTTGTTTTCGGGATGTTCTTTTCGCTGGTCGGTGTTTATGGAAACCGGGTGAATAGTATCGGCCTCATTGCCTTGCTTGTTTTTGTTTTCAACATTGACGACCATCTGAGCGGCGACATGGTGCTGCGCACCGCAGCCATATTCGCGGCTGGCGGGATCTGGTATTTTGTCCTGTTTATGATCTTGCAGAAATTGCTTCCTTATAAGCTGATCCAGCAGCTTTTGGGAGAGAATTTCGTTGAATTAGGCAAGCTGCTTGGGATCAAAGCAGGGTATTATTTTGCAAATCCGGACTATGACGACCTCTTTAACCGAATGATCCACCAGCAGGTTACGCTCCGTGAAAACCACGAAAACCTGCGCGAGATCCTCTTCAAAACACGGGAAATCGTTACAGAATCGACTAATAAAAGCCGGATCCTGATGCTGATGTTCCTGGATAGCATTGACTTATTCGAGAGAATCCTGAACTCGCAGCAAAATTACGCAAACCTCCACCGGGCATTTGATCACACCCAGGTTTTACGGCTTTTTGGCACATATATTACTTGGTTATCGGCTGAGATCCAACAAATTGGCCTGGCCATCCAGAGTGGATCACCCTCCCACCCCAAGCACGACCTGGACGAAGCATTCAACAAATGCCAGCGGGCGTTTGAAAATATGCGCGAGCATAAAATGACGCATGATAACATGGAGGATTTCATGATGTTGCGCCAGATTCTCAACAGCTTACAAGATGTTACAGAACGGGTGAAAAAGCTGCACAGGGCTACGACGTATGATGCTGAGGTGAGTAAGGGTTATAAATTAAATGTTGAAGCCGAGAATTTTATTCCAAAACAAGAATATCATCCCCGGATCCTGCTGGACAATCTTTCGTTGAAATCCAGCCATTTCAGACATGCATTAAGGATTACGCTAGGGCTTCTGATTGGCTATATCATCTCTCTTTTTCTGACGGTGGGTCACGGTTACTGGATTCTTTTGACGATTGTTGTGATCCTTAAACCGGCTTTCAGCATTACCAAACAGCGGAATGTACACCGGATCGGGGGAACGCTTGTGGGCGTTTTCACGGGTTTCATGTTGTTGTATCTGATCCAGGACGGGACTGCATTGTTCATCATTATGATGCTGGCAATGATCATGGCTTACAGCTTTTTGAAGATCAACTACTTCATTGCTTCCACAACCATTACGTTATATGTCATCCTTTCTTTCAATTTCCTGAACCCTCAGCAGATTACGGCGGTTTTACATGACAGGGTTATTGATACGATCATCGGATCCATTATCGCTTATCTGATTTCGTCTTACGTGCTGCCGGTTTGGGAGCATACGCAGATCAACCAGTATATCCGCGATGCACTGGATGCTAACCGCAAGTATTTTGACGTTGTAGCAGCGAAATTCACAGGAAAAGATCTGGATATCAACGAATTAAAAGTACTCCGGAAGGATGCGATCATTGCGATGGCGAATTTGTCGGATAACTTTCAAAAAATGCTGTCAGAGCCGAAACGCCAGCAGTTGAACATGGAAGAATATCACCAGTTCGTTGCCACAAGCCATATGTTGACGTCCTACATTGCATCGCTCTCGACCTATGCGCAAACGCTGGAATATTCGGAATTTTCGGTCGAATTTGAAGTCATGATCAGGCAAATTGACCGGCAGATTAAAGCTGCAACGGACATTATTGAAGGAAAGCTTGAAAACACTTTTGAAATAGCGCGCGAATCATTGCCCCAAAACCAAAAGCTCGTAGCGCTTCTGGCAAAAAGAAAGAAGGAAATCAAAGAAATGGGAATTGAAAAGGCAGACCAGTCGCCAGCACGAAAAATGTTGTCGGATCTGAAAACGATCAACGGACTGTTTGAGCTGATCAGTACAATTACCATTGATGAGATTAAAATCCTCCAAAAAATTAAAACATTAAAAACTTAACATTCAACGCATGTCATCCCTATTATTCACTCCGCTTACCATTAAAAGTGTCACATTAAAAAACCGTATCGTCGTTTCTCCCATGTGCCAATATTCGTCTGTGGACGGATTCGCCAATGACTGGCATCTGGTGCACCTGGGAAGCCGCGCCGTGGGCGGAGCATCCTTATTGATTGCCGAGGCCACATCCGTTTCTCCGGAAGGCAGGATTTCACCCGAAGATCTGGGTATCTGGAAAGATGAACACATTGAGAAGTTGAAACAGATCACCACTTTCATCGAAGGGCAGGGAGCGGTTCCGGGCGTGCAACTTGCCCATGCAGGCCGAAAAGCCAGCACCTATCCGGCCTGGAAAGGTCGTGGCCAGGTTCCTGAAAATGAAGGGGGCTGGCAACCGTTGAGCGCGTCGGACATTCCTTTTCATCATTCAGAAAAAGCGCCGCTTGCATTGGATGCGGATGGTATTCAGAAAGTGATTGCAGATTTTGGTAAAGCAGCCAAACGGGCTTTGGAAGCAGGTTTCAAGGTTATAGAACTTCACGCAGCACACGGTTATCTGATTCACCAATTTTTCTCACCGCTAAGCAATGTACGAACGGATGCATATGGAGGCAGTTTTGAGAACCGCGTACGCATTCTGATCGAGATCATTGACGAAGTTCAGAAAGTCTGGCCAGCAGAGTTGCCATTATTTGTGCGCATTTCGGCGACGGACTGGGCTGAGAACGGTTGGGACGAGAATCAATCGGTTCAATTGGTGAAAATATTGCAAACAAAAGGCGTTGATCTGATCGACGTGTCGAGCGGCGGACTGGCTTCTCACCAGAAAATCACAGTTGGACCATCTTATCAGGTGCCTTTCTCCGCAAAAATCAAGAAAGAGACCGGCGCGCTGACAGGTGCAGTCGGATTGATTACCGAGGCAAACCAGTCGGAAGAAATTTTACAAAATGGAGAAGCCGACCTGATCATTATGGCACGGGAGCTGCTGCGTGATCCTTATTTTCCATTGCACGCGGCACACGAACTTGGCGAAGACATTGCCTGGCCTATTCAATACGACCGCGCAAAGCCAACTCTTTGATCAGGAAGATTTCGACAATGTCCTTTAAGTGATGCGGGTGAGTTGAATGCTTATCTTTGCAAGAATTTATTTTATTAGTAATGAATCCCCGCGTCAGCCTTCTTATCGGACTTGTAAGCATTAGTATTTTCCCTGTTTTGGTCAAATGGGCACCGGTTTCAGGGATTACTTCTGCTTTTTACAGGATGTTGTTCGGGTTCTTGTTTTTGCTGCCCGGCATGCTGTATACGCAGAAATTCAATTGGCCCGCAAGGAATTTATGGTTTCCTATCGTGCTCTGCGGGATCATTTTTGCAACCGATATAGCCGTCTGGAACCTCTCTATTCGCTATTCCAATGCGACGCAGGCAACGCTACTGACGAATCTGGCTCCTGCCTGGGTGGGAGTGGGATCGTTCTTTTTCCTTAATAATAAGCCCAAAGCCAGTTTCTGGATCGGGACGCTTATTGCGGTTGCGGGAATGGTGGTGCTTATCGGTCCGGAGGCTTTTTTTGAAATGCGTCTGGACAAAGGTTTTGCGCTGGCCGTACTCTCCGGCATGCTGTACGCTTCTTACATGCTGATCAGCAAACCGATCCTTAACCGATTGAATATTGGGAGTTTCATGACCATTAGCATGGCGGTTTCTTCTGTCTTCCTGATGATTGTCTGCTTAATCTTTGGAGAGCCGCTTTGGAATTTCACGCCTGTCATTTGGACCGTTTTTGCTGTTCAGGGTCTGATTTGTCAGCTGATCGGCTGGCTGGCGATCAGTTATGCAGTTCAGAAAATGGACGCGCAGCGCGTTTCCCTGAGCCTCTTGAGCCAGGCGGTTGTTACCGGATTGCTTGCCTGGGTTTTTATTGATGAACAAATAACCTGGCAAATGGTCCTGGGAGGCGTTATCATTCTCACGGGCATTGCCATTACATTTCAGAAATCGCGCGACCGTGCTGACAGCGAATCAAGTTTTTAATCAGAGCGGCAGATAAATAATGAAAGTTGAGCCTAATCCTGGCTTACCGATGGCATCAATAAGGCCTTTATGATTTTCTACAATTTTTTTACAAATAGCCAATCCAATGCCCGTTCCTTCATAAGCGCTTCGGTTATGCAGCCGCTGAAAAACCTGGAATATGCGGTCCTTGAACTGGGGATCAAAGCCTATCCCATTGTCAGAAAATGACAGATATTGATAAGTCTGGTTCGCCTCAGCCCCTTTTACCGGGATAAGCTCGCCCGAAATGCGGCCCGACCGGATGACGATAACAGGACTCGTATCATTTTTGGCAAACTTAATGGCGTTGGCAATCAAATTGGTAAAGAGCTGCTCAAATTGATATTCAATAATGTTCCAAACCGGCAGTGCATCGCTGATGACTTCTGCATTTGCCTGATGGATCAGATCGCCGAGCTGTTCTTTTACACTCTGCAAAACCGAATTTAAATCGATTTCTTCATAATGCTTTTCAACCGCATTCGCACGCGAGAATGCCAGTAAATCTACAATCAGCTGCTGCATCCGGGTTGACGATGCCTGCATCCGCTGAAAATAATCCTTACCTCGCGCAGACAAATTTTCATTTTCGGTTTCCAGTATCCTTGTCGCAAATGTCTGGATTTTCCGCAATGGCTCCTGCAAATCGTGGCTGGCCACATAGGCAAATTGCGCAAGCTCCATATTCGTTTTCACCAATTCACTGTTGGCGATGGTAAGCTCCTTCGTACGCAGCTGAACCTGGGATTCCAGCTCATCAGCCAATGTTCTGTATTTATCTTCGCTTATTTTAAGTGCTAATTCGTCCTCTTTCCGGTCGGTAATGTCCATCATGGTGCCGAGCATCCGGTGCGGACGGTGATCCTCATCATACATGATTTTTCCTTGTGTCCGTATCCAATGGATCGATTGATCCGGATGGATAATACGGGCCTCGTAGTAATAGGTGCCGGTCTCCAAAGCAATCTGGAAAGCTTTTTCCACCACAGTTTTCCTGTCCTCCGGATGGATCAGCTCACGCATATCCTGATGCGTCAGAAGTTTGGTTTCTTCAAATCCAAAGATAGTTGCAAGCCGGCCGGAATAGATAATGTGCCTGGTTTTCAGATCCAGATCCCACGTGGCGAGCTGCGTTCCGTCTGTGGCCAGGGAAAGCCTTTCCGCAGCCTCCGTAATCTGTTTGCGAAATCTTACTTTGTCGGTAACATCATTCAGGGAGATCATTATGCCCGAAACTTCATCGTCCGCTTCCACCGTGGGCGCATATTGGAAATCCACATAATGTTCCTTCGGGCCATCCGGGCCGCTAATGATCATGGACGCCTCGCTATCCCGGTATAATTTGCCGGTCTGGTAAGCATTCCTGAGGGTTTTCCCCATATTCTGGTGTTCCAGCTCAGGAAAAACGTCGAATAACCTTTGCCCAACCACTTCGTGCATTTGCCGTCCCCAAAGGTTGGTAAGCATACTTTCGTTGGCAAGGCTGATCACAAACTCCGGACCCTTCACAATGGCCTTGGCAAATTGTGATTGTGTAACCAGCTTCCTGAACTGGGTTTCGCTGCGTTCAAGCCGGTGTTTGGCAAGCACTTGCTGGGTAACCTCGGTCGCAACCACAAATATGCCCGAAATCTCACCTGTTTCCTCGGTAATGGGCTGATATACAAAGTTGAAATAGCATTGCTCTGGCTTGCCGAAACGCCTCATTGTGACCTCAAACTCATTCCCGTTATAGGCAATGCCTGTTTTGATCACATTATTGAGGATCACTTCAATGGAAGCCCTCACCTCGGGAAGTGTAACAAACAGGGGTTTATTGACGAACTCTTCCTCACTTTTATCGATGATGCTGAGATACGTATCATTGGCCATCTCAACAAAAAAATCAGGCCCCCGCAGGATAACGATTCCTACGGGCGCCTGTCTCATTGTATTTCTAAACCTGCTTTCGCTATCGACTACGCTAGTTTGCACATTGTAAGATTCTGTTTTGTTGACACGATGATCTGAATCCGTGTGCTGCTGTAAGTTGTCCACTGCTTTCTATAAAAAGATCTTTTTACAAACTTGGGAGGTGAACAATTGAGGATTAGTATTGATAGTAAAAATTCTCTGCAACGGGCTTCCAGTTATGCTTAGCCCAGTCGATATCCAGGATCTGCTTAATGGCCTGTTTCAGTTTGGGGAAAGATCCTGGTTTTCTTATAAAGAAATTGGCCCCTTGTTCGTGTACTTTACGCACCATTTCCTCTTGTCCGGTTGTCGAAAATATGACAACGGGGATCGACTCCCAAGCTTTTGTACTCCTGATTTGTTCCAGGCACTCAAAACCGTTTTTTCTGGGCATATTCAGGTCCAAAAAAATCACGTCAGGCGGCGGCGGAACGTTATTTTCCATTAAATGGATCAATTCAACCCCGTCATTTGCCGTAGTAAGTTCCGTCGATGTGCTCACCTCTCTCAATGCATCTTCGAACAGCATGCAGTCATCTGCATCGTCGTCCGCAAGGAAAATAGTTTTATTTGGAATAGCGCTCATAATACGGTATTAAATTTCTCAGTTAACGTTTTCTACCGGCTTTCGACAGACATGGAGAATTCATTCAATGCATTTTTCAGCCAAATCATAATAAAGTTAAAAAAGTTTTACCGTTTAATAAAATTTCAGCGCTTAAAATTCGCCTTCAACACCTTCCTTCGGCTTCTTCTTCGCCTGGTGTAATCTGTAGTTCAAAGTCAGGTTGATCTGTCTTCTGCGGCCTTGCGAATTGTTCACCGTGTAGAAGTTCGCTCCTCCAATGACTGACCTGAATTTACGCGAGTTAAAAACATCTATCACGCTCAGCGTCAACGTCCCATTGTTCTTTAAGATATCCCTGCTTGCAGCCAGATCCAGCGTGGCCAATGCTTTGCGTTTGCCCTGCGGAGTCTGTTGCGGCGCTTCGTAATTACCTCTTAACTGGACGTCCGTATTCTTCCATAATGTGAAGCGCGACATCATCCGCACGAACCAGCTGTAAGTATCGCTCTGGAAGTCTTCGTCCAAGCCCGTCCCGTCCGTAATGGCGCGGAAAAAGTTGACGCTGCCATCGAGCTTCCACCATTGATAAGGCGTAAAAGAGCTCGTAAATTCTGCCCCATAGGCATCTTCGGTCCCGAGGTTTTCGGGACGTGTGTAAGAGCTTCCGTCTTCCTGCACGCTTCTGATACTCGTGATTTTGCCATTCGTATGGCGGTAATATAGTGAAGACGTCAGCGAACCTTTGCCCATATACTTAATGTGTCCGAACTCAAATGCATTGGTAAATTCCGGGTTAAGGTCCGGGTTGCCACTCCAATAATTACGATTGTCACTATAAGTCGCAAAAGGGGTCAGGTCATTATATTGCGGCCTGCGGACGCGACGGCTGAAACTCAGCTGAAATGCATTCTGCTTGGCGAAATCGTAAGTCACATGGACGCTTGGGAATAAATTCGCATAATTGCGTTCATTCACTTCCCGGGTTTGCTTTAATTCTGTTGTAACACCTGTCCATTCAGCCCGCAAGCCTGCCTGGTAAGAAAATTTGCCCGTTTTATTTCCAACAATTCCGTAGGCTGCATTGATATTTTCTTCATACAAGAAGTCATTAGTCAGATTAGGCAATGTAATCCAGCCTTCGCTGGTTTCCTGCGTGACCGCATAGTCGTTTGTCATATCGCGCGAACTGCTTCTTGCCCCGGCTTCCAATTTCCCGTCTTTTCCAAACGGATGCACATAATCCACCTGAAAAAGCAATTGTTTTTCTGTCTCATAGTTCACGGCACGTTGCAGCAACGGCGGAATATCCGATGGACTGCCGTCGGGCCGGTAAACATTCTCCCGGTAATATTGGTCCGAATCCTCCCAGTTATCGAGATACCGAACGTCAGCCGTAAGCTCCTGCCCTTTTTTGTTAAATGTTTTCCTGTAAGTCATCGAATATTCTGAGTTAGGCTCTGTTTCGGTCTCGTCCTGTGTCCGGTTGGTGAAGCTTGTCAGATTGTTGACGCTCCCCAGATAATCCCTGTATTTTAATGTTGAAAAGCGTTTTCCCTTGCTGGTGCGCCAGGTGTAGGAACCGGTCAGAATGTTTTTTGGATTAAAATAATAATCTATTCCGCCGCGTGCGCTGTTGTTCATTCCTTTCAGATTAGAAGTCATATCCCGCTCCATAATGAATGTCGAATCGTTGCGGTAAAGCTCCTGGTATAGATAATTTTTCCCGGGCGTATTCCGGTAAGACAATGTATAATTGATAAAAAAGTTCAGGTTTTTGCGACGGTAGTTAACATTCGCAGCCGCTCCATAATTGGTTGGATAACCTGTTATAATGTCGAACGAGCCATTAATCCCTTCCTTACGCTCTTTTTTTAACACAATATTGATCACGCCACCCATCCCCTCAGCCTCATATCGGGCCGAAGGATTGGTAATGATCTCGACGCGCTCGATCATGCTTCCCTGCAATTGCTGCAAGCCGCTTGCGCCCTTGATACTCACCAACCCGGAAGGTTTACCGTCAATTAATATACGCACATTGCCGCTGCCCCTGAGACTGACATTGCCTTCCACATCCACAGCAACGGATGGAATATTGGTCAGGATATCTACGCCTGTTCCGCCCGCATTAGCGAGATCCTTTCCGACATTGAAGATCTTTTTATCCAGCGATAATTCCATTGAGCTTTTCTCTGCCTGCACGGTGACTTCATCCAACGTCCTTGCCGATCCCGAAATTTTTATGGTGCCAATGTTCAGCGGTGAGTTGGCGCCGGTAAGCTTGATATCCTGGGTGATTTGTGGTTTATAACCAATGAATTCAGATAACGCATAATAGGAACCCGCAGCGATCTCGACAATGAACCCTCCTGTTTCATCCGTAATGGCACCGGCTGTAAAAGTGCTGTCCGCAGTCCGGAAAAGCCTGATGCTCGCATATCCCAGCGGGCTGTTGTTCTGACCGTCAACGATCTTCCCGGTAACGGACAATTTATTCGCAGTTTGCGCAAGCAATGGCTGACAGCCGCAAATAATCATTAATAACACTCCCAATCTGGCAAACGTATACGTTACCGTTGCCCTACCGAGCCCTCTCGCTGCAATGCTGCTTTTAATAGCCATTATAAAATTTTGTAAGCGTTCTATCGATATTCTCTTTTTTGTACAAATATAGAAACCTATTTTCTCATTGTTTTTACTCTACCAACTTACTGGACAGACGAATAATTCTGGTGTTTACCTGAACTGTTCACAGATATTTAATGAAGTTGACTTTGCATCGAATCAAAGTTTATCCGGATGGGTTATCTAACTTTGCATTCTTTTTTAGTATCTGTTAGCGTGCCATGAAAACCGAAGCATCACAAACATTAAAATTAGCTTTACCCATCATCATCGGAGAACTTGCCCAAATGGCCCTCCACCTTATTGACAGCGCAATGGTCGGCGCGATCAGCTACAAACAACTCGCCGCCGCCGCCTTGGTCATCAATGCCATGAACATTCCTTTTGTGATCGGTATAGGGATGACTATTTCGGTTTCCCAAATGGTTTCCCTGGCTAACGGACGCCGTGATTCCCAGCTGGTTTCACATTATTTGTTCAATGGTTTTTGCCTTTGCGCATTAACGGCCGTTGCCATCTCGCTTACACTGGTTTTTGGAAAAGGCTTGCTGCATAACCTGGGACAGGATCCCGAAGTGGTGGAGCTGGCGATCCCGTTTATGAGATTAATGGGACTGTCCATCATTCCTATGCTGCTCTTCATGACCCTGAAACAATTTGCGGACGGGCTGGAATATACCAGAACGGCTATGATACTGTCGCTGGCCGGGATGCCGCTGAACATTCTGCTAAACTGGCTGCTTATCTACGGCAACTGGGGATTTCCACGCCTTGAATTGGAAGGCGCAGGCTGGGCAACATTGATTACGCGGTCCTGCATGTTTCTGGCGCTGGCCGCTATTGTTTTAAAGCACAAAACATTCTCGCGATACATTGCTGTAAGCAGCAGTCAATGGAAATTTAAAGCACAAACCTGGCGGGAACTGCTGCATATAGGCGTTCCCAGCAGTTTGCAGATCGGCATGGAGGCCGGGGCATTTGCTGTTTCGGGTATCATTATAGGAACATTGGGCGCGGTGGCGCAAGCCGCGCATCAGATTGCATTAAGCAGCGCTTCCTTAACATTTATGGTCTCTATGGGCCTTGCGCAGGCGGGTTCCATCCGCGTAAGCAACGCGCTGGGCAGAAAAGATTGGCTCAAAATCTTTATTATCGGGAAAAGCACCATTCTCACCGCATTGATTTACGGAACGCTCTGTGCGGTCCTGTTCTTTGTTTTCAGATTCCAGATCCCTACCCTGTTCAATAAGAACACCGAAGTTCTGGCGCTTGCTGCACTCCTCTTATTGTTTGCTGCCGTATTCCAGATCTCCGACAGCACCCAGGCGATCGGCGCGGGGCTCTTGCGTGGGATTAAGGATGTAAAAACGCCAACCGTCCTGATTGGCGTGGCCTATTGGGTCATTGGGATTCCGGTTGGCTATCTGCTGGCATTTCACTTCGGGATGGGCGCTGTGGGCATGTGGCTGGGGCTGATCCTCGGACTGACGATGGCATCGATCTTTTTGATCACCCGGTTCTTCAAAATGACAAAACATAGTAATATTTGACAATTTTAAGTCATTTTAGGTCGAAATCAATCCATTAAAGAATTGTAAAGTCCGCTAAGTTTGTTTCCGTATTAGGGATAAAATGGCTAAACCTCGTCATCATCCCAGTGTGTTAAAATGTTACGGTTTCACAATAAATAATGACTCAATGGATTTCAATTCCACGTTAAAAAACATCTTTGTTGAAGAACAAGACATTCCCGCAGCATTTTTGCTGCCTTCATTGGTCCACCAGCGCGAGTATCTGAGCAATGGCGAAATGAAGACCTGGGATGGCCCTGTGCATGAGGTTTACTCGCCTGTTTGTATCAAAACAGAAAATGGCCTTGAACGCAAACTGATTGGCAGTTATCCGATATGCACAGCCGACGAAGCAGCGGCTTCGCTGGACGCTGCTGTTGCTGCTTATAACAATGGCCGGGGCGAATGGCCTACGATGAGTGTTGCCGAAAGAATACACTGCGTGGAGCAGTTTACTGGTAAAATGATCGAACAAAAGGACATTATCGTAAAGCTCATCATGTGGGAAATCGGCAAGTCGTTTGCCGATTCAACCAAAGAATTTGACCGGACCGTCGAATATATTTACGCAACCATTGATTCCCTCAAAAACCTAGATAGAGATTCTTCCGGTTTCGACATTGTGGACGGCATTGCCGCGCAGGTAAGGCGCTCACCATTAGGCGTTGTGCTTTGTATGGGACCATTTAATTACCCCTTAAACGAAACTTTCACAACCCTGATCCCCGCATTGATCATGGGTAACACAATACTTTTTAAACCTCCGAAATTCGGGACATTGCTGCATTATCCTTTGCAGGAAGCCTTCATGAACAGCTTTCCAAAAGGCGTTGTGAATGTGATTTACGGCCGTGGCAATGCGATTGTTCCGGGGCTTATGCAATCCGGAAAGATCAATGTGCTTACATTAATCGGTTCGAGTAAAGTGGCCAACGAACTGAAAAAGTCCCACCCGAAAGTAAACCGCTTACGTGCAGTACTGGGTCTGGATGCGAAAAATGCAGCGATTGTTACACCGCATGCAGATATCAACCTGGCTGTAAAAGAGATCATTACGGGCTCGCTTTCCTTCAATGGCCAGCGTTGCACGGCTTTGAAGATCGTCTGGGTGCACAGGAGCATTGCGGATCAATTCCTGAAAGAGCTGTGTGATGCGGTCGGTGAATTGAAATTCGGTATGCCGTGGGAAAAAGGCGTCGCCCTGACTCCTCTGCCGGAAACCAATAAAATCGAATATCTGAACGGCTGCATTTCAGATGCACTCGAAAATGGCGCGCAGATCATGAATGAAAATGGCGGAGCTTCGGAAGGCTCGTTCTTTTATCCGGCTGTGGTTTATCCCATCAATGATAAAATGAAGCTATATTACGAAGAGCAATTCGGCCCTATCGTGCCCGTTGTTCCGTTTGATGACCTGGAAGAAACGATTGAATATTTAATTGAATCTACACACGGACAGCAGGTTAGCATATTCAGTAGCAATGCCGATGAAGTTGCTTCGCTGATCGATCCGCTCGTAAATCAGGTGAGCCGTGTGAATGTGAACAGCCAGTGCCAGCGCGGTCCGGATGTGTTCCCTTTCACAGGACGCAAGGACAGCGCAGAAGGAACATTATCTGTTGCCGACGCGATCCGCTCGTTCTCCATCCGCTCATTGGTTGCATTTAAAATGAATGAAGCGAATAAGCAGCTGATTAACGAAATCGTTCACGAGGATACGTCCAACTTCCTGAGCACTAAATTTATTTTCTAGATAACACTCCATTTTTTTAGCTAAGTTTTATTCAAAAAACCGCAGCAGATGTCACAACGAGTGTTTGGACAGTTGTTGCGGTTTTTGATTTTTATACCGCACATTGCTAAAAAGTCGCAGGCTAAAGATCGCCCAACTAGTTTTACAAATTCACTTTACAAACAGTAACATTGCAATATAAATTATCTTTATTTAGAAAAATATTGGAACAGGTTAGCTAATGAGTTCAGCGTTTACAATCGAGTCTTTGGAAATGGTGATTTCCGGTATAAATGCCGGAATATGGGATTGGGATTTTGAAACAAATAAGCAGACTTGGTCAGATCGGCTTTTCGAACTTCTTGAATATCAGCCAAATGAAATTACGCCGGGTTACGAGAATTTCACAGAAATGCTCGTCCATCCCGACGATCGGGTAGTTGTGAGAACGGCAATCAATGCCCAGCTCGAACAAAATATCCCATACAATGTGCAGGTCAGGTTGCGCACAAAATTCAAAGGTTACCGCTATTTCGAATGTTGCGGAAATGCTAAGTTTATCGATGGAAAACCTGCGCGAATGGTGGGTTCCATCACGGATATTCACGAACGCTATTCGCTGCGGGAAAAGCTGAGCGTAGTTTTCGAACGTTCAACGGATGCACATTTACTGATTGACAGTCAGGGCGTCATAGACTGCAACAACGCAGCCGTAACGATGCTACGATGCAAGGACAAGAGCGAGCTGCTGTCAATCCATCCCGCGAAGTTTTCACCGGAATTCCAGCCGGACGGAAGGCGTTCTGACGAAAAATCATTGGAAATGGACCGCATTGCGCACGAAACGGGCTACAACCGGTTCGAATGGATCCATAAACGCCGGGATGGCGATGAATTTCCGGTAGAAGTGACGCTGAATCCGGTCCATGTCGATGATAAAATGGTGCTCCTGGTGGTTTGGCACGATATCAGCCATAGGAAAAATGCCGAAGAATTAATCAGGCGGAATGAAGCCATGCTCGCTGAATCCCAACAACTTACACACAGCGGAAGCTGGGAAGCGGACCTGGTTACCAACCAGAATTACTGGTCTGATGAAGCATTCCGCATCTTTGGCCTCGAACCTAATTCCACTGGCCCGAATACGGAGTTATTTTCTAGAATGATCCATCCGGACGATATGCATCTATACATTTCGCATATCAAGGATGCTGTAAATAACCTCAACCCGGCGAGCTTTGACCTGAGGATTGTGCTCCCGGATGGTAAGATCAAGTTTATCCATGCCATAGGAAAGCCGTTTGCCGACCATACCGGGCGTGTCGTGAAGCTTTACGGCGCCATTATGGACATTGATGCGCAAAAGAAAAATGAGCAGGAACTGATCAAAGCGAAGGAACAGGCAGAGATGGCGGCTGTGGCGAAATCCCAGTTTTTGTCTACAATGAGCCATGAGATACGGACACCTATGAACGCAGTGATCGGCTTTACGCATTTGCTGCTTCAACACGATCCGAAGCCGGAGCAGATGGAATATCTGAACATTCTGAAATTTTCGGCTGAAAACCTACTGGTACTTATTAATGATATCCTGGATTTCAGTAAGATAGAAGCCGGAAAGATTGAGTTTGAGGAGGTTGATTTTAACATTCTCGTATTACTCGAAAACATTCGTTCGGGCAGTATCCAAAGAGCCGATGAGAAAGGAATCTCACTTGCATTGAATGTGGATGAGGCACTTAACCTCAATGTAACAGGCGACCCTGTGCGCCTGGGCCAGATCCTTACCAATCTGGTAAGCAATGCCGTGAAGTTTACCGAATTTGGCAAAGTCACAATTTCTGCTTCCATAGCAAAGCGTGATCCGGATTCTGTAACCATTGACTTTGAGATACAAGATACCGGAATCGGAATCCCACCTGAAAAACTGGATAACATCTTTGACAGCTTCACGCAGGCAACTTCGGATACGACCAGAAAATACGGAGGCTCAGGCCTTGGACTTACGATAACAAAAAGACTGCTGGAATTGCAGCGAAGCACCATTAACCTGCGCAGCAAACCAGGCGAAGGTTCGGCCTTTTATTTCAGCCTTACATTTAAACTAAGTGAAAGACAGATTCCGGCCCAAACCAGCCAATCCGTTACGGATATCAAGAGTCTGAAAGGCATGAAAGTGCTGATCGTTGAAGACAATGCGGTCAACATTTTCCTGATGAAAAACTTCATGAAGCAATGGGAAATAGATTATGACGTAGCCGAAAACGGACTTATCGCTTGTGAAATCGTGCAGCAGAACGACTATGATCTTGTTTTGATGGATTTGCAAATGCCCGAAATGGACGGCTACGAAGCCACAGCCAAGATCCGGTATCTGCCCGACCCGAAATATGCACAGCTTCCTATCATTGCGCTTACAGCCTCGGCTATGCTGGACATTAAGGACATTGCCTTCAAAGTAGGCATGAACGACTACATTAGCAAGCCTTTCACGCCCAACGAATTATACGCAAAAATCGCTGCTTACAGAAAAAAATAAAGGCAACCGCCGATGACCGGAAGTTGCCTTGAAAGAACCGCAATAAATTGCGAATAGGTGTGTGATTGTTAATGTCTGTATAGGTGTCAGGCGGTTTGTAAAAAGATTACCCGTTTGTAATATTCCGGGTCGTATTTTACCAGCACCTGGCTGCCTTGTTTCATCGCATCGTATTTGGAGTAGGACAATGTTTCTGTTACTTCTGCTACGAAGTCCGTGCCTTTCGGATGCTGGATTTTTACTTTCATCTGGTATTCGGGTAAATTGTTCAAATACTCGCCGGTCGGTTTAATGTTCAGGACCGTTGCATTTGCTTCAATGCCTTCACGTAGAATTTTTTGCTTTTGTTTTGCTCTGTGATTTTTCCGGATAGTGGAAAAGATCCAGAAAAATATCATTCCAAATAATATGATCGTCGCGCCGATCTCTCTATTACTTTCCACGGTTTTGATAGTTTTGAGTGACGTTCAAAATAACCGAAATTGAGCCATACATCCGGTATTTGTGTTATCAAACGGTTTTACACTTATTAAATGGCAAGCCACCAGGTAATATTACGCGGTAACAAATGCGTTACTCATCGTGATCCAGCGTCGTTGGCTTTTGTTCAATCTTTGGTTGGCTGATCTGTGGAAGCTTGTTGTAATCCATCCAATAGTGACAGATCGTTTCCAACATGTAACGCAGTTCTTCGAATTCGAGTGGTTTCAAAAAAAACGAGTTAGCGCCTGCCATGTAACATTTATTGATAATGTCATTTGAATCGTCACTGCTGAGGATAACGATCGGCACGGTTTTCCATTTAGTTTTTGCGTTGTCCGGTGTCCGGCGGAGTAGTTTCAGCACTTCGAGCCCACTGATGGCTGGCATTTGCTGATCAAGTATGATTAGCGCGGGAAGTCTGCCAGCGTAGTCCGGGGAGGATTGCAGGATGAGAAATTGATATAATTCACTGCCGCCTTGGAAAAAACGCACATGATAATTGGGAAGAAATTTTTTAAAGATTGTCCGGACAAGATATCTATGATCCGCCGAATCGTCTACTAGGTAAATCTCTCTTTGATCCATTTTTATGATAGTACTTATTTACTTTCATTTTAATCCTTACGAATTAAGAAAATGGACGTAAAAAATCATACCTGCCAGCAATCCTGGCTGGCATGGAAGAGTTAACGGCATAACAATGGAATTAAGTATATAAAGTTGTTGACGGAGGGCACACATTTCCACACAACGTCAGGTCAGAAAATGTCGTTTCCATGCTGGCATAGCAAATTCGTTGCTGGCATAGCACATGACGATCGTCTCTGTACCTGACGTTATGAAATAAGTGTTAGGCGCTAAGCTATAGCTAAGCTATACTCTTTGCTTTGGTTTAATAGGTCTTTTGAACCTTATATTTTGAAAACAAAGCCCAGCCAAGCGCCGCCGCTGCGGCAACTGCCCCAACTGTAAACAGTACTTGATAAGGTTCAGCAGTTTCTTTCGGCACAGACACAATTCCTTCGCTATCCGTAATGGCAGGGCTCATTACATAACGGCCTGTGCTTGGCACCGCTTTCTCTTCGAAATAATAGGCAAGTTCCAGCAGCTGCTGTTGCATTTCCTTTCCGTACATTGGTTTGCCATGGCCCGTCGCAAGCACATTAGGCAGTAACGATGCAAGCTGGTCTACCGAATCTTCTGCTTTCAGCCAGTTGCAGGTGAAATATTTTGGAGGACCACTTAAGATTTTCTTTTGTAACAAAACCGCCGTTGCCGACTCCTGTTTGGTTGTTACCACAGCATCGCCCGCTATCAGCACTTTGTCTTTTTCGCGCCAGAAACTTACGTGTCCGGGTGCATGCCCGGGCGTATGAATGTATTTCCATTCGGGCATGAAGGGGATGTCCGCAGTTATGCCGGGGAACTCGCTTACCCGACCCTGCAAGTCAATCGGACTTGACGAATAAAGGTCAGCCATATAAGCCATAAGCCCGCCTCCTACGCTGGAATCCGGTGGTGGGTAGCTGGATTTTCCCCTGAGATAAGGCAATTCCAGATAATGTGCATAAACGGGCACGTCCCACTCTTCCGCCAGTTTTTTCAGAGACCCTACATGATCGAAATGACCGTGTGTAAGCACAATTGCCGCTGGCTTCGCTCCTTCTCCAAAAAGCTGAGTGACCATTTTCTTGATTTTCGGATAGGCAGATTTGAGCCCGGCATCTATCAGGACCCAGGACTGATCCTCCTTATTTTGGACAACATATACATTCACCATAATGTCCGTCAACCCCCAAACGCCCTCCGCAACTTTGAAGAAAGCGTCTTTTTCCTGTGTTGTTATTTGCTCCATTTGAATACTCGTTTTGGTTAACAGATTTTAAAAGATACCCCGGCGATCTAAAAACTGTGCCACAACATCCATTAATACATATCATTGTAGGAATGGTGCAACTTCACTTCTCGCGCTATCGCTCTTGCTATTCTTGTAGGCTCGATTTTTTACGTCCAAAGGCTTTTGAATGATCAAAACCCACAATTATGGAGCAAGGAATAACACAACCATCTGTAAAGTCACAGCATCTCTGGTGGCAAAATGGCGTTATCTACCAGATCTATCCAAGGTCTTTTCAGGATTCAAACGGTGATGGCGTTGGTGATCTGCAAGGCATTATCAGCAGGCTCGACTATTTACAATGGCTGGGTGTAGATTGCGTCTGGCTCTCGCCGATATTTTCTTCGCCAATGGCCGATTTCGGTTACGATATATCAGATTATCAAGGCATACACCCGCTTTTCGGGACAATGGAAGATTTTGATGAACTGCTCGGCGAAGTCCACAACCGGGGCATGAAGCTGCTTCTGGACCTGGTCCCAAACCACACATCGGACCAGCATCCCTGGTTCCTGGAAAGCAGATCTTCCAAGGACAATCCCAAACGCGACTGGTATATCTGGCACGACGGGAAAGCCGATGGCGGGCTACCTAACAACTGGCTGAGCGTTTTTGGCGGACATGCCTGGGAATGGGACGAAGTTACCCAGCAATATTATTACCACGCTTTTTTGAAAGAACAACCCGACCTAAACTGGCGCAACCCGCAAGTTCAGGAGGCCATGATGAATGTAATGCGTTTCTGGCTGGACAAAGGGATTGACGGTTTCCGGGTGGATGTCATGTGGCATATGATTAAGGATGAGCAACTGCGCGATAATCCGCCGTTCCCAGGTTTAACATTCGACCCGAACGATCTGATTTACGATCATTACACACCGGTTTATTCCACGGATCAGCCCGAGGTGCACGAAATTGTACGTATGATGCGCGCTGTTACTGATGAATACGACGAGCGCGTGCTGATCGGTGAAATTTATCTGCCAATTCACAAGCTGGTTACCTATTATGGTCAGGATAACAAGGGCGCTCACTTGCCATTCAATTTCCAGTTACTAACATTGCCCTGGGATGCGCCTGCGATTGCTATGGCGATTGATGAATATGAAGGCGCATTACCCGCCGAAGGGTGGCCGAACTGGGTGCTGGGAAATCATGATAAACCGCGAATATCAAGCCGCGTTGGCCGTGAGCAGGCAAAAGTCGCTGCGCTCTTGCTGCTGACATTGCGCGGGACGCCTACTATATATTATGGAGATGAAATCGGGATGCGCGATGTGGCGATTCCAATGAACGAAATCGTAGACCCGCAAGGCCTGAATATGCCCGATCTGAATATCAGCCGCGATCCCGCCCGTACGCCTATGCAATGGAGCGGCGAGATCAATGCAGGTTTTTCAACTTACAAGCCATGGTTGAGATTGCCATTCAACTCCGGACGGGTCAATGTTGAGAAGCAAAAAGAGGATGCGTATTCCAAACTGCATTTTTACCGTAAACTGATTAGCCTCCGCACAGAACACACAGCGCTGAATGTCGGATCTTACAGGCCTGTTTATGCGGACCAACAACTAATCTCTTACTTGCGCGAATCTGGCAATGAGAGATTTCTGATTGTTTTGAATCTGAGTCACAGACCTGCCTATTTCAAACCGAGACAGGAATCTTATTCAGGTACCATTATCCTGGGAACAGAAATTGAACGCATCGGTATGCAAGTGGAAGATATCATTACTTTGGGCGGGGACGAAGGGCTGCTGATCCGGCTTTCCTGATGGCCACCCATCATTATGTTAATCTAAATAAACGTTTTAACAGAAGACTAATGTCTTAACATAAGCTTATAACATCCAACTAAACAAAAAACCAAGTATGAAAGCGTTAAAATCAATCATTACAATGTCCGCCTTTGCCATCTGCATGTCACTTGCTTCTTGCGGAACAGTGAACGACTCCGAAAAAGGAAGCGAAGGCTCAGGAAGCAAGTCAGAAACAACGCCTAATGACAGCAGCGGAGCCGCAAGCCGCGCAGCGACAGGCGTGGGTGAAGACAACCAGAATGACAGCCTGGGTTACCCATCCAACCAATCCAACCTGAATGCTGATTCGACCAGTCGCAAGCACGATGATGAATCAGTGAAGAAACCACGGTAATCATATTGAGATTATGCATAAAAAAAGGGCCGATTTGCATCGGTCCTTTTTTAGTTCGTTGATGATGAATGGCTATTGCGATATTTTCGCTGAATCACGAAGACGTTTGATCGTATCATGTCCGTCTTTCAGTATTGCTTTTTGTCTTGTTATTAATGCTCTTAGATCCGGCGTCAATTCATCCGATGCCAGGGCCGTTTCATAAGCCTTTTGCGCAGCATCTTCGCCGAATTCCGAGTTTTCAAGTGATGTTTTTCTACCATCGCTGCTGAATGCTGATTTTACATCCATCCAGGTTCTGTATAATTTACCCGAAACCATTGTGCCTGTTGCAGGTTCACCGCCTAATGCTGTAACTTCCCTGGTCAATTCGGAAGCAATTTCACGGCTATGATCTGCCAGGTTGGAATATAAGGATCTCAGGTCTGTGTCCGAGCTGTCTGTCTCGTCGGTTGACTTTTTATATCCTTCAACGCGGTCGTTATTAATCAGGATTAAATCATTAAGTATGTCTACTACTGCTGAATTACTTGCCATGACTTGATTGTATTTGGTTATGTCAG
This sequence comes from Dyadobacter alkalitolerans DSM 23607, assembly GCF_000428845.1. Taxonomy (GTDB): domain Bacteria; phylum Bacteroidota; class Bacteroidia; order Cytophagales; family Spirosomataceae; genus Dyadobacter; species Dyadobacter alkalitolerans. Next base: position 323,044 of record NZ_AUAS01000004.1, on the reverse strand, counting down.
GCATTCATCAACTATTGTTCCAATGCTGAAATGAGTGAAAAATCGTTCAAAAGCCTCCTTCGGATTTACCCTAGCCAGCAATTTGTGGAGCTTTTTGCGCCGTATACATATAAATCAAAAAGCAACTGTCAGCCAGCACTTATTTCTCGCTCAGCTTTTTACGCACTTTACTTAGAAATTCAGGGGAAAAACCCAGGTAGGAGGCGATGTAGTGCTGGGCAACACGTTGTGGAATGGCGGGGTAACGGTTAAGAAAGTCCAGGTATTTCTCAACTGCAGTGGTTGAAATGGTTCGGAAAAGTCGCTCCTGTAACTGAGCCAGGTTTCGCTGCACCATCAACCGGAACAGCCGTTCGAAGCCGGGCACTTTGGCCAGCAGCTTTTCTTTGGTTTCGGGCGTGAGTATAAGTAATTCGCAATCTTCGAGCGTTTCAATGTAAACCAGTCCGGGCGTCTGGTTCTGGAAGCTGGTAATGTCACTTACCCACCAATCTTCCACCGCAAACTGCAATGTTACTTCTGCTCCCGAATTGTCAATGTGATACGTGCGTATGCAGCCTTTCAGAATGTAGGCTTCGAATTGGCATATTTCCCCTTCCTGTAACAGGAAGCTCTTTTTGGGGTATTTTTTAAATTGAAGCAAAGAATCAAAATATTCGAGATCCTCAGGTGCGAACCTCATGCAGCGCAACGCATAATCATTTATTTTTTCAAACATGCTTCAATTTTTCTGTTTATCGCTGTGTCAGCGCGTGCCTGATTTCGGAGTAAAGCAAGCCGCTCCCGCCTCCATAATGCCGCATACATACCGTTTGCGGCGCAACCGACTCGCATAAGCGCAAAATCTGCGATTCTGCCTCCTCATCCACGCCGACGCCTAAAAGTACTAAATCAAATTTATTTATCTCAAAAGCCGTCCTGGCTTCATCCAAACTGCTCACGCCCGTTCCATTCCACTGATCGTTCTTGTTGATCAGACGGATCATGGTTTCCAGGATCTCCGCGTGATCCGCCAGAACGAGAATATTTATATCTGCCATTTTATTTTGGGGTTTAGCCCTGTTTGATTAGTATAATCAGGCAATTGGTATTAAATCAAGCTCCATTGCGCCAGACCGTCATTTTACCACTTTTCAGGAATTTCCATTAAAAGCACCTCTGCGTCGCTTGTTGCTGTAATGTCCACATCTGCTTCCGGCCATAAGCCATATCCGTCCCGCCGCTCCAACGCCTCGCCGTTAACATTTACATTGCCTTTGATCACAAATACATAGAGTCCGTTTCCAGCTTTTTTTAACGAATATTTGGTTCCAAAACCTTTGTCCAGTTCACCAATGTGGAACCACGACTGCTGCTGGATCCATACGCCTGCATCGTCCGGATCAGGTGAAAGGATCTGCAAAAACTTGTTGTGCTTGTCGCCTTTGCTATAATCCAACTGATCGTAACGCGGGGCAACATTCAATTGATCGGGGTAAAGCCAAATCTGCAAAAATGTTACGGGCTCGTCGGGATGCTTATTGAATTCGGTATGATAGATGCCCGTCCCGGCGCTCATAGCCTGAATCTCACCCGGATTGATCACAGCCGTGTTGCCCATGCTATCCTGATGCTCCAATGTGCCCTCCAGGGGAATCGAAATGATCTCCATATTATCATGCGGATGCCTGCCAAAACCTTTCCCACCGTTTACAATGTCATCATTAAGGACGCGCAAAGCCCCGAACTGGATGCGCTGCGGATCATAATGATCGTGAAAACTGAATGTCTGGGCACTTTTGAGCCAACCGTGATCCGCCAGAAAACGGGAATCGGCTTTATGCAAAATACTGTTTTTCATGACTTTCTTATTTAGCTTATGCTCAGATTGATGCATTCAAAACATGCTTATTAGCCAACTGAATTTCTGGTGAAGAAATCGTGTGCTGGCGCCCAGGATAAATCGCAAACGTCACAAATGCATTCATCCGCTCCAAAATCGCAATACTTTCTTTCACTCTCGAAACTGGCACGTGCGGATCCGGATCACCGGTCGCGATAAAAACGGGAGTCCCGGCAAAGTCACCACTATAATTTCCCTCATTGATTTTTTCACCGATCAAACCACCCGTAAAGGCAATAATGCCGCCGTAACGTTTTGCATTTCTGGTCGTATATTCCAAGGTTAGACATGCACCCTGCGAAAAGCCTGCAAAGTATATGTTCTCCGGTAAAATTCCTGCCGCTTCAACTTCCTTAACCACCTGTCCGACAACATCCAGCGCTGAGTCCAGTGCAGGCTGATTTTCCATCTCCCGCGCCATAAAACTATACGGATACCAACTGTTATTGGATGCCTTCGGCGCATAAATAGCCGTATCACCTATATTCAAAACGCGTTTCAGGGAAATGATATCCTCCGCAGATCCGCCCCTGCCGTGAAGCATGACAATTGCTTTTTTCGCTGCGTCAATGCTCACTCCGTCCTTTGTTATTTGCTTGCTATGCGTATACATACTGTTGTAATTAAATGAATGAAAAACAGCCGGACCAGATTGCGAAAGTTCAATGCGGTCCGGCTAATCAAAACGTGTTCCTTTAAACTAACTTTGGAAGCACACTTTCAATCTGAGCCCTGCGGGGTTCATACTGAGGAGGGAGTTGCAAACCCATTCCCAATTCCTCAACCGTTTCATCCGTTGCAAAACCAGGATTATCACTGGCGATTTCAAACAACACACCGCCTGGCTCGCGGAAATAAAGCGAATAGAAGTAATTCCGATCAATTTTGTCCGTGATCTGGTGTCCTGCTTCGACCACTTTTTTGCGGAATTCCATCAAAATATCGTCATTAGCAACTCGGAAGGCTACGTGGTGAACAGATCCACCAGCAACGTGACCAGCGCGTTCGCCAGGCACTTCAACCAGGTCAACGATCGCAGCATTTTCAACTGCATCCGTCACAAAACGATAACGGTTCACGTGTTGTTCCAGTAATTTATAACCAAAAATGTCCGTCAAGATTTTTGCGGTTTCTTCGATTTTGTTGCTGGTGATCGTGATGCTGTGGAATCCGCGTGTGGCGTTTTCGGCAGTCACTTCAGAGGTTTCGTAAGGCGTTCTGTTATCAGCCGTTTTGGACACAGTAAGCTCGAATTTCAAACCATCCGGATCCAGAAATGTAAGATATTGCTCTCCGAATTTTTCGGCCACTTTGTTGTAAGTAACGTGATTGGCATCCAGTCTTTTCAACCAGAAATCAAGGCTTCCTTCCGGCACAGAATAACCGATCTCAGTAACCTGCCGCGTTCCCCGGCGCCCCGCAGGAATCTGGCTGCCCCATGGGAAGAATGTCAGGATAGTACCCGGCGTTCCTTCTTTGTCGCCGTAATAGAAGTGATATGTATTAGGATCATCGAAGTTGACGGTTTTTTTCACCATCCTCAAACCTAAAACCCTGGTATAGAAGTCATAATTTTTTTTAGCATCACCAGCAATAGCCGTAATGTGGTGGATCCCGTTGATTGTATGTTCCATGTTTTCTAAAAAGTTTAGTTCTCTTTGTTTTTGCTGACACAAAGATACTACCCCCCGAAAGGGCAAAACATTGAACTAGGACAAGAAAAACGAGATGACGGGAAGTTTCAGGAAATCCGTTTCGCCACTTCCTCAAGCAAGGCTCCATCTTCCGTTACCCGCTTATTTTGCTTTGCAGCTTTCAGGTAGACGCTCATGGGAAATTTACCGTCGAAAGTGGGGTCTATTTCGACCATGGGGACTTTAAGCCTGGCGTGTTTGATGCTTTCCAGGTCGGTGATGGAGACGTAGCTCAATTCTGGTTTTCCCTGCCCCAGATCGCACAAACCGAATGCAATGTTGTTAGTCGCATCCAACTCGGACAATAGCCATATTGCCTTACCATATTTAGAATGAAGCTTAACGACAGGCTGGTGATCCTTGGCCAGGTCGCACTGAACCTCCTGCGCATTGTGGATCATTATTTCTCTTAAATTCTGTGGGATCATCTTTGTCATTCCACAAAAATAGTTGATTTCCGGCTTAAAACCGTGGGTAGAATTCGAGCTACGCGCCGTCTTTACGGTTAATAAATAATGCGGGGGGATTAGCAAAAACTACGAATCATCCTCTATTTTACACTTGGTAATTTTCTCATTTCTCCAAGGCAAAGCCCTGATAGACTGGCAAAACATCAACTCTGGCGAGTCAGGACACTTATGTCCGCTTGCCTGAAAAATCTTATAAATAAATTAAACAATAATCACAACCAACTTCTACTCTATGAAGAAAAATCTACTCACAATCTTCTCGTTACTTCTTCTACTCCTCAGCCAATCGGTCTTCGCACAGGTCACAGTAACTTTTCCTACGGAAAGGGCGGTATTTCAAAGAAACAATGCCAACGAAGCAAACGTATACATCGGAGGGTATATAACAGAACCTTTCGAGCACATCGAGGCGCGCTTCGTGCCCCGCGTTACCGGCGAAGGCGAAGCAGCTCCTGCCGGAGGTGGCTGGACCATTATCGACGCAAGTTTTTCCAGCGGGCATTTTTACGGGATGATGACCGTTAAGGGCGGCTGGTACAGGCTTGAAGTCCGGGCAATAAAGGCTGGCAGCGAGCCAAAACTTTCCAGTGTGGAGCGCGTGGGCGTCGGCGAAATTTTCGTTGTGGCAGGTCAGTCCAACGCAACAGGCGGAGATGCTAATCCTAACGGCCCCGGCGCATTCAATGACCAGGTAAACAGCGTGAACTTTCAGAATGTGAGCGACGGGGCTGTTACGGAATACAACAATGTTCAGCTCCCGTGCCCGGAATTTGTTCATTTGGATGCCGGCACAAAGACTTCACCATTTGGTAATTATGCCTGGTGTTGGGGATCATTTGGTGACAAAATTTACGAAAAATACCGCGTCCCGGTCATGATCTTCAATGCTGGCTGGTCGAGTACAGGGATTGAAGAATGGCGGCAGACGATTGATCCTAATGCCATTACCACAGGACCATTTGGCTACACTTTTCCAAGAGGCTTACCGTTTGGTCACCTCAGGTTAGCATTAAATAACTACGTTGCCCAGCTTGGCATCCGCGCCGTCCTGTGGCATCAGGGAGAAACCGATAACTTTATCGAAAGCTCAATTGTGGGCAGCCCGAAGGACCGTTACCGCGATAAACTTTGGGAGGTGATCAATGCGAGCCGCAATCTTTCCGGCAAAAATAACCTGGCATGGGTTGTAGCGAGGGCTTCGCGCTTCACTTTTGATGGTGCAACAAGGGTTTCTGAGAACGTGATCGCTGCTCAAAATGAGCTGATCGACAATGATGCCGCTTATGCGCATGTATACCAGGGCCCCGATACGGACCCATATTACAGCATTGAATACCGCAGCGACGAAGTGCATTTTCGGGGCGACGGTGTAACCCCGTCTCCCGATGGAAATGTATACTCCGGATTAATTTCCCTCGCCGGATTTTGGAACGATAGGATTACCACTGATTTTCTCAGCCAGTCCACCCCCTATCCTGCATTGCCCCCGGTGGAAGTCACAGCAACTCAGGCGGCGGGAACCACGGATCTCACATTCACAGGGCCAGGCATTCCAAGCGGCTCGGTATACAATTGGCAGAGCGCAGATAACTGCAACCAGATAGAAGCCACATCTCAGCAGTGGACGGCAGGAACAGGGTTTTACAAACTAAAAATTATCGACGCCAATAAAAACACCATCTTCTCCCCTCGCCTCTATGTTTCCGGCACTGCACTCCCTGTTACCTGGAAATATTTTAATGTCCGCAACACAGGAAACAGCCGACCTTTGATCCAGTGGGCTACTTCTGAGGAAACGAACGCATCCCATTTTGAGTTGGAGCGCAGTGAAAATGCAGTTGTTTTCACAAGCATTAACATGATTGCAGCAGCCGGAAATTCGAACGCAACGAACGCCTATGCATATCAGGAAGAATTCCTTCCCTCAGGCATTTATTACTATCGTATCAAACAAGTGGATCTGGATGGGAAGTTTAATTTCACCCGGGTTGTAAGCACCAAAATTGAGGAAAACAACACGATCAAAGCCTACCCTAATCCGGTAACCGATCTGCTGAACATTGAGTCAGAAAAAGTGCTGGGAATTGTGGAAGTGTTTAATGTAGCAGGAACAAAGCTTTATACATCCAAACAAAATTTATATACTATATCCCTGGATATGAGCAAATTCCCAGCCGGCTTATATACTGTTACCACGAATGGTAAGAGTTATAAAGTGATAAAAAAATAATGTCAGAACGCTCGAAGAAGCTATCAGCTTTCCTAAGCATTCTTTGTTTTTATGACGCCAGGCTTAGCACGGAAGCTTAGGCGTATTGCTAAATCAGGACATCAGCGGAAGAGAAGGCGTTTCGATCAGCTTGATCGACAACGCTTTCTCTAACTTGCAAATCGTTTCCAAAGTAAGATTCTCCGACCCTTTCACAATCTTGTTGACATATTGAGGAGAGCATTTCAAACTTTCCGCCAGATCTTTTTGCGTCGTTTTGCGCTCGCGCAGGGCGCTCAGCACGCTGACGCCAATCGCAAATGAAATCCGCAGCCACGCATGATTCTCCTGCCTGGCCCTCGCCTCGGGCAGCCAAGTAATGTCCTGCTTGGCATTTTTTAATTTCTCTCTGATCTTTTCCATTTTTTAATCCGGTTAATACATCTCAAAAATCTCCAACTCATTATTTTCAGCATCACCCAGGTAACCCCGCAAAAATTCCAGTTTTTCCAATTCTGTTACCAGATGACTTCGCTCATTCATAGTCCTTGTCAACTTAATTGCACCACCAGAAACCACAAATAAATTAACATCCACCCTGATTGCATAGATTCGCAACCAACTATGCCGCCGCGAACCTCTCACCTTGCTTTTCTCCAGTTCTTCCAGTTTTGTTGTTCGATTTCGCAATGGCCTGAACAAGCAGGAAAGCGTCTCATTCTCCTCTGTCAGCCCGGTTTGCGCTACTGCCACTAACTTTCGCTCCAACAAAATGGCTTCATTCATTGTCGCGATAACAGCTTCCTGAACAGTTACATGCTGCCAGAAGGCGTTCAAATCCTGCTTATGTTCCTCGAAAAATGCTTCAAGAAATTCGGCGTCGTTCCAGAGCTCAAACATTCGCGCGAACGCATTGCGGTCTTCTTTCTGGAATTTTGCCGCAAAGAGGCTGTCCCGAACAATCACAAAGATATTACTAATTTTCATAAATCAACCTATAAGTTTACATTTCTTTCATCTATTTCCCTTTTAGACGTTGATTGGTTATTTGGTCACATTTTTTACAAAAAAGAATTGCAATGTTATTTTCGTCAAGAAGACAGCGTACCGTGTTTACATCCATGCGCCGCCGCATCCAGCTTTATACTAACTTTTAACCTACCTCCTCCAAACTGGAACGCTTTTTTTCGGGATGGGGAATGAAAAAAGGTGTTAATGTTGTTGTAGAGACATTGCCGGAATTAAAGTCAATTTTTCGCTTGAAATCATGAATTGGATTACAATCAATAGTACGGAAGAGGTCGAGAGAATTTACAAGTCATCTGAGTATGCTATCATTTACAAACATAGCCCGCGATGCATGACGAGCCTGATGGCTTATCGCCAGTTGAAATCGGACGTAAATTCGGTTCCAGATGTAGATGTGCCTCTTTACATTGTGGATGTGGTCAATAACCGCACTGAATCCATGTCCATTGCGAACACATTCAAAATACAGCATGAATCTCCGCAACTCCTGGTTGTAAAAAATGGGGAATGTGTTTTTGACGCTTCGCACGAAGACATTTCACTGCACGATACGCTTGGCTATTTTCAGTAGGTGAATATTTAGTAAGCAAACATGTTAAGTAAAAACATGTTAAGTAAAAACATGTTGACGCAAACAAAGAGATCGTTCAAAGGATAAACCTTCTGAACGATCTCTTTGTTTTGGAATACTAATATAAAAATGCAGGCACATTATAAACGTAAACCAAGTGCTAGGTCGCCAGCGGCGGGCCCGATGGGATCATGATTTTCTCACGTTTCATTTTGAATTTCTGCTTTTTGGCCGTGAACTTCGCAGTCATGTATTCGCCCATGTAAATGGAGCCTGTCATTACATCGTCTTTTACAGTTCCTGAAAACATAAATGTGACGGCATCACCTGGCTGACGGTCTGTACTGCGCATTTTAAACTCATTTCCTTCCACTGTTCCCTGCATTTCGCGAACGCTGAATTCGCCCTTGTGAGAACCTTCAAGCCACTTGCCATCCTGCTCGATAATGAGCGTTTGCTTGCTTTTGGAAGAGAAAAACTCGACGTCCGCCTCCCAATGTCCCTTCAAAGAAACCGAAGGAGCAGTCATCTCCGTTTTTTGCGGCGTTCTTTTCTGAGATAAAACCTCAAACAGCCGATCTGAAACCACCTTATCGTCACCCGGCTGCATTTGCCCGGTCGTGATGGATACAAATGTAGCCCCATCGCGTGTTCCTCCACCTAATGCGATCCGTGGTTTTGTGCGTCCGAAAAGTTCTGCGATTTCCTCACCTGTAATATTCAGTTTCGCCGGGTCCCACGAAATTCTCAGTTGGGGCGTACGGTTCGAGAGCTGTTTCGGCTCAACAACCGTTGTCTTAACGGAATCAATGGTCGATACTTTTTTGGAAATGTTGTCCAGCCAGGAAAGCCATTTTTTCCATTCGCCTGCATGGTCTCTTTTAATCCATGCCTCCACAGCAGCAACCATTCCCATCGTCTCTTCCCTACCCACTTTATTATCGCGACCGGGACCGTGATGGGGAGCACTTGCCTGCCAGGCAGACATGAGCAAATCTTTCCTGCCCAACACCAAACCGGCACATTGCGGGCCGCATAAGGCCTTTCCACCACTATAAATCACCACATCCGCGCCCATTTTCAAATGCACGTTCGGAATAGTAAGGTCTTCTGCGGCTGCGTCTACCATGACAGGAATGTTTTTCGGCTTAGCCAATTTGGAGATCGCTTCCAGCGACATAGGCCCGCTCATGGACTCGTCGCCAGCCATCAGATATATCATTGCCGTACGCGAGCTGATTGCATTTGACAGCTCGTCGATGGAATCAACCGTGATCAGGGTTACGCCCACATTGCGCAGCGCATGATCGTAAACATTGCGGGAATATCTTGGGATAATCACTTCTGTTTTCTCAAAGCCAGCCAGGTTGGGGACACGGATGAGCTTTTCGGGATTCCCACCCGTTACACATGCAACCGTAACATGCTTCATCCCCGCGGCACAACCGGCCGAAACCAGGCCCCACTCCGCGCCCGTAAGCTCGGCAAGTCGCTTTCCGGCACCAAATGCCAGCTCGTCATACTGCACAAAAACCTGTGCTGCGGCATCCATTGCAGCCCTTACTTCCGGCCTTTCAATGGATCCGCCAATGATGGTGAATGTTCCGCGACAGTTGATAATAGGCTCCACACCAATAGCCTGGTAAATCTCCTTGCCCGCAGCTACATCCGCATTCCGGGAGACCGTTTCAGCTGATTTTTTCTGCGGAAGCATGATACTTCCTGCCAGCGGAAGCATGGATAAATCTTTAATGGCATCTCTACGTTTCATTACTTTTTCTAAAGAGGTTAAGGAATATTAAAAGTTTGGGGGATACACAAGCGACTTTAAGTATAAAATTTTGCATATTAGCATGAGTACCGACCATTATATGGCACAATGCTGAATATCTGGACGAGTTTAACACTAAAACAAAACTTAACCAAATTCGAAAAGTCATACTCCCGGGCAGCTGACCATTTTTTTGGAATTTGTAACTAACGGAAAATTAGCGTTCGGGATTTCGCCTAACACATTAATTTTCTTTGGCGGCTTACGCATACATCGCATTAATTCGTGATATTTACACTAATAATACCTTCCTATCATACCTAAATAAAGCTACTGTTTTGCGTTCCGAATCCAAGCTTTACAACTTTTGGATTAGACTGTCTGGGTCATCTGACGAATTCCCTCTTAATGCCCGGATTTTTCACTCCGTATGCCTGATTTCACTAGCTGCGCTGATTTACAATGTTCCCTTTAATTACTTCATCGGCTTGCCCAAAGTGGCACTCATCAGCTTTCTCGTCCTGGTTGCAGTTGTCGGTTTATATTATAATTCGCGTTTCCGTCATCGGTTTGGCATCTCTATCCTGATCGCCGACATTGTGGGGCTTTTACTGTTTGTGGTCAACTACTTTTTGAACTCCGGCCTCCGCGGGCCGACGGATCTTTATTTCCTGCTTCTTCTGTTGCTAAGCATTGGAATCAGCCCGGCGAAGCAGTACAAAATATGGATCCCGGTCAACATAGTGGTGGTGCTGGCGTTGAATGTTTTTGAATATTATTACCCGGGAACCGTGCCCTATACGTATGCAAACGGGTTCGCAATGTTTGTGGATCATATGTCTTCGTATGTGGTGGTGGCCATATTGGCTTATATCTGCACAGATTATATCCGCCGGAGTTATGAAAATGAAAGGCGGTCGGCGGTGGAGAAATCGCTGTTTATAGCAGAGAAAAACCAACAGATTCTCAAACAGAATGTAGAGCTCGAACGCATTAATGCTGAAAAGAACAAGCTGATGTCGATTGTTGCACACGACGTGCGGGGGCCATTGGCCAGCATTCAGAGTTTCCTGGAATTGCTTTCTGAGTATGATCTGGATGAAACGGAACGGCAAGGCATCAAGCGGGAACTACTGCATGCTACAAATGACACGATGGCTTTGCTGTCTAAGTTGTTGAATTGGTCAAAATCGCAATTAAATGGTGTTTCCGCTCAAAAAGAGGCGCTGAACCTAGATGAGCTGCTGAATTCAACATTATCCCTGGAAAAAAGCAGCGCCATCAGGAAGGATATAAAATTGAATTACCAAATCGATCCGTCGATCGAAATTTTCGCGGATCGTGATATGATGCAGGTTGTATTCAGGAACCTGATCGGCAATGCCATCAAATTTACACCGGAAGGCGGACAGGTAAGCATTGAATCAGAAGTATCCGGCAATGAATGTATTATAACTGTTCGCGATAATGGAATCGGGATTTCGCCGGATAAGCAAGCCGTGCTATTTTCCTTGAATGTTCAATCGACTTACGGCACAAAAAATGAAAAAGGTGTCGGCTTGGGTTTGCTGCTGACCCAGGAATTTTTGGCTGCGCAAAACGGGAAAATCTGGTTTGAATCGACCCCTTCGGAAGGCACAAGCTTCTTTGTATCTATCCCAAGATATGGCTATTCTTTGATTAAAATTGATTAGTTTTGATTAAAGTAAAATTTTGAGATGAATTTCCAGGAGCGTAAGAAAAAGATCGTGGCTGCGGTTGATGAATTTGGCAGCTTGTCTGTATTTGAATTGTCTGAAAAACTGGGCAGGTCGCCTGCAACAATCCGCCGCGATCTGCACGACATTGCGGAAGAAGGTTTGCTTATGCGTACGCATGGCGGCGCAATGAAAGTTGAGGGGCTAGTACTAACCAGTTTTGCCGCCAAAGCAGGTCATAACGAAGATAAAAAAGACAAGATTGCCCAGCTCGCCGCAGGGTATGTAGCAGATAACGACATTATATTTATGGATTGCGGCAGCACGGTTTTCAAAATGTGCCGCTATCTTAAAAAGAAAAAAGGAATTAAGGTCATCACCAATTCGCTGCCAATCATGGCCGAACTGATCGACACGCCTTCGATCAGCCTGAACCTGATCGGCGGCGAAATTGATAAATCACGCAAAGCGGTTCATGGCCACAAGGCAATAGCGCATATCGAAAGTTACCACGCGCACAAAGCTTTTATTGGAATCGATGGAATTTCGGCGCGAAATGGCCTTACCGCTCACAGCGAGCATGAATCGTCAATCACATCGGCATTCATTAAAAATGCTTCGCAAGTGTTTGTATTATGTGATTCTTCGAAAATCGGTAAGGACAGTCATATGAAAGTTGCCAGCTTATCCCAGGTTAACAGCCTCTTCACAGACCCGGATCTAGATGCTCCAAGAAAAAAAGAGTTAATGGAATCAGGGTTGGACGTAGTTGTTGCCAATTAAGTAAACTGGTGTTCTCTTAATGCGTATGACACCCACCGTTATGCTCATTATCAACTTAATACGTCTTGTTTTACGGTTTCAAAAACGCATCTGCGGAGGTAGCTGTCGGCTGACATAATACGAAGACTCTGGAATGATACTCCCAGTTCATGTGCACGTTTTAGAATAATTTCTACAAATGTTTGGCTATTGATAAGAAGTTGTATGTTAAATTCGCTATTTTTAAAGGAAGGCAAGCTCACATACTCACTTTGAAATACCTGACAGCAAGAATGAAACAAATATTACTTGTAGAAGACCACTCAGTTGTCAGACTGGCGACCCGCTTTTTAATCAACGACCTCATTAGCTCGGTCAATGTTCTTGAAGCATCCAATTTTGAAGAAGCACTCACACAAGTCGCCTCCACACACGTTGATCTCATCTTCCTGGACATTGACATTCCTGGTGGCGAAGGTTTCAACATGATCCCGAGAATCAGGAAATTACAGCCGAAAGTTTGCATCCTGGTGTTTTCAGGCATGGACGAAGCACTTTACGCCATGCATTACCTGAAAGCAGGGGCCAACGGGTTTCTTGCCAAAAACTCACCGCAGCAAACCATCAAAACGGCGATCTTATCCGTCCTGGAAAAAGGAAGATATGTAAGCGACGTGGTGCAGCAACAACTCATGCGGCACACTTTCGAAGCCAATACAAACAGTGAACATCCGCTGGAAAACCTGTCTCAAAGGGAGCTGGAAGTGATGGATCTGCTGCTTGACGGCAAGTGGACGAAGGAAATAGCAACACAGCTGAACATTACAGGAAGCTCCGTCAGCACGTATAAATCACGGATTTTTGAGAAACTTGAAGTTTCCACTATCATCGAAATGTTTGTAAAGGTAGAGCATTACAAAAACGGAAGCCCTGGTAAATAAGGGCTTACAAATTCTCTCTGTTTTTTAGCTTAATTAGCTGCGGAAGATTTACGCAATGTGATATTTCAAATTATATTTGTAAATCACAAGCTTCAAATGAAGGAACAAAAGAAGATTTATTTGGCCGATGACGATCAGGACGACCGTTTCTTCCTACGGCAAGCCATCCAGGCAGCCAACGCCTCCACCGAAATAATTGAGGTTGAAAACGGCCTGGAGCTGATCAAAGCAATGAAACAGCTTCCCGGGCAACAGGCATCACTTATTCTGATGGACATGAATATGCCCAAAATGAATGGCCTTGAAACCATTGCTGCAATCCGCGCAGATGCGGATCTGTCTGCTGTCCCGGTAGTGATGATTTCCACCTCTTCCAACACATTGTTAATTGAGAAAGCTTACCAGGCGGGCGCCGATAGCTTCATTACCAAGCCTAGCACATTTGAAGAATTCAACCAGCTTGGCATTCAATTGACCGAGCAGTTTCTCTCCTAGCATACGCACTTTGGGTGAAGACGAACCATTGTTACGAATGTTTTTTGTGCAACGACTCAAAAAAACAATTGGTACGGTATTTGTAAATGTGCTTCCAACACACATTTAACCGAAGTGAAATCAGAATAGCTTAATCAAATGAACTCCAACTCCTCTGACTCAATAATCGGTCTTCTAGCATTGCAGAAGGCACGAACAGGCATCAAAGGTCTCGATGAAATTACCCTCGGCGGGCTTCCTCAGGGTAGGCCCACATTGATTTGTGGCTCTGCCGGATGCGGCAAAACACTTTTTTCTATTGAATTTCTGGTCCATGGCGCACTTCAATTCGGAGAGCCTGGCGTGTTTGTTGCATTTGAGGAAAAAAGTGAAGAATTGACCATCAATGTTGCTTCCCTTGGTTTCGATCTGGACCGGATGCAAAAAGACAAGCTCATCAAGCTGGACCATGTTCACATCGAAAGAAGTGAGATTGAGGAGACAGGAGAGTATGACCTCGACGGGCTGTTCATCAGACTAGGTCACGCCATTGACAGCATTGGTGCAAAACGCGTTGTTTTAGACACCATTGAAAGTCTTTTTTCAGGATTGAACAATGAGGCAATTATACGCGCCGAGTTGCGGAGATTATTTGAATGGCTCAAAGAGAAAAACGTAACGACCATTATAACAGGCGAACGCGGTGAAGGCTCGCTGACACGCCAGGGATTGGAAGAATATGTGTCCGATTGCGTGATTTTGCTGGATCACCGTGTTGCCAATAAGATTTCAACACGGTTGCTGCGCATTGTCAAATACAGAGGCTCAGTACACGGCACCAACGAATATCCGTTCCTGATTGATGAAGATGGCATTTCAGTTTTGCCGGTTACTTCCCTGACTTTATCCCACAATGCATCCAGCAAACGCATTTCATCCGGCATTCCGGCATTGAATAAAATGCTGGGCGGAGAAGGTTTTTTTGAAGGAAGCAGCATTCTTGTATCTGGAACCGCCGGGACGGGGAAAACAAGCATTGCAGGCTCATTTGCTAACGAAACCTGCCTGAACGGCGATCGCTGTATTTATTTTGCTTTCGAAGAATCGCCCAAACAGATCGTGCGCAACATGCGCTCCATAGGCGTCGATTTGCAAAGTCATATCGACAATGGCCTGTTGAAATTCCATGCTTCCCGCCCCACATTGAACGGGCTGGAAATGCATTTGCTTTCGATAAATAAACTGATCACACAGTTCAAACCAAAAACGGTTATCGTGGATCCGATAACAAACCTGATTACGGTCGGGTCCGTAAGTGAAGTAAAAAGTGTGCTCATCAGGCTGATCGATTTTCTTCAGGCAGAGGAAACTACCGTCCTGTTTACGGCGCTCTCTTTAAACGATAGCATTTCTGAACAGACAGACGAAAGTATTTCTTCCCTGGTAGACGCCTGGCTGCTTATCCGCGACATTGAGATGAACGGCGAGCGCAACAGAGGTCTGTATGTAATGAAATCCCGTGGGATGAAACATTCCAATCAGGTGCGGGAGTTCGTGATCAGTGATAATGGATTGGATCTCGTGGATGTGTTCCTGGGACCAGAGGGTGTACTTACGGGATCAGCAAGAGAGGCACAACAACTGCTCGAACAAACGGGTGTTGTGTTGCGCGACCATGCAGTATCAAGAAAAGACAGAGAGATTGAGCGGAAAAAAATGGTGCTGGAAGCCAAAATTGAAAGCCTGAAAGAAGAATTCGCATCCTTGCAAGAGGAGCTGAATAAAACCTTTATTGAAGATGAGCTAAAAAAAGAAGTCTTCGAAAAGAACCGGCAGGAACTTTCCCAGATTCGGGATGGCAAAAAAAAGGAGTAAAAACCGCACCAATCAGATATAAATGGAAGACGCAGCAGAAATATGGGAGCTTAGATTGTATGTAGCCGGCAAAACCACCAAATCGGTCACCGCGCTCGCTAATCTTAAAAAATACTGTGAAGAATATTTAAAGGATAAATATGTCATTGAAGTAATTGATCTGCTGTTACAACCGCAATTGGCTGAGGGCGACCAGATACTTGCTATTCCTACGCTTGTGAAAAAAGTCCCTGAGCCAATCCGCAAGATTATCGGCGACCTTTCGAACGAGGAAAAAGTATTGGTTGGACTTAATATACGCCCTGCAAAGAGAACAGAATGAGCGATAACACAGACATTATGCCGTCAAACGGGGATGAAGATGATATTCACTATGAGCTAAGGCTGTTCATTACAGGCGCGTCCATCAATTCCAGAAGGGCAGTCGTTAATGTAAAGGAAATCTGTGAAACATACCTCAAAGACAGATACTCTCTGGAAATCATTGATGTTTACCAACAAAAAACCATAGCCGAAAAAGAACAGATCATTGCCTTACCTCTACTCATTAAAAGTGCGCCGCTACCGGCACGAAGACTGATCGGAGACATGTCCGATACAGAAAAAGTACTCAAAGGTCTGGGAATTTCAATTGGAACATGAACACGCATAAGACATATGAAGAGCTGTTAAGGGAGAACGAAGAGCTGCACGCGCAACTTGAAGAAGCTACGGAGACCATTCATGCGATCCGTTCCGGGCAAGTGGATGCATTGGTTGTTCAGAATCCCGACGGCGGGCATCAGCTTTTTACATTGAAAACCGCCGACCAAACTTATCGCGTTTTCATTGAGAAAATGAATGAAGGAGCTGTAACGCTCAATCATGAGGGCCTAATACTGTATTGCAACTCCATGTTCGCGTCTATGATCAACCTCCCGCTTTCCAAAGTGGTGGGGCTGCATTTCGCCGATTTCATTGCCGATGGATTTCTGGAAATATACCTGGATCTTTTCGATAACGGATGGAGCGAGGATAGCAAAACAGAGCTTTGCATTAGCAGAGGCGGCGCACAGGTTCCTTGCCAGCTGTCCGTAACCATGCTGCAATTGGACGAGGGCCCGGCGCTGAGCATTATATTGACAGACTTGTCTTTCCAGAAAGAAATTCAACAACTGCTGAAACAGAACAACTTGCGTCTCGCCGAGATTAACACCGAGCTGGAAACCAGCAACCATGACCTACAACAATTTGCATCCGTAGCCTCCCACGACTTGCAGGAACCGCTGCGCAAAATATTAATTTTCTCCACGATACTCAGGAACAAGCTGGTCGATGAGCTGACGGAAGAGAACATTACATATCTGGACAAAATCATCGCATCTTCTCAAAGAATGCGCAACATGATCACCGATATCCTCAGCTATTCAAGGCTTTCTACTAATCTTAACAACTATTCATTGACCAGCTTAAATGAGGTCGTTAGTGAGGTGCTGGAAGATTATGAGATCCTTATTTTAGAAAAGAATGCAGAAGTTATTGTTGATCAATTGCCTGATATCGAAGTCAACAGAGGACAAATTAAACAGGTTTTCCAAAACTTGATCAGCAACTCTATCAAGTTCTCCAAACCCGGGCTTGCGCCGGTGATACGCATTTCGGGAGGCGTTCATGAGGAAGCGGAAGGTGCATTGAAAGATGCTTCAACGGCACGGACCTGCTTCATTACGATTTCTGACAACGGCATTGGTTTTGACGAGCTGTATAACGAGAAGATTTTCTCTTTGTTTGAGCGGTTAAATACCAAAGACAAGTATGAAGGATCCGGCATTGGTCTCGCCATTACCAAAAAGATCATTGACAAGCATAATGGAAGCATTACTGTTTCCAGCAAAGAAGGCGAAGGCGCCGTTTTTGAACTGACATTACCTGTAAATCAGCGTGTTTTGACGCATGGGATTTAACTATTTTTAAGATTTCGCTTATCGGTTAATGTATAATTTTGAAGATCATCGAAATCTTCAAAATGCATCCCATCGATCTCCAAACGCTCCAAGAATTACAAATCCTTCCCAAAAGCTCCCAGGATTTAAGCGTTCTTCATTTTTTCGACCACACCGCGACCGAAGGCGGGCGGGATTCCCTGCGGGAAATGCTGTTAAATCCAAAGCGCTCCCTGGATGGAATAGATTCATTTCATGAACTGGTGAAAGCATTTATTCAGACGCCAGACGCATTCAAAGCAGACATTCCCAGGACCTACGTTTCCGCCGCAGAGGCTTACTATGCCTCCAATATTGCCTATTCGATGTCGCCGGATGTGTTCCAGCACTGGTTCGACACCTGGATTTTCTCATGGCGTAATCCTTCCGAATTTTACATTGTCCGAAGCGGTTTTACAGCAACATTCAGGCTTTTAAAAGCCATTGAAGAAATGATCACTGAACTTCCCGGAGCACTCCCCGAACTTCTGGCTGATGACATTCTTTTCCTGAAAGCTTTTCTCAATAAAAAAGGCATGAATAGTTTGCTGAAAATACAGGATAGCAAGCTGACCAGGCGGACTATTTTCTTCTGGGATTATTTTCTACGCATCTCAAATAAGAAAGACTTTCGGAAAATCCTGGACATTTTCTACAAGCTCGACGCCCTCCGGAGCATTGCCTTAACAGCCACTATTCACAACCTTCAATTTCCGATTTTTGTAACAAATCCCGAACAAGTCCATTTTAATGCCGAACAGATATGGCATCCTTTGATCGAAAAAGCGGTTCCTAACAGTCTTGCCCTGCAGAGCGAAACGCCCGTTTGCATGCTTACGGGAGCTAATACGAGTGGTAAAACTACTTTTCTAAAAACCTGCGGGATCGCCGTCTATCTTGCGCATGCCGGCTTTCCCGTTCCCGCAGCAACGCTCCAACTAACATTTGCAGACAGACTATTCACTTCCATTCACCTTTCCGACAACATTGCGTTAGGTTACAGCCACTTTTTCGGCGAGGTTATGCGTATCAAAGTCATTGCGGAAGCCCTCCATGCCCAAGAATCCTGCTTCGTTATCATTGACGAGTTGTTCAGGGGAACGAACCAGGAAGATTCTTTACATTGCTCAATGACGGTTATCGACGGTTTTATAAAAAAAAAGCAAAAATCCCTTTTCCTGGTTTCAACACATTTGGAACCGCTGCTGCAACATTATGAAAATGATTTGCAGATTTGCTTTCGATGCTTCAAAACACATATCAATGGCGACCATTTTGTTAACACATACCAAATTGAAAACGGCATTTCCCAGGAACGGCTCGGGCAGGTAATTCTGAGAAAAGCAGGCGTCGGACAGCTCTTGGATAACTGAAATACGCGTGGCAATCGCTATCTTGGACTGGCCAGAAGAAATAAGCAAAACATGAAGTTCCTGATAATCCCTGTCGTAATTTTTACAAGCTACCTGTGTTGCAACGCTCAGAATTGGGTCGATTGCAACTCTATCGCGGTTCAGGACAGTCTTTTTAATTTTTATTCTAAAAAGGCGCGGAGGAAATGGAGAAGCAGCTATAACTTACGCTCGATCCAAACACCTAGCAGGCAGACAATAAGCAGCGCGAACCACATCCAGTCCGAAAGTTTCTGCTTAACTTCATTTGGTGTTTGTTTGGAAATGCCTGATTCAGTTTCCAGTCTTGCTTGCAGTCTGTTATAGGATTTGATAAAATCCGTTAGCTTGGCTGTGTTATATATTTCTTCCATATTGGCCTGGTTTTCTACAAACAATTCAATGCCTAACGAATCGTTTGAGCCGATCCAGCCAGTTTCGGTGGGCTTAAAATCCGCGTTGGCTGATTGTGGATTGATAACAGAACGGTTCAGAAACAAGGAGTCAGACCCGATCTCGAAAGATTTTAATGCATTAGGAAATCCATTTGATGTAACACTGGCATTAATGCCTTCGAAAAGAGGCGCTTGAATGTCAATATTGCCTCCTGTTGCCGGTAAAACAGGCGCCAACACTGCATCCCAGATGCGTTGATATGCGGCACCATCCCCTGCAAGTTGAAGCGGGTAAGTTTCGTTCAACAAGCTCACGGCCACCCTACCCCGCATTTTTTCGACTGCTACGGGCAATGTTTTGGAAACAAAATAACGATTGCCAGGCACAAACCGGAAAGGCAGTGCTGTAAGACCTGAATGTACCGGAACTGTTTCCTCAGCCGATATCCGCTTAATATTCAGCCGGGTTCCCAGGGCAGCATTTACGGCTGTAATTTCTTCATCTGGCTTGGTAACATTGATAAACAAAACACTTTTACCAAGTGATAAAATCTTCTTTACCAACCCATTACCAGCATTCCCAGCGTCGGTAATAATAACATCCGGATCTTTCGCTTTATTAATCGTCTGCTGACTTTTGATGTTCTTGGACAATGTTGTTGCATAGATTACCGAATGTCCCGACTTGCCCAGCCAGTTTGCCAATGCACGGCTTTCAAAATCGGGGCTGTCCAGAATGAACTGAAATGCGAGTTTCTGCGATGGTCGCGCGTAAAAACGGATGGTGTCGCGAATCTTATCGTCCATAGCAAGCGCAACAAGCGTCCTCCCTTCGGAAAACACTGGAAATTGCAACCGAACCTGGTTAAAACCTGTATGCAATGCAATGCTATCGAGCGTTTGTTCTCCATATTCCAGTTTCAAAATCTGCGGCTGGGATGAGTACATATTGCCGCGCACAATTTGCATTTCGCCCTTCCGTAAAATTCCCTTCCAATTTAATCTCTGCCATTTATCTTCCGGAAAATAGGGAATCCATTGGATCATCTTGGGGGCTGCTTGCGCGCGGAGGATCATCTTAAACAGTTCGGGCTGAAAATCCTGCCCTGCCAGAATCAATGTATCGAAACTCGCATCTTCGAAATCACTGGTAATTGCTTGTTTCACATTGCCGATACTGTCTCTCAATGCATTGGCTTTATTTACAGGAACATCTTTGCCGACAAAATAACCAGTGACTGTTGTGGCTTCCCTCAGCAAATAAGGCTGGATAATAAAAGCTACGACTGTAAGCCATAATAGCACATTCAAACCTAGGCTGATCCAAAGCCGAGGGGTGAGATGACTGTCCTTATTGCTGCGCAAGATCAACCATAATTGCAAAGGCAGCAGCGCAAGGGCCAGTGTGAGAATGATGAGATTAGCGGGATCTGACCAGTTAAAATCGAATTGAATCATGCGTATCTATTGAGCGAAAAAGCCCTTTCCCTTATTGTTGCAGCTTCCGCCAAAACGCCTCTTCCAGCTTTTTTTCGCTGGAATAATTGCTTCGGCTTTGCTCAGAATGGTTGGTGTATTTGTACAAACTGGTTTTCAGGCGCTGTTTTTCATTTAACGACAACTTCGTCCCACTAACGAGTTTTTGAAGTGAACCGATCATCTCCCAGTTGCCTAATCCCCCATTGAACGGCCCGCTTTTCATCAACCGGTCCGATAAGGCAGTTCCAGACAGTCGCAACTTGGCCTGTTTCGCGCTACTAAGCTGCTCATCATCCAGGAAAGCTGAAACTTCTGAGGCCAGCTGTGCCGTGGTTTTATTTTTATAAAACTTTTCAGCGTTTAAATCGGTGCTGATCTGATTCAGTTCACCGCTCAAACGCTTCTCTTTTTCCTTGATCGGCGGCGGATCATAACCACTTTTTTTGACATACGTCCGGGCCTTTTGTTGAGCAGTTTTTAAGAATTCAAGGGCCTTATGCTCAAACGGAAGCGCTTTTTCCGGCTCATACAAGCGCAAATGAAGCTCCGATTGCCACATTTGCTCCAAAGCCATTTTCAGCAAACTCCGCGTCGATTGTTCATAAAACGTGTTCGTCTCCGCATCGTCATGCGCATGAACATATTGCTCCATTAATGCCGCCAGCGGATCCTTTTCTCCTCCATCCCCATGCGCTTTTTCATGCGTGTGCCCGTCATGGTCGTGCTGATGTTCCGGCTCCGCAGCGCGGCTGTCCGCAGCCCGGCTGTCCGCAGCCCGGCTGTCCGAAGCCCGGCTGTCCGAAGCTTCTCCCTCACCATCCGACTTGTGCGTAAAAGCATCCAGCATATTGCCTGCATCGGCTTCGGGCGGTGCACCGCCGCCGCCAATGCTGGTTTCAAATTCCTCTCCCAAATACTGCCCGTAACGCAGCCTCAGCACTTTTTGATCGAAACCAATCTCATTGGAAACAGAAGCAAATTCCTTCGAAGGGAGCTTTTTACGTTTGGCAATTAACTTTTCGGTGTCAATGATGATCTGTCGCTGGCTTCTGAAATATTCAGGCATAATGTTCACAGCCATTGTTGCCAGCTCTGCTTCCTCGACCTGGGAAGTGTCTTTGTAAACCAGGAAGTAAGTGTCTGATTTACTGAAATTTGCTTGGGGAGATTTGTTGTCAACCGCTGCCCAATAGTAGTAAAGTTCGTCCCCCGGAGTGAAGTTTAGCTCATTGAGGTCGATCACCTTCTGTAAATTAGCTTCTTTAAAATCTGTCGGAGCTAATGGGAATTTTACCTCCCTGAACTTCACATTCTCCCCGGAGCCGCGTGCGAGCGTGGCTACTATAAATGCCTGACTGACACGGAAATCATCCGAAATTTTTGCCGTAACCTTAATCGTTTTAGCGTCTTTCAGGAAATGATACTTATACAATTCTTTTGATGCAGGCTCTATTTTCGGCGCAAGATCGGGCAAAGCTTCGAGCCGGTAAAAATCAGATTGGTAGATGAGTGAATCTTTCCAATAACCCTTAATGGCATACAGACCGGATCCTGTAATCTTGTCTGAATGTGTAAAAAGGCTATTCTGCCTTTGAAAAGAAACCTCCTCACCCTGACTGTTAGCAAGACGAAGGACTAGGTTTTCTGAATGGGTGAATTTCACTTTCCATGTTAACGCCGAGCCGGTTACAGCACTCACATTCAAATTACTGGATTGCTGCTTAGGCAACTTTGTATAGACGGGTGGCGCAATGTTGATGGTGGCAGATTCGTATCTGGGTGCAAGAGTAACATTCGCTTTTTGCGGCTCCTGTTGCGTTATGTGCTCTTGACCTGTTTTATTTTCATTAAATGAAATGGATGGATAAATGAAATAAAACGCCAGTGCAGACAGGAATAGGGCGAAATACGCGGTCAGGCCGTCATAGAGTTTGGCGATAGGAAAATCAAAATTGCGGTTCGCGATGCGCTCTAATTGCAATTGCTCTGCAACATTCAATTCGGTTTTTTCCAGGAGGTGCAGGCTGTATTCCGTTTCACCGACATGGTTGTGGATCAGTGAGATAGCCCTTTCTCTGTTGTTTTTATAAATCCCTGTGAAAACAATCCCGGCTCCCAAAGCCGCAAATGCAGCAAATATGCTGAGCATATGCAACGGACCTGCAAAAACGGAAACAAAAAGGTAGGCGGAACCGGCCAGCAGCAAGCAACGCAAAATCGCGCTCGCATACAGCTGGCTCGTCACCAAACCGATCAGTTTCCTTAACTCATGCATTGCGTGCCGTTTTGTGATTGAGTGAAATCCAACGTTCCAGCATGACTACCAGCACAAAAAATAACAATAACCATTGATACAAACCATCCGAATGCTGCCCTTTCAGCGGTTCCACGCTGCCAAATGCTGATTCCAACTGCTTTTGGCTTAAAGGCCTAAGATTTTTATCTAACTGATAATGAGTTATCAACATTTCACCTAGCCACTCGGGCAACTGTCCGTTCTGCACCATTGCAGATGTCGCCAACCGCAGCGAATCACTTACTGCAATGACATTATCAAACACCTGATTATCGATGCTTTTTTGTGGAACAACATACAAGGTTTGCTCATTTCGTAGGGTAATCGGCTTATCCGTAAATATCCAGTCGTATTTGTTTTTTAGCGTGGTTGCCATATCAATGCTGAAAGGAATTTCAAAAACGTCAGTCAATGCTTCCAAACCAGCCTGAACCGTCTCCGCTTCGTCCCGATTTTCATATTCGATCAAAACATTAATGTTATTGTGACCCGCATTCCGGGCGAACCCGATCAAAGGGTTCTCCGATTGCTGTGCTGAATCCTTAACTGCATATAACTTGTAAGATCCCGGAATCAAAATTTTTGGTAACCGGCTTATATTTTGATTATTAAGCAGATATAAGTTCAAATGCGTGTTATCCCCGGCAACGCTATTAATGTTCTGCTGCAAGAATAATAAGCTGCCCTTTGTCTCAGGAATGTTCGTTAGGTCTGCCAGAGGCTTCAAATCAGCGCCAATGAGGACGACCTTTTCTTTCCGTTGCAATGCATTTTCAAGCTCGAAACGGAAGTTATTGGTCACCTTCGGGTCAGCCTGGACCAGATGCACTTGCTCTCTTTGCCGATCCTTGCGTAACCGGTTTAAGATAGGCCCACTCAGCAGCATTGAAAGTAAAATCACTAGTAAACAGCGAATCAACAGCAGGGGAATTTCGTCTATTCTGATGCCTCGGTGCTTTAACGAAGTCTTATCGACAAGCCATTGTGAAGCCGCCCACGCAATCTGTTTGCCTTTTTTTTGATACCAAAAATGGATAATTACCGGTAAAGCAACCGCCAGCATTCCCCAAAGCATATATGGATTCAGAAATCCCATTTATCCTTTCCGTTTGGTTAAATAAGCCTTCAAAACCATTCCTATGGGGTCGCTCATGCGCACGCGCACCAGGGTCACATGCGGGATCTGCAAGGCTTCCTTCAATTGATGCAAATACCGATCAGCCGATTCACGGAATTTTTCCCGAACAGATCCAGCGTCGAGCTCAATCTCCTTACCCGTTTCCAAATCCTTAAAACGATAGAAACCTTCGAGGTTAAAATCCATTTCCTGATCACCAAGGATTTGAAATACAACGATTTCACGATAAGGGCCAGCAAGTGAACGGATCATATCCAGCCACTCATCCTGTGTTTGTAAAAAATCACTTACAAAAATCAGCAGCTCCTTTTTCTTCGATTGAAACTCAGGAAACCTGATTTTCTGACTCGTTTTAGATTCCCTATCCCACATTCCGCCCGCAACAGTTTTCTCTAAACCAACCAAAATTTTCTGGAAAGCCTGCTTACCGGAAGACGATGCGCCAGTCGCGGAAATGGTGTGGATCGAGCTGTCTTTCAATGTGTAAAGCGACATTTGATCATTCTGAATGTAGCAGAGATATGCCAGCGAGGCCAATAAAATCTGCCCATACTGCAACCGGCTCACACCATTTTCAACATAATTCATGGAACCCGAAAGATCCAGCACAAACCGCACCTGCTTATCGCTCTCCGTCGAGGATTCGCGGATCAAATGCTTATCCGTGCGCGCAAACAGCTTCCAATCAATCCGTTTGGGATCATCCCCGGGCTCGTAATGTCGATATTGCTCAAACTCCACCCCGATCCCGGACCGCTTGCTGGCATGGATCCCAAGCATCAGCTCCTCGCTCACCAGCTTGCCGGTCAGTTGGAGATTTTTCAGCTTGATGAGCTGCGAAGCAAGCAGGCCGGTGGTCGCTGCCATATGAATAATGTTATATGTCTCTGGAATTAGAAAAAATGAAACCGGATACGTCAACTGACCAATATCAGCTCTTTACAGCAAGCAGCAATTGATCGATCACCTGATCAGTGGTTATGCCTTCTGCCTCCGCACGAAAATTCATGGCGATCCTGTGCCTTAATACAGGGTAAGCCAATGTCTGAATATCTTCCGGAATCACAGCGAAGCGTTCGTTCAGGACCGAGCGGGCTTTTGCGCAGAGAACGAGCGCCTGCCCGGCCCTGGGCCCCGCTCCCCAATCGCACCATTCCCTTACAAAATCCGATGGGCTTCCCTCGGGCCTTGTTGCCCTAACCAGCTTATTGATCCGCGTAATCAGGTCGTCGCTAATGTGAACTTGCCGGGTCAGCTGTTGTAACGCAACGATTTCAGTGTCGGCCAGGACACGGTTAATGTTAGGCCTCAGCGATCCGGTTGTGCCTTTCAGCACGTCGAGCTCTTCCTGCTCACTAGGATAATTTAATTTGATATACAACAAAAACCGATCAAGCTGCGCCTCAGGTAATGGATAAGTACCTGCTTGCTCGATCGGGTTTTGCGTTGCAATGATCAGGAATGGGTTCGGAAGCTCATAGTTTGTTCCACCGTATGTCACCGATTTTTCCTGCATGGCTTCGAGCAATGCGGCCTGTGTTTTAGGCGGCGTCCGGTTAATTTCATCGGCCAGAACTACATTCGCAAACACAGGGCCGCGGTTGAATTTGAAGAATTTCTTGCCGGTTTCGTGATCTTCTTCCAAAATTTCGGTCCCTACAATGTCTCCGGGCATCAGATCGGGCGTAAATTGGATCCTTTTGAAGCTCATATGCAGCGCTTCGGACATGGTTTTTACCATTAATGTCTTTGCCAAACCGGGAACGCCTTCCAAGAGGCAATGCCCTCCGGCAAGCAGGGAAATCAATATTTCATCAATCGCTTCCTGCTGACCAACAATCACTTTGGCAATTTCCTTTTTCAGAAGCGGCAGCCTGGCAACCAGCTCTTTGTAATGGCTCAACTCCAATTTTTCCAAACCTCAGAATGCAGTTTTATTTGTTAAAAAGTTAAAAGTCGACAAGTGTAATGATCGTGTTAATCATGCTAAACTGGCTATGCATTTAGTGCATATACCACAATATTCACACCAAAACGTGTATTGTCAATTGCCAGAAAACGCTTGTTACGAAAATCATAATCCCATTCGCAGCCGTAATCTTTATTGCTATATAACACACCAATCCGTCCATTGATCGTAATCGCTTTGAGATAATCATGCACAAGATCATCTCCCCAGCCATTCAACTCGAATGAAGTCGTCGGCGGCCCTTCCTCAAATTTGAAAAAACTGGAATAGATGGGATGGTTATTGGAGATCTTTTGCAAGGCTTTCGGACCAAACGTCCGTTCCATTTCCTGCTCAAACGATTTGGCGAAAAGTCCATCAATATCATGATTGCAATCGTCCACAAAAACGAAGCCGCCATTTTGCACATATCGACGGAAATGATCCCTTTCCTGCGTGGAAAACTCAACCAGCTTGTGCCCGCTCAGGTAGCAAAAAGGGCTTTTGAAAATTTCATTGCTATTCAATTGCACCACTTTTTCCTTCTCATCAATCGGAATTGTGGTGTATTCAACCAGCGAATGCAGCAGATTAGACGGCATTCGCTGGTCGGTGTCCCAGTTTCCGGACGTATATTGAATTCGTGTAAAGAAAAAAGGCTTCAAACCGCGTCGGAAAGTGAAGAAAAAGTAAACTCCCTGATTTTCATTGGCGGAACCATATAATTCCTATCCGACTCCGTGCTCACGACCCTTTCTGATCTACCCAATGTTTCGAGGTTGTTCAGCATAATGACCGGACTTTCGTTAAAACGGAAATTTTTGACCGGATGCTTAATGACGCCATTTTCAATGTAAAATGTGCCGTCCCGCGTAAGGCCGGTCAGTAACAATGTTTGCGGGTCCACTTCACGGATATACCAGAGTTTTGTAACCAGAATCCCCTGTTTCGTTGACTTGATCAACTCTTCCATAGTAGCGGTTCCTCCGTCCATAATCACATTACTGGGAGAAGGAACGGCCTTCACATTGTTTTTTTGTGCCCAATAACGCGAGTAGACCATGTTTTTGACAACCCCTTTTTCTATCCAGGCCATTTTGTTCAAAGGCTGCCCATCTCCTGCCCACGGCGATGCGGGCAGATCCGGATGCGTGGGATCGGAGTAAATGTTCACGCGCTCGTCGACTATTTTCTCCCCCAACTTGGTCTTACCGCCTGGCTTGCTCAAAAAAGAGCGGCCTTCGTCAGCGCTTCTTGCATCAAAATTGAAATATATATTCTCCAATAAAACCGCCGCCGCCGTTGGTTCCAGAATGACGGTGTATTTTCCCGGCTCCAATGCTTTCGCATTCATGGAACCCATCGCTTTCTGGATCGCTATGGTCGTTGCAGCAGCCGTATCGAGCTTGTTCACATCACTATAACCTCGCGCAATGTAGCCAGAACCCGTGCCATCCGGCGTGCGAACCGTGAGGGAAAAGTTGACGCTTGTGCTTGGGTAATAAGCAAATAATCCTTTGGAATTCATCATGGCAGAATAGCCTTTCTGGTTGTCCAGGAAGCCCGCTGCTGTCAGGTTTTTCCCTCTTGATAATTCCAGGCTTTTTGCAACCGCATCAGCGCGCTTATCAGCATTGATGCCAGCCGTTGATTCGAAAAAGCCGGATGATTTGAGATAAGTCTGCGGACCTAGAATACTCACATATTCAGGATTTTCGGGCGCCAGCTGAGCGAGCTCCTCAGACCTCCTTACCACTTTTTCCAGCGACTCATCGCTGAATTCATCAATGGTGGCGACACCCACTTTTTTGCCAAAAGCCGATTGTACGGATAAATTCTGGTTGACCAGCGATCCGCTTGTGGACACTTCGTTCCTTGCGTAACGCAGGTTGCCCCGCTCCTCTCCCAGCAGGTTAATTTCGCATTCATCCGCTTTAGAGTAAGCCAGCACTTTCTGCATTAATGCCTTTGCTTCTGATTCAGATAGTATGATAGACATGGCTGGTTATATTTTTCTGGCTGTATTGATCACATTAACACCGTTAAAACGCGTTGTCGAACTTCCGTGCGATACAGCGCTGGATTGCGAAGGCTGGCCTTTGCCGTCGAAGAATGAGCCGCCGAGACGATAGTCCTTTTCATCACAAACCTGCACGCAAGAATTCCAGAACTCCTGTGTATTGGATTGATAAGCCACATCTTTCAGCATCCCGACAATCTTACCATCCTTGATTTCATAAAACAACTGCCCGCCAAACTGGAAATTATAGCGCTGCTGATCGATCGAGAACGAGCCGTCACCAATAATGTAAATGCCTTTTTTAACATCCTTAATCATCTCCTCCACGGATAACGGCGTTTTTCCAGCAACCAGCGAAACATTCGGCATTCTCTGGAATTGTACGGAAGACCAGCTGTCGGCATAGCAGCAGCCATGCGACTCTTTCTCACCGATAATGTGCGCCTGGTCGCGGATTGCCTGATAATTGACTAACACACCATCCTTCACCAGGTCCCATTTCTTTGTATTAACACCTTCATCATCCCAGCCAACAGCTCCCAGTGATCCTTCCTGTAATTTGTCGGCGATCAGGTTCACTTGTTTGCTGCCGTACTGGAAGTTTTTGGATTTCCATTTATCCAATGTTGCAAAAGAAGTCCCTGCAAAATTGGCCTCATAACCGAGCACACGGTCCAGTTCGAGCGGGTGGCCGACGGATTCGTGAATGGTCAGCCAGAGGTGCGACGGATCCAGAATGAGGTCATATTTGCCGGCTTCCACCGATTTTGCTGTCAACTTTTCTTTGGCCTGTTTGGCTGCCGCAGTAGCATCTTCCAGCATGTCGTAACCTTTGTTGTAGCGCGTGGTCACGCCGGTAATTTTGTCGGATGGGTTGGCTTGCAGATAATCGTAACCCATGCCCATTGGTGCACTTAATGCGTTCCTGGTTTCAAATTTTCCACTTTTCGGATCAATGGCCGTAACATTGAAGATCGGCCAGATCCGGTGCACGTCCTGGTCAATGTAGGATCCGTCGGTGGAAGCAAAATATTTTTGTTCATTGACTAAAAAAAGCACTGAATTCACATAATTAGCACCATTCTTCATCGCTGCATCATTTACAGAAAGCAGCAGGTCAACCTTCTCTTTAATAGGCACTTCGAAAGCATTTTTCTTGATCGGCGCTTTCCAGCTCACTTCACCAAAGCCTTTTTGCGGGGCCAGTTGCACGGGCTCTTTCATCAGCTTAGCATTCGCTTTCGCAATTGCCACGGCATCTTCGGCGGCTTTTGCCATTTGAGCCTCATTATTTACATCGACAACAGCGGCAAACCCCCAGCATCCGTTCGCAATCACGCGAACGCCCACGCCGTAGGATTCTGTGTTTACAATGTTCTGCACTTTATCTTCACGGGTTACCACAAACTGATTGAGATATCGTCCGATTCTGACGTCGGCATAGGAAGCGCCTTTGGATTTTGCAGCATTCAGCGCGGCATCAGCCAGTCGTTTTTTGACGGCTACATCTACGCTTTTTTCAAGAAATGCTTCGGGGGAGACATTTCTGCCCATTGCAAAAGCAGGCATCATGAACGCTCCCGTTCCGAGTCCAGCCAATTGTATAAAGTCTCTGCGTTTCAAAATATATGGTTGCTAATAGTGACGAATTGGGTCATTGGGATAAAAGGCGTAATGCATAAGCTAGCGAAAAGCTGCAACAGATTCAATGCACTTTTTATGTAAGGAATTTAAAAATACATGAGTGGTCATGTGCGCTAAACTGCATCCGAGAGACTCGTAAATGTGAAATCGCGGATTTTTAGCGGCGGTACCAGGTTGCCGCCCGCGCGGACGGGCTTGCCAATCGCCTCTATATTATTGAGCATGATAACCGGACTTTCATTAAACCGGAAATTCTTAACCGGGTATTTGATCTGCCCGTTTTCAATGTAGAATGTGCCATCCCGCGTCAGGCCAGTGTAAAGCAATGTTTGTGGGTCCACCGCGCGGATGTACCAAAGCCGAGTTACCAGAATGCCCTTTTCAGTTCCTTTGATAAGATCAGCCAACGATTCATTTCCCCCCTGAAAAATAAATCCGGATGGAGGAGCAATGGCCTTAACACCCTGTTTTTGAGCCCAAAAGCGCGAGTACGACATATTTTTAACCACACCATTCTCTATCCATATCACTTTCTCCTGTGGCCTGCCATCGCCACTGAATGGCGATCCGGGGATTTCCTGATTTTGAGGATCTGAGTAAATATTCACGCGCTCATCGAAAAGCTTTTCACCGAGCCGCGTTCCACCACCTTTTTTACCCAAAAAACTCCTGCCTTCATCCGCATTACGCGCATCCATGCTGCGCATCATGTTATCCAAAAGATCAACGCCGGCTGTCGGTTCCAGGATTACGGTGTACTTGCCGGGTTCCAATGCTTTTGCCGTTGCAGAAGCCATCGCCTTTTGCATCGCAACTTCTGTTGCCGAAGCAGTGCTCAGCTTGGAAGCATCATTGTAATCCCGCGCCGCATAGCCGGAGCCTTTGCCATCGGCCGTTCTAACAGTGATAGAAAAGTCAATGGAGGTAGATCTGTTATAACCAAAAAGCCCCTTATTATTGCCCATTGCATTAAATCCGGCCGCATCTTCCAGATAACCAGCCGCAGTCAGATTCTTCTTAATGCATGGATCAATGCTATCGAAAGCGGCTTTTGCGCGATAATCCGGATTGATTGCTGCCGTGCTTTCTGCAAAAGAATTGGTTTCCAGATATTGCTGGGGCCCAAGCATAGGGACATATTCCGGGTTGTCGGGTGCGAGTTTGGCTATTTCTTCTGCCCGTCTTACCGTCTTTTCCAAAGATGCATCATCAAACTCATTAATGGTTGACGTGCCTGATTTCTTGCCAAAAACAGACGTTACGGACAAGGAAAGGTCAGTCGTTTCTCCGCTTGTGGATACGGAATTGCGTGCGTAGCGAATGTTGCCTGTCCGGTTGCCAAAAAGGCCCACGCTTATTTCATCGGCTTTTGAAAATGCCAATACTTTATCAATTACTTTCTTCGCTTCGTCTCTGGATAAAATAGCCATATTGCTGCTGGTTTAATTTTGAATGGGTGAATCATTCAATCATTATATCTTCCGTCCCGTATTAATCACATTCACCCCGTCAAAACGGGACGTTGAACTTCCGTGTGACACTGCGCTCACTTGTGCAGGTTGCCCTTTTCCATCGAAAAACGACCCGAACGTGCGGTAATCGTCCTTGTCGCAAAGCTGCGTACAGGAATTCCAGAACTCTTGTGTATTAGACTGGTAAGCAACGTCGTCCAGCATGCCTGTGATTGCCCCGTTCTTGATTTCGTAAAACACCTGACCGCCAAACTGGAAGTTATAACGCTGCTGATCAATGGAATATGAACCCCGGCCAATAATATAAATGCCTTTTTCCACGCCTTTGATCATGTCCATTACGCTCCGTTTCTCAGTGCCTGGCTTCAACGAAATGTTCGGCATCCGCTGAAATTGAACAGAATTCCAGTTATCGGCATAGCAGCAGCCGTGCGATTCTTTTTCACCAATGATCTTCACCTGATCGCGAATAGCCTGGTAATTTACCAAAACGCCATCTTTGATAATGTCCCACTCCTTGCACGGCACGCCCTCATCGTCATAACCGACAGCCCCCAGCGTATTCGGCTGCGTTTTGTCCGCCACAATGTTTACGAGCTTGCTGCCATAGGCGAAGTTTTTAGACTCCCATTTATCCAATGTTGCAAAACTTGTCCCTGCATAATTGGCCTCATAACCCAGCACGCGATCCAGCTCGGTGGGGTGCCCAACGGATTCGTGAATCGTCAGTCCAAGATGGTTAGGATCCAGGACCAGATCATACTTGCCGGGAAGCACCGATTTTGCAGTCATTTTTTCCTTCGCCTGCCTGGCCGCATTGATCGCATCTTCCACCATATCATAAGAGTTCCGATAACCGACCAGACCATTCGGGCCGGCGATTTTTTCCGAAGCTAAGCCATCCAGATATTCATAGCCCATGCCCATGGGCGAGCTGATGGCATCGCGGGTTTTGAATTTACCGGCAGCTTTATCGGTGACTGTTACCGTAAATGTAGGCCATATGCGGTGCACGTCCTGATCGATAAATGAGCCGTCGGACGAAGCAAAATATTTTTGTTCATTCACAAAAAACATATTGGAGGTGACGAAGCCCGCGCCGTTTTTCATCGCCTCACCATTCACATTCATGAGCAGATCGATTTTCTCCTGAATGGGTATTTCAAATGCATTTTTCTTAATCGGCGTCTTCCAGGTTTTGTCGCCAACTCCTTTCTGCTCAGCCAATACGACCGGTTCTTTCTGAAATTTGGAATTCGCTTTGGCAATCTCCACAGCCGTTGCAGCGCATTTGGCAATGCCCTCGGCCGTCACGTCGCTGGTCGCCGAAAAACCCCAGGTTCCGTTCGCTATTACCCGGATCCCAACGCCGTAGGATTCCGTATTCACGATATTCTGAACCTGTTTTTCACGTGTAAATAAATATTGCTGTAAGTAGCGCCCGATCCGGACGTCGGTATAGGTTGCGCCGTTGCTTTTGGCCGCATTAAGGGCGATTTCTGCAAATTTTTTCTTGGCAGCGACATCAATCCATGGTTCGAGCAGATGCGCGGCGCTCACAGGATTTCCCACGACAGGCACGGACGAAAGCATTAAAGCTCCTGCGCCCATTCCTGTCATTTGCATAAAATCTCGTCTTTTCATCGAATATTTCAGGAAATAAAAATGGAAGATTACCGGGTTATGAAATGACCGAATACAGTCTAATTGGACTGAATCAGCGATTTCATGAGGAATGTTGATATTGAAAACACAATGTAAAAAATATTTCCAACAAATATTGCTGTGGCAATTTTTTTAGCGTTTCAATAACCGGCACCCCGTTAAATAAAATGAGCGTGCCCCTTGTCGGAACACGCTCATTCATTGCATTTTTAAGAAGTTTTACATCATATCAGTAATGAACAGGCGTCTTAAATCCTGTTCGTCCCACGGTTTCGTAACAAAATTGTGGAGATAACCTTTCACTTTCGCGTGCTTGAATTCAGCATTGTAAGCCTGCCCTGTGAGCAAGACGCGGACACTTTCAGGATATTGTTTTGACGCCATTTTCAAAAACTCCAGACCTGTCATATCAGGCATCTGGTGATCGACGAAAATGACATCGATTTGTTCTTCTTCTAAGACTTTGAGGCCCATATCCAGGGTTTCGGCGAGGTAAATTGTCGCGTCTCTCCGGAAGGAAGCTTTAAACGAGTTGAGATTATTGATCTCATGATCAATGTAAAGTATGCTCATAATATTCTGATAGTGGGTTACGGTTGTCGCTAAAATACAACTTTTTACTTTTCTCGAATAGTTTTAAAAACAATACTTTACACTCCTGCTATTTACCTCCACAAAAGTCCCCAAAAAATACTACCAGCCACTCACTGCAAGGTTATTGTCTGACTCATAGTACTCCTGCCAAACATCTACCAAGTTCGGATCGCCCTGCCATGCCGAGCCGTCAAAATTAGTGATCAGATTATTATCTAAATCCTGTTTGAAGATGACGTGATGAATGTTCCCATCCTTCGTACGCATGAATGCCTTCACAGCATACTTCCTGACATAGGTTGTCTGCCATTTACGCGGGTTAGGGATCGGATCCGCCACGTCGCCGGCTCCGTAAAAACGCCTGTAAAAATCGGCTATCGCCGCCTCCTGGTTATATTCAAACGATTGATCAGCCTGGAAAAAATTAGACTTAAAAAAGTCTCTTAACTGCTCTGGGGTTGGTTTCATTGCTAAGTCTCATAAAGCATGCGCTGGACATTCGGCTGTCCATCTTGTAAGATACGATTAATATCTGCCAAAAGCTAAAAAACAGGGGAAACAGGACAATTGATTTGAGATTGTCGCCAACCGCATGATAACAGGCAGTTGCCGCCTGATAAATGGCCCCGGCTGTTCGTCCTCGTTGGTAATAACCTAACAACTGTTTTCACCTTATTGCAACATCTATTTACAGAAAAAGTAAAGCTATTATGACAAAACAACTATTCCCTTGCAGCCTCTCGGCGAGACTGATCCTGCTCCTATCCATCGCTATTTTCTCTTGTGAAAAAAGTGAGAAAATGCCCGATCCTACCATGACTAAAAACGTAAAAACGGATGCGAATGCATTCGTTGTGGGGCAGCTTCTTTTACAAACCACAATGCCTGGCTATGACATAACGGACATTCAGTACAACGCGAATAATTCACTCAAAAGTTACCGGACCGAAGGCGGAGCGTATGTCACAACTTTGACCTATGCCCCTGACAAAGTGATCTACACAACCATTTACGGCGGCAAAAAGAGCTCCGACATTGTGTATGATCTTGTAAATCAATACGCAACCAGGAAAGTCGAAACATTTTACACTAGCGGCGGCAACATTACGGATGTGATACAGACCGATTACATTTATCAGGCCGGAAAGGTGGTTAAGGAATATTATCGTGAAAATAATCTACCTGATGGCCACCTGGTGTATTACTATGACGATCAAAATGTTTCTTTCCAGGAGCGCTATGATGCGGATGGCGGGATTGTGAATAAAGTGAGCTACGAATACTATTTGAAACATGCAGATAAGTCTGCTCATTTCAGCCAGTTCAATCTCAAAATGGACGCAAAATTATTTCCTCCGAAGACATTGAACCTCATGGAAAATAAGTATCTGAAAAAACCTGCCAAAAACCCTGTTGCCACGCATTACACATACTTACTGAATGGTTCCGGCTATCCGACTAGCGGCAGTGTCACCGGAGCTGATCCTTATAACTGGACAAGCAACTGGCAGTAATGTTGCCATGGACCAGTCAGCGAACGAGCAATTTTTGCGTGTACAATCGATATCCTTGCTGGTTTTTGATTTGTAAAATATAAATATCTGCTGGAAGATCGAATGTGTCGAAATGCGTGGTTATCCCTGGATTCATATCGAATCGCTTCCTGGGAACCCCACGTTTGTTAACGATTTCACCTTTGAGCAGATCCGTATTTTCTGTCGACTCGGTTTGTATTTCATAAATGTTTTGCTGCTTTTGCAAAACATTTATTTTCATTCCATTGCACACATTCGGGGCATAAAGGATACGCGTAAGTTGATATCGTCCATCAACATCGACTTGTTTGAGCCTGTAATAGTTACGCGGATTAGGGAGGGAGTCTGTGAAACGATATTGCTGAGATATGCTGCTTGATCCCACTGCGCTTACCCGGCCGATATCCTCGAACGTTTTCGCATCGGCACTGCGCTGAATAACGAAATAATCCGCATTGACTTCCTCGCTGGTTGTCCAGTGCAGGTTTACATGACATTGTTCGGCCTGTGCTTCAAAGCTTGCAAATTTAACTGGCAGTTCGTCATTGATGGCGGTGCTGAAAAATGCAAACGGAGCGATTGTGACAGCGATTTCCTGGATCGTGAATTCCGACATTTCAACAGCCTCACGCGCGTCCGTATAGCGACGGAGCACAGGATAAGGGCCTTCTTTTTTGAAACCATAGGGATATCGGTTTGCCGTGTCCTGAATTGCAAAGCTGGACGGCCTGTTCATAACCAGCGAGGCAGCAGGGCCAAATACCGGGATGCCGGGAACTGGCTCCGTGAACTTGTTTTGAACCGTTGACCAATGCAGAGGAAATTTCGGGGCATTTTTGCCAACACCGGTGATCATGCTTTTAGACAATGGATTGTTGCCCAAAGGAATATCTAGCTGAATTTTTGCCAGATCCAGCAGTTCGGGCTTGGACAGCAGATAACTGAACATAATGTAGTCAAACGCATAGCTCTGGGCCATACCAAAAGTTCCGTAGCCGATGTAACCCTTAAAAGGATGATATGCACCGTGATACGCATGAATGTCCATTGTCCTCTGGTTGTAATTGACCAGCACTTCGGTAATCAGCTTGGACTTAAACTCCGCGACAGGAGCTTTACTGACTGGAAATTTGGTTGTAGAATAAGCCCACGCCGCTTTGAAAGTATGGTGTGCCCAGCTCATGGTAGCATGGAACTCGTGAGGGATCTTGGCATAATAATCCAGGAAAGCATTGTTATACATGACTTCGCCCGTCGTCTTATAGAGCTCGGCAGCCGCCCAGGCGCGGTTATCCAGGTCAATAGGATCCGGATAAGGTCCGGCCGAAATGCCGGGAACATTCACAGGAGCTGATGCTTGCGGATGCAGTTGCAAGAAACCCCAGGCTTTTTTTGCCATATCAAGACAATTCTGGGCGTAATTGGGGAAATAGGCTTTCAGATTTCGAGCCGCCATGGCCATCGTTGCTGCAAAAAGTGCTGTGGACTGCGTTGTTTTTTCAGAAACGAAAAGTGTACTGACCTCATCTTCCGGCAATCCGGTCGACCAGGTGGCAGGTGTAACCCGGAAATATACGCCACCATCTGGTGCCTGCATTTGTTTCAGCCAATCGGTTTCATATTTGATCTCATCCAGCAGGTCAGGAATGCGGTTGCCACTTTCGGGAATGTTGTAATAATTGTCCGGAAACTTTTGCGGATACAGCTCAAATGCTGTAAAAAGAATAAATAAAGCACTCGCCGCCGTGGGAACATACCGGCCGTAGTCACCGGCATCCAGCCAGCCTTGTGTCATCGGAATTTTACTGCCAACAGCCGGATCGGACGCACTATGCAGCAAGGACGACGCGTGAGAAGAATGAATTTCCGCCACCGACGCCGGCAAACCGCCGCGAAGCCAGTTTCCTGCCTGCGGCACATCCAGTTTTCCCGATCTCTGGTAATACAAAGCCCTGGCCGTGTGTTTATGTAATTCATCGTACACTTCATCAGCAATGGTGAATGTTTCAGAACGGCCGTAACCTTCTACATACAAATAATATGTGCCTGGAATGGTCACTTCCGAAAAATCCAGGTCGAAAACTAACTCGCCGCTGAATGATGAATCGGCTTTCAAAAACTTACTTATGCCGCTAAAAACAACTTGATTTGCCTCGTTTCGTACCTCAAAACCAGGTGTGTTGACCGAATCAATGGGCATAAACCACGCATCACCTAGATAGTTCCCCAGCTTGCCCAGCTTCGGACTGTCGGGCAAATACCCAACCTGGTTGGCCTTTAAATTTCCATAAATTGCAAAGTCACTGAAAGTGAACGTGGTATCTAGCGAAGCCGCATTACCAGATAAGTCTTTTATTTCGTTGACTGTCAAATGGTATAAGCCAGCATTCATCAGTGGTTTATCAAAAATTAAATACAACTCGTACTCGACAATCGGCGCCCCGGATGAAGGTAATAATCCTTTGACGTAATGGTGACGGCCGATATTAACAGGATGTTGTTGCTGCTGGTAAGCCGGATCCGTCTGGCTTGTCAGACTATAATTGGCCGTCTTATAACACCCGGTCGTATCAAACCGCTCATTAACACTGATCTTTAAAACTCGGCTGGAAACCGGCTGCAACGAGAGCTTGGGCGATTCTAAGTCGACAACCTGAATGTCATCGATAAAGTAGAAAAGCTGGTTTAAGTTGGTGGTTGCAAATTCAAGATATTCAATAGAACTGAGGTCATAACCTTGCTTTTTTAACAATTTCAGCGGAAACCTGACTTCTTTGTAATCACTTGTGATCCCGGCCCCACCCTGTATATACGGGCCAATATCAACCCAATTGCTTTGCGCGAAGTAAGTGGTAAGCCGTATGGAAGTGGTTTGCGAGTTTTGATTTGACTTAATAAAAAACCGAAGTTCATCGAACCCCGAAATATCCGCCCGCCAGGCATTGCTGCAATTAAACCCAATTTTCGGCATATGAAACTTATCCGGCTCCGCCCGGAAACAAGCATCGCCAGCATAAGCATCGGATCCCGCAACCACAGACCCGTAGGCCTTATTACAACTAGCCGAATTTGCTTCACCGTCCCAGAGTGTTTTTGTTTGAGAAAAGCATGGCACAGTAATGACGGCCATGAAAAGAAAGAAAATTTTGCACATAATAGCACTTGAATGATTGACATATGCAAGCGCTAAATCGGTGCCATACGGGCAGATTTTGGGTAGGGAGTTTCCGGGTGGTCGGTTTGGGTGATTGATCGGTAAATAACCCTTCGGAGCAGTTGGGGGAAGGTGGGGGAAGGAAAGAGTGGGAAATGTGAGAAACTCAATAATTCTTAGAAATCAAGTTATCACTCAAGGTTAAAAAGACTTCTTTGATTTGATCGTGAAGAACATGATCATCCCGAAGAATTAGGGACACGTGTCCATAGAATGTCTCAACGCCATGCAAATCTAGGTCATACTTCCTGATTGCAGTAAGCCTGAATCTGACAGATTGTTGATACCAATCGCTAAACAATTTTTGGCGGCATCGTTCTCTTGAATCTTTATTGTCGCAAATGAAAACAATGGCCTTAGACGGATAATTACTGAGGAATTGATTGATGATGGCAAAAATTGTGTTTCGAACCATCGAATCTACTCTGGCTACACGTTTCAAACTACAATTGTCATCCAAAATAAAAGCTTTGGTTCCCCTCTCGTTCAGAGAAAAGCCAAAGCTTACTATATGTTCATTTGTATTTAAGGAATTCTCAAAATAATTTGTCGCTGTAAAAAACGCTGAATACTGCTTTCCGGAACTAGTCGTAAAATTGTAAGACAGTCTGGCTTCGAAGAATCTATCATGGTTTGATAAATTTAATTCCTCTGGCATTCAGTTCCTCGATTGAAATATCCCCCTGAAAATAACCGTGAATTGCCCGCTTGTCATCCAGCATTCTAAGAATAGCAGGTTGCTTAGCATCCCTTTCGACTTCTGACACAACTTTTGCATCCGATGTTTTTGTTGTTTGTATCATTGTAAGTTGAGTTTCGTTTCTTAAAGATATTAAATGTTACGCGCCTGCCCTAGCAGCAATGCAGACCGTTACCCTTCGGTTGAAATGAGCAAGCGATCGGCTAAATATATTGTATACAAGGTTTCTCAACCCTAAAAATCCAAAATCCAAATCTCAATTACGCGCCTGCAAAACGCCAATACATTTATCAAATCGCTGCAACTGCATTAAAAAGCTTGATATTCTTAAACCTTCCGCGTTAGAAAAGCTGTTTTTCATCAGGTCATTCAGAAAACAAACCGGCTCGCAGGCATCACCTTCATCGAAGAAATTCCGGATACAGACAACGAGCTGTTCCATTTGCACATCAAGCATCTCTTCTCTTAACGAACCCATTTTACGGTTTGTTAATGTTGGATCGTAGTTTGTTTTTGATTCTTGGTTCGTTGTCATACATTTACAATGTTTAATTGTTTAAGGTTAAACTTCCCGGTTGTCAAAATTTCGAAGTGGCGATAACCGGGTTTTTTAATATTGTGTTGGTTTGGAAAACTCAAACTTTATTTGACATGAAAAATTATTCGGGAGTGAATGTTACCAAAGTTTTTACATCCACTTTTCCGAACTCGGAAAGGATTTGTTTCATGCGTTTCTCAGATATTCCTAAACTATAGGTATAGTCTCTCCAAGCATTTTTTAAATGTCCAGTCTTTCTATTTGCTGGCAATGTTGGATAAATTTCAGTAATCCACCATTTGAAAGCCTCCTCCATAGAGCTAAAATGTTTCATTGACCAAAGATGGAGAAAAGTTTGGATAACTCAAACTGGTAAAAGGTATTTTTTGTTTCTTGAAAAAGAAGGACAGTTCTTATTATGAGTTTTCATTTAGAATCATGTAATTCATTTTCATAATTGGTTAATTACATATCTATGATGAGAATTCTAGCTTTTCTAGTGCTCCTGACAATAAGCAAGTTGAGCGCACAAGATCCACCTAAAAACGCGAAAGTTATCATTGTCTCTACTGACACGACTCAGCTCACGGATGTCTATAGAGCGTTGGCACGACACCTCATAGATCAAGGATACGCCTTAGCTAAAACAGATAAAGAACTTGGGCTTATAAACACGGAGCGTAAGGCAGTAAAGGGATCAATCGAACTAAGAATATTGACTTCAATACGCAGAAAAGAAGTTCACTTCACAGGCAAGCATTTTTTATCGCGTTTCGACAAATCAGAATCCGATATAGTTAATTTTGGAATGAGAGGCTCACTGAACAAGATTACTTTCAATGAACTTGACAAGGTTGCAAAGTCGCTGCCTAACGTTTCAGTACGCTATGAGCAGTAAATTGACTCTTAAGTATTATAATCAGTCTAAGTGGCAAGCTGTTTGTCAATTTGTCTCAATCCAATCATAAAGATCCTCCAACGATTTCCCCATTGTGGCAAGATTGGTTTTCAAATGAAGTGTGGGAATATCTTTATACGCAGGTCTATGGGTGATGGTTCGAAGACATCTTGGGCATTTCCAATGTTAATGAGATGCTTTTATACGTAAATAATGGCATCCGTGCGCTTCGAGGAAACGTATCCAGTCTTTAAGCTTAACAGGCCGATTATTTCCCAACTATGCAGCTTGTAAGATGGAGGTTTTTACTTGCTCAGGAAAATCGAAATTTTGTAATATTTCTTTTTCGTCAAAGTGGAGCCAGGCAAGCGGCTGGTTCGACGATGGCTGTGGATTCCATCCCATCTTGGACAGTTCATCTTTCCGCTCGGACTCGCTGACACCGAACAGATCCTCAAAAAGCGTCTCTAAATTTTCCTTTAACGCGTTTACGGAATCCTCCTCATCAATGCCATAACCGGAAACATTCAGGGACGGTATGATACTTAATGTATGGTCGCCTTGCTGGCCCGTGTAGACAATAAGAATGCCTTCGATTTCGTCTTCGGCCAACATGAGAATCTCTGACTGAATTTTTTCAGCTTCATCCCAGTGGCTAACTTCTCGCAGTTCAAAGGTCGTCATGTCCGACAGTTTTGTTTTCATGAGTTTGCTGGGAGATGTTTGATGTTATTTCACAAAGAAATACCCAGGCCTCAACTAGACACAATTTACAAATTTTCCGGTCAGTATGAATTATTTGTCGGCGCATAAAAAAAGCACCTAACAAATGTTAAGTGCTTGCGTGATCCGGATGTGATTCGAACACATGACCTACTGCTTAGAAGGCAGTTGCTCTATCCAGCTGAGCTACCGGACCAAAATTCTAACTTACTTTTTCAAAGAAAAAGGCAGTAAACAGTATCTGCATACGGCTTACTGCCTTTTTTTCGATGTCGGGGAGACAGGATTCGAACGCCAGCGGGCGCCGCCTGCGACACTCTGGTCTCAAACCAGATGCGCTACCTATCATTCCTTATTTTATTATGTCGGGGAGACAGGATTCGAACCTGCGACCCTCTGGTCCCAAACCAGATGCGCTACCGGGCTGCGCCACTCCCCGAATTATTTTTACTTGCTAGGCCGATTCTTGATTTCGTCAAAGGTCAGCCCCTCTTTTTACTTTATTTTAGATCGGTGTAGAGGAAGCGGGATTCGAACCCGCGGTACCCTTGCGAGTACGGCAGTTTAGCAAACTACTGGTTTCAGCCACTCACCCATCCCTCCTTCTTTCCGTTCTGGGTTGCAAATATAGAAGGTTGCCGTTCAGAAAAACAAACATTTCCCTAAAAAAACTTTATCAGAAGCCACAATTCCCTATTTTTGAAAAATTTTAAATTACCCAAAGCGTTCATTATGAACTGGAATTACCCCTTTGACACCACTGAATTTTTTTTCATATTTTTTTTCATCCTAATCTACACAGCCTACATTATCCGCACCGTCCGCATCGCCCGGCAGCTGCAAACCACCGCAAGGACCCTTATCCTGAAACTCTTTTTAAGATCCATCACATTCGCATTATTGATTATCAGCTTGCTCGGACCGTCGTTTGGAGAGGCCGACCGGCAGATTCAGTCAAAGGGCAAGGACATTTTTCTGATCGTAGACCTTTCCAAATCCATGGACGCAGCGGATGTTACGCCGTCGCGGTTGGAAAAAGTGAAATTTGAGATGAACAGATTTGTGCAGAATGAGCGGGCGAATCGGATCGGGATCATTATTTTTTCCAATGAAGCATTTATTCACGTGCCGCTGACTTACGATGGCGCTGCTTTGGAATTGTTTATTCAATCTTTACAAACGGATCTACTGGCGACGGGCGGGACGAACATTTGCAGTGCAACCGAGCTGGCTTACAACAAATTAATGAATGCTGCCGATCCCGGCGGGCGTTCTAAAATGATGATCCTTTTTACAGATGGCGAGAATAATTCGTCTTGCAGCGGGGCGTTGTATAACAATTTACGTCGGTTTGGAATAGGCGTTTACACGGTGGCGGTGGGGACGAAAGTGGGCATCAGCATCCAGCAAGACGGCAAGCCGCTGATGGATAAAAACGACAAACTGGTGATCAGCAAACTGGATGAAAATTTCCTGAGAACGATGGCAACCGCGGCCAGAGGCACTTATTATGAGCTGAATAATTCAAAAAATGAAATGTTGAAACTCATTAATGATGTAAACCAGGCGGAGGGAACATTGGTCGATTCGCGGACGATTACGGTGGTGAGTAACAAATACTATTATTTCCTGGGTGCAGCGCTGATCCTGATCCTGCTGGACGTTTTAATTACCATCGGAACGTTCCGACTGTAAGGATTCATGCTTATTTTTGCGACACAAATCGACCGCCTATGACCGCCATTATTCTTTATATTCTGCTTTGGCTCTGGGATAATCGGACATTTGACTCCATTACCAAGGCCAATGAGCGGAAACTGGGCGCAGAGGAGGCATATAACAACAAACAATTCAAGCAGTCGGCCGATTTGTATTACCAAATTACGTACGGCTCCCTTTTTTCAGACCCAGCGGCGCGCCTGAATCTGGCCCACTCCTACTATCAGATGGGCAATTACAAATTGGCGCTGAAACATTACGAACTGCTGGATCACATTGATGATAACACCATTGCATCCATTGCGAACAGCCAAATCGCATTAATTCGAGTGAATGAAAAGGATACGGTAAGCGCGCTCGATCATTTGAAAACAGCACTACGGCTGGAACCAGGAAACAGCCTGGCAAGGAGCAATTACATTGTTTTGAAAAAAGCATTTTCAGGCGTCGACAAGCCTTCTGACCAGAATAATAAGAAACAAAAATCGGAGCGTGATGCCATTGCGGAGTGCAACCAGCCT
This sequence comes from Dyadobacter alkalitolerans DSM 23607, assembly GCF_000428845.1. Lineage (GTDB taxonomy): Bacteria > Bacteroidota > Bacteroidia > Cytophagales > Spirosomataceae > Dyadobacter > Dyadobacter alkalitolerans. The sequence continues at coordinate 279,818 of NZ_AUAS01000004.1, read as the reverse complement.
GCGCCGCCGGAGCCGAAACCGGAAACGCGGGAAGTGGCCGAAGATGTGCAGAAAGAGGAGCTGCTGCGAAGTTTGCGGGAAATGAATATGTCTGAGGAACAGGCCCGTGCGATATTGGATGCCATGAAATCAAACGAATCGCAATATATTTACCAGCTCAGAAGGAAGCAATACAAGTCTAAAACAGCAAAACAAGACGAAATAGAGTGGTAATTTTTACTATAAAAAGATGAATAGCATTCCAGAAACCAATTTCCAATTTCCTGGCCAGACGGGTTTTTATAAAGGCAAAGTCCGCGACGTGTATTCCTTTGAAAAAAAGCTTGTGATGGTTGCCAGCGACCGCATTTCGGCTTTCGACGTGATTTTGCCCCGTGCCATTCCTTATAAGGGACAGGTTTTGAACCAGATCGCAGCGCATTTCCTGAATGCAACGTCGGGCATTGTGCCTAACTGGCTCCAAGAAGTGCCCGATCCGAATGTCAGCATTGGTTTGAAATGCCAGGCTTATCCTGTGGAAATGGTTGTGCGCGGCTATCTGGCCGGGCATGCGTGGCGCGAATACTCGCTTGGAAAACGTTCGGTTTGCGGTGTTGCTTTGCCCGATGGATTGAAGGAAAATGATAAACTTCCTCAGCCAATTATTACGCCAACCACAAAGGCGCACGAAGGACACGACGAGGACATTTCACGTGAAGAAATACTTGCGCAGGGTCTGGTAAGCGAAGATGATTACGAGCATTTGGAAAAATATACGCTTGCGCTTTTTGCCAAAGGAACCGAAATGGCTGCCGATCAGGGGCTGATCCTGGTGGATACAAAATATGAGTTTGGCCAACTGGATGGCGTAATTTACCTCATCGATGAAATCCACACGCCGGATTCATCACGCTATTTCTACGCCGACGTATATGCGGAAAACCAGCGGGCGGGACTTCCCCAGAAACAGCTTAGCAAGGAATTTGTAAGGGAATGGCTCATACAGAACGGGTTCCAGGGAAAAGACGGTCAAAATGTGCCGGAAATGGACGACGAACGCGTGCAGCTGATCTCGGATCGCTACATTGAATTATTTGAAAAAGTAACAGGTAACAAGTTTCAGAAAAACAACCTGGACAACCCTTTGAAACGCATTGAAAAAGCGATTCTGAGCGCACTATAATCCCATTCTGTTGATATTTTATTAAAAATCTTGTTTGAACAAAACAGAAAATTGAAATGAACTATAAACTGGAAAAGAAAGAACAATTTGTATATATAGAGCTGGAAGAGCCAGCATTTGCGGGTGACGTCCCGGCGGCATTTGAGGAAACGGCGCGCGAAATTTTCCGTGAAGGTTACCACAACCTGATCGTCAATATGCAGCCTGTGAAATCGGTTGATGCGGCGGGGACTGCGATTTTGAAAAAAATAAACTGGCTCTGCGCCAATGACCTTGGCCTGCTCGTGATCGTGACGCGCGACGATGATTTTATGGATTTGCTGGAAGACCTGAAAATTCCGGATATGGAAGTTTTGCCATCCAAAGAGGAAGCCATTGACGCCGTTTTCATGCATAGTCTGGAAAATGAATTCGGTGCCGGCGACGATGGTTACGATGATGAAGATTACGATAATGTAAGCGAATCCAAAGAGCCATAACCAGCACAAAAATTTCACAAACACAATTGCCCAGCCTTTCAAGGCTGGGCTTTTTTTGGTCATAACAGAAAGATTTATTATTTTAACAAGACATTATTTGGATTTAGTTAAGACGGTTTTATAGTGGTTTTTGATTATGAATTTAATAACTAATCACCAAAAGCACTAGTCCATTTATCAATATTTCTATATTAATTGTGATAAAAAAATCAAATTCCTATACAGATAGAAAATTTTGCCAATTCGGTATTCGGCCAAATATCTTTTATGGTTATCTTGCGTGGCTTTACCCAATTCATAACGGGATGGCCCTTTCTTAAAAATTTTTAATTGCTTATTTAAACAAATTCTATTTACGAATTTGTCAACTCTAGAATCTTCGATTAATGTCGCAAATGTCTGAACCAATGGTAGAAAATCAGGGACTGTACCGTCCGGAATTTGAGCATGATGCATGTGGTATAGGTTTCCGGGCTAACATCAAGGGCCGCAAGTCACACCAGATCGTGGCTGACGCCATTCACATGCTTGAACGCATGGAACACAGGGGTGCAACGGGCTTTGATCCGAACACTGGTGATGGCGCAGGCATTTTGATTCAGATTCCACACGAGTTCTTTGTTGAAGAATGTTCCAAGCTTGGTTTTCAGCTCCCGCCCGCCGGTGAATATGGCGTGGGGATGATTTTTTTCCCGGGCAATGAAATTATGCGCGAGGAGTGCCGCGACATTCTGAGCCGCAAGGCGAAGAAGCTGGGCCTTCATATACTAGGTTACAGGAAAGTGCCTACGCTGAACAACACATTGGGCGAAGGGTCGCTGTCTGTGGAGCCGCATGTGGAGCAAATGTTTATCAAGCGTCCGGACGATGTAACGGATGATCTTGGCTTTGAAAGAAAACTTTACATTCTGCGTCAGGTTTCTGCGCGCATTATCCGGGATACGGTTATCGGCGTGGGCAGAAGCTTCTATTACTCTTCGCTTTCCTGCCGCACAATCTCATACAAAGGTCAGCTTACGACTGCCCAACTTAAATATTACTTCCCGGATCTGGAAAACGAATCGGTGGTTTCGGCCCTTGCGGTTGTTCACTCGCGTTTTTCAACGAACACATTCCCTTCCTGGGAGCTTGCTCAGCCGTTCCGCTACATTGCGCATAACGGTGAGATCAACACGGTAAAAGGAAATGTGAACTGGATCCGCGCCGGAGAAAAATCATTTGCTTCTGAGTTTTTTACAAAAGAAGAAATGGACATGATCGTCCCGATTTGCGACAGAAACCAGTCTGACTCCGCAAACCTGGACAATGCCATTGAGTTGCTGCACCTTTCGGGCCGCTCATTGCCACACGTAATGATGATGCTTATTCCCGAAGCATGGGACGGAAACGAGCAAATGGATCCCGAACGCAAAGCATTTTATGAATACAATGCTGCAATGATGGAGCCTTGGGACGGTCCGGCTTCCATTTCGTTCACAGATGGTAAAATGGTGGGCGCAACGCTTGACCGAAATGGCCTTCGCCCTTCCCGTTATTGGGTTTTGGACGACGACACGATCATTATGGCGTCTGAGGCTGGTGTTTTGGAAGTGGATCAGTCAAGAGTTGTGACAAAAGGTCGCTTGCAGCCGGGACGGATGTTCGTTGTGGATATGGAACAAGGCCGCATTATTCCTGATGAAGAAATTAAAGCAGCCGTTTGTTCAGGCCAACCTTATCAGAAGTGGCTGGATGAGAACAAGTTGCACGTGGATCAATTGGATCACCCGATCAGAACTTACCGTGCTTATGACGACAATGCATTGCTAAAACGTCAGGTTGCATTTGGTTACACTTCGGAAGATTTGCGCATGATCCTGGCTCCTATGGGCCAGACTGGTCAGGAAGCAATTGGTTCGATGGGAACGGATGTGCCTTTGGCGGTGCTTTCGGAGCAAAGCCAGCATTTGTCTAATTATTTCAAACAGCTTTTTGCACAGGTTACCAACCCACCAATTGACTCGATCCGCGAACGTTCGATTATGTCGCTGATCTCTTTTGTGGGTGGAACTGAAAATATATTAACAGAGACGCCGAAACATTGCCGCCAGATCGCGCTTCCGCATCCGATCTTGTCGGTGCAGGAATTTGACAAACTGCGTTTTGTGGATAAAGACGGCTTCCAGGCAAAAACAATCAACACCTATTTCCGCGCTGACGAAGGCGGAAAGGCGCTGGAAAGAGCATTGGAGCGCATTTGCCGCTACGCAACGGACGCGATTGAAGATGGGTTTGAAATCTTGATCCTTTCCGACCGTGCCATTGACTCGGATCACGCGCCCATTCCTTCATTACTGGCCTGTGCAACCATTCACCACCACTTGATCCGCGAAGGATTGAGAGGAAAAGTGGGACTTTTGGTTGAAGCGGGTGATGTTTGGGAAACGCACCATGTGGCCGCATTGATCGGTTATGGTGCTGCGGGAATTTGCCCTTATATGGCATTTGAAACGCTTTCGTTCATGAATCGCAAGAAGATGATTGAAGGTGAGTTTACGGACGAAAAACTGCATTATAACTACATTAAGGCCGTTAATAAGGAGCTTTTGAAGATTTTCTCCAAAATGGGGATTTCAACATTGCAGTCTTACCAGGGCGCTCAGATCTTCGAATGCGTTGGTTTGAACAAAGATGTGGTCGACAAATATTTCACAGGAACCATTTCCCGCATCAGCGGAATGGGTATTTCCGAGATAGCGCGTGAAATCCTGGTGCGTCACAAAGTGGCTTACCACGAAACGCCGGATTCGAAACCGAAGCTGGAAGTGGGTGGATTTTACCAATGGAAACAACGCGGCGAGGCGCACATTTTCAACCCGGCATCGGTGCATTTGTTGCAGCAGTCTACCAAAACAAACAGCTACGAAACATTTAAGAAATACTCAAAACTGATTGACGATCAAAGCCATAAGGCGCTTACGCTTCGCGGATTGCTTCGTTTCAAAAAAGGAACAAGCATTCCAATTGAAGAAGTGGAGCCGGTGGAAGCGATCTTCAAACGTTTTGCTACGGGAGCCATGTCATTTGGTTCTATTTCGTGGGAAGCGCATACAACATTGGCCATTGCCATGAACCGGATCGGTGGAAAATCCAATTCCGGCGAAGGCGGCGAGGATGAATTACGATACAATCTTTTGCCAAATGGCGACAGCATGAATTCGCAGATCAAGCAGGTTGCTTCCGGACGTTTCGGGGTTACCAGCCATTATCTGAGCAATGCGGGCGAGTTGCAGATCAAAACAGCACAAGGCGCAAAACCGGGTGAAGGCGGACAGCTTCCGGGCTTCAAGGTGGATGACTGGATCGGCCGCACGCGTCACTCGACGCCGGGCGTAGGTTTGATCTCTCCCCCGCCCCACCACGATATTTATTCGATTGAGGATTTAGCTCAATTGATTTTTGACCTTAAAAATGCAAATCGTCAGGCTAGGATCAGTGTGAAACTGGTTTCGGAAGCTGGTGTTGGAACGGTTGCTTCGGGTGTGGCGAAAGCACACGCGGACCACATTCTGATCTCCGGTTATGATGGCGGAACGGGAGCCTCACCATTGAGCTCGATCCGTCACGCAGGTTTGCCCTGGGAACTTGGTCTTGCGGAAACGCACCAGACTTTGGTTAAAAACAAATTGCGCGGGCGTGTTACCGTTCAGGCTGACGGTCAGCTTCGTACAGGTCGTGACCTTGCGATTGCGGCCATGCTGGGAGCAGAAGAATGGGGCGTGGCGACGGCTGCATTGGTTGCGGCAGGTTGCATTATGATGCGCAAATGCCATTTAAACACTTGCCCTGTCGGCGTTGCAACGCAAAACAAAGAATTGCGTGCATTGTTCTCGGGTAAGCCCGAGCACGTGGTGAACATGTTCCATTTTATGGCCGAAGAGTTGCGCGAGATTATGGCACAACTTGGTTTCCGAACTGTAAATGAGATGGTTGGGCAGGCACAATATCTTGAACTGCGCAATGATATCAAGCATTGGAAATACAAAAACCTGAATTTCGACGCCATCCTATACAAAGAAGGCGACCTTTCTGTGGCGCAATTCAAGCAGGAAGAGCAGGATCACGGCATGGACAGCATTATCGACTGGGATCTGATCAAAGCGGCGCAGCCTACTTTGGACAGCCAGGACGAAATTTACGCTGAATTCCCATTGAACAACCTGAACCGTTCGGTTGGAACAATGCTTTCGAATGAAATTTCTAAAAAATACGGCGGTGCTGGCCTTGCAAAAGGCAACATTCATTTCAAATTCCGCGGAACAGCCGGACAAAGCTTTGGTGCATTTAACACGGCCGGGCTTCGTCTGGAACTGGAAGGCGACGCCAATGACTATTTCGGAAAAGGACTTTGCGGCGCTGAACTGATCGTTTACCCAGACCGCGACTCGAAATTCAAACCGGAAGAGAACATTATCATTGGTAATGTTGCTTTCTATGGCGCGACTTCGGGCGATGCTTACATCAGAGGAACAGCCGGAGAACGTTTCTGCGTGCGTAACTCAGGTGCAAAAGTGGTTGTAGAAGGTGTGGGTGACCACGGTTTGGAATACATGACAGGCGGTTTGGCAGTAATTTTGGGTGAAACCGGAAGGAACTTTGCAGCGGGAATGTCTGGCGGTGTGGCTTATGTTTTGGATAAAGACGGCACATTTAAAGAGAAAGTGAACATGGAAATGGTTTCGCTTGACCCGCTGAATGAGGAAGATAAAGGCATCTTGCGCGAATATCTGGACAAACATTTCCAGTATACGACCAGCAACATTGCATTCCAGCTGATCCAGAACTGGGAGCAATCGGTGAAGCAATTTGTGAAAGTGTTGCCTGCCGATTTCAAGAAAGCATTGGAAGGACGCGGCATTACATTGGCGCAGCAGATTGCCGATAAGAATGTGGTTTACAAAGACATCGTTGTGGATGTGGTTCACCAGTAAGCGGTTACCACATTTAGCAAAGCCATTTTTTCAAATAGAATAACGATTTAATAAGCATATAAGAATGGGAAAACCAACCGGATTTTTAGAGTTTGATAGGGAGTTGCCAAAGAAGAGAAGCGTCGACGAGCGCCTTGGAGATTATCGTGAGATTGAAACTGCCCCTACCGACTCTCATTCCAAACAGCAGGCAGCCCGTTGCATGGACTGCGGAATCCCTTTTTGCCACAATGGCTGCCCGCTAGGTAACATTATCCCCGAGTTCAACGACGCGGTGTATGATGAAAACTGGGCGCTGGCTTACGAAATTTTATCGTCGACCAACAATTTCCCTGAATTCACAGGCCGCATTTGCCCAGCTCCTTGCGAAGCATCCTGCGTGTTGGGCATCAATAAACCGCCCGTGGCGATTGAATACATTGAAAAAGCGATCATAGAAAAAGCATTTGAACTGAATCTTGTAAAACCACGAATCCCGAAAATCCGCACAGGCAGAAAAATAGCCGTTGTAGGATCGGGCCCTGCCGGAATGGCGGCTGCTTACCAGCTCAACCAGGCCGGACACTGGGTGGTTTTGATGGAACGAGCGGATAAAATCGGCGGACTGGTTCGTTACGGAATTCCTGATTTCAAGCTTGAAAAAAGCATTATAGACCGCCGTTTAGCGGTGATGGAAGCAGAAGGCGTTGAATTCCGCACCAACGTGAATGTGGGCGTGACGGTGAAAGCCAATGAACTTCTGGATGAATTTGACGCGGTATTACTGACGATGGGTTCAACCGTGCCAAGAGATGTAAAGATCGATGGGCGTAACCTGAAAGGCGTTCATTTCGCGATGGAATTCCTTAGCCAGCAAAACAAACGCGTGGCTGGCATTGAACCACAAGTGGATCACCGCGGCGCGCCTTATACAAACGGACAGATCATTGCAAAAGATAAGCATGTGGTTGTAATTGGTGGCGGCGACACGGGTTCTGACTGTGTGGGAACATCCGGCCGTCATGGTGCTGCTTCTATTACACAAATTGAACTAATGCCGATTCCGCCAAAAGACCGCGATTCCAGCACGCCTTGGCCGAACTGGCCAATGATGCTGCGGACTTCAACTTCGCATGAGGAAGGCTGCGACAGACATTGGTCTATCAATACAAAAGAATTTGTAGGCGACGAAAACGGCAATTTGAAAGAATTGAAAATCGTTGACCTTGATTGGCAAAAAGATCCTGAAACGGGCCGTATGCAAATGAAAGAGGTTCCGGGAAGCGAAAGAAACATTCCTTGCGACCTCGCATTTCTGGCAGCCGGATTCCTGCATCCGCAACAAGAAGGCCTTTTGAACGATCTAGAAGTGGAATTTGACGAACGCGGCAACATTAAAACGAATGGTTATCAATCCACTTCCAACGAAAAAGTGTTCGCAGCCGGTGACTGCCGCCGCGGACAATCATTGGTGGTGTGGGCGATTAGCGAAGGACGTGAAGCGGCTCGTGCGGTGGATGAATATCTGATGGGACAGTCGTTCCTGGAAGCCAAAGCGGTTTCGATGTTCAACCCGGCGTTTGCGCATGCCTGATTTGGGATTTTGTAAAAGCTACATTATATATAATGCAAGAAGCTGCTCCACAAGGGCGGCTTCTTACTTTATATCCCTTTATATTTGACCCCAAATATTGACCGACACCATTCCAAATAATGTTTTTACACCATTCGCCTTTCTGGCTGAAAGCATTTTTCCCAGGCTTTATCTGGCGCGTTCCGACGCAGGAAAAAAAGATTTTCCTGACCTTTGACGACGGCCCTATTCCCGACATTACCGAGTCTGTTCTGGAAACATTGGCACGTTACAAGGCGAAGGCGACCTTTTTTTGCATTGGAAATAATGTGGAGAAACATCCGGATATTTACAAACAACTACTTGATAATCAACACGCCATAGGCAATCACACATTTAATCACATGAATGGCTGGAAGACTGAGGATGCAGTGTATCTCGACAACATTAAGCAATGTGAGAAGCAGCTGAATTTACCGACGAATCTTTTCAGGCCACCTTATGGGCGGATCAAAAAAAGCCAGTCGCGTGTTGTTAAAAGGGAGCGTAACATTATCATGTGGGATGTTTTGAGCGGGGATTTTTCCAAAGAAATTACACAAGAAATTTGTCTGCGGAAATCGATTCAATATACACGGCCTGGCTCAATTGTTTTGTTCCACGACAGCGTCAAAGCCGCACCTAACATGCAATACGCGCTTCCAAGGTTTTTGGAGCATTTCAGTAACAAGGGATTTACATTCGAAGCAATGGCGATGAAGTGAGGCTATGACATTACTAATGAACACTTTATGATCGCAAAATTTATATTATTACATGCTTCAAACCGGCAATCGCATTAAAGTGAGCGTGCTCGTCGCGGCACGTAACGAAGAAAATAATATCGAAAGATGTCTCAAATCGCTGCATGAACTCGATTTTCCGAAAGAAAATATTGAAATCATTATCGGCGATGACGATTCCGAAGACCTTACCGAAGAGCTTATAGCCGGATTTATTTGGGACAAACACCAGTTTAAATGCCTTAAAATCACGAAGCAAGTTGTCGGCTTAAAGGGAAAAGCCAATGTACTGGCACAGCTTGCGCACGAAGCCAAAGGTGATTATCTGTTCTATTGTGACGCCGACATTACCGTTGCGCCGACATGGATAAAGGGAATGCTAAGGCATTTTAAAGAAAAAACCGGCGTCGTTGTCGGCCTTACGCGCATGAAAAAAAGCCATTTACGCGCAGATCTTTTGTCGACCGAATGGCTGTTTGCACTTAGTGTCGCACGCTTTTTTTCTTTGTTCAAAATTCCAATGACCGGCATGGGTAACAACATGGCCGTGGCCCGGGAAGCGTATTTCGCCGTTGGCGGCTATGAAAAGCTAGGGTTTTCCATTGTGGAGGATTACACGTTATTTATGGGCATCGCAAAAGGCGGTTATGATTTTAAAATGGCGTATCACAGGGACATTCTGAATGTTTCCGAACCCGTTACCAGCTTTGCGGAGTTGTTGAAACAGCGGAAACGTTGGATGCAGGGCGTTATGCAGTCGTTTTGGGTGACCAAATGGAGCCTGATCCTGTCATCTTTGATCGTTCCCATATTTCTGATTCTCTCGATATGGTTTCCCATCGAGCCGTGGATCGGTATAGGGCGTTATTATCTGCTGATCACGGTCATATCGCTGATTTCCATTGTATTGCTGCGGCAATTTGACCTTTGGAAAGCCGCGCTGCTGTTCTGGTTTCACATGACGCTGATCGGGTGGATTATGCTGGCCAATTACTTTTTACCTGGAAAAACGGTCTGGAAAGGACGTGAATATTAATACAAATGATTGAAACCCACGCACATATATACAGTGACGATTATGCTGAGGACCGCGATGCCATGCTTGACCGCGCCTGGAATGCAGGCATAGAGCAGATTTGGATGCCCAATTGCGACCACGCCACCATTCCCGGCATGATGGAACTGGCCAAACGCTTCCCCGGCAAATGCCTTCCAATGATCGGCTTGCATCCGACGTATGTAAAAGATGATTTTGAGACAGAGCTTACCATCATCGAAGAATGGCTTGAAAAAGCCAGCTTTATAGCCATCGGTGAAATCGGGATGGATTTATTTTGGGATAGAACATTCCAGGAACAGCAGGAAAAGGCATTTTTATATCAATGCAAACTGGCAAGAAAACACAATCTCTGGATCGACATTCACAGCAGAAGTGCTTTTTGGGAAACTGTGAAGCTGATCGAAGAATTTGGAGATCCGAATCTTAAAGGCATTTTTCACTGCTTTACCGGAACATTAGATGAAGCCAACAAAGCCATTGAACTGGGTTTCAAACTCGGCATAGGCGGCGTCGCGACATTTAAAAACGGAGGCTTGGACAAAGTCATTCCTTTTGTTGACATTGAACATTTAGTTTTGGAAACGGATGCGCCCTACCTAGCGCCCGTTCCCTATCGCGGCAAAAGAAATGAGGTTGCTTACATTGATCTCGTCGCCCAGCGCGTGGCCGATTTGAAACAAATCACCAAGCAGGAAGCCATTATTGCCACCAGTGAAAATGCTAGAAAAATGCTTTTAAAAGCATCCTAGCCCTCTCACTCGTATAAGCATCTCAGCATTTCCAAAAGCATAGTTGCATGTCATACAGCAAAATCCACATCAACCCGATTTCCCCCGAGCCAACCGTCGGCACCGTGCTTGTCATTTACACCGGAGGAACATTGGGAATGGTCTACGACACCAAAGGAAAGCAACTCGTCCCCTTCAATTTTGACCAGATTATCGACCGCGTTCCTGAGATCAGCAGGCTCAATTTCGCTATTACATTCCTGTCCCTGTCCGAGCCCATCGACTCATCGAACATGAACCCGGAAATCTGGATCGAGCTGGCAACGATCATCGAACAGGAATATGCGCGGTACGACAGCTTTGTCATCCTGCACGGCACAGACACAATGGCCTATACGGCCTCCGCGCTGAGTTTTTTACTCGATAATCTCAACAAACCCGTCATTCTCACCGGCGCGCAGTTGCCTATCGGCGTCGCTCGTTCGGACGCCCGGGAGAACGTGATCACCGCATTGGAACTTGCCGCAGCCAAGAACGAAAGCGGCCAGCCCATAATCTCGGAAGTCTGTATTTATTTCAATTCAATGTTACTCCGTGGCAATCGCAGCAAAAAGCGCGAAAGCTCCGATTTCAATGCATTCCACTCCGAAAACTATCCCGCACTAGCCAATGCTGGCGTTCGCATCGAATACAACTGGCCTTATATCAAACCATACGAGCAGGAACTTCAGCTACGCGTCCATACGAACATGGATAACCGCGTAGCGTTTCTTAAAATGTTTCCCGGAATAAGCCCGTTAGTCGTCAATTCGCTACTTAATATCAACGGATTAAGAGGCGTCGTGCTGGAAACTTACGGAGCAGGCAATGCCACCACAGCCCAATGGTTCCTGGACGCCATCAGCAATGCAATTGAAAGAAACATCATCATTTTCAACGTCTCCCAATGCGACGGCGGCCGCGTCGCGCAAGGCCACTACGAAACCAGTCGCTTCCTCAAACAAGCAGGCGTAGTAAGCGGCTCCGACATCACCGCCGAAGCGGCAATAACGAAAATGATGTATGTATTTGGAAAAGAGCAGAATGTCGAAAAATGCAAAGAAATGCTGGCAAGGCCGCTAAGCGGCGAGATGAGTATTTGAAAATGATTTTCGTTGCACCTTCATTTAACCCACATTTTGATTTGCATTTAATGTCATAAAACGTATCTTTGCACCCCTTACCACAACACAGAGAGGTGTCCGAGTGGTTGAAGGAGCTACCCTGGAAAGGTAGTATATGGGTAACTGTATCGAGAGTTCGAATCTCTTCCTCTCTGCAAGCAAGAATACCAAAAGCATTAAAGCCTGTAAATCATATATTTACAGGCTTTTTTGTTTTTCAGATTTTGTCAAAATATGCAAATATTCGCAATATTTAGGTGAGCATCGGGTGAGCAGTTCGAAATTATAAAAAAAGTGCCCACCTAAACTGCTGTAACGATCTGACTTACAACCTGTTCATAAGATAAACATCTTGATTTTTTGGAAGCATCGGTAGTAATTTTGTTTCACTAAAAATCGAATGTTATGTTATCAAGAAATTCGACTATGTTCTTTTATTTGAAAAAACGTAGCAACTACAAAACCGGTAGACTGCCAATTTACATCCGCATAACCGTAGAAGGAGAGCGAATGGAAATATCAACCAAGAGGGAGTGTGAACCAGAAAAGTGGAATTCTCAAACTGGGCGGAAAAACGGAATAAAGGATGATACGCGCACATTGATGCCTACCTGGATGCTCTTCAATTTAAAATTCATGAAATCCAAAGGCAAATTGTTGAATCAAATTTGGCTCTAACTTCAGAGTTAGTCAGAAACAGGATAAATGGAGTAGCAGACAAGTCAAAGGGGATTTTGGAAGTTTTTCTCGATCACAACAAAAAACTAGAACAACTTGTAGGAAGCGACTATGCGCTCGGTACGTTAACACGGTACAAGACCACTTACGACCACACAATGGCATTCATACTCTGGAAATACAAAACGTCTGATGTCGACATACTGAAACTAAACTACGACTTCATCTCAAGTTTTGAGTTCTGGATTCCAGTGGAGAAAATTTTGTCTTTGCTTTAAACAATTTTATAAAACTAAGGGGCTTGTGTTTAGTCAAGTGCCAGTACGTTGATAGCAATCAGTCAATCAACCGCAGCACCATTACAGAGCGGCTTTATACTTTGACAGCATCACCCGGAACGTGGTCAAAAGATTACGCTTTTGTTTATTCCTTAGCGCAATAATCTCGCGATCGTTCGTGGGCCCTTCCACCCCACAATTCCAGCTGTTGTTATTATTGGCCCCGTCATTATTGTCTTCACCATTGGATTCGTTATGTTTTTCATTATAGCTAACCAGGTCATTGAGCGTGAAGCCATCGTGAGCTGTGATCAGGTTAATGCTTGCCGTCGGCTGATGGTAACCCCCTTTGTAAAGATCAGCACTGCCAGTAAAGCGCTGTGAAAACTCAGCAAGCTTGCCAGCATAAGTGCCTCGGATTTCCTCAGGAACGTCTTTATGCAGCTTGGTAAGCCCTTTGACGTGCGCTTCATCAATAATGCTGTCATGGTAAGGGATCTTGGGTGGCTGGCTAGTCATCTTGGGTAAGTTGCAGTTCAAAATTGAGGTTTGTTAGCCGAGTATGAACTCTTCCAGCTCTTGGTTGAACTTTTCTGCCTCTTCAATGAATAATGCGTGGCCGCTATGTTCGAATGGCACCAGCTCGGAATCTTTTAGGCTTTCGTGCATCTGTTCCGCTAGTTGAAAATCGCAGATCTTATCGTAGCGGCCATGAAAAATAACGGTCGGGATGGCGATCTCTGCGAGCTGGGGACGCAAGTCGGTATCCTTCAAGGCAATGAGGCATTGCGTGGCAGCATAAGGCGAGGCCGCCCAGTTGATGGTGTCCAGCCAAGTCCCCATACCTGGCGATACAGAGTCTTCGCTAGCCATGAAGATCTTGCCAAAATCCTCATAAAGTTTAGGGCGGTCAATGCGGCTCAGGTCGATTAGTTGCTGGGCAGCTTCCTGTGTCACGTTAAATGGGGAGTCAGGGCGTCGTGTCCAGATAGGTGCTGCCGCGCCGAACAAGGCTAATTTGCTGATGTGCTCACCTCTATAACGGCTTGTAAAATAGATGGAGACGTAATTGTACTGGCCATAAGGTTTGCTCGACTTGCCGAAACCGCGTAGCGTGATCCCGATCACCCGGATTCCCCGGTCAACAAAATATTGATATTGGTATTCATACATAGCGTCGCTCAATGGCCAGCCGTGTATCAGCACAAGCGGTAGACCTTCGCCAATGTCGGTTATATGCAGGCGCACGTTGGGCGCCACTTTGATAAATTCTTTTCTGGCCCCAGGCTGTGCGTTTAAATTCTTTTTTTTGTCTTTCATTTTATTGAGATATACGGTTTGGTAATAGACCGATCAGGAAATTTAATTGAAGTCACAGCGGAATTGTGCGTTCCAATACGGGCAAGGCGAAATAATCTTCCGATTTTTTCCTTGGCGTTGCGTATCCGGCAGCCGACGTCATAGCGGGCACGATTTTGGAAAAACACCTGAACCAGGTCTGCGAATGCCGGAATTTGGGATGACCCTCGAGACGATAGCAAATCTTAACTAAACACTAACCGCAGCTTTGTCTTCTTAATCTACTTAATGATTCTTTGGTTATCCCCAAATATGACGCGATGAAATGTTGTGGGAACCGTTGTAGAAAATGCGGATTTTTCCTTTCGAATTCCTGGTACCGCATCTCTGCTGTGGTGCATATCATTGAATTTATTCTTTTGTTCAAAGCAATAACGTGCCTATCATCCATTACTCTTAGCATTTGTGCTATTGCAGGGATATTATCTTTAAGCTCATAGATATCTTTGAGTGAGATAATCAACATTTCAGTGTCTTCCCACGCTTGAATATTGTACTCCGATGGTTCAAGTGAAGTTAAGCTTGCGCGGTCGTCTGCCCAGTAATTTTCAATAAAAAGCTGAACGATTTTCTCGTTTCCTTTTTCATCAATGCAAAACTGGCGCATCGCTCCCTTTGTGATGAACGCAGAGTACTTTGATACATCACCTGCTCTTAATAAGTATTGCCTTTTGCGTAGGGTTTTTGCTTGAAATTTACTTTTAATCAATTCTAGTTCTGAGCAATTCACTTGTAAGCCTGAATATCCCTCAACGTATCTAATAAGTTTCTCAAACATCTAATCACTGTTAAAAATTACGGTCATATATATACGCTTTTAATCTGATCGCATTATTGCAGGCTAACTTCTAGCAAGTGTATCCAAACTTTATACACTGCCGCCTAATTTCAGAAATCGTTAATCAAAGAATGGTAAAGCCCAGTGTTGCCTGGAACAGGTTGCTCTTTTTACCAAATTGCGCGGCGGTTGTAGCATTACTGAACTGAAGTTTCATAATGTCAGTGAAATTGCCCTCATAACGCACATCCAGACTAAGTCTTCCAAGGTCGAGGCCAACGCCTGCCTGGTAACCGAATGCTAATCGGTTTTTAAATTCCGCTCCTGAATTCGTGCCTGTTACATCATCAAATGAATCACTGATTTTACCATTCTTATTTAATCTGAGCGATGCCATTGGACCAACATTTATACGAACTAATTTTGCGATACGCCCCCCAAAAAGCAAAGGAAGATCAAAGTTGGAAAAACGCACATCCACTTTCCCATCGTTCAGCACACCGTCCTTATATACATTGAACTTGCCGCCTTTTTGCGATAATAAAATCTCTGGCTGGATATAGAACGTTTTACCAAAACGAAAGAAAACACCACCTGCGAACCCAAGTGAACGGTTATCGTTGTCCCTGAAATTGAATGCATTACCGCCTGGTGAAAGGCTTAAATCGTTACTGCCATTGATATTGGATAAATTAGCGCCTGCTTTGATTCCGAATCTAAAAGCTGGGTCGTATTGTGCATTTGCCGTGTAGCTGATCGTGAGCATACACAGCGCAATCATCATGTTTTTCATGTGGATATTGATTTAATGTAAATTGTAATTGAAAAAAAAATAGCAATCGTGCGCCGGGATTAATTTTTTACAATATCTTTTAAGTTTGCATCAAATAGGCCCGCAAATTCGCGGCTGCTTATGATATGGTCTTTTGGGTCTGCTTTATTAGCCAGGTTATACCCCCACTCGGTCGCAGCCTTTCTCTGAACAGGAGTGCCATGGTGCAGCTCACTTTCAAAATCACAATCGCCAAGATACGAAAACACTTCCGCGACTCTTTGCATGCTTTTCCACTCCATAGCTGCTCCCCGAGAGTGCGAGAGGAAGTAAGCTGCGTATGCATCGGCCATTAATTCGGTGCGGCGATTACCTGCCGAGGTTAGTGGGATACCATAATCTTTTATTCCCAAATCATACTGGATATGATGCGCGTATTCATGGGCCAGAATAGCCTGCGGCGCAATATCTCCGTAGCCAAGCGCATCAAAAGGCTGCAAAAGCGCATCTCCAAAAACGATTTTATCCTTTACCTGACCAGCGACTGGATAATTTTTCTGCTGGTGGGCGTATGCATTAAAAGTGAAAAAAGGATGATTTCCGTTCAGATATTCCGGATAAGTCTTGAACAACGTAGCCAGCGAATCAGCATATTTATTAGCCTTCTCAACGCTATATCCATATTCAGCTTGATACACTTTGATAACTTTATCCCGGTCCTGCAACATGGAGCCATGGGCTGCGGCCATAATGATGTTGTCTGAATTAATGTCCCAGAAACCTTGCAGATCTTTAAATGTCCTTTTTAGCTGAGCAGTATACTCACCTTTCACACCATAATATTGATTTTCAGAATCTTCCTCAGTAAATATTGCAACAAAAATGGCCATCTTCGCCGCCTCTTCATTACTGAGTATGCTTATGGCCCCTTTACTCCAACCGCTGATTTGCTTTAAAAGCCACAGATTTGAAGGGCTAATGCCTTCACAAGGCGTAGGAATCACTTCTGGTAAATCCGGATTAACCGGATGATCCATGATCTCTTTGCAGCTAAAAAGCAGCACAAATGAGACGGTAAAAATTACCGCGAAAAGATTAATACGTTTCATAAAACTATTTGTTAATTAAATTATTCTATTGAATTATTGGGAGGCATAGAAAGCAACTTGGAATTGATCATATCAAAAAAATCCTTGCGATAGGCTTCGCCGATTGTAATAGGTTGCTCTTCATCGACGATCCTCACCATATTGCCCTCAACTGCGGTTAGGTGGCTCAGCGAAATGATAAAAGACTTGTGGATGCGCACAAAACCCATCGAGGATAGATGTTCGGCCAACTCCTTCAATTTTAAATAGGCGGTAATCTTGCGCTGATCATTCATGTGGATTGTCGCGTAATTACCTTGTCCTTCAATGTAAGTTATTCTGCGAGAATCAATTTTTAATAGCTTGCCCTTTTGTTCTGTTTTTACAAAAACATAATGATCCTGATCGTTAACCGGACGAACATTATTTTGAATGGTCCATAAACGGTTAACGGCTTTCAGGAACCTTAAAAACGGGATCGGTTTTAACAAATAATCTACCACGGCATGCTCAAATCCGTCCAGCGCATATTCCTTGTAAGCCGTAGTCAAAATTACATGGCAATCATTGCTGATCAGCTTCAATATTTCTATTCCGGTCAGATTAGGCATTTGAACATCCAGAAACACAAGCCCGGGTTTGAGATCACCGATCATGGCCAAACCTTTTATGGGATTCGTCTCTGAGCCAACCAATTTCAAGAAATGCACCTGACTTATATGTTCTTTCAATAAATCGATGGCATGCTGCTCATCGTCAATGATAATGCAATCAATCATGCTGGAAATGTTATTTTCAATGATACTTTAAAATGGGTTTCATCTTCATCTACAAGGAACGCTGACCGGTTGCCGTATGTTAAATTCAGCTGCTGCCTGATGTTATGAAGACCGATTCCATTTGAAAGTTCTTTCAATCCTTTTCCCTTTTTGTTACTGATATCAAATGTTAATTCATCCACGCATGTATTAATTCTGATCATTAACGGATGAGCAGGGTCATGCAGGTCACCGTGCTTGAAAGCATTCTCAACGAGTGTGATCAATACCAGTGGGACGATGCTGGTAGACTGATCATCAATCTGTTCGTCGTAGCGGATATTTAATTGATAATTATGGCGACGCTGGTTAATCTCAATCACATTTTTAAGATGCTCCAATTCATCCATAATATTGACGGTGCCGTCAATGCGGGTGTTTTTTCCCAAAGCATACCGCATAATGTTGGCCAGCATTAGTATGGAATCCGCAGTTTCTTTATCTTGTTTGATGACCTTTCCATAAATAAAGCTCAATGAGTTAAATAAGAAATGAGGGTTAATCTGGTGCTTTAAGGCTTTCAGTTCTGCTTCGGTCTTATCCTTTTCAAGCATGATGCGCTCTCTGCCTTTTTGGACCCGTTCAACCAAAAGTGCTACTGAAAAGCCTGTGACGAGGACAAATACATAAGAGATAATCAACACCCATCTCATACTATGTTCAGGCAGACCCGCTGGGGAAGAATCAGTCATGTCGCGTGCTTGCTGTGCTCTCTCCATCAAAAAGAAAATGTAGTCGTACGCAAACTTGACGATGAACAACAGTAACCCAATAATGACAGCGCTGCGAACACTGACTTCCTTACGCATCGCAGGAAGTATCACCACAAAAATTAGAATATAATAAGTGATTACTGACTCAATAATGAAAATCAGTGTATTAAAGAGCAACCCAGTCCGGCCAGCAAAGTTTTGTACGGTCTGTGCCGGGTTAACCACGTACGAAAGCAAAAAAAACGAACCGTAAACCAGCAAAGAGAACAAGGCTAATAATACCAACCGCTTATAGTTTACTCTAAAAAAGTTCAGGACCGCTTTTAACATCCTATTCGTACTTAATGAATGTGGCTACAATGCTTTTTTGCTTAATATCCGTTGTTGATGAGGAATTGGTAGCAACAACTTTCTCTTTTTTCGTTTTGGACGCTACTGCTGTGCCGTTCTGCTGGGTAGATACCACCTCTTCCGTAAGATTCAAAATTACGCCGTCTGCACCTTTGCTCTTACCCAACTCTATCACTTTTTGCTGCGCAGCGTCTATTGAACCGAATCCTTTTGCAAGTTTGGTGGAACCCATCGTAATGTAATTTCTTTTTACATCTGCCTTTTCGAGATAAATATCTACATTCTGAGTAGGTGAATAGGTCTTCCCAAAATATGATGGCTTAGAGCATGCTGCTAATAAAGTAATGAACAGGATGACCAGTAAGTGAATTAATACTTTCATTTTAAATGATTATTATTTTTAACAAAGGTACCTTGGCAAGCAAATGCGAAAAAAAAAATTATTCAAACAGGGGTTTTGTAAATGCCAACAGTGAAAATGTATACCTTTTCAATTACGAGGGGAAGGCGTCGATACCGGGGTAACCCAAACCAATTAGCTATTGTGCTGTAATGAGCGTGTGTAGCGAGCACACTTTGAGGGAGAAAAGGGCACAAAAGACCAGCACTGGAGATTCGTTTCTCTGCATGAGTGCTGGACTACGAAGTAATACATTTTTTTAAAATATGTCTATGGGATTTCGATGACGAATGCTCTCAGCTGGGCCATCTTGCCATCCTGAAAACGCCAGACATCGCAGTAGGAGTAGTTGATCTTTTTTCCGCTATCGTCCTTCAAGCTGATTTCTCCAATTGCTGAAACGAAATCACCTTCGGCGATTAAATGTTCAACATTAAACTCCGGCGGCTCCATATATGCCATTTTCATATATGCCCGAACGGCATCCTTCCCTTGGAGAGTCTTATCACCGACGAATTCAAACTGGATATCCTCGGTACAAAACGACAGAAATCCTTCATTATCTCCTTTGGCCACCGCATCATTTGCTTTTAATAATGTTGCCTTGTTATCTAAATTCATATTGAAATAAGGATTATATCAAGTTTGTTATGATGATTTTACATCGGGAGGCCTCCATAAATTCAAGTATCCACGCCAGTCTCTGCAGGGTTGATTTCAATTGCCATGCTTTCTCAGATCACAAACGAAGTTACTTGACTTATCATTCCAGCCTTAAAATTCCAAACGTCGCAATAGGAACTCCTTTTTGACTCGCCGTTTTTTTCGAACACTATCTGACCAAGCTCAACTACAAAATCATCTTCTTTGATGTGATTTTCTGTTGTAAATGTTATCCCATCATAGGCCGAACTTATGTACTTATAAAGTTCGGCCTTTCCATTGAAGGTTTTTCCGCCGACGTTTTCCCATTTAATATCTTCGGTGCAGTATGTTATGAATTCGACGTAGTTTCCTTCCGCCAAAGCCTTGTTCGCCTTTATAAAAATATCTTGATTGTTCATACCTGATATTTGTTTAAATGACTGTTTTAATTACCTATCTCTACACCGATCTTTCCATAGAAATCTTCATCACTGTCCCTAAATTCCAGCAGACTATGGGCCTTACCTATTTCTGACAAAGGGAAAACCTTGTTCAACACCGGCTTTAGCTTCCCGGCCTCTATCAGCTTTGTAAGTTCGTCCAATTTGTTTCTGCTCTGCCTGGTAAATACAAAATGATAAGTCGCATTTTTCCCCCAGGCGTGTATCAGGTTTTGCGGCTGTTCAATGTCAACTAATGTTACGACCTGTCCCATTTGACTTAAAATCTTACCGCTGTCCGAAAGCGTGTCACCGCCAATAGTATCGATCACAACGTCCACGCCTTTGTTATCTGTCAGATCTAGCACCGTATCTATATAACTTACCTTTTCATAGTCAATGGTATGATCCGCTCCAAGTCCCTTGAGAAAGTTATGGTGCACTGTTCTTGCTGTCGTGTAAACGGTCGCGCCCATAACCTTGGCTATTTGAACGGTGGGTATCCCGACGCCGCCTGCACCACCATGTATCAAGATCGTTTGATTGATCTTAAGTTGCGCCCTGGTATAAAGCATTTCCCAGGCAGTACCGGCTGCTAAGGGAAATGTTGCGGCTTCTAAATGGCTCACGTTTCTCGGTTTGATACCTATTATGGACTCCTTGGCAACATGATATTCTGTATAACTTCCATGTCCGTTAAAAATTTCGGGAGTATAATACACCTCATCACCGACCTTAAAATTTTTAACACCTGCTCCGATCTCAGTGATCACCCCGGACACATCATGCCCGGTAATGACCGGAAGCTGCAATTCATTTTTATAATCCCCCCGGCGGACCTGAAAATCCAGCGGATTCACTGATGTTGCCAGCACTTTTACAAGTACTTCATCAGATGCTGGTTTTGGGGTTGGGACATCTAATATTTCAAACTTATCAACCGAGCCGAACTCGTTTAGCACTGCTGCTTTCATAATGTAGTTACTTAAATTTGCGAGTTGAAATTAAAAATTTGAATTACTTTCCTGTTTTGCTGATATGGCTTGTACCAATATATCCGACCGTCCCCAAGTGAATGCTTTATTCATTTACAATGTAAAAATGCTACAGCAAGACGTTTCAAGGCGATGAGATATGGTAAAAAATGACGTCGACAATTGTCTATCCTGACAACTTTACCTTGTCGCGATAAAAAAGGCCACGATCGAGACGGCAAGGCCGCCAATGAATACCATATAAGCGTAGGAAAGAACGTTGTGGCCGGCTGGCCAGGATGCTCAGCAGGATGGTAACGAAGGCCACGCCAAGGATGCGCATCCCAGAACACTTTCTCTAATAGACTAACCGGTACCGCATTCTCACAATTTCGGGCGATGAGCCCGCGTACGATCTCCGTTTGTTCGTCCGGATAGTCAGCTTGCCCGGCGATATCATTTAGCAGTCTGGTCCCAATATCCTCTTGCACCAGAATGTTGGTCACACCGGCGCGGCCAGCCAACTGTACCGCACGCAGTTAGAACATTAAGTTTATTAGTTGAAAATTATCAGTCAAAGCGGACTTTCAGATACGCGCAGGTCGTTGATGTCCAGCATTTGTTCCGCCTTGCGTATCGCTTCGTCTGTATAGACTTTTTCGTTTTTCATTTTAGATAGTTCTTTCCGCTGATGATCGTGGATATCGGCCATTACCTGCTGAAATTCCTCCCTTTCAGCGTTCCTGTTGATACATGTTTCGGCAGACCTCAGGTACTCTTGTTGCCCTTCAATTTCGCGTTCAAGTTTCTTGGCATAACCCTTCAATAGGCTATTGCCGCTGGCCAAGGTGTGTCGCGCATTCAGCCGCTGCAGCGCCGCGGTATCCAGCCTGAGCTTGATGCCAGCATGTTGTTCATGGTCAGGAAGTATCGGGTCAAGTTCACCAATGCCGGTTAATTTGATAACTGCTGGAAGGGTTAATCCCTGGAAAACAAGGGTGATAAAGATCACCACGAAGGTGATGAAGATGATCAGATCGCGGTGGGCGAAGGCTTTTCCATCATTCATGTACAACGGTATGGATAAGGCCGTTGCCAGTGATACCACACCGCGCATGCCTGCCCAGCCAATGATGAGTGGATTTTTCCAGCCTGGCGATGGCTTTAATTTTTCCTTTTTGCTGAACCAGCGCAGAATATGCACGCTAGAGAATACCCATAAAAGCCTGATCCCAACTGCAATGAAACTGATAAAAATGCCGTATTTGATAGCCTCTGCCATGGATACATCGCCAAGGCCACGCACGATCTCCGGCAAATTCAGCCCAATCAAGATAAATACCAGGGTATTCAGTACAAAAATAAGCGTGTGCCATACCCCCGTCATATTCACCCTTGTCCTACCAGTCTTAAACATTTCATGCGCACGGAAAGACATGAACAAGCCTCCGCTCACGACGGCCATCACGCCCGAAAAATGAAAATGCTCTGCCGATAGAAACAGGATGTATGGCGTCATTACTGTTAACGTGGCATCAATGGCAGGCGACGTGGGCATAAAACGATGGATTACATACATTACATGCGCACCGGCCAGGCCCACAACGATCCCCATGCCCGCAACCAAAAAGAATTGCCCGGTTGCCTGTTGCATGGAGAAGGCTCCGGTAAGTATGGCCGCCAGTGCAAATCGGAAAACAATGAGGGAGGATGCGTCATTCACCAGACTTTCGCCTTCCAGTATTGTAATGGTTCGGCGCGGTACTTTAAGCCCCTTTAAGACAGTAGTAGCGGCTACCGCATCCGGCGGGGAAATGATGCCGCCGAGCAAAAACCCCAAGGCCAATGTAAATCCGGGAATAAAGGAATGGGCGGCATACGCGACGACGAACGAAGTGATGAATACCAACCCAAAAGCCAGCATGGCAATGCCGCCGCTCCACTTTTTAAATTCTTTCCAAGAGGTATACCACGCAGCTTCATACAGCAATGGGGGCAAAAAAACGAGAAAAATCAGTTCGGGCTCCAACTTTAACAACGGTATGCCGGGAATAAAGCCAATGCCTAATCCGGCCAACACCAAAAAGATCGGATAAGCTATACGTAACTTTTGTGCGAGCATGACGAGCAGCATAGCTGCAAAAAGAAGTCCCAGGATAAAAAGCAGGTTCTCATGCATTTCTGGTCAAAATTTATATGCTAAAAGTGAACTGATAAAAAACCCATCCCGGTGCTGCGGTATCACGTCGTTAATAAAGCCCCCGGTCCTAAAATATTGCACGCCGGCGTTATAGCTCAGGAACTTGTTGATCTGCCAAGATACCGTAGAAACGTAAGCTGTGGCAATGTAACGGCTGTCTGAATCTGACGAACCCAGGCTGAGAGAACCATCCGGACGGTAAATACCATCCCGCAGGGATTGCCGCCAGTAAAATACCGCCTCTGCGGAAATCAGCACTTTCCTGGCCGGGTTCCAGCTGACGTTGGGATGAATAGAAAGCAGGTTCGCGGGACCGGCCTGCGGGTTCATGCCGAAATAACCGCCGTTCGGAAATAAGGCGTTAAAAGTGCCCAGCTTGCCGTCGCCCGTCACATCGTCGCCTGAAATAAAATCACTTCTGAGCTTCACTGTCGGTGCTCCGCGCAGGTTAGCGAAGCGATAACCAATTTCCATGGAACCACCCCAGGCGCGAATATCTGACACTCCAAACTTGCCCAGCTGATAACCGATCTCAAAATTATAGCGCAGTTCCTTGCCATTCCCCCATAACCTGGAACCTACTGTATGTCGCAATTCAGCCGCAACACCATCATCGAACCGAGCCTCGGCGCGGTCGATTCCCAAATAATAAAGGTCGATATTGAGCATTTTAGCCGCAGCAAATGTGCTGTAAACACCCCAAAGGCTCGATCTTCGGTTAATGCGATTGTCAAATACACCGGTCCTTACACGGCCAGCCGCCATGACGAAAGCATCTAAGTTCCATTTTGATGAAGCATACGCTACCTTGGCTCCGTCGAAATACAAGCGAAGATTGGGGCCCTCGCGAACATCAAGCAGCCGGCCACTGCCGTATTGCAGTTCCTGGCGTCCCAACCGGATGGTCATTCTGCGATCCATTCCCTCGTAAGGGATCAGGTCTATGAAAAGGTTCTGAACATTTAGTTGATCTTCATCGATGGGACGTGGTCCTGTTTTTCGCCAGTTCTCCAGACCGCTTCGTAACTGCCCGAAGATCCTGACCCTGTCGCCTAAATGCAGGTCTGCATGCAGTTGATAACGCTGCAGCAAGAAAATATTTCTGCCAACGTTCATTGCGCCCCAGTCTTCGTTAACTGCCCGGTCCAGTTCGCCACGCAGCTCGCCACCGAAAGAAATATAGGTCTTTCCATTTTCCGAGAGCGGCATGTATTTCAGCCTATTGTAAAAGGTACATGCACTGTCCTTTAATGCCGAATAGTCCTCATCAAAACGCATCAGCCTGAAATTTTGGGCATGAGAAAATTTTGCCAGTATTAACAGACTTGCACATAGCACAATTTTCATTTTCATCAGCCGTGTGTTTATTACTTGATCTCCGGATCTGTATTTCATTGATGCCAGTCTTTACTCCACACGTCTTCATATTCTATGGGATGGCGATGAAACTGCGCATTCACATACGGGCAAAGCGGAATGATCTTCACTCCTTTTTCCCTGGCATAACCGACCAGCTCGGCCAGTAGCAGTTTCGCAAAACCTCGGCCCTCGAACCCCTTGTCAACCTCGGTATGAAACACCGTCAGCCTACCTCCCATCATGGCAAGATCCATTTTACCTATCTGAGCTTCATCCGAAAATAGCTGCACCTCGCCACGGACATGCCCTGTAAAAACAATTTTTGTACTTTCCATTTTCTTGCTAATAGATTATTTAAGATTCTCCTTTGATACTTAGCGCACCCGAAGGGCATTTAGCGATCTGCGCTAACAATTCATCGCCAGTAGCATTCTGCGGCCTTATCCAGGGACGCGCCTTCGGGTCATAAACATTCGGAAGTGTCCGAACGCAAATGCCCGAGTGGGTACATAGTTGGGGTTTCCAGAGGAGGGTTACTTCTCTGTTCGCATATTCGTGGGTTTCCATATTTTTGATCGTTTATACAGACTTACCAAACGAACAGGCAAGGCGTGACCGGCCAGATTCGCGTGTAACTCATACTAATAGTTGACACACAAATCTCATCACCTGGGATCAATCAAAAAGATGACAATTGTGAAAAAAAGAAGTAGATAAAAGTCTATTTTATCTGAAAGGCGAGCAGTGAAGCGGTGTTATTTGAGCTTATTATTGCGAATAACACGGCTTAACGTATCCTTACTAATACCAAGATAGGAAGCAATAATATGTTGCGGAAAACGGATGGCAAAGGCCGGGTAACGTTCTATAAGGTTGGCATAGCGCTTGCCAGCCGTGTCGGTTAAGGCCGAAGTGAGGCGCCGGTTATTGGCAGCTTCCGCGGCATCATCCAGCTTCATTTTCATTTCAGTATACGCAGGAATGTTATTTACCAGTTCAGCATCCCCTTCCCTTTTGATAACAAGCAACTCGCAGGGCTCCAAGGCATCGATATGATAGCGGCTCGGGGTACGGTTAAAAAAACTCTCCCGGTCACCCATCCACCAATCCTCAAGTCCCAGTCTGATGATATGTTCTAATCCTTTGTCATCTACCGAGTACATACGCATAGCTCCTTTGACAACAAAGCCATAATCCATACAAATATCGCCGGCTTGCAAAAAGTATTCTTTTCTTCTTAATCGTAACGGCGTAAAGTTTTGCCTGATCATTGCCTTATCCTCACCCGAAAGTGGTGTAGAGCTGTATTTCTTTAGGTAGTCAAAAAATGCATTATACATAGGTATTCCCCGATTTCATCGCGAATTAATATTATGGATGGTCTTGTAAATATAAATCAAAATGAATTTTTAAATCAATCTGAACTATTGAAATAGTTCTAAATATCTGGAAAATAGGATTTTATGAATTAAAGGTTCTTTAAAATCGAAGATGTATGAAAATTTAGTAGACGAATGTCTACGAGTTTATTAAACAAATATCATCGTCTCAATAAAACGAGTTTGTGACATTTGCTTTACATATATCGAGCAAGCCAGGATGGAGAAAAGGGCTAGGCATATTAACACGCAATGCCCTACACGTCAGTGAATTCCAGCTATACATCAATTCAAAACAGTTGGGAGTGATCTGCTATTGGTCAAGCTTCTAACAAAAAGCTGGTTGTCTCCAACTGCTGTAACGCATTTCAGATTATTAAGTATAAACTATCAAATTATGTCAAACATTCAGAAAAAAGGTCTTGATGCACTTTTGCGTCCAGAGGACAGTATCGTTGTGCTGATCGATCACCAGCCATTCCAATTCGCTAACCTGCACAGCCACGAGCCTACTATGATCATTAACGCTGTTGCAGGCCTTTCGAAAGCCGCAAAGGTCTTTAACGTGCCAACCATTCTGACCACAGTTGTCGAAGAACGCGGCGGGTTCCTGATCAAGCAGATCCAGGATGTTTTTCCGGAGCAAAAACCCATCAACCGTACCTGGATTAATACCTGGCAGGACCCAGCCGTAACGGACCTTGTGGCAAAAAGCGGCCGCAAGCAGCTCATCATTGCCGGTTTATGGACCGAAGTGTGCGTGGCTATGCCCGCCATCCAGGCTGCTGCCGAAGGCTATGATGTATTTGTGGTAACAGATGCCTGCGGATCGGTTACAGCGGAAGCGCACGATATGGCAGTCCGCCGTATGGTACAGCATGGCATTACACCCATTAACTGGATAGCGGTCACATCTGAATGGCAGCGGGATTGGGCGCGCCTGGATACAGCTGCCCAGCTGGCTGGTTTGATGATCGAACACACAGGAGCAACCGGCGTAGCTTATGCTTGGGAACAGCAATTACTAAATACCCCTGTACCGGCGCAATAATCCCAAATACCAGCAAGGCGACATCCCGATTTTCAGATGTCGCCAGCGGTAGGCCTTCATTAAGTGTAGGTTATATCAATCAAGAAAATATCTATGAAAAAAGCTATTTCATTACTCACATCAGTATTTATCAGTTTAGGATCACATGCACAAACTAGAAATCCATCAGCCGGTGCGGACCTGATCGTTTATCATGCGAAGATCACTACTCTGACGGCAGCACAGCCGCAGGCCACTGCGCTTGCCGTCAGTGCTGGCAGGATCTATGCCGTAGGCAACGATGACGAGATCCTTGCCCTTAAAGATGGCCACACCCGCCTGATCGACGCAGACGGCAGACGCCTGATACCCGGCCTGGAGGATTCCCATATGCATCCGCTGAACGAGAGGAACTTTAACCAAAAGGTAAGATGGGACGGTGTCCCTACACTAAAACGAGCACTGGAAATGCTGACCGAACAAGCGGCGAGAACACCGGAAGGTCAATGGGTAAAAGTGACCGGTGCATGGTCCCCTTATCAATTCAAGGAACTACGTCAGCCGACGATTGAAGAACTGAACAAAGCGGTGCCAAACAAGCTTCTTTGGGTTCAGTATGCTTACAACAGGATATGGCTTAACCAACTGGCTATGAAATTTTTTGGGATCGGGACGCCAAAATTCCAGATCTCACCTGGTATGGAACTTCAAAAAGACAGTAAAGGCAATTATACGGGGGTGATCGACGGAGATACTTTCGCATTTGTGGCAATGGATGCCATGATGCCGACACCGACGCCGGAGGAGCAGGTCAGCTCCCTTGAATATGTGATCAAAGACCTCAACCGTTTCGGTCTCACTACGGTCATCGAAAACTCCAGCGTCATTGGTTACCCTGAAGGTCACGCACCCATTGAAACCCTCATTAAAGAAAACAGGCTGAATATCCGTTTTCCTTTCGTCGACCTCGGGTTCAATTACGATCCTAATAAAAGTTGGGTAGATACCGAGATAGAAAGGATCACAAAAATATCACCTTTGAGCCCGGGACAAAATCTGCACCCGACTCTGGAGCATGGCCATGAATATGAGGGGACCGGCGAGGTGCTGAATCCTGAGGTCCATGACCATGAGAATTTTGATAAACCTGCTATCATCATTCCGAAAGAGAAGATGAGGCAGTATGCTGAAGAATATGTTCGGAAACTCATACAAAAGAGGATACCGTTCCGTATGCACATGACCTACAATGAAAATTTGACGCCTTTCCTGGATGCAATGGAAGAAGTGGTCAAGACTACACCTCTGGACGGTATGCGCTGGGCCATAGAACATGCAGAGACAATCAGTGATGAAAATATCACAAGGATCAAAAGGTTAGGCGGCGGTATCGCACTTGACAATAAAATGGCGCTGCACGGGGAAGCTTTTGCAAAAACCCATGGAAGAGAAAAAGCTTTGTATACACCAAGGTTCAGGGATCTGATGAAAAGCGGCATTCCATTATCATTGACCACAGACGCTTTCCGTGTATCTCCGGCTAACCCATGGATAGGGATCAGCTGGGCAGTCACGGGCAAAGCTGTTTCGGGTAACGTAATCTTGGCAGAGGACAACCGTTTGACCCGGGAAGAGGCTTTAAGACTCTATACCATTGGCGCGGCCTGGTTCGAAAACCATGAAAATGAAAAAGGACGCATCGCACCGGGTAACCTTGCAGACTTCGTGCTGCTAAGCGATGATTACTTTTCTGTGCCTGATAATCAAATCAGGGACCTGCAATCTGTACTGACCGTCGTAGGTGGCAGAGTGGTATACGGCGCCGATAAATTCAGTGGCCTTTCGCCCAAAATAGCCGATCCGTTGCCCTCATGGTCACCAGTGAAATATTTCGGCGGTTACCACTTTCAAAAGTAGATATGACCCGCCCACAGTTTAGGTTGACCATGTTGGCGATAAAGATCAATCAATACAAAGTCGGCTTGCATTAAAGGATAAATCGAATAAAAACACAAAAAACTAACGAACATGGAAGATCAAGCAAAAATGGAAAATCAAGACAAAGCAGCAGTCGAAAGAGCATTAAACAATTATTTCAATGCTTTAAATGAATCTGATGTAAAAACTGCTGTCGGTTCATATACAACAGACGGTGTATTTATAGCTGCGGGTGCACCAACCGCTATTGGCACAGCACAATTGATCACAGCATATGAATATCTTTTCAAGGCTATTCGGTTAACTGTCAAAGTAACCGTTGACGAGGTGATAATAAAAGATGACATTTCATTTGTCCGGACACATTCAAATGGAACTACACGCATCCATGCGACAGGAGAAAATATTCCTGCAGAAAACAGGGAGTTCTTTTTATTAAGGAAGGAACAAGGAGAGTGGAAAATTGCACGGTATCTGTTTAATCAACCTAAGTAGTTTGACAGATCTGCCAAAAACCACCATTGAAAGCAGATACATGAAAAAGTTCATACAAATAAATAGGTTTGTTAATTATCAAGGATGATAAGGTTCACGTATCATTTAGGCCACAGTAAAACAACTTAAAAGAGGATAGAAATATAATACCCATGATCGTACCTGGGTATTATGACGCTATGGATTTCGGTCAATATATTTTATTTTAAAGCAGTGAATGAAAAAATACCGTATTGAATTGATAGGCTTGTTTATATAGCAGGGTTTGTACCTGCACACGGAGAAATTGCATTGGACGCCGTCGACTAATAGCCTATCGTTGCTAAGACAATTTACAAAGAGAACGGTAGCTGCGGCTGACATTAAGACAACCTATTCCTTATATGTCGCTAATAGCCCCCTTCTAACCAAGCCAGATGCCGTTATCAATAATTTGTAGAGGTAATGGAGCAGTACAGTTGTAATCAAAATAGCATCTCGGATTCTGGGATGCTATTTTCCCACGCTTGAAAAGTGCCCACTAACCAAATTTTTTTCGAAGCCTGCTAAAATACAATGCTGCAAAGCTTCAAGAATTCAGATTACCCATAATTTCTCACTTCGAAAGGTAACGTATATGTATATTCGTTTTAACACTTCTTAGAATACAATTAGGTATTATGTTGTGACCATTCCAAAAACGCTAAGAAAAATGCTATGATAACACTACATGAAAGACTGCTTATTTTAAAGACCGGAAGGTCTGTGAAAGTAGTCGCCAGCCAGAATGAGAGCACGGATTTGACTAATGCTCAGATCAAGTGGGATGTATTGATTAGAGATCCAAAGGAAATTCATTTTCACCCATTGATCGAAAGCAGTCACCCGATCTACTGGAAACTCAAAAAGCTTGCTCCTCTGCAAAGAAAACTGCTGGAACTTCAATATTCGGGGACGACGCAAACGTTTTACGGCAAAAGCGCCCTCTGGCATAACACCGATCTGCGCATCAAATTTGGCACGAGCTACAACCGTACATTGCCTTTCACCTTTGGCGTGCTCGGGGCGTTTGACTATGGAAGGGTTTGGGAGGCAAATGAGAAGTCCAAGCAGTGGCATTACAACTACGGCGGCGGTTTTTATTTCGCTCCCATAGACATCCTGGTTTTCTCAGTAGCAGCCTACATTCCCAAAGAGAAAAATGAACAATCGCCCAGGGTGACGCTGCGGCTTGGGTTTGATTCTAAGGCTGCAAATATCTAGTCATGAAAAAAGCCATAATTTTCGATATGATGCTTAACAAATCCGTTATGAAAGACTTAAAAGAATGTCAGAAACCTTTGAATGAAAAAGCTGATGAGTTCCCAGCCGTCACAGAAAATAGTTGTCCCAAAGGGAATGCGGCAGAGAAATGTCAACATTCGGAAATAAAGAATTTGAGTTCAATAGATGTGCAGCAATCTATTAAGGACTATAATAACAGCTCATTTGGGAATTTAAAACAATAACTGCGCTTCTTAACCATTATTGAAAGCGAATACATGAAAAACTTCAGACACATTATTGTCCTACTGGCTGTATCTATCAAATTAGCGGCACAGCCGCAAACCGCTAACTATCAGTATAAAATAGATTTGTTAAATGTCAAGGATGATAAGGTTCTTGTAACATTTACGCCCCCTCAGAACAACTTAAAAGAGGGTAAATACATAATACCCAGGATGGTTCCCGGGTATTATGATGCCATGGATTTCGGTCAATATATATCAGATTTTAAAGCAGTTGATCATAAAGGAAAACCAATTGAGGTTAAAAAGCTGGATGTGAACACTTGGATGGTTGCAGACCTGAAAAACGCTGCTGAGATAAGTTACTTGGTATCCGATGGATGGGAACACCTTACGCAGCAAACCGGAGGCGCGAAATCTCCTGCCAGCATGTTTAAAAAGGACAGTTTGTTTATCATCAATTATAACTCGCTTGTCGGGTATTTTGATGAAGTTACAACTGCTGGCTATGATATCACAGTCAAGAAAAACACCGAATTCTACCCTTCATCCGCTCTGAAATATATTCCTAAAAATGACACAATCGATGTTACGTCGGCAAAAGATTATCGGCATCTTGTCGACTCCCCGGTCTTTTACTGTGTCCCGGATACCACCTGGTTAAAAGTCGGTAACACGAATGTCCTGGTTTCTTTTTATTCTGAGCAGAATAAGTCATTTTCAAAAAGCCTGGCCGTCAAGCTGGAAACGATTTTAAGTAAACAGCAGGCATATCTTGGTGGAAAGCTACCCGTAAATGAATATGCATTTCTAATTTATCATGAAGAAATGCCAAGAGGACTCATGGGTGACGCCCTCGAACACAGCAATTCAACAGTCTGTTTGTACGCTTCACAGACCTTGGATGGACTACCCGATGCATTGATGGGCGTAGCCTTACATGAATTTTTTCATATTTTAACCCCACTCAACATCCACTCCAGAGAAATACAGGAATTCGACTTCCTTAATCCCGTGCTATCCAAACATCTGTGGCTCTATGAAGGAATGACCGAATATGGTACCATCCATATGCCTGTCAAACAAAGGATGATCAACCTGACGGAATTTACTAAGGTGATTGAGGGGAAAATAAGGGGAATGCAGCAGTTCGACAATAGTCTTTCCATGACTCAGATGAGTACCAAAGCGATCGAACGGCAGGATCAATATATGAATTTTTACCAAAAGGGAGCCTTGGTCGGTTTATGCCTTGATATACGGCTAAGAGAACTTTCCGGGGGTAAGATAGGCACGCAAGATTTAATGCAAAAGCTTATGAAGAAATTCGGGTCAGAAAAGGCTTTTAAAGACGAAGAATTATTTGATGAAATTACGGCGATGACGTTTCCAGAGATCCGTCAGTTTTTTAAAGATTACGTGGAGCAAGGTGAGCCGATCCCTCTTAAAGAAAGTTTACAGAAGGCCGGACTTGCTTACGACCAGACATCAAAAGTGATTACTGCTATTGATAACCCTTCAAAAAGTCAACTTTCCTTGCGAAAAGCGTGGATTAATCAATAGAGTTTCATTTCAGATGATGTTCAGGCATCAACGACCGGTGCTTTGGTAAGCTTAGTCCGTTTACATGACCATTACAATAAACAGTTTCAATTCCATCGTCGCCATAAGGGTGTTTTATAGACAAATATCTACGAGTTTATAAAACATATATCATCTTTTCAGTCTAATAGTATCATTAAAATTGCACCATTTACATCAAGTGTGCAATTATGAATACTGGGCCTGATTCATAGACGAAATTCACTAAGCCGGTGGGATCATTTATATCATCTAATTCTACAGTCATTACTTATCAAGATCAAAATATGCTGGATATCGTAATTTCATCACGTCAGGCGGAAATCATCCCCGGTTTCGTCGTTAAGCGTCTCTTACCCTACCAGCTCAGGCGAATGGTCGGGCCTTTTATTTTTATGGACCATGGTGGACCAGTAAGTATACCAACCGCTATTCATAGTGATCTGGATGTGCTGCCGCATCCTCATATTGGTTTATCTACTGTCAGTTATTTGTTTAGCGGAGAGATCATGCACCGATTTAGTAACGGGGTCGATCCCGTGATCGTCGCTGCCGAGCATACCACATTGATGATGCTCGGCGGTGAGCATCTGGGAGAACGATACATCTGGTGGAACTTTGTATCGAGTCGCAGGGAAAGGATAGAACAGGCCAAAGAAGACTGGAAGCAGGGTCGCATTCTGTTACCGCCTGCCGATAAAGCCGAATTCATCCCCTTACCAGCAACAAACTCACGGCCAGCCGGCGGGCCACCACCGAATACCTTGTCTTGATAATGACTTTGTACCGGATACTGAGAACAATAATACAAACTGAAAAACAGAACAAGAAAAATGGAAATAGGGATAGATAGTTTCGCATCGGCCATGTACGGAAGTAATGAACTGAATAGCGTTGATGCAATGGAGCAACTGCTAGACAGGATCGTCGCGGCAGACGAGGCTGGGCTCGATGTTTTCGGGATTGGAGAACATCATAAAAAAGAATTTCTAGATTCAGTTCCGGCGGTGATACTTGCCGCTGCTGCTGCCCGCACAAAAAGGATCAGGCTTATGAGCGCGGTAACCGTGCTGAGCACTTCAGATCCCGTGCGGGTGTTTCAGCAATTCGCAACACTGGATATCATTTCCAAGGGACGTGCAGAGATCATTGCTGGCCGGGGTTCCGCCACAGAAGCGTTTCCGTTGTTTGGTTATAATCTTGATGATTATGACGCCCTGTTCAGTGAAAAACTAAAATTGTTGCTACAGCTCAGGGATGAGGAATTCGTTACCTGGTCGGGTAAGTTCAGACCCGCTCTGCATAATCAGCCGGTCTATCCTCGCCCTGTACAGCAGAAATTACCTGTGTGGGTGGGCGTAGGCGGTACAGCGCAATCGTTTGTGCGTGCCGGTAAGCTGGGGCTTCCGCTGATGGTGGCCGTCATCGGCGGACAAACAGAGAGCTTCAGGCCGCTGGTCGATCTTTACAGAAAGTCTGGTAAAGAAGCTGGTTTCAAGCCAGAGGAGCTTAAAGTCGGACTGCATTCCCCGGGATACGTGGGCGATACGGATCAGTCAGCGAGCGCGGATTATGCACCCGGGTACATAGAGTCATGGTCCAAAATAGGCCGGGAACGTGGCTGGGGGCCGGTTACCAAAGCGCAATTCGATGCTGGTGCCTCTGAAAAAGGTGTCCTCGTGGTCGGCGGACCGGAAACGGTCGCCGAAAAGCTGAAAAGGCATAGCGAAGCACTCGGCGGCATCGACCTGTTCACATTCCAAATGGACATTGCCGGCCTGACACACCAGCAGTTAATGCGGTCTATCGAGTTGATCGGCAGCCAGGTCATCCCTTTGGTTAAATAGAGCCATAGGGCTATCACCATCCCAACCTTTACCTACATTCTATTCGTTCACGGTAAGTTTTTTATGAAGAAGAAAAGCAGCTTTTCAACCCAGGGGCAAAGGGCAGATATTGGCTACCTGGAAATATCCCGAGTGCTACCTAACCGATATGCCGACGCGGTGGGGCCATTCGTATTTCTTGACCATATCGCGCCAAGGATCCAGAGTAAGATTAATAAAGAGGGTACCGGTGCACACCCGCACCGGGGCATTGCCACGTTGAGCTACATATTGAATGGCGAAGACGAACATTTTGACAGCGCGGGGAACTATGCCAAGGTTCATTCCGGAGGGGTCCAATGGATGAATGCCGGTAATGGGATCATTCATGATGAAACGTTGAATTATGATTCGCAAAGTGATTCCAAACTTGTACATGCTTTCCAGTTCTGGATCAATCTGCCCTCAGAAATCAAGGCTGAAAAACCAGCTTATTTATCCATTGAAGGAAGTGAAGTCCCACGCAAAGACCTGCCGGATGGCAAAAGTTGGGTCAAAGTTATCGTGGGGACATTTGAGGATATTAGTTCCGTGATACCCAATTATTCAGAACAATTCCTTTATCATATCCATTTAGAGGCAGGTGCCCTTTTTGCGATCGAATTTGCAGACGAAATAGAGGTCGCCGCCTACCTTCCCGAAGTGCCAGCCGTCATCAATGATGAAATATTCAATGTCGGCGATTTTGTCGAGTTTGACAGAAAACAAGGTAGTATCGAGCTGAAAAACGAATGCCAGAAAGCATGCGATTTCATATTATTCGGCGGAGAAGCGTATCAGGAGCCGATCTTCGCTGAGGGGCCGTTCGTGATGAACTCAAAGCTCGACATAGCCATTGCCTACCGGGATTTTTATAACGGTGAATACGGCAAGATCGATTATGAGAAACAAAGATCGAAAGGCCAGTAATAGCAGTTTAATTATCATTACGAACACTACCAAATCATATCTTATGGACAATTATATGATACCTGCTCAGACCCGCATAGGTCACGTACATTTAAAAGTAAGCGATTTGCAACGCTCACTTGATTTTTACTGCGATTTACTGGGCTTTCAACTGATGAATACCTATGGTGATCAGGCCGCATTCCTATCTGCAGGCGGGTATCACCATCATATAGGTTTGAACACATGGCACAGTAAAGATAGTGGTCCGGCCCCTGAACGTGCCCCCGGTCTATATCACACGGCCATTCTATATCCGGAAAGAAAAGATCTTGCTGCAGCTTTGCGAAGGCTGATACAGGCAAAATATCCAATAACAGGTGCATCAGACCACGGCGTATCGGAAGCGATATATCTTGATGACCCTGACAAAAACGGCGTTGAACTTTATTGGGACCGACCACAAGAGGAATGGATTGTTGAAAATGGAAGAATAACCATGTTCAACAAGCACTTGGATCTGCAAGGTTTACTTGCACTTTGAAATGGCTAACGAACATTATTTTCTTAACGCCCACATAAAAATGATCTTATGAGTCTGCCAATTATATTTTGTATAGATGACGATGCCCAGGTGCTACGAGCGATCACCCGTGACTTGAAAAGCCATTATCGCGACCGTTACCGGATTCTGAGCACAACAATTGTGCAGGAAGCGCTCGATAGCTTGCGGGAACTAAACAATAAGGGCGAGGCTGTTGCTTTATTTTTGTCAGACCAGCGAATGCCCGAGATGCAGGGTGTGGAGTTCCTGATCAAAGCAATGCAGTATTATCCGGAAGCAAAACGTGCGTTGCTGACCGCTTACTCCGATAAAGATTCGGCAATTAAGGCGATCAATGAAGCGAAACTGGACTACTATCTGGTAAAACCCTGGGACCCGCCGGAAGAAAAATTGTTCCCGGTGATAGATGACCTCCTACATGATTGGCAATGCGATTATCATCCGGTTTTCAAAGGCATCAAGGTGATCGGTTATCAATATTCTCAAAGTTCTCACGAGATCAAGGATTTCCTGGCCGGTAACCTAGTACCATACCAGTGGCTGGACATTCAGACGGATCGGGAAGGAAAAAAACTATTGGAAAATAATGGCCTGAACGAAGCCGATCTGCCGGTTGTATTCCTAGAAGAAGGCAGTTTGCTGACCAAGCCCGGCTTATCGGAAATTGCCAGAAATATTGGTTTGAACCCGCAGGCCAAACGTCAGGATGTATATGATGTAGTGATAATTGGCGCTGGCCCTGCGGGACTGGCGGCTGGTGTTTACGGTGCCTCGGAAGGATTAAAGACCCTGGTAATCGAGCGCCGTGCTCCGGGTGGACAAGCGGGTACCAGTTCACGCATAGAGAACTACCTGGGCTTTCCGACAGGTTTAAGCGGTGCTGAACTAACCCGCCGAGCGATGACGCAGGCAACTCGGCTAGGAACCGAATTCTTGTCGCCTCAGGCAGTGCAGTCTATTGAGCAAAAGGATGGGTATAAAAAGATCATTTTTGATAACGCCGAAGAAATCATTACCCGCAGCGTGGTCATAACCACAGGAGTCAATTACCGGAAACTTGACACAGCCGGTATTGCTGAATTTACCGGAGCTGGGATTTATTACGGGGCCGCCATGACCGAGGCTACGGCTTGTAAAGACAAAGAAGTTTATATTGTTGGTGGGGGGAACTCTGCCGGGCAAGCGGCTATGTACCTGTCCAAATTTGCTAAGAACGTTTATATCCTGATCCGCAAAGATGATCTGACCGCAACCATGTCAGCTTACCTGATCGATCAGATTGGGTCACAGGATAACATACGTATAATGCCAAGGGTGGAAATTGCCGCTGCCTGTGGTTCAGACAAATTGGAAGGCCTTGATATCCTGTCCCTTGATACGCAGAAAGTTAATACTTACCCGGCGAATGCGCTTTATATCTTCATTGGTGCCAAGCCATTTACCGATTGGCTCGAGCTGGGCATCATCAAAAATGACAAAGGATTTCTGGAAACCGGCCGCGACCTGACGTCCCGTACCGACTACCCTAAGATCTGGAAACAGAAACGCGATCCGTACCTGCTCGAGACAAGTTGCCCGGGCGTTTTTGCCGCAGGCGACGTCAGGGCCGGCGCCATGAATCGCGTAGCCTCAGCCGTAGGTGAAGGATCTATGGCGATAAGTTTTGTGCATAAGTATTTGGCGGAAGTGAAGTAGTAGTTATCAGCGCTTTCTCTACTAGGACATCGTTTAAAATCTATTCATATAATTTAAATAACTACAAATGGAAACAGCAAACAAGACTAAATGGGTAATCGATCCAACACACAGCGAAGTAGGCTTTAAGCTAAAACACCTTATGGTATCGACTGTACGAGGAGTCTTCAAAGAATATGATGCCAGTATCTATACGACAAATGAAGATTTTCTGACTGCTGAGGTTGATTTTTGGATCAATCCTGCCTCAATAGATACGGGCAATGCACAAAGGGATGACCACCTGAGGAATTCCGATTTCTTTGATATTGAGAATTTCAGAGAAATTAATTTTACTGGAAATACTTATGAGGTTGTTGACAATAGCGGCAACTATAATATTTACGGCGAGCTTACAATAAAAGGTGTTAGCAAGCAAGTGAAACTTGCGGTTGAGTTTGGAGGCATCGTTAAAGATCCGTGGGGTAATGAAAAAGCAATCTTCTCGGTAACGGGTACGATTAATCGTAAAGATTGGGGATTGAATTGGAATATGGCTTTGGAAACCGGAGGGCTACTAGTAAGCGATAATATATCTATCAATGTTGAATTGCAGTTGGTGAGGCAATCCTAGCATGTAATAGTTACTTCCAAGTTAAAGAAGTATGGTTTATTATTACAGCAAATCAGCCCGGGAATAAGTGATCCCCCGGGCTGATTTTAACAACAATGAAAGTTTAAGCTAAGAGGTCTTCCATCCCAAATGCTGTCAAAGCTTTTGAATATTCAACACGGACAGCTTCGTTGGCTTTTCTTATAAATTCTCCTGTCGTGGGATCAACCACTGTTCTTAATGGTCGTTCTCCTTTTGGCAAATTGATCAGATCCACTATTGCATCTGCCACATCTTGCGGCTTCGGTTTGAAAGTTTCAAATAGCTGACCAACAGCGGCGACCATTTTATTGGGGTAAACGGCTAATAATTCTTCGTAGCCATTGGTGGTTTCTACATCCGAAGCAAGTCTGGCTTTTTGGCTCATCTCGGTAGGAAATGCGCCCGGTTCTAAAATTGCTACATCAATTCCCAACGGCCTTACTTCATAATGCAAACCTTCGCTCAATCCCTCCAAGCCAAATTTTGAAGCACCATAAACTACTGAGAAAGGAAAACTAACTCTCCCAAAACCACTTGTGATATTGATGATCAGTCCTTCTGATTTTTTGCGCATGAATGGCAATGCCAGTTTTATTAATCTAAAAGGGGCAATTACGTTTACATCAAACATTTCCTGTACATCTGCCACCGAATAACTTTCTGCCACGCCCATCATTCCAATGCCAGCATTGTTTACCAATACATCAATAGTCCCTTCTTTGGTCATGATGGTGTCAATAGCAGTTTTTACGCTGGTTTCGTCTGTTAAAGTTACATCTAAAACGGTGACATTTTCCACCTGTGACAATGCTCTTGCTTTATCAGCATTCTTTCCGTTGGTATCTCTCATGGTGGCGTAAACTTTATGCCCCAAAGCGGCTACACTAGTGGCAGTAAGCCATCCAAAACCACTATTTGTCCCTGTTATTAATACGACTTTTTTGCTCATTGTTTTATACTTTAAATTAATGATACAAATGTCGGTATCTAAAAAAGTAAAGCATTTAACAAATGGTAAAAAGCACTTTCAACGAATGTTTTTTCGTATCCTGCTTAACGATTGCTGTGTAATTCCCAGGTATGAAGCGATATGAGAAAGCGGAATACGATTAACAAGACCAGGGAAATTTTCGATGAACGATAAATATCGGGTGGTTGCATCTTCTGCAACCAACGGACTCCTTCTTTCAATCGTCTTTAATAGACAATTTTTTAATATCAGACCTGTAATAGCATCCCAGCCAACAATGGTATTTCCAATCTCGTCCCAATCCTTCTTTGAAAAAACAAGCAGCTTACAATCGGTAACTGCCTGTATATACTCGGATGCTACCACTTGTGCCTCAAACCTTTGTTGGTCTGAAACAAAATTATTCTCGTCAATGAAGTATTGAGTGATCTCTTCGCCTTTGTTATTGTAATAGCAGAACCGAACGACACCTTCAAGAATAAAGCCAACCAGCCTGGGAATCTTTCCGGCTTCCGAAAAATAATCCTCCTTATGAAGTTCCAGCGTCTTTGCTTTGCTAACAATGAAATCTGTTTGCTGCTTATTCAAATTTCCAAACTGTAATATGTAATTAATGAACTCTTCCATAAATTTAAATTTCGAATTTGTTGCGGACAGTTCATTTACCATCCAAAAATTCAAGTATATCCACTCCGATCTCCGCCGCGTGTGTTTCAAGAGCAAAATGGCCTGTATCGTAAAATTTCAAAGTTGCATCAGGTAAGCCCTTCGTATATGCGATTCCTGAACATATGGGAAGACGTAGGGTACCCGTGCAGTAAAAGGACAGTTGGCGCATCATGCGTGCCTGCTTCCCTGTAAAATATGTTCAAACCGTTTACCTTAACTTTAATAAAACGAACAGATGTGTTTTCCATGAGTGATTTGGTTTTAGAATGCCCGAATTTTCTTACAATGCTCTAAAAACTGCATTCAATTAAATGATTGTCTAAACGCTAACGGCGACATGTCGGTTTTGTTTTTAAACAGTTTATTGAACGATTGCGGACGCTCGAAGCCCAAGTTATAGGCGATTTCGGAAACCGATAAATTACTTGAAGCGAGATACTCTTTTGCTTTTTCTATCAATTTTTCTTGGATGTGTTGCTGTGCGCCTTGTCCGGTGAGAGAACGTAGCGCGTCGCTCAGATAATTGGGAGATAGGTTGAGTTGGCCCGCTAAATATTCGACTTTAAGAACACCATTTTTTAAACCTAACTCAGCATTGAAATACGCATTAATGAGGCTTTCTGTTCTTATTAGCAAATCGTCGTTTACCGCTTTTCGGGTAATAAACTGTCTTTCGTAAAAGCGGTTGCTGTATTGAAGCAACAGGTCAATTTGCGCTATGATAACGCCCTGTGTATGATGGTCGATATGCTGATATTCTTCTTCAATTTTTTTGAAAATTGCAATATAGGTTGCCCGCGACATCCCACGTTCTGTTTTTGAAACTTACTTTCTGCATAATTTTCTATTTTAATATTGACAATACAAAAACCAGAAGATATAAAAAGAGGGATGTTCCCAGATTACGGTTAGTTGTGTCCAAATTGGCGGGAACGCTTATCAATATTGAATTCACTGTCGTAGGAAGTCAAACGCACATTCTCAAACAATTTCTTTGGGAGCGTAACCGAACTCCTTTTTAAATGCATAAGAGAAATGCGAAAGGTTTTCAAAACCTACTTCTCGATACACGTCGACCGGTTTTTGTTTACTTTTTGAAAGAAGGTAATGGGCTAGTTTAAGGCGTTCCTTTGTGAGCCAGCGCTGTGGAGTGGCTCCATAAATCTTATTAAAATCACGTTTGAATGTAGTCAGGCTTCTTCCTGTGAGATAGCTGAATTTGTCCAGAGGCATATTGAACATATAGTTTTGTTCCATAAAACCGGCCAAATCAATTTTGCCAGGGTCTGAAAAATCTGCTAAAAATGCGTCAACACTTTCGTCGATAGCCCTTAAAATAGTAAGCGCCTCTTCGATCTTGATCGTTAAAAGCCTTTCAGGTAATTCGTCCTGTAAATCAAAGTAAGGCAACAGCGATGCAAAGTAGCTTTCTAAAAGCGGATGCTTGTCGTAGGATTTTACCTCAGGTGAACGTCTTGTGGATTTGGAAGCAGGATTACAGGAATAGTAATCCTTTAAGCGGTCATTTTTGAACATAATCAAAACACACTTGTATGGCTGGTCGTCCTTGGGATATTGAATGACGGTCGACAACTGGCGCCGTGGAAAAAGAATTGTATCTCCTGGGCCGAATAACCTGATCGTGTTCGATTGTATGATTTTCACCTGTCCGGAAATTATTCTTACGAAGCAATGGTCATCAAGCATGACTTCGTTTCTTAAATATCATTCTGATAAGCAAGACAATACAACCTCGGCAGAAGTATTCCGCAATTCTTTTTCCATTCGCCGGTCAGATTTTTACCACCACTTTGCCCACGGTGTGGCCACTTTCAACCTGTGAGTGCGCCGCTGCCATTTGTTCGAACGGGAAAACGGCTGATACATGAGACCTGATGATCTCTTTTTTAAACAAGTCTGCGATCTGCTGCATATCTGCTCCATCTGACTGAACCAGTATAAAATAACCATTCACACCTTGCAATTTTGCCTTTTCAGTCACCGCTTCATTCAAGCCGGTCGGTATGCTTATCAGGGTACCACCAGGCTTGGTCATCAATAGTGAATGATCGATGGCGCTGCCTCCAACACCGTCCAATACAAAATCAAATTTTTCCGGGTGGTTTGCCCAGTCATAATTGGTGTAATCAATGTGTGCATCAGCGCCCAACTGCCTGATAAAGGCTTCGTTTTTCGCGGAAGATGTGCCGGTCACCTGCGCACCGAGGTGTTTAGCAATTTGAACGGCAAAATGACCTACACCACCTACGGCAGCCTGGATTAATACCTTTTGCCCTGGTTTTATTTGGGCATGCTTAACCAAAGCTTGCCAGGCTGTTAAGGCGGCCAGGCTAGCGGCAGCAGCTTCTTCATGTGAAATGTTACTAGGCTTTAAGGCCAGCTGCGATACCGGTGCGGCCACATATTCAGCATAAGCTTGTCCATGTCCTGGGAAATTTACCATGCCGAAGACCTCGTCGCCAATGCTGAAGGCTGTTGTTTTGGATTGCATGACCACACCCGAAATATCCCAACCAAGGATTAACGGGTTTTGGCCTTTGATACGACCATAAATACCTTTACCTAACCGGGTTTTTACGTCTACCGGGTTAATGCCAATGGCTTTTACTTGCACCAGTATCTCTGTCGGTTGGATTTCGGGTATGGCCGCATTGTAGATTTGCAACTGACTTACATCGCCTGGGCTATTTAAAAAATATGCTTTCATGAATTATTGTTTTTGTAGCAAATTATACCTTACAAGCTTGAATATCTTCGGATGCCCATTGTGGATCAAACGGAAATCAACTTTTCCTTACGAAAATCGCTAAGCATATAGTACAAAAATAGCTACGCAGAATCGCACAAGCGATGATATAAATCAATAAAACAAGTAGTTGTATATCTATTTGCGGCGGGTGACACAGCAGTCTAACAAATCTCTATTCATTAAAAACAGCTTTGTCTTCTCAATCTGCTTAACGATTCTTTGGTTATCCCCAAATAAGACGCAATGAAATGCTGTGGGAACCGTTGTAGAAAATGCGGATATTTCCTTTCGAATTCCTGGTACCGCGTCTCTGCTGTGGTGCCAATCATTGAATCTATTCTTTTGTGCAAAGCAATAGCGTGCCTATCATCCATTACTCTTAGCATTTGTGCTATTGCAGGAATTTTATCTTTGAGCTCATAGATATCTTTGGGTGAGATAATTAGCATTTCAGTGTCTTCCCACGCTTGAATATTGTACTCCGATGGTTCAAGTGAAGTTAAACTTGCACGGTCGTCCGCCCAGTAATTTTCAATATAAAGCTGTACGATTTTCTCGTTTCCTTTTTCATCAATGCAAAACTGGCGCATCGCTCCCTTTGTGATGAACGCAGAGTACTGTGACACATCACCTGCTCTTAAAAAGTATTGCCTTTTGCGTAGGCTTTTTGCTTGAAATTTACTTTGAATCAATTCCAGTTCCGAGCAATTTACTTGTAAGCCTGAATACGCTTCAACGTAACTAATTAGTTTCTCAAACATTTAATCACTGTTATGTCATATAAATATAATAAAAAAACATGTTGTCTAAAGAATCTCCTAGCTTACCGCACGTTCACTTTTCCATCGTTTAGCACACAGTGCTTCGATGCAAATACGCATTAGGAAAATTGCTTTTTGTATGATACTCTGATTTTTAATTTACATTGCAAAAGTCAGGGGAATATTGAAAGAGGATGTTTCTGGATTACGGTTTGTTGTTTCTGAATTGGCGGAATCGCGACCTCAAATCAGTGTTTCTACACTGTGTGTGTTGTTCAAAAATTTATACACTTGTGCATTTAAGATGTAGAGAAGACAACATGAGTATTGAGACCTTCACTTTTGACGAAGATCGAAAAAGGCAGCTTTACTAGAAATCAGTTTTGCCCGTGGTGATCTATCGCTGGAAGACTTCGAAAAGCAGTTAACAACATTGAATTCGATGTCGTCGTAGTGCAAAAGCACATTTTTAAACTATTTGTTTGGGAGCATAACCGAACTCCTTTTTAAAAGCATAAGAAAAATGCGAAAGATTCTTGAACACGAACTTGTAAGCCTGGTTATCCTTAGGACATTGAATCACGGTCGACAATTGATGCCAGAAAAAAATAACCAGG
The DNA here is from genome assembly GCF_000428845.1 of Dyadobacter alkalitolerans DSM 23607. Lineage (GTDB taxonomy): Bacteria > Bacteroidota > Bacteroidia > Cytophagales > Spirosomataceae > Dyadobacter > Dyadobacter alkalitolerans. Next base: position 235,704 of record NZ_AUAS01000004.1, on the reverse strand, counting down.
TTACTATCCCAATGTTAATTTTTGACTTTTGCTAAATGAGCCATTTGAAAAGCCTCGTATAGTTTTTCATTAGCCGTCGCCAGTTGCTGATTCAAGGGCGCAACCAGGTCTCCCATAAACATCCGATCAACTTCAGTACGCATCGGACGAGTTCCGTGCGGCATTTTGATAAGCGCCATGATGGCTTTGGAAACAAGCTCTGGCTTCTGATCGGGATTGGCTTCAAATACACTTTCTATTGACGCTAACAAGGCAGCCGGCAGTTCCTTTATTGCGCCATAATCCAGCGACCGCTCCTTTTCGCTTGGTTGGAGTAGAGAGCCAATAAAATGCGTCGGAAACGCTCCCGGTTCAACAATGCAACTTTCAATGCCGAGATTGGATACTTCCATCCGATAGCTTTCAGCTAATGCTTCCGCTGCCCATTTGGAAGGGCTATAAGGTCCTTGAAAAGGTACTGAAAGCCTTGCACTAAGGCTTGATATGAGCATGAGGAGCCCATGCTCCTGTTTTTTCATGAAAGGCAAAACCGCTCGGGTCATACGTTGCACGCCGAAAACATTGACCTCAAATACTTTCTTCCAGTCATCAGCAGTAAATCCTTCCTGTATTCCTCCAGCCCCTAATCCAGCATTATTGATTAGAATATCGATGCTACCCATTTGCGCGGCAGCTTCACTAACGCCGGTTATCACGCTTGAATCATTGGTGACATCTATTTCAATAACAAATACACCCTTCTTTTTTAAGTTTTCAGCCGCCTGCTTGTTTCTACCCGTTGCATCGCGCATTGCACCCGTCACAGTATAACCCTCCGTCAATAAATCTTCGATAATAACAGTTCCAAAACCACCCGCTGCTCCGGTAATTAATACATTTTTTAATTTGTACATCTTTTTATTGTTTAAAAGTATGTTACAAATTTACCCAGCATATGAATGCCAGACTTTGTTCAAAAGCCGTAAATTACTTTGTTCAAACGGCCATCTCGTTTGGCAAATCCAAGACTTGAGGCAATTAAGGTGATTACTAATCGTATACGGTTAAGGCGATGTTCCCTTAGGAAGAATGGCTGAACCCTCGGACACTGCCGAGCTGGTTAAATTTCCTTATCTCGTCACGGACTCCTATTTAACCAGAGCAAACTATGCATTCGATGATAGGAACTTTCATGTCGTCTAGATTCCCACGATTTGGATCGGATTCTTGAACATTATTCTGATGATATTGTAATAACTACACCGATGATTAAATTGGCAGCGGGTGGACAAGCCGATTCCCTTGAAGGCAAGGAGGCGGTCGGGGCCTATTCTTTATAGACAAGCACATTGCCCAAACACCATCGGTCTTGTTGATCGGGTACGATAGCTTCTATGCAGGACTTTTATGTTAAGCATGAGGTGAAATAGGTGCCCTCAGTTGTAAAGGTGGTACCCGGTAGCCTTACTTTGGTGGCGAAAGTAAGGCAAGCAATATTTAGCCGCCGTGCCTGCGAGCAAACAAATTGGCTGGATATGAATGCTTATAAATTACACTATATAAGAAATTCGCTATTGAGCATTTTTGATATAGTTAGGTGATTCACATTCTTGCCAGTACTCTACAATTTTTACTATCATTTTTTTCAATTTATCGTAATTACTTGGCTTGATAAAGAATCCTTGAATAAGCATTGATCACATGCTCTTGTTCTGCACTTGTAGAAAAGAAAAGATATGGGATGGATTTCAACCTCAAATCTTCGTTGTTATGAATTTTTTCATATAATTCCATCCCATTTAATTTTGGCATGTTTATGTCAGAAAGGACAAGAAAAGGTTCAATATCTATGTGTGTCAAGTACTCCAAAGCTTGTACTCCGTCCCCAAAGAAAACCAGTTCATTCTTATAATTCAGTTCTTTGAAGATCTCAGACAGGATATCCTGATCATCCATGTCATCTTCTATAATTACAATAGGTCCTTTTTTATTCATAACTGTTTCTTGCTCTGATCTTATATTAAGTACTGAAAAACGTGCATTAAGTGGGTGTATCCTGAGCAGTCCCCTTGTCATCGGCAAGCAGGATTGCTTTAATCCGATCAATGTGTACCTGGGACAGTTCTGCTCTTTCGAGCGCCGATCTTTTGATTGCCCCACTCTGTTCTTTGGCAAAAGTGGTTAAAAGATTTCTCCTTTCCTCAAACATGCGAAGGGCTGTCCACATCGTCTCTTCAATTTTCAAAGTTTGCTCGGCGATTAAGGCTTGCGCAGTATAAGCGTGGCCTGTGTGGCAGCGGTAACGCGTTAAGGGGCCTCTATCCACTTTCCATAAAACACCACCACACCCCGGACAATTGAAGGGCACCTGGTCTCCGAGGGAATTAACAGCCGGTAAATCGCTTAACACGCGTTTGGCAATCTTTGCTTCGATCATTATATCCTGGGGAACAGGCTTACTTTTTCCCGGTTTTGCCGCCAGGAGCTGATACAGTAAACCGCCCATTTCCATAAGGGGCAAGCAAAAATCAACATCAACCTGTTTGATGGCATTGGCAGGCATATCAGGATATTCTGCATCTGCCGGATCTTGAACTATGCACGTCCCGCCGCACCGCTTGATAGCGATCATCCCGGCTGTGCCATCATCCAGATAGCCTGTTAACAAGATCCCAATTACGTTGCTGCCAAAAACAACAGCAGCCGAGCGGAACAATGGATCAATCGCTGGACGCGAGCGGTTTTCCTGCGCGCCTTTGGTGACAAGGATCTCTTGGTCGTCACCGATCATCAAATGGTGATCAGAAGGTGCCAGGTACAAATGTCCGTTTTTAAGGATTTCCCCATTTACGGCATGCTCACAGTGGATATTAGTCTGCTTGTTAAGCACATCCAAAAGAACGCTCCCCGTCGCGTCAGCTGAAATATGCTGGACAACCAGTATCGGCGCTGGAAAATCTTCTTGCAGTTGATTGATTAGTGTTTTTAATGCACTAAGGCCGCCGGCAGACGTACCGATGACTACAACTTTTCCTAACAGGGCAAGTTTGTTTTTTGCCATAGTAATTTGGTGATAAAGCGTAAATGATCTTGGTAAACCGTAGCACTCATTAGCTGACTATCATTGCAGCCCCGCTACCGGGAAATAGATCACAAACTTGCTTCCCTTACCCGGAGTACTTTCCACCCGGATACTGCCACCGGCAGCATCGATTATCTTTTTAGCCAGGTAAAGCCCGATGCCCTGCCCTTCATGGTCAGTTTGGAGCCTGTGGTACTTATGGAAGATTTTATCAATGTCGCCTTCGGCCATCCCAGTCCCGTTATCCTGGACAGTCAGGGCAGTGAATTCACGTACACTCGAAGTTTGGATCGTGACCACAGGCGTTTCTTCTGATCGGTACTTGATCGCGTTGGAAACCAGGTTAAACAAGATGCTTCTCAGGTTCTTTTTAGAAAAAAGGATTTGGCCGACTTTTAAATCGCTTGTGATTACGGCGCCGGTCTGCTTGATCTTATCGCCCAGGCTCCACAGGATGCTTTCCAGAATTTCATTCATATCAACCATCTCAGTCAAAAGGGCCTGGTCTTCAATTTTAGCTACTGTACCAATGTCCTTAATCAGGGCTCCGAACTTATTTACTGAATTGCCAATGATGTTTAGAATCGGCCTCAGCTCTTCGTCGTCTGCACGCATTTCAGTCAATAGGCCGATACTTACACCTATATTACTCAGCGGCCCTAGCAGGTCATGAGATGCCGTATGTACAAAATTGTCCAGGTCGCCGTTGATGCGGGTCAGGATTTCATTCTTTTTGTCCAGCTGGTGTTGTATCTCTTTCAGACTAGTAATATCATTGAAGGTAATGATGGCACCAGTCCTTTTATTGCCAAGCTGCTGGATATAGGGCATGGTCATAACCTGGTACCATTTTCCATCATTAGACTGTACTTCCCGGGTAATAGGATAACCGTTGTCCAGGACGTGTGTTATGTCATCAGAAAGGGTTTCAAACCTGAAATTAGTCGAGATATTACTGATAGGACGTCCAATATCGCTTTCAAGCAAGTTAATATGCCGGACGGTCCCAGGTGAAAACCGCATCAGCCGAAGATCCGAGCTGACAAAGAGCTGACCATTGATATTGCTCTTAAAATAATTGTTCAGATCATCGTTAAGCTCTAATAGCTCCCGGTTCTTCAACTGGTAATCGGCATTGATCGTGTGCAGCTCTTCATTAATCGATTGCATTTCCTCATTGGTGCTCTGCATCTCCTCGTTAGCCGAAAGCAGCTCTTCATTAAAAGACTGCATGTTCTCGTTGAGTGCAAACAGCTTTTCGCTGGCAGCGGTCAGTTGCTCTTTCAGATCTTTGTTTTCTTGCTCCAAAAAATTGGTATAATCGTCCAGATAAAGCTTCTCGTCAAACTGCATTGCCCCTGCTGGGAGGCCGGAACCCTCGTCCTGGGTGAACTGTACAACTAAAAACCCGTTGGGCCGGCCTTTAAAGACCATCGGGCTAACCGACAGATTTACTTTGATCGTTTCCTGTCCTTGCTGGACATGCACCCCTGTGATCACTGCTTTTTTAAGGGTTTCGCTGACTTTTTTGCAGGCTGTTTTGAAGGCAATGTTTAAGGGGCCGGGCAGAAGCTCGGTCAGATCCGATGTTAAGATCTTCTGAACCAGGAACCTGCCGGTGGCGCCATAGGATTTAAGCACCCTGTTGTTTTCATCAACGCAAATAAGCAAGCGCTGCTCTTCGATAAGGATCGTTTCATGGATTGCCCCATCCAGCGTGCGGTCGGGGATCTTATTTGTTTCCGGCTGAGAAACCCCTAAGCTGGTCGGCTTATGGTAGGTATATTCAGGCAGGGTAAATGTCTCAAAGTTTACTGATGGGATAGCATCTAGTTTCTTATAGATCTTAGCATTTTTATCAATGACTTTCAGACTCTTTAATATCGGCGACGGGTTCTCACTGGACCCCAGAAACAGGTAACCGTCTGGTTTAAGTCCGAAAAGAAGCATGTGATAAATTTTCTGCTGCAGGGTCGGGGTCATATAGATCAGCAAATTGCGGCAGCTGATCAGGTGCATATTGCAGTAGGGAGGATTTTTCACCAAATCATGCCTGGAGAAAATGACCATTTTCCGTAGAGCAGCAGTTACCTTGTAATCTTCCCCTTCCTGCACAAAGTACTTTTCCAGGTAGGATTGCGGCATTTGGGCCACCACAGCAGCAGTGTAAATGCCTTTGCCAGCATGCGCCAGGGCAGCAGTGTCAATATCGGTAGCAAAGATTTTTACATCATGAGCTTGAATCTTTTCCCCCAAAAGCTCCCGCACCAGGATAGCCATCGAGTAAGCTTCTTCGCCGGTTGCGCAGCCAGTAACCCATATCCTCATTTCCTGACCAGTGGAAAGACCTTTAATGATAGAAGGAACCACCCGTTTTTCCAGCGCCTCAAATGCTTCGGTGTCCCTAAAAAAAGCAGTCACGCTAATCAGGAAATCTTTGGCAAGCGCATCTATTTCGTCAGGGGAACCTTTGGCGAATTCCAGGTAAGCTTCCAGGTGTTCAAAATTGTTATAGGCCGCCCTTCTTTTAATCCGGCGCAGTATAGTAGACTGCTTGTAATCTGAGAAATCCAGTGGAAGCTGCTGGCTGATAAGCTCGATCAAACCAGCCATGTTTTCTCCATCAGAGATGCTGGAAGCCAGTAATTCAATTTCCCGCTTAACATATTCTTCAATGGCGCCAGGCATCGCCGCGGGCTCCACAATAGAGTCCACCATTCCCGTGGCGATTGCATTGGAAGGCATGCTGTTGAATTCGGTGGTTTCCGGGTTTCGCGCAATCACCATCCCGCCTGCCTTCTTAATTGCTTTAACGCCATCGCTGCCATCAGAGCCCAGGCCCGACAGGATGACGCCAATCGCCTTGGAGCCGTAGTCAGCGGCAAGGGAAGATAAGAAGGTATTAATGGTCATGTGCGGGCCACGCACGTTGGTTTTATCACTTAAATGTAAGTGTCCCCTTTTAATGGTCATAAACTTATCTCCGGGGATCACGTAAACAAAGTTAGACACAATGCCCGTCCCTTCTACTGCCTGAACCATGGTCAGCTTGCTGTACCGGGACAAGACTTCTGCCAATCTGCTTTCGTAATCAGCGGATAAATGCTGGACTACAATGTAGGCAACACCATCAAGGGGTGTATTCTCAAAAAAAGAAATCAGCTCATCCAGTCCTCCGGCTGATGCGCCGATGGCAACGATGTGATTTGGTTCAATTGGATTCATTAAGAAGTTAAGGTAAGGTGCAGGATGCTGACTGCGAAGACCACATCATCAAATAAATATTGCTTTAAGGTACAGAAAGTTATTGGAGGTGGCACAATGTTTTTCTCAATCAAGCAACCAGGCGTTAACTAATTACCTACCTGTCTGAAGGTAATCTTATGTGTAATTGACTTAAAAAGACAAGCTGCGTAAGTAGGTATTTAATCTACACTAAACTTATTAACAAATGGATAAAAATGGCCCAATTGTCATTATAGAAGATGACCCTGACGACAAATTCGTATTGGAAGAAGTTTTCGGTGAATTAGGATACCCTAATCAACGAATGTATTTTACGGATGGCCAGTCGGCATTGGATTATCTTTATACCAGCAAAGACCTGCCTTTTATTATTATTTCAGATATCAACCTGCCACAGTTAAATGGATTGGAGCTTAGAAGAAAGGTCCAAACCGATGCAGAACTTAGCCTTAAGTGCATTCCCTACGTTTACTTTACCACAGCGATCAACCGGCAGGTCGTTATCGACGCATATAGTACATCTGCACAGGGATTTTTTGTCAAGCCAGGCGAATACGATGAAATTAAGGCAACGATTAAAGTGATGATTGACTATTGGAAAAGGTGCGCGGCCCCAAATAATTTTTAGTTGCAACGCCCAAAATCCGGGACCTCTCAAACAGGGATTTCCAGCCTGGATGATTTCTTTTCTATAACAAAAGCTTTCAATTCCGCAATTTTCCCACTTTCGAAGCGCCAGATGTCGCAATAATCATAATGGTTATAGGTCCCATTTGCAGCCTTCAAAGTGATTTCACCTGTCACAGTTAAATAGCCACCATCTTCAATGGTATTGTCGACGGTAAATACGGGCGGTTCTAAATAGAATTCTTTCATATAAGGGTTAATATTCCAGCCTGCCAATGTCCTGCATAAACAACAGGCGTAAAGATTGTTTCGTGAAGGCCAGTTTCTCTCTCTATATATTACTGTGATCATCCACAGCCAATATTATCAGGTCAATTCTTCCAACCATTCCATAACCGCGCGCAATTAGATTCGTTTCTTTCTGTGATTCCATACTAAGATTTTCAATTATATAATTTACATTTTGCAATGCAACGAAGCGCTGTTCGGGCGAAACTTCTATATCCCTATTCCAATGATTCGTCGATTTAAAGCAAAGTTACGGCCGTACATAAACTTTTGTATATTGCCAGCTAATTGTTAGGTACTATATATAATGTAAGTAATGAGCTAGATCAAGCAAACCATCACCACAAAGGCCGACCTGGAACGCATTACCAAGCAGTTATGACCGAAAAACCGTCCTACCTTCATTTCGATAAGCAAGCCTACGAGTGGAAGCCTGATATTGACTACAAAAAGCATCCTGAACTTTACCGCATTGGTAAAGGCGAACAGGGCGTGCTGATCTGCGAACCTTACAAATTTGAAATCGGGCAGTTCTGGCGCTTCAAAACGAAGGCGATTGCCGAAGAAAGCAGCAGCAAGATTTATGATCTTTTTCTGGCCTATCTGGATGATCAGGATTTTGTAGGAGCCGATATGGCCCGCAAATATTTACAGATGGGATTTACCAGGGCCCGGCGCTACGCCAATTACAAAGGCGGCAAAAAATACGACAAAGAAAAAGACTACGAACCCCTCGAAAAAGGCACCGGACAACAGGAAAAAGCAGAAGCCGCCGCCGTATTTTACGCTAAATGGAAGCAGGCAGAATGTAACGAGGAGTATGCACAGATGAAGAAGCAATGGAAAAAACGGCTTGGCTGATCCAAGAATGAAATATCCCGGCGGATTTAAATAGGGATCACTGGTCTTCATTCACACTTACCTAACCGACCCTACCCACGATTCCATCGCATCTAAAAACGCCTCCTGCTGATCAATAAACAATGTATGCGAGCAATTATCGAGATATCTAACATGATCAGCTCCGATCATAACGCTAAGTTCAGAAATCTGATCAGTTGAATAGAGTCCGTCTTGTTTTCCGTATAATGCAAATATTGGGAGTCCTTTTAGGTGTAAATATTTCAGTTGCGGCGTAACGTCGATGTTGTGCTTAGGTTCGTGCTCCCAGAATGTTGATACGGCGCGCTCGTTTTTTATGTATCCGGTGATCAGTGGGTTAGTTTTGTAAGTGTCGTAAATGGTCTTTGCACGTTCGTTTGGCTCTTTCAGGTTGAAGAATCCGTTCGCTGAGGCGTGTTTGAAAACCAATGTTCGATAGGCTAGCGAGTTTGTATCCATCTTAGCAATGGAGGCGAGCTCGTTTAAGTTTGAGAAGTCTTTTTTGTTCTCATAAATGGCTCCCGCAGCGCGAAGAATTGTATCATAGGATTTTTGCTGTGACACCAATGCGCTGCATAATGTCAGTGATTTCACCATGTCGGGATGCTTTTGAGCAAATTGCGCAGCAACTAAACCGCCAAAGCTGAAAGCAAGCAAAGAAGCCTTTTTCAAATTATAATGCTTGTAAATCCATTTCAGGTCATCAAAAGCTTCATTAAAATTCATTTTCGCATTTGCATCAGCAGACCGACCTTCTCCCCGGCGGTCATACACTATGACGTAAAATCCTCTGTCAGCAAGTAACTGAGCCGTAGTGGCTTCAAAAAAGACGCTGCTGCTGCCTGGGCCGCCATGCAGAAATAGGACAGGATGCGCTTTTCTGTCACCAAATGAACGGCTATACAAATCCTGTGACAGACTCACCGATGGAAATGCAAAAATGAAAATGATGAACAACCGGATGAAGGCCAACATACCTGATGGTGTCTTTTATAACATTATACTTTTGGTGTTTATAAGCCGTGCGGGCCCAATATACGCCATAGCGAACCATTCTTGGTGACCACCTCATCTAATTTTCCGGACTTGACCAATGTTTGGAGGAACTGCCCGGTCTGCTCCCGCGGCATTTCAGATAGTTCAGAAAACTCTCTTGCAGTCAGCGTGTTGTATTTGACGAAAAGCTTTTGCCAGTCCGAATCAATGGTCTTTTTGGATGCGGCGGGGAATTGTTTTAGCAACGCATCTTCGTATACAGCGTAAGGTTTGGTGCCATAGACTTTTTCCTGGTTACCCTCGCTGTCAACGAAGAACATGGTCGGGAAACCTCTGACGCCCAGTTGGACTGCTAATTGTAAATCCTCTTCAAACAAACCTTTGGCTTCACCATTGTAATCAATCTCAAACTGTTCAACATTGAGACCGGCCTTTTCTGCTGCCGCTGCCATATGTTCCCATTTTGCAATATTTTTCTTTTCCAAAAAAAGCATTTCTCTCGACAACCGGAGGAAGTGAATGGCCTTGTCGTGACCTTGCAATTGGGCTGCCTTAAATGCAATGGATGGCGGATAGGACGAATTGAGTGGGTCTTCCAGCCACACGTCCCCATCGATAGGCATGTCATAATGCCGGCTTACCTCATCCCAATGATGGGCCACGTCGGAAGGTTTACTGATCCCGCCGCTGTTGTAACTCCAATCTGGCAGCAGGCCGCCCATGCGGTAATCGATCTCAAAATAATCCCCATACTCCAATTTCAGCTTACGCAGCTGAGGCTCAATGCCCCAGCAGGAAGAGCAAATCGGGTCGGTAAAATAAATGACTTTAACTGGTTTATGAGTAGCAACTTCCGTTTGCACGGCTGTTTCTGAAGAAGAATCAGGCATTTCACAAACGCCTGATTCTATATCGCATAAAAGCGGATTACTATTTGTCGTTTCCATGATACTACGCTTGCACCTCCTCCACTTCTTTGAAACAGGTGAAAACTTCGCGATAAAAATCCGGGTGCGATTGCCAGGTTTGGCCCGTTACAATGTTGCCGTCGCGCACAGCTTCCAGCGTTGAGTAAGTGCCGCCACCCATTTCAATTTCAGTCCGCACGTGTTCATAAGCGGTGAGGGTCCGGTCCTTGGCTAATCCGGCCGTAACCAGGATTTGTATGCCGTGGCAGATGGCGAAGACCCATTTTCCCTGTCTGTCAAACTCGCGAACCACTTCCAGCAACGCCGCATGGTTGCGCAGGTATTCCGGGGCACGGCCTCCCAGCAGCAGAATGGCATCGTAGTCGTTCACTACAACATCCTCAATCGTCAGGTCCGAAGCCAGACAGTAACCAGGGCGCTCCACATATGTATCCCAACCGATCTCAAAATCGTGCATTACCAGATTGAGCCTTCGCTTGCTTGGGGCGGCGATCACGGCAATGTCACCTTCTTCCTGAAAGCGGTGAAGAGCATAGAGGGTTTCATAACTTTCGCCACCATCACCGGTAACGATCAATATTTTGCGATTCATAATAAAAGGATTTTAAGACAATTCAATGTGAGCTTTACCTACTTTCATCGCCATCCCAACCCTGGTGCGACGTGCGCCAGAATCGATGACAGCACATGCACATTATAATCCACTCCAAGTGTATTCGGAATGGTTAAAAGGATTGTGTCGGCTTCCTGAAGCGCTTCGTCCTGTGCCAGTTCTTTGATGAGCTTATCCGGCTCCGCGGCGTAACTTCTGCCGAAAATGGCGCGTTTGTCTTGCTCAATCATTCCAATCTTATCACGGTCGCGATTTTCCTGCCCGAAGTACATGCGGTCCTGATCGTTCATCAATGCAAAAATCGACCGGCTCACAGAAACCCTGGGTTCCCGTTTGTGACCCGCTTTTTTCCAGGCTTCTTTGTATAACCTGATCTGCTCCGCTTGCTGTACGTGAAACGGCTTGCCGCCTTCATCGTATTTCAATGTTGAACTTTGCAGATACATCCCGTTTTCCGCAGCCCATACGGCAGTCGCATTAGAAGCCGCACCCCACCAGATACGCTCGCGCAAACCTTCGGAGTAAGGTTCCAGACGCAGTAAGCCCGGCGGGTTCGGGAACATCGGGTAAGGATTAGGCTGTGCGAATCCCACACCATTCAGCCTTTCCAGAAATTCAAGTGCTTTGCGACGTCCCATTTCTGCGTCGGTTTCTCCGTCAGCGGGTTCATATCCGAAATAGCGCCAGCCGTCGATCACCTGCTCCGGCGATCCTCTGCTGATGCCCAGTTGCAATCGCCCTTCGGAAATGAGATCCGCAGCGCCTGCATCTTCAACCATATAGAGCGGGTTTTCATAACGCATGTCAATAACGCCTGTTCCGATTTCGATCTTGCTTGTTTTGGCACCAATGGCCGAAAGCAAGGGGAAAGGCGATGCTAACTGAGATGCAAAATGATGTACCCGAAAATAAGCACCGTCTAAACCGATCTCCTCGGCCGCAACAGCCAGATCAATGGATTGAAGCAATGTATCGCTCGCAGTTCGGGCGTTATATGCCGGATGGTTAGACCAATGCCCGAATGATAAAAATCCTATTTTTTTCATAAGTTTCTTTCAGAGTCATTTTCATCTTAGACAGATTATCCGGCTTTAAAAGTTCCTGCTGCCGTAAGACAAACGCGTTATCTTTGGGTTAACAACAATACCTTTGCTACGCTTTCAAACATAAGTTAAATAAAATGGAAATTGGAATTGATAGTTTCGCATCCGCCATGTACGGCAGCGATGCCCTCGAAGGCGTGGACGCAATGGAGCAGTTACTGGATAGGATCTCAATGGCAGATCAGTCCGGACTGGACGTCTTCGGCATTGGTGAACATCATAAAAAAGAATTTCTGGATTCGGCCCCTGCCGTAATCCTGGCCGCAGCTGCCGCCAGAACGAAAAATATTCGCCTTACCAGCGCTGTAACCGTTCTAAGCACGTCCGACCCTGTCCGGGTTTATCAGAGTTTCGCCACGCTGGACCTCATTTCAAAAGGGCGGGCAGAGCTCGTGGTAGGTCGTGGCTCAGCAATTGATGCCTATCCGCTTTTTGGATTCAACCTCAATGATTACGATGCACTGTTTAAAGAAAAACTGGATCTCTTGCTGAAAATTCGGGACAACGAATTCGTCACATGGTCAGGCAAGTTCAGGCCGGCTTTAAATAATCAACCTGTTTATCCAAGATCGCTTCAAGAAAAATTGCCTGTATGGCTGGGTGTAGGCGGCACGCCCGAATCATTCGCCAGAGCGGGGAGATTGGGTTTGCCGTTAATGGTTGCTATCATTGGCGGCGAAACGGAGCGCTTCCGTCCGTTGATCGATCTGTATCGTGAAGAAGGTCACAGGGCAGGTTTCAGGCCGGATCAATTGAGAGTTGGGTTACATTCACCGGGCTATGTGGCCGCTACGGACGAGCAAGCCATCGATGAATATTATCCGGGTTATGCCGAACTCTGGACCAAGCTAGGCCGAGAAAGAGGCTGGCCACCTGTTACCAGACGGCAATTCGACGCACTGATCGCGCCCCGGGGCGTTCTGGTTGTTGGCGGACCGGAAAAAGTGGCGGAAAAGTTGCTTAACCATAGCAAGGCACTGGGTGGTGTCGACCGGTTTACGTTTCAAATGGATAACGCAGGACTTACGCACCAGCAGCTAATGCGTTCCATTGAACTGATCGGCACCAAGGTTATCCCGCTGCTAAAAAGGAATGTTGACTGATCCATATTAACTGGCGCCGCAGGTGGGCATCGCGCTGTGTCAGCCTGCTTGCGGCGCGCTTGATGACTTGTCATTCTTTGAACAGCCGGGAATTTACCTTATCAGGTACACATTTACGGACTTTTTTACATCCTCCAACGTTTGTTTTGGCGGTTCAAAACCTGCGGGAACAGGTTGTTTGGTAAATGCTTGTAAATACAAAACCCACGCATCACGCCACCAGATCGCTTCCCTACGCTGCACCTTCAACCGTTCTGCAACATCCGTATAAATTTGTGGATCAAGGCTCGTTTTGGCCAGGTCCCATTGCTGCTGCATCCATACAACAGAATCCGCGCCGGTGTAGAAACGCATGCAAAGTTCCTCCCACAATGTCCTGCCCGTGCTCAATTTTTTATCCCAGCGAACGTGATGGAACCACAGCAGGTAAGGAAGTGGTGTTTGATCTGGATTGTTCCATTGTTTCTGAACTTCCGGCCGGTACTGCGCCAATGCGTTGCTTCCGGAAGCTGTCCGGTCGAAACCCAGCCCGATTGAGTCAGCACGATGATAGTAAACGGCGGTCCAGTCCGGGCGCGAGCCCTTGTTTTGCCAGGGTTCGGGGGCGAAATGGACGCCCATCCAGGGACGGGAAAGGCCGAGCGGTGTGTTGTAATCGACGTAAATTTCGCGGGAACGAAGCATTAAGGCGGAGATGTGCTCACTGGCTTTTTGATTTTGGGTCAAAGTCAATGCAATCCATTCCCTGGCGATCTGTTCAGAGGTTAATTGATGGTCCCAGCTTAGTCTTCCGAATGCATACCAGTTGGCCTGGGCCAGCGGATGACCCGTCCAGTTTCGACTGTTGCCCGTGTTGGCCACGCCAGCCATCAGTGTGCGCTCATACCCGTGCAGGCTGCCATCAACAACCTTTGCAACCGTCGATCCGGCCCCATTCACATAAGTGTCCGAATCCAGGCATTCTTTAAAAATGGGCGCTTCATAAACTGCGTGCGTTGCAAAGCCCAGATACTCCTGCGTGATCTGAAATTCAATTCCCAGCGGCGTTTTGGGCATATTGCCGAACAGCGGCGAGAATGGTTCGCGCGGCTGGAAATCAATGGGACCATTCTTGACCTGAACAATAACTTTCGGATCAAATTTTCCATCCAAAGGCACAAATTCTTCATAAGCCGCTTTGAAGCGATCCGCATTGGGATCGGCTTTGTAAACAAATGCCCGCCAGATCAAAATGCCGTCATAGGGCTTGAATGCTTCGGCCAGCATGTTGGCCCCGTCGGCGTGGGTGCGGCCGTAATCCTGCGGGCCCGGTTCTCCTTCTGAATTGGCTTTAACCAAAAACCCGCCGAAATCAGGGATTTCCTTGTAAATCTGGGCAACCTTTTCTTTCCACCACGCGCGCACCTGCGGGTCGAGCGGATCAGATGTTTTAAGTCCGCCTAATGTTTTGGGCGCAGCAAAATACACGGACAGATAAGTTTTGATCCCATATTTCCGCATCACATTCGCCACCGCCGCCACCTTCACAATGTATTCCTGTGACATGAACCTCGCGCTTGCATTCACATTGTTAAGTACAGTTCCATTAATGCCCAAAGAAGCATTGGCACGCGCATAATCCGCATAACGCGGGTCTGCGCGCTCGGGCAGTTCATACCATTTCCAGAGTGATTGGCCCGCATAGCCACGCTCAATAGTGCCATCCGGATTATCCCAATGATTCAGCATCCGGTAACGCACTTTCGGGCTGCTGGCAAGGTTTAATCCCTTGATCGGCAACTGCATTTGCATATGCCGCAGCAGGGCAAATGTTCCATACAAAATCCCCTGCTCTGATTTTGAACTAACGATCACGTTACCGCCCGACAATTGAATCCGGTAACCTTCGACCGGCTGTGCAGTATCAGCGCTCGTTTCTATTTTGAAAACTATTCCACCCGACTTTCCGGCAGATGAGTTTGTGATGTTTACAGATTTAGCCAAAAGTTTACCTAATCCCAATTGCAGCTCCTAAGATGCACTCTGCATGATTTCACCATTCGCGGGCCTACCAATGAATGCTGCATATTTCAGATATTCCGATTTCACCGAAGCATTCCTGACCGGCTCATAGTTAAGCCATAACCGATAACCGTCATCCCCGTCAAAAGCTAACGCTTCGGCGTCCGACGCTTCGGCGCCCGACGCTTCGACGCCCGACGGATCAGCTGCAAGCAATGTGAAGCCAATCAACAGGCAGCTAAAAAGCATTAAGAAAGGGCTCTTGGTCATGATTGGTGTTTTACAGAATTATTTTTTCAAACTTTGAATATGCTCTGCGACATTGCGCATCGTATCCACGTAAATTTCTTTTTCATTCTCTTTCAGATAATGCAGCAACTCACTGTGCGCCTGGTTTGACACATTCAAAGCATGCTCCCCGCCCACGCCGTGAAACAGGAAAACAAGCAACTTCCCGCTCTCCTGCGCCTGCTTTACCAGCTCGATCATATCCTTGCCCGATTGTTCCACCATCGAATAGCAGTCAATGTCCATCAGTTTTTGTTCCTCAAATGTGTGCATTTCATGTCTGACCGCTCTGGCGGCTATAAATTCGCTGGAAAGCGTTTGTATAAATTCGCCCTCTGCCACCTTTTTATGTCCGCAGGTGAAGGCGAATGTGCGTTTGTCAAGTCCGTCAATTGATTTCAAAAATGCATTGCACATCCAGACCTCATCCTGGATGCGGCCCATGCTATACTTGCTGAGATCATATTCCGGCTTCACCCAGCTCATGCCCGGTCCGGTTGCATCGCAGGGGTGATAAAGCGTATGGTTGCCAAGTTCGTGCCCGGAGGTTGCCGCGGCGCGCCAGTCTTTGATGCGGTTTCGGGCGGCGTCCGAGGAAGCGGTTAAATAAAATGATCCTTTTAAGCTCAGCGAATCAAGGGCCGGAATTACGTTATCCAGATGGACATTCAAGGCATCATCATAAGTCAATACGACTGCACATTTTTTCCCTTTCCACGGCTTGCTTTCATCCGGCTGTTCACCGTCCGTGCGGAATGGCGAAGCGGGAAGGTTGGCTGAGTTATAAAAATTGATTCCCTCAGGATTATCCTGCCAGGCATAGCGGATGTATTTGGGCGTTCTCACCATTTCACTGCTCAGCTCAATCTGATCTTTCCCCAAAATCTTTGCATTCGCCCAAACGAATTTCTTGTCGTCACCCGCAATGGCAAACCAGCGCAATGTTTCTCCGTCAATGGACTTTATTCCATCGGCAATATTGTCAAAAGTGAGAACAATTTTTTCGCCTGCTATGCTTTGCGATTTCAATGTCGGGCCGCTGTGAACGACTTTGTTGTCGCCATATGCCAGATTTCTGGCAGACAATGCTAACCTCTTTCCAATTTCTTTTTTGTTCAACGGGTGAATGTCATTCCACTCTCCCAGGTCCAGCGTTACCGTGACAGCCGTGTTTTTCAGTGTCAATGCGCGGTTTTGCGCTTCCCTTAGCAGCGCCATGTTGCTTTCGGCAGGCAAGAAGTCAATGTCCTGAAAATTAGGCAGCTGCACCACCAGAAAAGGCAAATTCTCATCATTCCAAAGCTTGCGTCGATCATGAATCAGTGCGGGCAAAAGCACATTGTAAGGCTCCGGATCATGCACATTGGTCTCGCCCTGATACCAGAGAAAACCTTTCAACTTCATCGGCAGCACGGGCGCAATCATCGCATTGTATAATGCAGCAGGTTGGTTTTGCGCAATAAAGGGAGCTGGCTCGTCATTTAACCTTTTTGCCGGCTCAAAAACCTGCCCGACCTTGTATTGCCACGTTCCTTTCAAGTCAACCTCCTGATCATTGGCGGTCATGAAGTAAGGCTTGTCCGGCACAAAACCGCCTTTTCCAGCCGTATTGATAACACGTATCACAAATGTATTTTTGCCTGCCTTCAACAAACCGGCAGGAATTTCATAGCGTCTTGGCGGATACTGGTAGGTTACGCGACCTATACTTCTTCCATTCACAAACATTTCATCAGCATCCACAATGCGGCCCATATACAGCTTCACCGGCTTGCCGATCCAGCTTTCGGGCACTTCAAATTCCCTGCGGAACCACACGACACCATTCAAATCTTTCAATCCCTGATCTTCCCAATAACCAGGAATGTTGAAGTTCCGCCACCCTTTGGGCTGATAAGAATCGCTTTCCCAATGTTCGGTTAGTCCGCTATCGGTTGGCTTAGGCGGTTTCGGCGCATTAGTCAGCGTGCTCTGCTTCCTTTCCAGGACGTAGGAAGTGTCTTTATTTTGATTGATAACCTTTCGAAGGTCAGCAAAATCCTTAAAGCCGCCTTCACTGATCCAGGCTTCAATGGGCGTGCCGCCTACCGAGCTGTTAATGATGCCGATGGGTACTTTGTATTGGTCGTAAAGATCTCTGGCAAAAAAGTAAGATACAGCACCAAAGCCTAACACGTCTTTGGGATTGGCTGTCTTCCATTCGGCATTTGGAAAATCCTCCTGCGGGCCTTTCAGATCGGTTAATGTGGGAATGAAAAAATTGCGGATGTCGGGATAAGTGGCGGTGGCAATATCGTTGGGATAGCGTTCTTTTACACGCTCCATGTTGATCACCATATTGCTCTGTCCGTTGCAAAGCCACACATCTCCGAAGGCGATATTCCTGATCGTGACCTGGTTTGTGCCTCTTATGACCATTTCAAAACCAGTTCCCGCAGGTTGTGCAGGCAGCTGGATTTTCCATTTGCCATCCGCACCGGTCAATGTGCTTTGCTTCTTGTTTTTGAACGTTACCGTCACCTTTTCCTTAGGCGTTGCCCAACCCCAAACCGTGATCGGC
Organism: Dyadobacter alkalitolerans DSM 23607; assembly: GCF_000428845.1. GTDB lineage: Bacteria > Bacteroidota > Bacteroidia > Cytophagales > Spirosomataceae > Dyadobacter > Dyadobacter alkalitolerans. The sequence goes on along the minus strand of NZ_AUAS01000004.1, from coordinate 218,007 downwards.
TGGTCGCGCTGTAACACCATGTTGTCCGAGATCAGCTTAGGCAGGCGGACCTTGGCAACCGAGCTTGTTGAAAGAAAGATCAGGAAAAGTAAAAACCGGGTAAAGCGCATTGGATATATTTATAAATAGCTTTTTAAAAATTCACAACGCCGTCAAATGCCTTCTTGGGTTTAAAATTCTGATCAAAAAGCAACGGATAATCCTTACGGCCCGGAACCGGAAAGTTATCCAGCCACGTCGTCTTGTCCGAAACATTCCAGAAAGTGACGCCCGTAATGGTGCCTTTGTGTTTACGGAATGTGTCGAAAATCATCTTGTAATGTACGGCTTGCTTCTGCTCCATTTCGGGTGTGAAGACACTGTTTTCATCACCCGCTCTCCTTTGCCTGCGTTCATGCTCTTTGGGATGAACCGAAACGTCCAGCTCCGTGATCTGGACAGCCAGTCCCAGGCTTGCAAACTGCGTGATCGACTTTTCCAGCTCGGCCTGCGTGGGCTCATAAATAGACCAATGTGCCTGCAAGCCAACGCCGTGGATCGGGACGTTCTTCTCTTTCAGTCTTTTGACCAGCTGATAGATTTTCTCTCTTTTTACAGCGTTTTCGGTATTATAGTCATTATAAAAAAGCTTGGCATCCGGGTCCACAGCATGCGCATATTCGAATGCTTTTTGTATATAATCTTCTCCTATGATCTGGTAAAATTTGGATTCCCTGTAAATGCCCTTGCCCGTGTCCGGAACGGCTTCGTTGACAACGTCCCAGGCGTAAATCTTGCCTTTATAATGCGTCATTACATCGGTAATGTGCTGTTTCAAACGCGACAATAATTCTTCCCGCGAAACCTGCGCACCAAGTGAATCCGTGAAGAACCATTTAGGCGTCTGGTTGTGCCAACAAAGCGTATGGCCGCGCACCTTAATGCCATTGGCTTCCCCGAATGCAACAATGGCATCAGCATCCTTCCAGTTGTAAACATTTTTTTCAGGATGGATCGGCCCCATTTTCATTGCATTTTCAGGCGTTATGCTGCTGAACTGCTGCTTGATCAATTCCGCCTCAGGGCCAGCCACGCTTCTTGGTGAAACCGCGACGCCGATGGGGAAATAATCCTTATATGCTTCTTTAAGCGACTTTTGCGCCAGGAGACTTTGGGAGGTTAGGAATGCTGTTGAGACGACTGCGTATTGAACCCAGCTTTTTAAGGGAGACGAGTTTGGCATGTTGATGAATTTTGAATGAGCCGTCGTGGAATGGGAATGGGTGACTATTTGAATAATAACTGTGAGAATCCATGCAGATCATGACGCCAGACTGGCCAGGTGTGTCCGCCGGGATATTCGCTGTACTGGTATTTGATGCCCAGCTCGTCATACTTACCCAGCATGATCTTGCAGTTTTTATAGGCAATATCCGCTTCGCCGCCCATGGAGATCCAGAAGTTTTTCAGGTTGCTGTTGATCGTCTTTGCATTGTCTTTGGCAAATGCATAATGCGGGCCGGATAATGCGTCGTTGTTGGCAAACCACCCGGAACTGAAAACGCCCAGGGACGAGAACATATCTGTGTTTTTGACGCCTGCATATAATGTCTGTATGCCACCCATGGACAAGCCTGCAAGTGCGCGGTGTGCGGCATCAGCCTGCACCCGGAATGTGCTTTCGACGAATGGAACGGCTCCTTGTTTCAGCTCATTTTCAAATAATTTGAGAAAGCCATCACCGGCGGTGGCCATGCTGCCCGGCCCCATCGGACTGCCAAGGTTTCCATCCATCATGACCACGATCATAGGTTTGGCTTTTCCTTCTGCAATGAGGTTATCAAGAATCAGATTGGTTTTCCCTTGCGTAGCCCAGCCGCGCTGGTCCTCACCGCCGCCGTGTAGCAGATAGAGTACAGGATATTTTTCGGTAGACTGGTCATAGCCGGGAGGCGTGTAAACATACATTTCGCGCCAGGTGTTGCTGGCTTTGGATAGATATTTTTTGACGCGAATATCGCCGTGCGGCACGTCGCGCATAGCATAGTAACCGCCATTCCGGAATGGAATTTCAATGCCGCTCGCCATGCGGCCCATTCCATAAAACGTCTCGCTGGCAGGGTCGGCTAATGCAACGCCGTCGATCATTAGCGAGTAATAATGAAAGCCTTCACCAATAGAATCCGTTGTTACCGACCAGACGCCGGCGGTGTCCTTGACCATATCATACTTTTTGCCCAAATCGACCTGCACTTTTTGCGCATTAGGTGCCTTGGTGCGGAACACAACCCGGTTGTCCGGCAGGATCTGCGGGTATTTTGCATTCCGGATGTTCGTTGCCGCGGGCGATCCCAGAATGGTGTATTTGGTCAAAGAAGGAACATCGACCGGTTTGAACAAAAACTGCGAAAACATGTATAAACCATTTTTCCAAACCTTGAAATCATGTACGCCCGGCTCAATGTAAAAAACGTGGGGAACATTGTTTTCAAAGAGATAATCATGCGTGCGCTTGCTGAATGTAATCAGCCGGTCCTCGTCGCCGCAAGAGAGGAAAAGCAGTTTCAGCTTCTTTTTGGCTTCCTCCGGATTGGGCATCAGCTCGGCAGGCGCCTTCGTATTGGGTGCCGAAGAAAACCCTCCTACCCATGCAAACTGATCCAGATTCCCCAACCCAAAGTTCAGCGACTGCCCGCCGCCCATCGAAAGTCCGGCTATCGCACGGTGTTCGCGATCTTTTAGAACGGGATATTTATTTTCAACAAAAGGGATCAGATCTTTGAGCAGATCCTGTTCGAATGTAGCAAATGCAGCAACCTTATCGGGCGCCATAATGTTGCCCGTTGCGCGGTCGCCCTTCATCGCACGGCCATTCGGCATAACGACGATCATGGGCTCAATTTTCTTTTCGGCATACAGATTGTCCAGGATCAGCTGCGGATTACCGCCTTTCAACCATTCCTTCTCATCGCCGCCAATGCCGTGCAACAGATATAAAACCGGATATTTCTTCTTTTTGCTAAAACCAGGCGGCGTGTAAACGAGCATCTTACGCTTGTTCCCTACCGTTTTGGACTCATACTGAACCGTATCAATCTTCCCGGCAGCAACGCCCGACCTGGCCATATCATAACCCTTCGGCATCTCTTTCAAAATCTCCTGCGCATGAACGAAACCGCCAATAAGCAGCGCAGTAATGGTCAAGAGATTCTTAAAAGTGGACATATTCATTCGTTATTTACTTGTTTTGAAAATGGGATCATTGCCGCTGTATTTCAGGTATTTGAATGAAGCGGAGTTGGTTGTGGGCTCGCCGGACGAGGTTGCGTACATGCCGAACAAACAGCCGATAAAGCCGCCGGCGACTTCGGTGCTCAGGAATTTGGCGTCAACCTTGTCTTTGAGCAATTCCCAGGAACTGCCTTTGGAAAAATAGAAGCTGTAAGTATCGCCTGCTGCGACAATGCACAGCTTAACCGGCTTGGAAGCGTCCGAAACGGGCATTTCGGACATTAATTCCATTTCTTTTCCCGTTGCAGCACTTTTGAAAAGCTGCACCATGGGCTTCCCGCCTTTTATTGATTTACTTAAAAAATAGAAATGTGCTTCATCCTGAAAAATGGTGAGGCCTGCTTTTTCTTTTTCTGATTTGGGAGAAAAATCGAGTTCTACTTCGGTTGTGCAGAATAAATGCTGCTGGCGTTTTCCGATGAACGAAGGGTTGCCCAGTTCCATGATGGTTTCGGGTTTCAGCTTCATCGTCAATCCTTTTTGCTTCGATAAAGCGAAGGAGCTGCTGTCGATGGTCCGCATGAAAAGCAGCGCAGGATCAAGCCTGTTTTCAAATGTTAATGTGTAAGCGAAGTTTCCAGCCTGGGGAAGCGCGTCTTTTTGTTTTACTTCTTTGTAATTGACTTTATATTCGTAATCCACATTTTTTGTCGGCGGGTTGATCACCGGCCAGTCGTTTTTCCATTCAACCGGGGCGATGAATGTTTCGCGGCCGGTGTTGTAATAATTGCCTTGATAAGGGCGTACAGCCAGGAAAATGGCGTAGGTTTTTCCATCCGGGCCGTCTACAAACTGCGCGTGACCGGCTGACGTGATCGGATCTTTGCGGTCTTCGGACAGGCCTTTTTGGGTTAAGATCGGGTTGTTTTCATAAGGCACAAATGGCCCCCAAGCCGACTTGCTGCGAAATACAACTTCGGTATGGTTTACCGACGTGCCGCCTTCGGCTGCGTACAGATAATACCAGCCATTCCGCTTCATAATATGCGGCGCTTCGATCCAAACGGGCTTTTTGCTCAGATCCACACCACCATTTACAAGCTGCTTTTCCTCGCCGACAACCTTCATTGTGGCAGGATCCAGCTCATAGATCCGGATAGTTCTGTGGCCGGAATACAAGGGTTTCCGGTCCGGCGCGTCGCTGTTGTAAATGATATAGGCTTTGTTATCGTCATCAAAAAACAACGAAGGATCGATGCCGCGGGCTTGCGGAACGCGGATCGGGTTGCTCCACGGGCCAGCCGGATTTTTTGCCGTAACTACAAAATTCCCGTCATGGTCAATGTCCGTGCAGGTCACGTAAAATGTGCCGTTGTGATAGCTGATCGCGGGTGCAAAAAGTCCTCTGGTTAGCTTCTCTCCCATGAAATCCATTTGTGAAGACCGGTCGATCACATTGCCGATCTGCTTCCAGTTTTTCAAATCCTTGCTATGAAAAACCGGGATGCCTGGGAAGTAGGAGAATGTAGAGTTTACCAAATAGTAATCCGCCCCAACCTGCACGACGCTCGGATCGGGATAAAAACCGGTCAGGATAGGGTTAACCAATGTCGTTTGGGCCGACACAAGCTGTCCCATGCAAAGCCACGCAACACAGGCGGCAGAAATAAATCGTTTGATCATTATAATTTGATCTTAATCATTGATACTAATAACTTATTGAGCGACAAAGACATAAGACTTGCCAGCCTGTGTCGGAATGTTGTAAAGGAATGTTTCCTTGATCGTCGGCGCGGATAGACTGGCCTTAGGAGACAACACGGCGCTGGCAGCCGGCTCAACCTGGTAAAAGGCATTGGCATTCTGTCCCGAGGCTTCACTTAGCGACTTGCCGCTGGCCATTTTCAATGTGTTTGGCGTCCGCAACCGGAGGTTTCCGCCGAGCTTCGATTTCACTTCCACCTTCGTGAGCTTACCTGCTTTCCATTCCATATTTACCACTTCAAAACCGCCCTGCGCGAGTAATCCGCCAATGTTTCCGGCTTGCCAGACGTCGGGTAATGCAGGAAGTAAATGCACCGAGCCATCTGCGCTTTGCATGAGCATTTCGGTGATTCCCGAGGTGCAGCCAAAGTTGCCGTCGATCTGGAATGGCGGGTGGGCGTCGAAGAGGTTGTTATAAGTGCCTCCCCCTTCTTTGGACGTGCCTAATGGTGAAAGCTGGCTTTTAATTAATGTAAATGCGTGGTTACCATCCTGCAAACGGGCCCACCAGTTTACTTTCCAGCCCATGCTCCAACCCGTCGAAACGTCGCCGCGGTGCAGCAATGTGGTGCGGGCAGCAGAGAACAATTCGGGTGTGCGGTAAGCTGAGATTTGGTCAGAAGGGAACAGGCCGTACAAATGGGAAACGTGGCGGTGGTGGTCGTTGGGATCATCCACGTCATCGAGCCATTCCTGCAATTGTCCGTGCTGGCCTACGTGCATGGGCGGCAGGCGTTTGCGCATCTGGCGCAGCGAATCGGTGAATGCGGCGTCTTTTTTCAGGATTTCCGCGGCGCGGATCGTGTTGCTGAAAACGTCAAATGCGATCTGGTTGTCCATCGTCGTTCCGGCATCCAGCGACGAGCCTTCGTGCGCGGCCGGGGCATTTTCCGGAGAGCTTCCCGGGTTTACGACGAGCCATTTGTATTTGGGATGTTCGATCAAAAAGTCGGCATAGAATATGGCTGCGCCTTTCAGGATCGGATAAATTTTGGCGAGATACGCTTTGTCGCCCTGATACAAATAATGTTGCCACAAATGCTGGCTCGTCCAGCCGCCGCCTGCGATCCACATGCCCCAGAAGGCGCCGTCGATCGCGCCGGCTGCACGCCAGATATCCGTGTTGTGATGCGCCATCCAGCCTCTGGCGCCGTACATGGTCCTGGCCGTTTCTTTTCCGGTTTGCGAAAGTTCTTCAACCATTTTCAAAAATGGCTCATGCAGCTCGCTCAGGTTGGTACGCTCCGCAGGCCAATAATTCATCTGCGCATTGATGTTAATGGTGTATTTGCTATCCCAAGGCGGCATCATTTTGTTGTTCCAAATCCCTTGCAAATTCGCAGGCTGACCACCGGGTTGCGAGCTGGAAATCAGGAGGTAACGACCATATTGATAGTAAAGCGTAACCAATTCGGGATCATTGACATTGCGGAAGTTTTTCAGTCTTTCATCCGTTGGTAAGTTATCCAGTTCTGTTGTGCCAAGATCGAATTTGACGCGTTTGAAATATTTCTGATATGCTGCAATGTGCGGGTTCAGCATGCTCGCGAACGATTTGGAAGCAGCTTTATCGAGGTAAGCGGCAGCCAGCGCGTTTTCGTCTCCGCTGATATCATTGTAGTTTTTGAAATTGGTCGCGATGGAAATGTAAATGGTCGCTGCATTGGCGCCTGCGACATTGAGTGCGGTGTCATTCGCGGTCACATTGCCGCCTTCGGTTTTGATCCTGGTAATCCCTTTGAAACGAACCTGACCTTTCACTCCCTCGTGATCCTGCGTCGTGCCGGCAATGGTAAGGTCTTTTGCGGTGTTTGTTTTAATGGATTTCGTTTTGTGTAAAGAGGCATAGGAAGCATTGAATGCCAGCTTACCCGGCTTGTCGGCGGTCAGGCGGATGACGATCACGCGGTCGGGGAATGAAGCCAGGACTTCACGGGTATAGTTAACACCATCGACCTGGTAAGTGGTTTTGGCTACCGCGCGTTCAATGTCGAGCTCTCTGTAATAATTGGTAAAATTATCGTGACCCGGAAATGTCAGCCGCAAGTCACCCAGCGGCTGAAACATTTGTCCGTGTGATTTTGTAGTAATGATGGCTTTGTTGGCCAGCTTCTCGGCTTCTTTTTGTTTATTTTCAAAAATCAGCTTCCGGATTTCCGGCAATGCAGCCAGCGCCTCGGGATTATCATTCCGGTTCGGTCCGCCCGACCATAATGTATGTTCATTGAGCTGAATCGTTTCATTCACCACATTGCCATACACCATAGCGCCCTGCCTGCCGTTTCCGACAGGCAATGCATTTTCCCATGTTTTGCCCGAAGGCTGTTTATACCAAAGCTTTTGCACGCGGGGCGTTTGTGGATAACCGGTCAACGTTACTGCCATTAACGAAAGGCAAAAGACTTCCTTCAAAAAATCCCGCATCAGATTTTCACCATTTTGCCGCTCGCAGCAGATTTATAGATCGCTTCTACCACACGAATGTCCCGCAGCCCCTCTTCGCCGGGTGCGATAAGGTCCGCGTTGGTCATCAGGGCAGTGCAGTCTTCATCCATTTGTTTGGCCTGCTGACTTTTTATAGGAAAATTGATGATTGTCCCATCCGACAAGCTGCCTTTATTGCCATTATAACCCGACTGCGGTTCCAGCTTGGCCCAGCCTTTTTCATAGTTCACTTGCAGGTAATTCATATTTATGCCAAAACTCGTCTGGCAGGACGCTTTGGCGCCGCTTGGGAAGTCGAGCATAAACATCATCGTTTCTTCCACTTCTTTATAAATGTCGGGACGGGTTGTGGAAGCCTGGGCGAAAACGCTGATCGGTTCCTCTCCTGTTGCGAGCCTGGCGCCTTGCAATGCATACACACCCATATCGCCCATTACGCCGCCGCCTAATGCCTTCTTTTGTTTCCAATGATCGGTCCGCGCATCAAAATAACCCGCCGCGCTGCTGACCATTTTCACTTTCCCGAATTTAGGGTCTTTGGCAATCTTCATGATGGCCTGAATGTTCGGATCGTGCTGGCAACGATAACCGATGGCAAGCTTTACTTTATTGGCTTTGCAAGCCTGGATCATTGCTTCACAGTCTGCAACCGATGGCGCCATTGGTTTTTCGCAAAATACATGCTTACCCGCTTTGGCAGCGCGCACCACAAATTCCCTGTGCATCGATGGCGGCAAAACCACATACACAATGTCGATATCCGGGTTGTTGGCGATATCGTCGAAGTTTTTATAGTTGTAAATGTTCTTGTCGGGAATGTTGTACTTGGCTTTCCAGGTCTCGGCTTTGGATGGGGTGCCTGTAACGATGCCGGCCAGGTAACATTTCTCCGTCATTTGCAGCGCAGGCGCAAGCAAGTCTGTGCTGTAATAGCCAAGGCCGACCAGCGCAATGCCCAGTTTATCCTTTTTGGGATTTGTGGATGCCAGGAGGGAATTTCCTGTGAATAATGTGGCCGCGCCGGCCAGTGTCAATGTTGATATGAAATCACGCCTCTCGATATGCATAGGATGTTTTTTTATTTAATAAGCCAAAGGGAATGTTCACCTACTTTGTTAAGGATTGATGGTTTGAATGTTCCCGCTGGCATCCCTGAGCAATTCCCTGACCTTCACATTGCGCAAATGCGTTTTGCCCGAAAGCGCCGCATCGTGATAGAAAATATACCATTTGCCTTCGACTTCAACAATCGAATGATGTGTCGTCCAGCCTTCTACGGGATTCATAATCACACCTTTGTATTTGAATGGCCCATAAGGAGAGTCGCCCTCTGCATAGCATAGCAGATGTGTATCGCCGGTAGAATAGGAGAAATAATATTTACCATTGAATTTATGCATCCAGGCGCCTTCAAAAAAGCGGCGTTTGGTGTCAGACGCTAAAATCGGCTTTCCGTTTTCATTCAGGATCTGAACGTCTTTCAAAGGCTCGGCGAAGGATAGCATATCATTGCTCATGGCGGCTACTTTGGCGCTTAGCGCGGGCTCATTTTCGTGGCCTTTACCCAGGTCCGTCATCAAGCTTTTGTTATAGGTGCCTGTATGCCAGCGCTGCAACTGACCACCCCAGATCCCTCCCAGATACATGTAACTTTTGCCGTCCGTGTCCGTATAAACGGCCGGATCAATGCTGTAACTTCCTTTGATCGGCTGAGGCTCAGCCTTGAACGGACCAGTCGGAGATTTACTGGTGGCTACACCCATGCGGAAGACGCCTTGCTTGTCTTTTACAGGAAAATAAAGGTAATAGGTGCCATTTTTGAATGCAGCGTCTGGCGCCCACATTTGCTTATCGGCCCAGGGGACATCTTTTACATCCAGCGCCACGCCGTGGTCGGTCACTTTGCCACCGATTTTATCCATCGAATAAACGTGGTAGTCGCGCATTTGAAAGTGCCCGCCCTCATCGTCCTGCGGCACATCGGCTTCAATGTCGTGGGATGGATAAATGTAGATCTTACCGTTGAAAACGTGGGCCGAGGGATCGGCGGTGTAGAGGTCGGTAACCAGCGGTTTAATGCTGGTTCCCTGACCGAAAGTGGTTTGAATTCCGAGGCCACCAAAGGCCAGCAACGACGCAGATATTACTGCTAATGCATTACGATTTATCATCATTTGAATTTTTTTTATCAATATCCGGAATTTTGCGGAAACTTCGGACCTTCTACGACCCGGTCAATCTGCGACTGCGGAATCGGGCGCAGCATATTGAAATCTTTCACATATTGTGCTGCTTCCTGGTTCCACTCCTGCACCCGGCGCACGAGCGAGCGGGTCCGCACAAGATCATGCCAGCGCTGCCACTCGCCGAAAAATTCACGGCTGCGTTCGTCAAGGATAAAGTCCAGCGTAACCTGTGCTGCAGTGATCGTCATGGCGGTTGCGGCGGCGGCATTTTCGGCCGTTGTATTTGCTTTGCGGAATGCGGCGCGCTGTCTTACCACATTGATCAATGCGGCTGCTTTGGCATTGTTGCCTGCCTTGAAATAGGCCTCAGCGCCGGTCATATACACATCTGAAAAGCGGTATAGAACAGCCGGACGTGTGGAAGGATCATTAAAATTGGCACCCCGGCTTGGATCCATGAATTTTTTCAAAGCAGGGAAAATACCATTGTTCCAAAGACTTGGCGGCACCACAATGCCCTTGAATGGCCTGGTTCCTACAAACTGCGGTGCTCCCGGCACTTCATAATCGGGCAGCCAAACGGCCGTGTCCACACCTGGAACCGTCGTATAGGAGATCCCGCGGAGGTTGTTGGCTGCATTTGCCTCATTTTTTACTGCCGTATTTGAAATATAGACCGTGTAAAAGGAATTGGCATAACGCGAATCCACCTTGCGGTTGGTAAATGCCTGGTCCAGAAAATAGTTCTTGCCAGCACGAGGCCCGTTGGCGATTTTATCCGAATTCGGACGCATCCGAACATACGGACGGCCATAATAAGAATCCCGGATCATGCCTGACGTGCCATTATTTACAAATGCGCCTGCTGCATTTTTAACCGAATTGATCCCGCTGTTATTTGGGTAATTCCAGTTGGTAAACCATGGGCTCAAATTTTGCGCTGCTCCGCCCCCAGCCTGTCCGCCGACCTGGTAATAGCCGTATTTCGGATCCAGCACGTGGTCACTGACAAACATCGTTTCTTTGCCATAATCATTGGCAGGCACGAATGCATCGCCGTAATCCTGCCAGAGATCCAGCCCATAATCTGCTTTTTTGGCAATAATGTCGTCGCAGATCGTTGCGGCTTGTGTAAAATCAGAAGCCGTGTTGTTCAGCCAGCCGCGGGTCAGATATGCTTTTGCGAGCAAGAGTTGCGCTACGGGTTTGGTGGCCGCTTTGCCCAGGAAAGGAGCTGTTGGCTGGTTAGGCAAATCGGCTGCTGCTTCTGTCAAGTCCTGGATGATGAGCGCATACACGTCCGCTGCGGGCTGGCGTGATGCGGCTTGCGAAGGCACGGTGATAAACTCGGTATGCAAGGGAACATCGCCCCAGGTCTGTACAAGATAGAAATACCAGAATGCCCGCAAAAACTTCGCCTGCGCCAGATATTGCTTGCGCGTGGCTTCCGGCAGATCAATGGTCGCGCCGTATTGCAATACGCCATTCAATGTATTAATATCCTGAAAAGCAACGCCCCAGGCAGATCCGAAGTTGCTGCTGTTGAGACCATTGTAAGTGTAAGCAGGACCGCCGCCCCCATTCACGCCCTGGATAAATTCGTCGGTCCCGGCCTGCATTTCAACCGTGAAACCTTCGGTTCCCCACTGACCGCGGATGTCATTGTAAACCCCGGCGATGCCGCCCAGCACACCCGCCGGGCTGTTGAAATAGGTGGGAACGATCTGGGATTGCGGATGTTCTTCGAGCACCTTTTCGCAACCCATGCTCAATGAGGCGATTAGGGCTGCTGTTATTAAGTTTTTTATTGATTTCATAGTCGGATTAGAATTTAAGGTTTACGCCCACAGTGAATTGTCTTACCGGCGGAGAATTCAGGTTGACCGAGATCTGGCGTTCCGGTGCGCCACGGTCGCTGGCGCCTTGCGGGTTCAGCGTAGACTGGCCCGTTGCATAGCTGTTTCCTTCGGGATCAATCGCCAGGTCGTCTTTCACCAATGGTGCGTAAATGATGAACGGGTTGGTGAGGTTGACGTAAATTCTCGCCGAAGTCGCGCCGATCTTTTTGATAACATTGCTCTCAAATGTGTAACCGAGGTTGATGCTGCGGCATTTGATGAATGAGCCGTCATAATAACCCAATGTCGAGCCGAAGTTGGCCACAGCGCCGCTGGCATCGGGAGCCGGGAATGCGTTGGTGGGGTTAGTTTCGGCCCAGTAATCGGTTTTTACCTGATTTACACGGCTTTGGTTAAAGAATGCGAAACCGCCTGAACCTGTGGAGTTACCCGTTAAGTAAGGCACAAGCACTTTCATGCCCATTCTTGCATAGGTTACCACCGACGCATCAAAGTTTTTGAAGCTGAAACGGCTGGTCAGCCCACCCCCCCATTTAGGCTGGAAATTACCCAGGATCTGGCGGTCATTTGCATCGATCTTGTTATCACCGTTTAAATCTTCCACCCTGATCTGTCCGGCGAACTGAACGGGCGAAGTTTGCTGCGCCAATGTGCCGTTTTCTGCATCCGCGGTCTGCCATATCCCTAATTTTTTGTAATCAAAAATCACGGAAAGCGGCTGTCCTACAAACCATCCCGCACCCAGATTGGACTTTTCGTCGGGCGTGGTCAGCTGCGTGATTTTTTCCCGGTTGAAGAAATAAGTTGCGTCAATGCTCCAATTGAACCCTTTTGGTTTTCTGACAATTTCAAAAGTGGCAGCCACTTCCAAGCCTTTGCCTTCTGTTTTACCCAAATTTTTCAATGTTGAGCCTGCACCATTGCTTGGCGGCAGCGGCACGGAGAGCAGAATGTCTTTGGTTTTCTGGTGATACCAGTCCACAGAACCCGTAATGCGGTTGTTGAACAAACCAAAATCAACACCAATGTCCAGCTGCGAGGTCGACTGCCAGCTCAGGTCGCTCGAAGGCAAACTTGTCACGGTGTAAGCAAGCTGCTGACCAGCCGTACCCAATCCAAAGTTGTAATAACCGGCAGATAATGCACCCAATGTCGAGTAAGCGCCCACATTCCGGTTGCCGGAAATCCCCCAGCCGCCGCGTAATTTAAGATTGGAAATGAACGGAGCCGATTTCATAAAACCTTCTTCCACCACATTCCAGCCTAAACCGATGGCGGGATAATTGAAATATTGATTTGCCGGGGATAATGTTGAAGAACCATCTCGGCGCAGCGTCAATGTCAGCAAATATTTGTCTGCATAGCTGTAATTAAGCCTTCCCATGTAAGACAGCAACCCAGTCTCGGAAAATGAGTTTCCGAAATCCGACGGCGCGACCGGCTGGCCCGCAGCGAGCGAGAAGTTGGACGTTTTGATATAATCGGCAGGCACACCGGTTACCGTGAAGCGGCTTCCCAGCGAGTGGTTTTTGGTGTATTCGTAAAGTGCAGTGAAACCCAGCTTATGCTTGTCTGCGAATGTTTTATCAAAATAAAGCAAATGCTGCAAGTTCACGTCCCAATATTCGGTGTTGCTGATCTCGGCGGTGGATCCGGCTTGCGTAGTTGCCGTGTTGAAATAGGTCAGCGGGCCGTTGTAATTATTCAGGTTTGACTGACTGAAATTCAGACCTGCATTGAAACGGTATTTCAATCCCGGTAAAATATTGACTTCCGCATAAAGGCTGTTGAATGTCCGCAATGATCGTGTGCGGCCCAAAGCCGATTCCTTTTTGGACATAATGGTCAGCGGACTCACGATAGCGGCATCAATGGAACCTTCGGCCGGAAAATTATTTACAGTTCCGTCTGCATTGTAGGGCGATGCCAATGGAGTCAGTCGCACCAGGCCGCCCGGCACGCCCCCGCCGCCCGGCGTGTTCGTGTAAGTGAGCGTATTCAATGTATTCAGACCGATTTTGACGTTTTTACCAATCTTCTGGTCAATGGTTGCGCGAATGTTGAAACGCTGGAAACTCTGGTTTGGGATGATACCGGTTTCATTGAAATAGCCCAATCCGAGTGAATACTGCGTGTTTTCGACGCCGCCCTGCACGCCCAACTGATGGTTGGTCATGAAGCCGGGTTTGTAAATTAAATCCTGCCAATCCGTAGAAACGCCATTGTCTAGTGCTTCCTGCTCTTTCTGCGTGAGCAAATAACCCGATGTGCCCGGTGCTGTGCGGTTGTATTTAGCTGCATCGGCTTTGAATTGTGCATATTCCTGTCCATTCATGACATTGAATTTGCCCATCACCTGCGTTTGTCCGTGGTAACCATCGTAGCTGAATACGGGCTTGCCGACTTTTCCTCTTTTAGTCGTTACCAGGATTACGCCACCCGCTCCGCGCGAGCCATAAATCGCTGTTGCTGACGCATCTTTCAAAACTTCCAGACTTAGAATATCATCCGGGTTAATGTCATTCAAGCCACCGAATGGGATCCCATCCACGACCACCAACGGACCATCCAGGCCATCGCTGGAACCTGAGCTGGTGGTTAATGTCCGGTTTCCGCGGATCCGGATCTGGCCCTGAGAGCCTGGTGTGCTTCCGTTGCTAATAATGGAGACTCCCGCCGCACGGCCCTTCAACTGGCTTACGAGGTTGGGCGCAGGCACTTCTTTCAATGTGCTTTCGCTCACTGAAACCACCGACCCCGTCACGTCCCGCTTGCGCTGAACGCCATAACCCACGACAACTACTTCTTCGAGCGTCTTATTGTCGACCGCCAAAGTCACGTTAATGATCTGCTGCGTTCCTACAACCACTTCCTTGGGCGCGTAACCCACGAGCGAAAAAACCAGGACCGCATTCGCATCCGGGACGCTGAGCCGGAAATTTCCGTCCTGATCGGCGCTGGTGCCTCTTGTTGTGGACTTGATGAGCACATTGGCGCCAGGCAGCGCTTTCCCGTCGGGGCCGGTTACTTTTCCGGTAACTTCAATGTCCGCTGCCGGAGCCGAACGGTGCCGGTTGCCGTAATCTGCCCATGCTGCATTACCAGCAACTGCATCCATGGAAATGCCGCCGAGCAGCAGAATAGGTAGGCCAGAAAAACCCAGTATCCTGGCGAGCATGTTATTGCTTAATAAACGTTCATGCATTTTGTGTATGATTTGATGTTTAAATTAGATTGAATCATGTGGTCGTCTTGGTGTTGTTATGGAAGTGTCAATTTGACAATATTTAATTTGGGTGTAACTTTGGCTTTGTCGCCATTTCCAGTGCATCACTTTTTCCAGATATTATTTGATTTATTGTCGACAAAAGTAGCGCAGCAAGGCAGCCTGCTGTGAGCACATTTGTTCATATTAAGGATACAATTGTTCAAAAGGGCCTAAAAAATGCCCGATTCTGGGACAAACTTGCATTTTTGGGATAACTTTCGACTCGGGCTCTGTTTTTAACCCTATCATATCAATGCGTTCAGAGATTCTTCTCACATTCCGTTTTATCTGCCTGATAATCGCATGCTGTGCAGCGACATTTGCAGCATGGGCGCAGCCTGCTGAGCCCAAGTTTACGTCGCTGACATCAACAGACGGGTTGTCATCAAACACTGTGACGGCCATTCTGAAAGATCAGTATGGACTGATGTGGTTCGGAACGGACGATGGTTTGAGCAGGTTCGACGGCACGGATGTGCTCGTTTACCGGCATGATAAAAAGGATTCCTCCTCACTAAGATCCAATGATATTTCCTGCCTGCACCAGGATCGCAAAGGCCGGATCTGGGTTGGCACTATCGAAGGCGGATTGCACCTTTATAACAGAAGAAAAGATTCATTTGAAATCATTCCGTCTCCGCATAGCGTAACGAGCATCACCAGCGATGCCACGGGAAAACTTTGGGTCGGCACCACGGCAGGGCTGATCAATGTGGACCCGGAAAGCCATCAGATCAGCACATTCGCATCCAGGCCCAACATGCCTGACCAGATTTCCAAAGGAATGATCCTCGGCATTGCGATAGACAGCAAAAAAAGGGTGTGGATCGGATCCAGGAATGGATTGTTCAAAATGGATCCGGCTGATAAAAGTGAGGAATATATCAATTATCTGCAATCGCTGCCCGACGAAGCCGGTGCGCGCACGGTGAAGTCTATTGTTGAAGACCGCGAGGGGAACATTTGGGCCGCCACATTCAGCGGTGTGTTCAAACTCAACGCTAACGGGCAGATTATCAAGCAGTTTAAATATGACCCCAATAACAGGAATTCCCTGAGCACCAATATGGTGTTTGCAGTTACCTGGGAAAACGCCTATCAACTATGGATATGCACGGATGCCGGCCTGAATATACTGGATACGCGAAGCGGCAACATTACGCGCTATGGCCCGGATGCAAGGACGCAGTTTAGTTTAAGCAACAAATCAATACGAAGCATACTCATTGATAATGAGGGCATTTGCTGGCTTGGCACATATAAGGGAGGTGTCAATAAATATGATAAAAACCTGGCGATCTTTGGCTTGAAGCGGTCGGATGTGAATGACCCGTACGGATTGAGCGCGCCATTTGTCACATCCTTTGCCGAGACCGGATCGGGTGAGCTCTTTGTAGGCACCGACGGCGGCGGGTTAAATCTTTATAACCGGCAAACCAATCTGTTCAGGAAATTTCCCATTAATCCAAAAAACAAGAATGCAGCGTCCGGGCTTGCTATTCTGACTCTGGAACTGGTTGCGGACGACGAGCTTTGGATCGGGACCTTTCAGGACGGGCTTTTTCAGTTTAACCCCAAAACGGGCGCTTATACCCAGTATATGAGGGGAAAAGATTCGTCCAGCCTGAGTAACAACGAGATTTTCTGCCTGGAAAAAGATAAGTCCGGCCAGTTGTGGGTGGGCACGAATGGTGGCGGTGTGCATTTGTTTGATCCTGCAACGAAACGGTTTACCAGATTTCACGATGCGGGGGTTCCCGTTTTGCAGCGCAGCATTCCGTTGAATGGCTATATCCGTGATCTCATGCTGGACAGTAAAGGCAAACTCTGGGTGGCATCGCACGGCACCGGCATTGCTGTGTATGATCCGGTGACGAAGAAAACGCTGTTGCTGGACAAGCAAAGCAGCGAACTTCCCAGCAACATTGTTTTTTCTCTTCTGGAAGACAGCAGAGGGAATATCTGGGCGGGCACATCGGGTGAAGGGCTGGCGTTATACAACCTGCGTACCAGGAAGTTTTCAACTTATGGGTCAAAGGAAGGGCTCGCCAGTAACATTGTCAACAAAGTGCTGGAAGATGCGCAGGGGCGGATCTGGGTCAGTACCAACCAGGGAATTAGCTATTTTGATTTGAAAAACAGAAAATTCATCAATTACACCTCTTATAACGGCATTCAGGACCGGACATTCGTGCTTGGATCGGGTATTCGCGCGGCTGATAACACGCTTTTTTTCGGCGGCATTGCAGGGTTCAACTACATCGACACACGGAGTTTGCCTGACAGCAAACGGATTCCGCCGATCATTTTAAAAGACCTGAAAATTGGTAATCGCAGCATTACACCCGCCGATTCGAACTTTATTGATGCTGATATTGCCGTTGCCAGGACCATCAGCCTGGATTACAAACAGAATTTTTCGATCGGTTTTGCCGCGCTCGATTATACTAATCCAAAACAAATGCATTACCGGCACCGGCTGGTGGGCATGCAGTCGGAATGGAACGAAACAGGGCTTACCAACTTTGCCAGTTATACGAATCTGAGTCCGGGCAAATACGTTTTTGAAGTGCAGGCCAGCGGTGACGGCATTAACTGGAGTCCGCAGACCAAGTCGGTGGCCGTGATTGTGAAACCACCTTTTTACCTGACCATTTACGCATACATTTTTTACATTCTCGCGCCATTCGCGATTGTATACTATATGCGGCGGCGCGGCATTCAAAAGCTGCAACGGCAATTTAAAGAGCAGCAACAGCGTGCGGAAGTGGAGCGTGCGCAGGAACTGGACCGGATGAAAATCAAGTTTCTGACCAATCTGAGCCACGAGTTCAGGACACCAATCTCGCTTATCCTTGCTCCTGTTGACAACCTGCTCGTCAAGACCAGATCCACCGAGCTGCATCCGCCGGTCAATGCCATTAAGCGCAATGCGAAAAGGCTGCTGAACCTCGTGGACCAGTTGCTGGATTTCAAAAATATGCAGGAACAGGAAGTGATGCTCGACCTGAAACGCCGGGACATTATTCTGTTTATCAAAGACACCTGCGACCAGTTCAGTGATCTTTCCATCCGTAAGGGGATTCAGTTTAAAATTGAAAGTGCGCCGGATCAGCTAGCGATGGATTTCGATGCAGATAAGCTCGAACGGGTTTTGTTTAACCTGCTTTCCAATGCATTTAAATTCACGCCAAAAGGCGGCGAAGTGGCTTTGAATGTTCAGCAGCAAACGGATGTTGAAGGAAAGCACTGGCTTCAAATCAACATTTCGGATAACGGAATAGGCATTGCGGAGGATCAGCACGAAAAGATCTTTGACCGGTTTTTCCAGAGCGATACGGACCTGACGGTTCTGAACCAGGGCAGCGGCATTGGCTTGTCCATTGTGCGCGAGTTTGTGCAGTTGCACCAGGGAAAAATAAATGTTGTAAGTCAGCCTGGCGCAGGCAGCACGTTTACAGTAGAGTTGCCGATTGCAGAACAACTTATTCCCCTGACCGAACAGCCTGCCTCAACGCCCAAAACGCTGAATGAAACGGAAAGTGGCTTTGCTAAATCAGAGAAGGCCAATCTGGAAGATCCGTCCAATGTGCTGATTATTGAGGACAATGACGAATTCAGACATTATCTGAAAGAAAGCCTGATGCCCTTCTATCATGTTATAGAAGCGAGCAATGGCAAAGAAGGCTGGCAAAAAACGCTGAGCCACCATCCCGAACTGATTGTAAGCGACGTGGCCATGCCCGAAATGGACGGCATTGCTTTGAGCCAGAAAATCAAGTCCGACAAGCGCACCAAACACATCCCTATCATTCTTCTGACGGCTTCCACAGGTGAGCAGCAGCAGCTGGAAGGCCTCAATTCCGGAGCGAATGATTATCTGACCAAACCCTTTAATTTTGAGATATTAAATGCCAAGATCAACAATCTGATCCTGCTTAACCGGCTTCTCAAAGGCGTTTACTCGCGGCACATCCAGGTGTCGGGTGAAGCGCCGCAAATGGAATCGAGCCAGGAAAAGCTGCTGAAAGATATGCTGTCTTACATTGAGGACAACCTGCACACTGCCCAGCTTAGCGTGGAAAATCTCAGCAAGCACGTCGGCATGAGCCGGGGAACATTATACAGCAAAGTCCTTGAAATGAGCGGACAAACGCCCATCGAGTTCATCCGCTCTATCAAGCTTGAAAAGGCAGCATTACTATTGGAAAACAGTGATTTGAGCATTTCACAGATCTCCTACATGACGGGATTTACCGCGCCGAATTATTTTGCCAAATCATTCAAAGCCAAGTTCAACATGCTGCCGACGGAATACAAGGCTAAAAAACGAAGGCATTATGAAGTAACAATGTCGGGACGGTAGGAAGAGGCAGGGGTATGTGTCACATGTAGCAACTGTGTAGGTGCAATACCGTATTTCTTTTTGAATGCAAAAGAAAAATGGGAGAGATCCTCAAAACCAACTTCGAGATACACTTCTGTGGGTTTTTTCTTTTTTTCTGCCAATTGATAATGTGCCAGTTCGAGCCTTTTATCCGTCAGCCACTTTTGCGGAGTTACCTGAAATAACTTCCTGAAATCCCGGTTGAATGTCGACAAGCTCCGGCCCGTCAGATAACCCCATTTTTCCATCGGCATATTGAACATAAAATTGCGCTGCATAAAATCAATCAGGTCGATTTTTCCGGGGTCATCGAAGTTTGCCAGCACAATGTCAACCGTTTTGTCAATTTCCCTCAGAATGGTAATGGCTTCAGTAATTTTTAAAGTGGCGATACTTTCAGGAAATTGGCCGGTCACATCAAAGTAAGGAATTAAAGAGGCCAGACAACTTTCCAGAAACGGGTGATTGGTAAAGCTGTAAATCTTCCGTTGCGGTCTGCTCGTTTTATTAATCTCAATTTTTTCGTAAAACCGTTTGAGCCGCTCTTTAGACAAATGCATAACCACTGTTTTGTGCGGTTGTCCGTTTTTGGGATAATTTACAATGGTCGCCAGCTCATTTCTGGGAATCAGAAAAATGTCCCCCGTTTTAAAATAATAGGTTGTGTCCGCCTGTATGATTTTGGTTTCACCTGAAATAAACCAAATCAGCATATGATCCTCGAACATAAGGTCCGATTTGAAAAGCTTGTCGTCATAACTGGAAAGCTTGATCTCCCTGGTCAGGTATTTTGAAATGTGATCCATATAAGCGAGCCTCCGATGCCTGGGCGGCATGTATGAGATTTTGAATGTAATAATAATCAACTAAAAACAATAGTTGCGGGTAGCTTCCGCTCCCCGCCCTGACAAGCTTTACGATTGCACAAGCGAAGCCTGCGCGCCGAATGTGATGCCGGTTACCTGTTCGCTCCACACCCACAATTTCCCGGCACTTTCCATATCCAACGAATAGGCCTTGACACCACTTTGCCCTGAATCTCTTTCCGGGCTGAGATTGGCTATATCGGCGTCTTCGCAATACACGCCGCCCATGTCTTCGAGCATTGGACTGGTAGCGCACCAAACGGTGGTTGCTGCACCTTGCGGGATCGTTTTCAATGTTGCTAAAACTTCCGGTAACAAATTACCTGCTGAATCCATAAAACCCATTTGCTGAAATAATTCCATAGAGGCTTCCCTGCCCAGTTCCGTGCCGTGTATAGAGCCGGGATGTAACGAGTACGCACGCACATTAAACTGCTCACCCAGGCTATTGAGCGCCAGCGTAAATAAGTTACTGGCAGTTTTCGATTGCCCGTAAGCCTGCAGGGTTTGATATTCGCGATGGAGGAAATTAGGATCTTCAAAATTGAACGGTGCCATCTGATGCCCAAGCGATGATACGTTAACGACCCGTGCGCCGTTGGCCCCTTTGAGCGCTGGCCACAACCGCCCGGTGAGTTGGTATTGACCTAAATAGTTGGTTGCCAGCTGTGATTCTATTCCCCGGATATCCCGGCGTAAAGGCACCCACATAATGCCCGCATTGTTGATCAATATATGGAGCGGCCGGTTTGTTGCCATAAAACTTTCGGCAAATGCATCAATCGAAGCCGGATCCATAAAATCGATTTTCCCCAACTCCACATTCGGAATGCCTTCGAGATTTTTCCGGGCCTTCTCTATGTCCCTGGCCGGAACGATCACCGTAGCACCTGCTGCGGCCAGAACCCGGGTGGTTTCCAGGCCTATACCCGTGTTGCCGCCAGTTACAATGGCGATTTTTCCTCTTAGGTCGATTCCTTTGATTACGTCGTTTGCAGTTGATGTTGCATGAAAGCCCGAGCCGATTGGCTGTTGCAAAGCTCCCTGATCATTGTTTTGTCCCATGTCATTTCTATTTAAAAGTGATAGGACAAAATTACCCGGTTCGGTGCGCGCTCATTTTGTTCAAAACTTCAAATTACTTTGCTTAGAATGTCATACTAAATAAAAAACAGCTATTCTTAAAACAATCCTTGAACAGGTACGGGTTTTGCTATAATAGTGGCTCAACTAACGACAATAACATATGGACGCTAGCACAGGCTCTGAGCCAAAATTTAAAACAAAAACTTCCGCAGGCGCTGAGCCGGCGTTGATGGAGCTGTTTCTGGACAGTCTTCGGGATATTTACTGGGCTGAAAATCATTTAGTTAAGACACTTCCAAAAATGATCAAGTCTGCCACCTCGCCAAAATTGGCTTCTACAATTGAGCAGCATCTTGAACAAACTGTTGAGCATGTAAGCCGGTTAGTCGTGATTTTCGACTTGCTGGGTGTGGATGCGATTGCCAAAAAATGTGATGCCATGGAAGGTCTTTCGAAAGAAGGGGAAGGAATTATTGAAAGCACCGATGAAGGAACCGCTACCCGCGACGTTGGGATTATCCTGGCTTCTCAGAAAGTGGAACATTATGAAATTGCTACTTATGGCGGCCTGGTGCAGCTGGCAAGCACTTTGAACCTGACAGATGTGGCAGAAATTCTTGCCAAAACACTGGAAGAGGAGAAACTGGCCGATCAACTTTTGACCGAGGTTGCTGAAAATGATGTCAATTACAAGGCCTCCGAGGAAGCTTAATTAAAACCTTCAACGAATATTTATGATAGATAATAAAGAATCTGAGGGCTCTAATGCCAACCAGGAAAACGATAAAAAGGCAAGCCTGGCGCCCCATACAACCGATAGTACCGGAGAGTTCATGACCACCAACACCGGGCTTCGGGTCAACGATGACCAGAATTCCCTTAAAGCGGGAGACCGGGGTGCAACGTTGCTGGAAGACTTTATCTTTCGCGAAAAGATGACGCATTTTGACCACGAACGTATACCTGAAAGGGTTGTTCACGCGCGTGGATCTGGTGCGCATGGTGTATTTAAAGTTTATGAGCCGATGTCCGCCGTGACCAAGGCTGGTTTCCTGAATGATACATCCATCGAGACACCGGTATTTGTCCGGTTTTCAACCGTTGCCGGTTCCAAAGGCTCTACGGACCTTGCCCGTGATGTTCGGGGATTTGCTGTAAAGTTTTATACACAGGAAGGTAATTTTGACCTCGTAGGCAATAATATACCTGTGTTTTTTATCCAGGATGCCATCAAATTCCCGGACCTTGTCCATGCTGTTAAGCCTGAGCCAGACAACGAAATACCGCAAGCTGCGTCAGCTCATGATACATTCTGGGATTTTATTTCTCTGATGCCCGAGTCTGCACACATGATTATGTGGCTGATGAGCGACCGTGCTATACCGCGCAGTTACCGGATGATGGAGGGTTTTGGCGTCCATACTTTCCGTTTTGTCAATGAGGAAGGCGTTTCACATTTTGTAAAATTCCACTGGAAGCCGCTATTGGGTGTGCATTCCGTTGCATGGGACGAAGCGCAAAAGATCTCAGGGAAAGATCCTGATTTCCACAGAAGGGATTTATGGGATGCGATTGAATCCGGCAATTTCCCCGAGTGGGAACTTGGCGTGCAGATTGTTCCGGAAGAAGATGAGTTTAAGTTTGATTTCGACTTGCTGGACCCAACCAAGATAATTCCCGAGGAACTCGTTCCGGTGCAACGCATTGGTAAAATGACCCTAAACCGCAATCCTGACAACTTCTTTGCCGAAACAGAGCAGGTTGCATACCATTTGGGACACATTGTACCGGGGATTGATTTCACCAACGACCCGCTTTTGCAAGGCAGGTTGTTCTCATATACAGATACGCAGCTGCTGCGTCTGGGCGGTCCTAATTTCCAGGAGATCCCCATTAACCGGCCGATCGTTCGTGTTGAAAATAATCAGCGTGACGGGTTTATGCGCCAGACGATCAACAGAGGTAAATCCAGCTACAATCCGAACACAATTGGCGGCGGTTTCCCTGCTCAGGCTAAGGCGTCGGAAGGTGGTTTTACTTCTTATCCCGAAAGGATTGATGCTAAAAAAATACGGGCAAGAAGCAAAAGCTTCTTCGACCATTTCAGCCAGGCTAAATTGTTTTTCGACAGCCAGTCTGATCCCGAAAAAAACCACATGGTGGACGCACTTAGCTTTGAATTGGGAAAAGTGAAGACTGTTGAGATCCGTCAGCGGATGGTAGGCATTCTTTCGCTGATCGACAAAGGTCTTGCAGCAGAAGTTGCATTTGCGCTTCGTGTGCATGTACCTCAGGATCCGGAACTTCCGATTAACCATAGCATACCCGCAGACGGTGATCCGGCCGACTACGATTCAGTAATGAAGGAATCGGTGGTTACGATTTCGGATGCATTGAGTATGGTTAATACGCCGAAAGACAGCATTCAAACGCGTAAAATAGCGTTTCTTGCTGCTGATGGTGTGGACGAGAAGTCGATAACGACCGTGAGAGATGCACTCGTGTCCGCCGGGGCAGTTGTGGAAATCATTTCAACACGTCACAATTATATTGTGACCGAAAGTGATACAAAACTTCCTGTCGACCATACATTCTTGACAGCAGCATCTGTACTTTACGATGCCGTATATGTGCCCGGCGGAACGAACAGCGTCGCCAGCATTGAGGCAGAAGCAGACGCAGTCCATTTCCTGAATGAGGCGTTTAAACATTGTAAGCCAATTGCTTCCGATCTTTCAGCGATCCAGGTTTTGGAAGCGACTTATTTCAGCAAAAAACTTCCGCCTGATTATGATGATGCAACTATCCTGAAAGAAGGGTTAGTTGTTTTGGATGACGTTGATCAGCTAGCGGATAAATTTATTCTGGCTATTTCCCAGCACAGGTTCTGGGAACGTGAAAAGCCAAGAAAAATCCCGGCTTAATCGTCGAACATTAAAAGAGCCGCCGGTTTTAAAACCGGCGGCTCACTTTTTTTGATACTAAACCAAAGTAGCATCCGTTAGCTTAATGCTAGGCTTTAACCGCCAGCGAAGCCAGAAAATCGCTGAAATGAATTTTGCCCAGATTTGCAGTCCCTTCCGGAACCAATGCAGATTTAGGAATCACCACTCCAAAATATTCATTTCGATCATTCACCGCAACGGTTTTCTCTTCTCCGGATTTATCCAAATATTTTGCAACAAAATCGCTCATGAAAGCGCGG
Source organism: Dyadobacter alkalitolerans DSM 23607 (assembly GCF_000428845.1). Taxonomy (GTDB): domain Bacteria; phylum Bacteroidota; class Bacteroidia; order Cytophagales; family Spirosomataceae; genus Dyadobacter; species Dyadobacter alkalitolerans. The sequence goes on along the minus strand of NZ_AUAS01000004.1, from coordinate 193,731 downwards.
TCGGGACCAGCGATTTCCACGATGGTATTGGCTGGCTCGGACAGGGCGAATTGCGTAACAAATGCTGCAACGTCCTCAGCAGCAATGGGCTGAAAATCGACGGTTGAAATATGGACCTCGTCACCGGAAGTAGAGCCGGCTGTAATGGTAGGCACAAATTCCTGAAACTGCGTGCTTCGAATGATGGTATAAGGAACACCTGACTTTTGAACCAGGTCCTCCTGGATTTTCTTCGCTCGCATATAACCCATACTGCCCATTACGTGCGTGCCTACAATAGAAAGTATCAAGTGATGTTTTACACCTGCACTGGTTTCTGCGGCAAGGATATTGCGACCCACGGTTTCAAAGAACTGTATCGCAGGGCCTTCTTCGAAAGAAGTTGAATTGGACAAGTCTATAACTATATCTGTATTTTCAAGCGCATCAGAAAGGCCCTCCCCCGTTAATGCATTGATGCCGGTTGAAGGAGATCCCGCTATAACTGTGTGGCCGAGCTGGCGAAGTTTTTTGGCAACATTTGAACCGATTAACCCTGTTCCGCCAATAATTACAATTTTCATAACTTGAAATTTTAGTGTTTAAAAGTCTTGCAAACACTATGTAAGTATCATATATAATGCCAAAAACTTAATCATCTGTATTTCAGCCTATTAAAGGAAATTAGTATTTTTTATTTTCACTAAATAAAGTGAAAACACGATGTAACTCACTAAATAAAGTGCAGCTGACTACGCCACAAATCAGGCAGCACTCATTCGCCGTAGTATTCGGCTTTGGAAATGCCCAGTTTCTTCATTTTGGAATGCAGCGTGTTTCCAGGGATCTTCAATATTTCTGCGGCGCCTCCTAGTCCTGAGATTTTCCCTTTGCAGCGTTTGAGGACCTGGATTATGTAAGCACGTTCCATCTCCTCCAACGAACGGACGGCAAGCGCTTCGGCCAACTCGCTGTTGTCATTGGAGCTTGGTGACAAAAACACCTCGCTGATCACATTACCGTTTGCAAGCAGCACACTGCGTTCGATAAGGTGTTCGAGTTCACGGACGTTTCCCGGCCATAGATAGCTTTGCAATTGCCGTAATGCATTCGCCGAAATACGCATGCTTTTTTTGCCTGCGTTTTTACTGTATTTGGATAGAAAAAAACCGGTCAGGTTTTCAATGTCTTCTACGCGGTCACGTAATGGCGGCAGGTTGATGGGAAAAACATTGAGGCGGTAATATAAGTCGGAACGGAAACGACCTGCCTTCACTTCTGCTTCCAGATCCCGATTGGTTGCGGCAATGACGCGAACATCGAGCTTGATGGTGCTTTTGCCCCCTACCCGCTCCATTTCCTTTTCCTGCAACACCCGCAGTAATTTCACCTGGGCTTCGAGCGGCATTTCACCAATTTCGTCCAGAAATAGCGTACTGTGATCGGCCAGCTCGAATTTCCCAATTCGCCGTTCCACAGCACCTGTAAAGGCGCCGCGTTCATGCCCGAACAGCTCGCTTTCGATCAGACTGGCAGGCATTGCGGCGCAGTTAACCTTGATCATCAACTTCTTACTTCGCGGCGACGCATTGTGTATTGCCCTGGCTATCAACTCCTTGCCTGTTCCTGTTTCACCAAGGAGCAATACGGTGGAGTTGGTGTTCGATACCAGCGAAATCAACCGGTACACTTCCTGCATGGCTTTGCCGCTGCCCACGATTTCCGCAAAACTACTGGTAAGCTGCTCTTTGAGATAATCATTCTCTTCCTCCAACTGCCGCTTGTAATGCAATATCTGTTCATTGGCTATGATATTGGAAATGGCTGTGGAAATCTGCGCGCATATCCCTTGCAGAATTGGGATATTTATCTCATCAATGCTTAGCCAAAGCAACCCTATGTTGCTGTTATGGTTGCGCAGCGCAATGCCGACCATCGTTTTGAAATTCATATTTTTCCAAAGCTTGAGATACGATAGCCTGTTTCCCCGGCGCAGCTCCCGCTCGACATTGAACAACAAAGGAATGCTGCTTTCCAAGATGCGGTTCTGCAGCCCATCCTCGATGGGGTGCTTTTCCGCCAGCACGCTTTCCATTAAAGCCGGATCAAATGTTGATGATCCGGGATCGTGTAAGTAAGCAGACATCGTTTTCCCGTCCGGATTCTTGCACCGGATCACGTAACCACCGTGCGGGTCCAGCTTTCGCAATGCTGTTTTGATCACCGCTGCAAGCTCTTCTTTCGTGCGGACGGCAGTCATATCATTGCTAAAATCCAGTAAAAACGACTTTTCTCTTTCGCTTTTCTGGATTTCCTGCAGCACTTTCCGCTCCCGTTCCAGGATCAGATGATCGTTATTTTCGAATGGTTTTTCAGAAGGGTGGTCCATAATCAGCAAGTCGTATTCTGATGCAAGAAATGCGTTTTTCGGGACATCGCATTTTATCTTTAGTAAAAAAAGGAAACATAGCTGTCCCGAATAATGTTCTTAAAGCAATACAATGCAAAAAGTCAATCCCTTTACAACATATGGAATTCATTAAGCCTATAAAAAAATGGCTTACTTCTGCCTTCTTTAACTCACTGCTCACCATAGCGGGAGCATTATCAGCTATGGTTTACTTTATTGTTTTCCATGTACTTAAATACAGGTATGACGTAATCCGGAAAAACCTGTCGAGCTCTTTCCCCGTGCGCGGAGAGCAGCAGATAAAAGTGTTTATTAAGCATTATTACCGGCATCTGAGCGACCTTGTCGTCGAACCGTTCCTGCATATGATTATAGGTGCAAAAAGGCGAAAAGAGCTCGCTAACTACACAAATCCGGAGCTGTTGGAAAATTTTTACAGCGATAACAGGAATGTTGTTTTGCTGGCTTCACATTACGGCAACTGGGAATATCTGATCAATCTGCCTAAGGTCGTAAAATTTAAAGTTTTTACTGCTTTCACGCCTGTATCCAATCACTGGCTCAATGCCAAACTGCTTAAAATGCGGTCATTCTTTGGTGTCAACCTGATTGCCAAACAATACTTTTACCGCGGTGCATTGTCGGCTCTGAAACAGCTCAAACGGCCATCGCTGGTCGTTGTGATCGCAGACCAGCGTCCGGCGCCTGCCAGCGGGAAGCACTTCGTTAGTTTCCTGGGCCAGAAAACTTCTGCCCAGATCGGCGCCGAGCGGCTGGCCGTCGTATCCGATGCCGTTGTAGTATATCTTGAATGCATTAAGAAGGCGCGTTTTCATTACGATTACACCTTCCACCTCGTTTCCGACCATTCTTCACAGAGCCAGCCCCTGAACATTACGGCCAGCTACTATAACTTACTGGAAAAGAACATCATCCGCGCACCTGCACATTGGCTCTGGTCGCATGACCGCTGGAAACATATTCCGGCCGACGAAAAATAGTCGCCCCTTGCACGTTGCAATGCATCCTGCTGGCATGATGGTATAATATTTTAAATTACATTAGCCTGTTATTAGCATCAAAAAGGTGATCTAACAAATCCTGACGGTGAAGACCGGTCTTGAATAAATCTTGTAATTTAAATATCAATATGGCGTCCGGTTTCTTTGCAATTTTAGATGATATCGCTTTTCTGATGGATGACGTTGCGCTGGCAACGAAAGTAGCAACAAGGAAAACAGCGGGGATCCTGGGGGACGACCTAGCGGTAAATGCAGAAAAAGCTACCGGTTTTTTGTCTGACAGGGAATTGCCGGTTTTATGGGCGATCACAAAAGGCTCGCTGATCAACAAGCTCATCATTGTCCCCATAGCATTGCTGCTCAATGTGTTTCTGCCAGCGGCGATCAGTTACGTCCTTATTTTGGGCGGGCTATACCTGGCTTACGAAGGTGTTGAAAAGATAATCGAATACTTTTTCCATCATCCCAAAAAAGAACATTCGGTTATCAAAGAAACGGAACAGGGAGAAACAATCGCGAGAACTGATGTAGAGAAGACGAAAGTTAAATCTGCAATCACTACTGACTTTATTTTATCAGTGGAGATCGTCATCATTGCCCTGGGCAGTGTTTTGGAGCAAAACCTGACGATCCAGATCTTGACGGTTGCCGCGGTGGCCCTGGTAGCAACAGTTGGCGTGTACGGAATTGTAGCGCTGATTGTCCGCATGGACGACGCCGGTCATAAACTCATTAAAAGATCAGGAGGTAAGGGCCTCTTTAATGCACTGGGCAATTTGCTTGTGCAGGCGCTTCCGGTGATTATCAAGATCTTAGGCGCTGTTGGAACGGTTGCATTGCTTTTGGTTTCCGGAGGAATTTTCGCGCACAATATTGAATATTTCCATCATATTTTCCCAGGAATTCCGGCTACTGTTAAAGAACTTGGAATTGGGCTGGTCATGGGGCTCGCTGCTTTCCTGGTCTTTACAGGATTTAAGAAAGTTGTTTCCCTGGTAAAATCGAAGTCCTGATGAGCAGCAAATGCCCGGCTTCTCATGGAAGTTGGGCAATAAGCGCCTTATATTTATCGACCTGGCTTTCAAATTTTCTGATGCCGGTTTCATAAATAAATTTCAGTGACTCCAAATCATCGATATCTTTTTCATAGGTCTCGTCAGCTTCCGACTCGCGGTCCAGTTCTGAGAGCAATTGAAGGAGCTTTTTAAGTGATCCTGAATTTTCTTCTGCCCGATACTGGTTCCATTCTAGCATTTTCTGGTAGCTGGCTTTTAGGTTTTTCTTTGCCATATGAGTGATAAAGGTTTGAGATTCACGGATTTGTTAGTACACAAAAAGAGCTGCTTCTTTCGAAGCAGCTCTTTTAATAATCAGCTAATTAAGCTTTTGCAATATCGCGCAAAGCTTTAATTTTATCGTGGGCAGCATTGATGCCCTGAGCCTGGATCCTGATAATTTCAGCAGATTGCAATGGAACACTTCCGTTCAATGCGTCCTGATAAGCTTTTTTGATTGCGTCCTCGCCACGCTCTGCTTCGGAAAGAATGCTAGCGCGGTCGCTGCCGCCGAACAATGCTTTCACATCGATCCATGCGCGGTGCAATGTTCCGCTTACGCTCATATCATCTTCCAGGTGTGGAGCTGAACCAGCGATAGCGGACAATTCCTGAACATTTTTGCGGCTCTGCTGAGCATACTCTTCAAAAAGGTGTTTCAGGTCGATATTTTCATCATTAATATCTGCGATTGCTTTTTCAAAACCAGCAACGCGGTCATTGTTAATTTCAATTAGATCACTAATTACGCCAGATGCATTTTCTGTAAGTGCCATATTTTTGTTTAGTTTGTTTGATTAGTTCCCTACGAATACCGTGCCATATAGCCTGCGAAGTGAAATTTTTCACCCAAATCCACAACTTCGCACGTCCGGAATCCCTCGCTTTGACATTATTTTATAATTTCGTTTATGCTAGATATCGTCATTGACTCACGAAGTGCTGAAATTGTCCCGGGTTTTGAAGTAAAGCGCATCCTGCCTTATCAGTTGCGGCGAATGGTGGGGCCGTTCATCTTTATGGACCACGGCGGGCCGGTTAACCTGCCCACACCCACTGCAACAAACCTGGATGTCCTGCCACATCCACACATTGGCCTTTCCACGGTGAGCTATCTGTTCAGCGGCAATGTTACGCACAGGGATAGCCTGGGTGTAGAACAGGTTATCAAACCTGGTGAAGTTAACTGGATGACTGCGGGCAAAGGCATTGCGCATAGTGAGCGCTTTGAGGATCCCGCCATGCTGGCTGGCGGCGAACTTGAAATGATCCAGACGTGGGTGGCGCTTCCCGAAAAAGACGAAGAGTCGGAACCTGCATTTAAAAATTACACGGCCGATCAGCTGCCGGTATTTACGGAAAAAGGGATCTGGATGCGCTTGATAGCAGGCGATGCCTATGGTTTAAAAAGCAATGTCAGTGCCAGTTCTCCATTGTTTTATCTCCATGTGGTTTTAGACCAGGGCGCAAGGTTTGGCTTGCCGGTCGGCCATAGCGAGCGGGGCATATACATTGTAAGGGGCAGTGTGGAAGTGAATGGTGTCGCTTACGCTGCCGGTAAGATGATTGTATTTACAAAAGGCGTGGACCCGTTGATCATTGCCAAGGAAAGCAGCACACTCATGATGCTGGGCGGCGAACATTTGGGTGATCGCTACATATGGTGGAATTTCGTTTCCAGCCGGAAAGAACGGATTGAACAGGCAAAAGAGGATTGGAAACAGGGCCGGATTATTCTACCCCCGGCCGACAATCACGAATTCGTACCGCTTCCCAAAGACAATTCCAGGCCCGCAGGAGGCCCGCCCCCAGGCGCTCTATCCTGAACTGGTAAGCGATTGGATCTCCGTAATAGTATTTATTTAAAGATCATCCGTAAAATGGCGGACGGACTTTTCATTAGTAAACTTGCGTGCATTGTAATCATTGGATTTATTCCGTGGAATTGAAAGAGCTTCCCACTTTTCACCGGCAGCCATTTTAGCAATGAATACAATTTGTCCGATATGATAGGGATAATGTGCGAGCTGGCGGTTGATGGCTTCCACAACGCTATGCCCGTCATTGCGGATATACACAATTTTTTCCAGGTCTGCTTCCGTGAGTTCGCCTAATGCATTCAGCAAGCAATCCCACCCTTTGTTCCAGTAAGTCAACAGCTCTTCGCGGTTCGCGAACATATCCTCAAATTCTGCGTCCCGGTTGCGCCAGGGTTTTTCGCCATCACTTGTCAGGAAATCGGTGAAGCGCGACAGCATATTTCCAACAATATGATTAACGATCAATGCAATGCTATTACTCTCCGCATTATATCGCCAGAAAAGCGCTTCGTCGGGCAGCTGCATCATCGCCTTCTCACCCAGCATTTTGTAGTATTCAAATTGCTTTACTACACTTGATAGGTATGTCGATTCCATAATCTGTTTTTTAAAACAATATTTAAAAAGGCCTATTCACTGCGCAGGCTTTTTACAGGATCCATTAGTGCCGCCTTAATGCTTTGGAAAGAGATTGTCAGCAGGGCGATAACCAATGCCAGCAGACCGGCGAAACCGAAGACCCACCAGGGCATTTCCATCCGATAAGCAAAATCTTTCAACCATTTATCCATAGCATACCAGGCAATTGGCGTAGCAATAATGATCCCCACGAAGACCAGCTTGACAAAATCCTTTGCCAAAAGCTGAACGATCCCGGCCAGACTTGATCCTAAAACTTTGCGGACCCCGATCTCCTTCCTGCGGACCTGTGCGGTGTAAGTGGCCAGTCCAAACAATCCCAGGCAGGAAATAAGAATCGCAATGGAAGCGAAAATGTTGAATAACAGGCCTGTCTGCTCTTCGGATTTGTAGAGACTGTTGAATGCTTCGTCCAGAAAAGCATATTGGAACGGGGAATCTGCATTGAATTTTACCCAAACCTGCTCTGCGGCTGCAATCGCCTTCTGGGCATCATTACCCGTCGTTTTTATATAAATACGACTCATATTACCCGGGTCATAAACAAAAACGGCCGGCTCAATCTTTTGCTTCATCGACGCAAAATGAAAGTCCTTAACCACACCGATAATAGTCCCTTCGTTGTCCCAAAGCTTGAAACGTTTGCCGATGGGGTCCTTGATCCGTGCCGTTTTTACGGCCGTTTCGTTCAGGATATAATGCTTGGTGTCGGATGGCTTGTCTGTAAAGTTGGCGCCCTCTTTCAACTGCATTTTAAAGAATGGAATAAACGATTTATCCGCACTCATAAACCGGATCATCATGGTTTCGCCGGGCTCTTTTCCATCCCAGTTGCTGCTTCCCGTTTGCCCGCCGATCTGGACCACATTGAAATTAGACCTGCTGACGTCCGTTATGCCCGGCTGGCTGAGTAATTCACTTTTAACCACGTCATAATGCCTTGGCAAGTCCCGCATATAGAACGAGAGAACGTGCGTTTTGTCGTAACCTAAGCTCTTGGAACGGATATATTTAAGCTGCTTGCTGATGATCAATGTGCCTGCAATAAGCACAACGGAAACTGTAAACTGTATCACCACCAGCGTTTTGCGGAACATTGATTCGCTGAGTCCGGTAGAGACCTTGCCTTTCAGCGATTTAAGCGGCTCGAAAGAAGATAACAGTAATGCTGGATAAATGCTGGAAGCGACCAGCGTGCCTGTGATGGTTACGCCTAAAACCTGCCAGATATGCGGTTTAACGAAATCGAGCACCAATTTTTTGCCAGAAATCTGGTTGAAAAATGGCATGAGGACATACATTAAAACGATGGCCACCAATGTCGATAGCGAAAACAGCAGAATTGTTTCTATCAGGAACTGCACAAAAAGCTGCGTACGCGCCGCGCCGATAATTTTCCGCATGCTCACCTCGCGGGAACGCAGCAGCGAGCGGGCTGTGGAAAGATTGACGTAATTGATGCATGCAATGATCAGAATAAGTGATGCCACGATCAGGAACATCCTGACCGTTTCAATGCCCTGCTCGCTGCCGTCGGACTTATATAAATGAACGTCGGGCAATGCCTGTAAAAGATAGGTAAGGTCTGTATCGTCGGGCTTGTTGCGCAAGTGAATGTTGCGGAGCGTGTTCGCTATATTTTGGACATCTTTTCCCGGCTGAATCAAAAAGTAGGTGGTGTAATCAAATTCATGAAAATCGTTGTCCTGCGTTTTGCCGTCTGTGACCGCCGGGTAACGGTCTTTGAACCTGAGCGAAATGGGAAAGATCATGTCTCCCTTAATGCTTGAATTCTCGGGAAAATCCGCCACAACGCCCGTCACTGTAAATTGGGTCGTATCGGAAGCTATTGATTTGCCAACAACATTTGTATTCCCAAAATAGCGCTTGGCAGTGGTTTCAGTCAGGATTACAGAATGGTTATCAAGAAAAGGCTTGCGTTGGTTCCCCTGAATAAGGCGGAAATCGAATATCGAGAATAAGGTCGGGTCAGCGAAGAAGGTGTTTTCTTCATTGAAGACCTTATCCTGGTATCTGAACAATGTATACGCACCATTATAAGTCATCCTTACTGCATCCTTGATGCCGGGAACTTCTCTTTTGGCAAATTCAGAAATAGGTGCAACCGTCCCGGTCCAAATTTGCTGGCTGGCGCCGGTGCCCACGCGGTTTTCAAGCTTATAAATGCTTTCCGACTGTTTGTTAAAACTGTCATAAGTAAGCTCATCCTGCACCCAAAGCAAAATCAAAATCCCGACCGCAAGTCCTACCGACAAACCAATGCAGTTAATAAGCGAATAAAAGCTGTTCTTCAACAGGTTCCGCCAGGCGATTTTTACGTAGGTTATAATCATGGTTTTTTGCTTAAAGGTTTTGATGCCGGGCAGAGAAAAACAGGGAAATATGTCTTCCTGAGACCAATGTTACCGGTAAAAAACACTGCCAGCCAGCGACACTCACAATAAGTAACTGTAAGTTAAATAGTTATACATAAAACTTTTGCAAACGATGTCCGATAGTGAACAGCATTTGTACGGTTATGCCAACCTAAGATCACTATTCAGCGAATCTTTGGTGGTATACAGGAAGGTTTAATTCGGAAGCGTTGAATGGAGATGTCAGTTGCTGGCGGCAAGCTTCAAGGTGACTTTCTGGAAGTAGGAAGCGGCCTGAGCACCGCTTTTCTTTTGGGATTTAAGCGTTGATTCGTTGATGAAAAGCTGTGTTTGTTTAAAAATGCTGTCATCATCACGCCAGTCTGCAACATTAACCAGCAACGGCTTCAATGGCCGGAAGAAATATTCAAACAGCACCCAATTCACATAAAAATCGTGGTTGTAGCGCATGTAATACATGGGTTCGAATTTCTCTAATTTTTCCAAAACGATCTGCATCGGCGTTTTCCCCGACTTAGGACTCTTCCTGAGCTGTGGCATGGCAGGGTGCAATACTTTCGCTTCCAGGAGAAGGTTAATGTAATCATTCAGATTGTACAGAACTGTTTCATTGTGAACAGTGTAACGGATCATTTGCATAGTGAGCGCAAGGGTGTTTTTGAATCGTTCAAAAATCAAAAATATCAGAACCAATTCATTTCAACCAGCGCTGACGCTAATTTAGAGCGGTTAAAAACACGGCGCAAAAAAAGGGAATGAGTCAAAACTCATTCCCTGTCAAATTCTTTTCAGAAGGTAAGATGTCTTATTTCACCAACGGAATAGCCCAGAAGATGCTGGCCTGGATTACGCTGTTCTTGAAGTCAGGATCAATGTTCTGGCCGGAGAAATTACCAACCTTGGAAAGTCCTGCAATATAACGAACGCCCACACCCAGTCCGATCGGTGAATGATAGCCAATGCCACCCGCTGCTGCCAGATCAAGGTTTTTAGCGAAGTTATTAATCGTCTGATCAGGAATGTTAGTAGATGTTCGGAAACCCGCTTGTGGGCCAAATTCCACATAAAACCCGCCGTTTGTTTTAAATTTAAACATTACAGGCACGGTAACATAGCTAATTTTGAAGTCTGATTTATTTCCCGCGTTGTCAACTTTCGCTCCTTGTGTAGAGAATAAAACCTCTGGCTGCAATGAAAATACTTTTCCGAAACCATAGTTAATAATCCCACCCAGGTGATATCCTACCAATGCATCCGATTCAATGTCACCGCCAGTATAGTTGCTGATGTTCAGACCGGCTTTTGGTCCAATGCTAAATTTTTGGGCAAATGCTGACTGTACTGAGATAAGCAGCGCGGCAGCCAATAATAATTTTTTCATAGTTAAAAATGTTTAATGATTTACAAATCCGTTGACGATTTGCCTTTGCAGTCCCGGCACCAACCGGGCCTCATTAAACATCAGTCCAAATCTCATGCCATTCGAATCAACCCACCACAAGCATTCATCTGCCCCCCATTTTCCCCACTTCCCTCAGGGATAGCACTTCCTGATCCGCGCGCATTTACGCTCGCAACATTCCGTTAGATGCAATATTTCCGGAACCAGTTGGATGTATCATTTATATTGGTGGGATACGAACTCTCAATCCAGTCAAAAGGCACATTATGGCCGTTCTTTCTCACCCGAGCGCAATACAGTTTAAAACCAAAAATCCCCGCCAACTTCCGGTTTGCGGGGATTTTACTATTCAGTAGGATTACTTGATGGTAACAGGCACTTCGGTGTTTTCCCAGCGGAGGAGGAAGCCGGTTGGGGTTACTTCGTAGGCTAATGTTTCAGCCATGGAAGCGCTTTTGGCTGGCTTGGCTTTTACGGTCAGGACGTCTTTGGAAGCGTCTTTAGATGTTTCGCCGCCGCGTTTGATGCCCCACTGGCCGGTTTGTGAGTTGAAAATAAAGGACCATTCATTGGCTCCGGGAAGCGCGTAAAGGCTGTATTTGCCAGCAGGGAGTTTCTGGCCTTCAATCATAATGTCTTTGTCGGTTTCAAATATCGTGGCCTCATTTGCGCCGGCACGCCATACTTTGTCGAACGGAACCAGTTCGCCGAACACTTTCCGGCCTTTCGCCGAAGGCGCAGAATAGCTGATGGTAATGTTGGCACCGCCTGCTTTTCCGGTTGCCGTCTTAGCCGGACTCGCTTTCGGTTTGTCCTGCGCATGGCTTGCAAAGGCAATCAGCATGCAGGTAAACATTACAAAACCCTTTAAGATGAATTTGTTTTTCATGTCAATGCATTTTTCAGTTTTCAGATCAATCAATTTTTATTAAATATCGACATTTTGTCCTATAAATTGACTTGCATTTTGCAGGCGCCCGGCATTCCTATGTGAAAGGGCACATCGCGCAAACTATTCCAACTTTCTTGGCAACTTTACTGTCATGGTAAAACCCAAACAATTCGTGACATACACCTTTTCATCCGGCAAGATTCGGCCATTTGCGGAGATCGGACCGACCCTTCGACTGCGTCAACCCCTCACCCTGAAAACTGATGGTTATGGCTGCGGCGTTTTCGGATGCTCTGGTAAGGAAACTGATCAGGATATGCAGTCAATAACGTTTGGTATAAAATTGGTAGCAGGTTTTGCTTCAACAAATAATTTAGCCATGTATCCCATATAAGGTGCGACTGGATATGTGGGTTCGGCGGTTTCAAATCCGGCTTTATGACTGATATGCCCTATTTCCCATTCTATGCAGGCACCAGCGGCTTAATGCTGCCGGTGCCTAACAAGCAGTTTTATCCGGAAGAATTCAAAGATAAGAGCCGCCTTACTTACTATGCCTCCATGTTTAACAGCATAGAGATCAATAGTTCATTCTATAAGGTTCCGCTGGCATCAACAGTCAGGAATTGGGCGTTACAAGTGCCAGATGACTTCAAATTTACCTTCAAACTCTGGCGTGAGATTTCGCACAACAAGGGGCTTGTTTTTAACCCGGATGATGTAAGAAGATTTGTTGAGGTGATCGACAACATTGGGGACAAAAAAGGTGCGCTGCTGGTGCAGTTCCCTCCCAGCCTGAAAGCGATCATGCTGCCGCAATTAGAAAGTCTGCTGGTTGCGATTGCTGCGGCCGATCCTGACAAGCATTGGAATCTTGCCTTGGAGTTTCGGCATGACTCATGGTATGAGGATGCGCTTTTTGAGCTGACAGAACAATTTGGTTGTGAAATCGTCATGCATGACAAACCCGGCTCAGCACCAGGCATTCCAGAATCGGACTCGACATTCAAATATCTGCGCTTTCACGGCCCGCAGGGCAACTACCGGGGCACCTATGAAGATGATTTTTTATACGAATCGGGCGAGCAGGTCCAGGATTGGATAGCGGAAGGAAAGACGGTTTATGCCTATTTCAACAACACAATGGGAGAAGCGATCAAGAATTTGAACTTGCTTAATGCTGCGGCTAACCCTGTGTAATGTTGCGCTGACGCTATATTATAAGCAATTTCAATGTCAGCGAGCGTCCAGCCCTGCTATTTCCATTTTATATTTTGCGGGCAGGATCAAATCTTTGACAAACTGGTGCAGGTGAAAACTGCGGGCAATTTTATAGGCTGGTAGGACCATTTTAAGGACAGACCAGCTTCCCAGGGAAAGCAGTTGGTTTATGTGCTGCGGTACAAGCCGGACCTGCACTTCTTTGAGCATGATATAACGCGGCAAGCCAAGATGCTTTTTGTATTGTTTATATAAATCAATGGAAAATGCGCTCTTGACAAAGTTTTCGGTCAGCTGCTGTTTTCTCATGATGAGCCATGCTTTATAATCGGTCGGCAAGCCGCCAATACCCATTCTTGAACCGACCTGGTAAAAGACTTCAAAAACCTCGGCCTTTTCTCCCTGTGTCAGCTTTCTTTCCAAAAGTTCGAATGAGCGTATTGAATAGTCGATCAGCATGAACAGCACATCACGGTAGGCCCAATCCGGGATTTGTGCGCCCCGCTCCTTTTCTACTTTTTGGTGAATGGCCGTGATTTGGTCAATCGCTTGCAATGCTGCGTGATATTCGGAAAACACGATCCGGCGGGAGTAAGTAACCGTCGAAAACAGCCGCGCCAGCGGATCGGCCGGGAGTTTTCCTGTGAAATACAGCCAGTCCACGGATTTGTTAACTGCGAACTCAGCCGAGGCTCCGGCGAAAATGAAAAGGATCGTATCTGCATTTCCCCAAATCTCACGTACAACAGAATCTTCTTTCACAAACCATTTCATCCCGGTAGTCATTTCGATTAAAAATAAAAAGTACTTTGCATAACAAAGTTAAATAGAAGAGCGAAGAGTTCCAAGGTGAAATCGAATAAGTTGCGCTAAGTATAAGTTTATTTTTTCCCCAGAAATCGGGTGAGGATGCTCTTTGCCACATCCAGCAAGGCTTTGAATGTGTTGGGCTTTACGATAAAATCATTTGCTCCTGCGGCGAGCGCTTTCTTTTTGAGCTCGGGATTGCTGGAAGTGGACATCATTACGGCGGGCAGCTCGCTCAATCCCGGCTCTGCCCTGATTTCCTGAATTGCCTCAATACCATTCATTTTGGGCATATTCATATCCAGAAGCACGACGGTTTCAGACAGGTCGCCGGACTCCTTAACATTCTCAATCAATTCCTTGCCGTTTTCTGCTTCGATAACCGTCAGATTGGGATTGGCTTCCTGTAAAGCGTCCTTAATCAGCATTCTGTCATCCTCGTCATCATCGGCGAGGTGAACTGTCTGTCCTTCTCCCATATTCTTTCAATACTTGAAGAACAAATATATTAATCATTACCGTCTAAGACAATACGTTACCTGCTATCTGGAATTCGTCCACAAAAGCATCGACCTGGTCTGGGGTAATAATGATATTTTTTCCTTTCACTGTCTTAATCAGAACAGCATTGTTTCTTCTGGTCGCATACCAGGTCATGTTTCCGATTTTATGATGATAATATTTGCCGAAATAGCCAAAAAGCCCACCTACGCCGAACGTACGAAGGCTCCACCGCAACCTGTCGCTATCCAGCGCTTCCACTTTCGCAATGTTGCTGCGCGCTATCACGACTTTATCGAATGATCTCCGGATGATTAGCTCGTTGGGTGTGACCTTGTAATCCACCGGCCGGAATGCAAAGGCCAGGCCGTAACTAAGGATAAGTATGACTCCGATCACGTAGGTTGAGCCCTGTGAAATCTCGTCTTCGCCCAGGAAGACTTGTAAAAAAATTCCGATATACAAGGCAGTCACAGCAGCGGTCACGATTTTGGCGAGCGTATCCCAGGAGGTTTTATGAGTCATAGCTAAAAGGCTTGGTTACCCTAATATATGCTTTCTTCCACAATTGTCCCAACCTCCCCCTGCGATTGTCCTTATTACGGACGATGCAGTTTCTGGCAACGCACTAATTTTGGTTTGTTAATACGAATTTCTATCAACCTTCAATTTTTTCGTCATGCCAAAACTAAACACCTATCTTAACTTCGACGGCAAAGCCGAAGAGGCCTTCAACTTTTACAAATCCGTTTTCGGAGGTGAATTTCTGATGGTTCAACGCATGTCGGACATGCCCGGAGCCGAGCAGCTTCCTGAGAATGAAAAAGGCCGTATGATGCATATTTCGCTTCCTATCGGCAAAGACGATGTGCTGATGGCCTCCGACATAGTCCCTTCCATGGGACATAAATTAGAGTTAGGCAACTATGCATATATTTCCGTTTTCACCGATGGCCGTGAGGAAGCAGACCGTCTTTTTGCGGGACTTTCTGAGGGCGGTGAAATTGAAATGGCTCTGGAAGATACTTTCTGGGGCGATTACTTCGGCAGTTTCCGGGACAAATTCGGGATCAACTGGATGATCAATTACCCGCAACAGGGTCATTGACATCAACGCAGCATATACGAAGGTCGCTGATTTCCTCAGCGACCTTGCCGCCATTAGGAAGCCTATTGTTTTTGTGCAAAAAGCCAGCTCATCAAGCCAGGTTCGGCCTGCACATACCGCCAGATATCATGCCCTGAATTTCCAAATTCCGTATATTTAGGTTTGCCCCCTGCTTTTTCAATCGCGTGAATCATATCCCGTGTGGCATCAACCGAAACAAGAGGATCTTTGGCACCGTGAAACGCCCAGATTGGCTTCTTCGTCAGGCGGTTTGCTAATTCCGGATTACCGGCCCCGCAAATGGGAATGGCCGCTGCGAACATATCCGGACGCGTGCTGACGAAATGCCACGAGCCATAACCGCCTCCGGAAATACCCATTACATAGCGCCGGGTTGTATCAATGGAGTATTCTTTTTCTAATGTTGTGATGGTCTCAAAAACAAGTGTATCAATGTCAGGGTATTCTGAAATGCCACCAAAACCAGCGCCTTCGGGACAATGTGGTATGAGAATAAAAGCCGGGTATTTCCATCTGATCGAGTCGCTTAGCAGAAATGGTGCAGGATCAGCGGAGAGCTGGCGTACATTGTCTTTGCCATGCGCTCCTCCGTGGTGCAGACACACAACAAGTGGATATTTTTTTGTTGAGTCATAGGCAACCGGCGGGACCAGTCGATAGCGCAATGTATCGCCCTTCTTGTCAACATAATGTCTCGGCCTGAATTCTGCCGTTTGTTTAAGCACTTGCATTGACGGGATATAAGCCCGGCCCGTCCCGGAACGATAACTTTCACCGACGAAACTCATTCCAAAGAACAAAATGCTAATGATCGCCGCCACTTTCAGAGCTTCCCTTAAAATCACCGGCTTTCTTTCACGCTCGTTGTTCAAGCTTTTGCTCTCCATTAATAAATCCAGCAAAAATGTAACCGGAACCAAGATGCCGAAAAAAGCGATAACCCTGTAAGTCTTATCCAGCAACAATCGCAACGCAATATCCTGGGAATTCATGGACCACAAAGCAATCACACACACAGGGATCCCCGTCAGAATAGCCAGCCAGCCGCCCCGTTTTAACCATAGTCTTTGTCCTGTATTGGAAAATACCAAACTTGTTCCGTAAAGCACATTCAGGACCAGTCCGACAACCGTCAAATTCATGTAAAACGATTGCAGATCGCGGTGCATCAGCAAAAAATAAACCATTGTCATCTGCGCGAATAAAACCAAAGCGCTTGCCAACGCTGTGGCAAAAACAACTTTGTAACCCTTAGACCAATAATATTTAAGCAGCGCAAAAGATGAGATAGCAAAAACAGACTGCAATACGGCAAGCCACGAGTGAAACGATTGAAAAGTTATAAACCTACTGCCCAGTAATAAGCTTATAACGGTCTGGATCAGGATGGCAACAAGGTAACTTGCTACGAAAAAGATAGCGAAGGAATAGAAATCCCGGGATAAAGGGCGGTTTTGCATAGGCTGGAAAGTGATTTAGCTGGTGCTGTTCCTTTTGTTTCTGCATTTATAAATAAAACAAACAATCTCTCAAACTACTTTCCCAGCTAACACACTTTACATAAGCGGTTTACAATCAGCACGAACGGTTCACCCTTACGAGCCGAACCCTAATCCCAAAAATCAGAATTCTATCTCTGCATTTGACTCTTTTCCTGATAGAATGTCCTGGATGGTGCGGGCAATAGCGGCCGGGATTGTCCATTGGGAGAAATCCGCGTTGGGCATTGCTTCGCGGTTTGTTACTGTGTCAATGGTTCCAGGAAGAAGTATGTGCGAAGTGATCCCGGCATTTGCTTCACTTTGATTAATGAGATCCGAGAAGTTATAGAGCAGCTGTTTAGACAATGAGTAGGCGAAATTGCTGCCTGCGTTTTTGAAATCCATGGCCGCTTTCGACCCGACAAAAATAAGCTTGCCGCCGCCGACTGTTTTGAAATGGGCAATGAGCTTATGGGCAACATTAAATGCGGTCGCGAAATTGAGGTTCACCATCTTCGTAATGTCATCCATGGAAGTTTCAGCAAGATTCCCGGGCTGAAACCCGCCTGCGAGGAAAACCCCTGCTTTTATTTTTGTGTTTTCAGCCAAAACCTTTTGCACGAATGCGTCAGCCTGCTCACTATCAGCTAAATCCGTTGGATAAAATGACACATTTCCAGCGCTATTCTCAACATCTTTTCTGACCGCAAGATGCAAGTGATAGCCACCTTCTGCTAATGTTTGTACAACCGTTTTACCTAAATTCCCTATGCCGCCAGTAATCAGAATGTTTTCCATACGCCAAATTTACAATTCGATTCTCCATCATCAAAAGCTATACTGCGCTTAACCTGCATGCCTGGCTCAGTTTTTTTATATCAGCTTAAAAAAACGATATAATCATGGCTGATATAAATAAAAACGAGTCTGAAGAAAATGACCAGATAAAAGGATCCAATACTGTAAAAGATCCTAACGAGTGGACAACCGGCGACGAACCGATGACGGGTGCGCAACAATCCTATCTCAAAACGCTTTCCGACGAAGCTGGTGAAGAATTTGATGAAACATTAAGCAAAGCAGAAGCATCCAAGAGAATCGACGAGTTACAGCACAAAACGGGCCGTGGCTTGAAATAATTGGCATTCAAAGCATTAATGAACGAAGGCCGCTTGCAAGTTTGCAAGCGGCCTTCGTAGTATTCTCTACTTCTATTTTTCACTCCCATTTTTCTATTTGGATAACGTAGCGAGCCGTTAACGCAGCTCGTCCAGTTCTACAATCTTAGGCGTTTTTGTTAACAAATGAATGATCAGCCACGCTATCAGATAAGTGCATCCGCAGATTGTAAAGATAATGTTATAGCCGCCTTCCAGGTTACCAGCAGCTTTGTAACTGTCCAGCAGACTGCCAATCAGGATAGGAAACAAAATCCCGCCGACAGCGCCGGCCATGCCGCCGATGCCCACCACTGAGCTTACTGCTTGCTTAGGAAAAAGATCGGACGGCAATGTGAACACATTTGTTGCCCAGGCCTGATGCAAGGCAACTGCAAAACTGATCAGCCCGACTGCGAGCCAAACATTTCCGGCAAACTGGATCATTATAACCGACAGTTCCAACACAGCAAAAGCAAGCAGCACGGTTTTTCGGGCTTCCAATGTAGGCCATCCCTTCTTAATAAGCCAGGAAGACAAATAACCGCCTCCTATGCTGCCGATGGTCGTTGCCGTGTAGATCAGCATCAGCTCCACACTGAATTTTTTAAGATCCAGATTGAATGTGGAGGCAAAATAGGATGGTAACCAAAATAGAAAAAACCAGTAAATGGGATCTATAAGGCCCTTTCCAGTAATGTAAGCCCAGGTTTGCGGAAAAGTAAAGAGCTTGATCCACTGAACAGGCTGCTTTTCCGCCTCGCTTTCATCCTGATCTTGCCCACTGGTAATGTAATGCAATTCAGCTGCGCTCAGGCGTTTCTGCTGTGCGGGAATGTCATAGTATATCAACCAGAAAACCAGCCATACAAAACCCAGTGCCCCAGTAATCCAAAACACTTCCTGCCAGCCAAAATGACTTAATATCCAGGGCACAAGCAGCAATGCTACAACCACACCCACGCTGGTTCCGGCATTGAAAAGGCCTGTTGCCAATGCACGTTCCTTCTTCGGAAACCATTCCGCAACTGTTTTCACTGCTGCCGGGTAATTTCCTGCTTCGCCCAAACCAAGACCCACGCGCGCCACACCAAACCCAAACGCACTCCGCGCCACCGCATGCAACATGCCCGCAATGCTCCAAAAGACAATGGTGATCGAGTAACCTATCTTTGTCCCGATCCTGTCGATAAGCCAGCCAAAAATCAGCAAACCTAATGCATAAGCGGCCGTGAACGCCATAACGATCCGGGCAAAATCAGTCTCGGTCCAGGCGAATTCTTTTTCGAGAATGGGTTTCAGCAGACCAATGATCTGCCGGTCGAGATAGTTGATGGTTGTGGCGGTAAAGAGGAGCACGACGATGAACCACCGGTAACTCCCGGTCTTGCTGTTCGCCATTACAAAGCGAGTTTGCTGTGGAATTGACGGAAATGTGCTCTCAGGCCTTCCCAGTCCTGTTCCTGAATCAGTTTTTTATCAAACAGCTGCCCTCCTACCCCCAGACCATTGGCACCGGCTTTCAGGAAAGCGCTCATATTTTCGAGACTTACGCCACCGGTCGGCAGCAGTTTCAGCTGGTTCATCGGCGCTTTGAGATCCTTGATATATTCGGGGCCAAGTGAAGTTGCAGGATAGATTTTCACCATCGTCGCGCCTAACGTCCATGCGTTGTAAATCTCTGTCGGCGTGAATGCACCAGGGAAAATAGGCACCTTCCTTTTTACGCACCATTTGATCACTTTTTTATTGATGATTGGCGTCACAATAAACTGAGCACCAGCTTCCAACGCCATTTCCAGATCATCTTTTGTGCATACGGTCCCTGCACCAATATTCAGCCCTTCGCCTTCGGTTTCCAGAGCCAACCTGATCATATCGGCAGCACCAGGTGTGTTCATGGTAATCTCAATGGTCGTCAGTCCGGCTTCCTTATAAAGAGGAAGGATCTTCTGGACATTATCGGGTGAAATATTGCGGATAATGCCCACTAAAGGCGCTTTGTTAAACAGTTCCCAGGAAAATGTACGATCATTCATAACTTGTGTTTTTACTAATTATTCAGCCATCCATGTGGATTTGGCCATAGAGGAATCTCTTGCAATCAGCTTGGCTTCCATCAAAGTCTGCCTCATTCCCTCTTCGGGATTCTTCATTTTTTTCAGGAGATATTCTACGGATGTTTTACCCAATAATTCCAATGGCTGACGCAGGTAAGTGATGGGGCAATAATAAAGATCAAAAACCTCGGCCTGGCCAAAACTAACGATTGCCAGATCCGAAGGCACTTTCAGGCGCAGCTCATTGATATACTTTAATCCGTTAATTGCCAGGCCATAAGTTGCAAAAATCAGCGCTTCGATTTTATAATCAGCCGCCAGATACGCGTCAATAGCGGTTTTTACTTCCTGCTCCATGTTTTCGAATGTAACCTCCTTTAACCAATTGCCGTCAAAAGCAATGTTGTTATCGCTCAGCGCATGTCTGTATCCCCTAATCCTCTCGACCATATGATACATTTGTGACTTATAAGCAATTAACCCAATGCGTTCGTAACCCGACTGAATCAAATGAATTCCCGCATCATAGGAAGCTTTGTAATTGTTGGTCGCAACAAAATCTGTCTCAATGCTAGGAAAGTGCCTGTCCAGCAGCACGAAAGGAAGATTGCGTTCTTTTAAATATCGAATTTGGTTTTCCGAACCTTCGCAGGAGACGATGATAAAACCATCAACCTGCCTGTTAATGAGGACATTGAGCAAGTCCCAGGACTTCTCTGCATTTTCATCACAGCTGCCAATGATTACCGTGTAACCGTTTCGTTTGGCTTCGTCTTCTACGACCCTGGCAATGTTGGCAAAAAATGGATTGGAAATATCGGCGATAATCAGCCCTATGGTGTGCGTTTTCCCACTTCTGAGGCTTTTGGCAAGATGATTGGGCTGGTAATTGAGCTCTTTGGCGATCTCTCTCACTTTTTTGGCAATCGCCTCGCCCACTCTGGTTTCCTTTTCTTTGCCGTTAAGGACATAGGAAACCAGGGCAGTAGAGACGCCCGCTTTTTGTGCTATGTCTTTAAGGGAAATTTTCTTCATTCGGGGAAATAATGCTGTCAAATGTATGTTTAAACGATTAAACAGCAAAATGTTGTCCCGAAATTTTTATATAAAATAATAAAAAAGGCACATCAACCTGGCAATGCCGGTTAATGTGCCTTTTGAAATACGCTATTACATCACCTTGATGTCATTGGCCTTAAAGCGGATCAAGATCTGCTCTAAAACATAGCTTTTGTAAGTGGTTTCTGAGTAAACGCTATTCAGCCAAACCAGGATTTTCAGTTCAATACTGTCACCTGTAATGGCATTGAACAACACTTGCCGGGGCGCTTTTTTAACGACACCCTCTGCCTTGTCAACAATGTCGTTGATTATTTTTTTAACCTGCTCCAAATCTGCGTCCGTGCTGATCTTGAAAGTAATCTCAGCTTTCAAACGCGCATTGCTGGTTGTATAATTGACAAGCCTGCCTGAAAGCAGATCGCCATTTGGAATAATCACTTTTGAACCCTGAGGCGTAAGCATCCTGCTCGACCGGATGCCGATATCAAGCACCTTCCCTTTTTTGTCGGCCAGTTCAATGTAGTCACCGATTGTAAAGGGTTTTTCAAAAATCAGGATAATCCCGGACACGAAGTTGTTGACAATGTTCTGCATACCGAGTCCGATACCCACACCCAATGCTCCCAGCAGCACAGTGATTTTGCTAAGCGGGACCCCGGAAACGGTGATGGCAACCAGGAAACCAACCACAATGATAACCAGCCGGACGAGCGCCAGTTTGGAGCCCTTGTGAACAGAATCTGCCGTAAAATTAACATCCGGACCCGAAAACAGCAGATCGATGTGTTTTTGTAACTTATTAGCAAGCCAGATGATTACCGAAAAGAACAGCACATTTTCCAGTGTAAATGTCACGGAACCAAACGTGCGCTCTTTTTCAAGGATATCCAGGAGAAAACCAAATATGGGTTCAATGATGCTGAGGTTGATGCAGAAAACCAGGATCCATAAAAGCACGGAAACGAACGACATCAGCTTAGTGAAAGTAGCGCGGCTTTTTTCGATGTTAATACGCGAAAAAAGCCTTTTTGAAGCCACACTCACCTTCATATGCAAGTCCAGGGCTTCCAAAACAATGTGCACAAAAATTCCAAGGCTTAAAACCTGAATGAGGCCGCTGATGGCTGTAATGTTGAACGTTTTTGCGAGTGATATGCGTCCCAGTGCATTGAGGACTACTGCGAGAATGTTTAAAACAATGTAAATGATCAAGACCGGCTTGATGAATTTTTCCTCCATTTTCACTTCCCGCAACTTCCTGAAAAACCAGACTCCGAATGCAATAGAGCCAACGTTAAGTGACATCAGGGCCAGACGGGATAAAAGAGATTCGCCTACAATGATGTTACTGATGATGGTTAGCACGTAGATAATCAGCACTGAAAACCACCATACCAACTGTTTACCGGAAAGCCTCTTCATAAAGAAGATGCTCATCGTTATCAGCAGCAAAAACTGGTTCAGCTCAATGTAAATCGATGGCGACCGCGGCTCAAACAGCGGCGTAATATTGAAAAGGATGATAAACGTGGCAAGAATTGGCTTCGGATTGATGTATTTAAAATCGAGCTGCCCGATTTCCCTGCTGATCGCAGCAGAGGCAGCCAGCCGGAAATTGACGAAAATCCAGACAAAAAATCCTATACAAAACAGAAATAGAAGCACGCGATTATCCCAGGTCGACTGCAAAAAATAGCGCAGGATCTTGTTCTGGCCTGTATATGAAACTTTAATAATGTCATTCGCGCTCCGGTTCATATTTCCCGGCGGCGCTTTCCAAATGTAACTCGACTCCTTCCCCAGCAGATTTCGTCCGGACTCTTTAATATAATCGTTGATAGTGGTTTCCAGGTCGTTTGCGCGAAAGAAAACCTCAGAGACCTCGGCCAGCAAGCTGCTTACTGTGTCCAGGTTTGCAGTGGTAGTTTTTCCTGCATCCTGCAATTTCACTTTCAAATCGGCGATTTGCCCGGAGTAAAGCTTCTTTTGTGTGCTGTCGCCCGCCTTGATATCCAGCAGTGAATCCCTGCTAAATTCAATAACCTGTTCGGAAAGTAGTTGCAGGTCGTTATTATGCTTGCTCAGCGTCTTGCGCCATTGACCTGTGCGCTGCTGCACATCGGTGAGCATCAGTTTGTAATTCTGTAAATCTTTACTGCTTGGTATGGCATTTTCGGCGCTTACTGCTGCCTGTATCTGGTCTACATTGCGCTTAACGCCGACTAGTTCTTCTCTAATCAAACCGCTGTCGTAGCCCTTCTTATTGGCGCCATTAATTTGAGTAATGACTGCTTGTGCTTTCTCAATTCTAAATAAAAGCGTATCAGGAATAGCAACTGTGCGTGTGGATTTTTTTGTGGTGTCTTGCGCTGCAATCCGGAGCGAAAGCAGCATTATGATAAAAATTGTTGAAAAGAAATTGCTTTTGGTCATATAAATTCTAGCTGTGCAGGAACATTAAATCCCTTCTTTCAAACTAAAAATCATACCAGCGATCCGCTTTTACAGCAACCGTGCCAAGTTATATGCAATGCAAGGACCTAACCCAATTGGCCTCAGTCCTTGTCAACCAGCACAATGCAGTCGGGACAATCGTCTTTTCCCGCCGGCACCGCGGAGGCTTGCAATTGTAATTTTTTGCCTGTTGCATCGGCTTCTTCCAAGAGTTCGAAAACGCGACGCTCCCCTACCATCAGAAGCGCCTGGAACAGCACGCCCGCGTAAGCGCTCTCCTCGCTTTGCGGACCTTTCGTCTTGGCCAAATCGTTATAATATCCAAAAAGATCTTTGCCTTTTCCCATTGCTATATGTTGGTTTTGGTTAAAAGTAAAGGTGCATGTCGACTTACTCAATAAGTGTGCCTGCAAACAGCATTGCGACTGGCATTAATTTTTGAGAAGGCCACGCGAGCTATTCATCAACCACTTATATCATGCCCGAGGGACCGTCCATTGTTATTTTAAGAGAAGCAATCGATGCGTTGCATCTGGAAAATCCGGTTATCAGACTTGCAGAAGGCAATTCCAAGATTGACAAGGACCGGCTAACCGACCAGAAAGTGCTTGCTTTCCGATCCTGGGGAAAGCATTTCCTGGTGTGCTTCGAGGACTTTACCTTACGGATCCATTTCATGCTGTTTGGTTCCTATCTTATCAACGAGCGTAAGAAAACACCACCGCGTCTCACGCTCGTTTTCGACGACGCAGAACTGAATTTCTACGCCTGCTCGGTGGCAATCCTGGACCAGCCTGCCGATGCGATTTATGATTGGAGCAGCGATATCATGTCGGATCAATGGAGCCCTGAAAAGGCAATCGACAAATTACAAGACAAATTAAAATTGCTCACTTGCGACGCACTGCTGGACCAGAACATTTTCTCCGGAAGCGGCAATATTATCAAAAACGAAGTGCTGTTCCGCATCCAGGTGCACCCGCTCAGCAGCATTGGGGCATTGCCAAAAGCAAAACTCGAAGAGTTGGTCCAGGAAACCAGCCATTACAGTTTCGATTTTTTGCACTGGAAAAAAGAATTTACCCTAAAAAAACACTGGCTTGCACACACCAAAAAAACATGTCCCCGCTGCCTTATTCCGTTTCACAAGGAATATCTGGGTAAAACAAAACGACGAAGTTACTTCTGCGAGCGTTGTCAGGTGCTATATGGGGAGTGATGTAGTGGTGCAGCGGATACTCATTTCTTCCGCTTAGCCCGAGCCAGCTGCACGCGTTTGAAAATAAAGCTGTTAATGTAAATAAAAAGCACCAAGCCGATCAGGATGAAAATGGCATTGAGCTTGTAGGAGAAACCTATGAATTTTTCTTCCCCCTTCATAGAGAGTTCGAAGCGTAGCCACAGGCGCTCTACTACGGTTGTTTCTTTGTCAAATGGGAGTGCTTCGTCGTAAATGGGCTCGATAATGTAGCGATCGTTGATGTCGATATAACCGTATTTATCATTGATGCGGACCATAGAAATGCCGCGGTTATAATAGGATGCGAAGTCGTATTTGAGCGGCGTCCGGATTTTTCCTTTTTTGTCAATATGACCAAATTTTCCGTTGATCGCTACGGCCGAGCGATCTTCGCTGGTGAAGCCGGTTGCTTCGTCGTATAGAAATGGAATGCGCGTTTTACCGGTTTTGTCTATACAGCCCCATTTGTTATTTTTCTTAACCCAAAATAGCCCGGAAGTCGGTTTGCGCGTATCAGTATATAAAAAATCCGTGATAAGCTCACCGGTGAAGACATTGATATAACCAAACTTATCCCCATACTTAACCCGCTCCATACCCTGTCCCGAAAACTTGTATTCCGGATCAATGTCGTCCAGCGAAACGGGCACGCGCAGGATCATTTTGTTGTCAATAATCCCGTATTTCCCTTCATAAAGAAAATGATAGATATACTTTGAGCTCTTCACCTCCTTCTCAATGAATGGACTGAAATTCCAATTCAGGATGAAATAGTTGCGGCCTTTCCACCAGAGAATGTCTTCCCGCGTGTCCTGGTTGCAAATCATATCCATCTTTGCCGCAGAGATTAAAAAGTCCTTTCTGAAATACTGGATGGGAACTTTGTAAATTTCCTTTCCGGTGGAATCGATATAGGAAAGACCGTACTGCTTTCCCGCGCGATAAATTACCCAAGTTTTTCCTTCGTAAAATTTATCCGTTGAAACATAAACAGGCTGGATAACCACCTCGCCTCTCCTATTGATAAAACCGTGACGGCCAAGCTTTTCCTCATCCAGTTTCATTGGCACAAACTCTGCCAGATCGCCTGAAAACTCACCGATATCCCGGTAAGCGGGCGTCAGCTTTTTGCCATTATTATCAATCAAGAAAGTCTCGTAAGCCCGGCAGGGAATGGTTATCTTCTTGACAACATATACACCTTTGTACTCCTTATAAACATTGTATTCTGAAAGCCACGGCTTCCCGGGAACCGAAACGGACTGGCCAAATGCTCCCTGAAAAAATGCGGCAAAACATATAAAAAATACCCAGCTAACAGCCTTCTGAAACATCCCAGCAAAAAATTTATCCAACATCCATTATGTCACCAGCGACTAATATACCCATTATGCACATTGATTGGATAGTTACCGGCATTTTTATGTTGTAAATCAGGGCTGAAAAAGATCCAGCTGTGCAAGTGGTTCAGGAGATCCCAATAAAGGAAGCACATCAACCACATCATACTGGCGACGTTTTTCATTAAATTTCCGAATAACAAACGAGTCGCACCAAAAACTTGCTTCATACGTCGGCAACATTGCATATGCTAACTCAACCCACTCCCGCGTAAGCCTGCGACCAACCGACATATGCGGATTTTTCGACTCATCGGCCCATTTCCGGGTGTATTGCTTTTTAAGCTTTTTATCAAATGCTTTCACCACAGCATCGCTACGCTGCCTGATCGCGTCGGAAGAATCAATTGTCGGCTTAATGTAAAACGCAGAATAATTAGCCCTGTCAAAATCATCAAATCCTGAAAAGTGGATTTCAAAAGGGTCCAACTCAGCGACGATACGGCGATATTCGGCCAGGATATACGGATAATCGTTTTCATCCGCCTCAAATCCATCCAAAGAAATATGTGCCTCCGCATTGGCACTGCCATAACTTTTGCCAAAAGCACTTCTCAACTGCTGCTTCATCTCTGCAACATCAAGCGAAATCGCCGCGCTGGGCATGATGGCTAGGGAATATTGCTCCACGTGTCTTGTATTAATTGTAAATTTTCATGTTAAAACAGCCGCATCTGCTGCCCCACCATATATTCGTGGCCTAACAAAGGAATGGTGTTGATAATTTCGTATCGGCGTTTCCCTTCGTTGAACTTGCGCATTACAAACGAGTTGCATGTGAACTGCTCGGTAAATGTCTCGGCGAAAAATTCGCGAGAGACTTTTATTTCTTCAAGGGTGAGTTCACGTGCAATGGTCATATGGGGCTTTTTCCGACCTACCGTATCCCAACGGTCTGTGCACCTTTGCCTCAAAAGTTTGTTAAAGTTTGTTCCAATGCTTTTGCAGTATCGGGCGATTTGCTGTGCGGATTCATCACCTAGCTTTATGTAGAAAGTGCATTCAGGTCTGTCCGAAAAATCACCGAAACCCGAGAGTTCCATTTCCAATGGTGCCAATCCGGCCAGCACCCTTTCAAATTCAGCAAGAATAATGTGATAGTCATCATCGCTGGCCATAAACACTATCAATGTTACATGCGCCAGGGAATTTACGCTCCCGTAACTGCGGCCGAGGTGCGTTGTCAGGCGTCTTTTAAGCGTCTTGACAAGCTCAATGGTGCGCGCATCAGGATTTATAGCGAGGTTGTAAACAGAGAATGTTTTACTTTTCATCAATTGATAGGCCACATCGTAAATATCGGCAGGAATAAAATACCAATCAATGTTGGAATGAAAACAAATGCATATGGCTCTCTGCACGAAATGTCTATAATTAAGGGAAATCAAATTGCCTTTGGGGCGCCTTTAAATCTCTTATCCAGTCCGCGCATCTTTCCGATAAAAAGTACAATTGGAAAAATTACTTTCTTTACAAATGCGGGAATGCCTAGCATGTCAAATTCAGTTTTATATTTCCAGAGCAAATAGGCTGCGTCGAATGTGGCAGGGATGCCCTTTTCGTTTTGACGGCTGGAACGGTAGATTTCAGAGAGAAAATACTCAATATTGTGAGGGGGCCAAATTTCGCCGGTGCAGTGTAATGTTGTTTCCCCTGCATTCCAAAACCGGTGAGCAATTCCGCTTTCAAATGTTGCCTGATCTCCCCTTCCGAGGAAATACGGTTCCTGGCCCAGAATCTGGACGCCCATTTTACCTTCCTTAATGTACAGGCTCTCGTACTGATGGTGATGCACATGCATAGGCGGACCGGCCCCTGGACTTACCTGATTCTCAACTTGTAAATACTCAACGCCATCCCGGATTTCACGCCCGAGAAATGTGAGCTGCTCACCATGACCGTTATCGATCGTAACGGGATAAACTGGGTGGATGGTAGAAATTACTTTTGCCATACGATTTAATATTATAATTTTGGACAACGACCTAAAATTAAGCGGTATTAGGACATTGACCAAATTAAAAATAAAAAAGTGAACGCAACGCAAGAGAAAATTATTAACCGGGCACTAGAGCTTTTCAACCAGAAGGGGATTGAGTATGTGGGCATGCGGGAGCTCGCCACTGACTTAGGGATGCGGATAGGAAACCTCACTTATTATTTTCCTACAAAAGATGACCTTGTTTACACCCTTAGTCAAACCTACACTGAATCGAATACGCAGATCCACAATCAGTTACCAATAAAAAGTTTATATGATTTCCTAAAAAAGAATATGCTATTATTTGAAAACAGCTTAAAGTACCAGTGTTTGATGCTTAGCATGGTACATTTGATGGAGCAAAATACACGTATTGCTACTAATTACCAGAACGTTATACTCGACCGTACCTCTGGGTTGGAGCGTGATGTTGCGCTTTTGGAAGAAACAAGATATCTCAGGTTCAGCTCAGCAAATGACAAGCTATTGATCGTTTCCAGTAACAGTCTTCAAAACAGATTTTGGCTTTCCGAAGCTGTTCTGGCACAGTCGCGGCAGCATATTGCCAGTCAGATGACACATTATTTACGGATGAAAGCACATTTATTTCGGTCTTATGCGACAACAAAAGGCCTCAGTGATATTAACCGTTTTCTGGAAGAACTGGTTTAACATTTCTTCAACAAATATCCATTTAATAAGCAAGCAACCGACCGCAGGCAATGGCAGCAATCCAAACTACAATAGAAACACAGGCAGTAATCTTGGCCTGAAACAAGAATTTAGCATTTGGATTCGCCCCCGGTTTGAAAATAAAACGGTGAAAAACGAAGACATTAATTGCCCCAATGACAATAAGGCTCATTTTTGTCCAGAACGTCGGATCAACACCCAGCGCATTGGCGTTCGTGATGAACAGCAATACGCCGGATGGGATTATCAACAGCAGCGATCTGCGCGACCACGGCAGTAAATGTTCAGCTAAACTGGCTAAGGGAATCTTTTTGGAGAGTCCCAATAACCTCAAATCAAACATAAAGGCTGGTCCAACCAGCATGACTATCCCCACTATATGGACGATTTCCAATATCGGATAAAGCCACAAAGATTGACGAATGCCTACTGCCCACGAAGTTTTTTCCAGCCAGTCAAGAAAGTCCAGCACTATCAGCGAAGTTCGAATTTCCTACCATCCACGAAGATCCTCTCAGCGCGCATTTCGCCTTTTTCGGTCTTATGCGGATAAGCGACAAGCCTTACAGATGTGCCCTTTTTGATCATATCACCTGTAAGTCCCCGATCGGTCATACGGCTGGTGGGCGCCAGAAATACCGTATACATTTCTTTGTTGTACTTAACCTTAGCGAGCACATGCGGATTTTCGTAAATCGATTCTTCAATTTTTGTTTCAAAATCCTGTGGCTTGGTTTGGTCATAGTCGGCCCAGCCGTGATGCAACATGGTGAAGGAGGCGCAAAGCAAAACCACCAGCGCCATTGTCAAGTTTTTTAAGCCTTTCATAAAATGTTGAGTTTAGTGTATTTAAAGTTAAAAAAATAATCCATTAACTTGAAAGCCAAATCCAACTCTTATTTCTGTAACCTTAATGAAATCAAAATTTTACACCCTTGCTTTTCTGACAATTTGCGCTGCCTGCGGCGAAAAAAAGAACGATCCTGACACAACTTCTCCCTCCATTATTGGCACATGGGCACTTTCATCCAGCAAAGTGATCACCAAAAACGACACGCTTGTCACGTTTCCGATCAAAAACCAGGAAATGATCAAAATGTTTACAGCATCGCATTTCACTTTCATGAAACACGATATCAATCAGGGCAAAGGCGATACGGCCGTTTTCGACGCTGGCGGCGGCACCTACACATTAAAGGGCGAAGAATATTCGGAACATCTGCAATACTGTAACTACCGCGACTGGGAAAATCGAGAT
The DNA here is from genome assembly GCF_000428845.1 of Dyadobacter alkalitolerans DSM 23607. Classification (GTDB taxonomy): domain Bacteria; phylum Bacteroidota; class Bacteroidia; order Cytophagales; family Spirosomataceae; genus Dyadobacter; species Dyadobacter alkalitolerans. The sequence goes on along the minus strand of NZ_AUAS01000004.1, from coordinate 163,672 downwards.
TTCCACTTCAAACTCCGTTTGAAAGGCGATACCCTCATTCAAACCGGCATCGAGAAGATTGACCGCTTGGGGGTTGATCAGGAGATTTTGGAGGTTTATGTGAGGAAGTGATTGAGGCTGAACCGGAAAATTAGTAAGATTAGATCAACCCCTTAAAGACATATTGCTCATCGTAATCAACTCCGTATCTAATCAGCATTTCAATATACTCGTTCCGGAATGTCGCCTTGCTATGGTGTTGTTCTTGATTTTGAATGTATTTGATAACGTTGTCGATATGTGACTGACTGTATGAGAACGTCCCGAAACCTCGCTGCCACTCAAATCTTTCTACGAGCAATCGGTTGTCATTAATCCATTTTGAGGATTTTGCCTTGACATTCTTCATCACTTCTGAAACAGAAATGGAAGGCTTCAAGGCAAAGAAACAATGTACATGATCTTCAACGCCGTTAACTATTATTGTTTTGCAACCAGTTTCATTGATCAAATTGCCAATGACCGCCATTAACTCCGCCCTCCATTCCTTATCAAGAACTGCCCGGCGATATTTTACCGCAAATACAGCTTGAATGTACATCTGAGAGTAGGTGTTTGCCATGTGTGTCAAATTAGATATCTGGCAGGCAAACTAAGCATCAATTTCCACAGAGAACATTATCACTTTTCCTAAGGAGACTTTGGTATATCGAAAGGTTTAAGCAAAGCCTTGAGATTGCGCAAAGGCCAGGATAAATCCTGACCCGCAATATAAACCGTGCCTGACGGCACTAACATCCGACAAGGAAGTGCCGTCAGGCACAACCAATCCATAACCCGGGATTTTAATCCCGGCGAAAAAACAAAGGCCAGGATAAATCCTGACCCGAAATATGAACCGTGCCTGACGGCACTAACATCCGACAAGAAAGTGCCGTCAGGCACAATAAATCCATAACCCGGGATTTCAATCCCGATGAAAAAAACAAAGGCCAGGATAAATCCTGACCCGAAATATGAACCGTGCCTGACGGCACTAACATCCAACAAGAAAGTGCCGTCAGGCACAACCAATCCATAACCCGGGATTTCAATCCCGGCGAAAAAACAAAGGCCAGGATAAATCCTGACCCATAAATCTGAACCGTGCCTGACGGCACTAACATCCGACAAGAAAAAGTGCCGTCAGGCACAACCAATCCATAACCCGGGATTTCAATCCCGGCGAAAAAACAAAGGCCAGGATAAATCCTGACCCGAAATATGAACCGTGCCTGACGGCATTAACATCCAACAAGAAAGTGCCGTCAGGCACAACCAATCCATAACCCGGGATTTCAATCCCGGCGAAAAAACAAAGGCCAGGATAAATCCTGACCCAAATATATGACCCGTGCCTACCGGCACTAACATCCAACAAGAAAAGTGCCGTCAGGCACAACCAATCCCGAAACCCGGGATTTCAATCCCGAGTAACCCCCTCAACCCACTTCCGGGCGTTCACGAACGCCTCCAACCAAGGACTCACCTCGTCTTTCCTGCCTTCCGGATAGTTAGCCCAGTGCCATTGGAAAAGTGACCTTTCGATATGCGGCATCATCACCAAATGGCGGCCTGTTTCGTCGCATAGCATCGCAGTGTTGAAACCCGACCCGTTTGGACTGGCTGGATAAGTTTCATAAGCATATTTGGCAACAATCTTGTATTGATCTTCCAAATACGGGAAGTCGAACCGGCCCTCTCCGTGGGAAACCCAGACGCCCAATGTGCTGCCTTCCAGTGTGGAAAGCATGACGGATTTGTTGGACTGAATGGTCAGCGAGGTAAAAATGCTTTCGTGCTTACCACTCGCGTTGTGGAGCATTTTTGGCTTTTGCTCGTGGTTTTCATTGATTAGCCCAAGCTCAACAAAAAGTTGGCAGCCGTTGCAAACCCCGACGGACAATGTATCCTCACGTGCAAAGAATTTTTCCAGCGCAATCTTGGCTTTTTCATTATAAAGAAATGCTCCGGCCCAACCTTTCGCGGAACCCAGAACATCCGAATTCGAAAACCCTCCTACCGCACCTATAAATTGAATGTCTTCCAAAGTTTCCCGACCGGAAATAAGGTCGGTCATATGGACGTCTTTCACATCAAAGCCAGCCAGATACATTGCATTGGCCAATTCTCTTTCCGAATTACTCCCTTTTTCACGAAGCACCGCTGCTTTCGGTCTCGGCTTGGACTCATCGATAACTGGCTTTTTACCATCAAAATGAGCGGGGAATTTGTAGCGCAGCAAATGGTTTTTGTAATGATCAAAACGCTCCTTCGCAAGCTCCGGTTTGGTTTGCTTCTTATCCAATAAATAGGATGTTTTAAACCAAACATCACGCAAAGTTTCAATATCAAAATCCCACTTGCCAGCAGCATCTTTCACCGTCAGGGTGGAAGCCATATTAACGGCCCCGATCTTATGGAAATCAACGCCCTGCGCTTCCAGTAACGATTCCGCAGACTCGTCGGCCTGGAAAACGATGCCAATATTTTCAGCAAACAGCTTTTCAATAATATCCTGATCCCCAAGTGCTGAAAGATCAATGGAAGCGCCCAGATCACGGTCTGCAAAGCACATTTCAAGCAATGTTGTGATCAAGCCTCCGCTGCCAATGTCGTGACCAGCCTGGATCTTACCTTCTTTGATCAATTGCTGAATGGTATCAAATGCAGTTTTGAACTTGCCTGCATCCTGAATGTCAGGCGTTTGATCACCAATTTTATTCAATATCTGAGCAAATGACGAACCGCCCAGCTTGTATGTATCTCCCGAAAGATTGATATAGTAAATAGAACCACCCGTTTTCTTCAAAACAGGCTCAATCACCGCAGTAATGTCGTCACAATGTCCGGCCGCTGAGATAATGACCGTTCCCGGCGCGATCACTTCGTCATTTTTATATTTCTGCTTCATTGAAAGCGAATCCTTGCCCGTTGGAATGTTGATTCCCAGACTGATCGCAAATTCCGAGCAGGCCTTGACAGCCTTGTACAAACGCGCATCCTCGCCTTCGTTTTTGCAAGCCCACATCCAGTTTGCAGACAGCGAAACGCTCGTCAGATTATCTTTCAATGGTGCCCAAACAATGTTGGAAAGCGCTTCGGCAATGGCATTACGGCTTCCGGCAGCAGGATCAATCAGTGCCGAAAGCGGCGCGTGACCGATTGATGTTGCGATTCCATCTTTTCCCTGAAAATCCAGCGCCATAACGCCGACATTGTTCAACGGCAGCTGCAAAGGTCCCGCGCACTGCTGCTTGGCCACATGCCCACCTACGCAGCGGTCCACTTTGTTCGTCAGCCAGTCTTTGCTTGCGACCGCTTCCAGTTGCAGCATTTGCTCTAAATATTCATGCAACTTGCCAATTTCATAAGTGACAGGCTCGTAGTTTCTTTCAATAGTTTTATCAGCCATCACCGTTTTAGGCGAACTGCCAAACATATCTTCCATTTCCAGGTCCATCGGCTTCGCACCGGTTTTCTCAGACTCGAATGTAAAACGATGCGTGCCGGTCACTTCACCCACCTGATAAAGTGGTGCGCGTTCACGGTCGGCAATGCGTTTCAATGTTTCAAGATTTTCCTTGCTGATCACCAGCCCCATACGCTCCTGCGACTCATTACCAATGATCTCTTTGGCCGAAAGTGTCGGATCGCCCACAGGCAATTTATCCAGGTTAATGTGCCCGCCTGTTTCTTCAACAAGCTCGGAAAGGCAGTTCAAATGTCCGCCAGCGCCGTGATCGTGGATAGAAACGATTGAATTACTACCACTTTCCACCATCCCGCGAACTGCGTTGGCAACACGCTTCTGCATTTCCGGATTGGAACGCTGGATCGCATTAAGCTCGATGCCGGAACCAAATGCGCCCGTGTCAGCCGATGAAACAGCTGCACCGCCCATGCCGATCCGGTAGTTTTCGCCACCCATCACCACGATCTGATCGCCGGTTTCAGGTTTGGATTTTTTGGCCTGATCTGCGATGCCATAACCAACGCCACCTGCCTGCATGATCACTTTATCATAACCCAACTTCCGGCCCAGCTCCTCATGCTCAAATGTTAGCACGGAGCCCACGATCAGCGGTTGCCCGAATTTATTTCCAAAATCAGTTGCCCCATTAGAAGCCTTGATCAGGATATCCATAGGCGTCTGGTAAAGCCATTCGCGCTCCTCAACGCCTTTTTCCCAAGGCCGGTTTTCCTCCAATCGAGACAAAGCCGTCATATAAACCGCCGTGCCTGCCAGAGGCAAAGAACCTTGTCCGCCTGCAAGTCGATCACGGATTTCTCCACCAGAACCCGTTGCGGCACCGTTGAATGGCTCAACGGTTGTAGGGAAATTATGCGTTTCCGCTTTCAGTGAAAGAACGGATTCAAAATCTTTAATCTCGTAATATTCAGGAACATCTGGTCTTTTTGGCGCAAATTGCTGCACAACCGGCCCCTTCACAAACGCCACATTGTCCTTATATGCAGAAACGATCGAATTCGGGTTTGTTTCCGAAGTCTTACGGATCAGCTTGAACAATGAAACCGGCTGCTCCTCACCGTCAATCACAAACGTTCCGTTGAAGATCTTGTGACGGCAATGCTCGGAGTTGACCTGAGAAAAACCGAAAACCTCTGAATCCGTTAACTTGCGGTTCAGTTTTTCGGCCAGTTCATTCAAATAATCAACCTCCTCATCGCTCAGCGAAAGGCCTTCCTGCTTGTTATAAGCCGCAATATCAGCCACTTCCAGGATAGATTCCGGTTGAATGCTGATTGCATAAATGTCCTGGTTCAGCTCGCTGTATTTCTGCGAAAGCATCGGATCGAAATCCGTAAAATCGGCTGACACTTTTTTAAATTCCTCAATGCGTATGATGCCCTGAATGTCCATATTCTGGGTAATCTCAACGGCATTGGTGCTCCACGGCGTAATCATCGCTGCACGGGGACCAACAAAAAACTCCGTGATGACGGTTTCATCCCGGAGTTCCGTGCCGCCAAAAAGCCAGCTTAATTTGGAAGTATCTGATTCTGTTAGCGTTCGCTCTATCTGGACCGCAAAAACAGTGTTCTGTTCGTCTGCAAAAAAGTAGATCATGGTATCGAATTATGGCGCAAAGGTAAGCTAATTTTTACCTCACCGCAAACCCTTCCACTTCTTTTCAACCATCTCCGCAATGATCTTGTAGCCTTTGTCGGACGGGTGCAGGCCATCGTAGGTCATGTTTATGGATTCGGGAGGATAGGGATATTCGTCTTTTTCGGGATCAAAAGGGATGGTGGTGTAGTCTGGGTATGTAAAGTTCTTGTAGCTGCCCGTGGCTGGGTCTTTCAGTTTTTTAAAATTGACCATATTATCAACCGTCATGCCGCTGTCGTGATAAAGGTCCACAACCGGAATTTTTTCAAGTTTGCCAATGGTCGAAATGGCGTTGGCAAATTCTTCCAGGCTTTGGCCATTTTTAGGCTTATAGGAGCCGAATGCGTTGTTTTTCTGGTTGTTTATATATACGAAATCCCCTCTTTGCATGGGCGTTATCAGAATGATTTTCGCCTTTTTGTTCAACTGCTTTAATTTATCCGTAATCACGCGAAATGCGCCATACACGGTTTTTGTCCCCGTTCTCTGTTTGTAATCAGAAATAGTCCCAAGATCCTTGCCCTGCCACCATTCATTTGTCCCTAAAAAAACACTGTAAACTTCCGCCTCAGGCAATTCCAACGTCTCGATCTTATCTGCAATGTTGATCGACGTCCAGCCGTTATAACCCTTATTCACGTAGCTGACGCGCGGAAATTTTTCGCTAATTAACGTCATATATCCTTTGGTAATCCGGTTGCCGGTTTCGTCTTGATGATCATTCAGATAAGTGATCGAATCGCCGATGGCGACCCAGGAAATCCGTCGGGGAGCCGCGGCAAGGCATGTCAAAAATATAACCAGGAACAATAAATACTTTCTCATATGGGTTCAGGATAAGTGGCAGCCCGAATATATTAATTCCGGGGGAACCGGCAGCCGATCGCGCTGCCAAAACTTTTGTTATTACCTTTATCACCCAAAACATCCGCAATCATTTTGAAAAAATCACTTCTGATCCTGCTTCTTTTTATTGGCCAAAAAGGCTTTTCCCAATCCGGCTTACTCCCGCTCGACGTGCAGAAAAACGTGTTCTATTCCGATTCCGGACAGCCCAAGAAATCGAAATCGGAAATATTCAAAGAAGCCCAGAACTGGATCAGTAAGACCTTCGGCAACTACGAAAACGCAGTCACGTTTGAAGACCTGCAGCTGGGTAAGCTCATTTTAACCAGCTATGCGCCAGTGTCCAGCATCACTTATGAATATGTCCGTTTTGACCTCACCATTGAATGCAAAGACCAGCAGTACAATGTCCGGATTGACAAGCTGGACGGCATTTCTACCACGCACAGCCCCGTCAGGCTGGGGGTAAAGGACAATGATGCCGTGATGGAGAAGGAAGTGGCCGTCAAAACCGAGCAAAGCAAGAAAAAACGCACAGAAGCGGAAAACAACCTGAAAAATGCGAAAGCCGACCTTGACGGAATCAATAATGCCATGTTCAAACTCATGTCAGATCTCAAATTGTCGCTGACAGCATCAGCGGATTAATGGAATGATAAAAAACAGCTTCCGGAGCAGGTTTGCATCGCCATATATTCCAGGAAGTTAACTGGCAATTATTCTTTTTCGGAGAATAAAAATGCTTTTGTGTGCAACGTTTGATACGGTTCCTTACTCCTTGTGTCAGGCTATTGCCCTTAAAAAGCATTATTACTCAATGGACTTCGAACGTGAAATTACCTTGAAAACCGGGAGATGTGTCAAGGTCTTTGCCAATACTGTACAGAACCATTCACGGGTGGCCTTTGAGCTGATCGTACTCGTGAAGGATCCTGATAAAAACACTTTTTATCCGCCCATCGGCCCTAATCATTCCAAATACTGGCAATTAAAAAGGCTTAATGCACAGCTGGCTGGCATCTTACAGCTTCGCCATAGCGGCCTTCCCGACAGGGAGGTAAACCAGATACTAATGGAGCTGAACGAGATGGTGGCGGCTTAAATCATTAAGCGGTAACGAACACTCCTGCCGCCGCCTTCGGCTTGCAACACGTTCGTTTCGAGCAATGTTTGCAAATCGCGGGTAGCTGTGGCTTTTGAGGTTTTGGCAATGCTCATGTATTTTTTTGCTGACATTCCTCCATCAAAACCGACTGGACCTGCTTCGAGCATGCGTTGAACCACTTTCAGCTGACGTTCATTTAGCCGCTCTTTATGCTGGTCAAAAAACTGTGTTTTCTTTAATGCAAAATCAATCAGTTCACGGCTTTCGCGCTGCGCTTGTAATGTGATGTTTACAAAATAGTTGATCCATTCTGTAATGTGATTGCTCCGTTGCGCCTTTTTCAAAGCAGCATAATAACCCTTTCTGTCGGCTTCAATGGTCCGCGACAAGCTCATCATAATGGGCCGTTCCAGCGTTTGGGATAATGTTTTTTCGGCAATTGCACGGCCAATCCGACCATTCCCATCTTCAAAAGGGTGAATGGTTTCAAAATACAAATGCGCAATGGCAGCCCGAACCGGTGCGCTGCTAATGACACGGTTTCCGCCCGGTGCTGTTTCGTTAAACCAAACAAGAAAACGCTCCATTTCTGCCGGAACAATAGCTGATGGCGGCGCTTCAAAATGCACTTCTTCTTTTCCTATACTGCCCGAAATCACTTGCATAAGCTCAGCGCCCGCTCGCCAACACCCCACCTGAATGCGGGTTTCCGATGTAAAAAGGAGCTTATGCCAATGGAATAATGCTTTATCAGTAAGCGGTTCAGAGAATGTTTTACGCACATCCACCATGAGTGCGCCTATGCCACGTGCCTTCGGATCGCGGACTTGCTCGTGCTTTTCGTTAAGGCCAAGATTATTCCTTATCGACGACATTACGTCGAGCCGACTCAAAAACTCTCCTTCAATCTCCGATGTTTTGATGGCTTCGGAAAGCATGAGTTCTAAGAGTGATTCCTGCTGAATATCCGCTGGCAGGGATTTGAGAACACCAGTGATCTCGCCGGTCTCCATAGCAAAATCATAGAGTGTAGCCTCTACATCGTTGCTTGAAAATGTAAAGTCGGGCCAGTCTAAGAGTTCCCAATTATATGCCATGAGCCGATTAACTTTTCTATTCGGCTCAAATATAAGGAGATTTTGAGCCGAATAAATAATTTATTCGGCTCAAAGCTATAACTAAATAACTAGCAACCACCTGCTAAGCAGAGGCATTACGTAGGTTTGGTTACTCATTTCCATTTCCCAATTAATGATGGCAAAAAAATTCACAGCTTACAAGCTAGAAAATGACAAGCGAATTGCCAACTTAGTTACATTAAAACGAAAATAAGAAAATCCGCCTTCAACCTCTTGTAATGAATAGGAAAACGCTGTTCCTCTGCCTTTTTATACTTGTAAAATTTGCCCTCCATTATCTGATCATTGCGCCCGGTTATGATCTGCACCGGGACGAATATTTGCATCTGGATCAGGGTAAACATCTGGCCTGGGGATATTTGTCGGTGCCGCCGTTCACTTCCTGGATTTCCTATATCATCCTGCTGCTGGGAAACAATGAATTCTGCGTGAGATTTTTCCCGGCGCTTTTTGGTGTGTTAACATTGGTTGCGGTTTGGAAGGCCATTGAGGCGCTGGGCGGCAGTTTGTATGCATTGCTGTTAGGTGGTACAGCCATTACTTTTTCCGTGCTATTGCGGATGAACATGCTTTATCAGCCCAATTCCGTGGATATCCTCGGCTGGACGCTGCTCTATTTCACAATGCTTTATTATCTCAAAACCGAAAACAAAAAGTGGCTATATATGGCCGGCGTTGTGTTTGGTTTTAGTTTTTTAAATAAATACAATATTGTGTTCCTGGTCGCTGGCCTGGCTCCCGCGCTGTTGGTTACAGGAAACTTTAAAATATTCAAAAACAAGGCATTATACATTGCAGCACTCATTACGCTGATTATCATCTTGCCGAATTTACTTTGGCAGTATCAGAACAATTTTCCAGTTATCCATCACATGAAACTGCTCGCCGAATCGCAGCTGGTGAACGTGAACAGAATTGATTTTCTCAAAGAGCAACTCCTTTATTTTATAGGCTCAATCTTCGTTATCCTGGCTGCATTTGTTTCTTTTTTTGCCTATCCTGCATTCAGAAAATACCAGGCATTTTTCTGGTCGCTTGTGTTTACGCTGGCGCTGTTTACCTATCTGAGGGCCAAGGGATATTATGCCATCGGGCTCTATCCGATCTTCATTTCGTTCGGAGCGGTTTATCTTGAATATTTATTTCAAAATCGCCTGATATGGCTCCGGCCCGTGTCCATAGTGATCAGTTTGGCATTATTTATCCCCATTTTCCGAGTGGCGTTCCCAACAAAAAGTCCGTCCGAGATTGCCCGCAATTCGAAGCCGTATCAAAAACTCGGCTTGCTTCGCTGGGAAGATGGAAAAGATCATGAGCTGCCCCAGGATTTTGCGGATATGCTTGGCTGGAAGGAACTTGCACAAAAAGTGGATACCGAATACGCGAAGATCAGCGACAAAAAACATACAGTTGTGCTTTGCGATAATTACGGACAAGCAGGCGCCATTAATTATTATTCCAAATTCAAAAATATCCAGGCAGTGACCATGAATGCCGATTACATCAACTGGGTGCCTCTGGATGAAGAAATTAAACATTTGATCCTGGTTCAGAATGCAGACGATGACGATCCGGAACGAAACAAGGAAAAACCGCTTTTCAAGACAATCCGCCGCATTGGAAAGATTGAAAATCCCTACGCAAGGGAACATGGAACGAGCATTTATGTGCTGCTTGACGCAAAAGTTTCCATCAATAACATCCTGAAAAGCGATATTGAAGAAAACAAGTGGGACTAACTCTTGACAAACTCAAAAAACGCCCCTACCTTTGCTAACACCGTTAGGTATTTTTAAGAAAATGGGCATCGTTGAACGAAGAATAAGGCAGAAAGAAAACATGCGGACCAATATCTTGTCTGTGGCCTTGCAGCTGGTCAAAGACGAAGGTTGGCAGTCACTGTCGATACGGAAAATCGCCGATGCCATCGAGTACAGCGTTCCGGTCATTTACGATCACTTTGAAAATAAAGAAGCCATCCTTTTTGAACTTTCTATGGATGGTTTTCGGTTGCTGGAAAGAACGCTCGAAAAGAACAAGAAAAAGTACCAAGACCCAAAGCAACTACTCAAAGCACACGCCGAGGCCTATTGGAGCTTCGCATTCAAGAATCCTGAATATTACCAACTGATGTACGGACTGGGTATGCCCTGCTCGGGGATTGGAAAAGTGAAACCCCAGCTAAATTGTTTCCGTGATTACATCGGGCAAGCCATTGAGGGAATAGTAAAGGAAAAAAAATCAAGCGATGATGAAACCTGCTTTAAAATTTATGCGTTCTGGTCGGTACTTCATGGTTTGATTTCAATCGTAATGATGCGCTGCTCCGATATCGACGATTCTACAATGAACAAAAAAGTAATGGATGACACAGTGGAAGCATTCATAAAAAATTTATAATTTTTTTGAAAATAAGCTAACACCGTTAGTTATAATAACCACACTATCTCTGAAAAAAGTCTATTTCCACCACAAAAAACAACCTTCATAGCCGTGAAAAAGGACCAACTAACCAAAACAAGAAAGCTTGTCTCAATTCTATTCTTAACTACAATGGCCGGCGCATTTTACGGCTGCGGATCTTCCACAGCCAACGCACCGGCCGAAATGCCAGCCCAGTCGCTGCCCGTACTTACCGTAAGTGACCAGCAGGTTACAGCTTACAGGGAATTCACCGCATCCATAGAAGGAAGCCGCGATATCGAAATCCGTCCGCAAGTGGACGGTTACCTCGATAAAATCTCGGTCGACGAAGGTGCGTATGTACGAAAGGGTCAGACACTTTTCCACATTGATGCACGCCCGTATACCGAGCAGCTGAACACCGCCAACGCAAGCCTGCAGTCTGCAAAAGCTGCACTGGAAAGTGCAGCCATTAACGTGGATAAACTTACGCCGCTCGTGGCCAACAATGTGATTTCTGATGTGCAGTTAAAATCTGCAAAAGCCGCTTACGACGCAGCCAGGGGCAATGTTGCACAGGCGCAAGCTGCCGTGGATGCTGCCAAAATCAACATCGGGTACACGTCTATCAAAGCACCTGCCGATGGCTATATTGGAACAATTCCTTTCAAAACCGGAAGTCTGGTGGGCAAAGGGACTATGGAAGCACTTACGGTGCTGTCTGAAACGAAGGACATTCACGTTTACTTCTCGATGAGCGAGCTCGACTTCCTTGAATTCAAAAACCAGTTCCCGGGCAACACTGTGGAGCAGAAAATCAAGCAAATCCCTGCTGTTGAGCTGCTTCTGGCCGATAACAGCGTGTATCCGCAGAAAGGAAAAGTTGAAGTTGTAGAAGGCCAGTTTGACAAAACCATGGGCGCTATCAATTTCAGAGCAACGTTCCCGAATGTTAACGGGCTCTTGCGTTCAGGCAACACCGGACGCGTGCGGATTCCCAGGGAGCTTACCAGATCTGTCCTGATTCCGCAGGAAGCCACATTTGAACTGCAAGACAAGGTGTTTGTTTACACACTTCTGGATAGCAATAAAGTGGAAGGCCGACCGGTAACGGTTTCGGACAGAAGCGGTCGTTACTATCTGATTTCCAAAGGCTTGAAACCCGGCGAAAAGATCGTGTACAACGGCTTGGACAGGCTCAGGGACGGGATGGCCATTGCGCCTCAGAATATGTCAATGGACAGCCTGCTGCTAGCCAATCCTATATAAGCTGATTTAACAAAAAAGTGGTCCCACCCGACGAATAGCGCCATAGCGAGTCGATTGCTATGGACCGCTATCCGTGTGCAAAACAAAATTCACTCAACCATGCTCTGACACTCCGGAGCACAACAGCATACTTATGTTTCAGAAATTTATAGAAAGGCCTGTCCTTTCGACGGTTATCTCCATTCTTATATTACTATTGGGAGGTATCGCGCTGACGACATTGCCAATTACCAAGTTCCCCGACATTGCCCCGCCAACTGTACAAGTAACTGCGGTTTACCCCGGCGCCAACGCCGAAGTGGTTGCCCGTGCGGTGGCCACGCCGATTGAAGAAGCCGTGAATGGTGTTGAAAACATGACCTATATGACGTCGTCGTCCAATAATGATGGCACGATGGCACTCAATGTGTATTTCAAACAAGGCACAGATCCTGATATTGCTGCAGTTAACGTGCAGAACCGCGTATCCAAAGCGGTAAGCCAGATTCCCCAGGAAGTAGTGCAGGCCGGGATCTCAACGCAGAAGCAACAGAACAGCATCATTATGTTTGTGGCTTTGTCCAGTGAAGACAGCACGTATGATGAGACGTTTTTATTAAATTATATCAAGATAAATTTGGTGCCTCAGCTGCAACGTATACCCGGTGTCGGACAGGCCCAGCCTTTTGGAACGCGGGATTATTCGATGCGGATATGGCTGAAACCAGACCGCCTTGCAGCCTACAAATTATCCCCTCAGGAAGTGACGAATGCCATTCGGGAGCAAAGCCTGGAAGCGGCCCCGGGCCGTTTGGGTGAGAGTAGCAAGGAGGTTTTTGAATATGTATTGAAATACAAAGGAAAACTAACGCAGAATGCTGAATACGAGAACATTATCATCAAAGCCAATAGTGATGGCTCGGTGATCCGTTTGAAAGACCTGGCGCGGGTCGAATTTGGTTCCTACACCTATTCATCCAATGGCAAGCTGAACGGCGATCCCTCATCCGGCGTAGCCGTTTTCCAGACAGCGGGAACAAACGCGAATGAGATCCTGATCCAGGCCGAAGCATTGCTGGCAGATTTCGAAAAAACACTTCCTAAGGGGATGAAGACGACCATTATGTATAACTCCAAAGACTTTTTGGATGAGTCCATCGGTCAGGTACGCACGACACTAATTGAAGCCTTTATCCTGGTTTTCATCGTCGTGTATATATTCCTGCAAGATTTCCGTTCGACCTTGATCCCGGCCATTGCGGTGCCTGTGGCCATTGTAGGAACATTTTTCTTCATGCAGATTTTTGGTTTTACCATTAACTTCCTGACGCTGTTTGCATTGGTTCTTGCCATCGGAATTGTGGTCGATGATGCCATTGTCGTCGTCGAGGCAGTCCATTCCAAGATGGAGCTTACGCATCTTGCTGCCCGGCCTGCTACAAAAGAGTCGATGAATGAGATCTCGGGCGCAATCATTTCCATTACATTGGTGATGGCGGCGGTTTTCGTTCCCGTTGGTTTTATGCAAGGTCCGGCAGGGGTCTTCTACCGGCAATTTGCCTTTACGCTGGCCATAGCCATCTTGATATCAGCACTTAACGCCTTGACATTAAGCCCTGCATTATGCGCATTGTTCTTGAAAAACCCGCATGCGGATCAGTCACAAAATGGACATTTAGTTCAAAAAGGCTTTTCCGCGAGATTTTTCTCTGCTTTCAATACAGGTTTCCAGACAATGACGGACAAGTATATCCGCAGCCTTCAATTCCTGGTAAAACGCAAATGGATCACCATCGTAGGCCTGCTCGTCATCACGGGTTCAACACTTTGGTTGACACAAACAACACCCACAGGTTTTATCCCCACAGAGGATCAGGGCTTCCTGCTATATGCGCTTAACACCCCTCCGGGAAGCTCGCTGGACCGGACGCAACGCGCAATGGCCCAGGTGGATAGCATAGTAAAAGGCTCTCCGATTGCCGAGAACCGTTACATTGTGGAAGGGATGAACATTATCTCCAATTCTAATGCATCGCCATATGGTGTTGGTTTTATCAAGATGAAGCCTCAGGCGGAACGCGGTGACGTGAAGAATTTTGATCAGATCGTGGCTATGATGTCCCAAAAAGTAAGGGCTGTAAATGATGCCAACGCGTTTTTCTTTACATTTCCGACCGTGGATGGTTTCGGTAATGTGAGTGGTTTTGAATTTATGCTGCAAGACCGCGGTAATGGTTCGCTGGAAAAACTTAGTGTTACAACGAACAAGTTTCTGGCGGCTTTAATGCAGAAAAAAGAGATCGCTTATGCCTTCACAACATTTGCAACGGCAAACCCGCAGTACATGCTGGAAATTGATAATGCCAAAGCAAAGCAGCTAAATGTGCCCGTAAATGAGCTTTTGCAAACATTGCAGATCTATTATGGCAGCAGCTTTGTCTCGGATTTCAACCGATTTGGGAAATATTACAGGGTAATGGCGCAGGCAGATGCCTCTTATCGGGCCAATCCGGCTTCTTTAAACAATATCCATGTTAAAAATACAGAGGGTGAAATGGTGCCTGCCAACCAGCTCGTAACATTGAAACGTGTTTTCGGACCAGAAACGGTTACCCGGAACAACCTGTACAATGCAGTGGCAATCAACGGAACGCCGAAACCCGGGTATAGCACGGGTGATGCCATCCGCGCCGTGCAGGAAACTGCAGCGGAGGTTTTACCAAACAATTACCGCACGGAATGGACGGGTATGACAAGGGAAGAAATTAATGCCGGTTCACAGATCCTCCTGATCTTTGTTTTGAGCCTTGTGTTCGTTTACTTCTTGCTGGCAGCTCAGTATGAGAGCTATATCCTGCCTTTTGCAGTGATTTTTACAATTCCGCTGGGTGTTTTCGGAGTCATGCTTTTCATTAATTTATCGGGCATTGAAAACAACATTTATGTGCAAGTCGGCTTGATCATGCTCATCGGTTTGCTTGCCAAAAACGCGATTCTGATCATTGAATATGCCGTCCAGCGCCGTAAAGCGGGCATGACGATCGTTGAGTCGGCGATGGAAGCTTCGCGGTTGCGGTTAAGGCCTATTTTGATGACATCATTTGCCTTTATCGTCGGTTTGATTCCCTTGATGAGAGCAACCGGCGGTTCCGCCTTGGGTAACCGTTCTATCGGAACAGGCGCGGTTGGCGGGATGTTGACGGGCGTGATATTCGGGATTTTTGTGATCCCGGTTCTGTATGTCATTTTTCAATATTTACAGGAGAAATTCGTCGGTAAGCCCAAAGAACTGGGCAGTGAAAGTGCAGCACATTGATCTGCCTTTTTGAAATACAAAACCGACTACCACAACAAAGAACCACAATGATGAAACCGAAATTTAAACACTTGTATATCCCGCTTTCCCTGCTGGCAACGGTACTGATCGCTTCCTGCAAAGTGAGCAAAGACTATCAGCGGCCGGAAGTCGCCCTGCCCACGCAATATCGCAACGTCACTTTTGCCGACACGGCGACCATTGCGGATATGGAATGGAGAAAATTCTTCCCGGACACCACATTGCAAGGGCTTATCCAGCGCGGATTGTCGTATAACTACGATCTGCAACTGGCTTTGAAACGCATTGACATGGCTGAGCAGCAGGTTAAACAGGCGAAATTTTTACAGATCCCAACACTCGATTTACAGATTACAGGCACCTACAACCGTCCTTCCAGCAACAGTTTGAACGGGCTTAGTGCCAGCAATTTTTTGAAATCAAAGCACATTGAAAACTATCTTGGCGCGGTGAACCTGACCTGGGAAGCAGACATCTGGGGCAAGATCCGCAGACAGCAGCAGGCTACATTAGGACAGTATCTGCAAACCTATGAAGCAACAAAAGCGGTTCAAACCAAGCTTGTTGCGGACATTGCCAAGGGTTTCTTCAATCTTTTAATGCTGGACAAACAACTGGCAATTGCCAAAAGCAACCTGGAATTGAGCGATAATACTTTGCGCCTGACCCGTCTTTTGAAAGATGCAGGAGAGGTTACTTCGTTATCTATCCAACAATCAGAAGCCCAGCGCGAGTCCATCGCCTTGCTTCTTCCGCAGCTGGAACAGGACATTGCGATTCAGGAAAATGCCTTGCAAATATTGACCGGCCAAATGCCTGACAGCATTGCGCGCAACGTGCAGCTCTCCGATTTCAATGCGAGCGACAGCCTGGCAACCGGTGTGCCGGCAGGTGTTTTGAGCCGCCGTCCCGATGTCAGGGCTGCTGAAATGTCCGTTTTGGTGGCCAATGCCCAATTGGGTGTTGCGCAGGCAAGTATGTATCCGTCGCTGATCATTACGGCAGCTGGTGGGATCGAATCGTTCAAATCCAGCAACTGGTTCAACATTCCTGGGTCATTGTTTGGCCTGGCGGCTGGCACCATTGCGCGTCCTATTCTTGCAAGAAGGGAGTTGAAGACCAATCTGGAAGTTGCCAAAATACAGCGCGAACAGTCGGTGATCCAGTTCCGTCAGTCCGTGCTGAATGCGGTTGGCGAGGTTTCTAATTCTTTGGTTCAAACCCAGAAATTGAAAGAGCAGGAAACGATCGCCAACAACCAGGTGACCATTTTACAGGCAGCCATTACCAATGCGCAATTACTTTACAAAAGTGATATGGCCAATTACCTGGAAGTGATCACTGCGCAGGGCAATGCTTTGCAAGCTGAACTCAACCTCGCATTTATCCGCAGCCAGTCTCTCATTGCCCGGGTGGATCTTTACCGGAGCTTAGGCGGCGGTTGGAAATGAGTTTTTTATGATAATTTATTAGCCATGATTTAGTTGAATGCAGAAGCAAAAAGCCGGGGACCTTGATTGGTCTCCGGTTTTTTGCATTATATCGGTTTGATCTGCAACAAGCTGAATGTTGTCCGGACTATAACCCATCACCTGGTATACCATCTAGGCCAGCTGACTTTATTAAACAGCAAAAACAGAAGCCTGGAAAACAAAAATCACAACTTGCAACATTGTTGCATATAACATGAATTTTACTAACTTTGCTATATCGCCGCACTATTCAAAAATAACGTTGCGGAGCAAATTTTCTAAACATTTAGCAGCATGGAAAACAGTGATTTTGAAATAATTATAGTAGGTGGAAGTTACGCCGGGCTGTCGGCGGCAATGAGCCTGGGCAGGTCATTAAGAAGAACATTGGTTATCGACAGCGGCAAACCCTGTAATGCCCAAACGCCACATTCACACAACTTCCTCACACAAGACGGGCGGACGCCAAAAGACATCGCGCTATTGGGCAAAGAACAAGTTGAGAATTACCCGACCGTGCAATTTCACAAAGGTCTGGCCGCAAACGGCCGCAAAACAGAAAATGGATTTGAAATATCAACTGCAACCGGCGCCACATTCACTGCCAAAAAACTGATTTTTGCCACAGGATTAAAAGATCAGATGCCAGACATTGCAGGTTATGCCGCATGTTGGGGAATATCGGTCATACATTGCCCCTACTGCCATGGTTATGAGGTTAAAAACGAAAAAACCGGCATCCTGGCCAATGGCGATGCAGGTTTTGAATATGCCAAACTAATCTCGAACTGGACCAAAGACCTTACCATTTTCACAAATGGCCCATCCGAACTGACATCTGAGCAAACCGAAAAAATTTCCACCCGCAACATCCGCATCGTCGACAAACCCATTGCGTCACTAATCCATAAAAATGGGCTCCTCGAAAAGATCGTTTTCAAAGACCAATCCGAGGAACCGATCACAGCAATTTATTCACGCCCCGCATTCAAACAGCATTCCGCAATTCCCGAACAACTGGGCTGCGCATTAACAGAAACCGGGCTCATAAAGCTGGAAATGTTCCAGCAAACCACCGTCCCAGGCATCTACGCAGCAGGAGACAATTCACACATGGCCCGGTCCGTAGCCCTGGCAGTATCCTCCGGCTCTATGGCCGGCGCACTGATCAATCGGGAGCTGATTGAAGAGGCGTTTTAAAGCGTCATCAGACCAGCCTGTCATGCTGAGCGGAGTCGAAGCACGCTGCTCCTTGGTAACGTGCTTCGACTCCGCTCAGCATGACAGGGGTGGTACGCTCAGCATGACAGGGGTGGTACGCTCAGCATGGCAGGGCTGGGAGCTCAGCATGACAGAGCTGGCAACAACCTACTTCAACATCACCTTCTGCGGCATGCCGAACAGCATCTCGCCGACTCCGGACGTTTTCACTCCTACTCTTGCATACACATAATCCCTTCCGGCGAGCGCGGCTGGAAGCGTTGCGGTAAGTGTGATCGGTTTTGAGAGGTCTTTAATGTTGGCAGCGACTTCCTGGGCGTTCCCTGCGTTGTTGTTCGGATCTACGATGCTGGTGGTGCCGATATACAAATTCACCCTTTCCAATGTCCGTGAGGTGTTGATTTGTTTCAGGTTGAATGTTACAGAAACCTTTCCCTCGCCTTTTGCATAATTTTCATTTTGAAAAACAAAATAAGGCTGCACCGGAACATCCAGCTCGGCACTCCCATTCAGAGCAACCTCAATGGTATCCGTGTTATCCACCCACGGCCCATTGCCGCGTAGCCGGACGAGTTTGTAATTGCCATCAAACAGTGAGGCAGAGAACGTGCCGTCCTGCCTTACATGCACAGGGATTTTGGTAAATAATTGATATCCCCGTTGCCAAAGTTCCAGCTGTACACCATTGGAACGCAGCCCTATCGGTTGTCCTTCGTACACAACCCGGCCCGTAAGCACGGATTTTGGCTCCACGCGATTGTCTTTTTCGCAGGCACTAAGCAGCGCGCTGAGCGCCAGCATGGCCAGGGATTTAAAATGAATGTGATTCGCTTTCATATAATGGATCAATGAAATGGGTTCCTGACAATTTTAGGGTTATTATCGATCACGATCTGTTCAATGGACGAATAGTAATTGCCCATCTGGAAGAAGCGTGGCGCGCGGAAACGGGGCGCAACAAGTTTGTCGAACACATATTTTCCGTGCGTGGCATGCCCTGGGCGCACAATGCGGTAAGGATATAAGGCATACATCACAGCATCGGGATTGGAAGCGTTCCCGTTCCAAAGCTCATGTGCAATGCGCCATCTTTTCAAGTCCCACACGCGATGGTCTTCAAAAGCCAGCTCGACGCGCCTTTCATTTTGCAAACGGGTTATGGTAAGTGCTTTCAGGCTATTTGCTCCAAATCCCGCACGCTCACGAACCAGGTTTACATATTTCAATGCACTGGCTGTTTTGCCTGTTTCCAGAGCCGCCTCTGCCGCATTCAGGTAAATTTCACCCAGGCGATAGCGCACCCACCACATGTCACTGCGGATTCCGCGCGTGCTGGACATGGCCGTTTGATCCACATATTTTCTCAGATAAAAACCAGAGTTGGTCACCTCGGTCTGAGAGCGTTGCGGGCCCGATGAACCGGTTAGCAAGCCGCCATCTTCATAGGTCGATCCCAATGTGTTCGATTCTACATTTTGAAAGCTGTTGGTCGTAGCGCTCCAAACTTTTACCCCAGCCTGGATCTGCACCGGCGTGCCGCGGAAAGATGTTCCGGGATAAACCACTGTGCCGTACAAACGGGCATCTTTGTTGGCAAACACGTCTGCCACATTATTGTAATAAATGTAATCTGTATTCCCTGCGTTACGCGTTTTTAGCTCGCCGGAAGTGCCGTCCAGATATTCAAAGTCCTCAACCAGGTTCAGCGAAGGCGTTATAGATGAAGAAGACAGGTTGTCTTCGCGCACATTGCGGGCAATGTTATCATACGTGAAACCATGTCGTTTGTCTTTGCTTACCAAAAAATCCTGCGCAAGAATGACCTCCGGATTGGCGGATTTCTTGGTTACCGCATCGTAAAAGTTCTCCCCCAGGTTTGGGTTTGTTTTGTAAAGCGAATACACGCCGCTGTTGATGATCTCCTCCGAAGCAGCCAGTGATTTGGCATAATAATCGGCCGCACGTGACGCCGGGATCCCTACTTCCCCGCCCGGCGTGGAAATGGGTGAAGCCATCAGGTTATTGTATTTGGCAATCGAACCGGCGTAGAGCATGGCGCGGCTTTTCAATGCCATAGCCGTGTATTTATTAGCACGCGTGTTGCTGCCGCCATTGCCCAGCTGGTCTTTGATCGCATCGAGTTCGGAAGCAATGAAGTCGTACACTTCCTCTTCTTTGGCGCGGGGCTGTTGCAGGTAAGAAGGATCACCATTGTAGTCGTAAATCAACTGCTTGGTAACCAGCGGCACACCGCCCATTCTTTTTACCAGGTCAAAATAAACCTGTGCTCTCAGGAAACGAAGTTCGGCTGAAAACTGGATTTTCTGCTCTTCCGTGAGCGAAGTGCCGAATTTTTCAATGTTTTCAAGGGCGAGATTAATGTCCCTTACCAGCACATAGTCCCAAAGCCTCCATCGCTCGAATGCGTAAGTGACAATGTTGTTCCGTGCGTCATCATTGTTGGACCACATGGCCTCATCATATGCTGCAAAATCCTGCCAACCTTCCTTATTGGGAATAGTAGCATCCGTTGTGGAACCGTGGTTAAGGTCCGTGTGGTAAGGCAAACGGTCGTAATAGTTGGCCAGCAGGCCGGTTATCAGCTTAGGATCGTTCCATATCTGGTCTTCCAGGATAATGTTTTGCGGCTTTCTGTCCAGCCATTCCTCTGCACATCCCGACATAATCAGGACGAAGAAAGCGAGGATATATTTTGAAAATCGTTGCATAGCGGATTTGAATTAAAAATTGATACTAAAACCGGCATTAAACAATCGCTGCTGCGGATACACGAGCGCATTACCGGACGAAATCTCAGGATCGATCTCGTATTCCTTTACATTATCTATCGAGAACAGATTGCTGGCATTCACATAAATGCGAAGGCCGCTGCTTCCCAGTTTTTTGAAAACTTTTTGATCAAAACTATAACCCAACTCAATGTTCCTGAGTCGGATATAGCGCACATTGGTGATCCAGAAATCACTTTTGCGGAAATTCACATGGCTGGAATTGTCCTTTCTGATCGCAGGATAAGTTCCGGGGATCCATTTGCTGTTGGGATCGAAAGGATCTTCGCGGTGCCAGCGGTCTTCAAGCATAAAATGCGGCGAGGTTCCGTTGTTTTGATAAGGAATTTTCAATTCCCAAGCACGCTGAAAACTTTGTAACGAGGCTCCGGCAAAATCAGCAAACAAGGAGAAACCCTTGTAGGAAACGCTGCCATTGAGCGCAAAGCTCAGGTAAGGATTGGCGCCTTCTGCATAACCGATCGGGCGCTCGTCAAGCGTGTTAATGATCCCGTCACTATTCACGTCTTTGTAAATAAAATCGCCTGGAAGATGTGTGCGGTTGCCTTGTCCGTCATTGTCAATCAGGTGACTCTCAATTTGTTCCTGCGACTGAAACTGTCCTTCAACCTGGTAACCCCAGTTAATGTTGCCCCAGCGATCGACGTACGAGTCGCGGTATTCATTGTAGGAATTTCCGAAACGCGGTTTATAGAAATCCAGGTCGCGGCGGCGGGATAATGTTGCGTTGGCACTAACGGTGTAATCAATTTGGCCCACTGAGCTTTTGTATGTTAATACCCCTTCGATTCCCCGGTGCGTATCACTGTTCAGGTTTTCGTTGGGCAATGTATAACCTACTTCTGATGGCAGCAGCACGTCGTAACGGGCAGCAGGAAGTCCGTCTCTTTTTCTCTGGAAAATATCAACCTGACCATTCAATTTCCCGCCCAGCAAACCGAAGTCAATTCCGAGGTTGGTAGAAATGTTGGTAATCCAGGAAAGCGTCGTGATCGGCAATCCGCGTGGCCTGACGCCAATGTTGTATTGTCCATTAAAAATGGCGCTTCCCTGCAAGAAGTTATAGCCGGGCAAATAACTGAACGGCGATACAATGAACGGTTCATTAACAACAGTTGCATTCCTGTCACTTCCCGTGCGACCGTAAGATGCGCGGATTTTCAAGCTGCTGAACACATTTTCAAGCTTTCCCTTGAAGAAATTCTCCTCCGAGATCCGCCATCCCGCCGAAACGCCGGGAAAGAAACCGAACCTTTTGCCAGGCGCGTAAAGGAAAGAGCCATCGTAACGGCCCACCGCTTCAACCAGATATTTTTGCTTGAAATTGTAATTTACACGACCAATGTATCCTGCGCGGGCTTCGGTGCTCCATTCATCAATCAGCAAATCCTGATTCGCAAATGACATCAACGGAATGTAGTTGTTTGGCGGAACGGTGTGCACAACCAGGTAAGTGTTCACATTGTCCGATTGCTCGTAAGCCGCAACAGCGGAAAGCTCGTGATCGCCGAAGGTTTTGCCGTAATTCAGCTGCAACTGTGCGAAGCGGTCGACAATGTTGCGTTTGCGACGCTCACGCCATGGATTTTGGTTCCCTCCTCCCGCTACGACATTGTATTTGTCGGTTGCCTCATCATATTTGTAAGCATCATAAGTGTATTCAAAACCATCAAAATCAAAATTGTGGTATTGATATGAATACGTTCCCTTCACTTTCAGGCCGAATGCAAAATCGTATTCTGCATAAAAGTTGCCCTTCACCACGCGTGTGATCTCGTCAATATAACCCGTAATATCCCGCTTATAGGTAGCAGGGTTTACATTTACATTGTGAGTCTGGTTGATGTATTTCGGATTATCATTGGCATAAGGGCGTTCGGTTGGCCACATGGTAAATATGCTCAGGAAAGGGTTGAAATAATCATCCAATCCCGGCACACCCACCTGAAAACGGTCTTCGATACGGGCACTGATCTGCGCGCCGACTTTCAGCCTCTTGGTAATGCTCGACTCCACATTCGCCTGCACATTGGTACGCTTGAAACTGTAATCTTTGATAAGGGCATCCTGGCTCAAATGACCCACAGAAAGGAAGTAGCTGATCTTTTCCGTGCCGCCGGATACATTGGCGTTCAATGAATATTGCGGCACATTGGGACGCATCACCATTTTATAATAATCAAAACTCTGATAACCCTTTTCAGTCCCCGCTTTCCATTTGGCAAGCTCCTCAGGCGTAATAGAAGGCGTACGTCCCTGGTTCACGTCCGATTCCACAAGGCCCCGCATATGCTGGTAAGCACTCGCCGGCTTGGGATAACGCGTAAAATTCTGCAAACCATAGTAACCCGAAATGTTGATCCGGGCCGGACCATCCCCTGCTTTTCCTCTTTTTGTCGTAACCAAAACAACCCCGTTCGCTGCACGGAGTCCATATACTGCGGCAGAAGCATCTTTGAGGATCGAAACACTTTCAATATCGTTCTGACCGAGGTTATTGAAGTTGGTCGCATCGGAGGGAATTCCGTCAATGACAAAAAGCGGAGTTCCCAGGTTCCGGATCTGAATAGTGGTCGCAGCACCCGGACGGGCATCTGCTTTTCGGGCAGTAATCCCCTGAACCCGGCCTACTAATGCATCAGAAGTTCCAACGGACGGCGTACGGATGAGGTCTTTTGCCTGAATGTTGCTCACCGCACCCGTAACAGCTGCTGACGATTGCGTGCCATAGCCTACCACCACAACTTCTGTAAGCTCCTCGCTGCTAGGCAGTAATGTAACATTAAATGCAGATTGATTACCAATGGCTACATCTTGCGATGTGTATCCGATGAAAGAAAAAGTCAGCGTCTGAGCCGCATCTTCAACGACCAGTGTAAAGCTTCCGTCGGTGCCAGTGGTCGTTCCCCGGCTGGTTCCTTTGATAATGACGCTTACGCCAGGCAAAGGCGTATTTTTTTCATCAATAACCTTCCCGGTCAGGGTTTTATCAATGTGCCTGTGCGGACTGTTTGCTGCCACTCCCGATGCAGGTGCAGCCTGTAAAATGCCCGGCGAATGCATTATCCCTGCCACCGTCACGGCACAAAGAAGCCTGCAAAGTCCCGGGAGGGGATTTTGTCTAAATGGGTTCATAAAATTGAGTTTAACTTAAAGGTGAGTAATGAGAATCAGGATGAATGCTTCATAGGGGGATATCAGTTCGTGATGATGCTACAAGTATCAATCGATTTCTACAATACAATTTTAACATAATATAATACCAAATACATTTCCGGATTTGATTAGTATTGACTGTATTTTGATGTATTTTATAAACAATCCAGCATTTAATTGAAAAATAATGCCATATATAAGTTTTGATGGTTGGGTTGGGTAAAACGATGTATTTGACCTTACATGGTCGTTGCACCACACATTTACCGCTCTATGATCTGCCTCTCAGCCCGTAAGTAGAATTCATTTTACAAATTAAGTTTCATTTCGTACGATGTTGATTTTATTATGGTTACTTTTCTTGCCGGGTCGTGAGAGCGCTGCCGACAAATAGACAAAACCATAGATCGCAAATTTGAATGAAACTCTACATTAAGTATATGGTCAGCTTGCGGTGCAAAATGATGGTTGAAGAGGAACTGCGTAAGTTGGAGATAGGCTACTCGCTCATTGACCTGGGCATGGTGGAAATTGCTGGCGAAATGTATCCGCAGCAGCGTGAAATGCTAAAAAACAACCTGCTCAAATCCGGGCTGGAATTGATGGATGATAAAAAAAGTATTCTGATTGAGAAAATTAAAAATCTCATTATTCAGATGATCCACCATTCGGATGAATTGCCCAAAATCAATCATTCAGACTACATCAGCAAGCAATTGGGTTACGATTACACCTATCTGGCAAATGTATTTTCCGAGGTAAAGGGCATTACCATCCAGCAATTTATCATTATACATAAAATTGAAAGGGTAAAAGAACTGATCCTCTACGACGAGCTGAACCTGACACAGATATCCTACAAAATGAATTACAGCAGCGTTGCCTATTTATCGCACCAGTTTAAGCAGAT
Organism: Dyadobacter alkalitolerans DSM 23607; assembly: GCF_000428845.1. GTDB lineage: Bacteria > Bacteroidota > Bacteroidia > Cytophagales > Spirosomataceae > Dyadobacter > Dyadobacter alkalitolerans. The sequence continues at coordinate 138,873 of NZ_AUAS01000004.1, read as the reverse complement.
CACGGGTCTTACGCCGTCCTTTTATAAACAATTAAAAGGTAAAAGAAGCGGGAATTTGGAAAACGTGTGAATATTGTAACTAATACTACATATGCTATAACATTACTTGAAGGAGTTTGAGTCATATTTGTGCGGTGAAAATATTTTCACAATTTATTCCAAGCATATGAAAACATCTTTCTTCTTCAACATTCTTACAGTTTCCCTTTCTGTACTTTGCCATTTCAGTATGGCCCAAACCGTGCCGACTTTCGGCGGGGCTGAGACATTTGCACTTTATACGTCGGCTGGGGAGTTTGCCAATACAGGATTAACATCAGTTACCGGCGACATCGGAAACGGTACAGGCGCTGTGACCGGCAATGCAGTTACGCTGGTCGGGCAGAGTCACTTTGGCGATACGCAGGGTGTTGCGGCTGCCGCAGATGTTGCTACGGCTTATAGCGTGCTGACCAGTGGAACACTTAATCCATGCGGATTTCCACTGGCGGCCACACTGGACGGTGTGACGCTGCTTGCCCCAGGCGTACATTGCAGCACAGAGGCCACTTCGTTATCAGGCAGCCTTGTTTTAAACGGAGGTGGTGATCCTGATGCTGTTTTTATCATCAAGATAGGAGGAGCACTTTCGGTGAACGCACCTGCAAATATCGTTTTGACCGGCGGGACATTGTCTAAGAACGTATACTGGGTTGTCAACGGTGCTTTCAACCTGGCAGCCGACATTGATTTTATCGGAACCGTTGTTAATGAAGGCGCCATCTCACTGGGCGCAGGTGCATCACTTACGGGAAGAGCGCTTTCGACCGCTGGAAAAATATCGCTGAACGGTAATGTTGTTTCGAATACAGAAGTTTCCCTTCCTGTGACGCTTTTGAGCTTCGACGTGAAAAAAGGCGAGCAATCCTCGGTTACGTTAGATTGGGCAACAACAGCGGAGACAAACAGTGATCGTTTTGAAATACAACGCAGCCAAAACGGAAAACAGTGGATTGCAGTAGGAAGCGTAATTTCAAACGGTGAAAGCACTAAGCTTCTCTCCTACTCTTTCTCTGATATTGCGCCAAAGACAGGCAACAACTTGTACAGACTGAAAATGATCGATAAGGACGGGACTTTTGCATTCAGCCGGATCAGAAGTATTAATTTCCAGTCTGCCAACAGAACAGCCCTTTATCCAAACCCAACCATTGACCGCCTTTCCGTTCTTTCGAAAGATCTGGATAAGATCGCACGCGTGCAATTCATGGATGTTTCCGGGAAATTGATACTGGACCAGAAAAACAATGATTCGTCGAATGCGATATCAGAATTCAATATCAACCATTTCCCGGCCGGGCTGTATATAGTTAAGGTAATATTCGCCGACGGATCCGTTGATCGCGCCAAAGTCTTGAAGAAATAATCATAGGCATTTTTAGATAGATGTAAGCAGCTATATGCACACTACTTTTACTATAAAACTTCATCTGTGACAACTATCATTTAATTTCTATTTTTTTCGATTACTTTCTTTTTACCTTTGTAATAGGAAATGAAATGTGCCGGATGTTCGGTGCCGACTGATCGGAAAAACGATGAAATTACCATTTTTAAGAAGGAAAAAGACTCGGATTTATATCCTATTGCTCATGGCCATTTGTTTGGTTATGGGCTTTTTTTCGGCCCATGCGCAGCAGAAACCCCGCATTTTCATCAGCACCGATATTGGCGGAACCGATCCGGATGATTTCCAATCGATGATTCATTTGCTGATGTATGCAGACCGTTTTCAAATTGAAGGATTGGTTTCCACTTCGTTCCAGACCGGTCGCAAAAAAGACATCCTGGATATGATTGATTTGTATGAAAAGGATCTTCCCAAACTAAAAAAGCATCAAAAGGGCTTTCCCGAGCCGGCTACATTGCGCAATGTGTGCAAACAGGGAGCAACAGCGTGGGCGCCTTATAAGGGTTTCGCGGGAAAAACGGAGGGTTCGGAATGGCTGATTTCTTGTGCTAAAAAGTCTTCCGACCAGCCGCTCTGGGTGCTGGTATGGGGTGGTATGGAAGATGTAGCACAGGCATTGCATGATGCGCCGGAGATCAAGAAAAATATACGGGTGTACTGGATCGGAGGCCCAAATAAAAAATGGGGCGTGAATGCCTATGGCTATATCGCCGCCAACCACCCCGATGTTTGGATGATCGAATGCAACGCCACTTACCGCGGCTGGTTTATGGATGCCGAATCGCCCGCAGACATGACGGCAGAAGCCTATTATCCGAATTACATTAAAGGCCGCGGAGCAATGGGAAAGGATTTTATAAAGTATTACAAAGGCAACATTAAAATGGGCGACACACCTTCGCTGGCCTACGTCATGCACGGCAATCCGGATCAGCCGACGGGCGCAAGCTGGGGCGGCTCTTTCACGCCGATCACAAGGAGTTCGAGAACCATTTTCGATCGCAACACCACTACTGCCGACACCGTAGCCACTTACGGCGTCATTGAATGGCGGTTTCAAGGACCAAACATGAATGTTCCTTTGGACTCGGCTGTGTTCACGCTCAGCATCAGCGGTCAGCAATGGCCTGGGTATTACATTGGCGACGGGAAATACGCCGTTCGCTACTCTCCCAAGCAAGTCGAAGTGGGTGAATATACCACCATCAGCAGCATTGGGGAGCTCAATGGTCATACCGGAAAATACGTCAGCACCGCACCCTGGCCCGGAAAGCCCGAACCGCACGACTACAAGCTGGGCAAAAACTGGTACGGCGACCTCCCCGACCCCAATCTTTTCATAGACCAGCAACAAGGCGCAAAAACCATCTCAAAACACCGAAAAACATTCCTGAAAGACTGGGCAAAAAGATGGGCCTGGCTGGAATGATACCGCGTGAGCCTTTCTAATTTATGTTGTATATTTGTGTACCAATTCCGTACATACATCTACTCAATCATGCTGGTAATTAGTTCAAGAGAATTCAGGGACAATCAAAAAAAATACATGGATCTTGCTGATAAAAACGAACAGATCATTATTCAGCGTGGTAAGGAGAAGGCTTATGCACTGACCCCGGTTGGCGAGAAGGACAAATATTTCATGGATCCGCAAACAATGGCTGATATTCAGGAAGGAATCGATCAGTACAGGAAAGGCAATACCACGAAAGTGGACAAAGCAGATTTCGACAAGTTGCTTGGTTTATGAGTTATTCCATTGAATTCACCCCAAAAGCGCTTGAAGGAATCGAAAAACTCAGGAAGTCTGGGAATAAGCAGCTGCTCAGAAAAGTCAGGAAACTCCTCGACGAACTGACTGAGCATCCATACATTGGAACAGGCCAGCCAGAACAATTAAAGCACAACCTGGCTGGATTTTGGTCGAGAAGAATAAATCAGGAGCACAGGATCATCTATGCTGTTGACGAGTCGAGGGTTACGGTTACAGTCGTTTCGGCCAAAGGACATTATACTCCTTCCTGATTCAACCGCTCATAACACTTTCAAAATACTTCTTTTCTAAAATGATAAATTGATCCTGGCTTCGGTTGGCTTTGGGGCTGGCGCTTTTGCACTTACAATTTATCTTATAGAAATGTCTTCGAAAACCTCCTCGGATAAGGACCATGTTGCCCGAATTAAAAAGGGATTCTTCAATTTTGGTCAGATCGAAAAGTATTTTGTTAACGACCAGCGGGATGGGGTTTTTCAGGTAATTTCCGACAGGACATTTCAGGATCTGGACCTGGAAGATGTTTTCAAGTTTATTGACAGGACTGTTTCCTGCGTCGGTCAGCAGCATTTGTATTACTTCATGCGGGTTATTCCCCTGGGTGATGCCCGCAAGGAGCGATTGGAAAACGTTATCTCCATTTTCCAGGCCGATCCTGCATTAAGGACCGCAACCACCACCGAGATTTCAAAACTCAATAAAACCGACGCTTACTATATCACGTCGCTTTTTCACGGCAAGTATACACCCCGGCCAAGCTGGTACTGGCTCATAAAAATACTTTCCGCGGCCAGCGTGCTTGGCGTTATAATGGCTTTCTTCTTGCCGCAGATTCTGATTTTCCTGATCGTCCTGCTGCCTGTGAATCTGGGCATCCACTATTGGAACAAGAACAATCTCTACCAATACGGAAGCTCCATTCCACAGCTTTTGATATTAACCCAAACAGCCCGCAGCATCTTGAAAAACCCTGAATTCGCAGCGCAAAACAACGCATTGCAAGCGCAGGTCAGTTTGCTGGATCAATTGGGGTTGCCTATGTCCATTTTCAAGATTGAGGCCAAGCTGCAAGGAGAGATCGGCATGTTTGTTGATTATGTTTTTGAATTGTTCAAAGCACTGTTTCTGATTGAGCCTGTTTTGCTCTTTACAATCTTAAAAATTCTGGATTCCAAAAGACAGCACATCGAGGATGTTTTCCGGTTCGTTGCGGAAACTGACATTGCCCTATCTACACTCGCACTCAGAGAAAGTGTCCCCTACGCTTGTCAGCCTGACATTCATTCACAACCAAAGCATCTGCAAATCAGGGATGTATACCACCCGCTGATATTTGACGGCGTGGCCAATGACTTAACATTACAAGTTAAATCTGCATTGCTGACAGGTTCCAACATGTCGGGAAAGACCACTTTCATCCGGACCGTGGGCATTAATGCGCTGCTTGGACAAACCATCAATACATGCTTTGCCCATGCATTTGCTATGACTGCCATGAAAATACATTCCTCTATCCGCATCTCGGATGATTTGCTGGGGGACAAAAGTTATTATTTTGAAGAGGTGCTTACCATTAAAAATCTGTTGGAAGAAAGCAGGTCAGGCCATTCCAACCTGTTTCTGCTCGACGAACTTTTCAAGGGCACCAATTCGGTTGAGCGCATTGCCATCGGCAAATCAGTGCTCAGTTACCTCACACAAGGCAACAATCTGGCACTCGCCTCAACGCACGACCGGGAGCTTTCCGACTTCCTGGCGGACACTTTTGACCTTTATCACTTTACGGAAGTCATTCACCAGGATGCCGTCATCTTCGATTACAAGCTGAAACCCGGCAAACTGGTGACAACCAATGCCATCCGGATTCTGGAACTGAACGATTATCCCAGCGAAGTTGTGCAAGAGGCGCTCATCTTAGCGGCGGGAAATCGCTGAGCGGTCCGGTTCAAACTTCCCTGCCCGCCGCCACCAAAGCAGGAAACCCGTCACGGCCAGCAACCCGGGCGTCAACCCGATGATCACATAAAATATCCTGACGGGCAGCCCGCCAAAGTTGCCAACATGCAAAGGATGAAACGTTGCTTCGATGCGTTCCCCGACAGATTTATCTGCTAATGTGCTGATTTTAAAAATCTTACCCGTGTATTGATCAATCCTCACCGAATTTAAAGCGCCCCAGAGTTTCCACTGTCCCCGCACATAGCCCTTGACTTCAAATTTACGTTCAGGCTGTGTAGGCAGATACACATAGGTTGGGTCCAGATCCGGCAGCGCCTTTTTGGCAGCGCGTAGCATTTCATCGGCGGAAACCGTCATTGCATTGTTCCGTTTGCCTGGCAGGAGTTCTTTCTCCCAGGTTTTGGGTTCAAAAGCGAAGAGGTTCATCCAAAAGCCGGTGAAGAAAATAACAGCATTGAACAACAATGACCATACCCCCACAATCCGGTGCAAATCGGAACTGATCGTACGCCAGTTTTTCCGGTTGATGGAAATTTGAAAAGACAGGACGCGCCAGATATTTTTCCTATAAACAATAGCGCCGGTCAGCACGGACAACAGCATTGTTATACCAAAAATAGCCGTGAGTGCCGCGCCTGGTATGCCCAGCTGGAAGCTGAAATGAAATTGGAACAACCATTCAATGAAACTCGGCACAAACTGGCTAGCAGGCCCTTCCCGGAGAATAGCGCCAGTGTAAGGATTGAACGAGATCAGCGCCAGGTCATAAGTGAGCAGGCTCGCATCATTGAAATAGATCCTGAAATCATAAGCATCACCCGGCGCGGCGTTGGGATTGAGCCAGGCGATGCCGTCCAGGTTTGGATAACGGGCGGTAATAGTTTCGTAGCATTGCATTAAAGCGTCTTCCGGCACGTGGGTCGACGCCGGAGATACACGGAGCAGGTTACGGTTGGTCAGATGGTCGATCTCAGTTTTGAAAACAAGAACGGAACCACTTAACCCCAACAAAACCAGGAATATGCCGGTTACCAGCCCAAGCCAGCTATGTAGCTTGAACAGGCCACGTGTGAATTTTGTCTTTTTCATAAACCCCTCAACTTACCAGAGCTGATAACTAACGCCGACCCGTACATTTAAGGGATCGCCCAGGCCTGCTAATGTTACGCCCGACCTGCTTCCTGTGAAGTAATGCTTGTTAGTCAGATTATAAGCATTAACCTGAACCTGATATCGGTTGCGCGAATACGAAATGGCGGCATCCAGCACCGTGTAGGACGGAAAAACGAAGTTCTGATTGCTTAGCAAACCCACCTGATCACTCACATAACGTACGCCCGCAGCAATTCCCAACCCTTTGAGCGCCTGGGATGGAAGCGCATATTTGGCCCAGAAGTTGATCTGATGCTTAGGCGCATTGGCAAAACGATCCCCTTTTTTACCATAACTCGTGGTGCTTACCAACTCGTGCTCATTGAAAGCATATCCGGCAATCAGGCTCAATCGGTTCAGGTTTCCGATAACTGAAAATTCTCCGCCCCTGCTGCGCGTGCCGTCAATGGCAGCTTGCCGATGCGAGTTTTCTTCCGTGGGGGCCGCCGTCAGGATATTGGCATAGTTGATCTGGTAAAGGGATAATGTGGCCGACAACCGGTTGCCTATCAGGTCCGCTTTGGAACATACTTCAAATTGGGTCGCCTGCCGGGTGGGGAATGGTCCGCCTGAGAGCACGTTGTTTGAGGTTTGCGGATTGAACGATTTGAGATAGGTTCCGTAAAGAGATACGTTCTTTACCGGCAGATATACCAGGGCCACCCGCGGGATCCAGCCTGAGGTTTTCAGCTCGTCGCCCTGCTTATTGTCACGATCCGACAAAGGCGTTTCCTTACCATTGTAGTTGTCATAACGAAGCGAAACCAACACTCTCAATTTGTCGCCCACAATGATTTGATCCTGAATGTAAGCTCCGATCAGGTTGGTAATGCGCTTATTATCATCCGATTCGTCGGCCGGGACGGAGGCATCGGGAATACTGCCCGCATAATCCGGGTGCAGGATAGAAATGCGGGTCGAAGGCTTGTAACGATAATCGTTTTGCGTCCAGCCGTAGCGATTGTAATCCGAGCCCGCGATTATTTGGTGCCCCAGCGGTCCTGTGTTAATGGTATAGGTTGCAAAAGCAGTGGTTTGCAGGCTGAACCTGTCCGTTTCCCAGTCCTGAAATCCCCGGCTGATGGAATCATTACGGATCCTTCCTACGGGAATATGGTCTGTATAATCCAGTACATTCCGCACTGCGCGTTCCACAACGGTGAGTTTCAGATTCTGGCTGATTTGATGGTTAAAACTCAGCGTAGCCGATGCATTGTGTGTTTTTCCATAATCGGTCGGGCTCTGGATTGTCAGGTTGTTGGGATAGTGGTTGAAATCAAATGTTCCATCAGGGCGGGAGTAAACATAACTGCCATTGTCATACTGCTGAACGGCTTTGGAGTAAGTATAATTGAGTTCAAGGTTGAGCGAGGTCCGGTCACTGGCAAGGTAAGTCAGCGACGGGGCTATGAGCAGGTTTTGTTTCTTTTGATAATCCCGGAAACTTTCGGAGCGATCATAACCGATTATAGCGCGGTACAACAGTTTTTTGTTACTTGAAACATGCCCGGTAAAGTCAGCAGAAGCCCTTCCGAATCCCCAGCTACCCAGCGAAAGATCCACACTTGCCCGCTTTTCCAATAAAGGTTTTTTTGTAATAAAATTAACAACACCACCGGGAGAACCCTCACTGAATAAAGCCCCGGAAGGCCCTCGCAGCAACTCCACGGATTCAATGTTGTATAACAGCGGCTGCTGGCTCCATAAATACAAGTTGCCCCGGACGCCGTTAAAAAGTAAAAAACTGGCATCATTCGGGGAGTAAGCCGTGAAGCCGCGTATTTGAAATGAACCATTGCCATTGTTGGCTTTCATGCCCGTGAATGTGCCCGCGATCTCATTGAGCGTAAATGCCTGTCGGTCACGCAGAACGGCAGAGGAAACGACCTGCACCGATTGAGGCGTTTCCAGCAAAGGCACGTCCAGGCGGGTGGAACTGTTGGAGGAGGAAACCTGGTAACTGTTTTTGGCAGCACTAACAATGACCTCTTTCAGCTCCTGGTTGCTTTCGGACAGTTGAAGATTAAGAAACGCGTTTCTCCCTTTCGAAATACGCATACTTTGGGTGTATGCAATATAACCAACATTGGAAACGGTCAGGATGTAAGAGCCTGGTATAATGCCGGTGAGGCTGAATTGGCCCTTTTCATCTGTAATTGTGCCTAATGTTGTGTTTTGAAATGCGATGGACGCGCCTGCAACAGGCTTGTCTCCGGCGTTGACGATACGCCCGTGAAGTGTTCCTTGCTCGCTTTGAGCGTAGGAACGGGTAACATTGCTGAACATGGCCAGCAATAGAAACACATATTGAAATTTCATTCGGATATACAAGGATAGATTCACCCACTTTCAAAAAGCAGGAATGATGCTGTTAGGTTAGCTGTTGAATTTGAATAAAAGCGCAGCGCAGACGCGCGCCAAGGATAAACTATGTTACCCTTTCATTTTGGCCCAAAATTGACAAAAACGGCAGCTAAGCGCAGGGCGGTGGGGAAACCACTGTAAGCGGAGCCAGATAAGCGGCTAAATGATACTGGAAAGCGGCTTGGGAATGGATTATAAATGGCGATGCCAGAAATTCGAAGGCGACCAGCGGGGATGAAAACAGATGCAACGTAGGCAAATTACGCACCTGCTCGCTGGTTTGCTGGTCTTTTTTCTCCTCCTGGGCTTTTAGTTTTTTGGCCAGATAGCATTGCCCGTCGCAGTGCAGCTGTGGCTTATCGCGGTTTTCGCAAAGGACGCGCGCTATGTAATCCTTGTTGATATGGTAATAAGCGATCGTTCCCCACTGACTGAAAGTCGGTAGGATCGTTACAAAGAGCCATATGTAAAGCAGCGCAACTCGCATCGTATGATGGGGCAAATATAACCACGGAGTTACTTTTCCAAAGGCATTACCATGAAATTTGATGATAACCAGCTACGCTTTACTCGTCTCTTCGCGCCTCATCGGAGCCTACACGATTGATTTTAAGCATATTATTCAATGAAGAATGCCAGTTGATCAGCACATCAATCACAAAATAATCCCGCAAGTTACTTTTCAGGCTTGTACGCATGATTCTCTTCACCACGCTCTTATGCACCTCCCCTGCCTCACGCACACGCGGCAGGAATTGCAACGCCACCACAGTCAGTGCGGCCCCGATCAGAAAGAGGAAATTCCATTCATGCAGCAACAGCAACCGAAAGGATTTTTGCAGCGATGGCCCGCTCCACTCGGCAATAACGCGGAGTTGTCTTAATGTATAATAATCAGCCAGATAACCGCCTATCAGCGGCGCCAGGGACGAAAAAACGGACGTGACAATATTTTTAACGGATAAATAAACAATCGCTTCACGGGATGGAGCGAGCTTAAGGCCTATGTTCGTCAGTGCAAGGTTGGTGCCGGCATTGCTCGATCCGCTGACGATATGGATTACCGCCAGCAAGGCAAGGTTGGATATCAAATTAGTATAAATCCCTACAAAACACCATGCAATCACACAAGCCACATACAGCGGCGCGCATATGGAGATGATCGTTTTGTTGCTGTACCGGTCTGCAAATTTGCCCCAGTATCCAATCGTGAAAATACTCGACAACTGGCTTAAAATGGTGAGTGGAATAATATACGCCAGGGTAAGCCCAAGCGTTTTCAGCATATAAACTGTAAAAAACGGTGTGGCAATGTTGACGGCAAAAAGCCAGAGAGAGTTAAAGACAAGCAATCGCTGGAAGTTATTGTCGCGCAGCGGCTTAATGAACATTTTCAGGATATTCTCATTGGGTAAATAAGATCTTGGCTCGGGCACCCTGGCCAGCAATGCTACTGCCGCCAGACCGGCCACGCCCGCTATCATAAACATGGTTGCATACACATACAGCTCGTATTGCGGTGCATGCCTGCGCAGATAATCGATCGAAATGGCCAGAATAATGCTGAGTACAACATTGAGCGTCTGCGCATAGCGGCTGCGCTTCGAGAAAAAAGCGCCTAGCATATCGCCCGGCACCAGATCTTTCATCCATGCGTTCCAGCTTGGACCGGCAATGGAACCAAACAAATAATAGAAGAACAGAAAAAACAGCAATAAGCTTACCGGCGCATCCGCTCCGAGAAAAAATGGCATTGCGCCCAACAAAACCATCGGGATACGGGCCAGAATGCAGCAAATCACCGAAACGGCCCTCCGGTTGTTATATCTGCGGATCAGAAAAACGGACGCCAGCTGGAAAATGTTAGTGAATGTAGGTAAAGAAGCAAGCAGCCCGATCTGAAAATTGCTGGCGCCAAGCAAAATGGCGAAGGCAACCATAAATGTCCCCCCGGCAAGCGTTACCATGGCTTCGGTGGTCATTCCTTCTTTGAGAACGGTGTTCAACCCGTTCTTCACTTCTTCCTCGGTGAGTGTTTCTTTTGGTGTAAAGATCACAATGCTTCAAATTTGATAACGCTGGTGCAGCCTAAAATCCATACCAGCCGTAAAAACAGCGTATCAGGCACCGGCACGGTTTTCTAAGACGCCACAACGCAGCCTAAGCTGTACTAGTATCGAAAAACACTTTATCAACAAACATTCATCATCAAAACTTTACCTAAAGCGACATGAAAATAGGGATCATTGCACACTTGAAATATCCAATTAGTAAACCCTTCATGGGAGGGTTGGAAGCCTTTACCTATGATATTTGTCAACGATTACTAGCGCGTGGCCATGACGTATTGCTATATGCCTGCGCCGGCTCGGATCCCATTTTAAATGTCAGGCCGATCCTTTGCGAGGAGGATTACCGTCCCATTACATCCTCGCAGTTTACCTCCCGCCAGCTCAGCACTGAATATATTTCTACACATCACGCCTATGTTGAAATGATGCAGGAGATAGACAAAGACGAGCTGGACGTAATTTTTAATAACAGCTTGAATTATGTTCCCATTATGATGTCGGTGCTGGTTAAAGCGCCGATGGTAACTGTGCTGCATACGCCTCCGATTTTTGAGCTGAAGAACGCGATCCGCCGCGAACAGAATTATGGCCGGGTCAAATATGTATCTGTTTCTGAGACCAATGCTGAGAATTGGAAAGCGTACGCACCTGAATGTGACATCATTCACAACGGCATCGATTTGGCCACCTGGGCGTTTTATCCTGAAAATGATCGCGGATATATCATGTGGTTTGGGCGGATACATCCTGATAAGGGCTTGCACCTGGCCATAGATGCAGCCAAGATTGCCGGCAGGAAAATGAAAGTTGCTGGGGCCATCAGCGATCAGCATTATTACGAAACTGAGATTATGCCACGTCTGGACGATTCGATAGAATTGCTCGGATCTTGCAATCATCAACAGCTTAATGACCTGATAGGAAACGCAACTGTATCACTGATCACGCCGTGCTGGGATGAACCGTTCGGACTGGTGGTTGCTGAGTCGCTTGCTTGCGGAACGCCGGTTGCAGGCATTGCCAAAGGTGCCTTACCAAAATTGCTTGACGAGCACACGGGCACATTATGCAGCGGAGATAATGTTCAGGAACTGGCGGATTGCATCCTGGCAGCAGAGCAATTGAACCGCTCGGCTTGCAGGCAGCGCGCCGAAGATCTCTTTGATGTGGAAAGAATGGTGGATGCCTACGAAACATTGTTCGAATTGATAGCGCTTGAAACTGCAAACACGAAGATGAAGACCAATGTCCGCTAATTTCGCCTTCTACATTCACCACCACGGCTCGGGACATTTGATGCGCGCATTGTCAATTGCATCACAGCTTAAAGATGCACAGGTGACGTTTCTTGGAAGTGATCTAACACGGTTTGCAGCCATTATTCCGCCCACAATTCAATGTATCGACCTGCCGCAGGATGTTGCAGGTCCCGAAGACCCTTTTGCTTCACGCATGCAATTGGGTTTTCTGCATTATGCGCCCGTTAATGTTGAAAAAGTTGCCAAACGCGCCGCAGTAATCTCGGCGGCGCAGCATGCATTATTTCCGGTGATAATGATTGTCGATGTGTCTGTGGAGGTTACATTACTGGCCACTTTATGCGGGACACCAACCGTAGTGATCCGTCAAAACGGGGACCGTGATGATCTGGCGCATTTACATGCATATGAATGTGCCCAGCTGCTGATCGCACCGTCGCCGGAAGAGTTGATGAATCCTTCACCCCAGGATTGGGTAAATCAAAAAACCTTCTTTTCAGGGGGATTTTCAAAATATTCAGGAAAAGAAAAATATGCGGAGAAACTTGAAAATCCTGCAATTGGCGTTCTTGTAGGCTCCGGAGGGACTTCGATTAATGGAAAGGTTATCAATGCTTTGGCAGCGCAATGCGCGGAAAGACCTATCCTGGTGATTGGTAATGTTGCTGATCCTGAACATGTTGTCGCATCCAATGTAATTTTTCACGGGCAAATTAATGATCCTGCATCCGTACTGGCCCAATGCAACGTCGTGATAGGCAATGCCGGACATAACTCGGTGATGGAAATGGCCGATCTGGGGAAAAAGTTCGTCTGCATACCTGAGGACCGTCCGTTTCAGGAACAATTGCGCAAAGCCGAATTATTAGCACAAAATGGAATGGCTGTGCTAGTCCAGCCAGAAGAGCTGGATCACACCGACTGGAAAACAATCATTCAAAAGGCAGATAGCCTGCCTGATGACTGCTGGAAACATGTGATCAAGGACTCAGCGCTGGCAGATGTTGCGGCACGGTTGCATGAACTTTGGGACACTAACTTTCCTGAAAGATTGGCGTGATTTAAGGTCTGATTATCCTGACTTCAACGCCTGGTTAACCTCTGTTTCCGTCGGTCTGCGCAAAATTGTGATCTCATCATTTTCCCATTTGATCAATCCTGCACGCTCAAATTTTCGCAGCCAGCCTTCCATAGGCCAGATCTGCCATTTGTTAAAAAAGGTTTTAGCATTGATGAGAATGTCTTCAAAATGATTGAGCGGCGGGTTGAAGCTGGGATGATATTGATGAAATGCAACGGCATCCGCAACACTCAGCTCGACACCTTGCTTACGGGCTGCAAAACCGAAATCGGTATCTTCTGCACCGTAACCGGTAAATCGGGTATCAAAACCACCAATGCGCTCATACGTTTCCTGACTGCAAGCGAAGTTAAGCGACCAGAAAAGCGCATGATTCACCTCCCGCAAATCGGCCCTAACGGGATCTGGCGTGCTCATTTCCCACATTTTCGAAAGAAAACCCTTTTCCGCTGTGGCACCCTGACGAAGATACCGGACCGGTCCTATCCATAAATGCGCACCGGACCGGCACGCATTGAAATATTTTTCTAATAAATCCGGTGAAGGAATGCAGTCCACATCCAGAAAAATCATGAAAGGATGCGTTGCTTGTTTCGCCGCAAAGTTCCGCGCCGCAGCAAGAGGAAGTCTTTCGGCATCATCAAACCGAACGGAGCGGATCGGGAAATTTTCAGAAACCAGCTCACTTGCTGGCTCATTCATATTGACTATAATCAGCTCAGCCGGATAAGAGTCAGCATTGTCAAGGCCCAGAACAAGGTTGCGAAGCGCCTCATGCCTGGATTTTACTATGGTAAGGACGGAAATGGGTATAATGTTCATTGACTAAAAGTAAAGATCTTGATCAGCGCTTCTTTCATTAATTGTTTTGATTAACTCAGCATTCGCTTGAAGATGCAAAAGTATCATCAAATTTGAACGCAGAGTAATACATTTACCGGATGAAAATATTTCAGCAAAGTTTAACATTCCGTGAAAAGCGCCGGGGCTTTCACCTCATCACCGGCGACATTCTCAATGCGATGCCGCAAATTTCGTTGCTCGCCACAGGCATGTGCCAGGTTTTCATCCAGCACACCTCCGCCTCGCTCACGATCAACGAAAACGCCGACCCCACCGTGCGAAAAGATTTCGAAATGTATTTCAATAAAACCGTCAAAGAAAACGACCCCGACTACGAGCACGACTACGAGGGTTCCGACGACATGCCTGCACATCTGAAAGCCTCACTACTAGGCAGCTCCGTAATGATCCCCATCAAAAACGGTCGACTAGCCCTAGGAACCTGGCAAGGCATCTATCTCTGCGAACACAGAGACCACGGCGGCACCAGAGCGGTTGTGGTGACGGTTTGGGGGGAGTAGAGGCGAGCTAGTCCTAAGATGAAATGCTTTCGATAAATGCCGCCTACCGTTCGTTGGATCTTGCGTTTCTCACAGTTCAATTTTTCTAATCTTTGGAATAAATGAAGTCGGAATGGAAAATCAGATAGAGATATACGTAGGTGCGGACGGCAATAGCCAGATAGAAGTGACACTCCAGGAGGAAAATATCTGGTTAAGTCAGAAGCAGATTGCTGCATTGTTTGGCACCGAGGTTCCGGGCATCAATAAGCATATCCGGAATATTCTGCATGAAGGAGAGCTAACGAGGGAGTCAACTATTTCCAAAATGGAAATAGTTCAAAAGGAAGGCAAACGCCATGTAGTCAGACAAGTAGACGTTTTCAACCTGGATATGATCTTGTCTGTCGGTTACAGGGTAAATTCCGGCAAGGCTACGCAATTCAGGATTTGGGCTACCCAGCGTCTAAAAAATTACCTGATTGAGGGATTCGCTATTAACGAGAAACGGCTTGCACAGAAAAACCACCAGGTGCAAACCTTAAAGGATGGCATCCGGATCCTAAGCAGGGCTATTGAGAGTAGAATCGGAGATGCACAAAATAGCTGGCTGGAACAATTTGCGACGGGTTTAGAATTGCTGGATGATTACGACCATGATCAGTTGGATCAAAGAGGCATTAATGTCCGCAGCGCAACATATCCTGAATTATCAGACTATCAAAAGATTATAAATATCATGAAAGGCGATTTCGAATCCGTCATCTTCGGAAAGGAAAAAGATGAAACTTTCCAAAGTTCAATTGCACAGATCGGCAAGGGCTTCGGTGACTTTGATTTTTATCCCTCTATCGAGGAAAAAGCCGCTGTCCTCCTTTATTTAATCATCAAGAATCATTCATTTATTGACGGCAACAAACGAATTGCCGCCGCTTGTTTCTTGCTTTTTTTAGACGTGAACGAATTGCTGACAACAAGCGACGGAAAATTATTGATTAGTAATGAGGCACTTGCGAGCCTTACACTTTTTGCTGCCGCCAGTAAGCCGGAAGAGATGGAGACAGTTAAAAAGCTTATCATCAGCGTACTGAACAGAAATCAGTAACAAATTTCAATCCTTCACAAACCGCGTTCGCTGCTTATTTCCATTCCTATCCTCAACTGCAATTAGATAGGTGCCTTTTTCTAACTGTGCTATGCCGATTGTCAGACCTTTTTCGGTGTATTTGCTGAATTTTCTGGCTACGAGTTCCTTGCCGTTCATGCCGATGATTTTCACATTGAGCTCGCCGGAGAAGTTTTTGGGTATTTTCAGGTTCAGTTGTGTATTGCCTGGATTTGGGAATAATGTTACGGAATCTTCATTTGCGTATTTTACAGCAACAATGCGCGAATGTTCGTACTTCCCGTCAAAATCGATCTGTCTGAGACGATAGTAATTGGTGGAATCTGAAACCGGGGCGGAATCGATAAATTTGTAATAAAGCGTCTTGGCAGCATTCCCGTGACCTGCCACGTCCCCGATCGCTGCAAATGTCCTTGCATCCAGGCTTCTTTCAATCACAAATTCCCTGTTATTGGTTTCAGAGGTCGTTTTCCAGGTCAGTAACGTTCCGGCGGATGACCTTTTGCCATCAAATGAAGCCACCGTTACGGGTAATGTAGTGTCCGTTAATTTCAAAATGAGAGCATCGGAAGCTGGAACGCTCAGGGTTAATGTTCCTTGCGCAGTTGCTGCTGCTTTCCTGGCAGACGGATCCCCACCGCTGAACAGTTCTTTGGTGGCATAGGAGGCAGATCCATCCAAGCCGGCCCTTGCGAGCTCAATGTTGAATGTCTTTGTTTCGTTGCCATAATTAAAAATGGCCAGATAGTGAATTCCCTCAATGGTTTTTACAAAAAGCGCATTCGGGTCCCAACCTGTATTTCCTTCAATAAGCCGGAAAGCCTTTCCGTCTTTTGCCAGGTTCAGCAGATCGGTGTTTTGCAGCAATGTTTGTGAGGTCGCTTTCCAGGCGCCGTCCGTTGCGTAATCGTCGCCCGTAATGATGGTGCCCGTTACAATTGATGAAGCGAGCCTCGCCCGGTTTTCGCCAGCCGTCTCCGTCCCGAAAACAATGTGATCGGCGTCAATGTATTGATAAATCTGATTTTGCCACCAGCCATATGTGGTGCTATTGAGCGTATATGCAGTTTCGCTGATATCCTTGTACGCATCGCAGGCAATCCGTCGCATGTGCGCGTAACGCCCGGTTGCCAGATTGGGAGAAATGGCTGCATAAACCAGCATTGTGCCGTCCAGCTGATCCGTAAGATATTCCATACCCACCTTATAAGCTTCCATACCCGTGTGAATTCCGGTTTCATAAAAACTGTCCGCTTCAAGCGAAGCATGCGCCAGGAAATCAATTTTAATCATTTCGAAACCACATGCTTTGAACTTCCCGACCAGATAGGCGATCCTTGCTTTTGTGCCGGGATGCGTCGGGTCCAGGGCATAGGCCCCGTCCAGGTCGAGCGGTGCGCCGTTCACTTTTGTCCAGACGTCCTCATAGTTGTAAATGCTGCCTTCCATTTGGCGGCTGGACTTGCCCCAATCCACGAACGGCGCCCAGTAAATGCCCGGCTTCAAGCCCTTGGATCTACAATAATTCGCAAACTCGGTAAGCTGACTAAAATCACCTGTAATGCCACCCGGAGCCAGATTATCCCAATA
This sequence comes from Dyadobacter alkalitolerans DSM 23607, assembly GCF_000428845.1. Classification (GTDB taxonomy): domain Bacteria; phylum Bacteroidota; class Bacteroidia; order Cytophagales; family Spirosomataceae; genus Dyadobacter; species Dyadobacter alkalitolerans. The sequence goes on along the minus strand of NZ_AUAS01000004.1, from coordinate 121,703 downwards.
CGAATCCAGGTCCACAAAAAGCGTATTATCACCATTGCGAAATGCCGGAACATCATTCGCAAAGAAATCCACGACGGATTTGGCTTTTGGCAGATTCAGATTCGACTGAATGGCTCCCCAGCTGTTCCAACCAAAAGGTGTGCCGCCGGTCCAGTTGGCAATGTAGCGAGGCTCGGCAAGTGCGTTGGCTTGTCCGTATTGTTCAAAACCCTCGCGCCAGTCGCTGTAATAGCCTACCATAATGCGTGGCGACTTGCAGCTTTGCTGTCCCACATTCACCCAGCCGTGGCCGCGTTTGTCGCGCGTTAAGTTTTCATTTGTCCAGCCTGCAATCACCGATAAGAAAGAAGTTTCCGTCCGCCCTTCTCCTGCCAGGTTCACACCCGTTTTCCAGACTTCATGCTCCACGGAACCCACGATGAGCCCTTTCCGGCTTGTATTGTCATAAAGAGCACCCGCTTCCGAAGAAGTAAAATTGGCATAACCGATTTCTTTGGCCTCATAACGCACCCATTTATCATTATCAAAAGGCACAAGCAATGCCCGGCGGTCGCCCTGGGAATGAATGTGCACCGCATTTGAAGTCAGCGGCGTCATTTTGTAGGAGTTCGAGCCGGAACCATTCAGGATCAGCTCTGTATAAAAATGATTTTTTCCAGGATAAGTGTAAAAAACCTGTTGCATTTCCAGCTGGCCAGCACCCGTTGACGTGATAACATGCCGCGTCCCTGCCCCAAAATTGTCTGTAATGGGAGCCGAAGTGTGAACACGGCTGGTATACCCGGTCATACTGTTCAAAACGGCGTCTGAATTGGCCGTAGCGAACACTTCGCCTATCGTTTTCACGTTGTCAAAATACACATTATAAGTCCCGTTATGCAGGTCGTAATCAATGCGGTTGTTCGTCCCGAAAGTAATGGTTTCAATGTTCGGCGCATTCAGCGGCGTGAAGGTTATCTTGTCCACATTAGGCCCGTAGCCATACGCATTATCAAGCTTAACGGCATTATTACCCGCATTCAGCGGCACATTTGCCGCAATGCTGGCGACGGCAGACCAGCCTCCCGATGCAGGACAAGTAACCGCAATGAAATCCTGTGCGTTAGGCGTTACATTGATCGTCCGCTGGTCGCCTGTGGCATAGGAAAGCGTCATTTTGTAAGTTCCCGACGTTGCCACATTCACCGGAATGGTCACAGAGCCGCCCCCGAGGTTACCTACCATTTTTTGACCCGAACACAAAGCGCAATCCTGCATATCTGCACCGCCAGCCATTGTCCCCGACTCTGCTTCAAAGCTCTGTGAAAAAGATTTGATTGAGACCAAAGCCATTAGTCCGGCCATGCATCCAATTTTGAATAAATTACTTTTTGTACCAAAAACAATATGCATACCAAGTTTTTTTAGTGCGTTGATGTTATTTCTTTTTTCTCTCCATTCACCTTCACCATCACCTTCTGAGGCGATTGGGAAATGATCCGGTAATCCGTCACTTTACCATTCTTCCATTTGAAATCGACTGTAAAATTGCCTCTCGCTTTCAAACCCGTCACTTCACCCGAAGCTTTCCAGGCGTCCGGAAGGGCGGGCAAAATGTCTATATAACCGTCGTGGCTCTGAATCAGCATTTCAGCGATCCCGGCCGTGCCGCCGAAGTTGCCGTCAATCTGGAAAGGCGGCCCTGCAACGAGCAAATTGGGGTAGACGCCTCCGCCAGCACCGTAGTTCATATTGGTGTCCAATGTGGGCACGAGCAGTTCCTTTAATAATTTATTAGCCCGGTTACCATCGTGCAATCTGGCCCAGAAAAGCAGTTTATATGCTTTCGACCATCCCGGACTGTCATCTCCGCGCGCTTCCAGCGTTTTGGCAGCAGCAGCAGCAAGATCAGGCGTTTTCGATGGCGTGATGAGCGGAGCCGGGAAAAGTCCGTACAAATGCGCAATGTGCCGGTGCTTGGGCTCTACTTCTTTGTATTCTTCCAGCCATTCCATCAGCCTGCCATCGCTTCCTACCACGCCGGGAGGAGGCAGATTTTTCAGCTTATTTTCCAAAGAGGTTTTCAATGCTGCATCCACGCCTAATTCCTCGCAGGCTGTAATTACATTGGTGAAAAGCTCGCGCGTCATCTGGTTATCAATGGTCGGGCCCATGCAAATGGCAGCCGTTTTACCGTTGGGCAGATAAAATGAGTTTTCCGGGGAGATGGACGGCGCAGTCACAAGCCACCCCGTTTTCGGATCTTTCACCAATGCGCTGTTGTAAAACTCCGCGGCGCCTTTCAGGATCGGATAGATTTCTTTAAGGTAATTTTTGTCTTTGGTAAAAGCATAATGTTCCCAGAGGTTGTTGCAAATCCAGCCCGAACCCGCATTGCTCGCGCCCCAGGAAGCCTCCTCGCCCGGCTCTGTGAAACCCCAGACATTGGTAATTACGTGCGCCACCCAGCCGTCTGCATTATAGTAAGCTTTTGCTGTTTTTTCACCCGGCTTCACCATCCCTCTCACCAGATCGGCCAGCGGCAGGTTCAGCTCCGACAGATTCACAACCTCCACGGGCCACTGGTTCATCTGAATGTTCACATCCAGGTGATAGTCACCATTCCAGGGTGTCTGAATTTGATTGGCCCAAAGTCCCTGCAAATTCGGCGGCAATAGTCCTACCCGTGTGCTGCTGATACTCAGGTAACGACCATATTGGAAAAACAGAACGGGCAGTTCATTATCCAAAGCAGGGTTTTTCTGGAAGGCAGAAAGCCGCTGATCCGTTGGTAAATCGTCACCCTTTGATCCGCCCAGATGCAAAGTCGCTCTGTTATAGAGTTTTTGATAATTTGCAATGTGAGCCTGTTTCTGAACAGTGTAAGATTTTTTCACTGCGGCATCAACAAGCCTCTGTGTCTCAGATTCAAAGTTTTTGGTTTTAAAATCGGTTCCGGCAGAGAAGTAGAGAATGATCTCATCGGCATCCGTAATAACAATTTCCTTACCCAAAACAGTCAGTTTTCCGCCTTTTACCTGCGGCTTGATCTTGGTGAGGTATTTCATTCCCATCCCATCCGTCCCATTGTTCAACTGCCCGGACATTTCCAGCGCATTGTTTTTAACCACAGTCTGAAACCGCTCGGGACGATCCAGGCCCAGAAGTAAATTCAACTGGCCCGGTTTGTCGGCAGAAATTCTGATAATGCCCACATCGTCGCCAAAACTCGTAAAGTATTCCCGGCGATACGTCACGCCCTTCACCTGGTAAACCAGGCTCGCAACCGCGTCATTCAGCGCTAGTTCCCTTTTGTAATTCTGGTACTGAATGTTCGAAGTATCGGCACCCTTGTAGGCAAACTGCATCCGCAGGTTGCCCAAGACCTGGTAGCAGCCAAATGGCACATTGGCCCCATCACCATGCCCGGAACCCGCCCCTTTCGCTACAAAATTCCGGTTCACCAATTGCTGCGCCTCATCATTTTTACCTTCTAAAAGCAGCCTGCGGATCTCGGGAAGACTTTTGTGCGCCTCGTAATTGTTTGCATCCTGCGGTCCTCCCGACCAGAGCGTAATGTCATTCAGCACAACATTCTCCCGCAACACCCCCCCATCACTCATCATCCCCAACCGCCCGTTCCCAACAGGAATAGTCTCCTCCCACTGAGTAGCCGGCTTATTAAACCAAAGGCGAAGGGGTTTAACCTGAGCAATGGAAGATGTTGTTATTGAGAGGGTTAGTATAGAGGTAAGTATGAGCTTAAAAGTCATGTTAATTTTATTAATGTCTAATTATAATATTAATCCCCCCTGTCACCCTGAGCGGAGCCGAAGGGGCGTTATTCTCTCAGGTGAACGCCCTTCGGCTCCGCTCAGGGTGACAGGGGCAGGCTACGCTCAGGGTGACAGGGGCAGGTCGCGCTCAGGGTGACAGGCGCGAGTCACGTTAAGGGTGACAGGCGACCGGGCTGGCCCTGTCACCAACCTCCTACAAGTAATCCCCATTCTGCACCAGCACCCCGCCGCTCTTATCAATCTCGGGTTGTGGGATTGGCCATTTGTAAAATTTCTTTTCAAACTTATAGGGCACGAAGCTGTCTTTTACATTGTTCAAAACCTGCTCTGCGATGTGCCACCGCTTTAAATCGTAATAGCGGAGACCTTCGAAACCGAGCTCGATGCGGCGCTCGTGGCGGATTCTTTCGCGCATCGCCGCTTTGGTCAAACCGGCTGGTAAGGCTGGCATTTGGGAACGCAGGCGAATGTCGTTGATGGCTTTGTAAACGGTTGCATCCGGGCCTGCTATTTCATTTTGTGCTTCGGCATACATCAGTAAAACCTCCGCCAGGCGCAGCACTACTGCATTTTGCTGGCTTAATGTCGAAAATCCGAACGGAATGTTCTCAGGCGCCAGGAATTTCATTACTCCATAACCCGACGGACGGCTGTTAGACGGGATATGAACCCGGCCACCGCCAAAATCGGGATGGTCAACGAAGACGGTTTTCGCCAGGCGTGAGTCCCGGTTTTTGAACGGCTCCTTTTTATCTGTCAGCGGCGACACGCCGTAAGGCAGCCCATCAGTGCATTCAAATGCATCCACAAAATTCTGTAATGGGCTTGCTACCAGCCAGTCACCATAATACATATCCCAGGGACGGGTGTTGTTAGGAGCCAGGAAGTTGGTCGAGTAAATGATTTCCGGGTTGTTTTTCTGCCCGCCATCACGGAATATATCTTCGAATTTCGGGCTCAGGCTGTATTTCGGCATCACTGCGCTGGTCAGCGTTTTCACTTGTGCCAACAAGGCCGGATCAGGCGTTCCGTTTTCTCCATATGCAGCAAAAATGAGCACACGCGCTTTCAATGCCTGCGCGGAAGTTACGGCCGCGTGGCCACCGTTTTGCGGATAAGCATTTGCGTTGAGGTTTGCGATGGCAAAGTCCAGGTCAGCAAGGATCTGCGCCAGGATTTGCGCAGCCGGGACTTTGGGCTGGTTCTGCGTTTCCAATGTAAGCGGTTCCAGAACCAGGGGCACATCGCCATACAAATGATAAAGCTGGAAATAATAGAACGCTCGCAAAAACCGCGATTCGGCCTCGTAAAGCTTCCGGTTGGTGTCGGTTATGTCTGCATTGGTGTACGCTTTCAATTGAGCCAGGAAAATATTTACGCGGGCAATGGCCTTGTAACTTTCGCTATAAACTCCTGAAACATAACCACCTGTGGAAGGGCTGATGCTCCCGGATGTGATTTCTTTTGCACTTCCTGAATTATGTTGTGCAAAGCCATCGTCCGTCAGGCAGTTCCAGACAGGCAGCTCAACCGCCCAGGGATCGGCCTGCATGGAAGCGTAATTGGCCGTTAATGCTTTGTCGAAATCACCCTTTGTTTTCCAGAATGTCGATGCCGAAATCTGGTCGAGGGGATTCAGGTCGAGGGAATCATTGCACGCACTGAACGCCAAAGTCAGCAGTACGAACAGTTTTAGTTTCTGACTTTTCATTATAATTTGATATTTAGTCCGAATGATAAAATCTTGTTTTGAGGATATTGCACAAAGCTTCCGCTGCCGCCGCGCTCTGGGTCGAGGCCCGGATATTTGGTAGCCGTCAGCAGGTTATCACCTGAGAAAAACACCCGCAGGTTATCAATGCCGATCTTTTTCACCACGGTTTGCGGCAGTGTATAACCGAATGTGAGGTTTTTCAATCGCAGATAAGAAGCATCCTGGAGGAAGTAGGAAGACGATCTGCGGATTCGGTCGGGTGCGCCCCAGCCCCAGTAAATGCGTGGCATTGTGGTGGAAGGATTTTCAGGCGTCCAGCGATTGCGCCAGTCCGTTGTAGGCGGTGAACCTTGTACAAAAGGAACCGTTCCCCAATTGTCAACAAAAAATTTAACATTGTTAACCCCTTGAAACAGAACCGATAAATCAAAACCTTTAAAGTTGACTGACCCATTGAATGAATAATTTAACCCCGGATAATTGCCCGTCATGGCCACGCGGTCGTCGTCATTGATCTTGCCGTCACCGTTGGCATCGCGGAAGCGGATATCGCCCGGCACAGTCGCATCATTGTATTGTTTTGGCGCAGCAGCAATTTCATCGGCCGACTGAAAGATGCCATCCATCTGAAGCATGTAATAAGTGTCATATTCCTTGCCTTCTTCACGGATGCGATAACCGTCAATTTCACGCTGCCCGAACTTCACAAGCTTGTTTTTGTAATGTTCCAGATTCACACCTACATTATAGCTCAGTCCCGAAAACAGGCCGCTACTGACCTGGCGATTATAAGAAAGCCCCAGTTCTACACCCGTGTTCTGCATGGTTCCGTTGTTAACCATTGGTGCGCCAAGTCCTACCACACCCGTCACTTGTGATTTTCTGAGTATGTCTGTTGTCGTTTTGCGATACCAGTCTGCACTCAGGTTCAGGCCGCGGAAGACGGTCATATCGAGGCCGAAGTCGGCGATGGTTGTAGTTTCCCATTTGATGGCCGCATTGGAAAGATTGGTCTGCACCACACCCGAAGACAGATTGGAGTCATCAAAAGAATAATTTCCGGTAAAGCTCAGGATCGCCTGGTAAGGATAATTTCCAATGTTCTGGTTGCCAAGCTGGCCCCACGATCCGCGGAATTTCATGCTGTTAAGCCAGTTTAGGTTCAGGTTTTTGATAAAATCCTCTTCTGTAACCCGCCAGCCCGCAGAGAACGAAGGGAAAACGCCCCAGCGGGAATCGGCCGCAAGCCGTGAGGTGCCGTCATAACGCATGTTGGCTTCGAGCAGGTAACGCTCCTTGAAATTGTAATTCAGCCTTCCGAAAAACGAGCGGATCGCCCATTGATTTTGCGACCCATTGGCATACTGAATAGAAGGACTACCCGCATTGATCTCGCGCAAAACATCCGTCGGGAAGTTTCTTCTGATCGCTTCAAGGTCCTGGAAAGAATTCTTCTCAGTGCTGTAGCCTACCTGCGCTTTGAATGCATGATTTTGCCCGAAGGGGTGTTCGTAATCGAGGTAGGAGAACAAATTGGTATAAACATTCTGCTCATCTTTCACTTCCAGTCCGCCACCAAGATCCAGTGTGGCCATAAATTCGTTTGTGCGGAAGTTATAAAGCTGCAAGGGCGGTTTGAAAGATTTCGTTTTGTAAAAATCCGCATTAACTGCGCCCTTTGCGTACCACGTAAGCCCTTTTAATAAATTCACCTCAAACCAGCCCTGCGTATTGGCCGAGTAATCCAGTTTGTCCCTGTTAATGTGTCCGTCGAGCAGCGCAATCGGGTTTTTGTTATTGTATTCCAAATCATAGGCCTTGTAGGTAAAGCGCCCGCTGCCGTCCGCTAGTTTCGGTCCGTAAGTAGGAGCCTGTGACATAGCCGACAAAAACATATCTTCCGAGCCAAAAACGGGCGATTGCGTGTTGCCGGATTTCAGGGCAATGTTCGCACCGAATTTGATCTTCTTGTTGATCTGTGAGGCAATGTTCAGCCGTGCATTGTATTTTTCAAAATCAAACCCTTTCATCACGCCTTTTTGGTTTACATAACCGATAGAAGCATTGAAATGCGTTCCGCCGCGCCCGCCGTCGAAGGTCAGGTTGTGCATGTGCGTGGGGGCTGTTTGGAAAATGAGCCCGAGCCAGTCTGTGTTGGGATACAGGTTGCGGTCCGTTGCGTTGCGGTAATCGTCGATCTGCTGCTGAGAGTACAATCCTGAGGTTAGCCCGGAATTCACGCGTGCTTCATTATACAACTCCATATATTCGGCTGAGTTTGTAATCAGGTCAAACAGCTTGGTAGGCTTATTAATGCTGTAATTTCCGCTATACTGCACGCTCAGCTTGCCTTCACTTCCTTTTTTGGTTGTGACCAGGATCACCCCGTTTGCAGCGCGCGCGCCGTAAATGGATGCCGATGCAGCATCTTTCAAAACCGACACACTTTCAATGTTATTGGGATTGAGATCGGACATATTGCCTTGTACACCGTCGATAAGCACAAGCGGTTCCGAACCGGCAGCGCTGAATGTTCCCGAGCCCCGGATACGCACCGAAACGCCTTCATTACCAGGCTCTCCCCTGCCCTGCGTCACCTGCACCCCGGGCATCGTGCCTTGCAACATGGCCGCTGGATTGGTCACGGGCCGTTTGATCATTTCATCGCCGCTCACTGTTGCCACTGCGCCCGTGAGGTTGACTTTCTTCTGTGTTCCGTAGCCGACCACAACCACTTCACTGAGTTGTTTCAGATCTTCTTTCATCACCACATCGATGACATTGCGGCTTCCAACTGGCTGCTCCACAGCTTCATAACCTATAAAGGAAAATACAAGCACGGCGTTTTGATCCGCTACATTTACCACATACTTGCCATTCAGATCGGTTACTGTGCCCGAAGTTGTCCCCTTTACCGTAATGGATACGCCCGGCAAACCTGAGTTATCGCCTGCGGAAGTGACTGTCCCGGTAATGTCAACGGTTTGGGCCGATGCTGAAAAAACACTGACGGCACATAGCAAAAACGCCAGAAGCAGCCCAGGAAGCTGCCATCGGTTTGAAGTAAATTTTTCCATATTCTTTCATTAATTTATACTATTTGATGGGGTAAAATTAGACAGGCAAAAATCACATTGAAATGGACTAACCTGATAAAAACATGGATAATACGATTATTAAAATACACCGGTCATCCCTGAATTTTACGTATAAATAGACTTAAAACACATTCAGCTAAGAAGTGAACAACATCAATTGTTAAAATCCACTTATTTCAAAATGCAGTTACTTACCTGAAAAACCAGAAGAGAAAGCACATGATCCCGGCAAGCAGGACGGATAGCATTTTGTAATTGCCCAGGCCTGGCCAGCCGGGTGTTTGAAGTGATTCGAGGGGAGATTTCCAGAAAAGTTGCAGGCTTACAGCAGTGTGGCGAACCGGGAAGAAAAAGGAGAAGACAACCTGGATTAAAACACAAAAGCAAAACAGGTAAAACGCCATTATCATAAACGGCACTTGCCCGACCAGCGTTTCGGGATATAATTTATTGACAGTAAAAACAATAACACCAACCGCGGATCCGATCCATAAGGTAAATTTCGCAGATTCCGCAGACGCTTTTTTCCAGAAGATCCCTAGTAAAAATACGCAGGTGATCGGCGGTGCAATGTGTGCGATAATGTCGTTGAGGCCATTGAAAATACTTTCATAACTGTTCAGCAGCGGCAATGTGGCCAGCGAGACGATCAATGCAATGCCCGCAGCGATTTTACCAACGCGGATCAGTTGCTTGTCCGAAGCTCCCGGTTTGCGTCGTTGGTACAAATCATAGCTTACCAATGTAGATATGGAATTAAGCGCACCGGAAATCTGGCTCATCAGCCCAGAAAGCAATGCAGCGACCAATATTCCAACCAGTCCTTTGGGCAAAAGCTGGGTGATCATTAATGTGTAAATTCCTTTGCTGTTGACCACCGTTTTGCCATCGGAAACGGTTTGCAAAGCTGAAATATCAAGCCCGCCGGACTGCGATAATGTATAGGCAAAAAGTCCGGGCAGCACGAAAATGAAAACGGGCAGGATTTTGATAAAACCACAAAACAGCGGCCCTATGCGCGCATGGTTCTCATCTTTTGCACCCAATACCCGCTGGACAATCGTCTGGTCGGCACACCAATACCAGATCCCGAGCACGGGATAACCTAAGAACACGGCATACCAAGGCATTCCGCTGCTATCGCCGTGGGGACGCATCATAGAAAGCTTTTCAAGCTGGCCCGTCGTTTGGAGAACGTCCACCATCGGCTCCCAGCCGCCCATTTTATTATATGCGGCAATGCTGATGATCACCGCGCCGAAAAGCAGCACAATCGTCTGGATCGACTCCGTGATGACAACGGCAGTTAACCCGCCTACAATAGTGTAAATGGCCGTAATGATAGAAATGGCAATGATGCTGGTGTACATATCCACGCCAAACAATGTCTGCAAAACAATGCCGCCGGCCAGTAAGGAAAAGGAAATGTGCACAATCACGGCCGACACCACGGAAATTACAGCCAGCCAGTCGCGGCTTGCGCGGTCGTAGCGTTTTTCCAAAAAATCGGGCAACGTGGAAACGCCGGACCTGATGTAGAACGGAGCGAAAAACAGTGCGAGCAGGACTAGGATGAAAGCGGCCATCCACTCGAAATTCCCGTTGAGAAGCCCGGTGTCGAAACCGCTCTGTGCGAGGCTCACCAAGTGAACGCAGGAAATGTTGGTAGCAAACAATGCAAGGCCGATCGTGGGCCAGCGCAATGTTTTGCCTGCCAGGAAATATGCTCCCGCTTCACCAGAGCCGTTTTTCGACCTGTTATGTTTTAATCCAGCCCACAAACCAATGACAAATATCGCCGTAATGTACAGCGCGCTGATCGTGATATCGAGGGAGTGGATCATTGGAGTAAATGGACTAGTTACGCAAAGCCATCAGGTCACAGCTGCTGCCCGGCTCCTGCGGTGTTTCATAAACGCCGTTTTGAATGCGGGCGGGATGCACAAAGTGTTTTTGCAAATGCGGAATATGCTCCAAAAATAACGCTTCATGCCCCATAGCAATGTGATTATACAAAACTAAGTGCTGGTGCAGCTGCCCCATATCACCCACATGCGGCACGACCGGAATGCCAAATTTTTTACACAACAAACTGATCGTCAGGAACTCGCTGACGCCGCCGACGCGCACGGCATCCACCTGTACAAATGCTGCTGCTTGCGCTTGCAGATAATTTTTAAAAATCACTTTATTAGGAACGTGCTCGCCCAGGGCAAGCTTCACAGGCGCAATTTCCTTCGCCAGCGCCCGATGCGCCAGAATGTCGTCGGGGTGCGTGGGTTCCTCAATCCAGTAAGGATTCATTGTTGCCAGGTTTTTGCAAATCGCGATCGCGTCCGGCAGGTTCCATTGCTGGTTGGCGTCGAGCATTACTTTCACTTGATCTCCGGCAACTTCACGTACAATGTGGGCGCGCCGGATGTCGCGCGCGGGATCGGCGGATCCTACTTTCAGCTTCATGGCTGTAAAACCATCGGCTAAGGCCTTTTTGCAGTTTTCACGCACCTTTTCATCGGAATAGTTGAACCAGCCAATCGAAGTGTCGTAACCGGGATATCCTGTTTTCAGAATGCTTTCCCGGTCGGCTTTACTTGCCTGCTCCATTGTCAAGAGGCTGATTGCCTGCTCCCTGGTGAGCTCGTCTTCCAGATACGAAAAGTCCAGCGTGTTTACGATAGCTTCGGGCGAAAGACTGGTGAGCAGTTTCCATAGCGGCACACCGCGTCTTTTTGCCCAAAGATCGTAACAAGCATTGGTAACAGAAGCCAGCGCCAGGTGCACGACGCCCTTGTGCGGCCCAAGCCAGCGAAACTGCTGATCATCAGACGATTGCCTGAATAAAACTCCAAAGTCGGCCATTATTTCTTCAATGTCCTTCCCAACCAGCTTCTGTGTGTAATATTGTGCGGCCTGGCAAACGAGCTGGTTTCCTTCCCCTAATGTGAATGCAAAGCCGGTCCCCGTAACGCCGCTGTCGTCGACTAGCTCGGTAACGGCATAGGAATAAACAGGATCGCGGTGAATGGCGTCGCTTCCTGCGCTGCCGTCGAGCGGGTAACGGGCGTCTTTTACTGCTATTTTATAGATCATGAAAATGGTTCTGTTTGCTGGAAAGCTTCTTATAACCCAGTTCCGCACCGCCGCTTACAGGCAGAATGCAACCCGTGATAAACCTGGCCATATCTGAGATCAGGAAAAGGCAGGCGTCTGCAATCACGTCGCCGTCAGGACAATAGCCCAGCGCGTGGATGTTGTTGAGATATTCCTCTGCCGATTCCGGATCGGGCTGCTGCTGGCTCCAACTCCGCAAAAGCGGCGTGATGACACCCGCAGGCGCAACTGCATTGACCCGGATCCCGAAAGGTGCATAGTCCAGCGCCATAGACTTTGTAAGCGCATTTACCGCGCCTTTTGTAGCCGTGTATGCCGCATGGATCTCCTGCCCTATCTCTCCCACAAGACTCCCCGTGTTCAGGATGCTCCCACCGGATTTTTTCAGGGCTTCGATGCCATGTAATGTGGTATGATGAATGCCGCCTACATTCACCTCAAACAGTTTTTTCCACTCCTGCTCAGTAGTCTCATGCAACGCTTTGGAAGGACTCGAAATGCCTGCATTATTGTGAATAACATCTATTTTACCAAACACTGCAAGGCAATGCGCGATGGCTTTCTGCACCTGTGCAGCATTGGCAACGTCTGCCAGGAAAAACACGGTTGCATTGCTTTCCAACTGCGTTTTTGCACGGTGAATGCTTTCTGAATCGTTGCTGATGATGCATAAGCGGGCGCCTGCCTGTTGGTATGCTTTGGCACATTCAAACCCGATCCCTTCGGTCCCTCCCGTTAAAAAAACGACTTTATCGGCTAATAGCAACATAATTTATGGAATGTAAATGCATAGGATCAAAAGTTTGCAGCGCATTTCGGTCGCCGTTTGATGTGCCAAAAGTAGTGGACCATTCAGGTGTTACATATAGAGCATCCGTTTATTTTCATGGACAATTCTACGATCATGGAATTTTGCTAGCCATTGTTAATTACAATCTAATCCGGATTTATTTTTAATTCTGATATAAATTTGCCTATTATCGCACTTTGTCTAAATGTATAATGGAAAATACGATTACAAATCAACAGAAGTTATGAGCAGCAGTTTCAGAAGGCGGGATGGATTTGACGGGGAAAAGCTGATCAGCCTGCCACCGGGAATTCTGCGCGATGTGGTCCACAAGAACCCTGCCCTTTTTCACCTGTACATTACGCATATCGGTTATTTTCCCAAAGCCCTTTTTCATTACCGTGAGCGGCGGAAAGGCTGCGAGGATAATATCCTGATCTACTGCATTCAGGGAAAGGGACATTATGTGATCGCCGATAAGAAATTTGAGGTCACGGCCAATCAATACATCATGCTGCCGGCGACCGATCAATATATACGTTACTGGGCCGATCACGAGGACCCGTGGACGATTTACTGGATACATTTTACCGGCAGCGCCATTGATCATTTTAACGAAACCTTGCAGATCCTGCCTCAAAAAGGGCCTGTCAACCTGATCTTCAATGAAAAAGTGCCCGACACCTGGCACCGGATCTATCAGAGCCTGGAAATGGGTTACAGCCTGGAAAACTTGGCCAATGCCACCATGTGCCTGCAATATTTTATGGCCATGTTCCTTTTTCCCGAAAAACACCTCGCTGCCGAGCATACCGAAAAGGGCGACATGATTACGGACACGATCACCCATATGCGCCTGCATCTGGACAAGAAACTGTCGGTTGAAGATATGGCAAACAAGCACCAGCTCTCCTGCTCACATTTTTCAATGCTCTTTCGCAAGGGCACGGGCATGGCGCCGGTGGATTATTTTATTCATTTGAAAATGCAGAAAGCCTGTCAGCTGATCTATGCCAATGAAGCAAAGATCAAAGAAATCGCCCTGCACCTCGGCTACGACGACCCCTTCTATTTTTCAAGGGTATTCAAAAAAAACATGGGCCAAAGCCCCGAACAATACAGGCTGACCGCCCGGAAAGTAGGCTGATGGGCCTTCTACACCCGATTCAACCGATCCGCCAATTGAACTTGCGGTGGTGACTTCTTCTTTTTCTTCTTGTTCCACCAAATGTAAAAGCCGGTGACGGGTAATGTGGAGCAGGCCAGGGCGGCGAAGAATGATAGGATTTTACCGAATAAACCCATGTATGCGCCGGTATGCAAGTCAAAATTGAGCTGATAGGCCTTGTCGCCGTTGTTCAGATCCTGAAAGGAGGTGTTGGAAAGCATTTTGCCGGAATAACGGTCGTATACGATCAGCAGGCGGTCGAAGCGATTCCAGTCTTTCTTGTAAACCAATGTATTAATTGTGGACGTGGCTTTGGCAGGTAATAATACCAAATACGCGTATGCATCCGGGTAGCCAGCGGCGGTTACTGTGAATGCTTTATCCAACCCGGAAACAGCTTGTGGTTGCAATGTGTCCGAAACCAGAAGGGCGGGTTTTTCTATATTTTTCCCGCCATTCGCTACAAAACGTACAGAATCCTGCATCCAGTCAAATGCCCAGACGAGGCCCGTCAGGGATGTTAGTAACAGAATTAAAAACGCATAGAGTCCAAGGATCTGGTGGAGGTCATAGTTGAGTCTTTTCCATTTTGCGCTCCATTTGACAGTGAAATGGTTCTTAATGCTTTTGGCTGTCCATTTCTTGGGAAACCAGAGAATAAAGCCGGAAATCAATATAATTAAAAAGCTCAGCACCGAATATCCGACCACGTAATGCCCTACTTTTTCACCAAATAGCATTCGCATGTGCAATGCCAGTACGAGCTGAAAAAATTCGTTTTTTGAGTCTTCCACGTAAATGACTTTCCCTGAATAAGGGTTGATATATACCCGGTAATAATATTCGAAATAGTCCCAGTGCGTCAATCCTTCGGGGTTGTTCTTTTGTGACCGGAATGTTACCGACCGGTCCGGCGCATTGGCCATTTCGATCCTCGTGATGATTTTGTCCTGCCCGAGTGTATTTTGGGCAATGCTCAGCAGTTGGGTCAAAGGGAGCTTTTCCTTATTTTCCGGGGTGACGAAAAGACGCTCACGGTAAACGATGGGTTTGAGCTCATCGACAAAAACATAGAGGCAGCCGCTGACAGCAATCAAAAACACAAAAAGCCCGGACACAAGTCCGAGCCAAAGGTGTAAAAAGCTGACCACTTTTTTAAATTTCATATTCGCTAAAACCGGTATCCTATTGTAAGGTTAAATCTGCGTCCGTTTCCTCGCCGGTAATCAATGGCTGTGCCGTAAAACTGGGCAATAGCCGGGTAATAAACGGAATTAAGCAAGTTTTCAATACCCAAATCAGCTTTCAGGTTTTCCGTAATTTTGTATCCCAAAGACAAATTAAATGTATTATAAGATTCGATAGGCCCCTCGCCGATTGGATAAACGCCTTTTTCGTTGGGAGCAAACCGGTCCCGCTTACCTACATACAACCAGTTCAGATCTGCATTGAAACGGGCTTTGTTGTACCTGGCGTAAGCCGCGATTTTCACGGGCGTAATGCGGTTTGAGTTCAGATATTTATCGGTCGGGCCGTTGAAATTGCCGTCGCCGTCCTTATCCCCTTTACCCTCCACGAAAGCATAGTTGCCTCCCAGAACGAAGTTGTTGGTTACCTGATAATCCACCTGGAATTCGTAACCCCAAACGCGCTCTGGCAATCGCTCCGCTACGTATTTACCATCAACCAGCAATAAATTGGAACCCAGTTTCGATGTGCTGTAATAATAGGCAGCCGACACATTCAATGGCCCCAATGCACTGCTGAAACCGACTTCATAATTGTTCACAATGATCGGCTCCGTTTGCAGACCAGCCACGGTATTTTCGTTCGCAGCCCTTAATATCCTGCCCAGATCAAAAATCGAGAACGATTGTGAATAGCTGACGAATGGGTTGAAGCGCTTATCCTTTGAATACCGAAGCCCTGCATTGAATACAAACGCATTGTAATCCAGCTTTCCGCCTGTTACATTAGTGCTTCCTGCGCCATTAGGACCCGTGGCCAGCGTGGCGTAATCGGCAATGTCCATTTTGATATTTTCAGCACGCAAGCCCGTTTTCAGGTTCAGGTAATCAAACCATTGCGTCGTAAGCTGGGCGTAGGGCGCCAGGTTGTTCATATTGATGCGCGGCACCCAGGAGCGGCCGTCAACCAGGTTTTGCTCAGTTTTATCATTCAATATATCCACACCGTAAGTGACGTCTCCCGACAGTCTGGACGAAATGGTGAAGGGTGTGTTCAGGTTAAGCCTGAAACCTTTCTTGGTGGAAATGATGGCAGATTGACCGCTGCCAAAAAATGATTCTGAATTGGAATAAACCGTCCAGAAATCCTGCAAATACACATTGGCAGTCAGAGAAGTCCGGCCAATAATATTTTTATTGGTATACTGAATATTGGCATTGTGGTTGTAACGGGTTCCCTCGTCAATTCCTTTCCGCATTCCCCACACGCCGATCGCAGGAGACTCTCCGTAAACACCGGCTTTGGCAACATAAGCCGAATGCTGATTGGAGCTGTAATAATTATACATTGCCTCAATGCGCTGGGAAGCATTGAAATTGTAACCAACCTTCGCGAATGCATTGTATATTTTGGTTTCGCCCAGTCCGTAGTCAGGAGATATCACCAACCCTTTCGGATCCCGGTAAACGCCGGTTTTTTCGTACATTCCGCTTATGACGTAATCGAACTTGGCCACACGCCCGTACAGTTGCTGTGAAGCACGGAATCCCAGCGTGCTGTCTCCACGGGTGTTTCCGGTAAGGCTCAACTGGCTGTATCCGCCGATTTTCCGGTCCGTTTTTGGGGTTTTTGTAATGTAGTTCATCAGTCCGCCATCAGCACCGTTTCCGTAAATTGCCGTAGCACCTTTAATCACCTCTACCCGCTCGATCACCGAAGGGTCAATGGAGCGGATATCCCTCCCTCCGGCCCTGAGAGGAGTCGATTGCGGTATGCCGTCAATAAGCACCAGCAGGTTACGACCGCGCAATGTTTGTCCCGAGTTACCAGTTTGATTTGTAGAAGCTCCTAAACCGGGAACCGAAAATGCCAGAATGTTGGCAATGTTGGGGCTTATGGTAGAAAGTGCTCCGATCTCCTTTGCGTTCACGACCGTTACAGATGACGGCGTTTCCGCGAGCGATTCTACCCGGCGTCCTGCGGATACAATGACTTCATCAAGCTGGGAAGAACTTTCTTTTAGCTCAAAATCGAGGCTTTGATCCGAGCCCGAGTCAAGTGTAATATCTTTATCCTGAATCGTATATCCGATAAAAGAAGCTCTGATCGAAACGTTTCCTTTGGGCAAATTACCAAGCCGGTAACTTCCGTCACCGTTTGCAGTGGTGCCTATGTTAGTCCCTTTCACAACGACAGAAGCGAACGGAATAGGCTGGTTATTATTATCCATCACTGTCCCCCGGATCACTCCCGAATCAGATTGGGCGTAAGCATGCTGGAAGGAACAAATAGATGCGAAAAAGAATAGTATGGCGTGTAATCTTACTTTCATCAAGCGAACGTTTAATTTTCGCAAAAGTAAAATTATTTATACTAATTAAAAATAAACTTGGCATTTGTCTTTGGATCACTGAATGATGAGAAAGTTGGCAGGAACTTAAAAAAGCGGCGACAAGCCGCTTTTTTAACTCATAATGAAAGATATAGCTGAATTATTTCAATGCATAGCTATGATAACCGCCATCCACCGTGATTTCTGTTCCGGTAATGAAACTTGCTGCATCAGATGCCAGAAACAGCACCGTGCGGGCGATCTCATCGGGCGTGCCGAGTCTTTGCAATGCGGTAGCACCAGCCAGAAAACCCTGTGCTTCTTCCGGCACTACGCTGGTTAACCCCGGGGTTGCAATAGGTCCCGGACTAACGATGTTTACACGTATTTTCCGTCCTGCCAGCTCATTAGCCGCAGTTTGAGCGATTTTATTGAGCGCGCCTTTGGTGGCTGCATATACACTGCTTCCAATATTCGCAGCAGATGCGGCCGACGAAGACGTGAACAATACCGACGCTCCATCCGCCAGATGGGGAAGTAATTTTTGCAATGTAAAAAAATGCCCTTTCACATTCGTGTTGAACTGTGCATCAAAGTTTGCTTCGCTGACCTCTGCAATCGGCTCAAATGTTCCGATTCCAGCATTCAGGAAGAGGACATCCAGCTTGCCGCCGTTCTCTGCGAATGTTCGTTCCAAAACCGAAATGCCGTCGAGATTCGATGTATCCGCTACAACCGTGGTCAGTTTGGGGCTCTGTATTTCTGCGCTGGCTCTTTGCAGATTACCGGCACTTCTTCCCGTGATCCACACGTTTGCACCTGCGCTGATGAATGCTTTTGCTGTTGCCAGTCCGATTCCTGTTGTTCCGCCGGTGATAATGACGTTTTTACTTGTGAAGTCCATAATTAAATTTTGCTAAATTTGTAGTCTGTTTTACGAACTACAAATTTAGATAAAAGTAGTTTTAAAAACAAACTACTTTTGATGATAGTATTATGAAAAGCACAGAGAGAAGATCAAGCTGCCCCATCAATTATTCGGTGGAAATCTTTGGTGATAAATGGATGCTCTTAATCCTGAGGGACATTATGTTCAACGGCAAAAATTCTTTCCTGGAATTCCGGGCATCGGCCGAGAAAATATCTTCGGCCGTACTTACCGAAAAGTTGAATCTGCTATTGGAAGAAGGAATAGTTTCCAAAGTAACATCACCCAAAAACGCGTCCAAATTCCTTTACCTGATCACCGACAAAGGAATCGAGCTCGTGCCGATTATGGTAGAATTCCTCGCCTGGGGATCTCGTCACAACCCCAACGGCGGCCCGAAACCATTACTCGACCGGATCAAGCAAAGTAAAAAGCAAGCCATCGCAGAACTGCAAGAAAAATTAAGAAGCGAGCGGCTATTGTATGGGTTGGATTAGAGGGGCTGGGAAAAAGTGATTCTATGAAGGTGTATTAAAGCCTCTTATCCATGCATTTGCGACTGCAACGTCAGTGAAGAAGTGCTCGCTATTACTGCTGAACAACAATTCGTATTTCTCCATTTTTGTCGCATCATGGTGGCAATGTGCTGCTGCGACGCATTGGATATTCCTGTTCCTGGTGATGACTATCTTTTCAGCTTCATCCGGAAACATTGCCACGTAGCCGACTTTCCAGCCATAGCGGGCGAGCGTAAGTGGAACAATGTTGCGGAAATGTTTGTGCACATCCACGTCCACCGCATTAAAGCCATGCAGGTTTATGAAGATCTTGAAAAGGCTCGAGTCCCCCACCCGATCCAGCGCCGCATGTAAGGTTTGCTCCCAGTGTATGACTTCCTGTTTGTCTATATCACCGCTGATTTGTGTGATAATAAGCTGTTCGTCAGCGTACCAGTCGCTGCTAATGATCGTTTTGCCCGGCATTTTGCTATCGTGATTATGAACCATTTGGGATGATAATCCAGGCAATGGCCTTTTTGTTCTAACCGTCGACAGAAAGCATTGAAATGTCGACGAAGCAACAAAAAAGGACTGTCACCAACAGTCCCCGGACTTCTAAGCGCTCAATGAAATCTTTGATGGAGGAATATGTCAAAGCTGGTTCCAATAAGAAATGAACATTAAATAGACTCTACACGCATCATTCGCTACATCTGCGAAATCTTTAACAAACATTCAGTAGATATATGATAGTGGGCGGCACCGCCGTGGCGCTTCCATGCCGGTTCTAGTGTGGTGAGTTTGCGGTAAATAGGTCATTTTGCTTTTTCAGCCGCAGGACTTCCGATTCCAGTTCATTTATACGTTCCTGCATCGGCGCCACCATCTGATTAATTTCTTCCATAGCATAACGGGGCGTGATATACTTTGGACAGTTCCAATCAAACGCGATGATATGCAGCAGCACAATCCGTTCGGCAATGTTTTCATAGCCTTCCGGAATAACCAGGTCGGCCAGATCCTGGCGGTCGTTAATTGCTACGATTTCGACTTCGGCATATACCTTCAATCGCGCCCGCCGCGCGTAATCCATTAATATCAGGGAAACTTTGGGATTAGTGGCCGCATTGCCTACTGTAATGAACTGCCTGTTGCCACGTAAGTCGGCATACGCAAGTGTTTGCGGATCGATTGTGTGAAGAAATCCTTTCGTGCCTCCACGGTGCTGGATGTAAGGAAACCCATTTTCGCCAATGCTCGCTATGTAAAAACTGTCCCTTTCCTGAATAAAGTTGCTCTCGCTGTCGGCAAGCCGGGTTCCGGTCGCTTTTTGTTCCATGTGCGCATAAGCCTGACGGCTTCCGTAGCGTTCCTGCAGGGCTTTCACTTCCGGAGTGAAAGCCACTGATGCATAGTTTCTTGCCATGTCTGATTTGTTTTAATTTAATCCCAATCCTATCAAAATCAATCAATGGATTTATCCTCAGAGGGCTCATGAATGTGCTTGTTTTCTGTTTTTATATTTTCCACAGAAACATCCTTTTTAGCACTGCTTTTTGGTGGGTTCAAATTTTCTTCATTCCACATCGTATCGCCACATTCTTCATTCACGAATGGGGTATATTCAAAGACATCTGTTGTTTCCATTGTAGTAAAAGTTTAAGTAATTTTATTTCAAAACTGCTGACGATATTACCGAAAGAAGGGTTATCAAATGGCAGTCTAACTTGTCGGCTATAACGCTATCTAATAAAATCTCTTCTAATGTCATTAAGTGCTTCCTGGAAATATACCGGTTTCTGTAAGGTCTGAGCTACAATGAGCGAGCCCTGTATTTTAATGAGGGCAGACTTGCCTAGCTTTTCAGCAGCACTGGAGTCATGGCCCAAGTCCGACGCAAGGTGCTCAAATGCATCTATCCACTGCTGCATCATATCAGCAACCCGATCTTTAAAAATATCCACGGCGGTTCCCTGTGACATCGCCCGGAGAATGCACGCTGACTGACCACCATTATAAAGACGGGAAATAGCATCCAGCACAGCATCCAGGCGTTCCGTGGCCGGTTCGGATGCGTGCAGGACGCTGAATATATGTTCATCCGTCCACTCGGACCCATAATCAAGCACAGCATTTGCCATCCCTACCTTGCCATCCGGAAACCGATGATACAAGCTTGCCTTTTTCAGGCCCGTTGCAGAAGCCAACTCGGTCAAGCTCGCCCCATCAAAGCCTATTGACCGGAATACTTGCATCAGCTTTTCAACAACAATATCAGCCTTAACTTTTGAATGTGCCATTATCTACTCTTTATTATACCGAACGATCGGTAAACAAAATAAGTTTCAATGTTGGCACAAATTCCTACGTGGCTTAACCTCCAAAACGCTTCTGTTTAAGCAATTCTATGGGAACCCCGCAAGCCTTAAAAATAAAATAAACCGCTCCCAATAATGCGAAGCCGATCAAGTGATTGTAGGTTAATTGCGTATTTTTAAAAAATGTTACCGAGAATATCATAAAAACGATCAGGGTAATCACCTCCTCTATGACCACCGTCCTTATTGAAGAATTTGAGGTGCCCATACCAGGCCAGTGTCATGAAGACATTAGAAAGGACCAAAAGTCCGATTGTTGAAATGTACTTGCTCATTTGGAAAGTGGAAAGGACAAGCAGCGTCCTTGCTGCCGGTTTTTGTTAACAAATTATTGAACCAGATATGGTCAATGCGGTGATGCTTATCGTTCTCATAACAAAATATAGTCGCAGCACATTGTGAAGTGTGTCATACGCTACAAATTTGCAATTTTCGTCTTACCATATCAATAACGGATAAAAATGCAATTAACAATTCAGGGCAGCTCAATTCATGGGATTGCGTCGTTTTACAGGGAGATCAACCGGCTTTTTATGGCCGACGAAGAATGGCAAATTGCAGAAAGCCTGGATGCCCTGGACGATCTTTTATACGGAGGATTTGGAGCTGCCAAGGGCGCCACAGCATTAGAGATCACCTGGCTGGATATGGAAATTAGTCGGCTTTCGCTGGGTTATGAAGAAACCAGGCGGTATTACCTGGAAAAATTACGCCCTGGCTCACCTTTCAACAAAGCGCTATTTTCAGAAAAATTAAAAGCGCTGGAAAGCTCGGAAGGAAAGACTTATTTTGATCTGGTCATGGATGTATTTGCTAGCCATCCGGCGATTAGTGTTGTATCGGGTTAAATTGTAAGTATAAGAGTATGAGAGCTTGACACGAGTCTCCTTGAAAAATTTGAGACAAACTCGAACAAATTACAAGGCTCTTCTCTTCTCCTAATGCCCGAATTTACGCTCCATTGACCCTCACATTTTCAAAAAAAACCATCCCTATTCGATCAATGTGACCAACAAGATCCTCATTTTCAATTTGATGATAAAGTGCCAAATCTATCATATAAGGAAGCAATAAATCATCCAGTTCTGTTTCAATTCTGAATTGATCTGACAAAGTGAGTTTGTCTCCTACTAGCACTAAATCAATGTCGGAGCCGTTGCGGAAGTTTCCTTTTGCGCGCGATCCGTAGAGGATTACTTTTTCTACGTTCGGATACTTTCGGAAAACATTTTGAACTGCGATAATTGTTTTTTCTGAGAGGCCGTACATTATTCTTTTTTGGCTAGTATGGATTCCATCTTTTCTTGAAATGCGATAAAGAGTGGGTAAAAATCACGGACGATATTCTTATAAATCCGTTCAGAAATTTCTTCGTTATAAGTATGGCTGGTAAGATTTCTATTCTTAATCATTTCCATCCAGTTATCGCCGTCCGTGATCAGATCAACACTAAATGCCTGGCGTATTGCATCCCTCGAACCTTTTATCTCCGAGTTGCCCTGATAAATAAAAAAATCCTGCATCACCTTCCAGGCCAATTCATGCGTAAATTCAAACGCCTGTATAACGCCTTGCCTTTCAAGTTCACTTAACGCACGTTGCGTATCCAGATGAACAGCTTCACCTAATTTCGCAAGTGCTTTTTTATAATTTTCAAACCGCTGTTTCCAACGAATATCCTGCTCGTCCATATCTTGTTGTTTGATAGAAGATTGCTTACTTTATTTAGCCCGCTTACTTCCCGATACAGAACCGGGAAAATATATTTTCTAATAGGTCATCCGTAACAATAGTCCCGGTAATCTCCCCAAGATGAAAAAGCGACAACCGAATATCCTGCGCCAGAAAATCCCCAGTAACCCCCGTCTCCAACCCATTCAAAACATCCTTCAAAGCGTCGTGTGTCTTCACTAAATGCTCGTAATGTCTGAGGTTGGTCACGACCGTGTCGCTTGCCGATTGACCATAAACCATCGAAACCAGCTTATTGGTCAGCTGAGATAATCCGGTTTGCGATTTTGCGGAAATGGGAATAATGTTGTCTTGCAGCGGGCTTAGATTTTCAGCTGCTATTTGTCCAATGTCGATCTTATTCAATACATATAAAACCTGTTTTCCAGCGGGCAGCAATGCTCCCAACTGCTGATTTTCCTGCAAGGTTTCCAAACTGTCGAAAAGGAAAATGACGATATCCGCCTTTTCCATCGCCGCTTTCGATCTTTCAATGCCGATGGATTCCACAAGATCCGTCGTTTCCCGGATGCCGGCGGTGTCGATGAAGCGGAATTTCAGGCCTTCCAGGACGATGGTGTCTTCGATAACGTCGCGGGTTGTGCCTGCAATGCTGGTGACGATGGCTTTTTCTTCGTTTAGCAGCGCATTCAATAAGGTGGATTTTCCAACATTGGGCGAGCCGATAATGGCGACCGGGACGCCTTCTTTCAATGCATTACCGAAATCGAACGACTCAATCAGCGGGGAGATGGCTTCCAGCAATGCATTGATTAATCTGCGTAAATCCTCGCGTTCGGCGAATTCAACGTCTTCTTCGCCAAAATCCAGTTCAAGCTCGATGAGGGATGCGAAGTGGATGAGTTCGGTGCGTAATGCGGTAAGTTTTTTGGAAAAACCACCCCTTAGCTGGTTTAATGCGGTTCTATGGCTGGCTTGCGAATCTGCTGCGATGAGGTCGGCTACGGCTTCAGCCTGAACGAGGTCAAACTGGCCGTTAAGGAATGCGCGCTGTGTGAACTCGCCGGGCTTGGCAATTCTTGCCCCTTTTTTAATGAGCAGCTTTAATATCTGCCTGATAATGTAGTCGGATCCGTGGCAGGAAATTTCTATCGAATCCTCTTTGGTAAAAGATCTGGGCGTTTTGAAAACCGTTACCAGCACTTCGTCGATGATTTCCCCGGCTGACTGAATTGTTCCGAAATGTACGGTGTGGGTTTCGGCTTCTTCCAGATTTTTACCTTTAAAAATGGATTTTACCATGGAAATGGACCCAAGCCCGGAGACACGGATCACGGCAATAGCGCCTACTCCTGAGGGAGTTGCGAGCGCACAAATAACTTCTTGCTGGTGGATTGGCATTGCATTCATACTGCAAATATGCGACTAATTGATCTGGTTTGATAGACTATTAGCACTTTGAATTTCGTACCTTCGGGCATTTTTCGACCGGATCGGTTGTTATATTTTTTTGAACATCTACCTTTTTTTGAATTGTGCTGACTGAAACATTGCCTATCGTTACCCACCAGCTCCCGGTTATGGAGGCCTTTTACACCTTGCAGGGTGAAGGCCAGCACAGCGGTCGGGCTGCTTACTTTATCCGCCTAGGCGGCTGTGAAGTAGGCTGTCACTGGTGCGACGTGAAAGAATCATGGAATGCGGACCTGCATCCGAAATATAACATTAACAACATTATAGACGGCGCACTGAAATATCCAGGCCGCCTGGCGGTAATCACAGGTGGTGAACCTTTAATGTATAACCTCGACGAGCTGACGGGCCAGCTGCAGGACGCAGGTTTTACAACCAACATCGAAACATCCGGCGTATATCCGTTTACAGGACATTGGGATTGGGTGTGTTTTTCTCCCAAAAAATTCAAAACGCCGCACCCCGACATTTATAAAAACGCCAACGAGCTTAAAGCGATCATTTACAACAAAAGTGATTTTGAATTTGCGGAATCACATGCTGCACTCGTCTCCGACGAATGTACGCTGCTCTTACAGCCCGAATGGAGTAAGCATGAGGTGATGCTGCCTTTGATAATTGAATATATCAAAGGCAATCCCAAATGGAAAATGTCGTTACAAACCCACAAGTATATGAACATTCCATAATGCACCGTGCCGCTATATTTTTGCTCTTTTCCTGTCTGTTTATTTCAAATTACACGCACGCACAGGATGCAACATTGTCCCGGAAAGCCCGGGAAACCTATGAAAAAGCGCAGCAAGCCTGGCAGGCACGTAAGCTGCCCGATGCCATTGCGCTTTTCGAGAAAGTCCTGGAACAGGAACCCAACAGTTACGACACGAACCTGAGGCTTGCGCAGATCTATGAGCTGCAACGCAACCCGGATCTTACCAAAAAATATTACGCAAAAGCCATTCAGCTGAGACCAACCGCGCCGCAGACGGCGGCAGCGCTTCAATGGTTTGGACGCTATCATTTTGAAGCGCAGCGTTATGATTCGGCCCAGGTCTACTACGAAAGAGCATTGCCATTGTTTCCCGCGAAGTCGAGCCTGGCCCGGCTTGCCGAAAAATCAATAGCATCTTCCAAGTTCGCCCGGGAAGCGATCAAAAACCCTTTAAGCATTCAGAAACGGTCCCTGGGCGACACGGTCAACTTCCTGAACACGCAGTATTTCCCTGTTATGACGGCGGATGATGAAACATTGATCTTCACCGGCCTGACCGACAACCGCGACGAAAACATTTACACCACGCATCGTATCAATGGTAAATGGGACGTGCCGGAGGAAATTTCCAAGTCCATTAACACAACCAATAACGAAGGCACTTGCACTGTTTCTGCAGACGGACGGACATTGGTTTTCACGGCCTGCAACCGACCGGATGGTTACGGAAGCTGCGATCTATACATTTCACGCAAAGAAGGCAAGGATTGGAGTGCGCCGCTAAACCTGGGTCAGGAAATCAATACACGCGACTGGGAATCGCAGCCATCTTTGTCGGCAGACGGCCACCTGTTGTACTTTGCTTCGGACCGCAAGGGCGGACAGGGTAAGCGTGATATCTGGGTTACCAAACTTGATGATAAAGGCAGATGGGAGTCGCCAAAAAACCTTGGGTCACACATTAATACGCCCGATGAAGAAAATGCACCATTCATTCACGCCAACGGCAGAACGCTTTTTTATGCCTCAAACGGCTTTCCGGGCATGGGCGGTTTTGACATTTTTATCTCGCAACGCACGGACACGGTCTGGTCGCAATCCAGGAACATTGGTTATCCTATTAACACCATAGCCGATCAGGTAGGGCTTTTTATCGCTTCAGACGGGCAGAAAGCTTATTATACAGACGACGGTTCGGAAGGAAAAGGCCGCTCGCTGCTTTATACATTCAATTTGCCGCAAGAGGTGAAGGATATGATCGTGCCAACGCGCTATGCGAAGGGAAAAGTGTTTGATAAAAATACAAACACGCCGCTGGCTTCTGCTATCGACCTTTTTGATCTGAAAACACAACAAAAAGTCGGCGAATTCTCGTCGGATAGCAAAACGGGTTCTTTTCTGGCCGTGCTCAACAGCGGAGGGGAATATGCTTTTTATGTATCCAAACAGGGTTATCTTTTTAAAAGCCTGTCATTTACAGTGAATGATTCCACATCCTTTGTTGACCTGGACATTCCTTTGGAGGCCATTGAAAAAGACCGGGCGGAAGTGCTTAATAATATATTTTTCAAAACAGGTGAATACAGCCTCGATGAAAAATCGAAAGTCGAGCTTGGGAAAATGGTTGACTTTTTGAATAAAAACAAAACTGTAAAAATTGAAATTTCAGGTCATACCGACGATGTAGGTTCCGACACGGAAAATATGGAATTATCAAGGCGAAGGGCGCAATCCGTGCAGCAATATCTGCAACAGTCGGGCATTGTTGCCGACCGGATCACATTCAAAGGTTATGGGGAGACGCAGCCTGTTGCCGCAAATGACTCCCAGGAAAACCGCCAGAAGAACCGCAGAATCGAGTGGAGGATCCTCTAATTGAATTTGCATAAAGAATCGAAATTTTGCACTTTTGTCGATCTGCCAATGTTGTAATAGACGAGTACAACTTAGTTCGTAAACATTCGTCGTTAACATTTAGTATCCATATAATATGACACCTGAGAAAGTATCCTGCTTAATCATTGGCTCCGGTCCTGCCGGATATACTGCCGCTATATATGCATCCAGAGCAGGTTTGAATCCTGTACTTTACCAAGGCGCGCAACCAGGCGGCCAGCTGACCATTACCACGGAAGTTGATAACTATCCGGGCTATCCGGATGGAATTACCGGCCCTGAAATGATGGTCAATTTCGAAAAACAAGCCAAACGCTTCGGAACAGATATCCGTTACGGATTGGCTACAGCAGTTGATTTTACAACACATCCCCTTAAAGTGACCATTGACAACAGGCACGAGATCGAAGCCGATTCAGTGATTGTTTCAACCGGTGCTTCTGCCAAATGGCTGGGGCTTCCTGACGAAGAGCGCCTGAACGGCCGCGGCGTTTCGGCCTGTGCGGTTTGTGATGGTTTCTTTTTCCGCGGACAGGATGTGGTAGTTGTGGGCGCTGGTGATACAGCGGCCGAAGAAGCAAGTTATCTTGCCAAATTGGCCCGCAAAGTGTATCTGCTGGTTCGCCGCGATGAAATGCGTGCTTCCAAGATCATGCAGAAACGTGTAGAAATGTTGCCAAACATTGAAATTCTCTGGAATACAGAAACGGTTAAGCTGAACGGAGAAGAAGGACTTGAATCTGTTTTGGTAAAAAATAATAAAACGGGCGAAGAGCAACTATTGCAGGCAACCGGTTTCTTTGTAGCGATCGGACATAAGCCTAATACGGATATTTTCAAAGGATATCTGAACATGGACGAAACCGGCTACATTCAGACTATAAAAGGAAGTGCTTGCACCAACGTTAGAGGTGTATTTGCTTGTGGTGATGCGCAGGATAATGTTTACAGACAGGCCATCACTGCTGCCGGAACAGGCTGTATGGCCGCGTTGGACGCCGAGAAATTTCTAATGGAACTGGAAGTAGAAACCATCATTGAGGAAACAGCAGCATAAATAATTTGCCCAACCCCTAATTCGAATCAGGCTACATTGTCATGTTTTAGCAAGCAATGTAGTCTGATCTGATTTTTTATACCTATGAAAGTAAAGCTTATTGTAAGTTTGCTAATGACCGTGTGTTTGATCTCCTGGAACACGCAAGCGCAAGAGCGAGGAAAATTCAAAAGAAATCCCAAAATCAATCAGTCCGGAAACAATGCCAACGAAGGACCTACAAGGATAAGCACACCGCAGCCCGAAGACGAATATCAGGTAGAAACCTCCAATCTCAGATTCCAAAGCCAGTTCGAGCCTGTAAAACCGCTCAACCCCGTCGTAAGTGAGGATACAACCACCCTTGACGAAGGTGAAACCGAAGTGGTAGAAGTTGTTGATTCCCTGCTGGTTGCAGATGAATGGGTAAAATCCGCTGAATATTACGTAATCTGGGATGCACGCACCATTAACCCCTACGGACTCAGCCCGCTGGAATTCGACGAACCCGTTGACATTACACTATACGATCCCGCAGTAAACAGAATGTGGGCCACACCCATGACCGAAACCAAGCCCACTTCCAACTTCGGCTACCGCTGGGGAAGATGGCATAACGGGAGCGATCTGGACCTGGAAACGGGCGATACAGTGCGCTCGACCTATGACGGAATGGTCCGCATTGTGGCCTTCGATGGCAGCGGATACGGGCGTTTTGTTGTTGTAAGACATTATAACGGTCTCGAAACGCTTTACGGGCATTTATCCAAACAACTTGTTGAATCGGGGCAAATCGTAAAGGCCGGTGAAGTGATCGGCTTGGGAGGAAATACCGGCCGCAGTACGGGATCTCATTTACATTACGAAAACCGCTACGAAGGAAATCCGTTCGATCCCAGAAACATTTTTGACTGGGAAAACAAAGCCATCAAATCTGATCATTTTTTGCTGACCAGCAATGTATGGAGCCATTTAAGGGGCAAATCCAACAAAAGCGAGTTTGCATCTGGTGATGCTCCCGTAGCTTACACCCGCTCTATTTTGCATAAAGTGCGCTCAGGTGAGACATTGTCATCCATAGCAGGTCGGTATGGTGTCAGCATTTCATCCGTTGCCAAAAAAAACCGCATTTCTACCCGCTCTACTTTGAGAATCGGGCAGAAACTTCGCATCAAATAACATCCATATTATGAAACTAGATATCCTTGCCATCACAGCTCACCCTGACGATGTCGAACTTTGTTGTGCCGGAACATTGCTGTCACAGATTGCACTGGGAAAAAAAGTCGGGATTGTAGACCTCACACGCGGCGAGCTCGGCACGCGCGGGACGCCCGAAGGCAGGATTCAGGAAGCCAAAAATGCGGCGGCCATCATGAACATTGCCGTACGTGATAATGTAGGTTTAGCCGATGGATTTTTTGCCAATAATGAAGCACATCAGAAAGCGATCATCCCATACATCCGTAAGTATCAGCCGGATATCGTCATTACCAATGCGGTTACGGACAGGCATCCAGATCACAGCCGGGCCGGACAGCTCGTTTCGGACAGTTGCTTTTACTCCGGTTTGCGGATGGTGAAGACATTTGATGAACAAGGCAATGAGCAGGAAGCATGGCGGCCCAGACAGGTTTTCCACACCGTGCAAGACCGCTACATTACGCCCGATTTTATCGTTGACATAACCCATGTCCATGACAAAAAGGTGGAAGCGATCCGTGCATTCGAGAGCCAGTTTTTCGTGCCCTCCTACAACAGCGACGAGCCGCAGAGCTACATTTCCTCCCCTGATTTCCTTGAATTTGTGATCGCCCGCGCCCGGGAAATGGGTCACGCGATCGGTGTGACGTTCGGAGAAGGGTTTACGACTTCCAGAAAGCTTGGCGTGCGGGATCTGTCTGCGTTTATTTAAATCTTTTCTTGCCCGATATTGTTAGTTTAAATAGTCCCGCATCCAACTATTTGCGCCGGCATATCGTATATTAAGAAAACATCAAAATGATAAACAGCATGAAGAAGCCAATCGCATTCCTGCTCGCAGGCGTGTTCGCATTAATGCTGCAAAGCTGTTACGGACAGTCTTCCCCGGCACAGAAAGAGCAGAAAAAAACGCCCGCATATTCCCGGAAAGATTCCGTTGCGGTTAATAAAAGCAACGAAGAGTGGAAAAAGGTCCTTTCGCCGGAAGTTTACGAGGTAGCGCGCCTGAAAGGAACCGAGCGACCATTTACCAGTGAATACGAACATTCCAAAGAGGTAGGCACATTCTATTGCGCCGTTTGCGGCAACGCACTTTTTAAAAGTAATGCCAAATACGAAAGCGGATGCGGCTGGCCGAGCTTCTTTGAACCAATCAGCAAAACCTCGATTCTGGAAGCGGCAGACAACTCCCACGGCATGCGTCGCACAGAGGTAATGTGTGGCAAATGCAAATCGCATTTAGGACACGTTTTCGAGGATGGCCCGCCTCCTACCGGACTTCGTTATTGTATCAACGGCGTAGTGCTGGATTTTGAAAAAGCTAAAACTGCCGAGAAGAAATTCAACAGCAAAAAGAAAGAAGACAGCGGAAGCTAAGCAGGCAACAATTCGCTGTTAACATTAAAAATTGAATTAAGACACTTACCGCTGATCTCAGGCTAACCAGCTTGACATCAGCGGTAAGTGTCTTTTTTTTGTTTAGCCAAAAGTGAATTAGTATATAATCTCTTTAAAGTAATTTGTTCTGATTCTAAATAATGCATATGTTTGTCCCCGCTTATGATTAGTCTAAATAAGCAGCTTCTCACATTTCCTGACAAAACAACTATTTGAAAAGAATGCTACAACATTTCAACTTACGCAATGTATTGTTTGCGTCCATGCTGGTCGCGGGCTTGTCCTCCTGTTCAGACGATGAAGAAACGCCGGTTAGTCCAAACCCGGGAACCGAACTTCGCGCTAAAATCGATTATGCGAAAGTAACACCTACTACACCTTATAAAAGCCTGTTTATTGATGCCAAAGGCGATACTACGGCGGATCTGACGACGGGTAATATGCGCTTTAAGATGTTCCAGGCGCTGAACTATTACATGGGTTCGGCTGTACGCGATACGACGCAGGTAACTGCAACCGTGATGAAAAATATGTATGCAAATACAGGTAACCCGTTCACAGATATCAGCACTTCCACCATCAACATTAAAGGCGCCGACCTGAATGCTTCCGGTGTACAGCTGAGAGATGTA
The DNA here is from genome assembly GCF_000428845.1 of Dyadobacter alkalitolerans DSM 23607. GTDB lineage: Bacteria > Bacteroidota > Bacteroidia > Cytophagales > Spirosomataceae > Dyadobacter > Dyadobacter alkalitolerans. The sequence continues at coordinate 90,678 of NZ_AUAS01000004.1, read as the reverse complement.
ACTGCATCCTCAAAACCTACTGCCGAAGCTGATGCAGCCCGTGCGCACCTGGAAGCGAGTTTTGCTGCCTTGGAAGCCGCCAGCAAATCAGTAAAAGCAACTGCTGCAAAAGGTGCTGCCGGCAAATTGGGCACTTACCTGGTTGATGCAAAAGGAATTGAGCACGCACAAATCATCCAGAAAGGCCTGATCGGTGCATTACAGCTGGATTACATCGGCAATGTACTGCTCGATAAAGGTCTGGAGGCTGACAATTCGGCGCTGGTTTCAGGCAAAAAATATACGGCTTTGGAGCATAACTGGGACGATGCCTACGGCTTGCTAACGCTTAACCCGGTTTATCTGGCAGGGGCAACAGACGCTGCAAGAACTTCCAATGAGTCTTTCATCGGTTCATATATTTGGGAATACAACAAAGCAAGTTATGCTAAAATCCATCCTGCATTCGTAAAAGGCCGTGCGGCCATTGTCAACAACGATAAGGCTGAGGTGAACACGCAGGCAACATTTATCAGAACGGAAATGGAAAAAGCAATCGCTTCTGCTGCACTAGGTTACCTGGGCAAATGGAAAAGCGGAACAACGGACGCAGCCCGTGCACATGCCATCGGCGAAGGACTTGGTTTCATTTACTCCCTGCGTTACTGCAAGATCAATGGTGCGGACGCTGCTTTTTCTGACGCATTGTTGCTAGGCTTGATGGGCTCTCCGAATGGTTTCTGGGATCTTACCAACGACAAGATCAATGCTGCTTCGGATGCGATAACGGCAAAGTTCAAGTTATAAAATTCAGGTCTTAACCTGTTTTCAGGGTGGATTGACGGCTTTGCTGTCGATCCACCATTTGTTGTTTAAAACCTGACTACTCAAAACGATGAAAAAATATCTGCCCATTTTGCTGACCGTGTTCTTCCTGGGCTGTTCCGATTCAAAGGAAAAAACCGAGCCGGAACCAGTTGAGGATGGCAAGGACCGCAAAGCCATGCTGACGCATCTTGCCGACAACATTATCATCCCTTCATACGACAATTTCCAGGGCAAGTTTGATGCCATGGTAACCAAGTCCAATGCATTCATCGCTAAACCGGACGCCACCACGCTTACAGATTTCCGCGCAGGCTGGGCCGACGCCTACACAGAATGGCAAAAGGTCGAGCTTTTTGATTTCGGGCCGGGAGAAAAACACACGATCCGTAATTTCTTCAACATTTATCCAGCCAGCGAACAAGGCATCGCCGCAAACATCGCCAATCCGGCTGCCAGCCTGGAAACGCCGGACTCCTACCCCCGTCAGGGATTTCCTGCGCTGGATTATCTGATCAACGGCATCGGCGCAACCGACGCAGCCATTGTTGCCCAATACACAACAGCGCCCGATGCCGCCGCCAAACTTGCTTATATCAAACGCGTTACCGATCGCATGGACAGCATTCTTGATAAAGTTACCAGTGAATGGAAAGGTGCGTATAAAGAAACATTCGCTACCAAAACAGGACTCGATATCGGGTCTTCAACTTCCTTGCTGGTCAATGGTTATGTACTTCATTACGAGCGTTATATTCGTTCCGGGAAGTTTGGAATTCCTTCGGGAGCCATGCTCAATGGCATTGCCGCGCCTGAAAAGGTGGAAGCGTTTTATAAAAAAGATATTTCCTTGGCACTTGCTAAAACAGCGCACCAGGCTTATGTCGATTTCTTCAATGGAAAAAGTGTAAAAGCGGACGGAACCGGGCCGTCTCTGAAAACCTATCTGGATGCATTGGGCGCCAAAGACAGCGGCACAGGCAAACCCCTTACCGAGCTGCTTAATGCACAATTTGATGCAAGCAAATCCAAGCTAAATGCCTTGAAACCGAACTTATACGAAGAGGTTAAAACCAATAATCAGGTAATGAAGGACACTTATACCGAAATGCAAAAGGCAGTTCGTATGCTGAAAGTGGACATGACCTCGGCAATGAGCATTACCATCACCTACACCGATAACGACGGCGACTAAACGCATCAGTCATGCGGGCATATTTCAACCGATATTCTCCGGCTGCAACGCTGGCCTTATTCCGGGTCATTTTCGGCATCATGCTCTTTTTGAGCATTTGCCGTTTCTGGGCAAAAGGCTGGATCAGCGACCTGTATATTTTACCAAAATTCCATTTTCCCTTTTTCGGCTTCGAATTCATCCGGCCGCTGGGAGAATGGACTTATGCTTTATTCGGGGTTTGCGGTGTGGCCTCCCTGCTGGTTGCTGCCGGGTTATTTTACAGGTTATCGGCCATTATGCTCTTCCTATCCTTTACATACATTGAGCTAATGGACAAAAGCACTTACCTGAACCACTACTATTTCGTGAGTATGGTAAGCTTTATGTTGATTTTCCTGCCTGCCCACGCATCATTTTCCTTCGACGCTTTCCGAAACAAAAAGTTACTGGCCGACCAGCTCCCCAGCTGGTGCATCGACAGCATCCGGCTGCTGGTATGCATCATTTATTTTTACGCCGGCCTGGCAAAGCTGAACAGCGACTGGCTTTTACACGCATTACCATTGAAAATCTGGCTTCCTGCGCAGAATGATCTGCCCGTGATCGGTGGTTTATTTAATTACAAATGGACGCCCTACCTGTTCAGCTGGGCCGGCTGCGTTTACGATCTGAGCATTGGATTTTTGCTTTGGAACAAAAAAACGCGTCCCTATGCATTCATTTCCGTAATCATTTTTCATTTATTAACGGCTGTCCTCTTTCCAATCGGCATGTTTCCATACATTATGATCGTGACTGCGTTCATTTTTTTTCCGGGAGAACTGCACCAGAAAATCATCGACGCTATTAGTTTTGCTTTAAATCTGCCGATCCAATTTATCAGACCAAAGCGCTCGTACATTGTTTTAGGCATTGCCAAACCCTTATTACTGACCGTTTTTGCACTGTTTTTTACATTCCAAATCACCTTCCCATTCCGTTATCTGATGTATTCCGATGAGCTTTTCTGGACGGAGGAAGGTTACCGGTTTTCCTGGCGGGTTATGCTGATGGAAAAAGCCGGTTACACGCAATTCACGGTTACCGACGCCTCAGGCAAGAAACAAATCGTAAATAATAACGACTTCCTGACGCGCTTGCAGGAAAAAATGATGTCCACCCAGCCCGATATGATCCTGCAATACGCACACATGCTCCGCGACCATTACGCGGCGGCGGGTTTCAAAACGCCACAGGTTTATGTCGATTCCTATGTGGCGCTCAATGGCAGAATAGGCAAGCCCATAATCGATCCGGCGGTGGACCTGGCCAAACAAACTGATTCTTTCCAACACAAATCCTGGATTATTCCTTTCAATGATGAGATCAAAGGGCTTTAACATTATCATTTTTTTACTGGCCCTTTCAAGTGTCGCCCATGCACAATCGCGAACAACCGAAAAAAAAACGCCAAAACCGGATAGCACTGCCACCACTTCCGGCATTCCCAGCGACCAGAATTTAAAGGAGCTCACCGTCACCGAAAAAGCAACGGATTTCGGTTTCTCGCGCCTTCGCGGGGTTGAAAATATGGGCATTTATGAAGGCAAAAAATCCGAAGTCGTTACGCCCGATCAGCTCGTTGCCAACCTATCTACCAACAATGCGCGGCAGGTTTATTCACGGGTTGCAGGTCTTAATATCTGGGAAAATGACGGCGGCGGATTACAGCTGAGCATTGGTGGCCGCGGCCTGGATCCAAACCGGACTTCCAACTTCAATGTGCGCCAGAATGGCCACGACATCAGCGCCGATGCGCTGGGTTACCCTGAAAGTTACTACACCCCTCCTATCGAAGCCGTGGGCCGCATTCAAATCGTTCGCGGAGCGGCATCGCTGCAATATGGCACGCAGTTCGGCGGGTTGATCAATTTTGTGATGCGCAAGCCCGTAGCGGGCAAAAAACTGGAAATCACTGCCCGGCAAAGCGTCGGGTCTTTTGGCTTTTATAACACATTCACCAGCGCCAGCGGCACGGTGGGAAAGCTGAGTTACTACACTTTTTTTCAATACAAAAAAGGCGACGGCTGGCGGGAGAATTCGCATTTTCAGAACAAAACGGCATACGCAGATATCGACTATAAAATTTCGGATAAAACCAGCATTGGCATTGATGTCACGCACATGGATTATCTTGCAAATCAGCCGGGCGGCCTTTCTGATGCGATGTTTCTGCAAGATCCAAGACAGACCAACCGTGAAAGAAACTGGTTTCAGGTTGGCTGGAACATGCTCGCCCTGCATTTTGACCAGAAATTAAGTGAAACCAGTGATTTCAATGTAAGGTTTTTCGGACTTTCGGCACACCGCTATTCATTGGGTTTCAGGCCAAACCGCGTCGCGACAATCGATGACAATAGCGAGCGCGATTTGATCAAGGGTAATTTTACGAACTGGGGCGCTGAGGCGCGTTATCTGAAAAGGTATTTTGTAGCCAAAAAACTATCCGTACTGCTTGTTGGCGGGCGTTTTTACCATGGCTATAATCACAGTTTGCAAGGGGTCGGAACCAGTGCTAAGGATGCCGATTTCAATTTCGTCGAGCCAGAGCGCTTCATTACTTACGATTACCGCTTTCCAAACAGGAACGTTTCGCTATTTGCAGAGAGCATTTTTTATCTCTCCGACCGGCTCTCCATTACGCCGGGTGTAAGATTTGAGTATATCAAAACGACCGCAGATGGCTTTTATGGTAACATCTCACGCGATCTGGCGGGCAACATTATCAACATTACGCGCACCGAGGAAAATCGTAAAAACGGGCGCCAGTTTGTCCTGGCAGGTGTCGGTGTCAGCTATAAGCCACATTTAAATGTGGAGATTTACGGAAATATTTCGCAAAACTACCGCTCGATCACATTCAGTGACATGCGCATTTCAAATCCTTCCTCTGTGATCGATCCGAACCTGAAAGACGAAAAAGGTTACAGCATTGACCTCGGTTTCCGAAGCCATCAGACTGCATTTTTCAATTACGACGTCAGCCTTTTTTACCTCAACTATAACAACCGGATCGGAGAAGTGCAGTTTTATGACGAAAGCAACCGGGTTCTCAGGCTGCGCAGCAATGTTGGCCAGGCCATTATTACGGGTGTTGAGTCGTATGCAGAAGCTGATTTTTTCAAACTGGCAAACCCGGAAGAAAAGGATTGGAGCACTGTGCTCTTTGCCAACATTGCTTTCATAAAATCGGAATATAAAAACAGCGAAATCCCTGGTGTTCAGGGCAATGAAGTTGAATTTGTTCCAAAGGTAAATTTAAAAACCGGTCTGAGAGTTGGATACAAAAAGCTGAAAGGTTCCTTCCAGCTAACGCATCTGACCGACCAGTTTTCGGAAGCGACTAATGCCGTTGAAGGAGGCGTTTCGTCCGTAGTAGGCATCATCCCGGCCTACAAGATCATGGATCTCAGCCTCTCCTATGAATGGAAGCGCCTGAAACTAGAAACGAGCATCAACAACCTCACCAACGAAATGTACTTCACCCGCCGCGCCACCGGCTACCCCGGCCCCGGCATCCTCCCCTCAGACGGAAGAGGTTATTATGTGACATTGCAGGTTAAGATTTAATCATCAAACTTCCCCAGAATAATCCCGAAATGAAAGCCCATGGCCAGGCTGGGCAGGAACTCACTTTCGTTGGGTGTGTCGTATTCGAACCAGCGGTCGGTGCGGGGGATTCTTGTGTTTGTGGGGAGGTCGGTGATGGTCCGCACGCGGATGTTGCGGAAGCCAATTCCTGCGAAAAGATCAAGCGCTATCCGGCTGCTGAAATAGAACTGCATGCCGGCTTTGGCATGACCGGCATGCACCATGCGCCTGGTTTTGATAAGCGTATTCTCAATATAACCGCAATTCCCCCAGGGCTGGTCACAATCCATTTCAACCCATTTATTATCCCTGTAAATCACTTTTTTTAATAGCAATTCACCAGCTATGTAGGGTTTCATGCGGCGCCTTGTGAGGTAATAATAACGAAGCTGCGTCCTGCTTTTGAACACCTCCTTATTCGGCCGGTCGACTCCCGGGCTGTACCAGGTGTTCATTGCGGCAGGGCCATAGCCCAAATCCTGCTGCAAGGACATCCCCGTGCTACCCAACGGAACTTCGACGCCGAATTGAACTGCATTATCCAAATCAACAAGCGATAAGGGCGCAAACTTTACGATCACATGCTTTTGGGCCGTTTCAGCGTCTATCTGACCAAAAGAGGCGAGTCCCGACAAGCAGCAACCCAAAAAAACAGCGAGAAATAACTTCATAGGACCGGGATTTTACTTAAAAATTCAATGTTGTCCGCGTTGTCGTGCTTGTACTGAAAAAGGCCTTTTTCGCCTGTAACAATCAGATGCTTATCCCTGACAATGATATCATAAGCGGGCAGATCACCCATTGTTTCTTTGAAGACTGGCTTGGTAGGATCGGTGATATCCAGCACGGTCAGCCCGACGCTTCCCTCGCACACAAACAATCTGTTTCCCGAGACACCCAGGCCGTAAGGCGAGGTCATTCGCTGTGTGTGGACCATTTTCGGCGCGGCCGGGTCACTCACATCCACGACGTCAAGCGAGCTGGTTGAATTTTGTGGCCGGCAGGTAACACCGCTACGCAATGTTACATACGCATATTTTCCCTGCACCACCACCGGATCGCATGATTGGATATGCTGAAATTTGCTCTCTAATTTGGGGTTCCGCGGATCGGTGTTATTGAAAATATACATGCCGTCCATGGCTCCTATATAAAGGTTATCACGGTAGGGAAATATGGTTTCTATCCCAACGCCCATTTCCTTTTTTACCGCTTTGACAGGATTCGCCCCGTTCTCAATGTCATACACTTCGAGTGATTGCTTGGTAACGATGTACAGCGTATTGCCTGTTATCGCGAAGCGCGCCATCGAACCGCCGGAGCCTGTTTGCGGGTTCAATGCTGAATCGTTCCCGCCATCCTCGCAGCCTGTCAGGATCAGCACTAATCCAAGAATAGCCAGTCCTACAAATATAAATGGAGCAATTTTTTTCATGGTTACCTTGCGTTTTCTGCCTTTCACGTGAATATTCGGATATTTCAATGTTGCTTACCGGAAGCAATTGGGTCGCTTTGCCATGGGCACTTTCTCCCAACCTGTCACAATGCCTTTTTTACTTTCTACGCATTCAAAATACACATTGTTGACAGGCGGATATTCAGTCCCGGGAACAGCGTTGGGAATTGTCTTGGTAAGCTTGGGAGACTTTGGATTGCTAATGTCGAAAACGACCAGATTTGTGAGATTATCTGCATATAGAAACGTCCCTTTCGCTGCCATGTCGTAATTTCCGGCAATGGAAATGAAGGAGATGTTTTTCGGGTTTTTAGGATCCGAATTATCGACGATGTGAATTCCATGGCCGGATTCATTAATGAAAAGATAATTGTCGAGCACATATATCTTCCCTGGTTTTGACAAAGGCTGCGCTGCGACAACCTCTATCCGGGCTGCATCTTCGGCGGAGCTGTACGTGGGCCGGTAACCTGTGCCGTCGAAGGGAAATCGCTCAGAAGGATCATTGCTATCTGTGATGCACGAGGCGACGATGATAACAAGAAGGCATAGACGTAAAAGATTTTTCATAGTGCAGCCATTGGGTTTGCCGTTTTTCTTTCAGACACAATGTTGCATAAGATAGTTGCAAGTAAAATACTGAATATTCAAACTTATCAAGCCATGAAACCAACCATTGCCGTATTACCGTTTACAAACCTTAGCTACGATCCCGAAGAGGAGTATTTCAGCGACGGGGTTACCGAAGAGATCATCAATGTATTAAGCCGCGTTCCGGGCTTACAGGTTGCGGGAAGGACTTCATCTTTCATTTTCAAGGGTCAGAATCAGGATCTGAAACACATTGGCGAGCAGCTCAACGTGGAGAACATTCTGGAAGGAAGCATCCGGAATTCGGGCGAGAAATTGCTGATCGATGTGCAGCTGATCCGTGCTGCGGACGGGGCAAACATTTGGTCTGAGCATTATGACCGTGACTTGGACGACATTTTCGATGTTCAGGACGAAATCACACTGGCCATCATGAATGCGATCAAAGTCCAGCTGCTGGGTGATGAACCTATCAGCACATTCAAACGATACACCAACAATAAAGCGGCTTACCAGCTCTATCTGCGCGGCCGGTTTTACCATAACAAGTTTGCCGGGCCGGACACATACCAGAAAGCCATCGGCTATTTTGAGTCAGCCATTGCCCTGGACCCCACCTACTCGATCGCTTATGCCGGCATTGCGTCGTGTTATCTTAATATGTGGTTTTACCGGCATCTTCCCGCGGCTAAGGCGCTGCCGCTGATGAAGCATGCCGCCGAGCAGGCCCTTGCACTCGACGACGGCATTGGGGAAAGTTATCTTGCCATAGCACGGATGCAAATGCTGCATGAGTGGGATTTCAAAAACGCATCCGCCTCTTTTGCTAAAGCATTGGAACTGAACTGGAATGCAGCCGACCTTATCGGACAATATGCGCTCTATCTGGCGCTGAGCGATCGCTATGACGACGCGCTGGAAAAAACTGCGCAGGCATTATCCCTCGAACCCTTTTCGCTGATCAATAATTTTTACGCAGCGTATGTTTACTGGATTGCAGGGAATTTCGAAAAAGCCGTTGAACAGGGACAGAAGCTGGTAGCTCTGGAACCTTCATTCTGGGGTGGCCACCTGATCATTGGCCTCAACCTGATCACCCTTAGAAACTATCCCGAGGCACAGGAAGCGCTGGAAACGGCTTTGGAAATCAATTATAATGGCATTACGCTCAGTGCATGCGGTGTTTTGTTCGGATTGTCTGATGAAACCGAAAGTGCCCGTGATATCCTCACCCAAATGACCTCGCTGAGCAAAACACAGGTGGTTTCCAATTATGATATGGGCATTGTAAATGCTTCCATTGGCGATGTAAGCGAGGCCACGGTCTATTTCCAGGCGGCTATTGACCATCATGAGCCGCCTATGCTGTTTTTCAAATTCATCGTCCGCGACTGGCTTTCCGACTCCGGTCAGCAAGCACATTATCAGCCGCTTATTGATCAGATTATCAAATAATTGATTTCTTTATAGTGCAACGAATGCACGGATGGGCACGAATGCGATTCGTGCTCATTCGTTCATTCGTTGCATCCCCACCTCGCCCATCCCCACACACACCGACCGTTTAATAAGTTCCGCCGAAAAGAACTCAGAGTGAAGCTCTTAGCTGGTTGTAAAGTGTCCGGTTTTTTTACTTTTGCAATTTGTAAAAACCCTGATCGGACCCTATGAAAAAACTTTTCAAAGTTATCGGAATCATCATTCTCCTTTTTGTTGTGGTGGCTGTTGCGGCTGCTTCTTATGTTACACTAGCCCTTCCCAATGTCGGCGATGCACCGGAGCTTACGGTTGAAAGAACGCCTGCCAGAGTGGAACGCGGCAAGTATCTGGCCAATCATGTCACTGTCTGTATGGATTGCCACAGCACACGCGATTGGAGCCTGTTTGCTGGTCCGGTTACGGGCGTGGATATGGGTAGCGGCGGCGAGATCTTCGACCAGAAACTAGGTTTCCCCGGCAAATTTATTTCCAAAAACATCACACCCTACGGCATAGGAAGCTGGACCGACGGCGAACTTTTCCGTGCAATTACAACGGGCGTTAATAAAGATGGGAAAGCATTGTTTCCGGTTATGCCTTATCACGCTTATGGCAAAATGGACCCCGAAGATGTACACAGCATTATCGCATATTTGCGGACGCTGAGCCCGGTTAAAAAGGATATTCCGGCTTCTGAGCCCGATTTTCCGGTTTCAATTTTACTCAATACAATGCCAGCAAAGGCAGCGCCTGGCAAACGGCCTTCCGAAGATAATATTCTGGCAACAGGCAAATATCTGGTAACATCTGCATCCTGCGTGGATTGCCATAGCAAGCGGGAAAAAGGCGACATTGTGCCGGGCAGTGAATTCGGAGGAGGCCAGGAATTTAAACTTCCATCCGGAACCGTCACTTCCCAAAATATCTCGCCGGACGTTAAAACCGGGATTGGTTCGTGGAGTGAGGAAGCCTTTGTGAAACGCTTCAAAATTTACAAGGACTCCAATTACGTAACCCCCAAAGTAGGCCCGAAAGATATGAACACCGTGATGCCCTGGGCAATGTATTCGGGCATAGAAGAAAAAGATTTGAGGGCGATGTATGCCTATCTGAGAACCCTCGAACCAAAAAATAACATGGTCCCTAAGTTCATTCCGAACTGATCCGAATCTGATTTCCCTCGTTTTTGTAACCCCTCCGTTACCGCAAAATAAATTGCATATTGTTATAATAAGAAAAGATTGACGTCTGCTTAGGACGAAACATCCTGTTTATAAACAATGCTTATAATTGGATGTTTATACTCAACGTTAAGAAAATGGGTCAGTCCTTCGGGATTGGCCCTTTTCGCTTATAATAGAGTCTCTTTATGCATCTAAGATTCGCTTTTTGTCATTCATTTTTTCAAAAAAAATTCTCCAATTAATTCTTTATTAATTCATAGTTAAGCAAAAATTATAGGTCGGGATCTAGATTTGGATTTTTCACCTATAAATCCTTACTATGAAAAAGCACTATTTACTGCTGTTACTGCTCAGCCTCTATGTCATTCCCGGCTATGCGCAGGTTACGCCTGTGGATGATTGCGAGGCGCTCAGCGGCTGGGGCGGTGGCGGCAATGCGCTCAGCCTGGATAATGATGCCCCTGTTCAAGGCAACTTTTCCATTAAATCCGAAGGCGGCAACACCGAACGTTTCAGGAAAAATTTTGCAACGCCTATCAACACCGGCATCGCAGCCAGCGACCTGAACATTGCTTATCTGCAATTCTCACTTTTCGTGTCTGACATTACCAAATTCAGCTCCTCCGAAGGACAGTTCGAGATCACCAGCTCAGGCAATCCCGACACGGACGAATACAGCTGGGGAACGGGCGGCGTAAACCTGCGAAATGGCTGGAACAATGTCGTGCTGCGGTTGAGTGCGGCAGGGAAATCGGGCAATCCGGATCTATCGGCAATTAATTTTTTCAGGTATTACAAATTTATCAATGCCGGAGAATCTGTTGTTATCAAGATCGATAACATTCGTTTTACCAAGGGCTACGAAGGCAGTCAGTTGATCGGTGCAAAGATTTTCAGCGCTGCCGACAACCAGGCCGGGTGGTCGGGCACCAATTCCGTCACGGTCGACAATGCGAACAAAATCCTGGGAAGTGGCTCCCTCACCCGCACCGGATCGGGCCCGGACTGGTTTATTTTCAATGCTTCACCATTCAATACGGCTGTAAGCGAAACCGGCGGGATTGTTAAATTCTGGCTCTACGTCTCGGATGTAAGTCCGCTCAGCGGGGCCGGCGACATTGTCTTCTCCTCGTCAGGGCAGGCGTCCGGCGACGCCTATCGCTGGAACCTTGCTGCCCAGAAGATCCAGAATGGCTGGAACCACATTATTTTGCACCTGGCCGACGCCACGAAGCAAGGAAATCCGAACCTGGCCGCCATTAATTATTTCCGCATTAACCAACCCTTAACAGGCAGCATCACGGCAAAGATCGATGAAATCGAGTTTTACGAACCTGCTTCGGCAACCACCGCCGACCCGGCAGACAATACGCTGAATGGTAAAGTAATGTTTGGCTATCAGGGCTGGTTTGGTGTGCCTACCGACGGATCTCCAACGCATAACTGGTGGCTGCACTGGTTTGGCGGAGCGCCGGAGCATGCAAATGCTACGGTGGATATGTGGCCATACATGGGTGATTATCCGCAAAATGAGCTGGTAGCAACAAATATGGTTTATGCCAACGGCTCTCCGGCCAAGCTGTTTACAAGCTATAACTACAATACGGTCGACGAGCATTTCAAATGGATGCAGGAACATGAGATCGATGGCGTGTTTCAGCAGCGCTTCCTGGACTACTTCCGCACGACTGATACGCGCGTACACAGGCATTTTGACAAAGTGCTGGAAAATGTGCAGACTGCCAGCAACAAATACGGGCGGGTATATGCGATCATGTACGATTTGTCCGGAGGTGACGCTACTTCTACAGAGCAGGTTATAGCAGACTGGAAACGACTGGTGGATGAAATGGGCGTAACCTCTGAAAGCAACTATCTCTGGCATAAGGGCAGACCGCTCGTTGCATTATGGGGGATAGGCCTGGCGTCCAACCCCGAAGCAACCGCCGAACGATCGGAAAAGCTTGTGAAATGGTTCAAAGAAGGCGACCCGAATGATCCGACCGACGACCCGAAATACCGCGCAAATATCATGGGCGGGCTCAATAACAACTGGCGCGAGCATTCGGCGGCCTGGCTTGCTGTGTATGACAAGCTGGATGTGATCAGTCCGTGGTCGGTGGGAAGATACAGCAGCGAAAGTGGTGCCAATGAATTCGCCAACAACACAATACGGCCGGACATGGCCTATCTGGCGCCTAAGAGCATTGATTATATGCCCGTGATATTTCCTGGATTCTCGTGGTTCAATCTGCAAACTTTCCGCAATAATCCCGCCGGAGCCGTGAAGAATTCTATTCCGCGCAATGGCGGCAGTTTCCTATGGCAGCAGTCACAAAATGTAATCAATGAAGGTGCCAGCATGGTTTATCTGGCCATGTTTGACGAAGTGGATGAAGCAACTTCCTTTTTTAAAATGGAAAAATTTGCAGACCACACACCAAAAGGTGGCGCCACTTGGTTCCTTTCACTGGATGCGGACGGTTATGACCTTACGCCCGACTGGTTTATGGCGCTGGGCGGCTATACCAAAAAAGTGCTGGCCGGAAAAGCCACCAACAGCCTGTCCGTTCCACTGTATCCCAATGCGTTAACTACAAGTGCCGGCAGCCCGCTGCCCGTAACATTGATCAGTCTGAGCGCAAATGCAGAAGGGAACCTTACCAATCTCAAATGGCAGACTTCCCAGGAATCCAACAGCGCTTATTTTGAAATACAAAGAAGTGCAGATGCCAAAAATTTCAGCGAAGCCGGCCGCGTGAATGCGCAGGGCGATGCGGCCAAAAACACGGATTACCAGTTCCAAGACCCGAATTTATCGGCCGGACGCTATTATTACCGTCTAAAAATGACGGACCGCGACGGCACTTATGCATTCAGCAGCATTGTCACTTCCGAGATTGCAAGTCAGGAAACGATCCGTATATTCCCAAACCCTACTGCTTCGTCGATGCGCATCGAGTCTGAAAGTAGAATACGGGAGGTTGAAATTATCGATTCTGCCGGTCGAAAAATGCAGTCGTATAAACCAGATACGCTGACTTTCGAATTGGATATTAGCAACTGGACGCCCGGCATTTACGTGATCCGGGTGAATGGTGCCGACCGGAAAATTGTAAAGATGTAAACAGGTTTGGCCTTGTTTAACAATACATCTTTAAACGATCGCCTCATCAAACTTAGGCGCGCCGAAGCGCTTCAGGCTTTCAATGTGTGAGCTCACGGCTGTAAAAAAGGACTCATTTTCCAGATAGGTAAGTCCAAATTCGCTGGCCGTTTGTTTGACGATGGGTGCAAGTTTTGGATAATGCACATGGCAAACTTTCGGAAACAAATGGTGTTAAATCTGAAAGTTCAGCCCGCCGATATACCAGCTCAGCAGCTTGTTCCTCGGTGAGAAATTAACTGTTGTTTCGTCTACATTAGGAACATAGGTGTATGTATGGTGCAGAATATTATGTTGCAATTTCCAGTTCAGCACGCCCGCTCCTGCAAGATCAATGGTGTAACCCATCCACTTGTTAATTGCTGGGTTCTTGGAAAAAGCGCCATGGTTCGCACCATGCATGACACTCATGCCGATTCCGGAAATGCCCATGACAAGCCATAGCAGCATCGCGACCCAAACTGGCGGGTTGAATGCAATAAGTGCAATAAAAGGAAGGATGTAACCCGACAGCAGCACAACAGTTTTGATAACCATCGTTTTATTAGCATAACGCGACTTGTGGTTTTGCTCAAAATATTGGTCAACCCGTTTTTTCAGGGTCGGAAAGAACAGGCTTTTATCAAGCGCAGCAAATTTGATTTTTTCAGGATGATTCATTGATGATAAAGTTAAACTCGTTTTCGGCTATTTGCTAGACAATTATAAAACCTCCAAAAAGCGCGACCTGCTCACGCCCCGGCAAAACGAAATTGCCCGATATCTGATCCAGGGCCTTTGCACCAGCTTCATAGCCGAGAAAACCGGACTGCATATCTCCACCATCAGCACATTCAAAAGCGCTATTTTCCAAAAGTTGGGAATTGACAATGTTTTGAAGCTCAAACAGATCTTAGAAGCGGATGAAAACTGAGGTTGTTTACCAACTCACTAACATCCAGACTTTACCAAAGCTGCCCTCATAAAGATATCTTACATCATAACTTGCGCAATGCGATCATACACGAACGCATCCAGGGATTTGTTTTTGAGCAAGTTATGTATCCGGAACTCCGCCGGAAGAGTAAATTCGGCGGTCCAATTGATTATCTTAGTAAAGAAATAAAACATTTTGTCCAAAAATACAATGTTGACCGGGTAGCTAAGGCAAAAGACTATGTTTTACCTCGGAAGGTGAAAGAGTTGCTGAGGAACCTGAATGTGAAGCAGAATGCGACCTGGCAGTAGTCAAAGGCGTGTGATTTTTTCAACAAAAAGATTGAAGGATGCTGAGTAACAGAATATTTATCGGCGCGGGGATTCTCATCATTGCCGTATCTTCCTTTTTCTGGCTTTCAGGCTCGCTAGGCCCTTCCTCGGTGGATTACAACGCCGAGGTGAAGCCTATTTTGAATAAACATTGCATGGGCTGTCACGGGGGCGTGAAAAAAGCAGGCGATGTAAGCTTCCTGTTTGAACACGAAATGCTTGAACCGGGCAAATCAGGCAAAATTCCCGTGGTGCGCGGCGACGCGGACGCCAGTGAAATGATACGCCGCATATTAAGCGATGATCCTGATGAAAAAATGCCGAAAAATGGCACGCCATTAAAGGAAGAAGAAATCGATATTCTGAAAAAATGGATCAACCAGGGTGCCAAGTGGGAAACACATTGGTCTTATAAAAAAATTGAAAAACCCGATGTGCCTTCGCTGAATGGTTTCAGTAACCTGTTTGGCTTGGTTGATAATGAAGAGAAAAAGTGGGCTAAGAACGAAATTGACCATTTTGTTCTGGATAAATTAAAGGATAAGGGACTCCATGTGTCTGCCGAAGCCGACCGGGCAACATTGATCCGCCGTGTCAGTCTGGACTTAACCGGGCTTCCGCCTACCGAGAAGCAAGTCGCTGATTTTATCAATGATAAATCTGAAAACGCCTACGAGAAAGTGGTCGATCGACTGCTCAAATCACCCGCATATGGAGAGCGCTGGACGTCTATGTGGATGGATCTGGCGCGTTATGCGGATACAAAAGGCTATGAAAGTGATGGCGGCAGGACCATGTGGCGTTACCGCGATTATGTGGTCAAATCTTTTAATGAGGACAAGCCATTTGACCAGTTTACCATTGAGCAGCTGGCGGGTGATCTGTTACAAAAAGACAAAGACGGCTTCCCGCTGGAAGAGAACATGATCGCTACGGGCTATCACCGCAACACTATGACGAACAACGAAGGCGGCACCGACGATGAAGAGTTCCGGACCGCCGCCCAGATCGACCGCGTGAACACAACCTGGGAGGTTTGGCAGGGAACCACATTTGCCTGTATACAATGTCACAGCCACCCATACGATCCCATTCCCCATGAGGATTATTACAAGTACATGGCGTTTTTCAACAACACGCGCGACGAAGATGTGTGGGACGAATGGCCTAAGATGCGTTTTTATAAGGGTGAAGATTCTGTCCGCGTAGAGCGTGTCAAAAGCTGGATCAGGCAAAATAAACCGGAGCAGCTGCCTCAGGTTACGCAGTTTATGAAAGTGATGGAGCCTAAAATCAATGCACATAATTTCGTGAAAGGTGACCAGTCCACGGTCCTGCTGATTTCTTATTATGGTGTAAAAAACAATGGGAATGCAAGGATTGCCCAGGTGGACCTTTCCGAGGCCGACAATGTGGTTATGAACGTGTCAACCAAAGCCCAGAACGCCGTTCTTTCCCTGCATCTGGACAAACTGGACGGACCCGTAATCTCTCAGATCAAGGTGCCTGCCAGAGACTCGGTGATCATTGCACCGCTGAAAAAAACGGCGGGTAAGCATGACATTTACTTATCCCTGAAAAGCCCTGTGAATCCCGACGAATGGGTGCGCATCACCTGGATGTCGTTTCAGAAAGCCCTACCCGGCTCGGACAAACCTGAATACAACAACATTGTAGCCGACTATGCCACCGTGTTGACCCGCCAAACCGAGAGTATGCCTGTAATCTGGGAAGGAAAGGGTGATTTTGCACGAAAAACAAATGTCTTTGTGCGAGGGAACTGGATGGTAAAAGGCGCAGAAGTAAAACCTGACGTACCCAAGCTCCTGGCTCCTATGCCCAAAAACGCACCAAAAGACCGTGTAGGCCTGGCCAAATGGATCGTAAGCCGTGACAATGCGCTCACATCCCGCGTAATTGTAAACCGGTTTTGGGAGCAGTTATTTGGAAAAGGAATTGTGGAAACAGTCGAAGATTTCGGTTCCCAGGGAGCGGAGCCCACACATCCCAAGCTGCTGGATTGGCTGGCTGTCAAGTTTATGGAGGAAGACAAATGGAGCATTAAAAAGATGCTAACAACGATCGTAATGTCGTCCACTTACCGCCAGAGCTCCAAAACGGATGAGAACAAACTTGAAAAAGACCCCTATAACATCTGGATATCGCGAGGCCCGCGCGTAAGGCTAAGCGCTGAGCAGGTTCGCGACCAGGCGCTGGCATGCAGCGGTTTGATTTCTGATAAAATGTATGGGCCGGGCGTCATGCCACCTCAGCCGGATAAGATCTGGCAATCGCCTTACAGTGGTGAAAAGTGGGTGTTGAGTGAAGGAGAAGACCGTTACCGCCGGGGAGTATACACCTATTGGAAGCGGACGGCCCCCTACCCTTCGATGGTCACATTCGATGCGCCGAGCCGGGAATTCTGTCAGTCGAGGAGGATTTTGACCAATACACCTTTGCAGGCACTGGTTACATTGAATGATCCGGTTTATCTGGAAGCAGCCGAAAAGCTGGCAACCCGGATGCAGCAGCGTGGGAAAACGCCTGAACAGCAATTAAAAGAAGGTTACCGCATGCTCACATTCCACAACATTGAACAAAAAAACCTGAATGTGCTCGTAAAAGTGTACAAACAGGCCTTGGACGCCTACAAGAAAAAACCAGTAGAAGCAGACAGCATCCTGGCCTACGGAAAAGAGCGCACCCCCGAACTGGCCGCGCTCACCATCTCAGCCAATGTCATGCTGAATCTTGATAATGTCCTTACAAAGGAATAGCTTTTCTTCTAAGCGCAGGGTTGAAACCCTGAGCAAGGGAATGTTCGAGCCGATGGCTCTTTTTGATATAACGAGGCATTGGCTGGAACAAGTCAGCTAATCTTTTTTCATCTAAGCGCAGGGTTGAAACCCTGGGCAAGGGAATGTTCGAGCCGATGGCTCTTTTTGATATAACGAGGCATTGGCTGGAACAAGTCAGCTAAGCACTTTTCATCAAAGCCCAGGGTTGAAACCCTGGGCAAGGGAATATTCGAGCCGATGGCTCTTTTTTAGATAACGAGGCATTGGCTGGAAGAAGATAGTTAAGCAGCAAAAGCCCCGTCAGGGGCGAACGATATTCCAGACCCGGGATTCATCCCTGGTTAAAAAGGTCAACAAGCAAAAGAAGCCCCCGTCAGGGGCGCCAGATATTTTACCCCGGGATTCATCCCGGGGATTACCAAAGATCGAAAACATGCAAAACCTACGAAAAGAACTCCAACATACAGCATTGCTTCATCAGACGCGGCGGCACTTTTTGCAGTCTGTTGGGTTTGGGCTGGGTGCCCTGGGACTCGGGACAATGCTGGATTCCTGCGGACCTTCGACGGCTGCCGACAATGCGGGCGGTGAGATTGCTAAATCGCGTATTCCGCAGTTTGCGCCAAAAGCTAAGCGCGTCATTTACATTCACATGGCTGGCGCCCCGTCGCAGCTAGAACTGTTTGATTACAAGCCTGAACTGCTGAAATATCACGGCAAGGACTGCCCGGCGGAATTTTTGGAAGGCAAAAAATTCGCATTTATACAAGGCGTGCCCAAAATGCTGGGACCTCAGGGACATTTCGCCCAATACGGGCAATCCGGTGCGTGGATGTCGGATTATGTGCCTTACCTGCAAACGGTTGCGGATGAGATCACATTTCTGAAAGCCATGCATACGGATCAGTTCAACCACGCGCCTGCACAATTGCTTATGCATACGGGAAGCCCGCGGCTGGGCAGGCCTAGTCTGGGCGCCTGGTCGGTTTATGGACTGGGCTCTGAAAATCAGAATCTACCGGGATTTATCGTGCTTGCTTCCGGCGGACAGCAGCCCGATGCAGGCAAAAGCGTTTTCGGCAGCGGGTTCTTGCCTTCGGTTTACCAGGGCGTGCAGTGCCGTACGGGCGGCGATCCGGTTTTGTATGTGAGCGATCCCACAGGCATGAACCGCGATATGCGCAAGCAGACCATTGAAGCCATTAACGAGATCAATAAACAAACTTATGAGGACGTAAAAGATCCCGAAATCCTGACGCGCATCAGTCAGTACGAAATGGCTTTCCGCATGCAAATGTCCGTTCCAGAGGTGATGGATGTTTCCAAGGAGCCGCAATTTATCCTGGATATGTACGGCGTCAAGCCGGGGGAAGGCACATTTGCGATGAACTGCCTGCTGGCGCGCAAACTGGTTGAAAACGACGTGCGTTTTGTGCAGCTTTTTGACTGGGGCTGGGACGGCCATGGTACATCCAAAGACCATAATGTGGAAGGCGGGCTTCGTCAGAAATGCCGCGAATCTGATCAGCCCGTTGCAGCATTGATCAAGGACTTGAAAATGCGCGGGTTACTGGAAGAAACGCTCGTGATCTGGGGTGCAGAATTTGGAAGGACGCCCATGCAGGAGAACCGTAACGGATTGGTAATGCCATTCATGGGCCGTGACCACCATCTGGATGCATTCACGATGTGGATGGCCGGAGGCGGCGTTAAACAAGGCTTTTCACACGGGGAAACCGACGAACTGGGTTACTATGGCACCAAAGGCAGAACACATGTGCATGATTTACAGGCAACTATACTCCATTTAATGGGCTTTGACCACGAAAAATTCACCTACCCTTTCCAAGGACGCAATTTCCGGCTTACCGACACTGAAGGAAAGGTTGTAAAAGAAATTATTGCCTAGTACTAAACCCTTAAACATGTATTCTATTCTATTGCAGGACTCATCCTGGGCAACATTCATTGGCAGGTTTCACCCGGCTATCGTGCATTTCCCTATTGGCTTTTTATTGATAGCAGCATTGCTCGAACTGGGAAGGCGTTGGGGGAAAATTGCTGTCAGCGAGAACGTCGTTGTTTTTATTCTGCTATGGTCTGCCATCAGCGCAACATTTGCCTGCGGGGCCGGTTATCTGCTCTCATCAAGCGGTGGATATGATGTCAACCTGCTTGATAATCACATGTGGAAGGGAATTGGCGTAGCCGTTTTCGCTTGGGCAGCCTGGCTTGTCAAATCTGATAAAATGCAAAAGGCCTTGCCGGCAGGTAAGCTGATTTACCTTCCCGCCATCCTGGTCGCCACCGCGCTTACATTAAGCGCCGGCCATGACGGCGGCTCGCTTACGCATGGCGAGGGTTACTTAACGCAGTACACACCCGAACCTTTCCGCAGCCTGGCCGGCATGCCACCTTTCAAAGCAAAACCAACTGATATTAAGCCCATTGCGGATGTGCAGCAGGCCGTAGTTTATGCCGACATTGTGCAGCCTATCCTGCAAACCAAATGCACCCAATGCCACAGCGCCAGTAAAAGCAAAGGCGACCTGCGCATGGACCAACTGGCGTTACTGGCAAAAGGCGGAGAAAATGGCCCTGCATTCATTGCCGGAAAAAGTGCGGAAAGCGATATGATCAAAAGATGCCTTTTGCCCGAAAATGATGACGAGCATATGCCGCCAAAAGGCAAGCCGCAATTAACAACGGACCAGATCGTGCTGCTTTCGTGGTGGATCGATCAGGGCGCTCCGGCTGATAAAAAAATCTCGCAATTGACGGTGTCAGAAGCCGTTAAACCTGCACTGGCTTCGCTAACAAAGGGCGCTCCAGCTGGCTCCGACAAGGTCGCCGAACCCGGCGTGCTTAGCCTGAAAGTGCCAAAGGCGGATGAGCGGGTTATTGAAGATTTAAGAAAAACAGGGCTTATAGTCAACACATTATCTCAGGATCAAAACCTTTTAGAAATCAGTGCAGTGAATCTGCCCGGTTTCAATGATAAGCAAATGGAGCTCTTAAAACCCGTTGCGCAGCAAATTACCTGGCTCAAACTGGGCGGAACGGCCATAACCGACGCTGCATTCGAGCAAATCGCGAAGTTCCCCAACCTCAGCAAGCTGCATGTAGAACACACCGCCATAACAGATAAGGGCATCGCATTGTTGAAACCCCTTCCCTATCTGGGCTATATCAATGTTGTTGACACCAAAGTGGGAGATGCAGGATTGAAAGCAGTTGCGGGCATGAAAGCACTTCGCTCGATTTATGTGTGGCAATCAGCGGTGACAGACAGCGCCGTAAGCCAGGTTGCAACGAAATTTCCTGATCTTTTGGTCATGAACGGTTTCAATGAGGCCACCGCAGCAGAATTTGTCAAGGCGGGCGATAAAAGCGATCCCAAAGAAGTCAAAAATAAATAATAGAAGCTACCGAATGTTATTGGCAGCGCCTTGGCCTTACTACCCATACAGACTGTTTTTAAAGCTTAATCCAGCTCCGTATAGCCATCGTCGCCCAGAATATCATGGCCGTCATTGTTTCGGAATTCCCTGACAATGGCGTCCCTTTCTGCCCGGTTTTTGGGATCCACACTGATGATAATTCCGCCTTCCCTGACGCCCGTTTCGTAAGTATCGCAATGTTCTTCGGGGATATGCGTTGCGATCACTCCGCTTATGGTTTTGGTTTCCGGTTTCTCTGCCACTTTTCCGATCAGCCTCCGGGAAATGGAAATGCCCAGCTCCGGCAGAGAGATCATAGAAGTAATTGAAATAATCGCATCTGCAAGCAAATGTTTCGCTCCCGCCTTGGACTCCTCATCTTCCAGCGCAATCTGCTCGTCGGCACCATAACCCGCCTTCTCATTCGTAGGATTGGCATGCTTGTTCAATGTCTCATCAGACATCAGTATAGAAATGTCATCTTCGGTGTGCCCTAGTCGGAGCAAGGCCTGGTACGCACTTTCAGCATGCTGTTTGGTAAAAAAAACAGCCGAAACGGTTCCTGGCAGATCGTAGGCGTAACTTGTTGATCCCATAATTACAAAGTTCAAGTCGATTGGTGCTGTGACCTACCAATATAATGCCAGCCGTACAAATTTGGAAAAATAGGGCTTGCTAATTTTTTAAAAACCTGACCAAAGTCATTTTCCCCGCCAACCTCCGTCAAATTTACCGACATAATCTTTCTCCAATTTTGAAGAAGCATTAAGAAGTCAATAGCATGGAGCAAGAAACCATTACAATCGGACCGGCGGCAGCAAAAACGACCGAAAACACCTGTTACCATTGCGGCGAAACCTGCCGTGAAGAAACGATCAACGCCGATCAGCATTCGTTTTGCTGCGAGGGGTGCTATCATGTCTACGACCTTTTAAAAGTCACCGAACTGTGCGATTATTATAACATCGACGGCTCGGCCGGAATTTCACCCGACAAATCCTTTTTCAAAGGAAAATTCGACTATCTGGACCTGCCCGATGTCCATGCCAAAATGCTGGAATTTACCGACGGCCACCTTTCGCAGGTAAGCTGGTACATTCCAAAAATGCATTGCAGCTCTTGTATCTGGCTGCTGGAACAGCTTTATAAATTCAATCCGGGTATCCGAAGCTCGGTCGTAAATTTCCCTGAAAAGAAAGTCAGGATTACCTTTGAAGCCGAGAATGTAAAGCTTAGCGAGCTGGCAACATTGATATCGAGCATTGGCTATGAGCCTTATATTAGCCTGAACGACATTGCAGGTGAGCAGGTTAAGAAGTGGAACCGCAAAAGGCTCTATAAGATCGGCGTTGCCGGCTTTTGCTTTGGCAATGTAATGATGCTCAGCTTTCCCGAATATTTTCATTTAGGCAAAGATGCATTTGATGAAAGCCTCCGGGCTACATTTGGCTGGCTGAACCTGGCTTTGGCCATTCCAGTGCTGCTTTATTGCGGCAGTGATTTTTTCAAATCGGCCTGGGCAGCTCTTAAAGGAAAATACCTGAACATTGATGCCCCGATCGTTATTGCGCTGGTTTCTATTTTCAGTCTGAGCCTTTACCAGATCGTATCAGGCACCGGCCCGGGCTATTTTGATTCCCTCACCGGCGCAGTCTTTTTTATGCTTACCGGCCGCTTTTTTCAAGACAAAACCTACGCTGGCATTTCCTTTGATCGCGATTACAGATCCTATTTCCCTGTTGCAGTTTCCGTATTGACCGGCAAAGCTGAGATCAGGACCCCTGTCACAGACCTGAATGCAGGAAACATTATACTCGTCAGAAATGCCGAGCTTATCCCGGCCGATTCCGTTCTGTTAAGCCCCGAGGCGCTGATCGATTACAGTTTTGTATCCGGTGAAGCCGAGCCGGTGAGGCGGAAAAAAGGCGATACGATTTACGCAGGCGGCAAGCAAACCGGACCTGCTATTGAGCTCGCAATCATGCGAAAAGTTTCGCAAAGCTACCTTACGCAGCTTTGGAACAATGAGAGTTTTACCAAACAGAAAGAGGACCAGAACCAAATGCTGGCCGCCCGGATCAACCGGTATTTTTCTGTGATTGTGCTCATCATTGCCACGCTGACTTTTGCGGCCTGGTATTTTATATTCAAAAACCCTGAAACGGCCTTCCGTGCATTTACCACGTGCCTTTTGGTAGCATGCCCCTGCGGACTGCTATTCTCGTCCACCTTTACAAACGGTAACCTGATGGCGCTTTTGGGTAAAAACCAGTGCTATCCCAAAAATGCGGATGCCATCGAACGCCTCTCGAAGATCGACACCGTCGTATTTGATAAAACAGGCACCATAACCCGCTCTGATGATGCGGAAGTGACATTTATCGGCACGCAGATAAGCGGCCAGCAAATGGCTATGGTGAAAAAAATAGCCATGCAATCCTCCCATCCGCTGAGCAGGTTGGTCGTGAAAAGTCTGGCTAGTGTTCATACAGAAACGCAAAAGCTCTTACATTATATAGAGGCCAGCGGCTCAGGCATTAAAGGATCATTCGGACACCACACCATTAAGCTGGGTTCGGCGGCGTGGGTCGGAGAGCAAATGATCGAAAATGACCATCGCTTTTCCAGGGTGTATGTCAGCATTGATGGCGTTTGCAAGGGTTATTTTTTGGTTAAAATAAAATACCGGGAGAATCTGTCTCAAACCATTGATAAGCTGCATGATCACGGCTTTAACACATATCTGCTCTCGGGCGACAAGCCCACGGATCAGGATTACCTGGCGCATATTTTCGGAAATCCTGCCCATTTGTACTTCAAACAAAAACCCGAAGACAAGCTGGCATTCATCGCAGCATTGCAGCAAAAAATGTATCAGAATGTGCTCATGGTGGGCGACGGGCTGAATGATGCCGGCGCTTTGCAGCAAAGTAATGTGGGCGTAGCCGTTTCCGATGACATTAACAATTTCACACCATCCTGCGACATGATCATTGACGGCAAACAGCTTTCGCGCCTGCCCGCTTTCATCAATCTGGCGCGCCGCGGCCAGCACATCATTAAGGCCAGCTTTGGTATATCACTGATATACAATATCGGAGGACTTTTCTTTGCCATAGGCGGGCAACTCTCGCCTGTGCTTGCCGCCATTCTGATGCCCGTCAGTTTGATTTCAATTGTCGGCTTCACCACCATCGCCAGCAACCTGGCTGCCAAACGTATTCTGAAAAACTGACGAAGGTCAGTTGTGAACCATGCTGTCATCATCTTTCTGCTCGGGGCGATCCGGTAGTTTTGGACTTACAAACAGTAAAAGATTCCTTCAAAATGAGTGCAATGTTCGTCATGATTATCGCCAGCCTTTCCATCGCCCTGGGATTCTTAGGTGCCTTCATCTGGTCGGTGCGAAAAGGGCATTACGATGATGACTATACGCCTTCGGTCCGCATCCTTTTCGATGATACCAGCAGCGATGCATCCAAAAACAACACCAAAGATATTCACTAAATTTTACCTGAGTTATGTCAAACGTTCCCCATCCTGCTCTGGCAACCGTTGAACTGGATGAGTTCCAATACGATAACCGCATTGTGCGGGATTTCGCGATTGCAACAATACTTTTCGGTCTTATCGGTATGCTCGTCGGGCTGCTGGCTGCACTACAGCTGGTTTTTCCTGATCTGAATATGGATCTGCCGTATCTTACTTTCAGCCGCATCCGGCCGCTGCATACCAATGCGGTCATTTTTGCATTTGTCGGCAACGGTTTTTTTACGGGACTATATTATTCGGCACCACGTGTTTTGCGGACGCCGATGTGGAGCCCGTTGCTGAGCCGGATGCATTTCTGGGCCTGGCAGTTCATCATTCTGGCCGCCGCCGTCACATTGCCTATGGGCCTTACCAGCTCCAAAGAATACGCAGAGCTGGAATGGCCGCTTGACATTGCCATTGCCGTGGTTTGGGTTGCAGCGCTCATTAATCTGGTAATGACCACCATTAAGCGCCGTACGGAGCACATTTACGCTGCGATCTGGTTTTACATTGCTTCATTTGTGACCGTTGCTATGCTGCACTTGGTCAACAGTATGGCGCTGCCGATTTCTTTATTCAAAAGCTATTCAGTGTACGCAGGTGTGCAGGATGCACTCGTACAATGGTGGTATGGACATAATGCCGTGGCGTTCTTTCTTACGACTCCTTATCTGGGACTGATGTATTATTTTCTTCCCAAAGCGGCTAACCGTCCTATCTATTCCTACCGGCTTTCGATCGTCCATTTCTGGGCGCTGATATTTCTTTATATCTGGGCAGGGCCGCACCACTTGCTTTACACTTCCCTACCCGAATGGGCACAAACGCTGGGAACCGTGTTTTCGGTCATGCTCCTTGCGCCTTCCTGGGGCGGTATGATCAACGGGTTAATGACCCTGCGCGGCGCCTGGGACAAAGTGCGTGAAGATGTGGTTTTGAAATTTATGGTTGTAGCCATCACCGCTTATGGTATGGCCACATTCGAAGGCCCGATGCTTTCTTTCAAAAACGTAAATGCAATCGCGCATTACACCGACTGGATCGTGGCACACGTTCACGTGGGCGCGCTGGGCTGGAATGGCTTTCTGACCTTCGGGATTTTGTACTGGCTATTCCCACGCATATACGGACGTCCGTTATATTCTCAGAAGGCTGCCAACTTCCACTTCTGGATCGGAACGCTCGGCATCTTGTTTTACACCATTCCCATGTACTGGGCTGGCTGGGTGCAAAGTTCTATGTGGAAGGAATTCACGCAGGAAGGACTTTTGAAATACCCCAACTTCCTGGAAACCGTAACACAGCTCAAACCTCTGTATTTTCTGCGCAGCGTAGGCGGCACGCTTTACATTGTCGGCTTCATTGTGATGATTTATAACTTGTGGATGACGGCGCTGAAAGGCAAGCTCATCGCCACCGAAACGGCAAAAGCAATGCCTTTGAGCGCGATCTGGCATGCTGAGAAAAGTGAATACTGGCACCGCAGGTTGTTTGAACGCAAACCGCTGGCGCTGACTGTTTTCGCGCTGATCGCCGTAGCCATTGGCGGGATGATCGAAATGATCCCGACCTTTATGATCAAGTCTAATGTGCCTACCATTGCATCAGTGAAACCTTACACGCCGCTGGAATTGCAGGGACGCGATATTTATGTCCGCGAAGGCTGTTACGTATGCCACACGCAGATGATTCGTCCGTTCCGTTCCGAGATCGAACGTTATGGCGAGTATTCCAAATCCGGTGAATTTGTTTACGATTACCCTCACCAATGGGGCTCAAAACGCACCGGTCCCGACTTGCACCGAATAGGCGGAAAATATCCTGATTCATGGCACTACAACCACATGGAAGATCCCACCACAATGTCGCCCGGCTCCATTATGCCAAGATATGGCTGGCTGCTGGAAGACGATCTGGATACGAGCACAACAGCTGCCAAGATCCGGGCTATGCAAACATTGGGCGTGCCTTATGAAGAAGGTTATGATAAAATGGCCAACGCCGAGTTGAGCAAACAAGCCAAAGAAATCCAGGCCCGGCTAAAACAAAGCGGCATCAAGGCTAATGAGGATAAGGAGATCATTGCACTCATTGCTTACCTGCAAAGATTAGGAACTGATATTAAAAAATGATTGAATTATGAAATTACGAACATATCTTGAAACCATTGCCGGCATAGGCATTTACCCGCTGATCTCGCTTATTATATTTTTTGTCTTCTTCGTGTCGCTGATCGTTTTTGTGATTGGGATTGATAAAAAATCGCTGCAAAAAATGGAAAGTATGCCATTGAATGATGGTGTGATCAAAAAAGGGTTGTTGTCCGTACTTTTCTTTTTCGTAATGAGCGGCTCGGCCTTTGCGCAGGAAACGGCAGAACCCATCCGTGCGATCAGCGGCAACGAGCTTATCCTGCTCGTTTTGCTGGCTATCCTGTTTTTTGCGGGGTTAATGGTTGTAATCGCATTGGTTAAAACCGTAACATTACTTCGTAAAATCTCGGCGCCAGCCAAGGCGGAAACCCAGGATGCTCCGGTTATTTCCTGGTGGAAAAAATTTGCGGGCATGAGCATTCTGCCCAGCCAGGAACATCAGCTGATCATCCAGGGTCATGATTATGACGGCATCCAGGAGCTCGACAACCGCATGCCGCCGTGGCTGCAATCGCTTTTCCTGGCCACTGTTGTTATCGGGATTGGTTACGGCGCTTATTATTTCAGCGGCATAGGCGATTACCAGCTTGCCGAACTCGAAAAAGAGGTGGCACAAGCAGAAATTGACAAAAAGGCTTATATGGCAAAAGTAGGCGCATCCATGGATGAAAATACGGTGACGCTGATCGGCGAAGAAGCGGCAATCGGACAGGGAAAAGCGATTTTCCAGGAAAAATGCACCGCTTGCCACGGAGCGGACGGCGGAGGAAGTGTGGGCCCCAACCTGACAGATGCGTATTGGCTGCATGGCGCGGGAATCAAAAACCTTTTCAAAGTCATCAAATACGGCGTTCCTGAAAAAGGGATGATCTCCTGGGAAAAACAGCTCTCGCCTACCGACATTCAAAAAGTGGCCAGCTATGTACATTCTTTGCAAGGCACCAAACCTGCCAGCCCGAAAGAGCCTCAGGGTGAGCTCGTAAGCAGCGATCAGGTCGCAGAAAACTAAGTTAAGTCAACTTTCACACTACGAACATGAATACGACCCAGCACGTCATCAACGATTCCGACGAATCATTCCGCGACCATTTCAATGCGGTAAATGAGGATGGAAAACGAAATTGGTTTTACCCGCAAAAACCAACCGGCAAATGGCATACACGAAGGGTTTGGTTCACCGTGCTGATACTGAGCCTTTTATTTGCGACACCATTTATCAAATTCAACCGCCAGCCTTTGCTGCTTTTCAATGTGCTGGAACGCAAATTCATCATTTTCGGCATCTTCATAGGCCCGCAGGATTATTGGCTTTTCGGCCTTACAATGCTGTCGTTTATGGTTTTCATTGTGCTTTTTACAACCGTTTTCGGACGGTTATGGTGTGGCTGGGCATGTCCGCAAACGGTGTTTATGGAAATGGTTTTCCGCAAGATCGAGTATGCCATTGAAGGCAATGCAACCAAGCAGAAACTGCTCAACAAAGCACCCTGGAACACAGACAAGATCCTGAAAAAAACGGCTAAATACATGGCCTTTATGATCGTGTCCTTCCTGATTGCCAACCTGTTGCTGTCGTATGTGCTGGGCGTGGACGAGCTTTCTAAAATTATCCGTGAACCCATTGCAGACCATATGCCGCTTTTTGGCGGGATCATTGCTTTCACAGCCATTTTCTACTTCAATTTTGCATGGCTGCGCGACCAGGCATGCACTGTGGTGTGCCCCTACGGCCGCTTGCAAGGCGTGTTAATGGACCATAACACCATTAATGTTGCCTATGATTACGAGCGGGGCGAGCCTCGCGGAAAAATCCATAAAAACCAGGAACGCACCGAAGGCGATTGCGTTAATTGCCATCAATGTGTTGCCGTATGCCCGACAGGTATCGACATCAGAAACGGCCTGCAAATGGAATGCGTGAACTGCACGGCCTGCATTGATGCCTGCGATAACATTATGGAAAAAGTAGGATTTGAAAAAGGACTGATCCGCTACACTTCCGAAAATGCAATTGTCAAGAAAACCAATAAACTCATTACGCCGCGTGTCGTAGGTGCAATGGTGATGCTGGTTCTACTATGGTCGGTGCTGGGATTTATGGTGGTGTCGAGAACGGATACGCAAACCATGCTGCTGCGCGCGCCGGGCAGCCAGTACATTGAAAACAAGGATAAGACCATTACAAACCTTTATACTTTCAAGATCTTCAATAAGACCAACCATGCTATTGCACCGGAGATCAGGCTGGAAGGCATTCAGGGCAAGCTTATTTTCGCCGGGGCATCCGCCGGAACACCCGGGACCGGAGCACAAGGTGCTGCGGCACCTTATCTGTCGCTGGAACCCGCCGGAATGGTGGAAGGCACCGTATTTATCATTATTCCGGCAAAGGAGTTAAAAAAGCGTAAGACACCTTTAAACCTGTCTGTATATCAAGGCAATGAGAAGCTTGAAGCGTTTGAAACAACATTCATAGCACCAGAAAATTAATTAAAATAACGATCATGAAAATCAACTGGGGAGTCGGCATAACAGCGCTGTATCTGGGCTTTGTAGCCATGATATTGTTGCTGGTCAGTATGAGCATCGGCCAGAAAATCGATCTGGTAACGGAGCATTATTACGAAGAAGAAGTCGGTTTTCAGGATAAGATCGACAAGAAAGAACGTTCCGCAGCGCTTACCGAGCCCGTGAAATGGGAAGTAACCAGCAAGCATATCAGCATTGTTTTTCCCGGTAATGTCCAGCAAGCCGATTTGACGGGTGAGATCAAGTTATATTGCCCGTCAAATGATAAAAATGACCGGAAATTCAAGATCACTCCGCACGAGCATGCGCAGATCATTCCTGTCGGCAACATTCCCGAAGGCACCTATCACCTGCAAATCGATTGGAAAAATAAAGAACAGTCATACTGGACTGAGGATGTAATAGTGATCAGTCACCAATAACAAAACATTGAACAATGCCCTCCCCTATCTGGCCCTGACGATGGGACTGCTCAGCAGTTTCCATTGCATGGGCATGTGCGGGCCTATTGCGCTGGCGCTTCCCGTGCAAAAAGGCAACGCCTGGCAGCGCACTTCAGGTTTGTTTGTCTATAATTTCGGCAGGGCTTGCTCCTATGCCCTGCTGGGGGCCGCAACCGGCATTTTTGGCAATGCGCTGGCATTGATGGGCTATCTTAAATACGTTTCTGTGCTGGCCGGGCTTTTTATGCTGGCTTACGTTTTTTGGCCAAAAGCATTTGCTGGATTGCTGATCGCACCAGGATTTTTGCGCAAGCCTGTTAATTTCATTAAAAAACGAATGGCTGTATTGCTGCACAGCCGCAAGCTGCACGGGTGGTTTTTGCTCGGCTCGCTGAACGGGCTGCTTCCATGCGGGCTGGTATATCTGGCATTAATGAGCTCATTAGCAACAGGAAGCAGCAGCGCCGCGAGCATTTTCATGTTTGTTTTCGGTATGGGAACATGGCCGGCGATGATGGCGGTCGGATTCTTTAAAAATTGGGTAACGCCCGCCGTCCGGAGCAGATTTCGTCAGGGAACACCCGTTTTTATAGCCATTGCCGGAATGTGGCTCCTTTACCGGAGCACCCTATTTGAATATCCCCACGCACCCCATCCAACGGCCAACCCCATCACGGAATGTCACGGCAAATAATGATGCACGGCCTCGGATCAAACAAAGGTTAGTTTTAATCCTGATTAAAGTCATGTTTTTCGGGGCGCCATAAGCCTAGTTTTGATTCATAGTAACCAATCAAAATACGATTACCATGGATAAGGACCTGCTATTTAAATACAATACACCCGGACCACGTTACACGAGCTATCCAACCGTTCCATACTGGCAGAAAACGCCTCCTACCCAGCAAAAATGGAAGGAACTGGTCATGAATGCTTTTAAAGTTTCTAACCAGAAAGAAGGCATAAGCCTTTACGTTCACCTGCCGTTCTGCGAAAGTTTGTGCACTTACTGCGGCTGCAATACACGCATTACCGTCAATCATCTCGTTGAGTTGAAATACATTCGGGCTGTACTCAAAGAGTGGCAGATGTACATAGCGGGTTTCGGCGAAACCAAACCTGTAATCCGGGAAATTCACCTGGGCGGCGGAACACCCACTTTTTTTGGTCCCGAAAACCTGAAAATGCTTATTCTGGGTTTGTTAAAAGACTCTATTGTCCATCCCCAGGCGCAATTTGGTTTTGAAGCGCACCCTGGTAATACGACCGACGAGCACCTGCAAACACTTTTTGAAGTGGGTTTCCGGCGGATCAGCATTGGCGTTCAGGATTTCAACCCGATCGTACTGGCCATTATCAACCGCGTGCAGACTTATGAGCAGGTAAAGCACCTGACGTTAAAGGCCAGGGGGATCGGCTACACATCCGTGAATTATGACATTGTATATGGCTTACCATTCCAAAAAGCGTGTTACATGATGGAAACCATGCAGCGCGTGATCCAGCTCAAACCCGACCGCATTGCCTTTTACAGCTACGCACACGTCCCCTGGATTAAACCCGGACAAAGAAATTTCACAGAAAAAGACCTGCCTGATGCCGATAAAAAAATGGCCATCTATGAAACGGGCAGAGGTGCGTTGGAGCTGGCTGGTTACCAGGACATTGGCATGGACCATTTTGCATTGCCGGGCGATACGCTCTACAAAGCACAGCAGGAACAGCGCCTGCACCGCAACTTCATGGGCTACACCGACACCCATACCCAACTGCTGATCGGACTCGGCGCATCTGCTATCAGCGACAGTTGGACGGGTTATGTACAGAACGAAAAAAAGGTGGAAGATTATTACCAGCGCATTGCGGCAGACATGCTCCCCATAGCCCGCGGTCACGAGCTTACACGTGAAGATCTCATCTTGCGCCGGCATATTTTAAGGTTAATGACACAGTTTGAAACCTCATGGTCCAAAACCAATGAATATTGCGAAGAAGTGTTCCAGTCCATTGAGCGCCTGGACGAAATGGAATTTGATGAACTTGTTGAATTACAGCCATTCAGCCTCCATGTTACCGAGAAAGGAAAGCCGTTTATCCGTAACATCTGTATGGCTTTCGATGCGCGTTTATGGGAATCCCAGCCCGAGGCGCAGTTATTCAGCCAAACCGTCTGATCCAGTTAAAATCTTGTCCCTTTCACCATTGTAGTGTACCTTTCTGATGTTTGATAGTGATATATTAATTCATACGAAAGTGATGACACGGCATATTGAAATGCTAGATGCCCTCTTTAAGCATGCCACAGAGGGGATTGTAGTAGTGGACAAATCAGGTGCAATTGTAATGCTCAACCCCAAAGCCAAAGAACTTTTCGGCTATACGGACCCTGATCTGATCGGTAAAAAAATAGAAGCGCTGATCCCGCAGAGATATGCCGCCAACCATGTGCATTACCGCGACCATTATCTGGAAGCGCCGCGCGCGCGCGGGATGGGACATTTGATGGACTTGTTTGCCAGAAGATCCGACGGCAGTGAGTTTCCCGTAGAAGTGAGCCTTAGCCCCTTTCAAACAAGTGACGGAGAGTTCGTGGTGAGTTTTGTAATCGATATAACAGAGCGAAAAAAGCAGGAAAACCGCATCAGGGAGGCCAATCTTGAAATACAAAAACTGAATGCAGAGCTGGAAGAAAGGGTGGAACAACGCACGAGAGAACTGGCGGAAGCCGTAAAAAAAGTGGAGGAATCACAAGAAGAGGTGATACGGGCCCTGAAAAAGGAAAAGGAGCTTAATAATATGAAAAGCCAGTTCGTCACCATTGCATCTCACGAATTCCGGACGCCGCTGGCCACTATTCTGTCATCCGCCTCACTGATAGGACGTTACAGCACCACAGAGGAAGAAGAAAAACGTCAAAAGCATGTTCGAAGGATCAAATCGGCTGTAACCAACCTGACCGAGATCCTGAACGATTTTCTGTCCATCGGCAAGCTGGAAGAAGGCCGCGTACACAGCATTCCCGTTCAGGTAGACCTGGATGCCTATTGCAAAAACCTGATCGACGAGATCTACGGCCTTTGCAAGGAAAGACAACAGATCCGGTTTGAATATAATGGCAATACGGAGGTTTGGCTCGACAAGCAGTTGCTGCGCAACATCCTTTTCAACCTGCTTTCAAATGGCATCAAATATTCCGATCCCGGTAAAAATATTTTACTAAAAATCAATGCAAACGACGTTCAGGTCGATATTGAAGTACACGATGAGGGAATTGGCATTCCTGTAAAGGACCAGCCCAACATTTTCGACCGGTTTTTCCGTGCGCATAATGCAGGGGCAACACAGGGAACCGGCCTGGGCCTGAACATTGTCAATAATTATGTGAGTTTGATGGGCGGGCAGGTTACTTTTTCAAGTGAAGCCGGAAAAGGGACAACATTCTTTGTAAAACTGCCCAATGTAGTGCCTGCACAGGCCAAAATTGATTAAGCACCAACCCAACACCTGACTGTGGAACCTAAAAAAATACTGCTGATAGAGGACAACCCTGAGATGCGGGAAAATACGGCTGAAATCCTGGAACTGGCCAGCTATAAAGTGATGACCGCCTCGCATGGCAAGGAAGGCGTCCGCCTCACCAACGAATTCAATCCCGACCTGATCATTTGTGACATTATGATGCCCGAGCTGGATGGTTACGGCGTCCTGCATTTGTTGAGCAAGGACGAGCACACGGCCAACATTCCGTTCATTTTCCTAACTGCAAAAGCAGAGAAGGAAGATTACCGCAAAGGCATGACCATGGGCGCTGACGATTACCTGACAAAGCCCTATGACGACGTGGAGCTGCTTAACATTGTGGAAATGCGGCTTAAAAAAAGCGAAAGGTTAAAAAGGCAATTCGAGCGCTCGGCAAAGGGTTTGGACCAGTTTATTGAGGAAGCCAAATCCTTTGATCTGATTGCCAAGCTGGCAGAAGACAAGAAAGTAAAAACATTACGTAAAAAAGAAACCGTTTACACCGAAGGGAGCTTTCCTTCCAATGTATTTTTCTTACAAAAAGGAAAAGTAAAAGCCTATAAATCAAACGGAAGCGGAAAGGAATACATTACAGAACTATATAAGGAAGGCGATTTTTTTGGCTACATCGACCTCTTGCAAGGCGAGCCTTACCAGGAAAGTGCCATTGCATTGGAAGAAGCGGAGGTTTCCATGATCCCAAAAGATGATTTTTTCAATCTGTTGCAGGGAAACCGCGAAGTGTCCTCCAAATTCATCCGTATGCTTTCCAACGAAATCAAGGACCGGGAGGAGCGCCTGCTGCATTTAGCGTACAACTCTGTCAGAAAAAGAGTAGCGCAGGCACTGGTAACATTGGTACAGCGCTATCAGGAGGATAAAGCCAAGCCATTCTCCATGTCCATCACGCGTGAAGACATCGCATCCATGGTCGGCACGGCCACCGAAACCGTAATCCGCACGCTTTCCGATTTCAAAGAAGAACGCCTGATCGACATGAAAGGAAGCCTGATCACCGTTTTCGAGTATGAAAAGCTAGTAAGAATGCGAAATTAGCAGCACAACAATCCCGGAGGGATGAAATATCGGTAGCAAAGACATCACCGCAAGCAACGGCAAATCCCGGAGGGATGTAACAGCATGCATTTCGTTACTTCCCTCCGGGATTCTTATTTGGTGCCGGTCGTGTTTCTACCAATATTGCATCCCTCCGGGATTCTTATTCAGTGCCGGTCGTTTTTTCTACCAATGTTTTATCCCTGCGGGATTGGTTATGCAGGCATTTTTCACTTCGCGCAGTTTTTGCTCGAATGCTTGCAATTGCTGCAACATTACTTCCCTATACGACTCCGTTTCATGGGCGAACTGCGGGACTAATGTTTTGTAATAGTCGATTCCTTGCAGCAACTGGGCTCTGAACTTTTCGAGATATTTTTGCTTTTTAGTGTCCACCTGCGGTGCATTTGATGCCATATCCTTTTGATAATGCGCTACATATAAGGCGATTTCATTGATAAACATGTTTGGGCGGGGCACGTCGGCCAGAAGATCAACCCTCCCATAGATGTGATCGACCATTTCTTTGAGCTTGTAAACTTTTGAAAACCAGGCAAGATTCGGTCCCGGGCAAATGGAAACGGCGTGATTTTCTTTTGTTGTCAGCAGCTTATGTTTGATCAATGTAGAGGTGCTCAGGCCTTCGCAGAGGCAAAGTTTTTCTGTAACGGAATTGATTTGTTCCTCGCGTTCAGTCGCGGTTAAATCCAGGGATTGAATCTGTCTAATTTTCAGATTCTGATATTGGCGGGAAGCTGTGCAGATCGGTTCTGCGGTGAATTCTGTGTTGGAGACCAGATATTTTTTCTTGCATGGACTTCCAGGTCTTCCTTTTGCGATTCTTTCCAAACGTTGCTTTTCGGCGCTGCTCCTTTTGAAATTATTGAATAAAACGCCCAGCGGGGATGAATTGGAAACATAGTAGTCACTTTCGTTGGCCTGGGTCAGTTCTTGCAGCGTGTGCTCGTCTACATTGGTAACCTCGGGCACGAGCAGGAATGGGCTTCCCCACCCTGTTGCATCGACTTGATAATGTTTCAATAAAAATTCATCTTCCTGAGCAGTGCCTATGCCGCCCTGAACCGTGATGCGCAATGCGGGGATTTTAGCAATATCAATGCTTTTGGTTATCAACGCAGCCTGGTACAATGCAAACAGCTCTGAAAGCATCTCATCCTTTTTTGTTTTAAACTCTTCCAAAATTGGCCCTAGCAAAAATCCATCCGTTGCAAAAGCGTGGCCGCCGCAATTAAGGCCCGATTCGATCCTGAACTCCGAAACCCAGATCCCTTTTTTTGCCAGATATTTAGCCTGAATAAATGCAGACCGGAAGTCGCTCACTTTTAATATGATATGCTTTTTCAAATGTCCGTTTTGATCGGGATAAAAATCAGCAAAGTCTTCCAGATAATTATAAAGCCGCGGATTCATACCAGCCGAAAGTACCAGCGACGAGGATAATGTGCTTTGGGCAAATCCGCGCAACGCCGCCGAAGCGTCTGAAAACTCATC
This sequence comes from Dyadobacter alkalitolerans DSM 23607, assembly GCF_000428845.1. Lineage (GTDB taxonomy): Bacteria > Bacteroidota > Bacteroidia > Cytophagales > Spirosomataceae > Dyadobacter > Dyadobacter alkalitolerans. The sequence continues at coordinate 54,959 of NZ_AUAS01000004.1, read as the reverse complement.
TGCCAGGTTTTCTCCATAAACATCCTTGTTAAGCTTATCCACCTTCGACATAATGTTTACGTCGATAGCGCCCTTGGTAAGCTGCGATTTCAATGTTGCTTGCAAAAGCTGCTTTTCCTGCGCGGAAGGGGTCTGGCACATTTCCACATATTGTTTTTTAAGCGCTGAATGCTCGGGTAAAAGCTGGAAATATTTGTTCAGTGCGGCCCCGTCTTCAAAAGACTGCATTTTAAGGTCTTTAAAGTTTTTGTCAACGATGCGATGAACCAGGTTTAGATAAGCCGTAATGCGACGGGCCCGGAAATCGTGCTCGCCGGGATGGATCGGAACAAAATCCTCGCCGCTGGCTATGGTATGGTGCTTTCTCATTCGCTCGATCATCACATCATCGACGATGGACATAACCGACGAAATACCGAAATGGGCGACTTTTATTGGGGTATCAACAGAATATCCGAGGCCTAAGACCGGAATATGAAATGTATGGTGCATGGTTTGCGCAGTTGGATAATAATAGGCCAAAACTAGGCGAGCATTCCCGAAGAAAAGTTGATGCGGATTGCCGCCTTAAATGATAAATGTCATTGGAAAGCCGTTCCTTGCGGGGGAGCTTGCAGAATTTCCCTTTAACCAATCACCGCATTTATGAAAATCTTATTCTTTTCCGCAAAACCCTACGACCGCACCTTTTTCGATCTGTACAACGAGCGCTATGGATTTGGGCTGGAATATCTGGAAACCCATCTTGGCCCTCACATTGTAGAAGCAGTTCAGGGGCAAACAGCCGTTTGTGTATTTGTAAACGATAAGGTGAATGCAGATGTCATAGCAGCTCTGGCAGCAAAAGGCGTTAAGATTATCGCGCTCCGCTGCGCGGGCTTTAATAATATTGACCTGGAAGCGGCGCGAGACAAAGGCCTACGGGTTTGCCGGGTGCCTGAATATTCACCTCAGGCGGTTGCTGAACATACGGTAGCCATGCTGCTTACGCTTAACCGCAAAACGCATAAAGCCTATAACCGGGTAAGGGAGCAGAATTTTTCCCTGAATGGCCTGATGGGTTTTAATTTGTATGGTAAGACAGTCGGTGTAATCGGAACGGGCAAGATCGGGGCCGCATTTTGCAAAATCATGAAGGGCTTCGGATGCAGAGTGATCGCCTACGACATTATTATCAACGCAGATTTGCAAGCACAGGGGATTGATTACCAGGATCTTGACACTGTACTGAGCAATTCGGACATCATTTCACTACATTGCCCGCTCAACGAGCATACGCATCACCTGATCAATGCCCGGACATTGCAGCAAATGAAGCAAGGTGTTATGCTGATCAACACCAGCCGCGGTGGGTTAATCAATACGCCGGATGTGATCGATGCACTGAAAAGCAAGCATGTTGCGCACTTTGGCATTGACGTTTACGAGCAGGAGGAAAGGTTGTTTTTCAAAGATTTGTCAGAAAGCATTATCGAGGATGACACTATTCAGCGCCTGATGAGCTTTCCCAATGTTTTGGTAACTGCGCACCAGGGTTTTTTCACGGATGAGGCTCTTTCGGAAATTGCCCAGGTCACGCTCGGTAGCATTGAAGCACTCGGCAAAGGCGGGGAACCTGTCAATAAATCGGTGATTTTGGTCTGAACAGTTTGAAATCCTGACTTTAATTACCCACCTTACATGCTTTAAAATAGGACGTGCATGATGAGATGGATATTATTTTTTCTGTTTTTCGCTGCTGCATTGCAGGGCTGCGGATATAAAGAAAAGGAAGCGCAGCTGACCAAAAGGGAACAGCAGGTCGCAGAAAAAGAGCAGACATTAATGCAATGGGAACAGCGACTGACGTTGCTGGAAAAGGAGTTGCAGGAAAAAAAGAAAAAGCAGCTGGAAGATTCCACCGCAGTCACGGACTCGTTACAGGCGCAACCTGTTACGGGCAAATGGATCGTCAAAATGCGCTGTACGGAAACGAATTGCAGCGGATCGGCCATTGGGGATTCGAAAACAGAAACCTGGGAAATCGCCTATCAGAACAGGGGGATCGTTGTAAATACATTCACCGGAAACGAACTGTCCAGGATCTACAACGGTTCTTTCATGCAAACCCGGCTTGAAGCGACCAATGGTCAGCCCGGCTCCGAGTCGGTGATGCGTATCATGCTGGAACTTAAAGAAGGCAAAATGGAAGGGACGCGGGAAGTGGAGCGCACCGATTGCAAAATCCGCTACACCCTGACTGCCGAACGGCAGAAATAACCCTAAACTTGTGCGTATGAATTCGTTGCTGTTACTGGATCTCTCCTTACCCCTTAAAAACCCCGTTATTATTTTTTCGGTGGTGCTCTTTATCATCCTTTTTGCACCTATCCTTTTTAACCGGATCAAAGTCCCCCACATAATCGGGCTTATTATTTCAGGGATGATCGTCGGGCCGTATGGATTAAACCTGCTAAGCCGGGACAGCAGCATTGTGCTTTTTGGAACGGTTGGTCTGCTTTACATTATGTTCCTGGCCGGCCTGGAAATTGATCTGGCCGAATTCAAAAAGAACCGTAACAAGATCATTGTATTTGGGTTAACCACATTTTTACTGCCGCTGATCAGCGGTACGCTGGCAAGTTATTATATCCTGGGTTACGGGTTATTGTCCTCGCTGCTGCTGGCCAGCATGTTTTCCACGCACACATTGGTTTCCTATCCCATTGCCAGCAAATACGGCGTAGCCCGGAACCGGGCCATTAATATGACGGTGGGCGGGACAATGATCACCGACATTCTCGCGCTGCTTATCCTGGCGGGGGTTGCAGGATCTCCGAAGGGCGATGTTTCACCGGCATTCTGGTTTCGGCTCGGCTTTTCTTTCGTTGTTTTTGTGGCGGTGGTATTATTTGTTTTCCCAATAATCTGCCGCTGGTTTTTCAAGCGTTTCGACGATAGCGTTTCGCAGTACATATTTGTGCTGGCAATGGTGTTTCTGGCCTCTTTCTTAGCTGAGATTGCAGGTGTGGAGGCCATTATCGGCGCATTCTTTTCAGGTTTGGTTTTAAATAAATTTGTCCCGCATTCCTCCCCGCTGATGAACCGCATCGACTTTGTGGGCAATGCGCTGTTCATTCCCTTTTTTCTGATCAGCGTGGGTATGCTTGTCAACATCAGCGTATTAACGCATGGATGGGGCGCATTAAGAGTGGCGGGGGTTATCCTGGTGATTGCATTGTCGAGTAAATATCTGGCAGCATGGATCACACAGAAAGTGTTCCGGCTGTCTGCCGATGAAGGGCTGATGATCTTTGGCCTGAGTGCCTCGCATGCGGCTGCTACGCTGGCGATTATTTTGGTAGGATACAACATTATCATCGGGGAAACAGCGCTGGGCGAGCCCATCAGGCTTTTGGACGAAGATGTGCTGAACGGCACCATTGTACTTATTCTGGTTAGCTGCGCGGTCAGTTCATTTGTTGTAGAAAGAGCTTCCAAAAGGCTCGCGCTCACGCAGGATGAAGAAAGCCCCGGAGAAGCCGACGCTGTAAGCAACGAAAAAATCCTGGTTTCGCTTTCCTATCCCGATATGATCGCCGACCTGGTTGATTTTGGGATTATGCTGAAAGCAAAACGCGTTTCGATCCCGCTCTATGGCTTGCACATTGTTACGGATGAAGATCAAAAAAACGATTCGGCGTCCCACGGCAAGAGAATTCTCAATAAAGCAGTTCAGCATGCCAGCTCTTCGGAAAACATGCTCGTTCCGCTGACCCGTTATGATGCCAATATCAGCAACGGAATCACCTACTCTATTAAGGAACAGAATATTACGGATGTGGTCATTGGCTTACATCAGAGAACGGATCACAAAACATTTCTTGGCCCTAAAGTTGAAAACATCGTCAAGCGCGTTTTTGAAACGATCTATATTTACAAGCCGGCCCAGCCATTTAATACGCTCACGCGGATTGTGGTTGCCGTGCCCCCGGCCGGCAGTAATGAGCCTGGCTTTTTGCATTGGCTTGGTAAGCTGCTCACGCTGGCAAAGATCAATGCAATGCCGATTCATTTCTATGCCTCAGGACAGACTATCAAGGCAATTAAAAGCGTTCTGGCGCGTAAAACGACGACTGTCGAAGTGGAATTTAGTCTTTTCAGCGCCTGGGACGACTTTCTGATTTTTTCCCGCGAGCTGAAAATAGACGACTTCTTTGTGATCGTCTCGGCAAGAAAAGGGTCGGCGTCCTATCTTTCACAATTGGAAAAACTTCCGGGTTACTTCTCCAATTATTTTCAGGAGCAAAGCCTGCTGCTGATCTATCCAAAACAACTCGAATCGGGCATTAACATGAACGACATCGAGCAAGCCGACGGCGCACTGATCGGCACATTATCCGACAAGCTGGGATCGCTTACCAAGGCTGCCAGATATCTTCGTAAGATGCTTGGCGACTAATCAAAGCCTTCATAAAGCTGAGTTTTCGTTTGGATTGCCGGGTAAATAATGGGAAATTGCGCGCCCAATTTTTCAAATGATGACTACTTCTGTTTTTTGCGGTATCGATTTCGGCACTTCCAATTCCAGCCTGGCTGTGGCAAATCAAAACGATGTTTTTCTGGTTCCGGTTGAAAATGATAACCAGACCATTCCCAGCGCCATGTTTTTTGCTAGAAAAGACAACCACGCGTACTTCGGCCGGGAAGCAACCGAGCGATTCCTGACCCGCCAGCCGGGCAGGTTGATGCGCAGCCTCAAACGCGTTCTGGGTAGTTCAGCCATGCGCCAGGGCACGATGGTCAATGGCGAGCTGATGAAATTTGATCAGATTATTGCCGCATTCCTCGACCAGATGAAGCGCAAAGCCGAGGCCGATTGCGGAACGGAACTGCGGCATGTGGTGATGGGTCGGCCGGTTCATTTCGTCGATAATGATGCTGCTGCCGATCAGCGGGCAGAGAATGAGCTGAAACAGATCGCCCAAAACCTGGGTTTTGAACATGTAGGGTTCCAGTTTGAGCCCATCGCAGCTGCATTTGCCCATGAAGCCAGGGTTAGCGGAGAAAAACTGGCAATGGTGGTGGATCTGGGCGGTGGAACTTCGGATTTTACCATTATCAGGCTGTCCCAGGAAAATGCCACCAAGCACGACAGGAACGAGGACATTCTGGCCAACACAGGCGTGCGGCTCGGCGGAAATGATTTCGACCGCGACCTGAGCCTGGCCGAAATGATGCCTGAGCTGGGTTTCCGCTCCAAGTATGGCACCAAGAATCTCGAAGTGCCCTCCTACCATTACTTTGACCTGTCTGAATGGAGCAAAGTGAATTTTTTATATACCAACAGAATTTTATTTCAGGCTAAACAGTTGCTGCGCGAGACACACGATCCGGTGCGTTATGGAAGGCTCATCAATGTGCTCGAACAAGAAACGGGACATGCCGTATTGGCAGAAACGGAAAAGATCAAGATTGGCCTGGCCAGCAGTGAAAGCTTTGCTGCTACGTTGGGTTTTATTGATCAGGACTTGCGCATTGACGTTGCCAGAAAGGATTTTGACGCTGCTATCATTACAAAAACGGAGCGCATTGTGCAGTCGGCCAGGGAATGCCTGCAAGCAGCCGGCGTTACGCCGGAAAGTATCGGGCTGGTAATTATGACGGGCGGCTCAACCGAAATCCCGCTGATCCAGCAACATTTCAGGCAGCTTTTTCCGGCAGCGGAATGGTCGGAAGAAAACAAGCTTTCCAGTGTAGGACTTGGCCTTGCCTACGACGCGCGCAACCGTTTCTCGTAATTTGCAGGGTTTTATTATTTAGTAACCGATCATGATTCAAAACAAAAAATACATTTTTCTCATATTGATCATTGCTGTGATCGGTTACATTATCTACGATTCGACCTCGCAGCCGACTGTGGATGATCTAAAAGGGAATTTTACGGAAGTCGCCACATTCCGGAATGAAAACAACCAGGGTCCTATTATCAGAATTTATGCTGCATCGGTTGAGGGGCCTGTTTTTGATGAAATGCAAAAATATGGCGATATGATGCCTTACACGAAATATGGCACCACTACGGTCTACTTTTTTGATGCATCCAAACCATTTCCTAAAACCCTTAATGCAGCAAATCCCAGTTTTGACCCTCAGTATAATGATAACTGCTATGCGGTTTACACAAAGGATCAAAACGGGGCAGTATCATTCAGGAAGTCGCCTTTCTAATCCGTGTCCCGGGAGTCATTTACCGTAAGCGACCGGATAACGCGGCAGGGATTACCGGCCGCAAATACGTCTGCGGGAATATCCTTGGTGACCACGCTGCCGGCACCGATAATGGTCCGGTCGCCAATCGTCACACCAGGATTGATAACAGCGCTGCCCCCTATCCATACATCCTCTCCAATCGTAATAGGTTTCGCCGATTCGACGCCGGAAGCCCTGGTAACATGATCGATGGGATGCGTCGCGGTGTAAATCTGAACATTAGGCCCAAAAAGCGTACGGCTTCCAATACGCACGTAAGTGACGTCGAGCACGACACAATTGAAGTTGAAGAAAACACTGTCGCCAACGATAATGTTGCTTCCATAGTCGCAATAAAACGGCGGTTGCAGCCAAAGGTTAGCGCCGGCGTTCGGAATTAATTGCTTTAAAATAGCAGCCCTTTTCTCCGGCTCATCTTCCCGACCGGCATTTAATTCCAGCAGCAACAAGCGTGTCTGGGTGCGTTCCTGGGTCAGTTCCGGGTCCAAAGCGACGTAGAGCTCGCCATCGAGCATTTTCTGTTTCTCAGTTTTCATGCGGCAATTAATTACAATAGCATTAAATGTGTTCTTTGGGATTTCCTGCGGCCAAACTATTTTTCTGGCTTTCGTGATTCCGAACGAGCGTATAAATATCTGATCTTCTGTCTTTCAAATTCCGGACACTTCCAAATTGATTTAATTCCCTCAACATATCGATATCGACATCGGCGATCAGGATCATTTCGGTATTGGGCGTTGCTTCAGCTTTGATCCCGTTGGTAGGAAAAGAAAAATCGCAGGGCGTAAACACCATGGATTGGGCATATTGAATGTCCATGTTATGCACTTTGGGCAAGTTGCCCACGCTGCCTGCAATGGCAACATAGCACTCATTTTCGATGGCCCTGGCCTGCGCACAGTTTCTTACCCTGGAATATCCGTTTTGGGTATCGGTCAGGAATGGTACAAACAAAATGTTCATCCCCTCGTCTGCCAAAATGCGGCTTAGTTCAGGGAATTCGACATCATAGCAAATCAGGATCCCGATCTTTCCACAGTCTGTATTGAATGTTTTTATCGTGTTTCCACCCTGCATTCCCCATACCTTGGCTTCATCCGGGGTGACGTGCAACTTCTCGAAGCGCTCAATGCCGCCATCCCTTTTACACAAATAACCCACATTATAAAGGCTGTTGTCAACCACTTCCGGCATGCTTCCGGTTATGATGTTGATGTTATAGGAGATAGCCAGCTCAGAGAACCGGGAAACGATTTTCTCCGTGTATTCGGCCAGCTTCCTGATCGCGTCCGGTTCGGATAAGTGATTGTAATCAGACATCAAAGGCGCATTGAAGAACTCGGGGAACAGCGCAAAATCACATCGGTAACCCGATACTGCATCCACGAAATATTCAACCTGCTGCATCAGCTCATCAAAGTCGCTATACAAGCGCATTTGCCATTGTATCAATCCTAGCCGGATGATCGACTTTGTAAATGCAGCCTGGTCCGAGCTCTTTTCATAATAGACATTATCCCATTCGAGCAGCACGGCGTACTCATTGGAATCCTTGTCGCCTTCCAGATATCCTTGTAATATCCTCGCCGGATGAAAGTCGTTGGACAGCTGGAAATTCAAGACAGGATCGTGAATGTCCTTATTTCTTACCTTTTCAATGTATTCTTTGGGAGAGATTGTGTCGGAATATTGGTGGTAGTTTGGGATACGGCCGCCGAATACGATTCCTTTTAGGTTCAATTTCTCGCAAAGTTCTTTCCTGTAATCATATAATCGTCTTCCCAGCCGCAGGCCACGATACTTGGGGCGGATGAACACATCGATCCCGTACAACACATCGCCTTTATTGGTATGCGTCTTGAAACTATAATTTCCGGTTATTTCCCTATACGTATGTTTAGAGTCAACTTTATCATAGTCTACAATGATCGATAATGCACATCCGGCCAGCTCGTTATCTACCCTGATGCCTACCTGGCCCTCGTGAAAAATGGTGATCAACGTTTTAATGTGATGTTCTTTCCAGTATGCGTTAGGCATACTGGAATAGGTTTCTATCATCATTTCTTTGATCTCCTCGTAGTCTTCCGGTTTCAGAAAAACCAATTCAATATTCTCAATCGACTTAAAGTCCTTATTCGTTTCCATTCGTTTTTTATTGCGGTTTTTCTACACTATGCGCAAAGCTACGCATTATGGATGCCCGCCACCACCTGCGGCTCCGTAAATTTGTCCGGTTGCATAGCTGGCCTCCGCATCTGCAAGCTGCACGAAAATGGATGCAAGCTCGGCTGGCTGGCCTGGTCTTCCCAGGGGCGTAGCTTCCCCAAATTCCACGATCTTATCCTGTGGCTGTCCACCACTCACCTGCAACGGAGTCCATACGGGTCCCGGCGCAACGCCATTTACCCGGATCCCCTTAGGCCCGAGCTGCTTGGCCAGCGACTTGACATAAGCCACATTGGCTGCCTTGGTTTGGGCATAATCAAACAGATTTTCAGACGGATCATAAGCCTGGACCGATGAAGTAGCAATAATCACGGAGCCTTCTGCCAGATGCGGCAATGCAGCCTTTGTAATCCAGAACGGCGCATAAATGTTGGTTTTAATCGTAGCATCAAATCCTTCGGATGTAATGTCGAGCAAAGAATCCACCGCCTGCTGGTGGCCTGCATTATTAACCAGGATATCCAGGCCTCCCAATTGCTGGACCGCCTGCGCTACAAGCTCCTGGCAAAAGGATTCCTGGGTTATATCACCCGGAATGGCATATCCTTTCCTGCCCTCGGCTTCAATGAGCGCGATCACTTCGTCGGCATCAGATTGCTCCTGGGGCAAATAATTAATGGCCACGTCAGCTCCTTCACGTGCGTAGGCAATCGCTGCTGCACGCCCGATCCCGGAATCGCCGCCTGTGATCAGGGCCTTTCTGCCCGCGAGGCGTCCGGATCCTTTGTAGCTGTTTTCGCCGTGGTCAGGCTTGGGGTCCATTTGGGAAGCCAGGCCCGGCACTTGCTGGGGCTGCTTGTTAAATGGTGGCTTGGGATACTTGGTGAGTGGATTTTGAAGCGATGCTTTGGTTGTTTCAGACATGTTAATGAAGTTTTGTAATGAATAAATCAATTCTTAATACGGGTTTCTGTATTAAAACTTTGCCAATCGGTTCCAAAACCCCTCTACGGGTGACATTCACTGTGCCAGAAGGAAAGGTTACCAAAATTTAATATAGGAACTCGGGAAACGGCACTACATTCACGACTTTGTTTTACACAATAGTCTACTAAACCCATTTTTATGAAAAAGTCTTTTTTATTTTCTGCTGTAACCGGCTTGTTTCTTCTTGGGGCGATAAGTGCGGTGAATGGTCAGGATCAAATGAATGTGCTTAGATTGAAAAGTGCCAGGGACCTGCATGCGTTTTTTAAATACACCGGAAATGATGTGCTGCTTATTGCCGGCCATCGGGGCGGAATGGTGAAAGGTTTTCCCGAAAATTCGATTGCGACTTTTGAAAATACATTAAAACATACGCCTGCATTTTTCGAGATCGATCCGCGGCTTACCAAAGACAGCGTCATGGTGCTCATGCACGACGCTACGCTGGACCGGACTACGACGGGGAAAGGCAAACTCTCAGATTACACTTACGCCGAGCTCAAACAATTCAGGCTGAAAGATGCCGAAGGTAATGTGACCGATTTTCCGATCCCGACATTAAGTGAAGTCATTGAATGGGGCCGCGGAAAAACGATCCTGAACCTGGACCACAAGGATGTCCCCCTGGAAATGACTGCTGCACTGATCCGCAAACACAAAGCTGATGCATTTGTCATGATGACCGTCCATAAGCCCGAAGAGGCTGCGTTTTATTTAAAAAACAACCCTAACAGTACATTTTCGGCATTCATCAAAACCAAAGCAGAATTTGAAAGTTATCAGAAAGCTGGCATCCCCTTCACCCAACTGATCGCCTACATTGGCCCCACCGTAAAGCCCGACAACCAGGAGCTTTACAGTTTGCTCAACAAAGCCGGCGCGATGGCGATGATCTCAGCCGCCTCTTCCTACGACAAACTCAAAAGCGCCGAGGAGCGCAAAGCCGCCTACATTTCCATTGCAAAAGATGGCGCCTCGATCATAGAATCTGACTACCCCATCGAGCTGGCCGAGGCCGTAAAAGGCTTCATCAAAAAAGATAGTCCCAAGCAAAAGTTCTTCGGCAAAAGCAGGTGATTTGAAAATAACGGGCCGCGGGCGGATCATTTCTTTGTTTTCGCAAGTGGCATTTAATGAGACCGGTCTGCATTGAGAAAGCCTTGTCAGACCGGTTTTGGTTTGTTGTTGCCATATTAGTGCGTAATTTGGCTCAAATTATACCTCAAAAAAGGACAACGAGAGCCCTGACGATATCTCCTGCCAAGGGGATTGCAAGAGATCGATAACGTATTAAGATGATGCTGGCTAAGAAAACCGTATATATTGTCGACGATGACTCCGATGACCGGATGCTTCTGCGGGAAGCGCTGGAAAACGTAATCCAAGACATAGAAGTACAAGAGTTCGTTGACGGCCAGTTGCTGCTGGATGCGCTTGCCAACAACTTGCCCGAACAGCCCGCATTGATATTAATGGACATGAATATGCCCCGGCTCACGGGGCTGGAAGCTTTGAAAAGGATAAAGAGCGACCCCTTATGCAGGCACATCCCGGTGATCATCGTCTCCACGAGCTCCAATGCGGAGCTGATCAGGCATTGCTACGATCAGGGAGTGAATGCCTACATTGTAAAACCGGTTGTTTTTGAAGGATATATTGAAATAGCTCAATCCGTCAGCATTTGTTTCAAGACCAGGGCCTGAGCCTTTTAGCCGAAATACGGAATTTCATTGCCAGCCGGAATATCGGCAAAACTGTTTACCGTTTTTAATTCCTTAATCCTGCATCCCTAAGCAATTGATTTATTGCAGATGCCATATCAATAGAAGCTTCAATCTCCGCTTTACGGATTGCGACACTTTCAATATTGAAGCCAAAGGGAATTGCGTGTTCCATGCAAAACGCGGTAAGCTCCGAGGCGATTTCAAGGCATATTTCCACGGACCTTTCAAGCATATCGTCTGCCTGACGGAGATCTTCCTTTACCTGGGCAGGCAAGTGAATGCCCAGCCACTCCATAAAATCGAGCGTTTTGGCAGATCCGCAGGCTGTGATTGTAAAGATGATCGTTGGCGGGTCTGTCTGCTTGCTTTTGCAGCTGGCCGAAAGGTCCGCGATAAGCTGCTTTGCATAATCCAGATCAAAGACACATTGGGATATGAAATAAGAAACGCCGCTGCTCATTTTGTCGAGTATCCTTACATCCTCATCCTTTAATACATGATGTCTTTCCGGAATGGTCACTGCTCCGATAACGGATGTAACCTTGTGCTTTTCCCAAATTTTGTAGGCTTCCGAAAGACTGGTCTTCACCTGAAAATCCGGCGCGGGCACGCCTACAAAAACGGGATAAAATGTCTGCTGATGCAGCTTTTCAAGCCAATCTGTTAATTCTGCATTGGTAAATTTACCTGCGGGCCGGTAAATGATTTTAGGAACATTCAAACTACCCAGATGTTCAGAGGCAAAATCAAGGGGATCCATCGCATTGATAAATGGGAACGGCCTTTCCTGATTCGTCCTGGCAGATTCATCTTGTACGTCATATACGACGAGTGCATCGATATCCAGGGACGAAAGGCGGGCAATTGTTTTATCTGCGATTTCTGCAACCCGCTCAGGGGTTGTGCCTGCCTTTGGAGGAGTGATGCCGTAAAGCATTACACCGGACTGTCTGGATTTGATCTTTTCTAAAAACATAAATGGTAGTTTGAATACGGCTCCTTGCTGCTTTTTTATTTTTTTGTTCAAATATATAATGGAATGCCCGTAATGGAATGCCCGCCCTTCCTGATTTTGATTTACACTTCTGTTGCAATTTGCTCCCGCGCCTGTCTGGCAGCAGCTACCATATTTTCCAGAGCAGCTTTTGTTTCAGGCCATTTACGGGTTTTCAAACCGCAATCCGGGTTAACCCAAAGATTTTGTGCGGGCAACAGATCTGCCGCTTTGGCCAGCAGCGAGGTCATTTCTTCTGTGGTTGGCACGCGCGGAGAATGAATGTCGTAAACGCCCGGCCCGATTTCGTTTGGATATTCGAAATGCGCGAATGCCTGCAACAACTCCATCTGCGAGCGGGATGTTTCAATGGTGATCACATCGGCATCCATCGCGGCAATGTGTTCAATGATATCATTAAATTCACTGTAACACATGTGGGTATGGATCTGCGTCCGGTCCTGAACGCCGCTGGCGGTGATGCGGAATCCACGCACAGCCCATGCCAGGTAATGCGGGCGCTTGGCTTTGCGGAGCGGCAAACCCTCGCGGATGGCGGCCTCGTCGATCTGGATAATGCCGATTCCGGCTTTTTCCAACGCCAGCACTTCATCGTGAATCGCCAGCGCAATTTGGTTGCTGGTCTGCTCACGCGGCTGGTCATCGCGTACAAACGACCATTGCAAAATGGTAACCGGGCCGGTCAACATGCCTTTCATGGGTTTGTCGGTTTGGGCAGCGGCAAATGTGCTCCACCGCACCGTCATATCAGCAGGACGGCTGATGTCGCCATAGATAACCGGCGGCTTTACACACCGGCTTCCATAGCTTTGAACCCAACCATTTTTTGTAAATAAAAACCCGTCAAGCTGCTCGCCGAAGTATTCGACCATATCGTTGCGCTCAAATTCACCGTGCACCAACACATCTAAGCCGATTTCTTCCTGCCAGCGGATTGCTTCGATCGTAGCCTGTTCAATTGCATTTTCATATTCTGCGAGCGTCAGATCGCCTTTTTTGAACCTGGCGCGCAGCTGGCGAATATCGTCTGTTTGCGGGAATGAACCAATGGTCGTTGTCGGGAATGCGGGCAAGTTGAAACGCTCGCGCTGGATTTGCTGGCGCACCGGAAAAGCCGTACTGCGCGTTGCGTCTGCATCCGTGATAGCGGCCACCCGGTCTTTCACGGCTTGCTTATGCACTTTTTGCGAGGATCTTCTGCTTACGATCGCTGCTTTATTTTCCGCTAACAATTCTGTATTTCCGTCAGCAATCTGGCTTAGCGCATTGATCTCAACCAATTTTTGCCTGGCAAAAGCCATCCAGTTTTTGATTTCCGGATCAATGGCCGTTTCCAGTTCCAGATCGATCGGGCTGTGCAGCAGTGAGCAGGACGGTGCAATGATAACACGATCTGCTCCCAACTTATCGACGGTCCGATTGATCAGCTGCAAAGATTTTTCATAGTCGTTTTTCCAGACGTTACGCCCGTCTACTACGCCCACGGATAAAATCAAGCGGTCCGGAATCAGCGAAAGCACTTCCTCCAATTGCTCCGGAGCCCTTACCAGATCCACATGCAATGCATCAACCGGCAGGCCAACGGCCAGGCTCGTATTATCCAGTAATGCTTCAAAATAGGTAGCCACCAAAATCTTCACGCCGCTAACCTGCTGGGCGATGGTTTTGTAGGCAAATTCAAATGCTTCCTTTTCTTTCTTGGTAAGATCAAGAGCCAGGCAAGGCTCGTCGAGCTGAATCCATGTTGCACCCGATTGGCCCAGGCGGTTAATGATCTCAATATAGACCGGAACCAGGCTGCTGATAAGCTCAATGCGCTCGAACCCTGCCTCTTTTTCTTTACCCAACAAAAGATAGCTTACCGGCCCGATGATCACTGGCTTAGCTTTTGCTCCCAGCAGTGCTTTGGCCTGGTTATATTCGTTGAAAATATTTTCGTTGTTGATGCGGAATTGCTGATCGGCTTTGAATTCGGGCACAATGTAATGGTAGTTCGTGTCCAGCCATTTGGTCATTTCCATGGCTGTAATATCCAGACCATTCTTTTGGTATCCGCGCGCCATCGCAAAATACAGATCCAGCTCTCCATTATCCGTTGCCTGCGAGCGCACTGCCTCATAACGCTGCGGAACGACGCCTAGTAAGAGGCTTGTATCCAATGTCTGGTCATAGAAACTGAAATCGTTGCAGGGGATCAGGTCGATGCCCGCTTCCAGCTGCGTCTGCCAGTTCTCTTCTTTGATCTTTTGAGCCACATTGTAAAGCTCAGCCAGATCGATCTTACCTGCCCAGAATTGCTCACAGGCTTTTTTGAGTTGTCTTTGTCCACCAATCCGCGGGTAGCCAAGGTTTTGTGTTAGCATTTTGTCGTTTGTTTAAATAAAAATTGTTACAAGCGCTTTGCTTAACATTGGTAACAGGCAGTAACCTGACTCGTAACCTGCCCTCTACGGCGGCTACTCACAGTTGCGCGACAGCTCGTGAATTCCACACGATTCCCTATTAATCCGACCTTCGTCAGGAACCTGTTTCCAGTTGTTATGGTAAAGAACGATTCGCGATATTTTGTATCCGGCAAAGGATTAAATATCTACGCAAAGCTAGGAAGGAAGCATTTAATCTCTACACATTGCCATATTTTTAGATATTATAACTAGGTAACGGTCATTAGTACCGTATTTTTATCTTTTTCAACATAAAAATGTCCGTGCTAACAGATAAAATTTTAACGATGATGGAAGTTGGAAAACGGCCTGTTGAACTAACGGCATTTTATATAGACACGTAATTCTTGTTACCCCAGGTAACATTTGTCTTTTTTATCTTGCTATTCAAAATATCGGGGCCTATATTTGCGCTCAATAGACTTAGTCTAAATAAGACTTGCTTCACACCTACTCTTGAAAACCCGGCAGTGGCAACTGTCAGGCAGTTAATTAAGAAAAATCATCGAATGTTATTGAAGCCTACTCTACTCTTTACAGCAATTGTTACCCTTTTCCATCTTCATACTTTTGCACAGACATCTGCCCTGAAAACCGCAGTAATCAAAGGAAAAATCAGCGACGATAAGGGTTCGGTGGTCAGCTTTGTAACCATAAGGGTTAACGGGACCAGCATCGCCACTTTCTCTGAAACCGATGGCACCTACACATTGAAAGATGTGCCTTACGGCCATCAGGAAATTATGATTACGTCTGTCGAAATCAAATCCAAAACTTCCAGGATCCACGTTCACAAACCCACGCAAGAGTTTAACGCGGTTGTAGCAAAAACCGCCCAGGATCTCAACGAAGTGCAGATTGTTCAGAAAACGGAAAAGAAACAGCTTGAAACGCAGGGATTTGCAGTCGCAATCATTGAAACAAAAGAAGCTTCGCTCCGCAACTTAACCACCAATGAACTGCTGGACCGGGCCGTAGGCGTCCGCGTACGTCAAAACGGTGGGATCGGATCGCGGGTGGAGTATAACCTGAATGGCATGTCAGGCAGTGCGGTTGGGATTTTCCTGGATGGCATTGAGATTTCAACTTATGGGTCTTCATTCAATCTGAACAACATTCCACCTGCAATGATCGAACGCATTGAGGTTTACAAGGGTGTGTTGCCCTCGCATTTGACAGGCGATTATGTGGGCGGGGCCATCAATGTTGTTTTGAAAAAAGACGCTTCCCAAAACAACATTACAGCTGCGGTTGCCTACGGATCTTTCAACACATTTCAGGCCGATCTTTCCGGAATCTATCGTAACAAGCAAACTGGTTTTACCACAAGGGCATCAGGCTTTTACACATACACCGACAACAGCTACACCACCTGGGGCAAGTTTTCAAAATTTGTGCATCCCGACCGAACATTGGAGCGGTATTACAGGGCCAAAAGATTCAATAATGCTTATAAGTCAATCGGCGGCAGGTTTGAAATCGGATTTACGAATGTGAAATGGGCGGACCAGTTTTTCATAGGTTACAATATTTCAGACACTTACAGCGAAATCCCGCACGGCACAACCATGGCAAGGCCTTACGTCGGCAGGTTTGGCGAGTATCAGGCGCATGTGGTCAGCCTGATTTATAATAAGAACAATTTCCTGGCCAAAGGATTGGCGCTGAATGTGAATGCGGTCCGCAGTTACAGGAGCACATATGTTCAGGATACAGTTGGCCAGGTTTACAACTGGGACGGAAAACCCAGAATGCTCATCCGGAACGGGGAAGTTGTGCCCGTGCCACCGACTCCGGGAATGGGCCAGCAAGGTGCCAAGAGCATTGTGGAAGTAAACCGGCAGATCACCAATATGCGCTCTAATCTAGGATACACTGTTTTTCCGGGTCACAGAATTTCCCTTAATCACAAGCTGGAAACCACCGACAGGGATGACAATGACCTGCTGAATCCTGAGCGGAAGGAAATGGTGACTGTAAGCAGTGTAGTGAACAACATTCTTGCCTTAAACTATGAAGCGCAGTTCTTCAACGACAAGCTCAAAACGAACCTGCTGGGAAAATACACCTCCAACCGAACCATTCAAACGCGGCCTGAACTGATCGAACAAGACGGCGCAAATGTCATCAACAGGGTGCGCAACAAAACGGTGAACCACAACAAAGGATATGGCGCTACGGTTTCCTACAATGTATTTTCCAAAATGTACATCATTGGTTCCACCCAAAACGCCTACGTTACAGCCACCGAAAACCAGCTGTACGGCGATCCCGAAAACAACATTCTGGAAAACCCTGGTCTGATCCCTGAAAAGAATGTGAATTACAATCTGGGTTTCCGCCACGGCCCTATCCAGGCCGGCAAACACAAACTGACGCTCTATGCGAGCGCATTCTGGCGGAATGGCTTTGATAAAATCACCCAGCAGGCAGTCGAAAATGCGATTGTGCCGGGACGGGAAAGCGATGCGGATATTCAGGTCACCAAATATATCAACCTGGGACGCACGCAATCCAGGGGCTTTGAAGGAGAGGTAATTTATGTATATGACAACCGCCTGAATGCACTCTTCAACTTCTCCAAATTCAACACCTTATTCAAACAGAAATTTGACCAAAAGGGCAATCCGCACGATCTGTACAACTTGCAGCTTCCCAACGAGCCGTTTTTTACCATGAACGGCAGCGTTCAGTACCGGCTTAATGACAAGTTCCAGAAAAATTCGATTCTCAATTTTTATTACAATACAGGCTTTGTCGGTGCTTTCGGGACCGTATGGATGGAATCTGAATGGTTTACCACGCCTACCCAGTTCTACCACGATTTGGGGGCCAGCTACCGGTTCCCAAATGGTAAGATGGTCGCCAGCTTCGATCTCAAAAACATGCTGAATGCAGAGATGTATGACAACTTCGGTGTGCAAAAGCCTGGCAGAAGTATCTCAGTTAAGTTGAATTACACAATTAGTAAATTTTTATAATAATAATTTAAGATGAAAAAAAATCTGATAAGCGCGGTGATCCTGGGTTTGGCAATGACGTTTGCCGGTTGCAAAGATGATGTGACCGATCCTGACGGTGGTGGCCAAACGCCTGTGAGCGAAAGGGAATTTATCTCATTGACTGCATCGATCCCTGATGCTGAGGGAACGGCAGGCAACGGCGGCACAATGGCTTACGCCATCACGCATGCGCAGGCTATCGACCCAAACTTTTCAGTTGATATATACAAAAACGGCTTTGGCCTCCGGTCTGCTCGCACAGCCCGTGTGCAAGCCTCTGAGGATGGAACGGAGCTCTACAACATTCAGTATACGGGTGAAGATGGCGGTGTATTCAACAAATATTTGGTAAAAGGCGCCAAAGATTACCAGGATACAGGCAACGAACTGGACTTGTCGGATATCGTAGGGACTTCTCCCCGCTGGACAAAAGCGGCTGAGAATATCGGGATCGGCGTACATTTAACCGGAAGCAAGACGGTAACGGAAGGCGCTGCGCCAAACCACGTTTTCAAATACACCCGGGGTAAAGTAAGGATCGCTGTCATTGACCTGAAAGAGGCCAGAGTGCCCAACTCCACCGAATTCGACTTCCCTTTCCCGGCGGACCTCGAAGCACAGGGCTACGCAGTGGGGCGCATCGATGTTCCTGTTTTGAATGATGACAAAACCAAGATATTCATCGGTTGTAACGTAAGCAAAATTGACCCGAAAAAATTGTCTTATAACACTGCCGGGGAGCCGGTATGGGCCAACGATGCTGCTAACCGCACGCTGGGAACAACGACGCTGGTCGTTGATTATCCTTCTTTACAAAATCCAAAACTGATCTATTCCACCCTTTCTAAGACCAACAACCACTCCTACCGCACCATGACGCAGTATGTGGGAAATGATGGCAATATTTATCAGGCCACAGCTACGGGCGGAAAGGATATTTTGCGCATCAATAAAAGCAATAGCGATTATGATAATGGCTATCATTTTGACCTGGATGCTGCTTTGAGCCTTAAAGACACGCGTATCCAGGCTTGGAGATACATCAAGGACGGAATTGGCCTTGTCTTGTACAACATTGCCGGAGAAGGCGGCTACATCGCGTTAATTGACCTGAATGCAAAAACGGCAACCAAAATCAGCAACGAATACGAAGCTGGTTTGGATTTTGGCCAGTATCAGAATATTGCGGTGAGCGGAGATTTTGTATATGTTCCGCTGACACCAACCGGCGAAGCGGGTAAGTTGCACGTGATCAACTGGAAAACCAAAGAAGTCATCAAGGGAGCCGCATTAACCGGTCAGTCAGGATCGAGCTATCTGGGTTCTTATTAGTTGGCAGGCTACTGATCATTGTTGGCAATGATCAGTAGCCACTCCACTTCTCTGCCGAACTACGCCTCAAAAGGCATTTCCAAAATTTATGGGAATATCCACTACCTAAAATACGTCAAATGACGTATTGCTGCTCCATGCCGGCAATTTTATCTTTATTAGCAAAAGTCTGGTTCTCGAAGACACTTTGTGCGTAAGGAAAAAAATTACTCAAATGGTAAAGGCACTTATTTCATTGGTTTTTTTAACACTTGTTTTCTCTTGTCACAAAGAAATCGAGTTCCCGGAAGCAGATTTCGAAGTGCCCACGGGGACGATAAAGGCTGGCGTGCCTGTGACATTTAAAAATACTTCGCGGAATGCCAGTGCCTATGAATGGGATTTTGGCGACTCCTCTACCATTGTGACCACCGGTGATGCTGAGATCACGCATAATTTCAAGATTGGTGGCAATTTCAATGTGAGACTTATAGCTAAAAATGGTGGCGGATCCAATGGGGTTTCTAAAAGTATAAAAGTGGACGCGCCAGACAGGCCGCTTCCCAAAGCTATTTTCGAACTTGCTCCGGCCCTTGAATGCCCCGCCCCATGCACGGTGTCTATTACCAACAAATCCATTAATTCCACCTCATACACATGGTTTTTCGGGGATAATACGCCTGTTGAAACGCGTGAGCGTGATGAGAAATTATCCCACACCTTTTCTGAACCACGTAGCTACGCAATCACGTTAGTTGCAAAAGCCAGTGGCCTCCCAAACGACACATTAATAAAAAGGTTAAATGTAACCACACTACAGTCGGTGCAACCCACAGCAGAATTTGACATTTCCGGAGAGAACTGTACCTATAATTGCGACGTCACATTTACAAACAAATCCGTTAGTGGGGTCACGTATTTATGGAACTTCGGAGATGGAAGTTTGTCCACGGATCTTTCTCCGAAGCACAATTATAAGCGTGCGGGAGCATATAACGTCATCCTCGTTACCAGAAATGGTAATTTGATCAGTATAAAAAAGAAAACCGTACAGATCTACGCTAAATGCAAACTTGCCAAACACACAAGGCAGCACCAGATCACCGGAAAGTACGAAGCTCTTTTCACTTATGACGCAAATGATTTCCCGCTCCGAAGCACGGAAATAGAAAACGAAATGTCGGGCGCGCCGGTCTCCCGTATCGTCAACGATTACACTTATGCAGACGGCTTAATTAGCCGGCAAAATTATAGCCTGTCCGTTAGAAACAACAGCCAGGTCGTTGTGGAGATCAGCTCCGGAATATTTTCTTATAAATACAATAATGATGGGTTGCTGTCGTCCACCGAAATTTTGAGAACAACTGTCAAGGACAGAAACAACCCTGCCGGGGGAAGTACGATCAGTAAGTTGGCCTTACAGTATGAATATCATACAAATTACAATGTTTCCAAAGTCATAGTTGACGGCACTGTTTATAATTATTCTGAAACCGGCTTGCTCTTATCCGTTATCCCAAGCAGCGATAATTCGGGGGAAGTGTACACACTTAAACACCAGAATTTTACCAAAACATACCGGGTCACCAAATATATCATTGCGGATAACCGGATTTCCGAGATTGAGTTTACAGACAATGCAAAGCAAAAATTGGAGTATGACAATGAAGGGCAACTGACCAGAAAAATTTTCAGAGATCCAGCTTTGCCTTTCGAAACGACTTGTGTTGAAGAATGGAAGTACGACAATCAAAAGAGTATCGATCTGCTCTCGCGTGTATTTTTGGGTCATCCTTCCTATCTGGCACCGGAAGGGATTACAGTTCATAATGTAACCAGTTACACCAAGGTGACATATAGATATGGATCGGCGGACGAAACGCAGGCAAAAGAATTAACCGCTTTCACGCAGTATAACAGCGAAGGCTTCCCGTTAAAATCGAATCGCTTCGGCGGGGACAACACCTATTTTTACGAATGTGATCGATAGGCAAGCAAACGCAATTCAGCGGCTAACCTCATCATTCAGAATATACTTCAATAGGAAAGCGTCTTGGCGATCCACAAACAATTGCCCTTGCCAGAGTGAAAAAAGGATGCAAAAAGCCGGATCTTCGTCTTCCATGACGAACTGACTAACCGGCCCAAAAAACTCTGCCAACTGATCCTGATCGCAGGTAGGCAGGAAAATCCGCAAAACTCGTGGATCATAAAACCGAAAATAAAGCTCCTGTCCATCTGCGGTTTGCACCATTAGGAACCGGCGGAAATGCTTGTAGAGCTCCTCAAATTCAGCACTGCTTTCTGCCCAAAGTCCCCAGGAATTACCCCAGCCCTCATTTACCACAAAATCCTCAAAATCGGCCGTGTACGGATATGTAAACAAAAACGGCGCCACAGACGGAAGGATCTCATCCTGCCCCTCTTTGTTACGATAAAGCGAAGAGTGCAACGGATTAAGTTCTCGTGCCCGATCCATGGCATCTTCCATGCAGGCAGCGTCTAGGAGGAGGTGGGTTGGCATTAGGGTTCGGGTTTAGGTGGATTTTTAGGGTATTTAATACCAATTACATCACCATTAACATCTTTTTCAATTTGGGGAAAACCATTTTTATCTCCTTTTCCTACGGTTTTTTCTAAGCCACTTTCCCGACGTACTTTGGCCAATTCCTCTTTCATCAATTGTTCTCCTAATTGATCATTTTCGATCTGCTTTGATCTTGCTATTTCCCTTGCTTTCGCACTATTTAGGTCTCTTTTAGAATTTTGTAATTTATCCAGTGTACCAAAACGATCTTCAATAATTTTCCGCCTGTTTCTAGCACTTTCTATTTCCTTCTCGACCTGTCCTTTCTTCTCATACAACTTAGAAAGCTCGTGTTTTTTCTCTCGATACTTGGCTTGGCCTTCTTCATTCAATCTTCCATTTATATCTTTTTCAAGTTTTTCAATGTCTGCCTCGATGTCCGCTTTCTCTTTCCTCTTCATTTTCTCACGTTGTTCAAATTCTTTAATTGCTTGAATACTTTGATCCTTATCCTTGATTTGTTTATCAATTTCGGATAGCTTTTCAGAACATGCCTGAATCGCATTGGGAGCAGTGCTTTTCAACTTTTCTATTTCCTTGTCAATTTCATTTAGCTTTTCGTCTAAGGCCGCAGCCATAATCAGGCCTGCTGCTACTTTTGCCGTTTCAACAAGCGCGGTCAATATGGGCAATAAGATCGGGGCTGCAACTGGCATTTGTGAGCTAGTTAGATTTCGAACATTCAAAAAAAGTCTGCACTGCGTCGTCACCTTGTCCTTTGCATTGCCGGAAAAACTCCTTCCATTCCTTTGATTGGCAAAAATCCGGACCGAACATAGGCTCTACACACAGCAAAAGAAAAATCCCTTTTTCTGTGTAAATGTGGAGCGACTGACATTCAAGTCTCTTGAGCTTAATTTTTTGGAAGCCAAAGTCACCATCGTAAAAGCCGGGAAATAACTTTTGAAACTTTTCCTGCAAAGATCGGTTAAACCGATCCTGAAAGTTTTCCTCGACAATTTGAAGTGAATAGTTCGAAATTACCATATTCTTTGCCGCATTATGAATTACACTTCTCACAAAACGGTGTCCCATTACTCGCCGCCTTTTTCATCGTCACCGCCTGGTTCACCGCTTTCTTAACATTGTCCGGCATACTCTTTAACCCTGCCGACAAAGCTACCGGCGACAATCCCGCCAAACCGCTTCCAACAAATGTCTCCCCGATCAAAACCGTAGGCAACCCAACCACTATTCTCCCCCCATGCGCGCACATATCACCCATCCTCGCAGCCGGTTTTCCACCAATAAAAACACCGGTCGAACCAAGCACAATCGTATCCGGCGGACCGGTACACACACACATATCACCCGAAACCGCCGCCGGCATTCCACCGATCAGAACCGTTGGAACGCCGCGGCCGACAACTGGGCCACCAACGTGGGGCACGAGCCCGGTCACCATTGGGCAGACATGCATATCGCCTATTCTTGCAGCTGGTTTTCCCATAAAGAGTGGTCTTAGTTTTTAAATTTTACAATGTATGTGTTGGCGGTACCTGAAGACGCTTCAAGTCGAACTCCATTAAATGTTGCAGCACCATGGAAGAAACCTGTTAGATACACTGTACCATTCGGCGTAACACACAAGCCGTCCGCAAACTCATCTCCCATCCCACCAACTGATGCCTGCATCTTTCCCGTAGCACGGCCATCGCTAGAATTTATCTCACCAACAAGCACATCGCGTGCTCCTGCCGATTCAAAACCATTGCCGTTGTTCATTGGAAGCCTTCCGTTGACTTCATATGTCCCGGATACAACAATACCACCGGAGTTTGTAACGGCGATATCTCCAAGAGAATCGTCCATTCCATTATTAAAACCATTCGTCCCCCAAATGACTTCCCCATGGTTTCCAGAGTATTTCCTTACAAAGATACTTTGATCACCTGCCGTACCTATTCCGAGAGGATTATTAGAGGCATTGTACTCCCCGGCAACATAAACATTATTTTGTCTATCGACAGCCACACTCCGACCAAAGTCGTCACCGGTTCCACCCAACTTGCTCGCCCACTCCCACTCTTCATTTTTAACGTTCCATTTAGCCAAAAAACAATCCGTTCCACCCGAGCCTTCTAGGTTGATCGCTGACGACAGTCTCATAGATATATTGAAGTATCCAGTCAAATATGCATTACCTTCACTATCCACCACCATAGACTCGACATTGTGTTTTCCGTGCCTATCTTTGCCGATAACTTCGGGTGGGCCAGGGGCTCCACTTTCTGCATCATATATCACAATAAAGATTAATGTACCCGTTTGAACATCAATTTTGTAGTTATCAAAATTAATTTGAGTTGCATTTGAAAAATAATTCCCTTCCACATGCCCAGTGACATAGAGTTTGGGACGGCCATTGCTTTGATCAAATTCAACGCTTATCCCCTCATCTGCCAACGCGCCCCCAAATGTCCTCAACCAAAGTTTTTCGCCACTATTACTCAGTTTTGCAACGAACCCGTCATTTTTGTATCCGAAGATCGGACCGCTTTGCATGTTACCGGCTATTAGTCCGGTGATATAGACATTATTACTTTTATCTAGCGCGATGCTATTTGCACGATCACTACCAGCACTCCCATCAACATATACCCACAAACATGCTCCATTGATACTATACTTTGCGACGAAAAAGTCCAAATCACCACTGCTATGTCTTACTTGTCCACTACCAAAATCTGCCAATCCTCGCATGACGCCACATATGTAGATATTACCATTCGCATCCGCGACGATATCCGTTGAATAATTATAATCGCCAGCGATTTTAAATGCTAAAACGTCTTTCACATTGATGATCACCGCTTTCTTGGTATCACCTGTACCTCCGTCTCCTGTGACAGTCAATGTAACTGTGTAAGTCCCATCCTGCTGATAAATATGTGTGGGTGAAGTTTCCTTACTTTTGGGACTACCATCGCCAAAATCCCAACTATATGTGTTAGCACCTGTAGATTTATTGGTGAAGCTGACTTCACACGGTGCCGAACATTCATCACCTGTAAATGTGAAATCAGCGATTGGCTTTACGGATTTGACTTCTATCTCAATAGTCTTTGTAGATGCTTTCCCATCCGCATTGTAGACGGTTAGGGTAACCTTGTACTTTCCCGGCTTGCTATAAGTATGTGATGGGTTGTCCTCAGTACTTTTATTTGGATTGTCGGGCGTAGCATTGGGATCACCAAAATCCCATTCATACCGCGTTGCATTCCCTGACTGGTTGTCAAATGTTACTTTCGAAGGGGCAATGCTGTCATTGCTCATACTGTACTTAAAATCTGCTTCGGGCAGGCTTGCCGGTTCCGGTTTGACTTCCACTATGTGTTGTGCACCGCTACTTCCACCATCTTTGCTTTTAGCAATGAGTTTTACTGCGTAGTTCTTCCCTTTTGCAAAGTAATGTTTAACTGTTTCACCATTTTCGATTGGTGTTCCATCATTAAAATCCCATTCTATTGCAGTTGCATTTTCCGAATCACTTGTAAATGTGACCGAACATGGCGCTGTACAGCCACCATTTGTAAAAGTAAACTTAGCAACCGGCTGCGGGGGCAGCTCCTGATGACAGCCGAAAACGATTGCCAGTAACAACAACTGAATTAAAATTCTTCTCATAGGTTCGGCTTGCTATTTCTTTTTGATGATGAGGGCTCTTGTTTTTTTCTTCATTTCATTTCCCGAAATGGCGGAAAGAGAGATGTTATGCGTAACATCTTTGGCGGTGCGTGGGAATGCGTGTGTCGGTGAGTCGACCTTGGCCTGGCTTTTATCTCCAGAATCCCACAAATAGCTGGTTGCATTCTTGGATTTGTTGAGGAATGAATAAACAGCTGAATCGGGGCGGGTTGTATCTTTTGCAACAATAATGAAATCGGCTTCGAGTACTTTGGACGCTGCGATAATGGTCACGACTTTCGCAGCGCTGTCGCTTACCGTTTCATTGAAAGCCGTTAATATGACTTTATATGTGCCTGCTTTGGTAAATGTGTGCTTGGGAGAATCTTCTGTCTTCACTGCGCTGCTATCGCCGAACTCCCACTTGAATGTTTTTGCATTCTTAGAAAGATTAGTGAAACCAACCTCGCACGGTGCCTGACAATTGTTGCCGGTAACAAGGAACTCTGCTTCCGGAGCAATGGGTGCCGTAATCGAAATTGTTTTCTCCGCGGTGTCGCTGCCATATTTTGCATTACTGATCGTCAGAACAACCTGGTATTTACCTGCTTTGGCAAAACTGAGGATGGGATTCTGCTCCGAGGAAAAGCTTGTGCTATCCTTGAAAGACCAGTCGTACTTCCAATTGTAGACACCTTTATTTTCCGACAAGTCCTTAAAATTGACCTGACAAGGCGCCTGACAGCCTTCGTTCATCGTTTCGAAATTTGCCTGCGGGGCTCCGGGCTCCTGCATTGAGCACGCGACGACTACGAATGCCATGATTATGAATGCTATTTTGGAAATCATTTTTCCGTCGGGTTTAGAAAATCAATTAAAACTGGTATTTCAAATGAACTCCGGCATATCGTTGGGCACCATTCCACTGAGGGGAGACGACGATCTGCTTTCTTTTTTGTTCGAGTAATTTGTTGTAGCGCCTGGCTTCCTTGGCACTTTTGCTGCCGACAAACCAGAGCACGCCACCTGCAATGATGCCGGCACCCGCCACAAAAATCCCCGGACTGGCAAAAGAAATAAGGCTGTTGGGTTTGGCGTGATAGCTTGCACGTGAATTGAATCTGTCGCCATTTCTAACGCCCCCGACCTCGGTGTCATACCACTTATCAAAGGCGGCGTTATTTTTGTCTATCTCGGACTTATAATCATTGTAAGCACCATATAAGATGACGCCGGTTGCTATGGACGCAACTACTGCAATGCCTGCACCTGCCCTGATAAGCGTACTTTTCGTTCTATATTGCGCGGCTTTTTTCTGCAAAGAAACCAGCTCTGCATTCAAAGTCGCGGTTCGCCTGTCCTTGGGCGTGGCAGGAACCATTTCGGGAGATTTTTCGGCTGGTTTTACAGTAGCGGGAGCTTCCTTTTTCGGCTCTGCTTTTGGCGCTTCCTTCTTCTCCGAAACCTCCGGTTTTTTCAATTCTGCTACGGGAACCTCTTCCTTTACCGTGCTTTTCGCCGGTGCTTCTTTTTTGGGTGTATTATCCGTTTCTTTGTTTGCAACTGCCGTAACCGGAGTCTTTTCCGGGACAGCAGAAACTGTCTTTTTAGGTTCCTCGGGCTTTTTGGTTTCCTCCGGTTTCTTTATTTCCTCCGGCTTTTTTACTGCAACAGGTGCTGAAGCAACAACGGGCGCAGGGGCTGTCGCGGTCGGTGCGGCCGCTGTTGTATTTGCAGAGGGCTGATAATAGCCGATGCGGGTTATCAGCACGATCCATTGTTTGTCCGGCTTGTCTGCCCGAAGTTCCGCTACTCTATATACGTTTTCATATTTAGTTGTTTTTTGCCGGTGTGTGTTGGTGAAGTGTGTTCTAAAAGTCACCTGGACATAGGGGTATTCTTTTTGCTGCACCTGCCCTACCGAAACCTCCGAGATTTTGATACTGTATTTAGGGCTTTTGTTATAATACAATTTGAGATCATCCAGATACTTACGGATCGGCAGGTCCGGACCCGACTTCTTGACCGTGTTGTCCGGATTTACATCATCTTCCACCATAGCTTTATCCCCATAAAAAACCTGGTTCTGACTGGGCAGATAGCTGTCGTATATCAAAAGCTGTTTGTTACTCTCCGTAATGTTGTCCAGGGCCACGGTGTTCAGCAGATCGTTAAGCTGCACTTCTACTACCTTTCTGGCCTCTGCCCGGATCTCTTTGATATCGGCCGGTGTAAGCTCGGGGGTCTGCGCGAATGTCAGAGCTTGGATGGCGAAACAAAAACAGGTGATAAAAATCAATCGCATAAGCTGTATCAGTTAAT
The DNA here is from genome assembly GCF_000428845.1 of Dyadobacter alkalitolerans DSM 23607. Taxonomy (GTDB): domain Bacteria; phylum Bacteroidota; class Bacteroidia; order Cytophagales; family Spirosomataceae; genus Dyadobacter; species Dyadobacter alkalitolerans. The sequence goes on along the minus strand of NZ_AUAS01000004.1, from coordinate 27,519 downwards.
GATGCTGGTCTTGGGTTATGGGAGCATGGAAACTTCCACTCTCCTGTTCAATCTTTTGTTTTCTTCCGTATCATTTTTCCTGGCTGGATATTTCCCTCCAACCCCTGCCCACAAAATTTGCTTCTCACTCACCTTCCTGGACAACAGGTAATGCCGGATCACTTTGGCCCGGAACTCCGAAAGCGTAATGTTTAGCTTAGTGCTGCCGACATTATCCGTATGTCCCACCACCCGCACTTTTTTGTTGTTATTTTTTTTCAGCCATTCTGCGAGTGCGTCGAGCTTTGCCTTTTCATCCGGTTTGAATGTATAATCGCTTTGATTAAAATATATCGTAAGCGTTTCCAGAGAATCCAGCCCTTCTGCGTTTACAGGTCCGGCTTCTGCTTTTGCTACCGGCATTTCACGAACAGGGATTGGCTTGTTCCCCACGACTAGGCCCATGAAATTCAGTCCTTTTGTCACGAAAACTTGCTCAGAATGTATCAGTGCCATTTTCTTGTCAAATACGGTAAGGCGATAGTTTCCCGCACGCACCAGGGCAGCATAGGCCATTTTATCCAAAGCAGGCAGTACGATCTCGCCGCCCGACTCCGCTGTAAGTTTACACGATGCCACCGATGGGCTTCCGCTGACGTTCAGGGAAAGCATCGTAATTTCCGGCGTAAGCTTAATGTCGTATTTGCCTGGTTTTTCATCCATTTTTTCCAGGATAAGGTTACCTGTATATTCCTGGTATCCTTCGGCAGAAACCGTAAATCCCACAATGTCGGATTCGCCAAAGGACATAGTCATCTCCTCATGAAGTTCCTTGCATTCCTTCCTGGCATTTCTTGTAAACTCGAAACACAATGTTCCATTTCTAACCGCAGAGCCATTTACGGCGTCAGACACAAAAAATTTTCGCACGATGGTAGTCTTCTTCTTTTGCTCATTTTCAACCGTGTACTGCGTTTGCTGGCTCTGCATGTAAGGCGTATCGTTTGCCTGTGCATCCAGTGGTATTAATGGTATTTTTACAAAAAAATCAATCCTTTTTCCCGTGTTCTTATAGGTTGTTATACCTGTGCTGATCAGCCGATAACCCTTTTTTTCTATCGTGATCTTTGCCGCATCCGAAAGCAGATCGAGCTTGAAATGTCCTTGCTCATCTGTGGACGACAGCAATGTGCGCCGGTTGTCTTTTTCAATGTAAAAGGATACACCCGACACGCTCGCGCCCGAGCGTACATCACTGGCCTGGCCAATAATGCGCAGCGCTTGCGGCGACGCCTTCGTCTCCCAAACCACTATAAATAGCAACAACAGCAGCAAAACCTTTTTCATTGAAATAATAGAATTATTCGTCAGCCACAACGCCAATATTCCCGAGCAGCACCGTCCAATTGGTTTTGCTTTGCCCGTCAATCTCTTTTTGATATGCTTCAAGCTTCACGCGAACGCTCTTTTTTGTGATGTCGCTGTAAAGGATATTCTGGTTTTTTTCTCCGTAGCCTGTGAACGTCTGGTTTCCGACAATGGTCCCATAGTAATTGCCATCCTGCTCTTGTTTCAGCTCACTTACATACTCAATCTGGCTCCATTTGATCTGCACATTGCCATAGGGAAGCATTTTCAAACGTTTGAGATACATTTCCAGTGGCAGCTTTGTCACTCCTTTCCTGTTTTTAGAAGAAACCTCGATTTGTGTTTCTGGCAGGAAAAGCTGCAATGCATTTTTAATCGCCAAATCCCTTTCATTCATTGAAAAGCTCCTGTCCACGATCACCTGTAAGTAATCGCTGAACTGCTCCACTTTGGCAATTGACTTTTGTCTGTACTCCTTATATTCCTGTTCCGACAACACGGGCTGCTTGATTTTTTCAGCTACAGGCTGCGGAGCGGTAGCCATTTTTGTGGGTGGCGCATTGTTCCGTTTGGCCGCAGGCTTACTGTATCTAAGCACCTTATCAGCGGCTGCGCTGAGTAAATTTTCGGCTTCCTCAGCATCTTTCAGCAAGAGGTGCCTGCCGTCCTGGTAAATGATGGCTACAAGGTCATTTTTATTAATGGACGCCGGTTTGTTGTCTTCTGTAAGATAATTGATCGCGTCATTCTCCATCCTGATTGTTGCCGGGATCACCTCAATCGGCGTCGACTTGATGAGCAAATCGGTTGAGGGTCCGGTAGCATTATAAAACTTTTCGAGCGACTTCCGGGAAATCTCCGGATCTGGGCTGAGATCTTTTATTACGATAAACAAGCCGTGCGCATTGAAAGCAACCACTACATTCTCCCGGTCAATGCCACGCCTGATCGTTGCGTCTCCTTTTGGCTCCAGAAACTTGATCTCCTTATCATTTGCTTCTACGATTCGATGCGGGAAAGTGTTACCGTTTCGAAAGTAGAAGCGCTCCTGAGCAAATAATGCATGGGGACCAATAAGGAGAGCCAAAAATAGAACGATCGTTCCAGAATTAATTTTCATATCAGATCTTTGATCAGTGCCCGCCCGGAAAATGGAACAGCACGCCTGCGCTTAACAAACCTAAATGCGTATTAACACTGGTTTCCCCAGGTTTATAATCCTTGTTTTCTCCGAGATTGTAATACCAGTCTGCATTGATAAAAACTGCGTGGCGCGGACCTTCCAATATCGTAACACCGATCCCGCCGGTCAGGCCAAATCCTAGTCCCTTATCAGAGCAAGTGTCACAATTCTTGACAGTTGAGCTGCCATTTGCATCGCTGACTTTCAAACCACCGTTGCCTATCTGCATTAGTCCGAATGCACCCACTGAAACACCGATCCTGAGGGGGCCCGCCTTTTGCGATGTCATAATGGTCAATGGTAAAAGGAGCTGCGATTGGGTGCCTTTGATACTGGTTACTTCACCCGCTGTTCCAATCGGCACCGACACGCCAAATCCTACTTGTGTGTATAGTGCCTGAATTTGGACTGCCAATGCTTTTTTGTGTAAACCAATGGCAATACCGCCGCTATATGCCGTTTCGGTTCCCTCTATTAGTCCCCCTGATTTGGGCATGAAGGATAGCCCTACACCGACTTTGGGCCCTGCGTACAGGCCGCTTTTCTCCCAGAACTTTTCATCCGCTTCCTTCTTTTTGGTGACGATCAGATCGGTGGGTTTTCTTGCCTTTGCAGTCGTAGTAACGGGGGGATTAATCTCTTCTACATCACCATTATTCCAAACTATTTTCCAAACTTCCGTTTTTGGAATGGCGTACAAAGGCCCTTTCGGGTCGCTTAATTTTTTGTAGGCAATGTCGGTTTTATTTACCTCCTCAACCAGCACTTCCATGCTGGTTTGGTCGATTTTAAAGATCTTGTCCGGTTTGCGTACGGGTGTTTGCGCAATGGAATTACCACAGATTAATATTGACAATAACAGGATGATATGCCGTGGTAAACGATTGTGCATGGCTGCGTAAAGTTTAGGTAGAAGGGAACTTTGCACTTTTAACAAGCCAAAAATAGGTTGGTCAAAACTGGCAATCAATACGTCAATTGACGTATATTTTGGAGGCAGCAACCGTAAAATAAGTTTAAAATTTCTGAGCTGATATTGAAAAACAAAATCGTATTTTTAAACAATATTCAAGTCCCAAAGTCGTATCGCAGCAGTACAAAATACTATTCATATGACAAAATATACCTTTACTTATCACCAGGAAATAGGTCATCAGGGGCAAAGCCTGGTCCCCCACTTTCCAGGAGGCAGGTCAGGCGTTACCATCGGACCTGGCTATGATATGGGGCATCGCACGCCTCAGGAAATTTATACAGACCTTACCAATGCCGGCATCGATCCTGAGACTGCTTATGCATTCATCGACGCCGCTGAAAAAACGGGCCCGGAAGCTGCAAGCTGGGTTGCGGAGCGAGGAGGGATCTTTATTACAGAACAACAACAGCGAAATTTATTTGAAAATGTGCTGGTGCCCGAATACGAACAGCGCACGATTGACCAGATCGAGAACTTCGCTACCGCACATGCCGGTTCCATCCCCGAAAACGTGAATTGGGAAAGCTTAACAGGGAGGCAGAAGCAGATCCTGTTTGATTATGTATACAATACCGGATCTTTGGCCCGATTCCCGGAGCTTACCACGGCTGTATTAAATGAAGATTGGGAAACGGTTTCGCTTCATTACGAACGCTTTTCAGATGATCAGCCGCTGGTTTACAGAAATGAAATGTTTTACCGCGAATTTCTTGATCCGGCGTATGTTCATGAGGATGATGAAGTCGAGAATACTAATGATTTGGCGGTTGCGGAGAACCAGCTGCTTGATCAGCAAATAGATGAATTGTACTCGAACGACGAGATTGCTGAAAACGCCGATGACGTGCAGTCGAAAGATTCCGACGAATGGTATGAACAACACATTTAGAATAGCTTGAATCAGGCGCTAGATGAGGTGATACACGGTTAAAAAATTAATCAATTCCATTGTGTCAGTCATGTCGAGCTTTTTGAGCATATTTTGTCTGTGTGTATTTACGGTGTGGGTACTGATAAACAGCTTTTTTGCAATGTCTTCGCTTGTTAGTTTTTTCCCTGTTAGCCGGGCAATTTCCAGTTCACGATCACTTAGGCTTTCCAGCTTTCTGCAAAAACCTGTTTCGTTGTTTACCTCATAAATTAAACTTTCGGAGCCATTTGTGAGGTGCAAGTGCTGCCTTCCATCACGCTTTAAATGTGTAATATCCGAGATCAATGCGAGTAGAAAAGATATATTACCCAGGGAATCACGCTTCAACGCAACTCCATGATGCATTATCCTAGTGAAACTTCCATCTGGCCGAACTATTCTAAAATCAAAAAGTGATTTAAATGAAATAACTTTATGATCATCCAATTTACATACATATTCAGTTGTCATAGCCGACATTATTTCAAATCCTATATAGTCGGAAGGGAATATCTTGGAGAGAAAAAACTGCACTCCTTCCTGCATCAAAATGTCGTTGCTCCATCCAATAACTTGCACAGCATCACCCAGGCAGCACAGATAGCGCATCGACTGAATGTCAATGATGGCCACCGACGTGCTATTTGAATTCAGGGTTTCAATTAAAAGTGAATTTTCCCGAAGGTATTCTTCAATTTCCTTGGCTTCCGATTTGAGTATGTCAGATTTCCATATCTTCCTGATCGTAGTTAAATCAAAAGCACTTGGCTGAGTAGAGTTCATCGCATCTAGTGAGGGTTTTTTCCCAAATTACTGAATGATCAGTATTGTAGCTATTAATAAGTTAAAAGAAATTTGATAACCGTAATTATTCCACCCCTACTCATGACTAACGTTTCCTCATTCAACGATTATCCCGTGCTTACCGTCTCCAAAACCAGCTCTTCTGCTAACGAAAAGCTCGGCGACCCCGAGAGGAACAACAGGAAAAGAGCCGTCAAATTCCTCTCGCAGGAAAGCGCGCAGCTGCATTCTCAATTAAAAAATCAGCGCGAACGCATCGCGCGTGATTTACATGACGGGATCGGATCGCAGCTGACACACATTATCTCACGGCTCGACATTATGGCCTTCAATAACCAGGCGAACCAGACGCAGCTGGCAGACCTCCGGGATTTTACCAGCGAAACCTTTCAGCAATTGAGGGAGACGATCTGGGTTCTGAATCAACCTGAGATTCCGTATGGCCAGTTGACAGAGCGTGTACGCGGACTGCTTACCCGCATTTCCTGCGAATCGGAATATCCCAAGCTGAACGTTGTGGCTTACGGAGACAGCGAAATACTGCTTTCCCCTCCGGTTGCTTCGTCCATTTTCAGGATCGTTCAGGAGTCCGTGAATAATGCCATGAAGTATGCCAACGCAACCAGCGTTTCGGTGTGTCTCGCCATTGATGAGACAAGCTTTACCGTGCTAATTAATGATAATGGTAAGGGCTTTTGCCGCGAGGAAATCTGTCCGGGATATGGTTTGGAAAATATCAAAAAAAGGGCGGAAGAACTGAATGGAAGGCTGGAATTGGAATCTTCCGGCGAAGGCACAAAAGTGCTGGTAGAGTTCCCGCTTTGATAAACAAAATACGTCATTTGACGTATTTTTTGCGCGACTTCTGATTCGTTACTTTGTGAAAGGGCGATTGCCGCATGACGGCATTTTTATCTTTCTCTACAAAGTTAACCTCCCATTCTATGCCTAAAATTAGTATTGGACTAGTGGAAGACAATCCCACCATTGCCTCTGACTTATGGGAAAAATTGTCTCTTAGCGAAGACATTGAACTTATACTTAAGGCTATAAACGGGAAAGACCTTTTTAAGAAATTAGCCAGCGTCGCGCTACCGGAAGTTTTCCTGATGGACATTGAAATGGCCGAAATGGACGGAATCACCACCACCCGCCTCCTGAAAGAGAAATATCCTTCGGTAAAGATTCTGATACTCACCATGTTTGATGATGATGCCAAACTTTTTGAAGCCATCAAAGCAGGTGCGTCCGGCTATCTCCTAAAAGATGAAAAACCCCACAAGATCATTAATGCCATATCCGAAGTGCTGGAAGGAGGCGCCCCTATGTCGCCGTTGATGGCTGCCAAAACGCTGGACTTGCTTAGACAAGGATCCAACGACATTCAAATCCAGTCGGTTTCAAAGTCGGCGGAACTTACTCTTAGGGAAAATGAAATTCTGGAATGGATTGTCCGAGGGCTTAATGTGCGCCAAATCAGTGAAAAACTCTTTGTTTCTGATAAAACTATCCGCAAACACCTGGAACACATTTACCAAAAATTGCAGGTAAAGGGAAGCCGCGAGGCTGTTGCCAAAGTGATTGGAAGGACGTATTAATCAAACGTTACAGCGGCAATCGTCCTCACCCTTACGCTTCTTCCGGCTGTTCTGCCCGGGATCCAGCGGGGCATCGCTTTTACGAGCCGGACCGCCTCCTCGTCACAACCATAGCCCAGGCCTCTCACCACCTGTATATCTTCCCGGGTTCCATCGGCATTTACCACAAACGAAACACGTACAGCACCGGAAATAAAGGAGCGTGACGCCGCTTCGGGCATTTGCATATTACTGGAAACCCAGCTTTCCATAGCCAATGTTCCCCCGGGAAATCTCGGACTTTCTTCCACCACATGGTATATGGCCTTACTGTCTGTTTTAGGTTTGGCTGCCACAGCGGCGGCGTTCTTAACAGGGAGTTTTTTCCTAGGCTTTTCAGCGCGCTTAACGACAGCTGGCGCAGGCGCTTCTTTAACAACAGGTGTGGCCGCAACAACCGGTGCGGGTAATGTTGATTTCACGGCCGCCGGTTTTGGATCTGCCGTAATAAGCATCCACGAAAGCCCGCCAATAACTGCCGCGGAAGCAAGTGCAATAGGCATGACATAGCTCTTCTTTTTTTCCGGGATGGGTTCCGGCAGCGGTTTTGGCTCCTCTTTTTTTACTTCTATTACCGGTTCGGGGATTTGCGGAAGGATTTTGGTTTTTTCGTCAATGACCACCGGCTTGGCTTTAACAGCCTCCGGCTTTGGCATAACCTTCGTTTGCTCATCCACTACAACAGGCTCGCCGCCGCGAAGAATCGTGTAAAGCTGGTCCACGGTTTTCACCCTATTTTGCGGACTGATAACCAGGCACGCATCGATCATCTTCTGATAAATTTCCGGCAGGCCTTTCAGATCAGGGATGAAGTCCAGGGCCATTACCCGTTTCATGTATTCAATTCTTCCGGACTCTGTGGCAATGCTAATGTCGTCGGAGCGGAACGGGAGTTTTTTACCATTGAACCAAACATAAATGGCCAGAATACCGAAGCTCCACAAGTCTGCATTGGGCCTCAATTCTTTCGCCTCCCATTGCTCCGGGGCCGCGTATGCGTATGTGCCGGCACCGGTGAGATTAGTAACATAGGATTTATCATCCACCGTTGCCCTGCGGCTGATCCCAAAATCGGTGATTAACGGAATAAAAAACCCGCGCCTTTCGACCACCAGAATGTTCGACGGTTTCAGGTCGCTGTGAATAATCAGGGGTTTGAGCTTATGCAGGTAGGAAATGCCATCCAGCAATCCCTCAATGAGCTTGTTTTTCTGACCTGTGGTAAGGGTGTGATTTTTCAATAATTGTGCAAGATTCCCGTGCTCATAATATTTCATCAATGCAATATCATGCGTCCCTATGCCCGGCAATTTGATCCGGCGGCAGTCCATGTATCTGGCAATGTTGGGATGTTCCAGCTGCTTAACCCTCTCATATTCACTCAGCAGGCTAAATTCCTCCATACCCGGCACGACCTTCGACATTTTGAGTGCAATGAACTCATTCCGCACGTTATCCCAAGCTTTGAAAATTTTCCCAAAACCACCCTCGCCGAGCAGGTCGTTGTCGGGATCATAGTCGAAGCGGTCATTGAAATCGGTAGCATCCATATTGATCGATACTTAGTTCACTTCTTATTAAACTTAATCGGCAATCTCCGGCTCGTCCATTGTTTGTACAGGAACTTCCAGCCGAACCGTATCTCGCTCATTTACATTTACTTTTGATTCCGAAAGTGCTTTTTCAGTCTGCTTTTCCGACCTGACAAAATGAAATATCAATCCACTACAAAAAATGACTGCAAATGTGATCAGGCCAAACAAGACACCGCGTGGTTTCCGGGCCGTTGACTGCGGAATTACCGGCTCGGGAATCACCATATTCACCACTTTTTCTTTCACCCTCTCTTCCGCGGTTGCTTGTTGCTCAACTGATTCTATTTTAATGAGGTAGGCAGAAAAATTATCATTGGTTTTGTGCGCACATTCATTTTTTATTGCTTCCAGTATTTCAATCGGTTCAGGATGGTTGTCGGGGTTGTCTCGTAAATGATATTCCAAAAGGTCATCGTAAAGCTGTTCAAGTACACCATCCGAACAAAGGAAAAAAAAGTCATCTGCCCTGATATCCGTTATTCGCGTATAGTCCGCTTCATCCGCGCGGGAAGCGGTTATCACTTTTGTAATCACATTTCGCTGCGGATGCTGCATAGCCTGCTCTTCTGTGATCACCCCGCTTTCCACCAGCTCATTCACCCATTTATGGTCTTTGGTTTGAAAAATAACCTTCCCGTTTCGGATCTGGTAAATCCTGCTATCACCCAGATGGGCCAGCACGGCACCGGTATCATCAAAATAAAGCAATGTGAGGGTTGTGGCCATTCCCGCCGTTTCAGGATCGCTTTTTTCAGTTTCAATAAATGCTTCCCTTGCTGAATCGATCGCTTTCTGAACAAATGCTTTGGAAGCTTCTGCATCTCCCATATTGGAAAAACATTCACTGATATGCTTACAAGCCAGGAAGCTTGCCACCTCTCCCTTATGTTCGCCCCCAACACCATCACAAACCATAAAAAGCCGGTCTGAAACGGTGGCGGTTCCGGGAATGGGATAAATGCTATCCTCATTGTTGGAGCGTCCGCCTGTTTCGTTAAAACCGGCTGGCTGATGAATCGATATTTTCATTCCGGAAGAGGCTTTAAAATCCTGACTTATCTGTGCTATTTAATGATCACGGTCGGCGCATAGTCCATATCCTGTACGATTCGGGATGCATCCTGCGCGGTGGCCACGGTGATTAGCGTTTTGATCACCACTTTGGTTTTGCCCATTTGAATGGTGTCCCCATCTTTGAGATATACCATATCCTTCGGCCTCAGCGGAGCAGGTTGTGCATTCACGAATGTTCCGTTGGTGCTCATTTGTTCGGGCATACCATTGGTCATCTTTACATCCGACAAAAAAAACTCGTAGCTGCCGGTCCTGCTAGGCTTTACTTCAAGAATGCAATGGTTACGGCCCATGTAAGGATCATCCGTCTCAATCATAATATCACAAGGCCTGCTCACGCTTTTCCTGCCAATAACCTGTTTTCCAATCCGTAAGGGATGTGTTTGCTGGTCTGCATTTTCATCGTGGACGACCAGCCATCCCAATTCCGGCGCGCTGGCTTGTGGCCTGCTTGCCGCTGGCCTCGGCGGCTGGGACATGGAAGGCGGTGGCGGAGCGGCTATTGGCTGCGATGGTGCACCCATTTGTTGCGATGGTGCAACCGGGGCTGGCATGTGCGGCCTCGCAGGTGGCGGCTGCGCGCCCGCAATCACAGGGTTAGGATAACCACAGTTTGTACATTTAACAATTGGTATAGCGGTGCTGGCTACGGATAGCACGGCGCCGCATTTTCTGCATGCTATTTCCATTGTACTGCCACGTTAAAACCTTTCATTTAAGCATTTTGATATTCATCCGACTGATCCTGATCATTCTTAAAATAGGAATCAAAATCGTCGGTAATGTCATTGTCCTCATTCATCGACAGCGCTTCATTTTCAGAAAGCTCCGGCATATCCGCTCCATCCTGCCCTGCTGCTTCCGAATACATTTGATACTCCGGTGGCCCAACTGTCATTTCCTCCATCGGCGCAGTTTCCTGGAGACTAATCGTGCCACTTTCCGAATCGTAGATATAACCCGTCTCGATCTGCCCGTCATTATCGTGATCCAGCCCGACGATCGGCCCGTGATTGTCTGTCAAATAACTTATTGCATCAACTGTGTTGTCATGATTGCTGTCCAGGCTAACCACATAGCTATCACCGAATTCAACAATAGAAACCGGTGATCCATCAGAGGAATCGCCACTTGTGGATTGGTTGAAGAAGCCCATATCCGGCCCGACAGGCACAATTTCGAGCTGTGCTATCTCAGCTGCGCTCATTGAAATCGGTTCTATGACGGACGCATAGGTTCGCCCGCTGGATGCTTCATAATCATACCGCGTATCCAGCAGCCCGTCGCCATCCGTATCCATGAGCACCATAGGAGACTGGCCATTGATACGTGCCATCAGGATTTCAGCCTGTCCGTCCTCGTCTTTATCGATTCCTGTCCAGGTAACCGCCCCTCTTTCGGCCACGATCACATGCTGCTGTTGCTGCTCGGCAACCGGCTCGGCCACTGGCACAAGGTTCTCGACATGCGGGTCAATGATCGGCTGGGCACCGTCAAGCCATAACGCTTTCTTGTCCTCCGCAACGGACTCCCACTCCTTGTCGGTGAATGTACTGTAATAAGTGTCCCGCCAGGCGAAAAGTCCGGCAGGGCCCACTTCCTTTCTGGCAGCATTAAATGCATCTATGAAAGTCTGCTCGTCCCTGGGTGTTGTGGCAACTTCGGGCGTCTCCGGAATGTCGATCAACGCATGAAGGCCATCGGGTTTGGAATGTTCTTTGGCTGGTTCATGTGGCCTGGACGGCGGTTTTGGTGGCGGTGGGGTATGATGTACAGGCTCCGGAGTTTGCGGTTTTGCAACAGGCTCCGGCGAGCCGAGATCCAGTTTTGGCGCATTCAGATTTGCAATAGACGGAGCAATGGGAGACACATCCACATCTTCGTCCGACAAACTCGTGATGACAATCGCTCCCAGCCCTATCGCCAGTGCGCCGCCCGCTGCCAGCGTGATTTTTTCTTCTTTTGTCAAAGGCCGGAGCACGGGTTTCTTAATACTGAAAGCCGGTTTTTGAATGTTCAATGATGGTTTTGGAATGGAGGCCGCAGGAGGAACAGGGTTGGCAGCCAGGTTTTTCGCCCAGATCTGGGTTTTTTCAAAATCTAGATTGTTCATAAGATATCCGTATGATATTAGGGAATCAGCGGCTTTTTGCACGCCCTGCAATTCTTCGTTTTTTCAAGTAGTTCAAAAGGTTGCTGGATAAATGTGTGGCAATGCGGGCACACATAATGGATCTTGTACCAGTCGTCAAGGCCCGTATATTTCTTTTTTTCCTTACTTAATTTCTTAGAACTGATCAGAGCGCTTACCGCAAATCCAAGCGAAATGACGCCACCTGCGTAGCCGAATATTTTATAGTCCGGTGGCAGCGCCTGGGCGAGCGAACCAATCACTGCGCCCATCGGAAAACCCAAACCCTGAATCCGGGAATTAATGGATTCCTGCGCCTGAATTTCCGCGATCCGGTTGCGCTTTTCCCGGAAGTCATCACTCACTTTTTTAAGGTTCCAGGCAATTTCCCGTATTTCCTCCTGCGCTGCTGATGGCTCTTCGGGTTCCGGGACTTTGGCCGTTTGCATTATTGGCACAACCGGAGCCAGCGGTCGCGGATCCAGTATAAGCTCCCACGACAGCAGAGTCTGGCCTAGCTTGATCTGATTAGCGGGTGTAATTTCCTTTCTGTACACGCGCATTCCATCCACAAAAGTCCCGTTTGCCGACCCAAGATCCTGAATCTCCCATGTATTCGTTACGGGCGTCACAAGTGTGAGCGAAGCGTGTGTGCCGCTTACATCATGGGTGTTCAGGACAATGGTGTTGCCTGGTTTACGGCCAATCGTAATGCGCTTTGCAGATGGATTCATGAAGTTCAAAAGCCGGTTTCAAGACCAATGCAAGTAGCAAAAAGTGGTAGTGCTAAAAAATACGTCAAATGACGTATTTCTCCCGGCCTATAACTTTAATAACATTGCATCGGTAATTTATTGCACCTTCTAAGCCGGTTTTCATGCTGACTTCAAATCTCACCGACGAACTGATTCGCGCATTGCAGGTTGCTCAGGCAACTGCCAGGGAATACCGGCATGCAACATTCTCGCCGTCGCATTTATTGGTCGGTCTTTTGCACAATGATGTAGGCATAGGCAGCACACTTGTAGCTTGGGGAACAGACATTCAGTTTATCCGTGACTGGGCCGAATACAAGATTGAGAAATATCCAAAATCGGCGCGGGCCGTTGAAGAACCGGCTGGCGACGAGAAGGTGATGAAAACCATGGAAGTCGCGGATGTGATCCGGCTTAAACTGGGTGAACAGGAAGTTTCGCCCTTTGCTGTTCTAATCGCGCTTACCCGCCCGGAGGTTGCTTTTAACAAGAATGAACTGAAGGCCTTCCCGCTAACCGAATCCTTCCTGCTGACCAAGACGCTGGAAGATGTTCAGTCTATGGATTCGGGCAATGATGGAGGATTGTCACCTACCGGATCTGCGCAGGCAGCCACCATTGCGCCGCCGTCGCACCCGCAAGCCAAGGCGATCGCTAAGTTTTGTATTGACAAGATCGCGATGGCAAAAGCAGGTAAATTGGACCCGATCGTTGGCCGGGAAAAGGAAACCCGTATGATGGTGGAAACATTGGGAAGAAGAACAAAACCGAATGTGATCATTGTAGGCGAACCCGGCGTGGGCAAAACGGCTTTGGTTGAAGGATTAACCCATTTGATCATCAACGGAAATGTTCCCGGTCATTTGCTTAATTCCCAGCTTTTTCAGCTGGATATGGGATCATTGATTGCCGGCGCGTCCTACAAAGGGGAAGTGGAAGACCGTTTGAAAAATATCATTGCAGAAATAAAACAATACGAAAGGGCATTGCTCTTTATTGATGAGATCCACGTTTTGATGGATCCCCAGGGCGGCGTTCCGGGACTGGCAAACCTCCTTAAACCAGAACTCGCAAGAGGCGAACTGACGGTGATCGGCGCAACAACGCTGGACGAATACCGCAAATACATGGAACGGGACGAGGCTTTCAGCAGACGTTTTGAAATTGTGAAAGTTGACGAGCCGGACGATGTGCGGGCCCGCAGAATGATTGAAAAGGTTGTGCCGCAATTCGAAAAACACCATGGCTTAAACCTGGATACAGACGCAGTAAAAGAAGCAGTGACGTTATCCAGGCGATATATAAAAGACCGTCGCTTGCCCGACGCGGCATTGGACCTGATCGACCGCACCATGGCCGCCCGCAAGCTGATGACCGAAACCACGCCGGGAGAAATTGAGTATCTGAACAAGGAATTTAGAAGGCTAAAAGTCGAATACACAGAAGCCGAACCGGCTTTGTTCCTGGAAGAGCTGCGGTGGTTTGAACAACAACTGCATGACCGGCTAAGTCCAGTGTTGCTGGGGCAAATCGAGGAACTTAATGACATCAAGAACATTGAAGAGCCGCAAACGGCCATTGATACACTCACATTACTGCTCGAAAAAGTAGCATTGCAAGGACAGCAGCATAAAGAATTGGTTGATAAAACGGATATCGCCGCCGTAGTCGCTTACAAAACGGGAATACCGCTCGGTAAGATCCAGGTGAACGAGCAAGAGAAGCTTATGCAGCTGGAAGATCATTTAAGAAAGCGGGTTGTGGGACAAGACACTGCCATCGAGATCATTTCCAATGCGATCAGACAAAGTCGTTCCGGTGTAGGCGAAACGGGAAAACCTGCATCATTCTTTTTATTGGGACCGACGGGAACAGGCAAAACGGAGCTGGCAAAAGCGGTTTCTGAATTGCTGTTTAATGATGAAAAAGCCTTGATCCGCTTTGATATGTCGGAGTATGCAGAGGAACACACGGTTTCGCTGCTGAAAGGCTCGCCTCCTGGGTATGTCGGTTACGAAGAAGGCGGTTTACTGGTTACCCGTATCCGCCAACAGCCTTTTGCTGTTTTACTTTTTGACGAAGTAGAAAAAGCACATCCGAAAGTGTATGACATCTTTCTTCAAATTCTGGATGAAGGCCGGTTACACGACACATTGGACCGGGAAGGCGACTTTACGAATGCGATCCTGCTATTCACTTCCAACATTGGGTCTCAGTTTATAGTAAAGGAATTTAACGAAGGACGTGTGCCGTCACAAACTGACCTGATCCAGAATATGGAAGGTTACTTCCGGCCTGAATTCCTCGGCCGACTCACAGGCCTCACGCCTTTCAGGCCGATCACCGAAGACACGATTCGGAAGATCTTTAATTTTCAGCTGCGTCCGCTGCGCAAGAGTCTGGATAAGCTGAGCATAACATTGAACATTACCGAAGATGCGGAAAAAGCATTGGCACTGGAAGGTTACAATCCGCAGTTCGGCGCTCGGCCGGTTCGCGCGGTCATCAGTAACCGGCTCCGACAACCGCTTTCCCAGATGATTATCTCGGGAGAAATAGGAAAAGGAAGTGAGGTAAAATTGAGCATGGACGAAGACAAAGCTTATGTCTGGGAGCACTAATTTCTTCTACGTATACAAATAGACGTTATTTTACTGATCTAGGAATTTTTCTACTAAAAAATTTAAAATACTAAGCTTATGGCTGGCCAATTTGACTTCATTCGCCCGGGCGGAAACGTGGATCCCGACGCTAACAAAGGTTATGAAAAAATAGAGGCCCTGCCTCCTTCCAGGACATTATATGTTTCGGCTTTTAACAGTAATCCTGAAAAGGAAAAGGTAACCGGGTTTGAAACGATGGAAGCCGTCTTCGAACATTTCAAACCCGAAGTGGAAGCCGAATTCGAGGATGAGAATGGTGCGCCGGTTTTTGAAACCATGTCTTTCACCAAGATGAAGGATTTCTCGCCAGAGGGAATGCTGGAACAAAGTCCGTTTTTGAAGGAGCTTTCAGGTAAGGAATACAATTACGACCGTTTTTACAAAAACTTGAAAAACAACCGCCAACTACAAAAAGCATTGAGCGATCCCGCCACCCGCGCCACGTATCTGAGTGCATTGCAGACATTGATCGGCGAGCTGAAAGAAAGCTTGTAATCCCTGTTATCTATCTCAAAAACCTACTTTAACCAGTCATACCGACATGGCAAAACAACAGGAAGAAACCCAACCATTAGGATCAGAAGCTGCATTTAAAGAGCCGTCAGCAACACAAACTGCCTCTCAACAGCTGTCCCTGAATGATAGTCTGGAACTGCTGAAATCGTTGGGCGGATTCAAATTCATTGAAACCACCGTCGAGGGAGTCCGCGATCTTAACCCCCAAAAGGCAGGAGCAAAAGCCAATTATCTCTCCGACGAAGAGACAGAGCAGGAACGTAAAGATCTGCTGCAACGCCTCGAACTATGGGCTGAGCTGATCAGCGAAAGTGCTTCTGTGGATGAAATGCAGTCTAAAGCCCGGGCTGGACAAGAACTGAATGAGTCGTTACTGAAGAAAAATCAGTCCTCCATTCTCGAAGCTTCCCGGGATCTGGAAGTTGCCTACCAGGGACTTTCCACATTCATGCTCAATACGGAGCAACGTTCTATTCCAAAGCTTACCATAGTGAATGCTTCCATGGATCAGGTGGCGGACATTAAAGATGGCGAGGTGTTGCAAACCATTGACGAAGAGCTGCATAATAATTATCAGGTGTACGATCTGAGCGATAATTATTCGCTGATGGTTATTCCGGGTTATATGGGTAAAAATACGGTTATCGATTCATTTGCCCGCGTTGCCAGCAAGCATAAAGTGATGATGATCACTGATTATGAAGATTTTGTGGACGTAAAAGAGGCCATTTCTTCTTTTGAAAAAACCAAACTGGCCGACGCCAGCAATCACAAGGCTAACTTGCTGATGGCCTGCAACTGGCTTGTCGGACGAAAAGCGTATAATGATTTGGGCGAGGAAGAAGCATTGCACATTCCACCCTCAACGGCGCTGGCCGGCAGAATGCACTCGGTACTCATGTCGCAACCGGTTGCGGGCGCCACGTACGGCATGCTGATGGGCGCAGAAGGGACCCGTTTTAACATCGACAGGAACCAGGCTGGGGATATGAACCGAATGGGACTGATCCCAATGTTATCGGCTTACGGAAAAGTGCAGGCATTCTCGGATCGGACCATGTTCAACGGCGATAACGTAGGACTGCAAACGTATTCTGTTGTCCGTGTTTTTGATTGGATAAACAAAGTGCTTGTCGACTTTCTGGACCGTTACGCCTTTCAGAACTGGACTTACGATACAGACGACAACCTCCGCAAACAGATCTCCAAATTCCTGAACAGCATTACCGGATCTAAAAAACTAATTAAAGATTACACGGTCAAAGACATCCGCCGCGACCCGAACGACATCAAGAACATTATCCTCGACATTTCCATCACCCCGCATTTTTCAGCCCGGAGCTTTTTGGTGAGCTTGTCCGGCATGGACGGCGGTGACGAGTGGAACACTGAGATCAAGTAAATAATCATTTTGCAACTATTTTCTACCTTAAAATTCTTTTCAACCATGGCTTTCGAAGCAACAGTATCCATTGACGGCGGCACCGCCCGCAAACTACACCATTGCTCTTATTCAGTATCGCAAAGTGCTGACTATGTTACCGGAAAAACTACTTCTGAGGTTTTCGCAGGAAATGTCTCCCTGGTTGTAGAAGGTGTGAAAGAGTCTGAATTCTGGAAACTTGCTATCCACCCAACCAAGCGCAGCAAGGGAAAAGTGGTTTTCAAAGATCCTTCCGATATCGACAAAGATTTCAAAACCGTAGAATTCGAAGATGGAGCAGTTGTAGGTTACAGCGAATCCATGGACGCTGGTACTGCGGGGACTATGACAGAGAATATTACAATTTCTTGTAAAAAGCTGACTGTTGATGGTGTGGCTTTTGAGAAGAAGTGGTAAGAGGAGTCGTGTATTGAGGGAATTCGATGGATTCTTCTCAATACACCAATATTGTAAATTGAACAACTATACTAACAATGGCCCTCTCAATTGAACAGGCGAAGCAGATTATTGACGTTGTCGCAACCGACACAACAAGCTTTGAAAAGATTAACAGCGTATTTAGAGCAATCCCTGGCGGATTAGGCTGGGCAGGAACGGCGCGGAACTTTGGTCTTTGGGCATCAGAATTGGTTGGTATTGCACCAGAAGTTTCCGACGCCAAGTCGAAGTGGGATTGTAATGCCATAGCAGAAGCCACGGCAAATGCTATTAAAATAAAAGGCGCATTATCAAGCTCGTTTCCTGCTCAAACCGCAACTTCCGAGGCTCGTGACTCAACTACAGGTTCTGCACATCAGGGAACTGTGGTTACTATGCGGGACGGCACGAAATATGTCTTTGACTGGCATGCTAACCTAAATGTTGGAAATCCCTTTATATATGAATCGATGACCGAATTTAATATTGGCAAGGGTGTTCCTTTCAGTTCATTCAAAGGCTTCAAATAAGTTTCCGAAAAGTCATTGACAAGCAGCCTTGGCGGTTAATTCTAAAGCATACAATATCAAATCCAGACCGTGGAAATTATGAGCTTACAAATGCGGGAAGAGGACATTCAGGTCTTTAAGGAGGCAGCAGTGCATACCGGATCCTGGATTATGTTGCGGCAGACGAACGTGCAATCCTTGAAATTCATGGGGCGGGCGGATTGTTTACCAAAACCGCTTGTATGTAAGTTTAAAACCGCAAGCCGCGACAGCAAATCTTATCACACAGGCGGGCTTGTTGTCAGCTATGAAATTCACACTGATTGCTTCGATGAACCGAAAGAGGCGCATAAAGAATGGGTAAAGTATGCGAAAAAATATCAGCTGCATCTACACCAAAGGCCACGTCACAAGCCGGGAAAAGGTTTTGGAATTGACCTCGATAAAACATCGCCACGACACGGCTGTCTTACCTACGACGGATATTATTTGTACGGCGACTATGATCTCTTCGATATTGTCCGGGTTGGCGACGAACGTCGAAATCTGGGCCTTGTGGGCGAGCAGAATGGAGAAATTACAGTGACAGGCATCAACTACAAGGCGGTCAACAATTACATCAACATGTCACTTGGCATTGATATGATACAGCATCCGGGCTCCGCTCTTTTTAAAAACAAGTTCGACAACATTTATGTGTTTTCCCCAGAAGGCAATTTTGAATTCTGGCCAAAACAAAAAGCCGAGGAGGAGTACGCTAAATGGATACGCCCTGTTTACAGCGCCATAAAACAGAAAGACCCAGTCCCGCCCCCGCCTGTCAATCCAAAAGGACCATCACTCAGATTAGTATAATAATGTAAAGTGAATTCATATGTCGCTCACTCACCGGTTAGAAGTAAAGTTTGGCGGACTGACGCTTAAAAAGTTTATTTTTTTAAACTTGTCCCAGCCATTTAATGATCACCATCGACTGGAGATGCACGTCACTTTCGACGACATTAATGCTGCTCTAAAAGGAGATGAAGAGGGCAGTGAAGCAGATGCCGACTGTGAACTTCACCTGCAGAAATTGGTAGAAAGATGGTCTGGCGAGAAAATTACGGTGGCCATTACGCAGGATGACAACACCACCAAAACGCCAAAAACAGCCACACACAGCTTCACTGGCATTATTATGGGCATTCAATTGCAAATGAATGATGCCATTGACAATACACTTATTATCCATGCTGTAAGTCCAACCATCTTACTGGATACCGGAAATAATACAAGAACATTTGAAGCAAAGGAGTTGAAAAATGTTTTGGAGGATGTTTTCAGGCCTGTCCAAGGGTTGATGGAGGCCAGGGTGAGCCCAAAATCCACTGAACAAATCCCCTACCTAACTCAATATCAGGAAAGTAACTACCAATTTGTGCAGCGACTCGGCGCTGCTTACGGAGAATGGTTTTATTATGATGGCGACAAGGTCATATTCGGGAAATCAGCTCGTGTCAAAAAAAAGCCTTTGGAGCTGAATTATGGTGTTAATCTCCAGCAAATGGAATATCTGCTGGCTCTTGAGCCTTTGACATTTACAGGCAAGCTATATAACTATGCCAAGGACAAGCAACTGGAAGCATCTTCGAAGAGCATCAATGTTGATTTGCTACAGGATGTTAGAATTGCCTCTTCTCAGTCCGATAAGCTCTTTAAAGAAGAAAACCTGGATATTGATTTTTCAGGATATGATACGGAATCCGCATTGGCTGAGGCTGCGAAGGTTCGCAAGAGCGGCTATGCCAAAAACCTTGGGTTGCTTAAAGGCACTTCACAAAGTGTTGAAATGTATGTCGGCATTCCATTTACAGTAAAGGATGAAATAAAAGACCATGAAGACAAAACGGTCCGCACCGACAACTATGGTACTTTTACCGTGACTAATGTGCATCACTACCTCGACTCCAGAGGATTTTACCAAAACCACTTTGAGGCAGTACCCCAGGACAGCGATTACCCGCCCGTAGATTATTCCATCTCAAAGCCCAAAGCAGAATCCCAACCAGCCAAGGTAATCGATACCAATGATCCTGAACAAATGGGCCGCGTGAAAGTGCAGTTTTACTGGCAAAAAAATGGTGACTCAACGCCGTGGGCGAGAGTAGCAAACCTGATGAGCGGAGATGAGCGCGGTGTATACTTTGTGCCTGAAATTGATGAGGTGGTTTTTGTTGATTTTGAGTTTGGAAATCCCGATCTGCCTTTTGTGCGCGGATCGATGTACACGGGTTCAGCATTGCCGGGCGGTAACCTTTTTGAAAAGGTTAATATGATTAAAGGGATCATAACCAAAGGCGGCAACCATATCATTATCGATGATTCTGATGGAAAAGAAGCTATCAGGATTTACAATAAGGAAAACAGAAATGAGGTGGTCCTGACTCTGGATGGCGAGCCGGTGATCAGCGTAAAGAGTGAGGGAAAAATTACGCTGGAAGCCAAAGAAATTGAATTAAAAGCCGAAAAGATCAGTATGACTGCCCAGCAGGACTGGACGGTTGAGACCAACAAAGGAAGCATTGAAGCCAAGGCCAAAATGCAGATTACAGGTGCTACAGTGAATGTTGAAGGCAAGTCGCAAACCAGCATTAAAGGTAATGCGCAACTCGCTCTTGAAGGCGGCGCGCAGGCTAGTCTGAAAGCGGCTATGGTGATGATAAACTAAGACAATGGCTAAACACTACCGTATTCCGGTTGATTTTGGCGCGCTGCTCAAAAAAAAGCCGTTGCCGCAAGTGACTGTCAAGGCTTCGGTGCGGGAATACATTTATCTCCTGCTCCTCACTCAGCGCGGTGAATGGCGATATGATAACGGATTTCAGTGTTTGTTGTGGGAGAAAGATTTTGAACAAACAGACAATCTGAATATTTGGCTGGACCAGGTGCGCGACGATATTCGGCTCTCGGTCCATAAATATGAGACCCGTCTTAAAATCCACGACGTGGATGTGCAAAGGGATGAATTGCAGGAATTAAGCAGGGAAAACAAAGTTACCAGAATCAGAAACCGTCTCAATATAAGGGTGAAAGGAACTGTGATCCAGTCCGGCGAAAACTTTGACGAACTATTCTTAATGTTCTTCGGCCCTATCACCGTGGTCTGAACAACATATGTCGAAATCCAACATTATGCCGATTTTAGAAACCAAAGAGTCGATAAAAACCCGCTTGCATAAGGAAGCGGCCCGGCAATGGGGCGTGGATGAAATTGACCTGAAAAATGGTTCGTTTGACCCGCTGGTGGATCTGCTATTTGGTGCCTTTGCCACAGAAACAGAGAAGATCTGGCAGGAGATAGAGTCTTCGCAGTCCCATACCGTGAAGCGCATGGCAGAGGCTGTGTTACCTGAGACGATCACGGGCATTATTCCAGCACACTCCGTAGTATTGATAAAAACCACTTCCGGACCCGTTGACGTCATTCCTTCGGATCAGTTTGCAACCCAGGGAAATTCCGCAGTCACAATGAGCCCGGCCGGATCTTTCCGCCTTTCGGGCGCAAATATCCGCTTCATTGCAACCGGCGCGCGGATCGACAAGATCGGCGCTACTTTTCAGCGAGAAACTGCATTCCCGATTCCAGCCAAGCCCATTGAGCAGCAGATATGTTGGGTTGGCATTGAAATACCTGAAAAAGAAGTGCCCGACCAACTGACATTGTTTTTCAACTGGGGCGCTGTCGCTGATCAATCCAAAAACCTTCCTTACATTCCGCTGATCAAGTTTTCAAACAGTGCACCAGGTACGTTTACTGATCCCGTCCAACATTACGGATCGACGGATGGCATTATGGCCGGGGAGAATGCAAAAAGCAAAAGTGATTTTTTCAAACCCATTGAAGAGAGCGTGCGGGAATCATACAATGCGCACTTTATGGCTATTACCGGGTTGAAAGCAGGATCTCAATTTGAAAACTATCCCAAAGAATGGGCTGGAATGATTCCGGAAGCCAATGCTAAAACGCTCTTTCCAGACAAATTGCTTTGGATAAAAATGCGCTGCCCTGCTTCAATGACGCCCGCCGCACTGGACAAAATGGAGATCTTCACAAACTGCATCCCGGTCCTGAACCGCAAGCTAATCCACCAGCGAGGCAGATTGCAGCCGCTCTTTAATGTATATGGTTTGAAAGATGATGATGGTTTCATGGCCATTGAAAAAGTTGTCAATGGTGACGGGGAGATTCTTTCGCCAACCGAAAGAAATAAGTTTGCCAGCAGCCAAAATGTATACGCGCTGCGCAACCGTGCCGTCGCCCGTTTTGATAAGCGCGATGCATTCCAAAGCCTGAACGATGTTACGGCAAAAATGCGCGACGACCTGGCTGCGTTCAATGCCCTCGATATTTCTATTGTTTCCAATCACCTGAACAAGATCAATCAGCATGTAAGCAAGCTAAGGGAACACCTGGACACATTTGATTTCGTATTA
This sequence comes from Dyadobacter alkalitolerans DSM 23607, assembly GCF_000428845.1. Classification (GTDB taxonomy): domain Bacteria; phylum Bacteroidota; class Bacteroidia; order Cytophagales; family Spirosomataceae; genus Dyadobacter; species Dyadobacter alkalitolerans. Next base: position 5,085 of record NZ_AUAS01000004.1, on the reverse strand, counting down.
CCCCGGGTTTATTTGATGGTAAAAACGCGGTCAACAGGGACCATACTGGACGTGTATTTCTGGACTTCCGATGGAGAAAAAGCCAATGGGCTGCGCGCACTGACAAAATTGAATGCTGCTTCGGCAAACCAGTTCAAGGCCGAAGCGGCGTATTTGATGCTTCCCACCAATGGCGGCCGCGCTCCTATGGACGATCTTCAAATGCAAAAGGCACTTAAAGAAACATTGCTCACGCGCGGACGGGCGGTAACGATTGAAGATTACCGCACCATTGCAATGAATTTTTTGGGTGATACAGCATTAAAAGTTGAAGTAAAAAAAGGACTGGGCATCGGTGAAGGACAGAAAGAAGGCCTTCGCCTGGCGCTGGATGTATTGATATTTCCTGATAAAGAAGATCAGAGTGATGAATATTGGATGAGGCAAGCCAGATTGGTGAAAAACAGCCTGCTACAAAAGTCGGTCGGAATGATCCCCTTATATATTTCTGTTCACGGATTTAACTGGAAAATGTGATGGAGATATACGAAGTGGCCGAAACGTTGCTCACATTAAAGACCGACTTACGTGCAGAAACCGTTGCACGGGAAATCGCAGAAGCCGTTATTCATCCATCTGAAAATATATTACTAACGCCCATTGGCGCCTTTAACCGCTCCGGGTCCAGGGATGTTACGGGCATAACCGACGAGCACCGGGATTCCGATTTTCAAACGCCTTATGCCAAAGTGCGTATGGCACGGGAGGGAATTTCCGATATGCTGCCACCGGGAATGATATTTCAGCCGACGATCAGCCGGAGCGAACGTTCCACGGAAGTTATTCTGGAAGACATTGATTACTACGAATCAGGCATAAATCAAGCCAGAACATTCTTTTCGCCTTTCGATATTGAATTTAGCAGACAGCGGGTAGCCCTGGAAATGCATGAGCACCATTCCGTGGTAAATCCATTTGCTTATTACCACGATACGCTTTTCGATTATCTGTGGCCCGATCTGGATCTGCAATTATCTCCTGAGCAGAAGGAAGCCATTTTGGAGCTGACCATCCACGCACATCTGATCGTCGGTAACATGCCGGCTTGCCAGATGTATTTTGAAAAAGTGTTGGGACAAAAAGTGGCATTTGATAAAAACGAATCGAAATCCAACCACAGCACGGACCTTGACTTTCTGCAACCGCTGGGAAAAGGCACATTGGGGGTGGACTGGATCCTGCATGGAAAGTATTATGATCCGGATCACATCAGCATCCGGATTGGCCCGGTTGCCGACACCGACCTGCACCATTTCCGGAGCCATGAACCGGCTGGAAAACATTACCAAATTTTGACATTTCTATGCGGCTTGTTGTTGCCAGCCGAAATTTCGTGGGACATGTTACTGATCGCAGAAAAAGGTTTTTTTACCATTAGTAAAACCAGAGACACGGGTGTTCTGGGCTATTCAACAATTTTGTGACTTTTAACATCTATGGAGCTGTTTTACAAGATATTACCGGCACTGCTGGCACTGTTATCAGGGCTGGCATTTACTGGTATTTTAATGTATGAAAAAACAAACGCAATGTCCGTTTTGAGATGGGCGATCTGGCTGATATGGGTATTTCTCCTGTTTGCTGTTTTAGGGTTTATCAATTCAAAAACAGACTCGATTATCACGGGTTTTATCGTATTGCTCGCCATGTCCTTTCTAATGGGTATCCTGTATTTAGTATTGGCGCCAATGACCTTATCATGGTGGAGCAACGATTCCCTGCTGGACGTTTTCATTGCCGGTCTTTCACTGTATTTCGTTGGCATTGCAGGATATATGGTTACTTATAGCCTGCTGAACCACGACAATCCTTTTCAATATCTTCTGCTCTCCGCTTCTCCTGCTTTCCTCCTACCCGCGCTGATTTTCGTTTCCTATGAACTCTGGATGAAGATCCCGGCGTTGCGATACAAGACCTGGACTTACCCCGTAAACGAGCCTGTGCCCAGGTTGGTGCCTGTTGAAACGGTCCGTGTAATGATGAATTTTACGCCCGTACCAGGAAAAAACGAGCCGTTTGAAGGATATGAGGTGGAATATCCGGGAAACACAACATTAGGACAGCTTTTCCATTACTTCATATCTTTTCACAACAAACACCGGGAATATCGCAAGAAACCAATCCAGTTCCTGTCCGATAACCAGCTCCCGCTTGAATGGATGTTGTTCAAATATTCTCCTCAAAGGAAAAAGATCATTCTGGACACAGAGAAAACCCTTTTTGAGAATGAAGTAAAGGGAAATGATATTATTTACGCCATCAGCACTAATCCAATCCGGTCATGACACTTCCAGAAATTACTTATCCATTTCTGAACTGGCGGGATGGTATGAAAATCACCCAGCAGCATCTCGTTGCACACGACCACGCGATCCGCGACGCTTTGCGTGATGCTACTGCTATCTTTCTAAATACACATAATTACGGCCTGCTGCCATCCGCCGATAACTCTGGCGCAGGAATTCAGCTCCGGGTCCTGGGCGACACCATCCAAATGCTCTCCTGCCGTGCCATTACACCGGGCGGCTTACGCGTGGAATGGGACGCGGGAACGGACCCTGACAGCGTAAGCCTCTCGTTGATGGATTACAAGAACCGGCTCGGCAATGTGGGTATTTTTTATGTTGTCCTGCGCATTTCATTGTCGGGGCTAACAGAAACAGGTGAGTATGATATGGAAGAGCAGCCGCTTCGAAAGCCATTTGTGACGCTAAAACCTATGCTGGAACTGCTTTCCGTCCATGAAAAGCTTTCGGATGCTCATAGCATGCCTATTTTTCGGATCCGGTTCGAAGGGCAGATGTTTTCTCCCGACTACGATTACATTCCTCCCTCGGCTGGTGTTTTCGGGGAAAATTTGCTTTGGTATTACGAAACATGCGGCAAACAGATCAACAGCATTCACCAGACCGCAATATTAATCCAGAGGAAAATTAATGGAATGCAAAACCAGTCGCCCGTTGCCCGGGACATTTACCAGATCTCCGAAAAACTGGTTTTCGCCGGCCTTGAAATTATCGACCATTACCGGCTCATTTCAAAAGATCTGCCGCCTGTACATTTCATTCAGGAACTGGTCCGCTACGCTCGCACCATGCGCACCGCCATTGACTGTCTGTCGGAAAGCAGCGCCAGTCGGTTTTACCAATATCTGCGGAATAATGTTGCCGGGACAACCAAGTTCAACACGCATTATGCGGAAGTAACCAAGTCGGTAATGGACTCCATGATCGATTCCGTATTAACAAGCCCTTACAATCATAATGATTGCAGCTTGTTGCTCGATAATGTAAAAGGCTATCTGGATTTCATTGATTTTGTCCTTCAAAACCTGCTGGCACTCCCCTATGTCGACGCCGGAAAATGGGACATTGCCTAACCACAAAAGATATGAACCGATCACAACGGTATATACTGATTAACGTGAGTTTACTGCTCCTCGGGAGCATCGCCTTTTATTATGCTACGCCCAAATTCAGAAAGGGCAACCAAACAAAGTTGATCAGCCAGGACAAGGAAACTGAGTTCAGAAAGGAAGTTGTTGTTTTGGACAGTTTATATAAACAACACATTGCTGCACTCGCGTCCAATGATCAGATCGCCATTGCCAGCAGCGACGCCGTTCTGGAAAGGCAATTTGCTTCAATGAAAAAGGAATATGCGGGCCAAACCTCCCCCGCCCTGCTTGCTTCAAAACTTATCCGGAATTACCAGGTGAGAGTTCTGCTGAATAAGCATTTGTTGAACAAACGCAATGAACAAGCAGGTGAAGTAAAACGCGTCAGCACGCTGGTTTCTAAATTGGAAGAACAAAATGCAGAGCTAAAATCTCAGAATCAAATGATCAAACAAGTCCTGCTGGGCTTGCCTTAACCGACCGTTTATGAAGCCAATCAATGCTGCACAGCGAAATGCAACAATCCTCCGCTTCTCGCTGTGTTATATTCTAATGATCCTACTCGTCGCTTTTATGCTCTATTTCTCAATGATTGAAATACCCAAAAAACAAAGCGACCTCACTGCCGTAACGAACGAGCAAGTCGAAAAGCTAATACATCACACCAACGACGCAGACACCCTCGTCATCCAAATCCAAAAGGCAGCCGATGTCAAAACAGAAGCCCTGGCGCCGCTTTTCAAATGGACAAACGATCTGCAAAGCAACTATCGACAACCATTCTATCAAATTATCATTACTAGCTATGTCGATTTGTTTAATGAGATTGTGAAGAGTAAGGCGGGTGATACGACGTTGATTTCTGCAAAAGCGAAAATGAATGCGCTGCAAAAGGAGAATCTTACTTTAATGGAACAGAATAGGGAACTGGAGTCAAATCTTTCAGCAGCAAAATTGAAACGAAACTGAAATTTGGCGGTCGGTTTCAGGAAAGCGGTCGACTTGTGGAAGAGTCATGCATGTCTAGCTGAATAGCAAGCAAGTTTTAGAAGTGACAACGGATAACTTCTTTCCCATGCAAACAAAGCCCTAACCTGAACGCATGAGCCATAGTTTCCAAACATTTTTTTTCAAGCCAACTCTTGCGCATACCGATTTTGTTTTTACCTTTGCACCACGTTTCGCACACGGCGAAATATTTAGAGAGATGGCAGAGTGGTCGATTGCGACGGTCTTGAAAACCGTTGACTGTAACAGGTCCGGGGGTTCGAATCCCTCTCTCTCTGCAGGACATGATGTCAAAACATTCAAAAGAGGGTGTCTCATTTCAAAATGGGGCACCCTCTTTCGTTTCTGGTTTTTGTAACTGAGAATTAAGATTCAAAATCCGCCGTTAAAAGCTAGCTTACTGGATTTGCCAGGTAGGCGCGTAAACAGCCCTCCTAGGCCGCCCTTTTCCTGATATTCTGGGCTAGTGCGATCAATCCCCACTCTATTTCGACCTTTTGTTTGCCGCGGAGCATAAACTTGCGGAAGCCGTGGTTATGTTTAATGTTGCCAAAGACGGGTTCTACGTCATAGCACCGCTTCTTTCGTTTGACAATGCCTTCCTCACTTTTTAGCAGCTCGTCGGCTTGCTGTTTTTGCCT
>NZ_AUAS01000003.1 GCF_000428845.1 Dyadobacter alkalitolerans DSM 23607 | reverse complement strand
CCACATAAGGGTCGTTGTAGACTACGACGTTGATAGGCTGCAGGTGCACGTGTAGAAATACATTCAGCTGAGCAGTACTAATTACCCAACAGCTTGCACATTAACATCTTAACACTTTTTGATCTCTTCTACTTCCAATATGACATTGATTATACACTCACCAAAATATTGTTGAAAACAAAGACCAACAACGACCTTGTTGGTGGCTATTGGCCTGGTGTTCACCTCTTCCCATCCCGAACAGAGAAGTTAAGCCCAGAACCGCCGATGATACTTGGATCAAACCTGGTAAAGTAGGTAGCCGCCACAATAACATTAAAACTAAAAGCCTTGCAGGAATGTAAGGCTTTTTTTGTGCCTGAGGGGTTCGCTTCTTGCCCGGCTGTGCGCCCCGTCTCAAACAGAAAAGTTAAGCGGGGCTGCCTAAGCCGGGGCGCCCAGGTTGCTCGCGGCCCCAGCCAGAACGGCCGATGATACTTGGATTAGGCATCCCCGATCAAACCTGCGCGGTCCGACCTGATAAAAGTAGGCTAGACGCGCAGTCCGGGGCGCGTAGCCTAGCCGTCACAATACCACTGAAGACCATCTCATAAGGATAGTATTTTTTTGTACTTTTTAAGGGACCGCCGATGGTACTGCGTTGCGCCAGCTTGACCTACGCGGCTCGGATCAAACCTGCGCGGTCCGACCTGGTTAAAGTACACGGGGCGCCTAGTCCGGGGCGTAGCCTTGCCGCAACTATACCACTCAAAGACCATTTCTTAAGAGCGGTCTTTCAATGCTTAGTAAGCTCCTTATTATAGGGCTCATTCATTACATAAGTCCTGTGAATAGCAATCGTAGAACGCCGGTTTTATAATTCTACACAGCAATCGATGAAAGACGCGGCGGTTTATCTTCCTATTAGATGGTTAAAACAAAAATGGCTGCCTAGTTTCCAAGCAGCCACATTCAAACTTATTAAATCAATCCCTAATTCAATACAACAGTCTTAGCATTAGATCTGGCGTTTAAAAACTCTTGAACCGCCTTGCTAATGCCTTCTGTATCGACTCCGCATTCGCGGTAGAGTTCATTCGGTTCGCCGTGTTCGATGATATGGTCTGGGATGCCTAATCTTTTTATGATCGAAGAATATCCGTTGTCTGCCATGAACTCTATGATAGCACTGCCAAATCCTCCTTGTAAGCAGCCATCTTCTAGTGTGATGATCCTGTCATAGGATTTGAATACTTCGTGCAGCAGAGCCTCATCTAATGGCTTTGTAAAACGCATATCATATAATCCGGCGGAAATGCCGTTTAATTCCAACTGTTCACACGCTTTCAATGCAAAGTTTCCAAGAGGTCCGAATGACAGAATCGCAATGTCTTCACCACTTCTCAGTTTTCTGCCCTTACCAATCTGAATTTCTTCAAACGGCGTTTTCCAGTTAGGCATTACGCCCGAACCACGGGGATATCTAATTGTGAATGCTTGCTTTCCTGACTGGAACGAATCCAGCTGTGCAGTGTACATCAGATTTCTCAACTCCTGTTCATTCATAGGCGACGCTACAACCATGTTGGGAATGCAACGCATAAAAGCGATATCATAAAGCCCGTGGTGAGTTGGTCCATCCGCGCCTACCAGGCCTGCTCTGTCGAGACAGAAGATCACAGGCAGCTCCTGAATGCAGACATCATGAATGACCTGATCATATGCCCGTTGCATAAAGGTTGAATATATATTGCAGTAAACAACTTCGCCCCGCGTGGCCATTCCGGCAGAGAATGTAACAGCATGCTGTTCAGCGATGCCGACATCAAATGCTCTTTTGGGCATGACGTCCATCATAATGTTCAATGATGAACCGGATGGCATGGCCGGCGTTACGCCGACAATCTTAGGATTATGCTCTGCAAGCTCTACAATGGTGTTGCCAAAGACATCCTGATATTTCGGTGCTTGCGGCTGATCGTAAACCTTTATTTTAATTTCTCCTGTAATCTTATCAAAAATACCGGGCGAATGCCATTTCGTTTGGTCTTTTTCAGCAGGACCATAACCTTTACCTTTTACGGTAAGGCAGTGCAACAACTTTGGTCCTGGAATACTTTTAAGGTCTTTTAAAACCTCGGTAAGGTGACTGATATCATTGCCGTCAATAGGACCGAAATATCTTAGCCCTAGTGATTCAAAAAGATTACTCTGCCGAAGAATTGCGGTTTTCATCACCGTTTCTACTTTCGAAACGATCTCCTGAGCGCTCTTACCAAAGTTGCTCATCTTACCGAGCATATTCCAAACCTCGTCCCTGAACTTGTTATAAGTCTGTGAAGTGGTAATGTCAGTCAGATATTCTTTCAATGCGCCCACATTCGGGTCAATAGCCATACAATTATCATTCAAAATGATAAGCAGGTTGGAATCCGTTGCTCCCGCGTGGTTCATGCCTTCAAAGGCCATCCCCGCGGTCATTGCACCGTCTCCTATAATGGCGATATGCTGTCTTTCAAAGTTTTTCTCTAATGCGGATGCAACAGCCATTCCTAGTGCCGACGAAATGGATGTAGACGAATGTCCTACCCCAAAGGCATCATAAATACTTTCGCTGCGTCTGGGGAAACCAGAAAGGCCTCCGTATGTGCGGTTGGAATGAAAATTATCCCGTCTGCCAGTTAAGATTTTATGACCATAAGCCTGGTGGCCCACATCCCAAACTAACTGATCATCCGGTGTATTGAACACGTAATGAAGTGCAACACTTAACTCAACTACGCCCAGGCTCGCACCAAAATGCCCGCCATAGACGGAAACGTTATCAATAATAAACTGACGTAATTCGTTACATACTTGTGGAAGCTGGGAACTGTCTAACTTTCGTAGGTCCTCAGGGGAATCAATCTTAGCTAATAACTTCCCAGGTTTTATAAGCATATTCAAGCTTTTGAAATCAAATTTTTGCGGAATTAATCCAGACAAAATTAAGCAAATAAGGACATTAAGTCTGACTTTATTTTTGCTGGCTTGCCTTGAACAGCTTTTGCTTTTCTTCTCTCGTCAAACTTTCATAGCCCGATTTTGAAATCTTATCCAATATGGAATCAATTTCCGTCTGATCAGGCATTTCAATCGTTCCGGATGACGATGTTGAGGAGTAAACACTTGTGCTTCGGTAAACTTGTCTTTCGCGGTAAGTAACCTGCATAGAGGGACGTTTGCGGAATAATCTGGACCATACATTCATCACAGCATATAACGGCTTACCAAGGTCTGTTCCGCTTTGCAATAATTTGATAAATACATAACCAACAAAAGCACCTCCCAAATGCGCTAAATTGCCTCCGGCGTTCGGGCCAACAGTTTGCGCAAGAGAAAGGATAATGTAAAAAAGGGCAATAAATTTGATCCTGATCGGCCCTAAAAAAATAAGGTTGAATGTGTAGTTGGGAAGCAAAGTAGAAGCTCCTACCGCCACAGAAAATGCTGCTGCCGAAGCGCCAAGCATTCTGGATCCTTCTACGTGAGCCTGAAAGTAAGGTAATGCATTGTAAAGGACAATGTAAATCAATCCACCCGCTATCCCCCCAAGCATATACAGCGCAATAACGCGCTTTGCACCCAAATACTCATCAATAAGCTTTCCAAACCAATAGAGGAACAGCATATTGAAGAGGATATGGAAAATATCATCGTGTGTGAAAAAATAAGTGATCAGCGTCCAGGGTCTGTACAAAAACTCATTGGTTGCTGCGGGAAGTTGCAGCGTATTAATCACTGCAGTGTAAACATTTGCGGATTGAGAAAGAGTCAGAATAATCTTTAATAGCAGCAAAGTCAGGAAGACCGCGACATTAACGAGGATTATCTTTACAAGTGCATTCTCTGATTTGGCAAACTCCCTCTTTACGTCATCAACAATATTGCTCATCTCTCAATAGAAATTTGTTCTTTGCGTATTCCAGTAACGCAATAATATATAGGCAAATAGCATTCCTCCGATGTGCGCGAAATGTGCGACATTGTCTGACTGAGCATTCTGAAATCCAGCGTATAATTCGTACAAACCGTAAAAAGCGACAAAATATTTAGCCTTAATCGGAAACGGAACAAAAAGGAGGAAAAGCTCAGTATTCGGAAACAATAAACCAAACGCCATTAGGATGCCGAAAATTGCTCCCGAAGCACCAACCAGCGGTGTATTGATCAAACTTTGATAATAACTATTTACAAACGCTACACTTTGTTGAATGTAGCCAGAATTTGTTGGATTTTCTTCAAACTTATTTAAAAAATCAAGGTTGGCTTCGTAAATTCTTTCAGCATGTTTGCTCATGAAATCCACGAGTCCGTCCGGCGTCGGATTCTGAGTAAATATTTCAACAGCCTGCCTAACCTGACTGTTTTCAAAATAATCAATCCCGGAGAACAGCATTCCCGCTCCTATGCCCGTAAAAAAGTAAAAAAACAAAAATTTCTTTGGCCCCCAGCCTCGCTCTAGCAATGGTCCGAACATAAATAACCCGAACATATTGCTGAACAAATGCCCAAAGCTTCCGTGCAAGAACATGTACGTTACAAACTGAAATGGCAAAAACGCGGGAGAAAATAAAGACCGCAGCGCAAAGACATTAGTAAGATTAAAAATGTAGGAATCGACTACAAAAAAGAGAATATTAAGAATAAGTAAGTTCTTGACAGTAGGGGTTATGGATAACATATTTTGTGTTTAATCAAGATTTATTCAATAACTGATGACCCTATATTTTTGTTCGTCAGGCTTTAAATATACTGGTAAGTTTATCCATTGTGAGCAAAACGATGATTGCTTCTCCGCTAGGAGTTCTGTTAGGATCGGTGGATGCAAAAAGCTGGTCAATCAATGTGTGAATTTCTACAAATGAAAGTTTCACCGCATAACGAACAGAAAAGCGTCTGGCCAGCGAGCGTGAAAGGCTTTCGGGTTTATTGAGTTTAAGGTCGGAGTAGCTTTGTTTTAGTTGCTCAATCAGTTCTTCAAAAAGATCTTGCTCACTCTCTTCCGGTAAATCCGCCGGAATTCCCCGAATGATCAGCTCATTGGATCCAAACTCATCAAATTCAAATCCCAGGCTCCTGATTTCCTTTTTCGTCTCATTCACAAGCTGCATATCCGAATGCGTCAACCGGATGGTTTTAGGAAAAAGCAATTGCTGGCAAGCCCCATTTCGGTTCGTCAGCATCTTACGATATCGTTCGTAGAGAATCCTTTCATAAGCAGCCTTCTGGTCGATGAGCATAATGCCGTCTTTGACCTGTGAAAGAATGTATCTGTTATGAAGCTGAAAAAGAACCGCATCGCTTTCGGGCGCAGAAATAACCTCGGACGCCATTCTGTTAATCTTGCTGGCAATGGTTTTTGGCTGCTCCTGGAATGATGGCCTCGAAACTGTGCTTGCATTGGTTTCAAATGCAGCCAGCTCACGGTTACGGTCTTCTGTATTCTGTAATCCTTCAAAGAGTTTATTCCAATTGGTCAGATTCGATCTGGACTGCCCGCTTTCTCCTTTTTTCGATTGCGCTGCCCAGTCAGGCATGACCGTTCTGGGAATTAAATTATGGTTTTGATCCGACGATGTTGGGTTCAGAAAATTAATGTTATCGTCAAAATCAATAGATTGGGACAAATTATAAACGCCCACAGCCTTTTTGACCGCAGCCATGACAATGGCATACACCGACTTTTCATCATCAAATTTGATCTCCGTTTTCGTCGGATGAATGTTTATATCAATGTGTGAGGGATCAATTTCAATGAAGAGGACATAAAATGGATGGCTCCCTTCCGGTATAGTGCCGTCAAATGCACTGATAACCGCATGGTGCATGTAACTATGTTTCACATAGCGGTCGTTTACAAAAAAGAACTGCTCGCCGCGTGTTTTTCTGGCAAACTCAGGCTTTCCAATATAACCGCGAACGCTGATGTAGGACGTATCCTCCTGACAAAAAGCAAGTTGCTCCCGATAACTCTTTCCGTAAATGTCAACAATCCTCTTAACCAGCTTGCCCGATTGCAGGTTGAAAACCTCCGTATCATTATGGTGCAATGTAAAAGCAACCTGCGGGTGTGCGAGGGCAACGCGCTGAAATTCATCCAGGACATGACGCATTTCAACCGAGTTGGATTTCAGGAAATTGCGTCGTGCAGGAACATTGAAAAACAGGTTCTTAACCGAAAGGTTCGTCCCTTTCAGGCATGCAATCGCTTCCTGCGCCTTAATCTCCGAACCGTCGATCCGGATCATCGTGCCCAGCTCGTCAAATTCTTGACGCGTCCTCAGCTCAACTTGTGCAATAGCGGCAATGGAAGCAAGCGCCTCGCCCCGAAAGCCCATTGTCCGGATCCTGAACAAATCTTCCGACTGCCGTATCTTCGAAGTAGCATGCCGCTCAAAGCTCATTCGGGCATCGGTTTCAGACATTCCCGAACCGTCGTCAATGATCTGGATCAATGCCCTTCCAGCTTCTTTTAAAATAACTTGCACATGGTTCGCCTTCGCATCAATGGCATTTTCCATAAGTTCCTTCACCACCGATGCAGGCCGCTGAACAACCTCGCCGGCGGCAATTTGATTGGCTATAGAATCTGGTAATAATTGTATGATGTCGGAAGACGGCATGTCGGAATTTTGATTTATTTAACTATAACAAATAAACAAAAATTTTTTAAGAGCGGGTTCAATTTCGGCGGGTAGCAACCTTGTAGCACTTGCTTTTAGTAGAATCTACAATAGAATAATTACATTGTTTATAAAAATTTTCTACAATTTTCGAACGTTTTTGGAGAATTACTTTGTTGGCATTAAATAAAAACGCTAACTTGGGATATCAAACTCCTATGTTAATAACCTGAACCTGATATGAAAACGCCGATTTCAAAACGATTTAACTTTACGATGGCATTGCAGTGGCTGATATTTTTGCCAATTATTCTGCCGCTCTGCATAATCTTCGGCGCTATCGAAGGCGTTGTCAAAATGGTCGAAAAAATGGCCCAGCGAATGTGGATGGATATGGAATTATAAATGCAAAATGATATATAAAGTAAAAGCCCGATGTGACAACACCGGGCTTTTACTTTATATATTAAAATCTTAGAATTTCCACCTTACAAAAGCTTCCATCGCCTCGTATTCCGCCAAGCCAAGCTCATCGTACAAATGTGCAGTTGCGCGGTTGCGCTCTTCCGCGCGTTGCCAGAATTCCCTCGAATCTTCGCCTTGAAACACAACGCCATCCTTTTGCGACTGGTGTTTGAAAATTCCCTGACGTTTTTTCAAAACCTGGTCCGGGCTCATTGGAACAGCCATTTCGATTTCATAAATATCCCATTCAGCCCATGCTCCGCGGTATAGCCATACCCAGCAGTCCTTCATGAAGTTTTTATGTTTCGAGCGCTGTAATGCTGCTTCAATAGCATCCCAGCACACCTTATGCGTTCCGTGCGGATCGGCGAAGTCACCGGCTGCATAAATTTGATGCGGTTTTATTTCTTCGATCAGGTTTTCAATGATCTTGATATCTTCCTCACCGATCGGTTTTTTCTGAACGGTCCCTGTTTCGTAAAAAGGCATGTTGAGGAAGTGCGCCTGGCTTGTAGGGATGCCAACAAAACGACAAGTTGCTTTGGCTTCACCCTGGCGAAGCAATCCTTTCACTTTCCTGATCTCAGGCGTGTCGATTTCGCTGTCTTTCGTATGTTTCAAAAACTCCTTCGCATCCAGGAACATCTGATTCGCTTGCGGGCTGTCAATTCCGAATCCTTTATTGAAGTCAACTACGAAATCGATAAAACGTAATGCTTCATCATCGGCAACGGCAATGTTACCGGAAGTTTGGTAAGCCACATGCACCTCATGTCCCTGATCCACCAATCGCTGGAATGTTCCACCCATGGAGATAATGTCGTCATCCGGGTGCGGACTGAAAATCAACACGCGTTTCTTGGATGGCTGCGCTCTCTCAGGACGGTGGGTGTCGTCTGCATTAGGCTTACCGCCCGGCCATCCGGTAATAGTATGTTGTAATTGATTAAATACATTGATATTGATCTCATAGCCAGAACCATATTGCGCCAGCAAATCGCTCATACCATTATCATTGTAATCTTTATCTGTCAGTTTAAGAATCGGCTTGTTTAGCGAGCTGGATAAATGCGTGATCGCCTTTTTGATCATTTTATTATCCCAAACCACCGAATCAACCGCCCATGGCGTTTTAATCCGCGTCAGTTCAGAAGCCGCGCTTTCATCCACAACGAAAGAAACGTCCGGATGCGCCTGCAAGTAAGATGCTGGGTTCAGTTCCGTAACAGGACCTTCCACTGCACCGCGGATCACCGAAGCTTTTCTTTCACCCCAAGCCAAAAGAACGATGCGGCGGGCATTCAAAATGGGCGCAACACCCAGTGTAATGGCTTTGCGGGGCACATTATGCAATCCGCCAAATTCCATCCCTGCGGCAACCCGCGTTGAATGATCGAGTGTAATCAATCTCGTGCGTGAATTGATTAACGATCCCGGTTCGTTAAAACCAATGTGGCCATTTCCCCCGATCCCTAAAAGCTGGAAATCCAGGCCGCCGACAGCATTTATTTTATTTTCGTAGGATGTGCAGTAATCACGTAATAATGCAGGAGGAACTGTGCCGTCCGGAAGGAAGTAATTCTCTTTCGGAATGTCTACATGATCAAACAGCTGCTCTTTCATGAAGCGGTGGTAACTGTAAATCGATTCCGGCTCCATTTGGTAATATTCATCCAGGTTGAATGAAATTACATTTTTAAAACTCAAACCCTCTTCCCTGTGCATGCGCACGAGAATTGCATAAACCGTTTTTGGTGAAGATCCAGTCGCTAAGCCCAAAACACATTTCTTACCCTCTTTCTGCTTCTGGCGGATCAAGTCTGCAATTTCCTTTGCTACTGCATTGGAAGCCTCTTTGGAATCGGCGAAAATTTGAGTCGGTATTTTTTCGTAGGTGATTGGCTGTCCGATCGTTCCGGGCGTTCCCTTTCCGTTGTTGGAAGCTTGCATCAAAATTGTTTGTGAATTCACCGATTGCTGGCTCATATTATGCTTGAATTTATTTATAAGAGTTTATGAATAGACAGGGTAGGAAATCGAGAGCAAAAATACAACTCAAAACGAATATTATTAAAAAAATTTAAAAAATAAACGCATCCAGAAATATTCTTATTTTTGCACCCAAATCTACGAAATCATCACACCATTTTCCCAATACAACCCATGTCTACACTCACCAGCGTTGAACGTGACACCACCATTTTTGATCTTATTAATAGAGAAAAACATCGTCAGGAATCTGGCATCGAGCTCATCGCGTCTGAGAACTTCACTTCCAGACAGGTTATGGAGGCGTCTGGAAGCGTTTTGACAAACAAATATGCAGAAGGATTGCCAGGTAAGCGTTACTATGGTGGCTGTGAGGTTGTGGATGAGATAGAACAAATTGCAATTGACCGTTTAAAGGAGCTTTTTGGAGCAACCTGGGCAAACGTTCAGCCGCATTCGGGTGCGCAGGCAAATACAGCTGTGTTTCTTGCATGCCTGAATCCGGGCGATAAAATCATGGGTTTCAACCTTTCGCATGGTGGTCACTTGACGCACGGCTCGCCGGTTAACATTTCAGGTAAATATTTTCAGCCTATATTTTACGGTGTAGAAGCTGAAACAGGATTGATAGATTGGGATAAAGTAGAGGAAACGGCTGTAAGAGAGCGTCCAAAACTTTTGATCTGCGGAGCTTCCGCATATAGCCGCGACTGGGATTACGCACGTTTGCGTTCGATCACAGATCAGATTGGTGCATTATTGATGGCGGATATTGCTCACCCTGCCGGCTTGATCGCCAAAGGTTTATTGAATGATCCGTTTGATCATTGCCACATTGTAACAACCACAACGCACAAAACACTTCGCGGCCCTCGCGGCGGTGTGATCATGATGCGTAATGATTTTGAAAACCCATTTGGTATCAAAACGCCAAAAGGCCAGTTGCGCACAATGTCTTCGCTTTTGGATTCGGGTGTATTTCCTGGAACACAGGGCGGACCTTTGGAGCATATCATTGCTGCTAAGGCGATTGCATTCGGGGAAGCATTGAGCGAAGGTTACTACAACTACGCAGTTCAGGTGAAAAAGAATGCGCAGGCAATGGCGAAAGCATTTGTAGATAAAGGTTACGGCATTATCTCCGGCGGAACAGATAACCATTTGATGCTGATCGACCTTCGGACGAAAAATGGTCAGAACCCTGGCTTAACCGGAAAATTGGCAGAAAATACATTGATTAAGGCGGACATTACCATTAATAAGAATATGGTGCCATTCGATGACAAATCACCGATGATCACTTCGGGAATCCGTGTTGGAACGGCTGCGGTAACTACCCGTGGAATGGTCGAAACGGATATGGAGCGCATTGTGGATTTCATTGATACTGTGCTTGTTAATCACGATCAGGATGCCAAGATCGCAGCTGTGAAAGGTGAGATCAATAACTGGATGAAACAATTTCCTTTGTATATCTGATATTTAGCTTTTCAAATAGCGACAGCGCATCGGTTATCCGGTGTGCTGTTTTTTTTGTTTATTCCGATGTTTTTTAGCAATAAAATTTCGTTTAGTTTTCATAACTTTGCACTCCAAAATCGAATTAATTGATATGAGCAAGAAAAACACGGACGAATCCGGGCTTGAAATTATTGAAACTCCGGAAGCATTAGCTGGCCAGATCAATAAAGCGGAGGTTTTTTTTATTAAAAATCGCAAGATAGTTTTAGGGATAGCAGGGGCGGTTGTGCTAGCAGTTGTCGCTTTTGCCGGATATCGTTTTTACATCGATGGTCAAGAAGGCACAGCCCAGGATGCACTTGCAAATGTCGTTTACGATTTTGAAGCTGACTCATTACAAAAAGCATTGAACGGAAGCGGTGGCAATGAAGGACTTTTGTCTATTGCTGATTCTTATAAAGGAACTGACGCTAGTAATTTGGCGAATTTCTATGCCGGTGTGGCATTATTGAAACAAGGAAAATATGATGATGCGATCAAGCATCTTCAATCATTCAGCTCATCTGATCTTTTGGTTCATGCGCGGGCGCAATCTTTGATTGGTGATGCATATCTTGAAAAGAACCAACCAGCTGAGGCAATTTCTTTTTATAAAAAGGCTGCGGATTACGAGAAGAACGAATACTTCACGCCGGTTTATTTAATGAAATTAGCTATCGCACAGGAAAAAGCAAACCAGCCCGCTGACGCAGTGTCCACATATAAACGTGTTATCGACGAGTTTCCTCTTTCATCGGAAGTGGTAAACGCGAAGAAATACATGGGAGTATTAGAGGGACAGGTCGGCAAATAATGGTTAACCATTACTGTTTCTGAAAAGGATAAAGCCGACAAAGGTTTTATCCTTTTTTTATTTGCCCAATCAATCATTTACATCCAATAATCCGCTGATCCATTATGTCGAGTGCTGACAAGAATTTAAGTGTTTTCAAAACGGAAGGCCTGCCGGACATTAGCTCAAAAAAGTTTGGAATCCTCGTCGCCGAATGGAATACCGAGGTGACCGAGAAGCTTTTTGAAGGGGCTTACCAAACATTGATCAATCACGGAGCTTCTCCGGAGAACATTGAAAGGGGCAATGTGCCGGGCAGCTTCGAGCTCACACTAGGCGCACAATGGTTCGCAGAACGCAGGGACATTGACGCCGTAATCGCATTAGGCGTCGTGATCCAGGGCGAAACTAAGCACAACGATTATATCAATCACGCTGTGGCACAAGGCATTACCAATGTAAGTCTGAAATCCGGCAAACCCGTTATTTTTGGAGTCCTGACACCCAACAATATGGAACAAGCCCTAGACCGCGCAGGCGGCGTCCACGGAAACAAAGGCGACGAAGCCGCGATAACGGCGATTAAGATGCTAGGCTTATACAATCAGATCGCTACGGCGGGCGCTTATTAAGTGATTACAGATCGTTAGGTCATTAAGTTTTTAAATCATTCAGTCATTCACTCATTCTCTCATTCAATCATTAAATATGCAAGTCTGGAAATTTGGCGGGACTTCGGTAGGAAAGCCGGAACGCATGCATTCAATCCGCGAACTTCTTAACGGCGATCCCAATCGCAAGATCGTTGTTTTGTCCGCATTATCCGGTTCTACCAATGCGCTTATCGCTATTGGTGAGGCTGCGAAGACTTATGACGATGCAAAAGCGAATTCGTTGACGGAAGATTTGAAATCGCACTATCTGTTGTTCATTAAAGAGTTATATGCAACTGATGCAGGCTTAGAGGAAGGAAAGAACATTGTTGAAACTGAGTTTAGCTTCATTAAGTCTCTGATTGGGATCAAGCCATTTACGATTAAACAGGAAAAAGAACTGGTTGCAGAAGGCGAAATCCTGAGCACCAAAATGTTCCAGGCTTACCTGGAAGAAAAAGGAGAAAACTCCGTATTGCTGCCTGCACTCGATTTCATGCGCATCGACGCAGACGGCGAGCCGGAATTGGCAACTATTGAAGATAAATTGGTAACGATTTTAAATCAATACACAGACAAGCAGACGATCATTACGCAAGGTTTCATTTGCAGAAACCCGCGCGAAGAAGTTGATAACCTAAAAAGGGGAGGCTCTGATTACACAGCATCTCTCATTGGTGGCGCGATCCGTGCCGATGAAATCCAGATCTGGACCGACATTGACGGAATGCATAATAATGATCCGCGCATTGTAAAAAGAACTTTTCCAATTCGCGAGCTGACATTTGAAGAAGCGGCAGAACTGGCTTATTTCGGTGCGAAGATTTTACACCCAAGCACGATCACGCCAGCTAAACTTCGCGGTGTTCCGGTTCGGTTGAAAAACACCATGCAGCCCGAAGCCCCCGGCACATTAATCGCAAATCAGACTTCGGACCGCGACATTAAGGCGATTGCGGCAAAAGACAACATTACCGCGATTTACATTCATTCAACCCGTATGCTGAATGCCTACGGCTTCCTTCGTAGGGTGTTCGAGATTTTTGAAAAATACAAAACACCTGTCGATATGATCACCACTTCCGAAGTCTCGGTTTCGGTGACGATTGACAATTCTGAAAACCTGGAACAGATAACTGCGGAGCTTCGGGAATTTGCTGATTTGGAGGAACATGATCGCGATCAGAATATCATTTGTATCGTAGGAAATTTCAGTGCAGATAAAGAAGGAATTGCTTTAAAAGTGCTGGACGCGATGAAAAACATTCCTATACGAATGATTTCGTATGGTGCATCGGAACATAACCTATCGCTGCTCATCCATTCCAAATACAAGGCAGAAGCACTGAATGTGCTGAATGAGCGCCTGTTTTACTACGAAGATGCAATGAAGGACATTTTTACAGCACCCTGATATGTTACAAACGAATTTCATCCGCGAAAACCGTGACTTCACGATCGCCGGATTAACAAAAAAGCATTTTAAAGACGCAGCTGAAGCTGTGGACCTGATTATAGAATTAGATAAAAAGCGCAGAGGTTTACAGCAGGACCTGGACGAAACATTGGCCCAATCGAATGCAAAAGCTAAGGAAATCGGCGGATTAATGAAAGCCGGAGCAACCGCCGAAGCGGAAGCTGCGAAAGCCGAAACTACGGTGCTGAAAGAGCGTTCCAGGTCATTGGACGAATCACACAAGGAGATTGAAGCCAGGTTGCTTCAAGAGCTCGTTAAGCTGCCTAATTTGCCCCATGAAAGCGTGCCGGAAGGGAGAACGGCAGAAGACAATGTAAATGTGTTAGAGGCAGGCAACAAGCCAGTTTTGCCACAAGGCGCATTGCCCCATTGGGAGCTGATTGAAAAGCTTGGAAAAAACCAGGCGCCGATCATTGATTTTAAATTAGGAAACAAAATTTCGGGTGCCGGATTTCCAGTCTATAAAGGAAAAGCAGCCAGGCTTCAAAGGGCAATGATCGCTTTTTTCCTGGACGAAGCAGGGAAAGCGGGTTATACCGAAGTGCAGCCTCCTATTGTAGTCAATGCAGATTCAGGTTTTGCTACGGGCCAGTTGCCGGATAAGGAAGGCCAGATGTATCACGATGCGCAGGACGACCTTTACCTGATTCCAACAGCAGAAGTGCCGGTTACCAACCTTTATCGCGACGTGATCGTTGCGGAAAGCGAGCTTCCGGTGAAGAATGTTGCTTATACACCATGTTTCCGCAGGGAAGCGGGCAGCTGGGGCGCACACGTGCGGGGTTTGAACCGTTTGCACCAGTTTGATAAAGTCGAAATTGTGCAGATAAATAAGCCGGAGGATTCTTACAAAGCATTGGATGAAATGGTGGAGCACGTGAAAGGTCTTTTGACGAAGCTGGAACTGCCTTACCGCATTTTAAGGCTTTGCGGAGGTGACATGGGCTTTACATCGGCCCTTACTTACGATTTTGAAGTCTGGTCTGCCGGGCAGGAGCGCTGGCTGGAATGCAGTTCTGTTTCCAATTTTGAAACTTACCAGGCCAACCGGTTGAAATTGAGATACAAAACTGCCGACAAGAAAACGCAGCTGCTGCACACATTAAACGGCTCTGCGCTCGCATTGCCGCGCATTGTGGCCGCTTTGCTGGAAAACAATCAGCAAGCCGACGGCACCGTTAAAATCCCCGTCGTGTTGGTTCCCTACTGCGGTTTTGATACGATAGAATAGCATTACTATTCTTTCCAATGCAAAAAGCCTTCGTTCATAGCGAAGGCTTTTTTGTAATGTATAAGAAGCTTATGATTTTGAATGATACAATGCCGCTTCTCTTTTAGGGAATGCTAGCCATATAAAATAACCTGTCAGCAATACAATGCAAACCTGCATAGCGTAATCAACAAACAATTCAAAAGAGGCAAATGTATCAAACGGCGTCATATAACAAGGCATACCAAGCCGCCACCAATACGACGGATGCACCACGCACAGCACATTGAAAATAAGCAATAATGTAACCTGAATCGGGCTTTTCCAATCAATTACATAAAAAACCAGCGGGATCAGGAACAGGAAAATGTAGTTGCTGTAAGCGCTTTGCTGGACGATCATCATGGTCGCATAAAGCACAATCCAGACGCGGGATAACATGATCCTGAAATCTGCTTTTTGAAGCCTTAATGCCGCCAGACAAGCTAATCCAACCGAAATAACAAGTCCGATCCAGTTCCAGAACTTCTCACCAACACCAATGTGATTGAAAAACCAAGGGTTGATGATGGCCGGGATGTTTGGCGCCCGCAAGGTTTTGGCTTCGTCCAGCGGTTGCGTAAATTCCCAACCTACCAGCGGATAAAGAATAGCAAGCGAAATCACGCCCACAATGGCCATGGGAATAAACAGCCTTAATTTATGTTTTTCCAAAATAAACAAAGGCACCAGAATGAGCACGAAAATGGCCTTCGTCATCAGCAATCCCAATGCTAAAATCAATGCATACCATTCCACGCGCAATGTCCGCTCGCGAACAAGATAAGCCAGGATCACAAACAGCCACATCCAAACATCTTCCTGGGCACCGATAATGCAAAGCACCAGTCCGCCCGGTAAAAGATAATACAGCAGCGATTTGAAAAGGAAAATGCCGCGCGACTGAAACGGCCGGAAGAAATGGTAAGAAGCCCACAATGCAACTCCATCCATGATAGCCATGGTTAACACGATCATTTTAGGATGATACCAGATTTTCAGGAACGCGCCTAAAAAGTAAGGATATAATGGCGAGTAAGGCGACCAGAAATCGCGGTAAACGACTTGGCCTAATGATGCTTTGCTGCCTTCGTCCCAGAAGCCGTTGACGTCGGAAGTGGGTTCGAGGCCGGCGATAAGATAGATCAATATAAAAGGAGCAAGCCGAAAAAGTGCCCAGCCAGCGGCTAACATTACATTGACCGGCTTGTTTTCCAGCCATTTTGTAAGCGTATCCTTTTTGAAAAGAACAATCCCAACCAGTAAGATACAAATCAGGCTGATGCCCAGTTTTGCCAGGACGATGCTCATGCAGTTGTCAGTTTTTCAGAAACCACCGCGCGGTAAGTTTCTCGCAGGATCCAGAAAAAGCACAGCACATTGAGGATTTGCAGGCAATATTCGAATAAGTAGGAAACGTTGCTGAACATGCCCAGAGATGTGTAGGCAGGCTGTTTGATATAAACCCAAACAAACGGCTGCACCACCGTAAGCCAGTTCACGGCCAGTAAAACCACAACGTGGAATGTTTTCCGGACATCAATGATCTCAAAAAGAACGGCCATTAAGTAAGCGATCAGATAAGCACCCATGGCACTTGCCTGGAAAATCATCATACACACAAAGCAGGCAATGAAAATGCCTGGAAGCACCTCATTAATGTGCCTATGCCTTGCTTTGTAAGCCATAAATGCTGGAACGAAAACCGTGAACAACAGCCCGATCCAGTTGATCATGGTTGATTTTTTCTCGTTCACCGTATAAAAGAGCTCAACAAATGGCCTTGTTATCGAAAACAGATTAGGTGTCATAAGCTGCTCCGTATGCTGAATCGGCATTAAAAACAGGTCGCCGATCTGCCAGTAAAGAAATCCAATTGCCGGCAGCCCAACCGCTGCCATTACCAAAAGCATTTTGATTGGTTTTTTGACAACCAGCAAAAGTGCAGGCAATAAGAAAATAAAGGTTACCTTGATCGTCAGTAGCGCCAAAGCATATAGCAGCCCGATGCCGACTTCGTAATTAACGGGTTTTTTAATGGTAAAGCGCCAGATAATCAATGCAGCGCCCCAAAACCAAACCTCTTCCTGCCCATCCACAAGAATGTACATAAACCCGGCGGGAAGCATATAATAAATGACAGCCAGTTGTAAAGCATTGTTAATCCGGCTTTTATAGGTGCTGTAAGTAAGCCAGAGTATAAAGCTTTCCATAAGGACCATAAACAGCACAATGGCCCGGGAATTATGCCAGATCCAGACCGGTATGCTTATAATGTAAGCATACAGCGGCGCATGGTAAGACCAGAAATCGCGATACACGAAGCCGCCTGCCTTTGCAGCTTCCGCTTTGTAAAAAAAGAAAGGAATGTCGCCTCTCGGATCTTCATTAACGATCAGGAAAATGCCTATCCAGGGAATGAGTCTAAGCAAAACAAAAGCAATCCCTAAAACCACTTTTTCGTTCTCTTTTTGCCATTTAGCGAAGAGCCCCGACTTGCTGATCGTCCAGATTATTCCAAACGTGAGCAGAAGGTTAAGAAAGAGTTTTGTATAAAAAACGGTAAGAACAGGCATTTTTTGCAGCAAAATTTGAGCAAACTTAACATAAATAATCACGTCATGCCATATCATGCACAGTTATTTGGAATGGATTTCAACCTCAGCGAAGAGCATGTCGCCGTTCAGGAAGCAGCCCGCGATTTTGCTGTAAATCATTTATTCCCTGGCGTGATTGAGCGGGATGATGAGCAAAAATTCGACAAAGTTCTCCTCAGGCAAATGGGCGAGCTGGGGTTTCTGGGCATGATGGTTTCGCCTGAATATGGCGGCGGAGGCATGGACACGCTTTCTTATGTGATCGCTATGGAGGAAATTTCCAAGGTGGATGCGTCCGCCGGCGTGATAATGTCGGTCAACAATTCGCTGGTTTGCTGGGGGCTGCAAATGTTCGGATCGCCTGAACAGAAAGCGAAATATCTCACCAAGCTTGCTACGGGCGAAATGATCGGTGCCTTCTGCTTGTCGGAGCCGGAAGCGGGATCCGATGCCACTTCACAGCATACGACTGCCGTGGATATGGGCGACTATTATTTATTGAACGGCACTAAAAACTGGATCACCAGCGGCAACACTTCGGACGTTTGCCTCGTAATGGCTCAGACACACCCGGAAAAGGGACACAAGGGGATCAATGTGTTGATTGTAGAGAAGGGAATGGAAGGTTTTGTAGTTGGTAAAAAAGAAAACAAAATGGGCATCAGGGCATCCGACACCACTTCATTGCTTTTTACAGACGTTAAAGTGCCTAAACAAAACAGGATCGGGGAGGATGGGTTTGGCTTCAAGTTTGCCATGAGTACATTGAATGGTGGCCGGATCGGTATTGCGGCACAGGCACTTGGCATTGCGGCAGGCGCGTTTGAGCTATCGCTGCAATATTCCAAACAAAGAAAGACTTTCGGCAAACCGATCAGCGAGCACCAGGCCATTCAATTCAAATTGTCGGAAATGGCGACAAGGCTCGAAGCAGCACGCTTACTTGTTTATAAAGCAGCCCGGCTCAAAGACGAAGGAAAAGATTACATTCAAGCCTCGGCAATGGCGAAACTATATGCCTCTGAAACCGCCATGTGGCTGACTACGGAAGCGGTACAGATTCATGGCGGTTATGGTTATGTGAAAGAATATCATGTTGAGCGCCTGATGCGCGACGCAAAAATCACCCAGATTTATGAGGGTACCTCTGAAATCCAAAAACTTATAATCGCCCGTGAGCTCCTGAAATAATTTGATTTAGGGCATCCTGGCCGATTTATTCGAAATCTTGGATTTAAATGATACAGAAATATCACTTTTTTTTAGTTTTTTGTCAATATATACTTGTATTAGTTTTGTACAATTTATTAGATTTGTACAAAATTTGAAACAACGGTCAAAAGGGCCCTTAATTATAAACAAGTATGGAAGACTATAATAAGATTATTGAGTCGCTGGGGGTAAAGTTTGTGAAAGCGCGTCACATCAGAATTTTGCAACCGATAACCATCAAAAACTTTTACGACGTCCAGAATTCGTTAACAATTTTATACGACGGGGAGGTTTCTTTTGGTTCTGAAGAGTCGCAAAGAGTTGAGGAGGGCGATATGCTTTTCATCCCGGGTGGTAAGCACGCAACGGTAACATATGGCAATGGGCAGACTGCCAAGACCGTTTCGAATGAGGAGTTCATGACCAACCGTGATAATTACATTGAGGCGGGCCATGATCCGGCATTGATCGGAAAATTGCCTAACTCATTTGGTTTGATATCTTTTGAAGCCAAGGTTTTTGATACAGTAAACTTTTTCACTTCTCTGGACGTTCCGCCGTTTTTGATCAAAAGAGACGATCAGATCGCGATCACAATTAACCAGATCCTGACAGAAGATATGCTTGATACACCGGGAAAAGGCCGTATCATTAAAATCAAGACAGAAGAGGTTGTGATCGAGATCATTCGCTACATCTTGAAAAACAAATTGTTTGTTGAGCAACTTGTAACAAACAGCACGTATTTCAAAGATCCTCGTTTGATCGACATTTTCGCTTACATCAAGGATAATCTGGGTGGCGATCTTTCTAATAAGGTTTTGGCTAATGTTGCGAACGTGTCCGAAGATTACGTAGGACAATATTTCAAAATGCTTACCGGAATCAACCCACAGGATTATATCGAATATCAGCGCATGGAAAAAGCCGTTGACTTGCTGCGTACATCCAAGAAAAGCATTCGTGCGATCGGCTCGGATGTGGGTTACAAAGACACCGCTTATTTCTGTCGTCGCTTTAAAATGATGTTCGGGATTCCAGCCGGCAAAATGCGCCGCCGTGAATCATTGATGAACGTATAGTAATCAGAGATTTGATAAAATGAGAAAGAGAACCACACCGGTTCTCTTTTTTGTTTCTATTAGTCACTGAACCGGCGTAAACTGCACAGCAACCACTTTCCAGCGCCCGCCGGACTTTACACAAGCCGACATATAGGAAAGCGTTCCCTGAAACCCATTGTTTTCAATGCGCGCGCGCACATCCCACATTCCGTTCACGAGCATTACATCCCCGTATGTACGTGTACGTGCACCGGAAAGCATGCCCGAGTCCACGACGATCATGCCTTGGGAAACAGCCTGTATCAATGCGCGGCCTTCAATGGGCTGTCCCTGCAAACCCACCACGCTGAAATCGTTTGAGACGAGGCTTTCCAATGCTTTGGCATCTTCGTCCAGCAACGCTTGGAAAAACAGATTGGAGCAGTCCATTCCGTCCCGGGGCTGCACAGGGGTTGTCTGTGCTCGTGATAGGAAGGATAAAGAGAGTCCCAGGATGATGAATGTAAATGTTTTCATGCAGCGACGTGTATGGTGTGGTGTATCGCTAAAAGTATCAAAACAAATTTACCTCCTGAAATTATATGATTAGATTCGTCTTTGTTTTGGAATAAAATCAGGATAGTGCAATGAATAAGTTGATTTCCAGGAATTTGGTGTTTGCGATGCTTTTGGGCTTTGCTGCCTGCTCTTCACCACCCGATAAGCTCGGAAGCCTGGACCTCGTAAAATGGCGCGGCGACAGAGGCGGCTGCAATGATGTGCGCGCAGGGCTGGAAAAGGATTTCAAAACCGTTGAACCGCAGCTAAAAGGTAAATTTGCCGACGATATAGGCGATTTGCTGGGCCGTCCGGACATTCACCAGCTTGGCGAAAGAAACCAGAAGTTCTACGTTTATTTTCTTTCCAAAGGCGAGCAATGCGATGACATTAAGGCAAAATCAAATGCGCCGAAAGTGATTCTGAAATTCAATGCAGTAGGATTGCTTAGCGAGATCACTTACCAATCGCGTCCTTTGTGATCAGAGATAGAATTTCTTGATCTTAATAAGCTGTTCCACAGGCTCCGGAACAAGATAACGGATAGATTTGCCATTTTGTAAACTGGCGCGAATGTAGGTGGCCGATATGTCCAGCAAAGGCGCTTCGACGAATTTTACAGCAGGATGATTCCCAAATGCATGTACTTTTGAATTCGGGCGGGGATATACGTAAAGGCCGGTATATTCCAATATTTTATCGTGGTTTTTCCAGTTCGGAAACTGCGCCAGATTGTCTTCTCCCATGATCAGCCTGAATTCATGCTGCGGAAATTTCTCCCGCAAACGGATCAATGTGTCAATGGTGAAGCTGGGCCTGGGCATGTGAAATTCCACATCTGTGGCCCGGAATGCAGCATTATCGGAAATGGCGCGTTGAACAAGATCATAACGGTCAAATTCGTGCAGTAAGCTGCTGTTTTTCTTGAATGGGTTCTGAGGGCTTACTACAAACCAAACCTGCTCCAGATCTGTGGATGTGGCCATGGTGTTGGCAATGATCAGATGCCCGACATGAATAGGATTGAATGATCCGAAAAAGAGTCCGATTTTCATTGAATAAAATCCAGAACCAATGCTTCCGCTTTTTTGAGTGTTTCGTCAAGATCATCATTCACGAGCACAACGTCAAACTTATCTTCGAAGCTTAGCTCGTAACGGACCTTTCCAAGGCGGGTTTCCAGTGATTTTTCGGTTTCTGTGCCGCGTTCGCTGAGGCGGCGGATGATTTCGGCTTCGGAAGAGACTTTTACAAAAACGGCCAATGCATTGTCACGGTAAATTTCTTTCAATTTAAGACCGCCCTTTACATCAACATCAAACAAAACCTGTTTCCCCTCATTCCAAAGCCGCTCAATCTCCGTTTTGAATGTGCCGTAATAATTTCCCGCATAAACCTCTTCCCACTCCGCAAACTCGTTGTTGGCAATGCGCTCCCGAAATTCCTTTTTCGGGATGAAATAATAATCTTTTCCGTTCACCTCATGGTCGCGCTGTTCCCTTGTAGATGCAGAAACAGAGAAAGCAAGAAGGTCGGGATATTTTTTAAGAAGATGCCTTACTATTGTAGTTTTTCCGGAACCGGACGGAGCGGAAAATATGATAAGCTTACCTTTCACACGAACAGCATTAACTGTTTATTTTTGAAATAATTGTCTTTAGAATGCTCTCAGGGCAAGGCTTCTTTTCGATCTTAAAATTAAGGGATTCTTTGATGCATTTTTCCAGTCTGTAAGACTCGATGCAAGGCAGGCATTTATCCATGTTTTCACGAAAATGATCCTTCTCGGCCTCGGTTGCTTCATCGTCAAGAATGGCCTGAATTACCTTCATGCATTCAAGATGATGCTCGCATTTCTGCTTCATGGGTTGTTTTTGCGCTTCTTCAGTTATTGAAGGCGTGGTAGGGGATGCATTCATTATTAAAATGAAAAATAAGGAATAATGGAATATATGTACAGTTGTACCCTATAACCGAAGAGGTTACAAAAAAAGTTTCACAACCTATGAATCATATCCCATCGAGCTTGCGTAACTCTTTAATTTTTCTTTCAATAAGTTACGCGCACGGTGCAGTCTTGACCTTACAGTACCAATCGGAATGTCCAGGATCTTGGCCATTTCTTCGTATGTAAAACCTTCAATATCACATAAAATGATCACCGTACGGAAGTCTACCGGCAGCGCATTTAATGCATTTGCAACCTCATCACCTATTAATTCCTGAACTGCATCCGCCCGAAGATCGACCGTGTAAGTTGTATCAGAAGCTTCCTCAGAGTTGTAAGTAGTTTCAACTTCCTGATAATCTACTTTGGAAGGCTCCTTACTTTTCTTGCGGTAATCATTTATAAAACTATTCTTGAGAATACGGAAAAGCCATGCTTTTGCATTGGTGCCTTGCTCAAAAGAAGAAATAAAACGGAAAGCCTTTAAATATGTGTCCTGAACCAGGTCATTTGCATCGTCTTCGTCCATAGTAAGGCGAAAGGCGAAATTATACATGGAGTCAATGTGTGGCATGAACTCACGGTTAAAAACTTCATAACGAAGGTCATCCGTGTATTCATTAGTCGTGAGCGTTTCTGACATGGCAACTAACATAGGAATGCTGAATTTACAAAGATTAACAACAGCTCCAAATCGTACAAATTAAAATTTGATGAATGGCTTATTGAAGCTACTTAACAGCCATCTTTTCACGATAAAAAATAAATCAACCGGGAACCGCATCCTAAAATATTCCAAATTGAATTGCCTCCTGCCGTATTTAATGTATCAACATCAAATTTCGAGCCACGAAAGTTTCGTGTCAAAATGTCATATTTAACGTTTGGAAAAAAGTTCCAGGAGTATAATTAGAAGGGTAGTAAACAGCACACTGGCGCCAATGCGGATCAGTGTGTAAAGGATCATTCCAAAATGATTGATCTCCATTAAAAAGAGCATGGAATGATGCAGCAGGATAAGCGGTAAAACGTAACCAAGAAATGCGCCCAGACCTTGCGCCCTTATGCCAACCTCTGCACGTTCCGCGCCGCGGGATTTCATCTGGTAATGGATGAGGAAAGGTCTCAGGTAAGCGATCAAAACGGTGGCCGAAGCGTGCATCCCAAATGTGTTGGAAAACACGTCTACGGTGAAGCCAATGCCGAAAGCGATCAGCAATAGATACATTCTGTCCACATCGGCAGGAAGCAACAACACGCCGGCAATGTATATAAAACAGAAAGCGTAGTTGAACAACACGACATTCCGCATGAAGAAGATCTGCAGGAACAGATACAACAGGATCATCAGGGAATATTGTATTGCCTCGCGTAAACTCATTTGGTATTTATCGTACGTAATTTAAGACTATCCTGCTCCCCAAGTTGTTGATTTTGTACCACATAAACGTAAGAGAGGTTCCGGAAATCGGTTGCAAGCCTTAATACAATGTTGTAAAAGGTCTGATTCGGATGCACACTTACCGTCTCCACCCTACCCACCATAATGCCGGGAGGAAACACAGAATTTTGGTCAGAGGTAACCGCCGAGTCTCCCTTAAAGATCTTGGTATACTTCGAAACATCGATCATATCAATAAAATTGGGATCCTTTCCAGGCCATTTCGCATAACCAATTTCCTTGCTCCTGACAAGCTTGGACGACACCATAAACTGCGAATGCAGGATGGAAGTAACCACAGAAAAGTTCTCTGAACAAAACCTGACCTTCCCAACTACGCCGGTCGCTGAAATAACGCCCATCCCGGGCTTGATCCCGTCAGAGCTCCCCTTATCGATCGTCAGCACATTGTTGGTCTTGTTGGTCTCATTATCAACCACTTTCGCCACGGTAAAGGTGAAGCGTGATGCAAATGATGAGTCCGGAACGTAGCCAGCCGGCGAATCGATGGGTTTTGTCTGCGTTAATGCTGTAACAGTGGCACGAAGCCGTGCATTTTCATTCGCTAATGCGGAGTTCACCTCGTCCAGTTTCGTATATTCCTTTGCTGAATTCGAAAAAGCCAATGTTTTGGCGACATAATAGTTCGAAGTGTTGAAATAAGTTGCGCCCCAATAAGTGTTACTGCGCACAATTAACCATACACTGAGAACTTCCAGCAAAATAAATACCAAAAAGAAACGATTCCGGACAACGAAATCAACGAGTTGGAGCATGGGCTAAAGTGTTCACATCGTGAACGATCCAATACTACGAAATCAGTACCGGCTTGTACAATTCAAGATTTTTAAGGACTTCGCCTGTTCCTTTCACTACGGCTTTTAAAGGATCATCCGCAATGTGAACGGGAAGCTTGGTTTTCTGAGCGATGCGTCGGTCGAGGCCGTGAATAAGCGCCCCACCGCCTGTCAGATAAATACCATTCTTAAATATATCCGCAGAAAGTTCGGGAGGAGAAATTTCAAGTGCCTTCATGACACCTTCCTCAATTTTAGAGATTGATTTATCGAGAGAATAAGCAATTTCGCTGTAAGTAACGCGGATTTCCTTTGGAATCCCGGTCATTAAGTCACGTCCGCGGATCTGGTAATCATCCAATGGAATTTCCAATTCCGGAGAAGCAGAGCCGATGGCCATTTTAATCAATTCCGCAGAGCGCTCACCGATCAGCAGGTTGTGCTCACGGCGCATGTAATCAACGATGTCTCTTGTAAATACATCACCCGCAATCCGGACAGACTGCTCACAAACGATCCCTGACAATGCTATAACAGCGATTTCCGTAGTTCCACCGCCAATGTCAACGATCATCACCCCATTTGGCTGCGTAATGTCGATCCCGATCCCGATAGCAGCTGCGATCGGCTCGTGCACCATATATACTTCTTTCGCGCCTGCATGCTCGCATGAGTCTTTTACGGCACGTTTTTCAACTTCTGTAATCCCGGAAGGAATGCAAACCACCATGCGGTGGGAAGGTGTAAAAAAACGGCTGCCCGTATCGATCATTTTGATCATCCCGCGGATCATCATTTCGGCAGCAGTAAAGTCAGCAATTACACCATCTTTAAGTGGGCGGATCGTTTTGATATTCTCGTTGGTCTTCTCATGCATTTGCATAGCTGTGTGTCCGATGGCTAAAACTTTGCCCGTGGTTTTGTCCATGGCAATGATCGAAGGCTCGTCAACAACTACTGTATCTTTATGGATGATCAGGGTATTTGCGGTCCCCAAATCGATCGCTATATCGCTCGTCAAAAAATCAAACAATCCCATATATTTTTTTAAAATTTTCGCTCACTTTGATTTCAGGATGGCAAAATTACAGATAAATAACCACAAACAAAGGCATTTAAAAAATTTCGGCTAATGGCCGTTTTGGCCTCAAAAAAGCCTGTTAGGCGGCCTTGTAGAATAGAATTTACAAAACCTGTGTACCTTTGTTTTTACTATGGGAATCAGAGCACTATTGAGTGAGCCGCTGGCTCGATACATTGTACAGCAGCAACAGGATTGGATCTCGCGGAGCGTCGAAGTTCAGGAAAAATGGAGGGGTAATCTGGTCCGGAAAGCGCTTCATACGGAGTTTGGAAAAGATCATTTTTTTAAGGACATCCACAGCTATTCCGACTTCAAAGAAGCGGTCCCGGTTCATGATTACGAAGACCTTCGCAAATATATTGATAAGGTAAAAAACGGGGACGAAGACATTCTCTGGCCGGGCAAGCCCTTATATTTTGCCAAAACGTCAGGTACAACCTCGGGAACCAAGTACATTCCGATTTCCCGCGACTCGATTTCCAACCACATTGATTCTGCCCGCAATGCCATTTTGACGTATATAGCAGAAACCAAAAAAGCCCAATTTCTTGATAATAAGCTCATTTTCTTATCCGGAAGCCCAGTCCTGACGGAAACAGGCGGTGTACTGACAGGCCGCTTGTCAGGTATTTCCAATCACCACGTTCCGGGTTACCTCAGATCCAACCAAATGCCGAGCTACGAAACGAACTGCATTGAAGATTGGGAAACGAAGCTGGACAAGATCATCGACGAAACGCTCGACCAGCGCATGTCACTGATATCGGGCATTCCGCCGTGGGTACAAATGTATTTTGACAAGATTATCGAAAGGACCGGGAAAAAGATCAAAGACGTCTTTCCGGACTTTTCGCTCTTCATATATGGCGGGGTCAATTTCGAGCCTTACCGCGCCAAACTCTTTGAATCCATCGGAAAGAAGATCGATTCGATTGAGCTATATCCTGCTTCGGAAGGCTTTTTCGCCTATCAGGATTCACAAAATGACGACGGTTTACTGCTGCTTTTGGACACAGGCATCTTTTACGAATTCATTCCCGTTGAAAACTACTTCGACGAAAATCCCCGGCGATTATCCATCGGAGAAGTGCAAGTTGGGCAGAATTATGCGGTGATCGTGAATAATAATGCGGGGTTATGGGGCTATTCCTTGGGCGATACGGTGCGGTTTGTCTCTGTAAATCCGTACAAGATCCTGGTAACGGGCCGGATCAAGCATTTCATATCCGCATTCGGCGAACACGTGATCGGGGAGGAGATAGAAAAAGCATTGCGTTATGCCATGGAACGCCATCCTGAGGTTGAAGTTGTCGAGTTTACGGTTGCGCCAATGGTAAATTCTGAAAATGGCGGACTTCCTTATCATGAATGGTTGGTGGAATTCGCCGTCGAGCCTAATAATAAGGAGCAATTCGTGGCGGATGTCGACAGGAAGCTTACCGAACTCAACATCTATTACAAAGATCTGATCAAAGGCAGCATTTTGAAAACACTGGAACTGGTGCCATTACGCAAGAATTCATTTATCGACTACATGCGCGCGAATGGCAAACTAGGCGGCCAGAACAAAGTGCCCCGATTGTCCAACGACCGGAAAATCGCGGATGAACTGATCAAAATCAACCGGCAGTAATTTAACCTAAGCATCAGAATGAGAAAAAATATAGCAATTCTTGGATCAACGGGTTCGATCGGGACGCAGGCCCTGGAAGTGATTGATGCGAATCCTGAGATTTTTTCAGTATCCGTTCTTACTGCCCAGGACAATGCGGATCTGCTGATCGAGCAGGCAGCGAAATTTCTGCCCAAAGAAGTGGTTATCGGAAATGAAAAGCATTTTGATAAGGTTAAATCAGCCCTTTCTTCATTCAATATAAAGGTTTACAGCGGGATCGAAGCACTGGTTTCCGTCGTAGAATCGGAAGAAATTGACACGGTGCTTACGGCGATGGTGGGTTATGCCGGACTTTTGCCAACCATTCACGCCATTAAGGCTGGAAAAGACATTGCATTAGCGAACAAAGAAACGCTGGTTGTGGCCGGCGAGCTTATTACCGGACTAGCCAAACAATACGGCGTAAACATTTACCCGGTCGATTCCGAGCATTCTGCCATTTTCCAATGTCTGGTTGGGGAACAAGAAAACAAGATTGAAAAGATCATACTAACGGCTTCGGGCGGTCCATTCCGCGGCAAGGATCGGGCGTTTTTGGCTAATGTTACCAAAGCACAAGCATTAAAGCATCCCAATTGGAGCATGGGCGCCAAGATCACGATTGATTCGGCCACGCTCATGAATAAAGGGCTGGAAGTGATCGAGGCCAAATGGTTATTCGATCTCGAAGCTTCACAAATAGACGTCATCGTTCACCCGCAAAGCATTGTGCACTCGCTTGTGCAATTTGAGGATGGCAGCATAAAGGCACAAATGGGCTTGCCGGATATGAAATTGCCGATCCAGTATGCATTGCGTTATCCTGCGCGACTGAAATCGACTTTTCCAAGGTTTAACTTTATGGATTATCCTTCCTTAACCTTTGAAAAACCCGATCTGGACACTTTCAGGAACCTTGCGATTGCTTATGAAGTTTTGGAAAAAGGGGGAAATGCGGCTTGTATTGTCAATGCAGCCAATGAAATTGCGGTAGAAGCGTTTCTTCAGGATAAGATCGGATTTCTGGATATTTCGGACCTGATCATTGAAAGCCTTGCCAAAATGTCCTACATTTCCGCCCCGACGTATTATGACTACGTTCAAACCAATGAGGCGACAAGGCGTTTTGCTTCAGAACTGATACAGGTAAAAGTTTAAATGAAAACCACCCTACTAAAATATTTATCAGTTGCCCTTGCCAGTACGCTCAAATTTTTCGGAGGGCCCATTGCAGGGGTTGTCCTGAAACTAACGTGGCTTGAAACTGCTATTTGCTCGGCTATCGGCATGATGTTCAGCGTGTTCGTACTTACATATGTAGGCGGCGCGATTCAGAATTTTATCAAACAACGCAGAAAAACGCCGCCGAAAAAGTTCAGCCGGACCAATCGCATTGCGGTCAATATCTGGAAACGTTTTGGGATCATCGGCATCGCATTTCTGACGCCACCATTATTTACGCCGCTTTTCGGTCCCATCCTCGCCGTCGCCTTCAAAGCACCGCGTCCGGCTATTTTCCTGTGGATGTCCGCAAGCGCGATCATCTGGGGACTCGCCATTTCCTACATTGCGCACAAAATGACATTCGTCCAGGAATGGATTAAGTAAATGTTCAAGAAAAATTAGTGCTGACGGCCAGCGGATTAAGGTAACCCTGTCAATTCGCAAGTAATGATACTATTAGCGGCTGACTTCCTTTTTAGGCGCAGTGGATTTCTTCATAAAATCGCCTTGCGAGAAGTATTTTTCAATAAGGCAATACATTAAGATAAAGAAGTAA
The DNA here is from genome assembly GCF_000428845.1 of Dyadobacter alkalitolerans DSM 23607. Lineage (GTDB taxonomy): Bacteria > Bacteroidota > Bacteroidia > Cytophagales > Spirosomataceae > Dyadobacter > Dyadobacter alkalitolerans. The sequence continues at coordinate 537,223 of NZ_AUAS01000003.1, read as the reverse complement.
CGACTTCCCATTTCCTTAATTTTCAGCTTTGATTCGCCGTATTTCCGGTTTGTCCAGCTATTTGGGACAACGGCATAATTGTAACCGCGCACCATTGCTTTTAATGGAAGTTCAATGGTAAGGTTAAAATGTGGAGCTAAAAATGGCTTAATGCCTTCAATGGTTTCTCTTTTATAAAGCTTAAATGCGTTGGTCGTATCATTGTATTTGATCCCCATCACCACTTTTACAATAAAATTGGCAACGCGGTTGATGACTTTTTTCAATGCAGGATAGTCAATGACCTTTCCACCCTTCTCCCAACGCGATCCAAAAACGCAGTCGTAATCGCCATCGAGCATTTTGTAATAATATTTTACCAAATCTTCCGGATCATCAGACATATCTGCCATGAAAACAGCCACGCAATCTCCCTTAAAACGCTCTAAACCATATCTAACCGCATAACCGAAGCCATTCGGGCCCGGATTTGTGTAGTAAACCAATGTTGGGATTTGAAGCGAAAGCTCGTCCAGCACACGAAGAGTTCCGTCTTTGGAATTATCGTTTGTGACGCATATTTCGTGAGGGATATTGTATTTATTTAATGTTTGGTGCAGCGATGTCAGAGTGTGTGTTATTGATTCCTCCTCATTATATGCTGGTATTACGACGCTTAGCTTCATAGATTGCAATTGTTGAAAACAGTACAAATTAAAGATTATTAATTTTAACTGCCAATTTTTTCAAATAAGGATAGCTGCTCATCGTAGCGAGCTAATGTCTTTGCGATAACCGCATCATATTTGTTGCCCAGCCATTTACCAACATTTTCAAACATATCCCTTCGGTTCTGCCAAAATTTTTGATTCGTGCTCGCATGCACATTGCTCAGCCCCGCGCTATGCTTGCGATACACGCCCATTGGCTCTGGAAAATAACCGATTTTGCCCTGCGCAGCCAATTGAATGATCACCGCCCAGTCGCCCGCAGCAGCTTTCGCGTGCCAATCGGCGAAGTCGATTTCAAGAAAATAATTCCTGTAAACCCAGCTGGCAGTGGCCATAAACCATTTGTCCTCCAAAATATCTTCAATGGTTGAAACAGCTTTCTGGTCCGGCAAATTAAAAAAATGTTCTGGCGACCCGTCTTCGTAGGTCACCAGAACGTTATGGTGGGATATAGCAAAATCCGGATTAGCATCCAAAAAATCGACTTGCTTCTGTAATTTCAGCGGATCGGTCCAGTAATCATCGCCCTCGCACATCGCCACATATTCGCCCTCGCAGGCTTTCAGCAATTGCAGGACGTTATTCCGCCCCGCAAATTCACGCGGCTCCTTGGGCCCCTGGTTCTCTGAATGTAAAAACGCCCGAATTCGTCCCGGATTTTTCTCCTGATATGCTCGAATGATGTCAGGCGTAGCATCCGTAGAAGCATCATCCCCAACCACGATCTCAAACTCAAAATCCGTAACCTGCATCAAAGCCCCATCAAGCATCTGCCCAATGTATCGCTCATGATTATATGTAGGAACGCAAACGGAAAGTTTCAAAGGAAAAGTAGAGAATTAGATATTAACGAGTTGTTTAACAGAACCTTGGCTGATCTGCTGGAAGGATAAGCCATGCACATTTGTCATATGCTGTGCATGTTCAATCGTCAAAGAAACCGGATTGCCATTCGCATCCAAATCGACCAGCATGTTCTCATTTACATCATCAGTAGACACTACCTCATTCTGATTAAAAACCAGTAAAAGCGTATCCGTATCTTGAAAATACCTGATATCCATGTCTAGCTTTCGGTTTTAAATGAGCGGTCGAAAAAGGCGTTGTGGACGGTTTCACCGTCGTCGAGTAGAACAATGCGTAAATATTTTTGGTTCTCCTCGATTTTTGCCCAGCGCCTTATCCGACCGTCTGACTGTATTTCCTCTTTTTCTGGAAAATGAAAGACTTGCTCAATCCATTCATTTTTTATTCCCTGACGATCACTTCGCTCTCTTGTGAACAAGAAATACTGTGTGTGTTTCATGAAGATTCTAGCTAAAATTTCAGCTAAAAACCTCTTTCAATTGCTCTACGCTTGGGAAATTTGGCGTTACTAGTTCCGTTTCCGGTTTGTAAATGTATGCCATTGGGTAGCCTCTTTCGATGAATGTTGGCTCGTCGAGGTTGTTGTAGCGGAGTTGTACAGACCAGCGGATGTTGTTGGTAATGTTGTTGCCGGATTGGTGGATCAGGAAGGCGGAGAAGACGAGGATGTCGCCGACTTTGAATTCGGTTTGGACGAAATCTTCTTCTTTTAATGTGGTTGTGATCCCGCCCTGGTAACCCGATGTGTTTGATTCTTGCAAACCGATTTTGTGGCTGCCTGGAATTACTTGTAAAGCGCCGATATCTGCGCCGGCGTCAACCATTGGGAACCAGATTACAGTGCTGTCCAATGAGCCCTGGCCTGTGCGCCAGTCCTGGTGGGCGTCAAGTTTCCAGTGTTTGCTGCCATCTTTTGACAAGAAACGGCTGTTAAATTGCATCGCAGCGCGTGCGCCAATGATCGGGCTGGAAAGACCAACTTGTTTCAGAATGTCTTCAATTTTTGGATCAAGACCCAGTCGGTGTAGCGAGAATGTATGCTGAACAGTTTTACCCGTGTTCACAAACGCATTGAAGTCTTTTTCAAAAAACTCAAACATTGCATTTTCAAACTCATCACGGTTGTCGATATCCGGCGTTCTGCCAGTGACGTGCTTGATTTGTGTTGCGAATATTTTTCTGGCGTCCGTGTAAATGTTATTGACAACGTCTTTGTCCAAAAAATCTCTTAAAAGGACATAGCCGTCATTATTGAATTGCTCTTGAAGTGTGCTCATTGTATGACACTTTATGTGGTTTGAAAAAAATTGAGAACCTAATCAGTCAGATAATGTAACCGGCTCTGAATAAGTTCTCAAATTTATGTTTCTCTTGAAATCAAATAAATGACTATTGTTGCCTTCTAATAGGATCTTAGTCCTCCCAGACTGCATAAGCAAATCCGGCAGCGCCAAAGCCATTGCCATTATAAAGCAGATATTTCTTGCCGTTATGCTGGTAAAAGTTAGCATAATCGATCATCTGATAATCAAAATCCTCCGGATTCTCAGACTTTGCAATTCCAACCAGATTATCCTTCCGCTCCCAGTTTGTGCCGTCCACTGATTCTGCATAACCCAATCTGTAACTCTGGTTGCGATCCGTGCGATAGTCACGCGTATGGCGGTAAGAATAATACATTTTGTAAATCCCATCTTCCTTAAAAACGCTCGGCCGGCCTACCGCATGCAGAAAATCGTCAAAATCCAATGCTGGAATGTCGCTGATATCCCAATGAATCCCATCCTTACTCGTGGCAGACTGACCTCTGTAAAAAGGCTCAGGATAATCGTGAATGTATTCGCATTTGTGGCCAGAAATATACCACATCCGCCAGGTTCCATCCTCATCGATCATTACCGAAGGCTGCGCGGCCCAAAGCGGGTTTTGAATGCTGCGGTCCATGATTGGTCCAACGAACATTTTTTTGAATGATATGCCGCCGTCTGTGCTGACAGCCAGCCCCATGGAAAGTCTGTACGAATTCCAGGTGCGGTTCCAGCCCGTGTAATAAAGCCAAATGTCACCATTCGGACGGTTTACAAACCAGGAAGGCATGGCACCAGTTTCATCATATTCACCCGGGCCGCCGAGTTCCAAAATTGGCTTGTCATGAATGTAAAGGATCTTTTTAGGATCGTCATAATCTACATCTATGAACGTCGGGCGCGATTGGCCGTCTTTGTCTCTGGACGAAAAATATATGCGTAAAAAATCTTCGTGCTTATATGCAAACGGAACCTGCGCGTGTGACAAACTGTGCGGCAATGTTCCGTCCGGCTTATATATAACTCCTTTTTTAACCCACATGTAATGATAATGTTATTGATTAATCAACCGCCTTTTCGGCGCGTAAACGCCAGTTATCCACGAAATCTTTGCCTGGTATCGGCAGGTCGATGTCCACTTCCGGAGCTTTCGCGGTAACCCTGTATTCCATCACATAAAAAGCATTTCCAAACACATAATGCAGCTTGAAATTCTCAATGTTGGCCGGAACGTCTTCCAGAGGAACTTCGGCACGGAAAAGCGGATTGGCTTTTAATAATGTAGCGTAAGTAGGCGTGTTCCGTAACCAGGGCGCAATGCTCTCGTCACCCACAACCACTTTGCCGCCAGGACGAACTACGCGTGTAAGCTCGTCAAATGCACGTTTTCTTTCAGAGAATGTATTGATTCCGCCAAAATGGAACACCGCATCAAAAGTATCGTCAGGGAATGGCAGATAAGAACCGTTTCCAAGGAAATAATGCACATTAACGTCCTCCGTTGAGAGTTTTTCTTGTGCTAGTTTCAACATATTAGGAGAAAGATCGGACAGAACTGCTGTTCCGCCTGGTCTTACGCGGTCTAAAATCAACGATGAGTCTTTACCAGTTCCAGCGCCCACTTCGAGTGCTTTCATGCCTGGTTTCAATTCCATCAGGTCGATGAAGAATTGTCTGGTCGATGCTTCGTCCGAATGGTTCAATGTTTCAAAAACCCAGGAAACGCCTTTGTCGTAGCGAAGGAACGCTTGGTCATACAAATATTGCTCGCGGGCGTCTTCTGGTAACAACTCTTTGGGATAAAGCATATTAACGATGCCCGTGTCGCCTACTTCATATATTGTTCCGTCTTCACTTTTCAGTGATTTTCCGTCTTCTGCTATTGTTAGTGCGGTTCCTGTAAGCGGACAAACCAACGATTCTAAAAACTCCTTTTGATTCATTTGTGCTTGGCTGATTGATATATATCTGGTCAAAATTACTTTTTTCTTTGGAACAACATTCAATATCAACCCGCTTATTACCAAAAGGGCGGCACATTTGTCTTGTTTCCGGACTGCAGCACGCCAATCTAATTATTCTTACCTTTGAAAGATTTGAATGCTAACAGTCTCTCAGAATAGATTTTCATTGAATATGTCTCAGCTGCAAGAAAAAATAAAAGCCCTCGCCAAAGATCAATCCGCAGACATTATAGCGCACCGCCGCCATTTGCACAGCAATCCCGAGTTGTCTTTTGAAGAATATAAAACAGCGAAATACGTAGCCGGCGAACTTACGGCCATTGGCTTACAACCCGAAGAAGGCATTGCTGGAACGGGCGTTGTAGCGATCATTGAAGGCAGAAATCCAGGAAAACGCGTTGTAGGCTTGCGTGCAGATATGGATGCGCTCCCGATTTTGGAGGCTAATGATGTTCCTTACAAGTCAACCGTTCCGGGCGTTATGCACGCTTGCGGGCATGATGTGCATACTTCTTCTTTGCTGGGAACTGCAAGGATTTTGAATCAATTAAAAGAAGAGTTTGAAGGGACTATAAAACTGGTTTTCCAGCCTGCTGAGGAAAAAGCACCGGGCGGAGCTTCCCTAATGATCAAAGAAGGCGTTTTAGAAAATCCAAGACCAGCCAGCATGGTTGGGCAGCATGTCGCGCCAAACATTCCTGTTGGTAAAATCGGCTTTCGCGAAGGCATGTACATGGCTAGCACTGACGAACTTTACTTAACCGTAAAAGGAAAAGGTGGCCACGCAGCGGCTCCACATCAGTTAGTCGATCCGGTTTTGATGGCGTCACACATTATTGTCGCATTGCAGCAGATCATTAGCCGCAACCGAAATCCTGCTAACCCTGCTGTGCTATCGTTCGGCAGATTTATTGCAGATGGTGTTACCAATGTGATTCCAAATGAAGTGACTATTCAGGGAACATGGCGTTGCATGGATGAAGAATGGCGGGCAGATGGTTTGAAAAAAATGAAAAAAATGGCCGAAGGCATTGCCGAAGCCATGGGCGGAAGCTGCGAATTTGAAATCGTAAAAGGTTATCCTTTCCTCAAAAACCATCCTGAGCTAACCCGACGCACCAGAAGCGCAGCCACAGATTATATGGGTGCAGAAAATGTCATCGACCTCGATCTCTGGATGGCTGGCGAAGATTTCGCATTTTATTCGCAGGTTGTGGATTCTTGCTTTTACAGATTAGGGACCCGCAATGAAGAGCGCGGCATCATTTCCGGCGTGCACACGCCCACATTTGACATTGACGAAAGCGCATTGGAAATTTCAACCGGATTAATGTCCTGGCTGGCTATTTCTGAACTTGCCCATGCGGGATATAACGCTTAAAAAAGCTGTTGACTTTCAATGTAATCACTCCAAGGATCGCTTCTTTAAAAATGCCCTTTGACATTTTGGAAGCACCTTTGGTCCTATCTGTGAAAATGATGGGCACTTCTACAATGTCGAAGCCGTATTTCCAGGAGTTGAATTTCATTTCAATTTGAAACGCATAACCGATGAACCGAATGTTGTCCAGATTGATGGTTTTCAAAACCTTGCTCGTATAGCAGATAAATCCGGCAGTGGGGTCCATGATCTGCATTCCTGTAATCATTCTCACATAATATCCAGCAAAATAGGACATTAACACCCTGTTAATGGGCCAGTTAACGACATTAACTCCCGTAATGTAACGTGAGCCAATGGCCACATCGTGACCCTCCACAGCGCAGGCATGATGCAAGCGGATCAAATCTTCCGGCGGATGGGAGAAATCCGCATCCATTTCAAAAATATACTCATAACCCCGCTCCATGGCCCATTTAAAGCCGTGAATGTAAGCTGTTCCCAATCCTAATTTTCCTTTTCTTTCAACCAGGTGAAGTTGGCCTTCATACGTCTTCATAAGGTCTTTCACAACGGCCGCAGTGCCGTCGGGCGAGCCGTCGTCGATGATAAGCACATGAAATGGCTGACTTAAGCTAAATACTTTGCGTATGATTGCCTCGACATTTTCAATCTCGTTGTAGGTAGGGATTACTACAATACTGTTATTCACAACTGGTGATAGGGTTAAATTAAATGTGTGATGTTCAGAGCTTAATATTATTTGTTTTCTCCCGGATCTCCACATTCTTGTTCACTTTTTCATAGATCCGCGTCATCGTTTCCGGACGGGTCATATAGTAATCGTAGCTTTTGCGGTAAGCCACGGTATCCACTTTATGTTTTTTCCAAATGTCGCTTTTGATCTTGTTGAAGATCATCAGCGACGAATCCAGCGATCTCAGCTGCAAGCGGTTGATCCGCGACTCGGCCAGATGAATGTCTGTCAGGATCTTTGCCATTTCCTCCTCGCTCAATGTGTCCTTAGGCGGCTTTTCGTCGCTAACACAGCTAGCAAAAACCAGCATAGCAAGCAAAAAGTGGATCAATCCGTTCGGGAAATTAACTGTCGGACACCTCATAAAACGCAAAATGTATATCTTTGTTTAGATACGCCGGGTAGCAAAGGTGATAATTTTTTCGCAAAACTAATGTTTGAACAGTTTCTTGGAAAGCTAAGAAAGTATGAAATCCGCATGCGGAAAGCGGTGACCAGCGAGCGTTACGGCAATTTTCACTCCGTTTTCAAAGGCTCGGGACTCGAATTCGACGACCTGCGGCTTTACCAATATGGCGACGACGTGCGCGCTATCGACTGGAATACGTCGGCCAAAGGCCACGGCACATTTGTCAAGATTTTCAAAGAAGACAAAGAGCAGACGGCTTTCTTCATGCTCGACGTAAGTGCCTCACAGCAAGTAGGAGAGCTTAAAAGACTTAAAATTGACATTGCAAAGGAGATTTGCGGTGTTTTAACATTATCCGCGATCCAGGAAGCTTCGCGGGTTGGTCTGCTTTGTTTTTCTGATAAAAATGAGCGTTACATTCGTCCTTCCGATGGGATGAAGCATGGTTATGGCGTGATTTCGGAGCTTTATAAACTCGTTCCCGAATCCGGAAAGACCAACATTGCGGAGGCGATTCTCGTAACGTTAAATGTTGTTAAAAGACGAAGCCTGATATTTCTGATCTCCGATTTCATTGATAATAATTACCAGCATAACCTCAAAGCACTCGCCCGCAAGCACGACCTGATTGTGATCCATTTGTATGATTCGCGGGAAGTGAACCTGCCGGGATTGGGAATTATTCCTTTGTATGATGCCGAAAAGCAGAGCACGGTTTGGGTCAACACGTCGTCCAGGCAATATAAGGAGGAAATGGCGAGCCGGTTTAGCAAGCGAAGCTCCGAACTCGAAAGGCTTTGCCACCAAAACCGCGCGGATTATATTTCCATCAACACGCAGGAAGATTATGTGCCCGCGCTGATCCATTTGTTCAAGGTGAGACGTTATACGAAAAGCAGTTCTTCGTCGTAAAATGGTCAGATCCGTCATAGCGTTTTTCACCCTGTTTTTGCTCCTTAACCTCTTGCCAACAGCAGGTTTTGGTCAAAAAATAAAACCATTAGGCCTCTTCCTGAACGACAGCATTGAAGTAGGTAAGCCCGTCTATTTCTCATTAAGCGTCCGCCACGATCCTAAAACTGAAATCTTTTTCCCGGACACCTTATATGATTTCTCGCCTTTTGAAATCATTTCCAAAAGAGCCTTCACGTCCAGCACAGACGACCGGGGCAGTGTGGACAGCGCGGTTTACCAGCTTATTTCCTTTGATGTAGCGCGGTCGCAGGCACTGAAAATGCCTGTTTATGTCTTCAATAAAAAAGATTGCACGGCTGTTTTTACAAAACCTGATTCTGTTTTTCTGATCAAAAGCAATGTCGTTGAAGCGGTGAAAATGGCGAAGCTTGTGCCAGAAACTTCCCTTTTGCCATTGAGCAGTGAGTTTAACTTTTCTATTTTGCTAGGCAGTATTGCACTCATTATTGGCGTTGTGGGAAGCATTTACTGGGTTTTTGGACAGGATATTTATAAACAATGGCAGCTCATCAAGTTGCAGCGGCGGCATCTGGAATATGTACGCTCGTTCAACCGTCTGATGCGGAATGCCCGAGAAAAAAACAACATTAAGGACGCAGAAAAGGCCATTATTGTCTGGAAAAATTATTTGGAGCGATTGGAAAAAAAGCCTTTTGCAACCTATACAACGCGTGAAATCGTGGACAACATGCCTGACGAAGCACTGGCCGAAGCATTAAAAAACATGGACAGCATTATATACGGACAAGTGATTTCCAAAAACATGGCCGAATCGCTTGAAGTCCTCAAAAGCGGTGCGACGCGGATTTACCGCAACAAAAGAAGATTCATCCTCGACAGCCCCATCGCTTGATCTGACTTATGGAAAAATGGTTTTCATTAAAATGGTTTGGTTATGAGGTCTTTCGGTCTTACGAATGGGTGTATCCGTATTTTTTATATCTGCTGCCCTTCGTTCCGATCCTTTTCTGGCTTCGCAATGCGCTGCATAGGAAGCACAAGCAGCGTTTGGTGATTACTTACAGCCCGGTAAGGGGCACGCGGGACTGGCAAACATTGCTGCGGTTTGTGCAGCCGGTTTCGGTCGGGCTGGGGATTGCACTGATTTTGGTCGCGCTGGCGCGCCCGCAGGTGATTTCCGAAAGAACGGATCAGTACTCGGAAGGCATCGACATTATGCTTTTGCTAGATATTTCGGACTCCATGATGGAAAAAGATCTGAGCCCCAACCGCCTTGAAGCCGCCAAACTCGTTGCGAGGGAGTTTATCAAAGGCCGTTTGCAGGACCGCATAGGACTGATCGTTTTTGCCGGAGAAGCTGTTTCGCTTTGCCCCTTAACAACTGATTATGAATTGCTTTATGGTTTTTTGGATGAAATAAATCCGGCCATGGTGCCCACTGCCGGAACGGCGATCGGGAGTGCGCTTGCGGTGGCGGTGAATCGCATGCGGGAAACGCCGGGCGAAAGCAAAGTGGCAATTCTGATCAGCGATGGCGATAACACGTCCGGGAATTTGGGGCCGGCAACATCGGCGCAGCTGGCGCATGCATTCGGGGTGAAGGTTTATACTATTTCGGTGGGTAAGCAAAAAAAATCGACACGCACCGACAGTGCAGCCGTGTCGAATGCGTTAGTAGATGAAACGGAGCTGAAAAACATTGCAGGTTTGGGAAACGGGAAATATTTTCGTGCGTCCGATAACAGTGCGCTCACGGGGGTTTTCAAGCAAATTGATCAGCTCGAAAAAGTGAAATCCCGCGACGTCGTTTCCCGCGACGTAACCGATTTTTACCGGATCTATTTATATTGGGCAGTGTTGTTCCTGCTAATTGCAATTGGAACAAAAAGTACATTCATGGCAAATATTCTTGAAGATTAATGCTGAAAGCATATTACAATTTTGACGCGATTGAGGCTGGGCTGGACGAGGTGGGCAGAGGTTGTCTGGCTGGACCTGTTGTGGCCGCAGCGGTAATTTTACCAAGAGATTTTACACATTCCTATCTCACCGATTCCAAGCAACTGACCAAAATTCAGCGCCTCGAACTCGAAAAAGACATCATCCGCGAAGCCATTTGCTGGGCCGTCGCGGAGGTTGATAATTTGGAAATTGACAAGATTAATATATTGAAAGCCAGCTTTTTGGCTATGCACCGGGCAGTGGATAAGATGCACACAAAACCCGAACATCTGCTCGTGGACGGCAACCGTTTCACGCCTTACCCAATGATTCCGCACACCTGCATTATTAAAGGCGACTCACATTACTTTTCCATTGCAGCCGCTTCGGTCTTGGCAAAGAATTACAGGGACGAGCTCATGTCCAGACTTTCGGGCCAGTTCCCGCATTACGGCTGGGAAACGAATGTAGGTTACCCGACCATTCACCACCGGAAAGCCATCGGCCTGCACGGCCCATGCCCTTATCATCGCATGACTTTCAAGTTATTGAAGGCTGATTGCGATCAGGCAATGGAGGAAGAAATGGAAGATTTAGGCTTTTTATAAAGAGGAACCGTGCTGCAAGGCTCACCGAACATCAGGCTTTGAACGATTGGTTTGAGCAACCGGCTGATTTCAACGTAAGCCGAAATCGGAACATTAACCTTGCTGCATCCTTTCACAACAACCCTTTTGCCTTCAAATTCGCTAATATCAAGCTTACGGATGGCGTCAGCAAACAATTTGTCTTCCAAAGCATTCAGATCGCCAAAAATAACCGCATTCGCATAAGGCTCCATTTGCACAGCCAGCAACATATAAGCCCAGGTAGGCACAATGGCGTCTTCCGAACAAATGATCGCCACATTCTTACCCTGATATTGGGTCCAGTCATGCGCCTTCAGGAATTCGCGGAAATCCTTTTCTTTCAGGATCATTCCCTGCCACAAATTGTCTTTGATATCGTATAAAACACGCTCGCCGGGATAATACAATTCTTCCAAATCCAGTGAAACAATGCCACTAACCGCAACCCGGTTTACAATTTCTTCAGTTTCCATCTTCATGTTACTTTGCTTAAATGGCTAACACGAAAAAAGCGCAGTTTGTTTATCAGATCAAACAGAAATCGATTTTCACTAAGCTTGCAAGCTGGTTTTTTTCGAAGGTGGAGACATAAAATCCTTCAAATAATACGGCTCAAAGGCAGCCACATCTTCAAACTGCGCATTCTCAAAAGCCTTTACCGCCAATTCACCGATTGTTACCGCAGAAGGTCGAATTTCTCTCTTAGGGAAAACAGCATTAGGATGATCTCCCAGCAACGCTTCACATTTAGCCGCACCATCGCCAAAAAACACAACCTTATGATCAGCAAGCAGCTCCTGAAATGAATTTTCATCCATGATAATGGCCTGCGTTTCTTGTACGAAATTGTTCGTCGAGTCAAAAACAGCCGCATAAACCTCCATCCGCCGCGCATCGATCATCGGACAAAGCAGATGTTCAGGATAAAATGCACTCAACTGCAAAGCCATCGCTTCCAATGTGTTAATGGCAATCATTGGCTTATCCAAGGCATAACAAAGCCCTTTCACAGACGAAACGCCGACGCGTAGCCCTGTATAGGAGCCGGGGCCTTTGGCAACAGCAATAGCGTCAAGATCATTTAATGTAAAACCTGCATGAGTCACGGCACTTTCCATGAGCGTGGTGAGCATGGAAGAGGATGAACGATCTGTATGCAGGTCGGCGCTGGCAAGTAAAACTGAATTCTCGTGAACTGCCACGGAGCAGCCGCGGATGGAGGTGTCGATACTAAGTAGGAGCATATGATTTATTAAAACAAAGAGGAGTAGGACGTCACTAGTCCTATCGCCCGAGCGTGCCGAGGCCCTGTCGCCCTCAGCCTCTATCACTTCAAGCCTCTGTCACCCTGAGCGGAGCCGAAGGGGGCGTTACACCTAGGTAGTAGCGCCCCTTCGGCTCCGCTCAGGGTGACAGGTAGGGTAAGTTACTTCTTTTTCAAAAGATCATTATAACGAGCCGGCTCTTTAAACAAGGCCAACGCCGCTTTCACTTCCGGATCTTCTTTAAACGAGGCTTCTCTCAAACCTTTTTCAAGATAATAATGCTTGATAATTTCTTCTTCCAGGATCTTTTTGATCTCTGGTTTAAAGATTTGCAAATCATTATCCTTGCTGTGTGACAGCTTTGATTTCAATGCTTTAAGCTGATCTTCAATTACTTCTAAAGATTTTTCTTTCTTCGCAGAAGCTTCAAGATCATTCAGATCACGCTCAACCTGCGTGGTGTAATCGTATTCTTTATCACCGAGCCATTTGGTAAATGCAGCGTAATCCGCGTCGGAAAGACTGAATTCTTTGGCTGGTTTAATAGTCGGGTGCTCGAAGTGGAATTTTACTGCGTAATCGAAGAAAAGACGATTGCGGCCCAGGGAAGTGGCCAGTGGCGAGTAAGTTTCTTTTTCAGTTAAAATGTCTGGCAAAATGCCGCCGCCGTCGAAAACAGAACGGCCGTTTTTGGTTTTGAACTCGGTCATGAGCGAATCTGCGATTTTACCAACGCTCCCATCGTCATTTCTGTGGCTGTAATCGATCGCTTGAATGCACCGGCCGCTGGGGATGTAATATTTGGCGGTTGTGATCTTCATTTTGGTATTGAAAGAAAGATCACGCGTGGTCTGCACCAAGCCTTTTCCATAAGTCCGCTGCCCGATCAAAACGCCGCGGTCGTAATCCTGGATCACACCGGAAACGATCTCAGCGGCCGAAGCGCTGCGGTTGTTAGTGAGCACTATGACAGGTATTTCGGTGTCTAGTGCAGGGTTATAAGCGGTGTAAGTTTTGTTCCATTCGCTTACTTTTCCTTTTGTGGAAACGATCTCTTCGCCTTTGGCAATGAAAATATTTGAGATTTCAATCGCCATATTCAGCAAGCCACCCGGATTATCGCGCAAATCCAGCACGACGGATTTCATTCCTTTTCCTTTCAATTCCTGAAATGCATTGCGCACTTCGCGGGAAGCCGTTGCGGTGAAATCTTTCAGATCAATGTAACCCACATCTTCGCTGATCATGCCGTAATAAGGCACATTGGTCACTTTTACAATGTCGCGGTTCAGGGAAACTTCGAGCGGCTTGGTGGTGCCGTAACGCTTCAATGTGAGGGTTACGTTGGATTGAGTTTGTCCTTTCAGCAATTTTCCTGTGTCAAAATCTTCACGCGTTGAAAGGTCCACGCCGTTGATTTTTACAATTTCATCACCGAGTTGCAAACCGGCTTTTTGTGCGGGTGTATCTTCATAAACCATCATCACCGTATGCTTGCCTTCCGCCGAACTAATGATCGCGCCGATGCCGTTGTATTTTCCGGTGGTCATCGTCATGTAATCCTCAATGTCGTCCTCGGCGTAATACACCGTGTAAGGGTCCAGCGAGCGGAGCATATTGTCTATGCTGGTCTTAATAAGCTGATTGGGATTGATCTCGTCCACATAATAAGCATTCAATTCCTTGAACAATGTGGCGTAAATGTCCAGGTTGCGCGCGATTTCGAATAAGCGGTCGTCTTTTTTAAACGAAAAAAAGGCAATCCCTGCCACCACCGGAATGGCCAGCCAGAAGGAGCGAAAATACTTTTTCATGTATGTTCAGGAATTTTGATTTTTTTGAACGGGCCGGGGCAACTTTTCGAGTCTTTTGAGCGATTGCTTCATGGCCGTTTCAATAACGTCGTAAGATGTTATTTCTTTTGCAAGATACAAAAAAGCAATGTAGGAAGGTCTTGATTCCGTGGATAATGCGAGGAGCGACGCCTTGTTCAGGCGGTAAGCTTCACGGCAGCGGCGACGGATGAGATTCCGGTCGACCGCTCGTTTGAAAGACTTTTTGGAAACAGAAAATAAAACCTGCGGAAGGGGGGTAGGCGCCTCTTTTTCAATAATATAAAGCACCCTAAAAGGAAAAAGGTAGAACGTGTTGACTTCCGTGCTACCTCTTTGAAACAGCCGTCCGATTACCCGGGGGCTACATAAGCGTTCATTTTTACCAAATGTATTTTTCAAGTTCTCGAACCTGAATTATTGCTTATGACGTTTTTCGTCTGATACTGTCAGTTTCCAACGGCCTTTCTTGCGGCGGCCAGCTACTACTTTACGCCCATTTGCAGTGGACATTCTTTCACGGAAACCGTGTTTGTTTCTCCTCTTGCGATTCGATGGTTGAAAGGTACGTTTCATCTCATTATCAAATTATTGCGCTATAAATCTCTGTCTACCCCTAATTTGGGCTTGCAAAGGTAAGATAAAAAAATTATATTAGTAAACATTTCATCAAAAACTAAAATTAATGGTTAAGAAAAAGGCACTTTTCCTTGTCGTTTAGATCCAAATAATGACTTAGGGATGTCCGATGCCGGATTTAAATAAACTTTTTTTCTGGTTTTGTACGTTTACTTGTGCTGATACTGTGTACATTGCGTATATTCAATATGATTTTAATAACCTCACATTCACTATGTATTCGTCTGTTTTAATAGCCGGGCAATTTGTAAACCTTGGCGTAAAGGAAAATAATCCTGTGACGCAGATGAAGTTGCAGAAAATGGTCTTTTTCGCGCATGGGCTGCATTTGGCATTGAATAATGGAGATCCGCTGATCCGGGAGAAATTTCTGGCGTGGAAATTCGGGCCGGTTGTGCCGACGATCTATCAGCTTTACAAAAAATGGGGCAATTCGCCTATAATAGAGAAAACTTCGATTACTGTTAACTCGCAGCCACTGGCCAATTTTTCCGAACTGTCGCCTTCGGCCATTGAAGCGATTAACAACACCTGGGAAATTACAAAAGACGTTGATGCCATCACGTTATCAAACTGGTCCCACGCGACGAACTCGCCTTGGGATGTTACTTATAAGAAGGTTGGAGAGAATGGTGTAATTGACGATAACCTGATTAGAAATTATTTTGAGCAGCAAATCAAATCCCCAATCCCGGCTGTCTGAGTCAAAGCTGTCGGTCGACAGAAATACGTTACGCAACTGGGTAACCGCTGCATCGCCGGAATCAACAGAACAAGATATCAGTGAAAAAACCTTCCTTACGCTGCTTCAACAGGTAAGTCTGGAAGGCTTGTCCCAGAATATCCGGGAGCGGAAAAAGTACGCCGAATATATTTTCTGGATGGTCTCCGTGTGGCTAGTAATGGTGATTATGCTTGTGTGGTTGAATGGCCTTGGTGAAGTGTATTGCTATAATTTCCTTGACCCCATCCTGCGCACCGGCGTTAAATACATTAGTTTCAAGTTTCAACTTTCGGATGCCGTCCTTATTGCCTTGATCACGACAGCGACCGTCAACATTACCACATTCTTCCTGGTTGTAACCAAATATCTTTTCCCAAACACGCCCGAAAAAGAAAACCCACCCGTGGAGTAACCTTAGATTTCCGCGTCCTGTTTCGCCCGGACCTTATAATCTGATGAATCTTTATCCGACCATTTGTAAACAACCTTTTTGAAGCGAAGGTCCTGGATAATAGGCTTAATGTTATCTAAAAATGCGTCCTTGCTTTTTTCCGAGCCAAACAATGCACCATTGAAAATCAATGTATCGTTCTTCGGGCCGGAGGTGGCAATTGTAATCTGCTGGGTTCCGAGCACTTCTTTTTTGGAATCGGAATAAGCCTTTCGCATTGACGGAAATTCCTTGGTCTGAATCTGAATGATCTTCGCTTCCAATGTATCCACCTTGGGCTTAATGACCTTGTCCTTACTGCCTTTCACCTCGTTATAAAGCGAAGTGTTCGATTTATGCCATGAAAGCCGGGTCGCAATGTCTGCCTTCGACATGTCGCTTTTCATGTTCCGGTCAATGTCAATGATTTGATTATCAATAAACAAAACTATGTTCTTTCCTTCCGAAACCGTCAGTTTTTTAGGGGTTAAAAAGTATATTCCAAAACCCACCACAGCAGCAGCGATGAGGGCATAAGCGATATATCTGAATATATTTCCTTTACGAGGGGTCTCTTCCATTTTGTGTTCATCAAGTTTCAATACAAAGCTAAAAAAACCCTGTTCCAGGCTTGAATAAGTATCACAAGTTACCCCTCGTGCACCTATTTCCCCAGACTGTATACGTTGTTTTTGCGGGAGTTTAGGACAAATAATATCAAAAACAGGCCAAATCCCGGAGGGATGTAATATTGGTAGCAATGCGGTGAATGAATACATTAAAAAAATCCCGGAGGGATGTAACGATGTGCAGGTCGTTGCATCCCTCCGGGATTTTAATGTATTAAACAATTCTCCTGCTACCGATATTATATCCCTCTGGGATTTAATTAATAACCTGGGTTTTGCGGCCCTAAGTTGGGGTTCACCTGCAACTCAACCCTCGGAATAGGCATCAGATAATCCCTTGCTGGGTTGAAGCTCGTATGCGGTTCCAATGATTTTGGCCCCAAAAATACCGTTTCACCCAATTTCCGGCGCTTAATGTCGAACCAGCGCTTGTATTCAAATGCCAGCTCGATGCGTCTTTCTTCCATGATGAGGTCGATGAGGGCGGCTTTGGATAGACCTGTTGTGACATTAGCTGGGAAGGCGGTTTGTTTGCCGGCCCAGTTTCTGGCTCTTGCGCGAATTTCGTTGATGTAGGTCAGCGCTTCTGCGTTAGGGCCGTTTACTTCTACGGACGCTTCGGCGGCGATTAGCAGAATTTCGGCGTAGCGCATGGCGGCGTAGTTGTGGTCGGAATAGCGGCCTTCGGAATTGGATGTTCCGGCGAAACGGGCGTATTTGGCAATGTGTGGCCTTTTTGTATTTGGGAATTCGGTGTAAGGGACGAACTTGCCGCCAATGAGCAGCGAATCGTCGAAGCTTACTTCTTTGCGGTAATCGCGGTTATCCCAGGTGTTGAACACATTCATCGAAGGAACGAGCACGCTCCATCCGCTGCGTGGGGCGTCACCGCCACGGATTCCTGTCATGGGCGGCATAATGTCGTCATTTGCGCCGCCTTCACCGCTTTTTAAACCCAGGAAATCGATGTCGAAAATGTGCTCCTTCATGTTAGGCGCTTGCGGTGCGACGAACAATGTCTGAAAATCCGCTTCTAATGCATAACCAAACTTGTCTTTGTTGTCGATCACATATTTCGCCTCTGCATAAGCTTTGGCATAATCCGCCAAGGTCAGATGCACCGACGCCAGATACGAAGCTGCCGTTCCTTTTGAAGCGCGACTTCTTACTTCTGAAGGCTGTTTTTCGGGTAACCATTGTTTGGCAAATTCAAGATCGGCAATAATGCTTCCGTAAACCGTCGCGGCGGGTGTTCTGGAAATTTCCTTAACGGCTTCGGGATTGCTGATAAAATAATCAATGTAAGGCACGTCGCCGAAAACCTGCACCAGATTGAAATACGCGAATGCACGCACAAAACGCGCTTCCGCGATCAACGGATTAATTTCCGCCTCAGGCAATCCAAGCTGCTCTCCACCCGAAATGGCAGCATTAGCAGCACTGATTGTCTGATACCAATATGGCCAGAACTGGTTGACCATGTTGTTGTTATCATCCATATTGAAATCATTCACCTGCTGCCGCTCAGCAGGCGTTCCACGGTCGCCAATGTCGACCATATCACTGCGCAACATCAAGGCGGAAACAAATTGCCGCCCGTAAAGCCGCTCTGTCGCAATCCAGCCATAGGCACCAAAAACCGCCGTTTCTACGTCCTTAGCAGTGCGGAACAAGGATTCAGGGGCGAGCAGCCCCACCGGTTTTTCGTCCAGGTCGGCGCAGCCCAGCGAGAAGCTTGCGGTAAGGATAAAAAGGAATAATTTATTTTTTAAATGCTTCATTTTAAGTCGAATTAAGAGTCAGGAATTAAAAACCAACATTCAAGCCAATGGTGTAAGACTTGGCATTCGGATAACTGCCATAATCCAGTCCCAGGTTACGGTTACTATCCGTATTTCCATCCGACGAGTAGTTCACCTCCGGATCAAAACCTTTGTATTTCGTGAAAGTCAGGATATTTTGTGCACTGGCATAAATGCGCAACTTGCTGATATGCAGCTTATCCGTCACCGATTTTGGAATGTTGTAGCCTAATGCTATGTTTTTCAAACGGACAAAACTTCCATCTTCAACCCAGCGCGTTGACACACGTCTAGTGCGACCTGCCATGGCTTTTGGAACATTCGTATCGGTATTGGTTGGCGTCCAGCGGTTCAATGCTTCTGTGGTTGCATTGTTAATTCCTGACAAAAGATTTAGCTCCATGAGCGTATAATTGAGCATATCATTGCCCTGCGATGCCTGGAAAAATATGTTAAGATCGATGCCTTTCCAGCTGAAATCGTTGCTTAATCCCCACGTATATTTCGGATGCGGGTTACCAATGATCGTGCGGTCGTCGCTGTTCAGCGTGCCATCAGGCTGGCCGGTCAGCTGACCATCTTTTTTGCCATCAATATCCCTGAATTTTTCACCACCCGCAGCCGTTTCAAAACCACCACCCGGAACAAAGCTGTCGCCTTCCTGATACACGCCGTCATAAATCCATCCATAAAAAGCGCCCACCGGCTGGCCTTCACGCAGGATTTGTGTTTGACCTAATCCCACCAAATGCCCCGGTCCTGACGCATACAGAATGTCCGTTCCGTTTGGTAAGGACAAAACTTTGTTGCGGTTCAGCGAGAAGTTAATGTCCGTGTTCCACTTGAACTCGCCCACCAGATTTCGCGTGTTCACAGTAAGTTCAAATCCTTTGTTTTCCACCGATCCAATGTTCTGCAACTGGTTGCTGTAACCAGAATACTGCGGCAGTTGAACACTGAAAAGCAGATCCTTGGTCACGCGACGATAGTAATCTGCGGTAATGTTCAGGCGGTTATTCAGCATGCTAAAATCGGTTCCGATGTCGAACTGGTGTGTGGTTTCCCAGGTCAGGTCGTCGTTAGCAACGGTTGTCGGGCGCACGGCATTGACCGGCACGCCATTGATAATGGTGTAAACGTTCGAGAACCGCGACATGGTTTGATAAGGCTCAATGGCCTGATTACCAGTCAATCCATAACTCACACGCCATTTCCACTGACTGATCGCCGTCACATTTTGCATAAATGGCTCGCTGGAAATCTTCCAGGCAAATGCACCCGAAGGGAATGTCGCCCATTTATGATTTTTACTAAAATTCGAAGAACCGTCCTGACGAATGTTGGCCGTGAAAAGATAACGATCCAGCAAACCATAAGTCAACCGCGCATAATAGGAAGCCAGCTGCCATTCGGTAAGGCTGGAAACCGGACTCTGCCACACCGAAGCGCCGCCCAGGTTCCAGTAAGAAACGGCATCCGTAATGAATGACTGGCCCGTTCCGCCCCATCTTTCGCTCGAAGACGTTTGATAGGAATAGCCGAGCATGGCCGAAAGGTCATGGTTCGTGCCGATTTTTTTGGTGTAGGTCAAATAGTTTTCGTTCAGCAGCAATGTGCTTTTTGTGCCGATAACAGATGCCGACCCGCCTACATTACGACCGTCGTTCAATGTTGTAGGCGTGAATTCGCCCGTTCTGCCACTGTTTGTGGTCGCGCCTAATGTGATGCGGAATTTCAAATCATCCCAAAAGCTGTATTCTGCATAAAGGTTGCCCTGCACGCGGTCACTAAGTGATTCGTTCTGCAATTGCGTGGCGATTGCGTAAGGGTTATCGATCGGGTCGTTTAGGCGCGCCACCGTAAAACGGCCGTTAGCACCCATGATCGGCTGATCGGGTTCAAATTTAAATGCAGAGGAAGTTACTCCCGGCGTAAGTCCGCTCGAACCTTCCTGCGTACGCGACTGATTACGTGAAACGCGTTGTGCAAACAGGTTAAGTCCCAGTTTCAAACGCTTGGCAGCCTGAATGTCAATGTTACTCGTGATCGAGAACCGGTTGTAATCCGAATTAAGGATGACGCCTTTCTGATCATAATAAGCCCCAGATACATAATATTTCACAGCCTCGCTTCCGCCCGCCACCGAAAGCTGGTGATTCTGAATGCCGCCGCGACGGAAAACTTCATCCTGCCAATCCGTGTCCGCACCCTGGTCAATCACATTCGGCCGCACTTCTTTTACGTAATCCAGAAACTGGCTCGCATTGAGCAGGTCCAGCCTGTTGATTTCTTTTTGCGTAGAAAATGAAGTGTTAAACTCAATTTTTGGCTTACCCGACTGACCTTTTTTAGTCGTAACCATAATCACCCCATTCGCTCCCCTCGAACCGTAAATAGCTGTGGCAGAAGCATCTTTCAATATTTCAATCGATTCAATGTCTTCCGGAGGCGGAATAGCGCCGCCTACAAAACCGTCGACCACATAGATAGGATCGCTGCTCGCATTGATAGAAGTCCCGCCCCTGATCCGCACTTTGAAATTGGACCCCGGCTCACCATTATTTGACTGGATCTGAACCCCGGCCGCACGTCCCTGCAATGCCTGAACCGTTCCTAATGCGGGATATGCCGTCAATTCCTGGGATTTTACAGAAGAAACAGAACCAGTAACGTCACTTTTCTTCACCGTTCCATAACCCACCACAAGCACTTCTTCCAGCGATTTTTGATCGGTTTTCAGCATAATGTCAATCTCCGTGCGGCTGCCGACTTTCACTTCCTGCGGCTCGTAACCCACAAAACTTAGCACGAGGACCGTATTCGCATCCGGCACAGACAATGTATAACTTCCCGTAGCGTCCGTGGACGTGCCCGATTGCGTGCCTTTGATCAGAATGTTTACACCCGGCAAAGGCTCCTTCGTTTCCGAATCGGTGATCTTTCCCTTAATGGTGATCTCGGCAGGTTTTGAAAATTCCGTTTTCAGCGAGGCTTCGGCGTTATCCGTCGCCGGTTTTGCCGCTTCCGAAGGTCGGATCACAATGTTCTTTCCCGAAACTTCATAAGTAAGTCCCAGCGGAACCAGGAAATCATTCAGCACTTTGGAAAGCTCCTGATTTGATTGCTGAACCGTCACTTTCCTGCTCGACTGAATCACTTTTGAGCTGAAAATAAACCGAACGCCAGCCTGCTTTTCGATGAGGCTGAGCACTTTTTTTACATCCTGCTCCTGCGCTTGCAAACTGATTTTCTTGGTCAGCAACTCCTGGGCGCGCACGTCCACAGCCGTGGCCGTTCCGATGAACCACAGTGAAATCACGAGCTGAACCAAACTTATCCGCATAAGAAACAACAGTTTACGATTGAACTGTACTGGTATTTTCATAGTTTTGAACAGTTTTGTTAATTGATTATTGGCAAAAACTTTCCCCCGCATCTTTCCAAGGATGACAGTCAGCAAAACTTCGGGGGTTACTTACACAGCCGGTAATGTTCCACCATTACCGGTCATTTTTTAATGATCCTTACAACCTTCTCCTTCAATAATAATGCGGCCGTCGATGAGCTCGTAACGCGCGCCAACTGCCTTACATACAAGGTCTAATTTTTCGTATAATGTCATTTCCGTAAGCCGCGCCGTAATGGGGCAGCCGTTCATGACGTTTTTGTCAAAAATGATTTCAATGCCATAGGCCTTCTGCAATTCCGCGAAGACATTGGAAACGGGTGTTTCGTCAAATTCAAAATTATGGGGGCTAACATTGCTATCCACCAATTCCGGGCTGGGAATGAGGCTTTTAGTGATTTTTACCGATTCACGTACCACGACAATCTGCTGATTAGGCTCGATCACCACGCCCGTCAGTTCCCTGGAATCCTTTTTTTCATTGATTTCCGGATCTTTCCGCGTAAAAACCGCCACGCGCCCGGTTTTCACTGCCACCGAAACTTCCTTCTCGTTTGCATAGGACCGCACAGTAAAGCTCGTGCCCAAAACTTTGGTAATCACCTCATTAGCATACACAAAGAACGGCCGGGATGGATCTTTAGCAATGTCAAAAAACGCTTCTCCGGAGAGATAAACCTCTCTTTTTCCTGTTTTAAAATCTGCGGGATAACTCACCTTGCTGCCCGGATCGAGTTGCAGGCTGCTGCCGTCCGCAAGTGAGATTAGCAAAGGCTTTTGGGTCTGATTTGTCTTTTCAATGAGCGGGGCCGCGGCGGTGGAAACGAGTTCGTCGTAATTGATTTGCTGATTGTGGCTGTAAGTCCAGAAAGTGTAACTCAGTCCGGCTACGACAATCAGTAGGGCGGCAATGCTCATTAAGGGCTGGAAAAGGCGAATTCTCCGGGAAGTTTCGACAAATTCGTCTTCGCTTTTCATGTTGCCAATGATCTGGCGAACCGCATTTTCCTTTTCAAAATTTGACAGGGGAGCCGAAGTTGGTGCAATCGCCAGCACCAGATCGCGGGCGCTGCGGACCATTTCCGTTTTGTCGGGATGGGCTGCCAACCAGTTTTGCCAGTTTTCCTCATCTTCTCTGGTCGGTTTCAGCACCCAGTTCCGAAAAGCCGGGTCCCAAAGAAAATCCTCCAAAGTAAAATTATGGTATTGATCCATGTCAAAATGTTGTCATTTAAATAGCATTAGACAACACACAAGATCTGATACTGTATTTTTTTATCTTTTTTTAAAAATTTATTGGGAATGCGAAAGCTTGGGTTCGATTAAACAATAAACCGAAGAAGAAGAAACAGCGATACAACGGACCGCCATTGTGTTTTGAGGAATTTAAAGGCAGTTTGCAGCAGGTTAGACACCGACTGCGGGTGGATTTCCATAATTGCCGCGATCTCATCCCGGTCCATATCTTCAAAAAATTTCAGGTAAACCGCCTCTTTTTGCCTTTTGGGCAATCCGTTGAGCATATGCGTGATTTGGGAAGCAAGCTGCTGGTCGTGCTCGGACTCTATAAATGAATGTTCTGCATAAAAACCAATGTCGAAACCTTCGTCCGGCAGCAAATGGTCAAGAAATAGCATCCGGTTTTTCTGAACCATCCGGTGCAGCCGCCGCCTTAATGAAGCCAGTAGATAGGCTTTGGGCGGAATTTCAGGATTAAGACTTCCCTTTTTCTCCCAAATTTCCAGAAACACATCCTGAATGCAATCCTTAATCAGCTCCCTATCCCGGCAGAATTTATTTCCATATTGAAACAAAAGATCATAGGTAACATCAATCAGCATTTCAAAAGCCGCAACATTCCCAGCCAGCATTTCATGCCACAACAAAACCTCCTTTTCCTCCTGCTGAATGCTACTAGTAACGAACCTCATCGAATGTCACAGAATGGGTTACGAAAATGAAAAAAAACCAACGAAATCATCTTTTATCGTCGATTATTGATAAAAGGCAGTAGTTGTTGGTTTCTGCTTATTTCGTGGAGAAGGTTTTTATTGAAAATTTTTCAAGCTTGTCTCGTTTGATTGCCAGGTGGCATTTTTAGCCAAGTAATTTTCGAACTGAACATTGATTTTACTTAACCGCCTTGATTTTAATTCCCTCGAATTCGGGGGAATTAAAATCAAGGCGGTTATTGTCTTCCTATGTTTCATAAACCCAATTGTGTCAGAATTTTAGCCATCTCCACTAGAAAAAAATGATATGGACATTATCTGCATTGTATGAAGTCTTTTAGCCTGGTTACTTCTTTGTGAATTCAAGATTAGGGCTCCCATGCGTTTGACCCGTACCTTTCTGGGTGGTTTTACAATTGGCAAATAATTTGCCTTGTGATATTGAAAGCGACACATCTATTCCGTAAGCTAAGTCATCAATGGCTTTGTCGAAATGAAATGTTGGATCTTTATCATTGGAAATTCCAACTTTATCGACGGTATAGGTTTTATTGGTTTCAGATTCATAACCCTCAACATTAAACTCTGTATGCTCAAGAATGGAGATCTTAATCTGATTGTTCCCTGTTTTCTCAATTGTCCAGATATGGTCAGTGTTAGCCGTAGCCAAAGGTGCTTCCCAGATACCGACATATTTTGCTGTAAGATCAGAATCAACATCGTCATTTTTACAGCTGATAATGGCAAAGATGGAGAGACAGAATATTAGCAATCGTTTCATGGTTGTTTATAAATTTTAGATTTGTTTCTGTCGACAATTATGCTGATCGTTATGAACACAAAAATTTGCTTGACTAATCGGCAGAGATGGTTTATTTAAAGGTTACCAGTTCGGCTGGATAATGAGGAACGTATCTGTATAAAGGCAGGTTTTCGAGTTAAAGGCCAAGATTTTCGGACGCGAACGTGTAAGTAATAATGAGTGGAGAGATTAGGTGCTGATGGGCCTTAATTTCAGCGCCTTAGGATTAGGACGGGAATCGCGTTCGACCCAGCGATCTTTGGGTTATGGCCAGGCCAGCGAACTACCCCAAAAACGCAAAAAGGCCGCGAACTTTCGTTTGCGACCTTTTTCTTGTAGCGGGAGCTGGACTCGAACCAGCGACCTTTGGGTTATGAGCCCAACGAGCTACCAACTGCTCCATCCCGCGGTGTTGTTGAATTGGAGTGCAAACATACGACTATACTCGATATGACGCAACTTTTGACCGATAAATAATTGAAGTTTTTTTGTAATTACCCTCCTTCACAACCTTTTATAGCAATTTCATGGGCGGAAAACCGTACTTTTGTGTGATTTTTAAGTAACACATGGAAGAAAAGACAGAAATAACAGTTCCTTTTCGCAACCACCGCGCCGGTTTCGTCAGCATTATTGGTAAACCAAATGTTGGTAAATCCACCCTCATGAATGTCCTGGTGGGCGAAAGGATGTCAATCATAACATCGAAGGCCCAGACGACGCGTCACCGCATTATGGGGATTCTGAATGGGAAGCATGAAGATATCCCGTTTCAGCTGGTTTACTCGGATACACCGGGTGTGATCAAGCCGGCTTATAAGCTGCACGATTCGATGATGACGTTTGTAAAAGGCTCATTGGAGGATGCGGACGTGGTTTTGTTCGTGGCGGAAATAGGAGAGAAGGTGGCGGATCATGAGGTTTTGCCTTTGCTGAAACGCGCCGATGCCCCGGTGCTGCTGGTTTTGAATAAAATAGATTTATCGGATCAGGAGCACGTTGACGCGAAAATGGCGGAATGGCAGGCGGCGATTGAACCGGATGCGATCGTGCCGATTTCGGCCTTGCACCAGGCGAACATTGCGACGCTTTTTGATGCCGTAATCACCAGATTACCATTCCATCCGCCGTATTTTGGCGAGGATGAACTTACGGATAAACCCGAGCGTTTCTTTGCTTCTGAAATGATCCGCGAGAAGATCTTTCTGAATTATCGCCAGGAAATTCCATACAGCTCCGAAGTTTTAATTACAGAATTCAAAGAACGGGACGACATGATCGTCATCCGCGCGGAAATCCTTGTGGAACGCAAGAGCCAGAAAGGGATCATTATTGGAGAAAAAGGAGAAATGCTCAAAAAGATCGGGACGCAGGCCAGGATTGATATGGAAGCGTTTTTTGGTAAAAAGGTGTTTTTGGAACAACATGTGCGGGTTGAGCCGGATTGGAGAAGTAAGGAAAACAAGCTGCGACAGTTTGGCTACGACGAATAATTTATAATAAAAGAAAGAAGGGCGGTTGATTGCGAACCGTTTGGACCACATTAATTAATACAAAATGGCAAATATTATTTCAATTGTTGGGCGTCCGAATGTGGGCAAATCCACATTATTTAACCGTCTTACGGAAAGTCGTAAGGCAATTATGGACAACCAGAGTGGCGTTACCCGTGACCGCCATTATGGTTACGGTGAATGGACCGATCAATATTTTACGGTAATCGACACCGGCGGCTATGTCGTTGGTTCAGAAGATATTTTTGAAGGAGCAATCCGTGAGCAGGTTGAGCTTGCATTGGAAGAATCCACGGTTGTTTTGTTCATGGTGGATACAATGACGGGCCTTACGGATCTGGACAAAGATTTTGCAAATGTGCTCAGACGGGTTAATAAGCCGGTTTATCTGGTTGCTAACAAAGCCGAAACGCAGGAACGTTACCAGTCTGCTGCTGAATTTTACGAGTTAGGACTTGGCGATCAGATATTTGCTATTTCTGCACAAACCGGTTTTGGAACGGGTGAATTGCTGGATCAGGTGATCACACATTTTGAAACACCGGGCATTGAAGATCCCGAGGCTGGAATCCCGCGTATTGCGATCATGGGTAGGCCGAATGTGGGTAAATCTTCTTTCCTGAATGTGCTTACAGGCACAGACAGAAGCATTGTGACGGACATCGCAGGCACAACCCGCGACGCCATTCACACGCATTACAATGCATTCGGTATGGAGTTTATCTTAACGGATACTGCCGGACTTCGCCGCAAATCACGCGTTAACGAAGACATTGAGTATTATTCCACATTGCGTTCGGTGAAGGCGATGGAGGAATCCGATGTTTGTATTATTCTTTTGGATGCGACATTGGGCCTTGAAGGTCAGGACATGAACATTATCGGCCAGGCTGATAAGGCGAAGAAGGGCATTGTGATCATGGTCAACAAGTGGGACTTGGTTGAAAAGGATTCCAAAACGGCTGATACATTCAAAAAAGCGCTTCTGGAAAGACTTGCTCCAATGAACTACATGCCGATCATTTTCGCTTCTGTGGTTGAAAAACAGCGCATTCACCAAGTGATGGAGAAGGCAATGGAAGTTTATAAAAACAAAACCAAGAAAATCACGACTTCGAAGCTGAATGAAGTGATGCAGGCTGAAATTGAGAAATATCCGCCGCCGGCAGACAGAGGAAAGTATATCAACATTAAATATATGATCCAGCTGCCTACGCCGTCGCCGACGTTCGTGTTTTTCAGCAGTAATCCGAAGCACGTGAAGGAGCCTTACCTGCGTTACCTGGAAAACAGGATGCGCGAGAACTTTGATTTTTCAGGGGTTCCTATTACGATCTTTTTCAGGGAGAAGTAAGATAATCAATGTTATATGCAAAACGCCGGGCCTTCGAGTCCGGCGTTTTTGTTTTATCGGGTAACTACTACATTTCAGCCGGTAAAATACGCGTTTCGTCTTTTTTTGGTCAGCCGCTGCAACCTTTTGAATTACCTTTACATCTGTTAATACGAAGGATCTGCCGTTCAACATTTTTAGTCTGCAAAAAATATTTGCTAAAAAGTGTTAAAAACAAGGTACTATGTATTGCAAGATACCTAGGAAAACATATATATTTGTACAGTCAATTAGTTACATCGAAATCGCATCCTGATTTTTCTTCTGAACGACCAAACATAGCCATGAAAACACTTAAAATAGTAACACTCTTAGTTCTGTTCAGCTTGCAAGCTGGCGCAACCGGCTACTCGCACAACATGTTTGTAGCCCACAAAAAATTACAGGCAGGGAAAGAGTGCGTGCAACCCAGCGAACGCATTGTTGCGAAAAAAGCAAAACCAACAAATGTCGTGAAGCACCACGCAAGTGTGAAGCGCGTTACAGCAATCACTGCTCAGCTTACAAGCAATTCGGAGCCTATGACATTGAACGAAAGAATTTTGGAAGCGGGTCCTTCTTCATTCTTTTCAAGTGAAGAAAATAGCGATGCTGACGATTCAATTGTTACAAAACTGATCTCATTCGTTCGCTGCGCGATTTACGCATTCATCGGATTGCCAAGCTGATCCGATCCCATATTCACCATGAATTAAAAAGCTGCAACCTTAATAGTTGCAGCTTTTTTCGTTTTTCAGCCGACCACATTCGTCAATGTGCCGATGGGCTCAATGGAAATGTGAATGATATCGCCTTGTTGTAGTGTAAAATCGGATGGGGGAATGATGCCGGTGCCGGTCATCAGGTAAGCGCCGTGCGGGAAAGCCATTTCGAGGAAAAGGTAACGAAGCAGTTCGTCGGGCTTGCGTTTCATCTGGGATAATGTCACTTCGCCGCTGAAAACTTCTTCGCCTGAGCGGACAATGGCAATGTCGATCACCGTGTTCTCGCCAAGCGGAAATTCCGGCACATACAGGCACGGACCAATGGCCGCACTTCCCGTATAGGACTTAGCCTGAGGCAAATACAACGGATTTTCACCTTCAATGCTCCTGGAACTCATATCATTGCCAATGGTGTAACCTACCAATGTTCCGGATGAGGAAGCAAATAATGTGAGTTCCGGTTCGGGCACATCCCAGGTGGAATCTCGGCGGATGCGGACGGTTCCGTGGTTGCCTACAACCCGCCAGGCGGTCGATTTGAAGAAAAGCTCGGGTCTTTCGGCTTCGTAAACGCGATCGTAGAAACTTCCGCCGCCTGCTTTTTCGGATTCTTCCATGCGGGCCGTGCGGCTTCTGAAATAGGTTACGCCCGAAGCCCAAACTTCCTGAGAACCAATGGGCGCCAGGATTTCGGGCATAGGAAGATCATCTGTGAAAGTCATCGGAATTAGGCTTTCAATTTGTATTTCAAGCCAATCGTACAGATCGTCGCGGTTCACAGCAACGTCCCAGTCGGTTTCATGCAAACGATAAAAAAGATCGTCCCTTTCCAGCAGGATGCCGTTTTCTGTTTTATATAACTTCATAAGAATCGCATTTGGTTTCGGTTCAATAAGGCTTTTCCCTATTGTCTTTACTGCATAATCTACGATTCTTCGCTGTAATCAGGCTATTTGATCAGATTTTGTCTTTCAGGAATGTGGCAGTGTAATTGTCGTCGATCTTGGCCATTTCCTCCGGCGTTCCGGCAAATGTAAGGTAACCACCGCCATCGCCGCCTTCAGGACCAAGATCAAGGATCCAGTCGGCGCTTTTGATCACTTCCATATTATGCTCAATAATGATTACACTATCACCCTGGTCTACCAATGCATTAATGGCTTTCAGAAGCTTCTTAATGTCATGAAAATGCAGACCGGTTGTGGGTTCGTCAAAGATAAAAAGGGTTTTTCCTTTGTTGGAAGAGCCTTTTCCCAGGAACGACGCCAGCTTCACACGCTGCGCTTCCCCACCCGATAATGTGTTCGAAGATTGTCCTAACCCTACATAACCCAACCCTACTTCTTGCAAAGGCATTAGCTTTTCAACCAACTTTGGTTCAGTGGGTTTGAAAAACTCAATGGCTTCATCCACGGTCATATCCAGGATTTCGGCTACATCTTTATCATGGTAACGCACTTCCTGGATTTCCTGCTTAAATCTTTTGCCATTACAGCCTTCACATTTAAGGTAAATGTCGGCCATAAACTGCATTTCAATCTTCACCTGGCCTTCGCCCTGGCAAATTTCACAGCGCCCGCCATCCACATTAAAAGAGAAATGGGAAGGTTTATAGCTGCGTGCTTTCGACAATGGCAGATCGGCCATCATCTGGCGGATGTAATCGTAAGCTTTAATGTATGTAACGGGGTTAGAACGGGATGATTTTCCAATCGGATTCTGGTCAATCATTTCCACGGCTTCAATGCGGTCAATGCTGCCCGTGAGCTCGTCGAACTTCCCAACTTCCTCACTAAATTCCCCCTTCATACGCATTAGCGCAGGATAAAGGATTTTTCGGATCAATGTTGATTTTCCCGAACCGCTGACGCCCGTAACGACCGTTAACGTGTTCAGTGGAATGGTAACATCGAGTTCTTTCAGGTTATTTTCCCGTGCGCCTTTGATTTGCAAATGGTGCAGCGACTGACGTCTGATCTTCGGAACCGGAATGGAGTCATTTTCCAGCAGAAAATCCAATGTGTGGGATTGAATGCCGTCTTCGCTGTTTTCGGTATAACCATTGTTTTTCAACTCAGAAATATCTTCCCAATTGCCCTGAAAAACAACGTGTCCGCCGCCTGTTCCGGCTTCCGGACCAATGTCAATGATCTGATCGGCGGCGTGCATAACCTCTTCCTCATGCTCCACAACGATCACTGTATTGCCAAGATCGCGCAAAGATTCGAGTACGCCAACCAAACGTTGCGTGTCTCTCGGATGCAAGCCAATGCTCGGCTCATCCAGAATGTACATCGAGCCCACCAATGCGCTTCCGAGTGAAGTCGCCAGCTTAATCCGCTGAAATTCACCACCGGATAATGTGCTCGTAAGTCGGTTTAATGTTAGATAACCCAAGCCTACGCGGATCATATAATCCAGACGCGTCTCAATTTCGGTCAAAACCCGCCTTGCGATTTGCCGGTCGTGTTCGCTGATTTCCAGGTTTTTGAAGAATGCTGAAACATCTTTGATCGGCATTAAAACCAGATCTGTGATAGAAGCACCGCCCAGTTTTACGAACGAAGCGTCTTTCCGCAAACGCGATCCGCGACAATCCGGGCAGGTTGTGCGTCCGCGGAAACGCGAAAGCATAACCCGATATTGAATTTTATAGGTCTGCGTTTCCAGCTCAGCGACGAAATCATTTAGTCCCTGAAAATATTGGTTACCAGTCCAAAGCAGGTCTTTTTGCTCGTTAGAAAGGTCTTTGTAAGGTCTGTGAATGGGAAAATCAAACTTAGCGGCATTGCGGACGAGCGGTGTAAGCCATTCCCCCATTTTTTCGGTCCGCCAGGGAGCAATCGCCCCTTCATATATAGATAAGCCCTTATCAGGAATGACCAGATCAGGATCAATGCCTAATATTTTACCAAAACCCTCACACCTTTTGCAGGCGCCGTAAGGGTTATTGAAACTAAAAAGATTGACCGTAGGCTCTTCAAACGACATGCCGTCCAGCTCAAACTTATCCGAAAAAACCCGGCGCTCGCCATTCAGCACCTGCACAATGCAAATTCCTTCTCCTTCGAAAAAAGCAGTTTGAACAGAATCTGAAAGCCGATATTGCGTGTCTTCATCGTCGTGCTTTATGCCGGCACGGTCTATTAAGATAAAAACCTGGTTTCCGGCCTGCGGATAATTGTCAGGGTTTTCGAGAATGTCTTCAATAGAAACGACCTCATCATTGAGATAAATTCTATTATAACCTTTTGATAATAAAATTGTTAACTCCTCTTCCTGCGTGCGTCCCTCGCGAATGTGCAATGGTGCCAGGATCATGACGCGCGTTCCCTCCTCATGGCCAAGCATGAAATTGACCACGTCCGTAACCGTATCTTTCCGCACCAGTTCGCCTGAAATCGGTGAATAAGTGTGCCCTATGCGCGCAAAAAGCAATTTGAGATAATCATAAATCTCCGTCGAAGTCCCCACCGTAGAGCGTGGATTCCGTGTGTTCACCTTTTGCTCAATGGCAATGGCAGGCGAAATGCCTTTGATATACTCCACTTCCGGCTTCTCCATCCGGCCCAGAAACTGCCGAGCATAACTGCTCAGACTTTCGACATACATGCGCTGCCCTTCGGCAAACAATGTATCAAAAGCTAGCGAAGACTTGCCCGAACCGGAAAGTCCCGTGATCACCACAAGCTTGTTCCGTGGAATGGCAACATCAAGATTTTTAAGATTATTAACTCGGGCGCCTTTGATCAGAATGTATTGTCTCGGATCCAGATCATCGAATTGGGCAGCTTCAATCCGCGGCACAGGTAATTGCATCATAGGAGAAATCAATGGGATAGCCGGCGCATGTTTGGTCACACACCGATCTTTATATTAACCAAAAGTACATTTATTTAGTTTGGCATTTCAGGGCGGAATCTTCCAATGCGGCCCTGTTACAGCTGGACTGCGTTTGCCTTCAAAAAAGTCATTCCCTTTTGCGCCGCTTCTTCATAAATAGGGTCGGCGACATCTTCGAAATTGGTCACATTGGACATGCAATCCGTCAGAATGGTCACCTTCGGGGCCAATTCAGGGGAATACTTTAAAATTTGATTGATGCTCGTCGCCACACAATGTGAACGCGCTTCGCCCGCTATGAGAATTTCATCAAACGTAGCAAGCTCGTTCAAAAATGCCTGATCCAGTTCTGTTTCGGGCGCATTAGCAACCGGGACCTGTGCACGAAAGACGCCAAAATGCTCGGTTAAGGGGTTTGTTCCTTTGATAACCGCCTTATAATCCCGGCCTGTCCGGTGTGTCCAGGCGAGCAATGCGTCCATGATGGTATCATCCAGTGCAGCGCCTTTGGAGCCGATCAGGCAATGTTCCGGCCAGATGAAATGCATGAATTCGCCTTCGGCTTCCAGCGTTTCCAGATATTGAATCACATAATCGCTTTCGTAGCGCGGCGTCCACTTTCCGGCTTTCACATTGGCAGCCGTAATCCGGGTGAAAGGCGCCACCGTGTTTCCATTCGCATCTTCCCAAAACAGCGGATGCGCAATGTCCAGGACTTTATGCGTATCCAGCGTCGCGAAAATGGCGTCGATCTTTTCGCCTTCCAATGCGATCAGTTTCGCAATCCTTTCCACGTCCTGCTCGGCACCGGGCACAAATAGTGCACCTTTTGGATTACAAAAATCAAACTGTGCGTCGATGAGCAATAGTGCTGTTTTTTTCATTTGGGACGATATGGGATTGAGGCCGTTTAATGTTCCAGTTCTTTCGGGATTTCCATCTGGCGCGCATACATTTTGGAACATAGCGTGTAGAGTGAGGCTAGCATGCGGTTGGTGTCCTTCATGTAGTCCACGCGATAATCTTCGTCGAGCTTATTATATGCATTCAAAATCACCTGCGCTTTTTTGGCCAGATACAGCGCGCAAGTGTCTGCACGGGAAGAATAGGTTTTCAATATATCCGCATATTGCTCCATGAAAGTGTTCATCAGGAACAGATTAAGCTCAATGCTGCCGATTTTATCCTTAGTAACCTTCACATGATAAGAAATATCGCCGCTCAGGTTGCGCATATCCATTAACACCCAGCCAGGCGTATTTTGGTTGGATTTCGAAGTCCTGGTAATGCGGCCGATAATCTCCTCCCGCCGCTCGGGAATAGTGGCGCTGTCTTCGATCAGCTCAAAGTGGAGCCGGTCTGAAAGCGTTTTATCTTTCGTGATCAGCCTTAGCAGCAGCTTATCCTTTTCTTTGGCCGGCATTTGGATAATCGCTTTTTTAAGTTGATCGGGTAATGCCATAAAGTAGATTTAACATACTTAAATTTACAATCCAGGAATACGCGGTTAACTTTATACAACTCAACATTCCTTCGCTTTTGACAAAAATATCAGATATGCCTAAATATCTTTCTATCGGTTTAAGCATTGCTATCTTTTTGGTCTTCTGTGTGACGCTTTTCTCCAACACGCTCAACATGCCGTCTTTCGACGACTACGACACGACCATCGGATTTATCAAACGCATCTTTTTTGACGATTATACTGCCAAAGGAAAAGTTGAAATCCTGTTTGGCAGACACAATGAACACCGGATCATCATAACAAGGCTCGCTGCCGCAGCATATTTCAGCATTTTTCACCAGGTCGATTTTGCTAATCTCGTGTTTTTTCAAAATCTGATGCTCCTTTGTTTCTTCATCTTAATGTTGGTAATTATGGACAATAACAGGCTGCTACATGCTGAAAGCATCCTTTTAGCCTCGGTATTTTTGTTCAGTCTCGGGTTCTGGCAAGTTTCATTTTACTATTGGGCCGGAAGCCAGCATTACGCGGTGTTTCTTTTCTGTTTCCTGAGCCTTTTTTTCCTGAATAAATCACAAACCATTAACAGCAAGCATTTTTTCCTGGCGGTCCTGTTCGTCATTATTGCGGTTTTTTCTTTTGGGAACGGGTTTCTTGGCTTGCTACTGGGTGCATTTATGCTGTTGGTTCAAAAAAAATGGCCACAACTGATTGCCTGGACGGGCTTTTCTGCTGTTTTGCTCTGGATTACATTCGTCCTGGGTACGCAAGTGGTTGTCGGGCGCGACGTTCCTTTCAACTTCAACTGGATGAAAAGCCTGCTGCTGACTTTCCTGGGCAGTTTCGCTTATGTTAACCCAGCCAATTATTCCGACATCAACATTAATTTTTGCATGATCCTGGGAACGACCGTGCTTTTGGTCTGGATATGGCTGTTTTTTAAAGGTTATCCGCGTCAGAATCCGCTGCTATACTGCATGCTTTCCATGCCCATATTCACTGGCTTCGTGATATCTGTTTCAAGGTTCGAGTACCAGGCCTTTGGTGGTGTGGCGCCGCGCTATATGTTTTTCACGGCGACGATTCCGGTAATCCTGATGCTTATTTTTCTTGATCTTAAAATACTGCGCATCCGGCACTTACGGATTTTGGCCTGGGCGGGTGTGCTGCTTTGGGGCGTCGTTTATGTCAATAACCGGAAAGCGTTGAAAGAAATGAATAAGGATCTGGCACAAAGGGTGCTTGCCTGGCAGAGCGATCCCGAAACGCGCCTCATTCATTTCAACGAAGCGAAGCCTTCCTCCGAGGCGCTGCAATGGGCCATTGACAATAATGTGGTGAAGATTCCTGATTTAAATGAATTCCAGGACACAGAAACCGTTCAAAACTGAGGTCGCAGTTGTGGATAGTGTAAATTGACTGCTAACTTGCAGCGTTTTTTAAATTCTTTTGCAGATTTTTTATGATTTCAGTGGCTTTGTGTACTTACAACGGGGCAAAATATTTGTCCGAGCAGTTGAAGAGCATTGCTGATCAGACACTGCCGGTTGATGAGTTGGTTGTTTGTGATGACCGGTCGAAAGATAATACCATTGAAATTATCCAATCATTTGCCGCAGGAAGTGCTTTTCCGGTTCACATTCATATCAACGAAACGAATCTCGGCTCGACTAAAAATTTCGAGAAATGCCTTTCCCTATGCACGGGTGACATTATTTTCCTTTGTGATCAGGACGACAAATGGCGCCCCGACCACGTTCAGAAACAGGCGGATTATCTGAATGCACATCCCGATAAAGATGCCGTTTTCTGTGACGCCATGAAAATGGACGACGATTCAAAGCCAGTCGGCAGCACAATCTGGGAGGAAATTGAATTTGATTCAAAAAAACAGAACAAGTGGAAAGAGGGCAAAGCGCATGAGATCCTTTTCACAGGGTTTATTGTGACGGGGGCAACCTTAGCGATCAGACAATCGTGTCTGGCGCGGTTGATGCCATTTCCAACCAATGTTCCTGACCTCATTCACGACGCCTGGATGGCCATAGTGCTCAGCCTCGAAGGCAAAATTGATTTTATTCCCGAAACACTCATTTATTACCGCATTCACGCCAGCCAGCAGGTTGGTTTCGGAAATAAAGTGGACAAAGTTCAGCTCAAAGACCGGCTGAAACGCGACCGCACCAAGAAATTGATCCCATTGAAGGAAAAAGGGGAAAAGCTGCTCGGAATGTACAGGCTTTTGCAGGCACTCCCTTTTGTGCCGCAAGAAAAACTAGTCAAGCTGGACCTTGCGCAGAAACACTTTTTTAAACGCGCCGCATTGCCCGATAACCGGCTTTTGCGCCTTCCCACGGTTGCCAGCCACGTCATTCAGGGCCATTATCATTTTAGCAGCAAAGATTGGTGGTTGCCTGCCATGGGCGACTTACTCGAATAATGATCCGGTTATAGTGAAATCAAGCAAATCAAAATCTTCCGTTGCAGTTGTTATCCCGGTTTATAAATCGGTGATGAATGAGAATGAAAAACTGTCATTGAAGCAATGCATGAAGGTTTTGGGAAATTATCCTATCAAAATC
Source organism: Dyadobacter alkalitolerans DSM 23607 (assembly GCF_000428845.1). Classification (GTDB taxonomy): domain Bacteria; phylum Bacteroidota; class Bacteroidia; order Cytophagales; family Spirosomataceae; genus Dyadobacter; species Dyadobacter alkalitolerans. The sequence goes on along the minus strand of NZ_AUAS01000003.1, from coordinate 501,340 downwards.
GTCAAACCGGCAAGCCTGGATTTGAGCGCTGTAACGGGCGCTTACCCAAACATTGAGCTTGTTAGTTTCGAGGATGCATTCTTCAAAGACATTGCAGCCTACAACCGGTTGATGATCTCCATTGATTTTTACAAAACATTTCTTGCCTACGAATACATACTGATCTATCAGCTAGACGCTTACGTTTTTCAGGATTCACTTTTGGCATGGTGTGCAAAAGGTTTTGATTATGTAGGAGCCCCCTCGCTGCATATGCCTGCGCTTGACGCACTGGGAGCAGGGGCTTATCAGCAATTTGCCGATGCGCTTTCCACGCACCGCGTTGTGTTCAATGGTGGATTATCATTAAGGCGCATTCCGGCTATTATTCGCTATTTGAAGATTTATAATGCAGTTTATCCGGCTTGGGTAGGGAATGAGGATATGCTTTTTTCGCAGGAAGCAACGCGGTTAATTCCTATGAAATTGTTTCTTAAACTACCTTCCTGGCATGAGGCGTTGGGTTTTGCATTTGAAAAAAGCCCGGCTGCAACATATGAGATCACGCAGCACAAACTGCCTTTCGGATGCCATGCCTGGGAGCGTTATGATCCGCAATTTTGGTCTGCCTTTATTTCTGACAATCAATAAGTTTCATTGTTTAACAAATTTTAACAAACTATCAGGAATGTTAGGACGTTCTTGCAGTTAGTTTCAAAAAGTTAAAAAAGTAATGTCATGAATTTCAAAGTGCTTTTGGCAGGAGCAGTTGCCATTGTATTTTCATTCAGTCCTGGTTTTGGACAAATCACAAATAACCCCAAAGTTGAGGAGCAGTCTGTGCCATATGTGACGATCAGGCGTGTAGAACTTACAGATCAGCAGACCATTATCCATTTTCAGTTTGTTGAAAAAAAGGCAATGCAGGTCCAGCCGCGCAATCTTCCATTCCCTATTCCCAGGAAACAGCAGCAGCAATTTCAGCAGCCTAATGCCGGTGCCATCTGGCTCGATCCGGAAACCCGGCTTTACAAGCCCGGAGAAATAGGTATAAAGTTCAAGTTTATCAAAGCGGACAACATTCCTACTTCGGGATCAAAAGAGATTATGCCCGGCGACACCGTCAATTTCGTGGCTTATTTTGAGCGACTGGATCCTGGAATTGAGGTTTTTGACTTTTATGAGGGGCGTAGCACGGGTGGAAGCCAGTCGTGGAATTTTTACGGCATCCACATTAAAAACCCGCTGAAAAAGGGAGTGAAAGCGCCGCAGGCAGCTGCAAAAGTAGAAAAGCCAGTTAAAAAGCCCGTTCAGCCCGCACCAAAGCCAAAAGTGGTAGAGAAACAGGAGCCAGCCGAAGAGCCGGTTGCGGTGGAACAGCCAAAAAGTGGTTTGGAAAAAATGAAAGCGGGGAAAATGGCAGTAGGCGAGACGATCAGCTTGCCGAATGTGTATTTTGAAACCTCAAAAGTGGACCTGCTGCCCGAATCATACGAAGAGCTGAATACGCTCGTGGATTTGCTGAAAGAAAGCGAGAGTATGAAAATCCGGGTTGAGGGACACACGGATAATGTGGGGGACTTTGACAAAAACCTGGACCTGTCCCGAAAAAGAGCAGAATCGGTTCGGCGATATTTAATTGAAAAAGGCATCGCTGCCGACCGGATCGAGGCGAAAGGCTACGGAGGCACCCGGCCATTGGCAAAAGGCACCTCCGAAGTCGAACGCAGCAAAAACAGACGGGTAGAATTTGTGGTTACCCAAATGTAACGTGCTTATCTCGCCTTGATAATGTTTGTAAACTCCCTGGATTTCAAGGATGCGCCACCTACCAGGCCGCCGTCGATGTCCGGGGAGCTGAATAATTCGGGAGCGCTTGCTGCTGTAACACTTCCACCGTACAGGATCGAAATTTCTTCCGCAACAGCCGCGCCATATTTAGACGCAATGTGCTGACGCAAAGCCGCATGCATTTCCTGCGCCTGCTCCGCCGAAGCAGTTAAGCCCGTTCCGATCGCCCAGATCGGCTCGTAAGCGATCACAACCGAAAGCAACTGTTCTTCCGAAAGGTGGAAAAGGCTTTCTGTGATCTGGTTTTTTACAAATCCGATATAATCTTCATTCTGACGCTGATCCAGCGATTCACCGCAGCAGAAAATCGGTGAAACGCCATTTGCAAGCGCCGTATTCACTTTTTCAGCCAGAAGCGCATTGTTTTCATTAAAATACTGACGGCGCTCGCTGTGCCCGATCAACACATATTCCACGCCGATCGATTGCAGCATTTGTGCCGAAATCTCTCCCGTATATGCACCCGAGACCTTGTCTGAACAGTTTTGTGCAGCCAGGGCAAAATTCGGGGCGCTCTCCAGATATTTTTTGATAGTAGTAAGATAAATGGAAGGAGGGCAAAGGATCACTTTTACATCACTTTGAACCTCATCATTCGCCATATTAACGAGTTCGGAAGTCAGCGCAACTGCTTCATCCAGAACTTTGTTCATCTTCCAGTTACCTGCAACAATTTTTTTTCGCATGAGAAAATTTTTATTGTGAAAAACGCCTTTTAACGCAACAAAATTACCATAATTTCCTCATTTACATTATTATCTATAAATGTTCTGAAAAATGTCAGAAACTTTGCACATATAAAGAATTTTTTGTGTTTAATTGAGATAAAATGCATTAATTTTACTTAGATAACCGATCGTGCCGTTTTCGGCACTTACTGTTCACCGAGGATAATAAAGACAGAGTTAAGCCATTTATAATCAACGTGTTCTATAATGTTTCTACCGGAGTTCAGAACTTAGCATTTTAAAGAAAGGAGGCCACGATGAAAACGTCTAAGTGGTTATTTGTAGCGATCATACTTTTTACGAGCAGCATAGCATTTGCTAAATCAGAAGATGTGCCCCCCGTTTCCGAGGAGAAGTATGGCTACTTTTTGGATAAAAATCACAAATCCACCCGCATCCCTTTTGAGCTGCATTCAAACCTGATCCTTTTGTATGCAAAAATTAACGACACCGACTCCCTCCGCTTTATTCTGGACACGGGAGTAAGTTCCATCATTATCACAGACCCCCACATTCTCAAACCGGACAAGCTGCGCCTGACCAGGAAAGTAAACCTCACCGGCGCCGGCGAAGGCAACAGCATTTCCGCGCATGTTGCGATCGATAACCGGTTTTCTATGGGCCGCCTCAAAGCCAATCACCAGAACATTGTCGTTTTGGAAGATGATTTTTTAAGACTTTCAGAATATGTCGGCGTGCCTGTGCATGGCATTTTTGGCTACGAAATCTTCAACAACTTTGTGGTCACCATCGACTTTTCGAAGAAAGAACTGATATTAATGCGCCCCGATAAATATCGTTATAGGACAAGAAAAGGCGACAAGCACCCGCTGATCATTGAGGATACCAAGCCATTTACAGATGCGGTAACCCTTTTTGCCGACGGCCGCGAGCACCCGATCCGGGTTTTGATTGATACGGGAGCCGGACATGCATTGCTGCTCAATAACACGCCGAAAGAATCATTCAGGCTTCCCGAAAAGGTCATACGGGCGCAGTTGGGACGTGGTCTGAATGGGGTGATTAATGGCAATCTCGGCAGGATAGACCGGCTGCGGCTGGGCCGTTTTACGATGGACAACATTGTGGCGTCGTTTCCAGACAGCATTGCATTTGGTTCCAAATTGCGCGCCGGGCAGTCGCGGCAGGGAAATATTGGGTGTGAACTGCTGCGCCGTTTTAAGGTAACAATGAACTATTCGCAGAGCTATATGGTGCTCAAACCGGTTAAAAGCCGTTTGCGTGAGAAATTTGAACATGATATGAGCGGAATGGAGATCCGTGCGGAAGGCATCGACCTGCGTTCTTACATTGTCAACCACATTGCCGACGATTCACCGGCTCGTAAAGCGGGGCTTTTGGAAGGCGATCAGCTTTTGTTTATCGATGATCATGCGGCTACGGACTTGAATGTCAGTGAGATTTATAAGCTCTTACAGCGTGGCGACGGGCGGAACATTGATTTGCTGGTAAAACGGAAGGGAGATATTTTCTTTACCCAAATTACCCTCAAAAGAATGATTTAGTTTACTTTTAAGCCAAATTCAATTAAATACGCGGCTTAACTTGGAACGCCTCATCGTAACCGAAGACGGTTCACATTCGCTGTATAGTCCACAGTACAATCAGCAATATCATTCATTACAAGGTGCGCTGGTCGAAGCAGAGCACATTTATGTTAATCTCGGTTTGCGTCCGATCCTTGAAGAGTCGGAATCTACGGTTTATGTTTTTGAAATGGGTTTTGGAACAGGATTAAATGCTTTCCTGACCTGGAAACTGGCCGACTTGCTCAATAAAAATATTTATTACGTCGCAGTAGAAGCCTTTCCCGTTACGCGGGACGAGGCTTTTTCTTTGAATTATGCCGCATTAACCGGCTACTCCGGCTTTATGGACCTGCACGACTGCCTCTGGTCCGCCGATTGCCCGCTTTCCGAAAATTTTACACTGCGGAAAGAACATTCCCGGCTCGAAAATTTTAAGTCAACCGAAAAATTTGATGTTATTTACTACGATGCCTTTGATCCGAGAGCGCAGCCGGAATTGTGGACAGCAGAAATATTTTCACAAGTAGCAGCCCAAACCCGGCAAGGCGGCGTATTGGTAACATATTCTTCTAAAGGAATTGTGAAACGTGCGTTGAGGGCAGCGGGTTTTGAAGTGCAGCGACACAGAGGACCGGGACGGAAAACCCACGTTTTGAAAGCGATAAAAATTTAAAAATCTTAATATAAATGGATTACGCCAGCATTATTAGCCAGGAATTAAAAGAAGCGCAAGCGGTCTTAGATCAGTTTTTGAATGACCCCATCCAAATTGAAAAAATAGAAAAAGCGGCGCGGTTAATGGCCGATGCGATTTTGGCAAACGGAAAGATTATTTCCTGCGGAAACGGTGGCTCACATTGTGACGCTATGCATTTTGCGGAAGAACTAACAGGCCGTTACCGTGATAACCGCCGTTCATTGCCGGCCATAGCCATTTCCGACGTAAGCCATTTGAGTTGCGTAAGCAATGATTATGGTTACGAATACGTGTTTTCAAGGTTTATTGAAGGCTTGGGACAACCCGGCGATGTGCTTTTCGGACTCAGCACCAGCGGGAATTCTGCGAACATTATCAAAGCCACCGAAGCAGCGCGTGCGAAGGGCATGAAAGTGATCATTATGTCAGGAAAAGACGGCGGTAAACTGGCCGGAGCCGCCGACATTGAAATTCGTGTCCCACACTTTGGCTATGCGGACCGCATTCAGGAAATCCACATTAAGGTGATCCATATTTTTATGCTTTTGATTGAAAAAATGGTTTTGCAGGAATAATAGGGCTATATTATCCCCTGCACACCAACTCCCAGACCCATGAATGTTCGTCCTTCTGCCATTATTTTACAAGATGAGCGCGTGCTCACTTTACGCTATTGCTATGGCGATCAGGAGGTTTATGCATTGCCCGGCGGCAATCCTGATCCCGGCGAAAGTCTCCAAGCCGCACTTGACCGCGAATTGAATGAGGAATTGGGCGTTATGTCGGATATCAACGAAATGGTGATCTGCGGGGAAGTGATCTGGAAAGAGATCGAAAAAGAAACCCTGCACATGGTTTTTCATACCAAAATCACAGGAGATCCAAAGTTGAACCCGGTCCATACAACTGCCGAGGAAATGGTTTGGCTTCCTATCCATGAACTGGATAAAAAATTGCTATATCCCAATGTCGGGAAGCAGATTCAGGACTTTGTGACTATGCTCACCAAATCGGGCCACATTGGCGTGATCGACCAGCCTTATATTAAATAGCGGAAATTCAGATTTTCCATATATTTTCTCTTCATTTCTATAAAAGAGAAACATACCGTACTTTTGCATTTTAAATGGCAGCAGGGTAAATGGAAAACGAAAAGAAGGAGAAATTATCCAACTTCTTATTAAGACGGACGGAGAAGGATGTATTGTCAAGAGGGCGTTCCATTTATAGCAGCGGGGGATTAAAGGTTTCCAAGCTTGACTACAATGGTCCGGGTAATGCCGAATTTAAGGTCAAGAGCGACTATTCTATTCAATTTTACCAAATATACATCCGGGATTTTCTTACGCCGCAGATCACCACCGAGTGTTCTTGCCCGGATAAAAATGGCCTTTGCAAGCACCGCGTGGCCAGCATTCTGTACATTCTCGATAAGATGCCGACCATCAAGCAGGTTGTTCATGAAATGAGCAGCACGGTGATCGAGCTGGCAGAGATTAAGGAACTTCAACTAAGAAATCTGGTCCTGGAAGATACCTGGAAAAACAGGGAATCGATCCAGAATGTCATCATTGTTTCGGCCAAAGAAGGTGAAGCTCAATGCATTGTGCGCGAAAATGAACAGGACTTCACAGTTGATTTTCAGCGGATCAAGAGCACCAAGCAGATCCATACTTCCTGCACTTGCAATCAGCAACTGTGGGTCCCCTTGTGTCAGCACAAGCTGGCTGCGTTGCTCAAACTGCGGGAGGAGCTCGGCCATCGCGCATTCGAAGTCATGCGTGATCTTACAGTTGAAAAAAATAATCTGCTGGAGGAATACGGCTATTCGCTGGAAGACGACATTAAGGGGAAGTTTGAATTCAAACTCGATGAAGAAGGCGGCCTATATCTGATTAAAGCCGATCCGGCATTGCAGAAAGTGGGTCCTTACCAGGATTGGCAAACATTAAGGGACCGCATTTTGCCCGCGCAGAACGTTTCTTTTAGTGTGTCGTCGGATAGTCAGCAGGAGGATGAGGACCGGATCTCTATTTTTGTTTTTTGGCCAAAAGGAAAAAATCATTTGCTGGACATTGGTTTCGGTGTTTTTTCGGTTAAATACAGCTCCAAATCGGAGAAGATTACCAACATTAAGAACATTGCAGGCGGTTCGAGCCATTACTATTCCGCGGACGAAATCCCTGTTTTAACAGACGCCGACGCACGCCTCGTTCGCATCGCGAAGCATTGGGAAGAAGGTTTGCAAAAATTTATCCGCAAGCAGGGCTGGGCTTACAATGCATATCTGCATTTTGATGACGTGAGTTCGGAGCAGCGTTATGAAGCCAGGAACTACGTTGGGAAGAACCTGAACAGGATTTTTAACGACCTGGATGCCGAGCGCATTTATCTGGCGGACGGCGATTATGTAACAAGTAACAACCAGCTTACGCAGCTGGAACTACATCGCGAGCCCGTGAAGCTTTTCTTTGTTCTTACTGAGGATAAAGAGTTTATCACATTAAATCCATACGTTGAACTGAAAGCTGGAAGTCCTTTGGAACTACAAAAAGTGGTTTCCCTGGATAGTTTCTGGCTGGGCATTCATAATGAAAAGACACTTTTCCGGTGGGCTGGCATCAGCGAGGCCGAAATGGTCGCTTACCTGGGTCAGACTGGATATAAAATCAGGGTTAGGAAGGAGTTTTCGGAAGAATTTCTGCGGGATTGGATCATTCCGGTTGCCGAGCAGTTCGATGTTATTTTTCAGACGCGGCACGAGGTGCTATCCCGTCCTTTAGCTTTTAGAAAGCCAAGGATTTATCTGAAAGAAGACGATGCTAACCTGTTGATCGTTCCCAATTTTGTTTATCAGGACGAAAACGAGGAAGGCTCCGAGGTTGTCTTCATGCACGACCAGCGTCGGAGCAAAACCGGCTTCGAAGACAATAAGATTACCATGCTGGAACGTGACCTGCCTGCTGAAAATGCAGTATGGGAATGGTTGAAATCCTTGAGCCCGGCTTTTGCGAACCAAACCGGCCAGCCGTTTTTCTATGTTCCCCTGGATCAGGTGATGAAAGGCGGATGGCTTTTTAGCTTCGTAGAGGCAGTCGGCAAAAAAAAATACGAGCTTTTGGGTTTCAAAGACCTGAAAAAAATGCGCTTCAACCCGAATCGCGGAACCGTGAAAGTGAATGCTTCCTCGGGGATCGACTGGTTTGATATGACGGTGGAAATCACATTCGGCGACCAGCGGGTTTCCCTGGCGGATGCGAAAAAAGCATTGTTGAAAAAGCAGAATTACGTTCAGTTACAGGACGGTTCGCTGGGTGTCTTGCCCGACGAATGGATCAGCAAGCTGGAACCATTGCTGCAATTCGGTAGGGTGAACGGAGATAAAATCCATTTGTCGAAAATCCACTTTTCACTTATCGACGAACTTGTTTCGGAAACGGATAATGAAGAGGTGTTCCGGGAACTTCATGAGAAGAAACAAAAACTCCTCAATTTCAAGCAAATCCCTAATGTTGCATTGCCGGAAAATGTGAATGCGACATTGCGGCAATATCAGGAAGAGGGTTATAAATGGATCCATTTTCTGGATGAATTTGGTTGGGGTGGTTGCCTTGCGGATGATATGGGTTTGGGAAAAACCCTGCAAATGCTGACCTTCCTGCAACAGCAGAAAAACCTTAATCCGCATAATACGAATCTCGTCGTAGTCCCTACTACGCTCATTTTCAACTGGCAGGCAGAAGCCTCGAAATTTACACCTGACCTAAGCCTTTACGTGCACAGAGGCATGGCGCGCCGGAAAGACATTGATATTTTCCGTGAATACGACATTATCCTCACCACTTACGGCACTATGCGCAGTGATGTGGAGCTGCTTCGGAAATTCGATTTTAATTACATTGTCCTGGATGAAGCGCAGGCTATCAAAAACCCGGATTCGCTGACCTCGAAGGCTTCCAGACTGCTGCACGCCAAGAATCGTCTGACGATGACGGGAACGCCGGTGGAGAACAATACATTTGACCTTTATTCCCAATTTGAATTCCTGAATCCGGGCATGCTGGGCCATGCAGACTTTTTCCGTAGCGAATACGCGACGCCAATCGACAAATATCAGGATAAAGAGAAAGCTGCTGAATTGCGTAAGCTCGTGTATCCATTCATGCTGAAACGCACGAAGGAGGAGGTTGCGACGGATTTACCTGACAAGACGGAAACCATTCTGTTTTGTGAAATGGGACAGAAGCAGCGAAAAGTATACGATACATTCCGCGAGAAATACAGACTGGAAATTGCCGAAAAACTGGCCACGGAAGGGCTTAATAAAAGCAGTTTCCTGATTCTGGAAGCATTGTTGAAATTAAGACAGATTTGCGATTCACCTTCGATCTTGTCCGGTGACGAAGATTTCGGCAACGAATCGGCTAAGCTTGAAGAAATTGTAAGGGAGATCGAGGAAAATGCTTCGAATCATAAAATTTTGATTTTTAGCCAGTTTCTTGGAATGCTGGATCTGATCCGGCAGCATTTGGAAAAAGTGAACATTCCTTATGAATATCTGGATGGACAAACCGTCGATCGCGCGGGTCGCGTGAACCGTTTCCAGAATGATCAGACTTGCCGGGTATTCCTGATGAGCTTAAAAGCAGGCGGTGTGGGCCTTAATCTCACGGAAGCGGATTACGTTTATCTTGTGGATCCCTGGTGGAACCCGGCGGTAGAAAGGCAAGCCATTGACCGGACGCACCGGATAGGCCAGACGCGCAAAGTGTTTGCCTATAAAATGATTTGCAAGGATACGATTGAAGAGAAAATTCTTTTGCTTCAGCAGCGGAAGCAAGATCTCGCGGAAGACCTGGTTGGCGGGGAATCTGGCTTTATCAAAAAACTTAGTCAGGAAGACATTATGGGCCTTTTTAGTTAAGCGCCCATAGTGTCTTTAATTATTAAGCAGTTTCGTTCCCGACGAAATGTTAAGCAGGCTGTTGTTCATCAATTTTACCGAACTCACCGACTGCGAAGAACTATCTAAGGAAGTAAAATCAAATAAATCGGATTTTGACAGAATAGTCACTTCCTGCGCCTGGCGTGATTTGGATAATTCCTGGTTTGCCAGTTCACCACTTCTATCTATTGAGGGAATATTGTACATTTTTTCCACATTCCCACCCGTCATTGCTTTGTAACGTGCCTCTTTTTGTAATACACAAAGTCCTAGTAAAAAGGTGGCTATGAGCAACGTATGTTTATTTTTCATAATTAAGATGTCTATTTTTTAAGGGTCCTTTTCAGACAACTACTACACAAAGAGCAATTTCCGCTCCAGATGGTTGTAACCGTTAAAAAATTATTTTAGTACAAAAAAGTGCCTTATGATTATGCAAAGGCCTTTTTTAACTATTTCAATATATTACGACACAATGGCCGTGAACTCTATTTCAATTAAATATTCCGGCGCAACGAGTTTGCTGATCTCGTAAAGCCCCGTAACAGGCTTGATATCCCTGAAAAAAGCGCCGTGCGCTCTTGCGATCTCGTCAAACAGGCTTATGTCAGTTGTAAAAATGCGTGTGCGAACAACATCATTTAAACTGGCTCCGGCCTCCTGCAAAACCTTTTCGATTCTTTCAATAATGTTATTCGTCTGGGCAAAAGCATCATCTGCCTTTACCTTTTCTCCATCAACAATGGCAACAGTGCCGGCAACTTCTATAATGTTACCAATGCGCACCGCGCGGCAGTATCCCATTTTGTCTTCCCAGGGAGAACCGGATAGTATATTTTGTCTTGACATGGCATTAATAGTATAATGATGTAAATATAAAACTTAATTCCGTGATTCCTCGAAAAGTGCAAGTGCGAGCCGGATCTGTCCGTAGTCGAATTGCTCATTAAGCAGCTCGAAAAGGGGTTTGAGCGGATCATTTTTTCCAACCTGAATTTCTTGTGCAGCTTGGATTATCGTATTATATGCCTGATTATCAATGAGTGATCGCAAATCAATATTGTGCCCGTCTTCTTTTAGCTTAATTAAATGCGAAATAATGGTGACTGTACTAAGATCACGTTTTTCTGCAATTATTTTTAAAGAGTAACCTTCCAGATACAAATCCAGCGTTTCTACATAGGTCATTCCCTTTACCACGCGTGTTCCGGGCTTCGTATTTTCCCTTGCAAAGGCCAGAATTTCGTTAATGAATGTTTCGCCATAACGACGGAATTTCTCTGCACCAATCCCTGAAACGGCTTTCATCTGCGCCTCAGAAATTGGCTTTTTCTGCGCCATCTCTGAAAGCGTCGCGTCGCTGAAAACGACATAAGGCGGAACGCCCAGCGCGTCGGCCATTTGCTTTCTTAGTATGCGCAGGCGTTCGAACAATGCATCGCGAATGATTTCCTGCTTCGGTTTTTCTTTCGGAACCAGCGCTTCTTCCTTGGCTTTGCGTTCGGAGATTGGAATGAATTTCACGAGCTCCACCTTGCGTTTGCCTTTCAAAACCTGCTTGCTGACCGGATTTAGCTTGAATGAATGTGCTTCGTCGTACGCAATGTCCATCACGCCGGAGTTGAGCAGCTGGCCAATGTATTCCGCCCATTCTTCCCCGCGAAGCTCATTCCCGACGCCAAAGGTGGGAAGCCGGTCGTAGCCGTGTTGCAAAATGTTGCGGTTGCGGCTGCCCCGCAAAATATCGATCAGCATCCCCATCGCTATTTTCTGGTCGGTGCGGGCAATGCCGGAAAGGGCTTTCTGGGCGATAACGGTGGCATCGAACCGCGTTCTTGGGTTTCGGCACACGTCGCAGTTTCCGCAGTCGTAATCCACAGCTTCATTGAAATAGCTGAGTAAGATGCGCCTCCGGCAAATGTCCGCTTCCGCATATTGCTTCATCCGGTTCAGTTTGGCGTGCAAAAGCTCTTTCTGCTCCGCCGACTGATCCGAATTGTTGATCATATCTTGCCTGGTAATGATATCCAGGAAGCTGTAAAAAAGCACGGTGTCCGAAGGAGAGCCGTCGCGCCCGGCACGCCCGATTTCCTGGTAAAAGCTCTCCACATTGGATGGCAAATTATAATGGATCACCCAGCGCACATTGGATTTATCAATCCCCATTCCAAATGCAATGGTGGCTACGATGACCTGAATGTCATCTTTCAGGAACTGTTCCTGCACGCGTGACCGCTTATCGGGAGCTAATCCTGCGTGATAATATTCGGCTTTGAAGCCGGCGTTTTTCAGGCTCGCCGCAACAGTTTCGGTCCCTTTACGGCTCAGACAGTAAATGATGCCGGCTTGTCCTTCGTGTTTTTTCAGAAACTCCTGGATTTGCTGCATGCGTTTTCTACCCGGAAGCACGCTCAGGTTAAGGTTCGGCCGGTCAAAACTGGCGATGAATGTTTCTGCAGATTCAATGTTCAGCTGTTTCAGGATGTCGCGGCGTGTTACCCGGTCGGCGGTTGCTGTTAATGCAATGACCGGAATGTCGGGAAAGCGCATTTTTAAAGTGTTCAGCTGGCGATATTCCGGGCGGAAATCGTGGCCCCAGGACGAAATACAGTGCGATTCGTCCACAGCAAACAACTTCACATTCCACTCGCGTAAAAAATCAAATGTATTTCCCGAAAAAAGGCGTTCGGGTGCAATGTATAGCAATTTCAATTCGCCTGTTTTGGCTTGCCACATCACGCTATCCTGCTCAGCGCCAGACAGGGACGAGTTCAGAAATGCAGCATTCACCCCGTTCCCACGCAATGCTTCCACCTGATCCTTCATCAATGCGATCAGGGGTGAGATAACAATGGTCAGGCCGTCTTTAAGTATGGCGGGAATCTGGAAACAGACTGATTTTCCGCCGCCGGTTGGCATAAGGACGAGGCAATCTTTGCCTGCCATGACGGTGTCAATGATTTCGGCTTGCTGCGGTCTGAAGGAGTCGTAACCAAAATATTTTTTAAGTGCTTCTAGTTTGTTGTCTTGCATTGGATCTTGAAAAAGAGGTCAAATTTTGGGATTAATTACGGGCAATCAAAAACATTTAATCAAAACTGATACATTACCTGGGCCTTCAACTCACTGCGTTTGTCGCCCTGAATTTCATTTAGGCCGGAGCTGATTTTATCTAGTTTAGCATAGCGCGTTTGTGACCACCTGAGCCACAGCTTCATATTTTTGGAAACAGCATAACGCGCCATGAGATAATGCCGGGTGCCGGCGTCGTAATAGGCGGGAATGGAGAAGGCGTAAAGCATATCTTTTTCATACACATATTGTCTGCTGTCGTAATCATCCGTTTTGAAATAGGCCAGGCGGGCACTCAGTTCCAGCCTGGGAAATTGCCAGCTTACGTCTTGTAAAAGGGTAAAACCATTTGATTTTGAAATCTTTATATAGGCCAGATTGCCGCTTTGCAAACGCGTTTTGAGCGATAAGCGAAGTGGTTTCTCATATTCAACAGTGATTGTTGCCGTTTTGCGGATTGTGGAAACGAGCCCGTCGCTATCTGATGGCGAGTTACGCTGTTTTTTCTTGTGGTGATATAAAGCATAAGCATTGAAGCGCTTGTTAGGCTTCCAGAGAATGTGGAAATAATAATCATAACCTTTCGAAGGCGCATCGACCAGATATTTCAGCCATGGAAATTTGAAATAATCATAGTAGGCACTCAGCTTCCAACGGCGGTTTGGCGCGTATCGAAAGCCCGCATAACCGCCCGTTTCATTGATCGGTCGCGTGGATTCAGCAATGGCATTTCCGTAAAATGTGTGAAAATCGCGGTCGTAATGACGGCCTAGCAAGCTGAGATCTAACTTTTTACCAAATGCTGCTACTAAGCCTGCAATGGCGCCGTAACCTCCGCTTTTCGAGCGCGCCGCTTCTCCGAAAAAATGAATGTTTTGCCATCGGTAATCACCATGCAGGCCAACAACAAGATTGTCTTTGCCGGAAAATTCATAGCGATTGTAAGCCGCATTCCGCTTTTGCAGTCTCATGTCATAGCTTGTACTGAGCAGTGTCAGGCCAAGCTGGCCAGCCTTAGAAGGCAATTTGTAAAGCCAATGTGCGCCGATATTTTGTTCTAAGAGATTATTATGCTTGTCCCGCTCGCTGGCTGTGCGATGATAACCTGTCACAGGCAAAGAGCTGGCAATGTGCTCATTATTGTGTGCGGCGTCATTAATGGTTGCATCCCTTTTGGCATAGGAATAAAAAGTTGTAAGCTCCAAATGCTTCGATACGCCAAAAGTCGCCGCGGCTCCGCGAAAAAAGTTGGATTCCGACACGGATGTGTAAGGTTTCAGACCTAATGTGCTTCTGTATGTGGAGCTGATGACCTCTGCACCTTTGCCCAGCGAAAATCCCGCGGCCATTACAAGTCCTTGACCGGCCTGCATTTGATAATCGCCTATAATCAGGTTTTTGATCTTGCCCTGGTTCATAATCTGTACATGAAATGAGGAAAAATCTGAGCCGAGAATTTGGCGTTTTGCATTCCAGTTCCACCACACTTCGCCCGCATCTTTCTCCATAGCGAAGCCGCAACTGTAAACTCCGGCGCGGGAATTCCTGTATTTCAAATATCCGTAAACTGGTTTTCCGTTATATCTTGGAGCCGCAGAACCGGAATCGGCGGGTAGGAAGCCTTTTTGTTTTTCCAACAATTTACCGGACCGGACGATCAGGAAATGTTGCGAAGGGTTTTTCAGCGACTCTGCCAGGGACAATGTGCGCGAATGGACCGTCACAAAAGGCAGTAACCGATAAATGGCGGCCAGATCAAAATCAGGAATGGCTTGTAGTTCGTAAAGGGAAATGAGCGGGCCGAGCTCCTCGCGGTATTTAAAGAAAGAATTCAGCTGCGTTTCCGAAAGCAGCATCAGCGCTGCCAGTTCGTCGCGGGTGGCCTTGTTTATGTCCAGCGGCTCTGCATATAAGACAAAAAGCGATTCATATAATTCGCTGTAATCGGCGTCTTCGGAAGGATCGGCGATTAGGTTTTGGATGAAGGCATCAATGTCAATCTCCCTGCGCGGCGGCTCCTGGGCAAAAAGGTTTTTGGGACTCAATAAAAAAATGAGCGTAAGGACAATGCACGGCAGAACCGCCCGATCCCGGATTTTTGACCTAAAAGCGTATGTTAATGTATTTAGTTTAATCATACGCTTTTGGTTTTAGTGAAAGGTTAAAAGGCTTTTAAACTCAAATCCAGACTCCTTGCCTGGTGTGTTAATGCACCGCTGGAAATGCCGTCAATTCCGGTTTCCGCCACGGCTCGCAATGTTTTTTCAGTAATATTTCCCGATGCTTCCGTTTCATATCGTCCGCCAATGCGTTTTACGGCCTCGCGCAAGTCATCGAGCGAAAAATTATCCAGCATAATAATGTCGACCATCCCCACACGCAGCACTTCGTCGACTTCATTGAGATTCCGGGTTTCAATTTCAATTTTCAGGTTTCTGCCGAGTTCCTGCCTGTAAGCACTCGCGCGCAAAATGGCCGGTTCAATGCCGCCTGCATAATCCACATGATTGTCTTTCAACATGATCATGTCGTACAAGCCCATCCTGTGGTTTACCGCACCGCCGATTTTTACAGCTAATTTTTCAAAAACCCGAAAATTAGGTGTCGTTTTTCTGGTGTCGAGCAGCTTTACGGGCAAGTCTTTGATCAAATCTGTCATTTGGCGGGCATAGGTGGCAATGCCGCTCATGCGCTGCATTGTGTTGAGAACCAGCCGTTCAGCTTTCAGGATTAATCTTGCATTCCCTTCAACCGTAAATACCACATCCTTGCTTTTGACGTAAGTTCCGTCAAGAAGTAACACATTTATTTTTAGTGGTGGATAATTATAGGCAGCGGCAGTCTCGTCAAATATGATCTGGGCAACTTCAACGCCCGCCAAAATTCCATCCTGCTTTACGAGCAATTGTGCGCGCTTGGTCGCATTTTCGGGCACGCAGGAGAGGGAAGAATGATCGCCGTCTCCGATATCTTCCAGCAAAGCAAGTCGGATCAGATCGCGAAGTTCATGGGGGTTCGTTTCCATATTACTTATGGTTATTGATAAAATTTATCGGTGTGAATAAAGGAAGTCGTTGATTACTAGTAAGTCTGCTGGCGGAATGCCATGTTATAGCGCAGTGCCAGAGACCAAACCGTAGATTTGGCGGCTATTGATTCGTCGGGAGAATTAATTCTTCTTTGGAGAAAACGGCCGTCAATAAATAAATTGTGTGCCAAGGAATAGCTTGCCCGCAAGTCCGTGTAAGCAGTGGAAGCTTTAATGCCCTGCCCGATCTTTTGTTTCAGGTCACCATTCCTAAGCTCGTAACTCTTTGTAATGTCGCCGCCGAAGTTTGTGTTTTCATCCGGATCTTTTCCTTGGTTCGCCATCATGACTGTTCCGTAAAAAGACAGTCGCGAAGTAGCTTTATAGCGGATTATGCCCAGATATTCACGGAAATTCGCGCCTAACGGATGTGTTAATGATTGTCCGTAATGCACGTAATTGGCCCCGCCATCCTTGTGTGAGTAAGTGTAGGGACGCACAACATTATATTCTGCCTGCAAATCCAGGTTAGGCACTCCAAAAGCATCCACATACTTCCCCCCAAGCTGAAAACTGTATTTATTCGTCCAGGAACCGCTTCCGTTGAAAAGGAATTTTGTCAAAAACTCATCGAGTACAAACTGGCTGTAAATGGAAGCCTTATTTGCAACCAGCCAGCGAAAATCGAAACCCAAAAGCGCATTGTCCTGGCTTCCAAGGTAAGATTCAACATACCGGTAAAAGATGATAGGGTTCAGATAATTCAGATCATAACCGCCGCCTACGGAATCGCGGTTAAAGACTTCTGCCTCGAAGACGCCAATGTTGATCTTATCCGTTAAGTTGACGCTTAAATGGTGGATTGCTGCAAACTTTTTACCTCTTAGCAATCCGTCATTAGCATTTTTATATGAATTGATCATGCTGGTGTACAAGTTGGTATAATGAAACTTACCAAGCTGTGTATCAAGCCTCAAAAACAAATATGGACTGCTGTTATCAGATAATATAAGCGACCGGTAACCGCTTCCGAAGACGTTATGATCGTGGCCGAATTTAACATTGATACTCTTCAATGGCCTGAAAGTAATGTAACCCCGGGCCGTGAGGAAGTCAATGCCATTGTTGCGGGTTGTCTTAGCAAGCCCTTCGCCAGGAAAGCCGTATTCCGAAGACTTAAAATCAGTCATGTATCGTGGATAACGGCCCTGGCTATCTGTAACATATGTATAGAACCCCAGCTTTTCATTGATCATTCCCCGGATTTCAACGCCACGGCTGGTTCCCCATAATTGGTTTGGCGTTGAATCCTCATTTTTGCCGAAGTTTTTACCGTAGCTGTTATCGCTGCCTATAAAGTTCGTCGTAGTAAAATTAAAATGCAGGTCGAAATCTTTGTTGTGAATGCTGTAAAGGTCGGCGGGGTGATTGAAAAATTTACGTTTCTTACCCGGCGGCGGATCTTTGAAAAGGCCTAATCTGGCCAATTTATCATATTTCAGGGAATCCGTAGCGATCATTCCTTTCGTCCATTCCCAGCTATCTTCCCGTAAATAATCGATGGTTTCCCAGTCGCGGTCGGTCAGGTTTATCGTCCCTTCCTTTAATATGGAGTCTGTTAACGCAACAATTGCTTTACGCTCGAAGGGCTTGACATTAGAATGAAAACCTTCTGTAAATTTGCCCCTTTTGATCTCCAAACGATCAATTAAATGATAATAATCGTCATTGAAAGGAACAAAAGAACTTTGTGCACGTACGTATGACAGGGATATCAGTGATAAAATCAATATTTTGAAAAGCCGGATAATTCCTTGATCCATAGGCAAAAAAAATCTACTGTTCACACCATTCACCGTTTGCGGATGATTTTTCAAATAACTCTTCCAAATTACGTCAATGAATTTGTATTATCTTGCATGGAGTAGTTTAAAAAACTGTCCTTCCTATGTTTTTACTTTCCCAAAAACCTTCCATCGCCGATCATTATCTGGCCGAATTGCGTGACGTAAATTTGCAGAAAGACAGGATGCGATTTCGGCGTAATTTGGAGCGGATAGGAGAGTTGCTGGCCTATGAACTGTCTAAAACGCTCACATTCAAAACGGAAAAAGTGGAGACGCCTCTCGGACAAGCGTCGTCCCGGTCATTGCTACAACCTGTTGTCCTGGCCACGATTCTGCGTGCCGGATTGCCATTGCACGAGGGTTTTTTGAATATGTTTGACAAAGCGGATAATGCATTTATCGGCGCTTACCGCGGTCATCATATCAATGCGGAAGAGGAGTTTGAGGTTGAAATGGACTACATTACCAGCCCGGACCTGACGGGTAAAATATTAATATTAATAGATCCAATGCTTGCCACGGGACGCTCGATGGAGAAAGTATATCACGCTTTGCTCCGCTTCGGCATACCCGCACAAACGCACATTGCATCAGTGATTGCCAGTCCCGAAGGCGTTGAATATCTGCAAAAACGCATTCCGCACTGCCGGTTATGGCTAGGCGCAATCGACCAGAAGCTCAACGAGCACTGGTACATTGTTCCCGGACTCGGCGATGCGGGCGATCTGTCTTACGGCGAAAAGTAAGCCGGTTTCTAGTTCAGCAATTCATCAAATGTAATCGAGACGTAATAAGTTGAGCCTACATTAGGGCTTCCGTAAGCCTGAATGTAAGATTTGCCCAGCAAATTGGTGCCGCCCAGCTTGATAATCGATTTTAATGCATTGACTTTATAACTCACCTGCGCATCCAGCACGCTCACCGCAGGCACACGCGTGTTTGAGAATATCGGCACATTCGTAGTGCTGGGCAAAACGAAGCTTGACTCCCACAAAAATGCCTGCTGATATTTATAGGCAATGTTGAACCCTACCGAATTGTTGCTTGTAATCCGTCTGCCAAATGAGAGGTTATAGCGGTATTTCGGTGTGTTAAACTGTGAATACTGCACTTCCGGCGACGGTTTGAAATCATTCAGCTCGTTATTGGCAACATTACCGGCTACATTAAATCCTTTTGGTAAAGCATAAGTCAGCCCTAATGCAAATCCCCGCGTCGTAATGGTTTCCGTGGTATTCACCGTTCTTGAATAACCATTGAAATTTCCAACGCCAATGCCGGATTCAATCGGCAGGCCAGGAGCCGCAGCAGCGGTTGGCACTACAATGACCGTTCCGCCGATGAAATTTTTGTATTTGCTGATGTAATAATAAGCGTCTATGAAAAGTTTTTTCCCAATAACTGCTTTATAACCAATTTCATAGGATGCTATGCGCTCAGGTTTTAGTTTAGCGGGTTTGTATTTAGGCAGTTTTTCCAATGCATAGGCTTTGGCCAGCGTTGGGACCAAGCCAGGAACCTGCGCTGCCAAAATTCCGGGAAGCTGGGCCGAAAGAACGCCCGGTAAAGCCTGGTTCACACCCGCAGTAATCGCTGCCTGAATGGCGCCCGGATTGTTGGGAATATTTCCGGAAGCGACACCCTGATTCACGGCCGTTGTCACTTGTGCCGTTACGGCTGCGGTGATGGCTACCGTCGCCTGTTGCGTAACAACCGCTTTGGCATAGTTCGTCGCATTTTGTACAATGCCCGGATCGCTTGCAATGACTTGTTTGATAGCATCTTCTGACAAATTTTGCCTTAAAATGCCGCTGGAAAGGTTATATCTGGCATCAAATTCAGGTAGGCCACCGATCAATGTCCCTGATGGTGTTCTTAGGTCAATGTATTGGTTTTGAGTGGTTGGAATCCGGAAACCTGTTTGGTAGGACAAGCGGATGTTGTGTTCGCCGAATGTGGTGACTGCCGAAATCCGGGGCGTAAACTGTCCGTCAAAATTTTCGTTTTTATCATATCGGATAGAACCGGTCAGTTTTAAATGGTCGCTTAACAGGTTCTTCCCTGCCTGTAAAAATGCCCCGAATTCCGAAATCGGGATCTTGCCATTGCGACCTTCCTTGGTGTCTGCAAACAGCGTCCCGGCTGATCTCAGCTCATAAAGCCGGTAATTGGCGCCAGCCAGCAACTCTACGAATTTGACCTGGTTTTTGAAATTATAAAATCCTTCAATGTGGTAAAGGTTCGTTTTATCAGCAAAACCGCCTCCACCGTTTACAATCGCCAAATTTCTGTATTTATCCAATAACTGGTCATAGGCTGCGGTTCCGGGCATAGGCATGCCTTTATCGGCTACGCCGCGAGCTGCTAAATGAGCTTGGTCTTCCGGCATGCCGGCACCGCGTGCAGTTGCAAATGCACCTACATATTCACCAAACCAGGTAGCATGCGGCTTGAAGTCATTCAGCATGGAAACGGCGGCAAGGCCGGCCAAGTAGGATTTTCCCGAACGTTCCTGTGTGGTGTAAGCGCGGACCGTAAAATTATCCGCTTTCAGTTCCAGCTTGGCTTGCGTCAGGTTAAAATCCCGGAGCGAATAGCGGCCTGTTCCGGTGTAAACCGTTGTGCCATAGCCGTAATTGACTTGCGCAATGGCTTCAATCTTCTCATTGAGCCGGTAATGGACGGCCGCGTTTGCTTTAAAACTTTTAGTATTATAATCGACAATGTCTTTTTCCTGGTACCCTGTGCGGCTCACAAAAGTATTCGGAACCAGCGCCACAGCAGCCTGCGGGATCAAACCATTGGCAGCCAGAGTGCTTGCAACAGAATTGATATTGGTCTGGACCTCGTCGCCGTAAACATTTACACCGTCATAATCATTATCTGTTCCTGCGCCACGCCTGGGATCAGATGCGCCGCCTACATTTAAATTGTTGTAATTTGTTGCTTCCCAGTCTTTTGCTGTAATGTAAGAAAGGTTCACTTTGAAGGCCACTTTGTTGTTAAATGCTTTGGCATAACGAATGGTGCCGTCTATAAACGGGGTTGTGGCTTTGGAGCGGTTTGACTCGTGCATCACACCCGATTTAACATTGGCACTTAATCCCTGATATAAAAATGGGCTTTTGCTGTTCATAAGGATCAGCCCGTTGATCGCATTTGGCCCGTAAAGCGCGGAGGCGGCTCCTGGTAAGACTTCTACGTTTTCGACATCCAGCTCAGACATGCCGATGATATTATCCAAAGGAAAGTTCAGACCAGGTGCCTGATTATCCATTCCATCAATCATTTGAACTGTCCTGGGGTTACCCGTGCTGCCAAAACCACGCATGTTTACGGATTTGAACAAAACACCCTGCGTGGTCATATCAATGCCTTTCAGGTTTGCCAATGCATCGTAAAAGTTGGCCGAAGGCGTTTCCCGGATGTTTCTGATGTCCATTTTTTCGATGGCGACAGGCGACTTCATAACGCTTTCTTCTACTCTGGAGGCTGCAACAATTATTTCCTGGCCCAGAATCACTTGCTCGGCAAGCTCAATGTCGAGTTTGGACATGCCGCCGGTCACTTCTATTTCCTGGGTTTGAAATCCAACCGATGAAACGATCAATGTAAAAGGCGGACTGGATGTAGTAGTGAGATTGAACGCGCCTTTATTGTCCGTAATGGTCCCGGTTACTTTTCCCTTAATCTGAATACTTACACCTGCGAGTGGCTCGGCAGTTGTAGATTCTGTAACTTCTCCACGGATTGTAATCTGTCCGTAAGCAGCAGAAACAAGCATTATGAACAAAATAACCGCGTACAATTTTAGGATTGTAGACAAATGTTTCATGGTTTTTAATGGGCTGATGTTGTCTAGCAAGTTATAAGAATATTATATCATCGCATAGCATAATTATACTATTTTTTCTTTAAATCATTTTAAATTTATACATTTTGATCATTCTTTAAATTTGGCCGAAACTTGGATTTCTATGGTTCGGTTAATCAGTGAAAAATGGGGTTATAGTGCGAAAAGCGGGTATCACTCCCAATTTATAAGTCCATTGATTCCTTTACATTGGTCATAAGTGGGCGTTTATCCGTAGCTTTGAGTAGTTTTTCATAGTGTAGATAATAAAATTACCTTTCACAATGCAGGATTCTTATGTTATTATAATGGCCGGTGGAGTTGGTACGAGGTTCTGGCCTTTCAGCAGAACAGACTTTCCTAAACAATTTCACGATGTGCTAGGGACCGGCAGAACACTTTTGCAGCAGACAGTTGAGCGTTTCGATGGGGTTTGTCCGATCGAGAATATTTATATCGTAACCAGTTCGGAATATAAAGATATTGTTAAAGAGCAAATTCCGGTTTTAACGGATGATCAGATCCTTTGTGAGCCTAACCGTCGGAACACTGCGCCGTGCATTGCTTACGCTTGTTACAAAATCGCTGCTAAAAATCCGAATGCGAATGTGGTTGTTGCTCCGGCTGACCATATCATTTTAAAGGAAGAGAATTTCAGGGACACCATCAACATTGCCCTGGGCGCAACGCGCAACGAGGATATTTTGGTAACGCTGGGGATTCAGCCAAGCCGTCCGGATACGGGGTATGGCTATATTCAATACATTCCGGACAAGCTGACCGTTAAGAAAGTAAAGTCCTTTACCGAGAAACCACATCTTGAATTGGCGCTTCAATTCCTCGACAGTGGCGATTTCGTATGGAATGCAGGCATTTTTGTGTGGAATATCAATGCTTTCAAAAAAGCCCTGAAAAAGTTTCAACCCAACATTGCCGAGATTTTTGAAGGTGGCGACAACCACTATTATCTCGAAACCGAAGATGCATTTGTTCAAAGGGCCTACCAGCATTGCGGCAGCATTTCCATCGATAATGGAATTATGGAAAAGGCTGATAACGTGCATGTTGTATTAAGCAACTTTGGCTGGTCCGATCTGGGAACCTGGAAGTCGCTTTACGAAGTTTCAGATAAAGACGAGAACCAGAATGTAATCGACGGAAAGCTGATCCTGCATAACACCACCAATTCCATCATCAAAACGCCAAAAGATAAGTTGGTCGTAGTAAACGGCCTCGACGGCTTCATCGTCGCCGAATACGCCGGTGTTTTGCTAATATGCCGAAAGGAAGACGAGCAGAAAGTAAAAGAATTTGTTGCCGAGGCGAAGGAGTTGGATGTAAAGTATGTGTAAAAAACAGCTTACTTAAAGCCAGATCGAGCGGTCTGGCTTTCTTATTTTTAATGTGTAGATTTGTCATAGTATTGCAATTTAAACAATGCTTCTATGTCTAACCGGGAGTTGAAATCTGAGGTCATCCGACTTGTTAATCAGTTAGATGAAAACCGTATGGAAGACTTACTGCTTTCGATACGTTCTTTTATGGAACATCAAAACGTGGACAACGGCATTGACGCAAATTCCCCAGAATTACTCAAAGAACTCAACCAATCTTTACTTCAAGCAGAATTAGGACAACTGATTTCCAACAACGATGTCTTAACGGAAGTAAAGCGTGGCTTACGAGATAAAATGGACTCTGCTCGCAAAGGATAATTACTTTGAAACGGTATCTTACATTTATGATACCTGGGGAGAAACAAGTGCCGAGAAATTTACAGACAATCTTGAAGCCAGTTTAAAGAACCTGGAACGTTTTCATTTTATAGGCAAACCTTACCCTTTATTGCCATCTGTTCGCCAGTTGGTATTAGGCAAGCACCAAAGCTTGTTTTATACTGTATTTGAGAATACAATTTTGATCCTAAACCTGATCGATTCGAGAAGGAAGATTTAATTTTTGACAGGCAACACCTTTTCAACGTCAAAAAACCTCACATCCGCTTTTACATTCTCTAAAATCTTCTGCGACCGCTCGGGACGGGCGTCGGTGATGAAGACTTGGCCCAGGAAGCCGGTGTCTATTAGTTCGATGAGCTTTTGGATGCGGCGGTCGTCTAGTTTGTCGAAGATGTCGTCGAGGAGCAGGATGGGGGTTTTTTCTTTTTCTTCTTTAAGTAATTCAAATTGCGCCAGCTTTAATGCGATCAGAAAGGACTTTTGCTGACCCTGGGACCCGAATTTTTTTAATGTAACGGCGTCAATTTCAAATGTGTATTCGTCTTTATGAATGCCTTTTCCGGTGCGTTGTGCATGTAAGTCGCGGGCGCGGTTCCTGCGAAATTCAGCGGCAAAATTTTCACTGGCGACTTCGCTTTCGTAAATCACTTCCACCTGTTCATGCCCGCTGCTCAGGAAATCATAGCTTTTGAGAAACAAGGGCACAAACCGCTCCATGAATTTGCTGCGGTGATTGTAAATCCGCTGGGAAAGGATGATCAGCGGCTCGTTATAGGTTTCCAGCAGATCTTCATCCACATAATTACGTTCGGCAAAAAGCTTCAAAAGACCGTTTCGCTGGCTTAGAATCTTATTATATTGAAGGAAATCAGTGAGATAACCCGGAGTGGCCTGGGCCAGGACGCCGTCAAAAAAGCGCCTGCGCTCCTCACTGCCGTCGCGGATCAGGTCGGTGTCGTTGGGTGCAATTAACACGAGGGGGAAAAGGCCGATATGGTCGCTTAGCCGGTCGTAGTTCTTTTTATCGGCCATGAAAATCTTGCGCTGGCCGCGCTGCATACTGCAAGTGATCTGCGTATTTCTGCCAGAATCTTTGAATACACCATCCAGCACAAAGAAATCAGCTGTATGGCGGATGCCCAGCGCATCCTGATTATGAAAGGCGCTTTTGGTAAGACTCAGGAAATAAATGGCGTCCAAAAGGTTCGTTTTTCCACTCCCATTCTCCCCAACCAGACAATTTACATGTTCCCCAAAGGTGAAGGCTTTCTCTTCATAGCTTTTAAAGTATGTAAGATGGAGCTTTTCTAGCCACATGAACTTCTTTGTTATTTAGTTTATGCTTATTTTCGCAAATCATATGCGTGAGTACGGCAAAAACAGACTCTGTTCAAACCTCAAACTTTAAGACAAAGTTCTGTCTTTATAAACGAGAACCAAATACATGGCCACCGTTACTGAAAAAAAGAAAAAATCAGACCCAAAGAGTTTACAGCATCCGAAGGAACAATATATGTTCTGGTTCGAGAATATGCTTTTACAGCGTCGTTTTGAAGAAAAAGCCGGCCAGTTATACGGCCAGCAGAAAATCAGAGGATTTTGTCACTTGTACATTGGCCAGGAAGCCTGCTCTTCCGGAGCCGTTACTGCGCTGAAAGAAGGCGACAAATACATTACTGCTTACCGCGATCACGGCATTCCGCTAGCACTGGGAACATCTCCCAATGCGATCATGGCTGAACTTTATGGAAAAAAGACAGGAACTACCAAAGGAAAAGGTGGTTCAATGCATATTTTCGATAAAGAGAAAGGCTTTGTAGGAGGTCACGGAATCGTAGGTGCGCAAATCCCGCTGGGAGCTGGAATCGCCTTTGCTGAGAAATATAACAAAACCGGAAATCTTTGCATTTGCTATTTCGGTGATGGTGCAATTCGCCAGGGAGCTTTTCACGAAGCATTGAATATGGCCATGAGCTGGAAATTGCCTGTTATTTTCGTTGTTGAAAACAACGGATATGCCATGGGAACTTCGGTGGCAAGGTCGTCCAATGTTACAGAGCTTTACACATTGGGTGAGGCTTATGACATTCCTTCTGAACCAGTTGACGGAATGAGCGTTGAGGCGATTCACGAAGCGGTTGGCCGTGCAGCAGAACGTGCAAGAAGCGGCGAAGGCCCTACATTCCTGGAATTCAGGACCTACCGTTACAGAGGTCACTCGATGTCCGATCCTCAGAAATATCGTTCTAAGGAGGAAGTAGAAGAATACAAACACCGCGACCCGATTGAGCAGATACGCGCTGTAATCCTGGAAAACCAGCTGGCAACGGAAGAAGATCTGGAAAACATTGATAAGAAAGTAAAAGATATCGTTGCAGAATCTGTTCAGTTTGCGGAAGATTCAGAATTCCCTGACGCGAAAGAAGCTTACACAGATGTTTATGTAGAGAATGACTATCCTTTTGTAATGGATTAATCAGTCATAAAGCAATTTAAAAAAAACCCGCCGGATTATTTCGACGGGTTTTTTAAGTAAATTCGGCTTTTATAAATACAGAACAATCTTGTTTTTGCTTTTCAACGTAAATAGAATTTTAGTAATAATATAAGAATATGCCCTTAGACCAGGAACTAGAAAGCGAAGAAGAAGAAGTAGGCAAAGAGATGTCGTTTATCGGGCATCTTGAAGAATTAAGATGGCATGTGATTCGGGCAGGTGGATCTATTCTAGTTTTTGCTATTCTGGCGTTTATATATATTAAAGAGATTTACCATTATGTAATCATCGCGCCTTCACAGCCGGATTTCTGGACTTACCGGATGATGTGTAAGCTGGCAGAAAAAGTACAATACGACGATCTGTGTATCAAGGCATTAAACTTTAAATTGCAGGCTATTGGCGTAGGTGATCAATTCACGATGAGTATGACTTCCGCTGTTATCGCGGGTTTGGTTTTTGCTTTTCCCTATGCTTTCTGGGAGGTTTGGCGATTTATCAAACCAGGGTTGCGGCCGTCAGAAAGGAAGTCGGCGAGAGGAGCTGTATTTTATGTAACATTCCTTTTCTTTTCCGGTGTATTCTTTGGTTATTACATTGTAACGCCATTGGCTATCAACTTCTTAGCTAATTTCACGCTGGATCCTTCGATCATTAACGAATTCAGCTTATCCTCATACATTTCACTCGTTGCGACATTAACATTGGCTTGCGGAATCGCTTTCCAGCTTCCTATCGTAGTTTATGTGCTGGCAAAAGTTGGAGTGCTTACACCTTCATTTATGCGTGAATATCGCAAGCACGCCATGATCGTGATCCTGATCGTAGCAGCGGTTATCACGCCGTCTCCGGACATTTACAGCCAGGTAATTGTGGCTATTCCATTGTTCCTGCTTTATGAATTAAGTATTCTGGTTGCAGGAAAAGTAGAAAGAGAAAAGCTTGCTGAGGAAAAAGCACTGGCTAATTCATCAGGTAACGGAGAAATCTAAAAGGGATTTAAGAAATAAAGTTATTACAGACCTCGGCCAATCGGTCGAGGTCTTCTTTTTGGTGGAGCGTGGTGACGGCGATCCTGGTGACGGGCGCATCGTTGACGCTCGGGTAAGAAAAGCATGATGCCATAATGCCTTTTGCCAGCAATGTTTCAAACAAAGCGGAGCCTTCGCAGCAAAATACAGGATAGCCTGGGATGCTTTGAAACAGGTGAGGAGACTGCAAACGATTCGAGAAATGTTCAACATTTGTGATCAGCAGATCACTTTGGGTCTTGTAATGTTCTATTTCCAAAAGCCTTTTCAAAGCGTAGGCATAAGCGGGGGCGGTTGGGGATGCTCCCGAGAACCAGGCGGAACTGCGAATCGTTTCGGCTGTCCGCGCATCACAGGCGATCACGCCAGCGGGAATGCCTAATGCTTTGTTGAGCGAGGAAACCATAATGACACTGGCCTTTCCAAACGCCACAATTGATTTATACAGGCCATTTGCTGATTCTCCGCATACGCCTAATGTGTGCGACTCGTCCACCACAATCCAGACATTGTCCCGCAATGGCAAGCTTGAAAAAACGGAAAAATCAAACGCTTCAACAAGAGGCGAGCCAACGGCATCTGTACAAATGATGTGAGCAGTATGCTCAGCGCCTTCACGGATTTCCCGGTTAACATTTTGCGCCCAGTCCATCCAGGGACCATCATATACTTTGTGCTCATTTCCCCATAATGCGGGATGCACCTTGGGTGCGTAATGATATTGAATGAATTGAGAGCTGCCCGTTTTATAAATCACCTGGTCAATGATTTTCATCACACATTGCCCTGCCCACATTCCTGCCGAAACCAATAAAGCAGATTCTGATCCTATCCAATCTGCCAGTTTTTCTTCCGTCTCATTATAAACAGACAATCGGAGTGTGTTACTTCGTGAGCTTCCAAAATGCATTCCGTATTGTTCCAAACCTTCATTTAGCAAACTACGAAAAATTTCGTCGTGTCCCATCCCCAGGTAATCTGTTCCGCTGAACCAGAGATATGCCTCGCCATCGCTGGTAAGCACAGTACGGCCGGGAAGATGGTTGGTTTGAAAAGTTTTCACTGAAAACTACAGATCACAAATTTAGGCATTAAGTATTGCGCCGGAGCCCGTGCGGTTAGGAAAGATAATGCGTCCGTAGTCAAAGGTTACACCGGATGCCGGATCATTGTTGATTAACAGTGACCCGTCCATATCTACATAATCCAGTAAGGGCAAGAAGTGTGCGATGGAAGAAATACCAACGCTTGTCTCGGTCATACAGCCGATCATCGTTTTCATTCCTAGACTTTTAGCTTCCATTATCATGCGTTTAGCGGCAGTAGGTCCGCCGCATTTTGTAAGCTTTACATTGATGCCATGAAACAAGCCGTGGCAGGATCTTACATCACTTTCTACAATGCAGCTTTCATCGGCGATGACAGGAAGCACACATTCGGTAAACACTTTTTTCATGCCTTCGATGTCATTCGCAGCCAGCGGTTGTTCGATAAATTCAACGCCAAGCTTCTTCAATTCCGGTGCAAAAGAAATGGTTTGCTCCGCCGTCCAGGCACAATTTGCATCGACGCGGAAAAGTGCACTCGTATGTTTACGTAGTTCAGATACAATACGAAGGTCTTCGTTGGTGCCTAATTTTATCTTATAAACAGGCCAGGGAAGCTCTTTCATTTTGGAAACCATTTTCTCAACCGTATCAATGCCGATCGTGAAATTGGTGAGCGGGATGTTATCAATATTTAACCCCCAACTTTCATAAAGCTTTTGATTTTTCTTTTTGGCGAAGAGATCATGCGCGGCTTCATCCAAGGCGCATTGTGCAAAAGAATTGTTTTTCAAAAATGGATGCACCAGGTTCCAAAGTTCTTCGGCACTTTGATAGGCGCCACTTTCAATAATCGTTTTCGCAGTTTCAAGCGACTCGATCATATTCCGGATCGTAATGCCGTAGTAGGGGTTGCTGGTCGCTTCTCCCAGGCCGCTCAAATTGCCGTCACGGAGTTCCACAATCAATGTTGGTTGTAGATCGCGTGAATCGTGCGCAATGGTGAATGTGTGCCTGAGTTGCAGGTCAAATGTGTGATAGATCAGTTGCATCGGTGAATGTGTTAATTCCGCATATCCAATCCCCAGGAAAGCTTGCTTCTCAATGTATTCAGGAAGCTATCGTCATGCATTTTTATTAATCGTGCGATGAACCCGGCTTTTCTGACGGTTAGTAAGGTGTTTTCATCAACAACCCTTGACCTTGCATCCAGGGAGACCAAAAAATTGTTACTGCGGCTTTTTACTTCCAGTCTGATGACTGCAGTATCTTCCACAACCAAAGGCCGGACATTCAAATTATGCGGGCTGATGGGCGTAATAATGAAATTCTGGGAATGTGGAACGAGCACCGGTCCGCCGCAGCTGAGGGAGTATCCTGTGGAGCCCGTGGGTGTTGAAATGATCAGGCCGTCGGCCCAGTAGGAGTTCAGAAACTCATCATTGAGATAAGTATGAACCGTAATCATGGACGAAGTATCGGTTTTTGTGATCGTGAAATCATTCAAACCGAAGTTCTGACCATCAAATAAATCGATATTGGATTCTATTTCTACTAAGGTCCTTTCGTCGATCCTGTATTGGCTGTTTTCCAGCGCCTGGATCATATCTGTGATCCGCTCGGGAGGAACGGTGGCCAGAAAACCAAGTCTGCCTACATTGATCCCGATGGCCGGAATCTGCCTTTTTCCTACATGCGAAATGGTTTCGAGCAATGTTCCGTCCCCGCCCATGCTTACGATCAGACGTGCGTCAAAAAGTTCGTCGGGTTTTTCGTAAACAAGCTCTGAGTAGTGCGTGATCCCGTTCTGATCCAGAAAATTCCGAAAGGGTTTGGAGAGCTGGACTTCAACTTTCCGGCGAGACAGCTCATTGAACATGTTTTCAATGAACGGGCGGGCGGACTCATTAAAGTTGCGTCCGTGAATTGCTATTTTCATGGAAGAAAAAGTAGATCATCTTGTTTCTTCCGAAAGATACGCGCAAATATGCCGATTCAAAATACCGGCTGTTGAACTAATGTGAAGAAATCAGGTGGCAAGGTATCTCAAAAGCATATCCAATCGCTCCTGATCTACGCTTTCGATCGGGTCATTGGCATGCGCTTCTTCGATTTCATAGCCAAAACGCTCGAGTGTAGCGATAATAGGCGTAATGTGCGTCCGGTTGAGTTTCAATGTAAGCTTCGCTTCGTTCAGCGGATTGTAGCTTTCTCCGGACGAATAATAGCTGCTCAGGACCTTCGTTCCATTGGATTCGATCAAGCGGCTGATTTCAGAAAGGGAATAGCTGCGTTCGGCTATTTTAAGTACGATAACAGCCCCTTTTTCCTGAACACCCAGCTCATTGACGAAATGTTCGATCAAATCATTTACCAAAATACTTCCTGCGAAACTCCGGTCGTCATGCAAAACCGGTATAATCAGCAATCCAAATTGATTTACAAGCCGTAAAAGTTCGTAAGGATGCTGGTCTTCGGAAGCGAAAATATCCTTGTGCTGGATAATGATCTTGGCAAGCGGATCCGAATTATCCGTGACATCATAAAGAATGTCCTCGGACACGATTCCCTGATAAATGCCGGCATCTGCCACGACAAGCTGTTTTACACCAAATTCATCCATCCAGTCCAGTGCCGTGCTAACCGAATCGGTCAGTTTCAGAACTGGGATCATAGGATTAATCAGGGTAGCAGCAAGCATATTCAGATCGTCATTTTTCGAATCTATAAAAAAACTATATATGTAACAACTTTCGTATCAAAAGAAATTCCCTCAGAAAAATGTCAGGCAACAGGCACTGAAATATGTTTTTCCAAAAAGCTTTCCAGTATCACGTTAAATTCATGAGGGCGTTCCATCATGGGCGCATGGCAGCAGTGATCAATAAAATGCAGCTCCGAACCCGCAATAAGCCTGTTAAATTCATAGCCCACATGCGGCGGCGTGATCGTATCATTCAATCCCCAGACCAATAACGTAGGAACATTGATTTCATGCAGATCTTTCGCAAGATTATGTCGCTGCGCAGATTTTGCAATGCCCACAATGCTCATGCATTTAGGAATGCTGGACGTTGTTTCGAAAACTTCGTCAACCAGGTCCTTGGTCGCCACCTTCGGATCGTAGAATGTATATGCAACACGTTCTTTGATGTAGTCATAACTGCCGCGCTTCGGGAAAGAGCCGCCCATTGAGTTTTCAAATAAGCCCGAACTTCCCGTTAGAACCAGTTTGTGAACGTTTTCCTGGTTCTTTAAAGTATACAATAGTCCAATGTGGCCGCCCAGAGAGTTCCCGATCACGGTCACATTCGTCAGGTTTTTAAAAGACACAAAATCTTCCAAAAAAGCTAAAAGCGCTTCCAATCCGGCTTCTCGCGGAGGCAGTTCGTATATAGGAAGCAAAGGAATTATAACGCGGAAGCGACTGGAAAAATGATCTATGATGCCGTCCCAGTTGCTCAACGCACCGAAAAGACCATGCAAAAGCAGTAATGTTTCGCCTTTTCCCTCGTCGATAAACTGAAACCTACCTTCTGCATGTACTGGATATTTCATTCTGTTATTTGTGGATTGATTATGATATGGCTCATTTTATAACACTTCAAAGAAACTAGTGCATGATTTCCATAAGCTACAAAACTAGTTAAATTTTTTTATTGGTAACAGACATAAAGTAACAAAGCAAATTCTATTTTCTTGTAAATATTATATTAATAATGTCAAAATTTGAAGCATAACGTAGAATGGTGCAATTTGGTTTATGTTGAATGCAGATGTGCCTGCGATTCTGCCCACTTTCAGGTCCAGGTAAAAAAATGCCATCTCATGCTTCGTTTCAGGAAAGGCAATGTGTAACCGAAATTTAGTTACATTTTAGACTTATCCTGATTAGAAAAAAATTAAAACACGATTAATTAACATGACGCCCCGAAAAGCATTTTCTACAACTCTCGGATTCTGTATTTTACTCCTCTCATCCGGCACTTTTCAGGCGCTTGCCCAGACAGTCATGCCGCTTTACCCTGACAAAATTCCGAATTCCATTAATGTGCCGGATGAGGAGACGAATGTTGATCAGATCGCTAGGAAAGTGTCCCGGCCGACATTAACGGTTTATCTGCCGCCGGCGTCAGCCGCAACCGGAGCAGCAGTGATCGTTTGTCCGGGCGGTGGTTACGGCGTGCTCGTCATGGAGCGCGAGGGATATCAGGTGGCCAAAGCGCTCAATAAAGCGGGCATTGCGGCGATGGTGCTGAAATACAGGTTGCCGGACGACAAAATTATGCCCGATAAGTCGCTGGGGCCATTGCAGGATGCGCAGCAGGCCATCAAAACGGTCCGGGAGCAGACGGAAAAATGGAAGATTAACCCGGCAAAAATTGGCATTATGGGCTTCTCAGCTGGCGGACATTTAGCCGCGACCGCAGGGACACATTATGACAGCACATTTATCGCTAACCCAAGGAAAACCAGCCTCAGGCCGGATTTTATGATCCTGGTATATCCGGTGATCAGTTTGATGGACATTATCGGGCATAAAGGTTCGAGCAGCAATCTGCTCGGAAAGACGCCCACGAAGGAGAAGCTGAAATATTTTTCCAATGAACTGCAAGTCACCAAAAGCACCCCACCCACGTTTTTGACGCATGCCGGCGATGACACGGTTGTGCCGGTTTCCAACAGCATTCAGTTTTATGAGGCTCTAAATGCGGTGGGCATTCCAGCCGATATGCACATTTATTCCAAAGGCGAGCACGGGTATCTTAAAACGCCTGCTTTCAGCGAGTGGTTTGGTCGTTGCCTGCATTGGATGAAAGCCAACGAATTTTTGCCTTCGAAATAAACTTATAACAGGCCTTCAAACACGCCGGGAGCAAGTCCGAAGAGGATCGTCAGGAATGTGGCAAGCAATAAAATTACCTGATAAAATGGTGCAACGCGGATTTTGATCAAATCTCCTTCTTTTAGATAAGAAGAAATGATCACGCGGAAATAGTAATAAATACCCATCGCAGACATCAACACGGCAATAACGGTGATCCAGATAATTCCTCTGTCTGCCGCGCTCGTGAAGATGAAGAATTTACCCCAGAAACCGGCTGTCAGGGGAATCCCGGCCAATGACAGCATGGAAACCGCGAGCACGAATGCCAGCATAGGATTTTGTTTAGCCAGACCATTGAATGCTTCGTAGCGCTCGTTTGGCTGTCCTTCGA
This sequence comes from Dyadobacter alkalitolerans DSM 23607, assembly GCF_000428845.1. Lineage (GTDB taxonomy): Bacteria > Bacteroidota > Bacteroidia > Cytophagales > Spirosomataceae > Dyadobacter > Dyadobacter alkalitolerans. The sequence goes on along the minus strand of NZ_AUAS01000003.1, from coordinate 468,258 downwards.
GTGTTTTTTCTCTGGAAACCAACATTAATACGCCAAACGCGCAGATCGTTGATAATGAATAAGCCAGGGAATAAAATACGATTGCATTTTGGGAAGGCTTGGTCAATGCGGTCAAAGCGATAAGCATATAACCCGCATGCGAGATCCCGGAATAGGCCAGCATTCTTTTGAAGCTGTTCTGACTCGTTGCGCCAATGTTCCCGACAAGTAATGTGAGGACTGCAATGGCGGCGATAACAATCCACCAGAAGCCGTAAATTTCACTGAATGAGGTGTTCAACAAGCGGAAAAGTGCAGCAAAACCTGCTGTTTTTACGATAGTTGACATAAATGTTGTAAAAATCGTAGGCGCGCCTTCATACACATCCGGCGTCCAGAAATGGAATGGTGCGGCGGAAACTTTGAACAACATGCCGATCAGCAACAGTAATAATCCGGCATACATTAGGTAAGGCTGTGTTCCTGCCTGAATGTTGGAAGCGAAGCCGTGAATATGGCTTAATTTGAAAGAACCGGTCGCCCCGTAAATCAAGGTCATACCAAAAAGCATAAAACCCGTTGCGAAAGCGCCCATCAGGAAGTATTTCAATGCAGCCTCATTGGAACGAAGATTACGCTTGTTGCTTCCCGTCAGAATATACATGGCAACAGACAAAATTTCCACGCCTATAAAAAGCATGATCATATGCTCAAAGCCGATCATCATTAATGCTCCTACAAGTGAGAAGAGCATTAATCCATAATATTCTGCCGGTTCGGAATCGGGGTTGTCCTGAAAACCTCCTGAAATGGCCACAATCATAAAAGCCGAAAGCAAAACAATGCCGTTAAATGCAAGTGTCAGATTATCAACACGGAGCATGTCATAGAAATAGAGCAAAGGCCCTTTGTTCCACTCCACGAAATTGCTGGCGATGGCAAGAACAAGGAAAAATAATGTGGCAGGAAGCAAAATATTCTTTGATTTCGAAAAGCCCAGAAACAGGGTTACGACGCCAAGAACAGACAACAATATTATGGGATACATATTTTTACTAGTTATTAACCATTTGTAAAAGTTGACTTACAGCTGGCTCTGTTAATTTCAGAAACGTGTTGGGGTAAATGCCAATCCAGAAAACCATGATCACCAACGGCAAAAGCACAGCGCGCTCGCTCATTGTCAGATCCTGAAAACCTTCAACCCATTTGGAACGAGGCCCGAACATGGATTTTTGAAACAGGCGCAGCATATAAACCGACCCTAAAATGATGGTAAGACCAGCGATCGCGCCCAACCAGCCGTCGTATTGGAAAACGCTCGATAACAGCAGGAATTCGCCTACGAACCCATTTGTCAGCGGCAGCGCAACGCTGCCCAGCAGCAATATCATAAAATAGACACTCAAATGCGGCGTGCTTTGCGTAATGCCGCCCAGCTGATCCAGATACCGCGTTTTGGTGCGGGCATAAATAATGTCAATAATGAAGAACAACCCGATTACATTGATTCCGTGGGCAAGCATTTGAATCAGTGCGCCTTGCAGACCATTGATTGAATAAGAAAAAACGCCAGCGGCCATCAAACCCACGTGCGCAAAGGACGAGTAAGCGATCAAACGCTTCATATCGCTTTGCTGAATGGCAATGATAGAACCGTAAATGATGCCGATCACCGAAAGGACCATCGCCATCATGCCCCAGGTTTCCATGCCTCCCGGAACGATCGGCAATAGAAAACGGATCAGACCGTAAACCCCCATTTTCAACATAATCCCGGAAAGCAACATGGTCGCTGGCGTCGGGGATTCCGTGTAAGTGTCTGGTTGCCAGGTATGGAAAGGGAAGAGGGGCATTTTAATCGCGAAGGCAATGAAGAATGCCCAGAAGACAAAGCCCTGAACCTGCTTGCTAAGTTGTAAGGCGTAAAATGCAGTGATTTCAGAAGTATGCGTGCCGGGTGTTTGGTAATACAAATAAACCAGCCCAACCAACATGAGCAAGCTTCCGAAGATGGTGTAAATGAAGAACTTGAATGTTACTTTCAAACGGTTCTCTCCGCCCCAGACAGCTGCAAGGAAATAAACCGGAATCAGCGCAGCTTCAAAGAACAGATAGAACAAAAACGCGTCCGTTGCCGTGAAAACGCCGATCAATGCGGCTTCCATGAATAAAATCAGGGAATAAAACGAAGCCGGCTTTCTGTAATCGTGGTTAAAAGCGGATAGAATTATAAGCGGTGTCAGAAATGTTGTAAGCAGGACCGGAACCAGGCTGATTCCATCGATGCCGGCAGCAAAGGATATGCCTCCCGAAGCCAGCCACGCATATTTGAAACTAAATTGTGTACCCGCAGCCGGATCAAATTGCAGCCAGGTGGCAATGGCAACGCCAAGCACAGCCAAACCGCTCACCAAAGCAACTTGCTTCGCGAGGCGTTCGCCTGAGAGAAGCGTAAGAACACCTGCGGCAATGGGTAAAAGTATTAACAGAAGAGTAAGCATATTTTCAAGTCAACGGTCAGCAACAAATGGTGAACGGATTTTATAGATCAAAGTAAAAGCTTCCAAAACAGGATAACCACAATGCCCAGAACCATGGCAAACACATAATCGCCCGTGGAACCGGTCTGCGTTTTCTTCAAAAGCCCTGCAAAGAATTGTGTAAGTCTTACGAAAGCATTGACTACCAGATCAATAAAGAACTCTCCGAAACTGTAAAGGATATTGGATAAGGTTTTGATAGGCTTGACAAATACATTATCGTAAAGCTCGTCTACATAATATTTATTGTAAACCAAACCTTTCAACGCTGATTTTGGCTGAGAATCCGGTGCCGGAACCGAAGCCTTTTGCACATACATAACATAAGCCACCACTGCCGAAACCAGCGCCACAGCCACCGAAACGCCCATTAGCAAATATTCTTCGGAATGTGAAAGTTCTGTTGGCAGGAACGCCGATGGATTCACCTGACGCGAGGCGTCATACAACGGGCTCATGAATTCAGCCAGATGATGCGTGCCATGCAATGCTTCCGGAACACCAATAAAACCGCCTAACGCAGACAGAACCGCCAAAATAACCAGCGGAATCGTCATAGAAGCAGGCGATTCGTGCAAATGATGCTCCTGCTCATGCGTGCCCCGGAATGTTCCGAAGAATGTTAAGAAAAGCAGGCGAAACATATAAAAGGAAGTCATCAGAGAGCCCAAAACCCCGATTACCCAAAGCAATTTGTTGTGCTCGAAAACGTGCGCCAGGATCTCATCTTTGGAGAAAAATCCTGCAAATGGCGGAATTCCGGAGATGGCAATGGTTGCAATCAGGAATGTCAGGAACGTGATCGGAAGCTTTTTCCGCAAGCCGCCCATCGAACGGATATCCTGCTCATCGGACATGGCGTGAATCACGCTTCCTGCTCCAAGGAACAGCAATGCTTTAAAGAATGCGTGCGTAATAACGTGGAACATCGAAGCGGAATAAGCCATCGCACCCAAGCCCATAAACATATAACCCAGCTGACTCACAGTGGAGTAGGCCAGGACTTTCTTAATGTCATTTTGTAAAAGACCAATCGAAGCCGCAAACAACGCCGTCGCCGCACCGATAATGCCGACGATTTCCAATGTGGAAGGCGCCAGTGAATAGAGGACATTGGAACGGATCACCATGTAAATCCCGGCCGTAACCATCGTAGCCGCGTGGATCAGCGCCGAAACAGGCGTAGGACCCGCCATCGCATCCGGTAACCACGTGTACAACGGAATTTGAGCCGATTTTCCCATAGCCCCGATAAACAGGAACAATGTAATCATAATGATCACGGGATCACCGATTTCAAAATCCGTTGCCTGGCTGAACACCTCAAGATACTCAACCGAACCGAATGTGGAGATGATTGTAAAAATCCCCAGTAAGAAACCTAAATCTCCTACCCGGTTCATAATGAATGCCTTGCGGGCAGCATTGTTGTAATTTGTGTTTTTATTCCAAAATCCGATCAGCAGGTAAGAGCACAAACCAACGCCTTCCCAGCCAATGAACATGATCACATAATTGGAACCCAGAACAAGCAGCAGCATGAAGAACAAAAACAGGTTCAGATAAGCGAAAAACTTACCAAAACCTTCGTCGTGATGCATGTAGCCAATGGAATAAATGTGGATCAGCGAACCGACTCCGGTAATGATCATCAGCATTAAAAGCGAAAGCTGATCGACCTGGAAAGAGAATGGAATGTTGAGGTTGCCAACTGTGATCCAATCGAAAAGCGGCACGATAACCGGCTGACTGCCAGTTGCGATAAAAGCTTGAAAAGTCATCACCGACAGCACGAAACTCGCCACAACAGCCAATGTTCCAATAATGCCGACAGCGCCTTTGGGTATAGTCTTAAATCCGATTCCGTTGATCAGAAAACCAATCAGCGGTAACAATGGAATCAGAATGAGTAATGATGCAGACATGTTAAATATTTAATCTTTACTGGCAAATGCTTACCACTTCAATTTGTTAAGGAATCCAATGTCCGTATTTCTTGTGTTCCGGTAAATCATAACGATAATCGCCAGTCCCACAGCCACTTCCGCCGCGGCGACAGCCATGATAAAAAACACAAAAACCTGCCCGGAAGGGTCAGATCTATAAGAAGAAAACGCGATCAAGAGCAAGTTGGCAGCATTCAGCATCAATTCCACAGACATGAAAATGATGATCGCATTGCGACGTGTAAGTACGCCGATAATGCCGATTACAAAAAGTAAAGTGCTGAGAATTAGATAATGTTGAAGGGGAATATTCTGAATAACCGCCGGTATATTGACCTCTGGAATATTGGGGTTTGGGATCATAGCAGGTTTACCTTGTTGGATATTCGGTTAAAATAGTCAAAAATAGATTTCCGGCAAAAATAGACATAAATACTACTTACTCAAGTGCGTTCGCAACGATTATGTCAGCGCTGGGTCAGTGCGCGCAGTTTAATTTCGGTTAGTTTTCTTTTGGTATCCAAAGGAAAATCGCCCTTCATCATCCAATCGTAAAACGAAGGTTCGGCTTTCAAAACATCCGCAATGCGTTTTCCATTGTGTTTTCCAAAATTGAAAACCTCTTCTCCTTTGTCGTTATAGGTCATCCGGCCTGCAAAATCGATCAGTTTGGAAGCCGTAAGCTCGTGAAGCGCAGCCACATCGTTCTTGATCGGTTCTGTTTCCACGCCGTGGGAATCAACCACTTTAACGCCTTCATAACGAGCAATTTGTCCTTGCAAAACTTCAAAAGTGGCAATTGTGTCTGCCTCCGCGCTATGCGCATTCACAAGCTCTTTTCCGCAATAGAATTTATAAGCAGCGCCCAGGTTACGCGGTTCCATCATGTGGTAAATGCGCTGAGCGTCAACTGTTTTGCGATTTTTTACATCAAATTCAACACCCACCCGCAGGAATTCTTCCACGAGCATGGGAATATCAAAACGATTAGAGTTGAAACCGGCCAGATCGCAGCCTTCCAGGAATGTTGCCAGGTTTTTTGCAATGCCTTTGAAGGTAGGCGCATCCTTAACATCTTCGTCGTAAATGCCGTGTATGAGGCTGCTTTCCAGCGGGATAGGCATTTCCGGGTTGATTTTCCGGGTGCGGATTTCGGTTTCTCCATTCGGAAGCGCTTTCACAACGGACAGCTCGACGATTCGGTCGCGGCAGATATTGACTCCGGTTGTTTCAAGATCAAAAAAAGCAAGCGGCTTCTTCAGACGGAGGGTATGCATAAGGCACTGAAATTTGATTTTCGAGCCGTGAAGTTACGCCTAAACCTAAGATAGCGCAAGAAAGAGGTTAGTTTATATAGATTATAAAAAAGTTAAAACTGCTAAGCCTGGCATACTAATAAATCAATGCTAATCCATCCAGCCGTAAGACTTGGTAACCGCTTTTTGCCAGCCTTTGTAAAACTTTTCTCTTTTCTCGTCATCCATATCCGGGTTCCAGGTGTGGGCGATGGCCCAGTTTTGTTTCAATTCATCCGTATTTTTCCAATAACCGACGGCCAGACCAGCTGCATAGGCGGCGCCTAACGCAGTGGTTTCAGCCACAGCGGGTGACACAACTTGCGTATTCAGAATGTCCGATTGGAATTGCATGAGAAGTTCGTTTAAAACCATTCCGCCATCCACGCGCAGTGAGGCCAGCTTGATGCCTGAGTCCTGTTCCATGGCACGTACGACGTCAACGGTCTGATAAGCAGTTGCTTCCAAAACTGCCCGCGCAATGTGGCCTTTGTTTACGTAACGCGTCAATCCTGCAATCACGCCGCGGGCATCATTGCGCCAGTACGGAGCATAAAGTCCTGAAAATGCAGGCACAAAGTAAGCGCCGCCGTTGTCTTCGACTGTTTTTGCCAATTTTTCGATGTCACTGCTTTTTTTGATCAAACCCAAATTATCCCGCACCCATTGCACCAATGCGCCGGTGACTGCGACGCTGCCTTCCAATGCATATTGAACCGGATTGTCGCCAAATTTATAGGCAATGGTTGTTAGCAAGCCATTTTCCGATGTTTTAAGCTCGTTACCTGTGTTCATCACCAGGAAGCAACCGGTTCCGTATGTGTTTTTGGCCATGCCGGGTTCGAAGCAAGTTTGTCCGACCAATGCGGCATGCTGATCGCCCAAGTCGCCTGCAACGGGCACGCCAGGCAGGATTTCGTTGTTGACATAGCCGTAAATTTCACTGCTGCTTTTGATTTCGGGCAGCATATTGGTTGGAATGTCGTAAGCGGCGAGCATTTCCTGATCCCATTGCAAGGTTTTCAGGTTCATGAGCTGTGTGCGGCTGGCGTTGGTCACGTCCGTTACGTGGATTCCGCCGTCGCCGTGCGTCCCGCCCGTGAGGTGCCAGATCAGGAATGTGTCCATGTTGCCAAAAATAGCCTCACCTTTTTCAGCGTCTTCGCGGATGCCTTCTACATTGTCCAGAAGCCATTTGAGCTTCAAGCCGCTGAAATAGGTGGAAACCGGAAGGCCGGTGATTTCGCGGAATTGGTTGAGGCCGCCTTCGCGCTCGTATTTTGCGACGAGCACCGTCGTGCGCGTATCCTGCCATACTAATGCATTATAATAAGGCTTGCCTGTGCGCTTGTTCCAAACAACCGTTGTTTCCCTTTGATTAGTAATGCCAATCGCCGCAATGTCCGCCGCCGTTGCCGACACATTGATCCGCGCTATTGCGATCACTTCCAATGTATTTTTCCAAATCTCGGTCGGATTGTGCTCCACCCAGCCCGGATGCGGGTAAATTTGTTCGTGTTCCTTTTGTCCTACTGAAACAATATTTCCCTGATGATTGAAAAGAATGCAACGCGTACTCGTGGTTCCCTGGTCAATGGCGGCTACGTATTTCGACATGGTGGTATTTTGATTGGCTTTTTTTGCAATAAAGTCAGTAATTAGAGAAAATTACCTGATAGCGACAAATCAGCGCCAAATGAACCCTCACACACATTCCGGAAATGAAGCGTAAACTCAAAATAACTGGACTGGCTTTGCTGTCTGCCGTTAGCCTGTTTCTGATCCTCGATTTCGCCTTTCCCTTTCGACCCAAAATCCATTACGCCACGCAGGTTACCGACTATAAAGGCAATGTGATTCATGCTTTTTTGAACAAAGAAGATAAATGGCGATTATATGCTGGCGTTTCGGAAATTACGCCGCTGCTGCGTAAGACATTGATTTACAAAGAAGATCAATATTTTTACTATCATCCTGGCGTCAATCCTTTCGCCATTGCTCGCGCTGGCATCCGTAACATTTTTACGGGCCGCAGAACTTCCGGCGCTTCCACCATTACCATGCAGGTGGTGCGGCTTATGGAGCCGCGGCGTCGGACTTATTTTAATAAAATCCTTGAAATTCACCGTGCATTTCAGCTGGAATTGCATTATTCAAAAGCCGATATCCTGCAAATGTATCTTAATCTGGTCCCGTATGGGGGCAACATTGAGGGCATTAAGGCGGCTTCGCTGCTTTATTTCGGAAAACCGCCTCAGCTGCTCAGTTTGTCGGAAATTACGGCGTTGACCATCGTTCCTAACCGGCCATCGAGCCTGCGGCCGGGGACACGTAATGATGCCTTGGTGGTTGCGCGCAATGTGTGGCTGCGCCGGTTTGAGGAAGAGCGGCTTTTTGATAAAAATATTATTCAGGATGCGTTGAATGAGCCTTTGGTGGTGAAGCGCCTGCAAGCGCCGAAGCTGGCGCCGCATTTGGCATTGAGATTAAAAAAAGAGAATCCGGATGAGCCGGTGATCCATAGTCAGCTTAAAATTCAGTTGCAGAGCCAGATCGAGGAGCAGGTTAAAAATTACATTAACCGACGAAAAATGATGAACATTCACAACGCGTCGGTGCTGGTGGTGAATAATGAGACGATGGAAGTGGAGGCTTATGTGGGCTCGGCGGATTTCAATGATGTGTTCGATGGCGGGCAGGTGGACGGCGTCCGGGCGGTGCGTTCGCCGGGAAGCACCCTGAAACCATTGCTCTACGGGGCTGCATTTGATCTGGGATTAATCACACCGAAAAACATTGTGAATGATGTTCCGAGCAATTTCAGCGGTTATGAGCCAGAGAATTTTGATCAGCATTTCAATGGTCCGGTTACTGCGGAATTTGCCTTGGCTAACTCGCTGAACATTCCGGCGGTTAAGATTTTGAAGGAAGTCAGTACGCCCGTTCTGATCTCCAAATTGCGGAAAGCAGGATTTAAAACCATTGACAAACAAGCCAAAGATCTGGGCCTTTCGATGATCCTGGGTGGCTGCGGGGTATCATTGGAAGAGCTAACCCGCTTATTTGCAGCATTTTCCAATGAAGGGGAGTTGAAAAAATTGCGTTACACTTCCGAAACGCCTTTGGACGAAAAAGGAACGCCCGTCATTTCCCGGGAAGCATCCTACTTACTAACCAACATTCTGACCCAGATCACCCGCCCTGACTTGCCCACAAACTTTGATAACACCTATCATTTGCCCAAAATAGCCTGGAAAACAGGCACTTCGTATGGAAAACGGGATGCGTGGAGTATTGGGTATAATCGCCGATATACGATTGGCGTTTGGGTCGGTAACTTCTCGGGGGAAGGCGTTCCCGAGCTGAGTGGCGCAAACACGGCCACGCCTTTGCTGTTTTCCATTTTCAATGCATTGGATTACAACTCACCTAAAGGCTGGTATGAAACGCCTGCTAATGTTTCATTGCGGAAAGTATGCGCAGAGAGCGGTGACATTCCATCCGAGTTTTGTACGCATCAGATTTTGGATCAATACATTACGGGTGTGTCGGCTTATAAAAGATGTCAGCATCTGCGGTGGGTTTTCACAGATAAGCCGGGCAAGATTTCTTACTGCACTTACTGCCTTCCTGAAAATGGTTTTGACAAACGCGCTTACGCCAATCTGGCACCCGAACTGATTGCCTATAACGAGCTCCAAAAGATCCCTTACCAAAAAATCCCACCGCATAATCCTGATTGTGAACGTGTCTTCCATGAAGGACCGCCATTAATCGTGAGTCCGAATGATGGTAGCGAATATTATCTACGCCCCGACGAGCCGCAGCAGATCCAGCTTGCTTGTCAGACGTCCAATGACGTGCAGGAGGTTTTTTGGTATATTAATGATAAGCTCAAACAAAAATCCGCCCCGCATGAAGGCGTTTTTGTGAGCCTTCCGCTGGGGCGGGTTAAAATTTCGTGTAGCGACGACAAGGGCCGGAATTCCAATATCTGGGTGACCGTCAAAAAAATGTAGCCTACAAAGGCTGATCGGCCGCCTCCTGATAAATCACCTGCATCAATGTCTGCCCAACTGCCTTCAATGTCTTAGGATCAATGTGTTCCATAGTGTCATCATTCGTGTGCCATTGGTCAAAGAATGTTTTCGACATGTTATTTGGCTTGGTATGAATGATGTCGATCATCGGGATTTTTGCGATTTTGTTGACAGCCACATGATCGTCTGTAATGGAACCGCCTCTTTCGTTAATAAAGAAATTGCTGTATCCAATTCTGCTTGCAGTGTTCCATACCGTATTTACAAAGCGCTCAGCCATTTGTACAGAATAGCCTTCCTTAAAAAATGTGGCACCTTTCGCACCAGCCATATCGAGCAAAATCCCGAAATAGGCGGTGTAATTTGGAATGTGTTTGTTGGCTGCCCAATATTGGGAACCTAAGCAAAACCCGCTGTATTCATCCGTTGCAGCTTCCGAATTCCCCCAATCCTCTGCATCAAAAAATATAATATCAACGCCAATTTCAGGAGATGGTTTTTGCGTGGAAAGCACGCGGGCAACTTCCAGCAAAATCCCAACGCCGCTTGCGCCATCATTTGCGGCCAGTACGGGTTTGTTTTTAACCAAAGAATCCTGGTCAGAAAAAGGCCGTGAATCCCAGTGCGCGGCTAGCAGAATACGTTTCTGCGCTTTTGGGTTAAAGCTGCCGATAATGTTAGTCGAGTTGAGCGTCTGATTATCGTAAGTCTTCGCTTTAAATTTTTGTTCAATAACATCCAGACCGTAACCTTTAAGTGTTGCTGCCAAATAGGCTGCGCAAGCATCGTGTTGCTTCGTATTAGGAACCCTGGGGCCAAAATCAACTTGCTTCTGCACAAACTTATAAGCCGAATCTTCACTGAACGCTGGGCTTTTCACAAGGGCGGGCGCTTGCTCGGCGGCTTGTTCGGAACTGTCTTTGGTTTTGCAGCCGTAGGCCAGCACGAAGACAAACAATAACAATGTTAACTTTTTCATATTTACTCTTCGTAAGCCCAATCGATCCGTGTTTTGGAATCGCGGATCACCAGTCCCTGGTTTTTGAAATAAGAACGGATTTCGTCTACTTTTTCGTAGTTCATCGATAATTTATATTCCTTATAAAGCTTCAACATGCCCTCCAGAATGGCATAACCTTCGTTCAGCTCTTCTTTCAATCCCAAAACATCTTCAAAGAAAGTGACGAAGTTGTTTTTCAAAGCATTGAATGTTTCTTCCCCAAGCGCCGCCGATTTCAGCTGGCCCATGTTGAGCATATTAATGTATTTCAACATGTTAAACAGGTTCGCAAATGCAACGGCCGTGTTCAGGTCATCATTCATCGCACCATAGAAGCCCTCAATGGCTTTCTCGATCTCAATTTTCTTGATCTCGTCCGTGCTCACGCCTTCTTCCGGCACATAGGAAAGCAGTTTTGCGTTTCTGAGGCCATTAGCAAGCTTTTTGTAACCCTTATGCGCTGCCTTTAATGCTTCATTGGAGAAATCGAGCGTGCTGCGATATTGGCTTTGCAGCATGAAAAACCGCACGGTCATCGGGCTGTAAGCTTGTTCCAGCAAATCGTGGTTTCCCGAAAACAGTTCGGCAGGCAAAAACGAGTTATTGAGCGATTTGGACATTTTTTGTCCGTTCACCGTCAGCATGTTGGTATGCATCCAGTAACGCACCGGCTCTTCATTGGTAAGCGATTTCCCTTGCGCGATCTCGCATTCGTGGTGCGGGAATTTCAAATCCATTCCACCACCGTGAATGTCGAATTGCTTTCCTAAATATTTGGCACTCATGCAAGTACATTCTAAATGCCATCCGGGAAAGCCCATTCCCCAAGGAGAATCCCATTGCATAATGTGCTCAGGGCTGGCCCTTTTCCAAAGTGCGAAATCCAGCGGATTGCGTTTTTCAGACTGCCCGTCCAGCTCACGCGTTTCATTCAAAAGATCCTCAATAATGCGCCCCGAAAGCTTGCCATATTCATTGCCGTCTGCCTGGTATTTATTGATATCAAAATAAACAGAGCCATTCGACTCGTAAGCCGCGCCTTTTTCGATCAAAGTTTTTACCGCCTCAATCTGCTCGATCAAATGTCCCGTTGCAGTAGGCTCAATGCTGGGTGGAATTAAATTGAAAATGGCCGAAACATCGTGAAAATCATTGGTATAGCGTTGCACGATCTCCATCGGTTCAAGCTTTTGGAGCTTGGCCATTTTGCCAATTTTATCTTCACCCGCGTCCCCATCGCCCACCAGGTGGCCGACGTCCGTAATGTTGCGCACATAGCGCACTTTGTAGCCAATATGCGTGAGGTAACGATACAGGATGTCGAAAGACAAAAACGTGCGGATATTTCCTAAGTGTACATTATTATAAACCGTTGGACCACAGACATACATGCCGACATAGGGAGGGGCAATAGGAACAAATACATCCTTTTTACGGGTCAATGTATTAAATATTCTAAGCGGCTGAAAAGTTTGCGCGGTCATCTATGTTTTTACTTACTTAAAAACTGATTGTACTAATGTTGTGTCTTTTCAAGCCGGGTTTCAACCCACTTGATGATTTTTTCTGCTTCTTCAAGTCCTACGGACGCTAGCTTGGCACTTTTGCTTCCTTGATAACCCATATCAATGTGTAAAACCTGATACGCTGTCGTAAACTTGGCAAGTAAGCTTTTGTCTACTTTGCTAAGCTCCATTTGATACCACTCCACGCTTTTCGGAGTTTTCTTGTTTTTCTCTCCTAAAAACTCGTTCAATGCTAACAGGATTCCAGTATAAGCAGTGTGTCCGGCAATCTTGACATACTTTTTGTCCTGATACATTCCATCCTGCTTCTTAGCATTGTTGCTCAAAAAATCCTTTGCATTGTCAATGTGCCTTCTGGCTTCGCTGATCGCTTCCATAGTAATGTGTTAGTGGTGAAAGTGGTGAATTTCACAAAAATAGCAAATAACCTATGATTGAGTTAAACAGTTTGGCATAATAGCGTGGGGCCGGGGCGCTATTCGGGCGTTTTGATTATCTTCGCAGCGCTTTTACATAGAAGGCCCAGTTTGAAACTATCTTAAAATCAATACAATACTTATTTATGAGTTTATTAACCGTAGGATCTGTTGCATTCGATGCGCTTGAAACACCTTTTGGAAAAACAGATAAAATTATTGGCGGGGCGGCCACTTACATCACACTAGCAGCATCATATTTCACCAAAGAAAATAATCTCGTAGCCGTTGTCGGCGGCGACTTCCCGGATGAAATGATCTCCCTTTTGCAAGACCACGGCGTTAATACAGAAGGACTTGAAATTGTAAAAGAAGGAAAAACATTCTTCTGGTCGGGGAAATATCATGAGGATATGAACACGCGTGATACGCTTGTTACGGAACTGAATGTGATGGAACATTTCGATCCGATCATTCCGGACTCTTACCAGGGAACGACATTCTTGATGTTGGGAAACACAGTTCCTGCGACGCAGAAAGTAATTATCGAGCGCATGAAAAGCCGTCCGAAGCTGATTATGCTCGACACGATGAACCTTTGGATGAACATTGCGATGGACGATCTGAAAGCGGTTCTGAAAATGGTGGATCTGATCACGATCAATGACGAGGAAGCGCGCCAGCTTTCAGGAGAATATTCGTTGCGGAAGGCTGCGAAGAAGATCATGGAAATGGGCCCGAAAACATTGATCATCAAAAAAGGCGAGCATGGCGCACTGTTGTTCCAGGGCGACCGCATTTTCTTCGCTCCGGCATTGCCGTTGGAAGAAGTTTTTGACCCTACCGGCGCAGGAGACGTGTTTGCAGGCGGATTTATCGGTTATCTGGCGAGCACAGATGACATTTCATTTGAAAACATGAAACGCGCTGTCATTTACGGATCTGCAATGGCATCATTCTGCGTAGAAAAATTTGGGACAGAGCGACTTGTGAAACTAACGCAGGAAGAAATTAATAACCGCGTGCAGGATTTTGTGAACCTTTCGAGCTTCGAAATTCAATAATTACCATTTGATCATGTACAAGTCTATGAGTTAAGAACTTTTTATTCTTACTTGTAGACTTGTTTTTTGATAAGCCACCATGCCCAGCAAAGCCACAAACCTGTTTTTTCTTTTCATCCTAATGTCTTTGAGTGCCATTGCGCAGCAAGTTTTGCCCGAAGCAAGGCATAAGCTCGTCGTGATTGCGCACCGTGGAAACCACATTAATGTTCCCGAAAATACGCTCGCCGCAGCCCGGGAAGCCATCGCAAGCGGAGCGGATTATGTGGAAGTGGATTTGAGGACTACGAAAGATGGACATTTAGTCGTGCTACACGACGCAACGGTGGACAGGACCACCAATGGAGCCGGAAAAGTGCATGCAATGACGCTGGACGAGGTCAAGCATTTGCAGGTTTTTAACAGAAATAAAAAGACGAATAAAATCCCCGAGTTCCGCGAAATGCTGGCAGTTTGCAAGGGCAAAATCAACATTTACCTCGATTTCAAAGCCGCAGATGCAGCCGAAACGTGGAAGCAGATTAAGGAAGCGGGAATGGAAAAGCAGGTGATCGTTTATTTAAACAAAGAAAGCGATCATAAAGAATGGCAGGAAGTGGCGCCCGAAGTCCCACTAATGTCGAGCTTGCCGAAGGACGTTGATAGCAAAGAAAAATTGACGGCTTTTTTGGAAAACTTACCTTTGAAAATCGTCGATAACCTTCCACATCCGCAACTTTTGGATGCATTGAATGACGCAGGTGTGCAGGTTTGGCTGGATGTGCAGAGTGCGACCGAGGGGCCGGCTTCCTGGAAAGTGGCTTTGGAAAAGGGCATTCAGGGCTTGCAAACCGATCAGCCTGCTGCATTAATTAAATATCTGGAAGATAATGGTGTGCGTTGATTACGCTTTTGCCGTTGCTTCAATCAATTTCACCTTCTGATAAATTGGGCAATCCGGGTCGTGCGCGCCGGGCAGGTAACCTGTGCTCATAAGGAACTCATTTACGATCTCCCCGCCGGTAAATTTGAACGTCTTTTTAAAAAGCTTGATCCATTCTTCCTTCGTCAGCGGATGATGCGCTTCGATCCAGCCCTTGAACGATCCGAAATCTTTTTTCAGTTCCAAGATCTTTTGCGCATTTACAATCGCTGCATTCACTTTCAGCCTGTTACGGACAATGCCTGGATCCAGCAAAAGCCTTTCCCGGTCTGTTTCATCATACTGAGCAATTTTCTCAATTGAAAAATTGTCATAAGCTTTTCTGAAACCATCCTGTTTCCGCAGCATTAACGTCCAGCTCAGTCCGGCCTGATTAATTTCCAAAATCAAACGCCCAAAAAGCTCATCGTCATCATTGATTTCAAAGCCGTATTGATGGTCGTGATAATGCTTGTGAAGCAGATAATCTGCTGTTTCGGTAATGTTGTTGTTGATGAAGCTGCAATATGACATCGCGAATGTGTTTTGAAACTTAATTTAATTAATCCCGATCTGAACTTCTGTAATGTTGTTTTCCGGATTCTGAAAATCCATATTCAAATATATTTCCCGATTCCGGCCAGTCATAACCAGATTTTCCGATGTTAGTTCTGAAATCAGTACACTATATATTTGTCCCAAACCTTCCCAGCTTCCATAAAGCTGCCCTGCAACGCATTTGAATGGTTCCAGATATTTGAGCTTAAATTCAGAATCGGTCAAAGGTGTTTCGGAAACGGAAACAGGCAATGCGATAGTGAGGTGAAACCTTGTTTCGGGATTGCCATCGGCACCTACGTAAATCCAGTAAATAGGACCCGTTATCTCCATTTCTTTCCGGATCGCCTCCCGATATAAACGGTGTGCAACAATGCGCACATAATCCATTAGTTCATTCAGGGAAGTTTCGGTTTCAAAATATAGCACATGGATAGGCTGGATAGTTTTCGTTTGCATATTTGAAAGGGATAAATTGTTTTATGCAAATGAAGCAGCCGACTGTGACAGCCCTATGTCAGCAGGTTATTTAAACTTTCAAAATTAATGTTTCATTCTCCGAACGGTCCGTTGCAGCCAGGGATAACTAATGTAAAGCGCTTTGGTCGCACCTATGCCCACGCCTGCGCCCATGAGCACATCAGCGAGCCAATGTTTGTTGTTTAAAATCCGCAGTCCGCCAACTGCTGTGGCCGTTCCATAACCGCCTATGCTGTACAAAACGCTGCGCTGGCCATATTCTTCGTGCAAAATGGTGGCATTGGCAAATGCGGTTGTCGTGTGGCCGGACGGGAAAGAATAATAATCGGACTGGTCTGGTCGGGGATATTTAATGACCCGTTTCAAACTTTGCGTTACGCCTTGTGCTATAATGTTTGAAAGCAACGCAAGAATAACCTGATCGCCCAGTTTGTGCTTTCCTTTGACACCCGCAGAGGCCAGCCCGAGGCTGATTACGCCCGGCGCATAAGGAAGAAATTCATCGGCTTTCGAATGAAAGTTCGGATATTTGGAGTGCACCTCCCGTTGAAAATGCCTGCTGATCCTTCCCTGCGCCACTAATCCCGCCAAAGCGAGCGTAACGGGTGGAATCACATCGCCAGCCTTAATAACCCAAAGCGTCGAATCCTTTTCAGTTTTATTTTTCTCCTCAAAACTGCCCTGCGCAATGACTTCCGGAGAAACAATTTGAAAACAGAAAATGACGCAAAAGAGCTGCGTTCTCAGGATGCGTGCCACCATTACATTATCGCTTCACGAACCCGCACCAATCTTGCCAAAAGTCCTTCCAACTGATCCAAAGGTAGCATATTCGCCCCATCCGATTTTGCTTCCGACGGATTGAAATGTGTTTCTATAAATAATCCGTCCGCACCAACGGCTATCGCAGCTTTTGCAATGGTTTCAATCAGCTTGGGTTTGCCGCCCGTTACGCCTGAGGCCTGGTTGGGCTGTTGCAGAGAATGTGTGCAATCCATCACAACCGGAACACCGAAGCTGCTCATTTCCGGCAGGTTACGATAATCTACAACCAGATCGCCATAGCCAAAGCTGTTGCCACGGTCTGTGAGAATGACGGGACATTCGGGGTTTACTTCATTGATCTTTTCAACGGCGAATTGCATGGAAGCGCCGGACAGGAACTGTCCTTTTTTGACATTAACGGCCTTTCCGGTCCGTGCAGCGGCGGCCAGCAACTCAGTTTGGCGGCATAGGAAGGCTGGGATCTGCAGCACGTCCACATATTCGGCGGCGAATGCTGCTTCGTGCGATTCGTGAATGTCGGTCACTACGGGCACACCAAAAGTATTTCGAACCTCTTCTAAAATCTTCAATGCCTTTTCGTCCCCAATCCCGGTGAAGGAATCGATCTTGGTGCGGTTGGCTTTGCGGTAAGAACCTTTGAATATATAAGGGATTTTAAGGCGGTCGGTGAGGTTGGTAATGTGCTCGGCAATGCGTAACGCCATGTCCCTGCCTTCAATGGCGCACGGGCCGGCCATGAGGAAAAACAGGGGAGAATCGGCGTTTTTTATATTGGATATGGGAATCATACTATACTTTTTCTGGTGGTCAATAATCAATTTGCGAATGTACGGCTATCCGCTTTGTTCTTTATACAATGGAAAGATTTACTGGGACGCATCCGTGGTAAGCATTTGATTTTCTGGTTTTTTTATTTCAACAACATTAAAAGCAATAATTTGAAAGGACTAAAAAAATTTTGTCAAAGTGAATCGAAATTTCTTTCTTTGTTGCGATTTTAACCAAAAAGTGAATATAAAATGTCAGCAATTGCAGAAAGAGTTAAGCAAATTATCGTCGAAAAACTTGGCGTAGAAGAGTCGGAAGTAACTTCGGAAGCAAACTTCCAGAACGACTTGGGAGCGGACTCTCTAGATACCGTTGAATTAATCATGGAATTTGAAAAAGAATTCAATCTATCTATTCCTGACGATCAGGCAGAGAACATTGGTACAGTTGGTCAGGCTGTTGCATACCTGGAAGAAAACGTGAAGTAATTCGGTTTTTTAGCCAGTATCATTTTATTTCTGTCCCCATTTTATGAGTTTGAAGAGAGTTGTAATTACCGGAATGGGCGCATTAACGCCCGTTGGAAATGATGTTTCTACCTTTTGGAAAAATTTGGTTGCGGGTGTGAGCGGAGCTGCTCCTATCACACGTTTTGATGCTGAAAAGTTTCGCACCAAGTTTGCCTGTGAAGTTAAAGGTCTGGACGTTACTAGTTACATTCCTCGTCAGGAAGCCCGTAAAATGGATCCATTTACCCAATACGCCGTCATTGCAGCAGACGAGGCAATGAAGGACGCCGGCTTTGACGCAGATACGCTTGATCTCGACAAAGCCGGTGTAATTTGGGGAACCGGGATCGGCGGATTGAAAACCTTTGAAGAAGAGGTGATGAATTTCGCGGAAAACGGCAAAACCCCCAGGTTTAACCCATTTTTTATCCCCAAGATGATCGTGGACAGTGCTTCGGGAGTTCTCTCGATCCGCTACGGTTTCCGCGGTCCCAATTTCATCACCGTTTCAGCCTGTGCTTCGGCCACCAATGCCTTGATTGATGCATTTAATTACATCAAGCTCGGGATGATGAACGTTTGTATTTCCGGCGGTTCGGAAGCAGCGGTTACCATTGCCGGTGTGGGTGGTTTTAATGCATTAAAAGCATTATCCGAAAGAAATGATTCTCCTGAAACGGCTTCCCGTCCTTATGATAAGGATCGTGATGGTTTTGTATTGGGAGAAGGCGGCGCGGCGTTGATCCTGGAAGAACTGGAACACGCAAAAGCACGCGGCGCTAAAATTTACGCTGAAATGATCGGTGCGGGCATGTCTTCGGACGCCTACCATATTACAGCTCCCCATCCGGATGGCCTGGGCGCTCATATCGTCATGAAAAATGCGATTGAGAACGCAGGAATCAAGCCGGAAGATGTGGATTATATTAATACGCACGGCACATCTACGCCGATCGGTGATCCACAGGAAATTAAAGCAATTGAAAAATTCTTTGGCGAACACGCTTATGAACTGAACATCAGTTCAACCAAATCCATGACCGGCCATTTGCTGGGTGGCGCTGGTGCGATCGAAGCTGCGGCTTGCATTCTGGCGATCCGTGATCAGGTTGTTCCGCCTACTATTAACCATTTTACCGACGATCCGGAAATCAATCCGAAACTGAACCTGACATTTAACCACGCTCAAAAACGCGAGATCAACATTGCACTCAGCAATACATTTGGCTTTGGCGGACACAATGCATCAGTCGTTTTCAAAAAGTATGAAGACTGATTAACTAATTACACTTGGCAAAGCGAATTCTTATACCGATACTCTCTCTTTTCAGAACCGGAAGTGCTGAGGATAAAAAATTTAAGGAATCGATTGCGCATGTAATTGGCGACCGGCCTTCGAATCTCGGTGTCTATCAACTCGCTTTTCGCCACACTTCTGCTTCCCGGGAAACGGCTATCAAAGGTTTTCGTGAATCCAATGAGCGTTTGGAATATCTGGGCGATGCTGTTTTAGGAATGGTGGTCGCAGAGTTTCTTTTTACCAAATATCCTTACAAAGACGAAGGTTTTCTTACCGAAATCCGCTCCCGCATTGTCAATCGGGAATCCCTTAATCAAATTTCAAAGAAGCTTGGCCTCGATCGCCTGATCGAGTATGATGGCAACCGCCGCGGCATGTCGCCCCGCTCATCCATGTATGGCGATGCGCTGGAAGCGTTTGTTGGTGCCATTTATCTGGATAAAGGCTTCCGTTTTACGCGAACTTTCATCATTAGTAAGCTTATTACGCATTACGATCTGGATAACATTATTCAGAACAATGCCAATTTCAAAAGCCTCATTATCGAATGGGCACAACGCGAAGGCAAGGAAATCCGCTTCGAAATTCTTGAAGAACGCGGCACCCGCCACCATCGCGAATTCATCTCCCAAATTCTGGTCAACGACGAGCCTTTCGCACAAGGCAACGGTTTTACCAAGAAAAAAGCTGAGCAGTCTGCTTCTGAACAGGCCTGCGCAATGTTAGAGCTTCGTTAATTGCCCTTTTAGCTTCATTAATCTTCTTTCAAGCTTCGCTAATAGTCCCGGCGTTTTGCTCATTATCATTTTTGCCCAGTGACTTTTGCAGTGTCAACGGCAAAATATGTCCGTTTGTCTTATAGTTTTTAGCTAAAACAAGACATTATGTCTGCTTTAACAAGACTATAAATTTTTATCGGACATTGTGTCTGCTATTTTTTAGCTTTTCGCCTCAGGAACGAGTATTGATAATTACCCATCATACCGCAGAGGTAAACTGAAAAATAAAATAGACCATTAAAACTTTATAACAATGAGCACTCTAGTAAAAACCCATTTCGCAAATCCTTCTTACTTAAACGGATTTTTTGGCAAAGATTTATTCAACGAAATCGCAGCCCCAGCATTCTCAGGAAGCGTTCCTGCGGTGAATGTCGTTGAAAGCACAGACGGTTTCAGGATCGAAGTGGCGGCTCCCGGCTTGCAGAAATCCGATTTCAAATTGAACCTTGAAAAAAATCAGCTGACCATTTCTGCTCAGAAAGAACAGAATGAAGAAGAGAAAAACGAAAAATATACGCGTCGGGAATTTAAATACACTTCTTTCCAACGCACCTTCACATTGCCTAACACCATTGACGGCGACAGGATTGAAGCCACCTACAATGAAGGCGTGCTGAGCATTGCGTTGCCAAAACGTGAAGAAGCAAAAGAAAAACCAGCTCGTCAGATCGAGATTGCGTAATCAGCATAATATAAGTTTGAAAGGCGTTATTAATTTTGATTAATAGCGCCTTTTGTTGTGAACAAAGATTCGATTAAATTGTTAGTGACATTGGCAGGATATTTTAGTAAAATCGCATTTGGAATAACTGCAGTTAAAATATGTTAAATGCGCGTTGTGTGGGAATAAAATAGTAAATGCTTTGCGTTATTCATTCATAAAAATATAACCCCAACAAATGTATATGAAAACAAATTGGAAAGGTTTAGTGTTGGTTGGGTTGATTTCTAGTGCATCAACTCTTGCCGGCTTCAAACTATTTAGTGATAACGATGGTAAAGATGTAATTTTTAAAGAGGCTCCCGCGGAGTCGATTACGCGTTTCACGTCAACGGGCACACCGGTGGGCGCACCCGGGGATTTTGTTTACGCTGCTGAGGCTACAACGCCCACGGTGGTTCACATTAAATCAACGATGACGCGCCAGGCCTCGCGTGGCGGTGGTCAGCAGATTCCGGATATTTTCAGAGATTTCTTTGGTGACGAATTTGAAGGCGGATCACGCGGTCCTCAGTCACAGGAAGCATCTGGTTCGGGTGTGATCATTTCTGCGGACGGATACATTGTAACTAACAACCACGTAGTGGAAGGCGCTCAGGAACTGGAAGTTACATTACATAACAAAAGCAAGTTCAGAGCAAAAGTGATTGGTACTGACCCGTCTACGGATATCGCGGTGATTAAAGTAGAAGCGAAAGACTTGCCAGCAGTAGTTTTAGGCAACTCGGATGCTGTGAAAGTAGGAGAGTGGGTTGTGGCGGTTGGTAACCCTTTTAATTTGGAATCAACTGTAACAGCCGGTATCGTCAGTGCAAAAGGACGCGGGTTAGGCATCATTGGCCAATCGAGACGAGGTCGCGGTGTTACTCCTGCTTCGGCATCATCTGTGGATTCTCCGCTTGAATCATTTATTCAAACTGATGCGGTTGTGAACCCTGGAAACAGTGGTGGTGCATTAGTGAATCTGAAAGGTGAATTGATTGGTATTAACACTGCCATTGCCAGCCCAACAGGAAGCTTTGCAGGTTATGCATTCGCAGTTCCTTCGAGCATTGTGAAAAAAGTGTCAAGCGATTTGATCAAATTCGGTAATGTGCAACGCGGTTACCTGGGGATTGCCCTGGATGATCTGGATAGCAGAAAAGCCGAAGAATATGGTGTGAAAGTGAACGACGGTGTATATGTTCGTGAATTCACAGAAAACAGCGCAGCGAAGGCAGGCGGAGTAGTGAAAGGCGACGTGATCGTGAAAGTGGACGGTGTGAATGTTCACTCCATTCCTGAATTGCAACAATCAATCGGCTTGCATAAGCCTGGCGACAAAGTGGCAATCACTGTGAACCGTGATGGCAAAGAGAAAGAGCTGGACATCACATTGCGTAACCGCACAGGTGGTTCAGATATCCTGAAACGTGACGAATCTGCTGCGATCATGAATGCTCTGGGTGCACAATTCGGCAATCTTAGCGACCAGGAAAAACAACGTTTGTCCCGTTACAAGCTGGATGGCGGCGTGAAAGTGGTTTCGATCGACGGTGGCAAGTTTGCCCGTTCGCAAGTGGAGGAAGGTTTTATCATTACCAAAGTAAATGGTAAGCCGGTTCGTTCCGTGAAAGAATTCCAGGCCGCTATTACTGGCAAGGAAGAGTCAATGGTGCAGTTTGAAGGGCTTTATCCTGATGCTCCATACGATGTTTATTCTTTCGGATTCAGACTTTAATAAGGAAGTAAGGTTCAAATAAAAAACCGGCTGTTATGTTTATCATAGCAGCCGGTTTCTTTTTGTTTTATTTCAAAAATCTTAGAGCATAAATTTCAGTTTTACAACTTCCTTTTCGCTCAGAAATCTCCACTTTCCTCTCGGAAGATCTTTTTTATTCAATCCGGCAAAAACCGTCCGATCCAGCTTTTGAACTTCGTAACCCAAATGTTCGAACATCCGCCGAACGATCCGGTTGCGGCCGCTGTGGATTTCCAGGCCAACCACCATTGCGTCTGGCGTTACAATCCCAACTTCATCAGGGTGAATAAAACCATCTTCGAGTTCAAGGCCATGTTGCAGCTTTTCGAAATCTTCCGTTGTAATCGGCTTATCCAATTCCGCCTGATAGATTTTCTTGATCCCGCCGGATGGATGCGTCAGCTTTACAGCCAGTTCTCCATCATTGGTCAAAAGCAATAAACCCGTTGTATTCCTATCCAAGCGACCCACCGGGTAAACACGCTCAGCACAAGCACCTTGAATGAGGTCAAGCACGGTTTTGCGCTCTTCCGGATCATCGGTTGTGGTGATGTAATCTTTTGGCTTATTAATTAATATATAAACCATTTTCTCCGGGTTCAATGCCTTTTTGCCATATTTTACAACGTCAGTAGGCAATACTTTGTAACCCATCTCTGTAATCGTTTTACCATTTACAGAAATCTGACCCGAAGCGATAAGATCATCCGCCTCGCGACGCGAGCAGATGCCCGCATTTGAAATGTATCTGTTCAAACGAATCAGCGCTGATTCCTCTTTTTCCTTTCGTTTCGGCGCATTCTTCTTTTCGTAGCTGGACAAATTGTAACGTGGAGCACTTTCAAATCGGCCCACTCTTCTATCTAATCCACTGCGATCTTCTGCTTGCTCTGCGTTTTCATTATGGGCAGACTTTTCGAAATCACGCTCTACATTCGCGGTCTCACCTTTTTTTTTAAATTCTGACTTGCCGTCTCTGCTGGGACGACCAAAAGAACGCTCAGCTGATGGGCGTGAATCACGTCTTTCGCCCTCACGCGCCGGTCTTTCAGCACGAGGCTTGAATTCTCTGTCGCCGGTGGGTCGGTCACCTTCACGTCTTTCAAAACGTGGTTTGAATTCCCTTTCTCCGGAAGATCTTTCTCTTTGTCCGGATTCTTCCCGCGAACGGAATGGGCGGGACTCTCCGGATTGAGCAGGACGGTCATCGCCTCTTCTCTCAAAGCGCGGCCTGTCGCCTTCGCGCGCCGGTCTTTCGAAGCGCGGTTTGAATTCCCTATCGCCGGATGATCGTTCTCTTTGTCCAAAATCCTTTTTATCAGCAGGACTGCGGAAACCGCCTTCTTTTTTAGGGAAGCCAGGCCGGTCATTTCCAGGCTTATCGAAGCCCGGCTTGTCGAAGCCCGATTTGAATGATGGCTTGTCGAAACGCGGTTTGTCAAAGCGTGGCTTACCGAAGCCCGGCTTATCGAAGCCAGGCCTTTCGCCGGGTCCTTTTTCGTGACTGAAGCTTGGACGCGCTTTTTGGCCTGCATTGTCTCCGTTCGCAGAACCAGTCCGTAAACTTGACTTTTTGATGCTTGGTTTACTAAAACGGCTTTCTGCCTCAGGGCGAGCCTTTTTGAATGGATGGCCTGCGCCGTCATTGGATTTGCGGAAGGATTTCTGTCCGCCGGTCGAAGGCTGCGAAGCTTTTGGCGCCTTCGAGGGTGTTGATGTTCTTTTTCTCATTAGGAATGCAGTATCACTACTGGAATTTGTTTCCTCTTACTATTTGCCGTGTACTGACAGCGGTTTTTCGATCTGTATTTCAAAGATGCCACTAAAACCCGCTAATCAACGTATCTGATGATCAGAGTACTAACTGTTTTAATTAAGTCTGCAAAGATACAGGAAATTTTTAAGTAAATATTTTCACTTCGGTTTATGCCATTTTTGGTAACCAAACGTTTATTAGTACTATTGGTTCAATGCACTGAAAAGCGCTTTTTCCATAACCTAACCTTCACCTATAAAGATGTAAATATGCCTACTGATGTCCTGCCGCAACCGCTATGGAAACCAGGAAGAACGCTTCTGGAGCAATCCAATCTCAAAAAATACATGGATTGGCTTTTTGTCAAAAGAGGCCTTTATTTCCGCTCCTACCATGATCTTTGGGATTGGTCGGTGACGGATCTGGAAGATTTCTGGGAGAGTTTGTGGCTTTACTTCAATATAAAATCCCATGACCTTTACCTGGAAGTGTTGCAAAGGCCAAAGCATGGGATGATCGGCACAAAATGGTTTACGCGTTCCAAGCTGAATTATGCCGAGCATGTTTTCAGAAATAAAACGAAGGACCGGCCAGCCATTCTTTTTCAATCAGAACAATCCGGATTAACGGAAATTTCCTGGGAGACGCTTGAAACGGAAGTTGCCGCTGTGGCTGCCTGGCTCAAACAGCGCGGCGTGCGTCCGGGTGACCGCGTGGCAGCCATTTTGCCAAACATTCCGCAGGCCGTTGTGGCTTTTCTCGCGACCAATGCTGTGGGCGCTGTGTGGTCGTCCTGCTCACCTGATTTTGGTAAAAGAGCCATTACAGATCGTTTTTCGCAGATTGAGCCCAAAGTGCTTTTCGTGGCTGATGGTTATGTTTATAATGGTAAAACTTACGACCTTACAGCATTCGCACAAGAGCTATCCTTCACATTACCAAGTGTTAAAGACACGGTTTTAGTGAATAATATCAATGCAGAGAACCGCCCGGAAAGATTAACTTCCTGGGAAGACATTCTGCATCTTGAAAATTTCGGGCTCGATTTTGAGCCGCTTCCCTTCGATCACCCGATCTGGATCCTTTATTCTTCGGGAACCACGGCTAAGCCAAAAGCCATCACACACAGCGTAGGCGGCTGCCTTATCGAACATCATAAGGCATTGATCTTACATCAAAATGTGAAACCGGGCGATCGCTATTTCTGGTATTCGACCACAGGCTGGATGATGTGGAATTATGCATTGGGGTCACTGCTTTGTGGCGCAACGCTTGTGCTATATGACGGAGCGCCTGCTTTTCCATCATCACAAACGCTCTGGACTCTGGCCGAAAAAGCGAAAATAACACATTTCGGAAGTGGCGCAGCTTACTTCAATGCGTCCATGAAAGCAGGTGTGAGCATTACTTCTGAAAGTCTTAATGCATTGGAAACCATCGGTTCAACCGGCTCGCCGTTGCCGCCGGAGGCGTACGAATGGATTTATAAATATGTAAAAAAGGACGTCTGGCTCATTTCGCTAAGCGGTGGAACGGACGTTTGCAGTGCATTCGTGGGCGGCTGCCCGATTTTGCCGGTTTATCCTGGTGAAATTCAATGTCGCATGCTCGGCTGCAGGATCGAGGCTTATAGTGAAGATGGAAAACCGTTGACCGACCAGCTGGGTGAAATGGTGATTACGCAGCCTATGCCTTCCATGCCCATTTATTTTTGGAATGATGAGGATGACGAGAAATACATCAGCAGCTATTTCGAAATGTATCCCAATATCTGGCGTCACGGCGACTGGATCAAGGTTACCGACCGCAATTCCGTCATCATTTATGGCCGCTCGGATGCAACATTAAATAGAGGAGGCGTAAGGATTGGAACTGCCGAAATTTATCGCGCTGTCGAGAGCATTCCGGATGTGAAAGACAGTCTTGCCGTGTATCTTGAAAAGGCGAACGGCGATGGGACAATTTCGCTATTTGTGGTTTTAAGTAAAGACAAAACCTTGACGGAAGAGCTGAAACAGCGCATAAAAGATGTTTTACGAAGTGAATACAGTCCGCGCCATGTCCCGGATACAATAGAACAGGTTAGCGACATTCCCTACACGATCAACGGGAAAAAAATGGAGGCGCCTATGAAGCGGATTCTGATGGGACAGGATCCTGCCAAATGCATCAATCCCGAGACAATGCGCAATCCGGAGTCTTTAAAGGCATTTGTCTGAGGGTAAAAGTTGGACTAATATCTTATAAATCACCTCTGATACACTTGCTTTAGGCAACCAAAATCGCTTACTTCACGTTAGAGAAATGTGCCTACTGCAACAGGCATGTATACAACGCTTTCAAATATTTTATTGGCATGAATCAACAAAAATCTCCTAATCCGATTCATAATTCCCGGTCAGTGGTTCGCCTGCCTATCATTATAGCCATTACATTGGCTGCTGGGGTGCTGCTGGGAAGCACTTTTTTTAGCGGGGGGCGCAAGCTTTCAGACGTAGCGAAGGGTTATGCCAAATATCGCGAAGTGCTCATGCTTGTTGAGAATAATTACGTAGATTCTGTTGATACTGAGGAGCTTGTAGATTTTTCTATCTCAAAAATGCTCGAAAAATTGGACCCCCACACAGCCTACTTTAACACGGAAGAAGCCACTGCGGCCCGTTCGCAGCTGGAATCCGGATTTGACGGGATTGGTGTGGAGTTCAACATATATAATGACACGGTTTATGTGGTCACGCCATTAAGCGGCGGTCCTTCGGAAGCGGCCGGAATACAGAGCGGCGACCGCATTATTTCAGTTAATAAGGAGAATTTGTCTGGTCCCGGCGTTACTAATGCACAGGTTTACAAGCTGTTGCGTGGAAAAAGAGGCACTAAGGTTGATCTGGCCATTGAAAGGGTTGGTTTAGATGAAAAAATGAACTTCGCGGTGGTCCGCGACCGTATTCCGACTTACTCTGTCGACGCGTCTTATATGGTCGATCAGGAGATCGGCTACATTAAGGTGAGCCGTTTCTCGGAAACTACTTATGACGAATTCAAATCAGCATTAAAAACACTGAAAGCCAATGGCTTGAAAAACCTGATCCTTGATTTGCGGGGAAATCCGGGTGGTTACATGGAGCGTGCCACAAGCATGGCCGACGAATTTATTGCAGGCGATAAACTCTTGGTTTATACAGAAGGCAAGGACAGCCGGTTTGACAGAAAAACACGTTCACACGTAGACGGAATGTTCGAGCAAGGACCGTTGATCGTACTGGTGGACGAAGGAAGTGCATCTGCATCCGAAATCCTGGCAGGAGCATTGCAGGATCACGACCGTGCATTGGTCGTTGGAAGGCGTTCTTACGGGAAGGGTTTAGTCCAAATGCCGATCAAGCTTTCGGACGCGTCCGAACTTCGCCTTACTATTTCAAGATATTTTACGCCAAGCGGCCGGAGCATTCAAAAACCTTATGAGCTGGGCAAAGGCGAGGACTACAGCCAGGACCTTTCGCATCGTTATGAAAGCGGCGAGTTGTTCAATGTGGACAGCATTAAATTTGATAAAAGCAAAGTGTATAAAACCGATGGCGGCCGGGTCGTTTACGGCGGCGGCGGCATTACACCTGATATTTTTGTTCCAAAAGACACACTTCAAAACAGCAAATATTTATTTGAGCTTTATTCCAAAAACATTATCCGCGAATATGCATTGCGTTACGCGAATGAAAATCAAAAAAAGCTTGAAAAACAATCGTTTAATGATTTCTTGACGTCATTCCAGATATCTGACGCGATGATTGCCGAAATGGTGAAGGATGCTTCTAAGGCTGGAATTAAACCAAATGAAAAAGAGTTAACACTTTCTAAACCCATTATTACTTCGCAAACCAAGGCGATCATCGGGCGATATGTCTGGGGCAGGAAGCAGAAGAACGGGCTTAATAATGAGATTTTCCAGGTGTTGAATCCGACAGATAATGTTTATCAGCAAGCGGTCCAGCTATTTAGTCAGGCTGCGCAGTTGGAAAAAGGGAAGTTCAGTAGTTTGAATATTCCCAAAAATAAAAAGTGAGCATCCCCGGAAGCGCACATCTTTTGACGAATTTGATTTTATAATGTCTCGAATTGCATTGATTACCGGAGCCACTTCCGGAATTGGAAAGGCCACTGCGGAATTATTTGCAGTCGCCGGAATTGATCTTATCCTCTGCGGCCGCCGCCAGGAACGGTTAGATGAAGTTTCTGCTGAATTATCTTCAAAAGTTAATGTTACCACGCTGGTTTTTGATGTGCGTGACAAAGGCGCGGTGATAGCCATGATCGGTTCCTTGCCAGATGATTGGAAAAACATTGATATCCTGGTTAATAATGCTGGTAATGCACATGGGATGGGTTCCTTGGCCGAGGGTGATACGGAGGATTGGGATGCAATGATCGATGGAAATGTGAAAGGTTTGCTATATGTTTCGAAAGCGGTGATTCCGTTGATGCTCGAAAAAGGGGCGGGGCACATTCTCAATATCAGTTCCATTGCAGGAAAGCAGACTTACGTGAATGGTGCCGTTTATTGTGCTTCTAAGGCTGCGGTGGAGGTTTTGAGTGAAGGAATGCGCCTCGATCTGACGCAGCATGGCATTAAGGTGACCAATGTCGCGCCTGGCGCAGTAGAGACCGAATTTTCGCTGGTTCGTTTCAAAGGAGATGAAAGCCGTGCCGAAAAAGTGTATCAGGGATTTGATCCTTTGCAGGCTGTTGATATTGCCGATGCCATTCTTTACGCAGTGAATGCACGGGGCAGGGTTACAATCGCTGACATTACCATTTTAGCTGCTACGCAATCTGCCGCAACGACGATTCATAGGAAGTAAGCATGAAATCTACTGAACAAAATCCCATTGCTGTTGACTCAACGACAGCAATAAATACTTCGCAAACAGTTTTCCCGATTTTGCTTGCGTTAAGCTTCTGTCATTTGCTGAATGACACGATGCAGTCCTTAATCCCTTCCATTTACCCGATGGTTAAGGAATCTTTTCAATTGAATTTTACCGAAATAGGGCTGATCACATTCACATTTCAAGTGAGCGCTTCTGTACTGCAACCTGTCGTAGGCGCGTACACGGACAAGCGTCCGCAGCCCTTCGCATTGGCTGTGGGAATGTGCTTTACATTGCTGGGACTCATTTCATTATCTCTTGCGAACAGCTTTAATCTTGTTCTGCTTTCAGTTGGGTTGATCGGCGTCGGTTCAGCGGTTTTTCATCCTGAGGCTTCCCGCGTGGCGCGTATGGCTTCGGGCGGTAAGCATGGCATGGCGCAGTCGCTGTTCCAGGTGGGCGGTAACGCGGGGAGCTCGTTGGGGCCTTTGCTGGCAGCATTGATTCTGTTGCCTTATGGACGTTTTCAGGTGATCTGGTTTTCGCTGGTTGCGCTTCTGGCGATTGTTATTTTATCCTGGGTAGGCGGCTGGTATAAGCGGAGCCTGGAAGTGGTTGTTGCTAAGAAATCGGTTGCAAAGTCAGCGAATGCGTCACATCTTTCCAGCGGCAAAATCACGTTTGCCATTGCTATATTACTGCTTTTGATTTTCTCGAAATACATCTATATGGCCAGCATTTCGAGCTATTTTACCTTTTACCTGATCCATAAATTCGGTGTTTCCATTCAAAATTCACAAATATATCTTTTCGCGTTTCTATTCGCCGTCGCAGCGGGAACATTCATCGGCGGGCCGGTTGGGGATAAGATTGGCAGGAAATATGTGATCTGGATATCGATATTGGGCGCAGCGCCATTCGCATTGCTGCTTCCATATGTTAATTTATTCTGGACGGGCGTATTAAGCTGCATTATCGGGCTCATTCTTTCCTCAGCCTTTTCCGCGATCCTGGTCTATGCACAAGAACTTATTCCCGGTAAAGTCGGCATGATTGCAGGGCTGTTCTTCGGCTTCGCTTTCGGCATTGCAGGAATCGGATCGGCCATTCTGGGCAGCGTTGCAGACAAGACCAGCATTGAATATGTTTTCTGGATCTGCTCATTCCTGCCGCTTATTGGATTATTGACAGGGTTTTTGCCGAACTTGGAGCGGAGCAAGAGCTAGTTAGGCTTCTCGTTCTCAGCAATCCTCAAAATCAAATTCGGGTCGGGACAGAGATTTAAATAATGTTCCTTATCCTGAATGCTGCTTACACCTGGGAAGTCGCCTTGATAGTTACCCATGTCTTTGACAATCTGGAAATGCAAATGCGGTGGCCAGTCGCCGTTTTCGGGGTAGGAGCCTATGGCTGCGAATTTTTCGTTGGCTGAAATACTTTTGCCAACATATAATCCTTCCAGTGAATCCAGTGACAGATGCCCATAAAGCGTGTAGAAGACGACATTATTTAATGTATGAGCAAGAATAACTGTTGGGCCGTAATCACCATAATGGTCATTGAATGCAAAACTATGGACGGTTGCGTCTAAGGGTGCATAGATGGGTTCTCCGGCATCCGTCCATATGTCCGTGCCGAGATGAATGCTCCTTGGTTGGTTGTCTTCGGTGTTGAAATGTTTTCGCTGCCGATAGATAATGCGGTTTTCTGCGTAGCCGCCAATGCCAGCAAAGGCGTTTCTTTCCAACATTTCTTGGAAAACAAAATCCGAAAAAGCGGAGGTTTCAGACAAGTCACGTTGCAATAGGGCTTCATTTGTTGCGGAAAAATCAAGCTTTTTAAATGGCTTTGCACTTTTGATAACAGGTGCAAAGCCATCGTATTTTTCGAGAACTTCTTGAAGTGTCAGCATTGACGTGGGCATTCGTTGTCCTATTTTGGATCCAGCGCCATCTTAATGCGCTGCAAAACATCCTGCAAATGATACTTGGTAATTTTATCCGTTGATTTCGTGATAGCAGGTTGTAATGTTGCTTTCAGACTTTCCAAATGCGCCCGGGCAACAGAAGGTAAATCCGTTTTTTCAAGTTCAACCACCCGCGTAGAAAAACCATACGTAATGCCAACCGGAACGGACTGCACGTTGGCTTTGCCAGGTTTCAGCAGATCAACCAATTTTTCGATATAAACTTTTTGAAGATTTCTGCGATGCAGGTCAATGCTTTTGCCCGTTTTTGTTTCGGACCAAATGCCGCTTTCCAGGTCTGTAAACATATCGTCCAGCGTATAATTTTTGCTTGAAATTCCGGTTTCCATCAGCCTGACCGCCCTGTCGCCTGCGAAGAGCGTCGTTAATGCATATTCCTGCAATGCTTTGATCGCTTCGACACCGGTCTCAGGTTTAATTTTACTTAAAATATTCTGGTCCAATAACCAGATCGGCGTTTTGAATAGCTGATTGATGAGGAACACAACTGCTTCTTTCTGAGTCGATTTTGGCACGGTTTCAAAAGTCGATCCCTCCATGTCATATGTGGTAGGGTTATCGTAAATCCCGCCTACATTCTTCATGACGTGGCCAAGATAGCGACGATATTGCTGTATAACATTGTTGTAGATTTCATCCAGCTCCTTATAACTTTCGCCATCCTCACGGCTCCATTCGATCAGGTTAGGAAGAATTCTTTTTAAATTTTTAATGCCATACTCAGAGGCTTTCATCGCATTATCGCTCAGATCTTCGGTTTGATAACGCGGGTCGTACGGGCTAATCTCCGTTCCGAAATGCAGTCGGGAATCTTTGTAAGCCTCTTTGGTCATTTCATTCAAGAGCATTTTCTCAGCCTTCGCGTCTTTAGCGTCCATGAAATTGCTGTAACCCCACTGGATCGCCCATTTATCGTAATCCCCTATTCTCGGGAACAGATTGGTAATGCTGTCCTCGGGCTGGGCCACGTAATTGAAGCGGGCATAATCCATGATAGAAGCCGTATGACCGTGCTTTTCAATCCATTCCTTATCTCGCAGTTTTTCAACAGGTGTAGCAGAACTAGCGCCCATATTATGCCTTAATCCCAATGTATGTCCTATCTCATGCGAAGAAACAAAGCGCACAAGCTGGCCCATGAGCTCATCATCAAACTTTTTGGTGCGCGCTTTGGGATCCACGGCGCCAGCCTGGATAATGTACCAGTTGCGCAGCAAACGCATAACATTGTGATACCAGCCAATGTGGCTTTCCAGAATCTCCCCGCTTCTCGGATCATGCACATTAGGCCCGTAAGCGTTCTGAATATCGGCAGCGAAGTAGCGGATCACAGAATAGCGCGCATCTTCAAGGCTCATGGTCGTGTCGTTTTCAGGCCAGTATTCTCCACGGATGGCATTCTTCCAGCCGGCTTTTTCGAATGCTTCCTGCCAGTCATCAACTCCGGCTTTCAGATATTTCCGCCATTTTTCAGGTGTGGCAGGATCAATGTAATAAACGATCGGTTTTTTAGGTTCAATCAATTCGCCGTCGCGCTGCTTTTTTGCATCTTCTGCATTTTTGGGCTCCAAGCGCCATCTAACGGCAAAAACTTCGGTGTCAGACCGCTGCGATTCTTCTCCGAAAATGGCATATTGGTTTGCAAAATAACCCACCCGACTATCGAAGATCCTTTTCCGCATCGGCTTTTCAGGAAGCAGGATTAACGAAGTGTTCATTTCCATGGTCACAACGCCGGCATCGAGCCCGGAGGGTAAATATTGACCGATGGACGGGGTAGGAGAAGTAGAGAGCAGTTGAGGCGTTACAGAAAATGTTTTAACGGTCCGGATTTCTGTATTAATGGGAAACGCCCGGATTTTCTCAATGTAGGAAGCTTCCTTTTTAAAAGAACTCAATTTTAAAAGCTGCTTACTGACCGAGCTTAATGAAAAAACCTGATTATCAGCATTAAAAAAGTCCGTCACATCAATGACAGACGACTTTGCATGAGGCTCTTTTTTAACGGCTTTTATTTCAAAAACCCCAATAATAGGATCTGAATTTGAATTTTTTACTGCCTGGAAAATCGGTTTGGTGCTGTCAGGACTCGCAACGACCACTGTTACGGAGCGCAACAATAAATTATGGTCCATCCCTTTTTCCCAGCGGATCATTTGCCGGTTAACCTCTTCACCTCCAAAAATTCCCCCGCCGGCGGCTGTTTTAGCATAGCGGGTTACGGCCATAATGTCTTTATCCAACAGGGAATCAGGGATTTCGAAATACCATTTTTCGTCCATTTTGTGAACGGAAATCATGCCTTTCTGGCTCACCGCGCTGGTGTCGATGAGGTCTTTAAAAGCCTTGGGACCCTTTTTTTTGTCGTCTTTGAGTTTCTCTTTTACTGCGGTGGCCACTGCGTCCACCGCTTTGTCGATCTTGACGTCTTCCTGCTTTTCTTTCTTTTTCTTCTTTTGTGCGTAAGTGGTTGTGGTAAACAGAAATGTGATTCCTACCAAGAGGAAATAACGAACTAATCTCATAGAGTTGGTTTATGTTTTTGCTTACTTACAAAAATAAAAGTTTGCCTGATAGGACAGGCAAATAATTCGGGGGAGGTTACAAAAATTCTGATACGGCTATTCGCCCAGCACTTCGGCGAGCACTCCTTCTTTTAATGCATAACTGGAAATCTGAATTTTCTTGATTCCGTAGCTTTTAAGTACATAATCTATGAGGCAAACTGCAACCACGATCATGTCCACACGCAGTTCGATCATGCCCGGGATCTGCATTCGTTCGTCATGATTTCCGGTGAGGATGAGTGCATATGCCCGGTAAAATTCTTCCAGTGCCAATGGGAAATCGGTTTGGTTTTTCGGAGGCCTTTCATTGGTGCGGAAATGGAAATCAATGTCCACTAACGTATCGAATGTCCCGGAAGACCCGACCAGCTTGTCCGGGGAATACTGGTGGACGGCATTGGCCAGAGGGATCAGTTTCTCTTCAAAATAATTGTAAAGATTTTTCCTGTCACCCTGCGAAAGCGGATCATTGCGCATGAATCTTTCCATCAGCCGCTGCCCGCCAATCTCGAAACTTTGCTTCCAGAAAATCTGCGATCGGTTGCCAATAATGAATTCTACGCTGCCACCGCCGATATCCATGATCAGTGACGGTGAATCGCCTAGGTCTGCACCGCGTCGGACTCCTTTATAGATGTATTCGGCTTCGCGGTTGCCGTCGATCACAGTGATCGTAATGCCTGTTTTGGAAAGGATTTCAGCACAAAAATCGGCCTGGTTTTCCGCATTCCGAATTGCGCTGGTGCCAAAGGCAAAGGTTTTCTCGGTGGGAACATTGAACTCGTCCAGCTTTTCCCGAAAATATGTCAGCACAGTCAATGCGCGCTGAACGGCATCCTCCGTAATGATCTTTTTGTTGATTCCTCCCAATCCGATCCTTGCCGGCCTGCTTTCGTGAAATATATTGGCGACGGCATCTCCATTTTTATCTACGATGAGCAGGTGAAAAGTGTTTGTTCCTAAGTCAATAATTCCCAATCGCGAGCTCATATAGGGCGTTTAATCTGTTAAAAGCTTTTTCCTCAATGCAATGATCACAAAAATAACCTAATAATAATGACTTATTTCTTGATTTTCTGTTTGATAAAGCTTTTCTTTGCAGTCCGATTTCAGAAACCAATTCAAAGAACATTACAATTTATAAGCATGCTTATTATAAACATTAAAGACAACGAATCGATTGACCGCGCTCTTAAGCGTTACAAGAAGAAATTTGAAAGAACTGGTACTATGCGCCAGCTTCGTGCTCGTACTGCTTTCGAAAAACCATCTGTAAGACGTCGTTTCGAAGTTTTGCGTGCCGTATACAAAGAAAAAACTTACGGTCATTTAGAAGACTAGTTCCCAGGAATGGTGTTCTGAAAGATTTCGACAGGATTATTATATCCATATCATAAGGAGAAGGGCTGCTTGTTAAAGGCAGCCCTTTTTTGTATGTTGCTGATATGATAACCTCATTTATTGATTTTCTGAAATTTGAAAAACGCGCCAGTGTTCATACCGTAAAGTCTTATCAGACGGATTTGGACCAGTTTCAGAAATATCTTTTGTTTCAATACGAGCTGGACAAGCCCGAAGAGGCAAAGGCACCCATGTTGCGGTCCTGGATTGTGAGTTTGATGGAAGAGGGCATGAACCCATCTTCTATTAATCGTAAAATCGCATCACTCAGAACGTTTTATGGATTTTTGAAACGTAAAAAGGCGGTTGCCCAAGATCCCACCAAAATTCTCTCAGCGCTTAAAACACGCAAAAAACTGCCTGCTTTTGTCGAAGAAAAATCCATGGAAACGCTTTTCCTGCCGGATACTTTTACCGACGATTTTGAGGGAGTCCGCGACCGCACCATTATGGAGCTGTTATATGGAAGCGGGATCCGGCTTTCGGAACTCGTGTCGCTTGAAATAAAAGATCTGAATCTTCCCGCCAGGACCATCCGAGTGTTTGGGAAAAGGGCAAAGGAGCGGGTTGTCCCGATATCTACTTCTCTGGCAAATCTGCTTTTTCAATATCTGGCATTGAGAGCGCCGGAGGAGGACACGCAATGTTTGATCTTAACAAATTCGGGGAAAGCGGTTTACCCTGTTTTTATACAGCGGACTGTTGAAAAATATCTGTCTGCTGTAACCACATTATCTCAAAAAAGCCCTCACGTATTACGCCATACATATGCCACACATTTGCTCAATCGTGGGGCGGATCTTAATGCTATTAAGGAGCTTTTGGGTCACGCTAACCTGGCCGCAACGCAGATTTACACGCATAACTCTATCGAAAAGCTCAAAAAAACGCATCAGCAAGCTCATCCAAAAGCCTGAAACCCATTTTTTAGAAGTATATTTGCCTTAATTGCAGTTTCCAGAATATAATTTTGTCACTCCAGTATGAATAACAGTTTCCAGGACGCGGTTGTAACGAAGTACAATATATTTAATAGTCTTTTTCTGAGTTTGCCCTATCGTGGTATTTTTCAGACGGGATCATTGCTCCCCATACTAACGCAGCAGAGTGAGATCGGATTCCAGGAGGGAAAGACGCCACGGGAGATCATAGAGCACTTTTTTTCAGAATTACTAGAAACTGCTACCCCAAAAGAAAGGACAGATCTGCTCTTTGCTTTTATCCAGTACATAGAAAGGCAAGTTGTACTTTTCGACTCTGTGGAGGATGCTGCATTTGACCAGACCCACGATCTGACAGGCAAAGGATCGGTTAATTATCTGACAGATCGCCTGGATAATGATGAGCTAAAAAAGAAGCTGCTTACCAAGCTCGAAGATTTCAGTGTACGGATCGTGCTTACTGCGCACCCGACACAGTTTTATTCGGGTAAAGTGCTGGGAATCATTAATGATCTGGAAGATGCAATCAAAGAAAACGACTTTACGGAAGTAAACCAGCTGCTCCTGCAATTGGGTAAAACCGCATTCATTAACCACGAAAAACCCACGCCTTTTGATGAAGCGGTGAGTCTCTGCTGGTTTTTGGAAAATGTATATTATGATGCCATTCCATCCATTCTTGAAAAACTGATCAATGGCCTGGGGATGAGCGTCCACGACTGGCCCTACCCCAATGTATATCGACTGGGCTTCTGGCCGGGCGGTGACCGGGATGGCAACCCGTTCGTGAATCCGGAAATTACGCTGCAAGTTGCGGCAAGATTGCGGGAAACGCTTTTGAGAGGTTACTATCGTGATTTGAGACAATTGAAGCGTCGCCTGACTTTCAAAGGTGTGGATGAAGCGATCAGTTTGGCAGAACGCAAGATGAACAGCACCATTTTCGGGCCGTTTGAAGAGGGTTATGCCAATGCGCAGGAATTAATTGATGAATTTCTGAAAGCCCGTGAGGTTTTGGTTTCCAAACATCAGGGTCTGTTTGTGGAATTGCTTGATAATTTTATTCTTAAACTAAACATTTTCGGATTCTTCTTTGCAAGCCTGGATGTGCGTCAGGATAGCCGGAAACATGGAAAAGCCTGGGAAGATATTCTCAAAAGGCTGGAAAAGAAGATTCCGTTGCTGAAATACAGTGACTATGAAGGTTGGGATGAGGCGAAGAAAATAGACCTTTTACTTTCTTTGAACATTCCGTTGCGGGATGAAGATTACGAGGACGAACTGACCAAGGACATTCTAGGTTCGATCCGCGCTATCAAAACGATTCAGGCACAAAATGGTGAAAAAGGCGCTCACCGTTATGTGATCAGTAACAACACCTCTGCATTGAATGTAATGCAGGTTGTTGCGCTTGCTAAAAACCTGATTGCGGATGAAAGCGGAAAGCTTGCGCTGGACGTGGTTCCGCTTTTTGAAACCGTTGATGACCTTGCGAATGCGCCGGAAATCATGCGGACATTGTATAAAAATGAGTTTTACCGCAACCATTTGCAAAACCGGGAAAACCATCAGACTATCATGGTCGGGTTTTCCGATGGAACAAAAGATGGAGGTTATTTGCGCGCGAACTGGTCTATTTACCGCGCGAAAGAGGAACTGACCAAAGTTTCCCGTGAATTTGGTATCAAAGTCACATTCTTTGATGGCCGCGGAGGTCCTCCTGCGCGCGGTGGTGGTAACAACCATAATTTCTATTCTTCCCTCGGAACAGACATTGAGGATAAAGAAATCCAGCTTACGGTTCAGGGACAGACGATTAGCTCTAATTACGGAACAGTAACCACTGCCATGTACAATCTTGAAAGATTGTTTACTGCAGGACTTGAAAATCACTTGTTCAGAGGGAATCGTGTTGAAGATGAGTTGAATGAAGAGGATAAAGTGCTGATCGAAGAGATGGCGTCATTGGCATACGACTCCTATCTCGATCTCAAAAACCATCCGATGTTTGTAAAATATCTAGATAAGAAGACGCCGCTGCGCTTTTATGGACAAACGAATATCGGCAGTCGCCCTACAAAGCGTGGGAACGATGATGAAGGTCTGAAATTTGAAGATTTACGTGCTATTCCCTTCGTAGGATCCTGGGCACAGATGAAGCAGAATGTGCCAGGTTTTTATGGATTCGGAACGGCGATCGAACAGATGTCGAAAGACGGTAAGAAAGAGATTATTTCGCAGTTGTATAAAAAATCATTGTTTTTCAGGACATTGATCGAAAATTCGATGCAGTCATTGTCCAAAGCATTTTTCCCGGCAACCAAATATCTGCGCGATGAGCCCGATTATAAGGAGTTCTGGGATAAAATGTACGACGAGTTTTTGCTGACACGCGATCAGTTACTGGAAGTCTCAGGGCAAAAAGAGCTTTTAGACAGTAATAACGTCACCAAGGTTTCCATCAAAACACGTGAGCGCATTGTCTTACCATTGATCACAATCCAGCAATATGCACTACAAATGCTGGCCGAAGATCCAAAAAATCTCCCGGTAGATGTAGAAACATACAACCAGCTGATTATGCGGGCTATGTTTGGTATCATTAACGCGGCGAGGAATTCGGCGTAGTATGCTTCTAAATATTTAGATCTCCTGAACATGCTCGAATGTTCAGGAGATTTTTTTGCTATCAAATAATAGATTGTCGCGATTCTTTATTGGACATCGACCAGTTAGAGATGTCGGTTTCTTCTCCTGCGCTCTAATATTTTTGTATGGAATGTACCATTTGTAAAACGCAGCGTGTCGGGCAACGGGCTATCGTCTTTTATTCCATACACCACCATTGTAAATTTAAACTCGCCAGAAATTTCGCCAGTAGTCATATTTAACGAATTGATTTGCAAATAGCTATCACTTTTAGGAAGTATTCTAAAAGAGTCCCCAGGCTGATCGTCGTAAATTTGAGAATCGAGCAGGGCACGTACATGACCATTGTCTATGCAGTATTTATTTTCTTCCGATGTCAGCAAAAATCTTCCTTTTCGAAGTGGAATTTGATCAAAATATAAAACCTGCTGTTTAAATCCATTTGAATCGAATGAATTCGAAAACATATATGCGCTTTTAAGGGAACAGAGCGAATCAGTATTTTCCGAGATTCCCGCGTAGACGGACTGGTAAGCATTACCATATAATTTGCTCCATTCTGTTCCACTCATATCAGCTTCAAAATATCCCCATGATATTCCCGCGTTTCTGTACGGAGTATAAATCTCACAAGCATTGCTTCCGATCATTAGAATAAAGAAAGTTAAACTTTTGAATGATTTCATGGGGCAATTATCTTGATATAAGCACTCGCTTTGTTTCAATATTTTTGCCAACCATCAGCCTGATGAAATAAATCCCGGATGGAAACTTCCTAGCGTCCCACTTCCTACTGGTAACCCCATTTGGTTTGCGCATTAAAAAGCTATCAGAAAGTGTTTGGATTACGGAGCCGGATTGATCCAATATGTCAAGTTTGATTTCAGCATCCGATAGTGTTTTGTAATTTATGCGAACCTCATCTAAGGCTGGATTTGGAGTTGCTTCAAGATGTAAAAAGCTTTGAGCAAGAGAATCCGTTTCAACCACGCCAGTCTTGTAGGGATTGGGCATCTGTGATGTAACAGCAATAAATGCAGAAACAGATTTACCATTTCCTGTAACCGTTGCTTTAAACCATACTTTCTGAGTCTGATAGAAATTCCATGTAAAAATGTCCGTGGTAGTATTGGAAGTGAGATAATTAATCCCATCATAGCTATAATGCCAGACGATCGAATATGGTGCAGATCCACAACTATATGTCACCTCATAGTTTTTGCCACCAGGTGCCGTTACAAAAGTTGGCCCGTCAACGTAAGCAACGAAAGGCGGATTGGGATTAGGTCTGAAAGCGCTTACTGTGGGATGTGATTCAGCTATTCGTTTCGCATTGTTTTCATTGTTAGTTCCCGATGGCTTTCCACCGACTTGGATATTTGGGTTTGAGAAATTCAACAAACGATTTTGTGCTTGTTGATCCGAAATATTTTTGCCGGTCATCATTGTCCGATCAGTAACTATGCCGAGCCCATTTTTAATGCAATATGCTTGGGCATATGCAGGCGAACCAGCTGTTTCTTCGTGGCGGCAGCCATAAAGATGCCCAACTTCATGGGCAAACGTCTTTCTCGAAGTTGCACTCCAGATTTCAACAATCGCGAAAGACTTTGAATTAACCAGATCCACCGTTTGTGCCTTTCCACGCGTATCGCCACCTTGGTATTCTGCATCGGTAAACAACACGACCACATCCGCTTGATACTGATTTCTGAGATTCTGGGCTGTCAGGTTCTTTTCCAAATTGTTGAGATCATTCGTGATAAAATCCGTCTCCGGCAGATTGTTTAAGGGAGCAATTCCAGCTAATGTAAGCACTGCCGCGCTTGTAATTCCGCTGTTGTAAATTGTTGTGTTAAATTGTGCCACAGACATATCAGCCATTGTCTGAATTCCCGCAACATCTCCAATCAAAGCGAGCGCCTTCGGTGTGTATAAAATAAGCACCCGTGGACTAACCAACGGCTGACAGGGATTCATCTTTGCATTTGAATGGACAGGTGGGGCCTGCTCGGGTTGTGGCGTGCTTATTCTTTCGGTTGAAGGTTGTTCATCTGGTGCAATACAGCCGACGTCACCGACTTTGGTCATATCATACTCTCGCAAACAATACAGACCACCGGGGGCTGGGAAAATTTCGTAGACTCCATCTGGCGTGGAGAAGTGGGCCGTCACCCGGCCTGCTTTGGAAAGGATAATGATCGTTCCGCGGTTGTCATCCGTTTTGCCAATCCATTCATAATCAGAACTTGAATAATACTTAACCTCGCTTGCATCGGCAATGATCGGCTTTTCTTTTCCTGGCATTTCTAATGTCAGAATGCCTTCTTTTTGAGCAGTTGCGATTGGATTTAATTGGATGAAATGATAATTTGAAATGTCCGGATTGTTTTTCAATCGTGCAATGTAAGCAGCCATTTCAGGATTATCCGGAATGTTGTGGCTGGGAACCATTTTTACAAAATTGAGTGTCTGGCTCGAAGCCGGATTGCTGAGAAAACTTATGGCAAGCATACAAAGTACGCTGCCAAAAATCAGAAGGGTAGATAGTTTTTGCATAGGATGAAGCACATAGTCGAAATTTTTATATGTCAATGTTGGGTTATTTCAAGGTGAAACCAAATAATTCTATGAGCCGGTTATTCTCCGTTGCATCTGGGTTATTTGCCGGTCATTTTGAGCATGGAGATAAAATCGAATAATTTCTCTGCAATTATTAGTAGACGAATAGTTGAAGGGACTTATAATTGGTGATACTCAATTGCCCAAAGCTTCAACGTAACCTATCATGACGCATCATTCTGATCAGCGTGCTTATTTTTTTAAGATAGACACGACAATCAAAAAAATCCGAAATGCTTTACAAAAACAGTTGACGGAGGCTGGTTTTGACCTTACAGTAGATCAGTGGGTGCTTATAGATCATATTTTCAGAAGGCAGGGGATCAGTCAGAATGAGCTTGCTGAGCTCACGTTTAAAGATCCACCAACGGTCACACGCATCATTGATCTGCTGGAAAAAAAGGGGTTGGTGGAACGCGGACCGGCTGCCGGGGACAGAAGAAAATTCAATTTATTCTTGACGAAAACAGGCGAATCGACCTATAATGCGGCTTTTCCAATAGTCGCAGACATCCGCAGAAAAGGGTGGGGAAGCCTGAATGATTCCGATTATCAGCACTTTGTCCGTATTATGGACTCGATTTATCAGAATTTTACCTAAAAAGGCGAAAAATAAAATTTTTTTAGTGGTAAGTGGGAGAATAACAGCTGATTGCGTTATGCTCCCATTTTTGTTTTAAACCTTTGGCAAATCATTGCATCTAAACTACGTTGACGGCAATAATTTCGACGTATTACAACGTTAAGCCTGCCGCCTGCATCTGTATTTTATATTCAATAATTACTAATGAAAGCCATGAAAAAAATTGTTTTGATTTCCTTGCTTGCTATGACCGCTTTGTTCCCTGCTTTTTCGCAAATCAAATATGAACAGCAGGTCGTTGCGCCTAAGATTGAAGTAGCAGGTTTTGCCGAAATGGAAATTGTGCCGGACGAAATTTACTTCAATATTTCCCTGCAAGAATATTTTGAAGACGAAAAAAACCAAAAGAACAAGGTCATCATCAGCACTTTGGAAAAACAGCTTTTGAAAGCAGTTGATGAGGCCGGGCTGCCAAAAGATGCGCTGTCTCTCAGTGGATTAGGGGGTTATCAAAATTATACAGATAAGAAAAAGAAGCCTGCTACATTCCTTGAGAGCAAGCAGTATGAGCTGAAAGTGAGCAGTCCTGAGAAGTTGGACGGCATTTTGTCAAAAGTTGAAAGTCGCGGTGTGCAGTATGCAAATGTGAGCCGGGTGGACCATTCAAAAAGAGAAGAATTAAAGAAGCAGGTTAAAATCGACGCATTGAAGGCAGCCAAAGTAAAAGCGGAATATCTCGTTGCTTCGCTGGATGAAAAGCTTGGTAAAGTGCTTGAAATTAAAGAACTGGACGAAAACCTGTACTTTCCTCAGCCTGTTTTTGCGAAGGCCAATATGAGAACATTGGCGCAAGCGGAATCAGCAGATATGGTGGCGGATAGCCAGGTTCAATATCAGAAAATCAAGATCAGCTATCGTATGCAGGCCGCATTTGAGATTAAGTAAGCATGTGATAGTTAATGTGGGCACAGTTTTTTGTGCAAATGTTCGGTGACTTTAAGTATTCCTTTTGTACAAGACATAATTTTTTAAATTTAATCTTAAACTAAGTAACTGGAAATCATGAGCATTAACTCAAAACACCTTGCCACATTTATTCTTGGAGCAGCCGCAGGAGTGGCCGCACATAAGTATCTTCAGAGCGAAGAAGGCGAAAAGCTTTTGGAAGATTTGAAAACCAAGGCTAACAATTTGAAAGCCGAAGCGGAAGGTGCAATCGATAAAGCTCCGGAGTATTTTGATGAGCTCAAAACAAAAGGTGCCGATACGCTTAAAAGCAGCTTCCCGGATGCTGAAAGCTTCTTCAAAGATCTTTATGAGAAATTCGTAGGCGGAAAGAGCAGTCCCGAAACGGCAACACCTCAAAACACGCCTACGCCTGATCCCATATCATAGCTAATAGAAAATTAATGTTAATGGCCGAAGAGAGTTAATTTGACTCTGTTTGGCCATTTTTTGCAAGTAATTGAGTCAGTTGCGCATGTTGCAGCAGCATAATGGTTTTGGCATCCTTAATCTCCCCGGACTTAACCATATCCAGCGCTTTTCCGAATGGTAATTCCATCACCTCAATGTTCTCTTGTTCCTGCGCGCTGCCACCTCCGTCACTCACTTTCATATCTTCGCTATATTCTGCAACAAAAAAGTAGAGGATCTCGGTAACCGAACCAGGTGACATATAAGCTTCAAATATCTTCTCAACAGAATTGATTTTATAGCCCGTTTCTTCTTCTGTCTCCCGCCTAATGCAATCTTCGGGATTATCACGATCCAGCAGTCCGGCACAGGCTTCGATCAGCATGCCGGTTTCATTTCCATTGACATAAGTTGGGATTCTGAATTGGCGGGTTAGGAGAACCGTTTGCTTTTCGCGGTTATAGAGCAGGATAACGGCCCCATTTCCGCGGTCGTAAGCCTCTCTGGATTGCTGTTCCCATTGCCCGTCAGCGCGCTGGTAGTCGAATGTGTATTTTTTTAATGTATACCAATTATTTGACAGCACTTCGTCGGACGTGATACGGACACGGCTATTTTTCATGTTGATTAATATTGATCGTTTATGATTAATTATGATCAAAAGTAAGCAAATGATTCAATATGCCAAAACCCGGATTGTATTTTGAAGAATAAAAAGCTTGAAATCCGGCGTGATTTATTAAACGGGCGTGCTAAATTGTCTGCAT
This sequence comes from Dyadobacter alkalitolerans DSM 23607, assembly GCF_000428845.1. GTDB lineage: Bacteria > Bacteroidota > Bacteroidia > Cytophagales > Spirosomataceae > Dyadobacter > Dyadobacter alkalitolerans. The sequence goes on along the minus strand of NZ_AUAS01000003.1, from coordinate 424,349 downwards.
GATAGAAAACCTGAAACCAGCGCATTACTGGATCGAGAAGTATGCATTAAGTCCGCATCCTGAGGGCGGTTATTATACAGAGACTTACCGGGCAGCAGAAAGCATTCCCAAGGAAGTATTACCCAAACGATTCAATGACGACAGGGCTTTTTCGACCGGCATTTTTTTCCTGCTGGAAAGCCATAATTTTTCAGCATTCCACAGGATTCAGGCCGATGAAATGTGGCATTTCTATGCGGGCGAAGCGTTGGATGTTTTTGTAATCGATGAGAAGAAAAGGGAAATGCAGGTAATCAGGCTAGGCAATAACCCCGACAATGGAGAAACATTTCAGGCAGTCGTGCCCGCAGGAGCGTGGTTTGCTTCGCGTCCTGCAAAAGGAAGCACGTATGCATTGGTTGGGTGCACAGTGGCGCCGGGATTTGATTTTGCAGATTTTGAAATGGCCGAAAGGGCCGCATTACAAATGCAGTTTCCTGAATTTAAACAAACTATCCAGGAACTGACAAGAGTTTAAATGTTGCCGAAACGATTAATTGACGCGTAGTTTCGCCCAATATGGCTTGGTAACAGTCTTATCCGGAAACACAGCATAGACTTCATATTGACCAGCCGCAAGGTTCGCCGGAACAACATATCGGCCAACCGGATAACTTACACCGGCAGTGGCCCAATTCACAACCGCCAGGGCAGGTTTCAGATCCACTGTTGTCGCACCGCTTTTCAAACGCAATGCGGGCAATTTGGCAACATCGAAGCTTGTATTTGATGAGCCGTATTCTACCGGCGACGGTTTTGCATAAAATGTGTCACCCTTTTTGAATGTCAATGGTTCCACATTTCTGGTAAGCGCCAGTGTCAGATCCCCTTTCCAGATCGATTCTATGCCTTTGGTTGTGGCCACATTGGAAACATTGATGGCACCTTTGCCAATCTGCTTTTCTCCTTCATGGAAGGTAAGCAGGTAAGAGCCGTCAGGTATATTAGCCGGGAATTTTTCCAGATTCAGGTTTGTGGCGCTTACATATTTCAATGCTGCTGTTGCCGGCGTCTTTACGAAATCGCTGGTAAATTTGACCGTGTATTTGGTCGACGGAAGGAAATATCCACCGCTTATAAACACCGAATCTTTGGTAGAGTAAACAAATTTCGAGTCAGAAATCCTGGAAATAGGCTCGCCACGCGTGAACGTAACACCTTCGAATTTGATAGGATTTTTATCCGCAAAAAGGATTTCCATCGTAACAGGGTCCGGACCCACAAGCTTATCTATTGATTCAAAAACGATATTATCCTGATTCTGGTTATAAGTTGTTTGGTCGGTGAAGCCGGTTTTGGGATTGGTCAACTTAATGATCGGTGCGGCCTGCCCGGGACGCGCAGGAATGGTCCCAACGCCGGAAACGAATTTGAAGGGTGTTTTGAAGCCGTTTGTATTGACAGTAATAGTCTTTGTCAGCAGCTCAACCTTAGGTTCGCCGCCGATTTCGAAATATACTGTGAACGTACCGGCAAACTTGTCTTCCTTATCGCGTAATGTAAATGACAGCGGCGGGTTTCCTTTGAAATTATAGGTAATTGTGCTGTCTGTTGTGGCTTTTCCAAGGCTGTCTATCAGCACCACATTCTTGTTTAAAGACATTTTTAACTCTGCCGAATTGCTCAGATATGATTCAGGCATGCTAATCTGATAGTTCTTCGTTACTGAATCAAATGTCACTTTTTCAGAGTCAGTAACGTCAAATGATCTTAAAAACTGTATCGGTGCGAATGGCTTGCCGGTGTCCGGATCAGGCCCAAGTTCGTTCGAATCTTTTTTACAGTTTGATAAGCACGCAGCAGATATAAATAGTAACAGGAATGTAAGTGTTTTCATAACAGGATAAAGCAATGCTTAAGAGTAACGCTCAAAAGCGCTGAAATATTAGTATCCCAAACTGGTGTCATCACCCCTCGGATCCGATCCTCCTTCGAGCGAACCATCCGGGCGTACCAGTATACAATCCATACGCCCGATTGTATTGCGTTGCTGTTCAAGGTTATAACCTTTGTTCTGCAACTTTTTTATAGTATTTTCTGAAAATGCATTTGCCTCAAAAGTGGTAATATCGGGCAGCCATTGATGGTGAAATTTTAATGCGTTAACCGACTGCTGCATGGTCATACCGTGTTCCAGAACGTTCAGAATGGTTTGGTAAACGGATGTAATAATGGTCGATCCACCTGGTGTTCCAACGACCATCAGGAGCTTTCCATCCTTTTCTATAATAGTTGGCGTCATGGATGAAAGCATTCTTTTACCCGGCGCAATGGCATTTGCCTTGTTACCGATCAGCCCGTACATGTTGGGCGCGCCAGCCTTTATACTGAAATCGTCCATTTCATTATTCATCAGAAATCCGCCGCCTTTGATCACAACCCGGCTTCCATATCCGCCATTCAGCGTTGTAGTGAGGGAAACAGCATTGCCTTCTTTGTCAACAATAGAAAAATGAGTCGTTTCAAGACTTTCATAACCGGGGAAAACGCCACCGCTGATGTCCTTGCTATCCGTTGCTTTGTCCCAGTTGAAGTCATTCCACCGCTTACTCAGGTAATCTTTACTGATCAGGGTTTCTACCGGCACTTTCACGAAGTCAGGATCGCCCAGGAACTTAGCCCGGTCAGCATAAACCCTGCGCTCGGCTTCGATCATGACTTGAATGGTGGAATCGCTATGCCAGCCCCATTTTCGCAAAGGATGCTGCTCGGTCAGGCGCATAAGTTGAAGCAATGCTACGCCGCCGCTGGAAGGAGGCGCCATGGTGATTACTTTGTATTCTTTATAATTTTCGGTAATCGTTTCGCGCCATTGGGCTTTGTAGTCGGCGAGGTCTTTTTTACTGATAATCCCTTCTTTATTTTTATTGATATCCTTTACCAAAAGCCTCGCAGTCTTGCCCTTATAGAACCCATCATGGCCCTTTTTTTGAATGCGGCGTAAAACTTTACCCAGATCTTTCTGCACCAGCACATCACCCGCCACCCAGTCTTTCCCGGTTGGATTAATAAAATATTTTGTGCCCGGATTTAGTGATAGCACGGCTTTTTTGACCGCATTAAGCCCGCGTGCTTCTCTTTCTGTTTGTATTACACCATTCTCCGCAAGGTCGATAGCCGGCTGAATGAGTTGTTTCCAGGGCAGTTTGCCATGTTTTGCATGTGCTTCGGCCATGCCAGCCACTGAGCCGGGAACGCCAGACGCAAGTCTGCCAAGGACGCTGGATTGGGGGATAACATTGCCGTCTTTATCAAGATACATGTCTGCATGACCTTTTGCAGGCGCTTTTTCACGGAAATCAATGCTAAAACTCTTACCGGTTTTATCTCTCAACACCAAAAATCCGCCACCGCCCAGATTCCCCGCAGACGGATGCACAACAGCCAAGGCAAATTGCACAGCCACCGCCGCGTCAACCGCATTGCCTCCTGCCTTCAATATCTCAACACCTACTTTTGAGGCTTCCGGATGTGCAGAGGCAACCATGCCATTTTTCGCAATCACTCCCGGCCTGTCGCTGAAAAATGGTTTCTGATTAGGGTCGTCGGAAAGAAACTGATAGAATCCGGTGAACTCCTTAACAGGTGCTTGGGCAATAAGAAATCCCGGCAAAATACAGCAAACAAGTGCAAGATTGTAGCGTAATGTCATTGTAAGCGTGTTATAATTCAGTTTGTAATTTATTAAATCAATCACTTTATCTTGCCTTTTGTAACAATTTATTTCTGCCCCTGCCACTTTACAGTTAACTTTTGGTTTGAAAGAATTTTGAAAAAACATTATATCCGACGGCGCTATGAAATTTTTACGGCAGGTTTTAGAAAGTTTCCGTTTTGCCTGGCAGGCGCTCAAATCCAACATCACCCGGACCATTTTATCATTGCTGGGCGTAACTGTGGGCATCTTCGCCATTGTGGCCGTTTTTACCATTGTCGATTCCCTCGAACGCAGCATTAAGGACAGTATGAGCTTCATCGGCGATAAAGTGATATATGTTCAAAAATGGCCCTGGGGCTTCGGCGGGGAATATCAATGGTGGAAATACTTTCAATGGCCGGAGCCGACTTTTGCTGAATATAAATTCCTTTACGATAACCTGGAAAGCGCCAGCGCTGTTGCCGTGATGGATTTCCGGGGCAGCACTACATTAAAGAACGGCTCCAACAGCATTGTAGCGCAGATTCAAGGCGTTTCTTATGAATACAATCAGATTTCAGATATTCCCATCCAGGACGGGCGCTATTTTATCCCGCTTGAAACAAATAATGCACGAAATGTGGCCATAGTAGGCGCAGATATAGCCGCCGCGCTTTTTCCCGGACAAGATGCAGTAGGGAAGGCATTTAAGCTGGCCGGAAATAAGTTTACAATTGTAGGCGTTCAGGTCCGGAAGGGTGAAAGCCTCGTGGATTTTGGCGGAAGTCCTGATAAAAACTGTATAATTCCGTTTGCCTCATTTTCAAAGCTTTTTCAATCGGGGCGCCGCAGTGCTGACATTGTTGTAAAAGGATTTCCCGAAGACGAAGGAATGAAAGAAGTGGAAGCCGAAATTACAGGTTTAATGCGAACCAAAAGAGGCATTAAGCCGCGGGATGGCAGTAATTTTTCCCTAAACCGCCCCGAAGCCGCTGCGGAAGCAATCGGTCAGCTCTTTGCCGTGCTAACCATTGCCGGCTGGGTAATCGGGAGCTTTTCGATCTTGGTAGGAGGGTTTGGGATCGCCAACATTATGTTTGTTTCGGTTAAAGAAAGAACAAACCTCATAGGCATCCAAAAATCCCTGGGCGCAAAAAACTATTCGATCCTGTTCCAATTTCTCTTCGAAGCGGTTATGCTGAGCTTAGTGGGCGGACTGGTTGGCATATTTTTAGTATTTCTCCTATCGTTCATGCCGATGGGCTCATTGCAGATCCTGCTGACGCCCGGTAACATTATACTTGGGCTGGGCGTTTCGAGTATCATAGGTGTGTTGTCGGGAATTGTGCCCGCAATGCTCGCCGCGCGCATGGACCCGGTTATTGCCATTCGGGCAAAATAATAACTAGGAATAGTCAAACTGTTTTGCGAAGTTCGCTGATATCAATAAACTCAGAAAATTACTATTATGCGTAAATGGGTCATATTTGCCATATTTCTGGCCGTCATTTTTGGAATCCTCTATTACCTGACATTCGGCTATTACAGCGAAGGAAAACGCGGAGGTTTCATCACCAAGCTGAGCAACAAAGGATATTTATTTAAAACATACGAAGGCGAGCTGAGAATGGGCGGCCTGTGCGAAGGCGACGGCACCATGAATTCTTCGGAATGGGTGTTTTCTGTAAGCGCAAAAAATAAAGATGCGATCGCTAAGCTTGAAGAGGCTATCAAAAACGGGCAGCGCGTTTCACTTACCTACGAAGAAAAGTTCTTTACACTGCCCTGGAATGGTGATACCAAATATTTCGTAACCAATGTGGAAGTGCTGGAAAATGTGCGCTCAAACCAGTTGCCGCAACCGCCACCATCCAATTTGCCTGCTCCGACGGAGATAGATACAAATAAAGTCCTTTAGCCCCTAAATCCCCTAAAGGGGACTTTTCATATGAGATGGGAAAGTCCCCTTTAGGGGATTTAGGGGAAAAAAGCTACCCTCCCGCTTTCTTAGCCTTATAACCCTTCCCAACCAGCCAGTTAATCACCTTATCGCGGTGGTCGCCCTGGATCTGGACTTCCTGGTCTTTAACAGTTCCGCCGCTTCCGCAAAGGGCTTTTAGTTGTTTGCCCAAGGCTTCCATATCGGCAGTGGTGCCGATGAATCCTTTTATAATCGTGATCACTTTTCCACCGCCTTTGCGATCCAGCCAGATCCTCAGATCCTGCTGTGCAGCGGGTAACGTATCCGGTTCGTCGGCTCCGGAATCGTTGTATTCGAAGTCAGGGTTTGTGGAATAAATGACTCCTGTGCGGTTCTTTTTTGACATCAGACAATTACTCGCAGGCTCTGCGGTTTAATTTTAACTTCAATTCTCGTTGTATCAAGCTGAAACGGCTCTCCGTCGTAATGTATCATTGGCGGCACTTCTGTCTCCACCACAGCCTCGGTCATATGCGCGTAATCAATGTAACGCGAAGCCTTCATCTGTTTGGTGAAAAGCTGATATGCCAGAGATGTGCCATACCATTTCGGGAATGGCTTAATGGTGCAAATGTCGAGCAAACCATCCTGCAAGCTGGCTTGCGGAGCCACCCAGGCATTATTTCCAAACTGACCTGCATTGGCAAATGACAGAGAGAAAGCATGGGTCTCCACACCATTCAACCGGAAACTCTGGGGCTTATAACTCCAATAAGACTGAAACGAAACATTAATGTACGTAGACAGTCCACGCTGGTGCTGCTGGCTGAACAAATGCCCTACATAAGCGTCAAAACCCATTCCGGCGGTGCAGAAGAAGGGAATGTCATTAATTTGTGCACTGTCGATTGTGATTACTTTATTCTCAAAAAGCCTTTTCAGGGAAGCTTCCAATGTAAGCGGAATGCCCAAGTGACGCGCGAGGCCATTGCCCGAGCCAAGTGGAATTATGCCGATTGGCTGCTCCGTATGCACAAGAGGCTGCGCGATTTCATTCACAGTTCCATCGCCTCCTACGGCAACAATGGCATTCCAGGGCTGTAAACCCAGGTTTTCTTTTACTAATGTTGTTGCATGCGCCCTTTCTTCTGTAAAAAGTATTTTAGCCTCCGCTCCATTTTTTTGCGCAAATGTTTCAATAGCCCGTTTCACCTCACCGGCGTTTTTACCAATCGAAGTGCCGGAGTTGGGATTCAGAATAAACAGATAGGAAGGCTTGTTCATTTGGTTTTTTTGTCTTGCAACCGCTTCCCTTGTTTCTTTCGTGTATATTTAAAATCAGGAAACGATTTACAAAAATCCGCAAAAATTATGAGAAACCGGCTCTTCACCCTCATCCTGATCACGATTTCAATGTTTGCAAAAGCACAGACTTCGAAAGACAAGGAAACCATTTACGGAACCATGAACCGCCAAATGGCGGACTGGAACCGCGGCGACATTGATTCGTTCATGAACGGTTACTGGGAATCGGACTCGCTCATGTTCGTTGGAAAGGCTGGCATAACTTATGGCTACAAAGCCACGCACGAAGGTTATTTGAAGCGCTATCCGGATCGCGCGACGATGGGAACATTAAAATTTACGTATATCAATCTCACATTCCCAGGCGATGGAGTGGCATTTCTGGTAGGGAAATTTCACCTGACGCGCCCAGAAAAAGGCGATCTGGAAGGACATTACACATTGCTATGGAAAAAGATAAACGGCAAATGGGTAGTAATCTGCGACCACACCAGCTAACAAAAAAATTGCCCTGCCTTTAAAGGCAGGGCAATTTTTTTGTATGGAGTTTATTATAGCTTTTTGAATTTCAGAAGAGCATTTACCGCAGGTTTAGTTGCATCTGTCTGAGTATTTGCAACAACTGTCAATTCAGTTGATGTTTGTGACATTTTAAAATCCTTACTCGTTGACCCGCTTTTAAGGTTTAGAACATCTCCATTCACTTTCCATGTCGAACCATCTCCTACTGGTGCTAGCTGACTGATTGCTAAAACAGCAGCCGGACAATCAGCTGTGGTTAAGGTATTGTCTGATTTAAAAGTCATTTTGAGTTCAAGATAGCAAGACGCTACGGTCGGCAAAAGGGCCAATTGTGGAAGTGTTCCGGGTGTTTCCGCTGTTACGGACACCAATTGCCACGTTCCGACAATCGGATTGTTATCTACTTGCGGATCGGGTTCTTTTTCATCATCCTTACAAGCCGTGAAGACGAAGGACATAATCATGAAAGTCAAGAGGGTGAATTTGCTTAATGCTGCGTAAATCTTCATAGCTGACCGAATCGTTGTTTAGTTTCGTATAATGTTAAGTCTAACGTCCAAACTTACTGGAAAAATGTTTTCTCCGGAAATATTTATGTGTTAACGCGACGAATTGATACTTGAAGCTGAAAATGAGGCATTAACGATTTATTTGGTCAAAAAAACACGCAGCAGATCTTCCGCAGCAGCGTCAGGAAGTTCTCTTCCCTCACGAACCGCAGTCTCCAATGATGCCAGCGTCGCTTTTACAGCGGCATCATTGAAAAACTGATTTTCCAATGATTGCCTGATGCGGTCGTGCATCCAGGTCAGATTTTGTTTTTGTCTGTTTTGGTCAAAAAAACCATTTGCCTTCGTCGTTTTTTCAAATTCTTGGATCAGGTTCCAGATCTCTTCCATTCCATTTTCCTGTAATGCAGAGCATGTGAGCACTTCTGTTGGGAAACCTGACTCCGCTTTTGGGAATAAATGCAATGCATTCTGATAAGCCGAAACCGCCAGAGCCGCAGCTTGCGCATTATCCCCATCTGCTTTGTTGATAGCAATCGAATCTGCCATTTCCATGATCCCTTTTTTAATCCCCTGCAATTCATCGCCCGCGCCAGCCAGCATAAGCAGCAGGAAAAAGTCCGTAATGCCTTTAACCAATGTTTCAGATTGGCCAACGCCTACGGTTTCGATCAGAATAATATCATAACCGGCCGCTTCACAAAGCAACATTATCTCGCGCGTGCTCCGGGCTATTCCACCGAGAAACAAACCCGTCGCCGAAGGGCGAATGTAGGCCGAGGGATTATGAGAGAGCCTTTCCATGCGCGTTTTGTCGCCCAGAATGCTGCCCCGGGATTTTTGGCTGCTGGGATCAACTGCTAAAACGGCCACCCTCTTTCCTAAGGAAGTCAGATATGTGCCGAAAGATTCGATAAATGTGCTTTTCCCAACGCCCGGAACGCCCGTTATCCCGATTCGAAATGCATTGCCGGAATGGGGCAGCATCTCTTTCAGAATAGCAGCAGCAAGTTCTTTGTCTGCCGGTAATCTGCTTTCCGTGACCGTAATGGCCTGGCTCAGCATGATCCGATCTCCTGAGAGGATTCCGGCTGTGTAGTCTTCAACGGAGAGACGCTTGCGCATGGCCTTTTTTACGATGTAACCGGTAATATTTCAAAGTAACTACCGGTTAGCAAAAATGAAACTTTTTATATTAAAAAAGGCGAAAAGCCGTATATTGCTCGTTTACAAACACATATTTTTCAAATTTTATCAATAGAATGAAAATATCCATATTTCGTCTGAGCTTGTTCTTGATGGCAGGTCTTGGATTTTTTAACGCCCACGCACAAGAGCAGGAAAAAGTGAAATACGATTCACACGTGCTTTTTCACCCCTTATTTAATTTTCAGCCCGGTAATGAATACCGGACAGGCAGCGGCTCTCCCGGTCCGAAATACTGGCAAAACCGTGCCGATTACAAGATCAATGTTGCGCTCGACGAGGCAAAGGGAATGGTGAGCGGCGATGTTGAGCTTACTTACAAGAACAATAGCCCGGAGTCACTTGAATTCATCTGGCTTCAACTGGATCAGAATGCATTCAATGATCAGTCGCGTGGAGGAAAAACGACTCCGGTAACCGGCGGCAGATTTGGTAACACAGGTTTCAGTGGAGGAGATTCTATCAAAGCGGTTACTGTTCAGCAGGGAAAAGGAGGTTTTGTGGAAGCCACTTATAAAATCAGCGATACCCGCATGCAGATCAGGCTTGCAACGCCTGTAAAGCCGAATGGTGATGTGATCAAAATAAAGATCGCTTATTCGTTCAAAATCCCTGAATACGGCTCAGACCGGATGGGAACATTGGAAACAAAAAACGGGATTGTTTACGAAATGGCGCAGTGGTATCCGCGCGTGGCCGTGTTTGACGACATTGAAGGCTGGAATTTGCTTCCCTACCTGGGTGCAGGCGAGTTTTACCTGGAATATGGTGATTTTGAATACAATGTTACTGTGCCCTGGGACCACATTGTAGTCGGTTCCGGAGAATTGCTAAACCCAAATGACGTGCTTACTGCAGAACAGCGGAAAAGATTGGCTGATGCTGCAAAAAGCGACCAGACTGTTATGATACGCAGTGCGGAAGAAGTTACCAACCCTGCATCAAGGCCGAAACAGTCGGGCACCCTTACCTGGCGTTTCCGTTGCTTGCAGGCGCGTGATATTGCCTGGGCAACTTCCAAAGCATTTGTTTGGGATGCAGCAAAAATGAATTTGCCAAAAGGTAAAACAGCCCTTGCACAGTCGGTTTATCCGGCAGAAGATGGCGGATTGGACGGCTGGGGCCGCTCGACGGAATATGTGAAAGGTTGCATTGAATTTTATTCAGGTTATGTGCATGAATACACTTACCCGGTTGCAACCAATGTTGCGGGAATTGTAGGTGGGATGGAGTATCCGGGAATTGTTTTTTGCAGCAGCAAAAGCCGCAAGGATGATCTTTGGGGCGTGACGGACCACGAGTTTGGCCATAACTGGTTCCCGATGATCGTGGGTAACAATGAGCGTAAATATGCTTGGATGGACGAAGGATTTAACACATTTATCAACTTCCTGTCCGCAGACAATTTTAACAATGGGGAGTATAAAAGCTCGCAAATGAATGATATGCAGCGTCTTGCGCCAATCATTTTCCGCCAGAAAGCCGATCCGATCATGACGATCCCGGATGTGGTGCAGGCGGTGAACCTGGGTTGGGAAGCTTATTACAAACCCGCGCTTGGTCTGAAAATGTTGCGTGAGCAGGTTTTGGGCAAAGAGCGTTTCGACTATGCATTCAAAATATATGTGCAGCGCTGGGCTTTCAAGCATCCGACTCCCTACGATTTCTTCCGTACGATGGAAGATGCAGCCGGTGAGGATCTGGGCTGGTTCTGGAAAGGATGGTTCTTTGAAAATTATAAGCTCGACCAAGGCGTCAAAGGCGTGACTTATGTTGAGCAAAACCCACAAAAAGGTTCTTTCATCACCATTGAAAACCTGGATCAATGGGCAATGCCGGCTAAAATCGACATTGAAGAAATAAGCGGTAAAAAAACGCGCATTGAATTGCCGGTTGAAATCTGGCAGCGTGGAGGAAGCTGGACGTTTAAGGCAGCTACACAGCAGCCGATCCGGTCGGTTACCATTGACCCGGAGCACAGTCTTCCTGACATTAATCCTGAAAACAATGTATGGAAGCCAGCCATGTTCTCGGAACCGCAAGTGAATTAAGGATTTGAATAGATACGAAAATGCCCGCATTGATGAGATGCGGGCATTTTTTTGTTTTAATAGATATTAGACCGTAATCAGCATGGCCCCGTAAGAATAGCCGCCGCCAAAAACGGTAATTACAATGTTATCGCCTTTTTTGAATTTATCCTTATTCTCCGACAATGCTATCGCACAACCGGCGCAGCCTGTGTTTCCTAAATATTGAATGTTGGAAATCAGCTTCTCCACGGGAATGCCTAATGTATTGATCACATTAAGGCTGATGCGGTGGTTTGCCTGATGCGGAATGAGGTAATCCAGGTCATCGATCGTTAGTCCGCAAGCCTGTAAAACCTGCTGGCTGACCTTTGGCATATACTGGCAGGCATTCTGGAACACGTCCCGACCGTAAGGCATGATCACGCCGCGATCGTTAGGCCGCAAAACAACTGCTTCAATGGCTTTTCCGCTTGTAGCAGCGCCGCCAGTGATCAGTTTCTTGATCTCCATGTCGGAATCCGTCTGGCGTTCTTTTGAAATCAGCAGGGCCGAAGCGCCGTCTCCCCATAAGTGACCGGAAACGGTGTCCATTTCATTATAGTAAGCCGTGTTATGATCTGAAACCACCACCACTGCTTTGGAAGCTTTGCCTAATGCAAAATAACCTTCTACGATCTCAATCGCATTTAATAATGACGAACACGCAGAAGAGATGCTGACAACCGGGATGTCGGGGATTTGAAGCTGATGCTGAACCGCGTGCGCTAACGTAACGATGGTGTCATATGGTGTATAAGTAGCGCCTATAATCAGGTCAATTTCGTTTTTGCTGTAAGGGATATTTTCAAGTAAGGCCTCAACCGCTTTCATAGCCATTGTGGAAGTATTTTCTTCCGGAGAACACTTACGTCTTTCTGAAATTCCTGTGCGTTCTACAATCCACTCGTGGGACAGATTGTTAATATTTGTAAAATATTCATTACCAATAACTTCGCTTGGTAAATAGTGACTAACTGTATTAATATACATGATTGAGAAGTTGACTTCGCAAGCTACGATTCTTTTTAATTCCGAAAGTTAAATATTTCGTAGAAATCGTAGTACTTAATATTTGAACAATTCAATAATAAGTTTATAAAATTATACTCAATGGTAAGCGCTGACGAATAAATGCTAATTTCTATGCAAAGCGCTGTAAAATGTCAGCAATGTACTTTCTTCCGATGCCCAGTTATACATTCTTTCCACCGATTTGCGACCATTACTTCCCATTTGCCTGCCTTGATCCGGATTTTCAATAAACCACTGCAGCTTTTCACACAACAGCAGGGCGTTATATGGTGAAATACAAAAACCGCATCCCGATTGTTCGACGACATCTCGGTATAAGGGAAAATCGGACGTAATAACCGGCAATTTTAAAGACATATATTCAAACAACTTTGTCGTGTAAGAATCCGGGTAATCCGCAACAGGCTTCAACAATGCAATTCCGGCCACCGCCCGGCGTGCATATGGAAACATTGTCTTCTGATCGGCATATCCGTAAAAAGTCAGATTATCCGCAATCTCCCGATAGCCTGGGAGTTTTTCGACTTCGTTTTGAGAAATCCGAACACTGCCGAATAAATGCATTTTGAAGTCAGGATAAACTTTCTTCAATGCTGCCAAAGCTGTTACAATTATATCAAAAGATCGTTCCAGCGAAATGACACCCATGTAAATGATCTCCGGACCTTTGCTTTCAACAAATGCTTCGGTTCCGTATTGATCTGTAAATGAGAGTAGTGCATAATTTCGCACTATTGCTGCGGGATAGGTCAGTTTGTCATATTCGTTCAAATAGGCGTCTTCGGTCAGGATAAGGGCAAAATGCTTCCGGGCATAATGATCGAAAATTCGAAATAGCTTTTGGAACAGGAAGCTGTTGTTGAAGGTTTTGATGCTAAACTTTTTGTAAAGATTTTCCTGCACCTCATAAATGACATTGGCGCCCAGCCATTTGAATAACACCGCAATCGGGATCAGTTCCGGAACAAAAATATGCACGAGCTGCGGCCGCAGACGCAGACATTTCCATAAAAGTAATGGGTGCGAGAAAAGCAGCCGCATGTAAAGACGCTGAAATGAAGGAAGCCACAGCATGGTGATGGCGCCGTCGGCAACATTTGGCATGGCATGCGGCAGCGCGCAAAACACCTCGTATTCTTTTGCAAGCGAAGGCGCAATTTTATATACAATCCTGGGATCTGTGGCCGGATGGACGGTGCTTAACAACAAAACGCGTCGCCTCGTCATGCGCTTACAATGGCAATACCCGATGAAGTCCCGATACGCTCCGCTCCGGCTTCAATCATGGCAATGGCCTGCCCTTTTGTCTTTATTCCGCCGGAAGCCTTGATTTTAACATGTGCAGGAAGGATTGACCGCATTTTTTTAACCACTTCCACATCAGCACCTTGCGCGGCAAAACCGCTGGAAGTTTTTACAAAATCAGCATTGGCTTCGGCACATATTTCACAAGCCGTGTAAAGGTCAAAGGAATCCAGGTAAGCGGTTTCAATGATTACTTTAATGATGCCCTTTTGCGCGTGTGCAATTTCCGCAAGCTGGGTGAGTTCCTCCCGCACACTGAGATACGCCATGGATTTGAACTGCGAAATGTTCATGACCACATCCAGCTCCGTAGCGCCGTTTTGCAAGGCATTAGTTGCTTCAAAAACTTTGGTCGGCGTTGTTGAATAGCCGAAAGGAAACCCGATCACCGTGGCTATCTCTATTTTAACAGGACAAAATTCCAACATTTCCGTTGTATAGGGCACATAAGCAGGCGCCACGCAGACTGCCTTAAATTGATGTATCCACGCCTCCTCACACAATTTCCGAATGTCCGTTTCACTTGCATTGGCAGTGAGCAAAGTATGATCAATGTAAGCGGAAAGCGATGTCATAAGGTGGGCCGGCGGTAATGTTAAAAAGTAAAAACCCCGTCGGATCGACAGGGTTCAAACAATGATTTATACAAGGAAATTATTTTTTGCTTTTCTTTTCCTGCTCAGGAGCGTCTTCCGCAACCACTTCCGAAGTTTCTTCTACCTGCGCTTCTTCGCCAGGTTCCTCAGTGGAAGCAACGAACAGCTCGGGCGTATATTTTGACAATAAATTATACCAGGAAATGATTTTCTTAATGTCAGAAACATAAACTTTTGACCGGTCGAAATCAGGAAGGATTTTGTTCAAAAACTCGATCAGTTCTTTGTCAGATGCAGTTTTAGGCTGCAATGTTACTTCTTCGCCATGCTCTTCGCGGATTTTCAAAAAAACGTCTGCCAATGGCGCGGATTCTTCTTCACCGTCCGTAAAAATAGAAACGTCTTTCAAAACAGAAACACGTGCAGTTGGTCCTATCAGCGTTTTTTCACGCTTTTCATCCAGGCTTTCCACGATCACACCTGCACGGCTAGGCTTAAGAATACGGAACAATCCGCCTTTTCCTGAAACATTTGCTATTTCTTTCAACAAATCCATTCCTGTTGACTCTACTTTTTCACTCATCCTTTCTTACTAATTAGTTATATCTTAATAATGATTATGTTGAATGCGATGACCACCTCAATTTTGCGCAAAATAACGGAAAGCGCAAAATAACGGAAAGATTGAGCGCGAAACAACCTCCCGCTTACTTTGTCCTTTCAAACGACTGATTATAAGTTTCTATTGCCTCCAGAATCGGGTCGCGGCCTTCGTTTTTTTCTGCCGATGTAATGAACATAGGCGGCACTTCCTCCCACACTTCGGCCAGTTTCTGCCTGTAAGCCTCCATTTGATTTATCGCCTGATTGGGTTTCAGTTTGTCGGCTTTTGTAAAAATAATATGGAACGGAATTCCGGCTTCGCCCAGCCCCGCCATAAATTCAAGGTCCACCGCCAGCGCGCTATGCCGGATATCGATCAGGACGAATGTGCAGATCAGATTTTCGCGGTTGTGCAGGTAATCGCCGATCATTTTCTCCCATTTCTCACGCTCAACTTTGCTCACTTTGGCATAACCATAACCCGGCAAATCCACCAGATACCAGGATTCGTTGATGAAATAATGGTTAATAAGCTGCGTCTTACCTGGTTGCTGAGAAGTTTTCGCAAGCGATTTCTTTCCGGTCAGCATATTGATAAGCGAGGATTTTCCAACATTTGAGCGCCCTATGAAAGCATATTCGGGCAAAACCGGATCAGGACATTTCTCATAATCCGAATTGCTCATTACGTATCTTGCTTCCTGAACTTTCATGCTTTTTTGACGTTAATATTAATGCGAAGTTACTTTTTCTTTTTTTACCAACCTCAAATGTCCTGGTGGCATGTTCCCGGAAGGATAATTGGATAAAATAAAACAATAGGGTATTTTCGTTTAAGAGGAATTAAAACCATAACTAAATCAAAAGATGAAAGGTCTTAAAAAACTGTCTCTTCTCGTTGCCATCGTGACCATGACATTTGCAGTTACTATTGCGGCAGAAGGAAATAAAGCGGATAAGAATAGCAAGGAAGTAAAGGCGGAGGAAAAAGGGATCCAGTTTACAGAAGCCAAATGGGCTGAAATCCTGAAAAAAGCCAAAGCTGAGAATAAAATCATTTTCTTTGACGCTTACACCACCTGGTGCGGCCCATGCAAAATGATGCAAAAGAATGTTTTCACACGCGACGATGTTGCAGCTGTTTTTAATAAAGATTTTATCAATGTAAAATATGATATGGAAAGCGGTGAAGGCTTGAAACTTGCCAGCAAATACCCGTTGGAAGCTTATCCTACATTGTTTTTTATTGATGCAAAAGGAAAAGTCATCAAGCAGGTGATCGGGTATCAAACGCCTGAGAAACTAATTGATCTTGGAAAATCTGTTCAGAAAAAATCTCCTAAGGCGATCTGATCCTGAACATTATAATATAAGATAAAAACCCCGGAGGATGTCCTTCGGGGTTTTTATCTTATTGGCACTGCTATCAAAAACAAGGCTGAATTTTATTCGTAATAATTAGGAACGCGGTGTCCGCTGCTTTCCAGAAGCCTGTCTTTCTTGAAGAGCAGAAGGTCGGCTGTTACCATATCATTAACCAATGCTTTCAAATCGTATTTTGGTTTCCAGCCCAGTTTTGTCATTGATTTGGTAGGATCACCGATCAAAAGCTCAACTTCCGTCGGGCGGAAATATCTTGGATCAACGGCTACAACTTCTTTTCCTATTTCAATCTGGAAGTCAGGGTTATTGCATTTTGTCACCTTAGCGATTTCGCCGGCACCTTCCCCACTGAATTCAAGCTCGATTCCAACTTCTGCAAAGGCCATTCTCACGAAATCACGAATGCGTGTTGTGATTCCTGTTGCGATCACGAAATCCTCTGCAACTTCCTGCTGGAGGATCAGCCACATTGCTTCCACGAAGTCTTTCGCGTGGCCCCAGTCGCGCTGCGCGTCCAGGTTACCCAGGTAAACTTTATCCTGCAATCCCAAGGCAATCCGTGCCACTGCGCGGGTAATCTTGCGGGTTACGAAAGTTTCGCCCCTCAATGGTGATTCATGGTTGAAAAGTATCCCGTTCACCGCAAACATATCGTAAGCTTCACGATAATTGACTGTGATCCAGTAACCATAAAGCTTTGCAACCGCGTAAGGTGAGCGCGGATAAAATGGCGTCGTTTCAGACTGAGGAACCTGCTGCACCAAACCGTAAAGTTCTGATGTAGAGGCCTGATAAATTTTTGTTTTTTTAGTCAAACCCAAAAGGCGAACTGCTTCCAGGATGCGCAATGTCCCTATTCCGTCTACATTGGCAGTGTACTCGGGCTCTTCGAAGCTCACCTGCACATGTGACATTGCGCCCAGGTTGTATATTTCGTCGGGCCGTACTTCCTGGATGATGCGGATAATGTTGGTAGAGTCGCTCAGGTCGCCGTAATGCAGTTTGAACCTTATATTTTTCTCGTGCGGATCTTCATAAATATGGTCGATCCGCTGCGTATTGAATAATGAGCTGCGACGCTTGATCCCGTGCACTTCATATCCCTTGCTCAAAAGAAGCTCAGCTAAATAAGCACCATCCTGCCCGGTAATACCGGTAATTAAGGCTATTTTCATTATCTATGGGTATGTATAAGTGGATAAAATAATATCCTGCTAAAAATTGAAAATACTAAATCCTAGTTGCTCTCGGCAGTAGGGTTGATCATCAGGCTTCGTTTGATGTCCACGCGGTCGGACAGGATTACTGCGGAAGAATATCGTTCCCTGATCAGTTCCAGATATTGCTCTGCGTCGGCACGATACATGAAATCGCCCACTTTCACGCGATATGTCGGCTGTGTATAAGAAACGTAGGGAATAAGGTCCGGAAAAGCCTGATATACATAACTTTTGGCGTCGTCTGCCTCTTGTCTCACATTACCCACATACATCTGGATCCGAAAGCCGTTTACATAACGAATGGATTTGTTGTGTTTTGCCAGCGTGTCCAGTACAGTTTCCAATCGCTTGTTGACATACAATGGCTTGTCAACATCCGGCCTTGGCGCCGTACTGGTTTTGGGTGTGGCTACCGGTGCTGGTTTTGAAGTAACCGACGGTTCAACATACTCGAAACGAGGCCTTACCGACGACAGATCTTCCCTGTATTCCGAGCTGGAAGAGCTGACAACAGTCTTTTTGCTGCAACCCGAAAGGATGATAATGAAGAGCTGAATCGCCCATAAAAAATTCTTTTTCAGCATCATATCCTTAGCCGTTATTACTGAGCCTGCAAACTTAATCAAAAATGGATGAATCACCATAACATGCTATTTTGAATCTAATAGCTAACTTTACCTGGACTTATTTATTAGTTCAATGCAAATCCAATCAAACTTTTCGCTTCGCAATTTCAATACTTTCGGCCTCGAATCCACGGCTTCCTTTTTCGCCGAAGTCGGTTCGGTTGAAGAACTAACTGAAATATTGCTCGATCCCGTATGGCAGCAGAAGCCTAAATTTATTCTTGGCGGCGGAAGCAATGTGCTTTTCACGCAGAATGTCAATGCTTTGGTAATTCATCCTGTCATTAAAGGAATTGAGAAAATAAAAGAAGATCAGGACCATGTGTGGCTGAAAGCAGGCGCGGGGGAAGGTTGGCATGAGTTTGTGATGCATTGTGTCTCGCATAACTTCGGAGGCGTAGAAAATCTATCACTCATTCCGGGCACAGTAGGAGCGGCGCCTATGCAGAATATCGGTGCTTACGGGGTGGAAATCAAGGATGTCGTTGAGTCCGTGGAGGCAGTTTCCATTGAAAGCGGTCGGAAAAGGATTTTTTCGAAGGAAGAATGTGAGTTTGGTTACCGGGAAAGTGTTTTCAAAAAGGCGCTTAAAAATCAATATGTGGTAACCGGGGTAACATTTGTTTTGGACAAAAAACCTGTGCTGAACATTGGTTACGGGGATGTTCAAAAAACATTGCTGGAAATGAATGTGACCAGCCCCACGATCCTGGACGTAAGCCAGGCTGTGATTGCCATCCGACGGAGTAAATTGCCAGATCCTGCTCAGATCGGGAATGCAGGGAGCTTCTTCAAAAATCCGGAAATCCCATCGGAACAATACAATGCGCTTAAAAACACCTTCCCCGAAATGCCGGGTTATGTTGTAAGTGAAACAATGGTAAAAGTGCCTGCGGGGTGGCTCATTGAACAAGCTGGTTGGAAAGGATATCGCCAGGGTGCGATTGGTGTGCACCAGAAACAAGCATTGGTGCTTGTGAATTACGGTGGCGGCAACGGCAACGAAATTCGTGCGCTGGCAGGCACCATTCAGGACTCTGTGGAAGCCAAATACGGCATTCGCTTATCGCCGGAAGTAAATTTCATTTAGTTCGGTGAAATTCATTTCAAAACAAACCTTCGCTTACCGCACAAGGACCATTTTACGGGTGCTGATTTTATCACCATAATGAACCCGGAGAATGTACTGCCCGCTGCTGAGATCATTCACCGGGATCGTTGCCCAGTCCTTGTTCTCGAAGGAAACATTTTTCACCTTCTTACCATTCACGGTATACAATTCCACCAGACTGATGGCAGAAGTGGTGGAGGCAATGTTGATTACGTCCGTAACAGGGTTCGGATACACATTAATGCTCAGTTCCTGAACGGGGTCCTCGCCCAGTATAACGTCAATGTCCTCTCCCTGCTTCGTAATGGCCGTGAATGCGAGTTTCGATTCCGACTGGTCGGTGTAACCTCTGATCCGGTATATATAGGTAACGCCCTGTTTGGCTGACGGATCGGTATATTCGAGCTGACTTGCGGGGAAGCGCATCGTTTCGTGGGAGGCCAGCGTGTCATTGGCTTCCAAACGTTCCAGCAGATAGCCGGTAACATTTGGTAATTTATTCCAGCTCAGCACCACTTGTTTGTCCTTTTCGGCAGCGGTAAGGGTTAATGTGCCCAGATTTGTGTACGGGAAAATCTTGTTGTGATGAAAAGCAAAGGCGCGCAATCCCTTCGTATTCTTTAAAAATGGGCCGATATACACCCAGGCAGCACTCAAAAGCCCCGAATAATGGTATTTTGAAGGCAAATATTTGATCGTGGAATCGTTGCCCACTTCTTTCAGCTTGACAATTATCTTATTAGCCTCAGCCCGGCCCGAAGCAAGTTTTTTCCATTCCGCATTCAGGTAAAAAAAGTCTTTTACTGAAAAGACCGAAGTAGGTTCCAGGCTTCCTTCAATGTTAACAGCTACGGTGTCTTTGGGATAAACCATTTGTTGATGGTCCTCAAAAACCATTGTTATTTCATCCTTTTCAGGCGTAGAATAGAATGCTTTTTGCAAGCTGGGAGAAGAAATTTTTTCTTTTTCGCCATAGTGATTATATCCCGCCAGATCCGCGAGGTCCCTGCCCAGTTGCAGATAACCCTCCAACCCATAGTGGAACCCGTTCCATCCTACGGCACCCAATGCTGCGTATGGCTGGATAATGGGATATTTGCGGTCCAATGTTCGCTGCTGTTCGCGTAAAACACCAATCCGGTCGTCATATGCACCGCCACCAAAAAGCGGCAGCTGGAAAACATAAATTTTGTCAACCATCGGGTAATCTTCCTTCCACATTTGTACCAGCTTGTCAAACCGTGGAGCCCAGGTCAGGGGATCGTTGGAAGAGGACTCTGTTTCGCCTTGCCAAAAAAATATGGCTTTCAATGAGGGCAACAATCCGGTGTTTTTGGCAGCATTCAGCAGAAAGCCGTAAAAACTGGACCGGTCCGTCAGGTCAAGGAGCGAAGCACCGGCCGCAGAGCCGTTAAGAATACAGGTCGGAACCTGATATCTTTCCGCTATGACTCTTTGGAATTCAATTCCAAATATGCCCACGCGCTGACCTATGGCATTAGCAAGCCCCCATTCGGCCGCGCCTCCGGATGATCCGTATGTCCGGGCGTATTCGTTCCGGTAAGCATAGTCAACTTCCCAGGCAACCGCATTCGACTGTCCGTAAATGAGATAGAAATCACCAGCCACAACATTATCGCTTTTCGAAATAAGTGTGGAATCGGACTTGGATTTGCAAGCGTAAACTTCATATCCATATTCAGCAAGTTCCGCCTTGATCCTGAATGTGAAGTTGAAAGGAGCTTGTGAGCCGTTGTATTCGAGGTTTTTCCGCTGGTAAGCATTTGGCGTTTTATTCCTGGTTTGCACCACGGAAATGTAAGCATATCCGGCCGTCTGGACCCTTCCTAAAAATTCCACATCAGCCATTCCGGTGCTGTCCCTTGCAAACAGCTGCATATTTGCCGGAGATTTGTCCAGGATGGCAATGCCGGATTGCTGCGCATGAACATTAGATATAAAGGCTCCTACAAATGATATGAAAACCAGAAGTATAAATTTTTTCATGCAATAAGTTTGCGTTTACCAGCGGCCCGAACCATACCCTAAAATACAAAAATTCGCTGAACAATCATTGACTGGTAAAGACTGTTCAGCGAGAAGCGTATGATTCTATTTAATCAAAAAATATAAAGATCAATCAAAACACAAAGAAGCCGCGCCAAGCAGACCTGCGTCGTTCGCCAGTGTGGCTCTCTTTATGATAATGGTTTTCAGGTAATAAGGCGTTAACCAGTATTCAAAACGCTCGTTAATGGCAGGCAGAATGTATTCAAACGAAGCAGAAATCCCGCCGCCGATCAGAATGGTCGTAATGTCCAGGATGCGGACCATCGAAACCAACCCTTCGCCCAGCAGGTAACCCATTTCGTGGAACACTTGCTTGGCAAGCTCGTCGCCTTTGGAAGCAGCTGCAACAAGTCCGGTCGTTGAAATGGTCCCGTCGGATGGAAGTTGTGTTTGACCCGTGTAATTGGCACGCATGGTGATTGCAAGGTCCAGAAGCTCTTTTTTACCAATGTTCCTTTCCAGCACCTTGCCGTTTTTAGAAGGCACGTGGCCAGGCTCCATGGCATTTCCGCCGCCGCCTTTGAAAACTTTCTTGTCAATAATGGCCGCACCGCCTATGCCTGTGCCCAGCGTTACAAAAATGTAGTCTTCGGGAAGCTTGTCTTCGCCAAAGTAATATTCGCCCAATGCAGCAGCATTAGCGTCATTTTCAAGATAAAAATCGTGTTCAGGAAAGCGGGCTTTCAAATCGGGGACAATGGCGATTCCATCGATCTCAGGAATGGCTGTGATTTCAATTAATGTAGTCCTGTCGCGGGTTGTGAGCCCCGGAACGCCGATTCCTACTCTTTTAACCTCGGGATATTCAACAAGCTGGAGCGCTATTGCATCACCTAAACGTTCGATAAAATGCCCTGAACTGCGCCAGCTGGCGGTATCGTGACTGTAAAAATTTGAAATTCTGCCATCCGTAGCGTCAACGATCCCCATTTTTACGTTAGTACCGCCCACGTCTATACCGAGGTATTGTTCCATGAAATGAAATATGGGTTTAATAAATAATTTTAAAAATGCGGCAATTTAGTAAAAATGCTCTATTGTACATCAATCAATCTAAATCTCCCAGCTGCGGCCTGATCAATATTTCTTCCATAACCGCTCTCGGTGATAATGTGTACGCCGCCCAAATCGTATCCGCAATGTCTTTAGACTCCATAAAGCGGTCTTCCGGCAGGCCTGAGCCTTTCCAGCTGTCGGTATAAGTTGCTCCCGGCAAAACGGCGGTTACTTTAACATGATGCGGCTTCATTTCTTCACGCAACACTTTGGTCATTCCGTAAAGCGCAAATTTTGAAATACAATAGGAGCCGCCATTGGGATAAGCCATAATACTGGCTGTGGAGCACATGGTGAAGATGTGTCCTTTCTGATTTTCAATCATTCCCGGAAGGATTCCGCGGGTAAGGTGATAGGCGCTGTAAAGATTTGTCTCCATTGTTTTTTCCAATGTTCCCTCCGTTTCGTTGTGGATCTGGCCTGGAATAAATGTGCCTGTGTTGTTGATCAGGACCGATACAAATCTGGTTTTTGAAACAATAAAATCTATAAATGCAAGCAGGTCATCTTTTACGGAGAGGTCCGAAGTTTGGCAATATAATTTGGCGCTGCCAAACCGGTCACTCATTTCCTTTTCCAGCGCTTGGAGGTCGTTAGCGTTTCTTGCACAAGTGATTACATCAAACCCCTCTTCCAAAAACCGCTCAACGCACGCTTTTCCGATCCCTTTCGTCCCTCCGGTGATAACCGCTAATGGATTCATTTTTCTGATTGCTTCTTTTTTTGCCTAATTTTCCCGAAAATATTGAATACAATTAAGATATCATGTCTGTAATCGGGAAATACTTCATTTTTTTAGGAACACTATTCGGAAAGGGTGAAAAACTATCGGTATACTGGCGGCGGCTCATGGAGGAATGTGTGGGGATAGGAGTGAGCTCTATATTCATTGTTGCCATTGTTTCCACGTTCATTGGCGCCGTTTCCTGCATTCAAACGGCCTATAACCTCGTTAGTCCTATCATTCCCATTTCAACCGTTGCGCTCATCGTGCGGGACATGGAAATTCTTGAACTCGCGCCTACGATCACTTGCATTGTACTCGCCGGTAAAGTCGGTTCCAACATTGCCAGTGAGCTGGGCACCATGCGCATTACCGAGCAGATTGACGCCCTGGAAGTGATGGGCATCAATTCATCGTCTTATCTCGTCTTGCCCAAGGTCGTGGCAGCCATGCTGACGTTCCCTATGCTGGTTATTTTTTCTGCATTTCTGGGGATTTTGGGGGGTTATTTGGCTGGGACGTTAACAGGCGTCATTACCGAGCGGGATTATTTATACGGGATCAGGGATTCGTTTGTGCCGTACAACATTTTCTTCATGTGTATAAAACCTTTTGTTTTTGGCTTCCTGATTGCAACAATATCTTCTTTTAAGGGGTTTTTTACAACAGGCGGCGCATTGGAAGTAGGAAAGTCGAGCACAGAAGCCGTGACCAACAGCTGTATTTCGATCCTGGTGGCCGATTATCTTTTAGCCCAGCTTTTATTGTAAAAGCGTATAAGCCATGAATTAAGAATAACTGAATCAGCAAATGATTGAAGTAAGCAATATCTACAAAGCATTTAATGGCAAAGAGGTTTTAAAAGGCATTAGTGCATCATTTAAAAAAGGGGAGACCAATCTCATCATCGGCGGCAGCGGAACCGGAAAAAGTGTTTTGCTGAAATGCATGATCGGACTGGTGAAGCCCGACCAGGGCAATGTGCTTTACAATGGCCGCGACTTCTATAATTGTGATAAAGAAACGCAACAGTCCATCCGGCGCGAAATGGGCGTGTTATTCCAGGGTGGGGCACTTTTTGATTCCAAAACAGTGGAAGAAAATGTGCGTTTTCCGCTGGATATGCTTACAGACCAGTCTGTTCAGGAAAAGCAGGAGCGGGTAGCATTTTGTTTGCAAAGGGTAGGCCTGGAAGCCGCGGCCAAAAGAATGCCTTCCGAGATCAGCGGCGGGATGAAAAAGCGTGTTGGGATTGCCCGGGCCATTGTAATGAACCCGATGTATTTATTCTGCGATGAACCCAACTCCGGTCTGGACCCGCTTACTTCCGTCAAAATTGATGAGTTGATCAAGGAAATTACAGAAGAATTTCAGATCACAACGATCATTATTACGCATGATATGAATTCCGTCATGGAAATTGGACAGAACATTATGTTCCTCTACGAAGGCTCAAAACTTTGGGAAGGCGTTAGTTCTGAGATTATCAGGACAGATGTTCCTGAATTAAAGGAATTCCTTTTTTCCAATAAGCTGCTTCGGGAAATGGAAAAATAGCTTTCCTATCTTTTATTTAAGAAGGGAATATTCTTCCGCTCAATTAAAAATACAGCCACAGCAAAAATCGCAAGGATAAGCATATGCACCGGAACTGCAACGTACAGATCCGGGATCTTGACGAATGTGGATGCGATGATGACCAGCCCGCCCAAGCCAATATAGCCCACGGCAGAAAGAACATCATAAGGAACAGGATAATACTTTTGACCAAAATAATAACACAACGCGACCATGATAAAAGACGAGGTCGCAAATGCAATTGCAAAGCCCAGATAGCCGATTTGCGGCACCAGAATGAAGCTGGTTGCAATGGTTATAACCGCGCCCATTAATGTAAGCCAGGTTCCGTATTCTGTTTTATCTGTAAGTTTAAACCACGTAGCGAGGTTATAGTAAACGCCAAGGAACAGATAGCCAGCCAGTAACCAGGGCACCACCGGCAATCCTTCGTGATAGATCTTTTGTTTCAAAAACAACTCCGCCAGCAGATCCAGATTCAGACAAATTCCCACCCACATCAGCACGCAGATAATGATGAAATACTTGGTGACCTTAGCGAACACCGGCGGCGCATTCTTGTCTTCACCTTTCGAAAAGAAAAATGGCTCAGCAGCGTATTTGAACGATTGGATCGCCAGGTTCATAAAAATCGACAGCTTGTAACACTGCACATAAATCCCGATGGCCTGCTTGGAAGTCCGGCCGGGATAGAAATTTTCAGGTAATAAAAACTGGATAAATGCTCTGTCAAACAGCATATTCAGCACGCCACCCGCATTCATGATCATGATCGGATAGGCGTAAATCCACACCGGGCGGAACAAGGTTTTGTTGAATACAAATTTGAAATCGGCAAATTCCTTTCTCAACATCCAGAAAAACAGCAGGTTGGCGACCAGGTTAGCGGTAACAATGTAATCCGGCGCGCGTAATGGATCGTAAATCGCATCAACAGCCGGTTGCAGGAAAAGCAGATATTTTCCGGCATGTATATCGCGGCAAAGGATCAGGAAAAACAGGTTTAGAAAAATATTGATCGCAATATTGGTCACGCGCAGGATCACGAATTTCTTCCCTTTCCCTTCCAGCCTCAGCCGTGCAAACGGGATCGAAACAATGCCGTCAATCGCCATAATTACAGCGAACATTCTGACGAGGGAAACGCTTTCCGGGTATTTAATAAATGCTGCGGCGTGGCCTGCGAAGATGAACAGCAACCCGGAAAAAAACACACTGATAATGATAACTGCGCTGAGAATCAGGTTATAGTAAGCCTTTCGGTCGGTTTCCTGTCGTGCGAAACGGAAAAAAGCAGTTTCCATTCCAAAGGTGTAAAGCACCATCGCCAGGCCTGCATAGGCATAAAGCTGGCCTTGGGCGGCAATTTGTTCGGGTTCAAATAACTTGGTGTGGAGGGCAACCAGCAGGTAATTTAAGAACCGCCCCAGCATTGTGCTGATACCATAAATAGCGGTTTCGCTGGCTAATTTTTTTAGAACGCTCATTGCATGTTAACCTGCGGCAAGTCTTTGCAGGGAACCGCAAATATAGAACAAGGAGTGTACAATATTTCAAATGAAATAGCTGCACACTCCCTGGCAGGCTTCTGATTGAGCCTTAAAATCTTTTTAGCAGGTTAATTTCTGATCACCAGTTTAATTTCTGATGTCTGTAATGATGCGTTCAATCACTTTTTCAATTCGTTTCCAGCCTTCGTCGGAATGGAGGTCAACGTCGATCATTTTTTCGCGGTAGTCCGTAGAAATGGTCATGAAATAGATGCCGGCTGAAAGGAATGATACAAGCGCGCTGGTGTCGCTGTAATTAGGGAGGTTGCCGATCTTGTCCAGGATCCGCGTTGCAACTTGGTTACGGGCATCGGAAAGCATGGATTTGCCTGTCCCGATTTCCCAGCGGAGCAGATCGCGCGTAGCCTTTCTTTCCCGCAAATCATTCATAAAAGTGTGCATGAGGCTTGTAAGTGCTTTGCTGCGTTCCTCGGGGGCCAGTGTAGGAATGTTGTCAATGTATTCCGTCGCCGTGGTGGAAGTGTACTCGCCGGATCTGACATATTGCTCCATTAATCCGTCAACACTTTCAAAATAGCGATAGATCAAAACCTTGTTCACGCCCGCTGTGCGTGCAATGAGGTTAACGCCTACCTTTTCTGTTCCGTGTTGTTCGATAACTTCCCCTACTGCTTTGAGGATCTTACTTTTTGTCCGCTCTCGGTCGCGCTTTTTAACTTTCTCAACTTTCATGTGGGTGCCGTTTAGGTTAATAACATAGTAAATTTAATATTTCATATCGAAATATTATATGGTCAAAATGTGCGAAGTAACCTATATTGAAAATTTGTTGATAAAAGGGGCGTTTATCGATAAAATCGCCCAATTCATAGATAATAAAGGCCAGTTCGTCGACTAATTTGTACAGATTCTTAAAAAGGAAGGGGAGAGAGAAAGGCACAAAAAAAGAGCTCACCGGAATGAGCTCTTTAACTTTACTGTTGGCCGACAAGGACTCGAACTTAATTTCTTTGATACTTTTCGTTTTGGTTAATCAGTTTGCCTGCCAGTGATTTATAAATTAGTTCTTGGTTTATCTTTTTTCCTAATAACAAACATAGATAAAAAAGAAACGTCCCCTAATGTGTCCCCTTTCTCAATTTGTTGTAATTTTATCGATAAGTCGGTTTTAAGATAAAAATTGTGAAAAGGACATTAAATGAAGTACGCTTTGTGCTCAAAGATACCAAGGCGGAGGACACTACTTTGGTTTACATGCTGTATCGATTTAACGGTCAGAGGTTGAAATATTCGACAGGCGAAAAAGTGCGCCCGCAGGATTGGGATGTGGACGGACAGCGGTTTAATGTACTAAGTCAATCCAGGGAGAATAGGCAGAAATTTAAAGATGCAAATACTCAACTCGACCGCTACGGCGCAAAGGTTATTGAATTACGTCGGAGCTTCGATCTATCCGGCATTGAGTTGACTCCGGAATTATTCAAGGAGCATTTGGACAAGGAATTTAAAAAGGACTCCCGCCTACAGAAGAAGGTTTCTCAAAAGGAAAGTCTGTTGAACTTTGCTCAGCGATTCATTGACGAATCCAAGTCGGGGGACCGCTTGATCAGACGAAAAAATAAGAAATATGTCCCAGTAACTTTGAAAACACATCAGACTACGCTCACTAATTTGAAGGAATTTCAAAGTTTCCTCGGCGGACCTATCGATTTTGAAGACATCGACCTTAATTTCCACAGGGAGTTTATTAAATGGCTGACAAACGTCAAAAAATATGCAAGCAATAGTATTGGTAATCAGATAAAACACCTTAAAGCCTGGCTGAGGGCTGCTCAAAATGAGGGACTACACGAGAATCGAGTCTTTGAAAGTGATGAGTTTAATAAGCCGAAAGAGGAGACTGGCGCTATTTATCTTACTGATGCTGAATTGAACAAGTTGTATAATGTGGATTTATCGAAAAGTAAGAAGCTGGACAATGTTCGCGACCTATTTTTGATCGGCTGCTATACTGGATTAAGATTCTCTGATTTCACTCAGTTAAGGCCTGAGAATGTCATGGGTGAAGGAAAACTGCTGGTCGTAAACACGCAAAAAACTCAATCAAAGGTCGTTATTCCCATCAATCCTCGGGTATCGGCTATTTTGCACAAGCACAAACATTCCATTCCGAGAGCAATCAGCAATCAAAAAATGAATGAATATCTAAAAGATGTTGGCAAGGAAGCAGAATTAAACAGTAAGGTTGAAGTTGCGATGACGAAGGGGGGCCAGCGAATCACGAAGTATGTAGAAAAATATAAAGTTATCTCTACGCATACTGCCCGACGATCATTTGCTACTAATGCTTATTTGGCTGGAGTGTCAAGCATAGACATAATGAAGATAACTGGACATAAAACCGAAACGTCATTTATGAAATATATCAAAGTCTCAGGTGAAGAAACAGCGCTTCGAATGTTAGAGCATGATCACTTCAAAGGGGCGACAATAAAGATAGTGGGCTGATTACTCAAAACTTATAAAACATGCATTTTGAAACCTTGAATAATAAGTGGGAGGAAATCCTCTTCCGTTTTTTTACCCATTCTAGCCTCTGGTCAGTCGGGAGGTTTTGCATTGACGTCTTGGAAGACGGGTCTTCGGTGTCATATGGGAGAATTCTTCCGAGTGAAGAAACCAAGGGCTATTTAGAGGACTTGGCGGAAAAATTTAATATTTCGTCCTCGGACATAGTATTGGAATTTGGGTCAGAGGTTAGTTCTCGGCTTTCTGCTCTTACAAATGCCACGGAACGCTTTCAATATGCTGCCGGGCTTAAATATAAATTTGCGTCAATTACAAACAGAATACCTGCTTACGAACGAATTTTGCTCAAGATAGTGTCTGAGATGAAGGAGAATGGACAAAAGATTGATTTTGAAACGGGTCTTTTTTCGCTCATTCATTACGTCCTCAATAAATTGCGTGCAGTTGACGAAATAATATCCAGTGTTGTTACGGTGAACAAGACCGTGATGTTGGAAATGGAAGAATTAAGGGCAGACGGCGGCGCCGGTTCAGTAAATAAGCTGAAGTGGCTCTGCAATACTAATGTCGCAGGATTTGTCATTCGGGAGTTGATGGCGAAGGGATACATTGAAATGCCGCTTAGGAAAGGAGATTTGAATTTGAAAGCTGCGGCAAAAATGTGTATGAGCGTTTTCGACTTCGAAACCGACTCTCAGGCAAATTTGGAGCGCGAAATGTCAGAGACGACAAATACGCTCGAAGAATTTAGAAGGCAAAAGATTAAAATACCAAAGGTTAATTCAATATAAAATTGCTGCTAGTTTTCTCGCGAGATCCTCGCGACGGGATATAATTGTTCTATTCTTTTACTTTGATACCAAGAACAACAAAAACTTGGTACCATGTCACAAACTTATCAAATCACATCCATCAGCGGCGAAGAGCTGGATGTAATCATTCAAAATTCGGTAGTGAGGGCCCTGCAGGAGTGGAAACTACCAGAGCCAAAAATTGCCGTGCCGGAATATACGACACGCAAAGAAGTGGCTAAGCTGCTTAAGGTAAGCCTTCCAACGTTAGACGACTATATCAAGCGCGGCCTCATAACTGCTGTAAGGATTGGAGGTCGTGTGCGTATAAAAAGGGAGGAAGTTGAAAGGTCAATGATTGAGGTTAAAAGCTTAAAGTACAAGCGTAGTTAACAACTGTGCTCACTCATTTTTCTGTTCATCTCAAAAATTAAACAAACATGTTTGATGGATTAAAAGGAGGTCCGGTTAACGTGGATTACCTTGCATTGGTGAAAAAGCTTCCTTTCGAGGGGAGGTACAGCCAGGAAACCGGAGAGGACACCACCGGCAAAGCAGCGATAGCCCATCACAAAGGCTTTACCTTTTCTGCGTATACCGCAAAGGGTTCGACTAATCTTCTGTTAGCTGGAAGTATCCACAAGTTTTTCAATGACGGCAAACATAATTACAATAATTTTAGTGTTAAGGATCTTTTGGTGACACTCACGGACTTTTGGTCTATACTTGATGTTGCTCCGCAGTCTGTGAGCCTCCACAACTTAGAATTTGGTGTAAATATAGTTTTGCCTTTTGACGTCAATATTCTGCTCACCAGCCTGCTTACCTATAAGGGCATTCCCTTTGAACGGCCGATTGAAAACAGATATTATTATCAATGCCAAACTGCGGAATTTATCATTAAAATTTATGATAAGGGCCGACAATACTCTCTGCCGCAAAACCTTGTTCGAGTAGAAATTAAAGTAGTTAAGATGAGATTCCTTCAAACCAAGGGGATTAATATTAAAAACACTGCTGATTTACTGTGTACAGAAAACTACCCCAAACTTGGAAGTTTACTGGTTGAATATGTTTCCGAGATCTTATTTCGAAATAGGCTACTAGAGACAGAGTCGTTTGGTCCCAAGGACAGGGAACTTGTATTGAACGGAAACAATAAAGAGTACTGGCTTCGGCCGAAGCTAAATTCGGAAAATAAACGAGACCATGAAGCAGCAAGGAAAAAGCAGCAAAGAGAGGAGGCGCGATACCGGCAACTGAATCAGCAGGATTGGATAAATGATTTTCTGATTAAGGGGATCATTGATAAGTGGCAAGACCTCACAAATGTAGATGAAGGCACCCTGTCCCAAATTCACCAAGTGTTGCGCGAGTGTCCCAAATTCACTGAAAGTGACGAAAGCGAATGTCCCAAATTCACGGCGAAACAAAAATCAGAATGTCCCAAAATTACCAAGCCGAAAACTGAGCAAATGTCCCAAATCCACACTTTATATGTAGAGGCAATTTGCGACAAAACCAAAACAGATCTAACGCCGGCCAGATATGAACCATTTGAAGAAATGCGGGGAATTGAAGATTTGCCGAAAGAAAGATTAGATAAACCGGATTCAGACACCGCGGCTCATAAGAGATCACCAAAGGCAAGTCGACCGAGAACAATTCTCCCGGGTGCGGCAAGACGACCTGCAACTTTCAATGTAGAGATAAACAGTCGCGCGAACCATGACGGGCTTCACTCTATCTTTGTCCGAATAACCCAAAACAGGAAAAGCCAAAAAGTGATGATGGAATTTCGAATCCCATTCGAACAGTTTAACAAACAAGCTCGGCAGGGCAAATGGATCAGGTCGTCATTCAGCAAACATGCTGTGTACAATGCTGCGATTGAGCAGAAGATAGCAGACCTCAAGGAGGCCAGGGTCACCGCTAGCGAGGGATTACCAGGAGCCGAAAGTTTTGAGAAGTCACCTAATGGTGAAATTACTGTGAAAGAATATTTCGACAAACATTTCGCAAAAATAAAATCAGACTCGTCAATTGGATATCAGCGTCATGTTAAATCCAAAATGGACCGGTTCGTAAATTATTTTGATGACAAAATCAAAATGAATGAGATAGCGCCGGTTCACATTTCCGAGTATAAGATTTTTTTACTTTCAAAAGGCCTGAAAGGAACGACACTGAATGATAATATGAAGAGGGTATGCTCAGTTTTTAGATCTGCTATTGCTGACGACACAATAGTGAAAGATCCATTCCGGGCGCATACCCGCGCAAAGTCGGTACTGCCAGACCGCATCAAGCTGAACGACGAGCAAATTAAAGTTATGGTTGAGTTAGATTTAATTGCTGCTGGCGGGTCTGATTGGACTCATCACTGCCGGAACTTTTACTTATTTTCCTACTATAACGCTGGAATACGGATAGCGGACCTCATTCAGCTCAGGCAATGTAACGTCACATCAGACGGGCGTTTAGAGTATGAAATGGACAAGACTGGCCACAAGAAAAGCATAGCGTTGAATTCCGGTTCCTGGAAGATATTGACAAGTTACTATCGTCCCGAGGGTGGGTGTGATGAATATTTATTTCCGATTCTTCAAGATTCTGAGCCCTATGCAAAATACGTGACCTACTTAGCAAAAAGGACAATGGCGGAGGCACTTAGAAACAGACTGTTCAATCATATTTCCTCCCAGACCGCATTGATCAATAAAGAACTTAAAGTCATTGGAGAGCTCAGTGGTATTACTCGTCCGCTCTCGTTTCACACCGCCAGGCACTCCTTCGCGGACAAGGCACGCAGGGCAATGAAAAAAACAAATAAAATAACGCTTGTTGACATCATGAACTCACTTGGGCACAAACACTTGTCAACAACGCAGGCTTACTTCAACAGTTTCGATAAGGAGAGCCTAGATGAAGCTATGGATGCCGTATTTAGCCAACAATAGCATAACTATTCTTAAAACATATAATCTTCAATCAATGGATATTCAAATTAACATCTCCGAAAAAATAGGACAAGGTAGAACGGAATTAGAGCTGATTTGTGATGCAATGACAGCACTTGCAGCTAAGCAGCGTGCGTTAACAGAAGAGTACATTCAAGAACTGGAAAAGGCACGGGCCGGGAATGTTTCTTTTGAGCTGAGTAAGAAAATTGAAGTCCTTCTTGCGGAGGGTAAAACGCTGACAGTGATTTTGCAGAAAATTATGAATGCATAATGTCATAAAGGATCACAAACCCACATTCCAACGCAGCTTCTTACGAACCGGCGAGCTGGTTTTAAATTCAGCCAATACGTTTTCGCCAATCAACATTTCAATGTTTAACGTATTGTCTACCAATGTAGTACTGAAATTATTAAAGACATCCTGATACACTAAGCACTTGATTGGTGAATCAGTATTGAAATGTTGCATCCAATTGATCTTTGCGGAATCGCCCGCCATTAAAGGAGGGATTGCCACAGGTTGCAAATATTCTCCACTATCTGTCTTTATGGAAGCCTTTATGTTTAATGCTGGCCCTATGCCGATGTTTTTTACAATATGGTAGTGAGCGGAGTCAGTATCACAGATCAATATTGGGCGATTTCGCATGTTGTCAAGTTCTCTCAGTTCTTCATATCTCCGCTCTTCGATCTTACTTATGTAATAGGTTAACGAAAAAATCAGAATTAAGCTCACTAGACTCACCCAAAGGTTGAAGAAATCGCTAAAATGTGACCATGTTTCCAAATTGTCGCTAAGTTCAAAACTTCCGAATTTGTACCAATAAAAAAGTAAAGGGACAATACCAGTCAAGATTGAAACAATCAAAGCCCATTTTATGATTCGATACTTTTCTCCGCGTCTTCTTGTCATTTGATGAGCAGAAATATGTTGGATTTGTCGCCTATAAATGGGCAGATGAAATGCAATACTGCGTTACTATGCATAATCAGATTTACCATGACGAATGTGTCATCATTCCAACTCGTTAGGAATTAAGAACTGAGACACTCCTTGGAAGGGAATTACTTCAACCCTCTTAGCGCCTCGTCTATTTACTCGTTGACAAAGTTCCTGGACAGGTTGCACTAAGCTCTCAGCATTTGGGTCTTGGATGTAGACTTTCGACAGCCCATACATTTTGTCAAAAATTTTTCGATCAACATTCCTATTAAAATATGGAAAAGAATATCCTATTACGACAACAACTTCGGTGTCGGAGGTAGCTTCCACCGCTTTTTGAATAATGTCTGAACGTCTTGAACCCTCCCAAGCAAAGGAAATTAGCGATTCCGATTCACCTTTTGTAAAACTTTCGAAGGCAGTTACATAAGCATTAACGTCATGCATATTTAATAATCTCTTCAAACTTGGGCTTCTTGGGGTTAGATATCCAAAAGTATCATCAACCTTAGAGATGCTCCCCAAAGATCCATTCAACTTTACGATATTAAATTCTTTGAGGTTTACGGAATCAGAGTAAGAATTGTTCTTAAAAACCAGCCCCAAGCTGTCAGTAGCGCCACTCATACTATACTGTCCCGAATAGCCAGCATATGCAGTTTCGAACTGCGTATCATAGTTCCAGGAAACTACGTTTACATTTTTAGGGAAATCCTTCACGTTTTCTTTCAGTATCGACGCAAAAAAAGTGTCGTAACGTTGATCAGGGCCCCGAGAGATCTGCGCATAATCTAAAAATATAGAAAGACACAATTTATATCTTTCGTAATCATCAAAATTCTTTTGAAGGTAGAGTTTTTTGGCATATGTGTCTATGCTTGAATGATTCGCGATATGGTCAACAAATGATCTCAGTCTACCATGAAGAGCGTAATGGATACTGTCATAACTCTCAAAAGGGATCGGTGGAATCGAGTGACTGTCACTTTTTAAGACGTTATTGAAGATTTCCAAGAACTTTTCGTACTCCTTTGGGATTTCGTCAACTGTTGGCAAAGCTGTGTGACTAGCTCCGGCGCCGAATAGGTAAGTGATCTTCATTTTTAAGAAAATTTCTTTTATTAATAAATACGTCCATACTAAAACAAATATCTCCTCAACTTTTAACACCCACGGCAAGGCGGTAAATAATCTCTGCCTCTATTGGGCATTTTACTTTTTGCCTCCTTTTTCTTTGAATTTCCCAAAGCGGCAACAAATGCTCGAAAGTTAATTGTGCCGGCATTGCATATTCATAGGCTAGATTTTGAGCCTTTCAATTTCATACCCTTAGGAATCATTAAAAAATCTTCTTCCCAGACCTGATCATTTAATTTGCAATACAGATTACAAAGTATCTGATAATCAGTTGTTTAACTGATTGAAAAACAACTTTTTGGATAATTGTATAAAAAAAATTTCCTTCATCCAAATTACTATGAACCATGGACAAAACAAATAAGCAATTGCAACGCAAAAGGGGAAGGCCTGGTGAGTATGAGCGAAACTATCACTCAATATTAGCATTCAAGCTGTGTTGTCTGGGAATTACTGATGCCGAGCTAGGCTTTGTCTTTGATGTAAGTGAGCAAACTATCAATTTTTGGAAGACTCAGGATGAGGAATTTGCAAATTCTGTCCGAAGGGGGAAGACAATTGCGGATTCAAAAGTTGCTCATAGTCTTTTCAAAAGAGCCATGGGCTATGATCAAATTGAAAAGGCGACTTTCGAAATCCAAATTGATATCAACAAGCGGGAGCTACGTACAGTTGATACAGTCCGTCACATTCCCGGA
Organism: Dyadobacter alkalitolerans DSM 23607; assembly: GCF_000428845.1. GTDB lineage: Bacteria > Bacteroidota > Bacteroidia > Cytophagales > Spirosomataceae > Dyadobacter > Dyadobacter alkalitolerans. The sequence continues at coordinate 389,262 of NZ_AUAS01000003.1, read as the reverse complement.
GATGTCAGGGCTTGTGAAATCTGGTTAAGGAATCGAACCGATTTTTTTAGTCAGCAAAGAAATCACATTGACATTGACGAGATAGTGAAGAGGCCAAGGAATATTGCCGCGGAAACCGAAATAGTAAATGCACAATGAAATGCCGGCGCCAAAGGGAAATAGTTTCGCAAAAGGAAAGAGCACAGGAAGAATCCCTGAATACGACCCGAATTTCCATCCAAATGAGGTTTATGAGCTTTGTTTGTTGGGTTCGACGGACAAGGAAATTTCTGAGGATTTTGGAATTTCTAAGTCAACACTTAACAGGTGGAAAAAAGAACACGAAGAATTTTGGGACTCACTCACACGCGGGAAGCGGAGAGCAGATGCAAAGGTAGCCCGGGGAATGTTTGAAAGAGCCACAGGTTATGAGCATCCGGAAACGAAGTTCTTTGTGGTGAAGGATGGAAAGGACAGCGAGAAGGTGGTGAAAGAAGAAACAATCGCCCGTTACCCGCCCGACACAAAAGCCGCTGCGATCTGGCTAAGCAACAGAACCAGGAATTGGCGGGAACGAGCAGGAGACAATCCGAAAGCGCCAGACACCCCAAATAATGCAGGGCAAAGCCGATCAACGCCTTTTACAGTGATTGACCCAATTACAAATCAAATCAAAACATTAGAAATCGGTGCAGCTCACGAATAAACAACTCGAGGCAATTGAGGTGCTGTCATCAACAGATGTGAGCTTCCTACTTTATGGCGGAGCTATCCGCGGTGCGAAAACGATCTGGCTGGCAATAGTGTTTGCTGAGCTTGCGATGATTTATCCAAACAGCCGTTGGGCAATCATGCGGGCTGACCGTCCCAAAATCACCAATAACTTAGTGCCTTCAGTAAACTATATCTATTCGCAAGACCGGTATAAGAGCCGGATCGTTTCTCGGAATAAAGCAGATTTAACATACACGTTTGATAATGGCTCAGTAGTTCAGCTATTCCCTGAAAGTTTTACCCAGGATAAGGATATGACCCGTTTTCACGGCTTGGAGGTAAATGGCTTCGGATTGGATGAGCTTTCGGAGTTCCAGGAACAGACATTAGATAAATGCTTTGAAAGGGCTGGATCCTGGTTAAATGCTGAGGCGAACAGCTTTGGTCACAAACCTCGGCCACTGGTGCTAGGCACATGCAATCCAACAAAGAATTGGGTTAAGACTCGCATCTATGATCGGTTCATTGAAGGTACGTTACCGGAAACGTGGCGCTACATACAAGCAAAAGTGACAGACAATCCATTTGTCCCTAAGTCATATTTGACATCTCTAAAAACAAATATGACTGCAATTAATTACCAGCGTTTTGTGGATGGTGATTGGGAATATGTCGAGTCAAACGGGCATGAATGGATATATAATTTTAATTATACCCAGCATGTACGCTCGGTTCCTTATCTACCTGGCATCCCGTCATTCCTTACGTTTGACTTCAATGTTTGGCCTTATATGACGCTTTTATGCTTTCAGTTGGAACCAAAAGTAATCAATGGTCACCAGGGATATGTAGTTCGGTTCTACGATGAATTTTGCCTGCCTCATCCACGCAACACAGCTGAGGCCGTCTGTCAAGAATGGATTAAGAAGTATCCAGCAGTTTACGGGCCAGCGCCAGTAAGCTATTGTGGTGATGCTTCTGGTGAAAACAGAATACCAGGATTTGGTGATCGCAAGGCATTCAATTCAGTTCGGCGGACCCTTGAACCTTACTTACATTCAGGATCTGACCGTGTTTACAAAAAGCAGTTTTTCAATGAGTTCCTTAGGCAGTTTCTGAATGACATATTTGCTGGGTATCAACCAGCTGAGATATGGATTGACGAAGTGAGGTGTCCAAAATTCATTAAAGACCTTCAGGAAACGATTGAAAGTCCAACTGGTGGATTTCTCAAAGAAAAAACTGTGGACCCAAAAACAAAAGTGTCTTATGAGCGAAATGGACACTGTGTTGACGCCGGAAAATATGGACTGCTGTCTGTTTTTTCGCAATTGTATGAGAATAATTACCATCGAGTTTCTTATTAAATCTAAAAATTACCGCCATGAAAAATTCGCTTGAATCAAAGCCAAACAGCTTACCCCAAGCCGATCCGGAAGAGTCATTACGGGAATCAAATGCCCAACTCGCAAATCTGCCATCCGACGAGGAACCCGATTTTTGGACATTTATTGATCCGGACACTGGAGAAAAGACTTGCTTACGGCCGCATATGTTCAAACCTGGCGAACAAGTGTTCAATGATGCGGGAGAACTAATATGGACTGCGCCATTAGACGATACTCTTGATCACGATGAGCATTTTAAAGTGTTAAGTTACGCAGAGCTGAGACAATCTAATCCGACTCTTCCTCTCATCCATGAAGATATCGTGACGATCAATTTAGGTGATTTGAATATCGGTGGAATGGCAACCAATGATTCCGAAATATAAACCGGTTGCTGCAAGAGGAGTTTGTTGGAACAATTGCGAAAAGACCACCGCACACATAATAAAATAGCGAAAAATAATATTAGCCATGTCAGAAATCAATACAACTTACCAACTTGATGTCAGCGAAGTCTTAAAAGCCCTCGACGCCATAGATTCTCGCTTTGAAAAGCACGAGGAAGCCATTATACGCATGTCCAGGTCAGACCCTTTCAAGCTCGCGGCCCAGGGCGCGGCAGACCTGGATAAAGAGCTCTCAGTTAACACCAAACACATGGTGGAAATGGAAGCAACGCTCGCAGCATATCGTGAACAAATTAAACAGCTAACCGCTGAACAGGGGAAGTTTGTTAAAAAGCTCGACGAAGTAAACGCGGCCGGAAAACATGATGAGCTTAAAAAGGAGCTGGAAGCGGTTCAGGAGAAGCTGAGAAAGGTAAACGAGTCGCTTGGGCAAACCGAGGTAAAAGCTGGGAGCGTTCGTGGGATGATCCAAAGCCTTACCGGCAAGTTTAAAGAAATGACTACCAACGCAGGTACGTCTGGCAAAATTCTTAGCCAGGTGATGACCAGTGCAACTCGTTTCGCAGGCCTTTTAGGAGCCGCTGTTGTAGCTGGGACTGTCGCGATATATAGAATGAGGGAGGGCTATTTAAGGATGAACGACAGCCTTCTAGCTATTTCTGGCAATCAGAAGGACGTTACTGATAACATGGACGTGCTTGATCAAATTGCGAGTGACCTTGATGTTACATTGAGGCAAACTACAGCTTCCTTTGGATTGCTCTCATCAAGCGGTATCAAACCGACAAAAGCTCAACTTATCAGCCTCGGCATATTAGCCAAAGAATTAAAGGCGGATTTCGTTCAATTTTCAGAAGCTATTGTCTCAGCAGATAAAGGACAAACAGACGCCTTGGCGAAGCTGGGTGTTCAGGCGCAAGTTCAAGGTAACAAGGTGCAGTTGTCATTTCGCGGGGTAACGACAGAGTTTAAAAAGGGATCTGGTGAATCGGTTGCTGCGCTTGAACGGATCGTTAAACAAATTGACCTAACTGAAAATAGCCTATCTGCTGGTGCTGGCCGATTTGATTTTATGGACCGGTTGGCGAAAGGCTTCGTTGACGCGGAAAAATCAATCGACGACGCATCAATAACAGTTGACAACAAAGCTTATCCGGCGTTTGAGCGATTGAATAAACTGTTGATCATAAGTAAAAACAATGTTTTAGACTGGGCCGAGTCTTTTGGAGTCTGGATAGGGGTGGGGTGGGAGCACTTAAAAAATGACGCAATGCTTTTGATTGCTGGGTTTGAATACCTGGGCGACTTGGCAATGACAAGAAGCCTTTCAATTGCTAATCGCAACTTTTCAAAGTCGAAGGAAGCATTTGATGCTAACAGAAAAAAAATCCTGGAAGAAGAGGCGCGGTTGCAGGCAAATGTTGGCAAGAAGAGCACCGCTGAGCTGACATCTAATGCAACCAAACTTATCCCGGAAGATAGAGAGGCGCTTGCAGCAGCAAAGGCCCAAAGGACAGCACTTTTAAAAGCTGAAAAAGACTTGCAGGATGCGCTGTTGAAACTTGAGAAAGACTACGGGAAGGAAAAAGTCGAAGCATTTAAGGACGACTTTCTGAAATACCTGGAGGAGAAGAAAAAACTTCAGCTTCAAGAAATTGACTTGGAGGAAAAGGCAATTCTGAAATTAAAACAAATACTTGCCGGCGCCAGAAAGGGCCAGTTTGATAAAGACAATCGAATAATTCCGGACAAATCGGTTTCATTAAATGAGCAGGAGAAGGCTCCATTTAACTTTCAACGCGACCTCATCAATGAAGAGGAGTATAGGGAGCGGGCCAAATTTATATCAGATAATGAGCGGTCAATAACTGGCATCATCTCGACAGAATACCAAAAACAGCTGCAGGAAACGGAGTATAAATACGAGCAGCTTTTTAAGCTAGCTAAGCAGTCTGGGATTGATATAACGAAGCTAGAAAAACAGAAAGCTAAGGAGCTTGAAAAGATTGATATGGAGCACAAGTTATCCAAATTGGACAACCGAGCTAACCAAGAAATGCAAACAGCTGAACTTGCTGTCATTCGAGCGCAAATCGACGGTCGAATGTCGCTTGAAATAAAAGCTCGTCAACAGCTGTTAGAGGTGGAAAGGAGTCATATTAAAGAGAGAATCAAGATCATTGAGGCGTCATCCGATCCCGAAGCTAAGGCAAGGTTAGCAGGATTGTATTTGGCACTGGCACAAATTGATGCAGCTCAAGAAGATTTGTCAAAAAAAGAAAAGAAGACAACGTTATTTGAAAAATTTTTGGACAAAATTGGGCTGGATAAGGAGCAGTCCGAGGCAGCAATAGAATTTGCTCAGTATGCAGCCCAGTCCATTAAGCAATCAATGACTGACCTTTATAACACACTTAACCAGCTTTCTCAGCAGCGTATTCAACGAATAGATAATGAGATAGATAAAAAGAAACAGCAGGTGGAAGCCGAGCTTGATCTGAACAAACAAGGGTTGGCAAATAATTTAGATTTGCGTCAAAAAGAACTGGAGGAGCTTAAGCAAACGCGTAAGCGCGCATTAGACGATCAAAAAAGGACGCAAAAAGCTCAAATGATAATAGAATCGGCAACTCAATTAAGTTCCTTGGCAACAGCAAGTGCTAAGATCTTTGCCACCCTCGCTGGGACGGGACCGTGGGGAGTCGCATTAGCTGCGGGGGCCGTGGCTGCAATGTTTGCTGCTTTCGGATTTGCGAAAGTGAAAGCGTTTCAATTAGTTAATCAACAGCAACCGGAAGAATACGAATTTGGTGGAGAAGTGGGCGGACGCAGACACCGTGATGGCGGAACATTGATTGAAGCTGAAAAGGGAGAATATGTTACAAACAGGAAATCAACCCAAAAGTACTATGATCTAATTGAAGCCATCAATAAGGACAATCAACCAGGCATTTTGGATTATCTCTTAACCAATGTTTTGGACGGCACCGGAGTTTCCCGCGCCGAGGATGAAAGAAAGGAGGCGGTTGCATTCATGCAGACATATCAATCTGGGGTTGCAAAAAAAGACGACACTAGCTTGAATGAGTTGAAAGCAATTCGCGCGGAGCTGGCGGAAATTAAAGCCAGTAACGAGCGTATACCAAAGGTTCAACTAGTCAATGTCGGCCCTAACAAGTATGCGGAGGTTTCGCCAAATGGGACGATTGTAAGAGAATTGCCGTACTAGCTATTCGTTATTTTGGAGAAAGTGGCAAGTCCTTTTGATTTTCCATTTTTCTTAAAAGGTAGTGATAAACCGTTTGTCCGTTGTCCACGGCAAAGGCGTATGCCTGAACGAACTCATATCCATTGGCGACCATGAAATTCAAAGCGTCAATCATAGAGTTGAGAACCAATTGTTTCCCGTTCTCATCTTTTACGTAAGTGTCTTTGTTGCTGAATATCCGATTTCTTTGTCCGAAATCTATTTCAATATATACCTGCTTGGACAACAACTTCTTTGTTCCGATAATCTGAACATACTCGACATCAATATCCCTGATCAGGACATCGTTTACCGACTGCGCACTCGAAGCCAGGGAAATTGAAAGGAATACGAAAGTGAGGATAAGCTGTTTCATTTTCAAATTATGGGTTTATCAATGTTAGGGAATAATAATACATAAAAACAACCTTTTTCACAGTCGGTAAAAAATCGCGTTTTTGATTTAATTCAAATGGAATATTTTGTGATTTATTGCCGAACTTAGATTATCTCCGAGTCGGTCGGTGAATCAATTTGGTAAATTGTGTTTTTCACGTCATATTCATACCATTTAAATATGACCTTTTTAAACCTCAATTTATGTACCGTTTCGTTAATCGCTTCCATAAACTGCTTCTTCCTTTTATTGGGAGCAAATGACCCACCGGTCAAAACAAGGATGTCACTTTTCCTGCCTTGCGCTTGGATTTCAATATCTTCTTCCCAAAGAATATCTTTTTTTGAAGTGACAAACATTTTACGCAGCTGGGGGAACTGCTTGATTTGAAAGCGCGTAATTTTTTGACCTAAATCCTTTCCTTTCTTCCGAATAGTCGGCTCTCTTGATTGATTTTGCGATTTGAAATAAATGGCAGAAACCGACTTTAACAAATTAAGGCGCTTCGTCGCATCGTCAAACTCATTGTTCGTTAGCAATAGGCTATCCAGCATCTTTGAGTTTGCTTTTACCTCCAAAGGAAGCATCCGGATGTCATTAATTGAATCCCTGGCTGCTTGTTCTCTGATCTCTTGGGGGGATCGATTAGAAGAATGAACAAACATCTTGTCAAGCAACGTGAGTACCACCACTGTGGAAGCGATGTATATAATGATTTTTGACCAGTTGAGTTTCCGAGGTTGTTCCATATTGGGGAGTAAAATTTCACTAAGATTGCAATTTTGGGCCACGCTAAAAAGTAATTTTATCTCTTTTTCTTAAACGGTGCTATTGCTAATCACAAAACATTTCATTTGATATAATTTGCGGATTATGAGGTTGTTAACAAAAGTTATTTAAGGAGTTGACACTTGGCAAGTAATAATAAATTAGTGTAACTATGCTCAAAAATTTAAAGCAACCGATATGAGCACATTAATAACCATGGACGGCAAGCAAGCCGAACTAATCACCCAGGAACTGAGCCGACTCACGAAGTTCATAATGAGCCAGCAGAAGGAAGACATCTACAACGAAATTCTTGATGCCAAAGAAGCGGCGCGGTATCTGAAAGTTTGCACCAGACAAGTGGAGAATCTACGGAAGCAGAAAAGGTTAAGCTTTATTCAGGATGGAAAAATGATCAGGTATAAGCGGTCAGATCTTCAAAAATACATCGCTGAACATTACGTGAAGGGGTCTATTTAAAAGGCCGTTACTTACTGCTAAGTAACGGCCTTTTTCTATTGAGCGATTGGCTTTAAACGTGTCCTATCTACGAATTCTATAAGGCTTTCAAAACTACCCTGATAAGTCCTGTTTTTAATCGCCTCGGCAATATCAGCGGCTGACGCTTTTTTGATTTCAGATCTTTTCATTTTCCGGGTTGTTTGCGTTTTTAGTTAAATGCCTCATCGTTTCCCAGCGCCGGTTGATCTTTGTCACAAACGCCATCAGCTCCGTTGCTATCATTATATCGGACTGAGCCTTCCTCGGTTCACGGACTTCCAGATCTTCGGTGTAGGCCCCAACGAAATCGCAGAGGGTCCGACAAATTGAAGCGCTGTCTATTTTATCAAACACCTCGTCCAAATCTCTTAGAAGCCATTTTTGATGGATTACAGCCGGATTCGATAGATTATTGTACCATTTTAAGCGCTCCTTTTCAGAATTGTTCGTGATCCTTTGCAGTTCGGCCTCAGTGATGTCTTCATCTTCTTCTAACCGGCTTGTCAGTTTTGTTTCCATGGCAACCTTGTTTTAGAATCTGGTGAGTAAAATATTGAGCGCTTGCACCATGGTTCCATTTCTGACTCGACAAACTGAAAGTGTAAATCAAGTTTTAAGAGAAAGGATGATAGCTCAGCCGTTTTCCTGCACATTTGAATTGCATCCTTATCTAAGTCCGGTTCCTTTCTGCTTAACACATTGATTAAGATGGTATTCAGGAGCTGAGCAGTGTTCGCAACAGGTTCGTCCGTCAAGTATTCCGCCATGAAATTGTATAGTGAAAGCAAATCCTTGTCCGCCGCATGTAGCCCTTGTGCGCCCTTCTTCCCGGTTGAAAGTATTTTGTATTCAATTGACCGATATTTTTCATCATATGCTTGTCCCCAGTTAACGAAGTGGCCAGGAAGGACGAATTCATTGAAGTCGGCAGACAGTTCCGTCTCGGCCAGGAAGCACGCCATTTTATGCTTAAAGACCTCTAAGTCATGCATCTTTGATTTCAGCTCACGAATTTCTGCTTTGCATTTGTCAACATCGGATGGTGATGGAGTGCTGGTAATGAGCGGTTGTGAATCAATTTGATCAAAATTCAAACCTGCCGCCCCAATATTTTGAGCGTTTACCTGTGCATTTGAACCGATGGGCCCATTTTCTTTACTTTCTTGCAATGTGTTCATACTTTTGCATTGTTAAAATGAGAAATTGATTTAACCACCCGGATCGCATTGTTTTCGACGACTGCTGCTTTCCGGGTTTTTCTTGCATCTGTTTTGTGTGGTTATCACACAAAACGAGGATAAAAAAATATTATTCAGGCTTGTAGGTTACCATCAACTTGACGTCAAACCCATAGCGCTTCAAAATCGATTGCATTCTTTTTTGAGAGATACCCTTTTTGTGGGTGAAGTTTCTCCAAGCATTGGTTAACTCTCCTTTTTTTTCATCCGGCGGTAAGTTTTTATAAATGTTTTCCAAAAACCAGGCAAACGCCTCTTCAATGGTATTGAATGTTTTCATATGTCAAATATAGCTTGTGTGAAATTCACACACAACACTTGTTCAATAATTATTTTTTTTATTTAATTCTTGAAATTGTATAATATTATTGTGCGGTGCAGGTGGGTGGTACAAATATATGTCAGCCTCATTATCTGAGAAGGCGTTCATACGTCCGGATTCGCCAAAAACTTGTAAACATGTCCACCTATTCTATTGACAATTACTATCTGGTAGGCGATTTGCAGGAACTTATCTGTAAGTTACCTGCTCACCCAATATCTATTCTATGCGGAAGCAATCTGTTATTCTTACCTTTCTCTATCTGACATTAGTTCATACAATTCTGTACGGCAAAAGTCCAAAGATCGATCCTATTAGGTTTAGTTTGTCGACTAACGCCACTCACCTAAACTTGAACGAGGAATTTGAAATCACCATTACTGCTGAATACTTAAGTGTATCGCCGAGTATTGCATTTGTTTTGAAGGATGCAAATAGCTTCAAGCTCAAAATGGTACTGCCTGATGAATTTGTCAAAACCGGGGGTAATTATTATGACTTTATTGGAACTGAGCTCAGTAGCTCAAAGGCCAAAGCAGTATATACAATAAAGGGAAAGTTTACGAAACTCGGTGGGACGGGGACATTCGAACTACTAAGGAGCCACAAGAACGCAGATACCCAGAGCACGTTTATAGCAGTGGGGAGGCTTTCGTTTAGGCCTAAGTCGGAAAATGCGGAAGGAGTAAATGAGAAAGATCTTCGTATTTTTGCAACTGGATTTGTTCCATATTTGACGATAGCAGAGCTCAGGACAGGAAGCGCAGCAGACGCTGTTTATATCGTTGATGGAGTCAAGTCAGGAATATTTAGGTTTCAGCCTGGCAGCGCTGCACTGGACGATTCAAGCATGGTGATCCAGTCAGGAAGTCGTGTTTACGAAAGGGAGTTTGAAACCTTACGGCCTGAGTATTTCGGAGGTGTCCGAAATGCCGCTGACAATACAGCACCTCTTCAAAAAATGTTCGACTTCGCACACGCGAAGCGAAAACTTGACCTTTATATTCCGTCTGGTACTTGGATTGCAACGAATTTAGTAATCTATTCCGGCCTACGTATTCGTGGTGATGGGCAGGGCTCTGTTGGCTTGGGCAACAGTTACGGCAGCGACTACAATGGGACAATCTTGCGGCAAAAAGTCGGCGCTACGGGACACTTTATAACATTTTTCGCCTTACCAGACGCGGATGGTTATGACCGAATCGGACCATTCCTAATAGAAAATTTAGAGCTTTTAGGAAATGGGAATGTAAATTCCGGCGATGGTCTCCGCTTTCAGAGTGAGGCAAATGCCGCGTCTGCATTGCGTAATGCGAATGCGACCCGCAAAACAGTCATGCAATCTCTTACTGTTGTGCGAAACTTGGTGATTCGTGGTTTTGGTGGAAATGGGATGTGGATGCCTGCGCAACATGGAGGCGTTCGTGTCGAAAATGTCCACCCTTTATTCAATAGAGGATATGGCATTTTTAACGACTTGTCTTTTGGTAGCATGGAAGCCACAGCCTTTATCAACTATGATTCCGACGCGAATTTAAAGGGTGGTCTGTGCATTTTCGGTTTGGCAAATTTCAGGCCCAATGCACGGAACTCCAATACGATTGTAATAAATGGTTTGCGCAGTGAGCGCAGGACTAACCCGACATTCGGCGGCGTAGGGAACCGGGAAGTAGTAGTGTTGGATTCTTGCTTTTCAGGCACGTTGCAGATTACAGGGGCTTTCACGCAAAGTACGGTAATGCAGGAAAAGCCCGCAAACCTTGTCACGCTAAAACGGCAACCGGTGAGCCGCAGTATGCGAGTTATAGTTACCGGCGCAGATACTTATCTTGATCCGAACCGGGGGCAGGATATATTGAGCACACCCGACCCTTCAATCGTTGCTGACTCAGTAAACGGGCGTTATGTTTCTTTCAATAACTCTCATGTGATCTATGGCGATGAACCACAAGCAAGTATTTTTTCTAATCGGGAAACGTCGGATGCATGGCAGATTGTCGGCGGAAATAAAATTATTGGAGGCTCTCCAAAACAGGGTTTTCAGGCGGTCGGTAATCAGCCAGGAATCATCTTCAAAGAAACTGACGCGCCGGCCAATTCGGGCGGCTATGGCATCGATGTCAGCGCGGGAAAGCTATACTTTAGAGGGATAAACGACGCGGGCACAAGTACGATTCTTGCCGGCATGAATTCAAATGAATGGGAATTTTTGCAAAGCGCAAAAGTTAACGGAGTACTCAAAACAAATTCACTTGCGGCGATCACGCCCGGCAGTAACATCGGCAATACTACTAATTCTTATGGTATTGGGTACATTCATACGATCAGCGCCGTAACCGGTCAATCATTGAAGCTTGGTAGCTTAGGCCCGAATTCTGTTCAGATATCAGCGAACGGCGTACAGAATTTCCAAATGTTTCCGGCTACCGGAAATGTTATCATCCAGAATGGCGGCACTTTTACTGATGTTCAGAGTTCAGTATTTACGCTCAATTCAACAACAAAAGGGTTCAGACCACCGGTATTAACAACTGCAGAGCGAGACGCAATACCCAGTCCGGTAAAGGGGCTCATTATCATCAACGACACGACTGCTACAATCGACTTTTTCAATGGGTCCGTTTGGAAAACGGTTGTAACCAACTGATATGGATCCAGCGATCATTGCTTGGAAATGAGGGGTGGGTAATGGGGTTTTTATTTCATACAACCGTTTAATAAATAGATATCACCGAACAATCAACGGATTTCACCGACTGGAGTAGCCTCCCTTTCTTGATGCATGAACACGCGGAAAATGGAAATCTTTGTCGATAAACTGATCATCAGCTTGCACACGCTTTCCCTACTTACTCTTATGTCGGGAGTTGTCTTTGTGATTGCCTGCTATGCATTATGGCTTCACCCTACCTGGTGGCACCGATTCAAAGCAGGACAAATGGCCGAAGCCACAATTCTAAAAGCCGACCAGTACATTTCTGCCGATGGCAAAACAATCATTGCGAAGCTGATTCTGTTGGTGCGACCGGCCGCCATGCGATGCTTTGTCGCTGAGATCAAATATCGGTGCCGTTTTGATCAGCAGCTCATGTACACAACTGGCGTCTCTGTTCTTGTAAAATTCAACCCGAAAAATAAAGGTCAGGTAATCATAATTGAGAAAGCAAATCATTAGCCTTATACCGCTGAATTAATGGCGGATTAAGTGTAAATGTGATTCATCTTTTTAATTTTGCTTAAAACCAGTGAAAAAAGAAATGGCACAAGTACTAAGGAACAAACTTAAATCCACAGATCTGATTCCAGTATTCGGATCGATTGAGCTCAGCGAAGGAGAAGGTTACTATCTCGCAGAATTCGACCGTTTACCCTCCCTCCCTCATCTGCCACAGACCTATGAGTTTTTCGATGAGAACGAGGACGTACCAATGCTGGAAGCCAAGTATCAAGTAGACCTGTCAGATTATGAGCTTGTTCATCATGATTATCAAAACAACGACATTTGAGCCGGTTGAATACCACCAGGATTATTCAAATCAGCCAATTCTGGATAAGTTACTGGATATGGATCTTCTCCGGTAAACTGGAATTTTTGATTGATCGAGAATGCTTCCATATGAGATTCCGGAAACTGAAAGCTGGCTAATTCAGTAATTCTTTCTTGTGGCAAATCCGTCATCATCCATTCCCAGGCTAGTTCGTCAGGAAGGATAGTCGGCATTCGCTTTTTTGAATTGTGAATCTTTGCGGCCAGAGGGTTCGCATCGGTTGTCACCATCGCCAAAGTATCGAATGACTCTCCCGTATCTTTATCGGTCCAGGTGTTCCAAAGTCCGGCCATGTAGAAATAATCCCGGCCTTTTACTTTTATTGCAAACGGATATTTGTCAGGTGTTTTCAAGAGCTCGCCCGTACGTTTGTTGGTCCGGTACATGTGGTGCCATTCATAATACTGGTGCGAAATAATCAGGCATCGATTTTCGAGGGCTGAGTCCCGGAAAATTTTCGGCTTGTTCGTTTTCGGGTTGATCCAAAACAGTTCCTCTCCACGAGCATTCTCTGTGTCGTAACCAGTTTGGAACGTTCCATCATCTTTCTTGTAGCCATTCTCGAATCTTTTCACCTGCTCCAAATTGGCAAGACCTTTGGGAATATATCCCCATCTCATTGTTGAGACGTCGAAGTCCCTATGATCGGCATTCGGCTTTAAGACCACCATCTGCGGTGATTCGGGTCCGAGGACAGTTGGGCGTTTTAGTTCCGGAATATTCGCAATGTACTTTTCAAGCTGCATGAGCTCAATATATTCAGCTTTCGTTACTTTCTGGCCGTTGTAGTAGCACATGATTATTGTTGGTTTTGCTGTTGTTGGAAGTACTTGACGATGAGTTTGCCTATGGGTAAAGCTTCAATCTGCCTGCCTTCTGGTATTGACATCCATACTTTCTCGCCGCTGGCAATGACCGACCGGCTCATAAATAACCTAGGCCTTCCGTCAGCAAAGAGTACTTCAAATACCTTCCTCTCACTTTTCGTGTGGATTCTGATATCGAGCTTCATTGTGCCCCATTCCAATTGAAAATCATCTGGCAGTGTTATCATACCTTAAAACCTTGTACCTAAAGTATAACATTATTCAAATTTATCCTTCAAAGTTCTCTGGGTCAATGATGACCCGCAGCCTTTCAATATTTGTTTCGTGCGAAACACCTTGATGAAAACATACATCAAGTTTAGGTCGGCGGTCACTTGGCTTATAGGTTGTGCAGGTAACAACCTGGCCGCGCAGATACTTACTCATGCCGCTGATAATGTACAAGCCCTGGGGAACACAAAACGGCGACTCATTGAAGTCCGGAACCTGGTATCGGATATAACGCCGGGCAAGATCATGATCCAATGGAACCTTAAAAAAATCGAAAGAAGATTTGACAGTTATAAATATGCCACTTCTTATGTCTTCTAGCTTTATCTGTCGATCATAATTTTCACCTATTCTAACTCGAACAGTTCGCTTCGCAGTGGAATAAGGGCTTTCATATCTTAGGACGTAAGACGGGCAATTCAGGCAATCCACTACCATCCCGTTTTCCAGAAACACTATATCGTCAACCCGCAATTCACTGTCTCCAAAGTAATTCCTTTCCCAATGTGCCATATCACCTCATCCATTTTACACAGGTATTAACCTCCCATTGATCTGTATATTTAAAGGTGATGGCATAACTGAACCCGTCAACATAAGCCAGGTAAAATGTGCCCAAGTTTCGGCGGCTAGCCGAGCTCACCTGATTTAGATAGGGCTTAGCCTCTTCTAGAAAGAATTCGCTTTTTTGGACGTCTGACATAAATTTTCCGTTTGATGATGTTTTCAGTATCTTAAATTTGGCATCAATAGTATCAAATTAAATAATAGAAGTCAAGTCCCCACAACAAGGCCAAATAAGGAAACGACCTCCAGCTGTCGTTTTTGCGCCAAAAAAAACTTGAAATTTTAGAAGTTAAGTGAGCGGTCGGAAAATTTTGAAGACCTTCGCGCCCTAACAATATCAAATTATGAGCGTCGAAGAGTTGGAGGGATATTTCAAAGATCGGCAGCTACCCGCAGGCCCTGTCAAAATAAACAAGTTTAGTACGATCATAGACCCTAAGGCGTTTGTGGAATCCGAATTATACATCCTTAGCTGTTATCCACCGGGAACTAAATTAGTTGATTCATGCCGGCTGCGCTTACTGGAATTTAAGGAGTGGCTTGATGCGCACGTTGAAAGCCGTTTAGCCATCTGATCTGGCACATTTTTTGCAATTTATGCGTTGAAAATCTGGCCAATTAAGGGTAAGATACGTATAGGCAAGACAGGAGCGAATATGCGTTCTAAACTCGTGAATGTCGTTAATCAATGTCGTCATGGAGCCAAAAATCTTTGTCGGCGTTGATTTCGTGAAGCTCACAATGGAGCCAGTCCCAAGCACCCCATCAAACAACCATCAAATAAGATTTTGTTTGTAATTAGTAAGCTAAGACTGACAATGATTTTGTGTGACAAATTGCAGCTTAATCTTTTGGAAATGGTTAGCCAAGAATCACTAGCACAGAGGATTAACTAGATTCAAAATTGCGTTCATTCCTAATTTTGAATTGCAAGACGGAATAAAAAAGCAGTGTTACGAACGGCCCGTTAGGTTCTCATTCAGGAATTCAACAAGCTCATAGACAACTGTGACAGGATTCTGCTCGTGATAGGGCAGATGTTCAGAAGTTTCGTGCAGCGTTCGTGCTCGTTTAATTGCAAGTTCTTGGGAAGCTGCAGGGTCGTTTTCAAGCAATTTATATAAACCTTGGCAAAACTCCTTTTTCTTACCTTCTTTAACATAATCAATGTTAAGTGGTCCACTCAATTTGTCATATAAGTAATCCCGTCGACAATTGACTTCTAAGTTTTGATAGTGAAGGTAAAGCCACAACTCAAACGAGTCATTGGAGTAAGCCACGGAAAATTTCATCTGTTTTGCGCTGTGAATTGCATTGTCGAATTGTGAAAATTCGATTTCACCATGATTGATGTCCATATCAAACACACACCACACAAAATCGCAATTCTCTTCTCTTTGCAATTTCTTTGTGCGTGCAACAAGAGTAAGCTTTGATTGTCCCTCCAGATTGATCACCTTAGTGGTGATGCCAAGCTTGGGAAAGCCCTCAAAGTAATATTTTTCTGTTTGGCCTTCACAGACAATTAATATAGTTTTGTTGCGCTCAACTCTTTCAATCACATACTTTGATCCCGTTCGCTTCAACCAGGGCTTTTGTTCTTTAATATCCCCGATTTTAATGGCCTTTGTTCTTTTTCCCACCTTTAATCTCCTCGTTGATTGAAGTTAAATCACCTAGAAAAGGAACTGCTCCATATTTCCCTTGCATATAATCCTTTTCGAATGAAGCATTATTTCGAATTCCCTTGAATTGAACAAGGCTATAAACGTGACTTTCGCCATAAACATCCTTTTCCACAAAATCAACTTGATCACGCCTTATTAGATCTGCCGATAGCAGATTAGTATCGTGAGTCGTAAAAATTAATTGAGCAGTCGCCGCCGTAACTTGATTAAAGATTTCGACAATCTTACGGGTCAAAAGTGGATGTAACCGTGCGTCAAACTCATCAATTACTAGAATGCCCCCGCTACTTAATACCTTGTAAATGTGGGGGCTTAGTTCAATAATTTTTTTCGTACCCTCAGACTCTTGCGTCCTGGTGTGGAAAATAGTTGGACCTGCCAATTCTCTGTTTTCATCGTAAACGTTCCTAATTGATAGGAGTGCTGATAGCTTAGGCTTTTTTACAGAAGCTTTTGTTTCATTTGTGGAAGCCTCGTTAGACGATTCTGAAAATTCAAACAGATCAAGATCTTTAATTCCAAAATCTGCATGTTTTAAAAAGGATATAATAAAACTTTTTGCAGAATTATCCTTCATAGCCCGCTCAGCCTCGTTCATTAGACTAAGATCTCCTAATCCACTGATTATATTGATCGAAGATATTGCTTGAACAATTAATCTAGCCGTTGCTGCAAAACCGAAGGATGCAAGATTTGTTAAGAATAAGGAATTTCCTTCAAATGCACTTTCCTGTTTTTTGCCGACGTTTCCTAACAATGCCAAAAAAATGTCTGCCTCTTCAAATTGTGTTTTGTTGAGACCTGAAATTGAACTTTTATCGCGGATAAACAGAGAGGTTTCTCTAACATTACTTCGAGCAAACAGCCATTCACTAAGAACCCGATCACGGTTGGCTTCAAAACCATACCTATAGCGTACATTTTCGTGATGAAAAATTAGCTGGAAGAAGCTTGGCCGAGACTCCATTTCACGGGAGAGGGCGAATGGTTCAACCTGCTTGAAGACTGTTTCATCCTTGACAGAATTTTTTACAATGTTTATGAATGTCGCTAGTGCAGTAATCACATTGCTTTTGCCACTAGCGTTAGCACCATAGATAGCTTTTGACCTGAGTACATCTAGTGTCTCAGTAAGAGGAATTACATTGTTAGTGTCAAGCTCAGGTTCTTTCGACTTAATATTCGCCGCCGCCATATTCAAAGTGTTTACATCTTTGAATGATCTGAAGTTGCCGAAACTAAATTCTTCAATCAGCATGATAAATTATGTTTTTGCAGATTTTAAGCAAATATAGATATAAGGTCGCCAAAAGAATACCATTTAACATAAAACATCTAAGATAATACTGAGTTTTAGTGCTATAAACCTGTTTGCCAAATCTCAGTACCTGGTTTTCTGAGCATGTGAACGACGGGTGCCATTCATCTCAAATGGAATTGGGATAATTATCTGAAATCGGAGTGGCCAAGATAGCTCGATCGGATTAGAGTAAAATTGCAGATCTTATCTAAACAATTGAAAGTGAAGTAATTATGTGCACTTTGTGAAATACGATGCTTTCAAAAATCAAGTAAGATCAGGATAGTGCTATTTGAAGAATTTTCCATTTGCTGAGATAACGACAACATCATGATCTATAAAGTCGGCATCATTGCTTACCACCATATAACCATATTTTTTTGCTATCCGAATAATCAAATAATCAGTAAAGTCTACGCTGGCGGGCCCTTCGGCAATCATTTCTCCAATTGAAAGATCCTCAAAGCTATCTGAAACGAATTCTAAAACGGAGCTATAAGCATCAAAGTCAGCAAGAATCAACTTTACGTCTTCTTGATATTGAGGGTGGGAGCGGTAGTCTTCTTTGAATTCTAAAAATGCCCTATTGGGTGGTCGCTTTTGAATAAGATGAGGAAAGCCTCGCTTGAAATCCCTAAAATTGGCTTGAATCATCTTATTTATCACTTCTGACATTACCGCAGCGGGTAATATTATTTTTGGCGGGTTTTCACCGCGAAACTTTCCCAGCTTTTCGAAGAGATTGAGGTATTCAAGTCGGTAGTCCCCCTCTTCTAGTGTTCCAGCTAAGAGGTAAAGCCAGACATTCGCATCGAATAGGTATTTTTCTCCCGGACCTGGAAAAAGACTTTTTATCTTGCGAGCTGTTATCATTGCACAGTTTCAAATACCTCATCCATAATCTGTTGAAAAGGCTTTGGATTTAATGCCCTTTCAATTACGCGAGCTACTGCTCTTTCAATAATCTTATTCTGCTCCGAAATGCCACCTATATTAAGCAAAGAAGATAATTTGTCTTGACCAAATTTCCTGTACAGCCTTCCTATGCTTGCATTTAAGAACAAGGTTGAGCACATATCAATACCTTCAAAAGACAGCTCAAATGAGATTCCAGAGGCTACCTCATCAGCCATTAAGTTAAACACGCGCTCTCCTTCTTCCTGAAAAGCAGCAGTGTTACTTTGAATTATGTCAAAGATTACTAATTTATTCATGTTAAAGGTCAATGAGTTGTGAATGCAATATGATAGAAATTTATCTCTTTTAATTTTAACAACAAGGGAATTCTCATCCTTGTTGTTAAGAATTGTTAACAAATGTTATGCTAGCAAGCAAAATCAATATTGACTGTTGTACCAATTATTGGTGTTGGAAACATACGACCATCTTTAAAGAATATTGTTTTGTCTTGTTCGCTATTCCAATAGCCGCGCCCGGAAGCTATTTGCATGGCTACACGCCCGGCCAGACAATATTCATTGATCCCAGATAACCCCAATCCGGCAGGCATATCAACCGCAGGTTGTTTGGTTGAATTGCCGTCAACAGCCCATTTTATTGCCTGCAAATCTGATACGATACCGTTTTTAGTGAACTCTCTTATCGGAGGCAAAAAACCAATACCCAAATCTACCATTGTAAAGAAAAGTCGCTTTCTACCTGGATAAAACTGTCCGCAAACGAAAAAAGGAAAGTCAGAGCGAGAATGGATACAGTAATTGTTGAATATTTCTAGTAAGTCTGTTGCCACAGCCTTCATCAATGTCACAGGAACTGTGGCAAACGCTCTGTGGCCAATTAAGTCGTTGTCCAAATAGTGTTTAAAATCGTGCCCACGGACAGAGGTGAAGTTTTCACATGCGACGGTAGTAAGTCGGTCGTCTGCTGGTATGCCATTGGCTTTGATCAGACCATTGCGAATTAGAACATGAAATTTTTCTTTTATCTGGGGCAAGTTGACTGTAAACGTCAAACCATTTTCATGATTAAGTTTATAAATCAAGGCCTGCAATAAAGCTGACATATTCGCCTCAAAGAAGTCGAGCCAGGAAAAGTCCAACGAAACTTCCGTGTTGTACAGTGTACGTAACTGATCGTAGAAAGAATGAAGGTTTTTAACGCCACTGAAATCGCTTCTAATTTCAGATGGGAAAATATATACAGCTGTATCTGAATCCTGACGGAACAATGGAATCTCAATTGATATGATTAGGGCAAAAGATCAATATGAAATGTTATTTGGAGGTTATTAAGAAGAAAAATGACCCCTAAGCTGACCCCTAAAAAAATTAGCCGCTGTAATCACCTCAATTACAGCGGCTAAATTCTAAAACTGTTGGCCGACAAGGACTCGAACCCTGAATAAGACAACCAAAATGTCCTGTGTTACCATTACACCATCGGCCAAAACCGTAAACAGTGGTGCAAAAGTAATGCGGCTAATTCATGTTGTCAAGCTTTTCTAGAAAAAAATTAAATGCTTTTTATTTCAACACCCGACGCGATTTTCTTCACAAGGCCTTGAAGCACCTTTCCCGGGCCACATTCGATAAACGTTTCTACGCCGTCATTTACCATCTGCTCAATGGATTGCGTCCATCTTACGGGTGCGGTTAGCTGTGAAATGAGGTTCTCTTTAATGACATTTACTTCGGTTGCCGGCATGGCATTTACATTTTGGTAAATCGCACAAATAGGCGCTTCAAATTCTGCCGCGTGGATGGCTGAGGCCAATTCTTCCCGCGCAGGCTCCATCAAAGGCGAGTGAAATGCCCCGCCGACTGGCAAAATCAATGCTCTTTTAGCCCCAGCCGCCTTCAAAAGCTCACATGCTTTCTCAACGCCTTCAAACGTGCCTGAGATCACAACTTGTCCGGGACAGTTATAATTAGCCGGAACTACGATTTCGTCCGTTATGCCTGCACAAACTTCCTCGATAATGTTATCTGCCAGCCCCAGGATCGCCGCCATGGTCGAAGGACGTATTTCGCAGGCTTTCTGCATGGCATCTGCCCGCTTTGCTACCAGTTTTAATCCATCTTCAAATGACAGTGCGCCTGCGGCAACCAGTGCGGAAAATTCGCCGAGTGAATGACCAGCCACCATATTGGGAGTAAAATCAGGGCTGATCTTTGCCAGGATCACGGAATGTATGAAAATGGCAGGCTGCGTCACATTCGTTTGTTTCAGCTCCTCGTCAGAACCTTCGAACATGATTTTGGTTATATCAAAACCAAGAATGCTGTTGGCCTGATCAAATAGTGTTTTAGCCGAATCTGACGATTGATATAGATCGAGTCCCATTCCTTTGAACTGAGAACCCTGTCCCGGGAAAATGTATGCACTTTTCATAATGATCGTTTCGTTTGGGGATTTGATAAAAAAAGCCCGGTCTGAACGACCGGGCTACAAAGGAAATACTTCGATGGCAAAGAAAAAAGACGTGCCTATCTGATGATCTGCACCCAGCCTTTGAGTGTTGTGGGCGTGCTTTCTCTTTTTGAGGATTCAAAGAAGATGGTTACTTCATAATAATATTGTCCGGCAGCCAGGTCTTTTCCGCCATTGGTTTTACCATTCCAGTTGATGTTGACGTCCTTGGTGGTAAACACCTGCGCACCCCATCTGTTGAAGGCTTTGAATTCAAGCGACTGTACAAAAGCAGGGCATTCGTAAGGTTCAAAAACATCATTTTTGCCATCTGCATTCGGTGTAAAGACATTAGGCAGCACATACATCGGGCAGTTGTCCTTGCATACAATGTTGCTGGGGGCACTTTCGGCACCAAACCGGTTCACAGCAGTCACATAGTAACATCCTGCAAAAGAAGTAAGGCCCTCGTGCGCAAATGTGGTTGCCAAAGGCGATGGTGGCGTGGTTACGGTCGCAATCAATGTTGGCGTCTCGCCTTCGTAGCGGGCATAGTAAATGCGGTAAGCTGAAACATTCGGGTCACAGTCTTTTCCATTCACCGATTGCGGGTAAGTCCAGGACAGATGATTGGTCAGGCCGGTCGGACTGCAGAATGCTTCCGGATGTGCCTGCAATGAATCACAATTCAGCAGATCTATGGCCAGAACAGGCGGACAAGGCTTGGTTGTATCGGATGAAGAAACACACAGGATCTGTGAGAAGTTATATAGCAGAGCAGGTTTAATTTGCCTGTTGTTATAGGAACCAACCGTTTCCACTTTGTAACAATAAGTCGAGTCGCTGACAATGGTTGTGTTAACCGTTCCATCTGCTGCATATTTATCCGAACCATCATCTACAAAATTAAATGTCTGCGGACCTTGCACGGTCACATCGGCAATGCGGTTGAATGTTCCGGGGCGCCTTTTGTCTTCGCGGTAAACCCGGTGCGTTTGGTTACCATTCTCCCAAGGCACCAGCGCCGACCAGTTCAGGCGGATGCGGTTAGGCTCAGCGGCACCTTGCTCCAGTCTTACCGAACTGGCTGTTTTAATGTCATCCATTTTAACCAGCTGCCCACTTTGTGTAGCGTAATATTCGAGCTTATAGTTATAGGCATTTGCCAATGTGTTCAGGTTTCTATCCACGAACGTCGTTTCATCACCTGGATTAAGGTTTGTATTGATGGTCGCGATCTGAGTAAATGCCGTTCCGTTTTGTCCTACTGCCCTGAACAAACGATATTGTGCAGGAAGTCCGGAAGAAGCCGCAGGTTTTGTCCATTTTACTGTAATAACCCCTTTTGTTTCGCTGGTAGAATCAACAGTAACATTGGTGATCACAGGTGCCAGCATAGGCAAATTCAAGCAGAACTCGTCTGAGGCGATGCTCTCGCCGCCGCCGATCAGGCTTCCGGGCTCATTCACATTGGTGCCCGGACGAGGGAATTCAACAACGATCCTGTAACTGTAAGAAATGCCGGCACGAAGTCCTTCACCATTGTTGTTGTCCAGGAAAGTGGTTTGGTTCACTGCAACCCTGCCCACCTCTTCATAACCTGATCCGGCCGGAATACCTGTAATACAAACATCTTCCGGAATATCGGCACAACCTTCTCTTCTGTAAACGACAATTCTGGCGCCTGCCACCTGGCATTTGTAAGAAGTCCAGTTGAGGCGGTAAGCCGTCCCGGCTGGATCTGTGGTTGCTACGGCTCTTAGTCCGAGCGGTTTTGGGCCGTAAACTTTAATGCTGAGCGTGGTCATATCCACCAGTTTTCGGAACAAATTCGGATTGGTGTTAGCCCCTGGTGCGTCTTCCACTTTAAACAACACATCATAAGGCTCCAGACGAATGTGGTTACACGAGGTTTGCCAGGTGAATTGTCCGGTAATACTGCCAATGCCCGATTGCTGCGGCACTGTAAAGCGGGCCAGTTCCGGGCTTACCAATGTTCTTTCGTACACGCCGCCAGTGGATGTAAGGTTCAGCTTATCTCCGTTTTTATCCGTCGCCTTGATTTGCTGGTTGATAAGCGTTCCGGCTTCCACACAAATATCCGGGAGCGGTTCTGCGCGCGGCCGGTCGTTTCGGGCATCCTCCACAATGATCTGCATATCGCGCACGATCTCGCCTATGAGCACGCCATCACGCCATTCTTCCACCACAAATGCAACATTATAATATCCTTTTGTAACCGGGGCATCCCAAGTTAAATCACCCGTAAGCCGGTTAATGCCGAAAGTTGCCGGGGAAGCACCATTTTCAGTTTGTCCCGGAGCACCGATCTGGTTTGGGTTAACATATTGTAAATTAACACCCGCGCCATTGGAAGTTCCTCTTTGCGGCGTGTACAAGCGATACGCCAGACTATCACCATCCGCATCAAATGCATTCGGATTGTGAATATAACGCTGTCCTACGGCAGCCAGGTCAATGGGCGCGTTAAGGAGCACGGGAGTCTGGTTCAAACCGAAACTTGCGTTGATTTCCAGAATGGTGCTCACGTAAAAGTTAAGATTTTGCGTAGGCGGCGGACCAATGTTCAGGATGCCGTTGTTCCGGTTGTCTTCTTCAAATGATATCCGGAATTTTCCCGCCGAAGGAAAGGTGTACCTGACTATGTAAACGTTCTGGGTTGTGTTGTTTCCAATGTTAATGATTGGCAAAATCCGCGGTGCTTCTATCGGACCGTTGCTGCCCACATAGAACTGCACGAAGTTCTGCGCATTGGCAGCGCCTTCCCCGTTTTGCATATCGAAATATGCAGTCAGTTTGATTTCGTAGGTCAGGGAAGTTGCAGAAACCCGTTTTGCTGTAATCTCACCCGCGCGAATGTGTGTCGCATTGGCCTCGAAGCCAATTCCCAGCAAAATCAGAAAAAGAGAGAATAATAATAACCGTAAAGCAGATCGCATAAATATATCAGAGTCGAACTTTTTAAGATAGAGGTCCAGGCAGAAATACATCTGCCAAGCTATTGATTCAACGAAATTTTAAATAAAAATGTGTGCAGCCGAAGTTAATAAAACAGGCGTTATTGTAAACTTACAAAACAAGTTTATAAAACATATATGTATTGCCATAAACTAGCGCTATGGCAATACAATAGGAAGAAGTAAGGAATTTCGGCTTATCTGATGATCTGCACCCAGCCTTTAAGCGTTGTGGGCGTGCTTTCTCTTTTTGAAGATTCAAAGAAGATGGTTACTTCATAATAATATTGTCCGGCAGCCAGGTCTTTTCCGCCATTGGTTTTACCGTTCCAGTTGATGTTGACGTCCTTGGTGTTAAACACTTGCGCACCCCATCTGTTGAATGCTTTGAATTCAAGTGACTGCACAAAAGCAGGGCATTCGTAAGGTTCAAAGACATCGTTTTTGCCATCTGCATTGGGCGTAAACACATTGGGCAGCACGTACATCGGGCAGTTGTCCTTACATACAATGTTGCTGGGGGCACTTTCCGCACCAAACCGGTTTACAGCCGTTACATAATAACATCCTGCAAAAGAAGTAAGGCCTTCGTGTGCAAATGTGGTTGCCAGCGGCGATGGTGGCGTGGTTACGGTCGCAATCAATGTTGGCGTCTCGCCTTCGTAGCGGGCATAGTAAATGCGGTAAGCTGAAACATTCGGGTCACAGTCTTTTCCATTAACCGATTGCGGGTAAGTCCAGGACAGATGATTGTTCAGGCCGGTCGGGCTGCAGAATGCTTCCGGATGTGCCTGCAATGAATCGCAATTCAGCAGATCTATGGCCAGAACTGGCGGACAAGGCTTGGTTGTGTCCGATGAAGAGACACACAGGATTTGTGAAAAATTATATAACAAAGATGGTTTGATCTGACTGTTGTTATATGAGCCTACGGTTTCCACTTTGTAGCAATAAGTCGAGTCGCTGACAATGGTGGTGTTAACGGTTCCATCGGCCGCATATTTATCCGAACCATCGTCTGTAAAAGTGAATGTTTGCGGGCCTTGCACAGTCACATCGGCAATGCGGTTGAATGTTCCGGGGCGTCTTTTGTCTTCGCGGTAAACCCTGTGTGTCTGGTTGCCATTTTCCCAGGGAACCAGCGCGGACCAGTTCAGGCGGATGCGGTTAGGCTCAGCGGCACCTTGCTCCAGTCTTACCGAACTGGCCGTTTTAATGTCATCCATTTTAACCAGCTGCCCACTTTGTGTAGCGTAATATTCGAGCTTATAGTTATAGGCATTTGCTAATGTGTTCAGGTTTCTGTCTACGAACGTCGTTTCATCACCCGGACCAAGGTTTGTGTTGATGGTCGCGATCTGAGTAAATGCCGTTCCGTTTTGTCCTACTGCCCTAAACAGGCGATATTGTGCAGGAAGTCCGGATGAAGCCGCAGGTTTTGTCCATTTTACTGTAATAACCCCTTTTGTTTCGCTGGTAGAATCAACAGTAACATTGGTAATCACAGGGGCCAGGAGAGGCAAATTCAGGCAGAATTCGTCTGAGGCAATGCTCTCGCCGCCGCCTACCAAGCTGCCCGGCTCATTAATGTTCGTTCCGGGGCGGGGGAATTCAACAACAAGCCTGTAACTGTAAGAAATGCCTGCACGAAGCCCGTCGCCATTGTTATTATCCAGGAATGTCGTTTGATCTACCGCAACCCTGCCCACTTCTTCATAACCCGATCCGGCAGGAATGCCTGTCAAACAAGGTTGAACAGGGATATTCGAACAACCTTCTTTTCTGTAAATAACAATCCTTGCACCCGGCACAGGACATTTATAAGAAGTCCAGTTGAGGCGGTAAGCAGTTCCGGCCGGGTCTGTGGCTGCTACTGCTCTTAATCCAAGCGGTTTTGGCCCGTAAACTTTAATGCTGAGCGTGGTCATATCCACCAGCTTGCGGAAAAGGCTCGGATTCGTTCCGGGGGATGGCGCGTCCTCCACTTTGAAAAGCACGTCGTAAGGTTCCAGACGGATATGGTCGCAGCCTGTTTGCCACACAAATTGTCCGGTCACCTGACCAGCCGTATTTTGCCCGGGCACATTAAACGAAGCCAATGCGGGTTTGATCAGCGAACCCTGATAAACGCCGCCTGTACTGGTCAGAATCAATGGGTTGCCATCTTTGTCAACTGCTTTTATCTGCTGATTAATTCGTGTTCCCGCCTCCACGCAAATCACAGGAAGTGGATCAATGGCCGGTCTTGCATTGCGGGCATCTTCCACCAGGATCTGCATATCGCGCACAATCTGGCCGATCCGCACGCCATCGCGCCATTCTTCCACCACGAAAGCAACATTATACTGGCCTTTGGTCACCGGCGCATCCCAGACCAGATCGCCTGTTATGGCATCGATACTGAATGTGGCAGGAGAACCCCCGGCTTCCGTTCTGCCCGGAGGGGTTACCATGTTGGGGTCTTCGTACGGAATGTCGAGTCCGTTTCCTCTTCCATCGCCGCTTTGGGGCGTGAATAATTTGAAAGATAAGCTGTCGCCGTCGGCGTCGAATGCATTGGGATTGTGAATATATCGTTGACCCACAGCTGCCAGGTCAATGGGTGCATTTAGTAAAACCGGTGTTTGGTTTGTGCCAATGGCCGTGTTGATTTCCAGTGTCGTATGCACATAAAAATTGATTCCGTCAGTCTGCACGCCGTCTCTTAAATTCAGCGTGTTGGCGTTTCGATTGTCCATTTCCGCCGAGATCTCATAGGTTCCGGCAGCCGGGAAAGTGAACGTGGTAACATATTCGTTGAAAGTTGTATTGTTTCCAATATTACGTATCGTGGCCCTGATCCGATCCACTTTTCTGGGGCCTTCGCTTCCAAAATAGAAATTGATGTCGTTGGCTGATTCGGCAGCTTTTATACCGCGCTCAGAAACGTCGAAATAGGCGGATAAGCGTATTTCGTAGGTGAGTGAGGAAATCCTTCTGGCTGTAATCTCTCCCGCCCGAAAGTGCGTCGCATGCGCATTGAAAGCGGCAAAAAACAAGAGTAACAAACAAAGTATCGGGAGGAATCGTAGAGAAGGACGCATACGAGTAAATTAATGGATCGCCGTTATAGAAAGGTGAACGAAAAATATCGTTAAAAATGTGTATGACTTTGGCATACTAAGTAATTCTTAATAATGATTATAAATAATCGGCTGCTATACAAAAATGGAAAGGTTTTTTTGCCTTGCTTAGGTTTGTGATATACCTTTGAAAGGTTCTAAATATACCTAATTTTTTTGCACTAAAACGATTCGTTTTTCATATGTCGTGGTTTTCACAAACGTTAACGAGCTCCATTGGTAAGAAACTTCTGATGGCTCTTACCGGATTATTTTTGATAAGCTTTCTGGTGATTCATGCCACAATAAATGCTATGATTTTTTACAATGACGGAGGGGAAACCTTTACGCATTGGGGGCATTTTATGGGTACAAACCCCATCGTACGAACGCTTGAGATCGGCCTGGTTGCCGGGTTCCTGATCCACATTGTGGATGGACTGATTCTCTGGAAAAACAATGCATCGGCCCGTCCGGTTAAGTATGCTGTAAACAATCCATCTGCAAACAGCACCTGGTATTCCAGAAGCATGGGTTTGCTAGGCACATTGCTGTTGATATTTTTGGTGATCCATACCGCACATTTCTGGATTCCTAACCGTACCAACCAGTTCACCACAGGCGAGGAGCTGAATCTTTACCAAATGATGCTGGATATCTTCCAAAATCCACTCGTTGTACTTATTTATGTCCTGGGTTGCATTTCGCTATTCTGGCATTTGCTCCACGGCTTTAAAAGTGCGTTTCAGACTTTGGGACTGAATCACATCAAGTATAATGGTGCGATCAACTTTCTGGGAACGGCTTTTTCTATTGTTGTCCCGATCCTGTTTGCTTTGATGCCGATTTCCATTTACCTGGGATGGGTTTATTAATAGGCTGCCGACAATGCAGCTGTTTTCAATTAACTTTTTGATTAAATAACATTCAATATATGGCAACTTCATCTAGTCTGGATGCCAAAATACCACAGGGGCCGATTGAAACGAAATGGAGTAAATACAAGTCTTCGGTTCCTCTCGTAAACCCTGCCAATAAGCGTAATCTCGAAATTATTGTAGTAGGAACAGGTTTAGCGGGAGCTTCGGCCGCTGCTACGCTTGCGGAAATGGGCTATAAGGTAAAAGCATTCTGTTTTCAGGATTCCCCACGTCGCGCGCACTCCATTGCTGCACAAGGCGGGATCAATGCTGCTAAAAATTATCAGAACGATGGTGACTCGGTTTACCGTCTTTTTTACGATACGATTAAAGGAGGTGACTACCGTTCGAGAGAAGGGAATGTGCATCGCCTGGCCGAGGTTTCGGGAAATATTATTGACCAATGCGTTGCAGCAGGGGTTCCTTTTGCACGTGAATATGGTGGTTTGCTTTCCAACCGTTCTTTCGGTGGAACACAGGTTCAGCGGACATTCTATGCCGCAGGACAAACCGGGCAGCAGTTGTTATTAGGTGCATACTCAGGTTTACAGCGCCAGGTGGGCATGGGAACCGTGAAAATGTACAACCGCCACGAAATGCTGGATGTGGTGAATATCGATGGCAAATGCCGTGGTATCATCGCAAGAAACCTCATTACGGGCGAAATTGAGCGTCACGGCGGCCATGCGGTGTTGCTTTGCACAGGAGGTTACGGAAACGTATTTTACTTGTCGACCAATGCTATGGGCAGTAATGTTACTGCTGCGTGGAAGGCGCATAAAAAAGGGGCTTATTTCGGTAACCCTTGCTTTACACAAATTCACCCGACTTGTATCCCGGTTTCAGGAGAGCATCAGTCGAAGCTTACATTGATGTCTGAATCCCTTCGTAATGACGGAAGGATCTGGGTGCCAAAAGCAAAAGGAGATGCCCGTCCCGGAAATGAGATTCCGGAAGAAGAAAGAGATTATTACCTGGAACGTCGTTACCCTGCATTCGGTAACCTGGTTCCGCGTGATATCGCTTCCCGCGCTGCCAAAGAAAGATGTGATGCCGGATATGGTGTAGGAACATCCAAACTGGCTGTTTTCCTTGATTTTGCTGCTGCTGTTGAGCGTTATGGAAGAGGAGAAGCGAACAAAAACAACATTGTAAACGCATCCAAGGAAGACATTCTGACATGGGGTAAGGCTGTTGTAAAAGAAAAATACGGCAACCTGTTCGATATGTATAAGCAAATTACGGGTGAAGATCCATATGAAGTGCCTATGCGTATCTATCCTGCAGTGCATTACACAATGGGAGGACTTTGGGTGGATTATAACCTGATGACCACAGTGCCTGGTTTGTATGCGTTGGGAGAAGCTAATTTCTCCGATCACGGTGCAAACCGCTTGGGGGCTTCGGCGCTGATGCAGGGACTTGCGGATGGGTATTTTGTAATTCCTTATACAATTGGTGCTTACCTGGCGAAGGAAATTGGAACAGGTAAAATTCCAACGGACCACCCGGAATTTATTAAGGTCGAAAAAGAAGTAACAGATCGGATTGACACATTGTTGTCGATCCAGGGAAAAACTTCTCCTGAGTTATTCCACCGCCGTCTCGGCAAGATTATGTGGGACAAATGTGGTATGGCCCGTAACGAGCAGGGTTTGAAGCAGGCGATCATTGAAATCCGGGAGCTTCGCAAAGAATTCTGGAGGGATGTGAAAGTAATGGGAGGCAAAAATGAATTCAATCCTGAACTGGATAAGGCCGGCCGCGTTGCTGACTTTATTGAATTGGGTGAGTTGATGTGCATTGATGCTTTAACACGTGAAGAATCTTGTGGCGGTCACTTCCGCGAAGAGCACCAGACGGAAGAAGGAGAAGCGATGCGTGATGATGACAACTTCATGTTTGTGTCGGCCTGGGAGCATAAAGCGCAAGAGGAGTGGGAGTTGCATAAAGAGGAGTTGATTTACGAGAATATTAAGATTGCCCAAAGGAGTTATAAATAGGAGCCGTTTGGCTGTCGGCATTCGATCAGAGTCGTTTGCAGCCGGCTATCAGCTTGTTTCAATATTATTGGTTAATTACTAACCGTTAACTATTACAACAATGAGTGCAGGTAACATGCATATTAAGCTTAAAGTCTGGAGACAAAGCAATAGCAATACAAAAGGAGATTTTGAAAATTACAGTCTGGACCATGTATCCCCGGATATGTCTTTTCTGGAAATGTTTGACGTCCTCAATGAACAACTGATTGAAGAGGGCAAAGAGCCGGTAGCATTTGACCACGATTGCCGCGAGGGAATTTGTGGAATGTGTTCCATGTACATCAACGGAAGGGCCCATGGACCATTGAAAGGCGTAACAACCTGCCAGTTGCACATGCGCTCGTTCAATGATGGAGATACCATCGTGGTTGAGCCGTGGAGAGCACAAGCATTCCCTGTCATTAAGGACCTTGTTGTAGACCGCGATGCGTTCGACAGAGTGATTTCTGCGGGAGGCTTTGTTTCGGTAAACACAGGTAACGCACAGGATGCCAACAGCCTGCCTATCCCCAAAGTGGCTGCGGATGAAGCGTTTGCAGCAGCAGCTTGTATCGCTTGCGGTGCTTGTGTAGCAGCTTGTAAAAATGCGTCTGCCATGCTTTTTGTTTCCGCAAAAATTTCTCAATTGGCATTACTTCCGCAGGGACAGGCAGAAAGAAGCATTCGCGCAGAGAAAATGGTAGCGCAAATGGATGCGGAAGGGTTCGGGAATTGTACGAACACAGGCGCATGCTCTGCGGAATGTCCTAAGGAGATCGGACAGGAAAACATTGCCCGTATGAACCGCGAATATATTGGTGCTAAACTTTCATCTTCGGCAGTTTAACTCCGAGATATTTAATACAGCGCATAAAAAAGCAGGCCGCTAATTCATTTTAGCGGCCTGCTTTCGTTTTATACTTTATGTTGCTTACTTCTTTTTAGTAGAATCAGCTTTTGAAGCATTGCTTCCTTTGTATTCTTTGTTCAAGCCGTCAAGGATCTTTTGTGTTACATCCAGTGATGGATTAGCAAACAAAATACCACCGCCTAACGAGTAACCCAAAACGTATTCGAAACCATTCTCTTTGTTGTATTTCTCGATGTAAGAACGGATGTTTTTGTAAAGCTCTTCGTTTTTCTTAGCCTCTTCCTGGCCAAGAGCTTGTGCGGATTGGTCACGGTAAGCAACCAGGTCCTGCTGTTTTTTCATCAATTGCGCCTCTGTCGAGCGTGCTTGCTCAGGCGTCATGGTTTGTGCTCTTTGCTGAAAAAACTGAACTTCATTCTGCAACGAACGGCCTTTTGTATTCAATTCATTTTCAAGCTGGAAGTTCTTATTTTCCAGTTCTTTTCTTGTATCCTTAAAGAATTCGTAGTTTTTCAATAAAGAATCAACCTGAACATACACAGTTTTACGACCTGCTACTACACCACCATCTGCTGCTGCACCTGCATCTCCCGAAGGCTTACTTGAAAAATGTAAAAAGAATAACACCGCCACAGCCAGGGAAAGCACGATGTTCCAAATCAATGAAGTATTGTTGTTCACGTTTTTTGAGTTTTGTTTTTTTGAACGAGCCGCAAAGATAATAATTTGTGTTTAAGTACAATGAATATCAGGCCCTGTGTAACATTTACTCCAGGTTTTATAAAGATATGCTTTTGGAAGGCGCAGAAATGAAGATCCGGCGGACGAGCTGTCCTGATAACCCGGCTAATCCGCCCGTTAATCCGCCTATTAATGCTGAAACTAGCAGGAGCACAATGCCATTGGGCAAAGAAAAAATTCCTGCAATCCGGTCGGACATGGCGCCGTCGGAAATGAAATGTAAATAAAACCCATAGGCTATCCACAATAATGCGACAGCCGCAAAACCAGTCCAGAAGGCGTTAGCCGCAGTACTTTGTCTGATTAGGAAAACCAAAAACGGCACAACCGCTACAACCCACCACGGGGCAAAAATTTGTAACAATGCAGTTACCAATAATATGATCAGGAAATTCATTTCGCCAGGATTAAGGTTTTTGAAGCTTCACACTGGAAGTCATACGCGGATGCTTTTGGGCTGGTTCAAGCAGGAAAATGAGCTCATTAAGCTCCCCGCTTTCCCATTTTTTTAACAAATTCAAATAATAGGGACTTCCCGGGTTCCCGGATTGCCCGCCCGGATAAATGCCATAAGCCCGTGGCACAGGCCCCAGCTCCACCACCATTCGCCATGAGGGTCCGTTCCGTTTTGTAATGGCATTCACAATGCTCCGGCCTCCACCCACTTTCAGCGGTGGCGCATTAAATGGTTTGAGACTTCTGCTCAAATGCCTGATTTCCGTCCCTTTCACCTTCGCCCACTGCCATGATTGACTCATCGGGCCGTGGTGTTTGGTTAAGGTGTCGAGTGCCGCTTTAAAGCTGGTTACCGTCAGATCGGCCATAGTTTCCTTTTCAGGGGTTGTAATGTTGTCGAACCATTTTTTATCCGGCTCATGGATTATCATATATAGTGTTCGGTCGCGCGTGGGATATTCCAGGTTTTCACCGAATTCATCATTCCATATGCTGGCTTGCAGTAATGGCATCCATTCTTCAAAAATAGAGGTAGCAACCGATTCAGGTGCGTTTTGATAGTTCCAGTTAGCCAGTGTTATGGCTGCGGCTTTCTGAGAGGGGGTTAATGTTTTTGGTTTTAATATTTCCAATAGTTTCGGTAAAATGTTTCTTGCCAAAACACTGAAATTGTCGTTTTGTAACATTCTCAAACTATCTGCATTTGCGCGTGTCATGGACGTCAGTCGCTCGTTAATACGCACGCCGCGTTCTGTGGGAGCGAAAATCCAGTTGATAAAATAAGGATAGGAGGGATCGGTGGAGGATTGGTTTGCACTGCTGACGAAACCTCTTTTCGGATTTTTCACATAAGGATTCTGTGCTGCCGGGATCCAGCCCTGCCAGTCTTCCGATGCATTCGTGCCATCAAGCACAAATTTCCCTTGTTCCTTGTATTTTAAAGGCAACTTGCCGTTCACAGTAAGCGCAATGTTCTTGCTGTTGTCCGCAAAAACAAAATTTTGCGCGGGGCCCACATAATGGGTCAGTGCCTTGCGATAGTCGTCATAATTTTTGGCCTTATTCAGCTCATAAAATGTCAGAAAGCTATTTCCGGCCTCGTGTCCAATCCATTTGATGGCTAATTCCGGATGTTTTCCCGAGCTGTTGTCCGTTTCTGTAACCGGTCCGTGATGGGTGTATATGACTTCCTCTTCATAAGGTTGCACTTGTCCTTTCACATGGATTTGCTCCTTGCGTTTCTTGGTGGGTTTCCATTGGTTATCATGCCAGTATTGCGCCCGGGACTCATCTTTGAATTTAATTTTATATAAATCAAAAACATCAGCATCCGTATTGGTAACGCCCCAGGCCACATGCTGGTTGAAACCGATAATCACACTCGGAATACCTGGAAGCGACACGCCATAAACATTCATCGACGGTGAATGCAGTTGAACCTGATACCAAATAGACGGCAATGTGAGTTCCAGATGCGGATCATTAGCGAGGATAGGATAGCCGGTGATCGATTTCTCTGCGCTAACCGCCCAGTTATTACTGCCAATTCCCTCCGGTTTCGCTTCCCGTTGCGTTAATGCACCGGGAATTTTCTTAAACTGGGCTAGACTGTCGCTGTTGGCAAGAGTACCAGGCTTTCCAGGAATAGGAAGCGGCTCGAAATCCCACTTCGTCCCTGAAGGAATAATAGGGCTTTCCTGGAACATAGGGTAATCCGGGAACAGATCGTTGACCACTTTCTCGCCGTACTTCTTCAAGACATTGCTCATATTGAGCTCATTGGACCTCCCGGCCAATGTTAATGTCATCTGTTCCAGCATATACATCGTATTGATCGGCTTCCATGCTTCGGGCTTGTAACCCAGTAATTTGAACTCGATCGGATAGTCTTTTGGCGCGAGCTGATTAATGTACGCATTAACGCCTGCGGTGTAACCAAGTAATGCTTCCCTTGATTGCGGGTCTTTCATAGCCACCTGAATGTTGGCTTCGGCACCATAACCCATACCCAGTCGCCGGCTTTGCTGGTCCATTTCCAATGTTGCCTTGCCCAGCACTTCTGAAAGTCGCCCGGAGGCAGCGCGGATCTGCAAATCCATTTGCCACAGCCGGTCTTTGGCCGTTACAAAACCTTGTGCGTAGAAAAGATCAAAGTCGTTTTTAGCAAAAATATGCGCAACACCCGTGTCGTCGTAACGAATTGTTACCTCGTCTTTCAGTCCGCTTAGTTTCAGCGTTTTTTCACCTCCCTTATCAATGACCTTGTCGCCATTTTGCCCAAATCCTGTAAACGGACTCAAAAACGGGCCTAATGCGGGAGCCGGGCCGAGGGGCCTGTTCAGGAAATAAACAAGGCAAATTGTCGCAGCGAGTGAAACAAAAGCTTTCAAATACTTCATAGAGGGAGAATTGGGTAGCGCACTTTTAAAAGTCGCGCGGCATCAGGAAACTACTTGCACAATAGCCTCAACGAGAGCCAGATCGGCATACATAACCGAATGTTCGTCAGGAACGCTTCCTGCCATTGAAATGTCTGCGGGGAAGTACTTTTGTCGGCCCGGACGGAATGCTTTGGCCGTCAGATGCAGCGAATGTACACCAGCTGTGGCCAATTGGGCTGCGTTATTATGGTTGACGCCAGCTCCCGCCATGATTTCAATGGAATTCCCGGCTTCCTTTGAAAGTTGTTCCAGCAGCGCAATGCCTTCCACTGCGGTTGGTTTCTGACCGGATGTAAGAATGCGCTCAGCGCCTGTTTCAATCACTGCTTTCAATGCTTTGATCGGGTCTGGTGTAAGGTCAAATGCACGATGGAACGTTACTTTCATAGGTTTTGCATGCTCTACGAGTGACTTCGTACGTGTAACATCCACCTGTCCGTCACTGGTTAAAATGCCTAATACGACACCATTTGCTCCTAATTTCTTAGCCAGGTCAATATCCTTCCGCATGATCTCTTCCTCGAAAATATCATAGACGAAATCGCCGCCACGGGGCCGGATCATGACAAAAATATCAATATCAATGTGTTGTCTTACGAGTTCTATCAAGCCTGCGCTGGGCGTTGTCCCGCCTTCGCCCAGTCCGCCGCACAATTCAATCCTCCCTGCGCCGCCAGCCTGTGCATTGATACAAGATTCCAAAGAATAAGCGCAAACTTCAATAGTCATAATATTGCTTTTATAATGATTGGGAAAATTACAAAAAGGTTTTCAGGATTGAAGACAGTGCCTGGGAATTGTACACAAAGGTTTAGGCATATCTGCTGCGACTTTATTGGCTTCTTGAATATTGTAACTGGCTGGTAAATAGAAGATTAATAATTGTGGGAAAATTAAATTTTGAGGGAAGCAATTATTTTTGTTTTTTTTCGCTTTAAGCTTTTAAAAGATGTCAAATTTTTTACTTTTGCAGAAAAGTAAGTAACTATTAATAGGCGAAAATATTATGTACTGGACTCTCGAACTCGCGTCATATCTTGAAGATGCTCCCTGGCCAGCTACCAAAGACGAGCTAATTGACTTTGCAATCAGAACAGGCGCTCCGTTAGAAGTAGTTGAAAACCTACAGGAGCTTGAAGATGACGGTCAGCCTTATGAAAGCATTGAAGAGATTTGGCCCGATTATCCCACCAAAGACGATTTCTTTTTCAACGAAGATGAATACTAGATAGAGAAGACGGCACTAACCAGTGCCGTTTTTTTTGTCCTAATGCCCGAAAACTTTTACAGAATCCGCTGCGCATTTTTTTTTTAATTTGACAAAAGGAATGTAAATTGTTAGCGTTATCATAGTTCAGATATCTATCCATTCCAACCGATGGAGCTTCGATTGTTGAAAGAGTTGGTTAAGAAAGGTGAGGGTGAACATTTGGAATTCAAGTTGAAGTCCAATCACCCGGAAAAGATCGTCCGTGAGGTTGTCGCATTTGCCAACTCCGGTGGTGGGAAACTCTTCGTCGGGGTGGGAGACGACAAAACGATAAAAGGCCTGAAAGATGCGGAGGAAGATGAGTACACGCTCACGAAGGCCATCGACAAATTTATCTATCCCAAAATCAGCTACAAAAAAGAAAGGATCCCGGTAAGTTCGGACCGCGATGTGCTCGTGCTGACCATTCCCAAAAGCATCGATAAGCCGCATTATGTGGTGGACAACACGGGAAACAGGCAGGCTTATATCCGCGTTGACGACAAATCGATCCAAGCTAGCCGGGAAATGAAAGAAATCATGCGCAGAGGAAGAGGCGAGCGCGATATCCGTTTTCAGTATGGCGATAAGGAGGAAAAGCTGATGAAGCTTCTGGACGAAAAGGAATCTGTTACGGTGGATCTGTTTGCTGCCTTCGCCGGAATTCCGCGAAAGATTGCTTCCAACACGTTGGTCGTGATGGTGCTGGCGCGGATCCTGGAAGTGCATCCTCACGAAATGATCGATAAGTTTACGATGTCAATGGCTTATCAATCCAATTAGCATCAAAAAAATAAAAATCCCGGCTCTGCATCATCTGCTGTCAATAGCAATGTGCGGAGCCGGGATTTTATATGGCTGGTTTAGAAAGGAAGATCGTCCGATTCGTCTTCATTGAATGTGGTTACGGGTGGCAATGGCTGACCACCTGAGTTCGAGCCTGAGTTTCCGCTTCCTCCTTTGTCCACTTTCCATGCCTTAACCTCGGTATACCAGCGTGAATTGTATTCGCGGCTTTCCACGTCGATAGACGCAGTCACCTGGTCGTTGATCTGCAAGTTGGCCTGGTCAATTTTATCTCCCCACAGCGCAATGCATACTTTTTTAGGATATTGAGAAGGGATTTCCAGAATGAATTCCTGCTTGCGCCAAGCTCCGTTTTTTCCCTGTCCTGTTACTTCGGGAAGCAAAGCGATGACCGTTCCTGTTAATTCCATTATGATTATATTTTTTAGTGCCTGAAAAAAATGTGATGCCAAAAGTAAGGTTTTTGAACTTTGATTGCAAAGCAAACAACAACCTAGCCGATGGCCTGTTCCAGATCGGCTATCAGATCTCCAACATCTTCAATTCCGACACTAAGGCGGATTAATGTGTCTTTTAAGCCTGTTTTGAGCCTTTCTTCTTTGGGAATGCTGGCGTGCGTCATACTAGCCGGATGCGTGCAGAGGGATTCGACGCCGCCTAACGATTCGCCCAAGGAAAAAACTTCCAGGTTTTCCATCACGCGCACGGCTTCTTCATACACATCGCTTTTTAACTCAAATGACAACATGCCGCCATAACCGCGCATTTGCCTGCTGGCCAGGTCATAAGAAGGGTGCGTGGGCAGGCCGGGATAGTAAACCTTGCCAACTTTGGGATGCGCTTCGAGCCATTTGGCCACTTCCAAAGCGTTTTCACAATGCCGTTGCATGCGGATATGCAATGTTTTTATTCCTCTCAAAACCAAAAAACAATCCTGCGGACCCGGAACCGCCCCGCTGGCATTTTGAATGAACGCCAATTGCTTGGCCAGTTCGTCATCATTTGTAATTAGGGCACCTATAACGGTGTCTGAATGCCCGCCGAGGTATTTGGTTACCGAATGCATGACGATATCAGCGTCCATATCCAGCGGATTCTGCAAATAGGGCGAGGCAAATGTATTGTCGACAACGCTGTGAAACCCTTTTTCCCGGCAGAGACTGGTTATGGCTTTAATGTCCACGATTTTAAGCAGCGGATTGGTGGGCGTTTCAATCCATATCATTTTAGTTTTCTCAGAAACCGCGTTCTCCACATTTGTGACATTGCTCATATCCACAAATTTGAAAACCATTCCGAATGGCTCGAAAATGCGTTTCATAATTCGGTAAGTGCCTCCGTAAATGTCGTTGGTGGCGATAATTTCGTCGCCGGGCTTGTATAATTTCAGCACCGCGTCGGTGGCAGCGAGTCCGGAGGCGTAGCAAATGCCATGTTTCCCGTTCTCCAATGCGGCCAGTGCATTTTGCAATGCGGTTCGCGTGGGATTATGGGTTCGGGAATATTCATAGCCTTTGTGCTTGCCCGGACTTTCCTGCACGTAGGTGGACGTCTGGTAAATGGGCGTCATAATAGCGCCCGTGGTCGGGTCCGGCTCCACGCCGGCATGTATGGCTTTTGTTGCGAATTTCATTTTTGTGATTTTGTTTGCCACGGTCCGCCGCTGCCGTGCATCCGCGGCATAACATTGAGGCATAAAGTCAAGATTAGGAAAAACCTTTTAATCAAACAAGTGGTTATCATATACGCGGAACGAACTAAAAGTTAAACGGAAAAGCATTGGAGACTTCCTCCCCAAAAAAGTTGTCATTACCCGTCATCATAAGCATCTTGCTGACGGTGGTTCCGCTTGTTACAACCTCCATAGCAACTGCCTGGGCCGTTGGTCATGAGAGTCAGCTGCGCAGCTGGCCTTTTGAATGGTGGATAATCGCCACTCTTATATTAACATTGGCATCCTCAGTCGCACTTACTCCGCCCACGTTTCTGGCATTGGTTTACGGATATTTCCTGGGATGGACCGCATTACCATTGCTCTTCGGCTTGAATTTGGGCGCAATCGCCATCATTTACGCTTCTGCTAATTTCCTGCACGCATCTTCCATCCGCGGCTATCTGATCCAGGTTTACCCGCAAGTGAACTCGCTGCTCCGCAGGTTTTATCAAAACGAATTAAGGCTGATATTTTTTGCCAAACTTTCCCCTGTTCTGCCTTTCGCCATCACCAATCTTTTTTTCGCTATGGCTGGCGCCCGGTTCAAGCAAGTGCTCGCTGGCGGGACGCTGGGAATGATTCCGCGGACAGTTCTGGCGGTTTGGGCAGGGCGTGAAGCGCGTGACATTCGTTATCTGCTGGAACATCCCAATGAGGGTTTAGCGACAAAAATTATATTGATCCTCCTCATCGTCGTCTCGACAATTGGCATCGGCTATTTCTTTAAAGACAAGAAGATAGCAGAATAATCACATTGTGCTTTTTAAAGCAGCTCTCCTTTGGTAATATCGTACAATAAATAGGCATAAAACCATATAAATCCAGTGGTTCGATCCTGTTTCTTTGTCATAAAGTTATAATTGTCCGAAAAGTTTAATGAAATCCTTACCATTCGTCGATCTCGTCATCGTTATTGCCTACCTGGTTGGGATGGTTGGTGTCGGCATTTATTTTTCGCGTAACAATAACAGCACGGACCAGTTTACGAAAGCTTCGGGCAAAATTCCCGGCTGGGCAATCGGAATCTCCATTTATGCTACTTTTTTAAGCAGCAATACATTTTTAGGCGTTCCGGGTAAAGCTTATGGGAGCAACTGGAATTCGTTTGTTTTCAGCTTATCCATGCCATTTGCTGCCTGGGTTGCCACTAAGTTTTTCATTCCATTTTATAGAAATACAGGAGCGGTTTCTGCTTATACGCATCTGGAAGAGCGATTTGGTCCCTGGGCAAGAACTTATGCCGTAGTCTGCTTTTTGCTTACTCAACTGGCTAGAATGGGTTCTATCTTTTTTGGAATTGCATTAAGTCTTCAGGCGCTTACAGGTTACCCCATGTCTACGATCATGATCGTAGTGGGTATTTGCATTGTGCTTTACACGGTAATGGGCGGCATGGAAGCGGTGATCTGGACGGAGGTTGTGCAAGGGGTGATCAAAACGGTGGGCGCATTTGTAATTCTTTACCTGGTGGTTTCAGGAATGGACGGAGGTTTTCCAAAGATCGTGGAGATTGGTAAGGCCAATGACAAATTCAGTCTGGGCAGTTTCGCGCCCGATTTTACGCAAGCATCGTTTTGGGTGGTGCTGCTATATGGGTTTTTCATGAACCTGAACAATTTCGGCATGGACCAGAATTACGTCCAACGCTATCATACGACCTCGTCGATTAAAGAGGCAGCCAGTTCGGTTTGGCTTTGTGTTTATCTTTATTTGCCCGTTTCGCTGATATTCTTTTTACTCGGATCTTGTCTATACGCGTACTACCAAAGCAATCCTGAGCTGCTCAACATTGTACGCATGCAAGTGGCAACAGAACGATTGCCGAACGGCTCTTCCCAGGCCATTGCCCAATTGGCTTCCACATTGACCCCAGCCGATTATGGCGATAAGGTAATGCCGCATTTTATGGTTAACAAAGTGCCCGTGGGCTTACTAGGACTCATTATTGCTGCAATTATGTCTGCTGCAATGAGCACGATCAGCTCTGGCATGAATGCATCGGCAACCGTTTTCTCTGTGGATATTTATCAAAAATATATCAAATCAAATCTCACACAAAAAGAGTCGTTGCGCCTGCTATACATTTCTACGACGGTTTTCGGACTGCTGGGAATGATTACGGGGATTGCGATGATCGGGGTGAAAAGTGTGCTGGATGTGTGGTGGATGCTTTCGGGGATTTTCGCCGGTGGAATGCTGGGGTTATTCTTGCTGGGCATTGTGTCAAGATCAGCTAAAAACACAGAAGCGCTGACTGCCACATTAATAGGCATTGCAGTTATTATCTGGATGACATTTTCTACACAACTTCCCGACCAGTACGAATATCTGCGTAACCCGCTGCATCAGAATATGATCATGGTAGTGGGCACGCTCACCATATTCTTAACCGGCATGCTGCTGACGAGGCTGAAAGACAAAACGCAGCCGGAAGAAGAAGTTTTTGCAGACAAACACTAACACAATACATTCGACATCAATATCATGAACTACGCAACACCCTCCTCTGACTCATTGCCCCAAGGATTCATCCCTGTTATGTTGACCCCGTTTCTTAAATCAGGAGCGGTGGATTATGTTGGATTAAGAGCATTAACAGACTTGTATCTGGAAGCCGGTGCAACAGGCTTGTTTGCCAATTGCTTGTCCAGTGAAATGTTTGAATTGTCGGAGCAGGAGCGCCTGGATGTGACGCAGACTGTTGTGGATCAGGTGGATGGCCGGGTGCCGGTGGTTGCAACGGGCACATTTCCTGGAAGTGTAGCCGAGCAGGCGGCATTTACAAAACGTATATATGCGACCGGTGTGCAGGCTGTAATTATCATTACAGGGCTTATGGCCGAAGAAACAGAATCAGATGAAGTATTTACCAACCGTGTCCTTGAACTGATCTCGCTTACAGATAGCATTCCTCTTGGGCTGTATGAATGCCCCGTTCCTTACAAACGATTGATTAACAGTGAAATACTGAAAACGCTCATGTCGACGGGCCGCATCATTTACCATAAAGATACCAGTCTGGATCTGGGTGAAGTAAAGCGGCGGATAGCGGTTGCGGATGGACATAAGTTTGGTCTTTACGATGCCTATATGGTGAATGCAGTGGCATCGCTCCGGGCGGGCGCTGCGGGATTATCCTGCATTCAGGGTAATATTTTTCCGGAGCTTGTCGTCTGGATATGTGAGCATTACAATGATCCGGCGGCAGCAAATGCGCTTGCAGAAGTGCAGCAGTTTCTGGAAGATTCCATGGACGTTGTCCACT
Source organism: Dyadobacter alkalitolerans DSM 23607 (assembly GCF_000428845.1). Classification (GTDB taxonomy): domain Bacteria; phylum Bacteroidota; class Bacteroidia; order Cytophagales; family Spirosomataceae; genus Dyadobacter; species Dyadobacter alkalitolerans. The sequence goes on along the minus strand of NZ_AUAS01000003.1, from coordinate 348,165 downwards.
CCGCTTATCCTACGATTGCCAAGTACAGCCTGAAACGCCGCGGCTTCCCGATCTCCACTTACACAAGAAGGGAAGTGGATGCATTAACGCCCGCATTACAGTTACAAATGGACGAACTGCTGGAAGAAGTGGAGCATTTACAGGCATCATTAGGCATTACCAGCATTTTTAAAAAGAACCTGGTTAAATAAAAACCATTTCTACCCTTAATTCTTAAAGCTATGGATTTCCCAAATCAACACATTCTTTATCAGATCAAACAAGGGGATGAGGCTGCTTTCACGCAACTTTGCTCATACTTTTACTTTCCTGCGGTGAAATTCTGCACAGTGATTTTAAAAGATCCAAAAGAGGCTGAAACGATTACGGAAAGCGTTTTTGCAAAAATTTGGGACCAGCGTGTTGACATTAAAGCAGAGGAAAATTTTCAGGCTTATCTTTTTTTAAATTTAAAGAGTGAAATCTTTTGCCAGATGAACCGCTACAACGATCCGGCGGCTAAGGAAAGATTTTTGAACAAGATCCATTCTTTCAGCGGCAATCAGCAATTTTCTGCCAGCCATAAGAAGTAACCTTAGTAAATTAAAATAATTGCCGGATTTGATATAACTATTTTAAAGTTTTTACAATAAACGTAGATAGATATTCCAAAAAATATCTTTTTAGATTGAATGTTGGCAACATAATGTTGTCAAGAAGATATTTTAAAATGAAACCGCACTTTCATAAAGTTCCGATTGCGTCCCGGACTTCTTTCAGCATCCGCCACGACAAAGATTCCGGCTTCGGCACAGTATGGCATTACCATCCTGAATTGGAGCTTCATTACCTGATTAAAGGAACCGGTGTGCGGTTCATTGGAGATAATATCAGCAATTTTTCAGACGGAGAGCTTATTCTGCTGGGCGAAAACCTGCCGCACACCTGGCGTGTTGAAGAGGGTTCGAGCAATACAGCTGTGGAAGTGATCATTGTTCACTTTTTGCCTAATTGCTTGGGAAGTGAATTGCTGCAATTGCCCGAAGCTTATCAGATTCCCAAACTTTACGAAAAAGCGAGGCGGGGGCTTTTAATTAAAGGCAAAGCAAAGGAAGGCATTATTCCATTGATGAAGGCGGCTGTTAATGCGCAAAACCTGGACAGGCTGATCGCATTGCTCTCTATCTTGAAGATTCTCGCGGAAGCGACCGATTTGGAAACCATTGCATCGGCACACGCATTTTACAAATCCAATGATTCGGAAACGCTGCGGCTGAATAAAATATACGCCTATACGCTCTCAAACTATCGAAACGACATTTCCCTGCAGGACGTCGCGTCCATTGCGAACCTGGGAATTACTTCCTTTTGCCGTTATTTCAAATTGATGACCAAGAAGACTTACAATGATTTTCTGGTAGAAATCCGCATCAGCCAGGCTTGCCGGTTTTTAATTGAGGATAAATTGGCGACAGAGGTGATTTGCTTTGAATGCGGCTTTAACAATGTTTCTAACTTCTACCGGCATTTCAAGAAAGTGACGGACATGACGCCATTGGAATACAAAAGAAAATATTTGTATAAAACCGCACCTGAGCTGATCTGACGGCTATCAATCGTGATTTTCATCATTTCGACATTTCAAAGATGCTAGTCAATCAGCGATGTGTGCTTCGTATCCTTCATTTTAAAATAAATAACCAGGGAGATAAAAATGCAGGCGGTTACATACCAGTAATAGTAACTCTCATGGCCCAGGTTTTTGGCCCAAAGCGCCAAATATTCAGCCGTCCCGCCGAAAACTGCAACGGTAATCGAGTAAGGGAGCCCCACGCCCAGCGCCCGCACTTCCACGGGAAAAAGCTCTGCCTTTACAACTGCGTTAATGGAAGTATAGCCGCTCACAATGATGAGAGCCGCCATAAGCAGGCCAAATGCCGACCACATATCAGTCGTGTGGCTTAATGTGCTCAGTAACGGATAAGTGAAGATCGTCCCCAGCACACCAAATGAAATCAGCAGCGGACGACGGCCTATTTTATCGCTCAAAGCTCCGAAAACGGGCTGCAAAAGCGCAAAGATCAACAAAGAGCAGAATGTCAGGATCGTCGATTGATATTTGGTCAGGCCAACGGTGTTGACCAGAAACTTCTGCATGTAAGTGGTGTATGTATAAAAGGCAAGTGTGCCGCCTAATGTTAATCCAACCACAACCAGAATGGCCTTAGGATGCTTCAAAAGTTCTTTAAGGGAGCCTTTTTTCTTGATCGTTTCCTCTCTGGCGGTGAATGCTTCGGTCTCATTCAAATGCGTTCGCAAATAAAGGGCGACCAGCGAAAGTGCAGCGCCAACCACAAAAGGAATGCGCCAGCCCCATTCGTGCATCTGCTTATCATCCAGAAATATATTTTGAAGAATAAGCTGTAAGCCCAATGCCAGCAACTGGCCGCCTATTAATGTTACATATTGAAAGCTTGAATAGAATCCGCGCCGCTCTTTGGTGGCAACTTCGCTGAGATATGTGGCAGAAGTTCCATATTCGCCGCCCACGCTCAACCCTTGCAAAAGTCTGGCAACCAGTAATAAAATAGGCGCTGCTATGCCAATGCTGTTATAACCCGGCAGAAGTGCAATCAGCAATGAGCCAAACGACATCAGCAGAACCGACAATGTCATAGCCTCTTTTCTGCCTTTCGTATCAGCCAGTTTACCAAAAATATAGCCACCGATCGGGCGCATGAGAAAGCCCACGGCGAAGATGCCGGCGGTGTTGATAAGCTGGACAGTAGGATTGGAATCGGGGAAAAAGCTGTTGGCAAAATAGAGGGAGAAAGCGGAATATGCGTACCAGTCGTACCATTCAACCAAGTTTCCGGCGGAGCCGCCCATAATGGCTTTCAGTCGCCAGTTTGTATCATTCTTTAGTAAAGTTTGCTGCATGCGGCGGGTTTAGTTTCCTCAATTTACTTAAATAAAGCAAAAATCCATGAGGCCGCCTGCTCAACCAGCTGCGTATGACCGCTTTTAAGTTGAATATATTGGTTTTTAGGAATCAAATTCGCAAGTCGCTTGACGGCTGCGGGTTTCAATAGTTTATCAAACTGGCCAACAAACAAATAAATGGAAACATTATTGATTGAAGCCTTCTGGTAAAGCCCAGGAATGTCAAATCGCAAATCTCGGAAATTGACCCAGGATTTGTAAATAGTTTGCCGTTTCTCAGGTGTATTAAGCACTTGCTGTGTAAAACGATACAAACTCGCATTCACCAAGCCAGCTTTTTGAAGCACATTAGCAACCTTAAAAAAGGCCTCCGGACGCTGCATAGACCAGCGAAAAAGTCCCCGTGCAGGAGCAAAGCGGCTCGCCATCGAATAAAGCGGATGCTCCGAAACCCCATCCGGCGCTATCAGAAATACATCATTAACCTGATCTGGAAAACCCTCCAAAGTAGCCAAAGCAAACCGCCCACCCATGCTGAAACCGGCAATGTCGAACCTGTCAATCTTCTCCGTTTCAAGAAAATGCCGAACCTGTTTCACCCAAAACTGCTTAGTAACAACCCCTGACTGACCCCCCAAACTCAACCCATGAAAATAAAGATCAAAAGCATAAATAGTATAACGTTCGCCTAACAGCTTCTCAAAAGGTTGAAAGCAACCCGCTCCATCTTGTCCAATGCCGTGAAATGCAAGGAGAATGCGGTTTCCGCGGCCTAGTTTGTGGAAGGGGAGTGGGATATCAGCGGCCATACGAAGATTTGGATTGCGAGCAATTGAAAAAGACCTCCAAGCATATCCATTAATGGACATTGCCAGGAGGTTTTAAAAAAGTCAGAAATCTTACGACTCCATTAGATATGCTTTAATAAAATCATTGATCTCACCATTCAGTACTGCATCTGTATTCGATGTCTGGTGGTCGGTTCGGTGGTCCTTTACGCGGCGGTCGTCTAGGACGTAGCTGCGGATCTGGGAGCCCCATTCGATTTTTCGCTTGGATGCTTCCACTTCTGCACGGGCAGAATTACGTTTTTCGAGCTCGATCTGGTAAAGCCGCGACTTCAAAAGCCGGATCGCCACCTCCTTATTCATCAACTGCGAACGTTCCTGCTGACAGGCAATGATGATCCCGGAAGGCTTGTGGTGCAGACGTACCGCGGTTTCCACTTTGTTTACATTCTGTCCACCCGCGCCGCCGGAACGATACGTGTCCCAGGTAATGTCTGCCAGGTTGACGTCGATTTCAATGTTGTCGTCGGCCAGCGGATACACGTAAACGGATGTGAACGAAGTATGCCTTCTGGCGTTGGAATCGAAGGGAGAAATGCGGACAAGCCTGTGCACGCCGTTCTCTGATTTTAAATTCCCATAAGCATATTCGCCGTCGATTTCCAATGTAACGGACTTAACACCAGCCACATCGCCATCCTGCAAATCCACTTCCCGGACTTTGTAACCATTTTTCTCAGCCCACATAATGTACATGCGCATGAGCATGGATGCCCAGTCCTGCGACTCCGTTCCGCCTGCGCCTGCATTGATCTCAATCACAGCCGGCAGTTCGTCTCCTTCTTCCCCCATCATTTTCCGGAATTCTACTTCTTCCAGCTTGTTGGAAAGTTTCAGGCCTTCTTCATCCACTTCCTCTTCGGTCGCTTCGTCGGCTTCATAAAATTCCCAGATCGTATCCAGATCGTCCCGCAAGCGCGAAAGTTCTTCGTATCCATTGGTCCAGAATTTCAATCCGCGGATTTCCCGCATTGTTTTTTCGGCACGTTCTGAATCGTTCCAGAACTCCGGTTGAACGGTCTGCTGTTCAAGATCTTCTAGTTGTTTTTTTCGGTTATCGTAGTCAAAGATACCTCCCCAAAGCCTCTACACGGGCCTTCAAGTCTTTCAATTGCTCTGCAGTCATTTGAATTTTTTGAATTTAAGTTGAAAAATAATAGTCTTGTTGGCCGTCGCCTATGAGTCTCTCTGTCAGCCTGAGCGGAGTCGAAGGCACGCTACTCCTTGGTAACGCGTCTTCGGCTCCGCTCAGACTGACAAGGCCCGGCCGCAAGCAACAAAGCTACAACAAATAGCAATAACCCTCAGTTTCACGGCAAATACGAGGCGTTGTACGTGTAGTCTTTCCGGCAAATCGTCTTAACTTTGCAGGAAATTTTTGTCAACCCATTTCGTACAATAAAAATACCGGAAAATGGCTCAAGCATATGATGTGATAGTAATTGGCAGCGGCCCGGGAGGTTATCCCGCAGCCATTCGCGCTTCCCAATTAGGACTTAAAGTAGCAATTGTTGAAAAGGAAAGTTTAGGTGGAATATGCCTTAACTGGGGCTGCATTCCTACCAAAGCACTTCTGAAAAGTGCGCAGGTTTTTGAATACATTAAGCATGCAAAAGATTACGGGATCAATGTTGGTGAGTCTGCTGCTGATTTCGGTGCGGTGATCCAGCGTAGCCGTGGCGTTGCGGATACCATGAGCAAAGGCGTTTCTTTTTTGATGAAAAAGAACAAGATCGACGTCCTGATGGGAACAGGCAAGGTTAAGGGCCAAAAAACGGTTGCAGTTACAGATAAAGACGGTAAAACAACGGATTACACAGCTGGTAAAGGCGTTATCATCGCTACCGGCGCACGTGCTCGTGAGTTACCGAATATCAAAATCGACGGTCAGAAAGTTATTGAATACCGCAAAGCAATGAGCCTTGAAAAACAACCTGCTTCTATGCTGGTAGTTGGATCAGGTGCGATTGGAATGGAATTCGCTTACGTATATGCTTCTATGGGCACGAAAGTGACTGTCGTTGAATTTCTTCCAAACCTTGTTCCGGTTGAGGATGAGGATATATCAAAAGAAATTACCAAGCAATACAAAAAGCTGGGCATCGAAACTTACGTAAACTCAACGGTTGAGACGGTGGACACGTCCGGAAACGGTTGCAAAGTTTCTGTGAAAACGCCGGATGGTCAGAAATCATTTGAGGTTGATATCGTGCTTTCTGCTGCCGGAATCGTTGCTAACCTTGAAAATATTGGTCTGGAAGAAACAGGCATCAAAACAGATAAAGGCAAAATCACGGTAAACGAATGGTATGAAACCAGCGTTCCAGGGTTTTATGCGATCGGTGACTGTACGCCTGGTCCTGCTTTGGCACACGTTGCTACGGCTGAGGGAATTATCTGTGCTGAAAAAATTGCAGGACACAAAACAGAAGCATTGGACTACGGAAATATTCCGGGATGTACTTACTGCCAGCCTGAAATTGCATCTGTTGGATTTACAGAGAAAAAAGCAAAAGAAGCTGGTTATGACATTAAAGTAGGTAAATTCCCATTCAAAGCGTCTGGAAAGGCGGTTGGTGCAGGTGTTACCGACGGTTTTGTTAAAGTGATCTTTGATGCAAAATATGGTGAGTTCCTTGGTGCTCACATGATTGGTGCCAATGTTACGGAAATGATCGCTGAGGTGGTTGTAGCCCGTAAATTGGAAACTACTTCTCATGAGATCATGCGTGCAATCCATCCGCACCCAACGATGTCCGAAGCACTGAAAGGAGCAACGGAAGCGGCTTACGGTGAAGCGATTGATTTGTAACATTAAATAAGTTATTGCTTGAAATAAGGGTATTCATTCATTTGGATGCCCTTATTTTTTGCTATTTATGTAAATTTGGATCATTGTCCGACCGACAGTCTCAACCTTATTATCAGCGCATTTAAATTGCTCTTTTTTGAATAAATCTAGATATACGAACGAGTTCAACGAACTGTGGAAAAAAGATAGTGAGTTGAAGTCGCGGTGGGGCAACATTATCTTTTGTGTTGCTTATTTGGTTGGTTATCCTGCTACATCCATCCTCTATTTTTTGCGAAAAGATCCGGCGTTTCAAGAGGTTTTGGCAGCTGAACTGGTCCTGAGCGGCATCATCATTTTTCTGCTCATACTCCATTTTGCGGGCAAACTCAGCGCTCAAAAAGCATCCTTCTACACAAATCTCGCATTGGTGCCGGTGCATGCGTATATCCTGGCCGAAGTGCCACATGCCTCCTACGACCGCGCCAGCCTGAACATGACGCTTGGCTTAATGTTCTCGTTCTTTGTACTCCGGTGGCCCGTGCATTACAGCATTATCCTGACCGTATGTGTCATGACGATCTTCCCGCCAGCACTGTATTACCGCCACCCGGGCTATCTGTACAATTTTTTCAGTCAGGGCGGGTTGTTTTTCTTTCTTGGGCAAATGCTGTTTCCCTTCATGATGTATTTTCATGAGAGCCGGAACAAGCATGAATTCTTCTATCTTTTTTCGCTGGCTAAACAAAATGACCTGCTGGAAAAGCAAAAGCAGATTGCGGAAGATGCAACGTTGGCCAAGTCGGAGTTCCTGTCCACGATGAGCCATGAGATTCGCACGCCGCTGAATGGCATTGTAGGCATAGTGCATCTTTTGGAAGAGAATAAATCGCGGAGCGAAGAGGAATTGGAGCTGATAGAAACGCTGAAATTCTCCTCTATTCACCTAATGGCGGTTGTGAATGATATTTTGGATTTTAATAAAATAAATTCCAATCACGTCAAGCTTCATCCCGTTACGTTCGACATTGAAGATCTTTTCAAAAACCTTTATAATAGTTTTCTGCCTCGCGCGCGCGAAAAAGGCCTTGAATTGACAGCCGATCTTTCGCCTAACCTTCCGCAGCTTCGCGGCGACCAGGTCCGGTTGAGCCAGGTGATAAACAATCTGATCCATAATGCGATTAAGTTCACTGATTCGGGGTTTGTTAAGTTTTCGGTTAAGGAGTTGGAGCGTACGCAAAATGGCATTATTCAGCTTGAATTTGCCGTTTCCGATACGGGAATCGGTATTTCGGAAGATCAGCAGTCCAATGTTTTTGAAATATTTACGCAGGTAAGAAGCCTGGTCAAGAGGCAGGATGGCGGGACGGGGCTCGGGTTGGCCATTTCCCGGGAGTTGGTCCGTTTGTTTGGCGGAGAGCTGAGGCTTAGTAGCAAGCTTGGAGATGGTTCTGTGTTTTCATTTCAAATTGCGCTTCCGTTTTCCGTTACCGCGGAAGGTCCGGCAAAGTCCGAAAAGGTGCCGATACCCGCATTCAACAAAGGCTCCAAAGTGCTGGTGGTGGACGACAATGCCACGAACTTGATTTTTGCCACCAACCTTTTGAAAAGAAAAAACATTCCCTTCGATCTCGCATCGGACGGAAAGCAAGCGGTCGACAAATATTTTTCCGACCGCTTTGACCTGATATTTATGGATCTGCGGATGCCTGTCATGGATGGTTTCGAAGCCACCAGTATGATCCGCAAACGCGATCCCCGAATTCCCATTGTGGCGCTTACAGCATCTGCATTCGAAGATGAGCGCGAACGTGCATTAGCGAATGGTTTCACCGATTATCTCGTAAAACCATTCCTGCCACCCGATTTCTATAAGATCGTGTACGCACACATTGGGATTGAAAATCAATGATTTGATTCCCTCATCACTTCACTTTCTGTCTCCGCTGCATGGCCTCGCGCCAGGTGGTGAGAATGATGCCTTCTTTTTCAATGTATTTTTTCAGTTCGGGATCCACCATCGCCAGGTAATCGCCTTCCCGCGTAGGCCATGAATCCGAAATGTGTGGAAAGATGTCGGAGTGGATTGTGCAATGCATAATAACCATCGTGAGGCCTGGTTTGAGCGCTTTGATGGCATTGATGTATTTGTCGGTCTTGTATTTTTGTAGCGCTTTTTCAGATTTGTCGCCGTTTTCCGGCCCTTTCCAACCGTAACTGGTGTTTTCCAGATCGTCCAGCACAGGAAGTCCGGCATCCCAGAGTTGCTTTCCAATGGCTTGTGTCATTTGAAAACGCTCCGCACTCATCCTTTCGTCAGCCTGGATAGAGGTGTTATGCCCGCCCGGGAACATGACCGGGATTTTTTCCTGCATGCCTACTTTCAGGTAACGCTCCAGAAACTCATTTTTTGCGAAAAGCGTGCCCATATGTGAATCCATATGCGTGGGTTCGAAACCCATCGCCCGCGCACGGTCCAGCTGTGCCCGGATTTCCATTTCCACTTCATCGGCGGAAGCATTTTTTACAACATCGGCCACACTCCGCCACATTGCACCTTCGGGATCGACCAGCCCTTTCACATTCGGCTTCCCGGCAAGCGGTCCCCAACGGTAATCCTTCCACTCGGACGTCATAGTAAGGTGAAGTCCCGCATCGAGATCTTTGTTTTCTTTCCAATAATTCACAAAACCCGGCACCCAGCCGCAAGGCATCATTACGCTCAGGGAATTGGCAACACCATTACGGATCGCCTTGATCGCGCCCTGGTTAGATTCATAAGACATGCCGACATCATCCACATGAATGATCAGCACTTTTTTCCCTTTCTGGTAACCCAGTTTTTCAGCGTAAGTTTCAGCAGTTTGCGCCATGGCGACATTGGATAGCAGAATGAATAAGAAAAGTAATGTTGTTTTCATATGAGGATTCATTCACGTTGTTTTTAAGTTAAGGCAATTTGCGCTTGTTATTACCCGCTTTGGCGCTGATTGTACTATCACCGTGCAAGCCGGATCTGCTTTCAAATACAATAGCCCCCGGTTTTTCACGTTATTTGCCAAAATCAGCCACCCCGACTTTTCCGCATGATCCATTCCCGAAGTCTGCTAACCTGCTCATTTCTTTTCATTTTCGGCGCCGCGCAAGCGCAGCATTTCTCGTTAAGCCGCCTTTTTTATCCCAATTTGACATTAAAAGCAGATTATGCAGTGCCTTCCAGCATGAACGGGACGCAGGATTACGGTGTGACGCGAACCGGTTTTTTAGGCATAATTCCCATCCACAGTGAAGTGCAGCTAGGTTATAGTTTGAGAAAAAAGTTTGATCTGCGCGCAGTGCATACAGTTATGCTGGCGCAATACAACCAGATCCAGCCGACCGTTGATGGAAAAAATAATCCTGAACATGGGTATAAAACGCTTTCGCTGGGAGTAATAAGGCTGCAAGCGAGCATTAAGGACCGGCTTTGGGTGTATGGGGGCGGCTTAGGCACGACGGAGACCAATGAGACTTTTTTCAGTCCGCAGCCTTTTTTCTGGGGCGGTGCGGCGCGGATGCACATACTCGGTTTGCGGACGCAGATCATGTATGGATCTGTTTTAGCATATAACCAAAAGCTGCGTTTCGTGCCTGTTTTTGGGGTTAATAAGGGTTTGGGTAGACATTGGCGCGTTTCCGCATTGCTGCCTTTTATGGCGAATGCCAATTATAAGGCTACCAAATGGTTTAATGTGGATCTGCTCGCAGGATTGAGCGGTTATAGCGGCGGGTTCCAAATACAAATGCCTGAGGAAAAGATGCTTAGGAGAGAGAATTATCGTCAGATCAAAACCGGGATTTCTGCCAATGCGCACTTGTTTACGGCCATCAATGTGTCGGTTGAAGCTGGTGTAAGCACTTTCCGGCAGATCAAAACATTTAATAGTGCCCGGGAAAATCTTACCTCTTACACACCCGCAACGACTCCCTACATTGGCGCAAGTGTTCGCTATATCACGAGCCGGTCGAAGCTTTCTTCTAAGTTTACGAGAAGAATGGGCCTAGGGCAGTCGGGGATCAACTGGTAATTTAGATCTCAACCAACCCGGGTTTTTGCTTATGCAAAAGCCGGTGGAATAATGAGGTTCATGGCTTCTGTTTTGAGCAATTCCTTGTCAATGGGCACCACGCCCACCAATTCGCAAACCAAGCCTCCGCCTAGATTGGAAATCGCAGCAATGGTTTTTGAAGGTAATCCTAATGCAACGCAACATGCCGCAATGCTGATCACCGTGTCCCCAGCCCCAGAAACATCCGCAATTTGCCGGATATGCGCGGGCAGTTTGTGAACTTCATCCTGATAATCAATGATAACGCCCCGCTCCGAAAGGGTAATTAATGCACCTTTCACATGCAATGCTTCTTTCAAATGTCGTACAGCATCACGAAGTTCCTCAGGATTATCAACATCAAATTCGATCTTCAGGCCTTCCCGCAATTCTTTGAGATTTGGCTTGAACAGCGTCGTGTTGTTATAAGCCAGGAAGTTTCGTTTTTTGGGATCGACAACGGTAGGAACATTATGTTCGTTGGCAAATGCCGTGATCTCGGAAATGGACTCAGGGGTCAGCACGCCTTTGTCGTAATCTTCGAAAATGATCACATTACTGCTCGGAATCAGCTCTTTGGCTTTGGCAATCAGTTTCTCCGTTTCAATGGCAGAAACGGGTCTGTCGGTTTCCGTATCAATGCGGACAACCTGTTGAGAACCTGCAATAATGCGCTCCTTAATCGTTGTGATCCGGCTTTCGCTGCGAATTAAGCCTTCGCAATTGAGGCCTTTTTCCTTCAAACTGTTTTTGAGCAGATCTCCTGAGCTGTCCGTGCCGATTACGGTGCAAATAATAGCTTCTGCGCCAAGCGATTGTACATTTAAAAGGACATTGCCGGCACCGCCTAGGCGATACTCGCGCTTTTGAACATTAACAACCGGAACCGGGGCTTCGGGGGAAATCCTTTCTACTTTTCCCCAGACATAAGAGTCCAGCATTACATCTCCGATAACCAGTACACGCAAGGTGTTGAATGCTTCAAAAACCTGATTGATATTCATTTAAAATTCTGCCGCTATTATTACAAAATATTAGATCTGAACTCACTGAACAACACCCCTTATCCCTTATTGACCGGAATGGTGAGGTTGCTCAAATTGTGACCCATTTTATCTCTTTTCGTCAAAAGATATTTCTCATTATGCGGGTTGGAAGGGATTTCAACAGTCACCGAATCCACAATTTCAAGCCCATAACCGATCAAACCGGCGCGTTTTTTAGGATTGTTGGTAATCAGTTTCAATTTCGTCACTTCCAGGTCGCGGAGGATTTGGGCGCCAACGCCATAATCGCGGTCGTCCATCGGAAAACCGAGTTCCAGATTGGCTTCAACCGTATCTCTGCCCATTTCTTGCAGCTTATATGCCCTTAATTTATTCAAAAGCCCGATCCCGCGCCCTTCCTGGTTCATGTATACGATCACGCCCTTGCCTTCTTTGTCGACCATTTCCATAGCAGCATGCAGCTGGGGACCGCAGTCGCAGCGGCACGAGCCAAAAATATCGCCGGTAACGCAGGATGAATGTACGCGGACAAGCACGGGCTCATCTTTTTCCCAGGTTCCTTTTACCAAAGCCAGATGCAAATCGCCGGTGTTGATCTGGCGGTAAGCGATCAGATCGAAATGGCCCCATTTGGTAGGCATATCCACGCCGATCTCTCTTTTTATTAAAGACTCTTTTTGAAGTCTGTATTCAATAAGGTCCTTGATACTAACCAGTTTAAGGTTAAAACGGTTGGCAATTTCCCTGAGCTGAGGCAAGCGGGCCATGGAGCCGTCCTCATTTAATATTTCAACCAAAACCCCGGCTGGTGCCAAACCGGCAAGCCTTGGAAAGTCAATCGCAGCTTCGGTGTGGCCTGTCCTTCTCAGAACACCGCCTTGCTTGGCCTTCAACGGAAAAATATGTCCCGGACGACCCAGGTCTTCTGGTAGCGTGTCAGCGTCCACAAGCGCCTTAATGGTTTTGGAACGGTCGCTGGCCGAAATTCCCGTGGTGCAGCCATGTCCCAGCAAATCGACAGAAACGGTGAAAGCGGTTTCGTGCAACGCGGTGTTCGTACCCACCATCATTTCGAGGTTTAGCTCGGCGCAACGCTCTTCGGTAATGGGAACGCAAATCAAACCACGGCCTTCACGGGCCATAAAATTGACAATTTCGGGGGTTATGAGTTCGGCGGCACAGATAAAATCGCCTTCATTTTCACGATCTTCGTCATCAACGACAATGATCATTTCTCCTCTTCTTATAGCCTCTATGGCCTCATCTATGGAATCCAGAACTATTGGAATGCTATTATTATTCATTAATCAGGTTGACGAAAAATAGTTTTAGACAAAAACTCGTTTTTACTCTGCAAAGGTACATGCTTAATGTTGAAAAGTTCTATTTTTCAACCTCCATTGCATGCTAACAAAGCTTTTGGCTTATCCGTTTCAATGATGCGCAGGAACTGTCCTGCCCGTCATTTTGAAATAAATTTACTCACCTATGAAGATTAATCTACTGATATTGTTCCTGTTAAGCGCATGTTTGTTTGTTAATCAAAACGTATCCGGGCAAAGCTTTTGTGGTTCAAGCGGTAAATTTCTCGTCACTCCTGCCGAAGGTTGCGCGCCACTGACAGTGAACATTATCAATCAGATGGTTAATGCAGAAAACGTAACCTATGCCTATAATTTCGACAAAAACAGCACTTCTCCGCCAGAGGAAAAGGACCGGTCCTTTGAGCTTTCCCATGTTTATGATCTGCCCGGGACTTACACCATTCTGCAATACGGCAGTATAAAAGATGTGGCAGGATTCAGTCTTTGCAAAGAAGTTATAGTCAAGGAAAATCGCGCTCCCAAGGCCGATCTGATGACTTGTAACAGCGGGCGCGTGCGGCTTACGCTGGTTAATGATGCAATTGCACGGGCTTATGACGCGATCGAAATCAATTGGGGCGATGGTAAAAGTCAGTCGGTTAATATCAAGAATGGCGGGGGGCTTTCTTATGATCATCAATATGCTTCTGCCGGGAATATTCCTGCTATCACTGTGCAAGGGAAACATACTTCGGGGAATTGCAGCCAGACATTAAAAACCACATTAACCAAAGAAACCGCACCACAGGCGCTTGCTAAAATCAGAATCAGAAGCGTGGAAATGCTTGCTTCCGGCGAGGCAAAGATCCTTTACGATGGCATGGAAGGCATAGCAACAGAGATCTGGATTGATAAAGGGGACGGGCAATTCGTATCGACGGGCAAAGGCGGTCAGTCGGACGGCGCGCAATCGGCAACCATTTCAGGTCTGAACGCCAGGCAGATTTACCGTTTTAAATTGTCGTCCAAGAATTTTTGTGATAACCTGATAGACAGCCCGATCGTGAGCAGCATGGTGGTTAAGGAAGGTTTGGTGTCACTGGATGAGATCATTTCTGTGGCGTGGGAGCATTATCCTAACACGGATAATTTGATCCAATATCAATTAAAACGCGACGGTTCCGTCATTTTTTCATCAGCAGAACAGCTTTCTTATCTCGATACGGATGTAAAATGCGGGACTAATTATCAGTATGAGATTGTTGCCATCATTGACAATGACGTCCGTTCATACTCCACACCTTTCAGCATCGCCCCTAAAAGTGCATTGCCTGAGACGATAACGACCGGGAGTGTAACAGTCAAAGACGAAAAGACCATTTCCACCCAGGTCGCACTGGTCGGTGAAGGCCTTACCAGCAGCTATGACCTCATTATCGAACGTGCTACATTAGGAAGCCAGGACTTTCAGCAAATTTCCCAACCAGGCAACCAAAGCCTGTTGTTTGACGACATCGACGTAAATCCAAATGAGCATTCGTATTGTTATCGGTTTACTTACGAAAATGCCTGTAACCTCAGATCGCCTGCACCCAGCGTGCCAATCTGCTCAATTTTACTTCAAAACCGCATTTCTAATGTGTATTGGAATGCTGACGCTCCGTTTACTGCCAGCGTAGGATCTTATGATTTGATTCAAACGGATAATGCAGGGGTTGTTAAGGATGAGATTCCCAAGCAATTGGAAACCAGTCATGTGCTTGATATCGGATCCCAGTCTGCATTTTCGTTTCAGGTGAAAGCCCGGTCGGCAGACGGAAACATGGAAAGCTACTCCAATGTGCTCTCGCTGCGGAGAGACCCTATTGTGCTTATCCCGGACGCATTCACACCGAATGGTGACGCCTACAATGAACGGTTTGAAGTGAAGGCTTATTTTGTAACCAAATTCAGTATGTCTGTTTTTACGCGTTGGGGTGAGGTTGTATTTCAAGCAGATGACATTGCAGACGGTTGGGATGGGAACATTAAAACCGGGAAAGCGCCGGGAGGTTATTATTTGTACAAAATCGACATGACGGACGCATTAGGGAATCAAATTTCCAGAAAAGGGAGTTTTTTATTGATCCGATAGGATTTTTTTATTGGCTTGTAGATCAGAATAATACTTTGAATGCAATCCCGTTAAATAGTAAGCGGCATTCTCGCCCGAAATAGATTATTTTTGCAGATCGCTTACAACCATCACTTCTTGATAACACTCCATTGTGAATATGGAGTCTCTAAAAAAGTCATGTTATAACATTGCACACTTATGAGATTAACACTACTATCACTTTTCTTCCTCTTCATCTTAGTTGGTAATACACTGCAAGCCCAGGGACTTTGCGACCGCGGAGGAGGCGGTTTCACAATTGATAAAACCGAAGGTTGTGCGCCATTAACCATTCGGGTTACGAACACAGTCCCAAATCCTATTTTAGTGGGTTACGATGCTAGTTTTGACGGCAGATCTCCGCAAATCGCACCGGGCCCCATTTTCACATATTCTCTCCCAGCCACGTATACAGTTTTACAGCAAGGTGCAGTGTCCTCAGGGCAATTTTACGCTTGTAAAACTGTCCAGGTGTTTGAGACCAGGGTTGTTACGCCGCAATATTCTTCCTGCGGTGGTGGAAAGATCTTTCTAAGTTTAATAGACGATGCGATCCTGAAAGCCTATGATGAGGTAAAAATAGAATGGGGAGATGGAAAAACTGATATCTGGAAAAAAGGAAGCCCACTCGTGATAGAACACAGTTATGCCGATGTAAGCAGTAATCCGACGGCATTGATTACAGGACTCTATGTCGGAAAAGGATGCGCTGCCGGCCGTGCGACGTCACTTCCTATTACTTTTCAGCAGGCTCAGCTTAATGATATCGCCATCAAATCGCTTGAAATGCGGGGGGATGGCACGCTTCGGATCGTTTACCAGGGTTTGAGCGGGGTTTATACGGATATCAATTACAGTACAAATAGTTCAGCCTATACATCAGCGGGAAGACGGTCATCCGGCGGCTTACAGCCTTTTGATGTGAAAAATATGGTTACAACACAGGCCTATCAGGTGAAGCTTTCTTCCGAGGACCTTTGCTCGGGTAAAAACGACAGCCGTGTTTACACCAGCATGACGCTTTCAGGAAAGTCGGAAGACGGGAAAAACATTCTGACATGGAGCAAATATCCGGATGCGACTGATTTTACATCGTATGATCTTTTACGCGATGGGACTATTGTAAAAACTTTCACTTCCATTAATGAGATTACCTACACGGATGAAGACGTGGAATGCGGCAGTTATTCTGAATATCAGGTTGTTGCCAAGATTAATGATGTGACTTCCACATCGGCACCGGTTGGTGTGAAAGCAGAAATTGCTTCTCCCAAACCGATCAAGGACGCAGCCGTAACTGTTGACGGAGATCATCTTGTAACGATTAAAGCAAGTGTCCCGGGAGCCGGTCCCAGCAGCACTTACGACCTGACCATCGAGAAAGCGGAGGCTGGCGCAACATTGTTCAAGAAAATCATTACGCTTTTTAATCAAAGTGAATATTCCGATCCGGAAGTTAAGACTGACGAGCTTTCTTATTGTTACCGTATCAGTTATACCAATTCCTGCGGTCAGAAAGTCCCTCCCTCGCAGCCAATTTGCACGATTTTGCTAAAAAAGAACTTAACTACGCTCAACTGGAGTACTGAATTGCCAATTCTTGCAGGCGTTTCCAGTTATGATGTAATCCGTGTTGGATCGAGCGCGCCGGAAGAGGAGATTCCTGTTCAGATGAATTCAAGCTACACGGTCAAGGTGAATGCCCAAAGCGATCTTGAATACAATTTCAAAGTCCGGGCGAATTCCTCGCAGGGCGGTTTTGAGAGCTTGTCCAATGTCGTCAATTACAAAAGAAGTGCAGGCGTTTTTGTGCCGCAGGCTTTCAGCCCAAATGGTGATGGCTACAATGACGTTCTGGAAGCTAAATCTAATCAGCTTCAATCCTTTAACTTCTCGGTGATGAACCGCTGGGGGCAGGTCGTATTCCATTCCAATGACATTGCAACTGGCTGGGACGGCACTATAAACGGGGCAAATGCGCCCGTAGGATCATATGTTTACAAAATGACTTTCGTGGACGATATCAATCAAACTGTTGAAAAAAGTGGTACATTTATGCTTTTACGATAGGAACCATTTCCGTTAAAAACGTTTTATAAAAGCATCACTTAATTAGTACGACTATGTTTGGTAATATGGCGGATATGATGGGGCTCATGGGCAAAATGAAAGACCTTCAGTCTCGCATGAAAGACGCGCAGGATTCATTGGTAACGCTGACCCAGGTTGCTGAGTCGGGCGGCGGAATGGTGAAA
This sequence comes from Dyadobacter alkalitolerans DSM 23607, assembly GCF_000428845.1. Classification (GTDB taxonomy): domain Bacteria; phylum Bacteroidota; class Bacteroidia; order Cytophagales; family Spirosomataceae; genus Dyadobacter; species Dyadobacter alkalitolerans. The sequence goes on along the minus strand of NZ_AUAS01000003.1, from coordinate 330,792 downwards.
GCGACCGTAAACGGACAAAAAGCATTAATAGGACTAGATATTGATAAAGATCTTATCAATCCGGACGATAAGGAAATGTTGCAGGATCTGATTGTTGCCGCAGTCAATAAAGCATTGGATAACATTGAACCAAAAATAAAAGAGCATTTGCAAAAAGCTACGGATGGTGTACTTCCCAACATTCCCGGGCTTGATTTAGGAGGGTTTATGAAATAACCACCTCATCAATGGCTTCCACTGTTGCGATTGTCATCCTGAATTATAACGGCAGACACCATCTCGAACAATTCCTTCCCAACGTTTTAAAATATTCAGCAGGCTATTCAGTCTGGATAGCTGATAATGCATCTACGGACCAGTCGCTCGACTGGTTAAATGCTTCATATCCAACATTAAATACGCTCACCATTTCCGAGAACAAAGGGTATGCGGGTGGCTATAATGATGCGCTAAGACGCATTGAGGCTGACTATTACATCTTGCTGAACTCCGACATTGAGGTAACCGAGAACTGGATACAACCGGTGATCTCCTTTATGGATTCGGACGAAAGGATTGCTGCCTGCCAACCAAAAATACGCGCCTACGATCTTCCTACGCACTTTGAATACGCAGGTGCGGCCGGCGGATATATGGATTACCTGGGTTACCCGTTTTGCAGGGGACGCATTTTTGACACCCGGGAAGAAGATCTGGGTCAGTTCGACGACGAGCAGGATGTGTTCTGGGCAACGGGTGCTTGTCTTTTTGTCCGTGCCTCGGCTTTCCATCGCGCTGGTGGTTTTGACGAGTCGTTTTTCGCGCATATGGAGGAAATTGACCTTTGCTGGCGGTTGCTGAATATGCAGTATCGCATTACATATTGTGGGAAATCAGTGGTTTATCATGTAGGAGGGGGCACATTGCATAAATCCAACCCACGCAAAACGTTCCTGAATTACCGGAATAACCTGATCATGCTCTTTAAAAATCTTCCGAAAGGCAGGAGATGGAAAACCGTTTTTATCAGGCTAATACTCGACGGGATTTCGAGCGTGCGGTTTATGGCTACCGGTGCCTGGCCCGACGTTGTAGCGATTTTGAGGGCGCACATTGCATTTTATATGATGATTCCTGCGCTTATAAAAACGACGAAAAGAACGTCATATCGCGCACCGCTTTATTACAGAAGCATTGTTTGGGAGTATTTTGTGCTGGGGAAGCACCGTTTCAGTCAGTTGACGGGAATTACTATCAATAAAATTACAGTTCCCAGATCGTAGGACTATTGTGACGACGCCAGTGTTTTTGCAGCTCCATCCAGAAAGCAAGCACCAGATAAAGGATAATCGGCGAGCCGAAGGTCATGAAGGTGGCATAAATAAAGTATAACCGGACGCTGCTAGCCGGGAAATTGAGCTTTTCGCCCAACTTTGCGCATACACCAAATATTTGGTCCTCAACGTAATACCGAAGTCTGCTCATACCCATTTTTCAATAATTACATCATAATTAAGGATTTTTACCCGCATATACAATTCTGTATTCAAATTACCCAAAAAAAACAGGGCGAATTGGCAAAATACCGCTAAGTCGTAAATTTTCAAATTCTTTAATCAAATAAATTGTTTTCCAAACAATTTTTGTTTCTTTGTGATTCAAGATTTTGTAATTTGTTCATTATAATCGAGATGTCTTGATGAAAAAATCCAAAGTTTCTTTTACCAATGCAGTGAGCCTCCCTCAATTATTTGGTTAAGCGTTTTGGGCTTTTGATTGAAACGATTACAATTATCTTGTATTTTCACCTTATTTCAATTTTTTTATTCAACCATTATGCCAACAGGTACTGTAAAATTTTTCAATGAAGCTAAGGGATACGGCTTCATCGTTGAAGACGACACAAACAGAGACATCTTTGTCCATGTGACAGGATTGGGAGGACTTACTATCCGTGAAAATGACCAAGTGGAATACGAAGTCGTTGAAGGGAAAAAGGGACTAAACGCTGTCCAGGTAAAAAAGATATAATCGTATTTTTTTTGCAGGAATGAAAATGCCACTCGGTCAGAGTGGCATTTTTCATTTGTTCTTTAAGCTATCCAAGTCTTTACATCATCCAGTAAAGGCATTTTTTCATCTATTTTAAGCTTTTTCCGCATCCCGCCCAGATCATTGAAAATCTTGTTGGGGTTAGCCGCTTTCAGCTGTTCGATGGTAAGAATGTTCATTTTCTGTAATGCAGGGACCCATGCAGCAGGCACGCCGGCATTGATATAATCCAGCTCCTTCGCCATTTCAACCCTGCGTTCGGGACGCATTTGCGGGAAGAAAATCACTTCCTGAATGCTGGAATTATTGGTAAGCAGCATGGTAAGCCTGTCAATCCCGATGCCTATGCCTGAACTTGGCGGCATGCCGTATTCGAGGGCCCTGAGGAAATCGTCATCCATTTCCATCGCCTCATCATCACCACGTTCTTTCAGTTTCAGCTGATCTTCAAAACGCTCGCGCTGTTCCAAAGGATCATTCAGCTCGGAATATGCATTGGCGATTTCCCTGCCATTGACAAAAAGCTCAAAACGCTCTACCATGCCTGGTTTTGTGCGGTGCTTTTTGGTCAGCGGGGACATTTCAACGGGATGATCGGTAATGAATGTAGGCTGGATAATGTTCGCTTCCACTTTCTCACCGAAGATCTCGTCAATCAGCTTTCCTTTACCCATGCTTTCGGTCACTTCCATTCCCCACGCGCGGCATTGCTGGCGGATGCTATCCTCGTCGAGTGCTTCAACATCCAGGCCTGTGTATTGCTTGATTGCGTCTGTAATGCTTAATCTTGGGTAAGGGCCGGCAAAATCCAGCTCTGTTTCTCCGAATATAACGGTTGTTTTCCCGTTGACTGCCAGGGCAACCTGTTCGAGCAATTGCTCGGTCATCTGCATCATCCACAGGTAATCTTTGTAGGCAACGTATAGTTCAACCGTCGTAAACTCAGGATTGTGCGTCCGGTCCATTCCCTCGTTCCGGAACAGTTTCCCAAATTCATAAACGCCTTCAAAACCACCCACTATAAGCCGTTTCAAATGCAATTCCGTCGCAATGCGAAGGAAGAGATCCATATCCAGCGAATTGTGGTGTGTTTCAAACGGCCTCGCAGCGGCGCCTCCATGAATGCTTTGCAAAACAGGCGTTTCCACTTCCAGCCAGCTTTTTGAATCAAAAAAGGAGCGCATCGTTGTAATGATCCGGGCCCTTTTTATAAAAATATCACGCACTTCCGGATTCACGATCAGATCCACGTAACGCTGGCGATAGCGTAGTTCGGGATCGGTAAAACCGTCGTAAATGTTGCCTTCTTCATCGCGTTTTACCACGGGAAGCGGGCGCAAGGATTTATTTAAAAGCTTAAATTCCTGCACATGGACTGATATCTCGCCGGTTTGCGTAGTAAATACAAACCCCTGAATACCAATGATATCACCAATGTCCAGCAGTTTTTTGAAAACGGTGTTGTAAAGTGTTTTGTCTTCGCCCGGGCAAAGATCGTCCCTGCGGAAATATAATTGCACACGTCCCGTGCTGTCCTGAAACTCGGCAAACGCAGCGCTTCCCATAATCCGGAAACCCATGAGCCGACCTGCCATTGTGACGTGCTTATAATCTATCTTATTGTTTTCGTAATTCTTGGCAATGTCTGCGGCATATGTATTCACCGCAAATTCTTCCGCAGGATATGGTTCTATGCCCATCCGCATTAATTCTTCGCGCTTTTGTCTGCGCAATATTTCCTGTTCGCTTAATAGCATTTTTGACAGTAATGGTTTGAAAACGACAACCTCAATGTTCGAAAAGAGTCCGCAAAAGTACTATATTTTGCTTGAATAACGAGGATGAAACCATTAACCTGCATTCGTTCGTTGTAAACGTATATGTGCTGGCACGTTATTAATAATTTGTTTAATGCCGAATGCAGCTTTTATTATCAGGCAAGTCGGACATTAATTGCGTTAAATCCCTCATTTCATGTTTGCAAGAATTTTAAAAATCTTTGGAATAATTGCCCTCTGTGCATTTTTCCTTTTCGGTGCAGTCGAGATATGGGTTTACAGAAACAGGGACAATATCTTCAAGAAAACCAAAGAATTTGCAAACGAAAACCTGAATGGAAATCTGGAAATTAAGGACTTTAAGTTCAGGCCTTTCAGCGGATCTTTCGGCCTCAATTTCACATTAACCAACATTAAGCTTACCGACAGCCTTTACCAGCGTCACCAGAAGCCTTTCTTAGAAGCAGAGCAAATGCACATTGCGCTGGATCTTGCGGGTTTTTATAAAGGGAATATCAAGATTAAGAACCTGATCCTGGAAAACGGGAAGATGAGATTGTTTGTCCAAAAAGACGGCTATTCCAATTTGAGCATTTTTAAAAACGATTCTGAGAAAAAGAAGAAAAAAGACTCAGACGGAAACGACGGGCTCTTTAAAAAGCTGGGCAACATGCGTTTTGTTAACTTTTCCGTCAGCTATTCCGACTCGCTCAAACAAAAATATTACGGAGCATTGCTTCACGATGTGACGAATATATTAACCACAACGGATTCTACGACAAATGCCAGCCTGAACGGGTCTGTGTTGTTTAATCAACTGACTTTTAAGCCAGATAAAGGTGGTTTCCTAATGAATCAGGAAACGAGAATTGGCGTTGCGCTGGCCTATGACGCCGAAAATAAGCTGCTTAAAATCTATCCTTCTGTGTTGGAAAGTGCTACCAATGATAAAATCGGGATTAACGGTATATTTAATTTTGCTGATTCCTCGAAACAGTTTACGCTCAACTTTGAAGCCAAGAAAATTGCTATCAAAAATGCACTTCCGTTATTGAATCGAAGAATTAAGGAGCAAATTGACTCCATCGGCATCCAAACGGAGGTGGATGCAAAGGTGCATGTGAATGGTGGGATAGCCAGTACGGTGCAGCCGCACGTTGACGTATATTTCAAGACGGATACCTTTCAGTATAGCCTGCCTGTGGGCGTCTTAAAGGATATGCAGGCAGAAGGCACCTTTACCAACCAGGCCGATACGACACAAATACCCGGACCGCTCAATTCACGGGTAACAGCACCGGATGTCAAAGGAAAATTTGAAAGCATCCCGTTCCGGCTGGCCATTGCCATTACCAATTTCCGGAATCCAATTGCAAGGATCACTGGAAACGTCGATGCAGATTCCACAAACCTGGACCAGCTTCTGGACCCGACGCGCTATCGATTCAAGAATGGTTCAGCGAAAATAGATTTCAATTTTGACGGCAGTTTGAAAAACTTTTACGACCCTGACCGCGACCGGTTTAATGGCAAACTGAGCGGCAAGGTTTCCATCAATAACATCTCGATGGATTATCTGCCCCGGCAGGTGCATTTGAAAAAAATAAAAGGTGACTTCACATTCAACGAACAGGCATTTGTATTCCCTGACCTAAGCTTTTCCGACGGCCAGAATATGCTCTATATCAGGGGAAAAGTGCTCGACCTGATCCCTTACTTATTTGGCTCGCCTAAACCGTTGCGGGCCAATGTGGACATTAACATTCCTAACTGGAAAATGAACTGGCTGGAAACGCTGCTGGCGCCCCGGCAAGTAGTAACGAAGAAAAAGAAGAAGCTGAAACTGGTGGAATTGCTCGATGACGCCATCGATCAGATGCAGATCGTTGCCAAACTGGATGCTAAAAAGCTGAATTACAGGAATTTCACAGCCAAGGATGTAAAAGGGCAGTTTACGATCAAAAACAATGCTGTCAGCATTGAGTATTTTGTCATGAAAGCATTTGGAGGCGGAAATGTGCGTGTTTCCGGGGAAATGGACAATTCAGGAGCAAGCCAGCTGCCTCATATGGCCATGCGCGGCAAAATCTCCAATGCGGATGTACATTCTGTGTTTTACTCGTTTGATGATTTTGGACAGAAGACCTTTACCCATGAAAATCTGAAGGGAATTTTGAACACCGATTTTAGTTTTGAGTCAAGGCTAAATAACAATGTCCGGCTGGTTCCGTCGACAATGAAAGGTTTGTTGCGCATTGACCTTACCAATGCTTACATTCTCAATTTTGAACCTTTTATGAAGATGAAAAAACTCATCTTCAAACGAAGGAACTTTGAGCGTGTGAAGTTCGCGCCCATCCGCAGCGATTTCAAGCTGAGTGGCCAGGAGATCGAAATTGCGCCAATGGAAATTGAGTCGAATGTGGTAACGCTTTACATCGATGGCATATACAGCTTTGGTAAGAAAACGGATATCAACATTCAGATCCCACTAAGCAATCTCAAAAAGCGGGATTCAACCTACGTGCTCGACCCGAACAACGAAGAGAAAAAGCAGGGCTCGAAAATCTTCCTGAGGGCGATCGACGAAAATGGTGAAGTAAATATTAAGCTCGCATTCAGGAAGAAAAAAGACAAGGAAAAGGACAAAAGGGACGAACCGGAGATTGACCCCGATCTTATCGAAAAATAAGGTTATTCCTGCTCGTTGCTGAACATGTAACCCACGCCTTTAAGAGTTTTAATGTAACGGTCGCCCAATTTTTCACGCAGTTTCCTGATATGGACGTCCACAGTCCTTTCGAGAACGTAAATGTCCGCACCCCAGATTTTCTGCAGTAATTCGTCGCGGTTAAACACTTTGTTGGGTGTTTGCGCGAGAAAAAACAGCAGTTCAAATTCCTTTTTGGGCAGCACAACAGACTTTTCAGAACCTTGCGTAACCGTATAATTTTTCCGGTTAATGGTCAGGTCCAGAATGTCTATCTGATCACCGGATTCTGCTTTCTGAGCTTCCCTACGGAACAATGCATTAATGCGGCTCATCAGAGCCCGCGGCTTGATAGGCTTCGTAATGTAGTCATCAGCGCCCACATCAAATGCTGCAACCTCCGAATATTCCTCCGACCTGGCCGTTAAAAAAAGAATGTAAGTATTTTTAATCTCCGGGTTACTGCGCAAAATGCGGCCGGTTTCGATGCCGTCGAGCTGCGGCATCATAATGTCCAGAAGGATCAGATCAGGAATAAATGTCTTGGCGATTTCGATCGCTTTCTTGCCGTTGGAAGCGGTAACCACCGAATAGCCTTCCTTAATTAAATTATATTCCAGAAGTTCAACAATATCGGAGTCGTCGTCAACAACTAGTACTTTCGGGGCTGACGCGCCAGATTTAGCAATGCTCATGTTTTTCTTATTAAAACGCAGTTCGAAATTAGCAGATGTGATGTTCAGATTACATGCTTTACAACATTGTTAACAGAAACATAATATCATTTATAAGTAATCCGGTAAATGTCGCCCTGCTCATTTGTCACGAGCATATCGGTATTATTCAAAAACAGGAGCGCCTCATTTTGTTTTTTTACCAACCGAAAACAGCCACGTGGTTTACTGAAATCAATGCGGTTACCTTCCACGCCAAACAGCAGGATCTTACTATAAGTCAGCAAAGCGAAAGTCTTACCGTCCGAGCTGATATCGGCCGCTGTAACCTGGGCATTGATGCGAATGCTGTCAACGGCAGTTAGGGTGTAATTTCCTGGCGTTGCGGGAAGGCGGTAAAGTTTGACATATTCGTTTTTATCCCAATTTTTAGAAAAGAGATAAAGATTTTTTTGATAATAAAATAGAGATTCACAATCGAATGCGGGTCTGTTGTTGATCCTTCCAGTCGATTTCTGATCCGCATATTGGAATGAAATCTTTTCGGTAGTAAGCTGTTTTTCGTCAAATTTATAGACATCAAACCGGTCCCTTGGCGTCCCGTTATTTCCAAAATCGCCAATGTAGTAATTTCCTTCCGCGTCTTTCGTCAGATCTTCCCAGTCGATATTCTTTGTGTCAGGGACTTTTTTTGTTGAAATAAGCTTGCCGAAAAGGTCAAATTCGTAAAGCTCCGCATTACCGCCGCTATCATTATGCGTAGTGAAAAAGCCAGGTGCTGAGCCATTTGCTAAACCTGAACTTTCGGAGGCAACAGCGGGAAGCTTGCCTATTTTGCTAATTTTGTATTGAGAACGTACTTTCTTGAAATCGTTGATCTTATGATCAGGCTGGCAAGTACAGAACACAGTTTTGGCAGCAAACCACAGATACATTAATTTATTCATGAATTCATCGTTACGTCCTCTTCCAAACAAAGATAAAGAAACCCCTCTTTACCTGAAACTGGCGAGTATACTGGTCGCACTTATTGCGTTTGTCTATATCCTCTTTATTCTTCGGGAAACGATCATTCCCATCGCGTTTTCTATCTTGCTCGCTATCCTTCTGCACCCGGTTTGCGTTTGGCTGGAAAGGCACCGCGTACCGCGGATCGGGTCCATTCTGCTCAGTATTCTTGCCCTTTTTCTGGTGATTATCGTGCTTGTGTATGTTGTGTCTTTGCAAATAGGCAGTTTCGCAGAAGAGCTTCCCAGGATCACCGAAAAAGCGGAAACGATTTTGGATCAAACCCTTACAATGGGCGAGCGCTATCTCAACATCAGCCGCAGCCAGCAGGTTAGCGAAGGCAAAAAATACTTGATCAATGCTTTGAGTGAGGGTAGGGCTGTTTTGTTAAATACGCTTGTTACCACCACCGGCGCCATTTCAACATTTATTTTAATTCCACTTTACATATTCTTCTTTCTGCTCTACCGCGATTTCTTCCGGCGTTTTGTTCACAAGGCTATTACTAATGTGCCTAATGAATCACTGAATGCGCTTTTGAAAAAGATATATGAAGTGATTCAGAGTTACCTGTCGGGATTGTTCCTGGTGATTCTGATTGTGGGTGTTTTAAACAGCATCGGGTTGCTGCTATTAGGCATTCCGCATGCGATTTTCTTCGGTTTTCTGGCCGGGTTCTTAATTCTCATTCCATACATTGGGATCCTTATCGGGTCCGTTCTTCCTGCGCTTTTGGCTGTTGTTACGATGGATTCGCCCTGGTATGCGGTGGGTGTGATCGGGATTATGAGCTTTGTTCAATTTTTGGAGGGAAATTTTATTACGCCAAACATTGTGGGTTCCAAAGTGAGTGTTAACCCGTTGGCTGCCATTGTCGCGCTGTTTTTAGGCGGGCAATTATGGGGTTTGTCCGGCTTAATCCTGGCCTTGCCGGTAACTGCGATCCTGAAAGTGATTTTTGATACGATCCCAAGCATGGAACCTTACGGATTTTTGCTCGGCGAACCCGTGCATGAAGTGAAGGAAGATCAAAAGGAAGTGGTTATAGAGCAGACTACAGAAAAGGAATTTAAGAAAAAACCTTATCGCAGATATCGCAACAAACCCCGCAATCGCCCTGACGAGAATACACCGCCTGCCAGCACACCGGAAATCTAAGCTTTATTTCACTGCCACTTTTTCAACACTAATACCCACGCTCATCACAAACGGGAGAGGGTTTTGGCGCATGGATTGGGTCAGCGTGAATGTATATATTCCGGACTTTTGGAATTTATAATTTTTAAGGAAAGGGATTTTATGATCAAAAAGATCTCCTAACCCATGGCCATAAGGTTTTCCGGTGGTTTCGTTGGAAAGATAAACCTCTTCCAATGTATTAGAAATCACTTTTTGATCCGGACCGGTGAAATTCCTGGTCAGATACATGTTATAATAAGGATACTGCAGCGTGTTACGAAGCAGATAATAGAGATTATAAGTCGCCGTCGTATCCGTTATTTCAACTTTAAAGGTCGGCTTGTTTTTGATATACCAAAGTCCGTCATCAATGTCCTCGTGCGCTTTGTAAACCACGTTTTCATCACAGCCCGACAATGTAAGGCAGAGGGTAAAGATTGAGACAAACCAAAAAAACTTCATTCCGGACCGTTATCGTTTAATTGACAAAACTAATCATTTAAACCTAAACGCTGGATTGCGCGGAAAAGTAGCGGTTGAGCCAGGAGTTTGACGCGGGCGTCTTCCAATGGTTCATCCACTGCGCTTTTGTGGTCACCTGATTATCGAAAATAATCGTCGACGGCAAAAGAATTTCATTTGTAACAGCCTGCTTAATGCTTGGAACGGGCACGGTATGAATCTGATCATCAGCTCCTAAGTAAGCGATCGAACGATCAAAGAAATTAATGTTCATTGAACCGCCCACAGCTTGCATCCAATGTACGGACTTATCAATAGAGCAGCCGCTTGGAAGCTCATCGTTTTCATCCACCGCAATAACCACAAACCGATGTTCGAACACTTTCCCCGAGGCCGTCAGCGGTTTTCCGTGTGCTTCCCAGCCATCCAATGATGCTTTCAAAGTTTCGGTCAAAATGCCAACTTCTGTGTCAGTTAGCTGACGATCAGCCTGATAGATCCAGACACGGGATTGAAAATCGATATCGCTAAATGGAATGTACATGATTCAATATTTGTAAAATAAAACTAATTGACAGTGCGCTGGGCAACATTATAACCCTTCGGCCTGAGCGATCAGTTCCGCTAGGTCATAAACTTTAACTGCGCCTTCCTTCTCTTTGTTTTTAACACCATCCGTCATCATAACCATACAAAACGGGCATGCAACCGCAATGGTATCAGCGCCTGTTGCCAGGGCTTCTTCAATTCTTTCAATATTAATGTCCTTTTTGCCCGGTTCCGGTTCTTTGAACATTTGTCCGCCGCCCGCTCCGCAGCAAAGTCCCTTGGTCCGGCATCTTTTCATTTCGACCAGATCGGCGTCCAATGCTTCCAAAACATGCCTGGGCGCCTCATAAATGTTATTAGCACGGCCCAAATAGCAGGAATCATGAAATGTGATCTTCTTGCCTTTGAATGTTTCCCCGCCTTCGATCCGCACCCGGCCTTCATCGATCAGTTGCTGCAAAAACGTTGAATGATGGATCACCTCATAATTGCCGCCCAGCTCCGGATACTCGTTTTTTAATGTATTGAAACAATGTGGACAAGCCGTCACGAACTTTTTAATTCCATACATATCCAGCACCTGAATGTTGGACATAGCAAGCATTTGAAATGTAAATTCATTGCCCGCCCGCCGCGCCGGATCACCCGTGCAGCTCTCCTCCGTGCCTAACACAGCAAATTTTACGCCAGCCTTATTCAATATTTTTACAAAAGCGACCGTCACTTTCTTATAGCGGTCGTCGAACGAGCCGGCGCACCCCACCCAGAACAAAACCTCGGGAGCTTCATTATTTGCCGCCATTTCGGCCATTGTAGGCACTTTGTATACGAGATCACTCATTATTCTTTCGGTTCAAGGGCAGCGGCCCAATTAAAACGGTCACCCGGTGAAAATTTCCATGGCGCCTGATTCGTATCCAGGTTTTGGAACATCATGTTCCAGCTCGCCGACGCCTGCGATTCATCCATCACCTTATGTCGGCGCAGTTGTAAAATAATGTCCAGCGGATTAATGAGCACCGGGCATTCCTGCACGCACGCATTGCAAGTAGTGCAGGCATTTATTTCTTCGACTAAAATGTAGTCTCCGATCAGGCTTTTGCCATCCTCAACGAACTTGCCATCATTTGCCTGCATGATCCTGCCCACATCTTCCAACCTGTCGCGCGTGTCCATCATAATTTTCCGGGGCGAAAGCTTTTTCCCCGTAATGTTAGCCGGACAAGCTGCCGTACAGCGTCCGCATTCCGTGCAGGAATACGCGTCCATGAGGTTTTTCCAGGAAAGATCCGGCACATCCTTTGCCCCAAACCGGTCAGGAATCACAGCCGCGTCACCCGTTTGGGCCGTATCAATTCCTAGCATAGTCTTCACCTCAGCTGTAATTTCCGGCATATTGTCCATTTTTCCCTTCGGTGCCAACTTTGCAAAATACGTGTTGGGAAATGCCAAGACAATGTGTAAATGCTTGGAATAGGTCAGATACACGGCAAAAACGAAAATGCCGATAATGTGAAACCACCAGGCAAACCGCTCGTAAATCACAAGCATATTTTCATTCCAATTTCCAAAAAGCGGTTTGAGAAACTGGCTGAACAGGAAGTCACCTGTTTGCGGATAATGCGGATTTCCCCTGTCCTGAAGCGCGAGGTCGGCGGCATTCATGGTCAGGATCGCAATCATGAGCACGATTTCAAAAACCAGGATCAGCTTGCCATCCAGCGCAGGCCAGCCGTTCATTTCGCGGTGGCGGGAAGGCTGTAATCTTTCCACCTTAACCGTCGTGCGCCTGAGCAGGAAAATTACACAAGCAACCAGCACGCCCACAGCAAGAACTTCAAAAAAACCAATCAGCACCGGATAAAATCTACCGAGAAACGGCACAAACACCCGATGCTGCCCCAGAACGCCATCCAGGACAATTTCAAGGACTTCAACATTAATCAGGATAAAACCAATATAAACCGCGAAATGCAGGAAGCCGATCAGCGGTCGATCAAACATTTTCTTTTGCCCGAAAGCAATGCGCAGCATTGTAGAAAGCCTTTCTCCGGGATTATCCGAACGGTCCTCCGGCTTGCCCAGCAGAATCGTAGACCGGATCAGCGTAACCCGCCGATAAGCCAGCCAGGCGACTGTCGCCAAGACGACTATAAATAAGATTTGCTGAAATATTGCCATTCCCGAATCATTTAAACGCGTCATTAGTATGCAAGCATACCTTAACAAATATGGTAAAAATGTAAGTCGGTGCAAATGTTTTTAAGATAAAATATGCGGCTGTGCCCGTAAAACAAAGATTATCAAGGGAGTAGGTTGTTGCGACAAACAAATTGAGAAATATTTCAGCAAATAGTTTGCAAAGCAAAACCAAACTTCTAGTTTTGCAGTCCCAAAGGGAACCAATTGAGCCTGGTGATGTAGCTCAGTCGGTAGAGCAAAGGACTGAAAATCCTTGTGTCGGCGGTTCGATTCCGTCCATCACCACAGAAAACAAAGCTAGTCGCTTGATAATCAATAGATTATCGAGCGGTTTTTTGTTTGGTTTACATTCTGGTTTACAGTCCGCCAGAACTTCAAAATTTCCCGCCTTAGAGTTTATAGTTCACCCAGATTTAACCCGTCTTCAAAATCTCAAAGTTTGCGGCCGAACATTGGAACTTCAATTGCCATTTTCCGGCAAACTGATCAGCAAATCTTTATTATTTCTTATCTCACCAACGAAATTTTGCTTTTTCTTACCTCGGATCAAGATTAAGCAAAATAAGCCCATACGGCCTCCAAATGCATTTAATAGCAGTTGAAGCAAAGTTCATACTTTTTCATACTTGCTTTTTTTCGCCTTCACCTCAACATTTGATCCCATCAACAAAAAACAAATGTGCCATGACCAAACTGCTAGTAATTGAGTTTGACGAGTTCAAAAACTTCACCAGACAGGTGATTCAAGAGGAGTTCAAGAATGCCCTCAGCCCGAAAGCGGATCCAACGTCTAAGAGTGATGAAAGACTTCTATCCCGAGCGCAAATGGCCCGGGAGCTGGATGTTTCCCTGGTGACGCTGCATCAGTGGCAAAAGGACGGGCTACCGTATCGCCGACTTCACCGAAGAATTTATTTCGTGAAATCAGAGGTGTTGGATTACATGTACACAAACCAGAAATCAAAGAAAAAGGGATAATGCCTCGAACGCATTACCCCTTCAAAAATTCTTAACAAAATTAGTATGACAAAATTAGCTGCCTTGAATGGTTTTCACAACCATTTGGAAGGAAAGATTTTACATAAATCTTCCCTCAATGATATGGAAGATCTGGCGATAAGAGGAAGAACGCTTGCTCCCCTCAGGCGTTTGCTGGGAAATTACGTACTGGAAAACTCTGCTGTCATATTTGCAGCTGAGCGGGGTACGGGAAAGACTTTGATAGGACTCCAAGCCTGCGTCGCCATTGCATCAGAATGGCCTTCGCTTTGGAATGAGCCAATCGAGTATCACGGAAATACATTATTTATTAACTGTGAGCTAAGTGAAGACACGATCAGTCGAAGGCTGGGTATGCTATTCGAATCTCCCCCTGAGCAAATCAATTTCTCAACCTACCGAAGTAAAGTCTACACAACTAAAAAGGGGTTGGAAGAAGAGGTCCAGGCTATTGTAGAAATGTCGAAGAGCTTGAAGCCGGTTTTAATAGTCCTGGACAATTTCAGGGTAGCTTTTCTAAATTCCGATACTAACAATGGAAAAGAAGTGGCAAAAGCAATGCACTTGATTTTGACGCTACGCGATTTGCTGGATACAACAATCATCATCACAGACCATACGCGAAAGCATACCAGGAACTTGCTGACTGATAGTGATCTTCAAAGCGGCTCCGGCGTGAAATCTGATTTGACGGATAGCGACATGTTTCTCCGGAAGAGCAAACAGGATATTCAATACCGGATCTTCAAGCGCTCTAAATCCAGGCATTGCGAAGAGACGGACGGTGCTAAGTTGATCCGTCTGAATCCTGAAACGCTATGGTTTGAATTTGTTCAGGACAACATCGAAGAAGCGCAGCACATAGGCACGGAGGTAATGCCGGTGAAGGAGGAGCAGAAGGACTTAGCACGCGAGCTTCGGGATCAGGGTAAGACTATTGAGCAGATTGCGAAAATATTGAACAGGGGCAAAGGGACTATTCATCGCTGGCTAAACGAATGATTGGCCTGTAAGAAGTCCACATTTTTCTCACAACCCCTCCTTATTTATGAGAGGGGATTGTGAAAAAATGTTCGAAGAAAATGGTGATATCTGGCAATTGAACTCGGCCAGTTCGGCTTTGTTCCACTTGTTCCAAAAATTCCATTTGTTCCAAAGTTCTATTCGTTCCACCCGTTCCATTATTTCCATTTGTTCCTGAGATGTTCCATCTCGTTCCAAAAGTTCCATTTGTTCCAAAGTTCCGTTTCGTTCCATCCGTTCCATTAATTCCATTTAGCCTCAGATGTTCCATCTCGTTTCATTTGTTCCATCCGTTCCATTAATTCCATTTAGCCTCAGATGTTCCATCTCGTTTCATTTGTTCCATTCCGTTCCAGGCGTTCCACTTGTTCCAGAAATTCCATTTGTTCCACATTTTTCGGTCAAAAATTTGACTAAAAATGTAACGCCTTTATAATCAATTAGATAGTGAATTTTTTAGGCAAAATGGAACAAGTGGAACGCGTGGAAAATGGAACGGAACGGAACGACTGCGGGTGAAAAAAGAAAAGATATGAATGCAAAACAATTAAATCGGCAACACAGCATAATAGAATTTTTGGATCAAAATGGCTACCGGCCGACGTCCAAAAGAGGTATTAACTATTGGTATATCAGCATGATAAGAGATCCGGAGAAGCACGCATCATTCAAAGTGGATATCGATAAAAATCTTTGGTACGACCATGGAATTGGGGTAGGAGGTAATCTAACAGACCTAGCATGCCAAATTTTCAAAACGGAAGATGTGAAGGAGGTAATCGGGCTAATAACTGGCAATTTTTCTTCTTTTCACCCGCAACCAAAAGTGCAAATTGAAAAGCAGCCAAGCAATAATAAGCTACGTATAGTAAATGAAGGTTACATTCAAGATCCTCGATTGATCGATTATGTTAATGCCCGCGGCATCTCCATTGAAGTTGCTCGGCAACATTGTACCGAGGTAACCTACTTGAATCAAAATCACATTTTTAAAGGGATTGGCTTTAAAAACCAATCTGGTGGATACGAGCTCCGAAGCAAAGGCTTCAAATCCTGCATTGCGCCAAAGGACGTGACTCTGATCAAAAATTGTGGCAGTAACCTGCTCGTCTTTGAGGGTTTCATGGATTTCCTGTCTTATCTCATGCTGCCGGTTTTTCATGTGGCCCATGCAAGTTTTCTGATACTTAATTCAATCTCGCTGCTAGGAAGGGCATCCGAGTATCTATCTCCCTTCGATTCCAAATTCCTGTTTCTTGATAACGATCCGTCCGGAGTAAAGGCAGCAGCGAAGATCAAACAAGGATATCCTCGTGTGATGGATATGAGCTTGTTCTATGCTGGGCAGAAGGATCTGAATGAATTTTTAATCCAAAATGCAAAATGTGATGAACAGAAATGTGCTACTCCGGCTGTATGAAAGAAAGGATTCAAAGCGCAAACGGTTGCTTTATGATCTGTTCAAGGATACGATTGCCATGAGCGCATCTTTATCCATGATTGCAGATTTGATCAATCAGGAATTGGGTCAGAAGGATTTGATTCGATCTGCTGACATTAAGTATTGCCGACATTACTTCCGAGGTAAAGATAGCCAGTCGTGTGCCGTAAAGGAGATCAATCAGGCTATAACCAAGCCACCGTCGACAGATCAGAATTTACGAGAAGCTGATGCAGCTGTTATTCTAGACCCTAAGAACTGGACCAATCCAGACGCGGACAAGACAAATTCAAATTCCTCACGTAAAAGTAAATTTTCTAACAAATGAAAGAGCTCAATTTCATCCTGCAAGCCAAGGGCGGTGTAGGAAAAAGCCTGCTAACCTACCTGTTAGGTCTTGCTAAACAAAATTGCGACAAATCCCTTTTTGTGGATTTGGATAGCTCGACTGGTACGTCCAGCCGGCAACTTAGATTCTTGGGAGAGTCGTGCACCGAAGCAGTCTCTCTGCTCAATGAGAAGGAAGTCTTGGTGAGAGATAACTTGGTCTCTTATATTGAAAGCCTGGTGGACACTCCATTTGACAGGGTATATTTTGATTTGGGTGCTCCTGAGTCGGAGCAGTTCCCAGCACTCCTAGAACTCGACCTGCCATTCAGGCAATTCATGGACGAACTGGATTTCAAGGCAAATTTTCATGTCGTTGTCGGAGGTGGTGGAGCATACATTCCCAGCGTAGATTACCTTCAAAAGCTTGTGATCGCTCTGCGTGGACAATTTGATGTGACTGCCTGGCAAAGCATCACGACGTTTAAAAATTTCTCTGCCTTAACGGAAGAACTGAAACGCAACAGTGGAGCAATGGGATTGAGATTTCGAATGTTCGGAGATTTCGATCCAGGCTCAAACCTGGGGAGTCAGATTCTGGACGGTGTGAGAAAAGGTTATGGTATAAATGAATACCAGACAGGGGCAAGGATCAGATTAAAAAAGGAACTAACCGATAATTTCAAAGATGAGCTCGCAAATAACTAAGGAAGAAGTCACCAGAATAATGGGGCAATTTCAAGCCAAGTATGGCTATGAAATGGATGAGTGGACAGCAGTGATCTTGACTGAGTTAAATGACAGATTCAACGTTTTTGGAGAAACGGTTGAAAGCACCAAAGCCGAAATCGACAAAGCGGCGAAGCTCGTGAAAGGTCAGGTCAACACTGTACATTTTCGGGATAACATGCAGGCATTCATATTCAGTATAGGGAAGTCTCTATTTCCCTCACTCGTAGCTCTCGCAGGAATTGTTGTGATTGCCTATTATGTCGGGCAGTTCGAGAAGTTCAAGTCAGTTTCACATTTTACAGAGATGTATCCGGATTTCGATACGTTTCGGGAGCTGATCAAGGTTGCGGATGTACAGGAGATTAATTCCAAAAAGTACCTGGTTCTACGCCCTGCCGCGAAATCGAAGTCACCAGAGGTAGGGAGGGAGTACGAATATCTCAAAGCAGATAATGTTGTCGTTGTTCCTTTGGAGCCTGACAATCAATAGATACGTTCAATTTTCGGCTTATTTCGACCGGATTTGACCATTTTCGACTTTTTTATAACGCCAATTTTTGGCCTTGTTAAGCCTTGTTAAGCAAGCCATGTGTTTGTAACTACAATTCTTCGCTTCGCTCCGAATTGCAGTTACAAACACACCGGTCGTTCCTCCCTTGTCTTGCCAGGGCTCCGCCCCGAACCCCATCAATATTCATTATTAACAAGCAACCATCAGCGCCATGGACGAAAACGCTCATGAAAATACCAGTCAGTCAGGTCAGGCGAAAAGGGAAAATAAAGACAGAACGATCCCGCTGCGTGTCACGCAGCAAGACTACGTTAAAATCAAATCAAAGGCCACCTTGGCCGGACTGTCAGTGTCAGAGTATCTGCGGAAACTTGGCACCGGCCACCCGGTACAAGCCAGGTTTGATAAGGATGAAAAACGGAATCTGCAAGGGATAGGGACTAACCTCAATCAATTGGCCGCATTTGCCAACAAAGGATTTTTCTATCAAAAACCGATTACAGAAGTTTTGGAAGAACTTAAACGCATTCTAAAAAAATGATAGCAAAGACGACCATCGGATCCAGTTTTGTGCGGGCTATTAACTACGGAGCAGGATACAGTCTGAATGGTAAGGAGATCGAAGGAAAATCAGAGCTTCTGGTGTTGCATAACATTGTCTCCCTGGATCCAATGGGCATAGCATTGGAAATGCAGCAGGAAGCTGCGTGCAGCCGCTGCAAAAAGCCAGTGTGGCATTCTTCGCTCAGCTGGAGGCCAGATGAAAACCCAACCGAGGAAGAGATGATCGAGGCGGCTAATAGATACTGTAATAAGATGGGGGCAGATCCCAAGGATCATCAGATTGCAATTTATCAACATTACGACAAGCCTCATAAGCACATACATATTTACATCAACCGAGTGCCAACGGATGGGAGTAAGGCATTGGAGACATCACACAACTATGCTCGGAACGTAAGGGTATGTAAAGAGATTACGCAAGAACTTGGTTTTGCCAAGGTCGAGAAGCTGCGAGAAGGGAAGTTGCGGCATGTTGCTGAACATCGAAAGGAGGCTCAGAAGGTTGTTAATTTGGCTATCAAGAAGGCTTTGAAGCAGGGCTGTAAGACACTTGAAGATCTTGAACGGCGGTTGAAGGAGAAGGGGATTGACTGTAAGTTTACGATGGAAAAAGGCAGATTGAAGTATTCTAGTTATAATTATCAGGGAATGCCGGTCAAGGGGCAAGATGTTGGGTTTGTTGCAAAGCAAATAAATCAGCTTCTAGAAACCAATGCGTCAATTTCAATAAGAAAGGGCAAGAATTTTCATATCTAGCACTTTGCGTAGAGTTACTGCTGTTAAGCAGGCATCACAATAATTGGTCCCATACAAGACCTTTCCATGTTAACTGATATTAGGTACGTATTAAAAATGTCCTGTATACGCGACCCCAACCATTAAATAAACAAGTAAATGGTTTTCCATCTATATTTAAAAGCAACCGTACAATGACAGAAACAGATATAGGTATAACATTTCGTCACTTTGAAGATTTTGCAGAACTGGAAAATGTGCCAGTTCCTGGACTTTCACAAATTTTAGGTAAGCTGTTACAAAAGTTCAACTACCAGCCAGGAATTTGTGAGTTGGAAATAAGCAATGTATTCCGTGCAAGAGCCTTATCCGCATCAACAATTGAACAAGCATGTGGCGAATTTAAAGACCAAAAAGCCCTAGGATGCCCTCCAGACCGAATTGCTGGTCAAAATTGATGTAACGAAAAAGGTCATGCAGTTTTCTATTGCTCCACTGATAATGGTGTTACTATTTTTGAGACTCGGCCTGAGGTTGGGCAATTTATCGTAGTTGGTCAATATAAAAAAACCGATACAAATACGTTAAACGTACCGATTATTGGGGCTCAACAAATAAAACAGGCCCTTGCTCGTCGCAATCCAAAAGACCCAATGGTAAGGATCGTGGGATCCTTGCCTTATTTTTCATCCAGTGCAGACCACAATCTCCTAGAGCTTGATTTAGCGTTGTCACAGTGGTTTACTAGAAAAGTTGATGCCTCAAACAGGCAGACTTATAAACTTACAACTGCCTTTTACGAAATGTTGGTTAAGCAAATTGCTTACTTCGATGATCATGAATTTGTAGAATGTCTTATATACCCCAGCGTCGAAAGTGAAGTTTCTGGATTTAATATTGTGATGGAGAGGAACTTCGTACAGCGTAATTACAATTTGATAAGTGCAGTAATCTATAAGATTGAAATGAAGGAAGAAAAAACATATGTATTGCGATCCTTAAGATCTTCAGCAAATATTAGACCAAAAGGGACCTTGATTTGGGAACGTTTTTACGACTGTGATGCAATATGGACACTTTCACCAAATTCACCATCCTTTCTTCATAATGGAGATGGCTCATTTTAAGAATTATTAAAAGATAAAAATTATAAGAAAAGACTATCAGATAAGTAAATTTGAGTTGCCAAAGACTGTCATTTCCTCCTTGAATTGAAAAAGGTAATCACAAAGAAGGCGCCTACGCTTTATACCTTTATGATGTTTCAATATGTCATCAATTCTCAAATTTGTTTTATGGATAATAATATTTCGCACGTCCTCATAAGATAGTTTTTCATTTAAACCTACCAATAAACTGGACTTTATAATTACCTGTATATCTCCCTTAAAAATTTTTGTTAACCTGTCAGGCATTGGTGACTTCCATTGGTCTAAATACAACCTAATATCTTGATCCGCATGATTTTCGGTTGGTATATCGCCAAAACCAAGAAATACTTTTGCCCCAGCCTCGATAGCGAGTTCGCCTAAACTATCAGCAGAGTTGCAGGTGAGACAAAATATTTTCTTTTCTTTGAAAATTGAAATATTGTCAGGATTTATAAAGTCTTCACTTAGATGTTTCTCGTGTGGATTCTCAGCTAAATAGTCATCAGAGACCATTCCGCAGGTACTAGGGAAAGATGCACCGAAAAGCGAGTCGCTTTTGCCGTGACCTAAAAATATTATGGATTCATTATTATCGTGGGCTGCAATTTCAGCAAGACACCTATCGTGTGACTCCATCGTCGGCTTAACTTTATAGCAATGGAATTTATTCCCTAAGTTCTGTTTGATGGATACCTGAATCGAATTGAGAAACTTAGTTGACTTGTGATCTGGATAAATACATAAAATTCTGCTCATATCACTCGGCAATATTGAATTCGGAGTTCATCTCGATTAGCTGTGCAATGGCACTTTCTAGTAAGGCTTTCTGGAAACCTATTCCAGTATTTGACTTTATCCTTATCTGTTCTAAAACTTCCTCAATAGTCTTATTAGCAAGCGGTGGGTAGGTACTGCGAAACGTCCAACTTTTATATCTTTCAAGTTGTTTTTCAAGCTCATTCTCAAGAATGAAAACATTATTAGTAAAAAATCGAAGTAGTCCTTCTTCGAGATTTTCTTTTTTGCTTAATCCATCCAAATTCATTTCTATAAGAACCTTGACATTCTTAATTACAGAATTAAGCTTTTTTTGAGGACCAAACTCACCTATACCTCCGACGATATCTCCAATCACTTCGTCCATATTTGCGGAGTACAAAATAGTTGGTATAGCCCTGCCGCCACTTCTGATCTTAATGTTCCGAATCATTTGAAAGCCATTTAAGTTAGACAAGCCCAAATGATAATCGCATACAATGACGTCAACCGTTCTTTTTAAGTAGCGATCAGTAAATAAAGTATCAAAAATTTCATCTATATCTACATTGCCCTCACCATCAATAGAGAATGTTGTCGGGTTTAAGATCTCATAATTGAAATCAATACGTTTGGGTAATAAGTTACTTTTGATGTTCTCTATCTGGGATTCATTTGGATTGTCATCAATGAATATTCCGAACTTCTTTTCGCTCATGATCTAAATTGTATTTTGAAGCATGCTCCTCTGAGTAACGTGCCATTTCCGACAAATTCAATTTTAGCCTTCATTTCACCCAGTTTCTCTCGAACTGTATGTAATCCAATACCGGAACCAGTTGTAGAAGTGATCCCTAAGTCGAAGATGGATTCAGACGAGTTTAAATACTGCCTAGTTAAACCTTCACCATCATCGCTAAAAAGAATATCTAATCCAGAATCTCTAATTTTACTATCAATGATAACTTTGATTTTTTTTGCTCCCGCTTTTACAGAATTATTTACTAGATCATCAAAAACAATAGCTAGATCTAACTTACTGACAAATCGCGTAAATCCATTGGAAGAAGATTCGACTATAAATTCTAAGCTATCTCGGTCATAGATTTCATTGTAGCTATCTAAGTATTCACTCACGTATTCGACAATATCAATACTTTCTTTTTCACTATTACTATTGAAATCTGCCCTGGTGACGAGTTTTGTGATGTGCACTATTTTCTTTGAAAAGTATTTTAATTTCGAAATTTCCGAGATAATCTGAGTTTGGTTAAGCTTGTTGGCCTTAATTTCTCTCAGAATCTTGATGATTCGTTCATCTATTTCGAGCGCATTAATTTTGACGTTGTGTATCAAACCTTCTGCGTCTTTACTTAGTAGCTTTCGAGTTGCTGAAAAGTAATTGTTTTTTTGTTTTTCAAGATCGAGTTGCTGAGAAATTGCTCGCTTTTCCGTTCTAACAATTTCTAATTCTCGCTCAGTGCTTTTCCGTTGTGCAGAGAAATCGTTAAAAATATTCTCAATTTTTTTAGCCTCGTTTAGTAGCGAAATGTCATCGGAATCGCGTGCAATTCTTCTAAAATTGTTTACTATTTTTTTTATACTTTTTTCCTCTTGGTTTGATATTATCTCTATGATATCTTTGTTATATTCAATATGTATTATAGATTTCTCATCAGAGATATTACTTATTAATTTAACTAAATTTTTCTTAATATTATCCTGAGATAATTCTTTTAGATTTTCATCGTCGACACCCCATTCTGCGACATCTACCACAAACTTTTCCAAACGTTTAAATGCCTTTTCGAAGAATAAATCCAGAAGTTCGGAATAGGCTGAATTTTTCACAAAGCCCCCGTCTCTACTTGTCACCTCTTTTAACGTGTCATTCTTATCGTAGATCTCAATTTGACCCATAAGGTTACGAGTTTGTAAGTTCCTCGCATACCCTTGTGTACCTCTTGCGTCGATACCCAATGAATCATCTCTGGATTCGCCAAATGGATAAACCCTAAATCCGTTTTTATATATAAAAACGTTTCCGTAATTTATCGGTTGGGTACCCATCTTTTGAGTAAAGGTTGCCTTCGCTGATCGGTTAAGAAAATATAAATTGATATTTATATTTTGTAGATAATTGAACGGGTTTGTTTCAATTATTGAATATATTTTTTGATTTCGATCAATTAGCTCTGTCTTTATATTCTTACCATCGTCGATAATACTTGTCTCAATTCTAGTTGTTTTAAGGCCTAATTGATCAAAGATGAAGTTTTTTATTTCGCCGTTAACCGTATTGTAATATGTCCATCCTTCACCTTTGTCAATACTATTTGCTACTTCAAGATCGCGCTGCATTTCATCCGGGACGTCTAGCGTAATGCTGAATCGTCTTTCGGAGTTTCGTTCTAATGAGTTTTGAGGCTTGATTAATTTAGATAGTTTGTCTTTGAGACTCAGTAAAGCATCTCTGTCCCATTCTTTGGTAATATCATATATTTCTAAAATTGTACCATGTTTAATTGGATTTAATAGAGATGTTAATGAAGAATGTTTAATCGGAACATCTTTAAATTCAATATTTTGGTCTTTCTCAAAGCTTCTCCAATTGACTTCAAGTGATTCAATAGACTTATTTGAAGTGTTTTTTACAGTGATCAGTTTAAGTCTGCTACCAAGTCTATCGCAAGAGAATCGACCAACACCCTTTGATCCTGCAAAGCTTTTATTTTGACTAATTCTATGCCTGTAATCTTTATTTCTTTGGTTTTCATCGATCAGGTCTTCGGTTCCATCTCGCTTACCTGAAAA
This sequence comes from Dyadobacter alkalitolerans DSM 23607, assembly GCF_000428845.1. Classification (GTDB taxonomy): domain Bacteria; phylum Bacteroidota; class Bacteroidia; order Cytophagales; family Spirosomataceae; genus Dyadobacter; species Dyadobacter alkalitolerans. The sequence continues at coordinate 307,146 of NZ_AUAS01000003.1, read as the reverse complement.
GCCAACAAATAGCCACTTGTTAATTAAGTCATCATAACTCATTCCTTTTCCGTCGTCTGAAATAATAATGCTCGGATCTTTACCGTAAAGATTATTAAATCTAATTTTAACTTCACTGGCGTTCGCATCAAACGAATTTTTTACCAACTCGAATACTGCGATATTTTTATCTGTTATTAAATCTTTGCCGATTAAGTTCTTCAGCTCGGAACTTATTTTAAAAAATTCGTTATTCATAACTCAAAAAGCCTTTTAAGATGTCGCCGCATTGTTCAGCAAAAAGCGGTGGTATGGCATTTCCGATCTGGGTATACCTTGGTACTTGCTGTGTTCTTACTTTTCCTCCCGTTGTATATTTCCCTTTAAATTCAAACCAGTCTGGAAAGCTTTGAATTCTGGCATATTCTCTTACCGTAAGAATTCTTGGTTCTTTATAATGTATATAGTCATCCGGTAAGGTGGTTATTGTCGGGGCAACCATGTTCTCCGAAAGGGGAATCGTAGTGTGCTTACTTATCTTCAAATGAGATCTAGTATCGTCATCTATTCTCTTATTTCCGTTTTTGTTTTGTAAGAGATAGTTAAACCTGTCATGTATCGTACTGGAATGTTTTGGAAAACTATGACTATCTGGAATGTTTTCATCATATTCGTTTCGCATAAACTGCTGATATCTCGACTCAGGTTTCGAGTATATTCCTGTCTTGAAATTTTTCCTATCGGGAGTTTCTACCAAGCCGTTTGTCATCAGAAGGTCAGAAATTGCATTTCCTAATGTTGGGTGAAGGGGTAAATCTTTGTCAGTTAAAAACCCTTCTTTTTTAACAAATATTTCGTTAAAAAATGAGCTTGCAACTACGTCATTTGAAAGGCCGATATCATTGCGTATTCCAACAAGGATGAATCTTGATCTCCGTTGCGGTAAACCGTAGTTCGCAAAATCAACCATTCTCCCTTCTACTTGATAGCCCAGAAATCTTAAAACCCTCAGCACATATTCAGAGTAGGTTGCCCCCTTTGATCGATTCTTTTCAAATTTTAATGTGAATCCCTTCACATTTTCAAAAAATATCATTTTTGGACGAACGTGCATTATAAATCGCAAATATGATTTAATAAGTCCATTTCGCACATCATTCTCTTTTCTTCTGCCCGCCGATGAAAAGCCTTGACATGGTGGCCCTCCCACAATCAAGTCAACAGAGCCTCGGAGGTCGGTTAGTTCCGCTTTATAATTTGTTAAGACGGTATCAATTTCCAGATTTTTCATTGGCAACCATGCTGGCCAATCGAAATGCCCTTTTTTGTCTATTAGGTTATGCCTAAGGGTTAGGAAAGCGTCTGGACTCTTTTCAATTGCAAAAATACCTTTCCAGCCGGATTTATGCAGACCTAGGGAGAGTCCCCCGCATCCTGCGAAAAGATCAATATAGTTTAACGTCTTACTCATAATGAGAACATGAGATTTTTACAGCAGATAATGTTTTCATACATTTCTGTCTATTACAAATGTGTTGTTGATGCAATGTACTGCTTTTACAGTAAACAAAAGATTGGGCTTTATATTATGACTTTTGCTTCTGACTGCTGGGTGTAATTTTGCATTTTGTTAGAATCTGGAAGGTTCATTGGTTTCTATTTAGAACGCTAACCACCAATTTCTTCACTGTTTCCATCTCCTCAGGCTTGCTGCTCGCTGCGAACAAAGTAAGGCTGGCAAGTGCCTCATTGCTTATAATAGGATTTCCTGATTGTGGCGTTAACAGGCGATTAAGTTCCAGAAAGAGTAAAAAGCATGCAGCAGCAATACGCTTATTTCCATCCACAAAACCATGATTCTTGATAATAAGGTATAGCAAAGTAGCTGCCTTCTCTTCAATGGACGGATAAAAGTCAACATCCCCAAATCCTTTACCGATTTGCACCAATGCGCTCTGGAAGCTCCCGTCCTTTTCCTTTCCAAAAACATCGGAATCAAAATCTGCCTTCATGGCTTCAACCACGCGATAGTAGTCTGATATCTCCGGATACACGGCCTGTTTAGTGCTTATCCCCTTAGCATCGAGCTGTCCATGGTCGTAATCGTCTAGCAATTCCAGTCCCTTCGCAAATTGTCCCAACCAGGCAAAATCTGTTTCGGTCACTTTATTCTCGATTGCTCTGCTTAGTATCCGAATGCCGTCTTTGAGGGTTTGAACTTCTTGTTGTTTCTGTGAGAGCCGTTGCTCGTTTATTGCGTAGCCTTGAATCAAGAAGTCCTTTAGACGTTGGGTTGCCCATTGTCGGAACTGAGTACCCTGTCGTGATTTAACGCGGTAACCAACGGAGATAATCACATCGAGGTTATAATGATCTACCTGGTATTTTTTGCCATCAGCTGCAGTTGTCGCAAAATTTGCGACAACTGCAGCTTTGTCGAGCTCTCCTTCTTCAAACACATTGTTTACATGCTTGCCAACCGTTTTTATATCCCGCCCAAATAGGTCAGACAGCTGGGCACGAGTAAGCCAAACAGTTCCCTCGCCAAATGCAACTTCGATTTGAGTCTGGCCATCGCGGGATTGGTAAATTTCAACTTTATTGTCCATCACTGAATGTTATTTGTTAGGAGCACCATAGAAAAACGCTCTCAATTCCTCCTGTAAGTGTTCGGGGATATTCGTTGCCGTCCGAATCTCAGACGCTTCCTTCTGTAATGATGATAAAGCGGAATTTTTAAAGCTTTCAAATTGATGTAGTGCTATTGCAGTACCTAAACTAGTGGCCTTCATTGCATACTCAGACCCATTTGGATCTTTAATGTCATTAAAAAGGAAGGAAAACAGACGCAGGATTTTGTCCCTGTCCTTGCCCTTTATTTCAGCTCTTGCTCCGACATAGACCGGTTCCATCTTATAGGATTCGTAGTTGTCGATAATCCATTCCAGGCAAGTCTGAAGGCGTATCTTATCCTCCTTGCCGGAAGTCAGCTGAATCCTGGCGGGTAGAGAGAATTTGAAGTAGCGCAGAAAGCGCTCCTTTTCGTCGAAATGATGGTAATGATATTCAAGGCACTCGATGGACTCTTCGACTGAGCTAAAATAGCAGAGCAGATTAATAATATCGTTCTGATACCTTCTTCGAGTGGGCCTTTCCGGAAAGTGTAAATGGTATGGGTGTGTCGCCTCTCCAATTTCGTAACGGAAATATGGAGTGAACTCCAGGCTGTCTTGATGCTTTAATCCAAAGTGCTTTTTGAACCTTTCAAACTCAGAGTAGCCAGATTGGTAATCAGTTTGTTCTGCCATAATCACTCATCTTTAAAGCGCTCTTTCCAGATCTCGGAAAGCTGCCGCGCATACTGTTTCTTAGTTACCTTAATATATGTCAAAAATGCCTTTTCGGTCCTGTGACCGGTAATCGCCATAATCGCGTAACTCGGTGTGCCGGCGAGATACTCGTTCGTTGCAAACGATCGCCTGGCAGTATGAGACGTAATTAATGAAAACTTACTTACCTTTTTCTGAGTTCTTACTTTCCCCTTCTTCTCGAATAAAGCTACATCATCGCTTAGATTTGCTTTCTCGCCGATCTCTTTGAGATACTCATTCATTTTCTGATTGGATATCACCGGTGGCAAGTGGTTTGGCGTCTTACCCTTATATTTTTCCATCACTTTCCTGACAATTGGGTGGATAGGGATTTCCAGGAATTCGTCCGTCTTGATAGTCTTCGTTTTCAGATATTTGAAATCTGGTGATATGTTTTCAGCTTGTATCGTCGTGAGATCGGAGAAACGTAAACCGGTAAAGCAGCCAACAATAAAAAGATCCCTGACTTTTTCCAACCTTGGCTCAGCTGACAGGTCAAGCTTCATCAAGAGCTTGATTTCTTCCTCATTTAGGTAGATTGAGTCCACTTCCTTGCGGGGCGTCGAAAATCGTCGACTCTTAAACTCTATATTGTCATTTTCCTTCCGCTCAGTTGCTTCGTTCAGGAAGAACTTCAAAAGCCCGGTGTGCTTGTTCTGCGTGTTCTCGTTATACTTCTTAACCTCGACCATAAACCGTTTAAAATCATGATAGAAATCCAGCGTGATGTCGTTGAAGGCAATACTCTTCTTTTTCGCATCAACCTGGTATTCCATCAGCATCTTCAAGTGCGAGCGGTAAGTTTTAACCGTATTAGCATTCTTGAATCCTTCTACCGACTTGATGTATTTGCTAATGAAATCGGCCAGGCCTGGCTTACCTTTCTCGGGAGCTGCTTCGTATTTGTCAGTCCTGATCTCACGCTCAAATAGCGGTTTTAAATCGGCGGGAGTAATCGGCAGCTTCTGATAAAGCCGCTGCTGGTATATCTTCTGAACTTCATTCCGCCATCGGTCCAGGTTGGCGTTGAGTTCCAAGTATGCCTCATGGCTTGCTTTCGCCCGCTGGTTTTTGGCGTCCCAGGATTTGGGCTTTATAAACTGATTTGTAGAAACAACAACCTGTTCAGTACCATAACGGAAGTACAGGGAAATCAGGCAATTGCCATTTGGCTTTGGCTTTTTAAGATAGTATTTTGAAGTGGCCATTAAGCGACAACTTAGTTTACACAAATCTATCTTAACTGATTTGGTTTACAAAATGGTTTACGATAAAAATCCTTTGCGAGGTTGTATATTGTCTAACCCAATTTTATATATTTGCCGTTAGTAGCTCTGAATCAGAATATTTTAAAGAAAAGCTCATGAAAGTGTCACTCAAAGGTTCGATTCCGTCCATCACCACAACTTAAAGCCGCTACGAGCAATCGCAGCGGCTTTTTTGTGAATTCTTAGTATGCCTAACTCTTAGGTCTTACAACTCCGTTAACCGGTAACTCGTGCTTCTTCCACCGGAATTTTCCTTTTTCTAAAATACCTTGTTCAACCAGATTTTGAATGTCTCGAAGCGCGGTGTCTGGAGAGGTCTTGTTTGTATAGCTTCCAAAGCTCCGTCGAGGCAATACAAAAACCATTCAAGCCATTCGGTGATGTCCAGATCGCCTTTTTGCGTTTTTTCGAGAATGTCGTAATAACGTTTGCGTTTCTGCTGGATTTGGGCAGACATGCTCTAAAAACGCTGCGCGCTCTCATCCGAGCGTGCCAGTTGCATGTTGGCGATGGACCGGGCAATTCTGCCATTGCCGTCGTCGAAGGGGTGAATGGTGACAAACCATAAATGGGCTATTGCCGCTTTTTTTAATTATAGCACATCAAGTTATTCGCCGCATTTTATGCGGTGATTAGGCATTTTAATCACCGCATAATTATAGCTCTGAGAAAATTTCGCTTAGCGGCATCCCCAAGCCTTTGGCGATTTGCTGGAGATAGAAAAAGGATGGATTGATTTTTCCTGCTTCAAGGCGTTGTATCGATTGCTGATCTTTGTCGATCACGTGCGCGAGCTCTTCCTGCGTGACGTTTTTCATTTTACGCAATTCCTTTATTCTTAGACCAAGCTTCGTTAGTTCTTCATCCTTTTCCATAGAATGATAAAGGACACATTAAACAAATACATTCTGCACAACGAATACGTTGTATTTTGTTGAATTTGTTTACATTTGTTAAACAATAGGATGCCTTCGTTTTAACAAATCAGCACACATGAACTTCAAAATCCTAACTCTTCCCAAACCAGAAATTCAAATCTGTCTCCACCGGGATCGTAATGACGAAAACCAGGAAATCGTTCGCATTACAGCATTCGTCGTCGACTCCGCGAGTCAGGAGTTAATGTTGGAAACGGTGGCACAATTTCCGGATGCGGGATCGGCAGGGCGGTTTGTGTCTGATTTTTCGATAGAATCGGGGAGAATATTTTTGGAAGAATGTCTGAATGAAAATGGAATCATAATTATTCGTTGAACATTACTGCCTGAGTCGTTATCTGGTTTAAACCAAATCGCGGAGCGATGCCATATTGGTAGCCGCAGGGCGGTAGCCAAACGTGTTCATAAACAATAAAGAATCCCGGCGGGATGCAACATCGCGTAAGCCGTCGCATCCCGCCGGGATTTGCCTTTGCATCGCCATTATTTGTTACTACCAATATTGCATCCCCCTGGGATTCGCAATGTTACTCAGCTATTATCAATTAAATCCAATTCACCTCCTGACACAAACTGGCCCTTTACATTAAAAACCCATTAAAAAATCCTGAATTATCCAACAAAAAAATGGTTCGATTCTATTTTGGCATCGTTCCCGACATCGTTTGCATAAAAATATTTGGATAAATTCTTTGGCATTTCTTGCTAAACGCTAACCTTCCTTTTAGCGAACACGGCGTCCGTGAAAAAGATAATCAATAAATTCTTTGATTATTAATATACCGATCCGCTTTCGCATTCACCTGAACATTCATTTCCAAACACATGCTCCAAACCGCTTTTTCCGGCAGGATTGTACCCGTTTTTGAATGTCACTTTTGCATTAATAAATAGAATAATATAAACTGTTATGATGTATGTTTAGAAAACTACAAAGCGTATCGGCCCTGGGGCTGGTGCTCATGTATGGAGTCTTACCGGTTGGTAGTCAGCAGGTTTATGCGGGAAGCCATGCCCCTATCGTGGCACATCCGGTGGTGTTGACAGTTGGGAAGGAAGGGTTGAATTCTGTTTTGGACATTTCGGGAAAAGTGACGGGGGATAATGGAGAGGAACTTCCTGGCGTCAGTATTTTGCTGAAAGGAACGACTACGGGCGCTACGACGGATGCAAATGGTTCGTACAAAATCACGATCCCGGCGGGAAGCGCGACGCTCGTTTTTTCTTACGTAGGTTATATCAGTCAGGAAATTGAGGTGAGCAACCGCTCGGTAATCGATGTGAAACTGCTGGCGGATACGAAGGCGCTGGAAGAAATTGTGGTGGTGGGTTACGGAACGATGAAGAAAAGTGACGTTACGGGGGCGATTACGTCGGTGAAGGCGAAGGATATTACGGCGATTCCGACTACAAATGCGCTGAGGTCGTTGCAGGGGAAGGTTTCAGGGATCGACATTACGCAGAGCTCTGGTCAGCCGGGTGCGGATATCAACATTGTTTTACGTGGAAATAGGTCGTTACGGGCTGATAATAAGCCGCTTGTGCTGGTGGATGGGATTCCATACGGTTCTTTTATTGACATTAACCCGACGGACATTGCGTCGATTGAGGTTTTGAAAGATGTAGCTTCGACTGCGATTTATGGAACGCGCGGTGCGAACGGGGTGATCATTATTACCACGAAAAAGGGCTCATCCGGCAAGTCGACGCTGTCGTTCAATTCCTATGTGTCGATGAACAAGAAAGCGCTGTATCCGCGGATGATGAACGGGGAGGAATATGCGCAGCAAAAACGTGAGGCTTACCGGACCACAAATGGCGATGTTTACCGGAAGGATGAAGATATTTTCCAGGTTATCGAATTGCAATACATTAAGGATAAGCAGTTTGAAGATTGGCAAAGCTACATTTTCCACAATGGCTTAATGCAGAATTATGAGATCAACCTCACTGGCGGCAGCGAAAAAACGACATTTTCGACGTCATTTGGTTACCAGAAAGATAAGGGCCTGCTGCTCAATGATGTATATCGTAGACTGAATGGAAAGATCAGTGTGGATCATAAGCTAAATGACCGCTTCCGTGTTGGGTTAAGCGCCATTTATTCTTACAAAAACCAGGATAAGCGCGACAATCCGCTGAATATGGCCAACAAAATCCTTCCTATTGCGAAGGCTTTTAATGATGACGGCACATTGATCCTAAACCCTGCGCCTGGTTACAGCGCGCAATTTACGCCCCTGGCCGACGAGCAGCCCGGCGTTTTTGTAAATAACATTGTGGACAAACGCCTGTTTTCTTCGGCTTACCTGGATGTGAAAATCACGAATGATCTGTTTTTGAAATCAACGATTGGTCTGGATTTCAGGGACTTCCGTCGCGGATATTACAAAGGTTATAACACGATTGCCAACGTAGGCCGTAACTCGAACTCAGGTGTTGAGATCAATAATTATTTCAATTACACCTGGGAAAACACATTGAACTACAACAAAACCATTGGTAATCACCAGATCCAGGGGCTTTTGGGAACGAGTTCGCTGGGGACCAAATATGAAGAATACACATCGTCCGGCAACAACCAGGCGTCGCCGATCACCTCTTACCACGACCTGAATTCCAACACCATTTCCAAAGCCATCGGCAGCCAGTTGCGGGAAACAACCATTGCTTCGTTTTTCGGAAGGGTTAATTACAAGTTGAGCAACAAATACATTTTCCAGGCGTCGTTGCGTGCGGATGGATCTTCGGTTTTGGCCGCAGGGAACAAATGGGGCTATTTTCCGTCCGTGTCGGGAGCTTGGCGCGTGATCGAGGAGCCGTTTTTACAGGATAGCAAGGTTTTCAATGACCTTAAATTGCGCGTCAGCTGGGGAAGATCGGGGAATTCAACCATTGATCCTTATGCTACAAAAGGCGGTTTGGGGCTTTCTGCGTATGCTTTCGGGACGAGTGCGGCATTTGGTTACTGGCCAAAAGTGATCCCGAATCCAGCATTAACCTGGGAAACAACGGGCACCTGGAATGCTGGTCTGGACTTTGGGTTGGCCGGAAACAGGATTTCGGGAACGATCGACGTTTACCGCTCGCGGACGCGTGATCTGCTGCTGCCTAGCTTGCTGCCGACGCACACGGGTTACAGCGAAATCCTTGAAAACATTGGTCAGGTCGAAAACAAGGGGATCGAGCTTGCTATAACAACCCAAAATATTGCTGGCAAAGCATTCAACTGGTCTACGGACTGGACATTCACTTTGAACCGTGAAAAGATCATTGCATTGAACAATGGCGTAACACGGAATGAAGCCAATAAATGGTTCGTAGGAGAGCCTACAAAGGTGTTTTTTGATTATAAAAAGATCGGAATCTGGCAGTTAGGTGAGGAGGAAGCGGCTTTGGATTTTGGACAAAATAAGCCGGGCGATGTAAAAGTGGCCGATATGAACGGCAACGGCGTGGTGGATCCGGGCGACCGCACTACATTCTCTAATGTGCCGAAATTCTCTTTCGGGGTCAATAATCATTTTGAATACAAAAACTTTGACCTGAGCGTGTTCGTCTACGGCCGCATCGGACATTATATCAACTACGAATACAATGCAGGCGGTTATAAGCCAAGCGCGCTTGAAAATTCTTCGTACGTAGATTACTGGACGCCGGAAAATCCGACTAATGCTTTTCCAAGGCCAAACAGCTCATATTCAACCACAAATTATTTGTATCAGTCCACTTTGGGCTATGTCAAAGGCTCGTTCGTGAAAATCCGGGATGTGTCGTTAGGCTACAACATTCCTTCGGCTTTGACCAAAAAGATCGGTGTGGGCCGGGTGCGGGTTTACGGAACGCTGCAAAACTATTTCACTTTCAGCAAGATCAAGGATTACGATCCGGAGCGCGGCGGCGATCTGAGCTTCCCGCTGGTGAAGCAGATGATCTTTGGTGTAAACATTGATTTTTAATTCAAAAACAGACATTCCAATGAAAATAAAAATAACGGCCTTTCTCATGGCTTTTTCGCTCGTGGGGCTCACTTCCTGCGAAGACTATCTTTCCGAAACCAATAAAAGCGGCCTGACAGAAGACCCGTTTTTCCAAACGGAACTAGGGATAACAGCAGCTGTAAATGCTTCTTATTCAGGAACAAGACTCTGGTATGGCAAAGAGTTTCCATCCGCATTTGCCGAAACCGGCACCGATCTTTTCCTGCGTGGCGGTGATAACAAGGCCAATCAGATTTCGGATTATACCGTCGATCTGAATGGTGCTCAAACGAATTTGAAGGATTACTGGGGACATTTATATAAAGCTTTAAACACTTGCAACACAGCATTGAAGCTGCTCCCGGCGCCGATTTTGTCGGAAGCGATGAACAAGCAATATGAAGGCGAAGTGCGGTTTTTGCGGGCACATTACCTGTGGCTTATTACCGAAACCTGGGGCGATGTAGTGCTGCAAACGGAGCCAACCGCCGGTGCCGTCACTACTGCAAAAAGGTCGAGTGTTGAGGATTTTTATAAAGTGATTTTTGCTGATCTGGACATTGCGATCGCAAATCTGGCGCCCGCGAAATCGACAAACGGCCGTATTACGCAGGACGTGGCAAAAGCATTCAAAGCCAGAATGGCCCTTACCCGTGCGAGTTCGACCAACAATGCTGAGATGTATGCGTTGGCGGCCACATTAGCCAAGGAAGTGATTGCATCCGGTCGCTATGCCTTGTTTTCTGATTTTAAATCGCTTTGGGACATGAAAAATTCCGAAGGCGGCACTAATTCCGAGGTCGTTTATTATGTGAATTACACCAATGACGACACCATGAACGGGGATTATGATGCGGCCGCGGGCAAGGGCAACAACAGCCATTTGCATTACATTATGGTGTACGATAAGCAGCCCGGCATGGAGCGCTCGGTCGCTTACGGGCGCCCTTACCAGCGTTATGTGCCCACATTGCATTTGCTTGATTTGTTTGATGAAAAGGTCGATCAGCGCTATGCAGGCACATTTCAGACGGTTTGGCTTGCCAATATGGCCAATCTGAAAGCCGGAACGGTGAATGGTTATCCTAAGATGGCTTTTGGCGACACATCCATGGTTTTTATGAAAACGGTGGCCACGCCTGCACAAATTGCAAACGCAGCCGGCCGTTACAAAATCTTCGACCGCAACACGATGTATAAGGAAGACGGATCACTGCTGTTAAGGTCCCAGTTTATCCAAATGAGCAAATTAATGGACCCAACCCGCCTGACGGCCAACCAAGAATGGAGCGCGCGCGACGGATTTGTGATCCGGATTGCCGAACTATATCTGATCGCGGCGGAAGCATTAATGAAGACAAATCCTGCCGAAGCGCTGACTTACATCAATGATCTGCGCAAAAAACGTGCGATTCCGGGTAAAGAAGCGAGTATGACGGTCGCAGCCAAAGACCTGAACATTGATTTCATCCTCGACGAGCGCGCCCGCGAGCTGGCAGGCGAACTTTTCCGCTGGTACGACCTGAAACGGACCGGAAAACTGGTAAGCTACGTTCAGAAATACAACATGGACGCCAAAGCCAACATTAAAGAAACCCATAATCTCCGCCCGATTCCGCAAGTGCAATTGGATGCGATCACGAATAAAGACGAATTCAAACAGAATCCAGGGTATAACTGATTGTTTTTAGAACATTAATTTTCGGAGAGGGACACTTTTTGAGCAGCCGCCAGACGGTAGCCGCCCATAAGGAATCCCTCTCCGATTTATGTAAGCCGCTCCGCATCCAGCCGGAATCGTACAACCGCTGGGTGTAATTGCTAACTTTGGCCCCGACCGTAGAACACGGTCAAAGTTGGCGTAAGTAAATTAGTCATTTTTGAATGCATAAAAATCTTCACAAGGCAGGCATAATCGTTGCCGCTTCTATCCCTGTTTTTATTTTGCCTGCCCGCCTGTCAGAAGGGCAATGGAATGACCCGGTAAATCTGATCGGCTCGGAAATTGTCATCTTCTTTATGAGCCTCGCTTGCTGGTATTGCATCAATTATATCCAACAAAAACAGGGGCGCTGGGCGGGATTAGCTCTTTCATTGCTATGCTGCTGTGTGCTTTCGAATGTGTTTTATTTTACATTCAACCCTATTTTTAAAGATTTTCCATTCAGGACAGCCCCCAACCCAATAGGAGTAAAAATCCTCATGCTCAGCAGCCGTGGCATTCTCATGAGCGTTATCCTGATCCCAGCAGCCTATTTTCTTAAAAGAGACGCCGAAACGCGCTTTCAGCGTAAGGAAATTGAGCGGCTCGCTATTGAAAAAGTTAAAATTGAAAACCGGCTTCTCGAGCAAGCCGTTATGGAACGCACCCAGGCCCTTCAGCAAGCTTTAATCTCGTTGGAAAAATCGCAGGAAGATCTTGAACATCAGTTATATATCCAATCACGCCTGGTCGCCTCCATTACCCATGACATTCGCGGGCCCTTTAGCTTTCTGATAGTCGTTTCCAGAGAAATTTCCCGGTTGGCGGACGCGAAAGATTATGAGCCTATACATGAATATAGCACCGAACTGCACAAATCACTTGAAACGATGATGGGTTTTGTGGAAAACCTGCTGGACTTTACCAAGCTTCCGGTTCATCAGAAGCTGGCTATAACCGAACAGGTAAATCTTGCACAGCTTGTAAAGGATAAGGCGGATTTGTTCGAGGGAATTATCAGGACGTATGGTAATGGGCTTGACGTAAATATTGACCCATCCATTCACGTATCCAGTAACCCCAATCTTCTGGGGATTGTTCTGCATAATTTAATTGACAATGCAAACAAACACACGCTAAACGGGATAATAACAATTACGGCTTCTGTAAACGGAACCGAAGCCCTGGTCATGCTTGAAAACACAGGGAATACTGTACCCGATAACATTATGCAATGGCTGAATTCTAATGCAGGTTCAGACGGTGCATACCCGCCGCTGGGTATGGCCGAGAGACTGGGAATCGGACTGATTCTCGTGAAGGAAATTACATCTCTGTTGAAAATCAAACTATTGATGGAATCCGTGGAGCAGGTAACAACGGTTACCCTTACATTCTCCCAGGATCATGAATAGTGCGCCTATTGCCTGCATATGTGACCAAGAAGACTTGTAAGAAAATTCAATTTCCAAAAATCCTCAAATCCGTAATTTCGCCCCGGTGCATTTCCAAAAACTCACAGAAGGACTTGATTTGCAGCATTTGAGCTGAAAAATCTATTGAATGGTCATATTCTTCCTGATACACATCTTTGAAATCCGTAATCACGTATTTCAGGCTGCGGATTCCTTTGCCTCGCAATGCAGGAAGATAAAAATTCTGGTGGCTTACTGCATAACATCCTGGCTGATAGTTACTTGTTGTTTTGATGTCGACGGCAACCATCTTGCCAAGCACATCCACATAGCCATAAAGCAGCACATCTTCGACCTGATATTCGCAATACACCTGCGTTTTCAGCATCGGGCGAGGCAGGAGCGTGCGCACGCGCGAAAGGATTTCAGGGTCAAATTCCTCCTCGTCAATGCCTTTGATTACCGCTTCCTCAAATGAAACGCCTTTCCGCTGTGCTTCCGTTTGCGGGACTGGCAGGCGGTTCACACTATTAAGAAGTTCCGTTTCAGTGATGTAGCCCTTTTCGAATCGGTCGAACCGGTTAAGTAACGTAGGATAAAGTTTGTATTTGACAGCGTTTGAGAACATTATGGACTTCTGCTAGTGGGATAATTTAAAACGATAGGCCAATGTTACGGCAATAAAACTGAATTTATCATTGGGTGTATCACTATATGATTCACTTTCCTCCGCATTGATCAGCCGCATGCCGGAAGTTGCATCGAGCTTATCTGTCCTCACAAAATAAAAACGATAATCGATGCCGATCTTCCAATGTTGAAACAATTTGTAATCTATAGAAGTGCCTACTGGCAGCATCCCTTCACGCGTTTTTTTAATGTTACGAAGGCTTTTGGGCCGTCCCCATCGCAGGAAATACGGATTGCGTGCGCTTAGTTTGCTATTGGTAAACCGGAGCAATTGATTGTTGTCCAAACCAAAAGCATTGGCATTAAAATGAATAAGACCAAACCCTCCATAAATGCTGAAGTCAGCATTGCCCGGCTCAAAATGGCTGAATTGTTCCGTCAAATTCCATTTTACGAATACTTCCACACTATTAAAAGCATTGACAAACCAGGAATTAAAAAAATCCGTGTTCTGACCGCCCAGCTTGCCTGAATGGTAATCAAGATGCAGGGAAAATTGTTTGTTAAGAGCCCTGCCAAAACCAAATCCCGAAATGCCACGCATATCCTGCTCATTCATTTCACCAAAAAACTGTGTTAATCCGGCGTTACAACTCAATGTAAGAGGTTGATAATCATGTCTGTCATAAGTTTTTTTCTGGCTGATGCCGTTGGACGAAGCCACGCGCCGGGTTTGCGCTTTTGCCGCTATTGTGGCCGTTAGCAGCAGGGCGGCGAGTAAATATTGATGCATGATTGACAACCGATTAACCATTAGTCCTGAGTTGATTCTCCGTTTAGACGCAGGTTTTTGGTTTCGGTCACTATGGCATTTGAATAACCTCATTCAGGCAGTCAGAATAACGACATTTATCTGTTAGTTTTGTTTAATTGTTATATCAACAGCAGAGCGAAATGAGTGTAGTACCATATAAGGACAAAGAGGGCAGCAAGAGGGAGCAAGTGGCCGAAATGTTTGACAATATTTCACCAAAATACGATCTGTTGAACCATCTGCTTAGCGCGGGAGTGGACATTTATTGGCGTAAAAGGGCTATTAAGCTGCTCAAAAAACAGGCGCCGAAAGTGATTTTGGACATTGCAACGGGCACCGGCGATTTCGCCATAGAAGCATTGGCATTGAAGCCCGAAAAGATCATAGGCGTTGATATTTCGGAAGGAATGCTGGCTGTTGGCCGGGAAAAAATCGCCAAACTCGGGAAGCAGGACATCATTACATTACAAAGCGGCGATTCCGAAAACTTGTCTTTCGAGAGCAATTATTTCGATGCAATCATCGTTTCGTTTGGAGTACGCAATTTCCAGAATTTGCTGGTGGGACTGAGCGAGATGAACCGCGTGATGAAGCCAAACGGAACTTGTGTGGTGGTTGAATTTTCCAAGCCGCGCGCCTTTCCTTTCAAGCAGTTTTATAATTTTTATTTCAAATATATATTGCCATTGATCGGTAAAAGCGTTTCCAAAGACAGTTCGGCGTATACATATCTGCCCGAGTCTGTTCAGGCGTTTCCGGATGGAGAAGCTTTTCTTGAAATCTATAAAAAAGCAGGTTTTATCAATACCAAATGCATTACACTTACCTTCGGGATTTGTTCGATTTACATAGGGCAAAAATAATATTAGGCATTCTTTTGCTGCTGATGGCGGCTCAGGAAGTGAAATCACAGGGAATAGGGTACAGGCGCCGTCATTTGGAATTTTATGATGACAAGCCTATACATTATGGTATCCTTTTCGGCGTGCCATTCACCCGCTTCAATATCAAGCACAGCAACGATTTTGTCTCCAAAGACTCCGCATTCGTAATCCAGTCCCCGACCAACGCGGCATTCCGCATGGGCTTTATCGTCAATGCATTTCTGACGGACCATTTCGACATCCGCACCACGCCCTCGGTCTCCCTTTACGACCGGAATGTCAAATACAGCTATCCTAATGGCATCGAAAAGACTGAAAAGCGTGAATCGACGTGGATTGAGATTCCTTTGTTGTTAAAATACAAATCCTTACGCAGGGTAAATTCCAGAATGTATATGCTTGCCGGCTTTACTTTGGGCTTGGAAACCAATGTAAAACGAAACCGGGGCGGGGGCCAGCTGGACACAAAATCAAGCGATTTCTCGCTTGACTACGGCATTGGCTACGAGCAGTTTTTCGAATTTTTCAAATTCGCGCCAGAATTGCGCTTTTCCCACGGGTTAACCAATGTTTTCAATCCATCCAAAAATTCATTAGGGACGGGAATCAATAAATTGTCCACGCACACAGTAACATTGTATTTAAATTTTGAATAAAATGGGCATTGATCTTCAATGAATTGCAATTTTTTTAAATTTTTTTTATCAAAAAAGTTGCAGAGAAGATTTTCGTCCTACATATTTGCACTCCCAAACGACGGGGAAAAGGGAGTTTAGCTCAGTTGGTTCAGAGCATCTGCCTTACAAGCAGAGGGTCGGGGGTTCGAATCCCTCAACTCCCACGAAAAGAAAAAGAGCATCGAGAAATCGGTGCTCTTTTTCTTTTATACGCAATTCCGTTTTATAATGAATGCCATCACTTAGCATTTAATAGAACGGAAGGTAGAAATAATTGCCTACAGATCAACCTGGCGCTTGGATGCTGCCGATTCCAGGCCAGCTTCCAAAACTTGAATGATTTTTAATCCGTCAGAAAAATCAGGCTTGATCGCCGTATCATTTTCAATGGCCGCTACAAAATCCACAACAGCGTGCACAAATGAATGTTCGTAGCCGATAATGTGCCCGGCTGGCCACCAGTTTCCGGCATAAGGATGCGCTGCCTCGGTTGCCAGAATGGTCCGGAAACCTTGCTGCCCGCTTTCATCTTCCCGCGAAAAATATTGCAGCTCGTTCATCCTTTCCAGATCGAAACAGAGACTGCCCTTGCTTCCGTAGATTTCGAAAGTAAGCCTGTTTTTCCGGCCTGCGGCAAAACGCGTGGCTTCAAATGAGCCTATTGCGCCGTTTTTAAACATGACCATCATCAATGCAGCGTCTTCCACGGTTACTTCGCCCATTTCGGTGCCGACTTCGCCTGCCGTCAGATTTCCGGTTGTTCCGCCATCCGCTACGACAGGCCGGTTTTTGATAAAATTGGTAGTCAATGATGAAACGCTCGCAATGTCGCCTACCAGATAATGTGCGAGGTCAACGGCGTGCGAATTGAGGTCCCATTGCGGGCCGGCCTGTGCATATTGTTTTTGTAACTGCCAGGTCAGCGGGAAGTTGGGGTCGATGATCCAGTCTTGCTGATAGGCACAGCGCCAATGGAAAATGCGGCCGATTTTGCCGTCTTCAATCATCTTTTTGGCAAATGAAACCGCCGGTGTCCTCCTGTAATTGTGGTTGAGATAATGCTTGACATTGTTATCCTCACAGGCTTTCAGCATTTCCTCTGCTTGCCTGCTGTTCATGGAAAGCGGTTTTTCGCAAAATATATGTTTGCCTTCTTTCGCAGCCTCAAGGGCAACTTCATAATGGAGTTGTTGAGGCAATGCAACGTCAATAATGTCAATATCAGGTCTGGAAACGAGCTTTTTCCAGTCTGTTTCTGTTTCTTCCCAGCCCCATTTTTCGGCAAATTCTTTGAGTGAACCTTCATGTCTGCCGCAGGCTGCTTTCAACACGGGTGTTGCGGGCATGTCAAAAAATTGCGGTGCTTTTTTCCAGGCGTTGCTGTGCGCGCGGCCCATAAACTTATAACCTACGATTCCAATATTCAGTTTTTTCATGCTTTAATTAAGCTGGATTTACTTTTTTACTTGAATTGCAATTATCAAAAATATTAAAATTTTGTTATTGCATTTAACATTGTAATTTCCGGCACTCAATAACACACTATATTTCATGAAGCAGCTTACGCAAAACCTGCGAACGGGGGAAACTTCGTTGCAGGAAGTCCCACCTCCGATTGTCCAGCCCGGTTATGTGCTGATCCAAACGCACAAAAGCCTGATCTCAGCAGGAACCGAGCGCGCATTGATCCGTTTCTCAAAAGCAAATCCATTTCAAAAGGCAAAATTACAGCCTGACAAATTCCTGCTCGCCATCCAGAAAATAAGATCCGATGGCTTGATCTCTACAATCAAAAGCATATCTAACAGGCTCGATCAGCCCATTTCACTGGGTTACTGCAATGTGGGCCATGTTTTGGAAATAGGCGAAGGCGTACAGGACATTCAAATCGGAGACCGGGTTGTGAGCAACGGGCCGCATGCAGAAATGGTTTGCATTCCAAGAAATCTACTTGCGAAAATTCCTGCGAATGTTGCTGATGATCAGGCAGTTTTTACTGTAATGACGTCCATTGGACTGAATGCGGTCAGACTCGTGTCGCCTTCCCTAGGAGAGACTGTTGTTGTGATCGGGCTGGGACTTATTGGCTTGCTGACCGCCGAAATGCTGAAAATCAGCGGGTGCAATGTGATTGGCATTGAGACGAACGAGGAAAGGCTCAAAGTAACTGTTTCAAGAGGTTTTATAGCCATTAACCCAAATGTGCAGCGTGCTGAAGATTACATTAATAATCTCACAAATGGCTTTGGGGCAGATGCAGTCATCATTGCCACCGCTTCCCAGTCTGATCAAATTTTATCGCAGGCTGCACGAATATCTCGGAAACGAGGTAAAATTGTCTTGATCGGAACGGCTGATCTCCGGATCAACCGTTCGGATTTTTACGAAAAAGAATTGACATTCCAGGTTTCTTGCTCCTACGGGCCAGGTCGCTATGATACTGAATATGAGCAAAATGGAAATGATTATCCGCACGCTTATGTCCGCTGGACAGAGAACCGCAATTTTCAGGCGGTGCTTCATTTGATGTCGAACGGCTCGTTCGATCCTTCCTATTTGATTGGTGGAAATTTCCCGCTAAACGATTTTAAGAGTGCCTATGCAAATCTGGATGCTCGAAAAAGCATTGCGGTGATCCTGGATTATCCTGAAACATGCTCGTCAAAAAGATCAATTCAGTTATTCAGGCAAAATTTTTCGGGAAATGATGGGGTCATCGGCATTATAGGTGCCGGGCATTACACGTCCGCAACATTGCTTCCGCTATTGAAAAATGCGTCGATCAAGCACATTGTCAGCGCAAACGGATTATCGGCGGCCGATCTGGCTCGTAAATACAACATTGCATGTTGCGGAACGGATTATCAGGATGTCCTCGGTGATCCGGAAGTGGATCTGGTGATGATTACAACGCGGCATAACCTGCACGCGCAAATGGCTTGTGATGCTGTAAAAGCCGGAAAGCATGTTTTTGTCGAAAAGCCTCTGGCTATTTTCGAAGATGAATTGAGCGCGTTTATCGACGCTTTTCAAAATGAAAATCCAGCGAATGTATCAGTTACAGTCGGGTTTAACCGGCGCTTTTCACCGCATGTACAGCAGATGAAAAGCTTGCTGGGAGATGCTGTGATAAACATTATTATCAATGTTAATGCGGGTTTTGTCCCACAAAATGCATGGATACATGATCGACAAACCGGGGGTGGCCGAATCCTGGGAGAAGCTTGCCATTTTATTGATTTGATTGCATTTCTGTCCGGAAGCAGAATTGAGTCGGTTTGCACAAATGCAATGATGCCAAACCCGACCGCAACGACGGATAATGCTTCTATTTTGCTCAAATGCGAAAATGGCTCAACAGGGGTCGTCCATTATTTTTCAAATGGGCATTCCCATTATCCCAAAGAACGCATTGAGGTCCATGCATCCGGACGCACTTTAATCCTGGATAATTTCAAAACCTTGCACGGTTACGGTTTCAAGCACTTTTCCAGGTTGAAAACCAGCCAGAACAAGGGGCATAGAGAGGCATTCAAAACGCTGCTGGACTTTATCAAAAATGGAGGAAAAGCACCGATTCCGTTTGAAGATATCATAAATACAACGGAAGTCACATTAGCAGCATTAGAAAGTCTGAAACTGAAAACCTGGATTAACATATGATTCAGATTTTCAAAAATATGGGCTTTCGATATATCCTTTGCCGCATTTGGCACGAAATTCAGCGCGGAACAGGATTGCTAATGCTTCGCTTTCCGGTTTATAAAAGGCCTTTGCCGCATTTTTCAAAGGAAGATTGGCTTCATCAAAACATTCAGTTTCCACTTGATCCGGCCAGAACAGATTTAATACAAAACACAGCGTCGTCCAGCTTGCAGGAAAGGGTTGAGCATATCCGGCGAAACCGCTTTCTTTTTTTTCACAACCGGTGGTACACAGTTCCCAATTGGCATACAAATCCTGAAAATGGATTTAAATACAATAAAAATACCCATTGGAGCGCAATTCCAACGCTTTCAAAAGGGGCAGGGGACATTAAATATGTCTGGGAAAAATCGCGTTTCTGCTTCCTGTTTGACCTTCTGCGCTATGATTATCATTTTCAAAGAGATCAATCTGAACTCGTCTTTGCATTAATTTTAGACTGGATCGATCAAAATCCTG
Organism: Dyadobacter alkalitolerans DSM 23607; assembly: GCF_000428845.1. Taxonomy (GTDB): domain Bacteria; phylum Bacteroidota; class Bacteroidia; order Cytophagales; family Spirosomataceae; genus Dyadobacter; species Dyadobacter alkalitolerans. The sequence continues at coordinate 287,324 of NZ_AUAS01000003.1, read as the reverse complement.
TCAACCGTGGCCCGAACTGGATTTGCAGCCAGGAAATTTCGTTACGCGTTCTCAACTGGACTGCTGCTTTACATTACTATAAAAATTCAGAAACACTTTCCGCCGACATTTTCAAAAAGATTACGCAAAGCATTTACGATCAGATGCGGCATGTGGCAGACCATATTCATTTTTCAAGGAATGTGGTCAGAAATAATCACGCATTGACCGAGACATTGGCTTTGTATGTGATAGGATACGCTTTTCCTCAGTTTCCGGAAAGCCTGAAATGGAAAATCAACGGTAAAAAATGGTTTGAAAAAGAAATCGCTTACCAGATTTACCCGGACGGGACATTTCTCCAATTCTCAATGAATTACCACCGCGTGGCCGTACAATTGCTGACTTTGGCCATACAAGTGGCTGAGTCGGACGGGGAAAAATTCGATGATGTGATTTACGATCGCGCGCGAAAATCGCTCCGGTTTTTGCAGACCTGCGAGGATGATGTGAGCGGATGGCTTCCTAATTATGGCAATAACGATGGTGCATTGTTTTTCCCGCTTGCAGACAGCCATTTTCGAGATTTTCGCCCGCAATTAACCGCGCTTAGCAAGGTTTTAGGGAATGATACTGATTTCACACCTGGGTCAATAACAGCTTTTGAGAACGGCGGTTATTATTTAATCCGCGATCAAAAAACATTGACCTTCCTGCGCTGCGGCGCGTACACAGACCGCCCTTTTCAGGCCGATCATCTGCATATGGATATTTGGGCAAATGGTAAAAACATCATGCGCGACGCGGGTTCATTTTCTTACAACACGGAAGATAAATGGACAAAATATTTCAATGGGAGCGCCTCGCACAATACGGTCATGCTGGGAGATTTTGATCAGATGAAAAAAGGCCCGCGTTTTACTTGGTTTGGCTGGATTACAAAAACGTCAGGGTTTGTAAATGAACGAGTTAATGCATTCGAAATTGAGGCGGAATTTGAGGGCTTTTATCATTTGGGCAAAGGCATCAAGCATCACCGCCGCGTTACAAAGTCAAAAAAATGGCAGCAATGGATCATTGAAGACCGGATGGAAAATGCTCCAAAACCCCTTCCTATGCATCAAATCTGGCATCCTTGCCCGGATTTCTTTGAACATTATCATATGATCTCCTCGGATAAAGAGGGGGCTGTCATTGAATCTGAGGAAACAGAAGGCTGGCATTGCGGCACTTATGGAAGTAAGGAGGTTTGTCGAAGGTTGGTGTTTTCGACGTTTAGCGGATTTATGAGGACGGTGATTTCAGAAAAAAGATGTTATGAAACGAATGCACATTCTCCTAGTCCACCAATATTTTTTGGAAGACAATGATGGCGGCGGATCGCGGTGGAACGAGATGAGCCGGATTTGGGTCGAAGCGGGGCATAGGGTGACCGTTCTGGCTGGAACAACGCATTATATGAAAGGCAATTTGTCCTCTCCGGGTCAGAAAAGTTTTGTAATGCAGACAAATCGAAATGGAGTGAAAGTTGTTCGCTGTCATGTTGCCAAGTCTGCTGGTAATGGCTTTATGGAAAGGCTTTTAGCTCAGTTTTCATTTGTTTTCTCGGCAATTTGGGGTGGAGCTTTTTATTTGAAGGGAAAATATGATGTGGTGCTTTCCACATCGCCGCCGTTGTTTGTGGGCATTGCCGGTTTGGTGGTTTCTTGGATTAAAAGAGCTAAGTTCATTTTGGAAATCAGGGACTTATGGCCAGAGTCAGCAGTAGAGACGGGTGTTTTGCAAAGTAAGCCATTGATAAAGGCAGCATTTAGGCTTGAAAAGTTTCTGTATCATCGCGCAAAAGCTGTTACCGTGTTGACGCCGGCATTCAAAAGCATTTTAATACATCAAAAGAATGTTCAACCGGAAAAAATCTGGCTCATACCCAATGCAGCTGATTTTACCTTTTTAGATAATCTGGATGCAGATTTTGACAGGATTGCATTCCGAAAGTCGCTTGGGTTGGACCATAGTTTCATTATTATTTATGTTGGCGCGCACGGCATTGCCAATCATTTGATGCAACTCATCGACGCGGCTGAAATTTTGAAGGAAACTGCAACGCATTTTCTGCTCATTGGCGACGGTCCGGAAAAAGAGAAGCTGATGGCCCAGGCAAAGCACAGGAAACTGGGTAATGTTACATTTATCAATACAGTTTCAAAGTCGGACATTTTCAAATACATCCTCGCGGCCGACGCGGGCACTTCCGTTTTGAAACGAACCGAAATTTTTAAAACTGTTTACAGCAACAAGACTTTCGATTATTTCGCCTGCCAAAAACCCGTTTTGCTTGCTATCGATGGGTTGTCCAGACAGCTGATTGAGGATGCGCATGCAGGGCTTTATATTGAACCAGAAAATCCGGGTGATTTTGCGAAAAAGGTTTCTATATATCTTGAAGATCGGGGTCTCGCGCAGCTTCATGGGCGCAATGGTCATGCATATGCAAGGCAGTTCTTCGACCGGGAATCTCTTGCATTAAAATACTTGCAACACATTGAAACTATGCTTCAAATGCCATCTCAGACCAATCAATAAGAGGAACTGAAAGCACTTTCAAAGGGTTTTTTAATAAAGAAATAAAATGAAAAACGTAGCAGATTTATTTCCATTGGCAGTTACAGAAAATGCATATTCTTACGCTGACTATATGCGGTTGATGGAAAAAGTTGTTCTGGAAAAAAGGACAACCGGCGAAAAGCAATCGGAAGATCTTAACCATTATACAAGACTAAACCTGGCCCGGATGCAGCGCCTTAATAAGACCGTGATTGTGATAGAGGAATTGAAGGCGACCATTAACCAAATTACAATTCCACAAACCTGGTACATTTTGACAGAGGCCTGGTGCGGTGATGCGTCACAAAACATCCCGCCCATTGTTGCGGCGACATTGTCCAATCCGCTTATCACAGTCAAAATTTTATTGCGAGATGAAAATCCCGCGATCATGGATGCTTATCTGACCAATGGAGGCCGCTCCATTCCGAAACTGATTGCAGTGGACGAAGATTTTAACGAACTTTTTACATGGGGCCCAAGGCCAGCAATAGGTCAGGAAATGTTGAAAGCATATAAAGCAAACCCGACCATGACTTATCAGGAATTTTCGGAAGAAATGCAGCGCTGGTATATCGCAGACAAGTCGCTGAGTTTGCAGCGGGAATTACGGGTGCTATTGGAAGGGGTTTTGGTTGAAAAATGAGTTTTAAAAATCAGTTTAGTCTATATTTGCGATAGGCAGAATAAGCTTAGCAAAATCATACAAAGGGGTTTGTCGACGTATTTTAAAAACATATCGGAAGGAATCAGCACCACAGTGACCGGAATGCGGTTGACGCTGAGGCATTTGTGGAATGCACGGAAGCGCCGTAAAATGGTGGATATCCGTTCAGATGATTTTTTCGGAGGGCAGGAAGGGATGGTTACGATCCAATATCCGCAGGAAACCATTCCGATCCCCGACAATGGCCGCTATCGTTTGCACAATGAAATCGACGATTGCATTGTCTGCGATAAATGTGTGAAAGTTTGCCCGGTTGATTGTATTGACATTGAGCCGATTAAGGCAATAGAGGAAATTGGAAAAGCATCTGACGGGTCGTCGATCCGGTTGTATGCCGCGAAGTTTGACATCGATATGGCGAAATGCTGTTACTGCGGATTATGCACGACAGTTTGCCCGACAGAATGTCTCACTATGACCAAGACGTTCGATTACAGTGAGTTGGACGTTCGGGATATGGTTTACAATTATACCAATCTAACGCCCGAAGAAGCGGACGAGAAACGCCGCCTGCTTGAACAATTCCAGAAAGAGAAAGAAGCATTAAAAGCAGCTCCGAAACCGGCTGTGACAGCTGAAAAACCAGCGGCAAGTTCGGCCAGGCCTGTATTTAAGCCGGGTATGAAGCCGAAAGTCCAGGAAACTGAACCCGAGGCGAAAGAGGAAGCGCCAGTTGCAAAACCACCACGCCCGGCTTTCTTACCAAAGAAACCAGCGCCTGCTGCGGAAAAGACGGAGCCGGTTAATGTTGATCCGGTCAATGCAGAGCCGGTTAGTGCAGAGCCTGTTAATGTTGACCCGGTTAATGTAGAGCCGGTAATTAAGGAAGAAACATTCGAAGCGAAAGTTGAGGAGGCGCCTAAGCCGGCACCGAAGCTGCCTTTCAGGCCATCCATGAAGCCGAAAGTTGTCTCACAAGAAAAAGCGGATGTTGTTCCTACGGATGTTGTTCCTGGTGAGGAAGTTAGCCCAGTGGAAGCTCCCAAACCAGCAGCACGGCCAGTTTTCAAGCCAAAAATGAAGCCACCTGTTGCAGCTGAGGAAAAAGTTATTGAAGAGCCGAAAGTGGTAAATGATGAACCCGAGCAGCCTGTTGCAGAAAAAGAGCCGGAAGTTAAGCCAAAACTTCCCTTTCGGCCAACGATGAAACCGAAGTCAAAAGAATAGCATTGATATATGGAAATTGCAGCATTTTATGGGTTTTCACTTCTCGCAATCATTGCTGCGCTTTTTATATTATTTTCCAAAAACCTCATTTATGGTGCATTTGCACTGTTCCTGGCTTTCTTAGGCGTTGCAGCATTATACATTCTGGCCGGCGCGGACTTCCTGGGCGTAACACAGATCATGATTTACGTTGGCGGGATCCTGGTTCTATTGATCTTCGGGATCATGCTTACGAAGAAAAAGAAAAGCGACGATTCGCAGCATCATAATCGTGTTGAAATCCTGCTGAGTCGTGAAGTATGGGGGTTTTTGCTCGGTGCAGGCGTTTTTGTGATGCTCGTGAAAATCATTTCGTCCGCAAATTTCAAGATGACTGGCAATCTGATCAGCAGCCGGTCCACCATTAAGACGATTGGCGTGGAACTCATGACCAGCCATCTGCTCCCGTTCGAAATCGCTGCTATTTTATTACTGGTTGCCTTGGTTGGCGCTGCCTATCTCGCTATGAACCGTAATCCTGCGCCATGACCTCCATTCCGTTACAACATTTTCTTATCGTTGCTGCCGCACTTTTTTGCATTGGTCTTGCTATTGCTGTCACTAAACGACATTTTATCGGCATATTGCTTGGGATCGAGTTAATGCTAAATGCAGTGAATATCAATCTGGTAGCATTCAGTCAGTATGATCCGGAACGGTTGAGCGGGCAGCTTTTTGCGCTTTTTGTTATTGTGGTGGCTGCGGCTGAAGTGGCTATTGCGCTGGCGATAATCCTACGCGTTTACGGTCATTATCAAACGGTTGACCCGGACGAAGTGGATGAACTGAAGAAGTAAATTTGTATTGAAACATTTGTTGCATGCACTGGATTTTCCTCTTTTTAGCTTTCTTGATTGGTATCAGCAACGCGGTTCAGTCCGGCGTGAATGTGCAATTGCGTGAGTCGTTCAACAACCCGATTTTAGCGGCATTAACATCCTTTTTCGTAGGCTTTGTAGTGCTGTTGATTGCATTTGCCTGTTTTAATCAAAATCCCATTCCCAGCATCGCAGATATTAAGCAGGTTTCTTGGACAAGGTTTATGGGAGGCGTTTTAGGCGCTTTTTATGTGCTTACCGTAATTTTTATTGTCAGAAATATCGGTCCTGCCAATATGATCTGCCTGGTTGTAGCTGGCCAGATGATCGCCGCCATTGCCATTGATCATTATGGTCTGCAAGGATTTGCAGTGCATCCGATCACATTACCGCGCATTGCCGGAGCTATTTTGTTAGTTGCTGGCGTTTACCTGATTTTGAAAAACTAAAAAAAGCGATCCGTTTCCGAATCGCTTTAAGAAGTGTTATAAATCAGCTAATTAAGGAACTCTTGTAAATACAAAAAGATCCATAAAAACCCATTTGTTATCCTCCAATTTCCCGCGCTGAATAACCAGTTGGTTCTGCGAGCGTCTTTCGTAAATGATCCGCACAGAAACGTCGTCTTTCTCAAATAATGCCTGATTCTTTTTGGCTTCGATGAAATTGTAAGTGTCGGAAACGTTTTTTTCTTCCAATGCAATGAGCCCTGGCTTGAAATGTTTCACGCGTGCGATCGGTCCTTTTTCGCCTGGTTCGAATGCAAATACTTCATATAGAGCAGGTTTATCATCCTTAATCATGCGAATGTAACCCATAATGTTGTTTCCCTCGGGAGCTGTCCAGCCAGCTTCAATAGGGCCGCCGTTGTAAGTGCCTTTCCAATGTCCTTCCAGAAAACTGAGGTCATTAAGGCTGCCGGTGGTGGTTTGTGCGTTTGCAAAATTTGTAAGCACGCAAAGGGCAAAAAGTAGGGAACACGCTTTCAGCAATGTCATTTTAGTAGATTGCATCATTAGGATTTAGGTTTAATAATTTCGGATCAGACATTCTCCGGAGGTTCTAATTTCTATAAAAATAGCTGAAATACAAAAAAAGAGCCGTTGCAAATGTGCAACGGCTCTTTCAACTTCTATATTTTATACTTAATAAGCTCTTTCCAATTTTCCTTCATGTGAATTGGCGAATGCTTTGTTAACCACTTTGTTGCCGCCTAATGTTGGATAATTTCCGGTAAAATACCAGTCTCCCAAATGTTGCGGACAAGCCTTATGTAAATTCTCAACAGTCTGGAACACAACGGAAAGCTCGGCATTCAAATCTTTCGGACGAATGATCTCAGCAATTTTGTTTGAAATTTCCTGATCTGTAAAAGGCTCGTAAAGTGCCTTTACAAAGTTGGTATGATATGGATTTTTAGTTGCGATAGAAGTTACACTGTGCATGTAAGTATCTTCCAGCAAATATTCCAGATCACGTTCTTCAAGCAATTTGAGCACTGCCCTGAAAGCAACAAAATCCTTCATTTTCGACATGTCAATTCCATAGCAATCCGGGAAACGGATCTGCGGAGCGGATGATGCCACAACAATTTTCTTCGGACTTAACCGGTCGAGCATTGTCAGAATGCTCTTTTCAAGCGTTGTTCCGCGAACAATGGAGTCGTCGATAATCACAACCGTGTCCACATTCTTGCGAACCACTTCAAATGTGGTGTCATAAACGCTGGAAACCATATCGTCACGCAAAGCATCAGCAGTAATGAACGTCCGCGACTTCACATCTTTGGTTACCAGTTTCTCAATTCTTGGTCTGAAAGAAAGCACTTTTTCAAGGTCGGCTTCGAAGAGGATGCCTTCCATAATAGCTTGCTTACGTTTTTTAGCAAGATATTCTTCCAAACCTTCAATCATTCCCAAAAATGCCGTTTCAGCCGTATTTGGAATGTAAGAGAAGATTGTATTTTCAAGATCGTAATTGACCTCTTTCAGTATTTGCGGAATTAAAAGCTTGCCTAATTGCTTGCGTTCGTTGTAAATATCCGGATCGGTTCCGCGAGAGAAATAGATCCTTTCAAAGCTGCAAGAGCGTTTTTCAAGCTGTGGTAATATCGGGAACTCATTGTATTCGCCATTTTTATCAACGATCAATGCTGAGCCTGGCGTAATCTCCTGAATCTGATTGTAATCAACATTAAATGCTGCCTTAATCGCTTGTTTTTCAGAAGCTACAACAACCACTTCATCATCTGCATAATAGAATGCAGGACGAATTCCGGCTGGATCACGGATCACGAATGAAGCGCCATAGCCAGTTAGTCCGCACATGGCGTAACCTCCGTCAAAGTCCCTGCACGATCTGTAAAGCAGGCGTGGCAGGTCGATATTCTCTTCTATAACGTCGGAAAGTGTCGGATTTTCGTAAATTCCTTTGAAGCGTTCGAACACTCTTTGGTTCTCTTCATCTAGGAAATGTCCTATTTTCTCCATCACTGTCACAGTATCCACTTTTTCTTTCGGATGCTGGCCAAGCGACACAAGTTTGCCGAAGAGCTCGTCCACATTGGTCATGTTGAAATTCCCCGCCATGACCAGGTTGCGGCTTCTCCAGTTGCTCTGGCGCAGCATAGGGTGACAGTTTTCGACTTCATTGGAACCGTGCGTCCCGTAACGCAAATGACCCAGCCAAACCTCGCCTGTAAAAGCCAGGTTTTCCTGCAACCATTTGCCATCATTGGCGCGGTCTCTGTGGTTCTTTAAACCCTTACGGAATTTCTTGTGGATTTTGGAGAAAATATCCGTAAGTGGCTGAGGCTCTACGGATCTATATCTGCTGATGTATCGTTTCCCGGGTGGGACATCTATCTTGATATTGGCTACTCCGGCTCCATCCTGTCCCCGGTTTACCTGCTTTTCCATCATTACCGAAAGCTTGTGGACTGCGTATAGCGGTGTCTCGTACTTGTCGATGTAATATTGATAAGGCTTTCTAAGACGGATAAGTGCTATGCCGCACTCATGCTTAATGGCGTCGCTCATATGAAGAGTTATGCGTTAGAAATATTATTATTTGCTATATGCAAATTGTATTCCCTGAATAATAACTTAACGAATTTATATTCTAAAATAGTTCGTTATGCGTCGCAAAGGTACAAATCCTTTGGCTTAAAAAACTTCAAATTCTCCGAATTTTACAAGCCGGTTTTTGTGTGCAATTCTTTAATGGAAAGATAACTATTTTTGACCAAAAGGCCAGCTAATTATATGTTACATAAAACGCGAGGTGTCGCCCTGAGTTATATCCGTTACCGTGAATCTTCCATCATTGCGAAGATTTATACGGAAGGCTTTGGCATTCAGACATATATAGTGAACGGCGTCAGAAGCAGTAAATCGCGTAACAACCGGATTGCCTTATTTCAGCCGCTGACGTTGCTGGATATGGTGGTTTATCATAAGAATAAGGAGGATACCATGCATCGAATTTCGGAGATGAAATGTTATATGCCTTTTCAGACGCTGCCTTATGATGTTGTGAAATCAAGCCTGGCGCTTTTTGTTACGGAAATGTTGGGCAAAACATTGAAAGAGGAGGAAAGCAACCCCATGCTTTTCCACTTTATTGAGGAATCTGTCCTGTTTCTGGACGAAGCCGAAAATACATTTGAAAATTTTCACATACAGTTTTTGATCCAGCTTGCTTCATTTCTTGGATTTGGGATAGAAACTGTGGATGATCTCGAAAGTGAGTTGAAAAACAACCATTTCCCACACATGCCCGACGCCATCGAGCGGGACGCAACATTGCGTTTGGTAGGCGGTGCGTACGGCGCAAATGTCCCATTAGACCGGAAGCGACGGATCATGATTTTGGAAAAGCTTATCTTTTTCTTCAAAATACATATGGAAGCATTGGGGGAAATCAAATCGCTGGAAGTTTTGCGGGAGGTTTTGAAGTAGGGCAGGGCGCCGGGCCGGGTGGCATAATTTTGATAACGTATATTGCATATCAAAAATCTAAACAACCCATGAAACATTTACTGACAGCCACATTTGTTCTTGCTTCCCTCATCGGATTTGCTCAGGTCCCAAAAGGCGCGTGGAAATCTCAGGAGCCGACAGGCAGTGCTTCAACGCTCATTGTTGCTGATAATTACCTCGCGATTGCTTCCTATAGTATTGGCAATAAATATTTTGAAAGAACCGAAGGCGGGCCATTTACCATGAGTGGTGACCAGATGACATACACGCCGGAATTCAATTCTGCGGATTCATTGAAAATTGGTATCCCCATCGTTTTTACCGTAACAGTAAAAGATGATATCCTTACCTTAAAGTATGAGGAAGCCATGGTTTGGATGCGTGTCGATGATGCAACTTCCGCGCCGATGGCAGGTGCATGGCACATTACCGAAAGAGCAGGTCCACAGGGTGAAATGGTGAAAATTCATCAGGAAGGAACCCGGAAAACACTGAAATTACTATCGGCTACAAGGTTTCAATGGTTCGCCATTGATCCGGGCGTGAAAGGCTTTTACGCAACAGGCGGAGGCACTTATACGGTAAAGAATGGTAAATACACTGAAAAAATCCAGTTTTTCTCCAAAGACAACAACCGGGTTGGCTCGTCTCTGACATTTGATCACAAGCTGGAAAATGGTCGATGGGATCATAGCGGTAAAAGCAGCGAAGGAAAGCCGATCCACGAAATTTGGGAAAAGATTCAATAAGCTACTCCCGGACGCTATAATTTAGATCTGTTCAAAATAATTTTTGGCTTTTGTTTGAATGATTCTAAATAGCGCTTACATTTGTTACACATTAATAGTAAACGATGAGCGCTTTTACATTGAATGATCCTGCGGACTGTGCAGTTGGAGAAGTAACTTGGATGAAATCATTCAGCGAGAATACGGAATGTGTATTCAAAAAGTGCTGTGAGAAATATAAAAAGAAGGGGAAGCACTGTAAAAAGTGTCCTAAAAAATAATAACTGCGGGATCTGAAAAGAGCCCAAACAGTTCATGGTGAATAATTATAAGAGAGGGAATGCCGTGAAGCGTTCCCTTTTCTATGTGTAATGCTTGCTAGATTTTGCGCTTCAACTCGAAGTTCTGCCCCAGGTAAACGCGCCTTACCACTTCGTCCTCTGCCAGGTCCTCGGCACTTCCTTGCTTCAATATTTTTCCCTCAAACAATAAATAAGCCCGGTCTGTGATCGACAACGTCTCGTTTACATTGTGATCGGTGATGAGGATGCCGATGTTTTTGTGTTTCAATTTGGCCACAATGCTTTGGATATCCTCCACCGCAATGGGGTCAACGCCTGCGAACGGTTCGTCGAGCAGGATAAATTTCGGGTCCACTGCCAGTGCGCGGGCGATTTCGGTCCGGCGGCGTTCACCTCCCGAAAGCACCATTCCTTTACTTTTCCGCACATGCGTCAGGTGAAACTCTTCCAGCAGTTCTTCCACTTTTTGTCTTTGATCAGCGCGGGAAAGATCCGTCATTTCCAGCACAGCACGAATGTTTTCCTCAACCGTCAATGATCGGAAAACAGAGGCTTCCTGCGCCAGATAGCCCAGGCCCAGGCGCGCACGCTTGTACATAGGAAGGCTCGTAATGTCCTTATCGTCCAGGTAAACTTTTCCGCTGTTGGGTTTAACCAATCCTACGGCCATGTAAAAAGAGGTGGTTTTGCCAGCACCATTCGGCCCAAGCAAACCTACAATTTCGCCCTGCTCAACCTGATAGCTTACATTGTTGTTGACAAGACGAACCCCGTATTTTTTTACAAGGTTTTCGGTTCTTAATATCATGTTTTATTTCTATTTCAATGGCTGAGTGGAAAATCCGGTCAAAGCAGTTTAATGTCTTTCAAAGACAGTTGTAACGTTTTTTTATCACGAAAGTTATTTTCTTCGAGGCAGTAGGCAATCGAGAATGGCTTTCCGTTAACCAGATCCGGATAAAAGTGCGCCATACCGAACCCGATGGCGGTAAATATTCCTGAGTTATTTTGCTTCACATCAAATTTTAAATGCTTCTCCTTCATGATCGTAGGCCTGCCAGCCAGTGAAACATTGCGCGACTCAAAGATAGGCGTCATGTTACCAGGACCGAAAGGGCCCATCTGCCGGAGAATGTTATAAAATTTAGGCGTGATCACATCTAGTTCGAGCAACATATCGATATTGATCATCGGGATCAGCTGATCGGGTAAGATACGGCTGCTTACAATGTCGTTGAAACGCGTTTTGAACGCTTCTACATTTTGCAAAGGCAATGTAAGCCCGGCTGCAAAAGTATGCCCTCCATATTGTTCCAAAAGGTCCGCACATTCCTCAATGGCTTCATACACATCAAATCCCGGAACCGACCGTGCGGAACCGGCAGCTTTTCCGTGTGATTGGGTCAAAATAATGGTAGGCCGGTGGTATTTTTCAATGCACCGGCTTGCTACAATTCCGATCACGCCTTTATGCCAGTCTTCCTTATATAATACGGTACTTTTTGCAGTCGTAAACCAATCGTCGTTTTCGATCATATAAAGCGCCTGTTCCGTGATGCTGGTATCGAAGGTTCGTCGCTCGCTGTTGTGCTTGTTAATCTCGTGTGCGAAATCAGCGGCTTCTTCGTGCTCTTCGCAAAGCAGAAGCCTCACCGCTTCTTTGGCATGCTTAATCCGTCCGGCAGCATTAATTCGGGGCCCCAGTCCGAAAACCACATTGGTAATGTCCAGCACACCATTCAATCCGGCGATCTGGATCAATGCTTTAACGCCACATCTTGGTGCAGCATTTAATCTTTGCAAACCATAATATGCCAAAATCCGGTTTTCACCCGTGATGGGCACAATGTCCGAGGCAATGCTGATGACCAGCAGATCCAGGTGATCAAATAATTCCGTTGGATCTATTTCATTATCTATACAAAAGGCTTGCAGCAATTTAAATCCAACGCCGCAGCCTGTGAGTTCTTTATAAGGATATGCGCAATCGTCTCTTTTTGGGTCGAGGACAGCAATAGCAGGCGGCAGTTCAGAACCGGGCCGGTGGTGATCGCAAATAATGAAGTCGATGCCTCTTTCTTTGGCAGCAGTAACTTTATCAACCGATTTTACCCCGCAATCCAATGTAACAATGAGTGAAAAGCCGTTTTCATGTGCCCAGTCAATGCTTTGCCAGGAAACGCCGTATCCTTCTTCGTATCGGTCGGGAATGTAATAATCGAGATTAGGATATATTTTTTTCAAAAAACCGTAGAACAACGCGACGGAAGTGGTGCCGTCCACATCATAATCGCCGTAAACCAATATTTTCTCGCCATTTCGGATGGCATCATTGAGCCTGCTGACGGCCGCGTACATGTCCTGCATTAAGAACGGATCATGTAAATGCGCAAGGTCGGGGCGGAAAAAGTTTCGGGATTGCTCAAAATCAAGGATGCCACGTTGTACCAAAAGAGTAGCCAGCGACGGGCTTACTTTTAACGATTCAGCCAGTTCCAGGACAATGTGTGTTTGTTCAGAAGTAAATTCAGGGTTGTGTATCCAGCGCTTTTCAATCATGAAACAAAGATAATCGGATTCTGTGATGCGTGTATCAAAATCTATATTGAGCCCGCACTATCAGGAAAAGCTAATTGAAACGTCTTATCTTTGCAAGCAATTAACATTCTTTAAGATAAATGCCGCGTCTCCTGGCGATTGATTATGGTGCTAAACGCACCGGTATTGCTGTCACAGATCCTTTGCAGATCATTGCGACTGCCCTTGATACGGTCAGGACGCATGACCTAACGGAGTTTTTAAAGAAATACGCAGCCAGTGAGCCAATCGAAGCATTTATAGTAGGAATGCCGAAAAGGCTTGATAATACGGAAAGTGAGAATGCGGCAAGAGTAACCGCATTCATCAAAATTCTGAAAAAAACATTTCCGGAGATTCCCGTACACACACACGATGAAAGGTTCACATCGTCGATGGCCTTGCAATCCATGATCGCGTCTGGCTCGAAAAAGAGCGAGCGACGCGAAAAGGGCAACATTGATAAAATAAGCGCCACGATCATTCTCCAGTCTTATATGGAAAGCAAAAGGTGAGCGGACAAACAAAGGTTACATTATATTACAACGAATAAAGTCGCATTACAATGATTTATCCCATCGTAGCATACGGAGATCCGATCCTGAGAAAACCAACCCAATTCATTGAAAAAGACCAGCTTGATCTGAAAAAACTTTCAGAAGATATGTTTGAGACCATGCATGGTGCAAATGGGGTAGGGCTGGCAGCACCGCAGATCGGCATGAATATCCGTGTTTTCGTCGTGGACGCAACGCCGTTCAGTGAAAAAGACGATGACGACGATGACGAGCCGGATCTTTCATTGGCTGATTTCAAAAAAACGTTCATTAACCCTGAAATCCTGGAAGAGGATGGTAAAGAATGGGCATTTGAAGAAGGCTGTCTGAGCATTCCGGGTATCCGTGGCGATGTGTATCGCCCCGAGCGTGTGAAAATCCGTTACCGCGATACGGATTGGAACGAATACACAGAAGAATACACAGGAATGGCCGCCAGGATCATTCAGCACGAGTACGACCATTTGTTAGGCAAACTTTTCGTCGATTACCTGCCAACATTGAAAAAGCAATTGATCAAAAGGAAACTGGCCGACATTACAAAAGGCAATGTAGACTCAGATTACCGCATGCGTTTTCCGGGCCGGAAATAATTGCATTAACATCAGCCAGAAAGTCTTGTCAGCATGGAAGCAGAACAGCTTAAGGAAACATTATCGGTAGCTTTAATTCAAACCGACCTGTTTTGGGAAAACACGACTGCTAACCTGGCAACGCTTGAAGAAAAAATTGCAACGCTGTCGGGGCCGGCTGATATCATCGTGCTTCCGGAGATGTTCAACTCCGGTTTCACAATGAACACCGCGGCCGCCGAGCCCATGAACTTCACCACCACGCGCTGGATGAAGCAAATGGCTGCACAAGCTAACGCGCTGGTCATCGGAAGCTTCGCTGTAAAAAAAGAAGGGAGGTTCTACAATCGGTTAATGTGCGTTGCTCCCGATGGTTCCTATATATTTAATGATAAGAAGCATCTTTTCAGTTTTGGAAATGAGCATCTTACCTATACATCCGGGAAATCCAGGCTGATCATTAGTCACAAGGGCTGGAAAATTTGCCCACTGGTTTGCTACGATCTCCGGTTTCCCGTTTGGAGCCGTAATATGGCTTCCGATCCTTACGACATCCTTATATATGTAGCGAATTGGCCGGCCAGGCGTGCGCATGCCTGGAATACATTATTAAAAGCCCGCGCTATTGAAAACCAAAGCTATGTGGTAGGCGTGAACCGCGTCGGTTCGGATGCGAATGGGCTAATTTACCAAGGAGATTCGGTTGCGCTCGATTATCTGGGAGAGCCGCTGAGTATGCTGGCAAATGCGGAAACTGAAAAGATCGTCAGTTTCCATAAAGGTGATCTTGATGCCTATCGTGTCGCTTTTCCAGCACTGAATGATGCCGACGATTTTCAGATAAATTGGTGAGCACACGGACAAAGTGTCCTATAAGTTACTCAATCACCTTCGGGACCATTATATAGGAAGCATTTTTTGCCGGTGCATTTGCCAGCGCATCTTCGCGGGTCATCGTGTTCACACCCACATCTTCGCGCCAGTTGTTCACTTCGCTAAGGATATGAGTCAGAGGTTCCACGCCATCCGTATCCACCTCATTCAGCTGCTCCATCCACGTCAATACCGAGTCCATACTCTTTAAAATGCCTTCTTCTTCCTCTGGTTTTATCTCCAAACGGGCCAGGTGGGCTATTTTTTTAAGAGACTCCTTGTCAATTTTCATGATGTTATGAATTTGTTAAGTTACTGTCGGGTATTGAAACGGATGTCAAAATTACCTGATTTTTGCGATTCTGTTTTCCGTGGTGACAAATTATTCGGGAACTGTAAGCATTGACGATGGAAACCGGTGTCTTGCTTCTGTTGTTTTAGTAAAATTTGCCCTAGCACATAAAATAGGGCTTATCCGAAATTTAAAATTGTTGTTTAACTAATAGTAGGAGAAAAATAATATTTGCTTTTCTACCGGAATGTTGGAATATTTTGAAATACAATTCGCAGCTTTGAAAAACATGTTCGCAGCGATCATTGTAAAGAGTACAATTATGTATAAGTTTGAATTTAGATTGCATTTAGTTCTGAATCAGTACAAAATCGAGAATAACTAAGAAAATTAAACGTGCGGGTTTCTTTAAATTATGCAATTTGTACGTGCTATGTCAAAAATTTCGGGAAAAAAACTGACGAAATGCTTGCTTTTTTTTAAAAGGAAAACTCATACTTTTGTAGAAGGCTAATATCTAAAACGCAATCAAAATTTTATTTTACCAAATCCAGTTTTAACCAAAAGTTTTATTTAATTCACAACCAAAATCTCAATTTAACCTTTAAAAGTAAGTCTGATGGAAAAGAAAGCTACAAGTCCGGCACCAGCTCCAAAGCCTGCTGCGGCAGCAACAAAAGGCAAAGGCGGTTTGAACCCGGCATTGGTAATCCCTCTACTATTTGCGATTGCATTGGCAGTTTACATTTTTGTTCTGGGAGCTCCCGAACACTTTAAAGATGGCGATCACGCAAAAGGCCCAATCGATGGTGATTACTACGGAATCGTTTACAAAGGAGGTCCTATCGTACCAATTTTGATGACTTGTTTCCTGATCGTATTAACATTTACAATCGAGCGTTTGATCACTTTGAACAAAGCTCAAGGTTCTGGAAGCATCGATGCATTCGTTGTGAAGCTGAGAGGTCTTCTTGACAAAAACCAAATCGAAGAGGCAATTAAAGAATGTGACAGACAAAAAGGTTCTGTTGGTAACGTTATCAAAGCCGGTCTTTTGAAATATAAGCAATTGACTACCGAGACTGCACTTGACAAAGAGCAGAAACTGGCAGCGCTTCAGAAAGAAATCGAAGAAGCAACTACGCTTGAACTTCCAATGCTTCAGAAAAACCTTACGATTATCGCAACACTTGCAGGTGCATCAACACTTTTGGCACTTCTTGGAACGGTAATCGGTATGATCAAAGCCTTCGCGGCTCTTGGTACATCAGGTTCTCCTGACTCCGCTGCTCTTGCAACAGGTATCTCTGAGGCCCTTATTAATACGGCACTTGGTATCGGTACTTCTGCGATCGCAACGATCTCATACGCTTACTTGAACAGCCGTGTTGACGACCTTACTTATAGCATTGATGAAATCGGCCTAAGCCTTCAGTCAAACTTTGCTACACATTATTAATAGTTTTTTGAACTATTAATATGAAAGTTTCGTTAATATACAAAAAACTTATATATTTGCTATGGGAAAGGTAAGACCTAAGAAGCATGCGCCGCATACAGATATGACAGCGATGACTGACGTAGCGTTCTTACTACTGACGTTCTTTATCATGACGGCAACTTTTAAGTCGAATGAAGCGGAGATTACAACACCCTCTTCCATTTCGCAGATTAAAGTTCCTGATGATGACATTATGGTCATTAGTATTGACAAAGCGGGCAAAGTGTTCTTTGGAGTGGATGCAAAACCGGTGAGAGCAGCAATGCTTGAAAACATTGGTCAATCAAAAGGGATCACGTTCACTGAGACTGAGAAAGCAAAATTTGCATTGCAATCAAGCTTTGGATTTCCATTGAACCAATTGAAACCTTGGTTGAACATGTCGAAGGAGCAAATGCCGGAAGTGAAGCAACCAGGTATCCCGGTTGACTCTACGGGGGCAAGTGAACTGGCTGACTGGGTTTATGCAGCTCGTAAGGCTAATAGTCAATTGAGGATCGCTTTGAAAGGTGACAATCTTTCCAAGTTCCCGGTTTTCAAAGACGTGTTGTCTAACTTACAGTCGCAGAACATCAACAAGTTCAACCTGATCACAGGTAGCGAACAAGCGCCTGCCGGCTACACGAACGATTAATTTTAATTAAAGAGATCATTTTAATAAGAAGAGAAAATGGCAGCAATTGAAGAATCCGGTGGTGGTGGGCATGGCAAAGGTGACGGTAAGGTTCGGGGCAAAAAGATGTCTACCCGTGTAGACATGACGCCAATGGTGGACTTGGGATTCTTGCTTATCACGTTTTTCATGCTAGCAACAACTATGTCGAAGCCGACATCTATGACGCTGGCTGTGCCTGATAAGACGGATGAAAAAGACCAGGAAAAAACTGAACCGCTAAAAGCGTCAAAAGTGTTGACCCTGTTCATGGGAGCCAACGACGATGTTTATTATCTGGATGGAGTAGCTGCGGATGACGATAAGGCAGAAGCATCTTTGAAAACAACCCGCTATGGGTTCGATTTGAGGAGTGTGATTTTCAACTCTGCTAAGCGTATCAATGCTGCAAATCCTAAGGATGAAAAAGGAAACGATCCTTTTGTTGTGGTAATCAAGCCAACGCCGGTTTCAACCTATAAGAACATGGTTGACGTATTGGATGAAATGGCCATTACCAAATCAAAGAGATATGCACTTGTAGAGACTCTGACAGATTCGGAGAAAAAGCTCTTGGGTGACAAAATCGTAGAAAAATAACAATTTAATCAAATCAAATTCAAAGCGCCATGGCAGAAATAGGCCCGAATGCTACACTGGATGATATAGTGTTTGCTGATCGAAATAAGGCGTACGGAGCATTTTCACTTCGTCGGGGCTATCGTGCCGATGTGACGAAGGCTACCATAATCGGAGCGGCTCTCTTTGTTCTTGCAATGTTTACACCGTCAATTATTAATAAACTGTCGGCTGGCGAGGAAGAAGAAGTAGCAATGGTTGAGGTGGATTTAATGAAAATACCACCGCCGCCAATTGATCCGGCAGAACCACCACCGCCACCACCGCCGCCGGTTGAACAACCGAAGGTGAATACGGTGAAGTTCTTGCCTCCTGAGGTTAAAAAGGATGAAGAAGTGCCTGAAGAGGTGCCACCACCAACAGTAGAAGAAATTAAGGAAGCTGTTGTTGCGGATAAAACAGTTGAAGGAGATCCTAACGCGAACGAGATCATTGTTGCTCCCGAAGCAGTTGCGGCACCAAGCAAAGGAACAGTTGTAGAAGCAGCGCCAGAACCGGAAAAGGTTTTTACCGTTGTTGAGCAGCAGCCTGAGTTTCCAGGTGGTACGGCTGAAATGTACAAGTATTTGGGTAAAAATATCAAATACCCAAGTGCAGCTTCACGTGCCAACGTTTCAGGAAGGGTGTTTATGTCATTCGTAGTAAACACGGATGGTAGTATTCAAGATGTGGCTGTATTAAAAGGACTTGGTTTTGGTTGCGATGAAGAAGCTATCCGTGTTGTGAAAGCAATGCCGAAGTGGAAACCAGGTAAGCAGTCAGGACGTGCGGTTCGTGTTAAATACAACTTGCCAATCAATTTCCAGCTGGAGTAACTCATGAGGGAAAAACCATTGCATGAGAAGATCGGTGATCTAACCTCTGTGTTAATGGCTCTGACATACATAGGAGGAGGGGTCTTTTTAGTCCTCTCCTCCTTGTCTTTTAGGTTGTTACCTGTTGGCAGTCTGGCAAGGAATGCTTTCGCTGGCACACTTATTTTGTACGGAGTTTACAGAGGTTACAGGGTTTGGAGAAGAAGAAATCAAAAAGAACTATGAAATTTTGGTCAGCCGGAATAATGCTCGGCACATCAGTAGTGTTTCTGAGCTTGCTAGGTTGCGGTGGTTCTAATGGTGATCTTGATAACCCAAGGCAGGGAACAATTACCGTTGCCTCCGATGAGTCTTTCAAACCATTGGTAGACGCACTTACCAATGCATATGAAGGCATTTATCCGAATACGCATTTCAAGTTGAATTATAAGCCTGAGCAAGAGGCCATCCGCCAGTTTTTACAAGACAGCGCACGGATCATCTTCTCAACAAGGCAATTGAATGAAAAAGAAACGGAGATCATCAAGAAACAGAAAGGATCTCACAAGTTCCAGCATATCGCTACGGACGGTCTTGCATTGGTTATCAGTAAATCGAATGCTGACAGCCTGATTACGATGCCGGAAATCAAGGCGATCCTGGAAGGTAAGATTACGGACTGGTCTCAGTTGAATGGTGGAAACCAAAAGGGTTTGATTACACTGGTTTTCGATAATGCTAATGCGAGTAACCTTAATTTCGTTCTCAACAAATTTGGGATTACTGATATTCAACGTTTGCGTATCATTTCAGCAGGTTCAAATGAGAATGTAATCAAAGCAGTTAGAACCAACCCATTGAATCTGGGGTTTATAGGTGTCAGCTGGATTTCGGACGGACATTCATTGGCTTCGGAAGAACTTTCAAAGGGGATCCATGTTATGGGCGTTGCACAAAAAGCGACGGATTCTTTGTCCAATTACATTCAGCCTTTTCAGGATGGACTTGAATTTAAAAGATATCCCCTCCACCGGGATTTATATATCATCAGCCGTGAAGGATATTCGGGATTGGGAGGCGGACTAATGACCTATATTGCACGGGATGTAGGAGGTTTAATAATTCAAAAAATGGGCTTATTGCCAACTGTACCTTACCCCAGGGAGCTTGAAATAACCACGGGGAAGAATTTTTAAGAAGTGTAATACAATTTAAGATTTGGGACTTGTTATTGGAAAGCCAAATTTTTTATCATTATTTTAACCGGGTAAAAAATGAACAGAAACATGAGAATGAAATTAGTAGCACTGGTAATTGGTTTATTAGCGTTTGTTAATTTACACGCACAAACGACGCAGGATGGCTTAGCATTGATCAACGGAGAACGTTACAATGAAGCAGGCGATTTATTCAAAAAACTTGCAGAAACAACGCCTTCTGCAGATAACCAGTATTACCTTGGTTATTACTATATAAAAACCAATCAACTGGACGAAGCGCAAAAAGCCTTTGATAAAGGTCTTACGCTGGATGATAAATCCTATTTGAATAAAGTAGGTCAGGGCACAGTCGCTCTTGCAAAAGGAGAAAAAGCAAAAGCGAAAGAGCTTTTTGACGAAGCAGAGAAGAAAAAGAAAAAAGATGCTGAGGTTCTTTTCAGAATAGGCGAGGCTTACACGCTTTTCGAGAAAAACAACGATCCTGCTGAGGCAATCAGATTGCTCGACGAAGCTGTTAAAAGAGATAAAAATCTCGCTGACGCCTATCTTGCAAAAGGTGATGCATTAATGTTACGTAATGAAGGCGGTGCTGCCGTAACTGCTTATGAATATGCTTTGACAGCAAAACCGAACTACGCAACTGCTCACAACGCGATCGGTCAGATTTACCTTCGTGGTAAAAACTACAACCTGGCGCTTGAAAACTATAAAAAGGCAATTGAAGCAGATCCTAACTTTGCGCCGGCATACAAAGACCTTGCGGAGTTGTACTTCTTAGCTCAGAAATACAAACAAGCTGCTGAAAACTTCGATTTGTATATCCAGAAAAGCGGAACTACTGATCCTGAAATGAAATTGCGTGCTGCTCAGTTTGCATTTACAGCTGACGATTATGCGAAATCATTGCAACTGCTTGAAGAGATCAAAGGGAAAATCAACAACCCGATCACATTGCGTATGTACGGCTGGTCTAACTTCAAGACTAACAAGCCTGACGAAGCTATCCAGAACTTGACGGAATTCATCAAAATTGCTCCGGATAAAGTAATTGGAGATGACTACAAATATCTGGGTCGTGCATATAATCAGAAAGTAACAGACGGAAAAGGATATGACTCGACCGGTGTTGCTTACATTTTGAAAGGTGCTGATATGGATACGAGCAAAGCAGAAGCTGCAACTGCATACAAAGAAGTTGCTGCCCTGTATTATGCCGCGAAAGATTTCCCGAACGCTGCTGCAACATTTGAAAAAGGTATCGCATTGGATACTGCAAAAGCAAGCGCGAATGACTACTACTACACAGGTTTGTCTAACTTCCAGATGGCAACTGCAAAAGTGCTTCCAACTGCGGCAGATTCAAACTATGCAGACAGCGCGAAGATTTCTATGGAAAGACGTGCATTGTTCCTGAAAGCAGATTCGATATTCGCGACTGTTACTCAGAAACTTCCTGACTGGCCATATGGATACTATTGGAGAGCAAGTGCGCTTTACAATGCGTATGACAGACAGGAAAATGTTGACAAAGGAATTTCTCAACCTTACTATTTGAAATTGACTGAATTAGCTGAGAAGGATCCAGATCCAAGCAAATACAAGTCTTATTTGAAATTGGCATACGGCTATCTTGCATTCCACGCTCAAACTACATTGAAAGACGAAGCAAAGGCAAAGGAATATTGGGAGAAACTTTTAAAGGTTGATCCGGATAACATATCTGCAAAAGAAGCATTAGGATTAGCTACGCCAACAGCCGAAACGCAGCCTGCAGCAGGCGCAAAAGCTGGTGCTAAAACAAAAGCAGCCGCAACGCCGAAGAAAAAATAATTTGGTTAGGTTATAATGAAAGAAGCCGCTTGGATATCCAAGCGGCTTCTTTCATTATAAAAATAAAAAAAATGCTAACCTAATGATGACAGGCGCGCAAAACAAGTATTGAGTACTGGTAAATGTACCGTCCCGTAATTATCGTAACACCATTGTCTTAATCTTTTCACCTCGGCAGGCATCAACATACGGATTGCTTTTCTAAGCTCTTTTTCAAACAATCTGCGGTCGAAACTAACTTTCTGCAGAATAATTTTTATGTATTCAAGCATGGAGGCCATAGTATTATGTAATTTTGTGGTTTAGGGAAGTGAATAATATGCATCAGAATTAAATCTAAAACCTCTGAGAGCGGCAATTCCTAATAAAGTTAACGAAAATATTTAATGAAATTATATGCGTTATTAAATATTATTTTGTGTTTTTCTGGTACGCTTTTGGCCCAGACTATTAATGACACCTCTACCATTGAACTAGGATCCAAAAATTTATCATTGGATCAGCCTTTCCTCATATCGGTTGTGCTGCGCGATGCAGAAACGAGGCCAGCGGTTATTTTTCCGGAGATAAACGGGCTGGAAAAAAGAAGCAAGTCAGCAACCAGTGCCATCAGCACAGTAGATGGCAAGAAAGTGGTCATACAAACCATCACACAGGAATACTTCGCAGCTAAGCCAGGAAATTATCTTATTCCCGCGTTCGTAATCACAGTCAACAGCCATAAATTAAAATCAGAAGAGACAATGGTTGTCTTTTCTCAGCAAGCAAGCCCGGGAGACGCTGTTTCCGTAGGCGTAAGCCCTACTTTTGAGGCAGATGTGGAAGATACAGGCGACGGGATCTTCCTGTCCGTCCAGACGGATAAAAAGGCGGTCTTCATTAGGGAAGGATTTGCGTTGCGCATTTCACTATACATTGGTGAAAATGCGCCGGTACAAATGGAGTTTTACCGGTTCAATGAACAATTACAATCTATCCTCAAACAGTTAAGGCCAGCGAATTGCTGGGAGGAGAATGTGGGCATTGAGGAAATCGTCAAACGCCGTATCACGATCAAAGGCCGTCGGTATACGGAATATAACATGTACCAGGCCCGGCTTTTCCCGATTACAACCGAAGACATTGTGTTTCCTTCAATCGCGTTGCAAATGCTTGTTATCGATAACAGCAAGGCAGTAAATGTGGAGAGGAAAGTGGTGAGGTCGTTCAGATCCAACAAAGCGGCTATTGTCGTTCGCCAGTTGCCGGATCATCCGTTAAGGGATCAGGTTGCGGTTGGTCAATATGCATTAAAGGAAAATCTGTCCAGCACCCTCGTTTATCCGGGCGAGAGTGTGCGTTACATGTTCAAGGTGGAAGGCGTTGGGAACATTGCTGCTATTCCGGCACCAACGATCCAATCTAACTCTACATTTGACATTTATCCGCCGGAAGTAAGTCAAATCATTAAAAGAAGCTACCAAAGTGTGGTAGGGGAGAAAACTTTCGATTACTTTGTTGTTCCCAGAAAGGACGGGGACTTTCCGTTAGGACGGTATTTTCAATGGGTGTATTTCAATTCGTCAAAAGCAAAATATGATACATTGCGGTCCGCAAAAATGCTTTCTGTGAAAGGCGAGGACTACAAGCTTGCCAACTTATCATTGAGCGGCTCTTCCGGGCTGTACGACAACCTGGAAAGCCTTGATAGCAGCAAAGATTCGATAGATTATAAAAAGATTTTAAAAGACATCACCAACGGCATAGTGATTCTGCTATTGATCGCAATGGTTTGGGTATTCAGAAAGTAAATTTTAATGGGAAGTACATACGGTAAGATATTTAAAATAGCCACATTCGGCGAGTCGCACGGAGCGGGCATTGGTGTTATCATAGAAGGATGCCCGGCAGGCGTGAATTTCGACTCGAATTTCATTCAAAGCGAGTTGACCAGGCGCAAGCCAGGACAGTCGCGGATTACGACACAACGGAAGGAAGCAGACGAATTTGAAGTGCTATCGGGAGTGTTTGAAGGCAAAACAACCGGCACACCTATTGCTTTGATCATCCGGAATGAAGATCAGCGCAGCAAAGACTATTCGCACATTGCTGCCCAGTTCCGTCCGTCTCATGCCGATTACACTTACCAGGTAAAATATGGTGTTCGCGATTATAGAGGTGGCGGAAGAAGCTCGGCAAGGGAAACGGCGGCACGCGTGGCTGCCGGTGCGCTGGCTAAGCTGCTATTAGCAAACCTGGGTGTGAACATTCAATCTTATGTTTCACAAGTGGGAACGTTGAAGCTTAATAAGTCTTACCAGGAACTGGATTTATCTTTAACGGAAAGTAATGCAGTCCGC
The DNA here is from genome assembly GCF_000428845.1 of Dyadobacter alkalitolerans DSM 23607. Taxonomy (GTDB): domain Bacteria; phylum Bacteroidota; class Bacteroidia; order Cytophagales; family Spirosomataceae; genus Dyadobacter; species Dyadobacter alkalitolerans. The sequence goes on along the minus strand of NZ_AUAS01000003.1, from coordinate 263,134 downwards.
TGCCCTGACCCCGAAATGGCGCAGCAAATGTTCGATTATATTGACTCCGTGAGAAAACAGGGAGATTCGGTGGGTGGCGTTGTAAATTGCGTCATTACAGGCGTTCCGGCTGGCTGGGGTGAGCCTGTGTTCGACAAGCTGCATGCAGAGATGGGAAAAGCGATGTTAAGCATTAATGCGGTTAAAGGATTCGAGTATGGCAGCGGCTTCGAGGGTGTGACACTGCTCGGTTCACAGCATAATGATGCGTTTTATATAGATGATGAAGAAAAAGTGCATACACGCACAAATCATTCCGGTGGTGTGCAGGGTGGCATTTCTAATGGCGAAGACATTTATTTCCGTGTAGCATTTAAGCCGGTGGCAACCATTATGCAGGATCAGGAAAGCATTGATCAGCACGGAGATGTTGCGATTGTACAGGGAAAAGGTCGTCACGATCCTTGTGTGGTTCCACGCGCGGTTCCTATTGTTGAAGCAATGGCGGCTTTGGTTCTGGCAGATTTTTATCTCCGTAACCGGTCCAGTAAAATTTAAATCTTATTACGTTTTCGCCTCTGGTTCAGGCTTAAAACCAGCCAGATTGTTCCTACAAATTCAATAGCGAGAGCGGTGAGGATAACGGGATTGCTGAATTTGGGTTGATCCGATCTAAGTGTGGCACCAACCGCAAGCAAAAACATGCCGGTTAGCAGAATGAGCACAGCGTTTCTCAGGCTAAGTTTCACTGATGATATCGTTGGTACAACATTAGAATTCCATCATATGGACATTCCTACTCCAATTTAGAAAATCTATCACAACTTACAAACAAAAAAGGGCTCCTAAGAGCCCTTTTTTGTTTGTATCTGAACTTAAATAACCTGCGTCTTACCAGGAACCGCAACCGGATAAAGTCCGTCAGGACCCGGAAGGATTTTTGGAGAAGCATCCCAGGCCAGTTTGTCCGGGAATAGGTTAATGTCTGAATTGAACGCCTCGTCCCATTTGATCATCTTGCCCGAATAAGTGGCCATACGACCCATAATGGCTGTCATTGTGCTTTTTGCGCCATTTTCTGCGTCAGCAAATTTATATTCACCTTTTGCAATGGCAGCAAATAGCTCGTCGTGCTCAACCTGATACGGGTTTTTATCTCCTTTATCGTCGTGCTGGTAAATCACGCCGCCTTTGTAGTCTTTCAAAATGGTTTTCTTACCGTCGAAGCTGTCAATTCGGCCTTTTGTTCCTACGAAAGCCTCGTCAACTTTGTTCCAGGTGCCCTCAAACTGACGGCATTGACTCGAAATAACGGTTCCATCCGCGTAAACAAGGTCCAGTGTATGGTGATCGAAAATCTCTCCATAAGCCTTTCCGGTACGCACTTCACGACCGCCGGTTCCTTGGATTGACACCGGATAACCCTTTTTCACCCAGTTAGCGACGTCAATGTTGTGCACGTGCTGCTCGGAAATGTGGTCACCGCAAAGCCAGTTGAAATAATACCAGTTTCTCATTTGGTATTCCATTTCCGTCTGGTTTGGCTGGCGTTCCTTCATCCAGGGGCTGCTGCCTACCCAGTAAACTTGCCCGCCTACAATATCACCAATTGCACCGTCATGAATGCGTTTGATCGCAGCCAGATAATTGGCCTGGTAATGGCGTTGGAGACCAACGACCACATTCAATTTCTTTTTCTTAGCTTCTTCGGCTATTTCAAGCACTTTACGAATTCCCGGAGCATCTGTAGCAACCGGCTTTTCCATGAAAATGTGCTTGTTGTTCTTCACCGCTTCTTCAAAATGCGAAGGACGGAAGCCCGGAGGAGTCGCCAGGATGACAACGTCCACGTCTTTCAAAGCAATGGCTTTTTTGAATGCATCGAAACCTACGAACTTGCGGTCCTCAGGAACATCTACTTTCAATTTTGTATCCACAACCGTTCCTGCTGCATTTTTGTATTTCTTAGCAGTAAGGTTTTTGTAAGATTCATCCAGACGGTCCTTAAAAGCATCAGCCATCGCAACGATCTGCACATTTTGCGTTGTGCTCAATGCCTGCGCAGCCGCACCCGTTCCTCTTCCTCCGCAACCGATCAAAGCAACTTTGATCGTCTCATCCACCGCACTGTTAAAGCCATATCCGCGAACCGGATTCAGCATTGCACCGCCCGCTGCAAACAGGCCGGTTGCTTTTAGAAAATCACGTCTATTTTGTTCCATTACTTTTACGTTAAGAGTTTAATATGATCTCAATAATCTTCAATCAATTTTGGGCTGTAATAAGCATTTATCTCTTCCTGAGACGGTTGTTTCAGTGGCCTAACCACCCTGAAACCAACAAATGATGCACTTGTCATCCACCACTCGCTTTTTGGAAGCTGCGGATCCAGGATCTTCCATTCCGGTTTTGAAGCCGTGCGGGCCGCGCTGCGCAAGTCGGCAGGCTCATCGTCCCACGAACCACCGCGAACGGCCGTTGGATAAAGCTCGGTAACCGAAGCATATTTTTCTCCCGCAGGTTGTTTTGCATAATAATCCGGAATGTATTGATCCAATGTCCACTCCATCACATTGCCATGCATATCATGCAAGCCGAAGGCATTGGGTTTTTTCAATCCGATTTTCTTGTAAGCAGCATCACTGTTTTTACGATGCCATGCATATTCGTCTAATTTAGATTCGTCGGCTCCAAATGAGTACGCTGTTTTCGAACCTGCGCGGCAGGCGTATTCCCACTCAGCCTCAGTTGGTAATCTGTAAAAAACACCGGTTTTCTCGTAGAGCCATTTGCAAAAATGAATGGCTGCATATTGGGTCATGTTAATCGCCGGATATCCGGATCTTCCCATACCGAACGACATATCTACATAGGGAGGACTCGGGCGGGTGCTGGCATCAGTCTTTTGAACACTTTTGTCGGGATCAGGGTGACGTGCTGCCATTTCCTTTTCCATGTTTTTGAAAGCGTAAAGGTCATATATGTCCCAGTTCACTTCAGTTTTGCCCATCCAGAAGGGCTCGATCTTCACTTTGTGCTGAGGGCCTTCGTCCGGTCTGCGACCTTTTTCGGAATCAGGGCTTCCCATCATAAACTCGCCGCCAGGAATCGCGACCATATCGTAGACTTGCGGGCTACCTCCTATTTTTTGCGTATAATTCTTAAAATTAGGGTCTTGTGCTGCTGCGGTGAAACAAATGAAAACGGTTGAGAATAGGAATAAAAATTGCTTGGACATGATTTAAAATGTGTTCTATGGAACCATATAACTAAATATAAAGAGCAATATTATGCTATTTACCCTTTCAAAACGAATTTTTTCTTTGTTGTTTGAGATCTGTCCTACCTTTGTAGGAATTGAATTTTACTTTGGATCATGAATTACCTTTCAGCAGAAAATATAGCAAAGTCATTTGGCGATCAGTGGCTTTTTAAAAACATCAATTTTGGAATCAGCAGGGGCGACAAGGTTGCACTCATAGGAACGAACGGAACGGGCAAGACCACTTTTCTGAACATTCTGACGGGTAAAATCCCGGCAGATGAAGGAGAAGTAAGCATTCGGAAAGATATTCGGGTGGGTTACCTGGATCAAAGCCCGGCTTTTGATGAAAGCCTTTCGGTGATTGACGTAATTTTTTCTTCCAACAATCCTGTGGCCCAAGTTGTTAAGCGCTACGAGCATGCCATTGAAACCGACAACCACGACGAACTTGCCGAAGTGATGGAGGATATGGACAAGTTCAATGCCTGGGATTTTGAATATCGGACCAAGGAAATCCTGGGACGTCTTGGCATTCATCATACCGAGAATCTTTTCGGAACATTATCCGGCGGACAGCGGAAGCGTGTGGCTATGGCGAAAGTCTTGCTGGAAGATCCGGATTTATTAATCCTGGATGAGCCTACCAACCATTTGGACCTGGACACGGTAGAATGGTTGGAAAATTACCTTAACACGTCCAATACAACGCTTTTGGTGGTAACGCACGACCGCTATTTCCTGGACACAGTTTGTAACCAAATGCTTGAACTGGACCACGGCTCAGCATATCCCTATAAAGGAAACTACACTTACTTCCTCGAAAAAAAGGCGGAACGAGAAGAAATGGAGGCAGCGGGCATTGATAAGGCGCGCAACTTAATGCGTAAAGAACTGGACTGGATCCGCCGTCAGCCTAAAGCACGCGGGACGAAGGCAAAATATCGTGTGGATGCATTTGAAGAATTGAAGGAAAAGGCAAGCCAGAAGAAGTTTGATACACAAATGGAGCTGAATGTCCGCACTTCGAGGCTGGGCAGCAAGATCATTGAGCTCGAAAATGTGAGCAAAGGATTTGGTGAAAGACAATTGATCAAAAACTTCGAATACACATTCAGGAAAGGCGACCGCATTGGAATCGTAGGCCAGAACGGGATGGGCAAGTCGACGCTCCTGAACATGATCACGGGCGAATTAATGCCGGATAAAGGTCAGATTGTAAAAGGAGAAACGGTTCAGTTTGGTTACTATAAGCAGTCTGATCTCGTTTTTAATGAGAATCAGCGGGTGATTGACATTGTTAAAGATGTTGCGGAGGTGGTGCAGCTGGGAACCGGCGAGACGGTTACGGTCGGACATTTGTTACAGGCTTTCCTGTTTTCGCCATCCAAACAATACGATTTTATCTCAAAACTAAGCGGTGGTGAAAAACGCAGGCTGCAGCTGCTCCTGATATTGATCAAACAGCCCAACTTCCTGATCCTGGATGAGCCGACGAATGATCTGGACATTGCGAGTTTGAATGTTTTGGAAGAGTTCTTGTTAAATTTCCCAGGGTGCCTGGTAATCGTTTCTCACGACAGATATTTCCTCGACAGGCTTGTACAACACATTTTTGTTTTTGAAGGGGAAGGGAAGATTAGTGATTTTCCGGGAAATTATACGGAGCTGCGTGAATATCAGGATGAACAGGAAGCGGAGAAAAAAGCTTCGGGAGGCAATGCTAATGCAGGCAAAAGCAATACAACCCACGTAATTCAACCCGTGAAGGAAACGGCAGCGCCCGTAGCGCCAACACCCGTTGCAGCTGCATCGCCAAAGCGCAAGCTGAGCTACAAAGAGCAGAAGGAAATGGAGCAGCTGGAAGCTGATATAGCCAAAATGGAAGAGCAGAAAACGGTTTTAGTTGCCAAATTGCACGCTGGTGGATCACACGCAGAATTAGCACAATGGTCTAAGCAAATCGAGGAATTAACCGAAAGTCAGGCTGATAAGGAGATGCGCTGGCTTGAACTATCTGAAAATGCTTAAATTTGGCAGCATTGTGATCCTCTGTTCCGATTAGCCGTTTAAATCCGCATTATGAATTCAATCACCGAATTTTTTCAATATATCCTTAATTCCGAAGAGTTAATCCGCACAGGCGGTCTGCTGGTCATCACGTTTATTGTCTTTGCTGAAAACGGCCTCTTCTTCGCTTTCTTCCTGCCCGGCGATTATTTGGTTTTCCTTGCAGGCGTTTTTTGCGGGACCGGCATTTTGAAAGTTCCCATTGGCATTTTGCTTTTGTGTTTGTTCACAGCCGCGGTAGTAGGCTCGCTGGTGGGATATATTTTTGGAAAATACTTCGGTGATATGTTCGAAAACAGGCCGGATTCATTCTTTTTCAAGAAAAAACACATTGAAACAACGCGGAAATATTTCGATAAATATGGAAGCAGAACATTGATTATCAGTCGTTTTCTTCCGATAGTCCGCACTTTTGCACCAATTTTAGCGGGCCTGGTAAAAATGACGGTTCCTGCGTTTATGATCAACAATGTTGCCGGCGGCGCAATCTGGATCGGGACATTAACGGGTGGCGGTTATCTCTTCGGCGAGCGCTTTCCGTGGATCGTTGACTATGTGCAGTACATTATCATTTTCTTTCTCGCGATCACCACATTCACCGTGATCAAAGGATACCTGAACGCAAGAAAGGAAATGGGTTAATGCTCATTCCCTTTCTTCTTCGCGAAACCAGCCTGAATATGTAATGTAATTATTGGCCGTCCGGTCAATAGCAGCATTCAGCTCCGTGGATACATCTTTCAGATATTTTGCCGGGTTACCCGCGTAAATTGTCCCCGGTGGGACTTTTGTTCCCTGTGTGACAATAGCGCCGGCAGCAACAATGGACCCGGTGCCGATCACAGCCCCATCCATTACAATGGCGCCCATCCCGATCAGCACGTGATCCTCGATCGTGCAACCGTGTACAATTGCATTGTGCGCAACCGACACATAACTGCCGATAGTGGTCGCAAAACGCTGATAAGTACAGTGAATTACAGCGCCATCCTGGATATTGGAATAATCGCCAATGCGAATGCTGTTCACATCACCGCGCACCACAGCATTAAACCAAACCGTGCAATGGCTGCCCATCACCACATCTCCCACAACAGTCGCGTTTTCAGCAAGCCAGCACGCTTCCCCGAAAGTGGGATCAAAGCCTCGCACAGATTTTATATACGGCATATCTTTCTTTTTTCGATTTGTGTAAAATAGGTAAACGAATCCTTCCTTTTGTTGAATCTGACAAAATTGTTGCTAAAAATTAAATATATTACGTTTTTGATCTTTAAGTCATGCCCACTATGCCATCAACCATGAAAATTTCAAAAGGAAGTCTGTTAATTGCCAAACCGTTTCTGGGAGATCCCAATTTTGAAAGAGGTGTTATTCTGATGTGCGAACACAACGAACAAGGCAGCTTCGGCTTTGTATTGAACCAGATTACCGACCTCTTCCTGGGGGACGTGCTGGACGAAACCATATATCAGGATATTGCCTTGCATTTAGGCGGCCCGGTCGAGAAAAACACATTGCATTTCATTCACAGACGTCCGGACCTCGTCGCCGGCGGGGCGGAAATTATGCCGAATGTTTTTTGGGGAGGTGATTTTGAAAAGGTAAAAATGCTTTTGAACCTGAACACTTTTCATGCTGACGATATCCGCTTCTTTATTGGTTACTCCGGATGGAGCGGCGGCCAGCTGGATGACGAATTGAAGCAGGATTCCTGGATTGTTTCAAGCACAGATTCTGAATTCCTTTTCACCACACCACCCGAAAATTTCTGGCGTGAAATCCTGCGCAATATGGGCGGAGAATATCGGTCTATTGCCCATTATCCCATCGATCCGCGGCTCAATTAAGCCGAAATCCGGTTAGTTAGGCCGGTCCAGCCCGTTGACAGATTCGTAATCGGATTTGATCCTGCTGACTTCTTTTGTCAGGAATTTTTGCAACTGCTCATTAAAAGCCGTCTTATCTTCTTCATTCAGAGAAGCGTACAGGTCTTTCAATTCCTGGTTGATCTGCGCGCGCTCCTCGTCCGAGCCTGCATTCATGGATCGGATGTGAAATCGCTTAAAATCGAATTCCGGCATATTTTGTTTCATTTGGTTGTTTCAAAATTACGAAATGTCGCCGAACGAGAAAATCCTGCGCGGTGTTACGAGAAATATGATAATAATCACCCCCAGATGAACAGGACATTCTTTTTTATATTTTTAACATTCATACTTTTTGCAATTGATTGGTACGTTTGGCAGGGATTGCGTTTTGCGATCCGGAATTTAACACCGCTCACACAACGCTGGATTGGCGGAGGTTACTGGGTTTTTACTGCATTAACATTAGGAGCATACATTATTATGCAGCTCCTTCCGCCTGATTCGCTCAAAAGCACCACGCGCACATTCATTGTTGCTTTCATTGCAATTCCCTATTTGTCCAAGCTGCTGGCCGTGCTTCTTTTGTTCCTGGACGATATTCGTCGTTTTTTACAATGGATAGCCAGTTTTTTCTTTCCATCGGCGGCGCCTGTTCCGCCTGCAACCGGTGAGTCGGCCATTCCGCGTTCCCAATTCCTGGCGACGACGGCGATGGTAGCAGGAGCTGGCCTGATGGGCACATTTGCTTACGGGATCATCTCCGGGGCGCATGATTACCGCATCCGCCGCGTCCGTATTCCGCTCAAAAATCTTCCCAAAGCATTTGATGGCATTAAGATCGCACAATTATCCGACATCCATTCAGGAAGCTTTTTTAACAGAACAGCTGTAAAAGGAGGCGTGGAAATGTTGATGAAGGAGAAGCCGGATATCGCATTTTTCACGGGTGACCTCGTGAATGACCGCGCGCTGGAAGTGCGGGAATACATTGACATTTTTAATAAGGTCAAAGCGCCGCTGGGTGTGCATTCGGTTTTGGGAAACCACGATTATGGGGACTATTTTCAATGGCCGAGCGTGGAAGCCAAAACGAGCAATCTGGGGGATCTGAGAAAAGCCCATCAGCTGCTGGGCTGGAATTTAATGTTGGACGAAAACCGCGCTATCCGCGTCGATGGAGAGGAAATCGGCTTGATAGGCATTCAAAACTGGGGTGCGGGCAATTTTGCCAAATATGGTAACCTGCAAAAAGCGTATCAGCATACGGAGGATTTTCCTGTCAAAATATTGCTTTCACATGATCCAAGCCATTGGCAAGCGCAGGTTTTACCTAAATACAAAGACATAGATCTTGCACTGGCCGGCCACACGCACGGCATGCAGTTTGGTGTGGAGATCGCTGGATTGAAATGGAGTCCTGTGCAATATCGCTATAAACAATGGGCGGGGTTATACACTGAAAATGACCAGCATTTATATGTAAATCGTGGTTTTGGCTATCTGGGTTATCCGGGCCGTGTGGGTATTTTGCCTGAAATCGCTATCATTGAGTTGGTTAGGGCGTAAGATTTAGGGAACTTGTAATTGGGTTGGATCAGTTATATAGGATAACACCCTAAATGCGTTGAGTATATAAGGTTCTGTAATCCTAAAAAATGAATATGATGACAAAATTTGCTTCCTTATTTCTCGTACTCGCATTGATTTGCGGAATATCTGGTGTCGGCACAGTTAATGCAAAGCCAGCCAGCGCGAAGACAGAGCTTTTAGTCAAAAAGAAAAAGTATAAGGGTTACAAGAAGCCGAAATCCAAGAAATTCCTGGGAATATTCAAGCGGAAAACGGATTGCGGGTGTCCCAATCACTGACATTCGAATTGCATCAAAAATTGCATATAATCAAGAGTAAGCAGGGCCATCATTCTCTAAAAGATTCGATTGGATTTGCTTACTTTTGTCTTTTAAAAACCATCTAATATTGACGTTGTCAGCCCAAGTTGAATGAAAATTAATCTTCGGAACCAGGATAAATTCGAAAACCGTCACCACGGTAAAGATGCGCAGGAGTTGCAGGAAATGCTGAGCACGATTGGAGCCGCATCTCTGGATGAATTGATTGACCAGACACTTCCTCCGGCCATCAGACTACAAAAGCCACTGAACTTGCCAAGACCGAAAACCGAGCAGGAATTTTTGCAGGGTATCCGGAAGATCGCAAGCAAAAATGCTGTTTTGAAATCATATATCGGAACAGGTTATTACGACACCATTACGCCTAATGTGATTCTTCGGAACATTCTGGAAAACCCAGCCTGGTACACGGCTTACACGCCTTACCAGGCCGAAATTGCGCAAGGTAGACTTGAAATGCTATTGAACTTCCAAACTGTGATTACAGATTTGACAGGAATGGAAATAGCAAATGCTTCACTTTTGGATGAAGCGACGGCGGCTGCCGAGGCAATGACCATGCTGCACAGCCTGCGTCCTGCATCACGTAAAAAAGCAAACACATTTTTCGTTTCGGAACTTTGCCATCCGCAAACCATTGACCTGATTCATACGAGAGCGAAGCCAATCGGCATTGACGTTATAGTAGGAAACCACGCAACTGTAGATCTTACAGACGAAAATTTATACGGTGTGCTGGTTCAATATCCTGCAACCAATGGTGAAGTTATTGATTACACAGACTTTATCGCCTCTGCGCACGAGCAAGGGGTGTCGGTTGCTGTGGCTGCTGATCTGCTGGCATTAACATTGCTGAAATCACCAGGAGAGATGGGAGCGGATGTGGTTGTGGGTTCTTCGCAGCGATTTGGCGTTCCTATGGGTTATGGCGGCCCGCACGCAGCGTATTTTGCAACAAAAGATTCATTCAAAAGACATATACCAGGCCGGATTATCGGTGTTTCGGTCGATACGGAAGGCAATCGTGCATTGCGTATGGCTTTGCAGACCCGGGAACAACATATCCGTCGGGAAAAGGCAACTTCCAACATTTGTACTGCACAGGTTTTACTTGCAGTGATTGCAGGTGCTTACTCTGTTTACCACGGACCGGAAGGCATCAAGAACATTGCCGCCCGCGTTCACGGACTTACGAAGCTTTTTGTTGACACCATCAAACAGTTCCATTACGAAGTCGTAACCGAACATTACTTCGATACGGTTACTGTTAAGACCGGTTTGACCAGAAAGCTGAGAGAAACGGCTGTGAAGTGGGGCATTAACCTCAAATACAATGGTGAGGAAAGTGTTTCAGTTTCATTCGATGAAGCTAAGTCTTTCGACGATGTTATCTCGCTTTTGAATGTGTTTGCGGAAGTTTCCGGTTTCCAGGGTGAAATGGTCATTGATGAAGAACTTGAACTCGATCTGCCAGCGAATCTTGCCCGCACATCCGAATATCTGACGCACCCCGTTTTCAATACGCATCATACAGAGCACGAAATGCTGCGTTATCTGAAATCACTTGAAAATAAAGATTTATCACTGGTGCATTCCATGATTTCGTTGGGCAGCTGTACAATGAAACTGAATGCAACGGCTGAAATGATCCCATTAACCTGGCCGGAATTTGGTGCAATTCACCCGTTCGCTCCGACCAATCAGGTTGGTGGTTATGCACAGCTGGTAAGCGAGCTGAATATCTGGCTTTGCGAAATCACTGGATTTGCTGCGATGTCATTCCAGCCTAATTCGGGCGCACAAGGGGAGTATGCCGGCTTAATGGCGATTCGTGCTTATCATGAAAGTCGCGGCGACGTGCACCGGAATGTTGCATTGATCCCTTCTTCGGCACACGGCACCAACCCGGCATCGGCGGTGATGGCGGGAATGAAAGTAGTGGTTACCAAATGTGATGAGAGAGGAAATATTGATGTGGCCGATCTTAGAGAGAAAGCGGAGCAATATAAAGACGAGCTTTCTTGCTTAATGGTCACTTATCCTTCAACACACGGTGTGTATGAGGAGAGCATTATTGAGATTTGTGAAATGATCCATTCATTTGGCGGTCAGGTTTATATGGATGGTGCTAATATGAATGCGCAGGTTGGGCTTACCAGTCCGGCAACGATTGGCGCTGACGTTTGCCATTTGAATTTGCATAAAACATTTTGTATCCCTCATGGAGGTGGCGGACCTGGCGTTGGCCCGATTGGTGTGGCTGAACATTTGATGCCTTTCCTTCCAAGTCACGTTAATTTCAGCACGCAGCCGGAGCATTTGCCAGCAGGCGAAGCAGGAGCCGTTTCTGCTGCACCGTACGGAAGCGCCAGCATCCTGACCATTTCCTACGCATACATTGCCATGATGGGAGAGGCGGGGCTAACGAATGCAACCAAATACGCGATTCTGAATGCCAATTATATCAAGGAGCGCCTTAGCGGACATTATGATGTGCTTTACACAGGCACAAACGGCCGTTGTGCACACGAAATGATCCTCGATTGCCGTTCGTTCAAAGCGGCTGGTGTGGAGGCGGAAGATCTGGCTAAACGTCTGATGGATTACGGGTTCCACGCGCCAACATTGTCATTCCCTGTTGCAGGAACATTGATGATCGAGCCGACGGAATCCGAATCGAAGGCTGAACTGGATCGTTTTTGTGACACAATGATTGCGATCAGAAATGAAATTCGGGAGATTCAGGATGGTGTTGCAGATCGCACGGATAATGTGCTGAAAAATGCGCCGCATACGTCCCGGATCCTGTTAAGTGAAAATTGGAACAGATCTTACAGCCGCGAAAAAGCAGCATTCCCATTGCCGCATTTGCGTTTCAACAAGTTCTGGCCAAGTGTAAGCCGAGTCGACAGCGCTTATGGTGATCGCAATCTGATCTGCTCTTGCATTCCTGTTGAAGCTTATGCAGAAGTTGAAGCCAACTAAGGAGCGATAGATAATAGCTAGCCCTTTTTCCCAGGATTAAAATCCTGGGCGAAATATGGGTCGCCGGTGACCCGGCTGGCATTACAAAGCCGCATAGCGGCAATCTATACTTTGCCCCAGGATTTATCCTGGGGATAACAAAAGATTTATTCAGGGATCACAAAATTTATAATGGGGAATCAGAAAAATTTATCCTAGGGAGATAACAAAAATGGAAATGCTCAGCCGAGCATTTCCATTTTTGTTTTATAATCTAATGAATTAAATATCGCTTAGAAATGTCTTTCGCCAATCTCTCTTTTGCCCAACATTACCGCACCCACCATCGCTACTAAAAGGAGAATGGAAACCAACTCAAATGGAAGCAGATAATCCCTGAAAAGTAAATGCCCAAGGTTTTCGATCATCCCGATTTGTGAATCAAACTGCTGCGGATCAAATCCCGGAATAACGCTTTTGCGATATGCCCCGAAAAGAATCACAAATACAGTTCCGCCTACAATCGTGGCTGCAACTTTGGTCAAGTTGGTCTTAGACTCTTCATTGTCCTGTTTCATATTCAAGAACATGATCACGAAGAGGAAGAGAACCATGATGGCACCCGCGTAAACGATAATGTTAACAGCCGCCAGAAACTGCGCATTAAGCAGGATGTAATGTCCTGAGAGCGTAAAAAACGTCAGGATCAGGTACAGGACGCTGTGGATCGGGTTGCGCGAAACAACCACCATTACTGCGCTGAGGACAGTCAGGAATGACAGGAAATAGAAAAACGAAATAACTGAATTCATAAAATTTAATAGCTGATATGCTCAATGAATGTGTTCAGGGAATGGCTCTCGGAACAACATTGGTAACTTCTCCGCTGGCTTTTTTCAAGTCCAATGCGCGGGCTTCTTCTTTGGTCCAGGCTTCGCGGGTATATCTGTTGTTCATATCTTCAACCAACAGGTCTTTCCCCCAGATTACCTGGTCGCGCTCTGCGAACACAGGCACGAACTCGTCGTGGCGCAAATAAACGGCTTGTTTAGGACAAGCTTCTTCGCAAAGTCCACAGAAAATGCATCTCAGCATATTCACTTCGTAAACCGCCGCATATTTCTCCTCTCGATAAAGCTTCTCTTCGCCTTTTTCGCGCTCAGCCGCTACAATTTGAATGGCTTCTGCCGGACAAGCAACGGCGCATAACCCGCAGGCGGTGCAGCGTTCTCGACCATCTTCGTCCCTTTTCAAAATGTGCCTTCCGCGGAAAACCGGGCCCAGGTAACGCTTCACCTCAGGATATTGAATGGTTACTTTTTTCGCAAAAAAGTGCTTAATGGTGATCGCTAGTCCTGTTGCAATAGCTGGCAAGTAGGCGCGTTCCATCAGCGTCATTTCCTTATTGCTTACTTGCTTAGAGCGATTTGTCAGTTGCATGGCAATGTGTTTTTATTAATTCAACCACGCAGTTACCAGCGGCTTAAGGAAAAGCACGGCAGCACCGGTGATAATAATATTAAAAATAGCAAGCGGGATCAATTTCTTCCATCCCAGGTTCATCAGCTGATCGTAGCGGAAACGCGGAATAGTCCAGCGCACCCACATGTAGAAGAAGATGAAGAACAATGCTTTTCCGAAAAATACCGCTGTTCCGATCAATGTAGCAGCGTTATGTCCTGTTTCCGAACCGAATGCTTGCGTCAGTTGCGTATAAACCCAGTCCATTCCAGGATAATTGTATCCGCCAAAATAAAGAACGGAGATAATGGCCGACGAAATGAACATGTTAATGTATTCGGCAAAGAGATAAAAGCCGAGTTTCATACTTCCATACTCTGTGTGATAACCGCCTACAAGCTCAGTTTCACACTCCGGAAGGTCAAAAGGCACACGGTTACATTCAGCGAATGAGCAGGTGATGAAGATAATAAAGCCCAAGGGCTGGTAAAAAATATTCCAGTTACCGCCATGCTGCTGCGCTACAATCTCTCCCAACGAAAGCGAGCTGCTCATCATCAGAATTGCAATCAGCGAAAGGCCCATAGCCACTTCATAACTAATGTTCTGCGAAGCCGCACGAATGGCGCCCAGCAGCGAAAACTTATTGTTGGAAGCCCAGCCACCGACCATAATGCCGTAAACGCCCAATGCTACAACACCGAAAACGTAAAGGATCCCAATGTTAGATTCCACTCCCTGCAGGGCAACTTCATGACCATTGATCCGGAAAGTACTTCCAAAAGGAATCACAGCACTGGCAAGCAAGGCCGTAAGCATAGCAAGGCTTGGCCCAGCGATAAAAAGCCATTTGTTGGCCAGTGCAGGGATAAAATCTTCTTTGAAAAACATCTTACCCGCATCAGCAAGCGGCTGCAACAAGCCACCCGGTCCTGCACGGTTCGGGCCCATCCTGTCCTGGATAAAGCCGGCAACTTTGCGTTCGCCCCAGGTTGAATACATGGCAATGACCAGGGTAAGAACAAAAACAACGAATATTGTTGCGGTTTTAATGAGAAACTCCGTTAAATCCATTTTTTGTAAACAAGGTTAAAAACAGGCTGTCAGGCCGTTGAACTAGTTATTTTTTGCCAATAATGAGCGGTGATTTGCTTTGTCGTTGTTTTCGATGCTTTGGTGACGGATCGTTTCTTCATCCGTAACGAAAGGACGTGTATCGTCAATTTTTTTGTAAGAGCTATCCGCCAGTTTTATAGCAAAATCAGGTTTCTTCACAAGATCAGCGCGGTATTTGTTGGCTGAAATAACAGAACTGCGTTTTACTTTGGTAGGACCTTCAAGCACCCAGTCGCTGGTTTTTTTCTTTTCAAAACGGCAGGTGTTACAGATAAAGTCATTGACTTCTCCCCAGGTATTTTTACGGGCGGTAACCCTGATAATTTCGTCGCCTCTGTACCAAACCGTCGTTTTACCGCAGCATTTGTCGCAATCGCGATGCGCATCCTCAGGTTTGGTAAACCAAACGCGGTTTTTAAAACGGAATGTTTTGTCTGTCAAAGCGCCTACGGGGCAAACGTCAATCACATTTCCGGAGAAATCATTATCGATCGCTTTTTCAATGTAAGTGCTTATTTCAGAAGCATCTCCGCGGTTCATTACACCGTGTACACGCTTGTTTGTGATCTGGTCAGCCGTGTAAACACAGCGATAGCAAAGAATGCAGCGCGTCATATGGAGCTGCACATACGGACCAATGTCGATTTTATCAAAAGTCCGCCTGTCTTCCTCGTAACGCGTCTTTACAGAACCGTGCTCAAAGGCAAAATCCTGCAAATGACATTCTCCCGCCTGATCGCAAATAGGGCAGTCGAGGGGGTGGTTGATGAGCAGGAATTCAACAATGCTTTTTCGCGTGTCAAGTACGGCCGGATTTGTTGTGTTTTCAACAACCATTCCTTCCTGAACTTGTGTAATGCAAGACGGAACCAGCTTAGGCATTGGCCTTGGATCTTTCGCTGAACCTTGCGCTACGCGCACAAGGCACGCCCGGCACTTTCCTCCGGAGGCAGTCAAAGGCTTATAGAAACACATTGCAGGAGGCACAAGCGCCGCCTGACTTTCGTCCGCTTCCGCAATCTTACGCGCAGCCTGCATGATCGTTGTTCCCGGTTCCACCTCGACTTCAATGCCGTCGAATGTAATTTTTACTAACTGAGGTTTGGTCTCTTCCATGCCAAAAATTATATCATTATGCTATTTGTCGGCCTCGTAAATATCGTACGGGCCCACGGTTGAGCTATATTTTAAAGTGTTTGTAAAATCAACATTGAGAATGTTAACAGGCACAATCCCTTTCAATGAAATTACATATTTAATATCCTTTCTCCTAACCATGCTCTTAAATTTGTCAAAGCGAAAGGTTCCGTTCAGATCTGCCAGATAAACAAGGTCTGGAAAAGGGATTAACGCATTATTGACTAAAAAATGATTCAGGAAATAACCTTCCATTTGATTCCCGCCGCAAATATAAACCCACTCCTTCGGTTTCAAATTTTTCTCTTTATATAAATATTCCGAGACATTACGCTCATCTATATAATGGCGCTCAAAGTTCGAATGGATTACCGATTTGTATTTCATAAAAACAAACAGTGTACAATGCAAAAACGCGAGCACCATATAGAACGACGCTCCCATTTTCAAAAGACTCTGATCAAAACGATATGCATTCGCGGGATGCGTAATAAAAAGTGTAACCTGGATTACTGCCAGCAAAAGATAATCCTGATAATAGCCAACGCCTGCACCAATTTTGAATGCTGTTGAAGTCGAGAAAATAAAAGACAAAAAGCAGCAAAGTGTCAGAAACAAAAGGAAATTGGAATACTTGTGATAAACGATATAACCGCTTACAATAACGTTAGCAATGATCAAGGGTGCAAATTGCAAAAGCCAGTGTTGAAACGTCCAGTCGTAAAACCATTCCCAGCTTGCTGAATTGGCAACACCTCCGATAATATTGGTAAAAAACAGCTCAATTGTATTAATAGGGAGGATCGCGAGGTAAAAGCCCATTATCAAAATACCAAACGCAGTCAGGCTCACCAGCGTTTTCCACTCACGCTTTAATATCCAATAAACCCCGGCTGAAATAGCCAGGATTGCTCCGCTTTGTTTTACAAAAAAGGCTGTTACCGCAATGAAAATGGCGGCGTAGAACCAAAACTGGTTGCCACCTTCCTTCAATGCATTGTAGCAGAAAAATATAAAGACAGTGGTTAGCAGGATCAGTAAACTATCAGGTCGTGAAGTGGTTAAAAGCCAAAAGCTCAGGACGTGAAAAATATATAAGGCTGCAATGATGGCAATGAAGGGCTTCTTGGTAACCCGGTTCAGAAATAGGCCAGCCAGTCCAACCGTAGCCAAAACGAAAATATTTGACCATAACCGGCTTGCAAGGTAAATCTTATGCACTTCAAGCGCTGACCAACCCACGACCTTACAAAAGGTGGCGACGATGGTCGAGTAAATCGGTGCGTATTGGGATAACCTGAATGGTGCATCTTCCGGATCCAGGTAAATCGGGTTGCCCGATACGAGAAGCTGGATAGGGACAATCGTGCTGCCCTCGCTTCCTGAAATATCGGGGTGATAGCTGATGGATGCCTGGAATTTGATTATCAATAATATCAATGCGCTGATGAGTCCGAAGATCAAAGCGATCATAAAGGATTTATCCCGGACCCAAATCAGCGATTTATTGATTTCCATTATACTAATGCCATTTCGCCCTGATAAACTGCGCCGGGCTGCGATGCTTCGTGTGGATGGGTAATGTGCCACATGAACTCATCCCTGAAATGCCGGATCGCGCTGGCAACCGGCCAGGCAGCAGCGTCTCCCAATGGACAAATGGTGTTACCTTCTATTTTTTTAGATATATCAACCAACAAATCAATGTCATGCATACTTCCGTGGCCATGCTCAATGCGGTGAAGCACTTTTTCCATCCAGCCAGTTCCTTCGCGGCACGGGCTGCATTGTCCGCAGGATTCGTGGTGATAAAAACGGGAGAAATTCCAGGTGTTGCGAACGATACAAGCTGTTTCATCAAACACTATAAAACCACCTGAACCTAACATCGTTCCAGTCGCAAATCCACCATCCGACAATGATTCATAGCTCATCAGGCGATCTTCGCCATTGGCCGTTTTCATGATCAGATGAGCAGGCAGAATGGGGACAGACGAACCTCCGGCAACTAGTGCTTTCAAATGATGTCCTTTTCTGACACCACCGCAGTATTCGTCGGAATTCAGGAATTCTTCAACGCTTACACCCAATTCGATTTCGTAAACCCCGGGCTTATTAATATGTCCCGAAGCAGAAATCAGCTTCGTTCCCGTGCTACGGCCTACGCCGATGGCTGCATAAGCATCACCACCATTGTTAATGATCCATGGCATATTGGAGATAGACTCCACATTGTTCACCACAGTCGGGCTTTGATATAAACCTTTTACCGCTGGGAATGGCGGCTTGTTTCTTGGGTTTCCTCTTTTTCCTTCCAGCGATTCCAAAAGTGCAGTTTCCTCACCGCAAATGTAAGCGCCCCCGCCCGGCTGAACGATCAGTTCCAGATCGTAACCGCTTCCTAATATATTTTTTCCTAGAAAACCCTGAGCTTTTGCCTCTTCTATGGCTTTTTCCAAAAGCCTGATCACATACATCAGCTCGCCACGCACGTATATAAACGATTTGTTGGCACCCAATGCAAAACTGGATATGATCATTCCTTCAATCAGCAAATGCGGAATGCATTTCATCAAATGGTGATCTTTGAATGTTCCAGGCTCGGATTCATCCGCATTACACACCAGATAACGCGGAACGCCTTCCGGTTTAGCCAAAAAGCCCCATTTCATGCCCATCGGAAATCCTGCACCGCCTCTTCCACGCACACCCGATTTTTTCGCTTCTTCCACAACTTCTTCCGGAGTCATGGATTTTATTGCTTTTTCAACGGCCGTATATCCTCCCTTTTGACGATAAACGTCGAAAGTTTCGATGCCCGGTGTATTAATATGTTCCGTTAAGATCTTTATAGCCATTTGAGGATCAATTTCAGCTTACGCTATTTACTCAACTCTTCAATAATTCCGTCCACTTTTTCATTTGTCAAATTCATGTAATATTTCTCACGAATCTGAAAAACAGGTCCCCAGCCGCATGCTGCAAGACATTCCACTTCTTTCAAGGTGAAAAGCCCGTCCGCAGTTGTTTGTCCGGCCTCGATGCCCAGTTTTTGTTTCAAATGTCCATATACGTCTTCACCGCCCATTAAGCAGCAAGGACCTGTGCGGCAATATTCGATGACATGTTTCCCGACAGGATCCAGGTGATACATGGTGTAAAAAGTCGCAACTTCATAGACTTCAACGGGTTCCAGGCTTAATAAGCTGGCCACATGATCCATTACTTCGCTGCTCAACCAACCCCATTGTTCCTGCGCTACGTGTAAAACCGGCAAAAGAGCCGATTTTTGACGGCCCTCAGGATAACGTGCTATGATCTCTTTTACTTTTTCCTGTCTTTCCGGTGTAAATGCAACCGGATTTAATGATTCAGTCATTTCTTGAATATTTTTAGGCGTCCAGCTCACCTGCAATTACGTTCAGGCTACTCATGGTCAGGATTGCGTCAGAAAGCGTGCTTCCTTTGCACATTTCGGGATATGCCTGGTAATAAATAAAGCTTGGTCTACGGAAATGCAGTCTGTAAGGAGTCCGGCCGCCATCGCTGATCAGGTAAAAACCTAATTCGCCATTACCGCCTTCCACTGCATGGTAAACCTCGCCGATAGGAGCGTCAATTTCTCCCATTACAATTTTAAAATGATAAATAAGGGCTTCCATGCTCCTGTAAACCTCATTTTTGGGAGGCAGATAATATTCAGGCGCATCCGCATAATAAGGGCCTTCGGGAAGGTTATTAATGGCTTGCTCTATGATTTTAAGACTCTGCCACATTTCCTCATTCCGGACCATATAGCGGTCATAAGTATCACCATGCTGGCCAACAGGAATATCAAACTCAAAATCCTGATAAGAAGAATAAGGATTCATCACCCTTACATCATAATCCAGACCGGCTGCACGAAGATTAGGGCCTGTAAAACCATAAGATAATGCCCGTTCCAGGGAGATACCACCTACATTAATGGTCCTGTCCATAAAAATCCTGTTACGGTTGAGCAATTTTTCAAACTCTTTCAGAACAGGCGGGAATGATTTGATAAACTCGTGGATCTTACGGATCGCTGTGGTAGAAAGATCTCTTTCCATTCCGCCTACACGGCCCATATTGGTCGTAAGACGCGCGCCACAAACTTCTTCGTAGATTTCGTAAACTTCCTCACGCTTCTGCATTACGTACAGGAAACCGGTAAAAGCGCCCGTATCCACACCCAAAATACTATTGCAGATCAGGTGGTCCGTAATCCGTGCAAGCTCCATCATGATCACCCGGATGTACTGGGCTCTTTTCGGCACTTCTACGCTCAACAACTTTTCAACGGTCATATGCCATCCCAGATTGTTGATCGGGGAGGAGCAATAATTCATGCGGTCGGTAAGGGTTGTGATTTGGTAAAATGGCCTTCTTTCAGCTATTTTCTCAAATGCACGGTGTATATATCCAATGGTTTGTTCACCGGAAACGATCTTTTCCCCATCCATTTTCAGGATATTTTGGAAAATACCATGTGTTGCAGGGTGAGTAGGACCGAGGTTAAGCGTGGTCAGTTCTTCAACCAGCTCGGGTAGATCGGCGTTTGCGGGAACATTATGTGGTAATAATTCAATATCTGCCATATCTTACTCAGTATAGGGTCATCGGCCAAAAAGGGCATCTGTTTTGTCTTCGCGCGTTGCGTCTTCCATCGGAAACTCCCGTCTCATAGGGAAGTAATCCATCTCCTCAATGTTCAGAATGCGCTTTAAATTGGGGTGTCCGTCGAACATGATCCCAAAGAAATCATAGGTTTCCCGCTCCATCCAGTTGGCAGAAGCAAATAAGCCGGTTGCCGTAGGAATGTGAATGTCGGCTTCGGCAAGGCTAACCTTGATGCGAACACGGAAGTTGTGCACGAAGCTGTGCATATGATACACAACCATAAACTCCTGTCCAACACTGTCAGGATAGTGAATGCCAGTAATATCGGTTAAAAAAATAAACTGGTAGGTTTTATGTTTGTGCAAAAATTCTAAAAGCGGGATAATTTCCTCACGAGAGGTTGAAAGCGTCAGCAATCCGTAAGGCTCTTCAAAGTCAAAAACCTGATCACCAAATTTTTCTAAAAGCGCTTCGGCTACCTCCTGGTTACTTAGCATAGGGGATTATTGAATATTATATGATGCTAATAATTCAGAATACTCGTCGGTATTTCTGCGACGAAGCTTTTCATTTTGTGCCAGATGCTGAATGTGCATCAAGCCGTCAATGATCTGCTCAGGACGGGGCGGGCAGCCGGGAACATACACGTCAACGGGAATGATCCTGTCAATTCCCTGCAAAACGCTGTAAGTATCGAAGATCCCGCCGCTTGTAGCACACGCGCCAACTGCCATTACCCACCGGGGTTCAGACATTTGCAAATAGACCTGCTTTACAACGGGTGCCATTTTCTTGGCGATCGTTCCCATTACCATCAGCAAATCGGCCTGACGGGGTGAAAAACTAGGTCTTTCCGATCCAAACCGGGATATATCGTAATGTGCACCCATCGTTGCCATGAATTCGATTCCACAGCAAGAAGTTGCAAAAGGAAGTGGCCAGAGGGAATAACTTCTTGCCAAACCGATAGCTTCATCAAATGAAGTTGCAAAAAAACCAGATCCGCTATGTCCTTGCGGAGCCTCCACAATCGTTACTTCTTTCATAATTTCCAGTTGTTCAAGTTTGTTGATTACTCTTCCCAGTTCAAAACTCCTTTGCGGATCACATAATAGAATCCAGAAAGCAGCAATGCCATGAATAATAACATTTCTACAAACCCAAACATTCCTAAACCCTTAAAATTTACTGCCCAGGGATACATAAATATCACCTCAACATCAAAAAGGACGAATAGGATGGCAACAAGAAAATATTTTACGGATATCGGCGTGCGCGCATCGCCCACGGATTCGATACCACATTCAAACGGATCGTCTTTTAACTTGCTCTTCCTGCTTGGGCCTATTAAATGCGTTACAATCATTGTGCCACCAATGAAGCCGGCAGCGAGGATGAATTGTACCAATATCGGCAGGTAATCCGAAGGGAAATATGAATTGTTCATTGAGTCAGTTATTCAGTTACTATCTACGAAATCAACGCGAAAATGTTGTCAGCGGTTACTTTCTTTCTGGTTTCTCAAAATTAGCCTTTGCAAATTTATCAATCAAATTCTTTACTTTATCTTTTGCCTAATTAGTATGATACTAAATAAGCCCCGGATGGCCGGGGCTTATGAACAAAAAATAGGAGGTTTGAACCTTATCGGATCACAATCTGCTTGGTAAGGCTTTGACCCTCGCCGGTTACTCTCAGAATGTATTTACCTGTCGGCAGATATCTTGTATCAATTTCAATGCGGCTGTCCAGAAGTCTTGGTGTTGTTGTTCTGATCACCCTTCCATAAATGTCAAAGATCGTTACGGCCGCGTTGCGGATGTTATCTCTTGACTCGATATAAACATAATTGCCCTCGCTTGGATTCGGGTAAATTACAACTTCGTTTTGCTCATTGGTTTTGAACTCGCGGGAAGCCGTGTCTGAATAGCATGTCAGCAAATCATCTCCAAGCTGGAAAACCACTTGTGCTCTTGCGGAGTACTCGCCTGTTTTTAATATTTTGATCAGGTTAGCAGTCGTATCCGACTCTGTTCCTGGTCTGCGCCACAGGAATTTCGCATCCAAATCTGCCGGTATGGAAGCCATAATGCTGAAAGGGCCTGATGGTTCAATAACCGGTTTAGGAATTTCCGGTCTGATGATGAGTGAGGAAGCAGCCGAATTTTCAGAAACACAGCCGAAAATATTCCTTCCCTTCACATAGTAATTACCGCTTTCCGCAATTTGTGCAGTTGCGCCGGTTGCCACCACTGTATTTGATCCCTGTTTGTACCAGCTGTAAATGTCCGTTCCATCGGCCACGGAGAATTGGAAAGCAGAGTCAAAGCAAGCCTGCTGATCGCCCTGCTGCTGAATCGTCGGCTGAACTGGTTTTGCACCATTATCCAGCACAACAACAGAAGTCAAAATCGAATTGCCAGCATTGTCCTTCACAGTTGCGCGGTAAGTTCCTGCATCAGAAACCGTAATGCTGTTGCCGGTGGCGCCGTTCGTCCATTCGTAGGACGCGAAACCGGTTGGTAAAGTGATGGTAACAGCATTATTTTCAGTTACACATGCTGCTTCGATATCAGGGATTGGAGCAGGGTTCGTTGGTGTAGCCGTTGAGAAAAAGTTCGCATCAAGACTTTCATTCCAGGCATTTGCAAGGATCGTAAGAGCCCGGTTCGTACCCTCAAAATCCGATGGGCTTTCTCCAACAAAGTGCGTGTTATCACCGCGGTTGGGAACTAATGGATCCGTTTCCGGTCCAGGATACGTAGGATTAAAACGTGTATCTAAAACAGCATTCTGAGCAGCAATGATCTCAGGATTAATTGTAGAAGGGATCCTGTCACCCGCCGACGTTCTGGAAGTCCGGGCAATAACCCAGGTAATGCGCTTGTCCCCGGTTTCAGCACCCAACCTGTTCATAATGAATTGAAGATCTTCACGGTAAGACGCCGCAGGAGTTTTAAACAAAGCATCCGTTTCTCCCTGCATCCACAACACCGCTCTCACACCATATTGATTGCCATAATTCCGTGCAGCAATTCTCAGGTTGGCAAATGGCATTTGGGGAGGATAGACGAAACCGCCGTATTTATTTTTTGTAGTCAAACCCTTTGCGCTGCTCGCCCAGTTCTCAATGGAAGTTCCTTCCCAGGCTGCATTGATGAACAATACGGGAACATTCAGCTTCGCAACCAGCAAATCACCCAATACGCCCCAGCACCATGCCGACTGGCCTCTCGGAGACATTATTCCAAGGTCTCTTGATATTTTAGAAAAAGCGGGTGGGACAGGATCGGTCAAACGATCGACATCGTCATTGTTATAGTTTGAAATATACATAACGCGGTCATCCTGAGCGGATGGTCCCGGATATTTCTTTAAGCCTTGTGCATTAGACTGTCCTGCGATGATAAAAACTTCGCCTACGCCTAACCTGGAAAGAATGTCGCGGCCAACAACTTTTCCATCTGAAAGTCCACGGACTTCGAGCGAATACCAGCCACCCATTAATGTAATATTTCCTTTAAAAACGCCGCCCTTTGGAGCTTGCTGCAAAGTTTCCCAAGGTGTTGGAAAGCCCTGACCTTCCACAACAGGCACGGCGCGGGCTTCAACTTTGTCCATCGGGACAGTAAATGTTCCTGTAACGGTTATCTCTCTCTGTCCCCTAACACTTTGCTGATATACAGCCTGGAAAGCCGGTGAAGTGATTCGGATTTGCGAGAAAGCTGTTGAAGATATAATACTGATTAACAGCAATGCCTTTGCCACAACCGGGAGAATAATTCTATAACGCATTGGAATTCTTAAACAGGGTAAAAATTTGTATATCTGATGGATGTTGGATTTTTTCAACTTCGGCGTGTGCGCCATTACAAAACGGTCACAAATGTAAATGATTATTTTTGCTAAAATATCACTATTCCGTTTTTTTGATTACATCACTGGCGCTACGACCGTTTACTGAACAATTATCAGCTTTTGGGATGCAGTAAACGCCACCGAAACAATCCGCACCACGTAGAAACCACTTGATAAGCCCTGGATATTAAAGAATTGCTGACTGTCAAATTTCTTTACTGTGAAGGTTCTGTGAATAACCCCGCGGCTGTCGATGATCTGAACTTCGGCGTTATTCAGGTTTTGTAATGTTTCAATAGTGATCTTGCCGTCGACAACCGGGTTTGGATAAGTAACGAAACCTGGATTCCGGGTATCTGCAATAAAACTGAAGGGATCAGAAAAATCTGATAAACAGGTTAACGTCGGGCTGTAAACCACCGTATTATTGACAACATAACTTCCCGACTGGATCGCTTTCAATGTTGTTCCGTTTTCGGTCAGTTCCTGTCCGTTAAGCTTCCATACGTGATCTCCTGAATTTAAATTGTTTTCTGCCAGCAACGTAAACACGCCGATCTGCTTAATGGTCGGCCGCGTAGGCGTAGGCTTTACATCCACCTGGATTGATCTTGAGAATGGTGAGTAACAGCCTTTTTCATCCCGGGCCCGGGCGGCATAGCTGCCCGTTGTGTCTGCCTGAATGCTTTCGCCTTCATCGAGGGTGTTCCAAAAGAATGTATTTCCCAATGTTGCCTTTAGCACAACAAAGTCACCGTCGCAGAAAGTGGTGGGGCCCTCCGCAGCAATATTGGGTGCTGGCGGCAGGGCAAGTGTTTCTGTTGTGATCTGGTTACTAGGATCAGAAAAGCATTGGAACTCGTTGATAGTCTGCACGGAGAATGTTCCGGGCGTGGTCACTTTCAATGATTGTGTTGAAGCGCCATTGCTCCATAGGAACGCCGCCGCCGGTGAGGATTGCAAATTAACGCTAAGATCTGCGCAGAAAACCGTAGGGCCGTCAGCGCGGATTGTTGGCGTTTCAGGAAGAACATTCGCCACAACCCTTACCACTGGTGACACCGGAGAAACACAACCGTTTTCATCTTTCGCAGCAATTGTAAAATTACCGGAATTCCGGATCTCGATTTCCCTGCCGGTTTCGCCGTTGCTCCACACATAAGAGAACGCTTCGCTGCTTCTTAATGTGGTATAGTCACGAAGGCAGAATGTGGTTGGGCGAAGTGCAGTGATGGCTGGTGTTGCAGGAAGAGTATTTACTTTCACCGCTATCTCGTCCGAAGTTGATTCACAGCCATTGGAATCACGCTGTTTCAAAGAGAAGGTGCCTGAGGCAGTCACCGTAATGGCTTTTGAAGTTGCGGCTGTGCTCCATATGTTTCCGCTATCGTAGTTGGAAGTCATGATCAAATTTTCACCCTGGCAAAAAGTAGTGTTGCCGCTCAAAGCAACCACAGGCTTTTGCGGTAATGCATTCACTTTAACATTAACAGGGTCAGAATCAGGTGAATAGCACCCAACTTCATCCAGTGCTCTTACCCGATATTCACCGGAAGATTTCACGACAATGGTCGCTGTGTTTCCGCCGTTTGACCAGGCATTTTTCAACTTTGAGTCGGAAGTAAGGCTTACTTCGCCGCCATCGCAGAATTCGAGCACACCGGAAGCCACAATCTTTGGTTTAGGCGGCAAGGGCGAAGTGGAGACCGTCATTGTAATCTTGTCGGACGTCGATTCGCAGCCATAAAAATTCCTGGTTGTAACGAAATATTCTCCACCCGTGGTCACAGGCACGCGATCGCTGGTGGAGCCGTTGCTCCATCTGATGTTTTCAGAAGTGTTGGATATCAATGTTGCCGTATTCCCAAGGCAAACCGGATTGCTTCCTTCTAGCTGTATAATCGGCTTATTAGGTTGAATGTTGTCATTGATCCTGATATTCGGAGAGAAGATATAACGTCCTTTTCCATCGCGGGCGCTCACGCTATGCGTGCCGTTTCCAACCTGGGTATTGCTTGAATTCGAACCATTGCTCCAGCTGAATTGGGAAAGACCAACATTGTCCGCTTCCAGGTTGAGATTACCGTTGCCAGCGCAGGATGCGGTTACCCTTAAGGGCCTAACGCCTTGGTAGGGGTTCGAATTTGCAAAAAAGTTATCGTTAAGTTGCTGCGCCCAGGCATCGGCCAGCTGCCTCAGCCCGTCATCCTTGAAGTGAACGCCTTCACCTTCTGCCGGACGCGGGATTTGGAGCAAATCCGTGTTCGGTCCCTGGAATACGTTAGGGACATTATTGATAACCCGTTGCTGTCCGTCCGTAACACGGGAAGTTGCCCCGAGCCGGTTATCATAAGAAGTAAGTGAAACAACCCAGGAAATGTTTTCACCAGCATCGTTTCTGCTGGTTTCAATCACTTTTTTTAGATCGTTGAAATAGGAATCGGTGCTTGTTGATGGTGCATAGTTATCAGACTCGCCTTGTTGCCAGAGAATCCCTCTCAACCCGGTAATGGGCGTTAGGCGCTGAATAACATTACGCATGTTTCCATAGGGCATCCCGAAGGGTTCAAAGTTAACTGGTGCATAGACCGATTGCGTCGGCCCATCTATACTCTCTTTCCAGTTTCGGACAGCAGTTCCTGTCCAGGCTACATTGAAAAATAAAACGGGCACCTTAAGTTTGTTAACAAGCTGATCGCCAAGCCTTCCCCAGCTCCATGCAGACTGTCCCCGGGGGCTGATCTTTGTTTCGGCATCTAAGTGGCTAAATTGCGGATGACGGTCATAAGTCTCTGGAAAAGACTGATTATAGAGCCTGTTTACGGTGCTTACACGGTCGTCCTGCGCACCTTGGGAACCGAAATGTTCGAAACCTTCTGCATTGGACTGACCGGCAATAATAAACACTTCGCCGATGCCTACATGGTCTATCCGGGCAGGTTCACCGAGCTGCTGGTCGCCATTAAAAGCGCGTACATAAAGTGTATACCAGCCTCCTGTCCCTTCGATGGCGCCTGTGTACAAGCCACCCTGCGGATTGTTCGAAATCTCTTTCCAGTCAGTGGAGATCCCTTGCCCGTTAATGGCTTCTAATCGCGCGTCGATGCGTGTAGTGATCTTTTTGTATGTGCCTGAAATGTAAATGTTGGCAACATTACCCTTATTCCGTTGAAAAACAGCTCGATCCGTTGGAAAATCAATGTTTACTTGTGCAGAAGAGGTGAACGAAAGAAAGATTGATCCTACCCAGAACAAGTATGGTAGATAGTGCTTCATGAGTAAAAATAATTCAGTAGAATAACTTCTTGGACACACAAATTGCATCAATTGGTTGCCTGTTTCAAGAAAATATTATTTTACGGACAACGGCAAATTGATGAGGTTCCATATCTGATCTTTCAATTGTTCAATTCCTTCTTGGGTAATTGCAGAAATGAAAATACTGGGTATGGAGGCTGGGATTTGTGATTTTAAATCTGCGCGTTCTTCTTCGGAAAGAACGTCAGTTTTTGAGATGGCGAGAATGCGGCTCTTATCGAGAAGGGAAGGATTGTATATTCTTAGCTCTTGAAGCAATGTTTCGTATTCGGCGTTAATATCTTCACTGTCAGCCGGAACCATGAACAGTAAGATGGAATTTCTTTCTATGTGTCGTAAAAAACGCAAGCCAAGGCCTTTTCCTTGTGATGCGCCTTCGATAATGCCAGGAATGTCGGCCATCACGAAGGATTTGTAGTCCCGGTAAGAAACTACGCCCAGGTTGGGCACCAATGTAGTGAAAGGATAATCAGCGATTTCTGGCCGGGCAGCCGAAACAACGGAAAGCAATGTTGACTTGCCTGCATTGGGGAAACCAACCAGACCAACGTCTGCTAACACCTTCAATTCCAGGATAATCCAGGCTTCAAGACCAGCTTCTCCTGTCTGCGCATGTTGCGGAGTCTGATTCGTAGCAGATTTGAAATGGTCGTTACCCATTCCGCCGCGACCGCCTTTCAGCAAGATCACTTCCTGACCGTCTTCCGTAATTTCAAAAAGTTGTTCACCGGTTTCCGCATTTTTGGCAATGGTGCCTAGCGGCACTTCGAGGATAATGTCCTTACCGATCGAGCCTGAACGTCTTCCGCCTTCACCGCCTTTTCCGTCAAAGGCTTTGATGTGCTTGGTGTATTTCAGGTGGAGCAGTGTCCATAGCTGGCTGTTCCCTTTCAGGATTACGTGGCCGCCGCGGCCACCGTCGCCGCCGTCCGGCCCGCCTTTTTCAACGTGTTTTTCCCTTCTGAAATGCAGGGAACCCGCACCGCCAGAACCGGAGCGCACATTAATTTTGACGTAATCAATAAAGTTGGAGGAAGCCATGTGTATAGTGAATGAGTAAATTATTTAATAGTAACTGTCGAAATTGCCTTGGTAATTTCTTCAAAGATGAAATCAATCTCACCAATTCCGTCGATGGCGACAAATTTGCCTTGTTCCTGGTAATAGTCAGCAACCGGTTTGGTTTTGCTGTTATATTCCTGGATGCGTTTGCTGATCAGTTCTTCATTCTGATCATCAGGACGGCCGGAAGTCTTTCCACGGTTAAGCAAACGAGCAAGGAGTTCATTATCGTCTACAACCAGTGCAATCATTACAGAAATACTTTCATTGTAGCTAGCCAAAAGCTGGTCAAGCGCCTCCGATTGCTTTACAGTCCGAGGGAATCCGTCGAAGATAAAACCTGCAGCATTCCGGTGCTCTTTCAGCTTATTGTCGATCATTCCGATCACCACCTCGTCAGGAACCAAAATGCCCTGATCCATCAACGTTTTTGCTTGAAGGCCCAATTCTGATCCTGCCTGGATTTCTGAACGCAGGAGATCACCTGTCGAAAGGTGTATCAGTTTGTATTTAGCAATAATATTTTCACTTTGAGTGCCTTTACCTGCACCCGGAGGGCCAAACAGTATAAGATTCAGCATAGTTGCAAAAAAAATTGATGTCGCAGTGGAATGGAGTTTTTCGGCAAATTTACAATTCTAAATAAATGCCAGCCTAATAGTTAGTAGTATTTTTACAATAAAAAATCCTCCTGATGGCTTAAAATCAGGAGGACATGGAATATTTTTTAGAATAAATCAGGGAATAACCACTCGTTTGACGGCCCCGTCGTCGTTTTGCACAACGGTTACGAAAACGGTTCCTTTTGTATTTTTCTTTAATTCGATCTGTCCCACAAACTCACCCTCAAAGTCCTTGATTTCTTTCTTTCCAACCTCTTTTCCTTTCGTATCCGTAACAATTACGCTCACATCGCCCTTTTGCGGAACGCCGAATTTAAGGTTCAGGACACCATTATCAGGATTATTTGTATAAGCAGTCAGCGAACGCACACTTGCCGGTTTCACGACTTCCTTATTCCAGAATTCACCCATTTCATTGCCAAAATGTTCCATATCACGCATAAGCATTTTGGTCTTTGGTTTCCATTCGTTTTCAAAAGTCCGCATATGCTTTTTGAAATTCTCGGTATTGAATTCAAAATCATTGGAAAAATCGCCTTTCCAGTGATAAGCCAGCGGCTCCCGGTCATCACGGTGGTCAATGATCACTTTGCGCCGCTTTTTTGCGGCCACATCCTCATCGCCGTCATCAATGGTCACCGAAACCATCTGGTTATTTTTCTTTTTATCAACACCCAATGAGTCCAGGACTTTGTCCACAAACTTATCCCGTTCGTCGTCCGTCATAGCGCCCACGCGATAACTCCGCTCCTTGCTCTCCGTTCTACCATCCTTTTCCCCGGTAACCTTGATGCGAATGGTTGCCTTTTCCTCCTTTCCGGGTTTTTCCGGTTTATCTTCCTGTGCCTGTGCTAGCATTGCAGTTGCGCCAGTAAGCAGCAATGTCAACATGATTTTGTTTAAAAAAGAAGTCCTCATAAGTAAGATTAGGTTATGTGTATGAATGAATTACAAAATTATCAGAAGCGTTTTTCAGTGGGTGTTAAATTTTGTTAAAAACAAGATTGGCCCGGGCGGATGCGTTAAATTTGTTTTCAGCAATAATGTCGGTCAATCCGGCGTGCGCGTTGCACCGGAGAATTTAAATTTATGACGAAGAGGAAAATTCAGATAATAGTCGGCTTAATGTGCATTGCGCTCATAGGCCTTATTGGATTTCAATGGTATTGGATCCGTGAGGCGATTGCAATCCGCAATGAGCAGTTCAACCAAAAGGTTTCGGAATCTGTACAGCAAGTAGTGCATCGCCTCGAAAAGCAGGAAATGATGTATCTGCTGCAACGCAGGATTGAAACCGAACAACAGAAAAGCAAGCTGAACCGCATTACCCAGCTGCGGCATACCCCCATCAAAAAGACGCCGGCGGCCAAAACCAAACCTGCCGGTGAGCTCGCTCAGCGAGCGCAGCCCCGCATGGAGATCGCGATCGGACCTAATGGCGAGGAAATTCATTATCAGATCATTACCGAAGCCGTTCCTACAGATGTGCTCAGCCCCAATTTCCGGGTGATGGTGGAGCACCAGCAGCAGATTATGGAAGAATTTTTCCAGGCTCAGCAATATGGCGCTGCCGGGATTGACGAATTCATGCGCAGAAGATTAGACGACGAAAGGCGCCTGGGCAATGCATTCAGAGGAATGCAGGATAGTGATGCCAGGAAATATCAGACAGGCAACGGAATGCACCCCGATTCTGCTCAGAGGAGGATCGCAAACCGCCAGGTTGCTATTCCTGAGTCAAGAAAAAATGGCAAAAGCACTAGTGCTGTGATCAGCGACGCAGAACCCGATCGGGCATCATTGCTGAAAGAGGTAATGAAGGATTTTATTTATACTAAAAGACCTATTGAGCAGCGCGTTAACAGGTTCTTGCTGGATACATTGTTGAAAAAGGAGTTTGTTGAAAGCGGCATCACGCTGCCCTACGAATTTGCGGTGAGAGGCCGGTCAGACAACAGTCTGATCTTTTCCACGGCAAGCCTCAGGCCACGGGAATGGGAAGAAAAGTCTTACAAAGCAGATCTTTTTCCCAGTGAGACCATTAATGCACCTAATTCTTTATATGTATACTTCCCTGATCAGCAAAAGTACATTCTGAGCAACATGGGAGTAATGTTCGGTGGTTCGGGGATTTTGATTATCGTCATTATGGCCTGCTTTTACATGGCGGTTACTACGATCTTGCGCCAGAAAAAGCTTTCAGACATTAAAAATGATTTCATCAACAACATGACCCACGAGTTCAAAACGCCGATTTCAACCATTGCATTAGCAGCGGAAATGGCACAGGAAAACTCGTCGGCGATCCAGCAGGCCGCAATCGGTTCGAGGCTCGACCGGTATCTGGGCATCATTAAGGAAGAAAATAAAAGACTGGGAACGCATGTCGAAAAAGTGTTGCAAATGGCGCTTCTGGATAAAGGACATGTCAAATTAAAGATCAGCCAGGCGGATGTGCACGATCTGATCGGTAAAGCGTTAAATGCGCAGAGTGTCCAGATCGAGCAGCGGGATGGTGAGATCGATCTTGATTTCGAAGCAACGCATGAAGTGGTTTCAGGCGATGAAATTCACATTTCAAATATCCTTAATAACCTGATTGACAATGCTATCAAATACTCGCCTGAGAAACTGCATATCCGCATCAGGACCTGGAATGAGAATGATGGCATTAACATTGCCATTTCCGACAGCGGGATCGGCATGGGCCGGGAACAGCAGCACCGCATTTTTGATACATTCTACCGCATTCCTACGGGTAATGTGCATGATGTGAAGGGTTTCGGACTGGGATTGAGCTATGTTAAAAAAATGGTGGAAGCGCATGATGGAACCGTTCACGTGCAAAGTAAACCAGGCGAAGGCAGCACATTTACAGTCTGGCTGCCCATTAGCAAAGAGGAACAATTAGTTTAGAAATTTCGTCGGCAACGCCTAACTTGCCATCTTTTTAGATGACCAACCGCGGTTTGCGGGAAATTTCAGATTATACAATGATTTCCAAAACATATGCCCCCCAGGAAATAGAGGATAAATGGTACTCCTACTGGATTGAAAACAAGTTCTTCAATTCAAAACCAAATCCTGATAAGGAACCTTACTCAATCGTAATTCCTCCCCCAAACGTCACGGGCGTGCTGCATATGGGGCATATGCTCAATAATACGATCCAGGATATCCTGATCCGGAAGGCCCGCATGGAAGGCAAGGAAGCTTGCTGGGTGCCGGGAACGGATCACGCATCCATTGCAACGGAGGCCAAAGTGGTTGCGATGCTCAAGGAACGCGGCATCAACAAACGTGACCTTACCCGCGACGAGTTTTTAGAATATTGCTGGGAATGGACGCACAAATATGGCGGCATCATCCTCCAACAATTGCGCAAGCTGGGCGCTTCCTGCGACTGGGACCGCACGCGCTTCACGATGGAGCCTGATTTGTACGATTCGGTTATCGACGTTTTTATCGACCTCTATAATAAAGGAGACATTTACCGCGGCCACCGCATGGTGAACTGGGACCCGCAGGCACGGACGACGGTCTCGGATGAAGAAGTGATCATGAAGGAGGTGAATCAAAAATTGGTTTACCTGAAATATCCCCTTGTAGATGAAATTGGCGAGGCACTTACGGACGAAGCGATGATCGTAGCGACAACGCGTCCCGAGACGATCATGGCCGACGTGGCGATTTGTGTGAACCCGCACGACGAGCGTTACAAACATTTAATAGGGAAACAAGTTGCTATCCCGCTGATCAATCGCTCCATCCCGATCATTGCCGACGAATATGTGGAAATGGAATTCGGAACTGGCTGTCTGAAAGTAACACCTGCGCACGATGCGAATGATTATGTGTTAGGCAAAAGACATGATCTGCCAGTTATCGATCTCCTGAATGAAGATGGCACATTGAATGAGAAAGCGGAGATTTTGGTGGGTGAAGACCGGTTTGCAGCGCGTAAAAAGATCATTAAGCTGCTGGAAGAATCGGGTAACCTGGTGAAGACAGAAGAATATAAATCCAATGTAGGCCATTCCGAGCGGACCAATTCGGTGATTGAGCCGCGGCTTTCGGAGCAGTGGTTTTTGAAAATGGATAAAATCAGCAAGCCGGCATTGGAAAATGTCATGAATGACACGGTGCAGTTGATTCCTGCCAAGTTCAAGAACACGTATCGGCACTGGATGGAGAATGTTCATGATTGGAATATCAGTCGTCAGCTGTGGTGGGGCCACCGCATTCCGGCTTATTATTTGAAAGACGGAACGATGATCATTGCCAAAAACAAAAGGGAAGCATTGCGGAAAGCACAAATGGATTACCAGCTTTTTGCATTGACCGAAGAGGACATTGAGCAGGACCCGGACGTTCTCGACACCTGGTTTTCAGCCTGGTTGTGGCCGATCACGGTTTTCAACGGTATTAAGGAGCCGGATAATGCGGACATTAACTATTATTATCCTACTAATGACCTCGTTACTGCACCCGAAATTCTTTTTTTCTGGGTGGCGCGGATGATTATTGCAGGTTATGAATACAAAGGACAGTATCCGTTTAAGAATGTTTATCTCACCGGAATTGTACGGGATAAGCAAGGACGGAAAATGTCCAAATCACTTGGTAACTCGCCCGATCCGATCGATCTGATCAACCAATATGGCGCTGATAGCATTCGTACAGGCATGCTTTTCAGCTCACAGGCTGGTAACGACCTTCCTTATGATGACAAATTGGTTGAGCAAGGAAGGAATTTCGGTAATAAAATATGGAATGCGTTCCGTTTGGTTGAAGGTTTCCAGGTTTCCGACAGCTTACCAGCGCCCGCGGGTTCGCAACTGGCGATCCAATGGTTTGAAAGCAAACTGAACCAGACGATTCTGGAAGTGCAGGATCATTTCTCCAAATTCCGCATTTCGGATGCCCTTAACTCGGTTTATAAACTAATCTGGGACGATTTCTGCGCGCAATATCTGGAAATGATCAAGCCTGGCTTCGAGCAGCCGATCGATAAGCAGACTTACGACGCAACATTGGAATTCTTCGACCGTTTAATGCGCCTTTTGCATCCGTTCATGCCATTTATTTCAGAAGAAATCTGGCAAAATATTATTGAAAGAAAAGAAAAGGATTCGATCTGCATTGCCCCATTCCCGCAAGCCGGCAACATTGATCAGTCGCTTTTGAATGATTTTGAAGTGCTTTTTGAAGTGATATCTTCAATCCGGAATTTGAGAAATGCAAAGAATATCAGTCCAAAAATCGCGCTTCCTCTTTCTATACGCACGGATAACCAGGCGCGTTACTCGGGATTAGAGCCATTAATACTAAAACTGGCGAATGTTGAGAACATTGGCTATGTGACCGACGAAGGTGAAGGAACTGCATTCCGGGTGAAATCGGATGAGTTTTTTGTAAACCTGGCGGATGAGCTTGATGTGGAAACAGAGCGTGAAAACCTGCAACGTGAATTGGAATACACGCAAGGTTTTCTGGATTCGGTGATCAAGAAGTTATCCAATGAGCGCTTTGTCCAAAATGCAAAAGGCGACATTGTGGAGAAGGAGCGCCAAAAGCAGGCGGATGCCGAAGCCAAGCTGGAAACATTGAAAGAAGCGCTTGTAAGGTTGGGTTAGTGGTAGTTTTCGTACCTTTGCGCGATGCAGACTACGCAAAACAAATTTGAGCAATTCAAGCTTAACCGTCAATTACTCAATGCCATTGAAGAAGCGGGATACACTGAGCCAACGCCCATTCAGGAACAGGCCATCCCGCTCGCTTTATCCGGACAGGACATTCTGGGCATAGCCCAAACAGGCACAGGCAAAACCGCCGCCTATACATTGCCGCTCTTAATGCGGATCAAATATGCCCAGGGCGAGCACGCCCGGGCATTAATTATGGCTCCTACGCGCGAGCTGGCCATGCAGATTTCAGAAGCCATCGCGCAGCTGAGCAAATACACCGACATCCGTACAGTTGTGCTTTTCGGTGGAGTAGGAGCCAAGGCACAGATCGAAGCGATCCGCAAAGGCGTTGACATCATTGTGGCTACGCCGGGCCGTTTTATGGATCTTTATTTTCAGGAAGAGGTCATTGTCAAGCATTTGAATGTGATGATCCTGGACGAAGCCGACAAGATGATGGACATGGGCTTCATGCCGCAGATCCGGAAATTGCTCGAAATCATTCCCACAAAAAGGCAGAACATGCTTTTTTCAGCCACATTCTCGGAGAAGGTGGAAAGGCTGTCTTTCGAATTTCTCGAATTCCCAACTCGCATTGAAGTAACACCTCAGGCCACGACGGCCGAAATGGTTTCCCAGTCCATTTACGAGTTGCCCAACTTCCGCACGAAAATTAATCTTCTGACCCATTTACTGCAAGACCGGGAAGCATTCAACCGCGTCCTGATTTTTACCAGAAGTCGGGAAGTTGCCGGATTGGTCCATCAAAATCTGCTCGATAGGGTGGTGCGTGAGGACGAATTGAAAGTAATCCATGCCAACAAAGGACAGAACACACGGACTAATGCTATGGAAGCATTCAAGGAAGGCTCCGTGCGCGTAATGGTGGCAACGGACGTGGTAGCGCGGGGCATCGACATCACGGAAGTAAGCCACGTCATCAATTTCGACGTTCCGCTGATTTACGAAGATTACGTGCACCGGATCGGCAGAACGGGCCGTGCAAACCGCATTGGACAGGCCATCACATTCATGACCTTGGCCGACGAATATCACATCCGGAAAATCGAAAAAATGATCCGCATGGAAATCCCACGGATGGAGTTGCCTGAGGATCTGGAAATCGCTTCAACGCCCGTTACAGAACGCCAGGACATGCTGAGGGAGATAGATAACCAAAAAAGAAAGGAAGATCCGACGTTTTTGGGAGCCTTTCACGAGAAGAAAAAAACGTATCGCCCGGCGCAAAAACAACCCAATAAAGGAGGGGCAAACCGTCGTAATTCATCCGGAAGAAGTAAACGGAAATAATGCAATACTATTTAGATAAAACCGTTTAACTTGGACAATAGAAAACCTGTTTCTCTATTAAAGTCACCTATGAAAGAGTCCGTTGTTATTTGGCTTGCTATTCTTATCCCAGTATTTGGCCTTGCACAAAACACCCATCTCGCGAGTGCCGGACCGAATACAGATACGAACCTTGCCCAAAAAAAGCCCTTAGATTTAAAAGAAAGACGCGTGCTTCCGCTTTTTGGGGAAGTCAGCAAAACCTCTGATCAAATTGACGAGGAAATCCGTTTTTTGAGTGAATGCGACAAGTCATTTACAAGTCGCGCTGAGGCGAGCAGCTTTTTCACCGCGCGTGCCTGGGAATATTTGCAGGAAGGAGCATTGGATACGGCTTGCTATCGCTTCAATCTCGCGCATTTACTCAATGATAAAAATGTAGAAGCATATTGGGGTCTGGGCGTTATTTCCTACCAGCGCGAGAACTGGGTGGAGGCCAAGAGAATGCTAAGCCGGGGAATTGGTTTGCAGGGTGAAAACGTGCCGCTGCTTGTCGATTTGTCAACCGTTGATCTGAAATTATACGCGATAACAAGCCGAAAGGAAGAACTGGATGAAGCAGCCGAACTGCTTAACAGGGCCACTGCAATAGATTCTACTTATGCATTAGGCCAATACAACCTGGCTTTGTTACATTATAATCTCAATGATCTTGATAAATCGTGGGAGCATTTGCATAAAGGAAGATCGCTCGATTTTAACCAGATGAACCTTGATTTTGTGGAGCTTCTAAAAGCCAGGAAGCCAGATCCGCAAGGTTTCTTTAAATAGGATTCCAACTTCATATACATAAAAAAGTCTCCCGCGAAGGAGACTTTTTTCGTTTGTGATGAATATGCCTTCTGTTATTTGAAGAAGAAGCCTGTGGGCGCAACATTCACTTTTACTGAATCAACAAGTGATCCGTCTGCGCGGTAACGGAGCGCATAACCTGCCTGCGCGAACGAAGGCGTTACACCTGCATACAAAAGCCCTTGCGTAGGATCAACTGCCAAACCTGTGAAAATTCTCTTGATTAATGGCGTCGTAACATTCACCTGTGCGTCGCTAATGCCGAATTTATAAGTGCCTCCATGTTCGCCGGCAGCATCAAAGTATGACAGGACAAAGAAAACCGTTCTCTTATCCGGGCTGAAAGCAAAGTTGGATGCAGATTTGGTTGCATCGCTTCCCAATGATAATGTAGCGTCTACATTGTAAGAATCGGGGTTCATTTTAATGACCTTAATGCCATCATTTACCCAAAGTTTTCCATCCGCATCAATCCCGATCGGATTTGGCGCATTTTCAAACGCAATTGATTTATCAATTGCGTTTGTGGTCGTATTGATCACTGTCAATGTTGTACCACCGCCATAAGAAACCGTTCCCACAAACAACTTGCCGTTATTCAAAACCAGATTTTCCGGTCCGCCCGATGTGATCTCGATTTGGTCAACCACTTTATTGGTAACTAAATCAACAACAGCTACATAACCGGTCGTAAATTTAAAATCGGCATTGGTTCCCCAGCAAGACACATATGCTTTGTTGTTGGACCCAAAAACCACTTCCCGCGGATTCTCAATTTCCGGGGCGCCGATGGTCGCAATTCTCTGGAAAGTGTTGCTGTTGACAATCTCAACCTTATCCTGGCCGGCAGACATATTGTCCACAAGAATGATCCCGGTTGCGTCCAGGGCCACATAATCCTGCACGCCGCCTTTCAATGTAGTTCCGTTTGCCGTGTTGAAAATGTCAATCTCCGCAGTGGTTTGTTCTCTGGTAAAGAACGAGATCGCTCCGTTATTTTGAGAGAAATTCCCTTCATTCACCACGAATACGCCCTGGATATAATCTCCCTTCGGAGCTGGGTCGCTTTGGTTACACGACCATGCGAAAAGAGACAAAGAGGTA
This sequence comes from Dyadobacter alkalitolerans DSM 23607, assembly GCF_000428845.1. Lineage (GTDB taxonomy): Bacteria > Bacteroidota > Bacteroidia > Cytophagales > Spirosomataceae > Dyadobacter > Dyadobacter alkalitolerans. Next base: position 224,929 of record NZ_AUAS01000003.1, on the reverse strand, counting down.
AGAGATGCTAATCTGAATAACTGTTTTTTCATTTTTTGCTTTATTAGTTGTAAAGTTTTTGCCACATACCTATTGTAAGAGATTACTTTACAGAATGTGGCGGGTCATAAATTAAAGTTAAACTTAATGCAAAGCTTCTGCCAGGCATTGCATTGTTTCTTACATTTAGATAAAACGTGTTTGCAAGATTATTGATCTGTCCCTGCAACCGCATTTTTATTTTATCCCAGACAAAAGTATGTTCCGCCAGCAAATTTGAGAGCGTATATCCTTCTAAAAATTGTGTATTGTCAAACGTGCTGAAACGCTTGCTGATCATCTGCGCCTGACCTGTGAGCCTCGTATTTTTATATTGGATAAATGCATTCAAATTCCCTGAATGCATCGGCACAAATACAAGCTGCTTGCTGATAATATCCGAGGAATAGGCATCATAAGCCTTTTCCTGAGCGCTTTTATTCAGCGCATATCCAAGGTTAATTCCTGATTTCCAATCGTTTATCTGATATCGCCACCCGGCCAGCGCTTCAATTCCACGCGCCAGCACTTGCTGCAAGTTTTCTACACGGTAACTTTGCGTAGGATTCCAATAAGTCCAGTCCTTAATGCGGTTGTGATATGCCGTCAGGGAAGCTGAAAATGTTTGGTTAGCATCTATAACAATGTTTTGTTCGAGGCCAACTTCTTTGTTCCACCCGTTTTCCGGCCTGATATCCGGGTTTCCGAGTTCTTTCCAGAAGCGTTCATTCAATGTAGGCACGCGGTAACTTCTTCCTATTGAGCCTTTTAATTTCAGATTATAGGTTTCTTTTTGGACTAAAAAATATTCTGCTCCTAATGAAGGCGTGAATGGCGGATCAAATTTCGTTACAAATGCCTGCCTTAAATTCGCAGAAACTACGAGTCGGGCGGTTGCCTGCCAGCGCGTTAACAAAAAAATGTCACCTCTGTTTTCTGTCACCAATGCTTTGTCATAGCCAGCCACCTGCGCGCGGTAATGTGCCCATTCGCCTCCTGCTTTAATTTGAAATGCATTGAATTGAAAATCGCGTTCAACACGGTTGGAAAACTTGTCTGTTACTGCATGGTCCAGCTGACTATAATCGCCTTTAGCATAATCGATAATGTCTCTCACCCACGCAGTGCGGATTGTGAAGTCTTTAAATTGATAGCTTAACATGGTCCTGTAAGCCTCCGTTAAAGTCAGTTCGCGGCCAGCTTTGTCTTCCGGTGTTAACGTCAGCCGGTTGCGGGTTAGCCACACATGCGCCGAAATCTGATGATCGTTTTTTGAATTGAAAAACAAATCCTGCACCAGACCGCGCTGGAAAGAAGTGGACGGCAAAACAGTATATTGATTTCGCTCGGTGTATGGAAAATCGTTGTTCATACGACCGTCATACAAATTTGTCTTGCCTGAAAAGCTCCACTGAGCACTGATCACCGCCGCATAGCGGGCTGTAACCTGGGTCTGATGGTTATTAAAACTTTCCTGCTGCCGGCCGATTGAAAGCTGCAAAGGCTGGGTCGATGGAGCGCTTCCCAGCAAAATACTCCCACCCACGGCATCACTGCCGACAATACTGGCAGCAGAGCCATATTGGACAGAAAGCTGATCAAAACCGGTAACAGGGATGGTTGAATAATCTGTCTGGCCAAGGATAGGAGAATTAATGTTCAAGCCATTCCATAACACAGCGGTATGGTTAGCCGACGTTCCGCGGAAAGAAGCCGTATTAAGCTGACCGGGGCCGTAATTTTTGAATGCAATCGGCGTGTAAAGCGAAAGCAGCTCGCTGATATTCTGGAAGCGAAAAAGATTCAAAGACGCTGAATCGAACTTTTGGATTTTAAGCCCGCTCATGAATTTTTCAGGAACAAAACCCTTTACGATAACAGGTTCCAGGCGAATGCTATCCGACTGCGCAACGAGCATTTCCGGACGGAAAAGCCATGTGGCAATGGTCAAAGCCAAAAAAAACTTCCGGTCAATAATCACCTGGTGTCAAATATGTAGCGTTATCAGCTTTGTTTTTCCTCCGAAAACAAAATGTGATGGATCAATTTCTGGCAGGTCTCCTGGCTCGTCCTTTTGATCCGTGGCCTTCCCGTTCGAGGAACAGTGGCATAGGGGATTGGATCAATATAAACAGACTCACAGTTGCGGGGACAGCTTCCGGTTTAACGGAATTCCCTATTAAGCCTTCATGCCGCATTGAAGCGGTTTTCGGCGCCAAAGGTGCAAAGGTAGCGAATTGACCGGATTTCCGACGCGGTAACATATCCTTTATCTTCTGTACGATATGCTTTATCTTTGGCCAAAATCCTGATCATTGTTGGCTGCTCCTGCTCAAAATCTGACTCCAATTTCTTCGCAAAAAGGCATTTATCTGATGCTCGGCGCGGCATTTTTCTTTTCGCTCACGTCTGCAATTTCCAAGTGGCTCGGCCGTGATTTCCACATTGTACAGCTTGTATTTTTCCGGAACATTGTAGGTGTTGTGTTTGTGGTCACCAGCATTTGGCGACGTCCCGTGCGGCAGCAGGGAGGTAAACTGGGGCTGCTTATTTTTCGCGGCGTTGTTGGCACATTGTCGTTGTATATGCTTTTTTATGCGATACAAACATTGGGGCTGGGCCGCGCCTCCACATACCAATACACTTATCCCATTTTCCTCGCATTGCTATCCTGGCTGCTGATCGGCGAAACGCTCAATTCCCGTGAGTGGGCCGCTATTTTTGTTGGCTTTACCGGCATCCTGTTCGTTTTCCGACCAGACCTTTCCATTTCGCTGCGGGACAATGCCTTAGGACTCGGCAATGCATTGTTAACAGCAATTTCTTATTTGTCAATCAGGCAGTTAGGTGTTGTTTATGACTCACGCGCTATCATCCTTTCTTTTATGTTGAGCGGCATTGTGATGCCCATTATTTCCATGCTCGTCGGGACTTACTATCCTATGGAAAATCTGGATTTCCTCATTGGCACCTTCACCTGGCCAACTCACATTTCGCAATGGCTTGGCTTTCTGGCGCTCGGATTGACGGCGCTCATAGGTCAGAGAATGTTGACGCAATCTTTCACATTTGACAAAGCCGGTCGCGTTGCTGCCATTGGTTATTCCAATATTCTGTTCTCCGTTCTGATCGGTTTTTTCATGGGAGAGGCCATTCCTTCATTCTCTATGTTCGCAGGCATGTTGCTGATCGTGGCGGGAGGGATTATGGTTTCACTGGCAAAACGAAAGCCGGCTATGGCAGCTGATCCGGAATAAAGTCAGCCATTAAGCACAATTATTCCACGGTGAAATTTGTTAATTCATTGAAATCAAATGAAGTTATGAAAAGATCAGCTGCATCACTTTTTCTGTTTTTGGCCATCCTGACAGTGGCCTCGGGTTTCAGATCCGACAAGAACAGGCCTGCGGAAGGCATTCAATGGTTATCAATTGAAGAAGCCTACGCTAAAATTCAGCAAGAGCCCCGCAAGGTTTTGATCGATGTATATACTGATTGGTGCGGATGGTGCAAAGTGATGGACCGCGAAACATTCAAAAATAAAGCAGTTGTCGAATACGTCAACCGCAAATATTACGCCGTCAAGCTCGATGCAGAACAGAAAAAGGCCATCATACTAGGAGACAAAAAATTCGAATTCCTCTCCGAAGGCGGGCGCGGTGTACATCAACTTGCATTAGCTCTTACCAACAACCAACCGAGTTACCCCACCACCGTTTTCCTGGACGATAAATTCAACATGATCCAGCCCTTACCCGGCTACATGAAACCCAAAGAATTCCACCAGGTCATCACATTCATAGGAGAAGATTACCACAAAAAAGAAGCCTTCGATACTTATAAATCGAAGACTTACAATGAGTTGTTCGCGGGTAAGTAGGTTTCTATTTCCGCAGGACCAAAATCGCGGAGCGATGCCATATTGGTAGAAATTCATTATAACCGCAATTTAAAATCCCGGAGGGATGTAACTACATGTAAGTTGTTGCATCCCTCCGGGATTTTAAATGGGTGGCGATCCTATTTTCTACCCATATGTTATCCCTCTGGGATTTTAAATGGTGACTCTTGGGGGCCGCATTAAGCTAAACTGTCTCTCCCTCCTGCATGCGCTCTGCGTTTTCTGCGATGCGTAGTCTTTCGATGAATTCTCCGATGTCACCTTCCATAACTGCGGGAAGATTGTAAACTGTGTAGCCAATGCGGTGATCGGTAATGCGGCTTTGCGGGTAATTGTAAGTGCGGATCTTATCAGAGCGGTCGCCGCTTCCTACCATTGATTTTCTTTGCGAGCTGATGGCGTCGTTATGCTCTTTTAGTTTGATCTCGTAAAGCCTCGAACGCAAAACACTCAATGCGCGGTCCTTATTTTTCAACTGTGAACGCTCATCCTGGCAGCTTACCACCAATCCGGAAGGAATGTGTGTCAGACGAACCGCGGAATAAGTGGTGTTAACCGACTGTCCACCAGCACCTGAAGATTGAAATGTATCCACACGGACATCATTCATATTAATCTGAACATCCACTTCCTCAGCTTCTGGCAATACAGCCACAGAGGCGGCCGAAGTATGAATCCGTCCCTGCGATTCCGTTTGCGGAACGCGCTGAACACGGTGTACGCCAGATTCAAATTTCATTTTCCCGTAAACGTCCTCACCTTCAACTTTACAGATAATCTCTTTATATCCGCCGTTGGTGCCTTCGGTAAAATCCATGATTGAAGAACGCCAGCCCATTTTTTCAAAAAACCGCTGATACATTCTGAACATATCGCCAGCAAAAATCGCAGCTTCATCACCACCGGTTCCGCCACGGACTTCGAGGATAATGTTGCGGCTATCATTGGGGTCTTTGGGGATAAGGAGCTCTTTGATCGCTTGTTCGAGCTGTTCGAGTTTGGGTGCCAGGTCGTCTAACTCTTCTTTTGCCATTTCCCGCAGCTCCTCATCCTTTTCAGTTGCGATGAGTTCTTTGGTTCCGGCTATATCTTTTTGCAATTTCAAATAAAGTGCGTACTGCTCCACGATCTTTCCCAGATCCTTATATTCTTTGCTTATTTTGGAATAACGGGCAGAGTCCGAAACGATTTCCGGTTGTATAATTTGTTGCGAAACTTCTTCGAAACGTTCTTTTATGGCTTCTAATTTATCGATCATCTTTATTGAATATCTTTGGCACCACGCATTCGGGGCACAAAGATACGCATTTTAGATAAATGAAGGTTTTCTGAGATATCGGCGGGCTTGTGAATTAGATGCTTTGGAATACTGTTACCCATTTATAATGTGCATGAAATGAAAAAAATACTGGTTGTTGTGGCGCTGATGGTGTTTATGACGGGCTGCGATACGGGAAACCGCGTTGAGAATACGAAGGAGCTGTCTAACGAAATAAATGCGTCAAAAATAAAACGCGTAACCAACACGCAACTTATTTACTCGGCTGATGCCTGGGGTAAAAAAATCGCCAAAATCGCCGAAAAAGCACTGGCCAACGAATTGGAAAAACATCCGGAAAAAGCCGGAGAAATCTGCCAGAAGTTGACCGATATTCCGGTGGTTGCCGCATTGCAGAAGGAATATGGTGTTAAAGTTGAACTTCTGGATATGACGGATCTGAAAAATCCGGACCTCGCACCGAAAGAGCGAAAATTGCTGGACGCATATCTTTACAGCGCCAAAAGCAAATCCGTCGCCAGCGACAATCTGCAGCAACTCAGCGACACCTTGCTGGTCTACAATGTGCCCGTTCCCGTAGAAAGCATCATCTGCAAATCATGCCTCCCAAAAGACGAAACACCATTCGCAGTATGGCGACTGTTGTTCAACAAAAAAGACATTATCAGAAAGCTGGACGCGAAACAGTTGAAGGATTGATTCCGCGTTAGGAATGCTTTTTTAAAGAATTGAAGTAAAAATTGCTATTCCTTCCTCATGCAAGCTCCTATTAATAAGACAATTCCGAAAGTTATTGAGAATGAGGTTCTAAAGGCTTTGTCTTTTTACCCGGAGTTACGGGAAACGCGGATTGATTTTGTGTTCAAGCGCAACATTAAGCGATCCGTCATGCAGGCACAACCCAAAATTGGGACGATGTTCGGGACAAAACGGGGCTATAACATCAACATTAGCGCGCTTTTCCGGTTAACAACTTCCGCGATTCCGATTCACCAGATTCCGCCGGACATTATGGTTGGCTGGATAGGCCATGAACTAGGTCATGTGATGGATTATGAAAACAGGGATGTTATAGGAATGATGCGATTCGGGATTGGTTATTTATTTTCAACCAAATATATCCAGCAAGCGGAAAGAGTTGCCGACACTTATGCAGTGAATCATGGACTAGGAAGCTATATCGTTAAGACAAAGCATTTTATACTCAATCATGCGAGTTTGTCGGAGAAATATAAAAGCAAAATCGCCCGGCTATATCTTTCACCGGACGACATTATGGAGCAAGTCAGAAAGCTGGAAGCTGTTCAGCTCAATGCTCACAAAAAGGAAGATCACGAGTAATTCCTGACAAAGGATTCAAATTCAAGAAAATCTTCTTCCTTCATCACGCGTGGGATTTTTACCTGCCCACCGAGTTTTTTAGTCTCTTCGCTCCATTTATAGAAAATCTCTTCCGGGATCAGTTCCGTCTCGATCCCCTTCAAAGCTCGTCCACGCGCTACATTATAGTTCTTATTATTTTCCCGAAGCGTTTTATCCAGTGATTCAGCAACTTTAATCGGATCCGGCGATTTATCACAACTTAAAAACCATTTGTGAATATAATCCTCGCCCCTGTGTACAGCTGCAACGATAAATTCTTTGATCACCACATCATATTCCTTTTCAAGAACCCTCAATGCATCATTCATTTGATTTACTGAAAGTTGCGAACCTACTACATTCAGAAAATGCTTGGTGCGGCCGGTAATTTTGATTTCGGCTTTCGCCTTGTCTGTAATTTGTACCGTATCGCCGATCATATAGCGCCATGCGCCAGATACTGTGGATAATAACAATACATATTCAACATTTTCCTCCGCCTTTGCCAGAGACAAAACAGGCGCTCCGGGTTTCACCAAACCGTTTTCATCCACATGATCTCCATTGAAGGGCACAAATTCATAAAAGATGCCATTGTCTGGAAAAAGTGCCATAGAACTTGTATCCGGGCGTTTTTGAATAGCGATAAACCCTTCGGAAGCCAGATAGGTGTCAATGTAAACAAGCGGATGAGCAAATAGTTGTTCAAGGCTCTTTCGATAAGGCTCAAATGCCACTCCACCGGTTGTATAAACCATCAGATTCGGCCATATTTCGTGAATGTTGTTCAACTTATTATGGCTGATAATTTCTTTCAACATTAATTCAACCCAGGCCGGAATTCCAGAAATGCATCCGATATCCCATTTTGGGGCTTCTTCTGCAATTCTTTTCACGCGCTCGTCCCAATCGGTAATATCTGCAATTTCTCTCCCCGGCTTGTAAAATCCGCCAAACCAGGTCGGCAGGTTACTGGCACTGATCCCGCTGATCTCACCTTCCTGGTGGTCGTCTTTCTGGATTAGGGAAGTGCTGCTGCCCAGCATTAAAATTTGTTTGGTAAAAAAATCACCGGGCAAATTGAATGCATGAATGTTCGTAATTTCTGAAATGCCTGCTTTCCTGATCGCGGTTAACATATCGTCAGTAACAGGAATGTATTTGCTGGCACTTGTGGTCCCGCTGCTGAGCGCAAAATACTGCTGTCCGCCGGGCCAGGTCACATTCTGGTGGCCTTCAAGCAAATAGTGCCACCATTCACCGAACATTTTGTCATAATCGTGAACGGGCACTTTGTCCTGAAACGCAGCAACAATATCGTCAGCTTGCAGAAGCTCCGAAAAGTCATAAGCTTTACCAAAAGCGGTCAATCTCGCAGTTTCAAGCAAGTTTCGTAAAACTTTTTCCTGAGCTTTGACAGGATCAGGATCACTGGTAATCATTCCTGTAAAATCAATTGCCTTTTTTATCAGTTCTCCGATTACCGCCATGCTTCGTTGTGCTTTTAATTGACCAAAATCATTATTTGCTTACAACATGGTAAATTTCGTACCAGTCTTCGTGGCTCAGTTTTATATCCGATGCGCTTGCGCCGTTTCTGATCCGTGTTTCAGAAAGTGAGCCGATAATCGGCAGAGTTCCCAGTCTCATCAGCCAGGCAACGGCAGTTTGCTCGATATTTGCATCGTATTTTTTACCGATTTCATCAAGTTTGGCTCTAAGGCGCACAGCTTTTTCTTCTGTTCCGTTCAGAATTTTCCCACCCGCGAGCGGTGCCCATGCGAGCGGCTTACTGAAATTTTGTTTGATAAAATCGATACGACCATCTTCAATAGCCGTCGTGTTCATCAAATTCAACTCGATGTGATTGGTAACGATCGGGATTCTAAGATAGGAAGCCAGTAATTGGTGCTGGAAAACAGTAAAGTTGGCAACGCCGATATGTTTCGTTTTTCCTGACTTTACAATTTCTGCAAGCGCAGTTGCTGTTTCTTCCGGATCGGCCAGAAAATCACTTTGATGCAGTAAAAAAATGTCGAGATAATCCGTTTTGAGGCGTTTCAGTGATCCGTTAATGCTGTTGACTATGTGGTCGCAGGATGTGTCGTAATAAGTCAGGTTTTTATCAGCGGATTTTCTGATCCCGCATTTACCAAACAAGACGATATCGTCTCTTTTAAAGGATTTATTCTGAACAACTTTCCCGAAATGCTCTTCAATTGCAGTATCTCCATAAACATCGGCATGATCAAAAGTATTGATACCCAGTTCCAGACAGAGATTGACAGTTTTTTCAATTTGAGACGTGGTTTGGGCACCTTCGTCTGTCCACCTCCAGAAGCCGTAAATTGCTTCGGAAACTTTGGGGCCAGAGTCGCTTAAACTAACTTTTTTCATAAGGCGGATGTTTGAATGCTGGTGCAAAAATATCTATTTATCCAAACGTTTATCTTTTACGATCAGATAAATATCGTTTTCCAGTTCGAGATAACCATAATCATACACGAAATGGTAAATGTTCCCTTTGAGCGTAGGGCGAATGCTGGTGATGAGATTAAAGTCAAATCCTTTACCTATCAGCAAGCTTTTTGTTGTTTTGATTTTGTCTTCAGGGCAGATTTCTTCCAGTATCCGGCGATTTTTCCGGAGCTGGTTATTCATGGTTCTGACGATGTTATAAGAATCTGAATTTAACCGGTTATTGTAGCTGTTCCGGCACATATCCGAGCAGAATTTTTTATCTACCCTCCCCATCAGTGGTTTCCCGCATTCCAGGCAATTCTTCATTTTGTCAACGTTTATTCAGATCCGCTTTACGGAATCCGGTAAGTGTGCATATGTGATCTCTTAGTGCAATATAGCAAAATTACTTTTTCAGCGATAAACTAACGGATTTACCCGTTTGCAAACGGCTGCAAATGCTTGTATCTGACTGTAAATAGTTAATAACCGAATCGTATCCCACCGATCCAGCACATTTGCATGGTCGATTGATCACGATCGATTTGTAAGGTTAAGTATTCATTTTAAACAAACAGAAATCATGAATTCGGTAAAGCTAATCGGAAATGTAGGGCGGGAAATTAATGTGAAGGAATTTGAAGGCGGAAGAGCGGTAATTTTTTCGCTGGCAACAGATGAGAATTATATCAATAAGAACAAAGAGGAGGTCAAATCGACTTCGTGGCATTCGGTTATTGCCTGGGGACCGCTGGCGCAACGTTGCGAAGCTATGCTTGAAAAAGGGAAAATGGTGTCTGTGGAAGGGAAACTAAGTTATCGCCAATACGTTAATAAGGATAATCAACCGGTGCGGGCAGTGGAAATTGTGGCTTTTAAAGTGGAGGAGATCGTCAGGAAAGAGCCGCAAGAAGCAAATGCTTAAAATGAATGCTGGCTGCGAATGGTTATGCAGGAGCCGGGGCGAAAAAGCCTGGTCTTAACAACGATTAAGTTATTAAGACCAGGAATAATGTTACAGGCTGTTTTCCAAAGCTGCTTTCCAGTTGCCGTAAGCTTCTTTGGTGGCTTCTGTCAGCGCTTGGTCAGGTTCGATGGTGCTTAATGCAGACAGGCCTACAAATGCCTCAGACCGGTTTTTGTAATAACCGAGTCCGAATCCTGCTGCACGGGCAGCGCCCTGCGCGCCATCTGTGTTGTAGAGTTCCACCGTTGCCCCGGATACATTGGCAAATGTTTCGCGAAAAACAGGGCTTAGGAACATGTTTGCCTCACCTGCACGGATATTTTTCAGGGAAACGCCAACGGTTTCCATGATTTCCATGCCGTAATACAAGGCGAAAACAATGCCTTCCTGCGCAGCGCGGGTGTAATGGTTCAGACCGTGTCGACTGAATTGTAAGCCCTTGAATGTACTTCCGGGATCCTGGTTTTCGAGCATCCGTTCTGCACCATTTCCGAAAGGAAGACAGAACAGTCCATCAGCGCCGACAGGGGCCTGTGAAGCAAGTGCATTCATTTCGGGATAGGAAACATTGCCTTGAAACAACGAATTGCGCAGCCAGCCGTTCAGACTTCCGGTGCCGTTCACGCAAAGCAATACGCCATAACGGGATGCTTTTGATATTGGGTTTACATGCAAGAATGTGTTAACTCGTGATTTCGCGTCAAATTTCACCTGATCGCTCACGCCGTAAACCACGCCGGAAGTGCCTGCAGTTGCCGCAACTTCGCCCGGTTCGAGGACATTCAGCGAGAATGCATTGTTAGGCTGGTCGCCAGCGCGATAGGTGACAGGAATGCCAGCGCGAAGTCCCAATGCCTCGGCTGCGGATGCTGTAACTTTTCCTTGTTCCGAGAATGTGGGTAAAACCTCCGGCATAATCTCGTGATTGAAACCGAAGTAATCGAAAAGGAAGTCTGCCGGCCGGTCATTAACAAAATCCCAGAAAATGCCTTCGGATAAGCCCGATGGCGTGGTAACAATGTCGCCGGTCATACGCGCCGCCAGGTAATCGCCAGGAAGCATGAATTTATAAACCTTTGCATAAACATCAGGTTCGTTTTCCTTAACCCAACCCAATTTAGATGCCGTGAAATTACCAGGAGAATTAAGCAGGTGCGGAAGCACATATTCCTCGCCTAATGCTTCCATTGCCTTGTTTCCAACTTCAACGGCGCGGCTGTCGCACCAGATGATGGATGGACGCAACACATTCATGTCCTTATCTACAACCACCAAACCATGCATTTGATATGAGATCCCGATCGCGCCAACCTCGTCCGGCGAAATGCCGGCTTTCTGGATTACTGCCTTTGAGGCGAGACAGGCATTCTGCCACCACATTTCGGGCTGCTGCTCCGCAAAGCCCGGCTTGGGTGCGGCGATCGTCATTTCCCGTTCAGGATAAAATGCAGCGGCAGCCACTGCTCCCGAGTCTGCGTGGATCAAACATGCTTTTACGGACGAACTGCCTAAATCGAATCCCAGGAAATACATTGTGCTGTTATGATTAAAATTGCTGTAATATTGAAATATAAGCCGAAAAAAATACAAAAATGTTCCCTCGGTTTTGAAAAAACAAACTGTTAAGTGTAAATATTACACTTATTTATTTTCTTCTTGTTTAACCGCTTTTACCACCAAAAACGAAAAAGATATCCAGTGCCGGAAAAATTCACTATTTTAATGAAGATATTGAAACAATTTGAATCTATTTGTAGTCTTATTTGTGTTATCGAAGCAAAGCACCAAATAGCTGATTGTTAATTTCAAGGTGTAAATTTTAAGAAAACGGAGCATCCGTCAATGGGTATTATGAAAAAAATTGTACAAGTGGTTTTGATTGGTGGCTTTATTGTGATGTTCGCCGGATTCCGTCCCATCGAAAAAAAGTGGGAAAAACCCTTTTCCCGGCTGGATAGTGAGGTAAGAAAGAACAGCAAAGCGTACCAGACGCTTGGTGAAGCAACAAAGACGATCGGACATAGGCTTACCGGCAGTGTGAATGGAGAAAAAGCCGAAGAATATGCATTTCAGCTCCTGAAAAGTTATGGATTTACAGATGTTACCTTTCAGTCGTTTGAGGTTGAAGCCTGGATGCGCGACACGGTAACATTGTCTGTTGCACCCAGCAGCAGCGATAATTTTAGAGAAGTTCCGGTTGTTTCACTGGCCCACTCACCTGTAGAATCCAAACTTCAGGGTGAAATCGTGGATGTTGGCAATGGTCTTGAAGAAGACTTTGAGGCGATCAAGGAGCGTATAAAAGGCAAAGTAGCCCTTGCAAATATTAACTTAGTAGGATCTCCTGGTAAGAAAAACCTGCACCGTTCGGAGAAAACGGCTTTGGCTATCAAATATGGTGCAACTGGTGTGATCATGGTCAATGGAGCGCCGGGGAAGATCTTGCTAACCGGAACAGCATCTGTTACGGGTGCTATCATCTCAATTCCCGCGGTTTGCATTTCAAACGAGAGCGGCGGTGAGTTGCGGAAGTGGCTGAAAGAGGAAGGGCCGCTGGAAGCGCACATTGATATGCACAACATTTCGAAACCGATTAAGGCAAGAAATGTGATTGCAACATTAAGGGGAAAAACGGATGAGAAAGTGATCATCGGCGGGCACCTGGATTCCTGGGACCTGGCCACCGGCGCAATCGACAATGGCATAGGATCATTTGCAGTAATGGATATTGCGAGAACCTTCAAAGCGTTGAAAGTGAAACCCGAGCGCACGATTCAGTTTGTATTATTCATGGGCGAGGAGCAGGGGCTTTTGGGATCGAAGCACTTCGTGGGCGAATTGAAGAAATCGGGAGAGATCAATAAGGTGAGTTATATGATGAACCTGGATATGACAAACGATCCGAAAGGCGTTAATGCTTTTGGAAGGGACGAAATGAATGAGTTTTTTGCAGGTGTAGGCAGTGCCATTCAGCATGTAGACCAAAGCTTTAAGAACGAATCGTCGAACCGCGCTGGCTTACACAGCGATCACCAGCCATTTATGCTTGAAGGCGTTCCCATAGCAGGATTATCCGGTCATTTGGATCCGAATGTTTTGCAATGTTACCATGCGGATTGTGATGATTTTAGTCTTGTAAACAAAGATCAGTTTGAAAATACCGTGCGCATTGCGTCCATGTATTTATATGCGCTGGCAAACACCGAGACAATAGCCGTTTCTAAGCTTTCTGACACTAAAACGCGGGATTTTCTGATCTCACAGGGATTGAAGGAAGAATTGGTAATTGGGCAGGAGTGGCGGTGGGAACAATAAAACCTAGTAATGCTTGTATTTCCAAACGCAAAAATTAACATAGGCCTCAATATCGTTGAAAAACGTGCTGACGGTTACCATAATATCGAATCTTGTTTCTATCCCGTTGGCTGGTCCGACGCGCTGGAAATAACATTGGAAGACGAATTTTCCTTTCGGAGTGATGGAATAGCGATCCCGGGAAATTTATCTGACAACCTTTGTACAAAGGCTTATCAAATGATCGCAGCAGATTACGCTTTGCCGGCCGTGAAAATGCATTTATTAAAAAGCATTCCGATCGGAGCAGGGCTTGGTGGTGGTTCGGCGGATGCAGCATTTGCGATCAAGGCATTGAATGAGCAGTTTAACCTTAAAATATCTTTTGAAAAACAGCTTGATTACGCACGTAGATTAGGAAGTGATTGCGCTTTTTTCATTCCGAACAAGCCTGCTTATTGTTTTCACAAAGGGGATGAATTTGAGGATATCGACTTGAATTTGAAGGGAAAGTGGATTGTTCTGGTAAATCCGGGTCTGCATATTTCAACCGTTGAAGCATATTCAGGCATTGTCCCGAAACGGAGTGAGCATGATCTGCGTAATGTATTGAAAGAGCCGATTGAAAGTTGGAAGTTTAAAGTAAAAAATGATTTTGAAGCAACGCTTTTCCCTAAATATCCTCTCTTAGGAGAAATAAAAGAAGCATTGTATCAGCAAGGAGCGCTCTATGCTGCTATGAGCGGTTCGGGGTCAACCTTGTTTGGAATATTCGAGCTGGAAAAGGATTTGCGGAAGCATTTTGCCGATTACAAAGTCTGGCAGGGGCCATTGGATTAAAAAATATTAGCAGGCTAAAAAACGCGGGAAATAGTAGTTATATTCACCTCCCGCTTGCAAACCATTAGAGAAAGAGCTGTAAATGAGCGCCAAACCAACGACCAAATTAAAGGAAAACCCTTTTACCAAACGGCGGGAACCTCTCGGGTTTATGCTTTGGCTGGGTGTGGTCGGAAGCTCGCTGCTGTTTACTTCCATCTTCATTATTTTCCTGGTGAGGGTTCAAAGGGAAACCGGGCATATGATGGTTCTGCCAGATATGTTCTGGCTAAGCACATTGGTGATCTTGTTTAGCAGCATTACATTACACGAAGCAAACCTGGCTTTTGCGAGTGAGCGTTTTTTGCATTACCGTGTATTCCTCGGCGCGACGCTCGTTCTTGGCATCACTTTTATCTTACTACAAGCTGGCGGATGGGCTGAAATGCTCAATGCGGGCGTATTTGAAGGGGTGACAACTTCCAGCGGACTGGTTTATCTGCTCACCGGATTACACCTGGTGCATATCGTTGCCGGTGTGATTTATCTAAGCATTCTTTTCCAGAAAGCAATCAAAAACCGGACTTATATAGATTCGTTCATTTACAGTGTGAATGCACCTAATAAGCTAAAAATTAAGTTGTTGACCAGATACTGGCACTTTACCGGTGCACTCTGGCTCGTTGTATTTCTCTTCCTTATCGTTCTCTACTAGTTCGATCCTTCTTTATCAACGCTTCCTAATTATTTCGAGGAGAACGTTTGTCATTCATGTGAGAGATGTTATTTCTTCAAGATCTTGAATTCAACACGGCGGTTTTGCTGCTGGCCTTCGGGCGTATCATTTTTAGCAACCGGAACCGTTTCACCATAACCTTTGCTGCCTACCCGGTCCGGCTCGATTCCTTTTCCAATCAGATATTCCCGGACAGAATCGGCCCGGTCCTGGGATAGCTTAATGTTGAATTCCGCGCTGCCGGTGTTGTCTGTATGCCCACCCAATTCAATGGCCAGCGTCTTATTTTCAGTCATTGAAATGGCGATCCTGTTCAGTTCTGGAAAGGACTCGGGGCTTAATGTTGACTTGCCTGTGGCGAAGAAAATGTTGTTAAGCCGCACAATCTGACCTTCTTCGATCGGGATCAGCTTCAAAGATTTGTTGGTAATCTCTTTAAAACCTTTGGTAGCGGTTGAATCACTAAGGTCAATGTTCTCGCCTTCGGCAATAAAGTCCGGTGCTACGGCACGCATGCTGTATTTCTGACCATACGGAAGGACGATTTTGTATTCACCGGTGGTCGGATTAGTCGTCGCGGTTCCTACTTCTTCACCGTCGGCCAGGCTTTCATAAATGATCGTCGCCTCCACAGGTTTCCCTGTTTTTGAGTCAATTACCTTACCACTGATCATGACTACAGGGTCAGAGACAGGAACGCTGGCAATCGGGGCTTCGGCCGTGTCGCCGGGAACCTCTTTTGGTTTAAGGTTATAACGAACCACATCCCCTTTACCCTCCGTGTCTTTGAACGAGACCATATAGGAGTAATCGCCCACAGCCGAAATGGTGTAGTATGCGTCATAACCATCGGAATTAATGGCCGGGCCAAGGTTTACGGGCCTGCTCCACCGTTTCCAGGTTTTGTCAATGCGTTTGCTGTAATAAATGTCGTTGCTTCCCTGGCCGCCTTTGCGGTCGCTCGAAAAATACAATGTTACCCCGTCGGGAGCGAGAAAAGGTGTTGTTTCGGTAAATTCTTCTGAATTGATCTCATTGCCCAGGTTCATAGGTTTGGACCAGGAACCATCTTTGGCCTTGAAACTCACATAAATGTCATCCACCTTGCTGTTCTTTTTCTCGCTGAATGACATCACCAGTGTTTTACCATCAGTTGAAAGATAGCCGCAGTCAAACTGCCCTTTACTGATTTTGGCATAACCCGGAATATCAATCTTATTGGGAGCAGCCCACCCGCGTGCCGTTTTTTTGCTGGTCGAAAATCCCCGCGTTTCGTAAACGCCGTTTTTGTATGAGCCCTTGATCAGTAATGTGTTACCGTCGGGTGTAATGCTGTAAAGGCTGTTGTAATCTTCTTTGTTCAGCGGCTGGGGAAGGCGGCGGGCTTGCGTCCACTTGTCGTTTTTCAATTCCGAAAACCAGATATCCTGACTGCCCTTGGCGCCATGCGTATTTTGCGGATGGCTTACCCTTGAAAAGTAGATGGTCTTGCCATCAGGCGAAATAATGGGGTTAATTTCATTGTATTCGGTATTTACCGTTTTTCCGAGATTTTCCAGCTGCGCATGGGCGCAAAAGGAAATGGTGAGAAACAGCACGGCCAGTGTCGAAATGCGCATCGTTTTTTGGAAGGGTGACTTAGTTATTATCTACATATAACGACTTATCCAGAGGCTTATTTTCTATGTTTTGTACACGAAATGCCTCCATTTTTTCCAAAAGGTCAGCAGCATTGTCAGCTACCACCAAAAGCTTTTGATTATCAGGGTGTAAAAATCCTTCCTCCACCATTTTATCAAGTTGCAAAAGCAACAGATCGTAAAATCCGCTAACATTCAAGAGCCCGACTGGCCCTTTGAAAATTTTCAGCTGCGACCAGGTTAGTATCTCAAAAAGCTCATCAAATGTGCCATAACCGCCCGGAAGCGCAATAACACCGTCCGTAAGGGAAACCATTTTAGCCTTACGCTCATGCATGGTTTCGGTAAAGTGGATTTCAGTCAGCGTTTTGTGCGCTACTTCAAGTTTGGCAAGAAAGTTGGGAATGATGCCGGTCACAGAACCATTGTTTTCCATGGCTCCGTCCGCCACGCGACCCATTAAGCCCATGTTGCCGCCGCCGTAAATGAGTCTGATGTTTCGTTTTGCCAACTCCGCGCCTAACGTGTACGCAGTTTCCGCATAGATCGTTTTTTTACCGGGATTGGAACCGCAATAGACTACGATTGATTGCATAATTTTAAAATATAGTGTTAATGTATGGTTCTGTTAATCAAGCAATTCTGTTGCCAACGCTTTCAGGTCGAGTTCGCCGTAAGTGCCTGAGCTCATCAAAAGGAGATTGGCATTTTCCCACGTTAATGTTTTTAAAAACGCAACCATTTCCGCAGAATCAGTAAAAACTTTCAGATCGTCGCGTTTGAAAGCCGTGCGAATGTCTTCTTCCGAGATCGGTTCAAGACGCTTATGTTCAACTGTTTGCGGATTGTAGTAAACCACTGCAATGTCCGCCGCCTTCAATTTCCTGCGATACTGGCTCAAAAATGCCTTATTAAGGCTGCTGAAAGTGTGCAGCTCTGCGCAGGCAACCAATATACGCTCCGGATATTGCTCTTTCAATGCAGCTGTTGTAGCCTCTACTTTCGAAGGCGCGTGTGCGAAATCGCGGTAAATGTTAACGGTTTCACTTTTACCCAACAGTTCGAGACGTTTGGATGCACCTTTAAAACTCTGAATGGCGTCATAAAACTCATCGTCGGTAATGCCCAGACGTCCGCAGACTACATAAGCTCCGCTGATATTTTTCATGTTGTGGTTACCAAAAACCAGCACAGAAACTTCCTTATTATCAGGCGTGATCAGGATTGTTTTGCCATCTTCAATCTTATAAGGATGGGCATGATATGGTGTGCTCACAACATCTGCACGCTCTTTTTGACCGATAACATTCAGCATATCGTCGGTTTCATCGAAGATAATCCCGCCTGCTTTTGGCAACGAATCGGCCAGCAGTTCAAATTGCTTCACGTAGGATTCCCAGGTTGGGAACACATTGAAATGATCCCATGCAATGCCACTGATCAAGGCAATGTGCGGCTGGTAATGCATGAATTTCGGGGTAGGATCGAGGGGCGAAGTGAAATATTCGTCGCCTTCGATCACGATCAGCGGTGCTTCTTCCGAAAGCTTCACCATGTTATCAAACCCTTCGATCTGGGCACCTACCAAATAGTTGAAAACACGCTTATTATGATTCAAAACGTGTAAAATCATGGAAGTAATGGTCGTTTTACCATGACTTCCTGCGATCACCACGCGTTGTTTGTTTACGCTTTGTTCAAAAATATATTCAGGATAAGAATAGACCTTAATGCCCAGTTCCTTTGCTTTTGCCAGCTCCGGATTGTCCTGCCGTGCATGCATACCCAAAATAACAGCCGAAAGGTCGGCTGTTATTTTTTCAGGAAACCAGCCAGTAACCGCCGGAAGCAATTCATGTTTGGAAAGGCGGCTCGCCGAGGGTTCATATATTTCGTCATCGGACCCCGTTACTACAAATCCTTTTAAATGCAGGGCAATCGCAAGATTATGCATTACGCTGCCGCCAATCGATATAAAATGTATTTTATCTAGAGATGAAATCTGACTCATTGATAATGATTAACTGTTTCTAACTAAGCTAGTTTTTTATATTTAATCCGCTTCGGCGTCAGGTCGGAGCCCAATCGCTTCTTACGGTTTTCCTCATATTCAGAGAAATTACCTTCAAACCAATAAACCTGCGAATCACCTTCAAAAGCAAGAATATGCGTTGCTACGCGATCCAGGAACCACCGGTCGTGGGAAATGATCACGGCACAACCCGCAAAGTTTTCGAGACCTTCTTCCAGTGCTCTTAATGTATTGATATCCAAATCGTTGGTAGGCTCATCGAGTAAAAGTAAATTGCCGCCTTCCTTCAATGTCATGGCTAAGTGCACGCGGTTCCTTTCTCCACCGGACAGGTTTCCAACCTTCTTTTCCTGGTCACCACCACCAAAGTTAAAGCGGCTTACGTAGGCCCGGGCATTCGATTGCTTGCCTGCGATCATGATCCAGTCGTTGCCGTCTGCAATGCTTTGGTAAACCGTTTTGGCAGGATCCAGGTTGTCATGTTCCTGGTCCACATAGGCCAGTTCCACCGTGTCGCCCACATCAAAATGTCCGCTCAATGGTTTCAATTGCCCTGTTATGAGTTTGAAAAGTGTGGTTTTACCCGCACCATTCGGCCCGATAATGCCGACGATCCCGTTGGGAGGCAATGCGAAACTAAGGTTCTCATACAAAAGCCTGTCTCCAAAACCCATAGAGACATTATGCGCTTCAATAACCTTGTTCCCCAGACGGGGTCCAGCCGGAATAAAGATCTCTAATTTTTCTTCTTTTTCGCGCCCTTCCTCACCCAATAAGCGCTCGTAAGCACCCAAACGGGCTTTGGATTTGGCCTGACGTCCTTTCGCACCCATGCGCACCCATTCCAGCTCGCGTTGAAGTGTTTTCTGACGTTTCGACTCTGTTTTCTCTTCTTTTTTCAAACGTTCCTGCTTTTGTTCGAGCCAGGAAGTATAATTTCCTTTCCACGGAATGCCTTCGCCGCGGTCCAGTTCCAGGATCCAACCAGCCACATTATCCAGGAAGTAACGATCGTGGGTTACGGCGATTACTGTTCCTTTATATTGTCTCAAATGCTCTTCCAGCCACAAAACCGACTCCGCATCCAAGTGGTTGGTAGGCTCATCCAGCAGCAAGACATCGGGCTGGCGTAGCAGCAGGCGGCACAATGCAACCCGGCGTTTTTCACCACCCGAGAGCGTTGCAACCAATGTATCTGACGGCGGGCAGCGCAGGGCGTCCATCGCTATTTCCAGTCGGTTATCCAGGTTCCAGGCGTCTGTTGAATCCAGCTTTTCCTGGACTTCACCCTGGCGTTCCAGCAGCTTATCGAAGTCCGCATCTTCTTCTCCGAATGCCTCATTGATCTGCTCAAATTCCTTTAACAGGTCAACTATTTCCTGAACTCCTTCTTCTACAACTTCTCTTACAGTCTTTGTGGGGTCAAGTTTGGGTTCTTGTTCAAGCATTCCAACGGAGTAACCGGGAGAGAAAACCACGTCTCCCTGTATGTCCTTATCAATTCCTGCTATAACGCGCAAAAGCGTTGATTTACCTGATCCGTTTAAACCTAAAACCCCGATTTTAGCACCATAAAAAAAGGATAAATAGATGTTTTTAATGATATGCCGGTTTGGAGGAATGATTTTGTTAACCCCCGACATTGAGAAAATAATGGTTTCGTTACTCATTTTTTGTTTAATTTGTGCGATAACAAATATCGTTATTATCCCTACACTTAGCAGATAAAAAATTGAAAGAATGGAAAATGCCACATTGAATGATGAATACGGCTATGTTAAAGACAGCAAAGTATTTTTAAAGGGGTATTTGGAATTCCCCGACCGGCAAATTGGAGAAGTAAAGAGAACTGAGCAGGAAGCGATTGACTATTTTAAAAATCGTTTTAACATCGTTCTGAACAAAGTGGAGCAGTTGGAACAAGAAATAGATGAGGCACTTAACAAGGGTTCTTATCTTACCAAGCTGATCCAGCTTCAACGTAAGCTTAAAGGTTTTGATGCACTCGGGGACTTTGTTCCATTGTTGCAGAGACTGGAAGAGAAAGAGGAATATCTGAAAGGTTTGATCGAGGTTAACCAGCTTAAAAACCTGGAAATCAAACGTGCTTTGATCGAAGATGTGAAGGTTGCGGCGGCTATCGAAGATTATACGGCGGCTACGGATCAAATTCAGGAAATTAAAGCCAAGTGGATTCGCACCGGACCTGTGGAGAAGGAATATCAGGAAGAAGTGGAAACAACTTTCCAGCAAATCCTGGACGATTTTTTCCAACGCCGGAGGGATTATTTCGACGAACAGAATAAAATTAACCAGTTCCGTATAGAGGAATATGAAAAGCTGATCAAGATCACAAAAACGCTGAGTTACTCACGCGATCTGGACGACGCTTATCAGAAGGCCAGGGAAGTGCGGAATGCCTGGAACAACATTGGGGAAGTGCCGCCAAAGCGCTTTTTCAAAGTGAATAAGGCTTACAGGCACTTTTTGAAATTGTTCTATGATAAATATAATCTCGCCAAAGGCATTGAGCCCAAAGTCCGCGTTGACCCACGGATTGTAGAACAACAGAAATTGTTGCAACAAGCGGAAACATTGCTTCGTGCACCAGACATTATTGAGGCTTCGCAGGAAGCAAAAGTCCTTTTGAGCAAATGGAAGGAAATTAAAATCCCTTTCAAAATGGCAGATAAGGAACTTGCAGAGCGTTTCAGAATGGTTTGCGATAAGATATTTGAGCTAAGTTATCTGGCCCGTGTGATCAGCCGCAAATATCCTGCATTTGAACTGAAAAGCCCCGAAGAGCAGCTCAGAACAAAATACAGAGAACTTGAATGGCTTGCCAAACGCGAGAAAAGTGACCTGGAATTTGCCATGCTTGAATTTGACAGGACTGCCACCGGCGACCCAGAGCAAGACAAGCAGGCAGCCGGCCGCATCAACATTCAGAAGCGGAAGGTTCAGATGAAAGAAAAGATCCTTTCAGAGTTCGAAAGAAAATTGAAAACGATTACCGGGTAACACTCATTTAGTGATCCGCATCGACGACTGATTTATCACAAGATTGGAAGGCAATACCCTGGTCTCATATTCGGCCGGGGTATTTTTGCTTTCTATCAGGTCCAGGAGCAATGAGGTGGCTTGCTGGCCCATTTCAAATGATGGCTGCGTCACCGAGCTCACCGGCGGATCGAGCAATGACGACATCGCCAGATCACAAAAACCAACCACCGCCACGTCGTCCGGCATGCGGTAACCAAGCTGCCGCAGTGCCCAATGGATGCCCATGGTGATCCGGTCACTCGCTCCGAAAATCGCATCAGGACGTTCCCGAAGCGCCATCAACTGATACGTGCGCTCCGTCCCGCCTGCCTGGGTGATTTCACTATGCAACACCCATTCTTCCTTAAAATCAATGTTGTGTTTCCTTAATGCATCCTTATAACCTTCCAAACGGAAACGCGTAATGGAGACTGGTTTTGGCCCGGCAATGTGTGCAATGCGCTTGCAACCGCGTTTAATCAAATGTTCTGTTGCTTCAAATGCGCCTTTATAGTCGTCCACACGCACCTTATGTGTTTGCATGGCATCACTCACACGATCAAAAAATACCACCGGGATGCCTTGTTCCTGCAAAGAAACAAAATGATCAATGTTCTCCGACTGGCTTGAAATAGCCACAACAAGCCCATCGACACGCCGTGAAGCAATGTGCCGTGATGCGGAACGCTCGCGCTCGAGCTGTTCATGGCTTTGGTAAATCATGGTGTGATAGCCCCGGCTATATGCAATGTCCTCCACGCCGCCGATGGCCGACGAGTAAAATCGATTGGCAATGTCCGGAACAATGACACCGATGGTTTGCGTGCGGTTTTTGAGCAAACTGATGGCAATTGGATTGGGATAGTAATTGAGTTTCTCAGCCAGCTCAATGACCTTATTTTTTGTCTCCTCACTGATTTCACTGCTGTCCCGCAACGCCCGCGAAACGGTTGATTTGGAAATGTTAAGCTGCCTGGCAATTTCCTTAATGGTGATAGAGACCTTCTTCATGGAATGTATGGGAATAATACAATTGCAACAATTTGTATAAAAAATGCGCTAACCGGCATTTGTTGCACAACTTACAAAGAGTGCACCAAGTTCCGGGAAAAATTACGAAAACGGGAACGGTTCCGGGAACGGTTGCGTAGATTTATTGATTTTTTTCAAGATTAAATTTTGTGTATCAACGAACCAATCGTTAAACTAGGTTCACTGTTGACGGGGCAAGTATGCCTTTTACCACTACGAATCCAGGAAATTTTCTATAATTAACCTAGCTCATTAATGGAAGCAAAATCATTTACCAACACCCTATCACCCGCCCATTCCCAGAAAAGCGCGCTGGAAAGTTTATTTGGCAAGGTGGTGGCAACCGGAGATTATCATGCTTTCCGTGAATTGTTCACGCATCATTACCGGTCGCTTTGTAATTATGCAATGCGTGTGGTGGTTACGCGGGAAATCGCGGAGGAAGTGGTTTCAGATGTGTTTGTGAAACTTTGGAAAAATCGCGAGCAGATTGAAGTGCATACTTCGTTTCAGGCTTACATTTACAGAGCAGTAAGAAATCAGGCGCTGGATTATCTTAAACTGAGGATCCACCGACAGAATGAGCGTGAATCACTGGATTCCGTACAATGGAACCTGACACATGCGGATCATTTCTCGCCTGCCGAAGAACTGACATTCAATGAGTTTTTTGATCATGTAGAAGGTTGCATCAAGGCTTTGCCAAGGCAATGTCAGCTGATTTTCCGGCTCAGCCGCGAAGAGGGCCTTCGTTACCGTGACATTGCTGAAAAGCTTGAAATTTCGGTTAAAACAGTGGAAACGCAGATGAGCCGGGCGTTGAAAGTCTTACGCGAACGCGTTCCCGAACATAGGTTAGTAGCATAAATTCAGATATGGCATTAGAACAAACATGGCGTTGGTTTGGACCCAATGATCCTGTCACATTGCAGGACGTTCGTCAAGCCGGGGCAACAGGCATCGTAACCGCATTGCACCACATCCGTAACGGGGAAGTGTGGGAAGTCGCTGAAATACAAGCACGCAAAGAAATGATCGAGCAAGCCGGCCTTACCTGGTCGGTGGTGGAAAGTGTCCCGGTCCACGAAGCGATCAAGACCCGGACCGGAGATTTTGAACGATACATTATAAATTACCAGCAGACATTAGTGAACCTCGGCGCATGCGGCATAGACACCGTTTGCTACAACTTCATGCCTATTCTGGACTGGACAAGAACCGACCTGGATGCACCTATGAAGGATGGTTCAACGGGTTTACGGTTTGACGCAGCCCAGTTCGCCGCTTTTGATCTGTATCTTTTGAAAAGACCGGAGGCGGAAGACGACTATACCGACGAGCAAAAGCAAAAAGCAAAAAGCTGGCTCGATCATGCCGGGGAAGCAGACGTTAACAAGCTGGTAAGGAACATTATAGCAGGCTTACCGGGCTCCGAAGAAAGCTTTACCATTGAAGAATTCCGGACTGCATTGAGTGCATATGCGCATGTGGGTGACCTGGAATTGCGGACCCATTTGTACCAGTTTATCCAGGCCATTGCGCCGGTTGCAGCTGAGGCAGGTATAAGGCTTGCGATCCATCCAGATGATCCTCCGTATCCTATCTTAGGACTGCCACGCGTGGTAAGCACAGAAAACGATGCATTGTTATTATTGGAAGCATATGATAATGAGGCAAATGGCATTTGCTTTTGCACAGGTTCTTATGGCGTGAGACCAGATAATGATCTTAGCGGAATGGTCGACAGGCTGGGCAACCGGATCCATTTTATCCATTTGCGGGCCACAAAAAGAGAGCACGACGGCAGTTTCTACGAAGCAGACCACCTCGATGGCGATGTAGATATGTACAGCGTTATGAAAGCATTGCTATCAGAGCAAAAACGCCGGATCGAAGCCGGAAGGACAGATTTAAGAATGCCGTTCCGCCCGGACCACGGTCACAGAATGCTCGACGACCTTTCGGGGACTAAGCGGACAAATCCGGGTTACACTGCCATCGGAAGGTTGCGTGGTTTGGCAGAGTTACGGGGGTTGGAGTATGCTATTGAGCGGTTTAGCCCCTAAATCCCCTGAAGGGGACTTTGCGTTTCTGCTCGGGGTTAGCGCCTAAATCCCCTAAAGGGGACTTTGCGTTTTGCTTTGTATTGATCTTAAACAACTAAAAAAATAGCCCCCTTTTAGGGGGTTGGGGGTATGACAACATTCGCTACTGCACAAAAGACATTCATATCCGACGATTTTCTGCTTCGGTCGGAGACTGCTCGCATTCTCTATCATGATTATGCCAAAGAGATGCCCATCATTGATTACCACTGCCACCTTCCTCCCGATCAGATCTCGGCGGATAAGCAGTTTGAGAATATCACGCAGATTTGGTTATATGGAGACCATTATAAATGGCGGGCGATGCGTGCAAATGGGATTAATGAGCGCTATTGTACAGGTGATGCCAGCGACTGGGAAAAGTTTGAACAATGGGCTATCACGGTGCCTTATACCATGCGTAACCCGTTGTATCACTGGACACATTTGGAATTGCTCCGCTATTTTGACATTGACATTTTGTTAAATAAAGATTCTGCAAGAGAGATTTATGACGAATGTTCGGCTAAATTAAAGCAGCCGGATTTTTCGGTCAGGAATCTTTTGAAACGCATGAATGTGAAGGTCGTTTGTACAACAGATGATCCTACGGATTCCCTTTCTGACCATCAGGCGATCAAAGACAGTGGTTTTGACCTTAAAGTGCTGCCTACTTTCCGTCCTGATAAAGCAATGTTGCTGATCGATTCGCCGGAAGAATTCAATCAATATCTTACCAAGCTGGCAGCGGCTTCGGGTATGGGAGAAATTAACTCTTACGAAGAACTCCTGGCAGCGTTGCAGAACCGCCACGACTTTTTCGAGTCCATGGGCGGCAAGCTTTCGGATCATGGTTTGGAGCACATTTATGCCTCATTTGATGAAGAAGCTGCGAAAGCGGCGTTCGCGGCGGCGCGCAGCGGAGAACTTCCAGGCGATGCACAACGCGAAGCATTCAAATCCATGGTGCTTTTTGAAACTGCAAAAATGGATCATGCAAAATCCTGGACGCAACAATTCCACTTGGGTGCATTGCGTAACAACAATGCGCGTATGCTGCGGGAGCTCGGCCCGGATACAGGCTGGGATTCCATTGGCGATTACAGCCAGGCGTCTGCAATGTCCAAGTTTTTCAATAAGCTGGATTCCACAAATCAGCTGACCAAAACAATCCTTTATAACCTTAATCCTGCCGATAATGAAGTGTTGGCGACAATGACGGGTAATTATAATGATGGCACCATTGCGGGCAAAATGCAGTTTGGCTCAGGCTGGTGGTATCTGGATCAGAAGGACGGCATGGAACGCCAGATGAATGCACTTTCTAACATGGGGCTATTGAGCCGTTTCGTGGGAATGCTTACCGATTCCAGAAGTTTTCTCTCATATCCCCGCCACGAATATTTCCGCAGGATCCTTTGCAACATGATTGGCAGTGATGTAGAAAATGGCGAGCTTCCTAATGATATGCAATGGCTCGGAAAAGTGGTTCAGGACATTTCTTATCGCAATGCGAGTAATTATTTCGGATTTTAGGTAGGTTTGCAACTATGGCTCAAATAGTTTCTTTTGGAGAAGTCCTCATGCGACTTTCTACACCAGGTTTTTCCCGTTTCGAACAAGCACGTCAACTGAATGTCACCTATGCCGGCGGAGAAGCGAATGTTTCTACGGCATTGGCATATTGGGGGCATCATACGGCGCATGTAACGCGTTTTCCGGATTCGCCAATAGGCAGGGCAGCAGCGCAATATCTTCAATTTCACGGAGTTGATATCTCCCACATCATTTACGGAGGCCCCAGGATGGCCGTTTATTTTCTGGAAATGGGTGCGGCCCTGCGCGGCAGCCAGATCGTTTATGATCGTGCTAACTCATCATTGGCCGAGATAGACCCAAAGGAAATTGATTGGGACAGCATTTTGAAAGATGCTAAGTGGTTTCACTGGGCAGGCATTACGCCGGCACTTTCTCAGGGAGCAGCAGACGCGCTCCTGGATGGAATCAAAACAGCACGAAAATACGGACTAACGGTCTCAGGTGATATTTTTTACAGGGCAAATCTGTGGAAATATGGTAAAAAGCCATCCGACATTCTCCCCGAACTGACTGCCGGGACGGACATTGTGATCGCAAACAGCGAAAATATAAAGGAGATTTTTGGCATCGACGGAAACGATTTTGTAGAGTCCTGTGTCAATTTACAGAAGGCTTATCCGCAAGTGAAGACGGTTGTTGATACAAAACGGACTTCCATCAGCGCGTCACACAACCTTTTACGGGCTTATCTATGGAACGGAAAAGAATTGTTGGAAACGGCTGATATTGAAATTAATCCGATTATCGACAGAGTGGGCGGCGGTGATGCATTCATTGCCGGCTTGATACACGGATTGATTACATCTAATGATCAGCAAAAAGCACTTGAATTTGGCGTTGCGGCCTCGGCGTTAAAACATACGATCGAAGGAGACGCATTGATTTCCACAATTCAGGAAGTTGAAGCGATCCGGCAGGGCGAAACGTCAGGTAGGATCAAACGCTGATTACCGTTCCAAAAAACGAATGATATGGACAAAGAAACAACATTGACACTATTGAATCAGGTCGGCGTGCTGCCGCTGTTCTATCATGGTGATATAGAAATTGCAAAAGAGGTTATCAATGCCAGTTACAGGGGCGGTGCCCGTGCGTTTGAGTTTACAAACCGCGGCGAAAACGCATTTACTGTATTTACTGAGCTGGTTTCCTATACAAAAGAGAGCTTGCCAGGCTTATCCATGGGCATAGGGACGATTTATGATGCCGAAACTGCACAGAAGTTCATCGATGCAGGAGCCGATTTCATTGTAACACCTTGCCTTAACCCTGCCGTTGGATATGCTTGCGCGAAAGCCAACATTCCCTGGATTCCGGGCGTTTCTACATTAACGGAAATTTACAACGCACAGCAAGCAGGAGCCGAAGTGGTTAAACTTTTTCCGGGGGATGTTGTAGGATCCAAATTCATTAGAGCGATCCGCGGACCTATGCCGAATGTTAAAATCATGGTAACCGGCGGCGTACAGCCAACTGCTGAAAGTATTAACGAATGGTTTGGAGCAGGCGCCTATGCGGTTGGCCTGGGATCCAATTTATTCCCAAAAGACATTATCGAAGCCGGTAACTATTCCTGGATCGAGCAGAAAGTTGCGGAAAGCATAGCACTGGTTGCTCAATTCCGGGAAGCTAACTGATCATTCAATTTTCAATATTCCTGAAAGCGGAACCTAATCTTCTTTACGTTCCGCTTTTTTGCGTTCACGCTTCGCCTTTCTTTCCTCACGTCGCTCTTTACGCTTCTCTTTTCTCTCTTTCCGCACTTCCTTAATGGTATCTTTTACGCTCATAGAAGAGTCGTACTCAGCCTTAAAGGCTTCCACATAAGCATTCCGGAGCACATTGATAATGATGGGCCAGAAGTCAGTTGAAATTTCGCCCACAGTCCCTTTTAATGGAATGCGTGTGGCCACCTGATCCTTCTTTTTATTTTCCAAAACGAAAGCACCGCCTTCTGCCAGGAGTTCGCGAAAGAACTGGCTGACATTTCGGTTTTCTTCCTTCATCTTAAATATTTTCATGTCTTTTGTAAGCGGCTTCAAATATCCTTCAAGCTTCCCGTCGACCATTTTCATCTCGCTCAAAAGACTCATCGTGCCTTGTTCAAAGTCCAGGTTGCCATACTGCCGCGCCAGACTGTTGAGCTTCACCAATTGAAGGTCTTTCAAACTAAGATTGTAATCAAAGTCCGGAATTTTCTTTAACAGCATCATATTGGCCGTGAAGAGCATGGTCCCGCCAAAACCAGGCATATCACCAGTCGCTTTTACGGGGGAAGGAAAACTCTTACCTTTTTCTTCAACGTTCCGGATGTTCTCGATCTCGAGGTTAAAGTTTTTCAGCGTCAGGTCGGTTTTGGGCTGGCTCACAATGCTGGTAAGGTCCACTTTGCCATTAATGATCTGGAAACGGTTTATTTCAATCGGCAAAAGGTCTTTTATCACTTTGGTCCAATCGTTTTCCGCACCTGTCTGGCTTGCTTCCTCGCTGCTGCTGAACGCGAAGTTGATCTCCGGATTATGACATTCGACCTCGCTCACGAGCTTTCCTTTCAGCAAGGATTCCCATTGCACCGAGAGATCCATTTCAGGAATCAGAATAAACGGCTCCTTTATTTTGCCATTCACCTTGCGGATATTCATGCCATCTATCTGGTAAGCGCCGCGGATAAGATGAATGTCCACGTCGTCAATGTGCCCGGTATAGCCATCCATATCGGCCAGCACCCTGTTCACATATTTTACCACGAAATAAGGAAGGAGTAAGCGTGCGATTATAACAATAACCACTATTCCTATCAGTATTTTTATAGATCTTTTCACAGTTATATATCGAAAATTGTAATAATCATTTTTTGAGTTTCAGGGTGTCATAAAGTCAAAAATGATGCCAAAGGGATTTTTAGTATCCAAATAGGCAATGGTGGATCAAACTGATTGTAAATAAAAAGTCCGCTTCTGTCTGTTTCAACAAAAGCGGACTGTATGTGTGAAGGCTTCCAGCAAAGTCGCCTTACCTTATTTTTATTACAAATTTGCGCTATACAGCATTAATCAACATCAATTTTGGGCGCATCCGCGCCCGGAACAATGCGCAATGTATCCATCGCTGCTGCCTCAGCCATATGCGACTTCACAGCGTCCAGAAATCCGGGAAGCTGCGTCAGATCCGTATCCCAGAGCGATACATCGGCTAAAACTTTCTCTGCAAGATCAAGCGGTGAAGCGGCCGTTTTCCACATTTCATCAAAATACGGGGCGGCATCGCAGCGGATCGAATAAGGCTGGCCATCGCGATCGCCGTAGTAAGCGCCGTCTTTGTGGACAACCGGCTTCATAAATTTAAGGAATGCAGCGAATCCCTCGGCAAAAAGCGCTGGTGCCTCATCGGACTTTTTGTAATGGCTCAGCAGTGTGGGAACATTCCGCATTCTCATTTTGGCCGTGTATTGCACAGTAATGTCTATCAGCTGGTGGCGGATGAACGGGTTGCGGAAACGGTCCAGAACCTGGTTGCCAAACTCCTGCGCACGCGCCGCATCCACATCATAAGGAATGGCCGGAGCGAGCTCTGTCAACATTACATCTACAATAAAAGACGCAGTCTCAGGGTTTTCCATACTTTCCCGCACTGTATCCAGGCCATTCAGGAAACAAAGACCGCAAGCAAGCGTATGCGTGCCGTTAAGAAGGCGTAATTTCAGCTCTCTGTACAGATCAATGTTGGGTTCTATAACAACGCCTTTGTCCGCCTCAGCAAAGCTTAAAAGGGATTTTACATGTTCGCTCCCTTCAATAGCCCACAATCTGTAAACCTCTGAAACGATCAGCAAGTCATCCTTATAACCTTGTTGACTCGAAATAAGCGCCACGGTTTCAGCGTCCGGCTTGCCGGGAACAATACGGTCCACAAGCGAACTGCAAAAATGATTATGTTCTTCCAGCCATTGAGTAAATGTTTCGTCCAGATTGTGGCGTTTTGCTTGTTCGAGAACAATGTCGCGTAATTTTTGTCCGCTATTGACGATCAGCTCAGTAGGAACGATTACCATTCCGGACTCTGCGCTTCCGTTGAATGCTTTAAAGCGCTCATACAAGTAAGCCGTCAGTTTCCCCGGATAGGAAGCCGGGGGGCTGGCAAAAATATCATCGTCAGTCAGTTGTATCCCAACTTCTGTCGTATTTGAAATAACAATTTTTAATTCTGGGTTACGGGCACATTCCAGGATCTCAGCCCAGTTATTGTTTGCTGAAATGGTCCGGCTAATGGCGCTATTAATTACCAGCTTATCAACCTGATTCCCATCCTCAATGCCGCGGATGCTGTGTGAGAACACGTTTTTCTGCGTAGCAAATGCATCCGTTCCGCCGCTGTTAGTGGACTTCACAACCACGATCCTGCCATTGAAAATCCCTTGCTGATTGGCCTTGTTTACAAAATAATCTGGCAAGCCGCGCAACAGCACGCCTGTGCCAAACTGAATGATCTTTTCAGGCAGTGCAAGCAGGTTTTGATGGTTTGGCAACAAGTCTGGACGCTGGTCCAGCAATTCGGGGGAAAGCTGCGGTAAGGACATTTTAGTAATGAATAGTTGTTGATATCAGGACGTGTTTTCGAATTACAAACCCCTAAGCAAAAAAGACGCCCGAAAGCGTCTTTTTGAACCCAAAATATATTATTTTTTTGAAAACAGCTTTTAAACGTCCAGAGTCGCGTATCCGCTTTCTTCTTTTTCTTTCTTCTCTTCCGGGAAAATAAAATTGGTGGCATTTTTTACCTTCTCAGGCAGCAATGCATATTCCAGCACCTCATCAATCTGATCCACATAATGGAACGACAGATCTTTAATATAATTCGCTGGCACCTCCTCCACATCCTTCCGGTTTTTTACACAAAGAATAATTTCCTTTACACCGGCACGGCGCGCAGCAAGGATTTTCTCCTTCACACCGCCCACAGGCAACACTTTTCCCCTTAATGTGATCTCGCCCGTCATCGCGATGAACGGTTTCACCCGGCGTTGCGTAAAGATCGAAGCCATAGAAGTTACCATGGTCACGCCCGCAGAAGGCCCATCCTTGGGCACAGCGCCCGCAGGCACGTGTACGTGAAGGTCATAATGGTTAAAGATCCTGTAATCGATGCCTAACCGGTCTGCATTTGCTTTCAGATACGATAGAGCGGCCACTGCCGATTCTTTCATCACATCACCCAGCTGGCCAGACAATGTAAGGTTTCCTTTTCCGCGGCTCAGACTCGTTTCTATAAAAAGAATTTCACCACCTACCGAAGTCCAGGCCAGGCCTGTTACTACGCCTGCAAAATCATTGTCCTGATACAGATCTTTGTCAAAAATCTCTGCGCCAAGATATTTTTCAATCTGTTCAGCTTTAATGGTTTTAGGATATTCCTGCTCCATCGCAACCGATTTCGCGATTTTACGGACAACTGATCCTATTTTCTGTTCCAGGTTCCGGACACCGGATTCCCTTGTATAACCTTCTATAATTTTAGTCAATGCGACATCGTCGATCTTGATATCTGTCGATTTCAAGCCGTGATCTTTGCGTTGTTTGGGAACCAGATAACGTTTCGCAATCTGTAATTTCTCTTCGATCGTGTAACCCGTCATTTCGATGATCTCCATCCGGTCGCGCAGGGCAGGGTGAATGGTGTCCAGTGCATTGGCGGTTGCTACGAACAAAACCTTGGAAAGATCATACTCAACTTCCAGGTAATTGTCTGTAAATGAAGAGTTTTGCTCAGGGTCAAGCACTTCCAATAAAGCGGAAGAAGGATCGCCCCGGTAATCGGAGCTTACTTTATCAATCTCATCCAGGATGAACACAGGATTGGCATAACCTGCTTTTTTAATGTTCTGAATGATTTTTCCTGGCATAGCGCCGATATATGTCTTTCTGTGACCACGGATTTCAGCCTCATCGTGCACGCCGCCGAGCGCCATTCTGATGTATTCGCGGTTTAATGCTTTGGCAATGGATCTTCCCAGTGAAGTTTTACCAACTCCCGGAGGCCCGTATAAACAAAGAATAGGCGCTTTCAGATTGCCTTTCAGCTTCAAAACAGCCAGATATTCAATGATCCGCTCTTTTACTTTCTCCAAACCAAAATGGTCTGCGTCCAGCACTTTCTGCGCACGGACCAGGTCGAAATTGTCTTTGGTATATTGTCGCCACGGCAGGTCAACAAGCATTTCCAGGTAATTCATGGTCACCGGATATTCGGGCGCCATGGGGTTAATGCGTTGCAGCTTCGCCAGTTCTTTTTCAAAGTGCAGGCGCACCGCGTCCGACCATTTTTTCTGGCTTGCTTTCAAACGAATTTCGTCGAGATCACGCTCCGGGCTGTCCATGCCGAGCTCGTCGTGCAGGACTTTTATTTGTTGTCTGAGGAAATAATCGCGTTGCTGCTGGTCAATGTCTGAGCTGGCTTTGGTTTGGATTTCCCGCTTCAATTCCAGCATTTCAATTTCCCGCATCATATATTGAAGCAGCAATGTTGCCTGCTTATGTCCATTCCTTTCTTCGAGCAGCTTTTGCTTGTCTGCAACCTCTACATTAATGTTGGAGGAAAGAAAATGGATCAGGAAAATAGGGCTTTCAATGTTATCCAGCGCGATCCGCGCTTCCTGAGGAATTTCAGGGTTCAGGCGCATGATCTTATGCGCGCCATCACGAAGGGATTGCAAAAGTGCTTTGGATTCCTTCTTGGTCGGGCCAACAAACGAATCGTCAATCGCCTTAACCTGTGCAGTCAAATACGGTTCTTCGTGCAGAATGGTTTTAATCTCAAAACGTTGTCTTCCTTGCACAATAATGGTCACATTCCCATCTGGTAACGTGATCATTTTCAGGATCTGTGCAACTGTTCCGACATTGTAAAGGTCCTCAGCAGTAGGGTCTTCCTTATTAGGGATGGCTTGCGTTACTGCTCCGAGTATGCGTTGATTTATATCCGAATTCCTGTATATTTTTTTGACTAAACGAATGGCCTTCTGGCGCACTACGGTCACGGGAATAACCATTCCTGGGAAAAGTACTGTTTGCCTGATCGGCAGTATCGCAAGTTCTTCGGGGAGTTCAAAAGGCTCGTCGGAGCCATCAGGGCCACCAAGAGGAACAATTTCAAGGCTATCCATATCCGAATCGGACATTAGCAGCCGACTATATAAGTCAGAAGGTTCAAATTTCATAGGCATTCTGTCAAAATGACAGATAATCTTTTCCCAATATATAAATAATGACTTTCAAAAGAAAGGGAATAATAAAACAAAATAGCCATGCCACCAACGACTGTGTCAGGCTTTTTAGTAACCGGAATGCGGTTAAAGAATGTGTACAGATTGTCCCTTTTTAAACAAGAATGTGCGTTTTTCAGAAGCGCTTTTAATGTTCGTCATATTGACCTGATCATCAAAAACCTCCATCAGCGTGCTGTTTTGTAGCTTAAAGCCATTCAAAGGACCATGGAATGGAATTTCCAGATAAACCCATGTTGCATCCTCCTCCTGTTCCTTCCCTACGTACTTAATAGCAACCGGTTTCTTCTCACTGTCCGTCAGCATAAACGATTTTAAAATATATCGCTCGACCAACGGATCATTTTTGTCGTTATTCTTTATAACAACGCGCTGCTTATCATTTCCTTGGGCCAGCCCTCCTTGTGATAGCGCACGTTCAAGATCGTCCGTGAACATACGTATACTCACTTCGAATGTTTTGAGCGCAGGGTTATACTGCATCTGTGTGACGCTAACATGATAATCATGCACTGACGACGACAGGGTCAGAACGAAAAAAATAAGGAAAGGAAAGCGGATTAAGCGCTTTGTCCTTTCCTTATTTTCACGCAAAAACATTTTAAAATACTGCTTTCCAGACATCATTGAATATTGCAAAAGCCATCAGGCCAAGTAAAAGCACCATGCCGACTTTCTGTGCATTTTCCAAAAAGCGATCGGATGGCTTACGTCCCGAAATGATCTCGTAAGAAAGGATCACCGCGTGGCCGCCATCTAATGCCGGAATAGGTAATGCATTCATGAACGCAAGCACCATTGAAAGCAAACCGGTTAAATACCAGAAACGGCTCCAATCCCAAATGCCACCGAACATACGGGCAATCCCGATTGGTCCGCTTAGCGCTTTGGAGGCTGAAACTTCACCTCTGAATATTTTACCAAAACCTTTAATATTGTTATAAACAACGGCAAAAGCATCATTTGTGCCGACCGAAATGGCTTGTGCCAATGTATATTTTACAGCCGTGTAGTTCAACAGACTTTCGGGATAGAAACCCAGTGTTCCGTCTTCATCCACAGTAGCATTAAGCTTTTTGCTCTCCGCACCGCGTTGAACGAGTAATTCAGCTTTTTTACCTTTCAGATTTTGCAGCTGGCCTTGCAGCTCGTGAAAGAACTGGATAGGCTGGCCGTTGATAGAAATGACCTTATCACCCGTTAGGAGACCCGCTTTTTGTGCAGGAGACGCCGGTACAACTTCACCGATCTTGAAGGGTTCTAGAGGACGGATAAAGCTTCTCTTTTCTTCCGGATCAGATAACTTTTCAATGAAATCATTCGGAATATCAATCTCAACATCCTTACCGCCGCGGTTCACCGTATAAGAGCTGTTGCTTCCCAGCAGCACTTCGGAGCTTCCCAATTCATCGAAACTAGTGAACGGCTTGCCATTTACCTTCACAATTTTGTCGCCCGTTTGCAGGCCGATTTCTTTGGCCAGGTCGCCGGCTACAATGCCGTATTTATTGACCTCGGTGCTGGAAAGGTATTTATCTCCATTATTATACGCAATGACGATGAATATGAAAATCCCGACGATCACATTGACAATAATTCCGCCAAGCATTACGATCAAACGCTGCCAGGCTGGTTTCGAACGGAATTCATAGGGCTGCGGCTCCTTGTTCATCGTCTCAGTATCCATGGACTCGTCGATCATTCCCGATATTTTGACGAAACCTCCCAACGGGATTGCGCCAATTCCATATTCTGTTTCTCCTTTTTTAAAGCTGAATATCTTCGGAGGAAAACCAATGAAGTATTTTTCAACTCGCATTCCAAACATTTTCGCAGCAAACATATGCCCCCATTCATGCAGCCCTACCAAAATTGATAAGCCCAGAATGAGCTGCCCTGCCATTATTAATACTTCCATTCAGGTTTCGGTAATCGTTATTTGTTATTTTAATGTACTAAATCTAATGCTCAAAATCCTCAATCCACGCTCAGAATTAAGAAACGTAATTGTGCACTGTAAAGTTACGCAAATCCCGGCACAACACTATTTTTCTATCTGAATACCCATCATTCGCATCAATTCCGAAGCATTGAAGCTCTTACAAATTCCATTATGCAGCTTGTAATCAAACAGTAATTCACCGTTTTCGACATCGGACCTGAAATGGAAATTGTGAACGTAACTTTCCGTGGCGCCCCATTCTCCAAGTTCAAGATCGTGGGTCGAAACCAGCCCGGAAGCTTTTTTCATATGCAACTGTCTGATCAATGCTTCGGCTCCGCGGTGGCGGTCGGAAGAGTTGGTGCCTTTCAGGATTTCATCCAATAAATAAAATACCGGGGCAACATTGTTGTGGTCGGACAGTTCCAGCAGCTTTTTCAGTCTTTTTAATTCAGCATAAAAAGATGAAGTGCTTTCTTCGAGTGAATCCTGCGTGCGCATGCTGCTGAAAACGCGCACAGGTGCACATCTGAATGTTTTGGCACTTACTACTGCGCCCATTTGAGCCAATACGAAATTGAGCCCAATTGTCCGTAGAAATGTACTTTTTCCCGACATATTCGAGCCGGTTACCAAGATCGTATGCCCTGTCCCGGACACACTGAAATCATTGCTGATCCTTCGCTCCAGTGGAATCAGCGGATGGCCCATTTCCTTGGTATTAATCTGAAATTCAGGAGAATTGACGACTTCGGGGGTAATGTATGTGGGATTGGCAAATGCGTGACCAGCCAAGCTGTTCATTGCTTCGGCGTCGGCCAGGACTTCCAGCCAGTCGGCTAGCTTATCGTGATACTGGTGCTTCCATTTTTCGAGTCCGGCTACGCAAAATATGTCCCAAAGCGTCGGTATGCCCACAAAAAGCGAGAAAAAGATATTGTTACGGTAATCCAGTCTTTCAAAAAGCACCCCGACCTGTTTCAGTGCGTCCCCGGAACCCGCAATGCGCGCCTTGCGATCGAGCCACCACGGTGCCTGATAAGGAAACGACTGCGCCACTTCCAGGATTTCTCCGTAAGAGACCAATGTTTTTCCCAACTCGGCCGTACGATTTGTAACGGATTCAATGTATCCCTTAAATCGCGCCATCAACACCGAATTGACGGCAATGCATAACAACAAAGGCCATGCAGGCAGTATAGAGAACAGGAACAGGATGGCAACAATGACCGTAATGACACTGAACCAACGAAAATTAAGCAGGCGAGCCAGGTCTTTGTCCATAAATTCCGTAGACCAATCTCTGAAATCGCCCAATTGCTCTGCGGCGTGTTCGTGTAGTAAAGCGGTTGCTTCGAGCGCCTGGATCATTTCCGGATGCTTGCTGATTTCCGCCGCGGCTTCCTGCCGGAGCTTAATTTCTCTGACATCCGCATGATTTTTAAGCCAGCTTGCAAAACGCTGGCTGCCTTCCGCGGTGCGGGTCCGGTTAAGGAGCTTGTACAGGGAATATTCACCAAATATGTCCAGATCGCTGCCATATGCATGGTCTTTTTCCTGGAACTGCACGCCGGAATCTGCTCTGTTGAAGCGGAATAACAGCCTGCTTAGCTCATCGGTGTTAATATGGACGAGGTTATGCTGAAAATCGCGGAGTTTTCGCGCAGCTTGCTGGCGGCGCATGGAAATCAGAAAAATTACAAGCAAGCCGAATGCTACCAAACCCCAAATGGGCTGATTTTGATTACTCCACAGCCATAAGCAGAAGATCATGGCAAAAAATACGAGTAACCTGGCAATGGCCAGCTGATTGAATTTTTGCAATGCGGCTGCCTCGGCAATGGCTGCTTTGTTTTTTTCTGTTTCAAAAAATGCTTTGGAGGATTTCTGGGTTGGGCTGCTTGTTTCCATCAATTGCTATCTGCGGTTTCAAACTGCAATTTGATCAGATTTGCGTACAAACCATTGTCCATAAGTGTTAATTGCTGATGCGTTCCGGATTCCGCAATGCGGCCTTCCCGGATAACGTAAATCATATCCACCTTCCGGATAGTCGCCAAACGGTGCGCTATAACGATTGTAGTGCGGTTTTTCATCAATTCATCCAACGCAATCTGCACCAGCTTTTCCGATTCCGCATCAAGTGAACTTGTTGCTTCGTCGAGGATCAGAATTTTAGGATCTTTCAAAATCGCGCGTGCAATGGCGATGCGCTGACGTTGACCGCCGGAAAGCTTGATGCCGCGTTCGCCAACCACCGTGTCAAATTTTTCAGGGAATGTATCAATGAACTCCCTTGCATGCGCGCGACGGGCGGCATCATAAATTTCTTCCCGGGTAGCATTGGGTTTTCCGTAGGCAATGTTTTCATAAATAGTCCCGCCAAACAACATTACTTCCTGCGGCACAATAGCAATGTTTTTCCTTAGCTCGGTGAGTCCGTAAGATTCAACAGGTTGGCCGTCAATAAGAATGTTGCCCGTCTGGTGATCGTAAAAACGCATGAGCAGCTGAACGATCGTTGACTTTCCAGCGCCGCTGTATCCTACCAGCGCGATTTTTTCCCCAGCTTTTATATCAAAAGAAATCCCTTTTAAAACCGGCAGATCAGCCCGTGAAGGATAAGAGAAATGCACATCCTGATACGCAATGTGCCCTTCGATCGGGCTTGCAGGTGTATTTCTTGCGTTTTCCAGGTCCAGCTCAGGTTTTTCTTCCAGTATTTCAAATATCCTTTCCGAAGCACCGATAACTCGGTTGATCTGTGCGTATAAATCGCCCATTCCGCTGATCGAAGCGCCTATGAATGTGGTGTAAAGAATGAATGTAAACAAATCAGAAAGTCCGAACTCACCCGCCTGCACCAGTCCAGCACCATACCAGACCACCCCGACTATGCCGCCGAAAAGCGCAAAAATGATAAACGAAACAAACCCGCCCCGGAATGCTGCCGCATAAAGCGATAAGTCTACTACACGCTTCAAAATCAGCTGGTAACGGTTTACTTCAAGCGGTTCATTGGTAAATGCTTTGACCACATTTACAGACTGCAATGTTTCCTCCACAACCACATTGGCCGCAGCGAGCTCGTCCTGCACCTTCCTGGCCAACCGACGCTGATGCCGGCCAAAAAATACGGAAGCGACAACGAGGACAGGAAATGTGGCCAGCATGAAAAGCGTAAGTTTCCAGGAAGTGTAAAAGAGAATGGAAACACCCACGATTAATGTCGCAACCTGTCTGAAAATCTCGGCTAATGTGAAGGAAAGCAATCCTTGCAGCTGGGAAACATCGGAGGTGATGCGGCTCGTGAGTTCGCCAACGCGGCGCTGTTCCAGGAAAGAGATGGGTAATGTGATGATTTTGGTAAAAACATCTGACCGGATATTGGTCATCGCCATCTCACTGACTTTAGTAAACAAATACACCCGGAAAAAAGAGAATACCGCCTGGCATATCAGTATAAAAAACAGGAAAAGCGTGATCTGATTGATGGTATAAGGCGACTTGCCTTCAATAACCTCTATAATGCTTCCTACCAGCTTTGGGAAGGCCAACGACGTGGCGGTGGAGAGTACCAGAAAAACGAGTCCGATAGCAAATGTAACCCGGTAGGGTCTTAAATAGCGAAGCAGGTCAAGCGTCGTTTTGAGCCCTTGCCAGCTTATTTTTCGCACCGCGAATGGCGATGGTTGTTCAGGAGTGGTTTCACTTTTGGCCATTAAAAGTCAGTATAGTGCATATGATAACACATGATTTGAAAATAATATTCAAATATGCGTGGTTAGGCTGCAAAAGTAAGTAAGATCAGGAAACTATTATATGGCAATTTCCCGGGAGCGGGTATGTGAGCCTTTCTGATTCCGGTTTTTGTACCAGTTGCGTATTAAATGATTGGCCGGAATTTCAACAAATTTGTTAATCAGATAGGCGGCTAAGGTAACCACGGCCATGGTAATGATCAGGGCAGGGTAAATGTTCACCTGCCAGACATCGGTTAGCATTGCCAGCAAACGCAAACCCACATACTGATGGATCAGATACAGGCAATAGGATATTTTACCTAAGAAGAGCAGTGGCGCTTTGTTTAAAAATTTCAGCTTGCCAAATATCGCCAGTGCAAAAACAACGTGAAAAAAAGTCAGGATCGCATAATGTTCATAAGGAGTCACATGATACTGTGACCGGCCGCCCTGGTTGTGCAGATAACACGCTGCGAAGAGGCAAAACCCAATTAATAGCGAGTTTTTCCTTACATGATTCCCATTTCTGATGAGGTAGAAAAGAATGCCGGAAAAGAACAACGGGAAGTGATTCAGCAGTTCGATCTTCCGGGTCGCAAACTCATGAACACCCGCATACAGCGGCGAAAAAGCATGAAAAAGGATAATGAAAACGGTAAAAATAAAACCCGCACTCACAATGTTTTTAATATTTCCGGTAACCAGTAACATCAGGATCCAGAAATAGAATATAAGCTCAACCAATAATGTCCAGTAAGACTGGTCCATATTCTCCTGATTGAAAAAGATCGACATCATCGTCATATTTGCCAGGATCTTTTGCAGGGTGACTGCTTCGGGTTCAAAAAGCATCATGGCGATTGTCGTTATCAACAGGCAGCACCAGAATGCCGGATACAACCTGGCAAACCTGGAAACGACGAAATCAGGCCATTTTTTTACTCTTGAAATGGTAAGAAAGATCACAAATCCGCTGATGATGAAAAATATATCAACGCCTGTGACGCCATATCGGAATTCCCATCCCAGTAATAAGCTGTTGGAATTGATCGTGAAATGAAAAAGGACAACCAGCACCGCCGCCAGACCGCGTAATGCGTCCAGTTCAAGAAAGCGGGAATCGATAATGTTAAGATGAGGACGTTTTTCAGTCATTCAATGGCCCTGACCGGTCAGGAAAAATTAACGTTGAGTAATTGTACTATGCTGCCAAATTTGGAGAAAAATCCACAGTTTTCACATTTGACAAGGCAAAAATTCTGGTCAAACGGTGACTTAATGGCAACATTCTCAAATGGTTGTAAAAATTCACCAAAAAATTGCAAACTTGTACGCAACCCTGGCTTTCGGTTTGCCGTACTAGTGTTAAAAGAGCAAATAGCATGCCCGAGTATACCTCCGCCGTTCTTCTTGAACTACTCGACGGCTGTTTAAAGAAAAACCGCCGCAGTCAGGAGCTGTTGTATAAACAGTTTTACGGCTATGCTATGAGCATTTGTTTGCGCTATACACGCAGCAGGGAAGAAGCGAAGGAAATACTCAACGATGGATTTTTTAAGGTTTTTACCAAGCTGGATACATTCGATTCCAGCCGTT
Organism: Dyadobacter alkalitolerans DSM 23607; assembly: GCF_000428845.1. Lineage (GTDB taxonomy): Bacteria > Bacteroidota > Bacteroidia > Cytophagales > Spirosomataceae > Dyadobacter > Dyadobacter alkalitolerans. Next base: position 184,104 of record NZ_AUAS01000003.1, on the reverse strand, counting down.
CATTTAAAACCTGGTTGAGCAGAATTATGATTAATACAGCCCTCGATCATTACAGACAAGAAATACGCCGGGATGTTTTCGATGATGTGGAAGTTGCGGACAATGTGGCCATTGATGAAACGGTCATCAGCAAACTTGCGCACGAAGAATTGATGGAGCTGATCCAGAAACTGACCCCTTCTTACAGACTTGTATTTAGTTTATCAGTTATAGACGGCTATACACACGAAGAGATTGCAGACCAGCTGAATATTTCAGTAGGGGCGTCGAAGTCAAATCTGTCGCGTGCAAGAGAAAAATTGAGAGAAATGTTATCTAAAATAAATATTGGCGATTATGACAGAGTTACCAGATGACGAACTGGATAAGCTCTTCAGAAAGTCATCAGAAGAGCTTGATCCACAATTTGATCCGGAGGATTGGAATAGTTTAAGAAAACGGCTGGACGCCAACGATGGCAAAGTTGCGGGCGGCTGGTTGAGGAAATGGTGGTCTTTGGGCTTACTTGCGCTGCTGATCCCGATTGGCTTCGCCTTGTATTTCACAAACAACACGCACGAATCAGTGACCCTGCCCAGTACTGACGGCCAGTCGAAAAGGGGAATTGTAGTTGATAATAAGGCAAGTGACGATGTAGCAACAAGCAATTTTGATAAAACTGATTTAACTAAAAACCAAATCCAGACTAGTAAAAAAAATCCGGAATCGCCTGAAAAGCAGCCGGAAAGTGACATTCAGCCGACCAAACCATTACGTAATAAGGAAGCAGACATTGCGAAATCTTCCTCTGTCGCAAATTTGAACATTACCGACTACCAACGCAGGAAAAAATTGCCCCGGAGCCAGTCTAAGACAGGCGGAGTGTACTTAGAGCCTAACCGCTCAAAGCAGGAGGGAGGCGACGGGGCTTTTTCTACTAAAAACATTGCCGAAAGCGAATCAGCAGAGCCGGTTTTGGCAAACAATGCTGTAAATGAGGATAGTATAAATCAAAAAATCAGCGAAGAGCAAGCCCGGTTACTTATTTCCGCCGCAATGTTGTCCAGCAGAACATTGAATTGGGAAAATCAGCCAGAAATCCCGACTATAACATTCACTGCTCCGGCAGTTACGGAAGTTCCTGAGCCGGAAAAAACAAAAATGGATGATAGCAAATGGGCCGTAAGGCTGGGTTATTCACCCGATTTATCCACAGTTGGTTTTAAAAATTATACAAAGCCTGGTGTTGCATTTTCACTGTTGCTGGAATACGCGCTTATGCCCAGGCTTTACCTGCAAAGCGGCCTCATTTGGAGCCGAAAAGACTATTATGCCAATGCCGAAGAATATGAATTGATGGAGTACGTCACAAAATATAATACACCGTATGGAGTCGATGGGGAATGTACAATGTTTGAAATTCCGCTTGGCCTGCGATACAATGTAATGCAGAAAGAGCAATCCAGATTGTTCGTGGGCGCCGGTGTTTCCTCTTACTATGCTCAGAAAGAGAAATACAAATATCATTATGCCAAATACGTTTACGATCAGAAGCCAGGTTGGACTGGTAAGACAGGGTTGTTTTTATTAAGCCATATCAATGCTTCCGTAGGCTATGAGCGCACAATTACAAAAAAGCTGTCATTAGTAGCAGAACCTTATATCCGCATTCCGGTCAAAGGGGTTGGCTACGGAAAGGTCAATCTGATGACCATAGGAACATGGATATCACTGCGCTATACACCCGCTTTCAAATAACCCGCATACCCAAATTGTATCTACTAATTTAATTCTTCACTATGGAAAATGTTAAAGCAGACAAAATGAAAAGGGGTGAATTCCTGAGAAGTCTCGGACTAAGCACTTCCACACTCATGGCTTTTTATTGCATTGGGACCACCATGACGGCCTGCGGATCCAGCGACGATGAGCCGGAACCAAATCCAGGCGGCGGCTCGGTAAATGGCGTAACCGGAACAACAACCGGCAATGCGATCAACTTTACACTGGATCTTACCCATAGCAATGCAAAAGACCTGAAAACGGCAGGAACAGGAAAGGTTTTTGGTGATGTCCTGGTTGCCTTTACCACTGCGAATCAGTATGTAGCCTTATCCAGGATCTGCACGCATGAGGGAAGCACAGTAGGCTACCGAAAAGAGCAGAACGACATCAGATGTCCTACGCACCAATCAGAATTCTCGCTTACAGGCGCAGTGGAACAAGGCCCGGCCACTACTCCGTTACAAGCTTACAAAACTTCTCTTTCCACCGACGGAAATACATTAACAGTTACAGCCTAACTGCCCCAAAACAATGAAATTACTCCGCCTAATGATGATGTTGACTTGTTCAACAACGGTTCTCTATGCCCAGGATGACCTGCTCAGTGAACTTTCGAAGCAGGATAGCATGGTTACCGTGCCTGTTTCTGCCACATTCAAATCCACGCGCGTCGTCAATGGACATTCCATTGAAACGATGAAAAAGAAGCATTTGGACTTTCGTATTTCGCACCGTTTCGGACGGCTCAATTCGGGTGCTTACCAGTTTTTCGGACTGGACCAGGCAACGATGCGGATGGGCTTTGAATACGGCGTGACGGACGATTTCATGATCGGGGTAGGGAGGAGCACTTCGCAGAAAGTCTATGATTTTTTTGGTAAACTAAAAGTGCTGAAACAAAGCGATGGTGCCCGCAATATTCCGGTTTCGTTAACGCTTTTTGGTGGAACCGGAGTTGTTACGGTTAACAAGGAACTCGAATTTCAGGACAAACTATATTATTCAGCCCAGGTGCTTATAGCGCGTAAATTTGGAGAAAGGCTTTCCCTGCAGCTTTCGCCCACATTCCTGCATCGAAACAGGCCAGAGGTTTTTGGCGATGAAAAAGTGCTGCTGGCGCTTGGCATCGGGGGAAGGTTCAAACTGTCCAAACGTGTTTCATTGAACGGGGAGTATTTTTATACAGCACGTGAAAAAAACACCGTTACTGCTCCTTACTACGATTCGATGTCGTTCGGGGTTGACATTGAGACCGGCGGGCACGTTTTTCAATTGCATTTTACCAATTCGCTGGGTATGATCGAGAAGCAGTTTATCGGGGAGACGACCGGCACCTGGGGCAAGGGTGACATTCACTACGGGTTTAACATTTCCCGCACATTCAGTTTTGACAAGAAGAACAAGAAGGTAGCCAACTGACCGGAAACAACTTATGAAAATGCATCTATTAGCCATGGTTTTCGTAACCATGCTCGCTTCCGCTTTGCCTTCCCGGCCGCTTCTGGCACAAGGGAAGTTTGGAACCTCGACCGGAAATACGAAATTCTCTTCGGTAACTCCGCTCGAAAATGTGAATGCGGAGAACAAGAAAAGCCAGGTTATCCTCAACACGGCTAACAGTGAAATTGCAATCCGGATGAACATGCGGGAATTTGTTTTTCCCAATAAACTCATGCAGGAGCATTTCAACGAGAACTACATCGAATCGGAAAAATATCCGACGGCAACATTCAGCGGAAAAGTGGATAATGCGCCTGACTACACCAAAGATGGCCAATATGACGTTTCAGCGACAGGCAAATTCACCGTGCATGGCGTCACCAAAGAACGCACGATCAAAGGAAAAATGAAGATCGAAAGCGGCAAGATTACGATCAATTCTGATTTTGAAGTGCCGCTAACCGATCACAAAATTGAAGTTCCACAGGTCGTTTTTGTAAAAATAGCCCAGGTAATCAGTGTGAAAGCGCAATATGTGCTGACTGCGAAATGAGGATTTACCTACGGCGCCTTCGCGAAGATTTACGTTTATAAGCAGCCTTTTTCCTGACCGGAGCTTTTCGTACAACGGGCTTGGCAACAGGCTCAATGGCTTCCTCCTCTGCAACTTCTTCTTCCACATCAGGGTCACTTACGGTGTTAGTGGCGAGATTTGAACCGGATTCCTGGCCTGTATAAGGCAATGTGTAAGAAGCGATCTGCTCAATGTTGGACGTGTTGTCAATGGGCTTTAACCGAAAAGCATAACTGTAACTTTTCGCAGGAAGTAGATACGGGGATTGCACTTGTGAGGAAATGTCGTCCCCGCCAAGGCCCATTTGTACAAGGTCAATGTTTACGACCGTTTCTGAACCCCGCGTAAGTGTGGCGCCCCGCTTTTTCGCCGCCAGCAACTGCTGGTCCGTATAGTCATGTACGTTAAAATTAAAAACAGAATCACTAACCGCCAGCAAACCAATTCCCTCCGCATTGGTAACCGCAGCCCAGCGAACATTGGTTTTGTTTCCATTCTCCTGAGGGGTTAAATGCGCGAAATGCTGATCCGCAACGCTTCCTGCATAAATCCCGATTTTGCCGCTCGTTTTCTGGTCTGAATATGTTGCGTGCGGACCATTGCCATACCATTGCGTTTTGTTGAATGAAACCGGCATCCGGAACTGCGTTCCTACTTTCGCCAGCGATGGCCACTGGCCGGTTGGGCTGAATATATTTTTGACATAAATATCACCCGTTGCATAAACGATAAACTCGTTGGTCACATCCACGTCGCCCGTTTTGCTTTTGAATGTTCTTGTTATGGTCACCCTGTAAACTGTTGAAGTCAGGCGCTGTGTTTTGATTTCAGAATCGGAAACTTCCAGCGTATCGAGCCCGGCTTCCCGCCATTGTGCAGCATAACTTTTTGCGCCACCCATTTCGTCTTGATGCGTAGGGACACGCCAGAAACTGGCATATGGGCCAGCTTGCAGCATCTCTTCCCTTTTATTTTTGAAAGAAGTAATTCCTTCTTTTTTATCAAAAGTCACAGCAAAATCCTGTCCCGTAATGGCAACGCGCGCCGAGCTGATCTGCGCTACGCGCAAAGGTTTTTCATTGTAAAGACTTAGGACAGGTGCAGCCTCCTGAGATTTGACGAGCGCGATCTGATGCCACGCAACTTCGTGTCCTTTTGGCGCCCAGGAAGTGCCATCTTTGAGGCGTATGCTAATGTTGAGGAAATACTCGGCGCCAGGTTTTTGCACTGTCGGCAACTCGTAAGGGATTGAAACCTGCTGGCGTTGTTTTGAAGCTGCATTAAGATTGCTGATCACGCCGGGCTTGCCGATAATCTTACCATTTTCCTGAACAGACCAGGCCAGTTCCAAGACATTTAATGGCAGAAAATCATAGTTATTAAGAATACTGACCGTTTTTTCACCCGCGCGCATGGTGTCGGGTGATTCGAATTTTACGTATTGATAAACCTTTTTGATCTCATTGAGCTCAGGCTGCGGCACACGGTCCGGGTTGACGAGGCCGTCACCTGCTTGGGTGCTGTCGATCGCATTGGGAAATTCCCAATAGGATGTTCCGTCAGGTTTTTTGAGGGCTAATGCCTTGCTGACCCAATTGGAAGCAAAGTGGATCTGCTTCACCGGATGCCTGTCGATGGGCCGGGTAGGGTCGGCAAGATGAATGTAATCTGCCATATCCTTGAAATTCTTGCCCTTTTCAGATTCATTTCCCAGCGACCATATGATTACCGAAGGATGGTTTTTATCCCGCTCGATCATTGCTTTTCCCCGCGCCAGAAATGCCGAATGCCATTGCGGCATATCGGCCAGGATCATGTTGGCACCCGAAATGCCGTGGCTATCCAAGTTGGCTTCGTCAATGACATACAGCCCATATTGGTCGCAGAGTTCGTACCATTGAGAAGCATTGGGACAATGTGAAGTCCTTACTGCATTGATGTTGTGTTGTTTCATCAATGTAATGTCCTTGATCATCGTTTCGCGCGTGATCGCCTGGCCGCTTTCTGCATCAAATTCCTTCCTGTTGACGCCCTTCAACGTAATAGCTTTCCCATTCACCACCAACTGCCCATTCTTAATCTTAACTTCTCTGAAACCCACAGGCTGGCTTGTGGCTTCAATCACTTTTCCGTCGGAATTCATCAGCTGAACCGACAATGTGTACAAATAAGGCGTTTCTGCAGTCCATTTTACAGGATTTGGAATAGGAATATCAACCCGCACCGCACCTTCCTTTGCCGGATCGAGTGTGCCCACCATTTGGCTGACGGGCGTTACGACTACTGATTTGTTCGCATCGTATAAAGTGAATAAAACCTGGTGCGCATGAACGGCCTGTTCCGTATAATTTTTTACAAAAGCGCTGAGTTTCAATGTCGCATGTTCCTGATTCGCATCCAATAGCGTTCTAACGGAGAAATCGGTCAGGATCACTTTCGGGCGCACGAGCAAATTCACGCCCCTGAAAATGCCCGCTAACCGCCATTGATCCTGTTTTTCGAGATAACTCCCGTCCGACCAATTGATTACCTGGACCGCCAAATGATTGAGTCCTGATTTCACATCTTCGGTGATATCGAATTCAAAAGGCGTCATGCCGTCCTCGTGGTAACCAATGGCAACACCATTCAGCCATACGTAGCATGCCGACTGCACGCCGGCGAATTGTAAAAATATTTCCTTGCTTTTAATGTCGTCCGAAACCGTAAATGTGGTCCTGTACATGCCTACAGCGTTCGTATCTGCATTGATCCGCGGCGGCGTGGATTTAAAAGTTTGTTTGTTATTCGAGACCGGGGCGTCGTATTTGCGGCCTTCACGCGCTCCCGTCACCTGCCAGTTGGACGGGACGGGAATGTTTTCCCAGCCCGCATCCTGCATATTGGGATCAAAAAAATTCGGAGTGGCTTTGGAAGGATGCGACGCCCATCTGAATTTCCAGGTGCCGTTCAGCGAGCGTGCCAATGACGCTTTTTTATCCATCAGCAGCGCACTCTTTTCGTCCGGGTAAGGAATGAAATCAGCGCGCGGTTTTTCCGTATTTACGCCGAAAACCTGCGGGTCCTGCCATTCTGGAACAGCTTGTGCGTGGGATTGGAATGTATTGAAAAGCAGAAAAGCAGTCAGTAAGCCAAGCCAGTAACGATAGAAGCGGTGCATATAATTTTGGTAGGGTGTGGTATATATTTTTTGCTAAAATTATAGATTAATGCCTTTAATTTGTCTGCAATTGTAAATTCTTTGCTATGCTTCTAGCCGTTGACGTTGGTAACACCGACACTGTTTTTGGGCTTTACCAATCGGATGACTGGGAATATATCTGGCGAATGCGTTCGCTGGTGAATGAAAATGAATCCCATTATGAATCCAGGCTAAGGCTGCATTTTCTCGAAGCGGGGCTATGGTTTGGTGATGTGGACACGGTGGTGCTCAGCAGCGTTGTGCCTGCTATGACGCCCATTATCCAGAAAATGCTGCGTTCCATGTTTGGTGATGACGTCATCGTTGTCGGCCCGGACATTTATCCAGACCTGTCCATTGCCATCAATCACCCGCACGAAATTGGTGCTGACCTGATCGCCAATTCAGTGGCTGTCATGACGCGTTATCAGGAAAATTGCGTGGTTGTGGACTTTGGAACCGCATTAACATTCACCACGGTTTCGAAGGACCGGAAAATACTGGGCGTGGCGATCCTGCCAGGGCTTATGACAGCGGTGAAAGCGCTTTTTGCCAACACCGCACAATTACCGGAAGTACCGCTGGTTTTGCCTAAAACGGCCATTGGAAAAAATACAACGGAAGCCATTCAGGCAGGCATATTATTGGGTTATGAAGGACTTGTAAAATCGCTTCTGCAAAGGATCAGGCAGGAAATGGGTGGTGAATGCATTGCCGTTGCCACAGGAGGACTTTCGTCCATCATCGAGACTTTGCGAGAGGAGTTCGTAGAAATTGACAGTAACTTAACATTGGACGGGCTCCGGATCATTGGCGAGCGCCTCAGATCAAATGCTTGAAGCGACCGTCTTCAATTAAAGGCAATCCGGCTACAGACTGGTTGTAAAGATATACCCAGCAATCGACGCTCGTTTCGTTTTCTGTGGTGATTGAAATGGTTTTTCGCAGATACAGGCTGCTTTTTTCGTCTTCAAAAACATCCTCATAATCGTCCAGTTCTACAAACAGTGCTTCCGGCTCAGTAACTCTGTATATTTCTCCGTGCACTTTTGAGGAAGCATTTTTATCAAAAACAGCTCCCGGATACCAGGAAATGAGATAGAGTAATCCTGAAAAATATCCCCTGCCTTCATACACCGCATTTTCACGAAGCCGACCGGCAACCGGATTGTCAAAACCCTGCATCAGGGTGCCATATGTGAACAGGTAAGTAGCGTACGGATCCATAGCGATGCATTAACATTAGCCACCGGCAAGTGCAATAAATTATAGAACTTTTCCTTTTTAGTAAGGCAAGTCAGTTAGCCATAATCGACTGTTAACTGTATTTTTCTTATATTTACACATATTGCTTTTCAACTTACTAATATACGGTTATGTACGAAAAGAACCTTGGTACAAAACAAAAAGCGTTAAGGATCAACCTGGATCGCAGGATTTACGGATCTTTTGCAGAAATAGGGGCAGGTCAGGAAACAGCTGCTTACTTTTTTAAGGCAGGCGGGGCGTCGGGAACAGTGGCGAAGACCATGTCTGCTTATGATATGACTTTCAGTGATGCAATATATGGAACAGAGGAAGGCGGCCGGTATGTGGTGGAATCCCGCCTGATGAAGATGCTGAACCGTGAATACAATCTTGTTGAGAAACGTCTTTCAGAAAAACGCGGCGAGGAAAGCCAGTTTTTTGCATTTGCCAACACCGTTGTTGCCCTTAATTTTCAGAAAACCAATGAGTCACACGGCTGGATCGGGTTGCAGTTCCAGCTTTCACCCATGGGCCCGACAAATTATGTCGTGATCCACGTGCGGATGCGCGATGACGAGAATGTCTTGCAGCAACAGGCATTAGGGATTATCGGCGTTAACCTCATGTATGGCTGTTTTTTCTATTATAAATCCCCAGAAACACTGTTGTTATCCTTGATGGACGATCTGACAACGGATCGCATTGAGATCGATATGGTGCGTTTCAGCGGGCCGGATTTTTCGAAAGTGGACAACCGGTTAATGAGTCTCAGGCTTGTTAAAAACGGTTTTACAGATGCAGCATTGTTTGGCAGCGACGGCGGTGTTTTGCAGCCTTCCGAAGCATTGTATAAAAAACACATTCTGATGATGCGCGGCCGGTTAAGGCCCATTACCAATGTGCACGTTGACCTGATCAGCAATGGTCAGAAGCAGTTTCTGGATGAGGAGGATGTGGATGAATCGAAAGTTGTCCTCATTTCTGAGCTAACATTGCATAACCTCAAAAGCGGCGACCGCGACATTGACGAAAAGGATTTTCTGGACCGTGTGGACATTCTTTGTTCGCTCGGGCACATGGTAATGATCTCCAATCACCACGAATATTATCGGTTGGTCGCCTATCTTTCCCGCCTTACCAAGCTCAAAGCCGGCCTGTTGCTGGGAAGCCCGAGCTTGCAGGATATTTTTGAAGAAAAACATTATCAATCGCTTCCCGGCGGCATTCTGGAATCCTTCGCGACGCTGTTCAGCAGGAAGGTGAAGCTTTTTATTTACCCCACATTACAGCCCGACGGCTCGGTTTACAGCTGCGCCAACTTTGTTGTTCCGGATCATTTAAGGCCATTATTTCAATATCTGGTCATTAATGACAAGATCGAGGACATTGTGAACTACAACAAGGAACATATGCACATTACGACCGATAGTGTGCTTGAAAAGATCAAAAGAGGCGAGCCAGGCTGGGAAAAGCTTGTGCCTGAGAATGTTGCCAAGATTATTAAAGAGAAATCCTTATTCGGACTGCCTAATGAAGATAATTATGAGGATACTGTCAAACAGATCCACCAGGCCGTCGGTAATCTTTGATTTGTCGTATTATTCATTAAAAACAAAATAAAGTAGTCCTGCGCATCGCGTTGCTTTTCAGAAGAAAGCTTCAAGATGAGCAGGATTCTTTCTCCTCCTTCCACATTTGCGGGAAGACTCAAATATCTCGGCCCCGGTTTCATCCTTTCCGCTGCGATAGTAGGCTCGGGCGAGCTCATTGCCACCACTGCGCTAGGTGCTAAGGCGGGTTTTATCACTTTCTGGGTCATTATTGTAAGCTGTTTGGTGAAAGTTGCGTTGCAGCTGGAATTTGGCAAAAATGCCATTTATACAGGCACGTTCATGATGCATAATTTCAATCAGCTGCCTGGGCGCAAATGGGGGAGAGCACATTGGACCATCTGGTTATGGCTTTCTTTGCAGGGATTGAAATTGTTGCAGGTTGGCGGGATCGTCGGCGGTGTTGCTATTGTTTTGAACATGGCGTGGCCGGGTATTCCTGTCAATGTATGGGCAATAGTTTCTGTATTAATCACTTCTTTTCTGGTTTATCGCGGCCAATACGGACTTGTTGAAAAGGGCTCATTGGTGATGATCATTCTTTTTACGGCCGTCATTCTGGTGTCGTTGATCCTGTTGCAGGGCACTAAGTATGCCATTCACTGGGAGCAGGTCAAATCCGGACTTCAATTTTCCTTACCAACCAGTTTGGTAGCGATCGCATTCGGTGCATTCGGCATCACGGGCGTAGGTGGCGATGAGATCATGTATTACAATTATTGGTGTATTGAAAAAGGTTACGCAGCTTACACCGGCCCCAATGACGGAACCCCGGAGTGGACCGAACGTGCAAAAGGCTGGTTCAATGTCATGTATCTGGATGCGGTTTTGTCTATGGTTGTTTTTACGGTCGTAACAGCAGCATTTTACTTACTCGGTGCAGCGGTTTTGCATCATGGCGGCGCCGTTCCGGAAGGTTATGAAATGATACAAGTTCTTTCGCGCATCTTTACTGAAACATTGGGCCCCTGGGCCAAGAATCTATTCCTGGTAGGCGCATTTTTCGTGCTATACTCGACACTTTTCACGGCTACCGCGAGCTGGGCGCGTGTTTGGGGCGATGCATTTGGGGAATTAGGTTGGATGAAATTCGATACGGCGGAGAATCAGCGCAAAAGCATTGGTATCCTGTCGTGGATCTTGCCGGCTGCATGGTGCATTCTCTTTTTGTTTTTCCAATCGCCGGTCGCCATGGTGATTTTGGGAGGCATTGCCACTTCCATTCTGCTGCTTCTGATCGTTTATGTCTCTCTTGTTTTTCGTTTTAAAGAGCTGCCCGATTCCCTGAGGCCGTCGCGCACCTATGATATTTTCTTCTGGATCAGTATCGCTTCAATTCTGACGGTCAGCGCTTACGGTGTAATTAAGTTGGTTTGAAATAGTACTAAACGTGAATCCAATAGTATTATTTAACACTGGTTACTAAGGGCATTAAATTGAAATAATCGTCTCATTCATAAGGCTTAGGCCACCATTCTTCATCCTAATCTTCCCGTTATGAAAAATCCGAACGAAGTTTCCCGCAGGGATTTTATCAAAAATTCAACCGGAGCCGCCGTTGTGCTTTCGATTCCGTCCATCATTCCGGCCAGTGCTTTTGGCGCCAACGACCGCGTGCGGGTAGCCGTCCTGGGTGTGAACGGGCGTGGGCAAAGCCATATCAGCGGTTTTAATAACCTCAGCAATGTAGAAGTAGCCACATTATGCGATCCGGATAACAACATTCTTCAGAAAAGGGCAAAGGAATTTGAGGAGAAGACAGGGAAGAAGGTGAAGATGGAAAATGATCTCCGGAAGGTTTTTGAGGACAAAACCATTGACGCCGTCAGCATTGCAACACCAAATCATTGGCATGCACTGGCAGCCATATGGGCTTGTCAGGCAGGCAAGGATGTGTATGTCGAAAAGCCCGGTTCTCACAACCTTGCCGAAGGGCGGAAGCTGGTTGAGGCTGCGCATAAATATAAAAGGGTCGTGCAGCACGGCGTTCAGTTACGCAGTTCCGAAGCATTGCAGGAAGCTGTGAAACATTTGCGCGACGGGCTGATCGGTAACGTTTATATGGCAAGAGGTTTGGTATACAAATGGCGTCCCGACATCGGTGACAAAGGCACCGAACCTATTCCTGCGGGATTGAATTACGACCTCTGGACCGGGCCAGCGGAAATGAAGCCATTCTCCAAAAATTACGTGCATTATGACTGGCACTGGCATTGGAACTATGGCAACGGGGACATTGGAAATCAAGGCATTCACGAAACGGACATGTGTATGTGGGGCCTGGGCGTGGACAGTTTCCCAGAGAAAATCACGTCATCGGGCGGCAAATTTCTTTGGAACGATGCCAAGGAAACGCCCGAAGTGCTGACCTCATCATTTGTATATCCCAAAGAGAAAAAGATCATTGAATTCGAAGTCCGCCCCTGGATGACCAACGACGAAGGCGGCACAGGGATTGGCAACATTTTTTATGGTTCCGAAGGTTATATGGTCGTAAAAGGTTACGATTTTTACGAAACATTCCTGGGCAAAGAAAAGAAACCCGGGCCAACGCGGAAAGCCGGCGGCGACCACTACAAAAACTTCATCGACGCCGTCGTAGCCAAAGACCCAAAACTCCTGAACGGCCCCGTAGAAACCGCCCACCTCTCCTCCGGCCTGGCCCACCTGGGCAACATCGCCTACCGAACCGGAAGAGCATTAACCTTTGATCCTAAGACGGAAAAGTTTGTAAATGACGACGATGCAAATAAGTATTTGACCAGGAAGTATCGGGCGCCTTATTCGCTGCCTGCGGGGGTTTGATGGGGTCTAAATATTTGAAGACCCGGGAAACTGGGTTTTTTATTCCGTAAAAAGTTCTCTTTTGCAGAACTTTATTTATCTTTATACACACTATATAGTGAAAGTACATTTGATCAAAAGGAGGAGTATAGAAGATTTTGTGAATATAAATGCGCCTGCCAGGCAGTCATTTGGCGATTGGCTTAACAAAATTAAGTATGCGGATTGGCAGCAGCCGGAAGATATGAAGTCTACTTTCAATTCGGTTGATCTGCTTGGTAAAGGTTCAAACAGGGTCGTGTTTAATGTCGGCGGAAATAACTATCGCATGATCTGCAAATATGTTTTTGGAGAGAAGCAAATCCATTTGTTCGTTTGCTGGATTGGAACGCATGCGGCTTACACGACTTTGTGTAAAGCGCAAAAACAGTATCATGTAAATGTCTATTAAGATGATAGAGACACTTAAATATAAAGTCATCAAAGACAAAAAGCAGTATGACGATTATTGTCAGGAGCTGGACAACCTGCTTAGCAATAATCCAAATGCCATTAATGAGGATGAAATTGAATTGCTGACTGTCTTAATACAGCAGTACGATTCGGAAACAAATACTTTTGAAGAATCGGACCCGGTTATGCTTTTGCAGTCATTAATGCAGGAACACCAAGTAAAAGCCAAAGATCTGGTCGTACTGCTAAACGTCAGCAAAGGCTATGTCTCTGACATTTTGCATTATAGAAAAGGCATGTCAAAGGAAATAATCAGAAAGCTCGCAGACCGATTTAAAGTAAATCAAAAAGCATTCAACCGGCCCTACGATCTGGTTTTGCCAACATCAAAATCAAACAATAACCAATTAAGCAATCAAATACACGCACATGGATTATCCAGAAATTGACAGGTATCTAAACAATGCAAAAGAGATCAAGTAATTATTTCCCAAACGCCTTATCCAAATCAATCACAAGATCCGGGAAGATGCTGGATTGCAGGAATTTTGTTGCTGGTTTTAGGCCGATAAATTCTTTGTTTTCGTTGCGTACGTATACAAAAACAGCGTATTCTGCGGGTTCGACGAGCCAGTATTCTCTGACGCCGGATTCTTGATATAACTCAAATTTCTCATCCATCTCTCTTCTTGAATTTCCTGGTGACAGAATTTCAATTACGAGGTCGGGAGCGCCCAGGCAGCCACGTTCATCCAATTTGTTTTTATCGCAGACAATGCAAAGGTCAGGTTGGACGACGGTGTAAATGTCGTTATTCGCAACCGTTGATTTACTTGAATTATATAACCTTACATCAAAAGGCGCGCTGAAAAGATCACAGGATTGGTCGGCCAGGAAATTAAAAATGGCACCTTGCAGCTGGGTCGATATGCGCTGGTGTGTCAGGTTCGGCGCGGGCGACATTTTAAAAATCTTGCCCTTAATCAGCTCGATTCGCTCTTCAATCCTCCATCGGATGTAATCCGCGTAGGTGAACGTTCCGTTAGGATCAAGCTGACTAATGTCTGTGATTAAAGCTGACATAGCATCTGGTTTTAGGTAAAACTACAAATTTTCACCATTACTGCGCGTAAAAACGGTGTGTGTAAAAGCATAAAAAAGGCTGACAAAATCCTTTGCCAGCCTTTCTCTAGAATTTATGTTCTCCCTACAAAGTCGAAAAATCAAACGTTTCCAAATATTTCGTTGTGAAATTGCCGGATTTGAAGCCTGGATCGTCCATGAGTTTGATATGGAAGGGGATCGTAGTTTTGATTCCTTCGATGACGAACTCTTGCAATGCGCGTTTCATACGGGTGATTACTTCTTCGCGTGACTGGCCGCTGACGATCAGCTTTGCGATCATGGAATCGTAATTTGGGGGAATGGTGTAGCCGCTGTAAACGTGGCTGTCGATCCGAACGCCGTGACCGCCCGGGAAATGCAGATTCGTGATTTTGCCTGGTGCAGGGCGGAAATTGTTCGCGGGATCTTCTGCATTAATGCGGCATTCCATAGCGAAAAGCTTTGGCGTGTAGTTGACGCCTGAAATCGGCTCACCTGCCGCAACTTTTATTTGCTCCTTAATAAGGTCAAAATCAGTAACTTCCTCAGTGATAGGGTGCTCAACCTGGATACGGGTGTTCATTTCCATAAAGAAGAACTCGCCGTGCTTGTCTACCAGGAATTCTATCGTTCCGGCTCCTTCGTAACCGATTGCTTGCGCGCCTTTGATAGCGGCTGCGCCCATTCTTTCACGAAGTTCATCCGTAATGATCGGAGACGGCGTTTCTTCAACAAGTTTCTGGTGACGACGCTGGATAGAGCAATCGCGTTCCGACAAGTGGCACACTTTACCAAACTGATCTCCGATGATCTGGATTTCAATGTGGCGCGGCTCTTCTACGAATTTTTCTAGATATAGTCCGTCATTACCAAAAGCTGCTGCGGACTCTGTACGCGCATCATTCCATGCTTTTTCGAATTCATCAGGCTTGTTAATGATCCGCATGCCGCGGCCACCGCCACCGGCAGTTGCCTTCACGATTACCGGATAACCAATGCCTTCTGCCAGCATTTTACCTTGTTCCACCGATTCCAAAAGTCCTTCCGAACCTGGAACAACCGGAACACCGGCAGCGATCATGGTCGCTTTCGCAGTGGCTTTATCGCCCATCCCGTTAATCTGGGCGGCAGTTGCACCAATGAATTTAATACCGTAATCGGCACATATTTGAGAGAATTCAGCATTTTCAGACAAAAATCCATAACCAGGATGGATGGCATCTGCGCCCGTAACTTCGGCGGCTGAAATAATATTTTGAATGCTCAGATAAGACTGACGGCTTGGCGGCGGACCGATACAAACGGCTTCATCTGCAAAGCGAACGTGAAGACTATCGCGGTCGGCTGTGGAATACACGGCAACCGTTTTGATGCCCATTTCACGACAGGTCCTGATAACACGCAAGGCGATCTCGCCCCGGTTGGCAATGAGTATCTTTTTAAACATGAAAATCAATTAAGTTTTACAGATCGTCCATTGCCTTATATAGGCTCAACAAGGAATAAAGGCTGGTCAAATTCAACCGGAGTGGCGTTTTCAACCAATACTTTTACAATTTTTCCTGAAATTTCCGATTCTATTTCGTTGAAAAGCTTCATGGCTTCGATCACACAAACCACTTTACCCGGCTTAATTTCATCGCCGATGTTAGCGAAAGCAGGTGTTTCAGGGCTTGAAGCACGATAGAATGTGCCAATCATTGGCGATTTTATAGTAATCAGATTGGAAGATGCTGATTCTGAGGAAACCGTTGGCTCAGCAGGAGCGGAATGCGTAACGGCCGTAGTAGGCGTAACCGGCGCATAAGAAGGCGCTGGTGCCGCTTGTGACGAAGATAATGATGCCGTTGGTGCAGAACCGTAGCGCTTCACCTTTATTTTCAAATCGGTCGTTTCAATGTTCACTTCATCAAGTCCCGACTGGGCAATGAAGTCAATCAATTTTTGGATTTCTTTGGTTTCCATTTAGTCAAAATTAAAACTGTGGGTGATGATCGTTGAGCTATGCTTTTACTCTTTCTACGTAATCGTACGTGCGGGTGTCAACTTTAATTTTCTGGCCTTCTTCAATGAATAAAGGAACCATGATCCTTGCACCGGTTTCCACCTCGATCGCTTTTTTGGGAGAGTTCGCCGTATCACCTTTTAAGCCTGGCTCAGAATAAGTTACCAAAAGCTCAACAAACGGAGGCAATTCGCAAAGCAGCGCAGCGTCAGTTTCTGTATTGATCAGGATCTCAACTTCCTGACCTTCTTTCATTAAATCAGCATTGGTGATCAGTTTTTCATCGATCGAAACCTGATCGAATGTTTCTGCATTCATGAAATTGAAACCCATCTCATCCTTGTACAAAAACTGAAATTTATGTCTCTCCACACGAACCGGAATAATGCCTGCGCCGGAGGAAAATGTATTGTCCAAAACTTTGCCCGAAGTAAGGCTTTTCAGCTTGGTGCGAACAAATGCATTGCCCTTTCCAGGTTTTACATGCTGAAATTCAATTACTTGAAAAAGATCGTGATTGAAGTTGATCACTAATCCGTTACGCAAATCTGCGGTAGTTGCCATTTTAATTCAAAAATTAGTATTAATATTTTATTCGCCGTAGGCCCACTTCAAATAAATGGAACCCCATGTAAATCCGCCTCCAAAGGCAGCCAGAACGAGATTATCACCCTTTTTCAATTGCGATTCATAATCCCAAAGACATAGTGGAATGGTTGCGGAGGTGGTATTTCCATATTTCTGGATGTTGACCATTACTTTATCCATTCCCACACCCATGCGGTGCGCCGTTGCTTCAATGATGCGCCTGTTTGCCTGATGCGGAACCAGCCAGGCTACATCATCCCCGCTAAGGCCATTTTTCTCCATGATCTCGGCCGAAATATCAGCCATATTTGTCACAGCAAATTTAAATACCTGAGCACCATCCTGATATACGTGATGCAAACGTGCATCTACGGTTTCATGCGTGGGCGGATAGCGGCTTCCTCCTGCTTTTTGGTTCAGGTAAGGATAACCTGCGCCGTCGGATTTGATAATAGAATCAATGATGCCGTTTCCTTTTGTATCCGGTTCAAGCAAAACAGCGCCTGCGCCGTCTCCGAAAAGAATGCAAGTTTTCCGGTCGGTATAATCTACGATCGCAGACATTTTATCTGCGCCTACGATAATGATCTTTTTATATTTTCCTGTCTCAATAAACTGTGAGCCAAGGGTAAGTGCATAAACAAAGCCTGAACAAGCCGCCTGAATGTCAAAGCTTCCGACATTTTTGATCCCAACCATATCACAAATAAGATTGGCCGTGCAGGGAAAAATAAAGTCGGGGGTTGTTGTGGCGCAGATCAGGAGGTCAATTTCGCTGGGAAGGGTGTTGGTTTTGGCAAGCAATCCTTTTACAGCTTCGGCACCCATATGAGAACTTCCTAAACCTTCGCCTTTGAGGATATGCCTTTCTTTGATGCCGGTGCGGCTGACGATCCACTCGTCATTTGTCGCCACCATGGTTTCAAGTTCGGCATTTGTCAAAATATAATCAGGCACATACCCTTGTATTCCTGTTATAGAGGCTTTTATATGGGTCATGATAAATTTAACTATTCAAAATCCGAATAGGTTTTTGTAAAAAAGAACAGAATCAATTTATTCATTTCGTGGTTGTCAGCAATGGAAATTAATTCAATGCCTGCGCAATATGCAAATATGCTTTTGACTTGACCTGTTTATAGGCCCAGCCGATCATATTTTTTATTGCTATCGGCGATGATATGCCATGGGCGATCATGACATTGCCATTCACACCAATGATCGAGCTTCCGCCAATGGATTCGTAATTTGTTTGATCTACGAATTCATCGCTGAAACCTCGTTGCTTGGAAATTTCGTAGAATGATTCGCCCAATTTAAATAAGACATTGCCTGTAAAGCCATCCGTTACGATTACATCGGCTTTATTGGTAAAGAGATCTTTACCCTCAATATTTCCTATAAAATTGATTCGCTTGTTTTGTTTGAGCAGGGGGTAAGTGGCCTGAGTTGTAAGAGAACCTTTTTGTTCTTCCTCCCCAATGTTCATCAGGGCTACTCTTGGCTTGTCTATCTGAAAAGTATATTGGGCAAAAATAGAGCCTATCTCTCCAAATTGCGCAAGCACTTCTGGCTTGCAGTCGGCATTAGCGCCAATATCCAGCATAATCGAATAGCTGCCGTCAACTTGTGGCACAAATCCTGCAATGGCTGGTCTTATTATTCCTTCGATCGCCTTAATGCTAAAAAGCGCTCCTACGTGCATAGCCCCCGTGTTACCGGCACTACAGAATATGTCGACTTCTTTTTCTTTCAGAAGCTTGAAACCGATCCCGATGCTTGAATTCGGTTTTTGAGAAAGGGCTTTTGTTGGATGTTCCCCCATCTCAATAACATCTTCTGCGTGAACGACGTCAACATTATCAGGAGTGAAATTGTGCTGGTTAAATATGTCCCAAATTACACTTTCACGGCCAATTAAAACGATTCTCGCCTCGGATGGTAGTTCAGAAGCGGCCTGAATAACCCCTTCAACAATTGCCTGTGGAGCTAAATCTCCCCCCATGGCATCTACCGCAATTTTCATTTACACGCTGTTATTTTAGACTAATAAGTTAGAAATCGAAGGTGTAAATTTAGCAGATGTGCCGTAGTAAAAAAGAATTTCGCAACAACTTTTATACGGCTGCTGCGAAATTGATATACTCATCGACTGAAACTAGACTGTTTTAGAATAGTTCTCAACTACAACTTTACCTCTATAAACCAAGTTGCCTTCGTGAACGTGTGCACGGTGGAATTGGTGAATTTCTCCTGTCGAAGAATCAGTGCCTAATTGTTTTCCTGTAAGGAAATCATGTGCTCTGCGCGAATCGCGACGGCTTGTGGAATGTCTCCGCTTAGGATGTGCCATGATGCTTTATTTTCTGTATGTTTTGTTTTTGGTTTATTATCCGTCGGTTGAAACCGTCGGTCATTTTAATTTTTCCGTTGGCTTAAGCCAACGGGTATTGGGTATTCGGATATCGTTATTCGCCTTTTAGCTTTTTTAATGCTTCCCAGCGGGGGTCTATTTTTTCTTCTTCTTCTGTTTCTTCACTTTCCGCATCTCCCGATGAATAGACCAGAATACCTTCGGCTTCATCTAACGGATCAATTTCCTCTTCCTCGCCGCGCAGGTCCGGATGGATCTTTTTGACCGGAAGCGCTAATGCGATGAAGTCAAAAATGTAGCGTGCTACATTGATCCTGGTCGTATTGCGGTTGATGATCTCGATCTCGTCCGTCAGTTCCTCGTTATGATCGCCAAACTTTAAAATAATGCGATCATCCTGGTCAATGGGCTCTTCAAACGGTTCCAGGCTTCTGTCACAAGTAAGCGTTACGCTTCCTACTGTATGAAAATTAAGTTGGATCATAGTGGCCGATTTGTTAAGCACAACATGCGTTTTGAAATGGCCAAACTCGATCAGATCCTGTTCTAGTTCCTGGAAAAATGCATCTCCCGACTCCATTTCATAGGCATACTGTTTGTCTTCCAAACCGTAAATGTCTATGTTGTATTTACTTAGCTCTTTCACTTTTTCTGTCAAAAGGACTGCAAAGGTAATGTATTCGATTTAATAAAAAAACTATGGCCGCATTTTATTGGCCTCAGATCTTGCGTGCAGGATTGCCGAAATAAGTGGCCTTAGCAGGGACATTTTCAACCACAACCGAGCCTGCACCGATCCGCGCATTCTTGCCTATCTCTATCCCCGCCACGATAATTGCTCCCGAACCGATAAAAACGCCGTCCCCGATTTTCACACGGTCATTAATGATAGCGCCTGCACCAATGGTTACGTAATCACCAACCTGCACCCAGGTGTCCACCACTGCAGCCGTCTGGATCAGGCAATGTTGCCCGATTTTTGACTTCGCACCAACCGTTACGCGGGCGCCTATGAGGTTGCCATGTCCGATTGTTGCCATTTCGGAGATCAACGCGCTGTCGTGGATTGCATTGATGGGCATTGTTTTGTATTCTTCTGTTAGCGTTTCCACGAGCCGTTCGCGCACGGAGCGCTCACCAATGGCTACAAATGCTTCGCATTTACTGCCGAGAATGCTCAGAAACCCGGAGTCGTCCGTATTCCCCAGCACACTCACATCGCCAAATTCCTTGCCGTGCAGCTCCTTATGATCGTCCAGTAGTCCGTAAACGAGCACATTATTCCTTTTAAATATATCCAAAGCCTGAACGCCCAAGTCGCCGGCACCAAAAATCAAAACGGGATTTTCCATCGTATAGGTTATTAAATGTGGCATGCTTAATAGCAAGCTGTCATATTAGTGGTAAAAAATCAAACCACTGCGGTCATACAGTGGTTCATATTATATAGTATTAAAATGATCCTTACAGGAAAGTTACTCTGAAAACGAACGGGCTTCCATAAGGTGAAAGGTTTTGCCCGCTATATTTATCTATCTGATTATTGTAGTTTAAATTAAATAAGGCTGTGAAATGGACAGCTTTAATAAATCTGCCGCCCGTTGGCTGAGAGTAAGCAGCCCCAACAAGCGGTGAGGTCAGCCATTGACGCTTTTGATAAGATCCTTCAACATTCAGCACTTCTGCTTCCGCAACGATATTGACAACAGGAACGACAGAATACATTAAGAAAGCCCTTCCGCCATAATAGAGTGTGTTTATATCATAATATTTGTATCTGAAATACATCCCCGTAATCCCGACGCCGCCAACCAGCTTTTCTGTAAGTTCATAACCGGCCATAGGAGAGAGGTTAATGTTGGTTACCGTTCCCAGGCTTAGGCCGAAACTTCCGCCTACTCTTAGCCTGTCTACAAACGGGCGGTCTTTGAATTCAACCAGCGGCTTTTTCTCAACCAGTTCCCTTCGTTCAACGGGAGGCTTTTCTGCTTCTTCAACATTGTCTTTCCGCAGCGAGTCTGGTCGGTAATATTCGTCATCTTGAGCCATTAATGCGGGACTGATTAAAATACCAATCAGGACCGCGCATAGGAGGAGGATTTTACTTTTCATCTTAAAATCGTTTATTTTATAACATTGTAACTGGTAACGTAGAAATCCTGGATTTTGGTTTACGCCTAAACTAGTGCTACCCACTCCTCAAATTACCTTTCTGTATCCATGCATTATAATATTTACGTATCTGACCCGCAGTCTCATTTAATCAACATTATTTACACAATTCCTGAAATAGATGCCGATACCATCGAAATTCAGTTGCCTTCGTGGAGACCCGGACGGTACGAAATACAGAATTTCGCCAAAAATATTCAATTTATTGAAGCGATCTCAGCCACCGATCAGAAACTCCCTATCCATAAAGTAACGAAAGACCGCTGGCAGGTTGCAACGACTGGTGAAAAAGAGGTCAGGATCCGCTATACATTCTTTGCAGCCATTCAAAATGCGGGCAGCAGTTATGTGGACGAGGAATTGTGGTATCTTAATTTCATCAATTTCTGCATGTATACCGAAGGCCGCATTGGTGAAGCTTACACAGTTCATCTGGATTTGCCGGAAGGTTACCAGATCGCGTGCGGATTACCGGCGGAGGGAAATGTTTTAAAGGCAAAGGATTTTTATCAATTGGTTGACAGCCCGTTGCTGGCTTCCGAAAGTTTGCAAAAACGGCATTACCAGGCCCGCGGCGTGGAATTCAATATCTGGATGCATGGGAATTTGCAGCCAAACTGGCGGAGAATTGTCCGCGACTTTCGTCGCTTCTCCCGAGAGCAGATCATTACAATGGGTGAGTTTCCCGAAAATGACTATCATTTCCTGAACCTAATCCTGCCTACGGCATTTTACCACGGCGTGGAGCATCATAACTCAACCATGATCGTGCTCGGGCCGGACGATGAGGGTGAAGGCCTTTATTCGGATCTGTTGGGCGTGAGCTCGCATGAGTTGTTTCACGCATGGAACATTATACGCATCCGACCCGCAGAGCTGTTACCATACGATTTTACCAAAGAAAACTATTTCAGGACTTGTTTTGTAGCAGAAGGCTGCACGACTTACTATGGCGATCTTTTTCTGAAACGCGCAGACGTGTTTACGGAAGAAACTTACATTAAGGAGTTGCAGGTTTACATGAAAAGGCATTTCGAAAGCAGCTCGCATGCCACGCAGTCACTGGCAGACTCGTCTTTTGACCTTTGGCTGGACGGCTATGAAAAAGGAATCCCGAACCGGAAAGTATCCGTTTACCACAAAGGGGCCCTGGCGGCGCTTATCCTGGATCTTTATTTAAGAAAAAAAACCAATCACGAACAGTCGCTGGATACCGTTATGCAGCTGCTATGGTCGCGTTTTGGTAAACCTTTTATCGGATATACCCTGCGAGATTATATTGATATAGTGGAAAAGGTTGCGGGCGAATCGCTTGAATGGTATTGGAATGACTGCATTTTCACCAGCACGCCGCTCGAAGCGAGGTTAAACGAAGCGCTTGCTTTTGTAGGTTTACAAATGTCCACATTCAGTAATGGCAACATTCAGTTAAATGTTATGGACAACTTTAAAGCCAAATTGCAGCGTGACAAATGGCTCGAAACCGTGGAGCCGCTAACGCAGGATGAGCTCGAAGAGGAGGAAGAATAATCGTCTGCCGAATGTTATTTTAAAATCTCCCTGAGCGCCTTACCGAGGTCGTCGAATTGATATTGGAAATCTGTTTCCTTTGTAATTCGTTCATTGACCAGGTAACTGCTCCCCAGCACAACACTTGCCATTTCGCCGAAAGCGAGCTTTAAACCAAATGCGGGCACATTAGGCAGCCACTGGGGTTTGCCTAAGGCCATGCAGATCTGTTTGGTAAGCTCCTCATTGGTGACTGGATGACTGGCTATCGCATTGTAAGCGCCTTCCCAGGATTCTTTTTCCATGGCGTCGATATACATTTGGCAAATGTCGTCGATATGGATCCACGAAACCCATTGTTTTCCGGAACCTAATGGGGCACCGAAGCCTAATTTTGCCGGAGCGGCCATTCTGGGGATCGCGCCGCCTTCGTTGCTTAGCACAATTCCCGTCCGGAGTTTTACGGTCCGGATGCCTAACGCCGCAATGTCGTCGGCTGCTTTTTCCCAAACAATGGTCACATGTGAGAGAAAATCATTGTTAGGTGGCGTGTTTTCGGTGTTTCGGACGTCGCCCGTATCTTCGCCATAATAGCTGCTTCCCGAAGCTGAAATGAATGCAGTAGGGCGAATGTTTTTTTCTTTTAATTTCTTATGGATCAATGCAATCGTTTCCGTACGGCTGGTAATGATCACTTTTTTTCGCTCTTCTGTCCAGCGCTCGTCCGCTACGCCTGCACCTGCGAGGTGGATGAGGTAATCCGTGTTTTCAAGCGCGTTTTCTTCGATATAACCTTTGTCGACATCCCATTCATAAACCTGCACCGAAGGAATATTAGTCTTCTTCCGGCTCAAATATGCTACTTCGTAACCCTTTGCAAGCAGAAGCTGGGTTAGCCTTTTGCCAATCAGGCCCGTTCCTCCGGTAATCAGTACTTTTTTGCCTTTCATTAAGCTAATATGAATGTGGAAACTTTACTTACGTGGTGAATTCGTTTTCGGATGTCAGGCTGCGGGAATTGCTGCCGGTCCCTCATTTGGCGCTTCCTGCTCGATGGCTTTCGTGACACGCTCAATCATGCTTTCAAGCGATTCGTCGGGCAAAAAGTGCATCGGTGCTTTGAAATGTACGGTTAGCTTCGTGTTTCTTTTCTTAAACCGTAAACCTTTTTTATCAAAAGCCCTTCTGAAACCATTGATAACCACGGGGATTACAATGGGTTGATGGTCTTTGATCAAATGTGCCGTTCCTTTTCGAACAGGTGCATAAGGCTTCGTGGTTCCCTGCGGAAAACTCACGACCCAGCCGTGCTTCAGTCCCATTCCAATCTTATCCTGAGCATCATTGTCCAGCTGCCGTTTTACATTCTCACCATTGGCACGCCAGGAACGTTCAATGGTGATTGCGCCGCCTATGCTGAATAATTTGGGTAAAATCCCTTCTTTCATGGTCTCTGATGCGGCTACATAATAGCATCTTGCACGAGGAGAAAACAAGTAGAACGGAGGTGAAATGGTGTCTTTGTAGCCCCACTTGGTTGCACAAAAAATATGGTAAAAAGCAATAACGTCTGCAAAGTAAGTTTGGTGGTTGGATAGGAAAAGCACCCCGTTATCCGGAAGTTCGATAAGCTGGTCGCTGCCGGTTATTTCTATTTTATTGACAGCCGTATATCTGTAATAGGTAAACCATCCGATGATGAAGATAATGATGCGTTTGAAAATCAGATAGTTGCCAAAAGGATCCTGCTCAAAAATACCCATAAAGTCAAATCGCACCAACCACGCAGGCAACAGGCTGAAAGTACTTTTTTTCGGATGCATAGTGTAAATGTAATTTCAGTTGTCCTTGCTGAACCGGCGTCTGCCTCAATGAAAATCTTGTACCAATTTGGCGTAATTTAGATAATTAGCACAGTTAATATAAAATATATTTAGTTTGCACTGCATCCGGTTTTTTTGCCGTAAAACATTGGCATGATTCTTTCGAATATTCCACAGACGTTAATTTTTGAATAACTCTCTCGTAAAGCTTTCTTTTTTAATTGTATGAAAATGAAATTTCAATTTCACATTCTTGTGTGCCTCATAGGTGCAGGTTTCCTGTCGGGCTGTTCCAAAAATCCGGTTACCGGCAAAAAGGAAATTATCTTTATGTCGAAGGAAAAGGAAATAGCGCTTGGCGCCGAATCCCACCCGTCGATCGTGGCTACAATGGGCATTTATGACGATAAGAACCTGCAATCCTTTATCAATGAGAAGGGAAAAGCAATGGCTAATATCTCGCACCGCCCCGATTTGCCGTACCAATTCTTCATCGTAGACTCGCCGGTTGTGAATGCATTTGCTGTGCCTGGCGGTTACGTATACTTTACTAGGGGTATCATGGCACATTTCAATAATGAGGCTGAGTTTGCAGGTGTTTTGGGTCACGAAATCGGGCACATTACCGCACGACATTCCGCTCGCCAGCAAACGTCACAGATCTTTGGTCAGGTAGGATTAATGGCTGGAATGGTGCTTTCAGAAACCGTTCGCGGGCTTGCAGATCAGACGCAGCAGGCTTTAGGCTTATTGCTCCTGAGTTACAGCCGGGAGCACGAGTCCGAATCGGACAAAATTGGCGTTGAATATTCCAGCAAGATTGGTTACGATGCACACCAGATGGCCGATTTTTTTGGCACATTGAAAAAAATCAGCGAGAAGAGCGGACAAACGATCCCAACCTTCCAATCGACCCACCCGGATCCGGGCGGCAGACAAACAAAAGTGGAAAAGCTGGCGACAGAATACCAGAAAGTACATCCGGCCAAGTATAATGTGAACCGCGACGCGTATCTGCGCAAAATCGAGGGCATCATTTACGGAACTGATCCAAAGCAGGGATTTGTAGAAAACAATATGTTTTACCATCCTGAATTGAAGTTCCAGTTACCGGTCCCAAGTGGCTGGCAATATGAAAATTCACCTGCACAGTTCCAGATGGCTGCCAAAGGTGGCAAATCAATGATGCTCTTTACGCTCGCTCCAGGAAAATCGCTGGAAGAAGCCAGTGCAGCGGTGATCAAAAATTATGGGTTGCAGGTCACTGAAAATGAAAAAACGACCATTAACGGCAATCCTGCGCTTGTCATGATCGCAACACAAGCTGCTCAAACGCAATCTGGCCAGCAGGCTGCGCCGACGGCAAATTCCATCCAGGTAGCAACATGGTTGATCCAGTATGGCGGTAACATTTATGCCATTCACGGCGTATCGCAGGCTGCGAACTTTGCGGGAAGCATGGGTCAGTTCAAGTCTGTTGCGGGTGGCTTTAAGTCTGTTACGGACGGAAGCATCCTCAACCGTCAGCCAGACCGGATCAGGATCAAAACCGTGCAACGTGATGGTTCTTTGAAGGATGCACTAAGAGATTTCAATCAGCAAGACAAGCAAATGGACGAGCTCGCGATCATTAACGGCATGTCGCTTTCGGATAAAGTGACGAAAGGAATGCTGATCAAAACGCTGAGTAAGTAATCATTTATTTGTTGTCAACTCGATTTGAATGTTGGTGGAATAATGCGTTATATCTTCATCTCTTTTTTCGAGGAGACTGATCGTGTAGGGCTTTTTTAAACCTCCAACATTCAAAAAGAAAGAATATAGCTGCGCTGTATTGCCGACGTCAAACAATTTTCCTTTCAGCCAAAAGGATCGAAGACCTTTATTCGCATTTCTCAATAAAGGAAATAGCAACTGATAGCGGGCATTTTTTAAAACTACAAAATTGAAGTCGCCAGGATGCAGGGAGTTAGCGCAGCTCATACAATGTATATAATCGAGATCTGAAATCTTTATCGCATTGCTGGTCCGTTGATCAACTGTTGCTTTTTTTAGCGCTTGGCCTATTTTCAAAAGCGTCTGATTGGTTTCAGAATCAGGCTGAAAAATTGTCCTATGCGGTGCCGGCGCAGTTTGAGAGAGTTGTTGTGTATTAAAATAGTAGGCCAGCGTCTGGTCGCTGAACAGATACATGCTGGACAGATTTTTCTGAAATATCAGCAGCCAGGCAAGAATGCTTGCAGCCAACATGATTGTGGAAAAGCGCTGAAATACTTTGGGAAACATGAGTTGAAATAAGCAGACGTTAGCTAAAATCAACATTGTTGGATACAGTTGGTAACGACTTGAAATCATTGCTGAATAGTGACCGGCATCCATTCGGTTACAGGCTAGCGCTAAGCCTGAGAGCATAATAAAAATGTTCACCTCAACCAACACTATCATCAGACAATCTTTTGCAGTTAGCAACTCGTTATAGCAAAAAACTGGCAGCAAATGGCGCAAGGCAAGTAGCGATAATAAGGCGGTTGCCACAACAGCAGCGAAACCAAGCATCATTACTATGCTTACATCTGAAAGTGACTCGTGAATCACAAGTCCTTGTCCCATGAAAGTCATCAGGCCAAGTGATATTTCAAGTAATCTACCAGTGCTGGCATTCGTGGCATGAGGCCCAGCAACAGACTGATATTGATAGAAATATGTTAAAATGGTGACGAGAAATAGCAGCATCCAGATTGAAAGGTCCTGCCATCTTCTTTGAAGCAACAACGAAATTCCTCCAATGCCAAGGGCGATAAAACCATTTCCTGAAGTATAGCACATCAGCCAGCCTACCGCAAGGGCAGCCCACCAAACCTTCCTGGACTTGCTGACAAGCATCGAAAATAGCAGCAGATACAAAAAGTGGATAGTTATATTCTGAAGCGCCGCCATCGCCCACAGCGAATTTTCATGATACTGAAATTGAAACAGGATCCAGCTCGCAAAGACGCTGATCCATATAGACATAGAAGCCTTGCGCTGCCAAGCCGCGACAATGAACCAAATCCCGATCAGAGGCAAATTCCCAGAAAAATCAAAAGGGTGTAAGAGAGCTTATCTTGAATCAGATAGTTGAGCAGGAATATAATCCTGGTATAAAACTGCCTGTGTTCATTAAGCTGGCTAAAAAGAATGTCGAGAAAGGCTGACAAGGAAGTTTTATCCAGCATTTGCTCGATTTCAAACTGGATAATGTAGTCATCATGAACCGGCAGATTCCAGTGTAGCATGCTTATTGCGATGGTATAGCATGTGACTGGAGCTAGTATCAGGAATAGCCAGACCATCCGTGTTATACTTCCGTGATTGGTTTTAAATAAAATCATGACACGATCACCCGTTTGTTTATGCCGCAATCGGAGAAAGGAATTTCATTTAAAAGGCTAGTAATATAAAATCCAGTGAGCGTCTGGGCAGTATCAATTATTTGCAGGTAAGTCGGGCTTACTTTAATCCATAAACTATTCGCACATCAGAAAACTTTTCTGTTGTTCATTTGGTTGATATGTCAACGTAATATACATTTGCACCATGAACACAACACATCCTAAGTTTTTTGCAAACATAAGAGAGGACATGAAGAACTCCCTGCAATTCAAGCTGGGCGTTGTGACGAAGATTGTTTTTAAGAAAATGAATGCACAACTGGTGCAGGAAGGCATCCCGGTCCTGGCCGAACAGTTGCCTATATTAATGGTTGTATATTTCCAGGAGCACGCTATGACGCAGCAGGAAATTGCGAATCTGCTGCAAAAGGATAAAGCAGGAATCCAGCGTTCTGTTCAAACATTGCATAAGGATGGTTTTTTGAAGATCGAAAGCGACATGGAGGACAAAAGAAAGAATCTGGTCACATTAACGCCCAGCGGAAAATTTGTTTGCGAGCGCATTCAGGCCATGGTTATCGCTTTTGATAATCGCGTGATGGAACATTTCACGGACGAGGAACGGAAAACATTCATGAGTTACCTGGATAGGGTAGCGGCCGTGGCAGGAGAATAAAATTTTTTAAATAAATAGTTGATATATCACCAGTAGACATGTCAACCAAATACAATATTAGCCACAAATAATCAATAACCAGAAAAGATGAAAAGTAAATGGATCATAGCAATGCTGGCATTCGTTGCCACGGCCGGGCCCACCTGGGCGCAAACACGCCTGAGCCTGAAAGACTGCATTGCTTACGGGATCAAGAACAACGGCAATGTGAAAATTGCGCAGTATAGAGAGAGCATTGCCGTGCAACAAGGGCGCGAGGCATTGGCTGGTCACCTGCCGCAAGTGGCGGGAAACGGCGCGCTGGACGACAACATTAAGCTGCAATCCACTGTGTTGCCGGGAGCGCTTTTTGGAGGCGAAGACCGCCGCGTTGCACTGGGAACGAAATACTCGACCAATGTTTCCGCACAGGCTGATCAGGTAATTTTTGACCAGGCATTACTGGTGGGAATCAAGGCGAACAAGCCTAACCTCGAAAATGCTGCCCTGAATGCGCAGAAGACCAAAGAGACCATCATTTTTAATGTTACCGATGCTTATTATCAGGTTTTTGTAACGCAGGCGCAGATCGACCTTTTGAAAGATAACCTCGAAAAAACGCAGCAGATCCTGGGCACATTGCAGTTGCAACTGGATAACGGCGTCATCAAAAAAGTGGATTTCGATCGCACGCAGGTGAGTTTGAATAACATTAAATCGCAGCTGACATTAGCAGAAAGCAATTTGATCCTTTCCCAAAACCAGCTGAAGTTTCAAATGGGCATGCCGCTGGCCGAGCAGCTGGAATTGACCGACAACCCGTTGAGCCAGCCTTTCAAATTGGTAGAGCCTGAAAAATTTGACGTGGCGAGTCTGACGGA
This sequence comes from Dyadobacter alkalitolerans DSM 23607, assembly GCF_000428845.1. GTDB lineage: Bacteria > Bacteroidota > Bacteroidia > Cytophagales > Spirosomataceae > Dyadobacter > Dyadobacter alkalitolerans. The sequence goes on along the minus strand of NZ_AUAS01000003.1, from coordinate 154,568 downwards.
TTTCAAAATCCAGAATGTGAACATGCAGCTGCAATCTTTGGAAAAAGAACGGATTAAGGCAGGTTATCTTCCTAAACTGTCTGTTTACGGCCGTTATGGAATGCAATCGCTGGGCCAGAATCTGGGCGAATCCTGGGGTAACTGGTTCAGTTTCGGTGCCATAGGCGTAAAATTGTCCATTCCGATTTTTGATAGTTTCAGAAGGGATGCGCAATACAAGCAGGCTGATTTGAATCTTTTGACACAAAATGAACAGCTAAAATTGAATGTTCAGAACTACGAACTTCAAAACCATAATGCTACCACACAACTTCAAAAAGCCAAATTAAACCTCGGCAACGACGAAAGTAATGTGACGCTGGCCAAAGAAGTTTACGACGTTACCACATTGCAATACAGGGAAGGAACGGTGCCGTTGTCGGATCTGCTGAACGCGGAAACATCTTACAAAGAGGCCCAAAGCAATTATATCAATTCCATGCTGAGCTATTATCAAGCCAAATTAGGCATCGAACAGTCGCAAGGCACGCTTAACAACTTTTATTCAACACTGCCATAAGCTTACCATGAAAAGAAAACTCATCATCATCGGCTCCATTGCAATCATCGGGATCCTGATCGGCTTCCGCCTGGTAGCCAATAAATCCAAGATGGACGCCAAGAAAGTAATGCCGGACAACAAGAATGTAACCATTCCGGTAACCGCCGTTTCTGTAAAAGAAGGCAGCACAGATCAGCAATTGGTGCGCACGGGCAGTCTGATCCCTTTCAAGCAGGCAGAAATTATGGCCACTTCGGCGGGTAAGGTCCTGGCGGTGAAATACGATCTTGGAACATTCGTGTCACAAGGTGCAACGCTCGTAAAGGTGGATAGCAAACTGAAAGAGCTGTCATTGCAAGCCACTGAGCTCAATATCAACAAATTGAAAAAGGATACGGATCGCTATAACAAGCTTCTGGCAGGAAATGCAGCAACGGAAGTGCAGGTGAATGACACCAAATACAACTACGAAAATGCCTTGAACCAGGCCGAGCAAATCAAACAGCAGATCAATGACGCATCCATCGCAGCGCCGATCAGCGGCAGGGTGATCAAGAAGAACATTGAGCCGGGTGAATTTGTGAATGTTGGAACTTCATTGGGAACGATCCTGGACGTTTCGCGCCTCAAAGTACAGGTCATGATCTCCGAAAATGATGTTTATAAATTGAAAGAAGGTCAGCATGTTAAAGTTGGATCCAGCATTTTTCCCGATAAAAAAATCGATGGGGTGATCTCTTACATTGCGCCTCAGGGCGACGAATCGCACAATTATCCGGTGGAGATTGTGATCAAGAATTCAAGTCAGTTGCGTGCAGGAACATTTGTAAGTGTTGAATTTAGTCAAAAAAGCAGCCAGCAGGCATTGCTTATCCCGAGAAGTGCATTGGTAGAAAGCGTTCGCAATCCGTATGTGTACACGGTTGAAAATGGGGTTGCCAAACAACGTAAAATCCAGGTAGGACGCGAATTGGGCAATAATATTGAAGTTTTGTCGGGCTTGAAATCGGGCGAAACGGTGATCACAACCGGCCAGATCAACCTCAGCGAAGGTGCGGCGGTTAATGTTACCAAATAGTTTTCATCAGTAAACGAATCAAGAAATGTCAATCACCGAAGTAGCAGTAAAAAGACCGCTCTTCATCATAGTAGTATTCACGGTGTTGATACTATTTGGTGTGATCAGCTATAAACAATTATCTTACAACTTGTTGCCCAAATTCGAGGCAAATGTTGTAAGCGTTATGACGACTTACCGCGGAGCCGCTGCGGACGAAGTCGAAACCAATGTTACCAAACACATTGAAGATGCCGTTTCGGCAATCGAAGGTCTGGACCAGATCAATTCCACTTCTCAGGAAGGCGTTTCCTCTGTAATTATCCAATTGAAACAAGGCATCAGCGTCGATCTGGCACAACAGGAAGCGCAGCGCAAAGTAGAGCAGGTTATTTCCTTGCTTCCCGACGATGCCGACCGCCCAGTGATCAACAAATTTTCAACCGACGAAATCCCGGTTTTGAGAATGGGTGTAACGGCCAATATGTCGCCATCAGCACTTTACGATTTGATCGACGACAAACTGAAACCGCAGCTTTCAAACGTAAGCGGCGTAGGCCAGGTGACGATTATTGGTGGAACGGAGCGTCAGATTCAGGTCAATATCAGTCAGGATAAACTGAAAGCATATCGCTTGTCGATCGCGCAGGTTTCGGCTGCGATTAACAATGCAAACACTTCATACCCAGCTGGTCAGGTAAAAACGCAGGAAGATCAGCTTTCGATCCGTTTTGATGCGAAACTGACCACTGTTGAAAACCTCAGAAATGTGATCGTTGGCCGGAACAGCACTGGCGGGCAGGTCTTTTTGAAAGACATAGCCGAAGTGTACGACGGCACAGCCGATGCAACTGCGGTAAACCACATTAATGGAGCGCCCTCAGTTGCCTTGCAAATCCAAAAACAATCTGATGCCAATGCGGTGGATGTAAGTAAGCTGACCCGCGAGCGTTTGACGACTTTGGAAAAACAATATGCTTCGTCCGGTTTGAAATTCAACATTGCATCCGACCAATCTATCTACACATTGGCCTCTGCGGATGCCGTGGTTTTTGACCTTGGTCTGGCCGTTTTGATCGTGTCGATTGTGATGTTAATGTTCCTGCACAGCTTCCGGAGCTCCATGTTTATCTTGGTAGCATTGCCTTCGTCGATGATCCCGACCTTTATTTTGATGAGCCTATTAGGCTTTTCACTTAATTTGATGACATTAATGGCCCTTTCGCTGGTCGTTGGTATCCTGGTCGACGACTCGATTGTGGTTTTGGAAAACATCAACCGCCACATGGAAATGGGCAAAAGCAAATGGCAGGCAGCCTTGGACGGACGTGCAGAAATCGGTTTCACAGCCCTCGCGATCACATTAGTCGACGTTGTGGTATTCGTGCCGCTCGCATTGACCTCCGGTTTGATCGGTAACATTCTGAGAGAATTCTCGCTTGTGGTCGTATTCTCGACATTAATGAGCTTGTTCGTTTCCTTTACATTGACGCCGCTTTTGGCTTCGCGTTTTGGTAAAATAGAAATATTGGATAAAAATACGCTTTGGGGCCGCCTTAACCTTGGTTTTGAAAGGTTTTTGGATCGGATCAAGGACGAATATGGCCGCATGCTGACCTGGGCTCTGGGTCATAAAAGATATGTTTTCATTCTTGCCATGGTGTTGATCGTTGGCTCCATTGCTTTGGTTCCGGGCGGTTTCATCGGAGCAGCATTCATGCAGCAAAGTGATCGCGGCGAATTGAATGTCTCCATTGAGCTTGCGCCAACAGCATCGGTTTACCAAACCAATCAGGTTGCTCAGAAAGTCGAGAAGTTATTATTAGGCAGAAAAGAAGTGACCAAAGTGTTTACCAATGTTGGTTACAGCAGCACAGGTTTGGGAACGACTTCCAATAGCAACATTGCTGACTTAACCGTTCAATTGGTTGATAAAAAGGATCGTACATTATCCTCAGAAGATTTTGGTACACAAATTCAAAAAGAGATCCTGCGAATCCCGGGCGTGAAAGTTACGGTTGCACCTACTTCCATCACGGGTAACGCCAACCAGGCGCCGATCCAGGTGGCGGTAAAAGGAACCGATATGCCTACGATCCGTAAAGTTGCCGCGCAGGTAAAAGAAGTGGTCGCATCGATACCGGGGACCGCAAACGTGGATTACTCCGTCGATGACCCGAAACCGGAAGTCGGCGTGTCGTTGGACCGTGAGAGAATGTCGCAACTAGGCATCAACGCAGCCGAAGTAGGCGCAGCATTGCAAACCGCATTCCGCGGTGACGACCGTTCGAAATTCAAGGAAAATGGCAAGGAATACGACATTATGGTCACATTAGACCAGTTCAACCGTTCCAGCGCCGACGATATCCGTCACCTGAGTTTTGTAAACAGCGCAGGACAAGCATTTGAACTATCCCAATTCGCCACCATCAAAGAAGGAATGGGCGAAAGCGTCCTGCAACGGATTGACCGTCTGGGTTCTATCAGTATTAACTCTCAGGTAATCGGACGTCCATCCGGTTCTATCGGAGCCGACATTCAAGCCAAAATGGCCACCGTAAAACTCCCCGAAGGCGTTTTCATCGAATACCGCGGTGACCTTAAAAACCAGGCCGACGCATTCGGCAGTCTCGGCTTGGCACTCGTACTCGGCATCGTGCTCATTTACCTGATCATGGTCGCCCTTTACGAAAGTACAATCTACCCATTCGTGGTCTTGTTCTCGATCCCGGTAGCATTGGTAGGCGCATTGACCGCCCTGGCATTAACCATGGAAAGCCTAACCATCTTCTCCATCGTTGGTATGATCATGCTCCTAGGTCTGGTAGCCAAAAACGCCATTCTGATCGTCGATTTCACCAACCAGTTGAAAGAAGAAGGTCACGCCTTAAAAGACGCATTAATAGAAGCCGGCAAAGAACGCCTCCGCCCGATCCTGATGACCACCATCGCCATGATCGCCGGTATGCTCCCCATCGCCCTAGCCTCCGGCGACGGCGCCGAAGTAAAAAACGGCATGGCCTGGGTAATCATCGGAGGTCTGACCAGCTCATTGCTGCTAACCATATTCCTGGTTCCCAGTGTTTATTATGTTGTAGATAAGGTAAAGGAAAGGTTCGCGAATCGGAAGGCTAAGAAGCAGAGGAGGGAGGAGTTGGTTTTGGAGGGGTAGGGTAGTTAGTGCAGCCTACCAGCAAGCTTACCATCCCTGTCACCCTGAGCGGACCGGGCCGCCAGGTGGCCGAAGGGAGGAACACAACGTCCCTTCCCCTGTCACCCTGAGCGGAGCCGAAGGGCGCTACTACTTGGCAGTAACGCCCTTCGACTCCGCTCAGGGTGACAGACTAGTAACATCCTTTCATCCAGAGCCTTACTTTACATCAGTGTCCTTGTTTCTCGAATGCGTATTATTAGAGCATTCCGCCAAGGGCCTCAATCCATCCCAATCACCATTTATAATAGCCTCTTTCTTCTTCCTACTCCAACCCTTCACCTGCTTTTCAAAAGCAATTGCATCATTTACATATCCAAACTCCCGAAAAAACACCAGCTCAACCGGCCGCCTCGTGAACGTATAACAAGTCACATTACGGCCATCAACATGCTCCGCAAATCGCCGTTCCAGGCAATTCGTAACCCCGGTGTAATAACTCTCATCAGAGCATTTCAAAATGTAGACATAGTAAATTCTCATATTCCCAGCGTGTTTAGATTTACATCTTAGACGCTGGTTTTAATTTAAAGTCACAAAAAAAGGCCAAAAGCAAAATGCTTTGGCCATTTCAAATGAAAACACATTATTTACTAAGCCGCCTTCATCGCCTCGATCCTCTGACAAAAAAGCAGCAAATCTCGAAAAGTATAGAAGATGTTGAGTTTGCGGGGATTGAAACCGGTTTCTTGATCAAAACTTTGAAAACCGCTATAAATTTCCCAAAGATGCTCCGCCATCTCGGCGGGGGTGTTGAGCTGAAAAAGTTCTTCAACTTGCTGAGCATAAGCCAGCGACAATGAGTCTTTCGACTCATTAGAGTGTGTTTTGTTCATTTTGCTTAACATTATAGGATTGAAAATGGGGTGCCCTGTTTTAGGTGTCCTAATGTTGCTAAGCAGACATCCGGGGGCTTTCGCCAACCCGCACCATTACAGGGCATTTCTTCTAAATTCTTCATAAAACTTAACATTATAGGAATGCGAATATTCAGATTTTGCGAGGACAAATGCAAATTACGGATTGAGGGAGGGTGCGCGCTTCTGTATTGACATATAATTTTATTCATAACTTTTGCGAGCTGCATTCGCTGAAAAGTACTATTTTTTATTTAACGGAAGAGGTTTGCCGAAACCTAATTAGAAACATCCTTTTACTCAAATTTAGCACGTTAATTGGCATTGAAGCGGTTGTTTTGTAGTCAGTAACAAAAAACAATGTTTAACTACAAAAAGCTGAAAAATGAAATTAGTACAAAAAATGTCTGTTGGCCTTGGTTTAGGATGTTTAGTTCTGTTGAGCAGTTGCTCTAAGGAAGATGCCCAGGCGCCTGAGCCAAAAGTAGAGACCACGAGTGCCGACACGACGTCCAACATGAAGACAAACGGACCATGCGTGGATCTGTGGCACAAAGGGTTATCCGGGCATTAACAAACTACCAAATTTTTGGGAACCGCGCTGGCTCGAAACGGGTGACCCTGTCAAATATCCGTCGGGCACATCAACCTTCGACAGATTGTGGGGGAACAATGCATTGGAATGGAAAGGGCCCTTTCCCGCGCTTCCAAAAGTTCCCTGGAATTCGATTGTGACCGTTACCACTTCCACGACAAACAAATTAAAAACAAGCAAATTATCAAAAGTGGGAACAACGATACGTTTCCTGAAACCGGGAGCTTTTTACAACCTCACATTCTATGTAGCTTCCGCGCGTCCGGAAAAAGATCCGTCCGGTAAAAACCCATCGTTTATACACAAATGCAACATCGCAATCAAAAGCCCGAACACCGGTCAAGCCTGGCAGGCCAAGTATTTTGATGTAGATATGATGGGAATCGCACCTCATCAATGGATCAAAAAAACCGTTTTCTTCAAAGCAACGAACGAAGAAATGCGATTTGATTTCAGCGCAACATCCATCAACGAAGGAATGACGGCATACGCGCACCTCTTCATCGGTCAGGACGCGATAATTGAGAAAAAAATGTATTGAGTTTGCGTATTAAGTTAGTGATAAGGCCGCCTCAGGAAACTGGGCGGCCTTGCTTTTATACGACTATTGTAAATTTTGCGAAATTTAACAGCATCAGGATTAGTTAACATTTATCGGATTTTATCCACATTTAAGCTAGTTCGAATGATCAAAATAGTAATAGTTGCTGTCCAAAAATCACAAATCTCATGACCAGATCTATAGTTTACCGGCGAATAACCCGAACTGCCCACACATTCATTTGAAGCGAATAAGTCTTAATGTAACGGCTTGTTTTGTAGCCAATAACAAAAACAAATGTTTAACAACAACCAAAGTAAAAATGAATCTTGTACAAAAATTACCAGTTGGCTTGGGCCTGGCCTTTTTAATGATGATGAGCAGTTGCTCCAAGGAAGATGCGCTAACTCCAGAGCCTGTGAAAAGTGATAGGACGGATGCGAGTATGCGGGGAATTCCACCTATTTTAACAGCTGTACCAAATATTCCAGTTACTTACGGCGCAACGGGTTCTAATGTTCATGCAATTGGATGGGAAAGAAGCAGTGCAACTTCTAACGACGCTATCGGCTTACCTACTGGGACGTCAAGCTTAACACATCTTTTTGGGGACGGTGGCCTGCAATGGGTAACTCCATTAACAACAATACCGAATGCGCCGTACGAAAATTCCGTTCTCACGATAAGTACAAAGGCGAAATTTGACCCCTTTAAACTAGCCGCGTCTAAAAATCAACGCTCAGCTGTTGAAGCAAAAATCAAAAATTTAATTCCAGGCAAAAAGTACCAGATTACTTATCATCTAGCAAGTACAATTTGTTCTGTAAATCAAAATGGCCTTCAGCAAGCTTACACAGACGTCATTCAGGCAGACTGGATAGATGCAGATGGAACGTCAATCGCAGCTACGGTAGGCTTGGATGATAACTCAAATTGGATCTCGCAAACTGTTACATTTACAGCAACAAGTACAGAAAGAATCTTAAGGTTTACTGCATATAATACTGGTGATGATGTGTATAGCTACGCACACATTGCAATAGGTCAAAATTCGGTGAAGGCAGTTCATTAACATTTAAGTATAAAACGCAAAGGGGCGCTCGAATACTTCGTGCGGCCCTTCGTTTATCACTTCCACTTCTCTCCCAAAACCTTCATCCAATAACCCCCAACAACAGACCGCGCTCTAAAACCAACCGACTTCCCATCCACCGTCTCATACCAGTCTGAAAGTGGAATACGATCGGGGGTTTCCATTGCATATTTATAAACCGGCTTTACCAGCGCTTCGAAATCTTGCTGGTTGGTGGCTAATGTGGCGGTCCAGATGATCCAGTCGGATTTGGTGTAGGTTTTGCGGCTGTCAAGAGGGAGGCCGAAGGGCTTTTGTTTGGTGATGTAATATTTGATTTCTTTTTCGGCGACTGTTTTTGGGAATACATTGAGGTTCAGGAGGTCATCCCAGACGAGGTTATATTTTTGGCTCCACGAGTTTTTGTTGTCGAAGGTTAATGCATAATGATCGCCGCTGTCAGCTAGTTGCATCCATTTTTGGGCAAATTCTTTTACTAAGGCATTCACTTCGGTGGCTTCTTTGGTGTCGCCTAATTGCTCGGCCATTTTTGCGTAAGAGGCTAAGCCCATAATGGCCTTGATCGACAAGTTGGCATTGCGGGCGAGGTGGCCGGCAAAGTCGTCGGTGCAGAGTTGATTGGCAGGGTCAAAGCCTTCTTTTTTGAGATAATTGGCCCAGGTTGTGAGGACTTTCCAATGTTTTTTGGCGAAATCAATGTTGTTTTCGGCTTTGCAAATAGCGTAAGTCAGCGTTAACATGTTGCCGGATTCTTCTACGGGCATGTCTTCGCCGTAAGTCTGGCCGTTTGCAAGTGGGTAAGTGCCCACGTCATGCGCCGCGAACGGTTTGGTCCATTTGCCGCTTTCGGAATAATAGAAAATGGGTTCCATCATGCCTTTCAGCAATGTTGGATTATAAAGCAGGAACAATGGCGCGGATGGATAAGTGATATCAACCGTTCCGATGGATCCATTGCTGAAATTCTCTTTGGATAAAAACAACGGCGCGCCCGAAGGATCCGCGACCAGTTTATGTGCGGAAATCGCTTGGCGGTAAGCCAGCACGCAAAGATCGGCATATTGCTTTCCGCCTGCTTTCAGTGCATCCTGATAAATCATTTCGTCCGTTGCCTCACATTCTTTCATGATTTTGACAAAATCTGTTTCCGCGTTTTGCAGCTCATTTTCGATGGTTTTATTCCCTTCTTTGTTCCACCATGGCCGGAGATTTTGTCCAAAATACTGGACAGAATATTCATCGTCGTAACCGATAATAGCGTGTACGGATTGACTTTGCGAACCAATTTTACTATCAAAAGCAAGCACGTAAGCCATCGATCTCGTATCTGCATTCGACGCCTCCCACTGGTTTGCCGTGACAAAGCCGCTCTTTGCAAACATTTTAATCACTTCTTCTGAGGGACCGAAACCGGAGCTTTTAACAAATCGGTGCGGCGCAGATAAAAAGGCGCGGCCCCAGTCAATCCGGACGTCATCACCTTTGCGGCCAAGCAATTTGGGTTCCGTATTCGCGAGAGACAACATTAAGAATCCATCCGGGGCTCCCCGCTTTCCTGCAACCTGCTGACTTGCATCATTTACCGCCCATAGTCCCGAAACCGCATTCAGAATTTCCACTTCATGCGTTTTGCCGTCAGTAGACACAACATCATAAACCACATAATTGACAGGCCGGGAAATGAGGTTCAGGTCTTTCAGGATCAAGGGAGCTACAAAACGGGCTTTTAACTGAATCGGCCCAGCCACGAAATCATAAATCGTTTGGGTTGCCGTCATATTAAAACCGGTTTGCTTGGCAAGCTGTATCACATCTGCACCTTTTGGAGCGATTTCATCAGCCAGTCCAATGTCGATATAGCCGGGGCCGGCGCCGTTTTTGCAATAGGCAGCCAGGATGTTTTTTCCTTTTTTGAGGGACTTTCTTGCTGAGGCACTGATCGATTTGAACTCATAATCGCCTGTATAGCATGGGGCGCAGTCAAACGCGGGGACGCCGTTGATGAAAACCTGGACATCGTCATCGTGGAAAATGTTCAGGGCTGGTTTTTCGAAATCAGCGGCGGTTAATGTGAATTCGCGGCGATACCAGATCTCCTGCGGGAACTCGGTGCCGCCTCGCAGCATGGCATCGTTACGATCTTTCGTCCCGAATGGCGCAGGGCCTTGTTTCCAGGTGCTGATGTTATAACCTTCTTTATACCACCAGATTGGGTCTGGTTTTATGGTTGTAAACTTAGCTGTATAGGGTGCTTGTTTGGCTGTTGGCAATATCGTTTTCATCTCCGGCGTGGGTGCGCCCATGAAGCGGTAAGTCTTGCCGTCCACCCGGATCAGCCCGTCCATCGGATGCGGCTTACCCGTCCAATGCTTTGTTACAGAGCCATTCAGCTCATTCCCAAACGACCAAACGCTCGTATAAGGGTCAATGGTGATCAAGGGAACCGCAGGCGGCCGGAAGGATTGGGCGAAAAGGGGAAATGGCAAAAGGAATAATAACAAGAAGGAGCAATACTTCATCATAAAGCAATAAGGTTTCAGGAAAGGATAAAATTAAATTTAGAAGCGGAATAACGTGGTCAATGCAGGCAAATTCTTTCCGTCAACTTAAGTTGACGGGTATGGGGTATGGGGGTATGGGGTATGGTTTGGGAATGCAAATGGATTTTCCGTTGGTTTTAACCAACGGAAACATGGTCCTATTTCCCAAACGCCGCCTTCCCGCTGTCCAAAAATGCTGCAAAATTCGCAGCATTCAAATCGTAATTCTTTGGCTTAACAAGCAGATTTCCTTCGTGATCGACCAAACAGTAATGTGGCTGGGCGTTGTTGTTGTATTTTACGATTTGAAGGTCGGCGTTTTGGGCGCCGATGGTTTTTTTGACTTTGTTGTCGTACTTGGAAGTGTACCAGGCGGACTCGGGCAATTCTGTTTTGTCATCCACGTAAAGTGCTACGATTACGTAATCGTCTCTAAGTCGTTGCTGTACAGCTGGATCTACCCATACTCTCGCTTCCATTTCCCGGCAGTTTACGCAGCCATGGCCGGTGAAGTCGATGAAAACGGGTTTGTTGACTTTCTTGGCGTAGGCTAAGGCGTCTTTATAATCGAAGAAGCCTTCGAGTTCGTGCGGTAAGTGGAAAAGATCGGCGTATTTGCGGGTTTCACCAGGGGCAATGGTCGAGGCGACGCCTGCTGTTCTTTTGTTTAAATCAAAATCCAATGTCGATTGCGGCGGCAGGTAACCGGCCAATGCTTTCAGTGGCGCGCCCCACATGCCGGGGATCATGTATACGACGAATGTGAAGGTGATAATGGATAAAAGCAATCTGGGTACACTGACTTTTTCAAGCGGGGAATCGTGCGGAGTTCTGATTTTGCCTAATAAATAGAAACCAAGCAGACCAAAAATGACGATCCAGAATGCGAGATAGATCTCCCGATCTAACAAACGCCAGTGGTAAACCTGATCGGCGATGCTTAAAAATTTCAATGCTAATGCCAGTTCCAGGAAGCCCAAAATGACTTTTACAGTGTTCAGCCAGCCGCCGGATTTGGGCAACGATTTGAGCCATTGGGGGAAAAGGGCGAATAATGTAAACGGAATTGCAAATGCAGCGGAAAAAGACGCCATACCAATGATCGGTTTTACGACTTCGCCTCCCGCAGAAGCCACCAGCAAACTACCAACAATAGGACCGGTGCAGGAAAACGAAACCAGCACCAATGTAAATGCCATAAAGAAAACGCCCGCATAGCCGCCCTGATCGGCTTTCTGATCCATTTTATTTACAAAACCACTTGGCAAAACGATCTCGAAAAGCCCTAAAAATGATAATCCGAAAACGAAGAAAATGGCGAAAAACAACAGGTTAGGAATCCAGTGCGTGCTCAGGAAATTGGCAAATGCCGGACCATTCAAGCGCGAAACGACGGTTCCTATTAATGTATATATCAAAACGATGGAAATGCCGTACAAGAGTGCCTTAAACTTCCCTTTTTCCTGATTGGTGAAATAACTCACCGTCATCGGGATGATCGGAAATACGCAAGGAGTAAGCAATGCGACTAATCCGGATAAAAATGCGGCTAATGCGAAGCCCCAAAGCGAAGTGTCTTTTTCGGGATCTTCTGCGGTTAATGCTTGCTCCACAGCGGTGTTGGCTTCCGGCGCTTCGGCAGAGGTTACAGTGGGATTAGAAGCTGTTTCTGAGGCCGAATCAACATTTTCAGTGGCTGCTATGGCCTCGCTCGTGGAAGCAGCTGTCCCCGTTTCCGGTGCTGCGGCCCCAACGGTCGGCTGTGGGTCGCTCGTTGCGGCGCCTGCTACGACTTTCAGGCCTTTGAATTCAAAATCATCATTGCCCGGAATACAAAGTCCTGTAACGTGGCTGCAAGTCTGATATTCAGATGCCCCTTTGATGACAGGGTTATCTGCGAGTACTTTTATAGTTTGTTTAAAAACACCTTTTCCTTCAAAATAGCGAACTTTTCCGCCCCAGACTTCCTCAAATTTCTCCTTGGGATTCTGCGGTTTCAGCTTGCCAACAACCTCAAATGTATTGTTCTTTTCAAAATTAAAAGTCGTCAGCATCGGACCCAGATCAGGATCGAAATCACTGGAATAAATGTACCAGTCTTTGTCCACAACAGCCGTGAAAACCAGATCGACAGTCTCGCCCTTTTTAACCTCTGGCTTTGAAAATGAATAAGTCCAATGTGCTTTTGCCTTTTGAAGCTGGGAAAAAACGGATTGCGAAAAAAAGAGGCAAAGAACAAGGGAGATGAGAAGGCGGCGTTTCATAATGTTTTAATTCTGCTTTGCTTAGTCAACGTAATTTTGGCAAAAAAATTCATCAATTAAAATTACACTTCCAACGCTGTACGTTTCTGCTAACTTTGCGGCTCAAACACAGCATAAAAACCCACTACAATGTCCCAGACCCTTTATGTCGTAAAAATCGGCGGTAACGTAATCGACAACCCCGAAGCCTGCGCACGTTTCCTGAAAGACTTCGCCAAACTCGATGCTCCTAAAATCCTCGTCCACGGTGGCGGAAAAGTTGCGACGCAGATGGCGGCCAAATTGCAGATTGAAACGCAGATGGTGGAAGGTCGCAGGATTACGGATAAAGCCATGCTGGACGTTGTAACAATGGTTTACGGGGGATTGGTCAATAAAAATCTTGTTGCACAACTGCAAGCATTGAGCTGCAATGCCATCGGCCTCACCGGCGCTGACGGCGGCATCATACGTTCGGTTAAAAGGCCGGTTAAAAGTATTGATTACGGCTTCGTTGGAGACATTGAAGCGGTTAATGCCAAGCAAGTGAATGCATTACTGGCCAGCGGCCTCTTTCCTGTCATCGCCCCGCTCACTTACAGCTCGGAAGGACTGCTGCTCAACACCAACGCCGATACCATGGCTTCCGCAACAGCCATTGCTATGGCCGGAATCTTCGAGGTAAACCTCATTTTCTGCTTCGAGAAAAAAGGCGTTTTATCTGACCCTGATGATGATAATGCAGTCATTTCTTCCCTCAACCCAGCCTCCTATGCCGATTATAAATCAACAGGCGTCATCAACAAAGGCATGATCCCAAAGCTGGACAGCGCATTTGAAGCATTAAATGACGGCGTAAAGCAAGTCACAATCTGCCACGCAGATGATTTGTTGGCAGCAACGAAGTCGGCAGCCGGGACTGTGATCTCGCTATAAATCTTGTAAGATTAGGAATTCAATTTCTGGATGTACAAAATCGGAAATGCAATCGCCCCATTTCTTAAATTATTTTAAAATCAATTTACTATTATTAAATTGCATGAGATAAACCCACTCATTACCATGCCGTTCCGAAAAGGCCTTTTGTTTGTGCTTTTATTGTTGTGTGATTTGTGTGCAGGCCAGGTTCCGGAGTTTTATAAGGATGTCCAGCCCATCATTCATGCCAATTGTGTGCCTTGCCACCGGACGGGCGAGGCGGCGCCGTTTGCTCTCATCACTTTTGAAGATGTTACCAAGCGTTCCAAGTTTATCAAACAGGTCGTAAGCTCGCGCTATATGCCGCCCTGGAAAGCGGATAACCATTATAATTCCTTTGCCAACGACCGCACACTGAGCGATCAGGATATCAAGACAATTGTAGGCTGGATCGATGGCGGCACGCCGAAGGGAAAGCAGAACCTGAAAGCCGAGCAGGAGTTGCAGGCGCGGGTGAATGCAGGGACGGCTTATAAGCGTAAGCCCGACCTCGCTTTGAAAATGAAGGAGCCATTTATGGTAAAGGGCGATGCGGCAGAGCGTTTTGTCATGTTCAAAATTCCTTTTGAGCTTGGACAAGAGGCCAATGTCGAGGCCATTGAATTTACCTCCAATAACAAAAAACTCATTCACCACGCCAATTTCGCGATCCACCCGGTAAGCGATCCTGCCATTGATCTGAACAACACAGTCGATTTTGTGGATCTGAGCGGGCCCTCAGGTGACAAATATTATGAGTGGGTCAAATACAAAAAGGAAATGACTTACTATGGTGGCTGGATTCCCGGAACAACCGTTGAAACCTATCCCGAAGATATGGGTTGGATCATGCCAAAACGCGGCGTCGTGCTGGTAACTGTACATTTCGGACTGTCTTCTGTGGATGCCGAAAGCATCGATGGGGTGAATATTTTCTTCAAGAAAACGCCCATTAAGCGGAAGGTGAAAGTGATCAGCCTGGGTTCCGGCGGGATCGGGGAGAAGGACATTAGTCCGCCGTTCATGATTTTCGCAGATGAGGTCAAAAGTTTCCGTTTGCGGATTGCCAATAACCAGCCGGATGTTTCGTTGCTCTACGCCTGGCCGCATATGCATTATCTGGGTAAGGAGTTCAAAGCCTATGCGACCACGGCTGCGGGCGACACGGTGAAGTTGGTGCATGTGCCTGCGTGGGACTTTCGCTGGCAGGAAATTTACAAATATAAAAAGCCATTATTGTTACCAAAAGGAGCCGTTGTGCACGTAGAAGGCACTTATGACAACACTGCGGCCAATCCTGCCAACCCGCATAGTCCTCCTGAACTGGTAATGTCCACGGGAAATATGCGAAGCGACCAGGAAATGATGACCTTGATTTTAATGTATGTGGAGCGCGAGGCTGGAGATGAAAATCTGGTTTTTAAATGGAATTAGGAGTGTTCATGAGTTAGCATATATCCGGTAACAGCATTACGAATGGGTAAACTTTACTTTCGTCTCATTTCCTTGTTTACCATTCTCGGCATCTCCTGGCCGGGCCAGACACAAAGCCTCTTCACACTTTTGTCACCCAAAGACACAAAAGTCAATTTTATCAACAAGATCGAGGAGAATGATTCGCTGCACATTTTCCGCTATGAATATCTCTACAATGGCAACGGCATAGGAGTCGGAGATTTCAACAATGACGGCGCTCCCGACCTGTTTATTTCAGGCAATACAGTTCCTAATAAGTTGTATATCAATAGATCCGCCTCCGGGAAAATTACATTTGAAGACATTTCCAAAAAAGCAAAAATAGAAGGCAACGGAGTCTGGTCTACGGGCGTGAGCGTCGCGGATGTAAATGGCGATGGGCTGCTGGATATTTACGTTTGCCATTCCGGCTTCTTCCGCAAACTTTCCGACCGTAATAATGAGCTTTTTATCAATCAGGGCATCAAAAACGGCGTTCCGGTTTTCAGGGAAATGGCGGTTGAGGCTGGTTTGAATGCCATTGGTTCGCAATCGACGCAAGCTGCTTTTTTTGATTATGATAAGGATGGCGACCTGGATATGTTCCTGCTCAACCACTCCAATCACACGGTTAACCCGTTCCTGAACACGCGCCAGATGCGCGCAACGCCGAATCCTTATTACGGAAACAGGCTTTTTGAGAACATTAGTGAGCCAGGAAAGCTGAAATTCAAAGACGTTACAAAAAACGCAGGCATTATTAACAATGCATTGAATTTCGGTCTGAGCGTGATTGTGGCCGACATAAACCAGGACGGCTGGCCGGACCTTTACACGACGAGCGATTACACGGAAGTGGATTGCTATTATGTCAACAACAAAAACGGAACATTCACGGAATCACTGAAAAAATCATTTACCCACCTCTCCAAATTTTCCATGGGTGCAGATGTGAGCGATTTTAACAATGATGGAAAACCCGATGTGCTCACATTGGACATGCTTCCGGAAGACAATCATCGCCAGAAGCTGCTCAAAGGTCCCGATGTTTACGACCAATACCATTTGCTGCTCGACAGCGGTTATTACCACCAGAATATGCGTAATATGCTGCATTTAAACCGGGGCGCGGATGCAGAAGGCAATGTCAGATTTAGCGAAATAGGGCAAATGGCGGGCGTCTCCAACACAGATTGGAGCTGGGCAGGGTTAATGGCCGACCTGGATAATGATGGCTGGAAGGATCTGCTTATTACCAATGGCTATCTCCGCGATTTCACGAATATGGATTTCCTGAAATACACCGTCGCAGACGAGCAAATGAAGGAAGTAGGGAAGGGGAATTTGAATTTCAAGACATACAGTTTGGTCCAAAAGATGCCTTCCAACAAGCTGAAAAATTATCTTTTTCGCAACACAACGGACGGTTCCAATCAATTCGCCTTTGAAGATGTATCGAAAAAATGGGGTTTTAATGAGGATGCGGTTTCCAATGCAGCGGCTTATGTGGATTTTGATGGTGACGGCGACCTGGACATCGTGATCTCCAATGTGAACGAGCCCGTTTCGATCTATCAGAATAATAGTGATCAAAAAGGGCTGACGATCAAGCTTTCCGGGGCTGGGCAGAATACACGGGCTCTGGGAAGCAAGGTTTGGGTTTATGCCAGCGGGATTACGCAATATGCCGAGCTTTACCCGGTGCGGGGTTATCAGGCAACCATGACTTCGGATTTGCATTTTGGTTTGGGTAAAGTTTCAAAGATCGATTCCCTGAAAGTGGTTTGGCCTACCGGAAAAATAACAATGCTGAGGGATCTGCCCGCCAAAGTCCTGAACCTTAAAGAATCGGATGCAAATGCAGCACCGAAAGATCAGGAAAAGACTATTTTGAAGACAACATTGCAAAAAGTTAGTGCTCTAAGCATTGGTATTGACTTTATTCACAATGAAAATGAATTCGTGGATTTCAAAGTGGAGGTGCTTCTGCCTTATCAATTGTCAAAATTTGGTCCTGCGCTTGCGCAAGCGGATGTGAACGGCGACGGTCTGGAAGACCTTTTCTTTGGCGGTGCTTCCAATCAGTTTGGCGTGTTGTATCTGCAAAAGGCGGATGGGAAGTTCGAAGGAGCAGCGGCCCAGCCCTGGCGGCAGAATGCAGCTTGTGAGGAAGTGAATGCATTGTTTTTTGATGTAGATAAAGATTCGGATCTGGATTTATATGTCGTAAGCGGCGGCAATGAGTTCGAAGACCAGTCGCCGGAATATCGGGACCATTTGTATATCAATGATGGAAAGGGCAATTTCCACGAAGAAGTCCTGGCATTGCCGTCGATGAAAAATCCCAAGCAATGTGCTGCTCATTCAGACATTGACGGTGACGGTGATATGGACATTTTTGTGGGCGGACGCGCCATTCCGGGCTCGTTTCCAATGTCGGCAAGAAGTTATGTTTTAAGAAATGACAGTCAGGGAAGCAATGTAAAGTTTACAGATGTCACTGCCGATTGGTCCAAAGACCTGCTAAATCCGGGGATGGTTACCGCGGCAGTTTTCAGTGATTTTGACAATGATAAAAAGCCGGATCTGATGCTGGCAGGCGATTGGATGCCGATTAAAGTATATAAAAACACAGGAAATACATTTACCGAAAAATCCCCGTCGGAGCTGCAAAACAGCGACGGTATGTGGGCCGCTATAACGCCCGTTGACCTTGATAATGACGGCGATATGGATTTCGTACTAGGCAACGGCGGACTCAACAATCAATACAAAGCGTCCGCTGAGCAGCCTGTGACGATTTATTATGATGATTTTGACAAAAATGGCGTCGTAGATCCCGTGTGCACTTATTTTATCGGTGACAAAAGTTACCCCATGTTTTCCCGCGACGAAATGCTGGATCAAATGCCGGCTTTGAAACGAAAATACACCAGCTATGCACTCTATGCGGATGCAACATTAACGGATATATTCGGCGCAGAGGCCATTGAGAAAAGCAGCAAAGTCCACTGCAAACAATTGTCCAGCATTATCCTGGAAAACAAAGGCAACTTTCAATTCCAAAAACACGAACTGCCGCAGGAAGCACAGATCTCGCGGGTAAGCACAATCATTCCGATGGATATTAACAGCGACAAAAAGACTGATTTGCTGTTAGCAGGCAACTTTTCGCCCTATCGTGTCCAGCTGGGTCCTTGCGATGCGTCAGTAGGAGTGGCATTGCGACAAGTTGCGCCGTTTCAGTACGAAACCATCAACCCTGCGCAATCCGGTTTCTGGGCGAGCGGAGAAATCCGGAATGGAAGCGCACTTAAAAATGGGCGTATAGTGTTATCCGTTAACAATGGTGAGCCTGTGATCTTTGAACAAACCATTGAGAAATGAGGGGAAGATTCACTTTGCATTTGCTGCTGATATTGCTATTTGCGAATTACAGGGTTAGCATTGCTGCCGTTGCGGGGCCCACACCCAGGCTTTTGCACCGGGCTGAAAAAAACCTAACGCGCGTGATTGTGTATGATATATTTTCGCCTCCGGCCGCCAGCAGGATTTATTTGTATGCCAATGTTGCTGCTTATGAAACGCTGGTTATGCAGGATAAAAGTTATCGGACCATGCAGGGGCAAATCCCCGGATTTCCTGACATGAAGGGGCTAAAAAGTGAAAAGAAAGTCAATTATGAGCTTGCCGCCGTTTATGCGTTTTTTAAAACCGGCGGCAAACTGGTGTTTTCGGAGCATTTGCTAACCGACAGTATCCGTACAATTCTGAATGACTTCCGGGAAAAAGATACATTGGTCTACAACAATTCCCTGCGACTAGGACAGGCCGTGGCGGATAGCATATTAACCTGGTCTGCGAAAGACAATTATACGAAAACCAGGGCAAAGCGCCGGTACGCTTACAGTAAGCAAAAAGGAAAATGGACGCCAACACCGCCCGGGTTCATTGATGCTGTGGAGCCTTACTGGTCTCAGATACGGCCGGTTAGCCTGGATTCGGCCGGGCAATTCAAGCCTGTTCCGCCTCCGGGATACAGCACAGATACGACCAGCGTTTTTATGAAAGAGGTGCGGGAGGTTTACCATGTTACCCAAAAGTTAAACAAGGAACAGGTACTGATTGCCAGCTTTTGGGACTGTAATCCATTCTATCTCAACACACAGGGCCACCTTAATTTTGCAACCAAAAAGCTCTCACCCGGCGGGCATTGGATATCCATTGCAGGACAGGCTACGGAAAGTAAAGGCAAAAATTGGCAGGAAACAGCCGCCATTTATGTCCTGACTTCCATGGCGTTATTCGACGGGTTTATCAGTTGCTGGGATGAAAAATACAGAAGCCAGTTTATCCGGCCCGAAACTGTCATTAATGCTTAT
The DNA here is from genome assembly GCF_000428845.1 of Dyadobacter alkalitolerans DSM 23607. GTDB lineage: Bacteria > Bacteroidota > Bacteroidia > Cytophagales > Spirosomataceae > Dyadobacter > Dyadobacter alkalitolerans. The sequence goes on along the minus strand of NZ_AUAS01000003.1, from coordinate 135,096 downwards.
ATAGACGAAAAATGGCGTCCTATGCTCCAAACACCGCCTTTTCCGGAATATACCAGCGGACATAGCGTCATTTCTGCCGCTGCAGCAGTCGTATTAACCGACCTTCTGGGAGAAGATTTTTCATTTGACGATCATACAGAAACTGACTATGGGCTGCCGGTCCGCACTTTCAGGTCTTTCAACGCTGCAGCAGCCGAGGCGGGGATCAGCCGATTGTATGGCGGGATACATTACCGGTCTTCCATCATCAATGGCCAGCAGCAGGGAGAGCTGGTAGGCCGTCATTTACTGTCGAAAATAAAGGTCAAATAGTCAATCGGCCAAACACTCTACTTACTTTGTATGCTTATTATTAATATTTTTTAATAAATGTTATGTTTTTGTTAATATTTATATTTATTTTGATCCATCAATACTTATGCTGTTAACGAATAGGCTATTCAACTTTGAAAATCTTTTTAGGGCAGGGCATACGTATGGGAATTAAGCCACCTTTATTTAACCACTAAAGTTTACTATGAGACAAAAGTTTACGACTTTAACCCGTCTGGTAACCTTGCTTCTCCTGCTTATAGGGAGCACATGGAGCATGGCCCAGGACAGAAAAACCGTTAATGGAACGGTGCTGGACAAGGATCAAAATCCGTTGCCTGGTGCTTCCTACCTAGTGAAAGGAACGAATACCGGAGGCGCAACAGATGCGAACGGAAAATTTACAGTCAGTGTGCCTTCAAGTTCATCCGTACTTGTAATTTCATCAATCGGCTTTGTAAGCAAGGAAGTTCCGGTTGGCAATGCAAGCCAACTGACAATAAACCTTGAAGAAGACAACAAAACGCTGGACGAATTTGTGGTTACAGGTTTCGGTATGTCTACGGAAGCGAGAAAGCTTGCTTACTCCGTGCAATCTGTGCAAGGAAACGACATTACCAGGACGGCTAATGCGAACATGGTAAACGCCCTTCAGGGCAAAGTGGCAGGGGTGATGATCAACCAGGGAACAGGTGGTCCAATGTCCTCTTCGCGTATCCGTATCCGTGGTAATGCTTCTTTAAGCCCTAATACACAGCCACTTTTCGTTGTGGACGGTGTGCTTATCCGCCCTGGAACGTCAGGAGCTGACTCTTGGGGAGCTAATCAGGATTTTGGTAACATTATGAAAAACATCAACCCGGACAACATTGAGTCTATGACAGTGTTGAAAGGTTCTGCTGCCAGTTCGCTTTATGGTTCTGAGGCTTTGAATGGTGTTGTTGTTGTGCAAACCAAAAAAGGTCGTCAGGACAAAGGTTTGGGTGTTACTTACAACCATACTTCTACATTTGAAAACGCATATCGTTTCCTTGACCTGCAAAATGAATATGGTGCAGGTTTAAGCCCAACATTTGCAACCGGCGCTGACGGAGTTCCCGAAGTGGACCGTGCCAACTTCCCATTCTCTTACGGTCCGAAATTCGAAGGACAGCAAGTGCGTGACCTGGACGGCCGTATGGTGGAATGGAAAGCCAATGATCCTTTGAGCTTCTTCCAGACTGGAAAATATATCAACCATAACCTGGCTATCGAAGGTGGTAACGAACGCAGTTCTTTCCGTGCATCGTTCTCAACTTTGAAAAACACGTCAATCATGGCTGCGGGAACGGAATTGAAGAGAAACAACTTCAACATCCGCGGAACACAGAAAATCGGAAAAGTGCTTAATCTGGACGTAAGTGCGGATTATACGGATAATGACATGGTCAACCCGATCCGTCAGGGAGGTAACTACAACCCGGTTTTCCGTTTTGTATACAACCGTCCGCGTAACATGGACATTGATTACTGGTCGAAAAATTATCTGGATCCTATCGCCGGCGGCCGCCGCAGAGGTTCTTCTGCTGACCCTTACAACATCACTGAATTCATGTTCCAGACATTTGAATACAGACAATTCCGTAATGAAAAGGTATTCAGAGGAAATGTCGATCTGACTGGTAACATTACAGACTGGTTAAGCTTCCTGGTTCGTGGTAACGTTCAGAACGAATTGTACACAGGTAACAACCAGAACAGGGGAGATAATGTAAACTTCTCGGGCGGTGAATACCGTGAGTATTCTGAGAACAAAACCCAGACCCGTTTTCAAGGATTGGTTACGGCAACACGCCAGATTGGTGACAACTTCAATTTCAGCCTTTCGGTGGGTGGAGAAACAAACCGTCTGATCGGTGGACGTAAGTTTGACATGAGAACAGATGGCGGTCTTCGCGTTCCTGATGTTTATTCTTTGTCAAACAGCATTAATCTTCTTAAAACAGAAAGCATTGCGCTTACGCCTTCGAAGAGAATCGACGCCCTTTATGCGTATGGTGACCTGACATTCAAAGACGCGTTAACATTGAGCGCCAGCTATCGTACAGACTGGTCTTCAACATTGACCTATGCGAACGGAAGCGGTGACTACATTTATTCTTATCCTTCTGTAGGACTTTCCTGGATCGCAACAGAATCGCTGAAAAATCTTCCTACATGGCTGTCATTTGGTAAAGTAAGAGCCAGCTTGGGTTACACGGGTGGTGACACAGAAGCGTGGTCTACGAACCAGACAGGTGTTTATGAGCCAAAACCTGCTTATTTACAAGCAGATGGAAGCCAGATCAACCTGGCAGGTTTCAGAGATCCCAACACACTTCCTAACTATGGCTTGAAAAACCGTTTGGCAAGAGAAGTTGAATTCGGTGCTGACATTCGTTTCTTCAACAACCGTTTGGGAATCGATGCAACTTACTATAACAAAATTACGAAGAACGAAATTCTTAGCTTGAACACCACAACTGAGTCTGGTGTAAGCAGCCGTATCGTTAATGCTGGTAGAATTCAGAACAAAGGGGTTGAGATTTTGCTTACGGCTACGCCCATCAAAAAGGCTGATTTCGAATGGAATACAAGCATTAACTTCTCCCGTAACCGTAACAAGGTTTTGGAATTGGTTCAGGGAACAGACACTTACGAGTTGAACCTTGGTTTTGGTGCTGACATTAAGTCGGTTGCAAGAGTTGGAAAAGACTACGGAACGATCATAACTCCTTACGGTTTCGCGATATACGAATCGAATGATGCGAATAATCCTGCAAATGGTCAGAAAGTGATCGGAGCCATTTCCGGAGAAGGTGGAATCGGTTATGTGCGCAATGGTTCATACGGGTCAAAAGCAGACAAGGAACTGGGAAGCGTAATGGAGAAATTCCTTGCGAGCAATGTGAACTCGATCCGTTACAAAAACTTCACAGCAACGGTTCAGGCCGACGCGAAGATCGGTGGTTTGATGTCATCTGCAACGCACCAGTATGGTTCTTCTTTGGGATCGTTTGCGTTCACACTTCCAGGTCGTAATACTGAACTGGGCGGCGTAACGTTTACAGATGCGGAAGGAAATGTGAGAAATGATGGTATCATTCCGGAAGGCGTTCTGGCCAACGGATTCCAGGTTGTGGTAGACGGCGCTCCGAAAGATTTGGGAGGAATGGCATATGCTGATGCAGTTGCGGCTGGTTATGTGAAGCCAATTCCTGCTTACGCTTACTACATGAACCTTACGCAATGGTCATCGGGTATCCGTGAATATTCTACGTTCGAAAACTCATGGGTTTCGCTTCGTGAAGTTTCGGTTGGATACAACGTTCCTGCTTCATTGTTAGGAAAAGCTAAGATTCAGTCATTGCGCGTAAGTCTGGTTGGCCGTAACCTGGGCTATCTGTATCGCACAGCGAAAGACGGTATCAACCCAGAAGGTTTATACAGCAACAAAGCGGGTGAATTTATGGAATATGGTGGTCTTCCTTTCTCACGTAACCTAGGCGTTTCGGTGAGTGTAGGATTGTGATCCTGAGTTATTACAGCCCATTCAAAATAAAATTTGTTATGAAATTTAGAAGTAGTAAAATATTCTTGTTAGCCGCCGTTGGATTTCTTTCCTCCTGCGAAAAGGAAGCATTTGTGGACATTAACAAAAACCCGGATGCACTTACTGAGATTCCGCCTCAGAACCAGTTTCTGAATGCAACCACTGGTATTCACGGACAGGATTTTGAAGCATTCTATGACCTATACCGTCGTATTATGCCCTGGATGCAGTACAACACACTGCTGAACGGAAACCAGGGATCGTTCACACTGAACTTCGACAACTTCGCCAACCGTTACGGAAGGCTTTACAATGGTGTTGGGGACAGATTGTACGATCTGGAACAACTTGTAGGTAAGCTGGAACCTGAGGAGCAGCCACGCTACGATCAGATGATCCAGATCGCACGCATCCTGAGAGCATACTATGCGTTTTATGTATCGGACATCTACGGAAGCATTCCGTATTCGGAAGCATTCCAGGGACGTTACGGCGGAACACTTCAACCTAAATATGACACGCAACCGGAATTGTTCGCTCGTCTGGACGGTGAGATCAAAGCTGCAGTTGCTGCATTGAAAGTTTCCCCTGCTGTTCCTCAATATTCTTTGGGAGCTTACGATCAGTATTACAAAGGCGACCCGCAAAAATGGATCAAAGCAGCGAATGCATTGCGTTTGAGAATGGCTATGCGTGTTCAAAAAGCGGATGCAGCAGCTGGAAACGCGATCATTACAGAAGTGTTGGCACAGCCTGCATCAGATATGATGGCTGGCAATGAAGATGCATGGATATTCATCGGAAATGCAACATTCACAGGTGACGCCGGCGGCGGGAACTGGAATACAGACGAGCTGAGAGCGCCTAAGCCGATGGTGGATTTTATGTGGGAAAAGCGCGATCCGCGTATTGACGCGTTCTTCACGCCAAACGAATATTCTCAGGCCAACATTAACCTATTGATTGCTGAGAAAAAACTTCCTGCCGGTACTAAAGAAGGAAGACGTTACGTGGGAAGCTTCACAAGCCCGGATGAAGCAAGGCAAACTGCGGTCGTTCAGCGTTATTACACGCCGAAGGTGATCAATTCCAACAAGGAAAATGTAGATACGTTGTCATTGATCCAGCCTCGCTTGTTCAGCACCGGAAAAGCGGACGCAGCCGGAAATGCAGGAACAGGACAATCTTATCTTCCTGTGATCACTTATGCGGAGTATTGCTTTATGCGTGCTGAAATTGCATTGAAAACAACAGGCGCAGCAGCGGCAAAAACATGGTACGAGGCAGGTGTAAAAAGCTCTTTGGAATGGTATAATCAAGTTGGTGTTAATGCAAAATTGACTGATTACACGCCAACAACACCAGCAGAAATCACTGCATATCTTGCACAGCCAGGCGTTGCGTTCGAAACAGCAAGAGCAATGGACCAGATTGCTAGCCAGAGCTATCTGAACTTCATGAAGCAGCCGCAGGAGGGATGGGCGCTTTACAAACGCACAGGTTTCCCTAACGAGAAATCCGTTGTGCCTTTGCCAAAACTGACTTATCTGAATGTTCCTTTGGTAGTGCCACGCCGTGCGCCAATTACATTGCCTTCACAGTCTGACCCTAACTACGCAAACAAAAAGGCAGCTTACGATGCAATGGCAGCCATGCCAGGCTTCGGTGACCTGACCAGCGCAGCTGGACGTGTTTGGTGGGATAAGCCTTGATTTTATATTTTTAGATTTAGTTATAATTGAAAAAGGAAGGCCGCCTGGCCTTCCTTTTTTTGTAAATGCTCATTTCAATTAATACTTAACAAAGTCGCAGCGCGACGCAACATTGGTAGCAAATAAAAAGGGTTGTGAAATGCAAATCCCGGAGGGATGGAACAACATCCCGTCCGTCATCAATCCAGCTTCATATTAATCAGGCAACCAATGGCCTGCGTCTTACTTTGCATGATCGGATTGTCATTCAATGTTGCTTCCAGTGCATTTCTGAGGTAAAACTCAGTCGCTTTCGGACGACTTTTCCCCAATGCATAAAACCAGTTATCAATCGCGCCCTGATAGACAACAAGGCCATTTGCATTGAGCAAAACCACTTCCGGCATCACGGTTGCTTTGTAACGCATTGCCTTCCGCATGCCAGGATCCGGAAAGCCAGAGAATGTTGCATTGTATTTTTTTAAAAATCCCTGAATGTCCCTTTCTGTAACGGTTTCCATCGGAAAGTAGGCTTCAAAGCTCACGCCTTTTGCACTATAATCAGCATAAATTTGCTTTATTTCCCTCATATACGCATTGGTAACCGGACATTCGGGATCCAGAAAGAGGATCACTTTTAATGGTCTTGCGGGTAATTTTTCACGAATGGGCCTTCCTTCGGTTTTATCAAAACAAACCAGCAGGCAAACCAGGATCAACACATTTATCTTTCGCCACATTCCTTCATTTTGTTAACCGTTCTGCAATAGCTTTTCCAATGCTGCGGTCACCTTATTGTAACCAAAAGCCGCGATCTCCTGCTTCATGCGCTGCTGGATTTCAGTCGTTTGCAGGTTGCCGATACTTCCTTCATGCGTGTGCTTCAGCTCGCGGGGCGGAATGTAACTTCCGTCACCGATCTCCGCCCCAACCTGTCGGTAAGCATCCCGGAAAGGCACACCATTGATCACGAGCTCATTCACACGTTCCACGCTGAAAAGCAAGTCATACTTAGCGTCATCCAACAGATTTTGCTTCACTTTCATATTTTCCAGCATGAATGCGGCAATGTCCAGGCAATCCAGGATTTCATCAAAAGCAGGCATTAAAATCTCTTTCAACAACTGCATATCCCGATGGTAACCCGACGGCAGATTGCTCAAAACCATCGTCACCTCCATCGGCAATGCTTTCATCCGGTTTGTTTTCGCACGAAGCAATTCCGCCACGTCCGGATTTTTTTTGTGCGGCATAATGCTGCTTCCGGTTGTAAGGTCGTCGGGCAACATGATAAAGCTGAAATTCTGGCTGTTATAAAGGCATACATCCATCGCTAACCTGGAAACTGTCGCGGCCAGTGAAGCGATCGCCGTTAATGCGGCCTGTTCCGTACGCCCCCGGCTCATTTGCGCATACACCACATTATGGTGCATGCCCTCGAAGCCGAGAAGTTCGGTCGTTAATGTTCGGTTCAAAGGAAATGAAGAGCCATATCCCGCCCCCGATCCCAGCGGATTGCGGTTAGCCAGGCGATAGGCAGCATTTAATTGAATAACATCATCTATCAACCCTTCCGCATAAGCGCCAAACCATAAGCCAAACGACGACGGCATGGCGATCTGCAAATGCGTATAGCCTGGCAAAAGGTCATTTTTATGCTCCTCCGAGCGGCTTACCAGCACATCAAAAAGCTTTTCCGTAGCCTGCACCACTTCAAACAAACGGGCACGCGTATACAACTTCATATCCACCAGCACCTGATCATTGCGCGAGCGTCCGCTATGGATTTTTTTGCCTGTGTCGCCCAGCTTGCGGGTTAATTGCAGTTCCACTTGTGAATGCACATCTTCCACGCCTTCTTCAATCAAAAATTCGCCTTGCTGAATCTGGGAATGGATTAATTTGAGTTCCTGCTCCAATGCTACAAGGTCATCGGAAGTCAAAAGCCCGATGGTTTCAAGCATTTTAGCATGCGCCAGATTGCCTAATACATCATATTCGGCCAGGTGCAGGTCCATTTCCCTGTCCCGACCAACGGTGAATTTTTCTATTTTTTCAGAAGTAACCGTATTTTCTTTTTGCCAGAGTTTCAAAATGTAAGGATGTATTTGAAATGAGAAAAGATCGGATTAAAGGGCAAATTTAAGATCAATTGAGGAGAAACCGTCATTTTAAAAATGACGGGTAAATTTTTTGGTGTGACCGAAATGTTAATGTTCCGTCTAATGGGTATTTATATTAACCAATATTTATATGAGTTGGACGAGAGTTTGGGTTCATATGGTTTTTGCAACCAAGTATAGACACCCGTTTTTAAATGATTCCATCAGATGGAAAGTTTTCGAGCATATGTACGAAAATGCCAGAGAGAAGGGGATTTTCCTTGATTCCGTGAATGGATGGACGGATCATGCTCATTGCTTAGTTGCGCTTGAAAGGGAGCAAACCATCAGCAAAGTGGCGCAATTGATTAAAGGAGAATCGTCTTTTTGGATCAATAAAAACAAATTGACCACCAGAAAATTCACATGGCAGGACGATTATTGGGCGGTTAGCGTAAGCGAAAGGCATGTTGAAATTGTAAGAAATTACATCAGAAAACAAGAATCGCATCATCGAACCAAATCATTCAAGCAAGAAAATGACCGATTTATGAAGAAATACGGATGGGAACCAACCAATCCCAAATCCCCCAACCGCCCCAATAGCCGTTAGCCGTTCACTTAAGTGAACGGAAAGCGTTTGAATTTTCGAAATCGTTTGAATTTTCGAAATCGTTTGAATTTTTCGAAATCGTTTGAATTTTTCGAAATTGTTTGGAATTGAATGGAAATCGTTTGAATTATTTGAAATCGTTTGGAAATAGAACGGAAAATGATTCGGGAGGGGCTTTTTTCCTATTTTTGTGCGAAATAAATAAATTACGCTCAAATGAAAAATACCGACCGTTATCTGCAACGCGGTGTCTCGGCTTCCAAAGAAGATGTACATAAGGCCATTGAAAAGATAGATAAGGGGCTTTTTCCAAAAGCTTTTTGCAAAATTGTACCGGACACATTGGCGGGCGATCCCGAATATTGCACCATTATGCATGCCGATGGCGCCGGTACGAAAACTTCGCTGGCTTACCTCTATTGGAAGGAAACGGGAGATATTTCGGTTTGGAAAGGTATTGCGCAGGATGCGATTGTGATGAATACGGACGATCTTTTGTGCGTAGGCGCAACGGGCCCAATGCTGTATTCTTCCACCATTGACCGCAATAAAAACCGCATCCCTGGCGAGGTGATCGCTGAGGTGATCAATGGTGCTGAGGAAGTTCTGGAAATGCTGCGCAGCTATGGCGTTGAGATTTACAGCACCGGCGGAGAAACCGCTGACGTAGGTGATCTGGTAAGAACTGTTACGGTTAACAGCACGGTTATTGCGCGAATGAAGCGTTCGGAAGTAGTTGACAATGCCAACATTGTCGCTGGTGATGTAATTGTTGGGCTGGCATCCTGCGGACAAGCAACTTATGAGGAAGTTTATAATGGTGGAATGGGCAGTAACGGACTTACTTCTGCACGCCATGATGTTTTAGGTAAATATCTCGCGGAAAAATATCCGGAAAGCTTTGACCCGGAAGTAAATGCAGACCTGATTTACAGCGGAACCAAAAAATTGACCGATCCTGTTGCAGGTACGCCATTGAATGTAGGGCAACTTGTGCTCTCACCTACAAGGACTTACGCGCCGGTCGCCAAAGCATTGCTAGACGAAATGCGTACGAAGATCCATGGCATGGTGCACTGCAGTGGCGGCGCTCAGACAAAAATTCTACATTTTGTTGATAACCTTCACATTATCAAGGATGACCTGCTTCCGGTCCCGCCGTTGTTTCATATGATCCAGAAAGAAAGCGGAACCGACTGGCAGGAAATGTATAAAGTGTTCAATATGGGCCATAGGCTTGAAATTTACCTGTCCCGGGAACACGCAGAACGGGTTATTGAAATCTCAAAATCATTCGGGATTGATGCGCAGATCGTAGGCAGGGTTGAAGCTTCGGATACCAAAAAACTGACAATTAAAAGCGAATTCGGTGAATTCTATTATAATTAGCATTTACCAAGCATTTAAATATGAAGGCCGCCTGATTTAAATGTCAGGCGGCTTTTTGTTTTCAGGGATTTTCAGGCAAAGACAGGCATGAATGTTGTAGTAAAATTGCGATCAATTTTGTAGAAATATTACTTAAATCCTGCGGATTATATGAAGAACTTCAACTTGAAATCCTTTCTGAAACTATGTCTTGTGGCTCCGGGGATACTCCTGAGCATGAATAGCACATTCGCACAAACTCCGGAGATCGGCATTGATACGGAAACGCCTGTTATCACCGGGCTTACCGCTGCAATGCAGCTGGTGCACGCTGATGACAACTCCAACCGCATTTTCATCGCCGAACGCGCCGGCACCATTAAAGTACTAGCACCCGTTGCCGGTGCGACGCCTGCTGTCTTTTTAAATATGAACCAGAATGGTCAGGTTGTGCGTACGGGCGGTGAGGATGGTTTGCTAAGCATTGCTTTTCATCCAAACTTTGAAACCAACGGATACTTTTATACTTATTATTCCGACACTCAGGGTGATCTGGTGGTGGCCCGGTACACGGCTGCCAGCCCGGCCAGCAATAATGCGGTTAACCCCAACACCAGGCTGGAAGTCCTGAAAATCCCGCATCCAACCAACGCAAACCACAATGGAGGAGAAATGCATTTTGGTCAGGACGGGTTTCTGTATTTATCAGTCGGCGATGGCGGCGGCGGCAACGATCCGAATCAGAATGCTAAAAATCCAAACGTTTTGCTGGGTAAAATTCTACGAATGGATGTAAATGTGCCCGATACTCATCCTGTAAAATACGCGGTCCCAACCAGTAATCCCTATGGCAATGCGGTTTATGCATTGGGTTTACGAAATCCATATCGATGGAGCTTCGACAGGCTCACCGGTGATGCGTGGATAGGCGATGTGGGACAAGGAGCCAGGGAAGAAATTAATCATAGAACGCCGGTTCAGCTTGCAAATGCAAATTTCGGGTGGCGTTGTTTTGAGGGCGACATTGCAACGCCCGGGGTCGACAGGACTGGTTGTGATACCGGCGGTCCTTATGTAGCACCTGCGTATGTCTATGTCAATGGTGAAAGAGGGCAATCTGTTATCGGGGGTGTGGTTTACAGAGGATCACTTTACCCGCAGATGTATGGCTGGTACATCGGAACCGATTATTTTTCCGGCGATATCCACAAAATTTCCGCGAACGAAAACACCAAAACATACCAGACTTCAACGGTAATCAACATCACAGATATCGGCGAAGATCAGCGCGGCGAAATTTATGCAGTAACCGGCAGCGCGGTTTACCGGATTTTCTCAGGAACAGCGTTGCCTGTTACATTAGTCGATTTCACAGGAATGCGTGGCAATGAAGGCGTAAAATTATCCTGGTCAACATCCAGCGAAACAAATTTCAGAGATTTTGAGATAGAGCAAAGCTATAATGCAGCGCATTTTGAAAAAGTGGGAACAGTAAGCGGAGAAAATGCTATTTCCGGCTCTCAATATGCATTCTCTCACAATGTCAATTTCAATGGAAATCTGTATTACCGGCTAAAAATGGTCGATAAGGATGATAGTTTTAAATATTCCAAAATCATTGTCGTAAACACGGAAGACGATTTGCCAGCCAGTTTCGTAAGGCCCTCGCTTATAAGCAACGCCACAATCGACATGATCCTGAGCGATTCCTTCGATAAAATGGAGCTGGTCAGCACCAATGGAAAGATCTTCATGTCTCAGGAAATCACCGGCAAAATCGGCCCGTTCAGCATTCCCATTCAAGCTACAAGCACCGGCATTTACATAGTGAGGCTTATAGGGAGGGATAAGGTCTTGCAGCAGAAGGTGTTGGTTTTGCGATAAATGCAATATTGTTTTACCACTAAAAAACCAGCCTCCGCCGGTTATTCAATGTAATGTTAAAAGCGCGAAGCGAATCCTAAAATTGTGACAAACTCAGGTCGTCGGGCCAGGGTGGAGAACAGATTTGCTAACACTTTTAATGTCAGGCGGAATGAAGAAAAATTACTTGGGCGGCACCTTGATGCTGTTACTGATTGCTTGCGGCGCTACACTGCAATATACATTTACAAAGGAAGATCTGATTGAAAAATCAACATTGCTGAAAAAGCATTTCAGTAATGTTGATTTACAAAATAGGAAACTTCCTGAAACCGGAACTGTTCCTGAAAGCACGCTGGCGACCATTTACAGCAGCATTGCAGCCAGGGAATATAATGTTACCAAAGACCCTGCAACGGGCATTCCGCAAAGTCCTAACAGGAAGCAAAACTTGCGGGCATATTTTAAACCGGGAACATTTACTGTTAAAAACCGTGTCGATTCAGCTGGTCTTAACTTCCATTTGACACTGAAAACCGAGGGCGTTTACGCAGATAATAAAAAGCTGCCCGTCTCGAAAAGCGACACCGCAACCATTATTTCCGAAAATAAGATCCAGTTAAAACAAGGCAGCTTGACCGAAGAATACATCAATAGCGAAGCTGGTATAAGGCAGAACTTCATCATTCAAAATGCTCCCGCAGGCACAAAGCAACTGGAAGTAAGAATGATGGCGGAAGGGTTGACAGTGAAGGATTTGCATAACAATAAACTGGCGTTTTATTCTGGAAAAGTGGACGCGGTCGATAAGCTCACGTATGACGGACTAAAATGCTGGGACGCCAACGGAAAGAACCTGCCCGCGAAACTATCCTACAAAGAAGGGTTTGTACAAATAGCCGTAAACACCTCATCCGCAGCATTCCCAATAACCATTGACCCGATCGTTAGCTATGGCAATCCGGGTAATGCGAATGTGCAATTGGCTGGAAAGCAGCAAGGGGCACAGGTGGGGGAATCCGTTGCCAGTGCAGGGGATGTAAATGGCGACGGATATAGTGATGTAATAGTTGGTGCACCGCTTTTTGACTCTGGTAAGAATGACCAGGGTGCGTTCTTTATTTATTTTGGTTCCTCAACAGGGCTTAATCCGAATGGTATCTTATGTACGGGTGATAATAAAGTTGGCGATGCTTACTTCGCACGATCGCTTTCAGGCGCAGGGGATGTGAACGGAGATGGATTTAGCGACGTAATTGCTGGTTCTTATGCTTATGCAAATGGCGAGACAGATGAGGGGGCTGCATATATTTTCTACGGTTCGGCAGCGGGCTTAAACCTTACAGGCGTCAAGATTGAATCAAATCTGCCAACTGCTGAATTCGGTAAATCGGTTGCTAGTGCCGGGGACATCAATGGGGATGGTTTTAGTGACGTGCTCGTAGGAGCGCCAGGGTATAGTAATGGTCAGGATGATGAGGGTGGAGTGTTCATATATATGGGATCACAAGCAGGGATTTCAACAACCCCGGCAACCACTCTCGAATCCAATCAGGGCATTTCGTATTATGGATCGTCGGTCGCCAGCGCAGGTGACGTGAATGGTGACGGGTTTAGTGATATTGCCATTGGAGCGTATATGTATGATAACCTGTTTGCAACAGACAACGGCGCTGTTTTTATTTATTCAGGTGCACCGTCCGGGGTTCAGACGACCCCGTCGATGACACTTTTGGGTACGCAAGATGGCTCACAATTCGGATACGCCGTCAGTAGCGCAGGTGATTTGAATGGTGATGGTTACAGCGATATAATTGTAGGGTCTCCGAACTACACGGATGGGCAAAATGGTGAAGGAGCGATAAGCATATATCTGGCTTCTGACGAAGGCCTGGGCATCCAGAATCAAGCAAAAGCGATCATTAAAGGAGTCTGGGCGGGTGCAGCATTCGGCAAGTCCGTTGCTTGTGCCGGGGATGTAAATGGCGATGGATTCAGCGATGTAATTGTCGGTGAGCCGTATAGAGACAATGGTGCCAGTTTGCAGGAAGGTGGAGCACACGTTTATTTTGGTTCCATCGATGGAAATTTACAAACAAAATCATTTATTACAAGTGGACAGGCCGCATCGGAGTTGGGAACCTCGGTAGCCAGCGCAGGCGACGTAAATGGAGATGGTTTCAGCGACATCATTGTGGGCGCGCCATATTATGATAAAACTGCTTCCGATGATGGAGTTGCTTTGGTGTTTCATGGCTCAGCTGCGAGTGTAGAAATGAATTTTAGTGTGCAAGTGATGACGAACCAAGCTGGTGCAGAGTTGGGATATTCAGTTTCAGGCGCGGGCGATGTGAATGGAGATGGTTACGACGACATCGTTATTGGGGCTCCATTTTACGACAATGGTGCAAATAATGAAGGTGTTGCTTTTGTGTATTTATCAGATGACAATGGTGTAAATTTGAGTGCAAGTCTATTAATATCAAGAGGGCAAGCGCTGGCAAATTTTGGCTATTCCGTGGGTAGTGCTGGTGACGTGAATGGCGATGGTTATGATGATGTGGTTATAGGGGCGCCAAAGTACGATTTGCAAGGTCACACCGACTCCGGTGCTGGCTTTATCTACTATGGATCTATTCAGGGAATTGCTGCTGCACCCACGCCTTATGTTTTTCTTGCCAAAGCCAACGCGCATGCAGGTATGGCAGTAAGTGGGGCCGGAGATCTGAATGCAGATGGTTATGATGATGTTATTGTTGGTGTCCCATCATATTCTGATGGTGTAATTGTGGATAGGGGTGCTGTAATCATTTCCTATGGCTCGCAATCAGGAATAAAAAGCGGAGACGGGCCACTGTTAAAAGGTTACCAGTCAAGTGGCGCGTTTGGCAGCGCTTTGGCCTCAGCTGGCGACATTAATGGAGATGGTTACGACGACGTTGTTATTGGGTCTCATAAATTTAACAACAATCCGAATACTCAAAATGAGGGAGCGGCATTTGTCTACTATGGTGGTTTATATGGTCTTGGAACAACGGGTGATATATTAGATTTGAACAAATCCAAAGCATTGACTGGATGGTCTGTTTCCAGTGCGGGTGATATAAATGGAGATGGTTTTGATGATGTGATTGTCGGAGCTAGAAATTACAGCAATGTTGAAATTGATGAAGGTGCTGTCGGGATCTTCTATGGATCACAAAGCGGAGTTGAAGTACTCACACCAACTATAATTGAGAGCAATGAAACTGATGCCTTAATGGGAACTTCTGTTTGTTCAGCAGATGTAAATGGGGACGGTTATTCGGATATTGTTGTTGGAGCAAGTTCATATACATTTAGTCAGGGTAATGAAGGCGTTGTACTCGTGTACCATGGATCTGAAAATGGGATTGTTGCAGATGCAGTAGCGATGATTAAAGGCAATCAGACTAATGCTCAAATGGGCCATGCTGTCTCATCTGCTGGCGATGTAAATGGTGATGGTTTCGAAGATGTCATTGCAGGTGCGAACAAGTTTTCGGGAACAACGGGCCGCGCATTTATCTATCACGGCAATGGTGACGGCTTAAGTGTAAATAATGATCGTGCAATTCGGGGGAGCCTTAACCTATACAACAGCGACCTGACCACTAATCTCAATAAGGACAATCTCGGGATAGACGATTTTGGAATAGGGGTGTATGCGAAATCATTTCTTGGACGAAATAAAGGGAAGTTGGTCTGGGAAATTATCGGGCAGGGAGAGAGTTTTTCACATGCCAGCCCGATCACGAACAGCACACAGTTCACTGGTCAGGGGAATTTAACGGATTTGCAAGCAACAGCAACAGAGCTTAAAAGTCTGGTGACCAAAACAGCCTTTTTGAATAAAGTAAGAGCACGTGTCAAATTCAGTCCGGTGCTGGCCATTACCGGTCAGGTGTATGGGCCATGGCGATATGGGAGTTCTTCCATTCTTGCAGACCCGAGCGTTTTGCCTGTTGAGTTAATCCGGTTTGATGCGAAAGTTGTTGAAAAGCAGGTTGATTTAACGTGGGAGACGGCAACTGAGGTGAATAGCGATTACTTTGAGCTGCAACGTAGCGAAGATGGTAAAAAATGGGAGCAAATAGGAATGGTCTATTCCGCTGGTGACAGCAAGAAACCGAATACATATAGCTTCGTGGATTTCAAGCCTCAGATTGGTTTAAACTACTATCGTTTGAAAATGGTGGACCGGGACAAAACCTTTGCGTACAGCTCGATCAAAGCAGTTACATTGGAAGGAAAAGAGACAAGTTTATTTCCTAATCCGGTGTCGAACACATTGAACATTGATTCAGAAGTGCCTAATACAGAAATTGTAATCTTCGATGTTTCAGGAAAACAGATTCTATCTCAGAAGAATGAGAAGGGCATCAAAAGCGTTGATGTGAGTCGCTTGATTCCGGGCGGCTATCTGATCAAGCTTGGGAATAAATCCTTTCACATGATTAAAAAATAAAAGCAGCGTTTACAATGTTGATCCCGGCTCCGAAACTTTTTGGAACCGGGATCTTTATTTAAATTTTTACCGCAATCACAATGCCCGTTGCCCAAACCTGTTTCGTCAAAACCAGGTCTGTTCTTTTTTCAAGATCTTCGATTAGCTTAATGGCTTTTAGATCGTGGCCTTCGGGCCAGTTGGGTTGGGGGAGCATATCGTCGATGATGTAATAGCCGCCTTTGTTTAGCATGGCCAGCACTTCATCTAGCATCAGGTATTTGCCGTGCCAGGTGTCGGCGAAAATGTAGTCGTATTTTTGGTTGAGGTTATTTTTAACCCAGTCTTCGCCGTCTGTTAATGTTAAAGTAAGCCTGGGGTCTGTACCCAAATGATCTTGGGCAATTGCCAGAAATCCGGCTTCATTATCAATCGAAACCAAAGTCGAGTCGACGTCCATGCCGTCGAGGATCCAGGCTGTAGATAGTCCGGTGCCTGTTCCTAGTTCCAGGAATTTGCCAGCTGGTTTTGAAGCGGCTAATGTTTTAAGCAAAGAACAGGTCTGAATGTCGGATGCCATGGTAAAGCCGGATGCTTTTGTGGCATTGTCGATCGCGACGTAAGCCTTGGGTAATGGATGATTGATTTCCTGGTTCATTTTCCGCGTATTTGTTTTTACATCCTAAACTTAGGCAATAATTATCACCGACGTATATTGGCATGGTTTTTATTGATTTCCATGCATCTCAAACATCAGAAAATATGCGTTGGCAAGATTTACGAAGAAGCGGAAATGTGGAAGACCGCCGGGGAATGTCCGGAGGCGGTAAAGTAGCAATTGGCGGGATCGGAATGATCATCGTGCTGGCAATTGGACTCTTAACCGGTCAGGATCCCAGCGAAATTTTAGGGAATCTGCAAGGGACAGAAACCCAGCAGTCTGCTCAGACGCGCGCGCCAGGACCGCTTCCCGATGATAAAACGGCCGATTTTGTTTCTGCTGTTTTGGGCAGCACAGAGGATGTCTGGGGCGAGATTTACAAGGCTAATGACGCACAATACGAGCAGCCGACCTTGCAAATGTTCGAAGACGCAACGCAAAGCGCCTGCGGCGGCGCATCTTCTGCAATGGGGCCATTTTACTGCCCGGCCGATCAGAAGGTATACATTGATCTCGATTTTTGTAATGAATTGCGCGACAGGTTCAAAGCACCGGGCGATTTCGCCGTGGCGTATGTTGTGGCACACGAAGTAGGACATCACGTGCAGAATTTGATGGGGATTTCCGGGCAGTTGCAGGAGCAGCGTGGGCGGATCAGTCAGGAAGAATACAACAAACTATCTGTAAAGCTCGAACTTCAGGCAGATTTCTTTGCAGGCGTTTGGGCCAACCATGCGCAGCAAATGGAAAATATCCTCGAACCGGGTGACCTGGAAGCAGCATTAACCGCAGCCAACGCTATCGGAGATGATAAGCTCCAAAAGGAATCGCAAGGCTACGTTGTCCCTGATGCGTTTACACATGGAAGTTCAAAACAAAGAATGTATTGGTTTAAAAAAGGGTTTGAAACCGGCGATTTAAATCAGGGGAAATACGAGGATATCAGATAGGGGAATTAACCACGATTTTGCAATCGGAACTAAATGGAAATCCATTTTCGTTACCAGCTCATAACTAGTAATTTATGCAGTTTCGCGGTCCCCGGCCATTTTTTATTATACTTACATTGCTGAGCGCGCACGCTATGTGCCAATCGCTTAAACCCGGACTGGAAGGAATGGCGCCATCGAAGTGGCTGACGTTCCGTAATACGCACGCGCCGGGCAAAACGTATCGTTTCAATGGGACGGATACCAAAAGATTTACGCAGGAAGAATATTTCATGCGTGCATGGGTCCCGCTTGTTCATAATAAAAAAATGGCTGTGCTGCTCGGTCCCAATTATCGCGCAGAACAGCTTGAATTTAAAAGCACGGGTGAAAATCCGGTAAGCCATATGGAAGGCTGGAATTTGCGGACATTTGGGCTGGACCTTAATTCGGTGGTCAAAATGGATAGCAGCTCGTGGCTTATATTTACTTCGCATATTAATAAAAGCGGAGATTTCGGGCGGTTGTTCTGGTCGGAGATTCCTATTAACTATACATTATCTGCTTCTTTCCTGCGCAGGAAAAGCGCTAATAAAGAAGTGGGTTTTGGTGTAATGATGAACAAGAGTTTCAGGGTTACGGTGCTTCCTGTTCTGATTTTTAACTACAATTTTTCTGAAAATTCCGGACTGGAAATGATGCTTCCCAAGAAGATCGCTTTCAGGAAAAACCTTTCGCCTTCCGATATCATTTACCTGAAATCGGAGGCGGTGAGCCGGACCTATTACCTTCGCCAAATCAGCAGCGATGCGCTCGGCGTTTGCCGTCGGGTGGACATTGATTTGGGCATGTCGTATAACCGTAAGATCGGCAATTATGCTGGTGTTGAGTTATTTGTGGGTTATCGTCAGAATGTCTCCAACCGTTTAATTGAAGGCGCAGTCCCCGTGCAGACTTCGGGATTTGCAGGCACCATTGAACTTTATGTTCAGCCTCCCAAATTCAAAAGAAGAAAGTAAATCCATAATGTAATTTTAGTTTACTTAATTGATATTTCCGGTTATTTATACCTCGGATTAATTACTTGGCGTTAATGTTGATTCTGGTGAATTCGGGATGTTTATTTAGCCTGAATTTTTTATAGAAATTATAATGATTAATTTCACCGGACATAACCGCTAATTTTTAATTCATATTTTATGAAAGCTAAATCAATTAAGTTTTTTTCACCTCAGGAAAACCTTCCAAAAAGTGAGGTAATCAAATCAAAGGCTAAACCTGCCGGCTACATTTCCGCGACAGGTAAAATTGTTCTTCCCGTTGCTGCTCTTGAAGAATTAGGAATTGAAGCGGATGCAACACGGTTCAAAATCGGAACGGATCAGGGGAAAAGAAAGATCAATACGGTTTATCTGATTCCTTCTTCTGATGATACAGATACATTTGAATTGGTAAAAAGTGGCCGAGGATATGTGATTCCGCTGGCTATTATTTTGAAACAAGGCGGCGTCGCTTTTGACACTACAAAATACACATTTACGGCAACACCATTCCATTACGAAAATGGCGTTGTAGGTTACGAATTAGCATTGGCAAGTTCTGAACCAAAGCCAGCTTACACCGGAAAGCCGCGTGGTCGTAAGCCAAAAGCTGTTGCGCAGGAAGGCTAATAGCCTTGCAGTTTTTCAAGTTATTACTGAAAAAAAGCCGTAATGAATCCTGCGATTTATTACGGCTTTTTTAATGTATTTCTGCTTTAAATGTCACTGGTAATTACAAAATAGATCAGCGATTTTTGTCAAATTGAATGCTCTTAAGACAGCGGCTGAATGTTGCCGGAGTTGTGCCGAGATAAGTGGCAATATAATGATCGGGAATGCGACGGAATAATGATGAAGGCTGATTTACATAATGTTCAATGCGCTGTTCAACAGATAGATATTTAAAAACTTTAACACGGTCTGTGAAATTAATCAGATGCTGTTCGAGCAGCTTGACAGCCAGTCCGGCCATGTACGCATCCTCTTCAACGAGCTTCCGGTAAGCATCGTACCCTATGGCATATACGATCGTATCTTCGAGCGTTTCCAGCACTTCATTTGATAATTGTTGCAACAGAAAACTTTCAGCAATACAGACAATGTCTCCGTCCGCAACCAGCAGTGAAGTAATGTCCTCCGAACCGCGCAAATAATAAGTGCGCATCACTCCTTTTTCGATCAAATAAAGATTAGGGCTTACCTGCCCGAGATCGACCAAGATCCGCCCTTTGGGGATCATGAAACGTTTCAGGTTTTTAGTGAAACGCTCCTTTACTTCCTGGGACACCATGAATTGCGAGGCCTCGAGTATGCGGTCCAGGGGCTTTATTTCTTCTTTGGCTTTCATCAAAATCTTGTCGTAGAACAACGTATATCTATGTCGCAGGACAAGATATAAATTAATATCATTCAAGTTACTTTGATCAGGACATAACAATGATCCCATTGCCCTTTTCATCCTTAATCAAACCTGACCATGAGAACGCTAGTTTTACAAATCGCATTTTTGAGCTGCACCATTATTCCGTGTATTGCGCAGGATAAAGGAAAAAGTGAGCTCGCTATAAGTTTCGGCATCATGCCAACGGAAGATGTCGCCGCCGAAATTTTTACCGTATTCTTTTTAGCCTTATCTGGCCGGCTGCCTGACAAGGAGGTGAATGATTTTGCATTTTCATTAAGTTACAAATATCATCTTTCTGAAAGGTTTTCACTGGGTGCGAGCGGTGCCTATAATGCAGCTGCGCATGAAACCCGCTTTTTTAAATGGATAGATAACGGTCCTCGTCCCAGGACATTAGCAATTGCTGCCGAAACCAATTTCTTTTACTTAAAAACGCCGAGGGTCAATTTGTATTCTTCCATGGGCGCAGGTTTTTTTGGTTCCTGGACCAATGAGTATGACGGCATTTCCGACACATCCTATATGGCACCCACGCTGCATTATTCACCCATTGGCGTGCGGGTCGGAAAAGATGTCGGGGGTTTTGTGGAGTTGGGTTATGGCTTCAAAGGGTTGCTTAATGGTGGGTTGAGTATCAGGTTTTAACATTCGATAAGCCCGCCGCGGTGCAATGTTCGATTTTTTAATCAGTACCCAACCTTGGGGCCAACCCTTGTAGTTTATTTTATTGACAGGCCCTAAACCACTTGTCACTTATCATTTAAACTATAAAGTCATGAAAGTAGAGAAGCTGATTATTTTCGTCATTTTCCTTGGGCTGATCCAGCTTGCCGCCTGCGAGCGTAGCAAAATCACTGATCCGGGACCTAATTCACTAAGGGAAGCCGCTGATTCGCTCAGCCCCTATCCGGGAGATTCCCTGCCCCTCGATAGCATATATAATCCCGATACGCTGGTAGGTGGGATCGACAGCCTGCCTCATGTTGACTCGGTGAGACGGCAGCCCTTCAAAGCAGGGGATGAATTTTTGATTACTCCGGCAATCCTGACGGATTCGCTGGCTTACCTCCGGCTGGAAGTTGTGACCAAAAAACATTATTCATGTAAGGAGAATTACATTCGATACGGGGCAGTGAACGTCTTTGGCAAAATCGACGTCAGGCTGGAAGAAGTCTCGGCATTAGGGCCTTGTGAAACCGGAACGGCTCCGTCCAAAGCGACTATCTACTTCAATCGAAACAACATTAGCCCGGATTCTACGTATCAACTTCATATAAGTGCCAACGGAAAGCATTATAATGGTTCGCTTAAAAAGTCCGGGGCTGGTTATGCCATCAGCTGGCCGTATGAAAGCGGGGTTATTTTTACTAAAAAATCAATTTAATTCAGGAAAAGCGATTACGAATTTTTTAACCGCCGGGATGTTAAGCCTGGCGGTTGCTAACATGCCGGATTGGATCATTTAGATGAAATATTAGCGGGTTGCAGGCGTCAGGAGCGTCAAGCCCAGGAGAAGCTGTATCGCCAGTTTTATCCTGTGCTTTTTGCGTTATGCCGTAAGTTTTTTGACGACAAACATGAGATCCTGACAGCCGTTAATAATGGGATGTTAAAGGTTTTTAAAAATATAGATCAGTTCGACGATCAAAAAGGGGCTTTTTTCAATTGGCTTTACACAACGGTGAGAAATGCGGCCCTTACCCAGCTCAGGGATCAGAAAACGCAGCAGTTTGATTACGACGAGCTTGACGATAAGATGGGTTTCGAATCCGCAGAGAATCCATTTGACAAGCTGAGCGCGTCGGATGTGATCGTCTATTTATCCGCGTTACCTGTGGCAACCCGGCGCGTTTGCGGATTGTTTTATCTGGATGGTTTTAGCATTAAGGAGATCGGGGAGTCGCTGGATATCTCGGATGGCACGGTGAAATGGCATTTGAGCGAAGGCCGCAAAAAGCTGAAAATAATTTTTGAAAAGATCTTTTGATGTGAAAAACAAAAACAAAAATATCGACAAATTTTTCTCCGGGAAGTTGCCGGATCCGGAAATTCCGGCCGACGACGCGTGGGGAAAGATGAACGATATGCTTAATGCAACTCCAGCTGCTGGAAAATTGCAGCAAATTTTCGAGGGAAGCACATTCAAGCTGCTTTCAGTGCTGATCCTGGTTGGGATTGTAAGCGTTGGAGTGGTTTTGTTTTTGAAAAATGATAAAAAAGAGGTTTCTATTAAAAATGAAAAGCTAGCCAGCAAGGACATTTCTGCGGGTCAGCACAATAGGGGAATAGAAAAAGTTGGCAAAGCTAACATAAGTCTGGAAGGCATTCAAACGGAAACAGGCGTTGCAACTCAAACAGGTGTTGAAACGGAAAGAGCTGTTGAAACGGAAACAGGCGTTGAAACTCAAACAGGTGTTAAAACCGTAAGAGATGTAGATACTGAAACAGGTGCTAAGACTCGAGAAAGCAATGAACGTGGAAAAGTTGAAACAACGGGAACAATTGTAAAAACAAAAAAAGTTGATCAAAGAGCTTATAAAACAGAGAGGAGGGAAACAATAGCCAAGTATCCGGGGGAAAATTCCGGTAACATTAACGCCACGACGGAAGGCGATAGACGTTGGGAAATTGCTGCGTTATTTCAAATCAAATCTTTGCCCTTTAAACCTTCTTCCTATGACCCCGGTTTTTCAGCCAAAGTAAAAGGAGGCGCGCAAGCCAGCAAAGTCATTACAATGAACATTCCGAAAGAGCCTCGCAAAAAGTCCTTCGAAGCAGGACTTGAATGGAATTTGATTTCGCCGTTGAAGCAAACTAATTTCCTTTTCACGGGTATCGACAGCACCAAAAAACCAGCATTATTGCTGATCCCAGGCATTTATATAGGTAAAACTTTTCGCGACCATCATTCACTGACATTGAGCGCCTCGGCCTACCAGCCCTATTTCGGCAATCATGGAAAACTGGATCAATTTCCGGATTACATTTCCGGGCCCGATTCCTCGCTTGTTTCGCTCAGGCTAAGTCTGGTTAAAACGGCCAGCATTAACCTGGCTTTGCAATATCAGTATGAGTTGGTAAATCACTTTACGATCGGGGCGGGTATTGCTTATAGCCGCGTTTTAGGAGCGCTGGTGCAGGAGCAGGTTGTGAATGGAAGAGGGGAACTGTTAAGTCCGAAACTGGTTACATTAAAAGGTTCGGAACAGACCGGGCGCTATTTGAATAAAGATATTTTCTATTTCAAAGCAGGCCTCTCGTATAAGGTGGGGCGTTTCCAAACAGGAATTAATATTTTAGCACCCCTGAGCAATCTTTCTGCCTCCCCGAAATACCCCATTCGAAAAGTGAACGGGCAGCTGTTTTTGAGATTTCGGGTTTGGTAATGCATCTCATATGGCTTAAATTGCCATATGAGAATTGTTCTACTTTTTGAGTGATGTTACTTCCAGGGATTGGATGATCTTGAATCCAATGAAAAGCATCATTATAACTAATCCTGCTTCAATTAAACCTGCAAGTTGTAAGAATAGTTGTTCCATGGCTATGTGATTTTTCACAAAGGAACATAGCGTGGAAAAATGCAACAAATTTTAGTGATTCAACGGCAAAATAATGAGTCTGCGGTTGGAATGATTATTGTTGGAAAGATGTAAGCATAACCCCATATATCTTCCAAAAAAATGAATGAAGATCAGAATACTGACTCGCACATTAAGAATCCAGACAGTTCACTAAGCCGCAGGCGTTTTTTCCTACAATCTGGGGCGGCCATTTTTACAACAACATTGCTATCATCGTGTAGCGGGATTATCGAAGATATTTTCCCTAAAAGCGACAAAGAGGAAGAAGAAAAACAGCCCGACCGGGATAAAACGCTTGCATTTTTTGGTGATAGTCTCACCATTGGAGCAGGTGGCACCGCTCCTTACGGAAACATTGTTGCGGCTGCACTGGCAGGCAGACCGGTCCTCAGCGACGGCATTGTAGGGCAGGTTGCATCGCGCATTGCCGTGCGACAAGGTGGAACGCCGCTTACAATATCCATCGAAGGCAATAAGCTGAATGGCATCAAGCCTGTGCGGATCACAAAACTCAGCAATCAATTTTTATCAACACCCACCAATAACGACGAATACAGCAGAACCGGCTCCGTAGGCGGCGTCAGGTGCACCATCAGGCGCACGGCCAACGCAGAACTGGGCGAAAATTATACAATCACACCTACGGCTGTAAGCGTAATTGATGTTCCCGAAAACTCGGAATTTTTGCTGGACGATGCTTCGAGGCTTAAAACGGCCACGCAGATCTTATGGTATGGTCGGAATAACATTGGGAAACCGAATGCGGAAGAGGAAATCCTTGCCGCCCTCGACAGTTCCATTGCTTATATCACAGCGCCCGCACGTTACATTGTCCTCGGCGTTCTGCTGGCGCAATCGGATCGGAAGGGAACAGAAAACTTTGAGCAGGTCGCCTCCATTAATGAGAAGCTGGCAGCGAAATATGGAAAATCATTTGTTCCAATGACACCGCCAACCGATGCGGAACTGGCCGAAATCAGTTACAGCCCTTCACAGGATGACTTGTCGGACCTTGAAAATCTTAATTTCCCGAGAGGTCTACGGGCTGACGTCAGCACGGACGAAATCCATTTGAATGATAAGGGTTACCAAATCATCGCAAATAGGGTCATAGCAAAAATCAAAGAGCTTAAATACTGATTTGCAGCTTCTTAAATTTTGAACGGTGGCCAGGCAAAAACCTGGTCACCGTTTTTTTTTGATAGCGGAGCAGTTCAGGGATTAATGGTCTTTCCCACCGCATTAAAGGATGCAAAACAGCCCAGGCCACCTTCTATATTGGTATAAACCAAAGTGGGTTCTACAAACGGATTATCATTATTATTTTCCAGCGAGCGTCTAAACTTGAAATAATGCTCGTCAATGCACATTACTTCTATTCTCACGTCCCTGATGAGGGGCTCTGTTTCCAGTGATTTTTCCGCACCTTTTTCGTCCAGATAGGTAATGGTCCTGTTTGAACTAATATGAGCTCCGTTTTTGGGACCGGTAAACTTGATCCCGTCCAGATTTACATCATTGTAAACGCCTCTCTCAAAAGCAATCATTTCCGTGGTGAAGATATATCGAAAAGGTTCGATCTTGCCTGTTTTCGGGTCGGGCCGGGGCATAGTTTGTTCATGCGTATAGGAACCGCGAAGTGCATAATAGTTGCTTTCCCCCTTCACATCTTCCCACGAAAGCCTGAACCATGCGGTCGAATCGGTTTCATAGCCGGCCCATTCTTTATCAATGGACACTTCCATTTCTTTCACCCGGTTAAACGGCACTGTGCATTTCGCTTTTACAAATCTTTTTCCATCGTTAACAGTCAATGTATAGGTCTTGCCCGCCACGACCTTAAACGCACTGCTGTCCGCAACGTAGTTCTGGAGTGAATCATCGAAAACCAGCCGGACCTGATTTACATCGTCGGACAAGATGACTTCGGCGTTGGTAATAATCGTCGGATTGTAGTTTGCCGGTCCGAAGATCGGTTGTGACTCTGTAATAATGGCTTCCAACAGCGGGCTTTGTGGAGAAATGTAGCAGGAAACAGCCAGTTTAGCCTCTACTTTCGGAAGCTTGTCCTGATCCAGATCATTGACAAGATTCTCACATCCGCACAGCAAACCGATGCACATCAGCATGAGAAAAAGCAAGGTCTTATTGATGTATAAAGCCGTTATAACGCGCATTTTTGATCAGAATTTAAAATTATAACTAAAAGACGGCAGCACCGGGAACAACGAATAGCGTGTCAGGACATTGATCCTTCTGTTAGGATCGCCGGGATCTCTTTTATTATCAATGTTATAGAAAAACGGATTCCTGCGGTTGTATGCATTGTAAAGCCCGAATTCCCAGGTGCGTTCGTGCCGCTTTTTCTTCTTATGAAACTGGATCGCAACATCCATACGGTGGTAAGGCTCTGCCCGGAAGCCGTTTTTGTCTCCATATTCGTTGGTGACATTCCCGCCATATGCAGGTGTTCCCCAGGGATTCGGCACGAAGCGGTTTGGATAGGTCGAGAACTTAGAAATCGGGATCGTAAGTGCATTGCCCGTTCCGTAAACCCATGTTGCTGATAATGTAATGCGCTTGCTCAGTTCGTAAATTCCCACCACCGAAATGTCGTTGCGGCGGTCATAGCGGGGATAGAATGTTTTGCCAAAATTGAGCTCCGGAAATTTCCACTGCGTCCACGATAATGTATAACCAACCCAGCCCGAGAGCTTTCCGGTTTTCTTCTGCACCATGAATTCAGCGCCATAAGACCAGCCTTTTCCCGTGGTAATGTTATCTTCCCAATCGAGCTCGTTGGCGTTTTCACCGTCCAGACTGATAAAGGAGGAGCCTTCCTTGTAACTGATAATGTTGTTCATTTTCTTATAGTAACCTTCCAAAGTCAGCGCCAGGCCGGGCTTTTCAAGATCTTTCGCAAAGCCGAATGCAACCTGGCTGGACTGTTGCGGCGCCACCCGGTCGGTGGTAGGAACCCAAAGATCCGTGGGCAAACCTAGTCCGGTGTTGCTCAGCAAATGCACATATTGGTTCATTTTAGCAAATGAGGCTTTGACGGAAAAATCCTTTGCCAATTTCAATGCTGCCGAAATTCTGGGTTCCGGTCGCACATATAACTTTGTTTTTGTTTGAAAAAAGCTTAATCTGAAACCACCGTTCACCTTTAATGCGGTAAAGGGCTGCCAGGTATCCTCCACATAAGCGCCCGCTTCCAGGGTGTTGATGGGTTTGGCTTGCAAGTCAATGTCATCGTCAGAAAAGTCGCCTTCCAGCGCCAGGGCCGAAGGAACAAAGCGATGCGACGTAAGCTGTGCCCCGAATTTTACGCTGTGTTTTGCATTGAGGAAATAATCAAAATCCGTTTTCAGGCTATAATCCCGGATCAGGCTGTTGTATTTCAAACTAAACTCATCCTGCAATACGCCCTTTTCATACTGTTTGTCGTTGGCAAAAATATTGAAATTGAAATGGCTGTAAATCAGCGAAGTATTTACAAACAGCTTTTGGTTGATCAAATGATTCCACCGCAATGTCGCCGTAGCATTCCCCCAGCTCAACCCCGACCTGTTTTCACTATCGGAGCTCTTTTCCCGGATGTTGAATTTATCACGCCCGAAATATCCACTGACATACAGCTTGTTTTTCGCCCCGAAATCGTAATTCACTTTTGCATTGAGGTCGTAAAAGAAATAGCCCGGCTTCACCTTGCTGTCGGAGCCCGCTTGCTGCTGGGCGATCAGCGGCTGAGCGAGCACGTCAATGTATGTACGTCGTGCGGAAATCAGGAAAGAGGATTTCTTTTTTGCCAATGGCCCTTCCAGCGTTAACCGGGATGAGATAAGCCCAATGCCGCCTTCGCCGTGGAGTTTTTCTTTGCTTCCTTCCTTCATATTCATTTCAACAACGGAAGAAAGCCGCCCGCCATACCGCGCCGGAAACCCACCTTTTGTCAGTTCGACACTTTTGAGGGCATCGCTGTTGAAAACGGAGAAAAAGCCGAAAAGATGGCTCGCGTTGTACACCACCGCATCATCCAGGATGATCAGATTCTGGTCCGGCCCGCCGCCGCGGACGTATAGGCCTGTTTGTCCTTCGGTCCCTTTTTGGACGCCCGGCATAAGCTGCAAAACGCGTATCACGTCCTTTTCACCAAAAAACGCTGGGATTTTTTTGATTTGGGAAATCGGAATCTCAATCTGGCTCATCTGCACCGATTCGCTTACTTTTTCATCCTGCCGCCTTCCCGAAATGATCACTTCGTTCAGCTGGGTAGCTGTTGATAATGCAATGTCAATTTGCTGGCTAACCGCCTTCTCCACGCGCACTTCCTGCCTTTCATAACCCACAAAAGAATAGGAAATCTTGACAGAATCTGATTTCAGAATGGTCAGTGAATAGAAGCCGTAGGTATTGGTAACCGTCCCGATCATAGAATTTTCGAGGTAGACATTCACACCTGGCAACAGTTCCAGGCTTCCTTTTTCACGCACAAAACCACTGATGGTAATCTGCTCCTGAGCAAAAGCCTGAAAAGAAACGAAAACAAAGATTAGTAACTGGTAGAGTGGTTTGGGCATACTTAGAGTCGCGTTAAAATTCGTTAACGCTCGGTTACATTTTATGGTATGTCAAAAAAACAATTTAATCATTTCAAGAATTTCCTGAACGATGTTGCTAGGCAATACGAGGGAAACAGCGCTCGTGACGCAAAAGGATTGACTTTATTTTTACCTAATAATTTGCACGTCTCGCTTTTCTATATTTATCTTTGTTGCTAAGATAATTATTCAACAAGATAAAATATGAATGACGAGGGTGTAAAGACGGTCCGGCGACTGGGGCAGCAATACGCATATGTTTCACTTCAAATGCATGAAACCGTGGCCCGAAAGGCTGGCCTAGCCGGGACTGATCATAAGTATCTGGGGTTTTTCCTCGAAAAAGGTGAAATGACGGCGGGTGAACTTTCGAACCTGACGGGTCTCACCACGGGCGCCGTAACGGGCTTGATCGACCGGTTTGAAAAGAGAGATCTGGTGAAGAGGCGCTTTGCGCCGGAAGACAGGCGGAAAGTGATCATTGTGGCCAACACGGAAAACATTATGGCGCTCCTCGCACCCCTTTACAAAGATTTCAGAAGCAAAACCGAGGAAATGCTTGCGTCATTCTCCGATGCAGACAGCAAAGTCATCGAAGCCTATTTCAACAAAGCCATTGAAATAGCAAAAGAAACGACGGAACAGCTTAACAAACAATAATGCATTCCTATTAGCCATGGAAAATAAAAGTCAATTTGTAATAGAATTTAAGAACATTGATAAAACGCACATTCACTTGGTCGGTGGCAAAGGTGCTAATCTGGGCGAGTTGCTGCGGATTCCGGGCGTGCAGGTGCCGGATGGTTTTTGCGTGACTACCAATGCTTTTAAGGAAATAATTACGAACAGCCAGGATATCGATATGCTGCTGGATCAGCTGGCGCTGCTTCATGCAGAGGATCGAAAAGCGATCAGTGCAATCAGTGCGGAAATCCGAAGATTCATTGAAGAAACAGCGATCCGGGAGGAGATCAACAAGGAAATTGGCATTCATCTTAACCATTTTGGTGAAACCAATGCATATGCGGTCCGTTCCAGCGCCACGGCAGAGGATCTGCCGACGGCATCGTTCGCAGGCCAGCAGGATACTTACTTGAATGTCATCGGAAAGGTGGCTATCCTCGCATCTATCAGTAAATGCTGGGCTTCCCTGTTCACGGATCGTGCAGTAATTTATCGGATTCAAAACGGATTTGATCATCGCAAAGTCCAGCTGTCGGTGGTGGTCCAGAAGATGGTTTTTCCCGATGCCGCAGGCATTTTGTTCACTGCCGATCCGGTTAATGGCAACCGGAAAGTCACATCCATCGATGCCAGCTTCGGCCTCGGCGAGGCGCTGGTTTCGGGCATTGTGAATGCGGATCATTATAAAGTCCGTAACGGGGCTATCATCGAGAAGCAGATAGGAGGAAAGAAGCAGGCTATTCGTGCATCAGCAAATGGCGGCACGCAGGAAGAGAAGATTGATCCCGAAAAACAGGAAATGCAAACGCTGACAGATGCGCAAATTTTACAGCTTTCCAACATCGGAAGAAAGATTGAAGCCCATTTCGGCAGTCCTCAGGATATCGAATGGTGCCTGTCTGGTAACACGTTTTATATTGTTCAAAGCCGCCCGGTTACTACTTTGTTCCCCATTCCTCAGGCAAGCGGTCCGGTTCATGCTGAGGGCCTTCCGGCCGTTTATGTGTCTGTGGGCCACCAGCAAATGATGACGGATGCTATGAAGCCGCTGGGGCTTTCCGTTTTCCTGTTGCTAACGCCTGCCAAAATGCGCACCGCTGGCGGGAGATTATTCGTGGACGTCGCGCCCAACCTGGCTTCTCCGGCCATGCGGGATATTATTCTGAATACAACATTAGGAAAGTCTGATCCGCTGATCAAAGATGCGCTGCTGAATATTTTAGGCCGGGAAGATTTTATTGAATTTTTGCCGGACGAACAATCGGTGATAAGCAATCCCGCACCGCCGCCTGCGGCCACGCCGCCGTTCATCGACGATCCACAGGTGATAACGGATTTGATCAGCAAGAGCGAAACATCGCTTGCCGCATTGAAAGCGGATATCCAGTCGAAATCAGGTTCCGATTTGCTCGACTTCATCCGCCAGGACATTCAACAGTGGAAGAAAAGCATGTTTGATTCGCTGAGTACGAAGACGATTATGTCCACTTTTAATGCTTTGGGATGGATTAATGATAAAATGAATGAATGGCTGGGGGAGAAAAATGCAGCAGATATACTTTCTCAATCTGTCCCCAATAATGTAACTTCCGAAATGGGGTTGGCACTACTGGACGTCGCCGACGTAATCCGCCCTTTCCCGCAGGTCGTCGGTTATCTTCAAAATGTGAGAGACGACCGTTTTCTGGACCATCTCGCCCAATTGGAAGGTGGAAAAGCCGCCCAGGCTGCGATGCGCGATTTTCTTCAAAAGTACGGCGTGCGATGTGCCGGCGAAATTGATATTACGCGTCCGCGCTGGATTGAAAAACCTGCCACGCTTATCCCGGTTATTCTTGGTAATATCAAAAATTTTGAACCGGGTGCTAGTCAAAGAAAATTTGAGCAGGGGCGGCGGGAAGCATTGGAAAAAGAAAATGAATTATTGAGCCGGTTAAGGCAATTGCCTGATGGTGAGTCAAAAGCAAAGAAGGCCAAACAAGTGATCGACCTGATCCGCAATTTTACGGGTTATCGCGAATATCCGAAATACGGAATGGTAAGTCGCTTCTTCGTATATAAACAAGCGTTATTAAGGGAGGCAGAACGGCTTGTGCAGGCAAATGTCATAGCTGACAAAGAAGCGATTTATTATCTCACCTTCGACGAACTATGTGAGGTTGTCAGGGCAAAAAAGCTGGAAAACGAACTCATCCACCAGCGGAAGGAAGCATTTAAAAATTATGAAAAATTAACGCCTCCGCGTGTTATGACGTCTGATGGTGAAGTGATTACCGGTTCTTATAAAAAGGAAAATCTGCCCGATGGCGCCATTGCCGGTCTGGCCGTTTCGTCTGGGATCGTTGAGGGACGCGCGCGCGTGATATTGAACATGGAAGACGCCGAACTGGAAGATGGCGACATTCTGATAACCGCTTTCACTGATCCGAGCTGGACGCCCCTGTTCGTTTCCATCAAAGGTCTCGTCACAGAAGTAGGCGGGTTAATGACCCATGGAGCCGTTATTGCACGCGAATATGGCTTACCAGCCGTCGTAGGCGTAGAAAATGCGACAAAGCTGATCAAGGATGGTCAGCGGGTCCGGGTGAATGGGACGGATGGATATGTCGAGCTGATCTAAATTTTGAACTGTATCCGAAATTGTGTTAATTGGTGACCAAATATTAGTTTTCAAATTTTAAATTTTGGTCAGGATGAAAACAAAGTTGTACTTCATGATGGTTATCGCACTTGGGATTTTCTCAATTGCAGCGCAAAAATCGGTCACGGCGGACGATATATTGGGCACCTGGAAATATCAGATCAGCGATGTTCCGCCCGAATACGAATCCGGATTTTTCACTTTTGAGCAAAAAGACAACAAAACCGTTGGCTACGTAGGTGACACGCAGAAGCAGGAAATGAAGGAATTGACGGTTGCCGCGGATAAAGTCACATTTTCGACAGAATCCGAGCATGGCGTTTTTAAAT
Organism: Dyadobacter alkalitolerans DSM 23607; assembly: GCF_000428845.1. Classification (GTDB taxonomy): domain Bacteria; phylum Bacteroidota; class Bacteroidia; order Cytophagales; family Spirosomataceae; genus Dyadobacter; species Dyadobacter alkalitolerans. The sequence goes on along the minus strand of NZ_AUAS01000003.1, from coordinate 103,237 downwards.
ACAATTTGGCACAAAAAGGCGATACACTATCCGGAATGATCTCATCACAATACGGAGATTTCCCGATCAAGGCGGTTAAGGAGGCGAAAAAGTAATGTTTTGATTTTATACTATAAACAAGAAAGCCTGCAAATCAATCGATTCGCAGGCTTTTCTTATATTAAACCAAACCTTAAAAAGTATAAGTAAAGTTTGCCAGCAAGGCCCGCGGAGTTTGTGGGGCAATGGTTGACCATCCTTTATAGTATTCTTTGTTAAATGCGTTGTTCAGTTTGAGGCCTATGCGGTAATTTTCAGCCTGGAAAAAGAGGGAGGCGTTGGCAACGGTGTAAGCAGGCAGCATGAAATCTCCTGTCGAAACATAGTTTATCGCATAACGCTCGCTAGCGCCGTTGAAGCCCAGCCCAAGGCCAAACCCTTTCAGCTTTCCGCCCGGTGCTTCGTAGTTAGCCCAGAAATTGTAAAGTGTCTTTGGCCCGGCTCCCAGTGGACGCTTGTCCAGAATGTCGGTATAATCCGTTTTGGTGGTTTTGCTGTCGTTGTTGCTATATCCGGCCCTCACGTTCAGGCCCCTCACAGGGTTAGCATTCACTTCTATTTCAAACCCTTTGCTGTAAATTTCGCCATCCTGGATTTTGTTGAACGGCGACGTAGGATCTGTCATCACCTGGTCCTTTACACGGATATCGTAATAACTGATCGTTGCGTTCAGCTTATTTCTGATAATGTTGGTTTTGATACCAAACTCAATCTGGTTGGCCTGCTCAGGTCTGAAAGTCTTGATCGTTTGCGGGCCGTCTTCCGGATTGCCCACAAGTGCAGGCGCCGCGTTGGTAAAGCCGTTCTGGAAATTGGCAAAAATAGAGACCTTATCCGTAACCGGCTCAAACAAGAGCCCCAATTTCGGAGACAATGTAGTTTGATTGTAATTGTCTTCTCCTGTTGCTATATCACCTTGATTGTCAAAATGATCCAGGCGCAGACCCACCATTACAGACAAGTTATTCGTAAGATTCAGCACATCAGACGCGTAAGCGCTGTAAATGTTATATTTTGATTTTGCATTGCTTACGCCCTGACGTGCCAGCACGGCATCCACGGCAGCCGTTGAAAGCGGGTAAGCAGTGGTTTCAACCACTTTTGGCGTAAACGGATCATCGCCGCTCGAACCACCTTCCGGCGTTACATTACCGTAAAATGCATAACCCGTGCCGTTGCTTGTGGACGTGGCTGTGAAATAATCCAGCCCAAGCACAACCCGGTTCCGCAATGAGCCGAGCTTGAAATCGCCAATGAAATTTTGCTGGATATCGGATGTTCCGGTGTATTCATTTTGTTTGTTCAGGAAGCGCGAGAAAGTATCATTTCCCAATATGCCGTAGTCAAACAAATAGGAATAATAGCCTTTCGTAGAAGTGGCGCTTTTGGATATCAATGTTTGCGACTGCCATGTGTCCGAAAGTTTGTAATCCATTTCAACCCTGTAATTCTGCGTCGGGTTTTGCAGTGTCAGGTCGTTGCTGGTGAAAGAGAGCTTGTAGTTATAATTCAGCTCCTTCATATTTTTGGACTCCGTAGGCGCGGTGCGGTTCAGAAAAAGGAACATTGGGTTCGTTTGTTCCGCCTGTGTAATCTCGCCATAGAAAGAAAACGACAGGTTGTTGTTCACCTTATAAGACAGGGAAGGGGCGACGAAGAACGATTTCCGAAAACCAGCATCCTGGAAGCTGCGCTCTGTTGCATACGAGGTGTTTAATCTAAAATAAATGCCTTTTTCTTTGCTTAATGCTGTATTAAAATCACCCGTCACCTGGTTCAGTCCAAAAGAACCGGTTGTGAATGAAAGCTCGCCGCCCGTTCCTACGTAAGGCTTTTTGGTGACTACATTAATAAGCCCGCCGTAAGAACTGACCGCATTGCCAAAAAGCGTTGCAGAAGGTCCTTTCAAAACCTCAATGCGCTCAATGTTGGCCGGGTTAATGGTTCCGTTGGTCAGTCCGGGTAAGCCGTTCACCAGTTTAGGCTGGACTGAAAATCCGCGCAGCGAGTAATATCCCGCCCCGTCACCGCCACGGCCCGTGGACGTCCAGAGGTTTTCCACGCCGGCTGCGTTTTTCAATGCATCGTCGAAATTTGTAACAATCTGTGATTTAAGCAGATAGTTGGTAATGGTGCTGTAAACCTGCGTATTTTCAAAATCGCGCAACGGCAATTTTGCAACATAGGCCGTCTGATTTCTTGAAAATTTGTTCTCACTTTCACCTTGCACGAGGACTTCCCGCAATATTTCGTCGCCCTCGTACAATGTGATGGTATTCAGGTCCACTTCTTCTTGCGCGATCGTAACCGACAACTCTTTGGTTTTAAACCCAATAGACGAAATTGATAAAGTATAGTTTCCATCGTTCAGATTGGATAATTCAAAGGCGCCGTCGTTGTTGGACTGCGTTCCGATATTGGTATTTTTGATTAGAATCGTCACGCCGGGAATGCTCTTTTTCGAGTTATCCAGCACAACGCCCTTCAATTTGCCCGACTGTCCGTAAGAGAGGCTGGTTATGAGTAAAAATAATAAAACTGGTAGAAAGGTTCTCATTTGCTTATTTAGACTAGTTAAATTTAAATGGTGCTGCAAATGTATTCTTCCAAAAGTTCACTTCCAAGCGAATTGTACTATTTTGGTAAAGGGGGATTGTTGATATTTTGTTCATTTCAGAAGCTGGAATTTTTAATATGTAAAACTCACTCCGGGCACAAGCTCATACTCATTTACCGTATTCCCCGTCTTCCTGCTCTCATTCGTCCGTTTCAGTATTAGCCTTTCCTGCGCGGGTTTGTCGGTGATGTGAAATTCAATGTTCATTGTACGCGCGAACACTGGTGAGGGGGCCATCTTGTGAAACCACGAGCTGGTGCAGCATGGTAAATGTTCCTACCGAAGGGATCTGGATCCGCGAACTGTCATTCAGCGTCGCCCAGCCACCGCTCGTCGAATAGCCCGAAACCCTAAGTTTATAGTCTTCATACATATTGATCGAATCGGAAAATGCGGCCTGGCTGAGACTGACATTGCCTTTGCTATATACCATGAAAGACTGTTCCAGCCAAAAACCTTCTGTTTTGGGCGCTGATGCCGCAATGCGCATTTGCACAACGGGCGATTCGTAGAGCCGCGCGTCCTTGAAGGTGAATTCCAGATGATTGCCGATAAGCTTTGCAGGCAACTCAGCGATAATTTTGTAAGGATATATATTTATTCAAAATAACAAATGATTTAACATGAAATACACACTATTATTAATGCTCATCCTGAGTGCATGGACGGCCAGGGCGCAGGAAGAGGCGGCTAGGTTTACAGCCGCCGGAGTGGTGCATTACAGTGATTTCGGGGCCAAAGGCGATGGTAAGACAGACGACATTGACGCCATTGCTGCGACGCATGCATTTGCCAATTTGCACGGTTTGCGCGTAAAAGCAGACGATGGCGCGACTTACTATATTGGCGGAAAACACCTCACTGCCATTATCCGGACGGAAACTGATTTTGGCAAAGCGGCTTTCATCATTGATGACACGGAGGCTGAAAAACGCGATGCCTCCGTGTTCATGGTCAGCTCAGCGCTTAAACCCTTTAAACTGGGAATGATCAGGTCACTAAAAAGAAACCAGAAAAAGATTAATGCCACACTGCCCGGCCCCTGTCTTATCACGGTTACGAATGCAAATGTGAAGCAATACATTCGTTACGGGCTCAACCAAAACAATGGCTCTTCGCAGACGGATATTTTTGTTGTCGATAAAAATGGCAACGTGGATATGAACGCACCTATTATCTGGGATTTTGATAAAATAACCGAGATTACCGCGCTCCCGATCGATGAAAAACCACTGAAAATCAGTGGCGGACGCTTTACTACAATTGCCAACAAAGCGGAATCCAAATACACCTATTACAGCCGGAACATTGCCGTTCGGCGCTCTAATGTGATATTGGAAGGATTGGAACATCATATTAAAGGCGAAGGCGAGCAAGGCGCGCCTTATAATGGTTTTATCAGCATTGGCGACTGCTCTTATGTTACCGTAAAAAATACCATCCTGACCGGACACAAAACTTACAGCACCATTGGAACAGCTGATAAACCTGTTTCAATGGGCAGCTATGATCTTTCTGTGAACCGGGCGCTTAATGTCTCTTTTGTCAATTGCAGCCAGACGAATGACATCAATGACAGTAAATACTGGGGCATATTAGGCTCTAATTTCTGCAAAAACCTGCTTTATGACCATTGCACGCTCTCCCGCTTCGATGCACACCAGGGCGTCGCCAATGCCACCATCCGTAATTCCACGCTCGGTCACATGGGCATCAATGCCATTGGAACCGGACTGTTATTAGTGGAAAATTCGTGCATCCGTGGCAAAAACATTGTCAACCTGCGTTCGGATTATGGCAGCACCTGGCAAGGCGAGCTGGTGATCCGGAACTGCGTTTTTGTCCCGGCAAATGGCAAGCCTGTCAGTGCCAGCATGATAGGCGGGTCCAATTCAGGGCAGCATGATTTCGGCTACATCTGTTATATGCCTGAAAAAATTACGATTGAGAATCTGCGCATCGAAGATTCCGCGCATCCCGAAGCTTACGACGGGCCAGCCATTTTTGCTAATTTCAATCCGGAGATGACGGATGCTTCCTACCAGGAGAAATTTCCTTTTATCAAGACCAAACAGGTTGTGCTTAAAAATGTAACGACTGCCAGCGGTAAAAAGCTCAGGATCAGTGATAATGGGTTCATGTTTAAGGATGTAAAATTGAATGCAGGCCGGTGATCAGCATCGATTTTTTTTAGTGTAAGCCAAAAAAGCGATACTTTTGTCCCGCTGCCCGCACTTTCGCGGAGTGGCCATGCAGGAGGACGACCTCCCCCGTAGTGGGAACCGAATCGGGACGGCCCGGCCTAAAAAGGTCAAAGTCATGTCTTGGATTTATTTGATTGCAGCCGGGCTTCTGGAAGTTGTCTGGGCTTACTTCATGAAGCAGTCGGAAGGCTTCACCCGGCTTATTCCTACCTCAATTACCATCGTCGCAATGATCGCGAGCTTCGGCTTGCTGGCCATTGCCATGCGAACATTGCCATTGAGCACGGCCTACACCGTCTGGACGGGGATAGGCGCCGTTGGGGCATTTATTGTCGGCACTTTTCTGCTGGGCGAGCCAGCCAACGCAATGCGGATCACCGCTGCATTGTTCATCATGGCGGGGCTGGTATTAATGAAACTTTCCTGAAAAAAACGAGCAAAAGAAATGGATCAAATTACGATAGTTAAGGCTGGCGCTGACGATTTGACTACGGTTCAGCAAATTGGCAGGGAAACATTTTTCGAAACATTTGCAGCAGCCAACACCGAGGCGGATATGAAGCATTACCTGACCGAAAATTTCAGTAATGCTAAAATGGCAGCCGAACTCAACAATCCCGAATCGCACTTTTTTATAGCCTGGCTCGGTGATAGTCCCGTCGGGTACATGAAATTGAATACGGGAAATGCACAGACAGAACTCCAAGATCCGACCTCTCTCGAAATCGAACGCATTTATGTAAAAAGTGAATTCCACGGCAAAAAGGTAGGCCAGCTATTATACGACAAAGCGCTAGAAATCGCCCAACTCGAACAAAAAGCATATCTCTGGCTGGGCGTATGGGAAGAAAACCCAAAAGCCATCCGATTCTACGAGAAAAATGGCTTCACCGCCTTCGACAAACACATCTTCAAATTCGGAGAAGACGAGCAGACGGATATTATGATGAGGAAGATGCTTTAAGTGTCTATCTTAAACTATGCAAGCGTCAAATGGAAAAGGTATTGCTTCGAGAAGATGCTTGGGTTGATTGTTGAGATTTACGTGATCGGATCACCGGGGCACCGCCAAAACCTCACATAACCCCTCCGCCCATCCGGCTTTTTTCTGCTTCGTTGCCTAAGCTCCTGTTTTTGGCTTGCTTTACAGTCTTTTTCCCGAAATTGTAATTGAACGAAAGCCTTATCCGCTGATTGTCGGCGTAGGAGCGCGTGGATGTGTAGACAGGCCCGTACGAGGTGATGTAGCGGTATGCCTGCGTCCGGAATACATCCTGAAAGGAGATTTTCACATTGCCGTTTTTGAGGACTGCTTTATTGAAACTGAGCCACATAAAATACACCTGCTTGTTTTGCATAATCGCAAACCGGTAAGGCGAATTGTAGATGAAGAGCAATTCTATTTTGTATCCTTTTGGCAAAGTGAATGTGTTATTGGTGTAAGAATTCATGCCAAATCCGCTGAAATTTACGCCGGGAATGTTGGCGATCGGTGTTTTGGTGCGGGAGGCATTTAAGACGACGGAGCAGTTGGTATACCACCATTTGAACAGCTCCTGGTTCCACGAAAGGCCTGCATAGGCGCTGTTTACATGCTTTAAATTCTCGGGAATGCTTACAAATGACCTGGTTTCAGGATCTGTGTAAATGACATCGGAAATGTAATCCTTGGTGCGTGTATAGTTGATGAAAAGGGAAAGTCCGCCTTTGGAAAACCCGGCGTCAATGGTATGCTCGTAAGACGGCCGCAAATTCGGATTTCCTACTGAAACAAGGTAAGGGTCTGAAAGCCAGCGATAAGGGATCAGGTAAGTGAGTGATGGTCTGGAAATTTTGCGGGCGTAGGAAATATTGAACATATCGCCATTTTTCAAGCTTTTGTTCAGGCCTAAACTTGGAAATAATCCTGCATATTGCCGGCTCACGTCGGACCCGGTGAGTTCCTGACTGGTATTTTCGTAACGCAATCCCGATTGCACCGTCCAGCCGCTTTTGAATGCATTGTTGTAACCCGCATAGGCTGCATAGGAATGTTCCTTGTAAATGCCGGAAACGCTAAATTCCGGGTCGATCGCGTATTGGCCGTCTATTTCGTTTTCCTGCGTGAGCGTATTGTTGTTTCCTATTGCAATGTATTTCAATCCCGATTCCCAACGTCCGCGTTTCGTGGGTAATGTTAAATCAGCCTGCGCAATGAGGTTATTTTCGTCTTTTGGATTACGGATCCTGGCCCTGGTTGGGTCGCCGGACGAAACGCCTTCGAGGCTTCTTTCCTGGTAAATGAGGTGTTGCGTGTTCTTTTTGTCAAAATAGCTTTTCGTCACATTAAAAGTTAGCTCTTTACCTGCACTGTCCAGCTTTCCGGCGTAGTTGAAATTGACGTCATAGTTCCGGGTTTTGTCGGTGGTCAACCGACTGACGTCCAGCAGCGAGTCCAGCGTTGCTGGGTAAGATTTAAAGCCGGTGTTCATGTTGGTCGTATAATCGCTGTTCCGGGAGCCGCTATTGAGCCGGATGCCCATTGTGTTGTTTTTGTTTGGCGTATAGTCAATGCCGCTGAATGTGGAAAGTCCGTCTGTTTTGTAATTGGTCAATGCTTTGGTGTCCATAAATCCGCCGGGAAATTTGCGGATCAATTCGTCTTCCGAGCCAATATTTTCCAGCGTGCCATTGACAGAAGTGAAGACATTCCATTTCTCCGATCTGAAATTCACCGAGGCATCGGGATAAAAACGCCCGTATTCGCCTTTGGAATAAATTAAACTTACACGTCCGTTAAAGCCTCTTTCCAGACTCTTTTTTGTAATAATATTAATAACCGCCCCGAAACTTGCATCGTATTTGGCAGATGGATTTGGAATGACTTCGATTTTTAGGATGTCTTCCGCAGAGAAGCTTTGCAGGAAGTTGGTGAGGGAAGTCTGGCTGGTTTGCCGGCCATCTACCAATATCAGAACATTGCTTTTGTTGCCAACCTTAATCCCCATCGGCGAGGATTGGACCAGAGGCGCGTATTTCAAAAGGTCCTCCACTTTATTTCCCTTCGCTATGACGCTGTTAGCCACATTCAGGACCATTCGGTCGCCCTTATTTTCTACCAAACTCCGCTGGCCTTTCACAGTAACTTCTTCCAGGTTAGCAGCTTCGTCAGCCAATGTGATCTGACGGAATTCCTGGATCTTATTTGTGTCGTTTAATGTAAATTGATTGGTAAATGCTTTTGCAAAACCCACGTATTGAACGCTGATCCTATACGCACCTTTCAAAAAGTGATCTATTTGAAAATCACCGTTTTCGTTGGTCAATCCGCCTTTTACAATGCTTGAATCGGCGGCTGCCAGAAGCGCCACCGTTGCGAAAGCTGCACCTGCATTGTTTTTATCAAAAACCTTTCCTTTTACAATGTATTGCGCGCGTATCATGCTTGTAATGAGAAGCATGCAGATCAGCAGGGCGGAGAATTTTTTCATGGAGCTGAGGATTGAATTGTACTGGTTTTTAGATTGTACAAATCAATCCGGAATGCAGCGGATTTAAAATCTTCTTAGATCAAGTCTGTTAAAAACTAGACGAAATAAGGTGCCGACATTTCGTCGATTTCAGAGGCAGTTTCATCGATCCGCTAGGCGGCTGAAAGCGGCATTGAGAGGGTTACTTTGAATGTTTGATCCTTTGAAATCGTCTCAAAATGGTAGCGATCGGGATAGTAGATTTCCAGTCGTTTTTTCAGGTTGGCGAGGCCCAGGCCAGTGGCTTGTTCAGGTGCTGGTTGCGCTTCGGCAGATCTTTCGGGAACACTGTTGATAATGTTGCATTCCAGCGTATCGGGATGGATAAATATTTTTATATCAACAAAAGAAGGATGCCGTGAAGCGTGCACACCGTGCTTGAATGCGTTTTCTACGAGGGTGATCAGCAATAACGTCGGGATTTCGTGCGATTCCAAGATTCTTCCTTCCTGAACCAGGCTTACTTTGCAGCGGTGCGTATTCCGGATCGATTCCAGTTGCACATATTGATTCAGATAGGCCATTTCTTTTTCCAGCTTGATAAATTCTTCATTGGCTTCATACAAAGCGAAACGAATGATTTCCGACGATTTTTGTAAATACTCGGCAGCCTCTTCCGAAATGGGCAGGATCTTGGCATAAGCGGCATTCAGCACATTAAATACAAAATGCGGATTGATCTGTGTCTTCAAAACTTTAAGCTCCATGCTCAATGCTTCGGTTTGCAGTTTTTGCCGCAGAATGGTTTGCCGGGCAGCATATAGCCCAACTTTAACCGACGCTGTGAACAGTAACAATTCTAGTTCTGAAAGATCGTAGGCAAGTACGGTCCAGGTCAGGGGATCTTCGAGCCGAAGCAGTTTTAAATGCAATTCCCCAATGATGCGAAAGCGTTCCGGCATCGTTTCCAGGCGATAAGCCATATCAACAAACATGAAAATCAGCGTGTTGAAAATATGCAGAGATAGAATGGTGCCGAAAAAAACAGCCAATCCCAGCAAAAATCCCTTTAAATACCTGCTAAGAAAGTTGTATAGTGCTACACAGAAATAGTAGTTTGGGATAAACTTTAAAAAATAAATCACACCCACCAGCGTGAAGCGCGGATCGGCGACGACGTTGGAAAGGGTAGGGAGTGAATAGGCAAAATGCAGCACAACGAAGCCTATCCAAAAACAGACGTGATGAGCGATCCGTACGGCGGGCGTTGGTGGGAAAATGAGAGATTCGAAAAACGGATGTTCAGTCCTGATGCTGTTTCCCATGCCCTATTTCGCTGTCAGCTGTCTGAATATCTCATCGCGGGTAGGCGAGACGGCAATGGCGACTTCCTTACTATTTTGCAGCGTGATCGTGTTGCCCTCGATCATGCGGATTGCGTTCCGGTTGACAATGTAGGAGCGGTGCGTGCGCACAAATGGTGGGAACGGCAGCTTTTCCATCATCGCCGACATCGACATTAGTGTGACGAGCACACCGCCGGTATAATGCACTTTAATATAGTCCTTTAAGCCCTCGATCAAGAAAATATCTTTAAACCAAACACAGTACATTTTACGATCAGCCCGGATCCAGACATATTCGTCATTGGCAGGAGTTTCTGGTTTCGTTTCGGGCCAAGTGGCCGTTGGCTCAGGAGTCTGGCCGCCGGTGACCAACTTTCTCACCTTGGTGACGGCTTTTAAAAACCGATCGAATCCGATGGGTTTCAGCAGGAAAGCGGTCACGTCAAATGTAAATCCGTCGACCGCGTATTCGGGATAAGCGGTGGTCATGATCACGTGCAGCTCGGGCGACTGGATGATGTTCAGCAGATCGAGGCCTGAAAGCTCAGGCATATTTACGTCGAGGAATATAATGTCGGGCTTTCGGGCCGGGACAACCTCGATCGCTTCAATGCCATTATAACAACTGCCCTCAAAGGCCAGCCACGGCACTTTTGCGATCAGAAATTTGAGCACCTCATGCGCTGGTTCCTCATCGTCAATAATCAGACATTTTATTTTCCTTGTAGTTATATCGCTCATTGATTTTTAGTTTCCCATTGGAACAAGCACGCCCAGGTGAATTGATGCGCCGCGGTTGTGCATTTTCAGCTCCTCGACCAATGGCCGGAGTCCGAGGTGATAGCGTGCTTCCGCGAAAATCTTGAAGGATCTTGCAGGGTAAGCAATGCCTGCTCCTCCTGCGAGGCCGTAGTCGAATGTTCTTTCCCCAAAACCGCCCTCCATATTGACCTTGCCTGACTCATCCTTGGTCACCTCACCATCGTATGTTATTTTGGAAGTGTACTTCAACTTCATTTTGCCAACGCGGTAACGAAGTTCCGGCCCAAGGGAAACAATGCCTTCCAATATTGCAATCCGCGGTTTCCATTGCAATAAAATTGGAAGTTCAATGAAGTTGGAAAGAAATCTGCCCGTTTCTTTACTGCTCAGGATGGACCCGTTCAAAGGGCCTTCCCCGGAAGTTTCATATTGTGCACCACGCTGCGAAAAACCCGGCTCAACCTGAATGCTTAGGATGGGATTTATGGGTTTGTTAAAAAGCAATGCGACGTTCGCACCAATTCTCGTGTCATACTCGAAAATGGTCCCAGGCTGAAAATCAGCAAAATTGACACCTCCTCGGATGCCAACACTATACTGAGCCTGCGACTTGGCGGCGGAAATGAAGATGAGCGCTGTAATCAGCAAACGAAAAATCGTTGCGTTTTTCATAATTGACACATTGAAAACAGGAGTAGTTACTATATAACGTGCGGTGACATGTTACAATGTTCGGTATAATTTATAAATTTTCACAGCAAAAATTACATTTGGCATGGTGATGACATGCTGAGTTTTCAACACTTTATACATACGAAGCCTTGCTTATCCGGCAAGACCCCTTTCATTTTCCACAATATTAGGCCCTGGTTCTGGCTCAGACTTCTTTTTGCAGGATAGGAAAATCAATATCATCACCAAGCAAAAGCACCATCCCAGCTACTAACAGCCCGAATATTCCGGCCGGAAAATGCCGTTGAGGGCGGCGATTGTCTTTTCTACGATTTTGGTCCCGTCTGTTAGTTCAATGTAAGGGTTTGGATCGTCGGCGTGAATTTCCTGAATGACTCCCTGAGCGCGTTCCAGGCCATTAATGTCCAGGATCATTTCTGCTTTTGCCCCGCGGTTTTTGATATCGGTCAGCATTGTCATAAAGCTTTCATTTACCGATAATGTTGTGCGAACGTCCATAATTTTGAGTTGGTTTTGTGTATTTAAATCAGCTGAATTAGCAATAATGTGTCAACTTAAAAACGTCCGGCCCGAACAATTAATTCAATGTTATTGGTCAATAATGCTATCCTCGTACCTTTGCGGCTTCAAAAAATGAGACGATGATTACAGTTGAGAATTTGGCCGTTGAATTTAGCGGTTCTGTCCTTTTTAGCGAAGTTTCCTTCGTGATTAACCCAACCGACAAAATTGCCCTGATGGGTAAAAACGGGGCCGGAAAGTCCACCATGATGAAGATCATCGCTGGTGAGCAAAAAGCCAATCGCGGCCATGTGCGTGCGCCAAAGGATGCGGTGATCGCTTATTTGCCGCAACATTTGCTCACGGAAGACAACTGCACCGTGTTCGAGGAAGCGGCCAAAGCATTCAAGCAGGTTTTTGAAATGCGCGCCGAAATGGAAAAGCTGAACCACGCCCTCGAAACCCGCACGGATTACGAGAGCGATGAATATATGGCCATCATCGAGCAGGTGACTGAAATTGGTGAAAAATATTACCAGCTCGAAGAAGTCAATTACGACGCCGAAGTAGAAAAAGCATTGAAAGGACTGGGATTCCGACCCGAAGATTTTCATCGGCAGACCAAGGAATTCAGCGGCGGCTGGCGTATGCGCATAGAGCTGGCCAAAATCCTTTTGCAAAAGCCTGACCTTATTTTGCTCGATGAGCCTACCAACCACATTGACATTGAATCGGTGATCTGGCTGGAAGATTTTTTGGTCAATAAGGCCAATGCAGTCATGGTGATTTCCCACGACCGCGCCTTCATCGACAACATTACCAACCGCACCATTGAAGTGACAATGGGACGGATTTTTGATTATAAAGCCAATTATTCACATTATCTGGTGCTGCGCGAAGAGCGCCGCTCGCACCAGATCAAGGCATATCAGGAACAGCAGAAAATGATTGCAGACAACATGCAATTCATCGAGCGCTTCCGAGGGACGTATTCCAAAACCAACCAGGTTTCTTCCCGCGAGCGCATGCTGGAAAAACTGGAAATCATCGAAATTGACGAAATCGACAATTCAGCCCTAAAACTTCGTTTCCCGCCTTCGCCCCGCTCGGGAGATTACCCGGTGACGGTGAAAGACGTTTCCAAATCCTACGGTGACCAGGTGGTGTTCAAAAATGCCAGCATGACCATTTCCAGAGGCGAAAAAGTCTCGTTTGTAGGCCGGAACGGAGAAGGGAAATCGACGATGATCAAAGCCATCATGGGGCAACTCGATGTGGAAGGAACTTGCCAGCTGGGGCATAATGTCAAAGTCGGCTATTTTGCCCAAAACCAGGCCTCGCTACTGGATCCGAGCCTGACTATTTTCCAAACCGTGGACGAAGTTGCAGAAGGTGATGTAAGAACGCAGATCAAGAACATTTTGGGTGCGTTTATGTTTCAGGGTGAGGACATTGATAAAAAAGTAAGCGTATTATCTGGTGGAGAAAAAACGCGGCTTGCGATGGTGAAGCTGCTTTTGGAGCCTGTCAACTTATTGATCCTGGATGAGCCTACGAACCACCTGGATTTGAAATCAAAGGATGTTTTAAAAGAAGCGCTCAGGAACTTTGACGGCACATTGGTGCTCGTTTCCCACGACCGGGACTTTTTACAAGGCTTATCTCAAAAGGTTTTTGAATTCAAAGACAAACGCGTTATCGAACATTTCGAGACGATTGATGCGTTTTTGGAACGGAATCGGATTAAGAGCATTGCGGATCTGCAGCTGGCGAAGTAGTATTACGATCGGGGGTAGGCGGTGCGGCTGATAATAACCCCGCGGCCGATGCCCGTCACGCATCAAATGCCAGCGCTTCGCTGACGCAATCGCAAGCTGAATTTTGGTATCTCGTGGAAGGTCAGGGCTGTAAGGAGCTGGCTCGTTCTTTGAGAATGGTGCATGATCTGGCGCTTTATCATTCAGATGTTCCGTTTGATAGGGCAGAGAAGTCGGCACTTTTTGATGTGAAAGTGCTTTGGGAGGGATTTGAGCGGATGGGGGCGAAGGGTTAGCGATTGGAGGACTGTTGGTGGCAGTCCTTTTCTTCTACTTTTGGGCATTTTGTTTGTCTGAGCTTTGTAACCACGGTTTCAAAACCATTGTAACCTGAGGCATCACAACCCAGGTAAGCAGCCCCACCATACATCCCGCTACAATCAATGTCTTTAATGCGGGATGAAGCTCCTGGATAAACGGACCCAGAGCATAAGTCAGAAACAGGCTCGTAGGGTATACACCGCAAAGCGTTGCCGCTGCCATTTTCCATCTTGGAGGCGGAACCGGTGAGCGGAACCATGCTTCGAGACCGGTAAGCTCCCGATAAACCGGCTCTTCCGTCAGCGAGGATGCATAGGCTTCCCAGTCTTTGAAAAGCTTTGAATTATAAAAAGCGTCACGCTCTGCCTGGTTGGCGAACGTTCTTAATATGCCAATTTCCCGACTCTCGTTGCCTGGCAAAGCCGTCATCATTGCCGCACCATGAACCCCTCCATGCAAAAATGAATCCCCCAAAAAATGCCGCAAAGCTTCTTTAAACTCATCCTCTTTTCCAGGAAGTACTTTACGGGTAATAGCTACATGAATGGGCATGGGAATGTTATCTGCATTTGGATAGGAGAGAATGTAAATATACTAAATGCAGGTTTCTAGAAAGGCTTATGAAATGTCCTGGAAAAGAAGGGCTGCCAACAACTTGGAGGGAGACGGGTCTCGAACTTTGCCTTTAATCGGCTTGTAATCAAGGTTTTGTCTCTCTTATTTGAGGTATACTACACGAAAGACTCACTATTTTTTATACATATAGTACAACAGTATATTTGTTATGTATAATTCTTTTAGCGAAAATTGACTTGTTTTTGGGTGATTTTCGCTGGTTTTTGAGAGCGTTTTCGGGTGGTTTTTGGTGTTCAAAGTTTGGAAAATGCCTGTGGTTTTTGGTAGTGGTAACTGCGATTTATTAATACAAAAATAATGATCAAACTGTAAATTAAAAACTGCGCGGCTACCCAAATGTGGCAAGCAGAACACCAAAACTTGATGCGCGGCCAACCAGATTCTTATCCATATTAATTGTCTTCAAACATCTGCTAAAAGTGGCTGCGGTTGTCCCAAGGTAGGTCGCAATATAGTGGTCCGGAATTCGCCTAAATAAGGATGACGGCTGGCTGATGTAATGTGCTATTCTTTGCTCCACAGAGAGATATTTGAATACTTTAACACGGTCGGTGAAGTTGATCAGATGTTGTTCTAGCAATTGCACGGCCAGACCAGCCATATAAACATCCTCCATAATTAGTTTGCGGTATGCTTCATAGGAAATAGAGATCCCGGTAGTGTCTTCCAGTGTCTCCAATACATCATTCGATTCTTTTTGCATGAGGAAGCTCTCCGCAATGCATACAATATCTCCATCCGAAACAAGAAGTGAAGTAATGTCTTCCGAACCTCTTAAATAGTAGGTCCGCATCGCTCCTTTTTCAATGAAATAAAGGCATTTACTAACCTGTCCTACATCTACCAGGACTCTTCCTTTTGGAATCATGAACCGTTTCATACTTTCCTGAAAACGCTCCTTTACCTGATCGGATAGAATAAAACTGGGAGCATTTAGTATCCGTTGCAATGGCTTGGTGTCATCTGCGAGTTTCATAAATCAAAAGTTAGGCTTACGCTTTTTAGTCGCTGTTTCCAAAATGGTATTAAAATCTTGTCGCACGACAAGACGAATCTATGTTGTAGAACAAGATAGATCCGTGTCGTAAGACAAGTTATGCATAAATATCCTTTAAGTTACTTTGTGTTGTACAAAAAGAATACTCACCTTAAAAAATTCTGTACTGCATGAAAAATGTAAAACTACCCCCCAAAAAGCTACTAGCTGGTTTTTTCAACCTGCCCGGTGTCTTGGCAACAGTTCTGCTCTTGACTACCTCTGCGTGTGACAAAAATCTGACGCAAGAATTGCCTTCCTCAGAAAGATCTGCCGCGGCAAGACTGTCATCCGAGGCCTTGCTTACAACAAGTTACGAAATGGAGGAATATTCTGCGACGCAGATTCTTTCGAAAATTCCAGCAGAAAATAAAGAAAAGGCTTTCATAGAAATTGCCGCTCAGCCGCGCTTGGCGAGGCAGAAAGTGGAATTTAAGCTGTTCGCAGATGGTACATACGAGATGACAACCACTTCTTTAGAACCTACAAAAACGGCATTATTGCCACCTGTATTACAAAAAAAACCGTATGAGTCTGTGCTCGCACATAAGACAGTGGTTCAAAATAATGTAGTTCGGTTTTTCGACAAGGATGGCAAAGAAACGGGATCGGCGAAATTAAAACCGTCTAGATTTGATGCTCTCGCCCGAAAAGTACTCACATCAACAGCGCTAAATAAGGACGAAGTTGTGAATGAAATAATGGGGCACCCGCTAGTGAATGAAGAATACATCTTAACTCTTGCTAGAGAAAAAAATGCATCCATTGAAGTAAACGGGATAGTAACAGAAATAAAATTTGATCTGGAAGCCTTTAGCGCGGAAAGCAATGAGGCTGCTGAAAATCTGAGGAAGTATTCAGTTCAGCACTATGACTTCGCGAATAAACGTATGCTAGGGGAAAAACTATATGACAAAAACGGGGATAAACTCCTTTACCGTTCGACCATTTTTTACCGACCGGTAAAGGAGGGGAATCAGATGGAGAAAATACTTTCTGAAAGCTATCATGAGGATGCAAAAACAGGCATCAAAACGAGGCAAATTAAACAGGCGTACTACACTGACATGAAGGTTAATCTCAACATTTAAACCCTTTAAACGAACACATTATGAAAGCGATATATTATGTTGGCAAGTGCCTTTTAATAATGGCTGTCTTCTTCATCGAGCCTTCACTTAGTCATGCACAAGTTAGTCGGGGCGTCGATTGGGTTCATGGATTAGGGGGCAATGCTTCATCACTTGAAGGTGTCGATAACTTCTTTTTTGGTGAAAGGCGAATTATAGCTCCGAATAGGTGGTCTTATACGACTGGTACGGGAATTCACAATATGGCCATTGATGTAGATAACAGGACAGGCGGAGGGACGCGTACTGGTCGTATTGGAATAGGACATAGCCTTGGCGGGACCGCAATTAGACAAGTATCGCTCTGGGGGTCGTCTTGGCGAGGAGTCGTGACTATGGGGTCACCCCTTCGCGGTGCTCAAATCTCTACTTCAGCCTCTAACGGAACCAATACATCTTTCGTTGAAAATGGCCGCCAACGAATGATGGCCGGCCCTAGTGTAGGTTCTGCTGTGTCTCCGCCCATCTGGCCAAATTTGGGATTAGAATTTTCATTTATCCAGCCACTGGCTACGCTCTACTCAAACACTATTGCCGGCTGGGGAAACAGTCTGCTGATGAATAGCTTTGGACTCACTGGCCAAACCGCTACGGATCTAATGCCCGGTAGCAGTTATCAAAACTCAACAGCAAGTCAAACGTCAGGTGTTCCGAAAATTCTGATTTGGGGTAGCGAGAATTATCCTATTCTTTGGAAGATTATTGGTACCTATGCTATTGGAGACTCGGAGACAAACGGCATTAATCTGGCATCAGATGTTGCAAGTCTTTACAACGCAGCGGCTAACGGCGAAGAATTTCAGAGTTGGGCTAATTTGCCAATGCACGGATTTCATCAATGGAGGAAAGGCAAATGGGAAGAAGGACGAAATTGGATGAACACAGATTCCAATGAGGGATGGCGAAATGTCATTGGTGCAAGTTATACGGAGTACGTATCATGGTATGAAACAGTAGTAACTTGTGATTCTTATCAATGGCAAGCATGCTATGCATCAAGTCCGCCTCCAGGATATTGTGATGATTACTGCACGGATCAGGTATTTCATTCTTACGTCGTATACCACGACCTGCCCAGCGACGGTGTAGTAATAGCAGAATCTGCCAAGAACATCGGCGGAAGCTGGCAGGGTTACCATAAAGAGGCACCTGGAATTAATCACGGAGAATTTAAAAATGCAGGGCGGGTGCAGCCTATCCTTAATTGGGTTTTCGACAACGGTGAGGGTTCTAATATATTTACTATAGATAGACGTTAGTATGATCAGGACAATCTGCCTGGTTGTTTTCTCTGGATTGCTGATCGCATGCAATCCAGAGAAAATCTCCACCGAAACCGACAAGGATGGTGTTATAACACGGCAACCTCATATATGGAAATCTTCTACTTCAAATGGCCCACTTTCAACGGGTCTTTATCGCGGTTACATTATAGAAAATCGCGGTGTACTGGCTGTCGGAGTGCGGGAATCTACTATGCCTAATGTACAGGGCGAGCAGTTCTTGCAGCTGAAGAATTTGGATAATGGGGAAAACCTTTGGACCTGGGACGAATTTCGGGACAAAAAGATTGGCTCTCTGCGCCAGAGCATCGGACTTTATCCAGGAACCATGCTTGTGCATGATGCTAGCAATACCTATTATATCAATACCATAACGGGTAAAACAATCTGGAAAGTCAGAAACGAAGGAATAAACCTGAGGCCGTATCCAGCATTTTTAGGTGATCGTTATTTCGTCCCTGGCAACAGTTTAGATTCTCAAAAAAAACGTCGAATCGAACCGACGATTTTTGCAGGCAATATTAACACTGGAGAGGTCAAAGAGTTAGTAATGCCGAAAATGAAAGATGAATATGCATATGTTGACATAGATTCCAGCTATTACCGCGGTTCAATGCTGAATATTGAAGCTTTTAGCAGGAATGATGTCGATTATCTCGTTGTGCCATTTACCGAACCGGGCCCCAAAGATCAATACAACCACACGCAAGGTTATTTCGGACTGTATAACATTAATGAAAAAAAATGGGTCTATGAAAGGATAGCCATTCGCCCCGATAATGGCGGTGCATCGTCCTGCCTTAAACCAATTGTACATGATGATAAAGTATATGTAACATCATTGACTACCGTTGGATGCTTTGAATTAATGACTGGTAAAGAAATATGGAGGAGAAGTTTGTCGGATATGTTTACAGGTTTTAATGACTTTATTCTAGTGAATGACAAGCTCTTGCTCAACGGTGATAATGCAACTCTATATTGTTTGGACGCCAATACGGGATCACAACGATGGACCCAAAAAGCTAGCGCTTTAACAAGCGACTTATATCACCAGGATGGAGTGGTCTATTACATCTATACCAAATCGCTTCTTGCGGTTGACATTCAAACAGGAAAGCTTTTATGGGATATGCCTTCACCTGATATCCAATTGGAAGGCCGTGAAGACTCTTGGTTTACTGGATTTGTCACAGGTATGCCTGCCAAAGATGGAAAAAAAGGGAGAGTTTTTGCGTCAACTAATTACAACGTATACTGTTTTGAGGCAGTGAATTAACACAAATTCAATTTTCACATCTGACACCTACACTATGCAACGATTGATTTTAATATTCCTGTTTTTGGGCTTTCTATGTTTCACAGGAAATCATTCATCTTATGCTCAGACTACCCCTAAATTCGAAATTCAGGTTGGTTATGGACCATTTGCACGGGAACAGGTATTAGATGATTTCGTCGAACGATCGCTCCGGTCATCTTTTAATCAGATTCCCAAATGGGATTTTTCAAACTCCTATGCCATAACTTATCGATACCAGGGGCGTCGCCGGATTGCCATTGGCCTAACCTCCGGCTTCTCTACCCATACGACGTACAGAACTTATTACTCAGACTCTAAAAGCTTCTATAGACATTCCAGCTTCATCACAGCCTTCGAAACAAAATTCACATACGTTGACCAACCATTAGTTCAGCTTTATGCTATCACAGGCATGGGGATATTAATAGTAAAAACGAAGGATCAAAGAATTCCTAACGCAAGCAAAACTTATGGCTGGCCGACATGTCAGCTAACTCCAATAGGAGTCCGCATCGGTAAAAAATTTGCAGGTTTTGCAGAAATAGGTTACGGATATAAAGGAATAGTCAATTTTGGCGTAAGTGCAAGGTTCTAAATGAGCTAGTGGCCTTTCCTTGCGATCGTCTCGTTTATTTAAAAACTGTCAGTCACTGCTGAGTCAGGATTTGGGTCGACTTATCAGTCTTATTTACTCAACATTATAATTATGGAACCGCTCTTTTTCAAAAATCAAATAAGTCCATATTTTCAAGTCAGTTCCGAACTATTATTAGCAAGAAAATCCAAGGTGACCCGTTATCTAGTTTTCGAGGCTTTATTTTTCCAATGCCTTTATGATTATTCTTAAGTGTCCAATCACCATTGCTGCTGCTACATTGTCTGCACCACGGCGGGGCGCATGGCGAGACAATGTAGCACAGGTTCAGGGCTCCTATGATCCGGCATTAGGCAATTACGACAACCGCAGAAATCATCTTGCTTTCCTGCTAATACCACGATGCGAAGTAGGGAAAAGTTGGATAGATCCGGCGGTGGATTTTAGCTGTTCAAACCCAGGGATTTGGAGTGATTGCGGATCTTATTGCTTGTTACCCTCCAGTAGCCAGCCTGCATATGCAATTTTCCACTGCCCGCTGTGTTTTTCCAGAAAACGGGTTTCCCGGCTGAGCCCAGGCATATCCAATAGCGGCTCTCCTGTATCCGTACCATACTGATCGAAAGTGACCCAGGCGGCATCCTTGAAGATTCTGACATTGATATTTTCCCGCCGTACATTCTGTGGGTTGGGCTTAGGAAAGTCCTTCATGTATCCTTTGGTTCTACTGTCTCTTTCGTCCCATCCTTTAACGACGGTAACCCCGCCATCTTTCCACCAGCCCATTGTACGGATATAGGGTGCATGTACCCAGCAAGCTGCCCATTTGTTGTAGTCCTTGTCCCAGAAGGCTTTGGACTCTGTGTCGATCAGCTGTAAAATCTGTGTCTGCTCTTTGGCGTAGTCAATTGCTGGGAGTGGCGTTTCCTTGCTGATAGCAGCCACGTAAAGACTGGCTATAAAAAGTAGAATGATAATGAACTGGATGCTTGTAATTTTCTTCATAATAATAGATGGATTTAAAAAGTATATTATTTTTTATTGCTCTGATAGCCTGATGCACATACTACCTAACTATATACCTGCCACGTCGGCGACAGCATTAAACTGGATATTTGAATTGTTTTCAAGGCTTATGTGTATTTCAACATTAAACTCTTCCGCAGGGGATTTGTGAATGCTTTGAGGCGGGCTATACTTTATTTCTGTATCCACTACCAACATTGAGCACCACGGCGTGTTTTGTTTCAAAAAACATCTTTAAACATGACCCGTTACAGTGGTAAACCGGGCTGCAACTATATCATCAACTAATAACCTATTATAATATACGCAAGACGAAAACCGTGCCCCTTTCACTTTGCAGTCTTCCTGTCCTCTTACCGGTTATATTATTGCTTGGCCGCTTATTTAAGAACAAATTTAGGCTTGGCATGGCCATGAAAGAGTAAACGTATGTTAACAATTGTAAAAGATTATAAAATTCAAGACAACGTATGCTACGCGGATTAGTGTCCAGATTACCGGCAGGTAAACGAAGTTTGAACCCAGTGGGATGTATTCGGCAGCCGCGAACAATACTGTACTCCTCGATCAGAATGGTGGATCAGCTTCAAATTCTCTTTCTCCATATGAATTGCTCGACAAAGTGAGTGACAGAGCTGTCGAGCTTAATAGATGAAACGGAAGTGGAAGTACTAAGCTTTGAGGATCCTTGTTTTTTTGTTCCAAGTTTCAATATATCTCTTCTTCCAATCTTGAGGCAAAAATGACGACTGTATCACGCCTTCTACTTTCTTTTCCGCATCTGCAAACTTTGCATAGATATTGAATACCGCCTTTTTCGGCAGATTCAGCCCTTCTGCGAAAATGTCAAAATCTTCTTTAATAATTTTCCTCTTTCTGCCATTTAAAGTAAGCGCCAGTTCATCAGCATCATCCGGAAATACCAAATTTACATTGAGTAGATCATACGCTGGCGATAGCGAAATGGTATGGTCGCTATGATGGATTACCGAGAAGTTCTTCAAGTGCATATCATTATTGCCGGTCAGGTAGCAGAACAAAACCAACTCGAAGAAATTGAGGGTATCCAGACCTTTATTCGTGCAGTACTGCGCGACTAACTTGCCAATTTTCTCGTAGGAACCTTTGTATTTCTGCTCCGTCAGGAAGCCGGAGATCTGACAGAAATCTTCAACATGTATCTTCTGGCCCCTCTCACGATCAAAACGCTTGGCGATGTAGGCCAGCTTGCCTTCAGTCGTCGGGATTAGTGCATGTTGGCAGGTTCTGATTTTAAATAAGTCCGCCAAATGCATTGTCAAATCCTCCGTTTCTGGCATGAATTGAAACTCATCATGCTGCGGTTTCAGGATGTATTGCCCCCATAAACCAACAATTGTCAGCCGCTCGCCTCCAACTTCCTTTTCCAGATCCACCGAAAGTTTAGGCTGAACCCCTGTAACTGCAATACGCTTGTTAACTGTCCTAGTAGCCAAGTCACTTAACATCTGCTTGTCGAGATGTAGCTCAGGTAGCGTGCTGGTACCAAAGAACTTCTTACAGCACCGGGCATGGTACTGTTTGTTATCTTCCAATTCCTGGTAACAAAACAGGCATTTAGACATTGTTAACCTCCTCCTGCGGTAAAATGCTTACTGCTCCAATCGCATCCCGGCACAAAGCCAATAGCAGCTCAAAACGATCATTTCCCTTCAACTTCCAATAGTTTTGGGCTACGTTCAATAGCCAGCCTTCCGGAATCAGCCCGTCAAAGAATGGGAATAATACCCGGCTTTCGAATGCACCGCTTTTCAGGGGTAAAGTCAGACTCACAGGCATAGCGTCAGATAATCGCAGATAGGGATCGTTGTACTGGAACGTATATCCTTCATCATTTTCTATCAAAACACCCGCGAATTTGTCTTTATAGTATACATTTGCTTGCTTAGCCATAGCATTAAGATTTAAGGTCTACCACACCGGCTTCCTTGCCAAATAATGCCAGCACCTGGTTGACCTTGTCTAGCCGAAGTGTTTTTTTACCTTGTTCCAGGTCGCGTATGAAGCGTAAGCCAACGCCGGCTTTGGAGGCAAGTTCCTCTTGCGTTAACCCGACAATTTTGCGGCGCTCTTTTAAGAATGTTGAGAAATTAGACATGCTATACCCGTTATGGTATAAAGATAGCAAAAAATATAACATTATGCTATATCGGGTATAAAATGGAGTAGGTCGATAGTTTCATACCATACAAGCTAAATGAATAGAGTTTCTTACCTGTTTGGAGCTGGTGCCAGCTGTAATTCACTTCCAATTGTAGCCAAAATTCCTGAGCGCTATAAAGAATTCCGTGGGACAGTAAGAAATCTCATTTTGATAAACAGAAGCGTGAGCCAATTGACCCAAGGGCGAACCAATATCAGGATGAGATATTTTGGGAGAGTCTTCTTTTTAAAACACTTGGTGATTTCGAAGAGGGCATAATCACTCACTCTAGCGTCGACACTTATGCTAAAAAGCTTTTTTTGACAGCTAGTAAAGACACTCAATATTTGTACAAGCTTTCCCTCTCAAGCTTCTTTGCCTTTGAACAAATAGTAAAAGGGCCAGACAAGAGATATGATACTTTTTTCGCCTCTATCTTAAAGGAAAAAGTAAATGACCTCCCCGATAACATGAGCATTTTATCTTGGAACTATGACAATCAGTTTGAAATTGCCTATTCAAGCTATTCGAAACATGATGAATTACAGAAAGCACGGGATGCGATAAGAATTATTACTAAAAGTGATAATTCTAGTTTTAATCATCCAAGCAACAAATTTCATATTATCAAATTGAATGGGACAACAGCACTACTTGGTCCTGGGGGAAATAGCTCCTTTTTCTTACATGATAAATGCTTTGACCGTGCCAGAGAGTTCTCCTATGACGATTTGATGATGATTACAAACTCGTTCAAGCGCTATGTGACCAATACAGAAATGATGCCTTCTTTATCTTTTGCATGGGAACAGAATGTAGACTATCAATATTCGATATTATTTAAGGCCGTAGAATCCGTTGAGCATATTTCGACACTGGTCATAATTGGTTACTCCTTCCCATTTTTTAATAGGGGGATTGATAGAGGAATATTCGATAGCATGAGGGCCTTGACAAAAATTTATATTCAAGATCCCAGGGCAAACGATATTGTCCAAAGAGTGGAAGAACTTTGTAATCGAAAAGCTAGGCAGAAAAAAGTTGAGATCGTACCGTATGCAGATACTAGCCAATTTTTAATCCCTAATGAGCTTGATTGATTAATTGGCTAAACACTTACAGGCTCAGTCAAAAAGTGTTTAGCCAAAACTTTTACGGATTGTACCCACCCTTCAACCGCTCCCGCAGCCCCTTCATATCCTCACTAATCTTCACGTCCAAGATCTTAGCATAAATCATAGTCTGCTTCAAAGACCGATGCCCTAACATCTTAGAAACCGTCTCAATCGGCACCTTATTACTTAGCGTCACCGTAGTAGCAAACGTATGACGCGCAATATGAAAAGTCAGCGTCTTTGAAATCCCGCACAGATTCGCAATCTCCTTCAAATAAGCATTCATCTTCTGATTGCTCAACACCGGCAGCACGACGCCAGCCGCACAGCATTGTGGATGCTCCTTATATTTCTCAATAATTTCCAGCGCCGTATCCAAAAGTGGAATACGTGTAGGCGCATCCGTTTTCTGGCGGGTGGTATCAATCCACGGCTCGCCATCCATGCCGACAACAATATCTGTCGTCTTCAATTGTTTCACATCAACATAGGCTAGACCCGTATAGCAGCAGAACAGAAAAATGTCCCGCACCTGGCTGATCCTTTCCACTTCGAATATTTTTTCAGTGAGCCGTTTCAGTTCGTCCCTGGATAGCGGATTTTTCACAACCTCCTTCTTCGTCAGCTTGAAACCTTGAAACGGATCTTTTTTCAGCCATTTGTTATTGACGCAGATCAGCACAACCTTTTTCAGATTGCTCATGTACTTGATCGCCGAGTTATGATTACAGCCTCTTGCACTACGAAGCAAAAAATTGAATTCGGTGACAAATTCAAAGTTCAGATCTTTGATTGCCATATCATCCTTCTTATACTTCCACTTAATGAAGGAAGCAGTATGCTCCTTCGCGGTCTTGTAGCCCTTCAAAGTGAGCGGCGCGAACTCTTGTCCGACCAGAGCTTCCATCTGCTCATTGTGGTGCGCAAAGACTTCAAGGATCGTACGGGTTTCATTGCTTTTGCCAAGCAGAATATTTTTTAAGCCCTCAGCAGAAATTTCTTTGTCATCCTCGGTAAGGATCTTCTTGGCCTGGTAAACTTTGGCTGTAAGCAAGTCCAAATATGCATTAAGCGTCTTTGCATCTTCCTTGTTTCCGGCGGGTCTTCCGACAGAAGAATTCCACCTTTCGGTATTCCATAATTTCTTGGTGGATAGTTCGGCGACCTTGCCGTCGACCGTCATTCGCAGATAGATGTAGCGAACTGTTCCTTTTTGATTTCTGGCGGGCTTTAAATAGAAAAGCAGACCAAATGTTTTCTCCAACATAACACAAGCGTTTAAAAGTGGTTAAATATCGAGTTACCACGCTTGCCAATCAAGATGTTTACGGCGTAAACATCTTGTCTATCAATTTGTTACGCCGTTTCCAGTGAGTCTTTTTCTCAAAGTGAGTGAACTACACGAAAGACTCACTGGAAACATGGGAATTTTTGCATTTTTTGACATAGTCTGAAAAACAAAAATGCCCGCAAATCATTGATTTACAGGCATTTTGTTTTACTTTGAACTGTTTTCAAGGGAGGGAGACGGGTCTCGAACCCGCGACCTCTAGAACCACAATCTAGCGCTCTAACCGACTGAGCTACAACCTCCGTTCTGAGGGGAAAACCCCTTTCGAGGACACAAAATTAGGAAAAGGTTTGAAGGTTGCAAGGCGAATGGTGCACTTTTTTTTCAACCTTCAAACCTAAATCTATATTTTTAACCCTTATTACGCGCCAACGTAAAGAGCGTCAGCAGCTTTCCAGTCCACTACGTTCCAATATGCGTCGATGTAATCCGGGCGTTTGTTTTGATATTTCAGGTAATATGCGTGTTCCCACACGTCCAAACCGATGATCGGCGTTCCTTTTGCTTCCGCAATGTCCATCAATGGGTTGTCCTGGTTTGGGGTAGAAGTGATGGCTACGCCGTCGCCGGATTTGATCAACCATGCCCAGCCTGAGCCAAAACGGCCTGTTGCTGCTTTTTTGAATTCGTCTTTGAAAGCCTGGAATGATCCGAATTTCGCTGTGATCGCTTTGCCCAGTTCTCCTGTTGGTTCGCCGCCTCCGTTTGGAGAAAGTGATTTCCAGAAAAATGCATGGTTCCAGTGACCACCGCCATTGTTACGAACCGGTGCCGGTGCTTTGCTGATGTTTGCAACGATTTCTTCTATGCTTTTGCCTTCCAGTTCAGTGCCTGCTACCGCTGCATTCAAATTGGTAACATATGCCTGATGGTGACGGTCGTGATGTATCTCCATGGTCAATGCGTCGAAATGTGGTTCCAATGCATTGTTTGCGTAAGGTAAGGGATCTAGTGTAAACGCCATTTTCAGTGTAGTTTAATGTTTAAAAAATATGCTGTATCACTAGGCTAACAGCAGAAAAAGGCTTTATGTTCTTAATCTCTTAAAAAATTTGAGTAGCAGTTCCTGCGATTCGGTTGCCAAAATTCCGGTTGTAAGAGTCGTTTTGGGATGCAAAATCGCCTTGCCGAGCCTCGAAAATCCACGCTTTTCATCGGCAGCACCAAACACCACGCGGTTCATTTGCGTCCAATAAAGCGCTCCGGCGCACATGACACAAGGTTCGAGTGTTACGTACAGTGTGCAATCCTGAAGATATTTAGATCCCAGATTATCTGACGCGGCGGTGATCGCAATCATCTCTGCGTGGGCGGTTACGTCATGTAATTTTTCGGTTTGGTTATAGCCTTTCCCAATAATCCGCTCGCCAATCACAACGACCGCCCCGACGGGAATTTCACCTTCTTCGTACGCTTTTTCGGCTTGCCGCATGGCTTCGGTCATGAAGTAGTTGTCTAGGATGTCCGCCTGGATATTCAATGTATGGTTTCGTTTATGAATGTAAACGGGACATTCATTGTCAAGCAATAAATGTCCCGTTGAAGCTTCTTGTGTCCTAATTAAGGCTTCATAACGCGCCAAACGGTGCTCTTATTTCCGTTCGTAACCCTCAGCAGGTAAAGTCCGGAAGGGTAGGAGGAGAAGTCTACGTCTGTTACTTTCTGGTTGATGTTTTTCACTGCGCGGGAGCGGCCCGTCAGGTCAATAACCTCCGCGCGGGCTTCTCTTGGTGCAATAGTGCCGTCAATTTCCACGGTGCATTGTGTTGTCACAAGCGTTGGATAAACCTTCACCCAATCAGCAGATGCAGGCGGCTCAACACCCAGGATTGGGTCAACCTGAACTCTTGCGCTGCCAGCTCCTTTACCGGTTCCACAGCCATTGGTAACCTTCGAAATGGTGTAAATGGTCGTGGCTTTTGGCGCTAGTTTGAACGTATAGGGAGTCACGGATGCAGTGATCAGCGAGTCTTTTGTGCCATTGCTCAATGTAATCGTCCACGGCGCTTTTCCTGTGGTTTCGATTTTCATATCGGCTTTATCGCCCATCAGGATCGTTTGGGTGCCGGTAATTGTAGCAACCGGAAGCGGACTTGCCGTGATGGTGATCGCGCTTACGCTGCCTTTTACGGTAAAGTCGGGGTTTTTGCCAGAGCTTACCACGCGAACGTAATAGCTTCCTGCCAGCGTCGTATCCGGGAATGTGGCAGTGATGATATTGGACGAGGCTACGGATGGAATGCTGATAAATTTGGCATCTGTATTTTCCGTGGCGATCTGTACTTTAAATGTGTTTTCGGAAGGGAAATCGCCTGACTGCTGGAATGGAACACTGAACGTTTTTCCGGCACAAGCTTCTGCCACCGACGGATTACCTGAATTAATGGTAGGGACTTTTACCGTTACCAATGCACTGCCGATCGGTAAACCCTTACCGCAAGCGTTGGCAACTTCGGTCAGCAAATAAGTCGTAGTCGTGATCGGCTTAACCATAATCTCGTGGTTAATCTGATCAGTTGTGTCGGTTTTGCCGTCTGAAAGTGCATACATCCATGGGCCATCTCCTGTAAATTTAACCCTGATCGTGGCGGTCTGTCCCAAATCAATGGTAGAGTTGCCGGAGATCGTTGCCGATGGCAATGCTTTGATATGGATCTTGATTTCTTCTTTCGGGCTTTCGCAGCCGTTTGTGCCGGTTTGTGTTACATAGAAAGAATAATCCTGTACTTTTTCTGTAAATGGCGTAAATGGAACGCCTTGAAAATCAGTATCATTTGCATTGCGATACCATTTCAGGATAGAACCTGTCGCATCTAGTCTTGGCGCCACTTCGTTCTGGCAGTAAGCCAGTTGCGTGGTAGTTTGTGGTTTTGGTGTTGTATTGATTTTTACATCAATTTTCGCACGGTCGCTGATGCAGCCTTCCAGGGATTGGCCAACAAAATAGGAGGTTGTGCCGCCTTCTGCCGTAGAAGGGATCGGAGCCGCATCGCTGGCGTCGCCGCCGCTTGCGTTGGTTCCGTACCATTTAAGGATCCCGCCTGTAACCGGTGATGCCGATAATGGCTGCGCGGCAACAAACTGGCAAATTTCAACAAGTGGTTTGTCAACTCCTGGTAAGCCTGGAAGTGGTTTTACGCGGATTTTTTGAGCAATTCTTGGTGATGGACTTTCACAACCTTTTGCAGAAACCTGAGTGGCATAGAATGTTGTTTCACCGGCATTTTTAAGGTTTACAGAAGGAGCCGTTTTAGAAGCAGTTCCACCCGTCAGGGCAGTATACCAATTCACTGTATTTCCGCTGGATGGCTGCGGTTCGAGCGTATAATTTTTGTCTGAACGCTCCTGGCATACCGCTACTGAAACGGTTGGCAAAGCAGCTGGCAGCGCATTGGTAACAACTTTCAGTTCCGCACGGGGACTTTCGCAGGAAAGGCCTGCACTTGCAACGGTCTGGCTTACGAAGTAGGAAACTGTTCCTACTGTGGTGGTCGACGGTTTTGGAGCCGCAGCCAATGGATTTCCGCCTGTTTCAGCAGCATACCATTTTATTACTCCTGTGCCCGTGGCCGTCAATGCTACTGCGTTCGTTACGTCTTTGCAATATTCAACGGTTTCGACAGTTGGTTTGCTTGGTAAAGCCCTAACCTCAAAACTTACAGCTGCCCTTTCACTTTCACAAGTTTTTATGGTTTGTGTAACATAATATGTTTTGATTCCGGCAGTTGAAGTCGTTGGCGTAGGAACGGTCGTTGAACCAACGCCACCCGTTGCACTTTCATACCATTTTAAATTAGTTTTCTGAGCAACAGCGCTTGATAATAGGGATGATGGAACTGTGGTGTTCATACAAACCGGGTCAATTGCGGATACTGTCGGCTTAGCAGGAGAGACACAAGTTGTGATGGTCACCACGATTTCCGAACGGACACTTTCGCAGTCATTGATAGTCTGACTAACATAATAAGTGGTTGTTCCGGCAGTTTTAGTGGATGGAACGGGTGCAGTCGCAGAGGCAGTTCCGCCGGTTGCATTGGTTCCGTACCAGTTCAATGTTGCACCATTCAATGCAGTTGCTTTAAGTGCAACGGCGGCGTCATCAACCGTGTAAGAAACGGGGGAAGTTACCACAGGTTTAGCTGGTGGCGTACAAGCTGTTATGGTTACTACGATTTCAGAACGAACGCTTTCGCAATCATTCAGCGTCTGACTTACATAATAAGTTGTAGTTCCAACAGCATTTGTCGGAGGTGTTGGCGCAGTTGCGGAAGCTGTTCCACCGGTTGCATTGGTTCCATACCAATTTAATTTTGCACCAGTCAACGCCGTTGCGCTCAATGCAACCGCAGCCTGACCTTTTGTATAAGAAACGGGCGTTGTTACCACAGGTTTGGCTGGCGGCGTACAAGCACTTACATTCACAACAATGGCCGAACGCTCACTTTCACAATCATTCAGCGTTTGGCTTACATAATAAGTTATTGTCCCAACCGTGCCGGTGGATGGTGTTGGCGCAGTAGCAGAAGCCGTTCCACCAGTTGCATTGGTTCCATACCAATTTAGTTTAGCACCTGTCAATGCAGTTGCGCTGAGTGCGGATGCAGCCTGGTCTTTTATATATGAAACGGGCGTTGTAACAGTAGGTTTTGCTGGTGGCGTGCAAGCTGTGACATTCACGATAATCTCCGAACGCTCGCTTTCACAGTCATTCAATGTTTGGCTTACATAATACGTTGTGGATCCTACCGTGCCGGTTGGTGGCGTTGGCGCCGTTGCAGAAGCCGTTCCGCCCGTTTCATTAGTGCCATACCAGTTCAATGTTGCGCCCGTTAATGCCGTGGCTTTCAATGTCGTCGCAGCCTGATCTTTTATATACGAAACAGGCGTGGTAACCGCTGGCTTAGCAGGAGGCGTGCAGGCTGTTACATTCACAACAATGGCCGAACGCTCGCTTTCACAGTCGTTCAGTGTTTGGCTTACATAATAGGTTACCGTTCCGACAGTGCCGGTTGCCGGCGTTGGTGCCGTTGCGGAAGCGGTTCCACCCGTTGCATTCGTGCCATACCAATTTAATTTAGCACCGGTTAATGCTGTTGCTTCCAGTGCTGCCGGAGCTTGTCCTTTTGTATAAGAAACGGGCGTTGTCACAACTGGCTTGGGCGGCGGCGTACACGCCGTTTTGGTAACATTAACAACGATTTGAGACCGGTCACTTTCGCAGCCGCCAACGGTTTGGCTTACGAAAAAGTTTTGTGTTCCCTCGGCTTTGGTATCAGGTACGGGGGCGGTTGCTGATCCGGCAGCGCTTGCCTGGGTGTCATACCATTTCAGGCCTGTGCCGGTTGCTTCCAATGCCACAGCTTTGTCTCCGACTTCATAGGCGACAGGTGATGTTACGGCTGGCTTTGCAGGAATTGCATTTACTTTTAATGCCGCGCTTTCGGAGCCGGTGGCGATTGTGACTGCTACCAATACCGAAATAACTCGGACTTTATAGGCTGCGCCAGCAGCTGTGCCGGGAGGAATGGTTGCGTTAATAGGAGATGCTTCAGCAGAGCCAATGGTGGTGGGCGAAGTGAATGCGCCGGTCGCATCGGACAATTGAGCAACAAAGCTGGTCAGTGGGGCAGGAGTGCCTGTAAAGGTAAAAGGAACCGTGACATTTCCACCTGCACAAAGCTCTGTCGGGCTGAGGGCGCCGGTTGTAATCGCTGTCTGGCCAAATGAATTTGCTACGCATAAAACCGCAGCCAGAATTGTAAAAATACTCTTTTTAATAGATGTTCTGTTCATGTATCTGTCTAAATATCTTTCCGCTAACCTGTTTGTCTGGTAAAGTTAGAGATATTTTTCAAATACACTTTCGACTCGATTAAGGAAGCTCGCTTTTCCTTTCAATAAGTGAACTATAGACTACATCCTGGATTTTCCGACGCGTGCGCTGCGTGGTAATAGCCGTGTTTTCAGCGTCCGGATTGACGCGGTTGGAGAGAAAAATAAATACCAGATCTTCTTCCGGATCGATCCAGACCATGGTTCCCGTGAAGCCCGTGTGACCGAAGGAATTTACAGACGCCTGTGAAGATACGTAAGAACTATTTCCATCATTCGGTGCCTTGTCCCAGCCCAGACCGCGGTGGTGGGATTCATCATAAATCCTTGAAAAAAGCGGAACGGTCGCATTCTCGAAATATCTGCGTCCCGCATAATTCCCCTTCCAAAGGTTCATCTGGAACAAAATAGCAAGGTCACGCGCCGTGCCGAAAAGTCCCGCATGTCCCGCAACGCCGCCCACAATGGCCGACATCTGGTCGTGCACCGTTCCCTGCAAAAGCTGGTTACGGAAACGGTAATCCTGCTCGGTAGGCGCAATTTGTTTTTCCGAAAAACGGCGCAGGGGATTGAAACCCAGGTAAGCCAGGCCCAACGGTTCGTAAATGTTGGCCGAAACAAAAATGTCGAGCGGCTGACCGGTCACTTTTTCAACGATCTTCTGCAATGTCAGGAAGCCAAGATCGCTGTACAGATAACCGTAACTTCCCGATCTGTCTTTGCGATTGTTCATCGGCGATTCCACCACCCATTTCCAAACCGAATCGCGCATTGCGCCTTTGGCAAAAAGCTTTGGTGCAACTTGCAGATAATAGGATGTATCCGCTTTGGAACTATAATATTCGGGAAGCAGGCCGCCTGCGCTGGTTTTGGTCCTGTCCCAAAGCGGCGGATAAAACGAAACCAGGCCCGATCTGTGCAAAAGCAAATCCCTGACCGTGAAATTCTGCTTGTTGGTGCCCATTAATTCAGGCAGGTAAGTCGATGCTTTTTGGTCCAGATCAATTTGTTTGCGGTCGTAAAGCAGCATTACAGCCTGCAATGTGGCCGAAACTTTGGTCAGTGAGGCAAGGTCGTAAATGGTCTCCGAAGTGACACGGTCTGGTGTGCGGTAATTGAGGCCGCCGAATTGTTTGTCATAAATGATCTTTCCTTTTCTTGACACTAAAACTTCACAACCCGGAAAAACATGATCATTCACCGCCGCTGTTGCCAGCTCATCGATGCGTTTGAGCGAACTGCCGTCCATACCCACGCTTTCAGGCGTTCCGAAGGCGATCCGGTTGATCGTAGTCGTGGTCACGCCGCTTCCGGCTTTG
The DNA here is from genome assembly GCF_000428845.1 of Dyadobacter alkalitolerans DSM 23607. Classification (GTDB taxonomy): domain Bacteria; phylum Bacteroidota; class Bacteroidia; order Cytophagales; family Spirosomataceae; genus Dyadobacter; species Dyadobacter alkalitolerans. Next base: position 70,740 of record NZ_AUAS01000003.1, on the reverse strand, counting down.
TATGAAAGTACAGAAACAGGAAGGCGGCCTTGTGATTTTAAGGCGCCGAAAATGATTTGCGGCACAATTTCCTGCTGATCCTTCCCATCCTGGCTTGCGCAGATCAGCGCATCGGTTTCAGGGAAAAACTGGATACTGTAAGGCGTGCCGAACAAGCACAGGATCACTTTTTTGTTTTGTAATTTCAATTGATTCACAAAGTCCACCATGCCCGTCGTAACGCCGTAATTGCTTTTGGGATTGGAAGTTATGCCGTGCACATCTATGATCACGGTGTTGTAATTGGACAAATAACCAATTATTTCAGCGATCTGCGCCTGCGAAGTCGGGCCTTCGTAGAATGTGTAGGAACGCATCGGTTTGTAAGTCGACAGCATTTTCTGGAACGCTACGCTGCTTCCCTCCCCAATGCTCACAGAGGCCATTTTATCATCCATTACCGAGCCGATCGGCAGCAGATCATTGTTGTTTTTCACAACCGTCACCGAAGCCTCGCACAGTTCGCGATAAAGTTCTTTGCTCTTTTCGGTGTTCAGGTCGGCATAAAGATTATTGGTGTCAATAGGCTTGTACTGGCTCAATCCCGACCAGTATTTAGCCTGCAAAATGCGTTTTACCTTATCGTCGATGATTTTTTCGCTGATCCTTTTGGAATCAATGGCGTCTTTAATCTTGGCAACGGTTTCGACAATGCTTTCTGGATAAAGGAGAATGTCGTTTCCGGCGATCAATGCTTTTAGATTCACTTCCGCGGCTTTTCCGGTTTTCAAAACACCGCGCATGTTCATGGCATCCGTAAAAACCAACCCGCGGAAGCCCAGATCCTTGCGCAAAAGCCCGGTAACCACTTTTTCAGACAACGAGCTGGCCAGATTTGGGGTGCTATCCAATGCCGGAATGAACAAATGACCATTCAAAACGCCCATCAGACTGTCCGCGATCATCGCGCGGTAAGGATAAAGATCCGTTTCGGTAAGCTGGTCTATGGAATGCGTGAGAACGGGCAATGTAAAATGCGAATCCGCATCCGTATCGCCGTGGCCGGGGAAATGCTTGGCAGTTGCAATGATCTTGTTGTGCTGCAAACCTTTCATATAAGCGATCGCCTTGCGCGTCACATTATCGCGGTCTTCGCCAAAGGAACGAATGCCGATCACGGGGTTGCCCGGATTGCTGTTAATGTCCGAAACAGGCGCAAAATTGATATGTATACCCAAGCGGCTGCATTGATGGGCAATGTCGCTGCCCATTCTGTAAACGAGTGCGTCGTCCTGGATCGAGCCAAGCACCATTTGTTTTGGAAAAGAAATCGTGCTGTCGAGGCGCATACCCAGGCCCCATTCACCGTCGATGCCGATAAATAACGGAATGTTGGAATGCGATTGATAGCGGTTTGTGAGCTGCGCTTGTCCTACCGGGCCGCCCTGGAAGAAGATCAGTCCACCGATATGGAAATCGCTGATCAGTCGGTCAATATATTTATAATGTGATTCGTCGCGATTGGAGAATGTGGCCACCATGAAAAGCTGGCCGATTTTTTGTTCAACCGTCAGGGAGTTTAAAGTGCTGTCAACCCACTCGTTTTCAGGCAGTACAAGCACAGGATCGAGCCTTTTCTTGGCTTTTTTGGCAGGTTGCTTAACAGTTTCCGGCAATGCGGTAACGGGTTCTGTAAAAACGCGTATGCGCTTCCAGGCAACGGAAACCATTGAGGTTAAAATGACCAGAACGACCACACTTACGACTAAACGAAACCGGCTTAACAACCAATTTTTCATACTCCGAACTACTGATTTTAAAGAGGGAATGTTAGGTTACCTGAATTTTGCACTGCTCAAATGAATTTATCAAAGGTTACAATAATAACAAATTGCGGTCGGAATAAATCCGAAAAAAAGTTGTTTTAATGCAATTCTAATATTTGCTATGCATTGATTCTGGCTTTCAATTTCACTTTAAACCAAACATTACTGCGTCAAGCTCCTGAAAATTTCTTCGAGCGAATCGCCCGTTTTTCGAAGCTCATCTAATGTGCTGTCGCTCACCACTTTTCCCTTATTAATAATGATCACCCGATCACATAATGCTTCTACTTCCTGCATAATGTGGGTTGAAAAAAGCACCGTTTTGTCCTTCCCGGCATTTCGGATCACTTCGCGAATTTCCTGTATCTGATTGGGATCCAGGCCCGTAGTCGGTTCGTCGAGGATCAGCACGGACGGATTATGCAAAAATGACTGCGCAAGTCCCACGCGCTGGCGGTAACCTTTGGAAAGCTGCCCGATCTTCTTGCGCTTCTCTGCTTCGAGGCCGCACAAGGCAGTGACCTCGTCTACCCGCGTCCGCAATTCAGCGGACTTCATGCCATACAATTTTCCTGAAAATAGCAGGAACTCGCTCACATACATATCAAGGTAAAGCGGGTTGTGCTCTGGCAAATATCCTATTGTCCTCCGCGCTGGCATCGGCTCCTCAGATACGTCATAATCAGACACTTTCGCTGATCCTTCCGAAGCTTTCAGGTAGCCCGTCAATATCTTCATCGTCGTCGATTTCCCCGCCCCGTTCGGTCCCAGGAATCCGACGATCTCTCCTTTCTTCAAACTAAAAGAGATCCCATCAATCGCACGCTGCGTCCCGTAGAGTTTGGTTAGGTTATTGACGGTTATCGACATTATTTAATGATTGAATGACTGAATTAAACCTTCAAAAATAGCTTATTCCGGAACAAAAGATACATAAATGCCCACTGAACCATGATATAGGCGATGACTTCTCCTACGGCTTCGATGGTGTGGGGGAAGTAACTGAGTATGCCGCCAAAAAGTGCCTGGGCCGTGTAATTGAAGTTGATAAAGCTTCCTACCATGTAAATCACGATCGAATTCATCCCGATTACGACAAAGAACAATGTCCATTTACGGTAATTCAGCACGTCCACGATCCAGTAGAACAAGGCTAGCAGCAATGTACTGAACCCGCCGGCACAAAGCACGAACGAACTCGTCCATAGATTCTTGTTGATCGGAAAAAAGTAATCCCAAACGACGCATACGAGCAGGCTGATGATCCCAGCAAAAACCAGGTAAACGACTTTCGTATTTTTTGAAATAATTTCTTCACTTGTCCGCAAAAGTTCACCCGCAAAAATCCCCATTAACCCAGTCGCAATGGCCGGAATGGTGGAGACGAGACCTTCGGGATCGTGTATTTTCAAATGCAGCCTGCCAGGAATGACCATTTTGTCGATATAACTCGCTGGATTGCAATCGATGGTGAGTAAGCCTGCGCCGCAGCCCGGGACTGGATAAAATTTCATGAACAGATAGTAACCGATTAAAATGGCCGCGAACCAGATCCAGCGCGTCCTTTTTTCGGTGTATAAATAAATGATCTGCGCAAACATTCCAGCTAGCCCGATCCGCGCCAGGACGCTCGGGTAACGCATGTTTTCCCATTCGGTTTGAAATAAACCATTGTTGTAAATGATGCCCAGCAAAACCAGCGTTAAGCCACGCTGAACCACTTTTTTGATCAGTTCGGAAGGTGGGACGCCTTTTTCCAGTCGGCTGCCCAGCGAAAATGGTGCCGAAACGCCGGCCATGAAAAGAAATGTAGGAAAAATCAGGTCGTAGGCGCGAAAACCGTTCCAGTCGGGGTGGGTGAATTGATGCGCCATAAAAATCGCCCAGGACCAGCCGGTTACTTTTGCGAGCACTGCGAAGATTTCTTCGCCTCCTGAGATCCAAAACATGTCAAAACCACGCAATGTATCCAGGGATAACAACCTCTGCGGCGCAGGACTATCTTTCATTTGATAAAGTAGGGTAAGGAGAAATAAAATTTGGTAAAAAGGGCATAGTTTGGAATAAAATGTACTGGTACTTACTGTAAAGATTGCAAAAAATACTATTTATACTTTCGGGCAAAACTACATTTATTTGAAAATACATATAAGTCTTGTGCAAGATTATATATCAATGCTCCGGCCTTGCGTTATAAGCATCAATATTTTTAACCCATTCATTCACCCCATGAAAAAATTATTAATGCTGGGCCTGGTGGCCGTAACGCTGTTTTTTACAGGCTGCGCCACTTCCAACACCGGAAATAACAATGATAACGACGAAGCTTACCGCAGTGAAGAGCCCGTTACCAACAGCAAACTCAACAACCGCCGCCTCGAAAAAAACCTCGACCGCTTCGCCGAAGAGCTCAATCTCAGCAAACGCCAGCAAAAACAATTAAAGAAAATTGACCGCCGCTACGCCCGCATGGACCGCAAACTGTCCAGAAACGACGAGTCCAAACGCCGCGACCACAAACGACTAGCCGAAGAAAAAAGACAAGAAATTATAGAAGTCCTCACCCCCGAGCAGCAGCAGACATTGCAGGCTTTGGCAAAAAAAGGAAGGTTCAACCTGGATCAGATTTTTGGGAAATAATACTCAAATCCTTAGTTATTATGGTTTTTGGGGATTTGAATCCTTAATTATTATAGTTTTTAGGGATTTGAATCCCAAAATATTATGGTTTTAAGGATTTGGTTATCGCAACCCCTCCAACCAAGCCTCCACAGTAGGCCCGGTGATATCGAACAAGATTCCGGGAAGTAAACCCAACAAAATCGTCAACACAACCAGGGGAAGCAGCATCGCTGTTTCCCTTTTTGTTAGGTCGGAAAGGACGTGGAGGCTGCCGTTTTTGTACCAGAATGCGCCGAAGAACATGCGTTGGTAGGTCCAGAGGAAATATGCTGCTGCTAATACGATGCCTAATGTGGATAATGCGGGGATCCAGACGGGTAATGCATCGGACTGGAAGGCGCCCATTAATGTGAAAAGTTCTCCTACGAAACCTGAGAATCCAGGAAGTCCCAATGATGCGAAGAATGCGATGCCGGTGATGATGGTGTATTGCGGCATGACGGCGATGAGGCCGCGGTAATGGTCGATGCGGCGGTCATGGGTGCGGTCGTAAACCACACCGGTAAGGATAAAGAGCATCGCGGAAAGAACGCCGTGACTGACCATCTGGTAAATGGCGCCATTAATGCCCTCGGCCGTGAATGCGGCAATGCCGAGCAATACAAATCCCATGTGAGAGACCGAGGAATAGGCGATCATTTTCTTCAAATCGGTCTGTCCTAATGCATTGAACCCGCCGTAAATGATGGAAATCATGCCCAATACAGCCAGCGGAACGGCACTATACTGCGCTTCGAACGGGAAAAAGCCATCCACGATCCGGATAAAACCGTAACCACCGATTTTCAAAAGAATCCCTGCCAGCACGACCGAAATAGGCGTAGGTGCTTCTACGTGGGCATCAGGCAGCCAGGTGTGCACGGGAACAACGGGCAATTTCACAGCAAATCCAATGAACAGGAACCAGAATGCGAGCAAACGCAATGGGATGTTGCCGATGAGATATTCGGAAGCGGTGCTAAGCAGCGAGCCGGGAATGTAGTTGTTGGGATCGGCGAGATAAGCGAAACGGAATGTGTGAACGAGCTGCTCAGGTGCGATTTTGCCATCTATAAGCCATTGCTGCACCTGTAAAATAAGGTCGGGATGAATGGGATCTTCCAGGCCTAAAATGCCCACGACTCTGGCCGTTTCCAACGGATCGATCACCGATAAGTACAGCGCGATCATTACAATCAGAATGAGTAAAGATCCGAAGAATGTGTAAATAAAGAATTTCAATGCAGCATATTCACGCCTCGGACCGCCCCAGAGGCCAATAAGAAAATACATTGGCAGCAGCATGAATTCGAAAAACAGGTAAAAAAGGAAGAAGTCCTGCGCCAGAAAACAGCCAATTACACTGCCTGTGAGCAATAAATACAATGCAAAATATGCCCTTGACTTTTGAATAACATTCCACGAACTGATCACCCCTACAAAAAGCACGATTACGGCCAGCAGCACAAGCGGAAAGCTGATGCCGTCCACCGCAAGCGCGTAATCGACCGAAACCACACCCAATGCGCCGATCGGCAAGGTGATCCAGTCGGTGACCTCGCTCAGCTGGTGTCCCGGGTTTTGGTTATCAAAAGAAATATATAAAAGCACCGAAATGATGACTTCCAAAGCCAGCGCAATCAATGCGATGATCCGGAAGTTTTCGGGTTTTTTGGCCGGCCATACAGCCACAGCGGCTGCGCCCAGCAATGGAATGGCAATAAGTAATGTCAGTATATGATCAATCATTCAGCATTAAGTTAAAAATCATGGCCGGTGCGTTGCTTTTACAGGATTACCAGCCACAATATCAATAAAAACACGCCCATGGCAGTCACAATGAAATAAGACTGGATCTTGCCATTTTGTAAATTACGGACTGCCTGCCCGCCGGATTTGATCGAAAAGACCAGCAGATTCACCCCGCCATCCACAAAAAACCGGTCGAACCAGCCGATGAGGTGACCCAGGACAACGCTTACTTTGGCGAGCCGGTCAACGAACGAGTCGATTACCCGCTTTTCGAATATTTTCAAATATTTGGTAATGAATGTAAACGGAATGATGAAATATTGGGTGTTGGAATAGTCCCTTAGCCAAACCAGTTTTTGCAGCGCATTCGGAGCATTAACAGCATTTAACGTATTGATACTGAATGGGTTTTCTGATTTAATTTCTCTGTAAGCCAACAAAATGGAACCGAAAGTTGTCAAACTGGCCACAATGGGAACCCATACTAAATGCGCTTCTGAATGTTGTCCTATGAATGATAAAAACCAGCCAGCCGCGTCAAAAGGATTCCAGGAGAACCAGATGAAAACGGATAAAACCGCCAAAACTGCCATCGGAAGCCACATAATGGCTGGCGATTCGTGCGGGTGAATGCGTGTGGCATCAAATCTGTTTTGACCAAAAAACACCAGCCAGATCTGCCTCGTCATATAATAGGCTGTCAAGCCTGCGGAAAGGATCACGATAATGGGGAAAATATAAAACAATGCGCCCGATTCTCCTGCCCAAAGAAACCCTTCGGTAATGATCGCGTCTTTGGATAAAAAACCTGAAAAAAATGGCAACCCGGCCAATGCTGCGGCACAAACCGAAAAACAAATGAATGTGACCGGCAATGCTTTGCGCAGCCCGCCCATTGTGCGCATATCCTGCAAATCAAAATCAGAACCAAGGTCGGCCGGTGTTACGGCGTGAATGACCGAACCGGCTGAAAGGAATAATCCAGCCTTGAAAAATGCATGCGTGGCCAGGTGGAACAGGGCAGTTTGCCAGCTCCCGAAACCAACTGCAATGACCATTACTCCAAGTTGTGACATCGTGGAATAAGCCAAAACACGCTTGATATCCCAAACCTGAGTGGCCTTAATGGCCCCGATAAGCATGGTAATGGTGCCAATGATCGTTATAACCAGCTTAGCATCGAATGTGAGCAGAAAGGAAATTCTTGCCAATAAAAAAATCCCCGCAGCAACCATTGTGGCGGCGTGGATAAGAGCGGAAACGGGCGTAGGACCTTCCATTGCATCCGGTAGCCAGCCCGAAAGCGGAAATTGCGCCGATTTCCCCATGCAGCCGCCGAAAAGGCAAAGGCCGATGGCTGTCAGGATTCCGGGGCTTAGTGAGTCAATTTTGAGGGAGAGCACCTCAAAGTCGGTAGAACCAATATAGTAAAACAGCATTAAAATGCCTGTCAGGAATGCTGCGTCACCGATCCGGTTGAGCACAAACGCCTTTTGCGCAGCCCAAACAGCCCTGGGTTTGAAATACCAAAAACCGATGAGCAGATAAGAAGAAAGCCCCACCAGTTCCCAAAAAATATACATTACCAGCAAACTGCCCGAAAGCACAATGCCGATCATGGAAAACAGAAAGAGCTGAATGAATGCGAAATAGCGATGTAAGTTATTGTCGCCGTGGAGGTAAGCCGTGGAATAAAGCTGCACAAGCAATGCCACAAAATGCACGATCACGAGCATGATGCAGGTTAACGCATCAAAACGAAGTGGAATGTCAATGGAAGTGCTGCCAATTGTGAGCCAGTGAAAACTGACCACGTGCAATGATTGCGGATCTGCGTATAAAAAACTGATTATCAGTCCGGCAGCAGTTATGAATGCTCCCGCGAAACCTGCTGCTTTATTAAAACCTTTTCCAGCTAGCCAGAGCAAAAGAAAACCCGAAAATGGCAATCCCAACAGCAGACAAGCAGGTAAAAAGTATGCAGGATCGGGCATAGATGCGGGAATTCGTTTGTTTCGGCAAATATCCTGAATTCGCGGCCGAATTCAAACAATGCTAGATGTCTTTCTCAATCTCATCCACCTTGCCCGGTCCGTGGATCACTTCGAGCAGTTCCTTAAGGTCGTAAGTGGAGCGGTTATAGGAGTTTCCAAGCACAATGATCACCGCCTCGTCTTCCGGGCAAACCCACAGCATGGTGTTATAGCCTTTCCACCAGCCGCCATGATAAATGAATCGCGGCGTGTTGTCCTCTTTTGTGTGCATTCGGAACCCGTATCCATAATTCCGGATGCCTGCGCGCTCGAAACTGCGTGGTTTGAATGCTTCGTCCAGGAGTTTTTTATCTAATAACAAGCCTTGGGTCAGACCGTTGTAAAATCTATAAATGTCGCCCGTTGTCGAATAAAGCCCTTTATCCCCGACCACATCATCATAATAATCCTTTTCCAATCTCCGCCCGAACTGGTGCCCGTCGGTCCTGTTCTGCCTGGCAGCACTAGATGTGTCTGTCACCAAGAATGAGTTTGTCATACCGAGGGGCGCAAAAATCTGGTCATACAGATAAGTGCCGAAATTTTCGCCCGATACTTTTTCAACAATGGCGGCCAGCACGCAGTAATTTGTGTTGCAATAATTAAATGATCTTCCCGGGCGATTGTAAGGCGTAGGAGTAGGGACGACTTTGGCATACCAGTCCATAATATCCAGATTATCAGGATACTTTTTGCCATGGCGCACGCTATCATCAAAAGAATAAATGTAATTGGGAAGTCCGCTGCGGTGGCTTAGAAGCATATCCACTTTCACGCCGTGATAAGGGAAATCAGGAAAAAACCGCTGCACTGAATCATCCAGGCTAACACGTCCTTCCTGCACAAGTTTAAGGACGGCAATGGCCGTAAATGGCTTCGAAAGCGAGGCAAGCTGAAACCTTGAATCGCTGGTCAATGTATCCTTCTTTTTTAGATGGGCAAAACCAAAGGAATCCTGGTAAAGCACTTTCCCTTTCTGAACAATGAGCACATTACCATTGAATCCAGCCCTTTTTTTACGCCTGAAAATGTCTTCAATTTTGGCAATTTTTGCCGCCGTGGCTGCATCCGGATTTTTTACAGGAACAGGGTCCAGTTTGGAGACCATCTTGCCATCGACCAAAATTTCTTCTGGTCCCGACTTCTTTTTCCGCACCAATCCCCAAGAAATGACGAGGATAACCAGAACAGCTAATGCCGCCCACCACACTTTCGGCTGCACTTTTTTCAACATAGGCTTCAAGCCATTTATTTTCATCAGAACGTCGCTTTCCTAACGATGAATCGCAGGTAATTTTTATACTTAAGCAACACAAATTAAGCGCACAATATTTTACGGAACTAATACTTTCGCATGTTCTTTAATGCCATTTTTTAGATAACATAATAAATACAAACCCGGCGAAAGTGCCTGAGCCGGAATTAAATCAACAGATCCCTGCGCATTTAATTCGGGTTTTATGGCTATACGTAAACCGGCGAAATTGATGAGCTCTAATGATTCCGGATCTATATTTTGACCAAAAACGGAGATTCTCGAAGCGGAGGCCGGGTTAGGAGCAACATAAAATGAAGGGGTTTTAGATTGTACATTGACATCCGCCTGAGCCGAAAACACAATGCTGCCATCCGTGTCCGTCATGCAAAGCCTGTAATGGTTGGTTCCGGCGGCAGGCATTTCATCCAAAAACTCGTAACGGGTTCTTCCCTGCGTCTCGCCACTTGCAGCCATCCGTGCGATTTCTGTGAATGTGTTAAAGTCGTTGCTGCGCTCGATGCGGAATTCCTTGCTGTTCTTTTCCCAGGTTGTTTCCCACGAAAGTAGCGCTTTGCCTTCCTTCGCAGTTGCTTTAAAAAATGTGACATGGATCGGCAGGACAATTGCCAGCACATCTCCGTTCACAATGATTTCATCGAACCATAATGTGCCGTAAATGCTCGTTGGACTGTAACTGTAAACGCGGAAGGTAAATATGTTTTCAGAAAGGTCGTTGAACCCGACCGGGACCGGAAATGTGTAGAACTGGCTCGGATTGACCAATGTGGACGCCGTAAGATCCGATGCGAAGCCATCCATGCCCGTTCGGATCTTGAATTGTTTTGGCCCGTCGGGCGAGCGCCTTAGCCTCAGGGAAATGCTTGAAATGTTGTATTTAAATGATTTGGCAGTGAATGCAAACTCCATGTAGCGGCCCACCGAAAAGGAATTAGGCCAGGGCCGCACGACATAAGCCGCTACCATTGCTCCGCCGAGCCCGTAACCGCCATTAAGCGCATTGGTGTTCCCGCCACCCGCCAGCACCGCGTCTACAGGCACGAAGTTGGCATGATTGGAAACGCCGCTCTGGGTGTAATCCATCGACCATTTGATTTTAAACGCTTCCTGGGCAAAGCCGGATGAAACAAAAAACAGCACCATTGACCAGGTCAGAGTGATGCTGTTTCGGAAAGAATTGAAGTGAGTTTTCAAGTGCGCGAAGTTTAAGATTTACAGTATTTACATTGTTGATACGGTAAATTTTAAAAAGGTCACGCGGGGATTGTCTAATTGCTTTCGACGCTGAAAGACAAGTAAATATAATAGGAATACCGTTGGTTCACTCAGGCTAACCCTTTATTCATTACATCATCTAAAGTCTAATTCGCCACTCCAAATTACAACCCGTAATCCGGATTGCTCGGACCTAGCTCAAACAATGAACACAAACAATTTTTAAGATGCTTATGAACATTTAAACACTATAATATTATGAAAAAGATTTTTCTATCAGCTATCGCTATTTTTCTTCTTGCATTAGGACATTCCAATGCCCAGCTTCTACAGGATTCTCATGGGGATCCCTGCGCAAACTGCGTTCCTTCCGGATGGACAATAGCAGCATACCAACCTAGCATTTCTAATATCAAGTACTTGGGGGGAAACACTTCGGCAGGCACTACCTGGAATCCCGCTATCTTACCTCCACCAACTTTTGATGCTTGTCTTGACCCTTTGGCGAATGGGTTTCTTACAATTATGGCTAACTACTTGGGCACCGCAGTGGCTCAAACAACAATCAGTAATCTGACACCCGGGCGGAAGTATAAAATACACTACAATGTGATCTCATTAAGAGTCGGCAATCTAGGCTTTGGTACGCAAGCGAAGCTAGGTCTTGTCTCTGGAGGTTCGGGAATAAACGTCACCAAGTTTCAACCAGGCGGTGGGCCAGGATTAAGTAATGTCAGCACTTGGATTCCCCAGGTTCTGGAGTTTACAGCAACAGGAACCACTGCAGTCGTAGCCTTTTCGGGAGAAGGCGGACAACTGACGGGCTACCTGGGCCTGGATATCGGACACAGTGCAATTAACGCATGTGACGCCGGTTTATCCCAAGTAGCGTTAATACAACCCATTAATAAGGGAACGAATAAGTGTCCTGAGGCCACTGTCAATCTAAATGATTTTGTTGTTGCTGGTACTCCGCCATGTCCGTCATGTGTTGTGGTTTGGCAGCAATCCCAGTATCATAGCGAACCTCTAAATTTAACCGATGCGCATATTGCTGCTGCGGGGGATGGGCAGTATTTTGCTTTTTGGTATGATAAGCACAATTCGTGCTTTAATACGGACCTCTCTACCTCATTGGTTACTGTTCAAATAAGCGATTGCCCCGACCTGAGTCCTTCTCTGGATATCAATGCAATAGTTGTTACTGAGGCAAGTAAGGATTTTGTGGTTAACCTTTTTGAAAACAGTGGCGTACCTACTTCAGGAACTGTCACATTTCGTATAAACAAAGTTGGAGGATTTAAAATAACTTATCCAACTGTGAGTGGTGTCTCTGATGTATTTCAAGGAGGTACGCCTAACCAAAATAGCAACTGGACGTTTTCAGAAAATGCCAGTTATATCACCGCGTCTTCCACAACACCCATTCCTGCAAAAGGAAAAGCGGTTGTTGGTTTCACGATAGAGCCAAATGAAGGAGTCACACCCGGTACTGGCCAGAACATAAAAGCAACACTTATTGGTAAGACGGGTGGTGATAAAGATTCGCGCAACAACGCGATAGTGACATCTATTTCCACAAATTAAGGCCTGTCAACAAAAAGTCCCGTGCTATATATAGGCCAATGCAATACTATTCAATTTTTAGGTCGATCCTTTAATTCAAAATGAACAATGAAAATCAAAACACTTTTACTTAGGAGTCTAATTGCCGCTTGCACCTGCATTTTCAATTTTGCACATGCACAGGATATCGGCATAAATATTACGCCTTTACAGTCATCAATTCTCAACTACGAGACAGGCGCAATTGATGTGACGATATGCAATGATGATCCAGATCCGATAACTGCTCCTGCTAATAGAATACGACCACTAATAAGCTTTTCAGAAAATCTAACGATTACCGATGTCGTTAATAGCGATGGAACTCCCCTAAGCGATTTTACAATCCTCTCACTGGAGAATATTCCGGGCAGCCATTCGGTTCGTTTACTGTACAACCCTACCCTTGAAAATGCAACTTGTATTAGTTTTCATATTCTGTTTACTGGAAATAAGGTCGGTAACGGGATTATAGTGGCAAACCTTGGTTTTGCAGATCCCGGCCAAACTCCGGGAAACGACACTGGTAATGACAATAGCACAACAACCACACCTGTCGAGGTAAACCTCCCGGTAATGCTAAAAGAATTCAATGCTTCAAGCGAAGGAAAAACTGCATCATTGACCTGGGCCACAACCGAAGAAACCAACAGCGACCGCTTCGATGTGCAGCGTAGTTTTGATGGAAAAAAATGGAAAACAATTCAGACAGTGGCTGCAACGGGTGAAAGTAAGGCGCAGGTCAACTATGTTGCGGTTGATAATGATCCACTGGAGGGTAACAACCTTTATCGTTTGCATATGATTGACAAAGATGGAACGAGCGCTTATAGCCGGATTCGTACTGTTAAGTTTGAGGGTGTTGCTACCTACACGTACCCTAATCCTGTTTCTGAGGAATTGACAATTCAAGCTGCTGATTGGAGCAAGATTTCGAAAGTGAAGATTGTCGGTTCTGATGGAAAAGAAGTTTATCGTTCAGCTGGTAAGCCCTCGTCAAAAGTGAATGTGAAGGGTATGCCGAAGGGCGTTTATGTAGTACAATTGACAAACACCAATGGATCGGAAACCACCTATAAAATCGTGGTCAATTAATAATTTTAAACAGTAACCTATCCTCGAACATCGGCCAAACTCAATAGCGTTAGCTACAAAATTGAGTTTGGCCGAATAGTTATCTGATCTTACCCCCTCCTTACTTTCATTTTCTTTATAGGATAGATTACCAAAAACCTTCAAAATATTATCAAAACTCTGCGCTCTTCGGGTAACGCGGGAACGGGATCACATCACGAATGTTGCTCATGCCTGTCACAAACAGCACAAGGCGTTCGAATCCAAGTCCGAAACCAGAGTGCGGTGCGGTTCCGAATTTACGTGTTTCCAGATACCACCAGAGGTTTTCAGGATCAATGCCTACCTCTTTCACCCGGCCCAGAAGCTTGTCATAATCTTCTTCACGCTGACTTCCGCCGATGATTTCACCAATGCCCGGGAACAGCACGTCCATCGCACGAACCGTTTTGCCATCCTCGTCCAGTTTCATGTAGAACGACTTGATTTCCTTCGGATAATTGGTCAGGATAACCGGCTTTTTGAAATGTTTCTCCACCAGATAACGCTCGTGCTCGCTGGAAAGGTCGATTCCCCAGCCGACTGGATATTGGAATTTCTTTTCTTTATGTAGTTTTGATTTTAATAGAATTTCAATGGCCTCCGTGTAAGTAAGGCGCTCGAAAGGATTATCCACCACGAAGCTCAGTTTTTCAAGCAGCGGGATCGAGCGCTCATTTTGCGGCTTGTTTTTATCTTCTTCTGCAAGCCTGTTTTGCAAGAAATTCAGATCGTCTTTGCAGTGGATCAATGCATAAGTGATCACTTTTTTGACAAAATCCTCCGCCAGGTTCATATTATCTTCCAGCTCGAAAAACGCCATTTCCGGCTCAATCATCCAGAATTCGGCCAAATGGCGAGTCGTATTAGAATTTTCGGCACGGAATGTTGGTCCGAATGTATAGATTTTAGAAAGCGCCATCGCACCCAGCTCGCCTTCCAGCTGGCCCGAAACCGTCAGGTTAGCCTCTCTTCCAAAGAAATCCTCTTTAAAATTGATTGCTCCTTCTTCCGTTCTTGGCAACTTATTGAGGTCCAATGTCGTAACCCGGAACATTTCACCAGCCCCTTCCGCATCCGAAGCCGTAATGACGGGCGTGTGCAGATAGAAAAATCCACCATCGTTGAAATACTGATGCACCGCAAAAGCCAATGCATGGCGAATGCGCAAGATCGCACTGAATGTGTTCGTACGGGGGCGCAAATGCGCTATTTCGCGTAAAAATTCGAGTGAATGCTTTTTAGGCTGCAAAGGAAAAGACTCCGGATCAGCCGTCCCGTAAACCAGAATGTCGTCGATCTTCACCTCGACAGCCTGACCAGAACCTTGTGATTCAACAAGTTGACCAGTAATTTTAAGGCAAGAACCGGTGGTAACCGTGCTCAGCAATTCAGCAGAAAACTGGCCAGGCTCAGCCACTGCCTGAATATTATGAATGGTGGAACCGTCATTCAACGCAATGAAAATCGCGTTTTTGCTCTCACGTTTTGTCCTGACCCATCCCTTTACTGTAACGGACTGGTTTTCAGGAGAAGTCTGTAAAATGTCTTTAATCTGCAGCGGTCCCATTTTCTTTTTGGTTCAATCTTAATTTACTGAATGCTTGTGAATCCGGCTTTCCGAATGAGGCGCAAAATTACAAATTACCCTACGAAAACCTATTCCGCACGCCTAACTTACTTTTCTGCGGGAACTGACTCTTGTGCAGACTGGTTTTCAGCGTAATTTTGTCAATCACATCCGGATTAAAGACACTCTGCCTTGAATAATCGAATCGCACTCATATTATCTGTAGTATTTCACCCGCTGATCCTCACTACTTACTTGTTCGCCCTCTTGTTTATCATTACCCCTGATCTGGTCGGCGTGAGTGCTTTTGAACTGCCGGCATTGGCCAGTTTGCTGTTGCTTTTATTCCTGAACACCTTCATTGCGCCTACATTGGTCGTTTATTATTTCCAAAAAATGGGCATTATCAGCACCATGCACGTCGATGACCTCGCAGAGCGCAGGCTGCCTTATCTGGCCTGCATCATTATCTATGGCATTGCCACGTATCTTTTTGGCTGGAAATTGCAACCCATCGCAGAACTCGCCCCGCAAATTGCGATCATTCTCGGTGCGGCCACGGTTTCGCTGCTTATTGTTACTGTTGTAAGCCTGTTTTGGAAAATCAGCGCCCACGCAACCGGCATAGGCGGTTCCCTGGGCATGCTCACCGGCCTGCTCATCCGCCACGACGAAGCCCAACTGCTTATTCCACTGATAATTACAGTCCTGGTCGCAGGCTGGCTGCTCAGCGCAAGGCTGCATTTGAATGCGCATACGCCCGCACAGATTCTAGTCGGCGTTATTTGCGGTGTTTTTGTGAGTAGCCTCACCGTCTATTTTTTCTTTTGACAAAAAACACTTCACAGCCATGTACCAGCACATTATTTTCGAAAACGCACATGGCATCGCCAGGATCACGCTGAACCGGCCGCAGGTTTACCATGCATTAAGCCCTGCATTGATCAACGAAATTACCATTGCTATAAAAGCAGCCGATAGCGACGAATCCGTGCGCGTCGTAATCATCACAAGCGAGGGCGACAAAGCATTTTGTTCCGGCGCAGATTTGAAAGAAACCGCAGGCTCAGGGCAGGGTGCCGGCGAAATTTTGCGGGAATATTACAACCCTATGATTCAAGCCATCCGGAACATTCCAAAGCCCGTGATTTGCAGGCTTAATGGTCTGGCAGTAGGAGCGGGGTGCTCACTCGCGCTGGCTTGTGACGTCGTCATTGCGCGTGAAGACACTTATTTAAGCTTATTATTTGTTCAAATCGGCCTCATGCCCGACGCCGGCGCCACATTCTTCCTGCCTCGATTGGTAGGCGCTGCACGCGCATTCGACATCGCATCCACCGGCAGAAAAGTCTACGCCCCGGAGGCCGCCATCATCGGCCTCATCAGCAGATCCGTACCCGCAGACGAGCTGGACGCAGAAATCGATAGAACCGTTGCTTACTACCGCGATGCACCCACGCAAGCCATCGGCGCCATGAAGCTCGTCATGAACGAATCCTTTCATTCCAATCTGGCCCAAATGCAGCAACACGAACTCGAAAACCAGGAAAGATTATTCAAAACCCACGATGCCCAGGAGGGGATTTCTTCATTTCTACAAAAGAAAAAGCCTGATTTTCAGGGCAAATAAAGTTTCGAAAAATTTTTTTCAGCATTTTTTACAACTTGCTATTGCTCCAAGCGCCTCCATTTCCTATCTTTGCACTCCAATTCAGGAATTGGTTGCGTAGCTCAATTGGATAGAGCACCTGACTACGGATCAGGAGGTTTGGGGTTCGAATCCCTACGTGACCACTTGAAAATCAAAGACTTAGCAAAATTTGCTAGGTCTTTTTTGTTTTAGTTGCAATAAAACTTGCAATAGATTTGACCAGTCCTAAACCTATTAAAAAATTAGTTAGAATATCCGCAAAAGGTTTTTTTTTCTCTTTGATCGTCAAACACGGCGGAACATCAAACTTGACAGAGAGATATGCATCAAATTTCAGACGAACAATATCAACGCCTCTTGAGAGCATCCAATTTCAGATATTGGTTTTGCTTAGTCTCTAGATCCCAATCTATCCAATCACCAACAAAGTACAGTTTAACCTGCCAGTTCACAATATCCAGTAATTTGTTTCGCTGTACCACTAATCTGTAATTTTAAAGCGGTATAATTGGGGATTTCAAGAGCTATTACGGAAGGGAAATCCTGGTGCCTGAGAGTACGGAAATACCACCGAATTTTTAGACAGACACAAGCGGTTACATATTCTTGACAAAAAAAGGGATAAAATACCAGTGTCTGGATATGGAGCATACAGAGATAGAAGGAACACCTAGTAAATAGCCTGCCTGAATTAAGAATCCATTGAATGTCTTGGTGGAGCAGCAATCTTCGTATAATGAAGCATTCGGGTATACAACTTTGAAACCGTTAGCTGGTCGACGCACAAGCGCCACGGCCTTCATCTCGCAATGTCATTAGGGAGCGCCTTTCCAAATTCACGGAGTGATACTTGTACATAGCACCACAAGACTTAACCGATCAAATGAAAGTCTTTCCTGGTTCCGCAGCTTTTCTGGAACAACGCCGGCAAAGTGATCTTTTCTTTAATCGTTTTTGGCTGTGACTGTGAGTCGTTTTGTTACAAAATAAACGATAGTTTGTGCTAGGGCTTCTGAAATTGAACGAGATCTGAACAGCAAGTGAACGAAAGAGTCACTTGCAGCAAAGAAACTATCAGGGATAAAGCTTGGCCGACCAACGGGCCGTGTGGTAAAAGCAAGCTTGATCAATTCAGCCGAGAGATCGAAGCATTATTACTTAGTGGTCTTACCGACATCCACTTCGACAGGTAAACTGGTATTTCACCTTTTTGGTGCTCTTGCGGAATTCGAACGTAACCTGATACAGGAGCGAACCATGATAGGTTGTCAGCTCCCGTTCCCGGGGCCGGTTGGGAGGGCGTCCCAAAACACTTAGTGCAGATAAACAGGAGCTCGCCATTCAGCTTTACGAAGCAAAAAAAACATCAGTAAAAAAAATATGTGAAATGCTTGAAATCAGTAAACCTACCCTTTACGCATACATAAGGGCAAGTGTAAAACAGTCCATCAACATTTAATTGAGATGATTACCTATTATTTTACGTTTACGACTGCCAATTTTCAATGCAATCACCAATTCTCTTTATCCTGGCAGACCATATCTTATAATTTATATAAGCCTGAATGCCGACGAGCAAGGCCAAGCCAAAAAGCGTCCAGTTTTTCTCAGTATCGAGCTCTATGGAAGAAACAAAGAAAATTAATAGGCAAATCAAAGAGACCGTCCGTGTCAGCAAAGAAACCATAGCGTATCCTTTAAGCTTTTCATGATAGTTGGTCATCGACTGCAAAATATCTTCTCCTGATACAATGTTTTTTGCGGCCAAGTAGCCCATCAAGCTATGGATGATGACCATAAAAAAAGATCCAACAAGTAAGAAATTGGCGTATACCGGTTTTTTGTCCCCATCAAACATCGTATAGTAAACAGCTAGAAATAAGACGTACGACACCATTTCTATGGCAAGCCGCAGTCTGATAGCATTTAACTGGTTATTGCCTCTTTTTATCATTGGCTGCTCTTTCATGCCGGTATTTTCGGGCTTAAGATTTTTCCAATCGTTTTTCAATTCATCAATATTCATTTTGCTGGATTTAATGTTTTTTTCAACTTAGACCTAATCCTTCCCATCTTTACGGCAATATGGTTTTCGCTCAACCCCGTTATTTCTGCCATCTGGCGATAGTCGAAGTCTTCGAAATACAATGCGAGTAAAGCCCTGTCTGCTTCATTCAGCTTTTTTAGTATGACAAACAGCTGTTCTTCTCTTTCCCGATCTTCATATTCAATGTTGCTGTCTTCCTTGTCAGGTAATCGCTCGGTAAATGATAACATTATACGCTTCTTTCGATAGCAGGCCATTGCGGTGTTAAGGGCAATTCTGTATATCCAAGTACTTTGCTTGGACTTTCCCTCGAACTTTGCGAAAGACTGCCACAACTGTAAAACGATCTCTTGAAAAAGATCCTCGCGGTCCTCAGGGCTGTCCCGGTAAAGTCGTGAAATCCTATGAATGGTGGCCTTATGCATGGTGATCATTTCCAAAAACTGTTTTTCCATGCTATTTGTTTTTGACAAAATGAATTGATTGTCCTTTTATGTTGGCTTTGAGGCCTTTAATGGTGTTGTGTGCATCTTTTTCAAATTCAATCTGCACGGGCACCTTTTTGCCAAAAAAAACACAGAGTTATCCGAGGGATACAATTCGAAGAATGGGTTTTGGCCCATTTTCGCATAGAGCTGCTCTCCTTTTAAAAAAATCGCTAATAGATGGCCATTATCTGCGGTATATGTTCCCTGGAATTTGTCAAGTTGCGATGCCTCCATTACTATATGGGTACGTACAACGGGCATGTCAAACCTGTCTCCGAAAAGGATGCTTTCAATACTGGACTGCATTTCCCCAACTGGCAAAGTGGAAACATTACTTAGGATAACTACTGAAATCTTTGCATTTGGATAGTATCCTGAAATAGCAGAACATCCAAAAGTCCCCCCACCAGTAAAATTAAAATCCTTTTCTGGGTTTGAAGATCTCCTAAGAAACCAGCCATAACCGTAGGATTCGCTACGTCCGTTAACCGGTTGTGAATTTTGAATGGTGAACAGCTGGTCTGTGACCATTTTGTTGAAATGGCCACCATTTAAGGCATTGTTCCACTTTGATAGATCGCTCGCGGTTGAATACATGTTGCCCGACCCCTTCATTAAAGCATAGTCCCGATGTGGTGCCGCGATCAGTCGATTCGCTAGTTGATGATATGGGGAAACCATTCCTTTAATAATATCTATTGCATTGCCTACTCCTGTGTGATCCATATGCAATGGAGCTGTAATTTTCTCCCTTAGGATAGCATCATAACTTTTGTGGTAAACTATTTCCAGAATACTCGCCAGAATAAAGTATCCAGGACTGGAATATTGCGTTTTGGTACCCGGAATAGACAATAGCCTCAGGTTGAAAATCTCGTCTGTGGCCTGCCGGCCCGAGAGTGGTAGAAACGAAGTTTTATCCCAATAATCCGCTATCCCTTCATTGTGTGGAAGGCCGGAGGTGTGGGTAAGCAATTGCCTGATAGTTATGACACTCCAATCTGATTGGCCAAGTTGGGGGTAATATTTCCTGAGTTGATCATCGAGCGTTAACTTATTCTCTCCGGCAGCCAACACTACCAACATAGCAGTAAACTGTTTGGTGATTGATGCTATTCGAAAAACAGGATCGGAAGAAAACCGTACGTCGAGCTCTAAGGACGCTTTTCCTACAGATTGTCGATAGATTATACTATCATTCCTGGCAATCATGACTGTTCCGTTAAAGCCAATTAATTGCTGCTGTACGTTCAAATAACGGTCAAGCAAATCAGTCTGTTCTTTTTGAATCTGGGCTGTGGATCTTGTCGAAAATCCGGGTACACAAATAAAAACGAGTATAAAAAATTTTAATCTGTTCATCTTTCTCCCTGTTAATGCGCACCATTAGTTGCGATTCAGTGAAAAAGATGACAAATGATAACGAAATCTTTAATTACTGACTACAAATACTCCGGAGGTAGGCCAACCATTCCCATAGCCAAGATAGCTCACTACAATTGAATCAGTCGGAACTGCATTAGCGATATAAATAGAAAAATGACCTTTTGAATCGGCTATTCCCCCAATGTTTTTGCCCTTGACTACCACGCTTGCATATGGCAAAGCAGTATCATTCTGACTATCATTTATAATCCCAGTAAATGATTGCCCAAACATTGTTATAGGCAAACCGATTAACAGACAAAGTAATTTAACCTTACTCATTGGCATAGAATAGAAAAGCTACCAGTAGATGCTCAAAACTACATGTACTGTTGTGAAAAGGAGTTGCTTACTAAACGGCTTCCCAATCATTGTGAACCAGCACTCTTAGCCAGCTCCTGCATTGCAGCCTGAACTGCATGGCTGTATGATATGCTTTGTGATTTTTTGTACTTGGCCAATTCGTTTAGGATCTGCGGTAAGTATATAAATTGTCTGTCGGCTTCGTAATGTTTCCTGAGCCGCTGCGTATCAGCTTTATTACCGCGATTATGTGAAATCATGATTTCTCCTGCCCGTACAAAATGTTCATAAAGACACACCTTCCATGATGTATATCCCTGATTGGCCATTCTCTCTTTTATTGGCTCAAAAAGCTTTTCTGTTTTTGTGAACATTTCCCAAGGCAGTTTATCTATCACCGGATTCACAAACGAATGTCCGAATTCGTGTGTGCTCAATTCGAGCAAATGTTTTTGATCGTTAAAACCCATGTCGGTTTCCGACGAGTCTTTGAAAGTGGGCATTCCGAATGCGCCGAATACATGGAAAGCATGTTTTTTCTGATGCTCGGAATAATTGATACCAAAGCCCATTCCCGGCGGGAGGGTCAGACTGGGGACCAGGATATAACTATCAAGATGCGCCTGATAAAAGTTTTCCATCGCTGGAATGAACAAACTGTCCGGCACGCCGCGCTGCACCTGGGCCAGCGCATTTTCATATTTGGACCGGTTCTTTTCCAGATAATTATCAAAATTAACTTCCTGCCAGAGCTGATTCATAGCATCAATGAATATCGTCACGTTTCTTCTGGCTTCCAACGTGTCTTTCTTGGCAGAAAAAGCAAGATAATAGCTTGCACCAATCTCCCTTCGCAATGTTGCATTTGGAAATTCATCTAATTGAACCAGCAGATTGATCAACTTATCAAGCCAGATATCTTGCGCAAAACCAATTATTACAGCCAAGTGCTTGCTTTTTTCGTAGTCTTTGTATTGCCGGTACAAATCCAGGCCGTAGGCGTAACGGGCCTTTGTTTTGGCAGAATACTCATCCATTTCGGCCTGCGCGCCCTCATAGCCAAGAAAGTATACTAACCCCAGCAGTTCAATATTTTTATTGATCCGTATTTCAAACTGGCGGATAGCAGATGCCTTTCCATGGGGCCGAGTAGTCTGGCAAAGAGCGGGCAAAGTAAGGGTAAGAACTAAAAGGAGCAGGATTTTCACTTTCATCAGATTTTGGCTGTTTCTGTCTTAAAAAGCCAAAACAAGTGAAATGAAAAGCATAAAGCGCCTTATTACGTCTTTCCGGACGTCCGAAATCATGATTTTGGACACCAGTTTAGATCACTATCACCGCCTATTCTTGCAAAGGCAAATATTGAGAAGGGGATTTTCCAGTGTGTTGCCGAAATACTTGGTTGAAGGTGGATTTCGAATTAAATCCCGCTTCGAATGCCAATGCCAGCACGGTCTTATGCTGCTCCTTGGGGTCGCCAAGCTTGCGGATCACTTCTTCTACGCGAAAACCATTTACAAAGTTGTTGAAGTTAGAAGAGCAATGCGTATTGACCAGATAAGAAACATACCTTGCAGGCAAATGCAGGTGAGCCGCTACATCTTCCAGCGTCAGCCGCGACTTGGTGTACAATGCATCCTGCTTGAATGCTGCGTGCAGTAATTGTAATTGGGCCAAGTCGTCGTATTGGAAAAATTCAGGTCTGTCAAGCGTTTTTTGTTTGTGCAAGGAAGGCAGCATGAAAAAAGTGGGGTCCAGATAACCAAGATAACCCAAGCCAAACAAACAGGCTGTCAACAGAAGGTTTATCCCCTCAAAGACAGGCCATTCTAAAATCACCCCGGCAAACCACATGAACATTAGAACTGTAAGAAACCCAAACAAACCGTACAGCCTGAAATAACTCAGTTTACTAAGTGCGGACGATTGTTGCTGCCAGGCAAGACGAAACCTGTTTAGCTTCTTCGCATAAATCGACAATACAATGAACATCCCAATGATCGGCAGTACTTCAGTCCAAAAAAACCAAAATGGATTTTGAAGTAACGAAGGTCTTTTCACACCCGGCGAACTTGCATAAGCCTGCCAGAACAAACGGAAAGCGACTTCTACCACAACCGGAAGATAAACTAACAAGTATTTCTTTTTGAACTGAAAATCAGGAGTGGTAGTAAACCGGGCAAAGAACCAGAGCGATATAGGAAGCAACAAATAACTCTGGTAATTCCAAAAACGGAACGGGTCGGGTTGCTGGTGATAGTGAACTTGAATACCCCATGCACTCAGCAGCTCCTGAGCAAGTAGGATAAGCATCAACCCCAAGAAAATTTGTTCCTTGGCACCTCTAACACCGCGGGCGATTAGAGAAAGGCTAAGAACAAATCCCTGTCCCGAAGCCAGCAAAAAAGCGATGGCTTTCCAATTTTCCATTTAATTTTTGTTATACACCGCTTATTGAATTAATGGCTGGCGATTTACATTTTAAAGCATCGTTGTAGTGATATTTAATGCCTTTTTTACATCCGTTACAACGGGAGGTTTAAAAGTAATCTAACCAGAAGGGGAAAATGCGCGTTTAGAGCTAATGGGTACCTCTTAGAGTTTTATTTACTTTAAAGGGTATACCTTAAAATACTGCAAGCCAATGACCCGTCCTGAATATTGGTACCGATATCAAGGCAATTTAATTCTGAAATTTTTCTTGCGAAATAGTCCGGAAATTTACATCGGAGATCTGATTCCAGGCCCATCAGGGATGTAATAAAACGAACCCTTTTAAACCACAAAAACGCTCCTTCGCAAGACTGTGGTTCCCCTACTCATCAGAGTCTATATCCGCCGTACATATTGGACGCTTGTGAGACAATAGAAATATAAGGCAGGAGCAAAGATACCATTCATAGAAGCGGACACTCTCGGTTGAATGTGTCCGAAATCGTACAATAAATTTTGTCTTTTCGTTAGTAGGAATGCACAAAAGCATTTTTAGTGATTAGGCACAATAGTGGACTCTTTCAAAATCGCATACATTCAGACGGAAGATCACCATGTTAAAAAACTATTTAAAAATCGCCTGGCGAAACCTAATCAGGGCCAAAGGTTATGCATTTATTAACATTGCCGGATTAGCCATCGGGATGGCGGCTTCGACTTTGATATTCCTTTGGATTCAGAGTGAGTTGAAATATGATCGATTTTACGGTAAAACGGACCGGCTTTTTCAAGTTTATAACAAAGATAAATTCAGTGGAAATGAACAGGTTTGGGAAACAACGCCGCGTCCTTTAGCAACTGAATTGAAAGTGAACTATGCAGATATCGAAGATGTTTCCCGCTATCGTCCGGGTTCCTTTTTGCTTTCCGCCAATGATAAAAATCTGAACACGAAGGGGGCTTTTGCTGATCCTTCGTTTCTGAACTTGTTTGATTTACCTCTTTTGACTGGGAATGCCAGCACTGTTCTTTCGGAAAATAATGGGATTGTCATTACGGGTGCGCTGGCTGAAAAGCTATTTGGAACTACAGATGCGATTGGTAAAACCGTTCAGGTTGAACACAAGGACAATTTTTCTGTCACGGGCGTTTTGGGCAATATTCCCGATAACTCTCGGTTCAAAGAAATCTCATATATTTTACCATACAGTTATTTTATATCGCTTGGCTGGGGATCGGATGAATGGAGCTCCAATAACGATTATACCTATGTACTTTTGAAAGAGAAGGTTAATTCAGTTCTCGTCAATGATAAGATCAAAAAGGTTACAGCCGCTCACCTCAAAGGCATTGTCGACGATGTTTCAAACAGACAGATTTTTCTGCATCCTGCCAGTAAATGGCATTTGTACTCCAAACAGGAAAATGGACAGCTAGTTGGTGGGCAGATTGCGACCGTTCGTCTGTTCGGTATTATTGCGGCTTTTATTTTGCTTATAGCTGCCTTTAATTTTATTAATCTGAGCACAGCCCGAAGCGAAAAGCGCGCCAGGGAAGTTGGTATCAGAAAGGTTGCCGGTGCTAAAAGAATTTCATTGATTTTGCAATTCATCAGTGAATCAGTAGCACTTACTGTTCTGGCAGGGATAGTGGCATTTTTAGTGATTCTGTTATGTGTTCCCACTTTTAATAATCTTACGGACAAACGACTTTCTCTGGATTTTGGCTCACTTTATTTCTGGTTAACTGCTGTTTGTTTTGTACTATTTACTGGTTTGCTTGCCGGAAGTTTTCCTGCATTCTTTCTCTCTGGATTCCAGCCGATAAGTGTAATGAAAGGGACATACAAAGCTGTTAATGCTGCATTTTCTCCAAGAAAGGTGTTAGTAGTAGCTCAGTTTACTTTCGCTATTGTGCTGATCATTGCGACTTTGGTAATCAAACGGCAAATTAATCACGCCCAAAACAGGGATAGCGGCTACAATAGGAGCAATCTTATTTTTAGTAAGTTATCAGGTGATTTAAGCAAACATTATACAGTAGTCCAACAGGAATTGATTCAGAGGGGGGCGGCTGTTTCTGTCAGTAAATCGCTTGGACCAATAACGGACATCAATACAAGACAATGGGGACTTGCCTGGCCAGGAAGTACACAAGCGGACAAGGATCAGGAATTTGACAGGTTTGGAGCGGACATGGATTTTTTAAAAACCAACGGCACCAAACTTGTTGCCGGCAGGGAGATTGACATTAATAAGTATCCCACGGATTCAACGGCTGTCATGGTCAATGAATCAGCTGTGAAAACCATGCGTTTAGAAAACCCGATAGGAGCATTAGTGAAGTTTCAGGAACTTGAATGGCATATTGTTGGTGTAGTGAAAGATTTCATTTTTGCTTCTCCATATGAAACTGTAAATCCTGTGATCATCGCTGGTCCGGGCGGCCCAATGACGCTAAATTGGGCGAGCATTCGATTAAATCCCGCTAATTCAATTGCGAAAAATCTGCAAGTAGCCGAAGCGATTTTCAAGAAATACAATCCAGGTTACCCATTTGAATATTCGTTTGCCGACGAATCCTATAGGGCCAAGTTTGCCGATGAGCAACGAACCGGTTCATTAACAGGAATTTTTACTGGACTTACGATTTTTATTTCTTGTCTGGGATTGTTTGGACTTGCAGCATTTACAGCCCAGCAAAGAACCAAAGAAATCGGCGTTCGAAAAGTACTTGGCGCAACAGTCGCTAGCATCATCGGTTTATTGACAAAAGATTTTATTCTGATCATAATCACATCCTTCGCAATCGCTGCACCGATTGGTTGGTATGCAATGGATAAATGGCTGCAGGATTACAATTATAGAATCGCTATTGGAGCAGGATTGTTCGCAGTTACCCTAATATTCGCTATTTTAATAGTTGTATTAACCGTTAGTTTTCAGGCAGTGAAAGCGGCGTTGATGAATCCCGTGAAATCGCTTAGGAGCGATTAGGGGGTTACTGTCCTCACTCGTGCTGATGACAATGGGTTGGATTAAAAAGATTGTAACCTAAACAACCACCAGCCTGCTAGAACCTCTATATGGAACTGGTATGAGTATCCATATTAGTTGAAAGCATATCAATATGCTTTCGAAGGGCCAGTTCCGGCTAACAGATTTTTCAGAAAAGGTAAACTTTAAACCCTTCAATATTCAAAGATGGCTGAGATTTGCATGTAGCGCACATTTCACCAGAAAAATGCTCTATCCAACTCGCGGTACTTTTGGTCCTATCTTTTAACCTAACCCCATAACCTGAACGGGCCTAAAGATAGCGACTATCTTTAATCCGCATCAATTCATCCAGTACCGGGTACCGGTCGGCCATCGTGGAATGGGAAATTTCGTACGAATGTTGGCGGCCCCCTGTTTTCGGTTTAAAGGTTGGATTAACATGAAAGGAGAACAAATGGCTAAATCTCATAAAACCCTCGATTTTTGCCACGAAAGTGTTGCATTTGTCATACGGGTCCACATATAGAAGACCGTTGCATGTGGACGCCGGTAGCAAAAAATAATTACAGTTTAAGGTGTGCCACCTCACCATCTATGAACGCATACCTGCCTCCAAGCGACATTAGCCCAGCTTTTTGCTGGATCTCCAAATTTCACTTTAACGACCGAATAACTTTCAGTTAAAGCCGATAGATGAAATCTATATGCTTTGGTTAAACTGCCGTTTGTATCAGATTATTCATCATTCCAGATTCTTCAAGCATTTTTTCGATACTACCCTTTGCTATTGTCCGAAGTAGTGAGCGGTGTATAGCAACCAAGAACACGCAGGTATAGCAAATATTTGCTATTGTACAATGTGTGTTGTTTTCTGTTTTTTGCATCGCAACTTACTGCTTATAGTCCAGAAAAACTTATTGGAGCAAAAGCCAACTAACTGCTACCAACTGACTGCTATCAAAACTCGCCTAACAGGACAATTTTCATAAAATACCTTAACTACGTTCGGATGAAAATCAAAAAACTTTACTCAACATTTCTAATAATCCTTTTGTGTCTTGCCAGTAGCGGCATCATTAATGCACAAACTTATTGCACTTCCACGGGTGGCCCTGTCCAGGATATTGTAAAGGTGCAGATCGGCACATTAAACAATTCTTCAACTTGTAATCAAACAGCTGGCACCGGATCTGTGCCGGGCGGTTATTCGAATTACACCGATCTTGCAGCCCCGGATCTTTTTATATTAAAACCAATATCTTTCTCAGTCGATGTTGCTTATTGCACCGGTTACCAGGCGACAACAACTTCGGTTTGGATCGACTATAACCACAACGGAAGTTTCGATGCGCCTGTGGAACTCGCGTTTCGCTCCGGGCAAGTCTCCGAACCATTTCATACTGTTACAGGGACAATCACTGTTCCGCTGAGTGCTTTGACAGGCCCTACCCGTATGCGGATTATTACGTCAAACGTAAACGTAGAGCCTTGCGGAAGTTATACCGGCGGCGAAACAGAAGATTATACAGTGAACATTACAGCCGTGCATTGCTCGGGACCCCCTGCACCGGGAAATACCATCGCAAGTCAAACCACTGCCTGCCTTAACGGAACGGTTGATCTGTCGTTTTCATCATCTTCTGCATTGAATAGTGCTGATGCTGTCGGGTTCACCTATCAATGGTTCAATAATGAAGGTCCTATTGCGGGCGCTACTAACCCGACATACACGGCAACCATCACGGCTGCGGACAATTTTTATTGTATCGTTACATGCAGCCAAAGCGGCCAAACGGGTCAATCGACTCCGGTTGCAATTAGTTTGACACCATTTTATGCATGCTATTGCGCTTCTGTTGCTACCAATACCACAGGTCCGGACATTTTTAATGTAACAGCAGGGACACTGAACAACGCTTCTGACCTTTCTCAAACCGGAGGGCCAGGATCTATTTTAAATCGATATTCCAATTACACCACGCTTGTGGCGGCTCCGGTCTTTGATCGACTAACCACGATTCCATTTTCAATCCAAGTTGCGGAAAACAGCGGTAATGCGGCCACTTCCATCTGGATCGACTACAACCAGAATGGCATTTTTGAAGATACCGATGAAAGAGTATATCAGACATTGCAGCCAAATTCTGGCAACCATACAGTTAACGGTTCTTTCACGATTCCTTTAAGCGCTGCAACGGGCATCACAGGTATGAGAGTCGTTACAAATGCCGGTCAAAATCCGGTAGGCTCTGCTTGTGAAAATTATGGTGAGGGAGAAACCGAAGATTATGTCGTAAACATTGGAGAAGTTCCTGCATGCAGCGGCGACCCGATCCAAACCAAAACAATTGCCACACAACTTCCCGTGTGCCCGGAAGCAAGGTATACCTTCACGCTCAGTCCTGCGATTATTACTACCGGCAACACGTATCAATGGTATAATGACGCGGGACCGATTGCAGGTGCAACAGAGGAAACATATACTGCTACAATTACAAGCCCGGACAACTTTTATTGTGATGTGACCTGTTCCAATGGCTCAAAAACAACAAGATCAATCCCGGTTTCTGTCTTGACATGCTATTGCACTTCTACCGCTTTGAGCGGACCAACATTAGATGTTACTAATGTAACCGCAGGAACATTAAATCATTCAACCAATTTTTCACAAACCGGTGGACCTGGATCCGTGCTGGGTGCCTATTCTGACTTTACTACGGTGGTGGATGCACCCGTATTTAATCAACTGGCAACGATCCCGTTTTCAGTATCCGCAGGCGGGACTTCCTCTTATTTCCACATTGCTATCTGGATAGACTACAACCGTAACGGAACCTTTGAAAGTCCGGGTGAATTTATACATCAGGAAAGAGGTTTTCAGAATTTGACCACTACTGGCTCATTTATTATTCCTAAAACCGCATCAACAGGCATCACCCGTATGCGGGTCATTACCACTGTTGGTCTTACTCCGCTTAATTCCGCCTGCCAAAATTATGGTCAGGGGGAAACCGAAGATTATCTGATCAACATTCTACCACCTCCTGCCTGCAGCGACAGCCCGCTACAACTGAATGCAATAGCTACGCAAAACCCGGTTTGCCCGGAGGTGAGTTTCACTTTTTCCCTCAGTCCTATTATAATTACCTCGGGCAACACCTACCAATGGTATAATGATGCTGGTCCGATTGCAGGTGCTACGAATGATACATATACTGCGACCATCACAGGTCCTGACAACTTTTACTGCGAAGTAACCTGTCCAACCGGCGCAAACACAACCATATCAACACCGGTGGCTGTGCATGACACATTTCTTTATTGTCCTTGTACATCTGCGTCAGATGACAATTCAGGTTCTGACATATTCAATGTATCAATTGCTGAATTAAATAATTCTTCTAATTGTGGTCAAACCGGAGGCCTGCTCTCCCTACACAACAGATATTCAGATTACACTAACCTGGTATCTGCGCCGAACCTTACAGTATCAAATGCCATTCCAATCTCTATTCGGATGGGTCAGTGTGGATCTTTTGGTTTAAGTGCAACATCTGTTTGGATCGACTACAACCATAATGGCAGTTTTGATGCGCCT
This sequence comes from Dyadobacter alkalitolerans DSM 23607, assembly GCF_000428845.1. Classification (GTDB taxonomy): domain Bacteria; phylum Bacteroidota; class Bacteroidia; order Cytophagales; family Spirosomataceae; genus Dyadobacter; species Dyadobacter alkalitolerans. The sequence continues at coordinate 40,766 of NZ_AUAS01000003.1, read as the reverse complement.
GCGGAAAGAGTGTATTTCTCATCAAATAACTTTTCTCCGGACTATACATTGACGGGTTCTATTACGATTCCGGAAACGGCCTTGCCAGGATTATCGCGCATGAGAGTCATATCTGGTAACGGGGGAATAGGTGATTCTGCTTGCGGAGGTTATGCCAGTGGTGAGACGGAAGATTACTTTGTGAACATCATTGTTCCGACTTGTGATGGTAATGTCTCTCTCCCGACAGCAGCAACAACCAATACGCAAAATGTTGCCGCAACGCCTCTTGTAGCCAATAATTGTGAATATATAGCCAAAGTAGTGCCCCTAGAAGGCTTTACTGAGGCTACTATAAAAAGCTGGCTTGAAACAACCCCGCCTTTCAGCTATGTGCCCCGGCATTATGAAATTACGCCAAGCACTAATGCAAGCACAGCAACCGGCACGGTAACCTTGTACTTCTCACAAGCCGACTTTGATGCCTATAATGCAACCATTACTGCAGGCCTTTTGCCAATCGGCCCGAATGATGTCTCAGGTATTGCCCATTTCCAGATTGTTAAATTTTCAGGAACCAGTAACACAGGCTTGAATTATTTCGGGCCGCCATCCTATATCCCTGACGGGTCAAACTCCTGGAATGCAGGAGATTACACTTTTGTCTGGAATGCCATCAATTCCATCTGGGAAGTGACATTCCCTGTATCCGGATTCAGCGGCTTTATAGCGAAATCAATTGAACAACCTTTGCCAGTAACATTGATTTCTTTCACAGGGAAAGCCGTAGAGAAGAGCAATGAGCTTACCTGGAAAACCAGCTCGGAAGTTGATTTCAGTCATTTTGAAATCCAAAGGAGTTTGAATGCAAAAACATTTGAGAAAATAGGCGAGCAAGCACCCGACGAGCGACGAACTTACACTTTTCTTGATCTTAATGCACCTGTTGGAAAAGCATATTACCGCCTGAAAATGATAGATCTGGATACCAAATATGCTTACTCAAAAATAGTTGCATTGGGAAGCGATACAGAAAAATTCCTGGTCGGAAATTTTTACCCAAATCCTGGTACTGGTAAAGTATACATTGAAATTAATGCAATCAAGAAAGGCCCTTGGAACATTACCCATTATAACGTAACAGGGAGAGTATTATCTCATAAGAGCAAGATTTTACAACCTGGGCCGAACATTATTACGATAGACAAGCTGTCCCCGGGTTTAAACATTTTGAAATTTGACAACGGAAGTATTTCCGAAACCAGGAAAATAGTAAAAGAGTAGCATTTTAAGGATTCTTGCCATGGATTACCCTTATGTTGGCGAAATTAAAATGTTCGCCGGGAAATTCGCTCCCGAGGGCTGGCATTTCTGCGATGGGACGCTGCTTCCCATCGCAGAAAACCATTTTCTCTTTCACGTGCTGGGAACCACATACGGCGGCGATGGACTGATAACCTTTGGCCTTCCCGATCTCAGAGGTGAGATGCCGGTACACCAGGACGAGGGCCCCGGCGGCGGGGAAAGGCCTTTTGATAGCAGCGAGCCCTATATATATGTCAACTACATTATTTCACTGTATGGGATATACGCGCCAAAGAGCTGAGCGGAAATTCATCCCTGTTTGCCCTAGCTGATAGTCATGAGAGAACCTTTTCTGGCAGAAATAAAATATATTCCGACTCGCAATGTACCCGAAGGCTGGGCCAGGTGTGACGGCCGGGAAATGCGCATTGCGGAGCATTCTGCATTGTTTGAATTGTTGGGAACCATGTTTGGCGGCGATGGACAATTAACTTTCGCATTGCCTAATTTGGCGGGGCGTAAGCCAGTTCAGATCGAATTGCATGCGCAGATGCTTGTACTAGCTAATCAGTTATCGCGCCCGCTTGGTCTGGAAAGAAGTGCTCAGCCGCAGTCGGTAGCGCCCACTTACGAATCGACAAATTTCTGCATTGCATTAAAGGGCATTTTTCCGTCAAGCAACAAAACCCCGGTCATCAGACCAACCTTTCCCTGATCGCCAGACTCACCGCCTCGGTGGCGCTATTTACGTAAAGCTTGTCATAGATATTGCGGATATGGTTGTTGACCGTATTGTAAGCAATATCACATTCAGCGGCAATTAATTTGTAGCTGTAACCTTTAACCAAAAAGCCTAATATGTGCCTTTCTCGCTCGGTCAGGTGGTAATCTTTTTTAGTTGTCGTCTGAGCAGAGAAGTAACGTAGCACTTTGGTAGCAATGCTGCCGGTCATAGGCGCACCGCCTTCAAGCGCTTCTCGCAAACTTTCAATAAATCGCTCGGGACTTGTTTTCTTTAACAGATATCCATTGGCACCGGCTTGCAGACTACCAAAAATCCGCTCGTCTTCTTCAAAGTTCGTTTGGATCAGCACAGGTAATGCGCCGAAATGCCTTCTGATCAGGACGGTTGCATCTATGCCGTTTGTGCCGGGCATGTCGATATCCATGAGCACAAGGTCAGGCTTCGATTCGGTGATGTTGGCCAAAAGGTTATTGGCATTGGGGAAAGTTCCGGTGCACAAGAAACCCTCAGAAAGATTGAGGAGCATGGAAACGCTGCTTAACCGCTCCTGATTATCATCGAAAATAGTGATCCTTGACGCCATACAGTAAGTTAACAGCACTAATATGATATTGAAATAACATGCTGCAAAATTAATAATCGACTATCTTCTACTATATAGCAAATACTAGTCATCTTCAGCGGACTAAAATAGTAGCGTAATAGTTGTGCCCTCGTCAATGACGGAATGGATCGTAAGCAGACCATTCATCTGTGCCGCGCGCTGATGCATATTGGCTAGCCCATTACCTTTTCTGGCAAATTCGGGATCAAATCCGTTGCCATTGTCACGGATTGTCAGCTTTGTCTGGCTGCCTTCCTTCGTTGTAAATACTTCCACCGTGCTGGCATTTGAATATTTGGCAGCATTGTTCATCGCTTCTTTGAAGATCAAATACAGGTTCTTTCGCGTCTGCATATCCAATTTTTGGTTTTGGATCTGGCTATCTGCTTCAAAACTGAAAGCAAACCCTTTGGATTCTGCCAATGTGCTGCCGAATTGAAACATGCGTGCAAACACGTCCTCGATTTGGTCGCTGCCACCTTTCACACTCCATACGATATCACTCAGCCCTTCCTGAACCTGCTGGGCATTTTCCTTTATTTTCTGAACCACCTGCTGATGTTCGGTTTTCTCCATTTGCATCAGCAATGCCTGGCTGTAAAAAGTAATGCTGCTGAGCGTGCTCCCGATCTCATCATGCATATCTGCGCTGATTCCGTTGCGGATTTTTTGAATGTCCATGATCTGCCGGAGCCGGTTTTGATAAAAGAGATAAATCAGCAAGCCGATGCCCAGCAAACTGAATATGTAAAACCAAATTGATTTATACCAGGGCGCAACCACCTGGATCGATGATTTCCATTCCTGACTACTCCAATCCGCACCTCCCACAGAAACCTGCACTTTAAGCATGTAATTTCCGGGCGGCAGGCTGTTGAAGAGTAACTTATTTCCATTTTCAAACATTTGCCAGCGATCATCACCCCACCCTTCCAGCTTGTAGCGGAAGCGGTTTAATGAAGTATTCTGGTAATCCGGGCTCATGAATGCGAAGGCAAAAAGACGGTCTCCGGGGTTGAAGATGATCTGCTGACCAGCCTGATGCGTAGTAATCGTGTCGGTCTTGTTCCGACTGGCATCGAATTTAGCATAGGAAATAAGCTGCAACGCACGCTCTTTTTTTGAGCTTAAATCAAGCTGTTCCGGGTTGAATGCAACAACGCCGTTCAGGCCACCGAAGTAAAGTGTGCCGTCTCTCGCTTTCAGATAGGACCCATGATTGAATTCAAGGTGAGGCAGGCCGTCGGAAATCCCGTAGTTATGAAATTTCCGTGTTTTTGTATCAAATCGAGACAAACCTTTGTTCGTGCTCAGCCAAAGATTTCCCCGCTCGTCCGGCAAGGCAGCGTAGATATTGTTATCAGGAAGGCCGTCGTGCATGGTAAAAAGCTGTGTTTTTTTGCTATCTACGTCAATGCGAATCAGCCCTTGCCCGGTTGCCGCCCATAACGCATTTTCAAACCACACGGTGTGAAAAATTTGTAAAGCCGGAAGTTTGATCCTGTCTCCGATTGTCTGCCCATAATGTTCAAAAATGCTCGCATCCTGATTCAGAACATATAAGCCATTTGTAGTACTGACTAAAACACGGTTTTGCTTCCACCGCATAAAGTTGTTGACGCGTTCATTTTTGATATAACGCCCGGCTTTATCATTTAAAAGAACAGGTTTCAGATCCCGCGTACTGATTACGCCCATTCCACCCCAGGTGCCTGTCCAGAAAGTAGAATCATTGAGTTTATAAAAAGAAGTAAATCCTCGGCCGCTTACAAAAGGAAACTCGACCGCATGATAAGCCTCAGTCTCCGGATCTATTTTCAGGAACTGTGTGCCGTCCGTAACCGCATAAACGTCGTTTTTGGTAAAAAGAACCTTATAAGGAATCACCATTTCATTTGAAATCTTGGTCTGGCTGTGCAGCTGCATATGCCTGCTCAAATGCGTCGCGGGATCAATCTGATGAAGCAGATATTGCAAACCATCCCGGTTATACCCATAAGAACATGCCCAGATCATTCCGGAATGATCCTCAGTAATGCCTCTGACGCTGGTCCCGATATCGCTTGTTTTTTCCAAAGGCACACTCATGTATCGTCTGAAAATTTCTTCGGTGAGCGTAACCTTGATAAGCCCGTTGACGCCTGAAACCCAAAAACTGCCGTCCGTGCTCAGATAGGCCCCAAAGAAGAAAATATCTGCACCCGATTTTTGCAAAAGGAGTGTTGTCAGATTCGTGAACTGACCGGTCTTTTGATTTAAAAAACCAATCTCTTTTGAAGATTTATACCACTTGTAACTGTTTTGATAAGCATAGATAAAATCAGGTGCTATCGGGGAGGCCAAGTCCGTGAGCGGGCCGAATGTTCCCGCTCCGAAAGCGTATTTACGCATCCGGCATTTCTTGCTCGCTTTATGTCTGTAATATATTTGCAACGTGTCAGCGCCAGACTGCATAACATTGAAGACACCATATTGCCGGGAATCAATGCCCTGGCTCAACAAATTAGTTCTCTTTAACAAATGTGCGTTTCCATCCATTTCATCCAGAAACGTACTGTCACTAAAAGCGTATTGCCTATTATTTTTAATAACAAAAAGTTTAGTCACCTGACTTTCAATAGCCGCGGAACGCCCGGCTTCTGTTGGCGGGGTGTACAGGGCTTCGGGGATGTAATCTGCATTGATTTTTATAAGCTTCCCACGGGGTATCGACACCCAGCCATTCTGATCTCTGTCAAAGAAAACATCCAGATGCTGTTTTGAATCAACACTTTTAAAAGAAGCAGAAGGATTAATGGTCTTGCAGGTCAGGTTAAGGGGATTAATAATGCTGACACCGATATTGTGCGCCACCCAGATCTCGCCTTTTGGCCCCGTCTTGATTTGGTTAATCAGGGTCCCGCCACCGATGGAGCGGGTTAGCATTGCCGTAAAATTCTGAAAGCTATACCCATCATATCGCCAGAGCTCCTGGCCGGTGGCCACCCACATGAATCCCCGACCATCCTGGGTCAATGAACGCGTATTTCGACTGGGCAAACCTTGCTCCGGACCAAGCAACTGAATATTTACACGCGTTTGCGGTGCCTGTGCAAGGCAAATATTCGTAAAAATCAGGAATAGGAAAGGCAGCAGACCATACGAGTGGATTTTTATGCAAGACAAATTCAACTGGAACTGTAAAAGTCTTCGCAGCATGAAGAGACGGAAGTGAGGTAAGATGTATGTAACTAAAAGTAGATGCTTCGATTAAAAGACAAACAACCTTTTTTCTAACCCCCTGCAACAAAAGTGATTTGGAAATTAAATTGGCCGATATAGCAATAATTTGCTATTGTGCATTGGCGCGCTCCTATCGTCTTTTGCGCTAAGATTTTACTCAACGTTATTTTTCTAATCAGCATGTCGAATTCCGAGGTCTGTGAAAATGCTTCGCCAGCCTTTCTGTCAGGTTTTCCTTAGCCCGCGCAACCCAAAGCCCCAAAACCATCATCCATAAACAGCCTTAATTTCAAAAAAAATGAAAAAGTTAATTTACTCACTTTCAACATTACTGGTTTTCGCTTTCGTCCTGGCTTGTACAGATCACGACATTTTCGAGCCTGAACCGGAAACCTTGTTCTCAGAAATATTTGTAAGCGGGTTGAAATATCCGATCGGGCTGGCAGCCGATGATAAGGCAAATCTGTGGGTGACCGAAGCAGGATCTGGCAAGGGCAATGATGGCAGCGTTTCCATGATTACACCATCCGGTGTGAAAACAACGTTTGTTACCGGTCTGCAATCCCTGATGCGGGAAGGGTCAATAGAAGGAATTGCCCATTTGGCCTACCGCGCGGGAAAAATATATTTTTTGCACGGCTCCAATGGAATCCTCTACACAGCGGATGTGTCATCTTTCAAATCCGGCGATAGCCCCGTCGCGCTGGCCGACATCGACTCAGTAGATATTGGAAGCTATGTCGAAAGCCTGGCTTTGACCAACCCGATTAACTCAAACACATACCATTTTACATTTGGCCCTGACGATCATATGTACATTGTTGACGCCGGAAGCAATGCCATCATCAAAAGAGATAAGGTGACTGGCGCATTAAGTTTGTTTGCTAAAATACCCAATGTTGCGGCAGGCGTAGAGGCTGTGCCAACCGGCATTGTTTACGATGGAAGCAAATTTCTTGTAAGCACACTGACCGGTTTCCCTTTTTCACCAGGTAACGCAAAAATATTTGAGGTGAAAACCTCTGGAGCAGTAGATGTGTACAAGTCTAACTTCACGACGCTGACCGGCATAACACTTTCAGCCAACAAAAAACCCATCGTCATTCAGCATGGTGTTTTCGGAGCAATGGGATTTGGTGCTAAGTCTGGCAAAGTGCTCAATGAAGACGGTAAGGTATTGCTCGACGGTCTTTCACGGCCAACCGACATCATTCGTGGAAGCGGCCAGACCTACTATCTGCTTAGCTATCAGGACGGTTCAGTCAGCAAGCTGTCGTATTAAAATCTTTCACTTAATCTACAAAGACCATTCAAGTGAAAGCAATTAAAACCGTTGGTAAAATACTCGGCGCCCTGGCTGTGATCGTTCTGGCAGGCATCGTTTATGTGAAAACTGCGCTTCCCGATACGGGCCCCGCACCTGACATTAAAATTGAACGGACTGCGGCCCGTGTGGCGCGGGGAGAGTATCTCGCTAATCACGTGACAGTTTGTATGGACTGCCACAGCACCCGCGACTGGTCGCGCTATGCCGGACCGCCTTCGGGCGGATTTGGCGCGGGCGGCGAGGCCTTTACGCCGGATATGGGCTTTCCAGGCAAATTTTACGCACCCAATATCACACCCTATACACTAGCCGGATGGACGGACGGAGAAATTTTCCGTGCCGTCACAACCGGTGTTAATAAAGAGGGTAAAGCATTATTCCCGGTAATGGCCTACCACCGGTTCGGCCAGCTCGACCAGGAGGATATTTACTCGGTAATCGCCTACATTCGCGAACTGCCGGCCATAAAAAAGGATATTCCAGAGTCAGAACCCGACTTCCCTGTTAGTATCCTGATCAACACAATGCCTGAAAAGGCCTCGCTCACCAAGCGTCCCCCAGAAGCGGATCAGGTGGCTTATGGAAAGTATCTGATCACCGCGACCGGTTGCGTGGATTGTCATAGCAAAACGGAGAAAGGAAGTGTAATTGCGGGAACCGAATTTGGAGGAGGAATGGAATTTGCTGGCCCAAATGGCATTATGCGCTCGCCAAACATCACCATGCACAAGCAAACAGGAATAGGTAACTGGACAAAAGAAGCTTTTGTGGCCCGTTTTAAAGCATTCGTTGACAGCAATTACGTTTCTCCAAAAATGGCACCGGATGCCATTAACACACCAATGCCCTGGACCATGTACGGAGGGATGAAAGTAGAAGATCTTAATGCGATCTACGCTTATCTCAACACAGTAGAACGAATTGATAATCAGGTTGTGAGAATGGAAAAGAAGGCAGCCAAATAATCAATAAAATGCGCAATGCGGTTGAATCTCCATTCAACCACATTGCGCATTTTACCTGTCTGGCTTTTAAGTTCCTATCTGGCTATGAGCACCTTTTGCGTCCTGACCGTACCATCCGACTGAGTGATTGACATCACGTACATACCTTGACTAAGTTTCGAAACATCGATTCCATTGTGGAAATGTCCTTTGCTTTCAAATACTTTTGCTCCTGATACTGCATGTAATGTTACTTGCTTCACCAGTTCATCACTGCTGATCACGATCCGATTGCTCGCCGGGTTAGGATAAGCGGTGAGCGTCGATATTTTGTCAAAAGTAACACTGATAATTTTGCTTAAAGAGAAGGTTTTATCATGATCAATCATCCTGAGGCGATAAAAATTCCGATCTTTCACGGGAGCGTTGTGTTCGAATGTGTAGTTTGCCACAACGCTGCTTTCACCTTTTGCAACCACCGTTCCAACCAAATTCCATTTTTTACCATTGATACTATGCTCAATGTCGAAGCGGTCCGCGTTTGTTTCTTCGGCTGTCGCCCATTTCAGGGCTACATCATGTTCCAGGGCAGAAGCCTCAAATGTTATCAGCGTAACCGGCATTGCATCTGAAAATGGTAGAAAGTAATCTTCTACCTCTCCGTTGGTGGCCAAGCCCGTCATTCCGCCAGTCGTTAAAACGTCCGTTGTGAGCCGGAACCTCGCAAAAGTCCCTAGCCTGCTCTCAAATCCGCTCATTGTTACAGCCGGCCACACCAGTGTTGCCTCTGTACCAGCTGGGGCCAATGTTGTACAAACCCCTTCTCCCGGTTCAAAGGTGCCGTTATTGTTCCAGTCAATCCAGCCGCATAGATTCGCGGTCAGTGCTGTTTCGTTACGGGCCGAAACTTTGACCGTATAATTCGTAAATGAGCCGCTACCAGCCGCCGAAATGACTGGGAATGATGCAATTCCGTCCTCATCATCCGCGCCGGTGTTATCATCCCCTGTTGCAGGCGAATTTGTGTCGCCATCGGCATCGATATCAATCGTAGTTCCCAGTGTAAGAGCAGGGTTTACCTGATGAACTGCACCATTGTCTGCTGCTTTTGTGCCATAGGAAGCAGCTGCATCGCCATAATCATATCCTGCATTGACAAACTCGACATGCACGGTTTGACCGGCACCCACCGTGATGGTTGCATTGCGACTATCAAGGTTTGTGACTACCGAACCGCCCGCTGTGTTGATGCCGACCAGTTTCCAAGCAGGTTGTGTAGGGTTCTCCTCCACCCTGTAAGTTCCCGGGGCAACATTTAAAACGATACTGTTGGCAGTGCCCGACTGACGGACCTTATGGCTGTTCATCCAGGTGCCGTTTTCCCGGCGCTGAATGATTTGTCCGCGATCACTTGTGGGCACATCGTCTTCTGCATTCAGCGTCAAAATGGGTGTATCGCCGTCGGCCCCTGCTGATAAACCCGATGGGTTGCTTCCGAATCCGATACCACTGCTGCTCGGGTCAGCAACCCATACTCCGTTTTCCAGATAATAGCTCGTTGTCGAATTAACAGCCCAAACTTTACCGTCAGCTGCGACTGTAATATCCCTAAATGCCAAGGAAGGAAACGTTTGAGCAATCGTCGCGGCGTCCCCGGAAAATGTTACGCGGTATACTTCCCCGGCAAGTTCGCTAAGCACATATACGGAGCCGTCCGGAGCTACGTCAAGGCGAGTGCCGCAAATATTTGGATACTCGGTGAAAAATCCCGATCCTATACTACGAGCGAGGGTATGGCATCCAAAATTTCTCACCAATATAAATGCGTTTTGAATAGTACCTGCGGAAACGCCGACGTCCACAGCATTTATTGAAGCCGATAATAGTTGAAAAGTGTTTAAAGTGCTATTCCAGTTGAAAACAGCACCTTGGTCATTAATCAGCACTGACCTCCCATTCAGGTTCACATCGATTCTCGTGCCCATGCCTCCCGCCTGCACCCACGCTGAGGTACCAGCGTTTCTGTAATAAATGTTTCCGTTTCCTGTTCCCGATTCCGGAGCAGCGATTGCCCAGATGGTGTTATTTTCGCCCATGCCTACATCCCGCATGGAAATGAATGACGGATCATCATTCAATACAAAGGATGGGATGGACGGAATGTCCGTGAAAAAAGTAAAGTTGACACCGGGAGCAATTTCTGGTTGTGTTTTTTTTGAAACAACGATTATTCCAAAATCAGCATTTACCCTTGCAGTCTCATTCACTGAGCTGCCAGGAATTTTTTGCTGAGCACGAGAAACGGAAATCATGTTGACCAAAACCAATAACAAAATCAGTTTTTTGCCCATTAATAAAATTTGGTACTTAAAGTATAGAGCTTTCATATTGAGTAAAAAAAGGGTTGGGAATTTGAACGGCATTTGCCTTGAAGAAACAGCGTGATCTCAGCCTGCTGTGTAATTTTTTACAATGCTGACTCATCGCTGCAGCACAAATTTACCGCGTCAAAAGTTAGCGTGGTATAGCAAATAATTGCTATACAGCACTTTAAAAGGATTGCGGAAAATATAGGTCGTTATCAGACCCTGATCAGTGGGGATCATATGCATGTTCGATGGGACGAAAAATCTGATCAACATTAATTTCTTAATCCTGATGATAACAGCGCTGCGCAATCTTTTACATATGCAGCATATGCGCATCATGTTGTTAGACAATGGATGGCCTCACCCAGTCATAGAAACAATATTTAAGTGATACTTATGTTGAATAGGATGCGCGGCAAGACTATGCCAACAGCCATACAATATTCGACGGGCCCCCTATGCTAGCCTTGTTCAGAACTTTGGTAACGCGAATTGAGTGGAATTTAAGGTCTTGCAAGATTCGGACGTCAAGACATCATTGGTTTTGTCAATTTGGCATAATAAGTTTATCACGTCGGTTCACAGGTCAACGGATTTGCTCGTGTGTCAAAATACCCGAAGTTTTCTGAGAAGCACTGTTTGTTCTCTTTTCAAAAGGAGTTGGCATTAAATAAAAATCATCTCTTAGCTTGAAACCATGCAGTATTGCCCTTCTTGCCTACTTCCTGCACTTATCTCAAATCTTTTTTCGTTGATGTGATATCCCCCAACTGTTCCAGGATAGGTATGGAAGAGAATAATACCTTCGTTATTAAAATCCCTCGATAACTCACATTCATAATCCCCTTCAAAAACATTTGACCCATTTTGCCTTTTTACGGACATCATTATCTGAACCCTTAGTGCATTAATTTTTCGCACTTGGATCTGCCCAACCTGGGCCGAATCACGGGGGTTATAATGGTAAGTTGAATCCCTGACATCACTTGAAATATAAGTACAGTTTAAGGTGCTGCATTTGAAGTATATTGAACTTTGAGTGGTGTTCATCAGCTGTAAATCGACATTTGTCGCTACACTCCCAATTACGCATTAACGACGGTTTTCCTAAAATATTAAAGTCGTATTGTTCCAGCCCCGCAGATAAGATTCCGCGTGTCGGGTTATCAATTTCTATTGTACTTCACCTACCGTTTGCACCACAAAACCATTGCCGGGTTTCCGTGCTATGGGAACAGTGCTGCGCACCTCTTTTCTTCCCCTGAAATTAATATAGGAAGTAAAGGCTCTTAAAGTGTCAGTACCGTCCCGGTAAAAGTCCTGTCAGAACCATTTGAGAACTTCACGAGCATTCGGTAGGTAAAAACGCCGCGTGCAAAATTTCCTTTATACCGACCGTCCCACATAGCGTAACCACTACTAACATTGCCAGGCTCACTATGGTAAACGATTTCTCCCCATCGACTAAAAATGGCTATTTCCTGAATGTGAATAACCGCGGTTGAGAAGAATACAGCCCAGGCATCGTTTATTCCGTCACCATTCGGACTGAATGCAGACGGAATAAATATTTGTTGGCTACACGAACTGCTCAGATCAACGTTTTGCCGGGCGATGCAGCCATTCTCATCCTTGACTGTGACGACATAAGTACTGGCAGCAAGTTTTTCAAACAACGAGTCCTGCTGAAATTCAATACCATCGAGGCTGTAAACATAATTTTTCACTCCGCCCGCAGAAATTGCGATTGCCCCGCTGGCTAGCTCACATTCTGGTTGCTGGGTGTCAATATGGATAATAGTAGGCCCTTGGCTGTCGGCAACTACGACTTCCTTGCCGGCAGTACAACCGTCTTCGTCTCTGACAGATACCTTGTACCTACCGGATTGCAGGCTATCGAAGTAATTTAAGCTCTGCTCGGCTAAACCTGTGATGGAGTAAAGTAAAGCCCCGTTTCCGGTAACAGACGGCAATATCACTTTGCCATTTGGCTGGCCGCAATCCGTAGGTATTACTTCGATCTCGTTTAGCTGGAGTGTTCGGCTTTGCTTCAACGAAACAGTTTGCGAAACCATGCATTGCGCATCATCTCTCACAGCTACTGTATATTCACCCCCCGCAAGATTTTCAAACAGGTTATTTGTATCGAAATTTAATCCGTCTATGGAATATTTTAATGTACCATTCCCTCTATACGCGGCAATGCGCAGCGAACCGTCTGCATTCCCGCACCTGGGGGACACAGAATCGATGGCCGAAATCACTGGCGAGGGTTGTTGCTGTATTGTTACTTCTTTGGTTCCGAAGCATTCGCCGGCCTGCGTAGTCAGCAAGTAAGTTCCGGCTGCAAGATTGGTAAATGTCCCGGATGTCTGTAATTCACCATCGTCTAATTTGAACTGTACGGGATACCGTTCTGAGCCGCCTTCTCCGACAAGTGTCAAGGTGCCATCCTTTTTTCCGCAACTGGCTGGTGTGGTCTTTATATCAACTAGAATAGCCGTAACGATTTCTATGACGATGGGCGTCACCGAAGACTCGACTCCATTAACGCTTTGGGTCAGGTAAAACGTTGTGGTCTCGTGCAATGGCGCAGAATGGTAGGTGTTACCCTGGGCAAGACGCACACTCTTTGCTGCATCAGCGTACCAGGTGATATCTGTTCCGGTTACCGTAATGACAGGATCCGTTCCTAAACAGGCAACATCCGAGGATTGCAACCGGATCGAATCGGAAATTGCGTGATGGCTGATATAGGGGCAGGCGTTGCCGAGATCTGATCTTAACGCATCAGAATGAGCAAGAACCGGCAAAGTTAGTGCCAGAAGCATTAGGTAGAGGTTAATTTTCCCAATACGGATCATATCGATCATTTCTATTGCCAATCATCGAATACTGAACAAATGAATAAGCTAATAAATTTAAAACAACTGTTTCTGTCCGGATACATATCAGTTCTGCTTTATGCTTGTCAAGCGAAAATAAAACATCTGCATTCGGAGATAGAGGCTCTATTTCCGCTCAAAAATCAAAGACCACCCGGGTGAACCAGGCGGCCTTTTACTCAATCTTTGCAAACAAATCCGGCGACCTACTTACGTTTTATTCATTCAAACAATGATTTATATATCAACGCAATACACATTGCCGGACACTTGCTTTCAGAATTTATGATTCAATCCCAGATTGATCAAATAAGACTGATCGTTCTACTTTAAAATAATCCTGGTTTTTTGAGCATCTAGCTTGGAACCCTGAGCAGGGATAGCATGAAGGTAATATACGCCTCGCGGCAGATCTGCCACCGACAGGCTGACCTTGTTGCCGTCAACAAATGCTTTGCGTTCGTAGAGCTCACGGACAGAAATCGATTTCACAGGATTGGTCGAATTTTCCCGATACATATTCAGGGCGGCGGGCAAAAAATCGATCTTTTCAGCATTATTTAATTCAACTAGCACGACATCCTGTGCGGGATTGGGTGATACGGATTTCAACATACCTCCACTGGCAGGGATATAAAAGCAGTACGGAGTACCGGTACCGCAACTGTTGGTCCCAGACACACAGATGCTGGCCCCGGATGTAGTCGTGATATATGCATCTCCACTATTCTGAATAATGGAAGCGGATCCGGATGCAACGCTAAACGAATATGTTACCGCCGGAGCTTCCGAAATTTGGCTGAACTGCCACATATTCGAACCTGGATCAAATAACCAATAGATTGGGTTCTTTATCGTAGGTGCTCCAAGACTTCCGGTGCTGGCCAAAGTTTGCAGGTTGCTGCATGAGGCGACCACTGCGCGTGCTGAGTATGTTCCGCTAGAGCTGTTTGCGATAGTCACGCTCGATGATGTTCCCGGCGGCGATGTAAATGAACTAGACCCATTCACAGTAACTCCACCAGTCGTCTGCCATAGTATACTCATAGGTTTTGTGCTTTGTAAACCGTAGGTGCTGGTAGCTGTAAACGTGGCGGAGTTACCGGCGCAAATGTTAGTTCCTGTGATTGCTGGGACAGATGGCTTTTGCTTGATATTGATCGACATCACGGCGCTGGTGTACGGGTACGGGGGCAGCACGTAGACAACAGAGATAAAGCCGTCGCCTTTATTGGGGTCGAGCTGCACCGTCTGAATGTAATCTATTCCTCCAACCGCAGATCTTGTAAAGGTTGAGCTGCTGCCCCAGATGACACCATACGGCGTTGGAAAAATTGGGACTGACACTGTAATGGCGCTCGTGTGTTATTCCCTCTTTTGTGATCAATTTCTGAACAGAGCTTATCCCGTTTGTTTAAACTCATCTGGTGTTAAAAAGCCAAGTGCTTGATGTGGTCTTTGCGTATTGTAATCGTTGATCCAGTGGTCAACCACTTCCCGAACTTGCGGCAAACTTCGAAATAAATAGGCATTGAGAACCTCCCGGCGAAAAGTGCCATTAAATCGTTCGATGTACGCATTCTGTGTCGGTTTACCAGGCTGTATCCAACGCAGTTCTATTTCATTTGATTCGCACCATTCCGTCAACGCTATGCTAATAAACTCGGGTCCGTTGTCGCATCGTAAGCAACTTGGTTTGCCATGTGTTTCAATTGCTTGTTCTAGAAGCCGGACAACCCGCCTCGCAGGTAGAGAAAAGTCAATATCTATCCCCAGTGCTTGCCGATTGTAATCATCCAATACATTCAATGTACGAAAACGACGTCCATCTTTCAATACGTCAGACATAAAGTCGAGTGACCAAACTTGATTAATCCCAGTGGGTTTTGCCAAGGGGTGTCGGACTCGGTCCGGTAGCCGCTTTTTCTTTCGTCTAGGTAAATTCAAGCCTAATTGGCGGTAAATGCGCCAAATACGCTTATGATTGTAAGAATATCCTTGTCTGCGTAGTCGATAACGAATCTTCCAAAAACCCCAACCAGGATGACGTTGTGCAATAGCTTGAACGGCCTGTTCAACTTCATTATCAGGTTGACGCTTGGATTCATAAGCAAACATTCGTCGGCTTAATCCTGCTAATCGACAAGCTCGTTGCTTGCTGAAAGCTTTTGTTTTGACAATCCAATGCGCAAACTGACGACGTTGAGCAGGCCCTACCACTTTTTTTTCAGCGCCTCTTTTACTACCTCATGTTCCAAACTCAACTCTGCATACATTTTTTTCAACCGCCGATTTTCCTCCTCGAGGTCTTTCATGCGTTTCAATTCCGAAACCTCCATGCCACCATATCGTTGTCGCCAGTTGTAAAAAGTGGCTTCGCCGATTCCGTGCTCACGGGTAATCTGAACAACTGTTTGTCCGTTTTGCTGCTGCTTTAGAATGGCCACAATCTGGGCCTCGCTAAATCGATTCTTCTTCATGTTTCTTTCCTTTTATGAAAATATAATCGGAAAGCTCCATTTATTCAACGATCACTTTTAGGGGAAGCTTACACTCGTACCACAATCTACCCAGACGGTTTGGTTATGTGTGTAGGTAGTGCCACCCTCCACTTGATTGGTACTCGTGTTGAAGAAACCGCCAATTCTAATGTAAGGTGGCGTAATAGGTTGCGCAAGCAATGCGCTGGCTGTAAAAAAAATGCAGCAGACAAAAAGGAAAAGCTGTTTCATTGATGAACGATTTATGGTTGAGAATAGATTAAATGAAGCCTTGATTTTACTGTATATGTTTTGAATTGATTGTAGCTATTTTATTTCCTAATCAAAGCAGTCCCAAAAACATATCAATTGGATATGCATTATGAAATAACATTTCATAATGGAATAAAAAAAAGGATATAAATAGGAGTGTATTATCTGAGACTTTACTTCCAGGCAAATATTAATTGCGTATTTGCTATTTTATCAGCGCACCAGCAATTACCATTTGGAATTGGTTTACAACACGATCGATTTGATTGCAAAAACAGTTTCTTTCACTAAACCGAATCAATAAAACCGTAAAACTATTTGGTAGATTTTCACAAAACATTTACTCCCTGTTTTGAATGGGATAATAAATATCAAATAGCTTTCTAGAATTTTGGGGTACCGTAATATTAATCGTTATAATTTAAGAAAGCAAATTTTATTTACATTTTTTGTAAAAAAAATTCTAGTATTATTTGAGCGTAGCACCGCCCAACTGCACTCGACTATAAGAAAGGTTGTGATGCCAAACGGTTAATTGAAAGAAACCAAATTGTCGGCTATCTTACAAAGGCAACATGACGCCGAGTCGTACAGAAGGGCCTCTGTTGAACATATCAACGCCGTCTTTATAGATCGTCCTCAGCCCTAAATGGTAGCGGGCTTCTACGAATATTTTTATGCTTTGCAGCGGATATGCGATTCCCATGCCACCAACCATTCCATAATCAAATGGCTTCAAATTAGGACTTAATTCTGTCTGCCCAGATTCATCTTTAGTGAGCACTCCGTCATAATAAATTTTAGAGTTATAATTAAACTTGCTCGCACCCGCTCTTAAACGCAATTCCGGCCCCAGGGAAAAAATACCTTCGAACCTGCCGAATCGGGGTTTGTATTAAAATAAAATTGGTAGGTTCATATAATTGATGGAAATCTTTCCAAAATCTTCACTTTTCAGCACCAGGCCGTCTAGAAGCCCTTCACCTGAGGCATCATATTTGGCCTCCGACTGACTGAAACCCGGTTCAGCTTGAATACTGAACAAAGGACTTAGAGATTTGTTAAAAAGAAGTGCGAAATCTGCCCCGACCCTTGTTTGATATGAGATAACGTTTGCAGGTTTGAGATTGGCAAAGTGGACGGCACCTCTTACACCTACATGAGGTTTTTCTTACAAATGGGCGAAAAACGGCGTCAATGAACTAACTATTTAGTTTTGGTTTTCTCAATGGCCTTAAACCATTATTACCAAGATCCGGATTTGTATTAAAAGAGTATTAAGGAATTCTTAAATCAGCTCATAAGCTGGATGTCATTATCAAGGATGTATCGCAAATGTCCAAGACTGTGGTGCAGAACAATTAGGATTGTAGCTTATCCTACCATTATAAGACTCTGGCAGACAATTTACCGACTATATCATAATATATGTGTAATTAATTTTCATAAACCACTCTTGTAATCTGAACGTCCGAATTGGTAAAATAACCTAGAAGGGAATAAAAGTCAATTAGTAGAAATAACCGCCGAATTAATTTCAGATGATGCCTTATAGATGTCGATGGTTAATTGCCACTTCATATTAATGTGGAAAACTTTGGTAGACACGAATTTTATTGATTTACGTGGTTTCTTAACACCCACCGCAAATGTAACATCAGTCCAACTTAATGGCGTAATCACCCGACGTAGAGTTCATGCCGGTGCTAACTAGGTAAAGCGGACATTGAATGAGCACTCAGAAAACAGCTCCCCACAAGATCGATGTATACGTCCATAAGGTCATTGTTTGGCACAAAGACTTGATAACAGCAACTTGCTTAGCCTCCTAAGCATGTCTTGTCTGTACGTCAGGCAAAAAGTAAAGCTACCTTCGGTATCATTATGCGCAGAGTGACCAGCCGAATTGACGATAATCAGTCCTCGAATGCTTCGAAGGATGCAATGTTATTGGTACTGCCTAAGTAAAACACAAACGTAAATACACTCATTATGTAATCAAAGTCGTATGCTATTATCACTATTATATGCAGAATTGCCACAAGGATTAGAATTATTACAAATAATGTAGTATAAATACTATAAGTATCGAGTTATTTCTCACTTCTTTTTGTAGATGTCGACAAATTGATTCAAAGTAGTGTGTTTATGTTTGCCTCCAGACTAGTTAGGGTAGGGAAGATATTTAGCCACCTCATGACCATCGTGTGGATAAAGTAATTCCGAACCTGTCACTAGATCCGATTACAAAATGCAAACAATTATTCATACAAAACGCAAGCTTCATGAAAACACGTCGACTATTTAATGCATTGCTTCTTAGCGCGCTTTTAGGGGGGGCATCCATTACTTCTGCTCAGGTTAAGATCGGTTCCAATCCTACGACAATCGACCCCAATAGCAACCTTGAAGTAGAAAGTACGGACCCAAGCAAGAAGATCAGCATCCATAAAACCACAGGAAAATTAACGATTGCCGACGGTTCTCAGGGCGATAAAAAGGTATTGACATCCGATGCGAACGGGGTCGCCACATGGCAAAGCCAGTCTGAACTGTCCATCCCTGTCACGGCATTCAGTGGCGCCATTACGGGCCAGGCTACCATTCCAACTTTTACAACTCACGACGAACCAAGTCAGCGGCTCCCCCTGGTTCCTACATTGGGCGGGGCACTTTGGGACGCAGGTTCCAAGAGGGTTACGGTTCCCGCCAATGGCACTTACTCTGTACAAGTGGGTCTATCCTGTGTTAGCACTACGGGAGCCGGTGTCACGCTATGGACAAGGATATGGGTAACCTCCGAAAATGGCGGTCCGATCTTCAAGGGGGTTAGTCCGATGGGCGCTGCGGCCGGGGACTGGCAATCTGTTGTTTACACTGGCAAATTAAATGCGGGTGATGGCATCTCGCTGGAAGGTTACACCATGCAAACCGATGGAAATCCGCCTGTTAATCCTATCTGGACCGGTACCTGCGGAAGGGCTTATATGACCGTTACGAAGATAGACTAGCTGATCTACGAATTTTAAGGTGTATCAGTTGGGTGTCTGCATTCACTCCAGACAATTCTCATTAATTTAATTAAACTCAAAGGTATCTCATGAAAACACAAAATCTACTATTCAATATTTCCTGGACGAAGATAACCTCTGTATTGTTTGTAGCTGCGTTGCTTCTTGGCTCTTCCGCTGTATTCGCGCAAGTGAAAATCGGAACAAACCCAGCCACCATCGAGCCTAACTCGAACCTGGAAGTAGAAGCGTCCACACCCGGGCGTAAAACGAAAATAGACAAAACAACAGGCCAGGTAACCATTACCGACGGTACTGAGGGGGCAGGGAAAGTTTTGACTTCGGATGCAGCCGGTGGTGCTAGTTGGCAGAATCCTCTTGCCGGTACCATGATCAATGGGACTACCGGTGAAATTGTTAACTTTTCAACTGGCGCTATAGAACAGAAATATTCGGGTGGATCCATAACATTACCCAAAGCAGGCACCTATATGGTTTATGCCAGGTGGGCAACGTATACCGCTGCGACAACGCATCCTATCCCGAATCATGCTTTTATCAACACCGCTCTGTCAAGCAGCGCCTCGACTTATGTTCAAGAGGGTATTGCAGCAGAATGGTTATTTGTTGTACCCACTGCACACCATACAACGCCGGGATTTCGGGTTACTGTGGCTGGCCCACAAACACTCTATTTTTGGTTTTATACTGGTTATTATACTGGAGATATTCAGTTTCAGGAGACTTATGCTATCGGACCATTCTAATGTCCTTGTATAGCTGCTCGGAATAGAAAGCAAGCTTCAAACACCATTATAATTCTTAAAGCACTAAACAGACTTTACAATGAAACTAACTTATACCAGTTCATCCGCAAAGGGATGGATCAGCATGGCCATCTCAGCGATGTTGCTTTTGCTTGGACACCTGGTGCTTGCGCAGCAAGGTAGCCAGGGCAATACCACGATCTTTGGTGGTGCCCAGATGACATTTTTTGGCGATCACGACTTTATTAACGGCGGCGGGGGTGCCCAACCGGGTGTAATCCTGACGGAACGCGCGTCGGGCAACTTCGGCGTGCTCAACTTCGCCGGTGATAACCTGACTTCTACAGGTGCTTCTGATGCGGGCTATGTGGATGGCTACGTTCG
This sequence comes from Dyadobacter alkalitolerans DSM 23607, assembly GCF_000428845.1. GTDB lineage: Bacteria > Bacteroidota > Bacteroidia > Cytophagales > Spirosomataceae > Dyadobacter > Dyadobacter alkalitolerans. The sequence continues at coordinate 20,471 of NZ_AUAS01000003.1, read as the reverse complement.
CAAATACGGGGCCGGCACGTTTGTCTTTCCTGTTGGGGACAATGGCTTCGTTGGCCAATTTGCGGCTTCGGCCGATGGCACAATGGGGTCTTATTTTCACGCTAACCCTAATACGGCTGTTACCAGCAATCTCTTTACAGGATCTGACTACGCTGCGCTTCCCAACGGAGGCCCATTTAACACCAGCAGCATGGGCGCTGGCGTTGATGTTGTCAGTACAATTGAATACTGGGATATCGATGGGGCAAATGCAACGCCCTTAACACTGACGTGGGATGCCGGTAGTTCAATTGCATCACTGACTGGCAGCGATTTGACAAAGTTGACAATCGTTGGGTGGAATGGAACCCAATGGGAAGCAATTCCGTCCAACGTGGATGTAACATCTGTTTTAGGCGGCAACAGCGACCTAACCGCTGGTTCAATTACTACGACAAGCCCTTTGGCTCCTGATTCTTATACAGCTTACACGTTTGCCTCTGGCGAACTGGCACTGGCACCGCTCTCAACAATTGTCATTGCCAAGAAAGCACAATCAGAGGTGAGCCCGGGTGTTGATTTTGGTTTTACTTCCAACATTCCTTCCGGCGCGGCCTTCACGCTCAATGATGACCCAGCTTTTGTCTCCTTGCAAGATGTGGGAACAGGTAATAACAATACCGTCTGGGCTATTGCCGCGCCAGCGTCGGGAACGGGCAATGGCGGGGTCTACTACCGGCCGGCCGGGACTTCTAGCTGGATCACTGCTCCCGGCCTGGGCACAAGGGTGGATGTAGACCTGAATGGTACGCCTATCCTGGTGAACGCACAAGGTTTTATGTATACCTGGGATGGAACTAGTTTTATCCCTACCACTGCTGGTACGATCAACGTGTTCGATGTGGGTGTTTCGGCGGGTAGTATTCAGCCTGCTTATGTGCTGGCGGTTAATAACGCCGGTTGTTACACGCTTTTCCGCTGGAATGGCGGCAGCAGCTATACAGGCTTCCCTAATATTTGCGGCTCACGGCTGGATGTAGCGCCCGATGGTTCGATTTATGTACTTAGTGAAACGGCAGGGCAGGTTTACCATGTAACGGTGTCCGGAGACGTGGCGACGATTGCAGAAACCTACCCGTCACAAGGGTTTAGCGACATTACCGTTGCAGCCGACGGCAGCGTTTGGGCTGTGAACAGCGCCCAGGCCTATCGACTTTCAGGCTTGGCCTGGGCCCCTGATGCCAACAGTGGCGGGGTGTTTATCGGCAGCAACAACGGCGGTATTTCTGTAGGCTCGGACGGGGACACGCCAGTCCTAACTTACAATGCAAAAGCGGAAGGACCCACCACCATGCGCGGACGGCTCATTCAGCGCAGGGAAGACGGCGGGTGGTTTAATGACCACACAGTCAGACTATCAGGTGCCGGTAACAGTATTGTTTACAACGTTGCACCGGGCACTTACACAATCTCCGAAAACGCAGCACCAGGTTCTTGGGAACTGATTAAGATTAATACAGCCGGCGGCGCGGTGTCTACCAACATTCCTGCCCGCACCGCGACTGTCACCGTAACAGCAGGCCAGACGGCGCACGTTGAGTTTGTGAATTACAATATCCAGACTTCAACGATCTCCAATTCGTGCGGCACCCCGTTTGTCGAAACATTTGGCGCTTCGGGATCGGAGGCAGTTTCGTCCATTCCTTCAATTTATACACCCTACCACTACAATGAATATGGCGCAGAAACTCACACAGTCGTGAATAATTTTCAGGCGTTGTACTATGGAACAGTAGCACCTGACCATACGGCGGGTGATGTAGGCGGCTATTTTCTGAATGTAAATGGTGGCTTCGGCCAGGATGAAGTGTTCCGTCGCCGGTTCAGCGGACTCTTGCCAGGCGCTTCGTATTCGCTTTCACTTTGGGCAACCAACCTGACCAATGCACCAGGATATGTTGTGCCCAACCTGGTACTGGAAGCACGGAACCTGCAAGGCGGTTTGATTTCGGCCCAATCAACGGGTGATATAGCCTTTACGACCGAGACCGACTGGCGGCAGTATTCGATGACGTTCGTGGCTGACGCCTCGGGCACCGTGGATTTCATCATCCGCAACAACCAGCAGGTGCCTGGCATTAACGGCAATGATTTCGCTATTGACGACATTACCATCGGCATCGGCTGCGACTATGGCGATGCACCGGATTCATACAGCACCCTCACGGCTAGCAACGGTCCTTCGCACAAGGTCACCAGCTTCCTGACTATGGGCAGCGCAATTGATGCTGAGCTTGAAGGTACACCGGCTGTGCAGGCTACCGGTGACAACGTCACCGGCCTGAACGACGAAGATGGCATATCGGCATTCCCGGTCATTTCAGGAGGTACGACCACCTCAGTTACTAACTACACCGTGAATGTGGCCACTGTTAACCTAACATCGTCAACAGCCAACTTGTGCGGCTGGATCGACTGGAACAGCAACGGTGTTTTCGAAGCGGGAGAAGGCGTATGCACAACCGTAGCACCTGCAACTACCAGCGCGACGCTGATCTGGCCAAGTGCGACGCTGGGCGGAGCCACCGGCACGACCGGCGTATATGCACGCTTTAGACTGACAACGGATCCGCTGACAACGGGAAGCATCAACGGTGCAGCAGTAGATGGCGAGGTAGAGGATTATTTTATCATGTTTGAAACCGCGATGCCTGTAACGTTGGCTCGCTTCACGGCAGCAGCCGAGGGCGGCACAGTCCTGCTCACCTGGTCGACCACCGTCGAAATCGGCAGCGACCGCTTCGAGATCGAACGAAGTGCCGATGGAAAAAAATGGACGGCTATTGGCTTGGTGGCGTCGCATGGCGACAGCAAGGTGATTGTTGACTATGCATTCACAGACAGTAAACCACTCAGCGGTGTCAACCTATACCGGTTGAAAATGGTAGATGCGGATGAAACGTATTCATTGAGCAGCATCCGAGAGGTGAAGATTAAAGGGGTGATAACGGTAGCCTATCCCAATCCGGTTTCCAACCGACTACTTATTAATGGTCGCGATCAGGTAAAACTAGCGACAATGACTAACGTGTCGGGCATACCCGTACTTAGCCATAACGGAATTCCGGCAGAAGGCCTGGATGTCCGAAGCTTACCTACCGGCATCTACACCCTTTCATTGACCCTGTTTGACGGCACTATTAGCACACACAAAATAGCCGTTACCAGGTAATAGCGGAACTTGCGATTCCGGGCGGCAACTTGCTGCCCGGAATTTTCATTTATAACCGAAAGCGATCATCAGACACCTTTATATAAATAACACTTTTCGATCATGACGATACTAATCGTTACAGATAACCATTTGTTTTCCCTGGCGATTCGCACAATTATCAACAATCAGTACCCAGATGCAGTCATAATTGAGACGCCCATTGTGCAGGACGCGATTGGAGTGTCTTACGGGACAACATTTCAGGTTATGATTCTGGATGTAAGTGCGGCCGATGCAAAGGACACCGCTTTACTACTTAACTATAAGAAAGCCAATCCGCATACCGCGGTCCTAGTCCACCTTGGTGATCAAACCCAGCTCATGTACAAGTTCATCCGCGCAGGAGTGACGGCCTTGTTTTCAAACAAATCTTCACCAGCAGAAATTAATGAAGGCCTGAGGCGCGCTGAAAGTAATACCAGGTTCATCAGCGCCGATATCCAGGAGCATCTATTATTTTATATTACTGAAAAGCCTATTAATCACACACTCACAAAAAGAGAGGAAATTATGGCCGACTTATTGGTTGCAAAGAATTCATATGAGCAGATCGCTGTCATCGCTGGAACGACCTCTAAAAGCGTTGGGTATTATAAGCGGAAAATCTTCGAAAAACTGGAAGTAGATAATATTGTTGATCTTGCTATCAAACTCAATAAGGTTGTTATCAACAAAGAAAAGAAATAGCTTGCGGCGCTACTGTCGAAATACGGCTTGTCCGGCGCCGGAATTCTAAGCATTACAACATTGCACCCGTTATTACTAACCCACGAATTTGAAAGGTGAAAGTTCTACTGATTGAAGATCATTTTTTAGTGCGTATGAGTCAAAAGATCGTGCTTGGCGAGCTTTATCGTCAGGCAGCGGTCATGGAAGCAGATGATTTTGAAGCCGCCGTTTCCTATATCGAAGTTGTTACATTTGATTTGATTTTACTCGACATCGATATTCCCGGAGGAAAAGGTAAGTCGATGATTGATCGGATTAGGCAACGACAGCCTAGGGTTATAATCCTTGTGTGTTCCGCAGCGGATGAACAGATTCACGCGCTTGAATACATCGCCGCTGGTGCAAATGGGTATGTCTCTAAATCTGTTGACAGAGATGAGCTAGTCGTTGCAATCACGACGGTAATGAAAAACAAACGGTATGTAAGCTCGGCAATTCAGGACCGTCTGCTTTCTGCTGTGTCAACTGGAAGCTCAGTCTCACAGCGACAGAAGATTTCCAAAAATTTGTCCGGCCGGGAGAAAGAGGTTATGGATCTTCTGATTGAGGGAAAATGGGTTAAAGAGATTGCATTTAATTTGAATTTACGCGCCAATACCATTAGTACCTATAAAGCCCGCATATTTGAGAAAATGGGTGTTACAAGTGTAATTGATCTGGCAAAGAAAGTACAGGGACTGTGAAGTACGTGCACCGTTGTGGTCAAACTTAGTTATGGAAAGTGATGATTATTTTCGTTCCCTGATTTAGCCGCTCTATCCGGATGCTTTCAGCAACGGCGGCGGCCAGTTCCCTGACCATTGCCAAACCGATACCACCGTTGGATGACGGCGCTGAAAGCGGTTTGCCTGATGTGAACCATTCAACAAGATCCTGTGAAATACCCTGACCATTATCTTCAATTACCAGACTCAACCGGTTGGTGTCCTGCAAAGTATAGGCTCTGATTTCACCGTTATCGGTATATTTATTAGCATTGTCCATCAGATTGTGGACAATAATTTTGAGCAGCTGTGCATTCGTTACCACGACAACGTCGGCCGGGATCAAGTTTAAGAAGGTATTTGAATTGATCTTTGTATTTTTTCCATATAACTGCATATTTTCCTCGATCAGATTATAAAGCAAAATCCTTTCATTCTTCGGCTCGTGCTTATAAACCTGAATTTTGACATAAGCCAGCATATCCTCAAGGGAGTCCTTTACCCGTCTGATGGTATCTGCAATATTTTTGACAAATAGAGATACCTCATTGTATTGCTGCTGGTCGACCATCTTTTGCATTTCATCGGAAACAATGATTACTGCGCCTAATGGCGAGCGTACATCGTGGGCGATAGAGGCCATGAACCTGGATTGAAGATGCATTTGGTTTAGCAGCTCTTCCTGTGATTTTTCCAGATCCCGAAGTGTTAGTTGTAATTGACTGGTCCGCTCACTTACCTGCATTTCAAGCAGCAAATTCCGTCGTTTGATCGCTCGGATCCTGTATTTTGAATAAAATAAAAAAGAAAGGATTAGAGCCAGAAAGACAGACGAATAAAACCACCATGTCTGATACCAAAAGGGAGGAACGGTGATACGGATTGTTTCATAACTATAATTGGCTTCTCCAAAACCATTAGCTTTTCTGACGTTTAAGACATAATGGCCTTGGCTTAAAGTTGAAATCGTGATAGTGGCCACATTGCCTGCTGTTGTCTCAATGCGTAACCAATCTGATGCCTTCGGGGTTTTGCCTTCTTTCTGTAATGTATAAGAGAATGCCAGGTTATCAGGGTTGCCTAAAAAAGGCGTGTTAACCTGCAACGCCAGCTGTTTTTGATCTTGTGAGAAGACGACTTGTTTTTGCTTCGCCGGCGTTGGCTTCCCGTCAATGTCAATCCGGTCGACCATAATACTGTTCGCGGGAACCTCGGCAGTGGTCATCTCCGGCTTAAACCAAATCAATCCGTTTATGGACGGGAGAGACACGTATCCGGAAGGCAGCCGAACCGCGCACGGCTGGCATCCTCCATTGAATTCATTTGTATTAAATCCGTCCGTCTTTGCGTAACGGTGATAATACAGTTCCCGGGGCTTTTCCGAATACGCCAGAAGGTCCGACAAAAGGACCTGGAAAATCCCTTGGTTGGTCGTAATCCATAAAAAACCCTTACCATCTTCAATAATGCAATGCGCACTGGCCAGATATCCTTTCGTGTCAAGCGGAAAGCGGGTAAGTTTCCCTTTTTTAAGGAGAAAGAATCCGTCTTTATAAGTAGTAATCCAAGTTTCCGACTTATCGCGGGAAATGAGCATACTCCGGATATAAGCGTTTTCCAGGCCTTTGATTGAAGATACTGCTTTGGTATGGCGCGAGACCCGAAATAATCCCTTGCGGGTACCAACCCAAATGGAATCGGGGCCTTGTTCAGTAATCCACGATATGTCATTTAACGGCTCTTTAGAAAATAAAGTGGGGGCAGTGCGATTTGTGAAAGGTGCTTTTACATAGAGTAACCCTCCATCCAGCGTTCCAATCCAAATGGTTTTGTCTCTTCCCTGGTACAGCTGGGAGGTTCTCCCGGGTAGCTCCCAGGAAAACCTTATCCCGGACCCGTCAGGCTTTATCACTGTCAACCTTGGCCCCTGCTTGCACCAAATGTATCCCTGGTGGTCAACGAGGATACTGTACTTGTCCCAGAAGACACTTTTTGTCACCAGCGGCAGTTGTCTGGCCAGTATTTTACCCTCGGGCCCCTCCTGGGAGTAGGCAATGCCCTGCGCGGACAGCACGCCTGTACCAGTTAAAGCCTGCCCGTAGTAAACTTGGTCGGTACCTGGAAAATCCGTAGCCAGGGGAAGGAACTTCTTCCGTGTCAATACCCAAACTCCGCTAAGCTGACTGCCGAGAAAAATTCGTCCTGCCTTCTGATCGTAATAAACGGCTTTGATCTGTTCCTTTTGGAAATCAAAGCCCCTCATGATCAGCTCGGAGGTTAAATTGCCATTGGCTGTCGGAGTGATGTGGTAAAGCGACTGCCCCACCACTACAAAAGTTTGATTGGTTGCGTTGTTCCAGAATATCTCCAGGGGGCTTTCGCGCTTGTATGACCTGTCATGAATCAGGTCACCTTTAAAGTGAACCTGTTCGCCCTTGAATTGGCCTGCGCCCGCGGCAAAGCGGGTCAACGTCCCATCTTCGAGATGATAAAGACCATCATTCACCCGGAAAAAATCCCATATGCTTTTGCCAGGCAAGCTGATCCGGCCTACTTTATTTTTTCGCTCGTAGTAATCCAGATTCCTTGTGTCGTAAACGAAGAAGCGGTCGTTGCCGGCAGGAATGGCAAAATAGTCGGGGAAGGTATTTGCGTGAAAAAGGGTTGGAGATCTTTCGTATACATACCCGGTACCCCTGCTGGGATAGGGGAACGGCTGGGCCGCCAGCTGGCGGTATAGTGTCGTGTCAAGAGCAGCCCTTCCATGATGAATATGGATGAAGTTCTGCTCGCTGTTCAGGGCGAAAAAACCGTCTGCCTTTGCCCGTGGATCAATATGGAACGAACCTATACTTGCTGCCTGATATGTTTTGCCGAAATTATCGAAGACCTTAAACGCGATTCCGTCAAAACGTGCCAATCCCCGTTCGGTAGAAAGCCAGATGTACCCAAACTCGTCCTTTGCAATGGAATAGACACTGTTTTGTGGCAGGCCATCCTCGTTGGTGTAGTGTTTGATTTGGAAGGCTGACAAACCCTTTTCCCGTATTGTCTGAGATAAAACAGGCCTTCCAAGTGCGAGCAAAAGAATGAAAAAAAAAGCGAGCTTATTTTTAAACATTAAGAAAGTAAAAAGCCCAACCTAGGGTGAATAAAAAATTATTCTACAACTATTTGTGTAGACCCTACAAGATTCTACAAATCTGTTCAATAATCCAAATTTAACTACCAACTGGCAGTTGGAGAAATGAGAAGACTTGTCCGTTTTTAGGATTCAGTGTTGGGTTTGGGTTTGAATATTCGGTGATTTTCTGAGAAAAGCGTATGTATTGTTAATAGACTTACCGTAATCATTTTTCAATCTAGACTTCAGACCAGTGCTGATTTGGTCATCAACATTGAAAGCGTATGCAACTGAATGAAATACTCACGAAAGAACAGATTTTTTGTAGAACTAATATGACAGTGATCGACAAATCTCTATGTGAAATTACTTTTATTAACATTCGACGTATAAAACGTTTTTATAGCTTTGTTATGTCGAATTTCCAATGACCCGTCGGGTTTCCGAAATATGACTGTGCCCTCTTTTAACATTGATTGCACTGGTGGCGCTCGTATGTATTCGCAAAAATGGATAGGCTCGCCTGCTATGCAACCAACACCGTTCTTTTGAAATATGAAAAAATACACGGCAGAATTTATAGGTACATTTTGGCTAGTCCTTGGCGGCTGCGGTAGTGCAGCCCTCTCAGCAAGTTTTCCCAACGTTGGCATCGGCCTTTTAGGTGTTTCACTGGCATTTGGTTTAACAGTCCTGACAATTGCATACTCGCTGGGGCACATTTCCGGAGCCCACCTTAATCCGGCCGTATCGCTAGGCCTGTGGGCAGGCGGGCGCTTTGATGGCAAGGAGCTGTTAGGTTATATGTTGTCACAGGTGCTAGGCGGCATTGCAGGCGCTGCGGTACTATATTTCATCATTATCGGAAACGGCGATGCAATTGAGGACTTTGCAGCAAATGGGTATGGGGAACATTCTCCCGGTGGCTACAGCATGTCGGCCGCACTTATTACCGAGTTTGTGATGACGTTTATGTTCCTGATAATCATTCTTGGATCTACTTATCCTTCGGCACCGTTTGGCTTTGCAGGCATTGCCATTGGACTAGGATTAACCTTAATACACCTGATCAGCATTCCGGTCACTAACACATCGGTGAACCCGGCCCGTAGTATAAGCCAAGCGATATTTGTCGGCGGATGGGCGATGGAGCAATTATGGCTTTTCGTGATCACGCCGTTGGCCGGAGCTCTTCTGGCTGGCGTCGTTTATAAAACCCTGTCAGATAAGCCTAAGGCATTTAGTGAGTAAATCACCAATAATCAGCAGCAGCAAGGGGAAGGTCATTATTTTTTGGTAGTTAATAAAACGTTGAGTAGGCAGATAGCCCCCCGACTTTGTTAGGGGGCTATTTTAAAAAGCCACTTATCCGGCGTTCATATCCACTAATGTTACCAGCAAAATGCATGAAACAAATAACAATTATAGGGGCATCAACCGACCTGGGGATAACTACTGTCCAACATGCGTTAAAGAAAGGCCATCAAGTAGTTGCCCTTTCTTCGAACATGGATAAGATCGCGGATCATAAAAAGCTCCTAAAACTCAAAGGCTCCGTTACTTCGGTCGATGATGTCAAGAAAGCAATTACCGGCTCGAATGCGGTCATCGTGACAGTGGGAGCCAAATTCCAGCTGATGTTGGGACAAATGGACGGATACGCGAATATTTACAGCAACACGGCAATAGCAATTTTGAGCGCATTAAAGGATTTGAAAATGGAAGTACCGTTACTGGTGGTTTCAGCGTTTGGGGCTGGAGAGAGCAGGAAATACCTTCCATTTACCTGGCAGTTTGCCTTGCCCAGAATATTGACTAAATCGTATAACGATAAGACACAAATGGAAAAGATACTGTCAAAGGGTTACCGGTTCTCCGAGATTATACGGCCAGCAATAATGACGAACCGGCGGCCGAAAGGCAATTTCAAAGCGCATCTAAGATTAGAGCAAGGAATGAAATTAGAAAAAATTTCAAGAGAAGATGTTGCACATTTTTTAATTGCACAAGCCCAAAACCCTACCCATATGCATCATTATGTAAGTTTGACATCTGCTTCTTAATAGAGATGTTGGACCACATAAACATTGTTACTCTTTAGTATGCTTTCAAAACAATTCCTTCTGGCCAGTGTGTGTTTTTTGCTTATGATATGGGCCGTGGGACTTTCACGTCAAGTACAAAATACCCTGGAATTTGTGCAGGACGGCGCCAACAACAGCTTCTCCCCGCCCGTTCCCAAAGGACCTACTTCCATACCACAAACGCTCAATTTTTTTCTAAATAATAACGGGGGCAGCAATGAAGGGATCTATTTTCAAAAGGCGCAATCACCACTTTCAGTAACTTTCAGCCTTGACGATCAAAAATACATTACTGTTCCGCAGCACGTTACCGGAATGACGTTTGGAGCTGCTTCCGGTGCTAGTGCTTGCCAAGTTAAACCTGCGACGGTGGTAAACAATAATTACCATTTTGCCGATTCGACCCGTTCCATATTTACATCCCATCCCCAAGGCACTGCGGGCCATGGCATCAATCTATTTACCAACGTAGGTGTCCAGGTATTTCTGTCGGCAAAACCTTTAATGAGTATAAAAGCACCTACGACCGATACCAGTCGTTATTACTATGGCAAATTGAGGTTGCGGTTTAGCCGACCGGTAAAAAATCCGGTTATTTCACTCATAGGATTGGGCGCAACGACAAATTTTGCCAACAAACACCTGGGGTTCGCCACAGAACTGGAGCTCCAATCACCTGCAAATACATTGGTGAGGCTCTCTGGTAACAAGGAAATGTTGCTGGATGCAACCAATAAGAAGATTCTACATGCACAATCCACGATTACAGGCAATTGCGCTAATGGAGCAGCATGTGGAAGTGTAATGATAACAGGATCTGATATTACAGATGTTGTATTTGGCGTGTATCTCCGTACGGACGGCGGAAATGGGGTGTGGGGAACAGAAAAAGTTAGGAATTCCGGAGATATGTGGCATATCACAGTTTCGCTTGCAGACCAATAGTCGGTTAGGTTTGAGGCCCCAGAAGCGTTGGTCTATCCAAACCCCGCCAGTGACAGTCTGCTTATCAGCAAGTACAACCAGGTTAAAGAAGCCACAGTATATGATAGTGCAGGACGGAAAGTACTTGATGTTCAGCCAGTGTCTGCACAAGGGATCGATTTAGCAAGATTTAACGCAGGCATTTACACTGTAAAGATTACGCTATTGACGGTACTTTGAACACAAGAACACAAGCAAAATTGCTGTCATAAAATAGATGTCAACAGAATTGTCCGGACCGTAAATTACAGTTCGGGCAATTCCAACAAACTGGAAGGTTCCTCAAACTCGCCTTCTTTCCGGGGCAGGTAATCCGAATTCTTATTAAGCCGTAGCGTTTCAAAACTAAACCATCCTCAATTTAATATAACGCATATGCTCCTCTTTATCATAACCCTTAGGCTCACTTTTGGCGCAATCCTACTAGTAGCAACATTGCTGACACTGGTAATAATTTTTCCATTCTACATATATGAATATGTCTTGACGGGTATTGGCCTCGGGCCAATTGTAAACAACCCGCGCGGCCTTCGCACCACCCCATTGTTACCGATTGAACGGTTTTTCTTTAATTAGATCTGCCTTCATAACTTTTTTAAGCAAAGGTAAACAGTGGAGTATAGTCCACTGTCAAGAAGTAGGCCGCAAATTAATAATAGAGATTTTGTTTAGCAGCCCGAGACCAAGAATTGACGGAATTAGCGGCGGCCTTACTTGTGCAGCCGGGCCCCGGCTATGGGCTTCTCTGCACTTTCGACGACATGTTTGCAAGCAGCAAGCAGGAAACTTGTTGTGTGCTTTGTTGCCAAACATACAAGTAAGAATAAAACTGCCCAAGTCCGTTTTAACGTACCTCAGAAAGATTAAACTGAACTATATTGGCCTTCTTGAAATCAAAACATATAAAATGGTAAGATGGTCAAATTTCATTTATGCCACGGTTTTTTCGTACTCTGGGGTTTGAATTTGATGTGCCAAATAAATGGAAGCTTTGGCGCAGTCTCCCGCAATACTTTGAATTTTATAGTGATGAATATTGACATTCATTCGGTTCTAAGCCGTTTTAGCAGATCCTGAGCCTCCTTAGCTTCAATTCGCCGCTGCTTAAAATTGCTTCTGCCTCTTTTACGTTTAGCTCATGCGCCTCACGCTTCTGTGTTTCAAGTTCCGCCCGGTCAGGATCTTCATAGTAAATACTATCAGCTTTTGTTGTAAGAGCTGGACTGAGCTGCCTTGCAATCCGGAATCTGAGATCGCTTTCCTGCAAACGGCTGCTTTTAGAGTAAGTGCCGATGGCAACCGCAAGGCTCATGCCCGTTGTGATCAGCAACACCGCTGCTGAGATAATAAAGCCTTTCGAGCGAAGGTCGAAGTGAGCTCATGATTTGCTGTCATTTGGTACAGGTTGCAATAGAACTTGCAATACAAATTTAAAAAACAACCGAAAACAAAACCAAATGCTCGTCAAAATAAAATTTATAACTATCTGATTATTAGAATGTTAAAAAAGTATCAAAAAGAATTAAATAAGTAAAAAATGGCTATTTTACACGACTACGGATCAGGAGGTTTGGGGTTCGAATCCCTACGTGACCACAACCCAAGGCGCCTTTCGCAAGATTGGCGCTTTTTTGTTTCCCGCGCACCAGATAAAGGGTAATAAGTAGTCTGCCGACTCTGCCATTTTCGTCCAGAAAAGGGTGGATGGTTTCAAACTGATAGTGTATCAGACCTATCTTTAATAGATCAGGTAACGGATCAAGTTCGTCGTTCGCGAATTTTTCGATATCCGACATTAGGTCAGTTGCCTCCCTCAATCAACCGCTCCAACCGCCCCATCATCTCATCCTTCTCCTTTAACATCCGCTCATAAAGCGCAATCTTTTCTTCATGCAACTGGATAATTTTTTCGACGGGATGGAAGTTAATGGTGCCATTGTTGAAGGAATTTTCAAAAGCCTTTTCATGAAACGTGTTTGAAATAATATTCACCGCTTGCTCCTCATCAAAATTCCGAATCGCCTCAGCCGGAATCTTCAAAATAGCTGAAACCTGTTCCAAAATATCAGCATCAATCCTTTCCTTCTGTTCGAGCAGCGACACTTTTTGCTGGTTCCAGTCTTCGCCGAGCTCGAATGCGAGGAAATCTTGTTTGATGCCGAGCATTTCGCGGAAGCGTTTTACATTGCGGCCTTCGTGGATTTTGTGGTTGGATGTAGTGGGTGTCATACGGGGCGTTATCTCGTTAAAAAAGCAATTTATATAAATCCGGTGGGAAGTTTTCGGATAACCCCCACAACAAAGAAAAATTGAACTTCACAACAAAGCAGCCTGATCTGGGATTGCTGAAATTTGTATTGGAAAAACAAAGACAACAGGAGGACCTGAAAATCCGAAAATGAATGGAGCGGCCACGCCGAAGCAACAACCCAAATCAAATTTCACATTTAAAAGCAATCAAAATGAAACGTATCATATTAGTTACAGGCGGAACCGGATTCGTAGCCATCCATACGATCTTGCAACTGTTACAACAAGGCTATCAGGTGAAAACCACGCTCCGTTCTTTGTCTAAAAAAGACAAAATAATTGATGCATTGAAAGATGGCGGGATTGAAGACTTTACTGATCTTTCTTTCTATCAGGCTGAGCTAACAACAGATGAAGGCTGGGAGGAAGCGGTAAGGGACTGCGAATATGTGCTGCACATTGCATCGCCATTTCCAGCCCAGACACCCAAAGATGAGAACGAGCTCATCATTCCTGCTCGTGACGGTGCGCTGCGTGTTTTGAAAGCAGCCAGCAATGCAGGTGTTAAGCGCGTTGTGCTTACCTCGTCGTTTGCTGCCATTGGTTATAGTAAAAATGCAAAGGATCACGTATTCACCGAAACAGACTGGACGGATGAGCAGGCGCCGATCATGGCATACATTAAATCTAAAACCATCGCAGAGAAAGCGGCGTGGCATTTTATAGAAACAGAAGGTGGTAGCATGGAGCTTACTGTTATCAATCCGGTTGGGATTTTCGGGCCGGTTTTGGGAGAGATTTCGTCGGCTTCGCTGGACACGATCGTGAAGGGGATCATCAGCGGCACCACGACCGAAAGCCCGGCATTTACATTCGGCGTTGTTGATGTGCGTGATGTTGCTGACATCCATATAAAAGCAATGCTACATCCGAAAGCAAACGGACAGCGCTTTCTGGCCACATCCGAGGGCGTAATGAGCGTCTACGATGTAGCGCAACTAATCAAAACCGAGCGGCCTGAATTGGCCGCGGATATTGCTGATATGCAGCAGACGGATGAAGCATTTTATATTCAAATGTCGAACAGGAAAGCAGTGGGAATATTAGGTTGGGATCCGAAAAGCAGACAATCCGCTATTCTGGAAAGTGTCGACAGTTTGTATAAATGAGTAAATTTGGATTCATAAAATCAAATGTGACAAGTGAAAGTTAATAACCTGCAATCCTGTCATTTGGGACCGGAAATTTCGCCGGAGCAATTTATATCAGAACATTTCTTCCTGTATTTACTGAAAGGTTCAATAAAGGCTTTTGACGGTCACAAGCATTTATCATATGGTTCCTGGCGATTACTGCATCGCCAGGAAAAACCATTTGGTGCGCTATACAAAATATAAGGATAAGGATGAATTTGAAAAGATCATTATCACATTGGATGAGCCGTTCCTAAGGAAGTTTTTGGAGCGGCATCCGGTTCAAGCCCAGGCTGACGACAACAATGATTCTTTTCTCTTTATACAAGATAACAAACTGATTAAAAACTATATCCAGTCGCTGGAACCTTACTACTACGGAGATTTGGAGATTGACGAAACTTTTGCGGATATAAAACGCGAAGAGCTGCTGATGATCATATTAAAGTCTGATCCTGCCATGGCAAATGTGTTTTTCAACTTCGCAATTCCTGCTAAGATTGATCTCGAAGCATATATGAACCGCAACTTCCGCTTTAATATTAGCCTGGAACGTTTCGCCTTCCTGACTGGCAGAAGCTTATCCTCATTTAAACGGGATTTTCAAAAGGTTTTCGGCACAAACCCCGGAAATTGGCTTAAAAAGAAACGGCTCGACGAAGCCTATTTTCAAATCAGCCAGCAAAAACTCAGACCCAGTGAAGTCTATCTGGAAGTTGGCTTTGAAGACCTGTCTCATTTTTCATTTGTATTTAAAAAAGAATTCGGCCGGACTCCGTCAGAAGTGATGCAATAGCGGCTGGTTAGGCGCAAAGCAGGCGGCTAGGATAGATTGATTGAAAATTTAGCAACATTCATTTCTGCATTTGCCAAGGAACAATATTTTTATATTCATTCCAATCGCACCTAGTTTCCTAAATAGCCAGCCCATATTGTGTCGTCCGAACCGCAGGATTTAATGTATGAATTCGATAATGTCATTATCGGCTCGGGTATGGGTGCGCTTTCGGCGGCAATTTGCCTGCTGCGTGAGGGGCAAACGGTACTCATTTTGGAACAGCATAATGTGCTCGGCGGCTGGTGCCACAGCTTCCGGATCGGCGGCCAGCGTTTTTCTCCCGGGGTGCATTATATAGGGCAGCTGGGTGAAGGGCAATCCACCCGAATGTTGTACGAAGGTTTGGGAATTGCCAATGAGCTTACCTTTTTTGAAATGAACCCGGCTGCTTATGAACATTGCTGGATTGGCGAAAAGCGCATTGATATTCCTGCCCATTTCGACGCACTCTGCGAAGCGCTTTCCATACAATTTCCCGCAGAAAAAAAGGGGATTGAAAAGTATCTGACTGCGGTTAAAAATGTCAGCAGCCAGCTGGATCTGATCAAAGAAATGAACGGTTTTCGTGATCACCTTACCATTCCCTGGCGTACGCGGCATTTGGGAAAATATGGCTTATTCAGCGTGAAAAGGGTCATTGACTGGCATATTGAGGACCCGCTTTTGAAAAAAATATTGAATATCCAGTGGGGTAACCATGGACTTCCGCCAGCGCAAGCCAGCTTTCCTTACCACGCTGCGGTGATGGCACATTATGCAAAAGGCGGCTTTTATCCGATGGGCGGCGGTGCGGCGATTGTCAAAGCGATGGCCAATGTGATTAAAAAACACGGCGGTCAGTGCAGGACGGGACAGAAGGTGAAACGTATTTTGATCCAGGGCGAAAAAGTGAAGCGTGCGGTGGGTGTCGAGCTTGAAAATGGTGCGCTTATTTATGCAAAAAGGGTAATTTCCAACGCGGATCCGGGAACGACTTATAAAAAACTGATAGGGGAGCAAAACCTCAGCCAGCAGCTTTTGAATCAATTAAAAAATACCAAATATTCCTGCACCTCGCTGATCCTGTTTTTGACGGTTGATATGGATATCCGCAAAGCTGGTTTGGACTCGGGAAATGTCTGGCTGCTGCCTGATGAAGCGGCGGAAGAATCGTATGGTCAGCATGCAGATGTGGATATTGCCTCGGAAAATGCCTTTCCAGCCCTTTTTATCAGTGCGAGCACATTAAAAGATCCGACGAGTTTTGACGGCATTCATCATACGCTGGAAGTGATTACGCTCATTAACAATCACGCTTTCAGTCAGTTTGATGGCGAAACCGGCATACATTCCCAGGCCTACCTGGATTTTAAAGAACGGCTGAGCGTGAAAATGATCAAAAGCCTCGAAAAGGTGCTGCCGGGGATCAGCCAAAGCATTCTCCAGAAAGAAATGGGCACCCCGCTGACCAACAAGCATTACATTGGTTCCACGGATGGCTGTGTGTATGGCACCGAAAAAAGCTTCTGGCAGATAGGGGCATTTGCATTTAAAGCGCAAAGTGAAATCGAAAATTTGTATTTGTGCGGCGCGAGCATTCTGGCCAACGGGGTTGCCGGAGCAAGTTATTCGGGTGTGCAAACAGCCGCAAGGATACTCGGCACATCCCAGGGAGCGCTGCTAAAACCAGATCCGTCCCAGCAACTTCACGTATACGCAGCCGAGGATGCAACGCATTATCCTGAGTGGATCAAAACGAAGATGAATACGAGAAGGAAGGTGAAAGCAGTTTAATGAACCAAATTAACACAACATTCACGCGCGTTGCTTGAAAAGTGATCCGAATGTTACGTTATTGTCGCTTCAATTTTCACTCTCAAAAACAAAATCATGAGCACTTTGCAGCTAAGAGATGGCGCTACAATGTTTTACAAAGACTGGGGCACCGGACAACCTATCGTATTTCACCACGGATGGCCACTTTCCAGCGATGACTGGGACAATCAAATGATGTTTTTCCTACAAAAAGGCTTCCGCGTTATTGCGCACGATCGTCGCGGACACGGACGTTCTTCCCAAACTTTTGAAGGCCATGAAATGAATACTTACGCTGCCGATGTGGCCGAGCTGGTTGCGTATCTGGACCTTCAAAATGCCATACATGTCGGTCACTCAACGGGTGGGGGTGAAGTGATACGCTATGTAAACAAACATGGCGCTGGCAGGGTTGCCAAAGCCGTGCTGGTGAGTGCCGTAACCCCGCTTATGGTGCAATCAGAAACAAATCCGGATGGTGTGCCGATGGAAGTTTTTGATGAAATCCGCGAGATGACTGCTACACAAAGACCGCAGTATTTCAAGGATTTCTCGGAAGCATTTTACGGATATAATCGTGCAGGGGCTGTTGAAAAGCAGGGCATTCGCGACAACTGGTGGCGTCAGGGAATGATGGGAAGCATTCTTGCCCATTATGAATGTATTAAGGCGTTTTCTGCAACTGATTTTACCGAAGATCTGCAAAGCGTTGATGTGCCCGTATTGGTGCTGCATGGTGAAGACGATCAGATCGTGCCTTATGAGATCACTGCATTGAAAGCCGCTAAACTGTTGAAAAACGGTAGACTGATTACATATCCAGGTTTTCCACATGGAATGCCGACTACTGAGGCCGAAACCATTAATAAGGATATCCTGGCGTTCATTCAGGGATAATATCAACTGGCGCCGTATAGGTACCAGGAGCATTAAAATAGCCGGGTGGGAAATTTTCCGTCCGGCCATTTTGCAATACTAAACGTTAGTTCCAGCTATTAAGGAATCAAATTCTCCGCTCTAAGCCTCTTGAACAAATCAAAAAACGAATCTCGCGTATCCTGATAGCCGGTAAAGCCCAGTTTCCGGCTCTTGGACATGTCGGTCATAACCTCCAAAGGGCGGCCCAAATCGAGATCCGTATGCCAGGCGGAGGCCAGACGATTAATATCGGGTTCTTTCAAATTGTATTTGGAAGCAATCTGCTGCCAGGCCGAAGCGTCGTTTGCCATTTCCTGTTCCAACGGACGAATTTGCCCATCAAATCCTGCTGGCTCAATGGCAAACCAGCCTGCTATTTGTTTCCATAGCCATTTCCATCGGAAAAGGTCGCCATTTGCAACATTGAAGGCTTCATTGTGCGCGGCTTCGGTGGTGGCAGCCCAGACCATGTGTTCAGCCAGCAGCTTTGCATCTGTGACATCGGATAACCCGTTCCATTGCTCGGCTGAGCCAGGAAATTGAAATGGCCGGCCGGTCTCTTTACAAATGCTTGCGTAAATGGCCAGCGTGGTGCCCATGTTCATGAGATTACCAACTGCTTTGCCCACCACAGAATGCGGTCTGTGAACGCTCCAGGTAAAGCCATCACGCTCAGCGCCAGCATAAACTTCGTCTTCCTGGGCATAGTAAAAGTTTTCCAGGTCGAGCCTGGGATGTTCTTCGCGAACGGGCGTTTCAGGCAATGTGCCTGCCTTTGCATATGCCTCGAATGGCCCTAAATAATGCTTAAGCCCCGTAACCAGCGCAACATGCTGGATGGACTTCCGCGCAGAAAGGCTGTCCAGTAAATTCCGGACCATTGCGCTGTTGACGCGGATATTTTCAGATTCCGTATCATTGCGCATCCAGCTTGTAAAGAAAACGTGGGTAGGCGCCACATCCGCCAGTTTCAGTGCCAGATCAGCCGGATTGAGCAGGTCCGCCGCAATAGGTCTTAAGCCTGCAATTTCTGTGTTCGGATTACGGGAAAGGCCATAAGTGATCCAGCCTTTTTCAATTAGTTTTTCTGCGAGGTTGCTTCCGGTGATGCCGGTTGCGCCCACTACTAATGCAATATTTGTCATATGCCTGGGAATTTTTCAATACTTGATTTAATGTTGCAAAGTTACAGCTCTGGAAAGCGGCAGACGTTGACCTGCGTCAAGTAATGCAGTTGATCTAGATCAAGCATCCCTATCTTTGCCCATGTAAATGTGATTGGCTATGATTGAAGTACTTTTTCAGCACATTCAGGAAAAGGTTTCGCTTTCGGACCTTGATAAGGAGGCAATCGAAACCTTTTTTATTCCAAAAAAACTGAGAAAACGCCAGTATTTACTGCAGGAAGGGGATGTTTGCAAACACCTGACTTTTATAGCAAAAGGACTGCTGCGAACTTACAATGTGGATGACAAGGGCGACGAACACATGAGCGTTTTCGGCTGGGAAGGGTGGTGGTTATCTGATTTCAACAGCTTTTTGTCAGGCGAGCCGGCCGTTTTCAACATTGATGCCATTGAAGATTCAGAGTTGCTGCTGATCTCTCGGGAAAATTATGAAGCGTTAACGCTAGCCGTGCCGGTCATGGACCGTTATTTCCGCATTCTATACCAAAACAGCATCGTCACCAAGGAGCGGCGGTTGATGAGCTCCATCACGCATTCAGCCGAAGAAAAATACGTAAAACTGGCAGAATCAAACCCCAAAATGATCGAACGTGTCCCCCAAAACCTGATCGCCTCCTACCTGGGCATTGCCCCGGAAACGCTAAGCCGGATTAAGAAAAGCCTGGCGTTAAGGAAATAACCTATCAAAGGAAACCTTACGCCAACATCCTTGAACCTCAAAACAGGCATAGAAGGAGAAACGCTTCAAAAATTCCTAAACGACCGCATTGCGCCTGGCCGTCATCGGCACTTATTCTCCGATACTGATTTTGAGGTTTGGTAACTCAACTTGCAGCTTTACCTTGGCTTTCAGAGCAGTAAATACCTGCAATAATGTGTCCATTGTCACATTGAAGTTCAAATTCAAATCTGTCACGATCCGGTGTCCCGATTTTCCCAAGAAGTCTATCCTGGACCTCATCCAATGTATGTGTTTTCATTTTTTCTTTTGTTCTGATGCTTCTAGCGTTAGGGCTCGTCAAGGGCATTCCTGCCAACTTCCGGAACGATGTCATGAGTATAATACTCCCGAATATCTGGACAGCTACTTAAATTTTTAACTTAGTAGTTGACTATGAAAAAGGAACGCAGAAAATTCAGCGCAAGCTTCAAAGCAAAAGTGGCTATTGAGGCCATCAAGGAGGTCAGCACCGTACAGGACTTGGCATCCAAGTATGAGATTCATCCGACTCAGATCACAGCTTGGAAACGCGAGTTTCTTGAGAATGCCGAGTTGGTATTCAGCAAAGAGCAGCCTGCTGCTAGCGAAGCAGAAAACTCCAAGGAAAAGGATCTATACTCAAAGATCGGGGAACTTCAAGTACAAGTCGATTTCCTAAAAAAAGTCTTGGGGAAATGACGACCATGGAGAAA
>NZ_AUAS01000002.1 GCF_000428845.1 Dyadobacter alkalitolerans DSM 23607 | reverse complement strand
CAGTGAAAGACGAAGCTGTTCAGACTAGTTTAACACATATATTAAATGAGTTTGACGTTGCTATAAAGAGGTTAAATGACGAAATTGAAGAATTAACGAAAGCTAATTTCAGTCAGGAGCTCATCAGATTGACTTCCATAGTAGGCATTTCAACAACTATTGCTACGGCATTGATTGAGGTAACCGGCGGTCTCAGGCACTTTCATTCGGCTAAAGCTCTGGTTACATTCATTGGTGTAGCCCCTATTATCTATCAATCCGGAAAGCTAAATTCAGCTAAGGGAATCTGTAAAACTGGTGATGGCCAATTAAGGAGCATGCTGTATACTGCCTCCTGGTCTGCAATTCAGCATAATAAATCATGTCGAGCGCTCTATGAACGTTTAAAAGCCGCAGGCAAAGCTTCAAAAGTCGCACTAATTGCAGTCGTTAACAAGTTACTTCGGCAGGCGTTTGCAGTGGTCAAGTTCGATCAGGATTTTGATCCAAATTATTGTCCAATTTTACGGAGTTATCCTTGACTTTTAATACAGTTCATAAAGTAATATGCAAAAGCAGAAGAGCCAGCTTTCTTGGTATTAAGAATTGATGATCTCAAATAACAACAAAACCAGACTCAAAATGATAGATAAAAACAACGACGACAAATTGCCAAACGCTTGGTTTATGCTGTCAAACGCAATGCCGCCGGTAGGTATATTCCTTTACTTTAAATATAGGAACCAGTTCCCTAACAAAGCCAGAAGGGCTTTGATGGGTGCTTTGGCCGGTATCCCGGTAGCAATATTGATGGGCTACATCTTTAACAACTACTTGCTAAAGTGACACAGGCGCTCACTTTTTAAAGCCCAAATTCCATTTGACTACAGCAAAAGACGTTTAGGCTACAATTGCTTTTCTGCTGCTTTGCAATTTTGTCTCAACAAAAATCAAGGAAAAATGAAACAAAAAAGCAGGATGAAAACCCAGGTAATTACCCTATTCCTAAGCATGGCCAGCGTGCTGTCTTTCGCCCAATCGACAGGAAGTTTTAAAGGCAAGATTGTAGACCAGTCCACCAAGCAGCCCATTGTGGGCGTAATAGTGCAAATCGATCAGACGCAGCTGGGGGCGAACACGGACACCCTGGGTCTTTTTACCATCAGTAACATTCCCACTGGCACTTACGGAGTAACGATTTCTTACATGGGTTTTCAGACCAAAAAGATTAGTGAAATAGGGATCATATCGGGCAAAACTTATTATTCCGAAATTGAAATCTTAGAGGTGGCAGCCAACCTAAATGAAGCAACTGTGAAATCATTTAAAGGAGAAAACAATCCGATGACGCCCGTTTCTACTTTTTCTTATTCCCGGGAAGAGATTTTTAGAAACCCGGGTGCGCAGGGAGATATCATGCGTGCTTTGGCAAGCTTACCCGGCGTGGTGAGCAGCGGGGCTCAGTTTTCTGCCATTGCCGCCAGGGGCCAGGGCACGCAGGACAATGTGTATATGGTCGATGACATACCGATGTTTAACTTGTCACACCTCGAAGCGGAGGGTTTTAACTCGGGCTTTAACGATCCCAACGGTGGGCGGTTCAGCATCTTTGCGCCCAGGATCATTGACAATGTGCAATTTCAAAATGGTGGTTTTGATGCGGTGTATGGGCGTAAATCTTCCTCTTACCTTGCACTTGGTATCAAAGAAGGTAATAAAGAAAGTTGGTCGTTTGCAGGGCAGTTTGACTTGATGGGTGCGACTCTGATTGCAGATGGGCCTATTTCCAACAAGACCAGTCTGTTCGCTTCGGGCAGGTATCAGAATTTTGGATTGCTGCAAAGGGTCGTCAGCCAGCAAAACCCGGCAACTATTGTTTTTGGCGATTACCTGATTAAAACAACAACTGAGCTGAACGCTAAAAACAAACTGTCATTCATCGCCATGTACAATCCCGAAGCGCCGAGCCGGGGCATTGATGATATTGGGACAGACTACAACATCAACGAGGATAACAGCGGCGGCACCACACTTTTCAATCATAGCGGTAGCAAAGCATTGGCAGGTCTGAACTTGCGGACGCTGATTGATAGCAAAAGTTACATTAAAAATGTACTCTATTTCCGCTCGTCGACCATCGATAACAACTTCGGATCTTTTACACCAACATTAAGTGACGAAGGCATCATCCTTGATCCCAGGTCCGGCAGATATGAAGACGATTTAAGGCGCATCAAAAATAATCAGCAGGAGATTGGATACCGGTCGATCTATACCAAACGCTTCAATAAGCTGACATTCACGGCAGGCGTCGAGGCCATGCAAGTTCAGCTGGATTATGAAAGGAGCATCAAGCGGACTGATACGGTATTTGTTTTTCGCACCACAGATGTAAGACCAAGTCCTTCGCAATACTATCAAATTTTGAACCCTTCGCTTTATAATTCCGCGTTCGACAACAGTGCATTTAATGGCTCGGGTTACGTGAGTGCATCTTACAGGGTTACAAACGGTTTCACGCTAAACCCAAGCATTCGTTACGATTACACCGGCTTTACCGAGCAGCACACCATTTCCCCACGACTGAGCGGCAGCCTTGTATTAAGCGACAAGCAAAGCCTTAATTTCGCTTCGGGAATCTATTATCAGGACGCGGCATACTCCGATGTTGCAGGACAGAGCGCGGTCAATAAGCTGAAAAATGAACGCACGTTCCAGAATATTCTCGGATATAAGTATCAGTTTTCGAGCGACTTGAAACTGGTGGTGGAAGGCTGGCACAAACGATTTGATGATGTAATTGTCCAGCCCAACAGGTTGCAAAGTTATCTTACAAATAATGGCGATGGCTATGCGTATGGCGGGGATATCAGTCTGACAAAACGGCTTTCGCAGAAATATTACGGGCAGGTGAGCTATTCGTACATGCAAAGCAAGAGAGACGATAACAATGGCCTGGGAGAATATGATTACACTTTTAGTATCCCAAATAACCTGTCACTGCTTGGAAGTTACAAGCCCAATGAAAAATGGATATTTTCGGGAAAATTCCGGTATAGCACCGGCCGTCCTGGCGATGAGTACATTGTTCGTTCCAACGTATTGAACAATCCCAATATGCTTCGTTATTCGCAGGAAATTACAGCCATCAATGGCAGAAGGCTGCCCGATTATATGAGCCTGGACGTCCGGGTTGATTACAATGTTCAGATGAAAAAAGGCATGTTCTCTGCCTTTCTGGACCTGGCCAATATAAACAACCGCTTCAATGTGAACTCTGAGATTTTTCTACCCGACACAGGTAATGTCTTTAATATCGGGCTGGGTGTGTTTCCCACGTTCGGCGTAAGGTTTGAATTATAATTATATATTAAGGCATGATGCATAAAAAAGATATACTTAAAACCCAGCCTGGCTTGACTGGATGGAAAAGGTCGGCCTTCCTGGCCACGATTGTCCTGGTAAGTATTTTCAGTCAGGTAGACCGTATTTTGCCTTTCATCATGGCTGAATCCATAAAGGCAGATCTTGGCCTAAGTGATACACAGCTCGGTCTGATAACAGGTCTTGCATTTGCACTTTGCTACTCAGTTGCCGCCTTGCCCTTGGCACGCCTGTCAGATATGGGCCGCTCAAAACAGGTGCTGGCCGCGTGTATTCTGATATGGAGCGCTATGACCGGGCTCTCAGGATTAGCGACTGGTTTTGGTATGCTGGCATTTCTGCGGGTTGGCGTAGCCCTGGGCGAGGCCGGGGGAACACCTGCAAGTCATGCTTTAATCGTGCAAAAGATTCCGGTCTCGTTTCGCGGGCGGGCGATCGGTTTATTTTCGATGGGGATTCCCTTGGGTACAATGCTGGGTTTCGGCTTTGGGGGCTGGGCAAATGATACGATTGGCTGGCGCAATGCTTTTGCTGTCGCAGGTGGTTTGGGACTGGTGCTGGCAGCAATGGTCTGGTTGTTTGCAGGAAAAAAGGAAGCGGCGGCGCCAGATTTAATGCGTGCGGAAGGCTTCTTACCAGCTAGCCGCAAATTATTATCGAAGCCCGCTTTTTTGTGGCTGTTCATTGCTGCCAACCTGGTAACCTTCGCATCAGCCCCATTTTACGTATTCACTGCGCCTTTCCTGATCCGGACGCATGGACTCACAGCAAGCCAGGTGGGACTTAGTTTTGGCGCTTTACAAGGATTAATGGGCATCCTGGCAACATTGATCGGAGGAAGATTATTTGACAAATTGGTCGCCGAAAGATCGGGCCGGTTGCTGCATCCGCCCGCCATTGTTTTTATGATAGGAGCCGTATTTACGTCGGCAGGCTTGTTTGCGCCCACCAGCAATCTGGCTATTGCACTTTTTGTGCCCGGAATGTTCTCATTTGCTTTCTGTCTGCCATTCGCATTTGGTGCCGGACATTTGGTTGCAGGAAGTGGAAAGCAGGCCATGTCCAGCAGTTTGCTGATGCTGGCAACAAGCCTTTTGGGCCCGTCAATTTCGCCTCTTTTGGTGGGTTTAATCAGTGATGCTTTTACCGAATCAAATCTTGGAAATGGGCTTAGGTGGGGTTTGACCATTGGCCCGGCCGCAAGCATCCTTACTGCCTTGGCTTGCCTGATGGTAAGCAGGCAAATGGGTGGATTTTGGAAAGAAAAGACTATTTTAACTTAAATTAAAACACAAATGAAAGTCATTAGCATTGTGCTCATTTTAGTTTCAGCAGCGCTGAGTATCAAACATGGTTGGGATGGTTTTCGCCCGCCTGGACCGGAGCAGGCTAAGATGATGGCCAATCTGGGTATTACCCAGGCCATCATGCCTTATTTTGGAGCGTTTTCGATCATACTTGGATTGACGTTATTTTTCCCGCAAACCTTTTTTCTGAGTAATGTATTCTCGGCCATCACCATAGTTTTGATCATGGCTTTGTCATTGAGAGCGGGAGATACAAAAACAGCATTGATCGAAATCCCTTTCCTGGCTTTGCCATTGCTATTGATATGGTTGAAGTACCCATTTAAATTTTAAAATATCCCAAAAATGAATGAACTGGTCAGAGTAAGTTCGATATCACAGGCCCACAAAATGCAGGGCTTTGCACCTCCCAAGCACCCACTTATCAGCGTGATTGAATGTGGCACCATGACAGCAGTGCCAGGCCTTACAGCCGTACTGGATTTTTACTTGATTTCTGTCAAACGAAATTGTAACAATCTCAACTACGGACAGCAGAAATATGACTTTGATGAAGGTTTTATGGCATTCGTTGCACCCAACCAGGTGATCAGTGGTGAGAAACATGAACCCGAGCACAGACCCGTGGGCTGGATGCTTGCAGTGCATCCAGACTTTTTCTGGGGATCTCCACTTGCCAAAAAGATAAAACAATACGAATACTTTGGCTACTCGGTAAGGGAAGCGCTGTTTCTTTCTGAATACGAAGAAGCCACAATCAATACCATTGTTGATAATATCAGACACGAGTGCAATGGGAATATTGATAAATTCACCCAGGATATTATCATTTCGCACATTGACACATTGCTCAATTATGCCGAGCGTTTCTACCAGCGCCAGTTCATCACCCGTAAAATCAGCAATCACCAGATCCTTGACAAATTTTCAGATTTGCTGGATGAATATTTTGCAAGTGATATGATTAATAAAAGCTTACCCACAGTAGAATACATCTCGGAGGCGCTAAATATTTCACCCGGCTATTTAAGGAGTGTGCTTAAAACCCTGACCGGGCAAAATACCCAGCAGCTCATTCATGAAAAGCTGATTGATAAAGCCAAAGAAAGGTTATCTACCACTAGTTTGTCTGTGAGCGAAATCGCCTATGAGCTGGGTTTTGAACACCCACAATCATTTAATAAACTCTTTAAGACCAAGACCAAAGTTTCACCTCTGGAATTCAGGGCTTCGTTTAACTGATGGGTTTTGATTGTATGAAAGGTCAAAATCATTTCCGTTCAGCCGCACCTTTCAGAGCATATGGCTATTGGGTCTTTATTTTATTGCTCCTAACTGGGTGCAACCAATTCGAATTTAGTCCTAACCAAGTCCGCGACCGCAATTCGCCCACACAACTAAATGAGAAAAACCTGGCGCAACTTTATCAAAACCCGGTCGATGACACAGTTACCATAGTTTTTGTGGGCGACTCACAGCGCTGGTATGATGAGCTGGATCGATTTGTCGACAAAGTAAATACGCTGAATGCGGTCGATTTCGTCCTGCTAGCCGGTGACATTTCGGATTTTGGGCTTTTACAGGAATTTGAATGGGTGAACGACCGCCTAAGGCGTCTTGAAGAACCATATATCGGCGTCATTGGAAATCACGACCTGGTTGCAAACGGGGAACAAGTATTTACAAGAATGTTTGGCCCAACTGATTTCTCATTTGTTTACGACAGCATCAAATTTGTTGCCCACAATACAAACAGCATGGAATATTCACGGCGTAAAGTTCCTGATATGCCGTGGCTTTCTAACGCATTGTCAGACAGTAATGATGCTGCGTATATAGTGTTGGCTATGATTTATTCCGACAACGGGTACGGGCCGGTTTGTCATATGGATATGTTCCAAAACAAATGGGAGGAGAACTTCATTTGCTTTCAGCTTTGCTGTTCTACACACCATTGAAAGTAAAAGTCTCTGAAATGGTTACCATTAACCCGCTGGACGTTGGGATTAAAACTGTCTATCATTTTGGTGACCAGTTCTATCTGAACTGGCCCGAACGGTTCCCGCGAAATTATTATTGGTGGAAGTCGGCACTCCGGCAGCATCTCGTAACAGAATCGTCAGTCACTCGTGAGCTTAAAAGTGCAGGAAAAATAAAATCAGTAACTGCATATGTCGGATTTAACACCAACGACCTGTATTTGATTAGCTATGTGCTTAATCCATCATCATTATCTGTTACAGATATTATTAAGGTTGGATGCGGATTGAGGATTCATTTTTAATGACCGTTTACCATCCCGATCACACGGTTCGTGAGCTAAGGCTCCCGACGTTTGAACAAAGCAAATAGGACGTTTGAACAAATCAACCCAAAAAGAAGCTGTCTAATTTTGGTCTCAATTAAATAATAATTTTATGACATCGAAAAAGACAGCGTTTATTACAGGTGCAAACAAAGGCGTCGGATTGGCGACCGCAAAACAACTTGCAAAACTCGATTATCAGGTTTATCTCGGGAGCCGTGACAAAATTAATGGCCAGAAAGCGGTAGAAGAACTGAGGAAATTAGGCTTAACCAACGTTGATTTAATTAAAATCGACGTGACAGACGAAGAGTCTATTATAAAAGCCAAGCTTGAATTGGAGAGCAAAATTGAAAGGCTTGACGTGCTGGTAAACAATGCGGGAATTGGCGGCACGTACCCGCAGCATGCGTCTGGAATATCCATGGATAATTTTTTTAAAAAGGATTTTTATAAAATTTACAGGATAACGCCACAGCGTTGGCTAACGCAACGACGCTTGGAATTAGCACATTACTTTCTTGCTAAGAAAAACAGAAGACCCATTGAAGTGTATTTACAAACAGGCTTTGAAAATTTATCACATTTCTCTTATGCGTTCAAAAAACAATTCGGGATAACGCCGACAGAATTTGCCGGTGGCGAAAGGGAAACCATCCACTAATATTAGCCTACGAAGACATTTTGCTGCTCCGACGCTGTCTTTAAATGGATATGGACCTTTAAGCAAAGTGTTATTGGACTTTTCAACAAAATACCCTTCCATTTTTTGGGCAAACTTTGCCATATAATAATATAGAAAATGGAAGATAAAGAGATTGTGTTAGTTACAGGTGGTAATGGTTTTGTTGGCTTGCATATCGTGCTGCAATTACTGCAAGAAGGACATAAGGTTAGAACCACGCTTTGCTCTATGGTATGCGAACTACAACAAGCAGTACCAGGCTTTACTTATTACTGGTGATCCAGCAAGTGGCTGGTCTTGCTTTTATTATGCTACACCTCAAGAATTGAAAATGATCGCAAACCGCAAGATATCATGCGATAGTATGAAGCATTATTTAAAACCTTTTCCAGTGGATCTGCTTATGGATTGCCCAACACGGTCCAGAGATTTATTTTCAATATTCTGATTCAGTCGCAAGAACCTTCGTATTTCTGACACTCGATCACTTTTGCCGGTGAATACTGTTGACATGTGAACCATCTTTAAAATGAATGAAAAGCATACCGCGGACTGACTGAAAGTGTAAATTAAAATATTAAGCAGTATCTGACCAGGTTTGGCTGCCTTTCCCATTTGGCAATAATAGTAGGACGGTCGACGTGAGTTTAATTATATTCATGCGTACATAGGTTATGGATCAGGTTAAGAAGCAGGAATTGCAAAAAGATTGGTGGCGCTTCATGCTCATTGGAAGCATGCTGTTTTCGATATTCCAGACGCTTTTTGAGAGAAGCGTCGATGCTGACAGGCTCCCATTCCAGTATTACTTGATGGCAGGCATGGCAGCTTTAGGGGTGGAAGTCCTACTCTATTTTTCAATTCGGAATTGGCCTGGGCGCTGGAAGACAGCGATGGCCTGGCTGTTTGCCCTTATCTGGTTAGCCGTTTGCTTCACGTACGAAAGGTAGTAGTTCATAATGGGCCAAATTTCATTTTTCGCTAATCATGAATGGCTCGTTAGGAGGTATGATAAGCCGTTTATGTCTGTCGAATGTTAATTCTCTTTCCGAGTATAAGCTGACCAATTCAAACAATTGGGTCCTTGAAATATTTTGCTGTGAGTTGCACAGTCGTGATCTACCAAAATCAATGAATGGAAAGACGAACCAACAGCTATCTGAAGGTTTGGAATTTGGAGGCAACTTCCATTTCCCTTTCGTTGCATAAATATTCGATTTAATCGTTTTAACGGATTGGTTATCAAGATTCCCCTTAACTTCAATACTATCAACAATTCCCTGGCCATTTACTCGGAAATAAAATGTTGACATCTTAACCATACATTCATCACCTGGGTCGAGTG
This sequence comes from Dyadobacter alkalitolerans DSM 23607, assembly GCF_000428845.1. Taxonomy (GTDB): domain Bacteria; phylum Bacteroidota; class Bacteroidia; order Cytophagales; family Spirosomataceae; genus Dyadobacter; species Dyadobacter alkalitolerans. The sequence continues at coordinate 612,066 of NZ_AUAS01000002.1, read as the reverse complement.
CCGCACTTTTTGATAGATATTCACTTAATGTCAACGGTTTATTATAAAGGACAGTCTCGGCTGTTAGCCCGAAATCAAATATAGGTCTCCAATCTTGACCATAGGTCCGATAGATCGTATTTGATAACAACCAAATTATCACTGCAAGTGAAATTCCTTTGATCATATGTACTGTTTTGTTTTACTATTACTCAAAACCCTAATTTAAGAATTCGAAAGTTAAAGTCAAGTAACCGTCAACGTCGCCAGTCGCAAATAACGTCTGTATTTTTTGACACTTACTCATGTTCACGTGCCGGGACGGTTGATGTGTGAACCATATGGATAGAAAGGAGAGGAGCCAGGTGCCCTATTTTTTGTCAGGTTAACATTTTATATGTAAATGAAAACACAGAACAAGAGGGGAAGCGACAATTGGGCGAAGTTCTTGGTTTTACAAGTTGAGCGCACTTTGCCCATTGCATTCCGGATCTGATAGTAGCAGGTGAAGCAGCGGATCTTTTAATCTTTGTTATCCTGCCAGATTTGTTATACTACGCAACTAAAAATCATTTAGCCGTGTCAACATTGAAAACCGCTCACAAATGAAAGCACACTGCTTATTGTTATTTCTTCTGGCGTTTAGCTTTGCCTTTACTGCCTGTGATGATTGCTCAGATACTGGCGATGCTGCGATAACGCCACCACTCAGATTTTCAATTGTTGACATCAAAGGCAATAATCTCGTGGATACAACGAAATCTTACTATTCAGTAGATTCCATCAGGCTTTTCGATCTCGAAGAATAGGAGTGGATTGTTTTAAATATGGAGTATTTGCCAGTGGCCGGTGGGTTCGTCTTCGCGGCAGATATCCAAAGAAATATTCGGGGAAAGTCCGGGGAATCATCGTTAAGACTTCAATTTAACAGCCTAGATTCTGACACATTGGATGTTTGGTATAGGCAAACTGACGACAAATGCTTTACTACTTATGAGTATACTCATTTTCAGTATAATGGCCAAGATTTGCAGAAATCACCACTATCTCCGTTACTTATCAACAAAGAAAACTAGCTAATAGAGAAAGCTCTTAAATATTTGTTGCACGAAACGTCCATTTGGTAAGACTAGATGATGTGTCAACTACTACATTATTAGTTATATAAAATTTTGTCTTAAATGATCATCTCAAATTTCTAGATTGCTTGTAGCCAACCTTGATTAAGTTAATGAGATATGTTAGAGAAGTATGCAGACAGGAGATCTGTCTAAAAAACCACCGTGGCCGTTGCAGAACTCAATGAAAGACAGTCCAAATCCTTTCCATAACTGCTTGGATCTTTGTAACTTCAGGAATGCAAGGAAGAAAAAATTACTCCGTGCGACGGCCGCCGAAAAGCTGTTTATGAGCTTCCAGTTATGCGAGCGGATCCCGAAGGATAATTTTTATAGGAGGCTCAGAGAGACTCTGGATCTACAATCCATTTACAGCGATACCCGAGACCTGTATGGTCGCACCGGAAACCCATCCATAGACCCGGTCGTATTTCGCCCGGCGACCCGGTTCAAGCTTATGCTTGTCGGTTACCTGGAAAATATTACGTCTGACCGCAAATTGGTAGATCACTGCTCGATGCGCATGGACATTCTTTACTTTTTGGGCTATGATATTGATGAGCAATTACCCTGGCATTCGACCATCAGTCAGACCAGACAATTATATCCAGCTACCGTTTCTGAGGCTCTGTTCAATAAGATATTTGCTTTATGTGTTGATAAGGGCATGGTCAGTGGACATACCCAGGCCATAGACCGCGGCGGCGGCCGTTCGGCTCCCATTAAGGCGAATGCTTCAATGGAAAGCCTTGAACTGAAAAGACCTTTTCAGTCTGTTGAAAGGCACATTGAAGCCGTAGACACCGAAAACCAAAATCAAACAAGCACTGCTGTAACTTCCACGGTGGGGTTGATCACTGCTCCGCAGCATCATTTGAAGCGTGTTAAACATATTCATGATAAACTGCGTAAAAATCCGGTCGGAGCCAGCGGCGCTTCTCATGAAAAAGCCCAGTTATTCAGTAATAAAACGCATTATAGTCCGCATGATCCGGATGCTCGTATTTCGGTAAAGCCTGGCAAGGCAAGAAAACTTAACTATCACTGCAGTATGGCAGTAGATACAGGTCAGGGTGTGATCAGCCATATACAGGCCGACTTTGCAGATGGAAGAGACAGTCAGTATCTGCCAGCAATGACTCTACAAGTTCAAAGCCGACTGAAAGCAAATGAGCTTCGTATGACAGAGCTCCTAGCAGATGCAGGATACTCAAATGGTTTTAATTACGAGTTCCTGGAACTGAGAAATGTCACACCATGGATCCCTGTTTTTGGCAAGTATAAACCAGAAAGAGAATGGGTTACCTATGACAGGAAAGAAGATGTTTTTACGTGTACCATGGGGAAGACAATTCCTTTTAAAGGCTTCGATCTAACATCTGACGGGAAGCTTATCAAAAACTACCGGGCTTCAAAAAAGGATTGCATTCCCTGTGTTCTAAAAGAATCCTGCACACCTAAGTCATTATTTAAAAGAATATTTACGACAGCTTATGAAGATTATTACCACCGAGCCTATGAAAGACAATTAAGCAGGCGAGGGAAACGGATGAAACAAGTCCGACAAAGCACGGTAGAGCCGGTCTTTGGAAGCCTGATCCATCATTACGGACTAAGTAAAATCAATGTTTTAGGAAAAGCCGCAGCACATAAGGTGATGCTAATGGCAGCGACCTGCTTCAACCTCAAAAAGTACCTCAAAACATTCAAAAGGAAATTGACAAATGGAGCAGCAATGGAGACCATGGGTCACTTAATAGGCGCATTTCTGAAGCCCTCGATTGCTTTTACGCCAAATTCTTAAAATTCTCAGAAGTCAGCACTAATAATTCCCAAGACTTAATTTATAAGGATAGTTCTGCAACGGCCACGGACGTTTAAACGAACTCAGGACGATTTTCGATTTTATGCGATTCCCTATCCAGAAGTGGCAGTATTGTACATTTAATATAAGTAGGTATACATTAAATCGTACTACTATTTTGTCTTTATTCACTTGTGGATAGACTTGTTGAGACGGCCAGCTATAATAAGCAATGCAATGAAAATGAACGGAATGCTGAGTACTTAAATTTCGAGGTTTACAGTTTAAAATATATCGCTGGTGTAACCTTTGCTTAGTTGCCAAAAGGTCCCGCAGGAGCCATTGTGGACAATTATTCTGATTTGAGTGACTTTATTGGATTTAACAAAGCCGCTGTAATACTTTGGTAACTGACTGTCAATAACGCAATCCCCAAGGCTAAGAAGTCCGTATAGCCAAATATGCCCCAGCCAATATTTACTTTGTATGCAAATTCCTGCAACCATCTTTGCATGACAAACCAGGCGATAGGAGATGCAATGACAATAGAAATCACTACCAGTTTCAAAAAGTTGCTGGAAAGCAGTGTTACAATACTCGTCACGGAAGCCCCAAGAACCTTCCTGATTCCGATTTCCTTCGTACGCTGATCTGCTGTTATAGCAGCCAAACCAAATAATCCAAGTGAGGCAATGAATATCGCCAGGCCAGAAAATAAGCTGGTTATGGTTTCAATGATCTGCTCACTCCGATATTGTTTCTGATACTCTTGGTCAAGGAATGAGAAAGTGAAAGGATACTCCGGATTTAAGTTTTTGTATAAATTCTCCAAACCCGTCAGGGCTTCTCTTGTCTTACCAGGTTGGATCCGGACCAGAATATTGCCAAAATTCAGGTTTTCATCGATACTTATCACAAGCGGTTCTATCGGCTGGCGTAATGAATTAAAATGAAAGTCTTTCATCACACCAATAATGACACCTTTGTTACCGTAAACGCTGAATGATTTATCGATAGGATCTTTCAGTCCCATTTGTTTGATGGCTTGCTCATTAACAATGTAACTGTTTGTGTCTGTTGCAAACGCTCTTGAAAAATCCCGGCCTTCTACAATTTTCAAGCCCATGACCTTAACAAAGTCATATCCAACAGAAGTCGGATAGAAAGTAACCGTGGTGGTCGGGCTCTTTCCTATCCAGTCTGCATTGTGGGTTTTCAATCCCATAGCATGAGGTGGTTCACTTGTAAGGTCTATGCCAAGGACTCCGGGTAATTCAAGGGCTTTGCCGCGAAATACTTCATATCTGGTCGATGAACCGGCTTCAATAGGTATGTAAAGAATGCCGGACCGGTCATAGCCGGTTTCTTTGGTTTGTAGAAATTTTGTCTGCTTGGAGACGACTGACGTCGCAATGATAAACAGGACGGAAAGCGTAAACTGGAAGCCAACAAGTGCCTGGCGAATAGAAACAACCCCGAAAAAATGTTGCTTTCCCTTCAATACACTTACAGGATTCAATGACGATAAATACAAAGCAGGATAACTGCCAGCAACTAAGCCAATAAAGAAAACAAGTCCTGTAAGTGCCAGCCAAAATGTTGAGCTTTTCAGGGGTAGCTCCATCGGACGCTCTGTAAGATCTGCAATGTAGGGCAATGACAACCAACTGATAACCAAGGCTAAAAAAACTGCTATTAATGTCAATAGCCAAGTTTCAACAAACAACTGGGCAACCACGCCCGAGCGGGCCGAGCCGACCACCTTGCGGATGCCTATCTCTTTGCTTCTCTTTAAAGACATTGCAGTGGCAAGGTTCATAAAATTGATACAGGCAATCAGCAAAATAAATAACCCGACTCCGCTAAATAACCAGACATAAGTGATTCGTCCCCCGGCTGGCTTGCCATTTACATAAGCAGAATGTAGGTATCTCTCTGAAAATGGCTGCAAAACCAAATCTATCTTGAAATCACTGGATGGCTTTTTTGAATTTTTAATGAAAGGATCAACAAAATTTTTAATCTTGGAATCCACCAAGGCCGGATCGGCGTCCGGGTGAAGCTGTACATAGGTCCGGACGAAATTTGCTCACCCGGTAACTTTGACAGACCACATAGCTTTGGCATCACCACTTATATGCATGGGTGAATTTTCGATATAAAAGCCGATGCTACGTTTAGCTGGTCCGACTTGTAAGGTATAGTAAGTGGGCTCAGATACCTTGCCTCTAACGTGCAGGATATTTGCTGATGCCGTCTTTGAGCTAACCGCTAGATATCAATTCTATCTATAAGGATTTGTGTGAAATTTATTCGGTGGTTTTTCCGTACCCTCTAACCCTCTGAATATTCTCCCCTCATTAGTGTGAATTTGAAAAATTGTTTTGCAATGGTTAGAAGAAATATTTTGCATGGGCCGGTTCATTCAAACCTTGGTGTAAATGAAAATGACTTACACCGCCAAATAAGCGATATCAGCAGCAGAGAGGCCAATATAGTACAGCTTAGTACTTTGTTGCCGTTAAACTGTAATATTCTAAATAACAAAATCACAAGAAGGGATAGCCGGGGGAGCGAAGTTTCTGAGAATGTTAAGAACAGGTGTAATTAACTGTTTTGATAGCGAACATTCAGGTGTCCGGTATCGGACATTACGCTACAAGTATAGTGAATCTAAATGTCTAACAATCAACCTATTATTAAACATTTTCTTTTTTGGCTCGACTATTTAATCAGCAAAAGTAGAAGTTATAAAAACATATGAGACGGACCTATTTAGGTGAGTTTGAAGAAATCGTCCTGCTAACCGTTGCGGTGATGAATGAACGCGCTTATGGCGTGGTGCTGATGCTTGAAATCATTGAACAAACTGGCCGGGACGTAAGGCTGAACCAAGTTCATTCGGCTTTGCAGCGGCTAGAAGAAAAGGGTATGGTAAAATCCGAAATGGGAGAACCTACTGCCGAAAGGGGAGGTAGGCGCAAAAGACTGTTTAAAGTAACCGCTTTTGGGCAGCGGACGCTGCACGAAATTCAGGAGGTACGTGTGAGTTTTTGGGATAGAATCCTGAATCCATTGAAGCTTTCCTCAAACCTATGAACCAGCACGACAAACTTCCCGAGCCACCGCCATTGGCCGATAAATTGCTTCGTCTTTTTTGTGCTCCGCATTTGTTGGAATCGATTCAGGGCGATCTTCACGAAGCATTTATTTATAAGGCAGAAAGTGCCGGCATTAAAAAGGCACGCAGCGACTACTGGTGGGAAGTGCTGGGATTTTTCAAACTCAGATATATCCGGCGAAAACGTGCAGCCAGCCAATGGGATCATAACTATTCTTCTAACCCTTTAATCGGTATTGATATGCTAAAAAATTATTTAAAAATCGCGTTCAGGAACCTTGCAAAAAACAGAGGTTATTCGGCCATAAACATAGGTGGCCTGGGCCTGGGCATGGCTGTGGCAATGCTGATCGGGTTGTGGATTTACGATGAATTTGCTTTCGACAGGTATCACAAGAATTACGATCGCATTGCTAAGGTCATGCAGAAAGGTGCTTTTAACAATGAGATCTCTTACGGCGAGTACATGCCTGCGCCAATGGGGAAAGAGCTTGGTGTAAAGTTTGCGGACGATTTTGAATACGTCATCATGTCGTCATGGAACAGTGAGCATATCCTGGCTTACGGCGACAGGAAATTTACCAGAAAGGGCAATTATCTAAGCGCCGAAGCGCCCGACATGTTTTCCCTTAACATGAAACAAGGCACACGAGCCGGGCTTAAAGATCAGAATTCCATTATGTTGTCAGAGTCTGTTGCACAGGCATTGTTCGGGACAGAGAATCCGATGGACAAGATCGTGAAGCTGGACAATAGCATGAACCTCAGGGTAACAGGTGTTTACGAGGATCTTCCTTATAACACCGAATTCAGGGATCTTTCATTTATCGCGCCGTGGAGTTTGTATGTTGCCACGCAAAACTGGGTTAAAACGGCCGTTGAAAACGATGAGTGGAATAACAATTCGTGGCAGACACTTGTACAGATTAGTCCCAATTCAGACTTTGAAACGGTTTCGGAAAAGATCCGGAATGTAAAACTGGAACACGCTCCTGAGACTGCATTCTTTAAGCCCGAGATCTTTCTCCAACCCATGCAAAAATGGCATTTGTACAGTGGCTGGGACAAAGCCGGGAACCTCGACGGACGGATCCAGTATGTCTGGCTGTTTGGCATTATCGGAGTCTTTGTGCTGCTTCTTGCGTCCATTAACTTTATGAACCTGAGTACGGCCAGGTCGGAGAAACGTGCTAAGGAAGTCGGCATCCGCAAAGCAGTCGGATCCTACCGCGCGCAGCTGATCAACCAGTTTTTTACAGAATCACTGATGGTTGTGGCCCTGGCTTTCCTACTTTCCATATTGCTGGTCATCGTCATTTTGCCTTTTTTCAACGAGGTAGCAGACAAAAAGATTGATTTTCCGTTTGATAATGCCTTGTTCTGGTTGCTAGGGATTGCATTTACGCTGATAACCGGCATTTTCTCCGGAATATATCCTGCCATTTACCTTTCCTCTTTCCAGCCTGTTAAAGTTTTGAAAGGGATTATCAACGTCGGCCGTTATGCCTCAATTCCACGCAAGGTGCTTGTCGTTTTGCAATTCACCGTTTCGGTTACTCTAATCATCGGAACCATCATTGTTTTCAAGCAAATTCAGCATGCCAAAAACCGCCCTATTGGTTATGATCGCAGCGGGCTGATTACCGTAAATATGAATACGCCCGAACTATATGGGCATTACAATGCACTAAGAAGTGATTTGCTGAAAACAGGCGCGGTGGTAAATATGTCCACTTCATCAACGCCGACAACGGATATGAACTCTTCCAATGGCGGATTTGATTGGGAAGGAAAGGATCCAAATTTTAAGGAAAACTTCGGAACGATTGCAGTAAGCCACGATTTTGGTAAAACTGTGGGCTGGAAATTTATTAATGGCCGAGATTTATCAAGAGAATATGCCACGGACTCGTCAGGAATGGTCCTTAATGAAAAAGCCGTGAGATACATGGGACTGAAACACCCCGCTGAAATCGTCGGTAAGATCATGAAGTGGCATGGAAAGCCATTTACGGTGGTGGGCGTGATTAAGGATATGGTAATGGACTCGCCCTTTCAGCCGGTTTATCCTACGGTGTTTATGCTAGACTACAACTGGGCCAATGTAATTAACATTAAGCTGAACCCATACCAATCAGCCACCAGTTCACTGGCAAAAGTCGGGACCGTTTTCAGGAAGTTCAACCCCGGCAGCCCGTTTGACTACAAGTTCACGGATCAGCAATATGCACTGAAATTTGCAACGGAAGAACGCATTGCCAGGCTTGCATCTGCATTCGCCACCCTTGCAATTTTAATCAGTTGCCTCGGATTATTCGGGTTAGCCTCCTTTACGGCTGAGCAGCGCACCAAGGAAATAGGGGTCCGGAAAGTCTTGGGAGCTTCCGTAGCAAACTTATGGGCATTACTCTCCGGCGATTTTGTGAAACTGGTGATCTTATCCTGTGTGATTTCTGCACCTGTTGCACATTACTTCCTGAATGCCTGGCTTTTGAAATACGAATACCGTACCGAAATGCCATGGTGGGTTTTTGTCGCTGCGGCATCGGGTGCAATGCTGATTACCATGATCACTGTTAGTTACCAGGCCATTAAGGCTGCGCTGCTGGATCCTGTGAAGAGTTTAAAAAGTGAGTAATTGATATCGGAAGCAATGAAAGGAAAGCTGAGCCCCTGGCTGGTCATATCCTTCAATGTCTTGTTCGTTTCACTTGCATTAAACCACTCAGGCGATTTGGCTAAGGTAGGTATTTAGTTACTCTAATGGGTAAAAGATGAATTAACTTTGAGCGCTTTCACAGAATTTTGATTGCATTTTACCGCATCAATGGCGCCATTGGCATCGGTAGCCCAGCCAAGGAATTGGCGGCTAACCTATAAGAAACAGCTTGTTGCAACATGGAGATTACCCATGAGCGGTTAATGAAAGCTAACCGGTTCCTAGGATATTAAAAACTTTCATTTTTGATACATTTAAATACTACCACGATTCTGTTGTATAAGAGGGCAGCATAAGCTTCGGTGCTCTACTTCGATATAGATCAGATAAATTAAAAGAAAGATTTAGTAATGTTTTTAACTTTCGTTTTATGGTATTTAATTTGAGTTATTGCTTTCGCGTAAAACAACAACCTTCTGCTCTCGGAAGGTAAGACATTCTCATCCAGACACCTTTTGAACGATACCAGCAACACATCTTTTCAGGTTTCGCACGAGGTATGGTGGGACAGGTTCCGGGCGGGCGACAAGCAGGCCTTTGGACAACTCGCACTCCATTACTACCAACTATTATACAACTACGGACTAAGACTGAACAGTGATGAGGATTTTATTTCTGACTGCATTCAGGAGCTATTTCTAGAACTTTGGGAGCGGCGCGCTTTCTTGTCAAAAACTGATTTTGTAAAAACGTACCTGCTTCGCGCGTTGCGCAATAAAATTTTCAAGGAAAGCATTCGCCTGAAACGCTTCAAGGAACCGCTGGACGTGCCTTTTGCAGCAGAATCGGATGTTTCAATAGAATCTTACATTGTCTTAAAAGAAGAAGAAAGAGCCCGGATCAGGCATTTGAATGCGGTTCTGGACACGCTTCCCAGGCGCCAGCAGGAGATTGTTTACCTGCGTTTTTACCAAGGACTTGAATTCGATGAAATTGCGCAGATCATGGGACTCGCGCGGCAAAGCGTGGCTAATCTGCTTCACCGTACTCTCAAAAAAATCAAGGATAGTTGGGTAGTCGCCCTGTTTATTCCTGTTTTCTTATATTTTTTTAAATAGTTAATCATTTGTTAATCAAGCATTTATTTTGAATGTAATTATTTCAAAAAATAATTGAATTGCACTGGGTATGTAATGCAGCAAATCGGACTATAGGTTGACTCTGATCGTACGGACGCATTGGGTCACTTAAAAAATGTCCATTAAAGCAGTTAACAGGCTGCTGCACCCATGCACAATTACAACGATTACACTATTGAAGGTTTAGCCCGGGACGATTATTTCCGGACCTCCATGCTCCATCCCGACAGGGAATCAACCGCATTCTGGCAAGCCTGGACCGCGGCCCGTCCCGACCATCGCGACCGTTACGAAAAGGCGCGCATCATTGTCCTTACGCTCGACAAGCGTTATAATGCCCAGCTTCCAAAGGAGGAAGTGGCGCACAGGGTCGGACAGATCATCGGCAGGCTGGACGAAATCGACTCTGTGACTCCAACCAAAAAGCCTTTCCTTTTCCATTACTGGTGGCGGGCGGCGGCGGTTTTAGTTGCTTCCTTAGGTTTTCTTTTATGGAATTTTCAGGATTCGTCAAAACCACAACTCAGCCAAACTGTTCCAGAACAAGCTACTCAGGTGTCGAATGCACTTGTTGCTCGGAAAAATGATACGCAGCATAATCAGACGCTCATTCTCAGTGACAGTAGCATTGTTACCCTCTTTCCGGGAAGTACGCTGCAATTTCCGGAAGCATTCACCGGCGAAAGTCGGAAGGTAACCCTAAGCGGCGATGCTTTTTTTGAGGTATCCCACGGTGCCAAGCCATTCCTGGTGTATGCGGGCGAAACCGTCACACAGGTATGGGGAACGCGTTTCCGGGTCACTGCATTTCCGAAAGACGATCTTGTCAAAGTGAGTGTGAAAAGTGGGAAGGTATCTGTCCACAAGTCAAGCGAATTTGAGCTTCCGGCCAGTGCAGCGAGTAAGCCCGCGCCCGGTATCATGCTCACCATGCATCAGCAAGCCGTATTTGACAGAAATGACCTGCTGCTGGAAAAATCCCAACTCAAAGACCTGGAAATCATTGCGCAGGATACTGATTCACGCGAGCAGGTTTTTGTAGATACGCCCGTGGCTGAGGTATTTAAAGAACTGGAAAATCTGTATGGAATTGAGATTGCATTCGACAAACACACTTTTGTCAACTGCAGGATCATTGCCTCATTCCGCGGAGAAACACTCACCGAAAGAATCAACAGCATTTGCGAAGCTATAGAAGCACATTACGAGCCTGAGAATGGCGGGATTGTGATTCTGGGAGAGGGATGCCATTGAGGGCTTTCAGCAATCGGCAGTCGGCTTTCAGACTTTGACGGCCGATTGCTGACTGCCGAAAGCATAAATCTAAAAAACCTGCCTATGACCTAAACCTCTTTACAAAAAAGGCTGATGGTGTTTGAGCCACCACCAGCCTGGTCCCGTCAACATTGTACCCTCGTACGTATGCCAATCTTCCAGGAAGATGAACGGGATTCTTTTGCCTTCAACCCTAATCAAGTCTATGACAAAACGATCAAAATTATGAAAAAACAAAGACAAGCGCTTTGGCTGGCACGTACAATTATGAAAATATCAATACATCAGCTTTTGTTGGTTTTTCTATTCGCAGGAGTGAGCCTCGCCCGACCGGCTGATGCCCAGAATGCATTGAACCAGAAAATATCCATTCACGCAGAAAATGAAGGATTACGCAGTGTTCTCAACCAGATCCAGAAGCTGGCCGATGTGCATTTTACCTATACCTCAAACCTGATTTCACCCGATCAGAAGGTGACCGTGAGTGCGCACCAGCAAGCATTATCCAGCGTGCTCGACGAGGTGCTGCTTAAAGCCGGGATCCGGTACAAGTTGCAGCGGAAACAGATTATCCTGCAAAAGGCTGTAAATCAATCCAGGCGTGAAAGCGACGAGCAGACCAATCTGCCGGAAAGCAATGCTCGTCAGGAAAGAAATATCCGGGGAACTGTCAAAGATGATCGCGGCGAGGTGCTTCCGGGCGTGAGCGTAATGCTGAAAGGCTCGCAACGCGGTACACTTACGAATACCGATGGCGCCTTCGAAATCAGCGTTCCGGACGAAAACGCGACCCTGATTCTCTCCTACGTTGGCTACGTCAACAAGGAAATTCTCGTCGGAGATCAGACCACTTTTAACATTGTTTTGGAATCGGATATTAAAATGCTGGACGCGGTAGTGGTTACCGCGCTGGGATTTAAAGAATCTGCCGATAAGCTCGGGTCTACCAGTTCTAAAATCACGGATAAAAGCATTGCGGCATCCGGCGAAACGAGTCTGTTGAATAAAATGGCTGGAAAGGCTTCCGGCGTTTTCATCGGCCGGTCTTCCGGCAGCGATCCGGGCGGTGGCTCCTTTGTGCAGATCAGGGGTGCAAGTACCTTGTCGGGTTCGTCGCAGCCGCTGTATATTGTTGACGGTGTGCCTATTAACAGCTCGGTTCATGGCGGCACCAACATTCGTGGCGTCGTGCAGCAATCGCGCGTCAATGACATTAACCCCGACGATATTGCCTCCATTCAGGTATTGAAAGGCGCTTCGGCGGCTGCGCTCTGGGGATCCCGGGCAGCGAACGGGGTGATCGTGATCACGACCAAAAACGGCTCATTCAATGACAAAATGCGGATTTCATTCAAATCCAGCTATTCAATGGATGAAATCAACCGCTACCACCAGAGGCAAACTGCATTTGGCCAGGGCGACCAGGGAAAATTCAATCCTGCTTCGGGAAATGCCTGGGGTGACAAGATCGAAGCCAGGGCAGGCGGTACGGATGAGGTGAATACGGCGGGCGAATTTTTTGAAGGTTACCAAACTGGGAAAAGATATTATCCCATTACCAAAAAGAACTCACGTGACATTTATGCGGATGATCAGTTCAAATCAATCTTCAGGAACGGATATGCTGTCGATAATAGCCTCAGTCTGAGTGGCGGCGGAGCCAATTCCAGCTACCTGTTCAGTCTGAGCGACGTTTACCAGAAAGGTGTTTTCAGACAAAACAGCGATTACAGAAGGAGCACGATTAGGCTGAACATTGAAAGTAAGCTCAGCGAAATCATCAAACTTTCTACACACGCATCTTATGCAATGATCCGGTCTGAGCGCGTGCAGCGTTCCAATAATACGGCCGGTATGCTGCTGGGTTATTACCGGATGACGCCCGATTTCGATATTACCGATTACAAAGGCAACTATTACAGCGGCCCCAATGCAGCGCCGGTTGTAAACAGACAGCGCTCGTACCGAAATTATTTGGGAAATAGCTCCAACCCGGTGTATAACAATCCGTTATGGACGATGATCGAGCAGAAAAACCCGAATTCGGTGAACCGGTTTATCGGTAGCGCAGAGCTGACCATTACGCCCATAAAAGGATTGGATATCATCAACCGGTTTGGTATCGATAATTCTTCCGATGTACGCCAAACGTATTTCCCTGTCAATTCGGCGCAGGCTGATGCGGTGAATTTGAATGGCCGGTATGGTGAAGTCAATATTCTTGAAAATCAGCTCAATTACGATCTGATCGAAAGGTATAGCCACCAGTTTAATCCCAATTTTTCGGCGAACCTGATTGCCGGATTCAATTTGAATGATCGTAAATATGCTGAGTTAGGCGGAGAAATGTCCGATTTTCTGATCGCCGAAGGGCCATGGAATTTTTCAAATGCCCTGACTGTCAACAAAAACCCGAACAATTATAAGACAAACATCAGAAGTGCGCGGGCATATTCGGTACTAGGCTTGTCGGTTTACGATGCATTGTTCTTCAATTTCTCATTCGCCGGTGAAGCTGCGTCGACTTTTGGAGAAGCGTCCGACAATACATTCTACTATCCTTCCGGAGACGTTGCCTGGCAATTCACGAAATTGAAAATGTTTGAAAAAGCCAACTGGCTGACATTCGGAAAGTTGAGAGCATCTTACGGCGTGGTAGGTGTGCAGCCTGCGCCTTACCGGACAAGGACTTTGTTTGTGCCTGGTAACTCGCTTTACGGAAACGGATCTTACCTGCAAAGTGCAAATTTCGGAAATGATCAGTTGCGGCCCGAAAGAAAAACGGAGTATGAAGTGGGTGCGGATCTGAGATTCTTAGGGAACAGGCTGAGAACCGAGATTACCTATTACCAAAACAAGACAAGCGACCTGCTGCTGTCAGTGCCTGTACCTAACTCGACTGGTTTTTCAAGCGCCTACCAGAATGCGGGAACGATGCAGAACAAGGGCGTGGATTTTGATCTGAACTATGATGTTTTCAGAAAAAAAGACCTGACACTTTCGCTCAATTTTAACCTCAACCGAAACCGCAGTCTGGTAACCGATCTTGCCGGCGCTACTGCCGTACAAGTGGGCGGTATCAGCGGATATATGACGATCAATGCGCTGGAAGGTCAGCCGGTGGGCGTGTTTATGGGCGGACATTATGCCCGCGACGACCAGGGTAACAAGATTTTTGATGCAAACGGTTTTCCTACTGTCAATGCAGCCAATGCCAAGATCGGCGATCCGAACCCGGACTGGAGAGGCGGATTTGGAGCTAATCTTTCCTACAAGTCTTTCTCACTTGGATTGCTATTTGAAACCTTCCAGGGGGGCGACTTTTTCGAAGGAACCCGAGGTGTGATGTACTCGCACGGAACGCATGAAGACGTAGGGAAAGAGGTGACTTTGAACAAAGACCTGAAAAATTTCAAAGGCGCAGTGATCCCTGCCGGGACTACGGTGAGGGGCAATGTTGCCGACCTGGGAGCAGGGGAAGTGCTGCTGGATGAATCGTATTACACGACTTTGGGCGGCGGTTTCAGCGGCTTGAAAGAACAGTTTGTGGTCGAGGGAAGCTGGACCAGGCTGCGGGAGCTTTCGCTGGGTTATACTTTGCAATCCGAAGCTTTCAGAAAGGCGACCAAGCTGCGGTCTGTTGAGTTCAGGCTGTCGGGCCGTAACCTTTTTCTGTGGACGGGCGTGCGCGGGATAGACCCGGATTCCAATCATACACAGGTTTCGCTGGGAAGAGGTCTGGATTACTTTGATAACCCCGGCACCAGATCCTACCTTTTTTCTTTACTCATTAACTATTAATTAGTTATCCTCATGAAAAGACTATTTCTTTTTGCTATAACGTCCATTTTTGTCTTCGCGACCTCGTGTTCAAGTTTTGTAAAGGACATGAATGTGGACCCGAATAATGTGACCGATGCGCCGGCGGATATGATGCTCACAGGTGCCCAGGTGGCCTCCATTAACTTCAATGGATCCAGGATCGCGATCATTTCCAATATGTGGTCGGGTTACATGACAGGGATTCAAAGGCAGTACCTGAATTATCAAAATTACCAGTACACGGCGGTGGAAACCGACGATGCCTGGACTTACATTTATAACCAAACCTACATTCAGCTCGAAAAGGCGATCGGCAAATACAGGGAGGCGGACAACCAGCGCGGTATCGGCATTGCAAGAGTGGTTCAGGCATATGTAATAGGTTCGGGAGCAGCGCTTTATGGTGATATCCCATTCTCTCAGTTTGGTAATCCGCAGCAATTTCCCAATCCTGTTTTCGATCCGCAGGCGAGTGTGTATGCCGGTGTTCAAAAGCTGCTCGATGAAGGAATTGTGGCTCTGGAATCCGGAAAAGGTGCGGTGACAAACAAAGCCGACATTTTCTTTAATGGCGATGCTGCCAAATGGATTGCAGTGGCGCATACATTGAAAGCGAGGCTTTATATGGAAACCAGGGAGTACGATAAGGCTTACAATGAAGCATTGAAAGGCATTGCGAGTACCGCCGGTTCTTTGCTGAGTCCGCACACGGCAACTGCTGGGACGCGCAACCGGTATTATCTGCATAATGTGGAAGAACGTGCGGGCGATTTGAGCGCCAGAAATGCTTATCTGACAACCATTCTTGATCCCGCTTCGAAAACATACCGGGGTAATCCGAAAACGGATGAAACTGCGCGGTTTAATTTTTACTATGTCAATTTGGGTACCAAAGGCATCACCGGCGAAATTGAGCCCAATTATCTTTCCGTGGCGCGCGGCGATTCTTTGAATGGGGTCATTGCGATGAATGCGTCTTCCCCGATGGTCACCTATGAAGAAAACCTGCTGACCCTGGCGGAGGCTGCGGCAAGAAAGCCTGACTTTACTTTGGCATTAACGCACCTGAATAAGTTCCGCGAGTTTATGAGCTCGGGCGGCTACATGGACCCTACTTACCGGTCGAGATACAGCCTTAAATACGATGCTTATACAGAGGCAGATTTCGCCGCAGGCGGGATTGCAAACCCGACGAATCCTGATAAAACACGGGCGCTTCTGGAAGAAATACTGGAAGAACGGTACGTCACTTTTTTTGTCCGGCTGATCGGTTTTAATGATATCAGAAGAACGCGCAAAGAAGGGATCGGCATTAAGCTCACGCCTTCCACGGGCAACCGGCTGCCTGAAAGGTTCTTTTACGGGCAAAATGAGATCAATTCGAATGCAAGCACCCCCAATCCTTTGCCTGACTTGTTCGAGCCCACTGCGGTCAATAAATAAGTAGATCAACTGGTTGATAGTAAGATAGAAAACTGAATAATGATGCATAAACAACGACTATATCCATTGATACCAATGTTCCGATTTTATCTAGCAGCTATCGTTTTTCTGCTGTTTTACGGAAGCTCTGCCAGTGGCGAAACCATAATTCGCAAGGCCAAAGCTACGCTGACGCCGGTGGAAATGAACAAGGAGGATACGCTGAAATTTACCCTCCGCAATGGCGAAACCCGGACGATGGTATTGAAGAAAATATCGTCGGATATCATCATTACTAACCTGGGAAAGCTCAGGGAAGATCAGCCGGGAGGCGCGACACTTTACCATTTTACCTGTCAGGTTTTGATAGACGGGCATCTGATGAAAATGGAGCGTTATGTAGGGTCTCAGGAAAGCTTTTATGAACCTTATGTGATCAACGGAATGCGGATCTGGTTTGACGGGGTGAACACGATCGGGCAGATCATTAAGGACGAGCACGGCGGGAAAAGCAGCGAATCGGTGCCGCACAAACACGCGCGTTTTGCGGTGACTGATATGACAAGCCGCATTGCTCCGTCCAGACTATACACGATGTTTCCCAGCAGTGAAAATTTCCTTCGCATTTCGAACAGCTACAATGGAGACGATTGCTGGATGGGCGCCTACAACGGATTTGAGCTGCACGGAGGATTGGATCTGAACATTCCGGCAGGAACACCGCACTTTACGCCGTTTCCGATCGATGATCATTACTTTGTTTTCAGCCTGGAAAAGGGCGACAATAACAACCGGTGGCGGGGCACTCATACCTGGGCAAACGGCGATCAATGGAGCATTCAGAATCACCACATGCTCAACCTGCGCATTCCGGAACATACGCCTATTGGCGCAGGCGTGTATTATTCGGACGGGTCGGGTGTGCATGTAGGGAATAACAACCATTCGCATTTCGTGTTTCGGGTCAAAACAAAGGAAGAGGAAACCGAGATTCTGCTCGATCCGTGGATTTTGTTCTGGCAGACTTTTGAAGATAACCGAGAGCGGGCCGGTGAAACCAAAGCGATCATCGGTCCGCTACGCCCGGGGAAGACAGGGGTCGGGGTTTCGTTCAATGGTGAAAAATCGCGGAACGAATACAAAATTACTGGTCGCGAGCTGCTCTACTACTGGAGTTTCGGCGACGGCGGCATTGCAATCGAGAAGAATCCGAAACATGTTTTTGTAAATCCGGGCATTTATCCGGTAACACTTTTGGTAGACGACGGCGTTACCCGCAACAGCTTTACGCAGCATATTACAATCGACGGTCAGAATGCTAATTCTGTGTCAAAAGCTGCACTCGCTTTGGCTTGCAGTGAAGAACCTTCGTTCCGCATCAGGCCGGCGCATGTGATGGATGTGTATGCATTGGAAAGGAAGTTTATTCCAAATTCACTTCACTTTCTCGCCCGACCAACCAGGCCGCAGCCCAATGCAAAAACGGTGGCACTGGTGAATTTTGGAACGGGCGAATTAGCTAAAATCAATGCGCCAAAGATTGAGTATTTGAGCGGAAAAGGCTGGCTGGATCTGCAAACGGAAGGAAAGGGGAATGAGCAGAAATTGAAGGTCTCCGTCGATGCGACTAGACTTCCTACCGGCGTTTATAACGCGCGTATTCGTGTAGAGGCTCCGGGCAGCGCCAATGCAGTGCAGTATCTGATGGTAAATCTGACGATCCCAACTTATCCTCCGGCGCACAATGAAACCGGAAACCTCAAACGCGAGATCGTCGATAATGCGGACGTGCGCGAAAACCGGTTTTACAGCACGCCTTACTTTTGGGTTGCGCCGCAGTTTAAAAGATGGAAGGAAAAGGGAGTCGGTGATTTGTATCTGACCAATGGCGGCCGGGCCACGGAAGACGAATTTGTGAGATTCCGACCCGATCTTGCGGCAGGTACTTACGAGCTTTTGTTCTCAGAGCAAACGCCTTTTGACCCGCAACTTAGAGCGACTGTAAATGGGGATAAGTATCCGGTCGATGGTAAGCTGAACGCGGTAACGAGGTTTAAAGTGAAAGTTCATTCCAAAAAGGGCGAACAGGAAATCTGGGTAAAACCGACGGAATCACTTTCCATTGGAAAATTTGAGTTCCTGGAAGGAATGGACGGTTATGTGGATATTCTGAGCGAAGGTTCGGAAGGCCAGGTGCTCGTTGATGCGGTTATTTTTAAGAGAGTTCAGGAATAGGAGGTAAGATTAACTATTGATATAAATGAAAGAACATTTGATCTATATAGCTGCACTGGTTTTGATGTGCAGCAATGCAAGCTTTTCACAAAAACAAAAGACACAATCTGCGGACGTGATCATCTACGGCGGAACTTCTGCGGCGATCACTGCTGCAATGCAGGTTAGCAAGTCGGGAAAAACGGTGCTGGTTGTTTCGCCCGACAAGCACATAGGCGGACTTTCTGCAAGCGGACTGGGTTTCACGGACACGGGCGATAAGTCAGTAATCGGCGGGCTGGCGAGGGAGTTTTACCACCGGTTGTACCTGCATTACGACAAGCCGGAAGCATGGAAATGGCAGAAAAAGGAGGAATATGGTAACAAAGGTCAGGGTACACCTGCGATGGACGGAACCGAACGTACGATGTGGATATTTGAACCGCACGCGGCGGAGCAGGTTTTTGAGGATTTTGTTAAAGAAAATAACATTCAGATCTACCGTGACGAGTGGCTCGACCGGCAAAAAGGTGTGGAGAAAGAAAACGGCAAAATCGTTTCAATCAAAACACTTTCAGGCAAAACTTTCAAAGGTAAAATGTTCATTGACGCGACCTACGAAGGCGATTTGATGGCTGCCGCAGGTGTGAAATACCACGTCGGTCGCGAGGCAAATAGTGTTTACAATGAGAAATGGAACGGTGTACAGGCGGGCGTTTTTCACCATAGACATCACTTCCAAAAGAATATCAGTCCATACAAAGTGGAGGGCGACACTAAAAGCGGTTTGCTGCCTTATATAAGTGATGAAAAGATTGCGGAAAATGGTTCGGGCGACAATAAAATACAGGCTTACTGCTTCCGGATATGCCTGTCTGCAAATCCCGATAATCGTATTCCATTTACCAAACCAGCAGGTTACGATCCTGCCAATTACGAACTGCTCGCAAGGGTTTACAAGGCGGGCTGGACAGAAACATTTGATAAATATGATCCTATTCCCAATAAGAAAACGGATACCAACAACCACGGTCCATTCAGCACCGATTTCATTGGTCAGAACTATGATTACCCAGAAGCCAACTACGAAAGGAGGAAGGAGATCATCAGGGCGCATGAATTGTATGAGAAAGGTCTGATGTATTTCTTGTCCAATGACCCGCAAGTTCCAGCCGATGTACGCAAAGAGATGAGTAAGTGGGGGTTACCCAAGGATGAATTCAAAGATAATGGCGGCTGGCCGCACCAGATCTACGTGCGTGAAGCTAGAAGAATGATCGGCGAAAGTGTAATGACCGAAAACCACACGCTTGGCCTGGAACCGGTTAGCCAACCGATTGGAATGGGTTCTTATGCATTGGATTCGCACCATGCACAGCGTTATGTTAAAGAAGATGGATTTGTGCAGAATGAAGGTGATATCGGTGTGCATCCCAAGAAGCCTTACAGCATTTCCTATACTTCTATCATTCCCAAAAGGGCAGAGTGCCAAAACCTGTTGGTTCCGGTTTGCCTTTCCAGCTCGCACATTGCTTACGGATCCATTCGAATGGAGCCGGTTTTCATGATTTTAGGAGAGAGTGCAGCTTCCGCTGCGGTGCAGGCGATTGATGCCAAAGTGGCTGTGCAGGATCTGGACTATGCAAAATTGAAAGCGCAGCTCTTGAAAGACAAACAGAAGTTAGAGCTTTAAGTCCGTTGCGTTTTTCCCTGTGAAATGATATGATACGCCAAGGATGTTCAATTTTAGGGCAGTTTATTCCCATTAGTAATTGCTTTATCTTTAACCGGATTGGTCATAGCACCCAGTTTTAATATTAATAACGGATTGGGTTGTCGGGAATACTGCATGTAAGGCTCACAGAAGGTATCAATACTGTCTATTTAATATCCAGAAGATTTTTCCAATTACCGCCTGATTGCCTGCAACCGACCATTTCTAGTAGTGGGCACTCCTGTTTTTTTTTCAATTAACTTGGTTGGCGTAAGGCCAAATGTTTTTTTTAAATATGAATGAGAAGTGCGACACGTTTTCAAAACCGACTTCTAGATAAACTTCCGAAGGCCGCATCTCCCTTTTTGAGATCAGATAATGTGCTTGCTCGAAACGCTTGCAACCATATAGACGTCATTACTGCCTTATTCTTCAAAGAAACTGGTAATCGTAAAAAGCTAAGAAAATTCGTTTTTGCTCTTATAACGGATTGTATGTTAAATGACGAATCTAAGAACAAAATGTCTAACTTGAGGGTAAAAGGATATTAAAACTACAACGGAGCTTATGTGGAGTGATAAAACATGGTATGGTTTAATCGCAATCGTCTATTGTCTTCTGGTATTAGCACATTTATGGCCATATCTAAGCCAGGCATGGATAGCGTACAGTGAAAAAAAGTCAATTCGGCAAGTGCCCAGGCCGGCTACAAACACGCGTCTTACAGGTAGCCTAGCATTCATAAGTGGTGTAATGTGGCTCTGGTTATATTTTAGGCAGTAGCCTAAGTGTATACAACTGGGGGGGCGCTGGACTACTTTCGCTCCTGCCTGCCGGCGCATATTCTTGACAAACTAGATTTTTCTTCCCTCCGGCAGCTTCCGGACACATACGTTTCAAAGGAGCTGCAAAAATCTATTTCGGATATTGTCTGCGGCATTCTCGAGCGGCGACACATTGTAGACACCGCCGATGAACGCCACGCCCGAAGCTCCGCCGCCGACCGGCTTAGTATAAAGGTAGATGCGTTTGTCAAACTTTTGGTCCGACACCTGCCTGCTGGCCAGGATCGTCAACATGGCATGCACGTCGTGTGCGTTGGCGTAAGGATTCGGCTCGGTGTCTTTGAAAATCCGGATGCTCGTGACCATCATCCGGAAGTTTGCCTCCCGCTCAAAAAATTTCGAACATTTTTCGACATTACCGATCACCGTCTGGATAATCGCCGCGGTGTCACGTTCGTATTTCACATAAGTATCCGAATCAATCTCCACCGCAACGCGGCATATTCTTTTTTCTCCTGCGGCAGTGCGCGCGTTTTACCTGGCCATGATGGCCGGCAGCTGACTCATCATCTGCCATTTGCGGCGGTGCGTCGGCATCCCGGGTGCCGCACAAAACCGGTTTTTCCTGCCCAAACGCCATTTGGCAGCAAAAAAAAAGCATTACAAGCAGCCGGAGGCCGTAGGATGTAAAGTTGAAATTCATAATCATGCAGGTGGGATTGTTCAGGGGATATCCGGTAGGCCGGAATTATCCAGGTAGACACAATTTAAGGCCACCTGCGTTGCGATGAAATAAAAGGAACTTTGCAACTATTTAATCTGATGCGCCAGTCCTATTACGATAAGGCTTATTATTGAGCATTGGGACAAAATTATCATAGTATCTGTATGAAGCTCACACTCACAGACAGCTGATTTCTAGCAGAATACTGCTAAGGTCTGCCTGTTGTTTGGAGGGAAATGAATTTGCTTACCGCCTGATTAACTTCCTGATGCCGTTCAACAAATCCCATATGCCCTGCTGGCTGTAACAGCAGTAGCTTTGAACCAGTTATGCTTTGGTTCATTATAAGGCTCGCTTCGGGCTTGGTCAAACGATCTTTGTTTGCGCCAATGATAAGCGTAGGAACTTGAATTTGGGAAAGGATGTCAGTAGCATCGTAGTCGAACATGGCAAGAACGCCCCTACCTGTAACTGCCGGAGGTGCCATTGCAGCAAGTCGACTGGCGAAATCCAGCTGCTTACCTGTCTGGGTCCCCGCAAATGTGAGAAACCGGGTCATGATCAACATATTGCCATTGAAGTAGCTCATCCACCTGCTTAGCCACAGCAACGGAGAAAGTGCAACCATAAGCCAGCAGATCGGCTTTAAAACCGGATTTTGTATTGTTGTCAACAATTTGCTCAGGATTGATGTTTTGGTAGGGTTGGTGAATGTGGTGTGTTCTAAAATGATCCCTTTAATATTGGGCAACTTATGCTTGTATGTTTTGCAAAAAGTCAAGATCGTCATTCCGCCCATGCTATGTCCCCATAAAATCGGGTCTTTTGCGCCAGATCTTTCTATCACCGCATCCAGGTCGGCAGCTAGCTTATTCAGACTAAAATCTTTATTATCGGCGCGTTTGGATCTGCCCAAACCGGGGTGGTCCATCAGCACTAGGTGGTAGTTACTGGCAAAATATTCTTTTTGATAATACCACTGCATGCTGTTTGAATTCCAGCCATGGATAAAGACAATGGTCTGCTTGCCTTTTACTCCACCTTGTTCGATGTTGATGATACTTCCGTCAGGTCTTGGTAGTTTTATTTGATCCTTCAGGCGTTCGGCCTTAGGCTCGTCGACTCCCTTGATACTTTTGCTCAACAGGATGCGGATCAAACCCTTGCCGAATATCATAAAAACCATTAACGCAAGCGCTGCAATCAAACACCGCTGGGCGTAATCATGATCCCCGATGATATCCTTATGTATATACCACTGACGGCCTAAATAGACTTCAAGGCCCAAGAATGCAATGGTAGAGAGGTTAGTAAGCAGTAAGGCGAGCAGTAATATAG
This sequence comes from Dyadobacter alkalitolerans DSM 23607, assembly GCF_000428845.1. GTDB lineage: Bacteria > Bacteroidota > Bacteroidia > Cytophagales > Spirosomataceae > Dyadobacter > Dyadobacter alkalitolerans. Next base: position 588,952 of record NZ_AUAS01000002.1, on the reverse strand, counting down.
GCATACAGCAATTAGTTTAGGGGTAGAATTGGATAGGGGATCTATAAAAGGCTATGACTGCCCTGTGAAATGCGGACGATCATAGCCTTATGAAGTTTTTAGTTACATCAGCTCTGTTTCACCACCATGTAACTGCTGAACTTGATAGGTTCTCCATTCGGAGGTTATTGCATTGCGGTCAGGGATTGACTTAGGAGTAACACCGATGATAATGCCACCTTCTTTGACACTGTTTTCATAGTGCTCGGCATGTTCTTTCGGTATACCCGAGCCTACAAGCGCCCCGATGATACCACCCGTCAGCCCCCCAGCGCCAGCACCTGTGAGTGCTGCCAGCACTGGGCCCGCAACAACAAGGCCAAGACCCGGTAGAGCAACAACAGTACCGATGGCTGCAAGTGCTCCAATGATAGCGCCAGCTGTACCGCCGATAGCAGAACCTACGCCAGCTTTCTCCAAAGATTTATTTCCTAGGTCGCTGTCATGGTCACTGTCAACAAAATGCGCCTTTTTAGTCTCATCAGACATGATTACGGTAATCTCATCTGAACTGTACCCGCGGCTAATCAAAGAGTCATAGGCACGGTCTGCATCTTCTCTTGTTTTAAAAGCTCCGGTAATTGGGCCAGCAGTGTAAGCGGCGTTGGTTAAATCAGACATAATCAAATGAATTGGTTAATAAATATGAATTTCGATCTATGACTAATATCGTTCCAATGCTACTTTTTAAAGTTTATCAATATGTTATTAAATGAGATGGTTTGAGTTGATCCATAATTTAATCATTCATTGGTCAACTTATTTCTGGACAAGACAGTTTAATGTTGATCAATCGGCATAAACAATTCAATTTGCCACACCCCACATAATCCGTTCTTTTATCCGACATATTATTTAATTGTTATCTGTTAGCAGTATTTTATTGTTCTTTTCGGCTATTTCAATATTTTTGGAAGGTCTAAATCCAATGCAAATTGAATAGGAAACCATTACCCGATCAGGCAGATTTGCTGACAAGGGTGAGCTGCGGGGATGAAATCGCCTATAAGCAGCTTTACAAGCAATATTCCACCGCCATTTACAGGGTCGCCTACCGGTATCTGCATTCTGCCGACCAGGCAGAGGATGTTGTGCAGGAGATTTTTCTTGCCCTCTGGAATAAGCGGGCCGATTTCAGGGAGATCCGGGCCATAGAGAGTTACCTCTTTTTTATGACCAAAAACCTTTGTTTGAAATACATTAAAGACCTGGCGAGGGAATCAACAGCTCAGCTTGCATTTGCCGAAAGTCAGGATACGGAAGGCGTTGACACGACTGAATATTATCAGGAGCTCCTCGCAAAAGCCCTGCAACAGCTTCCGCCGCAGCAAAAACGTGTTATTGAACTGGCTAAGATCCAGGGATTGAGCCATGAAATGGTAGCGGGAATACTGAACCTATCGGCAAGTACGGTCAACAATCACATTACAGCCGCGCTCAAATCCATTAAACTGCGCCTGCAACAATACACCATTGGATTAGTTTACCTGATTTCAATGCTACTTGATTAATTTTTTTTAAAAAAATATCTCCGCCACTAGTTACTCCTTTCGTTTTTGCTCTCTTATACATAAACCGGGTTGTGCGCCATGTCCTTTGCATGGAACTGGCAGCAATCCAGCGAGAATTTCATGAATAGATTTGAGACTTTACTGGAACGTCACCTGAATCAGACTGCTTCAAAAAGCGAAACAGCTGAATTGTTCCGGCTCATTAACACCGGCGAATATGATGATATTCTGGAAATGAATATGCTGCAAAGCCTTCAAGATGAAATGCTTTCTATTCCATCTCAGGAAGAAAAAGAGCGGATGGCTGGCATTTACAACCGAAGATTAAGCGGCACTGTCGGTGAGCAGAAAGTCAAAGTGATTAGTATGCAAAGCTGGCTTGCAGCAGCTGCTGTGGTTGCAGGTGTTCTTTTTGGAACCTGGTGGTTTTTGATTGTTCGTTCAGGTAACCAACCGCTTGGTGCGCGGAACGAAGTCAAAACCGTTCCAGCGGCTGACGCGCACCTTGCCAGCTTTACGGATAAGCAGCTCATACGTCTACCGGATGGAAGTATGGTTTTGCTCAATAATGGAAGTCAACTCACTTATAATCCAGATAATTTTGGGAAAAGTGCGCGGGAGGTGACACTTACCGGAGAGGGCTTTTTTGATGTAAAGCATGATCCTGCCCAGCCATTCATAGTGTATACAGGGAAGGTTAAAACGACGGTCCTCGGTACGGCTTTTAACATTTCAGCGTCGGCCGGCACGCAGCAGGTGAAGGTAACGGTAACAAGAGGCAAGGTAAAGGTGGGTGATGAAGAAAGGACATTTGACGTGATAACGCCTGACCAGCAGATCGTTGTGAACACCCTGACCAGCGATTTTACCAAAGAAAACGTGAATGCAAACGTGGCTGCGGGCTGGAAAGATCAATTCATCATTCTGGATAATGTGACCATGCAGGAAGCAGTGTCAGTCATTGCTCAAAGGTTCCATACGAAGCTAACGCTGATGAACGAAAATCTTGAAAAATGCCACGTCAGCGCGTCATTCCTGAACGGGGAGAGTTTAGAGCATATACTTAAAGTGATTACGGCTGTCAATCAGATATCATACACCTTCCAACCCGACGGGTCCGTGGTTTTAGAGGGAGGAAACACTTGCCAGTAAACCGGATGATGCCCATTTAAACATGACGTATATGAATGATAGTTAGACAAGTCAACTGCAGTCCGTAAAGGCTGTAAAAGCAAAAGATCCACCCGGATTGCGGCCGGATGGATCAGGGTGCTTGTAAAACCGTGTTCCAATCTTAAAAGCAATGCAAAGTATGAAATTTTTTATTACTGAACCCAAGGGTTTGGGAAGGGCAGGGTTACGCGCTCTTTTTCAAAACCGTAATCTGCCATTTCTGATGCGGGCGAGTTTTTGTTATCTGTTTCTGTTATTGATGAGCATTGGGCTGCTGCTGGCAAAACCCGCGAGCAGCCAAAAGCTGGAAGACATACGTGTTACGCTGGAATTGCGCAATGAAAAACTCAAATCGTTGTTTCAAAAAATAGAAAAGCAAACCCAGCTGAATTTCGCCTACAACGAGTATGATATCAGTTCGTACAAATCAGTAAGCCTACCCAAAGGAAGTTATAAAGTGAGCGAAGCGCTGGACTTTACATTAAAGGGACTGCCATTTGGCTACAAACAAATGGATAAAAGTGTCATCATTTACCGCATTCAGCGTAAACAGGAAAGCGGTTCTGCTGAAAGCCCGGCCGGAGAGAAGCAGGCCGCTATGTTCAAAATTTCAGGCAAGGTCACATCCGCTTCCGGCAGTGGAATTCCGGGTGTTAATGTTGTTTTAAAAGGTACAAACGTCGGCACACCAACCGACGTGGAAGGCAACTATACGCTGGATCTGCCCGAGGCGTCGGGTACGCTTGTATTTTCTTACATTGGCTACGTATCGCAAGAAATTCCGGTTCAGGCGCAGTCTGTCTTGAATGTGGTGTTGCAGGAAAACAAGCAGGTTCTGGACGAAGTGGTCGTTGTAGGATACGGCACCCAAAAAAAGGGCAGCATGACAGGCGCGGTGGGCACGATAAAAAGGGAAAACCTGGTCAGAAGGCCCGTTTCCAATATCCAGCAGGCTTTACAGGGCCAGTTGCCCGGTCTTACCATCGTGGATAACGGAGGTGCACCTGGCAAGTCTAACACGACCGTGCGGGTGCGGGGCGTTACTACTTTGAGCGACAACAATCCACTGGTGATTGTCGACGGAATCGAGCAACGGCTGGCCGATATCAATCCCAATGACATTGAATCCATTTCCGTTTTGAAAGATGCTTCGTCAGCGGCAATTTATGGTTCTCGGGCGGCGAATGGGGTTATTCTGGTTACTACCATTCAAGGCAGATCAGGGAAGTTAGCGGTCAACTATCACGGTTATTATGCTTTGCAACAGGCCAATAACAAGCCGGCGCACATGGACCTGGAATCTTTTATGCGGATGCTGAATGTCGGCGCGATCAATGCGGGCGTGACGCCGAAGTATACGGAAGAATACATTCAGCAATATGTAAATGCCACCGACCGGCTCAAATATCCGCTGCCCAACACCTGGTTCAACACACTGTACAGTGTGGCGCCTCAGCAGAATCATTCATTGTCGATCAGCGGAGGAAGTGAGGGAGTAAAATCGCGGCTGAGCCTGCGTCATCAGAATCAGGACGCCATTGTTCCAAATTCAGGCTCAAAGATCAATGAGATCCGGCTCAATACAGATTTTAAATTGTCCTCCAAAATCACCTTAAATACAGACATTAACTACCGGTACACCTATTTTACCTCGCTGGTAAATGACAACAATCGCTACGAGAATATCTACAACCGCATGTTCCATTCCAGTCAGTGGGCGGTGCCGAAATATCCTGACGGAACTTACGGACTGAGTGCGCAGGGGCATAATCCGTTAATGTATGCCGAGATAGCGGGCGTTTCCAAAACCAACGACGATTACATCGTCGGAAACTTCAAAGGCAATTGGTCCATTACCAAAGATCTGATGTTTTCGACCCAGTTTGCGGCACGTTTTAACAATACGATGACAAAATCTTTCGCCAACAAATACGAGGTGCGGGATTATTACAACAAGGATATTATCAAGAAAAATGTCCTGATGAACTCGCTGAACGAGGACAGGATCTTTTCGCGCGAAATCACTTTAAACAATCTGCTGACGTACTCGAAAGAGTTTGGAGGGCATGAATTGAGCATTCTGGCAGGTTACTCGCAGATCAGCAATGTTGGAAATAATGTAAATGCATTTCGTCAGAACTTTTATAACAATAATATTCAGTCGATCAGCCAGGGTGCCAACGATAATACCAAAAACAATGGTGGCACCGATTATCAATGGGGTCTGCGCTCGTTTTTTGGCCGGATCAATTATGCCTATCAAAACAAATATCTTCTGGAAGTCAACAGCCGGTACGATGGATCGTCGCGGTTTATGGAAAACAGGCGTTATGGTTATTTTCCGTCCATGTCGCTCGGCTGGCGGGTTTCCAACGAAAAGTTCTGGGAGAAGCTCGGGAACTATGTGAATGATCTCAAAATCAGGGGTTCATGGGGTGGAACCGGCAACCAGGCCGTGGCGCTTTACAGTTATTTCCCAACGCTCAGTCTTGTCAATTATACGTTCGACGGAGCGCCGGCATCTGGTTACGCGCAGCTTAACCTAGCCGATCCGGACCTTACATGGGAAACGACGACGCAGACTAATATTGGCCTCGACGCACAGCTTTTCAGCAATAAAGTTTCGGTTACTGTGGATTATTACAGAAAGCGGACTGACAAAATCCTGCTCGTGCTACCCGTGCCCGCCACACTTGGCTTAAACCCGTCTGCGCGCAATGCAGGTGTGGTTGATAATAATGGCTGGGAATTCTCGGCGGGCATGCAAAACAAATGGGACCAGTTTGCTCTGGATGTAAATGCCAATTTGAATATTAATAAAAATAAGGTTGTGAGCCTGGCAGGAACAGGCCCGTACATCAGTTCTGATGAAACAGACCCGATTTTTATCATCGGTGAAGGGTATCCGATTAACTCGCATTGGGGATACGAAACAGACGGATTGTTTCAGACCGCAGACGAAATCGCCAACTATCCGACGCTTGTAGCGGGGACAAAACCTGGCGATGTTAAATATGTAGACAGGAATGGAGACGGTATTATCAATCCCAGTGACCGAAAATATCTGGGCAACAGTTTTCCAAAATACACGTTCGGGACTTCTCTGAACCTGTCCTACAAAAGCCTTTCGCTCGACATACTGTTTCAGGGAGCGGCGCAGGTAAAAACGCGCCTGGCCGGTGCACTGGCTGAAATGGGGAACAACGAAGGTTTTACCCACGCCATTTATACCAACAATTACTGGACGCCCGAACATCGCGATGCGCGCTTTCCGCGCCCACTGAAATCGGATCTCAGAAACCTTTCTTCGTCCGACCGGATGATGATCAACGGATCATACCTGCGGGTGAAAAACATTCAGCTGGTTTACCAATTGCCTACCAAGCTGACCCAAAGGGCATTTATCCAGCGTATGAACGTCTATGTTTCGGGCACAAACCTGCTTACTTTCTCTAAGCTGAATGAATGGAACCTTGATCCGGAAACCGTTTCGGGGCGTGGCGCCATTTACCCTCAGACTGCGCTTTACACGCTGGGCGTTAATCTATCCTTTTAATATAGAAACAGAAACATCATAAAGGCTATGTATACATCCTTACGAAATCTCATTGCGATTTTAATGCTGGCTGCCGCCTCGGGCTGCGAACGGGAGTTGCTGGATACTGTTCCTAACGACCGTCTGCCCGTGGAGCTGTTCTGGAAAACGGAGCAGGACGCGACCATGGCTACCAATGCAATTTACACGTATCTGGAAGGTCCGGGCATTTTCAGCTGGGACGGCATGACGGACATCGGACATACCAATCAGAGTTTTGCAACCGAAGCCCTGATCGAAAAAGGCCAGACGGATGCATTGAATGCAAAAGTGTTGCTGGAATGGACCAATGCGTACAAAGGAATCCGCGCTGCAAATAGTTTTTTCAAGAATATCGACAGGGTGCAGAATGCAGACCCCAAAAAGATCGATTTACTCAAAGGGGAAGTGAAATTTTTGAGGGCATATCTTTATACAAAACTAGCTAGTTTGTACGGCGATGTGCCGTTGATCACCGATGAGCTTTCTCTGGAAGAAAGCAGGCAGGTGAAACGCGCGCCGGTGGCGGAAGTCTGGGACTTTGTTGCTGCCGAACTCACAGAGGCTGCCGGGCTGCTGAACGCCGCTCCGCAACAAAAGGGACGGATCACGAAAGGCGCTGCATTGGGGCTGAAAGCAAGGGCATTACTATATGCGGGACGCTACGAAGGTGCGGCCGCGGCAGCGAAAGAAGTTATGGACCTGAAAGTTTACAACTTATATTCTTCTTATGAAAAACTGTTTAGTTATGAGGCTGAAAACAACCAGGAGGTGATTCTGGACAAACAGTTTATCAAGGACAACTATAACAACAATGTGTTTGCGACCATGGCACCTTACAGCCAGCAAGCCAGTACGAATTCATTTGTGCCGACCAAAGCGCTGGTGGATGCCTATGCGATGCGTAATGGAAAGGACATTACAGATCCTGCAAGCGGATTTGATCCCAAAGACCCTTACTCAAACCGTGATCCGCGGCTCAGGTACTCTGTCTTCGTAACCGGCGAAAAGCTTCCTGACGGGAAGATATTTAATTCAAATCCGGGTAGCGGCACGGCGGACGCAGTGGGTTACAGTTACATTACTTCCACTACTGGTTTTACTGTAAAAAAGTACATTAATCCTCAGGACCTGGCCCAGCCGGCCAATGGCGGGATCAACATTATTTTGATGCGCTATCCGGAAATTCTGTTAACCTATGCAGAGGCTAAGATCGAGCTCAATCAGCTGGATCAAAGTGTTCTGGACGCAATTAATCTGGTTCGTCAGAGAGCCGATGTCAATATGCCGCCTGTGAAAAATCTGGGTTCCCAACAGCATATGCGGCAGATTGTGCGCAAGGAACGACTGGTGGAGCTCGCTTTCGAAGGTTTACGATACATTGATCTGCGCCGGTGGCGCCTGGCTGAGCAAGTCCTTCCGGGCAAAGTATATGGCATGACTTACCTGGAAAACGGAACGCTGAAAACCGTAGAAGCACCTGCGTTCGAACGGGCATTTAACAAGAACCGGGACTATCTCTGGCCCATTCCTCAAAAGGAACGCGACCTGAATCCTGGATTAACACAAAACCCAAACTGGTAACCTATGCATATCTTTCAAATAAGCCTGATGGCTTTCTTAGTTCTGGCAAACAGGCAGGTCGTCAATGCAGATTCGGTGGTAGATAAAAAGATTCATCACTTGCGGGCAGGTAATGCGCGGGAATGGGATAGCTTTAAAGGAACACCGCAAAAGCAGCTCGATCTTAATTTTGACGGAAAAGAACATGCATCGGAAACCACGCTAAGTCTCAGGCAGGAAGATGTGAAAGCAGGTTGGGTTGTAACACTGAATGGCCGCGACCTGGGGAAACTCGATCAGGATGAAAACGCGCGTGTTAGGTATCTGCCCGTTCCGCCGAATGTTTTGAAGGCAAAAGGGAATGTGCTAACCATCAAGTATGATTCGGCAGGCAAAGCGGACTTGCTGCCGGACGATATCCTGGTCGGTGACATCCAATTGCTCGACCGTCCCACGCAGCAGCTGCTGGAAGAAGTGAAGGTTAATGTAGGCGTTTTCGAAAAAGGGATTAACCATTTGATTCCTGCAAGAATCACAATTACCAGGTTAGACAAAGCGCTGCAACCCGTTGTGGCGACGCCGGGGCAGCAGCTCGCGGTTCGTACCGGCTGTATTTATACGGGAGAAGGAACAGCTTCATTTTCACTGCCTGCGGGTAAATATAAGCTGTACGCAAGCCGGGGATTTGAGTATAGCGTGGATTCCGTTGTATTGGAGGTAACAAAAAATAAACCGGTAAGCCACCACTTTTCCCTCATCCGGGAAGTGCCAACCCAGGGTTGGGTTTCGTCTGATACGCACATTCACACGTTCACGAACTCGGGTCACGGAGATGCAACCGTACAGGAGCGGCTTTTAACCCTCGCCGGGGAAGGCATTGATCTGCCTGTTTTTACAGACCACAATATGGTGTACGACGCCAAACCATTGATCAGGAAAATGGGGCTGGACACGGTCTTTACGCCTGTAACCGGTAACGAGTTTACAACCAAGGTGGGCCATTTCAATGTATTTCCGCTGGCGGATAATGCGAAGGCGGCGGACCATCAGGTGAAAGACTGGGCATCGGTTTCAAAAGAGCTAGGCAATAGCAATAAGCAAGTGATTGTTCTGAATCATGGCCGTAATATTTTTTACAATTTCCAGCCATTCGGCCCGTCAAGGCACATTTCGATAGCCGGACAGGATCTGCAAGAATGGAAACTACCAGCCAATGCCATGGAAGTCATGAATTCGAGCGCGCAGCAAAAAGACATTATGCAATTGTACCGGGATTGGTTCGGCCTGCTTAACCGGGGGCATTACCTGACGCCGCTCGGTTCAAGTGATTCGCATGATGTGATGCGCTACCTGGTCGCGCAGGGGCGGACTTATATTCAATGTCGGGACGACGTGCCCGGAAAAATCAATGTCGGCGAAGCAGTTGATCAGCTGCTGGCTGGCCGGGTAATGGTGAGCTTTGGACTAATGGCTGAAATCAAGGTGGATGGAAAATATGGCCCTGGCGACCTTGCGCCGACCTCGGGCAAGGAAATGCAAATCTCTGCACGCGTGCTGGGACCTTCCTGGATTAAGGCAGACCGCGTTTCGTTGTATGCAAACGGCATGAAAATCCGGGAAGTACGCATTAACAAGGACGGAAAGAACGGGGTGAAGTGGGAGGGAAGCTGGACAGTTCCCATCAGTTCGCAGGATACCTATTTTGTAGCCATCGCAGAAGGGCCAGATCCATTGCACCCATTCTGGATTATTCCAAAACCCTACTCACGAATGTCCAGCGTGTGGAACCCGCAGGTGATCGGTTCTTCCGGCGCTTTGTGGGTGGATGCCGATGGGGATACTAAAAAAACAAGCGCATTTCATTACGCACAAAATCTGGTTGAAAGATCTCAGGGAAATACACAAAACCTTTTTAAACAGCTGGCTTCCTTTGACGAATCCGTTGCAGTTCAGGTCGCCTCTATTTTTCAGTCACAGGGAAAGTTGAACGAACTAATGTCTTCACAGGCATTTAAAAATGCATCCCAGCAAGTGAAAAATGGGTTTGATGTCTATCATCAGGCTTTAAAAGAGTCGGAACAATTTGCAAAAAGCAGGTAAGAAATGGCCACGGCGTACTTGCTAATAAACAATCATTCGTGTTTTATGAAAAAAGTCATTTACAGTTATTTATCTCTGCTGCTGATTGCCGGGAGCGTCACGCAAAGCCGTGCGCAAAAATTCACCATCCCTGTTTTTCCAGATACGCAAAACGAAGTTGGCGGCAAGCAGGATATGTTTTACAGCCAGGTGAAATGGATAGTGGAAAAGAAGGATTCCCTAAATATCCCAATTGTGCTGCACGTCGGCGACCTGGTCAATTTTGATAATTTCGACCATTATGAGACGGCCAGCCAGGGTTACGAGCTGTTTGATATACAACACATTCCGTACGCCATTGCCCTAGGGAACCATGATACGGAGGCGGTGGGTTTTATGAGCGGAAGTGCGGCGCCGGGTAATGTGAACCAGAATTTAAGGAAAACGGCGAAGTTCAATTCTTACTTTCCCGTGAGCCGGTTTGCGACGCAGCGTGGACGTTATGAGGCCGACAAAAGTGACAATTCGTATTACACATTTAAAGCAGGTGATACCAACTGGCTGGTGATCACGCTGGAATTTTGTCCTAGAATGGGCGCGATCAATTGGGCCAGCGACATTGCCAGACAGTACTTTAACTATAATGCCATCATTGTGACGCATTATTATCTGACCACAAAAGGCGAAATCGGTCAGACCAACTCCGGTTATGGCGATTTCAGTCCGCAGGATATTTTTGATAAACTTATCAAAACCAATCCGAATATCCGCTTCGTTTTCAGCGGTCACGTTGCGGATTCTGCCTGGAAAATTGATGAGACCGATCAAGGTAGCAAGGTGTACCAGATCCTGCAGGATTACCAGAGCGAGGACGCCGGCGGCGGTTACATTCGTCTGCTCGATTTCGACATTGAAAAAGGTACTGTATCAGCATCCATGTATTCGCCTTACTACAAAAAGGTGAAGGAAGACAAATCGAAATTTCAGCTGACCGGGATCGATTTTATCAAACAATCCGAGGAGCGGTCTCGCAAGCGGCCTGAGTAATTAATCACATTGATTCCGGCTCCTAAGGCTGCATTTCGGCTGTATGCTGCAATGCAGCTGGCTTTGCAATTCCTCCCCATAAATGTAGTGATAGCAACCAAATAGCAGGCCGGTTGTGATCGCCATTATCTGATATTATATTATTATTAAGACCAGCGTTGGTTTAGTTTCTTCAATACATTTGTGGTGAAATCTGTGATCATTCTACACTTTCGTTCTGACTAAGAATCTATTCAAGCAATGGAAAATGATCGCAGACGACTTTATCGAGAAACCGGGAGCTGGCGTGACAACTTACAGTGAATATTCCGAAGAAAAAGTACTGACGCTGCTTGCCAGCGGCGATAAAGGGGCGTTTAAATGGATTTATTTCACTTATTTTCCCCGCATCTTTTCCTATGCGCGAAAATTTACGAGATCCGCTGACCTGGCCGAAGACATTGCTCAGGATGTATTCCTTAAAGTTTGGGAAAACCGAGCCGATTTCCTGGAAATCAGATACCTGGAAGGCTATCTTTTCACCATTTGTAAAAACACAACCCTGAATGTGCTTTCCCGCGCCGCCCGTGAAACCAGGATCTACAACCTGATCATGGCCACTATCCCCCATGCTCACACAAGCACAGAAAACGAGATTCAGACAGCAGAGTACGAAATGCTGCTCAGCCAGGCGATCGAGCGTTTGCCGTCCCAACGCAAAAAAATCTTCCAACTTTGCAAGATCGAGGGGAAAAGTTATGAGCACGTTGCCAGGGAACTCGGCGTCAGCACGGGAACGGTAAATGATCACATTGTGAAAGCGACCCGTTCGGTACGTTCCTATTTGATGCGATACGACATTGCCCTCGGAATAATGCTCATTACATCTTTTTTTCAAAAAAAATTTTAAGAGCAGCATATGTACCCCCGGAGTTGTCGGTCTTACTTATAAACCGGCAAGATTTTGAAACCAGAAAATATCAAAGACCTCTTTCAAAGATTTGTAGCTGGACATGTGAGCTACGAAGAAAGCTTGGTTGTGGTGGAATTGCTGAATACACCTCATGGCCAAAGCCTTTACGAAGAGATTATTGATGACTTTCATCGAAAGAATGCGGTGAAGATCGAACCTTTCAGTCGACCGGAACTGGAACATAGGTTTGCTAAGCTTGAAGAAGCGATACTGGACAAGGGTCGTCTGGCTCCCACACACCGCAGCATAGGGCGCAGGGCCTGGCTGCTGGCCGCATCACTGACTGGATTGTTAATGATTGCGGGCTTTTCATGGTATTTTTTTCCTGGTAATCAGCATGTGACGTATAGGACTGACTATGGAGAGCTCAAAGAAATCACCTTACCGGACGGTTCGCAGGTCGTACTCAATGGTCATTCAGTAATCAGCTTTCAGGGCAACTGGCAGGAATCGGTTCGTGAGGTACAGCTTGACGGCGAAGCTTACTTCAAAGTTAGAAAAACACCCGACCGCAAAAAATTTGTTGTTCTGATCCGCAACTCTGGAAGCATTGAAGTGCTCGGTACCGAATTCAATGTAAACCACCGGGCGGGGCGTTCTAATGTAATGCTCAAATCGGGTAAAATCAGGCTTACAGTTGGCGGCAACCAACTGCTGATGGTACCTGGTGAGCTGGCTGCATTTGCCGATGACGGAAGCCAGATTGCAACAAGCAATGTTAATCCTGCCGTTTACAACACCTGGACTGAGCGCAAGATTGTTTTTGAAAATACATCTCTCGCAGATATCGTGACAATGCTTCGGCAAACGTATAATCTCGATGTCCGTGTAAGCGACCGGCGTTTGCTGGCCAAAAAGCTGTCGGGTACTGCGTCTATCCATGATATCGATGTTTTCCTTGAAGCGCTCTCAGGCACTTTTGGACTAACCGTATCCCGCAAGAATAACTATGTATTGATACAGGCACAATAGCGCCAAACTTTACCGGCAATTGCCACTGTAACCACTGAATTCGGCCGAAAGGCCGACTGGAAATCTATTGTCAACTATTATTTTCTGTTACCCATGAAACCAAAATCGCTGCGATGGACGATCTGTATTTTGCTCCTGTTGAGTCTCAAAATCCATCCCGTCATTTACGGAAAGCCACTGGCCGACCATATGCAAATTCGAGCAAAAACATTAAGGGAAGCGCTGTCGGACCTTGAAAATGCGTTCAGAGTGTCTATCATGTTTGACAGTGAGCTGATCGCCAACAAATCGGTAAAAGACAATAACTTCAAACTCCGCACAATCGAAGAATCCCTCCGGGCGCTGCTTAAAGATCATGGCTTGGATTACCGCAGGGCTGACAACAACTTTTACTATATTACCGCCAGCAGAAAACTGGAAAGCATGTCCTTTCCGGCCGAAACCAGCGTGCAAGCCGAGTCAGCCTCCACCGCGCCCGTCAGCCAGAGTGTCGTCGGTTCAGGAAAAGCAGGTCTTGGTAAAATGGTACAAAAAATATCAGGAACCGTCACCGATGCCATTACGCATGAGGCACTTCCTGGTGTGAGCATTCTGATCAAAGGAACCTCGACAGGCACCATAACCGATGAAAAGGGCCGCTTTGATTTCAACTTGGACCAGGATAATGTTACGCTGGTCATATCATACATTGGGTATATGACGCGGGAAATTTTTACGGGAGGTCAAACTGCGCTGGCTATTGCACTTCATCCAAACGTCAAAATGTTGAATGAGGCGGTTGTTGTTGGTTACGGCACCCAGCAGCGAAAGGATGTGACAGGCGCATTATCAGTGATACAGAGCAAGGACATTGAAAAAATGCCTGTTGCGGGACTTGACCAGGCTATACAGGGACAGGCCGCCGGCGTGTTTGTGTCCTCAAACTCGGGAGCACCGGGCTCGGATGTAACTGTCCGCGTGCGGGGTACGGGCACCATCGGAAACAACAACCCGCTGTATGTGATCGACGGCACGCCTACCGGGCCTGAGTCGATCAACCTTTTCAATACCAGAGATATCGAGTCCATCGTTGTCTTGAAAGATGCTGCCGCAGCGACGATCTATGGTTCCAGAGCCGCTAATGGTGTAATCCTGGTGACGACTAAAAAGGGAAAAGCGGGCGAAACGAAGGTTTCCTTCGACAGCTACTTTGGCCTGCAGTCAGCCTGGCGCTTACCCAAGCTGTTGAATGTCAATGAATATGCGACCGTCATCAATGAGGCCTATGTCAATTCCGGTCGACCTGCCGCATTCGGCCAGCCAGATACTTTGGGTGCTAATCATTACTGGCTCCGGGAGCTGTTCAAAACGGCGACAACACAGAACTATAATTTGTCCGTTTCCGGCGGAGGAGAGAAGTCGCAATTTGCATTGTCAGGCTCATATCTGGATCAAAAAGGTATTCTGCCGAACAGCGATTTCAGCCGCATTTCTTTCCGCATTAATACAACCCACCAAATTAAACGCAAGTGGCATACAGGACAAAATCTGACGATCAGTCATTCCAGTGGCAATCAGATACGGACTAATGAGCTGGGTGGCATTCTTTCTAACGCCGTATATAAGCGACCGTTCGAGTCGGTATATGATGATGAAGGCCGGTTCTCCGAAAACGCGGCCAATCCGAATCCTATTGCGCAGGCATACAGGACAGAAAACAGGCGAAAGCGGCTCAGGTTGTTCGGGAATGTTTTCGCAGAATATGAAATCACCGGTGCCCTTAAATTCCGGACGAATCTTGGAATGGATATTAATTACTCCAACAACAAAAATTACATCCCCGCTTTTGGCGCAACCGCAAACTCGCTGATCGAGTATGCCGATCTTTCTTACACACCGCTTTGGCAAAATTCACTTTCGTATAGCAAAAAGTTTGAATCGGGACATGACTTTTCGGCCCTCGTAAGTGTCGATGCCCAGTCGAGCCGGTATGAATTTACCACAGTGAAAGGAGATAACTTCATTACCGATGATGTGAACAATCGCTATCTGGCCGCTGCACAAAGCGTGGACATCGGGCACCTGAACGGCAATGCGTCGGAATGGTCGCTGCTGTCATTGATCACCAGGGTGAACTATGCATTCCGAGACCGTTACCTGTTCAGCGCCAGTTTTCGCCGTGATGGTACGTCGCGTTTTGCGCAGGGGCACCGCTGGGGAAATTTTCCTTCGGTTTCCGCTGCCTGGCGCGTGTCAGACGAACTATTTATGAAGCAACAAACTGTTGTATCGGATCTTAAATTCAGGGCAAGCTGGGGACAGTTGGGAAATCAGGAGGTAGGCGACAACTATGCTACTTACAACACCGTTTCTACCGGTCTGCAATACGCATTCGGTCCAGGTGGCCAAACCTACTATGAAGGGTTAGGCATTCCCACAAACGGCAAAGGCGGTGCCAAGCTCACTTCTAACCATCTTGTATGGGAAACGAGCACGCAAACCGATTTTGGTATGGACCTGGGTTTATTCAAAAATAAGCTGACGCTTACGGCCGATTATTTTTCACGCAAGACGAGCAATATGCTGCTCGATCAGCCGGTTTCGTCGCTTTCGGGCGCTTCCACCATCAGTATCAATGCAGGGTCGATCCGTAACCGCGGACTGGAATTTGGATTGAACTACAACCAAACTGCCGGCGATTTGCAGTACAGCGCCGGATTCAATGTCACGCGGCTTTACAACAAGGTGCTTGAACTGAACCCTGGCATCAACTATATCCTCGGACCGGTCAGCGGAACCCAAGGTTCGCTCCTTACAAGGACTTCAATAGGGGGGGAGGTAGGCAGCTTTTACGGCTATGTTACCGATGGGATTTTCCAGAATAACGAAGCGGTGAAAGCCCATGCCAGACAGGAAGTGGCAACAGCCCCCGGGGATATCCGTTTCCGCGATCTGAATGGCGATGGAATGATCAATGCGAATGACCAGACTAAGATTGGGAGCCCGATACCAAATTGGCTATATGGGATCAATGGGAATGTAAGTTACAAATCCTTTGATCTTTCACTGCTTTTGCAGGGCGTGCAAGGAAATGATGTCTATAACCAGCTCGCCATGCGCGCACAAAGCGGCACCAATCTCTTCAATAAATTCACACCGGTGCTCGACCGCTGGACAGGGGAAGGGACCAGCACCACCGAGCCGAGAGTTCATCTGAACGACCCCAACAACAACGCCAGAGTGTCAGACAGATGGGTGGAAAGTGGTTCTTACCTGCGTCTGAAAAACCTTCAGATCGGATACACGCTTCCGGCGAGTGCACTCGGAAGGCTTGGAGTTTCTCGGTTGCGTCTGTCGCTGACCGGTCAGAATCTGCTAACATTTACCAAATACTCCGGTTTTGATCCGGAAATGGGCCCTTCCACCGACTTTGTGGATGGTCGCGGTGCCGACCTGGAAATCGGTGCAGATAAAGGAAGGTACCCACAAGCGCGCGTTTATACGCTCGGCCTGTCGGTAGGATTTTAAAAACTTACATTTTTTAATTAAAAATATAGCATGAAAAATCTTGTTACCACCTGCATGTTACTCGCCTCGATACTGTTGAGTTTATCATGTGAGGACTATCTCGAGAAAAAGCCTTTAGGTGAAACGCTGCTGGGCAGCATTTCATCGGAGGAAGAAGCAGTGCTCTTCACCAATGCCGCTTACGAACCTTTACTCTGGGGCAGGCCAGATCCGATGCAGGGACATTACTTCAATGATGCCTGGGTGCTAGGCGACCTGGCCTCCGACGATACGGAGTCGCCAGTCGATCCGAACAACAGCACTGAGCGCGCCATTCAGGATTTCAACATTTTCCCAGATAATCCGAATCTGCGTGACTGGTTCGGCAGCGCATACAGCGGGATTGCCCGGTGTAACCTGGTGATCGATGGTGTTTCCAAAATGCCTGCGAGCGCATTCAAAAACGCTGGGGTCAAAGATCGCTGTCTGGGAGAAGCTTATTTCCTGCGGGGACTCTATTACTTCGATCTTGTCAAAGTGTTTGGCGGAGTTCCATTGATTGAGCAGCCGATAACCACGATCGAAGGGACACAGGTCGCCCGCGCGACCGACGCCCAAACGTGGGCTTTTGTTGAAAAAGATCTGACCACGGCAGCGGGCTTGCTACCATCTGTGAAGACCTACCGCAATTCGGCCAATATCGGTCGGGCGACAAAAGGTGCGGCCACTGCGTTGCTGGCCAAAGTGTATTTGTACCAGCAGAAATGGGCCGAGTCGGTCAAGGCTGCCGAAGCGGTGATGAACTCAGGTGATTATGAACTAAATGCGGACTATTTAGCTCAGTTTAATAACCAGAACGATCAGAATACGATCGAGTCGATATTTGAAGTGCAGGCCTACCGGACAGGTGGTTGGGGCGGCGGAACAGAAATCAGCCTTGACTTCGGCCGTTGGGGCTTTAATAACCCGACAAAAGAACTGGTGGCTGCATATGAGCCCGGTGACCCGAGGCTCGGCTATACGATCTTTAAGCCGGGCGATAATCGCTTCGGTCAGGTTTACGACGGTAAGAATGGGCCGAGTACTGTCACCGGGTTTTTGGCCAGGAAATATGTCTTTGACCCGGCTACGGTAGGGGCCGCTCCGAATGGCTGGACTGGAGGAGAAGGGGTCAATTACGTCGTGCTCAGATATGGTGAGTTGCTTCTGATCCACGCCGAAGCGCTGATCGAACAGAACCAGCGCTTGCAGGAGGCGGTGGATGATATCAACAAGGTGCGCGCGCGGCCTGGGGTGAATATGCCGCCTGTCAAACTATCCGGTCAACAGGATCTGAGAGAACGATTACGCCATGAACGCAGGGTCGAACTGGCATTAGAAGGTCACCGGTTCTTTGATATGATCCGCTGGGGCGAAGCTTACGCGGCCCCACTTTTTACAGCGCAAGGCAAGACCAATTTCCAGTTCAAAAAGCATAAAATATTTCCAATCCCCCAAGCGGAAATCGACCTGAATCCATTGTTGACGCAAAACTGAGGCGGAGTACAAGAATTCATTTCAAGGCACTCAATCGAGTTTCATTGCATAAGTTAGTTGCAATGGAACTCGATTTTTTTTAATACGCTGCTCGGCGACAGCCATAGTGAAGCACATCAAAGCAAAATTGCGGTTCAGGTAATGACTGCCTTGGTAAAAGCATCAAATTGAACTTGACAAGAATAGTTGTAATAAAGAAGAAACGCCTGGCTGCTGTCTCCACGACTCTGAACGTGCACCACCATCAATGGCACCAAAGCCGATTTCATCAATGAGTTTAATAATAGTCTGTTTTTGCTGCTGATCATCACCAACAAACGACATGCAATCCGGTTCGCACTTCCGGCATCAATCCTGTTCACATTCACGTCCGGTGAGATCCAAACCCATAGGCAGCTCATCCGGGCCACCGGCGGACGCGCCGATGGCACGATGGTGCGGTTTGCTTCTTTTGGTTGCCCACATACCCAAGGTGCCATCATCAAGCATCCCACTTAGGATAATGCCGATTGAATGTGAGCCGTATGCCACAGCGGCAGACCGATGCAACACATCTACGGAAGGCCGGAAGCGGTTTTCTGCCGGGCCAGAAAGTTGAGCACTATGAGATCGCATCTTATGGAACCTTAAGAAACATTGCCCGCACCTTGGGCTGTCAACAGGCTGCAGACCTCTTACAACAAACACTTGATCAGGAGGGTGAAACAGACCATATTTTGACCGGCCTGGCTGAAACCTATGTGAATGAGCAGGCAAGCGCCGAATAAGAATCCAGCGTTACAGGTGCTGATTCTATAAGGAGTCAGCACTTGTATCGCCTACAATTTAAAACGGCAGGTTGCCGACTACTATCAAGGCAGTTACAGGAATGTATATGGTAGTTGATAGGCGCACAATTTCATGAGAATAGTGTTCACATCAGTTAAGATATAACACTGATTTCAGATGTCCTGATCAGGATCTGCTTCTGGCCGAACTGCTTTTCAAGGCCTGCCTTATAGGGCACCCAAAAGTCCAGATTTAGCTCCGGAGCCATTACTTCATAAATAATGATTTCATCGCGGACAGCTGTGCCGCCTTCTTTCCACAAGCCCGTTGCCGGGGCTCTCTGATAAATGGTAACGCCATCAAAATGCTGGGTTAACTTGTCTTTTACCTGGTTAAACAAGCTATCGTCAAACGGAGTCCCATTCGGACCCGTTAGCGGTACAAAAATTTGTATGAGTTGCATCTTTTTAACAATTTGTGTAAGGTTTCATCAAGGAATGAATCTAGGGCTACGCGCCCCGCTCAAGCTGTTCTGGCATTCCTTTATTTAGAGGCCGACGATATGATGTGCCTTTTGTGCCACACTTTCCTCCTGATTTGATCCTTTTGCTTTCTTTTTATTTGGTTTATCCAAAGGGCGGCTATAACAAGTACCTTCTAATTTCCTAAATCCACCCGATGTAAATAAATCTCCTAAGCCCTTTTTGGTGCCTCGATCAGCAGCAGGTTGGTTTTGTGTTATCATTGTTCATGGTATTGTGGATGTGTATATGAAAAAAGACTTGGCGATAGTAATTTCCATGCCAGGGTTAACTAAGTGGTGGCGGCCCAATGGCGGACACCAATATAAAGTTGATTTTCTAACCGCTTGGAGCCGCCTAAAAATTCGGTGGTTTTTCCGAACTCTCAATGTCATTGATTTTTCTCCGTTTCCCTCCAGAAAACGCCCAATTAATTGTTGCCCAGGGAAGGACTATCAATAGTGGCTCTAAAAGATCCCCGTTGAGGGAACTCGTCCAGGGCGTGGATACGCGGAGATAATTTTATGGATATTTTCCCATTTAGGATTGTTAGGAAGTTTGGAGATAATGTCATCCAATTGTTTGGGCGTTATAACGCCATAAGAACTGTATCCGCTCGCAGGTTCTGACCCATAAACCAAAATGTTCTCTTTAAGGTGGTACCCCACAAACATATAAGGGCCGTCATTTATTGCTGTTACTTGATAATATGGCCGCCTAAATGGTCGTAGTTGAACTAAGTCGCCGAGTGTCTTGAACGCGATAATATGACCTTTATCATGATTATCCGTTGCGATGGTTCTTTCGTGGCAGGTCATCCACCAGAGGATTCCCATAGCCAACACCAGTAGTGCGCAAAGTTTCGCCAAAAGCTTTACAAAAAGTTTTGGAGCTCGCATATCCAAAGTTATGTTTGCAAGGCGATCATGAGCCTCTCTCTGGTTTTCAGTCGGTTGACAGTTGAGTTTCCGGTGTTTCTGATGAGTTCAGATAAAGATACTGATAAAATAGTCTTTAAAATAACTCTATTTCTGAAAGCTTGTTTGCAGTATTAGCTAAGTTTACTTGACGGGTTCGCTGTTTATAAAGCATTCTCATCAGCCATTAGTACGATAAATGACGAATTTTCCTGAAAAAAGTTCTTACTTTTTCACTTGTCATACATGCAGGATTGTTGATCGTCCGATCGGCGTCAATCATAAGACTTAGAAGTATTCACATTGGAGATTTCAAACCTTATTTTGTGCAAGGCTGTCAAGCCAATCACTACTGATTCTGTCAAGTATTATTCCAAGTAACTGTTTGCCTTCGGCTCCTTCAGCCCGTCTTCCAATGCTATAAGCGGAGTCTGACTTCAGGAAGTAATCGTCAGCGTTTGTTGAAGTTGCGGTCTTATATCGTTATTGAGCTAAAGACCGGCAAATTTATACCAGAATACGCAGGTAAACTGGATCGCTCCGGCGACCCGGTTTTATCTCTCAGTAGTCGATGATGTGTTGAAAAGGAGTGATTAATTAGGCAACATCATGTTGCACAATTGATTTATACAGATAGCTCATACCGTTTTAGCAAGTATTCGCAACTCAAAGAGTCGCTAAAATAACATAAAATCGGGTATATGGGTGTGAGCGTATAGCTAGGATATCGAAGTTTATTATTCAAGAATTTTCATATTGTATACATTCATATCTAATTTATGGGTATGAATGAAATCCATGTACTTCCAGTCGAATATCTCGGCGCAACTATTGAACTGCCACTGACAATTATCACACTAGGCTATACTTATCAGCTTCAAATAGAAATTGAGGGCAAAAAGCTAGTTTTTGAGAAGACGATCAAGGTGAATACCGGGTTGTTGACGATGCAAACGGACCAGGACATGTTAACAAAAGTCTTGTTTTAGCTATTCTATCTACACTTAGAGAACTTTAAGCATTGCGCCAGCTGCTGTTGTTGCAATTTGAGCATCGCCGAAGTCAGGGTCTAGCCTAGCCACTCACTGTTGCTATTCTTTTTCCGGGGACGGATCTGGTTCTTCCTTGGGCCGTCTGGGTTCCCTCCATTTCAAACGCGCGTCCTTGCTTAATCTATTTAATGACTTCCGATGGGACGAATCGGGAGTAGCGTCGGAATCTTTCGTGAGAAATTGAAGGAATGTGTTGTGAGAATTACCGATTACATCGTTTTTATTTCCGGACGAGGGAAATATAGTATGAGTTCCATTCGCATTTACAATCACTTTTACATTATTACCCGCCGAATGAAAAGTCGAATGGGTACCATTCGGGTTAACAATTACACCCGCGTCACTACCAATAGAATGAAATGTTGACTGCGTACCGTTTGGATTTGCAATAATGCCCGTACCACTACCTGTGGAATGCACCGCCGAATGCGTACCGTTTGGATTTACGATAATGCTCGTCCCGCTGCCTGTGGAATGTACTGTCGAATGCGTTCCATTTGGATTTACAATAATGCCCGTCCCGCTGCCTGTAGAATGCACTGTCGAATGCGTCCCATCAGCGTTAATGACTATCTGTTGGGCAATTGAAGCATTGGTAATTGTTGCGATCAGAAAAGAAATGAGCAGTTTCATGATAAGTAAGAATTATGGCGCCGTTTGTGAATATACTAAATATTCTTCTTGTTAAACAATCTTCCCAGGTCGTATTTCAGGTGGAACCCGCTAGTACCGGAAACTCCATCAGTCGGAACCGACTTCTGCCATTATTCACGCCCAGACTTCTCAATCCTTGCTGATCCGAGTTGGAAAGTTATATGACTCTCGCTCATGTTACCCGCGCTGTTTAGTTATTAAAGTACTTTTCCAGGTGGGCCATTACCTTGGTAGCAGTTAGTCCGTGTACCAATACAGACAACAGCGCTATGAATGCGGTAATTGACCACAATTCTTTTGCATGCGGAAAGTGCGCCTCTTGCAAAGCAAAGGAGAGATAGTAAAAGGAGCCTATTCCACGGATGCCGTAAAAGCTGATGCCTAGCTTTTCTTTAAAATGCAGCGCAGTCCCGCTCAACGCAAGCATCCCAGAGACCGGCCTGATTAAAAAAAGGAAACCAATTGCCAGTAATGCCATGGGCCAGCTCAATGCCTGCAAGATACCATCCACTAAGCTCCCGCCAAATACCAGCAACACGACAGCCACCAGAATTCTTTCTGTCTGCTCAGAAAACTGATGCATGTCTTTATGGAAGTTGTGGCCCATTTCATAATTTCGGAATGTGACTGCTGCCACAAACACTGCAATAAAACCGTAGCCATGTAACAGTTCTACGCAACCGAATATGAACAGTGCAGCAGCTATGGCTATGAAGCCGTCATTTAAGTTGATTATCCGGCTCTTCTCCGCGACTCTCAGCACCAGGAAAGCCAGGAGCCGACCCATGGCAAACCCTAAAATAATACCACTGACGATTTTATAAATCAAGTCCACGAGAGCCCATGTGACCAGCTCACTTACGATGGTTGCTGGCAAAGCAGTTGCCAGCGCGATAGCCAACCAGGTAAAAGGGAACGCCATCCCATCATTCATGCCAGCTTCGGCTGTAAGTGCAAAGCGCACGTCGTCGGCCGCTCCTTCCATTGGAGGGCCCACCTGCACATCTGCTGCAAGGACAGGGTCTGTCGGCGACAATACAGCGCCTAACAGAAGCGCTGAGGGCAGGCTAAAATCTAAAAATGCCCAGGCCAGGAATGTCACAGCCGCTATACACAAAAGCATTGTGACGCTAAGCAAGCGAAAAGGGACGCTCCACTTTTTGAGTGAAAACGGCTTGTCTATTTTAAGCCCTGTTCCCATCAATGATATCACCACGACGAGCTCTGTAAGGTGGATTGAGTAATCCTGGTAGAGAATTGGGTCCGCTTGTGGAAGCGCGTCCAGTATGCTGAAAACAATTACGCCCAGCAGCACATACACTACCGAATCAGAAACGCCTGTTTTGGCTGTAAAAGATGGCATCCATGCCATACCCAGAACGGCAGCACCAATAATTGCAAGAATTAAAACGTAAGTGTCCATAAAGATGCTGTAATGTAGCGGTAGGTATAGTAAAAACTGTTCCACTAACACTTTCCTGGCAACGACGCTTTTTTGAACGAACTGGTCAGGTTCAAATTTTCTTTCCCCATTATGGTTCTCAATGCTCTTTTGAGAACTAAAAAGTGGTCCTTCGGTCTGCAAGGATTTGGGCGTAGAATTTCAGTCCTTTAACAAGGTTTTGATAGCGCCGCAAATTGTGTCTCGAATTTCTTGTAATGCTTTTCTTGTAACCGGCGGCCGGGGCGCGCGCATGACGGTCAGACTTGGCGCCGTCTACTGTCCGGTTCACCTTCGTCGATGTCTGGTTTACGGTTAAGTTCGCCTGGTACAGGGGCCTGTTGCTCGGAAACAGGGATGAACAGCCCTACATTTGAGCTATGAGAATCAGATATTATATCAGAATGAAAAAACCAGGGATAACATTTTACAAAAGTGCGGCGATCGCGCTCATCATCATTTTTGTGGCATTGCAAATCGGCTCGCCTGCCATTGAAAATCCGCCGGTGACCAGCGAAATTGTGGTTCCAAAGGAGGTGAAGCAGATCTTGGAGCGGGCTTGTTATGATTGTCATTCCAATGAAGCCAAAGTAGAATGGTTTGATAAGATCGCCCCGGCATCCTTCCTGGTGGCGCATGATGTGAATCAGGCGCGGTCGCGGTTTAATTTTTCGGAATGGGACAGAAACCCACCTGCTGTGCAGGAGTTGTTGCTTTGGGAAATGGTGAATGCAATCGATCAGCAGAAAATGCCTTTACAACGTTATCAGCTGGCACATCCGGGCGGCAAAGTGTCTGCATCCGAACTGGCAGTGTTGAAACAATATGTCAATACACTTTCTGGAAGGCATAAAGTGGATACAGCCAGGATCGTTGCCCAATCTTTAACAAATGATAAAACTTTGACCCAAAAAACGCCGGTCGCCTTGAATGGCATTCCCTATTCTGCGGATTACAAAAACTGGAAGATCATCAGCGTGACCGATAAGTTCGACGGGGGCAGCATGCGGATCGTTTACGGAAATAATATTTTGGTGAAGGCTCTTAAAAACCATCAACTTCCTTTCCCTGACGGATCCAGGGTGGTAAAGGTCGTTTGGGGTAAACAGGCGGAGGATAAGGACGGCAATGTGCTGCCAGGCAATTTTCAAAACGCACAGTTTATGATCAAAGACAGCAAAAAATACAGCTCCACCGAAGGCTGGGGATTCGCCAAATTTGACGGGCTCGATCTGAAACCAGCAGGCAAAACGGTCCTTTTTGAACAGACCTGCGCGAACTGCCACCGGCTGCTTGCACCTGAAAACGACTTTGTATTCAACATCCCGACCAAATAAATAGCACCAAAATGAAATCCACTATTTCACTATATATCGCTGCGCTGGCGCTTTTTTTAATGTCCTGCAACGATCGCAACACGGCCAATCTTGCACCTGAATACCTGTACGATGCGGGAAATCAAAAGGTGATCAAATCCATCATTAACAACAAGAAAGGCACGATTGCAATGCTTTTCGGCAATGATCTTGCACTGCAAACGGCTCAGGATTCTTTGACCAAACTAAGCCCAGGCGCACATTATACCCTGGTAACCTGGAAACAAAAACCAATGCCGCAATGGTATGGGACCAATATAAATGCCGAGATTTATTCCGTAGAGCACGTAAATGTTGCTCATAGAAATGCAGCAGCATTGGCTTTTGACTATGATTTCAAAGCCGGGGAAGGCTTCAAGCCTGGTGACGCCAGGCCCGAGAAGGATCAGCAGATCGCATTTATAACTTCCCAGCGAGCTGCCGTTTTCCCCTGATAAAACGCGGAATCGCACCCGGACCGAACGAATATGGTAACAAAAGCGCCTTTTAAAGTTTCTAATACGATCATCTGGACGAGTTCTGTGGTGCTCGGTTTGCTTTCCTCGGTGCCGCAGTTGGCTTCGAACAAGTTTGTGCCTTTGGAAGCTGCGGTGAATGCGATCATTACGGCTGCCTTTGCGGTGATTATGTGGTATTTCAATATTTACATGCTTTCGCAAAAAGGCAACAGGTCGCAGGGCCAGCAGATATCGTATGCCAAATTAATCAACTCGTTGGCGTTTGGTCTGGTTGTTATGCTGGGACTGGCTTACATTCAGCAGCTTATCCTTTCTCACATTGATTTCGGTCCGGCCATGCTGATGGTGGAAGTGCGTGGGATTTTGATCAATCTGGTGTTTTATATGTTCCTGAATATGCTGCAACAGAATTATGAAAACCAGCATGTGAGCATGGAACTGGAACGGTTCCGGAATGATAATTTGAGTGCGCAATACGACCTTTTGAAACAGCAGGTCAACCCGCATTTTCTATTCAATAGTCTGAACACGCTTAAAGCAATGGTCGAAACCAATGATCAGCAGTCGGTGGATTTCATCTTAAAACTCGCCAATTTTTACCGCTATACACTCGAAAGCCGCAAGCTGGATCTGATCCATTTGAAGGAAGAAATAGAGATTTTGAATGCGTATCTTTTTTTACAGAAAGCGCGGTTCGAGGATGGGTTTATTTTTCTAAACAAGCTTGATGAAACTGTGTTAGATACATTAATCCCTCCATTTACATTGCAATTATTAGTTGAAAACTGTCTCAAACACAACATTGTGTCTTTAAGCCGGCCGCTGCAAATCCGGATTTTTAGTGAGGGTGAAAGCATTGTGGTTGAAAACCAGATCCAGCTCAGAAAGAGCCAGGAAGATTCCCTGGGTGTGGGTTTGAAAAACATTGAATTGAAATACAGCCATTTATTAAATAAAAAGGTTGAGGTGATCAACGGCCAGGACCTATTTCAGGTTAGACTTCCAATTATTCATGAACATCGTAATCGTTGAGGACGAGCTGAAAACAGCCCGCTCCCTTGAAAATATTCTCCGGCAACTGCGCCCGGTAGCCACAATCACCGGACCATATCAGAGTGTCGAAGAATCTGTTGAGGCACTTTCGGCGGGACCGCAGCCAGACCTGATCTTAATGGACATTCAGTTGGCTGATGGTTTGAGTTTTGAAATTTTCAAATCTGTGGAAATCGTTTGCCCAGTGATATTCTGTACGGCTTTTGATGCCTATTCACTGGAAGCCTTCAAACGAAATGGCGTGGATTACGTGCTGAAACCCTTCTCTAGGGAAGACATTGCAGGGGCGCTCGCCAAAGTCGACGATCTGAAAAATTTCTTCCAGCAAAAAGCGATTCCTGATTTAAGCGAGCTGCTGAATAAAATAGTGCCGCCGGCAGAGAAAACCAGTTTTCTGGTATTTAAACATCAAAAATACACCACCGTCCAAACTGCGCAGATCGCGTTTTTTTATATTAAAAATGAAACATCCATGATCATGTGTTTCGATGGGCAGGAATTTTCACTGAGCCAATCTCTCGATCAGATCGCGGCGTCCGTGAGCCAAAAGCAATTTTTCCGGGTTAACCGGCAATATCTGGTCAACTTTTCAGCCATTAAGGAAATCGAACATTATTTTCTTAGGAAATTGTATGTGAAGCTGACCATTGAAACGCCTGATCAACTATTGATCAACAAAGAAAAAACGCCGGCATTTCTGGCGTGGATGGAGAATCGTTAACAATGTTTTCTCACGCAAAAAATCCGTCAGGGAATATCCCGCTGTCAAAAATGATTTTGCCGGTTTGGCTTTTTAACAAAACTCTCTGCACACTGTCTATTGTGCAGAGCGTTTTGTCATTTGCTAAATAGACATTAAGGTTGATCTTCTGAATTGACGGCTGAAATATCGGTTGCATTGCTCCAGCCGCCTGAAATTGGTTTTGTAATCCCTGCTTCATCTACGCTGTATAATGTACCCTGGCTAACAACCAGCAGATTTTTCCTGTGCTGTCTAACACAATTTGTAGCTTCGATTTTCCATACGCTCCCGTCTTGCAATGTGAAGATATTTCCTTTGTAGTAAGTCATGCCATTTACGGGTCCTGTGCCTGATGTTACATTATAAGCCCAGCCAGATTTCGATCTGATCTGCGTCACCTTGTTGCCTTGTGATAGAAAGAATTGATCTTTCAACGCATAAATCTCACCTGCTCCGGTGTCAAGAGTTGCCAATGGTGCATTTTTGCCCGTTGCCGCATCTCCTGCCAGAATGCCGGTAGGTGTAACGGCAAACACATTGGAATACATAGCAGTAATGCACTGGGCATCGCCTACCGACAGGTGACTTCGCTGCACGGTAAATGCCTTGTTATCCAGCGTGGTCATGACAGGATGGCCGTTTTGTGAGTATGCGTATGAGTCGAGCATCATGATAGAGCCGAAATCAAAGGAGCCGTATTTCCTGTTGTCGTATCCCTCATTATCCAGGATTGTAAAGTTCGGTTTTGCGGCTTCGGCAACATTGTTGAGATTAACCTTAACATTAGCGTTCCGGTCGTAGCGTGTATGCTCGTGCAGCAGGCCCGCTGTGTGTCCGATCTCATGCAAAATACCACCTTTGGTCGGGAAAAACGGAATCCCTATAAACTGCTGGCCGCCTATGCGGCCAATAGAAGATGAGTAGCCCCGGCTGCGTGTAAATGTCACATAACTTGTCTGTGCAAATTGATAACCTGGAATGTCAGCAAGAGAACGACGACGTATAAAACGCAATGGCGTAGCAGCTTCCACATCAGCAATTGCTGCGAGAATGGCGCTGTCATCCGAAATGCTAGGGTCCACGATATACTGGATGAAATTATTGGGCCAAAGGGAATGTATCTTGGTAAAAGCCTGGGTCCTTGCACCGGTGTTTTGGCCCAGTTGTTCCGGTGTCAGGATGATATCGCCTTCAAAAACCGCCTTTCCATCGATTTCTGAATAGGTTATTTCTTTGCCAAAAAGCATTCCTTGTTTTGTAATGCCGCCTTCTCCGGGATAAGCCGCTTCCGGCGCTACGACATTCACTTTCGCTTCTGCCGATGCGCCTACCGCTTTTTCAGGCTCCATTTCCAGGCATGAAGTAAGATAAAGTGTCGCACACAATGCAATTGTTGTTTTGGCTAATAAATGTTTTGTTTTCATGATTGCCCGATTTTTAAAATGATTTGGTTTAAGTGAATGTTACCCACATTCGAATGATCAAAACTAAATCGGGCTCGGGCATCAAGCCTGAGATAATCGGTGAACCGAGGGTCAAAATCGCTAAACGTAAGGCATCACTTTTCCTGGCAAAACCGGACATATGTAGGGGGAATGTCGGTCAGCATTGAGGGGGATAACTACTATTCATTACTATCTATTCAGCGCCGTATAATGGTGCTGAAAAAGGATGTTTAAAGCTAAAAGCATAACAAGAAGGGCCATTTGTCGTCAGATAA
Source organism: Dyadobacter alkalitolerans DSM 23607 (assembly GCF_000428845.1). Classification (GTDB taxonomy): domain Bacteria; phylum Bacteroidota; class Bacteroidia; order Cytophagales; family Spirosomataceae; genus Dyadobacter; species Dyadobacter alkalitolerans. Next base: position 560,318 of record NZ_AUAS01000002.1, on the reverse strand, counting down.
TCAAGCCGCTCAATGGCTTGTTCCATCGTAGGTAATGTTCCCGCGGGAATCCACCACATTGCCATGGATACTTTTCCGTAGTTCAAAAACCACTCGCGCCGTCTTTTTAAAAATTCAGCATGAAAAGAGCGGTAGGTAAATGCTTGTAAAGTCGGTATATCCCGCCAAACAGAAACATTGGTTATGACGGTCAGGTCTTGAAAGGGATCAAGCCCGGTTGCGTTGTTATTCTCTTCTTTCAAACGCCACACAAAACCTTCACTTACTTCTGCAAGTGCATTAACTGCATCGAGATTGTCTACAAACTCTCTCATCACAGGGTCATTGATATCAATTCCCTTCATCTTGGCCACATTAATTTGAGCCAGTTGGTATTGCTGCATTACTATGGATTTATTGGTTTTATTTCAAAGCACTTATAGATATTGATCAAAAATGATCTAACTTGCGCAAAAGTAATCAGAATTAGGCGGCGAGCTTTCGGATAGGGGAAAAGATCACTAGGGAAGTTCGTGAACGGCTATTGAATCTCGTTGTCCGGGCCTGCTCAGCGGCGGAGCGGGCGTTTTCTGCTCACATTTTCATTAGAAACACTTATTAATTTACATAATAACAGAGGTATGAGTCAAATGATGATCTTAGTAGCCGGTCCTTATCGTTCGGGAACCGGTGATGATCCGGAGCTGATTGAGGCAAATGTAGAGGCCATGACAAAGGCGGCTTTGGAGGTTTATAATAAAGGCCACCTACCGGTAATGGGGGAATGGTTTGCATTACCATTGATCGAAGCGGCAGGTTCGCAAGCCATTGGGGACGAAATATTTAATAGGATATTTCATCCTGTGGCTGTTGATTTAATTGCTAAATGTGATGCAGTTCTCAGAATTGGAGGCCCTTCTGCCGGGGCGGATGAAATGGTGTCGACGGGAGCAAATCACGGGAAAACCATTTTTAGGGATATCAATGAAATCCCTGAATTTGGTAAATAATAAAGCCTTCGGCAATGTAGCCGACCGCCAGGCATAGCAAAGGGAAGATTGCTACTTTTTGGCCCGGATATCCAGGTTATGAAACACAAAAACCCTTAGCACATTGTTGCTGTTAAAATGGTTGCCCGAAGGAAGCTGCTGGAACTGGTTCATATAACCGACTTGTAAGTTGAGCCCTTTGGTAAACTGGTAACCCAGGCCCAGGAAAAGGCGGTTCTGGTCAAAAAGGTTGTAAGTTATCTGCTTGCCGGCATTGATATGAATTTCATCATTGAATGCAAAGAACACTGTACCCGGCTCGATGAAATCGCTGTTTAGGGGAACCATCAGATTGAGCAAATACCTGAACCGGAAGTTAAAATTGTGACCTTCTTGCAAAGCGTCATTGGCAATCTTGCGATTAAATCGCTCTTCTACCCGGATCCACTGCTGGGTTTGCAGCCGCTTCTGACGGCTTGTCCAAAGCACCTGCTGCCAAAGCATGTTCTCTGGCCGAACAGTGTGCAGGCCAGCCGCAGGATAGCTGCGCGCATAGGCATAACCGGCCGTGAATCTGAGGTGGTCGTTGGCATAATAGGTAATCCCTGGCCGAATGATTTGTGTGGACCAGCGGTCTAAAAAATCAGTTCTTCTTGCATGCAAATCCAGCCAGATACCCCATTTGTCTGTAATCCTGGTCTGGTTAAAATAACCTAACCACACGCCATTTGGCTTATTGACTTGTTTTTGAGCCAGGGACGGGACTGAAAAAAGGATAAGCAGTAGTAAAATTGATCTTTTCATAGAAGCAATTAATCAGAATTTATAGGTACGTTTTCAGGCAAAAACCAATGAGCGCCGCAGCCAGGATGATGTAAGGTTCTTGCAGTTTTTTAATATAAATGAGTGCAAGTATGGTCAGGACTGCGAGGGTAGCCGATGCCATATCAACGATTGACCGGGTCGCAATCACAATAACCGATCCGACCAGCGCGCCGACCACAGCTGCTGTAATCCCATCGACAAATGCTTTGATACTGGCATTCTTGGAGATTTTTTTGAAGTAAGGTGCGGGCAAAACTGTGAAAACAAAGCAAGGAAGAAAGACGCCCAATGCAGCGACAGCCGCCCCGGCAAACCCGGAAACCAGAAATCCTATAAAGCCAACGGTGATCACAACCGGTCCGGGCGTGATCATGGCAACCGCAACAGAATCCAGGAACTGCTGCTCATTGAGCCATCCCATTTCGCCGACGACACCTGCCTGCAAAAATGGAATAATTGCCAGGCCGCTCCCAAATACAAATGCGCCTGCCTGAGTGAAAAATAATCCAAGTTTGACAAGCTCGCCAGTCTCATATTGCCAGAAGCCCGTGCCGACCAGGAGGATGACAGATAAAGATGTATCCCTTCGTTGCAGCCATTCGGGCGGCGCTTTCACAACCATATAAATGAAGCCCAGAAGAATGAAAAGCCACACTTCTTCCCGCTGGGTGATCGCAGTAACGATGGACATTGTCAAAAAGAAAAGCCAGAGGATCCATCTGCTTTTGATCGCTTGTGTTTCTATTTTACTGATTGATTTGATAGTGAGTTTGTAACAACTTAGCGTAATGATACCGATCACCGCTGCGCCAACGCCATAAAACACAGATTGCATCCAGGGAAGCCCGCCGTAAAGTTTATATGCCATCCCCAACAAAACTACCGTGACAAACGATGGTAGCACAAAGGCAAGTCCGGTAAGGGTAGCGCCCCAAACCCCGTGATGCACATAGCCCAGGTAAATGCCGAGCTGGGCAGCAAGCGGGCCAGGGGCCAGCTGGGCAAGGGCCAGGCCCTCGCGGTATTCATCTTCACTAATCCACCTTTTGTCTTCCACCAAATCGCGGTGCATGTAGCCGATCAGGGCAACAGGACCGCCAAAGCCCAGCGTACCGAGTTTTAGAAAATAGCTGGTCAGCTCTGCAAGGCTATATTTAATTGTTTGTGTCTGCGTTAGGGTTTCCATACATGTTTGTTCTTCGAAGACATGAATGTCTCTAAGTTCACACTGGTATTTGCTTTACACTGCAATACTAGGTCAGCCTGCAACCAAATGATAGAATGAAAATGACGGATTTGTACAGAGATTACTTTTTAGACAAATTTTTCCGAAAATCCGACGGGTTTTGTCCCGTTTGGGCTTTGAAGATCCTGTTGAAATGGCTTTGATCTGAGAACCCGGTCAGATAAGCAATCTCGGATAAGGTATGGTCGGGGTTTGCAAGCAAGTCTACGGCTTTTTCTATGCGCAGCTTTCGAATGTATTCACCAAAGGACAGGTTGCTGAAATACTTCGAAAACTCGCGGGACACGTAGGACGGATGTATTTGTAAACCCTCGGAAATTTCTTTCAGGCTTAGACTTAGGTTGGTGTCGATCTGGTCCTGAATGATTTCTTTGAGTTCTTTGGCCCATTTAGGGGTCTTAAGGTGCTCAGATTTCTGTTTATCCAGGTAAGTATTAAAAACAGCAAGCAGCAGCTTCTCGGTTGGTTTTTGGGTGTGCTTTTGTTTCTGAAGGTGCGTTGCCCAGCTATAAAGCGCATCATAAATCAGCATTCCTTTTTCAAGCAGTTCCTGATCGTCAGTGACATTATAAGCAAGGCCAGCCGATATCGCCCAGAGCCCGGATGACTGGGGAGCAAGGGAATGGTCGTCAGTGTCAGCCCCACGGATGATGACAGCCATATCCTTTAATGCAGGATCTTCGATCTCATACCTTTCGAGAAAAAAGTCGAAAGTGCAGCGGTCTTCATAATGAGTAAATTCGGTGTCCGGAATATCGAAGGGCGTAGCGCCCAGTTCCGCTGCTTTTGCTTTGACCTGATCAAATGGGAAAAAAAAGATCTGTGCATCCGGATCAATGAACCGTTTGATCAGCCAGGGACAGGCGATGCGATCAATTTTTGGGCGTTCGCGGGTGATCCATTTCATTGGGACTATACAAAGATGTTTTGTCCGTCAAAGGTAACGATTGACACTTGACAAAACTTCGGAAGGTAACTAAATCTAGAAGACCCGAAAGTATTTCAGATTTTAGAAAAAACGCCACCCGGGTGAAAATCCTCCCTGTCTTAAACATTTACTTCAGTTGGCGTCGTGCCGAACGTTTTTTTGAATGCGAATGAAAAATGCGAGAAGTTTTCAAACCCTACTTCGAGATAAACCTCCGAAGGCCGCATCTTTCTCTTTGAAATAAGATAGTACGCTTGCTCCAAACGCTTTTGCTGTAACCATTTCTCCGGGGTTGTTTCAAATATCTTTGTGAAATCCCGTTTAAATGCAGACAGGCTGCGTCCGGTAAGTTTAGCAAACGATGACAGGGGAATGTTATACTTGAAGTTGTGGTTCATGTATGTTTCCAAATCCATCTTATGCGGCTGCTGGAAATCAAATAAAAGTCTTCGGTAAATATCACCGCTTTGAAGTAACAGCTCAATGGCTTCACGGGTTTTGAGCTCCGCTATCTTTGCTGTCAATTTGCTCGGATGGTCGATGTAAGGCAGTAATGAATCAAAAAATCCTTTCAAAAACGCATTACCTGTCAGGTCAATCATAGCGACCCCTCTATACCCGCTTTGTTTTGGGATATCGTTTATTGCTGCATACTGGTGTAAAGTTTGTTGATCCAGGAATATGCTGATCAATGCCGGTGGTTCGCCGTCCGGACCGGCTTTTTTGAGCTTTTTGAATAATTCATTCCTCCGCATTAAACAGATTGTGCCTTCTTTCATCACAAATGTTCCCTCATTCGAAAAATATTGTGATTCGCCTGACAGCATAATTCTTAAGGCATGGTCGGGAAAATAATGTTCACTGCTTTGTGTTTTTTGATGCCCTTTCGCATAAAGAAAATTATGCTGAATAACGAGTTTTTCCATTGGTGAGGATTCCATTGCGGTTATTTTATTTGGCTCATGATCAATCTGTCCATCTGCTTGTCGGATAAAATCTTTCTCAAAAATAGCAAAAGCGAGGAGGCCATTTGGGAAGTCGTATACCGGGTTTTTGGATTTTTTGCTTCTATTCCACTCCTTACAAGCTTGGCGATGACTTCCGGTTCGGCTATATCCTTATTTAACCGGGTAAATACATTATGTGTTTTTGTTGCCAGGTCTTTGTAAGCCGTCTTACCTGATACTTTCATGAGAATATCAGTTGCAACATTGCCCCATTCAGATCGGGTGGCGCCTGGCTCCACAACGATCACGTCGATGCCAAATTCTTTAACCTCACTGCGCATACTATCGCTTAATGCTTCCAGTGCAAATTTGCTCGCATGGTACCAACCACCCATTGGAAAGGCGATCTTACCGCCAACGGACGAAATGTTCACAATCTTGCCATACCTGTTTTCGCGCATCCTGGGTAAAACGAGTTGTGCCAAGCGCATAGCGCCAAATACATTGACCTCTAATTGATAGCGAGCATCTTCCATGGGTATATCTTCGATTGCACCCTCCAACCCAAAGCCTGCATTATTTACCAAAATATCAATGCCTCCTTCTTCCTGGAAAATTTGATCCACGCACGCTCTCAAGCTTTCATCTTTTGTAACATCGAGAGCAATCGGCTTAATGCCATAAGGTTTCAAGTCTTGCATTTTGTCGGTCCTGCGTGCAGCACCATACACATTATAACCATTTTGGGCGAGATAAATGGCAGTCGCTTTGCCAATTCCAGCCGAAGCCCCTGTTATCAATACTGTCTTTTTCATTTGCCTAAGTTTTCTTTTGATAAAAATTATATGGCAAAGGTAACTTAGGCTCGCAGGTGCGGATGTGTTGAAAAGTCCAAGTTTGTGTGCTGAGAAGTTCGACATTCACACAACCGCTACGGCCGGAACAGCGCCGCGTGGTCTTTTGCAAAATCGCTAAATGTGCGCGGTGCTGTTCCGGTTGCATCCATAATGCCCGGAGCCACTTCCGAAGCTTCGCCTTTCTTATAATGCGCATAGTCTTCCACAAGCCCCTCAGCCTGCCAGGTTGAGAAGCCGACCTTCAAGAGCATTTCTTCAAGCATTTCAGAAGTAAGATCTATAAATGTAACGGAGTGGCCGACGGCAGCAGAAAGCGTTTCCGCCAATTCGTGGTGCGACAATGCTTCCGGACCGGTTAATGCATAAACCTGATTTTCATGTCGTGGATCGGTGAGCGCTGCGGCGGCGGCGGCCGCTATGTCACGTACGTCCACAATGCTGATTTTAGCATCGCCAATGGCACCGTAAAACTGTCCCTGAAAACGAATTGAATCCCGGAAACCGAGCAATCCTTGCATGAAAAGGTTGGGTCTTAGGAAGGTATATAGCATTCCCGACTTGCGGATATGTGCTTCAACCGCAGCATGGTAACGCAAAAAGCGCACCGGTGACTCAGCGTCTGCGGCCCATTGAGACAGCTTAACAATGTGCTTAACACCAGCTTCTTGCGCTATGTCGACAAATCTAATCTGCTGCCGTTCTGCCTGCTCCGATGAGTTCGTCAGCAAAAATGCCCGTTCGACTCCGGTTAATGCTGACTTTAATGATTCGGAGTCATTGAAATCGCCGGTTACAAGTTCGGCTCCGGCCAGATCGTCCATGTTCTGCGCAAGAGCGACCGAACGAACCATGGCTTTGAAGGGCACGCCTTTGGCTGACAGTATTTTGCATAATTCTTTTCCAATCGTTCCCGTTGCACCGGTTACCAATAACTTTGTTGATTCTGATGTTGCCATTTTGGATAAAGTTTTTGTTTTATTTTAGGTCAAAATTAAGCGAGCTATGGTCGGTAAAATTGTAAGAAAACGAAATGACTAAGCTATCCATTGGTACGCACTTTGACGCTCCGGCTGCATTGGCCGACGTGATCAAGCACTTTTACTGTATTCAAACAGACCTCGATTTTGAACGGACGCCTCAGTTCTTGTCGCCAAGTTTAGAAATCATGCTGATATTTAATTTTGGCGTTCCTTTGCCATTGTCGTTTGGTAATGGCGCGTTTCAGGAGCATGAAACGAGAAAGGTTGTAGTGCTGGGACCGTTGCGGAAAATGCTGCATTATGAGGTGTGGCCGGAAACGGACATCATTGTAGTCACATTCAACCACAATGGCTTTTACAGGCTTTTCAACATTCCGGCGGAACAAATGGAAGCCGAAAAAATCTATGATCCCGACCAGTTGCTGGGTATTGCCGGATTCGACGCGTTATGGAATGCACTTGCAGGAATGCCCACAACCGAAGACCGCATTAGGTTGCTGATCGCACACGGTCATGCATTTATCAAAGCACCTGAAAAAGAAAGCATTCCCTTACTGGCAGGTTTTGGAGATAGCAACATTGATTTTGGAATACCTTCAAAAGCAATTGCTGCTGACGCCAATTTATCCGAGCGGATGGTGCAAATGCGTTTCAAAAAATACATGGGATTTTCTACCAAAGAACTTACCCGCTTGCTTCGTTTCAAACAGGTTATCGAATTTATTCAAAAACAAGAAGACGAAGTTGACTGGCTGGCCCTCGTTGCCCAGTTCGGCTATCACGACCAGAGTCACCTCATTAAGGACTTCAAGTATTACCTCGCTACTACACCCAGAAAATTTGTTCAGGAGTTTTTGGGAAAAACTTTTTGCGTAAGCCGTGCGCCGGCATAAGCGACAACCTATTTGGCCGCCGGGCATTTTGGCAAGACTATCCTCCGACACCGGCTAACTTCCTCATGTCCTCAGTAAAAATTCGAGTTTCGGTAATTCAAAAAAGTCCAAAAATTTTAATTGGTAGTGTAAAACATTTCAATTTTATCACGAACCGATGTTTTATATTGCCTGGGAAAATATAGCTCCACATGATCTCAAATAAGCAAACATTTCTTTGGACCGCGCCCTATGTCCTATGCTGGTTGAGCGTACCTATTATTATATTGCTAGGTTTGTTATTCAGAAAGGATACAATAGATTTTCAGCTTTATGATACCTATTATGTAATTACCGTAGCCCAATACGCTACCGCATTAGCCATACTTTTATGGTTTTTTGGAATGGTATACTGGCTACTTGATAAGGCAGGCAAAAAGCCTAATTACCTATTCTTCCTTCTACATCTTGTAACAACAGTATTGATTCTCACTATCGTCGCAACGCCGTCATTGTCGATTGTAAATCCCTTCATACTCCTTGTTGTATTCGCAGTAGCTCAACTTGCTTTTATAGCCAACGTTTCCTTCTCACTTTTAAGGAGGCAATAGGCATTCGAACAATAGCAGGTATGCCACGACGCCGGTTCAACACACCACGCTGCTAACTCTAGCCCAATCAATCCTGGTTTACCCCGGCTTCGTAGTAGAGGTCCGCTAGGGCTTGCTGGTATTTGGTTACGAGTTCTGCTTGTTTTATCATCATGTCGATGAGCTTGGATTCGCGGCTGTTGATTAGAAATAATGTGCTTTCACCGAGATCAAATTTTTGAAGTTCACCGCGAACCAGAAATTTTTGATTAACAATGCTTTGCGTCTGGATACTGAGTTGCGTCTGGTATGCTTTCAGGTTGTTGAACGAGCTGCGGATGTTGGTTTGAATGGTTCGTGCTTCGTTTTGAACATCGAGGTTCAGGTCCATTTGCTTCACTCTGATCTCATTCAGTTTACCTCTTGCCGAGCGCAGGAACAGCGGGAACGAGAAATCAAAACCTACTTTATAATTGTTCCAGCCAACGTCGTAATAATCAGGCACGTAAGAATTGAAATCCCTGCGTGTGGTCAGCAGCGAGCCGCTGACATTGAGTTTTGGTTTCAGCATTTCACGCAGATAATTGCGTTCAATAGCGAGCTGGACCCCCTTATTGCGAAGCATTTGAAGCTTGGGGTGGTTGTCTTCGGCACGGTTCAGCAAATCATCGAGGTGGGAGGCCGATACAATAGCTACAGCAGAGTCGGCGTTGACGGGAACGGCGTCTTCCGGCAATTCGAGCGGATTTCCTTTTTCGTCCCAGATGTGATTGGAAAGAACCAATCTGGAATTCTGGATCTCGATTTCAATTTTAGCCAGTTGGATCGATCTTTCCTGCACCGTAATAAATGCTTCTACGGAGTCAATAGCAGGCTTTTCGCCCAGTAATGCCTGATTACGCGTGGCAGTGTAGCGCGTGGTTGCCAGCTCAACGCCACGACGGATGAGCTGGTATTGCTGATGCGCATAAAACCAGTTCCAGTAATCTTTCACGGCCTGAAACCAAACTTTGTTGATCTCATTGACCCTTTCTGCTTCGGCATATTCCACCATGACGCGCGATTGACGCAGGGTATTTCGCCGAGCATCAATCAGCAGCCCCTGGCCGATCGGCACACTAATGCCCACGCCACCCAGACCTGTCAGCGGCGTGGTAGTTTCCGGATTTGTGTAACTGCCCACATTTCTGTCGAACCCGATCTTTAAATCAGCTCCTGCAAGCCACAGAGGCACTTTTAATTCACTTGTCCAATGGTTATAGTAATTTTTTCCACCAAATTGCTTCTGGTCGAATGACGCTTTAAGGTTTGGGTCAAAACTGCCAAGCGCCTGGATTACCCTCGCCCGTGCGGCAGCGCTCAGTAACCCGGCTTGTTTAACGACCGGATTGTTCTGCATCACTAGCTCACGCAGGTCTGCTATCGAAAAACTTTTTGTAGAGTCGGGGACAGATGCTACGCTTGCAAACACACTCTGGACAAACAGCAAGAGGCATAGCCAGAGGGCAAGGATGCCCCGTCTTATTGTCATGTTCATTTTAGTTCGCTTTATCCTTTTTTCCACCACCATCTGCTTTATCGGGCTCATTTTCCAGACTTGGCGGGAAGCCATTCAGTAATCGCCATATTTCGTACCATATAGGCACTGAACGCAAGATCACCCTCCCGTACACGCCAGAACCCTGTCGCAGCTGTTTCGGCCATGGCTCGTCGTTGTAAGGTGCCGGATTTGAAGGGGTTACCAGAATGCGATATTTACCATTATTGCTACTTACCAGGTCTATAACCGTCACTTTGCCGGCAAATGTGCCCACCGCCACCGATGGCCAGCCTGCAAATTGCACGGAAGGCCACCCTTCGAATTGAAGGCGAACCTCGCTACTGTCCAGGATTAGCGGCACGTCCATGGCATCCACATATATTTCCACTGCTACGCTCGGTTTCGAGGGTTGCAGCGTGGCGATGGATTCGCCTTCCTTGATGTTCTCACCAATTCCGGCTTTCAGTGTTTTTACAACAAAACCACTCTGCGGGGCACGCACTACATATAGCCCACGCCGAATGTTAATGTTTGAAATCTCATTCTGCAGCTTTGCTATTTCTCCCTGCGCACTCACCCGGCTAGACAATGCAGAACTTAAATCGGAACGTGCTTTGGCAACGGATTCCATGTATTTGGCGCGAATGTTATCCAGTTCAATGCGCGCATTCAGGAGCGACTGCTGCGAGTTATTCAGCTTGTTGACCTGGCTTACCACTTTGGCATTATCCTCCTGTAACTTTAAACGGCGGCTTTCTATGTCGGTCAGTGAAAAAAGGCCGTTCCGATAACCCGCTTCGTAACGTTCGAGCCGGGATTTACTGATTTCATAAAATTTCTGGATTGCCACGAGGTCGGCGCTGTCTGCCTGCACGTAATTGACAGCCTGGTCTACTTTATTTTCTGCCGCCGTTAGCTGAAATTTCAGGCCATTTGTCATGGCATCGATTTGATCGTTGGTAGCATCCATTTTTTGGGCTGCAGCAATTTCGGATCCTTCTTTTGCTCTCAGTTGTTCCTGCAAACGCTGAGGCAAATTCGGATCAAAGTAAGATTGACTTGTTTCTGAAAGCACCAGTATCGTATCTCCTTTCTGGACCTGCTGCCCCTCGCGAACGGCCCAACGCTCAATGCGGCCACCGATTTGGTTCTGAACTGTTTGCGGCCGGTCTTCCGGGGTCAATGCGGTCACGGTGCCACGCCCCGGGATCGTCTGCCGCCAGGGCAGAAAGAGCACAATGAGGAATAGAAACAGGAGTATCAGCATAACGCGGCCGAGCAATCTTGGCCCGCGCGTTTTCAAAATCTGCTTGTCGGAGAGCACGCCGAGTTCCTCCCAATCAACCCGGCTGGTGACGTCAATACCATATCTAGCCATGGTGCACCTCACTTTCTACCAATTCCAGATCAGTCACCGCGGCAATTTTCTCGCTTCCGGTCACCATATCAAAAATGGTATCCAAACTGGTCATAAATTTCTCAATGGCGTAGCTGATCTGTACAATGATTACTTCCGCGGCAACAAACTGCCCGAGTGTCATTTGTCTTTGCACAACATAATAAGATCCTAAAAAAAGCAAACCGCCCATCAGCAAGGTTCTCAGGATGACCGAGCTGGCAAAAAATTTGCGAAGCACCCAAAAGTGATCGTTTCTTGCCTGTAAATAATCCGCTGTAATGCGGTCGGTATTCACAATCACCTGTCTCATCTTGTCGGGTTGTCCGCGGTAAAGGTCGAGGTCACCCGCCACAGATTCCAGGTAAGCCACCACCTCGTACTTGTAATGCGACTCCTCAATGCTGGTTTGGACGCCTCTTTTGTAATACAGGAAAAGTACCAGAATGGTAGCCATCACTGTCAACAGTCCGAAAGTCATAAATATGGGGTGATAGAATGAAAGCAAAATCGCAGACAGCGCGATCTGAACACCCGCTGCTACAATATCAACAAGAAGTTTTGTCAGTCCCTTTTGAATGGTAATTACATCAAAAAATCGATTTACCAGTTCCGGCGGACTTTCACCCTCCAATTCCGATTTTTTGATCCGCGGAAATCTGTAAGCAAATTCGAGCGTGGCTTTCGTAAATATTTTTTGCTCGATGAGTTCCACCAACGTCAGCTGCCCGATGAGCAAAATCCCGCCGACTATGATTCCGATCAGGACAACGCCGATCAGCACGTATGTCGAACTGTATAATGCACCATTGGAAAGCAGGTTGAAAACTGCCGTTGTCCCGAGTGGAAGTGTTAGTCCGATCAAGCCGATCAGGATGGCGTAAATAAATATGTAATTGATTGTCGAACGTTCGACATAAAGCATTCCCATGAGCCTTTGCCAGGGGGTTGGCACTTCGACCTTAAATTTTTTACCCATTAATATGCAAATGTAATAGAGACGGCTGTTTACGGTTTCTGTAAAGGACAGTACATCACTGAGCCGGATTAATAACGAAAACACGCAAGGGCCAATTCTCTAAAATCGTTCCAAAACCATCACTTTCTTTATGTTGTACATCACATTTACGATATAATACCAAAAATTTAGGCACTGGAAACGAGTCACCGATAGTCACCAAACGTTGGTCTAATTTCGTTCTAATGAAATTCCAATTCCATTTTAATAAGTGGGTATTTTGGTCTTCGCCGGGTATCTTAAACTCTTTTTGGCATTAAGTAAAATGAGCGGGCCATGTGTATTTCAAACTATGAAGGTCGCTTTTTTTACCAGGGGATTGTTGTCCCTGCCAAGATGGAGCTCTGTTTTGGCTATTACAAAAAAGCTGCTGACCGCCTGCAACTGATCAACGACAAAGACAGCATCTTTACCACAAAGGCCATTGCATATAAGGACGGCCTGTATCTTTTTGCAATGGGAATGGACGCCGTAAAAAGAGGCAAAGCCGAAGAAGCCAAAAAATATTCCGACGCTCTCGACGCGCATTTGTACCGCAACGGCAACCAATCTCCGGCCAACGACGCGATAGCATCGCGAAGGCTGGGCGACCTGAATGTGGCATCACTGGAATTGCAGGGTTTGATCCAAAGCCTTGAAAATAATAATGGGGAAGCGATTCGTCTGCTTAAAATCGCAGAAAAAAAGGAACATGACCTCGGTTACAGCGAACCGCCCTCATACGCCAGGCCCGTGCTGATCAGCCTGGGGGAGGTTTATTTGAAGGCCGGGAAATACGATCTGGCGATCCAGGCATATGAAGACCTGGCCAAAAAACGTCCCAACAGCGCAAATGCTCTTTGGGGACTTTACAAAGTATATCAGAAAAAAGGGGATCTCGGCAAAGCAAAAGAACTTGCAGCACAACTGAGCGAAGTGATCAAACAAGGAGAAAAGTCTTTGTACCCGCTGTAATTTGCAGCGGAATTACCATGCTATTGAAGTTGAAAAGCTTGCTGAGCCTGGCGGTGGTCTTAATGCTTTTTGCCGACTCGCCTCAATCAGCCACAATCAAACTCCCCGCTGAACCAAACACTGTCCGGATTGCATTGTTCGTCTCTAAGTGAGTTTTCCAAGGAATAAGAATAGATTGTTGTGATTTCAGATTTTATACTTTTTTATACTTATTAACATAAGTTAAAAGCTTGGCTCTTTACGTCTCCCGACCTTTGTTGCGATCAAAGTGTAAGAGCACCGCGATGAAAAAATCATTTATACAAATCTTTAAAAAATGAAAACACAACTTTTGAAATCAGTATCTAGCTACCTTATTTTTAGCTCAGTTTTGTTTGTAAGTGCTTGCAATGAAGAGCAGATCTTACAGGAGAGCGCAGTGGAAAAGCAGGAGCTGAGCGATGATGCGAATGCGAAGCTTATTATTGGCCAGCCAACGCAGTTCAATGCGTTTACCTTCGCCGAAGAAATTGAAAGATACATGGAAGACCAGAATGTTGGTTTCGGCTATTCAATTATGTCCAATGGAGAAGAATTTTTTGTAGGAAATGGTGGTGAGGGGTTTGCCCGCAAAGCCTTTGAAGCAGGTGGCGAGAAGCAGCATGGCGCCTTGGTGCAGCAGGAATCACTTCAGGCAACACAATATGTTACAGCGCTTGCGGTTCTTAAAATCCTTAAACGATATAATCTTTCGTTACAAACAAAAGTGTGGCCTTACTTACCAAAGGGGTGGGAGCCAAGCCCAGGATTCAAATCATTAAACTTTGAGCATTTACTGTCTCACCAAACAGGTTTGGTTAATGGCGGAACGGAACAATCAATTATGGCTTCTGTTAAAGGTGAGGTCAATACCAGTTTGCGCAAAGTTAACGATATCAATTATATACTATTAGGGATTATCACTCCTTATGTTGACGCTGTTGAAAAGAGTAAGAAGGGTAATTCAACGCTGTTGAAAGTACTTAATCAGGCTCCGTTAAACTTTAACATTTATGCAGCGGAATTTCGGAAAATTGTTTATGAAAATGTATTTCTTCCGGCCGGAATTAAACAAGCAAGTTTAATCGACTGGCAAGCGTGGGGTGACGGAGGTTATATGCAGCCGCACCTATCGACACAAGGATATTTAGAAATAAAAGGAACCGCCGCAGGAATAGATAAAGCTGTTGTCTCTGCCAATGCTGGTGCAACGGGATTGTACATGAGCGCATCTCAGTTTGCTCACCTTCAGTCTGCGGTCTCTCAGTTAAAAGTAGTAAGCGCTGCCGATCTTCACCTAATGAAAAACAAGCTTTTTGGCTTTGACGGTGCACTTAATGGTACAATTGGGAAGTACTATTATAAAACCGGCTTAGGATATAGATGCAATACAATAATTATGGATTTTGGCAAAGCTCAGGTAGCCCTATTTGCAAATTCTCCAATATCTGTAACAGTTAATCATCCGGTAGAAATCGCAAAAAGGTTTGAAAAATCATTGGAAAAATAGAATGTATTTTTCCAGGATTTAAGTTTGAGTAGATGATGTGCAAAAATCCCGGCATTTGCCGGGATTTTTGCGTTGACATCCTTCCTTCTGAAAAGAATTTTCATTTTGACGTAGAAGTGCGCATATATCCTAAAAATCCGTTGTCTGCCAAACCTGCATATCTATTCAGTCAGTCTTGGCCGGAGCCATATATTCGCCTTGAAAACGAAGAATGGGCAGGCGGTCCGGTTTAAATTATGATCCATCATTACGAATGGATTTTTTGCGGCAAGGCACCTCGCGCCAGACACTATGCCTATCCACGGCTCAAATCGACCTTTTAATAAGTATGTTTAATTCTAAACTTAAAATTGTTAAATAAAATCTGAAAAAAGTATAATTTGTTCTCATTGTATCAAAAACTTTAAGACATGTATACACAGCTACAAGCGAATTATAAGCCTCAAATGGGCATATGGATAATTCAGGTCCTTTTCCTGCTATTTATCAATATCAGCGTATCGACGGCTCAGAGAACACAAGTTGCCGGTCCTCCCGGCAGCGGAAGTTTTGGTTCCAAAATCACGGTATTAACCAATGGAAATTATGTCGTAACAGATCCGGACTGGAGCAACGGAGCAATTCCTCAGGTTGCTGCGGTGTATCTTTATAACGGTGCAACCCATAAACTGATCAGCATCCTGACAGGCAGTAAGGCGAATGACCATGTGGGAATTCTTGGAGTGACGGCATTAACTAATGGAAATTTCGTCATAAACAGTCCGTTTTGGAGTAATGGTTCTGCGAGCAATGCAGGAGCGGTAACTTTGGCCAGTGGCACAACAGGATTAACCGGTGCGGTAACTGTGTCCAATTCTCTTGTGGGTTCAAGTGCTAATGACCAAGTGGGCATTCAAGTCCTTGCCCTTGCTAACGGAAATTACGTGGTCAGAAGTGAAACCTGGGACAATGGTCCTTTGGGCGATGCAGGAGCAATAACTTGGGGAAACGGTGTTACCGGAGTAACGGGAGAAGTGAATATTGCTAATTCACTGGTAGGAACGGAAGCATATCGTTACCTAGGTGGAATAACCGCACTTACCAATGGAAACTACGTGGTTGCTAGTGCATATTGGGATAATGGGCCCGTAAGAGATGTTGGTGCCGTAGTATGGGTAGACGCTACCAAGGGACTGACAGGCATTATCTCGGCTTCCAACTCGCTGGTGGGTTCGACAACGGGTGACCTTATAGGCAATGTTGTCGCTTTAAGTAATGGTAACTACGTTGTTGGAAGTGCTGCCTGGCAGATTGCACCAGAAGTAAGAGTGGGGGCCGCGACGTGGGTGAATGGTGCTACGGGTCTGACAGGGACTGTGAACACGTCAAATTCGCTGGTGGGCGCCACACATGGTGATGCCGTGGGGACCTTTATAACTGCTTTGACCAACGGTAATTATGTTGTCTCGAGTTTTGGCTGGAGCAATGGCGAAGTCAATGCTGCGGGAGCTGCCACATTGGCCAACGGAACTACTGGAATGACCGGTGTTGTGAGTGCTTCCAATTCACTGGTAGGATCATCGCAGGACGATGGGGTAGGCTATGTAATTCCACTTGCCAACGGGAACTATGTGGTTACAAGCTCTAACTGGGATAATGGTCCAGTAAAGGATGCAGGTGCTGTGACCTGGTGCAGTGGGACTAACGCGCTCACGGGTGAGGTAAGCGCTTCCAATTCACTGGTAGGATTAACGGAAGACGATAAGGTTGGATTCGATACCCGGCAACTAGGCAACGGGAATTATGTGGTATCAAGCATGTATTGGAAAAGCGTTGCCGATAATTATATTGGCGCAGTGACCTGGGGCGATGGAAATACGGGAATAACTGGCCCCGTGAGCGTTTCCAACTCGGTGGTCGGGTCCCCGGCGTATAATTTTAGTACTGTGATCATAGGTTGGGGTAGTAAGCATTATTTTGTAAGTGCATTTCAATGGAATAATGGAGACAATTACAATGCAGGGGCATTTACTCCTTTTACCGGGCAGGCAGCCTCGTCAGGAGTTGCGAAATTATGTAACAGCATCCTGGGCACAGCCACTAATGGGGGGTGGACATTTCTTGTTACTGAAAATAATGTATATGATTATTCGCTGGTAGGATATAGTGCAGGTAACTTTTATGTGATTGTGAACAGCGGTTCACTGGCTGATGATCACTTGGCGGACGATCACTCGGAAGTGACGGAAACAATTGCCGGAGCTCCGGTCACATTTGCAAACGATTGTGGCGAAATCGGCATAATAGCGCCATCGTCAGCAGGCACGGCCGTGAGTGGTGCTGTCAGCGCAAAGTATATGTTGCACAATCGGCCCCTTCTGCCGGTCAGCCTTATGTAAGGCGCTATTATGATATTACTCCCGCTGCCAATGCCAACACAGCAACCGGGCGCGTTACATTGTTCTATGCACAATCCGATTTTGACGATTTTAATAACAACAGAGAAAGCGCACCGGCTTTGCCAACCGGTCCAGCGGATAGCGATGGCATTCACAACATTCGTGTCACGCAAAATCACGGAACAAGCGAATATGGCTTTCCCGACACTTATACCGGCTGGACAGGCAACGGGCCTGCCGTGCTGCTAATCAATCCTGAGAATGAAGACATTGTTTGGAATGATATGGCAAAGCGCTGGGAAGTGAGCTTTCATGTGACGGGCTTTTCGGGATTCTTCGTGCATAGTAATGTGAATGAAACGGCTTTGCCTGTGCATCTGGTCAGCTTTACAGCTGAGAAGGCGGAACGAAGCGCCTTATTAAAATGGAGAACAACCGATGAAGTAAATTCTTCGCATTTTGATATTGAAAGAAGCGTTGACGGTAAAAGTTACAATGCGGTTGGAACGGTTCGAGCAGCCGGAAATGGAATAGAAGCGCATAGGTATTCGTTCACAGATACAACATTTGCCGCCCTGGCATCGGTTGTCTATTATCGGCTTCGTGCTGTGGATGTTGACGGGAGCCACGCATTCAGCCGCGTGGTAAGTTTGCAGGCTGATGAAAAAGATTTGCAAAAATACGTATATCCTAACCCGGTCAGCGCAGGCACAACGGTTACAGTCCAGTCAGGCAGCAAGGTTAGTAACATTCAGGTCCTGGATTTGAAAGGCAGGAATATCGGCATAAAGGTTATCGGGCGCACAGACACCGGATTTGTCCTAAGCCCAATGCCAGCAGGGATGTATTTGCTGAAATTTGAAACCGACAATGGTTCTGAAACCCGGAAGATGATGGTTGAATGAGGCGACAATATGATATTGAAATGTCCACAGCTGGTCCGGATCTTTATGTTGTTTCTGCAAACCTATTTAAGTAGCATACGTATGCAGTATTACGAGAAAATAGCCACAACCATCCTGTCTACCGCCATTGATCGTGGTGTTGAGAAAAGTACGTGTCCCTCAGAAATCGCGCGCAAGCTATTTCCTGACGACTGGCGCACACATATGAAAGATGTACTCGGGGTAGCCATTGATCTACACAAAAAAGGCAGCGTAATGATAACGCAAAAGGGAGTGCCGGTTGATGTCCATGATATCAAGGGGCCGGTCCGCATTAAAATTGGCTCAGAATAGAGTTTATAGAATGATGGTATTCCCTTTTGCCAGACGATCCAGATGCGCGTTGCTTTCTTCATTATTTGGAATACCCACTTTCTCAGGCATTTTAATCTCCTGCCCTTATTTTAGGTAAAAACTTTGGTTTCCAAAAGTCTTTTCAATGTGAAGTACGTAGTTGAAGTCGTCCAGCAGATTTCCGCTTACAAATGGCTGGTCTGTCACGCCAAATGGGAGCAGTTTGTATTGATCTGGCAAAGTCCCACTGCCACGCTGCTTTCTGACCATTGATGTATTAAAGAAAAACATTGGTTTTCGTATTTTAGAAAGCTCGTGTTCGAAAGTGCCGACCTTCGCATTAGGGATCGGATTTTTGTCTGTAACCTTTCCGGCTGCGGGCGTGAACGCGGTATAATATCCGGTGGACGTTGTAATTGCCATACATTGGTATTGAGTGCCCAGTTTCTGAGATAAAAAGTATCCCATACTTTTGGAATAGGTATTTGGCGTCCTTTGTACGTGACCATTATGCGCCAGAACTATCATCTTTTGGCCGGGTTTTAATGCATTGAGAACATTTTCTGCCATCAGCGAATCCCGCAATGTCGACTGCGCCTGGAAGTTGTTTTCTGGATTGTTGAGCATTAGGAACTGCTTTCAAATTTTCCACTTCCGCGAATGGGGCTTCCAGTCCTATTTTGGTCACACCACTCGATTTGGCCAGGAATTTAATCAAAGAAATTCTCGCCTTGAAAAACTCAGAAGTGCCGTGCGACTGTTCGCCGATCCCCATTACTTTAAAATCCGGATTAATCCCAAATCCCAGATCGAAGGGCGCATAACTTGATAAAGTCGATGAGTCAAGAACAATGGCAACACGCTTGATGCGCTCTGACAGGCTATTATCCTGGCCGTGGACTTCCTGGGTAGCAAAAAGCACTAATAGCAATAGAAAGGTTACAGAAGATCGGATAGCTATCATAATATGACTGTTTGTATAAGTAAACTATATATTAAAGAAAGATTGTGGATTTTATACTTATGGTAGAATTGCCGTAAGTTGACTTCCAGTTACTATTGGTATAAATCAAATATATCCGGAAAAATAAAGCCACGGATCGTCCCGGAAGCATAGGTTACACCCACTTTCCCGGTTTTAATTATAAACAGAGATTGTTTAACTTTCCGAAACGATAAATACGATTGTCTAGGGTTGAATAATAATTACGATTTCCGGTTTTTAGACGGTGGGGGACAGATGGGCGAATTTGCCCGAAAATTTGATTGGTCTGCTTCGCCAATCGGAACACCAAATCATTGGCCAAAGAGCCTTTGTACACTTGTCCAGATGATGCTGAGCGCCCGGATTCCAATGCTCATATGCTGGGGGCCGGAACTCGTTACTCTGTATAATGATGCATTTCAGGAATATCTTGGCAGCGGTGAGGAGAAATCCTGGTTTGGCAGATCTTTGGATAAAAATACTGCATTCTGGACATCCCTTGGTTCAGTAGTATCGTCAGTTATGGCTGGCGCGGATGCCATTAACCTGCAAGATCAAGACCTCCATCTGCCTGCAGGCTCAGATGCTGAACGAACGCGTTTTAAGTGCAGCGTCAGCCCTCTCAAAGATGATAATTATTCTTTAAATGGTGTTTTAATAACCTGCGTACCAGACGGTTCTGCGGTCGGTACCCGCCAGTTGCAGCTTTCAGGCCTGGAAAAAAGTGCGGCCCGCTTGCGGAATTTGGTAGAAAGTGCACCATTCCCGATTGGCGTGTACGTGGGCCGGGAGATGCGGATTGAACTGGTGAATCAGGCTATTATTGATGTTTGGGGTAAAGGCAATGATATCGTCGGTAAATGTTATGCTGAAATCCTGCCAGAACTGGCCGGGACGGGGATTTATGAGCAGCTCGACTCCGTTTACTTTACGGGGAAAGCATATGAAGCCAAAAACCAGCGGGTTGATCTCATGATTGACGGGCATTTAAAACTCTTTTATTTCAACTATACATTCACTCCGCTTCGTGATTCGGACGGCCGGATTTACGGCGTAATGAACACCGCCGCCGACGTGACCGACCTGGTAGTGATCCAGCAAGACCTCCGGCATGCCGAAGCCAGCCTCCGCGGTGCCGTCGAGTTGGCCGAACTTGGATCCTGGGAACTGGATATTCCTACCGGTAAAGTGACCTACTCACGAAATATTCAAAACTGGTTTGGCTTTGGCGATCAGCAAATGCCACTGGATCAGGTATACCAACCCATTCACCCGCAGGACCGTGGCCGGGTAAATTCCGCCATTGCACAGGCCCTTCTGCCTGGATCCGATGGGGTTTACGACGCTGAATACCGGTTGATCGCCTATAAGTCCGATGTGCAGCGGATCGTGCATGCAAGAGGTAAAGTCATTTACGATAACCAGGGAGTCGCCTACAAGTTGGTGGGGTCGGCGCAGGATGTTACGGTAGAAAGGCAGCACCAGCACCAGCTTGAAAGCCTTGTGGAATTACGGACAAAGGAGCTGGCCGCAGCTAATGAAGAACTGGCAGCCCAGAACGAGGAGTATATTGCTATCAATGAGGAGCTTGAAAAAGCCAACCAATTGTTTATCCGCTCGAACGAAAATTTGCAGCAGTTTGCCTATGTAGCCAGTCACGACTTACAGGAGCCCCTTCGTAAGATCCAACAATTCGGTGACCTCCTTCAAAGACAATATGGGACCCAAATTGGCAATGGTTTAAACTATCTGGAGCGGATGCGGGCAGCAGCAAGCCGGATGTCTACGCTCATCGATGACCTTTTGAGTTTTTCAAGCCTTACAAGCCAGGGCAGCGACAATCATGAGATATCGCTGCGAGCCATTATTAAAGGCATTTTGCCAGACTTTGAACTGACTATTCTTGAAACCGGTGCCATCGTTCAAATAGATGAGCTGCCAATTGTATACGGAAATCGTTTACAATTAGGCCAACTATTTCAAAACTTACTGAGCAACGCCCTCAAATTCCGGCATGCTAATGTGGCTCCTCTGGTCCAGATTAAGTCTGCTAAACTTTCCTCGACCGATTTACCGCCATCTGTCAAGCCTGCCCGCCGGACGGATTTTTATTACCAGATTGAAGTTACCGATAATGGTATTGGTTTCGACGAACAATACCAGGAACGCATATTCCAGGTTTTCCAACGGTTGCATGGTAAAAACGAATTTGCCGGAACGGGTATAGGTTTAGCTATTTGTGCAAAAGTAATGGAGAATCATGGCGGGGCGATCATGGCAACAAGCAGCCGGGGACTCGGCGCGTCGTTCAAACTATACTTTCCTGTTATCGGCCATGCATAAAGCTAAGCATACCGATTAAGTATTCGGCACAATTGCATTGACGGCAAAATACCGATCCTTATAATACAATGTGTACGCTGCGACGATGATTAAAGTCAGTATTTCGGCCAAAGATCTGGATAGCCAAATGCCCGGTAGGCCCAGATATTCAGGAAGGATCATAAGCGCTGGTGTAATTAGTAAAAATCCTTTTAACAAATTGATAACCAAGGATATAATTGTTTTCCCTGTACTTTGAAAAAAGGCTGCAAGCAGGTAATTCGGCCCTGCCGCTAAAAAAAGCAAAAAATATAATCCCATCGCCTGGCTTGCAATTTTCCTGTAAGCAATGTTCTCGTCTCCCGAAAATACCATTATCAACTGATCCGATACAAATAAGCCAATTGCAGTCACCACAATCCCCAGCAACACTGTAAAACCCAGTGCGAAATGCAAAGTCTGTAACACACGCTGCGGTTGTTTTGCACCTATATTGAATGACATAATGGGAAGTGCGGCGATCATTGCCGCGGTAAACGGTCGGATGAGCAGGAAACTGAGATAGTTCACCAAACCAAATGCAGCCACTGCTGTGGCTCCGAAACCGATCAGCGACTGGTTAATCAACAGCAAGCCCGACGAAAATGCGATTTCGGACGCAAATGAAGGAAGTCCTATTTTAAAATAGTCTTTCCACTGCGGAAGTTTCAAGGTAAACCGAAATGTTGAAAAACTAAGGTGCGTATTCCCTTTTAAAATGTATACAAAAAGGTAGGTTGCGCCAGTGGCCAATGCCACTGCTGTGGCAATGGATGCGCCTTTAACCCCCATTCCGCAAGCCACAATGAGTATCAGATCCAGAACGACATTGACGCCGGCAGCCACAATGGAAGCATTTCGTGAGACCTTCGGCACATTGTTCGCACGCACAAAGTTTCCCCAGATCATTCCCAGAAAGAAAAACGGCAGCCCCACCAACTGCCAGAAAGCATAGTCCGCCGTGTTTTCCGCCAAAGTAACATTAGCCGCCCCAGCCAGGAACCGGGCAAGAGGAACTGCTGTAAACGGTGCAGTGATGGATACAAAAGTGCCAAGTAAAATAACAATTGTTGTAGCAAATTGAAAGACCTGTTGAGCCTGCTTAAAGTCTCCCGCTCCGATACTCTTACCGATCAGCACGCCGCCACCAATCATAATAGGTAAGCTCAGTGCTACCAGAACGATCACAACAGGGCCGTACAACCCAACAGCCGCCAGGCCATCCTTTCCCACTTGTTGTCCGAGGATAATCCCATTAATGACCTGGTGAATGATAGAAGACAGCAGACTGATGATCGCAGGGCCATAATTTTGAAAAAACAGCGTCCTGATAGGCGCTTCTCCTAATTGATTCGTCGCGATCATGGCGGAAGGTTTTCTGAAATGCGGGGCGCAAAGGTAATGTAATCCTGGATTTTTAAAAATCAGGTTATAATCTGATTTTTCGAAACTTTTATTAGCTTTGGAGAATTACCCTATGTCAGTTTTTACACACATTATCAATTCGCACACTTGCGGTTATAATCATGAAGATTGTTGAGCTTATACGCATTGTTCCTGAGACACTTTGGGCAGCACGGTTTGAAGAAAATGAGGAAAATGAATATGACCTTGCATTTAAATGCTGGAATGACCCAGAGCATTTAGAAACATTTTTTACTAAGCATGAAGAAGACCTTATTACGGATTTTTATGGCCATTGCTCAGTAAGTCAAGCTGTTTCAATAACATTGTCCGAAGCTGATGAGTTTGAAAGGCAACTTTTGAAAGTAGCGCGAGGGCAGGACTTTCGGCAAAAGCTGGGAGATATTTTTAAACCGCTGGATCGGGTCGCTCGAATCAAAGTGGTTAATGAAAAGAGCAAAGCCTACGGAACTGGTGCGAAATCATGGCTTAGGATGTATGCTGTAAGACTTAATTATGACTTTTTTGTAATCTCTGGAAGTGCCATTAAATTAACCAAAGCGATGAATGAGCGTGAACATTTGAAAAGAGAACTCGAAAAATTAAATGTGGTCGTAAGATTTTTGAAAGAACTAAATATAGAAACGGTAGAAGATTGGGGATATATTGATTTTGAATGATATGCAAGCGAGAGAAGAAATATTACAGAAATTAGAATCGGTCACCGCCGCGGAATCCAGCAAATGGAAAGAGCGTGCAGCGCGAAAAGCTGAAAATCCCAAAGCCCTTGAAAAGTCCAGGGCCATTGCCATAAATATTCTTTCCCACTTGCGAACACTCGGAATGAGCCAAAAAGATCTGGCAGAAAAATTGGAAGTGACGCCTCAAACGGTAAATTCCTGGGTGAAAGGGAACAGCAATTTTACCATTGATACGATTGTTAGAATCGAGGAAGTTTTGGGAGTTGAGCTGATTGGAGTTAAGGTGGGGTGAGTTAGTAAGTTAGGTTCTTGGCATTTCGATAGCTCGCCAATTTCTTATTAACTGTTCCCAATCAACCGCTCCAGCCGCCCAATCATTTCATCCTTTTCCTTTAACATCCGTTCATAAAGCTCCATTTTCTCGACATGAAGCTTTCTGATTTCTTCAATTGGATTGATATTGAATGTTGGCGTATTTCCGACATTAACAAATGAGCTATCTTGAAATGTATTTGAAATAATATTCACAGCCTGCTGTTCATCAAAATTGCGGATTGCTTCCCCTGGAATCTTCAAAATTGCTGCGACCTGTTCCAAAATATCTGAATCGATCTGTTCCTTCTGTTCAAGTAGGGAAACTTTCTGCTGGTTCCAGTCCTCGCCAAGCTCGATGGCCAACGCCTCTTGTTTTACGGCAAGCATTTCCCTGAAACGCTTTAAGTTACGACCTTCGTGAATCTTTGGATTGGCGGTAGTATGTGTCATGTGGAAAGATTGTTTTGTTAAAAAAAGCAATTTATATAAATCTCCCGGGAAGTGCCCGGATATCTTCAGGCATTGCAATGTATGTTACGCGACGGATTTGTGGCGTACTGCATCCAAGCACATCTAATGCGAAAAAAGAAATGGTTCAGGCCAGGATACTACCGACGCGCTTATTTCTTTTCGATCAGGCAACGGCAACACATTGCAGGTTATTGAGCTTCGGTCATTAAAGTTCAGTGCTTCAAAATGTAAGAAGATGGGACATCAATGTTTTCTGAGATTTCCAAAAGGTCAGCAATGAAGTGAGTCCTGTCTTTGGGAGAAACCATTATACTGTCATAGCGATTAAACTTCAACTCTAATCTGTTCAATGACAGTGCGGGAGAACTTAACGGGTTGCGAGTTTCGACGATTTTTGTGATCGATCTAATGGGTATCCTCCTGTCCATCAAAAACCCGGATTTAATCCTGAGCTGATCGCCGAGAATTTGGTAAAATGTAGTCGAAAACAAATGCAAAAGGAACACTGCTATCACTGCAGCAATTGCCAAACCGGCCCAGCCTCCTTTTGTAGTAAGCAAGATGCTGACAATCATGAGCACGCCTGAAATTGAAATGGATAGCTCAGGGCCTATTTCAGATTTGTAAGTTTTTTTATTCACGTTCAACATCGTAACGGTTCATTAATGACTCAATATACGAATATGCGAATCAAAATCCTTCAAGTTCCTGGCACGAAGAAAGCAACCCACTATTTTGGCATTTACTCATTTTTTTACTATTTTCAGGAATAACAGAGAGTTTAAACAGCAATAATCATGAACAAGCTTCCATGGGCAAAATACTTATTTAGCATCTGGATAGTTGCTATATCAGCCAGCATTATGGTTAAATTCGTCAGCAGCAACATATTTATTCTGGTGCCATTCTGCATAGTGCTGTATTGGCTTTCGGTTAGGGGTTTAGCGCAAATTAAGGGTTATGAATGACACAATCATATGCCGACGCCAGCTAAAAGTCAATGAGCTGTGTCTACGTTGAAAATTACTCACAAAATGAAGGCACTTTGCATATTGTTATCTCTTTTAGCCCTTAGCATTGCTTTTCTTGCCTGTGATAATTGCTCAGATACTGGCGATGCCGCGATAACACCGCCAATCAGGTTTTCGATCGTGAACCGGGAAGGAAAAAATCTCGTGGACACTACGCAATCCTACTACTCAGCTGACTCTATCAGGCTTTTTGATTTTGAAGAAAAAGAGTGGATCGTTTTAAATAAGGAGTTCGTACCAACTGTGGGAGGGTTTGTTTTTGCGGCAGATTTCCAAAAAAATATTAGCGGTAAATGCTCGATGATACTTCATTTGAATAGTGAAGATTCTGACACATTGAACGTCTCGTTTAGGCAAACCGACAACAAATGCTTTGCTGTATATGAATACACGCGATTTCAGTACAACGGCCAAGATTTACAGAAATCGCCTCGAAATCCGGCGCTGTTACTTATTATCAAAGGAAATTAACTTATAGAATAGCTGGTGTATCTTCACTTGTCATCTAATATAACTATGAACATAATACTATTAGGCCATATCGGATTTATGATATGCAGTATGGTTGTGCTGATGTTGGTGCTGTTTGTTAAACCGGGCGGCATTAATCCCTTCGTTGGATACCGCACGCCCTTATCCATGAAAAATGAAGAGACATGGCGGGAAGCGAATCGCTACAGTGCGAGGATTCAAATTCGGGTATCAATCATTTTTTGTATGCTCACTGTTAGCTCTTATTTGTTTGTTGGCGGCATGACTTCATTTTATCTGTGCAGTTCCTTGCTTGCCGTTTTGTCGATTTTAGTTATCCCAATTACCGAGTATAATCTTCGAAAAAAATTTGACGCTGATGGCAACTATTTAAGTTGACATTTAGCTTTATACTAATCATTATATAGACAATACGAACTGGTTCCTTGTCTTAATCGGCATACTGATTATTGGATTTAGGAAACACAGCCCCCCACTAAAAATAAACCGACAAAAGCGCGATCCCTTCTTTCAAATCTTTCTCTGACAACGAACCATATCCCAGCCTGATCCCATTGATCGACGGATCACTTCCAAAATGATCCGGTGCCAGGATTTTGATGCCGCTGTGGGCCATTTTTTGGCTGATTTCCGGCCAGTTAAGCATTCGCTTGGGCTGGATCCAGAATGCCAGGCCGCCTTCGGGGACGATGTAATCTGCCTTTTCTTTCATATAAGTGTTTAGCAGCGAGAGGGTGTAGTCCCTTTTGGAGCGATAATGGCCTGTGGCTTTTTTGATGTGCCTTTTAATAGTCCCGTCCTGGATGAGTTGCAGCACAGCCTGCTCCATGATGCCGTCGCCTTGTACGTCGATGATTTTTCGCAGCGTACCGATTTTCTCCATCAATGCGGGATCGCTGGCGGCGAGGTAACCAATGCGCAGCGCAGGGGCAACCACCTTGCTCATTGTTCCGATGTAAACGTAATTTTGGAGTTCGGCAAAGCTGCAAACGGGCAGGACGGGCCGGTAGCCGAAGTGGAATTCGTTGTCATAATCATCTTCAATGATGGTGAAACCGTGTTCGTTGGAAAGGCGGATCAGTTCGAGCCGGCGTTGCAGGCTCAGCGTTACGGTAGTCGGATATTGATGGTGCGGCGTAATGTAAATTGCTTTCACGCGCCGGTGCGCTTTCAGATGCGCGATCACGTCCGTGATTATCAGCCCTTCCTGGTCAACGCTTACAGGCAACAGTTCGGCACCCGCATTTTCAAACGCTCTCCACGCAGGCTGATAGCCGGGACTCTCTACCATTACGAGATCACCTTTTTTACATAAACATTGCGCAGCCAGATACATGGCCATCTGGCTGCCGCGGGTAACGCACAGCGCATGCTTGCCGACTTTCATACCACGCTGGTGGTTAAGCATTTGCACAATGGCTTCAATGAAGTCGTGGTTGCCAAATTCATTTCCGTATCCCATCATCTGCCACCGCGCATTCCGGTTGAAGATCTGGCGATAGGCTCGCGCCAGTTCATTTACGGGCGCAATTTTGCTATCTGGATAGCCGTCATCGAAAATGATCCGGAAGTGTTTCTTGCAAGCATTGTCATTGGTTGTGGTGATTTCCACTTTTCGTTGTTTTGCAAAAACAGGGAGCGTTTCGGCTACAAATGTGCCTTTCCGCTCTTTTGAAACGATCCACTCCTCATTGAGCAGCACGTTGAGCGCCTCCACGATCGTGTTGCGGTTCACCCCCAGCATTTCAGCCAGAATCCTGCTTCCCGGCAGTGCTTCGCCAATTTTCAATCTGCCGCGCTGAATGTCCATAATGATCGCATCGGCGATTTGCAGGTAAATCGCTTTTGGAGCATCAGGATCGATGCGGATTTCCAGCTTCCAGGGTCGCAGCATTGGACTAGTTGTTTTTGTGACAATGATATAAGTTCGGCAGGCCAGGAATATAATAGATTCGTTGCGATAAAAGCAAGTGACGATTGCTATCACAGCCTGGACTGCAAATGTCAGCAGCTCGTGCGCAGCGCGGGTAGTCCAGTATATTTAAATGGAAATGGTCCAGCCAGCATCGTTCACACTCCTTACTAAGTTTGGATCGGCAATGATGCCAGAGCAATTAATATCACAACAAAATGACTAAGTCAATCATTTTCACCCTCGCGGCCTTATTTACATTCACGGCTGCATCCGCTTGCGAGCATTGTAAGAAATTTGAAGAGTCGAAAGATTTCAAAATCAAATCAGCGCAGGTTATCCATAACAAAAAATACGGCTCGCTGGAATTCGAAATTATTGTAGAGGGAAAAGCCGGAAAGACAGTTCCCACAGCCGTAGGAAAGCTGGATATGGCGCCGGTTTTGGGCTACGTATTTCCAACCACATTAAAGGCCGAGGATATCGGTTTCAGTCCCACCGAAGGCATTGTGGCGCTGGCGCTCACGTCGCACCCAGATTTTGACGATAGCCCGCTTTGGGATGAAAATGCAGACGGAAGTGCTATATGCAAGTGTCGGCCCCGGAAGGCGGCATGTTGATGGACAAACCGATGCTGGGTGTTTACAACGTATATAGTGTACTGTCAGGCAAGCTTACCCTGCCTTACAAAGTGAAATAGGGACTGAATTATAAGTAATTAACTATAAAGCTTTCAATCATGACTACACCAGAAATAGAACCCGCAGTTGCGGCACAAGTGGAGCAGCAAACCCCATTTAGCTCCAAAGATTTCCACCAGACTTTTGCCCGTCCGCATTACCGGAAACCTGCTTATCTGATCCACAAAAACGTAGAGCATGCAGGCGAGCATAACCAGTTCTCGGCCGAGCGTAAGCACCCTGTTTTCTTTGTCGATCTGCCGAGCAAGAACGTCAGCATGACCATTGGCGGGCTATTGCCGGGACAGCTTACCAACAGGCACCGGCATACATACGAGACGGTTTTATATGTACTGGAAGGAAAGGGTTTTACCGAAATAGAGGGTGAAAAAGTGGAATGGGAGAAGGGCGATGCCGTCTACATTCCTTCCTGGGCCTGGCACCGGCACCAAAACATGAGTGATGCTGAGCCCGCCAAATACATTGCCTGCGAAAACGCACCCCAACTGCAAAACCTGGGCGTGGCCCTGCGCGAAGAAGAAGGCAGAGACCTCTAACATTTTCACGAAGCCCTTCCGGGTCTTTCATCCGGAAGGCTTCTCACTTTTAACTTCCAAATTCAATGAAGAATGTTCCATTTAATGGTATTATTGCGTATCCTATCACGCCTTTCGACGAGAATGAGCGCGTGGATCTTAGTCTGTTCAAAAAGCTGGTGGAGCGACTGGTTACCAGCGGTTCACACGGGATCGCGCCGCTGGGCAGCACCGGTGTGCTGCCGTATCTGACAGACCAGGAAAAAGAATCCATTACGGAAGCCACAATCCGGCAGGTCGCAGGACGCGTGCCTACGCTGGTAGGTGTGTCGAACCTGACGACCGAACGCACCGTTTACCATGCAAAATTCGCCGAAAAAGCGGGTGCAACGGCTGTAATGATCATCCCGATGAGTTACTGGAAGCTGACCGATGACGAGATTGTAAAACACTACGACAAAGTCGCATCCAGCATTTCGATCCCCATTATGGCTTATAATAACCCCGCTACCGGCGGGATCGACATGTCGCCTGCTTTGTTGAAAAGGCTTTTAGAAATAGACAATGTGACTATGATCAAAGAAAGCACCGGCGATGTGCAGCGGATGCATTTGCTGAAAAGGGAACTGGGGGATGAGGTCGCGTTTTACAATGGATCAAACCCATTGGCATTGGCAGCATTTGCAGCCGGGGCCGAAGGCTGGTGTACCGCAGCCCCGAATCTGATCCCGGAGTTGAATTTAAGTTTGTATGAGGCAATCCTGGCCAATGATCTGGCTTCTGCCCGGCATTTGTTTTTACAGCAGCTGGATCTGTTGCGCTTCATCGTGGCCAAAGGCCTGCCGCGCGCCATTCAGGCTGGGTTGACGCTCACGGGCGAGGACGGTGGCCAGCTGCGCGCGCCGCTTCAACCGCTTACTGTCCCGGAAACCGCTGAACTGGGTGAAATCCTCGATCAAACCAAAATTTTATTCGATTGAAATCAATTCATCCGTTACTATTCATGTTGGATAGCAATGCAGCGTGCCTTACCAGGATAATGTATTCATTTATTAAACTGAATCAATTGTTATAATGTGCTTTTCAGGATTGTAAACAATTCATGACAGGAAAAAACGGTCATGGGGATTTGTCTAGGGAAAAAAATTAAAAATTGGGTTGGTGTAAACAGGCATAATGCGCTCGCAATCGTTAAACTATTTATGTTTTCACCAAAATTGTATTTAGTAAATATTGCGAAGCATACAATTACTAATGGAAATGAATACGTTAGGCTTCTTGTAATATCGAACACGCTATAAGCAACGATTATTTGTGATAATAGTAAAAAGATAATGACGAAAGCAATGGTGTTTTTTGCTTTAATTAAGAAATAAATTGCAAAGCAAACCATTATCCAAAGTCCTTCAAATGTCAGGAAGACTCCGATTAATCTGTGCGCCAATTGATAGGGTATCATAACCAGACTAACGCCGGCTTCCTGTCCATATGGAGTGCTCAGACTCAAATAGCCTGAAACGAAAAGGCGTATTACAACATAGACGATTCCGGCAGCTAATGTGGCAATAGGCCTGAGGCTGCGCATATGCTTGAAAAGGTCACCCAGTTTTTTCGGTATTTCAAATCTGGCTTCT
This sequence comes from Dyadobacter alkalitolerans DSM 23607, assembly GCF_000428845.1. Taxonomy (GTDB): domain Bacteria; phylum Bacteroidota; class Bacteroidia; order Cytophagales; family Spirosomataceae; genus Dyadobacter; species Dyadobacter alkalitolerans. The sequence continues at coordinate 529,531 of NZ_AUAS01000002.1, read as the reverse complement.
TGCAGCAGGTGAAACAGGAGTATGCCAGGCAATGCTATTACCGCCCGCTCATCTGTCCAACAAGCCAGATTTAACATCACAAAAACCAAATACGGATTGCGGCAATAAAGGCCCGCCAGCATGAAAAAATAGGCATAGCCATCAAACCAAAAATCATAATCCCAGAAAAAGGCTTTGCAGAGGTAAGTAAATGAGCATGCAATAACGAAGATCCATCCCTGCAATTCATCGGTAAACCGGAATACAAGCTCGGCTAACATAATTAGAAACGGATAAAGCAGCAGGGATTGAAAAATATAAAGCCAGACTATGTCCTTGCCAGGTCCATTCGCGGCAATGCCAAAACCTTTCGCCAGGAGCGGTACCGTGAGCCTGAACGCTAATTTTGAAGCATGATCCTTCTCATTTACCGATTTTATCACAGAGAAAGGATGCTTTATCTTCTCAAAATAATAGGCATAAGTAGTTGAAGGAGCAGGATCTGTGAGGATTTCCAGGTATTTGGGGAAAGTGGTCGCAATGATCAATAACCATAGGACACAAACAATTTTATAAGTATTCCATGGATTGGACCGTCGGCCTGAAACCATAGAAATAGCAGGAGTAGTAAGGTGCATCAAGCATGTTGTTTTGCTTTGTATCCCTTAGACCCCTAATGAGAATTAAAACGTTGCTTGTGTACAATAACTTTGTATGGCGGTAGCTTATTGTTCTATCACCATAGCGCGGTGCTTTAAGCCCCAGTAATGCAAACCTTCCAATACATTTTCAAGCGATCTGCCGTGATCGGTGATGGTATATTCAACAGTGGGCATTCTTATGGGCCGGGTATGTCAAACTTTTTACACCCGCTGAGCAACTCTCCAGAATGTGGCCCTGGACAGCAGACAACCCTATGCTTGTAATAATTGCAGGAATCGCGGACACCCTGGCAGGAATCGGCATCATCTTTCCACGGTTACTACGCATATGGCCAGCCCTGACCATTTACACCTGCTACGGCATTATCCTGTTAATGATCAGCGCAATTATTTTTCATGTTTCAAGAGGAGAAACTTCACAACTTGGGATCAATTTCGTGGTAATGTTGGTAGCTGCGGGGGTGATACTTCTTTGGAAATACGTGATGAAACGGGCATAGGGTTGAGTTTTTATTGACCTATTTAAAACAAAGCACCTTCGTCTTCGGAAATAGAGGGTGGGGTGTAGGTTTCAGTGGAATCTTTTTGAATTTCATCACAAGTAACGGTGAAATTATCGGGTTTGGTAAATGCCGCTTTCCTGTAGTGCCCCAGCGTTCCGTCGTTGTAAACGTTTTTCATGTAAAGCCCCCAGGCCGGTAATGCTGCGCGACCTCCCTGGCCAAGATCCATGGTTCTAAAATGAATCTGCATATTCTCGCCACCTACCCAAATACCGGAGACCAGATTTTGTGTCATACCCATAAACCATGCGTCCGAATGATTCTGTGTTGTACCGGTTTTGGCTGCAATTTCATTTCCTTCCGTGATACCATAAGAACGAAGGCGGCCAGCGGTTCCGCCCGGATCTTCGACAGCGCCGCGCATCAGATAAAGCATATTATAGGCCATTACATCGCTTAGCTCCTGGTTTTGCTTCGGATGGAAGTCTTGCAAAACATTTCCGTGCCTGTCTTCAATGCGTAAAATGGCGAGCGGCTCGGTGCGGTAGCCGCCATTGGCAAACGAGCAGTACGCATTGACCATTTCATACACGGAAACAGAACTGATACCCAGGCAAAGTGAAGGCACTTCATCGAGCTGGCTGGTAATGCCCAGTTTGTGCGCATAATCGGCAACGACATTCGGTTTGACCATCTGGATAATGTTGGCACTAATCGAATTCACGGATTGTCCGAGGGCCTGGCGAAGTGTAAGTGGCTGATAGGTATATTGGCTGGACGGCGGGTTCCAGTTTCCTTCAACAGGCTGGTCCGTGATACGATCGCAAGGAGTTAGATAGTTTTTTTGTAGTGCTGAAACATACACAAAGGGCTTAAAAGTTGAGCCGGGCTGCCTGCGGCCCTGCTTAACGTGGTCATATTTGAAGTATTTGAAATTAATTCCGCCAACCCATGCCTTAATGTGCCCGTTCCGGGGATCCATTGACATCATTCCTGCGTGCAGAAAACGCTTGTAATATCGGATCGAATCGATCGGACTCATATACATTTCCTTTTCTCCCTCGTATGAAAACACCTGCATTTTATATGGCTTGCGCATTGCCTCCCAGGCTTTTGCTTCCCCTAATTCGCGTTTCAAGGCGATGAATTGAGGCAGTGATTCGACGGTCTTTTCTATAAATCCGGGTATTTCGCGGCCATTAGGATAAGCCCATGGATTGCGACCTTTCCAATGTGCATCGAACAATCTCTGCTGCTCACGCATGTGATCGGTCACTGCTACTTCCATATGCTTTTGCAAACGGGAATCAATAGACGTATAAATGCGTAGACCACTGGTTTTTAAATCCAGATCCGTATCGTGTTCCTCATTGTATAGTGTCAGCCAGGATTGCAGATAACCACGCATGGATTCCTGAAAATATGGAGCGGAACCTGCATTGGGGCCATCCAGTTTGAATTTGAGACTTAGCGGCGTTGCTTGAAACGCAATGTAATCTTCGGGAGCCAGGTAGTTATATTTTACCATTTGAGACATAACCACATTCCTGCGTCTGGCCGTACTTTCGGGTCGCCTTAGGGGGTTGTGTAAAGACGGGTTTTGGAGCATTCCCACCAGAAGGGCCGCCTCGGGCACCGTTAGATCAATCGGCTCTTTACCAAAGTAACTTTTTGATGCAACTTTAATCCCATATGTGTTATTTCCGAATGACACCGTGTTGAGATACATCATCATAATTTCATTCTTGGTATACTTACGCTCCAAAATCACTGCCAACAGCCATTCTTTGGTCTTCATAATCCCCGTGCTGACCAATGGCACGCCACCAAGAACACCCCGATATTTCTTCGACCGTGTTTCAAAGAGATTTTTTGCAACCTGCTGGGTAATTGTACTCCCACCGCCAGAACTGGCATTTCCTGTTACGATTCCCTTGGCCACACGCAGCATACTACGCCCGTCTATGCCGGAGTGATCGGTGAACCGAGCGTCTTCTGTGGCTATCAGCGCATGGATTAAATTCGGCGAAAGCTCATCAAATTCAATGTGGACCCGGTTCTCGGAAAAATACTTTCCCAGTAACTTACCGTCTTCCGAGATTAATTCCGACGCGAGTTCGCTCTGCGGATTTTCGAGCATGCTCAAATCCGGCATGCCGCCAAAAAGCCACAAAAAATTAACTCTAACTGCAAGGATCAAAAAAACGACCAAGCCAGTGGATATGCCGGTAATTTTCCAGATCCTAACGATCGTGCGTCTGTACTTGCCTGGTTGAAATTCAATCATGTCGAAGTTTTGTAGAATGGGTAATTTGAAGTCAGACACGCAATTTGATATAAAAACGGTAAATCGGCGTTTATCTTTTGCCGCTTGCGTGATTTGCTGTGAGTCGGCCTTTAATATAAAAAGTCTGTAAATCTATTGCGGTCTGATATTAGATTAAAAAATCCTATATATTTATTCTTTCTTAAATATATAAATAAACGCTATATGAAATCTACTGTATACATCATCTGTCTATGTCTGGCGAATTTCTCTTTTATATTAAGTAATAAGCCTAACATTGAGAAAGCGCCAGTTAACTTCCAATCAACATTAGATTCAAGTCAGGTCCCTAAGGCTTACGAGCTATTCAATTTTGCCGATTCTGTGATTGGCGTGCATGGTTATAAACAGGCGGTGGATATGCTTCTTCGATATGAAAGTTCATACAGAGATTCGATGGAGAAAAGTATGTTTAATCAGGTGATGATGACTTATTTATCTTATGCTGGTGATATAAAGGGAGCACTGAAATATGAGGCGCAACTGAGTTCGAAGAAACAGCCGGAAAGTTATTTATTCCCTGAGAACTTTGTGATTGAACCTGCCAATGCGGTCATTAAAAAAAGGTGCGCCGACAGGCAGGTCGTTATGTTTAATGAAGCGCACCATCGCCCGCAGCACCGCGCTTTTATCCGCACTTTACTGAAAGATTTTTATGACCTTGGATTTCGGACTTTGTTTGTAGAAGCATATTTCGAGAATCAGGACACGCAGCTGAATGAGCGGGGATATCCGATCCAGAATACCGGCACCTATACCAGGGAGCCGGCCTTTGGAGCAATGCTGAGAGAGGCCAAAAAGCTTGGTTTTACAATTGCCGCTTATGACAATGACACCGCCACCTGCGAATCGACCGAGCCATTTGTTTGCGCAAATCAGCGAGAAAAGGTCTCGGCTGACAACCTTTTTAAGTTTATGCAAAACAATCCCAAAGCGAAGATCCTGGTTGCAGCAGGATATGCGCATATTGTAAAAAAGTAGGATGATAAATGGATTAAAATGGCAGAACAATTCAAAAACGTTTCCGGCATTGATCCGCTATCGATTGACCTGGTCGGCATGGGCGAACGGTTTACCGGGGATCAGGAGAACAAGTTTTACAGCGCCGCACACAAACAATTTAAGATCACTACGCCATCGATAATCCTGGATAAGAATACGCAAGGTGCATTTCTTTCCAATTACCGGCAAGAACAGATCGATCTGCAGGTTGTTTTTCCCAGAACAAAATATACGAACGGGTATGCCGACTGGTTGGCGACCGGATATCAAAAGGAAATCACGGTAGACCTTTCCAAAACAAATTACAAAGCCGGCGACCTATTTCAGGTTTACATTAAAAGTGAGTTGGATGCGGAGCAAAAACAAGCCGTCCCGATCCTCCAATTCCCATTGTCCGGCCAGAAACAGCAAACGGTAATGCTTCCGGATCATTACACTTATCAGGTTGTAATTGATCACGGCACCTCGAAAACCAATGTACAAGTTGGTGTGAAATAACGAACTAACCTGCTCAACCACCTCATAGGTGTTCCAACCAAAAAGGCTCAACCAGCATCCTTAAAGAAAAGCCCATACATGATGAAAAAGCTATTCTTTGCCCTGATGATCTCCCTTACTTTGGTTGCGTGTAAAAAGGATGATCCCGAACCGGAACCGGAAATTGCGGCCATTGCGGATACCTGGAAACAGACCGCTTACGAGAAAACGGTCGATGGGAAAAAAGTTTGGATCCCTGTCGATGGCGAACCGACTTATATCAGTTTTAGGTTCGATGGAGTGGTACTCGATGGAAAAGGTTTGCCTTTATGCTGCGCACCGGATGCATACTATGTGAACGGCGTGCTGTTTGAAGTAAAACCGAAGGCAGAAATACCGGTCAATAATGTTTGTATGACTGTTGATTGTATTGGCTGCGCCACATGGAATATTGAACAAACAGGAGATGAAATGATCCTGACCTATTGTGAGCCCGTAAATATGAAGCTTAAATTTATTCGGCAGTAAAACCGCCTTAATTATTTCGTGCTTAGCACCCCATATTTTAGTTAAAAACCAAACATTGCGTTTAATAAATTAAAATAAATTTACTTAACGGTAAATTTGAATCATTTATAAATATTTTCTGGTAACCATAAGATACAATAAATATATTTGATAATACATTTGATCAGATCTGAGAGATTGCAAAACGATTTATAGTAGAATAGTTCCGGAGTTTTTGCCGGAAAGAAGTTTAGATTCATTAACGGTAACTAAATAGTCGGAACTAAGAAACACTTTTTCTACATAATCATATGTCCTCTTTACAAATGCAAATTCCCTGGGTGGAATCCCCCTTTTTTGAGGCAGAGCTCGATAGGTCAGATTTTGATAAAGAAACGAAGGAAATGATCCGTTTCTACTCCGAATATGGTTATGTAATTATCGACCCGCAGATCGACGAAGCTTTGATAGATCGGGCCATTGATCAGGTAAAACCCGACTTTGCAACACATAATACAAACCGCCTCCAGGATTCCTGGAAAGATCATGACGCAGTCAAAAAAATTGCAACGGCTCCCCGGGTTTTAGAAATATTACAGATACTGTACGGAAGAAGACCTATTCCATTTCAAACACTCAACTTTTCAACGGGAAGTCAGCAGCGGACGCATAGTGATTCAATTCACTTCAATTCTGTTCCGGAGCGTTACTTAGCCGGTGTGTGGGTAGCTTTGGAAGATGTTCATGATGGAAACGGGCCGCTTCACTATTATCCCGCAAGCCATCGGTTGCCTTTTTATGACCTCTCCATTTTAGGGATTAAAGGTTCAACCAGCGAATCCATTGAGGATATGCTAGCCAATTATTATGCACGTTATGAAGACTTCATTGAGCAGCTGGTGGTGCAGAAACATTTAGAAAAGAAAGTGCTGAATTTAAAAAAAGGCCAGGCATTAATCTGGTCGGCAAACCTGCTGCATGGAGGAGAAAAAATTACGGTGCCGGGCTCAACAAGATATACGCAGGTAAATCACTTTTATTTTGAAAATTGCGCCTATTACAGGCCGATGAAAACAGACATGGCTTTGGAAAGGATTTCAATACAAAAGGTCATGGATATATCAACCGGGAAAGAGGTTCAGAGCAATTATTTAGGAACCCCGATTAAATACGTTGGCTACTCCTACAAACTGTATTTGCCGGAAGGAATTATGCGAAAGCTGATCCCCGCCAACTTCCGGCAGTGGGCCAGGAAAATGATCAATAGATGAAATCTATAACTGGATATGGTTACCTGCCAAAGCTATAAGGTTATGGTGGACAAGCTACCAAAACGGCTGGAAGCCTACTGTTTAGCTTATTTAAACAAAAATGCCCGGAGGGATAATAGATTCCTTCGGGCTTTTTGTTGTTATTTTATGGTTGATACAAACTTATATGAAAATCAAAAAACTCCTTCCCCTAAGCAGCCTACTGCTTTTTTGCTCGCTTGCATTTGCACATGAATTCTGGCTGGAGCCTGTGAAATTCTGGCTCGAAAAAAATGAAAAAGTCCGCATTGACCTGATGGTGGGTGAAGATTACACGGGGGAACATTCGAACGGGCATAAATATAAGATTGTTAAGCTGGACCATTTCGCTCAGGGTAAGAAGGAGGATGTCAGTAGCCAGGTATATGGGGATAGTCTGAGTAGTCTCGATTTAAGCTTTTCTACGGAAGGCAGTCACCTGATCGCATTCAATAACACCAGCAAATTCATCGAGCTCGAAGCTTTGCAATTCAATGACTATCTCCGTACCGAAGGTCTGGATCATGTAGCGAAGCTTCGGCAGCAACGAAAGGATACTTTGGAAGCGGGAAGGGAAATGTATCAGCGATGCGTGAAGACGTTGATACAGGTAGGAAAAAGCTACTGGGGAAGCTATACATTTGGCTTTCAGGAATAACGAGACATCACCGACATCATCGATCCAGACAACCCTCACCGGCAAGAAGAAGATTTGCTTTACCGTTTGCGGCAAGGCGACAGGAATGCTTTTGCCGAGCTCTATAAAAAGTATTGGCGACGATTGTTCGATTCGGCTTACAAACGCTTGCTGTTGAGAGAGGAATGTGAAGAAATTATTCAGGAGATTTTTATCGACATCTGGGAGAAACGGGAAACGCTTATCATTACGTTGTCAATGGAAGCGTATCTCTTCGGTGCACTTCGTTACCGTGTATACAACCTCATCCGTTCGAGAAAAATCCGGAATGCGTATCTAGACCATCTCACTAACACGCAGGAGATTGAAAAAAATTACATTGAAGACAGCCTGTACTACGAAGAGCTTGCCGGCGCATTGGCCAGAAGCATCGAAAACCTGCCCGAAAAAATCAAAAAAGTATATCAGCTCAGCCGTCGTGAAAACCTGAGCTATAAAGAGATTTCATTGCGATTAAATATCCCCGTCGATACCGTGGAAAAGCAGATGGGCAAGGCGATCAAGATCATCCGGGCCAATTTGAAGGATTTTATATTGATCCTCATCTTGCTGGCAGAGAGCGGGTTTGAGTAGGTTATGCTAAAAAAAGCAGGGATTGAATGACGGAAGTCAGGCTTGAATGTTACTAACAACTATTAAAGAAGTTTGATCATCAATGAATAGGGAGCGGTTACAATATTTATTGGAAAGACAGGGAGTAGGGATAGCTTCCGACGAAGAACAGGCGGAGCTGGAAGCATGGTATATGACTTACGAAAGCCAGCCCGATTTCACGGAACGCCTATCGGAAAGGGCATTGCCTGCCCTGGAAGCGAAAATGTTTGAAAAAATCCAAACTGCATTAGAACAGGAAAATCTGCACCCGATCCAATGGCCCAGACGTACATTATTTACAAGAATGCTGCGGGTTGCAGCTTCTATTCTGCTTGTTGTTATGGCGGGTGCAGGTTTATACTATTATTTCAGCCAGACTGGAATGATCCGCGAGCAAGCGGGTTACGGCGAGGTGCGCACCGTAATGCTGCCCGATGGTTCGGAAGTGACGCTGAATGGGAACTCGGAAATTACCTATCGCTCAAACTGGGGGAACGAACAGCTTCGCGAAATTAACCTGAAAGGCGAAGCCTATTTCAAAGTAATCCATACCAAAGACAACCGGAAATTCCGGGTCCGTACCGGGGAAGATTTCAGCCTGGATGTCCTCGGGACACAGTTTACCGTGGCTAACCGAAAAAGCGGAACGCGCATTGTCCTCGACCAGGGTAAGGTGCAATGCAATTTGAATGATGATGAAAATGAGACGCTGATTATGAAGCCCGGAGAAATGGTGAAATTCGCCGGTAATCCTTCCGATTATGTCCGTGAAAGAGTGGAGACGTCCGTATATTCAGCCTGGAAGGAGCATAAGCTGATTTTTAATAATACTACCCTGCAAGAAGTGTCGCTCATCCTGGAAGACACTTACGACTTTAAAATCCAAGCAGAAACACCCGAACTGCTTACCCGCAAAATCACCGGCTCGGTGCCGACAGACAACATTGAAATCCTGATCCAGGGCATCGCCGAAGCGTCGGGCGTTATCATAGCCCAGAACGGAAAAGAATTGACAATTACAGATCGGAAAAGATAAGCAGGACCGTTACCGCACTTATTTTTTAAAAATTTCACGCTGAAATGGCGGTAGGTTGGAGGAAATGTTACTATACATTCACAACGCAGAATTATATGCTTGTGATTGAACAAATTCCTTACTTAAAACAAACCCTTTTGCAGCCTTTGCCTATGAAACGATTAATTATTACACTCAAACTTTTTGCGCTTTGCAGTTGCTTCCTGGCGCAGGCAACCGCGCAGTCCGTTGCGCTCTCGCGGGTGGACAATGTCAATGCTCCAAAAAGCAACCCTGAGCAAGCCGTCACGCTGGAAAGTAAACTGAGGGACCTCGAAAAGCAATTCAATGTATCTTTTCTGTACAATTCCGGGTACGTAGCCGGTATTACAATTAAGGACTCGGGAAAAGCTTCGTCCCTCGAATCTTACCTGAAAAGGATTCTGGAACCGAACAAGCTGGCCTTCCGGAAATTGAGAGACAACTTCTATGTAATTTACACCAAGGAAGAAATCGAAGACAGGGAAGGGCAGCAATCGGAAAAGGATCAGAAGACTTCGCGCATTCAGCATTCCCAATCCAATGCACTGGCTTCCGCACGCGGCACCAGAGCCAATCCGGTAGCATTGACAGTGTCAGGTGTTGTTGCTGATGCAGTCACGGGCGAGCCATTGCCGGGAGCGAGCATCATTGTCAAGAATACAAGCAACGGAACAACGACCGATAACACAGGTCATTACACGCTGTCCAATGTTCCTGAGGACGGAACGCTTGTGTTTTCTTTCATCGGCTACCTTTCCTCGGAACTTCCTGTGGATGGCAGATCGGTCATGGATATGAAGCTGTCTGCGGATTCGAAAGCACTGTCGGAAGTGGTCGTGGTAGGTTATGGTTCTGTTTCCAAAAAAGATATCACTGGCGCGGTGTCGTCGGTGGGCGGAAGCGAAATTCAGAATATGCCCCTTCGCACCGCGTCCGATGCATTGCAGGGAAAGGCTGCCGGGGTAATGGTGACGCAAAGCAGCGGCAGTCCGGGATCTGCCGGTGTGGTGAGGATCCGAGGAATCGGTTCGATCAATAATTCAAATGAGCCCTTGTACATTGTCGACGGCCTTCCGCAAAGCGGGATCGGCTGGTTGAACCCCAATGACATCGAGACGATGGACATTCACAAGGATGCTTCTGCTGCTGCTATTTACGGATCGCGTGCATCCAATGGCCTGGTGATTATCACGACCAAAAGAGGAAGCAAATCTGAATCCGTTAATGTTTCTTTTGATAGCTATTATGGGCTGCAATCGCCCTGGAAACGTCCGCAGATGCTTAATGCAGAGGAATTTATCACCTATAAAAACCGTGCTGCCGAGGCGGTGGGCGTGAATCTCCCGATTTCCCCTGCGATGAAGGAAGAGGCTTTGGCATTTGTTCGCGCCAACACGGGCCCGGAGGGCACCGACTGGTGGAAATATATCACGCAGAAAAATGCGCCCGTGCAGAGTTATAACATCACTGTCTCGGGTGGAAGCAGGAAAGTGGATTTTGCCTCATCGGTAGGTTACATGGATCAGAAAGGCATCGTGCGCGGCTCGGACTATCGCCGTATTTCGTGGCGAAACAATGTGAATGCTGATATCAATGAGCGCGTGCGGCTGGGAAGCAACATTGCTGTCGTGTACGAAAGCCGCCGGAACATTGATGAGAACAATCCTTTTTCAGGGACCATTTTCAGCGCCATGACCGCCGATCCGATCACGCCTGTTTACAGGGATAACCTTACCAATGTCCCTTCTTTTTACCAGACGATCATGCAGAATTATGATGCCAGCAATCCTTTTTCAAAATATGCAGGTGTACTTTACTCAAACAAGCCCAACCCGGTTGGTCAGATTGAAAGAATGCGCCAGAGTATCTGGGAAGGGATCAGTCTGAAAGGCGGCGCCAACCTGGAAGTAAAAATCATTGAGCCGCTTAAATTCAGGAGTAATTTTGGTCTGGACATCAACCGTGCGTTGTCGAACGGATTTACGCCGCAGTATTATCTCAACGGATATGATTACAGCACATACAATACGGTGAGCAACTATTCGTATTGGTCCAATTACTTTGTCTGGGAAAATACGCTGGCTTTTGATCAGATATGGGGACAGCACCGGGTTAATGCGCTGGTGGGGACATCCGCAGAGCAGACAAAAGGACTCGAATACGGCGCTTCCAAGCAAGGCGTGGTTAACAACGACCCTGATATGCGGATCATCAACTCCGCCACGATCAATCCGGCTGCCTCAGGTTACACTTATTCCAATGCGCTGAATTCATTCTTCGGAAGGGTTAGCTATTCATATGGAGGTCGTTATGTTGTGACCGCCAATGTACGCCGTGACGGAACTTCACGCTTTGCGAAAGATTACCGCTGGGGGACTTTCCCTTCCGTTTCCGCCGCATGGAATTTCACGCAGGAAACCTTTATCAAAGACGCCGCTCCGAAATGGCTGACGAGCGGAAAGCTGCGGGCGAGCTATGGTATGATAGGAAATCAGAATGTTTCTAACGGCGCCTATCTTTCGACATATGGAAACAACGGCCGCTATCTCTTTGGTAATAATACGACCGCTTACCTGGGTGCAGGCCGGAGCAGCATCGGGAATGCTATGCTGCAGTGGGAAACCTCTACGCAAACTGATCTGGGTCTTGATCTTGCATTTCTTGATGGTAAGATCAATTTCACTGCTGATTATTTCAATAAGGCAATCGATAACATGCTTCTTATCGTCCCATTGCCGACCACGCTGGGATATCCCAACTCGCCCTGGTCAAATGCAGGTAAAATGGTGAATAAAGGCTGGGAATTTGCAGTTGGATATGACAATGCAGTCGGTGATTTCCAGTATGGCATTAAGGCCACTTTCTCGACTTTTACCAACAAAGTAACGACACTGGGCGGCGGAGAGCCGATCTATTCAACAGCCCACCTTGGCGAAACGATCAGCAAAACAGAAGAGGGCATGCCAGTGGGTTATTACCTGGGCTGGCTGACAGACGGGATTTTCCAAACACAGGACGAGGTGAATGCAAGTCCGCAAAAAGGGCTTTCTTCCCCGGGCGACATCCGTTTCCGCAACATAAATGGTGACAATATCCTGAATGCAGACGACCGCACCAAAATCGGGAACCCATGGCCGGATTTCATCTATGGATTTACGCTGAATGCAGCTTACAAAGGATTTGACCTGAGTGCATTCATCCAGGGTTCTCAGGGAAATGACGTCATGAACATTCTGCGTTACGACACCGAGGCTGGAACAGGCTGGTACAATGCACCGAAAGGCTTTCTTGAAAAAGCGTGGAATGGCCTGGGTAGCACAAACGAATACTATAAGATTTCGCAAAATGCGGGTCTTAATACAAATGTGTCCTCTTATTTTGTGGAAGACGGATCTTACATGCGGATGAAAAACTTACAGCTGGGTTACAGCCTTCCGGCAGGGCTTTTACAAAAGGTTAGGACCAAGCAGATGAGGTTGTATGTAGGCGCTCAAAACCTTTTTACCATTACCAAATACAGCGGACTTGATCCTGAAATGGGATCGACAGACCCTAAGTTGATGGGTATCGACCAGGGATATTTCCCACAAGCGCGCACCTGGATGTTTGGTATCAATGCGAAATTTTAAATAGATCCACTCTCGAATATATTCTTAAACAGGAATAGAAAATATGAAAAAATTATCATTCGTTATGCTTGTTTGGTGCCTGGTTATGACCGGCACATCCTGCTCCGATGAGTTCTTAGACCGCACCCCGCCGGGTAACCTGACTGACGAAACATTTTACAAATCACCAGATGCAGGTTTCAAATCACTGATCACCTGTTACCGCGGATTTTACGATTTCTGGGGTTACGAAGCTGCGCGCGCAGAATTGGGCAATATGACCACCGACGACAGCGACAAAGGCGGCTCGGATGCAGGTGACCGTCCGTTCGTGACCGACCTGGGTTTCGGCCGCGCGATCGCATCCAATGAAACGCTTATGGGTTACTGGACAGCACGTTACAATGCCATCGGTAATTGCAATGTAGCATTGGAAAAATTGCCCGAAGCAGATCTGATCGATGCGAGCGGAGCGCCGCTGGATGAGACCTTGAAGAACCGCTATCTGGACGAAATCCGGTTTTTGAGAGCGATGTTTTACTTTGAGCTTGCCGAAGTTTTCGGGGGCGTGCCGTTGGTGACAAAAACGCTGACAGTGGATGACCGTACAAAGCTGAACCGCGCTTCGAGCAAAGAGATATTTGCATTTATCGAGTCGGAACTGCTGGCAGTTAGCAGTGACCCTGCCATGCTTTCGGCCACGAGCATTCAGCCCGGCGAGATCGGAAGAGCGACGAGGGAAGCTGCGCTGGCATTGTTGGCGCGCAGTTATTTGTTTTTCGCGAAAGACGACCCTGCATTATATGCAAAAGCCCGCGACGCAGCCAAGAAAGTGATCGACTCCAAAGCATTTGCATTGCACCCACAATTCCAGGAAATTTTTCTGGAACATGGCTACAAGACTAAGGAAGCCGTGTTTTCCATTATTATGGGAGATGATCCTGCTATACCCATCAACGGAAGCACGACACCCGTATATTGTTCGCCTCGCGGAGCAACCGGCGGCTGGGGCTTTGATATGCCTACGCAGGACCTGGTAAAAGAATTTGAACCAGGTGATCCGCGTTTACTCTTTACCGTAATCCAGCCTGGTGATGTATTTCCAAAAGTAAACGGAACGAAAGAAGTCCTGGATTTTTCAACCTATCCTAACACGGGTTACCACAACAGGAAAGTGTATCTTCCGGAGATCCGGCGTGGCCAGGGTTGGGGAAATGATGCATGGACTTATCACCCGATCCGCTATGCCGATGTGCTCCTCATGTACGCAGAAGCATTGATTGAAAGCGGAGGCAGCAAAGCCGAAGCCGCAGACTATATCAACCAGGTTCGCAAGCGTGCTTCGGGCAGCATGAGAAAAGACGTGGAAGCCGTGTCAAGGGTTACCAGCATTGCCGCAAAGGCTTTGCCGGATGTGAAAGCAACCGACGATCTGCGCAAGGCAGTCCGCCACGAACGCCGCGTGGAGCTCGCTATGGAATATCATCGCCTGTTTGATCTTATCCGCTGGAATACGCTGGTCCCAACCATGAAATCCTATGCGCTGAAACCTGGGTCTAATGGCAAAGGCGGAAATTTCACAGCAGGCAAAAACGAGATTTTTCCTGTTCCGCAAATCGAGATAGACAGGTCAGGCGGTTCTATCACGCAAAATCCAAATTATTAGAAGTTACAGACTTGCCATGCTAAAAATGTGGCAAGTCTGTATGCCTGAATTCGTACATTAGTCCAGCGTATCGGACTCATCAGTAACATACTAATATGTTTCAAGTGAAAAAAATCTTGTATTTGAGCGGGCTGCTGTCGATCGGCCTGTTAAGCATTGCCTCTGTTTCCAAGAAAGAAAAACCGTTGTTCGGGGTTGTTGATGCCCGACCATCCGTTCCGGTCAATGGACCGGATTCGAGCCGGTTTACCTATACGACGGTTGTTTCGGGCTTAGACGAGCCGATGGAAATGGCCATTTTACCTAATTATGACATTGTAGTTGCGGAAAGAAAAGGTGCTGTCCGTTATTTTGATAACAAGACCAGAGAACTCTCGACGATCTCCCAGTTCAATGTTTTCAGCGGCATTGAGGATGGTTTGCTAGGTGTAGCGGCGGACCCTGATTTCAAGAATAACAACTGGATATATTTCTACTACGGCGTAGGCGGCGATAGGCACGTCAGTCAGTTAACGCGTTTTGAACTGAAAGACCGTAAGTTGATACAGGAATCTAAAAAGGTGCTGCTGGAAGTGCCGACCCAGCGACAGTATTGCTGTCATTCAGCCGGTTATCTCACATTCGACGCTGCCGGGCTTTTGTATTTGTCAATAGGGGATAATACCAATGCAGAAGAAATAGAAGGGCATAACCCGATCGATGAAAGGCCGGGAAGAGAACTGGCGGACGATCAGGCATCGACGGCTAACAGCAATGATTTTCGTGGAAAAATATTGCGCATCAAGCCGGAAGCAGATGGAACTTACAGTATTCCTGACGGCAATTTGTTTCCGAAAGACGGTTCACTCGGCAAGCCCGAAATTTTTGCAATGGGGGTAAGAAATCCATTCAGAATGTCGGTGGACCCTAAAACCAAGTATGTATATTGGGGAGATGTGGGCCCGGACACCGAAGTGCCGGCCAGTGAAGGGAAGCTGAGCTACGACGAGATCAATCAGGCACGCAAGCCGGGCTTTTTCGGATATCCCTATTTCCTGGGTGATAACGAGGTTTTCCCGGACTATGATTTTGAAACAAAAAAAGAAGGCCCCGGAAAAGATCCGAAACGCCCGGTCAATGATTCGCCGAATAATACGGGAGTAAAAGAGCTGCCAGCCGCCCAGCCTGCATTCATCTGGTATGGTAAAGGTCCCTCCAAAAAGTGGCCGTTGGTGGAAAAAGGAGGAGCAAGCGCCATGGCCGGGCCGGTGTATTACAGTGATCTTTACCCCAATGCTCCCTATAAATTGCCCGATTATTACAGCGGGAAGCTATTTATCTACGATTGGATCAGGAAATGGATAATGGCTGTGACAATGGATCAGGAGGGCAATTATGTAAGTATGGAGCCTTTGCTGCCGCAGCTGAAAGTGGTAGCGCCCATGGACATGCAGATCGCTCCGGACGGCGCCGTTTACCTGCTGGCATATGGAACGAACTGGTTTGCAAGAAACACGGATTCAGGTATCATCCGGGTTGAATATTCGGAAGGTAACCGCAATCCGGTCGCTTCGTTAAAGATCGACAAGACAATAGGAGCGGCCCCGCTTACTGTTGCGTTGTCGGCCAATGATTCGAAAGATTTTGACGCCGGCGACAAGCTTTCCTATGCCTGGAAAATCGGCAGCAAAACCGTTGCCGGAAAAGAACTGAGACATACATTCAGTAAGCCCGGAACTTACAATGTGGTATTAACCGTATCCGACCAGAATGGCGGCAAAGGAACAGCCACCACTCAGGTCAAAGTAGGCAATACGCCGCCTGACGTGACGATAGCGACAAAAGCAAACCGCAGCTTTTATTGGGATCATTCGGCATTTGACTACCAGGTAAAAGTGAGCGATAAGGAAGACGGGAATGTTGATCAGCAGCGTGTAAAAGTAAGCTTTAATTACCTGCCCTACGGAAAAGATCTCGCCGGTGCCATGACATCCGATGGAGAAACCGATCTCCGTTATGCCAGCACCGCTAAGTTGTACGCTTCGCTAGACTGTAAGGCCTGTCACACGCCGGAAACCAAATCAATCGGGCCAGCATTAAAGGAAATCGCAAAAAGATATACTGGTAAGGAAGGTGCCGATGCGCTTCTCGCACGCAAGATCATCACCGGCGGAAGTGGTAACTGGGGATCATACCCGATGCCGCCGCATGCGGATCTATCCGAAACGAATGCGAAGGAAATTGCGGCTTATATTTTATCAATAGGGCAGGAATCCCAAAAAACGCCCCTTTCGAATAACATGAAGCTTACAGAGCATATCGGAAAAGGAAATGAAGGCGCTTACGTTTTACAGGCCTCATATGCAGACAAAGGCGCCAACGGGATCGAATCGCTGAAAACGGCCAGCCACATTGTGCTCAAAAACCCGCTGATTCAGCTGGAAGATTACCATGAAGGCAATGTGAATGTGGTGATTGCCACCAAGAACACAGGATACATTTCTTACATCTCGCACATTACGCACGGTAAGTACACCCGTTTCAATGCCATTGACCTCAACCACATTAAAAAAATCCGGTTCCGCATTCAGGAACAAGGCATTGGCGGCACAATTGAAATGCGGCAAGGCTCGAAAGACGGCTTGCTGCTGGGCAGCTTAACAGTGCCGGAAGGAAAAGTCGCTGATCCGAAAACGGATTGGAAAGAGTTAATGATGCCCGTTACAGCGTCTAGTGGCATTCACGATCTGTTTTTTGTTTTTAAAAATGAAAATAAAAAAGGCCCGCTGTTTCATATAGACTGGATGTATTTCGAAAATTGAACATTTAATGGCAATCCTACCCGGAAAACGGCATAGGTTCACTTGTGCCTCTTCTGAACCCAGCTCCTGATAACTTTTATGACATAAAACAGCAGCAGCCCGGCAAAGATGATATTGAAACCTTTCCCAACCGTATCGAAAGCGCTTTGGTATTTGTTGCCAAAATAATAGGCTATGAAAAAGACGAGCGACGACCAGGTGAGCGTGCCGATGAATGTGTAAATCAGGAACTTTGTGAGTTTCATTTTGACAAGCCCTGCCGGAATGGAAATGAAGGTTCGGAAAGTTGGCACCATTCTTCCCCAGAAAACAGCCGCGGTAGAGTGTCTGTCGAAGAACCGGAGCGCTTTTTGATACGATTCGTCCGAAAGACCGATCCACATCCCGTTTCGGCTAACCCACTTTTCCAAACGATCATGGCCGACTTTGTTCCCAACCCAATACCAGAAACCAGCTCCCGCCAGGGAGCCTGATGTAGCGGAAAGAACGGCAAAGAACGGATTTATTTCACCCTGAGCTGCTGTTATACCGCTGATAGACAAGACAATTTCCGACGGCAAAGGCGGGAAAACATTTTCCAGGAGCATGAGAAGAAAAATGGCAATGTAACTGGCTTGACTAATAAATTTCTCAATCAGGGAAGTCATAAAGGAAGCGTGCAATGTTAATTGGAAGTCGGACGCTTTAATTTATCCATTTTAAATACGAAACCCGTAATTAATTGTATTTAAAGTATAAAATAAGTTACTTAGGATTACTTTGTTACTATCAGCGATCCATTCCGAATGAAGCAAACATTTTACCTTCTTCTTGTATTAATCACCTTTCTGTCAGGCTGTAAAAGGGGCAGCGACCTTGTGGAGAATCCGCCGGCGCCCGAACCCGAGCCAACCGGAGCATTGACCGCAGCCGAATTCCTGAAAGACTTCGATGTTGTGGGAGCCAAGACTATAAGTTTTGATACGGCCACTAACAGTTATCTGGTAGACATGCCAGATGGGTATGATAATAAGAAAGCCGAGGTTCGTTTGGAGCTGAAATCGAGCATTGCTTTGGAGGACAGTTTGGGTAAGTTAAGTTCGGAAAATGTGATCCTTTCTGCCTATCAGGGGACAGGACCTCTGGTATTTCATCTTCGGCGCAAAACAGGCAATAGAAGATTATCCTTTCAAGTCTATTTCAGGTTTTCAGGAGCGCCGCAAATAGAGCTGATGGATAAGGAGGTCCAGGTTTATCCGTCCTACATAAAGTTCAACTTACGCTATCTTAAAAACGTGGGCAGCATCCCTTCGGCTCCGGGCAAACCGGGTGCTTTGGTTAAAGTATTTAATACAAAAACAAGACAGACCATAACAACGAGCTTCAATGATCATGGTGGAATGTTGTACGATAATTTGAGCAAGGATTTGATAACAGGGGATTTGATGAATGTTGAAATCACGCTGCAAGGGCAAAAACCTGTGGTCTTCGAGGGCGTGAAGTTTATCAAGGGAAAAGCTGTGGTTTACCCAAGCACGAGTTACAAATACCAAGTTCTTTATAAGGATACGATCAGAGTTTACGGTGACAACTTTGTGCCCGGACAGCAATATTCTGTGCGTTTTTCCAATGATTTCCTGGATAAGCCGCTAACGGCGGCGGCGCGGATCGTGGATGGTAATTTTTTATCTGTTGATAAAATCCCTTTCAGTCTGCCCGAAGGATCATATTTGCTGTCATTTTATGAAGGAGAAAGGTTCATCGGAAATGCCAGCTATCATGTGTCTTTCCATGAAACCAACGCTATCGAATCCATTTGGAAAGGCAATATTTATCTTGCTACCATGCGCAGTGTGAACCCTGTATCTGTGGGTAGGGGCGAGTCTTTCTTCGTCAAAGCTTCGCCTGTCGCATATGGCTATTTTGACTCTCAGATCACTGTCGATATGCTCCCTCGTTTACGTCTCAGATCAGGTGAAAAAATCGTGGAGCTTGATCCTGAACTCATCATTTTTACCTGGGCGATAGCAGGGTTGAAAATTGGTGTCGGCAAATACACAATTCCTGCAAATCTCCCCGCCGGCAGCTATGATGCACATGGCCTGTTTGTAAATAATAGCGAATCAAAGCCCTACTGGTCAAAAATACAGGTGAAGTAAACTTGTCTCAAATACCCCCTCAATATGTTTGAAATGACCACAGTTACAGGATCCTCGGTTTGGTAATTTTGCTGCTGTTCAATCTTTACTAACCAAATCTGCTTACGTATGAGAAAGATAATCGCCGCTATTAATATGACGCTGGATGGTTTTTGCGACCATACAGCAGTTTCTCCGGATGAAGCAGTGCACGATCATTATGGAGAGCTTCTGAAAAGTGCCGGTGTTGCATTGTACGGCCGGAAAACTTATCAGCTGATGGAATTCTGGAAGGACCTGGCAGAACATCCGAGCGGGGAAAAATCAATGGATGACTTTGCATTGCAAATGGATGCGATCCCCAAAGTTGTATTTTCCAAAACATTGCAGCATGTGGATTGGAAAAGCGCAAAAGTCGCTGCCCGGAATCTGGAAATGGAAGCGCTGGCGCTCCGGGAGGAAGACGGCCGCGATATTCTGGTTGGCAGCCGCAGCCTGATCATCGGCTTGCTGAACCTAGGCCTCGTAGACGAATTCCAGCTGATGGTCCACCCGGTTGTAGCACGAAAAGGGCTGCCTCTTTTTGAAGAACTGGCCGATGGGGTTATTTTAAAATTGACAAAAACCCAAACATTTGCCAGCGGTGCGATATTGCTTTACTACGCTCCATCGAAGGAATCATAGCTTAATATGATTCCTTAAAAAGGCCGCCAGCAGCGGTGCCTCACGAATGTAAAGCGTAAGGTCAAGACGCGGGCAATATTTATTTGCGGTTCCGGTGCTTACAAAGCGGAATATGAATTGCAAATAACTACTTTGCATTGTTTTAGATCTAGTTTTACAAACAGTGGCTGCAACTATCTTTCAGGATGCAATAAAAGGCGATCCGCAGGGTTTAACGAACCTCTGGAACGAGGAATTCGAGGCCAGGGCATTGTGGGGTAACAGGATATTTTGTTTGACGTTTTTGGTTTGCTATCCATCCACGTCCATCCTTTACTACCTGAATGGCAATCCCAATTACCGGTCTATATTTCTGATACAACTGGCCTGCAGCGGCCTGGTAGCAGTGATCATTTTCCTGCATTTCAGAGGGAAAATAAATAGTCAGCATGCTTCCTTTTACAGCCGGATCCTGCTGATTATCTTTCATTCGTTTATCCTGGCCCGTTTTCAGACTCTATATTATTATGACCTGAGTATCAACCTGACATTGCAGCTGATATTCTCGATTTGGGTTTTGCACTGGAAGTTCAGCTATGCCCTCATCAGCTCGGTTGCCACCATTCTTTTTTTCTCATCAGCGCTCTATATCAAAGGAGCGGATGTGCTGGTTCATTTTCTGAAAGAGGGCGGCTTTTTCTATTTTCTGGGACAAAGTGTGTTTCCATTGGTATTACAAATGCGCTATAACAAGCAGTATAGGGAGTTTATTTATTTCAACAGCTTACAAAGACAAAATAAGGAGCTGGAAAAGCAAAACCAGCTCGCCAGGGAGGCAATGCAGGCCAAATCCGATTTCTTGTCTACTATGAGCCATGAGATCAGGACCCCGTTGAATGGGATTGTAGGCGTTATCCACTTGATGTTGCAGGAAGATTTGCGAACGGATTTTCAGAGAGAATTGGTCGGGACTTTGAAGTTTTCGTCCGACCACTTGATGGCCGTCGTCAATGATGTTCTTGATTTCAATAAAATAAATTCTAATCACGTCAAGCTTGCCAGGGAGCCATTTGACCTGTATGTTTTGCTTAAAAATCTTGAAAAAACATTCATTCCGCGAGCCCGGGAAAAGGGGCTGAACCTGATATTTGACATTGATCCTGCATTGCCTGCGCACCTGACCGGCGACCAAGTCCGTCTTAACCAGGTTGTTACCAACCTGATTCATAATGCGGTCAAATTTACGGAGAAAGGATTTGTAAAACTGGCGGTGAAGGAAACAGAAAGGGATGAAACCCGGATATCCTTACACTTCGAAATCAGCGATTCGGGAGTCGGCATTCCGTCGGAAGATCAGTCTTCCATTTTTGAGATATTCGTCCAAAGTAGCAGTGAAGCAAAGCGTGGTAACCGCGGAACGGGGATCGGGCTGGCGATAACGAAAGAGCTTTTACGGCTTTTCGGCAGTGAAATAAAATTAGAAAGTGAGGAGGGGCTAGGGTCGTGTTTTTCTTTCGAAATTGAATTCGATTATTCCAACCAGCAACTGGTGGTGGAGAAGCCGGCGGGCGTAATGGTCGCTATTCCCGATGCCCGGATCTTGGTCGTGGATGACAATGCAGTTAATTTACTGTTTGCCACAAATCTGCTCAAAAAGATCGGCCTGCAATACGATAAGGCCCAAAATGGTTGTGAAGCGGTTGAGCGGTTCAACAACCAACATTATGATTTGGTATTAATGGATCTTAAAATGCCGGTAATGAATGGTTTTGAAGCTACCCAGCTCATCCGTGCACAAGGCGCCACTACACCCATAATCGCCCTGACAGCCTCTGCGTTTACAGATGAGCGTGACAAAGCATTGTCCAACGGATTTTCCGGATATCTCGCGAAGCCTTATGTTCCGGGTGACCTCTACGATATCCTGTTTACATTTCTCAAAACAGAGGATGACAGCAGTTTGCCCAAACCGCAAGCACAAGTCCTGGCTCAGGATCATTAATGCGCATTCACAGCTATTTTTTATCAAAAAACTCCCCGAAGTGCCATAATACCCCGGACGGATCGTGGACAAAACACTCGCGGCCCCAATGCTCGACACGAATGGGTGTGAGCCGAACGCCGCTATATTTTGCCGGAAGATCAAGTGCGACAAGCTCGTCCCACGTGCTTTGCACATTTTGTACTTCCAGGAACATCATTGTGTTGTCGATCCAATCCTGGACAAACGCGTCTTGCAGGTAAAAGCCAACATTGTCTGTTTTGAAAAGAGACATATCCGGTGAGATCACAACTTCTTCGAAGCCCAGATCGCGATAGAAATTTCGGGATATTTCAAAATCCCTACTTCCTATAAACGGCCTTATGGATAATAACGATTGTTTCATATTGTATTCCATATTAAAATTTTGAAGACATTGCGGTACTTCGCCGTCTTAACTCTCACTGCTTCCCATTTTTAGCGGCCGGCACCCGCTTGGCTGGATTCGCCGGGGTAGGCGCGGGACTTGACTTCTCGGGTTTGGCAGAGGTTTCTGATTTGTTGGGATCGACACCGAGTTTTTCCAAAATCAGATTTGTGACATTGTTTTCTTCTGCCGAGGCGAATAATATGAATGGTACGGTGCCCACTCCGCCGTCCATGTTAAAGATATAAACAAATGCATGCTCTTTACCTACCTGTTGGATGGCACTGTCCACTTTTGCCAGGATCGGGCCCATGAGTTGTTGCTGTTTATCTTGTAATGTTTGCTGGGCTTTGCTGCGCATGTCTTGGATGCGTGCTTGCAGATTTTCAAGTTCCTTTTCCTTGTCGGCCCGGATGATTTCGGTCATCTGACCCGCCGTCTTCTGATAATTATCAGCCTTTTGCTGAAACTCTTTAAGCGATGCATCTATTGCTTTTTCCAGTTGGGTGCGGGTCGTTTCCAGCTGATTCTGCATCGCCTTGGTTTCCGGCAGCTGGCTCATTACTATATCAACATTGGTATAACCGATCTTCGGAGATGTGCCTGTTGCTGTTCCCTGGCTAAGGGACTGGAAATGGATAAATAGCAGCCCTGCAAAAAGGCTTAGTCTAATGAAGCTTTTCATATATTGAAATTGTATATAAAATTAGAAGTTAATGTTGTTCATTGGGTCACCAACCAATGGATTCAGCTTAGTATCGCTCGTAATGCAGCTGATCGCTGTTGAGTTTATTGGCCAATAATTGCTGATTTACGGTGAGCCAGAAGCTGTTGTAGTTTTCCCTGTCTTCCAGTTGAACGCTTAATGTGCGCAGCTCGCGTTCCTTGCGCGCCTGCTCAAACATCCTTAAAAGCGAAGGCATGTCGTCATTTTCCTGCGAAAAAATAGCAGCACTCTGTTCCATATACGGGTCATCAGGGTAGGGTTCGTCAACTGGCGGACTGGCCTTTTTGAAATAAACCCCCGTTTGTGCTGCCGACCGTTTCGAAGGTTTCATCTTAGCATATGCAGGATAAGGTGCCCTTTTCGTGCTGGCTGTAAGACGACCATTATGTCTCGTATTCGCTTCCGAATTTTCGTGCAATGACAATTCCCTTTCACTTTTAAGCAAAGGATGCGTCAAATTGCCCTGCACTTTGCTGACTTTCTTGGAATTTGTCCCGTTATAACGAATAAGTCCATCACCCGAAAACACAATAGACACTGCTACAAGAACGACTGCTGCCGCCATGGAATATGAAAACGTAACCCATCTCTGCCGCCTTCTTTTCCGCGCCTCGAAAAGGTTCCAGAACTTGTCGGGATCCCATTCCGGGTCACTTTCATCAGACCTGTCGAGCAGCTCTCTGATTTTATAAGACAAGTCTTCGTTTTTCATAACTCGGATCTAAGTCGATGATTCTTTTCTGCAACATTACTTTCGCCTTGCTCAGCTGTGATTTGGACGTTCCCGTGCTGATTCCCAACATTTCTGAGATTTCCAAATGCGTGTAACCTTCCACTTCGTATAAGTTAAAAACCGTTCGATAGCCAATCGGCAGCCCTGCGATAACTTCCAGAATCCTGTCTGCAGTCAGGTTTTCAATGATAATTTCGTCGGTCTGATAAGTCTCTGCTTCCAGCTCATCCAGCATTTTAAAGGGCTTGGCCTTCTTAATTACAGCAAGGCACTCATTGATAACAATCCTTTTGATCCAGCTTTCAAAAGCCCCGACTGCCTCAAACTTGCAGCGGCCCATTTTTTCAAGCATTATAAAAATAGCATTCGATACGGCATCCTCCACTTTCCCCTTATCCGAAATGTATCGTCTTGCGGTGCGGTGCAACACTTTCCCATAGGCATCAAAAAGCTTTCGCTGCGAACAGACGTCTTTTAGCTGAGCTTGATGAATGATTGAGAGTGTAATCAATGTCCCTTGCGAATGTTCTCTTGGTAAGAAGAATCCCGAAGCACAAATGGTTGCCTGGTGAAAACGATTTTACTAAAAAAAATTCCATTGCTGAAACAGAATTATTTTTAAATAGCAGTGTGGAGTTCGAAATGCGAGTCATGCCATCCATTAAACCCAGTGCTTTGAACAAAAATTACATACTGAAACTGAAATCGGTTTTGCCGCTATTCTCCATTGTGGTTTGGAGTTCAGTGTTTTTTCTTGGGGTGGTGCGGTGGTGGTTATTTACAGGGAAATTTCCGATTCTTGAAGTGAGGGAAGAAATGTGGGAACTATATATTCCTGCATTTGTAGCGTTTGCGCCGATTCTCTTCTGGATGAAATTCGAGCGGCTGACTTTCGTGAAAAGCCCGCGGAGACGCGTAGAGCAGTTGCAGATTATCGGATACTTTACCCTTTTCGGAATGCTCGCCATTTCACAAGCATATCTTTCCACATTGCAAAGTAAAATGGTTTTGGTGAAGGATGTGACGCAAATTGAATCAATGAAAGAAGCCAGGTATTTCAGAATTGATATTTTTGCGGTTCATAGGATGATCGGGGGCGCATACTACACTTCCAGAGTGGATGGAAAGTTTCAGAGCAACCTTAACTTTGATATTTTCTTTGTAAATCCAATCCTGACGCACAAGCGGCAGATCATTGCGCGGACACCCCGCTTCTGGTTCGGGACGAAATTCACGAAGAGGGTCAGTAACTATCTGGGAAATCAGGAAAAGCAAAGACGCTTTCAAGCTTTTTACCAGGAATGTGTGAATAAAATGGTAAAATACGATTTTCAAAAAGTAGACCATTTTGAATTAAAACCTGTATCATACGACCTGGATGGTTACCGCATTGCAGTCAAAAACGCTATGCAAAGACCAATCAATAATGACTTTATGATCCTTGAAGGAAATAACAAAGCCTTTGAAAATAAAGACAGCCAGAAAATAGCCTGGACAGTGCTGACCTATCTGATCGGCTGTGGCATTTATATGCTGGCGCTGATCAAACCAGGTTATTTAAAAGAATTTTCAGAAGAATCGTAATCCTGAAAAGCATGATGAATGTTAAATATCCTAATATTGTCAAATTTATATGCCGTGATAAAGGCGGGGTCTGTGTGATTGCAGTAATTAACAACAAGAATGAGTTTAAAACATAGTGACAAGGCATCAGCGGCAGGTCTGTTAGTCGCCTTAGGGATTATTTTTGGAGATATTGGAACGTCCCCATTGTATGCAATGCAGGCCATCATCGGAGGTGAGGCCATCGCATTGGATGTCGTTTACGGCTCAGTGTCCTGCATTTTCTGGACATTGACATTACAAACTACTGTCAAGTATGTGATTCTGATCCTGCGGGCCGATAACAATGGCGAAGGCGGGATATTAGCCCTTTACGCACTGGTACGGAAAAATGCAAAATGGCTCACTATTCCAGCCATAATCGGGGCCAGTACATTGCTGGCTGATGGGATAATCACGCCGCCCATTTCGGTTTCGTCGGCCGTAGAGGGTCTTCGTATTCTCTATCCGCATATTCAGACCATTCCGATCGTCATCGGGATTCTCACCCTATTGTTCATCATCCAGGTTTTTGGGACTACAATTGTAGGCCGGGCGTTTGGGCCGGTGATGCTTGTCTGGTTTTTAATGCTGCTCGTCCTCGGGCTTTCGCAGGTGCTTTACCACCCTGAAATCTTCAAAGCATTCAACCCTTATTATGCTTATCAGCTTTTAACGAACCATCCGGGAGGTTTCTGGCTGTTGGGTTCTGTTTTCCTTTGTACGACCGGGGCCGAAGCACTATATTCTGATCTTGGGCATTGTGGCCGGGGCAACATCCGTATCAGTTGGATTTATGTTAAAACTTGTCTTGTTATCAACTATTTCGGGCAAGGTGCGTGGCTGGCGATGCACGTAGGAGAGACATTGAATGGAAGAAAGCCATTTTATGAAATCATGCCCGACTGGTGGTTATTGCCAGGAATTTGCGTCGCTACGATGGCCACCATTATAGCCAGCCAGGCGCTCATCAGCGGCTCGTTCACCTTGGTTTCGGAAGCCATCCGGCTAAATCTATGGCCCAAAGTCCGCCTGATTTATCCAAGTGATCAAAAAGGACAGCTTTATGTGCCAAGTGTAAACTGGCTTTTGTGGGCGGGATGCATTGGTATCGTGTTGTATTTCAAAGAATCGTCGCATATGGAAGCGGCGTATGGGCTTGCCATCACGCTTACCATGATCATGACTACTTTGCTGTTTTCGTATTATCTTTTTGTACACAAAATAGCAAAGCTCTGGGTAGGCGCATTCATGGTTGTTTACCTGGCCATAGAAGGCTCGTTCCTTGCTGCCAACCTTTTGAAATTTCCGCATGGCGGCTGGGTTTCGCTGGTATTGGCAATCGTCATCGCGGACCTGATGGCCATGTGGCTGCGGGCGAATGTGATCAAACTCAGACTGACCGAATTTGTGGACCTGGACAAATATATCCCCGCGCTCAAAGAGCTTAGCAATGATATCAGTGTGCCCAAGTATGCCACGCATTTGGTGTTTATGTCCAATGCGGCCGCGGACGACCAGATCGAAAACAAAATCATTTATTCTATATTTCAAAAACGGCCTAAACGGGCGGATATCTATTGGTTTGTGCACGTGGAGACGACCGACGAACCGTACACGATGGATTACCACGTTAATGTGAGGGCCGAGGATGATGTGATCAAAATCAATTTCATTCTGGGTTTCCGGGTCGAGCAGCGCATTAATATGTTCTTGCGCAATGTGGTGGAGGATATGGTCCGTAATAACGAGGTTGATATCACGAGCCGGTATGAGTCACTCAACCGCCAGAATGTTACGGGCGACTTCCGTTTTGTGGTTCTTGAACGCTATTTGTCTGTTGAAAATGACCTTCCCTGGCATGAGGAGTTTGTTATGAAATTTTATTTCGCCATCAAGAGCATTACTAATTCAGAAGCCCAGTGGTTTGGCCTCGACAACAGTTCGGTGAAGGTGGAAAAGGTGCCGCTTGTCATCAGCTCGCCGAGCCAGATAAGGATGAGAAGGGTATATTAAACTTGCGTAA
Source organism: Dyadobacter alkalitolerans DSM 23607 (assembly GCF_000428845.1). Lineage (GTDB taxonomy): Bacteria > Bacteroidota > Bacteroidia > Cytophagales > Spirosomataceae > Dyadobacter > Dyadobacter alkalitolerans. The sequence goes on along the minus strand of NZ_AUAS01000002.1, from coordinate 502,087 downwards.
AGATTGCTTCAATCATGGAAGTGCCGATTAAAAACAAGCTGAACGGGAGTGAGCTTTTCAGGATCAAGAGAATGAAGGAGGTGATTAAAACCACGAATCCGCATGGACATAAAGATTATCTTGAAATAATTTACCTGGAACAAGGCGCGGGTTCTCACCAGATCGACCATAACCGTTTTGCGGTGAAACCCAACAGCTTGTATCTCGTTATGCCAGGCCAGATCCATAGCTGGGAGCTGACAGAAATTCCAAAAGGCTATGTGGCGATGCTTCAAAAGGATTTTTTGCTGGACCATCCGCTTTATGATGTCCTTTTCCAGACATTCCCGCTGCCTTTTCCCAGCAGTTTTGATCTGGAAGAAGTAAATGAAACATTTAAGGGCATTTTCAGGAGCATTGAACTGGAATATACCCGGGGCGAAACGAACTTTGAAGCAGTTATCCAAACCTATCTCGACCTGATTTTTAATTTGCTCAAAAGGGAAATGAAATCAAATGCGGCACTGCCGTTTCCGCCATTGCTCAAAAACTTCTTTGCCCTGCTCGACACGGAATTCAAAACCAACCACGAAACGCAGTTTTATGCCGATGCTTTAAATACCACCTCAAAAACACTCAACGCGGCCTGCAAGAAATTTCTTGGCTCCACGGCCAGTGCCGTGATTAATGAAAAACTGACAGCGGAATCTAAAAAGCTGCTTTTGTATTCATATCAAAACCTGACGGAACTGGCATTTGAACTGGGTTTTAGCGACGCCTCCCATTTCAATAAGTTTTTCAAACGCCAGACAGGCGTGCTTCCCGGGATATATCGAAAGGGTATTTCTTGAATATACCAGAAATTGGCGTGAATGTACAAAGTCTACTGCCGGTGTAGAGTTAAATTTGCCCGTCCGCAAAACCACGGACGTGCCTTTAACTCAACATGAAAGTTTTTGCTTTTCCCTTACTGATTTTACTCACTTCGATTGCCTGTGCACAAGCGCAAACCATCTCCGGCAGCGTAGCAGACCGGCAGACCAGTCAACCATTGGCATACTGTTCAGTGGCACTTTTCAAAAGTTCGGACTCGACATTGGTAACCGGATTACTAACCTCTGAAAATGGCGCTTTTAAGTTCGAAAATGTTACATCGGGCCCGTACTATATCCAGACGCAATATATTGGTTACAGCAAGGCTACGTTTCCCGTGCCCGCTTTGGGCGCTCAAAAGATCATTGAACTCGGCCAGATTCTCATGGACGCAGATCCCCGGACATTACAGGAATTGAATGTCACGGCCGACCGCCAGTTGCTCGAAAATAAAGTGGACCGGCAGGTGTACCGGGCCGATAAATTCCTGAATAGCCAGGGCGGAACGGCCATTGATGTGTTAAAAAATACGCCTTCCGTTACAGTCAACAGCGAAGGGGACATTACGTTGCGGGGTTCGTCCGGATTTTTGGTTTTGATTAATGGCAAACCCGTGCAAACGGACGCAGCAACGATCCTGAACCAGATTCCGGCGAACACCATTGAAAATGTTGAAGTGATCACATCCCCCTCGGCACGTTTTGATCCGGACGGCAAATCGGGGATAATCAATATCACGACAAAAGCGGCACTGGCGGGAAGCAGATCGTTTTCGGCCAATGTGCAGGCAGGCTTTCCGGCCATTTACCGCTATGATAACCTGCACAATCCGCTCCGTTTTGGCGGCGATGTCACATTCAATGCGCGTTCCGAAAAATGGGACGTCAGTTTGAGCGGGAATTACCTGCGGAACGATATCGCAGGGCAGCGAACCGGCGATGTCAATACGACAATCGGTCAGGTATTCACCTCGTTCCCATCGGATGGGGAGCGGAGTTTTATCCGCTACAATTACACTGCGAGGGGCTCCGTATCATTTACGCCGCGTTCGAGCGATGCACTTTCGGTAGGTTTTTATACAGGGTTTCGTTCGCAGTCGCGCCGTGCCGATATCGTTTACAATAACACGAAAACGGACCTGCAAACGGGTGATGTGATCGGCCGGATTACGTATTTTAATTCAAATGTGGCAAGAAAGTCGGGCAGGATTACCTTAGGAAACCTGGACTATGTACACACTTTTGGAAACAAATCTGCGCTGGGTATTTCCGGCCTGGTGGAAAATGCTGGGATGGAGGGACTTACTACCAACATGAACATGAGCGAGCCGTCCCGAAATGTGATCCTCCAAAGCAGCCGCAACCCAAGTGAAAACCCGCTCACTGCCTATCGGCTAAAAACGGATTACAGTGTAAACCTGGGCCCCGGAAAGCTGGAAACGGGCTATCAATACCGATATCAGGTCCAGAAAGGGAATTTTCAATATCTGGACCTTGACCTGGAAACCGGGCAGTTCGGTATTGTACCGGAATTCAGCAGTAGTACGCGGGTGACCAACGAAATACATTCGATATACGGGCAGTATTCAGCCAAGCAGGCCAAATTCGAGTATGTGGGCGGTTTGCGTTACGAATATGCATCGCGTGCCTTCAAGGCCGGGAGCCAGGATATGCGAAATCTTTATTTATCCAACCTTTTTCCATCCCTTAATCTGCAATACCATGTTACCAAATCCCTGCGCGCACGGGCGGGATACAGCAAACGCGTGCAGCGTGCCACCAATAGCGAGCTTAACCCGTTCCCTGAACGGGAACATTCAGAAACGCTTGAATCGGGAGATCCGGACATTCTGCCCGAGTTTATAGATCTTTCCGAGTTGGGGGTTGTCAAGGATTTCAAGCAAGGCAGCGTCTTTGCAACCGTTTATAATCAGCGTATTAAGAATGTGGTTAACCGGGTCAACAGTGTCTATAATGATACGATCCTCAATCGCATTTACACCAATGCAGGGCTGGCAACGTCCTGGGGACTAGAAGCAGGCAGCACATTGAACATTGCAAAATGGTGGCAGATCTACGCCGGGGGCAATTTGTATTATTATAAAATCAAAGGTTCGCTGTTTAACAACGATGTGCGTGTGAGTACAGACAGCTGGATCTACGCAATCAATGCCAATACAACTTTCAAATTTTCTCCCACTTTTCAATTGCAGGGATCGCTGAATTTTCTCTCAAAGCGGATCACAGCCCAGGGAGAGGATTCCCGTTTTATCACGCCCAACTTATCCGCAAGAAAAACCTTCCTGAAAGGCAAGCTGGCCGCAACATTACAATGGCAGAACGTCGATCTTGGCCTCCTGGGCTCAAACCGGCAACGGATCACCACATTTGGGAAAGACTTTTTTACAACAACCAATTACATTCAGGAGACAGATATCTTTCTTTTAAACCTGAGCTATAACCTCAACCAAACTTCGAAAAAAGGCAAGCTGCCGGCCAGCGAATTTGGAGAAAAGGAGTTTTGACCAGGCACTTCAATGCACTGGCTTTTGCACAATTTGATATTTAACATTAGGGTCATATTCGGGCGCTGCGGATGGGTTATTTTCGTTGCTTTGAAGCGCCCATGAAAAAAATCAAAGTTGTATTTTTTGCAGAAATCCTGATTCCCGACTTCGATGGTGCGTCGCGGACCATGTTCCAGCTGCTGGACAGGATTGACGCCAGTCGCTTCGATTTTTTGTTCGTATGCGGGAATGGGCCGGACCGGATCAACCAGTTCGAGTGCATTAAAACGCGCTCATTCAGCATCCCGCTGAACCCCAAATACAAGCTGGCCATCCCGTCCTTAACGGCCGACGAAATCAAAATACAGCTGGAACACTTCAGCCCGGACGTGGTACACATTGCCACGCCGTCGATCCTGGGACATTTTGCACTGGCATACGCCAAAGAGCGGCAACTGCCTGTCATCAGCATTTATCACACGCACTTCCCGAGCTACATGGCTTACTATTTCAGTTATGTTCCATTTTTGGTCAAACCCGTGGCAGATCGGCTTACCAAAGTCCAGAACAGGTTTTACGATGCCTGCGACCGGGTGTATGTCCCGTCTGTAAGCCTGGCCGATGAGCTGGTGTCCACCGGAATGTCTGCCATGAATCTCAGGATCTGGCAGCGTGGCATTGATACAACGCTATTTTCACCGCACAAAAAAGATACGCAGTATTTAGAACGGCTGACCAACAATTCGCTTCCTACGATCCTGTTTGCGAGCCGGCTGGTTTGGGAAAAAAATCTGGAAACATTGATTGCTGTCTATGCTGTTCTGAAAGCCGACGGCTTTGCCTGCAATTGGATAATTGCAGGAGATGGAACGGCGGCAAAAGATTGCATGCGAAAAATGCCGGACGCGATTTTCGTCGGAAAACAGGACCATGACGCATTAGCGGTGCTTTACGCATCGGCCTCTGTTTTTATCTTTCCGTCCATATCCGAAACATTTGGTAATGTCGTGCTCGAAGCGATGGCGTCGGGTTTGGTGCCCGTTATCGCAGACGGCGGTGGCAGTAAAGATATAGTCGAAGATGGCGTAAACGGTTTCAAATGCGACCCGGATGATGCCCACGCATATGCAGAAAAAATCCGTCTGGTCATTCAAAACCCAACATTGCAGCAGCGTATGTCTGCTAATGCGGTAGATCATAGCAAAGCGTTTAATTGGACAACACTGGCTAAGACCTATTTTGATGACCTGCATGAGCTGGCAACCTCATTTACAAAAAACCTGAAAGTTTGAAATTACATCCGCTTTTTATAAAAATCCTTAAAGCGTTGCTTCTGGTGAGTATGCTGGTGTTGCTCTGGCAGTATCTGAAAGTCATCGACCCGCGTCAGGTGCAGGCAGCTCTGGCGAAAGTGGGAGCGGGTTTTGGCTGGGTCTTACTCAGCACCTCAGTGGCTTATGCGCTGGGAACATTAGGCTGGTGGTATTGCCTCGGCAACGCGAAGGGAGCCATCCCGAAAACCGATCTTTTCATGATCCGGCATGTTTGTGAAACCGTCGGCCTGTTCAATCCGGCAAGCTTCGCGGGAGGCGATATGCTCAAAATTGTGCTGCTAAGGCCTTACGCGGTGGATGAAACCACAGTTTTGACATCCGTAGTCATTTCCAGGTTGTTGATGATTGCGAGCCAGGTATGCCTTTTGATTTTAGCATTAGTATGGTTCTCGCTTCAAAACCCATTACCGATAGCAGTGTGGCTACCATATAAATCTGTCTTACTGGTGCTTATCATCTGCCTGCTGCTGGTTCTTATTTTGTATAAAGTTTATGGTATTCATTCAAATGCTGACAAAAGTCCAAAGTTGGCACGCATGAGATCCCGGCTCGCCAACATACGCGCAGAGCTGGCTGATTTTTATCATTCATATCCCAGGCAACTCGCATTTGCATTTGCTCTGTTCACCCTGCATTGGGTAGTCGGTTCGCTGGAATTTTATATTGTGTTAAAGCTCTTCGGCTACAATGTCACGATCGCCGACGGCCTTTTGCTGGATATGGGGGTTATTATGGTCAAAGCAGCCGGTGCTTTTGTGCCTGGGCAGGTGGGGGTGGAAGAATTTGGTAATAAGATCATGTTGTCACTGTTGGGAATCAGCAGCATTCCGCTGTGGCTGTCCGTTTCTGCTTTGCGCAGGGCTCGTCAGCTGTTCTGGATCCTGGTAGGAGCCATTTTTTATTCGTTTTTTATATACAAAAAGCGCCTCTACTCCTGACTATGGAAATCCTGTTTGTCAGCCATAAATTCCCCCCGGCGGTCGGCGGAATGGAAAAGCAAAGCTTCGAGCTGGTCACCGGGATGGAGCGTTATTGCCGCGTCCACCGCCTTGTATATGAAGGAAAAGGAAGCCGGTTCATGTTCTTCCTAACGCTGCGGCGCAATATCCTGCGAATCTGCAAAGCGCACCCCGGGATCACCGTTATTCACTTCAATGATGCCCTTATGGCAACATGCTGCCTGCATCACAAAGGTTACAAGCATCTCAAACGCGCAGTTACATTGCATGGGCTCGACGTCGTATTTCCAAGTGAAATATACAGAAAGCGCGTCCTCCCGAAATTCAACCGGTTCGACCTTTTCATCGCAGTAAGCCGGGCCACCGCCGATCAGGCGATTGCATTGGGAATTGATCCTAGTAAGACCATCGTTATCAATAATGGTGTGGATGAAGAGCAGGGAGATGCAATTCAGCATTCAAGAACCATTCAACAAGTGCTGGAACGATACGCCATTCCCGCAGATCGGCATTTGCTGATTGCGGTGGGCAGGGCGGTAAAGCGCAAGGGTTTCTCCTGGTTTATCAGGGAAGTCGTTCCCAGGCTGGATCCCCGCTTTTTTGTGTTACTCATCGGTCCTTTTGATAACCGTCCAGGCTTTTTCGAACGCATATTATCGCTCGTTCCCGGCAAGCTGCGGGAACGGATTATGCTTTTCCTGGGCTTCGGGTCCGATGCGGCAATGATCAGATCTTTATTGAACAATCCTGATTTTACGACATCCGTAAAACATCTGGGCCGCCTGCCTTCCGGGGATAAAAAAGTGATATTACAAGCGTCGGAAGCATTTATTATGCCGAATATCCATATAGATGGTGATATGGAAGGTTTCGGGTTGGTGTGCATTGAAGCAGCCCTGGCGGGAGCACTGGTCCTGGCAGCGGACATGGATGGCATTCCCGATGCCATCCAGCACGGTAAAAATGGCTTTTTGCTTCCAAGTCAAGACGCAAATGCCTGGGCAACGAAGCTCAATGAAATCCTCGCCAATAGGGGAAAGTTCGAGGGGAACAGGCAAGCTTTCCGACAGTATACAGCCGCAAATTACAGTTGGGATAAAATGGTTAGAGCGTATTATAGCGCTTTTGCCAAATGATTGGAACCATATTTTATACCGGTTTTGACTTGCCAGGAGAATCGTGCGCTTACGGGATGGTGGTCGGATAGGGGCAGGCCTTCTTCATTATTGAAGTGATTGTTCAAAAAAGAATAGCTCGTCGCCTGGAGTTCTAACGTTTCGCTGCTGCGGAAGAATATTTTGTCAATCGTTTCGCTGCTGTCGCTCAGATTCAGGATGTTGGCTAAGGGGATCACTTTGGATGCATCCGGCATTTTCCCCCTGTTCTTATGGGTGATCCAAGCATCTTGCAGGCCGTTTTCCTTTGTCAGGATCTGAATATTGTCATAGAAAAAACCATAACGTCCGTTTAAGTCACCCATCAGAACAACCGCATTACCAGCCGAATGTTCGCGGATAAATTTTGAAAGCTGTTTGATATTTTCACGACGTGCCGCAGCGGCAGGCTGCGTATTGTAAGCATTGGAATGAACATTATAAAAATCAATGAAAACATTCAGCGCTACTTGTATCCTGGTGTAGGAAAATCCCTTGGGAGTCAGGCAATCGGCCCCGGTGCAATCATCCCAGTTGACGCGGACAACATTGCTCAAAGGGAATTTCGACAACGTGTTCAGGCCATCGCCAAACGGGACAGCCCCTTTGGTTTCGGTACGGTAGTTGTGGACATCATCGCCATCATACAATTGGGTATGGTAATTAAAATCTTCCTGAACATGCACAATGTCAAAAGCTCGTAATTTCTTGCCAATGGCTTCAATGCTGGCAGCCCTGGGCGTTTTTGCGCTGGAAATGATCGCTGGCAGACCTGCAATGTTGTAGCTGATGACTGAGAACTGTCCGCTGGTTTCATTTTTCATGAAATTGTTCTTTCCCATCTGCAAGTCAATCACGGTCGACCCGTTGGTGCGTTCGGTGCTGTTGCATGTCAACACAAGCACGAAAAGTCCCCACACGCTCAAAAATCTTTTGTTTATGCAATTAGCTGGCATCGTCATTGAATTATTTGATGCCAAATTACACTTGCAGTATGACCTCAATGAAGAGCAGGTGTTATTGAATCGTTAAATCTGTGACAAGCAGGAAAACAAATTGTATTTTTGAAAAAATGTTGATGGCGATCTGTCACAACTGTATGAAGGTCAAGCAAAAATTTAAAGCCGGACTAAGGCATGGATAAGCCCGAAATAGAATCTCTCAAATGAAGGTCTGGTTAGGTTGGGCGTGTTGCCTTTGTTTTATTTTTATATCCGCGTATGTTCACGCGCAATCCCGCAGTCCTTTTGCAGATGCGGAAAGCAGCCGTGAGAGGATCATCAGCGAATACAGCAGGCCCGACTCACTGCTTGTTGCCACAAAAGAGAAGTATAACCAGGCAATTTCTGGGAATAATGATCTCACAGCAGCGGGTTACCTGCAGCAGATCGGCCGCATTCTTTTTCTCTCCGGTCACTATCCGCAATCGCTGGAATATCTGCTCAAAGCAGATAAAATTTACCGGGCCAAAGGCGAGAAAAAACTGCTCGCAGAAAACCTCGCTATGCTCGGCGAGCTTTACTACCGGAACAGGCAATCACCTATTGCCCGAAAGCAATACGACGAAGCGCTTGGCCATTATGAGGAATTGAAAAGCGGGGCGGGCAAGGCAGACATTTTTGGCCGGATAGGGCATTTATATGAAAAGAAGCAGGATTATGACAGTGCTTTTTACTTTCAAAACAAAGCCCTGGAAGCATATCAGCAGGAAAATTTGCGGGAAGGAGTTGCCAAGATCTATGAAAACCTGGGAAGCATTTATGAAGATCTGGAACGCTATGATTCGGCTTATGCCAATTTTGACCGGGCTTACAAGATCAACCGGCAGCAGGGGCATGAGCAGGCGCAGATTGAAGTGCTGAATAATCTGGGTGATGTTTTGCGTAAAACGGGCCAGTATCGGAAAGGGCTTCATTTCAGCTTTCAGGCCATGGAGCTGGCGCGCAGGAAGGATGATTTTTACCAGCTTTCGGGCGCATACAATGATATCGCAAAGGGATACAACTTCCTGAACAAGAATGACAGCGCCTTTTATTACCTGGCATTAAGCCGTGAGTATTTAACCAAAATCTATTCGCAAGAAAGCAACAAGCAGCTCGCACTACTGCAAACGCTCTACGACATTGAGCAAAAAGACAATGAGATTGAACAATTAACACAGGCCAGAAAAGCCGATCTGATGGTCTCAGTCGCTATCGGTGTGGTGGTGGTGCTGGTTATCCTCATTGCAGGGCTGGTCATCAGCAGGCAGCGGCTCAAATTCAGGAACGAGCAAAAGCTGCATGCACAGCACAAACAGTTTCTTGAAGCCAGAAACCAGCTGATGGAAGTGGATTTGCAAAACAAAAAGTTACAGGAAGAAAACCTGACGCAGCAATTGGAGATCAGGACAAAGGAACTCAGCAGCTATACACTGCACGTTATCCGCAAAAACCAGCTGCTTGAAGATCTGCAAACAAAACTCGACGAGCTGGGCAAAGAAGACAAGCGCGACCAGAAAAAGCAGATCCGGCAACTCGCCGAACAGATCCGCCTTGGCCTGAGCGACGACCAGCATTGGGAAGAATTCAGGACGATATTCGAGCAGGTGCACCAGTCCTTTTTCGACCGCTTGCAACAGCAATCAGACTCGCTCACCTCCAACGACCTGCGCGTACTCGCGCTGATGAAGATGAACCATACCTCCGCCGACATTGCAACACTCCTCGGCATTTCTCAGGACAGTCTCCGCGTCATGCGGCACCGCCTTCGCAAAAAGTTAAACATCCAGCAGGGTGATAACATTTCAACCTTCATTCAGTCAATTTAGGACTTCACATTAAGATAACATTGCGGTAACAGAATGTTAATGGTGGAAAATTCATTTTTATTTTTCTGAAAATCAGTGTGTTGTGTACTGGAAATGCACTGTGTTTCCTTTTTGTAACGCCCGTCAGGGCAGCGTTGCTTTTTTGTAACGCCATGCGTTTGGCCAGCTCTTCATTCTTTTATCACCTTCGCATTGTCATCGCCGGACATTTCATTGGCCGCGCCGACAGGATTTAAAATGTCGAATGCGAATTGATATATGCTGATAAAGATTTACACATCCCTGTTGCTTGCAATGCTCTCCTCGTCACTTTTGCAGGCAGGAACTGTTAAAGGAAAATTATTGGAAGCCGCAACCGGCGAACCTGCATTGGGCGTGGTTGTGATGATTGAAGGAACAGACTTTCATGATGTATCCGGACTGGACGGATCTTTTATAATTCCAAACCTGCAAAGCGGTTCCTACCGGCTCATTGTCCGGCATATTTCCTATGCCTTAACCCAGAAGGATTTTACAATTGATGCCAATGAAGTCGTGCACCTGGACCTGTTGCTGCAAACGGCAAGCGATCATGAGCTGCATGAAATTGAGGTTTATGGAAAGAAAGACGGGACAAGCGATCAGTCGGCCAGGTCGCTGGAACGCAATGCAGGGCAAGTAATGAACATTGTCTCCGGCAAGACGATCGAGATTTCGCCAGATCTGACCGTGGCCAATGTGATCCAGCGGATTTCGGGAGTTACTATTGAGCGCAACAGCAATGGTGACGGCCAGCATGCGATCCTGAGAGGCATGGACAAACGTTACAATTATACACTGGTAAACGGAGTGAAAATCCCGAGCCCGGATAATAAATACCGTTATGTGCCGCTGGACATTTTCCCGTCGGATCTGCTGGACAGACTGGAAGTTTACAAAGCATTGACGCCATCGATGGAAGGTGATGCCGTAGGCGGAGCCATTAATATGGTCATGAAAGACGCGCCCGACCATTTCACTGTTTCCGGGACCATTTCGACGGGTTACAATGAGCTTTTTCTGAGACGCGATTTTAAGGGTTACGATTTCAAAAACATTCAATCCAAATCGCCTTATGAGCGGAACGGAAACCAGTATAACGCCACGCCGCAGGATTTTACGAAAGCTCCGGTTGATTATTCGTCTAAATCCCCACTTCCTAATCTGCTCGGCAGCCTGGCCATCGGAAACCGTTTTCTGAACAATAGGCTGGGGGTTTTACTGGCGGGCAGCTATCAGAATACATTCCGCGGAAGCAATAGCCTTTTCTTTAATTCCGAAAGTGTGGATACGCTTCGGGGCGAAACGCTTACAAATATGAGCGAGCGTCAATATTCGGAGCAGCAAACGCGCTATGGGCTTCATTCCAAGATGGATTACCGGATCAATGACAAACACAAAATCCAGTTTTACAATGCATGGATGAGCCTTACCAATGTGCAGGTCAGGGATGTGAAATCGACGCAGCTGACCATTGGCGGTTATGATCCTGTGCTGGGCAATGCAACACTCGGTTATACCACGAGATCGAGGCTGACCAGGCAGCGGATTTTGAACAGCACATTGCAAGGCAAGCATCAGCTTACAGGCCGTTTTGCCGTGCAATGGTCGGCAGTTTATTCCAAGGCAACCAATGAAGTGCCCGATAATGCCAATGTGCCTTTGCTGGGAATCCGTGAGAATTTTATTGAAAAACGGACAACAGTAGGAGACGCTATGAGGCGGTGGGAACACAACACGGATCGCGACTGGTCGGGCTATTTGAATCTCACTTACGCATGGCCGATAGGCAATGTCCGGACCGAATGGTCGGCGGGCGGACTATATCGGGACAAAGCCAGAAGCAATTTTTATAACAATTACCAACTGCGTCCGTCACGCCCATTTGACCAGTTCGGAACCGATTTTACGGATTACACCCAGATCCGGTGGGTTGTACAAAACCCCAGAGGGTCCGTTGCGTCCGCACTGAACTATGATGCAAGCGAGCAGATCAGGGCGGGTTATCTTCAATTTAAAGCGGGCACGGAGACACTGGAAGTGCTGGGTGGCGTCAGGGTAGAGGCAACGGACCAGGGTTACAAGATGCTTTTCCCGATCGGGGAGGAGCGCCCGGAAGGCAAGCAGGTTTACACCGACGTGTTGCCGAGCATTCATTTTAAATACAAAACCAGGGAAAATGTAAACCTCAGGGCATCCTATTTCAGGTCGCTTAACCGCCCCGGGTTTTTCGAGATCGTTCCTTACCGCATTGTACAGGAAGAATATCAGGAACGCGGAAATGCAGATCTGAAAAGGGCGATCGCCGACAACATTGACCTGCGGTACGAGCTTTTCCCAAAGCCTGCGGAGCAACTGATGGTCGGTTTGTTTTACAAACACATCAAAGACCCGATTGAGTACACCCTGCAACGCGATGCAAACCGGGGCCAGGACATTTACTACGCGCCCGGAAACTTTGGAAATGCAACCAATTACGGTCTGGAAGTGGATTATATCAAATATTTCAGGCTCATAGGGATCAAGGCCAACTACACTTATACGCATTCACAGATCACTACCCCGAAATCGAAACGCATCAGGGATGTCAAAGGTGATCTGGCAACGATCAGCGTAGACCAGACCCGCCCGCTCTATGGCCAGTCGGCGCATGTAGGAAATTTGTCGGTGCTGTTAAAGGATGCCGACCGTGGCATTGATGCGCAACTCGCAGGATCGTATACGGGTGACCGTATCAATACAGTAGCGCAGTTTCTGGACAATGATCTTTGGCAAAAAGGCTTCGTACAATTGGATGCTTCTCTGGAAAAAACCTTCAAAAACGGTTTAGGAATATTTATCAAAGCCAATAATCTGCTCAACACACCTATGGAAGTATACATGAAAACGCGGAGTCCGAAGAATGAGGGTGCGCCGGGCCAGGACCTGGGCGAGGGAACATTAATCAGAAGGGATTTTTACCAAAGATCCTATTTGCTAGGAGCGAGAATCAAATTTTAAACAATTCATACAAAACAAAAAAACATGTACACGTTGAAAATGAAACACACAATTCTGGCGGCGGGTTTAGCGATTTTCGCACTAGCCAGCTGCAGTGATGACGATACGGAGCTGACGCCCCTGGTTCCGGTTGTTGAAGAATCAGTTTCGGGAGAAGTTTCCGGTGTCTGGACCAAAGGTGGCACATATAAAATAACCGGCCACATTCAGGTCCCCGCGGGTAAGTCGCTGACCATTGAGGAAGGCGTGACGGTGTTGTTCAGCGATTCGGTTGTGAAACCGGAAGTGGTTGTGCTGGGTAATCTGTATAGCCTGGGTACGGCGGCGGCGCCCGTCATATTTACGGTTCCCGATGCCTGGAAAACGCCGGGTAATCAATTCGGAAATCTTTGGGGCGGACTGGTTGCCGGACCCAACACGACCGAGCTGGTCCTGAGTAACACAATCCTCGAATACGGCGGTGCGGTAACGACAGAAGAGTCTCCATCCGTAAAAGCGGGACTTTACAAAGCCGAGGCGGGCGAGCACGTTCCGGTGGCTTATTTTATGAATATCAATGGTAAATTCATTGTTGTTAACAGCACGATCCGCAATTTCAACGAAGACGGATTCTACATTGAAGGCGGAAAAGTAATCATTGCCAATAACATGTTCTATACCACAGGCGTATCGGGCGGGGATGCGATCAATATCAAGTCCGGGGTGCAGGCAGACGTTGCGTTCAATGTCGTGTATAGTCCCAATACCAATGCATTGAAACTTTCAAACTCTGGTGAGCGCACGCCGCAGGCTTATGTTGTGGGCTATAACAATACGATTGTGAATGCAGGCTGGAGAAGGCCTACGACCAAAGGCGGGTCGATCTGGGTGGAATCGGGTGTTCGGGCGGATTTGTACAATAACCTGCTTGCCAACGACCGCTACGGCATCAAACGCGACGCGGGCGATCCGGAAGATGCGCGCTCGGTAATTGCCAATACATTCTACTACGGTGCAGACCAGACTACAACGAATCAGTTTCAGCCATCGGCCGAGATCGTGAAGGGAGCGAATGACCTTATCTCCGCAAAAGCCGGTGAGAATGATCCTAAGTTTGTGAACTATCCACTGACCACAGCCATGAACAATGCGACGTTCAACACGCAGTGGGACTTTCATTTGCAGGCAGGTTCACCTGCATTGGGCAAAGGAAAAACAGATTTTACACGCTTGTACGCCGAGGGGCTGCTTGTGAACGGTGTTACTTACAAATCTCCCGCGCCAGCAAGCTACGCAGGGGCATTTGGAACAAAATAATCTCAAACCCTCCCGGTGTGCACATTGCAGCATTGGGAGGGCTTCTTTTGCTTTTTTAACTGGAATTTTTGTGAAAGGATTTATCATTTTACTTTTTGGCTGCGGCTCCGTATTAACTTCCTGCGGTGAAAAAAAACAGCTTCATGCCGATCAAGCAGCAGCTGCGGAGGACACGCTTGCCGTCATCAAGCCGCGCTATATAACAGACACCGTTGCCCACGATACCGACGATCCGGCTGTATGGATCAACCCGGCAGATCCCGCGGCGAGCCTCATCATTGGAACAGATAAAGACCAGAATGGCGGCTTGTACGTGTTTGACCTGAAAGGGAAAATGCTGAAAGACAAGACTGTACACGGCTTACAGCGCCCCGATAATGTAGACATCGAGTATGGATTGATGCTCAATGGCAAGAAAACCGACATCGCTGTCACCACCGAACGTTTCACCCACAAGCTCCGGATTTATGCTTTACCGGACATGAAACCCTTGGATGGAGGCGGCATAGCAGTCTTTGAGGGACAGCAGGGTGAAAACCAGCGCGACCTGATGGGGATTGCGCTGTACAAGAATGTTTCAGGAAAAATTTATGCAATTGTCGGCCGGAAATCCGGCCCTACGGACGGCACTTATTTGTGGCAATATTTGCTGGAAGACAATGGTAGGGATAACGTAAAGGCAACATTGGTCCGGAAATTCGGTGCTTATAGCGGGCTGAAAGAAATCGAGGCCATAGCGGTAGATGACAAATTGGGCTATGTGTATTATTCCGATGAAGGCAAAGGTGTGCGGAAATATTACGCCGATCCCGAAAAGGGCAATGCAGAGCTGGCGTTGTTTGCAACAACCGGTTTTACCGAAGACCATGAAGGCATATCCATTTATGAGCTTACAGACAGCACCGGCTACATTCTCGTTTCGGACCAGGGAGCCAACAGTTTCCAGATCTTCCCGCGTGAAGGAGATGCCGTCGATGCCAACAAGCACACCCTTTTGAAAAAAATCACTGTTCTGGCAAACAAAAGCGATGGTTCTGAAACAGTGTCTGTTCCATTGAATGCCGATTTCCCAAAAGGACTTTTTGTCGCTATGAGCGATGATAAGACCTTCCACTTGTACCGCTGGGAGGACATCGCGGGCAGCACGCTTCTGAAAATAAAGTGACTTTCTTCATAACAGAAGTGGCATAGCATATCCGGAATATAATTGTTTCATGTTGGTCAAATAAAAATAGCCGGACAGCAATGTCCGGCTATTTTCGTGTGTCTCAAATTGAGACTTTGTTTATTAGATCAATATCCCGGGTTCTGGTACATTTTGGTTGGGTCCAGTTTGTATTCATCAAATGGGATCGGGTAATAGCGGTCTTTGGGGCCGAAGTTCGATAGTTTGGCAAGACCAAAATTATCCTGGCTTTTGGCCTTGAAATACGCAACGAGTTCATCGGTTGAGAAGAAACGCAGCAGATCAAACCAGCGGTGGTTTTCAAATGCCAGCTCCGCACGGCGCTCGTGAAGGATTGCCAGTTTCAATGTCGGGTATTTGGCGCGGTAAGCGGTGTTACGGATCGATGCTGCGTACAATGGCAACCCGGCGCGTTCCCTTACCTGATCCAGAAAACCGATGGCGGCCGGTTCATTGCCCAGATGCATATTGACTTCCGCCAGCATTAAAATCACATCAGCATAACGAATCAAGATCCAGTCATTTCCTCCAAAACCCTGGTTGGTTGCAGCCGGACTGGCATCCCGGAATTTGGTAATGAAATAATCGCGTACGATCGGGTCGTTGGCAAATTTGATGTTGAAATCCTTTCTTACATCCGCATCCTCATAATCCAACACAAGGTCAGGCGTCACATTGCCACCAGCGCCCGTTGAATTGATCAATGAGTTGATCGTTTCACCTTTTGCCTGATTATTCCGCGCAATGGCAGAAGAAAAATTAATGTCGCCCTGCTTGTTAACCACCTGGAAGATGATTTCAGGCACCGTGGATTTTTTGGCTACATCGAAAACATCCGCATAAGGGATATCTTTTAATGTCGCGAAAGTGCGCAGCTCATAGCAGGCGGTCAGATGGTTTTTTGCTTTGTTCAGGTTCTCCGTCCGCTTTGCCGGGTCCAGTGTGGTCGCCATGGTTAGATACACTTGTCCGAGCAAAGCATTCGCCGCAGCTTTGGTCACTTTCCCTTTGGTAGCAGTTGTCTGGACATTGGGTAATGTGCTGTTGACGGCGTCGGTTAAGTCAGTGACAATCTGCTGGTACACTATATCCTGCTTCTCCCGGAACGTGCTTGCCTGCACTTCGGCAAATGTCAATGGCCGGGTGATCAAGGGCACGTCGCCCCATCTCCGCACCAGGTGGAAGTAGATGAGCGCACGCATGAATTTCGCTTCTGCCTTGTATTTTTCTTTCAGGTCATTGTCCGTGAAATTCACCTTTTCAATCCCCTCCAAAACCTGGTTCGAGCGCGTAATGGTCTGGTATAATGCCAGCCAGTGGCTTTTAAGGTAAGTGTTGCTGGGCAAAAGTGAAAAATCATTGAACTGGAACGGCTCACCCGCGTTCGACTGGTTGTCATTCCGGCCTGTATTGTCCGAACGCTCTTCGCTGTAAAGCGCGCTCGTTTCGCCGATTCCGTTCCCATTGCGCAAAGATTGATAAATGCCATTTACGGCCGCTTCCACTTCGCCGGGCGACTGGTAGAATGATGCATTGGAAACCGCATTGGGGTTTTCAAGGTCAATAAAATCAGTGGAGCAGGAGGTTAGCACGCAAAGTGCGAGCGCAGTAAGGATATGGGAAAATTTATATTTTGTGTCAAACATAGCTGCTGAATTAAAATGTGATACGGGCACCAATGTTGTAGGCGCGGGCAAGTGGATATTTGCCATAATCAACACCCGGCGTCAGGTTGGAACCGTTGTTGTAATCAACTTCCGGGTTATAGCCGAGATATTTGGTCAGGGTAAATGCATTGTCTACTCCCACGTAAATCCGCAGGTTACTGATCGCATTTTTGCTGATCTGGGCAATCTGAGGGAAATTGTAGGCTAATGTCAGGTTTGTACATCTCAGGAAAGAACCGTCCTGCAGGTAGAATGTCGATAACCGCGTGCTGTTGCTTTGCGTGCCTCCGCGTGCAGCGCGATATATTTTTCCATCTCCCGGCTCAGCTTCCGAACGGTAACGGTTCAGCACTTTGGAATACTGGTTACCCGAACCTTCCATATTGAAAATGTAATAATCCTGTCCGTCCAGCACCTGGTTGCCGTAGATCCCGTTGAACGACGAGCTGAAATCGAAATTTTTGTAGCTGGCCGAAATAGCAAATCCGTAAGTGAATTTCGGATGCGGTGTGCCGATCACCTGCTTATCCGCATCATTCACAACCCCGTCACCATTGATATCTTCAAAATAAAGATCACCCGGACGCAGCGGGTTTGTAGAAGCCGTTGAACGCGCAGGGCCTTTCAACACATAACCGGCTGGGAATTTTTGGGTGGATGCATTGTAAGCCGCATTATCCGCTTCCAGGTTCTCCATATCCGCTTCGCGAACCATGCCTTTTACTTTAAACCCATAAAACATACCGATGGGTTGTCCCTGCTGTGTAATGTGCGTTATATAGGAACGCTCAGCGCCTGTCGAAAGGATCGTGTTGGCACCTCCCATATCAAGGACCTTATTGCGGTTTATCGAAAAATTACCGGTGATGTTGAGGTTGAAATCACGTTTCGAGATCACGCGTGCATCGGCCTGGATATCAAACCCGGTGTTCTGCACTTTGGAGTTTTTCAGGTTTGTTAAAATAGTCGACGAGCCGGAAATCGCTGAAAGCGGCTGGTTGAAAAGCAGGTTGTAAGAGCGGCTCAGATAATAGTTGGCAATGATGGAAAGTCTGTCATCAAACAATCCCAGGTCCAGGCCCACATTGTATTGCGAAGTAGATTCCCAGCCCAGATCCTGATCTTTGATCCCCTCGGCCCACAATGCAGTATTCACCGATCCGTTCCCGAAAACCACGCCGCCCGGCGCAGCCATTGTTTGCAGGAAGTTATAGTTACCAATGTTGTTATTCCCGCTCAGTCCCCAGCTTGCACGCAATTTCATTGTGGAAGCTTTGCCCAGTAGGTCATTGTAAAACGGCTCATTCGAAATGTTCCAGCCGGCCGAAACAGATGGGAAGCTTCCCCAACGGTTATTAGGACCGAAACGCGACGATCCGTCGGTGCGGAAAGATGCCGTCAGGTAATATTTGTTATCAAAGTTGTAAACGGCACGGGCCAGATAGGAGAGCAGCGTCCAGTCAGTTTTACCGGTGCCATCTCCTTCGGGGTTACCCGTGTTAAGGCCAAAGTAAATGGCATCTGCGCCTTTCCCGGTAATCTCCTCGATCCGGTCATTCTGGAATCCGCGTGCTGTAACCGAAATCACATCACGGTTATTTTGCTGCGCGGTATAACCTACCAGCCCGTCGAAGCTGTGCTTGCCCCATGCTTTTTTGTAATTAAGGGTAAATTCGGCAAGCTTATCCATGAAGTTTACCGTGCGCGCCACAGCATTTGCGGCCGCAATGGCCTGTGGCGATCCCGGCGGGTTGGCACCCTCGCTCAGGCTGGTTGGACGGTAGAATTCGTATTTTTCGCTGTAAGTCTGTAGGCCCAGGTTAACCTTGAAATTCAGGTCCTTGACGATCTCAAACGTTGCAAAACCGTTGTATGTCCCACGCTGACCGGTTCGGTTAATGTGCGTTTCTGTGGCCAGTGCTACCGGGTTTTCAATGGATTGCAAACCAAACCCCGAGCTCAGCGCCGCCGCCTCATTTTTAGCCAGCGAGCCGTCTTCATTATAGGCTTTGAAAATCGGCATATAAACCAGCGCTCCCAGGATCGGCCCCTGGTTAAAGCGCCCTTCCTGCACTTCACGGTTGGTATTATAGGTAAATGCCAGGTTAGCGCCCACTTTCACTTTCTTGTTCACATCCGCGTCAATGTTCGCCCGGAAATTGGTACGTTCCTGCTTGGTGCTCAGGATAATGCCTTGCTGGGTAAGATGCCCGCCGCTCAGCGCATACCGAAGTCCTTTTTGCCCACCGCTGAAACTGATGTTATGACGGCTTACCGGCGCATTGCGGTAAAGTTCATCCTGCCAGTCTGTGTTATATTTAGGTGTGATCACCCGCTGGTTTGCAAAATCATAAATGTCATTTGGGATACTTACCGACCCTGCACTGCCACCCAGGTTCTTGATCCGGGTCGCATTGTCGTCCGAAAACATCGCATCGTTCCATTGCTTGCCTCCGCTCACCATCAGGTCGCGGTAAGTATTATTACGTCCGTCGATCAGCAATTGGGCGAAATCAGACGAATTGAGCATATCCACTTTCTTGGCCAGCTGATGCACCCCGAACTGGTAGTCATATTCCAGCTTCCCTTTGCCTTCTTTCCCGCGCTTCGTTGTAATCAGGACAACGCCGCCTGCTGCACGCGAGCCGTAAATGGCTGCGGACGCAGCATCTTTCAGAATATCAATCGATTCAATGTCATTGGGATTGATAAACACATCATTACCAGCAGGATAGCCATCAACAACATAAAGCGGATCTGAACTCGCATTGATAGAGCCAACGCCCCGTACACGGATTTTGGTGCCGACATAGGGCGCACCGCTCACTTGCGAAATCTGCACACCAGCCACTTTCCCGACCAGGGCCTGCCCCACGGTCGGCGTAGTCAGGTTCAACTCTTTTGCCTTTACACTCGAAACTGCACCTGTCAGATCGCTTTTTCTGAGCGTCTGGTAACCCACCGCCACAACCTCGTCGAGCATCATTGCATCCTGCTTCAATTGTATATTCAGCGGTTTTTCGTCCGAAATCACCACTTCATGCGCAAGGAACCCGACGAATGAAAACACCAGGGTAGAACCCACAGCGGCCTCGATTACAAATTCTCCGTTCACATCCGTAACCGCACCGCGGCTGCTGTTTCCCTTTTCAATCACCGTCACACCCAGCAAAGGATCTCCGTTGTCGTCAAGCACACGGCCAGTCACCCGGATTTTCGGGGCCTGGGTCCCGGCTTCCAAGTTGGAGTCATGGCGCTTTGCTCCGGCCGCCCCTGCGGGGCTGAATGCACTGAAAACCAGAGAACCAGCAATTACCACATGGACAATGGGTAAAAGTAGTTTTTTCATAAAATGATTATAATTTAATTTTAACAAGAAGACACTTTTGGTTTTTTGCTGTTTGAAACAAAAAAAGCGCCCCATAAGGGCGCAAAAGTAACTTTCCCGTGTTAAGCCACGAGGAGATAAATGTTAAGGTAATGTGAATTTTACAAGGCAGACTAAGCCCTGGCGACCCCGGTCATATCAAGCATAAAATGGTGCAGCTCGGTGTTTTTGACAAAAGGTTTAAGGGTTTCGCTTCCCGGTCCGAACATCGCCAGTTCCACGTAATCCGCAGAATGATCCATTCCGGCCCAGCCTATTCCGGTATAATGTGTCTGGATTCCAGCCAACTCCCGGAAGAGCGGTTTGTTGGCAATGTATAGGCCCGACTCATTCTTGTTTCCGAACCGCGCCAGGATTTTTTCGGCTTCGGATTGCTTGATGGCATAACCCTGTGCAAATTCGATTCGCTCGATGAGCTGCGCCGCTGTGGGCACTTTATCGAGCTCACCCAGTATCCAGTTGTTGGTATGTTTAAACTTTTGCAGCAGATCAAACTGCTTGTCGCTGCCGAAAAGACCCGGGTTTGCATTGCCATGATCTGTGGTAATGATCACGAGCGTTTCTTTGTCTTTTGCAGCAAAATCCAATGCTACCTGCACCGCCTGGTCAAACGCGACCTGGTCATACAGCAAACCGCCCGCATCATTGGAATGTGCCGCCCAGTCCACTTTTCCTCCTTCGATCTGAACCGCAAATCCCTTTGGGTTTTTTGATAAAAGATCAAGCGTTTTTTGCGTCATTTCGGCCAATGTCGGAACAGCTTTTTGCAGCCGTTCGTCCTGGAATGTATCCAGCGAATAGGGAAGCGCGCCCTCGCAGTACACACCCATGACCGGTTTTCGTACATTGTTGAGGCCAAGCATTGCATCGCGGCTGCGCGCTACCGTATAACCGGCTTTCTCGTAGGCCGCAAAAAGGTCCGTTTTGTCCTTCCGTTTTTCAGCAGAAAAAAACTCGGCGCCACCACCCATCATCACGTCGAATTTCAGGTCCAGATATTGATCTGCAATTTCCGACTCATCACCGCGAGACTTATTATTGATGCAAAATCCGGCAGGGGTGGCATGCGTGATCGTCACCGATGTTACGCAGCCAACCGATTTTCCCGCCTCTTTAAATTTTTGTAAAATTGGTTTGTTAAAAGTCCCGTCTGCATTCACGTTCAGGTTTCCATTCGGGACTTTTTTCCCGCCGCCCCACGCCGAGCTTCCGGCCGCAGAATCGGTGACGAGTGCATTGGAAGAAGAGGTTTCCATGAACCCCCGGCGACCGGTTTGTTCGGCATACAGCTTCATCCAGCTGCTCATGCGCCCTTCTTTCCGGTTGAGTAACAGGTCCGCCATGTTCAGCGTCCCCGTGCTCATGCCGTCACTGACCATGAAAATGATATTCTTTGCACCCTGTTTTCCTTTGGAAAATGTTTTGGCGTCGCTTCGTTCTCCAAAAAGCGTCATGTGCCCGGCAAGGAGCCCGGCAGAACCGTTTGTAAAAAAGTCCCTTCTGTTCATTTGAGGCTCGGTATATTCAGTTTTAGCTTACCGCAAAACTAGTCGAGCGCGTATTATCGTCAGGTTAAGTTGTGGGCCGGGATATGAAGAAAGTGTTATCAGTTAGACTTGTTTCTTTCTGTTTTGGTAAAATCAAAATACTTGTAGTTGCCTAATACGGACATTTCAAGCTGTAACTTGTAAGTGCCCCAATCATACTTCGCCTCGGCTGTTATTACTTGCTTTTTGGCATTGTTGCTAGCTGCTTTCTGGTTTTGCAAAAACTCCGATAATGCGCGGCCGTCCATTTGTGACGGGGCTTTGAGGCCATAAAGGGCGAGCACCGTTGGCGCTATGTCAATGTTTGAAGTCGGGAGCTCGCTGGTAAATGCATTTTTAAAGTCGGGGCCATCAGCAAAAAAAGCAATGTTGATCTCATAGGGGCTCGATCCGCCGTGCCCGGCAACACCTCCTGAAAAGTCGGTTCCGGCAAAGCCTTTATCATTTTTATCGTCGTTCCAGTTTGGTGCCACGAGGATGTCGCCGGAACGCGTCGGGTGATTGTAGTGAATGGCGTCAAAGGACAACGTTCCCTTTACCGAGCCGGTCATATCCCCTTTCTTTTTAGGTTTGGTAAAAACCGCGCCGATCCAGTCCGTTTTGTGCATTAAGGCTACGATTTTTTCGATCTGGTTTTTATCGTGGTTTTTTACGTAAATAGCTCCCTCTGCAATCACCACGTCATCAGATTCTTTGTCCTTTTTCAAACCCTCCGCAATGAGCAGGTCCGTTATGTCCTGCTTGCCCGTGTGGGTCACAAAACCATGATCGGTTGAGATCAGCAGATTGTATTTTTCCCTTAATCCCCTGCTTGAAAGCGAATCCAGGATGCGGCCAAACTGCGCGTCGACATACTTGATCGCCGCCACCGCCTGTTCTGAGCCTATCCCGTAACGGTGCGCAGCGCCATCGGGATCTGAGAACCAGATTGCACTTACGAGCGGGCCGTCATTTTTCAAGCCATAGTGCAGCAATGCGTCCGCGATCCATTTGTGTTTGATAAAAACATCGCCCGTTCCTTTGGGCATAGGCCCAATGTCGGCCATCACCTGCGCCTTAAACGATTCCGGCAGGATCAATTCCTGATTGATAATCGCGCCCTTACCGACTTTATGGTTCTGCAAAAAAGCCTGTCCCGTGGTTCCTGAGCTGAAAACCATCATTTTGCCACCGGCTGCTTCCAGCACTTCACCCAGTGAAACTGCCGTCAGCAGACGACCATTCTCTGAATCCTGCGCTCTCATAAGATCCGGGTAAGTTGTGCCGATCGCCTTATTAGGACTCACTTTCGGAAAGTAAACGGCGTTGCCGAGAAGTCCGTGCGTGCCAGGATAGGACCCTGTCGCATAGGACGATGAATTTACGCGCGTTACCGTCGGAAATACGCTGTGATGGTTTTTTCCGTACGAAGCTTTTTGTTTAAATGCATATAAATTAGGCATTTGCTCCTCCGTAATGTAGTCCGGACGAAGGCCATCGAAGAACACGATGAGCGTTTTGTTCTTGCCGTCCAAAGACTTTTCCGCAGCGGGATTTTGCGCTTGTGCGATAGGGGCAGCGAAGGCAGTCCAAACTATCAGGACTGCCCGGGCGGTGGTTATATTTCTGAAAATCATATAGTAATGAAAATAAACGGATTTGAAAAACTACTTATCCCACCACACTTTAATGTCGCTGTCGTCACCGCCCATGGAAGCCACGGCTCCGGCCAGGGCCTCGGGGTTAAGCGATTGCAGATAAGTAGGATAGGGGACGCGGGAAGGGAATGTGTTTTCCGCCGGGATGCCCGCGCCACGTGGCAGCACGGGATAGCCGGTCCTTCGTTTTTCAAACCATGATTGATAATCCACAAAAAAGAACGCATAATACTTTTGCAGCATGATTTGCTCCAATTGTTTTTCCGGGGAGGCCGTGCCGTTGAAGGCAATGCCCGGCTGGGCAGCAAAACCTGCCGGAACGGTCACACCCCATTGCGCCATAGAGGCGGCAATGCCCGATTCATAATGCTGTCCGGCAGTGGAGCCGGTTTTGAAACCTTTCAATGCGAGCTCCGCCTTGATGAATTCGACTTCGGCCCAGGTCATCATCACGCCAAGTTGCGGCAATGTCTTCAATGCATCCGAATAACTGGAATTGCTTCCCACGGCATATTCCAACGTGGTAGGATAGCCACTTTCAATGCCACGGAACACATTCTCACTCCCCGATTTAACCTGGGTTGCCCATGCTGCACGACGCGGATCGCCGAGGTCGTTCATGCGGTCCATGAAAAATTTGGTATAATACACGCCGTCACGCCAGTCCACCTGGCGCGCGTTGTAAAACGGGTTGAAAAACGGAAATGTGCCTGGATAACGGAAGATGGCTTCGTCCGAACTGGCCGTAAATACAGGGTTTGCAGCCGGATCTGCCAGAATAGCGGTAAGCTGTTCCTTCACATTCACTTCGCCTTCACGCTTCGAAATGCGGAGCAGTAACCGTAATCTGAGCGAGTTGCAGAACTTCTTCCATTTAAGAATCCCTGGATTTTTTCCGCCCGACAATGCATTGGCATTATAAAGCATATCACCACCGTAAGTAAGCGCTTTCGTGTCGTCCAACAGTGTGTTGGCCGTTTCCAGGTTCTTCAATAACTGAATGTAAATGTCCTTTTGTTTGTCAAAGGTCGGCTTAAAATTGCCTTCGATGGCTTTGGTGGCCTGCGAATATGGCACGTCGCCGTAAAGATCGGTCAGGATGGAATAGGCCCAGCTTTTGTAAATCAGCGAAATGGCCTTGTAATTATTTTCATTCAAACGATCCGCGATCAGGTAAATGTCCTCAATATCATTCAGATACGTGTAAAAGTTGTTCCAAACGCCGCTTCCGGGATTTACAATGTAGCGGTGCAAACCCCCTCCGCCGGCACTGGCCCGCGGCGCGTCCACCTGCATGAGCTCATGCGTAAAATTCCGGCTGGCATTCACCGTGCTGTTCACGATCTGGTATTGCAATTGCCCCAGCATCACACCCGGCGTTATCTCTTTCGGGCGATTCGGGTCCGTATTGAGCTCTTCGAAATTGTTGGTGCAGGATCCAAATAGCGTTAGGATTAGCAAAAAGGGAATATATGCTTTTTTAAACATGGTTTCTTTGGATTAGAATTTCAGGGTAAGGTTCATTCCCATAGTCCTGGTGGAAGGGAATTGGGCCAGTTCTACGCCGGGCGTCAGGGTGCCATTGTTCAGGTTTCCGCCCTCAGGATCGAAGCCGGGAAATTTGGTAAAATTGAAAAGGTCCCTGCCGAAAACAGCCAGACTGGTCTGGCGTACGCCGATTTTAGAAAGAAGTGCCTGCGGCAGATTAAACTCAACCCTTAGCTCACGGATTTTCAGGAAAGAAGCGTCGAAAATGTTGGTTTCGGCATTTGCGATCTGGTAATAGTTGTCGTAATAGGAGCTGGCGGGCACTTTTACGGTGTTAGGCGTAAAACTTCCGTCCGGCTGTTTCACCACTCCCTGGCCAATGATCCCATCTTCGCGGCCCGGTAATGTGACCTTTGTTTTGCCGAGTGTATTGTTTTTGTGGGAGGTTTGCGAGAACATATCTCCGCCCATTTGACCGTCGAGCAGCAGGCTTACACGCACATTGCGGATCGTAAATTCATTGGAAAAACTCGCTTTCCAGTCTGCAAATGCATTCCCCCATTTTTTGGCCGTTGGGTCCAGGGCGGCAGGCAGCCCCACCGAAGAATAAATGATCTGGCCATCCGGTGCGCGCTGGAAGCCGCGCCCGTACATATCGCCCATCAGACCGCCCACGCGCGCCTCTATGCTCACATTGGTGTTATGCGCATAAATGACCTGGTTGGTAATGCCCGAAGCAAGCTCTTTTACATAACTTCTGTTTCTTGACCAGAGTAATGTTGTGTTCCAGCTGAAATTCCTGGATGTAACGGGCTTACCCGTCAGCTTGATCTCCACGCCGCGGCTGTTGATAAGCCCTGCATTGATCAACGCATTGTTATATCCTGAAACCGGGTCCAAAGGAATGGCCAGGATCTGGTTGCGGCTGTTGTTGTTATAGTAAGCCACATCCAGACCCACCAGGTTTTTAAGCAGGCGGATATCCAGGCCAAACTCATAGCTGGCCGTGATCTCAGGTTTCAGGTCAGCATTGAAAAGGGTGTTGGAATTGGTAAAGCTGTTTCCGTAGATCCGGTCGTAATAGCGGGCCGTCTGATACGGACGCGTATCGTTTCCGACCTGTGCCCATGAAGCCCGGAATTTGGCAAACGAGATCGCACGCGGCAAGGCAAAAAGCTCATTCAGCAAAAAGCTGGAACTCACGGAAGGATAAAAGAAGGAGTTGTTGCCATAAGGCAATGTGCTCGACCAGTCATTGCGGCCCGTTACGTCCAAGAATATTTTTTCGTCCCACGAAAACTGTGTCGCGGCGTAAATGCTGTTGATGGCCTTTTTGGTTTTCAAAGGATCAGCCACAGCCTGGTCCAGGCTGTTGGAAATCTGGTAAATGCCGGGCTGTGCAAGCTGGTCGGCATACATTCCGGCAAAGTCGTACGACTGCCGCATGGCGTTACCTCCCGCCGAAGCCGTAACGTCGATGAGGTTGGCGATTTTGTCTTTATAATTTAATAAAAAGTCTGTGTTGGACTCGTAGGTGAATACATTCTGCTCGCGATACATGCCACGCGGGTAGCGCGTCATGCTGAACGGGCGCTGCTGCGAACGGAACTCAAAAGCCATATCCAAGCCCGTGCGCACCATAAGATCGAGTTTCGGAGAGATCTCATAGTTGGCCGACACATTGCCAATGAACCCGTGCTTGTTCATCTTATTCAGCATTTCATACATGCCCAGGTAAGGGTTATCGGGCGTAGGGTTGAACGGGCTTCTTTGTTTCACATTTTCCAAACCTGGCTCCCAGTAAGGCTTAAACCATTCGGGCTTAATGTTCGGCGTCGTTCCCAGGATCAGGAAATACATGAGCGACTGGTTGTTATAGCCGGCCATAGGCAGATTGCCGCTTTTCTTGTTGGTATAGTTTGCCTTCCCGTTGATTTTCAGTCTATTCGAAACTTTTTGGTTGACAGAAAGTGCCGCATTAATCCTTTCAAAGCCTGTGTTAGGGATAATCCATTTATTTTTCAAATGCGTCAGAGACAAGCGCGCAGAACCGTTTTCTCCACCGCCTTCAACAGAAATACTATTTGAAAACGTAGTCCCTGTCTGGAAAAATCCTGAGATGTAGTCTTTGTTGGCAACCCAAGGCGTGCGGACCGTCGGGCGACCGTCCGGTGCATCGGGGTTATACTGGTAATACATCTGGCCGTTGAACTTGGGGCCCCAGGCACGCCCGGCTGCCACTGTGGTTGCGGTGTTGGGGCCGTCTTCGCTGTCGAGATATGAAAAATAAGCGCCGCTTCTTCCTTCTCCATATTCAAACTGGTAGTCGGGATAGCGATTGATCTGTTCAAAACTGAAATTGGAATTCACCGTTACCCCAATGCCCCTGTCCTGACGAACGCCGGACTTGGTGGTAATAATAATGGCCCCGCCTGCGGCACGGCTTCCGTACAATGCCGTAGCGCCCGGGCCTTTCAGCACGGTTACTTTTTCGATATCATCGGGATTAATGTCCGACAAGCTCGACCCGTAATCCACCGGACTGTCGGCAGAAAGGTGCGAATTAAAGCCTGTTCCTGTAATGCGGCTGCTGACAGGCACACCATCCACCACGATCAAAGCCTGGTTGTTATCCAGGTTCAGCGACGACTCTCCCCGCAATGTTATGCGTGCAGAGCCCATAGGTCCCGCGCCTGCACCCTGAATGTTCAGCCCGGCCACTTTCCCGGACAATGTATTGACCCAGTTGTTGGATTTGGCATCCTTTACTGCATTTTCATTAATAGTCTGCGCGGCAAAACCCAGTGATTTTTCTTCACGTTTGATGCCCAAAGCCGTAACAACCACCTCATTAAGCAGCTTGTTGTCCTCTTTTAATGTAATGTTCAGCACGCTCCGGTTGCCGATTGTATGTTCCTCCGAAAGAAAACCAATGGCAGAAAAAATAAAAGTGGCGCTGGTCGACGGCGCTGAGAGCGTATAGGCACCATTGCCATCCGTTGTCGTTCCCGAATTACTGCCTTTGATAAGGATGCTTACACCCGGAAGTGCTTCACCCGTAGCGGCGGTTACCTTACCGGTGACGGTGACAGCTTGTGCGGATGTTTGCAGCGACATGCCGCATCCGACGAGCAATGCAACGATTGCTTGTAGTAAATGTTGTTTCATTAGTAATAGGGGTTAAGTGAGCGCCGGATGCGGGGTTTGCGCCGGTCGTTTTTTAAAACCCCAAAGGTATCTCTCTCAGGTGCAGCAGATTGTTAAGCGCAGGTTATGGATTTGTTATGAAAAAGTTGACTGGTGATCTCGTTTCCAAACTTTTACATCATGTCTGCAAAACCAGGCAGAGCAGAACGTCATATTTTACACCACTTGCGGAAGGCCAGGAGCGAGAACAGCAAACCGCAGGCGGAGATCAGTAGGAGGGGTATTTTGTATAAAATCAATAAGGTAATCGCTATAAATCCAAAGAGAAACACCTGGAATGCATTTTCAGCCAATCCTGATCTTTTGTAAATATATAAATGCGAAACGATGACGATAGCTGCGCCCAGCATGTACAGCTGCAACACCGCTGAAAAGCCAAGGCCTCCATGGCGGAGCATCACGAGCGTTTCCGGCACGATAAGCACCAAATGCGGAATGACTATACTGACCCAGCGTTTTGGGGGCGAAGCGGGCAACGACCTTCCCCAAAGCCAGATCCCACTTTCCCATTTATACAATTCCAATGAAATGCCCAGATTGAGCAGATAGGCAAGCGACATGCCCACAGCCGGCATTCTAATGTCGTATTCGCCCGAGCTGTAATAAAGCATCGTTCCCGCTGCTACCAGCATTGCTCCCGTTTTTCCCACCAGGAGGGTGATGCCACGCTCCCGCAAAAGCCACTCCATCGACCAATATAGCGGTGATGCAGCCCTCGGGAAAGGCCATTGTATGATTTGTTTTTGTTTGACCGGCACATACAAAACCGGCTTCCTGATGCGCCACTCCGCTGCGATAACCAGCATGACTATCAAAACGATGTAAAACGGAATCACCGGCCACAGGCGGGTTGTCAGCTCGTCCTGAATGGCAATGACGAGCAGGTAAATGCCATAATAGAGAATAGGTTGTAGCAAGCTCAAAGCCTGTATCGTGAACCTCCGCGTGCGAACGAAGGCAGGCCACGTGCGGACGTGATAAATGAACTTGTATTCCGGCAATTTCCAGGTGCTGATCAAAAATTGAGCGCATACTAGGCTGTAAATCAGCCAGATCGAAAAAAGTGCAAGCATTCCGTATGTGCCGCCGGTCAGGAAGAAAACGGCGAAAGCGTGGTGTTCATTGGCACTCAGAAAGCCGAATAGCACGCCTAACAGTACCAGGAACGTTCCGGCGCGCTGCCTGAAAAATACTGAGACCGTGGAGACCAGCAGCATTTTCATAGTGCAGTGGTCGCGATGAGCGTTTTGTCCTTTAACCGGAAACTTTGGGAAACATGCAACCCTTCCTGCTCGAACAGCTGATGCGATGACAGCAGGAAAGTGACGCCGTTGCGGTCATATTCCTTAATCAGTTCGAAAAGCACTTCCCGCGCTTCCCGGTCGATGGTGATCAGCGGCTCGTCGAGAATAATAACGGCAGGGTTTCCCAGAAATGCGAGCAGTAGGGATACCTTTTTCACCATCCCGCTGGAACAGCTGCCGAATGGATTTTGTAAATAGTTAATCCCAAATGCTTCAATGAGCTTTTCACTTTGCTCCCGCGGGGCGCGCTGCGCTTCGGCGACGAAAGCGATCAGGTCTGCGGGTGTAAGAAAAGAAGGATAAAGCGGCTCTGCTTCGCCGAGGTTCAGACGGAGGCGGTATTCAACGGGATCTTTTTTCTGGTCGTACTTGCCGTCCAGTGTAATGCTTCCGTCAAACGGCAACATGCCGGCCAGCGTCCTGAAAAGCGTTGACTTTCCTGCGCCGTTCTCACCTTGTATCCAATAAATTCCCTTTTCAATTGAAAATGACGGGATCGAAAGAATTTCGCGCTCGCCATAACGCTGTCTGAGCTGCCTGATTTCTAAAACCATTGTAAAACAAATTTAAGGAATTCTAACTTTGCATCGCTCAAAGGGTTGTTTTGGGCAGGCAAAATACGAAAGGATCTTTTTGTAGTCCATCATCAGCGGAGCAACCGGCTGGAAATTAAGAACATTAAATTGATAAATGTGAAGACGGTACTGATTATTGATGATGAAGAAAAGCTCCGTTCACTGCTGGCCAGGATCATCCGGGCGGAAGGCTTTGAAGTGCTGGAAGCAGGCGATTGTAAATCAGGGCTGGCGAAGATCGATAACCCTTTGATTGATGCCGTGCTCTGCGACGTAAGGTTGCCGGATGGCAATGGCGTTGAACTCGTTCCCATTTTAAAAAGCCGCAACCCGCAGGCAGAGATCATTTTGCTAACCGCCAACGGCAACATTGCGGATGGAGTGCAGGCCATGAAAAACGGGGCGATGGATTACATTGTGAAAGGCGATGATAATGATAAGATCCTGCCGCTGCTGGACAAAGCAATCGAAAAGGCGCAGCTTAAAAAGAAAGTGAAAACGCTGGAAGCGATTGTTTCCAATAAATTTTCCTTTGAAAAAGTCATAGGAACGTCGCAGCCTATAAATGACGCGATCAGCCTGGCTAAAAAAGTGGCTGCGACAGACACGGCAGTGCTGCTAACCGGCGAGACGGGAACGGGAAAGGAAGTTTTTGCGCAAGCCATCCATTACAACAGCCTGCGTGCAGATAAAAACTTTGTTGCTCTCAATTGCAGCGCTTTTGGGAGGGACATGATCGAAAGCGAGCTTTTCGGTTACAAGCAAGGCGCATTTACCGGCGCACAAAAAGACAAACGCGGACTTTTGGAAGAAGCGCATAACGGGACCTTGTTTTTGGATGAGATCGGGGAGCTGCCGCTTGAATTGCAGGCCAAGCTGTTGCGCGTGCTGGAAACGCACGAGTTCATTAAATTGGGTGATACCAAAACAATTAAATCAAATTTTAGATTGATCGCCGCCACCAACCGTGATTTGAAGACCGAGTCGGAGCAGCACAGGTTCAGGGCAGACCTTTATTTCAGATTAAATGTATTTCAGATCCAGCTGCCGCCACTCAGGGACCGGGTTAAGGATATCCCTTTGTTGCTGGATTTTTTCCTTGATTATTTCTGCAAACAATCCAACAAGCCGAACCTGGGCTATTCGAAAGATTTCCTCAAACACCTGGAAAGCTACGAATGGAATGGCAATATCCGGGAGCTTAAAAATGTGGTTGAAAGGGCTGTGATCATCAGCGACGGTGAACTGGAAATTGCCAGCCTGCCATCCAATGTCCAGGAGTCGGTGCCATTGAAAAGTCAGCAGCTCTCCGCTTTTTCGATGGCAAGCATAGAAAAATTACACATTCAGAAAGTACTCAATTATTGCAAAGGCAACAAGGCGGAGACTGCCCGATTGCTCGAAATAGGAATAGCCACGCTATACCGCAAAATCGAAGAGTACGGCCTTCAAAGTTCCGGTCAATAGCCGCCCAATTGCCAGGACACCCTATATTTTTGATAGGGTGTCTTATCAAAATGATAAGGTCCAAGAACATCGGAAATTCCTTCAAAAAGCACTAACTGACTGATATATAGCTGTTTAAATACATATTGAAAAGTTTGGTATGCCTTTGGAATGTTTGGTATCAATGATCGCTCTGTCGAGCATCAGCGAACAAGCATTCACTTAAACATTGCATATCATGCTTACAATACTCTTAGTTGCCGCAGGCTGTTTCTGCTTCGCGCTTTTTTACCAATCCGTCCACTTTTTTGAAAAGATCTGATCATGGCAGCATTACTTGTTGTATCCATCGGTGTGTTTGTCTACATGTGCTATGTGCTCATCAAACCAGAGAAATTTTAACGGGCCCGCTATCAATTTTTAAATAAAATGAACTCAGAAATTTTAGGCGTCATTGCCATGTATGCAATAACCATCCTGATGGCCATCCCATTCGGAAAGTACATTGCCAAAGTCTACGCAGGAGAAAAGACGCTGCTCGATCCCGTATTCAATCCCCTGGAAAATATTTTCTTTCGCATCAGCGGCATCGACCGCAAAGCAGAAATGAACTGGAAACAACACCTGGTGGCCATGCTGACCATCAATTTTGTATGGTTCCTGCTCGGCATGTTTGTGTTAATGAACCAGGGCTGGCTGCCGCTGAACCCGGACGGAAATCCCGGACAAACGGCGGATCTGGCGTTCAACACCAGCATATCCTTTGTGGTCAACTGCAACCTGCAGCATTACTCGGGCGAAAGCGGGGTAAGTTATCTTTCGCAGCTCTTTTTAATGTTTTTACAATTTGTAAGTGCAGCCACGGGGATGGCCGCGGCGGTTGTTCTATTTATTGCATTAAAACAAAAAGCCGCCGACAAGCTGGGTAACTTTTACAATCTAATGCTGATCTCCTGCACGAGAATTTTGCTTCCGGCCTCCATTGTCGTTGCCAGCATCCTCGCATTCAACGGCACGCCGATGACCTTTGAAGGAAAAGACAGCATGATCGGCATGCAGGGCGACACGGTGGCGGTGTCCACAGGTCCGGTGGCAGCTTTTGTGGCGATCAAACATTTGGGAACAAACGGCGGCGGGTTTTACGGGACGAACTCGGCGCATCCGCTCGAAAACCCGAATTACCTCACCAACATGGTTGAAATGTTCTCGCAAATGATTATTCCGCTGGCCATGATTTTCGCGCTGGGCTTCTTTTTGAAAAGAAAGAAAATGGCCTGGATGATCTTCGGCGTCATGACCATTGGATTCTTGCTGCTTTGCTTGCCAACGATCATGTGGGAAACAAAAGGTAACCCGGCCATTGCGCAAATGGGCATAGACATGAGCTCCGGCGCGATGGAAGGTAAGGAATCCAGGATCGGCAGTGCGGCTTCGGGATTTTGGAGTATAGCCACCACCGTTATATCCACAGGTTCGGTGAACTCCATGCACGACAGTGCCATGCCGCTGTCCGGAATGATGCAGCTGCTGGCGATGATGACCAATGCATTTTACGGCGGCTGCGGGGTCGGGATCCTGAATTTCTTCATCTTCATCATTCTGGCTGTATTTATCAGCGGACTTATGGTAGGGCGTACGCCTGAGTTTTTAGGTAAAAAAATTGAAGGACGTGAGATGAAGATCGCCATGATCGTAGCCCTTCTGCACCCATTATTGATATTGGCCGGGACGGCGCTGGCAGCAGCATTCCCCGCAATCACCTCCGCCAATCTGAACAATCCCGGTTTTCACGGATTCAGCGAAATGCTGTATGAATACACCTCTTCGGCAGCCAATAATGGCAGCGGGTTTGAAGGTTTGGGCGATAATAATCCCTGGTGGAACATTACAACAGGCTTTATACTGATCCTTTCGCGCTTCATTCCCATCATTGGGCCGGTTGCGATTGCAGGACTTTTAGCCAATAAAAAATATATCCCCGAAAGTGCAGGCACGCTGCGGACAGATTCAGCCACATTCGGCATGATGGTCATGGCCGTCATCGCAATCATCACCGCCTTATCATTCTTCCCAGCATTAACCCTAGGCCCAATCGCAGAATATTTCAGTCTGTAATCAACGAAAAATTCACTCATCGCCCGGCGACCCGGTCATTCAATCATTCAGTCATTCATTCACTCATTAATTACCGGTCATCGGGATCAAACCCCGACGCCCGACTACTCCGATGAAAAATCAAAATGCATCCTTGTTCCAAAAGGATCTGGTGAATCAGGCTTTAAAACAGTCTTTTACCAAACTGAACCCCAAAATCATGTTTCGTAATCCGGTCATGTTTACCGTTGAAATAGGCACATTCGTCATGTTTGTGGTTTGTTTGTGGATCTTGTCAGGAAACACTTCCCAGGGCAGTTTTGGCTATAATTTTGTGATCTTCCTGATCCTGCTGCTCACATTATTGTTTGCCAATTTCGCCGAAGCCATCGCCGAAGCACGGGGAAAAGCACAAGCCGACAGCTTACGTAAGACACGCGAAGAAACACCCGCCAAACTGGTCGTCGACAACAAACCCGGCTTCTCTGTATCGACCCAAAGTGTTATGTCGGCCCGGATGAAAAAAGGGGATATTTTTATCTGTGAAGCCGGTGACAACATTGCCACCGACGGCGAGATCATCGAAGGGCTCGCAACCATCGACGAGAGCGCCATCACAGGTGAATCTGCGCCAGTGATCCGCGAAGCAGGCGGCGACAAAAGCAGTGTCACAGGAGGCACGAAAGTGCTTTCCGACAAAATAAAAGTCATGGTAACGACTGCGCCGGGCGAGAGTTTTCTGGATAAAATGATTGCATTGGTAGAAGGTGCCAGCCGCCAGAAAACGCCCAACGAAATCGCATTGACCATCCTGCTGGCCGGGTTTACAATGGTGTTTGTGATCGTGTGTGTGACGCTGAAACCCTTCGCCGATTATTCCAATACGCCCATTACTATTGCGGCATTCATTTCCCTGTTCGTATGCCTGATCCCGACTACGATCGGCGGCTTGCTTTCTGCAATAGGCATTGCAGGCATGGACCGTGCGTTGCGTGCCAATGTGATCACCAAATCGGGTAAGGCCGTGGAAACAGCCGGTGACATAGATGTGCTTTTGCTGGACAAAACAGGCACGATCACCATTGGAAACAGAAAGGCGACGCAGTTTCACGCTGCAAAGGGCATCACCGACAATCACTTTATCAAAGCCGCCGTACTCAGCTCAATCGCCGATGAAACGCCGGAAGGAAAATCCATCCTGGAACTGGCCAATGCCACGCCGACAACCCACCAGATCTCCAATCCGACATTCATCAAGTTTACGGCAGAAACACGCAGCTCCGGCGTTGACTTCGAGGGCACGCGAATCCGCAAAGGCGCATTTGACTCGATCCGCAACCTGGTTACCAGCGCTGGGAATGCATTTCCGGCTGAGATTGAAGAAAGTGTAAAAGCGATTTCCAACAATGGCGGCACACCGCTGGTGGTTTCAGAAAATGAGCGTGTGCTAGGGGTGGTTGAGTTGCAGGACATCATCAAGCCCGGCATCAGCGAGCGCTTTGAAAGACTTCGTAAAATGGGTGTCAAAACGGTGATGGTAACCGGCGATAACCCGCTTACGGCCAAATTTATCGCTGAAAAAGCAGGTGTGGACGACTTCATCGCCGAAGCTAAGCCCGAGGATAAGATGAATTACATTAAAAAAGAGCAGGAAGGCGGTAAGCTCGTGGCCATGATGGGAGACGGAACCAACGACGCACCCGCCCTCGCACAAGCTGATGTGGGCGTGGCCATGAACAGCGGCACGCAGGCGGCCAAGGAGGCCGGTAACATGGTGGATCTGGACAATGATCCGACAAAACTGATCGAGATCGTGGAAATCGGAAAGCAGCTGTTAATGACGCGCGGAACGCTGACCACATTCTCCATTGCAAATGACGTCGCCAAATATTTCGCCATCATTCCCGCCCTTTTCATCACCAGCATCCCAGCCTTGCAAGGCCTGAACATCATGCGCCTCAACAGTCCCGAAAGTGCGATCCTGTCCGCAGTAATTTTCAACGCCATCATCATCCCGTTCCTGATCCCGCTGGCACTAAAAGGCGTGGCCTACAAACCCATAGGCGCCAGCGCCCTGCTAAGACGAAACCTCTTCATCTACGGCCTGGGAGGCATATTGGTGCCATTTGCAGGGATAAAGCTCATTGACTTGGTGGTAAGTATCTGGATTTAGAATTTAACAAAGCTGAAAAGCTAAAAACATGAAAACGAACATATTTCCCGCAATCAAATTAACCATTGTAACGCTGCTGTTTTTCTGTGTGGTTTACCCGGCTGTGGTTTGGGTAATTGCGCAGATGACGCCTGACGGTGGTCGGGGTGAGACGGTTACTGCTGATGGTAAACGTTACTATGCCAACATTGGTCAGAAATTTACAGCAGACCGGTTTTTCAACAGTCGCCCTTCTGCTGTGGAGTATAATGCGGCTGGAAGCGGCGGGAGCAATAAAGGCCCTTCCAATCCCGAGTATCTGGCTGTGGTGCATGCCAGGATCGATACATTTTTGGTGCATAACCCCGGTGTTGATAAGAAGGATATTCCCGTCGAGCTGGTGACTGCGAGCGGCTCTGGTCTTGATCCGGATATTTCGCCCAAGGCTGCATTGATCCAGGTAAAAAGGGTGGCTGCTGCGCGCAAAGTTTCCGAAGAAAGAGTTGCGCAGCTTGTCAGCGAGCATACGGAAAAACCATTATTAGGCATGTTTGGACCGCAAAAGGTCAATGTGCTGAGCCTGAATATAGCTTTGGAAAAACTATAAAAAATGCCCCGGTCCCTACCGGCAGCGACGCGGGGACCGGGGCGTTTTCAACAGCGCCGCTACATTCATTTACAGTACATTTTCAATGAAAAGGTTATTATTAGCTGCATTCGGTTTAGTGATTTTCAAACCGGCGATGGCGCAGGATTCCACGGAAACAACGAACCCTTTGACAATCAGCGGATATGCAGAGGCTTATTACAATTACGATTTCAACAGGCCGCTTAACAACACGGCACCGGGTTTTCTTTACAATTTTAACCGCATTGGCGAACTGAATCTGAACCTCGGCTTTATCAAAGCAAACTACACGACCGACCGCGTGAGAGGTAACCTGGCCCTGGCAGCTGGAACCTACGTAAATGCGAACTATGCGGCCGAGCCGGGCGTGCTCAAAAATGTCTTTGAAGCCAACATTGGTGTCAAAATTTCAAAAAATGCGAACCTATGGCTGGATGCCGGGATCATGCCTTCGCACATTGGTTTTGAGAGTGCTGTCGGTAAGGATAACTGGGCGATGACCAGGAGTCTGGTGGCTGAAAATACGCCTTACTTTGAGTCGGGCTTGAAGCTGGGTTTTACAACAAAAGATGAAAAGCTCTATTTGTCTGCCATGTATCTCAATGGCTGGCAACGGATCCAGCGCGTGGATGGAAACACTACGCCCGCCTTCGGGACGCAGGTTACTTACAAACCGGCCGCTAATGTCACATTGAATTATAGCACATTCATAGGATCTGACAAGCCGGATAGTGCCAGGCTTATGCGTTATTATCACAACTTTTATGGTGTTTTTCAGCTTGCTGAAAAGTTCGGGATTACGGCCGGTTTCGACTACGGAACGGAGCAGAAAGCAAAGGGCAGCAGCGAATTTAACAAGTGGTTTGTACCCACATTAATCGCGCGCTATTCACCATCTTCAAAGCTTAACATTGCGGCGAGAGGTGAATATTTTCAAGATCAAAACGGTGTGATCATCGCGACGGGCACGGAGAATGGTTTCAAAACTTTCGGCATGTCCGCCAACATTGACTATGCCATTTTCCCGGGCCTGCTCTGGCGCGTGGAAGCCAGAAACCTCAGCAGCAAAGACCGGATATTCCTCGAAAGAAATCAGGCAGGCGCGGAAGCAATGTCCAGGAAAGATAACTTTTTTCTGACCACCTCGATTTCAATTGCGTTTTGACTTCTTGCCGCTCACGGGACATTCCTGGAAAGCGGCATTTTAAATAATTTAATGTAAATATTATTTTA
The DNA here is from genome assembly GCF_000428845.1 of Dyadobacter alkalitolerans DSM 23607. Lineage (GTDB taxonomy): Bacteria > Bacteroidota > Bacteroidia > Cytophagales > Spirosomataceae > Dyadobacter > Dyadobacter alkalitolerans. Next base: position 464,607 of record NZ_AUAS01000002.1, on the reverse strand, counting down.
TAATGCAGTTTGTAAGGGCTGCAACGCGATTCAATCCTAACCAAGCCAATGTCCGAAACCAACCCCAGCGCGCAGCATTTTCTGGATCTGATCAAAAAATCGAGGCGTGGAAAATTCAAGATTTACATTGGCATGAGCGCTGGTGTTGGCAAGACATTCAGGATGTTGCAGGAAGCGCACGTCCTGCTGCGCAATGGCATCGACGTCAAGATCGGCTACATTGAAACGCATAACCGGAAAGAAACGCACGATCTGCTCGACGGACTGCCGGTGATCCCGCGCCGCAAACTTTTTTACAAAGGAAAAGAACTCGACGAGCTCGACGTGCAGGCCGTGATCAGCCTCAGGCCGGAGGTTGTGGTGGTGGACGAGCTGGCGCATACCAACATTGAGGGCAGCAAAAATGACAAGCGCTGGCAGGACGTGCTCGAAATCCTGGAAGCGGGCATCAATGTTATTAGCGCGGTGAACATTCAGCACATTGAATCGTTGAATGAAGAAGTAAAAGGCATTACGGGCGTGGAAGTGAAAGAGCGGATTCCGGACAGCGTGCTGGGCGCAGCGGACGAGGTTGTAAACATTGATTTAACCGCCGACGAGCTCATTACACGACTGAAAGAGGGTAAAATTTACAAGCCTGAAAAAATCCAGACGGCACTTAATAATTTTTTCAAACCCGACCATATCCTGCAACTCCGCGAGCTTGCATTGAAAGAAGTGGCGAGCCAGGTGGAGCGGAAGGTGGAAACGGAAATTCCCAAGTTGGTTGCGTCGAAAAGGGAGAAATTTCTGGCCTGTATCAGCAGCAACGAAAGCACGGCCCGGCATGTGATCCGGAAAACGGCACGGCTGGCCAGTTACTACAACAGCAAATGGTTTGTCCTTTACGTGCAGACCCCGAACGAAAGCCAGGACAAGATTGCATTGGACAAGCAGCGGCATTTGATCAATAATTTCAAACTGGCCACGGAAATGGGCGCGGAGATCATCCGGGTGCAGGATACCAATGTGTCTGAGGCGATTATACAAGTGGCCGAGCAGCGTGAGATTACCACGATTTGTCTGGGTAAGCCGCATATAAACCTGCTGCGGGTGATTCTGGCAACCAACCTTTTTAATAATCTTTTGAAAAAACTTTCATCTTCTGATATCGACCTGGTTATCTTGTCTTAGCGTAACCACTTCGCCTTTTTCTATGAAAATAAAAACCAAACTGCGACTCGGACTGGGCGTGCTGTTTCTGATGATCCTGGCATTGTCCGTGATTGCCGCGGGCTACATATATACGCTCAAAGAGGACACTGAAAACATCTTGCAGGACAACTATAAGACGCTGGATTACAGTCGCAGCATGTTCCTGGCCCTCGATCAGATCCACCAGGGCCCCGAAGCAGGAGCCAGATTTGAGCAAAACCTGAAAGAACAGCGGTCGAATGTAACCGAGCCGGGAGAAGGGGAGGTGACCAATAAAATTGCGGGTCATTATGATTCTCTGAAAAAAGATTTGAATAACCCACAAATGCCGGTCCTGATCAGAAATGATCTGGCTGAGTTGACGCGGGTTAACATGGAAGCGATCCGGGCGAAGAGTGACAAGGCGCTGGATACGGTGCATTCGGCGTTTATCTGGATCGCGCTGACGGGAACCGTTTGCTTTCTGATCGCTTTGACGCTGCTGGTCAATTTGCCGGGTAATGTTGGCAACCCGATCCGCGAGCTGACGGAAAGTATCCGCGCCATTGCAGCGAAGAATTATGCCGAGCGGCTGCATTTTTCAGGTAAGGATGAGTTTGGAGAGCTGGCGAGTTCATTTAATACGATGGCCGAGAAACTCGAAGAATATGACAACAGCAATCTTTCACAGATCCTGGTGGAAAAGAAGCGCATTGAAGCCCTGATCAACAACATGCACGAGCCGGTTATCGGTCTGGATGAAAACAAAAAAGTGCTGTTTGCCAATGAAGAAGCCGTCAAGATTACCGGCATTGCGGTGAGTGATTTATTGGGAAAATCGGCCATCGAGCTGGCAGAGCAGAATGATCTGATCCGTGCGTTGATCCAGGAAAATGACGGGCTGCAACCCAATAACGCGAATGCCGCAATGCCGTCGCTGAAAATTTATGCAGACAATAAAGAAAGCTATTTTGAGAAGGAAATCGTTGATATCACCATCGTTCCGACGGGTGAGCGACTGAAAAAATTCATCGGTCAGGTGATCCTTTTGAAGAACATTACGCCTTTCAAAGAGCTTGATTTTGCCAAAACCAATTTCATCGCCACCGTTTCCCACGAACTGAAAACACCCATCGCTTCCATCAAAATGAGCCTGCAACTGCTGGAAAGCCAGCATACCGGAGATCTGAACGAGGAGCAAAAACAATTAATGTCAAGCATTAAAGAAGACAGCGACCGGCTGCTAAAAATCACCGGCGAGCTGCTGAATATGTCGCAGGTTGAAACGGGGAATATTCAGTTGAACATCCAGTCGAGCAGCCCGTATGCAATCCTGAAATATGCCGTGGATGCTGTCAAAACACCGATTGAGCAAAAGCGCATCGACCTCGTGGTGCAGGCCGCAGATCAGCTCGCCGACGTAAAGGCGGATATGGAAAAAACGGCCTGGGTACTGATCAATTTCTTGACGAATGCAGTCCGTTATTCACAGGAAGACAGCAAAATTCACATTCAACTCACACCCACCCAGCAAGGCGTCAAATTCCTGGTTCGGGATGAAGGTAAAGGCATCGACAGCCGTTACCGGACCAAAATTTTCGACCGCTATTTTCAGGTTCCCGGCAGCTCAAAAACCGGCACCGGCCTCGGGCTGGCGATCAGTAAAGAGTTTATCGAGGCGCAGGGCGGCAGTATTGGGGTAACGAGCGAAATCGGGATGGGCAGCAGTTTTTACTTTGAGCTTGCCAGCGCCTGATTGCATGGACGCGAGCTGTTAAATAGACTCAGACGCTTCTGGCACCCCGGAGGAAATGAATTTTGCCTTAACAAACTGCCATACGATCGGCAACACCGATAATGCAATGATCGCTAAAACCACTTTTTCAAAATTGTCTCTCACCATCGGGATGTTTCCAAGAAAGTAGCCGCCGATCGTCAGACTTACTACCCATAGGATGGCTCCGATAATGTTGAATTTGAAAAACACACTATAATTCATTGTGGCAATACCCGCTACAAACGGAGCCAGCGTCCTGACTATCGGCACAAACCGGGCAATGATGATCGTTGAAGGGCCGTATTTCTCATAAAATCCCTGCGTTCGCGCAAGATGCTCGGGTTTGATCAGAGCAGTTCCCATGAATTTGATTCCCAGTACTTTATGTCCAAAATATCTGCCAAACAGATAGTTGCAGGTGTCTCCCAGTATTGCTGCTATAAGGAGCAAAATAACAACCAGCCATATGTTCAGGGATTCGGGATATTTGGCCGCCATCATGCCAGCTGCAAAAAGCAAAGAGTCACCGGGCAAAAAAGGCATGAAAACAACACCTGTTTCAATAAAAATAATCATAAAAAGAATGACATAGGCCCATGCCCCGTAGTCCTGAATGATTTGTCCGAGATGCTTGTCCAGGTGAACAAACAGGTCGATGAATTGGTCGAAAACCTCCACTGTGAATGTAATTTAAACTTGACTTCAAAAACCAAAATAGATGCTGGCGACATTAAAACGCCGCATTTTTATTTTTGCAGTTGTAAATTTACAGGTATAATGATGATTAACCTAATGTTGGATGAAATGATTAGCCATGTTCATACTATTAATGAGCCTTACTGCATGAAAAGTCGTGCAAAGTGATTTTCCAAATGGCTCCTCATGGCATTGCGCAACTGCTCGGAATTCCCGTTTTCAATAATTTCTATCAGGCCTTTGTGCGAGACGAAATTCGCATTCGATGAATATTTGCACAGCAAACCGCTTTTGTGCACATAATCGAACACCGGTAAAAGCATCCGCTGGAATTTTTTCATGGTTTCATTGCGTGTGATTTCATACAGTTTTCCATGGAAAGCGATCTCATGCTCGATCTGGAAAAGCATCCGGTCCGAGGATGAGGGTTCGTTTTCCACAAGAATTTTCAAAGCAGCGATATCATCGGGCGTAACGCGCTCCATAAGATTATCAGGCACATGGCTTTTACAGCGATGATCACGGAAAGACATTCAAGCTCGGCGAAACCATTTCTTTTGAAGGCTCCAACGAAGCTACGGCGGCAGAAATTTCAGGTGGAAGGGTGATGTTCAATGCCAGAAATCAGCAAGGCGATGTGCGTGCGCGCATTGTGGCGCTCAGCAGCGATGGCGGCGTGAAATGGGATACCACCTATTTTGACCACAACCTGCCCGATCCCGTATGTGAAGGAAGTATTCTGACCATTGGCAAAAACAAAAAACAAAACATCCTCGCATTCTCCAACGCCGCCGACACCAAAAACCGCGATAATCTCACATTAAGGATCAGTTTCGACGATGGAAAAACCGGGACGAAGCAATATCTGGTAGACAAAAGTAAAAACGGGGAAAAGGATTTCACCGCCTATTCGGATCTGGTGCAGACCGGGAAGAAAAGTGTAGGGATCCAATATGAACTTGATGGCTACAAATCCATTGTGTTCAAAGACATTAAACTGGAATATTAAAATTCCTGCAGTTTTGGTTACCATCACTAATGCTGTTACCCTTGGCAGGAAATAACGGAATCAATGATGGTAATTTTTTATTTTGCAAAACAAATTGGCTATCAAGACCTTACCTTAGTATTTGGTTTTTCACCAAAGCCAGTTTTTAAGCTTTTCTGCTTTTTCAAGATGGTGGTGAAGCGTGGGCAGCTTGCCGCTAGCGAAGGATTTTGTCTCCTCATCCTGGCCTAAAATAATCTCCGTTTTAAAGAGATCGATCGTTTCTACGTGAGAAACAACCATCATCATCATGTAAGTGGAATCAAAAGCCATTCCGTTCAAGGAAGCCAGGCTATCCAATTTCTTCTGTTTAGCCTCCGAAAGCATCATAGGTAGGTCTACCATCTTTTTGGCAGCAAGGGCTTTCAATTCGTCGCTCGCCTTACCGTGGTCCATGACCATATGATGACCATATTCTTTCACAGAATCGACAACTGCTTTCATTGACGCCATTTCACCGGCTTTGATTTCAAACATATTCCCATCGGCAGCCTTGATCATAAATTGTCTGTCGGCTTCGGCAACCATACCAACCCCTTCGTGGTCTGTACAGGAAATGACTGCGGACCCAAGTGCCGCCATTAAACAGAAAAGTACTCGCTTTTTCATACGTAGTTTTGATGAATTGATAAACAAAAATGAACGTTAGTTAACATCGCATATGTAGCATTGCGATTTCGCGGCCGGTCTTTAAAAAACTGTTCCAGAAGCGCGTATCCCAGCAAAACGTTGCCATTTATTTTTCGCAGCGTATAATCCGGGTCCGGATTACTGATCTGAGTGTTCTTGTCTTTCACCGTTTTACCGCAAGTTTTCTATTGGGCTTATCGGAAAAGTGAGGAGGGTTAAAAGAATCGTTAGCGCAATGCTCGAGTTATAGGTATGAATGTATCGCCTTGTTCTTTTGAGAGGGTAAATTCATAACTATGCGCTGCTCATTCTTCACCGGCTGGATAACATTCGTTTTACTTACAGGCTCCTGCCTGCTGGCTAATGGACAAGCCACAGCCCGGCTAACTGGCTATGTAACAGATGCCACGACTGGAAAACCAATGCAGTTTGCCAATGTATATGTCAATGGCAGCAGCCAGGGGGCCGTTACCGACGAAAAAGGAGCATATGCGCTTGCAGTAAGCCCACTTGGCACGGTTGAAATTGTGGCATCTTTTGTTGGATATCAATCTGCTACGCAAAAAATCCGGCTTGAAAATACATCTCCGCGAAAAGCCGATTTCCGGCTCAAAATAAGCGAACAAATGCTGGATGCGATCACAGTAAAGGGCAATACGAAGCGGTCAGAACGACATTTGCGTCAGTTTAAAAAGCAACTTTTCGGTGAGCCGTTTGGTGGGCAATGTGTGCTTGTAAACAGTGAAGTTCTTAATTTTAAAGAGGAAAATAATCACTTATATGCCACGGGCAATGCACCGCTAATCATTGATAATCAAGCATTAGGTTGCCGGGTGATCTACGATCTGCAACATTTCGATGCTACGCCGTCCGGGAAGCTCTACTCGGCTGGAACGGCCCGGTTCGAAGAGCTGAAACCTGAGAACGAACGTCAGGCTGACCGGTTCCGGCGCAACCGGCTGACCGCATACGGGGGATCTATCCGGCATTTGATGGCCAGCCTGGTCGATAGTACTTTTGAGCAAGCGGGCTTTCTTGTTTATCAGGAGGACGCCACCAAGCCAATCTCCGTCGAACGCAAGACCATTACGCTTACCGCTGCCATTGGCGAATACAAGCGTCTGGTTCCGGTCCAGCGTTCGAAAGTGATCCGGCCGGGCCGTTTACCGAGCGAGCGCCGATTGGTTTCACCCATGAAACTGATTGTGTTTTATACCAAAGCGGTCTCCAATTTCTCACCGTATCCCGATGCCCGCTACGCCTACACAGAACTGCAATTACCGGCCGGGCAGCTGCAAATGACCGTGGATGGGCTTATTACAATGCCCGAGGGCCTGGAAGTGGAAGGCTCCATGGGTGACGACAGGCTCTCCACCATGTTGCCCGCAGACTGGAAACCTAATGCAAGTGAAATGGAATCCGTTTCAACCGGCGCACTGGCCGCAAAGGGGAAACTCGCGCCGCCTGACACCGCCCTGGGAAGTATCCGTGCAGATTTTGACAATCGTTATAAACTGCTGGCACCCAGCTTGTTTGTACATGTTGATAAGCCGTTTTATGTCACGGGCGACCGCCTCTGGATGAGCGCATACTTACTCGACGCAACGAATTACCGGCGGGCGGGTGGCGAAACCGCCATGCACGTCGACTTGCTTACCTCAACAGGCAAACTGGTTGAGCATCAATGGGTACGCATTGCGGATGGGCGGGGCCAGGGAAATCTCCGTCTGTCCGATACGCTCACGACAGGAACGTATCGCCTGCGTGCCTATACCGATGAAGATGATGGTCAGCGACGCCCTGCATTCGAGCGGTCTGTGCCGGTTTATAATTTGGTGAAAAACGGTCAGCCCGTTAAAAGTGATTCGGTTACTCAGCCATTGGATGTTCAGATTTTGCCGGAAGGTGGCCGCTGGATTTCCGGGTTACCGGCGCGTTTGGGTATGAAAATCATACAGCCCAATGGTTATGGATTCCAGGCGGAAGGACGCATTGTGGACGATGCAGGCATTGAAGTGGTTCGGTTTAAAACCAATCGCGAGGGGATGACGAGCGTACTGATGGAGCCGAAGCCCCAGCTAACTTACTTCGCAGAACTAACCTATAATAAGGAATTGCTGCGCATTGCTTTACCGAAGCCAGAAAACCAAGGATTATTGCTTTCCGCCGATGCACTGAGTGATTCAACCCGGCTGGCATTGACCATCATGAGTTCCAATCGGGACGCTGCAGACTCTGTGTATGTGCTGATCCAGCAACGCGGTGTGGTAGTGGATCAGCGAAAAATCATTTTGCAAAACGGGTCAGCCAAAATAAGCCTGCCTATGCTGGAATGGTTGCCGGGCCTTGCGCAGGTTACCCTGTACGATGCCAAAGCCATGCCGCAATGCGAGCGCTTGTTTTTTGTGCCCGAATCCGTGCCACCCGTTCTGGTAACATTGAAATTAAACAAAACGAACTATCAGCCGCGGGAACAAGTTGCGGTGAGCCTTAATCTGAAAGATAACGGAGCGCCCACGTCAGCAGCCTTGTCAGCATCGATCACCGATGCCAGCAAAGTGCCGGGCGACACCGCCGATGCTCATGTGCAAGCACACTTGCTGCTGACCGGAGAACTGCGCGGGCGTGTTGAAAATCCTAATAAATACTTCGCTAATCCATCAACTGAGACGCGTAAAGAGTTGGACGACATGCTGTTGACGCAGGGCTGGCGACGGGTAAGCGGCACGCCGGAAGCTGATTCACTCGGTGGTGTGTCGTTCAGTGGCCGCATTCTGAATCCGAAACATCAACCTATTCCCGGCGCACAGGTTACCGTGGCGTCCACAAGGCCCGGGCAATCGTTCGTAAGATCCGCAGGCACTGACGAGCAGGGCCGCTTTCGGCTACCCGGATTATCCGTTGCGGATACGGCAACATTGATGGTGCAAATTGCCGGGCGTAATTTCCGGAAAATGTCTTCCAAAGAAGCCGTTCTGGTTCAGGAATGGCCTGGTAAAAGTTGGGAATTTGGTAAAATAATTGCTCCGCCAAACTGGTCCGACCTCCAAGCGGAACTGCAAGCCGCCCGCGGCCGGCAGGAAGCAAATACCGAATTGTACCGTGATAAAGCCGCTAAACAGCTAAACGAAGTAACAGTTCGTGCGCAAAAATACAATGAAAGGCCTGATGACATTCAAATGCGGAGTCTGCATAACAATGCTGATGCCACCATCCTTTTCAATGAGAAATCCCCAAATTACCCGAATTTGTATGAAATGGTTCAAGGGCGCTTTGCGGGCGTGACTGTATTCAGGACTGTCGCAGCAAAGGGCATTACAGCGCCCCCTGGCTATCTTGTGTCCGTTCGTGGTGGTGGGCAACCCTTGTTTTTGATGGACGGCTTACCGATTGAAGACCCTGACGGAAATGCTCTGATGAACTTCAATCCAAGAGACATTGAACGTGTCGAATTGCTGAAAAATGCTGGTTCGACGGGTATATACGGGGTTCGGGGAGGTAATGGGGTAATTGCATTTTACTCCAAAAGTGCGCGTTCCATGCAGGCGGGCACAAAACCGAAAGAGCGTATGACCCCGGTCCAATTCATCGGTTATCCTTCGGTGCAGCGGGAATTTTATGTGCCGCGCTACGATATAGAAACAACCGACACCACCATTTCTGGTCGTTTGGACGACCGGGATGTACTATATTGGAAACCCATGATTCAAACCGATAGCAAGGGCAACAGCCAGCTGCGCTTTCCCCTCTCAGACACCGTGCGGACATTAAGAATTGTTATACAAGGCATTACGGCCAACGGCCGCCCGGTGTACGGCGTTCAGCTGGTGCGGGTTCAGTAAAGACGTCACCATAATCTTAACCAATCCTAAGTGGAGAATGCAAATCCCCTTTTATTCAAATAATGGCATGCGGGCGAACTCAGGGCGTTCGAGCTCCTCGAACAGAACTGCTGCGCCTATGTTTCCTTTATACAGACTATGGTTTCTCATTTGCCCTGAATAAATGTGGGGAAGCATTTGTTTAGCAATACGCTTGGCCTCAGTCAGGTAAAAATTGTTTTTTGTTGCATTATACACACTTAAAAGGGCATAACATTCGCCTGATCTTCCACAGCATAAGCTGCCATTCATGCCTGGCTCAGCCGCATTCAAAAAGTGGTTGGCCGTTTTTGTTGCCAGGTCCAGGTAATGTTCGTCGGAGGTGAAGTGGAATAACGCTGTCCATAAAAAGGTGTATCCTGCCGATCCGTGGCACCAGCCTGTCCATGAGACGGGTTCGGTATTGGAGATTTCCCAGCGTAAATGCCCGTTTTCTGCTATGCCCAGACTGACCAGTTGCTCAACTCTTTCGAAAAAGCGAACCGGTAAATGTTGCCCGGAAGTTTTACACCATTTCAAAGTAGCATATAAAATCCCCGCCCAGCCGTGCGCAATTCCCCTATAATTAATCAGGTTTTTCTCGCCAACGGCGGAATAGGCATCGATAGTGGACCAGATTTCTTCCATCGTATTTTTGCCAAAAGCCAACAGATCATTTTTTGTGAACCTGTCATAAGAAGGCATATTTTCCAAAATAAGCGAACCGCCAATCAACGCCGCTGACTTACCCAATGTAAGATCCAGGTTCTCGCAAGGCTGCGAGGCGTGCACTAAAAAATTGTGGACGGCATTATAGTAACTCCCGTAATCCCCCGCGGCCTGACTGACCAGCACCTGAACTAGATCCACTCCGCTGGGCGTATGGTAAATAGAGGAAAGCCCGACAATGGATGGAGTGAGATCCATATCTTTTGAATAGAATCCGCTCTCGGGATCGTGCGTGTAACCGGCTGCCCGATCGCTCCATACGTCCGCAAGTGCCAGTGTTTCGGCGCTGGAATGGACCAACGCTTTTCGCAAAAGCATGTAGGCAATGCCTGCCGCGCCAAAATTGACCGAGCTCTTCGGCGCCAGTTGCAGTCCGGTTTTTACGAGATTTCCAGTAAATCCATAATCTTTCAGAATTGAATCCCGGAAGACCTGCACCGACATTTTCTTGTCTTCGGCAAATCGATCCGGGAAACTTTCCTGCACTTTCATCATGGCTAAATAGAAATCTTCAATGCGTTCATAACGGTCCTCTTTACGCTTGGAAAGTGCTTTGAAGATCGTTTTCTCAATGTTATTATTTATAATAATGTCCAGGCTGCTGAACGGAACGGGGGTTTCGCTCGCAATTTGCGTGAACAATGTTTTTTTGTCATAGGAAAAATTGAGATACTGCTTGCCCGTAAATATCTGGTATAGCAAGGCCCCCAATGCATATTGCTCACCTGCAAATGTCGAAGGCGGGGCAGGTCTAGCGTCAAGAACAGCCTGTGCATATTCGGGCTCAAAGAAGAAACCCAATCCACCCCGTGCGGGCACCTGGTCGTTTGCGACCATCCTGGAAAGACCGAAATCAATGATTTTCAATTCACCCGATCCGGCAATGATAATGTTGGCCGGATGCACATCCGAATGGATAATGCCCTGACTGTGAAGATGTGTGTAAGCGTGGAGAATCCGGCAGGAAATGTCGAGCAATGCAAGCACATTGGATTGATCATGAAGATTATGATATTTCTCGGCAGCCTGCAAACATGTTGCCCCATCAACCCATTCCATGATCAGATAATGGTCGGTTCCATGTTCTCCATGTTCCGTCAGAGCCGGGTTGATAGCACCGTCGAGTTGGTTCAGTATGTCAATTTCATTGTAAAAATTGGCCAGTAACTGGGGTGTTTTCTTACTCGTTTTGAGCAGTTTAAGCGCATAATACTGACCATTTCTTTTGATCTTATAAATTTCCGTATCCGCAACGCCGTCCAGTTTTGATACGATTTCATAGTCTTTAAACCGGTCGCCTGCATTTAAAAACTGTTTGCTTACTCCGCATGTATCATCGTAAGAAACAAGAAAGCCTTCATTTCTGAGTTTGGCCAGGAAAGTATAGGAGCCTTCCAGGATCTTTTGCGCATCCAGGTTATTCATCAGTGCATACGTGAGGACACCTTCCGGCAGGGATTTTGGCTTGCGAAATTCCTGCAAAAGCGACGCAGAAGACGCATCGATTATTTTGCTTGTATTTCTGGCCTGTGTATAGGTGACGATAAAGTCGTCCGCTTCGTATTCGAATTTGGCCAGCGCCTGCTCCGGCAATGCTTCTACCGGCAGCACCTGAACATTCTCAGGCAATATATATAATTGATTGGAAGCCATAGTTTTAGGTTTTTAAGCTGCCGTCCAGGTCATCGTATTGACTCCTTCCAGCATCATTTTTTTTAGAACAAAATCAACACTTTCAGCGGGGGGCAGCCTTTCGGTTTTGGACAGGGTGATGGATGCCGCCAATTTTTCTGTCACTATGGCCCGCCAGCTTCCTCCCTCACGATTCTTGGTAGTTTCGTCCGTTGTGCTGTCCATTCCCCAGGACAACATTCCCGTTTCATCCAGCGAAGCGGTAAAGGGAACGCCCTGGGCTTTGTGCTTTTTCAAAACAGGCGCGAGCATTTCGGCGGCTGCTAACAGGTGGTCCAATTCCGTGAAGTAAGCCACAAATTTGTCAGGCCGGAGCAGTCCCTCGCGGTTCATGCCCATTTTGAAACTGAATGCCTGGGATTTGGTTAGGACAGAGGTCGTTTTCTCAAAAACCTCCGGCAGCTCTTCTAAGACGGGACTAATGTAAATTTTATAGATGGAATGTGGCTTCGTATCGCGACGCCTGGAATCCTTGCGGTTCCACGAGATCCAGCGGTAATCTGGATTCGGTTCGTGCTTGTTCCAGTTTTCCAGCAGCTCCCTGTTCATCCGGTTATTTTTTCCAATTCTTAAAAATTCTTCTACTTCTTCCAATGTTCCCAGCGCATCGGCTGGCGTAAAGAAGTGGGGCATTGTGTTGTAAGCGTAGAGTTTACTTGCCAGCGCAGCCTGATCCGCTTCTTTTAGCAACACCCCGTACCGGATCGCCGCAGTAGACATTTCAAGCAATGGATGCCGACTATCCAAGCTTGCTTCCTGAGCTTCATATAGGAAATCGTGCGCTGCAAAACCCGAATAAAAATGCTGACCGCCCTGAATTTCGAAGATGCCTTCAAGCACGAGTTTAGCCATCGTCAGGTTCACCTCATCATCATATCCGGACTTGAAATAATGTGGCAATTCACCCGCATGCTGCAAAAAGTAAAACAGCAGTGCTACTTCTTTATACGCCAGCTTGGCACTGCCGGCGGCCTCCATCTGCTTCCGACGGAATAGGCCGAAGAACTCAGGATCTGTGTTTAAATCCGCAAGAGCATGAAGCTCCTGCGGATTTAAATTTCCCTGCTCGACCAATTCAAATGCCGGACTTGACCGGAATGTTGCGTGCAAAAGAAATTTGACTTTGATCATCAGGTTGTTGTTTATCGGTTTCCCCGCTGCGCACGCACTTCCTCAATGGCTTCCTGCAACTTCTTTTCAAGCATATCCAGCTGATTCGGCGCATCCTGAATTTTTACATCGACATACCTTTGAAGCTCGGCCAGGTTGGTCTTGAATTCGTTGAGTTCCGTTTCCTCTAATTCATCGACGACTTGCTGATAAGGTGTTCCGGTTTTCCAGAGCGTGAAGTCGGTCGGCACGTAGGAAGGCAAATGGCTGCATGCAATAACGCTGCAACCGCCGCAGGTGAATACAGGACAGATTGTAGGCCAGTGGCAAAATGAGTGGCCGGGGCAGTTGAAGACCGTCGGATTCGGGCATAGGAGGGAAGGACTTGTGATCCTGCAAAGGGTTATCTTATTGGGATCAAAATTTACTGTGACGGCAAGGTCTTTGAATTTGAAAGTTTTCATGTCTCTTATTTTTATGTATGGCTAAATGGTCATGCTCCCGACTTTTATCAGCAAAACATCGGGTGAAAACGTTATCACTAATTCATTAAACTACCCCATAGCGCACCTCCTTTCATCAAAAAAATTTGACGTATTTTTAACATTAAGCAGGGTAGGAAGAGGCAAAGTCGCACGATCCCGATCCGCTGGTAATATTCATTTTATTATTTTTTATCTAACCAAAATTATATTCAAACGCATCCGTTTTTAAGCGTCAGATTACCCTATTTACAAATCAGGTAATCTGGCGCAAGCAGGTAAAAACACGTTTTACAGAATGGGTAATTTGCAGTTGTGTGGGGAAAGCGAGGAGGGGTAGGAGTTGACGGGGAGTAAGGGGAGGCGGCGAAAAATTAAACACAAAAAGGCGACTTAACAGCCGCCTTTCTACTTAGTTACTAATGAATGCCCCTACTTCACAAGCGTAGCTTCAAGTTCCACACATAGTGTTTCATAAAGCGTCTTTACTTCGACGACTGTTGAAACTTGTTTTATTTCGTTTTTGGTGACCCATTCGGTGAATGTGTCGAAAGCCGCGAAAAATTCGGGGTGGTTGGTTGTATATATGTTCAGGCGCGCGATGTTTTTTAGTTCGTATCCTGCCTGACTTACAACTTGTTCGAGATTATGAATGGCCAGCAGCAGCTGGGTGCGCATATCGGCGTCACTCGATGTTCCGTCGGGATGCACGGCTGCCTGGCCGGCGCAGTATAATGTGCTTTCGATCTGCTTTACTTCAACGCCTTGATTGTAAGCGCGTCCATCCTGCCATTTCCAGGGATTAATGATTTTCTTTTCCATTTTAAGCTGATTTGATTTCCAGTGCAAACCTAGCGATCGCACCTGAAATCAGCCTGTGACCTGCGTCACGACTTTGGTGTGCGGTAGGTCACACTACAAGTCGAGCCGGCTGAGCGTTTCGCGGGAAACACCCAGATAGGCAGCGAGTTGTGTCTTGGGAAGGCGTTGCAGCAGCGTTGGGTGCTGGGTAACGAACTGTTTATAGCGCTCCTGGGTGCTGGATGTCATCAGCGAAAGGATCCGGCGTTGACCTGCAAGAAAGCCCGCCATTACTTTTTCCAAAAAAAAATGATCGATCTTAGGCAGCCCGGTGCGTAATGCATTGAAATTGTCGAGCGACAAGCATAGCGCTTCGGTATCTTCCAGGCATTCCATGGAGAGTGTGGCCTTTGTGCGGGTGTAGTAGGCTTCGAAGTCATTGTCCCACCAGTCTTCCATGGCGAAGGCCAGGATGTGCTGCTTTTCCGTTTCTTCGTCGGTATAGACGAGTTTGGTTAGCCCCGACAACAGGAAATAGTTATAGGGCACAAGTTCTCCGCATTGCACCATGAACTGGTGTTTTTTGAATTTCCGGCAAACAAAATGCTGCTCAACGAATGCAAATTCTTCGTCCGTTAAGGGCACCAGCTTTTCGATATGTTGCCGTAATTTAGGATACGTCATCTCACTGCATATTTGGAATGGCAAAGATTGAATTTACTTTGGAGAAAAGCGATAATTCAGTGCAGTAGGTGCTATGCCAAACTTTTTCTTGAAGGAGTGGGAGAAATGGGAAAGGCTTTCGAATCCCAGATCCAGGTAAATGGCTGAGGGCTTTTCGTGTTTGGTTTCGATCAAATGTTTGGCTTCGTTGAGCCTTTTGTCTTGCAGCCACTGACGAGGCGGAGCTCCGAATGTTTTCAGAAAATCGCGCTTGAACGCTGCCAGGCTACGGCCGGTTAGCTGTGCGAACTTTTCAACAGGGACATTGAAATGAAAGTTATTGAGCATGAACCTTTCCAGGTCGATCTTACCCGGGCTTGAAAAGTCAAATAAAAAGTTGCGAAGTGTAGGAACCGCAAGAAGTAGCAATTTGATTCCTTCCTTTATTTTCAGGATCCCCATTTCGTCCGTCATAGCCGCTCCCGAATTTCGGGCGTAGGGAACAATGGATTGAAAATATCCCTGCAGGAATTCATTTAACGGGATCAGCATATTGGGCGGACCCACATATTTCTGATCCGCCTCAATTTTTTCTTCCAGCACAATCCGTCGCAACAGTTCTTCCTGCAGGGATATTACAATGGTTTCATAATGAGCGCCAGGCACTGAACCTTCAGGTCCGGGATATGCTGGCCCGGAGCCTGCCGGCCGGGAAGCTGCTGGCACAGGAACTGCCGGTCCGGGACCTGCCAGTCCGGGACCTGCCAGTCCGGGAGTTTTGGTGAGCGTGCCTAGCTGGTTTCTGCCAATTAGCAGCAGTTCTCCTCCGGTCATTGAGATCTTCTGAGAGGATGTTTCCAAAACGAATTGTCCTGAAACCTGTAATACCAATGTATGATGGTTCCAGAAACAGACCTTCTCTCTCCGTTCCGTAGAAAGGTAGGAGTAAAAGATAACACCGGGGAGAATTTCAGCTGGACTGGTCATTTAGCGTTGTAAATAAGTGCCGCCAAGGATAGCACCGATTGCAAAAGTAGTGTTTAAGGTGTTCATTTCTTCCGTCGAAAACACAATATCCATGGCTGCCATATTCTCCGGCAAACGCGACCTGCGGCTCATGCTTACCAAAGGCATCATATGATCGCCCTGCGCATTCACCCAGGCAATGGCAAGCTGTGTGGGTGTACAGCCTTTATCAGACGCCAGTTGTTTTAATACTTCGACTTTTTCCAGGTTATGGATGAGATTTTCGCCTTGAAAACGGGAGAAATGATTGCGGTAATCGTCGGCGGCAAGCGGTGCTTTCAGGTCGCCAGTAAGTAACCCTTCCGCAGTGTTGGCAAATGCCACAACGCCAATGCCCAGCTCTTTTGCAGTGGGGAGCAGCTCAGTCTCGATCTGACGTTCGGCCAGCGAATAGCCAATTTCCAGCGCGCTTATCGGGTGGGTGTTATTGGCTTTACGAAGTTGATCAGCAGAGATCTCCGACACGCCAATGTAACGAACCTTACCTTCCTTAACCAGATCGGCAACTGTGCCGATAATGTCTTCTACGGGCACGCTGTCGTCCATCCGGCTAGGCTGATAAAGGTCAATGGTTTCAATGCCCAGGCGGGTCAAAGAGTAGTTGATGAAATTCTTGATCGCGATGGGACGCAGATCCATTCCCAGCCACTGGCCATTGTGAAAAATAGCACCGAATTTTACGCTGATAAAAGCGTCGTCCCGCCTTCCTTTGATGGCTTTGCCTATCAGCATTTCATTATGCCCGGCGCCATAGAAGTCTCCGGTGTTCAGAAAATTAATGCCGCTATCCAAAGCTTCATGGATCGTTGCAATACTTTCTGTTTCGTCAGGTGTAGGTCCGCCCCAAACGGAAGACATACGCATACAGCCCAAACCAAGTTTGGACACGAACGGGCCGTCCTGGCCTAATTGAATTTTTTTAATGTTTTTCATGATGCAAAGTTCAGCTTTTGCACCACATGACGAGTTGCCTGCACGGCTCAAATGTTTTGTCTGTACGGCTCATTTTACTAAAGCCGTACAGACAAAACCTAAAAGGGAATTAATCCAAAAAATAGTTGCATTGCGCAGAATAGAACCTTGCGCTAATCAGATCTGATAAAACTTCACTGTTCCATCGCCCTCATTGCTTGTTACCAGCACGCCTTTGCCATTCGGGCTCTTTGCCGGTGCAATGTAGAGAACGCCTTCGGGAGCATCCCCGGTTTTGATCATCTGAAGGAATTTGGGAGCCATGGGATTGCTCAGGTCATAGGCAGCAACAGCATCCACACGTTCAAGTGCAATGAAAGCAACGGGCTTATTATCAATCATGCCTATTGTGACACCTTCCGGCTCAACGCCTTTGTCATCCGAGCGGTCATCATCATAAATGTCAGCCTGAATTGCCTCCTGTTCCAGCATGCTTCCGGAGTCAAAAACCAATTGACCGCTGGTAGCATTAAAAATACTGAATCCACGGCCGCCAAAGCCATATAACACATCGTAATCGCCATCATTGTCGATATCACCACGCGTGCTGGTTACGCGCAGACGCCCAAGATTTTCAGGTTTTTGCAGGTTAACAGCATCCGGGAACGCAGTAGCGTCAAGTTTAAGTGCGCTAACGCGCTTCTGCTCGTCAAAGGCAGTGTACTCGCGTGCATCGCCTTCATTGGCGGTAATCAGATAGTCCGAGCCGTTCACGCTGAATGGCGCGATCGCGTCTGGCAAGTAGAATGATCTTACCGGCCAGGTAGCCAACGCAACTTTGCTGTCTTTATCGCTCGCATCCATTGCGTTCACCAGTTTGCTGATGTCTTTCATGCCGAGCGGGTGCAGCTTCAAAATTGTTCCGGAAGTCAGATCCAGTTCAGCGATACCATTATTTTCTTGTAGTGTTACAAAAGCTTTTTTAGAATCACCCGAAATCGCCACGTATTCAGGCTCAATGTCTTGTGCAAAACTAGCACCCGGACCGAAAACCCGGAAGCCGTCAGCAGCCAGCTGGTTGTAAGACGAAGCAAATGAGCCAAACGACAAAGTTTTTACGCTATAATTGTCGGTAACATTAATAATCGAAACGGAGCCCTCAGGATCAACCGTGTAATCTGCATTCGGCTCACCTTCGTTAGCCGTTACAATGTATTTTCCGTCCGGACTAAAAGTTACCATATCGGGCAATGCGCCAACGGCAACCTGCTTGATCGTCGCCAAAGTGGCCGTGTTCATTACGATTACGCTTCCGTTTGCCTGCTTATTGGTTGCTTCCAACGCAATCGCCAGTTTCCCGTCGGACACGGCAACGCTGTTGGCAACGCCACCCAGTGAGGAAATATCGATGGATTGCAACTTGGATACGGCCGGAAATGCGGAAAGATCCATTACATCTACTTTTGCAGCAGACTCATTGTTCACTGTGAAAAGCCGGCGCGAGGCAGGGTCATATGCTGAGATTTCGGACGCAGCGGTTCCTCCCAGGTCAATGGAAGCCACTTCTTTAAATGCCACCGGCGTTTGAGGCTCCTGCGGAAAATGATCCGTACAACTATTCAGGGCTACCGACAGCATTGTCAGTGCGAGTAAAGGTTTGTGTTTCATCTTAATGTTTTGAATGTTAAAAAAACAAAAATAGATACCGGCAATCGAGCAGCAGATGGATTTGAAAAGCTTAACAATTTGATAATTGGCCCGATGCACAAATGGCTTTTTCCAGGATAATCTTGGCTTCATCGTAATTATCACGAGGCAGGCATACTTTTTTACATTGGGTTGTGACCTGTGCCGGTAAGTCCGGCACGCAGTTTTATCACCACTTAAACAATCATTACTAATGAAAATTGCATCAACATTTATGGCGCTGGCAACCGTAGCAATGCTATGGGGCTGCGGATCCAAATCGACCGACACCACGGACACTACCGAATTAGCAGACAGTACCAACGAGGCTGTTGGCGACACTGCTGCAAGCGACTCTGCATCGGCCGTTGCCGAAGATGACGCTGAATTTGCCGTAGAGGCAGCGAATGGAGGAATGGCGGAAGTTGCATTGAGCAAAATTGCAGCCGACAAAGCAACCGATCCAAAAGTGAAAGAATTTGCAAAACAAATGATCACAGATCATTCGAAAGCAAATGATGAGCTTAAAACGTTGGCGGGTAACAAGAATATCACGCTGCCTGCTGCGCCAAATGAAGAGAAACAAAAAGCAGCTGCTGACCTTGGCGGCAAAACCGGAAGCGATTTTGACAAAGCTTATATATCGCAAATGAAGAAGGATCACGATGCAACAGTGAAACTTTTCGAAGATGCGCAGAAAGAAGTGAAAGACGCAGAGCTGAAAGCTTTCATCGACAAAACATTGCCGGTGATCAAAGCACATGCTGAGCATGTTAAAACGCTTGACAAGACAAAATAATTTTTAACAAGCGTTTTTGAGGCTGGCGGTCACGGATGTGGTCGCCAGCTTTTTTTTGCATTTGTGCTGGCATAATTTTTAGTAAAGCACCGATCTATCACAAAACTAAACACTTCATCCCATGAAAATGATCAGCACCAAATTACACAGTATTATCGACTATTCGACAAGCATTTTGTTCATAGCAATGCCCTGGATAGTTGGTTTCAACGAAGTAGCGGCTGCCACCTGGGTCCTCATTGCGGTAGGAGCGATGTCCATCACGATGTCACTCTTTACCGATTACGAAGGGGGCATGGTCCGCAGCCTGCCCATGCATGTACACCTGAATGTGGACGTGGTTACGGGTCTGCTGCTGGCTGCCTCGCCCTGGATTCTCGGCTTTGCCGACCAGGTTTACCTGCCGCACGTTATTTTGGGCCTGTTTGAAACAACAGCTGGGTTGTTAACTTCCCGCTCGTCGCATGAAACCCAGGAGAGCCCGCTGGAACGCAGTTAACAATCTATAATTCCCTTATGTTTAAAAGCAAGAAAGCGCTTCAGGTCGTCATCGCTGTTCTGGCAGCTGCCCCGCTGGTTTCCGGGCTCATAGGGCTGTCGGGGATCCGCAATCCACTTTTTTCTGAGGCGCTGCCTGCTGACCTGGTTTTGGATAGTAACCTTCGCTTCCTGAATGCCATGTCCGTTGCTGTGGCCGTTTCATTCTATTGCATTATACCGGTTATAGAAAAAGAAACATTCGCTTTCAGGGTAGTTTGCGGTGCAGTATGGCTGGGCGGGATCGGAAGGTTAATATCGATCTACGATCTGGGTGTTCCGCCTCTTTTCATAATCGGCTTTCTGGCTTTGGAGCTCCTGTCGCCAATCGTGATTATTTACTGGCAGAAACAGGTTGCCTTGCCGGTGAAACGAGACGTTATATAATGTAGTAATATTCTTTGATTCAAATTTGATAAAACCATGAATAAACTCATTCCGCTATGGGCGTTAACATTGGCCTTACTAGGTTGTGGTGGTAAAAACTCATCATCAAATGTGGAAGCGCCCGGCGATGAAAAATCTGCGAAAGACAAAACTCTAAATGTAGGGGCGGATTTGATACAGGATAAAACCCCGCTGAAAGGTTTCAATGCTTATCTGGATGGATTCCATTTTTATAATGGAAATATGAATTCACAAATGGAGGCTCACCACTATGTGAACCAGATTAATGAGGACATTTACCAGGCCATTATTTTTGATGGCAATGGGAAGAATGCCAAAATTATGGGGGTCGAATACATCATTTCCGCGAAAATGTTTGTGCGCCTGAGTCCGGAAGAGAAGAAATTATGGCACAGTCATCACTTTGAAGTCAGTTCAGGATCACTCATTGCACCGGGCATACCCGAAGTTGCGGAACACGAGCTCATGGAAAAACTGGTATCTACCTATGGCAAAACAATCCACACCTGGCATACCGATCTCGAAAAGGAACTTCCTGTTGGTTCCCCAATGATCATGATGGGGTTTACGAAAGAAGGGCAACTCAATGCGGGCATTCTGGCTGATCGCGATAAGCGATTCAACGTTTCGTCACAAAAGAAAAAACAAAACAGAAAGGACATTCCTGTTCCTGCGGTTGATCCCGGCGCGAATGCCTGGGAGAAGGGTGAGGTCCGGCAGCTGGTTATCACAAATAAAAGTGATTCCTCAGCCCATAAACATTGACCGGGCAGACCATACTTAATATAACATTGGTGTATTAAAAAATGGCGGGCCGTAAGAATCCCTTACGGCCCGCCATTTTTAAGTTTACCTATTTCCCGGCCGTTGACCAGATTTGCTGGAACCTTTGCCCGTAGTGTCCTTGCCACCCTGAACGGTTGATCCCGATTTTTTCCTGTTGGCTGCATTCACTCCTGTATTTTGCGGGTTACTGGCAGCCGGAACGCTGTTCGTTTTGTCGATGTGCGTGGGCGGGGTGCCGGTAGTTGCCTCACTGGTGACGCTTCCTCCCTTACTCTGCTGCGGCTGCTTACCGGCCTGGCTGCCCGTTGTGGCTTTTTGTTTCGATTCTTTTCCCTGTTTCTGGGTTGCAGTGGATTGCGCCATGAGCGATCCAGCCGAGAGCAAAAGCGACAATGCGAGATACATTGTTTTCGTGTTCATAGTCTTGTGGTTTTAGTGAAAATTAATCATTGTTTTTGTACTTAAATTTTAAAAAGAGCATGGCTACGTTGAGGCATATCGTGAAAATATTTGTGGCGATAATTGGGACGTCTTTTTTATCGACGCCGTAATAAACCCACAGCGCATTACCCGTAAGTAACACGATAAACATCGCCGTCGAAACCTCGCTGGCCTTCTTTTTCTTGACAGTAGTAACGAGTTGTGGCACCACCGCCGATGATGTAAAAATGCCCGCCAAAAGGCCAAGTCCATCTATGAAATCCATATGCTCATGTTTAATTATCAGAGGCGACCTTAGATAATTTTCATGCCAAATGATACCGGGGGTGGAACAATTTTGATATCGTGGGCGCAAGCATGCTTGCATGTTGCATATGTTTTATCTAAAAATTCACTTAATATGAAATCGAAATGTTTCGCAACCCTTATGGTTGCAGCGACGCTGCTGCTCGGGTGCTCCAAAAATGAAGATCAGCAAAGTGGGTCGATCAGGGCGCACCCATCGACTCCACAGTGATTGGAAAAGACACAAATTCTGTCGATACCAGAGCTGGTATTGAGCAAAGCGATGAGCAAAAGCTCGCAACACCGGGACGTGACACGATTAACTCCGATGAGCCTAAAAAGTAACGTCGTGTTTGGTTAAGACCGCTGCTAGAATCAAAAACCGCTGCAAGAATGCCTTGCAACGGTTTTCGTTTTCTTTTACTTAATATTTGGTTTAATGTGCGAGTAGCAGTGGTTCGTTTCTTCTTATTCCTATCTGCTGATAAGCACTTTCTGACGATCTATTTTTCCATTTTGATAATAAATGGACAAAACATAAATGCCAGCGGGCAAATTACCGACCGAAACGGTTTTCGAAGTCCCAATATGTGACTTTAGAACCTGTACGCCTTTGACATTATGCAGTTCGACTGAGCTGATCTGGATCGTCGTATTCGTTTTGATAGATAACAGATCTGAAACCGGGTTAGGGTAAATTTCAAGAAGATGCGCTCCTTCAACACCCACGAAAACAATGTGGCTGTATGCAAAAGTCTGATCCGTATCGATCATTTTTAACCGGTAAAAATTATCTCCCGTATTAGGCTTATCATCTTTGAAGGTATAATTCAATGTCACCGAGCTTTCGCCCCCGGATTTTTTGGTTGCAATCGTTTCCCAATCTTTCCCCGTGATACTGCGCTCAATTTCAAACTTTTCGCTGTTTGTTTCCTCACTTGTCCGCCACTTTAACACCACAGCATTTTCCTGGCGCGATGCCGAAAAATCAATAAGTGTGACAGGGAGCGTACAGTCACGGAATACGGACAAAGTACTGGTACATCCGTCTTTTGTAACAGTAAGAATGGCCGTTTCCTTGCTCGGTATATCGATCACGCTATTTCCCGAAATTGTCCCCTTATCGGTTGTGACTGTGGCGCCTGCCGTAGCTGTGAAAACCACCGAATAAGTGTTTAAATTAAATGAACAGCTGTATGCATCCGGGCCTAATGTAATGGTTGGTGTTTCATTTACGACGATGGTTGCGCTTTGTCCCGAAACAGGTGTAGTCGCGTCACCTGCACCATTGACATTGACCAGCTCATAGATAAAACTTCCGGCTGCCGCGGTAGAAACGGCAACACTGGCTGTTGTATTCGCTTCGGTTGTAGTCACTTGCAGGTCGGGACCGGCGTTTATTTTATACGTAAATGTAAATGGCCCCACACCATCAACAGCCGTGAAGGTAACTTGTGGAGAAACAGCACCAACGCAAGCAGAGCTTCCGGCTGATATAGAAGCTGTTAAGCTGTTAGCAACTGTGATGACTGCAGTCTGTGCCGACGCAGGTGTCAATGTGCATCCCTGCGCGTCGGTGACGCTGACAAGTTCATAGGTAAACACACCAACGCTTGCAGTAGACTGAGTAACGCCAACCGTTGTTGCCCCACCGGCCGTGGCTATTGTAGTTGCAGTTCCGTCATTGATTTTATAAGTAAAAGTATAGGGAAGCGTTCCACCGGTTGCACCAAAGGTGACCACGGGAGCGGCCGCACCCTGGTCAACAGTCGCAGCGCCTGAGATCGTAGAAGCGGTAATTTCGTTGACGGTCAATGTAGCTGCTGCTGAGGTGACGCTATTGCAAGGATTGGAAACAATGCATTGATATTCTGAATTGTTATCGGTTACCGGAACATTCGTTAGCGTCA
This sequence comes from Dyadobacter alkalitolerans DSM 23607, assembly GCF_000428845.1. Lineage (GTDB taxonomy): Bacteria > Bacteroidota > Bacteroidia > Cytophagales > Spirosomataceae > Dyadobacter > Dyadobacter alkalitolerans. The sequence continues at coordinate 441,156 of NZ_AUAS01000002.1, read as the reverse complement.
GCGTTGCTGTGTTTGCACTCGGATTTATGCTTGCATCAATATCTGCGAATGCGCCGCCAAAAGGCTTTTTCTGCCACTGGTAGTTTGTTACTACGCCCGTTGCAGCCACAGTGAATGGAGCGTCCTGGCCGGCACAAATCAGCTGATCCTGCGGTTCTTGCGAGATTACGGGGGCCGGGGTAGGCGTAACCGTCACTGTAAATGAGCACGTTGCATCCGTTCCGATTCCGTTGGAGGCATTCACCTCCACGGTGGTCACGCCAGCCGGGAAAATGTAGGGGAATGTGATCGGACTTCCCGAAACACTGTATACAACTGTTGGCGCAGGACATCCTGCAACGGTCGCTGGAAGCGATAGCGTTGCAGTACAGGCGCCAGCGTCCGGGTCTACAACCTGGTTGGTAGGGCAGGCACTGATAACCGGTGCCGAAACGATGGTGGTAGCCGTAGGGTCGCTTGATCCTGGCGCGCCGGGATCGTCTGTCAGGACGGTGGTAAAATCATTTCCGCTCACAGATCCCTGATTGGTGACCTGGCATGTCGTTACGGGGATATCATTGTTTACCGTAACCTTAAATTTGACAATCACATTCGCACCGGCAGGCAGTGAAAAGCCACTCCCCGTGCCATTCACAGTAACAGTTTCGCCGGCCATAGAAGCTGCTGTTCTTGTATTGGATTGAACCTCATTCGCCCGGATAGGTTCATTTATGCTCTCCTCAGGCTTTGTTTCTAAAATTGCTGCTGCGGATTGAATTGAATCAGAAGTATTGTCAGCAGCCGACGACCCCTGTCTTAGTGTCGTTTCTTCTGCCGCTATTCTTAGTGCCGAAACATTGGGCACTGCGCAGGTTTGGCCTATGTTAAAACTAATTGTTCCCGAGCCTCCTGATAATACAGCTGCATTTGGCGGCGTGTTTCCATTCCCACTCCACACTGCTGCAAGGGTATTGCCTGCTCCTTGGAGGATGATCTGATTCCCTGGCGCACCCGGACGCAAGCGCAATGCAGCTCCCGCAGCCGCCGCCACATTATTATTGGCAATGAAAGCGCAAAGTTTGCCCTGATTATCTGCAAGACTTGAAATGAAATTGACATCAATGTCGAAAAACGCATTCGGTCCTGTCGTGACCGTATTTCCGATTATCGTCACATCACTTTTGGTGTTGCTATTTGTAACGTAGCCCGAAAAGCCAATGCCAAAATCATTCAGGATGCCAGAAACCGTATTGTTGCTGATCTTGACAATCCCTTTTGCGGTAGGCCCTTCTGTATCAAAGTAAATTCCCGATCCTCCGCCACCATCACTTACCACGGTATTTCCGTCCACAGTTCCTTCATGCGTGGAATTGTTGCTCACCTTGAGATTGATTCCCGTGCCGTTTTTGCAACGGATATTATTTCCGATAATGTTGTATTTCAATGATGAGGTGCTCGTACTTTGCAAATCAATCCCAATTGAGGTTAGCCGGGTCACACCATCAAGCGCCAGGTTATTTACAACGGCGCCCTGAATGTCACCCACCAACTGGGAATTATCATTTGAGATCATTTTTATGCCTTGTGTTTCGCATCTGAGAAACTGGCTGCCACCTGTAACCTTCAAGCTCATCTGAGAATTGCCATAACCCTCCATCAGGATTCCGCCATTGTTGGGGGAATCCGTAAAATCGGAATTGTCAACGGTCAGAAGCGATAGGTTGGAATTTGTATTTCCAAAATACGCAACCCTGCCCGAGGGCGCATTGGTAATGGTGCTGTTTGCAAAAGTGGAATTGGTAATAGAGGCCGTCCCGGTGGTATTTGTGGCGAAAATAGCCCCCTCGGTAGCAGCATTTCCTGCCTTCTGCACAGAACTGTTGCTGATAGTCAGGTTGTTGACACCCCGCAGGTTAATGCCCTGTTGGTTTGTGGTGCCGGTAATAATGATCCTTTCTAATTTAAATCCATTGACAACATTGGCATAAACAGCCGCGTTGCATCCTGAATTATCGGATGTCCCGCATCCCCCGGAATCTGAACCATTGGCATTAATGAGGTTAATGTTGTTCAGGGTAACACCAGCCGCATTGGTGAATTCAATGCCCCGTGCGGAAATGTTCTGGATCGTTCCGCCCGAGCCAGCCGTAGCGCCTGACCCTGTGATCTGAAAAGTTCCCGTGGTGCCGGACACTGCGACGCCCTTGGCTGCATTGCTGCAAGAAACCGCCGCCAATGTAACATCAAGACCCAGCGAGCTTCCTGCTAGGTCAATGGCAGCAACATTGGTTGACGAAATTGTTCCGGAGCTGATTTTCAAATTTCCGCCGACGGAGGAAATGTCAATCGGGCTAACCGGTCCTGAGCTGACATTGGAAGATAGTTCCGAAAAATCTGCTGCCAGCGTAACATTGGCCAGGTTAAGCGCACTGCCGTTGCCGGTTAATGCTATCTCGCTGATAGTAAGCAGTCCTGCTGTTGATCCCACAATTTTCGCTCCTCCCGAGTTGCCGATGTTGAGGCCCCGGATTGTATTTGCAGCAGCAATAGTAATTACATTTGCGTCGCCCGAACTTGTTAATGCCGGGCGGGTGCCGCCGGTTGTAGGAAGAAGATTGTTTCCACTTGGCGCGCTGTATCCGGAGATCGCCAGCAAGGATGCGCCTGCGCCCTGACCAATTACTTTTTGCTGGTCGAGCAGCGTGACAGGTCCGGTATAACTTCCCTCGTATAAAAATATGGAATGTCCCGCCTGCGGATGCAGCGCCGCGCCATCATTAATAGCTGCAAAACCTGCCAGAGAAGTAAAAGGCTTTGCCAGTGTTCCGTTTTCGCCGCTGGCGCTTGCTGCCGAATTTACGAACCATATCGCGCCGGTGGTTGCAATGGTAACGGTTGCTGTCGAGGTCAATCCCGATCCGTTTTGCAATGTGTAGGTAAATGTGTCGTTACCAGTGAACCCTGCCGCCGGTAAATAAGTGAAAGCACCCGTGCTATAATCAAGGGTAACCGCGCCTCCCTGGCTTGTGGCAATTTCTCCGGATCCCACGATGCTGATGGAAGCACCGTTAGGGCTGCTGTCGTTGACAAGCACGCCGCTTCCCGCAGGAATGTCAAGCCCTACATTGCCAATAGCATTGTAAACATCATTTTGAGCAATAGGGCTCACTTTAAGGGATCCCGCGACGAGTGTTGTATTGGCATCGATCTGATCTGTAAAAGTGACGCCGCTTGCGTCCGTGCCGCTATTGGTGATGGTCACTGTGTATTCCAGTTCGTCCCCCGCAGAAGCGCCCGGCAGGCCGGTGTCGTTGGTAAGTGCATAGGTGTTTGTGGCAGAAATTGTCGGAGCAAAAAGCATTATCTTATTGGCCTTTTTTCTTTTGAACGGAACGATTGACTGTGATTTGCTTACAGGTGTTGAAGTTACCTGCGCAGCCTTTTGAAGTTCCGAAATCAGTGGTTGGCCAGATTCGTTGATGAAAAGCCCTGAGACGAGCATAGCAGCCCCAGCTAAAAAGAAGTATAAGTTTTTCATTATTTGATTTTTTGAGTAAAGAACAAGGGCATCGTCGAAAGAGACAATGCCCTGTAAATCAGGAGAAGACAGCCTCGTATTTTACGCCGCCTATATCCCTTGCGATCGGGACCAGAAACACTTCCAGCGGGCCTGACTGAGGATGTAAAAGCGTGTAAATTCCTTGCTGACGGGGATTTTGGTCGCCCGGGGTTTGCAGTACTACCGAAAAAGCGCCTCTTTCCAGCGGAGAATAGGTTTCCAGTTCGGTTATTTTGTCCACATTGGCCGCAACAGCCTCACCATTCGCAAATTCAATGTTCAGCTTCTGACCCAGATGATCCTTGAAGTCCTGGGCAGTTAGTTTGCTTAAATCGTATGTTTCCATTCCATTAAATGATAGACTCCGTTTGTTTCGCTAATTTTATTGAACCCGAGCCGGTTATACAGGTTTTTCGCCGGGTTGAAGCTTTCGACATGTATGCTCAACGGTTTTTCGGACTGAGTCGAAAGCTGCATCAGGTCTTTAAGTATACTGCTTCCGATCCCATTATTCCGATATGCAGGAAGCAGGGTAATGTCAATGATCCGCATGCCACGCCCTTGAAAATTTTCATGCACATACAGCCTGCCGGCACTCGATTTATTTTTACAAATCACCCAAAAATCGGCTCCTGAATAGTTTTTCTGATAATGGCTGTGCTGCGCGTCAAACTGGCTTTTAATAAATTCACGCTTCATCGTCTCGCTCCATCCGGGCACTTTACTCATTTCTTCCTCCCGCGTACTCGCGTACATAGCAAGCAATGAGGGCATATCTGACTGGTCGATGCGGCGTAACGTTATGTCCGGGTGGCCTGGCGTAAATTCCATTAATCGGTAAAAATTTTCAGTTGATAAATTTGGGTGATGCGTGTGGCACTACGACCGAGGCGGAAAGACTCCTTGCAGCGCTATGCAAAAATAGGTGGTCAGGTAAGGCTGCATATTGTTATGCGGCTGACTGCCACCTGCCTCGCCGATTGAGCTGGCAGACATATAGCCATTCGGACTTCCACCGAGAAACACAGCACCATTAACAGACCTTGCGATCGTGTGTCCCGATGGGTCCGAAATTTCTCCCGGCTGTGGTGTAATGTTTACTGTGTGCCCATGCATAGGGATTTCCGATTCCAGGAGCGTGACGGTTTCCGAGCCCCCGCTTTCTCCCAGGTCGTGGAGCGAGAGGCCGGGGCCCTGGCCGGGATGCATGGGCGCGCGTCCCTGCAAGTCGGGCAAAGCAAAGTTGGATTTACCATCGCCGCCATACGTGGTACCCAAAAGGGAAAATAATGCTGTATTTTGTGAAATGGGAAGTAATTGTCCGTCGCACCACGCCCAGCCTTTGGGTGAAAAATTGAAAGGGACCATTCTTATTTCTGCTACAAATGGATCTGCCATTATTAAATATGTTTGAGGTTATAAAAAAGGGATAGGAGTATGTTTAGGTAGGAGAGGGGAATATGCCAAAAAGTGAAATGATAAAGCTTACACACAGGTAAGGCTGGAAGTTTGTATGCGGCAACGAGCCTCCGGTAGGACGAATGCTAACCGGGCTCATTGCGGCAGCAGACGGTGGATCGCCCATAAACATTTTCACTGAGGACGAATTTCCTATAACAGCATTGAGCGGTTGTGCCGTGTTCGCGCCATTTGCGGAAGCAAACATGGGGTGCTCATGTGCAGGGATTTGGTTGACCGTCAGCGTAATTTCTTCCGCGCCGCCGGTTTCGGCCAGCATAAATCCGTTTCCCTGGTGCACCGGCAGGCGCCCACGGAGGTCCGGAAGACAAAATGTAGACTCACCATCCCCACCATAAGTAGTTCCGATCAACTGAAAAAGGGCTTCGTTTTCGGAGATAGGCAGGAGCTGCCCGTTGCAAAACGACCATCCGACAGGGGAAAAATTCCCTGCGAACATCCTGATTTCTCCAATATAAGGCTGCGCCATTATTTTTTTAATTTAAATGATTGAATAAAAGACCGCTAATGACTAATTCGGACTCGGAAAAATGCCCTGTAAAGCGATGCAAAAACTGATTGTGAGAAACGGCTGCATGTTTAAATGCGCCTGACTTCCGCCACCGCCGCCAATGGTATTTGGAGCAAGCTGGACCAAATTGGTTGCTGTGTTCTGATAGAGGTCGGAAGGTTTGGAGTTGGAAAACAGGTTGTTGACAGGATTGTTCACATTGTTATCTGCGCTTCCCGTATCCAGTTCATTCAGCAAATGCGAGTGTTTGGGAAGCTCAGCGACGCTAAGGGTGTGGGCCTGTTCACCGCCCCGTTCTCCCAGATTATGTCCTGCGCCGACGTGTATCGGCGTGCGGCCGCGATAATCAGGCAGTGCAAAATTGACACGGCCATCGCCACCGAATGTGGTTCCCAGAAGAGCAAAAAGGGCCTGGTTCTGGTTAATGGGCATTAACTGCCCGTTTGCCAGCGCCCAGCCCTTGGGAGCAAACGAAAAACTGACCATTCGGATTTCTGATATAAATGGTTCTGCCATAAGTAAAAAGGGGTTAAGGGTGAAATTGGAAAGGAAGAAGCCCGATGCAATTCGGACGAAATATTTACGACAGTAATATTGAAAGATTCTGACAAAAAATATAGAAATTCTTATTTTGCGGTAAATGGCAAGATCCTCCGCCGATCTAACTGACTGACGGAGGATCTAAAAGTCGGGAGGTGATTTTGCCTGTTCGGGAAATTGTGGCGTTATTTTTTTGGAACTACTGCGATCACATCTTGCCAGTTATTCCAGCCTTGCTCAGCCCAATATATGACGCGCCCTTTTTTGTTTTTTTGTATAAAATTAAAAAGCCACTTTGGGTTCGTGAGCGAATCTCCATACACAGTTGTACCATGCTGGTGGCAGTAACCAAATCCGGTTGCGAGATAGCCCGCGTCGATAACATGCCTCCGACGGCTTCCCTTTTGAACATGACCGTAGCAAAACCGCCCATGAGTTGTAAATATTAAAACGCCATCTTCCTTCAATAACGATATTAAAAATTCATACAACTCTTTGAATCGGTTGCTGGATAAATGAGTGAAAAGCGAGCCTACCCAAATCACATCGAATTTTTGAGAGACATCAATTTCCGCAAACTTGTCTTTTGACAAAAAGACTTTGGCATCGAAAGTTTTAGCACAAAAATCCAGATGTCGCTGTGTAATTTCACTACCGTAGAACTCAGCATTTGGAAAATACGCCTTCGAGAACCGCATGACTCGTCCATAGCCACACGGGAAATCCAACACATGCTTGACCTGCAATGGATCTTTTCCTGCACTGAGCAATGCTGCTGCTATGTTCTGCAACGCAGAGATTCCCGTTTGGAAATATGCTTCCTCATGACCTTTTACGAACATCTCGTCCTCCGGGTCAATTATTAAGTTAATCTGCGATGCGCCAAGCTGTTTGTCAAATACAGACTTGCTCAAAAGTTGTTCTACTAAGTTCGATAGCATGTTGGGTAAGGTTTGAATTATAGTGCCTATTTCGGAAAATTCGCGTCTGATTTTACTTTACGGATTTGTCTTAAATGCCGGTCTACGTGTCCCCATTGATAAATGTAGACCTGGTGCATGTTTCTGGGGTTCGGGGTGGCGGTGAGTTCAAAGTGTGCCCGCATATCTATATCCGTCTTTTTTAGGAACGCAATGTTCTGTTCGCGGCGGCTCAGGAAGAATTTAAGGTTATCGCTTCCCTTGATAAAACCGGTCGGAAAGCCAATGTCCTGTGCGATGTGCGGGTTAGTTTCCATGATGAAATCGGAATAGTAGCTGTCGGGCCTGGTCGATTTATTCAGTTCCGGTTGCGGCTTGCTGCGTGACCCCATGCTGATTTCGCGGGCCCAGATAATCTCCCACAACGCGAGGTGCTCCACAATTTCGCCAATGGACCAACGATCTGCTGACTCGCGAAATGCCCATTGGGCAGGTGTCAGATTTTCTGTTTCCTTAACGACTTCGTCCCGGGTCCGGTTGAACTGGTCGAGGGTAAACTGACGGTCCGCTTCTGTCCACAGTTTTTCCTGAGCGAGGGTTACATTAGCGAGAAAAACGAATAGTAGTAAGCTGCAATAGTTTAAATGCTTCATTTTCAGTTGAGTTAAAGTTCAACCTAAAACTAGTGCAAATCAAAAAAGAGGAAAGAAAGCAATGAGGAAACGGTCGTCTTATTGAGCGAACGGGAAAATGACTGCTGATAATTGACATCTGTACATTTATGCCTTTAAGGCGGCACTTGCGTGCTTTTGTTTTCCGGCACCATGTGTTTTACGGAAGCTGGCGGGTGAAGTGCCGATTGTCTTGCTGAATAGCCGGATGAAGTATTTATGATCTTCAAACCCAAGTTGAAATGCTATTTCTTTCACACTCTTTGTAGTATAAAAAAGCAGGCGTTGTGCTTCGCGCAACACTTCTTGTTTGATCAGCCAGGTTGATGAAAACCCGGTTATAGACTTGACCGTGTCGTTGAGGTAACTCACCGTAATGTTCATCTGTGCGGCATAATCTGCCGGTTTTTTCAAAGTTTGAAAATTCGCTTTTACCAGCAGATTGAAATTTTTGACGATATGAACACTGCGGGAGGACACGGCCTGGATACGCTCATTTTCCTGGTATTGAAAAATATTGACAACGCTGTAAAATAGGGAGTCAAGCAGAGACTGGATTAATTGTTGCCGGAACTGCGCTGGTTTCTCTTCATTAACTGCTGCGGACAGCAAGTGGAAAATGCGCACAAACCATTCTTTGTCAGCATCATTCAGCATGATGATAGCAATGTTTGCAAGGGAATGTTCGATTACCACGCGGGCGCTTTGATCGATATACTTTGCATCGAAAGCAACGGCCCAGCCAGTGACTTTTTCTGCATGCCGGAAATCATGGACCTGCCCGGGACAGGAAAGTAAAAGTGCAGGCTGGTTGATGTCCACGTCCTGGAAATCGACTGATCCGCCCATAGATCCTCCTTCCAGCAGGAAGCAGAAATAGTGATCGTGACGGTGAGGGCCCCGGACTCTCTCCGACATAGCATCCAAATAAGCTTCTTCGGAAACCTGGCCAATCTCAATGCCTGTCATGCGGTGTTGCAAGTGACGGATTTCTATTTCTTGATTTGTCATTATTATCGGCTGTTAAGACCAGAAACCATAGCATTTGATCCGGGCATGTACATTTGGGTTTGCTTTCAGTTTGCCCCTCAGCGTTTTGATCAGGGTAACATTTCCTGCAATATATATCGAATTATAATCCGCCAGGTTTTTACCGAGAAACCATTGCTCCAAGCGATCAAAGCCGACTTGTCCTGAACATTCAACAAAATGAAATTCAGGGTTTTCTTCTTTGAAAATTTCCGGGATTTCATAGTCGCTATGCACGAGTACAGCAACGTCCATCGGATGTTCACTGCGGTCCGTGAGCTGCTTCAATGCCAGGAAATGTCCAATCGCACTGGCATCAGCAAGGCAGAGTACCGGCCCGTGCTGTGATGGAAGCGCTGCGGCGTGGGCGGCCCCGAACAGAATTTGATCGCCAGATTTGAGTGTCCGGACCCAGCGACTCCCTGCACCTGTATGTCCGCTATTAATGAACATTGTACAAATATTCGTTTCCGAGTTCCAGAGCGCGGGCGTGTAATCGCGGTATTCGAGTGTGTCCACCTTGCACTTTAAGCGTTTGATCGAGTGCCAGCTATCCATGTCAATGTCTGGAAGATGCAAATCAATTTCCAACATATCTGCCCCGGGCCAGGTCCTAATCATCACCACCATGGCCGTGCTAAACATTCTTTCCAATAAACCCGATGCCGCTTTTTTTATGATATCAACCATTTTTACCTTCTGTTTTTGAACAAAGGTATTTGGGAAGGAGAAGCCATTTGTCCAACAAAAGGCATGAATAGGTGGACTAAAAACGGGTAAGTCAGCACGTTCCCGAACCTTAAAGTCCGCTGACCGCTATTTAATCAACAAAAACACAACATTATGATAATCCAGGCAGCTTTGTTTCAAGTCTGCTTGAATCGTTTTTTGCAAAAAATACATGAGCTGATGTTCATGGTCACATTTCGATTCAAGCGTAAAAGCAGAAGCATAAATTCAATGGATTCCAGAAGAGATTTTCTAAAAAAAGCAACCATACTGACAGGCGCGGGCGCGTTGTCGAACATGTTACCGCCTGTTATTCAAAAAGCACTGGCGATCGATCCTGCGCCGGGAAGCACTTTTTATGACGCCGAGCACGTCGTTTTTCTGATGCTCGAAAACCGTTCGTTTGACCATCAGTTAGGCACATTGCAGGGCGTAAGGGGTTATAATGATCCACGCGCGATTGACCTTCCTGATAAAAATAAGGTTTGGTTCCAGTCGAATGAAGCGGGCAAAACTTATGCACCTTTTCATTTGAATGTCAAGGATACGAAGGTTGCCTGGATGGGTTCCATTCCGCACGGCTGGTCGGATCAGACGGATGCGATGAACGAGGGGAAATATGACAGATGGCTCGACGCCAAAAAGCCAGGCAAGAAGCAATACGCCGACATTCCGCTTACGATGGGTTATTGCAACCGCATCGATTTCCCGTTCTATTATTCTATGGCCGACGCGTTCACTGTATGCGACCAGAACTTTTGTTCGAGCATTACGGGAACGCACCCAAACCGCTATTACTGGATGACAGGAACGGTCCGGGAGCAGAACGAACCCGACGCAAAGGCCCATCTCTGGAATATCAGCAACTATGTCTATCCCGAACTCGAATGGAAAACATATCCCGAAAGGCTGGAAGAAAATGGCATTCCCTGGAAAATTTATCAGAATGAAATTACGATGGGTTACGGTCTGAAAAGTGAAGAAAGCGGCTGGCTGAGCAACTTTGGGACCAATGTGCTGGAGTATTTCAAAGAATACAATGTGCGCTTCCATGAAGGCGGGATCGCAAATCTGCAAACAAAAAAAGAAACCTTACTAGAAACGATTGCGGAGCTGGAAAAACAGCCTGCGGACGAGCAGTCGGGTAAAAAACTTGCAGCTGCCAGGAAGCTGCTTTCCAACATTGAAACGGCTCAGCAGAAGTTTAACCAGGACACATTCAATGCGCTTTCTGAAAAGCATAAGAGTTTGAATACCAATGCATTTACCACCAATATTAACGACCCTGATTTTCACACGCTAACACCGTTACAGTACAACGATAACGGAACGGAGCGGACGCTGAATGTCCCGAAAGGCGACGTATTCCATCAGTTCCGGGCCGATGTGGAAAGTGGAAAACTGCCTGCCGTTTCCTGGCTGATGCCTCCCGCACGGTTTTCCGATCACCCGGGCGAGCCCTGGTTCGGGCCTTGGTATGTGAGTGAAGTGATGGAGATTTTGCTCAAAAATCCGGAAGTCTGGAAGAAGACCATCTTTGTTCTGACTTACGACGAAAACGATGGCTATTTCGATCACGTTCCTCCTTTTACTGTCCCTAATCCCTACAAAGAAAACTCAGGCAAAGTATCCGCAGGTATTGATCCGAAAATGGATTTTGCAACCAAAAGTCAGCAAACAAATCCATCGATGAACGAGAGCAAGCTCCGTGAAGGGCCTATCGGACTGGGTTACCGCGTGCCGATGATCGTTGCATCTCCCTGGTCCCGCGGCGGCTTTGTGAATTCGGAGGTTTTTGACCACACATCTTCTTTGCAGTTTCTAGAAAATTTTATTGAGAAAAAATTCAATAAAAAAGTAAAAGAAGAGAACATTACGCAGTGGCGCCGAACCATCTGCGGGGATCTCACATCTGTTTTTCGGCCTTACCTGGGCGAAAAAATCGAGCAGCCGGCGTTTCTTAATAAAACCGAGTTCATAGAAGGCATTCACCAGGCACAATTCCGCCAGGCGCCCGACAATTTCAAATCCCTTACCGCCAGCGAGATCACGGAAATGAGCAAAGATCTGCGCAAATCCCAGGATTTTCCAAACCAGGAAGAAGGCGTTCGCCCGGCCTGTGCATTGCCTTATGAGCTTTACTCAAACCTGCATTTTGACAAAACCAAAAACAGCATCCGGGTGTCCTTCAAGGCTGGTAATGCGGTGTTCGGGACCAGATCAAGCGGCGCGCCTTTCAGGGTTTACGCATTGAATCCTTACCAAAACGAAACGCTGCGTGCCTGGAATTACAGCTCGGCAGCAGGCGACGAACTGCTCGACGACTGGAATATCGGCGATTTTGAAAATGGCAACTATCATCTCCGCGTTTACGGCCCGAACGGTTTCTATCGCGAGTTTACGGGTAACTCTGGCAACCCACTGCTGAAAGTGACTTGTGACTATGAATCCAAAAACGGAAAATTGACCGGCCATGTCGTGGTGAACATTCAAAATCTGGACGCGAAATCCCACAGCATTACCGTAGCAGACAACAGTTACAAATCAGGCGTACAAAACAAAACCATTGCAGCCGGCGGAAAGGCCACAATGGTTTTAAACCTATCCAAAAATTTCAACTGGTACGATTTCAGCGTGAAAGTTGCGGGCAGCGAAACATTCGAAGAACGCTTCGCGGGACACGTTGAAACCGGCTCAGTAACCAAGACGGACCCATTGATGGGCGGGATCGTTTAGGTATATATCAGGGCAGTAATCTTGCATTATTGTGTCCGGAGATATTTGATCGGATTTTGCATGACGGCTTTGAAAGCATGTCCCAAAATCGTGATGGCGGTGATCAGCGCTGTAATGCCTAATGTTGCGGCAAGCAGCCAGCCACTGGATGTGATCCTGTGGGCGTACTGCTGCAACCAACTTCCTGTAAGCCACCAGCCCAGGGGAGCCGCAATCAGGAAAGCGATCAGAATCAGACGTCCGAATTCTTTACCAAATATCCAGAGCAACTGCCGGGTCCGCGCACCGAGGATCCGGCGGACGCCTATTTCTTTGGCGCGGCCTTCTGCCATGAAGGTCACCAGTCCGTACAGTCCGAGGCAGCTCATAGCCATTGCTATGAAGGCTGATATTTGTACAAAGCCGGCCAGAAGTCGCTCAATGTCAAAGAATGATCCCAGCAGATCGTCCAGAGAATCGGCTTTGTAAACCTGGTGCGGCATTGTTTCGTCCCAAACCTCCTCAATGCCTTTCGATGTAGCGTGCGGATGGTTAGGAGCTAAGGTTAACACGGCCATCATTGTGTGCCCCAGGTCGTGGACAATAGTCGTGGGCAGAATGGGTTGGTGCAAGTCACCGATGCGGAAGTCCCTGACGACTCCTACTATGATGCGGTCCGCATCTTTCACACGCATATGCTTGCCCACAACATTGCCTGGAAGCACACCCAGTTGCCGAACGAGCGTTTCGTTGACGAGCACCTCCTGAGCAGTGGTGTCGGTGGAGCGGAAGTTGCGTCCTGCAACGAGGGTTAATCCGAATGTTGACAGATAATGTTCGTCTGCGGCCCGCAAGCGCGTTTCGAAAGGTTCAGGTTTGGATGCGATATGGTAATTAAAAGGTGTAGGCCGGTTATACGGAGAAGCAGGAGGATCGCTGGCATAGGTCACACTTTCCACGCCGGGCAGCTGCAACCAGCTTTGTCGTAACTGGTCATAAGGAGCCCGGTTGCCAGGCGAAAGCCATACAGCCAGCTTCCGTTCATGTTTGAAACCCCAGTCTACTTTTTGCATGTGTTTCAGTTGGGCCGAAATCACCAGGACGATAATCAGGAACAATTGCGAGAGGACAAACTGACCGGTAATCAATGTTCTCCTGATTGTGAAACCGCCGATTGTCCGGGTTGTTAGTTGGCCGGCTAGTGCCTTTGTCGGATTAAATTTTGATAATACCAGGGCCGGGTACAAACCTGCCAGCAGGACCACGGCTCCGAGCAATGTCGGGAACCATTGCAGGCTTTTGGGGTGCAGCAAATCGAGAATGGAAATGGCCGGATGCAGCATTTCCACCTGCTTAGCCAATGTCTGGTTAACAAAGGGCATTGCCATTTGCGTAAGCATTAAGGATATGATCACCGCAAAGAATGTAAGCATAACCGTTTCAAGCATAAACTGCCGGATGAGCTGGAACTGGCTGCTGCCGATGACCTTACGGACGCCCACTTCCTGAGCCCTCTGCAAAGCCTGGGCCGTGGCTAGGTTAATGTAATTGATGCACGATGCAAACACCAGAAGCAGTCCTACTGCAATCAATGCATAGAGAACCGGACGCGGCGCCATGCCGCTGCGCTCGTGATTGAGATCTGCCAGGGGCAGCATATGGTAGGCAAATTGTGCTGCTTTTTCCGCCGAAAGGTTTTTCTTGCGGACCTCATCCAACGCAGATACCAGCTGCCCGGGAGCCGTTCCTTCGCGAAGCAGCACAAAGCACATGCTTTGCAGGCCTTCCCAATCCTGCATTCCGCCGTTTTGTTCCAGGCCCGGAATAGTTGCATAGGAAATCAAGGCATCGTAACGAAGCTGGGTATTGGCGGGCGGGTTTTTGATGATGCCCGTAACGGTGAGGTCTACCCGGTTATCCAGCCGCAATGTGCGACCGATAGGCTCGCCACGATCGAAGTATTTTTTGGCATAACGTTCGCTGATGACAATGGTGTTCTGCAGGCTCAGCGCCGTTTTTGCATTGCCGGAAATCCATTCTACCAGAAAGTGATCGAAATACTGAGGTTCAGCAAAACAGACATTCCGGGCCTCACTAAACTTTTTTGTCCAGCCCTGTTTCCCATCCGGGACACTTATGGTGCGTCCGAATGCCGTTTCCAGCCGCGTTGCATTCTCGATAAACGGATAATTGCGGCGGAGCACGTCTGCCAGCGGGCGCGGTGCAGCGTCTGTCGGCATAACGTTTTCCCTTTTAACGTCGGTAACCACCCAGTATGTCCGGTCCATATGCGGGTGATGGCGATCGAAGCTGAACATATAGTTCACGACCAAAAAGATCACCAGCCCGCTTGCCAGTCCCAATGCCAGGCTCAATACCCGTATCGCATTGACCTGGCGCTGCCGCCACATGCGGCGGAGAGAAAGTGTTACGTAATGTGTTAGCATGATGTAGCGTTGTTTAGTTTTTGTTTTATATATAACAATATTACATATAAAACAAAAACTAGCTTATCTACTTATGGATACAGCAGGTATTTTGCCCTTATGGTTTTAAATTTTTGCAATCCGGGCTCCCAGCTTTTCCGGATGTCCGCTTCCGACATGCCTGCTATGATCTGCTTCCTTAATGTATCGGTTCCAATGCGTAGGTCGAATGCTGAAATATCCTGATTTGCCCGGCCGGGGGAGAAAAACCGTGCTTTATCCGGATAAGCATTGTATAACTCAATGAGCCAGGCCAGGTTGATCTGGCGACTCGCCCGGAGGTTGTCGACATCATAGGTGCGAAGGTCAAGACCATAACAAACAGAGTCCTTGTGACTAGGGCGCTCGCTCATGCCCGGAATGCTCACCGGCTTGTATGAGAATGCATATTGGCCTTTCAATGCTGGTGCACCCAAAATAGTAAATGGCATAAGCGTCCCCCGGCCTTCATTGATTGCCGTGCCCTCGAACATACACAAGCTGGGAAACAGCATTACGGCCTGCTGTGTATTCAAATTCGGTGAAGGATTGATCGGAAGTGTATAGGGTTGGTCATGATCATAGTTCGCAACCTTTATGATTTTGAGCCTGCATTTTTCTTTCAGATATCCTTCACCATTCAGATATTGGGCAAATTCACCGATCGTCATGCCGTGTGTCATGGGGATATAATGGATTCCAATGGCTGATTTAAACCTGTCATCCGTCATCACCGGCCCGTCGACCACATATGCGTTAGGATTGGGCCTGTCGAGGATCAGCAGTTCTTTGTTGTTTTCCGCACAGGCTTCCATCACATATTCAAGCGTGTTAATGTTGGTATAGTAACGGCAGCCCACATCCTGGATGTCGAACACCATCAGGTCAACATCCGCGAGCTGTTCTTTTTTGGGTTTTTCATTTTTTCCGTATAAAGAGATAATCGGAATGCCCGTTTTCGCATCAACTTCATTATTTACCACCGCTCCGTTACTGGCGTTACCCCGGAAACCATGCTCAGGCCCAAACACTTTTACAATGTTAACACCCAGGCTCAGCAGACTGTCCACGCTGCTTTTATTGCCGATGAGAGAACTCTGGTTGGCAACCAGACCGATTCGTATTCCTTTCAGATATTGCAAGTATTTGTCCGTCTGGTCTGCACCGGTGATAATTCCCCCCTTATCCGGTTTATTTTGTTTTGGAGATGCAGTTTGCGCGTTAGATTCCATGCAGCGCATGGCCAGGAGCATTAAAAAGGATATAAAAACCGATCTGATCATTTTGTGCAGGGTTGTTTTAAAGTCTTTAAATGTAGAATCTTTTCCTGTTAAATGTGAGATGATAACGATTTTACCCGTTTCAAAACCGGGACAATGCTAAAAAACAGACTGTTCTTTTAATTGGTCAGTAAATTGCTATTAAGTTGTTTATCAATCTCACCGGCAACTTAATTACACACCTCAGTATGAAAACATTATTTGGATTAATATTCATCGCATCTATGATCACAGACCAGCCCCGCAAGGTCCTGCTTTTTTACAACGAAAGTGGAGAAGCGAAGTGGAAGTCACAGGTAGAAACGCTCAATGCTTCCCAAAAAGGAATTCAGGAGCGAGATATCGAAGTTAAGTCCATAGTTTATGCAACGGAAAATGTCTCTGAATGGAAAAAATGGAAAATCGACAGCACAGCCGCATTCACATTCCTCCTGATCGGCCGCGATGGCGGTGAAAAGTTAAGATCATCCGAAATCGTAAAAGCTGAAAAGTTATTTGGCCAGATCGACGCCATGCCTATGCGGAGGCAGGAGATGAAGGGGAATTGATAAAGCAGATGAAGGGTAACAAATATGTATTTGCCAGGTGAAAATTTTCGTTTTATATAGAGAAAAATTTCTTATATTCGTATATCAAACGATCAGTATCGATGAAAGTATCCGGTAACCAGCCTTACCATAGCTTAAAAGCAAAATTCACTTACCTTGATCTGGGAAGTAACTTTGCGATCGTTATTTCGGCACGCAAAGGTCTTCAACCCAAGGTATTCTACGATTTTGCCGAAGCCATCAAAATGCCTGAAAAGAACCTGGCAGCATTAATTAATCTTTCTTCCAGGACTATCAGCAACTACAAAGAGTCTCAGAAAAAGCTTGATCCGTTGTATGGAGAGCATTTATTGAAGTTGATTGCTTTGTTTGAAAAGGGCGAGCAGATTTTTGGCAATGTGGACGAGTTCAATTACTGGCTTCAGAAACCGTTTTGGAATTCAAATGAAAAGCCGGCGGATTGGCTGGGGACAGGAGGAGGTGTAGACTTTTTAGCCGAAGAACTGGACAAGCTGGCACAAGGATATCCGGTTTAATTATGCTGATTTACAGGATTGTCCATAAAATGTATAGCGGCACTTTGTTTGCATCCGGGATGCAGGGGCGCTGGAACAGTGCCGGGAATAAAGTCTTATATGCAGCAGAATCCATTCCGTTGGCTTTTCTTGAAAATATGGTCAGAAGGCAGGGAGTTGGGTTTAATGATGATTTTCAAATCATGTTTATCTCCATTCCGGATCCGGTTTCAATCGAGGAAATCAGCGTAAATGACCTGCATCCTTCATGGAGAGATCCCAATGACTACACGGCATGCCTGCCAATAGGAGACAAGTGGTTTCAAGAGGCAAAGTCCATTGCTTTAAAAGTGCCATCCGCAGTAATGCCCGAAGCATTCAATTACGTAATCAACACCATGCACCCGGATTATAAGCACGTCACCCTCGCAGGCACTACCAACCTCGTTCCCGATCCCAGGATTGATGACATTTTGAAAAGATATCGCTAGTGGTCAGTTATACATGAAGGTCGTGCAATTAACGCGCCACGACGCCAGCTTACCCCACAAAATTCGCACGGAAATTGGACGGAGACTCACCGGTTTTGGTCATGAATAGCCTGCTGAAATAGGCGGGGTCGTTGTAGCCCAGGTCGTAGGCGATTTCTTTGGCGGTGAGGGACGTGTGGACCAGTAGTCGCTTGGCTTCTAGGATAATGCGGTTTTTGATCACTTCGTTGGGTTGAGGCAGACGCAGACGGTTGAATTTGTGCGTAATGGTTTTTGGCGCCATGCACAGGAAATCGGCATAGTCGGCGACGGTGTGTTTGGATTTATAATGTTCTTCGACCAACCTGGTGAATTTGCGGAAAAATTCCAGGTCGCTTTGCTGATCCGTCACGGCGTTGTCCAGATGCTGCCTTTTCCAGGAGCGTGTTGCGCGGATGAGGAGTTGTTTGAGATACGTCCGGACCATTTCTTCCAGCGAGCTGTCATTCAAATGGAATTCCTCGATCATGTCTTTGAATAAGGACCCTAAAAAAGCAATTTCGTTTGCGGACGCCTCTACTTTCGGCATGTTCCTGATGTTGTTGAACAGAAGTCCGTCACAGGCAACTTCCTGATCGTGAATCTGAATGCAGTAAAAATCGCGGTTGTAAAATATGAAATAGCCGCTTTCCTCACCCGTTACTTCCATTTCAAGATATTGGTTAGGGCTTATGAAGAAAAGCGTTGGCTGCAAGGTGTCGTAACAGGCAAAATCTACCCTGAGCTTATAACCGGCCGGCAGATAGAGGATCTTGATATATTGCTTATAGTCCGGACCGTTGATGGCATCCATTTGGTTTTGCGTGACTTGCAGCAGCCCTAATGTCTTTGAATTATTGTTAAACACCGTTGTACTCATGGCTATATACGCAGATATTAGTTAATGTTATGTTGTTTAAATGTTATAGGCAAAAGCTGTGAAGGGGTCGTTCCGTTCACAGCTTTTGCCAGGGCTTTATTTCCTTGCGAATTTTTCAAGTTCAGAGTTGAATTTATCCATTTCTTCCAGGAATAAACCGTGTCCGCTTTTCTCAAATCTTACAAGGTAAGAACCTTTGATGCTTTTGTGCAGCTGTTCTGACAATGAGAAGTCACACAATTTGTCATTTACACCGTGGAATAAGGCAACGGGGATTTTAATTTTTCCTAGTTCAGGACGCAAATCCAGGTCGCCTAATGCTTTGATCGCCTGCGTAGTAGCGTAAGGAGAGGCGTCCAGGTTAATGCTTTCCAACCATCTGAGTGATTCTTCTGACAAACTTCCTTCTTGTCCGGCAAAGCCTTTGCCAAAACCGGATACCAGTTGCTGACGATTCGTCTTGGTCTGCTTGATCAGGTCCGCTGCACCTTGTTCGGTGATGCCGTAAGGATAGCCCTCGCGTTGCTTCCATGATGGGCCTGTTGCTCCGAACAAGGCCAACTTGCTGATATGCGCTCCGTTATATTTCGTCACAAAGTGGAGTGTTACTGCGCTTCCGAGTGAGAAGCCCCCAAGCGTTGCATTTTCAATTTTCAATTTTTCCAGCACCACTTTAATGTCGTCGGAGAATGTGTCGAAGTCATATTTTCCAAAAGGTCTGTCTGATTTACCGAAACCGCGGAGGGAAATGCCGATAACCCTGAACCCTTTTTCAACCAGATATTGGTATTGATATTCATACATTGCATTGTTCAGCGGCCATCCGTGAATGAGCACCACCGGCTGGCCTTCGCCGAGGTCGATCACGTGGAGTTTTACATTTTTCTCCACTTCAATGTATTCTTCTCTTCCTGCGGATGCCGGCTTGCGCGTTTGTGCGAATAGAAATTGACTTTGGATAAAAGTTAACAAGAATGCGATGGTCAAGGCAACAGTTTTCATTTGAGTGGTAAGTTTGAATTTGTTTGAGTTAATCAGCTAACCCTTAGCCGATTGTCTTTGCGTTTCGACATGACAAAGGTGGCGGATTAAATTCCGCAGAAGAATGGATAAAAGGCAATGTGCCTTGTACATTTTTCCCGAATAGGAAATTACGGTTTGTAAAAGGCCGCTAGTTGGCCCAATCGCTGCCTGACCAGGACATTTTTCATGGGTTCGAACTTGGCCAACTCCTTATTATTCTTGGTGACGACTATATAAAATGGGGATCTCAATTTAGTTGTGAGGTGATAAATGGTTGCAAGCTCGGCAATATCCTCAGACCATGCCGCCATTGCATATAAGGAGGGAAATGGCGTTTTCGAGAGCTTTGCATAAACTTCCGGTGCCTGGGTGATTGAAATTGGCTTCCCGTTGCGGAAACGCGTTTGTTCCAAAAGGGAATCAACGTATGGATCAGCCGGCACATCCATCAGGCGCCAAATATCTTTTGTAAATTGTGTAGGCTCCACAACTGCATTGGCTTCGCCAGGATGCGGCGTCATGTTCATCACCGCATCAACAACGTGTGTAGCTTCGTGCAAAAGCACGTAGATGATAGCATCCATCTTTCCCGCTTCTACGCGTACTTTATAACTGGAATCAGCGGCAGGCGTGAAGCAGCTATTTTCCTTCCATGTTGCCCATTCCGAAATATTTTCATCCAATAAAGTTGCCCGAAAGGTAATGTTGAACATTTTTGGTCCAGCAGTGGAATCAACAGGTGAGGTTAACGCCGTGTTGGGCATATTGTCCATAAAACTGATACTATGCAAATGCTGCTTAAGAATACGTTGATGCAGCGGCGGTAAGGTTGCAAAAGCATTGCGCACTTTTTCGTTTTGGGCCAGCGTCAGCTCGTGGTTAACAGGCTGCATTCCAGCCTCCCGGAACATTTTGAAGACGCTTTCAGGTGCGATTTTAATCCGATGCGCCGGATCGTTTTTGCGGTTGGAATCCGGCTTTTGTGCCGATGTGAATGTTGAGGAAAACAGTAGAAATAATGCTGAAATGGCCAGGGTTAACCGCATTTTGACAATCATATGTAAATTTGAATTATAAAAATTTAATGTTTCGCAGGAAGCTCCGTTGATTTGAACCGGAAGCATTCCTGCGAAATTATGCGTTCCATGTTATCCTGTAATCTTTAATGAACTGATTAATTTTTCATCAAAACCCAGGTGATAATGCATGACCGCCGGACTGCCCGGAAATGTACCGGACACTTCAACGGTCAGCTTGCCCTTAGAGCCGGATTGTATAAAATCAATGGGTTTCAGTTGCATATTGTACTTTTCAGTCGCCTCTTGTATCCATTTTATAATTTCGGCCCTGCCTGAGTAAGACGAACCTTCATCGGAAACGGTTGCGTGTTCTGTAAAATAAGCGGCAAATGCCGTGCTGTCCAGATTGTTTTGCGCCCGAATAAATCCTTCTATGTTACTAGGAAGTTTCATGATTATTTTAAGTTTAATTTTTGAAAATGATTTTGTTCAAATAAAATACCGGTAATTGCTATGCTTAAACCGTGGGTATGGTGCCGCCGTCGATGACATATTCGGTGCCGGTAAGGTAAGCTGCCCTGGGCGAAACCAGAAAGCCCACGAGTTCCGCAACTTCCTCCGGCCAGGCTGGTCTGCCGAACGGAATGCCGCCCAGCGCGTCCATAACTCCTTTGGCAGCTTCTTCGGCCGTCGAGCCTGAACTCTCGGCAATGCGTTTCATCATCCGGGCAGATGCCGTCGTCATGATCCATCCCGGTGAGACGGCGAGCACGCGCACGCCTTTGGAGGCAACTTCATTGGATAAGCTTTTACTATAATTGACCAAAGCCGCCTTTGCCGCCGCGTAGGGTAGGGTAGAGTCATACAATGGCAACTTCGCCTGGATGGAAGCAATGTGGATGATAACGCCAGCATGACGTTCAATCATGCCGGGCAGGAATCCCCGGTCCAGCCGTACGGGTGCGAGGAGATTGGTTTGAAACGAGGCCTCCCAATCTTCGTCGGAAAGCACGGCAAACCCTCCGCCAGGCGTTTCTGAGCCACCCATATTATTGATCAAAATGTCAATGCTACCAAATTGATGATGCACTTGTGAAACCACTTTTTGGGTCCCGTCTGGTTTGCTTAAATCCGCTGCTATGAAATGGAAGCCGTTGCTTTTATCCTCCGGCTCGTTCCTTGCGGTAATGATGACGGTTGCGCCTGCATTCCGTAGTCGTTCTGCGATTGCTTTGCCTGCGCCTTTGCTTCCGCCGGTTACCAGCGCAACTTTACCTGTCAGTTCGTTTTCGAAATTGAAGTCCATAAACTTTGTTCATTTGTTTAGGACAAATTTCAGCACAATGCTTATTGCTGACAAGTAGGGATTTACGATTCAGATAGGGATAAATTTATCCCTATCTGAATCGATCAGCACAATCATCGCTTACGAACACTTATCCAAAAGGACATGCAGCATTTGATTTCAACTGAGAAGCTTCTGTCAGCATGCGCTCTATTTCAGCGAGCAAGCCAGGGATAGGATTGTCGCTTGTATTGGTCAGGCAAAGGGCGCCATTGGTTGTTAATGCGCCGATGGTCTGTTCCATTCCTTTTCCGGAGCGCACCATCGGACCATAAAGCGCTTCCAGCTTCAAAGGCCCAAAATCCGTTTGATAACGCACTTTTACCAGGTTGGTCACCATAATGTGATGGTTGAATGCGGTTTTTAAAACATCAATCATTTGCTGCATATCATTGTGCCCAAATACAATGTCGCGGAAAAAGGACAGATAGCCGTTTACATATTCCGGTGAATTGGTCCCATCGAGCCCGGCCTTTGCAAGTCTGGCCAGATCCCAGAATGTTAAATCCGGCTGCTTTTCAAAAAACACAGATTGCGTCGTGATATTAAGGCCAAAGTTATCGTCCAGATTCAGCGGCCCTCTTGTGCAAACGGGCGAGACCAGCTCCATTCTGGCTTCATCCCATTCTTTACGCATCTGCCTGGACGCCAATAGCACTGCTGCACAAATGGCACCGTGAACGGTTGTGTTTTCTTGCCTGGCTTTTTCAAGCAGGTTCCGGGTAATTTTTTCAGAAATACGGATGGATGAAATCAGCGGCTGCACAATGTCCGTTTTCATTTTCAGTTCCAGCACTTCGCCTGCGGTCTGGGCAGGGAGGTCTTCCGGGAGGTTAAGCGTCTGGTCGTTGGACACTTGCGGTTCCATGGGTTCTAGCTGTTTTCCCGTGACGGCAAGCAATATATCCCGGGTCAAAAAGCTCAATGACGACCCATCGGCGACGGTGTGATTGGCTGCCAGAATCAGGACAGTGCGCTCTGGTTTCTGCACCAGAACGACCCTTAATAGCGGAGCTTCTTCCGTATTAAACCGCACAGAAAGCTCCTTCTCGACTTCCTGTTCCCAGCGATAATCCTGCTCCACATGCACCACCCGGAGCGGAATGGTAATGTTTTCTACATGCTGCAATACAGGCCTCGACAGCTCATCGAGGCTAACCCGTACAGAAAGGTTCGGGTGGCGCTTCTGTGCCATATCCAGTGCGTTGCGCCATTTTTCAATGGGTAATGTGCCCGAAATGTCTGCGGCGAGCGCGAAGTCCTTGGAATCGATTTGGTCCAGCAGCCAAAACGCCTTTTCGAATGCACCCAGGGTGCGGTTCTGTTGTCTTTTCATGATGTATTATGAGTTATGATGACGGGCGCGGGACATTCCGCTACCCTGTACCGAATGCAAAATTGGCAGGTTGGGAAGCCGGATAGAATGGACAAAAGTCGAGCAGTCATGCACATTTCGCCATCCTATTGCATTCGCTGATTCTGTTTTGCAATGTCCGGTACGAATACGCGTGGCAACAGGCTGCTGGCGCGGTTATTTAAGAGGGCAGCCACAAGCGGATGCCCGGCTCAGGAGGCAATGATTCTTACTTTAACCGAATTTTATGAAGATTGTTATTTATGCAGACCTGCAAGAAAAATATTTGGAAGAACTAAAAAAACAGCTTCCCGAAGATGCGGACATCGTAACCAAAGGCGAGCTTTCCGATGAGGAAGTGATGCAGGAGATAGCGTCTGCTGAAATTCTGATTGGCAATCCACCTGCGGATTCTTTCCAGGACATTCCGGAAAGTCTCAAATTCTGGCAACTCGAAAATGTGGGTTTTGAGCAGTATAAGGATTTGCAATTCAAGGGTAAGGCTGCTAATGTAGGCGATATGTCAGCCGCAGCATGTGCGGAGACTATTCTTGCTGGCATCCTTGGCTTTTACAGGGGCGTTCATCTCATGGTTAGAAATCAGATCAACAGAAAATGGGAGGGGGAGGCAGTTGAGAACGAACTTTCCATTTTAGGAGAAAAGCAGGTGATTATCCTGGGATCCGGTGCCATCGGTGAAAATGTTGGAAAAATGCTGGAAGCATTCGGATGCAATGTGCAGATGACTGCGAAAAGCGACCCGGATGCAGACATTCATTCCTTTGATGACCTGCTTGCCCAGCTTCCGGATACTGATTTAGTAGTCAATACATTACCTGGGAATTTGGATAAATATGCGGGCAAAGACTTTTTTGATGCCATGAAAGAAGGTGCGCTTTATGCAAGCATTGGGCGCGGCAACACCACGGATGAGGAGGCTTTGATCAAAGCTTTGGAAAGCGGCAGATTGGCTGGTGCTGTTCTGGACGTAACGGAAAAGGAACCTCTTCCGGAAGATTCCAGACTTTGGCCAATGACAAATGTAATCCTCACCCAGCACACAGGCGCGGCGCACAAAATGCGTGATCGCGATAAGGTTGCCAAATTTGTCGATAATGTTCAGAAATACCTGAAAAGCGAGGAGATTGCCGATGAGGTCGATCTCTCGAAGGGTTATTAATTAGGCAGGAAGAGGAGAACGTACAATTAAATAAAGTTTACTTCATATATGGGTATGAAAGGTGTTGATTTCAGTTTTAGCTTATAATCAACTATTTCTACTCCCTATATATGAAGAAACGAACCTTTACGCTCTCCTTTTTTTTACTATCATTGCTCGCTTTTTCGATAGTAACCTATCAAAAATTCAGCCGAAAAACGGTTTCCGACCTGGTCATCATTGACGAATCTCTGAAAGATTTCCGCTCCCTGGCGGATGGGCTGAGTCCCGGATCAGAAGTGATTTATGTTTCGAATAGCCGGGAAGGTTTTCAAAAATTAACAAAACAGCTTGCAACGCAGGGCAAGGCCGAACGCGTGCACATTATGACGCATGGTACGGACGGCAATTTTGTGCTTGGTCAGACCCAGCTTAATGATGCCAATATTGCAGAGCACAACAGCTTTTGGCAAAGTTTGGGTAATGTGCTTGAAGTGGGCAAATCAAGTTTGCTTATTTACAGCTGCGAGCTTACTGCAAGCCGCAGCGGGGAGGGTTTCGTACAGCGGATCCACCGTATGCTCGGTGTGCCCGTGGCCGCTTCCAACGACCAAACAGGCTCAGCTCGCCGCGGCGGAGACTGGGACCTCGAATATGTTGTTGGTAAGATAGTTAAAGAGCAGGTCCTTACGATCTTGAAATTCAATGGCTTACTTGTGCCGACCTTCTCACAGCTTACTGGCGGGGCAAGCCCATTCAACGGCATTACAATCTCTGGTGACGATCAGCTGATTTACGGGGATTTTGATGCGGATGGTGACATTGACATTCATTCCTATCCGGGAGGAACCGTTAACGAATTTTGGCAAAACAACGGCAGCGGATCATTTGCAAAAGTGACCGGTTCTGCGGATCCATTTCAAAACATCAATGAGAATGCCGTTTTCTATTCTGCCTCGGGTGCGTTTGTGGCAGACTGGGACAATGATGGCGACGATGATATCTACGTCCCGATGCGTAACGCCAATCAGAACGAAAAGAACTTTTATTACCGCAATGACAATGGAAAATACGTGTTGCTGAGTGGCGCTTCAAGCCCGTTCAGCGGCATTAATGTGAGCGGTAACAATCAGCTGATCTTTGGCGATTTCGATAATGATGGAGATGTTGATTTGCATAACTATCCTGGAAATAATCTTGATAACGAGTTCTGGCGCAATAATGGCAGCGGTGCGTTCAGCAAAGTGACGGGCCCGCAAAATCCTTTTGACGGTCTGCCTGGCAAAGCTGCTTTTTCAAGTGTGCAGTATGCCTACGTGGAAGACTGGGACAATGACGGTGATGTCGATATTTTTGTAAGCAGGATCGGCGGAACTTCGGTGAGAGACTACTACCGCAATGACAATGGCGTATATTCAAAACAGACGGGAGGCGCAAATCCTTTCAACGGCATGACAATAGCCAGTGATAACCAGATTCTTTCCGGAGACTTCGATTCGGACGGAGATATCGATCTGCATACTTCTGATGGCTCGGAAACGCTTGTTTTCTGGCGGAACAATGGCAGCGGCGCTTTTACGCAGGTGACAGGCGCCGGGAACCCTTTCAATTCGCTTCCGAACTCGGGCGCTTTTTATAATAATGCAATAAAATCCTTCGTAGCCGACTGGGATAATGATGACGATGTGGATGTGTTTACGACCAACTACACTGGCGCAAACCAGAAATATTTCTTCCGTCAGAACGGCGCGCCACCCCGGATCACTGCTACCAGCCCGACCAACGCTGCAACGGGGATATCCGTGAGCAGCAACATTTCGCTGACATTCAACCAGGCAGTTACCGGTGCAGCAGGCAAGTACATTCAGATCCGCCGCCTGTATGACGATGCAGTCTTTGCCACCATTGCGGCGAATAGTGCGCAGGTTACCGGCAGTGGCTCAAACACAATTACGATGGATCCCGCAACAGACCTGGAGGGTGGCACGACTTACTATGTTATCGTTGACAAAGCCGCATTTGCCGACACCGACGGCCGTATTTTCGAGGGTGTGAGCAGTGCTACCTGGCTGAGATTTACTACCGGTATACCTGCCGTAGCGCCTACTGTTACCACGGCTTCCGCGAGTGAAATTGCGCTGACCACTGCCAAAGTCGGCGGTGAAGTGACGGCCAACGGCGGTGCTGCCGTCACGGATTATGGCATTGTGTGGAGTACATCGGCGGCGCCTACTATCGAGCTGGCCAATAAGGTCGGGATCGGTTCCGGCAATGGTGCTTTCAGTACAACAGTGACAGGGCTGCCCGCAGGAACGCGCATTTATCTGCGTGCTTATGCAACCAATTCAATAGGAACTTCCTATGGCAGCGAAATTAACTTTTATACGCAAACAAGTGTAACTTCCGTTACCCAGCTTTCCTCCAATCCGACGAATGAGGGCACTGTCAGTTATCAGGTTGTGTTTGCGCAAAGTGTAACGATTGAAGACGCTTCTGTTTTTACGCTGTCGACGAGCGGTGTTTCTGGCGCATCGGTTTCGGGCATTTCGGGGTCGGGGACAACGTATGATGTTACTATAAATACCGGAAGCGGAAACGGGAGCATTAAGCTGGAGGTCACGGGACTAACCGGTACGATACCCAACCTGAATGCCGCATTCACCTCGGCAAATGCCTATACGATTTATAAGGTTTCAAACGCAGGTGATTCTTACAGGACGGCAGCCACAGATGGCACCTGGAACACTCCCGGCAACTGGCAATCTTCTCAGGACAACAGCTTTTGGATTACGGCATCTTCTTTTCCCGATGCCAGTGCGGCAAGTACGGTCGTTACCAGCGGGCATACCATGCGGATGCCGGATAACATCTCCTTCAACGTAAATAACTTTACTGTGAACGGGCTGTTGCAATCGGGCACTGGGGTACATTCCATTAGCGGCAGTTTTGACAACAACGGCGAGATCCGCGGTAATGCCACATTTTTACACAATTCATTTACCAATGCAGGTACGCTGGCCCCGGGTGAATCGCCGGGCACGCTTGCGTTTGCCAGCGAGTTTGCCAATACAGGAACGCTGCTGGTAGAGATCGGCGGAACCACCGCTATTACAGGTTATGACCAGTTTCAGTCCGGGCCATTCACGGCAGGAGGGACGATAACAGTATCATTTATCAACGGTTTCACGCCTGCACTGGGTGATGCATTTATTCTTCTGGATGCAGGCACCATTACCGGAACATTCGCAACGGTAAACCTACCGGATATCGCGCCATTGATATGGGAAACCTCTTATACCGACGGCAAATTCACGATTAGGGCTATCAACGATCCTATGCCGGTTACCCTTGTGGATTTCAAGGCTTCAAAAAATGAATCTGCCGTGGAGCTGGCTTGGACAACTTCAAGCGAGGTCAATAGCAGCCACTTCGAAATTCAGCGTAGTGCAGAAGGAAAGGTTTGGGAAAAAATCGGTTCCGTTGCTACGCGTAACGAAAATTCAGAAATCCAGCGTTACCGCTTTATTGATCCGCTGCCGCTGCATGCCGACAACTTCTACCGGCTTCGTATGGTGGACACCGACGGCACATTCGCATTCAGCAAGATAGAACACGTGCGCTTTGCAGATTCCAAGGGGCAGGTGAAGGGTTATCCTAACCCGGTGACAGACAGGGTTTTTCTTGATGCTCCTGCTGCCGGGACCATACAGTCGGTGCAGATCTATTCAACATCCGGCTTACTGCATTATTCAGGGGAATATACAAGTGCAGGTATCGATGTAAAAGCGCTGCCAAAAGGTATTTTTATACTGAAAGCAACCGGGGTCGACAACAGGGTTTCAACTTTTCATTTCGCAAAATACTGAGTTGCCCTGATTTACATTTTGTATAAAACCAGAAACGCCCGGGAAGCTATTTCCGGGCGTTTTCAATGTATTGAGCAGCAGCTGATCCCTAGTTCAGGTTTTTAGGGATTTCATTCATGTTGTACCAGGCTTCGGTGCTCCATAAATTGTTGCCACTCTGGCTGATGATGGTTTTTCTGTTCAAATGAATATAAACCATATGTTTGCTCTTCATGCCCGTCAGCTGTAATGTTGCCTTCTTGCGATCAGGGGAAACCTTTACTGATTTAACAGCCAGGTTTTCTTCGTCCAGCTTCGGGCCGCCGTAATCGCCGGTAGGTTTGAACCACCATTGGCGGATCTGGTAGTCGGCTGCGGTTTCGCCCGCGCCTTCTTTCAATGGTTCGGTAAATTCAATTTCCACACCGTCCGATTTGGCTCTTACGGCCAGCATTTCAAAAGCAACTTTGTTATTGAATGTCAGCTTTTGGAGTCCGTATCCGAGTTTTCCAGCGTGTCCCCAGTTACCTGTGGAACCCACACCGCCAATGTAAAGGGAGCCATCCGGGCTCCACACTAAGCGGTTAACGCCCGCTTCCAAACCTTGCGTGAACCGGAACACAGCGCCCTGGTAAGCGCCGTTTACTTTTTCAGCAAATACGCGCTTGATCCCGCCGTGCGTAACGTCGCCATGGATCATTTGGTTTTGGTAAGGCCCCACATTCAGTCTGGCAGGCTGGCTTGGCGAGTTGCCGATTTCATCCTGGGTAAGCCACACCACCGGCGGCGTTTCTGTTTTGTTGGCAGTTCCTTCAAAGTCCACCGAGCGCGAGCCGTACCAGGCGCCTTCCTGCAAGTGAATGATCTTGTTGGCAGGCAGCCAGTCGCCCTGGTTATCGGCGATGAAAATTTCGTTGTCAACGCCCAGGCCGATGCCGTTTGGCGTCCGTAAGCCGGATGCTGCAAAGGTGAATGAGCCGTCTTTTTTAGAAATTTTCACGACTTTCCCACGATCCGGGATCTGTGGCTTGGTGCTGGCACCGCCGGGATTGATGGCCGTTGCCAATGTTCCGTAGAAATAACCATCCTTATAAACCAGCCCGAATGCGAATTCGTGGAAGTTGGCCGAGACTTTCCAGCCGTTGCAGATGGTCTGGTATTCATCGATGAGCTCATCATTATTCAGGTCGACCAGCTTGGTCAGTTCCTGTTTTTGCATAATGTAAATCTCATCATCCACCACTTTCAGACCCAGCGGCTCGGCGAGTCCGTAAGCAATGCGTTTTACTTTAATGTCGTTCGGTGTCGTCGCTTTGCGGCCATCAACAATGTAAACAGATCCTAATGAATCCCAGGTGCTGACCACCATTCTTCCATCGGCCAGAAAATCCATTCCGCCGACTCTTGGCTGGAAATTATACGGGCGGGCCTGCGCCAATGTAAAGCTTGGGTGCACGGCGACGAGTGGCGATTTGTCACCCGGAATGTCTTCTTTTTTGACATCTACCGGTGTCTGTCCGGTTCTTTTAATATCAGCTCCTTTATAGGTAAACACGCTTGGCGGCACCACCACAAATTCCTTGGTGCCATAAGGCCTCCATTGAAGCGAAAGCCCCTTGCCAAATGCGCCCTGATAATATTCTACTTTAAAAGGATGCTTACCTGGTTTGAGAATAATCTCTCCGTCGGTGGGTTGCAGGGGGTGGTTAACGCCATTGTCGATCACCATTTTATCATCAATAAAAAGCTTTCCACCATCATCACAAACCAAGCGGAAAACAATGTTGGTCGTCTTTTTAATGTTGATATAACCGCTGGCAAAAATCGCAAAGTTGTCTTTCAGATCTCCAAAATCCTGCTCATCCAGATGCAATGCATTGATAGATCCTGATTTCACAGGCAGCATTTCATCATTAATTTCAGGAACAGCTCCTATGCCGCTTGAAAACTGGTAAACATTGACAGCGATGCCTGGTTTTTCCGTCGCAGTGGCAACTTTGGCAGGAACGATGGATTTGAGGACGATCGGGTAGGCGGGCCTGGGCATTAGTTTGCTGGCCGCTTGTGCTCTTTCTTTGTCAGCATCCAGTTCCAGAATGTAGGAGACCATTGTTTCGGCGTCCTCTTTTTTGAGATCCGGGTGCGGAGACATGGCGATCTGTCCCCAGTTTCCGGCGCCTCCTTTGATTACTTTGGTAACCAGCGCATTTTTGTTGTTATCATTGTTTTCATAACGTTCTGCAATGGCTTTGTAAGCCGGGCCAACGGTCTTAACGTCCTGGTTATGGCAGGTGTTGCAGTCGCTTTTGGCAAAAAGTCCGGCTACCATATCAGCTTTGCTTTCCTGCTGGGCCGTTTGCGGCTGCGCTGGTTTTTTGGTCAGGCTTACAGACAATGTGGTTTTGCCATTGTTGTTCAAAACCAGCTTTCCATCTATCGCTTTAAATGCCTGATTCCCGGCTGTTTCCTCGCGTTCATTGGTCACTGAAAACCGGCCGTCCGTTTTATGGTCGGTGGCAGCCGTCAATGAATTCAAATGTACATTTAACGCAATCTGAACACCCGAAGGCGCATTAGCAACCGTAAAAACGCGTTCGAATCCGGTTTTGCCATTTTGCGCATCAAAAAACTCAGGTTTTTCTTCAACTGAAATCTTCTTTCCCTGGTAATCCAAGTCATATTTCAATGTTACCTGGTTGTTCAGAATGGCGTGGCCTTTGTAGCTGATTTCCGGCGTAACTTCCTTTCCATCAATGGTGAGCCGCCAGGGATTTTCATCAGGCTCTTCCATATATGTGGTTCCCTGCGACACGGGTTGCGGGCCGTGGGATGAGGTGTAAACAGGGCCGCCAAAGTTGATTTTTCCTGCCCAGGCTTTGTATAAGGAGGCTGTTTTGGTGTTGTAGGCGAGCCATAGATTGTCGTGCAATGCAATGCTGAGAATCCGTGGACGGGCGTCCAGAACGGAGCGCAGAACCCACGCTTCGCGCGGGCGTTTAACATCAGAAAAACCAGCAATAGTTGCTGGCTTTGGAGTGAAAGTAGTGGCAGGGCCACGGTAGGCGGAGCCAAGCACTGCAAGAAGAATTGCAGCGCTCAACCCAACCAGGCGTGGTCCGACCAAAGGTTTTTGAAATTTCATTTAAATCTATTTTAGTAACCTGGATTCTGCTTCAATTGCGGCGAAGAGTTCAACACATTCTGACCAATCGGGAAAATTTCCGTGTGGTTGTCCGCATCGGGTTTTTTATCCCACCAGCTTCCCGTGTTAAACACGCCCCAGCGAATCAGATCCGTTCTTCTGCGGCCTTCTGCCAGGAACTCGCGCATCCATTCGTCCAGCATTTCCTGGTCGGTAAGCTCGGCGCCGTTGGCTTTGTAAAGGCTTGGTGAGCCGGCTGGATAATTGCGTTTGCGGACTGCATTCAGCAATGTTGCAGCAGCAGCCTTGTTTCCAGCGCGGTATTTGCATTCGGCCAGAGAATAATAGATCTCGGCAAAACGGATCTCCGCATAGGCCGAGGAAATCTTGTTCTGGTCGTCGCTTGGGTAGTAAGGGTATTTTACCGGATAAAGGCCCGAGTTGTTGTCTCCGTTGTTCATGTTGGAAACCTTATCGGCGATCTTCGTTCCTGGTTTTGCATCCAAAAACTTACCCACCTGGTCACGCAGGAACAGCGGGTAGGGGCCTTTGAAACCTTTCACTGTGTCTGCTTTTCCACTCGCATTTTTGTAAGGCAGGTAACCGTACAGGAACATGCCTTCGCGCTTGCTGTTGCCCAGGTTTTTGTATTTTTTTAAACGCAGGTCATCCTTGTATTTCTGGAATTTGATAAATGGTTTTCCCAAAGTAAAGCTGTACTCCACGCTGTCCACATCGCGGCCTGGCTGCATGGCATATTTCGGGTTAGCATTGCCAAAATCGGTGAATCCGAAATAGCTCGGTGCCAGGTTAGGTAGCATCCAGAAATACATGCCGCCGTCATACTGCCAGTGCGTTTGTGCAAAGCTGCCCGGGAAACCGAACATGGTTTCTTTCGAAGTCGGGTTGGTGTAATCAAATGGAGCATCCCAGCGCGTTTCGAGTGCATAATCGCCGTATTTGCCATCGATAATCTCCTGCGCCATCGTCTCGCAATCTTTGAAACGATCGGTTCCGGTGTAAACTTTTGCATTGAGATACAAACGAACCAGCAATGCAGCCGCACCGCCTTTGGTCCAGCGTCCCGATACATTGTTACCTAATGTGGTGTTGGTCGAAAGCTTCGGAAGGGCCTCTTTCAATTCCTGCTCGATGAAAGCGAATGCTTCTTGCGGAGGAACCTGCAAGCCCCCTTCGGTCTGGCCTTTAACTTTGGTCACAATGACAATGTTCCGGTAAAAATCCAGCAAACGAATGTTCAGCCAGGCACGAAGCACTTTCAGCTCGGCAATCATGCCATCCAGCTCTTCGCGGGTCATGTCAAATTTCGAGGGGTCCGTAATGCCTTCCAGATCTTCCAGGGAGTTGGTCGCCAGGGTTACACCGCCGTAAAGCGCGTTCCAGGGATCGCTTGTGAAGCCGTCCTGGGCAGTCCAGGTGTGGTAATGTACACGCTGGAACTGACCGCCGTCAAACCAGTCGCCCTGGCGGTTGATGGTCATCATTTCGTCGGAGCTGTTTTCCTGCAGCATGAATGTGCTGCCGCCCTGGATGCTCCAATAACTGTGCTCGAAAGCTCTCAGAAAGTCACGGGTAACGTCGTCCCGCGTTTGCAGGAAGTTTTCGGAAGTGATCCGATCGTATAGTTCTTCGTCCAGATTGGTGCAGCCCGCCGTTACAGATAGCAGTGCGCAGGCAGCGAACCGGAGGATGTATTTTGATATGTTATGCCTTTTCATTTTCGGAATTTAATCGGCTAATTAAAATGTAAGTTGTAATCCCAGCAGCAACTGCGTGGTGGCAGGATAGTAGTTTAGCGTACCGCCATTATCGCGGTTGGTAGCTACACCCGGATAAAGTCCGTTCACCTGGATCAGATCAGGATCGCCGCCCTTGAACTTGGTAAATGTGGCCAGGTTCCTTGTCGTCGCATAAATGCGCGCAGACTTAATGAACTTGGCATTCAAAGGCTGGGTATAGCTCAGCGTAATGTTGTCCACTTTCAGGAATCCACCCGGTTCCAGGAAATAATCGGATAGCGAAGAATAAGTCGATGTGCTGGTCAGCTTCGAATATTTACCACCATCGAATGCAGAGGTCAGGAGGTTCACGTTTTGCTGAGCGGCTGGTGTGCCCAGGTAAAATGCATACGTGTTGAACAGCTTGTAACCAAAAGCCCCGCGCAGAAACACAGTCAGATCGAAGTTTTTATAGCGGAATGAGTTGGTAATCCCGGTTGTGAACTTAGGAAGCCCGTTTCCTACGATTTGCTTGTCGTCGTTATTGGCCTCGTTAGCAGGGATAATGTCACCGTTTTTATTGTACACCAGCAGTGCACCGGCATCATTTACACCCGCCGATTTGAGCGCGTAGAAATTACCGATCCGCTGATCTTCCTGCAAGCGCTGGATCGTTCCCGGACTGCCCGGCGCAGGCATGCCTACCACATCCACGTAAGTTTGTCCTTTGTACAGGTCATTGGAGAATGATACAAATTTATTGTCATTGAATGCACCCGTTGCACTGATGTTATAGCTGAAATCCGCTTTGTTCACCACCGCTGCACTCAATTGCAATTCCAGACCGCTATTCCGCATCGTGCCCACGTTGGCAAAGGTTTGTCCCTGAATGTTGGGCGGGTTAGGCACATTGTAGTTGCCCAAAAGATCTTTGTTCTGACGCACATAGTAATTCAGGCTACCCGTGATCTTGCTGCTGAAAAGCTCAAAGTCAACGCCCGCATTGAAGTTGATCGCCTTTTCCCAGCGCAGGTTATAGTTGGTGTTCTGGCTTGGTCCCCACACCTGGTAAGAGTTTCCGTTGTAAGGATAGTAACCATAGCCGCCGTAAGTATCCAGCGACAGATAGTTACCGAAATCCTGGTTACCCGTTTCGCCGTAGTCGGCACGCAGTTTCAGCTCATTCAGCCAGGGAAGGTCTTTCAGGAAGCCTTCCTGCGTGGCGCGCCATGCAAAGGATGCGGCCGGGAAATAACCCCATTTATTGTCATATCCAAACTTCGAAGATCCCTCGCGGCGAAGGCTGGCAGAGAAGTAATATTTCTGGTCGAAGTCATAATTCACACGTCCGAAGAAAGCGATCAGTTTGGAGCTGTTTTTGTATGAACCAACACCATTGACGCCTTTTTCCAGGTTCCATAACCCGGTGCCCAGGCCATTGTAAGTCAATACATTGGACGGGAATTTCTCATTGCCCGCGCTAAATCCGGATTCCATAAAATGCTGGAATGAATAACCTGCAAGGAGTTTCACAGAATGCTTTCCTTTGTCCAGATAATAATTGCCCAGCCATTCGAAGCTTTTCTGGTCTTTTTCTTCCAGCCCCTGCGAGGCGGTATTGCGGCCGTTTCCGTTAATAACAGGCGTAATGTTGGAAGGCGTGAAGTTCATGATGCGCTGAGACAGGCTCACTTCTCCGAACGTCACGATCGTATTCAGGTTTTCCAAAATGTTCAGTTTCACAGAACCATTCAGGTCGAGCGACTTATGCTCACGGTCTTGCTTCACGTTTTTAGCCCATTCCACAGGATTGTTGGCAAAAAAGCCAGAGTTAATGTAGCTGTATTTGCCTGTGGAATCTCTCACGCCCTGCGTAGGATTAAGCGTCAGTGCATAATTGAATGCGCTGTAATCGGCTTCGCTGATTTTCGCGTAACGCGGCGCCACGCTGAACGTCAGGGCAAGCAGGTTATTGGCAGTGGTGTGGTTAATGTTCACCCGGCCACCGTATTCTCTCTTTCCGGAACGGAGGTCAATCCCGTTTGCATCGCGGTAATCCACGGATGAAAAGTAGTTGGTTTGCCCGTTACCGCCCGAAAACTGCAATGTATGCTTGTGCGAGAATGAGGGCTGACGGCTTACTTCTTTCAGCCAGTTGGTGTTTCCGCCAAAATCGAATCCGCGCTTGTTGGCCAGGAAATCGTCTTTCGAAAGCACCGAAAGCTGGTTGGTCAGGTAATCAAAAGTCGTGTACCCATCATAGAAAAGGCGCGGTTCGGAAGAGCCTTTTTTGGTGGTGATCACGATCACCCCGTTGCTTCCCCTTGTTCCGTAAATCGCCGAAGCCGCACCACCTTTCAGTACGTCGATGGATTCGATCTCATTCTGGTTGATGTTGTCGATGTTACCACCCGGAATGCCGTTGATAACGAACAAAGGTCCAAGACCGGCGCTGCGGGACGAAGCTCCGCGAAGCTGGATGCTCGGCGATGAGTTCGGATCGGCAGTGGATGTGTTGGTGATGGATAACCCGGCCACTTTGCCCTGGATGGACATCAGCGGGTTGTTACCGCCCACACGCAACAAGTCCTTGTCAGACAAGTGGGTAATGGCGCTGGAAACTTCTTTTTTGTTCAAAGAACCATAACCGATCACGACCACTTCATTCAGCGTTTTCTGGTCTTCCAGCAGTGTGACATTCACAGTAGATTTGTTGGTAACATCCACGTCCTGAGCAAGGTAACCAACGCTTGATACGGTGATTGCTTTTGCCCCTGCCGAAAGTTGCAAGTTGAATTTTCCTTCGGCGTCCGTCGTGGTCCCGTTGGAAGTTCCTTTCTCAATCACTGAAACACCGGGCAGAGCCCCTTGTTTATCACTGATTTTACCCGAAATTGAGGTGCCGGTCTGAGCTTGTGCTACACCGGACATGGCACAGATAATGCCTAGAAGCATCGCCATCGTGGTCCTTACAGACCAGCGCATGAGCGCCTGCTTTTTAGCAACCTGTGCCAGTTTGTGCAAATTATTTTTCATTAAAATTGTTGGTTAAATTGGAATTTGAAACTCCCCGACTTGTTACTATCCAACTAAAATATTGGACTTATTTAAAGTGGTGCGAATTTCCTGCTTTGCTGATTAACGGAATGATCTGTGAGTCTCAATTTTAGATCAATTCGTCTCAACATGATGTTATATTAATTACCAATGATTTTGCAGGGATATATTTATAAAAATGTTCAACAAGTAAGGGTCGGCAGCAAAGCTGACTTTGTACGGATGCCTGGGTGAAAAAGCTGCTCTCTACGTTCTACTTCGTGTTTTTATGTCTGGCTTGTCTGGGTCAGGAAGCGCCGTATTATTTCAAAAGCTACAAAGTTTCGGACGGCCTTTCCGGCAATGCCACTGGGGATATTATTCAGGATAAAAAGGGCTTTATCTGGATTGCCAGCCGCAACGGACTCAACCGTTTTGACGGGAATTCTTTTAAGATTTTCAGGAGCAAAGAAGGCGATTCCACCAGCCTGGGCAGCAACTCAGTTTTCTCAATTTCCGAGGATCAGGACGAGAAACTTTGGATCGGGACGCACAAGGGCGTTTATATATATAATCCTGTTTCGGATCAGTTTTCCGTCTTCAATTTAATCCCGACCGGCGAGGTGCGTATGATCCGCAGCGACCATGACGGTGGAGTCTGGATCATTTCCGATAATCAGCTTTACCGGTTCGATTCCAAAACACGAAAAGTAAAAGCACTTCCCGATGCGGCCAACACGGTGGCTATACACGTCTCAACCGACGGAAAAGTCTGGGCAACATTCAGCAATGGCGTTATCCGGCGTTATCACCCTGAACTGGGCACGGTTGCCAAATACGATCTTTCCGGCCGTGTGAATGAGATATTTTCCAACATGCGCGTGCATTCCGTTTCGGACTCCACCTTGCTGGTTGGCAATATGAAGCGGTTGCTGCTCTTTAATTACAGGACAGGCAACATTACCGACATTTCGCAGCAGACCGGCCAGAAACAGGACATTTACATTCATACATTCTTCCAGAACGGCAAAGACGAATACTGGCTGGGTTCAGAATCCGGGCTCTTTATTCTTGATTTGAAAAAGCATAAAATGAAGCAGATCGTGAAGGAGAAATACAACCCTTATTCGATCACGGACAACATTATCAATGCTATTTTCAAAGACCGCGAGGGTGGGATCTGGGTGAGCACGCAATTTGGCGGCGTCAATTATTACTCGTCTGAATTCAACCGTTTTCAAAAATATTTCCCACAGCCCGGCAACAGCATCAGCGGAAACCTGATCCACGAAATGGTGAAGGACAAATACGGAAAACTATGGATAGGCACTGAGGATGCGGGTTTGAACCAGCTGGATTTGCAAACGGGAACATTCAGATCATTTCTACCTGACGGCAAGCAGGGAAGCATTGCATACCGGAACCTGCACGGGCTGGTCGCCGACGGCGACGAACTGTGGATCGGCACTTACGAGCATGGCCTGGATGTGATGGATCTGAAAACCAATAAAGTAATCCGGCATTACACCACCAGCATGCCCAACACTTTCGGGAGCAATTTTGTGGTGACGCTTTATAAAACGAGGGCAAATGAAATCCTTGTCGGAACGTGGTCGGGCCTATTTAAATACAATCGCAGCACCGATGATTTTGCACCGATGACCTTCGTCAATACGCAGGTGCAGAGCATTCACGAGGATAAAGAGGGCACATTGTGGGTGGCAAGTTATGGCGGCGGGATTTTTTATTTTAATCCAAAAACAGGAAAAAAAGGAAGGATACAGTATGATGCCGGCAAAAAAGGCGGACTGCTGGACAACTACATCAACAGCCTTTATCAAAGCAAAAATGGTGACTTCTGGTTCTGCACCGAACATGGATTATCGCGGTATAATGCTGTTACGCGGCAATTCAAAAATTACCGCATTGAAGATGGCTTACCCGATAATCAGGTTTTCCGGGTTTTGGAAGATGATATGGGCAATTTCTGGATCTCGACTTCGCGTGGTTTGTCGATGCTGAATGTCAAGACTGGGAAATTTACCAATTACAATGAGGCGAATGGGCTGCTCAGCGAACAGTTTAACTACAATTCTTCTTTCAAAAATGACGACGGAACGCTGTTTTTCGGCACAGTAGCCGGGCTGATCAGCCTTAAACCCGCTTTATTTAATAAAAATACGTACGTGCCGCCGGTGTACATTACGGGTATCCAGGCCAATAATCAGGAGCTGCATATTGGCGGTAAAAATTCGCCGCTCACCGAATCACCGGTTTATACGGGTTGGATCAAGCTGCCTTATGATCGTTCGAGCCTCAGTTTTGATGTAGCAGCGCTCAGTTATGTGATCCCGGAAATGAACCGTTATAAATACAAAATGGAGGGGCTTGAACCGCAGTGGATTACATTAAGCAACAGCAAAAAAATCTCGTTTTCAAAACTCCCGCCGGGTCATTATGTGTTAAGGATCATGGGGTCGAACAACGACCAGGTGTGGAATGACCGGGAAACCAGGCTGAACATTGATATTCTGCCGCCGTGGTGGGCTACGGGATGGGCTTACATGTTGTACAGCACCATTGTGGCCGCCATCGGCATTACGGTTTTCCGCTATTATCACCTGGCAATGGGCGAAAAGAACAAGCGTGAGATTGAAGCCATTGAAATTGGCAAAGAACGCGAAATTTATAATGCTAAAATTGACTTTTTTACCAACGTTGCCCACGAAATCAGAACGCCGCTGACGCTCATTAAAATGCCGCTGGACAAGTTGATGGCCGACGAAAATGCCGGTGCAGAAACATTTGAGAACCTGAACATGATCAATAAAAATACCAATCGCCTCATTGACCTGACCAATCAGCTGCTTGATTTCAGGAAAGCGGAGGCGAATAATTTTAGCCTGAACTTTACGAAAACTGACATTAACGAGCTCCTGAGCGATGTTTTTTCGACGTTCCGGCCAGCAGCCGAACAGAAGAATCTGGCTTACAATATGGAGCTTCCCCGCATCACCCTGAATGCCTTCGTCGACATTGAAGCCTGCAAAAAGATCATCAGTAACCTGATTAACAATGCGATAAAATATGCCGATAACTCGGTTAAGGTAAGGCTGTTACCATTCAGCAGCGATGACCTGCTTTTTCATATTGAATTCACGAACGATGGCCTGGTCATTGGCGATAATGAAAAAGAGAAGATTTTCGAGCCGTTTTATCGGGTAGAGGCGAGCCAGAAACAGGAGGGAACCGGCATTGGTCTTCCGTTGTCGCGTTCGCTTGCCGAGCTCCATAAAGGCAGTCTAGAACTGAAACACCGGGATATGCATTCCAATACATTCCTGCTTTCGCTGCCGATCCATCAGGACTATGAAATGGACCTGAAAGGGGTGAGTGAGGAAGTATCAGGTGATTTTCTGGTAACAAACGAGCAAAACGAAGCCGCCGATCCGGCCCGGCCTGTGGTCCTGATCGTGGAGGACAATGTTGAAATCCTGGGTTATCTGAGCCGGGAGCTGAGCGGTTCTTATCATGTCATGCGCGCGCTGGACGGTCAGCAGGCCATTGAAATTTTGCAGCACGAGAACGTCCAACTGGTGATCAGCGACATTATGATGCCCGTTATGGACGGCATTGAGTTGTGTAAAAAGATTAAAAACGATGTGCAGTTCAGCCACATTCCAATCATTCTGTTAACCGCCAAAAATTCGATCAATTCCAGGATCGAGGGGCTTGAAGTGGGCGCGGATGCCTACATTGAAAAGCCGTTTTCACTGGATCATCTGGCTGCGCAGATCACCAATCTGATCAACAACAGGAACATTATCAAGGAATATTTCGCCCGCTCGCCGCTTACCCACATCCGGGGCATTGCATTCTCGACGGCTGATAAGCAGTTTTTGGAACAATTAAACACCATTATAGGCCAACGGATCGCGGACACCAACCTGGACGTGGACCTGCTTTCGTCCCTGATGAACATGAGCAGGCCCACATTATACCGCAAGATCAAAGGCATTTCGGACATGACGCCGAATGAGCTGATCAACCTGTCGCGGCTGAAAAGGGCCGCTGAGCTGCTCGCTGAGAATAAATACAAGATCAACGAAGTGGCTGATATGGTCGGATACAGCATTCCCACCAACTTTTCGAGGGATTTCCAAAAACAATTCGGCATCAGTCCGTCCACTTATGTTCACGAGCTGCGCGGTCGTCATGTTTGAGTTTAGCAGGTTGGATCAGCTTATTGACCTATTTTTTCAAAATCCCTTTTACGACGCTGTCATTGATCAGTTGCTCGGCATACTGCCAGATTGATTCGGAACCCTGCTGAATGACCTGCTTTTTGGCATACACCTTTTCATAACTGACGCCGAACTCGGCCCAGGTGCCGCCGTTATTAGAAGTATTTTGGAGCAGAGGTTCCAGGCGGTCCATAGCCCGTGCAAATTTTGCTTCATGGGTCTGCCCTTCCTCAAACTCTTCCCATATTGCGATCAGCTCCGTCGCTTGCTCCTCCGGCAATAACCCGAAGATCCGGTTTGCAGCCAGTCTTTCTTCGTCGGTGTTGGTGTGGTTTTTCTGCGTATCATAAATAAATGTATCACCGGCATCTATCTCGACAATGTCGTGGATCAGAAGCATCTTGACAACCCGGAGCAGATCAATGTCGGAATTGGCATGCCCGGCCAGGATAATGGCCATCAGCGACAAGTGCCAGCTGTGTTCGGCGTCATTCTCATTCCGGTCGCTATTAAAAAGTTTCGTTTTGCGGAGGATGTATTTGAGCTTATCCACTTCCTTAATGAACTCGATTTGCTTTAACAGGCTGCTGGTTTCCATCTATGAATATGAAAAAAGTGGTTGAATGTCTACTTATTTCCCTTCCGTCACCTGCCGGATGACGCGCAGCCAGTTCAGGCCGAGGATCTTTTTGATCCGCTGGTCGGTATAGCCCAGTTTTTGCATCGCCATGGTAATCTGCGGGAAGTCGCTGATGTCTTTGATTTCCCGGGGCAGCTCGGGGCCACCGTCCAGATCGGACCCCAGTGCTATGTGGTCTTCGCCGACTAAAGTAACCCCATAATCAATGACGTTGGCAAGCTGGTCCACATGCATCCAGTATTCATCGGGAATGGTCCCGTTGAAAGTGAACGGCAACTCACGCGCAAATTCCTTGTCGACGTCTTCAATAGTTTGAGTGGTATTTTGGACGCTCAGGATGCGTGGTATTTTAGGCTGCGGACTCGGCTGCACTTTGACGGGATTGTTTGGTTTTTGCCAGGCCCAGTATTTTGGGTTATTAAAAAGGCTGCCGAAATGCACGCCGATAACACCGCCTTTTGATGCGATTGCTTTTGCAGCTTCGTCTGTAATGCAGCGCGGATGGTCAACGATCTTGTGAAAACCGCCGTGACTGTAAATGACCGGATGCCGACTCGCCGCCGCCGACTGCATAATGGCATCATTCGATGCATGAGCCACATTGATAACCATGCCGAGATCGTTCATTTCCTTTATCACCGCTTTTCCATGTGTATTAATGCCGCCCCAGGTGTACACGTCATTGCAGGCATCAATAAAAGCATTTGTAGTGCTATGCGCAGTCAGCTGCATGGAGCGCAGGCCCAGTTTGTAAAGTGCGCGCAGCAAATCCAGGTCACCATGCAGGTCGTAACCACCTTCCAGATCCAGGAATGCGGCTATTTTACCCTTTTTATTGATACGCTCGATGTCGGACGCATTGAGCGCGAGCTCAATCAATGCATGGTTCTTTTTGATCTGGTCCAGCGCAAGGTTTACGACACGAAAAGTATTTTTGATCTCAAACCTTCCCGGATAATAGTTTTCAGGGGTGTAAACCGAAAAAAACATCGCATCCAAGCCGCCTTCTTTTGCCCGGGGAAGATCCACCGTCCCATCTTTATAACGCTGGCCAATGTCGGTTTTCAGAATCAGCTCCCGGCTCATTACATGCGTATGCCCATCCATCACAAACGCATCCCGGTGCAGATCGGGCATCGAAGTATGCTGTGAAGCAACAGCCGGCTGTTTTAATAAAATATCACCCGCCGCGGGTAAAAGGGTCAGGCTTTTGATAACGTCTCTACGATTCATTGTTGTGTTGGTTCGGTCATTCAAATGGTCATTGGGTCATTGGTCGCCACCCGACCGCTCATTCATCGCAGCGGCGACCGCACATTAAATCATTCACTAAACCCCCGCATATAAGGAACATCCGGCGGCCGCTGGCCTGTGCTGAACTGCGCTCCCCGCGCGGAGCGGTATCGCATGTTCATAAACGGCGTGTCGATGCGCCGTCCTACTGCTGAATATTTGCCGTTTTCCCAATTAGATTCCATATTATAAGCCATAATCCCGGTGGACAAAAGCAACCGTTCTGCATTGAAAGGCTCTCTGCCGGTCACCATCATTTCAGTGATCCAGTGCGGCTGCGCATTGGACGCATGATATTGGGAAAACGGGCCGGGCCAGTCTAGCATCGACATTATAGCTGGTTCCTTACGACCTTCAATGTCCCCTGCAAAGGTCCAGCCCACACCCTGGCCTGAATACACTGCTGCTTTTGTGCCATCATTGTATTCAATGATGCAGACATTCGGTTTCCCGATCTCCTGAAAATGTCCCGGTTTCAGGTCAAAGCTTTTACGCACCGCTTCCAGCAATGCGGCCGCCCAGGGGTTTTGTTCGGTCCACTTCCACGTCTCCGGGCCGCGTATGCATTGCACCGACTTTACGCCAGTTTCGCCACCCTTCCGTCGCTCGACAAAAGCCTGCAATACATCTACACAATGAAAAAGGGCACCTTCATCGGGAGCACCGCCGATCACCACCGATGCTTTTAAAGGCGTGTCTA
This sequence comes from Dyadobacter alkalitolerans DSM 23607, assembly GCF_000428845.1. GTDB lineage: Bacteria > Bacteroidota > Bacteroidia > Cytophagales > Spirosomataceae > Dyadobacter > Dyadobacter alkalitolerans. The sequence continues at coordinate 398,288 of NZ_AUAS01000002.1, read as the reverse complement.
TATCCAGTTCTATTTCCGGCTTGCGGAAGTAGACCGGTATGGAAGAGCCGCCGGTTAGCGGGAAATTCAGTTCACGGGATTTATCAAACATCCATTTGGCTTCGTCCCAGCTATAAGAAAGGTGTTTGTCATTAAAAACGGGCACAGAGCGCTTGCTCTGCTCAAAAACCCGGATCACTTTTTCATAGATCCACCAGCGCGGCAGGAGCCATTGCCCTTTGAGATTGGTAGGGTATTCCCCGTGCTCGCCCACGATCACCACGCCATCCACTGCCAGTTCCTTTCCGCCCAGTGTAACCGCTTCTCCGGCTATTTTGAAAATCGGAATGTTCTTGGCCTTGCATATTTTTTGGCCGAGTAAACTTGTTTCAAACTGATGAATATAAACGGATACAACTTCTACCCGCGAGGGAGTGTGAGCACCTTGCCACCAGTAGCCGTCGAGCAGCTTGGTGATGATCCAGTCGGCGTGCGACCTGGTGGCGCCCCAGTATGTAACGAGGCAGGCAATGCGTGGCCGTTTTGGTACGGAGTGCGGGGCAGCGACGGCAGGAAAGCCTGTTAATGCGGTCAAACCAGCCATGCCGGTTATTCCAAGCATTTCACGCCGGGTCATGGATAAGTCTATTTTCATGGGTTTAGTGATTTCAGGATAATATACCTCCAAAGCGGCTTAAAATGCAAATAATGATCGAAAACTTAGGGATACGACCAGTGGGCAAAAAATTTTTTACACTTTATTTCGTCCACATTTGCACGGATAAAATATTTACATAATATTTGTCTATTAAGTTAGTAGAGTAATCTTATTACCACCAGTAAGATCTCGCATTAGATATTCGCTTTTGAAGAAAAGTAAATATTTAAACCTGCATTCATGGAAGCCTCCTCGGCCTAAGTGGATGCTGAAAAGTAATTCCCATAAAAGTTGATAATAAGCTTTGAAGACCCGTGCGGTCTGTTCAAAAGACAGCTATATCCGCTTTTATCGATTCTGATAGACTATTTAATCTATATACTAAGGCAAATATTTTATTACTTAAACGACTCGAATGTATGTTTTTTACAAAAAAGGAGCCATCGCCTGGTAAACTGGCAGGTCGCCTTATCAAAACTGCGACAACTATGGCTATGCTGCTTTTTACCCTGGCCGGTTACAGCCAGCAGCAGGGCCCGGGGAAAGTTCAGGGCAATGTGACCGACGCTGGCGGCGAAGGGCTGCCGGGCGTTAATATTCATTTGAAAGGGACCAATATCGGGACCACCACCGATGCAAAAGGCGGATTTAACATTGATGCTGAGGCAGATGCAGTCCTTGTTGTCTCGTACATCGGCTATGCGACGCAGGAAATAAAACCGGGTAACAAAGGAAAGCTGTCCATCACCCTGACATCCGATCAGCGCCAGCTGAATGAGGTTGTGGTGGTGGGATATGGCACGCAGGAACGTAAAAATGTAATTGGTTCCATCACAAAAGTGGATCCTACGGATGTGAAAAACATCCCGGCGGGAAGCTTTGATGCGCAGCTGCAAGGCAAAGTGCCGGGCGTGCAAATTACATCCAACACGGGCGTTCCCGGCGAAGCGGTTACCGTCCGGGTGCGGGGCGCCACTTCCATCAATGGTGATAATGACCCTTTGTATGTGATTGACGGCGTATTTATGAACAGCAACAGCATGCAGACCATCGGAACCGGTGGGAAAGCAACTTCACCGATTGCCGACATTAATCCGAATGACATAGAAAGCCTGGAAGTCCTGCGCGACGCCGAAGCCACTGCACTTTACGGCTCGCGCGGTGCCAACGGTGTGATCCTAATCACCACTAAACGAGGCAAATACAACCAAAAAGCAAAGGTTAGCGTGAATGCTTCCTATGGCCTTGCCAAAGCGGAAAAACTATGGGACCTGACCACCGGCCCGGAGCACGCACAACTCGTGAACGAATGGTGGATCAACACCGGAAAAGATACGCCATCCTTAAACCGGACGGAGGCGAACAGACCATTTCGCCCCGCTTCCGAAGGCGGCCGCGGCCTGCCCAAAGAGCAGCAAACGTACGATAGACTAGGCGAAATATTCCAGACGGCGCCCGTCCAGAATTACGATTTGTCCGTTTCAGGCGGGACGGCTACAACGACATATTACATCGGCGGAGGCTACAACAGCCAGGAATCGATTTTGAAACCGATTAATTTTAACCGCGCCAGTTTCAAGGTTAACCTGGATCAGAAGATTTCGGACAAAGTGCAAATCGGGGTGAGCAACAGTTTTGCCCGCACATTCCGTAACCAGGCACGCGCCGGCGATGGTCCCGCGGGCGGGCTTCTGCAGGCTGCATTGCATACGCCTACTTATTTGTCGCCAACCAATGAAAACGGTGAACTCGTGGGCCGGGCGGGATTTGACAATGTTACCCTGCTTTTGCAGCATTACGATGTCAAGTCGGTGAGCTTGCGATACATTGGCAACCTGTATGCGGAGGCCGATATTCTTCCTAACCTCAAATTCCGCACAAGCTGGGGATTGGATTACAACAATTATGACGAAAATGAATACTGGAACACATTCCTCATTTCCGGAAGCCCGAACGGGCTGGCAACGGCAAACAATGGGCAGGCTACGACCTGGATTAACAAGCAAACGCTTACTTACCGACAGAAAATCGGCACCAAACACAACTTTGGCATCCTGATCGGTAACACCATTCAAAGCGATCTGAACACCGGAACAACCTCAACGGGACGTGGTTTTGCGAGTAATTCTTTCAAACTGATCTCTTCCGCAGCTACAACTACGGGCTCCAACAGCTGGTCTAAAAAGAACCTTGCATCCTTCTTTTCACGGATCGACTACAATTACGGCGGCAAATATCTGATCGATTTCAGCATTCGTGCGGATGGTTCTTCCAGTTTCGGTGCCGACAGGCGATGGGGCTATTTTCCTTCGGTGGGCGGAGCATGGCGGGTTAAGCAGGAGAATTTTTTCAAAAATGTGGCCGTGCTAAGCGATTTGAAGATCCGCGCAAGCTATGGCGTTACCGGCAATCAGAATGGTCTGGGCAGTTTTGCAGCATTGGGCCTTTGGGGCAGCGGCTTTCCTTACCAGGGCAATCCTGGGATCGCCCCGCAGCAACTTGCTAATCCGGATCTGCAATGGGAGCGGACCAGCCAGTTCAATGCGGGTGCAGACATTGCCTTCTTTGGCGACAGGCTTGGTATTGAAGTGAATGTTTACAGCAAATACACCAGCAACGGCCTGCTATCACTCACACTGCCTGCCACAACCGGCTTTGCCAATTATCGCAGCAACACGGCCGAGATCAGCAACAAAGGATTTGAGCTGGCGATCCGTTCAGTGAATTTCCAGAACAATACATTTTCCTGGACTACGAGCTTCAATGTCGCCCGGAATATCAACAAGATCGAAAAGCTGGAAAATCCGCTCGAATATGGCAGCCGCAGCCTGATCCTATTACAACAGGGCCAGCCACTTTATTCTTTCTGGGTTTACAAGCAGCTGTATGTTGATCCGCAGACGGGTAACACGGTTTATGAAGATGTGAATAAGGATGGCAAGATCACCGTTGCCGACCGTCAGATCAACGGCAGCATATGGCCTAAATTTTTCGGCGGACTTACCAATAGCATTACTTACAAAGGGTTCGATATCAATGCTTTCCTTGCGTTTCAATATGGGAATAAGGTTTATAACCATAACAAATTTTTCGGCGAGGGTGGCGGTGCGCGCGATGCGGCGCGGATCATTTTTGCCAGCAATAACGACCGCTGGCAAAAGCCCGGCGACATCACGGATGTGCCTCGCCCGGATGGTGTGAATGTCAATAACTATCGTGATGGCGGAAGTCGCTGGCTGGAAGATGGGTCATTTATCAGGCTGCGTTCGCTTGCCATTGGCTACACGATTCCGGTGCGCGGGATTTCTTCACTACGCCTTTACGTAACCGGGACCAACCTTTTCACGATCACAAAATACACTGGTCTGGATCCTGAATCGAGCTCTTCCAGCGCGCAAAATGAACAAGGCATCGACCTCGGCACACCGCCGCAGCCCAGAAGCGTTCTGGTTGGCGTTAACCTGACATTCTAAAATTTACCCACATGAAAGCACTTAAAAATACCTCCGTACTCGCGTTTTTGCTGCTCCTGACGTCCTGCGACCAGTTCCTGGACGTGCAGCCGAAAGCATCCATTTCCGATCAGCAAACCATTGTCGACAAAGCTTCCTCGGAAACTGCTCTGAACGGGGCATATGACTCATTCAGAAGCTATTATAGCGTAAATCTGCAATCCATTGGCTATTTATCAGGTGATAACATTCAATGGACTGGCTCGCAATCGCAGGTGCAGGAGTTTATCAATCACCGGGTTAATGCTGAGAACCCGACTGTTTCTTCGGTTTGGACAGGCATTTACAGCATGCTCAACCGGGCTAACCACGTGCTTGATAAAGTCCCTGCGGTGCAGGATCCGTCATTGAGCGAAGCGCAACGAAACAAGATCATCGGAGAGGCTTATTTCCTCAGGGCGTTTGCCTATTTCGATCTGGCAAGGATATGGGGCGGCGCGCCCATCATTACCAAACCTACCTTAACGCCACAGGATAATCGGGGCATTGCACGCAGTTCGCAGGAAGAAGTTTATGCGCAGGCACTGGCCGACCTGAACGCCGCTGAACCGCTTCTTGCGGAAACAACGGACCGTTTCCGGGCCACGCGCAAAACGGTGTGGGCGTTGAAATCGCGGTTTTATTTATACCAAAAAGATTACGCAAAGGCAGCTGAATATGCCGACAAAATTATCGCAGATGCGGGGAACTATCAGCTTGTGAAGCCTTATAATGCATTTTTTGCCAATGATGCCAGAGGCACAACCGAGTCGGTATTTGAGATTTTTTACAACATCAATGAAACCAACAGCCATCGCGGACAATGGCAGCCGCAGGAAAAAGGAGGAACGCGGCAGTGGGCGCCTAATGATGCGTTAGTAGCATTGGCCAATGATCCGAAAGTGGGCGGAAACCGCAGCGCGCTGGTAGCCAAAGACAACCAGGGAAGATGGTACGGAAACCTGTATTACCGCAGCCCGGCCACGGATCCGACATTCGTGATCCGCATTGCAGAACTATACCTGATCCGCGCTGAGGCAAGGGCGCAGACCGGAAACCTTACGGGCGCTTTGGCTGATCTGAATGCAGTGCGTGAACGGGCCGGGATCGCGAAACTCGCCGCCACAAACAAGGCAGCATTGCTGCTTGCGATCGAAAATGAGCGTCGGATCGAATTTGCGCTGGAACCGGACCGCTGGTTCGACCTTGTCCGCACAGGCAGGGCCACACAGGTCCTGAACATCACCGACGAAAGTAAGTTACTGCTTCCGGTGCCCGCCGAACAGCGTTTGATTGACAAAGCATTGAAACAAAATCCAGGTTATTAATCCAAAATCAAAACCCTATGTCCAGCGCAGCTATTTATGAAGCCCAGGTCCGCTCCGGCGGGGCCGTGGCTTCTGCTCCCGGTGAATGGAAGCCGTTTGAAAAAGTGCTATTCCGCATTGCATTCATCTATTTTATCATTCAATGCGTTCCGCTTGACTGGAAATTCTATCGCCAGGTTTTTCAAATAAACTGGCTCGCCCTTACTTATGGGGATATTTTTGAGCTTTCGAGGTATCAGCCGCGCTTTTTCTCGGGGCCGGACACTTGGGCCAACTGGGCGGTGATCTTACTCATTGCGATCGTGGGAGGCATTGTTTGGGGCAACAGGGATAAGGACAAGAAAGAATACAACCAGCTCTATTACTGGCTGCGCGTGATCGTGCGTTACCGGCTCGCGGCGGGGTTGATTGCCTATGGTTTTATCAAATTTTTCCCTTTACAGGCGCCGCCGCCTTCTCTGAGCAATCTGAACACGGCTTATGGCGATTTTAGCGCATGGAAATTATTTGCATTAAGCCTGGGCGTTGTGCCTGATTATCAGTCATTTTTGGGTCTGGTTGAATTAGCCGGCGGTTTGCTCTTATTGCACCGTCGTACCACCACATTGGCCACGCTGATCATTATTCCGTTTACTGGCAATGTGTTTATTTCAAATCTCGCATATGAAGGCGGGGAGTACATTTATAGTTTTTACCTGATCGTATTGGCATTGTTCCTGTTTGCTTTCGATGCCAACCGGCTCAATAATTTGCTTACGCTCGGAAAGCCGACTTTTCCGAACCGTTTCAAACCTGTTTTTACCCAAAATAATGTCAAACAGGCTCGTATCGCAATTAAATCGGCATTTATCCTGTTTTTCGTGGTCATTTATGGATATAAAAGTTATGCAGGATATCACAATTATTCTTATCAATACCCAACCAAGCCAGGGTTAGCCCAAGCCGCGGGGCTTTATAATGTGGAGCAGTTTGTCCTCAACGGCGACACGCTTGCTTACTCGCCGCTCGATAAGGTGAGGTGGAAAGATGTTGTTTTTGAGAGCTGGGCCACATTGAGCATCCGCTCATCGCCACCGGCAATTATCGATTCAGCCAATGTTGAGCACATTGACTTTGATGACGCCAGGCGGAACTACGAGCAGGCAGGCTCGGGAGGCAGACATTATTACAGCTACGAGCATGATCCGGGATCAAAAACTTTGAAACTGACCAACAAAGTGGATGCTTCGGACCGACTGACATTGCATTACTCCCGGCCCGATTCCACGACGATCCTGCTTTCGGGGGTGGGCAAATCAAACGACTCGCTGTATGTGGCTTTGAAAAAAATCAATAAAAAATACTTGTTCCAGGAAGTTCAGAAAGTGGGACGCCGTGGAGAATTCAAACTTTAATCATTGGTCAAAACCGAATTGAATATGTTGTCAACGATCAAATTAAATACAGCAACAGAATTGCCCGTGGTTGAAGAGACCAGGCCTGTGGACGTGCAACCAGAGCGTGCGGGATCGGCAAGGTGGCCCGAGTGGCAGAAAACGCTGTTCCGCATCGCTTTTGTTTTCTTCATCGCCATGAGCATTCCGAACAGTGCAGAATGGTATACGGCGCTGTTCAATTTTGAATGGACGCGGCTGCATTACCGCGATGTGTACGACATTGCCAGGTTCGGCAGCGGTCTCGATCTCTTCGGCCGCACCCTGTTCGGAAGTCCGCTTAACGGTTATGCCACCTGGATCATCACATTCTTCGCTGCAACGGTCGTCGGCCTAATCTGGACGGGGATAGACCGGCTGCGCAAGCCCCAGCCGGCCAATTACAATCTGCTTTACTACTGGCTACGGGTGGTGGTGCGTTACCGGGCGGGGATCGGCATCATTGGTTTCGGTTTCACCAAATTGCTCCCTACGCAGATGCCATACCCTTCGCTGGGGTTGCTGAATACGAATTTCGGTGATTTCACATTGCAGAAAATTTATTGGCTTTCGGTCGGCATTGTGCCCTGGTATCAGGTGTTTGCAGGCGTCGTAGAACTTGCCGCCGGGATTTTGCTCTTTTTCAGAGGCACAACCACATTGGGTGCAATACTTCTGCTGGGTGCACTTGGAGACATCGTTTATGTAAACTTCGCCTACGACGGCGGGGTGCATGTTTACAGTTCCTACTTCGTGCTGCTAGCCGCATTTCTACTGATCAAAGACACCCCAAAACTCTGGAACCTGATCGTCCTGGAACGCTTCACAACCCCCGACAACACATTCCCGTCCTTTTCAAAGGACGGAAAATACTTACGATATGCGTTGAAAATCAGTGTATTCACCTTATTTCTAGTGCATTTATTTTATCTACAATATATAAATTTCAAATACGATCCTTACAAGCAGCCATCCACTGCCGGAGTGAAGACATTGCGGGGAAATTACAATGTGACGGAATTCAAAATCAATAATCAAACCATTCCATATTCACCCACAGACACTCTTCGGTGGCAATGGGCTACTTTCGAGAACTGGACTACGCTGACTTTCAAGGTGAACAAGCCGCAACCGCTGGATCTTTCCAATGGCGGCGGCGCACCAATGCGCGACATCGGACGCACATTTGAACTTACGGGTACGGCCGGAGGGCAGCGGGTTTATCATTATCTTGCAGACACCATTGCGCATACATTGTATTTAAGAGATAAATATGCGAAAGGCGGCGCCAGGGACGGAGTAGGGCAGGAGCAAAAACCGCAACCAAGCCGTGCTGAAAAGGGCAAAGAGGCGCGCGGCGAAGGCGATCGTGCGGATAAAAATTGGATCAGCAAAGCCGCGCTGGCGCGTATCGGGGATGAGAATAAGATGATTGATCCCATTGCTTACTCGGCCAGGCGTGATAAGGAATTTGCAGCAAAGCCCCGCCGCGACAAGCGCAACCGAATGATTTTGAGTTACACCACACAAGACGGCTCTCGCGTGATTTTAAGCGGGATCAATGAAAATAAAGATTCGATTTACGTAGTCTTGGATAGGGTTGAGAGGCCTTACGTTCTGGCAAAAAGTACATTAAATGCGGGAAAATACGATTAGATACGGCATATGGCCGATCCTGGCCATGCTCTTGCTGGTGGCCGCTGTGAAGCGTGAAAATCATTTTGATAAAACTAGGAAAAATGCCAGCGACACCCTCGACTGGCCCAAGAGCTTCGGCTTCGGTAAAAAGGCTTCTGCAATACAAATTGCAGCATGGGACATTGACATCTCGCCCGACGGAAAGGGATTGCCTGCGGGCGAGGGCAATGTGTTACGGGGCCGTGAAATCTATGCATTAAAATGTGCAGCCTGCCACGGAGCAACCGGAACCGAAGGTCCCAATGACCGCCTCGTAGCAGCGCCGGATTCTGCTGGCAAAAGCACGGGCGCCACAGGTGATGCCAGGCGCACAGACGTAAAGCGGATCAAAGCCATTGGCACTTACTGGCCATACGCCACAACCGTTTTTGATTACATCCGCCGTGCTATGCCCTTCAACCAACCTGGTTCCCTGACCGACCAGGAAGTGTACAGCCTCACTGCTTTTTTGCTTAATGCCAATGGGTTATGGGATGAAAAAGTAACATTGAATGCTAAGAACCTGCCAAAAGTAAAAATGCCGGCAAGAAATAACTTCGTCCCGGACGACCGGACGGACGGGCCGGAAATCAGATAATAATGGATAAAAGAGACGATAAAAACGCTTCTGCAGGAATCAAGATCAGCCGCAGAAATCTCCTTGCCGGGGCGGCTGCGGCGACTGTTGTGCTGGTGCAAACTGCGCAGGGGAAGGCGTTTCAGGCAGCGCTTACCCAAGCCGAAAGCATTAGCGACGACCCTGCCAAAGTGCCGGGTGTGCCTCCCGGAACATTAGGGACGAGGTCGGCATTTGAAAAGCCGGTCAAGACACCATCGGACACTTCTTCGCGTACACCTTTACAAGATTTATACGGCACTATAACACCGTCTGACCTGCATTACGAACGGCATCACGGCGGCGTTCCCGCCATTGATCCGTCCAAATACGAACTCGTCATTCACGGCATGGTCGATAAGCCAATGGTTTTCACCCTGGCTGATCTCAAACGTTTCCCGTCCGTGTCGCGGACTGCCTTTCTGGAATGTTCGGGCAATTATCGCGGCAGTAATGATGGGAAGCTCCGGCCGCAGGAGATTTGCGGGCTGGTAAGCCAGAGCGAATGGACAGGCGTGAAGCTCTCGACCTTGTTTCGGGAAGTGGGTGTGAACCCAAAAGCAAGCTGGTTCCTGGCCGAAGGAGGCGATGCCGCAGTGATGACACGCAGCGTTCCCGTCCGGAAAGGATTCGATGACGCCATCATTGCATATGCGCAGAATGGCGAGGCTGTGCGGCCCGAGCAAGGTTACCCTGCAAGGCTTTTCCTTCCGGGATGGGAAGGGAATGCAAGCGTCAAATGGCTGCGCCGCATGGAGCTTTCGGACGCGCCGTTTATGACCCGTGAGGAAACTTCCAAGTACACGGAAACGGTTGCCGGCGGAAAAATAAGGCAATTCAGCTTCACTATGGATGCCCGGTCTGTGATCACTTACCCGAGCTATCCGGCCAAAGTAGAAGCAGGCTGGATCGAGATACGAGGCATTGCCTGGAGCGGTCGAGGCAAAATCGTGCGGGTGGAAGTGAGTACGGATGCAGGAAAAAGCTGGAAAACGGCTGCGTTACAGGAACCCGTTCTCGACAAAGCAATTACGGCATTCAGGCATCTCTGGCAATGGGACGGCAACCCCACTGAGATCATGAGCCGTGCCGTAGACGAAACGGGCTACGTCCAGCCCTTTCTAAAACAATTATTAGCAGCAAGAGGCGGTAACATGGGTTACCATTTCAATCCCGTAACGGCCTGGTATGTGCAAAAGGACGGACAGGTTTTGTTTAAAGCGACTTGATGGGTAGGGCTGCTTCTGTTACTTGCGGTTGTTGGTTCGACTTAACTACAATCATTTGAATGCAGGGAGGATGTTGGTTTCCATTTCCTTCCATAAAATACTCCGTCTGCCGTTTCCTTCGGTTGCATTGTGGTGTAAGGTCAAAATCACTAGGTCCAGATCCGGAATGACACACAGCACCTGGCCTCCATATCCTGCTGCATATATTGTTTTAAATACCTTATTCTCAGCCCGAAGCACGCCACGCCACCATTGATATCCATATCCCCACTCCTTGTTTGCCTTATTTACAGGTAAATTAAATGCCGTGGATTCTTTGATCCAGGATGCTGAAACAATCTGTTTGTCATTCCATTTTCCCTCGTCGAGCACCAGCTGGCCCAACTTCAATATATCCCGCGGCTTCATGAACAGTCCGCCGCCTGTATGGATTTGCCCGTTCATAGCGGTCCAGGTAAATTTGTTTATTCCCAGATCTTTGAAGAGCGTTTGCGTTGCGTATTGATCGGCTGGTTTTCCGGTTGTATTGGCAATAACACCTCCCAGCAAAATGGAGAGTCCGCTGTTGTATTCAAATACTTCTCCTGGTCGGACCGTTGGGTCAGGTTTTTTAGATAAAACATACTGAAACATATCCTTACTCTGGTTCATCAGGACTGCATCGTTTCGCAGATCTGAATAAGGAATATCCTCACGCCAATCCAATGCTGCTGACATGGTTAATGCATTGCGCAGAGTAAACGGAGGCATTTTTTGTTTTGTGGAATCCCCGTAAGCCGGAAAAAAGGTGTTCACAGGCGCATCGAGATTCTTGATAAGGCCATCGTCATGCGCAATACCAATTAATAGCGAGGTCACACTTTTCGTGCACGACTGTATACTGTGAATCCTTTCCCGATCGCCCATATAAAAGTATTCCTCCAACAACAATTTTCCATTCCGGGCAACCAGGATTGCATCGAGCCCATTAAAATTACCTTTCAGGATATTCTCAAAAAGATCCCTCAAAGGCTTTGAAGCTTCGGTTGATGTGTTGACCGTGCCAACTTTCCATCCGTCGTGAATTTCCGGGGGCGCCTGATATGCCCAGATTTTTACAGGTTGATTATCCCTGTCGCTCCTTGCGGGCCGCTGCGATGACCATTTTTCTATTTTGGTAAAACGCAGTGTCTGCTTCTCGATGCCGGGCACGTGGAGTACACCCGATATTTCCTGCTTATTATTTGCAAGATTGCCTTTGAACATGGCGCCCTGGCCAAGATCAAGCGTTATTTTGGAGCCATCAATATTTACACTGGATAAGTTTCCTTCGGTCATGGTTTCGGCAATTTCGAACCGCCCGCTCCATTTATCCCCGAAAAAATCGTGATTCAATTCCAGATCAAATGCGCTTTTTAGTTGGGGTATGGCTTCCAGTTCGGTATGCCAGATGCCGGTAAGTTTTGACTCGTCTGATGAACAGGACGCAGCCGATGACAGCAAAGCCAGACTTATCGCGCATTTGTAAATCACTTTCCGCATAATAACGTTATTTGTTTCGGTTCGATGTTGTTGTCCAGCGTAATCTAGTTGCCACGTGTATGCACGTGACCTGATCAGACGGACAGCATTTTTTTGAACTTATCGATACCAGCAGTCCTGATTTTCCTGCATTGATTTTGCTGGATGTAAATATGCCGCGGATGGACGGACTGGAAACACTCAGCAAAAACTGGCCCGGCCGTGTTTAATCCAACGCGGTCAATTGTTTCAGCTCACCAACCAGTTCAGGAATTGAACCGGTCTTCTCGATAAACTGGTCAACACCGATTTGCTTAAAACGTTCCCGCCACTCTTCCGGGATGGGGCCGGAATAAATGATGATGCGGGGGCTGTCGAATTCCTGCAACTTTTGCAGGTGCACCAGACATTCGTCCCCAGGTATCCTGGGCAGGTTGAGGTCAATAAACACATATCCGGGCGCAGAGGCCGACTGCTGGCTGAAATATGCGACGGCCGACTCACAATCCTTGAAAAAAAGACATTTCAATGGCTTGACAAGCTCGGATAGCGCCATGCTGAATATTTCATGATCGTCTGTGTCATCATCAATCATGACAAATAATTTTTTATCTCCCATAATCTCGTTCGTGTGTCCGTTAAGCAGATATCCTGCTTTCGCGGATGCATATTAATAGTGTGCCAACAAACGGGTGATTATTGATCCTCAGCAGGCGATAAGCCGGTTTTTTTGTTTTTTTTGTCTAGTGAGCTCAGCCAGATGTAACCGATTATTCCGGAAATGATGGAGGCAGTTAAAATGGAAAATTTGGCTTCTGAAAGGATCAGGTCCTTGCCGGCAAAGGAAAGCAGCGCAATGAAAATGGACATGGTAAAGCCGATTCCACCCAGCATTCCGACGCCTATAATATGGAGCCAGGAGGCGTTATTGGGCATTCTGGCAATCCTGAGCTTCACTGCAACCCAGGAGAAAATGGTAATTCCAACGGGCTTTCCTATGACAAGCCCGGCCATGATTCCGATGCCAAGTACGGTGGTCAATCCTTCCAGCATACCCGCTTCAAACTGAATGTTGGTATTGGCCAGGGCAAAAATGGGCATAATCACAAAGTTGACGGGGTTGACGAGAAAATGTTCGAGTTTTTCCAGCGGGGACTCGGTTGCGTCCGGGGTTGTGGGAATTGCAAATGCGGTCAAAACACCCGCAATAGTGGCGTGTACGCCAGAGTGGTGAATAAGATACCAGATAAATAGCCCGGGAATAAGATATGCCGCGAGGCTTTTTACCTTCAACTTATTTAGCAACAAAAGGAATAGGAAGATCCCAAACGCGTATAAAAGGTAAGTGTAATGTATATCAGAGGAATAAAAAATGGCTATGACCAGGATCGCCATCAGGTCGTCGACAATGGCCAGCGCCGAAAGGAAGACTTTGAGGGACGACGGCGCACGCTTTCCAAGCATGGAAATGATCGCAATGGCAAAGGCAATGTCCGTTGCCATGGGTATGCCCCAGCCGCCAGCCGTTTCCGTGCCGGCATTGAATGCATAATAAATCAGTGCAGGCGCCAACACGCCGCCTATGGCTGCGAGGATCGGAAGAGAGGCTTTTTTGAAAGATGAAAGTTCACCTTCCACCATCTCGCGCTTGATTTCCAGGCCTACTAAAAGGAAGAAAATGGCCATTAACCCGTCATTGATCCATAGCAGAATAGGGTAGCGTAAGTGAATGCTGCCCAGATCAGCTCCGATTTCCCTAGCCAGAAATGCTTCAAATCCCGGTCCCGCGCCGGAGTTGGCTATAAACAGTGAAATGATCACGCAAATGATCAGTATGAAACCGCCGATGGAGCTCGACTGAAAAAATTTCTTAAACGAATGGATGTTTATCAATTGTGCCATAGCCGTAAAACTAGTGAGTATGGCTTAGAAATGCACCCAAATTGAACAGTGTTAGACTATTTTGTTTTGTTAAACTGTTTTGAGATACAAACTTTCCAGCTCGTTGGCAGAGATTGAGGAAGCATCAAGCACCGATTGTAAAGTTCCTTCTTTCATAATACCGATCCTGCTGGCTACTTCTTTTGCCCTGAAAATATCATGCGTTGCCATCAGGATCGCGGTTCCATTCTTGGAGAGGGTTTGGATGATCTGAGAAAATTCATTGGATGCTTTCGGATCAAGCCCGCTGGTAGGCTCATCGAGAAGCAGAACCTTGGCTTTTTTGGCTACTGCAATGGCAATGCCGACTTTTTGCCGCATTCCTTTGGAGTATCCCGCCAGTCTTTGTTCATATGCCTGCGATTGCAGGCCGGCACTTGCAAGTAATCCGCCCAGCTCTTTTTTGGAGTAATCAAAACCGGCCAGCGATGAGAAATATTGCAGGTTTTCGATGCCGGTCAAATTTGGATAGAGCATAACAGTTTCGGGAATGTAAGCCAGGTATTGCTTGATCGCCTGGGGATGCTCTGCAACGGATATGCCATCGATCGATGCGGTTCCTTCCGTGGGTTCAATAAAACCCAGAAACAAATTGATAGTTGTGGTTTTCCCGGCTCCGTTTTGACCCAGCAGCGCAAAAATCTCGCCTGGCTGGATACTCAGGTTAAGGCTGTTTAAGGCTGTATGGTTCCCGTATCTTTTGGTAAGGTTTCTGGCTTCAAGCATTTTGAATGTCTTTAATTTGAATAAAATTTCTTTTGAAAAGCACTAGCGCTGCTACCAATGAGCCCACAGCCCATACGAAAATCGCCGCCAGGCCATTAACGACCGGTTCGCTGACATATGAGGTTGGCTGATAAGCCGGGTAACCGCTCCAATTAATACTTTCCGTGGGTGTTCCTTCAAAGATGAAAGGGTAAAAATATTCGCGCACCTGCCTGTGATGGTTTTTAACCGATTGCAAATAGCGAATGTGGCTGGTAAGGTCCGTATTGGCGATCTTATTGAGAGACTGCTGGGCGGCGATAACAGGATTAAATACAGCGATGTGCTCTGACCATGTTTGCCTTTGCATCAGTTTATCAAATAATTTTTCCGAAGAATGAGCCGATTCCAGATCCCCGGAGAACTGCATGGCATAGTACCAGCCTGGCGAATACTTATCTTCCGGAATCGGGTATTTGCGATACTGCGGATACACGGCGTAGAATTTTTCCATGGTCGGCATTTTGGGTTCGTCCCACTTGGCATGGTAACCTTCCCGTTGCCGGATGGCCGTTTCCGCTGCTTCAGGCACGGGTATGCGCTTGTTGACAGCGATGTTGGCAATCCCGGGAAAAAGAATAGCCAGAAAGATCCAGATGCAGACGAGCGTGGTTGCGTTGAAGGCAGAACTTTTACCAAGGGCAACAACCAGCAAAGCGACTATAAACCAGAACAACACATAAAGCATGACCATCGCCAGAAGCTGAAATGTCGGGACGGAAAGGGGCAGGTGCAATGTCACGACTGCGGCTCCGAATACGATAAGCGCTACTGCTGTAACAATTCCAAACCGGATCAGCATTTTACCCGCTATGGCTGCACCAATGCTGTCGCTGGTGGTCCTGACGATCTTCCAGACGCCGTTTTCCTGTTCTTCGGAGAGCGCATTGTAGGTAAATGCAATGATCAGCAATGGAAAGAGAAATATAAATACAAATGATGCATCCAGGTTCCCGACCAGCAAGGTAAGCGGGTTGGTCAATTCCGAATCATAAAGCTGCCCTTCAATGGCCAGCATCTTTACCTTCAATGTAAAAGGGTTTACGTCGCGCTGACCAATGGAGAATCTGGCCCATGGAGAGGCAGGATTGGCGGTGTAAAAAAATGGATAGTATGCCGTTGTACCAACGGCTTTTCCCGTTCCATGCGCAACGATTTCCTGTAAATGTTGCTTTTGCACCGCCGGTACGGAAGCGATGGTCTGTTGCTGACGGCCAATCACCTGGCTGCCATGATAAAATCCGTAAAAGCCAAAAAGAAGAAGGTTGATCGCGCCAATAAGCACGTTACTTCCTAACAGAAAGTTTTTAGCTTCCAGGAGCAATACTTTTTGCCGGGTTTTCATAATTGATATTTGCGTTTGGAAGAAATGTAAGTTAAAGCGGCCAACGCGGCCACGATCCAGAAGCATAAGGCACCCAGGCTGAACTTGCCGGCAGAGAGGTTTTCGGTGATCGTTACGGGCTTAAAAGCGAAGTCGGGCTGTTGCTGCCAGTTTTTCGCGCTCACTTTTTGTTTGCTGTCATTCTGAAATTTGATCTGCGTCAAATGAATGTCGTTGAGCTTCTTTGTTTTCTCAAACCGGTATTTCTCCGTTTGCTTCTGGAATGCTGTGAAATTGTCGAAGTCGGTGCCTGACAAATTCATCGAAATATTGCGGATCGCCAGATACGGGTCGGCAAAGCCTAATATAGTAGACACCGCGTTCTGCGATTGGTAAATGCCGATCAGGTGATCAAAATGCTTGTTGAAGATATGGGATGTGATATTTTCCCCTTCCTGCATCACCAGCGCGCCATAATTGACGGGCAGGGCCGAAATCGAATCCACGCCGTATTTCTGTAATGTTTTGGCTTTCAAATTGGCGAAATGCGGGTCGTCGGGATTATGTGAGTCACCCTGCTTGCTCACATCCGCTTCGATCGCCTGCTCGAAAGCGATCTTGTCCGGTGCAGGAAAGAAGCTGCCACCGAATGTCTGTGCGCTTTTTGGAATGACTATAAAAAAGAGCATCCAGATGAGGACAAGGACCATCAACGCACTTTTTGAGGATTTGCTCATCGCCGACACGATAACAACCAGCATGGTGATGATCAGGAAATAAAGAGCATATACAGTAGTCAGCAGCGCAATGCGTACCAGGGCATCCTGGCTGATCTGGCCGTCAATGAGCAGGTTGCCGGCGATCAGGACCGAAAGCAGCAAGGGTAGGAACAAAACCCAGACTACGGCAGTCAATCCTGCTGTTTTTCCCATCAGGATATCCAGGTAGGACGCCCTTTGGCATAACAGTATTTTTAGCACACCATTCTGTTTGAGCCCCGCTACCGTCTGAAAGCCAACGAAAATAATAAACAGTGGAACGAGCAGCTGTAAAACCATGGCCATACTCAGCTCCCCAAAACGCAGCATCCCGTTGGAAAAGCCTGCTTCGCTCATATTCACCGTATTTTGCCGGTGAGCCTCCAAAAAGACAGAATTCCCCACAAAGCTGTCGAGGCCAAAATCGAAGAAGCTCAGCGGCGATTTCTGCCGAAAAACCATATAGCCGTAATGCGCAACGCGGTGCGGGTGTCGGTTGGGCTGGCTCATCCATTGATCGTGGACTTGCTCATGAGCAGCCTTTTGCTGGGTATTGAACTTGCTCACATACTGCCATCCCGTGAAGGTGGCCAGGAGAGACACAATCAGTAATACGGTAAAAAGGGCCAGCGGGATTTTACTTCGGAAGACAGACGCCCATTCCTGCCGGGCGATAATGGTAATGAAATTTAAATGCATCATATAAATATATTCGTCCTTTCGCTGCTGAGGCGGTTTCACAAATCATAGCATACCTTTTGATGTACAAAAAGTTTGTGCAACGATGTTGCAAGTTAGTAAATCAAATCATTCCTGCATTATATTGCCTTGCAATACATCGAAGAAAAAGACATATTTCCATTTACTAACCACTTTAACATTGACTTCCGTACAATCCTTCATGACCCGGATCATCGATCGGAATCCCGGCGAAAATGAATTCCATCAGGCCGTCCACGAGGTTGCCGAAAATATTATCCCTTTTATTCAGGACAAGCCACATTACCAGAAAGCCAAAATTCTCGAACGGATTGCGGAGCCGGAGCGGGTCATTATTTTCAGGGTGCCTTGGATGAATGATCAGGGTGAGGTGGAGATCAACCGTGGTTACCGGGTTCAGATGAACAGTGCGATCGGACCTTACAAAGGCGGTCTGCGTTTTCATCCGTCCGTCAACCTGGGTACACTGAAGTTTCTTGCTTTTGAACAAATATTTAAAAATAGCCTGACGCAGCTTCCGATGGGCGGAGGCAAGGGCGGATCGGACTTTGATCCGAAAGGCCGTTCCGACCGTGAAGTTATGTTCTTTTGCCAGAGCTTTATGACGGAGCTTTTCCGTCACATCAGCTCGGACAACGACGTGCCGGCGGGCGATATCGGTGTAGGCGCCAGGGAAATCGGCTTTTTATTTGGCCAATATAAGCGGCTTAAAAATGAGTTTACAGGTGTCCTCACGGGCAAAGGCGCCAGCTATGGCGGAAGCCTGATCCGCCCCGAGGCGACCGGTTATGGTGTGGTTTATTTCGTAGAACAAATGCTGAACCAGCGCCGCGATAGCATTAAAGGTAAACGTGTGGTCATTTCGGGCTCGGGTAATGTGGCGCAGTATACATTGGAAAAGTGTATCGAGCTGGGCGCCAAAGTTTTAACCCTTTCTGATTCGTCGGGATACATTTATGATGAAAAAGGGATCGATGCAGAGAAATTTGCCTATATCATGCATTTGAAAAATGAAGCACGCGGACGGATCAGCGCTTATGCAGACCGGTTTGGATGTGAATTCATTGCAGGCAAAACGCCCTGGGAAGTTCCATGTGACATTGCATTGCCCAATGCGACTCAAAACGAATTGAATGGCGATGACGCCCGCATGCTGATCAAAAACGGCTGTATGTGCGTAGCAGAAGGAGCAAATATGCCCTGCACGCCGGAAGCAATCTCTATATTCGAAGATAATGATATCCTGTACACTCCCGGTAAGGCGGCCAATGCGGGTGGAGTGGCCGTTTCGGGCCTGGAAATGTCTCAGAATTCGCTGCGTTTGTCGTGGTCGCGTGAGGAAGTGGATAAAAAGTTGCAGGACATTATGTTCAATATCCATTCAACTTGCCTGCGCTACGGACACAAGCCCGACGGGCGCATAAGCTATATGCAAGGCGCTAATATTGGCGGCTTTGTGCGTGTAGCCGACGCTATGCTGGCGCAAGGGCTGGTGTAGGAAACCATTATCCATCATGGGCTTTGCATTGCAGTCGGTTAACCGGCACAGCGCAAAGCCCATGATTTTATTCAGCCCATATTAATTCCAATTGTCGATTTTGATATCCCGCGGATCCGGCTTGCCTTCACCTTCTTCGATCAGGGATTTTAAACTCAGCAGAAAAACAGCCCATTTTGTACTGCAATGATGCATGAATTCCACCGGTTCACGCCAGTTGGCATGTTTGAAAAGCAGGATAGCGTAATCATTTTCTTGCCTTATGTCGAAGCTGATGGTTGTGCCCACCCATTCAGCAGGCCCGTCCACGACTTCCCATGAAACATGCGTAGGTTCTTCCAGCGCCGTCACTTTCATATCAAAGCCTCCTGCTCCGAATCGGAATGCAATGATATTGCCCAACTGGTTGCCCTGTCCCTGCGTATTGCTGGTCCACCAGCCTGCAAGGCCAGCCTCTGTTGTCAATGCATCATAAATGTCCTGTAACGACTGCGATCTGATCCCGACCCTGTGCAAAATATCTGCCATAAGTGCTAGTTTTTTGGTTTGAAGTAAAATGTTTGATCTGCTAATGTTTTCCCAAAAGTATAGGCTTAGCCGGAAATTTGTTGAGTGTGAAATGGACATTATCACGGGTTGATTTGGACAAAGCCAGTTTATAACTTGCGGTTAAAAACGGATGAAAAATATCACGATCCTTGTTCCCGACGGAGAGAACAATCTGAGCAGCATCGTAGGCGCTTATAAGATTTTAAAGCGAGCGAATTCATATTGGGAAGAAAAATATAAGAAAACATTATATCACATTCAACTGGCCGGGCTGTCCGGGCAGGTGGGCTTTCATGAAGGGTTGTTTTCGGTAAAGCCTCATGTCCATATTTCTGCTGTTTCAAAAACGAACCTGATTGTCATACCTTCCTTAAATCACCAATATGAACAGGCCATAGCAAAAAACCAACCCTTAATTGAATGGATCAGCGCCCAATATCGTGGCGGGGCAGAAGTGGCGAGCATCTGCACCGGTGCGTTTTTGCTGGCGTCTTCGGGCCTAATCAACGGAAAAACCTGTTCTACGCACTGGGCATTCGCGGATCGGTTTAAAACAATGTTCCCGGAGATCAATGTGCAGAAAGACAAATTGATTACGGATGAAAATGGGATCTACACCAATGGTGGCGCGTATTCATTTCTGAATCTGATTATTTACCTTGTTGAAAAATATTTTGACCGGCAAACGGCCATTTTCTGCTCCAAGGTTTTTCAGGTCGATATAGACCGGGAAACGCAGTCGCGTTTTATCATTTTTGCCGGACAGAAATCACATGAAGATGAAGTCATCAGACAAGCGCAGGCTTATATTGAGGAAAATGTGGAGAATAAGATATCCATCGTCGAACTGGCGTCTAAATTTGCTGTGGGAAGGAGAAACTTTGACCGGAGGTTTATCAAAGCAACGGGTAATACGCCTACCGAATATGCACAGCGCGTGAAAATGGAAGCAGCCAAAAAATCCTTTGAAACCAATTCCAAAAACATCAAGGAGGTTATGTATGAAACCGGATATTCCGACATGAAGGCCTTCCGGGAAGTGTTCAGGAAAATCACCGGGATATCTCCGCTCGAATACCGCTCAAAATATAATAGACAGGCGTAGGATAAACCGGAAGCAGTTCAATATCGAATGAACAACTCTGATCATGCGGCTGTCTGCTATGGAATTTGACTTCTGTCATTTTGGATCGTTTAAGGTGTGGGTTATTCATATTTCAAATCACTTACTCACCCGATTGGGTAACGATTTTCACATATGCTTCTGCCACATTGCCAATGGCACTTGGATGTCCGTCGAGTTCTTCGGACGTGGCGTCGTTGTAGATCAGGAATGCTGTTAAGCCTCTGAAAGTGACGGGTTTGATCCCGGAGCCGGAATCGGCAAGTCTGTAAAGATAGGATAGCTCAAATGGCTGTTCTATGGTTCCGCCGACCGGGACTGTGAGCGGGACCGACATGCCGATCTGATAGCTTTCGCCCGGCGTGGTCAGGGCCAGGACGCCTGAGGGATGCTGTGTGTAACGCAACTGATATCCGGCAACAACCGGAAATGATGGCGTCGCAATCCGCCTGATGGTGGCCTTCACATCATATTTTAATAAACCGACCTGATCCACAGCGACGGCCGAGGGATTGGAGTCATCCTTGGCAGCCGACCGGGGTAAAATGATTTCACTGGCAGCAGGCGTGACCTCACCGAGCACAGCGCCGTCTTTGGCATAAAATGTAAGCTTTTCAATCTTGAATTCGCAAGGGTAAGCGCGTGGCGTTGTCATGTTGGTTGCGAGCATGCATTCGGATTCAGGCATGTTCGGAATTTCCGGTATTTCATGGTCAGTACAGGCTAATACCAAGCCGAACACGCAGATGGTGCCCATAGAGATTGCCTTGCGAATGGTGGAATTGGTTTTCATAACATGATCTGTTTAAGTTTTTAATGAGATACGTTATGATAATGATAATCAAGTCTTTACACTTATTCAAGTGATTCGTGGTGGTATCTTTGACATTCTTATTTTACGGCCCGGCTGCGTTGCCGATAACTAAGTCAGGCATCCGATCCGGTGGTCAATAGTCGTTTATCGGGACAGAGAAAATTAAAGTATCTATTAACCAAAACGAAAATACAATGAATGCAAACAAAGCACTTTGGGAAAAAGGTGATTTCACTCGTCTGGCGGCAACGATGCGTGAAAGCGGTTCGGCACTGGTAGCAAAGTTGGGAATCAATGCCGGCGCCGATGTTCTGGATCTGGGTTGTGGCGACGGCACTACTGCCATACCCGCAGCACGGTTAGGGGCCAATGTTCAGGGAGTGGACATTGCGAGAAACCTCGTGGAAGCAGGCAATGCACGGGCAAAGGCAGAAGGCCTGACCAACATTACGTTTCGGGAAGGCGATGCCATTGATCTGAACGACATTGCGGATGAATCGTTTGATCTGGTGGTAAGCGTTTTCGGGGCGATGTTCGCGCCCAAGCCATTTGAAGTGGCAAGAGAAATGTTCCGGGTTACGCGCCCCGGCGGGAAAATAGTCATGGGAAACTGGATACCCGGCGATCCGACGCTGGTCGCGCAGATCCTGAAAGTGAGCTCCGCTTACACGCCGGCACCGCCGGAGGGATTCGTCAGCCCGATGCTCTGGGGTGTTGAAAGCAATGTAACGGAACGTTTCGTTGCGGCAGGCGCATTGCCGGAGAACATTTCATTTGAAAGGGAAACATTTACATTTCAAGCGCCTTATTCACCGGCAGTTTTTCTTGAAACATTCAGAAAATACTATGGCCCGACGATGAATGCTTTTGAAGCTGCGGAAAAAAACGGACAGGAAGGAGATCTGCAGCGTGAGCTGGAAAGCTTGTTTGAAAGCCAGAATCAGAGCCCGGACCGCAACCAGACTTCCATTCCCGCTACTTTCCTGAAAGTCACGGTTCTGCGTTAATAATCGTTCTTTTTCTTAGGTCTGTTCACATTTTGCGTCTGCAATTTGTTGGACAGACCTAATATTTTGAGCGTTAAAGCCTATATTTGGGTTTTAGGCTCGAATATGAATGTAATAAAACGAAATAACGTCAGGATTTTTGGCCACGGTAAGCAAGCTATGGTCTTCGCACATGGGTTCGGATGTGGTCAGAACATGTGGCGCTACATTTGGCCGGCATTTGAAGAGGATTACAAAATTGTGTTGTTTGACTACGTTGGAAGCGGTAATTCGGATGTGGCCGCGTATAATTACGAGCGTTATAGTAACCTGAACGGCTATGCCCAGGATATCATGGATATTTGCCGGGAGCTTGGTTTGATCGACTGCATTTTTGTTGGCCATTCGGTGAGCAGTATGATCGGGGTGCTGGCCTCGATAAAAAAGCCTGAATATTTTGAGCGTTTGATTTTGATCGGCCCGTCTGCCCGGTATATTGACGATCATGAATATGCAGGTGGTTTTCAGCAGCAGGACATTGAGGAGCTTCTGGAAACGATGGAAAAAAATTACATTGGCTGGGCTAACTTCCTCGGGCCTGCTATCATGCAAAACGCGGGACGTCCCGAACTCGGTGCCGAACTAACCGAAAGCTTCTGCTCGACTGACCCGGTTATCGCAAAACAATTTGCACAGGTGACTTTCTTATCCGACAATAGAAGGGATTTGCCCAATGTGACACACCCGACTCTGATTATGCAATGTTCTGAAGATATCATCGCGCCCGTTCAGGTGGGAGAGTTTGTGCACTCACAAGTGGGCACAAGCGCTTACCGGCTCATGCAGGCAACAGGACATTGCCCGCACCTGAGCGCGCCGGAAGAAACTGTGAAGCTGATGAAGGAATTTCTGGATTCATAAACTATTCTGTTTGGGACAAGCTGAGCACATTTTACAGGACCTACCCTGCGGCTGCGTCGTTTTTGATGGAGTCGGGACGATCACATTTGCTAACCGCACGCTGTGCTTGATGCTCAATTACGAGCCGGAAGCGATTCTGGGGCAAAGCATTGAGAAAATCCTTACGATATCAAGCCGGATCTTTCACCAAACCCATTTTTTTCCATTACTTAAATTAAATGGCACGGTCAGCGAAATATTCCTTACCCTGAAACCACTGACTGGCAGCTCAATCCCGGTGATGGTCAATGCTAAAATACAACATGAAAGCGATCCGATTTGTTACGTTTGCGTGTTTGTGTCTGTTTGGGAACGGCGGAAGTACGAGGAGCAGCTGCTTGAAATGAACCGCGTCCAACAGAAAGCACTGGACGAAAATGCTTTGTTGAACAGACTCAAAGATGAGCTGGAATCAAACCAGTTTGCACTTGACAGGAAGATTTCGATTTTGAGCGAGCGCAGTCAGGAGTATTTGCAAATGGGGAAGATATTCATGCATGATATGCAGGAGCCCGTGCGTAAAATAAGCCTCTTCTTCGACACCTTCATGCGCAAAGCCAATATTCCCGAAAACACGGATGATCTCAGACATTTGGCCGTAATAAGAAAATCAATAATGCGTCTGAGATTCATGCTCGGCTCGATGCTCGACTTCGTGCAGGTTAGTAATGCGGCCGATCCGATGACCTTGCTCAAACCCGCAGAGCTCATCACAGAGGCACGTGAACAACTGCTAACGGAACAAAACCTTGCCGATTTGGATATCAGAATTGGCGAACTGCCGGAATTTGATGGCAGGAAGACGCAGATAAAACGGGTCTTTTACGAATTATTGAAGAATGCGGTTGAAAGTAAAGGCCCCAACCGTGAACTGATCGTTCAGGTAACCGCGATCATCTCAGAAGAAAATATTTATAGGAACCATCTGTCAAAATACAAATACGCAGATCATATTAAGATTGAATTTACTGACAACGGAATTGGGTTTGACAGCAGGTTCGATGACTATGTTTTTGGTTTGCTGAATAAGCTTAATGCGGGTTCGCCGGGCTTGGGGGTTGGTCTTGCTTTATGCAAGCAGATCATTTCAAGCCATTACGGGACGATGAAAGTCAAGTCCAGGGTAGGAGAAGGAACCAGCATTATCATTATTTTGCCTCTGAGACAAATACCTGAATACACAAATTAACATTCCGGACATTACCTGGCAGCATAATGGCTGATATAGAAATCCTTGATATTACTGGCAAGTTCACCGATTTGCTCGTAAGTAACGGGTTTTTCAAAGTAACCATACGCCCCGCTTGCAATCACCCTGTCAATTAAAGTTTTGTCGGTAGCTGTTGAGATTGCCAAAACAGGAACGAGCCTGCTGGCCGGGTCAGATTGCATTGCTTTGATCACGTCGAGACCGCTCATGCGCGGCATATTAATGTCCATCAGAACCAATGTCTGTTCGGAGGGCCAGTGACCAACTAAATTTTCAAGAAAGTCGTAACCACTACTGAATTCAATGATATTGACTCTGTCCATTAGCTCACGGACTGCCTGCCTTATAATCATCCGGTCGTCATCGTCGTCATCTACCAGATAAATTGTTCTTTTGTCATTGACCATTTGCATTGTTTTTAAATACCAATTTCACATGACGGCTGTTACAAAGGAGGGGTAAACCAACAGCATCCAAACCACTTGAAAGCAAATTGCGGAATCTGCGCTATTTAGCAAAGCTACTAAGAAATTTCAGATAAGACGTGAAAATGGGTATAGAATGCATTGCGGCGAGGCATTGCCGTTAGTATGTGACCCAATATAACAGGGTCATTGTTTGATCCGTAGGCGGTTGATATCGCTGGGTTTAATTCCGCTTTTATTGGTTGAAAAATTCGACCGGGCATAGGATAGCAGGGTCGCCAACTGTTCATCACTCAGGAATCCGAATGCGGGCATTGCTTCTCCTGGGGGCGATTGCGAACCTTTGAGCAAAAGCGCGATAAGTGCTTCATTGTCACCGGATAGCCGGGCAGATGTTACAAGCGAAGGAAATGATCCCGCAACCCCGCGGCCATCGGCTTTATGGCACGACTGGCAAAAGTTCTGATACAATTCAGAAGCGCCTGTATGGCTTGTTTTCTGCTTGGTTTTAACAGTACGCCTGCTTTTCGGAATAACGCCGCTTTTGCTGATCCGAATGATCCGGTCATCGGTTTTGAGCGGGAAACTGGCTGGCGGGTTCCAGTCGCGGTTGCTGGTGGAGATGTAAATGTCGCCCGAAGGAGAAACGCATACATCGCGCAGCCTGCCAAATTGCTTACTGAATGCAATGTCTTCCTCAACCACTTCTTCCTGCTCCGCGTCCAGTTTCAGGATGCGCAGACTTTGGTCCTTTAATGTACTGAGCAGCAATGCATTTTTCCATTCGGGAATGTTACCATCATAATATTCCATTCCGGCCGGCGCAATGGTCGGCGTCCAGGCTTTCGCAGGAAATGTGCTTTTATGGGCTTTTGCATGTTCCTTTTCCTCCGGCAAATCACCGAATCCGGCCATGTAGGGCCAGCCATAATCGCCATTTTTAACGACCAGGTTAACCTCATCATCGGTGGCATCGCCATGCTCGGCGATGAAAAGGTTGCCGTTTTTGGTAAAGGTCAGTCCCTGCGGAACACGAAATCCCATAGCCCAGGACGCACTTCCGGGATGCGGGTTATCCTTGGGAATTGTGCCATCCAGATTGAACCGGAGCACTTTGCCATTGGCGAATGCCGGATCGTGAATCGTTTCTTTTTGTTTTAAATCACCTGTTGCCCAAAGTAGCTTCCTGTCCTTTGAGATCACAAGCCTGGAACCGTTATGACCCAGGTAGCCGGGAATTTGCTTCAATAAAACCGGATCAATCAGCACCTTACCATTATAGGTATACCTGACGAGTTTTGATACAATGACAGAATCGGGTTGGATATGGGTATAGTTGATAAAAACCTGCGGATGCGTTTTCCAGTCCGGATGCAGGACCATGCTCATCAGTCCAAGGCGTTTTCTGTAATAATCTTTGATCTGCAAAAGCTCCGTGACCTGGCCGGTCTTAGGATTGAGCTTGCTGACCTTCCCGTCGTGATCGGTAAACCATATCATGCTGTCCGGCCCCCATATCATTTCCCACGGCACATTCAGATTTTCAGCAATCGTCGTTACATCCAGAATGGTTGAATCGAGTTCTAATTTTTCTGTCTTAAAGTCGGGCAACGGTTTTGGCGTGTAACCAAACGAGGCCATTACGAATGCAGCCACGCCCGAAAGCGCGGCTAACATATAAATCGGTTTTTTCATCCGGCTATTTCTCAAAATAATGGTAAAAAACTTCCGGCAATTTACCTCCCAGGGAAAGCCAGTCTGCGGCTAGCGGAGCCTTTTTCAGGCCTTCCACCCATTCGTAATTGAGCTCGTACACGAGTGCTTCAATGCCAAATCTTTCCATAAAACCCTCGCCTAATGTTCCCGGGTTACGAAACCCCGGCTTGGTGGAACCTTCGGTATACCAGGTGTATTTCCTTAACAGACTGTCCAGCCTCGCCATATTGGCCCGGTATGCGGTGATATCACCGTCGGGGCGGCTGATGTGCAGGTTACCACCCGCATCGTTATGGACATCAATGCCCAGGTCTGGTTTTTTGCCTGCGGCACCCATTTTGGTAAGCCACTTTTCCAGATAGTAATTTTCTGGCGCAATCAGGGAGTCGGCGGCCTTGTCCCATTTCCGGTTCAGGTCATAACCATTCGCATTGAAACGCGTTTTCCCACGCGCAACGCCATCCTTATTCGTCATAGGCAGAATATACACACAGTAACGTTTGAGATAAAGCTTCATGTCGGCATCATCTTTCAGCAAACGGTCGATGAGGCCTTCCAGCGTCCAGTTGCCACCCGCTTCAAATGCATGCGCGCGGCCGCGGAGAAATATCCTTTTGGGTGCCTTCTCGTTGCCGATTTTGATGATTTCCAGCGAACGGCCTTCGGCTGTCTTGCCAATGGGCGTGATCGTTACCAGTTTGTGGTTTTTGATTCTGGCCAGAAGTTTGTCCAGGTCGCTGATCCGGTATGGTTCAATGCTGGCAATGTAGGCGCTAGGAGCGGTCATTTTGAGTCTGATCAGCATCCGGTTTCCTTCGATGTATTCGGTGGGGCGGCTTTCCCAGGTTTTACCATCGAAGGAGATCACGGCAGGCGACTGTTTGGATATAGGGCTGGCGTGGATGTTGTTCCAGATGTTATCAAAGTTTTGCAGGATCAAAGTCACCTCTTTTCCAACCGGGGCCTCCACCTTGAAATGCCAGTGGTTGTTGGCCCGGTTGAGTGAAAATCGCTCATGGTCATAAACAAGACTGATAATGATCCTGCCGGCGGAATCGGCTTCCCAATTGAGCGGCGAGGCGTTTTCGAAACCTGTATGGATGAAAACGTCGGGTGCAGGTTTGTTATCCTGGGCTGTTTGCCCGATGGCAGCGCTAACGATTTTGAACAAACAAAAAATGAAAACGGCCAGCGACTTGAAAGCATTTTTGAAAAACATATCAGATCTTTTTTAGAAAGTATAACCAGGATTTTGCTTGATCCCCTGCGGGTTCACATCGATCTGCGTCTGAGGAATGGGGAAGACCGCATTGAATTCGGCCACGATGGGCGCTTTGAAATGCTGGTTCATGACCGCAACCTCGCGGCCCGTACGCACCAGGTCAAACCAGCGGTGGCCTTCGAAAGCCAGTTCCACTTGCCGCTCATGCTCAATGGCGAGTGCAAACGCGGCTTTCGACAAGCCTGCCGCAAGCGGCGCCAGTTTCGCCCGCTTCCTCACTGCATTGATGGCTTCGTAAGCTTCGGCAGTAGGGCCGTTACCTGCCTGGCTGATGGCCTCTGCATACATGAGCAGCACGTCCGCATAGCGCAGCACGGTCCAGTTATTATCCGCGTCGCCTTCGGAAAAAGGCGTGTCCTGGTATTTCAATGTGTAGGGATCGGCAACGAACTTGCCGGTCGCAGCGTCGGTATAGCCGGTGGCCAGCGATGCGGCTTTTCGGGCGTCTCCCGGTTCATACGCTGCCACCAGATCGGCCGTGGGGTTGTTTCTGCCTCCTGCAAAACCGACTTTGATGATATTCGTTCCCGAGTTACGAGGCATAAAATTATTATAAAAACTGCTTCCGGTTCCGGTTCCGCCTTTTTTAAATTGAACTTCAAAAATGGATTCCTGGTGGTTGGCGTTGGCTACGGGCCAGAGGGCGGCATAGTCGTCCAGCAACTTGTAATTTCCCTGGTCGATCACTTCTTTCAGCTTGTCTTTGGCTTTCGCAAATTCACCAATGGTCAGGTAAACTTTGCCTAACAGTGCTTTTGCAGCTCCTTTTGTTGCTTTACCAATGTCAGCTCCGGTGTAAGCGACGGGAAGTTTTTGTTCCGCTTCCGCCAGATCGGCGATAATCTGGTTGTAAACCTCCGCCTTGGCTACTCTCGACTGACTGTAACCCTCAGAAACGGACTTGGTTTCGGACAAAACCAACGGAACGTCCCCGAATGTGCGCACGAGGTTGAAATATTTCAAAGCCCGCAAAAATTTCACTTCCCCGATAAAGCGCTCGCGCAGCGCCTGATCCATTGTGGCACCATTGATGTGATCCAGAACCGTGTTGCAAGCCAGGATCCCGCGATAAGTGTCGATCCACATGAGCCGGATGATTTCATTCGTAGACGCCATTTTGAACTGGTCGAGCTCAGCGTCGGGCAGGTTGCCGCCCACTTCGAAGTTCATTGTGTTGTCGGACCTCACTTCGGAAACATTATAATAGGCATAGCCATATTCTCCCGCCGAGGCGAGCATTCCGTATGCTGCATTCACGGCAGCCTGCATGTCGGACGCGTTTCTGTAAAAATTGCTCACGTTGGTAGCATCCCTGGGTGCGAGTTCAAGGAAATCCGAACAGCCGGTGCCAAGCATGCTGAGCGCGCAAAGGATATATGCATTTAATTTCATGTTCGTGTCAGTTTAAGGGCTGGTAATTAAAAGGTCAGGTTCAATCCAAGCGTGAATGTCCGGGCAAGCGGATAACCATTGAAATCCACGCCGGGCGTCAGCGAACTGCTGCCGTTCAGGCTTTGTTCGGGGTTGTAACCCAGATATTTGGTGAATGTAAATGCGTTTTGAACAGACAGATTAATGCTCGCAGCACGTGCATAAGCCACTTTCCCGATCTTTTCCGGCAGCGCATAACGCAGATTAATGTTTCGTATCCTAAAAAACGAGGCGTCCTCCACCAGCAGGCTTGATACATAGCTCACATTACCGCCGGTAGCAACCGTGTTGGCGCGCGGCGTGCGTCCGTCACCTGGTTTGTCGGCAGATTGCCATCTACCCAACACATCCCTGCGGCTGTAACTGCCATTCACAAGCCCAAGGTTTCTTCTCGAACCATTCAAGAGTTCAAGTCCCTGTACACCGTCTGCAAGAATGCTCAGGTTTAGCCTTCCGAAGCTGAAATTGTTGGTAATGCCGTAAAAGAAGTCGGGATGGTTGTTTCCGATGATGGTAACATCGTTGGGTGTAATGGTGCCGTCGCCGTCCACGTCCTTATATTTCAAATCCCCAGGCCGCGAGCTGCCTTTTACCGACGGCAGGTTATCTACTTCTTCCTGCGATTGGTAAACGCCAATCGCCTCGTATCCCCAGTAACTGCCAATCGGCTGGCCGATCTTTGTAATGTGCGTATTGGGACTAAATGAAGGGCTTTTTGAAATGATCGGATTGCCCTCGGGCCCTAGTGCGATGACTTTATTCCGGTTGAACGAAATGTTGAAATTGGTCGACCATTTAAATGCTTTCACAAAATTTTTCGAGCTCACACTGAATTCCCAACCCTTGTTATTGAGCTTGCCGATATTTTGCAGAGCCGTTTCGTAACCCGTAGAGGCGGGGACGGGCACATTCAGCAGCAGGTCGGTGGTATTTTTATTGTAGTAATCAATGGTGAACATCAGGCGGTTACGGAGTATACCAAAATCAATTCCAATGTCCATTTGATGCATGACTTCCCAGCCCAGCTGCTCGTTTGTGATGGAAGAGGGGTAAAGACCGTACACGACGCTGCCGGTCCCCGCACCCAAGCTGTATCGCCGGTTGGACAAAAGGCCTATGTGGCTGTAATTTCCAATGGTGTTATTGCCGGCGAGTCCGTAACTGGCGCGCAATTTCAGGTCGGTAACCACGTGCTGACTGCTCAAAAAAGGCTCTTCTGACAAATACCAGCCCAGCGAAGCGGAAGGGAATGTTCCCCATTTGTTTTTGGACCCGAAGCGCGACGATCCATCCCGCCGGACCGTGGCCGACAGCAGATATTTGCTCGCAAATGTATAGTTAACCCGCCCCAGGTAGGAGAGCAGCGACCATTCTGACATGCCCGTTCCTCCGCTTGTAACCTGTCCTGCATTCAATGTAGGCACAAGGTCCGTCGGGAAATTGGTGGCAGCAAGAGAAGTATACTCGTATTTCGCTTTTTGGGAAGTAAAACCGGCGAGCACATCCAGCTCGTGTTTGCCATTGAAGGTCTTTTTGTAACTCAGCACGTTTTCGTTCAGCCAGTTGATGTCCCTGCCGTTGCTGGCGGATGCTCTGGCTTGCACCGGTGCGGGAACGCCGTTGCTTCCGAGGTCAGAAGGGTAAAAGGTGTTCTGGCGGGCGTCGGAGTAATCAATCCCGAAAGATGTCCTGAATTTCAGGTTTTCGAGAATGTTGATTTCTGCATAAATGTTGCCTAATGTCCTGAAAACAGTCTTTTTATCTTTGATCTTACTTGCAATCGCAACCGGGTTATCGATCACGCCCAGGTTGTAAGGGGAAGTTCCCAACAATGTGGTGAAGGTGCCATCGGGGTTGTAGACGGGGACGGTTGGCGGCATGGAAAGCGCTGATGCCAGGATGCCGCTTGAAAAAACCTGGTCTTCAACGGGTAGTAATTTATTGGATGAAAATGAAGGCGCAATGTTAACACCCACTTTTACGGCCTTTGAAACCGAATGATCCAGGTTAATGCGCGCGGAATATCGGTCAAACCCCGTGTTCATGACCACACCGTCCTGTTTGAAATATGCCCCGGAAAGAAACAGCTGCGTTTTTTCGCTTCCCGCGGATACGGAGAGCTGGTGGTTCTGGATGGGCGCAGTCCTGAAAACTTCATCCTGCCAGTCTGTTCCTTTTCCGAGCGATTCCGGGTTTTTGAACATTTCTGGAATTTGGAGTGTGGCTGGTCGTAAGTCGTTGGGGTCAGTGGGTTTGCCGCCGCGGTCTACCCATGCATTGTTCCTGGCCTCGGTGTTGAATTCGGCATATTCCCTGGCATTGAGCATATCGATTTTGTTGGCGACCTGCTGCACGCCGTAATACGTATCGAGCTGAATCGTGGACTTGCCCATCTTGCCGTGTTTGGTTGTGACGAGCACCACACCATTGCTTCCGCGCGAGCCGTAAATGGCTGCTGCCGAGGCATCTTTCAGTATTTCAATGGACTCGATGTCATTGGGATTAATCGTCGAAAGGGGATTGAAGCTGCTGTTGAAATCCCCTGAAACCGGAAATCCATCGATCACATACAAGGGCTCGTTGCCTGCGCCAATGGAACCTGTTCCGCGCACACGGACAGAAACGCCGCCGCCCGGCGCACCCTTGGATTGAGAAACGCTCACACCGGCAATCTGCCCGGCCATGGCTTGATCCAGGCTTGTTAATGGTTGATTTTCAATGCTTTTCATGGGGACAGATGCCACAGAACCGGTAATGCTGCTTTTGTTTTGGGTTCCATAACCCACCACCACCACATCATTGAGTGACTTGGTATCAACAGTCATGCCGAAATTGATCTCCGTCCGGCTGCCCGCAATGACCTCCTGACTTTTGTAACCCACAAAACTGACGATCAATGTCACATCACCGGCTTGCGTGGCCCCGTCGGGGATAATGAGCTGATATTCACCATTGCCGTCCGAAGTGGTGCCCATTTGTGAATTTTTAACCAAAACACTTACCCCCGGAAACGCATTGCCATTTTCATCGGTGATCTTTCCTCTGATCCGCCGGTCGATGGGCTGGGGCACAGGTTCGATGCTTTTTAAATTAAGGTTTATATCCTGCCTGATAGCCGGAATTTTTAGCGGCTGCACGTTTTCCCTGGCTGCGTTTTTTACCGCTTTTTTTACAACAATGTTCTGATTGAAAATCTTGTACGTAAGCGGCAGGTCCCTGAAAAGTGTCGTCAGCGCCTGGTCGATGCTGGCGTTCTTTACCCGGAGTGATACTTTCTGTGATTCCGGCAAATCGAGTTTGTCGTACAAAAACAGGTAACCGCTCTGTTTTTCAATGGTTTTCAAGACATTTTCAACGGGTAGGTTTCGGGCATGAAACGATATTTTCTGACTGTATCCGTCCGCAGTGACCTGCGTGAGGGTGACAATGAGCAAAAGGAAAATTCGAGTCATAATGGTTACTATTTTTGCAGGGAGGCCCGCCTGCTCGTACCCGCATAGGACGGACAACAAGTTTATTTTCATAACTTTGTAAAGTTTAGGAATAGCAAATTGACTTTTGAAGAGAAGCTCGGTGGTGCGCCTGAACATCCGGGGAAAATGTTAGCGCATTTTCCCTTTTTGTTTAAACGGCATCACGCTCACGGCGAATAATTTGGAATTGGTGTCATGATGAGAAAAGGTTTGGGTTTATAAAATGTAAAACGTTTAACTATATACGCGTCAAGGATCAATGATCATTCTGGAACCTTCTATGCGGCAGTTCACACCTGCATACCGAAGCATTCCCGACACTTCCGACAAGTTCACATGGCGGGAAACGCGTCCGGTAAACTGACGCACCGGGATCGTTCCGGCATACAAAACCTCTACGTCATACCACCGTGAAATCTGCCGCATGACTTCTTCAACACTGGCGTCTTTGAAATAAAACATGCCATTTTTCCAGGCAACCGCCTCATCCAGTGCAATGTACTGGGTCTTGATCTTTCCGGTTGAAAGCACCGCTGCCTGCTGCCCGGGTTTGAGTTTTGTATTTTGGTTCACATTCCTGATAAATACCGAACCTTCCACCAGCGTCGTTTTGGACGGGCCTTCTTCCGGGTAAGCCATAATGTTGAAGCTCGTTCCCAAAACCTGCACCTCAGATTTATTAAATTTCACCCGGAATGGCCGGCCCTTGTCTTTGGCAACCTCAAAATAAGCCTCACCTGTAATCTCCACTTTTCGTTCCGAGGAAGGAAAAGTAGATGGGAAGCGAATGGATGACGACGCATTGAGCCAGACCTTACTTCCGTCGGGCAGGAGCACTTCGTACTGTCCGCCCTTGGGTGTGGAAAGGGTGTTTATACTGACCTTCTCCGTTGCATTCCCTGGTTTTGCATTATAAACCAATATTCCTTCCTGTGATTTGCTCACTTCCGCAGCGCCTTGTCGTGTCAGGAAGCCGCTTTTTGCGCTGGCTAGTTCTATGGCTGAGCCGTCAGAAAGCGTCAGCAGGGCCTTGGCTCCGCCTGGTTTGACATCGCTGGTCTTTGTTTGAGCCCTAAGAACGATTTTCGTTGCCGGATCAGGGGTTAATTTCCACCAGGCTCCCAGACCAATCAAAACAAAAACAGCGGCGGCAGCGGCGTACCGAAGCCAGCCTATGCGGATCACCTTTGTTTGTTTTTCGTCTTTTAGCGTTGCATCGAGGATGGAACTCAGCATAGCATTGCTTGTCTCATTGGTAAGAATGCCATCGCTGGGGTTCAGTTCTTCCCAGCCTTTTTTTAGAAATCTTTCCAAAACCGCATCGTCTTTGGATGAACGTATAAACGCCATTAATTCCCCTTTTTCCGAGGCTGTTGCCAACCCGTTGTAATAGCGGTTAAACAATTCCTCCAGACGCATTTCGGGATTCTCCATCAGCAGCAACATTACTTGTGGTATGTGCTTATAGGACAATCACCCGCCGGAAAAGGGGGTATGCTTTTTAGTAAAATTTAAAGAATATTTTGAATAAAAAATAAAGTGCTGATAATGAACTTTTTAGTGATGTATCCCGAAATAAATTCCGTCGCGATTTGCAGATATTTTTTGACAGTCTCCTTCGAAAGTCCCATTCTCATGGCTACCTCCGTGTAGGTAAGCCGCTCGTGGCGGGCGAGAAGATAGGCCTGACGCTGCTGGGGCGGCAGCCGGTCAATCGCTTCATCTATCAGGATATAACGGTAATCTTCCTCGGTTGTCTCCGGTAACGGCATCTGGTCCAGGGCCGGGTCGAGGTCGGTTGTCAGCGCTTTTTCGCGCGCCGTTCTTTTCAGACAATTTAATGCGGCGTTTTTTGAAATGACGTAGAGATACACCGGGAAGTTTCCGATCCCGGTCAGCGTTTCCCGGTTGAGCCATATTTTCAGGAACACATCATGCACGACTTCTTCGGCCAACTCGGTGGATTTGGTGATCCGGTAAATGTGGACAGCGAGTCTTTGATGGTAACGATTGTATAATGCTGTGAAAGCCCTTTCATCTCCCTGAGCAACTGCCAGTAAAAGCGCAATGTCCTGATCCAAAGGAGGTAGATTGGGTTTGTGTAATAAAACATGTTAGTCTCCGCTTCTTGCAAAAGCGCTTCAAGGTAAGCAAAGAATCCAATTTATAAATTCTAATTGAAACAGGGCATGGAATCGCAAATGCGCACCATAACTTCCGGTTTTGCCTCTCCCAACGGATCCCGATAAGTCACTTGCAGTGGACAGGCATGAAGGCGGTAGCGTTTTTTTTTCTATTTTCGCTCAAAATTTGAGCTGTCCTTCAACGTGGCAACTCTTACATATTAAATTCCAAAAACAGATTTATGAGACCCCAAGTTGATGTTGGCATTGCTTTCTACGGCAAACCCTATCAAACCATTGTGACAATCAAGTCGCTCATTCAGCATAGTGGACAATACATCGACAAGATCTATATTTCCCGCGAACGCAAGCAGCCGCACGAAGATTATGTCGGGATTTTCAAGGTGATTGATTACTTCCGGAATGACCCTAATGTGCGCCTCGTTATCCAATATCCGCATTACCATCTAGGCCTGGGCGTGATGGACCTGGAACGGGCAAAAACCGATGCCCGGTGGAGACACAGCATTATGTACCAATATGCGCTGGAAACCACGGATAAGAAATATATGTGCATTATGCACAACGACATGCTGTTCCACGCCGACATGATCGGGATCATGCTGGACCAAATGATGGCCGGGCCTGAGAATCTGATCGGGATGGGATCCATTGGTCAATGCTGGAGTTGCCCGGCGGGAATGGATTGGTCCGGCAAATGCAATCCTTTCGTTTTTCAGGATTATGTTCCTTCTTACGAGGAAGCCATGGAAATCACCGAGACTTATAACACGCCGCGCCAGCAGATCCAGAAGAACGTGATCAACGGCGGCAGAGTGCATATCCTTCCCGAATGCCGGTTGAATGAATATTGTGCGCTTATTAACGTGGAAAGTTATCAGAAAGAAACCGTTCCCAATGGTGATGTTGCGTGCTATGGAGGCAACTGGGGTGGGGTGGACAACGCCACAATATGGTCACACGATGTATATAAAAGAGGATATCGGTTCAAGCACATTACCCTAGAAGATTATACAACGCATGCGCCTTTCGATAGCACGAGCAGCGGCACACAGGCGAACAATAATCGGAATCTTTACCATCAATCGGAAGAAAGAGCAAAGGAGTATCTTGAAAAAACCTACGGTCCGATCCGGTTTTCGAGCTATGTGTCCCGATCCAATTTCATTGATTCGGTAAAAAGAAAAGCATGGCTGTCCGTTATCCATACATACGGCTATTTCAAAAACTTAGTTAAAAAATAATGCAGAGCACCTTGAACCGTGGCTTGAAATTGCTGTTCAGATCCGTCATACTAGCCCTGATTGTTCTCAGTGTTATTGAATTAACCTACCGTGTTATCACGGCCTATTATGCCAAAAATGCATTTACTGCTGCGCTTATAGACAAACATGCTTATGCAAAGTCAATTTCTTCTCCCAAAATCATCCTGGTAGGAGGCTCAAACCTGGCTTTTGGCATCAATTCCGCCATGTTGAGTAAAATGACCGGAATGCCGGTGGTCAATATGGCCCTGCTCGCGCCGCTTGGCATCGACTTTATTTTGTCCGACGCGCTGGGCTACATCAACAAGGGAGACATTGTGATCATGTCGTTTGAATATGATGTTTTCCCCAAAGGGGATGTGGAGTCGCAACTTTCCGTCGTGGATTTTGTGCCGGAGGATAAGCATTTTGTCACTTACAAGGATGGTTTGGCAGAGAAATGGAAAGCGCAGTTTTTGCATCGTTTGCAGGCTCCGTTAAGTATTGAGATCATTCTTCAGAATCCCACGGTCGAAGATCCTTACGCTATTTATTTCCGCAAAGCGTTTACCCCGCAGGGCGATATCGTCAGCCATCTCAACAACATTACACGCACAGTGGATGCAGGTCCGAACACGACGAGCCTCTTCCCGTACGAAGGGCAGGCTGAGACAATGAATGCCTTTACGGAGCGGTTCATACAGAAAGGGGCGAAGGCTTATTTTCTGTATCCGACGATAGCCGAAAGCTTTTATAAAAACTCAGCCGTGGCGGTGGGGAAGCTTAATGAGCGTTATAAAAAACATTTGAAAGCACCCATCTTATCCGAACCCAGGCAGTCGGTGTATGCAGATAGCCTGTGTTTTGACACGGTGTATCATTTGAAAGGGAAAGCGAGGGACGAACATACGGAAAAGGTCGCGGGTACTTTGCTCCGTCTCGGCAAGTAATTCATTCAAGTCAATTAAAAGATTATAATGCTATTCAATTCTATTGAATTTTTAATTTTTTTTCCTGTCGTAACGATTCTGTATTTCCTGCTGGAACATCGGTATCGCTGGATGTTGCTGCTCGCGGCAAGCTGCTATTTTTACATGGCATTCAGGCCCATCTACATCCTGATCCTGGCCTTTACCATTGTACTCGATTACTATGCAGGCATTTTGATAGAAGAATCGACGGCGGGAAAGAAAAAGCGGTATCTGATTTTAAGCATCTTTGCAAACGTTGGCGTACTTGCTGTTTTTAAGTATTATAATTTCTTCGCCGCGGAACTCAACACAACATTCAATACTGACACACCCTTACTGAACATACTGCTGCCCGTAGGCTTGTCTTTTCACACTTTTCAGGCCATGAGTTATACGTTTGAAGTATACCGTGGGAACCAGAAAGCCGAACGTCATTTCGGGATTTATTCACTTTATGTGATGTTTTATCCGCAATTGGTAGCAGGGCCTATCGAGCGTCCCCAGAACATTCTGCACCAGTTTTATATCAAGCACAAGTTTGACTATGAGCAGGTAAGAAGCGGATTGCTGCTGATGGCATGGGGGATGTTCAAGAAAGTCGTTATTGCGGATCGTCTGGCTATTTTCGTCAACCAGGTCTTTGATTATCCGACGCAGTATTCCGGCCCTTCGCTGGTAGTGGCAGCCGTCTTCTTTTCATTCCAGATCTTTTGCGATTTTTCGGGCTACTCCGACATTGCCATCGGATCCGCGCAGGTGATGGGCTTTACGCTGATGAAGAATTTTGACCGTCCTTATTCCTCCAAAAGCATCTCGGAATTCTGGCGCAGATGGCACATATCCCTGTCGACCTGGTTCCGTGATTATCTCTATATCCCTTTGGGCGGCAATCGTGTGGGGAGAAACCGGGCTTTACTCAATCTATTTATCGTTTTCCTCGTCAGCGGGCTCTGGCACGGGGCAAACTGGAATTATATAATCTGGGGCGCGCTGCACGGCTTTTATCTCGTTTTTGCACTGGCTACCCAAAAGCCGAGAACCTACATCCAGTCGCTGGTGGGATTGGACCGGGTTCCCTGGCTTCATAACGGCATCCAGGTCCTGACCACCTTTGTGCTGGTTACATTTGCCTGGATCTTTTTCCGCGCCGACTATTATAATACGGATATAATGTGGAATCTTGTAAAAAGTTTAGGAAAGGGTTGGCCATCGGTCCAGGAGTTTTTCAGCACACAATATTTTATGGAAAACATTTGTCTGGGGCAAAAGCGCAGAACGTTCTTTACAGCCATTGCTCTCATTGTCTTTTTGGAAATGGTCCATCATTTTCAGAAGAAAAACAGCCTCAGACTTTCGCTTTCCTATCAGCCTCTGTGGGTGCGGTGGAGCTTCTATTCCATTTTCGTGCTAGCCATTTTATATCTGGGAGTTTTTGATAACACACCTCAATTTATATATTTCCAATTCTAGATCTTAGACCGTGATCCGGGAAAAACAGAAGCAATTCCTCATTTATCTGCTAATGGCTGCTCCGGTCATTGCGTTTGCTGTTTTTATCTTCAAACACGCGATTAATGTGCCTTTTATGGACGATATGGAACTTGTTGATTCCATCAATGTCCTAAAAAACGGAACGGCGGATGTATTTACCACGCTTGTCAGGCAGCAGAACGACCACCGGTCTACGTTTCCGCGGTTGGGTATAATTCTTAGTTACTTGCTGAGCGGCACGCTGGATTTCAGGCTCACGATCCTGCTGGGTTACTTCAACCTGATACTTTTGGGTTATGCTTTTTACTTGATTTACAGGTCTGCCAATAAGGAGATTACGCTCTTTCTGCCCGTAATGCTGTTGCTGTTTTCGCCCCTGGTGTATTATGTTCATCTTTGGAGCCTTACCGCTTTCCAGCACACGCTTTCGATTGCGTTTTCCATTTTGTGCCTGTATTTTTTGCAGCCGGAGAAAAAATCCTCCTGGCTTTTCGCATTTCCAATCGCCGTTGCAGCCACGCTCACCAACCTCGACGGCATCAGCGTTATGCCGGTTTGTATATTCTGGCTGCTCACACAAAAGCGCTGGAAAGACAGCCTGATTTTCACAGGGCTGACAGTCGTATATCTCATTTTTTATTTTACCGATTTCAAACTTTCTTCTGCCAGCCAGATAGGCTTTACAATGACCAGCCTGCCGGTTATGGCGCATGCTTTCATCGTTGTTACGGGCTCGTTCGCCAGATTTATTTCGGATACATATGGCATATTGCTGTCTACGATCCTGGGATCCGGCATTCTGCTAACCTTTCTTGCATTTAAATTTTTCCCCCGTTCCGAAGGTGGCTATCGCTTCTCATTTCCTGAAATCTGGAAGCTGGACCTGACCGATATCTGCTTTTTGAGAATGCTGGGCAGTATGGGGATGATCATGATCGGCCGCTATGCCGAAGGCGTGGGAACGATGATTGCGCCCAGGTTTCAGATTTACGCTGTCAGCGTTCTTATCCTGTCTTATTTGTTTTTAGTTAAAAGCGCGCCCTTCAGTAAAGCTGCTTTTTTCAAAATCGCTGTCATAAGCATCGCATTGGTTTTAAGCGTTTACAGTTACAGAAAATATGACAAGGCTGTTAATTTCAACGACGCCGGACTGAAAGCGGATAGTTATAATTACACCAGGAACAGGCTCTTCCTGCATCAATATTATAACCTGCCCGACCCGGAGCCCTCATTTTATGAAAACTACACCTTTCCTGAATATTTCGGCAAAAAGGTGATCGATACGTGGAAAACTGCTTCTGGGGGCGAAAGTGATCTGGGCATACAGGTGACCGAATATCCGGATCTGCCGAGATATAAAACTTACCTCTACCGGGTGAAAGCGATCAAAGTTTCCAATGTTGGGGGAGAAGTTCCTGGTAAGGATGTATATCTGGGCCTGACCGAAAATGCAGATCCCAACCGGTTCTATCTCGTGGCGCTTAAGGACGACCGGCCGTCATGGAAGAGCGGAAAAGTAATGGCGGGGGAATTTAATGTAGAAATTCCTGGCAAAATAAAGGCGGGAACTTATACTGCTACATTGTGCTGGCTGGACGACGATCAGCCCCGGTTCAAGATGATTTCCAAAAATGTTTCGCTTTGAGCAGCTTTAAACATGCGCTAAATAGCTTTATGTTTGTGCAAATCGGGCTCATTGGATGAATGAAAAAATAAGATATTTCCGGAAAACGCTGGACCACATATTGATAGCGATGAGTGTCGTTTGTGCAATGGTGGTTGTTTTTCATTTGGGCTACAACAGAGACCCGAAAATTGAGCAGCTTACCAACCGCATTTTGGAATGGTGCTTCTTATTTTTCACCTTGGCACTGGCTGCCAAGACTTTCACGGCGTTTAAAAGCAAGTCTTCGATTATTTCCCGAGTGGGAGAGGCGCTGCTGCTGTTTTATTTTCTCGCTGTTATCATTGCCGACAGTTACCATTTTTCCGGAACGGACGGAACAGAAATTGTGAAACCGGAATGGATGTATGTGGGCATTTTCGCGATACTCATCATTGAAGTTTCCAAGCAGACGCTGTTCTTTGATAAGTTTTATTTCAATCCCACGCTGCTTTTCGTACTGAGCTTTCTGACATTGATCCTGATCGGCACGGCGCTGTTGCTGCTGCCCAAAACCACACACCATCAACAGCTTACATTTGTAGACGCGCTTTTTATTGCAACGAGTGCGGTTTGCATTACCGGACTTTCTGTTGTGGACATTGCCTCGGAGTTCACGCGCTTCGGCCAGACCATTCTGCTTATGCTTGTACAGATCGGCGGGCTGGGTATCATGACATTTACGGGGTTTTTCGGCTACTTTTTTTCGGGTGGATTTTCCTATAAAAACCAGCTGATGTTTACCGAGCTGATCGGTGAGAATAAGGTGAGTTCGGTGATTTCCACGTTATATAAAATCATCCTGGTTACGTTTTTTTTCGAAATTGTAGGCGGTGTGCTCATCTATCTCAGCCTGGAACCGGACGATTTTGAAGGCCATGCAGAGCAGCTTTATTTTACTGTGTTTCACGCCATAAGCGCCTTTTGTAATGCGGGATTTTCTACCGTTCCGGATGGCATGAACAATGCGGCGCTCCGGTTTAACTACGAGCTGCATCTTTCGCTCATTCTGCTATATGTGATGGGTGGATTGGGCTTCGGGATCATTTTCAATTCCTATGAATTTATCCGGCGCTGGGCCTACAACCTTTATCACAGGGTACGGCACGGGCGTCATTTCATTTACAGGGCGCGCGTCATTGCTTTCAACTCTAAAATCATCGCTTATACGAGCTTTTTTCTCATATTATTTGGGTTTACAGTGGTTTTCATTCTAGAGTATAACCACACGCTTCTGGCGCATGAGACTTACTACGGCAAGATTGTGACGGCCTTGTTTATCGGCACGAGCCCGCGGTCGGCAGGATTTAATACGGTTGTAATGAGTCAATTGGCTTTTCCGACTGTGATGCTCATTTTTCTGTTAATGTGGATTGGTGCTGCGCCTGGTTCTACCGGCGGGGGGATCAAGGTTACTACATTTGCATTGGCGATCCTTAACATTGCCACATTATCAAGAGGAAAAGGAACGATTGAAGTATTTGGGAGAAAAGTTTTGCAGGAGTCGATCTCTAAGGCGCTGGGAATTATCTCGTTATCGCTGATCTTTCTTGGCATTGCCATCTTCTTATTGTCGGTCACAGATCCCGATAAACATCTCATTTCACTTGCATTTGAAACATTCTCGGCATACAGCACCACCGGGCTCAGCCTGGGAGTGACGCCGGAACTGAGCAGCGCCGGCCGCCTCGTGATCATCGCAACCATGTTCATAGGCAGGGTAGGCTCGCTGACATTGCTCGTGGCCATTGTCCGGAATGCAAGACCAACAAATTATCAGCTCCCGGGCGAGCAGATGAACTTTTAAACCCGTAAAAAATGAAATACATCATATTTGGATTGGGGAGTTTCGGTAAATCCCTGGCAACCCGCCTGACAGAACTGGGGCACGAGACCATCGGCGTGGACAATAACATGCAAAAGGTGGAACAGCTGAAAGAGCG
The DNA here is from genome assembly GCF_000428845.1 of Dyadobacter alkalitolerans DSM 23607. GTDB lineage: Bacteria > Bacteroidota > Bacteroidia > Cytophagales > Spirosomataceae > Dyadobacter > Dyadobacter alkalitolerans. The sequence goes on along the minus strand of NZ_AUAS01000002.1, from coordinate 355,967 downwards.
CATTACGCATACGGTTTGCATGGATTGTACGGATAAGAATGCAGTGAGTTCGCTGCCGCTCAAAGATGCAGATGCGGTAATCGTGGCCATTGGTGAGGACGAAGGCGCATCGCTGCTGGCGACGGCATTGCTCAAACAACTGGGCGTGAAAAAGATCATCGGCCGGGTCGTATCGGACCTTCAAAAGACTGTTCTGGAAGCGATGCAGATAGAAGAATACATTCTGCCGGAAGAGGAATCCGCGGAACGGCTCGCAATGCGGCTGGATAATTCGGGAATTGTCGATTCATTTAAAGTGTCGGAAAAATACAGCATCATTGAAACACGCGTCCCATCACGTTATGTGGGAAAAACGCTCGCAGAGGCCGATCTCACAAACCGTTACAATGTAATCGTATTAACCGTGCTGACCTTGTCGAAAGGATCTGAAAACGGGCTGGCGAAGATATTTAAAAGGGCTTCGGGCATTGCTACGCCCGGCACCATTATGCATGAGGACGAAGTGCTGGTCCTTTTTGGGGAATTGAAAGACATCGAAAACCTGATGCACTGACGTTATCCGGAACAGCGCAAATTTTCTTACTATACCAAAGGTTACTGCTAACCTTTGGTATAGTACTATACTTTCCATAGCATAAGTAGCTAAGTTTGTACGGCCATATCAATCATGGTTTGTATCAATTTAACTTTTATGCAATGTCAAAAATAACCTGGAATGTCGACCCGATGCACTCGGAAGTGCAGTTTAAAGTAAAACACCTGGTGATCTCAACCGTAACCGGATCATTCAAATCATTCAATGGCAGTGCTGTTACGGAAGGGGAGCAGTTTGAAAACGCAGCTATTGATTTTACAATCGATGTAGACAGCGTGGACACCGGTCAGCCGGGACGTGACGAACATTTACGAAATACAGATTTTTTCGAAACAGCAACTTATCCGCAGTTTCATTTCAAATCGACAACATTTACAAAAATCAAAGGAGATTTATATAAACTGACAGGTAACCTGACCATTAAAGGGATTACCAAAGAGGTGGAGCTGGAAGCAGAATATGGCGGAACGGAAAGGGATCCGTGGGGCAATACCAAGGTGGGATTCGAGGTGACAGGAACTATTGACAGGAAGGATTTCAATGTCACTTTTAATTCGCTGACGGAAACCGGTGGTTTGGCCTTGGGCGAGAATATTAAAATTATCGCAAATATTCAGCTTGCGAAAGACGTTGTAAATGAAGCGGTTGCCGCCTGATACATTACATTAGCATACCGATCAGCAGAAGTTTAAAACGCGCGACTTACTTGCTTCAACGGCTTAAATGTTGGAGCAAGTAACTCGGTGCGGATTTTTTTATTGATGGTCAGCCATATCTTACTGCGTTGTCAGAGCAGTGTGAAGCTGGAAACTGCTAGTCAATTCTGCCTAGTTCTTGTCTCATGTCATACCACGCCTGAATGTCATTGTCTGCTGCATCAGTGTGATTGGCTTTCAGGTATTCCAGGAAGGTAAATTTTGCATCGTCTGATTGCAAATGCAGGTTATCTTCTACTCCCTCCGCATGAACGAGATATTCATAACCGTCATTCGTGACTTCTTTGGACGTGTAGAATTTTCCGGATTTCTCAAAGTTGTTTACCGAACTATATAAATCATATACATCTTGATCGCCCCTCAAATCCACACTGGACAGCCAGGTTTCATAATCTGTCGTTTTTGCCATTTCAATTATAAGTTGTTTGCCATTCAAACGATAAAAATTGTACCAATCCCATAAAGCGTTTTATCTGCTGTTACTGGCATGGTTTTTAGAACGACTGCTGATTTTCAAACTTAAACCAGATTTTCAGATGAAAGCGATTCTATTATTAGTGACTTGTGTACTGCTAAGCGCCGTGCTGGCATTTTCTGACCGCTTTGAAGCAGACTCACCGGACGCGAAGTTCGTGCTGGCGGCCGCTGATGGCGGGATGCTTGAAGTGAAATTAGGTGAACTTGCTGTAAAGAAGGCCACTGCTGCGAAGTGCAAGGATTTTGGCAAATCGATGATTAAAGACCATACGAAGGTAAATAATGAGCTGAAAGCGCTGGCAGCCAAGAAGCAGGTGAGCATTCCAGCCCAGCTCAGCACTGCAAAGCAGCAAATGTACGACAGCCTGAACGCGCAAACCGGCGAGCAATTTGATATGCTTTACATGAATATGATGATTGCTTCCCACGAAGAAACGATCGGCTTATTTCAATCTGAATCCAACGAAGGAAAAGATCCCGATTTTAAAAAGTGGGCGGATTCTAAAATCCCGGCTTTAAAGCACCATTTAGAAATGGCAAAAGCACTTTTCCCTGCAACACAAGCGGGTTCAACAGTGAAGTAAAATCCGGATTAATGCTAAAAGCGTCCAGCCGACAAGGCTGGACGCTTTCTTTATTTGGCGGGTCCGGTTTTATTTAAAAGAATGCAGCCCTAGCTTGTTCCCCTCGCTATCCATGAACGTTGCGAAGAAGCCGTTTTCGGGATCTATCTCAGTTTTTGGAACAACTATCCTGCCTCCATTCGTTTCTATTTTGTCGAGGATTGTCTGCAAATCTTCCCCTCCATTCAGATATACCAGCGTGCCGCGCTCGGATGGTTTGTAGTCGTTTCCGTGCACCAGCGCAACATTGACAGAGCCTTCTTCACCTGTAAATAAACCCATCTGTGTCCCCTCCACATCAATGACCTGTATGCTGATACTAAGAATGGATTGGTAAAAGTCGATGGATCGTCGGAAGGAATTGGTCGGAATTTCGACGATTGAAATTAGATTATGCATAGCTATGTTATTTTTTGTACGCTGCAAATCTACCTTCGACCAAAAGATCAAAATTGTAAAATTGCGACACTAGTCCTTTGCATAGAGCAAAGCCGAAAGGGCAAGTGATTCTGCCCCAAGGAAATGCTTGGGACTTATGCCTGTGAATTCTTTGAAATCTTTTATGAAATGTGCCTGGTCATGATATTCACTTTCATATGCGACCTGTGTCAGGCCTTCGGTCTGCTGGCTAAGCAGCATTTTTAACACGGCTTGTAAGCGTATAACCTTACTCAGTTGTTTGGGGCTTAACCCGATTTGCCGGGAGAATGCGCGTTCGAGTTTTCGCTTTTTCGTGAGGTCGTTCTTAACTATGGAAGTTATGGATTGGCTACCCTTGGCCGTAAGCAGCGCTTCCACGGTCAGTTTAACGGTCTTATTAATCGTCGCCCGGTTTGTCATTCTTTCGAGCAGGAAATCCTCAATGACCTTGATCCTTTGCTCCGTATGAATTGCATGATTTATTTTTCCAGATAGATCGTCTGCTATGGAAGGACCAAAAAGCGCTGAAATCGGAGTTTCCTTGTTGGCCAGCTGGACGATAGGCGTTGATATCAAATTTGCAAACCCATAAGGATAAAAGCGAACCGCGAAGGACTTTACATGACCAATCGGTTGAATGTAATATGGCTCGGTAATCTGCCCGAGGACCATTTCGCGCGGCTGGATCACAAAGTCGCTTTCGGAAGTAAACCTTTTAACATCGTCGCCGAGCATAAAACATAGTTCAATACAAGCGTCCGGCAATATACGTTGCTTGGCAGCGTCGTCATTTGCGGGCACTTCCAGTGTCCGGTAACATTTGACGAATGACGCCAGATCAGGCTGTGGCTGAAAAGTTTCGTATTTCAATGTTTAGGAGGTTATTTGAAAAACAAATATAAGGTTTGCAATTCGAGCTGGTGTTGGAATGCTAAAAAGACAAATCCCGGTGATTCTCACCAGGATTCGCCTTTTTTTTCAAAATTTAATGCTAATTGATCATTATTGCGCTGCCAGAGGTTCACTATAAAAGAAATCATCCATGATAACTAGGTCATTTTCAGCATTATCTGCATATTTGTTGCTGATTGCCGCTGATCCGGTGGTGATGGTAACTTTTGTAACTTTGCTATCTGGAAATACCACGCCAAGGAATGAAAAGCCGTTGGCGTCCTTCCGGATCGGCGCCTTGAATTTGCCGAGGCTTTTATCTCCTTCGAAAAATTCAAGGGTAGTAGAGTTTGCCTGATCCACGTCCGATAACACAACGCCGAACCCTTTAACAAAAGCATTGATAGCTGTGCCCGGAACCTTGAATGTTACGTCCATTTTATTGCTTCCGACTGCTGAGAATGTGCGGGCAGGGCTGAATGAGCTGAATTGCTCGCCATAGCTGGAAACGAGGTCACTGAAATTTTTGTCACTAATCCGTAACCCTTTTCCAGGCGTGGAAAAAATAGCGCCGCGTTTTCTTCCGGCGGCAACGGCCGGATCTGTGCTATTGAAAAAATCGCCGGGGAAGTTGTCTGTATTGGTCTGGTTGTCGGGAACGGCGTCCCAGTTAATTTCACGTCGTCCGGTATTTTGATTTGGTGTTGTGTTCAATTGGTCTCCGAGTAAAGTTCGGAATGCCGCGATCTGCGTAGTAATGTCCCCGCTGCCTTTCACTTCGGTGAAATTGAGTGAGGGAGATGGTGTTTCCGGTTCATCACTGTCGGAGTTGCATGCGGACATGAGTGCAATGCAGGCAAAGATTGCTGCATTTCTGATTTTTGTTTTTAATTGATAAGATTTCATAACTAAAATGGTTTGGACTTGTTTTGATTTTCTGTTGACAAAGGTATAGGGCACCCGGACGCTCAACTTGAAAGAAATGCTAAAAACTATTAAAAAGTATAAAAAGGATTGGGAGTATTAGTGCTTGATAAACGACCTTTTAAGCATGCCTATGAGCCGATATACCAATGCGTTCCTCGTTATGCTTCCCATTGTGGGCTGTATATTGTGGTATTTACTTAAAGTGTTCCAATTTCAAACAAGCCCTGAGCAGTATCCCGACGGCATGGTGATCCTGCAATTGAGCCGGGGCTGGTTGGAGGGCCGACCATTGCTGTTTGATACGATCTACGGAAACCATGCGCTGCAGCATAACTATTATCTCATTCCCATTGCAGGCATTTTTACGAAGCCGATGGGCGTTTATGGGCTTTTTATAGCCTATGTATGTCTGGTTGGCGTCTTTTTTTGGAAATACTATCAAAGTCTCCCGCACTTTAATGCGTTGGAAAGCCGTGCTTCCTGGCTCACGGTCCTGTTCTACGTTTTTGGGCCGATGGCGTATTTTATGTATCTGGATTATTTTGGCTGGCATCCCGAGCAATACCTGATTCCGCTGCTTGCCTTGCTTGCATTAAGTCTGGCGCAACGCAAGTGGGGGATGAGCCTGGTGTGGCTGTCACTCGCATTTTTGGCCAAAGAGTCTGCCATTGTGCTCATTTGCTGTTTGTTATTGTTTTGCTCGGTAGTGGATCTGGTTCTTCGCAATCCGGGCAAACCGGGTTTGAGCTATATATTAAACAGAAGAAATGCGACCATCACCGGCATCTCTCTCATATTGTTTGCCCTTGGTTTATGGTGGCTTTCGCATTTGAACGGACCGCAAACGAGCCGTCTTGCCCAGGCGTTTGCAAAAGTTGAGTTTAACATGATGTTCGTTTATTATGTTGTGTTTTCGGGCTTGGTCGGGTTAATGACTTTTGGCTTGGGGCTGATTCCTTTTGTCCCTTGGCTACGTACCTTTGTGCGTAAGCGTCTCATTGTTGGGTTGTTGGCAGGTTGCTATATGGTCTTGTTTGTGATGTTTGCTGTGGAGTCGCTATATTACTTTCCAACCATTTACCCGGGGATTTCGTACCCGCCGAGGATAAGCGGTTTGTGGGCTTTCATGTTTGGCGCTTTCCTGTTTTTGAGTCACCGGTTCGCGCAGTCAGGCATGTTAATCGGTCCAAATGCACTGTCCTGGACGCTGGCGGGCTGCGTGTTGCAATTTGTTATGGCGCCGTTTTTGGTTGCGCATTATTTTACATTCGAGTCCAGGCCTGCCGGGTTAAGTGCTAATGTATCTTACATGATCAAAACACGCCTCGGACTGGATCCTTACCCGGATGGCATTGCCAATGAACTGCATGATCTGGCCGGAAAGCTGCCGCCCGGCTCGGAGGTGATTGTTCCGTTTCAGCACATACGCTATTTCGAAAATGTTTATCCAAGCTTCTGGGATTACGGCGGAAAATACCCGCGCCATATTCTTGGCAAGCCCCTTCTTTATGTCTACGAAAAGGATTTGGTCAAAAGCGGCTTTTACCGCACATTTCCCGGCAGTGATTACCGAATTATTCCCAATGAGCATCTTTTGATTCTGGCCGATCCCGGCTGGTATAAACTGCACTTCAAATGACAGGGGAGACAAGAGAAAAATGGATCAGGAAAAATGCGTATTACCATCGGACTTTGGTAAAGCATTTGAAATTCATCGTGCCGGAAGGATCCTCCGTGCTGGAAATTGGTTGCGGCACAGGCTATCTGCTGGAACAGCTCCGGCCGGCAAGGGGCGTCGGCATTGACATCTCGGACGAAATGATCCGTTTTGCGAGAATCCATCGCCCGGGCAACACCTATCTGGAAATGGGGGCGGAACATTTATCATTGAACGAAACCTTCGATTACGTGATCATCAGTGATGCAATAGGAGGTTTCAGGGATGTTCAAATGGTGTTTGAAGCAATTCACAAAGCATTCACGCCGCAGACCCGCCTGGTGATCACTTCCACCAATTTCATATGGAGGCCATTGCTGAACCTTGCAGAAAAGCTTGGTTTGAAAATGCCCCAGAAGCGTCAGAACTGGCTCGATATCAGCGACATTATCTCGCTCCTTAATCTCTCGGATTTCGATCTGATCAGCTACGACAAGAAGATGATCTTTCCTAAATATATTCCCTTTGTATCCAATTTCCTGAACCGGTATGTAGCAAATCTGCCCATCATCAATTCCCTGGGACTGATCACTTGCCTGGTGGCCAGGAGCAAGCGCGTGCTTGTAAAGCCAGCCGGCGAGATGAGCGTAAGCGTTATCATTCCCGCCCGCAATGAGAAAGGCAACATTGAAGCCCTCATGCAGCGCACACCCGAGATGGGCCGTCATACAGAACTGATTTTCATAGAAGGCAATTCCACGGACCAAACCTGGCCTGAGATCGAGCGGTTGGGCGCTCATTATAGCGGATTTAGGGACATAAAATGGGCGCAGCAAACGGGCAAAGGCAAAGGCGACGCGGTCAGGAAGGGTTATAGCATGGCGAGCGGGGACATTCTGATGATCCTGGATGCCGATATGACGGTGGCGCCCGAGGAACTTCCCAAGTTTTTCAATGCCATTGCGTCGGGGAAAGGGGAGTATATCAATGGTTCGCGGCTGGTGTATCCCATGGAAAAGGAGGCAATGCGTTTCCTGAACTTGCTGGGTAACAAGTTTTTCAGCCTCGCATTTTCCTGGCTTTTGGGCCAGAACTTGAAGGATACATTATGTGGTACCAAGGTGATTTCAAAGGAAAACTATCTCAAACTAGCTGTTAACAGGTCTTATTTCGGTGATTTCGATCCATTCGGCGATTTCGACCTGATTTTCGGTGCTGCCAAGTTAAACCTGAAATTTGTCGAGATCCCGATCCGTTACCGCGCCCGCACATATGGCGAAACGAACATTTCGCGCTTCAAGCATGGCTGGCTTTTGCTGCGCATGACTGCATTTGCCGTGAAAAAAATCAAGTTCACCTGAACCGCAGCATTGCTTCACATCCGCATCCGGAAAGCAGTTGGCGTAGCGCCGGTGTATTTTCGGAATTGTTTACAAAGATGGCTTTCGTCCGTATAGCTGAACTCGTCAGCAATTTCACTCAGGGTAAGCTGGCTGTACAGCAGGCGCGCTTCTATGAGTTTGATCCTGTGCTTGATAATGTATTGTTTTAAAGATTCGCCGGTTTGCTTCTTGAAAAAGAGGCTGATATAGGCAGGCGCATAATGGAAAGTTTCGGCCAGATGTTCAATAGTCAGTTCTTCGGGCCGGTAAATGTGCTGCCGGATATACATTAAAATCGCTTCTATTGAATCCTTCGTAACTGGCTTTCCGGGCGTCTGACTGAACAGGTTGCGTGCCAGGATAATGAGCATGCTGCGCATGAGACTATCGCGGATGATCTCAAAATACTGCGACTGGTCATTGGCCGATTCTGCTTCCAGGACCGCCAGCAGATGATGCAGCTTCTGTTTCTCCTGCTTATCTGTGACAATTGATCCGCGACTCTGCGATGAGGTGTTCAGCAAATTCCGGATCACCGGCTGCCAGGGGCGCTCCTTATCGCCAGGCAGCTGCTTCTGAATAGACTCATTGAAACGGACAAAGCTGAATTCTGTCAGTTCCTGAATGTCGAAATGATGGAAATCCTCCGGGCCCAGCAGAAAAACATCTCCCTCGGCATATTGGAACGCATTGCCATTGATATGGTGGACACCATTTCCTTTCAGTATAAAAATAATCTCAAAATACGTATGCTTATGGACCGAGTGCGTCCAGGTTTCGGCCTCGAAATGATAAATGCTGAATGGTGAATGAAGGACGTAGCGTTTCATGGGGTTTGAAGAACACCATAAACATACCAATTAACAATGGATTTTTACAATAGAATCGGCGGGGTCATTTCTAAATTTGTGTCCATAAAACCAATCAACCGCCCAGACGACATCAAGCTATGAGACTTCTACTACTCACATTAACCGCTATAATCGCGATATGCACTCTGTTTTCCATGCGTAATGCAGACGAGTGGACCCCGATGCTCGATAAAGACCTTTCGCAGTGGGAAAATTATCTGAGCTACAATCACAAGCCCGGTTATAATGGAAAAGTACCAACTGATGCGAGCGGAAAACCCATTGCGCCAATTGGCTATAACAAAGATAACGGCAGGGTTTTCTCAGTAGATAATACTTCCGGATCCCCGGTATTACACGTAAGCGGCGAGACTTACGGCTGTTTGTTTACCAAAAAATCCTACAAGAATTATCATCTCAAATTGCAAATGAAGTGGGGCGAGAAAAAATATGAGCCCCGAAAAGACAAGCTCCGCGACTCGGGTATTTTATATCATTCCAATGGCGAGGCAGGCGCTGAATACTGGCGCTCATGGATGCTTTCGCAGGAATTTCAGATTATGGAGGGGCATATGGGAGATTTCTGGTGTCAGGCCAATTCGGCCATCGATATTCGATCCTTTCCCTCGGAAGGCGTAATGAACCGGGTTGCGGATCATAAACAACCCTTTGGTACATTCAAAACAGGAAGCGATTACTATTGCATGCGCTCTGAAAACCATGAAAGTCCAGCTGGCGAATGGACGACGCTTGAACTGATTTGCTTTGAAGGAAAAAGTTTGCATATCGTTAACGGCCACGTGGTTATGGTGCTCAATAATTCGCGTTACATTACACCGGACGGTAAGAATGTGCCGATGACCAGCGGGAAAATCCAGCTGCAAAGTGAAGCCGCAGAAGTATTTTATCGCGACATTCTGATCAAAGAACTTACGGCATTGCCCAAAGATTACGCAAGCTTATTTTAACACTTTATAAAAGCAAATAGACTCCGCAAGGATATAGCGGAGTCTATTTGGCTTTTTCAGTTTGAACAATATTATCTGGCTCGGCCTATGGTTGGGTTTTTCTTTGGTTTTACCAAATACCAAACTGCCAGAACCACCGGAATGCCCAGAGTAAGCCAGGACAGCAAATCGTAGAAACCGTCTCCGGTAAGCGCCGATAAAAGTCCTATTGCAGATAAAATTCCGATAATGATGGGAAGTCCCCAGACTTTCCAGAAAACACTTTTTACCATAATCCGGTACATTTGAAGTTAAACGTTTTCACTATGCGCCTGAACTGTCAGGATTTCAGTATCATTCTTGTCCAGCCTTTTGATATGCGCTTTTGTGGCTTTATTTCGTGCAAACCATAAGTACAACCCGCTGCCCAGGATCACAATTGTGGCTATGTCAAACAGCGCCCAGATGATTTTGAGCGGCAGGCCGCCATAATCCCCAAAATGCAGTGGCTGGGAAATGAACAGTGCATTTACAAACCAAGGCATATCGCGCAGGTCCGTCAGCACTCCCTTTTTAGCATCAATCAAAGCTGGCTTAATGATGCGCTTCGTCAATGGTGTATTTCCTTTTACAAAAACTGCATAGTGGTGTTTGCTCGAAAATGGAGTTCCGGGGTAGGCGATCAGGGATGGTTCCATGCCGGGGGCTGCTTGTTTGGTCAATGTAACTGCCTGATCTACTGGGCTTAACTTTCCTGACAAAGGCGATGCATTGATGTAGGGCGCTGTCATTTCTGCAAGCTGACCCTGCTGCCAAAGCCCCAGCACAATCTCCGACGCCGTGTTAATAACGCCCGTAAAGCCTACAACAACTCCCCATACAATGGTCACCACGCCAAGTAAATTATGCAGGTCAAGCCATTTGAGCCGGGTAGAGCGCGCCGTCCGGATCATACCGAAATCAAACCGTTTCATGATCGGGCCGTATAGCATAATGCCGGAGACAATGGCTGCTATAAATAACAACCCCATTACGCCGAGGAATAATTTGCCGCCGATTCCCATAAACATATCCACGTGCAGCTGGAACATGATGTACATGAAACCTTCCTGGTAATTGGGTGTTTCCAAAACCTCAGCCGTATGGTCATCCACGATCACCGTTGTGTAATTATCCGGTGCCGCGTTAATGGAATCTGAGAGGCTGAATGCGGTTGTGTTTGGCTCATGTTCATCCCAGTAGACGTAACGGATCACCTTTTTCGGATAGGTGGCCAATGCCGTTTCTGCCAGTTTGTCCAGGCTGGCCTTGGGCGTTCCTGCGGGCACTTGTTTTGCCATGTGCGGTTTGCCTTCCAGCTCTTCGATTTCTTCATGAAAGATCAGCGGAAGGCCGGTAAGGCAAAGCATAAGCAAAAATGCCGTGCATATCAGGCTCGTCCATTTGTGTATCTGGAACCAGGTCTGGATTTTTTTGACAGAGCTCATATTGTTGAATGCTGTTTTGGTTGATTAATTATTCACTCAGTTTCGCAAAACCTTGAATGGATCCGTCATGTGCAACTTTGAACACAGAGGTTGCTTTGTTGCCGTCTACAACATAATATCCATCTTCATTCACGGTGGTTACGCTGGTGGTGCCGCTGGTTGTTACCGTGCCGTTCCTGACCCATAAGTAAACTTTACCGTCAATTTCAGTGATGGCTTGCTCATTGGCATATGCATAATCATGCAGCGGCATTCCTTCTATTTTGGTGATTTGTTTTGAAGTCATATCGTAAGTATAGTATTCAAAAATACTTGCAGTAAGGTTGGAGTAGTCCGTTTTTAGCGGCACTGTAGCCATTTCAAAATATAATTTTCCACCTTTTACCAATGCTGTTGCAATGGAGTTTCCTGCTTTCAGCGCTTTTGTAGAAAACACCCAGGTTTTGTCAAAATCAGTTTCTCCTTTTTTGATACGGATAATGGAAGGGTTTGAAAACGCAGAGTTACCTAATCCCGTGCTGTACAGATATAGCGCACCGTCATCGCCGATTGACCACATCTTATTTCCCGACGATCCCCAGCCAATGCTTTTCAAACCATCATATTTGATCGTTTTCTCATATTTGTCTCTCGCCAGGTCCACCACCGCAAATTCAACCGCATTGAAAACGTCATCGCCATAACCGGCACCCTTCTTGGTGCCATAAGTGATCCCGACGAATAGTTTCCCTTCTTTGGCAGCAATGGTATGCTGGCCTACAACCTGATATTCAACGCCGTCTTTCTTTACGACTGATAAATCCACTTCACCCGTCCGCAACATGGTCGTCGGATTGAACTTCTGTAATTTGAGCGTCCCGCGTGTGACGTCCAGATAATAGCCAGTGGTCTCATTTACAACCAGATATTGAGTAGAGCCAGCAATGAAGCCCTCATCTTTGAGACTGCCGTCAGAATTAACGGTATATTTCTGCAAACCTTCATCACCGGCAGCATTCGAGCGGTTGAAAAGCCAGTTTTTGAAAGTGCGGAAGCCAAATGCACTCGCAACCTGCAACGTTTTAGGATTGTTGTTTTGAATGCTTCCCGACGGAAGTCCTTCCAGCGGTGTGATAAAACCGGACTCAAAGCGAGATGTGGTGGTCATTAATATAAACTTGTCTTTTTCTTCCGGGTTCGGACTGTCTACGTCGTCATCGGACGAGCATCCGATAAATGTGGAGGCAGCGAAAAAGTAGAACAGATACTTCAATAAAGGGATTTTCATAACATTGGATTTGAGAATAAACTAAGATTTATTTGAGGGTATAATTAAGTTTCAAGTGCAAGCTGCGTCCGGCATTCTGAATGCGGAAGTTGTCATATATACGCGCATTCAGGAAGTTTTTGGCCTGAAAACCAATAGAAAAGCGCTCTCCGCCGGGATGGTAAGTGAAACCTGCTGAGTGTAAGCCCTGGTTAGGGATAATGTTGGGCGCATCGAACTTCGCTTTGCCCCATAACCCCAGGAAACCGTCGGGTTCGAGGTTTTTGGGGACGTAATTCAGGTAATATTCCCGCACGAATGTGAAGAAATAATACAGGTGGATTTTCCCGTTATTCCCAATGTGGTTAAGCGTGCTATTCAGGCCGAGATTAGCAAAGAAATAGGGCGTATTGCGCAGTCTGGCCTTTTCCGTCTGCCGGTTTTGTGTGTCGAAAAGGCGGAAATCCTGGTAAGTGAAATTGCCGTTCGCCCGCAGCCAGCGATTCAGGGACACCGTCATGTCAGCTTCCAGGCCAAGTCCTTTTACATTTTCAACATTTTGATTTTGGGTAAACAAAAAATCGACCGGCACTTTCAGGATCAGGTCCTTTGTAATGCGGTAAAAAGTGTTGACTTCTAAACTGAAAGCGTTCCTTTTTTCCGTTCGGAAGCCCAGATTGAAATTGGTGCTTTTTTCAGGTGTCAAGAGGAAATTAGAGCGATGGAAGTTTCCGTCCCCAAACATTTCATCCTGCTCAGGCAAGCGTGTAGCCGCCTCCGCCGAAAGCCGCAAAAAAGTATTGCCTGTCAATACAAACTTCACTGCCTCCGCAATGCCGAAGCTATTTTCCGAAGTGGACCTGTGTTCGCCAAGCGCGGTTCCGTACATGTCAACATTGATGGTTGACGTATTGTAATGAAAGAACTTCGCAATCAGGTTGTTGGTAAGCTTCCCGTTCAAGAAAACGGATTGAACTCCCGCCGCGCCGATAATTTTGTAGTATTTGGCGGGGAGGGATAAAATATCCTGGCCGGTCTGAGGCAATGTTAACCCCATAGGATCGGTTCCGGTGCGACCAATGTTCGTAGAAACAACATTCAATTCCGCAAGATGATTTTCCGCAGCCTGATAGCTCAGATGGGTCCGTGAAGTGAAATAGGAAAACTTTATGTCGGACAAACTTCCTTGCATGGAAATTTCGCCCAGGCGGGAAGGACTGGGAATAAACCCTCCATACCAGTCGTAAGTGCCTCTTGCTGTGTCGACTTGCGCAGTATGAATGTTGCTGGCTGTGAGGAACTGGTCAATCCCGAGCCGGCCAAACTTTTTGCGATAGCGAAGTGTGGGAATTACCGAATGCTGCCTGCTGACAGAGGCGCCAAATGGCTGCGACATGGTTGAGCCATATTGATTCTGCCTGTTAATGTGAAACCACGTCACACCCACGCGAAGCTCATCAACCCAGAGCAGATTGGTCAATCCTGCATAACCTTCTGTATAGTAGTTCGTGAACTGATTGTGGAATAACCGCACTGTGGCTGGCGTACGTGCTGCTGTTTCCTGGTCTGTAACAGTCACATCCACTTTATAATTGTTGTCCGAGCGGTTCAGAAATGCATCAGCGCCCACAAAGAAATGGCGGGTTGTGTCGCTGTATAATGCGTTTAATGATGCCCGGTGGGTGTTGAACGAAGCAATTTCATAAGATGCTTCCGCATAACGGTAAAGTGACTTCTTAGTAACCATATTCACCGCCCCGCCCAACGCGTCCGCGCCTAACGCAGTCGGTAGTACGCCTTTATACACTTCCACGCGTTCGAGCATATTCACCGGCACGAGCGAAATGTTATATCCCGCGCCCAGATAATCAAGCGGAATGCCGTCGCGGAAATTTTTAATGGCGCGGTCCTGAAAGCCATTCATCATAAGTCCTGAATTAGAGCCCAGCCCACCCGTCTGCCGAATGCGGATCCCTGCCGAGCGGTTCATGAGTTCAACCAATGATGAAGGTTGCTGCTGAACCGCTTTCGTATTGATCACCTCAGCCTTGATCGGTTGCAGTTTTGCTTGCTGGGTTTCGGATTGCCCCATCACCTGCACCTCCGAAAGCTGGGTTTGGTCGTCTAGCAATGTGAAAGTAAGACTGCCTTTTCTGATGTCTTTTCGGGCAATAGTGCGCGTCAGCTTTTTGAAACCAATGTGTTGTATGTCAATTGTATAAGACTCCATAGCAGGCACTGTAATCCGGAATGTGCCAAGGCTGTCGGTTAGCGTTCCTTTGACCGTGTTCATCACAGTTATAGAGGCGCCGGGTAAAGGTTCTCCCTCGCTGTCCTTCACAAATCCGGAAATAATAGTGGTTTCCTGACCAGCCGCTGACAACCGCATAAAAAGCAGCATTATAAATAAAAGTGGAAGGACGGGGAGAGATTTTGTCAACTGTGTATAAATTTGTTAATTAAGACTGGTTAAAAATAAGTGCAAAGCTACGGGTGGGTTGACTCGGGCGGTTAACGCTACATGCACTTTTAATGACGCTAAAAGCAGGAGTTTCGAATGAAAATTTTTTTAGAAAATGATATTACACACGCATCGGAAAGCGATTTTCCCTATCTGCGAATGCATTTTGAAAGGTGCGGCTCACATTCCCTGCTATTTTACCCAGGATCACACAGAAAGGCGAATCTTCTAAAACAGTCTGGTCCGGACAGCATTGAGATTGAGCTTTCGCTCGATTTCCTGAAACGCGTTCTTCATAATGATCTTGAAATCCTGCGTGATTTTGGCAAAAACATTGAAAAAAATTTGCCTGCGATCATGGGCAACCGGAGCTTTCCCATGACGAGCGCTATGAAGCAAATCCTGGCTCAAATCGACGAATGCGGCCTCTCGGGCACATTAAAAAGATTATTTATTGAAGCAAAAGTTGTTGAGCTGCTCACATTGCAGATCAGTCAGATCAATGCGTTGCCGGTGGGAAAGAAGGTCTTAAAGAAAATGGACATTGAGAAGCTGAATGACGTAAGGGCGCTGTTGCTTGCAGATATTCACAATCCTCATTCCATTGAAGAGCTTTCCAAAACCGCAGGCATTAACCGCACCAAATTGCAGGAAGGTTTTAAAGAATTATTTGGGACGACCATTTTTGGGTTTATCACAGATATCCGTCTTGAAGAAGCCCGGCAAAGGATCCAGGATAGAAGCAATGCAGCTTCCATTGCTGAAATAGCCGCATTGGCAGGATATAAAAATCCGCAACATTTTACAGCCGCATTTAAGCGAAAATTCGGTTTTTTGCCCAAAGACTTAAAAGGATAGCAGGCCGGGTGCAGAAAACGAATTCAGACTTACCTTTACAGGCCAGCTATTCAAAGAACATTAGCCTAAATCCATTTTGTAATGACATTAAAAACGCTCAAACCCATTTTCTGGCCTGCATGGATTGTCCTGCTTGCATCCAACTACATGCTCGCCCAGACCAAACCGGTTTATACAAAATACGTAAACACATTCATCGGCACCGCCCCGCTGACAGACCCGAAAATCCTGGGTTACGAGTTGCCGCAGGGCTGGCGATCCTGGGCCGGGCTTACATTTGCCGGAAGCTCGCTGCCGAACGCAATGGTGCAACTCAGCCCAATGACAGAATATGGCTCGGGAGCGGGCTATGAATATGAGGACTCGCTGATCCTCGCTTTCACGCATACAAATAAGGGACATTGGAATCTTTGCAACATTCCTGTTTTGCCATTGTCAAACCCCGGAGAGAAGTTCGGTTCGAGGTTTAGTCACCAGAAAGAAAGCGCTGCACCAGGGTTTTATCAGGTGTATCTCGATGATTATGAGGTTAATGTGAAGCTGACCTCCACATTAAGGGCAGGTTTTCATCAATATGAATTCAAAAATAATAAGGGAAGGCAAATTCTCTTTGACCTCGCCAAAGCGAATAACAAGATCTCAAATTGGAACATTGAAAAGGCTGGTAACAATGCTGTACAGGGTTACCAGCAGACGGGTGAAAAAATCTTCTTTTATGCCCGCCTGAACACGGACATTGAAAAGCTGGAAGAAAAAGAAGAAGGCGCTCAAACAGGTTATGCAATCGTTCACTTGGCCGATGGTAAGGCGCCTGTGGAAATGAAGATCGGCATTTCGTTTGTAAGCGTGGAGAATGCAAAGGAGAATCTTGAAAAAGAAATTGGCGCTAAAACCTTTGACCAGATCCGCGCCGAGGCGACCGGAAAATGGGAAACGCTGCTGTCTTCTATCCAGGTGAAAGGCGGAAACGAGAAGCAGAAACAAATGCTGTATTCCTGTTTGTACCGCTCATTCCTCTGGCCTGCATTGCGCAGTGATGTAAACGGCGAGTTTACAGACGCGAAAAATCAAGTGGCGAAAACCGGCTTCGATTATTATACAGAACCTTCATTATGGGACACTTACCGGAATAAAGATGTGCTTTTAGGGCTCATTTCACCGAAAGTGACGCTGGACGTGATCAAGTCTATGAAAGACGTTGGGGATAAAAAAGGTTTTATTCCAACATTTTTCCACGGAGACCATGGCGCATCGTCCATCGCCGGGGCATACCTGCGCGGCATCACCGATTTCGATATCAAAGGCACCTATGAAATCCTGCTGAAAAACGCCAACACCGAAGGCGGCGCGCGTCCCTACATCAAGGAATACAAGGCGCTCGGTTTCATCCCAGATCCTGACATTGCCAATCCTGAGGTGGAAACAAAAGCCGCAGCCGGTGTTTCCAAAACACTTGAATATGCTTACGACGACTATTCCGTTGCGCAAATCGCGAAAAGCCTCGGCGACACAGCCAATTACAGGACGCTCATGGCTAGGTCGAAGAATTACAAAAATATGTTCGATCCATCCACCAGGTTTATGCGCGGAAAACTCGCCAACGGTGAATGGATCAAGCCTTTCGATCCGCAATATCCTTATTATGAATACATGTACCGGGAGGCAAATGCATGGCAGGTTTCGTTCTTCGCGCCGCACGATATGCCTGGGCTGATCGCGCTATATGGTGGACCTGAGGGATTTGAGTCTAAGTTGGATTCGCTGTTTACCGTGCCCTGGAACCCGAAGCATATTGCCCGGAATATAGAAACAATGGTGGGCCAGTATTGCCATGGCAACCAGCCGGATCATGAAGCGCCGTTTTCATATCACTTTATCGGCAAACCCGAAAAGTCACAAAAGCAGCTCGATAACATTCTTAACAATTTGTATGGAATAGGGGAGAACGGACTGGCGCTTTGCGGGATGGACGATGCGGGCGAAATGTCGGCCTGGTATGTTTTTACGGCTCTGGGATTATACCCATTCTCGGCAACCGATCCTGAATATCTGGTAACCGCACCGCTTTTCGACGAGGTAAAATGGCGGACAAGCAATGGGAAGATCATTACCATTAAAAAGCCGGGCAGCGGCCGGGCAATCTCGGCTATTAAGGTTAACGGAAAGGAAAATAAAGGCTATTTTATTCCGCACGAATTATTCAACAATGGGGGAGAAGTTGAAATCCTGACTAAATAGTATGATTAATAAAGCAAAAAGACCATGCTGCTTTAAAGCAACATGGTCTCTTCTCCTGCCGGCGCACCATTCGACTGGGCTTCGATTTCATCGATCATAAAAGCCATCTGCTTCCGGTGCTGCTTCAATGGTGACGTATTAAGGTCTGAATTTTCTGCCAATTCCAGAAGAACATCGTACTCGGCTATGATTTTCTGATGCAGGGCAATGATTTCGGCCAGCGCCAGATCAAAGTTACCATGCCGGTTGTCGATCGTGATCGGTTTGCTGTCTGAATCCAGGATACAAGCATCCCGCATGTGGCATTTGAGCGCATCGTAGAAGTTGGCCATTTCCTTTTTGAACAAGGAACACACCATATAATCCTGGCTTAGCAACTTTCTTAGCGAAAACGGAATTTCCTGGCCCATGGTCACAGTCAACATTTTCTGCTGCGTTTTGTAAAGACGCCAGATTTTGATCACCTGCTTAACAATCGCTTTCACGTTTTCCATAATGAATGAATGTTTTGCAGAAGTCTACAATAATTGTTCCAAAATCTTTGATTCTGAATACATTATTGTGAGGGCAAAATAAATTCAATTCCCTTCCACATGTTTCTTGAAATTATTGAGGATCGCCTGCCAGCCGTCCCGCTGCATTTCTGCCGGATTGGTTTGTTCGGCGTCAAAAATCTCAGTAACTGTGGTGCTATCGCCATGATCTGTGAACGTTACCTGCACCGTTCTGCCATCTTCCATACCATATTCGATCACACTTTGCGGAACAACATTTGAATAAACCCCACCAAAGTCGAAGCTGAAACTGCCGTCTTTTGCAGCCATCGTCGTCTTAAATTTGCCGCCGGTGCGGACGTCATTTTCCGCCGACGGCGCATGCCAGTCGTCCGATGCAAAGCACCATTGCGTAATGTGTTCCGGTGCATTAAACTGTTCCCAAACTTTCGCAACAGGCGCATTAACAGTTGTTTCGACGGTAATTTTTTGAGCTGCGGTTTCCATAATCGTTTTCGTTTTTTGGTGAATTAGTATGTCGCAAAGTTGAAAGAAATCCCGGAAACAAGCAGGTGCCGATTATGACAAATATGCGGGTGCGTTGCGTCAATTGGCATAGTGTTTTAAAAAGTCAGGACCGGGTGCCGGAGATTTTCCTGTCAGCCTTGAAGAGCTTTTTGATCTCGGTTCGATGCTTCCCTTTTTTCAGCTCATCCGCCAGGGAAATAACAAGTTCTTCTTCAAAATTGTGATGCTGATAAAGATAAAACCGACCATTTTTTAAGTCAGCAATTTGCGAATAGATCGTTGCATTGTCAATCGCGCGTTGCGCAGTCTTAGACAAGATTTCTTTAAACAACGGAACCGAAACCAAGTTTTTCCCTAGCAACATTTCGGCCGTATTGTAACGTTGGCAGGGCTCCTGGTTGGCTGTTCCATACTGTAAACTGAAATTGGTAACGGCCTGGTAATTCCTGCGCTGGTCCGATTTGCGGATGATGTAATTAGCGTGAATCAGGGCATAATCGCCGCTTGCATCTGCCACCAAAATCTGTGCGCGCTCCTGCCAAACCAGATTAAACCGCTTCACCAGAAGGATCACTTCGTCCACTGTGGCACATTCTGCCAGTGCTTTATTGACAAAGTATCCTTCAAAATCGGGCTTAGCAACATCACGCTTGATCGGGATTTTCTGCATAAGCGCGGCTGCATCCCAAAATAATCCTTTGTCATTCATGCCGCCTTCCGGGAGCTTTTCCTTTACACCCCAGGTTACAAACCCGTTCGTTTGCTTTTTGCCAGGGTAAAACCATAAAAATGTTTTCAGGGAAGGGCTGGAATCTTCATTATTACCGACCAATGTGTTTCTGCCATCGGATGCTGTAAACACGGTGCAGGCTAATATTGGTGTACAGAGGAAAAAGGTAAGGGCTAACAGCCCGAGTAATTTGGAATTATACATATGTTATGAGTTTTTGTTTACCAAAAGTGTCATGGTACGCAGGATATAGTAGAAAGAAATCTGTGAATGCTGCTTTTTCAACCGCATATCAACAATGGAT
Source organism: Dyadobacter alkalitolerans DSM 23607 (assembly GCF_000428845.1). GTDB lineage: Bacteria > Bacteroidota > Bacteroidia > Cytophagales > Spirosomataceae > Dyadobacter > Dyadobacter alkalitolerans. The sequence continues at coordinate 336,135 of NZ_AUAS01000002.1, read as the reverse complement.
TAAAAGGATGCTTTCTTTAAAAGTCCGTGTTCACTCTTGTATAGGCCGGAATGCGGGACTATTAAGGCTGTTGGCGGATTAAGTTGGTGTGCGAAACTAAATAATGGCTTTATTTGCCCTATGCCGCTATTCAAAACCAGCCAACTTCTTCGGATACACATTCTCTTCTGGACTTTGTTCATCTTTTTTGGCGTAATTTTCAATGTTGCACTACATAATAAGATGCAGCTTAACTGGTCGCTTTTCCTGGCAGATCTAACCGATCCTTTCACGCCGGTAGGTTACGGGCGCACCATTCTGATGTGCTATTTCAGTCTCTGGGTCTTTGACCGTCTTTTCCAGCAGCGTCAATATGGCCTGGCAGTGTTGGCACTCATGTTGCTTGTTGCAATGGATGTACTGGTCCGCTACATCGTCGAGCAGCTCTTTCTCGGACCTGTTTTTGATATCTGGCAATATCCAAAAGGCATCAGGATCTGGGATTATTTTGGAGAAAATGTATTTTTCAGTGCGCTGGGGATTTTTTTGTGTTTTTTGCTTAAAACCATCAATGATTATTTCCGCCACGAAGCCATGCGGCATGAGAAACTGGTTATGGAGCTTGCTTATCTGAAATCGCAGCTTAACCCGCATTTTCTTTTCAACACGATGAACAATCTTTATGGCTTGTCGCTCTCCGAACCAGAACGGACACCGGATGTTATTTTGCGGCTAGGTGAGATGATGCGTTATATGCTATATGAATCGAATGAAACCTTTGTCCCGGTCAATCGCGAGATCGAATATCTGAATGGCTTTGTCGAACTCGAAAAATTGCGTTATCCCGGGGAAATATTCGTTCACTTTACGTTGGAAGGGAATGTAAACGGGATTGTGATAGCGCCGTTGCTCTTTATCGCCTTTGTAGAAAACGCTTTCAAGCACGGCCAGTTACGAGACCCGGCATTTCCGGTGCATATCAGCCTGTCAATATCAGGCCCAACGTTACGTTTCGAAATAAGCAATCAGATCACATTTCAGAATCGTGATACAGCTGGCGGAATCGGATTGAAAAATGTAGAAAGGAGATTGACGTTGCTTTATCCCGGCAATCATATGCTCCGCGTATGGCAGGAAGCAGATCAATTTCATACTTTGCTGGAAATCAATGTAAACGCGGTAAAGGCAGATTAAATTTAACCCGGATCAACGCTCAAAACAGTGAACGGACAGGTAATAAGAGCCATAGCGATTGATGACGAACCCATGGCATTGCGGGTGATCGAAAGCCATGCTCAGAAGATGGGGCAGCTGGATCTTATCATGACCACAACAAATGCTGTCGAAGGGCTCATTTTCGCACAGAACCATGATATTGACCTCATTTTCCTGGACATTCAAATGCCCGATTTAACCGGGATCCAGTTCTTAAAACAATTGGCGGGCCAATCAAAAGTGGTTTTAACAACGGCTTACACACAGTACGCATTGGAAGGATACGACTATGACGTGATCGATTATCTGCTGAAACCCATTTCATTTGACCGTTTCTTGCGCTCGGTTCAGAAAATGCAAAGATTATTTTTGACAAATGAAACAACCGATGCTTCCAACATTGCATTGGGGAATTCCACGAAAACTGATTTTGGAGTAATTTTCATAAAAACCGAACATAAGCTTGTCAAAGTTGATCATCAGGATCTGCTTTACTTGCAGGGTGGCAAGGATTACACGACCGTTTTTACGCGTTCCGAAAAGCTGCTCACGCTAACGACATTAGCGAAGTTTGAAGAAAGCTTACCCGATGCGTATTTTATGCGTGTGCACAAATCCTACCTCGTGGCCCTCACCAAGATTCAGTTTATTGAACGCCAGCGGATTTTTATTGATCATGCAGTCATTCCAATAGGAGATTCTTATAAAGATCATGTACTGAAAAGGATTGGAGCCTAGCGTTACCACTCAAAACCCTCACATTTTCCACCGTTCATTATCGGACACGGTTCGTTCTTTTCCGGACGGAAAAAGGATTTGAAATATAAATAAGGCCCTCTATGCGCTATAAGAAGCGTTTTCAGTTATTGGCACGTATTTGTACTCTTCCTTCGCTGGCTGCACCCGCACAACACGCTCGAAGAAGTGGAAGGAGATCTCGACGAGCTTTACGCTTACTGGGTCCGTCGCAGCGGAAAAACGCAGGCCATACTGCGCTATGTCCTGAATGTATTTTCCGTCCTGCCGCCATTTGTTCACCGGCGCCAAAGTAAAACCAACTATGAACAACCATTTTTCCTGAACCCTGCCATGTTAAAAAATTACTTTAAAATCGCCTGGCGCAACATTATCCGCCAAAAAGCTTACTCCATCCTGAACATTGCCGGACTTTCCATCGGAATGGCATGCAGCATTCTCATCCTGCTTTGGGTTCAAAATGAGCTTAGCTATGATCGTTTTCATGCACACGCCAGCCGTCTCGTCAGGCTTACCTGCGCGGCAGGAGATTTCAAAGCGGCGGTTAGTCCTGCCGGCATGGCGGGAGGGTTGCGGGCGCAAATGCCACAGATTGAAACTGCCGTAAGGGTCAGCAAGCCGGTTACCAACCTGATGGAAGCAGGTGACAAGAAGTTTCAGGAAAAGCGTGTCTTTTTCGCGGATTCAAATTTCCTGCAAGTATTTTCTTTCCCCTTGTTAAAAGGAAATGCCGCAACTGCATTGAAAGACCCGGGTGCGCTGCTGATCACGGAGGAGATGGCTAAAAAATATTACGGAAGCGGGGAGGCCTTGGGTCAGATCATCCGCATCAACAATAAGGAAAATTTTACCATTGCAGGCATTCTGGCCAATGCACCTGCCAATTCACATCTTCAATTCGACTTCATTATCCCAATGGCAACCCTGGCCAAAACCGACTGGGATTTGCAGAACGACGTCTGGGGAAACTTCAACTTTTATACCTATTTTAAGCTGACTGAAAACACCGATATTACGCCTTCCGGTTTGCAAAAATTAGGTGCACAGATCAGCAAGATCCATTTTGCACACGGTAAGGACAGCGGCCAAACATTGAAAGTTGATTTCCAGTTGCAGCCATTACAAGATATCCATCTACATTCCAATCTGCAGATTGACTTACCCGGACATGGTAATGTGCAGTATGTCAATATATTTTTCGTTGTCGCCATATTTATTCTGGCTGTTGCCTGCATCAACTTCATGAATCTGGCAACGGCACGTTCCGAACGCCGGTCGAAGGAAGTTGGATTGCGAAAGGTCGTAGGCGCAGGTCGTTATCAGCTGATTATCCAGTTTTTGGGAGAGTCTCTGATTTTCTCGTTTCTCTCTCTTTTCATCGCCATCGGCATTGTTTTCATTATTCTGCCTATTTTCCAAAATCTTACCGGAACGGAATTGGCCATTCATTTTACGGATGGGAAATTGTTGTTGAGCCTGGCGGGTATCGCGATTCTTACCGGTCTGATTGCCGGAAGTTATCCTGCGCTTTTCCTGTCGGGATTTGCTCCTGTAAAAGTACTGAAAGGGAAAATGAGGGTCGCCGGGGGGAATTTGCTGTTCAGGAACGGGCTTGTCGTGACGCAGTTCGTAGTGGCCATTGTGCTGCTGGTCGGCACGGCTGTGGTTTACAAACAATTGAATTTTATCAAAAACCGTAATCTTGGTTTTGACAAATCAAGTCTCCTTTACATGCCGATGACAGGCGACGTCTGGGCAAAGCAACAAGCATTAAAAACCACATTAGCCCAGAATCCGATGACAGAAAATTTTTCAATTATTTCGGACCTCCCGACGGCGCTTATTTCGGGCTCGACAGATGTTGTGTGGGACGGGCAGACTTCGAACAACCAGATCGTCATTCCATCCTTGAATGTTGATGAAAATTTTACATCGGTTTTTAAAACCAAAATCCTGGCAGGACGTAGTTTTTCCAGCGAATTCAAAAGTGACAGTGCCAATTATGTGATCAATGAAAAAGCCATGCAAATCATGGGCATGAACATTCAGAACGCTGTCGGGAAGAACCTTACGATGTCAGATGAGAAGGGAACGATTATAGGGGTTGTGAAAGATTTTCATTTCAAATCGCTTCAATACGCGATGGAACCGCTGATACTGCGGCTGAATAAATGGGGAGGCGTGGTTGTGGTCCGTACAAAGCCGGGCAGCGCGGAAGCTGCCATCAGCGAGCTGGGAAAGATCAGTCAGCAACTCAATCCGGCATATCCCTTCACATATGGTTTTCTGGATAAAGACCTCGACAACCTGTATCAGAGCGAGAAGCAAATGGGCAGCATTTTCAATCTTTTTGCCGGACTGGCCATTTTTATCTCTTGTCTTGGACTTTACGGCTTATCTGCATTCATGGCCGAACAGCGGAAAAAAGAGATCGGCGTACGAAAAGTGCTTGGAGCAACTGTAACCGGCGTAGTGGCATTGCTCTCACAGGATTTTCTTAAATTAATACTTATTGCCATCGTTGTGGCGTCTCCCATTGCCTGGTATGCAATGGACAGCTGGTTGCAGGATTTTGCTTATCAAACTACCATGGATTGGTGGGTGTTTGTACTAGCCGGGTTAATCGCCGCCTCCATTGCCTTACTGACCGTCAGTTTCCAGAGCATTAAGGCAGCATTGATGAACCCGGTCAAAAGTTTGCGGAGTGAATAAAATGGTGCTGTAATATTTTTTAGGGATAAAAGTTTTGGATCGATAACCGGTGCGGTTTCTACGGGTATGATAATTGTTAACCCCACCGCAGAAAACCGGTCATCAACTCAAAACTAAAAGATCATGAAGAAAGATTATCCATTTTTAAAAGCATTCAGGCTCGGGACAGTCCTTACGATGATGCTCGCATCGCTGGTTGTCAGCTGCAAAGACGGTGATAGCTTATGGGATTCGATCATCCCGGAAACAGACGAAGAACCGACGTCTACACAGATTGAAGGTTACGTATTTTATCCCGCTGTACAAGGAGCGACCGATGCGAACATTGCCCAGCTTCGCGTTCCCGCAGGGTTTAAGGTCAACAAATTCGCTGACGGCGTTGGCAAACCGAGAATATTAGTTGCTGATGCGAATGGGCACATTTATGCATCCGATCGCGAAGCGGGGATTGTGATGTTACTGACAGATGCCAACAATGACGGCGTTTCGGACGATGTAAAAACAGTGGCTACCATCAAGCAGGCACACGGACTTTCATTGCACAAAGGCAAAATGTACATTGTAGCAGTTAACGAAGTATATGTTGCGGATGTGAATGGCGACGGAACGCTGGGAGTTCCCAAAATCCTGATTGACGATCTGCCCGACGGAGGCCAGCACCCCAACCGGACGATTGCGTTTGGTCCGGATAACAAAATGTACATTTCAGTCGGCAGCACCTGTAACTCCTGTCCTGAACCGAATCCCGAAAACGCAACCATGCTAAGGGCGGAAGAAGATGGGTCGAACAGGAAAATATTTGCAAAAGGACTTCGCAATACAATCGGATATGCCTGGCATCCCGAAACCAACGCGCTTTGGGGAATGGACCATGGCATCGACTGGCTTGGAGATGATGAGCAGAAGGAAGAGGTGAACCAGATTGCGCAGGGAGCGGATTACGGCTGGCCGTACATTTACGGCGAAGGCAAATACAACCCCGGCGATCGTCCGAAGGGGGATACGACTTACAAGCAGTATCTTCAAAAAACCACGCTTCCCGCACTGACTTATCAGGCACATTCAGCGCCGATGGCCATGGCCTTTTATTCAGGTGCTATGTTCCCGGGTGAGTATAAAAATGATGCATTTGTTGCCATGCGCGGCTCCTGGAACAGAAGTGAGCCGGTGGGGTATAAGATCGTAAGGATGCATTTTGAAAATGGAAAACCGGTAAGATTTGACGACTTCGTGACAGGCTTTATCGTGAACAAGAACAAAGCGCATTTCGGTCGTTTGGTGGGAGTTACGGTTCATAAAGATGGCTCGCTACTGTTTTCAGATGATACCAATGGCGTGATATACCGGGTTTCTTATCAGTAAATAATGGCCTGTTTGGCTCGCTGGAACGGTTTTTAGATAAATCATTTATTGATCAACAACGATAAATAATATGAAACCTGAAATCAAAAGTCTTGCTGGTGGATTGGCTGGTGCCGTAGTCCTCAATATCATTCACGAAGTAGCCAAGAGAATGTCGCCAAAAGCACCCAGGATCGATAAGGTCGGGGAGGAGGCGTTAACGAAATCCCTGCATGCGGTGGGAGCACCCGCGCCGACCGGAAAGGCGCTGTTTGGTACGACATTGGCAGCAGACCTGGCGAGCAATGCCATGTATTATGCGATGATTGGGAAAGGATCCAAAGAACATTTGATGCTTCGCGGCGCTGGTTATGGCCTTTTTGCAGGCTTAGGTGCTGTTGGTCTCACGCAGAAGTTGGGGTTAAGTGATAAGCCCGTCACCAAAACGACTGAAACGAAAGTAATGACGGTTGCCTGGTATTTGTTGGGAGGCCTGGTAGCAGCATTTGTAATTCAGAAAGTTGGAGAAATGGAAGATTCAAAGGGCGACCTTCTGCCAATTTGAAATAACTCAATATCAAAAAAGAATGGCCTTGAATTTAAATATTCAAGGCCATTCTTTTTTGATTATCATTGATTGTGAACCTAGTTGAGTTTCCAACTAGGTCTTTCAAAATGGCAGGTATATCCTCCCGGATGTTTCTGCAGGTAATCCTGATGTTCTTCTTCTGCATTCCAAAAATCACCCGCAGGCACCACTTCCGTCACGATTTTTCCAGGCCAGATGCCTGACGCCTCCATTTCGGCAATCAACTTTTCAGCAACTTCCCGCTGCGTTTCGCCCAGGTAAAAAATAGCTGAACGATAAGAAGTCCCTATGTCATTGCCTTGCCGATTCTTTGTGGTCGGATCGTGGATTAGGAAGAAATATTCAAGAAGCGCGCGATAACTTAGTTTTTCAGGATCATATACAATCTCGATTCCTTCCGCATGCGTTCCATGATTCCGGTAAGTAGCATTAGGAACGTCGCCGCCCGTATATCCTACTACTGTTGAAATAACGCCTGATTGTTGTCTGAAAAGTTCTTCTACTCCCCAGAAGCAACCACCTGCCAAAATGGCTTTTTCAGTACTCATATATTCTGATTTTAATGTTGCAAATGCACAGCAACAATTCTGTGCCGTTTATTGCAGAACAGTTTTTTGACAGGATTGGATCACCCTCCGCCTACTTTTACCTGGTCGGGATCTTCGTTATAGCCGCCGGAACGGTCGGTCATGTTTTCTGCACTTTTAACATTATCCTGTGCAGTTGCATCCTGACCAGCATTACCAGACTGAGCATTAACATTCCTCGCACCGGAGTTTTGTGCATCCGAGTCCCTTTTTCCTATGCCGGAGGAAAGATACGATTCCAGATCGTCCAAGCCCTTTTCCCAGCCTTCTTCGTGGGGTTTCAGGAATTCAGGTCCGGAGAATCCTTCCTGCACTACTTTTAACTTGCTGCTTTCGCCATCGGCGGAAAAAGTGATATTCAACTTATAACCACTTTCTGATCCTTCATCACTCATATTCCAGACCCATGAATAAGCCAGCTTTTCGTTTGGAACAACTTCACTGTAAGTCCCTGTAATTTCCAAACCCGAATCGCCTACGTAGTACTCTACCGCGCCGCCTTCTTTGAGTTCATTTTTGACATCCGTAAGCGAAGCGCCCATCGGGTGCCACCATTGTTTCAAATGTTCCGCTTCAGTCCAGGCTTTGAAAAGTTCTTCCACACTTACATTAAACTGTCGTTCAATTTCAATTACATGTGTTTTTTGCTCCGAATCCATAATCTTTCTTTTTTAGTTTGTTGAAACCGGCAAAAGCGCGGCAAGTAGTCGTACTTTATAATAACTGTGCCGGTAGGGCAAGCATTTGTCATACAGGCAGGGAAATAGTGAATGTTGCGCCCGCGCCTTCTTCGCTGGTTACAGTAATGCTTCCGCCGTGATTGGCTACAACGCGTTCGCAAATGGCCAGCCCGATCCCCGTGCCTGAATACTGGCTTCTGCCGTGCAGGCGCTGGAATAATTGGAATATCCGGTCTGCATATTGTTGTTCAAAACCGATCCCATTATCCGAAACTTCTATCTGATAATACATATTTGAGGTGCGTAACACCTTTGCAGAAGCCGGCAACTGAGCATTGTTAAGGATCTTGCCGGTAATCTGGATTACCGGCGGCACATCCGGCTTCCTGAATTTCAGCGCGTTACTGATAAGATTGAGGAATAGCTGGTTCAGCTGCATCCGGTCGCCTTTGATCACAGGAAGGTCCTGCACGGAAATTTGTGCGGATGTTTCCGTGATAACCAATTCCAGATCATTCAGCACATCATTGATAACCTTGTTAAGGGATACGTTTTCGATGACCTCATTGTGTGCTGTAATGCGTGAAAAAGAGAGCAAGTCTTCGATCAGATCGGACATGCGTTTGGCAGAACTCTGCATGCGCTGCAGGTAAGTCAGGCCATCGCCCAGGCTTTCTGAATATCTTTTGGCCAGCAAATCGGAAAAGGATTGGATCTTGCGAAGCGGTTCCTGTAAATCATGTGAAGCCACGTAAGCAAATTGCTGGAGATTCACATTGGACTGCTGCAACATCAGATTCGAGTCCGAAAGCTCATCATTCGTTGCCCGGTATTCCTCATTAAGAGATGCAAGCTCTTCGTTTATCACTTCCAGCTGCTCCGTACGTTGTTGCACCTGTGCTTCGAGCGTATTTTTTATTTCCCGCTGGATCGTCACATCCTGGGCCGTGCCAATCATGGTGGCAGGCTTTCCGTTCTCGTCATAAAGCACCTTGCCTTGCGCATGAAGGATCCTGGCAAAGCCTGTTTTCTCAGCGTCCATGGTATATTCCATGTCGTAAAGCCCGTCGGAATCAGGTGCAAATGCGCGGTTTACCGCATCTACAACTGCCGGCAGATCTTCCTTGGAAATGGCAGCGTATACTTTTTCAAATGTAATGGTATCCTCCTTTTCAACACCGAACCAATATTTCAATCGGTCGGAATAGTCAAAAATGCCGGTCGCGAGGTCGATGGAGTAGGTGCCCAGCTCAGCCAGTTCAATGGCGCCACGCAAAAATGTTTCGGTTTCTTCAATCTTCTTCCGGCTTAACACCTGTTTCGTCATGTCGGTAGCAACCACAAATACGCCATTAATGTTACCGGCCTGGTCGCGCTGCGGCTGATACGCCATATCCACATAAATGGTTTGAATCTCGCCATCGATAGCAAGATCTACAGGCTGCTCTTTTGAAATGTAGGGAACACCGGTGTCTATTACACCTTGCAGCAGGGCGTCAAACCCTTGTCCTTCTATTTCAGGAATGGCTTCCATCAGCGGTTTGCCGATAATGTCTTCCGGTTTTCGGCCTACCAGCCTCCCATAGAAAGGGTTAGCCATTGTAAAAGTCAGATTTTCCTTACCTATAATAGCGATACCAACCGGCGACTGCTCAAACAATTCCAGCAGCTGCATCTGGCTTTCTTTAATGCGTTCTTCGAGGTTAACCCGGTTGGTGACGTCAATAGCGATGTCCAGAACTGCATATACATTGCCATCGCGGTCGTAAACCGGGGAGTACGTAATGTCATATTTATTATACGTCATCAAGCCTTGCTGAACTATATTGACCTGGGTCCCGTAGCTTTGAAATGTTACACCCGTCGTGTACACATCGTCCAGTATTTTAAGGAAAGCCTGGTTTTCCAATTCCGGCATTACGTCCCGCAACGGCCGTCCAACAATATCCGGTCCTTTTCCAACTATATCAATAAATGCCTGGTTGGGCATTTCCACAATCAGGTCACGCCCCACAAACAAGCCGATTGCGGCCGGGGCAGATTCAATCACAGTTCTCAGTTTCGCTTCCTCATATGCTTTCTGAGCTTCTGTCTTTGCGGTTGAATCCTCAACATTACTCGTAATGTCGATGAAACTGCCCAGCAGCCTGGTCACATTATTAGCGGTAGCATGCGATTGCGCTTTACAAAGCACCCAGCGACGGCCTTGCGAGCCGGTGGTGCGAAGTTTAACGGAAAATGAATGCGGTGCAGGCTGCTGCATCGCATTGGTAATTTCGCTATGGAATGCAACGACGTCTTCCGGATGTATTTGATCCAGAAGAAGTTGTAAGTCAATGATATCGCTGCCGGCAAGCTGAAAAAGATTCTTGGTCCGTTGGCATATACGAATATTATTACTTAGGAAATCCAATTCCCAAGTACCTATGCCAGCGGATTCAAGGGCGAGATTGAGACGTTGTATTTCTAAATTATTATCAGTATCAAATGAATTAGCCTGGCCTGCCATGAATTACGCGTTTAAGAGCAAGATAGTGAGTGCTCGTTTCCGGGGCATGCTGCCCTGGAAACGGAGTATGGATGCTGGTGCCAAAAACACTATGCCAAGATTTTGTGCCCGTGGTAATCTTAAATTTTTAATCGAAAAAAATCTGCTAACGGTTTGGAAAATATCTTCTTAAATGATTTACTTTGTAACGCAAAGTACTTTTAGCTAAACCAATCAATCCTGCCATTGTTTATGAAAGATCAAATCCTGTTAAATCTCGACAATCCTGGTCAGCTCGAAAGGTTGTACCGGGCAGACAAGCCAACATTCAAGCGCGCATTCAAAACTTTGTATCCCGAATTGCAGGAAAACGCCCTGGCTGGTTTCTGGCACGAGCGGCTCAACTTCGCCAATGAGGAAATTTCCTGGGGCAGTCGCAAGGACCTGGTTTTTATTATTATAGCATCATTATTTGCAGGCCTCATTGCGAAAATTCCCGCCATATTCGGCGTTAACGAAGAGTTCTTTTATTCAAGAAATATTGGATTTGTGGTTTTCCCGGCATTGATGGTATTTTTTGCCAGAAGAAATAAGATGCAGGCTGGAAACATTGCCGTGCTGGCGGGATCAATGGCGGCGGGATTGGTCTATATTAACCTTTTGCCAGATGTTAAAACAAGCGATACATTGATTCTTTCCTGCATTCACCTGGTGCTGTTTCAATGGTCTGTTTTGGGCTTTTCATTCGTCGGTGACCGGAGCGATGTGGGCGAAAAGCGGCTTGGATTCCTGAAATATAATGGGGATCTCGTTGTCATGACTGCATTAATCCTCATTTCAGGTGGGATCCTGACAGCCATTACGGTCAACCTGTTTGCATTGATCGGGTTTCGCATTGAAGAATTTTACTTTCAGAACATTGGTGTTTTTGGCCTGGCAGCGGCACCGATTGTCGGCACTTATCTTACGCAGACCAATCCCCAGCTGGTAGGCAAAGTCTCCCCGGTGATCGCGAAGATTTTTAGCCCGCTCGTGCTGGTCATGCTGGTTGTTTACCTCATTGCCACGGTCTATTCCGGCAAAGATCCTTATAACGACAGGGAGTTTCTATTGATTTTCAATGCATTGCTGATCGGTGTAATGGCGATTATTTTCTTTTCTGTTGCCGAAACCACCCGGATATCCAGGAGTAAGGCCGAGGTTTGGGTGCTCTTTGCGCTTTCGGTGGTGACGATTATGGTCAATGGCATTGCGTTGTCGGCCATATTATTCCGGATTTCGGAGTGGGGGATTACGCCGAACCGCGCTGCCGTGCTAGGCAGTAATGCGCTGATCCTGATAAATTTACTGCTGGTAACTGCCCAAATCTACAAAGTGATGATAGGCAAAACAGATATAAAAGAAGTAGGAAAAACAATCGGTTACTTCCTGCCCATTTATTTTATATGGACCATAATCGTAACCTTCGTTTTCCCACTGGTGTTTGGGTTTAAATAAAGAAAAACCTGGGATAGGTTATTTGATCACTTATCCCAGGTTTGCCGTTTACTTAATTACAATGTAATCCTCTGAACGATCTTTTGCCGGAGGTGCAAATATCAATTGCGTACTGGATATAAAGTTTCCCTGTTGGTTTAACTCTTTCATCTCTTTGACATAACCGCTCGCATCCAGAGCATAAGCGAATTTTGTAGGAGACGCGAGGCTTGTTGCAGTTACCTTCTTCACGAGACTTTTTCCAAAGTTTCCGAAGATGGGCAAATATGCGTCACCCATCCAGCCCAACGCAATGTTATTGAAAACATGCAGGTTGATGGTTGAACCTTTCGCCAGCTGCGTAGGACCTCCCACGTATTCTGTGTATTCGTAGTTTACAAGTTCCATGAACTTGTCGCCGTCGGGCGTATTGTCTACATATAACAACTTGAAGACATTGCCCATATTGTCGTATGTCAAAGTTACCGTCGTTTTACTGCCTGTAAAAGCAACGAGTTTTGTGAGCTGATTTTTGTTGTTGTAATGATATTCTACTGTTGAGGTGGACGCTCCATATATTCCCCCTGTTTCAAAATTCTTATAGGTGAGGCTTGTTGCGCGTCCATTTGACAATTTCCAGTCCATCGTAAGATACGCCTTGCCATTCCTGTATCTTATGGCCTTTACTGAATTGGGGGCATATTTGTATTCCGTCCGGTAAATTCTATTTTCCAGGGTTTCAATCACTTTTTTTGTACTCCCATCCGCATTATAAATGATCGTATCATTATTAAATTTTACTAACCTCGAAGCAGGGATCATCACAGGTGGTGCCTGCACAATGGCAGCATTGCCTGCTGCCGATTCAACAGCTGGAACAAACTCCTCTTTCTGACAGGAAATAAAAATTAGTCCGCAAGCAACGCCGGACAATACAGTGATTTTGTTTAATAGTTTGTTCATATGTATTCAGTTTAATGGATTTTTACCGCTGTAATACTAGAACAAATGAGTGGCTTATATACTAAGAATGAATGTTCGGCGGGAACGGAGAAACTAACGGTTTTGGCGCATCAAAAAGAGATAACTATTGTACCTGATAAGATCAAGCTAATTTACGATTTTAGAAACGATACATAGTAATAGTTCTGCCCATAAAAAAGACCATCCCAAAAATAAAATGAGATGGCCTCGAACATTAATAACTAGGGAGGATTTACTAATTATATTCAACATCCAGCTTATATCTCTGTAAAAGTCCTATGAGATTGGAGCCGGAGAATTTGGACCTTTTTAATCTGTTCAATGTTGGGTCAATGTTGAAATTATGCGCAGTTCGAAAATCAGTTTTTTCTAAAATTGAATCGATGAATCTGGCCCCGTACAGGTTGCAATTTTCGAAAACTGCTTCGGTTAAGTCTGTTTCTTCGAAATTGGTGCCTATTAATGAGCAATTTTTAAAGGTTACTTTATTCAAATTGGTCTCATGAAAATCGGCATGATCCAATACACATTCATTAAATGAAAAGGAGAAAATAAATGGATTGCAAACGGAAAAGTTGACGTCATTTATTTTGCAATTTGAAAATATAACTTCACGAAATCCTGTGCCATTTAACTTGGTTTGCGTGAAATCACAATTGGTGAAATGACACTCAATAAAGTTGTTGCCGCTCAGGTCACTGCTCTGGAAATTACAGTTGATAAACTCGCAATTAACCCAGGTGCGGTCTTCTAAATCTTCTTCGGCAATAAATACATTTTCAAATTGGGTGTTCTGGTGGGTGGACGGTTCAATGGATGGATTCATGTTGCAGGAATTGAAATATGACATGGCTTTTGATATCAAGACATTTAACTAAGGATTTACCCTATTTTTATCTTTGTTTTAATGTATATTTTGCCTGGCATATCAGGCAATTTCCTCTTCTTCCGGAAATTTTTTGGCTAGTTTTCCAACCGTAAGTCCCTGAACTATAATCGAGAACAACACCACAAAGTAGGTGATGGCCAGGAAAATATCCTTATTAAGATCCTTATCGATCGACAGCGCCAGGGCAATAGACACACCCCCGCGCAGGCCACCCCAAACTAGGATTGCAATTGATTTCTTTCCAAACTTATTTCTGAACGGAATAAATTTCACTGGAAGATAAATGGAAATAAAACGCGCAAGCAACACCACCACAATGGCGATCATTCCGGCTGTCATAAACCTTTTCAGATCAGGGATCAGCAATAATTCAAAGCCGATAATAAGGAAAAGAATGGCGTTCAGGATCTCATCAATCAATTCCCAGAACTTATCAATGTAATCGCGTTCCATGTCCGAAACCGCGCCGGGGTTTTTACCATAATTACCCACAACAAGTCCGGCTGCAACCATCGCAAGCGGGCCCGACATATGCAATGCCTGCGCCGCTAAATGTCCGCCCATGACGATGGCCAGCGTGATCAGAACATGTACATTATAGCCATCGACTTTGTAAATCATTTTAGATCCCACAAATCCGAGCGCGAGTCCAAGCGCAATCCCACCCAATGCTTCCTTTACAAAAAGCATCGTAATGCCGCCAAAAGTAGTGTTCACTTCTTCACCTCTGGCAAGAGCCAGCATCAGGATAAAGATCACGACGGCCATCCCGTCATTAAAAAGCGATTCACCCGCAATTTTGGTTTCGATGGATTTGGGCACGCCGGCCTGTTTCAAAATCCCCAAAACCGCGATCGGATCGGTAGGGGAGATCAATGCACCGAAGACGAGACATTGGATCAGCGGGACGTGCAGGCCGGTCAGTGGCAACAGATAATAAATCAGAAAACCGATGATAAAAGTTGACATCAGCACGCTGAGCGTGGAAAAGATAATGATCGGAAGCCGCTGTTCGCGCAGGTCTTCAAGGTGAATGTGGATCGCACCTGCAAAGAGCAGGAAATTCAACATGGCACCCATGAGAATTTCTGTCAGGTCCACACTGCCGATGAGGGTTGTAATGCGCAGAAATGTTCGCGGGAAAATGGTGTCCGTAGCGATCAGACCAAGCGAAACGAGCAAGGCAATGACCATAACACCGATGGAAGGCGGCAGTTTGAGAAATCGTGAATTGATGTACGAAAATATGGCTGAAAGGACAATTAGGGCCGAAAAAGAATAATATAACTCCATGCAATAATTTTTAGATCAATCTAAAATAACAAATTCCTGACCGCAAAATCAATTTGAAAAAGGGTCTCCGGCAAACTCTAATGGTATTCTAATATCGACGGCGGTGGTTTGCGTAACGACTTTTTGGCCAATGTTTATTAGGTTTACACCCCCGAAACCTGACCTCGTTCACGACCCGTATGAGACGATTTTTACCTGTTTTTATTCTGTTGTTTTTTCTCATTGCGTGCCATGCTAAAAAGGAAAATAATGCTGCTGAAGTGAAGGAGCCGCCCGTTTCCACGCAGTCGGGAAGGGAGTTGGCGGTGACGCATTGCAGCCGTTGCCATGCATTTGTGCCGCCGGAAATATTGGGAAAATCAAACTGGAAAAAAGTGCTTCCCGACATGCACGAGCGCATGGGCCCGATCCTGGCCAAAGCCGACTGGCAAAAGATCGAGCAATATTTTATCTCTCAGTCGCCGGACTCTGTTGCGCCGCCGATCCGCGCGAATAAGATCAGATTGGGTTTAGGCCATTTCAAATACAGGGAAACAACATTCTCCCACCGGCCCGCTATGACTTCCATGGTGAAGATCCTGCCAAACAACCGCGGCGTCGTATATAGTGATGCGAAAGGCAAGAGCAATGTCCTCACTTTTCTGAAACCGGACCTGAGTGAAAATTACAGCATGCGCCTCGAATCAACGCCGATTGACTTTTACGAAAAAGGAGAGGAGCTGTATCTGACGATGATCGGCAACGGGATCTTTCCAACAAACGCCCGCGACGGTGCGGTGCAAAGGCTCGTAAAGAATGGCTCTGAAAAAGGCTTCAAATCAGGCAATGTTGCCATTTCCAGTTTGCAGCGGCCGGTTTCGATGGCTTATGGTGATCTTAATAAAGACGGTTTTGAAGATGTTGTCGCGTGTGAATTTGGCAATGAGACCGGGCAGCTGGCCTGGTTTGAAAACAATGGCCGCGGCGGCTATGACAAACATGTGCTCCGGGAAAAGCCGGGTGCGGTCTCAGCGGTGATCAAAGATGCCAATCGGGACGGCTTAATGGACATTTACGTACTCATGGCGCAGGCGGATGAAGGCGTTTTTCTTTACACGAATCAGGGTTCGGGGAAGTTTGAGGAAAGGCGGTTGCTGTCCTTCATGCCGCTCAACGGCTCGCAGCACATGGAACTGGCAGATTTCAATAAAGATGGTTTTGACGACCTTATATATGTATGCGGAGACAATGCGGACAAGACGCCCATCTTGAAAAGTTACCACGGCATTTACATTTTCCTTAACGACGGAAAATCCAATTTCCGCCAGTCCTATTTTTACCAGATGAATGGCGCTTACAAAGCACTGGCGCGGGATTACGACCTCGATGGCGACCTGGACATTGCCGCCATTTCTTTCTTCCCGGATTATGCACGTTATCCGGAAGAGGGTTTTATTTATCTGAAAAATAAAGGAAACTTGAAATTTGAAGATCACTCATTTCCCGAAGCGACCAAAGGCAGATGGATGACGATGGACGCCGGAGATATGGATGCGGACGGCGATGTAGATCTCGTTCTGGGATCATTCGTCCATTTTCTGCCGCTGGGGGATCAGACAGGTTTGGGGCAGAAATGGTTGCAGGAAGGGCCTTCTGTGATTGTCCTGGAAAACAAAATCCGGTAAGCCAGGGGAGCTTACCGGATTGCTATTTAGCTATTTTTCAACTTTTCCAAGCGGTCGTGCATGTTTTCCCGCGCGTTTCTGTAAGTCATCACCCAGATCTTCCCGCGCAGTTTCAGCGATTTTTTCAAGCTCTGCCACAATTTCCGGATATTGCGAATACACGTCATAGCGCTCACCCGGGTCACGCGTAAGATCGTAAAGTGCCTGCGGAATGGCGTAGTCTTCGGGTGCGGGTCCCGGCTGGCCGTCTTTGCCGGGCAATGATCCTTCATAAGTCCGTCCCGGATGCGCAAAAACGAGCTTCCAGTTATCCTTGCGCACTGCCTCGAGGTTGTTTTTACGATAATAGTAAAGGAAATTTTCGCGCGGCTTTTTGGATTCATCGCCTTTCAGCAGATCGGCGAATTCAATGCCGTCGATCTTTTCTTTGGGCAACTTTGCACCGGTTAATTTTACCAATGTGGGCAGGATATCAATGTTCGACAAAAGCTTGTTGGAAATCCTTCCGGCAGGCACCACGCCCGGCCAGCGGATCATGGCCGCCACACGCTGACCACCTTCATAAGATGTTCCTTTTCCTTCCCGGAAACCGCCCGATGAACCCGCATGATCGCCGTAATTAAGCCACGGACCATTATCGCTCGTAAAAATCACAATCGTATCATCGTCCAGACCCTGATCCTTTAATTCCTTCATAATTTGCCCCACCGACCAGTCCAGTTCCGAAAGAACGTCGCCAAAAATCCCGCGCTCGCTTTTCCCTTTGAAATTAGCGCTCGCAGCCAGCGGAACGTGCGGCATCGGATGCGGCACATAGAGGAAAAAGGGCTTTTTCTTGTTGCGTTGGATGAATGAAACGGCTTTTTCCGTGATCGTCGGCGTAAGCGCACTTGCATCGTTCAGGTCTTTAATCTCCTTTACCGGCTTGTTTCCGTCGATCCAGTAAAGCGGCGGATATTGTGCCTGCTTTTGCCATGGATGCAGCGGCCACATATCATGCGAGTAGGGGACGCCGTAATATTCGTCAAAACCCTGCTGTTTCGGCAAGAACATTGAATCGCTTCCCAAATGCCATTTGCCGAAAATTCCGGTTGCATAACCATTCGCTTTCAGCAGTTCGGCAATGGTTTCTTCCTGCGGATGCAGGCCCAGACCTTGTTTTGGGCCAAATGCGCCGTAAACGCCAACCCGATTTGGATAGCAGCCTGTTAACAAAGCAGCGCGGGAAGCACTGCAAACAGCCTGCGCGGCCATGAAATTGGTGAACCGCGTTCCTTCTGCGGCCAGCTTGTCAATGTTAGGCGTTTTGTAGCCCAATGCACCTGTCACAGTCAGGTCGCCGTAACCCAGATCGTCGATAAAAAACAGGACAATGTTGGGTGTTTTCGGAGCAGGTTCAGGCACGAATGCAACGAGGAATACGGCAAAAATTAAGGTCACGGAGGACAGGAAAATAAGCCTGATTTTTTTACTGAAAAACATATTACCAGCCAGGGTTTTGGGTTAGTGATGGATTTAAATCTCGTTCTTTTTGCGGAATCGGCCACAAATAATGACGGCTTGCATCGAATGTTTTGTTGACAGCGACGACTTCGACCGTTTTCAAAGCGCCGCTGGCATCCTTATAAGTAATGCCATAGACAGGCCCCGGCATTACTTTCTCAGCGGTTTTCCAGCGGCGTATATCAAACAAATGTTGTCCTTCAAATGCCAGTTCAACAGTTCTCTCGCGGCGCACAATGTTTCTCATTTCGGCCTGAGAAGCTATTTTGACAGCAGGCTGTTTCACATCGCTCCTGCCGTTTCTTACCAGATTGATCGCTGCCAGAACGCTCGCATCAATTTGGCCCAGTTCGATTTTAGACTCTGCATAAGTCAGCAGAACTTCTGCATAACGGAGCAGGATAATGTTGATGCCGCTGTTCACAGGATTCGCAAAGTCATCAACCAGAACGTATTTTTTAATGTTAAATCCTGTCGTGGAAGCAATGTAAGTGCTGCCGATCGCATCCGCGGTTCCACTGTTAGGCGCAGGTTTGAAAGCAATGCCACTTGGTAAAATATCGCCTTCCAGAAAAATGGAGAATTTTAAGCGCGGATCGCGGTTCACATAAGGCGTTGCAGGATTATAGCCGCTCGCATTGTCGGTAATGAGCTTTCCGGCAGTGGTTTCATATGTGTCCACAAGCGCTTTGGTAGGCACATACGTGCTCTGGCTGTTTTTCTGACTGTAAGGTGCGAGCAGCGGGAACACATTAATCGGATAGTTGTCTTTGATAAACTGCCTGTCAAATAAAACCTCCTTATTATTCTCAGCCGCGTAAGTGAACAGTTTTTCATAAGAACTATACAACTCATAACGCCCGACTTAATGACCAGGTCCGCTTCGGCAGCCGCTTTTTCATAGCGACCCGCGTACAAACTCGCCCGCGCCGCAAGCCCCAGCGCCGCTCCTTTGGTAATCCTGCCATTATCCGAAGCCGGGTAAGTCCCTGGCAATAAGGCAGCAGCTTCGTTCAATTCTTTGTCAATAAAATCCCAGATTTCAGCAACGGGTTTGTTCTGTAACGTCCTTGATTCGTCGATACTTATGGACGTTGTTACAAGGGGAACACTGCCGTATAAGCCAGCCAGTTTAATGTATTGGTAAGCGCGTAAAACCTTCGCTTCGCCTTTCAGCTGATTGATCAATGCGGTGTTGCCGGATGGCACTTTGTCCACGTTTTCAAGGAAGTAGGAGGTGGCGCGGATGCCCCGGTAAGCGCGTTTCCACTCATTATAGATCTTCGAGCTCGAGGTTCCATTCATTCAGTTTGGAAATGGTAAACACATTGGTCGCCGAAACATACACGCGCACTTTGTTCAAATGTATTTTTTGGGACAAAACAGAAGGCACATTGTAAGCCAGCTGCACGTTTTTCAAACGCAGGTAAGAACCATTCAGCACCAGCCGGTCAGAAGTGGCCACATTGCGCAGGTCAAACTTTACCGGGCGGGGGAAACGGGCGTCGGTGCGCTCGGCCGTCCAGTAATTGTCGGTGTAAATTTCATGCGTAAAACCTTCCTGATTGCCCATTTCGGCCAGCGCACCGGCTAGTCGTGAATCCACTTTTGCGGCTCCCTGGAAGAGAATGTTCAGGTCGAAATTATTGTAAGAAAAGTCCGCATTCAATCCAAAAGTGTATTTTGGAAATGAGTTGCCGATGGCCGTCATATCATTCGCATCAATTTTCCCGTCGCCGTTCAAATCTACGTATTTGACATCTCCTGGCTTGGTATTAGCTGCATAAGTGGCTTTATACTCAGTAATTTCCTGCTGTGTCTGGAACAATCCGTCAGTTTTATATCCCCAGAGCGTGTTGATAGGAAGGCCTTTTTTAATGATATAGCGCGGGTCAATGTCCGAGCCGGTGAGATAGGGGCCGGTTCCTTTCAAATCCGTTACCAGGTTTTCATTAATGCTCAGGTTTCCTCCAACATTATAACGGAAACCACTTGCGGTCGGCGTTCCGCGGTAATTCAAACTGAACTCCCAGCCCTTGTTCTGCACCGACCCTGCATTTTGAGGCGGCGCCGTCAACCCAATGGTTGCCGGAATGTCGAGGTTAAGCAGGATGTCGTCCGTTTCCTTGTTGTAATAATCAACCGTCAGGTTTAGCCTGTTTTGGAAAAAAGCCGCGTCCAGACCAAGGTCCAGCTGCGTCGTCGATTCCCACCCCAGGTTAGTATTGGCCAATATATTCTGGCGATAACCCTGCACGGGCAACCCGCCAAAACTGTACCCATTGGCAGTCAGCGCAGCATAATAGCTGTACAAATCCACCGACTGATTGCCCGTAATCCCCCAGGATCCTCTGAATTTGAGATCATTCACTGCACTTTCCGGTCCTTGCCAGAACTTCTCCTTTGAAATCCGCCATCCCGCCGAGAAAGAAGGGAAAAAGCTGTATTGTTTGGCACCGGTAAACTTGGAGGATCCGTCGTAGCGACCATTCACTTCCAGCAAATATTTGCCTTTATAATCGTAGTTAACCCGCCCAAAGAACGACCGTAAGCCATATTGTGCGTCGCGTCCGGTGTTCGTTTTTGTCCCGTCATTCGCACCCTGGCCGATGGAACCGATGCCATTGTTATAAAAACGCTCGCGGTAAGCCGACAGGAATGTCTGCGTGTTTTTTCTGCTGCGTATAAAGCCCGCGACCGGCGATCTGTGTGGAGAAAACAAGTCCTTCCACAATTTCGAAATCACCTTTGATATAGCCCGCCAGATAATCTGTTTTCTGCCTGGACTGGCCGCCTATTTCAATGAACATCAGTGGGTTATTTCCCTGCGTGCTGAGCCCATAAGTGCCATCGGGATATTTGGGAACTGCCCAAAGTGAGCCGTGGAAAAGGTTGTTAAGGGGTGCTGTCACCTGCCCAGTAGAAGCATCCGTGTTCGTGGTCGGATTTTCTGTGCTTGTCGAGCGATAGTTAATGTCCGCACTCACCCGGATCCTTTTGGAAACATCATAATCCGTATTCAGCCTGAATTCGCCGATCTTGTTTCCAAAATTTTTGATCACACCCTGCTAATCCTGGTAACGAACGCTAACCCGCGTACGCAATGCCTCGGTTCCGCCTGCAATGGACAAAGCGTGATTATGCTGCGGCGCTGTGCGCAGCAATGTCTCAAACCACGTGTTGGGAAGCGGATATTTCATAACCGCTGGTGCTGCTACCGTTAATGTTGAATGTGGTGATCCCACGCACACGGATGGTCGCATTAGACTTTCCCGGCGAGCCGCCCAGGTCCGTCACAGCCACGCCAGGCATTAAGCCCTGAAACGATTGCTGAATGTTGGAAACCGGCCTGCGCGCCACGTCTTCGCCATTAATGGTGAAACGGAATTAGTCAGGCTGTTCCTTTTCTGCGTGCCGTAACCCACGACCACAAGTTCGTCGAGCTGCTTCGTATCGGCCGCAATGAAAAGGAAGTTGGTGGTTGTAAAATTCTATTTTTACAAGGGCAAATGTAATGGACAGAATATTTTTCTATCAGTTTAATAGACAAAAAATAAATGACTGTTTAACGTTTTAGCATAAAATCACATTATAAATTAAAATAGAACAATGGGACAAACAGAAAGCCGCGAGCGGCACGAGCAAATTCAGTACATTGAATTCCTTTCAAAAGACCTGGAAAAGGTGAAGCAGTTCTACTCCGAAAGTTTTGACTGGACATTCACTGACTATGGTCCGGAATACACGGCTTTTTCAGGAGATTATGTGGATGGCGGCTTCACCATCGGCACGCCGGTCCGGGGAAGCATCCTGGTAATTCTTTATTCAGATGATATTGAATCCACGAAAAAGAAGGTGCTGAAAGCGGGCGGTGTCCTCACGCAAGATATCTTCGAATTCCCTGGCGGAAAGCGTTTTCAGTTCACAGATCCGGACGATAACGAGCTGGCGGTTTGGTCTGAGTAACGCAATGATCCAAAAATATTTCGTCTGAACGATTGCTTTTGTGCATTTCGCGGTTACTTTTGCTGCACAAATTATAATTAGTCTAAATAGTCATATGCATATACATTTCCCATAACCTAGGCGGAGTAACCACAAAAAAAGGCCGTACGGCGCCAACCGTACGGCCAAAACATGCCAAAGCATGTTCACTTTTAAAGTCGTCAAAAATTAAAAGTAATGCAAGTTATAAAAATCTTGTTGACAGGCATATTATGCGCCTGTTCCTGCGCATCTTTTGCGCAAACGGCCATTCTTAGAGGGACGGTCCGGTCGGATGACGGCGAGCTGCTGCCCGGCGCATCCATCACCGTTTCCGGTGTAACCAAGGGAACATTTTCAGATGCGAAAGCGCGCTATGCATTGGAAAATCTACCCGCCGGGCCATGCACACTCGTGATTTCTTTCCTTGGTTTTGAGCCTGAAACCAAACAAATGAACCTGAAAGACGGAGAAACTGCGCAGGCTAACTTCCGCCTCAAAGCCATTTCCCAGGAACTTGAATCGGTTTCGGTTATCGGCCGTTCGGAAGCGAAGGAGGTCAATAGGCAGGCCTACAATGTTACAGCCATCGATGCCAAAAAACTCCAAAATTCAACGCTCGACCTGTCCCATGCACTCGACCGAGTTTCGGGCGTCCGGGTTCGGGAAAGTGGTGGGGTAGGGTCGAATATGAATTTTTCGCTCAATGGTTTCACTGGCAGGCAAGTGAAATTCTTCCTGGACGGTGTTCCTATGGACAATTTCGGCTCGTCATTCCAGCTCAACAACATCCCCATTAACCTCGCCGAAAGGGTGGAGGTTTACAAAGGCGTGGTGCCGATCTGGTTGGGCTCGGATGCACTCGGCGGCGCGGTGAACATTGTTACGGGCTCGCGCCAGAACACTTATCTAGATGCATCTTATTCCTATGGATCATTCAACACGCACCGCACGGGCATTAATGCCGGTTTTACGGGGAAATCGGGTTTTACATTTCAGCTGAATGCTTTCCAGAATTATTCGGACAACAATTACTGGATCAATGTGGATGTGGCTGATGTGAACACGGGTGAATACTTCAAGAACCAGCGTTTGCGCCGTTTTCATGATAATTACCACAACGAAACGGTGATCGCGAATGTGGGTGTGGTCGGGAAAAAGTTTGCAGACAAACTGCTGTTCGGCATAACCCTGGGCCAGAACCGTGCGGAAATTCAGACCGGCGCACGCATGGTGAGTGTCTTCGGCGCCTGGCATCGCAAGGGCAACATTGTTATGCCGAGTTTGAAATATCAAAAAAAGGATCTTTTTATTAAGGGGTTGAATGTAAGTCTTTCCGCTAATTATAACCTGGGGCAGGAACAGAATGTGGATACGGTTTACCGCCGGTATAACTGGTTTCAGCAATTCAAACAATACGAAGGACTGGGCAGCGAGCGCGAGCGTTCCCTTTACAAATTCCGCAACAACAATGGTCTGGTCACCGCAAATGCCACCTACCAGCTCAGTGACAAGCATTCCATCACGATCAACAACGTTTATAACACTTTTAACAGGAAGGGCCGCGACGAACTTTACCCGCATGCCGACCGCTACGAGCAGCCCCGCTTTAACACCAAGAATGTGCTGGGGCTAGGCTATAAATTCGATTACAGTGAGCGCTGGAATACATCGCTTTTCCTCAAACAGTTTTCACAATTCAACAAATTCTCGGTTACGTATAATCCAACCGGTGTGTATGGTGACGTAGCGTATAAAATCCAGAAAAATCGTTTTGATAAGTTTGGTTACGGCATCGCGTCGACATTCTTTTTACTGAAAAATTTGCAGTTGAAAGGTTCGTATGAAAAAAGTTATCGCCTCCCCGAAACCGATGAGCTTTACGGTGACTTGCTGAACCTGGAAGGCAACATTGATCTCGATCCCGAAAGCAGCGACAACTATAACCTGGGTTTCAGTTACCAGACGCAGTTCAGCAAAATTCACCGTGTGAATGTGGATGCAAATGTGCTTTACCGCAACGCACAAGGCTTTATCCGCCCCAAACTGAATGCCAACCAGACCAAGCAGGTGATGGACAACCTGGCCGATGTGACCAACTTTGGCGTCGATGGCGAAGTGCGTTATTCGTTCAAACAACTTTTCACGGCAGGCGTGAACCTCACTTACCAGGACCTGCGCAACAATACGCGTTTTGAAGATGGTTACACCACCGAAAGCCCGCTTTACCGCGACCGGATTCCCAATATGCCGTTCCTTTTCGGCAATGCGGATGCTTCTGTTTTTCTCAAAGATTTTGGTGCAAAAGGGAACACACTGACTTTCGGCTACAACCTGCTTTACGTGCATGCTTACTATCTCTACTGGCCGAGCCTGGGCAGTGACAAGCTTGACATTCCTCGCCAGCTGAGCCATGATGTGAACATTGTATATGCCATGGCAAACGGCAAATACAATGTTTCCCTCGAATGCAAAAACCTGCTCGATGCCAGGCTTTACGACAATTTCAGCTTGCAGAAACCGAGTCGCGGGTTCTACGCGAAGCTCCGGTATTTTATCAGTAAATAATTTTCTACTACATATATTTTATTCTAATCCAAAAAATGAAAAGCGCAATCAAAAGCATTACGCTGGGCCTTGGCCTCGGCATATTCCTGGCAGCCTGCACCAGTGACGACAACAATGTTAACCCTACACCAGGCGGTGGAGAAGGAGGCAAAACCAAATATGTGATCTCGGCACTTCCAGTGGGTTCGACGGGCATCGCAGACTATTTGCTGACAGCCGAAAGTCTGACTTCGGGCACTGTGTCCACAGTTGGAAATGGCAAAGAACAGGACGGCACTTACCGCTATTATGTCACGCACAAAAATCGGTTTTTCAGTCTGCTTTACGGACAGGGAAACCCAGGCGCAGTGACTACTTACAACCTCGACGGCAAGGGAGAACTTAACAAAGTGTCTGATTTTCAGGCTGAGACTGTTCAGGTTTTTGCACCGGTCGCAGATGACGTGCTGACCATTAAAGTGCCGCGTTCAGGCAACGAAAGCGCTTCATTTTACCGCATTGATGCAGCACAGTCCAAAATTGTAGGCGAGGCACAGGTTAACATTGTAAAGCTGGCGGGAAACGGCGAACGCGCACATTTTACGTGGGCTACGCAGGTGGGGGATAAGGTTTTTGCGCCCTATATGAGCATCAAAGGCGTTGCTCCCGACGCATTCGGAACGGCTTATCCGGACAGCGCTTGGATCGCGGTACTTTCCTATCCCGCACTGACCGTTGAAAAAGTGATCAGGGACAACCGCATTGGTTTCATCGGCCGCTATTTCAATAACGGACTCGCTGTGGATGAGCAGGGCGATGTGTATGCTTATTCGGCTTCGGTTGGGACAAACAATGGCAAGATCACTTCTACAAAACCTTCTGCGATCGTGCGTATCAAGGCGGGAACGACTGAGTTTGACAAGAGTTATTTATTCAATGTTGAGCAGGCAGCAGGTGGTTACAATATTAGCTCGCAGCTTTATGTAGGCAAAGGAAATTTCATTCTTACCATGACAAGCCCGGCTGAAAAAGGCGCGTATGCCATTGGAAAACGCTTTGCAGCGGTGAATGTTTACGACCAAACATTCAAATGGATCGAAGGCATGCCCGATGCGGCCAACATTGCCAATGTTACCACAACCAATTATACACCTAAAGACGGAAAATCCGGTTACATCGGCATCACCCAAACGGACGGCGCGAGCAATGTCTATGAAGTTGACGCTGTGGCAGCGAAAGGAACGCGCGGCCTGAAAGTAGAAGGTGGCGTGATCACGGCGATCAATGTGCTGAACTACGAATAGCCGCTCGGCAACCCACAATCCTATCACATTCAAACCAGGGCTTTTCATGTCTACCTTCAAAAAAATCAACAACTGGCTGCATCTCTGGCTCGGCCTTATTTCGGGGATTATCGTTTTCATCGTTTGCATAACCGGCTGCGTTTGGGTTTTCAACGACGAAATTACTGGCCTTTTGGAGCCGGAAACCCGGGTTGAAAAGCAAGATAAGGCTGTGTTAATGCCTTCACAGCTCATGAAGATCGGTGCAGAGAAACACCCTGGTTTGAAAATGAGTTATGCCACTTATCAGCAGGGCAGGGCGATTTACTTGGGCTTGGGCGAGCGTCGCGGACCTAATGTTACCTTGCGTGTGGATCCCTACACGGGAAAAGTGATCAGTGAACAGGTGCACAAAAAAGGGGAGGCCGATTTCTTCCGCTGGGTGCTGAATGGTCACCGTTTTTTATGGCTGCCTTTTGAGATCGGCCGGCCGGTTGTGAATTACGGCACATTGGTTTTTGTCATTTTGCTGATCACGGGTCTCATTTGGTGGTATCCCAAAAAATGGACGAAAAGCACCACTGACAAGAGTTTCAAGATCAAATGGAACGGCACCTGGAAGCGCATCAACCTGGATCTGCACAATGTGCTGGGATTTTATTCACTCCTCTTCCTGCTGGCTATCGCGCTTACCGGAATGGTTTATGGCATTGAATGGTATAGCAAAGGGCTTTACTGGGTTACGTCCGGCGGACAGGCGCTTGAAGGCCGTGACCGCACAAAATCCGATTCAACGAATGCACACAAATTCTTTACGCCAGAGCAGGCGATAGATAAAGCCTGGCAAACCACAATCGCCAGACACCCGGAATCGAACGGCTTCTATTACAGCTTTCCAGACACCGCAAAAGCGTCATCTGCGATATTTGTAACCGTTTATCCGAGCACAGGCCAGTTTTACAACGCGCTCAGCTACACATTTGACCAGCACACGGCTAAACAATTGCCCCCCAATGCGATATATGGAAAGCCATTTGAAGAGGCTGCTTTCGGAGCGAAACTGCGGCGTATGAATTACGACATTCACGTAGGGAGCATCCTTGGATTTCCGGGCAAAGTGCTTGCATTTCTGGCTTCGCTCATCGGCGCATCCTTGCCGGTGACAGGGTTTATCGTTTGGTGGAACCGCAAAGGGTTTGGCAGCAAAACAGGTAAAAAAGCCAAAGCCAAAAATCTCAAAATGGCCGAAAGCACATTGGTAGCCAAAGTGGTTTCAGAAAAAAGAGCATTCAAGCCCAGGATCCAAAAGCCCGCTGACAAGGTCTCCTGACCCATTTATTTATCTATTTCAAAACCACTCATTATGTTAAAAAAAGTCATATTCTTCGCCGCGCTCATGCTTTGCAGTGCTGCCAACTTGTTTGCGCACGCACTCTGGATCGAAAGCAGGACAACGGGTAGAGCGGGACAAAAGCAAAGTGTAAAAATCGTGTACGCCGAGCCGGACGACAAGCCCGAAAAGCTCGCTGACTGGTATTCCGATGTAAAGGAGTTCGAACTCTGGCTCACCACGCCAGACAAGCAAAAAGTAAAACTTCCGGTCACAGCCGGTGAAGATCATTTCACCTCAGAATTTACGCCAGAAAAAGACGGCGTTTACACATTATCCATCAGCAAAGCAGCCAAGGACCTGGGCGGATCGACCATTTACCAATTCAATGCCGGGGCAATTGTAAAAGTCGGAAAGTCGCTGGCAGGAAATGAAGCGGCTGCAAATGGCAACGAAATCAGCGTTTTTGCTGATGCCGGAAAAGCATTCAAAGTAAATCAGAGGGCTCAGCTAACCACTATTTTGAAAGGAAAGCCTGCTGAAAAATTGCATGTAAGCGTTTCCTCACCCAGCGGCTGGAACCGCAATGTAAACTCAGGCGCCAACGGTGTTGCAGAATTCACCCCAGTCTGGCCCGGCACTTACAAATTGGAAGCATCAACCACAGAAAAAACCGAAGGAGACCATTTCGGCAAGCCCTATAAAGCAATCTGGCGCTGCGCTACTCTGTTGGTAGGCGTGGAGAAGTAAGGGTTTAGGAGAAAAAAGGGCCATCGGCCCGGCGGATTTGTTTGCTGCGGATTTAAACCCTCAGGTAGGATATAGGTCGAGCCGCTGGCTCTTGTTGGGCAGAGAAAAGGGCCATCGGCCCGGCGGGCTTTTTGCTGCGGATTTAAATCCGCAGGTAGGATATGGGTCGAGCCTCTGGCTCTTTTAAGGCAAAGAAAGAGGGCCCTAGGCCCGGCGGGTTTTTTGCTGCGGGTTTAAACCCGCAGGTAGGATATGGGTCGAGCCTCTGGCTCTTGTTGGGCAGAGAAAAGGGCCAGAGGCCCGATAAATTTTTACCGGCGGATTTTAATCCGCCGGTAACTGATAAGCACTAAATCAATTCCAGCCTCCACCCAGCGCGCGGTAAATGTTCACCGTCGCATTGATCTGCTGCATCTTCGTTTCGATCAAATCAAATCTCGATTCCAATGCTTCTCGTTGCGTTAATAACACTTCCACATAATCTGCTCTTGCCGAAGTGAAGAGGCGGTTGGCAATGTTGGTTGACTCCGTCAAAGCCGCTACTTCCTGGGATTTGGTTGCATAGCTTTGTTCCAGGTTGCTGATGTTCGACAACTGGTTTACCACTTCGATATAAGCATTCAAAACGGTGCGCTCGTAATTGTAGATGGCCTGAATCTGACGTGCGTTGGCGCTTTTATAGGTGGCCTGGATTGCGTTTTTATTGATCAGCGGGCCGGCCAGATCTGCTACTAATGTCGACATCAGTGATTTAGGAACATTACCCAGATAAATTGGATTGAATGCCTGTAAACCTATTGCTGCATTCAGCCCTAATGAAGGATAAAAGTTCGCCCTGGCAACCAAGACATCCAGTTTTGAAGCTTCAAGATCCTGTTCTGCTTGTCTTACATCGGGACGGTTTTCCATCAGCTGGGAAGGAATTCCGGCGTGGATCACGGCTGGCAGGCTGTTCTCGAAATTTTGAGCGTTTCTTAAAACCGGCTGCGGATATCGTCCCAAAAGGAAATTGATCCGGTTTTCCGTTTCCACGATCCGCTGACGGAGGGCATACTGGCGGTTTTGCGTATTCAGCACTTGTGCTTCAAACCTGCGCACAGCCAGCTCCGTAACCCGCGTCGCTTCTTTCTGCATTTTTACGATCCGCAATGCATTCGTTTGAATTTCAATGTTTTGCGTAACAATGTTCAGCTGCGTGTCGAGCGCCAGGAGTTCGTAATAGGAGTTGGCAATTTCGGAGACAATGTTTGTCATCATGAAATTTTTACCTTCCACCGAAGACAGATAACGGTTCACGGCAGCCTTCTTAGCATTGCGCAGCTTGTGCCAGATATCCACTTCCCAGCGCGCATAGGCGGCGACAACAAAGTCCGGAAGCGGCTCGGGGGTTTCACGTCCCGGCTTGATCTCCGTCGTGGCTTCACTGGAACCGACCTGCGTGTAACGACCCGCTTTCTCGATGCCAGCGCCGCCTCTTAATCCTACAAAAGGCAGATATTCCCCTTTCCGGGCGCGGATCTCGTTGCGGGAGATCTCGATTTCCTGCAACGTAATGTTCAGTTCCTGGTTGTTGTGCAAAGCCGTGTCGATCAGGGCAGCCAGTTGCGGATCTGTGAAATAATCCTTCCATCTCATCTTTCCCACATTGTTTGTGGAATCAGCTGCCTGACCATTGTAGGCAGCTGATAATGTTTTATTCGGAGATCTCTGGACCTGAGAAGGGGCGTTGCAAGCGGTGTAGGTGAGGGCAATAAATGTAATCCCTACCCACGTCAATACTCTTTTATTGCTCATCATTTTGCGTTTCTTGTGTATGAGGGAAAATGTCGACTGCGTGAACGAATTGTTCGGTAAGCGAGCCGTCTTCCTCGTCTTTGATCATTTTTCTGCCATCGGCCAGCGTACCAAATATGTAGTACAATCCCGGGATAATGATTACTCCGAAAATGGTTCCGAAGAGCATTCCGCCCATCGCAGATGCACCGATCGTGCGGTTACCAATGGCACCTGCACCGGTGGCAATGATCAAAGGGATCAAACCGGCAACGAATGCGAATGACGTCATCAAAATCGGACGGAAACGAACCCTGGCACCTTCGATAGCAGCATTAAGAATGGTTTCGCCCTGCTGCCGTTTCTGGACGGCAAACTCGACGATCAGGACGGCGTTCTTACCCAGCAGCCCGACGAGCATGATCAAACCGATCTGTGCGTAAATGTTATTTTCCAGCCCCATTAATTTGAGCAAAAGGAAAGAACCAAACACCCCAACCGGCAGGGACAGCACAACCGCAAAAGGAATGATAAAGCTCTCATACTGCGCAGCCAACACAAAGTAAACGAAGGCCAAAACGATCGCAAATACAACCAGTGACTCATTTCCACGGATTGATTCATCATAGGAAAGACCTTCGAAAGCGATGTCATAACCCTGTGGTAATGTCTTCGCTGCGACTTCACGAATGGCACCGATGGCATCTGCCGTGGTGTAACCTTTGGCAGGAAGTCCCTGGATGGCGGCCGAGTTATAGAGGTTGAAACGCGTGATCTCGTTCGGGCCCTGGCCTTTTTTCAATGTCATAAAAGATGAGTAAGGCACCATTTCGCCTGCGTCATTTTTTACAAACAATTTCAAAAGATCGGAGGGAAGCCTTCTGAAACTTGGGTCCGACTGCACGTACACTTTAAAGAACTGGTTGAACCTTGTAAAGCCCTGTTCGTATGTACTACCGATCATAATGTTCAGGTTATCCATTGCTTTACCGATCGACACGCCTTTTTGCATGGCAAGCTGGTTATCGATCTGCAATTCATACTGCGGATAGTTCGCGGCGAAGAAGGTAAACAAGCCCGTAAGCTCAGGACGTTTCGCCAGGTCTTCCATGAATTTTTTATTGATCTTATCAAATTCCGCGTAATCCGTGTCAGAGGTTTTATCCAGAAGACGCATCGAGAAACCGCCGGATGTACCAAAACCCGGGATCGCTGGTGGTTCGAAGAATTCGACTACGGCACCAAGACCGCGCGTTTCTTTTTCCAGTTCTTCCATGATCTCTTTCACATTCTGCTTGCGGTCATGCCATGGTTTCAAGTTGATCAAACAAGTTCCTGCATTGGAACCGCGACCTTCCGTCATGATTTCGTAACCTGCCAACGAGGATACTGACTCAATTCCTTCTACTTCTTCACATATCTTTTGAAGACGACGTGACACTTCATTAGTCTTTTCAAGTGTAGACCCCGGAGGCGTTTGGATGATGGCATAAATCGTGCTCTGGTCTTCATTTGGAATAAAACCTGCGGGCAAAATTTTATTTACAAAAACAATCCCTGCGCAGAAGCCGAGCAACACAACCCAGGTCACAACCCTGCGGCTCACAATTCGTTTCAGCAAGCTTACGTATCTTCCCTTGAGTTTGTCAAATGTTCTGTTGAAAGCGTCAAGTCCTTTGGTAAGGAAGTTTTTCTTCTTCTCGTGACCATGGTGATTATGTAATAACATCGCACATAAAACCGGCGTCAATGTCAAGGCGATAAGGGCTGAGATAACAATAGAGCTGGCCATTGTGATGGAGAACTGGCGGTAGAATGTTCCCACCGGACCCGACATGAAAGAGATCGGAAGGAATACCGAAACCATTACGGCCGTGATCGCGATAATGGCACCGCTGATCTCACCAAGCACTTTTTTCACCGCATTAAATGGGGAAATCCCCGGCTCTTCCTCAAACTTCGCATGGACGGCCTCGACGACGACAATCGCATCATCGACCACAATACCAATCGCAAGTACAAGCGCAAACAACGTAATTAGGTTGATCGAAAGCCCGAAAGCCTGTATGACAAAGAAGGCCGCGATCAGCGAAACCGGCACGGCCAGGATCGGGATCAATGTAGAGCGCCAGTCTCCAAGAAATATAAAAACAACGAGCGCAACCAGGATAAATGCATCGCGTAGTGTGTCAATAACCTGCTCGATAGACGCATCCAGGAACTGCGAAACGTCATAGCTGATCTTGTAATCCACGCCCGGAGGAAAGGATTCTTTCATCACGTCGAGCTTTTTCTTGACCTCTTCAATTACATCGCTTGCATTACTTCCATAGTTCTGGCGCAATACGATCGCCGCCGAAGGATGGCCGTCAAGGTTGGAATAAATGTCGAAGAATTCAGAGCCAAGTTCCACTTTGGCAATGTCTCGAAGGTGAACGCTTTCACCCTGTGCATTGGCGCGGACGATGATATTTTCGTATTCTTCCGGCTTGTCGTAACGGCCTTTGTAAGTAAGCACATATTCCAGCGACTGGGCTGCTATACCGGAGCTTTGCCCGATACGGCCCGGACGACCCACGATACTTTGCTCGCCCACCGCCTTCATTACTTCTTCCGTCGAAATGTTGTAGGCACGCATACGCTCGGGATTCAGCCATAGACGCATGGCATATCTTCTTGATCCTAATATTTGCGCTCTTGCAATCCCCTTGGTCCGCTGAATTTCGGGGATCATTTTTACAGTTGCGTAGTTGAACAGGAATTTTTCGTCAATGCTCTTTTCCTTAGAATAGAGGTTAACGTACATCAACATACTGGGCTGAACGGGCGAGATAATTACCCCTTCACGCTGAACCAGTTCGGGTAAAAGGGGCATAACCTGATCCACCCTTGTCTTAACCCGGATCACGGCGTCGTTGGGGTCGGTGCCGGGCTCGAAGATGATCCTGAGCGTCGCCTCCCCCGCACTCGTTGCATCGGTAGCAATGTACCGCATGTCCTGAACCCCGTTAATGGCTTGTTCAAGCGTGATCAATGTCGATTTTACTAAAACATCGGCACTCGCGCCAGGGTAGGCGATGAAGATGTTGACGGTGGTAGGGGCAATGTCCGGGAACTGGGAAATGGGTAATTTCTCAATCGCCAGGATGCCTATAAATACGATCATGATCGAGATCACGATTGCAAATACAGGTCTTCTTATGAATTGATTAAACATGTCGTTTTGTGCTTTTTAAGATAGCTGACTATTCGGCGTACAGACTCAGATTGGAAATCACAGAATCAGGTTTCACGAATGTGGAGTGGATTTTTTCGTTCTCTTTCACCTGGCGCAAACCTTCCAGAAGGATCTTGTCATCCGCTTTCAGACCTGATTTCACAACGAAGATGTGCGGAAGCTCAGCTTCAATTTCAATTTCCCTCGACCGGATCTTGTTGTCCTTATCCACCACATACACATATTTCTTTTCCAAAACCTCGAAAGTGGCTTTTTGCGGGATCAACAATGCGTTTTTCATGGGCACCGTTACGAGGACATTACCCGTTTCACCATGTCTCAAAAGTCTCTTTGGATTAGGGAATGTGGCGCGGAATGCGATGTTACCCGTTTCATTATTGAAATCCGCCTCGATCGTTTTCACCGATCCTGAATGCGGGAACATTTGATTGTTTGCCATGCGGAGGCTTACATTCAGCATGCCGGCGGTCGCTTCGTTGGCTTTATAATCCAGATATTCAGCTTCGGGAACATTAAAATACACCCACATTTCGCTGTTGTCAGACAATGTTGTGAGCAAATCGCCTTCGTCCAAAAGACTTCCCAGCCTCACCTGAAAATGGTCCATGATGCCGTCGAATGGTGCACGGATTTCTGTGAAGCCCAAGTGCGTTGTGGCTAGTCCGAGTTCTGCTTTGGCTTTGTCCAGTTTGGCTTTGGCAAGTGCCAGCTCATTTTTGGAAACTACATTGCTATCGGCCAGCGACTTGGTGTTTTTGAATTCGATTTCTGCAAAATTGGCCTCTGCCTGTGCTTTTTGTTGTTCAGCCTGATAAAGCATCGGCATGATTTTGAACATTAACTGACCTTTTTTGACGGTCTGTCCCTCATCCACGTAGATGTTTTGTAAATAACCTCTTTCCAAAGCGCGGAGCTCAATGTGGCTGATCGCGCGGATCTGGCTAACATACTCCTTTGTGACCAGTGTGTCTTTTTGAAGGGGGCTTGTAACAAGGAACTTCACTTCCTCTTCCTTTTCTTCTTTTTTGGATTCACAGCTTGTATGGAGCATTGTTGCACACAAACCGAGGACCATGAGAATTCTCTTCATGATGGTTTTTTGCTATTTGATAAAATTTGGATTACTAAGCATGTTTACGTCTGATATTGAAGCGAATCGCAATCCCTGAATTGTGAATTTTCTGTGAGGCAGGATGTAAACCATCGTGATTAGGATCACATTTTTCATTGAAATGAGGGTTTCTCTTTTTCTGGAATTGGATTTAACTAATACCGATACAAAAACAGCACATTACCGTTAATAGCAAGTTAAAAGCAAGTTAAAAAGGCATTAAAATAAAAAATGCCGCAGGTTAGTGCGGCATTTTTATTGTGTAGGATTTTAAGTCTGACTCGGATCAGGAGCATCTACTCCTGGTTCGGGACCTGGTTGATCTTCCAGCGCTTCATGATGATCTTGTTGGAAAAGCGTTTCAGGTGATATTTTTCGGGTTCTCCGATCAGGAATCCGTAGGCTTTCATGGATGGAATGGCATCAAAAACCACTTTTAAAACAGCGGTGATCGGGATAGCGAGGATCAAACCGGCCAGACCGAAAAGCATACCACCTAAAAGCAATCCTACAAGCGCCATAAGCGGGTTAATGCTTACTTTGCCACCTACAATGTTGGGCGTAAGGAAGTTACCTTCCAGGAACTGCACAACCTGAAACCACGCAACCACGCCCACTGCGTACCACGCACTATCCTTGGTAGCCAGCGCAAACAAAGCCGGAAGCACCGAGCCGATCGCGATGCCAATGTAGGGAAGCAACATTAACAATGACGCCAGGATCCCAAAGAACCACGCATATGGAATGCCAAGAACAAGCAGACCGACCGTATTCAGGATCGCGACAATGCCCATGACCGTTACAAGTCCCACCAGGTAACTTTGTACAACATAATAAATCTTGTCCAGCACATCACTGACCAGTTCCTTAGATGTGGAAGCAAATGCATGGAAGAAAAACTCACGGAAGAAATCGCGGTAATACAAAAGGAAAAAGGTAAACAACGGCACAATGATCACCCCCGCCAGAATGCCGCCTACCGAGCCAAAAGCAGTGCTGAGAATGGTCCCGGCATTGCTCACAACCCTGTTGGAAAAAGCAGTAATTTGTTTGGTTACTTCACCCTCTTCAATGCCGAAACGCATGGTTACCCATTTCTGGATCGTTTCCAGGATGTGCATAAAACGCAGTTGCAGGTCGTTCCCATTAGCGCCGATCACGATCACCTGATGCACGATAAACCAGATCAGGAATGAAATGAGCACAATGGCCACCAGTACGGAAAGGATGGAAGCCGTTGCGCGGCTTAGTTTATATTTTTCAAAAAAGCGGGTGATCGGAAATAGTGAAATGGCTAGCAGAATGGAAAATAAGAGCGGGATTATAACGCTTTGCAACACATATAGCAGGGCAATAATTAAGACAAGGCTTAATAAAGATGCAGCCAGACTTACGCTTTTGAAGTGATTGGAAAATCGGATCATGATGGTGTATGAGTACTTCGGGAAATTTATTCAAAACCAAAATATATAAATACCATGCCCGACGACGTGCCGCCTAATGCGCTCAAAATGTAACCACTGAGCACTTCAAATCTAAAAAAAACGGCGCCGGATGATTGCTCACCGGCGCCGTGTAATTCTAAAATGCTTTACTATTTTTGAATATGCGATACAGTTTTCCCTGATCCGTCACGGCATATAGTGCACCGTCTTTGCCTTCCGTAATGTCACGGAAACGCTGTCCTTCGGAAGCCAGCAGCCTTTCCTCACCTACGACTTTGTTGTTTTCGATTACCAGCCTTACAATGTGCATGCTGCTCAACCCGCCGATGAAAAGGTTATTTTTCCATTCCGGAATGCTGTCGCTGCTGTAAAATGTGATGCCGCTCGGCGAAACCACGGGATCCCAGTAGTAAACCGGTTGCTCCATGCCTTCCTTCACCTGGATCGAATCACCGATTTTCTTGCCGCTGTATTCGATTCCGTAAGTAATGGTAGGCCAGCCGTAGTTTTTTCCAGCTTCAACACGGTTCAGCTCGTCACCGCCTCTTGGGCCAAACTCAACTTCCCAAAGATCGCCCGAAACAGGGTGGAACGCCAACCCCTGCACATTGCGGTGGCCGTAAGAATACAATTCCGGTTTCGCGCCGGCTTTGCCTTCAAACGGGTTGCCTTTCACCGGTTTGCCATCCTTGGTAATGCGGATCACTTTGCCCAGGCTGGAATTTAAATGCTGCGCCTGCGGTCTCGAAACAGTGTCTGAGCGCTCGCCCGTGCTGATGACAAGGTCGCCTTGTTTGTCAAATAAAATCCTTCCGCCGTAATGCAGGTTGCTTGGAAAGGCGGGTGTAGCGCGGTAAATAACCGTTGCGCCTTCAATTTTTTTCTCGTCTGCTGAAAGTTTTCCTTTCGCTACGGAAGTCAGGTTGCCGCCTGGTTGTTTTTCTGCAAAAACCCAGTAAACCATTCTGTTTTTATCAAATTCAGGGTCAACCCGGATGCCCAGCAAACCGCCTTGTCCTTCTGCATCCACAGCTGGAATGCCGGTAATCGGTGCGCTTACCTTTCCATCGGTGGTGGCGATGCGCATTGTTCCAGCTTTTTCTGTAATGATCAAACGTCCGTCCGGCAACGTGGTAACACCCCAAGGATTTTTTAGGTCGCTGGTGAGAACTTTACCTTCGTATGCCGTTGTTGATTTTACACTTCCAATTCTTGTCTGTCCTTCGAAAGAAGGTTTGTAATCTGAATTGGCTTTTTGGGTTTCAACGGGAGCGCCGGCCGTAGCCGCGGTATCTTTTTCCGCAGCATCCGAATTTTCGGACGATTTGTTTTGGCATGAAGCGATCACAAAAGCTGCTGCTGCCAGGGTTAACAGAATACTTTTAGACATTTGTTCTAAGTTAGAGGTTTATAAATGAGATTTTAGACCGACGGATTTGACACATCCATTTCAAAGCATAACGGCAAATATCGATTTTAGGATCAAAATAAAAGAATATCTTTCAAAAAAACAGGATGCCAATGGCAAATGAAGCAGCCAAGAAAAGTGGCTTTATGTTTCCAAAATTGTTATTTCTCAGCGTAAGGAGAACATTGTATATTTTTCTGACCGGGATTGCGCTTACGGCCTGCAAAGTCAGTATTTCGGAGAATCGTAACGGGAAATCGGCTTATCGTCAGGTTGTTCACATGGAAGATTCATTACTGTTAGCTAAACGATACATTCCTTTCGAGAAAACACTAAATTTCAGGGATATAGGCGGCCTCAAAACCGTAGATGGAAGGACAGTCCGCTTAGGAAAGATCTACCGCTCGGGAAATCTGGCTAACCTGGATGAAAGCGAATTTGACAAGTTGAATTCACTGCACATTGCAAGCGTATACGACCTGCGCACCGATCATGAAATTAAAGGTAAAGAGGATCAGTTGCCAGCGAATGTCAAATATTTCCATACGCCAACGGTCGAAGACAAAGAGGGGGAAATTGCGCAGTTGAAGACAAAAGTGATTAACGGCCAGATTTCGGAACAGCAGGCATTTGACAAAACAATCCAGTTTTATGAGGATGCTGTATCATTGAATGTGAATGCATTGCGGGAAATTATGCAGGGTATCCTGGATTCTGATGCGCCGGTCGTATACCATTGTTCGGCAGGAAAAGACCGTACAGGCATTATTTCCGCGTTGATATTATCTATCCTGAAAGTCGACCGGAAGGCAATAGTGAACGAATATTTACTGTCGAATTATTATCGCCAGGAGCACACAGAAAGTACATTGCGGAAAGCCAGATTGGGCAAAACCATCAAACGCAAAATGGATTTAAAAGCGGTCGAAGTATTTGTAACCGTGGATGAGCGATTTATCAATGCTACTTTCGGGACTATTGATAAAAAGTATGGCGGCATAGAGCGGTTCATAGAAAATCAGCTGGGTATCGACCAAAAACGCAGAGAACTGCTCATTGAAAAGCTTACTTATCAGGAAAAAATGTAAAAAGTGCCTTCCGGTAACAAAGACATCCAAGTTTCTCTACATAAATTTTGAAAGATTTTCTATAATTCTTATCATTACCGATAATTATATACTCTCTGGATCTTTGATGAAATACCCTCTACTCTCAACGCTCTTCATTGTTGCCCTAAATTTGTTCACGCCTAGCTTCGCACAGAAGTCAGGCTTACCCTATGACCGGTTCACCGGCGAAATTACCCAGACCAAATCGGTACAAACCGGCCAGTCACGCGACAAAGCTTTTAACGCTGCGAAGGCCTGGATACGCAGGACCTATCCCAATTATCGCGAGGTGATGCGGGTTGAGGATGCGGGTCTGGGCAGGATCGTTTTTCAGGATCAGGAACCGATCGTCTCCGAAAGTTTCAACTCATTCAGTTACCGCGTCCAGGTTGATATCAAAGACGGATATTACAACTGCACCATTAACAATGTAAAGACGCGCAATGCCGTTTCGGCTGCCTACACATCGGCAGATGCAGATTTTTCAAACATCGGCATGTACGGCAAACATATCGACGACATCGGCCGCGAAATTTCCATCACAAAAAGCAAGAAGGCAAGGGCCAAGCTGTATCAGCAGCGCCGCAACATCAAGTCCGTCCTCCAAGACTATCATAAATCCCACTACCTGATGGACCTCCAATTCACCATGATCCAAAACGGCCTCCGTGAAGCAGTGCTGGGTGCCGGCTCGCTAGCTGTGAAGTGAGGTTGAGTAAAATTCTTTCCTTTTGATAAATGCTTTTCCGAAAAATAAATAGAATTCATTTTGTCTAAAAGGTTCGCTAACCTTAGCTGCTGGCAAAGCTTGTAGCAAGCTTTGCTAATGAATTTATTTGCATAAAAAGCAGGACGGCGTTAATGAAGAACATTTTACTCATATATCTGTTTCTGGTTTTTACTACCAGTTGCGAGGCCAGTCAATATGATATCGATTGGCATTTAAGGGATATGCCATCCAGGATGCTTGGATCGTTTTTGTTCCTGATATTTATGTTTGCGACATTCAAGCCGAAGCTTTGGATTGTACGTAAAATATCCAAGTGTCCACTACATGACAGGAATTCGGACGGTTCGGAGAATACGGAACCAATGTTTTGGTTTAAGATCATAAATGTCAACAGCTGTTTCAAATGCCATGATTTGAGATTTAGCCTATTCATCTTGGAGCCACATTATAGTGGAGGCAAGAATATTATGATAGATTCTATCGAACTGAAAAGAAGCGACCTCCCATTCTTGCGATCACTATCTTCGGGGTTTGGGAATAGCGCCCACGATGAGTTTGCATGCCGGATCAGGACCTCCGAAAATTTGGAACTTCTTCTGGGCAGGACAAAGTCTCTCAGGCTGCAAGTTGTAGCAAAGCATCAGTTGTCAGGTCTCACCTCATATTTCACCAGGGACTTTGATATCGACGACATTGAAGAAGGGAGGTTTAAGAGCGGGTTATCAGGAAAGGTGCTGACTAAGGCTCGATAAGCAGAGCTTATATTATCATTTCTCTACGTTATTTTTTGACAACATTTAGCAAAATTTTATAACTTTACTTATTGGTCAATCAAACATTAATACATTGCTTTAAAGTTTTTGTTGAACTAACCACATAATACTATGACTACATCGCACAAAGACATCATCGTTGAATAATCACTAAGGTTAATTAAAACAAAAGGGGAAGCTTGCTTCCCCTTTTGTTTTATATGGTGATAAATGTGAGATCGCCGCTTTACGGGCGAGCTTTTCAAGGCACAATCGTAGTGAACAAGTACACTGCGAAAATGACCAGGAGGACTACGCCTTGCATGACGGTGGTTCTTCCGGTCCCGAAGGATAGGGCTACGGTGAAAAGAGACAGAATGAGCAGGAGCGTGGATTTCGTGTCGATACCCAAGGTGATGGTGAGGCCGGTGAATATGGATACTACTGCCACGACGGGAATGGTGAGTCCGATACTCGCCAGCGCAGAGCCCAGAGCCAGGTTCAAACTGATCTGCAGCCGGTTTTTCTTTGCAGCCCTTAACGCCGCTAAACCTTCCGGCGACAGAATGACAGCAGCAACAATGACCCCCACAAGCGACTTGGGAGCACCCATTTCCACAACAAAACTTTCGATAGTAGGTGCTAGCATTTTAGCCAGAAGCACCACCGCAACGAGGCATACCAGCAGCAAAACAGTGCTGATTAAAGTCACCTGATTCGAGGGCGGATCAGCAGGTGTTTCTTTTTTTGCATCCACGATTTCCGTGAGAAAGTAGGCGCGGTGACGGACGGTCTGCACCATTACAAATGTGCCGTAAAGGACCAGCGAAATAATTGCTACAAAAATAAGCTGGCTATCGTTATAAACTGGCCCGGTAACGCTGGTTGTGTAATTAGGCAAAATCAGTGTAAGCACAGATATCGCGGTAAGCGTCACCAGCGCAGCACTTACGCCGAATTTTCCAAATTGCTGCTCCTGATAGCGATAACCGCCTACAAGCAGGCATAACCCGATAATACCCGTAAGAATAATCATAATCGCAGCAAAAACCGTGTCCCTGGCAAGCGCAGCCGTTTCGGCGCCGCCCGCAAGCATGAGCGAAACAATTAAGGCCACTTCAATAATCGTAATAGCAATGGCCAGGACGAGTGTTCCGGCTGGTTCGCCCACGCGGTGCGCGATCACTTCGGCATGGTGCACGGCGGCCAGCACTGCGCCTATCAGTCCAAAGGCAAGGAACACGTCATATACACTACCGAATTCGAAAGATTTACCATAATAAAGAAGCCACGCCAGAATGGGGGTTATGATAGACCAGCGTGGTAGCGAGAGTTTAGACTTCATGAAAACAAATTTTAGTGAAGACAAGTCTTGGGACTTGTTGTAAAGCCGTACCAAAAGCACTAAAGACATTAGCATGTTTGCAATCAGCACAACCGAGAAACTGAAAGATAAAAAAACTAATCCGCAAGGAGGGCGTCTGGGTGTGAAAAATTATGGGGTTTTGTTAAATTTTATTAGTCATTCTGAGTGGACGGAAACGCTGGTTCAGAGGGTTACGAGGAAGAGAAACGGTTTTTCAGCCAGTTCCAGCTGTGTAATTAGCATGATTCTTTTAGATGTCCGATTCTTCCTGCTTCAAATGGGAGCAGATAGCAAACAGGAGCGTCAAAAATGAGTTTAACAAATATTACGATTATCGGTGGCGGTGCTTGCGGAATATCAGCATTCATAGAGCTTTTTCTTCAACTACGCATCGCAAAAAGCCACCGCGACGTTAGCATTACCATCATTGAAGAGAACAAAGAAGTAGGCAAGGGACTTGCTTTTGGGACCAAACAACCGGGTCATATTCTCAACACCCAGGCAGATCTAATGGGAATCCATTTTACTGAACCACAGCATTTCAGCGATTGGCTGATTGAGCATAATGCGCGGATCGGCAGCGAAGTTGTTGATAACCAAGGTGAAAATAGAGCTTTTACCACCCGCAGGTTGTATGGAGATTATCTGAAAGAACAATTCGAGCATTACTTTGCCCTGGCGAAGAACGAAGGCATGGATGTGCAGGTGATCCATGCGAGCGCAACAAGCGTTGCACGTGAAGATTCCCGTTTCACCATTCACTTGTCCAAAAACGCGCAGCATTCGTGTGATTTTCTGGTGCTTTCTCCCGGCACGCCAGTTGCCGATAATTATCCGGACTTGAATGATAAAGAAGGCTATTTCGGCTCTCCCTGGCCATCAGAGCCTATTTTGGAAAAAATTTCAAAGGATGCGGATGTAGCGATTTTAGGGTCGAGCCTTAGTGCTGTGGACGCATTGATGACGCTTACGGATAATGATTATAAGGGAAAAATCACCTGTTACTCGCCAGACGGGCTGATGCCCAGAGTGCAACCGGCGGATCAGGCTGCAATGATCGATTGCAAGTTTTTGACCCTCAGAAATCTCCACGTAATCCAGCGGAAGGAACTGAGAAACCCCACAGTGAAAGAAATATTCAGGCTTTTCAAAAAGGAAGCAGAGGCATATGCAGGCGGAAAGATAGATTGGAAAGCCACTGCTAGAACAGATAAGCCTGCTGAAAAACTGCTAGCAGAGGACATTGAAATTGCTAAAAACGGTGGTGATGCACTCAGTAACATTCCCTATTCGCTTCGGTATGAGAGTTCTGAAATGTGGAAATGGCTGGACGAATCTGAAAAGCTCAAATTTAAAAAATGGTTTGGCGCTTACTGGGCGGTAAATCGTCACTGTATGCCGCTTGTGAATGCTGAGCGGGTTAACAAGTTGTTCACATCAAATCAGTTAAAGGTTGTTCCGGGCTTGAAAGAAGTGGTTTTCGACGACAGTAAAAATAACTTTGTGCTAACCCATGGCGACGGAAATGAATCGGTTGAGAAGTTTGTGATCAACGCCACAGGGCCTGCATCTGCTGTCAAATTGATGAAATCGGATCTGATGCAAAATCTTGCTAAGGATGGTTTAATTGAGCCGGAGGATGCCGGCGGGATCAAGATCAATACGGAAACGATGCAAGTGATCACCGGCAAAAGCGCTTATCCGAATTTTTACGCGGTTGGTCACATTACAAATGGCTTACTGCTGGATGTAAACGCCGTTTGGTTTAACGTCAGAACAATCGGCAATTTATCACGTCACCTTATCAGTCAGATCATTGGAAACCCTTCTTAAACTTTACGGGGAGCTATTTCCTGTTATGGCCTTTATCCCCGCCGGATACCTGATCAGCAAGAAATTTGACTTCAATTCAGATTACATCAGCAAGCCGCTGATCAACGTGCTCTTGCCATTGCTTGTGTTTACAAACATGCTTGACGCTGAGACTTCCAAGCTGATCGTTTTGCCCATTCTGACTTTTTTGCTGGCACTAGGGATGAATTTTGCTGCGAAACTGGCTCAAAACAAGCTAGCTTCTGAGACTGATCCTTTGCTGCTGCGAAGCTCATTTTCATTTTTCAACATTGCCTTTTTCGGTATCCCCACGGTGACCGCGCTTTTTGGAGAAGACAAAGTTAGTGTGCTGATCTGCATTTATTTGGGTTCGGCTTTATATGGCGACACAATCGGTTATTACCAGGTGGCCAAGACCAAATATCCGGCCAAGAAAGCCTTCAAGGAAATGCTTAGCATTCCGTTCCTGTATGTGTTTGTTGGGGGAATAATCTGTAAAATAGCCGGGCTGGAAACGCCGGAGT
The DNA here is from genome assembly GCF_000428845.1 of Dyadobacter alkalitolerans DSM 23607. Lineage (GTDB taxonomy): Bacteria > Bacteroidota > Bacteroidia > Cytophagales > Spirosomataceae > Dyadobacter > Dyadobacter alkalitolerans. The sequence continues at coordinate 292,796 of NZ_AUAS01000002.1, read as the reverse complement.
TTGTTAAACCGGCCCTTGGTGTGGTCAGTTTTGCTGTTTCCGCAGCCGGTATGATGATCGTAGGATTTCAACTGGCAAGTGTTGATTTTAAGAACATTAAAATTCCTTATTTTTCAAAATTGCTTGGCTTTCGCACGCTTGCCGCGATCATTATACTTGGCGTTATTGCTTTCGCAGCCTCCTTCATAGCCAAAGACCTGGAAGAGGAGGATTACAAAATGCTCGCCCTGGTTCCGTTATTTCCTATTGCAGCGAATGTTACAGTATTTGCCGCATTTTTGAAAGCGGATGAAGAACAGTCTTCGATCCTCGTATTCCTATCGATGTTGCTGTCTGTTGTGCTGGTTTCGGCTGCGACATTTTTCATGCAATAGGAGGGTTACCTTGCCAGTCTGGATCATTAGTATTTCAAAAAAAGTGCAGGCGATCGGTAAGGCATATACGACGATGTCTTAGCAACATAAAACACATCTATGCTGAAATGAAATTCTCAAAACAAGCGCTTATGGTGCAGCATTGAGCTCTTGTTGTGACTGAAAACGAACCCTTACCAATGTACCTTTCCCTGGCGCACTTTCGATGTCCATCGTCGCCTTCATCAGTTCGCATATTTTCTTCACAATAAATAAACCAAGTCCTTCACTTTCTTTAAACGACCCATTATCACTTTCATCCGATATCACGGGAAAGCGCTCAGTGGGAGGCACATGATTGTGGATGCCGGTCGTGTGCGTGGCTGGCTTTAATTGTTCTGCGAAGACAGCCGCGGGCGAATTTTCCCGGAAACCAGGGCCGGTATCCTGTACGCTAAGCACCCACCGTCTCTCATTTTCATTGGACCAGGTTATATAGACGCCTCCTGATTCTGTATATTTTAATGCATTATAAAGGAGATTTTGTAAAACACGCTGGATCTGAACTTTGTCGCTGGATATTTTTAGTGTGTCAGGACCTTCCGCAGTGATCGTCAGTTTGCGTAATTCTGCTACCGGCCGCGCGTTTTCAACAATTTCTTTGATCAAATCAGCCACATTGAAATCTTTGATGTCCAGCGTCTCCTGACCGGCTTCGATACGTGCATAGTCGGTGAGTTGCATTAACATATCCCGCAGCGAGGTCAGATTTTTATTTAAAATGTTCATCAATTCCGATCGCTCTTCATCAGAAGATTGCGTTTGCGAAAGTTGGGATGCCATTAATATCACGCTGAAACTCGATCGCAGATCGTGCGAACTGTGTCTCAAATGCTCGTTTCTCTTTTTTCCTAATTGTAGCAGCTGATCCAGTGCCTTTTGCAGACTGGACGCTTGCTCGGCCGCAGCCGTCTGCCCTAAATCATTGTAGGATACGACACTGCCGCGGTTTGCCTCGGCATAGATCCGGCTTAACTCCCGGTAAACGTAGGATGCGTTAGCTGCATCAAGTTTAGAAAAATCCAAATTATACCGGTCAACCTCATCAATCAGGATCGCGATAAGGTGTTCCAGCTCAATCACCAGCTCCCGAAGCGCGTAACCATTTTGCCAGCGGTGAACGCCATGCTCGCTGGCAATTACAATCGGGTCGTGTGTGGGTTCTATTTGTTTCAGGCGCTGATCCAGAACATCGAGTAACAACGGGACCTGGTCATTGAATTCCTCTCTGGAAAAGCTGCTCTTACTGCTTAGCGAAGGATCATCAGCGCATCTTTCGCGCCATCTGTTTAAAATTATCTCCCTGCGTGCACGGAGGTGTGCAGCCAAATCCTTCGCCTTATCGAGTTTTCCTGATTCTTTTTTTGCCATAACGGACGTCGTTGATCGGTATTTTTCTTTCAAGAACAACTGCAAATATTATACCTTGCTGCCATGCAAAGCTGGCATGAGCCGTAATTTGGAGCTATTTGCAAATTCCCAAGACAAAAAAAGCCAGGTTGGTGACCTGGCCTATGCCTTAAAGTTGCTCTATAGAATCCGGTTGACTTCGTAAAGTGGAGCACTACCGGCTCAGGATAAATTGGATTACATATTGAATGTAATCAGACAGAATGCAATGTAAAAAGTCATCAACACAAACGCGCATAACATCGCATAGATGAGCGGATGTCGGGGCGCCTTCATAGCATTTGCCTTACGTCCAATACCTGGAACTTCTTCATGCCCGCGGGCATTTTCCATTCCACTGTCTCGCCTTTGCAAAGCCCGATCAAAGCGGCGCCCATTGGGGTTAGTACGGAGATCTTCTTTTGTTTAATATCGGCCAACGCAGGCATTACAATGGAGAATTCCATCTCTTTATTTGTTGTTAATTCCCTCACTTTCACCTCCGAGTTCAATCTGATGCTATCCGGTCGCAACTCGTCGTCTTCCACGACGATCGCGCGGTTGAGTTCATAGGACAGGGACATTTCGTTTGCATTGCTGCTACTGAAATTTTCGGCGAATTGTTTTAACATACGAAAATCATCTTCACTCAATATCACATGGTTTTTTTGCGTATTCATAATTATAGAATTAAAGTAAATGTCGTGACACCGGAAGGCGTCACGGGTTTGCCGCTATGCAAACGAGCTGGCGGCCAGCTGATGAAAAACACGCTCATCCAGCTTGTAACGGTCGTTTAGCGTCAGACTGCTGCGCGCGTTGAAAAGCGCATGGTTAACTGCGTTGTACATCAGCCAGTAAGAAGGGCTAGCGTCCAGAATGCGCTCTTCCAGTCGCAGGCGTTCTTGTGCTTGCTTCGCCAGCTGGACCGGAATCGGCAGTTTTCTAAGCAGATCCTCTTCTGCCTTCGACACTTTCCGCTGCTGCAAATGTTCGTACACCGTGGCAGTTAATGTTGGCCTCGGCTTTTTGTGGCCCACGAGCATGGCATACAGCTGTGCCTGAAAAATTTCCTGCGTAAGACGACTATGATGGATTTTACGCAATTCCTGCGTGCTTTTGACCGGTTGTTTTTTATCCTTCTTTTTTGGTTTTTCTTCCAGCCAATGCTGATAATCAGTCAGCTTGCCAAACGAGTCGGCCCAGCCCATAAGACCATTCTGGCAGACCTCGCGATACATGCTGCTTCCCGGCTTGTTACCTTCATTGGTCATGGTCGTAAAAGTCTGACCCTGAATTGTTAAAGGTGTTTTACCGTTATAACTGTTGGTCAGGATCATACTGCGTTGCAGGCTCTCACTGCCGATGGAGAACCCATCGGACAGGATAATGCTGATGCTGAATTCACCCGTGCTTGTATATTTGATCTGGACCTCGTAATTTTTTCCAAACACCTTATCAATCACTTCCCGGATCCAAATGTTTGGAATAATCGTATAATCGGCGCTTTGGATCCCAAAAATCGTTTTTCTGCCCCGCAGCGGTTCACCTACCACGAGCTGCTGACGATCCGTTGCGATAATGTCATAATCCGGTAAAAGATCCGCCAGCCAAACGGGGCTCACAGGATAACAAATGTCATCCCACTCATTCGTCAGAACTGGTTGCGCACTAATGTATGTCATCGCTCATTTTTATTTTTACAGTTGTAAATTTACAGCCATATTTCATTTAAACAAAATCTTTTTTAACTATTTTCATATTAAATGTTAATGCTTGATGGATTTCTGTTGCGACCGCCGCATGGCATGCTCCGCAGGCTTGGGAGCAGAGGAAGAAGGAGAATTTGTTTATATATAAGCCAATGTCCAAAGGATAAGATTGGTAACTAAACTTACTGGGCCGGTATGGTTATTTAGAGTAATGTATCAGCTGCATCAAACCCCGTAGCACTTCATTAACGATTTATGGAAAATTTTACAATGCTTCAATTCTTTGAATGGTACTATCCTGCGGACGGATCGCTTTGGAATCATTTCAAGAATGAAGCTGCCCGTCTCAAAAATCTGGGCATCGACTCAGTATGGTTGCCGCCAGCACAAAAAGGAATGGAAGGTGCGGAATCCTCCGGTTATGATTCTTATGATTTATACGACCTTGGAGAATTTGATCAAAAAGGGTCAATACGGACCAAATATGGCACAAAACAAGAGTTGATCGAGGCAATTGCAGCCGGTCAGGAAGCTGGTTTACAAGTCTATTGTGACATTGTCTTGAACCACATGGGCGGTGCCGATGAAAAAGAAGTGGTGCCCGTTAAGGAAGTTACGCCCGAAAATCGCAATGAATTCGTGAGCGATACTTTCGAAATAGAGGCATATACGAAATTTACATTTCCCGGCAGGGGCGGGCAATACTCGCAGTTTGTGTGGGATTACCAATGTTTTTCGGGTGTGGATTATAATGCCTCAACTGAGCAAAATGCAATTTACAGTATTCAAAATCAGTATGGTGATGGCTGGCAGGATGTGCTCGATCTGGAAAACGGAAACTATGATTACCTAATGCTTTCGGATATCGAATTCCGTAATCCGCATGTACGCCAGGAATTGAAAAACTGGGGAGAATGGTTTGTGAAGACAGTGAATTGCGATGGTTTCAGGCTGGATGCGATCAAACACATGGATCCTGCATTTTTTAATGAATGGCTGGACCATTTACGGGGAAAATACCAGAAAGAGTTCTATACCGTCGGCGAATATTGGGCACCGTATGACCTGGGTTCTATGCTGGCTTACATTGAAGCGACGGACAAGCGCGTTTCGCTCTTCGATGCGCCGCTGCAAGCCAACTTTTTCAGGGCTTCAAAAGAAAACGAACATTACGATCTGCGGACAATCCTGAACGAAACGCTGGTGGAAACGATGCCGGAACTTGCCGTGACATTGGTAGAAAATCATGACACGCAGCCGCTGCAATCCCTGGAACAGACCGTTGAAGGCTGGTTCAGGCCGATGGCTTATGCGATCATTCTGTTACGCCAGGCCGGTTACCCCTGTATTTTTTACAGCGATTTGTATGGCTCCAAATACACGGATACAGGCAATGATGCACAGGAACATGAAATCACACTGGAAAAACTGAATGTTCTTGAAGCATTGCTTTACGTAAGAAAAAAGCTGGCATATGGCACGCAAAACGACTATTTCGATGACATTAACTGTATTGGTTGGACTCGCGAAGGTGATGAGCATGAAAACTCAGGTTGCGCAGTTTTGATTTCCAATCACGAAAATGCGGCAAAAACAATGTTCATAGGCCAGCAGCATGCTGGAAAAACTTTTGTGGATTATTTGAATTTCGTTCAGGAACCGGTGGTAATAGGAGAGGATGGGCACGCAGAATTCCGCGTAAACGGTCGTTCTGTGAGTGTCTGGGGAGTTCAGAATGGGTAATTGAAATATTAACAAAAATGCAGGGGAGTATTAAATGCTGCTTCCCTGCCACACAACGTCAGCCGATCTGGTAATGGTTTAAAAACCTGTTAACCAGATTGGCTTATGATTCGTAACCATTTCAAAATTGCATGGCGTAATGTACGCTCGGGCGGTTGGTATTCAGCGCTTAACATTGGCGGTTTGGCTGTCGTGCTGGCTGTGAGTTTGCTGCTTTTTTGGTGGGTTCAGGATGAGCTGGGTTTCGACAGGTTCCACGCCGATGCGGACCGGATCTACCAGGTTAATGCGCGTTTTGGCAAAGGAACAGACGAAAATATATTTACCTCAACGCCGGGCCCCGTAGCCGTCGAGGCCAGAAAGCAAATCCCGGAAGTGGAAAGTGCAGTGCGGATGGGGTATTATCCTTCGGCAACTTTCAAGGCCAATGGCAAAACATTTAACCAAAAGGATAACCTGGCATTTACGGAAGCAAATTTTCTGACATTTTTCAATGGCTTTAAAATGCTGTATGGCGACCGCCACGCACCGTTTCCAGAACCTAACTCGGTTGTGCTTACAGAAAAGTTGGCCAGAAAATTCTTCGGCACGGCGGATGCGGTGGGCAAAACCTTCATGAATGTTGAAACCAATGTTACGCTTATAGTCAGCGGTGTGCTGGCAGATGCGCCCGACAATTCTTCCATCAAGGATCATTTGTATATCAATTTTGAAGTATTAAAAACCGCCGGTCCTGACAAAGGCGGCGCCAAACTCGCTGACGAGAATTGGGATGATTTCGGATTTGCAACGTATGTGAAGCTGCGTTCGGAAGCCTCACCGGAAAGTGTAGGAGGGAAACTAACGGCAATACAAGCATCTATTCTGAAAGGCAAGCCCAACATTCCGGATTATCTCTTACAACCATTTACCGAGATTCATTTATATCCGGTAGAAGGCGGTGGGTTCGCTATGAAGCAAGTAAGCATCTTAGGAATTGTTGCGGTGCTTTTATTAGGAATCGGTTGTATCAATTATGTAAACCTGACCACCGCACGAGCCACAAGAAGGGCCAAGGAAATTGGCGTCCGCAAGGTCGTTGGAGCAGGTTCTGCACAGCTGGCGAGGCAGTTACTGGTAGAATCATTGCTGACATTGACCCTGGCACTAATCCTTTCTATTGCCTTACTGCAAGCGCTTTTACCGCTTTACAAAAGCTTAACGGGCAAAACGGGCCATTTCTCGCTCTTCGATCCAAGGGCTTGGCAAGTGCTGATCGGCAGTCTGACATTCTGTTTCCTGCTGGCGGGAATTTATCCGGCTATAATGGTCGCTGGGTTCAATCCTATTCAGGCATTGAAAGGTCATTCCAGCCAGGTAAGCGGTGCTGGGTTGCGGAAATTACTCGTGGTAACGCAATTTTCGCTGGCAACGATTCTCATTGTCGGCACTTTTATCATTGGCAGTCAGCTTCGTTTCATTCGCGAGCGTGATCCGGGCTTTAAGCGGGCGCATGTTTTTACTTTCGACGGGCGCAAATTTACGCCTCAATTCAAGCAAGCATTAAGCGGCCAATCGAGCATACTTGGCATCAGCACATCTACGGATACACCCGTCAATATTCAGACCGGAACCGCCTCGGTTGATTGGGACGGAAAGGAAAAAGACCGGACGCTGATCATGGTCCAGATGGGTATCGATAAGGACTTTATTGAAAATTTTGGAATAAAAATGCTGTCGGGACGTAATTTCAGCGGATCAAAATCCGATTCAGCCTGTTTCATATTAAATGAAACCGCTGTAAAAGAAACGGGATTGAAAGATCCTGTGGGTAAGCGTTTCAAGCACGAGGGCACGGAAGGGACGATCATTGGCATTGTTAAGGATTTCAATATAACCTCCATTCGCGAGCCTGTCTGGCCTTTAGTCCTGTTCAGCAAACCGGAAAGTAATTTCATGGTGAATATCCGCACCACCGGCGAGCTGGCACCAGATGCCTTGGCGGCAGCCGAAAAACTTTGGAAGCAATATTTGCCTGCCTATCCATTTGAATACGCATTTCTGGACGCGAATTACAACGATATGTACCGAACCGAACAACAAACGGGGCAATTGTTCAATTTTTTTGCAGGCGTAGCCATCGTCATTTCGTGCCTGGGTTTGCTGGGACTGGCTTCTTTTACCACGGAGCAGCGCACCAAAGAAATCGGAATCCGGAAAGTGCTGGGCGCTACTGTTTTGAACATTACAACATTGTTGTCCAAGGATTTTATGAAACTCGTTATTATCGCCATCGTTATCGCAACGCCTGTCGCCTGGTTTTTGATGGAGGAATGGCTGAAAGATTTTGCTTATAAAATAACTATTCAATGGTGGATGTTTCTGCTCGGCGGGTTGCTCGCGATCATTACTGCGCTCATTACAATAAGCTTCCAAAGTGTTAAGGCCGCATTAGCAAACCCGGTAAAGTCCATCAAATCGGAATAATTATCCAAGTCGTTTAAATATAGAGATCGGACTTAACAAGCATTCATTTCGCGGTGCAATAGTTAGTTATTTAAAAAAATCCCGGCTGACATTTAAATGTTGGCCGGGATATTTCTTTGAATAGCGTGACACACCGCTAAATCAAAACGAGTACCGCAAAATAATGATTGAGCGTTTCGGTATAAATCTTCTCAAATTTTCATGGTTGTTTTGCACCGCGTTAGCAACAAATCATATCTCAAAACTTAAATAGGATCATTTGAAAAAAGTAAAAAACCATGAAAAAAACGGGCCGAAAATTCGGCAATCATTTCGTTAAAATTCAAATTTAATTAAAAATCTTTTAAAAATTATTACACAACAAATCATGAAAAATATCTTAAAAACAATCGCACTATTCAGTCTCTCTTTTACCTTGTTGAATTGCAACAATTACAACGAGCCAATGCCTTCCAACGCGTCCGAAAGGACTTCAATGAATGCTGACGCAAATGCAAAACTTGGCGGTGGAAATTTGGGAGATTCGGAATCGGGTACAATGGGACAAGGTTCGATAAGCTCGCGTTTTGCCTGGAAATTAGCTAAAACGCTGGATGTTCCAACCAGCAAGGGATTTAACTTAACAGCTCCTTTTGCCATCACATCCGAAACAACCGGCGATATCGCTTGGGACGAATATGGCTGCTACTATGCTTTAAAACCATTGAAAGTCTCTTTCGCCAATCTTAAAATCGTAGATATTTCAACAGTTAATTATAGCACGCTGAAAAATTTACCATTTAACTTTAATCCCATCGCAAATGCTCCTGCAGGATCTGCTTTCTGGACCAACTATATGCCGGTAAAAACGGTAATTGCATGCAAAACTTCCGCTGGTAAATATTACCTACTCGAAGTTGCCGCTGACAATCCGCTGAAAGTAAATATTTACCATTGGGCTTTGAACATTTAAGCTTTCAATGTAAGTCTTTCAGATAGTAAGATTTATGAATGCCCATGCGTCGCCAGTTTGCTGTTCAGCAAATTGGGCGGCGTTTTTTATTGTTTGGACAAAGCATCATCATCTTCGTCATCTTCAACTCCTTCAAAATAATTCACTACGGTCATTAAGGGCAGGGTAGTGCGGTCGGCAGCATTTGACATTTGTATAACGGCGCGGTCAATATTTGTTTTATCAAAACCAATAAAATGGCCTTCGATCATTTCACCCGGCCTGACCTGGTATGCAATCGCCTTATCGATGTATTTCGAAGCCCGCTTTTGCAAGCCTGTAAGTTGTGGTTCCGACATTCTTTTCTCGTTGTTTCTCTTGTTTTATTCTCCTGCAAATGTTTTATTCTCCTGCAAATATCATAAACCAATTGGTTTCTATTTCATTCCATTTCATCCGGCTTTTATTCGCAATCCAAATGCCGCTGAAAACGCTCCTTAAAGTGCGTTGCCCTCAATGAGCATAATGCGTTCCACCGATTCATCTTTCAAATGCATATGTTTCAAGCGTTGTGGATCATCGCGATATCCCTCGAAGCTTTTCCGGTCGGCAAAAGTGACGAGGTGGATCTCATATGGATGTCCCAATGTGGTGGTTACGACAGAAGAAATGCTGGGACTGATGCGATAGACGAGTTCGCCATTATGGTGACTGAGCAAAGGCAAAACCTGGTCTTCAAAAAAATGGAAGGAGCTTTCTTTGCCGGGCTTAATGAAAATAAGCTGGGTGTAATAAATCATGGCTAATGTAGGGTAAAGATCAAAACCTAAGTCAACTTCTGCTTAAAGAAGTCAATCGTACGCGTCCAGGCCAGCTCCGCGGCGGCTTTGTCGTATCGTGGCGTGCTGTCATTATGGAAGCCGTGGTTTGTGTCGGGATACATATAGGCCGTATATTCTTTGTTATTTTCTTTAAGCGCCTTTTCGTAAGCAGGCCATCCCTCATTCACGCGCGTGTCCAGGCTCGCGTAATGCAACAGCAGCGGCGCCTTTATTTTCGGAACGTCCTCAGCGGCAGGCTGCCCGCCGTAAAAAGGCACGGAAGCGGCAAGTTCAGGCACCCTCACGGCCATCATATTCGCCATGGCACCTCCAAAACAAAAGCCTACCACACCAATCTTCCCATTGCAATCTTTGTGGTTTTTCAAATAATCAAATGCGGCAATAAAGTCTTCCGACATTTCATTTTTGTCTCTTTTGCTCTGCATTTCACGCCCTTTGTCATCATTTCCGGGATAGCCGCCCAATGGCGTCAACGCGTCGGGCGCGATGGAAAGAAATCCCGCAAGGGCCGCCCTCCTGCCCACATCTTCAATATACGGGTTAAGGCCACGGTTTTCATGCACCACAATGACGCCGCCCAGCTTTCCGGTTGCACCTTCGGGCTGTGATAACAACGCCTTAATGGTTTTTCCACCCTTTGGCGAATCGTAGTTGATATAATCTGATTTCAACCGGGGATCATTGGGCTTAACTTGAATGGTGCCCTGATAATCAGGCATCAAGAAACTCATAAGCGACGCCACAGTAACACCACCGACTGCATAGGCCGATAGATTTTGCATAAAATTCCGTCGGTCGATCCGGTCGTGGGCGTAGTCGTCGTATAGGTCAAATACTTCCTGCTTAATGTCTTCTTTTCTGATCTCTATCATATTCGGTTGTCGTAAAGGTGTTTGATAATGCTATTAGGAAAAGCATTTTACCTTTAAAAGTTAGCATCATTTCACGAAAAGGCATGCAGCGGTTTACATTTGCTGAGATGCAAGCCGAAAAGTTTTGCGAGCATTAAGTTCACAAGCGATTTTTATTCAGACTCCAAAAGCACAACCGCTTCATGGTTACCCTGTTGCAAAGCCAGATCTGTAACCGATAGGCCCCGGGCGTCCAGAATAGTCTTGTCCGCACCTCTCGCCAGAAGCAGCTTAACCAGGTCGTTTCTGCCAAACATGGCTGCGAACATCAATGCAGTTCCACCGTTTCCGTGCTGCATATTCAGATCGGCACCATTGTCAATAAGCAATTCAGCGATCTCGGGATAACCTTTGAATGAAACGCCCATTAATGCAGTATTTCCACCATAATCGAATCCATTGACGTCGGCGCCAGCTTGCAGCAGCAATTTAGCGGTCTCATAGCGATTGTTGTAACATGCGATAATCAGCGGCGTATAGCCTTTTTCATCCTGGACATTTACATTAATCCCTCTTGACAGGATTTCTTCAACGACAGCATTGTCGCCCACGCGTGCAGCATGGATAAGGACATAATCCAGATTTACATTTTCGATAGTTCCCATTTATGATGCGGTTGCTTCCAGTTTGTTTTCAATTTCCTCTTTTGTGCCTGCTACAAAATGTTTTTCACCATTTTTCAGGACCAGAAGGCTGAACCGAAAATCGGCATCCGGAACAATTTCGTCGATGTCGGTGCTGTTAATCACAATTTCGCTGGAATCTTCTTTTAAAGTAAAACTGGCCTTGCCCATCATAATCAGGTTTATTTAGAACGTGAAACTTGCGTAAGGCAGGTCAAAAAAGCATGCCACTAAGGGCGATCCTGGTCAGTTGTTGCCTTCGCCGCCTTTTTTATCATCGTTACTAATCCGCTTTTTCTGGCGCGGGCCGCTGCTCATTTGTCCGAATTCATATTTCAAATTGATCCGCCAGCCGCGTCTGTACATGGCCACATCCTGGATTTGTACAAAATTAGGCCCTACGAAATCATTTCGCCATCTGATCTTTCTGTTGAATGGATTGTCGTAACCAAACCCGATTGTGCCCTTCTTTTTAAGCACTTCTTTTTGCAAAACCATATTATAAAAGCCGAATCCGCCATATTTTCCTTGCAGGTTAACCCGCGCGGAATTATAAAAACCAAAAAGCTGCGCCTTAATGCCTTTTCCAAAATCAATGCTCGAATTCAGGTTGATCCGATACATCCAGTCCGCATTGCGCGCTTTGAGCTCTTCGCTTTCCAATACATTATAAAATACATTCAATGAGCCATTTACGCTCCATTGCTTCAATATTTTCGTGTTGGCGCTCAGATTCAAACCGTAAGCTGAGTTCTGAGCCACATTCTGGAAAATTTGGGTTAAAACGCCGCTCGTATCCACGGAGCTGATGTTTTCGATCGCATTGTTTGTCTGCCGCAAAAAGAATGATGCGTTAAAGCTGGTTTGTTTAATGGAAATGCTGTAATTGGCTTCAATAGAGTGTGTTAGCTCAGGTTTCAGATAGGGGTTTCCTCCATATTGATTTTTAGAATCAGCCTGATTCACATATGGATTCAGGTAAAAAAATTGTGGTCGCTGAATGCGTTGCGTGTAACTCAGCCGTAGCTGCTGGTCTTTCTTAACACTGCGAGATAAACTTACGCTGGGAATCAAATTGCCGTAATTGTTTGAAAACGAGGCTGTCCCGTTTAAAAAGTTAGCCTGGATAAAAGTGTGTTCATAACGGGCCCCCAGATTTATGCCCCAGCGTTTTTTGGGCGTCCGGGTGTACACAGCGTAAGCGGATGTCACCTGCTGGGCGTAGTCAAAGATATTCGCGAGCTGCGGCATGTCCCTGAAATCGGTCGAACCGTCGGATGCGCTGGAAATCCGGTAATCGCTCAAGATTTTGCGGAAAATTGTCTTGGAGCCCAACTCCAATGTGCTGATGCTATCGATCGGATTGGTAAAATCCAATTGAACGGTTCCTTCTTTGTTGTTACTGATGTTATAACTTTTTTCGCGGTAATATACTGTTTGCTCGCGGTTAAGGAGGTTGGAATAATAATCACTGTCTTCACCTTCAAAGGAATACATCATGAGCAACGTTATTTCCTTTTTAGGTTTTTTGAACAAACGCGTGTAATCCAGGTTCACTGTGGCACCTGCCCAGTCATAAGTGCGGCTCATATCCCGTTTAAAATATTGCCTGACTGTGCCCAAGCCGCTCTCCGTAAACTCGATATCAAAGTTGTTGGTATTCACACCATTGTAATAATTGAAACCCGCGCCAATCCTGTTCAGCGAATCCACATCCCAATCGACATTGACCGTTGCATACGAATTCTTACCCTTTCCCGTGATCCGCTGCGGTTGATTTTGGTCAATAAGTGTGTCGCCATTGGTAAATGAGCGTCGCAGTTGCATGAAGCGCTTGTTTTTCCAATCATTGAAACCACCATTTGCCGAAATATTAACGGCTTTCATGCGGTGGTTAATGCTCGCATTCTGCCAGTTGTTCCACTGTCCGAAGTTCGGGCTGATCGAACCGTTCGTGCCGCGCAGCGTATTTTTCTTGGTAATGATATTGATAATCCCTGCCGTGCCCTCCGCATCATACTTGGCTGATGGCGAAGTGATTACTTCCACCTGTTTAATAATATCCGCCGGTATTTGCTTCAATGCGTCCGAAACACTCCGCGCCACAATGCTCGACGGCTTGTTGTTGATCAGCACCTTAATGTTGGAACTGCCGCGCAACTGCACATTGCCTTCAATGTCCACCGCCACAGAAGGGATTTTTTTTAGCACGTCCGTTGCATCGCCGCCTTTGATGCTAATGTCTTTTTCAGCATTGTAAACCATGCGGTCCGCCTTCTCCTCAAAAAGCGCTTTCTGCTCGGTAACAGTCACTTCACTCAGGTTCTGGACAGTCGGAGCCAGCTTAATAATGCCCATTTCAATGTCCTCATCTTTCGCGATAATTTTTTCAACCGTTTTTGAAACATAACCCATCAGCGAAGCCTGAACAGCATATTCGCCTTTTTCTACTTTCAGAAAAGCAAAGCGTCCTTTCGCATCAGCATTCACGCCCTGGACAATTTTGCCATCTTTAAGGAGCGCGATGGTAGCGAATTCAATGGGTTTTGAAGCAGTTGAGTCCAGAAGCAATCCGGAGATCTTAATGTGCTGGGCAAATGTGAAGCAGATGCTGGCTGTAAACGCAGCAATAGTCAATAAAACTTTTCTCATGGCTAAGGTTTGGTCTCGTAGTACCGCAATGACGAGCCAACCCCGGAAACGTTGCAGATGTTTGTTTAAATTTTTGCGATATCTAATGCTAAGCTATCCTCGGATTACTCGGAAGAATCCAGAAAGGAATTTTTGAAATGGAGCTTGGTGAAGAGGGGATTCGATGATTTTACTTTCATGAGCTGAGGTAACTGTGCCTATTACTCCAATCCCGGAGGATATGGCATCCCTCTGCGATTTGTTGGTATCGTTCATTTTTACTGAGGCCATTCTTCTGAACAACTCCATTATAAAATTCCCAACCAACGCTTTAATCAACCAATGGAATATGTTTCCTTTAATGTGTCATTAATTATTTGTCAAAATGAAAATTAGAAGTTACGAGCTTTTTCAGGTTCCGCCGAGGTGGTTATTTCTTAAAATAGAGACGGATGAAGGCATTATTGGCTGGGGTGAGCCGGTGATCGAGGGGAAAGCGGCGACGGTGAAGGCGGCAGTGATCGAGCTGATGGATACGCTGATCGGAAAAGATCCGATGGACATTGAAGGACATTGGAATACAATGTACAGAGGCGGTTTTTACCGGGGTGGACCCATATTAATGAGTGCGATCGCGGGTATCGACCAGGCACTTTGGGACATTAAAGGAAAATTCTATAATGCGCCTGTGCACCAGCTGCTTGGCGGGAAATGCAGGGATAAAATCAAGGTGTATTCATGGATCGGGGGCGACCGGCCTTCGGATGTAGCGATTGCGGCTAAGTTGTCGCTCGATAGCGGTTTCAAAGCCATTAAAATGAATGCAACCGACGAAATGCAATACATTGATTCTTACGAAAAGATCGACCTTGTTTTGCTTCGGGTTGCGTCGATCCGGGAAGCAGTGGGTTATGCTTTGGATATTGGCGTGGATTTTCATGGTCGTCTGCACAAGCCGATGGCGAAGGTTCTTGCCAAAGAATTGGAGCAATTCCGGCCGATGTTTATCGAAGAACCTGTGTTGCCGGAAAACAATGAGGCGCTGCGCGAAATTGCGAACCATACCTGCATTCCGATCGCAACCGGCGAACGCATGTTCAGCCGCTGGCAGTTTAAAGAGTTGCTTACACAGGGTTATGCGGACATTATCCAGCCAGATTTGTCCCACGCTGGGGGCATTACGGAATGTAAAAAGATCCTTTCCATGGCCGAAGCGTTTGACGTTGCCGCTGCGCCGCATTGTCCACTTGGACCCATCGCGCTGGCTGCCTGTCTGCAAGTGGATGCAACCTGCCACAATGCATTTATCCAGGAACAAAGCCTGGGCATCCATTACAACCAGGGCAATGATTTGATGGATTACCTGGAAGATAAAACCGTTTTTACATATGAAAATGGCTTCGTAAAGATTCCGTCAGGCCCGGGCTTAGGTATTGAGATCAATGAAGAACAGGTGAGGAGAATGGCAGCAGTAGGCCACAACTGGAAAAATCCGCTTTGGACGCATGAGGATGGCAGCGCTGCGGAATGGTAAGAGTTAAAAAGTTACTTTGAGCATGTTCCCAAGAGATTATCAGCGCGTCTGCAACATGACAATCTTCCCGTCCATTGTCGTTACCAGCACCGTCCGCTTATCGACAGGTGTGATGCCGCTGATGAGTGCGTTGGAAATTTTGTGTTTCCATATCGTTTCGCCGCTGCTCCGGTCAATGGCGCACACTATTCCGGAGTTGCTGGGAACGTATAGGATGTTGTTGGTTTCGACCAATGCGGTGGGGGAGATTTCGTAGGGTAATTTCAATTTGGCTTTCCAGCTCAGTTCCATGGAATCGGCTTTGGTGGAGACGCCGTAAATGTCACCATCCATGGTTTTGACAAAGACAAGACTGCTGTCTGAGGAAAGTCCGATGGATTCCCGTACGCGGACGGTTGGAATTTGTTTGCGCCAGATTACATCCCCGGAAGTGGCATTGAGTGCAGTCATGTAACGGTCGGGGGCGACGATAAAGAGGCGGTTGCCGGAAGCGACGGGATAAACGGCTGCTGGCGAGAACATTCGGTTAGCAGCACCATTGTTCCACTTCCAGACCAATGCGCCGGTTTTCAGGTCGAGGGCATAGAAGTCATTGGCCCAGCAGCCGAAAAAGATCTTTCCCTGATAAATCAATGGCTTGGTAACCACGAATCCTTTTACATCTTTAAAATCCCAGACCAACTCACCGGTTTCCAGCTCTAATGCGCGGAAATGGCCGTCCGAACCACCCGTAAACACTTTACCGTCAGCAATCACGGGATTGGCGACGATTGGTTTTTCGGCAGTAAATTTCCATTTCAGCTTTCCGTTTTTTACATCGACACAATAGATGTTCTTATCACTGGAAGTCACGACTACACTCGAACCGGAAGCGGCAGGCGTGGCGTAAATCTTACCATTGGTTTTGTATTCCCAAATCTTCTTTCCCTTTTTGTTCAAAGCAAACAGCACACCTTTCGTATCAGAACACAAAATGACTTTGTTATGCAAGGTCACACCGGAGCCTATATCGCTGTTGTCCTGGTAATTCCATAGCATTTCGACATTCTTAAACTGATCGTTCACCGCGTAAGACGGCCTTGGGAATTTTTCAGTGCTTTTTGCAAATTGGTGATTTGTTAATGTTACTTCGTTCCAAGCGCTGAGACTGTCGGAGAATGGTTTTTTTATTTCAAAAGACGCTTTTCCATTGCTTATGGTCACAATGTTGTAGCCGCCGATCTCTTCCTTTGCCCGGAGATTGGAGCGGCCCATCACGCCGGGGATCTTTTCAAAATCAAATTCTTTGTTACTATGCCCGTGGCCGCAGAGGATCAGCTGAACATTGTTCTTTTTTAACCTGTCCAGAGCATCGTACCAGTTGTTGAGTGCGGAGTCCTGCGGGTAATGGTTGAGGTAAATAACCGGCATTTTTGGATCGGGCAGCTTGCTTAATGTGCTATCGAGCCACACCAGATGTTCCCTCGGAACCTGGCCGGGACCCATCCGCATGTTAGGCCCCGACGCTGTTCCGAGAAATGCATAACCTTTGTGCTGAAAATAAAAAGACTCGGCACCGAAGATGGTTTTGAAGCTATTACTCCCGCTTTCCGACCAGTTTGAATCGTGATTGCCGGGTATGACATGCCAGGGTTTTTGCAGACTATCCAGTATAGCCTTAGCCAATGTCAGCTCATCATCGGAGCCGAACTCCGTAATGTCTCCGGTCACCACGACGAAATCGAGCGATGGATTGGCATTGATGTCCTTCACCGTGCGCATGAGATCCTCCGCACCTGTGGAGCCGCCCACGTGTGTATCGCTGACGAAAGCGAATTTGAAATTTTCATTTTGTCCAAAACAAAACGGGGCAATGCAAAGCAACAGGCAAAGTGCGAAGTATCTCATAATGTAATGATTATTCCCAGCCGGGATTCTGTGCCAGTTCAGAGCCGGCATCCTGGTAAAGCTTGATCTGATCCAATGGGATAGGGGTCAGGTAAACTTTCGGACTTTCAAATAAGCGTTGTGATTCAGGCTTTGAAGCGGGGATAATGTAGCCTTCTGCAGCACCGCCTTCGATGATGGCATCCGTGTTGGGATAATCTGCTTTTTTGATCCATGCGCCCCGGTTAATGTCTGCATTGGATTGTGTATCAGTATATTCCATCTTTTTCCAGCGGGTAAGGTCATTTAATCTAAAACCTTCCATCATCAGTTCCACGCGACGCTCACGACGGATTTCCCATAACAGTGACGAGACTGTTTTGTCCCGTTTCGGGTCGTCATACACCTTTCCGTTAACAGCCGGTAAGCCTCCCAAAACTTGCAATGGCGGCAAAGCAATACCCAGGCGGGCGCGCAGCAGATTTACCGACTGGTCCAGATCAGCCTGCACCATCGCGCCCAGTTCCGCAGCGGCTTCCGCATAATTTAGCAAAACCTCTCCATAGCGGATCACCGGGCCGTCTGTCTGGTTGAGCGAACCACTTCCTTCGGGCAACTCTTTGGTTTCTTCATTAAAGAATTTCAATGTTGCATAACCACTAGACGAAGCATTAGGCGCATATTTGCTCACACGCAAGGCATCCACAAACGTTGATGTAATGCGTGGATCACGGTTTGTCATCACATTTTTAACGTTTTTGTCACCCAAATACAAGGGCGAAACAGCGATAGGCAAGCCATCCTTAGACAAATAACTTTCCACCGCACTTTTAGACGCGCCGGATTGCGGTTCTTTGTTGTTATAGCTGTTCAAACTGTGCGTAAGCTGCCCGGTCTCATATTTTCGATAAAGGATCATTTCCTTCGAACCCGCCAGTGAGATGGATGTAAACAGGGAGCGGTAATTCTCCGCAATAGCATAGCGGCCGGATTGAATCACCTCATTAGCAGCCCATTTGGCCGCTTCCAGATACGTTTTAGCCCGTGCCTGATCAATGTTATGATATTTCAAATAAGTCCCTTCAAACAAGAACACGCGAGACATGAAAGCCAAAACCACCGACTTATTAACCGTCAGGCCCTTTTCGCCGTCATCAGCTCGAACGTTGGCAGCAGCAAACTGAAAATCTTCTAAAACCTTGTCCATCACTTCGGTACGCGGCTGGCGTTTCTTGTAAAGTCCCGCAGCATCCTTCTCGTCCAGGGCCTTGTCGTAAAATGGCACATCGCCGTAAGTCCGCACGAGCTCGTGGTATTCCATCGCCCTGAAAAACCGCGCAATCCCCGACCAGTGCGCGATGGCATCCTGCTCCATCGGAACAGTTTGAATGCGATCCAGGAAAAGATTCGCTTTTCTGACCCAGGTAAAAGTCCAGGTTGTGGAAGTAGCGGGGACGTTTTTGATAAATTGCGTTGGACTCAGCGGGGCAAAATCATCATTTAATGTTTGTCCTGTAAAATATCTGCCGAATGTAAATCCAGAGCCATAAGCAGGGAAATAGTTGGGATAAAAGCCCCAGGCAAAGGTTCTTACATTCTTTTCATTGGTCCAGTAGCTGTCATCCGTGAGCGCATCCTGCGGCTCGCGGGTGAGAAAATCCTCCTTACACCCCGTTACAACAAGCAGTGAAATGGAAAGGATGAGCAATATCTTTTTCATAATGACTGTGTTTTTGAATTAGAATGTAAGTTGAAGACCCATTGAAACGCTCCGGCGATAAGGATAAACCCGTCCGAATGTTGCGCGATCGATCGTGGAATTACGGAAATCCACTTCTGGATCGATCGGGATATTGAGGTTATCAAACTCAAACAGGTTCTCGCCATTCACATAAATGCGCAGGTTCTGCATCTTGATTTTTTGCGTCAGACGCGCGGGCAACCGGTAACCAAAATTCACACTCTTCATTCTCAGGTAAGACATATCCAGCAGATATTTATCCTGGATCAGGAAGTTCTGCGTATTATTGGACTGCCCGGTGTTGGTAGGTCTTGGATAAAAAGCATCTTGCCGTTCCGGCGTCCAGTAGTCCATCTGATGCGCGTACATGGCATCATTAGGGTTGTTTCCTGGAATAAAAATGGAGCCGGAAGCCCAAAGGTCGCGCTTACCGACACCTTGCATGAAGATATTCAGGTCAAAGCCTTTCCAATCAGCGCCCAAGCGGATCCCGTATTGATAGCGTGGCGTAGCATTACCGATCACTTTCAAATCACCGTGATCATCGAGGCTGCTGCTGCCGGTGAAAATCGTTCCGTCGCCGTTCAGGTCCTTGTATTTTACGTCACCCGGGCCATAGAAGAATGTGCCTGCTTCGTGCTTGGTCTGGTTGGGGATGCCGTCTTTAAGAATGTAATGACCGGCTGCGTCGGTGATCAATGTGCCGTCGGTATTTTGCTGAAAGTCGTCGTTCCGGAAAAAGCGGTCTGTTTCATAACCCCAGATCTCACCCAGAATTTTGCCTTTGTAATTTCCGTTGACCAGATTTCCGTCAAACTTGGTAATCTTTTCCTTGAAATCAGACAATGATAAACCTACGCTGAAATTAAAACCGCTGGCCAGGCTTTGCCGCCAGTCGAGTGCGATTTCCCAGCCTGTTGTCTGCATTTGGCCATAGTTTCTTCTCGGAGGCGTTGCCCCGAAGCTGCTGGGGAGCACGATGCCGCCCGTGATCATATCACTTGTGGTTCGCTGGTACCAGTCGTATGTAACGGCCAGTCTGTTATTGAATAGGCTCGCGTCGAGACCGAGATCGAGCGTGCTGATCTTTTCCCAGGTGAGCGATGGCGGCACAAGCGAAGGCGTTGCCACGGTCACCATATTGCTTGTTCCGATCCACCAGTTGGAAGCGGAAGAGGCCATAGTCGGCCGGAATGTGGTGTTACCCACGTCCGTATTGCCCAGCGAGCCCCATGATCCGCGGACTTTCAAATTATCGAGAACAGGTTTGCTGAATGACATAAACGGCTCGGCAGTAAGAACATAGCCCGCTGACACGGATGGGAAAAATGCCCACTGGCTGTTGTTTGGGAAGAATGACGAACCGTCATAGCGGCCGTTTACTTCCAGCAGAATTTTGTCATTGAATGTATAGTTGACCCGGCCAAAATAACCTTGCGTAGCCCAATGTCCCCTGAAACCATCTACATACTGATCGCCCGTTGCAAGCGGCAGTTCTCCATGCGTTTGATCCAGTAACCCGCGCCTTTCGGAAGACTGTCCCCATCTCTTGAACAAATCGAGATCCATACCGGCCAGGAATTTGAGCGAATGCTTTTCTACATCTTTCGAATAAGTTGCAAACGCCTTGAAGGTGTGCATCTCATTCCAGTTGGAATTGTACTTAACACGGTCGTAAGTGGCGCTCGTATAATTTTCATATTTCAAAGGCACACCGTTCCACTGGTTCCAGGCCGTAACGCTTCCTCCCACTTCGCGCAGGTGATCGTTGGTGTTGGAATAAGTGTAATTGGCGTCAATAGTCAGGTCTTTTGCCAGCTTAAACTGACCACCCACCGTTGCCCGGATGAAATTGGACGAATAGTTGAGCATATTGGCCTGCTGAACCTCTGTAACCACATTTCTAAACGGCTTGCCTTCGTAAGTCCCATACGGGTAAACCGAATGCCAGCGATACAGATAATAAAGCGGGTCATAGGTCGTTCCGCCAAAAGAAAACGGACTTTCCGCTACATTCTTCGAGAGTAATAGCCTGGCATTCAGGCTAAACCATTTGTTCAGATCAGAATTAATGCTGAATGTGCCGCTATAACGTTTGAAAAGGTCTGTTTTTTCTTTCAAAACGCCTTCCTGCCCCATATAACCGAGGCTGACGTTATAGCTGGTTTTATCATTTCCACCGGTAAAGCCCAGATTATGATTGCTTTGCGGCGCCCACTTGCGCATATACATATCGCCCGCGTCCCACGGACGGTAAAAGTATAGGCGGCCATCCTTAATGTCGAAATCGCGGCCCAGGACCATTTCATTGCCCAAATCCTGACCCCCATATTGCGCTTCCCAGTCCCGGATTTTCTGGATGCTTTCGTCTGTGAAATACATGCCCACCGTCCCGAATGTCGTGGCCGACGGGTTGTTGCGTTTTGCAGCCAGCAATGCATATTCCGGCCCATCCGCTGCTGGAGCGAGCTTGGGCGTATTTGTAGGTGTGCTTTGTGAAAAATTGGCGGAGTAGGAGATTTGGTTGCGTGTATTTTTCTTTCCGGATTTTGATGTGATTAAAACAACGCCCCAGGCAGCCCGGCTTCCGTAAATAGAAGTCGATGCAGCATCTTTAAGCACAGAAATGGATTGAATGTCGTCAGGGTTAACAAGGAGCAAGCTTTGTATCTCAACATTATCCAGCAAAATAAGCGGCTGTGCGCCGTTGCCCGCATTCAGCGAACCAACCATTCCCCGGAGGCGGATCTGCGGGCTGCTGCCCAGATCGCCGGTCGTTGTCGTAATCGTCAGGCCCGGAACGGCACCCTGCAATGCCCGGCCCACGTCTGTGACCGGTCTGGATTGCATGGTTTTATCCACGTCAACCGTGCTCACGGCGCCGGTTAAGTTGGCTTTTTTCTGCGTTCCATAGCCCACCACGACGACCTCGCTCAGGCTTTTTGTATCCTCTTTTAATGCAATCGTCAGGCTTGTGTTATTGCCGACCGGCACTTCCCTGGTTTGAAAACCAATGTAAGAAAAAATCAAAACGCCTGACTCTGAGTCTACACTGATCTTGAAATTACCATTTTCATCCGTCAAAGAACCTTCCGACGTTCCCTTCACGAGCACGCTAACACCAGGCAGCGGACTGTTTTCAGAATCCGTAACCTGACCTTTAATGACAATGTCCTTTTTTATATTTAAAGAAGACGCCTGCCCCGTTATCAGTGGACGGTTTGACAGGCTTTCCATCGCTGCCGGCTGGTCTTTTGTTTTGAAAACAACAATGCTTTCCTCCGTTTCCCTGAAAGAGTAGGGGGTTTCGGCCAAAACCGATTCCAGCACTTCTTTGACACTGGTTTCCTGGAAGTTACTGCTATGGACCTTTATCTTTCTGACTTCTTTATTGTTGTAGGAAAAGTCGATCTGACTTGCCTTACTGATTTTTTCAATGGCTTTTTCGAGCGAAACGTCACTGAAACTGACCGTGACCTTCTTGCCCATGAGACGCTGGCTGTAACCATTTTCGGCCAGCAAAGTCCCCGCCGTAGTAATCAACACCCCAAACACGATCAATCCGGCCCTCATGACTCTGATTAGTTTAGTAGTTCTTCTTTTCATAAATTACCTAGGTTTAGTAAACACTTATTAAACACGGCAAAAGCCGGGGAGTGGATCCGTCAAAATCAGCCCCCGGAATTGTATTTATTCTTGCTGGGCCTGTTGGCGCAGGTCCAGCATTTCACGTTACTGACAGCCCTCTCCGCTTACGATCACCTCCTTTCCCTTTATTTCGTAGCGGATCCCCTGGATGTCACGCACAAGGTCCATCACACTTTCGAGGCTCTGATGGGTACTAAACCGAATGCTGTTCTCGCATTCTTTAAATTTTTGCCTATCAAAGTGAATGCTCACCTGATAGGCATTTTCCACAGCTAATATCAAATCTTCAAAGCGCACGGACTTTAATATCACATTCCCCGATTTCCAGTCGACCGATTCGGCCGCTTCCACCAGCACTTCTTTTTCATTTCCACTGTTTTTGTCAAAAATCACTTCCTGGTCTTTTTCCAGAAGCGCCAGCGGTTCGGCGCCCCGCGAAACCGCCACTTTTCCACTCACCACAGTTACGATCTCGTGGGATAATTCTTTGTAGGCCTTCACCCTGAATGATGTCCCCAGCACCCTTGTGTCAAGATGGGAGCTGTGGACCGTGAATGGCGCCGTTGTGTCCCTTTTAACCTGAAAAAAGCCCTCGCCTTCTTCAAGAAAGACTTCCCGTGTTTTGCCAAAGCTGGCCGGATATCGTAAAACGCTTGCTGCATTCAGCCATACATGGGAGCCGTCAGGCAGTGTCACTTCACGGGTTCCGCCCGAAGGAGCTGTGATGGTGATCATATCCTCTGACCCCGCATTGTGAACAGTATAATTATAAACCCCCGCTGCTGAGATTATCAGAAAAGCCAGCGACGCTGCGATCGCATACCATTTGCGCCAAAATATATTCCGGGTTTTGTCAAAATTTAATGTCTCGTCAATCCTGGCTTTAATGTGGTCTCCATCGGGTTGGTGCTTATTTTCGCCATCCGAAGGCGGTTCCAGTCCAAGGTTTTTATAGAGGTCGTCGATATCCATTGAGTACGATTTTTTGATGACCCTTTGAATTTGGATCCCAATTGGTGCTTACAATGACATGACGAATGGGAAGTGCAGTGGTACTATTCCCGCGTAAATTTTTTCTAGATTTTTACAAATGCAGTTCTTTCAACCGGAGACGCCGGATCGCATTACTGATCTGATTTTTGACAGTTTGCGGAGATAAGGAGAGTTTTTGCGCTATTTCAATCGTAGACAAATGCTCCCGCCGGCTCAGCAAAAATATAGTCTTCATATCAGCGGGAAGGTTTTCGACTTCCGCCATCAATTGTTTTTCAATGTCATCGGACGCGACGATATCAAAGAACTGGTTTTCATTTACCGCCGTATTTTCCAGGATATCTTGCTGAACACGCAACCGATACGCATCTTTCCGGCTCTGATCAATGAGACGGTTTGTGAGCATAGCGTGCATATAACCAATGAACGTCGAATGAATGTGGACTTGCTGCCGCTTGTTCCAGATGTCGACAAAAAGATCGTGGACCAGGTCTTCGGCCAGAGAAGCATTGTGCAGTTTTTTGAAACCAATATCATAAATAACCTTCCAGTAGCGGACATACAGCTCATTGAAGGCATTCCTGTCATCTCCATCCTTCAACAGATTCATTAACGCTATGTCTGATAAATCCTTCAAGTGATTGTGGCGGATGATGACGAAGTAAGTATTCAGGAAAAGAGGCCTCTAACTTATACAAAATGATCGCATGTTACAAACTGTGTTTCACCGAAAACATGTATTTTTATCGCATTCACTCACCTTCAACATTGGCTGTACGCTATGTATGTAAATCGTTACCTGTCCCCGCTCATCGTTTATTACTACTCTTGGCGCATGGTGCTTTTCTCACTGTTTACGGGCTCCATGGCTATTTTTGTTTATACATATTTGGATTGGAAATGGGTAGCTATTCCGTGGTTGCCTGTGTCGCTGATCGGTACGGCCACTGCTTTTTTTGTTGGTTTTAAAAACAATCAATCCTATGACCGCAGCTGGGAAGCACGTAAGATCTGGGGTAGCATTACGAATCACAGCCGGTCATTTGGTGCCGCATTACGAGCCTTTGCAGCAGAAGAAGGTCCGGAGCTGGCCGGTGAATGTGATGAAATTAAAATCATGATTTATCGCCACATTGCGTGGCTGTATGCATTGAAAAACGCCATGGCGCAACGCACGAGCTGGGAGCATAAGGATCGAGCGAGCAAGCGCCAGCGCGACGCGCTGCATGGGAAGCAGACGCCATGCGAGATTGAAATTGAAAAATATCTGGCCGCTTCGGAACATAACGCACTTAAAAGCAAGAAAAACCTTGCTACTCAGATTTTGGATAAACAATCGCAGCATCTGGCCAGGTTAAGGCAATCGCGTAGGGTGGATGCTTACCAGCACGTCGCCTTGCAAAATCTCATTTCGAGCCTGTACGATGAGCAGGGCAAAAGCGAAAGGATCAAAAACACGCCCTTTCCCCGTCAATATGCAACGACTTCGAATCTATTCATTTTCGTTTTCATGACATTGCTTCCGTTTGGCTTGCTGCCGCAATTTGTTGAACTAGGCGAGCATTACATGTTCCTACTGATTCCGTTCAACATGATCGTCTCCTGGGTTTTCATGTTTATGGAATATGTGGGCGACATCAGCGAAAATCCTTTCGAAGGTCTTCTCAACGATATTCCCGTCGGCACCATCGTCCGCAACATTGAAATAGATCTAATAGACATGCTCGAAAATGAGCAGACCCCGGAAAAGTTGCAACCTCATTTTGGAGCTTTGTTTTAAAGATGCTGACGCGTTTCCAACCTAAAACTAAACCTTCGCCCGAACATTCTCCGCTGCTTTTTCTGCCGTCAGCTTCACGCGTTGTTGCCGTGTTTCGGGCCTTTTGGCATCAGAGATCCAGGTTAAGATAAGGCGCTTGGCTGATGGTGGGAAAGCGAGGAAATTTTTAAGTGCATCCTCATTTTGATCGAGTAATTCCTGCAAATCAGCTGGAATTACGTTGTTTTCCGCGTCCACAAGCGCGGCCCAGGTTCCTGTTTTTTTCGCCAGATCAATGAGTGCCTGGCCTCGTGGTGTCATCAGCCCGGCTGCTGTTAACCGCTCGACGCGTTCCTTATTCACAGCGCTCCATTTGCCCGCTGCTTTTCGCGGCGTGTACATTTGGTACGTGCTCTCTTCGTCGCGCTTCACAGATTTGGAGTCGATCCAACCGAAACACAATGCTTCTTCAACAGACTCTGCGTAGTATACGCTTGGGGTTTTACTTGATTTATGATAAATGATAAGCCAAACGGATTGCTCCGTTTGACCATTTTTTTGCAGCCATTCACGCCATTCCTTTCTTGTTGGTGCGTGGAAAGCCTTAATGTTATTTTTAGTTTCCATGGTAGGCAAATGGGCTTGATCAGACATTTTTCTTATCATTTAAGGTTAAATATTGTTTCCTTACAAAAATAAGAGCGGCCTGCGACAGCCTTATGTCAGGGGTGTCATGATTTATTTTGAGAAATTTGAAAATATTCCTGCGAACAGCACACGTTCCGATTTTCTATCATGATCATTGAATGGCTAAGACGACTAAGTTAATGACTGTCAGCCAAACTTAGCCGTCTTAGTGATCAGGAATTAAGAGATTGCCATTCGAATCGCTCTTTCCACAGGGCTGTTTCCATTAATATGCAGCTCATTTCGGGTTAATAACGGCGGCTGCGCCATAAACTTCGGGTTCTGACCGCGATGCAGTTGAGCCGCATGGGCGATAAATGGATGGCAGAGGTAAACCGTTCCCGCCTTACCCGTTGCCAGCATCTCGTCGCGGACAGGAAATTTATCCAACTCATTTGCCAGATCCATAAATCCAAGACCTTCTTCGCCTTTTGTGGCCAGTAACCGGGCAACATCCATATGCGAACCAACACGGATGCGTGTAGGCGCGTCATTCTGACCAACATCTGAATACAGGAAAAGCATCAGCAACGCGCGGCCTCTCGAATTCACATTGACCCACCATTCGAAAAAGTTAGCCGGATCACTACCCGGGAAACTTGCATCCACGTGCCAACCCGTGTCGCCCGGATCCTCGTCTGATGGAAAACGAACAGGAAAAGTGCCCATACTCATGCATGGAAGCCAATTACCAGCACCAACCAATTGATCAAAAGCGCTATGCAAAACCGGCGTGTTCGCGGATTGCACAAAGGGCTCCTGCGAATACATGCCGAGCCGCACAACCGGCTTCGTCCAGCTCGCCGGATCATACGGGTCGTAGCCCAGATCAGCCCACAAAATATCCCTGGCGGCCTGAGCTAACTCCTCAGAAAATGCATTGTCCAGGCGGACAAAGCATTTATTTATAAAATCATGAATTTGATTGTCATCCAATATTTCTCCCATAACATTGTTTAAAATTGGGTCAAAAAGCAGGACAAGCCGTCCGCATTCAGATCGGGTTTTTGAAATTGTAAATACACAATGAAACATTCCCTGTAAAAAAGGGAGCGCGCCGGGGTTGACGCTTGGAGAAGTATTAGAGTGTTGGAGTCATCCTCATAGTGGCAAATCTAAAAATCCAGCAGAAATTTCACAAGAAAAAGGGGTTGAAATTCAGGCACGATTTGTTTGACATTTCTCTTAATCGACCAAAATCAATTTCGAAAAGCATTATGGAAGCTGATACGCAAGGAAAAAAGGCCATTGTATTCGGAGCGAGCGGCTTCGTCGGCAATTATATATTGGAAGGACTTTTGAATGATCCGGACTATGACCATGTAACCGTCGTGGTGCGGAAAAATTTAAATGTGTCCAATCCAAAGCTGGTAACATTGATCGGAGATTACCATTCTCTGCCCAGTCTGAAAGACCAGATCGTTGCAGACGATGTATTCATTTCGCTCGGAACCACAAAAAAGAATACACCTGACCAAAAAATCTATTATGAGGTCGATCACGACTACCCGGTCCTGGCAACACAGATTGCGAAAGAAAAAGGAGCGAAATCCGTTTTTCTGGTATCAGCTGTCGGGCCGGATGTAGGTTCGAGCATTTTTTACGTCCGGACAAAAGCAGAAACAGAGCGTGATGTCGTTGCCCAGGATCTGCTCCATACCCATATTTTCCGCCCGTCCATGATCATGGGAAACCGGCAGGAAAGCCGCCCAATGGAAAAAATATTCATCAAATTATTCTCCCTACTGAACCCCCTCCTCATCGGCCCGGCCCAGAAATACAGAGGAATAAAAGCAAAGGACATCGCCAAAGCAATGCTATCAGCAGCCAAAAAGCCTGCGGGAAAGGTGAAAGTTTATGAGTGGAAAGAAATGAATGAATTGCTGTAATCTTTGCCGAGAAAAAAGGTGGAGAGGGGGTCCGTATAACAGCGTTCGTGATCACTTTGACAAACAAAGAATCCATCCTGGAAGATGTGGTCAGCTACAAACATCCCGAATCCTCCTGTCTCTTCGCACAAGATATTTCAATCCCAGCGGGATAAAATATCAGTAGCCAGGAGTTACCACCCACAATGAAAAAATCCCGGAGGGATGCAACGACTCGTAGGACGTTGCATCCCTCCGGGATTTTTTCATTGTTCTATATTTTTTGCTACCGATATGGCATCCCTCCGGGATTTTCTAAATAACCTACATTGCATCCCGCTAACATCATTTCAATTCCAGCAACGTCTCGTGGCCGTTGATGGCTACCCAGGTGCCTTTTCTTTTGATGTAGACATCTGAATAGACGTTTTTTCCTTTGAGGACTTTTTCTTTGTCTCTTAGTACGAAGCTGGTGTAGGCGGTTAGGAGGCCTACGTTGTTGACGATTTGAAGATCCATGCTGTCGATGGCAACGTTGATGATCTGACGGTCTGGTGTCAGGAGGTCTTTGATAACGTCGTTTTTAGAGAGCTTTTTGCCGGTTTGTGAGATCATGATGAAATCGTCGGCTAAAATTTTGCTTACTGCGGCGGTGTCGCGTTTTGGGTATGATTGCAGCCATTGGGTGTTCAGCTGCTTGATGAGCGCGCTGTCGTCGCCCTGCGCAAAAATGGGTGTTGCAAAAAGCAGCGAAAGGCAGAGGATGATGTTCAGGGATTTTTTCATTGTGGTTTTAAGTTGGTTTTATTGAATGTAGTACATTTAAATGTAGGACATCTATCTGTATCTGCGCTGCCAAATTTTATACCAGTTCTTATTCTTGGGATAATGCCGGTGCGCGGCGCGGTTATTGACGAAGAGCGCAACGAGAAGCAAAACCAGTACACCGGTCAAAACGGGACTGAAAACGTATTTATATCCCAGACTCGTAATCTTTTCGGAACCAATGTTTGCAATCAATGCCGTAGCGCCTCCCGGCGGGTGCAGGGTTTTGGTGATTTGCATAAAAACAATGGATAGCGAAACGGCAAATGCAGAGGCTAGCCATATTTGGTCGGGGATGATCTTGTGCACCGTTACGCCAACGATTGCGCAGATTAAATGTCCGCCGATCAGATTTCGTGGCTGTGCAAGCGGACTATTGATAATGCCATAAATTAAAACAGAAGATGCGCCGAAGGAACCGATCAGGAACACATTGTCGGCTTGGGTGAACTGGCTGTTGTTGATATAACCAATGAGTGCAATGCCTAAAAACGAGCCGACAAATGTCCAGAAATGATCGTTGAAATCAATGAGGGTTTCTTTGTAAATCACATATCGCGCCATGCGGACATGCTTTCTGAATCGCTTTCTCAATTTTTACTAAATATTTACGCGCTTAAAATCCTGCAAATATAATGTTTGGTCCGTGCATTCACTTACGATTCACCTGGTTGTAAACATTGAATTTTGGTATACAAAGCAAAAGGGCCCCGAATCCGGGACCCTTTACGAGCAGTAGTTTCTATCTTAAATAATGTGATTAATCGTTACTGAGGAATCGAGGTGAGGGCAGGAACATTGTTTTGGAAACCGTTGTAACCTTTGTTCTGGTTGATCCGTCCCTGAACATTACCATCGATAGCAGACTGAGGCACAGGCCATAGCACGTGATACGGGCTCATGGTGTATTCATCGGCGTGGCGTGTTTTTACTCCCTTGTTATAAAAATCGCTTTTCTCCATGACGCGGTCATAGTAATAGTTGTTGTCGGAGAAGCTTTCCATATTGTAGGTCTTGCCGTTTGGTGCGGGTTTCCCGGTCATGGCGAAAATGTAGGCTACGCGGGTCAGTTCGGTTTTACGCGGTTCTTCGAAATATAATTCGCGCGCACGCTCATCCAGGATGGTGCCAATGTTGATTTTGGCGGGTGCAAGCGGGCTGCAATTGGCACGCGTACGCACGGCATTCACATCTGCTGCTGCTTTTACCAAATCACCTTTCCAGGCATAGGCTTCGGCCCTTAGCAGGTAAGTTTCGGCCAGACGGAACACATACCAATCGGTGTTTCCGCCCTGTGGCTGAATGCGTTGCGGATCTTCGATGAATAGCTTGTAATTGGGCCAGTCGAACCAGCAGCGGATCGTATCAATGGTCAGCAATGCACCAGTGGCGTTGCGGAATTGCAGGTTTTTGCCATAAAAAGGATCATTAGCCTTGATAGCAGGGTTGTTGTAAACCAGATCTTCCATACGGGTCCAGTTTCCCGGCGCGTGACGCAAATCTTTTTTATCATCCCAAACACCTTCCTGCGAATAATAAGTAGGACGCACGCGTCCGATTCCGCGACCAATTGTCGTGATCTGGTCGATTTCAATGCCATAAGTGTCAATGGTGCCCCGGTTACCAGCCGGTGTGTTGATATTATTATGCCAAAAGGGAACCGTATTACGCATGATCTGGATACCGGCTGGTACATTCCCATCCATGTTAATGCGGTCAATCACCAGCATTAAACCTTCTGTATTAGCGCCCAATGCCTTGTTGGCAGGGCGGTGCAGGTCCCAGATCACATTGCGGTTAGCATTGCTGGCATCCACGCCAAAACGGCTGGTCATCAGCTTATGCGTGCCACCGTCAATAACATTACTGGCGGATTTGATGGCATCGTCAAACAAGCCCAATGCCAGGTTAACCTTCGTCAGCAAGTGGCTAACAGATCCTTTATTTACCGATCCTTTGTCTGTAATGGCCGGAACCCACTGTTCAGCGAATTCCAGGTCTTCCTTCATTTTCTTCAAAATCACTTCCCGTTTCGTCGACTGGAAGTCAAGTTTAGGGCCAATGACTTCATCCAAAATTAATGGTACATCACCGAATTGCTGGGTAAGCCGGTAATAACGTGCGGCACGGTGGAAGTAAGCGGCACCAAGAATTTCATTTTTCTCCTGTTCGTTCTTGTAAGTGGGCTGATCAATCCGGGATATAGCGACATTCGCATATTTAATCCCTTTAAAACCTTCAACCCAATACCAGCCGATACGGTTATAATCAATATGGTCAAGTTGGGCATCCGGGGTGATCAGCAGGTTCAGGTTTTGTGCGGGGCCCGATTTGTCTGTTGTTCCTTCTACCGCAATGTCCGAAAACACAGCTTCGGTCACCATCGGAGGCGCGTCGCCATACCATTCCAGGCGCATGTTCTTTTCGCAGGCAACCAATGTTGCGCGCAAGCCAGCCGGATCATTAAATGTAATGTCAGGATTGTAAAAAGATAGTGGCTCGGGCGGGAGCCAGTCTTTCTGGCATGCCACCATTGTCATGCAGCCCGCTATCAGCGCAGGTGCAACTATTTGTTTTGATCTGTTATATATCGTTTTCATTTTGTCAATTTTTGGAAGAAAATGTTACAGGGTTATATCCAGACCCAATGTGAAAATGCGTGGACTTGGTACGGAAATATCAAGGTTCGTATTCTTGTCGTTATCCGTTCCGTTTTCCGGATCCCAGAAACTCCAGCTCGATAAGTAACCCAGGTTACGCACATTGCCATAGATGCGCAGGTTCTGAATGTTGACCTTCTGCACAATGTTCTTCGGGATCGTATAAGCCAGTGCTAAGCTTTCAAAACGGAGGAATGATTTGCTGCGGTAAACGGCGTAACCGGTTGCGGATCCTTCGCTTGAATACAGGCGTGCCCATTCGTTATTGCGGTTTTCAGCAGTCCAGTAAGGGAATACATACGAGCTCGAACGGTCAGGGAATCCGGGGCGGTTCTTCATTTGGTTGAACTCGCCTTTTTGTCCCAGATATGAATACATCATAAATGAGGCATCGAAGTTTTTGAAGAGCTTGAACTCGTTACGGAATGTAAGCCTTACCCTTGGGGATTTGTAACCCTGGAAAACCTTGTCATCATTGGTATATTTTCCATCATTATTAACATCCAGGATCTTGTGGTCTCCAGGTTTAACACCGTATTTGGCCGCCGCATCCGCTTCTTCGGTTTGCCATACACCCAGCACTTTGTAGTTCCAGAGCTCGTCCACCGCGTGGCCGATAAACCATTTGTTGGTGATATCGTCGGCTTCTTTTTGTCCCGTTACATTGCCTGAGGCATCTTTCACATCAACCATATTTCCATACAATTTCGCGATCTTGTTACGGTTCATCTGAACATTCAGTGTGGAGCGCCATGAGAAGTTTTCGCGCTTCATATTGTTGGAATTCAAACTCAGTTCCAAGCCTTTATTATCCACTTGCCCCAAGTTATCCAGTACAAAATCGAAACCCAGCACATTGGGAAGCGCTCTTTTCACGAGCAGATCTTTGGTTGAGGATTTGTAAAGTTCCAGGCTACCGTCAATGATGGTGTTAAACAGCGCAAAATCGAGACCCAAATTGAGTGAGTTGGTGCGCTCCCATTTCAGGTTAGGGTTTTGCATCCGGTCTACATAAAGCTGGCTCACCTGCACCACCGTTCCGCCTGAATTTACGTGCAGATATTTGCCGGTTGCCAGGTTGGATAATGCATCGTAACGTCCAATGTCCCTGTTTCCGTTGCTTCCGTAGGAGACACGTAACTTACCATAATTCAGCCAGCTTACTTTAAAGAATGGCTCATCCGTAAACACCCAGCCCAATGCGGCTGAGGAGAAAAGCGCTCTTGGATTTTTTTGTCCAAATGCCGAGTAACCGTCCCTTCTGGTTGAAAGCGTCACCATGTAACGGTCTTTAAACGAATAAAATAAACGCGCCATTAACGCATCCGCCGTGCTTGTTTCATCATTGCTCCACATGATAGGCGCATTACCGCCGCCAATGTTGTGGTAACCCAAAATGTCCGTTGGCGCAAAGCCCTTGTTCGATGTGCTGTCATCCCATCTCCGGAAACGTTCAGCATTGGCGAGCAGCGTTACATCGATGTTGTGCTTTTCGGCAATGGTCTTGTTCCATTTCAGGATGTTGTCGATTTGCCAGTTGATGGTTTTCGTGTTACGGCGTGAAGCGCGGCCACCTTCTGCTGCCCATTCCGCGTGTTTGGAAGATTCCGCATTATAGCGGTGATAAAATTCAAATCTCGGCGTAAAATTCGCCTGATAAGTAATGCCGAATGGCAGGCCGACTTTCGCAAATATTACATTGTTAATGGTTGTGGAACCTTTGTCGCGATCGGTGAAGCTGGGGGCGTAGTAGGGGTGGTTTCCTCCGCTGGCCTCCTCATTGGGCCTCCATTTGTAAGTCCCGTCCGGATTAAACTCCGATCCCCAGGGTGAAAGGTTGGGAGCGAGGTTATAGTCAACAGGAACCTGGCTTTCGTCCCGGTCTGCAAACTGGGTGTTGATCCCGACGGTCAGGAATTTGTTCACTTTTCCTTCCAGGTTGATCCGGGCGCGGATCGTGCTGTACTTGTCGCCTACAACAATCCCTTCATTATTGAGGTAACCCAATGACATTTAGTATGATACCTTGTCATTTTTACCCGAAAGACTGATGGTATGATCCTGGCGCAAAGCTTTCTGATAAATCTTGCTATACCAGTCCACGCTGCGGCCTTCTTTGTAATTTTTTATTTCAACGGATTGTAAACCAAGTCGTTGCAGCCAGACGGTTTCCGGATCACCGGCCGATCCGTCAAATGCGAGCCATTGGTCCACTGTTACGCCTGCGGGCAGATTGTTGGGATTTGTAAAACGGCTTGGCTGAGCGGCTGCGTTGATATTACGCATTACTTCGCCGCGCCAGGTCAGGAAACCGTCCGGGCTCAGTACTTCTTGATTTTGAGCGACTTCGGCGAAACCAATGTTGGAATTTACATTGATGATCGTTTTACCTTCTTTTCCTTTTTTGGTGGTGACGAGAATCACACCACTGGCTGCTTTTGCACCAAAAACCGCTGCTGAGCTGGCGTCCTTTAAAACGTCAACTGTCTCAATGTCATTCGGGTTAATGTCTTCCAGACCACCATAATAGATCGCTCCGTCCAGAACGACGAGCGGTGATGATCCCGCGGTCAGGGAATTGGCACCGCGCACACCCACATTACCACCGCCTTTTGCAGATGCCGAAAATCCAACGTTCATTCCGGGAATATTTCCTCTCAAAACATCCTGCACAGACTGCGGGTTTTCATTCTCGAGCTTCGTGGCGCTGATCTGGGAAACGGCGCCGGTAAGGTCACGTTTTTTCTGCGTTCCGTACCCGACCACGACCACTTCTTCGAGCGTTTTCTGATCAGTTGATAAGGTAATGTCCACCACGCTGGCTGTTCCCACTTCTTTTTCCTGTGGGAGATAACCAACGGCGGAAAACACCAGTACAGAATTGTTTGCAGGGACGTTGATCTGGTATTTACCGTCAACGTCGGTGGTTGTGCCATTGGTTGTGCCTTTAACCACAACGGTCACGCCCGGGATGGGCGAGTTGTCTTCTTTTGACAAAATCCTTCCGGAAATTGCCTTGTCGATGGCGTGATGGGAACCAATTTTCCGGTTTTTCGGCACATTGTTGGCCATTGCAGGGGGCAGTAGCAGCGCAAGCAGCATACTTCCCGTCATCACAGGTCGAAGGAATACTGTATATCCTTTTCTCATTTGTTTGGGTTAGGAAATGTTTCACATTAGCTCGCATTCAGCTTCGCTATATCAATATTTCCAGACGAAATGCTACATTTCTACCCTTACATCCGAAGTTAACTAAGTATAAAGTAGTTTATTAAAACAAAAACCCCGATAAGAGACGCGCTCATGTCGGGGTTTTAATGCTTCATCTAAACTAAATCAGAATCAGTTCCTTATCAAATCAGAATCAGTTTTTTGCTTCTTTAACAGCCGTGATCGGGAATTCGCCGTCCTGTGAAACGATGGTTCCTTTCAACGACTCGCCTTCCTGCATCAGGGTAACATTGAGCAAACCGCCCTGAAAATCCAGTTTGAATGTTATTTTCCCCTGATCAACCACCAGTTCTTTCATTTCCATTTTTTCCGTAGAACCAAGCGTGCCGCTTAGCTTACCATCTTTTTCCTCGAAAGTCATTACGCCGGTTTCATATTCAGGCGGAACATTGGTCACTGTGTATTTCCAGCTTCCCACAAGGTCACTGGCTTTTAAAGTGCCCTGGGCCTGCACTGAAAACATACTGATCGCGAAAATCGCAAGAAAGAAGAACTTTACTTTCAACATAGCATTAGGATTAAGTTGTTTAACATGACTAATATGCAGCAAATCTGCACGCGTCAAATTTAGGGAATCAATCCAGATTACTTCTACCCATTGTTTTATTTTTCCGCAAAATATTACTGAACGAGAGGCCTCACCAACAATTCAAACGGCTTTTAATGCGCAAATGCCTCATTGATCAGCGATTGCATGAGCTGCTCCGCACTTCCCGGTTTTAGATTCACGGCATTCTGGCCTGACCAAAAAATACTGAGATCCGTTCGTCCCTGTGCAAGCGCTGCTTCCCGCAACGGTCCCATGAAGCGTGACTGCAACGGAAACGGAAGCACTTCGGTTGCGTAGGGAACTTCTTCGGTAACGCGGTTACGGATCATCCGTCCCATGCGGCCCGTGAGCGATTTGGAAAGAACAGTATAACGCGACTCGTCCGAAAGGAGCATGGCCCGGTGCGCGGGGGTAGCATTGGATTCGTCGGTCACCAGAAATGCAGTTCCTAGTTGGGCGGCGTCGGCACCCAGGGTCAATGCGGCCCTGATGCCGACACCGTCCGCAATGCCGCCCGCTGCTATAATGGGTGTTTTGATCTTGGCTTTTAAATGTTGAATAAGTGCAAATGTGCCTGTTAATG
This sequence comes from Dyadobacter alkalitolerans DSM 23607, assembly GCF_000428845.1. Lineage (GTDB taxonomy): Bacteria > Bacteroidota > Bacteroidia > Cytophagales > Spirosomataceae > Dyadobacter > Dyadobacter alkalitolerans. The sequence continues at coordinate 257,190 of NZ_AUAS01000002.1, read as the reverse complement.
ATTCAGGGGCCGGTTTCAGAAACGAAGGCCTGTGGCCGCCAGCTTCGAACCCGGATGCAACTAGGGCATCGACGCCGGCTTGTTCCAGCGCCAGTGCTTCGTCCAGCGTGGTTGCCGCGCCAACGGTTTTAATACCCAATCTGCGCGCCTCATCCAGTATATCTTTGGACGGAATGCCAAAAATGAAGCTAAAAACCGCAGGCCGCGCTTCGAAGACTGCTTCCACTTGTTTCAGGAATTTGGAAGGAATGTTCGTGTCTAAATCCGGAAGCGGAATGCCCAATGAATCAAAATAGGGTTTAAAAAGCTGCTTTACTTTTTCCAGCTTTTCTGCCGGGAAATGTTCCAGGCTTTGATCCACATCTGAGACCCAAAGGTTGATATTATAAGGCTTGTTGGTCTTCGATTTAATCTCCTTATCCACGGCCAAAATCTGCTCGGGAGTAAGCGTGTAAGCACCAAAACTCCCCAGCCCGCCTGCATTCGATACTGCCGCAGTTAGGGTGGCATTTGAAAACCCGCCGCCCATCGGCCCTTGTAAAATCGGATATTGAATCCCCAGAAGCTCCGTTATTCTTGTTCGATTTTCCATTTTTTCAGACACTTAATGTTAAACGTTCCTTAACCCAAATGATGTCCCGCAACGTGACCGCCATCCAGATTGATGATTTCGCCCGTTACAAAGTTGCTTCCTGCAAGGTAAAGTGCCAACTCCGCAACATCACTTGTCTCACCAATGCGATCAACCAAGTGCAGCGCAGCAAGGCTGTCTGCGTTGCTAATGCCATTTTTTGCCTGCAACGGACTCCTTATAATACCGGGCGCGATGGTGTTTACGCGGATATTATTTTTGCCAAATTCCGCTGCCAGCTGTTTTGTCAGCGCGTGAATTCCAGCTTTGCTAACAACCGGCGCTGTTCCGGGAAACCCGCCAATGGCGTGATCAACCAGCACGGTGCCAATGTTAATGATCGAACCTTCTCCTTGTTTCAGCATTTGCCTGATCGCCGCCTGACTAGTGAAGAACGTGCCTTTTAAATTAATGCTCAAAAAACCGTCAAGATAAGCTTCATCAACGTCAGTAAATGCCTTTGGCTCAAAAATCCCTGCATTGTTGACCAAAACATCCAACGCACCAAAGCGCGCTACTGCGGTCTCAACTAGCAAGCGACCCGTTTCCGGCTTGCTGATGTCACCCACTACCATTGCCAGCTGGTCGTGACGACCCAGTTCCTGATATGTCGCGTTCAAATTTACTTCGTTTGCGGCGTTAATGACAACATTATACCCGCTTTCCAAAAACAATGTGGCAATGGCCTTTCCTATTCCTGTTGACGCGCCTGTTACTATAACTGTCTGTGTTTTCATGATTTCTGAATTTATTTGTTTTGAGTTTTTGTTGACACGATTCCTTTCTCCCGCAGCACGGACACTTGTTCGCCGGCATGGCCCCAGTCGTCCAGGTCAATTTCCTGGATCACTACGAATGTGAGGTTTGGATCTTTGTCCAGAACATCGGAGAGCAGGGTGGTAACCCCGGAGATCAGGGCTTGTTTTTGTTCGCGGGTAACGCCTTCACGGGTTACCTCAATTTTTACGTATGGCATGATCCTGACTGTTTATGTTATCATTAATTGTTTGATGACACAAAGTAAGTCTGCCGGAACGCGCCCGTTACGTGACCTAGATCACAAAATGTAAGTTCCTATCTGTGATGGTTGTACAGGCGGCTAAGGGTCTCGCGGGAGACGCCGAGATAGGCCGCGATGAGGTGCTTGGGAACAAGATTGTAAAGTTGGGGATATAAGGAAAGCAGCTCCTCATAACGTGCTTTGGTATCATTGTTCATGAAGGAAAGCAGTCGTTTTTGCGAGGCTACATAACCTCGGTTTGTGCGCCACCGGAAGAAATGTTCGAGTTGGTGCAGCTCGCTGCAAAGTTTTTCGCGGTCATCACTGGAAAGGCAAAGGACTTCGGCATCGGTAATGCAATCCACTGTAATGGTGGCATTTGCATGGTTGTACATAGCGGCGTAATCAGAAGTCCACCAGGTGGGCATGGCAAATTGTAGAATGTATGTCTTGATGTCGTCGTTGACAAAAAATGCTTTGAGGCAGCCTGAGATCACAAAATATTCATGAGCGACCGGTTTCCCGACCTGGATCAATGCTTCGCCTTTTTTGCAGGATAGGGATTTGAAATGGGAGAAGAAATAGTCGAACTGCTCGTCGGTGAGGTTAGCTGCCTGGGCAATGTGTTTCCTTAATGTTTCTTTGGCTTCCATGTTGCCGCTCATAAGTTGGTCTTTTTGCAGATCTGCCTTAAATTTAAATCCAAAAGTATTTTATATAATTAAACTGCGTTTTCCAAGCATGCATACTTTGTTATTTCTAATAGGCCTAGCTTTTATCTGCATTTCGTGCGGCGGAGAGCGCGGGCCTTTGAAAAATAAGAAAGAAAAAACCGTTGAGACCATTAATGCGCTGGGGGCGTTGCCGAAATACGTCACAGATCCGCCGGGAAACAAATCAACCTCTGAAAAGATACGGCTGGGCAAGCTGTTATTTTTTGATCCTATCTTATCGGGAAATAAAGATGTTTCCTGTGCGACCTGTCACCAGCCTGAGTTCAATTATGCGGAGTTTTTGGAAACATCGATCGGCGTCAATGGCCACGGAACCGGCAGCAAGCGCAAGTTTTCGGAAAAGAATGATATACCATTTGTAAAAAGAAACTCGCAGAGCATAGTTAATACAGCGTTCAACGGCATTAAAAACGGAGAAAGTTATGATGCGGAGTCCGCACCGATGTTCTGGGACCTGCGGGCGAAGGGCCTCGAAGAACAGGCACTTGTTCCGGTCCGTACATTGGAAGAAATGCGCGGGCATTCCTATCCGGAAGACAAAGTGATAGATCAGATTGTGGCGCGGATCCAAAAAATCCCGGCTTATGAAAGTCTCTTTCGCGAAGCGTTCAAGGAGGACGCGAACCCCGTTAATGTCGTGAATTTGTCAAAAGCCATTGCTTCTTACGAGCGTACGCTCATTGCCAACAACTCGCGGTTTGATCAGTATATGCGCGGAGACAGCAGCGCATTAACGACAGGCGAAAAGGAAGGGCTGAATCTTTTTCTGAAAACGGGCTGTGCTAAATGTCATTCTGGTCCCATGCTGTCGGACTACAAGCTGCATACGCTGGGCGTTCCGGATTCGCAAAACAGGAAAGAAACGGACGCAGGCGCCAATAATGATTACGCTTTCCGGACACCTTCTCTCCGTAACCTGCGTTACACCGGGCCTTATATGCACAGCGGAAAGTTCGCGACGCTTGAACAGGTTTTACAGTTTTACGAAGACATTGCAGGCGGGAAAATCCCGAACCCGAATGTCAAACCCAGCCAGATCGATACATTGGCGGCGGATATGAATGTTAATTTCAGGGATATTTCCCGGATCGTGGAGTTTTTGAATGCGCTGAATGACGATAATTTTGATAAATCTGTCCCGGAGCGCGTGCCCAGCGGTTTGCCGGCGTCGGGATTATGAGGTAGAACTTCGCTGCGTGGCGCTTTAACATTTTGTCAAACCAAAATCTCAGATCCCATGAATTATATTGACAGAAAGACATTTCTGAAAGAGTTATCCCTGCTGGCGGGCGCGTCTGTCGTATACGGGCAAGCGGGCGCGGCGGAGTTCCGGAACAAAGCGAACTTCAAACTTGGATTTGTAACTTATCTGTGGGGAAAAGATTGGGACCTGCCTACATTGATCAAAAACTGCTCGGATACGAAAATAAACGGCGTTGAATTACGCGTCGAGCATGCGCATAAAGTAATGCCTGATCTCACTAAGGCAGAACGTGCCGAAGTAAAGAAAAAGTTTGCCGACAGCCCCGTGGAGCTGATAGGGCTCGGTACAAACCAGCAATATGATTATCCGGACCAGGCCAAATTGAAAGCTTCCATAGAACGCACGAAGGAGTTTATCAGGTTGAGTGCTGATGTGGGTGGCTCGGGCGTGAAGGTGAAACCCAATGCCCTTCATGCAGATGTTCCTGTTGAAAAGACATTGGCGCAAATTGGTGCTGCATTGCATGAATTGGCTGCTTACGCGAAGGACTTCGGTCAGCAGATCAGGCTGGAAGTGCATGGCGAAAAAACACAGGAACTGCCAAATATCAAGCAGATTATGGAAGCTGCTGACCATCCCAATGCCAGGATTTGCTGGAACTGCAACAAGGAAGATCTGATCGGCGACGGCTTCCAGCATAATTTCGACCTTGTGAAAAAGTGGTTCGGCGACACCATCCACGTCCGCGAACTGGACCGCACAGATTATCCTTATAAAGAGCTGCTAAGCAATCTTGGAAAAATGAACTACAAAGGCTGGGTCCTGCTCGAATGTCACACGAATCCCGATGACAAAGTGAAAAGCATGATGGAGCAGGGCGTCGTTTTTGACCGGATGGTGAAGGAAGTTTGATGTTTGAAGGGTTTGCGTTCGCGGTTCTGGACCCCCGGCCCCTAAAGGGGAGACGTTTTAGTAGCTCGTAGAACTGCTCTCTTAGCGCTACGCCAACCACCCCTTCAGGGGCCGGGGGCTAAGGCGAATGCAATAATTATACAAAGCACCGACTGAATTGTGTAAAACTTTACGGAGTGCGCTGTGATACATTTGTAAAAATGAAAACAGCGATGGCTACGATAGTTGAAAACAATATAAAAGAAACCTTTCCCGTGCTGGGCATGTCGTGTGCAGCCTGCGCGGTGAGTGTAGAAAGTATGCTCAAATCCGTCAAGGGTGTGCATGATGCAGGCGTGAATTATGCGACGCAGACGGCCTGGGCGGAATACGAGGATACAGTTACGCCTCTGGAACTTCAGAATGCGGTCCGCTCCGTGGGTTACGACCTTGTTGTGAATGTGGAAGACCCGCAGCAAGTGCAGCAGGAAGCACAATTAGCACATTATAATGGTTTGAAAAAGAAGACAATCTGGGCGGCTGTCTTATCGCTTCCTATTGTCGTTATTGGCATGTTCTTCATGGAAGGTTCTGCCAGGGCGTTGCCTTATGGGAACTGGATTATGATGGTGCTGGCTGCACCCGTTGTGTTTTTTTTGGGCCGTAGCTTTTTTGTTAATGCATTCAAGCAAGCTCGTTACGGAAAGGCCAATATGGATACACTCGTTGCATTGAGCACGGGGATAGCATTCATTTTCAGCGCATTTAATACCATATACCCCAAGTTCTGGCATGCGCGCGGCTTGCATGCGCATGTATATTTTGAAGCGGCTGCGGTGGTGATCGCATTTATTTCACTCGGCAAACTGATGGAGGAAAAGGCCAAGTCCAACACAACCTCGGCCCTTAAAAAACTCATGGGTTTACAACCCAAAACGGTTACTATCATCAGCGGCGGTACGGAAACGGAAATTCCGGTTGCAGGAGTGAAGGTCGGCGACATCATTGTAATTAAACCCGGTGAAAAGATCCCGGTGGATGGCATGACGACGGAAGGCAGCTCGTTTGTGGACGAAAGTATGATCAGTGGTGAACCGGTTGCTGTGGAAAAAAAGACTGGCGAAAAGGTGTTTGCGGGCACAATTAATCAAAAAGGAAGCTTTCTGTTTGAAGCCACAAAAGTTGGTGGCGATACGATTCTGGCGCAGATCATCAAAATGGTGCAACAAGCGCAGGGAAGTAAAGCACCGGTGCAAAAGCTGGTGGACAAGATCGCCGGGATTTTCGTGCCGATGGTCATTGGTATCGCTATTCTGACATTCATCGTCTGGATGGTTTTGGGTGGAGAAAATGCATTCACGCATGCATTACTGACCTCCGTGACCGTTCTTGTCATCGCTTGCCCGTGTGCGCTCGGCCTCGCTACGCCTACTGCTATCATGGTTGGGGTAGGGAAGGGTGCGGAAAATAATATACTTATCAAAGACGCCGAAAGCCTGGAACTTGCACATAAGGTAAATGCCATTATCCTGGATAAAACGGGAACGATCACCGAAGGCAAGCCTGCTGTTACGCAACTGGTTTGGAGTGCAGAAGCGCGGAATAAAGCGTTGTCCCAACAAATTTTATTAGCCATGGAATCTCGCTCGGAACACCCGCTGGCCGATGCGGTTGTCAATCATTTGAAAAAGGATCATACTGAAAAAGTGCCTTTGACATCTTTTGACAGCATTACCGGCCAGGGTGTTCGGGCTGTAAGTGAAGGGGAAACGTATTTTATAGGAAACAAAAAACTGATTTCCGAAGGCGGCGTGGCGATTGGCAGTGAGCTGGTAACATTGGCTGAAAACTGGCAGCAGGAAGCACAAACGGTCATTTATTTTGCTGATAAGACACAGGTTCTGGCAATCATTGCCATTGCTGATAAGGTTAAAGCAACTTCAAAACAAGCCATTGAAAAATTGCAAAAAATGGGCATTGCAGTTTATATGCTCACCGGCGACAACAAGCAAACGGCCGCAGCCGTGGCTGAACAGATTGGTTTACAACATTATAAAGCCGAGGTTATGCCTTCGGACAAAGCAGAATTTGTAAAACAATTACAGGCAGAAGGAAAAATTGTGGCAATGGTAGGTGACGGCATCAATGACAGTCACGCACTCGCGCAGGCGGATGTGAGCATTGCGATGGGAAAAGGCTCGGACATTGCCATGGATGTAGCCAAAATGACATTGATCACCTCCGATCTTAACATGATCCCGAAAGCATTAAATCTGTCCGCCAGAACGGTGAAAACGATCAGACAGAACCTTTTCTGGGCATTTATTTATAACCTTATTGGCATTCCCATTGCGGCCGGTGTGCTTTATGCAGTGAATGGGTTCCTGCTTGATCCGATGTTGGCGGGTGCCGCCATGGCGCTGAGCTCGGTTTCGGTTGTGGGGAACAGCTTGCGGTTGAAGGCGATGAAATTGTGAGTTTTAGTTGCGTAATGGTTAGGACATCAAGAACCAAAACTTGCGGTAACCCGTTGTAAAAATGTGCATCTGCTTCATTGCGGTGCACATTTTGAATGTTCAGTTACTCGCACCTTAATGAATTCATTCCTTAATAAGAAATACGACAAACCGGTTTTAAAGAAAAATCAGCCGGACGACTCCTATAAATTCCAGCCACTGCCGGCACCCACAGGAAAATATCCTTATCACTTTGATTTAGAGTCGGTTCAGGAATTAAATGACCGTAATAAGCTGGCGTTTCACATGCTCGGCGATACGGGCAGTATTCGTAATCCGGATTTTCAAAAGCTCGTGGTTGCCGAAATGATCAAGCAATATCAGCAGACTGATGGCACGGGTAAGGAACCCATGTTCCTGTATCATTTGGGCGACATTGTTTATAATTTTGGAGAAGCGAGTCAGTATAAAAGACAGTTTTTTGATCCCTACCAAAAATATCCCGGCCCGATCTTCGCCATCCCGGGAAACCACGACAGTGACGTAAATCCGGACAGCCGCGTTTCCTACCGAAGCCTGGATCCGTTTAAGGCCGTTTTTTGTGATAAGCAGCCGCAAACCGTAAGTTTCAGCGGCGGGGCGGAACGGAAAAGCATGACGCAGCCTAATGTTTTCTGGTCGCTCATTACACCGGTTGCGCGTATTATCGGCATGTATGGCAATGTTACCAAGTTTGGCGTCATTACCCCGGATCAGCGTAAGTGGTTAATGGAAGAGCTCAGGAGTGCCGATGCTGATCGTCCTGAAAAGGGCATTATTCTCTGTATTCACCACGCGCCCTATTCTGCAGATATCAACCACGGATCCAGCCTTCCAATGATCCAGTTTTTTGACGGGGTTTTTGAGCAGACCGGTGTCCGCCCGGATGTGGTTTTTAGTGGGCATGTTCACAATTACCAGCGGTTTTCGAAGCGATATTTTGATGGCAAGACGGTTCCCTTCATTGTTGCCGGCGGCGGCGGTTATGACGAGCTCCATCCTGTTGCGTCCACTTCGGACAGCCGTTTTACAGCCAATAATGCGGCTTTTAATCATGTTACCCTTGAAAATTACTGCGATAACAAGCACGGCTTTTTAAAAGTCTCGCTCGAAAGAACAGAAAAAGGGATCCGCATTACCAGCGAGTTTTACACGCTTCCGCATGAAAAAACGGTCGAGCCAGGAATGAATGCCATCCTGGCCGACCGTTTTGTAATAGAAACCTAAGTCCCTACTGCTTGAAAATGATCTTTGAAAGCGTCATCAATGGTTCGATGGGCTTCGCCGTTTCATTTTTAAACAATATATAAATGTCATGTTTGCCCGTGGTTGGCTTAATGTTGACCAGAACCGGCGCGCGGGTAGGGCGACGCGGCGGTTTTACGGTTTCACCCGGCTTTTTCTGGCTTTCCAGTTCGGCCATCAGCTTGGCCATATCCACTTCCGGAGCAATTTCAACATTCTGTTCACCAACGAGTGTTCCGGTAGGTGAACCCAGCCGTATCTCGATCTTGCCGCCCATGGCGCCTTCCCGTTTCTGGGCCGCGGCATTCATTTCAAGTGCCTTGATATCAGTTAAATCTGTTTCTTTGAACGCCAGAAAGCTGTTTGCAAAAGTCACCACGCTGAAACCAAGGCCGGCTGTTCCCAGTGCTTTCATATCTGCACCTTGCACAATCGGTGCTTCGGCCGCATTCAATTCCGGGCTTCTCAGCACGATCATTTCTTCCGTTGTCTGGGCCGGGATAGCCTTATTGCCGCTCATAGAACGATCCGTAAATGCCGCCCTGATCAGTACGGAGCCTTTTCCATTATCCTGTGCAGGAATTTTTGGTGTAAACTCACCTTTGACAGGCAATGTACTCAATGTCTTGTCTGTGCTGTTGAGAATGTATTTTACAATGGTCTCTGCATCAGCCACAGGCAATGCGGGGTGGGCAGGCATGGCCACTTCGCCCCAAACCCCGGCTCCGCCTTTCAGAATTTTCCCTACCAATGCTTCCGTTACGCCCGGCTTACCTTTGTATTTGTTAGAAATATCTGCAAATGAGGGTCCTACCGATTTTGCGTCCACCTGATGGCAGACTTTGCAATCGCTCTTGCCGATCAGGACCTGGGCAACGGCAAACTGCGTGCTCGCATCCACACTGCGCTGGCTCTGAATGACTTCGGCATAATCAAAACCTTCTGAGGCGTAGTCAATGCTCACCGCAATTTCCTCAGGTTTGATTTTTCCTTCCAGTAAACTACCGTCTTCCTTGTCGGTGACGTCGATGGAGTAGGGAATAGGTTTTCCTGCGAAAAAGAATGTTTTATTTCCGTCTACGTTCACCGAAACCTTTGGCGGCTCGTTACCGGCAATAATTCTCAGGGATTGCGAATTGGAAGCGCCTTTGGCGTCGGTTACCGTCAGGCTGGCTGTATAAACGCCTGGTTTGTCAAATGTTACCGTTGGCTCAGCAGTGGCAAATGTTTTCGCAGCACCGCCGTTACCCGTGATTTTCCAGCTGTATTTCAGTTTGTCTCCGTCAAAATCTTTTGTTCCGGCCGAAGAAAGCTTAGCTTGAAAGGGAACCGTTCCGCCTTTTTTATCCGTAGAAACCTGAACAATCGGCTTGCGGTTGCCACCATTGTATTCAATGCGGATCAACCTAGAATTTTCACTCTTTCTGAACCAGTTGCTGCCGTATTCAAGCACATACAAATCACCATTCGGGCCAAATTTAATGTCGATAGGCTGCACCGGATGGTAAGCTGGCAACACGCGTTCCATGGACTCATAATCACCATTCGGACTCATAGAAATGGCCATAATCCAGCCACGGGAGAAGTCGGCCGCTATCCATTTGTTCTCATAATAAGCCGGCCATGGTCTTTTTGGTGATTTGAAATCCGCACGGTGATATATCGGTCCGCCTGTTGCGCTCCGGGAACCGGAACCCACTGCCGGGAATTTTTCAGAAATGCCGTAAGGATAGTAAATAAAACTAGGGGCAGTCGGTAAAAGCTCTTTCAAGCCTGTATTATTAGGTGAGTTGTTGACCAGATTTTTCGGGTCTTTTTTTGCCAAAGGCTTGTTGGCAGCGTAATCATACACCGGGAATGCCTGATCGTCGCCCACAAACCAGGGCCATCCAAAATTACCCGGCTTTCTGGCCTGGTTCAGCTCATCATAACCGCGCGGCCCGATCTCCGAATCTTCGCTGGCATCCGGCCCCACTTCACCCCAGTATAAGAAGCCCGTTTTGCTGTCAACCGCAATGCGCCAGGGATTCCTGTGGCCCATTGAGTAAATCTCAGGACGCGTTTTTGCCGTTCCTGTGGGGTATAGATTGCCTTCCGGAATGGTGTATGAGCCGTCTGGTTCAGGATGGATTTTTAAGATTTTCCCTCTCAAATCATTCGTGTTTCCCGCATGTCCCTGATCATCCCAGCTGGCGCGTCCCTCGCGCTCGTCGGTTTGAGCGGCTTTCTGGTTTCCGGTGTTGTTACCAACCGTCAGATACAGGTTACCACCTTTATCCCAGGTCATCCCGCCGCCCGTGTGGCAGCACACCTCGCGTTGTGTAACCACCTCGATCACATCCTTTTTTGAGCTTTCTATGAGTTTGTCATCCCGCAATTCGTAACGTGAAAGAATGTGTTTTTTCTCGGTCGGATGCGCGTAATAAAGATAGATCCAATGGTTTTTTTCAAAATTGGGGTCCATAGTAAAACCCATCAGTCCTTCTTCGGCTTCCCGGGAAACACCTTCTGCGCTAACGTATTTGGTGTTAACGGGGATCATTGCGATCAGGTCGGTGGACTGGGTGGACGCATTGTATTTTTTCAAAGCGCCCTTTCTTTCAATAATGTAAGCCGAACCGTCGGGAAGCACTTCAAAAACCATGGGTTCGTCCAGGTTCTCCGCCACCACAATGGGCGTGAAGCGGCTTTCATCCGGTTTGGGCGGACTATCTTGAATAGTGAATGCTGCAATCAGCAAAAAAGCGGGAATCTGGGCGGTGTTTTTCAGGACACGCGAAATTCGCCGGAAACGCGGGGAAAGGTTTGTCATAGGTAGTAAACAAGAGTTTACTGGAAATATAACAAATTATCGTTAAAAATTCTTATTCCTATTTTCCCATCCAATGTTTAAAATCGCCCACTTTTTCACGGCTTACCAGCGCTTCCTTACTATGCGACGGTCGCAGGCTCAGCGCAAGACGGCTTCCAAAATATGGATCGATTTTGTCAACCGCTTTGTGCGTCACCATCATCCCGCGGTTAATGCGGAAAAAACGAGCAGGATCCAGCACGTCGGCGAGCTCATCCAAGGTATAATCCACCAGCAATTTCTGGTTATTGTCCGTTACAAAGAAGCTGTAACGCTCTTCTGTGAAGAAATAGGCGATCTCGCTTACCTCGATGGATAGCATTTTTTGTCCTTGTTTTACCAAAAATCGTTGCCGGTATTCTTTCTTGCTCGTTTTCTGGAATCCTTCCAGCAATTTCTTAATCCCTTCGAGCGAGTCTTCGGCTGGTAAAGCACGCATGTTTTCATATTTCTGCAAGCTCCGCTGCAAATCGTCGCGGTGTACGGGTTTCAGCAGATAATCAATGCTGTTGAGTTTGAAAGCCTGCAATGCATATTCATCGTAAGAGGTTGTGAAAATGATGGTGCTGGTCACCTGCACGCGGTTGAATATTTCAAAGCTCTGCCCATCCGACAACTCAATGTCAAGAAAAATGAGGTCCGGATCTGCACGGCCTGCCTTCTGGTTGTTTCTCAGCCATTCCACGGTTTCTTCAATGCTGTCGGTCACGCCGCTGATGAGCAAGTCGGGCGCAGTTTCATTCAATAATTTTTTTAATCTTCTGACAGACAGGTCTTCGTCTTCCACGATCAGTGCGTCCATAATTTTAATTTTCAGGCTATTAATGGCAGTATTACGGTAAAGAATTCGTGATTACTCTCAACGACAGGCTGTGAAATGTCCTTTTGCTGTTCGTTAAGAAGCTTATATTTAGTAATGATATTGACGAGTCCCACGCCGGTCGATTCCAGGTTTTCGGCACCGGCGGTCAATGTCTTCTTTTGCAGGTTGTTACGCACCATTAAATTCCCTTCCTGCGTGCTTAATATGAAAATGGTGAGCGGCCGGCTGGCTCGGATCACATTGTGCTTTACTGCATTCTCAACCAACAATTGCAATGTTAAAGGCGGAATCCTGCGGTTCATCAAATGCTTCTCCACATGCACATACAGCTTCATGCCGTCACCGTAGCGTGTTTTTAGTAAATGTCCGTATGATTCTATGAAGGAAAGTTCTTTCTGCAATGTGGTGAGCTGGCTGAAATCGCCGTCGTCCAGAGAGGCGTGATTGGTTTGCAGCAAGTAACGGTAAACGCGCGCCATCTCATCTACAAACTGCTCGGCCTTCCGTGGGTCTTCGGCAATTAATGTAGACAATGAATTTAATGTATTGAACAAGAAATGCGGGCTGACCTGTGCTTTCAGACTTTCCAGTTGTCCGTTAACATTTTCCTTCATCAACCTTTCGCGGTTCACTTCATGGTGTTTCCATCTGCCGATGGCATTAAAAGATTCCTGAATGCCCATAACCAGCATAATTGCGCCCATATTGATCAGGTAAATGGTCAGGATCTTCTGGACGGTGAGCGTGGACCCGAACAGCCCGAAACCAATGTATAACCAGGCGATCAGCAACAAGAAAACACCGGAAATTGCTGCGTGCGCGGCTATGGAAACGAAAATGCGCCTGATGGTCTGGTCCAGTCTGGGATGGCGCTGCGCAATGTTGTCACTGATTTTGGATTGAATAAAAAACGTGATGGTCAGTAGCGAACCATTCAGTAATGTGCTTCCCGCGAATGTTTTCCAATTGCTGTAAAAACCCGGCCCCACCATCAGATAATTGAAAAAAAGCAGGAAAACCGGCATCGTCAGCACGTACGACCAGCGCGTTTTAGGGCTCAATGCACCTGACATTCCTGCTATCAATTTTCCTTTGTTCATTGTGTGCCGGCCCGGTGACTCTTGCCGCGATTTCAGTTTGTTAATGAATTCAAAAGTATACCAGCAGTGCCAAACGCGGGAATGTATGTTGTATCAATTGAATGAATAAATACATGAATTGTACCGTTTCGCATCTGTACATCAAGCCCTGACCCGGGCGGAAAGCAACGGGACGGTGACCGTAAAATGCTCGTCCGTTTCGTCCACGCGCAGCTCGCGGTTACTCAGTGCATGATATTTTACGCGCAATCCGGACAGCCCGCCCTGGTCGGTCGCCATCGTCCTGACCTTGTTTTGAATGTTGTTCCGGACCATAAGTCGCTGACTAAACGCAATCGCTATTTCGATAGTCAGCGGTTTCGCTTTGCTCATTGTATTGAATTTGATCGCATTATCAATTAAAACTTGCAACACCAGCGGCGGAACGAGCAATTCGCCCGCATAAGGTTCCGGCTCTATAATGTGCAGGCTCTCGCCATAGCGTGCGCCCAGCAGCCGCGCGTAGGTGTGCAGAAATGTAAATTCAGCCTGGACCGGGACGAGCTCCGTTTTGGAGGCCTGCAAAATGTAGCGGTAAATTTTGGCCAGATCTTCCACGAATTCTTCAGCCTTATCCTGATCATCGCTGATCAGTGCGGAAAGTGTATTGAGGCTGTTGAACAAAAAATGCGGGTTAACCTGTCCTTTGAGCGCATCAAACTGGTGTTGCAGCGATTCCCTTTCCAGCTTTTCACTTTCCGTCTGGTTTTTTTTCCATTGTTCCAAAGAGTAAAAAAGGCCCAGCATGGAACACAGGAAAATATCGAAAAAGGCCCCCAGGATCATAATCGGCCATATATTCTGCCAGATAAATTGCACGTCGAGGCCAGGCGTAATGCTGTAAGCCCAGACATCAAAAGCAGCAAGTCCCATTGTAAGCGTCCCCACTGCCAGCAACATGGCCAGTAAGCGCGGCCTTGTCTGGTCCACATGCGGAAACCTGCTGATGATCCAGCGGACCACAAGGGTAAGCATCACGATCGAAAACCAGTAAAGCGCCAGCACGAGCAATGTCGCTTTCACGAAGACAGGAAATTCTCGGAAATAAACAGTGCCTATAAAGTAATAATTGCCGACAGCGCAGAACACAGGCATAATCGCCAGATGATACCACCATTCGTATTTCGAAAAAAAACGCGGCCTCACGATAATTCAGGAAGGGTTTTGCAAGATAAATTCAAAAATAGCGAACCCTAAATAATTACTTATCAGGCCGCTGATGTTTTTTGCAATTCATCGGCTTCTTTTCAGCGCCAGCCCATGGCCAGGCCGATGCCGGCATGGGAGGCGAGGGGGTTGGGAACTAACGGTGGCGTGTATCTGATCTTTAAAATGTATATCCAGCGGCCGGTTACCAAATTGAAGCGGAATCCTGCAATTCCCGATGGTGTTAATGCTGGCTGTCCGTTGGCTCCCGAATGCAAGCCTCGGTCGTAGCGATCGACGAAAAAGGAGGCAAGTCCTCCTTCAACATAGGTTTCGACGGCATAATGGGCGGGATGCGGCGTGCAAGAGTTTCGTTTATAGGGATTTAAGATAAAGCAATGCGTTAATGCTGCCGAAAATGCAGGACTGCGAAATTCCGGCTGGCTCACCGCACCAATTCCTGCCTGAACGTCCCAGAACGACCTCTTAGTATATCCAAATGCTGCCTCGGCAACGAAAGCGCCTTTCGGGGTAATGCCAAAAATTTCTGCACCAAAAGCCCCGCGAATGCGCGTATAGTAAGGCTGCGCGGCAGCGCATGAGGCACCTAGCAAGAAGATCGGAAGCAGTCTTGTGAACACGGAGTAAGGCTTTGCCTTTCAACGGTCGAATGTGCTCTGTAAGTATGTCGGAAGTTACATTTGAAAAGTTACAACTGGAATGTTACCAGGCTTCGCGTCACCAATTCGGCAGGATTTTGGAATTCGATCCTAAGTCAGGTTTTCAGCGATAATTCATCCACGAGTTTTAACCCCAGACCTAAAAGACCTTTTCTGGCATCTTTTTGGGCGAGAATATGCTGGTAGTCTTCGTCACTGAATCCTTTTCCGCCGTTTTCGATGAAAAAGGTAAGCCGGTTTTCGTTGCCATTGATGCCAAGCCGGATCAAACCGTTTTCGTCAGATGCCTTGACAGCGTTTTGAAGCAGGTTACGGATAATGGCCTGCAAATAGTAGGGATCGGTTTGGACCATTGTGCCTGAGGGAACATTGTTTTCGACGCGCAGGTTTTTGGAATCAATGTTCAGTTGCAGCAATTTCAAACTTTGCGAAGCGATGTGGGAAATGTCAACGGGCTGGATATCAGCCTTAAACTGGTTCATCTGAGGTTGGACCAAAGCAGCAGATCTTCCATTGTCTCCAGTAACGATCCTGTGGCGGTCTGGATTTTTTCGCTCAATTCGGCCTTTTGCAGGTCGGAAAGCAGTTTAGGGTTCAGTTGCTGCAATTTCAAAAACTGGTAGACCTGGCTGATCGGTGAACGCAGGTCGTGGCTGATAATGCTGAAAAGTTTGGCTTTTGTATGATTTGCTTCTTCCAGCTCTGCGATCAGTTTAGCGAGTTCTTTGTTTTTTTGATCTAAAATTGCTGCATTTTTTCTTTTATTCCTGTAAATAATGCCCAGCAAAACCAATGATAAGGCAAGCAATGCGAGCCCGGAAATAAGCCAGATCCGCTGCTTTTGCGCTTTATCGATCTGAATGTTCTTCATCTCGATCTGCTGCTGCTTGTCCTTGTTCTGATATTGGGCTTCCGCATCAGCGATGCTTTTCCGGGACGATTCTACATACAGCGAATCACGGATGGGCGCATATTTATCATAATAGGCATACGCCTGCTGCCACTGACCGGTTGCAGCGTAGCATCTGGCGAGCGATTGTAAAAGAAAAGCATGAATTTGGAGACCAAGTGCCGTGCTGTTTGGTTCGGCGGCCTTTAACAATGGAAGGGCTTTCGCATATTGCTTTTGCGCCATGTACAATTCCCCGGTCATGTAGTTCACCTGCGACATCAAGAACTCACCTGCCCATTTCGGTGCCAGATCATTGGCCCGTTTGATGAAAATGGCTGCGCTATCCAGCTTGTTATTGGACATATAATAGTCTGCAAAAGTGAGGTCTGCTGCTATTTTATTGGAGCGTCGGCCTGAATTCTGGTTGTCGGGCGTGATCATTCCGGCCAGGCTGTCGTAGTAAATTTTTGCCATACCCGGTTGTTTCAGTAGAATGTAAACATCCGTCATGTCTTTGTAATGGTGATTGAGATAGGGTTTGTAAGCCACAATGTATTTTCGTGCTTCCTTGCCATAATAGAGGCCTTTTTCACCCTGCGCCATTTGGATATAAATTTCTGAAAGGCTCATCAGATCTACTACCACATCTTCGCGGTCTTTCGTCACACCTTGTTCAATCAGCTTCTTTTTAATGGCGGTGCCTTTCAGCAAATACTGGATCTGCGTGTTGTATTGCCCTTTGACAGAATAATAGTTGCCAATCGTAGCATACAGGGACGCTTTGCTGTTCTCATTTTTGGTGGTATCAATGCTGGCCAGCATTTCCCGGAGCGCTTTGTCGCTTTTGTGCGTGTGCCCCGGCGTATTATAATAGGAAAACAAGAGCCGTTGCAGGACAGTGAGCATGCGGATCGGTAACTTTCCCTTGCGGGCGTCTGCGAGGGATTGCTCGTGGAAGTAAATAGAGCTGTCGGGATCGGCGCTTTCATAGGCGAAGCCCAGATTGTAATGGAATATGGAACGGTAATACCAATCGTTGGCGGGCGCCAGTTTTAATGCGTATTTGGAAACCACTTTCTCACGTTCGACGTCCTCGGCGAGGGCCAGTGTATCGCAAAGGTCAGGGGATAATGGTGTTGTTGCAGACCACTTCCGAATGCCGCAATTCTTTGATCTGATTTAAAGAAACGGCATAGCTGCGGTGCACGCGCATAAAACGGTCGGCCGGAAGCTGCTCCATGAAGCAGGTGAGCGTGGATAATGTAATATAGTTTTTTTGCGGTGTGATGATTTTGGTATAATCCTGCATGGCTTGTAATGAAAACGGCCATATCCACCTCGGCCCGGATCTTGCGTAATAATTCAAGGCCGGAGAACCCAGGCATTTCAATGTCCAAAAAACAAGATCCGGCTTAATGTATTGCTGCGCTTCATAACCTTCCAGCGCACTCGAAAAAGCGCCGCAGTTTTGCAGGAACGGGGATGCTTTTGCGAATTCGGTAATAAAAAGAAGATCCAGAGGATTATCGTCGATTGCAATAAAACGTACATGCGGGACCGTACTGCCGTTCATAAAGGAATGAGTAAATATCGGCTCAATATATGCAAAAGCATCGGCCCGAAATATCCACAAAATAAAAAGGCAGGTTAGGGGTTTTGCCTGTCATTCATGCCGCAAACTTTTCACAGGGTCGGCCAGGGCCGCTTTCATGCTTTGATAACTCACGGTAATGATGGCAATGCTGATGGTGCCGAGGCCGCACAGGACGAAAATCCACTCGTTGATGCGCGTGTGGTAGGCAAATTTTTCCAGCCAGAGATTCATCATATACCAGGCCGGGTAGGCAGCCAGGAGTAAGGATAGCAACACAAGTCTGACGAAATCTTTGTTCATTAATACAAAAATTTCCGTGACCGAAGCGCCTGAAACTTTCCGGATACCGATTTCTTTAGTCCGCCTTTCCGCTGAGAATGAGGCAAGTCCAAAAAGTCCGAGGCACGAAATAATGATGGCGACAGCCGAAAACCAATTAGCCAGCGTCCCCACCTGTATCTCGCTCTGATACATGCGCTCGTATTCCTGATCCACAAACTGGTAATTGAAAATAGCGCCGGGAAGCAGCGATTCGTATTTTTCTTTAAGCTGTTCCATAGTGACAGCTCTGCCATTTTTATTGATCCTGGCAAAGAAAAACCGGGTTTGGAATGGTCGGAACAAGATTACGGTGGGCTCGATCATCTGGTGAACGGATGCGATATGGAAGTTCTCAACTACGCCCGTAATGGTCATTTCCATCCCGTTTACCTGGATTTGCTTGCCAACAGGCTCTTCCAGGTTCATTCTGCGGGCTGCTTCCTGGTTAATGATCACGCCGGCACTGTCCGAAGCCAGCATTGGGGAAAATTCCCGGCCCGAATGGATTTTCATTTTCAGTGTTGATGTCAGATTATGATCGCCGCTGATGACTGCGAACATATTCCTTTCCCGCTGCTGGCCGTTCATCCATTCCACATAGTTGCGCCCGAATGTTCCCTGAAAAGTTGCGCTCGCGCTGGAAAATGCTTCCACGCCAGGCACTTCAGACAATGTTGTGCGGGCCTGCCTGTAACGGTTTACCTGGGACAGTTCCTTAGCCTCAATCCGGACCAGATCATGCTGGTCGTAGCCTTGACTACGGTTTTTGATAAATTCAATTTGCTGATACACAACGCCTGTGCCTACCATGAGAATGCTTGTAATGGTAAACTGCACAATGATAAGCGCCTTGCGTTGCCATGCGGGGCCTGCTGAATTTCCCAGACCAGCGCCTTTCAACACCAAAACCGGCTTGAACGCAGACAGCACGAACGACGGATAAAACCCAGCCAGCAAGCTTGTAAGCAACAGCACGCCGAGCAGGCTCACGGAGTAGGACGGATCCAGCCAGTTGATGGTGATTTTTTTGTCCAGAAAATCATTAAAAAAAGGCAATATGGCATAAATCAAGCCTATGCTGATTAATCCGGCCAGGAATGTGAGGATAAAAGACTCGCCCAGGAACTGTGCAACCAATGCAGATTTTTTTGCGCCGATTGCTTTGCGTATGCCCACTTCCTTCGAACGCCCGGTTGCCCGCGCAATGGATAGGTTTGTAAAATTGATTGAAGAGATAATCAGGACAAAAATGGCCACTATGACAAACAACCGCACATAACTGATACGCCCGCCGCCAGTGTAAACGCCATTTTCGAAGTGGCTTCGTAAATGCCAGTCGTTGAGGCTGTAAGGGAAATAGTTCCATCCCGTGACAAACTCAGGCATATGGCGTTTGGTGATGGGTTTCATCTGATCCCGAAGCTTTTCCATGTTCACGCCCGGTTCCAGAAGCGCAAAAACATGGGCTTTCACTTCCACCCAGGAGGCCGTGCTCATCGAATCGGGCATTGACCGGATAAAGTCAAATTGAAGCGAAGAGTTGGAAGGCACATTTTCCAGGACGCCTTCGATATAACAATGTTCGGCATTCCCGATCCTGATCACTTTGCCGACAGGATCAGCCTGGCCAAAATATTTTTCAGCAAATTTTTGCGTGATCAAAATGACATTTGGCTTGCTCAGCGCAGTTTCCGCATTGCCTTTTAAAACGGGAAAGTTGAATATTTTCAAAAATGCCCGGTCCGCCATGAGTCCGGTTTCTTCATTTGTTTTTTCGCCGTAAGTGAACATTGCTTTGTTTTCCCAGGAGCAAGTGGCATTTACCACGCCAGGGATTTCCCGTTTCATGGCCTCGGCAACCGGCGGCGCAGTAAGCTCATAGGTCTGGGTGGTCTGTGACTCGGTCGCAATGTTGAGCATAACCTTCACAATGCGGTCATAGTTGGGATGAAATTTGTTAAAACTCATTTCATCTTTGACCCAAAGCAGAACCAGCAGCGAGGTCGTCAGCCCGATGGCTAGTCCGCCAATGTTTAGAAACGTGTACAGGCGTTGTTTGAGCAAAACCCGGAGGGCAATTTTTAAGTAATTCTGTATCATGGCTTTTTAGATTTTGGGAATTGGATCAATATGATTTCTCAAATATAGAACTAACTTATACGTTTAAAAACTAAAAGCTTAGTTTTTAAATTTTTGCGTGCTTCCTTTTTTGTTCGTTCCTTAGTAAAATATACATCTATCCTCTATGAGACCGCTACTTTACCTGACCACCACGGCGCTGCTTTCCGTTGCGCACATCTCAACCAGTTTTGCCCAGTCCGACAAACTTTCGCCCAGGGCTGATTCGCTGTTTTCGGAATGGAACAAGCCGGGCAGTCCCGGGGCGGCAGTTGGCGTGGTCCATCAGGGGAAACTGATATATGCCAAAGGTTTTGGAGAATCGGATGTAGAAACAGGCGCGAAAAACGGACCGCAGACCATATTTCACGTCGCATCTGTGTCTAAACAATTTACAGCTTATGCCATTGTATTGCTGGCCCAGCAGGGGAAAATCTCCCTGGATGACGACATTCGGAAGCACATTCCGGAAGTTCCGGATTTTGGTAAAACCATTACAATCCGTCACCTGATCCACCACACAAGCGGACTGCGCGACCAGTGGAACCTCCTGGTCATGGCAGGCTGGCAGCTTGATGATGTCATTACCAAGCAACACGTTTTCAACCTGATCAAAAGGCAAAAAGAGTTGAATTTTGAGCCAGGCTCGGCCTTTGCGTACTGCAACACCGGTTATACTTTGCTGGCTGAGGTGGTCAGCCGCGTTGGTAAAAAGCCGTTCGCCGAATGGATGCAGCAAGAAGTTTTCAAGCCGCTGGGAATGAAAAATACATTGTTTTACGATAACCAGGAGCAGATTGTAAAAGGGCGCGCCTATTCCTTCCATAAATCACAGGAAAAAGACGGCGGATTTGAGAAAGCCATTCTGAGCTATGGTAATGTGGGTGCAACGAGCTTATTTACAACGGTTAATGATCTGTTGTTCTGGATGAACAACTTCCGCACTTCACAACTGGGCGGACCTGCGGTGATGAAACAAATGCTCGAACGCGGCCGCATTGCCAAGGGCGATACATTGCCTTACGCTTTCGGCCTGGCCCACGGAACATACAGAGGTTTGGCTTATTATGGCCATAATGGTGCGGATGCCGGTTTCCGGTCGTCTATCACGTATTTTCCGAAAGAGGATTACGGCTTTATTGTGCTGAGTAACCAGGCGGAATTTGCGCCGGAGAAAAAGGCATTTGACGTGGCGGGAATTTATATGGGTTCTTTGTTTAAAGAAGATAAATCGGTGGCGAAAAAACCTGCTGAAAGTCCGAAAAACGAAAACTATAAATTTGACTCAACCCTTTTCCGGCAGTATGCAGGCTCCTATGAGCTCGCGGAAGCGCCCGGATTCATATTGAATTTCAGGAAAGAGGGCGACCGTTACATGACCCAGGCCACAGGGCAGCAAGCGGTTGAAATGTTCGCTTCTTCCGATTCCACTTTTTATCTGAAAGTTGTAGAGGCTTCGATCGTTTTTCATAAGCCGAAAGAGGGTAAGGTGACTAAAATCACCTTGCGGCAAAATGGTGAACATCCGGGTAACCGCGTGGAGCCAAAGCAGGATAAGGATGTCAGCAAAGCAGATTTTGCGGGACAATATTATAGTCCGGAACTGGAAACCATTTACACCATCAGTTTCAAAGACGACAAGTTAAAACTCGTCCATGTGCATCACGGGGAGGTGGATTTGAACGTGGTTAATAAGGACCGCCTGAATGCGCCCTGGTGGTTTGTCCAAAATATCGAAATGGTCCGCGGAAAGGCCGGAGAGATTACCGGACTTCGCATGACAAACGGACGCGTGGCCAATTTGTGGTTTAAAAGACTCCCTGAAAATTTCGCAAATGATTGATTATCAAGTTATTTACTTGCATTTATACTGCATAGCAAGCGCCCGCTGGTTCATGTAAAATCCATCTTTAGGAAATCCGGCGGCATCGTAGTTGAACTTGTAATCGAGCACGGTAACCTTCCCGCTCATGGAATTGGTTGTGGTGACTTTTGTCCTGTTATTAGTAGAAAGTAAATGTTCCTGATCATCGAAAAACGCCGCCTGGATCTTGTATAATCTTGCAAATGGATTGGGATTATTGTCGTATTCGTATGCGTTGGTCGAAATGAGCTCATTTTTAGTGGAGTATCTTTTCAGTGTTGCCAGATTTCCTTTTGCATCGATTTCCAGTTCAATGTAGTCGTGCGCCTTTTCCACATAGCTTTTCGGGTCGTCGGCCGCGCCGGTCCGCTCGAAAAGGCTTCTTTTGACCCGGGCAATTTTGCCGCCTGACCATTCCAGATTTATTCTCTGACGGGGTATCGTTTTCTTTTCGTACCAGGTCTTTTGGGATAAAAGTCCTTCATTATTGTATTCAAATCGAATGACATTTTCGTTCTCAGAATTGCTGATGGACGACGGCTTGTCCTCATTGTAATAATAGCTGATGGTGCTCTTTAACTTCGTCGTATCCCCAAAATAGCCCGTATAGGCATATGTGGTTCCCGTTATAAGATTTTGTTTGTCATAATTGATCTCAAATTTTGCCCCGCTGCCGGTTGTATCTGTTACATAGCTCAGAAGCATGCAGGGTTCACTTTCAACAGCTGTTTTGTCAACTTCCTTGTCCTTGCAGGCAATGAATGTGAATGTAAGAATGATCAGGGAGAGCGTTTTCATTTGTGGCAAAGTTGAACGGATGAAGTTAGCACACAATTAGTTAACAAAGACGTTAACCACATTGATATACCATTCCACACTTCCGCATTTATAAGCAAGGCCGTTCAAATAGTATAATCCTGCGCTTGAAGCCTTAACACTATTGATAAAATGCATTCAGTAGAGAATCCCAAAGGCATGAAACCACAATTGGCGCAGGTAAGATGGTACCGGATCATTCCCGTTGTTTTCATTACATACAGTCTTGCTTACCTGGACAGGGCCAATTTCGGTTTTGCGGTTGCCGGCGGAATGGCCGACGACCTGAACATTACACCCAACACGTCTACATTACTAAGCTCGCTATTCTTCCTGGGTTATTTCTTTTTCCAGATCCCCGGCGCACAATATGCAGCGCATAAGGCAGCTAAGAAGCTGATATTCTATTCATTGATCCTTTGGGGCGCATTAGCCGCAGCCACCGGAATCGTTAATGATACCACTACGCTCATCGTGATCCGTTTTATGCTTGGCGTTGTGGAAAGTGCAGTTATGCCCGCAATGCTGATCTTACTAAGCCAATGGTTTACCAAAGAGGAGCGCTCCCGCGCAAACACTTTTCTGATCCTCGGAAATCCCGTAACGGTGCTTTGGATGTCCGTACTTTCGGGTTATCTGATCGATTCAATGGGCTGGCGGTGGATGTTTATTATTCAGGGTGTGCCGGGAATTCTGTGGGCTTTTATCTGGTGGAAATTGATTGACGAACGTCCTATTGAAGCAAAGTGGCTTACGGATAGCGAGAAAACAGAACTGGAAAGACGCTTGCAGCAAGAGCAGGTGGGCATTAAACCAGTCAAAAACTATGCGGAGGCTTTCCGTTCCAAAAAAGTCATTCTGTTATCGTTACAGTATCTTTTGTGGAGCGTAGGCGTTTACGGGTTTGTGATGTGGCTGCCGTCGATCATTAAGGCTGCGCCGGATATGAATATGGTTACCACGGGATGGCTGTCGTCTGTTCCTTACTTGCTGGCTGTGATCGGGATGCTGAGTGCCTCTTATTTTTCTGATAAATCCGGCAACAGAAGTATTTTCATCTGGCCTTTTCTGCTGGTTGCAGCCATTTGTTTGTATGCAACTGTCTGGCTTGGTCCGGAGAAGTTCTGGTTATCCTATGCGTTACTGGTGATTGCGGGCGGGGCGTTATACACGCCATACGGGCCTTTTTTCGCAGCCATTGCGGATGTTTTGCCTAAGAATGTGATCGGCGGGGCAATTGGGCTTATCAATAGTCTGGGTGCGCTGGGTTCGTTTGCCGGGTCCTATCTGGTAGGTTATCTCAATAGCGAAACCGGTAATTTCAATGCTTCCTATACATTAATGTCCGGGGCGCTGGTGCTTGCCACGATCATTACATTACTTGTGATCCCAAACCCTAAAAAGCGGAACGTTATCCCGACAGAGACTTTTTAAGTAGTTCTTTTAATGGTCAATGACTGCGATATGGCATCTCCTTCCCGGACGATGCCGGTTTCCAGTCCTATGACATTTTGACCAAAAAATATATCCTTTCCCTCTTTGCGGTAACCCATCAATACTTTCAGCGTCTCGGGGCTCTTGATCCCTGTCTTGGGATCAATGTTGACCATTACGCATCGTTCACAGGGTTTTGCAACCTCAAAGCGTGTATTTCCAATCGTTATGTATTTCCAAAGATCTTCCTCAAAAGGTGCAGTGCCCGAAACAACGAAGTTGGGGCGGAAGCGCTTCATTTCCACGGATTGTGAAAGTCTGCCGTTCAGATCGTCCAACGAGGCCTGGGATATGAGCAGAAACGGAAAGTCGTCTGCAAAGCTCACCGTACGATCGGTTACGGCATAAACCGAGCCCATTTTGCGGTGTGTATTAGCCTTGCTGACAAAGGAAGAAATAGAGCAAAACCGGAATGAAAACGACGGTTTTCTTGAATTGGACTATATTTTCGAAAATGCTTTTAAAGACCTGTTCCGCGACAAAGATCCGGAGTTTTACGAAAGGATCCGGGAGCTGAACATAGAGCAGTTTGTGGAGTCGATGATGGCTGTGCGTGAAAAAACGGAGCCATTCAAGCTTTTCAGAAAAGAATATGTAGAGGCGGAAAAGTCGATCCGGAATGAGGAGTCGATACATAGTAAACTTGTTCCGGAAAGCAAAGGCGGTATAACTTATCATGATACGGATGAATCAGGTGAAGAGAAGGCCATTTATTACAACACCTTTGTGGATTGTATCGGTCAGCCGCATTTGCCTTTTGAAAGTTTTCCGTTCAAAAGCCTCATCGCCGATGGAACTGTTATGCCCGCACATTTAAAATTCAGGTCTTCGGCAGAAGGCGGTGCAGCCATTGCAGATGGCAACGAGAATGTGGAGCAAACGGCCAGGGAAGATTTCTACCTGAAAGTGCCAGGGATTGCCATTACAGACCATTTTCAGGTTTTGGAGCGTTCGGGTTCTACGAATCGCCAGATTTATGTTATGGCCGTTCCTTACATCGGAGGTTATAACCCGGATTATTCAGGCCTGGATTTCTGCGAGCAAGCATCCTTGACGATTGTGGAGAGCATTTTAAAAGAGTAGGGTATTTTACAAAAGTTGCTATGTCAGATATTTTGTGAATAAATAAGTATTTTACCTGAGTGACGCGCTTGTTCTCTAACAATAATCTTAATATCCAAAATGTTCAAACCCACCTTATTTGCTTTGCTTTTGAGTTTCGCCTATGTAGGTGCTAAATCACAAGCCCTTAACACGCTGTCTGCCACGGAAAAAAAGGACGGCTGGAAGCTTTTGTTCGATGGTAAAGACTTCAAAGGCTGGCATGCCTATGGCGGCAAGCAGGTGGGGACGGCCTGGATTATCGAACAAGGTGCCATTAAATTGAATGTGCCTGAACGAGCTGGAAATAAAGCAAAGAATGGCGGAGATATCGTTACGGATGAAGTTGTGACCGGTGATTTTGAATTTAAGGCTGAATGGAAAGTAAGCAAATATGCCAACAGCGGCATTTTCTTTTTTGTAACAGAAGCAGCCAAATACCCGAATATGCACACAACAGGCCTGGAATTACAGGTGATCGATGATAAAATTTATGAAGGTGCCAAGGAAAATACACACCGCGCCAGCGACTTTTTCGGCATTGCCAATGCGCGTTTACGCGAAGGAAATCCGGAGGGAGAATGGAATAAAATCCATTTTATAGTAAAGAAAGGAAAGCTTACGGTGTATCAAAACGAATTCATGGTCCAGGAGCACGACCTCAACAGCGCTGACTGGAAGCAAAAAGTGGCGAACAGCGGACTCAAAGCAGCACCCATCTCCAAAGGATCCTATGACGGGCGGATCGGGTTGCAGGACTGGGGAAGCACGGTTTGGTATCGCAACATTAAGTTGAGAAAGCTTTGAATTTATAAAATCAAAAAATGTTTTGCGGTTATAAAAGTAAAATGGTACTTTTGGAATCATAAAATTGTTATCAATAATAACAATTACTCAACTTCCATCATGAACCAGACGACGCCAAAAAGCGATCTTGCCAAGCGGCTGCAAGACGAGATCCTTTCTTTGCAGGGCTTTAAGACCGCATCGGAAGGGGCAAAAAGTTCGTTTGATTTTGGAGCATTGGAAAAGGCATTCCCGAACCAGGTTTTCCCGACCGGGGCGGTTCATGAGTTTTTGAGTGGTGCTAGGGAAGACGCCGCGGCAACCACGGGTTTTATGATGGGGCTGCTGGGTAAATTGTTGCAAAAGGGCGGGGCTTGTCTATGGATCAGCATGAACCGCACTCTGTTTCCTCCGGCCATGAAGTTTTTTGGCATTGAGCCGGACAGGGTTATTTTTATAGATCTCCTGAAAGAGCAGGATGTGTTATGGGCAGTGGAGGAATCATTAAAATGTGAAGCGCTCACTGCCGTAGTAGGAGAGCTCAATGAAATCACATTAACCCAATCCCGCCGATTGCAACTTGCTGTGGAGCAGAGCCGTGTGACCGGTTTTTTGCATCGTTGCAATCCGCGGAACCTGAACACATTAGCTTGCGTTTCGCGCTGGAAAGTGACACCTATTCCCAGTCAGCTGGAAGATGATATGCCCGGTGTAGGCTTTCCCCGCTGGCACGTCCAGCTTCTGAAAGTGCGCAACGGGGAACCCGGTGAATGGAAAATGGAATGGTCGGACGGGCGTTTCAATTATCTGGAACAAGAAGTAAAGATGGCGACTCCATTCCGCAAATCTACTTCGCCATCTGCCGCTTAAAGAATGCCCAGGTTTCTTCGAAGATGTCGAAATCGGTCAGGAATTCGTGTTTGCCGTTGATGACTTTTAATAATGTTACTTCGGGTTTTCCCTTCTTTTGATAGGTGTATTTTTCGACAGTAACATTGTTGGTTTTGTCGCCATCCGGCATCATTGATTTGGCAGGCTCACCGCTGTAACCATCCAGTTTTGCCCAGTATTGAAATGACTGATCTGTCGCGCGTACAGTGCCTAGCGTTACACCCGCAGTTTTCACTTCACCGCCATTATAGGGGTTGGTTTCATCGGCAGTTCCGTTGGTAATCATGACCGGCAGCGGTTTGTTCATAGCCACGCAATCCATATTTTCATCCGTCGGAAGGTTGGCAACAATCGCCGAAATGGCCCGGATTTTATCAGGCATGGTCAGCGCCAGCTTGTACGACATATGACCGCCACCCGAAAATCCGGTTGCAAAAACGTTTGCTTTGTTGATCTTGTATTTATCGGAAAAGAAGTCGATCATTCCGGAGAAAAATGCTTCTTCATTTAAATTTTCCTTGTTGGCAATTGCTGTTGAGGCTTTTCTGCATTCATTCCAATATCGCTTATAACCAGCCGGATATACCAGCACAAGGTTTTCAACCTCGGCCCTGGCTTGCAACTTCGCAGCTCTCGGCGCAAATCCCATCGGTTCACCACCCGAGCCATGCATCAGAAAAATAAGGCTTGCACCCGGCTTGACCTTCACGGATTTGTCATAAACAAAAACGCGGTGATGGCCTTCAATGAGCAAGGAATCGGAAACCAACTGCGCATTTGCAGACATGGAAATAGAAAGCAGCGAAGGAAGAATGTACTTCAACATATTTGGAATAGGGGGCTAAAATGTTTTGGCGCAAGTTACCTTTTAGCCGATGTTTTCTCTACAAATCCTTTAAATAAACTCAGCCAGCCCTGTCCTATGCATTTTCAAGCGCAGCAATATCAAATTTACTCATCTGCATAAATGCCGCGATCACCCTCGGCGCCTTTTCAGGATCCGACATTAATTTGGACAAAACACTTGGCACTACCTGCCAGGACATCCCGAATTTATCATCCAGCCACCCGCACTGATTGTAGGAACCGCCTTCACCTAGTTTCTCCCAGTAATAATCGATTTCTTCCTGCGTATCACATTCAACCACAAAGGAAGTAGCCGGAGAGAACTGGTAATGCGGACCGCCGTTCAGCCCCATAAATTTGAACCCATTCAGCTCAAATGTCACCACCATCGGGTTCTCAGAAGTGATCTTGGAACTTTTGAAAATAGAACAATAGTAATCCGCAGCTTCCTTCGCATTTCCATTATACCAAAGGCAAGGATAAAGTGGCTTGATCATGTTGTTGGTGATTTATTTACAAGTAGTTAGTTTTTACTTTATTAAGATTAAAAACTCATTTGCTACTGATGGTTGTACATAGATATCCTTGGATCAGTTGAGAAAACGCTTTTCCGGCTTCTTAGGAGTTGTGATTCGTAGGCAGAATAAAGATTTTAATATCTTTGGTTTTTTAAAACACACTATAACTAAAATGAATATTGAAAGTTACACGACCGAGCTGATCGGTGAAGCGGAGTTTAAGTTTTTCAGTGAAGGCAGGAATGGTCGTTTTGAAATGAGGATCCGTTTCGAGCCGATTGGTGAAAACCTATTTAATCTTGCTTTTGGATTACTCGCAGATGATTTTAAAACGATTGATGATAGCACGGAGCTTCGCAATGGCGATATGAACCTAATTCTTGGTACTGTTGCATCGAAAGCTATTGAATTTCTCAATGTACATCCCAGCGTGAGTATCTACGCCACGGGCCTGATTTTGCCTGGCAAATTGGCTGTCAGAACACGAAAATATCAGATTGGGATAAACAAGAATCTCTCTTATTTATCAGAAAGACATAACATTTACGGTTTTAGGACAATTGATGACGCCAATCCTGGACTGGCGGGCGGCTGGCCTTACGGACGTTCCGGAGTGTGGGAAGTATTTAAACCAAACACAAATTATGATGCATTTTTGTTAAACCTAAAATGATTGGTTAAATTTGAATAAACCATTTTAGAAAAACGTATGGCAACAGCAACTGTTAATAGAAGGGAAAGCCTACATATCGAAAGAGCTAAATCGAAAGATTCCAAGGTCGAAAATGAAGTTGCTCCGCCGCTATCAAAACAAGCGCAAGAGGCAAAAATCTTCCTGGAAAGGAATCCGATTCCCAAGGAATTTTTAAAACAAAATTGACGGCCCTGTGCGTGCGGACCGTCATTTTTATGTTAACTTAACCTCAGCCCTGCACCTTTGCCAGATACGCATCCAGCTGGTCGAATGTTCCGCTGAATCCTTGGTGCATATTATCCAAAATTGAAAAATACGTTTCTTCCTGTGCAGGTGTTGCGTTGATGGGGTAACCCTGGATCGTCAATGTTGTTACTCCGTCTTTTTCTTCTAATGTAATCTTGTTGAGTATTTCCAGAGGGAAATCCATTGGAAATGGCGAGGTGATGATGTTCCCTTCTGCATCTGCAAATGAGTTGATGAATTCCATCAGATCGGCACGCTGAATGTTTTTATACTGAAATAATCCCCACATAACGTGACCGTTCCCTTCCATTTTGTAATGCGTACTCCCGCCTGTCCGGAAGTCAAAGCGTTCAACGGATAGATTGCTGCCGGCCGGGCCCCACCATTCGCCAAATGCTTCGGGTGATGCAAATGCGTCGAATACAAGCGTTTTAGGTGCTTTAAACTCCCTGACAATTTTCAATCCTTCTTTTTGTGCTGTTTGCTGGTCCATATTACTGATTGTTTGATTGGTTCGCGTTTGGATCATCACTTAATTGGTCATTTGCCTGGATCCGGGTTAGATAGCTTCCCAGGGAATCGAATTTTTCATTCCAGAATTGTTTGTATTGATCTACCCAATTTGACACTTCACTTAGTCCGTCAAGCTTTGCCTCACAAAACCTTTCACGGCCTTCCTGCCGGATAACCACCATTCCGCATTCCGTGAGGATCTTAATGTGCTGGGATATAGCTGGTCTGCTGATCTCAAAATTGTCTGCAATGGCATTGAGGTTCATGGATTTATGTGCGATTAGGCTGATAATCTGCCGCCGGGTAGGATCTGCTATGGCTTGAAAAACGTCACGTCTTGCTCCAATGGACATATATGTAAGTATTTGCTTACGCAATATTAAATGTAAGTATTCGCTTACGCAAATTTTTACAAGAAATCTGCATAAGATTTTACAGAAAGGATTATTTCAGTTTAATAAGCGGATGGTTAAGCCCGTTGATCTCGTTATTAACGATCTTGTATTTGGGCAGACTTTTTAGCAGTTGGGTTAAAGTCTTGAACCCATAAGTGCGGGAGTCGAAGCTTGGGTCAATTTTTCGAAGGGATGATCCTAATTTGGAAATAAGCGCTTCCTCTTCCTCGTTGGTGGATATTTCAAATGCCTTATCAATGACCGTCATATCAATTTTCGGATACTTTATCTTTATTTCCGGTTTTTTAGGATCCTTTTTGATTTTCTCTTGTGGTGTGACGTCGATCTTTTTAATCTCCGCTTCTTCTGATGTCGCATCCAGTTCCGCAATCAGGTTTTCGCTGAAAGTAAAGATCTCGCAGGAATTGACGAATGCAAGCGGGGTGGTTTTTCTGCCAATCCCCATAACGAAAAGCCCTTCCTCTCTGATCCTTTTGGCTAGCCCGGTGTAGTCGCTATCGCTTGAAACGATGCAAAATCCGTCCACACTTTTGCTGTGCAAAATATCCATTGCGTCGATTATGAGCGAGCTGTCCGTGGAATTTTTGCCTGTCGTATAGGAA
The DNA here is from genome assembly GCF_000428845.1 of Dyadobacter alkalitolerans DSM 23607. GTDB lineage: Bacteria > Bacteroidota > Bacteroidia > Cytophagales > Spirosomataceae > Dyadobacter > Dyadobacter alkalitolerans. The sequence goes on along the minus strand of NZ_AUAS01000002.1, from coordinate 226,639 downwards.
AATTTTTGAATCGGACTGATTGAATGATTGTTGACAGTTTCTTTCCAGCTATTCATGTGAGAACTCGTCCAGTCGCCATAAATTCTCCTAACCGTAGCTTTCCCATATTTGGAAACCTCTTCCAGCATTTCCTTCATAAACTTTGCCTGTGCATTATCGCCATCGATTAATACCGCAATGTTGAATTTTGTTTCGCTCATTTATTTCGACGGTTTTATGAAATTTGCTGGTCCTGGTATAATGGTTTGTCTGGCCTACAAGTTAAGTTTTTGTAAGTAAATAAATGTTGCTGCTTAACCATTAAAAATACTTTCCTGAAAATTTGTGCAACTATAAAGTTGCACATATATTTGCAATCATAACGTTGCATAATTATAAAAAGCGTATGGCAAAAGAGTTTAGAAGAGATGTGTTTCAGGCCATTGCGGACCCAACGCGCCGGGCCATACTGACCATGGTTGCCGTGCAAGCAATGACGCCTAATGCTATGGCTGAACATTTCAATACCAGCAGACAGGCAGTTTCAAAACATATAAAAATTTTGACCGAATGCCAGCTGATAAGCCAAGAATCATCTGGCAGGGAAATTTATTACCACTTCAATGCAAAGCAGATGAAGGAAGTGGATCAGTGGCTGGAACAGTTTAAAAAGCTTTGGGAAGATCGGTTTAATCAACTAGACGAAGTATTGAATAACTTAAAACCAAATGATTATGAAAGCTAACCTGTTTTTGAATTTTACAGTTGACAAGGAAAATAAAAAAATAAACGTTGAACGGGAATTTGCTGCTCCGGTAGCGAAAGTTTGGGCAGCCTGGACACAAAAAGAACTTCTGGAACAGTGGTGGGCGCCAAAACCCTGGAAAGCAAGGACCAAAGAAATGGATTTCCGAGAGGGCGGACACTGGTTATATGCCATGGTCGGGCCGGAAGGAGAGGAGCATTGGGCGCGCATGGAATACAAATCGATCACGACACAACAATCCTATTCAGCTTTGGATCATTTCTGTGACGAAAGTGGAAAACCAAGCGACTTTCTTCCAGGCTCTCAATGGCTTATATCCTTCAATGAAAACAATAGCAATACGATCGTAGATGTTTTAATAACATTCAACGAACTTTCCGATCTGGAAAAACACCTTGAAATGGGTTTCAAAGAGGGCTTCCTGATGGCATTCGAAAACCTCGACGACATGTTGGAACCGCAGCAGTAATTTATTCTATATATCTCTTTAAAGCTCCTCAATCTCCGGCTTGGTTGAGGGGCTTTTTTGTTGATGTCTGATAAAACAAAGTAAAGAAAATTCTTGCGACTATACAAGAGATTTGATATCATTGTGACCAAATTATAGATATCAAAAATATCATTTATATTTCAAAAGATTAATAATCAAGTGTTTATGTAAAACAATTGCTACTATGCACCAGCGCTTTGCCAACATATGGTTCCGACATTTAATCACAGACTGGGTTGTGACTGAACGTCCTGAGCTTGCTAACGAGCAGTTTGTTTTAGCGGCTCCCGAGCATGGGAGAATGGTCGTAAAAGCGGCCAGCCCGAAAGCGATTGAAAGTGGGATCATGGTGGGAATGGTGGCTGCTGATGCCCGGGCCCTTTTTCCGGCCTTAAAGGTGATAGATGACGACCCCGCTAAGGCAGCCGTGTTGCTGAACGAGCTCGCCGAATGGTGCATACGCTATACGCCCATTGTTGCAGTAGACTTGCCCGACTGTTTGATGCTTGACATCACAGGATGTGCACACCTGTGGGGAGGTGAGCGGGCTTACTTGAAAGACATCGTCATCAAACTCAGGCACAAGGGTTATCAGGTAAGCGCCGCCATAGCGGATACAGTGGGCAGTGCTTGGGCGGTTGCGCATTATGGCCAGGATAAGCGCATTGTGCCGCCAAATGGCCTGTCCGGAGCATTGCTGCCTTTGCCACCGGCGGCCTTACGGCTGGAAGCATCAATTCTGGAACGCATGCAGAAGCTGGGGTTATATCAGATCCGGGATTTTATCGATATGCCGCGTTCGGTGCTGCGCAGGCGCTTCGGCCAGCAGCTTTTGGATCGGATGGACCAGGCTTTCGGACATGCCATAGAGGTTATTCAATCGGTTAAACCGACGGTGCCTTACCAGGAAAGGTTACCATGCATGGAGCCGATTGTAACGGCCGTTGGCATTCAGATCGCTTTAAAACGGCTTTTGGAAACGATATGCCGTCGCTTGGTGAAGGAAGGGAAAGGATTGCGGACGGCCGTTTTCACGGGTTATCGCGTGGATGGAAAAGTGGTGCAGATTGACATTGTGACCAACCGGGGATCATTTCATGTAATGCACCTTTTCAAGCTTTTTGAACTGAAAATATCCACCCTCAGGCCAGGAATGGGTATTGAGCTATTTGTGATGGAAGCCCCTGTTACAGAAGATGTTAGTGAGGTCCAGAAAAAGCTTTGGAATACGCAGGCAGACTCGGGAAATGTAAATCTGATCGAGCTGCTGGACAGGCTTGCAGGCAGGGCAGGCATGGAGACGATCCACCGGTATCTTCCGGATGAACATTATTGGCCGGAAAGGTCTGTTAAAATCGCTGATTCCCTGCTAGAAACCCCTCAAACGGCCTGGCGGATCGACAGGCCCAGGCCGATCATTTTATTGGCAAACCCGCAACTGATCGATGTGGCTGTGCCTGTGCCGGATTATCCGCCGGTGCTGTTCCGGTTCAAAGGAACGGTCCATTATATGAAACGTGCCGACGGCCCGGAGCGGATTGAAAGGGAATGGTGGCTGGAACAAGGCATGCATCGGGATTACTATTGTGTTGAAGATCAGGATGGTGCGCGATTCTGGATTTTCCGGCTCGGACATTATGATCATGATAATTCCAAATGGTTTATCCACGGTTTTTTTGCTTAACTAAATATGTGCTACACGGAATTACAGGTGACGACTAATTTCAGCTTCCTTCGTGGTGGATCGCACCCGGAGGAATTGGTGCAGCAGGCATTGCTATTTGGATACAAAAAAATCGCGATCACGGACCGGAACAGCCTGGCTGGAATTGTCCGGGGCCATGCGGCTGCAAAAGGAAAGGACATTCGTATCATTCCGGCTTGCCGCCTGGATTTGCTGGATGGGCCCAGTTTGCTGGCTTATCCCACTACGCAACAAGGTTATGCCCGGCTTTCTTCTCTGTTAACCGAAGGCAACCTGAGGGCGGAAAAAGGTCAGTGTCATTTATACAAAGCAGATGTTTTTCGGCATGCGGGTGAAATTAAGTTTATAGTTGTTCCTCCTGCTGCTTTGAACAGTCATTTTGATTTTGAACCTGAATTCAAACACGCATTAAAAGAATACAAGAGGGCTTTTGGCAAGAACGTTTACATCGCTTCGGCCCGCTCGTACCAGGGCGATGATACGAAGAAGCTGCACCGGATTTCGCAGCTGGCCCATCAGCAGGACATTCCTATGGTGGCCACCAATGATGTGTACTATCATAATCCGGTGCGAAGAGAATTGCAGGATATTCTTACCTGTATCCGTGAAAAATGCACGATTCACAACGCAGGATTTAAGCTTTATCAGAATGGGGAAAGATTCCTGAAACCCATTGATGAAATGCAGCGGCTGTTCAGGCAATATCCGGATGCAATCCAGCGCACGCAGGAGATTGCGGACGCCTGCCAGTTTTCGCTGAATGAACTCAAATATGTTTATCCTGAGGAAATTACGAGCTCCGGTAATTCGGTAATGATTGAGCTGGAAACGCTAACCTGGAAAGGGGCCAGGGAGCGTTTTGGCGATTGCATTCCTCAAAAAATTGAAGATGCGATTGCATATGAAATGAAATTCGTGGAGGAAATGGATTATGCGCCCTATTTTCTTACCGTTTATGACATTGTCCGGTTTGCGCGTGAACAAAAGATACTTTGTCAGGGCAGGGGATCAGCCGCTAACTCCACGATTTGCTATTGTCTTGGCATTACGTCGGTGGATCCGTTGGAAATCGATCTGCTTTTCGAGCGGTTCATATCTTCAGCCCGTAATGAGCCACCCGACATTGATGTGGATTTTGAGCATGAACGCAGGGAAGAAGTGATCCAGTATATCTATAAAAAGTACGGTCGTGACAGGGCCGGAATTGTGGCTACGGTAACACAGATGCATCAGCGTGGGGCCATCCGTGATGTGGCCAAGGCAATGGGAATGTCGCTGGATGCTATTAATCGCCTGGCCAATTCAATCTGGGAATTTACGGATGAATGGTTTGAAGGCAAACGTGTTGCTGAACAGGGATTTAATCCTAATGACCCGCATTTGCTCAAAATTCTGGACTTGACCAGGCAGTACGTTGGATTTCCCCGGCAGCTAGGGCAGCATACCGGCGGTTTCGTGATTACGCAAGGCAAACTTTCCGACCTGTGCCCCATCATGAATGCGCGTATGGTGGACAGAACCTGCATTGAATGGAATAAAGATGACATTGATACCCTGGGTTTTCTCAAAATTGATGTGCTCGCTTTGGGAATGCTCACTTGCATCCGGAAAGCTTTTGATCTGGCCAAAAAACATTACGACAAAGACTATACGCTGGCCAACATTCCCCAGAATGACGAAGGTGTTTATGATATGATCTGCAAGGCGGATACGATCGGTGTGTTTCAGATCGAAAGTCGTGCACAGCAGTCCATGTTGCCCCGATTGAAACCAAGATGTTTTTATGACCTTGTTATTGAAGTTGCTATTGTACGTCCTGGCCCTATTCAAGGAGATATGGTGCATCCTTATTTACGTCGTAGAAATAAGGAAGAGGAAGTAATTTATCCTTCCAAAGAACTGGAAGACATTCTGGGCAAGACATTGGGCGTGCCCTTATTTCAGGAACAGGCTATGAAAATCGCGATTGTGGCAGCCGGTTTCACACCTTCGGAAGCGGACGAATTGCGGCGGAGCATGGCTACTTTCAAAGTGAAAGGAATGGTAACCCGGTTCGAGAAAAAGCTTGTGGCCGGTATGACGGCACGTGGTTATACCGAGGAATTTGCATTGCGCGTTTTCAGGCAATTGGAGGGATTCGGGAGCTATGGTTTTCCCGAAAGCCATGCTGCGAGTTTTGCATTGCTGGTGTATGTTTCCTGTTATCTGAAATATTACTATCCCGATGTGTTTGCCGCTGCATTATTAAACAGTATGCCGATGGGTTTTTATCAACCGGCGCAGATTATCATTGATGCCAGAAAGCATGATGTGGAAGTAAGGCCCGTGGATATCAATTACTCCGAATGGGACAATTTACTGGAAGAGAAGACCGGGACATACTGCCCGATCAGGCTGGGTTTCAGGCAGATTAAGGGAATGCGGGAGGAAGATATTGCGGCGCTGCTAACGGCAAGGCAAAGGCCATTTACCAACATTCATACCCTGCGTGATGCAGGTGTTTCGCAAGCTGCCCTGGAAAAACTGGCCGATGCCGATGCATTCCGGTCCATAGGGCTGGACCGGCGGCAGGCGCTCTGGGAAGTGTCCGCAATGAACGACAGGCCTATCGGATTGTTTGAAGGTCAGCCATCGGAAAGCGCGTCGGAAGCAGCCGTAAATTTGCCTCGCATGAGCGCTTCGGAGCATGTGGTTCAGGATTATGCTTCTACTTCCTTGTCTTTAAAAGCGCATCCGGTCAGTTTTGTGCGGGAAAAATTGGAAATGCTTAATGTTTTTTCAACCAGAAAACTGGATCAGATCGGAAATGCAATGAAGGTGAAAGTCGCAGGACTGGTGCTGGTAAGGCAGCGGCCCGGAACTGCCGGCGGGGTTTGTTTTATTACCATTGAAGACGAAACAGGCTTTGCAAATCTGGTTGTATTTCAAAGTCTTTTTGAAAAATACCGAAAGGAAATCCTGTATGCCAGACTGTTAATGGTTGAAGGGAAGTTGCAGCGAGAAGGAGATGTGACGCATGTAATTGTATCGAAATGCTACGACCTTTCTGTTTTACTCAAAAAACTGACAGCCGTTGAGGATGAAAAACCAAACATTCTGACCCTTTCGCGGGCAGATGAAAAGGATGAGTATGCTACAATGGCCGTGAACAAAAGGACACAGGTCCGCAAGGATGTGCAAACAGAGATTTTTCCCAATGGTCGAAATTTCAGATAGCGCTTTTACAACACATTACCGGCCGAACCTCAGACCTGCTGAAACACCCACCCGGTAAGGCTGGTAATAAAACGGATCGCCTGATCCGGTGAATTTCACCGGACTGAATTCTGCATAGGGGCCAATGTGCAGGGAAGTTTTTCTGTTAATCGGGAATTGCTTGCCGATGCCCGCATTCACCCAGCCAATGCTTTGCTTCCTGATCATACCATACGAATATTCCAGTCCTGCGGACGCATAATATTTGCCCACCGAAGCATTTCCCCATTGCACCTGCTTGCTGACGCCAACCCCTAAAAGACTAAATTGATTCTCCTGACTAACCCGCGTTCCCTGTCGTATCACGACAAATTTACCCTGGTCCACCGGGTGTACAACATAGTCATTACCAGCAATTTCGTATGAATAGGATTGCTGAAAACGGCTATAATGCAGCATAAACTGGAAACCTTTTTTCTCTGCACCTACACTGACTTTATATCCCAGGGAACGAAGAGAAAATGTAGAAGGGAACTCGAAATTCTGGAAACTCTGGCCACCAGCCGGCACTGTCAGGATCTGGTAAGATTGCAGCACAGCCGCATTCACAAGCCAGTTAAAATGGCCTCTTTGATAACGAACAACAGGTTTAACATCAGCCTTTGGAATATCAATATGTGGTAAGCTGGAATGATCGGTTGAAAATTTATATGATTGATTATCAAGTATATCAGCAGTAATGTCAATGGCTTCACCAGCAGCCGGTTTCACGACAGACTGTGCTTTTTCAGAGTTGACAATAATGTCTGATTCAACATCTTCAACATCGCTTTCATCGAAGTTTGGCATTTCGTGCAGCTGTGATTTTAAAGACTTATCGTTCAACTCACCTTTCGAACCAGCCAAACTGTTTTGATCAACATGATCTGAATTCTTAAACGTTGCCTTTGATAAATGAATAACCTGACTTGCCACAACCGCCTTTTTTGAAATTCCCCGTTTCAAGAAAGCGGACTCCTTAACCGATGATTCTGCGGCAGACAATGCCGCGGCAGACGATCCCGCGGCGGGCGATCCCGGACTGGAATTTTTTAGGTCAGCTGCATGCACGAGGGTTAGTTTCTCAGCTCTGTTCTTTAAGAAATGTTGGTCTGTAATGATGCCGGTAACGGCTATGCCGACAAACAACAGGCTGAAAAACAGATATTTCCACTGCGGAATAGGTTTGATATTGGCGCGAATTTTCTCAAATGCAGACGGGTCAGGCGCGTTTTCAAAATTGTCGAATTTGCGTTTAAGGGCTGACCGCAGTGCCTCATTGAGTTTGTTCTCAGAAGTTTTCATGATGCACGATCCCTTTAAGTTCTAATTTTTTTAACAGCAAATTACGCCCCCTCATAAACTGTGACCGCGAAGTCGCGTCGGGAATGGAGAGTAATTCGCCAATTTCAGCATGTGTATAGCCGTCGATCAGGTGCAGGTTTATAATGGTCCTGTATTTGTCGGGCAGCTCGTTGATGATGGCAAGCAAATCTTCCACATTTAACTGGTCAACAATTTTTTCATAATCGTCGGATTCCAGCTGAATATCCATATTGTGAATAGAACCATTTAGGTCCTGTTGCTTCGTGGTGCGATGATAATAATTAATCGCCGTCCTGACGACCGTTACTTTAACCCAGCTATCCACCGATTCCGGGTCCTTCAAATCCTGAATGTTATTGAAAATCTTAATAAATGCTTCCTGAAAAATATCTTCTGCTTCCATTTTTGTCCTCGCATAACGCTGGCAAACACCCGTTAACCGGCCTTTGTATCGCTCATAGAATGCAGTCTGCGCACCCGGATCCTGCTTTTGACAAGCTTTCACCAAGGAGGTCAGGGTACTGAATTTCTTTGAGAGAAAAAACTTCATAAAGTCCGGAACATGAGCACGTTGTGAGTAAATTTATTACGATATAGTCAATTTTATTGAAAATAAATAAAGTACATTTTGTTAACCAGTTTGCCATCCTTGTCAAACTGCAAATCACAAAAATCGAAAGTGGTATTATTGAGATATCGGATCCAGTAGCATTTCTCTCCCCGGTACTCCGCCATCCACTGCATGCCGGCGATCGGCTGGCTGGAAAATTCGGCTAGTTCTTTCGAAGAGTCCAGATATTGCTGCATTGCCTCAGGCAGTTTATCATAATTGGGAGGTCCATTAAGATCTTCCGGCTCATTGAATGCCCTGCTAAACCATTGTAAATCACCCTCGTCGTTGAATATAAAAGTTGCGTACGTTTTCACCCCCGCCTTGTCAAAACTGACCTGCACCTCGTAAGACTTTTGATAACTCATATCAACTTGCAGTTCCAAACCTTCGTATTTGATCTGTGGATCAGCATTAATGAAGTCTTGTGCTTTTTTGGGCAGCGTGCTCATGTCATGATATGAAATCCAGTAAAGGGTTTCCCCAAAAGCCGCACCCGCAACCCTATTATCAACATACACCCAGTTAAAACTATAGTCACTCCCATGCAGGTTATATATCAGCCTGTTATATTCATTCGGAGCAACCGCTCCGATCATGTCCCGGTTCGCACTAAACGTTCCTCCCCGGAAGGCACTTTTCTCCACCAGCGCCAACATTTTTGGAGGTGCATTTTCTGCACTAAAACGATACGTCTCCCAAATTTTCGTGCTGTCTGCAAGCGATACATACTTATTGGCGCCTTCATCGAATTTTGCCTCCCAAACCAGCTTTTCAACCAGCGGTTTAAACACCAGGTTTTCTGCATTCGGATACCACTGTTTCACTTGTGCGATCACTTTCGAAGGCACTGGTTCCGGTTCAAGTGGCTCCAACTGGTTCACTTGGTTACAGGAAACAACGGAAAGCAAACAAATGACGCACAATAAAAAAACTCTCATACGAACTAAAATCTTATGTATTCAAACCCATAGACACCATATCAAAATCAAAGCGTTGCGTTAAATCGAAATATATTTTTTTAAAAAAATCTCAATAAAAATGCAACGTATTAAAAGATGTTTCGTGTCTTTAATTTAAGCATTAATATTAGTTTTTCTTTCACCTTTATTGCCGCGTATATATTCATAGGTTGAGCTAAAATATAGCTTTAACCATGTCTTTTTTGTTTCCTTCGTGATATCCACGGATGTCAACCATGAAACCTATTGGCCATATATTAAATTCCCTTCCGTTATGATCAATTATGTCACTTCAAAACCAAAAGTCATTTCATTTGTATCCGGCTATAATTTTATTCTAAATCGAAAGAAAGTTTATAAGCCATCTAAAAATGTAGCATCTTCTCATAATTTTAAAACTGTCGACAGTGCTAATTTTACCAATGTTTTAATCGTTCTGTCATTTATTTATCTAATATTACCAGTCATTATTTTTATAAATGGCTACTTAAAATTGGAGCTCGCTATCTTATTGAACGCGTTAATTTGTTTTTCTCTTTATAGATCTTTCTCGAAAACAGTTCAATTCAATCAAGTTTTGAAGTCAGTCCGTCATGCTTATTACTATGCGTTGAATCATCGCAAAGCCTTGATTTTTCTGGCAACATTAACTTTTGTATGGCTCCTGTTTTCAAGCATTGGCGGCATTGGTTACCGGAATTTCGACTCGGGAATCAGGAGCTCGTTGCTGTGGCATTTGACTGTGGATCCATGGCCGGTTTGGTTTACGCCTGCATACATGGGGGAGCGGTTCGGGTATGCTACGGACAAGCCGTACGTCTATTATTTTGCTTATTATCTACCTGCTGCACTTGTAGGGAAGGTTTTCGGATGGAAGGCCGCAAATCTGGCTTTGTTTGCCTTCTCCTATTCCGGCACATTGCTTTCTCTGTTACTCGTCGCATTTTCCCAAGCGCACAAGAGCCTGCGAGGCATGTTTTGCATCTTTATCAGCATATGTTTCTTCGGCGGCTTCGACTACGTTGCAAATCTGCTTTTCCATATGACCGAAGACCGTGCTGAGACTTGGCTGACACCATTCTTTTATTTTTCAAATATGTGCAATCTATATTGGTCCCCACAACATTGTATTCCTGCGTGGATTATGATTGCCATTTTATTAAATCGAAGATATATTAATCCCACTCTCAATCAGATTCTGCCCATTGCTGTGGTGTCACTTATTCTCTGGTCGCCATTGTGCTTGCTGGGATTAGTGCCTTTTTTTATCCCTCATTTTTTCAATCATTGGAAGCAGTATCTTTCTTTTACGTTGATTAACCTTTCTGCATTTATTTTATTCTGTGTGCTGATCTTATTTATATTATCTAATGATTTTTCATTTCCAATTCACTTCTCCATTCTGGTTTTTGATGATTTTTCGAAAAGATATCTGCTATTTATTTTGGTTGAATTTATTTTTATTTTGCCCATCATACATTACAGAATCAATCATTTGAGCACTGACGAGACACGAATTATTTTCACTGCTATATTTTCTTTAACTCTTATTCCATTTATTATTCTTGGCACCTGGAATGATTGGGCTATTAAGGTTTGCATGCCTTCCATATTTATTCTCAGTATTTTCGTAGGAAAGCAATTTGTTTCATTGGTAAAATCTAAAAGCAGATTGCTTTACTGCGCTGGCTTCTTGTTTTTCCTCGCTTCTTTAACCGCAGCCGAAGAGCTTATTTTCAGCGCGACGCACTATGAGATTAGTTTCAGGTTCCCGCCAGAAATTCGCGATTTCGGGCCGGGATACATTGTGAGTCAGCAATTGGGGAAGGCGGATAGTTACTTCTTTAAATATCTTGCGAAAGGCCAGTAAGTCAGCGGATTATCTTATGCTGTTATGCACCCAGTGCATAGGTTCATTCAAGCGGAATGGCTGGCTCTTTTTGCGCAAAAGAATGTGCAGCGAATCATTGCCGCTTTTCGCGTAAAGGAGCATTCGCGAGCTGTCCGGTTCTTTATAATGCAATGTGAAGTTGCGGGTTGAGTCCTTGTATTGCATTTCAAATGTCTTTTTTGCAGTGTCCGCTTTGTAAGTAAAATACTCCCGTCCATAGCGCATCAGCGGGCTGTCCGCAGGCTGACGTTTGATGCTGCCGCCATTCCATTTTTCAAAAATCACATTATCCCAGCGGGTTGTGTCCGCAAGAAGCGTTAGCGGCTTTTTGTTAACCTCAAATGCTTCCACATCGAAAAATCCCTCGGTAACAGTAGGTTTGTCCAGGGACATATAGCCACCTCTTCCGTATGCCAGGATCATCGCACCAAAAGCCGTGGTGCGCCGCGAGAGCATGAGCAATCCACCGAGCACTTCGCAAATGCCTGAAAATATCTCGTAGGAGGGAGAGGAGCCAATAAAAAGCCACGCAAAACGCATTGACGTGAATTCGCCAAGCGGCGTGGCAAGCTGACTAATACTGGGTTCCGGCATCTGCATCGGGAAAATTTTGATAAACCCGTAAGTAAACATGCTCATTGCCAGCTGGTAACGTACAATCACTTGCAGCCACGTGTACAGTGCATTATACTCCCGTCTTCGTGCATCCACAAGCGACCAGATCGCGGTCCCGATAAAGGAAATGAACAGCATGATCCCATTCCAGGTCCAGTCATCAATCGTATCGCCGCTGCCGTTAGGCGTAATCTTAATATCGATGTGCAGGATATGTTTTTTCACCAGCTGAATCAGCCAATCCGCCGCGCCCCAGTGCAGGTCGTTGAAAAAACTAAGTAAGTCGCCGGTGAAGGGCATGCTGGACGGCCAGGTCCAGGGAGCAATGTAGAGCAGAAAAAAAATAAAGAAAAAACGGAATGCAACTTTTTCTTCCCATTTCCAGTAACGTTCAGTAAGCGTAGCGGAGGCGTCCATATAATTGATCAGGCGTAGTTTTCTTCATTTCTATCATTATAAAAAGCGTTTCACAGAGGTTCTGGAAAACGATTACGTGTGCTAATATGGATATTTTTTGGAAAAACTTTACTTTGTTAACGCATTGTCATTTATTATTTTACAACCCTACTGGACGAGTCCTATGGTCAAAGGTCAAATGTTGTGGAGCGCAATGTTGGTGGGCATTTTCAACCTGTTACTTGTCGGTGAAAGTGCAGGTTCAAATCATGTTTTTGGTAAAGAATTGACGGAAGTCAAAGGTACCGTCAGGGACATTAATGGTGTTGCGGTTTCTAATGCAGCGGTCTTTATCAAAGAATCCGTCCTGGGAACCGTTACCAATGTGAAGGGCTATTTTGAGATCGCCGCCGTTCCTGAAAACAGCGTGATGCTTATCAGTCATCCTGATTTTGAGCCGGTTGAAATGCATGTGAGGAAATCGGGAAAAGATTATGAAATTGTTTTGAAAGGTAAGCCGGGGTGGGTTAGCCAGGCGGCGAAGGCGGAAGTCACTGCTAAAAAGCCGCTTGATAACCATGAAAATTCGGGCAGTGGGTTAGCGTTGGAAAGGTGGCCGCGTTTTCCGGGAGGGACCAAAGAACTGGTCAAATTTCTTGCGCACCACATGCGTTACCCGGCAGAGGCAGTTGCTGCGGGTGTTGAAGGACAGGCTTCGGTCTCATTTTTTTTGGACGAAAAGGGGAACATCAGCAGCCCGGTTATCGTGAACGGGCCGGGGTGGGGGATTGACGAAGAAGCTGTTCGGCTGGTTCAGCATATGCCGCAATGGACGCCAGCCAGGCAAAATGGAAAAGCCGTTGCGGTGCGCTACACCATTGTCATCCCTTTTGATCTGGAAGTGGAGAAGCTGCCGATCCATATCCGGGAAAAATTACCGGATTTTTTCAACCGGAAAAGCCGCCTTACAGTCAACAAGCCTACATTCAAGAGCGGCACCGAATTCAAGGCGTTCTTTGACAAATCATTAAACCTCTCTCAAAAGGAGCCGCCGAAAACGGAGCTGTATCGATATAATATGATCGCACGACCTGTTTTGATGCCCCTGCCCGCCATTGATTTGAAATACAAAAAATAAGCGTGGCCGAAATCAGCCACGCTTATCACAACACATTTATTAGTCACACAAAGTTTCTGGCTTTGTACGATCAGGGGTGAAGTGAACTTTCGAACATTTTGGCCAGTACAACCGGATCGCTGATCTCACTTTCCGGCGAGTTGGCGAACACCGCAACTTGCACGCTGCCGAAGTCGATCACCATTGTTTCGCAGTTTTTACCATTGCCTCTTTTCCAGTAATAAGCGCCCTTGGATCCGTTCAGCTTGCCGTCAAATCCGACGAGCTTGTTTTTCATCGCAGATACGGATTCCATTTTTATCACCTTAAATGTCTTAACTGCATATTGCAGCTTTGCAAATTGGGAAGCGCTGATATACAGGCCCGTAGCACCACCATTAATCAGGTTATCTTCCTTCAACAAGCCGGGTTCTGAGCCGGATCTGGACGGATATCCCTTCGTTGCTTTTTCTGCGCTAAGTGGCCCTGTCGGAGACCAGGCTCGCCATTCTATTTTGTCTGCATGTTCCAGTCCGGCTGCGCCAAAAACATAGGTCCTCACAAAATTTCCATAAATCGAGGTCGCTACGTAATAGACACTCGAATTCGTTGGTTGAGAATTTAGTGTATTCAACAGTCCGCTATCGCCTTGTTTGGCTAACTCTTTGGCATGTACGTACGGTAGGATCAATGCCAGCAGCTCATAATTTGCATCGGAATACTGGTAGGCCTTTTCATTGAAAATGGTTGTGTTTATCGGACCTTCAACTGTTTTTTCCAGGTCATTCAGATTGGCATAATCGATCAATCCAGTGCGGTGTGCAAGTAGCCGTTCGAATGTCAGCGCTTTAAAGCTTGCACTTGGCACCCAGCCCTTGGGCAAATAATTGTGCACGGTGTGCCCGAGCGTTAAGTTATATTTTTCCAAAACCCGCATGACGGCCACCGCTGTTACATATTGCGTAGTGGCAACAATTTCCTGCCTAGCATTGGCGCCATGAAATTCGAAGTTTGACTCGATCTTCTTTCTGGCGTAGCCGTCCCCACCATTGTTCACGTAAAATTCTTTCCCGTCTTTAATGATGGAATAGCCAAATCCCGCAACCTTATCTTCCAGATACGTTTCAATGCGATTTGCAAATGCCACCTCGTCAAATTTGGTAGGCACACCTAGTTTAGCCGACTCGTCCGAACCGTCCAGCTCGAATTTTTCGTTTTCGGACAGGATTTCTTGATCCTTGCAACTTGTTGAGAATAAGACCGCGCCGAGCATTAAGCCACAGCTAACTGTTTTGAGCAAGTGATTTTTCATTGGATTTGAGTAGTTACCTTTTTAAATGATTGATGTGAATATTTGATGGCAACAAAGGTATCGTAGCAGGGAGAGCCGAACTTTTAAGGGTTCATTAAAAAGTATAAAAAAATATAAAATAGGTGACAGTATTTTTTCCTCGGGACAGGATCCTGGGAACGGTTATTTTACATACCCGCTTTGAAACTGTGTGTGGAACGGATTACACTAAAAATGAATAACAGTATATTACTTATCGACGATGATCCGGATGATCATGATATATTTGAATTTGCATTGGAAATGGCTTTCCCAAAAGCCACTTGTGAGCACTCATTCAACTGTCAGGATGCGGTTAACAAAATAAAGGAAAGGCGTTTTCCATTGCCTGATAATATTTTTCTTGACTTCAACATGCCGAGGATGGAGCTTCCCAAATGCCTGTTTGCAATCAATGAGGCACTGGGCGTAAACCATGTGGATATTGTTATTCTAACCGGTCTGAAAGCGGCTGACCTTCCCAACTATCAATCTTTCGGTGTGATGAAGGTAATTTCTAAGCCAAGCACTATTGAATCGTTGGCGGGCGAAATCAAAGATGTGATGGGTTACAAGGCCAGTGCATGACGTTGCCGACAGCCCTTTATCTTTTATTTACAAAATATATTTGCAGAGTGATAATTTACATCTAATTTACGTAGAAATAGTTGTAAATTGATTGTGACCCTGCATGCATAAAACCTTTACGCTCCTCTTTTCTCTTCTTTACTTATTTACCCCTTCGTTCGCTCAGCATAAGCAGGCAATATTCCGACATTTAACGACCGGAAACGGCTTATCTCAAAACAATGTGACCTGCATTGTGAAAGACAGGCGCGGTTTCATGTGGTTTGGCACCCAGGACGGACTGAATAAGTTTGATGGTTACAAATTCACAGTTTACAGGAATGACCCCCGTAACCCACAGAGCATCAGCCACAATTATATTCATACCATATTTGAAGATAAACAGGGCAGGCTCTGGATCGGCACGGACGATGGAGGGCTGAGCCGGTTTGACAATGAACAGGAAACTTTCACAAATTATCTGCACAAAGCGGGGAATAACAACACCGTCAGCCACAATAAGGTGCATGCCATTGATCAGGACAAGGCCGGAAATCTCTGGCTGGGCACCATAGGAGGCGGCGTAAGCGTCTTTAATCCGGAAAAAAACACATTTCAAAATTATTCAAATAGTCCTCGCGTTGCCGGCACTTTGAGCCACAATGTGGTGAGCGACATTACGGTAGACCGGAAGGGGACCGTTTGGATATCCACCAGCGGAGGAGGACTCAACCGTTTTGATGCGGCTGCAAAAAGGTTTGTCATTTATAAAAACGATCCTCAAAATCCGGCATCCCTTAGTAGCAATGATCTGAATGAGGTTCTGGAAGATTCCCGCGGCAGAATTTGGGTGGCCAGTGAAGGCGGAGGTCTTAATCTTTTGAATGCGGACGGAAAAACGTTCACCATTTTCCGGCACGATGATCAGCAGTCGACAGGACTTTCTCATAACGATGTCATCTCTCTGGAAGAAGACAAAAACCGCCGACTTTGGGTAGGAACCAGGAACGGGGGCATTAATGTGTTGCAGGAAAACAACCAATTTGCCCATTATACATATGACAAAAATGATGCGAGCGGGCTAAATAATGGATCTATATACAGCATGTTTTGCGATCCACTGGGCACCATGTGGGTCGGCACTTACAGCGGCGGGATTAATGTAATGGACCGGGAACCATTGAAATTTGGCCTGTTGAAAACGAATATTAACGATCCGAAAAGTCTGAATAATGATAACGTACTGACTGTTATTGAAGACAATGAGGGAAAGATCTGGGCAGGGACAGATGGAGGAGGAGTGAACGTGGTGAACCTTAAAACCAACCATACTACTTATTTAACGCACAATCCTAAAAACGAAAGCAGCATTGCCAGTAACTATGCAATCGCCATTTGCGAGGACGCTGATGGAAACATATGGGTGGGAAATTACAAGGGCGGTTTGAGTTTGTATGATAAGAAAAGCAATGCATTTAAGAATTTAAACCAAAGTGAAAATCCGGCTTCTACAATTTATGCCAATGTTCATGTGATGATCAATGATGAAAGCGAGCATTGCATGTGGATCGGGACGTCGAGAGGTTTGCTGAAATACGATAGGACTTCGGGGAACGTAGCGCAATTCCGGGCGGACGCCAATGTTCGGGGCTCTATCAGCAGCGACATGATTCTCTCGTTAATGGTGGATTCCGCTGGGAATCTCTGGGTAGGAACCGAGGGAAGCGGGCTGAACCGTTACAATAAGAAAACCAACCAGTTTACCAGATTCACATCGGATCCTGCACAAATCACAAGCTTGTCCAATAACCAGGTCAATGCCATTTATGAGGATAGAAACGGACACATTTGGGTTGCGACCAGTGGCGGTCTCAATTTGTTAGACAAAAAAACGAACACTTTTAAGCATTATCAGCGATCGGATGGCTTGCCTAATAATGTCGTTCAGGCAATCACCGAGGACGACCGGGGCTTGCTCTGGATAAGTTCTAATAAAGGCCTTTCCAGGTTTAATCCAAAAACTGGTGAATTCCGCAACTTCGATTTCAGTGATGGCTTGCAGCAGGGTTCTTTTAACCGTCTTTCCCTGTTTAAAAACAAAGAAGGAGTCATATATATCGGAGGGCAATATGGGCTCAATTTTTTCCATCCCGACAGCATTAAATACAATGCATACGTCCCACCCGTCTTTATCACTGATTTTCAGATTTTCAATCAACCCATCAAAAACCAGGAGGAGGGATCGCCTTTAAAAAATCACATCAGCGCAGCCAAAGAAATTACCGTTTCCTACGCGCAGTCCATGCTTTCCTTTGAGTTTACCGCGCTGAATTACACACTTTCTGAAAAGAACCAGTATGCTTACCAACTCGTCGGTTTTGACAAGGACTGGATTTACAGCGGGACGAACAGAAAAGCGACTTACACCAATCTCGATCCTGGTAAATATGTCTTCAAAGTAAAAGCTTCCAATAATGATGGAGTCTGGAACGAGCAGGGAACAAGCGTTGTCCTGCACGTTACGCCACCATTCTGGAAAACGCTCTGGTTCCGCACATTGGCGGTTTTGTTGGCAGCGGGCCTCATTTACTGGTTCTACCGCTGGCGGATCGGCGCTATGAAAAAGCAAAAGGATTTGTTGCAAAAGCAGGTTGAAGAACGCACCGTTGAGGTGATCCGGCAAAAGCACGAACTTGAACTGCAATCCGCGGACCTGCAAACAATGAATTCCCGTTTGCAGAATCAGAACGAAAGAGAACTGGTGGCAAGGCAGGAAGCGGAAAAAGCGAACATGGCCAAAAGCGTGTTTCTGGCAACGATGAGCCATGAGATTCGCACGCCTATGAATGGGGTGATTGGTATGGCGTTGCTGCTAGCGCAAACGCCTATGAATGAGGAACAAACTGAATATACCGACACCATTATCAAATGTGGCGACAGCCTGCTCATGGTAATCAATGATATCCTGGATTTCTCGAAGATCGAATCGGGAAATATGGAGCTGGAACACATTAGTTTCAATCTTCGCGATTGTATTGAGGCGGTTTTGGATATATTTTCTTCCAAAGCGGCGGTGATTGGTCTGGACCTTGTTTACCAGATCAGTCCACAGGTGCCCAACCAGATCATTGGCGACAGCCAGCGGTTGCGGCAGATCCTGATCAACCTTGTCGGAAATGCGATCAAGTTCACGCATGAGGGTGAAATTTTGGTGATTGTAAAACTGGTTAAGTATGTCAGTGATGACGAACTGGAAATCAGCTTTCAGGTTCAAGATACGGGCATAGGCATCCCGGCAGATAAGCTGGACCGCCTGTTTGTCGCCTTCTCACAGGTCGATTCGTCCCATACGCGCAAGTACGGAGGCACGGGGCTCGGGCTGGTGATCAGTCAGCGCCTCGTGGAACTGATGGGCGGAACAATCAGCGTCGACAGCGAGCCTGGCAAGGGAACCAGCTTTCATTTCTCTATCCAGGCAAAGGTCAGCCATGAATCCCAGCGGCAATATGTGCATTTTAACACTTCTGAAAATGATGGCAAAGCCGTCCTGGTCATTGATGATAATGAGACCAATCTGCGGATTTTCCAAGCACAAATGGAGCAATGGAAACTGGTGCCCACGCTTGCGTCATCGGGAAAACAGGCGCTCGAAATTCTGGATAGCGGCATGAAGTTCGACCTGATCATTACGGATCAGCAAATGCCTGAAATGGATGGCGTTACACTGGCCGGGATCATTAAGCGGCGCTTCCCAGCATTGCCTCTTTTCCTGCTCAGCTCGGTAGGCGACGAAAAACGCCATACTTTTAAAGATCTATTCGCCGCTATTCTGACCAAACCGGTTAAGCATCAGCAGCTTGGGCAGTTGATCCAGATGGAGCTGAAAAATCAGGGCGACTCGGCCAAGCTGGTTTTACCTGCGGTGCAATCGCCACTCTCGGAGGCATTTGCTATTCAGTATCCGCTGCACATTCTGATTGCTGAGGATAATCAGATTAATGAGAAACTGTTTGTCAAAATACTCGGAAAACTGGGTTACAGCCCGATCGTTACCCGCGACGGCGCTGAGGTGGTCGCCAAAACCTTTACCAGAAAATTCGACGTTGTTTTCATGGACGTTCAGATGCCCGAAATCGATGGTCTGGAAGCCACGCGCCTGATCCGCAAACAGGAGATCGAGCAACCTTACATCATTGCCATGACCGCCAACGCTATGAAGGAAGACCGCGAAGAATGCATCGCCGCCGGCATGGACGATTACATTTCCAAACCCCTGCGCTACGACGACATTACATCATCTTTAAAGAGGGCATATATGGCTTGTATTTCGGCTGGATAGAAGTGCTTGAAAGCATTCTGTTACGACCAGGTTACGATTTTTCATAAAGGATTATCAATGTACCGACTAAACAAGCTCGCAGTTTTCGGGAGCATTGCAAAACCACTGCTGGCGTGGAGGTCAGGATTTTTATTATCTTGCATTGCGCAGATGCGCTTGCCCGAAACTTGTGAAAATGCTTGAAAATTTGATTGTATTCCTGGTTGACGATGACATCGAAGATCAGGAAATTTTTTCTATCATGCTGGAAGACGCACTTCCTGATGCTAAATGCTTTTTTGCCAAAGACGGGATCCAGGCGCTCGAAAAACTGGAACAACCCGCATTCTCTCCCGATGTCATCTTCATAGACATCAATATGCCCAAAATGAATGGTATGGAATTTTTAGCAGAAATGAAAAAAAGGCCGTCGCTCATTCATATCCCTGCTTTTATGTATTCGACTTCCGATGAAAGGGCCATTGTTCAGCAATGCAAGGCACTCGGAGCAGCGGGGCTTATTAAGAAACACGCCAACACGGATGAGGTAAAGGAAGAAATTAAAAGAATTGTAACGACCCTTTTCTAGTCATTTCATGGTAGATAATGAGTTAAAAAAGCTGGAATTCCTCGTAGGAGGAGGCGAAATGGGCGAACGCATCCGGCAATTAGATTGGGAAAAAACTAAACTTGGCATCCCCGAACAATGGCCGCAAAGCCTTAAAACCTGCGTGCGGATCATGCTCAGCTCGAAACAACCGATCTGGATCGGCTGGGGGGATGAATTGATTAAATTTTACAATGATGCATATATCGATATCGTTCGCGGGAAGCATCCTGTCGCATTAGGCCAGCCGGCTTCGGTGGTTTGGAAAGATATCTGGAAAGACATTGAACCACTGCTTTCGCGGGCTATGAAAAAAGACGAAGGGACCTACGTGGAATCCCAGCTGCTGATCATGGAACGAAGCGGCTTTCCCGAAGAAACTTATTACACATTTTCGTACACACCCGTGCTGGGCGCAGACGGATTTCCATCAGGCATAATTTGCTATAACACAGCTGATACAGACCGGATTATCAACGAGCGGGCATTGAGGACAATGCAGTTGCTGGATACAGTTGCACAGAAGAAAAACGAACAGGAAGTGTACGCGCAGGCAACAAAAGCGCTTGCAGGGAATCCTCAGGATTTCCCTTTTTCTATGGTCTATAAGATCAAAATGGATGGCAGCAGCGCTGAGATCGTCGCGTGCTCCGGCTTTGAGGAAGCTCCTGTGAGTGGGTTAATAAACCTGACCAACCCAGAAACAGCCGCTCCCGGCATTATAAAGGCCATTCAGGAAAATCATATCGTGGAATCGGTCGTGGATGGGCAGTGGAAAGAGATCCCGAAGGGCGCGTGGGACATTGCGCCGCGGATTTTTGTGGATATTCCTATAAAATCCGCTAACCGCCAGTTTCCATTGGCGGTGCTTACCGTTGGACTCAATCCATATCGCAAATTCGACGACGCATACCGGAATTTTATTCAAGTAGTTGCGGACCAGATTGCGCTGGGTGTGAACAATACGCTCGCGTACGAGGAAGAGCGGAAGCGCGCTGAGGCACTGGAAGCATTGGATAAGGCTAAGACGCTCTTTTTCACCAACATCAGCCACGAGTTCCGTACACCACTGATGCTGATCCTTGGACCACTGGAAGAATTGCTGAACAAGCCTGCAGGCAACCTCAATAGTGCGGAAAGGCAAAGTATTGAAGTAACGCATCGGAATGCGTTGCGTCTGTTGAAGCTCGTCAATTCACTGCTGGATTTTAGTCGCATTGAAAGCGGCCGTCATCAGGGCAATTTTGTATCGACAGATCTGGCGACATACACCCGTAACCTGGCGGCGAATTTCAGATCGGTGATAGAAAGCGCTGATCTTCAATATAATGTTGAAGTTGACGCCAACCTTCCGCCCGTTTATCTGGACCGTCAGATGTGGGAAAAAATCGTTTTCAATCTGTTGTCAAATGCTTTCAAATTTACACTGGAAGGCGCTATAACAGTCAGACTTTTTGCCAATGGTGACCATGCCGTGCTTACCGTGGCCGACACCGGTGTGGGGATTCCGGAGAACGAGCTGCCGCATATGTTTGAGCGTTTCCACCGGATCCAAAGTACGGCAGGGCGAACATATGAAGGGACTGGAATTGGGTTGTCGCTGATTAAGGAGCTCATTTCGCTGCATAACGGTAACATCGAGGTAGAAAGCGTTGAAGGTGAGGGAAGTTGCTTTACGGTTTCCATGCCATTTGGCACCAAACATTTATCCCATACCCAAATTCTGGAAGATGACGGCGGCTTGGCGAATGCAGGCCTAAATGTATATGTACAGGAAGCAGCGGCGCTGGTGGACAAGCAAGCGTTATTGCCAGATGATAGCAGCACAGAGGTTGAGGCAGGATCAGGAGAAGCAAATGAACTGGTGCTGATTGTAGATGATAATGCGGATATGCGCCAGCACATTGAGTCATTGGTCTCAACGAGATATGAAACCATCACGGCAACCAACGGCTCGGACGCACTTGACAAAATACGAAAGTATAAGCCTACGCTCGTTTTGAGTGACATTATGATGCCGGAAATAGATGGTATCGAATTGCTCAGGCGTGTAAAAGCCAATCCGGAGACCAGCCAGCTTCCGGTGATCCTGATCACCGCCCGGGCCGGAGAAGAATCCAAAATTGAAGGTTATGAAATTGGCGCGGATGACTATCTGGTAAAACCGTTCTCATCCAATGAAATGCTCGCCAGGATTACATCCCAAATCAAAATTCAACGGGCCCGCAAGCGGATCGAGGAGAGCCAGAAGTTATTTACAGAAGAGTTAGAGCAGCAGGTGCAGCAACGCACAAAGGATCTTTTATTGGCCAACAAGGAACTGGAATCGTTCAACTACATTGCCAGCCACGATTTGCAGGAACCATTGCGAAAAATCCAGACATTTATCCATTTAATTCAGAAAAACAAAGCCGACGAGAACACGGCGGCCATGTACTACCGGAAAATTTCATCGTCGGCACAGCGCATGAGTGAACTGATCCAGTCGGTGCTGACATACAGCCGGCTGGCCAAGACAGGCGACGACCACACTGCGGTGGATCTTAATGAAATTGTGGAGAACATTGAAATCGATTTTGAGCTACTTATTGCTGAAAAACAAGCTGTTATCCATTACGATAACCTGCCCGTTATCAGGGCAAATAGTTTTCAGATTAACCAGCTCTTCTCTAATCTGATCAGCAATTCCATCAAATTTTCTACTGAGAACCCGGTAATTACCATCAAAGCAGAAATCGTTGACGGGGCAAATGTGGTGGCGTATGCTGCCATTAATCACGATCAGCTGTTCCATCACATTACATTTTCAGACAACGGAATCGGGTTTGAACAGGAGTTTAGCGAAAAGATTTTCAGCCTTTTTCAACGGCTGCACGGCAAGCACGAATATTCAGGAACGGGGATCGGGCTGAGCATTGTTAAGAAAATCGTGGAGCAGCACGGCGGTTACATTTCGGCACATTCGAGCCCGGGTAATGGTGCTGTGTTTAACATCTGGCTTCCTGTTTAGCATTTTAATTTTAGCTCCATAAAAAAACGCCTCCCAGATAAGGAAGGCGTTTTTTTTATGTTAATAGGATAGTTGATCAGTATTAATAGGTAAGCTTATACACTTTACTGTTTCCAAGGGAAACGACATAATAAGTGTTTGTATAAACTTTTTCAATGTCCGTTGGCATGTTCAGTCCGGCCAGAACAACAGCACCGTCTTCGCTGGTAACTGTTCCTGTATTTTGCTCAAACATGAAAGCGGATGAAAAATTAGCGAAATGTACAGCCAATGGCTTATTGCTGTCTGTTAGTACAACATCCACCAGTGTTGTGAATCCTTTTTTATGATCCGATACATTGCCATGCTGGTCAACAGTTTTGATTTCAGCCAGGCCCTCATTGAAAGGGAAACCTGTTAAAGATGTAACGTAGAACTTGCTGCCATCCCAAGCGATGCCCGTAGGAACGAAATCCACTGTCGGGCCGCCCACAGGTTTTTTAGGATTGTCGAAATCCGGGAAAGTAGCAAATACGCTTTTGGAGCCGTCACTTTTTCTGCGAATGATCATGTTACCCGCTGCGTCTGTGATGAAAAGATCTCCCTCAGGTCCCCATGTCAGGTTGTACAAGTTGGATTCCGCAGTTGCCGGATCAGGAAGCTGAGATTTTACAAAACTGCCAAGATCTTCAAAACTAAGCTCATTTGCTTTCAAAGGTGCGTCGCCAGGGTTCCAGGACGAAACATTTGCCTTGTAAAGCCTGCCTTCCACGCCGTGAAGAATGTATAGCATGCCATCTTTATATAAAAGGTGCGTAAGGCCGCTAGGCATTTTTTCAACGCTGCTTTTCGATAAAAAGCCGGTGATTGCGGGATAAACCGTGCCATCAGGCCCGATCATGGAAACACGGCCGTCGTAAGTGTCGCCCTGGTCGGTTGCGCTGCCTTGTTCGGTTACCCAAAGTCTGTTATTATCTCCCTTGGTAATAGCGATCGGAGCAATTAGCGCACCTTTTGAAAACTCAGCAGAACTGAATTCGATAGGATCCGGCGCGTGGTCGGTGCAACTGAGGGCAGAAGCAAAAAGGAAAAAGCCCAGGCCAAGTAAACGAATTGTCTTCATAGGAAAGAGATTAGAGAATTGTGAGTAAAATTAGACGCGACAATATTAATAAAACAAGCTGCAAACGGACTATTCCGATATAGAGTTCTTATTTAATGGTAATGTTACACCAAATGCCGAGGCGAGGGGCCATTTGTTTGTAGGGTATGAATGATAATGATTCGTCTTAATAATGAAACTTCTTAACTGATAAAATGAAACTCAAAAGAATACTCGTAGCAACTGTTGCCTTTGCATTGGGTGTCAACACGCTTTTTGCCCAAAAAACAAAACCTCTTTTCCCTGACATGCCGGGGATGGTTTCTTACACTTTCCGTAAAAGTTTGGCCAAAGACGCTGCGGCTACGTTGGACACATTGCAGCAGCTTGGCATTAAAGACATGGAATTTTCAAGCTTGTTCGGGAAAACGGCAGCTGAACTGCGCAAGCTTCTGGATGAGCGTGGCATTAAATGTTCATCCTTTGGTGTGCAATACCCGGACGCATTGAACAAAACGAAAGAAGTGGGAGAGAATGCCAAAGCGCTGGGCGCGAAGTTTGTACGCGTTGCCTGGATTCCGCATAAAGGTCCCTTTACATTAGAGATGGCTCAGCAGACTGTTGCTGATTTCAATAAGATCGGGAAGCAATTGAAAGAGGAATTCGGTCTTACATTCTGCTACCATAATCACGGTTATGAGTTTGAGAAACATGAAGACGGCACTTTGATGGATTATCTGATCCAGAAAACAGACCCGAAATATGTCAGCTTTGAAATTGATCTTTTATGGACTTTTTTCCCAGGCGCCGACCCGGCCGCACTGATCGCAAAATATCCTAAGCGCTTCAAATTAATGCACATGAAGGATTTGAAAAAGGGAGTTACGGGGAACATGTCCGGCGGGACGCCTGTTGAAAACGATGTGGCATTAGGAACCGGACAACTCGACATTCCAGGCATTCTGAAAGCCGCCAAAAAATCGTCCATTGAACATTACTATATAGAAGACGAGAGCCCGAGTTACGCTACTCAGGTGCCTCAGACCATTGCCTATCTTAAAAGTCTGACTTACTAAATAAACACGAAACCGGGTCGCTTAGCAGTCCGGTTTCATTTTATAATGCCTATGGCAGGGAACTGAGCCGCTCTTTCAACGATGTAAATTCCAGGGGAGGTTCTTTTCCCCAGCTATGAAACTGCTTGTCCTGATAAGCAACTGCTTTACGGATGTCCCAGCCGCCAGCGGTTTGATAATCTGGTTTCGCACCGTGGTTAAGCAGCAGGTTGCAAATTTCCCATTGTTCCAGGCCCGCCGCCGTGCATAGGGCCGATGAAACAATGACATTCTCATCATATTTGGGAGAAAACGCATTAGGATCGGCACCATATTCCAGAAGCAAACTCACCTTTTCTGTCTTAGCCGTATCATTCACATCCAGAAATAATGCTTGAAAAAGGATGGGATAGTTACGCTCTGCTTCTATTGCATTGGGGTTTGCCCCGTTTTTTAGGAAAAATTCGAGAAAAGCAGGATCATCTGCTAATACAAGAAAGTGCGTTGCCGTGCGCATAGGATCCGGTGTCTCGGTTTTAGCACCATGAGCCAGCAACAATTGAAGAGATTCGAGCACTTGTGCTTTGGGATTCTTCTTTGCCTGCATCGCAGCAAAATCCAGCAGGGTTATATGGTCTTCGCCGCTTGCATTGATGTTAGGAATGGGTTGGTCCAGTGCGGTTTTCAGCTCCTCAATATTTCCTGCTGCCAGCGCCGCAGCCAGATTTCGCCTCACGGGATCCGGAAAATAATAGGTGCCATTCGCTTTTTCAGTCAGTTCAATATCATAGCTTTTGGATTGATAATTTGTAATGACGCGGCCGAGACCGAGATAAAATATACCCATAGCCAGCGGATAAATATTGATGGCCAGGGCAATGATCTTGGTTGTTTTGTAAGGCAGGTAATTCAGCAGCGCCAGTATGGCAAGCGGTATGTAAACCATTATGAGCATGCCGCTCGCCATACGGTCCGATTGCGTTTTTTCGATGAGCAGCGTCCATAGTATGCCCAGCGCGTACACGCTCACAGCCGCCCAGTTAAACAGTGTTATTGTTTTCATGCAAGCAAAATAAGCAATCTCGCACGCGGCAGATTTCCTACTTATTTACAGGCAGGGCAGGGTTAGCAAGCGGTTTAAATTTTATTCTTCCGGATCGGCAATCTCAATCCAGGTAGGTGCATGGTCACTCGATTTTTCCCAGCCACGAACGTCCTTATCCACACCCGCCGCAAGCAGGCGCGCGTCCACATGCGGACTTAGCAAAAAGTGATCGATACGAAGGCCGGCATTGCGGCCGTAAGCATTTCTGAAATAGTCCCAGAAAGTATAAATCGTTTCAGCAGGATGTAATTTCCGGATGGCATCCGTCCAGCCCTGGTCCACAACTTTTTTGAAAGCCTCCCGGACCTCGGGACGGAACAGCGCATCGTCTACCCACCGTTCAGGCTTGTAAACGTCCAGCTCAGTGGGCATCACATTGTAATCGCCCGCCAGGACGACCGGCACATCGTAAGCCAGCAATTCCGCAGCGTGTGCTGTAAAGTGTTCGAACCAGCGCAGCTTGTATTCCAACTTGGGCCCGGGTGCCGGGTTGCCATTGGGCAGGTAAAGGCAGCCCACGAGCATTCCGTTCACAATGGCCTCAATGTACCGGCTATGCAGATCATCCTCATAGCCGGGAAGCGTTCTGCGCACTTCTTTCAGCTCTAAGCCCCGTGCCAGGATCGCTACACCATTCCAGCTTTTTTGCCCGTGCCAAATCGCATTATAACCCGCGTCCAATAGAGCTTTTTCAGGGAATTTCTCCTGCGGCGCTTTCAGTTCCTGCAAACAAACGACATCGGGTTTTGTCATTTCCAGCCAGCGCAGCAGCACCGGCAGCCGGCCATTGACTCCATTGACATTGTAGGTGGCAATTCTCATATCGGTCGATCATTGATTTGAATAAAATATGAATATAAAAATCAGTCCTGATGAAAGTGAAGTCTGGCGGTTTGCCGGGCGACATGATCAGCCCGCATTATCAAACATTTGCTGCTATCGGCCCGAAGCCGGTAGAATAGGGCTTGAGTACGCCTTTTTTCATTAACATTTACAGTACACAAGCGATGAAAATCAAGTTCTATGCGCCGCAATGGGGCAACACATTGCCTTTTGACACTTTTTGCAGCCATGTAAAATCAGCGGGTTACGACGGCGTTGAGATGGCGCTGCCTTTCGAGCGGGAAGAAACGGACGTAATACTGGAAGCGCTGGCCAGGCATGGTCTCGAACTGATTGGTCAGTATTGGCAGTCATTTGAGCGGGGCATTGATGCGCATGCGGCTAATTATGAAAAATATCTTCGAAACCTGATCGCAGCCGGGCCGGTTTTTATAAGTTGTCAGACCGGAAAAGATTACTTTTCCTTTGATCATAACAAGCGGCTTTTTGATCTGGCTGCTTCGCTTGCAGCAGAATCCGGCATCCCGATTATCCATGAGACGCATCGTGGAAAAAGTTTATATGCCGCGCATGTTACGCACGAATATCTTTCACAAATCCCGGATTTGCGCATTACGCTGGACATTTCGCACTGGTGCAACGTGCACGAATCGCTGTTGGAAGATCAGGCGGAAGCAGTTGCATTGGCAATCGCGCATACGGATCACGTTCACAGCAGGGTAGGGCACGCCGAAGGGCCGCAGGTAAATGACCCCCGAGCACCGGAATGGGCCGAAACGCTCGAAACACATTTGCAATGGTGGGACCAGGTGGTTGCCTCGCACAATGCAAAGCAGTCGCAGCTCACCGTCACCACTGAATTCGGCCCTGCACCTTACATGCCGTCGTTACCATACGCACAAACGCCCGTGGCCAGCCAGTGGGACATTAATGTATACATGATGAATCTTTTAAAGGACCGATATCGTCAGGAACCCGGCTCTGCGAAGCCTTGATTGCGATAACATTCGGGCAAATACGTAACGTTTCTAGGAACCAAAATGGAAATGAGGCGCTTGTATAATGTAGCATGGACCAGAAATCTTATCACGTAAAGAAAAG
The DNA here is from genome assembly GCF_000428845.1 of Dyadobacter alkalitolerans DSM 23607. Lineage (GTDB taxonomy): Bacteria > Bacteroidota > Bacteroidia > Cytophagales > Spirosomataceae > Dyadobacter > Dyadobacter alkalitolerans. Next base: position 198,531 of record NZ_AUAS01000002.1, on the reverse strand, counting down.
TCAGAGAGTCGTCGGAGTGTTAATTGCAGCCGCATTTACAGGTGTAGTATCCGCATTGATCGCAGATACACTTAAAGTGATCACAGAACATTACGAGGAGAATTTGCTTGAAAAGATCCATGAAAACACCTATCTCATTTTTGTTTTGCCACTGATCGGCATCACGACGATTCACATGCTCAGGCGATTTCTGTTCAGGAATAAGGCCAATAAAGGGATCAAAGAGGTTTTGGACACGATCAATAAAAATGGAAATACGCTTCCCGCATACAAGGTTCCTTCCCATTATTTCAACGGATTCCTGACAGTCATTTGTGGCGGTTCAACGGGCATCGAAGTTCCTACAGTCGTTGCTACGGCGTCGGTTGGCGCATTGTCGAGTCGCAAGGTGAGTTATCTCAAAAAATACAGGACCGATCTCGTTTGTTCGGGGCTGGCCGCGGGTGTTACAGCATTATTCAATGCGCCTATTGCGGGTTTTTTGTTTGCATTTGAGGTTTTTACCAAAAGAAAAAGCAAGCTGCATACAGCCAGCGTCATTACGGCCGTGCTGGTTTCTTACCTGTTAACCCGCTATTTCTTTTTCAAACAAATATTCAATTTCAATGTCTCCGTTTGGAATAGCTATGCCTTGCCTTACTTTGTATTGCTCGGGGTTATCGCTGGCCTTAATTCGGTGTATCTGACAAAAAGTGTCCTCTTTTTCAAACGTTTTTTCAGCTCCCTGAACAATGACCTCACCAAAATCCTGGCTGGTTCGTTGCTGATTTCGTTGCTTGTTTTCTTCTTTCCAAGCTTGTATGGCGAAGGTTATGCCGGGATCAATAACCTGTTGAAACTCACGCCGGACACTGCAATGTCAACCATTTTACCGTTGCTGCTGATCTTGCTTTTGAAGCCGCTGGCAACCTCCATAACATTAGGCGCCGGGGGCGATGGCGGGGTTTTCGCACCCAGCTTATTCATAGGCGCGTTTCTTGGATTGATCGTTTGTACGGTCTTAAACCATTTTTTCGGCCTTAATCTGATTGCTGTTAATTTCATGGTCATTGGCATGGCGGCAGTGCTGAGCGGCAGCATTCACGCACCATTTACAGCGATTTTTCTGGTTTGCGCCATCGCTGATAACTATATGCTTTTTGTCCCGATTGTGGTGGCCAGCCTTATTTCCAAGCTGGTTGCACATTACATTTTCCCTTACACCGTCTACACATACAACGCACCGGCCTTGGCGAAAGTGCAGCAGTAATCATTCAGGAGATATCATAATAAGGTAATTTGTCCGCACATATATTTGACTAATTTTATTGGTCAAATATTTCCAAACCTCATGATCCTACGCAGTGCGCCGTTTTGGCTCTGGCTTGCATTCAGCAGTCTCTTTTCCTCATTTTGTTTCTCCCAAACTGTAACTGAAATCCGGACATTTCAGGTAACCGAAGCGAAGCAGGCCGTTGCCGTTGATGCAGATCATTTTTATGTTATCAACAACAGCACCATAACCAAACATACCAAATCTGACGGCAAGCAAGTTGCCGTCTGGGACGGCTCAAAAGAAGGCATCAAACATTTAAACAGTGGCGTGGTCATTAAAGGAAAAATGTATTGCGCCAACACGAATTACCCCGAAATTCCGATGGCCAGCTCTATTGAAATGTTCGATGTGAAGTCAATGCAACACATTGGGAACCATAGCTTTGGCATTGCCCAGCACGGCTCCTTGACATGGATAGATCAGAAGGATGGCTTTTGGTGGTGCGGATTTGCACATTATTCAGGAAAAGAGGCCAGCGAAGGCAGGGACACCCGCTGGACGGCGGTCGTAAAATATGATCCGGAATGGCGCCAGCTTGAATCCTGGGTTTTTCCCAAGCATATCATAGCTCTTTTTACGCCAAAAAGTAATTCAGGTGGCGTCTGGGGCGCAGACGGCTTGCTCTATTGCACAGGCCACGACGAGCAGGACCTTTACGTCATGCGCCTCCCTAAATCCGGATTCACGCTCGAACACGTCCGCACGCTACCCGCACCAATGCATGGTCAAGGCATCGCCATGGACCATTGGGTAAAGGGCAAGCAAGTCGTCTACGGCATTAACCGCGCTGAAAAAAAAGTTGTTGCGGCTGAAATTAAGTGAGAGGCTTGCTATGAAGCGAAGCAGATGGTAAGGCATTGGTTGGACTATCCGAGAAGCACTTGTGCAGGAATTCCGAGCTTCTCGTGAAATAACTTGGCCAATTTCAAGGTCAAAGGTTTTTTCCGGTTTAGTATGGCCGAAACATAGCTTTTGCTGCCAACCCAATCCACCAGATCTTTACTTTTCAGCCCTTTTTCATCCATTTTGAGCTTAATCGCCTCGATCGGATCAGGAGAGGGGATTTTGTAATGCACATCTTCATACGCTTTGATCAATAGCAAGGCGATTTGAAGGTTGTTTCCTTCTTTGCTTTCGGGATGCGGCTTCTTGTCAAACTGCTCGTCAATCCATTCGAGCATCAGCTCATACTCCGCGTCATTTTTTATCAGTTTTAATTCCATTTGTTCAAGGTTTATATTTTATTGATTTCACGTCCACCTTATCGTATGACCATTTCCTCATACCATTCTCTTAATGCGTTGGAAGCCTGCGGATAAGTAACACAATATGCTAAAAGCGTTTTGCGTGCGATAATATTAAACATAGCAAAGTTTACTATTAGTGAACAAAATTACATCTTTAATTCTTTATTACAAATCTTTAGACGTAACATTTCACATTGGTCACAAGCGAGCAAGAAATTTTCTATTCCAACTCCCTAAGCTCGCTTCGAGCGCATGGCTTTTACGGTTGTTAGTTTTTCGTCGGAGGAGAATTTTTGATATTCTTTTGATTCCAGGCCGTATAGCGCAACTTTTCCTTCGGTGTCGCTATGAATGCCCCAGCCGTATCGCTTTGTGAGTGGTGAGGCTCTAAGGCAGGCCTGGCCTTTGGAGAAGAATTTTTCCCGCTCTGCTGCAAGCTCAGCCTCGTCCAGACCCTGGCGAACGGCGAAAGTCTGGAAGAGGACGTCGTCGGATGTGTATTGGTAGGGATGGGTGCTGATGATTTCAAACTGAATGTTGGCGACAGATTTTTCGGTTCCCTTTGTTGGCGGCACTTCGCCCGCTTTGGCCTGGCTGTCTTCGGCGACCTGAATGAATGTATCGATGTAGTTGGTTGTATGCGTCTTCATTTGTCCGGAATAGGTGTTTTTGATACTAATGTAAACAATATAAAAAGTCGGGAAGTAATTACAAAAAGTTAACTTTGAACAAACAAACTGATATAAAATGAAAGCGACATTTGCACTCTTATTTTTACTGATTTCGGCTCCGTTATGGGCACAACTTCCTGCTGCCGATGATCTGTCGACGTCGAAAGGCCGGCTGAAAATACAGCCGCTCAACCACGCCACAATGTCGCTGACCTGGGCCGGAAAGACAATTTATGTGGATCCCTATGGGGGCACGAAAACATTCAAAGGCATCGCTGCACCCGACCTTGTCCTTATTTCAGACATTCACGGCGACCACTTCGATCCTAAAACATTGGACTCTCTGGACCTAAGCAAAGCCATCATCGTAGCACCGAAAGCGGTCATTGATATGATGTCGGAAACGCTGAAAGCCAAAGCCGTTGAAGTTAATAACGGTCAGACGATCAGTAAAATGGACATCTCTATCATGGCTATTCCTATGTATAACCTTCCCGAATCAGCGGATGCAAAGCATACCAAAGGCCGCGGCAATGGTTATGTATTGAAATTTGGTGACAAAACGGTCTACATCAGCGGTGACACAGCGGGAATCCCGGAAATGCGCGCCTTGAAAAACATTGACCTTGCATTTGTCTGCATGAACCTTCCATACACCATGGACGTGCCCGAAGCTGCCTCCGCAGTCCTGGATTTCAAACCAAAAATCGTCTATCCTTACCATTACCGCGGTCAAAACGGCCTAAGCGACACCGAAGCTTTCAAAAAGCTCGTGAACGCTGGCGACAAGAAAATCGATGTGAGGCTAAGGGATTGGTATTCTATTAAATAAGAGGTTACTGTTAAATTCCAGCTACGGACTTATACCAGAATTGTCGCAAAACACCCTGCGATTTGTCGTATAATCCCTGTTGCTTGTGGCGGTTAGGCGGTATTTTTGTTTAGGCACCGACTGGTTTGAAAAATGGCGACGCGTATCTCTCCCTATCTGACATTCAATGGCAATTGCAAGGAAGCAATGTATTTTTACAAGGAGTGCTTTGGCGGGAAGCTCACGCTCGAAACGATAGGCGACACGCCTTTTGCCATAGAATTTCCGGACAATATGCAGCATCAGGTTATGCATGCAATGCTAACAAATAGGGAGTTTACTATCATGGCCACCGATTTCATGGGTGCGCAGGAGTTTGTTGCTGATAATGATATTTCTATCGCATTGTTATTTGATGATCAGCAGGAGATCATCCGTTGCTTTTCCAAGCTTGCTGCTGACGGAAAGGTTATTTACGCACTAAATCCTGAACCTACCGATGTGCTTTTCGGTGTGGTCCAGGATCAGTTTGACATCATCTGGATGTTTAATTATAATACCAATTAATATAAAATCCCTTGGTAAGGAATCACGTTAGCCAGACTACTTTTTGACTGGAAGCATGATCTGCGCCGATGACATCGCTGTAAAGTTCGGGACGGCGTGCCATTCTGTAACGGTGACCGCCCGCCTGGGTCAGTTTCTCCGGTGTGCATGTGGCGATCGCGATGTCATCGCCAAGTGTTCTACATTCTGCTATAATGTCGCCGAATGGGTCGAGGATCATAGAGCAGCCATTTTTGAGCTGGTCGTCGTCCATCCCGATCGGATTTGAAAATATGGCATAAATCCCGTTGTCATAAGCTCTTGCCGGCAGCCATTTCATAAGCCATGCACGCCCTTTCAAGCCGTCAAATTCCAGTCGGAGCGCGGTCGGATCTTCGTGCCTTTTTTCCCACAAGGCCGGATCGGCAAAGCCAGCGCCGGGACGGGTGGAAGGCGTCATCATCGTCACGTGCGGCATGAAGATAATGTCCGCGCCAAGCAGTGCAGTAGCACGCACATTTTCAACGATGTTATTATCGTAGCAAATCAGTATCCCGCATTTCCAGCCATACAAATCAAACACAACGTATTCGCTGCCCGGTGTAAGGTTGCTGTTGATGAACGGATGCAATTTTCTGAATTTGGCGATCAAACCTGTTTTGTCCACGCAAACGTATGCCTTAAAAAGACTTCCCGCTTCGTCTTTCTCAAAAAGTCCGGCCAGGACGGCAATGTTATGTCTGGCAGCAATGTCTATGAGTTTCGTTATGCTGGGCCCGTCGGGAATGGGCTCGGCAAGTTCGGTGAGTTGCTCGCGATCGAGCTTCCTGGCGAATGTGTAGCCGGTCACGGAACATTCATGAAAAGCGATAACCTGCGCGCCGTCGGCTGCTGCTTTCTCCGCCAGCCTGTCGATAGCGAGCAGATTGTAGGCCTTATCACCGCTTTTGTTTTCAAACTGGGCCGTAGCAATTTTTAGATTCTGCATACAAATAAGATCTTTTTGTACAAAGCTATATGCTATGAGCAAAACTGGAAATAGAAAGCGCCATAAGTTGAAAGCGAGTTTCTGAACGGTAGACTTTTGGCAGTCTTCATTATTGGATTATTTTATTTAATAATTAGATAAAAAAGTTGCCAGGTAAGGTTTGGTTAATGTTTTATTAATCATTTCTTAATAAGTCTCGCTTTACTTTGACCCATGGTTTGGCCAACCTGCTACACTTGAATTGCTGTCACCGACTTTAAATGACTTTATGGAAAATCAACTTTTATTAAAACGGGAAGTATTGCGAAGCTTCCAGAAATACCTCTTGCAATGCTGCCTGGCATTCGCTGTCACACTGCTGGCGGGGCACATGGCGCTGGCGCAGGAAACCAACATTTCAGGTGAAATTAGGGATGAAAAAAACAGCGCGATCCCAGGCGCGAGCATTGTTTTGCAAGGCACCGCAAAAGGAACTACAACGGATGCAGATGGCCGTTTTTCATTGAGCGTTCCAAGATCAGGCTCCGTGCTCATCGTGAGCTTTCTGGGTTATAAGCGCCAGGAAATTGCGGTGGGAAGCCAAACCAATTTTCAGATCAGACTGGAACCGAGCACCGACGACTTACAGGAAGTGGTGGTTGTGGGATACGGAACGCAGCGTAAACAAACGCTCACCGGTGCGATCTCCAACATTGTTTCCGAAGACATCAAAACCACCACGCATACGAGTCTTGCGCAGAGCCTGCAGGGAAAAGTGGCTGGTGTGCAAATCCGTCAGAATTCGGGCGAACCTGGCTCATTCAGCACGAGCATTAACATTCGCGGGTTTGGTGAGCCGCTTTATGTTGTCGACGGCGTAGCGCGTGATGGCGGTTACGAATTTCAAAAGATCAATCCGGATGATATCGAAAGCATTTCTGTATTAAAGGATGCTTCTGCTGCGATTTTCGGAATCAGGGCGGGAAATGGTGTGGTGATCGTTACGACCAAAAAGGGAAGCAAGGGAAAACCGAAGTTCAGCTATAATGCGGTTTACGGACGCCAGAGTCCTACGGATGTTCCACAAATGACTTCTGCATTGCAATGGGCTGAAATGCGGAATGATGCTGCCAGAAACCTGGGAGAAACGCCGGTTTACACGGCAGAAGAAATTGAAAAGTTCAGATCGGGAGCGCCCGGTTATGAAGGAACAGACTGGTATAAGACGGTGTTGAACAAATCAGCTTCCCAGCAGCAACATTTTCTCTCGGCTTCGGGTGGGGAAGGAGCTGTGACCTATTTTACTAGTTTTGGTTTTCAAAATGAAAATGGTCTTTTGAAAAGCAAGGATATGGGTTACAAGAAGTACACTTTCCGGGCGAATGTGGGCATTGATCTTACCCAAAACCTGAAAGCCGACCTAATCCTTTCCGGACTATTTGACAAAAGAGATCAGCCAGGAGACAACTTTTTCAATATTTACAAAGGAACACGAATCGCACTGGCGACAGAGCGGCCTTATGCCAATGACAACCCAAAATATCCTTCATTGCTGAGCGGTGGCTACAATCCCATTGCGCTTGCAGATGGCGACCTGACCGGCTACAATGAAGAAGCGAACAAATTTTTCCAGTCGACCTTTGCATTAACGTATTCGGTTCCTTTTGTTCCTGGTTTGAAATTGAAGGGATTAGTAGCTTACGACAGCAACAATTACCGTAATAAATCGGTCTCTAAAAGCTATAACCTTTACACTTACGATGCAGCGACGGATAAATACACGGCGCATCTGCAACGGAATCCTTCACGCATTGGCAATAATTTTTCGGATAACAACCGCGTCACATTTCAGGGACAGTTGTTTTACAACACGGTAATCGCCAAGAACCACAATGTGGGGGCAACATTGGTTTACGAACAACAGGAATCCAAAAACCGCTGGGCGGGATTAGGAAGGGAATATGCTTTTTATACCAATGACCAGATCGACCAGGCCGGGCTTAACAATCAGACAACCAGCGGTTCCGAGAGCGAATATGCGAGCCAATCGTTTGTAGGAAGATTGAACTACGATTTTAAAGAAAAATATCTGCTTGAAGTTGCGGCACGCTATGACGGCTCTTACCGCTACCACCCGGATCGTCGCTGGGGATTATTCCCGGTGGTTTCGGCCGGCTGGCGGGTTTCGGAAGAACAATTTATGGACAAGATTCCATTGATCTCCAATCTTAAACTGAGAGGTTCTTACGGGCTTGTAGGCGCTGATGCAGGTGCGCCGTTCCAGTATGTGCCCGGCTTCTCGCTTACGGGCGGAGGCGGATATGAGTTTACCAACGGCAACTATACAACCGGTGCCGCTTCACCTGCCATTGTTAACGAACAATTGACGTGGTTTAAGTCGAAAATCAAGGACGTCGGCATTGACATTGGCCTTTGGGACAACCGCATCGACCTGACTTTTGATGTGTACCAACGCGACCGCAAGGGCTTGCTGGCCAGAAGGAATGTTTCATTGCCTAACACATTTGGCGGAACATTACCCGATGAAAACCTGAACAGCGACCGGGTGCAAGGGATTGAATTCTCGGCTGCCTATAATGGTCAGATCCGCGATTTTAAATATGGCATTTCAGGGAATTTCAACTTTGCCCGCACCATGAACCGCTACGTGGAAAGGGGTGATTTTCTGAACAGCATGGATAAATGGAAAACGGGGACAACCAATCGCTGGAACGACGTCGTATGGGCTTATCAGTTAGAAGGCCAGTTCCAGAACAAAGATGAGGTGATTTATGCGCCGATTCAGAATGGCGACCTGGGTAACACACGTGAGCTTCCCGGTGATTTTAAATACAAAGATGTGGACGGAAACGGCATGATTGATGGGAATGATGCGTTGCCTTTGTTCTTTGGCGGCGATCCGAAAATGTACTACGGTGTGACATTGAATGCTTCCTGGAAAGGTTTTGACTTCAAAGCATTGTTCCAGGGATCGGGAAAATACAGCGTGCGTTTTCGCGAAGTATATGCTGAGGTCTTTGCCTTCCGCGGTAACACGCCAGAATATTTTTATGACAGATGGCATCTGGATGGTGACAATGAGTGGATTCCGGGAAAATGGCCTGCGTCGCGTTTCAATTATAATGTCGGAGCGATGTATGCAGAAAGCTCGGCGTGGCGGAAAGATGCTTCTTATTTGCGGTTCAAAAGCGCACAGCTTGGTTACACTTTCAATCTGGCATGGCTGAAAAAGATCGGTATCGATGACGTGCGGATCTACGGAAATGCGCACAACATTTTCACCTGGGCCGACCCGTTTGTAAAGCCATTTGACCCGGAAAAAATCGAAGGGTTGTTTGGCGCCGGGCTTACTTATCCCGTAACCAGAAGCTACAACTTTGGTATTAATGTTACATTCTAATTGCTGAAATAATGAAATTGACCAAACATATATTCATCCTCTTGTTGCTGCTAACGGCGATTAGCTGCGACAATGTGCTCGATAAGCAGCCGCTGGACAAGTTGCAGGGAGAAAACCTCTTTTCCAATCCGGAAGGGGTCAAATTATACATGGCGAATTTGTATTATCAATTGCCTATCGAGGATTTTACGTTTTTCAGACAGGGTTTCAACTGGAACACAGGCGACCCGAACAATGGTGGATTTGCACCTGCTATGATCACCGACGAAGCGGTTCACACGGAATTTGGGGATTTCATCGGAAATGATGATTTTCAATGGTGGGACCAGGGTTATAAACTCATCCGCGACACAAATATCCTAATCGACATTATCCCTACATTGGACGTGAGCGAGGACGAGACCAAAGCACTTGTAGGCGAAAGTGCATTCATTCGCGCATATGCCTATTTTGCATTGGTTAGAAGATATGGCGGCGTTCCTTTAATTACGGCGGTTCAGAAATACGAAGGCGATGTGGAAGCGCTTAAAGTGCCGCGCAGCACAGAAAAAGAGACGTGGGATTTTGTGTTAAAAGAATGTGACATAGCCATCGCAAACCTGACCGATTCATGGCCAGGCGGTGAGAGACGTGCTACGAAATGGGTGGCTTATGCACTCAAATCCAGGGCTGCCTTGCATGCTGCTTCGCTGGCAAAATATGGTGACAGAGCCCCAATTTCGGGCACGGCGGTAGATCAAAAACTGGTTGGACTGGATAAATCGGCTGCTGCGGAATATTATAAGGCTGCAATAGAAGCTTCTGAGGCCATTATTTCATCGGGTAAATTTGCGCTTTATAAACCTTCACCTGCCAGTCCCGAAGAAGCGGCTGAAAATTATCGCAAGCTTTTCGAAGATCCGAACATTGCGCCTACGGAAGCTATTTTCATCAAAGGTTATGCACGTCCAGGTTCAGGAACGGGACATAATTACGGAATCTGGTTTCAGCCCAATCAAACTGCCAACGGATGGCCGCACCCAGGCCGCATGAATCCGACGCTGGACCTGATCGACGCTTATGAAAGTTATACAAACCCAGGGCAAAGTGCGCCGGTTACAACAACAGTTGCGGGCAATGATGTGAGCGATTATAACGGGTTTGATCCTGCCAAGAATTACAAACGTTACGACGATCCTGCCGGAATTTATAAAGATAAAGATGCGCGCTTGTGGGCAACGGCTATCCTGCCAGGAACGGCCTGGAAAGGCCAGAAGATCATCATTCAGGCGGGTTTCATCAAACCGGACGGCAGTGCACAGCTGTTTGGCGGTGAACCGATCAAGGTGGGCGGCACGACCATTTATCCGTACGGCGCCGCCGACAGGACACAATATTCCGGCTTCGATACCTGGGGAGGAAATAACACCCGCACGGGCGTCAGCTTTAAGAAATTCCTGAACGAGGGCGTGAATGTTGCGCCGGGGTGGAACCAGACCGTTTCTGACTGGGCAGACTTCCGTTATGCCGAAATCCTGCTGAATTACGCCGAAGCCATCATTGAAAGCGGCACCGGAACGGCGACAAAAGGCGCACAGGCATTGAATGACATTCGCCGTCGGGCAGGCCATACCAAAAACATTCCTCTGACGGTCGAAAATGTGATCCGGGAAAGAAGGGTAGAGCTGGCTTTTGAGAACAAACGTTTCTGGGATTTGATCAGAAGGCGTGAATATCATACGCTATTCAACAACCGCGTGCGCCATGCGCTCGTTCCGGTGCTGGATCTGCGTGTAACGCCTGCGAAATACATTTTCATCCGCCAGAACATTGCACGGCTGAACCCGGCAACATTCGATTACAAGCAGTATTACCGTTACGTTCCTGGCATCGGCGCGAACGGGTTGGTTCAGAACCCGCAGTATTAATACGCTTCCCGCCAGCGGGAACTCGACTTCGAACTTAATCTTGAAACTATAATATCAAACATTGTGAAATCACAGATATACATCAGCGCGCTGGCCATGTTGCTCTTCGCCTCGGGCTGCAAAATTGACAATTACCCTGCGCCGGATGCGCAGCTGTACGGGACTTTCCTGGATGCAGAAACCAATGAACCCGTAGAGCAGGACATTATCCGCGGTAGCACGATCGAATATATAGAGCACGGTTATGCTTCTCAAACAAAGCAGGTTATGCTCGTCAAAAATGACGGGACATACCGCAACAACCTGATCTTCGCGAATCAATACACCATTACACCGGTGCGCGGAAATTTTGTTCCGACGGAGCCGCAGGAAGTGACGGTAGCAGGCGAAACGCAGCTGGATTTTAAAGTGCAGCCTTACATTCGCTTGAAAGATGCGAAGATCGAGAAGGTTGGCTCTAAGGTGATCGCAACGTTCAAAATCCAGCAGACGGTGATCAATAATGTGCGGAAAATAGGTCTTTATGCGCATCCAGAACCCTCGGTAGGGGAGCCTATGCGGACTGTTTTGTCCGAAACGGAGATCAATGGCGCGACGGATCCGAATAAGGTGTACAAGCTGGAAATTGATATTCCTTCGAACAGCAATAACTTGAAAACGGGCAACCAATATTTTTTCCGGGTCGGCGCGATCATCGATGCACCAGAGTCCAAGTTTAACTATGCGAAGGCGGTGCAGATTGCTTTGTGATGGAGAGATGAGAGCTGTCAGGCTCTTTTGAGGGAAACCTGCTTTGGGCGGACGAGAGCCGTCAGGCTCGATGATTTGTTGGGATGGATTTCAATCCATCGGCTTGATGATTTCTGGTGTTGTTCCCCTGGATTGAAATCCAGGGTTAGGGTGTCTTTCGAGCCTGACGGCTCTTTTGAGGGAAACCTGCTTTGGGCAGAAAAGAGCCGTCAGGCTCGATGATTTGTTGCGATGGATTTCAATCCATCGGCTCGATGATTTCTGGTGTTGTCCCCTGGATTGAAATCCAGGGTTAGGGTGTCTTTCGAGCCTGACGGCTCTTTTGAGGGAAACCTGCTTCGGGCGGACGAGAGCCGTCAGGCTCGATGATTTGTTGGGATGGATTTCAATCCATCGGCTTGATGATATTTCAATCCATCGGCTCGATAATATTTCAATACATCCAATGCTAAGATTTTTAAACTAAACCTTTAACCATGAAGTTTTTTCGATTCCTTTTGCTCTTGCCTTTTATTTCATTCGGATGTAATGGTTCGGATGATGTTAAACAACCTGTTGATCCTAAACCAATTGAAGCAGTTAAGTATGATGAAACCGGTGTGCTTTTCAAGAGCTACAAAGGACTGGTTATGGCCGGTTACCAGGGCTGGTTTACTGCCGAAGGTGATGGTGCTGGCCGCGGCTGGCATCATTACCAGAAAGGTGGCAAGTTCGAGCCCGGTTCCACTTCTATCGACTTTTGGCCCGATGTAAGCGACTATCCTAAAACTTATAAGACTGCCTTTAAATACAAGAATGGCGAAACAGCGCCGATTTACAGCCCGTATGATGAAGAGAGCGTCGATTTGCATTTCAAGTGGATGAAGGAGCATGGCATTGACGGCGTTTATATGCAGCGGTTTGTGTCGGAAGTGAAGGGCGAGAGCGGCAAAAAGCATTTTAATAAAGTACTGGTCAATGCATTGAAAGCCTCCAAAAAATATGGCAGGGCCATCAGCATTATGTACGATCTGAGCGGCTCTACATCTGCGGATATGGATTTTATCGTAAAAGATTGGGAGGAGCTGCAAAGCACATTTAAGCTTTTTGATAACAAAGAAAATCCGCAATATCTGCGGCATAACGGCCGTCCGATGCTGGCGATCTGGGGCGTGGGATTCAATGACGGGCGCAAGTATACCATTGCAGACATTCAAAAACTCGTTAAAAAAGTAAAAGGGCCGACCAAGAAGGCTTCAATTTTGCTGGGCGTGCCCTATTATTGGAGAAGTCTGGGTAAGGATACGGAAAACTCCACTTTGCTGCATACAGTTGTGAAAAGCGTGGATGTGGTGATGCCCTGGGCAGTTGGGCGCTACAATTCATCCAGTTATACGAGCGTTGCGGGACCTAATCTACCGGCCGACATCGCCTGGTGCAAGGCCAACAATGTCGATTACGCGCCGCTCGTTTTTCCTGGTTTTAGCTGGGGTAATTTAAAGAACGATAAATCGCTCTATAACGAGATCCCCCGCGGAAAAGGGGACTTTTTATGGCAACAGATTGCAGGCGCAAAGCTTTCGGGCGCCGAAGCGTTGTACGTGGCGATGTTCGACGAGGTGGATGAAGGAACGGCGATTTTTAAATGCCGTCGCGAAGGTGAATTGCCCGAAAATGCAGGTGGGAAATTTGTAGGGATAGAGGCGGATCTGAAAACGGATCACTATCTGTGGCTCACCGGACAAGGCGCCAAATGGTTTCACGGGGAGCCGGGTTTCAGTGCCAAGAAACCTGAAAGACCGAATTAAGTTTGGAAATGGGCGGTCAGGAATGTAAAACTTCCGGCATGTCCTTTTGAAATTCTTCCCCGTAAATCCGGCTGTATTCTCTGGCGAAATTCTCAAAAGTCGTTTTCGCCAGAGAATGCTTGCCCAAAAGCGCCAGCGCCTTGCATTTGATGGTCATCGCTTCTTCATTAACCGGGTCAAAATAGAAGATATAATTGGCGACTTTGATCATAAATTCCGGGTCATCCGCGATTTTCACAGAAGTAACATAACGCAGATAAGCATCGACGATCTCGTTCGAAATTTCAGATTTAAAACTGTCCAGCCATTCATATTCCAAATCGGCCAGAAATGTGCCGCGTTTGCTGATCTGCGACAGGTCCACAATGTCCTGCTTTGAAAGCACGCGCTTATCGGACACGAGTTTCAAATATTCGGCATAATCGACGTGGATCTGCTCATAATCAATGTTAACGCGCCAGTAACCGCTCTCCTTGGAAACATGGCACCATTTGAGTTTGTCCAAAATCCCTTTCAGCTTCGCAATGTTAACAGCGCGGTTATTACGCGCACTTTCCGACGATTTATCTGACCAAAGCAATTCCTTCAATCTTTCAGAACTAATCCCTTCCCGGCGCACGGAATGTAACAGGATTACCAGGAAAAGCTCTTTCAGCAAAGGCGTGAATAACCTTGTAATCTCAGTGCCTTCGTCATCAAACAATTGCAGGTTACCAAAGAGCATAATGCTGCTATGAAGCGGGATGACCTTCGTTTCAATGCTTTTTTCAGGAATGTCAATGACGGGAACAGTTACAATGCCAGCCTCCGTTTTTGGATGTTTTTCGGCAGGAACAGGAAGAGTTGTTTGAACCGTTTCGCCGGGTTTACGCCTTTTGTAAAAATATATTCCTGCAATCACTGCCACCGCCGCTCCGATGATCCATAACATATTTCCTGACTTCGCAGAAGCCTGCGCAATGGTAGGAACCGTTGCTAATGGCGGAGAGAAAAGGGAGTAGATTGAGACTTTTGTCTGGTTTTTGTCTGTCCGGAATAGGGTTACTGCGACAAACCTGTCTGTCGATTCATCGAAGAAAAGGTCTGCAAATGATTCCGTATCAATGAATTCAAAAGGAATTTTTGAGCCGACGGCCTTGTATTCTGGCTTGGAAAGCGATCCGGTGATGAGCTGTAATTCAGAGTTGAATTTGTCTTTTGGGAAAATCAGCGCATAATAGGCGTTTTCCTTTTCCCGGATGATCATCGAGTTGGCAAACACAAAATCCTCCTGAGGAGCTTTCAGCTCATATATTTTTTTAAATGTCCCGGTTTTGGTATTAAAATAAATGAGATCATACCAGTTTCTCGGGTTCAGGATTTGCCTTCCCGTAATGCTGCCATACCCGCCCATGATGTACGCGCCGCCCGTTGCCTCGCCCGCAGCCGCCAGATAACGCGGCGAAAAAGCGCTGTCTTGCGGGCTCGATTGCGACCATTGGCCGGTTGCCGGCTTATATTTTTGAATAATGTTTTTGTATTCGAGATGGCCGTAACCGCCTAGTACATAAATCGTTGAATCCGTTTTAGAGTAAAACTTATTGGCATGCAGGAAATGGGTTTTCAATTCGGCCTTTACATTGTTTTTATCCCATTTGCGGCTAATCGTATCAAAACTGGCAACTTGTTTTTCGTTGATAAAAAGATTATAGATCCGGTTTTTTGATTTCTCGTAAAACACCTGATTGTCCATAAAAAGCGGCTGGCTCTCATACGGAATGCGTTTTGTCAGGTTATTAGAAATGCGGTAGGATGTCAATGTATCGTTGCCAACCACGTAAACGATCCCGGCTGATTGGTCGCACGTAACGCGGGCTGGGCCTTGCACCAGGAACGTTTGCAATGGCTGCCATTCGTGATGCATCTTTTTGATCCATAATGGGTTAGTAACGAAGCCATCGGTGTGTTTTGCGGTTCCAATTGCCTTGACCCCGGTCATTTCATCCAGATTCCAGCGATATTTTTCACTGCCGTTCTCGCTGATGGCCACATTCCGGATTTTCATCGGCGGAACGTCCGTCGTATTGAAGTTTTTGTATTTGTTTGCCCCAAAGAGAATCTTAAAGCAGCCATCTTTTTCCAAAAAAACTTTCTGCTTGAATTGCTGCGTCCCGCTGAAAACCGTAAGCGTGCCCGCGCTTTTATCAAATACCAGCCTTATTTTATTCCAATGCTGGTAAAGTGCGTTTTCGCTGATATCGAAGGCGATTTTGGAAAATTTATCGCCTATAACCACCTTAAAGCGGTCTTTATTCAGAGAAGAGTTGTCGTAAAGAATGTCAATGTTCTTCTGATCGTTTTCGATAAGACGGACAATGTAGCCGAAGTAATTCTTTTTGTGTTTGAGAAAAGAAACCTCAAAGGACAGCTCGAAATTTTTATCGAAACATAATGTCCCCTCCGGCGAAAGATCCAGGCCGGTCCTTTTATCCTGCACCGATTCAAAACTTTCAAAACCAAGTCCGTAAGATTGGGCAGGGCACAAATTGATCATCCC
The DNA here is from genome assembly GCF_000428845.1 of Dyadobacter alkalitolerans DSM 23607. Taxonomy (GTDB): domain Bacteria; phylum Bacteroidota; class Bacteroidia; order Cytophagales; family Spirosomataceae; genus Dyadobacter; species Dyadobacter alkalitolerans. Next base: position 182,573 of record NZ_AUAS01000002.1, on the reverse strand, counting down.
GTATCCAAAGTGGAATGCAAGCAGGATGACAACGACTTTTAAACATTTACACATATTCAAACGACCACGATCTGGCAGGGTACTAATAATGGCTTAATAAGTAAATATTAAGATTTTTTTGTCTCTATTTTACTTTGCTCCCAATTTATTTGTTTCACCAACAATCCGGCCAGGTTACTGGGAAGCAAAAAAGGCACCGGAATATATTCCGATGCCTTTTCGATATGCAACTTTAAGATTCTATTTTACCGGTTTCTTGAAAACAGCTGCGTCCACAGGCGTGTTTACTGATACTTTGTTGGTAATGAACGACATTGTGCCCATTTGCGCATTGGTAATGTCCATGGTGTTGGGAAATTTCACGCCTTCCACTTCCTTGTAATCCGAAAGCTCGATCTCGCCGCTCTGCCCATTCATGTCCACTTTTACCTTGCTAACCAGGAACGTTTCCGCGTCCAGATATTCATCCATTGATGTGCCTTCCTTCGAAGTTACTTTCAGGTGATACACATCTTTCTTGTCCAGTTTTTCTTTGCCGACAAGCTCCACTTTGTTTCCCTTTTCCTTATAATTAACAAGGCCGCCAAACGGGTCCAGGGATGCAATCTGTTGTTTCAGCTGATCGGCTGGCATATCCTCCGGCTCACCCGTTCCGCCCATTTGTGCTGGACGGATCATCCAACCCTTGGAATCGTCCACAACCTGCACCATTGAATTTCCCATAATAGTCGATTCATTGCGAAGCGATTTGCCCACCACAAGAATCGTTTTCGTTGGGATTTCCATTCCCTGTACAGCCAGTGAACGTTCGGTGATCACCGTGTTAACGGCTTTAATTTTATCCATTCCGCCAAGTGCAGCCACATGCTTATCCACGATTTCATCGACAGTTTGCGCAAAGGTGCTTGCCGAGATCAATGCCGCTGCGACAGCGACGAACAATTTGGTTGTTTTCATATGTAGGTTTATTTGGAGTAAGTAGCTTGTATCTTCTTAAAGTATTGATAGTAAAATAACTACCGGGGCGTTCCGCCACCTGCCGGAGCCGGACCGGATTGCTGTCCGCCGCCTTCGCTTTTCACGTCGTCATTGTTAACCGACTTCGCTTTGCGTTTTGGCGCGTCCATAGTCATTTTCCCGATTTTGTATGTAAATGTCAGCCTGATGCCACGGTTGTACATGTAAATGTCGTTCACCTGATTAAATTCCAGCGATTTCAGCTCGGTGTGCATTTTAAAACGTCTGCTCAGGAAGTTTTCAGCTGCGAGTCCAAGACTTGCCTTTTTATCCGCAAATTCTTTTTTCACACCCACGGTATAAAATCCGAAACCACCCTGGTGACCCTGCAACTGGACCGTATTTCCCTGCATAAAGCCGAACGCCTGCGCCCCCCAGCCATTTTTGAAAGTTGCCTGTGAGAACAACCCGCCGCTCACCACAAAACCTGTATTTTCCAATTTCCGTGTAACACCTTTTTCCAATGTCTGACCAGTCAGCGTAGCATAATACATGTTGGAAAAGACCCCGAAGCTGATCTTGGAAGTGGCAGCCACGTTCGCGAAAATGTTTACACCATAAGCGTGCTGTTTTCCAATGTTCTCATAAGTGGTAATAATGGCTCCTTCGAGTGTATCCGATGGCTGGCGCACCTGCGAGATCGCATTGTTGGTGACGCGGCCAAAGAAAGTGGCATTCACGAACGTCTTTTTAATGTTCTTGCTTACGCCTAACTCGAAGTTGTTAGTCAGCTCAGGTCTCAATTCGGGGTTACCGATGGTAATGTTCTGAGGGTTGGCCGAGTTGAAGTTCGGGTTCAATTGCTGTAATCCGGGACGTTGGATCCGGCGGTTATAACCCAGTTTCAATGTTGTTCCTTTGAAAGTTTTGGAAGCATTTACACTTGGCACAAGCACGCCATAATTACCCACGCCGACAGTTCCTTCATTGGTGCTGGCATCAATAAATGTATGCTCGTAACGCAAACCTCCTTTGAAAGTGTAACGCTTCTTGGTTGTATAAGTGTAGGAACTGTAACCTGCCGCAATGTTCTGGTGATAGGTCAAATCTCCCGCGGGCTGGTCCAGTTCGGGACGGAAGTCGCCGGTTGGTTCAGCGATCAGGAAGTTGTATGCGCTGGTAACCTCTCTGAAAATCCCTTTTCCACCAAATTCCAGCAACTGGTTTTTCTTGATAGGCGTCTGATAATCAGATTGGAATGTAAACTCCTGGTTGATGCTTTTGTTCAGGTTGCGCTGACGGTTAACCAATTCGCTGCTGCCATTCAGGATATCTGCGTCAAAGTCGTTGGTCAGGTCGTTGCGGCTGTAAAGCGTCGAAATGCTCCATTCCTGCTGTGGTTTGAAAGTATGGAGGTAATCAATGTTCGCATCAATCGTTCCCGAAAGGTTTTTTGCATCCACATTCCGCGCGGTGTTAAAGTCCATTTCACCCGTTTTCATAATGCGTGTCATCAGGTCCTGCTGGCTGCGGAAATTCCGGACCCCATAACGCACGCCGGCTGTAATGCTTTGATTTTTCGCCAGATCGTAATCAAATCCTAGGTTGTAATTTCCAAATAAGCCACGGCTTGATCCGTCGCCTGTTTGGCGCGTTACCGTTGAAACGTTGTCGACAATGCTGGTCTGTTCGAGGTTTGTTTTCGTGATCGTATTATACATCCCGCGGCCGAAACCACCGATGGTGAAACCAGCCTTTCCTTTGCGGTAACCACCATTCAGCGAAAGAATAGATCCTCTGTTTCCAATGCCGGAGTCCACATTCAGGTTCAATCCCTGCAGGCTGTTTTTCTTGGTAATAATGTTTATGATCCCGCCTGAGCCTTCGGCATCGTATTTGGCCGATGGGCTCGTGATCACTTCCACTGTTTTGATCTGATCGGCAGGAATTTGCTTCAATGCGTCTGCAACGCTGTTGGCAATGATCGTGCTCGGTTTGTTGTTCACCAGCACGCGAATGTTCTGGCTTCCGCGCAAGGAAACATTACCGTCCAGGTCGACTGTTAGTAATGGCACTTTTCTCAAAATATCCGTCGCATCGCCACCTTTTGCCGTAATGTCCTTTTCGGCATTATAAACAAGCCTGTCGACTTTTTCTTCTATCAAAGCAGCTTGTCCGGTAACCGTAACTTCGTTCAAAGTTTTCGTATTGGATGACAAAGTAATTACGCCAAGATCCAGTTCCTGGCCTTTGGTGATTGCAATGTTGTCTATTGTTTTATTTACAAATCCAATAAATGAAATCAAGACCTTGTAATCGCCTGCGGCGAGCTTGGATAATGTGAATTTTCCTTTTTCATCGGCTACTGTTCCGTCCACAGCCTGGCCGGTTGCTTTGTTATAAAGTGCAATGCTTGCGAATTCAATGCCTTTTGCTGATGAAGAGTCAACGATTGCGCCGGATAGTTTTGCGTTTCCTTTCGGAGTTTGATCGCCCGCAGTTCCGGGCAGTGCCTTAGGCTGGGCGGTTCCGCCGGCACCTGGAAATTGTGCAATTGCAGGAGAAACGAAGGTGGCCAGAATGATGATTGAAGCTAGAAAAAGTTTATTCATTTTTATAGGATTGTATTTGCACCATAAAAATGCAACAGAATAAAAAAACCTTATAGTAAATTATGATAAAGGCTTGATTAAACGGGATGGATGAAGCGCTGGGACAGATGGAAGTATGGATGATCTGCATGCAAATGCATAGCCCGATCTCGACGCCTGTGTCGTATATATGGAGATTAGAGAAATAATTAGGATTAAACTTTGAATCCTATATTAAAAATGACTAAAATCGGCATGACTATCTCGGTTAAAGCCATATTATTTGCGTCATGCGTCTTCGGAATGCTGGCTTGCGGACCTGAACTGCCTCAGGATGTGAAGCTTGCGTATGAGGAACTGCCGGAAAACCTGGATTATAATCAGCATGTGAAACCAGTGCTGTCGGACAAATGCTTCGTCTGCCACGGACCGGATAAAGCCAAACAAAAGGCCGGGTTAAGGCTTGATTTACAGGAAGCTGCATATAGTGATCTTCCGGAAAATAAAGGAAAAGTGGCGATTGACCCGGGCAGCCTGAAAAACAGCGAAGTATTCCACCGCATTCTTTCAGGCGATCCTGACTATATGATGCCGACGTCGGCATCGCATTTGAGTTTGAACGCCAGGGAAAAGGCAATTTTGATCAAATGGATCGAAGAAGGCACTGCTTACAAACCACATTGGGCCTTTGTAAAGCCTGAAAGAGTGGAAATGCCAGACGTCAAAAATGATAATTGGGTCAAAAACCAGATCGATCATTTTATCCTGGCCAAGCTGGAAACCGAAAATCTCAAACCTTCCGCCGAAGCAGATAAAGAGCTGTTATTGCGTCGGTTATCACTCGATTTGACCGGATTACCTCCGTCCATTGCAGAAATGGATCGCTTCTTGAATGACAAATCGGCCGATGCCTACGAAAAACAGGTTGACCGGCTCATGAACTCACCACATTATGGAGAAAAAATGGCTGTTGACTGGCTGGATCTGGCGCGTTTTGCGGATTCGCATGGCTATACTGTGGATCGTCTCCGCGACATGTCGCCTTACCGCGACTGGGTCATCGGTGCATTCAATCGGAACTTGCCTTACGATAAATTTTTGCACTGGCAGCTTGCCGGCGACCTGATGCAAAAACCTACGAAAGAAATGCTGATCGCTACGGCATTCAACCGGAACCATCAGCAGAATATGGAGGGTGGGATCATTGAGGAAGAGTTTCAAACGGAATATGTTGTCGACCGCACCAATACATTCGGCGATGCAATGCTTGGACTATCAGTAGGTTGTGCCAAATGTCACGACCATAAATATGACCCGATCTCCCAAAAAAACTACTACGAGCTATTCAGCTTTTTCAATAATGTAAAAGAAGCTGGACAAATTTCCTGGGACGACGCGCTTCCCACACCAACGCTCATGTTACCGACCGATGCGGAGGAGAAGATGCTGAAATTCCTGAAATCGAGAGAAATGGAGCAGCAAAAGGCTGTCGTGCAAATGAAAAACAATGATCAGACTGGTTTCGAGAAGTGGCTTAGCAGTGCTGGCTTGCGGGAATTGGCAAGTGAACGAATTCCGTCTGCGGGCTTACAAGCACATTTTTCGTTTGATAAAGGTGCATTGAGCAGTAAAGTTTTATCCAATGAGGTCAATCAGGCTGAAAAGGCAGTGATGAAACGGGAGTCGGGCCAGCCTGGCGGAAAGCCGGTTTTTGTAACGAATCGAGGCGGATATGCCATGCAATTCGACGGTGATGTTTTTTTGGATTTAAATCAAATCGGCGTTTTCAGAAAGTCGGAACCTTTCAGCATTGGAATTTGGGTAAATGTGCCTGAGAAAATGAAAGAGGGGGTGATTTTGCATAAGAGTCAGGCGGAGCGGCTTTATAATTACCGCGGCTATCATCTTTATCTGAAAAATAACAAGCTGGAACTGAATATGGCGCATACTTCGCCTTCAAATGCGATTACAAAAGTTTCGAAAGTCAATGTGCCGAGAAATAAATGGATCCAGCTGACGATCACTTATGACGGATCGTCGAAAGCGGCTGGCTTTAAGGTGTTTATGGATGGTGCAGAAATGGCGATGGTTACGGAAACGGATCAGCTGACCAAAGATATTTTATTCAAATCCAATGTGCAGCCCGGCTTGCAAATTGGTGCCTGGTGGCGTGGCAACGGTTTTAAGAATGGTCTGGCAGATGATATAGTAGTGTACAACCGCGCGTTAACCCCGTTTGAAATCGGCATTTTAGCAGCTAAAAATGATTGGAAGTCGATTCTTTCCTTAGATCAAACGGCATGGTCGGACGAGCAGCGGAAGGTGTTGAAAGAGTATTATTTTTCAGCTGTTTCTAAATCGGTTACCAAAGCGGAAATGGATCTTCAAAAGACCCGGACTGCGCTGGCTGATTCTACGGAGCATATCAAAGAATTAATGGTGATGGCAGAAATGCCAAAACGGAAAAAGGCGCACATTTTGCTGCGTGGAAATTACGATTCTTTCGGGGAAGAGGTTTTTCCTAACACACCCAAATCAATATTGGTATTTCCTGAAAATTTGCCCAAAAACAGATATGGACTTGCGCAGTGGCTGACGAGTAAGGACAATCCGCTGACGGCCCGGGTGGCGGTGAACCGGTTTTGGCAGAACTTCTTTGGCACCGGATTGGTGAAAACAACGGAAGATTTTGGTAACCAGGGAGAAATGCCCAGCCACCTTGAATTGCTGGATTGGCTCGCGATTCGTTTTCAGGAATCGGGATGGAATGTGAAAGAGCTTAACAAGCTGATTGTCATGTCGGCCACTTACCGGCAGCGCTCGGACGTTTCGAAGGAAGTTCGCGAAAAAGATCCGGAAAACCGGCTGCTTTCGCACAGTCCTGCCAACCGGCTTACCGCTGAAATGATCCGGGATAATGCATTGGCAGCGAGCGGATTGATTAATAAAAGAGTTGGCGGAAAGAGCGTCAAGCCTTATCAGCCGGATGGGCTTTGGGAGATTAATAATACAAGTTATCAGCGGGATTCAGGCGACGCAGTTTACCGGCGAAGCTTATATGTGATAACCAAAAGATCCGTCCCTAATCCTACGCTCGCCACATTCGATGCCACGTCGCGTAGTTTTTGCATGGTAAGGCGGCAAAAAACCAACACCCCACTGCAAGCGCTTGTCACATTGAATGATCCGACGTTCAACGAAGCCATGAAAGTGATGGGGCAGCAAATGGCTTCAATGAAGAATACAAATGATGCTATTATAATGAGTTACCGCAAATTGACAGGCAGAAAGCCTTCGCCGAAGGAAGTTGTGCTTTTGATGGATCTGCAAAAAAAGCAGGTGGAAAAGTTCAGCAAAGAACCCGGAAAAGCGTTGGGCTGGCTGACGCAAGGGCAGTTTGTTATTGACAAAAAAATGGATTTGACGCAAATAGCGGCTAATGCAGTTGTGGCAAGCACGATATTGAATTCGGATGCATCCCTAACCAAGCGATGAACCATGGAAGACCATCACAAAGAACCGTTCAGGATCAATAGCCCTGAATTTGATATACTAAATAAAAAACTGGAAAGACGGAATTTCCTGGTTAAAACCTCGCTGGGACTGGGTGCGCTGGCGATGGGATCGTTATTTGGTTCGCAAAAGCTCTTTGGTTCCGGTGCGGCCGCTACCACCGAAGGGGCGGCGGCATTGGAAGAAAAAGTCCTGAAAGCGCTGCCCCACATTGCCCCTAAGGCAAAACGGGTGGTTTACCTGTTCATGGCGGGCGGCCCTTCACAGTTTGAAACATTCGATTATAAACCAAAACTGGTTAATATGGCCGGCCAGAACTTGCCCGACTCGGTTAGGAAAGGGCAGAGGCTTACGGGCATGAGCGCGAACCAGAGTTCTTTGCCGGTGGTCCCGTCGGTTTATGGATTTAACCAGCATGGCAAAAGCGGCACTTGGGTGAGTGAGTTGATGCCGCATACTGCCAAGGTTGTGGATGAGTTGTGTATGATCAAATCCGTTTATTCCGAGGCCATTAACCACGATCCGGCAATCACTTTTTTCCAAACGGGCAATCAGCTCCCGGGCAGGCCGTCTATCGGTTCGTGGGTTAGTTATGGATTAGGGACCGATAATCAAAATCTGCCATCATTCATTGTCTTAGTTTCAAAAAATGGTGCAAGAGATCAGCCGTTGTATGCCAGGCTCTGGGGAAACGGCTTTTTGCCTTCCAAACACCAGGGCGTTCAGTTCAGGTCCGGGAAAGATCCGGTGCTTTTCCTGAATAATCCCGAAGGCTATGATGGCGCAGACCGGAGGGAAATGTTGGATTACCTGGCAAAGCTGAATCAACTCCAAAATGAGCCCTACGGTGATCCCGAAGTGGACGCGCGCATTGCACAGTATGAAATGGCTTTCCGGATGCAGACATCCGTGCCGGAAGTGATGGATACCGCCGGTGAACCGGATGAGGTTTTCGATTTGTATGGGCCGGATAGCCGTGATGCAGGGACTTATGCGGCTAATTGCATTCTCGCTCGCAAGCTTTTGGAAAAGGATGTCAAGTTTGTGCAACTCTATCACCAGGGCTGGGACAACCATGGCGGACTGCCCAAAAGCATCGCCCAGCAATGTAAAAACACAGATCAGGCCACGGCTGCATTGATCATGGATTTGAAACGCAGGGGATTGCTGGACGATACATTGGTTGTTTGGGGAGGAGAATTCGGGCGCACGGTTTACTCGCAAGGCAAACTTACTGCCGATGATTACGGCCGCGACCATCACCCGCGCTGCTTCACTATGTGGATGGCCGGGGCGGGAGTGAAGCCCGGAATCAGTTTCGGTGAGACGGACGATTTTAGTTATAACATTGTAAAAGATCCTGTTCATGTGCATGATTTTCAGGCAACATTAATGCACTTAATGGGCGTTGACCACGAGCAGTTGACTTATAAATTTCAAGGCAGAAGGTTCCGGCTCACGGATGTGCATGGCCATGTGGTAAAAAGCATCCTTACTTAGGCAATGCGCTATGCAACCGTTTTCAAGGATTTTGTGTCAGAAGTTATAATGTACAAAATTTGCTTTTTACTTGTAATGATAATTGGCGTTGCGCTGACGGGCTGCAAAACTGCTGAATCGACACTTTCGATCCGGCGGGTCAGAAATTATGATCCTAATGCTTCAAACCACATTCTTTTCCTGGATTTCAAGATTAGTAAAGGGAACGGGAAAATGGAGACGGTTGAGCTGGTTAATGCAGTTTCAGGAAATGGGAAGCTTAAAAATTTAGCTGCGCCTGTTCATAGTCCTTATCGGATCGTTGTAATCCCGCGCTATCCGGTTGATGATATGGAAAAGGCATTGGTTTTCGAGCATCCGCTTTACAAGTCTGTAGAGGTTGCCAGCGGGGACGGACGGCTGACCAAACAGGATTTAAACGCAAAGGAAGGCATACTTTCTGTTCGTATTCAAAATGATAATGGTCTGGAAAAGGTTGAATTATACAGCATTACACCTGGAAAAGAGAACATTAAAATCTACACACTTAACTTAGAATAGATGGCCAGATTCTTTACCCTCGTATTATTTTTAATTTCATCTTTCGCCTGCTTTTCTCAAACTTTTGAGGTCGATACCATCTATAAACATGGCTCCATCGATAACAGGGTTAATGTTGTTATTCTGGGCGACGGTTTTACACAGACCGAACTTCCGAAGTTTACGGAAGAGGCAAGGGAATTTGCGGACTTCTTTCTCAACTACGCGCCGTACAATGTTTACCGTAACTATTTCAACTTTTTCTCTATTGCAACACCGTCCAAGGAAAGCGGCGTGAGCAATCCGGGCAATGCACCCGACGCGTATCCCGATCAGCCTGTTGGTAAGAAAGACACTTATTACGGGACGACATTCGGCGAATACATTCATCGGCTCGTTGTTGTCCAGAACTATCAGAATCTCACGAATGTGCTGGCCGTCAACTTTCCAACGGCTGATCTGGTCGTCATGCTGGTTAACACACCATTCTATGGCGGTTCAGGCGGCGGCATTGCGGTCCATACATTGCATTCAGCTGCGAACACTATCGGCGTTCATGAAATCGGACATACATTTTCTTTTCTGAATGATGAATACTGGGCTGGGCCGCAATATGGCTGGGAGGCGCCTAATATGACAGCCATTACCGATCCGGCTACAATAAAATGGAAAAACTGGCTGGACGAAACCAACATCGGTATATTCCCACACGGCGAAGGTGAGGCCGCAAAATGGTTTAAGCCAACGCACGCCAACTGCCTGATGGAATATCTCGACCGACCGTTTTGTGCAGTTTGTAAAGAGGCCACGGCTGAGCGGATTTTGCAATATGTAAGTCCTATTGACCAGGTTTCGCCTGAGCCATCGCAGGGAATCGTGCTTTCGGAACAACCCAAAACATTTAAATTAAACCTGGTCGAGCCCGAGCCCAACAGCTTGAAGGTAACATGGACGCTGGACGGAAAGTTGATCAGGACCGGAAGCGAAATAAGCTTAAATGCGGCCGATATGGAGGAAAATTCGGGCAACTTAGTTGCCTCGGTGTTTGACTCAACATTGCTAAGCCGACGTGATAGCAGGGCGAATGAGCGTACTAAAACGGTTCAATGGACTTTGGTCAAAAGCAATGCACCACTTGTCTTTAAAGTGAAAATTTCTGATCCTAACGTTTGTCCGGGTGAGTTTAGCTTGCTCACTGCATCCGGCTGCGCCGGAAATGTTTCCTGGTCCACAGGTGAAGCTGGGTTGTCTATTAATGTAAACCCAAAGGCAACAACCGACTACACTGTAACATGCAAAACGCCCGGCCAGCCTGATTCCACATTAAAAGTAAAGGTTATCGTCTTTGAACAACCAAAAGCCACTGCGACCAACACAGGCCCTTACTTTGAAAAAGAGACCATTGAACTTTCAGCCGACGGAGGCATCAGCTATTCCTGGCAAGGACCGGAAGATTTTAAATCCCAAACCCAGACGGCACGGATCGAAAATGCAACTGTCAAAAATTCGGGCGTTTATGAAGTTCGGGTGGTAGACGGAAATGGCTGTGCAGACACCGCGACAACGGAAGTAAAAGTGGCGCCGATATTAGCTGTTGAAAATCCAGCCAACGCACTTGTACAGGTTTCACCTAATCCGGCAAGAGGTTTTGTGCAAGTCACGACGAAGCTGGCAGGAACGTCCCTGTTCACGCTGTTCGATATACAAGGCAGAAAAGTAATGGATAAGCAGTTCGAGCAGCAAACAGAACTGAATTTGAATAGGACGACGGGATTGTATTTATACAAATTCAGCAATGGAGGCAGAGAGGTCTCCGGAAAGCTGCTGATTGAGTAGGATGATGAGTTATTGTAAGCGACTGTCACACTGAGCGGAGCCGAAGTGCGTTACTGCTAGCAGAAGCGCACTTCGGCTCCGCTCAGTGTGACAGGGGATGTAACATTTTACTCACTAACCGACTTTGGCTTGCGGCCTACTTTTGTACGGTTTCTAATTTTGTCTGGTCTTGGGCGGATCTCTTTGTCCTGAAAATAGAGCTTTAAGGATTCAAGAATGATGTCTTTTTGCGTCAGACCTTCCCAGTAACCGTAATCTTTCATGTTTTCCATTAAAATGTAATCACAATCAAATGTTACTTTGGTGGGCGCTCCGTCTGCAACCTCATTGGTTTTGTTGTTATCAACCTCCTCCTGAATGTCAGCAACCCGCGGAAGCGGCGCAAAATCGAATTTCCTTTCCTTAGCCATCGTGTCAGTTATTGATTCGTTCTAAAATTTCTCGTGTCAGTTTGTAATAATCTTCGGCACCATTACTATTCGGTGCGTAATCAAATATGGTTGTTCCGTTTGCCTGCGCTTCGGAAAGCGCAATGTTGTCGCGGATATAGGATGCCATGAAAACATCGCCCAGTTGTTCCTTCGTGGCGTTGATCAGTTCATGGCTGATCTTCTTTCTGATTTTAGGGTTATATCTCGTTGCAAAAACGCCGCCTAGATTTGTGTTCGGGCTAATCTTTTTGATCTCCGCAGAATAAACCAGAAAATTCCGAAGACCCTCATAACTCAAAAACTCAGCCTGCAAAGGGACATAGTACTGGTGGCACGAAACCAGGGCCAACCGCGTATTTCCATACAATGCAGGCGGGCAGTCGATGATCACGAAATCGTAACGGTCCTTGATTTTTTCCAATGCAATTTTCAGGTTGAACGGAAATACAGGAGCCGCCTTAATGGTGTCTTCGCGGTGTATCAATTCTGCCGATCCAGGCAACACATCAATATCCCCAACCCGCTTCACGATCTCATCAAATTCATATTCGCCGGTAATGAACGAGCCACTGTCTTTTTTAAGTCCTGCATGCTGAATGCCGAAACTTTTGGTAAGGCTAGCCTGCGCATCCAGATCAATTACCAGCACCCTTGCATTGGCAAATTTGCTGAGACCGGCAGCAATACTCTGAGCCGAAGTGGTCTTTCCCACACCGCCTTTGTTGTTGACAATACTAATGATTTTCATTTAAAAGTATTATAAGTATAAAAAGATAATAGTTTATTTCCAGTTTGATACGTAAATAAACGTAAAATAATTTTATACCTAATCCTTAGAAATAAAAAGCTTCAAAAGTTTTTCGCTTTGTAAATGTATAGATCTTTTTAAAAGAATGATAAGTATTATATGAATTTATTTTTAATGAGGTCGTAAGTGGCTCATTTACAAGCAGGGGATATCACATAATCATTTTCAAACAGTCGGTTTCACAACACCATCCGCCGAGCTCGCCAGCAACTTCGCCGTAACATACCGATGAATCCTGTACATCAATAATGCAGTCACCACAACAGCAACAACAACCACATTGCCTAATGTCGGATAATGTTCAATAAATCCCGTGCTGGTTTCTGAGACGATGAACCCTGCGAGGAGCGAGGCGAGGCCGCCGGCGATTTGCTGGATTGATGAGTTGATTCCCATAAACGCACCGCGGTCCTGCGGCTCGGGAACTGCCGTCATCAGCGCAGATGCGGAGATCATTCGGCCGGTTATTCCTACAAAGAGGAGCACATTCAAAATGATAATAATCCAAAGCGGTGTGACGCCGAGATTGCAATAAATGAGGGTCATTACGCAAGTGATTGCAGAGCCGGCGAGGAAGACTTTGTACTTCCCGACCTTATCGCTAAGCTTCCCGATGAACGGACTGAAGACCAGCATGCAAAGTCCGGTGATCATATATAAGGTCGGAAGTTGTGCTTCCTGAATGCCGAGGTTGTTGACTCCATAAGCTGTCCCGAACGGCATCAGCATGAAACCTCCGGTGGCTAGTAATGTGGTCGCTGCAAAACCCTGAAGATATTCCGGGCGGGATAGTGTTTTTCCCAAATGCTGGAATGCATTGCTCTGGGTCTGGATTTTCAAATGTGCATTAATCGGTTTCATGTAAGTCACGATAAGGAAACCTACAATCAGGCTTAATCCGACGATCATCAGGAATGGGGCATGCCAGCTGAATTCCTTTGCAAGGTAAAGTCCGATTGGAATTCCCAAAACCTGGCTGCTCGCAAAGGCCATTTGCACAAATCCCATCACACGGCCGCGCGCGTTAATCGGGAACAAATCTGTAATAATCGCAAAACTGATAGAGCCGATTACGCCGCCAAAAAGCCCGGTGAAAACGCGAGCCATGAGCAAAAAATGATAAGTTGGAGCGATGCCGCATAAAAACGTGCCGATTATAAAGCCCGTATAGAAGAACAGGAGCATCTTTTTGCGATCAAACTTATCAGCAAATCCCGCCGTAAGCAGGCCGGCCGCACCTGCGCTGAATGCATAGGCCGACACCACGAGCCCGAACTGGCTCGTAGAGATGTCGAGTTTGTCGAGTAAAATGTATCCCAATGGCGAAAGCACCATGAAATCCAGTACGATCGTGAATTGTAATGTGGCTAAAATGGCTATGATAAACTTTTCATAGCCCGAAAAAGTGCTTGGTTTAGATTCTGTCATAAGGTGTGGTTGGTTTCTAGTCTGTTAATTCTTCGCAGTTGAACCCCGCAGTGGTCACCAGGTGAATGACGGATTCATGATGCGGATGCGTCGCTTCGATGCGCAGGACATTGTCGCAATCAGATAAGTCAATGTTCCATTTGATGATTTCTGAACAGCCGTTGAGAAGCGGAGTCAGGGACTTAACATGCTTTTTGCGATTTATATTGGTACGGAATACCAATATAAATTCCGGTTTGTTGAGATTATTTTTCATGTGAGCTAATTTTAAGACAGCCAAAAGTCGCTGTTTCAAGGTTTTAAAGCTTTGATAACCAGGCCTAGCGTCAGATTTATCTTCTCTTCATCCAAAACAAATTGCGGCCGACCCGGCATACTTGTTTTTGCAATGTGAAATTTCACTAATTGATAGAGCGGGGCAAAAGCAATTGACCAGTAAATTTCAACCGGCAAAGGAATGACTTCATTTCTTTCAATGGCCCGATTTACAAACCGGTGCATCGCATTCAGGAACCGCGTGTCAATATTAGAGCGGTCGACCAAGGGTGAATGCTTGACTTGCTCCGTAAAAAACATGCTGTATGGATTCTCGAAACAGTAATTCATCCGGTTAAGCCACTGCACTTTCAAGCCGTCGTCGAAATGGGATTCGGGATCAAAATCGCGTAATGTGGCCTCCACCATTTTCTGCATTTCCTCGGCATACAGTTGCTGGATCAGGTCTTCGCGGTCTTTGAAGTAAATGTAAATGGTCGCCACCGAAACGCCTGCCGCTTTCGCCAACTTATGCATGCTCAAACCTTCAAATCCATGATCGACGATCATTTCAATCGCCTTTTCCCGAATGACCGTTTCTTTGTTAATATCTCTGGTTCTCAATTCATAAAGTATCAAATTTCAACGCAAATATAAATGAACGTTCGTTTATTTATTGATTTTTTAAGATTAAATAAATTCAATACAGTTCACTGTTTCAAGCTAATCAGGTAAGGTTATGATAAAGTTCTCGATGATCTTTTTGTTATAACCTTTGTACCCACCCTGAAAATCACGACCCGCTACGGCGATAAATTCGGCCATTCGTGGCGAGTTTAGTTGGGTCAGCAGCGCTTCATAATCGCCATCATATTTTATAAAATATCCCGAATAGACAGTCACGTCCGGGTTATCATAAAGCACGAAATTCGGAGCGCGGTTCATCGGCGAAAACACGATTTTTTTACCAAATGTGTTGTCTAATCCCTGTGCACGCCCAAAAGCATACCAGGCAACCGCATTAATCTTCCCATTATCACGACGATCAAGGGCAGGTTTTACTTTAAGCAAATAGGAAAAAGTTTGAGGAAATTGGTCTTGAAGAACATTTTCGGGTATAATGCGCTGTTTGCCAGCGGCATCTCTTTGGTAAGGGAACAAAATGTATTCTGTCACCGGATCCGCCGCAGACTTCAATTTAGAAGCCTTAATGATGGGTTTGAGGATGTCTTTTTCCAGGTAAACCTGCATCCCGTTCTTGTTTTGGGCATAAACAAGATTTGAGTCCTCCCGAATGATCGTAAACAAGTAATATGCATCAGCTAATGTGGTAAGGCCCACAGAAATCTGGCATATGTCGCCTAATCGTTGACCATTAATGTGCTCAGAACGCTTGACGGACAACTGCCAGGGCTTTAATTCAGGAAGTTCGGAAAAGTGGATATCTCTTTTTTTGTATTGTAAGTCAGCGCTTTCACATTGTTCAAATGTAAAGTGTGCTTGATCCAATTTTCCAAAGACCACGATTGCGGAATAAGTTGCTGTATTTCCAAAAACTGGAACGGACCCGTAATTCGTAATCTGCTTTACATTCCGATTCTGCTGGAAATAGGAGCGAAGCGGCTTCCCCGTTTCGGAGGTTAAGAAGCCATTGGGCGTGATAAATCCACAGGTCCCGCCGGGAGATAGCAATTTTACAGCTAGCTCGAAAAAGGCCATGTATGCATCCGTAGAGCCTTTTTTACAGAAGGCATAGTGGGATTGGATAAATGTCCTTTGCGCAATTGGGAGAAGCTGGATCCGAATGTAGGGCGGATTCCCAAAGATAAAATCAAACTTCAAACGCTTTCGAAATTGTTTGAGCGCATCGCAAAGTTTAAGATTCCAGTTGATACTAACACCCAACGGTTCGGTTAGTGCATCCAAATGTTTCCTGCAACTTTCAAGTGCCCCTGAGTCAATGTCCCAGCCATAAATCTGGTTTAGGCTATCAGTAAGCTGGTGCGAAGGAGTCGTCTTAATAATGTGTTCAACGAGAGGAACCAGGAATCTCCCATCTCCACAAGCAGGATCCAGGATTTTTTTGTGGGTCAGATCAGCATCATAAAACCCGGCATCTTTCAGGATTTTATCAACGATATGAGGTGGCGTGTAAACCTGGCCAAGCAGCTTTTTCTTTCCGTAAGTGCGTGTTTGCGAAGCCATTAGAAGTCGATGCCTGGCCTCTTTTTTAGAACCTGTGTCAAAAATTTAGACGGAGCAAGCACCTTAATCGTGCTATTATCTGCCGCTGAACTAAAATCCTTGGTGTTGCCTGTCAGAAGATAGTCGCAACCCGCCTTAACCGCAGTATTGTATTGAAAGCCATCTTCCAGATCTTTAAAACTCGATGTCAGACTATCCAGCAAACACTTACTATCTGTATAGCAGACATGCAGGAAGCCGAGATAGAGTTTCAATCTTTTCTTCAACTCCTCGTTTCTAAGGCCATTTTTCTGCAAGATGTATACGAAAGTGTGAAAGCTACCCGGTGAAATATACATGGGGATCTCATTCTCCAAAGCCCAGGACAGGATAAACTTTGCTTCGAAAGGCTCTCCGGTAGGTCTCGCAAGTGCGTGGTCAATCAGGACATTCGTATCCAGAAACAGCTTCATAGCCCGTATTTATCCTTGATCATCAAGTCCTTAATTTCTCTGTCTGTCATATAACGAAGAGGACCATCCTTGGCACATCCGAAAAGTTCGTCAGCAATCGAAGGCTTTTTAGCAATGGTTGTATCTTCTGATTTTGTGTAACTTAAAAGATATTCTTCGAAGAGATTTGATAAAGATGTGCCACGTGTTGCTGCAAATCTTTTTGCTTGTTCAATAGCCGATTTACGGACACTAAGCGTTAGTTTAACTTTTGGCTCTTTTACTGTTTTCATTTTACACGTGTGTTCTTGAATAAAACCATTTAAATATACGTATAAAAATCATTATGTCAACGCACAGATCCGGAAGCCGGGCAACTTCCTGATATGGTTTGTCACAACGGGCGGATCAATGTCGCGGAACAATACTTCATATGTATTTTCATAAAATGTAAACGAAGTTCCGTCAGATCGGATGCGTTTTGTGCCGCTTTTATATAGCGCTCCGACTTCTCCTTTTTCTAATGCAACCTTATCAATGAAACCGAGTAGGGAGGCGACGGTGCCTTCCGTGGGGCACTGGTGAAAGGAGATGCAGAAGTAATGCGAAGTTTTGGAATTGGCTTTGTGCAGTTGCGATGACGGAATGTTCAGGACATAGTCGGAGCCTAACTTGCCAGTGCGGCGTTTCATGGATTTAATACCGACGGAGAATGAATGCTCCTCGGATTTGATCAGAAAGTCCTGGCCCCAATCCTGGCCGTCTGTTGCGCCGAAGGATTTCGTCGGCCGCGGTAAATGATAGCAATCTGCGAAAATGATTTCACCCAGACTTCCGGTAAAACGCATCATCCTGGTTTGAGAAAGTTTGTCGTTGTGCTTGTCCCAAATATTAGCGACGTGATGGTGGCGCAAAGAATGCTCAACAAGCTCGCGAGCAAAAATTCGCTGATTTTCGCCAATTGAGATTTGAATATACGAGCCCTTGGTCAGAACAATTTGCTCCATGCAAACCTAATCGCTAGTAAAGTGAGAACAAAACCGATCAAAATGGCACTAAACGGAACGTAAGTCCATGCTACTAAGTGGATTCTGTCGACAAACCACATCACCCCGATGAGTGCAAAAATCAATGTTAGAAATCCGGAAATTTTGCCAAATCCGGGAATTAACGAAAATGGGATCTTGCTTTTGATCAACATCAGGGTCAAGCCCACGGAAATGATCGGCAGAAACTGCATAATAATGTTTGCCTGCCAAACACTTTGCCTTTCGAACAGAAAAAGATAAATGTTGAGCGTAACAGCGAAAATACCTGGAATGCAAACTGCATAAACGAGCACGGCATAAACGTAGCTCCAAAGTTTAACATCCTTACTGCCGTCTGCCGCCATTCCAATGAGCCATGCAAAAACCGGTAACAACATGAAATAGATGGCCAGCGGCCAGGGATTTTCCGAGATGGAATTGAAGAGTTGGGATAGTGTCATGTATTAATTTGCAATAAAAGGGAAAGATAACAAAAGAGGAGGGGAATTTTACATTTGTAAATTTCCCCTCCTCCAAAAATCAACTCAGTTCTTCTCAAATCATAATCCTAATAAGAAGCCGATCGTAAAGTTGGCATCCCAGTCGAATACAAATTGCTGACAGCCAGTTGCATCTGTTACTGCTTTGTAAATGTTCACACCCGCTTTCGATTTGGCATTCGTCAATTTCGAATAGGCGAGCGGCGCGCTCAATGTGGTGTAGCGTTCTTTTCCTTTGCGCACTTCTTTGGCCATTTCAAAGGGAACGCCGCCGATGATGAAGCAGGTTTTTCTCAAATCCTCAGGAATTTGTTTGGCCTTCGCGCTTACTTCCTGGTACACTTTGGAATCGTCTGTTCCTTCCTGGAAATATTTAGCTCCGTAAGATTCAAGCGCCGAAACTTTTCCATTCTCAATCCATGAAATTTTCGTGTTCCCGGAGCCAATGTCAACCACGAATGCTTTGCCTGCGTAGTCAGCTGGTAAAACCGATTTCAGAGCCAACTGCCCTTCCTGCTCGGCAGTAACCTGGTTCACCACGTATCCAAGTGATTTCAAAACACGCGTTATTTTTACCGTAACATCCGCTTTCGCAGCACCGGAGCTCACTACGAAGTGAATGTCTTTGCTGCCCACGCCGTAATCCAGCATGCCGCTAATGTATTTTTTCAGGCCAATTCTGACGTCTTCATCCGTCGCCATATTTTCGGTCACAAGACTGTTTCCGAATTCAGATTTTTCAAGAGACCAGCGTTTTTCTTTGTCAACCTTAATAATGAATGAGTTGAAACCGCTTGCCCCCAGCTCAACAACGCCGCGTAATTTGCCATCCACTGGCGCCGGTGGTGTGTAACTGAATGCTGAAACCTCTGTGGAAGTTGCTTCTGAATTTTCCGCAGGCGTTTCGGCCGAAGGCATATCGGGGTCGGTGTTACTCGCTTCCGTTTGCGGACTTTGTGCACGATCCTCAGCCATTTGGTTCAGAGCCTTTTCGCCGCCGAGATATTTGTAACCTAAGAATATGGCCCCAATAATGATAGCGGTGATAATCAACCGGCCCGCAACTGTTAGTCTTTTCATTGATTTTTTATGTAAAATGAATAATGTAAATCGAAGTAAGGAAGAATTCTAGTCCAGTAATCCTTTGTAGCTGGAATCTTTCGGAGTTTCTACCGAACGGTTTACCGGCTGCGGATTATCGAGCTGGATAAGTTTAAATTGTCCGGAGTTATAAGCTTCCAGCATAGCTTGTCCTTTGTCAGAAAGCAGCCCGTTCTGAACGTCCACGCCGTTGATAAAGTCCAGTGACAAGTCCATCGCGCGCTTCATTTCTCCCAGCTTCTGGCTCATATCGTCCTGAATGTATTCCATCGATTCATCAAAATAGAACTTTTTGTCAGGATTTCCTTTGAAAATGCTGATCGCCGTACGCAACGCATTGGAGCTTTCCTTCACAATTCTATATTCCGCTTCTTTCAGTTTAACCTTAATTTCTGTTTCCTTAATGATGTAGTCAGCGCTTTTATTCACCTTTTCCATGAATTCGAGCACCGTTTTCATGTTGCGTTGGAGTGG
Organism: Dyadobacter alkalitolerans DSM 23607; assembly: GCF_000428845.1. Taxonomy (GTDB): domain Bacteria; phylum Bacteroidota; class Bacteroidia; order Cytophagales; family Spirosomataceae; genus Dyadobacter; species Dyadobacter alkalitolerans. The sequence goes on along the minus strand of NZ_AUAS01000002.1, from coordinate 162,996 downwards.
AAAAAGCTTCTCGTTCATTTCCTGCAAACCGGCTCCTTCAATGGTTGCCAAAGACGCTGTTTCCTTCATTCCCGGCCGGTCGAGCATGGTGCTCGCTTTGTTTGCCTCCGCAAATTTTTGCTTTATCTGCTCGTTATTCTCGTTAATGTTCTTGTTCAATTTCACGAGCTGGCCAGCGAGCGTATTGATCTGACCTTGCATTTTCTCCCTTTTCTCTTTCAGGTCATCAATATAAATTTTCATAATCGCAATCGGATCCAACTTGATAATCAGGCCGGTAATGTTACGCATGAGTGTTTTGAAAAGGAAGAAAACCGCCGTTCTTACATCTTTGCTGGTAAATAGAAAGATAAGCAGCGCAAGCACAGCCATTAAAAAGCCCAGATAGAGTGTGTTTTTAGTCACTTCTATCAGGAAAGCTGCGATTTTATTCCAAAAATAAAGGGTTACCGCCCCGGCCGCCCCGATAAAAAGGAGTGAGGTTATGCCTTCGGGTTTGCTCCAGTATGATCGCTTTGATGCGTCTTCCTGCGAGCCTCCGATTTGTGTAAAATCTGGTGTAGCCATTGTTGATCGAAATGTTAGGTTATTTGAGATATTGATTGATTTTATTTAAATCCGACTTAATCTGATCTACGAAACTGAGATAGGTGATTTCAAAACTATCCTTGTTTGCATTGATCTTCGCACTTTGTTCTGCCACTTCTCCCGAGATTTGTCCGAGTCGGTTCTTATTCTCGTCCATCTTTTTTTGCAGATCCGCAATCTGCTGGGCAATGGCCTTATTGGCATCTTCCAGCCGCTTTTCCTCATCCTGCAATGCGCCCACGCGATCCTTAATCGCCCTTTCTACATCTTTCAAAAACGAAGCCCGGTCCTTATCCAAAATTCCCAGGTATTGATTGGCAGAAGTGTTCAAAACCGTTATTTCCTTCACACCACCCATCGCCTTGAAACTTGCCCAAGCGGCCTGGAACTGCTTTTCCTCTCCTAATCCCAGACCTTCCATACTTTGAAGTGCCTGTTTGTATTCGAAATAATCAGGTCCCGGCAGGTTGGCTTTTTCGAGCAGGCTCACAAAATGTTCTGTGAATTTCTTGTCGATGTTGCCGGTGCCCGCAGCATTCGGGGCGGTGTTCGCGATGACTGGTTTGGGAGCTTCCTGCGTTGCGTTTGTAATTGGTGCAGTATTGCCTTGTGCGGGCCTGATCGGTTCCTCACCCTCCTTGATAAAAAAGCTGAGTATCTTTCTTCCAATACCCGGTTCTGAATCTGCCATATGCGTCTAAAGTGTTAAGATTCATTGTTTTTGTCAGGTCAATATTACTAAAATTAAAAGGATTTCGTACCGTACGATAATTACCAATGGTGCCCTGAATTGATGAAGCCACGGAAAATTTGGATAGAAATGCGGTTGATTCTTGAATGCCGCCGGTTTTTTGGTGATGTTTACCTCAAAAACTAAATCCTTATGCTTAAACTAGGTTTTAATAGCGCCATTTTGGGCGATTTTAGCTTTGAACACGTGGTTCAGTTTGCAGGAAATCATGGATTTTCCTGTGTAGAAATGATGTGCTGGCCATCGGATAATGCGGATAGCAGAAGATACGCCGGCGTCACGCACATTGACGTCAACAACTTCACACCCGAGCGGATTGCAGGGATCAGGCATACATTAAAGGAAGCCAATATTACCATTTCGGCGCTGGGATATTATCCCAATCCGCTTGATCCGGACGAGGAGCGTTCCGGTTATTATATCGAACACATTAAGCAGGTGATCCGTGGGGCAGCGAAGCTTGGTATTCCTGTGGTTACGACATTCATCGGGCGTAATCCGGCGAAGAGCATTAAAGAGAATCTGGCCAAATTTGCCGATGTATGGCCCGCAATCGTAAAGGTTGCCGAGGAAAATAATGTCAAGATAGGGATCGAAAATTGCCCGATGTTCTTTACAGACGACGAATGGCCGGGCGGAAAGAACCTGGCTATCAGTCCTGCAGTCTGGGACAGGATGTTTGAGATCATACCAAGCCCGATTTTTGGTCTGAACTATGATCCTTCTCACATGATCTGGCAAATGATGAGTGAGACTAAGCCAATTTATGATTACAAAGACCGCCTGCACCACATTCATTTAAAGGATGCAAAAATTTACAAAGACAAGCTGAACAGGGTAGGCATTATGGCGAATCCGCTGGAATATCATTCTCCCAAATTGCCCGGCTTGGGTGATGTAAACTGGCGCGCCTTCTTCGCGGCTTTAACGGACGTGCGTTACCGGGGCCCGGTTGTCATCGAAGTCGAAGATAAGGCTTATGAAGGAAGCATTACAGATGTCCAAAGCGCAATCCTGACAAGTAGAAATTACCTTCGTCAGTTTCTCGGGTGAAACTCAATGGCTCTCTTGAAATACAAAAAAGGATAGCCTCTCGACTATCCTTTTTATTTTATTAAAATAACCCTAGTTATTGGATCAACTTAGCTTTCGCAGACAGGAATGCTGTTAAGGAAGCGAGTATGCCAACAATCCCGAATGACATTCTCAAATCGGCAAACTGAGCGACAATCCCGATCAACGGAGGTCCGATAAGGAAACCGATAAAGCTGATCGATGAAACCGCAGCCAGCGCCATTCCGGCCGACATGGTGGTTGATTTTCCTGCCGCACTGTAAACCAATGGCACAACGGACGAAACGCCAAATCCTACCAAAAGGAATCCGAATGTTGCCGGAACCAGGAATGGGAAAAACACAGCAATAGCTAACCCGGATCCCATCAAAGCGCCGCTGATCTGCAACATTTTCTTGCGTCCGATGCGGTTGGCAAGCCAGTCGCCAGCGAAGCGACCGCCAGTCATGGTGCCCATAAAGGCTACATAACCAAGCGTTGTCAATGAGGCAGGCACGTGAACGGCTTCCTGAAAATAAACGCCGCTCCAATCGAACATTGCGCCTTCACAAACCATGGCACAGAATCCGATCAAACCTAGCATTAGCAAATCACGGTCCGGCTTTACGAACATCGGTTGCGCTTCGCCTTCGTTCTTTTCGCTATCAGGCATTGTATGCTTGTAAGCGGTGAAAATAATGATGAATGCCGCCAGCGCGATAATGCTAAAATGAATATGAGGAGGGATACTAACCGAAATAAAGAAAGAGCCAATCATCGCGCTCACAAAGCCAGCCAAACTCCAGAGTCCGTGAAATGACGCCATGATGGATTTTCCGTAGACCTGTTCCACCGCAACAGCTTGTGTGTTCACTGCAATGTTAGTCAGGTTTCCCCAAAGCCCGAATGCGAACAGCGCAATAACAAGTTGCTCGGTCCTGGTTACGAAACCTATAAAAGACAATGTGACCGCGTACAAAATGGCTCCGATAAGCACCATTTTTTTACTTCCGTAATGTGTCACCATCCAGCCTGAGATGGGTAAGCTGGCCATTAAGCCGATGGGTAGTGCCAAGAGAACTGTCCCCAAACCGCCTTCGGTCAGGTGCAGCATGTTCTTGATATCCGGGATCCGGCTCGCCCAAGCCGCAAAACTAAGGCCTTGAACGAAGAAGAAAGCAGCCACGGCCAGGCGCAGATACTTTCGGGAGTCGGAGGGGGCGAAAATTGAATAATTCATAGGAGAGAAAATTTAATGACAGATGTGTGCAGCACTATCAATTCGTATTTATTTGTTATGATTTTTTTAAGATTCCAGTTTTTTAGAATAGTGAAAAACAAAGATTGCTTTTATTGTTAATCACTCTCGGATGCAAAAATAACGGATTATCAAACATTTTGATTCACCGTTGTTGTACTTTTTAAATAATATTAAAAAGTATGTGTTGTACAAAAATAAGAAATAGCATTTTCTGATTCAGCTTTTTTCAAATAGCGTAATCCATTTTGTAAATTGACCTTTCAGCCATCATAAAAATCATTGGATAAATGAAATTTGCCTTTACATCACTCCTTAGTTTTCTGATATTCATAAGCGCTTTTGGCCAGGAAAACAGCGGCGACCGGGCCGCCAGGATCAAAGCCACATTGCCTGTGATTGAGAAGATGTACAATGAATATGCTGAAAAGAACCATTTTCCTGCTGTGGCATTCGGCATAGTGGCGGACGGTCAGCTTGTAATGTCTGGTGCGACCGGCTTCTCAGAGATCGCCACGGAGACCAAAGCGTCGCCTGGCTCCTTGTTCCGGATCGCCTCCATGTCCAAGAGCGTCACGGCGATGGGCATCCTGGCCCTTCGGAAGGAGGGAAAGCTGAAACTCGATGATCCGGCCTATCTATACATCCCCGAGTTGAAAGATATGCCGTCGCTGACCAGTGATGCCCCGGCTATCACCATCAGGCACCTGCTGACCCACCAGGCAGGCTTCCCGGAAGACAATCCCTGGGGTGACAGGCAGCTGGATACAAAGGATGAGCAGCTTATTGAATTGATTAAAAAAGGAATTTCATTCTCAAATGTTCCCGGCGTGACATACGAGTATAGCAATCTGGGATTCGCTATGCTGGGCAAGATCATTAGCCATGTTTCGGGGCAGCCTTACCAGGAATATATTAATGAGGTTGTTTTTAAGAAGTTGGGGATGACTAACACCATTTGGGAATATACTAAGGCGCCTGCAAACCTGTTAGCGCACGGATATCGCTTTGAGGACGAATTGTGGAAGGAAGAAGAATTGGAGCATGACGGCACTTATGGCGCCATGGGCGGTTTGATCACTTCTATCGATGATTTTAGTAAATATGTTTCTTTTCATTTGTCGGCCTGGCCGCCAAGCAATGATCCGGAAATGGGCCCCGTTTCGAGAAGTGACGTGAGGGAAATGCAGATGCCGTGGAATTTCAGCTATTTGAATGCACAATATAAATATCCCAATGGTCGTCCCTGTGCGATGGCTTCCGCATATGGTTATGGATTGCGTTGGAGCCGCGATTGCGAAGGACGGACTGGAATAGGGCATACGGGAGGCTTGCCGGGGTTTGGGAGCCAGTGGCAAATCCTGCCTGAATACGGCATTGGAATCCTTGCTCACGCCAACCGCACCTACGCAGGCATGGCCAACATTAACACCGCCGTGCTCGACACGATCATCACATTAGCAGGTCTGAAACCGCTTCCTGTGGAGGTTTCTGCCATTTTGAGACAAAGAAAAGATGCCTTACTCAAACTCTTGCCGCATTGGGAAGGCGCAGAACAGAGCGGGATATTTGCAGAGAATTTCTTTCCCGACAGATCTGTAAATCACAGAAAGCAGGAGCTGGACGCCATTCTCACGCAAACCGGAAATGTGACCGGCTCAACGGAAATAAAGGCTGAAAACCAGTTAAGAGGAAGTTTTCTTCTAAATTGTTCCAATGGCAATGTGCGCGTTTTCTTCACCTTGTCACCCGAAAACCCGGCATTGATACAGCAGCTTGATTTTTCGCTTGCCAAATAATTTCCTAAAAAATTTCATGACTAAATAGGGGAGTCGATTTTCTGGATTGTCTGATAAGAAACAAAATCAGAAAATGATGAAAACGATACTCTTATTAGCCATCTGCTTAATCGGCATTTCCGCCACAGACATCCTGGCGCAGGAAAACGAAACAATTTTCAAAAGCTCAGGTGTTCGGCGCTCCAGCGGATATGCGGCGATCTCCAATAAGTTTACAAAAATCAATGGCAGCTATGCCAATATGCCCGGTATCTACGGCGGCTGGTTCATCAATCGCCGCTTCATGCTAGGTTTGGGCTTTGCGGCCACAACCAACCACATCCCGGTTCCTTTGCAGGACCAGCAATTCCCGGCCAGAAAGATGACCTATCAATATGGGCAAGCCGGCTTAATGACGGAATATGTGGTTGCTTCGACTAAATGGGTGCATTTCAATTTCAATTTGTTAACCGGGACCGGATTTACATTGCAATACGATCGGCGGGAAGTGGATGACTGGGATTTCGATTTTGACGATCACGATGGCGAAGATCCTAAGTTTTTCTTCCTCATGGAGCCGGGTGTACAGGTTGAATTCAATGTCTTAAAATGGATGCGTTTCAGCCCGGGTGTGTCGTATCGGCAAGCGTTTGGTGCAAAAGGAAACGGCCTGAGCGATTCCGATCTGAGCAACATTACCTATAACCTTACATTAAAATTTGGCAAATTTTGACCGTTTTGAACGGGATTTCCGGGATTGGGTAATAATGCTCCATTCAGTCCCCACATTACCCTATGAAAACTTGTCGGGCGTCGTGTGAGCCTGTCATATCGCTGATTATCTTTATAGAAAGCAATAGGAACAATAGTTTAGAGTTATACTAGCAACGCACTATTTCGACAGCAAAAAGACATAAAATGAGAGTTTCAGGGTATTTGGTTTTCGGAATGTTATTTCTTTCGGCTTCAATGGTCCGGGCGCAAAATGTATACGACGTGATCGTTGCAGGACGCACCATCGGATCTTTAAAGGTCTTCGATGACCAGGGCAAGGATAATTTGCAGCAACATCGCATTGAATCGGATTTCAAGGTGATGTTCTACAAGGGTAAGTATTCAACCCAGGCGAATTATTCGGGAGGAAAGCTGGTGTCCGCAACTTGCGCGCATCATGTGAACGGGGATTTGAAGGAAAAAACACTTACTAAAAGTGCAGCAAAGAGTTCTTATGAAGTGTTGTTTTCGGGTGAAGACGGCGAGGACAAGCCTAAGCTTTCACTCAATAGACCGATTAGCAGCACGATAACCGGCCTCTATTATAAGGAGCCAATTAATATCAATGAAGTTTACTCTGAGCGATATGGGAAGATGTGCAGCGTCAAAAAGCTTGCGCAAGGGAAGTATGGCGTAACACTTCCCGATGGCAAACAAGGAATCTACTCTTATAAAGATGGGCTCTGCCGGGAAGTCAAAACGGACCTAGCTGGATTTAAGCTGAGAATAGTCCTTAACGAGAAAAAGCAAGTCAGTAGCTTATAAACCAAAAAGAAAGCCGGTCCAATTTTTTGGGCCGGCTTTCTTTTTGAGTTACGAACGCTTAGTCAACAGTAGGATAAGCTGTACTATCTGGCTTGCTATAATAATCAGCCACTTGCGTGTTGTCGCTGGTCGTTATATTAGTAGGAGTCTTGTAGTTCCGCGGTGAAATCAATGGGTTGATATCGACTCCTTGCGGCGTGTAACGCTTGGTAACCACCAGCGTCACCGGGCGCGGTGCATACTTAGGCGTGTTGCTCACATATCGACTGCGTTGTTGCTTGCTGTAACTTTCAACTGTGTTCAAATTATAAACGACAGCATCACTGCCACGGTTAGCTTTGGCTTTTGCAGCTTTATTCGGGTGTTTGTAATTGTGAACAGAAACTCCCGGATCAACAATAGACTGTGCCTGTGCACTGAACGTAACTAATCCTGTAAGCAATAATATAGATACTAAAAAAGATGACTTATTCATGATATTATCCGTTTAATCGAGTAACAAAACCTCCCGTTGTACGGGATTTCATGAATATAAAAAATTTCTTGCCATCCTACTAGGCGCTAAAATGCAGCCTAAAAGTTAAAAATATGGATTTTGAGGTAACTTTTGGCGATTGATTTGTCAAATTATTGTTAGTATGACAATCGTCGGCGTTTAAATGAAGGTGATTTTGGAAAAATTTTTCAAAAGTCACGAAAACAGGATAATATTCGATTGGAGAAATTTTCTGAAAAAGTTATCAATTTTAATCAAACTCTTACAGTTTTCTAATTTCTTCCTAATAATTGTGCCATTCCTGACATTATTGCAGCAACGCATGTGTGGAAGTCTGTATACCATTGCAAATGCGCTCCATAGGAAGATCATTGCTATCTACCCCAAAAGGATCCTCAATCTCTTCGGCGATGACTTCAAGACTGGCGAGAATGTAAAACACAAACATCACGAATGGGACAACCAAAAAATGCAGGCTAAAAACGTAGCCGATTGGGAGAGTCAGGCAGTAAATGAAAATGAACTTTTTAATAAAAGAGCTGTAAGAGAGAGGGATAGGCGTGTTCTTAATCCGCTCACACGCTCCGCAAATGTTAGTAAAAGCTTCCAGTTCGTGATTTAGCAGAATCGTATGCTCCGGTAGCAAAACACCTCTTTTTTGCAGTTCAATCACTTTGCTAAAGATCGCAGCGGCAATCTGGTTGGGAATATGATCGTGCGCGCGAAGCGTTGTCTTTTCATACAATTCTGAATCCTCAAACTCCTCCGACCTGTAACCGCTCTGCAAATGATTTTTCAGGGCAAAAGCATAATTGGGAATCATCTTCATAAAAAATACCCGCTCCAATTCGTGTTCATTTCCAAGTAATGCATTGATTTTCAAAGCAAGGTTGCGGCTAATGTTCATTAATGAGCCCCACTGTTTGCGTCCTTCCCACCAGCGGTCATAAGCCGTATTGGTCCGGAAAACAAGCAGCATGGAAATCACAAATCCCAAAAGCGAGTGCATCAGGGAAATGTTTTTCAGATCCGTGTTTTCCTTTAACTTGAAATGAATCAATAAGAGATAGGCAACGGCTGTTGAATACACCGCAATGGTCAGGATCAGCGGCATAAGCTTGCGGACCGTATCTCCTTTTTGGAAATAAAATATGTAGCGGAACCACTCCTTAGGATTGTAGTCGATCATTTGAGTGTAACATTGTCAATTAGTTTGAAGAACTCTTTCAGGCACTTAGCGGTCAGTCGGGCATCTTCCAATGCATTATGGGTTTCTTCTTCCCGCTCAAAACCAAAATAGGTGGCCACTGAACCCAGGCTGAGCGAGCGGGGAATCGTTTTGCCATTCTTTTCTAAAATTTGAAAAAACAAATAAGATACCGTGTGAAGATCAATCAGCTTATTGGAGAATCCCCACTTCATTTTCTCATTTCGGTATGCATAGCGAAGGAAATTAATGTCGTTAATGACACTTTGACCGCAAATGATGACATTAGTAAAGTTTGGTTTACCTGCATTTAGCTTTTTAAGCCATTTTTCAAATTCCGGCAAGACGTCGTAAATCATGGGCGCATCTTCCAGATCGGCCATTGACAGTCCATGCACTTCTTCCGATTTAACAGAAAAAGCTTCCTCATTTTCGGGATAGACGTTTTGTAGGTAAGTGCCCAGCGACCGCCAGTTGTCGTCAAAAAACTCTGCTCCAATTTGTATGATCTCATTCCAGCCCGGCTCGGGGCCCGTCATTTCAATGTCTAATACGAGGAACGCCATGCCGTGGTTTTAATTGGTAACAGAAAATTGGGACTCTTTTGAAACTCAAACTTATACTTTTGTGTACAAAAATAGAGAAACCTTACATTTTAGCTGATTCATTCATTATTCATTTATATAAAATGCCAATCGATTACAACGAAATCCCGTCGCCTTGTTTTGTTCTGGATGAAACGCTCTTACGCCAGAACCTGAGCCTGATCGATTCGGTGCAGCAGGCGGCCGGTTGCAAGATCATCCTGGCCTTGAAAGGTTTTTCCATGTTCAGTGCATTTCCTATCGTGAAAGAATATCTGAGCGGCGCTACGGCAAGCTCGCTGAATGAGGTCAAGCTGATCAATGATTTCATGGGTTACCAGGCACATACATACATGCCGGCGTATCTGGATAGTGAATTTGCAGAGATCATGGAGCGCAGCAGCCACATCACATTTAACTCCCTGAGCCAATGGGAGCGGTTCAGAGATAGGGTAGAAGCATTCAAAGCTGCGAACCCGAACCATAAGCTGTCCTGCGGCATCCGCGTAAACCCGCAATATTCGGAAGTAGCGACGGATATGTATAATCCATGCGTGCCCGGCTCGCGCCTGGGCATTACACGGGACAAAATGCCGGATACCCTGCCGGAAGGAATTGAAGGCATTCATTTCCATACACTTTGCGAGAATGGTTCGGATACGTTGGAACGTACATTAGAAGCATTGGAATCACGCTTCGGAAATTTGCTGCATCAGGCCAAGTGGTTGAACATGGGAGGTGGTCATTTGATGACAAGAGAAGGGTATGATATTGAAAAACTAAAAAAATTAGTTAGTAATATAAGGGCCATGTATAATCTGGATGTAATACTAGAACCCGGTTCAGCCATAGCCTGGCGGACTGGTGTTTTGGTTACAACCGTACTGGATTTGATGGACAGCCAGGGCATCGATGTCGCGATCCTGGACACTTCATTTGCAGCGCATATGCCGGACACATTAGAGATGCCATATAAGCCAGCAATCACTGGTGCCAGCATGGAAGCTATCGCAGGAAAACCAACTTACAGAATGGGTGGTATGACATGCCTCGCAGGCGACTTCATTGGCGACTATTCGTTTGACGAGCCATTGACGTCTGGAGATAAAATCATATTTGAAGACATGATACACTACACCATGGTCAAAACAACAACATTTAACGGCGTTAACTTACCTTCCATTGGTATGGTGACAACTGACGGTGATTTCAGAATGATCAAGTCTTTCGGATATGAAAGCTTTAAGGATCGGTTATCATAGTAAACGCTTGATTTTACACTTAATTTCGTCCTAAACTAAAAAGCCTCGTTAGAATAATCGTTATAAAAACGACAGATCGAACGAGGCTTTTTATATATCGGTTCTCGAAGTAATTTGAAACTTTTTGACCCTAATTTCCATTTGGAAGCATTGGGAATAGTCGCCTTATCTCTTCCGGTGACGGCTGCTTTCCATACTCGGTTATCTCAAAAACTTCTACAAATTTTATCTTTTCAGATTGCTCTTTTCCATACCATTTTTCAACGGTCAGCTTAATCTCCGGGGTAATAGAAGAACGTTTTTCCGTAGCTGCCAGCAGCCACTTTTTTCGCTCTTCAAGCCCTTTCGGAACATTAGCAAGATCCTGATTTGTCCAGGGTAGCCATTCGTAGAATTGGGAGATATGCGCATCCAACCCATCGACCTTTTTAATAATTGCTGTGGTGATGTCAATAGCAATGTCCGGGCGGAAAGGGTTAGGACGCTGAAACCGATCTCGGAAGTAAAGAAAAAGCGGGTTTTTGACCAGCGGAGGTACACTGCTAAGAATATTAGGTACGATTACCAGGTAAGATGCGTCTTGTACAATTACGCCAGTATTGCGGTGATCGGGGTGATAATCGTTTGTTCTGGGTGCAATCACCACATCTGCATTCCATTCGCGGATTTTGCGGATTACTGCCAGCCGGTTTTCTAATGTGGGGAAAAGCTCGCCGTCGTGGTTGTCGAGCACGTCGTATTCGATGCCTAGTCGCTTCGCCACTTCCTTTGTTTCATTAAGCCGACGTTTGGCCAGTTCTCCGCCGCCTATATCCTGGTGGCCTGCGTCGCCATTGGTAAGGGAAACGAATTTAACCTTATGTCCCATGGAGGAGTAAATGGATGCAACGCCTCCGGCGCCAAGATCGCAGTCGTCGGGATGTGCGCCAAACACAATGATTTTGAGCGGTGTTTTGGCGGCGTCCTTTGCGCTTTGTGAAAATGCGGGCGATAGCCATATCAGCAGAAATGGCAGAAATAAAATTTTTCTCATATTGGTTAAAATGATTTAGGTTGGTACTGATGCAAAATAGGAATTAAAATTTGTAGTTTTTTTTATTCAAAATTTTAGGCATTTTATGAAGTCACAAACGCACTTAAAACCTGTGCAAAAGCTTGTTTGGAGAAAATGGGGGCAGAAAAATTTACGCCTGCTAACCTTCCAGAGTAACAAGTGTTTAATGATTTTACGGTAATATTTAAAAAGCCCCCGCTTAGATTCTTCTAATATTCCTGTATCTTTGTATCCCGTAATCATAGAAAAAAAGCAACGTCTTATGGCTTCCAAAGCACGAAAGACCGCGAAGTACATTTTCGTTACGGGCGGTGTAACATCTTCACTTGGCAAAGGAATCATTGCCTCTTCATTAGCAAAACTACTGCAAGCCCGAGGGCTTTCTGTTACGATTCAAAAATTCGATCCATATCTTAATATTGACCCGGGAACCATGAATCCTTACGAGCACGGCGAGTGCTATGTAACGGACGATGGCGCCGAAACGGATCTTGATCTGGGCCATTACGAGCGTTTCCTGAATGTTCGCACGTCCCAGGCCAACAATGTTACTACGGGACGCATCTACCACAATGTCATTACAGCCGAGCGCCGGGGGGATTTTCTGGGCAAAACTGTTCAGGTTGTCCCGCACATTACGGACGAGCTGAAAAGGAATATGCTGCTGCTCGGGCAAACCGGCGATTACGATATCGTTATTACGGAAATCGGCGGTTGCGTAGGGGATATCGAGTCACTTCCGTTCCTGGAAGCCGTGCGTCAGGTTAAATTTGAGATGGAAGAGCATAATACGCTTGTGATCCATCTGACCCTGATCCCTTACTTGAATTCTGCCGGAGAACTGAAAACCAAACCGACGCAACACTCGGTAAGAATGCTGCAAGAAGCGGGGATTCAGCCGGACATTCTGGTTTGCCGCACGGAACATCCGCTTCCTTACGATATCCGCAAAAAAATCGCGCTTTTCTGCAATGTTCAGGTGAATTCTGTTATAGAGGCCATGGACGCAGACACGATTTACGCCGTTCCTTTGCTGATGCTGAAAGAAAGACTGGATCAGCGCGCGCTCTATATGCTCGATATTTACAACGATAAAGACGTCGATCTGGATTCCTGGAAGACGTTCTTATCCCGCTATAAAAATCCGGTTGATTCCATCCGCATTGGTCTGGTAGGAAAATATGTTGAGTTGCATGACGCTTACAAATCCATCGTTGAATCATTCATTCACGCCGGAGCAGCCAACGAGTGCAAAGTGAACATTGAATGGATCCATTCTGAAAGCCTTACAGCAGAAAATGCCGTGGAAAAATTGGAAAGCCTGGATGGTGTTCTGGTTGCACCTGGTTTTGGTGAAAGAGGGATCGAAGGAAAAATCGCTGCGATCCAGTATGTGCGTGAAAACAACATTCCTTTCTTCGGAATTTGTTTAGGTATGCAAATGGCGGTTATTGAATATGCAAGAAATGTAATAGGCTGGGATGGAGCACATTCTGTTGAAATGGACGCTAACACCGATCATCCGGTGATCCACCTGATGAAAGATCAGAAGGACGTTTCTAACAAAGGCGGCACCATGCGTCTGGGAGCCTATCCATGCAAGATCAAGAAAGACACGCTGGCGAGCCGGATCTATGGCAAAACGAACATTAGCGAGCGCCACCGCCACCGTTATGAGTTCAACAATAAGTATCTCAAAGACTTCGAGGAAAAAGGACTGGTTGCAACCGGAATTAATCCTGACAACAACCTCGTTGAAATGGTTGAGCTGCCCGGGCATCCGTTCTATATTGGCGTGCAATTCCACCCTGAGCTGAAAAGCACGGTGATGAACCCGCATCCGATTTTTGTGAACTTCGTGAGTGCTGCACTTACTTATTCGCTGCAAAAGAGATCTGTTGAATCGCTTAACACCACAATCCACTGATCACAAAAAAGGCCGATAAGGAAAAAACTTATTACCTTTGCCGTCCCCTCGCGGGTTTACTATTTCAATCATTTCAAGTAAATAATGGATAAAAATTTTATTATCGGCTTAGTATTAATCATGCTAATGCTGATTGGCTACCAGATACTGGTTCCAAAACCTGTGGAACCTGCACCTGCGGAGCAAGTAAAACAAACTACTACAAAACCCTCTGTTCAATCACCAACAGTTTCGGATTCAACCAACTTATCTGCTCAATCCACTGATTCAAACGCGGTCGCGCAAGTCGCTCCGAAAGACCTGGTTATCGAGACGAACGACACGCGTGTTGTTTTCTCCAACAAAGGAGGGATCATGAAAGAGGTAATGTTGAAAAAATACAAAACCTACGATCAGAAGCCGCTTTACCTGATCGCGGAAAATCATAACAGTTTCCGGATCAGCTTTCCGACTACAACAGGTGACGTCCGTTTGACGGACCTGTTCTTCACTACCGAGGCGCGAGATCAGAAAGTAGGCGAAAAAGACTCAGTAATAGTAACTTACCGCGCTCCGCTGAATGGTAATCAGTTCGTTGAACAAACGTATGTTGTGCATGGAAGCGGTTATGTGATCGATTACGGCATCAAATCAAATGCTAAGGGATCAAGTGACAAACTGGTTCAGCTGGATTGGAACAATGATCTGCTGCAATTGGAAAATGACATGCACAAGAACCGTGAGGTGGTGACGATCAACTATTACACCGATGATCTGCAAAGCCTTGCGACGAGCCCGACAGCAACAGAAGAGGATAAAACGGCCGAACCTGTTAAGTGGTTTACAATCAAACATAAATACTTCCTTGCAGGTCTGATCGCGGATAAGCATCCGTTTGGTAATGTGGCTGTAAGGGCTGACGTAAACCCTGCGGATTCAACCATCGTAAAGACAATGCATGTTTCGGCCGGAATCCCGATGTCTGCCATACAGAAAGGGGAGGCCAATTATCAGTTCTTCCTTGGACCAAACGACTATCACCTGGTCGATAAGGTTAAAGCCGAGAATTTCGACCAGAATGTTTATCTTGGATATGCGTTTTTAAAGCCTATCAACAAGTTTTTCCTCGTTCCGCTTTTTAACTTTTTGGAAAAATTTGTGAGCAATTATGGTCTTTTAATCATACTGCTGGTAATTTTTGTAAAAACAATCCTCACTCCGCTGACTTACAAGTCATATATCAGCATGGCAAAAATGCGTTTGCTGGCACCCGAGCTGGAACAGATCCGCAGCCAGAACCCGGATGATATGGCAAAGCAGCAGCAAGATCAGATGAAGCTTTATCAGGAAGTAGGCGTAAGCCCGCTGAGCGGTTGTATCCCCGTGCTGGCGACCATGCCAATCCTGTTTTCACTGTTCTTCCTGTTCCCCAACCTGATTGAGCTGCGGCAGCAACCCTTCCTGTGGGCGAGCGACCTTTCTACTTACGATTCGTTCATCAAGCTGCCCTTTACCATTCCTTTCGGTGTAGGAAACCACATCAGCTTGTTCACCGTGTTGATGACGGCATCCAGCATTGGTTATGCTTATTATAACAATCAGATCACGCCAACGCAGCCTGGCCCGGTAAACATGAAAGTGTTGGGTTACATTATGCCGTTGATGTTCATGTTTGTTCTTAACTCGTTTCCGGCCGGTTTGACATTCTATTATTTTGTATCAAACGTGGTAACGATCGCGCAGCAGCTTTTGATCAAGCGTTTTGTGAATGAAGACAAGATCCGGAACATTCTGGAAGAAAACAGAAAGAAAAACGCGAATGGCGAGAAGAAGCAGACGAAGTTCCAGAAATATCTGGAAAAGTCGCTTCAAGCCGCAGAAGAGGCCAAAAAGAAGCAGGCTGAGCTTGAAAAGCGTTCGAAAAAGAAATAAAAGATTTAATATATCGTAATGTATAGGGCAATGTTTCCAACCGGAAATATTGCCCGTTTTTTTCTCTTAGACCGGATTTTGTAATTTGTCCGCCGTTACTCAATTTTCACCCACTGTTACGATGAAATCAATTATTGTAGTCATCTTCATACTTGCCGGTTTGAGCGATGCAGCATTTGCCCAGAATATTGCACAAACGGAAAGCAGATATAAAGCGGCGCTTGGAGATTATAAACAAGGACGTTATGCCGCAGCAGTGGAGAAACTTTCGCCGTTGACAAGTGTCAATTCAAAAACCACCTTCTCAGCCTACGCACATTACTATTATGCGCTTTCCGCTTACCAATTGAAGCGTTTCAGGGAGAGCAAGCAAATGTTACTGCAATTGCAGAGCCGCTATCCGGGTTGGAACCGTATTGCCGAAGCGCAGTATCTGCTTGGTGCCATAGCGCTGGAAGAGGGCAAGACCGATGAAGGACTGGCTCATTTGGCCAAAATAAAAGATTCTTCACTGGCTAAGGATGTATTTTCTTTAAAACAACATTATTTCGGCTCCATTACTGATCTGGCCAAACTGAAAGGACTGCAAAAGCAATATGCGGATGATCGGGACATTGCCTTGACGCTTGTCCACTTTATAGAAACTTCCCCAAGCTCAACACAAACTGATTTCCAGATCGCGGAGCAGCTTCAAAAGCAATTTAAATTTAGTAAAAAAGAAAAAGTTGCCGTAGCAGAAGAAGCGCCGAAGCGCAGCATTCCAAAATCCGAAGGGCAGTGGACAAAAGGTTACTATGATGTTTCTGTGCTCCTTCCGTTTCGCTTGGATGAATTTAGCACGGGCAGGCGTCGTTCGAACCAGTTTGCTTACGACTATTACCAGGGCCTTATAATGGCCAAAGAACAGCTTGCCGCTGAGGGAATAAGCGTAAACCTGTGGGCATATGACGTGGGAGCTGATGCCAAAACGGTTGAGCCGATTGTTGAGAATAAAAATTTTCAGCAATCTGATATGGTGATCGGGCCGTTGTATCCTGCCACATTCGACGTCACTTCCAGCTATGTTGCCAATGGCAGGGCTATCATGCTTAATCCATTGTCAACCGATGGCAATCTCTTGAAATCAGGCTCTAATATTTACCTGGCGCATCCATCTATCGCTTTTCAAATGCAAAAAGCGGCGCAATGGATGAAAACGCAGGCGATGGGATTGTCCGCGGCGATCTATTACGGTGGAACCTCGAAGGACTCTGCAATGGCATTTTCATATGCCAATGAATGGAAGAGTAAGGGAGGGAAAGTGCTGGAAATGCTTAAAATCCAATCATCCCGTGAGTGGCTGGAAAACAATCTTTCCACTTTTGAAACCACAAAACCATCCCACATCGCCCTGTTCTCCACCGACGGTTCCTCCGGCGCAATGTTGATGGAGGTGTTGAATGCACGCAAATTGACAACCACTCCGGTCCTGAGCACATCCACAAGTTTCAGCGCGCAGCAGTCCAGGCTTAACCGCTATGCGTCGCGACTTTACCTGATTGATACGGATTATGTAGACCGTGAAAAGGAGAACATTCGTGAGTTTCAAAAGAATTATTGGAACAAAACGAACACTTTCCCATCCGTTTACTCTTACCAGGGATTTGACCAGCTGTTGTTCTTTATGCGTATGCTTGCCAAGCATAAGGACCGGTTTCAGGATGGCTTGCAATCCGCACGGCCGGCAGGTGATGAATATCTTTTGTCAGGATTTAATTTTACAAAAGCAAACGAGAACCAGATTACACCTGTTTTGAAACATAACGGGTCCAAATGGACGCCAGTAGACAGGTAACCTAAATTAGCGTATCCAATGAACATTGCAACGAGTCAGCATCTTTTTGAGAAAGCACAACACTTCATTCCTGGTGGCGTAAATTCTCCCGTCCGCGCATTTCGCGCAGTAGGCGGTTCACCCGTTTTTATCAAGTCAGCTAAGGGGCCTTATGTTTATGACGAGGATGATAATGAGTATATAGAGTTAATCAATTCCTGGGGCCCGATGATCCTGGGACATGCTAATGAATTGATACAAAAGGCAGTTTACGATGCCATTCAACATTCATTCTCTTTCGGCGCACCTACTCGCAGGGAAGTGGAAATGGCTGAGCTGATCGTGAGTATGGTGCCTTCCATCGAAAAGGTAAGAATGGTAAATTCGGGCACCGAGGCTACAATGTCTGCGATCCGGGTGGCCCGAGGTTTTACAGGAAGAGACAAGATTATCAAATTTGAAGGCTGCTATCATGGCCACGGCGACAGCTTTTTAATAGCAGCTGGCAGCGGTGCAGTCACTTTCGGCACACCGGATAGCCCGGGTGTTACAAAAGGTGTGGCAAATGACACATTAACAGCACCATTTAATGATCTGGAAGCAGTTCAAACGCTCGTTAATGCCAACAAAAATGCAATTGCCGCATTGATCCTTGAACCTGTGGTTGGTAACATGGGATGCGTCCTTCCGGCCGAAGGTTTCCTGCAAGGTTTGCAGAAAATTTGTGATGAAGAAGGAATTGTTCTTATCCTGGATGAAGTGATGACCGGCTTTCGTCTTGCAAAAGGCGGAGCGCAGGAAAGATTCGGAATAACCCCGGATTTAACAACGTTAGGAAAAATAATAGGTGGAGGAATGCCCGTAGGAGCATATGGAGGCAGGGCCGACATTATGAACAAGGTTTCGCCAGCCGGTCCGGTTTACCAGGCTGGAACACTGTCAGGCAACCCGATTGCGATGGCAGCGGGGCTTACCATGCTAACCTATCTCAATGATCACCCGGAAGTTTATACGCAACTGGAAGCATCGGGAGAGAAGCTATCGACTGGTTTCAAAGCATCCATACAGAAGCTCGGCTTGAATTATACATTGAACCACATCGGCTCGATGTACACGCTCTTCTTCACAGACCAGCCTGTAACAGATTTTCCGTCCGCAAAGTCCTCGGACCTTCCCCTGTTCGGTCGGTATTTTCATGCAATGCTGGATAGAGGCATCTACATGGGCCCATCCCAATTCGAAAGCATGTTCCTATCCACCGCACTGGAAGACAAACATTTAGACAAAATCATAACAGCCAATGAAGAATCTTTGAAAGAGATTTTGAGCTTATAATCTCCATTCACTCATTCGGTCACTCACTCAATAAAATGCGCCAATACTCCATCATCATCCCTGTCTACAACCGTCCCGACGAGTTGCAGGAACTGTTGGAATGTCTTGTTCAGCAGACGGTTAAGCATTTTGAAGTGATCATTGTGGAAGATGGCTCGAAGATTAAGGCGGATGCGGTTGTCAGATCTTTTGAAGATAAACTCGACATTAAGTATTTCTTCAAAGAAAACGGCGGTCAAGGCTTTGCGAGAAACCACGGCTTCGAGCGCGCTACGGGTGATTATTTTATCCTGCTGGACTCCGATGCATTAATCGAGCCGAATTACCTGGCTGTGGTCGAGCATAAATTAAACACAGATTACGTCGATCTGTATGGTGGCCCTGACACGGATCATCCATCATTTACGCCTATACAAAAAGCCATCAGCTATTCAATGACCTCCGTTTTCACGACGGGGGGGATCAGGGGAAAGAAGAATAATATGGGTGGGACTTTCCACCCAAGAAGTTTCAATATGGGCCTTTCCAGGCAAGTTTGGGAAAAAACGGGAGGATTTTTAACAAGTCGGATGGGAGAGGATATTCTGTTTAGCATTGTTGCTTTACGACTCGGATTTCGCTCTGCACTGATCCCGGAAGCATTCATTTATCACAAGCGCCGCACGCAATTTGTGCCGTTTTTCAGGCAACTGAAATTTTTTGGAAGAGCCAGGATTAACATTGCACGATTTTACCCGGATGAACTGAAACTCGTGCACACATTCCCACTGCTTTTTACCCTGGCAGTTTGCAGCATCCCCCTTTGGTTCCTGATCTTCAAGCCATTCTTCTATCTGGGCCTGATTGGATTAGCCACATACATTGCACTTCTTTTTATAGATGCATTCAGAAAAACAGGAAGCGCTCAGGTCGCGCTTCTGGGCATAGGAGCTGCTTTTGTCCAGCTTTTTGGCTACGGAATTGGCTTTATGGAGGAGGGATGGAAACGGCTTTTCGAAAAAAAATCGCACCGGGAAACCGGCGCGACCATCGAATACCCATCATAACATTGGCGTCCAAATTATCGGAAACCCGGGGTTGAAACCCCGGGCTAGAGTATATATTATATCTGACGATATTATCTCGAGTCTCTCGCATTGTGATTATATCATAATCATTCAGATACTATAACCTGGGGTTTCAACCCCAGGACGCTAGCTGGCTAGCAGGATGTTCTGCTGCTGTCTGGCCGCATGATCCGCCATCTGTCCAGCCGATAACCCGCCAGAGACCCACCAGCCCACCATCACAACGCCTTCTGACAAAAGTAAACGATCTCCTCACCGGGCAAAGCATACCGGCTAACCTCAGCTTTCGTCAGCTCATCCATGACAAATCGGTCCTCCTTCACTGTAAAACCGCCTTTTTCCAATTCCCGGCCGTAATTTCTTCCAAACAGCCTTAAATGGTCGTTTTGTAGAAAATACTTTTCACGCTCTTTGGGATCCGTAATCGTAGCATCTTCATAAGTCACTTCATACTTCATATCCTGTGGCGATTGGATCAGCGCCCAGCCGCCAGGTTTTAGAACTCGGTGCAGCTCGCTCATCGCCAGAATATAATCGTCCACGTGCTCCATTACGTGATTACAAAAGGCAACGTCAAAGGTATTTTCTGGGAACGGAATCGAATGAATATCCATCTTCACCTTCGCCAGTGGTGACTCAATGTCAGCTGTAATATAATCCAAGTTTTTCATGTGCTCGAAGCGATCGATGAAGCAATATTCTGGTGCTACATGCAGGACTTTGAGATTGGCGGTGAAGAAATTGGTTTTTCTTTTAAGGTATAAACCCATTAATCTGTGTCGCTCTAAGGAAAGGCAACTAGGGCAAAGTGCGTTCTCACGGCTGGATGTATTGCGGCCATAGGGCAGAAATTTCCGGTAACGGCTTTCGCAAACAGGACATTCAACCTGATTACCAATATAAAAAATGCTGAGAAAACGGGCAACCCAGTGACCGACCAGTTGCAGATAGGGACGGGGAATATACCTTAATACTAAACTAATGATGGATTTCATTAAATCAATTAACTAAAAATTAATAATTTTAGGATCATAATAAGGAAAAAAGTAATAAATGATTCCATCAATCGATCCGAAACCACCTGGCAAAAGGCTAATTAAACGAATGTCGACGCGCACCAAATGGATGATATTAGCTCCATGCGGCCTGTTGATTTTCAGTTTCGGCCTTACCGTCCTGAGCGAGGCAGCACACCAGCGCCGGACGGGAGTTCCTACGCAGGTTTGGGTTGTTTTAGGATTGTATAGTCTGGCGTTGATCAACGGTGGCCTCATCATGTTTGGCGAAGCCCTCCGGTTCCGGATACTACTGGACGTCCGCAGGGAAACCCGGCGCAGCATGCGTCAGCTTGTTCGGAAAATCAACATTAAGTCTGCCAGCAAACACAAGCCCGGTAAAAAAGCAAAAAGCCCTACCAAAACAGATTGACAGGGACTAGTTGATTCCTTTCGTAGATGCTAAAATTATTTCTTATTAGCTTCAAACTGAGCCTTTATTGCTTCAACATCAACGTTGCGTACTTCTGGCTTGCGTAAAAGATCTTTGATTTTCGCTGTGCGGTTATTAGCTACTGCTTTGTTTCTGCGACTCTTACGTTTTAATTCCGTAACTCCCATTGTAAAATATTGTTTTGTGAAAGAGCCGCAAAATTAATCATTTTCATGTAAATAATGCAGACAATAGTCACAAATATTGCCTAACCTGCCCTAACTTTACGGTTAAATTGGCCTACAAGCCAAATTAATTACAAATACTGACACCAATTGACGTTCGATAGCCGGCAACTTCATGTGCCGGTTCATCGCTTTCAGGTTCTGGTGCGCAGTACATTTACCGAATGAATTCAATGAGTAAACCATCCCTTGCCCGCGGAACCCGAGACTTCGGTCCCGAACAAATGGCAAAACGTACTTTTATTTTTGACACCATCCGCCGCTCTTTCCAACGATATGGATTTTTGCCCCTGGAAACACCAGCCTTCGAAAACCTCTCGGTTTTAATGGGCAAATATGGCGATGAAGGCGATCAGCTTTTGTTCAAAATACTGAACTCCGGAGATTTCAGCGGAAAGCTCACCGACGCCGACTGGCAGGAAGGATCCAAACCATTAACTTCAAAAATTTCTGAAAAAGGACTGCGTTATGACCTTACGGTTCCCTTCGCCCGATATGTGGTGATGAACCGGGGAACGTTGGTAATGCCTTTTAAAAGATATCAGATCCAGCCTGTCTGGCGCGCAGACCGTCCGCAAAAAGGCCGTTACCGCGAATTTTACCAGTGCGATGCAGACGTTGTAGGAACCGATTCGCTGCTTTGCGAAGCGGAGATCGTTTTGCTTCTGCACGAGATTTTACCTGCATTGGGGATCAATGATTTTACAGTAAAGATCAATAACCGGAAAATCCTCACGGGCATTGCGGACATGATCGGCGCGCATGGGATGGAAGGCCCGCTTTGCGTTGCGATTGATAAATTAGATAAAATTGGAAAAGATAAAGTCGTTGAAGAGCTCGTTGAACGTGGTTTTTCCAGCGAAAGTGTTACGCAACTTGACCCTGTTTTTAGCCTTTCCGAAGGCGACGAACCGTTTACAGCTTTGAAAAACTGGCTGGGAAGTTCAGAAATTGCAATGAAGGGCGTGCAGGAATTGGAAGAAGTCTGGGATCTCGTAAAAACCTTCGGGCTGGAAAATCCGAAGATCCAATTCGATGTAACATTGGCGCGCGGCCTTTCCTATTATACAGGGGCTATTTTTGAAGTGAAAGCGAACAATGTTCAAATTGGCAGCATTTCCGGCGGTGGCCGTTATGATAATTTGACGGGCACTTTTGGCGTTTCAGGCATTTCCGGCGTGGGCATTTCGCTCGGCGTCGACCGGATTTATGATGTGATGGAAGAACTCAATCTCTTTCCGGAAAACCAAAAGACGGCAACTAAGGTTATGATTTCAAACTTTGACCAGCCAGCATTTCGTTTTGGGCTGTCCATCTTGCCAAAGCTGAGAGCAGCAGGCATTAATGCTGAAATTTACCCGGATTCGGTGAAGCTCAAAAAGCAACTCGACTACGCTGACAGAAAGAACATTCCGTTCGTAATTCTTATCGGTTCCGATGAAATGGAAACCGGCCAGCTTACTTTGAAAAATATGAAAACAGGTGAGCAGCAGAAGCTAGATACCGACGATATCATTGCGTCACTCGCCGAAACCAATAACTAAACTTAACTTACAGACCAAACCGTTGCTTAGCGGAAGCCCACAACACAATGAATGACAACATATTAAGAATTGCAATACAAAAATCCGGAAGGTTGAGTGAAGACTCTTTAAAATTGATCAAAGAGTGTGGGATCAGGTTTGATAATGGTGCCGGAAAGTTGAAAACCGATGCTACAAATTTTCCTGCTCAAATACTTTTCTTGCGGGACGATGATATTCCTGGGTATGTTGAAGACGGCGTGGCGCATCTGGGCATCGTGGGCGAAAATGTTTCTGAGGAGTCAAATCGGGACGTGGATACGGTTCACAAACTCGGTTTTTCCAAATGCAGATTGTCGATCGGCGTTCTGAGGGAACATGACTATAATGATGTCACGGACCTGGAAGGAAAGAGCATTGCTACGACTTATCCGCGTTTGTTGGAAAAGTATTTGAGTTCGAATAATGTTAAAGCACAAATCCACGAGATCAGCGGATCAGTTGAAATTGCGCCGAGCATTGGTTTGGCGGATGCAGTTTGTGACATTGTAAGTTCTGGCAGCACACTTTTGAGCAATGGCTTGAAAGAGGTGGAAACCATTTTCCGCTCAGAGGCGGTAATGATTGCAAGCAAGCATCTTTCGGAGGTACAAAAGGATCTTTTGGATCAATTGCTTTTCCGGATCAAGTCTGTTCAGGTTGCGAAGAATAACAAATATATTTTGCTCAATTGCCCCACCAGCGCCGTAGAGAGCATTACCAAGTTCCTGCCCGGCATGCGTGCCCCAACGATCCTGCCGCTGGCCACAGACGGCTGGTGTTCCTTGCATTCGGTGATCAATGAAAATGAGTTTTGGGAAAATATTGAGAAAATCAGACAAGCTGGTGCAGAGGGGATTCTGGTTATTCCAATTGAAAAAATGATCTTATAATTGTATGAATATTATTCCATTTCCTGAAAGAGATCAATGGCCCGCATTGTTGGCCCGCCCCGTTCAGGAAGCACAGGATATTGAAGCAAAAGTAAATCCCATCCTTGATAAGGTTAGGAAAGAGGGTGACGAAGGCATTAAGGAACTGGCGCTGAAATTCGATAAAACAGTGCTGGATAACATTGCTTTCACAGAAGCAGAACTGAGTGGCGCTGCTGACAAGCTGGATGAGGCTTTAAAGAAAGCCATCGAACAGGCTTACAAAAACATTTACAAATTTCACGAAGCCCAGCTCCAACCCGCCGAAAAGATCGAAACCATGCCCGGCGTTACTTGCTGGCGTAAAAGTGTTGGAATCGAGAAAGTAGGGATATACATTCCGGGTGGTTCCGCGCCATTGTTCAGCACTGTATTAATGCTTGGAATCCCTGCCAAAATTGCGGGTTGTAAGGAAGTTGTGTTATGCACGCCTTCGGATCATCCGGCGATTTTATATGCAGCGCAGTTAGTAGGCGTTACCAAAGCATTCCGGATAGGAGGGGCGCAGGCTATTGCGGCAATGGCTTATGGAACGGAATCTGTTCCAAAGGTTTACAAGATTTTTGGCCCTGGTAATCAATATGTTACCACGGCTAAAATGCTGATCAGCAAGGAAGGCATCGCCATTGACATGCCTGCGGGACCATCGGAAGTGGCTGTTTATGCAGACGACAGTGCCGTTCCTGCATTTGTTGCAGCCGATCTTTTATCCCAGGCCGAGCACGGTCCGGATAGCCAGGTATTGCTTGTTTCTACCAGCAAAAAGCTCTTATCAGCTGTCAATCTCACATTATCCTCGCAAATGGACAAGCTACCCAGACGCGATCTGGCTGCTCAATCCATTGCCAACAGCAAAGCCATCCTGCTCGATAACGACGAAGAAGCGGTTGACCTGCTGAACGAATATGCAGCAGAACATTTAATTTTAAGTGTTGAAAATGCAGAAGCCGTTTCCGAGAAAATAGTCAATGCAGGCTCAATATTCCTGGGCAATTATACACCTGAATCATGCGGTGATTACGCCTCAGGCACCAATCACACATTGCCTACCAACGGCTATGCACGTGCATATAGCGGTGTTTCTGTTGATAGTTTTGTAAAAAAAATCACCATACAGAACATTACTAAGGAGGGAATCCAGCAAATTGGCCCCGTTGTGGAAGCCATGGCAGCAGCCGAGTCACTGGATGCACATAAGAAAGCAGTTAGCATCAGGCTGAAAAGTCTTTTGTAAGAATGAATTTTTAATGCTGGAAAAATGTCTTAAATTTGGGGACATTTTTCAACTCAATCAAAAGAGCGATGACAGCATACTTGGTTAATGAACGGCTCGGAGGTTATGGCATTTTGAAACATGCTGTAAAAAATGATTTCGATCTTGCCTACCTCGCAGCGAATGGCGTGCCGAAAGCATCCATTCAGCATCTGGCGGATTCCGTAGGCATGGATGTGAAAGATATCATTGCATTATTGCCTGTAACATCCCGCAACCTGCAACGTTACAATGATGTAGATCTGCTCAGCAATGTTGTTTCAGATCATCTCATTGCGCTTGCAGATCTCTTTTCAATAGGGGTTAGAGTGTTAGGTAAAGAATATTTTTTGGATTGGCTCAACAATGAAATTCCTGCTTTGGGGCAGGAGAAACCCATTAGTTTTCTGCGTACACACGCAGGCATAGAACTGATTAAAACAGAGTTGGGACGAATCGAACACGGTATTTTTGCTTAATGGAGCTATTTAGGATTACACGCACTATTTATAAAGACGATTTGACTGGGATTGGCGCTTTTCACCACGGTGGAAGGTGGAACTCGCCCGGCAGACCAATGCTCTACGCGTCCTCGCACAGGTCGCTTGCCATGCTGGAAGTGCTGGTTCATGCCAGCCGGTCCACGCCGCCTCCGGACTATGTGGTTGCTGTGCTTTTTGTGCCTGATGACATTAAATCGCTCGCTGCATACACCGTAGAAGACTGGAAACAGGATCCGCAATGGAGTAAGTCGGTGGGTGACGAGTGGCTGGAAGACAGTAAATCGTTGCTATTGAGAGTTCCGTCGGTGGTGGTGAATTCGGAGTATAATTATTTAATCAATCCGTCGCATCCTGCTGCCAGTGAGGTGAAAGTGGTTCATATGAGCCATTTGAATTTGACAAACGACTATTCTTCTTTTCAAAAAAGTAAATAACCGCATCCGAGCGATATAAAACGGACCGCATGAAAAATACATTTGACCTTACTAAAATTCTTCGTCCGCATATACTTTCACTAGCGCCCTATTCCTCGGCAAGGGATGAATACACCGGGCATTCAGGTATTTTCCTGGACGCTAATGAAAATCCTTACGGCTCGGTGACGGAAGAAAATTACAACCGCTATCCCGATCCTTACCAATCTGAAATCAAACATAAGCTCGCGCCAATCAAGAACATTGGCATCGACCGTATTTTCCTGGGAAATGGAAGCGACGAGCCGATAGATCTGCTGACAAGAGCGACCTGCACACCTGGTCAGGACCACGTTATCATCTTGCCGCCGACTTATGGAATGTATGAAGTAAGTGCCTCCATTCACGACGTCATCATTGATAAAGTGTCATTAACGACAGATTATCAAATTGATGTGGAAGCAGTGCTTAATGCAGTGACGCCGAAAACCAAGATCATCTGGATCTGCTCACCTAACAATCCGACCGGTAATGTTATGCAGGCTGATGCCATTCAGGCGATCCTGGAAAATTTTGACGGTCTGGTGGTTGTGGATGAGGCCTACATTGATTTTACGGATACGCCTTCCTGGATTCAGCATTTGGATCAATACCCAAATCTGGTGGTGCTGCAAACATTCTCCAAAGCCTGGGGACTAGCAGGGATCCGTGTGGGAATGTGCTTCGCCAGCCCGGAGCTGATCCGCATTTTAAACAAGATCAAACCGCCTTATAATATCAGCCTGCCAGCTCAGAAAGCGCTATTGGAAGGATTGGAGGGAATTGATAAAAAAGACAAAATGATCGCAGAAATTCTCAAAGAAAGGACTTCTCTGTGTAACATGTTAACGGATTTATCGTTGGTGATAAAAGTGCATGCAACTGATGCCAATTTTCTACTGGTGCAATTCGATGAAGCAAAGGCAATCATGGATTATCTGATCAGCGAAGAGATCATTGTCAGGGACAGGTCCCGGGTTCATCTTTGTGACGGTTGTTTGAGAATTACAGTTGGCACGCAGGAAGAAAATGAAGCATTAATAGACTCTTTGAAAAAATATCAATCAAAAAGCGTGACGGTGTAGCACGCTTTTTGATAAGAGCACAAAAATTCAATATCCCCGATAAAAACTCATTATGAAGAAATTAGCCTTAACGTTTGCCTTTATCCTCAGCTTTGGTTTTGCACACGCTCAATATGACAACTGGGCAGTTGGTTTTAAATTGGGAGAGCCAACAGGGATCAATATTCGTAAATATTTCAACAACATTCATGCGCTGGACGTAACGATAGGGACTTATGGCGGAATCTTGTCCAACGACCGTAAGTACAGAGGTGATGAAGGAATTTACAAAAACGCCGGCGTTTCCTTGCAAGTGCATTACTTATGGCATACGCCGCTTTTCAATTCTGAAGCCGTGCACGTTTATTACGGATTAGGTGGACAGGTAAACAGCCGCAGATCTTACCCAAAACGCTTGAATGGCAATTATGAAAAAGACATTTCACTAGGCGGATCGGTTCTGGGTGGAATTGAATATTACATTCCTGATAACCGCATTTCTGTTTTTCTGGAAGGCGGAACCTATCTTGAACTGCTTCCAAGACCATTTTATCTAAGCCCTAACATTTCAGGAGGCATTCGCTTCAACCTGTAAGGTGTTTAAGGTTTATAGTTCATCGGCAGGGTCGGGGAAGACGTATACGCTTACCAAGGAGTATCTTAAACTTGCCCTGCACTCCAACTCAGATACTTATTTCAGGCATATATTAGCTGTCACATTCACGAATGCGGCAGCTAATGAAATGAAAGACCGCATCCTGCTTATGCTGCGGATCTTTTCAGATTCCTTCAATTCGGATGCCGATCCACATCCCATGCTCCGTGATGTGGTAACGGAAATGTATCCGAATACGCTTCAAGATCAAGAACTTTTCCAGGGTGCCTGCCAGCTGATCGCCGGTCGTGCACAACTCGTTTTCAGGCAAATCCTGCATCGCTACTCCGATTTTTCGGTAATGACGATCGACAAGTTCACTCAGCGGCTGATCAGCAGTTTTACAGACGAACTTGGGATCCCGTTTATCTTCGAAACACAACTCGACAGCGATTTACTGGATGATGCCGTAGACCGCTTGCTCGCACGTATCGGGCAGGATGGCGAAGAAGTGCTCACAGAAATCGTCGAAAGATATTATCGTGAAAACGCCGAAGAGGGGAAAAGCTGGGGCACCTTACCCATGCAGATCCGCGGCACGGCTGGCACATTGCTGAGTGAGCAAAGTTACATGCAGATGAAGCGAGTGGAGGATCTTAAAATGCAGGACTGGATCGCCATACGGAACCAGATGCGCACCTTTGTTCGCGAACGTGAAGCGCATCTGACGAAACTTTCAAAAAATGCTTTTGAATTAATACAATCTACTTTCCTTACCGAAAAAGATTTTCACCAAAGCGGGAGAGGCATTTATGGTTACTTTCGCGACAGGGCCGAAGGGAAAAAAATTTGGGCGGAGCCTAATTCCTACGTTTACAAAACCATTGGAGAAGGGGTTTGGTATGGCGCCAAAGCCCCAGTCTTAATCAAAGACGAAATTGAGAAGGTAAGGACCGATCTTGAAAATTATTTTCACCAGATCGAGAACATCCGGACTTCCGAAACGCAAAAAATTACGCTTTACGGGCAGCTGGACAGGCACATTTATAACCTGTCATTGCTGGGTGAGATTAGGAAGGAATTTGATGCGCTTTTGAAACAAAATAACCAGGTCCACATTTCAGACTTTAACAGGAAGATCGTTGAAATCGTGGCGCGCGAGCCTGTTCCGTTTATTTTCGAGCGGTTAGGGGAGCGCTACAACCATATTTTGGTAGATGAGTTTCAGGACACATCCAAGCTGCAATTTGCCAATTTGCTCCCGCTGATTGAAAACGCATTATCAGGTGGGTTCTTCAATCTGATCGTTGGCGATGCCAAGCAGTCGATTTACAGGTTTCGTGGCGGCGATATGGACCTTATTTTACATCTCGCCACCAGCCAGGTGATGGCGCTGGCGACTGTGCTGGGGAACAGTTCGTATAATGCCGAGCGGTTACTCAGCCTGGATAATTATCTGGATGTAAATCATTTGAAAGTTAACCGCCGCAGCCGTCGGGAGATTACGGATTTCAACAACAACTTTTTCGCCTTCGTTGCCGAAACGGTCGGCGTAGAGAATGTGCTTATCCAGGATGTTTATGACCAGAATTTCCAGCAGGAGATTCCTGATAATGTGCCGAATGGCGGCCATGTTGAAATTGAGTTTCTCGAACTGCATGAGGAAAACGACGAGACGGAAGGGATCGGAGCCACCGACAGCATTGTCAGGCGTTCTTTGGAACTGGTGAATGAGTTGAAAACGCAAGGTTACGATTGGCGTGACATGGCTATTTTATGCAGGAAAAAAAGGGAAGCAACTGCCCTCGCCAGCACGCTCAAAGAAGCAGGATTACCCTTGATATCGGACGACGCGCTTTCATTGGGCTATTCCAGATCAGTGCATTTTATCATTTCATTTATGAAAGTGCTGCTCAGCTCCGACCACCGGTTGGCGCGTTACGAGGCAGCTTATTTATTTCATCACGTTGTCAGAAGAGAGAATCCTGCGGCGAGCGAATACGAGCAGATACGTATTTTGTGCGAAGAAAGCGGTTTGGATACATTTCTGGAATATTTCAAAAAATGGAACATTAACCTGAGCTCATTCAGAATGCGGCAATTGTCTGTCTTCGAATTGAGTGAGCAGCTGATGCAGCGTTTCGGATTGTTTGCAAACCATTTCGAGAACGAATATCTGTTCCGTTTTCTGGATGTGGTGATGGATTTTGGAAACAGAAAAAGCAATCACCTGGGCGATTTCCTTACTTATTGGGAGTCGGCAAGGCATAAGCTTTCTATAACGATCCCAGACGAAACCAATGCCATCCGCATTACCACCATTCATAAATCGAAAGGTTTGGAATATCCTGTGGTGATCGTGCCCTATGCACATTGGAAAGTGACGCCTAATGCCAAGCTCGACCGCCTATGGCTTGATCTGGATGATGTCCATTATGATGAACTTGCATTGGCCAATCAGCCCGAGAAAAAGCTGAGGAGCTCAATGGTCTCGGTCGTGAAAGACCTTGAAAACACAGCCGTTGCCACGCAGTATACTGATGAGCGTACACGCACATTGGTTGAAAATCTGAATTTATTATATGTAGCTTTTACCCGTCCCGTGCAGCGCTTGTATATTCTGGCCAAACGCGAAAGAAAGTGGGAAGCGGGGCAGCAGGTTAGCAACTGGCTGCAAAATTATCTGACCCAGGAGGGTGTTGAGCCTGCCTGGAATGAAAGTGAATCAAAATATGTCATTGCTAATGGCCATAGCGAGCCCATGCACGCGCATAGGAAGTCTAATGCACAGCCATTTGTCCTCAACCACATTCTAAGTAACGATCGCACAGAATCCTTGCGCCTCAGAAGAATGGCAGACCGGATCTTCGATGTGGAAACGTTTGAACCTAAGCATGACCGTTTACAAAAAATCCGATATCTGTTAACCCGCCTCAAAACCATTTCCGACCTGCCCCTTGCCTTAGACCGGCTGGTGGGCGAAGGGATTTTTACCAAAGCAGAAACAGCAGCGATTGAGGCGCAAACAAGGGATTTATTGAGTGATCCCGAACTGTCAGATCTTTATCAAGACACTGGCAAGGTGCAGACAAACAAAGACTTATTAATACCAGGAGGCAAGTTGCTGCACATTGACCGGGTTGTTGAGCAAACGAGCGGCGAGTTCATTTTCATGTCATTCGTGGGCGGGAGCAATGCCGACGAGCCGCGCAGGCATTTGCGGAAGCTGATCAAAACATACGACGGAGCGGGCAAGAAGTCACGCGGTGTGCTGATCACGCTGGAAAACGAACTGGTTGAATGGGTTACCGCAAAATCGAGCGAATAGGACAGTTCGAAGTAGAAGTAGTTTATATTTGATATCCGCTAAAATTCTATTAAATAGTTAAGCGAAACGCTTCATATCAAGAGCAGTTTCCTTTTTTTTCCTGATATTTAGCGGAAATTGCTCAGCCAGTCCATTCCGCTATTTGTCGTTTATGCGCTTCTCTTTCCAACAACAGATTTTAATTGGTATAATCTTCTCTATTGTTTTAGTTGTTGTCGTAGGGCTTACGTCTTACAATGCGATAAGGATGCAGCAGGAAAATACCGGCTGGGTGAGCCATACCCGGGAAGTAATGGCCATTTCAACGAATGTCCGGAACAAGCTGCTTACTGCGGAATCCAATCTTCGGGGATACGCGCTCACTAATAATGTACAGTTCGAGAACAATTACCGCCAGGCCGCCGACAATGTATGGCAGCAACTGGATGCCATGCGGAAATTGGTAAAAGATAATAGGCTACAAGTGAGCCGGCTGGATTCACTCATGCCGATCATGCAAGTGCGGCTGGATCTGATGGATCAGCAATATGAGCTGCTCAAAGCCGGAAATGTTAAGCCCGACACCATTAAAGCGATCGTCTTAAAAGGGAAAGTCCTTTCTTCACAGATCGATTTTGTTTTTAAACGAATTGAAAACCAGGAAGAAGGCTTGCTTGCAGAGCGTGAGCAACTTGCTGCCGACAGCTCAGCGGAGGCGACACAATACATTGTTTTTGGAACGCTCGTGTTCCTATGCGTCGTCTTCCTGCTTTACTATTTTATCAGAAGGACCTATAATGCACAGATCGCTTCCGAAAATGAGACGATTAATGCTAATAAGCAGCTCGAAAAGTTGTCGATTGAGGATCAGGAAAAGAATTGGATATTAAACAATGCAGTTAGACTGGCAGAAGCCATTCGCGGAGAGCCTACACATCGCGAACTGGCGCGCAAATTTTTAAACAAGCTTGTAGAGGTCACCGGCTCGCCGGTAGGAACCATGTATCTGGTTAACCGCTCGAGAGATCTTTTACAGCTCGCCAGCACTTATGGCATTGACGGCGCTGCGTCTATTCCGGATGAAATCAAATTTGGCCAGGGGATGCTCGGGCAAATGGCAGCCGACCAGGTAGGACTGAGGAAAGTGGAAGTCCCTGCCGCATATTTTAAAATTGCGAGCACGACGGGAAGTGCCGACCCTGCATTGGTTTATATCAAAACCGTTTCATTTGAAGGCTCGGTGACGGCGGTTATAGAAGTGGGTTATCTCAATGATCCCGGAGATAAGGTTTCCAAATTATTGGAAATGGTTTCGGACAATGTTGCCGTTGCCATCGTGGCTGCACATGCGCGTGAGACCACCAATGAGCTGCTTGAAAAAACCCAGCTGCAAGCGGAAGAACTCGAAAGCCAACAAGAAGAACTGCGGGTTACGAACGAGGAACTCATGCGCCAGACGCAGCTTTTGCAAGTTTCGGAGGAGGAATTGCGGGTGCAGCAGGAGGAGTTGAAACAAATTAATACCGAGCTTGAAGAAAAAGCTTTTATGCTGGAAGAGCAAAAAAGCACCATCGAGGAAGCGCGTGACCAGATACAAATCAAAGCCGACGAACTCGAAAAAAGCGGCAGGTTCAAAAGCGAATTCCTCGCCAATATGAGCCACGAGCTCAGGACCCCATTGAACAGCATTCTCATCCTTTCCCGAATCCTGGGCGAAAACAAGGGAGCGAGGCTCAACGAAGAAGAACAGCGCTATGCTTCTGTAATTTTCAATTCAGGCAATGATCTGCTGACATTGATCAATGACATTCTCGATCTTGCAAAAGTAGAATCGGGTAAGATAGAGCTGATGCACGAGCATGTAAGCACAGAGCTTTTGTTATCCGAGGTCAGAAACACATTTCAGAAAATAGCGGAGAACAAAGGACTGGAACTTAAAATCGAAAAATCCGAGTCATGCCCTGACACGCTGTTTTTGGATCAGGTCAGATTGTTGCAGATCATTCGGAACCTTGTTTCCAATGCTGTGAAATTCACCTCGGCGCCGGGCACAGTTTCACTGAATATCAGACAAGAAGCGTCACATTTGTTTTTCGAAGTTTCGGACACCGGCATTGGGATTGCGCCGGAAAAACAGCAGTCCATTTTCGAAGCTTTCCAGCAGGCCGACGGCTCTACCAGCCGGAAATATGGCGGAACGGGACTGGGACTTTCTATCAGCCGTGAGCTCGCTAATTTATTCAAAGGCTCGATTTCTCTAAGAAGTGAAGCAGGGGTAGGATCAACATTTACATTAAAAATACCCGTACAAGACCAGGAGCCGGCTTCGGAAGCCGCAGCAACGCCTCTTGAAATGGTTGAAATCCAGAAGCCGGTGGCAAAAGTGCCGGAGCATGAGAATGGCAAAGAATACCGGTTGCTACTGGTTGAAGATGATGAGATTTTTGCAGCGGATATGTCGTCCAAAGCACGGGATAGCGGTTTTGAAGTAGTAGTAGCCGACACAGGCAGGAAAGCCATGGACCTGGTGCAGAGTTTCCAGCCCACGGCCATCATTCTGGATATGCATTTGCCCGATATGTCCGGGGATGAAGTTTTGAAAGAACTGAAAGCAGACCCAAAAACAAGTCTCATTCCTGTTCACACGGTTTCTTCGGGTTCCTATCTGGACATGGATATGGTCAAAGAAGGAGCGATCGGGTTTATGCAAAAGCCCGTGGACGAGAAATCGGCGGAGCATATATTTACTTTGCTGAAACTGGAATCCGGCAAGACCGAAAAGCAAAAAATCCTGCTTATAGAAGACGATCAGTATCAGAGCAAGTATCTGGGTGATTTCCTGACTGCGAACAACATTTTTGTACTATATGCATTTTCAGCAGCCGATGCATTAGCTATACTCGATACAAAAACGGTCGATGGCATCATTCTGGATATCCGGCTTTCGGACATGAACGGACTCGATTTGCTGGACGAGATCAAGAAACATTCAGTCTGGAGCGCAGTGCCTGTTGTGATTAATACAGCGGAGGATCTGGACCAGGGGGACCTTACACGTGTAATGAAATACGCGCATCCGGTCGTGATGAAAACCAAGAAGTCGAATGAGCGGCTGTTGGATGAAGTAAAATTGTTCCTGAAAAATATTCAGCCCAAAACATTCAAAGGACTTGAGAAACGGGATGCATTCAGCAATCCGGTAGTCCATTCGGAAAATGTTTTTGTAGGTAAGAAAATACTGGTCGCGGACGATGATATGCGCAATATATTCGCTTTGAGCGCGGTGCTCGAAGAGTCGGGTTTCAAGATTGAAATCGCTGCAAACGGCCGGGAAGCTATTGAAAAACTGGAAGATACATCCCAAATAGATCTTGTTCTGATGGACGTCATGATGCCGGAAATGGATGGGATAGAGGCGACAAGGAAAATCAGGGAAGTGCCTAAATGGGCTAACCTGCCGATCATTGCGGTAACGGCCAAGGCGATGCAAGGCGATAGGGAACAATGTCTTGCGGCAGGTGCCAATGACTATATTTCCAAACCTGTGGACGTGGATAAGTTGCTGGCATTAATTAAAGTGTGGCTGCATTCGGCCTGACATATGGTTGTTTTAGAATATTCACAGCTCGAAGAATTGATCATCCGCATACGTGACATTTCCGGTTTCGACTTTTCCGGTTATGCACGACCCTCACTTTTGAGAAGAGCGGGCCGTTACCTGGCTAAATACGGCATGGACCTGGACGAGCTCATACAACACATCGAGCCTGGCGGAAGCATTGTATACGACCTGATCCAGGAACTGACGGTCAA
Organism: Dyadobacter alkalitolerans DSM 23607; assembly: GCF_000428845.1. Lineage (GTDB taxonomy): Bacteria > Bacteroidota > Bacteroidia > Cytophagales > Spirosomataceae > Dyadobacter > Dyadobacter alkalitolerans. The sequence continues at coordinate 128,220 of NZ_AUAS01000002.1, read as the reverse complement.
TTATTCTGAAATGTTCCGCGATCCCGAATATTTCAAAAGGGTAAGGACGGAAGTTTTTGGTTACCTGGAATCTTACCCGTCACTGCGGTTCTGGGTGGCCGGATGTGCATCAGGCGAAGAGGCGTTCTCAATGGCAATCCTGCTGAAAGAGGCCCAACTCATGAGCCGTTCGCTGATCTATGCAACTGATCTGAGCAACAAGGTCCTTGCTTCGGCCAGGGAAGGAGTTTTTACTCTGGGAAACGCAAGATCATTTTCCGAAAATTATCTCCTGGCAGGGGGAAATGGCTCATTGTCAGATTATTACCATGTCGCTTACAATAAAGCCATTATATCCCCGGAATTGCGGAAGAACATTGTTTTTTCATTGCATGACCTTACCGGTGACGGGGTTTTCAATGAGTTTCAATTTATAAGCTGTCGCAATGTAATGATCTACTTTACACTCGAACTGAGGCAGCAGGTTTTCAGGCTTCTTTACGATAGTTTGAGCATGTTAGGGTTTCTTTGTTTGGGAAAACGAGAAACATTACGTTATTCGGGGTTAGAAGCCCATTTCAAAGTAATTGACAGTGCACTGAACATTTATCAGAAAATCAAATGAACAGCGCGAAAGATGAATCGCTGCGTCTTGTACTAATGGGCGGCTCGTCAGGAAGCTTTGTGATCCTGGAAGACATTATTAAACTTTTAAAGGGACCGATCTCGTTTGCCGTTATTTTCGTATTGCATAGGGGAAGATACAGTTCATCGGTGTTGCCTGATTTATTTAAAACAAAAACCGATGTTCACATGAGCGAACCGCATCATCTTGATCCGATTACCTCGAACACCATTTACTTTGCATTGCCGGATTATCATCTTCTGGTCGGAGACGATCATCGGTTCTACTACGATCATACAGAGCCGGACTTTTTCTCTCGACCGTCTATTGACGCAACATTCATGTCGGCGGCAATGTCGGGCATTCCCCTGAAAGCCGCTATGCTGTTTTCAGGATCAAGCCAGGACGGGGCGGCGGGATTGAAGCTGCTGGCTGAGAAGGGCTGTCCGACCTATGTGCAGAGCCCGGCGTTTGCGGAATTTCCGCGTATGCCGGAAGAAGCATTATTAAAATATCAAAAGCACAAGCTGTTAGAGGAGAATGGGTTTTACGAAACGATCAGCGATCTACTTTCATAGAATAAATTAAGATGGAAAACACAAAAATTCTGCTGCTCGACGACCGTGAAGAAAACCTCATTTCGTTGAAAGCGATTCTAAGCCGGGATGATATCGAGATTTACTCCACAACTTCTGCCAACGAAGCATTGCGCATAGTATGGGAAAATGAGATTGCGGTGGCACTTGTCGACGTCCAGATGCCTGGTATGGATGGCTTTGAATTTGCAGAAACCTTGCTTTCCAATCCGAAGACCAAAGAAATTCTGATCGTTTTTGTGACCGCCATTTCGAAAGAAACAACCTATGCGGTGCGCGGGCTCAAAACCGGCGCGATCGATTATCTGTACAAACCGCTGGACCCGTATATAACCAATGCTAAGGTCGACTCGCTGATCAGGCTGGCCAGGAGCCAGAAAGAGATCCGTGACAAGAACAAATTGCTGGAAAATTACGCAACAATTATTCTCAATTCTCCCGACATTATCGCAACCGTTGAACCGGAAACGGGCAACATTATTTCTATTAACCCATCAGTTGAAAAAATTCTTGGAATATCTCCCAGTCACTTGGTAGGAACCACAATCCTGGATCTGCTGGTGGAACCGGGAAATGCTTCTTTACGTGAGGTTTTGGTCAGAAAGAGCTACGTGGGCGGTGAAACCATCGTCGTGGAAGACCGCTTTTTCGGGCGGTTAAGGCAACCTGTCTGGCTCGAATTGCGCATTATGTATAAAAACAGGCTCCTGTTTGTAAACCTGCATGATGTAGAAAAAAGGAAAGAGCATGAAAGAGCATTAATCGACGCACAAAGCCTTGCCGAGAAAGCCCGGAAAGCGAAGGAATCATTTCTTGCCAACATGAGCCATGAAATACGTACACCGCTTAACGGTATCATCGGGCTCGGGAATCTGCTCAGCGCAACATCCCTCGACGCATCGCAGCGCGACCTGATCGATATGCTGCGCCAGTCGTCCGGATCCTTGCTCAACATTCTGAATGACATTCTGGATATATCCAAAATTGATGAAGGGAAATTCTCTATTATCCCGACGTCCACTGACCTCCGTGTGCTCGGAAAAGGGATTATTGACCTGATGCGCTTTAAAGCAGATGAGAAAAAGCTGAACCTCAGCCTGGCTATCGACGAAAACCTTCCGGAATGCGTAATGGCCGACGGAATGCGCCTGAACCAGATTTTGCTGAACCTGGTGGGCAATGCATTAAAATTCACACAGGAAGGTGGAGTCGTTTGCCGTGTGGATCTGATCTCAGAAACGCAGTTTGGCCACAAGATCAAATTCAGCGTCGACGATACAGGCATAGGCATGTCTGAGGAGCACCTTGCCAATATTTTCTCGGAGTACGGACAAGCTTCCGAAAACACATCACATCAATACGGAGGAACGGGCCTTGGGCTGACAATTTCTCAAAAGCTCGTGCGGCTGATGGGCAGCGAGCTGGAAGTGAACAGCAAATCCAATAAGGGAAGCCAGTTCTTTTTTACCTTAATCCTGCCGGATGCCAATGAAAAAAGCGTTGAGCCAAAACCTTCGGTAGCATTCCAGGATTTGCCGCCATTTACGGGGAAGACAGTCCTGGTAGCCGAGGATAATCCGATCAACGCACTGCTTTTGAAAAAATACCTGAAAACCTGGCTCCTGGATGCGACCATGGTTTTGAATGGTAGGGAAGCCGTTGATGCATTAAGAGAAAAGAAATATGACCTGATCATTATGGATACAAGAATGCCCGAAATGGATGGCTTTCAGGCCGCAAGCTTTGCCCGGAAGCAGCTGATGATTCAAACGCCCATTTTATCGCTTTCGGCCACGGTGTTGCCTGAGGAAATTCAGCAGGCCCTAGCGTCGGGTATGAACGATACATTATCCAAGCCATTTGAGCCGGAAAAACTGCACAAGAAGATTGCTGCCTTGCTGGGAGAGGAATAGCGTTGGCACACGATCAGCCGGAAACATTTTCCCAAATGTGGAGAGTCTTATTCATCGCAACGATTTCATCGCGACGATTTATTTCCGTTTGCAGTAATGATTGGTGGAAGGATTTCGTTTACAAATTATCCATAATCGTCAAGCTTAGTTAAAATGAAAATCATAAAATACAGTTGGTGTCTACTGCTGCTGGCTGCCCTCGCTGGATGTAGTTCCTCAAAAACCATGACATATGAGTCGAAATGGAATGCACCTTTCTCATATGTGGATGAAGTCAAACCAGATCAGCAGGATCAGAAGTCCAGGCTCAGATACGGAATCATTAATGATGAACATTACGTTTACCTGACCCTGAAAACCAAGGATCCGACCACCATTCAAAACATCCTTTCCAGCGGCCTGAAAATCTCTTTCAGCCCCGACGGACAGAAAAAAGACCAATACTCACTGCTGTTTCCGGTTGTGATGAAAGAAGATAGGAAAGCGCTGAAACGCGTGGATACCGATCTTCCCAACAGCCTCGGACTCGACCTGCTTCTGGATTCGTACAACAAAGAAGCCGTTTGGAAAGACAAGCAAGGCCAGCATTTCATCAATCTGGTGGCACAGGACGGCAGCATCAAGTCCAAGATCCTGATGGACCAGAATCGAGAGCTCACAGAACAGATTGCAATCCCGTTCAGCCTCATGGGCGTGAACGCCAAAGAAACCGCAATGCTTGGTGTTAACATTAAAGTGGATGGACAATCGTCACAATCCGGATTCAGCCCGCGCATTGGCATAGGTTTAGGGGGAGGAATCGGAATGGGTGGCGGAATGGGTGTAGGCATCGGATCGGGCGGCTATAACTCGCGTTATAACGGCAACGACCGTAATGTGGACATCAAGCTTGAAGTTCAGCTTGCCCGTGCTAACTAGCATTGAAAATGAAGTCCGCCGGCGTTCCGGCGCTCCGGCGGACCAAAACGGTAAATTGTGAACAAGAGCAACATTAAGAGAGCATTCGGTTATTTAAAGTTCAGAAGAAACTTCATCAGATACAGCCTCAATAAAGCGCGCAGTTACGAAATCGTGCTTTTCTGGTTGAAAAGTGTACTCACAAGATCTCAGTTCTTGATCCTGTCGGGTATCCTGGTCGGCATCACCTGCGGCCTTGCGGGCGTGATCCTCAAATCGCTCGTACATTACATTCACTATGTAATTACCTACAAGGTCTACTTCGAGCAGCAGGTTTTCTTTTATATTTTATTTCCCTTTCTGGGAATTGTCATCACGACGCTGGTTGTGATTTTTATATTCAAAGGGCAGGACAAAAAAGGCATCCCCGTAATCCTGTACGAGATCGCACAGAATTCGAGTGTGGTCTCTTCGGTCAAAATGTACTCTCAGATCGTTCAAAGTGCCATCACCGTGGGGTTGGGTGGGTCGGCCGGTTTGGAGAGCCCTATCGCAGTTACAGGAGCTGCAATCGGGTCCAATTTCGCTCAGACCTACAAGCTGGATTATCGCGAGCGGACATTGCTGCTCGCAGCGGGCGCAACTGCCGGGATTGCCTCTGCTTTCAACGCGCCTATCGCAGGCATGATGTTCGCCTTTGAGATCTTGCTGGTAGGTGTCGTATTTTCTGATTTTATCCCGTTGGTCGTTGCGGCAGTTTGCGGAAGTCTTATCTCAAAAATCCTGCTGCAGGAAAATGTTTTATTCCAGTTCAAAACGCGCAACCCGTTCGATTATCACAACATTCCGTTCTATTTAATTCTCGGCGTCCTGTGCGGACTTTACGCCCGGTATTTTGTTTTAATAGCCAAATACATTGACGAGTTTTTTCACGGGCTGAAACTGACACGGATCAGAAAAGCCATGCTCGGAGGCGCGATCCTGTCGGTGTTATGCGTGCTCTATCCGCCGCTCTTTGGCGAAGGTTATGACACGATCAAAGCCATTACAAACGGGCAGATGCAATCGGTTATTGAGAACAGTTTATTCCGCTTCATAGGCTACCGCGAATGGGTCGTTGTAGTCTTCGTCGCACTCGTCTGTTTGCTCAAAGCATTCTCTGCTTCGATCACTATTTTCAGTGGCGGGAATGGTGGAAATTTTGCGCCGTCGCTTTTCGCGGGCGGGTCGCTTGGCTACGTGTTTGCGCTCATCTGTGTGCAGGTCGGCGCGACCGATGTGCCCATCAATAATCTTGTGATCGTTGGCATGGCGGGCGTCATGAGCGGCGTGCTTTATGCGCCCTTAACCGCGATATTTCTGATCGCCGAATCTACTTCCGGCTACGATCTTTTTATCCCCTTAATGATCGTTTCGGTCATCTCATATTTGATGGCGAAATGGTTTTCACCGATCTCTCCCGACCTCAGAAAACTGGCTGAGCAAGGCAAGATTTTCACGCGCGAGCATGACCGGAATTTGCTCTCGCTGCTGCACATTCTGGACCTTATCGATAAGGACATTCAGACGGTAAGCCAATACGCAACACGCGAGGAGCTGGCCGAGCTTGTAAGGGTAGGAAGGCGCAATATGATCTCGGTGGTGGACGCGGATAAGAAACTGGTTGGTACAATTTCTCTGGACGACATCCGGCCGCTGCTTTTCAATCCGGAGCTGTATGATATGCTCACCATTTCAAACCTCATGAAAGTCCCGTCCGTAGTCATCAGCGACTTCGACAGCATTGTAAGCGTTGTTAAAAAGTTCGATGAAACGGGTGCCTGGAACTTGCCCGTTGTGAAAGTGTCCGGGGAGTTTGTAGGGTTCATTTCTAAGTCCGCAATCCTGAACAGTTACCGCCAGTTGCTGCGCGCACATTCGGGCTAGAAATCCACGCATAAGCGCTTCATAAACCACCTTATTACGCATTGAAATCCAGCGCGTAACAGGGCAGTTTATGCCATTGCTTAACGATCCACGTGAAACATTTCCGAAATCCCGCTCAGAGGCATCAAAAACCCACTTTTTTAGTCAAAATAAGGCAAGGCATTGTTTGGCAATGACTTAAACTTACAATATATTTGCATAATACTTGAACACTCAACTATTAATCAACAATAAAACAAATACTATTCAATTATATGTCAACCATAACACCATCATTAAAATTGTTCCTGAACCTTACCACAGTGCAGGCCTTGATTACCAAGCGATTCGATGCAAAACTGAGCAGTCATGGCATGAGTCTCAACGAATTTATGATTCTGTTTCACCTCGGGGAAGCGCCCGAAGAGAAGATGCGCCGCGTAGATCTGGCTGAAAAAATCGGCCTGACAGCCTCAGGAATTACCCGGATGCTGTCCCCGCTGGAGAAGCTGGGAATGGTGAAACGCGAAGCCAACAGCCGCGATGCACGGGTGTCTTATGTGAAACTGGCGAACGCTGGTAAGCGGATTCTTACCGACGCGACTGCCACATCGGAGCTTTTGTCAGAACAAATTCTTTCAACCGTAAGAACAAAAAAACTGGACGACCTTTCAAAAATCCTCGTGGAAATGGGCGGCACAATTGAATAGACGCGGGCCATAATGCATGCATATTCGTACATCAAAAAGAAAACCCGCCGCATTCCTTTTCAGCATCGGCGGGTTTCTGCGTATAGGGCTTGTAAAGGCAGTTTTACTTCGCTTTTCGCACGTAAATATTGCCATTCATATTCTTCATCATAATTTCGCTTCCGCCGCCATTGATCTTGCCTTTTACCCAGTCATCGATCGAAACCTTATACATTCCATCCTTGGACGAGCGGGTTGCCTGCGGAGCGCTTTTGTCCACGTCCACATCGAAGTCGCTGAATATTTCGCCCCGGTCTGATTTTAGTTTTACATTGAATTTTGCACTCGCCGGAATGGTCACATCCACGTTGCCATTCAATGTCGAAAATGCCATGGGCGAGGTGGTGTCGATGGTCTTAAAGTTAGCTTTCAATGTTCCGTTAATGGTATTCGCAACGGCCGATCCGGCAATGTTTGTAAGCGTAATATCGCCGTTCACATTTTGGATTTCCATCTCGCCGGACACGTTCTCAATGACGATGTCGCCGTTGTTCACAGTGCCTACTTTGAGGCCAAATTTCTGGGGCACTTTGATCTCTAAAAGCATGGTTGTGTTCACCATTCTAGTCGTTAATTTGACAACATTATGCTCTTCCGTTGCGGTCAGTTCGAGGCCTCCGTTTCGGGTGATCCGCTTCATGCCACCGGCTGCTTCGTCTTTGGGTTTGTCCGGCTTTTCGGAGCCCTTAACGACCGCGTCAATGACAACCTGGTTGCCCGAATAGCCCGTCACTTTGATGGTCCCGTTTATCAGATTGACTTGCAAAGATCCGGGTTTCGCAGGGTCAGTAAGCGGCACCACGAGTTGTTCTTTCGTTCCCGTCTGGGCCATGGAAGGACTCGTAAAACAGGTTAGCAAAGCGGCAATCGAGAGGGTCAATAATTGGTTGGTTTTCATTTTTGTTATGATTGTTTTTTAATATAAATATTCCCGTTGAATGTTTCAAACTTGTAGGTCGGGCCGCCTTTACCAATGCGGATCCTGGTTTCCGTGCTGAGTTTGTAGACGGTTTTATTGGGCTTGTTTTCTTCATTTTTCACCACTTTTACCGGTAGTGATTCTGTGTTTGGAAAGTCTGTATAAAATTCTCCGTTAAAGCTTTTGAACTGGCAATCGGCGGAAAAATCAGACGGATAGCTGATCTTGATATCGCCATTCAATGTCTTGAAATCCGATTCGCCCGGGGGAAGTGAAACATAGTCGGCGACAACATTCCCGTTAATGGTCCGCACGATCGCCGCACCTTTTGCATTCACCAGCGTAATGGCGCCATTGACATTGCTGACGCCTAATCTGCCCGTAACATCCTTCACATCCACATCGCCACCGTTTACCGTCGACACATGCAGGTTCATGGCATAGGGGACTTTTACAGTGAAATCCAGCTCAAAATCGTACTCGATCCCGGGGCCATCATTGTTACGTCTGCTGTGATTCGGGCGCGAGTCAAATGGTTCGGAAATGTAAGCCGTAATGCTGTCCGCTTTCTGATCAAAACTCAGTTTGAACTCCTGCTTTCCCTCATCTACGATGGCGTTGGTTTTGCCCGTAATTTTCTTGTCCACTTCAATCAAAACCTTACTTCCGTTATAGCCCTCCACCTTTATGGAGCCATTAATGTTGTAAATGGCCAGCACATTGGCCGATGCATTCTGCGATAGGGTAAACTCTTTACTTACATGTTCCTTAAATTCAAGCTTTTGTGCGGGCGCCTGGGTACAACAAAGCACCGCTCCCGCTAATAAGGGGATTGCAAAAAAATTCATAGCTAATAGTTGGATTATGGTTGTAATTTAAGATAAGTCCTTGATTGACTGCTCGATCTTGTTCTTGACCAAGTCATTTAATCCCTCTCTGTTTAGCAGCTTACGCAGTTCTTTCACAGAGCCTTTTTCCTGCAATTTCACCATCACATCGGCCAGCGCAACCTGAACCATTGGTGAATCCTGCACAGCCAGCGATTTCACCAGCCCTTCCCGTACCACCGCATTCGTGGCAAATTGCGTAAGCGCTTCCAGCGCCACCAGGCGCACATTCACATTCGCATCGTTGTTCAATGTTGAAAAAAGTGCGTCGATCACCTTCTCGTCCGCGTGGGTAATGTCGCTTGTATAGCTCACTGCACGCAGCCTTTCCGTTGCCGACGGGTTCTCGATCAGCGCCAGCATCATGGTGCTTTTCATCTGTTCGACCTGCGTTGCGAGCGTTTCGATTTGTTCTTGATATGCGCTAGCAGACACGTTGTTTTTGCTCGTCTTGTTGCCGATCACCCAGCCTAAACCCACCAGCAGCAAGCTGAATGCAACCTGAACAGACCATTGCGGAAGCGCAAAATCCCTGAGTTTTTCGATAACTGTTTGCCAAGAAAACGGCTTGCTGGTTTCCTCCGCGGCTTTGAAATTATCGAGCATGGCGTAAAAGTTAACCCGCATTTCCTGGCTTGGCTCCGGGACTTTCATCTTACCCAGACTTTCCCAAAGCTGCTTGTCAGACGTAAACGCCTCCTGGCATTGCACACATTCGGCAAGATGCCGCTCCATATTTTGTCTGTCCGCCTTGTCCAGATCGTTGTGAAGCCAGTCTTCCAATTTATCCTTTGCATGTTCGCAACGCATGTCCTTATCGTCTTTCATTTGTAAAGAACTTTTTTTTCAACTCACCCAAAGCTCTGTGCACCCGCACTTTCACCGTCCCCTCGTTAATGTTCAGAACCTTCGCAATCTCATCGTATTTCATTTCCTGGAACCGGCTCAGCACGAGCACTTCCCGGTAATCGTCGCTTAATCCTGCCATTGCTTTATGCAGGAAATCGGCATTTTCTTTTTTCTCAAATCCTTCGTCTGCCAATGTGCCTCCACCGATCTTATCGGCCATCTCGTTCACATCATAATGATCATCGGAGCGGTTTTGCCTGGCGGAGTCATTCAGGATATTCCTGGCCAGATGATACATCCATGTCCTGAATTCACCCTCACCCGTAAACGTGTGCTTGTATTTGAGCATCCGGTAAAATACATTCTGCACGAGATCTTCGCTCATGTCCCTTTTATGCGTCATATGATAAAAAAACGCAAACAAAGGGCGGTTGTACCGTTCGAAAAGGAGGCCCATCTTGTCCAGATCCCCGGCCTTAACCCTCAGCATGAGTGAATTATCTGTCAGCGTATTCAAACGGTTCGTCTTTTGTGGTGATCCTGATGTGGAAACCTGGCGTGAGGGAAAAGGTTACAGGAATTTATAAAAATAAATTTGAAAAATCCGTATCCATCTCTTTACTTATGTATTATAAACAAACAAGACCGGTTTCCCGGCCTCATTATGATCAGTATCAATGTCGTCTTGCACCCAATGAAGTTTATTCCGACCGCAGTGATTTTACCGGGTTCATTAATGCTGCCCTAACCGATTGAAACGACACTGTAAGCAGTGCAACCGCCACCGAAACCAGGCTTACCAGTGCCAAGGCCCACCATGAAACGTCAATTTTATATTCAAAATCTTCCAGCCAGCGGCTCATCAGCCACCAGGAAGTGGGCAGTGCAATCACGATCGCCACCACAACGAGTTGGAGAAAATCCTTCGACAGCAGCGCAACAATGCCCGCTACCGACGCGCCCAGCACTTTGCGAACGCCAATCTCTTTGGTCCGTTGCTCCGCCGTAAAAATCGCCAAACCGAACAGTCCCATGCAAGCGACCAGTATGGTTAATCCGGCAAAAATCGCTAATATCTTACCCGTTTTTTGTTCGGTTTTGTAAGTCTCATTAAACCTTTCGTCCAGGAATGAATAGGTGAAAGGCATGTCAGGTTTAAAGCTTTCCCACTGGCTTTTCATTTTGGCAAGCAGCCCGGAAACTTCCTTGTTTTTAGTCTTTATGATCATCCATCCACGGTCCTGGCTCAATGTCATCACAAGCGGTGAAATTTTCTCGTGCAATGATTTGAAATGGAAGTCTTTCACGATGCCGATCACGTGGTAAGCGCTGCCTTTGCCTTCGTTGTTCCTGCGTGAAAGCGTTTTGCCGATCGCATTATGCTGCCATCCCAGTGCTTTTGCGGCTGTTTCGTTCAGGATAACGGCGGTTGAATCCAGGCCATAAGCTTTTGAAAAATTGCGTCCCTGTGCCATTTCCATGCCCAATGTGGCCAGGTAATCGTAGTCCACTTCGTAACGGAGCGTTTTGAGAAGTTGCGAGGGATTGTCTTCCGGCGTGATCATATAATTGTTGTTATCAGAAGGTCCGGCAGGCACAAAGCCCGACAAGCTAACGTTGCTCACCCGCGAATCCCGCATCAGCTCATCCTTGAAAACCGGCATATTTTTGCCGAGCGCCCAGGCCGGAACAACCAAAACCTGGTCTTTTTCATAACCCAGTTTTTTGTTTTGAATAAATTTCAATTGCTGATAAACAACTGTCGCACCGACCATTAATGTGATGGAAACGAAAAATTGAAAAACCACCAATCCACTTCTTAGGCCAATATTTTTACCGGAAGAATTAAGTTTAACGGCCGCGTTACCGCCCTTGAGAACGGCAATGGGCTTGAATGAAGAAAGGAAAAAAGCGGGATAGCTCCCTGCAAAAATGCCAACAAACAGACCGAAAAACAGCAAAGCGGGAATCAGCGCGGGAAGTGCTTCTAGGCTGAAACCGAGATTTTTTCCCGAAAGACTGTTCAGCAAGGGTAAGCCGGCCAGACAGATAAGCCCTCCAAAAACCAATGCAATACCAGTCAGTAAAATGGATTCCATCAAAAACTGAGCAACCAGCTCAATCTTTTCCGATCCCATCACTTTCCGCACACCCACTTCCCGGGCACGCTTGGACGAACCGGCCGTGGATAAATTCATGAAGTTAATGCAGGCAATGAGCAGCATGATCACTGCAATGGCGCCGAAAATGTACACGTATTTAAGATCTCCATTCGTGCCCAGATCATATTGAAAATCGGAATGCAGGTGAATTTCGGTCAGGGGTTGCAGATAAAGGCCGAGGTTGTTTCCCTTCTTTTTGAATTCTGCAAAAGTAAGGCCCAGGGCTGTTTTAAGTTGTGGGCCCATGTATTTCTCCACGGTTTGCGGGAGTTTCGCATCCAGCTGCTTGTAATCGTAGCCCTCGGGCAAAAGGAGATAAGTGTAAAACTCCGAGATCATCCAGGAAGTCGATTTAGCATCTTCCAGTGAAGACATGGACGCCAGCATATCAAATTGAATATGCGAATGTACAGGCATTTCCTCCATTACGCCAGTTACCTTAAATGGCGTTTTCCAGTCCTTAAATGTGATGATCTGACCAACAGCATCTTGTTTTCCAAAATACTTCTCGGCCAGTTTTGTTGAAATAACAATTGTATTGGGCTGTATGAGCGCCGATTTTATGTTCCCTTCTACAAGCGGAAATGTGAAAACTTGCAAGAAATTGGAATCGACGAATGCAAGTTCATCGTCGGTGTAAATTTGTTGGTTGCGTAACACCATCGGAGCCCCTCCGCGTCTTAACCTGGTGGCTTCCAAAACCTCCGGATAATCAGCTTTGAGCGCGGCGGCGGTAGGAGGCATTACATGCGCTTCCTTCATCTCACCTCCTTGCATTATACCTTTGAAAACCACCCGCACGATCCGGTCGCCGTTTTCATGAAAGCGATCGAAACTGAGCTCGTCCAGCACATAAAGGCTGATCAGCAGGCAGGAAGCCAGCCCAATGGCCAGGCCGGTAATGTTGATAGCAGAAAATGCGCGGTTGCGGAGCAGGTTGCGCCAGGCGATTTTGAAATAGTTTTTTAACATAACAGCAGGAGAATGAGAGCGGGTTGTATTTTATTTTTATGGCTAACAGATCAGTACATTGTATAACATAGTTCTTTGTATAAAATATATGCCAATTTACTTAACGGCTCTTAACAAGCCATTTACACGCATATTGATTCTTCAAAATGTCCGCATTCGAACACTTTTCGTACGGAAATGATCAGCATTACCAAGGCTCGTGCAGCACGGCGCTTGGCGGTTCAGAGGAGCGTTGTTACATTTGATATATAGCAAATCACCCATGACAGAACTGGAAAACTATCTGCAATCTTATTTTGAGTTCGAGCCCGGCGATCTAACCACCGTCGCTTCTTTTTTTAAGCCGGAATTTGTCAAAAAAGGCGATTATTATCTCAAAACAGGAAAAAGTTGCGATAAATTAAGCTTCCTCCAATCGGGGCTGCTGCGGGTTTATGTGGATTTGGAAGATAGGGAAGTGACGCAATGGATTTCTTCGAAGGGTTATTTCATCACCGACCTTTCCAGCCTTGTTTTCGGAAAGCCTTCCCGCTGGAACATTCAGGCGCTTACAGATACGAAATTATATACCATTGATAAAGCCGATTATGACCGGATAGGCGACTTCGTTCCCAAATGGCACCAGACCGAAAAGTTGTTCATTGCGCATTGCTTTGTTATGCTGGAAGAGCGTGTGTTCTCGTTCCTGTCCATGACCGCCGAGCAGCGTTATAATGTGCTGTTCGAAAGCAGCCGAGAGATTTTCAATCAGGTGCCGCTGCAATACATTGCATCCATGCTCGGTATGACACCCGAAACGATCAGCCGCATCCGTCGTAAGCAGCTCATTTGATTTCTTGATATAGGTCAAGTGGCTTTGATTGGACCGACTATACTTTTGTACAGTCATTAATCAACCAGCCATTTGTATGTTTATAGGTCATTATGGATTAGCATTCGGAGTTAAGAAAGCAGCTCCTCAAATATCGCTTCTGACATTGTTCGTCGCCGTCGAATTTGTCGACATTCTCTGGCCGTTCCTGCTATTGTTTGATGTCGAGCAGGTGAAGGTTACGCCGGGCATTACGGTTGTTACGCCATTTGATTTCGTACATTATCCCTACACACACAGTTTGCTGATGGGCATTGTGTGGGGCGCATTGGCAGCATTGGTTTATTGGTTTTTCAAAAAAGAGACCAAAAGCGCTGTGATTGTAGGCCTCGCCGTGCTGAGCCACTGGTTCCTGGATGCCGTCGTGCACATTGCCGATTTGCCGCTGACTCCTTTTTCGGATATGAAAGTCGGAATGGGCCTTTGGAATTCGCTCGAAGGGACCCTGGTTGTAGAAAGCATCATCTTCATCATAGGCGTCGCGCTTTATTACAGGGGCACGAAGGCTATTAATAGCAAAGGAAAATGGCTTTTCTGGCTGCTCGTTGCCTTCTTTATCATCATCGATATCTTCAACATGTTCGGCCCGGCGCCGGAAGATTCGATCCCGATGCTATTCGTTTCCTTCGCTGTGTTGCAGTTGATCGTGCTTACATTGGCTCATTTTGTAGATAAGAACAGGGTTGCGGTTCAATAAAAAGGTCAGGACATTGCTCCATAGCAACGTGCCTGACCTTTTAACGCATTTACCTGTTTATTTCCCTTTGAAAACATATTCCTTACCGGGCTCAGTCGGGAAGTCGAATGCCACTTTTCCGGCTTTTACGATTGCGGTGCCCGCAGGAACAGGTTGAATGTTCTTATAAAATGCATTTGAATTTTCACCTTTCGCAGCCTTCAACGCAACTTTCGAAGCAGCCTTCATAGCCCCAGGAACGCCTATGCGGCAGTTTCCTCCCAGCTTGGATCGAACGATGAGCTGTGTGATTTTACCATTGGTCCAGGCAATGTCGAGCTCGAAACCGCCCCTGGCTTTCATGCCTTTTACTTCGCCGCTTGTCCAGTTGTCGGGGATGGCAGGAAGGATGTTGATGAGGCCGTCGTGGCTTTGGAGCAGCATTTCGGTGATGCCGGAAGTGCCGCCGAAGTTACCATCGATCTGGAAGGGTGGGTGAGCGTCCAGTAGGTTAGGGTAGGTCCCGCCGCCTTTTGCATAGTCGGTTCCTTCAACGCCTGTCAGTTTCAATTGCTCGCGGATCAGCTTGTAAGCATGATTTCCATCAAGTAGCCGCGCCCATACATTGATTTTCCAACCCTTACTCCATCCTGTGCCGCCGTCGCCACGCAATTCCATGGTTTTTCTGGATGCTTCTGCAAAATTTGGCGTCGTGATCGGGGAGATCTGGCGGCCAGGGAATAAGCCGAATAAATGTGAAATGTGACGGTGTTCCGGTTCTACGTCCTCCCAGTCTTTATACCATTCCTGCAAGTTTCCCTTTTTCCCGATTTGCATCGGGAACAGTTTGCTGCGCTTTTGAATAAGCATTTGCCTGTATTCCGCGTCGATGCCTAACCTTTCGGAGGCTTCGATTAAATTCGTGAAAAGGTCCCAGATAATGGCCATGTCCATGGTGGTGGCCACCGAGACCGAACCTTTGAAGCCTTTTTCTGTTAAGAAAATGTTTTCAGGAGTCGTGGATGGTGCGGTTACCAGGTTGCCGTCTTTATCCTCGATCAGCCAATCTAGACAAAATTCTGCGGCTGATTTCATCAAGGGATAAGCGGTTTTGGACAAATATTCTTTATCACCGCTAAACTGGTAATGTTCCCACAAATGCTGGCATAACCAAGCGCCGCCCACCGGCCAGTTGGCCCAGGAAGGGCTTCCGCTTACCGGATTTGTTGTTGCCCAGATGTCCGAATTGTGATGGAGCGTCCAGCCTTTTGCGCCGTAGAAATTTTTGGCTGTTTCCTTTCCTGTCACGGCAATGTCGCCAATCAGGTCTATTAATGGTGCATGCAGCTCCGATAGATTGGCCGTTTCTACCATCCAGTAATTCATTTGTGTATTAATGTTGGTTGTGAAATTGCTGCTCCATGGCGGGCGCACTTCACGGTTCCAGATGCCTTGCAGGTTGGCAGGAATTCCTCCGGGACGCGAACTGGAAATCAGTAAATAGCGGCCAAACTGAAAATAAAGCGATTCCAAACCTGCATCTTTCGCGCCCTCAGCATATGCTTTCAGGCGTTCGTCCATAGGAAGCTCCGTCTTGGGATTACCATTAATAACAAGGCTCACTCGATTAAAAAACTTCTGATAATCAGTGATATGGTCACTTTTCATGGCGTCGTAGCTCTTCGTTTGTGCTGCTGTCAGATATTTTTCTGCGATTTGCGACTCGTCTTTACCTTCTTTGTCAGGACATTTATCAAAACCATTGAAGCTGGTCGCCGCCGACAAAACCAGAATGACCTCGGTCGCGCCCGTGATGTGCAATCCCTGCACATCGGCAACGGTTTTGCCATCCGATTCCTTTACTTTCATACGCAGCTCAAACCGCATTCCCCGGCATTTGGAAGGATCATTATAGATCACCGGCTGCTCCATGGTCTGCATGTAACTGGGATCCGTGTGCGCAGGCGCCTGTCCCTTCATCGCCACCTGATCTTGCCCGATCGCTACATTATTATACACAAGCTGGCTTTGTGTGCTTGCAGTAAAATTCAACGCGCCCTTTTTGCTCGCTTTGAGTTTCACAATCATTACCTGATCCGGCGCTGAAATGAAGATTTCTCGACTGTAATCGACGCCGTTTATCGTAAACGAAGTGGAAGACAATGCATTGGAAATGTCCAGGTCGCGCTTGTAGGCGGTAGGTTGACCTTCAAAATCGTGCTTAATGACCAGATCGCCCAGCGGTTCGTACGATTCCGTGAAAATGCCCTGCAGTTTCTGGGTCAGCTCCTCGGCCAGTTTGTAATCTTCGTTAGCCAATGCCGTCCGGATTTGCGGGAGATAGTTCTTCGCATTTGGATTGGGGTTCGTGTTCACCGGCCCGCCCGACCAGAGCGTTTCCTCGTTCAGCTGGATGATTTCTTCATTAACCCTTCCAAAGACCATGGCACCAATGCGGCCATTCCCGATGGGCAATGCTTCATTCCAGTTTTTGGCAGGTTGTTTATACCAAAATTTCAGATCGGATTGCGCGAAGGCAATGTTGCAGGTATGAAGAAAAATGAATGTACATATAGAAAAGCGGAGCGCCCTTCCCGCACCGGAAAGTCGGATTTTGGTTAATCTCATAAATGGTTTTTAAAGTATTTCAATTGGGACAGGTTAACAAGATTGTATCGTTTGCATTCTACTATTCTATTTGAATTTTGTAACTTCGCTTCATGGCAAATTCAGAAACACTCGAAGAATTCTATCAGCACAAGTTTAATTGGCTGCCCGATAACCTCCAACAGGACATTGGTCATTTCAATGTATTTCGTTTGGAAGACTGTATGGGGCCAAATTCCGCACCTATCCAGTATAGCCGCAAGGATTTTTACAAAATTACCCTTATCCGCGGAAAGAACATTTACCATTACGCGGATAAAAGCCTCGAAACGGACGGTGCGACGTTGATTTTCTTCAATCCGCAGGTTCCATACACCTGGGAAGGCGGGCCTGACAGCATTTCAGGTTACTTCTGCATTTTCACAGAGGGTTTCTTTTCCGGTCGGATCAGGGACGGATTGGGTGATCTGCCGATGTTTACACCTGGTGGAAAACCAGCTTACTTGCTCAACGAGGCACAGGAAGCACATGTAGAAGGGATATTTAAGAAAATGCTGGAAGAAATTGACTCGGATTATCAATATAAATATGATCTGCTGCGCAACTATGTGACCGAAACAGTGCATTATGCAATGAAAATGCAACCCTCCGAGTCGCTGTATCAGCATCCGAATGCCAATTCCAGGATCACAGCCGTATTTACGGAGCTCTTAGAAAGGCAATTTCCCATTGAATCCCCGTCTCAACGTTTTACATACCGATCGGCTAATGATTTTGCACAGCAATTATCGGTTCATGTGAACCATCTGAACCGTGCCATCCGCGAAACGACGGGAAAAACAACCACTACGCACATTGCAGAACGCATTGCCAGTGAAGCCATTGCACTTTTGAAGCATACGAACTGGAACATTTCCGAGATCAGTTACAGCCTGGGATTTGAGGAACCTGCGCATTTCAACAACTTTTTCAAAAAGCAAACCAGTCAAACGCCCACTTCTTATCGCATTGTTTGAATTTTGCAATCATCTGTTTGAACCGCGCAATGCAGGATTTTACCCGGTAACCTAATTTTGTTTCATCAAATTAAAACAAACAAAAGAATGGAAACTGATAAAATTTGGTTCGTAACAGGTGCTTCAAAAGGATTGGGGCTGACATTGGTACAAAAACTCCTGGCTAATGGCTATAAAGTGGCTGCTACTTCGCGGAGCCGGGAAGATTTGCAAAATGCGGTAGGCAATGACAGCCCGCAGTTTCTGGCGCTGGCAACCGATCTGAAAAGCGAGGCGAGCGTCCAGGAATCGATTGAAAAAACCGTTGCACATTTCGGCCGCATCGATGTGGTTGTGAACAATGCAGGTTATGGTTTGGTAGGAAGCGTAGAAGAGCTTACCGACAGCGAAGTGCGCGATAACTTTGAAATCAATGTATTCGGCGTGTTCACCGTTATCCGCAAAGCGATGCCTTACCTGCGTGCGCAGCGCTCCGGCCACATTCTGAACATTTCATCCATAGGCGGTTTTATGGGCGGTTTCCCTGGGTTTGGTGCTTATTGTGCCACAAAGTTTGCGGTTAATGGCATGTCGGAGTCGCTGGCGGAAGAAGTAAGGTCGTTCGGCGTGCATGTAACGGTTGTGGAGCCGGGCTATTTCAGGACCAACTTCCTGACCGATTCATCCATTGGCCTTCCCAAAGTTCAGATTGAGGATTACAAAGAAGTGCGTGATTCCCAAAATGCGCACCAAAACGAAATCAACGGAAAACAGCCCGGCGATCCGGAAAAAGCAGCTGACGCTATGATCCGCATCGTAGCAGAAGCCAATCCACCTATGAACCTCTTCCTGGGCAGCGACGCCTTCGCCATCGCAAACGGCAAAATCGCCGCCGTCCAAAAAGAACTATCAGATTGGAAAGATCTCACCATTTCGACTGACTTTGAAGTTTAGGGCGGTTTGGACATAATTTACAAGGGGCAGGCTGCTTTGCAGTTTGCCCTTTCGTGTTATCACGTAGACTTCGAGCGGGCAGTATGTTTGAAGCCGCAGCCCTGATTAGTAAATTGGCAGAAAATAATTACTTTGCTGTTAAATTGGCATTCTTAAAAACGCAAAAAAACAGCACCGTAAACCTGCATGGATTATTTTCTCGTTTCGTTTTTCCTGATCCAGTACGTCCGGTCTTCATTGCAGACAGCCACAAGCCTTCCGGAATGGGACCGCAAATTGCTGATTGGCCGGTATACCAGTATCGCATTACTTGTTACGTATTATGCGACGGACACGCCGGACTGGTTTTCCTGGCTCTGGCATCTATTCATGATCATAGTCCTGCTCATTCTTTTAACTAAGGATGAGTTTCTGTCGATGAAATCGGTTTCGCAGTCGGTTGTCCCGTTTGTGGTCATTTCAATTATAAACGACCTAGTAGATCTGGTTGCTCCCAAATTCCACGATCAATATCACGACTTTCTGGACATTGCGGTCGCTTTCGCATTCATACTCTGCTTTGTGATCTGGTTCTATGCCCGCAAGCAGCAGAAAGTATTGTTAAAAGAACGGGAGGATCGTTTGCGTGAGGAACTGGCCAGTAAAGCACAAAAGGAATCATTGGAATATCTCGTTGCCGAGCGCACAATGGAGCTTACGGCGCAGAAAGAGGAACTGCAAAAGGCAATTGAAGACCTGAAATCTACGCAGAACCAGCTGATACAAAGCGAAAAAATGGCTTCGCTGGGTGAGCTTACTGCCGGGATTGCACACGAGATCCAAAACCCGCTAAATTTCGTCAATAACTTTTCCGAAGTCTCAGTGGAGCTTTGCCAGGAATTGGAAGAAGAAGTGGACAAAACTTCAATTGCGGACGAGGATAAGGATTATATCAAAGGCATCATCGCCGATTTAAGCCAAAACCAACAGAAAATAACGCATCACGGCAAACGCGCCGACTCTATTGTAAAAGGGATGCTGCAACATTCCCGCGCATCGTCCGGGGAGAAAGAAATGGTGGAAATCAATGCGTTGGCTGATGAATACATGCGCCTGGCTTACCACGGTCTGCGCGCCAAGGACAAAGAATTCAATGCAGCGCTGGTTACGGATTTCGACCCTACTATAGGCAAAGTGCTGGTCATGCCGCAGGATTTGGGAAGGGTTTTTCTGAATCTTTTTACCAATGCATTTTACGCCGTTGCGGAGAAAAAACGACTGCTCACAGAGGCTGGCACGCTGGACGATTACAGGCCGGAAGTCAAGATTTCCACCAAAATGTTTGCCGGTAAGCTTTATATAAGAGTGTCAGACAACGGCACCGGCATGCCGGAACATGTGAAAGCCAAGATATTCCAGCCTTTTTTCACAACCAAACCAACAGGCCAGGGAACTGGATTGGGCCTTTCCATGAGCTACGATATCATTACCAATGCGCACAACGGAACGCTGGATGTGGAGACCATTCCGGGGCAAAAGACAGAGTTTAAAATCACAATTCCTGTTGCCTGATTCAAACGACAGCTTATAGATTTGATATGAAAATACTTGTAGTGGACGACGAGGAAGACGTAAAGTCCCTTTTTGAACAAAAATTCAGGAAGGAAATCCGCAGCGCGCAGTTTGAATTTTCATTCGCGTTTTCGGGCGAGCAGGCTTTGGCTTTTCTTGCAGATCATCCTTCTGAGGTCGTTATGATCTTGTCGGACATTAATATGCCCGGTATGAGCGGCATTGAGCTGTTGAAGACCATCCGGAAGGATTTCCCCGCCGCGCCGCCGCAGGTAATGATGATCACGGCTTATGGCGATAGCAACAACCACGATCAGGCAATGCAGCTCGGAGCGGACGATTTCCTGACGAAGCCGGTCAATTTTGTTGAATTAAAAGAGAAATTGCTTAAATCCTTATGAAAGCCAAGATACTGGTAGTGGATGATGAGGCTGACCTGCAGTTACTGATCAAACAAAAATTCCGAAGACAGATCCGCGAGCAGGAATACGAATTTATCTTCGCCGAAAACGGCTTCAAAGCCCTCGAAGCACTTGCGCTGCATCCGGACACGGACATGGTGTTAAGCGACATCAACATGCCCGAGATGGATGGTTTGACGTTGCTCATCCGGCTTGGCGAAGTGAGCCCGATCCTGAAATCGGTCATCGTGTCGGCTTATGGGGATATGGACAACATTCGTACAGCCATGAACCGCGGCGCGTTTGATTTCCTGACCAAACCCATTGATTTCAAGGATCTTGAAGTCACCATGGAAAAGACGCTCACCTATGTGGCACAACTCCGGGAAACCCTGCGCGCCGTTCGGGAAAATGATATTTTAAGAATGTATGTCGACTCGTCCGTGCTGCAATTTATGACGCAGGATGCATTCGAGAAATCATTAATGACCAGCGAGAACATTGAGGCGACGGTCGTTTTCATGGATATGTGCGGGTTTACTTCTATTTCTGAAAAAGAGCCGGCGGATCTGGTTGTGAAGCTCATTAACAAGTATTTTGATGTGATGGTGAAAGAGATCATCGCGCAGGGTGGTCTGGTCGATAAGTTTATGGGAGATGCGGTGATGGCGGTTTTTCGGGGTGAATATCATTTGGACCGTGCCATCGAATCTTCGCTGGCCGTAAGAAACCAGATCGACAATTTTAAAGAAGAACCAGAAGGGCATACGGGCTATTTTCCTAAGGTTTCGATCGGAATTAATTCAGGCGAAATGGTTTCTGGGAACATTGGTTCTGCAGCGCTGAAACGGCTGGACTATACTGTCATCGGCGATGCCGTTAATGTAGCTCAGCGCTTGCAGAATGCAGCAAAACCCGGCCAGGTTTTACTTCCCGAGTCTGCATATCTTGCTGTAAAAGAGGCGTTTAATTGTAATCTGGTGGGGGAGGTCGTTTTGAAAAATAAGGCAAATCCTGTTAAGATTTACGAAGTTTTGGAATAGCCATGAATGTTCAGGAAGCAGAAATTTACATCGTTGACCAGTTTCGCCGGAAATTACCCGACACATTGTATTATCACGGCCTGCACCACACGCTGGACGTCACCAATGCAGCATTGCACCTCGCCAAGCTTGAAGGCATAACCGATCCCGAAGCACTTGACCTGCTCAGAACAGCGGCTTTGTA
Source organism: Dyadobacter alkalitolerans DSM 23607 (assembly GCF_000428845.1). Lineage (GTDB taxonomy): Bacteria > Bacteroidota > Bacteroidia > Cytophagales > Spirosomataceae > Dyadobacter > Dyadobacter alkalitolerans. Next base: position 106,485 of record NZ_AUAS01000002.1, on the reverse strand, counting down.
CCACGATTCAGGATTTATGGTCACTTACCAGGGCCATGAGGAGGCTGGATGTGACATTGTACACCAGTCGTTGACCCGCTTCGGTTACAATGCGGATCAGATCGAAGTCATGTGCGGCATGATCATGGCCACCCGGATCCCGCAGAGTCCGAAAACACATTTAGAAAAGATCATTTGTGACGCGGACCTGGACTATCTGGGCCGTGCAGACTTCGAGCAGATCGCCGAAACATTGTATCGGGAGCTCAAAGTCCGAAATATGGTTGCCGACATTGAATCCTGGAATGCCTTACAAAAAACATTCATCAGCAGCCATGCTTACTGGACAGAATCCGCAAGGCGCCTGCGGGAAATTCCCAAACAGGAGCGTTTGAAAACCCTATTATAGGAGCCGCATTTTCTCGTTCTGCACGCGGATCCGCTGGCAAAGGATACGCAGCACGTTTCTCAATATCTCGTCACGCTCTTCCATCAGTTCAAAGAAATCTTCCTGATCGATGCGGAAAACGAGCGTGTCCGTTTCAGCAATTGTTGTCGCAGATCTGGGCTCCGTATCCAGCAAAGCGAGCTCGCCAAAAATCTCTCCCTTATCAAATAATGCAAGCTGTTTCTTGCCGTCGTAAATCCCGATTTGTCCCGTATATATAATGTACATGGAATCGCCGGGATCTCCTTTTGCAAAAATTTGCTGCCCGTCGCTGTAAGTGATTTCCTTCATGATCGGCGCGATGGAGCTCAGGACATTCTCGGGAGTCTGGGCGAAAAGTTGGGTGTTTTTTAAAACAATCACTCGCTCCATTTCCGAAATCTGCTGTGAAGTTTCTGCGTGTTTCATGGTTGTTGTTGTGAGATTAAGGCCTGTGGCTTGTGTATTCGATATGCCCAATTTCAATCGCGCCGCATCCCTGATGAGCCGGGAAGCGTGGCTTGTGAAGCTTTCGATGAGCGCAATTTCGTTGTCCGTATGGCTCTTGTTAATCGCCAGCGCAATGGTCCATTCGGTAAATAATTTTTCTTTCTGGGTCAGAATGTAAGGCACTAATGATACGCCCGATTCCTGGTTTCCCATGTATTGGCGCAAAGCTTCGCGTTTCTTTTGAATAGGGATGTTTTCAAACAATGCGTGCAGCGACGGATACAGCATACGCGGCAAAAGGCTCTCGATCATTTCAAGAGAATTAGCCCGCTTCTCGCGGGATGCATGCCGGATTCCCTTCCAGGCATTTTGCACAGCGTCCTTATCATACTGCATCATGAAAAGGTAAAAGAGACGCTGGCTTGTCAGTTCCAGTTCGTAATCCAGGGTGTTATTCCAGCGTTCATCCGCTTCCTGCTCGTCCATCCCGCTCAGGAGCATGGAGGCGTGAAACAATTCTTTTTCTACAAATTCAGAAATAATGTGCTTATAGTCAGCCATTAACGAATAGTTCGTCAATGCTTTCAATGCGTCCCGGTGAATATAAGTATCTATATAATCAGAATGCACTGAACTTTCTGAATTTACTAAATTTATATTATGGTAAATATTTTTAATAAGTTTAAAAAGTATTTGAAGTATAAATTCGTGTTTCGTTTTTTCGGCCACCTTTATGAGCGTTTGCATACGCTCGCGGGAAGGTTCATTTTGCAGCCATTCCTCCACAATACCAATGCCCGAGTCGCCGGATTTGATCAGCGACGCAACGGTTTGCCGGTTCAGAGAGCCGGTGAGAGATGGCTTCAATTCGCGTAAAAGTTGCGGGGAACCCACGGTTGCGGCTACTTCCAAAGCATAGTTTCGGACCTTTTCCGACCCACTTCGCAGGCACATTTTAACATACTCTTCATGTGCTTTCAGACCGGTACTTTTGACGCAGTCCAATGCTACCATTTGTGCCTGCTCATCCTCCGAAAGAAACAGTCTGCGTAATGTGCCATGGATCAGCGGCAATGCTTTTCCGGCCTCCCAGCTTCCCAGGATCGACCCCTTCACAATGTCCAGATCTTCATGCGAGAGGAATCGCGCCAGCTGCTCTTCCGTAAGCTGCGATTTGGACGCTGCAATCCTGACGGCCAGTGTCTGGCAGGCTGTGTCAGGTTCAGTCTCAATGTATTTTAAGAACGTTTCTGAAAGCTCCGGTTTTTCAAGTCCGGCCAGCGTTTGCAATGTTTTCAGGCGAACCGCAGAGACCGGATTTTTCAATAGGAAATCTACATTCTTACGAAACACAGATTCCTTATTACGGGCCAGCCAGTCAATCGCATTCAGCACTTCCTCTTTTCTTTCGCTCTTTAAATTTTCAGTGATAATGGGCAATGCTTCCGACGGCGAGGCCATTTCACCGCTGCGGATGAAACGCTTGCTGATGGCGCTTTTCAATTCCTGAATGTAATGGCCATAAGCTTTGCGAAATATGATCAGCGCCGCCACCGCGAACAGCAGGGAAAGGTCGAATGTGAGGCTGATATTGCTAAGCTTCTGCGTGTAAATGATCCATAACAATGCGCCGGCAATGAGCATACCCAATGGCTCAAACAGCCCCTTCGCCAATGTATGTCCCTTCAAGCGGGTTTTGGTGGAAAGCGGCTGAAACAGCACAAGGAAAACTGGGTCGAAAATGGTCCTTCTCACCAGTTCAAACAAAAGGTAAGCCGCACAATAATACACCAGCAGCGAAGGTTCATCCTTTCTGAAATACGACGATATAAGCAGGCCAAGCGATATAACAATGGTCGTCAGCGGCAATAGGAACAGCGTAAGCCTGACCCCGAACCGTTCCACCGTTTTGCCCGAAAAAATCAATTTTACAAACGTAGCAACGATATAAGTGGCTGCCAACAGGGTTCCCACGAACACGATCACATCGTGCTGGCTGTGGAATTTGTATTTGACATTCACAAAGAAATGATACTCAATCCACGTTGCGGCTGCCGCAACGAACACCATACCCAGACAAAGTGAGGTAAGGAGCTTATTTCCGCCAAAGTATTTTTCAATGATCTTGGAGTCCGAGGCGGTGATTTGTCTTGGCCTGGCGTGGTGCGGATTAGGAATTTCTGTAAACCGGAAAGTCAGGATCTGGGTGTAGAATGCGAGGGCAAAGAAGACCAGCGAAATGACCAGCAGGATCATTAAAACAGACGGAGAATGGATCAAAACGGCCAGAACAGCACCCAGCGCCTTAGCAGGCATATCGCCCGATCCGATGACGCTGAACAGCCTTTTGCTTTGGCGTACATCAAAAACCAAGGCCGATAATCCCCAGAATTCCAGGTTAATGAGCAGGTAAATGATCCGGTAACCCACCATAATAGCAATGGCCGTTGCAATGCCGCGACCCGCCCAGAGCAGGCCCATCACCACCAGAACCATCAGCAGTGACGACAGCATGGTGCCCAGGCTCAGCCTTTTCAGAAGCAAATGGTGCTCAAAATATTCATACACTTTTCCCGCCGCCATAACTGCAACCGCAGCTGCAACGTAAGCGATGGGCAGTGAATATTCGGGATGGTTTTCAAGCAGGAGCACGTTGGCCGAGACGTAAACCAGCGTTGTCCCGACATTGATAAAGAAATTATGAAAGAAGAAAAGGATCGTCTGGGGATTGATGGAACTGAAAATCTTGCTATTCTTAATCTGGGATATCATATGTTCGGAATGCTGTCGTCGCTTATGTAAATTAAACACTTATCCCCGCACGATCAAAACGGATGGACAGTGCGATAACCAAAGGCTGTGGGACTCGACGGCCTTTTTCCAGCTTTCCAGACTGATAATCATCACGTCTTTTTCAAGCAGGAAATCCTTTTCCAGAACATTCTCAGTGAACAGCGTGACCCGGTCGTTACCAAGTCCGTTTATGGCATCCAGCTCAGCCTGGATATCAGGCGATTGGCTGGCAGCATTGGTGGGATCCATGATGGTAAGCTTCACATTTTCATGCAACACAAGCTTTCTTACAAATTGGAACAGAACCTTGTCATCCGGTGAGAAGATCGGCACAAAGATATTGTCAATCCTTTCAAGCTTATTCTCGATCAAAATGCCGACCGGGATCTTTACCGATTTGATAATGTGCGTCGTGCGTTCGTCAAAAACACCCGAGTGGAAGAGCTTTTCCTTGCCCGTAATGGTGTCAAAAAGCCTTTCCCGACTGATCATTTTGGAGGTGAAACCCAGGATTTTACCTAAAAAGGTGCCTTCGAAAACATTGCGTCCGATCCCGATCATCAGCATGTCATAGTCTCCGCCATTGGCAGTTTCAATAATGTCGTGCTCGATGTCCTGCGATGGTTTCAGCACCGTCGCGAATGTTGCGCCCAGACTGGCCGATTCTTCGGTAATGGGCCGGAATGTTTCCCGCTGATATTCTTCGGTGTTGACCTGGTTCAGGTAACTGCTCGGCGAAAGGTGCAATGCCGTTATGTGGTGTGATTGAAGTTGTTTTTGTATAAAATGATAGGCAATGCGCATCATTTTTCGTCCGCCCTGAGGGCTTGCAAATGCGATCAGAATGGAAAATCTGGATTCTTCGATGGCTGTTTCCAATGCCTCTGAGTTATTTTCAGGCAGGAAACGGTCGATCAGGTCTAGGGCAGGGCCGGTCATACAAGTGGTTGCAAGAGCCATAATGACCATCATCGCAAAGATTTCAGGCGATAGTACGCCGATATCATAGCCAATGTTCAGTACAACAAGCTCCATAAGCCCGCGGGTGTTCATGAGGGAACCGATAATTAAGCTGTCACGCCAGGATTGGTTTACAAAACGCGCCGCAACAGCACTGCCGATAAACTTTCCGGTTGTCGCCAGAAGGATGATTAACCCCGTGATTTGCCAGAGGTAAGGATCATTCAGCAGGCCGATCTGCGTCCGCAAACCCGTAAAAACGAAGAATAACGGCAACAGCAAGACCATAGAAACGTCCTCCACTTTTTCGATGAACAGATTCCGGAAGCTCTGGTTCGCAGGCATAATCACCCCAGCCATAAATGCTCCGAACAAGGCGTGAATGCCGATGACCTCGGTGCAGTAGGAAGAAAATATCAGTACAAGAAAAAACAAACCGACCACCGGTTTCGTCAATCCTTCGCGGTAGGAATAATGGTCACCCAAGCGTTTCAGGACGGGTTTCAGCACTTTCAGCATGAAAAGAACATAGGCAGCAGCCAGGAGAATTGTATATATGGAGCTTACAAAATCACCTGCTTTGACAATAGCAATCACGGCAGCCAGAATGCACCATGCGGTAATGTCGTCGGTGGCCGCGCAAGTGATTACCATCATGCCGAGCTTTGTACGTGAGAGCCCCCGCTCCTGGACGATCCTGGCCAGAACCGGAAATGCCGTGATACTGAGTGCTATACCAATAAAAAGGGAGAAGGACAGGAAGCTGATGCCATCCGGCGCAAATTGTTGATATAAATAAAATGCAAGCCCTACACCCAGCGCAAACGGCAAGATAATGCTCGCATGACTGATCACGACCGCTTCCTGTGCCTTGGTTTTGAGGACTTTGAGGTCCAGCTCCATGCCAATGATAAACATGAAAAGGATCAGCCCCACCTGGCTCAGGAATTGCAAGTTACCCAGCGATTGCGTAGGAAGCAGAAATGTCGAGAACTCAGGAAAATACATGCCGAGCAACGACGGCCCGAGGAAAATACCAGCGGCTATTTCACCAATAACGGTAGGTTGCCCGATGGATTTACATATCCAGCCAAAAATCCGCGCGACCAGGATGATCGTGATGATCTGCAAAAGCAGGGTAGCGAGCGGGTGGGTCAGGTTATGACTGAAAGTGTCTGTGAACTGGTCCCAGGACGACGCTGTCGAAGCCGGGTTATTGGCCAGTAAGTCGGCTTTTTCCAGGGTTTGGCCTTGCCGGATAAAGAAATAAAGTAAAGCAGAAAAGGCACCAATTGTAATCGTGTAGAAAAGTATATTGCGAATGCTCTTCATCGTCAGTAATGAGTGTGAAGCACGCAAAATAGCGAATAAATGCTGAAAACGGGTTCCCAGACCGTTAAGAATGGAAACCCGTTTTTAAATTTTCAACTCCACAAGCGGTCGTGCGAGCGCTTGTCGTTCCAGTCCGGCGTAGGGGCGAAGAAGCTTTTGTCCTTCGGGTTCAGGTGTTTTTTAACTTCTTCTTCGTTCAGCTCAATGCCAAGTCCGGGCGCTTCCAGCGGCACAGGTGCATAGCCTTTGTCAATCAGCTTGCGACCGTCAGTTGTCTTGACCAGGCTCTCCCACCAGGGCACGTCTACCGAATGGTGTTCGAGGGCCAGGAAATTTTGCGTGGCGGCTGCACAATGCACATTAGCCATAAAGCTGACCGGTGTTCCGGCAAAGTGCATGGCCATCGCGATCCCGTTGTCCTCTGCATAATCGCCGATGCGCTTGGTTTCCAGCAAACCGCCCGACGATGCCAGATCAGGATGGACAATGTCCACGGCACGTTTATCGATCAATGCTTTGAAACCTTCTTTCAGGTAAATGTCTTCGCCGGTCAATGTCGGGGTTTCCAGTGCGTCGGAAATGGTCTTCCACTGGTCCGTATATTCCCAGGGAACCATGTCTTCCAGCCAGGCTAGGCGGTATTTATCCAATGCCCTGCCCAGGCGAATGCCGTTATTGAGGTCAAAATGGCCATAATGGTCAGTGGAGAGCGGGATTTCATAACCTACAACGCTGCGCACGTCTTCCACGACCCTGGCCATTTCGTCCAGGCCTTTCGGCGTGATCTGGATCGCTGTGAATGGGTGTTTTGTGTTGGCATAGGAATGATAATCGCCAGCCCATTGGGAAAATCCGCCGCCCCACACCTTATTATTCACAACGCTGTTCTCACTATTCCGCAACATGCCGATGGAGACATCCATTTTCAGCCAGGTATAGCCCTGATCCTGCGTCCTGAATTTGATTTTATCTTTGAATTCATTGAGGTCATTGGATTCCGGCGTATCCGCGTAAAGCCGCACCTTATCCCGGTAACGACCGCCCAGAAGCTGCCAGCAGGGCACATTATAAGCCTTTCCACAAAGATCCCAGAGCGCCATTTCAACGCCGCAGACGCCGCCTGCCTGGCGACCATGGTAACCAAACTGCTTGATCGATTTGAAAAGCTGCTCTACATTGCAGGGGTTTTGTCCCAATAAATGGCTTTTCAAAAACAATGCATAACGTTCGTCCGCACCGTCGCGCACTTCTCCCAAACCGTAAATGCCCTGGTTCGTATCAATGCGGATAATGGGCGTGCGGCCGACATTCTGTACAATGCAATAGCGCAGGTCTGTTATTTTCAGTTCGGATGGTTTTGAAGCGCGGTTAACCTTTGAAGTGGCCTGCGCAATGGTGTCTTCTGTTGACATGGACATAAAGCCGCCCAACGCGATCCCGCCAACGGCTGTTTTTCTCAAAAAGTTACGCCGACTGTCCTTGGTCACCGGGTTGTTGATCTCCGCAGCCGTTGCTACTTTTTCAGCTTGTTCAACTTGTTTGTTAGAAGCAATAATGTCTTTTAAAATGCTTTTCATTAGTGTAGGATTTGAAGTTAGCAAATTGCATTAGTAATTCCTTTCTTTAAGATAATCATCCAGTTCCTTCTTGGTCATAGGAAGCTTGCCCGGATAGTTGTTCACCCAGTTTAAAAAGTCCTTCTGGATCGCAGCAGACCATTTCGTATCGATTTCACCAGGCGTATATTTTCCTTCTTTGAGCCTTAAATGCCCGAATTCATCCCGCAGCGCAGTTACTTCCGAAGTAAGCACGAGCTCTTCCGCCAGGTGGGCAGGAATGAAGATCGTCCCATATTTTTTAGCTAAAACCACATCACCGGGCAGTACAATAGCACGACCGATGCGGATGGGCGTATTAATGTTAGTAAGCATCATTTGCTGAATGTAAGACGGGTCCTGGCCCTTCATCCAGGCATTGAAACCTTTAATCTCACTCAATCCCTCCACATCGCGCACGGAGCCATAGAATATGACACCGCGCTTGGATTTAGCATAAATGGAGTTTCCCAAATTATCACCGATCAATGTTCCATCTGCGATTTTCCCATAACCGTCGGCTACATAAACGTCGCCATCTTTAAGCACATCAATAGGCCAGGAATTGGTCCCGCCGGTTTGTACGCGTCCTTCTTTTTTTCCGGTTTCTTTTACCAAAGCCTCCAAATCAGGCCGGGAGGGCACATACTGGGCGGTTACTACGCGGCCGGTCATGGCGCTGTCGGGGTATATGAGCTGCCATTCGCCTTCGAACTGATTGTGATAACCTTTGTTTCTCAAAACACCCCAGGCTTCTTCCATGGAAATGTTTTTCAATCGCGCCAGGATCGCGTTTGACACTTTCGGGCGGCCGTCCGGTGAGCGCTCGCCCTTCCACGCCGACGTGTAGGCCTTGATCTGATCCGGCGTGGGTGAAATGGACTGCGCCTGCGAGGCCAGTGCCAGGAGGAGAAGCGCTCCTGTTAACAGATTTTGTTTAAGCATAAGTCACTAAGGGTTGGTTTAACTAAGAATATGAGCATCGATTTTATTTATCCCAAAAAACAGGCGTTCCCAGCTCGTCAGGGCCCATCCGTGCTACGGCTTCCTTATAATTGGCCTCATTCACGGATCTCTCCCGAACCGGATATACAAGCCTGCGGATAAAATCTTTCACAGAAGGGTCCTTACCCGGATACGTGTTGACCGGCAGCACTGGGAAGCCGCTCCTGCGGAAGTTTGCCCATGCTTCGGAGCCGTTCAGGAATGAGGAAATCCAATATTGGGTATTGATTTGTTCCAAAGCTTTGGCAGCTGAAAAGGGTTGGGCGGCAAGGTAAGCGTCCTGATTGGCGGCGCTGATCGTGGCGGCAGCATCATAAGTGGCCATTTGTGCCATATGGGCCTTTACACCGGCTTCGTAAAGCTCCTTCACATTGCCCGTAGCCCATCCGCGCTGAACCGCCTCGGCTTGCAGCAACGCCGTTTGCGAATAGGTGATAAAGAACTCCGGCGCATCAATTTTGCCCAGAGTTTTGCGGTTGATCTGCGAGTATTTGAATGCAGAGCCGATTTTGCCAGGAAAACCAGGCGCATTAGCAATGGTCGATTCATTGTAACCATAGGGCATTCCTTCCTGGCTTGCAGGCGTCGTATCCTCTGCTCCGGCCGTAGCGATCGGGTTTCCGGGCGTTTCGTATTTAACGGAAATCACCCTTAGCCGCGGATCATTTGTAGCTTTCAGGGCATCCACAAATGCCTTGCCCAGATAAACATTGCCGCGCTCAGTTCCCTGAAAATAATTGGCTAGCGGATGATTGAATGTGCTGTTAAATGCGATGAAAGCATTATCGGCATTGGAGCTCATCAAGCCGCCGTTTGCCGGGTCCACCGCTTTGGCAACGATCGTTTTTGCCTTAGCGGCATCCACTTTTGAAAACCGCATGCCTGCCCGCAGCAATAAGGAGTTGCCCAGCTTTTTCCATTGTGCAATGTTTCCTTTATAAAAAAGATCACCCGGTTCCACGGCTTTGGCAGCGTCCAGGCCTTTTGTGCCTTCTTCCAATTCTTTCAAAATGTCATCGTAAATGAGCTTCTGGTCATCGTATTTTGGTAGATTAATGCCTTCCAGAAACCCCTTACCAGCCTCAAAATAAGGCACATCGCCGTAAGTATCCACCAGAACCATGAACACGTAGGATTTCCAGATCCGCGCCATGTTATAGAGGTTGCTCCGCGCAGGATTGTCCCTGGTTTGCGTAATAACCGTCGTCAGTAAGTTCACGGGGCCATTTTGCAAATACAGCGAATTGAAATTTGCATTGGAATTAGGATCCGAAACCGCATTGTGATTGCCGCCTTCCAGCACACCGGTGTACGGCGTGTTGATCTGCTGCACGATTTGCAGCTGGTAATTCTGCGTAGCAATAGCTGAGCCGAATTGTGCATTTGAAAACAGATAGGCGGGATCGATGCTGGTAGCCTGAACGGGGTTTTTATTAACCTCTTCGAACCCCTTATCGCAAGCGCTTGCAGTAGCAAGGACGGCGACGACTGTGAGATATGTTAGTATTCTGTTCATATTAATGACTGAATGAGCGGTTGCCGCTGTGATGAATGAGTGAATGACTGAATGAATTTCTGGTCGCTTTTGGGTGAGTGATTCATTTACAGCTTGATATTTAAGTTTAGGCCGTAGCTTCTTGTGGTTGGAAGGGTGTGCGTTTCGATGCCTTGCAGGTTATCGGACGCGGACACTTGTGCTTCGGGATCCAGGTTGTCAATGTATTTTTTGAGCAAAAACACATTGTTGCACATGGCAGAAATGCTAAGACCTTTGATAAATGTCTTTTCCTTCAAGAAGCGCGAGAGATCGTAACCCAGCGAAATGGTCCTCCATCTTACGAAAGCGCCGTTGTAGACAAATGGTGTCGCAATGTTGGTGCTGCGGTAAGCGGTGTAAAATTGCTGTGCTTCAACCCGTTGTGTATTTGGATTTCCTTCCGGCGTAACGCCTTCGAGCAAAACACCGCCTTCACGACCCACAAGAGAGGGCTTGGAAATGCCTTCGCGCAGGAAGTTCAGGTTGGAGTTGGAAAGGATTTTATTCCCCGCTTTGAAATCAATCTGCGTGCCGATCCGGATGCCTTTCACATTGATCGTGTTCACCCACGCGCCCACCCAGGTAGGGATCGCGCTTCCGAAAGTGGTCAGGCTGCCTTGCTGCGGCAATCCACCAGAAGTGACAATGCGGCCTTCCCCATCGCGTTTGTAGTCGAATCCGCGCAACGAGGCGAGGGGTTTGCCCACTTCATGGGAAACGATCCCGAAAAATTCACCCGTTCCTACATCAAACCGTGGCTGACGCGCTGCCAGCTCAATTACTTTGCTGATGTTATAACTTCCGTTAAAGCTCGTTTCCCAGGTTACGCCTTCCGTTCTTACCGGCACAAAGGTCAGGAGGAATTCAACGCCCTGATTTCTTAATTTACCCACATTCACCTTTGTCTGACTGAAACCCGATGTATTGGAAATGTCCACATTCAGAATTTCGTCAACCGTGTTTTTCCGGTAGAAAGAAACGTCCAGATTCAGGCGGCTGTCAAATGTTTTCATTTCAAGACCAACTTCCGTTTCCTTCACTTTTAATGGTCGCAGATTAGCATTAGGCGCAATGGTCGACGGCAGATTTCCCAGTGCAGTTCCATTGAACGGGTTTGCATTGATTCCGTAATATAAATTATCGGAATAGGGATCCGTATCACCTCCAACTTCCGCATATGCGCCCCTTAATTTACCGTATGTCAGCCAGTTAGGTGCATTAGCAAAAGCCTGGCTGAATACAAAGCTCGCACTCACAGAAGGATACAAATAGCTGTTTGATGCAGGATTCAATGTGGAGAACCAGTCATTACGGCCTGTTACATTCACGAACAGAAAGCCTTTGTAAGAGAATTCAGCCGCTCCGTAAACCGAATTAACCTTCTTCTTACTATAACTGTAATTAGGATTTTTTACCTGACCATTGGCAATTGTATACAGGTCGCGCACATAGAAATTGGTTACGGCAGTAGACACATTGTCGCTGATCTGCTGCATTTGGTTTCCTCCCAAAGTGATATCAATGCCAAAGTCGCCAAACGTCCGGTTTGCGCCGATCAGCACATCCAGGTTACGCTCGCGGAATGTAGCCACGTCCTGATAGTAGTAACCATTAAAGCCCGTCGCAACAGCGCCAATCGACCTCGTTCCTGTAGGACGGTTGTAATTATATGGTCTTGTGAAGTAATCCTGCCCGATGCGGCCTTGTACAAAAAGCCAGTCGGTGAAATCATAGCGAACCGATGTGTTTCCGAAAATGCGGTCGCGGCGGACATTCTCGAAGCGGTCGAGAGCAACCCAGTAAGGGTTATTCCGATTTGTAAATCTTGCCAAAGGCATTTCGTTGCCATTCGCGTCTTTGCGGTTTTTGAGCCATTCTGTGTCAATGCTTGTCGCCAGCGTGTAAATGGTCGTATTCGCATTCATATCCTGGATCCCGATCTGAGGCGGGTTCTTGTTATGCTCATTCGAATAGTTAGCATTCAGTTGCGCCGAAAGCTTGTCCGAGAATTTGTAGTTCAAACCCAGGTTGAAAATTTTCTTATGGTAATCAGAATTAGGCATGATGGCATCTGCGTCCGTGTTGGCAAACGACAACCTGAAATTGCCCTTTTCATTTCCACCCGAAAGTGCCACGGAGTTCGTAAAGCTTGTTCCGGTGCGATAAAAGTTTTTGATACGATCTTTGTTAGCGGAATATGGTTTGGAGGTGCCGTCAAACTGAGGGGTCATAGCACCGTCCATCCGCTCTCCAAAAGCAAAAACACCTGAACTTTGTGCCTCCGCGGTTGAGGTAGGGCGTTTTCCAAATTCTCCCTGCCCGTATTCATATTGAAAATCGGTGTAATCCAAAGCCTCCTGCGCCTGGAAATTGGAGTTGATCTCCACACCGATGCCGGTTGTTTTGCTTCCGCTTTTGGTGGTGATAATGATGGCTCCGTCCTTTGCGCGGAATCCGTAAAGTGCGGCAGCGGCAGCACCTTTCAAAACGGTCATGGATTCAATATCGTCCTGGTTAATGCTTTGCAAACCGTCGCCTCCGTCGGACGAGCCGCCGGTGGGGTTACCCGTTCCGTTTCCATTGGACCCGCCCGCAGAAACGCTGCTATTGTTAATGGGAATGCCGTTTACAATGATCAGCGGCGAGTTATTTCCGCCAAAAGACGACTGACCACGGATACGGATTTTGGTCGAGCCGCCCGGTCCGCTTGCTGGCGGCGTAACATTTAATCCTGCTACTTTTCCCTGCAAGCTGTTACCGAGATTCGTTGTGCGGTTTGTCGTAAGTTCCTCTGTATTAATGGTTGCCGTGGAGTAACCGAGCTTTTTCGCATCTCTCTTAATGCCTAATGCCGTCACCACAACCATTTCCAGATTGCGTTCGTCTGGCTTCATTGACAAATCGTAAGTGCTTTGGCTGCCAATGGTCACTTCCTCAGGCGCATAACCCACGTATGAGAATATTAGCACGCCACCCGCATCGGGAACGCTTAATGAATAAGTCCCTTCCGCATTGGTGGCTGTTCCTACTTTTGTAGACTTCACCACAATGCTAACTCCGGGCAGTGGCTGGCCTTTCTCGTCGGACACTTTTCCCGTAATGGTCCGGTCCACGGAAGTGCGATTGTCGGTGTTGCCGGGAACGCGGCTACTGGGCTCAGCGTTGCTTTTGGTGAGGACAATCTGCTTACCCTCAATCTTATAAGCAATGTTAATGGGTCTGAAAAGCTGGTCGAGTACGTCCGCCAGCGGTTTATCCACCGCATTGATAGAAACCTTCTGCTGCGAGCGGATCAGCGCGGAATTGTAAGTGAACCGGACCTGCGTCAGCTTATTCAGCTTGTTGAGCACCGTCTTAATTTCCTGGTTATTCACCTGGATCGTGACTTTCTGGTTCAGCATATCCTGCGCGCCCACAGCGCTTGCTAGCGAAAGGTGTGCGAAGATAAAGGCAATTAATAATTGATAAAGTGACATTCGCATCGTGCTGCAAATCAGCCTGGACAAGAGTCGATGTTTTTTCATACGTGTAATGGTTAGTTTGGTACTTGAAAGATTAGCACTAAAAATTCACTGAAGGCGCGTGATGCCATAGGCTATGGCATTAGCAATGTTTGTTTAGTTGCACCCTTTGCTGGTGATGACAACTTTGCCGTTCACCATTTCATAACCAGCGTCAATCGCCTGGCAAATCGCACTGAGTCTTTGTTTAAGGTTTTCATCATTAAACTGAGCACTGATACTGCAATTCGCGAGCATATGCTGGTCATAATCAATCACAATCCCATACATTTCCTGCAAAGCTTTAAAGACCTGGGACACAGGCTTATCATCGAAAATCAGTTCCTTCTGAACCGACAGATCGGATAGGAGCTGCCGGTTGATCACCATTCCTTTTAGCAGCTTATTATCTTTCCGGTTGAACACGGCCTGTTGATTCGGATCGAGCACAATCATTGAAACCTTCTTATCCGGCTTTCTTTGCAGCGTTTCGTAATCTGTTTTTGGGTAAACAGACACCCGGCCGGTCTTGACGAGCACCATCACAGTACTTTCCTGATCCAAAGCCTTTACCCGAAAGCTCGTTCCCAGCACTTTCGTCACGGTTTCATTGGTATAAACTAAAAATGGACGATCAGGATTTTTAGCCACATCAAAGAATGCTTCGCCGGTTAAAACGACTTTTCTTTCTCCGTGTGCAAATGTAGCAGGGTAACTTATCGTGCTTCCCGGTGACAATGTTGCCACGCTGTTATCGCTCAGAAAAACCGTCATTTCCGTTGCAGTGGCATTTTTTTGCACGATAATAGAGTCAACCGCGCTGCTTTTCGAGCTTACCAGGACAGGAGCATCCGGGCGATTATCCGTTTTATAAAACCACAGACCCACTGCCGATACGAACACAAAAATGGCCGCGACACGCCAGAGTGGTTGTGCGAGTAAGTGATAAATGCTGCTGCGCTTCTGTGTATGTTTTTGAAGCTCGGCCAATCTGGAAATTTCTCCGATTTCATGTTGCAGCCTTTCATCGCTTAGGTTATCCTGATGCATGTCGGATACGGTCAGCGCAAGTTCTCTCGCCATGCCGATTTCTGCGGCTTTATCGGGATTTTCAGCGACCCATTTCAGCCAGAATGAACTGATTTCCGGAGTAGGGGATACCACCCATTTCCGGAACATTTCATCTGTGGCGAAGTCTTCAACCGTATGATGGCGGTAATCCATAAATAAAGCGTGAGGTCTTTAAGTATGTATGTCCGTTTTTTGGATTGATATAACCATAAAAATGAAAATATTTTTTTGAAATAATGATAAAATCGCTGGCAGACGGCCGAATGGGCAGTTTAAAGAAGGGATGCGAAAACAAATAAAGCCCATACAAATTCCGCCGGTGCCCATATCTGCCGGATGTCTTTCAATGTACGGTGCAAAAGATTGGAAACGCTTTGGCGTCCCAAACCCATAATGTGGGCAATGTCTTCGTTGTCAAGGTTTTGATAAAAACGCAGGTAAATGATTTCCTGCTGCCTTTTGGAGAGCAGCGTAATGATGCGTTGCAGGTGACTGGACTGGGAGTGAGCGCTTTCATCCGCAATGATCTGCGACTCGACAGGCGCATCATCCTGCTCCATATCAAAATATTCCTGACCCGGTTCCTGAAAGCGTTTCAGGCGGATGCTTTCTTTGATCAGCTTATGTCTCAGTGCTTTCAACAGATAGGATCTTACAAATGCGGTTTCTGACAGATGCTCGCGGCGTTCCCATAGTTCGAGATAGAGTTCCTGGATGGAATCGCGAATGAAGTCGGGATCAGATGAAAATTTGGTGGAGTAATTGTAAAGAGAGCGGTAATGCACCTGAGCTAGCTGCCCCAACGCAACGGAGTCGCCAGCCTTGAAACGCTGCCAGAGCTGGATATTAATGTCAGAAAGGTTTGATATGTTTGCTTCGTTATTCAAAACTTTAAACCATTAACATTGTTTTATAATTTCAATGAATTGTGCTATTGAAAGCGGCGCGTAGTTTTATTCTCCTTGGAATATTTCAGGTAATGTGATTTTTAATAAAAATGAGAGGAAGAATTTGGAAAAAAACGGCTGTGCTGAACAGGAGTATGTGCAGCACAGCCGTTTACGAGAGATTTGAATCTTACTTGGTCACTTTCAATTTACCCTGCATTAATGTGTAATGTCCTGGGAATGTGCATACATACTGGTAAGTTCCAGGCTGTTTCGGAGCAACGAAATAGATGCTTTCAGATTTTTCAGGTTCCACAATGTTGCTATGGAACAGGACGTCGCTTGTTCTGGGAACATAATTCAATTCCGAACCTTTCAAGCCCAGATTAAGTCCCGCTTCACCAACCGCATTGGCGGTTCCAGGCTTGGTAATCACCAGGTTATGCAGCATATCGTCATTGTTGTTAAAGACAATTCTCACACGGCTTCCGGCTTTCACCTGAATTTCAGAAATATCGAATTTCAATCCCGGAACGGTTCCGATCGTAATCGTCTGATCCGGGCCGTTGGTCCAGCTTGCAGGCATTTCCACCACACGCTTTGCGGACGGTGCCGAATTAGCCGGTTCTGCGGATGCACTGGCAGCTGTGTGGGCACTGTGGTCAACCGCAGCCGCTTTAACCGTTGTTGTAAATGCCGATGCATTCACCGGATTGCCCGACGCAATTTCATTTAATGTATAATAACCGGTTGCATGCAGCAATGAATTGCCATCCGCACCTTTCACGCCATCAGCCTTGATTTCATGAATGTAACCCTTGCGAAGCAGCGCAGGATCGAGCACCAGACGCACTCTCAAACCATCTTCTGAAACCACAATTCCCTTCAAAGGCACTTCCAGCGTGTTAATGATCGGGCTGCCGTAGGTTTGGTGGTATTTGTAAGTGAAGCTGTTGAGCTTGTAAGCATCCTGATCAGCAGCCGCTTTTTTGTCGACCGGGCTTGTGAATGTAATTTCAAAACCATCCGGCATAGAACGCACATTTTTCATTTCAAACGGCATCTTACCCGTCCATACCAGTCGCTGAATGCCGAATTCCTGTTTACCCGTTGCAGACCAGCCACGGCTCGTTTGTCCTACGAACATGGAGCCATCCAGGCCCCATTCCATACGCAAGATCCCCGACATAAATCCTTCGCGGAAAGGGAAAACTGTTCCCTGCCACACACCATTTACTTTTTCAAGATCCACACGCGTAATAATGCTGTGTCCCTGATCCCCCACGAACATTTGTCCGGCAAAAGGACCGAAAGCGCCGTTGGTAACATCTTCCTTAAAATCCGAAGTGGAGATTCCCACGAGCGTATGCGGGAACCAAACGGCCGGCGCCTTCAAGCCAGGCAGTTTTTTGGCAACATCATAAAGTGGCTCGCCCGTATTAGGAACGTCGGAAGGAGTCAGTTTTACAGGTGAACCTTCTTCCTTGCTCCAGCGCAAACCAGCCGGGTTTCCTGCAAAATCACCCTTTTCCAGATGCGTCATACGTCCGGAACCCACCCAGTCGCCCTGGTTTTCGGTATAAAAAATATCGCCTTTGTACGAACCGAAGCCAGAAGGGGAGCGCAGGCCTGTTGCATAGGGGGTCAATTTGCCATCTTCTCTCAATTTTAGCATCCAGCCCCTCCATTTAGACTGGCTCGCACCGCGTCCTACCCAGTCGAGGTTCAATGTTACCAGCAGCTCACCATTAGGCATCGGCACAGGGCCGTAGGAATATTGGTGATAATTGCCTGATAACGGCCATTTTGCAAAGGAATCGTAAACGTCGGCGATGCCATCATTGTCCGTATCCACCAGACGCGTAACTTCTCCGCGTTGGGAGATCAGGAAGTCTTTTCCACGATATAAAAGCCCCAACGGCTCGTGCAAGCCCGATGCGAAACGGTGGAACGAAGGCTGCCCGTCGCCTTTCAGATAAGGGTTGCCGATCATCCAAACTTCACCGCGGCGCGTAGAAGTGGCAAGGCGGCCGTCGGGAAGCACTTGCATGCCGCCGACTTCCATTTTAATGTTCTCGGGAATGGGAATGGTAATGATCCGGTAAAAATCATCCTCTTTATTCTGCTTGGATTGCGCATACGCCGAGACACATCCGAGTGAAATCAGCGTCGTTAATAGTATATTTTTCATTGATTGAGATCTAAGAATATGGTTACCAGAACATCGTATATGTTGCCGAATCGGACACTGGCAACACCAGCTCCTGATTATCTCCCGCAGGCCTCACCATAGCCTGTGCTTTCTGGTTTATCTGAACATAATAGCGGTTATCGATCTGGAAAAGGCCGTTTTTGAGGTCGGTGATCTGTTTTCCTGAACCAAGCAGTGAATAGATGGCTCCGTTTGGCTTGCCTTCAACCGTGAATGTCCGGGACATTCCTTTTTCACTGGAAATGATCTGGTCACTTACCGTTGCAGAACCAATCGCGTAGCGGAACACCGGAAATCCTTCCGGGTTGATTTTATACCCCAGGAAGTTAATGTTTGAAGAATCGGGCCAGGTCGTTGCTTTATCGGCTAAAACGGCCAGGCTGCTTCTGCCCGAAACATGCACAGCTAGTCCAGCAGGAGTCAGCAATTGCGGCTCGCCTCTTTCGTACCACATTTCGGTAACGTTGGCAAAATTCCCACGCCAAGCCTGCAACATGGCGCCGCGGTTCAAGTCGATCGTGTAGCTCCATCCCTGGGGACTTCCTACTGAGATGCAATGTGTACGTTTGTATTTTTCGCCGTCGATCTGGATGAATGAACGCACCATTTCAGGTTGCTTGTCGGGCGTTACGCTGATGTACGGCTTTGGCTCCGGCTCAGGAAGCGATGAAAGCACATGCAGGTCGTAAGGACGAATGCCCGCCTTCTCCACGCGAAGTCCCAAAGCAGGTTGTCTCCATGGAAAACGTGAGTAATGTATTTTAAACTTATGCGCTCCCTGCGTCAGGTTAGCAGAACCTGTATGCGTTTCCTGTGAAGTGCTTTCGCCCAGGCTCATCACACTTTTACCGTCCACCTCGAAATCGAACATCGGTCCGGAGTAAACGCTTGTAAAAATGTATTCGCCAGCTTCCTGCACATCCATATCGCCTTCGTAAACCAGGTGAAACTCACGCATTCCGTTCGTTACTTCCTGCGTTAGTGCGGGTGATTTGCTTTCATGTGAAAGCTTACTGTATTCCTTCGCGTCCCATTTGTCGGAATAAACTTTGTAAGCGAGGTTGTTCAATGTCAATGTCTTACGGCTTGCCAGCAACTGGTAACCCAGATTTTTGAAAGCAATCGTTCCTTTATTTACTTCAAATGAAAGCGGCCTGCCTTCGGCTGTGGCTTGGGAATTCGGGAGGTAAACTGTTTCAAGAACCGTCACACCATTCAGCGAAAGCAGATTCAAACGCGCCGAATTGGCAACGCCCGGAACAGCTGCGTCATAAACGAGTTCAAGTGTTTGCCAGAGCCCGGGCGCTTTTGAAGCGTTTTGTGTTGGAAACTGGCCTATAAAGCCGGAAGTGGATGCATTGGCATCACGCTGCTGGCTGCTATCCGAGATTCTTACCTTCTGTCCGCCTGGGAGTACGATGTAACCTTCTGCGCCTGGCGAAACCATGAATTCGGTCGAAAGGCGCATATCGCCTGCTTTCAATTTTGTTGTCAGGGGTTTGCCTGGGCTGCCGACCAGGACGCCTTCGCCGGATTTGGTTTTGGGTTTTGCGTTCCCCGTCGGGTGAATTGCCACATCGCTTTGCACGGACCAGTTTGGGCTGGCGCTTTCAAATGAGCTGAGGTCTTTTAAGGGAAGCAGGGAGTAATTTCCTTTCGCTGTCTGGCCCATAACCATTATGGGACAAGTCAGAAAAAGCATGGAAACTTTCTGAATCAAATGACGCATTGGATATATTAAGTGTATTGTTCACAATTAAAAAGCGAAGTTCGCATTTTGCTACTAATATATCCTGTTAAATTGTAATTAATTTTTAAATAAATAGGGTTTTCTTCATAGTAAAAAAAGACCGCTTTTTCAGGGCGGTCTTTTTTGTTAACGGGAGTGAAAAAAGGATTGTAAGATCATTTGTCCCACCATACCTTGGTGTTGTAGTTATCTGCGCCTTGTCTTGCTACGGCTTCGGCTAGGCTAGTGGGGTTTAATGTTTGTTCGCTTCTTGGGTAGGCGAAGCGGACGGGGACTTTACCGCTGTTTACGTTGTCGACGCCCGGGGTGATTGTTGGAATGCCGGTCCTTCTCCAATCGAACCAGGCTTCTAAGCCTGTAAAGAAAAGCGCGATCCATTTTTGAGTGCCGATCAATGTTAATGCGTCGGTTTCCGAATAGGCCGAGCCGGGGGTTGTGAGGTAATTAGCTGGCATTGTGACATTTGCATAGCCAAATGCAGCTTTCACGCCTTCTTCGTAATACATCTTTGCTGTCTTCGGCGATTTTACCAAACCTTTCTTCACAGCCTCAGCCAAAATGAATTGCAACTCCGGATAGCCCATAATGTAGCCCTTAGCCACATTCAAGCCTCTTTCTGTGATCGAACCTTTGTAGAATAATGATCCTGCACGCGACACATTGTTGGGGCCGCCGTTGTAGTCCAGGGCTGCCACTTCGTTCAGGCCATTGGGGACGCCTACGTATTTGGGCGCGTTGGCAGCAACGGATGCGTCGGTGGGCTGTGCGAAAATGGCGATACGCGGATCGGCCAATGCGGTAAGCTTGTCGCCCAGATTTTTACTCAAACGAAATTCATCGAATGACCCCTGGCGTGCAGTATACAAGGGAAATTGGTTAGGAGCGGATGTAAGATAACGCAAAACTCCGTTGTCTTCGTTCTTGTTGGCATCGCTGAAAATAGGGCTTGCAGTCGGGTTGTCAATGATCGCTTGCATGTCTGCTTTCACATCCTTCACATTCGAGATCCGCATCAGGTAACGCAGGCGCAGGCTGTTTGCCAGTTTTTTCCATTTGCTTACATCACCATTATAGATCAAATCTCCCACAACGACTTCTCCCGGCCCAAGTATTTCATTGGCGGTTTTGAGATCGGCCAGGATGCCATTATATACTGCCTCCTGCGTTTCGTATTTGGGTTGTAAAATGCCCGTAACACCCTTTGTTGCTTCCGAATAGGGAATATCTCCGTAGGCGTCTGTCAGCAAAGAGTACATCCAGGCGCGCATAACGAGTGAAATTCCTTTGTAATTATTGGCTTTGTTGCGGTCACTGATCTCAATGAGCAGCTGCACATTCCGCAGGTTGTTATACATATTTTCCCAAAGCCCGTCGCGGTCGCCCCAGGTGTAACGGTCTTCTGATACGAACTGGATTTTCGCTGTATGCTGGATCACAATGTTGCCTATGGACCAGCTTTGGTCGACCATCTGGTTCACAGCCGTGCGGATGATGCCCGGCAATAGCAGGTCCGGCGTAACGGCCGTAATGGCGTTGGGATCTGTATTTTTCTCAACAAAATTGTCTGTACAAGCCGGCAAAAAGAAGGCGGCGGCCAGGATCATTAATGTATATTGTCTTATCTTTTTCATATCCTTAAATGTTTGCCTCAGTTAAAAAGTAAATCCAAGATTGAAGCCCCAGCTGCGTGTGGTAGGCATTCCAACTGATTCAATACCAGGAACAATGGTGCCGCCGCTTAGCGAAGAAGTTTCCGGATCAACGTGCGGTACTTTGCTCCAAACTGCAAGATTCCGTCCCACAACGGAAACATTAAGTCCCTTGATCTTTGCGCGTGACAGATATTTTGCAGGAATAGCATACCCCAAACGAACCTCTCTCAATTTGGCATAGGAAGCATTGAAAATCCCGCCTTGCGGAATGTCGCGGTTACCCGTGCGTGACTGGTGATATTCCCTTGCAGTGAGTTTCACATCATTCACGCGATAGCTTCCGTCCGCATTTTCGATCACACCTTTACCAATTACGCCGTTGCCAGCCTTGGTAATGTCGTAACCATCGGCACGTCCTTCAAGTGTTTCTTCCAGCTGTCCTGCTTCCAGACCTACTACAAATGTTTCGGAAAAGATCTGACCGCCGTGACGGATGTCAAGCAATCCACTCAGGCTGACGTTTTTGTAAGTAAATGTGTTCCTGATTCCGGCCATCCAGTCGGCGTTGTAGTTTCCTACTTTTACCAGATTGCTGGTGCCCATGAAACGTCCCGATTCGTTAAAGATCTGCTGTCCGAAGTAAGGGCTGTTCTTGTCTTCCACTTTCTTGAAACCAATCGCATACATATCACCCATGCGTTCGCCTACTTGTGCACGAATGGATACGCCATGGCGCTCAGCCATTTGATAATCAGTTACTTCTCCGTCAAATTTTACAACCTTGCTTCTGTTTGCCGACCAGTTTACATTGATATCCCATTTGAAATCCGAAGTCTGGATAGGAGTGCCTGTAAGCATTACTTCATAACCGTAGTTCCTGATCTCGCCCGCATTGACGATCCTGTCGCCAAAGCCGGAGGTGATGGAAACCGGAACGGATGGAAGGATCTGGTTTTTTGTATTGATATTATAAAAAGTAAAATCAAGTCCGGCGCGACCTCTCAGAAAACGCCATTCTGTTCCGATTTCAAATGAAGTGCTGATCTCCGGTTTCAAGTTGTAGTTAACAAGCCGGTTGGTGGAGTTGTAAATCGGATAGTCTCCCCATGGATTATCGCGGCTGTAACCGGAAGTAAAGCGATAAGGATCCGTATCATTACCAACCTGCGCCAAACTCGTGCGGACCTTACCAAACGAAACCCATTCCGGCATCGTAACCACATCGCTCAACACGGCGCTCAATGATGCCGATGGATAGAAATAGGAATTGATCGTTTGCCCCAGTGAATCGGCTGCCATAGGAAGCGTCAATGCCGTTGACCAGTCGTTACGCGCTGTTACGTCGAGGAAAAGGAAGTTTTTATAACCAAACTGGACCGATCCGTAAACGCTGTTAATGACCTTATTAATGTCGTCAATGGAGCTTACAAGTGGAATTCTTGTATTGTTAAAACTAAAAATTCCGGGGATAAGCAACTGGGGAGCAGTTACTTCCAGGTTATTCGTGTTGCTGATCTGGCGGTTAGCGCCAAGGTTTGCACCGAATGTAAAATCCTCGCTGAACTCCTTATTAGCACTTAATAAAAAGTCAAAATTCGATTCTCCATTCCGAACGCGCTCTTCACGATAGCTTCCGAAAGGGAAACGCTGCGTACTGAATGCCCTGCGACGTTTTCTGAGCTCGTTATTAAAGTCCGTTCCACCGCGTAATTGCAGGCTCAACCAGCTTGTGAAATCATATTTAAGAGAAATATTTCCGAAAATACGGTTGGCATTCTGGCTGTTTGTGTTCTCGTAAAGGTTGAAATACGGGTTGTCGTGATAATTATAGTTGAAGTTATATTGCTGTCTGTTCTCCATTCCAGGAATCCAATAATCCTTCAAGCTGTTCAAATCCACGTGCTGACCCATCCAGCAATGCAGTAGGTAAATGATGCTTTCTGTTCCGTAAGTCAGGTTAGGACGGTTATCACTTTCGCTGTGCACGTAGTTGGCAGATATGCGGACGCTCAATTTTGGGGAAAGGTTATAGCCCGAGTTCAGTGCAAATGTATTGCGCTTGATGTCGGTGTTGGGAATGATTCCTTTTTGGTCCAAAAGCGTGTAAGAAAGACGGAAATCGCCTTTTTCGTTCGAGCCGGTCACCGAAACGTTGGTGTTGTTGGTAATCCCCGTTTCGTAAAAGTCTTTCAGGTTATTTCCCGGGACGAAAGGCGTTGGTGTAATGGTGCCGCGTGCCGCCAGGTCGGCAGGGGAGCCCAAAATGCCATCATCGACCAGTGAAATGTCGCCGCCGCGGTAACCATTGGAAGTAGGAGAGTTGGCTTGTGCAATCAGTCTGCCGTCCATTTGCGGGCCCCAACTTTCGTCAACGCCGTCACGGGTCCCACCGCCGCTTCCGTCTACAAATGAAAATTCACCATTATTTCCCTGGCCATATTTACGCTGAAATTTCGGCAGGATCAACGGGTTTTCAAAAGTCACGCCCGCATTTACCGAAACGCCCAGCCCTTTGCTGTTTTTACCTGATTTCGTTGTGATCACTATCACACCATTTGCACCCCGCGATCCGTAGAGCGCCGATGCATTAGCACCTTTCAGCACAGTCATGGATTCCACGTCGTCCGGATTGATCAGCGATGCGCCGTTTCCATAATCCAGTTCCTGGAAATCGCGGCCGCTGGAGCCTGTCAACGCATTGGTAATGGGCACCCCGTCGATCACGAACAAGGGTTGATTTTTATTAATGTCCAGTGATTTGTCACCCCTGATGGTTATACGTGCTGATCCGCCGATGCCGCTTGGGCTGCTCATAACCTGCACACCTGCCACTTTTCCGGCCAAGCCGCTGACGAAGTTCGTCTCGCGCGCCTTATCCAGGTCGCCGCCTTTGATTTCCTGGACGGCATAACCCAGTCTTTTTGTTTCCTGCTTGATACCCAGGGCCGTGACCACCACTTCGTTTAGGTTTCTGGCGTCCGGTTTCATGAGAATGTCGATAACGGACCCGCTGCCGATGGCAACTTCCTGCGACAAATAGCCCACATAAGAGTAAATCAATGTGGCTGCATTGTCGGGCACAGTAACCGTATAGCGCCCTTCTGAGTCTGAAATTGTGCCTGATGTCGTTCCTTTGAGCACGACGCTGACGCCCGGCAGTCCCAGGCTGTTTTCGTCTGTGATCTTTCCGGTGATGGTCCGGTCGGGTTTGGCTGCATTGGCTATCGGTGCCGCGAAAGCGGCCAGGAACATAAGCAGCATTGCTACTCCTTGCTGGCATAGCCGCGGAATTTTCCGGCTCTCAATTAGTGGTAAAAGTTTGTTTCGCATAAGAATGAATTTTAACGGTTGTTGAACTAAAATTCTGCACCTCATATACTGCCATATGCACGCGTCAGGCTAGTAAGGTATCAGGTGCTCCATTTCGGGTGCAAAAATCGGGAGATTAGGACCGTACGTTGTGAAGTATATGTAAACAAATTGTTATCTGATAAACATAAAACGCCGTCTGCACCAGAATTGTGCAGACGGCGTTTGAATAGGAATTAGGCCAATTTTAGTGTGCTTCGAGCCAGTTGGCACCGATGCCGATCCCGGTTTCCATTTTTACGGGCAGCGGAATGGCGATACGCATTAGCTCGTCCACTCTTTCTTTCAACAGATCAATTTCGTCGCGGTGCGCGTCAAAAACCAATTCATCATGCACTTGCAGGATCATACGTGATTTGAGTTTCTCCTTTGCGATAAAATCATGAATGTTAATCATCGCCACCTTGATCATATCGGCCGCTGAGCCCTGTATGGGCGCATTAATGGCATTTCGCTCGGCATAACCGCGATTGGTTTGGTTCCTGGAATTAATGTCGGGCACATAGCGGCGCCTGCCCAGAATGGTTTCTACAAATTCCTTTTCCCGCGCATCATTCACCACTTTGTCCATATAACCTTTCACGGCGGGGAATTCTTCAAAATATGCCCGGATGATTTCGCCGGCCTCGCCCCGTGGAATGGCCAATCTTTGAGCGAGCCCGAATGCGGAAATCCCGTAAATGATACCAAAATTGACCATTTTCGATTTCCTCCGCATGTCCGAAGTCACTTCCTCCAATGGCACTTTAAACACCTTACTGGCCGTAGTTGCATGAATGTCACGCCCCTGATTGAACGCCTCGATCATACTTTCATCTCCGCTGAACGCTGCCATAATGCGCAGCTCGATTTGTGAGTAATCCGCAGAAAGGATCTGAAATTCCTCATTATCAGGCACAAATGCTTTCCTGATCTCCCGCCCGCGCGGTGTGCGGATCGGAATGTTTTGGAGGTTAGGATTCGTTGAGCTTAATCGCCCTGTCGCTGCAACCGCCTGGTTGTACGACGTATGAATGCGCCCGGTGCGACTGCTTACCAGCAAAGGCAATGCATCCACATAAGTCGATTTTAGCTTTTGTAGTTCCCTGTAATCCAGGATTTTACGTGCAATTTCATGACTGTTTTCGAGCTCCGAGAGAATGTCCTCGCCCGTTGCGTACTGCCCGGTTTTGGTTTTTTTCGGCTTCTCGATCAGTTTCATTTTATCGAAAAGCACCTCACCCAGCTGCTTCGGCGAGCTGATATTGAATGATTGACCTGCTGATGCGTAAATTTCACTTTCTGTTTGCCGAAGATCCAGTTCAAGCACATTGGACATCTCTTTCAGAGCGCCTATGTCGAGCCTTACGCCTTTGCTTTCCATGGAAGCCAGCACTTTCAAAAGTGGCATTTCAACTTGCTCGAACAGTTTGAATGCATTCACCTTCGGCAGCTCGCGCGCGAAGATTGTGTTCAGCTGCAATGTAATATCGGCGTCCTCGCCTGCATATTGCGTGATCTCAGGAATGGAAACATCGCGCATAGTGCCTTGTTTCACCCCTTTTTTGCCGATCAGCGAAGTAATAGAAACCGGTTCGTAATTGAGATAAGAAGCGGCCAGGATGTCCATTCCGTGGCGCTTGTCCGGTTCCAGCAGATAATGTGCCAGCATGGTGTCGCTGAGTTTGCCATGGATTTCAATTCCGTAACTTCTCAGTACTAGCAGGTCGTATTTTATATTTTGCCCGATTTTTTCAATGGATTCGTTTTCAAACACTTCCCTGAAATTTTCAAGAATCTCAATGGCTTTCTCACGATCGGCAGGAACCGGGATGTAGAACGCTTCTCCGGGCAGATAGGCGAATGAAAGTCCCACAAGTTCAGCATCAATGGTGTCCAGCGATGTGGTTTCTGTGTCAAAACAAAACGATTCCTGCAAAGAGAGATAGTAAGCCAGGCTTTTCAGCAATTCCGGCGTATCCACTGTGTGGTAACGGTGGAATGTGTTGTCGATGGTCGACTTCGTTGTCGGGATATGCAGGTCTTCGTATGACTGCTCCGGCGCGTCGTCGTCTGCGATCCCTTCGCTGATAATGGCGGGCTGCTTGCCTAATTCCTCGGTTGGATTCCCGAAAAGATCAAGCTGTCCAGCTTTCTTCGGCGGCTCCTTTAGCCCCGGCCTTAAGGCCGGGGTAATTTGGGAGCCCAAAATCCTGGTTTTAAGCGTTTTGAATTCCAGTTCATCGAACAGCTCGATGATTTTATCAGCGTTGGCTGCGCAAACGGTAAGGTCTTCGGGATCAAACGGGACCGGAACTTTAATGTCGATCGTCGCGAGCTGCTTGCTCAGCACCGCCTTATCAAGATTTTCACGAAGCTTTTCGCCCAGCTTACCTTTTACTTCGTCGGCATGCGTGATGAGGTTTTCAATGGTGTCGTATTCCGCGATCAGTTTTTGAGCTGTTTTTTCTCCCACACCCGGCACGCCCGGAATGTTGTCCACCGCGTCGCCCATCAATCCCAGAATGTCAATCACCTGATCGATACGCTGGATCTGCCAGCGGTCGAGAATCTGCTGTACGCCGAGCACTTCGGCACCTTTGCCCAGGAAGGCGGGCTTATATATGTACACATGCTCTTCCACGAGCTGACCGTAATCTTTGTCCGGCGTCATCATAAAAACTTCAAAACCCGCCGCGGAAGCTTCCTTGGCAATGGTCCCGATAATATCATCCGCCTCATAACCGTCCAGAACGAGGATCGGGATACACATTGCTTCCAGGAGGCGCTTTACAAGTGGAATGGCCACGGTAATATCCTCCGGCTGGGCTTCGCGCTGCGCCTTATAGGCCTCATATTGTATGTGCCTGAAAGTAGGCGCGGATGTGTCGAATGCAACGCCGATATGTGTTGGTTTTTCCTTTTGCAAAACTTCAAGCAATGTATTGGTAAAGCCAAACACAGCACTTGTATTCAATCCCTTTGACGTGATCCTGGGCGCCTTGATAAATGCAAAGTGCGCACGATAGATTAACGCCATCGCGTCCAGCAGGAAAAGTTTATGAACGGGTTTATCCATGAGGTCTTTAATTTACGAAACTCAAATATAATGTAAGTGTGCCGATGAAATGGATTGCTGACGCTTTTTTGTAGATTTAAGGCAGCCAATGCAGCGTATGGACAGCATGTATTTCCCTTAATGTTCATTTTTATATTATTATACTTTTAATATTAATAATAATAATCAAATGTATAATTAAAATTGTAAGTAATATACATTGATATCTTTTTATAAATATTATATTGAACCTAAATCAACGTGCCTGATGCGAATCATTTTACCTTTTTTAGCTGTTATCATTTTTTCCTGTAACCAAAATAAAGACGTGAACGAAGCATATCAATGGCCGGAAGCAACGCCTCCCGTAGCAGAAATGAAAGACCATGAAACCGGAATGCATGGCGACAAACGAAATGACGAGTATTACTGGATGGCCGATTTTTTCAGGAAAGGCTCGGACAGCAACAAAGTGGTGGATTACCTGAAAGCGGAAAATGCTTACACAGACACGATGATGGCGGCCACAAAGAAATTCCAGGAAGATCTTTTCACCGAAATGAAAGGCCGTATCAAGGAGAAAGACGAGTCGGTGCCGGTGTTCAGCAATGGTTATTGGTATTATACAAGAAGCGAAGAAGGCCAACAATATTTCAAATACTGCCGCAAAAAAGGATCACTGAATGCGCCGGAAGAAATGCTTCTGGACGTGGATAAAATGGCGGAAGGACATCCGTATTATTCCGCGGTTGGATTTAATGTAAGCCCTGACAATAAATTGCTGGCCTATGGCGTGGACACCGTTTCGCGGCGTCAGTATACAATTTATATAAAGAACCTGGAAACGGGCGAATTGTTCAAAGACAAGATCTTCCCGTCAAGCGGCGGATCGGAGTGGGGGAATGATAACAAGACATTGTTTTACACAGCAACGAATCCGAAAACACTGCTGAGCGAAAAGATCAAGCGGCATACATTAGGAGCCGATAGTAAGAAAGATGCGGTGGTTTATGCGGAGAAGGATAACAGCAACTACATTGGTGTTGGCAAAACCAAATCTGAAAAATACATCATCATCGCATCTTCGGCGACAATGTCATCGGAATACAGGATCCTGGATGCGGACAAGCCGGAAGGCGATTTTGAGGTTTTTCAGCCAAGAATGAAAAATGTCCTTTACGACATCGATCACCAAAATGACAAATTCCTCATCGTTACCAATAAGGATGCGCTGAATTTTAAGCTGATGGAAACGCCGCTGAATAAGACGGGCGTGGAGAACTGGAAGGAAGTTATCCCAACCAGAAAAGATGTTCTTTTGGAAGGAATCGACGTTTTCAAAGACTTCCTGGTCATTACGGAACGTAAAAACGGCCTGTTACAATTGCGTATCCGCAACATTAAAACCAATGCGGAACATTATGTGGATTTCGGTGAACCTGCTTACATGGCTTACGCCAGTTCTAATCCTGAGTTTGACAGCCAAAATCTGCGCTACGTTTACACTTCGCTTACAACACCCAATTCCGTGTATGATTACAACATGGAAACGAAAGGGAAGGAGCTGAAAAAGCGCCAGGAAGTGATTGGCGGATATGATCCGGAGCAATATGTGACGGAGCGCTTGTATGCTGAAGCACGCGACGGCGTAAAGGTCCCGATCTCGCTGGTTTATAAAAAAGGCACTGTGAAGAGCGAAAAGACGCCATTGTTACTTTATGCATATGGCTCGTACGGCAACAGCATCGACGCCGCATTCAGCAGCACCAGGCTCAGCTTGCTCGACAGGGGCTTTATATACGCGATCGCGCACATACGCGGCGGTCAGGAAATGGGGCGACAATGGTATGAAGACGGTAAGTTGCTGAAAAAGAAAAACACATTCTACGACTTCATTGATTGCGCAGAATATCTGATCAAGGGCAAATTCACGTCACCTGCACACCTATACGCAGAAGGTGGCAGCGCAGGAGGCTTGTTAATGGGCGCCATTTCCAATCTTCGCCCAGACCTATGGCGAGGCATTATCGCCGACGTCCCATTCGTAGACGTGGTCACAACCATGCTCGACGAAAGCATCCCTTTAACCACCAACGAGTTCGACGAATGGGGCAACCCGAAGGATAAGGAATATTATACATTCATGAAAACATATTCCCCTTATGACAATGTCGAGAAAAAAGACTATCCCAACATGCTGGTGACCACTGGCCTGCATGACAGCCAGGTCCAATACTTCGAGCCCGCCAAATGGGTCGCAAGGCTCAGAACCCACAAAACGGATAAGAATGTGCTGCTGCTAAAAACAAACATGGAAGCCGGCCACGGAGGAGCGTCGGGGAGGTTTGAGTATTTGAAAGAAGTGGCGCTGCAATTCGCGTTTATGTTCGCGTTGGAGGGGATTCGGGAGTGATAAAGTCAACTGGCCTGTCAGCCTGAGCGATGTTTAACCAGCCCTGTCAGCCTGAGCGGAGACGAAGGCGCGTTACCCAGGAGTAGCGCGCCTTCGTCTCCGCTCAGGCTGACAGGGCTAGTTATTACGTCAGTCATAGGCTGACAGGCTAGTTAATCTACCTATAACACCCCGAAGGCGGCCTCTATATCCGCAATGATATCATCTATATGCTCAATCCCTACCGAAACCCTAAGCTGTGTTGGGTGTACACCTGCTGAAACTTGTTCGATTTCGTTTAGTTGCGAGTGGGTGGTGGAGGCTGGGTGGATGATCAGGGTTTTGGCGTCTCCTACGTTGGCCAGGTTACTGATCAGTTTCAGGTTGTCTACGAATTTTTCTGCTTGTGACCTGTCGCCTTTGATGGCGAATGATAACACGCCTCCAAAGCCTCTTGTAAGATACTTTTTCGCCAGCGTGTGGTATTTGCTGCTTTCCAGGCCGATGTAATTTACGCTTTCAACTTGTGGTTGAGCTTCCAGCCATTGCGCCAGTTTCAATGCGTTTTCTCCAATCCTTTCGACGCGTAGTGAAAGCGTTTCCAGACCTTGCAGGAACAGGAAGCCGTTGAATGGTGATAGGGCAGGGCCCCAGTCGCGCAGACCTTCCACGCGGGCGCGGATGATAAACTGAATGTTGCCGAATGGTCCGCCGATGCCAAAAACATCGTTCATAACCAGGCCATGGTAACTGGGTGATGGCTCGGTGAACTGCTTGAATTTACCATTGCCCCAGTTGTACGTTCCCGCGTCTACAATCACGCCGCCGATGGATGTACCGTGACCGCCGATCCATTTTGTTGCCGACTGCACCACAATGTGCGCTCCGTGCTTAATAGGCTGAAATATGGCCCCGGCTGCTCCAAATGTATTGTCAACCATTAAAGGCAGATCATATTTGTTGGCCAACGCTGCAAATGCCTCAAAATCCGGAACGCTGTAACTTGGGTTGCCGATCGTTTCCAGATAAATGAATTTGGTGTTTTCATCGATCAGCTTTTCAAAGCTGCTTACGTCGTCCCCATCTGCAAAACGCGCTTCGACGCCTATGTTTTTGAAAGAGTTCTTAAACTGGTTGTGCGAACCGCCGTATAGGAACGATGTGGTTACAAAATTGTCGCCAACTGTCGTAATGTTATTGATTGCTATAAATTGGGCTGAATGTCCGGATGCAGTAGCCAATGCCGCCACGCCGCCTTCCAAAGCAGCCACTCTTTTCTCAAAAACATCATTGGTAGGATTCATGATCCTCGAATAAATATTTCCGAACTCCTTCAATGCGAACAAGTTGGCTGCATGTTCGGCATTGTTGAACACGTAAGATGTGGTCTGATAGATGGGAACCGCACGTGAATTGGTTACGGGGTCTGGCTGTTGTCCGGCGTGGAGTTGTAGGGTCTCAAATTTCATCTTTTTGAACGTTGTTTAAGGTGGATAGAATTCAAATGTATTAAATAAACATATAGTAGATAGAAATTATAGTCTTTTATTTCAGACACAATTTTTATCATTTTACCAATAAAAAAGCTTTTTTCATATATATCAATGGGTCAGCTTCTCCGAAATCTGAACCAGCAAGGCCCTTACTTTGTCTTTCAGGCTCTCCGGTTCAAGAATGCACGCGCTTGTGGCGAGCATCAGATACCATAGTGCGAAAGCGTCCAGCGAGGCGGACAGAAAGCTCATTTCAATGCCATCGTCTGTCACGGTCTCGGAAACGAAACCGTAATAATACTTTTGATTGCGAATGTAATGTGATTTGTTTTTGTCGATTTTGATCCGGATCAGCCGCAGGTTTTTAGTGTCCCACGACTGCGAAAGGAAATCCTTTAACGGCGCGTGCTTATGCTGGAAATCTTTGTCGGTCAGTTCGATTTTAAGGATTCGGTCGGAGCGGAAGTTGCGGTAATTGTTGCGTAAATGGCAATATGCGATTGTGTACCAATAATCATTTTCATGGTAAATCCCGACCGGCTCAATCACACGTTCCGTCAGATCCTGGAAGCCGAGCGAGTTGTAATTGATTTTGGTAATC
Source organism: Dyadobacter alkalitolerans DSM 23607 (assembly GCF_000428845.1). Lineage (GTDB taxonomy): Bacteria > Bacteroidota > Bacteroidia > Cytophagales > Spirosomataceae > Dyadobacter > Dyadobacter alkalitolerans. The sequence goes on along the minus strand of NZ_AUAS01000002.1, from coordinate 74,443 downwards.
TTCCTTTCGGTAATGCTGTTAAGCAAAATGTCCAGCGTGTTGCTGTCTTCCCCATAAAACGGCTTCGCCGATTGCCTGACCTCAATGTGGTTTTCAAGCGTTTCCACCATTGATTTTTCACTGCTCCGCAACACCGACTTGATCTTGAACATGGCCGACTGATATTGCGATTGCGTGGAAAGGTCCGTGAATTTTTCCATCAGCTTTTCGGCTGTGATGAATGTCCGCGCTTCCTCTTTCGTGAACATGACGGGAGGCAGGCGGTAACCATCCATGATAGAATAGCCCACGCCTGCCTCCCCAATAATAGGCACGCCTGCCTCAGCCAACGAGCTGATATCCCGGTATACTGTCCGCAAACTAATTTCAAACCGCTCTGCGAGATCCTGCGCCTTTACAATTTTGCGGGATTGGAGCTGAATAAGTATGGCAGTAATGCGGTCAAAACGGTTCATTTGGTGCTGGCTAACGGATTTGCCACAAAAATAAACTTATTGGACCGGTTCTCTCAAATTAAATGCCTCAGAAATTAACTCAAATGACCGTATGCGGTTTTCATTGCTGTCAGCCATGGTCGAAACGATAATTTCATCCACATCAAAGTCATTGGCAAGCTTGGTAAGTTGCTCTTTGACGTCATCTTTTGTGCCAGACACAATTCTTCCGCTGTTGTAACGAAGGCGTTCAAGCTCGCCCTCGGTAAACCTGTATTTCCTTACCGTTTCCACGTCCGGGAAAGGCCCGAATTTTCCTTTCTCAAATTCGATCAGAATGTAATCCATCATCTTGCGCATTTCAAGCGCCTTTTCCTCCGTTTCCCCGCAAAGGACAAATACAGAAAGCAGGGCATGCGGCTGCGCATATTGATCTGACGGGCGGAAGTTTTTGCGATACGTCTCAATCACATCCGGCTTGACGAACCCATTGATAAATTTAGCCACAGCCAATCCCATCCCAAATCGCGCAGCAATGTTGCTGCTGCCCCCGCTGGAACTCAGGATCCATTGCATAGGAATGGTAGGGGACTGCGGAGCTGCATAAATGAAACCGCGTTCCGTTCCTGCCGTATCCCGAAAGAAATGCTGTAAGTGCTCCAACTGGCGCAAATAACTGCTTTCGCTGAAATCGTTGGAGGGATTCAATATTGAGGATGTGATCCTGTCTGTGCCAGGCGCGCGGCCCATTCCCAGGTCGATGCGGCCCGGGAAAAGCGTTTCGAGCATCCGGAAATTTTCGGCCACTTTCAATGCGCTGTGATTAGGAAGCATAATGCCTCCCGACCCGATGCGGATATAATTTGTAGAATCCGCCAATTTTACCATCAGCACTTCTGGTGTGGATCCTGCTATAAATGTTGAATTATGATGTTCGGAAACCCAGAAACGACTGTATCCAAGTTCTTCGGCAAGCTTTGCAGTGGCAATTGTCTCATTGATGGCATCCTGAACCGTAGCGCCCTGTCTCACAACAGATTGGTCCAATATTCCTAATTTTATATGCTTCATACGCGCGATGGCTATTTAGTAGAGAACACCGGGCTTACCCTGTGTATTCCCTCAGAACACATTAGCGTTGCTTTCCTTGCGGATAGCAACGCACCTATGAAGGTTAAATATCCATGCCATTACTGCTCACAGCACTCGTTCCCAATATGTGGAACGGCCTAGCAGCGGAATTCCTACGTAGCCTCGGATTTCCAATTTTTCAGTTCTGAGTTTCATCAGGCAGCTGTATGTTTTCCCGCTTTTGGGATCATACATTTTCCCCTCATCCCATATTCCTTCGCTGTATATGAAGTCGTGTAACAGATCAATGTTGAGTACGCTTCTCGTCCGGAGTTTTTCATTGGTATTATTGACATCCTTGCGTTGCGTTTGGCCGTCAGCTTCCATTAATTTTTGCGCCCAAACGAGTTTCCCAGAGTAAGAATTTCCGTTTTTATAGATCTCAACGCGCGTGTCTTTTTCTTCATTAACCCATTCTCCCAAAATCTTATCACCTGGCGCAGATTGACCAAAAGCAAAAGATACGACAAGAGCGAAAAATATTGTAAAAGTAATTTTATACATTGGAATGCTGATCAGTCTTTAAATGGTTCATCGATGTCGGAAGTCTTAAAAATATACTAAATTTCTTAAACGTAAAAATTTTGTAACTAAAACAGGAGTTTCGGCGATAACGCTATTTGAAGCATTTGGAGATACATATCTATTATCGGTAAACCATCTAACGTCGATAGATTTAATATTTAACAGCGTTAGATTTTATTTTCTGTTATTCTGACTAAAATAAATCACATTGTTTTTCCGCCGAGGCCGGCACAATATACAACACTTCGTCCATATGTAAAACTGAATTATTCCAAGACACAAGAAACTGGTTTAAGGCCGGTGACATCGTTACTGTTTCTTATCGGCGGGTTAAGTGAGTGATTGCGGGATATAGATACAAAAGTCGTGCTGGACAGCTTCCGTGTTATGAGCTTAGAATTAATACTAGCCGAATCACGTTTTGTAACTATATTCGAAGCAGTAAACCAGCCTAATATTTATTCATGGAAAATCGACCTCCTGTTCCGGAAAACGAAATGGAAAGGTTATTCAGCCTTTCAGATTTTGACCTTGATTATTCGGATCACCAAGACACATTTAAAGACCTGGCCAAGCTTGCGGCCAAAGTGACGGGAACATCTATTTCGCTGGTTAACCTCATCGATTCATTGACACAATGGACCATTTCCAACTACGGTTTAGATCTGGATCAGATGCTTCGTGAGGATTCGGTTTGTCAGTATACCATCATGGAACCCGAGCAATTTGAGGTTGCGGATCTTTCTCAGGACGACCGGTTCAAGGACAAATTCTATGTAACGGGAGGTCCGAGTGTGCGTTATTATTATGGAGTCCCGCTCAAAACCAGCAAAGGACTGCAAATCGGCGCATTATGCGTACTGGATACAGAACGGAAGGCGCTTGATCCCGAGAAAGTTGAACTCATGAAGATCATTGCTGATGAGATCGTGAGTCGGCTGAAAACGCATAAGGTGCTGGAAAACCTTCGTGCAAAGCTCAATGACGCGAAACAAACACAGAAAAAAGTTGCACATGACATTCGCGGGCCGCTGGGCGGGATCGTAGGACTGGCTCAGATCATCAAAGACCAGGGTGATGAAAATCAGATGGACGAAGTGCTCGAATTTGTAAATCTGATCCATAAAAGCGGGAATTCGATCCTCGATTTGGCCGAAGAGATCCTGGATTCACATAAAGAGAAGAAGACGGCTGTTACCGAAGGCCCCGTCCTGGATAGCAACCGTTTTAACCTGGTTCTCTTCAAAGAAAAGCTTCTCAAATTATATGAGCCCCAAGCTAAGCATAAAAAGGTCTTTTTCAATGTTGAAACAAGCAGCCTGACCGAAAATGTAGCTTTCTCTAAAAATAAATTGCTGCAAATAACCGGTAACCTGATCTCAAATGCCATCAAATTCACGCCCGTTGGCGGCACCATCACGGTGGATCTGAAACTCGCTATAACATTGGAAATGCCCACCTTGCTCATATCTGTAGGCGATACAGGCGTAGGTATGCCCGCTGCCGCCGTCGAGAGTATCATGTCCGGCAATGCATCCTCTACGGGCGGCACGAGCGGCGAGCAGGGCTTCGGGTTTGGATTAGCACTGGTGAAACACCTGATCGACAGCCTGGAAGGCGAAATGGAGATCCATTCCATCGTCGGAAAAGGCACAACATTCAACGTCAGATTGCCTCAGAATATTTATTAATCAGCAGGTTTGTGGTCGTCCTTCCAGCTGGTCCAAGGCGACCGGCCAGGCTTCGGCAATCCCAATAACTGTCAGCGTAATGATATAGCTATCTCAAAACAGAAGGGTTTGAAAACCGTGCCTTTGCAATCAAATATTGTTTTGTACGTAAGACATTACCAATTTTACCGCTTCAGAGGAGCATTTGTTTAACCCAGATATTTTGAAACTATATAAAGGACTGGTTGCTGCAACGGTTGAAGCATTGCAGCACATATTTGTTAAAAACCGCCAGGCTGACCGCGTTGTGGAGCAGCTTTTAAAAACAAATAAGAAATGGGGTGCCCGGGACCGTGCTTTTATCGCAGGTAACACCTACGAGATCGTGCGCTGGTGGCGTCTCGTCAAATTTGCTGCGGATATTGAGAAGGTTTCTGAACCTGAGGAATTCTGGAAAATTGTGGGCGTATGGCAAATCATTAAACCCCTTCACCTTCACACAGAAGACGACGGCCAATTGCCCGAGTGGCTCGAATTTGAGGATATTAATGCTGAAAATGTATTAGTGCGATATAAAGAAGGACTCACCGTACGGAAAATTGCGCAGTCTGTTCCTGACTGGATCGATGCCATTGGCGAGGCGGAACTGGGAGACGACTGGGATGCAGAACTGGCTGCGCTGAACCAGCAGGCGCCTGTTGTGATTCGGGTGAATACGCTAAAAAGCAATGTTGCTGCCGTCAAGGAAGTTTTCGGCGAGGACGCAGCGACAGAAATTGCAGGCATTCCCGACGCGCTTGTTTTGAAGAAACGCCAGAACATACTGAATCACGACGCATTTAAACAAGGGTTTTTTGAAGTTCAGGACACTGGTTCACAATTAATTGCGCCGTATCTGGACATTCATCCGGGCCTTAGCGTTATTGATGCTTGCGCAGGTGCCGGCGGGAAAACGTTGCACATTGCGTCGCTGCTGCAAAATGAAGGTTCTATCCTTGCGATGGACATTGAACATCATAAGCTGCTCGAACTCGAAAGACGAGCGGGTAGGAATGGTGTTCAAAATCTGCAAACCATGATGATCTCTTCCGATAAGATCTTTGAATCACTTGGGGGAACGGCAGACAGGCTTTTACTGGACGTTCCGTGCTCCGGTTTGGGTGTATTAAGGAGAAATCCCGACTCGAAATGGAAGCTGAAACCGCAATTTTTGGAAGAAATAAAAAAAGTGCAGTGGCATATCTTGAACACTTACAGCCAAATGGTGAAGCCTGGGGGTAAAATGGTTTACGCCACTTGCAGCGTGCTTTCCTCCGAATCCGAAGATCAGGTGAAACGGTTTATGAAAGCCAATAAGCGGGAGTGGAAGTTTATCTCCGCGCACCGCACATCCGTCGCGAAGGACGGAACGGATGGATTTTATATGGCCCTCATGCAAAAGAAATAAACATCATGCGGTAAGGCACGGTTTTTTGCAAAGTCAAAGCAAATTAAACTGATCACTATGAAATCCCAGACAGACAAGCGGGAAGAGAAGCTCGACGATGAAACGGTCGACAGGCAACCCAGGCAGCAACCGGTGCCCAGTTACGGTGAACCAGGTCAAATGGGCCCTATGAATACAACACCGGACGTGCCAGGCGCTGATGCCCCAGAGGTAAGCACAGGCAACAGGTTTGATACGGACGAGCCTGCCGAGGAAGAGGACGAGCGGGAAGTAGGAGAGATCGAATCCGAAAATCCCTGATATCCACTTCTTTCTACCAGCTTTTTAATTCCTGCAAGAATGGGGTTTTTCACCTTAACCATTGTTGCAGGAATTATTTTAATTTCTTAGCGTTAATTTCTAGCCCTTTCTTCTGCCCAGCCATAGTATGCTGTTCAGTATCAACTGGTTCTGAATGGGATTGTCAAAAGTAAACGAGAGCTCCTTGTTTGTTTTGCTCTCGTAGTCAATGTCATTGTGCCCCATATTCATATACACCATTTTGAATCTTTTGTTAGTCCAAACCACTGGATAATAGCCGCTATGCCAGATTTCGTTCTGCTTAGGACCGGTTCCGAGCGGAAAGCTAGCTGGGTCAATCGATAGCAGGATCTGAATGTCCGGGTTCGCTTTCAGGTCTTTTTCCCAACGATACCATTCGTTTGGCGATGCTTTGAATGTTGCAGGCAGCCCATTTATAACCGGGCTCTTAGATTCCTCGACTTTTAAAATAGCAGAAGTAGGCTGCCACGTGTTGCTTTTATACTGTCCGGAACCAAGGAATTCGTTGTTATACCAATCCCAGTTCTGTGGATAAGCCGATGGCGTCAACGCGAATGCCGAGAAGTGAAAACCCAACCAGCCACCTCCTGTTTCCATATATTTTTGAAATGCTTCACGCTGTTCGGGCGTCTCCGGCCGAGTATCCAAAAACAAAACAACCTGGTAATCAGCCAGAAAGGCAGTATTCAGATTATTCCAGTTACTGGTTGTGTCATAAATAAAATGATTCTCCCGCGCCATTTCAGGAAAACGCTTATTAGCCTCACCAACAAAACTGATATGCGCCTTATCGTTTTTTCCAGTGAAGAATGCGATGACTTTGAAATCAGATTGTGCCTGGGAAAAAAATGGCGCTAATGTAAGGAGCAGCAACAGCGAACTGGCACCATTACGGCGCAGGAATTTCATGAAAACGGGCATAGGGTAGGAAAGTTAAAGTCACTAAATCTACGAATATCTGCTTTATTTGCGGAAAGAATTTTCGAGAATCGATTTCACAAAAAGCGTATTTCAATCAAATGAATTTCCCCTATATAGCCCAGCAGACGTCCATTTCTGAGAAACAGGTTAAAAATACCATTCAACTTTTTGAGGAAGGGGCGACGTTGCCGTTTATTTCGCGTTACCGGAAAGAGGCTACAGGTGGGCTGGACGAGGCGCAGATCGGTGCGATTAAAGATGCCTGGCAAAAGCAGCTGGAAGTGGAGAAACGGCGTGAGGCCATTTTGAAAAGCATTGAGGAACAGGGTAAACTAACCCCGGAGCTTCGCAAGCAGCTGGCCGGTGTGTTTACAATGGTCGAGCTGGAAGACATTTATCTACCCTACAAACAAAAAAGAAAGACACGGGCGGGCATTGCCATCGAGCGCGGTCTGGAACCGCTTGCGCAGCTGATTTTCACAGGCAAAGAGTCGGATCCGGAGCGGAAGGCAGCTTCGTTCCTGAATGATCAGGTGCCGACGGCGGATGATGCTTTGCAGGGCGCCAGGGACATTATAGCGGAATGGATTAATGAAAACCCGGATTCACGGACCCGCATTCGTAATCTTTTCCAACGCGGTGGGATCATTACTTCCAAGGTTAAAAAGAAAAAAGAAGAAGAAGGCGTTAAATACCGCGACTATTTCGATTTTTCCGAGCCATTGGCGCGCATTCCTTCGCACAGGTTGCTGGCAATCCGCCGTGGTGAAGAAGAAGGGATTTTGAATGTGACGATCTCGCCGGACGAGGACCAGGCCATTGAAGCATTAAACCGCCTTTTCCGCAAAGGCCCGCCAGCCGTTCTGACACAAATGGAGCTAGCGATTTCGGATAGTTACAAGCGACTTTTGAAACCATCCATCGAAACCGAATTTGCCAATCTTTCAAAAGAGAAAGCGGACATTGCTGCTATACAAGTGTTTACCGAAAACCTGAGGCAATTGTTGCTGGCGTCACCGCTGGGACAAAAAAGCGTTTTGGCGATTGATCCGGGTTATCGCACGGGCTGCAAAGCCGTGGTGCTGGATAGCCAGGGAAATCTGGTTGCGGACCAGGTAATTTATCCTTTTGACAAACCCGCAGAAGCAAACGGGAAACTCTCGGACCTGATCCAGAAATGGAAGGTCGAGGCGATTGCAGTCGGCAATGGAACGGCCGGGCGGGAAACGGAGGATTTCGTGCGCAAGCTTTTAGCGAATGCGGGCAAGTCGGACGAGATTGGTTTGTTTATGGTAAGCGAGCAGGGTGCTTCCATTTATTCGGCATCGGATGTGGCGCGCGAAGAATTTCCGGACAAAGATGTAACCGTTCGTGGCTCAGTCTCGATCGGCCGCCGACTGATGGACCCGCTGGCGGAGTTGGTTAAAATCGACCCGAAATCGATCGGGGTTGGTCAATATCAGCATGATGTAGACCAGAATTCATTGCGAAATGCTTTGGATACAGTCGTGGAAAGCTGCGTAAATTCCGTAGGCGTAAATCTCAACACGGCAAGTAAGCATCTTTTGCGCTACGTTTCCGGCTTGGGAACGTCCCTGGCGCAGAATATCGTGGATTTTAGGGCTAAAAACGGTGACTTCAAATCTAGGCAGCAATTATTGAAAGTGCCGCGCCTCGGAGCAAAAGCATTTGAGCAGGCTGCCGGTTTTTTAAGGATCGAGAATGGTGCTAATCCATTGGATAATAGTGCGGTACATCCGGAACGTTATGATGTTGTGGGCCAAATGGCCAAGGATGTGGGCGCCAATGTGAAGGATCTTATGCAAAAGCCTGAGTTAAGGAAGCAGATCAAACCTGAAAAATATATTTCGGATTCAGTAGGGCTGCCAACATTAAAAGACATTCTGCTGGAACTGGAAAAACCATCACGCGATCCGCGCGAGGGCATGAAGAAATTCGAGTTTGATAGTTCGGTCCGCAAGCCGGAAGATTTGAAAGTAGGAATGGTTTTGCCTGGCATTGTTACCAACATTACTGCGTTCGGCGCATTTGTTGATGTTGGTGTGAAGCAGGACGGGCTCGTTCACGTCTCGCAGATGGCGGATAAATTTATAAAAGATCCTAACGAAGTGGTGAAGTTGCAGCAGACCGTGAGTGTGAAGGTAACTGAGGTGGATTTAGCAAGAAAGCGCATTGCACTCAGCATGAAGTTATAGAAATGCTAAGCCAATCCGGTTTGGATTAAGCCGGATTGGCCTTTTACTAACGCTTTAAAGGACGTGGTTCCGTTCGCCTTCCAGGATTCGTTTAATCTCTCCGACTACTTTCATCCAGTTACCCTCAGCCGCAACCACTGCTTCTTCTGTTTCCAGATTGTCCTGCGTAATGGTAAGCGTCGTTTCATCGTCGTATTCTGAAATGTGATAAGTAACGTGCGCGTAGTTGTCTTCAAAATCATCCGTTCCGGAAAGTGGGCTCCAATATGAGAAGCTTAAAACGCGCTCGGGAATAATTTCCAGAATTGTGCCTTTATCTTCATAAGGCGTGCCGTCCCAGACGCCCCTGTAAACGATCGGGCTGCCAACGTGCCAGTCGGAGTACACTTCGGCGCCGTACATATATTGTTTAACAATCTCGGGATCTATTAAAGCTTTCCAAACAGCCGAAGGGCTGGCATAGATGGATGTGGATGTAGTTGCGATCAGTTGTCTGTTCATAATTTCGGAATTAGGTCATGCCAAAACACAGAGAAAATCATGCCAACAATCCGCTTTTTGGTCTGGTACGCGTATTTTAGCGTATGTAGTTTTGTATAAAATACATGTCACGTGCAAGAATTATATTTCAAACAAAATCTCCCCATTTCGCTCGACGAAGCCTGGTCGTTTTTTTCTAACCCGGCTAATTTGAAAGAGATAACCCCGGCCAAAATGGGCTTTGTAGTAACTTCAAGGCATCATGGTGGCGAAATGTATGCGGGTCAGATCATTCGTTACATTGTCAAGCCGGTGCTTGGTATTCCTTTAAAATGGTGTACTGAAATAACACATGTAGCTGATAAACAGTACTTTGTGGACGAACAGCGTTTTGGGCCCTATGCATTCTGGCACCATCAGCACCGTTTTACAGCCATTCCCGGAGGTGTGATGATGGAAGATATCCTGAATTACAAGGTTCCTTTTGGTTTCCTGGGAGATTGGGTTAATGCGCTTTTTGTAAGAAATGAAGTCAATCAAATCTTCGAATATCGCCGGAAGGTGCTTACAGAGCGCTTTGGAAGCTAGAAATTATACTGCACCCGGCAGGTGAAAAGATCATCTGAGACATCCGTTTCAAAACCTCTTAACGCAGATTTTTCATTTCGGACAAAATCGCAATAGAAGGTAAATTTAAGCGATTCGTTGGCGCTATATACGTAGCCCATCCCAATCGTATCATAGCGGAGATCAGACTTGCTAAACCCCCTGGCGTCTGTAATTTCGGTGCCCGAAACGCGCTTATTAGGATCATACCAGTCATATTTCATCACAAACTGATGTTCGAGACTGCCCAGATGCTGTAAAAAGTAAAAATAAGCGCCGTCAAAATTCCGGGTATAAAGCGGGTCTTTTATTCCGTTCGTTACGGGATAAACGCCGGGCGTTTCGCTGCTGGCAAGTGTGGCCGTCTGATCGCCGCGAATGTATTCCAGCCGGAACTCCGTTTCGCCCTTTCTGTTTGGGAAAGCGATCTGAAAATCGGCGCCGGCATAATTTCGCGGCGCAACCTTATAAAGATTCCTTTCTGATGAGTCGCGGACCATCGCGTATTCGCCAGCATTGGCCTTCGTACGATATAATATGGCAGACTGACTGGTAATCCCACCTGCATAGCCGGAAATTGCTCCGGAAACAATCGCGCCGCCCAAGCCGCTCACCTTCGAAGGTTTGACGCTAAGCCGGCCGATGACATCTTTATGGCTGTCGTAATCCACCGGCCCCGACATTCCCTGACCATTGAACACGCCTACATCCATTTTGAGTTTCTGCTGCCAGGTCACCGAATTGCGGCTCGTCACGGTCAGCATCGCACCGATGTCCCGCTCCGTCCGCATGAGTATTTGGGACATTCTTCCGCGCTCCGGCGCTTCCCGAGTGGCAGACGATAGGTTCACTTCATAACCAAAAGGCCTGGCGAACATGCCCGTGGTCAGCGCGAATATTTTGAATTTGTTCTCATAAAATCTTCCCCAAAAATCCCGGATCGCCACGCCGCGCTCCGTACCATCAAACTGGAAAACGAAGTACGAAGTCGGTTCATTTTTTTTATTCAGGTGCGCATAATCTACCCGGAGCCGGCCCCGCCGTAGCATAAATCTATTGTTGGATTGCGTCGAAAAGTTGCCGCCGCCATAAGTTTCCGCACCCTTTTTTGAGATGTATTGAAACTGCGGCTGAATGTATCCGCTGATCCGCACGCGATTGTAACGCTCGTAAATGGACAACATTCCTTTTCCCATTTGGTTGGTCGTGTCCACCAGGTCCATCAAGAACCGTTGTGAGTAGGCCTGCGAGTTGCTTAATAGGGCAATAACAAATAGTAAACCGGTAATGCGGTATTTCATTGGAACGAAGTTGGTGTCAGCAAATGGGGTACAAAGAACTTTATTTTCCACTAATATTCTTGCCCAAGTGCCCTAACTTTTCTTCAAAACCAATGCTTGTTCGTTCGCATTATTACATGAGAATGGGTGAGATTATTCGTAAAGTCTATGCGTTGGTCAACTGGATAATTTTAAGACACATCTAGGAAGGTAGCTTAAATAAATGTATTATTAGGTTAAATCTTTTGGAAAGTATGTAATGTATTGTATAAATAAAAAAGTATTATCTGGATTTATACTAATATAATGTATTATAAGGTGATTATGTTTAATACTTTGCTTGTTTATTTTTTGTATTCTACGTATAGATAGCATTAAATGTTGTTTATATAAAGTCAGTACGGTACATTTAAAGCTATCTATACATTATAAATCGTTATTAGTCAGATTATGAGCTAATAAGCGACGGTAAACCTTTGCTTGATATGCTTCGGCGTTTCGATCTCATCCACAATGGCAACCGATAGATCTTCTACCGAAATGATACTTCTTCCTTTTTCATTGAAGACCGGTGTGTCTAAAGAAGTCCTGTATGTGCCTGTTCTTTTGCCCGAGGTGCCGGGATGCATTTCAATTGCAGGGCTCAGATAGGTCCAATCAAGGTTATTTTCCGATTTAATCTCACCCTGGTATTTGCGCGCTGCTCCGGCACCTGCTTTGTATTCTTCCGGGAAATCAGGTGTGTCGATCAATTGCACTCCTGGTGCTACTTCCAGACTTCCTGCGCCGCCAATTACCAGAAATCTTTTTACGCCTGCCTGCTTCACGCCGGTCTGAATGGAAGCTGCTCCTTCGAGATATTCGGCGTAAATGTTGGGATTGGTCCAGCCCGGATTGTATGCGCTTATAACGGCGTCAACGCCCGCAACGGCTTGCGATACTGCCTCGGTGTCGAGCACGTCAGCCTGTTTGGGGACGATCAAGTTGCTTTCGGTTGGAATCTTTTCAATGTTTCTGGCGATGGCGACAACTTCATGGCCGCGGGAAATCAATTCCTGTAAAAGGGGGGCGCCTACAAATCCGGTTGCGCCAATTAATGCTACTTTCATGCTTGGGTTTTGGTTAAAATGTTAGTTGTTTTTGAAAAAAAAGGAGAACCATTTTGGGCATTGGTTAATGACTAAATTGTCGACTTTCCAGCCTCGAAATTTCGGCAGAAATCTACCAGTGATTTCTTTGCCAAATTAGCCCGCAATGCGAGCTCTGCTTCGGTGTAAAGTGCGTCCAGATATACATTGATTTGACGACCTACATGGCACTCAGGATTGGGCGCATTAATGCCTTTTCCGAGCAGATCATTTTGCCGTATTGCATCATAAATCTCGGATAGAAGAATAGACTCAGCCGGCCTCGCAAGCCTGCTGCCACCTGCCTTACCTTCCTTGCTAACGACGAGCCCGTGCGCGCGAAGATTGCCCAACTCCTTCCGGATAAGCACAGGATTAATGTTAACACTGCCTGCCAAATACTCAGAAGAAATCCAGTCGTCACCTTCGAAAGCGAGTAAGGAAAGGATATGAACCGAAATACCAAACCGTCCGTTGTTCATTTACTGTAATGATTGTTATTACAGTATAAAGGTTGTGAGTTTTAAATTAGAAAGTAAAAAAGATTAACTTAATCAGCATTAATATGAATCGTTATCTTATAATTGTCTGATTATCAATGCTTATTCAGTTGTACATTCATGCAAATAGTATTTTATAACTGTATAGAAAGTATTAAATGTAATATCTGTATTATATTATCTATTGTTTAAAATGTATTTAATTAAATATTAGATATTATCTATTCGACATTATTTAGTGTATTAAAAGTATAATATTAATATATTTTTAGAAAGAACTAAATGTATCAAATGTATATTTATTATATAATGTAACTAACATTCCTTACTATTCGATATATCTGAATGTAACAGCCATATCGAATGTTCGTTACTTACAGAATGTTTGCAGACGCTATTTGAGAATGGTTAGCCCGCCTTTGAAAGACTTTTTAGTGTATTGCACGACGTAGTAATAGTAGCCTTGGGAGATGCTGGCAGGGCACCAGTTTTTGCGGACTTTGGAATAATAAACCTGCTTTCCCCAGCGGTTAAAAATCGTTACATCTTTGAACTGATTGACACAGTTATCGGCAGGTAGATCCTCTAAGAGAAAGCAGTCATTTTTGCCGTCATTGTTGGGTGTGATCACGTTTGGAAATTCGGGAACGACGTCCGAAGTGTCGTCCTTCACAATAACCCTGACCGTCGTTGTGTCGCTTGCTGCAGCGCAGCTTTTGTCTTGGGTTATGAAGTCGATCATGAACGCTTTTTCGGACTGCCCGTCGAGCATGGAGCACTCGGGTGACCAGGCGTAGGGAGAGCGTACTTCTTTGACACCAGTTTTGTTGGCAAACTTCATTCCGGCATCCCCAATGCTGAATCCGCGCCCGGCAGCTGCCAGGCTGATTGTATTGGTGTCGGGATCTGTGGCCAGCACGTCGAAGACGATCTTGCTGCTGCTTCCGATGGTGTAGGTTATCTCTGGTGTTGCCAGCGATGTTTCTACCAGCGGCGGGGTGTTGGGCGATTCATCAACGACAAAATAGACCGGCTTCGAAACCGCCAGCGGATTGCCGACACAGCGCATGTCTTCCACCTTGAAATCCACAGCGAGCGTATCACCTTTTTTTGCATTACATGGCGGCGTCCATTTGAATGTTTGCTGAATCTGCGCCTTACCGCTGATGGCTTTGAAATCCATAGCCATATCCACCATATTGAAATCCTGTCCGCGACCGGAAAGGGCAATGCTGTCTTTGTCGATGTCCTTGCCATACACCGTGAAAACGACGGGCACACCGGCTGTCACGTAGACATACTGGCCGGGTAGGGAAGTAGTCACCTCGGGCGATTTGTTGCTGCTGCTTTCGCGACGGATCAGAATGCTGAGCGTATCCATCAGCGGAACGGGACAGCTTTCATCTTCTGCAATCAGCTCGATCTTGATCGGGCGCTCGTCGTAGGTTACAAAGCATTCGTCCAGGCAGACTTCAAATTTGAGCGTGTCGTTGGCAATTTTCGTTTTGAATTCGGCCGGCAGAATGGTGAAATAGTTTTTCGAATTATTAACGGCCCGGCCGTTGATCCGGATGATCTGGTTAACCGTTGGATCGGTAACCATTACTTCAAAGCAATTCGGGTCGCCTTTTTTGACGGTAATAATTTCGTTTTCCGTGTAGTAAGTGTTTTTGCCTTTTGGTTTAAACAACAATTTCGGAGCGTCCATTTTAGGGCAATCCACGACTTTGAGTTGAAAATCCCTGGTTAGCGTCCCGATCTTCACACCGTTCCTGAACTCATCCACCTGCACGGCGAACACATAAAGGCCGACATTACCCGGAGTCACGGACAACATTCCTGTTCTTGGATTGACAGTCAAAGGTTTTGGCCCGGGGATAATGTTGGCCTCCGATATGCCGGGAAGCCAGGTAAGGCGCGGGTAATTGGACGAACCTCGGGCTTCAACACTAGGATTGGCTTTGTCAGAAAATCCCTGCATTGGTGTGATCAGCTTGTAACTAAGGCTGTCGCCGTCGGCGTCCTTTCCACCAAAATCAAAGAAAAACGGAGAATTCACGCAGGCATAGTCGCCTTTGATTGCCGGGAAAATGGGGGAGGAGTTCCTGAAATTTGCATTGTTCTTGAAAAGCGGGGGAAATTCAAGGTAAAAGAGGCTGCCGGCGTCACCCGGTGCCTGAATGTTCGTGATCGTCCCGTTCCGGCAGCATCGATCCCAAACCATATAATAGCCGTGCGGATCACTAAAATCGGTGGGTTCCAGCTGTAACGACGAGCTGTAAGTAATCATATATGTTTCGAGCGACGATATTCCGCACTGCGGATTAGCATAGGTGACCGATTTTCGTTCTATTTTTGGGGCTTGAAGATAGCCGATGGGCTGGTTGTCGCGTTTTCGGAAGACGTAAATGTTCACAGCCGGGTCCTCAGCACCGGGATTGCCATTCAGCGCATCAAAGTACATTGTTAGGCCGATGTTATAGTTGTAATAATTGTCTTTGTTTTCCGTAATAAAGAGCTGCCCGCCAACAATGTGTGTTGCATAGGTTTTGGAAAAGGCAAACAGCATCAGCATGAACAAGATGTACCGTTTTTTCATGGCTTGATAAGGGAGTAGAAATTGTCCTATAGGATTTGGAATTTGAAATTTAAAAAAGAAATATGGTTAAGAATATCAAGTATGAGTACGTTGAAATTACCGATTTTGCAGCAGAAGGCAAATGTATATTTAAATCAGATGACGGCGTAATATTTGTAGAAGGAAATGTGGCTCCCGGTGACATAGTTGATTTGCAAGTAGTAAAAACCAAGAAAAAACTCAAAGAGGCGATCGTTACGAAGATCCATTCAAAGTCGCCTCTCAGGACAGACCCATATTGCCTGCATAACGTTGTATGCGGCGGCTGCAAATGGCAACATATTGCGTATGAGCATCAGTTGAAATTTAAAAGACAACAGGTTGTAGACCATTTCCAGCGGATCGGGCACATTAAGAATGTAAGCATTAATGAAATTATCGCTGCTCCAAAAACAGAATATTATCGCAATAAACTTGAATTCACTTTCTCCAACTGGCGCTGGCTTACCAAGGAGCAGATGGACTCGGGAGCTGCATTCACCAAGCATGCGCTCGGCTTTCACGTTCCCAAGCGTTTTGACAAAATATTTACCGTAGACCATTGTCACCTGCAACCGGACCCTTCCAACACGATCCGCAATTCGTTGCATCATTTCGGTGAGCTGCATAACATTCCTTATTACGACGTCCGCTTCAACAGGGGAACGCTCAGGAACCTGGTGGTGAGAACCGCCAATTCGGGTGATGTAATGGTGATTGTGCAGTTTGGTGAGCAGAATGACGAGGCCATTGAGCAGGTGATGCAGTATTTGCATAAAACACACAGAGAAATTACTTCCCTGAATTACATTGTGAACCTGAAAGGAAATGACTCTTACCAGGATCAGGAAGTGATCCATTATGCTGGCGACACCACGATTCGTGAGACGATGGAAGATCTTACCTTCCTTGTTGGTCCGAAATCTTTTTATCAGACCAATTCAGAACAGGCTTATCAGCTTTTCAGCGTAGCGCGTGAGTTTGCGGGTTTGACGGGCAATGAATCGGTCTATGACCTTTATACGGGAACCGGGACCATTGCCAATTTCATAGCGCGCAGAGCAAAAAAGGTCGTGGGTGTTGAATATGTGGAAGCAGCAGTGCAGGACGCGAGGAAAAATTCGGAATTGAACGGCATTACCAACACAGCCTTCTTTGCGGGCGATATGCGGAGCATCATGAATGAAAGCTTCCTGCAGGAACACGGAAGGCCGGATGTGATCATCACCGATCCGCCGCGCGCGGGAATGGACCAGCCCGTTGTGGAAACGATCCTGAAAGCAGCTCCGGATCGCATTGTGTATGTAAGTTGCAATACGGCCACGCAAGCACGCGACCTTGCGCTGATGTCGGAAGATTATGAAGTGACTAAGGTGCAGCCGGTAGATATGTTCCCAAACACGCACCATGTGGAGAATGTGGCGCTGCTGGTGCGGCGGAGCGGACTTCGTCTCCGCTCAGTCTGACAGTCGCTTTGGGCCGGACTTCGTTTCCGCTCAGTCAGACAGTCGCTTTGGGCCGGACTTCGTCTCCGCTCAGTCAGACAGTCGCTTTGGGGCAGAACTTTTGGCTGTGCGCAGTCGGGTAATAGCATTACGCTACTGTCAGACTGAGCGGAGCCGAAGTCAGAACGGCGGTTCGCTATCGGGGCCTTTGTAATCGAAATTACTCAGATCATTCGCTCTGCTTCTCAGCGTTCCGCCTGCGGGAGCGGGTTTTCCCTGGCTTTCGAATGAGGCGATGGGGTTTGTGGTTGGGATAGGACGGTCTACAGAAAATGGTGCCGGGGTGAATTGGGAGTCGAGGTCGGTGAATTTGGTGTATTTTCCAATGAACCTTAACTGAACCGTATCCAGTGATCCTGCACGGTTTTTGGCAACGATCACTTCACCGATCCCGGCAACGGAATTTCCTGATTCGTCTTCTGTAATACCATAATATTCAGGACGATATAAGAAAAGAACCATATCCGCATCCTGCTCGATCGATCCTGATTCCCTTAAATCCGAGAGCTGAGGCCTTTTTTCACCGCCACGCGTTTCAACGGCCCGGCTAAGCTGTGATAGTGCGATCACCGGCACATCCAGCTCTTTTGCCAGGTTTTTGAGCGAACGCGAGATCATGGCAATTTCCTGTTCCCTGTTTCCTGCACCTTTGCCACCCGTATCTCCCGTCATCAACTGAAGATAGTCAATCACGATCATTTGAATGTCGTGCTGGGCTTTCAGACGGCGGCATTTTGCACGGAGTTCGAGAATGGACAGGGCAGGGGTATCGTCAATGTAAATGGGTGCATTGGTGAGCCGGTGAATGCGGTGGTGCAATTGCTCCCACTCGTGTGGCGCAAGGCTCCCTTTCCTGATTTTTTCGCTGTCAATCTCTGCCTCAGCCGATATCAGACGATTAACGAGCTGAACCGAGGACATTTCGAGTGAGAAAATGGCAACAGGCATATTGAAATCCACGGCAGCATTACGGAGTGAAGAAACGACGAATGCCGTTTTTCCCATACCCGGACGGGCCGCAAGGATCATTAGTTCCGTCTTCTGCCAGCCAGAGGTGAGCCTGTCGAGGGCGCTGAAACCGGATGGCACACCGGTAAGACCATCCTTATTATTCTTTTTCTGATCGAGTTCTGCTAATGCCTGTCGCATCAGCGCGCCCATATCAGCGTAATTTTTCTTGATGTTGGATTCGGAGATCTGGAAAAGGCTCTGCTCGGTTTTGTCCAAAAGCCTGAAAACGTCTGTGGTGTCTTCAAAAGCCTCGCGCTGGATTTCCGAAGCCACCTTGATCAGCTCTCGCTTGATAAAAGCCTGGGAAATAATGCGCGCATGAAATTCAATGTTGGCGGCGGAGTTCACTTTTGAAGTCAGCTCCATGATATAAGGCGCACCGCCTACCAGTTCGAGCTCTCCGGTGCTGCGCAATTTCGAAGTCACCGTCAGCATGTCAATTGGCTCCGAATCAGCGAAAAGCGTGATGATGGCGGTGTAGATCCGGACGTGTGCTTCCTTATAAAAACTGTCTGGCCGGAGAATGTCCGCAACAGCTGTCAGCGCATCCTTTTCAATCATTAATGCACCCAAAACAGCCTCTTCCAAGTCTACCGCCTGAGGAGGTAACTTGCTGAAAGTCTGATCAGTACCGGGCGTTCTGGCGCCCATTGGCTTGCGCCCCTGATTGTTCTGTTTTGAGCCTGATTTCGAGAAATTGCCGGATGCCTTGTCGTTTTCCATGTTACTACAAAGTTAAGGAAAGCAGCACCGGTAAGAAAGCAGGAAAGGTTAAGTTCAGTCAAAAATTTTTTTTCAGGAATTGATCCATTTTGTCCGGCTCTGATAATGAAAGAGTTGATTAAAATAAGGTCATTTTTCGTTTTCAAATATCAAATCATAATTGTATTTCTCATGTTTTGTATTACAATTGTTCGTTATTATTACTAAATTTTAGAACAAATAGAGAAACACTAAACTTTAATTCATTTGCTGGAAAAAATCATCACGCTCGAGGACGTTTCAATGGTTGATTTTTTGGGTATTCACAATGCGAATATCAAGGAAGTTGCAGCCGCTTTCCCTGGAAGCAAAATTATTTCACGCGGAAACGAGATCCGCATTCAGGGCACCGCTCCTGAGATTATCCGTATCACCGATGTAATGGATTCACTAATAGCCCATTATCAAAAATACGGCAAGGTTACCAATGACAATGTGAAAGGTTATTTAAATGGCGTTGTTAAATCGCCCGTTGCCAGTGCAGAAGATGATGCGGATGTGATCATTTATGGCAATAAGGGGCTGGTTGTGAAGGCCAAAACGCCAAACCAGAAACTGCTGGTGGAGCAGGCGGAAAAATTCGACCTGGTGTTCGCGGTAGGACCAGCCGGAACGGGAAAAACATACACCGCTGTGGCCATTGCCGTGCGGGCTTTGAAAAATAAGGAAGTCAGAAAAATCATTATAACACGTCCAGCCGTTGAGGCAGGCGAAAACCTGGGTTTTTTGCCGGGTGATTTGAAAGAAAAAATTGATCCTTACCTGCGCCCGATCTACGACGCGCTGGATGATATGATCGCACCGGAAAAGCTGAAACTGTATCTGGAAAGTCGCACGATTGAGATTGCGCCGCTGGCTTACATGCGCGGACGGACATTGAACAATGCATTCATTTTGCTGGACGAAGCACAAAACACGACGCCCATGCAGATGAAAATGTTCCTGACCAGGATGGGCCCCAGTTCCAAAGCCATCATTACCGGTGATAAATCTCAGATTGATTTACCTAAAAACCTGAAATCAGGGTTAATTGATTCATTAGCAGTCCTGAAAGGGATCAAAGGGATCAGTTTTGTTGAGCTGGATGGGTCCGATGTGGTAAGACACCGTTTGGTAAAAGATATCCTTGCAGCTTATGATAAATCCGAGCAGTAAGCTTCTGCTGACCTTTTTACTATTCATTATCTCAAAAGCGTTCGTGCTGGCGCAGGATAGCGATTCGTTGCTGAAACGCTGTGCCAGCACAGAACTGGACGCTTTGACCATTTCCAGATTTCCGGCTTTACAGCAACTCAGAATCAAGTCTGAACAAGCCATCCAGAAAAGAATTCAGGCCAACCGCACTTCGCTAAGGACAAATGCGGACGAGATCATAACGATTCCGGTCGCGGTGCATGTCGTTCATAGTGAAGAAGATATGACCATCGGCGGGGCGAATAACGAAAACATTACTGATGCCCAGATCCTGAGCCAGATAGATGTTTTGAACGAAGATTATGGCAACAGTTCCGGTTACAAAGGTTTTTACACTGATTCCCTGGGGGTTGACACGCGCATCCGCTTCAAACTGGTAACCGTTTTGCGGACTTACAATGAAAAGAACCAGTTCAGTCCCATTACCGAAGCGGACGATCTGGCTGAAATTTCGCCTGCATGGGCAACCAGCCGTTATCTCAATATATGGGTCTGCCGCCTTTCTGACCGTTATTTGGGAACTTCCCAATTTCCGGTTGTCACTGAGTTGAATGATCTTACCAGGGGACTTTCTACTTCCGAAGATGAGGCAGTCAGGGCATTAACAGACGGCGTAATTATCGATTTCCGCTACTTTGGCAGAAACTCACCGGCCATCACCAGTTCCATTTATAATCTGGGCCGCACCACCACGCATGAAGTGGGACATTGGCTGGGACTGATCCACATCTGGGGAGACCGGAACTGCGGGACCGACCACTGCGATGACACACCGATTGCTTTTACCAAAAATGAAACGACCGATATTTCCTGCACACCCGTATTTTCTGAATGTCGGGGCGTTACGACGCGGAATATGATTGAGAATTACATGGATTATTCTCCTGACGGGTGCATGAGTGTGTTTACCAATGATCAGAAAGAGCGGATGCATGCCGTCCTCGAACTCAGTCCCAGGAGGGCCAAACTGGTGGAATTTTCAAAGATTAGCGGTGAAGATCTCCTGGTTGAACTGTCTCCAAATCCGGTAAGCGAGACATTAACGGCCAGCGTTTTTACGCCAAATTTCCAACTTTTCACGGTTGAAGTTTTCAATCAGCGGGGTCAGCTCATCACTTCCGGTGCCACTAACCTCAGTTATCTCGACGTTCAAAAATTCCCAAGCGGACTCTATTATTACCGGGTTTCATCCGGCGGACAAACGGTCACCAAACGGTTTGTAGTTCGTTAATATGCTGACACGGTCGCCATTTGTCGGGATTGTATTGTCTTACATTACCGGCATTTTCCTGAGCGAAATCATTCCTCATTCTGGAGGAACACCAGCGTTGCTTCTGTCGCTGGCGCTTTTTCTTCTAGCCGTCTGTTTTATTTTTTATATCAAAATCCTGAAACCAGCATTCGGGATTGCATTGGCGTTGTTTTTTGTTTCGCTGGGCGCATGGACGATGCAGACTTTCGAGCAACATAATGAAGCGAACATTAAAGTGCTTGCAAATGCTGGATATGGTGCGTATGAAGCGGAAATTAAGAGCTTACCAGAGAAACGCACGAAAACGCTTCGCTATGAAGCGCATATCACGGGCATAAAGGTGCGAGAAAAGTGGAGTGAGGTTGATTTGAAAGCATTGATCAACATTAGCCACGACGCGAGCAACATTCCGGAACCCGGCAACACGATCGTAGTCCATGGCACGTTAGAACGCCCGATGGAAGCCGGAAATCCAATGCAGTTTGATTACCGGCAATATCTGCGAAACAAAGGAATTGTGTGGACCGATTACCTGACGGAGCGTTCGTTTCAAATCATGCCCATTGCTGACCATTCCTTTTTTCTCAACCAATGGAGCGACGGCATTTCAAAATGGGCTGCGCAAACGTTCAGGAAAAATGTGGACGACGACGAAGCCTATGGATTAATTAAAGCCATGTTATTAGGCAGGAGAGACGATCTCCGCTCTGACCAGATCAGCGATTACACGACATCCGGGACCGTTCACATTCTTTCAGTTTCGGGCATGCATGTTGCGATCATTTTCCTGGTTATCAGTCACTTGTTGGGCTGGATGAAGCGCTGGCGGGTCGGGAAGATTGCTTATTTATCGCTAATGATCGGGTTGCTTGGCTTTTATGCATTGGTAACAGGCTTGCCGCCGTCGGTGCAGCGGGCAACGCTCATGTGCATTGTGTTTGTTGTTGCGGAGGTTTCTGGCCGGAAACAAAACGCCATGAATACGCTTGCATTGTCTGCATTGTTGATCTTGCTCATGGATCCGGCTGCCCTTTACGATGTAGGGTTTCAACTTTCTTACCTGGCCATGAGCGGAATATTCTTGCTCTATGAGCCTTTGGACGCCATTTTTGCACCGCAGAATAGGATTCTGAAATTTGTCTGGCAGATCTCAGCATTGTCTTTTGCGGCACAGTTGGCCACCTTCCCGCTGAGCTTATTTTACTTTCATCAATTTCCGACTTATTTCTGGCTGGTTAATCCGTTCGTGATCGCCTTTACAAACGTCTTGTTGCCGGCTGCGCTGATACTCTTGCTGGTGTCGCCGTTGAATATCCTTTGGCTTCAAATAGTTATCAATAAAGTCGTTTGGCTTTCGGCTTACCTGACGAACGTGGCCGTTTCTGTGCCTAAATCCTTGCCCGGATATTTATTGGAGAACCTTAATCTGGATAAAATAGAAGTGGTTTTGTTATATGCGCTCCTGTTCACAATCTGGTACGCATATCAGTCGAGAGCATATCAATATGTAAAAGTTTCCTACTTGCTGGTCATGCTTTTCTCAACCTATTCTGTTTCTAAAAGCATTCAGATGCGCGATTCGGACCGAATGGT
The DNA here is from genome assembly GCF_000428845.1 of Dyadobacter alkalitolerans DSM 23607. Lineage (GTDB taxonomy): Bacteria > Bacteroidota > Bacteroidia > Cytophagales > Spirosomataceae > Dyadobacter > Dyadobacter alkalitolerans. Next base: position 51,851 of record NZ_AUAS01000002.1, on the reverse strand, counting down.
CATGCATCGGATTCCTAAGCACGAGGTCGTAAGCATTAAGCAGGGTAAATCGCTTTATATCGTGAGTGACAGGAATTTTGCGAAGGATTTGGACGCATACAATTTTTGTGTTAAAAATTATGCGACGAGCCAGGAAGTGGAAGAAACGGTGTTTATTACTGCGCAGTAATGCGTTATTGAACGGCGTAGACTGCCGAAATCTCGCCAGCTATTTTCCGGTCCCAGGCTGCTTGCGCCCTGGCATTGAGGCCGTGTCCCGTTTCGCCGTCATAGCGTTCCTGATCCGTGTTCATTTCACGGAATGCTTCCAGGAACTGATACTGGATCTCGCTATCGTAGTCTTCAATCGTGAGGTCGGCTTTAATTAGTCGGGCTTTAAATTTCTCAACTACGAGCCTGGTAATGTCAAAATGGATTTGTTCGTGGCGTAATGTGCTTGCATTCCTGTATTCTGGTCGGCCCCATGACATGCTTTTTACCATGAATGTTTTCAGCCCGATTTCCACCACCAGATCATCGTCCTTCGGGTAGGAGCGTCCTTCGTAGCCAAAACTGGTAAACACCGCCGCCGCATACCGGCTGCCCGGCTTTGCATTCCGGACTTTAAAATCGTCCCATATCAGCGGCCTTTTGGGAGAATAAAATACCGTATCAGGGTCATTATTACTGATTTCCTTAAAAACCAACTGAATGTTCCTGGCCAGCGCTGGATTTTTTCCAGCATTCAGCGTCATCCACTTTTGAAAGTGCGCAATGGATTGGTCTAGCAGTTGCTTCACGAGCTTTTCATACACAAAGTCCCTTTCAGGTCGTGTGTAGTTTGCTGCAGTTTGATAATTCGTGAGCTCCACAGGCTGCATGTTCCGGTACCAGCGGAATTTCACAGACAGCTTCACTTCGCCGGTCACCTTGTTGGGGCCAACACGCTTTTCGTTTAGCGAAAGCTCTTTGATGCTGATATAAAGCGGAAGGTAAGTCTGCTGATTTTTTGGTGCGGCGAAGGACCAATAACTAAACAGCTCTTTATCCACCTTGCCCGGCAATGCAACAGGCGTTTCCTTACCCAGCACAATCACCTTTCCCAGTCCTGACCCTGAAATAACGCGCTGATCTTCAACTTCCTGGACAAAAAATTTATAGCTCTTGACTAATGATGCCTGATCCATTGCAAGTTTCAACACAACCTTTTCCTGTTGTGAAAAAGCAGGCAGGCATGTGAAAAACAGTGAAAGGACAAGCAAAAAACTTCTGATCATACTTCGAAATCTTATGTTGAATCCCGTTTTCAATTCGATAAGTTTGTATAAAAATTATTGAAGAAACGAATGACATTATCTACAACGAAATTGCGCCCGGAATTTGATGATATCTACATGGAATTAGCAAAAAATCTGGCGTTGCGTTCACATTGTATCAAAGCACAGGTGGGTGCGGTATTAACAAAGGACACCCGCATTATTTCAATCGGTTACAATGGTCCTCCTGCCGGCACGCACAACTGTGATGAAGAATTTCCGGAAGTGGGTTGCCCGAGAGATGCAAAAGGAAGCTGCTCACTCGCATTACATGCAGAACAGAACGCTATCTTATTTGCAGTAAAAAATGGCTCAAATATCGAAGGATCGACGCTTTTCGTAACATTAGCGCCATGCATTGCCTGCGCCAGGGTTATTTATACAATGAAAATCAAAAAAGTAATTTTCCTGCATTCATACGCCGCTTACAAGGGAATCGCAGTGGAGGAGGGAGTGGAGTTTCTGAAGCGTTTCGGCGTTGAAGTGGAGCAGTATGTTATTAATGAATAAAGACCGGGCTTGTAAGCCCGGTCTTTATTCATTAATGATGATGCACTCCTCCAGCACCATGCACATGCCCGTGGCTGATTTCTTCTGCTGTCGCTGGACGGATTGAGATGATTTGTCCTTTGAAATGCATTTCTTTTCCTGCCAATGGGTGATTGAAGTTCATGACAACGATGTCGTCTTTGATCTCAACAACCTGACCATGCATTCTTTCGCCGTCTTCGTTGGTCATCGGAATAATGTTACCGATCTGCAATAATTCGTCCTGGTTAACGTCTTCCATCTGGAAAACTGCCTTTGGCAATTCGACAATGGCTTCTTCATCAAACTCGCCGTAACCTTCTTCCGGGGCCACCGTGAATTCGAATATATCACCGGCAACAAGTCCCTCGATCTGGTTTTCGAAACCCTCGGGAAGGCCGCTGATGCCTTGTATGAAGTACATTGGATCTTCTTCCGTAACCACTTCAACGACATCTGTTTCGCCGTCTGTGTCAGGAATTCTCAGGCTGTATGTTAACGCTATCACGTTATTTTTTTCGACTTTCATTTGCTAGTTTGATTAAAATAATTGTTGTTGTAAAAAATTGTTCCAAGTAGAGCAGGGAAAACAAACGTACGGCAAATTTGCCAAAATGCCATTTAGATGAATTTTTTAGCACACATTTTGCTATCAGGAAATAAGGAACGCGTGATGATGGGCAATTATGTGGGCGATTTCATAAAGGGCCGTCTGACAGATGAAAAGACAGCCGAATGGGACCCGGATTTTGTCACCGGCTTGAAGCTCCACCGGCACATTGATTTTTTCACAGACCAGCACGAAATTGTACGCGAGGCCACGCACAAGGCCGCATTGTCGCAGGGAAAGCTGGCAGGAATTGTGATGGATATCTATTTTGATTATTTTCTTGCCCAGCATTTCGATCAGTTTCAGGCTGGGTCGCTCTTTACCTACACCCGCAACATTTATGCGCTGATCAGGAAGAATGAGCACCTTATTCCCGAGCATATGACGCGTATGGTGCAGGCCATGATCCATGAGGACTGGCTTACAAGCTACGCCACCCTGGAAGGCGTGGAGCTTACCTTTCACAGGATGTCCAGGCGGGCAACTTATCTTGCGCCGCTGCGGAATGCGATGTTGGAGTTGCGCGAGAATGAGGAGTTTTACAGGGATAAATTTTTACGCTTCTTTCCGGAACTTCAAAAACAGTCCGAGGAGTTTATATTAACACATTAACATTATTGCTTACCGGCGCACCCTATGGCCCAAACACCGGACATTGTCCTGAAAGAGATCAGAAGTAAGAAATTCAGGCCTATTTATTTTCTGCACGGCGACGAGCCTTACCACATCGATTCCATTGCCGAAGAACTGGAAAAACGCGTTGTTCCTGAATCTGAAAAGGGTTTTAATCAATTCGTTTTGTATGGAAAGGATACGGATGTGGCTGGTGTGCTTAGCTATGCCCGGCGGTTTCCTTTCATGGCGGAAAGGCAGTTGATCCTCGTGAAAGATGCCAATAAGCTGGGCGGCATAGAGCAGAAGGAGCAGCAGGCCAGGTTGGAGGATTATGCACTCAATCCGCTGAACAGCACGGTGCTGGTTTTTTGTTTTCATGCCAATGCTGATGAGCGTAAGACATTCATCAAATCCATCAATACCAATGGGGTTGTGGTGCAGTCTAAAAAGATGTATGACAACAAGTTACCCGAATGGGTAGCTTCATTTTGTCAGCATGAGGGCGTCAAAATAAGTCCTAAGGCTGTGCAGATGTTGGTCGATAACATTGGAAACGATCTGAAACGATTGTCGAACGAGATCCGGAAAATCCTGGTTAATCTCCGTTTGGACGAGGGCATAGATGCTGCTGCGATTGAACGGTTTGTGGGCATTAGTAAAGAATATAATGTGTTTGAATTCCAGAAAGCATTGATGACGCGTGATGTCATGAAAGCCAATCAGATCGCAACCTATTTCTCTCAAAATTCGAAGGACAATCCGCTGGCTCCCATCCTGATCATTCTTTTCGGGTTTTATACAAAAGTGCTGCTTGCGCACGCCAGCAAAGATAAATCAGAGAAAGGGCTTGCGACCGAATTGGGGGTTAACCCTTATTTTGTAAAAGATTACCTGCTGGCTATCCGCAATTATCCGCTTCCCAAAGTGGCCAACATCATACATTATCTTCGCGAATGTGATGCACGGCTGAAAGGGCTCGACGGTGTGAGCGTTCCGGAAGGTGAACTGCTTAAAGAATTGGTTTTCAAAATTGTACATTAAAGTCATCATGCAGCAAGAAACAGGTTTTGGCTTGTTTGCAGTTGCGGTATATTTGGTAAATGAATAGTGAGCATAAGGTCTTAATCCCCGTTCCGGCGCTTTTTAGCTTTGAAGAATGTCTGTGGTTTCTTAACAGGAATTATGATGACTGTCTGCATATCATCAAAGGCGATACCATCTTTAAGGCATTGGAAGTGGGAGCGGAAATGCTGCTGGTGTCCATCCGCGAGCATTCGGATTTCCTCGAACTGGAAATTCTCAAAGGAGAAGCGACGCATGAAAATAAATCCTATCTCATTGGTTATGTGTGTGAATGGTTTGATATGGATACCAACATTCAGCCGTTTTACGACTTGCTGAAAGCCGATGGACGCATTGCCTACATGGCCGAAGATTATAAAGGCCTGCGGATGATTGGCATTTCAAATCTTTTCGAAGCCATTTGCTGGTGCATTATCGGTCAGCAGATTAATTTGTCCTTTGCCTATAAAGTGAAGCGGAGGCTGGTGGAACATTATGGTAAGCGCATTGACCATGAAAATGAATCCTACTACGTTTTTCCTGAGCCCGAAGTGCTCGCAGCAGCTGATCCGGACCTTTTGAAGGATATGCAGTTCTCGAAGCAAAAATCGGATTACGTGATTGGCATTGCCAGGGCGTTTGCAAACGGAAGCTTAGATAAAGAAGCAATTCGCGCATTACCCGACTTTGCAGCACGTAAAAAAGCATTGACGGATCACAAGGGAATCGGTGTATGGACGGCTAATTATGTTTTAATGAAGTCGTTGCAGGAACCAGGCGGCATTCCGCACGGTGATATCGGTTTGTTGAATGCACTTTCCAATCACAACATTATCCAGGACAGAAGTGAAACAGGCAAGATCGATGCACTTTTTCAGCAGTTTGCAGGCTGGGAGAGTTACCTGGTCTTTTATCTCTGGCGGAGCCTCACTTTCAAGGTTTTAGCGTAATGTGCTGTTTTGGTTTCCACTTCAAGTAAGCTTCCCGCATACAATGTCCGCATGGTCGGAAACCTTGCGCCAGTGCCTCTTTCTCTGAATTGAAAAACACCCGGTTCTTCATTTTCATGCGCTTTCCCGAATTACATTGAAATGTTCCGTAAATTTTGAGACGAGCATTTCCGCCATAACAGATTACGTGATCGTCAATTATTTTCTTCAACCTTCTGCTCGTTTGAAACGACGGAGGTCCGAGGTCCGAGTGCCTGATCATCGCTTTCAGCTTAATGCGTCGTGAAAAATGATTCCCAGCGTGAAGCGGTTGCCGTAAGTCACTTCGGAAACCCCATGCTTCATATTGACGCGATAGTAACCCTTCGTTCCCTTCACAGGTTTGAAATTGGTTGTGAAGACCAGTATGTCTCCTTTCTTGGGTTTCAAAACGATGGCTTTCGACTGAGCGCGCGGCGTTTGTTGAGTCAACACAAATTCTCCTCCTGTATAATCCTTCTCAGGATCGCTAAGGAAAATAATCAGCTGAATAGGAAAGAACAGATCTCCGTACAAGTCCTGATGCAACGTATTGTGCCCGCCTTCGTCGTATTTCAGGATCAAAACCGTAGGTTTGGTTTGTTGCTGCTCGTGACACTTTGTCTGAAAGTCTTGGAAATCAGCCGGGTAATGTTGGTCAATGTTAAGGACTTGCATCCACTTATTGGCAACCGGGGCGAGTTTGGAATAAAAGCTTTCGCGTAATAGCTGGATAATGTCCGGCAGCGGATATTGAAAATATTTATATTCTCCTAACCCAAACCGATAACGCTCCATCACGATCGTCTTTCGATAATGTGCTGGTTCATTGTAAGATGCAATCAGTTCATCGCATTCCGAAGGCGAAAGGACCTGTTCTATTAGTCCGTATCCTTTACTGTGCAGCTCTTCGGTGATGCGTAACCAATCTGATGTTTCAATGTTCTTCATTCGTCTGACTTCTGTTTGATCCGATCTAATATTGATAGGACAAAAATAGATGCCGAGGGACCGCTGAAAAACCTGAATCTTGCTAGCTTTTAGTTATCATATACATTAGGAAGAAAGCACCGACTCGTCCTTGCGCTCACCGATCTGCTGGCGCCACATGGCATAATACAAGCCTTTTTCATCCAGCAACGCATGATGGCTTCCAGTTTCCACTACATGTCCTTTTTCCAGCACGTAAATGCGATCCGCATGCATAATGGTCGACAACCTGTGCGCGATCATGACCGTAATGTGCTGACGCTGATCGGTAATGTTGCGGATTGTGTTGGAAATTTCTTCTTCGGTCAACGAATCCAATGCAGAGGTTGCTTCATCGAAAATCAGCAAATGCGGCTCACGCAGCAGCGCACGGGCAATGGATAAACGCTGGCGCTCACCACCCGAAAGTTTTAATCCGCCTTCGCCGATCACCGTATCAATGCCGCTTTCAGCTCTCGACAGCAAGTTATAACAAGCCGCTTTCAGCAACACATCGTTGATCATTTCATCCGTTGCACCGGGGTTTACAAAAAGCAGGTTTTCTTTGATTGTGCCTGAAAACAGTTGTGTATCCTGCGTTACAAAGCCAATTTTATTCCTGATTTCATCAAAATCAATGTTGTTACCATCTATGCCATTGTAATATACAGCTCCTAAAATGGGATGATAAAGGCCCACGAGAAGCTTAACCAATGTCGTCTTTCCCGAGCCGGACGGTCCAACGAATGCAATGGTCTCGCCCCGTTTAACGTCAAAAGAAATATCTTCCAAAGCGGGCCGGTTAGCAGATTGATGCTGAAACCTGACCTGTTCAAATCGCAGCTCTTCTATGTCTGTAATCACCTCGGGATTTACAGGCTTGCGTTCAACGGGCCTGGCCAGCAATGTTTGCAGATTATTCAGTGACGCTTCGGCCTCGCGATAGGAGAGGATCACATTGCCCAGTTCTTGCAAAGGCCCGAAAATGAAGAACGAATAAAACTGCATCATCATCATTTGCCCTACGGTAATCCGGTCCCGGAAGACGAAGAACAGCAATGCGAACATGATACATTGTTGAAGGAAATTCACGAATGTGCCTTGTATAAAGCTTATAGAGCGGATGCTTTTTACCTTTCTGAGTTCCAGTTTGAGGATTTTGAACGTCGTCGTGTTCAGGCGGGTTATTTCCTGATTGGTCAGGCCGAGGCTTTTGACCAGTTCAATGTTCCGCAGCGATTCGGTCGTGGACCCAGCCAGCGCTGTAGTTTCTTTGACGATGTTCTTCTGGATTGACTTGATTTTTTTGCTCAAAACACTCGTCAGAACGGCCAGTATCACCGAGCCAACCAGGTAAATAAGCGGCAATGAAGGACTGAGCTTAAAGGCAACGACAACCACAAACACGATTCCTACCAATGTGGCAAAGAGCACGTTAACGAAGCTGGTAATGAATTTTTCACAATCCGCCCTAACCTTTTGCAGCACCGAGAGTGTTTCACCGCTGCGCTGGTCTTCAAAATCCTGGAACGGGAGGCGTAATGCATGGCGTAACCCATCTGTATAAAGGTTCGCGCCAAACTTCTGGATCACGACATTGACGACATAATCCTGAAATGCTTTGGCGATCCTTGAAACCATGGCTACGCCAATGATCATGAGCAGGCCGATGAGGATGCCCTTGAAAAAAGCGTCGTCCAGGCCATTATCACGGTAATATTGTGCTTTGTTGGCGTAAGGGTCGATGAGGTAATTACCGAGAATGTAGGGGTTCAGGAGCGAAAAGACCTGATTGATGGCTGCGAGTACAAGCGCCAGGAAAATGAGGGCTTTGTACCGGCTAAGGTATTGTATTAATAATTTCATGGTGAATGAGAGGCGAACCAGCGATAGACTATTATGGGAAACCGAAAATCCGGTAATTTAATTCTCGAAGAACGCAGAAGAATGCAGACAGGGCAATAAAAAAGACATCCGTTCGGGATGTCTGATCTTTGGTAGCGGGGAGCAGAATCGAACTGCCGACCTTAGGGTTATGAATCCTACGCTCTAACCATCTGAGCTACCCCGCCGTGTTATTGTGGTGCAAAAGTATGTTAAAAAAAATTAAAGTCCAATGCGTTTTTTCAATTTTCGCCCTAAATTTTCGTTTGGATAAAAGAGCAAAAATTAACTTTGATGACATTTATTGTTGAATTATGCTATATTACAGCTTTTAAAATCAGCATATAAGGCGGTACTGTTGTGGTTAACCCTTTTTAATTTTAGTTCATATGGAAAAATATAAATTTGTTACTGAATTTGAATTGCGATCCTCTCCAAAAGTACTCTTTCCATATATATCGACGCCCTCGGGACTGGAACAATGGTTTGCTGAAAAAGTCACTGTACTGCCCGATCACCGGTTTGACTTCCAGTGGGACGGCGACAGCCACATTGCCAGACAGACCGGTTTGCGTATCAATAAAGCAGTAAGATTTGATTTTGAAAATACAAGTGATGATAATCTGGACAACAATCATGTGGAACTAAAACTTGAAGTTAGCGAGTTAACCCAGACAACATTCCTGCGCGTGACCGACTATTCGTCCAACCGCGATGAGCGCGAGATGGCTTCGCTTTGGGATGGCTTTATTGATAATTTGAAAGATATCGTTGGTAGTTGATGAAAAAGCTTGATAAGCTTATATTGATGTCCTTTTGGGGGCCGTTTGTAATAACAATGTCCGTCGTGGTTTTCGTCTTTCTGATGCGGATCATGATTTTTTACATAGATGATTTCGTTTCCAAAGACCTTGGGATAACGGATTACGCGCAATTATTCTTCTTTTTCAGCCTGATCACGGTTCCTACCGCGCTTCCGCTGGCCATGCTGCTTTCATCGCTGATGGCATTCGGTAACCTGGGTGAATTCTTCGAGCTGACCGCTATAAAGAGTGCGGGAATATCAGTTGTGCGTGCTATGGCGCCGCTTTTCATTGTCGCAGTTTCCGTAAGTGCATTCTCATTTTATTTCAATGATCGAATTTCTCCGTGGGCTAATTTGAAGGGTTACAGCCTTTTATATGACATCAAGACCACGAAAGCCACATTGAAGATAAAGGAAGGGATTTTTTACAACGATCTCCCTGGGTTTAGCATTAAGGTCGATAAGAAGGAAGAGAATGGTAAGTTGAAGGGAATGGTGATCTATAAGCATAGCAATCGTTCGTATGAAGTGGGGAATACCGAAATCATACTGGCGGACTCGGGCCGGATGTATTCCATCAATGATAACCGTTACCTGGTGATCGAGCTTTATAACGGAACGCGTTACACGGATGAGGTGAGTTCGGGCACTGCGCGGCCTGCGTATATATCTTCACCGATAGGTGGCGGCAGCATGCCGAATTACTCCAATTTCAGTCGCAATTCGTTCAAGCACTTCCGTTTGACGGAAAGCCTTTCGTCGTTTGGTATGAAGCGCACGGATGAAGGACAGTTCAAATACCACGAGTTCATGAAGAACATCAGCGACCTGACTTCAACGGCTGATTCGCTCCGTAATTCCTATAATGAGACGCGGAAAAACCTCGTAGCCGGCAGCCAGCAATATTATTCCTACAATTATCGAGAAGGAACCGATAAAACGCTGAAAAAAGGCCCCTGGATTGATTCTTTGCTGAATAAACCTGTTTCGGACAGCTTGAAAAAGGAGATTTTAATGAATACAAAAAGCGCGGCGAACAGTATGCTGAGCTACACCAAATCACAGAAGGATTACTTGCAGACGAAGCTGAAAGATGCAACCAAGTACGAATTGGAAAAACACCATAAATATACCAATGCATTATCCTGCCTGATCATGTTCCTGATTGGCGCGCCGCTGGGTGCCATCATTAAAAAAGGCGGGTTTGGGGTGCCGGTCCTGGTATCCATTATTTTCTTTATCCTGCTTTATGTCCTGACCAACCAGGGAGACAAATGGGTAAGGGAAGGGATGCTCGCTGTGCCCGTAGGCGCGTGGATGGCTAATACAGTGCTCCTTTTGACCGGATTATACTTCATCGACCGGGCCCGGAGTGACTCGCGGTTGTTTGAAAAAGATGTCTATTTGATGTTTGTCAAAAGAATAAAAGAAAGATGGGTAAGTAGATTTGGAAAAAGGACGCTTATTCAATCATAGTAAAATTATATTTTTATTTCAGGCCGAAAATCGTAATTTTGCGTCCTTATTTACAGCAGGGTGCTGTGAAAAGTCCAAAAATAATTAATCTGTTGTTACAATTATGTATTTAACCGCGGAAAAGAAGACCGAGATCTTCGAATCAAAAGGTTTTAAGAAAGAAGGCGGAGACACTGGATCTGCTGAATCACAAATTGCTTTATTTACGTATCGTATCAATTATTTGAACGAGCACTTAAAAACGCACAAAAAAGATAACGATACAAGACTTGGTCTACTCAAAATGGTAGGTAAGCGCCGTAGATTGTTGGATTATCTGTACAAAAAGGACATTAACCGCTACCGTGCGATTATTGCCGAACTGAACATACGTAAGTAATTTAAAATCAGGGAACTTCATCTACATGAAAGTTCCCTGATTTTTTGCGGAATTAACAAATTTGGAACGTCAGGATGGCGTTTCGCAGCTACAAAAAACAATATTTTATGCTCTTTAATATAGTTACCAAGACTATACCCTTGCCAGACGGAAGGGAAATCACCATTGAAACAGGGAAATTAGCAAAGCAGGCCGACGGTTCGGTTGTAGTTCGTTTGGGCAACACCATGTTGCTGGCGACAGTCGTGGCTAATAAAGATATTAAAGAAGGTCTTGACTTCTTACCATTATCAGTTGATTATCAAGAAAAATTCGCATCTGCGGGACGTATTCCCGGAAGCTTCCAGCGTCGTGAAGGCAAGTTGTCTGATCCGGAGGTTTTGACAAGCCGCCTGGTGGACCGCGTTTTGCGTCCGTTGTTCCCGGATGATTATCACGCAGAAGTTCAGGTTAACCTTATGCTGATGTCGGCTGATGCAACTGCATTGCCTGATGCATTGGCAGCTTTGGCAGCTTCTGCTGCACTTGCCGCTTCGGATATTCCTTTCGGCGGACCGGTTTCAGAAGTTCGCGTTGCGAAAATTGATGGCCAGTATGTTGTTAACCCAGGTTCAGTGGAGCTGGAACGTGCAACATTGGAGCTGATGGTAGGCGCAACCTACAATGATATCGCGATGGTAGAAGGCGAAATGAGCGAAGTGTCTGAGGAAGAGGTTGTGGAAGCATTGAAAGTAGCTCATGAGGTTATCAAGCAGCAATGCCTTGCTTTGAAAGAGTTCGAAGCGGCAGTTGGCAAAACAGAAAAGAGAGAATACGTAGGTGATGCAGCAGACGAAGTGCTTGAAGCTCGTTTGAGAACATTTGCTTATGATAAAATATACAAGGTAACCCAGTTGGGCTCTACCAACAAAACAGTTAGGAAAGAAGGTTTCAAAGCAGTTTGGGAAGAATTCATTGCTTCGGTTCCTGAGGATGAAGAAGGTTTTGACAAATCCCTAGCAAAACGTTATTTCAATGACCTGGTTTGGGAAGCGTCACGTCGCCTGGTTTTGGATGAAAGGATCCGTCTTGACGGTCGTAAACTGGATGAAGTTCGTCCTATTGCTTCTGAAATCGACTTCTTGCCAAATGCACACGGTTCTGCCTTGTTTACAAGAGGAGAAACGCAGTCATTGACAACGGTAACATTGGGTACGAAAAATGACGAGCAGATTGTTGATACGCCGATGAAATACGGTTACAGCAAATTCATGCTGCATTATAACTTCCCTGGATTTTCAACTGGTGAAGTGAAACCGAACCGTGGTCCTGGCCGTCGCGAGGTGGGTCATGGTAACCTGGCTTTGCGTGCATTGAAAAAAGTATTGCCCGTTGCCGAAGACAATCCATACACAATACGTATCGTATCTGATATTCTTGAATCAAACGGTTCGTCTTCGATGGCGACGGTTTGTGCGGGTTCTCTTGCGTTGATGGATTCAGGTTTGAAGATCAAAGCGCCGGTTTCCGGAATTGCTATGGGTCTTATCTCAGACGAAAAAACAGGCAAATATGCGGTTCTTTCCGACATTTTAGGTGACGAAGATCACTTGGGAGATATGGACTTCAAGGTAACCGGAACTGAAAAAGGAATTACGGCTTGCCAGATGGATATGAAAGTAAACGGACTTTCGTATGAAGTTTTGACAGAGGCGCTGATGCAGGCGAAAGCAGGCAGATTGCACATTCTGGGTGAAATGAACAAGACGATGACTGAAAGCCGTGCCGATCTGAAACCACATACACCACGTGCTGTCGTGATCAAGATCGACCGTGAAATGATTGGTGCCGTAATCGGGCCTGGTGGTAAGGTTGTTCAGGATATCCAGAAAGAATCCGGCGCTACGGTTTCTATCGAGGAAAAAGATGGAGCAGGATTTGTAAGTATATTCTCTGCCGATAAGACTTCGATGGATAAGGCAGTTGCCCGTATCAAAGGAATTATCCTGGTGCCGGAAATCGGAGAGATCTATTCTGGTAAAGTGAAATCAATCATGCCGTTTGGCGCGTTTGTTGAATTCTTGCCAGGAAAAGACGGCTTGCTTCACATATCCGAAATCAAATGGGAACGTCTTGAAAAAATGGATGGTGTTCTTGAAGTAGGAGAGGAAGTTCAGGTTAAATTAGTAGAGATCGATAAGAAGACTGGTAAGTACCGTCTGTCACGGAAAGTATTGCTGCCGAAGCCAGAGAACAAAAATGATTAAAATAGTGTTTTTGGAAACAGGGGCAATATTTAATGTCGTTATATATAAAAATAATAAAAGATAGATGAGACAGCTAAAGATCAGTAAGCAAATTACCAACCGTGAGAGTCAGTCGTTAGACAAGTATTTGCAAGAAATCGGGAAGGTGGATTTGTTGACGCCGGACGAGGAAGTGACGTTAGCTCAGAAAATTAGGGATGGTGATCAGCTTGCATTGGAAAGACTTACTAAAGCGAATCTTCGCTTTGTGGTGTCTGTGGCCAAGCAATATCAGAATCAGGGCTTGTCATTGGGCGACTTGATTAATGAAGGTAACTTGGGTTTGATTAAAGCTGCTCAGCGTTTTGACGAAACAAGAGGTTTTAAATTCATTTCTTACGCAGTTTGGTGGATTCGCCAATCTATTCTGCAAGCGCTTGCTGAGCAGTCGAGGATTGTACGTTTACCCCTTAACCGTGTAGGTTCTTTAAATAAAATATCAAAGACTTTTTCAGAACTAGAGCAGCGTTTTGAGCGTGAGCCTTCTCCTGAGGAATTGGCAGAAGTGCTTGAAATTTCTTCCTCCGAGGTTGTTGATACGATGAAAATTTCGGGCCGTCACGTGTCTATGGATGCTCCGTTTGTTCAAGGTGAGGAAAACAGCCTTCTGGATGTGTTAGAGAATGATCTGGAAGACAAGCCCGATTCCGGTTTGGTGAATGAATCATTGCGTAAGGAAGTTCAGAGAGCACTTTGCACATTGACACAGCGTGAGGCGGACGTTATCGCATTGTATTTCGGTTTGAATGGCGAGCATGCCATGACGCTGGAAGAGATCGGTGAGAAGTTTAACCTTACCCGTGAACGCGTTCGTCAGATCAAAGAAAAGGCGATCAGAAGATTGCGCCACGTATCGAGAAGCAAGGCGTTGAAAACATACCTGGGTTAATCTCAGCTGATCATGTTGCAATTAACCAGTGATTTAATACAGTATTGATTAAATAGCCTCTTAATGAGGCTATTTTTATTTACAGATATGGCCATTTTACAACCTTTGGTGGATCTCGCCGCCATTTGCTATGCACAGGGAATCCGGCACGTCGTGGTCTCTCCCGGCTCACGCAGCGCTGCGCTTACGCTCGCATTTACGCGCTTCGGGCGCTTCACATTACACGTGTGCATGGATGAGCGCTCGGCGGGCTTCATAGGCCTGGGAATAGCGCAGCAAACAGGCGTTCCAGTGGTGTTAATATGCACATCCGGCAGTGCAGTGTACAACTTTGCGCCGGCTGTCTCTGAGGCGTTTTTCCAGCAAATACCGCTGGTTGTTATTTCCGCTGACCGGCCGAAGGAATGGTTGCATCAATACGATGGGCAGACGATCTATCAGAGCGAAATATTTGGCAAACACATCAAGCGTTCCTTTGAATTCTCGGCTGATTATGCGCACGCAGATGTGCAATGGGCCATTAATAGGATGTCAAACGAAGCAGTAACGCTGGCAGCAACGGTTCCGGCAGGTCCGGTGCACATCAATGTTCCGATCAGAGAGCCATTCTATCCTGCGCCGGGTGATGAAATGATTCCGTCTCCGAATTTGAGGATTATCCAGCGCCAATCGGCGGAGAAAATCCTTGCCCAGGAGGAATGGAATGCATTGCTGGATGCGTTTGAAGACTGCCCGAAAATACTGATCGCTGCCGGTCAGCAAATGCCCGATCAGGCGCTGAGCAATGTGCTGAATAAGATCTCGGAAGAGTGGGACATCCCGGTCCTGGCTGATCATATTGCAAACATTTCCGGAGCAAAGATCATCCGCAACCACGATCTGTTTCTGGGAGGAAGTAATGTCAAGGAACTGGTGCCTGACCTGCTAATTACATTCGGTTTGTCATTCATTTCAAAAGATTTTAAACAATTTATCAGGAAGAACCCACCCAAGCTGCATTGGCACATCGGAGAAGACGCTTTTCTGGCCGATCCAACGCAATCTTTGACAAGAACGGTTCCTGTTTCTCCTCAATATTTTTTTAAAAATCTATTTGAGAAGCTTGATTATCAGCTATTTGTACAGAATTCGGATCCTGAAACAGACTCAGCCTACCTTACCGCTTTTGTTAATAATGATACATTAGCAGCTACTACAAGAGATAAATATTTAGGTAATCTATCTTTAGTATCTGATTTAACATCGTTAGATCTCCTATTTAAATATACTAATAATAATATTCAGTTACATGTTGCGAACAGCATGTCTATCCGCTACGTCAATTTGCTAGACCTCGGCAGCAGCATTAATGATGTCTTTTGTAATAGAGGAACGAGCGGAATCGACGGTTGTGTGAGCACTGCTATTGGTGCTGCGCTGGTCAGTGAGCAGGACACTTTGTTGGTTGTCGGAGACGTTGCGTTCATGTACGATCGCAACGGTTTGCTGATTAACTCACTTCCGGAAAATCTTAAAATTGTGGTGATCAATAATGCCGGTGGAAATATCTTCCGGATGATCGACGGCCCGTCCAGCTTGCCCGAGGTTGAGACTTATTTCGAAACCAGACATACATTTTCAGCCAGGCGCACTTGCGAGGATTCTGGCATTGCCTATTTTAATTGTAATGAAATAGGATTGTTAGAGACCTCTATCAATTCGTTTCTAGACAACAAAGGCATCAGCTTGTTGGAAATCTTTACTGATCCTTACGAGAATGAAAGGGTTTGGAAAGGATTGAAAAAGTTGGGTAAGGAGTAATAGGTGAGAAGTATTTCACAAGAAAGATCAGCGACAGTTTTTTGCAGATTCAGCCATTGAAATGGAGTCCTTCAAAACAACGCCTTGGTTCCAGATCCTGCAAGCTTCCGTAAGGTTCTTTTGCTGGAAGTAAGCTTGGCCTGTAAGTCCATAAAGCATATCGACCGGCTCGGCAATATCGATGGCTTTTGTGAATGCTTTAATCGCCTTGTCGCGCGCGCCTGCCTGCTGATAATAGATGCCGAGATTGCGGAAGGCGTATCCGTTTTTGGGTAGCCTGTCAAGCGATTTTTCGATGAGTTCCTTGGCTTGCTCCGGCGAACCTGTCTGCAACAGGACATAGCCTTTGTTGTTGAGCGAATAAGGATCGTTGGGCGTTGCTGCCAGAACCTTATCAAAGTAGGAAAGTGCCGTTTTCCAATTCCTTTCTTTTGTCGCAATTAATCCCAGATTGTTGAGCGCTTCGGGTTGAACCGGATTCAAAGCCAGGGCATTTTCAAAATCTTCCTTGGCTGCTTTCCAGTTTTTAAGGCCGTAGTATATAGCTCCCCGGTTGACATACGCTTCAACATTCAGCTTCTGTAATTGGATCGAGCGATCGTAGTCGGCAAGTGCAAGGGATGCATTGCCTTCCGCACCCAGCAGATTTCCACGCACAAGGAAAAACCGCGATGAATCCTTATAATCTTTTTCAATCTGCTGCAAGTCCTGCTTTGCTTCGCGCAAACGTCCCAAATCAAGCCCTGATTCTGCCCTAACGAGATTCGCCTGTGTGAGTGTAGGGTCAATTTTAATTGCTTCTGTCAAAATCTCGTGGGCATCTTCCGGCCTGCCCATTTTCAATAAAGTTATCCCTTTATTGAGGTAGGCGTCCGAAAAATCTGCATTTTTGGCAATTGCTTCGTCGTACAGACGTAATGCTTCGGCATAGTTCTTTTGACTAAGAGCCTTGTTACCTTTCAGAAAGAAGTCAGCGGCATCTTTCTTATCCTGACCAGAACAAGCGCAAAGAATTAGCACTAATAATATTGGTATTTTATTTAGTTTAATACTGATAACCATAGAGTTGCAACAATTTATAAAATGAGATATATTAAGGATATACCCAACGACAAATTTAAGATCGGCCTTTATCAATGGAACAATAAATACATTATCAAAATCGAATCCGGCATGTATGAGCAAACTTACAAAATCGATGACTACGAAATTGAAAGTCCGGCAGAAATAGAACGCTGCATGGACGTATCGTTTATTGCTTCGATTACCTCCCGTTTTGATGCAATGCATGATGATTTTTCGGAGTCTTTACGGCGTAATGAAGTGATCTTCTGAGGTTATAAATAATGCCTTTATTATCAACGTATACGGTTTTAGTACACTTTTCGTTAGATAGCAAACAATTTTAAGAGGTAAGAGCGCACCAAAATACTCTTTAAAAAGATATGGTTAATGACATTAATTCAAATCAAAAATTCACCAACTCAGTCTCTATGGTTTTTAAACACGGCGCCTCCACTTTTGGAATGCTTTTATATGTTGGCGCATCTTCGGTTTTTGCTCAGAATACATTAAGCGTAACCGAACCGGAAGCCCATTTTCGAAATGGCCTGGAATATTATGAAAAGTCTAACTACGTCGCAGCCAGGCAGGAATTCAACGAGTTTTTAGGCACAGATGATAAGTTGCTGAGCACCACGGACTATAATAAGGTTACGGCTGAATATTATGTGGCAGTTACAGGCTTGTATCTGAACTATCCCGAAGCGGAAGTACAAGTGGACCGTTTCGTGAAAAACCATTCAGAACATCCGAAAGCACAGCAGATTTATGGAGATCTCGGCCGGTATTACTACGAATCCGGACAATATGAAAAGGCCATTACTTATCTGGATAAAGCTGTTAATGTAGGAGGAAGCGGCGCGAATAAGTTGGAAAGCACGTATCAGTTGGCCATGTCTTATTATAATACGCAGCAACTGGATGCGGCGCTGCCGTTGTTTAACCAGGTCAAAACGGAGACTTCTTTCGCCAATGCAGGCGATGCTTCGTTTTACGCCGGTGTGATCAATTACCAGAAGAACAAATTCGAAGAAGCCTATCAGGATTTTCAGCGGATCGAGGATCATCCTTACTATAAGAACGAGGCGCCAAACTGGATTATCTCATCTTTATATCAATTGAAGCGTTACGATGAGCTGCTAGCTTACGGCGAGAAGATCTTAAAATCGCAAAGAGGCAATACTAAACTGGATGACGTTGCATTGTACGTAGCAGAAGTATATTACGAGAAAGGTGATTATGCTGCCGCAGTAACTTCTTACGAGCGTTACAAGCGAATGAAACCAGGCGTTGTGCCTCCGACAGTGGCATTGCATTATGGTCATGCGCTTTTCAGAAGCGGTAACTATGAAGGTGCAATAACAAACTTGAAACCCGTCGGACCGGGCAAAGATTCTGTTTCGCAGTACGCCTCATATATCCTGGGAATCAGCTACTTAAAGACTTCTAAATTAACTTATGCTTTAACAGCATTTGACAATGCCGCTAAGCTTGACTTTAACCCTGTTGTTAAAGAAGAAGCCGCTTATAACCATGCAAAGGTTCAGCTGGAGTCGGGGAACAACAATGAGGCCGTAAAGGAGTTTAACGACTTCATGGCAAGATATCCTGAAAGCAAACATACAGAGGAAGCCACCGAATTAGTAGCAGAAGGATATGCCAGCGCAAGCAACTCGGTTGGGGCAATAAAGTACATTGAGGGCCTTTCTAAGCGGAATGCTAAAATAAATGGCACCTATCAGAGGCTTACTTACAACCAAGGCGTGTTGGATTTCAATGCGCAGAAGTTTGATAACGCTATTGTAATGTTTGATAAGTCCATCAAGTTTCCTATTGATGAGCAACTTTTCATTTCTGCAACATACTACAAAGCGGAGTCCACATATGGTTTGAACAAAGTTGACGAAGCTGCCAACCTGTACTCGCAGATCTCAAAAAATCCGAAGGCAGGCATTTATGCAAGAAAGAGCTTGTATGCTTTGGGATACATTTACTATAACCAGAAAAAATACGCTCAGGCATTAACATACTTTAAGGAGTTTACGAACAACATTGAAGGCATCGAGCCGGCGATGATTGAAGATGGCTTTTCCCGATTAGCGGATTGCTACCTGGCTGCCAAGAATTACAATGAGGCAATTAAAACCTACGAGCAGGTTTCGTCCAAAGGTAAAGTGGATAAGGATTATGCATTGTTCCAGAAGGCCCGTGCTTATGTATACATGAACCGGGAGCAGGAAGCACGCAGACAGTTTGATTTGCTGATCAGCCAATATCCGCAGTCGAGATATCTGGATGATGCCTATTTCCAGCTGGCCGACATTGATTTCCAAAAACAGAGCTATTCTGCTGCTGTGAAAGGTTTCACGAGAATGATCAATGAGAAGCCGAAGAGCAACGCGATCCCCGCAGCATTGCTTCGTCGTGCGCAGTCGTACTATAACTTGCAGGTGTACGAACAAGCAATCGTCGATTTCCGTAAGATCTTGACTGAATATGCTGACTCCCCATCCGCAAACAGCGCTTTGGAAGGGATTCAGGAAGCCTATACGGCTGTTGGACGTCCCGAAGAGTTTACCCAGGTGTTGGGCGTTGTAAGGAAAAACAATCCGGGTAACGAGAAGCTCGAAGAAGTGGAGTTCGACAATGTGCGTAACCTTTATTATGCAGAGAAATATGAGAACGCGATCAATGCGTTGCAGGGCTTCATTCAGAGTTACCCGGCGAGTAAGCATCAGTATGACGCGAACTATTTCATCGCTTCTTCTTACGACAAGAGCGGCAAAGTGAATGAAGCATTGCAATATTTCACTAAAGTGGTTCAGCAGAACAAATCGACGTTTGTTGCCGCAGCTGCCCAGCGCTCCGCAGAATTGGAAATCGCCCGTGGCAATTACAACAATGCGGTTTCAAACTTCCGGGTGCTGCTCCGCAATTCAGAAAGCAAGAAAGAACAGGCGCAGGCCTGGGTTGGCTTGATGGACACCTACTATACATTGAAGAGCTACGACTCCACATTGTATTATGCCAAAGAAGTCATCAATAGCGGTAACCTGATCCCGGGTGCGGTTGGCAAAGCCCAGCTGTATGCGGGTAAAGTGCCCTACGACCGTGGGGATCTGACAAAAGCAGCCGAAGAGTTTAAAAAGATCGCTGCTACGTCAAAAGATGAATACGGCGCCGAGGCTAGTTACTGGGCAGCAACGATTCTTTTCAAAAACAAGAAATTCAAAGAGGCTGAGACGGCGATCATTGAGATGGGCAAGAATTTCGAGGGATATGATTACTGGCGTGTAAGGTCTTTTATACTGCTTGCTGAGGTGTACGTAGGATTGAACGAAATGGGACAGGCTAAGGCCACATTAACCTCCATTATCGATAATTCCGACGATAAAGAAGCAGTTGAGCTTGCTAAGGAAAAATTGGCTCAGATCAGTAAATAAAAAGATTCATTCCTGCGGGACTAACAGAAAATATTAAGACTCATGACGAAATCCACCGCGATACGTTCTTCCTTATTTCTATTGACACTTGGCTTTTCTTCCCAGTTCGCTCTGGCGCAACGGGGGGAGATCGAAAGCCAGACCTATGAGATTGTAAAAGAAAAAAGCATTGAATTCGCCCCTGCAAACCGGGTGTATGATAAAGTAGATCCGATAAAAGGTGAAACGGGCAAGAAAAAAGTTGATTACCAGATCATTGATCCGCAAATCGACCTTTCGTCGCCAAAGCTGACGCCAAGCGTAGCAGCTTCATCGGACGAACAGAAACGCAAGGACGAACCGGATGTGCTCAATAACTATGTTAAACTTGGTGCTGGGAACTACGGCCGTTTCCTGGGCGAAGCATTTGTAGGCGGCCGTCCTTCCGAAGATCTGGTTTTTACTACGCAGTTGAAACATTTGTCAGCCGCCAATGGTCCGGTTGATAACAAGAACTCTGCTAATGCATCCACCAATTTCAGAATAGGCGGTAAATACATTCGCAGCAAGTATAAGGTAGAGGCAGCCCTGGACTATGATCGTAAGAACTACTATTTCTACGGCTACCAGCCACAGCCCGAAACTGTTCAGGTGAACCGGGACAGCATCCGTCAGACGATTAACAGGTTTGGCGTAGCATTGGGTTTTGAAAATACAGATGCTTCTGTGCTGGTTGATTATTCCGTTAAAACGAGCCTGCACACACTGCGCGACCGTTATGAAGCTTCTGAATTGGACTGGGGGACCAAGTTAATGGCTTCCGTGCCGCTATCGGAATCGTTTAATGCATTATTGGAAGCAGACGCCTTCGTGACCCAACGTGTAGACCGTTTTACTTATAACAGGAATCTGTTCCGGGTAAAACCAACATTCAAATACACATCCGACCTGTTCTCGGTAACCGCGGGGATTAATGTGGCCAACGAAACAGACAGCGAATTGGAGATCAACAGAACGAAAGCATTCCCGGTCCTGAACATTGACGTTGCACCTTTTGACGGGCTGCACGTTTTCGCCGGCTGGAATGGAGATATGGTGAGGAATACTTTGAAAAGTATGCTGGGCGAGAACATGTGGCTGGCTCCCAACGTTCAAATACTTAACACTGATAAGGACTCTGAAATCAGTGCAGGGGTAAAAGGTGAGGGACTTGCCGGTTTCAATTATGAAGGTAAAGTTGCTTACACGCAATACAGAAATTTTTATTATTTCAACAATTCGCTGGCCGACACATCCCAATTCTCGATCATTTACGATCCTGGCAAGACAAAAGTGCTGAGCATTTCCGGTCAGGCAGGTTACAACTTTAATGATCTGTTCAAAACCTCTGTTAAAGTAAACTTCTTTGATTACTCTGTTGCAGACCTTGAAGAGCCTTGGCACCGTCCTGATCTTACGCTAAACTGGTTTAATGCGCTTGCGATCAGCAAAAAATTATTCGTAACAGCGGATTTTTATATGCTGAGAGGAATAAAAGCAAAAAATTTCCAGAGCGGCGAGGTGACCAAATTACCTGTTATTGCGGACCTGAATTTCAAGATTGATTATCTGTTAACCAGGAACTTCTCTGCATTCGTAGCCCTCAACAATGTGTTGGGTAAGCAATATCAGCGTTACCAGTATTACCCGCAGCAAGGACTAAACTTTATTGGAGGATTATCGTTTTCTTTTTAACTTCGCTGAGTTAACTGAAAAAACATTCATGATAGCAGTCGAAACAGTCATCCGAAAACTTGTAGGTGAATATGAATTTGTAATCATTCCAGGATTCGGAGCATTGCTTTCGCACCAGATCCCGGCTGCTTATGATTCAATGTCGCAGACTTTTTCTCCTCCTGCTAAGAAGCTGGCATTCAATGAGTTTCTTAAACTGGATGATGGACTCTTAGCCAATTACATTTCGCGTCATGAAAGCTTGTCGCATTTGGAAGCAGTTGAATATGTAAAAGGTTACACGGATGAACTTCGCCATAACCTCGAACAACACGGCCGGGCGCAGATCATGGGGATTGGGGATTTCAGCAAGAATATCGAGGGTAAGCTGGTTTTCGAGCCGAACACGGAGAAATATTTCAAAGATGAATGGTATGGTTTTGAGAAGATCAGGGCTAAGCAGGTTGATAAAAACATAGTTCCGATTGCAGTTGCAGACACTTACATTGCTGAGGAACAAGTTGAAGTCATTGAATCAGAAGAGGATCGAACAGGTACATTTAAGTGGGTAAGATGGGCCGCTGCGGCAGCCATAGCCACATTGATCTGCGGTTTGAGTGTGTTTTTGGTTAATTCAAGAAGCGGAGACATTCAAAGCACATTGAACCCGTTCACCGAGTTGTTTGCCAGAACAGAAGCAACAAATGAGGAGAAATCGGAGACGACCGTTGTTGAACCGGAAACTGTTCAACCAACCGCACAACCGGTATCAATTACTGATTCTGTCGCTGTAACCAACTTGCCGGTTGAAACTGCGAAACCTTTAAAGAATGATTCGGTTAAAGCAAAAATTGCAATCCCGGCGGTTAAGCCAGAACCGGTTGCAACCATCGAGCGAGCATCATCTTCTAAGTTCTATGTGATTGCAGGAACATTTAAAGGAATCAAGCAAGCCAAAGTGCTTTTGGCAGAGTTAAAAGAGAAAGGATTTGAAGACGCCAGCATTTTGCCTCCCGACCGGTTCGGCAAGAAGGTGAAGGTAGCAACAAACGGCTACGGCACCGAGACCGATGCTTACCGCGCCTCTAACAAATTGAAAGGAGTGATCGGAGAAGCGGGCTGGGTTTACAAGAAAAAATAATCTCAATAAACATAGAGAAGGAAGCATTAAAGTGCTTCCTTTTTTCGTAACACACGATTTTTTTTAATTTTACGTTGTTGAAATAGCAAAATAATAGCAAATATAATGATTGTATTACAAGCCGAAGATCGTCAGAGAATTGCAGTGTCCTGGGCTATGTCCATCGGGATCACCATCGCAATGCTGGGCATATTCTTCTTTATCAGGCTGAACAGTTCAATACCAAAAGTGGCTCCTATGGAGCTTTTTGTGGAAGTGAACTACGGAACAGATAAGGTGGGCCGCGGAGATGTGCAGACGTTTAACAAACCCAACGACAGCAAGGTCGCTGAAAATATGCGGGCAGATGCTGATGAGGTGAAAAAAGTTAAGTCCGTTGCGACACCCAAACCAACACCGCCGACTCCTCCGAAGATTGAGCCGGTGAAACCCACAAAAACGGTTGCTGAGAAGCCTGTAATTACATCCAAAGCTGAGAGCCCGGTGGAAGCGCCTGAGAAGAATGAGAGCAAGAAATCGACCGGTTCAGAAGCTTCATCTGCCCCGGCTGCCAAGCCGACTCCTGAAAAGGCGGTAAATAAGGATGCATTGTTTACAAAATCATCCGGAAGCAAGTCAGGAAGCAATGGCACAAATGGTACAAAAAGCGGCGTGGGTGGCAATAACAATGGCGATGATGCAGACGGCGTAGGTGACAAGGGTTCTAAAACAGGAAGCTTGTTTGCCAAGACATATAAGGGTGAAGGCGGCGGTGGCGGAACGGCGGTAGGGTTAAGCCTATCCGGTTGGAGCTGGTCGAGAAGGCCGGTTGTGGATGATAATTCGGATGCTACGGGCGATATTACATTCAAGATCACCGTAGATAAGAATGGCCGTGTGAAGAGCATTATCACGCAGAACACAACAGTTACCGATTATTCAGTTGTTAATAAATACAAAAGCGCAGTGCGCGATTTGACCTTTATCCCAAAGTCATCAAACGTGCCAGACGAATCGGTAGGAACGATCACATTTAAAATCCGTTCCCAATAGTCTTCAGAATGAATTACCAGGAAACATTGGATTATCTGTATAGCCGCTTGCCGGTTTTTCAGAACATTGGGGCCCGTGCTTTTAAGCCGGGCCTTCATACTACCCGGGAGCTTTGTAATTTTCTCGGAGATCCCCAGAATCATTACCCAACCATCCATATTGGCGGAACTAATGGCAAAGGGAGCACATCTCATATGCTTGCTGCTATGTTGCAACACGCGGGTTATAAGGTTGGGCTCTACACATCACCCCATTTAAAGGATTTTCGGGAAAGAATCCGGGTTAATGGTCACTTTGTAACAGAAGAGTTCATTATTGACTTTATCAGTGAAAATAAATCTAACATTGAAAGATTGTCGCCTTCATTCTTTGAAGCGACTGTTGCCATGGCATTTTCGTATTTCTCAAAAATGGAAGTGGATGTTGCGGTAATCGAGGTTGGGATGGGCGGAAGGCTGGACTCAACCAACATTATAACACCAGAACTGTCCATAATCACCAACATCAGCCTGGATCACACGCAGTATTTAGGCGAGACGCTGGAAGAAATAGCCGCTGAGAAGGCTGGCATAATTAAACCAAACATTCCAGTTATAGTCAGTGAAAAGCAGTCTGACTCTATCAGTCGTGTTCTTTCCAATGCAGCCCTAAATGTGGATGCACCGATTATATATGCGTCAGAACAGTATAATGTGCAGAAAAAAAGTCTTCGGGATGGCTTGTTGGAAGTAGATGTAATTGAAAAAGAAACGCTTACGAGTATCTTTGAAGGATTGCGTTTAGACCTTACCGGTGCTTATCAGCTAAAGAACATTGCAGGCGTTGTAGCAGCAATTCAGACATTAAGAGAAATGGGTTGGACGCTTTCTGACTCGCAAGTAAGGGCGGCTCTTTCGGCTGTCACCAAAATTACAGGCTTAAAAGGGCGCTGGCAAAAGCTCCGCGAAAAGCCGGATGTTTATTGCGATACCGGCCATAATACCGCCGGATTAGCGTCCGCATTGGAGCAGTTTGAAAGCGTCGCAACCGGCGCGCAGCGTTTTGTTGTGGGCTTTGTTGGCGATAAGGACATCACTTCCATGCTGCAATTATTTCCCTCAGACGGCGTATTTTACTTTTGTCAGCCGTCCAATTTGCGTGCACTGGATGTCAAAGAGCTGACACAGCTGGCCGCTTCCTATGGCCTGGAAGGAAGGGGTTTTTTGAATGTGAATGATGCATTGGATACTGCAATTGCCGAGTCCGATCCACAGGACACTATCTACGTGGGTGGAAGCACTTTTGTAGTGGCCGACATCAAAGATTTGTAATCGATTATTGAATAGAATGACCAGAAGAAAGTTAGAACACTACAAGTTTAGCGCCGACGCCGCGAATGTTATTGAAGCAGGAAAACCCTTATATACCCAAATCAAAGGCCATTGGAATAGTTTATACTTTGAAAATGATCACCCCGTTGTCGTTGAGCTTGCCTGTGGGAAGGGTGAATACACCATTGGATTAGGCAAGCAGTTCCCGGAAAAGAACTTCATCGGGATGGATATCAAGGGAGACCGCATCGCAAGGGGCAGTCTCATTGCGACTGAGAACAAACTCACTAATGTTGCCTTTTTGCGGGCAGGCATCCAGTATGCAGATGAATTTTTTGAAGACAATGAGCTCGGTGAGATCTGGCTTATTCATCCGGATCCGCAGGTTAGGGATCGGGACGAGAACAAAAGGCTGACAAATGCTGAATTCCTAGCGCGCTATGCAAAATACTTAAAGCCAGGAGGCAGGTTTTACCTGAAAACAGACAGCACCTTCCTATACGAGTACAGTCTTGAAAAGCTGAGCGAATCGGGAAGCTTTACGATCATCGAACACACGGCCGATCTTTACGAGTCGCATCTGCACGACGAGCATTATGGGGTCAAGACACATTATGAAAGCATATTTGTATCGAAAGGATATACGATCAAATACATTAAAGCAGTTGTCTCTTAAAGAAAACGGCCTTTTTATCAATCGATAAAAAGGCCGTTTTCTTTATGCTCATCTATTTCTTACTTGCCGATCAGGCTTGCGAAGTAGTAAACTGTTCTTACCAATTGAGATACGTAAGACATTTCATTGTCGTACCAAGCCACAGTTCTAACGATCTGTGTATCACCAACTTTCTGAACTCTTGTTTGCGTAGCGTCGAAAAGTGATCCGTAGTTGATACCGATGATGTCGCTGCTCACGATTTCATCTTCTGTGTATCCGTAGCTTTCGTTAGATGCCTCTTTCATAGCAGCATTGATCTCTTCAACCGATGTTTCTTTTCCAAGAATAACAGTTAATTCAGTCAATGAACCAGTCAATGTTGGTACACGTTGTGCAGAACCGTCCAGTTTTCCTTTCAATGCAGGAAGAACAAGCCCGATTGCTTTCGCAGCACCCGTGCTGTTAGGAACGATATTCTGTGCAGCTGCACGAGCTCTTCTCAAATCACCTTTTGGATGCGGTGCATCTTGTGTGTTCTGATCATTTGTATATGCATGGATGGTGGTCATCAAACCATTCACGATGCCGTATTTCTCTTCCAACACCTGAGCCATTGGCGCAAGGCAGTTGGTTGTACAAGAAGCACCGCTGATGATGGTTTCAGAACCGTCCAGAATGTCATGATTCACATTGAAGACGATTGTTTTCAGGTCGCCGGTAGCAGGAGCGGAGATAACCACTTTTTTCGCACCAGCTTTAATGTGCGCACTTGCAGACTCCTGGCTTGTAAAGAAACCTGTACATTCCAGAACAACGTCTACTTCATGTGATGCCCAGGGAATTTGAGCAGGGTCACGTTGTGCATATATTGCGATATTTTCTCCGTTGACAACAACTGAATTGTCAGTAGATTTTACATCAGCATCAAAACGGCCATGGGCAGTGTCATATTTAAGCAGGTGGGCCAGTACTTTTGGGCTGGTAAGGTCATTGATAGCAACTATATCGATGCCTTCCATATTATAAATCTGACGGTAAACCAGACGGCCGATCCGGCCGAATCCATTGATAGCAACTTTTACTTTAGACATGTCTTTCTAGTGATTGTTTATTACTGACGCGAAATTAACAAAAATGTGCCCTTATTTAAAGGATTTGCGTAAAAAAGTCAGTCAAAGATCAATTTTCTGATCACTAATTATATTAGTAAAATTAAGCAAATACTATTATTGTTAGTAGATCTGAATTTTTACTAAATCTATTAGTATTTATTTCTGTGCAATTTGTTTACTCTGTTTGATTTATGTCTTTATATTTGTCTGCGAGGGTAGGGCAGCTGACTTCACCATAGCGGACACCTATCCAGCAGACTTTGGGGTGAAATATTGTCTATTTTAAAGATTTGGTGATAACCGCTTTTTTTCAGCTTTGATTTTACAATATCGCATAACTAACTATAATACAGTACTTTAAAACACTTTAACTAATCCATTACTTAAACATGTTTGTTGCAGAAAAGATTGAGTCTTATTGGTCAGACCGGGAATTATTAAAGGATCCTGCCGCCGTGAATTACATCAAGGAAGTCATTGAGGAAGTCGATAAAGGCAGACTACGTGTGGCCGAACCGCAGGAAGATGGTTCATGGAAGGTAAATGAAGCGCTGAAAAAAGCCATCATTTTATATTTTCCTATTCAACAGATGTCCGTTAGCGAGGTTGGCATCTTCGAGTATCATGATAAAATGAAACTGAAGACAGGTTATGACAAATTAGGCGTCAGAGTTGTACCACCAGCCGTTGCGCGCTACGGTGCATACATATCGAAAGGTGTTGTACTGATGCCGTCGTACGTTAACATTGGCGCGTACATTGATGAAGGCACAATGGTTGACACCTGGGCAACTGTCGGAAGCTGTGCACAGATCGGCAAGCACGTTCACCTGAGCGGTGGCGTAGGGATTGGCGGCGTGCTGGAACCTGTACAAGCTGCACCTGTTATTATAGAAGATGGTGCGTTCATTGGTTCACGTTGCATTGTGGTAGAAGGAGCGCATATTGGTAAAAGGGCCGTTCTGGGGGCAGGCGTAACGATTACCGGAAGCTCCAAGATCATAGACGTAACAGGCTCTGAGCCCGTGGAGTACAAAGGTTTTGTTCCGGCAGACTCAGTGGTTATCCCCGGAACCCTTCCAAAGGAATTCGCCTCGGGAACCTATCATGTTCCTTGTGCATTGATCATCGGAAAACGCAAAGCCAGCACTGATCTTAAAACATCCTTAAACGATGCATTGCGTGAAAACAATGTGACAGTTTAAGTTGATAAATTGATATTAATGAAGAGCGTTATCCTGGTAACGCTCTTTTTTTGTGTTCCAAATGTTTGAATGCCTACAAGAAGCTATATATGATGCCATTTATTAATGTAAATAGCATATTGTTTACATTAATAAATAGTTCACTGCACTCATGTTACATTATTAAACTTAATATTTGTAAATAACAATTGCATTTAATAACTTGCATGTAACATTGTAAACTGAGCATTACATGGATTTAAATGATAAAATCAAGCAGATTCTGGCTGACAAAAATATGTCGCCTTCCATATTCGCGGATGAGATCGGCATCCAGCGATCCAGCATGTCCCACATTCTTGCAGGACGTAACAAACCAAGCCTTGATATTGTACAGAAGATTGTCAAGCGCTTCCCTGAAATGGGAACAAATTGGATATTGGATGGTGAAGAGCTTCCAATCGCCTCTTCTGAATTTTTAGCGACCAGTCAATCCAGCCATTTAGAAACACCCACAACCGATAAAAGTCAGGCGGCACGGGATTCAAGCCTTGCTTCGAAATCAGGTGCAGGTAATAGGTATTTTAATGGCCCGTTGCCGATCTCAGCTAACAACACGTCCGATACTCGCCGGATTGAAAAAATTCTTATATTCTACTCAGATGGAACGTTTGAGGAAGTAAAATAGAACCTTTTAACAACGTTAGATATTCTGCCACTAATTTAGTCGATTCTATTTAAGCAGCAGAATAGTCCCCGTCAGGCTCGTTTCGGCGGTTTTGATCATATACGGATAGCTTCCTGCCGGAACTGGCGTATTGTCTTTGTATTTTCCGTTCCAGGGCTCCTGATAACCCTGAGAGCCATAAATTACCTCTCCCCATCGATTGTAAATACGTATTTCAACGATCTGATCTTTGGCGTTGAATATTTCAAAACGATCATTATGGCCATCGTCGTTTGGTGTAAACGAGGTAGGAATATGCATTTTAGCAATCACATAAACTTCCGTCGATGCTTCGGCCTTACACCCATTTTCAGATTCTACAACAATAGTATAACGTGTATCAACGAGCGGGCCAACAACGGCATCACGTTCGTCATTTACCGACACCAAGCCATCCGGTGGTGACCACAAATACTTATATTCATTCGGTTCAGAAGGTTCAACCCTAGGCTGCAATGTAACTTTGGAGCCTTCCACTACGCCCTTTCTTGCCGGGAGCGTTACGGAAACGGATTCTTTTGCTATCAGTATCGTATCCGAGCCAGTGCATCCGGTTGCTTCATCTGATATTAGGAGAGAGTAAGATCCGGAATCTTTCGCTTCCAATGTGCTCTGCTTCTCATTCAGGACCGCGTTGTCTCTGCTCCATGAAAGTACCAGTCCATTCTTAACACTTCCTCCGTTAGCAACCAATTTTGCAACCTCACCCTCGCAAATGATATTTTTATCCGCCGAAATAATTGCCTCAATGGGTGGAGCAAGGGAAACATTGACCATTAGTGACGATGTATCCCGCGAACATTTCTGAGTGTAGCTTTTTATCACCGAGTAAACACCCGTGTCACTCACGGCGATGGCCGCTTCCGTGGCACCGGGAATGTTTGAGCCGTTGCGCTGCCATTGATATGACCAATCGGCTGAACTTTCCGTTTGTAATGTAACGGGCCGTTCAGGGCAAAAGGAAACCTCAGTAACAGGCGAGGCATTCAGCATAATCACCGGCTGCTCCGGCTGATCATCATTGCAATCGATCACAAGCAGCTGAAAGTCTCTCCGGATCACACCAATTTTTTTGCCATTTCTGTATTCTTCCACCTCCACTGCAAACACATACAAGCCCAGCCGGTTTGCCGTCACGGTGAGTTTTCCAGTCTTGTCGATAGCCAGCGGGCGCGGGCCAGGAATAATATTGGATAAAGAAATCCCATTTTCCCAATCTACAAGCGGGTAGCCTGATTTCGGAGCGTTATTGCCATTAATCATATTAGGCGTTGTGTAACCCCTGTATGGCGTTACCAAAGCGTAGCGAAGTTCGTCACCATCCGGATCGGACGCTGACATGTTCATTGAAAACGCCCGGTTACTACAGATATATTGACCATTGGGAGCTGAAAACGTCGGAGAAGTATTGCGGGTGGTAACGGGTGGAAATTCAAGGTAGAACACCATACCCATCTCTCCGGGATACTTAATGTTGTTGACGTCCGTATTACGGCAACATCTTTCCCAAACAATATAATAACCCTCCGGATCATTATAGTCCTGCTCGGGCAATGTAACAGTTCCCTTATAAGTGCCAATCACGGTGCTTAACGACCGGGCACTTGCGCATGCTTTGTTTTGATATTGGATGATTTCAGAAGATAGGTAGCGCACGCGGACCTGCTGCATAAAATTGTTGTCACGCTTCCGATAGATGTAAACATCCGCTGCTGCATCCCGGTTTCCGTTTCCGTCGGGCGACGGTTCTACCAAATTATTCTTGTCCCAGAACTGAATCAGCGTAATTTCAAAATTCCCAGCATTAGCAAGCGGACGCATCAAAAGCTCGCCTCCGACGATATGATCGGCATTTGCTTGCAATGAAAGAAGAATTAACAGTGGTAGAAACCACAAAAACTTTCGTAAATATCTTACCATCAACCCAACTGTTAAGTCCCCTACGTTCGCATAAAATTAATGATTGCCAAGCAAATGCTATAGCAGGCAGCCAAAAAAATTGATAATGGGAATTTCAAATAAAATACTTCTCACGTCCAATTTTGATGCATTACCGGACAGTGCAGGACAGTATGAAATCGAATTCCGCATACTATTGCGATTAATACAATTCGAATCATTTATTGCATTTATTAAGTAATGATTCATGTGCAGCAGCAAGATCAAGCAGCCCTCCAATCAAAATTTTCATAAGTCGTCTCATCTTTTCAACTCTTAAACACCTTAGCGTATGAATGAAATTCGACAATCAAGACTGGGCATTTGTCTACGGCTATTTGGGAAGATAGCGCTGAGCCAAATTCTGGTTGGTGCTGCCCTAACCGGGAGCTCAGAAGCAGGAACAGCCTCGAACCACTTTAAGGGACGCTTTGCTATGGTAGCAGACCGCTCCATTAAAGGAAAAGTGGCCGATGACAAAGGGCTGGGCCTGCCCGGAGTAAGTGTCATCCTCAAAGGTTCCAGTACCGGAACCGTAACCGATTCGGAGGGGAGTTATAGTCTGAACATTCCGGAAACTGGGGAAAATGTTTTGGTCTTTTCCTTCGTCGGGTACGTACCAAAAGAGATTATAGTGGGAAATCAATCGGCTGTGGATGTGGAATTGCTGGTTGATACCAAGGCATTGGAAGAAGTGGTCGTGGTTGGTTACGGTACGCAACGCAAGCGCGACATTACTTCGGCGGTGTCGGTGATCAGTATGGAGGATATTGGTGAAGTGCCCAAGTCCAATGTTACCCGGATGCTGCAAGGACAAGCTCCGGGTGTTATTATTAAACAGAAAAGCGGAACGCCGGGGCAGCAATTTGAAGTGAAAGTGCGCGGGATTAGCTCATTAGGCGCAGGAAGTGATCCGTTGTATGTGATTGACGGATTTCCCGTCGGCATATCAGCCGGGCAGAACCTGAACCCCAACGACATTGAAACCATATCCATCCTGAAAGATGCGGCTGCAACTGCCATCTACGGCGCACGCGGTTCCAATGGCGTGGTCTTGATCACAACTAAATCTGCCAAAGATGGAAAGACAAATCTCAATATATCAGTAGATTATGGCATCCAGAATGTTCCGGAAAGCCGCAAAACCAAGGTGCTGAACGGACAGGACTTCGCGCAATTTAAGCGAGAGGTTTTCATAGGGCGATATGTTCTAGCTAATAAAAAGCAACCCGAAGAATCGGAGATCCCCATTGATTTCAGAAATCCAGCAGACACAAAATATTCGACCAACTGGTTTGACTTGATTTTGCATAATAATGCACCTTACAAAGACATTAACCTAACATTATCGTCCGGAAAAGGTCCGATTAAGTCTGTTGTTTCTGCCGGTTATTACAAGGAAGACGGTGCTTTGCAGTACACTGGATACGACCGCGCATCATTACGCACCAATCTCGCCGGTGAAGTGAACAAGTTTATTACCATCGGGATGAACATTGCCGGAAGTTACTCGCGGTCCAGTTTGTCCAGCACCGACGGCCGTAATGCGCAGGTTGGCTTAACATTGATTGCCGATCCACGCTATCCGGCCTATGACGAAAAGGGTGAGCTGATTCCTTATTACAATGGCGTCGGTGACATTTTCGGCTTTCCCAACCCGCTGTATATGCTCAAAAACATCAACAGGAACAGGAACATTGCGGATGTGCTTGCAAGCGGTTACGTAGAACTCAACATTGCCAAAGGACTCAAATTCAGATCTTCTGTCAATGCCAAGATCAACTACAACACCTATAAGGAATACATTCCTTCGACAATCGGCTTGCCCGTGCAGACCGGAACAAATGGTGCGCCTCCGCGTCTCGCGACAGAACGGGACGATGCGGAAGAGTTGAAGAACTACGCTACTGATCAGGTTTTGACCTATACACCAACCCTTGGTAAAGATCACAGCATGGAAGCAACGGTAGGTTATTCGGCGCAGCAGGAAGTGGTTAAGGGCTTATATGGATCCGGAAATACATTCCCGGACGACCTGACGCCGTTTTTGGGTAGTGCAACCATTCGTTCTTCCAATTCTATGGAACGTAAATGGACAATGCTGGCCTACATTGCGCGGTTAAACTATGCATTCAGGGACAAGTATCTGTTCTCCGCCACTTTCCGGCGCGAAGGCAGTTCCAGGTTTAGTGAAGGACATAAATTTGGCAATTTCCCGGCCGCTTCTGTGGGATGGAGAATTTCGGAAGAATCATTTATCCCAAAAACACCCTGGCTCACAGAACTGAAACTGCGCGCGAGCTGGGGTATGACAGGAAATAACACGTATCGTGTGAGCGCGAACAACAATTTTGGTGTCGGTCAGAATGCAGGTGATGATGGGAATTATGAAAGTTTGTCATTCCTAGGCGTCAACAACTACATTCTCGGCAACACATTGGCCTCCGGCAAAACAGTGACGCGCTTCGCTAACCCCGAGCTGACCTGGGAAACTTCCAACCAGCTGGACATTGGTTTGGATCTCGCAACATTCGATAACAAGCTGGTTTTCACAGTTGAATATTATAAAAAAATCACAGATGACATGCTTCTTGGATATAGCATTCCAGCAGTTTCCGGATTCACCTCTACACTGAAAAATCTCGGTAAAGTGGAAAACCAGGGCATTGAAGTGGCTGCTAATTACCGCATCAAGGTAGGTCAGGTCAATTTGAGGACAAATGCAAACATTACATTCAACCGCAACAAAGTGCTGGCCATCCGTGGACAAAATGATTTTATCCTGCAAGGAAGCCAATATGGCGGTTACAACATTCAGCAGGTGGGTCGTCCGATCGGGATGATCTTTGGTTATCGTAAACTGGGCATCTTCAATACACAGGCTGAGATCGATGCCGCACCATTGCAGGAAGGTGCGGTGCCGGGCGCTATGATCTTTGCGGATCTGCATGGCGCAGCCGACGGCGGACCCGATGGCATTGTGTCGTATGATACAAAGGACATGACCGAAATTGGTAACCCAAACCCAAAATTTAACTGGGCCTGGACCGTGGGTGCTGATTACAAGCGTTTTGATGTGAGCGTTTTATTGATGGGTGCCTATAAATATGACATTTACAGAAACATCGAGGCGTCTACCATGAATATGGATGGTGTTTTCAATGTTTTGGAAAAAGCCAAAGACAGATGGCGATCTCCTGAAAACCCCGGCTCAAATCCGGGCGCTAAAAACTCACAGGGCGGAACGGACTATTTCAAATGGTCACGCGAGAGCAGCGAGCGCTATGTGTATGACGGAACGCATATGTGGATCAAAAACGTAACGATCGGCTACACACTTCCAAAGTTGAACGGCATTCTTTCTGATGCACGGATATTCGTAAATGCGGCCAATTTGTTGCTGATAACCAAATATCCGGGCAACAACCCTGACGCTGGCGTAAGGGGCGGAACGGAGCTCAACAATGACGATGAGTCTTATCCCGTTCCCAGAACATTCTCCGCAGGCCTGAAAGTCAACTTCTAAATCCCATGAAAATGAAAAAAATTACAGCAATAGGTTTGGTCGTACTTCCGCTGCTTCTGGCTTCATGCGGCGAAGATTTCCTTAACCAGACGGATCCGACGAAGGTGAATGTAGACTTGTTCTATAAAAATGAGGCACAGGCTAAGCAAGCGTTAAATGGTGTTTACGCACAGTTGCAATCTATAACCAACACCGCTTATCTGGCAGGTGAATTTCAAACGGACAACACAACCATTGACCTCAACCCGTCCGATCGCGGCGGCGCGGGCGGTTGGGAAGCATTTGAGTTTTCAACCGTCAATTCGGGCAACGGTGAGATTGCGGCGATCTGGAACAATTACTACGCCGCCTTATACAATGCGAACCTGACATTGGAGCGAATCGCAGATGCGGACATTCCGGAGACACCCAAAAAGGAAATTGAAGGCCAGTTGAAATTCCTGAGAGCTTATCTGTATTTTAATCTGGTCCAGTATTTCGGTGATGTGGTGATTGTAACCAGCACATTTGCGGTTCCTGAGCCTACTTTTGACCTCACCCGGTCACCACAGGCCGATGTGTGGGCGCAGGTTGAAAAAGACCTGAAAGAGGCAGTCGCTTTGCTGCCGGAGAAATATGCCTCATCCGGCGACAAAGGTCGGGCAACGAAGGGCGCAGCTTTGTCGCTTCTTGGCAAAACATATCTGACTACTAAAAAATATGCGGACGCCATAACTACGCTTAAAGAAGTCACTAAGCTCGGTTATACTTTGAATGCTAACTATGCCGATAACTTTGATCCTGCGCCTGCCAAGAAAAACGGCCCGGAGTCGATATTTGAGATACAGTATCAGGGAGACAACGACCTGGGCGAGCAGAGCAACTTTCAGTATGTGTTCGCGCCCAGGGTTTCGAAAGGCGCGGTTACAGGTTTTTCAGCGGGTGCAAACGGAGGACGTAATTCACCCACCAATGATATGATTGCGGCATATGAAGCGGGTGATCTGCGCAAGGACCTTTCGCTTAAAACCAGTTTCACGCTGGATGGCAAAGTGTATCCCGTTCCGTATGTCAGCAAATACAACTATCCCCACACCATTGTGCAACGGACCAATACAAACTGGCCGGTTCTGCGTTATTCGGATGTGTTATTGATGTTAGCAGAGTCCATCAACGAACAAAGCGGGCCCACAGCCGAAGCAGCAGATTATCTGAACCAGATCAGAAAGCGTGCCGGATTGGCTGCATCAAAAGCCACCGGCAAGGCAGATTTCCGGGCCGCGGTGCTGAAAGAAAGGAGAGTTGAGCTTGCATTTGAAAATCACCGCTGGTTTGATTTGAAAAGAACAAAAACACCCGGTGAATGGGCGGCATTCATGAATGCGCATGGAGCAGCCGAAAGGGCCAAGCCAACCGTCGACAGGGGCAATGTGCCTTTCAATTCCACGGATTATGTTTTCACAGAAAATGAATATCTGCTGCCGGTCCCTGCACCTCAGATCCTCATCAATGCTAAGTTGACGCAGAACCCGGGATACTAAGGTGACTTATAATCTCTCTTGCTAAATCAAAAGGGAAAAGCGCTGATGACGAGCGGCTTCTCCTTATTGATTTAGCAAGAAAATCATTCATTTTTTCGTTGAGTAATAGGCTTCCAAGTTTCCTGCTATTGGAATTTTTCTAAAAAACCCCGGTAATTAAATATTTAAGCAAGACAGAACAGGATAGTCTGACAACCGATTCGTTCTAGTATTGTATAACATTACAGGCCAATGCCTGTATCATATTCCTGATCCACTAATCTTCCGCATTGTGTTACTTGAAGCAACCGAAACTTTCTGGCTTTGGCAATTTTTAGGACGATTGCATCCCATGATGGTCCATTTTCCCATTGGATTGCTATTCGTCGCATTGATTCTGGAATTAATAGACTGGAAACGAAAATCAGCACGCCTGCGTGACGCGGTCAACATTATGACATGGATCGGCGTTGCAAGCGCCGCTTTATCTGTCACATTCGGTTTGTTACTGTCGGACGCAGAACAATCCCAGGGCGAGACATTTGAAATACACCGGTGGGCCGGCTTCATTACATTAGCGCTGGCTATCCTGGCGACGATTTCGCTACGCAATGCCAACAGGAACATTTACCGAGCCCTGCTTTTCGTGACCGTTTTTGGTGTTTCCCTGGCGGGCCACTATGGTGCCATGATCACGCACGGAGACGATTACCTTACCAGCGTCATGCCATCTTCTTTGGAGCCAGAGCAGGAACAGTCTAACGAAGATCCCGCGGACTTTGTGCTTACGAACAATGGTGCGCTTAACCCGCAGCAGGTTCAGGACCTGAGTGTGGAAGTCAGGACAATTTTAGCTCATAATTGTTACAGCTGCCATGGCGAAGCAAAATCCAAAGGCGATTTGCGGCTGGACAGCAAGGATGCAATCATGAAAGGGGGAGAGAATGGCGTTGTCGTTGTTCCCAATCACCCTGATAAAAGCGAGATAATCAGGCGCATTTCCCTTCCCAAAGGCGATAAAGAAGCCATGCCGACCAAAGGCAAGCGGCTTACTGAAAGAGAAATCAAAGTGCTTAAATACTGGGTTGAGAAAGGCGCATTATGGCCGGATGGCAAGCAGAAAAGCATTTATCGCGTCGCTGCCCTTGAACCGCGGATGCCGGTCCTTCCGGCTCCGAGCGGCGACATCGTCCTTCCGGTAGACCGTTTGGTCAATGCGTATTTTCAAAAAAACAAAATTGCCTGGAAACCGGCGGTGAATGATCGCATTTACATTCGCAGGGTTTACCTGGACATTATCGGTTTATTGCCGCCGCCTGAAAAGGTGGAAGCATTCGTTGCGGACGAACGGCCCAATAAAAGAGAATTGCTGGCAAAAGAACTCCTGAACCGTTCAGATGACTATGCCCAGCATTGGATGTCGTTCTGGAATGATGCGCTGCGGAACGACTATTCGGGAACGGGATACATTACGGGTGGCAGGTTTGACATTACCAAATGGCTCTACTCATCCTTGCAGGTTAACAAGCCTTACAACTGGTTTGTGAAAGAGCTGATCAGCCCCGTCAAAGGTTCGGAAGGTTTTATTAAGGGAATCAAATGGCGTGGGACGATCAATTCCAGTCAGCGCACCGAAATGCAGGCCGCGCAGAATGTGTCGCAGATTTTCCTGGGACTTAATCTGAAATGTGCGTCGTGCCACGACAGTTTCATCAGCGACTGGAAGCTCGCCGACTCTTACGCATTCGCGAACATCTTCGCTGATACATTACTTGAAATTAACCGCTGCGACAAACCGACCGGAACAATAGCCGGAACAAAAATGCTCTTCCCGGAACTGGGTGAGATCAGCGTGAATGCAAGCACCGAAAAAAGATTGCGCGAACTCGCCGACTTTCTGGTACAACCCAAAGACGGCCGGCTTTACCGCACTGCCGTTAACCGGGTCTGGGCACAACTACTCGGCCGCGGCATTGTCGAACCGGTGGACATGATGGACAACATGCCATGGAGTGAAGACCTTCTCGACTGGCTTTCCTCCGATTTCGTTGCCAATGGTTACGACATGAAAAAATTGATCTACACTATTGTCACATCAAGGACATATCAGCTTCCTTCCTCATCTGTTAAGGAGGCAGCCGACATTATGGCCAATGACTACAAGTTCACCGGCATGGTAAGAAGAAGGCTCACCGCCGAGCAGTTCTCCGACGCCATCAGCACGGCGTTCAACCCCATGTATGCTGACTCGGCGATTGTGTATAAACTGCTTCCAAAAGATATCAAGAAACGCCTGCCATTTGCCCGCGCGGCCTTCGTAAAAAACGACCCGTTCCAGACTTCACTCGGTCGCCCGAACCGGGAAACGGTGAGCACTTCACGGACTTCGCAAGCCAATTTATTGCAGGCATTGGAGTTAACAAATGGGAGCAAATTCACGAACACATTGAAGGAAGGCTCGAAGATCTGGAAGGAGAAATATCCAACTTCTGATTCACTCGTCACAGCGCTTTATCAGAATGCATTGGGACGGACACCGCTCGCAAAAGAGCTCGCAGCAGCAAAACGAATCCTGGGCCCGGCACCGAATGAGGAGAGTATTCAGGATTTGGTTTGGGCGATAGCGCTCGTTCCCGAGTTTCAGTTAATTTATTAAGATTTAAATGTTAAGTATTTTTCAAAAGCATAAATCAATTAGTACTTAACATACATTGTATAATACATTACTTTATTTATGTTTAATACATAATATAAATACAAAAAGTATTGTTAATATGTGATGTAAAAATTAATAATGTGTTAATAGTGAGCTAATAAAAAAATCATTAGAGATGAACACTACCTGGAATAGGAGAGAATTTTTGCAGAGAGCGAGTGCCGCCACAATGGCAGCGCTGGCTGCGGGAGCACCTGTATCAAACATTCTTTCATCTTGCAAAGGCATATCCGGGCCAGAATCTTCGGCTGACACCGTCATTTTATTATGGATGGCCGGCGGCATGGCGCACACAGAAACCTTCGATCCGAAGCTTTATACGCCGTTCGAAAAGGACATGGAAGGCAATCGCGTGCTCAGCACTTTTAAGTCAGTTCCTACTGTTTTAGATGGCATCCATTTTTCCGACGGTTTACAGTCTATTGGAAAAGTGATGGATAGGGGCACATTAATCCGCTCATATGTGGCAGCTGATATGGGACACATTTTACATTCCCGGCATCAGTATCACTGGCACACTTGCTATGAGCCACCGCAAACAGTAGCAGCTCCGCATATGGGTTCCTGGATAGCCAAAGAACTGGGTCCCAAAAATCCGGTGATCCCCGCGTTCGTAGACATTGGACAGCGGTTCACAGTTGGGGAAGCGGAAGAATTAAAGGCCTTTCATACGGCAGGATTTCTGGGCAACGAGTTCGGTCCGTTCTTTATTCCTGACCCAAGCCAGGGCCTCGAAAGTGTGCGTCCGCCGGTGGGTATGGACGCAAAACGGTTTGAGCGCCGGAACCAGCTTTATAATGAGCTCATCAATAACAGCCCGGTAGGAGAATTCGGGAGCGATTACCAGCGCGAATCGCTGAAAAGGTCCATGGAGCAGGCATATGCCTTGCTGAACTCACCCGAATCCAAAGCATTTGACCTTAGTACCGAACCAAAAGAAAGCTATAACATTTACAACACAGGCAAATTTGGCCTGGGGTGCTTACTAGCCCGCCGTCTTACCGAGCAAGGAGCCAGGTTCATCAGCGTAACAACTGAATATGAGCCATTTAAAGGATGGGATACGCATGAGAACGGCCATACAAGATTGCAGGACATGAAAAAACAAATCGACGGGCCGATTGCGCAATTGATCAAAGACCTCGACAAACAGGGCTTGCTTGACCGGACCATGGTGGTGCTTGCCAGTGAATTCAGCCGTGATATGATGGTGGAAGGCAAGCCAGACGCTAAAGTACTGGAACAGGTGCAGCAGCCCGACATTCTTTCAGACCTTAAATTTTATGGAATGCACCGTCATTTTACAGACGGCGGCTCCATGTTAATGTTCGGCGGCGGGATCAAGAAAGGCTTTGTTTATGGAAAAACCGCAGACGAACGTCCATGCAAAACCATCGAAAATCCGATCAAGATAGACGGCGTCCACCAGACCATTTATCACGCCCTCGGCATAGCGGAAGACACGCAGTATGAAGTAGAAAAACGACCGTTTTACACTACACCCGACGGGAAAGGAAAAGCAGTGATGGAGTTATTGTCATAATAGTTAAACTGAGTCAAAATCGCCGGGCGGAATCTGCCTGGCGATTTTTTTATGAGTTATATCCAAAAAAGTCCTGCTAATTAAATATTAATTAAAACCAGACAGAGCAGGATAGTCCGTTGTATCAATCCTTCTAGTATTGCAATATATTACTATAAGAATTAATTTTTGTCCTATACAAATACGAAAATCCGGTTCTTTTTAGTCCTCATTACCAATTCCTAAACCCTTACAAGCTATTCACCTAACCCTTATTCCGATGAAAACATGAACAAACCTCCACGCCGTCAACAAAGAGAGAACGGTCCAGCCCCTGCTAGTCACTAAACCTAAAATTTCTTTTTATGAATCAATCTCGACAATCATCCTATTGTGCCCGGTTGAATTCCCTGATCAAGCTTTCACTGAGTCAAGTGCTCATTGGGACGGCTTGCGGAATTTCGGCTGTTGCAACTCCGCTTTTTACGCCTAATCCTGTATTAAAAAACAAAACCATCTCCGTTGACAAAACCATTAAAGGTAAGGTTAGCGATGAAGCCGGCGAAAAAGTCCCTGGCGTCAGCATTGTACTCAAAGGGTCTACGACCGGTACCGTTACCGACGCCGACGGATCCTACACCATTAATGTGCCTGATGCAGGCGGAACATTGATTTTTTCTTCGGTAGGCTTTCTGTCTCAGGAAGTTGTGATTGGTTCCGGTGCAACCATCGACGTAACGCTTGCAACAGACTCCAAAGCACTCACCGAAGTGGTTGTTGTAGGTTATGGTAGCCAGTTAAAGAGAGAAATTACCGGAGCTGTTCAGACAGTTAGCGCGGCAGACATTAAGGACGTGCCCGTTTCCCAGATCACGCAAAAACTGCAAGGACGTCTTGCTGGTGTGCAGATCAACCAAACCACTGGTAAGCCAGGGCAGGGAATGTCGGTCCGTGTGCGTGGCCAGGTGTCCGTATCAGCAGGAAGCGATCCATTATATGTTATCGACGGTTTCCCGATCACTGGAAACATTGCCGCATTGAACCCGGACGAGATTGAAGATATTTCGGTATTGAAAGATGCAGCCTCAACCTCTCTTTACGGTTCGCGTGCAGCCAACGGCGTTGTGCTTATCACAACGAAACGCGGCAAGCCGGGTGAAACTAATGTCGGGTTTACGGCTTACTATGGAATCCAGAACGTGCCGAAAAAAGGACGCGTTGAAATGTTGACAGCCCAAGAATTCGCACAGTTCAAAAAAGAACTTTTCGAGGACGAGAACAAAGCCGTTCCGGAAGCATTTAAGAACCCGGAGCAATATGCAAACAAAAATAACGACTGGTATGATGCAGTTTTGCGCAATGCACCGATCCAGAGTTACAACCTTACGATCACTTCCAATAAGGACAAATTGAAAACGTCGTTGGTTGCGGGGATATTCAACCAAAAAGGTGTCGTTATAAATAACGATTACAAACGATATTCACTACGGATGAATTCTGAGTACGACGTTTCAGATAAGATACAGATCGGCTTCAACATTGCTCCTCAGTATATTTTTGATAATACCCCCAGAACCGATGGCGACCGCGGAACAGGTATCCTCTTCAATGCATTGCATACATGGCCGGTCATGCCGATTCGTGATGAAAATGGTCAATTAACTAAGGTAAACACCTTTCCAGAGGGAACCGGAAATATTTTCCAGTATCCAAACTGGGTGCGGGCAGCAGAAGAGTTAACTAACGAGAACAAGAACACCAAATTACTTGGTAACACTTATCTTGTTTACAGTCCGATTAAGGGCCTGAAATTGAGAGCCACATTGAATATTGAATACGAGAATAACAAATTTTTCTTTTTCAACCCTTCAACGGCAACCAGTAATATTAACGTAGCAATCCCGACAACGGCCGTTTCTATCCGCCAAAGTCTGGAAAACGTAGGCTGGCTGAATGAGAACACGGCTGTTTACAACCGCAGCTTCGGAGATCACAACTTTGAATTACTGGCTGGATATACACAGCAGCGTTATCGTCAGGATTTTACGCGTATCCAGGCAGATACTTACACGGATGACAGACTTCCAACCGTTCAGGGAGCAAT
The DNA here is from genome assembly GCF_000428845.1 of Dyadobacter alkalitolerans DSM 23607. Lineage (GTDB taxonomy): Bacteria > Bacteroidota > Bacteroidia > Cytophagales > Spirosomataceae > Dyadobacter > Dyadobacter alkalitolerans. The sequence continues at coordinate 9,620 of NZ_AUAS01000002.1, read as the reverse complement.
CAACATCAACCGCGGCGGAACACAAACCGGTGCAAACGAATGGGCATTGACTTCATACCTTTCCCGTCTTTCCTATAATTACAAAGGAAAATATTTGTTTACTGCGGCTGTGCGTGCGGATGGCTCGTCCCGTTTCGGATCCGACAACCTTTGGGGAACCTTCCCTTCGGCATCTGCGGGTTGGGTAATATCTGATGAAGAATTTCTTAAAAACGTGAGACAAGTTTCCTTCGCGAAAATACGTGGGAGCTTCGGTGTGATTGGTAACAACAACATCGGTAACTACACGCAATATGCGCTAGTGAACAATACGACAAATGCTGTTTTCGGTGGTAATGTGGCTACTGGTGCTGTTGTAACGTCTTTGGCAAACAGGAACCTGGGCTGGGAAACAACCAAGCAATTTGACCTTGGACTTGATTTGGGCTTATTCAATGACCGGATCCAATTCATTTATGATTTCTACACCAAGCGGACCACCAATTTGCTTTATGCAGTACAAGTTCCGCAGGAGTCGGGTTTCCCATTTTATAATGACAACATTGGTGAGATCAAATTCTGGGGTCATGAATTTTCTTTGACAACCAGAAACCTGGATGGAAAGCTGAAATGGACAACCAATGCAAACATTTCTTTCAATAGAAATAAGGTAATGGAACTTGCACCAGGCATCGATCGTGTTTACGGATCATTCCATATCACACAGGTTGGTCAGCCATTCGGTCAGTTTTACGGAATGGTGAAAGAAGGGTTTTACAGAAGCGCAGAAGATTTGGCTAACTCGCCGATCATTCCCGGACGTTCAGCAATTGGAACAATTAAATTAAAAGATGTGAATGGCGATGGCACCATTACATACGGTGGTGACGCAGATGACCGTACCATTATCGGTAACCCATTCCCTAAATTCACTTACGGAATTGTTAACGATCTGAAATATGGCAACTGGGATTTCTCTATTGCAGGATCGGGCTCGTATGGCAACGAACTTTGGGTGCGTCACCTTTACAGCACGGCAAACCTTGACGGTGTATTCAACATGGTGGCTGGCGTGAAAGACCGTTTCCGTGTTAAAAACACAACGGTTAATGGAATCGGTGTTGCGACTACGGTGATCAGCGAGGGTAATGGAATGTACGGAGCAACTAACAATGGCGGGAACTTCACGGGTATCGAGAGAGACTGGAACAGCTCGCACTTTGTAGCGGACGCTTCTTATTTCACGATCAAGAACATTACGATCGGCTACAACATTGGTAAGGTGAATAAATTCTTCAAGAATGCCCGTGTTTACGGTTCAATCCAGCAGGTTTATGTTTTCACCAAATACTGGGGCGGACCTAACCCTGAAACCAGTTCACAAGGTGATGGTAATGGTGACGGCGGTAACCTTAGCCAGGGCGTGGATTTCTCGAATTATCCGGTTCCACGTACATGGACATTGGGTGTGAACATGAATTTCTAAGCCAGCCAACATTCAATTCAATATTAATTATCAGAAGATGAAAAAAAGATATATAGCGACCTGGTTCCTGACATTTGCGTTAGCAGGATGCCGCGAAGAATTCCTGACAGTTATCCCGGAAACGGCATTGAGCTACGGAATATTTTTCAAAACGGAGTCGGATTTTCAGCAGGCGGTCAATGCTGCCTATGTTCCGTTCCGCCAGATGTACAACGAACGTGCCTGGGTGTTGGAGGAAATGCACTCGGATAATACGTATTACGCAAGAAATACCCTCTACGGTGCGGTGGACGCAACGGAAAACGTTGCCGACTTCGCGGTTCCGACTGCTGGGGGTGTTACTGCAAATGACAACGTACTGGTTCAGTATCGCCTTAATTATCAGATTATTGCAAGAGCGAACCAAATTCTCGCACTGATTGACGGTGTGGATTTTGCAGAAGATCCCAAGAAAAACCTGAAAGGTCAGGCGTTGTTCCTGAGGGCATTTGCATACTTTGACCTTGTGCGGCTGTTCGGAAAGGTGCCGCTTCACCTTATCCCGGTAACCGGACGTGAAGATGCTGCATCGCCGCTGGCCAGCACCGAAGAGATTTATGCACAAATAGAAAAGGACGCAAAAGAAGCCGGTGGCCTGTTGCTGAACAAAGCAAAACAGGAGGCAGGTCGTGCCACTTCGGGTGCTGCGAAAACATTGTTGGCCAACCTTTACATTACCCAGAAAAAATGGGCTTTGGCAGAACCAGTGTTAAGAGATGTGATTACAAACGACGGTTATTCCCTGATGCCGGATTATACCAATGCATTCTCGACAACGACTGCAAACAAGAACAACGCAGAATCGGTGTTTGAGATTCAGTACATGGAAGGATCGGCTGGATACAATGGTAATCAGATCTACCGTTTTATTCCTTCGCCCATTTCCGCTGCCGAAATCGCGCCGCTTACAGGCACGTCTAACCCACAGGCCACTTCACAGGAAAGTAACAACATTCCTACACCGGACCTAATCGCAGCTTATGAAGCAGGTGACAAGCGGAAAGACATTTCCATTGGCTATGTGACTTTGAGCGGCAGTCTTGCGGAAAATAAGACTTATCCATATATCAAAAAATATGCAAAGCCGCACTCACTGCATAACAACACTGGTCAGAACTGGCCCGTTTACCGTTACTCCGAGGTGTTGCTCTTCATGGCAGAAACGCTTAATGAGTTAGGAAAACCAGCCGAAGCAGCCACTTACCTCAACCAGGTTCGTACCCGCGCAGGCCTTGCCGCAACAAAAGCGACATCGCAAGCAACCATGCGTGAAGCGATCTTCAAGGAAAGACGTGTTGAGCTTGCATTCGAAAACAAACGCTGGTTTGACCTGACCCGCACCGGTCGCGTGAAGGAGATTATCGGCGCTTATGGAGCAAAAGTAAAAGCCAATCCACAAGCTTACTACTTCCCAAAAGGAGCCGTTCCTCCGCCAAACGCATTCACAGTCCTGGACGACTATTACGGTCTGCCAGCAGTGGAAGCAGCATTGACGCCACACTTCTAGGAGGACGGTTTGGATGAATTTTGACCGGGTCGCCGGGCGATGAGTGAATGAGTGAATGTTGAATATGGATTCAACGTTTCAATCATTCACTCATTTTAATTTAAGACTGACACATCGACTTTTCCCGACACAACAGGATAGTCAAAATAGCGTTTCATCTTAATATTGTATCTATCAGATTATTTGAAGTTTAAATTTGCTTTATTAAAGAATGTAAAATTCCAATTTCACCCTGAACGAATGCTTTTTTCATATTTACTTAACTCTTAGCTGTAAAATGTACACTAAAAAACAATGGTCTAAACTTCCAATGACACTCGCCGTGCTGCTTGCGGTAGGCGTTTTCTGCGGGGTTATGCTCAGTAACCGAACTGCCAAACACCGTCCGCCCGGTTCGAAGGTGGACAAGTTGAAACTGCCTGATGGCTTCAAAGCAGAACACTTATATAGTATTTCTGAGGCAAAAAATGGCTCATGGGTATCCATGGCTTTCGACGACAAGGGACGTATGATTACGTCTGACCAATACGGATTTCTTTATCGCCTCGAATTGCCACCTATTGGCTCAACAGCAGCTCCAAAAGTGGAAAGGCTGATCGTAGGCGACAAAGCGGACACTGCGAAAGTAAATCTTGGTGCGGCGCAAGGTTTGCTATATGCATTCAATAGTCTTTATGTTGTAGTCAATAACCGGTCAACAGAGAAGATTCCGAACGGCAGTGGTGTTTATCGTTTGCAGGACACGAATAATGATGATCAATTTGATAAAGTCACGTTGCTGAAAGCCACAAAAGGCGAGGGGGAACACGGACCGCACAGCATTATCCTGTCTCCTGATAAAAAATCTCTTTTTGTCGTAGCGGGTAACCATACCGATCTGCCGCAGATGGATTCATACAGACTGACGCCAAACTGGAAAGACGACAATCTTTTTCCGCTGATCAAAGATCCACGCGGTCATGCGAACGATCGTATGGCACCAGGCGGATGGATTGTTGAGACAGATCCGGAAGGAAAAAAATGGGAGTTGATCACAGCCGGCTTTAGAAATTCTTATGACATTGCATTCAACGAGGCGGGTGATCTTTTCACTTATGATTCGGATATGGAATGGGATTTCGGCCAACCTTGGTATCGCCCTACAAGGGTTTGTCACGCAACAAGCGGCGGCGAATTTGGATGGAGAACGGGATCTGGTAAATGGCATCCGTCATTTCCTGATAACCTTCCAGCATTGCAAAACATTGGTCAGGGATCACCTACGAACCTGATTTACCTTAAAGACGCGCGGTTTCCAGAGAAATACAAAAATACCTTATTGGCATTTGACTGGAGTTTCGGGATTATGCATGCCTTGCACCTGAAACCAAACGGGTCAACTTACTCGGCTGAACATGAGGAATTTATCTCAGGTTCACCACTGCCGCTTACAGACGGACAAATTGGTCCTGACGGTGCGCTATATTTCTTAACAGGCGGCCGTCGGCTTGAATCTGATCTTTACCGGGTTTATCACAAAGATTACGAGAAAATTGCTGCCGGTTCAAATGTTGTGAAACCTGTCATTACGCCTGAGCACAAGCTTCGTACGGAACTGGAAAGTTTTCACGCGAAAAAAGATCCTAAGGCAATAGACGCTGCCTGGCCTAACCTGAAACATCCTGATCGTTTCGTTCGCTATGCCGCTCGCATTGCACTTGAACATCAGCCTGTTGAGCAATGGAAATCAAAAGTTCTAGCCGAAAAAGATCCACAGACATTGATCTACGGAGCGTTGGCATTGGCGCGTCAGGGAGATGCAGCTGTGAAAAACGACCTTTATAATGCACTTACAAAGATCGACTATGCTAAGCTGACGGATGCAAAAAAGGCGGATTTGCTCAGAACTTTTGAAGTAGCATTGTTCCGTTTTGGTCAGCCTGATGCAGCAACTAAAACAGCAGTTGTAGGTTATCTGAATCCAAACTATCCATCGAAATCACCTGAAATTAACCGGCTCTACAGCAAAATTCTGGTGTTCCTGGAAGTGCCAAAAACGGCAGAAAGAACATTGGCTTTGTTGAAAACAGAGAAATTTGAAGACAAAGACAACGTTCCGGCAACAGCTTCGTCCGACCTGATCCTGAGAAACCCGCAATACGGTTTGGACATCGCTGGCTTGTTGGCTAAGCTTCCTCCCGCACAGCAGACATTCTATGCGATGGTTTTGAGTGGTGATAAAACAGACTGGACACCAGCATTGCGCGACGAATATTTCAAATGGTTTAACACGGCATTCAGTTACAAAGGTGGAAGAAGCTACATTGGTTTTATTGACAAAGCCCGCCAGCGTGCGCTAGCCAATGCACCTAAGGATAAGTTTGATTACTACAATGATCTTTCGGGAGCTAAATTACTGACAGCGAGCGGAAACGATATTGCCAATGCTTATGCACCGAAAGGACCGGGACGTCAATGGAAAGTTGATGATGCAGTAAAAGTAGTTCAGGATAGCTTGAAACATCGTGATTTCGATCGTGGAAAGCTGATTTTCTCAGCTGTTATCTGCGACAAATGCCATACAATTCAAGGCGAAGGTGCGGATATCGGCCCGGAATTGACTCAGTTAGGAACTCGTTTCAGTGCGAAAGACATGCTAGAAGCGATCATTATTCCGAATAAAGCGGTTTCTGATCAATACGCTTCCACGATTTACACCTTGAAAGATGGTCAGTCCGTATTAGGTCGCCAGATGAATGAGGATGCTAATTTCTATTACATTGCTCAGAACCCTTTTGATTCAAAAACAATCCGGAAAATTTCGAAAAAGACGGTATCGTCGACCAAAACTTCGCCGGAATCGATCATGCTTCCCGGCTTGATCAACAGTCTGAACCCGGATGAATTGAAAGATCTGGTTGCTTACCTGATGTCAGGTGGCAATAAAAATAACCCGATTTATACCGAAGCTTCGGCTCCCAAAGGCGGCAAATAGATCATCGATTTTTTGAGTAGATTATGTTTTATTAAGCTTAATATAGTGGTGCAGGGAATCCTTGCACCACTACTTTTTTATCCAGTTCCACAATTTTCTGCATGCAAATGAAACGTATCGAAAGACGTTCTGTTTTAAAAAATATTGCCGCCAGCGCGGGATTAATGACTTTACCGGTTTCTTTGGCAGAAGCATTTGCCGCATCTCAAAAAGCACTCGGCCCCAAACTGAATGGAAAGATCAATCACTCCGTTTGTAAATGGTGCTATGGAAAGATCCCTCTGGAAACTTTCGCACAGGACTGCAAGAAAATCGGCATAACTTCCATAGAGCTTTTGGGGCCTGCCGAATGGCCGATCATTAAAAAGCACGGACTAACCTGCGCATTGCCATGGGGCGAGGGCCTGACCAGAAATATTGAAAAAGGCTTTAACGATCCAGCCAATCATGAGGAGCTGATCAAAGGTTTTGAAGATGTGATCCCCAAAGTTCGGGCGGCAGGTTATGACAAAATTATTTGCTTTTCGGGAAACCGCCGTGGCATGTCTGACACAGACGGCTTGCGTAATTGCGCGGTCGGACTTAAGAAACTCATCCCGACTGCGGAAAAGCACAATGTAACTTTGGTAATGGAACTGCTGAACAGCAAGGTGAACCACCGGGATTACCAGTGCGACCGGACAGAGTGGGGGGCGGCCCTTTGCGAAATGGTTGGCTCGGAGAAATTCAAGCTTCTTTACGACATTTACCACATGCAGATTCAGGAAGGCGACGTAATTGCGACAATCAAAAAATACCACAAGTACATTGCCCATTATCACACGGGTGGCGTTCCTGGACGGAATGAAATTGACGAAACGCAGGAATTGTATTACCCTACGATCATGAAAGCAATCGTCGAAACCGGTTACAAAGGCTTTGTAGGTCAGGAGTTTATCCCAAGCCGCAAAGACGACATCGCATCGTTGAAACAGGGTGTAACCATTTGTGACATCGCCTGATATTTATTTTAAAAAACTTACTTATATGTCTACGAGACGATCTGTATTAAAGAGTTTAGCCGCAGGCACCGGCGTGCTTTCGCTGTCCGAAGTTTTTGCTGCAAATAGAAAAGCCTTAGGTTCAAAATTAAATGGTAAGATTAATCATTCTGTTTGTAAATGGTGTTATGGAAAAATTCCGCTGGACACTTTTGCAAAAGAATGTAAGGAAATGGGCATTACGTCCATCGAACTGTTGGGACCGGAGGATTGGCCAACACTCAAAAAATATGGCCTGACTTGCGCATTGCCAAACGGCGCCGGAATGGGAATAGAAAAAGGCTTTAATGATCTCGCATTACATGATGAGCTTGTAAAAAGCTACGAAGATCTTTTTCCTAAATTAAAGGAAGCGGGATATTCGACAGTCATTTGTTTTTCGGGCAACCGACGCGGCATGTCCGACATTGACGGTATGCGTAACTGTGCAGTCGGATTAAGAAGGTTGATGCCGTCTGCCGAAAAGCACGGAATTACCATGATTATGGAATTGCTGAATAGCAAGGTGAACCACAAGGATTACATGTGCGACCATACTTCATGGGGCGCAGGCTTATGCGAAATGGTTGGCTCTGAGAACTTTAAGTTGCTTTATGATATTTATCACATGTCCATCATGGAAGGTGACGTGATTGCAACGATCAAAAAATATCATAAATACATCGGACATTATCATACTGGGGGAGTCCCTGGCAGAAATGAAATTGACGAAGGGCAGGAGTTGTACTACCCAGCCATCATGAAGGCCATTGTCGACACCGGCTATAAAGGTTTTGTCGCGCAGGAATTTATTCCAAAACGTGAACCGCTGGCTTCCCTGAAACAATGTGTACAAATCTGTGACATTGCCTGATTAATGAATAGACTTAACGAGAGTGAGATCGTCATTCAAATACGATCTCACTCTCGTTACAATATTTTGAGCTTTTGCCGACAGGCAATTTTCGGGGATCTGCATTGGGAATAATTTTGTGTTTATAGTAAACACGCTTATCGTCGCAGCTGCAATGATGTTCCTCACTGATTATTTTGAAAGCGTCGGGATTGACATCCGGTAATTTCTCGCCACGCCAAAATACACGCGAAGCATCTTTGGTATAAAATTCAGACAAAACCTGAAAAGTTTGCGCATTGGCGTCTTCAACAATTTCAACTTTCGTAGTTTCGATTAGAAAGACTTTTGATTTGTCAACGGAATAGCCATGACCGAGTGGTTTGAATGTTGCCGCATCCACGGAATCTATCCGGATTTCGCCAGCCAGAATTCCTCTTGAATCACTATGGTAAGAACGATGATCGACGGTGCCGATAAACTTTAAACTTTCCGGATCGTCCGAGACAATTCGGTCTCCGCTAAAAACGTGCATGCTATCTTTCCATAATCCACCTTGCACAGCTACATAATGTGCCGCATCATCAGAAATAATTGAATGCCAGGAGTAAACATTGCGCGCGTCTTTTCCCCAGCCAAAGCCCAGCACTTCAAAAGTCTTACCGTCGGCATCTTTGATTCGACCACCGTTAAAATAGACATTCTTTCCGTCACTGGCATAAGAGGAAGCAAATTCAACATTTGGATATTTTTTGCTTAGCGATGCAAATGTTGCTGCATTGGCGCTCGTCAGTTCAATCAGCTCAGCATTACTAAATCCACCATACCAATATGCTTTTCCATTTTTTACATAGTAGCCGCTCGCAGTCAGCACCCCGGGTTTAAACTTAGAATTGGTATCTGAGCAAGAAAATAGGTTCGATAAAAATCCAATTAAACCCATAAGCAGAAAGATTCTTTTGAAATGATGTACGAAAGCCATAATGATATCAGAATTACGTGCATCAAATATGAAAAGATCAAATTAGAAAGCCTTTCAACAACTCTTAAGTGGCCACATTGTTTACCCAAAGGCCCGTTTCCGGACTTTTAGCGATGTAAATCCAAATGATAATGGACATTTACAAATCTTAAAATAACTCGGTTAACGCTCAAAATCAGTCAAGTAAGCTCCAAATGGCCGAAATTGATCGCTCTTAGGATTGAATAGAACAGCCCATCCCGCATCTTAGACCGATATAGCGAATTCTAGCTAGCGTAGAACTAGCCCAGAACAAAGATCGATTCATATGCTACTGAAATCGGTTGACAGTTAGCCCGTTTTCAAGTATCCAGGCGGGTATTGGACATTTCCAAAACGGATTTTTTGTACGGGTACCATTTCAAAGGCAGCGGTCCGGTCCGGTGATGCGCTTGGTGGGGGGTCAGATACCCGAGCGATGCATGGGGCCGCATGGCGTTATAAGTGTTGATGGCTTTCTCGATCGCCTCATATGCGGATGAAAAAGAAAGAAAACCTCTGATGCCAAAGTCTCCTTTCAGCGTGCGGAAGACGCGTTCGGCCATCGCATTTTCATTAGGGTCGCCGCTTTGGGTCATGCTGATAGTCACGCCGTTGTCTCTGAGCCGGTCAACATATTTCCATGAGCAGTACTGGACGCCCCGGTCCGAATGATGGATCAGCGGTTTGTCAGATTTGCCTCGCGCCAAAAGCGCCATTTCAAGGGCCCGCACCGAGCCCTTGGCTTCCATGGTTTTGTCCA
>NZ_AUAS01000001.1 GCF_000428845.1 Dyadobacter alkalitolerans DSM 23607 | reverse complement strand
GATAGGCAAAAACAGCAAGCCGACGAGCTGCTAAAAAGTGAGGAAGGCATTGTCAAACGAAAGAAGCGGTGCTATGACGTAGAACCCGTCTTTGGCAACATTAAACATAACCACGGCTTCCGCAAGTTTATGCTCCGCGGCAAACAAAAGGTCGAAATAGAGTGGGGATTGATCGCACTAGCCCAGAATATCAGGAAAAGGGCGGCCTAGGAGGGCTGTTTACGCGCCTACCTGGCAAATCCAGTAAGCTAGCTTTTAACGGCGGATTTTGAATCTTAATTCTCAGTTACAAAAACCAGAAACGAAAGAGGGTGCCCCATTTTGAAATGAGACACCCTCTTTTATTTGGTGGGAGAATACCCGATTTTATGATGTTAGTTAGCGCACGATTTTTGTTATTTTACTAAATTACAATCATGGCCTGGGGCTGGATTGTATTAAAGTAAGCGCAAATTTTGTTAATTTTGCATTTATCTAACATTTATATCAATTGGTTACCCACATAAAATAAAAGCGAGTGGATATTTTTGAGAAATTACGCAACAACTCCGGCCCTATCGGGACACCGGCCAAAATGCTAAACAGCCACCATTATTTTTCTTTCCCAATGCTGGAAGGAGACCTGGGGCCGCGCATGAGATTTATGGGCCGTGAGGTGTTAAATTGGAGCTTGAACAATTATTTGGGATTGGCTAATCATCCGGAAATCAGACAAGCTGATACCGAAGCGACTGCCAAATGGGGGCTTGCCTATCCAATGGGAGCCAGAATGATGTCGGGGAATTCAGAGCTTCACGAGACTTTTGAAAAAGAACTTGCTGAGTTTGTAGGCAAAAAAGACGCATTTCTTCTTAACTACGGATATCAGGGCGTTATGTCGGCGATCGAGTGTATCTGTGACCACCGCGATGTGATTGTTTACGATGCGGAATCACATGCCTGTCTCATCGACGGAATTCGCTTGCACAAAGCCAAATTGGGTGAATACTACAAGTTCAACCATAATGATATGGCTAGCCTTGAAAAGAACCTGATCCGTGCCACGAAACTGGCCAATGAGAAAGGTGGCGGCGTGCTTGTTATTACCGAAGGTGTTTTCGGCATGTCTGGTAAAGTAGGCGATCTGAAAGCGATTGTGGAATTAAAGAAGAAATATGATTTTCGTCTGCTTGTGGATGATGCTCACGGATTCGGCACAATGGGCGAAACCGGCGCGGGCGTAGGAGAGCTTTTGGGTGTTCAGAAGGAGGTTGATCTTTACTTCTCGACATTTGCGAAATCGATGGCCGCAATTGGCGCTTTTATCGCTTCGGACGATCCCGAAATTATCATGTTCCTGAAATATAACATGCGCTCGCAAACATATGCGAAAGCGCTTCCGATGCCATACGTAGAAGGTTGCCGTAAGCGTCTTCAAATGATCAAGACAATGCCGGAACTTCGTGCGAAACTTTGGGAGAATGTTAAGGCTATGCAGGACGGACTGAGGGGAAGAGGTTTTAACATTGGTGAAACAGAATCGCCGGTTACTCCTGTCTTCCTTCACAGTGAAGGCGGCGTGCCGGAAGTAACGCGCATGGTGCGTGATCTTCGCGAGAATATGGGCGTTTTCTGCTCTATCGTCGTGTATCCGGTTGTACCGAAAGGTCAGATCATGCTGCGCATAATTCCAACTGCTTCACATACATTGGATGATGTGGAATATACATTAAATGCGTTCACGACTCTGGCCGACAAGCTGAAAAACAGGGTTTACCAGGTTGAGGACGTTCAGGAGGTTATCGAGTAAAAATTGGCATATTTCGCTTTCTGAGGGCTTTTTTCGCAAAAGCCCTCTTTTTTTTATTTTTATTTTGAAAATTTAATAATTACTAAATGTCTGATTTTAAGATATTTAGGTGTTTGCAAATAATTAATTGCATTTTAGAAGTGTTTTTTTTTGTTTTTTGGGTTGCGGAAATGCTTTTAATTACTAAATTTCGGTCAAAACATGCGTTTTTAGCGTGTAAAAGGCATTTTGAAACTAAAAAACAAACACAAACATGGCAAGATTTGATGAAGTTAAAGATCTGATCCTTTCACTGGAAGGCGATTTCGATAAGTTTTATGACAAAGGCAACCAGGCTGCTGGAACACGTGTACGTAAAGGAATGCAAGACCTTAAAACGTTGGCTCAGGATATCCGTGCCGAAGTTCAAAATAAGAAGAATACTGCAGAATAATCTGAGAAGGATAAATGATATAAAAGCCCGGGCATTCCTGTCCGGGCTTTTATCTTTAGAACTTTTCTGTATTGATCATTGTAGCCACACCACGCGTCACCACTTTTTTGGTTGTCGCATCCACAATCTCAGTCGAAATCTCAGCAATGTGCTTTTCCGGATTAATGGTTTTGATCGTGAAAACGGCTTTATAATCCGTCTCAACGAACATAGGGCGCAGGAATTCTAATGTTTGTTTCAGGTAAATAGATCCAAAGCCTGGAAATTGTGTTCCCAGCACTTTTGTGAAAATGGTGGCGCCCAGCATGCCATGAATGATAGGCTTTTTGAATGAGGTCGTTGCAGCATATTCCGCATCCAGGTGAATGGGGTTGTTATCACCGGTAAGATCCGCAAACCGCTGAACTTCTTCCTGGGTCAGACGAAATGGCTGTTCGAAACTACTACCCACAACAGGTTCAATATTCATAAAATCGCTTTTATATTAACAAAAATCTAAATTCGCTCAATTATCCGATTGTTGCAAACAAACGCGTTGCCATAAAGCAAGAGAAGCCGTCCCGGACCGGGGCGGCTTCTCTTGCTTATGATATATATGTTGTTACTCTTCAGTTTCCTCCGTTATGAGCGTAACGCCGTCTTCTAATGCTACACCTTCAATAATCTTCGGTGCCCTGGCATTGTTACGTTTGTCTTTAAACTTTTTAACCTGCATTTTCAATGTATCTATTGCTAAATCAGTTGCTTCCTCGAACGTCGTCCCTTGCTCTCTCACAAACATGGTTCCTCCCGGAACATAAAGCTTAACCTCAAGAAGTTTGGTCTGTAACTTGGCATTGTCACTTTTATCCAATTTCAAAAACACCTCTCCGCTAGTAATCCGGTCATAAAAGGTATCAAGTTTATCTAGCTTTTGTTGAATGAAGCTCAACAACTTAGGATCGGCGTCAAAATGAATTGCTTGCATTTGCAGTCTCATAAGCACTTTGTTTTAAGGTAAAACATATTTTAAACCATCCTATCAACATGTATGCCGGGGCCGCCAATACAAGTTTCGATCCTCTCCACCCAATTTCAAATCGCTCCCAAACACCATTTTTGATCTTAATGGTATATTAAATAAAAGGAAATAATAGGGTAATGTCAAGTAAACCGGGTTGTTTTTAAATATATTTATTTTACCTCAAAAGTGGGGATGGAAAGCGTCATGCTTCCTCCAAAAGTGTCCGAAAAGATACATATTGACCATTAAAAAGCGCATGGTGGCGCTCCTGCAAGTCGGCCTGAAAGCCGGTTTGGTAAGCAAGGAAATCTTCCATGGTCCGGAACGAAAACTGCGTGGTGTAGGTCGAACCTTCGTTTTCTATCTCGGTGAGCAAGCGTAAAAGTTTACACTCAAGCGGCAGTTTTGTCGCCAGGATTTCGGGAATGTGGACCGTCTTCATGAAATCAAGCCAATCCTTTTCGGCGGCATAACTAATGTTGACGGTAATGTTAAATATGATCATGATATTTTAATTATCGGGACTTTTTGTTGTGCAAATATCAAGCATAATGCTCGATTGAGCGTTACATTTGCATACTTTTACTTATTCACCATAAACTGATTTAATATGAACGCGCTTATACGTGCCCACTCAGGCCTCCGTTATGTAGTGTTGGCACTTTTGATTGCAGCGATTTTTACTGCTTATTCCAACTGGCAGAAAGGGTCTCAGGGCGATAGCAAAGTCTATCTGTTCGCATTCATTGCAACACATACGCAGCTGCTGCTTGGGCTGATCCTTTATACCATGAGCGCGAAAGTGAATTTTGACCTGATCAGCGAGAAAGTGTTCCGTTTTTATTCAATCGAACACATATTCATGATGTTAATCGCCATTGTGCTGATCACCGTCGGAAGAATCAGATCGAAGAAGCTGACCGGCGCTGCCAAGCACAGAACGGTGCTCTACTTTTACGCAATGGGCCTCATTATCATCCTCGTAGCCATTCCGTGGCCTTTCAGAAACCTTGGCTCAGGCTGGTTCTGATCCGCAATATTGAATTTTAGTTAAAAGGCTTTTCAAATCCGGGAGCATTGTCTCAGGAATTTGAAAAGCCTTTCTCTTTATCCAAACAAATCGCTTGATAGATAGCGGTCGCCGCGGTCGCAGATGATACAAACGATGACGCCTTCCGTTAATTCTTTGGCCAGCTCAATGGCTGCCCAGGTTGCGCCTCCGCTGCTCATGCCTGCAAAAACAGCCTCCTCTTTTGCCAGTTTGCGAGTGGTAAGCACCGCATCATCCTGCGTAACCTCAATCACGCGGTCAACCCGTTCTCTTTCAAATATTTTGGGAAGATATTCGACGGGCCATTTCCTGATGCCGGGAATGCTCGAACCGTCGGTAGGCTGGCAGCCCACAATCTGAATGTTTGGATTTTGTTCCTTTAAATAGCGCGAAACACCCATAATAGTGCCGGTAGTGCCCATGGAAGACACAAAATGGGTCACGGATTGGTTGGTATCCTTATAAATTTCTGGCCCTGTGGTTCTGTAATGTGCTTTCCAGTTGTCCTGGTTGGCGAATTGATTGAGCATAAAATAACCGCCGGAAGCTGCTTTCTCCTCCGCAATGTCCCGCGCACTCTCCATGGTTTCCGAAAGTACAACTTTTGCACCATAGGCTTCCATCGTCAGCACACGTTCCTTTGTTGAGCTTTGGGGCATAATGAGCTCTATTTCAAGATCAAACAGCCGTGCTATCATCGCCAGGGCAATGCCTGTATTTCCACTGGTGGCCTCAATCAGCTTGGTACCTGACGTCACTTCACCGCGGTCCATCGCGCCTTTTATCATACTGAATGCTGCACGGTCCTTGACGCTGCCGCCCGGATTGTTGCCTTCCAGCTTACCAAAAATTTTTACGTCCGGATTGGGATTGATCTTTTTTAATTCAATAAGAGGGGTGTTACCAACCAGATCAAGAAGTGAAAACATGTAATGTTATTTTGTAGAGGTAAAAAATGCCAGCGTTCCAATCAGGAATGACGATATGGAACTGCTATGCGTGCCACCGGGCACCGGTGTTAATGTCACATTCGCACCCAATCCTTTCATCGTATCGTATGCTTTTACCGAATTGAAGTAAAAAACAAGTTCGTCCTTATCGCCGTGATATAGCTGGACAGGTGCTTTGGGTTTCCAGTTATAAACATCATTATCTGCAATGGCCGCAATAAACTTCTCATCCTTGCCATCATTCAAATCAGTTTTGAAGCTTTCATTCAAAGCGGAATCAAAGCTTTGGCCAATCGGTGCTGAAATCCCGTTTGCCGTGATATTGGTCGCAAACGGCTCTTTGAAATAGTAGGAAGCCGGGCGGTTCAGTTTATAAATCCTGTCATAAGTTAACAGCACCCATGTGTAAAGTGCATTATAGGAAGCAATTCCGTGCGTTTTCGTATTGATAATGTGTTTCATGAACGCAGTTTTATCATATGCGCCCGCACCACAGCTGGAAGCCCGTAAGTTGAACTCACCAGCAGCTTCTTCTTCGATCATTTTATGGAGTGACATGGTTGCGTAACCGCCTT
Organism: Dyadobacter alkalitolerans DSM 23607; assembly: GCF_000428845.1. Classification (GTDB taxonomy): domain Bacteria; phylum Bacteroidota; class Bacteroidia; order Cytophagales; family Spirosomataceae; genus Dyadobacter; species Dyadobacter alkalitolerans. Next base: position 722,096 of record NZ_AUAS01000001.1, on the reverse strand, counting down.
CGCTATAACCCGCGACATATAGTTTCTCATCCCATTTTACATCTTTTTGCGCTTTCAAAAACTCCTTTGCAGCACGCAGCATATCCAGTGAAGCCGATGCCAGGCTGGCTCTGTGTTCGTATGGATGCGGCAAATCCTTGGAAGCACCGTAACCAATGTAATCCGGATAAGCAATAATGTATCCCATTGAGCCAAATAATGCCCCAAAGGACGCTGCTTCAGCTCCATCCTTGAAATTGGAAGGTGCAGATGCGTCGTCACGGATCGTGCCGTGCTGAACGCTGATCATAGAAGCGGGATTCGGCGTCGACGGTAAAATCAATGCCCCGGAAGCCATAATGTCCGTTCCGTCCGTATTCTTTGTCTTGTAAGTGATTTTAAAAACCTTGATGCCGTTTTTAACATACGCAGATACCAGCAGTCTAAGGTCACCGGCTTTCTCGATCACCTGTTCTTTGGTCATTTCGGTGATAACCGTGCTTTCAGTGAGATATTTATTCTCAACCGGCGGGTCCACAGGCAGTGGCTTGTCGTCTTTGCAGGAGTAAAGCAGCAACAAACTCCACATAAGCAGGAAGGATAACCTCCTCTGAAACACTACGATCGTAAATTTTTGCATATTCTTAAGAAAAGGTCACCGTTCAAGTTTAGATAACGAACGATGACCTGTTTTAGATCGTGAAATGAATAAATTTCTGACTTAAATTTTTCCCATATACCAGTTGATCATACGCGCCGTGGCATCGGGCCGCTCAACCATTCCCATATGTCCTGCTTCTGCGAGGATAAAAGGATAGCTCTGCTTGGGAAATGCGGACAATGTGATCACGCTTTCAAAAGGAATGAGCTTGTCCTGCATACCAATAATGAGCAGAACCGGGAATGTCATGCGGGTGAGCACCGCCGTGCGGTCTGGACGGTTACGCATGGCTACAATGCCTGCAATAAGCGCTTCCGCGGGAAGTTTGCCAAAATGGTTGATGTGTTCCTTAATCCTCTCAGGGTAAAGTTCTTTATATCTCTCCCCAAAAAGATTTCCAGCCGTGTTTTTAACAAATGCTTCCGTTCCATGATTTTTAAGAAGATCAATGGTCTGGTTGCGCTGGTGTTTTTTAGCCTCGTCGTCGGCATAGGCAGTGGAGTGGAATAACCCGAAACCTTCGAGCATGTCCAGGTATTTTTCTGCAAATGCGAGGGCAATGTAACCGCCCATCGAATGGCCGATCAGCACGCATTTTGTAATGTTCGCATTGGTCAGGAACCGGTGCAGTTCGTCTGCGTAATCTTCAACAGACTGGCAAAAAGTGAACAGGGAAATGTTAGGCCTTACTATTGTAAAATCATCATTAAGCGCGGCATCAAGGTTGTCCCAAATCGTATCATCTATGCCATGTCCATGCAGCAATACCAGAGTTTTACGGTGTAGATTCATATAGATTTGCTTTCAAGGTTGAGAACTTGTTTGGCTAAATATACATAAATCGCTCGCTTTCCAGGCTTTTTCGAGCGAATGAATTACGAAGTAACCGCTCGTTTCCGCTATTTAGCTTTGCCCATTTCTTCCTCCCGCAGCGCCCTTCTCAGGATTTTTCCAACATTCGTTTTTGGCAATTCATTTCGGAACTCTATTTGGCGCGGGATCTTATAGCCGGTTAGATTTTCTTTGCAAAAGGCCTTCACTTTTTCCTCGGTAAGCGCCGGATCTTTCTTCACCACATATATTTTTACAAGCTCACCCGACTTTTCATCCGGGACACCAACACACGCAACTTCCATAACTCCCGGACATTGCGCAACCACATCCTCAATCTCATTGGGATAAACATTAAATCCTGAAACCAGGATCATGTCTTTCTTACGGTCCACGATTTTGAAGAAACCGTCTCCATCTTCATAACCAATGTCACCGGTTTTAAACCATCTTCCGCTTTCGTCTTCAAATATCACTTTTACAGTTTCGTCGGGCCGGTTATAATAGCCCAGCATAATCTGTGGTCCTTTGGCACAAATCTCGCCTTTTTCACCTACGGCTGCCCAGGTTTCATCATCTTTCAGGATACGCATTTCCGTGCTCGGGAAAGGAAGCCCGATTGTGCCTTGCTTATGGTGATCATCTAATGGATTTACAGAGAGCACCGGGGAAGTTTCAGATAAGCCGTATCCTTCCACGAGCGGACAGCCGGTTACTTTTTCCCAGCGCTCGGCAACTACTTTTTGCAGCGCCATGCCGCCGGCAATGGTTATTTTAAGTTCAGAAAAATCAACGGAGTCGAAATCGGTGTTATTGAGCAGCCCGTTAAACAATGTATTAAGGCCCGGGAAGATGTGAAAGCGGAATTTTTTCAGTTCCTTCACAAATGCCGACAGATCTTTTGGGTTGGTAATCAAAATATTGAGTGCGCCCCATTTAATGCCGCATAAGCCGTTAATGGTCAATGCAAAAACGTGATATAAGGGCAATGCACCTACAATGGTAAGCTGGCCAGTGGCTGGCGAACGTCTCATTTTGGACATCAGCCATTCATTGATTCCCTCTACATTGGCGATCAGGTTGCGGTGCGTGAGCATTGCGCCTTTTGAAACACCTGTTGTTCCACCCGTATATTGGATAAATGCTATGTCAATCCCTGAAATGTTTGGCCTTTTATACTCGCGTCCTGCGCCTATGGATAATGCTTTGGTAAAAGAGACAGCGTCCGGAAGATTGTATTTCGGCACCATCTTCTTCACATATTTTACAACAGCATTGACAATCAGTTTTTTAGGAAAGCCCAAAAGATCCCCGATCTCGGTGATGATAACGTGCTGAATGTTGGTGTTAGCAACAATTTTTTCCAGGTTCAGGGCAAAATTCGCCAGGATCACAACCGCTTTAGCGCCTGAATCCTTAAACTGATGCTGCATCTCACGCGGCGTATACAGCGGATTCGTATTCACAATGATCAATCCTGCCCTTAATGCACCTATCATGGCCACAGGATATTGCAGCAGATTGGGCATTTGGATAGCAATGCGGTCGCCCTGAACCAGGCCCAGTCCTTGCAGATAGGCCGCGAAATTTCTGGACAAAACATCGACTTCTCCAAATGTAAGCTGCTTATCCATGTTGGTGTAAGCAGGCTTTGCCGCATTGTCGCGAAATGTCGTTTCCATCATGTCAACAAGGGAAACGTAGGCATCAGGGTTTATTTCGTAGGGAATTCCTTCGGGATAATTTTTCAGCCACGGATAGGTTTCCTTAGATATAGCGATCATAATTCAAAAAGGAAAAGGGTTCGGAATAGGTGCGTTTCCAAAAATCAAGGTAATCAATAACAAAAGAAAATTATTGATCGTGTCCAATTAATTTTTTGAAAAACAATAATTCTTAAATGATAACGCAAAAGCCTCCCAGGAATTATTTTCGTGCCAGTTCCCAACGCCACAGTGGACCTTCATCGGGATCATTAATGTCCTCGGTCTGCTTAAAACCTAATTTTTCGAGGATTTTCACAGATGCATTTTCTTCCCTTAATGTATGCGCCAGTATCTTATGGACGCCGGGTTGTGCAAATGCGTGTTCGATAAGCCCTTTCGCAATTTCCATTCCCAGGCCTTTCAAGCGGTGTGAAGGCATGATCTCATAACCTATTTCTACCATCCCGCTGGCATCGGGTTCGCCTTTGTAGCCGCAGGAGCCGATCAGCATGTTATCAGGCATGTGTATAACCAAATAAACCCACCAGTCCCGTAAAGGAGGGTGGGCTTTCCAGCGGTGATAAGAAGGGGTAAAAGTATCCCGGAACTCGGTCCACTTTTTAGGAACATTCACACCCATCACGCGTGCTAATGTGTTATTACCCATGCGTATGGCGTCAAAAAGCGTATCGTCGCAGGGTACAATCCTTAAATTGGGGGTTAAAATCATATCAATAATTTAGCCCCCAATTTAGAACATTATGAGTTGTTTTCGTCAAACCGGTCCGTTATTGCTTTTCGGATTGCCTGGTGCGGACGCATTCCGGTAGCGCGTGAGCGGGGAACTGCGCGGTCTGCCGAGGCATTGGACTTGGCGCGTAATGCCAGGTTGGAAACGGTTAAATGACTGTTTCTCCAAGCATCATATTCTTCTTCACCCATCACATCCCGGCTCACCTGACCGTGCGCATAACCGTCTCCGTATGAATGTACACGTGTGTCGGTCAATGTTTGTTTGCGCTCTGCTTCCAGGCTTTCTATTTCCGATTTGATCTTGGCTTCTTCCTGTTTCAATTCGTCCAGGGCAGGCATCACTGCAATATCATTTTCTAAAATGCTTTTTTGTGTCAAATGTGCGGTAAGCGTTTCTTGTAACGGCTCCATTTGTTTGAGAATGCGTTTTCTCCTGCGTCTCAAACGCCAGAGTTTTGGGTCAATTTGCAGCCATCTATACCAGAAACCTTGTAAGACAGGCAATGCCATACCCAGCGAAACGGCACCGGCAATCGCAAAAAGCACACCGCTCATGACGAAAGAAAGCAACGCCCAGGGACTATTGACAAGATCCAGATTTAGCTGATCGGAGTTGCGAAGCGCTTCTTCAATCTTATTGGTTAACTCAGGACTGTTCACCGGCGCACCCGTAAGTGGGTCAACAGCATTCAATTGCAGGTTTTTAACCGATTTATTAATGGCTTCTTTCAATTTATCTGTCCGGTAGGCTTCATAACGGAACCAACCTAAAATGATCAGGGTAACAATCGCAAAAATGGAAAGCACCAGTTTAAATCCGGCATAACGTGACCTCGCTTTCGGCGTTTCATTTTTGTGATAAGGCTCTTCCACCAACCGGTCATAGGCTGGCTTCAACAGGATGGAAAGCATGGCCAAACCGATCGCAAATGCCCAGGCTTCGTTGGAGTTACGGATATTCAAGGCGTAGGCCACGATCTCGTGGGAAATGATCAGGTCACCTGCAATGAAGGATATCCCTGCTGCCAGAAATATGAGTCCGGCAACTAAGGAGTAGGATGGCGCCTTGCTCGCACGTTTTTCCCTCAATTCCTCGGTTACAGACTCGATTTCAGCAATGGACTTCTCGCTATCCTGCACTTTTTTGGCAGCATTATTAAGGCCCATCACTTCATTTTGCAATTTGTCGTAAGCAGCTTTATGCTGCCTGATGGTTTCCTGCTGCTTATTTTTGACCGAAGAAAGTTCTTCTCTTTTGGTATTAATTCTATCAATAACCCAGTCATGGTTCACATTGCTGGATAAATATGCCTCATATACCTGGCGATCAATGCCTTCGATTCCGCTGGAATATCCGTGCTGGAAATCGCCGCCCTGGTTTGGATTCTGTTCGTTCATGACGTTTCGTATTTTTGTATGATCGAAATCAATTTTCTAATTATCAGCACATTGCTTCGAAAAAGCTATGCCTGTAAGCTTAATCCCTGCTTTTGCGGATCAAATTCAGCTGTCTGGTGGTAAGCTCGTTCTTCATTCTGCGGGCCAGGTAAAACTCGCTTTCAAATAGTTTTACCAGCATATCCCTTTTTGCGTAAAGCTTGTCGCGTTCTGTTTCAGCAGTACTTTGTTCACGCAGGATCTGCCACTTTTTGACACGCAGCTCGTCAATTTCCACTTGCAGGGTTTGGCATTCGTTTTCCCAGTTGTAATTATTATCAGCGGAATCCTGGCTGTGTTTTCTGATATGGAGCCAAGCCTTTGTATCGTTCCACAAAACTGTAATGTTGCTCAGCAAAAGCTTGCCTGCGAACATAAAAAGGAAGAAAACGAATATAAACAGCGCAAATGCCTGCCACCAGGTCTGGTATGAGATGACATTGGCAAACACAAACAATGCTGCCGCAAATGGAAGCCCGATCTCTTCCAGCAGCGACTTCCAGGTCACCCGGGATTCAGTGTCATGGAAAAGGGAAATTTTGCCAAATAAGCTGAACATTCCCGCCAGGAACACGCCCAGCGCGATCCACGAATTATCTGCAAATGCAGGTTTCAATGATTCCCGGATCAGGAAGAAGTTGCCAATACACATGGCCACGCAGAGTGTTATGCCCATTAATGTGCGGGGCAAATGGTGCTCGCGTTCCGTGTTACTAACCGGGTTTTTTAATTTGTCCTTTAATTCCTCAATCCGGTTATTTTTCTGCCCGATAAAGAGGTTAAGTTCCTGAATGCGTTCATTATGCTGTTCAATGCTGGCAATGTGGCCGGCAACCAGATTCGAAAAATACTTCTGGATAATGTCCGTCTTTTCGTTCGGGTCAGACTCAGAAAGTCCAAACAAAACACCTTCATCACGCAATGTATCTTCATCTTCCAGCCAATACGGCATGGGCACTTCCACTTTCTGTATTTCAGGAATTTCGGCAACAGCAGGTTGAGGCACCTGTTCGGGTGTTGGTTGAATGTAGGTTACAGGCGTATAATCGGAGGGAGCGTTGGGAGCTGTTTCATTTTCAACAGGCTCATCATCATAGTATTGGTCCGCGTCGGATGCGTTGGGGCGGAACCAATTCGCAATTAGTTCAGTCAATTTTGCCATAGTTTTTCATGGTTAACCTGCGATTATCCATGAAAACAGAGAAAATTGCTACATTATTGTGATGACCGGGGATTAAAAAAGGTAACCAACTGACGATTAGGACATTTCAAACATCTTCTGTAAAGCCTGCCATAGTTTCTTCTTAAGATTGCGGTCGGCTTCAATAACATGCAATGGATCGGTGAGCAGAAACCAGACGCCGTCGACCAGCTTAGGCGTGTAGGGCATGAGTAACAAGTCCAAATGCAGCTTAATGAGCGGCACGCCGAATGAGATAAAGAAGTTCGTTTTCTTCTCCGATAAAACTCTCCGGGCATCCGGACCTTTGAGAAAGCTGTAATTCAAAATGTCCGCTTTTTCCATGGAATGTCCGACTGCTTTCAGAATGTTGTCCAGGAACAATGCTTCCGAGGCAGCCATTTCCTTCTGCTTCGGCGCGTCCATCAGGATTAGTATGCTGTGCAGCAATGCCGGGAATTCTGCGTGGGGTAATGCAGGCGCCGGACTTGGATTGGATACGATAGCGGGAGTTTTGGGAGTTGATTTTCCTATCGGCTGCTGAACTTCGGGAGCAGCAGGCGCAGTTGCATGTGCTGGTGCAGTTGCTTGTACAGGTTCAGGTGCTTGTGCAAGCTCATGCTGAGGCTCATTTACAATAGATTTTTCCAGCACCTCAGGCGCAATGCTTTCTGCTAAACGGAACAATGTTTCGTTTTGATACAGTATCTGGTAAAGTGCTGAGGCGGAAGACATTTATAGTGTTTATCAGAATTATAATTGACCTAAAAATAACGACGACTGGCTCCAAATACCAACCTTTTGCTTTTTTGCCTGAATTTCAAGATTAGCGTATTCCTGGCTTTTAGAATATTTCTTAAAATGCACAGCCAGTCCTGCTTTAACCAGTTCCTTATTCAAAATCCGGCCGTTGGGAAGCACAACTTCGCCAAGTAACCTCCCATATTTATCAAAGTTACCAGCATGCCTGATCTGGACTGTTTTCCGGAAACATTGCTGGCTTGTGTATTGCTTTGCAACTTTATAATAAGGCCGCCCGCGTTCGGGGCAATTCACATGCAAAAGCCTGATCCTGATCGGTTTTCCCATTCTCTGACCCGCTTTTTTTCCTGCATAAAGGAATTTGAGTTCAATGGTGTCGCCATCCTGAATCGCGATAACCTCTGCTTTTAAAGGGTTTGGTAAATCGTAATGCTGCTGGATACTGCCGTTTTGAAGGCGGACTGCATTGTCGTTACTAAAAGACGAAAGCGCCAGGGTAACCGTCAGCGCAAACAAAAAATTGAATCTTACTCTACTTAATTGTACTCTGTTCACTTTCACTGTTCTTCAAGCTTGTACCACTTAATGTCGTTGAGGGGCTTCCTGCGGGCTGCTGTTGCTGTAGGAGCATAATGTTTTTCCAGATAATCCAGGACCTGCTTTTCCGTTTCGCCCAGGTCCCAGAGATTGTGATTGGCCTGCATCCAGCGGATCTTCTGTTTCCAGCCGTCCCTTGTGAAACGGTTGGCAATGATGAGCTTGGACGAATGACAGCTCGTACATTGCGCCTTCACCATATACAGGTTCGGATCCGTTAGCAAGCCTGTTTCTTTATCTGTCTTCGCTGTATCCAAAGGAATACTGGCAAACCCTGCCTGATTCTCAACACGAGTTTCTGTACGAAAAGCTGTTGAAACCAATCCCAAAAAAAGGAATAATGTGAGCAGCAGGCCGACATTTTTATTTTTAATCAAATGCATTGCAGGTAATTTTCTCTGTGATTAACCGACTTTAACAGCGATCCGCTCGCAAGCATTGTTCATGTAACCGCCCGGATTCCAGGCCGGGATGACCATGGGCTGTGCATTTCCTTTGTCATCGGTTGCCTTAGCCCAAACTTCATAATAACCTTTGGAAGGGAATTTTACCTTGGTATTCCAATGCTGCCAAGCCAGTCTGTTAGCGGGCGCTTCAAGCTTGCATTCTTTCCAGGTTGCACCAAAGTCAATTGAAACCTCCATTTTTTTAATTGCATGGTCACCGGCCCATGCGTGTCCGCGTAATGCCAGTTCCGCATCAGGTGCGATCATTGCGCCCGATTTCGGAAAAGTAATGAGCGATTTAACGGGCATGGATTCAATAATCTTGAAATACTCGTCCGTCTGTGGCACATCCTCACCGGGCGAAACCGGGCTTTTGGGCATCTTATAACTATGGCCTTCCATTTTCGCACCATCATGCACTTTATTCCGGACCGAGATCCGGCTCAGCCATTTTCCTGAAACGGAGGCTGGCCATCCGCCTATAACCAATCTCAACGGATAACCGTGAAATTCCGGGATGTCCTTACCATTCAACTGCCATGCAATGATCGTCTCGTCTTCCAGGGCTTTGGACATCGGAACACCGCGTGAAATGGCTTCCTTTTTTGGGTCTTTGCTCAAATGCTGATCCTTACCATGATAACCAATGTATACCGCATCACCTTTAATGCCCACATCGGCCAGCACATCTTTCAAACGAACGCCCGTCCATTCCGCGCAATGCACCGCACCCTGTCCCCACTGGTTTCCCGATGCTTGCGGCTGAAAGCCAGAACGGCCGTTACCGCCGCATTCCAGCACCAGCTGGTAAGTGAAAGGTTTGAATTTCTTTTTTAATTCAGCCAATGTATATGTCTTCGGCGCCTTAACCGACTCACCGTCAATTGTCAACGTCCAGGTAGCAACATCAATCGTTTCCGGAATCAGGCCGTTATTTCTGATAAACATTTTGTCGACCGGCGTAATGCGGTCGTCGAGCAGGTGTAAGGGTGATTCTACATTCCAGGGTTTATCTCCCTGCACGATCATTTCCTGACTTTTGCCTTTAAGCGCATCCTTTTCATCGAATAAGAGCGGGATATAACCTTTGGGCATTTTGTTGGCAAAAACAATGTTCGTTCCCATTGCCGCAGCAAGTGCTGCCATGCTGCTTCGCTTCAAAAAGCCACGTCTGTCGGATCCGGAATTCATTATGAGGTTCAGAAATAGTTCGAAATATCAACGGTCGAATTTACATAAACGATATTAGTATAGCACCCATTCATCCTGATTTAAGCGATTTTTAATAAAAAAAGAGGCTGCCCGCTGGACAACCTCTCGCTTACAAAAATAGTGTGTACTGACATTAGAACATTACTCACTTAAAAAAGTGCATGTATACGTCCAACAGGGAGAATTTACTAATGCTTACTAACTCATGTTATGCTTTAATGAACGGACCTGCAATTGCAAGAACTTCAGCTTTCGTCAATGGTTCGTCAAATGCCTCTGTTATAGCTGCATCCGATTTCGATGCAAGGCCTTTCAGGTTCACGCCGCCTTGTGTCATGTTGTCTTCACCTGCGTAAATGGCCGCTACGGCGCCTTCTTTACCTGTAATCCAGCCTTTCATAGCCGGGGTTGCTGTTACCGTTGCAGCCAGTCTGCGCGTCATAGCCGCGTGACGTGCTTCTACCGAGTGAACCTGCAGTGCGTATTCCAGGATTTGCGCATCAGCAAGCAATTCACCAGCCTGTCCTTTGTAAGCACGCACACCGGTATCTTCCAATGCGCTGGAAACCGTTACAAAAGTTTTGTAATTGGTAAACACATCATTAAAAGCGCCACCATATTTGAAATCAAATGTTGGTTTTTTGATCGCTTTATCGCCCAAAGCTTTCACAAGGAATGCTACGTGCTGTGATTCGTGCTTGCCGATTTGTGTGAAGATCGCCTTATCAGAAGCCGGGATCAGGTTAGCAGCTGCGTTTCCTGCTTTGTAAAACTCGTCTTCCAGATATTCAAGTGTCAGTGCAAAGTTCAGCACGTCGATTGCTTTCGCAGACTGCGCATACGCTTTGTGTACAATTGAAGCAAAGACAGTAGGAACTGCAACTGTTGCAAGCTTACTGCCGATCCTGTTCATAAAATGACGACGCGTGGCAAACTCAAGGCGGCCTGCTGCATCCCCGTCAATTTTTTGAAAATCATCTATAATTTTGAAAATATCCATTGTTTCTGAATCAAATTAGTTATTAAATTATTTACCCACATTTGCTCCCGTGATCGTATCCTTTACGTAACCTTTTACGGCAGCAAGGATATCGGCAGGGGCAACAGCTTTGTCGAACCCGTTTTCGTTGATGATATCATCGCCGGCAAAATCAGCAGACTTTGGTTTCAACAAATCACGGATCACCGCTGCGTGGCGGGCTTCAACAGAAACGATTTTTCCGGCAAGAAGGAGATTTCCACCGTCTTTGAGCAGTCTGCCTGCACCATTATATGCGGCAACACCCGTATCTTCAAAAAGCTTCGCAGCACCTAATACAGCATCGCGTTTTGTGAAGTCGATCGTCGAAAAGTTTGGAGTAAGATCTTTAATGGCTTTGTCACCCAATGCTTTCTTGAAAAAGTCGCGGTGAATGATTTCGTGGTCGCGGATATCGGTAAGGATTGTTTTTTCCGCGTCGGTAATGCCGGCATACGGCGTAGCAATAACCTGTGTATAGAAAGCGGCTTCCAATTGTTCAAGCGCGTATGCATAGTTTAATACACCAACGTCTCCTGAGCCCAGGTCCACACTATCGCCCGTTCCAGGGATCATCGGATCCGGATCGTCGTCATTACAAGCGGCAGCAATTACAATGGTTCCCAAAGACGTGGCCAATCCGGCAGAACGCAAAAATAGACGTCGGTTGACAACTGACGCGCTTGCTCCCTCTTCTTTTCCGGAGTCGATTTTTGATTTCGTTTGTCTGTTCATAGCAATAAAAAGGTTTCTTGACTTTCCTTCCGTTTATCGAAAGGATTTAACAGACCTACGACCTCCTATTTGCTTTAGATCAGTTAGTGAAAAAATGACGGCGATTTCCGCAGGGGCTTAAACACAAAAAGAGCCTGTTGCCAGGCTCTTGATGCTTTCGGATCATCCGATACTAAAAAGTAACGTTGAGTAAATATTCGTTTATACCAAATCGCCGGGACGACCTTATATTGCGGAGAATTGTAGACTAAATACTATCAGTTACTAAGTAATAATTGCTACGCAAAGATAACTTAATCCTTTTCTTTTAAGCACTTTTTGCCTGAAAAAATTCAGATCATTTCGCAAATCCGGCTGAATAAGTCGGATACGCACTTTTTGCTAACTGGTTCCTGTTCTGATGTTTAATGCTACAACTTGTTGAAAGATCGTACATGCGAGTCCGTATGTATGGAACAGGAGATTTGTTAATATCTGATTATCAACTTAATTTGTATAGCGCTGGGTTGTGGCATCAAATTATCAAGAGCTTTTTTGAATTTACCTAACACGATTAACAAGATGAAGCACATCATACTGTCCACTACATTCATCGCCATGCTGGGTGCAGCCCATGTGCAGGCCAATGTAACAAGCCCGGTCAAAACCGAATTGAGTATAAGCCAGGATAAAGTTGCTGTTCGGCCGGATGACCTGCCCGAGGCAGTTAAGAATACGCTTTCGGGAGAAGCTTATGCAGGTTGGCAGGTTACTAGTGCTTTTTTAGTTACAAAGGAGGATAACTCGCAGTATTTTGAGATCAATGCCAGGAAAGGCGAAGAGTCAACTGTCATCAATCTAGACAAATACGGAAAGAAAGTTGATTAGAACTGCACGTTATATTTATTAGCTCAAAATGAAAAGCCGGACATTTATCCGGCTTTTGGCGTTTGTTTTTATAATTTTACATTTCCCCTGCTCGTTAGTTAGTATTTATTTTTGATAATCAGAAAACCCATGGCCCACCTGCTCCTCGTAGAAGACGATACTACATTTTCAAAGCTGCTAAGTAATTTCCTTGGTAAGCATGGCCATTCGGTTAAAGTCTGTTCAAATATCAAAGAAGCAAGAGAGGCACTGAAAAGTAGCGATACCGAAGAACCGTTTGAAGTGTTAATGCTGGATTATCGCCTTCCGGATGGTAATTCGGTCGATTTTCTGAAAGCACTGAGAAGTGAAGGAAACCGGACTGCGGCATTCATCATGACAAGTTTTCACGATGTGCGTACTGCTGTTACAGCCATGCAGATCGGTGCTTTTGATTACATAACCAAGCCGGTTAACCCGGAGGAACTGCTTATGGTACTACGAGAAGCACTTAACAAAGCCGAATCAACAGATACAAAGGCGACTCCAAAAACGAAGGTCAATGCGAAAGCCGACAAGCAATCGCTTGAATTCATCGAAGGGAAAAGTAAGATTTCAAAGCAGCTTTACGAGTATGTTCGATTGGTTTCACCAACGGATATGTCGGTGATCATCCAGGGGGAAAGCGGCACAGGAAAAGAGCATGTTGCCAAATCCATCCATAAGATGAGCAAACGTAGTAACGGGCCGTTTGTCGCGATCGATTGCGGATCATTATCCAAAGAACTGGCTGCAAGCGAACTTTTTGGTCACAAAAAAGGCGCATTTACCGGTGCCTTGCAAGATAAGATCGGGCAGTTTGAGGCGGCCGATGGCGGAACATTGTTCCTGGATGAGATCGGTAACCTTGGATATGACGTTCAGATCAAGCTTTTACGTGCATTGCAGGAGCGTATCATTGTGCCGATAGGCGCTACGCAGCAGATTAAGGTTGACGTTAGGCTGATTGCCGCAACCAATGAAGATTTAATGACCAGCGCCGCCAATGGTGATTTCCGGGAAGATCTTTATCACAGGTTAAATGAATTTAAGATAGAAGTTCCTGCGCTGAGAAAAAGAGGAGAGGACCTGGGCATATTTATTCAACATTTTGTAGACAAAGCGAACGAGGAGCTGGGCAGAAATGTGCGGGAACTGTCCAAAGAAGTAATGGATGTTTTCCATAAATATGACTGGCCGGGAAATTTGCGTGAGCTGAACAATGTCATCAAACGCCTGGTGCTCCTCTCGAAAGAGGAAGTAGCCACATTAAGCGCATTACCGGCCGAAATGATTACGGCTCTCGAAGATCAGCAAAAGCCAACGGGCTCAGATCTGAAAGCTTTGCAGGAAACACATGAAAAGGAGATGATTGAGAAGGTTTTGCAGGAAGTGCGCTACAATAAGAGTAAAGCTGCGAAACTGTTAAACATCGACAGGAAAACGCTTTATTACAAGATAGAAAAATATCATATTGAGTAAGCCAGAGCCCTTTCCTCAACTTGCTCAACCACAATGGCAGCGTTTTTCACAACCTGCTGCATTTCCGCGATGGAAATTTTAGAAGGGTCTTCCCGCAAAGCAACTTCATATTGACGCAGCTTGGCCGAAAGCTCGCGGGCGCCTATCTGTCCCGTACGGCCGGCCAGGCGGTGCATGAGTTCCTGCGCTTTGTCCAGGTCGTTGTTTTGGATGTAACCGTCCAGATCGCTCACATCCTTTCTCGAATCCTTTACAAATTGTTCCAGAATTTCCCTGAGCAGACTTTCATCACCAAAAGTCATTTCATTCAATGATGTAAAATCAAGCGCCGTTTCGGGGTTTTCGGTTACGGTTTTTTCCGGAACTTCTGCTTTTGTGGATGAGGCTTCCAGTAATTCCAGTAGTTCGTTGGAATGGAAAGGTTTCATCAGATAACCGTCAAATCCCATTCCTAGCAAGCCTTTTCGCTCCTCAGGAAGCGCTTGCGCGGTCAATACGAAGAATTTGGTGCTTCCGGAAGCAGATTGGCGGAGGCGTTTGCAAAGTTCTGCGCCGTTCATGCCGGGCATACGCATGTCTGTAAGCACAAACCTCACCTGCGAATCCCACGGACGGCTCAAAACCTCCTCTGCTGACGAAAAACATGTATGCGGAATGCCGTTCCTTTCCAAAACGGACGAACACCATTTCAGGATAAAGGCATCATCGTCGACGAGCCATACTTTTCCGACCACATTATAATTCCTGTCGTCTGCTTCCTCGGGCGCTATTTCCAGTGTTTCAGCTTTTTTCATACGGGTGGTTACAAAAAAAGTCGTGCCCTTCCCGAGCGTGCTTTTGACCTTAATCTTGCCGGACATGCCTTCCACCAATGCTTTTACAATGCTAAGGCCCAGGCCGGTGCCACCATATTTACGCGATATCGAAGGATCGGCCTGTTCAAACTGATTAAACACCCGCTGAACTTGTTCCGGCGATAGGCCGATGCCGGTATCCGAGATCTGAAATTCAATTTCAAGATCACTGTCACTCTCAAAACCCGTAACCCGCAGTACGACTTCGCCGGTTTCGGTGAACTTGATAGCATTCGTAAGAAGGTTGTAAAGGACCTGGCGCAGCCTGAACGGATCGCCGTTCAGATAGAGTTTTGGAGAAAGCCCATTTTCAAATTGTAGTAAAAGTCCTTTTGAAACCGCCGTTGGCCGCAGCATTTGAACTACTTCGTTAAGCAAGGGATTAATAGCGAAAGTTCGTTCCTCAAAAGTAAACCGGTCCGAGATAATGCGGCTGTAATCCAGGACCTCATTGACAAGATGCAGCAAATGTTCTGATGCTGAATGCAATGTTTCCAGATCCTGCCGTTTCGGTTTTTCGTCCTTTTTTAATGCTTCGGTATAGCCAATAATGGATTGCAGCGGCGTGCGGATCTCATGACTCATATTGGATAAAAACCGCTGTTTGGCCATGCTGTGATATTCGGCTTCCTCTTTGGCTTCTTCGAGCTGGCTGCGATAGGCGTTGCTTTGGGTAATGTCCGTAAAAATGAGATAGGAAAGCATAGCAGTCAGGAAAAAGAATCCCAGCATGATATACTCCAATGTATTGATACTGCCGGTCACAATGTTTTTCGACCTGGAACCTTCCAGATTGGACTCTTTCAGCACTTCTGCCTCCACTTCCTGCATTACATCCAACAATTGCTGCACGAGTGAATTGCCTGCTGTGGCAAGTTCCTGCTCCCGGTCTACAAAGCTGGTTGTCCTGATCTTCTGTGATTTTTCAATGGCATGCACCGCTTCGCCCACTTTTTCAATGGTGCTATCTTCCTGGGCAACGGTAATGGTGTCCACCTGCACATTTACTTCCTGTTTCTGGACCACCTTGGCAGGCGCAGGAGGCGCATTTTTCCTGGCTTTTTTCGAACCGCCAAATACCCGGTTAAAAAATCCTTTTTTCTGGCTAGCTTGTTGCAGAGAGTCAGGTAACTCCGTGTAAACAGTCGTTGTAGTCGTTCGTTTTTCGGTTTTTACAACTGTGCTGTCGGGTTTTAGTTTTGTAGTGATCAGCCCGGAAATGGATTTTACCTCTTCTTCCAGATCCTTGTTATTGACCAACTTGGAGCGCACTTTGACATACTTTCCGTAAATTTTTTCCCGCTCATTCAGCAGGCTTTTCATAGAGTCGATGCGAATAATCTGCATATGGTCGTCCAGGCTCATATTACTCAGTGAATCCAGCGTTGCGATCAGCTCTTTGGATTGCGCTAAAACCTGTTCGTTTTTTTCTTCACCTTTTAATGTGCGTGTGTTTTGTAAATGGTTGAGCTGGATAATGTTTTTGAATACTTTATTAACCAGCCGAAGCTTATCATTTGGCGTAGACATTACTTCCAGCTTGATCAGCATATCTTCAAATGCTTCCTTACTGATAATCCACGACGTGCCCAATGCCAGCGATGCCAGCAAAAATCCCAGCAAGACTTTGCCTTTAACTGATTTTAGGAAAAAGAGGTCACGAAGAGCGGACATATCGGAATGTAGTATGCAATGTCTTTAACGAATTTACAATCGTAAAAGGTGCAATTCAGCTGCATCTGTCTGATTTAGAATGTGAATATAACGAAAAAAGGCTGCCCCGCATATTTGGGCAGCCTTTCCAAGCGTATTTCAAAATGCACCCCGCAGCTGCGAAATGCACGTTTATTATTTTGCAAGAGAATTAATCCATGAAGCAATTTTCATCGCATCAGATTTCGAAACCTGCGGCATAGGAGGCATTGGCGTTGCATAATCCGGCCAGTTTTCAGGTTTTGGATGATAGATCAGATCAACAATCTTTTCATTGCTGTATTTGCGTTTGGCAACATCCAGGTAAGATGGTCCAACCACCTTCTTGTCGGCAGCGTGGCAAGCCAGACAAGTATTTTTTTCCAAAAGCGGTTTAACCTCTGCAAACGTAGGCACTTTCACGGCTGCGGCTTTACCGGTAGTTGCTTTGCCTTTTCCATCCGGAGAAACGTGCTCTTTTTCAGGTGCAGCAACCGAAGCAGCCGCTTTTCCTGATCTGGTCGTTTTCAGGTCAGAAACTTTCAATTTCTCGCCATCAGGAATGTTGTTCAATGTGTAGTAAGCATCCGTATGAACAAGCGACCAGCTGTTTGTAGCAGCACGAACGCCTTCCAGCTGGATTTTATGCACATAATACTGACGCATGCCATCCAACACGATCCGCACTTTTTTAGCGTCATCAGAAACTTTAACACCCACCACTTTCACTTCCTTCGTATCGATCGGTGGGCTGCCGTAAACAGGATAATGTTTGTACAAATAGCTGCTCACATTATAAGAATCAAGATCTTCCGCAGATTTACGATCAACCGGCATTGTGAATTCTATTTCAAAACCGTCCGGCTGCGCTTTCACAGTGTACATTTCAAATGGCATTTTACCATTCCATACCAAACGCTGCAATCCCTGATTCGCATCTCCTGCTGAACCCCATCCGCGGTTTGTTTCACCTACGAACATGGAACCGTCTTTGTCGAAAGCCATACGCAAAACGCCTGATTGGAAACCGCTGCGGAAACCAATGCTTGCGCCCTGATATTCTCCTTTTACTTTTTCCAAAACAATACGCATAATGTTGCTTTGTCCCTGGTCCCCCACGAAAACCTGTCCCGTAAATGGTCCGAAATTTCCTTGGGTATTATCCAAAATCAGCTCCGAAGTGGAAACACCGTGCACGCCATATGGAAGCCAAACAGCCGGAAGCTGCACCATATCGTATTTTTCTTTCAACTGATAAAGGAACTGCGGCGTTTCGTTGCCTGTGTTCTCCGGCTTGATCGCCCGTCCTTTGTCGTCTTTATTCTGGCGGTTGTCGCGCTCGGCGAAGAATTGCTTTTCTGTAAGCTTCACTGGTGTGCCCGCAGCCCATTTCAAACCAGCCGGGTGGCCCATGAAGCCTCCTTTTTTAACCTGGAAAATTCCACCGGTTCCCATCCAGTCGCCCTGGTTGTCTGTATAGAACAGCTCGCCATCGAGCATGCTGATTCCCGCAGGAGAGCGCACGCCTGTTGCGTATGGTTCGAATTTTCCGTCATTGGTAATGTGGAAGATCCAGCCACGGCCAGGCACACGGCTTTCGCCTCTCCACCATTCCTCATCACCAAATGCCACGTTACCACTCACAAAAAAGCTTCCGTCCGGTGCCAGTTTTGGCCCGAAAGAATATTCGTGATAATGTCCGGATAATGGCCATGCGTAAACGGTTTCATAAATGTCCGCTTTGCCATCGCCGTTTTTGTCGACCAGCTTGGTAAGCTCGCCGCGTTGTGCGCAATACAATGCACCTTCTTTGTAAGCAAGGCCAAGGATTTCATGCAGACCAGTCGCAAATTTTCTGAAATAAGGCGTCCGGCTGGTCGGGTTATCGACGATCCAAACCTCTCCGCGGCGTGTAGAAATGGCCAGTGAGCCATTTGGCATGGTCGTTAATCCACCCACTTCAAGGATAATCCCTTCTGGAATGGGCGGGGTGATGATTTTGTAAAAGTCTTCTTCTTTTGGTGATTCCTGCGCTTTCAGCATGGAAATCGTTGCGAGAAGAACAAACGCTATTTGAGCAATTTTTTTCATTATATATGAATGTCTATAAGGATTTTGAATCAGAACAGGATCGAATATTTCACTTCACCATTTGTAACCGGCACCAATAATTCCTGCGAGCCGTCAGCGCTTCTGATTTCAGGTTTAACACTTTTATCAGCCAATTGAATGTAGTACGACTTGTTGTCAACTGCATAAAGTCCGTCTGCCACTTTTTCAATGTTCGATCCGTCAGCCAGTCGGGCAACCAGGTCTTTTGAAGGATTATTTACCTTAATAATTCGCTCGAAATATTGGTTATTCACTACGGAAAGGTAATCTGTTACGGCCGAACCAAATGCCTGATACTGGAAGGTAGGAACGTCCTGGTCGTCCAGAACATAGCCTTTCGGACGATAGCCGCTGCCGGTTGTGTCTGCCTGCCACTTTCCTTTTGCCGATTTGCCAAGGACCATATCATTGCCCAGCAACGTCACGCTCCCTCTCGGACGGGAAGATCCGTCGCCGCGGTCGTGCCACATAGGCGTTGCATCCAAAAATTCACCGCGCCAAACCTGCAAAACTGCACCTTTGTCCAGATCATAGGTGTAATGCAGATTAGTAGGGCTTCCAACTGAAACTGCATGCACCACACGTTGTCTTTTTTCTTTGCCTTTTTTGAAATCCATAAAACTCCGGGTAACATTATTTGTTCCGGCAGAGATCAGGATCGGATCATTAACGCCACCGGCCATGGCAGAGCTTTTGGTATGGTAAGCAATTTCCCTGAAACCAGGACCGCTTACCCAAAGTCCAAGTACAGGGCGCATCCAGCCATCTTTTTTGTTATTGAATATTTCAATGGTATGATCTCCCGCTTTCAAATTCACTTTTCCTTCACGGAAGTCGTTGTTGGATTTCCATTGGGCATCGATTACGTATTTTCCGTCGATCTTCAAGTATGAATTTCCGGAAGCCTGTAACTTAAAGTTGTAATCACCATCCGTAGCAGCATTGTAGCGGCCAGTATATACGTAAGAGTAATTATTATTCTCTTTCAGTATTTCCCAGCTCAATGCTTCGGCTTTGCCTGTCTCAGCAGCTGTCATTTTAGAAAGGTCCTCTGTTTCGGACAAAGCACCATAATAAGTCTTATAGCTAAGCTCCGATAACGTTCCCGGCTTTTTATCAAAATTATTGATCACAATGTTTTTGATAGCCAATGATCCGTGGTCACCCTGAATGCGGATCGGGCCCATGGCCACATCTTCGCCCGTTAATGAACCGCGGGTAGGGCCGCTTACTTCCACATTTTCATGGATCGTAACGCCATTTAACACGATCGAAAGAAATACTGCATTAGAAGTTTTCTTTCCGTTTGCATCGAAGCGGGGCGCCTGATAGGAGATTTTGATATTTTGCCATAATCCCGGCGCTTTGGCAACATTAAAGCGTGGTGCATAGCCTTCATAACCTTTTTCGCCTTCTGGTTTTGAATCATTCCAACGCTCGTAAATTCCGCCGTTATCATTGTATTTGGCCGTTTTTTTACCCCAGCTGTCAAAAAGCTGCACTTCGTAGTTGCCTTGCAAGTAGATTCCGGAATTGGATCCTTTGGTCAGCATAAAATCAAGCTCAATGTCCAGATCGCCGTGCTTGAAATTGGAGATCAGTTCATATTGGTTGCCGTATTTCCCTTTTTCGTGTGTACACGCCAGCACACCTTTTCCGGGTGTCGTGATCAGTACATTTTCTTTGGAAATATCAGCTGCTGCATTACCGACGATCTTCCAGTTGTCGGATTTGGTAGTGAACGCACTCAGGTCGTTTAAAGGGATAGGCTGTTGTGCATAAGCGGATTGCATAGCAAATGCAGCAATCCCACCTGCAAGAAGTTGGAAAAGAGAACGGTTAATTCTAAACATACGTGAAGTAAGCTTGTATCGGTTTATTTAAAATGCTGCCCGGCCATCGGTCGACGCGGGTGCAAATTACGTGATAAGAATCCAAAATATTACATTTAATTAGGTGAGAACCGCGTTTGTTAATGCTTTTTACCTAATGTTGTGTTTTGATATTATTTCAATAGTAATTAGTCCAAAAAGTTATTTTAAATGAAAAAACTAATCCTAACCGCGTTCAGCCTTGCAACGGCATTTGCTGCACATGCCCAGCTGCAACCTGCTAAGCAAACGCCAGAATCCAGTGAACTTTGGAGCCCGGTGCCACGCGTTGTAACGCCTGGTAAACCGTCAACGGCTGTTTCCGGTTTTACTGCGCCTTCGGACGCAATCGTTTTATTTGATGGAAAAAATCTGGATGCATGGGTTTCAGGCAAAGACGGCAAAGCCGCTGCGCCCTGGACCGTTGGGGACGGAGCAATGACCGTTGCACCCAAATCAGGTGATATACAAACCAAGCAGACGTTCGGAGATTACCAGCTGCACATTGAATGGCGTACACCTGCTAAGGTGGAAGGAAACAGCCAGGGACGTGGTAACAGCGGTATTTTTATGCAAGGCATTTATGAATTGCAGGTTTTGGACAGCTATAACAACCCAACTTACTCCAACGGACAGGCGGGATCTATTTATAAGCAAACCATGCCGCTTGTGAATGCAACTGTTGGGCCAGGTGAATGGCAGACTTACGACGTTGTTTACACAGCGCCGCATTTCAATAAGGACGGTCAGATGACGATTCCTCCATACATTACGGTGATCCACAATGGTGTTTTGGTACAAAACCACACCATGATCCAGGGAACGACTCCTTATGTAGGCCAGCCAACGATCGAGCCACACGGAAAAGGCCCGATCAAGTTACAGGACCACAACAATACAACAAGCTTCCGCAACATCTGGATCCGCGAGCTGTAAGCAGCAGGCGATACGGCGCAGAGCTGAATTCAGGTACAATATTTTAATGGCTTAAATGGTTTAACAGACTGTTTAAGCCATTTTTTTGTTCTGTTATCGTTATATTAGTTTATGATTTGCGTTAAGAATTCAATGTCATGCAGGAGATAGAGCCTTATTACAATTGGGAAAAACATTATATAGCCAGCCATGACGAAAAATCGCCGTTCCATGGCAGGACCTACAATCTGGATTATTACGAAAATGCGATTTACGGCTATTACATCCATCCGTTATGGGACGAAATCGGTTCCGAAACGCTGTATGTGAAGATCCTTTTTGCAGATTATACGAAGCGTTATGCCGTGATCGAAATGTTTGGAGAGTGGAATGATGCGCTGCATAACGACATTATGTTTTTTAAAAGACAGGTGGTCGACCCGCTTGTGGACCAGGGCATTAACCAGTTTATTCTGATGGGTGAGAATGTTCTGGATTTTCACGGAAGCGAGGATGATTACTATGCCGAATGGTTTGACGACATTGAAGACGGCTGGATCGCTGCGGTAAATTTCAGAGAGCATGTTGAGGAGCAATGGAACAAATTCAAGCTCGATTACTACATCAATTTTGGGGGAACATTGCAGCTCAATAACTGGCGTACGATGCAGCCTGAGCCGTTTTATGAGCTTATTAAAAAATTGATGGTTAGAAGGTTAGAGTAGTACAAAGCTGAATGGTTCCTTGCAACGTTGCCAACTCCTTTGTAGCTTTCGAAATCAACTGTTACATATTTTTCACCTTAAAATTCTTTTCCCGATGGCCGAAAATGAAAAACCCACACCCGAAGAGGTGACAGAATCGCTTCAAAAGAAAGTTGAAGAGCTGAAAGAGCAAGCTGCTGAGGAAAAGGAGGAGATCGTGGATCAGGCAGAGGAAATAAATAAGGACGCAGAGTTGTTCGAGACAGACAAAGCGGATGAGCTTGAAGTAATAGCGGAAGAGGAAATTCAGGAAGCCGACACAGCAGCAGACGGCATTAAGTCGGAAGTTTACGAAACACTTGACGATCTGAAAGCCGCAGGCGAATCGACAGCCGACCGGACCATAGATGAAGCGCTGGAATTGGAAGCCGCAGCCGAAGATAAAGTGGAGGAAGCAAAAGCAGATGCTGAGGAAGTAAAATCAGGCTTTTCGCGAAAAACGGAACAGTTACAAAACGAAGTTGAGCTGAACATTGCCGCTGGAAGAGTAAAAGCAGAAGAGATTTTTTCTGACCTGAGCGAAAAAGCAGAAGATTTCAAAGAAGCAGCCACTGAAAAGTATGAAGACATTAAAGATGCGGCTGTTGACAAATACGAAGACCTTAAAGAAGATCTGAACGAAGCATTTGAAGAAACCAAAGCCATTGCAGCCGAAAAACTGGCCGAAGCGCAACAGAGAACGGAAGAGCTGAGGGCCAAAGCCGCCAGTGAACTCAGGGAAGCCAAGGAAGTTGCCTCGGAGAAATATGATGAAACCAAAACAAAAGCCAAAGGCTTCTGGGCAAGGTTGTTCGGGAAGTGATTTGGGAAAAAAATGCTTTAAAACCTGTCGGATCTATGCTGGCAGGTTTCACTAATAATTTGCCTTTTAATGTCACAACAAACATTTTCAGTTCCTTATAAACATCCATTTAGTCCGGATAATAAATACGAAAAATCAGTTGTTTATTTCTCAATGGAGTTCGCCGTTGATCAGGCGCTGAAAATCTATTCAGGTGGTCTGGGTTTCCTTGCAGGCTCGCATATGCGCAGCGTATATGCATTGAAACAGAACCTCATAGGCGTAGGAATGCTCTGGAAATATGGTTATTACGATCAGGGCAGGGAAAAAGATGGCAGTATGCAGCCTGAGTTTCACGAGAAAATGTATTCATTTCTTGTCGATACAAAAATCCGCTTTCAGGTTCCGATCATGGGCAAGGAGGTCTGGATTGCAGCGTATTATCTGCCGCCGGATGTTTTTCAATCTGCCCCGTTATTTCTGCTTACCACCGACACCGACGGCAACGATGATACGACGCGGGCAATCAGCTATTCCTTATACGATGCGGATGTAACCTACAAAGTGGCGCAGTGCATGGTGCTGGGCATCGGCGGAGCGCGTCTTCTGGAGGAACTGAGCTATGAACCACAGGTATATCATTTCAATGAAGCGCACGGCGTTTCGGGCATTTTTCATTTATTCAAAAAACTGAAAACGGTTGCTGAGGTTAAAAAACGTGTTGTTTTTACGACGCACACCCCCGAAGAGGCGGGAAACGAAAAACACGACATTAACTTTCTAGATAAACTGGGATTTTTTTCAGGACTGGATCTGGACACAGTTCGCAAAATCAGCAATATAAAGGGTGATACTTTCAACCATTCGCTGGCAGCGTTAAGCATGAGCAGAAAGGCCAATGGTGTCTCGAAGCTCCACGGCGAAGTGTCGCGAAACATGTGGAAATCGCATAAGAACATTGCAGAGATCGGCCACATTACCAATGCGCAGAACAACACTTACTGGGTTGATAGCGAATTGGAAAGCGCACGAATAGCAAAGGATTCAGAAAGGATTTCTGCCCGAAAAAAAGAGCTTAAAAGGATTTTGTTCAAAACAGTAGCTGATCAATGCGGTAAAATATTCGACCCCAATGTGCTTACCATTGTCTGGGCCCGCAGATTTGCAGCTTATAAAAGGCCGGATATGCTTATCTGGGACTTGGAACGCTTTAAGAAACTCATGGAAAACAAGGAACAGCCGATTCAGGTGATATGGGCCGGAAAGCCTTATCCAAAGGACGAGGGTGCCATTGACACATTTAACAAGCTATTTTATACAAGCCACCATTATTCCAATATGGCAGTGCTTACCGGTTACGAGCTGGCACTTTCCAAGTTGCTGAAAGACGGCTCGGATGTATGGCTTAACACGCCCGTCGTTACCCGTGAGGCTTCGGGAACCAGCGGAATGACAGCGGCAATGAACGCTTCCCTGAATCTGTCGACATTTGACGGCTGGATTTGCGAATTTTCGAAGGATGATGAGAATTCATTTTTGCTGCCCGTAGCAGAAGGGGATGACATTAATAAGCAGGATTGCGATAATCTCATGCAAAAGCTTGAAACCTCTGTCATTCCAACTTACTATGCCAACCAATCAAAATGGCAGCAGATGGTGCTTAACAGTATGAACGATGTCAACGTATTTTTCAACTCCGACCGCATGGCGCGGGAGTATTATGAGAAGCTTTATTAAACGGGCATTCCGGGAAATCTAAGGGATTCAATAATCGTTATAGTATTTGTAAATTGCTGCCTCCTGGCTTTACGCTCGATCTTTCGTTGATAGATAAATCCTAAGCATTAATGCCCAATCTGCTTTGCCACCAAAGCGATTCCTTCCCGGAATGTATGCGGTTCGTAGCCAAGTATATCCCGGGATTTTTTTAGGTCAAAACCGGTTCGTGGGGGGCGACGGGCGGGTTGCCTGAATGCTGATGCGTCGGTAGGGGAAATGAGTGATTTGTCTAACGAAAAGTAATCGGCTGCCATGATGGCCATTTCATAGGGAGTAAGGAAGTCTTCTCCCGAAATGTGAAAAACACCTTCTGCAAGCTGATCTGCAATCAAATAACATCCCATAGCAAGGTCTTCGGCCAGGGTCGGCGTCCGGAATTGATCAGTAACAACCTTGATTGCCTTCCCTTCTTCCAATGATTTTTTAACCCAGAGAATAATGTTGCTCCGGCTCATATCGTGCGCTATGCCGTAAACCAGCACGGTTCGGGCAATGGCCCATTGAATGTCGGAATGCATTACAGCTTTTTCTGCTGCATATTTACTCCAACCGTAAAAACTGATCGGGTTAGGCTCGTCTTCTTCTTTGTATGGCCCGGACGTTCCATCAAAAATGAAGTCTGTGGAAACGTGTTCGAGGAAAATGTTATGCTTTTTACAGGCCGCTATCAGGATTTCAACTGCCGTAACATTTAGTTTCCAGCAAGCATCCTTCTCCATTTCACATTGATCCACATTGGTCATGGCGGCTGTGTGAATGATAACCTCCGGTTTTACTTCTGTAAGCACTTCATCCACCTGCACAGCATCAGTAACATCCATTTCCAGAAAACGATAACCATCCGAAACGCTCAGCCGGTTTTCACCTTTTGCAGTGGCAAATGTTTCGTAATGTTCATTTCCAGCCAGTAAATCTACCAGCTTTTGACCGAGCAGCCCGTTGGATCCGGTGATCAGTATTCGTTTTTTATGCATTAAGCTTCGTATTGCCAGCCGTATTTCTTCGTGATCTTTTTCTTCTTCATTTTTTTGACAGACATGTTCATGGACACATTTTTCTCTGGTCTGTCGCGTTCATCTTTTTCCACGGCGCCAATCTTGTCGATCACTTCCATTCCGTCGATCACCTGGCCAAAAACCGTGTAGGAGCCATCCAAATGCGGTGTTCCGCCAATTTCCTCGTAAACTTTCCTTTGAGAATCAGTTAGCTTTCTGGCAGCGCGGGCAGCCTGCTTGTTAAGGTCATTTTTGCTCCATTTCCGGCCCTGCACAATGTAAAACTGGCATCCGCTCGATTCTTTGGCTGGGTTATTATCACGTGCTGCGGCTAATGCGCCTTTCTGGTGAAACAGCTTGGGGCTGAATTCAGCAGGGATTTTGTAGCCGTTATCGCCTTTTCCGAGCATATCATCCGGCTTCGCGTTCCTTGAATTAGGGTCGCCGCCCTGGATCATGAAGTCGTCTATGACGCGGTGGAAAAGTAAACCGTCGTAAAATTTATCTTTTGTCAGTTTAAGGAAATTGGCTTTGTGCTTGGGTGTTTCGTCGAATAGGATCACCCTAATAGTTCCCAGATCCGTTTTGATCGTTACAACATCATCTTTTTTAGAGCTCTTTTGGGCAAAAACACCCAGAGAAAACAGGCATAGGAACGCTAGAACTAATGATTTTTTGGTTTTCATAAAATTTATTTTGCCGCGAGTACATTTTTATCGGTTGGGACAAACTGGAATTTTAACCCGTAATCCTTCCCTTTTGAAACATCTTCCATATTAACCCGAACGGATTTTTTGTTCCAGGTGACCTTATTAGGTTCTTCCTTAGGTGCATCATAATCCTTCGTGAAATAATTTTTTCCAGCATTCCAGAGCTGCCTTGTAGCTTCCGGACTGTTCAGATAAACGTCAACTGTGATCCTGTTCACCTTTTTGTCGGGCGTCAGAAAGTATTGTACATCAATGGTTTCCAGCTGCGGGGTTTCAGCCGTGTATCCCAAATGATCCGCCGTTTCTTCAAACATTTCGAAATTTTCCGAAGCTTTGATCTTACTGATCGGGTCACCAAAAGAAATTCCCCGAAGCACAGTGCCTGCCGCCTTATCGGTGCCCAAGATTGTTTGCAGCAATGCAGATTGATCGCTGTTGAGATCATTCTCGGCTGGCGCTTCCACCTTCACCGAGTCGGTAGCCGCTTCGGATTGCTCGTTTGTTTTGGTGTCACATCCTAAGATTGCCAATGCAAAAAAGACAGCTGCAAACCCGGTTTTAAAACTTTTCATGCGTGTAGAGGTTTTTTTCATTCAGTTAGTATAAGTGTTACAATAGTCGTGCCTTCTTTTCTGAAAAGGCCTTATAATGCTGCAATGTAGCCATATTTGGCAATTTTGAAAACGATTTCAAAATTCGCGGGAAACGTTGAAAAAGAATCTCCGCTCGCCTTTTCCGTTCAGCGTAAGGTTGAACCGCGCCAGTATATTGTAAAAGGTAACAATATCGAGGCCGGCACCGGCGCCATAGAGCATCGAGTTGCCCAGCCGCGTGTTACTGAGTTCAGGATAACTGTTTTTGACATAACCGGCATCTGCGAAAGTGTTCAGGTAGGCGGCCAGAGGAAGTGTGTTAAACTGTTTGATCGGAATAAAGGAAAAGTGTTTCTGAAATGAGAAGAGCTTGTATTTCAATTCATTTTTCAGCAATGCATAATCCTGTCCGTCAACCACATAAAGTTCATAACCACGGACGAGATCGTTCCTGTAACCAAGCCCTATCGTTTGGAGGTAAGGCTGCCGTTTTGGCAATGAAACCCTTCCCCGTACGCCTGTATTGAAATACCATCTTTTAGAAATCGGAATGTATTTGCGGTAAGAGCCATAAAAATAGGTCATATTCACGTCATCGGTTGGTAGAAGGCCGATCTTCGAAATCTGTAACCCAAGAGTTTGCCCCCGCAATGCATATTGAACATTATCACGCTTGTCGTAGCTGAATGAATAAGTAAGCTGAAAGTAGCGCTGGATTGTGCGCCCTTTTAACAGATAATTCGGATTTAAAGCAGCAATGGTGTCGGAAATCTTGCTGTAACTCCACCGCAGATCAGCGGTATGGAATGTGTAATATTTATTCCGGCGGCTAATGCTTACATAGGAATAGAATCTTTCCCGGTTAATGTCTTCACTATTAAAGTATTGCAGCTTATCCCGCCATGTTCTGAAAGCAGTCGTTTTGTTGACCGAGTAAGAAGAGCCCAGCGTAATGCCCGTTTTTTGCGCTTTATCAATGTAGGGCAAAGTGTAGGCGACCTCAAATTTTGGAATAAAACCAAACTCCGCAAGAAAGCGCAGCTTATCCGCGCGGCCGGTAACATTACCGTAGCTCATATATATGCCATAAGTTGTGCGCGACAAATCCCTTTTTCGTTCATACCACCATTCATTGAAATTGCGGTCTGCAAGCTGGAAAACGGGAACAATAATGAGATACCACCGCTCTTTCACCACAATCCGGATGTCTGTCCGGACAGAGTCAGGATTGCTTTTCGGGATCAGGTCAACGGTGATGAATAAATTGGTGTTGACGATTTTCCTGCGGTCAATTTCGAGTGTTTCGGCCAGCAATGCGGCGCTTAATGTATCGCCGGTTTTAATGGCCATTTCGCGCAGGATAATGCCGGCCCTCGTGCGGTGATTTCCTTCCACGAGGATGTCGCCCACAACAATAATTCCGGCAGTGTCGGTTGCAACTGTTTGCGCGTTAGCGATTTGGATAAAAAGGAATACGAATAGCGGAAAGTATATCTTCTTATAGTGTCTTTTAAGGTTCATTCGTCACTGCTAGGTTTCGTCATAGAAACGATACTTTCCTTGAATTTGGTGAATATTTGGTAAAAATAAGGTTATCTCAATTCACATAACGGTCCATTTAAAAAAACATATAATCGCGATAGTCTTTTCATAAACTCAGTGAGTATCCTACAAAGACTTAACAGCTATTACTATGTCACTTTCCCGGGCTGAAACTTTGATTAATAAACTGATCAGTAACAAACTCACCGGGGAAGAACTGTCCGAATTGCTAGAAGGCATTAACAGTGAAACAGACCAGCAAAAATATTCCGACGCGCTGGAAATTTACTTCGACTATCTGCTCCAGCAAAATCAGCCGAACGGCAACAGCCGGGACGGGCATGCTCCCGGCAAAAACGATAGTACTTAAGCAAATCTCCCAAGTAATGTATCTGAAACGCATTTTAAACTGTATTTATCCCAAAAATGACCCGAAATTAAAGCCATTTCACGACGACTTTTCTCCTGTTATCATGACTTATGACAATCACCTAAAATTCAAAGATTATGAATTCAATCTCTATCATTAATATGCGGCGCGTGCTTTGTTGCTTGCTCACCGTGCTGCTTTTTACCGGAAAGGGCGCGCCGGTCGTCGCGGGTGAAAAACCCACTAAGGCCGCGAAGGACCAATCCGTCGCCCGGATCCGGGGAACTGTGACATCTGCCGTGGACGGTGCCGTTGTTCCCGGTGTTAACGTGCTGGTGAAAGGCACCCAGGTTGGAACCACAACCGACGCTGCCGGAACGTACTCCATTGATGCCGACGGTAATAATGCAGTCCTTGTCTTTTCCTACATAGGATTCAACTCAATTGAAGTGGCCGTTCAGGGAAAAAGTGTGGTGGATGTTGTCCTTGAAGAGAACGTAGCGACATTGCAGGAAGCCGTGGTTACTGCCCTTGGTATAAAAAGAGATAAGCGTTCGCTCGGTTATAATGTAGGCAAAGTTGAAGCGAAGGACATTGCCAATGTGGCCAATGAAAACGTGCTTACTTCACTCTCAGGCCGCGTTTCAGGGGTTTCTATTAATCAGACGAGCGGTATCGGTTCTTCGATCAGCATTGTGATCAGAGGAGCGGCTTCGTTGAAAAATAACCAGCCTTTGTTCGTCGTGGATGGCGTACCGCTGGCCAACAGCCTTGCAAACGTGAGTGAAAAAGGAAGCGGCAACAAAGTCGATTATGGTAATGCAATTTCAGACATTAACCCTGACGATATTGAAAGCATGTCTGTGCTGAAAGGGCCCAGTGCGGCAGCACTTTATGGTTCCAGGGCTGGTAATGGCGTTATTTTGATCACAACAAAATCTGGTAAGAAAGGCAAGGGACTTGGTGTTTCTTTTTCCACTTCCAATGTATTTGAAAAACCTTACAGATATCTGGATCTGCATTATAAATACGCAAATGGTGAAAGACCTTTCCAGCTGGACGAATCATCTGCATACTGGGGCGGTTTGCCGCTGGATGCGGGTAATAAGGAAGTTCAGTGGAACAGCCCACTGGATGACAAAGGCAATCCGATCCCGACTGAGCTGAGATCTTACAAAGACAACATGAAGAACTTCCTGCAGACGGGAATCACTTCAACCAATAACCTTACCGTTTCGGGTTCCAGCGATAAATCGACTTACCGGGTTTCTTATAACAATATGATCAACCGGGGCCTGATCCCTAATTCGGACCTTTACCGAAACGGATTGTCGCTGGCAGGAACATTTGATATGGCTAAGAACCTCAAACTAAGCACGAATATCAATTTCGTTCGTTCCAGCTCAAACAGCCGTCCGCAAACTTCCGAAAGAGACGGAAACCCGCTGCAAGCTGTTTATTACTCGCCTAGTTACAACATTGAGGATCTGAAAGGCGTGTGGAAACCGGGCCTGGAAGAAATAGAGCAAATGACCGTAGCAAAAGGCGAAACGGACAATCCTTATTTTCTTGCCAAACATTTAACCAATGCGTATACACGAGATCGTTTGTACGGAAATGTTAAGCTCGACTGGACGATTGCCGAGGGTTTGACTGCCTTCGCGCGTTACTCGCATGATATGTTTGATGAAGATCGTGAAACCAAAATTCCATGGAGCTACAAAAGCATGGCAAAAGGCGGTTACTATCTTGAAAACATTGGTCGTAACGAAAGCAATGCGGATTTTTTAATTACCAAAACCATAAAGGCCAGCGATTTTGACATCAGCATTTCGGGTGGTGGTAACATTATGCAGCAACACCAAAACACCTCAAATCTGGGCGGCAGGGACCTTTCTGTTCCTGGACTGTATAACATTTCCAACATTCCGGTTGGTAACAGGGTCGTTGGGAACGGCAGTTTCAAGAAAGCCATTTACAGCTTATATGCTTTAAGCTCAATTGGTTTCAAAAACCAGCTTTACCTGGATTTGACTGCTCGTAACGACTGGTCAAGTACATTGCCCGAAAGCAACCGCTCTTATTTTTATCCATCCGCATCATTGAGCTGGTTGGCGAGCACAACATTTAATATGCCGTCCGCGGTTTCGTTACTGAAACTCCGCGGAGGATGGGCGCAGGTGGGTAATGATACAGATCCTTATCAATTGTATCCAAACCTCGGAACAGGAAACTGGGGCGACCTGGTAACGGCAAATCTGGGCGAAAACTTGCTGAACCCTGCATTACTTCCGGAAATCGCGACCTCAACAGAAGGTGGCATTGACCTGAACTTGTTCAATAACCGTTTGAGATTCGACATTACTTATTATGACAGAGCCAATACGAACCAGATTTTCAGCGTTCCGATGGCGCCTTCGACGGGTTATGCGAGCAAAAACATCAATGCTGGGAAGCTGGTGAGCCGTGGCTGGGAAATCGGGCTGGGTGGAACGCCAATCAGCAACAGGGGAGGATGGAGCCTGGATCTGAATGCCAATTTCAGCCGTAACCGTGTTACTGTTAAAGAATTGGCACCAAACTTCCCGTATTTTGAACAATGGGGAGAGAACGGAGCGGGTGCTTACACATTCGTAGGGGAGCAAATCGGCAACATGTATAGCCGCGGGTTTGCTACTGTTCAGGACAAAGATTCTCCCTATTATCGCTGGCCGATCATTGCTTATGATGGCGAAGGCGGCGATATGGACTGGCAGAGCCTGGGAGGTCGTGAAAACAATGTGAAAGTAGGTAACTACAATCCTGATTTTCTGGTGGGTATGCAGGCCAATCTGACTTACAAAAGATTCTCCCTGGGATTAAGCTTTGACTGGAGACAAGGCGGAGAGTTTATGTCATTCACGTATCGCTATGGCGAATCTGACTGGAAATCACAACGTCAGATCGACAACCTGATCCCGGGAAGCCAGTATAGCCCCGACGAGCTGGTTGCCTTGCTGAAATCAGATCCTGAAAAATACATTATCCCGCAAAACGGAAATTTCCCGAGAGTAGGAGGGCATACGGCTGCAACAGGTGGTTTTGGACCAGATGGTGACGGAGCATTTATTCCGGGTGTTTGGCAGGATGAGGCTGGGGAGTACCACGAGTGGCTGGGTGGAGCAGGCACCAAATATCTGCCTATCACGGCTGTGTATCCTTGGAGCTTCAACCAGCAGGTTACATTTGACGCATCATTTGTGAAGCTGCGCGAAGTAACATTGTCTTACAAAATTCCTAACCTTTTCGGGGTTGTGAGAAATGCGAACCTTTCGCTGTACACCAGGAATATTATGTTGTGGACGGCTTCGCAAATCGGCATCGATCCTGAGCGTGCATTCTGGGCTGATCCCAATAGAGGAGGCTTCCGCCAGGGAATTGAAAGACAGAACGTGATGCCGTGGACTATCCCGTTTGGATTTAAGCTCAATTTCGATTTCTGATCAGATCCTTTTGCTCATCATACTTTAAAAATAAAGCAATGAAGATTTTAAAATATATACCCGGACTTGTTTTCATGCTTTCGCTGCTGGTCGTAACTTCTTGTAAGGAAAGCCTCACGGAGATCAATGAGAACCCAAATGGTGTTGATCCAAACAGCGCCAATCCAAACCTGATAATGCCCACCGTCATGACGGGCGTTGCGAATCAATATGTAAAATTAGGCTACGGCAAAATTGCTGGCGTAATCCAGCACACCCAGGAGGATGCGTGGAAAGACGCTTTCAACGATTACAACTGGAACGAAGAAGACGACGAATGGAAATCGTGGTATGGCTTTCTGAGAAATAACAATCTGCTGCATAAGAGAGCTGTTGAGTCCAAATTCAAATTCCACGAAGGGGTTGCATTAACGATGCGCGCATTCATTTTCGGCACCATTTCCGACCTCTGGGGCGATGCACCTTACACGCAGGCGCTGAAAGGAGATGAGGGAACAATGCTTCCCGTATTTGACAGTCAGGAAGTGATTTACAAAGGGATTATTGAGGATTTGAAAGCAGCGTCGGCAATTTTCGCAGCATCCGGTGATGAAAGGGATGCACCTGCATATGATGTGTTTTACAATGGAAATGCACAGAAATGGCAAAAATTCGCGAACACATTGCTGCTTCGTTACTATATGCGTATTTCCAGCAAGCTTCCGGACATTGCCAAACCAGGGATTGAGGCAGTTTATGCATCCGGAGTCTATTTCAAAGATGCCAGCGATGACGCCGTAATGGATTATATCGGCACTGATAAAGATAATTCTTGGCCCAATGCAACCGCGTATGACGTCAGCGAATCCAACTGGAGAAGGAGAAGGCCGGCATCAACATTGATCAACAATCTGGTAACCAATGACGACCCCCGATTGAAAGTGTGGTTCCAGCCCGTTCACGTGCGTTGGGTGGCAGATCCGACATTGGCCAAAGGAATGGATGAATTCATTCGGGAGGATGGCAAAATCCTTACCGGGGTAAAATCATTTACTGAGCAGGAATTAAGGGTGAAAATTGCCGCAGGACATAAATATACGCGCCATTTTAACCCCAACACTTACAAACCCAGCCGTCCCGAACAATTCAACGGGCCGATCAATACAGGCGAATATGTGGGCGTTCCTCCGGGGATGATTGATCCCACTTATTTCAATGAAAACCCTACGACGGGCCAGCAAGTGCAAAATCAGCATGCGTCGCAGCTGAGCTACACGTATCAAGGAAATAAAGGTGGGATTTTGAAAGCCAGACTGGCTTCTGCGGCCGAAGCTTCATTCATTCTTGCGGAAGCTGCACAGAAAGGCTGGGCTGCCGGTTCTGCTGCTGCGCATTATAACAATGGAATCAAGCAATCTTTGCAAACCTGGGGTGTAGCGGATAAATACGACACATTTATCAAGCAAAAGGGCGTTGCCTATAATGGCACATTAGCCCAGATTATGGAACAAAAATGGGTGTCGAGCTGGACAGCTGCCACAGAAGGCTGGTTTGATTATCGCCGGACCGGCTTACCCGCATTGGTTCCGGGCGTAGCGCCTACATCCCGCGCATTGCCCCTGCGTTTTATTTACAGTAACAATGAGCTGAATAACAACGGAGAAAGCGTAAAGAGTGCAATTGAAAAATTAGAGGAGACCAAGTTCTCAGGACCGCGTAAGAAAAACAGCCAGTGGTCGAAACCATGGTTGGTGCAGGGCACCGGAAAACCCTGGTAATAAGTAAACAGGCTTTTGTTTTTTTGCAAATAGCCCGATCATAGCAGAACCGCAGTAGAGTAAAAGGAACGCAGCTTCGTGCCCTTTTTCGCTACTGCGGTTTTTTGTTTACAACATTTATTATCCACACTTATTCAGAAAGAAAGAATCAATGCAAAAGAACTATTTAAAAACAATCCTCCTCGCTGCATGCTTCGCAGCGCTTTTCGCAGGTTGCAATAAGAGTAACGAACCTCCTTCGGGAACTGTAAAAGAAGTGATAGACAATTTGGTTACAAAACTTTACAGAACCCTCCCGCCAACACAACTGGATACGATTTCACATGAATATATTTTGCGCTTGCTGACAGATAAAGACAAAGAGATTTTGTCAAAAAAATTCTGGACATTCGATGTCAATGTGCCCGTAATTGTTTCCTTAATGCGGGATAGGGATCAGGAGGTGGTCCCGTTCTGGATAGAAGCGAGCGGGTTTAAACTGACTCAATTTCAGGTCAAGAATGATGAGTATGAGTACGAGGTTTGGCAGAAGGAATTCCCTGCGGGACACGTTGGACTTGGAATAAATGGTTTTGATAAGCACCGGCCTGTCTATTTTATTACCGTGGCCCCGCAAAATGAGAAGGATAAGCTCAAAATCACGAATGTGAATCCCCAGTATGCATTGGGTGTCATGGATCTTAACGAATTTACCTATCACGATTGGGACGAATTGAAGCTGAAATTTCTTTCGGTTGAACTGAAAGATCAGGTCCTTTTTACGACTGTCCGCGGCCGGGCGAGAGAAGCGCATCTGGTAAACGCATTCAGAACAACCGACACGCCTTCCAGTACAAAGCCCGATCAGGTCGTGCTCACTTGGAGCGGCGACCCGAAAACAACCATGGACATTCAATGGAGAACCAGCCCGGAAGTAAAAACAGGAAAGGTAAAATACTGGGAAAAAGGCGGTATAGATACATTTTTCGTAGATGCTTCCGTATTTAAAATGGAAGACAGGCTGCTTCGGAATGATCGTTTCGTAAACCGGTTCACAGCCAATCTCACATACTTGGACCCCGGACAAGCCTATCAGTATGTATTGGCTTCCAAAAACGGCTGGTCGCAACCTGCTGAATTCACGACGGCCCCTTTGAATGAAGAAGATTTTTCATTTATCTGGTTTGGTGACACGCACCATTCTGAGGCCTGGGGTGATATGGCCAAAAAATCATTGAAACGACATCCCGAAACAGCATTTTTCTCTATTGTGGGAGATCTGGTCACCACCGGCTTGCACCGCGACGAATGGGATAAGCTCTGGGATTATTCAGACAGCATGTTTACCGGTAAGCCATTGATGCCAGTTCCGGGTAACCATGACAGCCAGGATGGGCTCGGGGCATGGATGTATAAGGAAATGTTCAGCCTGCCGGACAATGGTCCCAAAAAGCAACCTTCCGAAATGACCTATGCCTTTAATTATGAGCATGCGCTGTTCC
Source organism: Dyadobacter alkalitolerans DSM 23607 (assembly GCF_000428845.1). Taxonomy (GTDB): domain Bacteria; phylum Bacteroidota; class Bacteroidia; order Cytophagales; family Spirosomataceae; genus Dyadobacter; species Dyadobacter alkalitolerans. The sequence continues at coordinate 686,714 of NZ_AUAS01000001.1, read as the reverse complement.
TGATGATGGATGCGACGCTGCCGATTCATGCGCAAACTGCATGGATGGAGCAACAGCTTAAAAATTCTGATGCAAAATGGAAATTTGTCATGCTCCATTTCCCGCCTTACAACTACGATAATTCGTATGATGAGATTATAAAAGAATGGTGCTCGCTATTTGACAAATATCACGTGGATATGGTCATGAGCGGGCATATGCATTATTATTTGCGTACAAAACCAATGTTCAACGAACAGCCCGTGGCATCGCCGGCAAAGGGAACAATATACACGGTGTCTATCGGCATTCCGGGAGAATTGGAATATTGGTTAGAGGAAGAATATGCTGCGGTAAGAATGAAAGAAGGCCCGCTTTACCAGCACATTGCGATCAAAGGAAACACACTTTCGTACAAATGCTACGATCCCGATGGCAATGTAAAGGACCAATTGATAATCAAAAAGTAAATTGTCTTTTTAGTTAAACGAGCCGGAAATGAGCGAAAAACTAGCAATACATGGCGGCACAAAAGCCGTGGACAAAGAATTTCCCTGGCCGATTTATGATAGCAGTGACGTAAATGCGGTCACGGAGATCGTCATGAGCGGAAAATGGGGAAATCCGGATTGCGGTGATGAGGTCGCGAGGTTCGAAAGTGAATTTGCCGCCTATTGCGGAAGCAAATACGCCATTACCTGTGTAAATGGCTCCGTGTCGCTCCGCCTTGCATTGATTGCCTGCGATGTAAAACCGGGCGACGAAGTAATTGTTCCGCCTTATACGTTTATTACAACAGCTTCGTCTGTGATTGAATGCAACTGCGTTCCGGTGTTTGTGGATATCGATGCCGACACCTATAACATGAGTCCGGCAGCGATAGAAGCTGCTATTACTGAGCGCACAAAGGCTATCATTCCCGTTCATTTCGGTGGGCTCGCCTGTGATATGGATGCCATTATGGACATTGCAAAAAGGCATGGGCTGCGCGTTATTGAAGATGCCGCCCACGCCCATGGTGCCGAATATAAGGGGAAAAAGTTAGGCTCAATAGGCGATGTGGGAAGTTTTAGCTTCCAATCATCAAAAAACCTGACTTCCGGAGAAGGTGGGATTGTGATCACAAATGATGATGAGTTATATGCCATGATGCGTTCCCTGCGGAATGTCGGGCGCATAGAAGGCGGTCAATGGTATGATCACTACAATCCCGGCTGCAATTACAGAATCACCCAAATGCAAGCCGTGCTGCTCTCACAGCAGTTGAAGAGGCTGGAAATGCAAACGCAAAAGAGGAATGATAATGGTCTGTATTTGAATGAATTATTGTCGAATATAAAAGGCTTAAAACCACTAAGCCGCAGTGAAGCCATCACGTTGCATTGCTATCATATCTATATCTTTAAATACGACGCCAGTGAATTTGGCGGCTTATCAAGAAACGATTTCGCAGCAATGCTGGCCGCAGAAGGCGTGCCTAGTTTCAAAGGTTATCCACACCCGTTATACAAGCAGCCCCTTTTTCAGAACAAAAACTTCATGTGCTACGCCATCCCCGACCACGTAGATTACACCCGGGTCCATTGCCCTAACGCCGAACAAGCGTGCTCCGAGGCCATCTGGATCCTCCAACACGCAATGCTAGGCGAAAAGGAAGATATGCAAGCTTTCGCGCAGGCAATCTTGAAAATCCAGCGGGCAGTTTGCTGAACCGCCCCGCTGCATTTACTTACCAACTCTAACTCTGATCCCTTCGCTATGCGCTGTGAATTCGGGGGCGTACATGCATTGGATGGTGGTGATGCCATTGCTGAAATCGCCTTCCTGATTAATAAATAGCGGATATTCGAACACATATGTTCCTTTATATAATGTGCTGAAAAAGAAGTTGGTGCTGGCGTCTTTTGTGCTTTCATAGTAACCTAAGCCTCCCTGCCATTTATAACTGCTGAGCACATTCACAGGCTCGAAACCAGAGGCGCGCATATCTTTCATATGCACATATTCCATGTCCCGGTCGGCGCGAAGTTCAATGCGAACCTTTACTTTGTCGCCAACGTGCAGGATGTCATCGGGGTTTACGGGAGTAAGCACCGGCCCGCTATCCGAGTTTTTTTCAAAAAATAACTTTTTTGATAGTTTAAGCGGCGTTTCTGAATAAGTGATTTTGTCAAGATCTTCGAAATACTGCCAATAGACCGCTCCCCATGATGGTGCGCTGGCAGTGCTTTTTTCTCCATTTACACGCACTTCAATGTTCCCCATGCCTGCATTCACTTTACTTCCCTCGATCCTCGTTTTGAAATAGCCCGTGCCCGCTTCGGTCTTCTCCGCCTCCACTTTGGTGTCGCCCAGATGCACCGATATCGTGCGGTCGTCGGTAAGCCAGTTGTTTCCGGTCATAAGCAGTGCGTAGCAGGCTTCGGCAGTGGCTTTTGTGCTTTCCCAGTTGTTGGTTTGCTTATTTTTCAAGAGCCATGTTTTCATATCATTCACTGCCGCATCATCATTTGCAATCTCTTGAAACGCCTCTATCAACAGAGCCTGACGCTCGACAGGCGCTTCGTGCCACCACCAGCCGCGTTGCGTTGTTTTCCAATACATGCCCAACTCTTCGTTTACAATAGCCGTTTCTTTTAAAGATTTCAGGATTCCGACAGGGGTAAGCTTATCACCGGAGCGATGCAATGCTAAGGCAATCAGCCCTTGCATATATTTGGTTTGAGCGTTCCACGTAAGCTTAGCTCGTTCCATGAAATAGCGATGTGCTTTTTGAGAAGCAGCGGGCACGGGCTGATCCGGGAAAAAGCTTCGCATATATAAATACTGCGTCACCAATGTTGACGGCGTATATTCTTTTAAGTTAGCCTTATGCTTGATCAGATCCTTATAATCGTCGATGATCCGGGCGTCGAGATAGGGTATGACGGCTTTGATAATGGCACCAATGGGCTCCTCCTGGCTTTTTTGAACGGCATTCGCTTTACGCAAATGCCCTATTCCGCTAGCGATGTACTGCGTCATGTAACGGTCGTCGGGGCCGCCTTTGAACCAGGAAAAGCTTCCATCCGGATTTTGAAGCTGTTTTAACTTTTCAATAGCGCTGCTCAGCTCATTGGTCATTCGCAAAAGATCAAAAAGCAGGGCAATGTTCTTTTTTTGCTCATTTTCCGTTTTTGCTGCCAGCACCCAGGGCGTTTCTTCCAACAGCAATGATTTCAGTTCCTGGTTTTTTTGGAGATTGCTGAGCAGAGCCGTCGTGTCACTTTTACGCCAGGTTTCAAAAACCCTGGCAATTCTTGAAGAGCTTGCGACAATGCTTGCTGCCATTGAATTGGCATAATAGCGGTTCCAGGTCTGTTCGGCACAATCGTACGGATATTCCATTAAATAGGGCAGCGCTTGCACGGCGTACCAAGCCGGATTGCTGGTGTATTCTACGGTAACAGACTGATTTGTAAGCGTTTTTGAACTTCCGGAATTGATCAGCTTTTCCATTTTGAATTGCTTGCTTCCTGTTTCGCGCATGGCCAGAGGCAATGTTTCGGTTACCAACATGCGGTTGGACAACACAGGCAACGTGTTTTCTTCACCGTCCGAGAGGTTGCCTGAACTCGCTACGATGCGCCAGTTGACTGTTTTGGAATAAGGTTTTGGAATGGTGATGGCAAATTGCACCACCGTGCTTTGCCCGGCGGCAACATTGAAATCCTTCGCATTTTCCACATTCATAAATAATGCGTCGACAGCTTCATTGCTTTCCGTATCCATCAATTGCAATGACACTTTCCCACTCAGCACACGATCCGACAAGTTGACCACTTTTGCTGCAAGCGTAATCTGATCCCCTTCGCGCAAAAACCTGGGCGGGTTTGGCTGCACCATCAGTTCTTTCTGCGTAATGATTTCTTTGCTGCTGTAACCCAATGCGAGCTCTTTGGTATGCGCCAGGGCCTGGAATTTCCAGCGCGTCAATGCTTCGGGCATCGTGAACGAGAATGTAATGCTGCCGTCCTTATCGGTTTTCAGGTCAGGAAGGAAGAATGCGGTTTCGTTGATATTTTTCCGCGGAGAGGCTGGTGGGATAGTGTTCAGCTTATCTTTTTTCTGTTGAACACCATAACCGACTTGCACCACTTCATTTAAAGCGTCAGCATCTTCTCCAAACGGTGTTTTCTTTGCGACCACCGATTCCTTTACTTCCTCTTCGGAGGTCACATTTGCAGACAGCGGAGCACTCATTATCATATTTCTGTTTCGCACATTACGGCCGCCGCCATTTAGTCCGCTGGCCCTGCCACTCAATCTCAATATGATGCCATTGTCGCCATAATCAGGGCCAAGCAAGTTGTCGTAGCGCTTCTCGAAATGCTTGTAAGGTTCAGCACCCGAATAAAGCACCTGGGCATCTTTGTACATGAAACTAAGTCCGTTTTGCCACCTGGCGAGCCCCGGGCTAACCGGCCAGTGATCGGGTTTATTCCATTCATGCTGGTAAAACTGATCCAAAGAGGCGTCGTACATGCCAGCAAGCATTTCTGCCGCCACTTTGTCCTGCTTGTAACCCGATATTTTAAGGGTCCATTTTTCCTTGCTGCCAGGCAAGGTTTTGTCGCGGAATGTCTGATATTCAATATTTAAATCCTTGTTAGTCCAAGGCACGCTCACGAAATCCTGATACTGGTGCACGCGGTTGTGCTTTACAAATATGTAATCGACACCAAAACCGCCTCGGTCTGCTTCTGTTGCGGTTATATCGAAGGACTTTCTTTCCGCATTTAATTTGAAAAATGAAAAATTGTCCGGCTTGCTTTTTTTGCCGGAACTGGTGATTACGAATGCGTTTTCGGCAGACGTAGCAAGCTGAATGTTTGTTTTTTCACCTGGTTCGATCGTTGTGCTGCCTTTTGCCTGAATGTATTCCGGATAAATGAGCGCATTGCTTTGGGGATCAATGAGTTCCATGTATTTAATGTCCTTAACCTCTGCATTCCGCTCGTCTTTTGCCGTTATTTCAATTTTATAAACGCCGGCTGCCAGTTTGGTTTTATCGAGTTGAAATGGCTCTTTCTCGTTTGTCTGTGCTGTTGTTTGGAAAACGACACTTTGCTCGGGCCAGTTTTCCTTGTCCGTTTCCTGATCATATTCATCATTTGGGAAAGCTGCGATAAATTCAGGTTTGGTCATGACAAATACGTCCGGGCGCTCCCAGTAACGCGGGCGGATGAGCCTGTTTTCCGGGGAAAGTCTGGTGATCTTTACGGTTACAGGCGACGGAACAAATGTCCCGTTCATATTTTCCGTGCGTATTTTGAAATCGGATAATTTGTTGATCTCAATGGTTTCCGGAATGTCGGTTTTAACTAAAATGGATTTATAACCCACATTGACATCCGTTTGCGCACTCCGGGTTTCTCCGTTTATATCCGTAATGTCGGCGTAAACTGTAAAGTTGAAAACCGGTTCCAGGTCTTTCTTCGCCCTCAAATTCGGGATGGCTTCAAAATCAATGTAAAACTTGCCCGAAGCATCAGTAACAGTTTCACCGTGAGTAATGTCCATCGGGGCGGCAATTGGGAAATATCTGGACTTGTAAATCCATGGATATAAATATCGCTCGCTTCGGACCACACGGTAAACAACTTTCGCGCCATCGATTTGGTTGCCGGCATAAGCCGTGCCTGTTCCGGACACCTTAATGCTGTCGCCCAGCTGATAGGATCCACGCAATGTATCAAACTGCACGGCAAATCGCGGTCGCTTGTATTCTTCCACATGAAAAGCAGTCACGTCTCGGTCGTTCGCTATGATGGAAAACTGGCCGTTAAGCGTTCCGGAAGGCAGGACGAATGACCCGGAAAAACTCCCAAAGTCATTCACAGTTTTGGTAGCCTTTTCGACCACTTCACCGTTAGCGTTTTTAAGTACTACTTTAAGTTCTTCACGCTGATTTTGTATAACCGTCTTTCCTTTTGCAGCAATGCCCTTGTAATAAACGGTTTGGCCAGGTCTGTACAAACTTCGGTCTGTAAAAAGATAAATGGCACTGTGCGCACTTCGCGCAGTATCAATATATGTGTTATAGTAAGTATGAACAGGTTGCTGAATAAACAAATGATCATTTCCATGCGTAACTTCCAGTAACAAGCCCTGCGATTGGGGGCGTTTCGGATTTCCTTTCTGTTTGAAATAACCGTTTTTGTCGGTTATATAAGAGGATTGTTTCGTTTTGACATAACTGCTTGTTTTATAATCATATATGGAGTTCCAGATCGAGGCATTTGCACCGGCAAGTGGTTGTCCGCTGTCGCGGTCAAGGATAAAATAATCTTCATCGCGCTGAACATAGCTGATGTTGCTGACATAGAGAGGCTTGAACCCAGAGGTGAAATTTCTGTCCAAATTGTGGGCCTGCGAGCTGGCGATCAGCATATACTCGCCTGTTGGAAGGCCGTCCACCTTAATTTCCCCGCCATGCTGCTGATAATCTTTCATGTCAGGCAGTTTTTGTTCCCAACTCCGCAATGCAGGCGCTTTGTGAAGCAGCCGGAAGGTCTCATTGATATCGTTTTTGTCAACGCTCCGTTTTATCTCTTCGGTCGCTTTTACGATCTTCAAGAAAACCGAGCTGAGATTTTTATAATGAACGAGTGTTAGAAAAGGCTTTTCAGGAATGTTTACATGTTCTGCGGTGAACTGCAATTCTTGCCTTTTAATGCTGTTCAAAAGGTTGTAAGCATTAATTCCACCTTCCGTTTCAGGGTTTTCCTTAATGACTTTTTCACATATTTCAGCCGCTTTGACTTTGGCAAAACGATGGGTCGTATCCCCGTTTGCTTTGAATGTATTTCCAAATGTATCATGGTAAGCGGCCATCAGATACCAGGCTTGTGCTGCGGCCGGGGTTTGCGCATATTGTTCCGCCAGATGATTAATCGCCATATAATACTGGGATTCTGCATCCGGATGAACCGATTTTTGCCGCACAAACTGTAACCGCTGCAAATCAATGTCGATCAATGCATCAGGCTGCGGATCATCGCTGTGAAATGCGATTAGTTTCTGATACAATTGCAAGGCAAAGAATTCAAGTGAAGTGCTGTCTTTGGTCTCAAACTTGCGGTGAATGAAGTCGGCAGCCGGATCAAAAGCCGAAGCTTTGTCGATTTCAAATGTGTAAGCTGGTTTCTTAATGTCGCGTTCGTCATTTGAAAAATACTGTAATGCACTGTTTGTCAGTAAGTCATATAGGGTAGGGCGCAGCTTTCGCATGTTTCCCTTCGTAATGATGGCGTCGTAGGCTTCCAATTTTGTTTGTTTCAAAAGTGCTTCGTCCGCAATGGATGCCCGATAAAGCGCAGTAATTTTTGCATGAAAATCCTCGGCAGACCAGGTGCTGATATCCTCTTTTATGAAATTTAATGTGGCCGTCCGCTGGTAAAGTTGCCAGCGGATCCTGTTGTAATAGCAGTAATAAGTGGAAGCGAGCAGGTTTGTTAGGATGGACTTTGCCGGGCCATTGCTCTCCGCAACCTCCTTTTCCAGCTCCTTAATGGCAGTTGTTTGATGATCCTCCCGCGTTTCGGCTTGCAACGTGACCATGTACACCGCTGCCTTAATCACCTGGGCTTCCTGCTTTTCCTTTTTGGCCAGATCATAGATCTTCCTGACTTCTTCCAGCGCCGATTTTGGTAAATTTTTTTGCTCGTGTGCTTCAACGATTTTCCACTGGGCATCGTAGGTTTTGAGCTTTTCCTGTCCGTTTGTGTGCATAGGTAAGTAGCAAATGAAGAATGTGATGAAATACGGTAAGTATGCCCGGAATGCTGTCATGTTCTTTTAGGGAGAATGAAATGCAATGATGAACGTAATGTGCCGTCAATGCTTGTTACGCTAAATATAGTTTAAAACGAAAATGTTTTAGGATAGCATTTATCCGGAGGCAGTTATGAAGTATCCAGGCTTCATTAGAATTTAACATTCGGCAGAAGTAAAAAACGAGCTGATTGCCGCTTTGTACAATATGAAGTATATTTAATAAAGCCTTTTGGAAAAATATAATTTATTAATATTCAAGTTGAACGAAATTTATTTGATTGAAATATGCGTACGATAATGCTGGTTGGTGGGATAATCATTGTGCTCGTGCTGGGAAAACTTTTCGTTTTCTCTAAGCCGGGAAAGGATAAGCCCTCGGAAGTGAAAGGAGCGGGAAGCAAAGGAGGCGGTTCGTCCGGCGGATCAGCAGTGCCGGTCAATGTGTATGTTGTTAAAAGAGAAACGATTGAAAATCAAATTTTCGCGTCCGGAACGGTGATTCCCAATGAAGAGGTTAATGTAATGGCGGAAGCGTCGGGCAGGTTGGTTTCATTGAATATCAAAGAAGGCGCATTTATTGAAAAAGGTCAGCTTATCGGCAAGATCAACGACCGCGAGTTACAAGCACAATTGCAGAAAGTTGCTTACAATCAGGATCTTACCAAGAAAATTGAAGCGCGCCAGAAGAAACTTCTGAATGTGGAAGCGATTAATCTGGAAGAGTATGATGTGACTTCGAATAACATCAGGATTCTTGAAGCTGAAAAGGAAGTCCTGGAAGCCCAGCTGGAAAAAACGGAGATCAGGGCACCGTTCAGTGGCCGAGTAGGATTGAAATACATTAGCGAAGGCGCATATCTGGCGCCGGGTACGCCCATCGTAACCATCGTTCAAAGCAATCCGGTGAAGGTGGATTTTACTGTCCCGGAAAAATACGCGCCCAATATTAAAGTTGGTAATGTCGTGAAGTTCAATCTCGACGGTGATGCCTCGACTTACAACGCAAAAATCCTCGCGATAGATCCGAAAGTGGAGGAAAGCTTACGAACGCTGAAAGTACGGGCCATAGCGCCAAATCCTGCGGGGCGGTTTGTTCCAGGCATGTTTGTGAAGATCCTGGCAGACCTGGATGCCAATAAATCGGCCATGATGATTCCTACCGAAGCCATTGTGCCGGTTTTGAAAGGAAAAAAAGTTTTTGTCGTGAAAAATGGAAAAGCCCAGGAAGCAATGGTTGTGACCGGGCTGCGCACAGACCAGAAAATACAGATAATCGAAGGTTTGCAGCCAGGCGACTCGCTGATCACCTCCGGGATTATCGCTATCAAGCCCAATACGGCCGTGCGGGTGAACTGAGGAAGGATCGTGAACATGTCAAAACCAATGTCAGCCGACATTAATCTCCAATTATGAGTATATCAACACTCTCTATCAAGCGACCGGTCCTGGCGATTGTCATGAACCTGCTGATCATCCTGTTCGGGTTTCTTGGATATAAATTTCTGGGAATGAGGGAATTTCCTTCCATTGACCCGCCCGTGGTGTCCATCCGGACCAGCTACACGGGTGCCAATGCGGACATTATCGAATCCCAGATTACAGAACCGCTTGAAAAGCAGCTGAACAGCATTGAAGGCATCAAGTCCATCAACTCCACAAGCAGCCAGGGAACGAGCCAGATAACGGTTGAATTTGATATTGGTGTGGACATGGAACGCGCGGCCAACGACGTGCGGGATAAGGTAGGCTCTGCTTCCCGGACATTGCCATTGGATATCGACGGGCCACCAGTGGTTGCCAAGGCAGATGCGAACTCGGAACCCATCATCGTGCTGACATTCAAAAGCGATACACGGTCGCATCTGGAAGTAAGCGACTATGCGGAAAATGTGATCGCGCAGCGTTTGCAGACTATTGAAGGCGTGAGCGAGATCCGGATCTTTGGGCAGAAAAAATACGCCATGCGGATCTGGATGGACCCGATTAAGATGGCTTCGCTCGGCATTACCACGCAGGATGTGAAGATTGCGCTGGATAAGGAAAATGTGGAGCTGCCGAGTGGGAAACTGGCTGGAAATAATACGGAGCTGACTGTAAAAACAATCGGAAGGTTCAGGACGGAAGAGGATTTTAACGAAATGATCGTTAAGAATTCCGCCACGCAAACCATTCACTTGAAGGACATTGGCCATGCAATACTGGGCCCGGAAAATGAGGAGACGATTCTAAGACTGGACAATATTCCGATGATCGGCCTGGCCATTTCACCTATGCCGGGAGCTAATTACCTGAACATTGCAGAGGAAGTCAACAAGCGGATGGCGGACATCAAGCGGGAGCTTCCAAAAGACTATCAGCTTGATACGCTGATCGATAACACGATTTTCGTGGAGCGTTCGATCGAGGAAGTGGGGGAAACGCTGCTTATCGCCATCGTACTCGTTGTGATCATTATCTATCTCTTTTTCAGGGATTGGCTGATTGCATTCCGGCCTCTGATTGACATTCCGGTGTCACTGATCGGGACATTTTTTGTCATGTACATTATGGGTTTTTCCATTAATGTGCTAACGCTGCTGGCTATCGTGCTGGCAACCGGACTTGTGGTGGATGACGGGATTGTCGTCACGGAGAATATTTTTAAGAAGATAGAACAGGGGATGGGCCCGATCGAGGCGGCCATTAAAGGAGCTAATGAGATCATTTTTGCGGTTCTGTCCACTTCTATCACGCTGGCGTCGGTGTTCCTGCCTGTTATTTTTATGGAAGGTTTTGTAGGAAAACTTTTCCGGGAGTTTGGGATCGTGATCTCTGCGGCGGTTTTGATCTCTGCATTCGTTTCGCTGACGCTTACACCGATGCTGAATGCTTACCTGGTTCGTAAAACGCACAAGAAGAGCTGGTTCTACGAAAAAACGGAGCCGTTTTTTGAGAACATTACCAATAGTTATGGCAATGCTTTGGCCCGGTTTCTGAAAATGCGCTGGGTTGCTATTCCCATTGTGGCAGTTACGGTGGGAATGATCTGGTTTTTTGGAAAAGGCCTGCAATCGGAACTGGCTCCGTTGGATGATCGTAACTGGTTCAGGATCAACATGACAACGCCGGAAGGGTCTTCATTTGAATTTACGGATCGCTATGTACAGGAAGTTAGCAATATGCTGATGGATTCCATGCCGGGCAGAAAAGGTTTAATGCTCATCACGTCTCCGGGTAACTCGGGCTTAGGCGCAGCCAATACGGGAAGTGGAAGGATTGCATTGGTTGATAAAAAAGAGCGCAAAGAATCACAGCAGGAAATTGCGGATTATATCAATCAGAAATTAAAATCCATGCCCGACGCCAAGTCGTTTGTGGTGCAGCAGCAGACCATTTCCGTGGATTCGCGGGGCGGCTTGCCGATTCAATACGTAATTCAGGCGCCGGATTTCGAAAAGTTGCGAGAGTATCTTCCCAAATTCATGGAAGAAGCTTCAAACGACCCGACATTCGCGATCACAGACGTTAATCTAAAATTCAGTAAACCCGAAATCCAGATTGTGATTGACCGTGAAAAGGCGAAATCGCTGGGTGTTACGGTTCAGGACGTGGCGCAGACAATGCAGCTTGCATTTGCAGGTCAGCGCTTTGGATATTTTACGATGAACGGTCGTCAGTATCAGGTGATCGGGCAATATGATCGTGAGAACCGGGATGAGCCACTGGATCTCAAAAGTATGTTTGTAAAAACGGCAAACGGAAGCATGGTGCAGCTGGACAACATTGTAAAGGCAGAAGAGGAAAGCAGTCCGCCGCAGCTTTTTCATTACAACCGTTACATGAGCGCAACCGTACAGGCTGCCTTGGCACCTGGCAAAACGATTGGTGACGGCATTGCGGCCATGGACAGGATTAGGGATAAATTGAAAGATGAGGCCATTCAAACATCATTGAGCGGATCGTCCAGGGATTATGCCGAAAGTTCTTCGAACACCATGTTCTCCTTCTTCCTCGCTTTGATATTAATCTATTTCATCCTGGCGGGTCAGTTTGAAAGCTTTGTAGATCCGCTCATTATCATGTTTACGGTGCCGCTGGCCATCGGAGGCGCTGTGTTCTCGCTATGGTTTTTTGACCAGACATTAAACATTTTCAGCCAGATCGGAATGATCATGTTAATTGGATTGGTTACCAAGAACGGGATTCTGATTGTAGAGTTTGCGAATCAGCTGAGGGAAAAGGGCCTTGGGATCCAGGAAGCCGTTCTCGAAGCAGCCACATTGCGTTTCAGGCCGATCTTGATGACGAGTCTGGCTACGATCCTGGGTGCATTGCCGATTGCTATGGCACTTGGCTCAGCAGGCAAAAGCCGGATGTCAATGGGAATTGTGATTATGGGTGGGCTGTTGTTCTCGCTCGTACTGACCTTATATGTGATCCCGGCCATTTACACATTCTTTTCAAGACCAAAGGACTTCAAGAAAATGAAAATGATCGAGCAGGTTGCGCGGGAAAGTGAAGCACTGGATCCGGTGTGATCAAGCCCTGCCCATGCTTTTGAGCATTCTCACATGCGAACCGAGCGCATTGCCGAAGTTGGCTTTGGCATTATAATCCAATCCGAATTCTTGTGCCGTTGCCTGCACAATAGGCGATAGCGCATGGTAATGTATGTGGGAAATGGATGGAAATAAATGATGCTCGATCTGATAATCAAGTCCGCCGATATACCAAGACAGTAAGCGGTTTTTTCCTGCAAAATTAGAAGTAGTCTGCAACTGATGTACGGCCCAGGCATTCTCTACGCAACCCGAATCATCCGGCTCTGGCTGATGTACACCCTCTACAACATGCGCCATTTGAAAAACTGTGCTCAGGATCATTCCGGCGGTGCAATGCATGGCCATAAAGCCAATAAACCATTGCCCGAAAGTGAGCGAAGTAAATGCAAGTGGAATGACGCAGATGAACACAATGTAGGCCACTTTTGTAAAAACCAGCTTAATTAGCTCTTTCCGGGGAAAAGGCTTTGTCATGCCTGATTCCGACATTTTATTAAAAAGAGAAATTTCCTTGAAATCCTTCCAAAGGAACGACAAGGTCATTAAGCTGTATAAAAAGAAAGCGTAAATGTGCTGGAAACGGTGAATTTGCTTTTGCTTTTCCTGAAATGACAGGCGCAGCAAAAATTTCCCGGTAATGTCTTCGTCTACTTCGTGAATGTTGGTAAATGTATGATGGAGCCTGTTATGCTGCACTTCCCAGTTGTAAGCGTTGCCGCCCAGCAGATAAATAGACGCCCCGAAAATTTTGTTAAGCACATTAGAATTCGCGAGTGAACCATGGATCGCATCATGCATGACCGACATGCCAACGCCTGCAACACCAAACCCCATCACGATGGCCAGCAAAAACATCGTTAAGTTGGAAAAAGCGCCAGTCAGGATCAGAATATAAGGAATCAGATAAAGGCTGAGCATGAAAAAGGCTTTATAAATAATCTGCTTACCTCCGGATTTGCATATGTTATTGGCAGAGAAATACTGATCAACCCGCTGTCGTAATGTGGGAAAAAAAGTGCTTTTGGCAGCGTTTGTAAATTTGATCTTTTGATATTGCATAGAAAGTAAGCAGTAATTTGGTAATCAGTTCATTATAATTATACTTTCCTTGGGAACGTAAATTGTCGGTAATTATTAGCTTATCACAATTGTTTATTAGCCGTTCAGTCAAAAATTGCGCAATAACGGAAATTTCGAAATTATATGGATGCCTAAGGCAAAAAAATAAGGCCGGTTATAAGCCGGCCTTATAAAAACTGATAAATTATATGCTTACAATGCGAACTTCTCTTTAATTGCGTCTACGAAGTCAAGCTTTTCCCAAGTGAACAATTCCACTTCCACTTCTTTTTCTTCGCCGTTTGCTCCTTTGAATGATTTTTTAACGACTTCATTCTTGCGGCCCATGTGTCCATAAGCAGCAGTTTCGGAATAAATCGGGTTTCTCAATTTTAATCTCTGCTCAATTGCGTAAGGACGAAGGTCAAAAATCTCGCTGATCTTCAAAGCAATCTCGCCGTCGTTAACCGAAACTTTTGATGTTCCGTAAGTATTAATATACAATCCGCAAGGCTCAGCCACGCCGATAGCGTAGGAAACCTGCACAAGCACTTCGTCGCAAAGGCCCGACGCAACCATGTTCTTCGCAATGTGACGTGTTGCATAAGCGGCAGAACGGTCCACTTTGGAAGGATCTTTTCCTGAAAATGCACCACCACCATGTGCCCCTTTTCCACCGTATGTATCCACGATGATTTTACGTCCTGTAAGTCCTGTGTCTCCGTGCGGGCCACCAATTACAAATTTGCCGGTTGGGTTGATATGGAAAGTAATGTCGCCTGTGAACAGCTTCTGCAATTCAGGAGTAAGCTTACCTTTTACGCGTGGGATAACGATGTTGATCACATCTTCTTTGATCTTCGCAAGCATTGCTGCCTCTGCGTCAAAATCATCGTGTTGTGTGGAAACAACAATAGTATCGATGCGCAAAGGAACATTGTCATCGCTATATTCGATCGTCACCTGCGATTTTGCATCCGGGCGAAGATATGGGATCAGGCTGGATTCGTTATTTCTGATCGAGGACATTTCTTGCAGGATCTTGTGAGCAAGGTCCAATGCCAACGGCATATAGTTTTCAGTTTCGCGTGTGGCGTAACCAAACATCATCCCCTGGTCACCAGCGCCCTGTGCATTTGCCTTTTCTTCGAAGCTTTCGGAAGCAACCGCACGGTCAACGCCCTGGTTAATGTCTGCGCTCTGATCGTGGATAGCAGATAAAATACCGCAGGAATTGGCTTCAAACATGTATTCACTTTTCGTGTATCCGATCTTTCTGATAACCTCGCGGGTTATTTTCTGAACATCCAGATAAGTATTAGTCTTCACTTCTCCGGCCAAAACCACCTGTCCGGTTGTAACCAGCGTTTCACAGGCAACCTTACTATTGGTGTCCCAGGCTAAAAAGTTGTCAATTAAAGCATCTGATATTTGATCGGCGACCTTGTCAGGATGTCCTTCAGATACGGACTCCGAGGTGAATAAGTATGGCATAAATTGAAAATGTTAATTCGGCAAAAAAATGAGCAGCTAGTGTATGGATCAGAAAACAAAATTGAATTTTTTTGAGATATTAACCAAATAAATGGGAGTTAAAAACCATCCAGAATGCACGTATTAGCGTCGTGCAGCAGGCTTATATAAACCGAAAAGCCCGCTTTTGCAGGAAAGCGGGCTTTTCAATTTAGTGCTATTTTTCAAATCGGAACATTCACATGGCGTTCCGCGTGGTAACTGGATCTTACCAGCGGGCCGGACTCTACGTATTTGAGTCCGCGTCTCAGTCCTTCTTCCCTGTAATTATCGAACATTTCAGGAGTGATCCACTCAATCACTTCGTGGTGCATTTTGGTAGGTTGCAGATATTGACCCAAAGTAAGGATATCCAGGCCATTCGCAGCCAGATCGTCCATGGCTTTGTATACTTCGTCCTGTGTTTCGCCAAGCCCAAGCATAATGCCCGATTTTGTGCGCTGACCGAAGGCTTTGGTTCGTCTGATCTGCTCCAGACTTCTTTCATACTTGGCCTGAGGACGTACCGCACGGTATAAACGTTCCACAGTTTCCATATTATGCGACACCACTTCCTGGCCTGCCTCAATCATGTGGATCAATGCGTCCCAGTTGTTCTTAACGTCGGGAATCAATGTTTCAATGGTTGTTTCTGGCGTATTTTCTTTCACCTGTCTCACCGTCTGATACCAGATTTCTGCGCCCCGGTCTTTCAATTCGTCACGGTTTACAGAAGTAAGCACTGCGTGTTTAACCTGCATCAGCTTAATGGCTTCTGCCACCCGTCTTGGCTCGTCAGTATCATATTCGTTAGGCCGGCCTGTTGCTACGGCGCAAAAGCTGCAACTTCTCGTACAAACATTGCCCAGGATCATAAAGGTAGCCGTTCCGGCGCCCCAGCATTCGCCCATGTTCGGGCAGCTTCCGCTTTCGCAGATGGTATGTAGTTTATAATTATCAACCAGTTGCCTTACTTTCCTGAATTCAGGTCCGGCTGGCAGCTTCACCCTCAACCAATCTGGTCTTTTCTTGCGCTCTGAGGGAATAACAGGTAATTCAATCATATTTAATCGTAATCTCTGACAGTCCTGTTTGTAAAACCAAAACCATCAATTATTAATATATTATCGTTTTTTGCTTCCGAAATAAAGGGTCAGATAACCCGACGTAAAGAAGCTTCTATTCTCGGCAAATGCCATGATCTGCACTTTTCTGGTAAACGCTTCTGCGATGAAACCAATTTCAACGCCGGTTACATTTTCGCGAAAAGCGCTTAATTCGAAGCTCATTGCGGTTTTTACGTGTAATCCCGGAACAATTTTAGTTTGTCCAAAACCCTGAAAAAAGCTTCCTGCTCCCACGATCCCGGTCGTTTGCGTACTTCCGGCATGTTTCACAGGATCAAAAGGCTCCGTAACAACACGTCCGTCGGAACTCTGAAACTGAACCATATAAGGCTTTTCCAACCCGAGTGACGGTCCTGCTGCAACGATCCCGCTGATTGAAATACCTTCATCGTCTTGCCTGCTGAACAATGTGAGCTCCCGTCCGTATTCTGGTCTTAATACAAATAAATAGTTCTGCTTACCATAAACCAGTCTTGCGCCGGTCACAAAATCCTGCTGTGAAAGCTCTTTCGGGTGCTTTACATTCACCAGCTCAACTGCAAGATATCTGTATTGATTTTTGCCGAATAACTTGGAACCCAGGGCCGATGACTGCCTGAAAACCGCACCGCCCAAAATGCCGGAGTTGGTGTTGGTAGTGATCCCAAAAGATGTAAAAGATTTATAGCTCTCCTCACTGTCCTCTACCTTCGCCCGCCGTTGCGCATATATATCTGTTGATAGTGCAAACAGAATAGATACTGATAGTAAAAATTTTACACGCATCATATATTTAGATCTAGATCGCTGTTACAATTGAAGTGTTGTATGAACAGTGAAAGTACAAAATTATAGTGTAAAGCCGCGGAATATCGCCTCCACATTAACGGTTTTTTGTACATTTATGTTCTTTAAACCGGAAAAGAAATAAAAAAGCCTGCCAGCCCTCCCGCGCTTCCGGGATTTGCAGGAATTAATTTTTTGCTAATCTTCTTTTAATCAGAACCTTTTGTCCGAAGTTATCTATCAAAGCGCAATCAGCACCGTCGCCTCTTTGATGCGTGTTGCGGCTTTATTTAATCAAAAAATCAAGCTTGGTGTTGCCGGACGTGACGGGTTGCTGGATGAGCTTGAAAATTCGTTTCAAAAGCAGGTAAACGGGCGATCTGTGGCTTGGTTTCACGCGGCTTCGCTGGGTGAATTTGAACAAGGAAGGCCGGTTATCGAAGCGTTCAAAGCGCAGTTTCCCGATCATTTCATTTTGCTGACATTCTTTTCTCCGTCAGGTTATGAAGTGAGAAAAAACTATAACGGGGCAGATTATATATGTTACCTGCCCTGGGACACGGCCTCGAATGCAAAACGTTTTGTGAAAATTGTGCAGCCTAGCTTCGCGTTTTTTATCAAATATGAATTTTGGTATAACTATCTCCGCGAACTGAAAAAAAGCCGCGCACGCATTATTTCCTTCTCAACAATCTTCCGGCCGGATCAGATTTTCTTCAAAAAACGAGGCAGCTTTTTCAAAAAGATGCTGGGTTATTTCGATCACATTTTTGTACAAAATAAACAATCGCTCACATTGCTGTATGGCATAGGCGTGCAACAATGCAGCCTGGCAGGAGATACGCGGTTTGATAGGGTGTCTGCCATTGCAGCTCATGTTAATGACCTTCCGGAAGTTGCTGCTTTTCGTGATAATAAGCTTTGTCTGATTGTAGGATCGGCCTGGGCGGCTGATATGCAGGTGCTTATCCCTGTTTTAAATCACTTCAAAGGTGAATTGAAAGCGATTATAGCACCGCACGAAATCCATGCGGACGAGATCGCGCAGTGGCGAAAGGAAATGAACTGTAAGACGTTGTTGTACTCCGAACTTTCTCCAAACGTCAACGCTAAGGAATATGATTATCTGGTGATTAATAACATTGGCATGTTATCGTCATTATACCAATATGGAAATATGGCCTACATTGGCGGCGCATTTGGTTCAGGTTTACATAACATCCTGGAAGCGGCCACTTTTGGCATTCCTATAGTTTTTGGAAACAAAAAATATCATAAGTTTCAGGAAGCGGTTGACCTTATCGACAGGAAAGGTGCTGTTGCCGTTGCAGATAAAGAGGAACTGATCGGCGTTATCAATCAATGGGTTAATGCAGAAGAAATCCGGAAACAAGCGGGAAATGTCAATAAGAATTACATTGCGGAAGGCGTAGGATCCACTGACATGATCCTGAATGAAGTAAAAAAAATGAAAGGCTGATTCCATGCATAATAAGCATTAAACCAGCCCTTATATTATTTCAGGAAAATTCCTTGGCAATCAGATGCTCAAATAAATGCGCCTGCGTGCCCAGTAACCTGGCTTTTGCTCCTAATTTCGAAATGTGGATAGAAAGCGAGTTTTTGAAATCAGAAAGGCAATATTTGTTGATGGCCTGCTCAATCGGGTTTGAGATAAATGGCCCTGCTTCTGCCAGCAATCCGCCTACTATAATGACTTCGGGATTGAAAAGGTGAACTGCTGTTGCCAAACCTTTGCCCAGCTCGGTGCCTACCGTGCTTAATAAGTCAATCGAAAATTCGTCGCCCGCATGCACGGCTTCAATGATGTGCGAAGTGTCGAGCAGATCGAGATTGTTATTGACGATCTGTGATAGAATGGTTGCTTTTCCACCTTTAATGCCGTCCTTGGCTCTTCGGATTAATGCGATGGCGGATGTGATCGTATCCAGACAGCCGATTTTTCCGCAATGACATAAAAGTCCGTCGGGTTTTACCTGAATGTGCCCCAGCTCGCCCGCGAAACCAGACGCACCGTTGAAAACTTCACCGTTAATGATAATGCCTAATCCTACGCCCCAGTCAATGTTGATGGTCAGGACCTGAGATTTTTCTCTTGCAAAACCAAAGCGGTGCTCTCCGATCGTGGTTGCTTTTGTATCATTAAAAAGGCAAACCGGCAGCTTGAAATGTTTCGTCAGATGCGAAACCAGCGGAACTCCGGGAGGCGTCAGGTTAAGATAAGTCAGGTTGATTCCCTGGGAGGAATTGATGAGGCCAGGCATCGATACGCCTATGCCCCATAACTTGCTGACATTGATATTGTTGGATTTAAGAAAATCGTCGCTTGCTTCAAAAAGTTGTTCGAGGAAAGTAGAAGAATCGTCGAGGCGGATATCAACTTTTCGCTTTAAAATCAGTTGGTTATGTAGGTCGAAAATCACGAGTTGCGTATCATGGCGGTTAATGTCCATAATAAGCGTCAGGTATTTTTTCGAATTCAGTCCGTATAACACCGGCGGCCTGCCTGCGCGTGCCGGACCCGTTCCGGTTTCAATGATCCAACCTTCACGGATGAGCTCGTTCACGATGCCCGTTGCCGAGGGAATGCTGGCATGGAACAAACGTGCCATTTTGTTGATCGAAGTGTCACCGGATTGGTACAAATGAAGCAACAAGTTACTTCTGATACGGTTTTTACGAATATCAATAACCGAATTCGGTTCTTCTACAACTAAGTCCATTATGTGGAGTGTAAAGGTATTTTGTATAAGTATTCTTAAAATTTTTATGATTAACGGTCACTAATGTATGCAAAAACCACTAAAAGAGGCTAAATATTAAAAAATATTATTATCCATAATGGTAGACGGCAAATAAAAAACCGGGTCGACCAAAAAACTACTTAATTTTATTTGGCGATTTTGCCGTGTCTGGCGGCATTACGTGAAACTCAGATTAAATTCGCTATTTGCAAAAAAAGACGGAATGGAATTAGTTAAAGGTTTGGTTTTGCGGTCAACTGGTTCATGGTATGATGTGCGGGACAGTCGCGACGGTCATATCTGGCAATGCAGGTTGAAGGGAAAGTTTAAAGCGCTTGGATTGAAAGTGACCAATCCGATCGCCGTAGGCGACAATGTGCGGTTCGAGGAGGAAGATGAGACGCAGAATTTTGGCATCATCCACGAAATCATGCCCCGTGAAAATTACGTGGTACGGCGCTCCGTACACAAGACGGCACACGCGCATTTGATCGCCGCGAATGTTGATCAGGCGATTTTAATTGCCACATTGGTTTTTCCAAGAACTTCTCTGGGTTTTATAGATCGCTTTCTCGTTGCCATTGAGTCGTTCCGGATTCCCGGCGTATTGATTTTCAATAAGCAGGATCTGCTGAATGATGATATGAAGGAATTTCAGGCCGAGCTGATGGAACTTTACGAAAGCCTCGGATATACTTGCATGGCCACCACAGCGGTAAGCGAGGAAGGACTGGAAGAATTTGCTGCATTATTAGGCGGAAAAGTTTCGTTGCTTTCGGGTCATTCGGGCGTGGGTAAATCCACATTGGTCAATGCAATAGCGCCGGACCTGGATATTAAAACGCAGGAGGTTTCAACCTTTGCAAATAAGGGCGTCCATACGACAACTTTCGCCGAAATGTTCGAGCTGGAGCCTGGCACATTCATCATTGATTCACCCGGAATTAAGGAACTGGGGCTTTCGGATATGAAGGCAGAGGAAATCAGTCATTACTTTCCGGAAATGCGCGAACTGCTGAACCAATGCCGGTTTAATAATTGTCAGCATATCAACGAGCCCGGGTGTGCAGTGAAAGACGCGGTTTCCGAAGGCCGCATTGCGATCAGCCGTTACGAAAGTTATTTAAGTATGGTGGGTGGGCAGGATAACAGAA
This sequence comes from Dyadobacter alkalitolerans DSM 23607, assembly GCF_000428845.1. Classification (GTDB taxonomy): domain Bacteria; phylum Bacteroidota; class Bacteroidia; order Cytophagales; family Spirosomataceae; genus Dyadobacter; species Dyadobacter alkalitolerans. The sequence continues at coordinate 665,994 of NZ_AUAS01000001.1, read as the reverse complement.
AGTAATATGAAAAATGTCGAGCACATTGGCATTGCGGTTAAGGAGCTGGAGGCTGCCGAAAAGTTGTTTTCGAGTCTTCTGAATTCCCAGCCCTACAAGCGTGAAACTGTCGCTTCCGAAGGTGTTTTGACGTCTTTTTTCAAGGTTAACCAAACCAAAATAGAGCTCCTGCAATCCACAGATCCGGAAGGCGTAATCGCCCGGTTTATCGAAAAAAAAGGAGAAGGCATTCATCACGTCGCGTTCGAGGTTGACGACATTGTTTTGGAAATGGAGCGGCTAAAAAAAGAGGGTTTCGCCTTGTTAAGCGAAACCCCCAAACCCGGAGCTGATAATAAGCTCGTTTGTTTTTTACATCCTAAAACCACAAATGGCATGCTGATCGAGCTTTGCCAGGAAATCAAGCCCTGATCCGTTACATTAGAACGGCAGCCCGACTGCAATGTTCAGGATCAGGTTTTCCCTTCTCCATGCTTTGCTTCGGAAATTAACTTCGTTGAAAACCCAGGGATTTTTATACTGAACCTGTCCATCGGGTGTTTCTGAAACAATTTCCTTCGTATACCAGGGTTTGCGGAATGGCGTGGCAAGATCCAATCGGAATACCAAATATGAGAAATCAAGGCGTAAGCCAATCCCGCCGCCAACTGCGATTTGTTTCAGGAAATCGCTGCTGATGAGTGCAGATGAGTCATATCTGGCTCTTTCAGGGCTGCCGAATGACCAGATGTTTCCGGCATCCATAAACACTGCACCATTAATGATGTTTGTGAATTTCAGTCGAAGTTCTGAATTAAATTCCATCCGTATATCAGCAAAGTTTTGATAACCAATCAATGCGATTGTTGCCGTGTCAGGTGTATACGCACCAGGACCAAGCGCACGTGCACGGAAAGCCCTTATACCTGTGCTACCACCGCCAAAATACTGTTTGAATTGCGGCGTAGCCATATTTTTGGAATTGCCATACGGTTTAATTGCTCCTAACAAAAGCCTGTTAGCCCACTTGATTCCAGGTGTTATGGTGCGATAGTACCTGATGTCACCATCCAGCTTGACATATTGAAAGACAGGAACTTTCAAGAATTCTTTCGCATATATTTTCGCCGTATCATCCTTTGAATGTTTAGCTAAAAGGCTTAGCAGGTTACCACCGTAATCAATCCCACCTGTAAATGCGAATTGATTTCTTCCGAATGGTTTAGGTTTCGGACGATAAGATATGGTATAATTAGATCCTGCAATAAAATACTTTTGTTCCACCAAGTTCATTAACCTTTCGAAATCAATCGGATTTGTGTTGGGATTAAAGCCGATGGCTGCCAACTTTTCAGAATTAACCTTCCTGGGTTGAATATAGTTAATCGAAATCGGGGTTAATGTGTGTACAACCTCTGAATTTTTGCTCCAAATGTATGACCAGTCACCACGAATAGAGGTGGTTGTATAAAGTCCGCGTTGTACCCGGTTTTCATAATTTACTGAAAGCACAGTTTTAGGTAACGCTTGGCTTTTCTCCGGCCGTATTCTAACGAAAGGAATAATAAATCGTGGGAACGATAAGTCTGCACCTATACCGTAGCGAACGTATTCATTGCCAATCCGGTTAGGATTTGCCTCCCGGTTTCCTCCCAGTTGCACGTCAAATCCGAAAAATGCCTTTATAGCCAACATTTCCGCTCCTTTGAATGTATTTCTATTCCGCCAAGCCACATCCAGCTGCGAACCGCCCAGGTTGTTCGACTTCGTACTGGCGCTAATGGTCGTTTGCAATGCCTTTTTCTTCAATGGTTCCAAATCATAACGCACATCCAGCAATGCTGAATCGGATCTGGGAACAAGGTCGAATTGGTTTTTTACAAATTTGAAGTTTTGCAGGTTGACCAATCGTTGCAGGGATACATTATGCATTGTATTGGTATACATATTCCCTCTCCGGAAACCGATGGCGTCATAAAAGATTCGTTTTTTGTATAAATTCCCCGGGTCTTTGATGTTTAGCCCGCGGCGACGAGGCTCAGGAGCAGCCGTTGTATCAGCAAGCAGACTTTCCTGGCTTCCTGTGTTAACATAAATTTTGTTTATAAAATATTGTTTCAACGACGTCTGCGCTGTTTGCGGTTTTACTTCCAGGAAGATGTTAACCTGCTGCGGTGCCAGTGTTGAATCCCTTTTTCCAATGGTGGAATCAACTTTGATGATCAGATAATCCGGGTTGAAGAAATAATAGCCCTTTCCTTTTAATTCCAGGTCAATCCGGCTTCTTTCTGTGGAGATCACCTCCAAACGCGGCGGTTCGCCTTTTTTCAAAAGGGTTTTTTGTTTGGCGATGATAAGATCACGGTTGAACAGCGAACTGTCCCGGACCACATAATTGATCTCATTCATTACATAACGCGGCATCACATAAGCGTCAAACTCGTAAATGGCCGTCCTGCGTTTTTCTTTCTTGCTTGGCACCAGCTTGCCGGTTGCCTTGGAGCGATAGTAGGCTTCATTATCCAGGTGAGAAACCATATTGGCTGCATTAATGTCGGCAACGCGCTGCGTAGCAAATTTGGGCTGCTCTCCAAGTTTATTGCGAAACCAGCTGCGTAAGCCACCTTCATCTTTCGGTTCACCGATAAAATACCACCACCACACTTTCCAAGGGAAACCCAAGAGCGTTTTATTAGGCGGCGGTTTCACAATTGCTTCCAGCTCCGACGCTAACCCCATAACACTGGGTTTAGTGATGGTATCCGCTTGCACCTTCACTTTACTACCTACATAGAGACTTTGGCCTTCGGGAATGTATTTATTCACTGAACAGCTGCTCAGTGTCACCAGAAGAACCAATATGCCTAATACACTATTTCTCATTTTTTTGCCTTTGGAAAAATTCACGCAGCAGGTCGTAATCTGCCGTTACAATAAAACTCACCCCTGTTTCAATAATGAAACCTTCCAAAATGGATTGATATTGGTTTTTTCGGAATGCCCGGAATAAGTAGCGGCCGTCTCTCGTGATCGCATAATCGAGCGCAATGTTGTCGAAAACCTCATTGGAAGCAGCGGAATTGCTCTGGCTTTCAATTTCAAAGTTTTTACCAACTGAAATTTTAAGGCGGTCATTCAGGAATGCTTTGCTCAAACCGAGGTTCAGGTCGGTGCGTGCGCCGGTTGTCTGGTCAGCCGTTGAGTTCACGCCGATATCCAAGTCCACGCCTTTTACCAGATCGGAGGCTAAGTTGTTTAGCTGATCGCTCAAAAGCTGGCTTACGCTCTGGCGGGCCACCGCTTCGGCACTCGACCCAAGATTAAAACCAGGTGATGATTGATCTGTGATAAATTTATTGGTGATCAAAAGCGCAAACGCCTGCTTATTCATTTCAGACGGATTGTTCTTCATTTCTTCCCAAAAAACCTGACTGGTAAGTTCGTTTGTTACTTGCTTGTCAATCGTTTCATCGGGCACAATGTTAAACGTGATGTTTGGTGTGGTCAGGTTTCCTGTAATGACCACCTGGACCTGAATAGGGACTTTGCTGGCGCCCTGGAATTTCGAACTGATTGAGCCCGGATCGACTTCCACTGTGTAACCCGCCGTAATGTTCAATTGAGCGTTCATTACGTCGCCTGTCCAGAGCAGGTTACTGCCTTTTAATATTTCAAACTGGCGTTTTAGGATCTGCAATGTCAGGTCATAGGAACCTTCTGTCACATCATAAGAGCCAAGCATAAAAAGCTGCCCGTTTGGCGCGATACCTGTGTTGAGCTGTGCATTTCCTTTCAACCGGATATTATCACCATTCAATTCGTCAATCACAACCGTAAATTCCGACTTGTCATCTACATCAATATCCAGGGAAATCTGTGAAGCGAAATCGACCGTCGTCATTTTCGCGGCGGCTGAATCTGCGACTGCAACCTGGGTGGAATCGCTCATATCCACAAACTCGATGATGCCTTTTGACGCATCGCCGGCTTCTGTGGCTTCGTTAGGAAGAACAAACGTAATGTCGCTGCCCGGATCTACCTTAATGCTGCCATCTATCACCGACTTGCTGCCTGTACCTTTCACGCTCAGGTCTGCATCAATGTTCGCTTTTCCAAAAAACAGTTCGTTTTGTTTCTGCGTAGAGTTCAGGACATTGAAATTCTTTGCATCGACAGTCAGGTTATACTTTACGTCCGGAATGGTGGCAATGTTCACATTTCCGTTGATCTTCATTTGCTGGTTGGTTGAATCAGCAATGATGAAGTTGTTGAAGTTGATGTTTTGCCCGTTAAACTGGATTTTTTGATTGGCCAGCGAATATCGCGAGCCTAGTTGCGTCGCATTGAACGCTACATCATTAAAGTTGATCGCTCCGTTCAGTTTGGGGCTGTCGGTAGCACCTGTGATGGCAATATTCCCGGTTAAATTTCCGGTTGCTTTTTTCAATTCACCGAAACTGAATGCTTCGATCGTCTGCGCGCTGAGTTGTTTAAGATCCAGCTGGAAATCCATCGGGCTTTCGGATTTCAGGTTATAGCTTCCGTCCAGGGTCATGTTATTCTGTCCGTTAGTAAGAGACATATCCACCCGGATCAGGTTTTCAGTCTCGTTTGTCGATTTTAATGCGAGGTTACCAACCGGGATTTGCGTTACAGCCAGGCTGTCGATGGTCAGTTCGCCTGTGTAAACCGGCGCCTTCATATAGTCACTCAAAAGGATTTTCCCATTCAGTATCCCTGTCGCCAGTGTAGAATCGCGCGTTGCGATGCCGATCATCGGACCAATTGAAATGTTTGCCAGCGCAATGTCCAGCGGGCTGTTTGGTGCTTCGGATGTAGAGTTAATGGTTAGGGATTGATCTTTGCTTTTGATGACAAAGTTTTTGATATACAAACTATCCGGCGCGTAGGAAATATATCCGGAAGTGTCTGTTTCCCATTTTAAATAATTCAAAAGCAGACCTTCACGCAGATTAAGCCTGTAACGGTTATCCGCAATGGCCAGGTCACCCAGGATTGCATGGCGTTCCGTATTTACCGAATCCCTTACTATTAAGTCAAATTTGACATCATTATTAACGATTTTACTTTCTAATGATGCATTCTGAATCCTTAAACTACCCGTGTTAACCAAGCCGACATTGGCATTTAATGCTGCATTTTCATTGGTATTACTAAAATCAACAGAAACCCGCTCTGTTTGAATGCTGTCGTAGTTCACCATTGGAATCGTCAGCCTCGCTACTATGGAAGAATCCTGCTGGTTATCCAGTTTGGCTTTAAACTGAATGTCGTTCATTTCTTTCAGCGCAGGAACAAATGTGGTGATCAGCGGGTGATTCCGCAATGTTGCGTCAAGCGTGAAATTAACCGGCTTGGTAACAGGGTTATAAGTAATGTTCGGCGCTTTGAAATGCTTACCAACTTCGGTCAGCAGTGCATCCGCAATTTCCGTATATACAAAATCACCCTTCATTTCTGCTTTCAGAAAAGGCGATTGAATTGTGGCCTGGCGCTGTCCGGATGAATCGGTCAATTGGACATTAACGGAGTCCAGAGTGATCGGCCTGCGGTGATGTATGAACGTAAAATCGTTGATATCAATGGTTCCCAAAGGATTTTCGGGATTTGTGGATGGCATATCCACTTTAATATCTCCCTTAATCTGCAACGAATCGGCGTATAGATTTAAAGCTGTCAAATCCAGCTTGTCAATGGACACATCCGCCTTAACGGAAGGATATTCTTTTGAAAGATCAGCTTGTGCGGTAAGGTCCACATTAATGTTCTGATCATTCATCGTTGCCTTAACATTCGCCATGCCGTTGTCGACATCACCTTTTAATGTCAGGTTATTGTAAACGTATCCCTTAATGTCTGCGCTGGCCACAGTTCCGTCCAGCTGCGCCTTCATGGTTTTGGGCGCATAACCTACACCTGCCAGATCTGTCCTGAGCGTCAGCTTGCCCATTTCCTGGGGCGGCTGTTTCATGAGTTTACCCAGATCAAAATCGTTGAATGCGAGTGTGCCGTTATATTCTGCCCGGATGCTGTCTGTAATATTTTTCAGGTTACCCGAGAATGTTCCTACGCCAAATGAGGTGTTAATGGTCGTTGTCATGGTAATGTCATCCATCGAACCTTTTACTTTCCCGGTGATCTTAATGTCTTCGGGAAGTTCGATGCTGGCTGGCACTGCGCTATCCGGCAACATTTTCATCAAGTCACTTTTTGTAGAAGAAAGCTCATTGATTGTCATATCCATCGCCAGCTTATTCGCATCGGGCAAGCCCTGAATGCGTCCGTCAAGTGCCAGAACAGTTCCATCCAGCATGCTGAAACGCGCTTTTGAAATAAGCATATCATCCACAGATCCTGTTACCAGACCCGATCCTTTCAGTATTCCGTTTGGTTCTTTGCTGAATGGAGGTGTTTTGGCAAGATCGGGCACCAGCAATAGGATATCCGCGAAAGCAACGCGGCTGTCGGTGAGCCGGAGTTTGATTTTTACATTGGCAATGTCTTTCGCCAGTTCGTCAAGGTTTTTATATCGAAGGCTTAATTCGTCCCTGAGGAGCGTATTAGGTGTTTTTACATACAGATTGCGCAGGTAAGTTTCCTGAGCGCCATATTTGAAATTGGTCCTGAATTCCTGCAACTTAAATCCACTTTTTTCCTGGAAAGAACCCGATTTAAGCGAACCCGCAATGTTCTCGGGAGAGAAAATGAAATTTTGTAAATCTATATTCAGGTTTTTTACATCCAAATGCGCAAAATCCAGTCCTTTGGGTTGCGCAGGTGTGTTGAAATCGTCGTAACGCAGGTCGTTATTAACAAGCTTTATGTCGCCTACTTTAACATTCCAACCAGGCGTTGCCGGTTCTTCTGTAGTTGTATCTTTTTTCGCCTCTGCCTTTGCCTTTTTAGCAAACTCAGCATATAACGACATTTTTTCCAGCTTCAGGTTGCGGACATCCACATATCGGCTTCCCATGTAAATGTTGTTCACATGTCCGCCCAGCTTGCGGACCGTAACGCCGTTTTTCAGGCCGCCAATCTCATCCTCAAAAAGCCATTTGAATTCTCTTATATCAATGTCCCCGACTTTAATGTCCAGGGAATCAGCCGGGTCAGGAACAGTTTCGGGCGTAGTCTCAGTTTTTAAAGGCTGATACATTCTCAGCTTCACTTCACTGCCCAGCAATGCAAGTTTGGCGGGGTGATATTGGGAAAGGGTAGGATTGAATTTATCAAAACGGACGTGCGCGGAATCAATATTGGCCAATGCGTCCGTTCCGGTAACTGCATCGCGGTAGGAGAGGCGCATATTTTTCAGTGAAATCTGGTCCAGCCGCATTTCCAAAGGACTGGAAGTTGTGTCCTCCACAACCGTTGTATCGGCGCTGGCAAATGCGTCAACAATAAACTGGAAGTTGAAAACGGTGTCGGGCAGAACCCTGGTAATGTTCGCATTGATGCCTTCAAGCTCAACTTTGTTAATCCCGACATTGCCCTTAATGAGGCTGTACATGTCGAGATCAACATAAAGTCTTTTGCCGGCAACCAATGTATCGCCTTGTTTATCTTCAAAGTAAACGCCCTCTAACAGAATCCAATCGGGGACGTCGAAACGCACTTTTTCAATATTAACCTTTGTTTTGAGCTTCTTCCGAAGATATGAGTTGGCTTGATTTGTTAGGAAGTTTTGTCCAAAAGGCGTTTGAATACCCCAAATCAAAACACCAACCAGGATCAATATCGCCAGAATAACAATTGCAAATACTTTTAGTGCTTTCTTCATTCTCTTCTATTATACCCGGCCCATATCGGGCCCGGGTGAGCTAAGTAACGGTGTGCTATAAAATTCAAGCCAGCACCAGGGTTATCGTCTAAATAATTCCTGGCTAACCTGTCCATTAATGGTGGCAGATGAAACGATAGTCACCGGCTTTTTTTCTAAACTGTTGATTTCGACCAGTTTTGTAGGATAGGAGATCCCGTAAGCCGATTTCGCGTAATTGGATAAATCAGTGGTTGTTTCCACACCCGCCAGGTTTTTCCGCACGCGTTGCAAAAGCCCTGTTTTCGAATCAAAATAGAGGTTATATTTTACACCCTTACCCTGCAATTCCACTTGTGTAACCGGAATGCTGTTCAATGTTTCGATGCCCACAGTTGTGGCGATCAGGCCTCTGTTTTTATAATCGACAAAGGGCGCAAGCAGCTCATACATTTCCCAGCGCATGTTTTGCTGTTCCGCCTGGCTAAGGTCTTTTACATCTGTTCTTTGTCCGATCGGCACCTTGATCCAGCCTTCATTCCCCTTTACAGTGTAAACGAAAGTGCGTTTCATAATGGTTTTTGATTTGCTGATAGACTGGTCTGGAATAGAAACTGTCACATTCGCATCATAGGGAGCCGCTGAGGCCGCAGTATAGCTTCTTTTCAGATTGAATGTCTTTACACCGTCCCACAGGGCTTTACCACCGGTGGCTTTATAAAACTTGGCAAAAACGGAATCGGCGGGCACCTGCTGTCCAAAGGATAAGAAGGAGATCAGCAGCAGTGCAGATAGCATGTTCAATGATTTTTTCATGTTCAATGTTTGTTTGTATGAATAACGGGTCACAAGTCTGACTTGGGAAAAACAATATGCTTTTCGTTATGTTAGATCAGGTAAAGCGTCCGGGGTTTAATTAAAGGAATTTATTTCACTACTGCACCGGGTTATTTGCAAAAACCATTCCATCCTTAGCAATTACAACAGATCCATGTCATTTGTTGAGTGAATAACCATTTCATCTAACAGCTCAGGCATAAAATGCAAAAGGGAAGAGTTGCTCACTCTTCCCTTTTTGCTATCTGGTTATCATGTTAATCAGGCGTCATCGCCTCCGTTTGCAGAAATTTTACCAAACCTGTATTGGAAAGTCAGGTTAACGAGGCGGTTGGTTTGCTGCCAGAGCGAGTTTTGTGAATACGTGGCGGTGTTAAGCTGGCTTTTGTAAGCTCTTGACAAAAATATGTCTTGTACATTAAATGAAATTGTTGCCTTTTTTTCCAAAAGCTCCTTGCGAATACCCATGTTGGCGACAAGCACACCTTCACGCGTTCCTTGCGCAATGGCTCGTGGCCCTTCATAATTAATGTAAGCCGACGCGCGGAAATCTGCCGGAAGCGTCACGAATGCGTTCAGGTTGCCCGAGTAACTCCAAGTTCGGTTGTCAATTTGCGCAACCTGGGAAACGACTTCGCTTCGATAGATCCTGCCGCTGCCATTGATTTTCAGGATTTTGAAAACAGTTTGGGAAAAATCGGTTTCCAGCCCGTAAGAAAGTTCGCGGCCTACATTGGCAAATTGTGTGAGGGAAATGCCAGTTTCGTCAATGGTCCTGATGCGCGTAATGGCATTGTTGGAATAATCCATGAACAGCGAAGGTCCCCAGCCGCCAGTTGCTTCGTAATTGGAATAACCCATTTCTGCCTTATGCGTAAATTCAGGTTTTAACGCAGGGTTACCTGATTGAATGTTCCTCGGGTCCGAAACGTCCGTGTAAGGATTAAGCCAATCTGCTTCCGGACGCTGTACGCGACGGCTGTAATTCAGCTTCAACTGCGCCGACTCGCCAAGTTTTCTTGTTAGTGCGAGACTTGGTACAAGGGTCAGGAAATGGACGCTGAATGCACGGTTGATACTGATTTGGTTGATGTCCTGGTTGTAATCCGTCACCCGCAGTCCGGCGCGCATGCCCCAAAGATCCGTTTTTTGTGAAAAGGTCATAAAGCCCGTGTAAGTCGCGTCTTTGTAACCAAATACATTGCTGATATTTGGATCAAAAACAAAGCTTCCCGTTTCCTTTGACATATTGTAAAAAGAATTGGTGTTGTCGTTCGCGCTCATCCGCGACCGCAAACCCACTTCCAATGTTGCTTTTTTGGTAATAGGCCAGGTGTAATCCGAATTCAGGAACAATGAATGACGTTTGTTGTCACGAAGGTTTTGCTGGTTACGCATTAAACTATCGATCTCACTTTCCTGATTGTAATACGATTCCCCGTCCGATTCTCCCAGCGAATAGCTGGTTGTGAATGTCAGCTGATGATCCTTTTCATCGAACTTCTTGCGGTAATCAAAACTGAAATTCAAATTTTCGCCATTTCCTTTGCTGTTGTTCAGGCGTTTAAAAATTTCGGCTGCATTACCGGACGAGAAGGTAGTTTCGTTCAGAAGATTGCTGTTGTTACGGCTCTGGTCGCGGGAGTAATTCACGCCCAGCTCCATGGAATTTTTGTCATTAAAATCATAATTCACTCCAATGCGGCCAAATGCATTTTTACCCTTGTTACGGCCTGTTCCTGTTTGTTCAAGATGCGAAGTGTTGTCGGAAATAAAGTTATCGCGGCTCAGGTTTCTTTTCCAGGTCATATTCCTGGTTTGTCCGCTTAATGAAGCATTTAAGCCAAGTTTTCCCAGGCGATAGCTCAGGTTACCGGATGCATTATTGTTGTTTCTATTGCCAAGGCTTGCGCGCAAGCCGCCATTTGTGCCGCGGATTTTGCTCTTTTTTGTGATAATGTCAATAACACCTGAGGCGCCTTCGCCCTCGTATTTTGCGGATGGCGTTGTCATTACGTCAATGCGCTCGATCAGGTTTGCCGGGAAAGATTGCAGAATGGTAGGGAGGTCGCTGCCGTACAGATTGGAAGGTTTGCCATCGATCAGCACCACCACATTTCCTTTACCCCGCACTTGTGGATTTCCGTTTTCGTCCAGTGAAACCGCAGGCACTTTTTCGAGCAGGTCACTTACATTGTTGCTGGTTGCCAGCATATCCTTGCCAATGTTGACGATCTTCTTGTCGATGTCATCCACGATCATGCTTTTCTCGCCTTTCACAATCACCTCATTCAGCTTTTGTGCAGCCGGAAGGATGGTTACATTTCCCAGGTCGAGCAGGTTAGCTTCTGCCGAAACGTTGATATTGGGGACAAACAATGTTTGATAACCCATATTGGTCACACGCAAAACATATTTCCCAGGTGTCACATTAGCGATTGTAAAAATGCCGTTTTCATCCGCAACGCTCCCGCCGACCAGCGCTGAGTCTTTCGACATAAGCAGCGCAACCGTCGCAAAGCTAACGCCTGCATTGCTCGGGGATTCGATAATTTTCCCCACCAGTTTGCCACCGTCTACGTACACGTTTTTTGAACCAATAATAGGATTCGCAGTGACATTAGCCGAAGTAAAGAGGGAAAGATTTATTAATAACAGAGCGAGGAAATGAAGAAACGGAGTTCTTTTCACGGGTATAGGTTTTAGATTTTTATTAGGAGTTAAGTTATTTAAAAGGTCAACGAGGCGTGTGTTTTGGATAAAACCGGGTTCAGGAAAAGTTAACCGGTCCATCCAGGCAGGAACATTTGTAACGCGTGCTTTATCTGATTAATTACATAAAATTATAAAAAAATTAAGAATGTTGGCGGTTCAAAGTTCAAGGAGATAGCTATTGCTTGTTTGTTATAGAAATTAATGTTTCGATCTTTACTTAATCAAATTCTACATCAGCACTATGAACGTACAATTCGTATCAAACTCAAAAGGTAAGGTCACCGCTGTCCAGCTACCACTGAAGGATTGGCAAGAGGTTGAGCGAAAGCTTGAAGCTTTTGAAATAGCCTCCAGCATTAAAACCGGATTTGAAGAGGCTAAGCAAATCGAGAATGGCAAATTGAAAGCTACAACATTAGATGAAATGCTTGCGTATTAAATAAAAATCCTGCAACCGACTGAGGCTTCTTCTGAAAGATCATATTTTTGCAGGATGTATAAAATTCTTATTTCCCCTATACTTTTCCTGTTTGATGCTGAGCGCATCCATTATTTTGTCTGCGAGCTGTTGCGGTTCGCTTTTAAAATCCCGTTTGGACCCCAAATTTTAAGATCACTTTATACTTTCGATCACCCGGACCTGGTTCAGGAAGTGGCCGGATTGAAATTCCGTAACCCGGTGGGACTAGCGGCCGGTTTTGACAAAAACGCGGAATTGGTCGACGAGCTGGAAGCATTAGGCTTTGGTTTTATTGAAATCGGAACGGTTACGCCCCGGCCTCAGCCTGGAAATGATAAGCCAAGATTATTCAGGCTAAAAAAAGATAAGGCGCTCATTAACAGGATGGGTTTCAATAACAAAGGCGCGGCAGTTGCTGCTGCCAAGCTTGCAAACCGAAAATCAAAGATCCTGGTAGGAGGAAATATCGGAAAAAATAAAGATACCCCGAACGATCAGGCGCTGGACGATTATCTGATCTGTTTCAGGCAGTTGTTTGATGTGGTAGACTATTTTGTAGTCAATGTAAGCTCGCCCAACACGCCAGGGCTCCGCGACTTGCAGGAAAAGGGGCCTCTTACGGCGCTGCTCCGCGAACTCCAAAAAAAGAACACCGAAAAATTTAATCCCAAACCCATATTTTTAAAGATCGCACCGGACCTGACGTTTAGCCAGCTCGATGATATTATTGACATTGTAAAAGAAACCGGCATCGCGGGCGTTATCGCCACCAACACCACGATCAGCCGTGCGGACCTGCGCACAAGTCAGGCGGAAATTGCAAATGCCGCGGCCGGCGGGCTAAGCGGAGCGCCGCTTACACACCGCGCGACGGAAGTAATTCGTTACATTTGTGACAAGTCGAATCACGCATTTCCGGTTATTGGGGTAGGAGGGATCGGCTCGGCGCAGGACGCCATCGATAAGAAAAATGCAGGAGCAAGCCTGTTGCAGCTTTACACAGGCTTTATTTATGAAGGGCCCGGTTTGGTCAAAAGCATTTGCAAATCGCTGGTCAGAAGATAAGAGTTGATACACGCATCCCAAGAATTGAAGATAAATGTCAGTAAATAAGCTTAGGGGGAATACTCAGCGCCCGAAAACATCAGAAGAAACATCCAGTCCAGGCTTTCGCATATCGTTAGATTGGAACCATATTTTTTCCAATCCAAAGAATATTTTGGCCTGGGGCACCTTTTTCATCGTGCTGGGGCTCATCATGGAAATTTCTTTCCTTTCATACATTATCACCGGCCTTTCGGACCAGAGCGTGATCGATGGCCTGGGCCGCGAATCCATTCGCGACGCAGGGCGCCAGACGCGTAACTTTTTTGGCGTGCTCGGAGCAGTTGTCTCTCATTTTTTCGTGTACAGATGGTTTGGCGTAGGCGCGCTTTTGCTTCCGCTTGTGCCATTCATTGCAGGCTGGAAAATGGCTTTTGGAAAGGAGCTTTTATCATTGACCCGAACCACTAAGGAAGTGATTTTCTTTACATTATGGCTAAGCGTCATGATGGGCTATGTGGTGCTGATGAGCGATAAGGAAAACACATTAAGCTTTGTTTCGGGCGGCATAGGTTACACAATTAACGTCGTGCTTTTCGACTGGCTGAAATGGGGAAGCGTTATCCCGATCATTTTCACCATGTTCGTTTTCGCTGTTTTCTTTTATGATGCGAAATCAGCCTATGAAGCCTGGCAGTTGAAAAATGCAAGACCGGACGTTGTGCCTGAGGCAAAAGAAAATAATGTAGCGCCCGGATCGGAGGAAAAGGTTGTGGCTGAGGAAAGAACGTTTACGTCTGTTGTCAATGATACATACGACGATGAAGAATTTGAAGAGAAAGAACCTGTAAAAGAGACAGTGGAGCTGGAAACGGTTTCAAAAGTCGAGGTTGTTCCTGAGGTTGCCCCGATTGTCATTCCGGTTGCGCCTGTCGCTCCTGTGGCGCCGGCACCGGTTGCTCCGCTGAAACTTGAACTTGAAGTGGAAGATACAACAGATCATTCCAATGGACAGGCAGAGGAAGAGTTTGAAGATGAGGACATTAATGCGACGGTTCTGCGCGAATTCGGTCAGTATGATCCGATGCTCGATCTGCCGACTTACCAGTTTCCAAGCATAGGATTGCTGAATGATGCGGTGGATAACCAGCATGAAAAAGTAAGTCAGGAAGAGCTGGAAAGCAATAAAACGAGGATTGTTGATACGCTCGGAAGTTACGGGATCAACATTTCGAAGATTAAAGCCACAATCGGGCCGACTGTAACATTATACGAAATCATCCCGGAAGCAGGGGTGAGGATCTCGAAGATTAAAAACCTCGAAGGCGATATAGCATTGAGCCTTGCCGCACTTGGTATCAGGATCATTGCTCCTATGCCCGGACGAGGAACAATCGGGATTGAGGTGCCAAATAAAAACCGTGAGACCGTGTTCATTCGCTCGGTTTTGGCAAGTGAAAAATTCCAAAAAGCGAATTACGATCTGCCGATTGTGCTGGGGAAAACAATCTCTAACGACATTCACATCGTCGATCTTGCAAAAATGCCTCACTTACTAATGGCCGGAGCAACCGGACAAGGAAAGTCTGTGGGATTGAATGTGATCCTTGCTTCGCTGATCTATAAAAAGCATCCTGCCGAGCTGAAATTTGTGCTTGTGGATCCCAAAAAGGTTGAATTAACATTATTCAACAAGCTGGAAAGACATTTCCTGGCAAAGCTCCCTAATGCGGAAGAAGCGATTATTACCGATACCAAAAAGGTTATTTTTACATTGAATTCATTGTGTATAGAAATGGATTCGCGTTACGATCTGCTCAAAGAAGCATCTGTTCGTAACCTTAAAGAATACAATGCCAAGTTTGCTCAAAGGCGCTTAAACCCTGAAAAAGGCCACCGCTTCCTGCCTTACATCGTTCTCGTTATCGATGAGCTTGCCGACTTGATGATGACAGCCGGCAAGGAGGTAGAAACGCCGATTGCCCGACTTGCACAGCTTGCCCGCGCCGTGGGAATTCACCTCGTTGTTGCTACGCAACGTCCTTCTGTTAAGGTTATTACCGGTCTTATTAAGGCCAACTTCCCCGCACGTTTATCATTCCGCGTAACTTCCAGCATCGACTCCCGCACCATTCTCGATATGGGTGGCGCCGAACAGCTCGTGGGGCAGGGTGATATGCTGCTGGCAATCAACTCGGAAGTGATCCGTTTACAATGTCCGTTTATCGATACGAGGGAAATTGAAGACGTCTGCGAGTTTATCGGCGCACAGCGAGGCTACGATGACGCCTATGCATTGCCGGAATATGAAGGCGAAGATGCAGCCGAAGGCAAAGCCGACCTTAATCCCGACGATTTTGACGGGTTATTGCCAGACGCCGCCAGGCTTATTGTTACGCACCAGCAGGGAAGCACGTCGTTGATCCAGCGCAAAATGAAGCTCGGCTATAACCGCGCAGGCAGGATCATGGACCAGCTCGAATTACTGGGTGTGGTTGGTCCGTTCACCGGAAGCAAGGCGCGTGACGTCATGTTCCACGATCTGAGCGGCCTGGAAGAACACCTTCGTTTGAGAGGGTTACTCTAGCCCGTTAAACCATCCTCGCTGCAATTGGTCTAAAATTTGTAACAGCACTGTTTTACACCATTTTATTTAACATACTAGGAACCAAACCTTTTAATATGAAAAGTTTCAGAATAGGCGCTTATTTCTTTGCAGCAATGGTTATCTCGGGCTTGTCGGCATCATCGGCAAATGCACAGGGAGACAAAAAATCGTCGGCCATCCTGGAAGCAATGAGCAGTAAATATCAGAAGATCAAATCTTTCAAAGCAATGTTCACTTACACACCGGAAGGCGGCAAGCCGCTGAAAGGTGAAGCAACGGTGAAAGGGACAAAGTTCAGGTTGAAAATGGCTGGTCAGGAGATTTTTAATGATGGAAAGCTGATGGCTACTTACATTAAAGAAACCAACGAAGTGAATCTTCAGGATTTCGATCCGACAGCCACCGGCGACCTGGATCCGACTAAGATTTATACGGCATATAAAAAGGGATTTAAATATGCTTTCCTAAAAGAACAAAAGGCAGGCACCAAAACACTGGAAGTGGTGGAGTTAACCCCTACCAAGAAAGAAAGCCAGGTGAATAAGGTGCAGATTGCAGTTAATAAGACCGATAAGTCTATCAGCAGCTGGACGATTTTCCAGAAAAATGGTCAGGAAGTAACTTATACGTTGAATGATTTCAAGCCGGACGTAACAGTCGCCGACAGCTATTTCGCATTTAATGCAAAACAGTATCCCGGAGTCGAAGTTGTCGATTTAAGATAAGTTTGTCAGGACTACAAAAAGCAAGGCGGCGGAATCAATTGATTCCGCCGCCTTTTTCATTTTAAGCAAATTGTGCACTGATTATCAGTTGACAGCCTGATGCAAATCTCTGTATTTTTTGATCAGGTTGTGTGACTCCAACAACTCCGCCTTCTGGTTGGCAATGATCTGTCTGATATTTACAGGCAGATCTGCGTCTGTTGCTAATGCGTCATCATATGCTTCCTGGGCAGCATCTTCGCCATATTCGCAGCTTTCGAGAACCGAAGTCCTGTCATGACCTGTAAATGTTGCTTTGATGTCCATCCATACTCTGTATATTTTTCCTGAGTTTGTAGTGCCTGTTGCCACTTCTCCGCCCAGCGATCTGATCTCGGCACTCAGCTCATCTATATTCTGACGGCTTTCGTTCGCCATCTTTTGAAATATCCCTCTCAGGTCAAGGTCGATGTCCTCAACTTCGTCAACTGCTCTTTCGTAACCGTCGATACGGTCGTTATTAATTTTTATCAGGTCGCTCAGTACTTCAACAAGATTTTCATTGGTTTCCATAACTAAGCTATTTTAAGTTTGTGATAAGTTTTTGTATCTGCAATTCAAAAACCTTTCCATAAAATGCTGTGCCATTTGCCTTATTGACACTAAAAATGCTTCCCAAGCGGCGGCAGACAAGCCAGTAGCCAACGTATATGTTGCTCTTTTTGCACGAGTCGCCATTTCCGGAAGTGTTTAAACCTGATGCGCCAGCAAAGACTTTACGTGTTGTTCACTCGGGGTGAAGAGCTTCATTTCCTCCACTTGCTTATTAAGGAACCTTTGGATTTTTCCGTTTTCATAAGCCCGGAAAACCGCCGGATGGACGTAATATTTTTTGCAGACCGTCCGGGTATTTCCCAAATGTGCCGCCACAACGTCCAGGCAAGTGTTTAATGTTCTGGTAAGCTGTCGCTGAGTTTCGGATTTTTCCTGATGGCTCAGATATTCGAATGCAGTTACGGTGCCCATCCAGGTCCTGAAATCTTTTGCAGAGAAATTGGAACCCGTGTATTTTCGGATATAGTCATTCACCTGGCCAGCATTAAGCGAGCAGCGACTGCCATTTTCCTGGGTGTATTGAAAAAGCCGTTTTCCCGGCATTTCCTTGTATTGTTTTACCAGTCTTGCCAGTTGCGTGTCCCTCAGTGTAATATCTTGCTTAACGCCTTTTTTTCCTGTAAACATAAACCGGATTGTGCTGCCTTTTACCGTTGCGCATCGCGCGTCAAGCGTTGTGATGCCCGAAGAACCGTGCTTCAACTTGTAACGCTGGTTACCAACCCGCATACAGGTTTTGTCCATAAGCTTGATGACCAGGGCAATGGACTTATTCAGGTCAAAATTATGCTTGCGCAGATCGTGTTCAACCTGTTCCCTGAGTAAAGGAAGTGCCTCCGAGAATGTAAGCAGGCGATAGTATTTGGTTTGATTCCGGATCAGGTTCCAGTGCGGATGATAGCGGTATTGCTTGCGGCCAGCTTCATCAATGCCCGTTGCCTGAAGATGCGTGTCCGGGTCCTCACTGATCCACACTTCCCGCCATGCCGGTGGCAACACCAGCGATTTGATTCTTTTGATCTGTTCTTTGTCCTTTGCCCTGTTACCGTTTTTATCCACATAATAAAAACGGGGTGATTTTCCTTTTCGCAGAAAACCGGGCGCATTGCCAGACTGAATATAATTTAACCCTGCCGCAGCGGCTGTAAGGGCAGGATCTTTTCTTAATTTTTTAATTTGTTTTGCAGTGATGACGGGAGCTTCCGTCAACGTCCCAACTGCTACGGCTACCGACATATAGTGTACTTTAGACTGTGTGTCCGATTATATTAAAGTAATACCAGTCTGAACGGAGCCGTTTTTCAGTTTACAATGAGGAACATTATACTCATTTGAAATATTTCACTCGAAAACTTAGCGGGTTACGGGCAGGAAAAGTGTAAACACCGAACCTTTGCCCAGCTCTGAATGCGCGGTAATAAACCCTTTGTGGTTTTCGGCAATTTTCTTGCAAATGGCCAGACCAATGCCCGTTCCCGGATATTTATGCGCTGGATGAAGCCTTTGGAAAACATCGAAGATCCGGTGCTCATATTCCTTTTCAAAACCGATTCCGTGATCTTCAAACGCAATGCTGTAAAATTCTTTTTGCGGCGAAATGATGTCGTTAATGTCGCTGCCTTTAGCAACACTCAGTTTCACGCTGATCTCCGGATGTTTGTCGCTGTCCGTAAATTTGATCGCATTACTGATCAGGTTCAGGAATAGCTGGTGGATTTGAAACGGGATCACCTTTAATGTGGGCAATTCTTGCGTCTCGATCGATGCATTACGCTCTTCAATGTTTTCGCGTAGTTCACCCAGCACGTTGTTGAGGACAACATTTAAGTCAACTTCTTCAAAAACCTTTTCCGAATTACCAGCCTTGGAATAGGCGAGGATATCTTCGATCAGGTTTTGCATTTTCTCGGCTGCGATACGCATGCGCTCAACCGAATCTTTCACTTGTGCAGACAGATCCGGATCTTCCCGGTCAAGCACCTTCGAAGCAAATATCTGGATCTTTCTGAGTGGTTCCTTCAAATCGTGCGTGCTGATCCAGTTGAGGTTAGCCAGTTCCTGATTAGCCGTTTTCAGTTCTTCGTTCAGCGCACGGTTTGCGTCTTCCTGGGTTTGGATTACGCGGTAATTAATGTGTTTTTGTAATGCATAAGCAAATCCCGAAGCCGCATGGAGCTCCGACTTACGCCATGGCGCACTCTGATTTTTCACCACTTCCATCCAGCGTTCAAAAGATTTCCGGGGCGAAAGGCGCAATCCTTCCTCGTTAGGCAGCACCGCCTTATCCGGGTTTCCAGCCCAGTTGATGGTTTCAACTTTCTCCTGCCGCATCCAGATAATGCCATCGGCATTTCCTGGCAATGCATGATATACGACCCCGGCCGCTTGTTGCGAAATGGCATGGGCATCCGGATATTGGTCGCTCAGGCTGTGCGTTGCCAGGCCCTGGGATTTGTAGTTGTTGGCAAGAAAATGGAACAGTTTAACCAGCTGCTCATCTACGGGCGTAATGCCGTTTTTATACAGTTTGTTATTATAAAAAATAGCAGCACCCGATGCATTAGCGAGTTTTAGCAGCGCATCTGAACTATGATATTCTTCAAAAAACTGGTTGTTCTCATGCAGGTTGGCGAGCATTTCTGTCAGCGATCTGTCCACATTCTGCGTTACTTCAAATTCTTCGGCGACTTCCCTCACCGAAATCTGTGAAGTAAGAAAATGCCCCTGCAGCAATGCAGAAAGCCTCGTATAATGTGGTAATGTCTTGGCTGAATAATGATGGCAAGCTACTAACCCCCAAAGTTTCTGGTTTTGTAACAGGGAAATGGTCAACGTCGCGCCGACGCCCATGTTTTTCAGATATTCAATGTGTATAGGCGAAACACTTCTCAGGATAGACAAGCTGAGATCCAACGATTTATTGGTCTTCTCACTTGCGTCGTCCAGGGTCAGGATAGGGACGGGTTTGTAATTGATATCGGCGATCATCCGCAATGGATTACGGATATAAAGCTCCCTCGCCTGTGCGGGAATGTCGGTATGCGGATATTTTTGTCCTGCAAAAGAAACGAGATCCTCCCGTTTGCTTTCCGCAATCACATCACCATTATACTCAGAATCGAACTTATAAATCATCACGCGATCGTATCCCGTGATAGCGCGTGTTTCAGCGGCTATTTCCTGGCAAAGATCAGGCAGATAGCTCGTTTTCTCCATAATCGACACGAAAGTCCGTGTTTGATTATAAAGGTTGGGTAAATTAATCGTCCCGTCCGGAAATGGCTCCAATTCCAGGACAAGCGTCTCACTGCTCTTATGAACAGTGGTGTTATAGGGCACCTCGTTAAAGGAAAAAACGAATGGTTTTGCAGAATCTATCGCTTCGGAAGCATAGTTCTTAAAATCCTCGGCTTCCTGTTCAGGGAAAATGTCTGACAATGTCTTGCCCAAAATCGCCTGCGGGGTCAGCTCGATGTAAGATCCACTGTTTTCGCTGCAAAAATCAATCAGATAAGTTTGGCTATTGACGCCCAGCATAAAGCCGTGCGGTTGAATGCTTCCTGGTATATGGATGGGTTCACTTTCGCAGTTTGTCAAATTGACAAGATCGCGATTCACGATGTCTTTAATGTTCATTCTTACTTTTCAATTACTGCTTCGTCAAGCCAATTGTCTATGATTGTAAATGTGTTCTCAGCTCCTTGTATTATTTCCGCACTTTGCCCCGTCTCTTGTGCGAATCGGCTAAATGTTGAGATGAAAGATTTCCACATTGTGCCGGTTTGCTCTCCGTATCCCCAGAAGTAGGAGCATCCGTTTTCCGGGGTCAGGCCAAGCATTTTGTGAATGTGTTTATATAAAATTCGGCCTCCTAACGTCGAGCCTTCCAGCACATACATAGCGCCTGCGTTTTCAGCAAGAGAAGAAAAAGAGAACCTGTAAACGGGCAACGCGTCTATTTGTGTTTGGGAAAAACCCGTGGCCTGCAAGTCCTGTATGATGAGATATGACCGTCTACGCGCATCCAGATCGGGGAAAATGTCATTAATTTGTGTAAATACAAAGTTTTCGCAGCCCACGGTAACCCCATACAAGGCAGACAAATAATTTTGATAATCTGTAAGGCTGACCTTCTCATCAAGAATCATTTTGGATAAATGATTCTCTTCTAATTTTTGGTGACTGACCGCAGTTTGTTTTCTCAGACTTTGAATAAAAGACTCCTGATCGGAATGAAAACTAGGCACTTCATTCATAAGCGGAAATGGAAATTCTTATACAGCTTAATAATAGTCAAAAATTGTTCCATCCAGGCATAAGTCTTTCCGGGTTACAAAAATATATAAACTTTTGCAAACGAATAAAATCTCCCTAACAGGTCACGGTTGGCACAGTATTTTAACATTTATATACATTGTCACAAAAAAATGAAACGAATTATGAAAAAGATAATATTAAGCGGGATGATGTTTGCAGCATTGGCAACATTTTCTGCATGTAACTCGAATAAAGCTGAGGATAGTAAAGAAGTTGCTGAAGAGCAAAATGACGCAAAACTTGACGATACAAAGCTGGAAGATGATTCAGAATTCGCAGTTGCTGCTGCTGACGGTGGTATGCTGGAAGTACAGCTTGGCGAATTGGCGCAAACCAATGCTGCAAGTGCAGACGTGAAAAAATTTGGTAAGGATATGGCTACCGAGCACGGAAAAGCCAATGAAGAGCTGAAAGCCCTTGCCCAGCAGAAAAACATTACTTTGCCAATGTCGGTTAGCGACGAGAAGCAGAAAAAAATAGATGAGTTGTCTAAGAAAAAAGCTGCTGAATTTGATAAAGACTACATTTCCTTCATGGTGGATGACCACAAGGAAGATATTAGCGAGTTTGAAGAAGCAGCAAGCGATGCCAAAGATGCAGAGGTGAAAGCCTGGGCTGCCGGCAAAGTGCCAACATTGAAACACCATTTGGAAATGGCACAAGGCATCAAGGATAAGATGAAATAATATCCGTTTGAGTATAGTTTGAGGAGCCGGAGACCCGTATTGGGTTTCCGGCTTTTTTGTTTCCAAACCATTGAATAATCAAAAGAAATACTGAATTTGTGACCAAGGATGGCGTTTTTACAGGTTTCATTTACAGCATTGAAAAGAAATATTTGTTAATTCCTTTACCATCAGCTTATTTTGTCTACCAATTTTATAGAGTATTGAAAAATGCATAAGGCTTTTCCTCTTTTCCTAAACCTGTTAACACTGCTTGCCATCATCTGCGCAGGCGAAATGGCCACTGCTCAAACAGCGAGCCGTCCCAACATTATATTTATCTTTTCCGATGATCACGCCTACCAGGGCATTGGCGCGTACGGGAATAAGCTGGTCAAAACGCCTAACATTGACCGCATAGCACGCGAAGGCGCATTGCTAACCAACAACATTGTAACAAATTCGATCTGCGGGCCGAGCCGTGCAACATTACTAACCGGAAAATACAGCCATACGAATGGTTATAAAAGGAATGACCGGACCAGGTTCGATACGAACCAGACTTTGCTGTCAAAAACCCTCCAGCAAAGCGGTTACCAGACGGCCTGGATCGGGAAAATGCATTTAAACAGTCTTCCGGCCGGATTTGATTATTGGAATGTGCTGCCGGATCAGGGGAATTACTATAACCCCGATTTTATCGGACAGCCCAATGATACGACGCGTTATAATGGCTATGTGTCGGACCTGATCACGAAATTTTCTGTTGACTGGCTCGAAAAACGGGAAAATGCCAAACCATTCTTCCTGATCGTGGGGCACAAAGCTACACACCGTGAATGGCTTCCGGACTTGCAGGACCTGGGTGCATACGATGATGTCACATTCCCGCTCCCAGCCAATTTTTATGACGATTACAAAGGCCGGAGGGCAGCAATGCAGCAGGATATGAGCATTGAAAAGACGATGCGGTTGAAGCAGGACCTGAAAGTGGATGTGAATTATGAGAATGATTATGCATACAAGCGCTTCACGCCCGAACAAAAAAAGGTTTTTAAAACATATTATGATAAAGTCGGAAAGGAAGTAACCGACAAAAAGCTGACTGGTAAGGCATTAACCGAGTGGAAATATCAGCGTTACCTGAGGGATTATTTCTCAGTGGCCAATTCGTTGGACAGGAACATTGGAAAGCTGCTGGATTACCTGGATAAATCAGGCCTGGCAAAAAACACGGTTGTCATTTATGCTTCTGATCAGGGTTTCTATCTGGGTGAGCACGGCTGGTTTGACAAGCGTTTCATTTATGAGGAATCGCTCAAAACGCCATTTGTGATTCGTTATCCGGGTATGATCAAGCCGGGCAAGAAAGTAGAAGATCTGATCGTAAATGTAGACTGGGCCCCGACAGTGCTGAACATTGCCGGTGCAAAAATCCCGTCCGACATCCAGGGAAAATCGTTTTTGCCGCTATTAAAAGACGAACCCAATGCAAAAGCGCCGTGGCGGAAAGAAGCATATTACCATTATTACGAATTCCCCGAGCCACACCATGTTTTCCCGCATTTCGGGCTGCGTACAAGCCGGTACAAACTGGCCTATTTCTACGGTGGAGCAGATTCATGGGAATTGTTTGATTTGGAAAAAGATCCCACAGAAGGTTCCAACATTTACGGAAAGCCAGGCACGGAAAAGATCACCGCCGATCTGAAAGAAAAGCTGAAAGCGCTCATGAAAGAATATAAGGATGAAGAAGCGCTGAAAATATTAGCCGGAAGCAAAAACGTTTAATTAAAAGGTTGTGTACAAACAAGGATACGATGCGATAGTGGTAGGGGCCGGTCCGAATGGGCTGGCGGCGGCTATCACATTACAGGAAGCAGGGCTGTCTGTTTTGCTCGTTGAGGCCAAACCAACCATTGGCGGAGGCATGCGGTCGGCTGAACTGACACTTCCCGGTTTTGTACATGACATTTGTTCGGCGGTGCACCCTACTGCAGTCCTGTCGCCTTTTTTCAAGAAACTGCCCTTGAAAGATTTTGGTGTGGAAATGATCCAGCCGGAATTTGCGGCGGCACATCCGTTTGATGATGGAAAGGCGGCCGTTTTGCACCAGTCGGTCATGGAAACTGCGGAAGGTTTAGGGATTGATAAAAAAGCATATCTCGACTTCATGCAGCCCTTAGTGACGGAGTTGCCGGGTTTACTTCCCGATCTCCTTGGACCGCTGAAATGGCCAAAACATCCCATCGATCTGGCCATGTTCGGGTTTAAAGCGCTTCCGCCTGCAACCTGGACACGTAAACTTTTCAAGACAAAAGAGGCTAGAGGATTGTGGGCAGGCATGGCGGCTCACGCAATACAACCTTTGCAGAACATAGCCACGTCCGCATTTGGGATCATGTTGATGGCCGGTGCGCACCTGGCCGGCTGGCCAATTCCCAAGGGCGGAAGCCAGTCGATCGCGGATGCGCTGGCCGGTTACTTTTTGTCGATAGGCGGGCAGATCCAAACCGGTTTTGAAGTAAAATCGCTGGACGAGTTGCCAGACGCCAAAGCAATTTTGCTGGACATTACGCCCAGGCAGCTTTTAAAAATTGCCGGAAACAGACTAAGCCCTACCTACCGCAAACGGTTGGAAAAGTATCGTCATGGGATGGGTGTATTTAAAATCGACTGGGCATTGCACGAGCCTATCCCTTTTACAGCCGACGCATGTAGAAAAGCCGGCACGGTGCATTTGGGCAATACATTTGAAGAAATTGCGCATGGTGAGAAAAGCATGGACCGGGGGAAGCATGTTGATAAACCGTTCGTATTGCTGGCGCAGCAAAGCCTTTTTGATCCGGGACGCGTTCCGGCAGGAAAGCAGGCGGCCTGGGCTTATTGCCACGTTCCCAACGGCTCGGATAAGGATATGACAACCATTATAGAGGATCAGGTGGAGCGTTTTGCGCCTGGGTTTCGGGATACGATCATGGAAAAGCATACGATGAACGCCGTACAAATGGAAGCCTATAATCCCAACTACATTGGTGGGGACATTAATGGAGGCGTCCAGGATATTTTGCAGTTATATTCACGGCCTACTTTGCAGGTTTCTCCTTACCGCACTTCCGCTGAGGGCGTTTACTTATGTTCATCATCCACCCCGCCCGGTGGTGGCGTGCATGGCATGTGCGGGCATCATGCTGCCATGCAAGCATTGAAGGATGTTTTCAAGATCGATGACATTACAACAGAGCGCGTAAAATAAATCGGAATATGAAGTTTTTGCAGACCATTCACATTGGTTTTTTTATTGGAATAATAATCCTTTCCATAACCGGCTGCGATAAAAAGCAGACTGCGGAAGAAAGGAAAGCAGACAGCCTCGCGCATTGCATCGCTGATGGGATTCCATCCAGGGCATCGGCAATCAGGAATGCAAGCTACATTGCTGAGGGAAAAGCAGATACAGCCGCAATGGTATGGATAAACGGCGGTAAATTCTTGATGGGAGCCGACGAGTTTCCCGATTCCCGACCTATGCACGAAGTTACTGTCAATGGTTTTTATATAGACAAACATGAGGTTACCAATGCAGAATATGCAGCTTTTGTAAAGGCAACCAATTATAAAACAGTGGCGGAAAGGCCATTGAACCCAGCCGATTATCCCGGCGTCCCGGTGGATAAACTTGTTCCGGGCTCCGCCGTTTTTACACCAACAAAAACAGCAGTTTCCCTGGATAACCCCCTGCAATGGTGGAATTACGTGCCCGGAGCCAACTGGGCGCATCCCGAAGGCCCATCATCCTCGATCAAAGGCCGAGAGAATTATCCCGTAACGCACGTCTCCTACGAAGACGCCGCCGCCTATGCCAAATGGGCCGGCAAACGGCTGCCTACCGAGGCAGAATGGGAGTTTGCAGCTCAAGGAGGCAAAGGGAACCACACCTATTACTGGGGCGACGAGCTGAAACCCGGAAACAAATGGGTGGCGAACATTTACCAGGGAAGTTTTCCGGACAAAAACACAAAAGAAGATGGCTTCATCGCAGCCGCGCCTGTGCAGACATTCCCCGCCAACCCTTACGGTTTGTACGACATGGATGGCAATGTGTGGGAATGGTGCGAAGATCTTTACCGACCCGATTACTATCAGAAAAGCCCCAAGAGTAACCCCAAAGGCCCTTCGGATAGTTACGATCCCGAGGAGCCGGGTGCGGTAAAGCGCGTGCAGCGCGGCGGTTCTTTTCTTTGCAGCGATGATTATTGCATTCGTTACAAAGCCGGCAGCCGTGGCAAAGGCGAGGTCACCAGTGGCAGCAACAACCTGGGGTTTCGCTGTGTGAAGGATAAAATTTAAGTTTTTCAGTCAAGATTCATAAGCATGAGTATGCATTTTCTAACCGTTCCTGGTTTGGCCAGCTCGGGTCCGCAGCATTGGCAAACTATCTGGGAACAGCAATATCCGCAACAGTTCAGCCGCGTGCAGCAGGAAAACTGGGACTGGCCGGTAAAAGAGGATTGGGTGAAACAATTGGATAAACAAATCAGTGACCTAACAGGTCCTACCATACTCGTAGGGCACAGTTTGGGATGCATTACCATTGCTCACTGGGCGCAGCAGCACAGTTCGGCTCACATTAAAGGAGCATTGCTCGTTGCACCTGCCGATGCCGAAATGTCAAAGCGTTTAAACTTTGTTGTGGAATTTACACCAATCCCCGTTAAACCTTTTGCATTTAAAACGGTCGTAGTAGCGAGCACCAATGATATATACGCAACCATAGGCAGGTCAAAGACATTTGCTGAAAACTGGGGCAGCGAATTTATCAATATTGGAAAAAAAGGACATATCAATGCGGTTTCAGGTCTGGAAGATTGGAAAGAGGGTAAGGCAATACTGGAAAGCCTGAGCGGTGTTAAACTTGCTGAATAATTTTTATTTTATCTTCTTATCTTACAAATCAATTTTACCACTTAACAATCGAATGACTATGAAAAAAATGTTTGTTTTCGTTTTTGCCGGTTTGCTGTTCAATGCCGCTGCAATGGCTGGCCCTGATAAAAAAGCTGCTGACAAAACACTTACCGTTGACACAAAAAGCAGCACAATAACCTGGGGAGCTAAAAAAGTGACAGGAACGCACGCAGGCAGTGTGCCAGTCGAAAGCGGAACGCTGATCGTTGACGGTAACAAGCTGAAAGGCGGAACATTTGTAGCCGACGTGAAATCATTGGTTGTTACAGATGTTACCGACAAAGAAATGAACGGAAAACTGACCGGCCACTTGAAAAGTGATGATTTCTTCTCAGTAGAGAAACATCCTCAGGCTAAGTTGGTTATATCTTCTGTTACACCAAAAGGTGGTGATGCTTATGATGTAACGGGTAAATTGACCATCAAAGGCATTACTCAGGACGTGAAATTTCCTGCAACGGTGAAGGCGGATGCCAAGAAAGTGACTGCTGTTGCAAAAGTAACCGTGGACCGCACCAAGTATGACATCAAATTCCGCTCTTCCAACTTCTTCGAAAACCTGGGAGACAAGGCGATCGACAATGATTTTACATTGGATGTGAACCTGGTGGCGAACAAATAAGATAAGGTAATTTTAAGAAAAGTTTGTATAATCCGGCTCGATTCATTCGAGCCGGATTTTTTTTTAACAACCTATATCCATGAAAAGATTTTTTACCGGGCTTTCCATCAGCTTGCTATTGCTCTCAGGAAACGCTTTTGCCCAAAAAGAAAACAAGCTTCCCGACTGGACCTTCGGCGGTTTCCAGCGCCCGGCCGGCGTAAACCCCGTCATTTCACCCGATTCCACGTCGACATTCTTCTGCCCGATGAACAAAAAGCAGGTTGACTGGGAATCCAATGATACATTCAACCCCGCCGCAACAATCAAAAACGGCAAAATCGTCGTCCTGTATCGCGCGGAAGATAAAGCCGGAAGAGCCATCGGAAAGCGCACTTCGCGCCTGGGTTACGCTGAAAGCGAGGACGGAATTACATTCAAAAGACGCAAAGAACCCGTTTTGTATCCCGCCGAGGACAACCAGAAAAAGAACGAATGGCCGGGCGGTTGCGAAGATCCGCGCGTGGCAGTCACCGAAGACGGTTTATATGTGATCATTTACACACAATGGAACCTGGACAAAGCGCGGCTAGGCATCGCCACTTCGCGGGATTTATTGAAATGGGAAAAGCACGGGCCTGCATTTACAAAAGCATTCAATGGTAAATTCAATGAAATCTGGTCAAAATCAGGCTCAATCGTAACTAAGCTGGTCGGTGATAAGCAGGTGATTGCGAAGATCAATGGCAAATACTGGCTTTATTTCGGAGAGGCTAATGTTAATCTGGCTTCCTCCACAGACTTGATCAACTGGACGCCATTGGTGGACAAAAACGAAAATCTGGTCAACCTGATTTCTCCGCGCAAAGGTTTTTTTGACAGCAACTTAACAGAATGTGGCCCGCCCGCGATCGTGACGGACAAGGGAATCGTCCTTTTATACAATGGTAAAAACGACAAAGGCGAAGACGGCGACAAGCGTTTCACGCCGAATAGTTACTGTGCAGGTCAGGTTTTATTTGATAAAAATGATCCTTCCAAAGTGCTCGCAAGGCTGGACGTTCCCTTTTTCCGTCCTATGGAATCATTCGAAAAAAGCGGTCAGTATGTTGCAGGGACTGTTTTCATTGAAGGAATGGTGTATTTCAAAAATAAATGGCTCCTTTACTACGGCTGCGCCGACTCCCGGGTAGGAGTGGCTGTCTACGACCCAAAAACCAAAACCCCAGGCGACCCGCTGCCTTGATGCGTATATTATTTTGAAGCCATTGATCGATTGGAATTTTGAAGGCGTATATCAGGTGTAAACAAAACAAACTTATTACCTATGAAAACGTCGATGAAATTTACAAGCTTGCTGGCATTTGCTTTGATGACAGCATTCGGTGCATTTGCCCAAGAAAAGACAAAAATGGTAGGCGGAGCAGAAATGTATCCAAACAAAAACATTATCGAAAACGCAGTCAATTCAAAAGATCATACAACATTGGTTGCCGCTGTAAAAGCAGCAGGATTGGTTGAAACATTGTCAGGAACAGGCCCATTCACGGTTTTTGCACCGTTTAACGCAGCATTCGACGCACTGCCAGCCGGAACCGTTGACAACTTGTTGAAACCAGAAAACAAAGCAACACTAACTTCGGTTTTGACTTACCACGTTATTCCTGGAAAAGTTGATTCTAAATCAGTTGCAAAAATGATCAAGGACGGCAAAGGAAAAGCAATGGCGAAAACAGCACAAGGCGCTGAGCTTACTTTTACCATGGACGGTAAAGACCTGATCGTTACGGATGCAAAAGGAAACAAAGGAAAAGTAACAATTGCAGACGTGTATCAATCAAACGGCGTGATCCATGTAATCGACAAAGTTTTGATGCCTTAATGAATTGAGTTATGTGAAGTTCGTGAGTGAAGTTGGTTGTGATGTGGCGGGAGAGCTTAGGCTTTCCCGCCTTTTTTTGTGCCCCATGCAGGTTAGTACAGGATAGTGCGACGGATAATTTTAGGAATTTTTGGATATTATTTTCTGCTTTTTTAAGAGTAATTAACAAAAAAATCCCGTTGTTGTAAGGGAAGCCTATTTTTCAGAAGTCACTAAACCTATAAATACAAACCAATGAATTCCAGATTTATCAGCGCCGCGCTTATGCTGGCCGTTTTATTGAGCATCGGAAGCCAGATTTCATGCGTGGCACAGAAGAAAGAAAAAGGCTTCGTATCCATCTTTGATGGCAAATCATTGAAAGGCTGGGACGGTGATCCGAAATACTGGAGAGTGGAAAATGGGAATCTTGTAGGAGAAATCACGCCTGAGACCCTTTTAAAAACAAATTCATTCATTATCTGGAAAGGCGGCGAGCCCGCAGATTTTGAATTAAAAGGTTCGGTAAAGATCGCAACAGCCGGTAATTCAGGCATTAATTACAGAAGTGAACAGTTAACAGATGTTCCTTTTGCATTGAAAGGTTACCAGGCCGATATTGACGGAAAAAACAATTATACAGGCCAGAATTACGAGGAACGTAAAAGAACAACACTCGCTTATCGCGGCCAGAAAACGACAATCAAGCCTTATACTGGCGAAAAGACGCCCGAAGCCGTTCGTGCCGGCGTGAAAGGAAATGCCTGGACAGGGCTGGAAGTAACCGGCTCATTAGGAAAATCAGATTCGTTGAAAACGCTGATCAAAAGCGAGGACTGGAATGAGTTTCACATTGTGGCCAAAGGAAACCGCCTGCAACATTACATCAATGGTGTTCTGATGAGCGATGTGACCGATAATGATACAGTTAATGGTAAAAAAAGCGGTTTGCTGGGCGTGCAGGTCCACGTGGGCCCGCCTATGAAAGTGGAATACAAAGATTTGAGAATCAAACAATAGCGTCAGTGCCAATTGCTGGCAACAACGAATTTTAGTCCAATGAATAAAATAGGATTTAATGTGCTTGCCTGGACGGCAGCGGTTTCTGATGATCTTTTTCCCATACTCGACCGGTTGAAAGGAATTGGTTACGACGGAGCGGAATTTTATCTGGGCCCGCAGGAATCAGCTGCTTATCAGCGTGTTGGAAATTACACTAAGGATATCGGCCTGGAAACCAGTGCGGTAATGACGCTTGGCGCGGATGAAAATCCGGTAAGCGAGTCGGTGGAGGTTCGACAAAGGGCTTTGGATAAAATCAAATGGGCGGTAGACCGGGCGCATGACCTGAATGCAAAAATCATTTGTGGTCCGTTTCACTCGGCGCACACGGTTTTTGTAAACCGCCCGGCTCAGGATCAGGAATATGCATTGGCTGGTGAAGTTTTGCATGCCGCTGCTGATTATGCCGCTCAGGCTAACATTACATTCGCATTGGAAGCATTGAACCGTTTTGAATGCTATCTCTGCAACACCATGGAACAGCTGCTCAAACTCGTGAAAGCAGCCGATCACCCGAATGTGCGCGCCATGTTCGATACGCACCATTCCAATATTGAGGAGAAAAAATATTCCATAGCATTGCAAACCATCGCGCCTGTTCTGGCGCACGTGCACATCAGCGAAAATGACCGCGGAACGCCGGGCGACGGACAAGTGCTTTGGGACGATGCATTTTCTTCCCTGGCAGCGATCAAATATCAAGGCTGGCTCACGATTGAGGCTTTTTCAAGGAATGACCCGGATTTTGCCAATGCCATCGGCGTATGGCGCGAGTTTTCAGATCCATGGGACATTGCCGAGAATGGCTACAAATTTATCCGCGAAATGAGCCTGAAACACGGTCTTTGATCAAAAAAACATTCCTGAACCATGCATAAAGTCCTTCAATCCTTGCTGCTGACCAGCATTGTCTCTTTCATTTTCTTTTTCAAAACAGCGAATGTAAGTGCACAAGATTTTGATGCGGAAATGTATCGGGTCGTTTACAAAGGCGATAAAGGTCCTGGCGCTGGCAAGAATATTGTTTTTATTGCGACGGATCATGAATATAGGGGAGAAGAATCACTGCCAGCCTTAGCGAAAATCTTGGCTAAAAATTACGGCTTTACTTGCACGGTTGTCTACGCGCTCGATTCCGCAGGCAACATTTTCCCGGGCGGCTCCAACATTAAAGGCCTTAAAGTTCTGGAAAAAGCCGATCTGCTCGTTATGTTCATGCGCTTCGCGCATTTTCCAGATGCAGAAATGCAGCATATTGACGACTACATCAAACGCGGTGGGCCTATCGTCGCTTTTCGCACTTCCACTCACGCTTTTGAAATAAAAAATGACCATGAATGGGCACATTACAGCTGGGATTATAAAGGCGATAAGGCCAATTGGAAAGATGGTTTTGGCGAATATGTGCTCGGCGAAACCTGGGTTTCCCACTATGGCACCAACCACAAGCAATCTTCCAAAATCATTATTGAAAAAGGCCAGGAAGCACACCCCATCATGACTGCCGTGCGGAATATATGGGTGCAATCCGGCGGCTACACGGCCGAGCCGAAAGGAACAGTGCTTGCAAGAGGACAGGTGCTCAACGGCATGACGCCCACGTCCGAGCCCGACAAAACCAAAGAGCTGCTTCCAGTTGCCTGGATCAAGGAATATCAGGTTGAAGGTGGTCAAAAAGGCCGCTCATTCACCACCACGCATGGCGCTTCCGAAGATTTGCTGAATGAAGGCTTCCGCCGCATGGTGCTCAATGCAACATTCTGGGCGATGGGCATGGAAAAGGACATTAAGCCTTCCAACGACATTGCTTTTGTAGGACCTTACAAGCCCACGACATTTAATTTTACCGGTTATAAGGCCAATGTTAAGCCTGCGGATCTTGCGGGCTGGGACTCGCTCATTATGCCTGGCGAGATTGTCAAAAAGAAGACAAAGTAATTTTTTGATTTATATAAATTAATAAAAGCATTTAATGTCTCAAATACTTCCATTTCGCTTTGGATCAGAGGTTTATACCTGGTTTATGAGCAACAGCGGTCAAACGCATCAGGGCCGGCTGGGGCATATGATTGAAGTCATCGCCAAAGCCGGATTCACCGGAATTCAGCCCATTTTCACCTGGATGGGCGACCTGATCGACCCCGACAAGCTGGAAGCGAAACTGGACGAACAAGGCATTGAGCTCGCGGCGCTGGCATTGGCATTGGATTGGAATGAGGCAGAAGAAACCGAGCGCGAGCGCGAAGTGGCCGATCATGCGATCAGAGTTTTGCAAAGATTTCCCGGTGCCGTTTTAAATACAGTGCAAATCCCGACAGGCCGTCACGACCTGGCAGAGCGGCAAAAACGCCTTGTTAACATTGTCAACACGGTTTCAAAACGTGCCGCAGACAAAGGTGTTCCATGCAGTTACCATCCCAATTCCCCGCACACGTCCATCATCCGCACAGCCGAGGATTATAAGATCGTGCTGGAAGGGCTGGATGCATCGGTTACGGGCTGGACGCCGGATGTGGGCCACATTATCAACGGCGATATGGACCCGTTGGCCAAAATGAAAGAATATCAGTCGCTGATCAACCACGTGCATTACAAAGATTGGGACGGAAACCCTGAATTTACATTAATGGGCAAGGGAAAAGTGGACTTACTGGCTGTAACCCAATGGCTTAAAGACATTAATTACAGCGGCTGGATCATTTGTGAAGACGAAGGAAAAGAAGCATTGGAAGATCCCGATTTCGTGACAACCCATGACGGCAACTGGATCCAGAACGACCTCATCCCAGCATTAAGATAAACGCCCATGCCGACGATCAAGACCAACGGAATCAACATGTATTACGAAGAAAGGGGCTCCGGCGAGCCGCTTTTGCTGATTATGGGCATTACCGCGCCCGGATCAGTCTGGAATGTGCATGTGGCCGATTGGAAACATCATTTCCGCTGCATTATAGGTGATAACAGGGGAGTAGGCCAAACCGACAAACCAGCAGGCGCGTACACCAGCGAGCAAATGGCCGATGATTATGCCGGTCTGCTCGATTCACTGGAACTTGAAAATGTGCATGTTGTAGGCTGCTCCATGGGCAGCACCATTGCGCAGCAACTGGCGATAAGGCATCCTAAAAAAGTAAAGTCTTTGGTCCTGATGTGCCCCTGGGCACGGTGCGACAACTATGCCAAAAGCCTGTTTCAGCACATTATGAACAGCAAAGCGCGTTTCCGGCCGGAGGAATTCAGCTTATACATTCAATTATTAATTTTTTCAAAATCATCCTGGGACGATCCCAGGAAGCACGAAGAACTCGAATTAGGCAGAAAACAAGACGCGGTCAACCCTTATCCGCAGCCGTTACACGGACTGGAAGGCCAGGCAGCAGCGTGCATTAACCACAATGCGCTGGCTGATTTAGGCAAAATAGACAAACCAACATTGGTCATAGGAGGCCGGGAAGACATTTTCACGCCGGTTTGGATGGCAGAGGAAGTGGCGAATGGCATTCCCAATACCGAATTGTTCCTTTACGAGAAGCTCGGACACGCATTTCATTTCGAAAATACGGATGATTTTAACCTGAGGGTGAGGGATTTTCTCTCCAAAACACATTAAAGAAAGGTCATTAAAGCCTTTTTTAATTTTTGAATTGATATAAAAATGGAAAGTGCGGAGCATATAAATAACGACGTCCCAAATGCCGGCTGGAAAGACAAAGTGTCCAACCACGCACAAATCGGCGGCATTGAAACATCGGTCCTTGACAATGGCGCAGGAAGAGGAACGCGCATTGCCTGGATCAATACGGGCGCAGGTTTGCGTTTCAAAGTGGTGATTGACAGGGCGATGGACATTGCGGAGGCATTTTACAATCAGCATAGTCTTGCCTGGCTAAGCCACGGCGGCATTACGTACCCACAGCCATTTTCTGACAAAGGGATTGATTGGTTAAGAACATTCGGCGGCGGTCTACTCACAACCTGCGGCCTTACACACGTCGGCGGGCCGGAGTCGGATGGTTTTGGAGACAGAGGTTTGCATGGGCTAATCAGCAATTCACCGGCAGAAATCGTATCCATCATTCAGCCGGATGTAAGGGCTGGCAAGCTGGAAATGAGCATTACGGGCATTATCCGGGAAACAAAGCCATTCGGCCCAAGTCTGGAACTGCGCCGGACCATTTCGGCAACATTAGGACAACCCGGCGTCCGCATTCACGACGAAGTGACCAACAAGGGCAACACGCCATCGCCGCACATGCTTTTGTATCATTTCAATTTCGGCTGGCCGCTCGCTGACGAAGGCACCGACATCCTCTGGAACGGCAAATGGCACCCCAGGCACGGCGAAGAAAATGCTAAGATTTTCAAAGAAGGAAACAATTTCAAAAAATGCCCCGCCCCCCTGGACGATCACCTGGGAAGCGGCGAAGAAGTAGCATTGGTAGACATCGAAGCCGACATTTTCGGCGACAGCATTTGCGGGCTTTACAATGAAAAGATCGGCCTGGCTGTCGGATTAAAATTCAAAAAAGAACAACTCCCCTGGATGGCCAACTGGCAGCATTGGGGCAGAGGTGAATACGTTACCGGGTTGGAACCTAGCACGCATCCGTTGTCGGGTCAGGCGAAGGCGAGGGAGGATAAGACATTAATTTTCATCGGGCCGGAGGAGACGAAGGTTTATGATCTGGAATTGAATGCGATGACGGAGAAAAGCATTATTGATGAGTTTGTATTGCAGGTGAATGTGGCCTGAACAACCCCTGTCAGCCTGAGCGGAGTCGAAGGCACGAGCGAGATGCCTTCGTCAGTAGCGCCCTTCGACTCCGCTCAGGGTGACAGAAGCAGATATTATTATTTACACTAAACCAATTTATTAACCACAATGGGACTTTCGAGTATAGCTGAGAAGGCATTAGAGCAGGGAAAAGGGATTTTGCGTTTGGCGCCGACCTGGGTGCCGCGTTCATTTTGCGTTCCCGGCCGCAGGATCAAATTACA
The DNA here is from genome assembly GCF_000428845.1 of Dyadobacter alkalitolerans DSM 23607. GTDB lineage: Bacteria > Bacteroidota > Bacteroidia > Cytophagales > Spirosomataceae > Dyadobacter > Dyadobacter alkalitolerans. The sequence continues at coordinate 630,777 of NZ_AUAS01000001.1, read as the reverse complement.
TCCGGACGATTATTATGTACTGGGTGGAGAGCGTGGCGGTATCGATGAGCGCTGGTTATCTTCTACCACTCCCGCAGAGAACGGGCCGCTGACCGGCGAAAATGAAGGTTTGAGCCAAATCGTTTTGGAAGATGAGTCAGGCGTTCAAAAAGTCACATTGCGGGATGCGGTGGAAGAGCTGAAAGGTGAAATTATTGGTAACAGACTTTGGGATCAATACAAAAGCTGGCCGATGTATTCCAAGTTTTTTGACAATATGGGCCCGCTTCCGCACCATATCCACCACAGAGATGAGCACGCCGCAATGGTGGGCCAGAATGGAAAGCCGGAAGCCTACTATTTCCCGCCGCAACTCAACAACCACGGCGGCGATTTTCCTTATACATTCATTGGTATTGCTCCGGGTACTTCCAAAGAGCAGATCAAGGAGTGTCTGATGAACTTCACCAAGGGTGACAATAAAATCACGAACTATTCTCAGGCATTTCGTCTGGAACCGGGAACGGGCTGGGATGTGCCTCCCGGCATGCTGCACGCGCCGGGCAGCTTGTGCACATATGAGCCGCAAAAAGCATCGGATATTTTCGCGATGTATCAATCGCTTGTCAACGAGGCGGTTATTCCGGAAGAGCTGCTTTGGAAAGGTACCCCCCAAGACAGAATTGGCGATTACGACTTGTTGATGGAAGTAATCGACTGGGATTTGAATGTCAATCCTAATTTGATGGAGAAACATTTCATGCGTCCGAAACCGGTGAAAGATGTTGCCGAGATGGAAGCGGAAGGATATAGCGAGAACTGGATTTGCTACAAGAACGAAGCTTACAGTGCCAAAGAACTGACCGTATTCCCTGGGCAAACAGTAACAATTAAAGACGGTGGCGCATACGGAATGATAGTGATGCAGGGCCACGGCAAGTTTGGTGATTGGGACATTGAAACACCGGCACTCATCCGCTACGGGCAATTGACGAATGATGAATTTTTTGTAAGTGAAAAAGCGGCAGTGGAAGGCGTTGTGATCAGCAATCCTTCCAAAACGGACCCTATTGTAATCTTGAAACACTTTGGTCCGGGCAATCCAGACTTAGTTCTTTAACCAATAAATTCTTAAACCATGCCAGAAAATAATTATCCTAAGCTTCACAATGCCACTTGGCCTGGGATTGTGGGCAAAGGTTCTGACGAAGAACCGATTATTTCTTTTGATACAATGCTTGAGAAAACCGCGTCTGCGGAAGTGGACGGCGTTCGTTTTGATGGCGTTGACTTAGGTCTGTTTGACCCGCATGTTGGTATTTATATGAACCAGGACGGCGGTGCAGAACGCCTGGCTGAAAAGCTGAACGGCCTGAACCTCGAAGTAGGAAGCCTTGTAGCCAATGTCTGGGCCGGTTCAGCAATGGGCACTAAGGAAGCGAAAGATACATTCGTGGAGCAGGTTCGTCAGGCTTGTATTTTTGGTAAAAAACTGCGTGACCTAGGCATCCGAAACGGCGGCGTAATCCGCGTCGACTCGGCTGCTTCACCCGAAGTTTGGTCTGCTGACCCTGCTGCCAATACGAAGCAAATTGCCGAAACATTTAGACGTGCTTGTGACGTAGCTGCAGATTTTGGCGAAAAAATTGCAGCCGAAGGAGAAATCTGCTGGGGCGGCATGCACAGCTGGAAAGCGATGATCGAAACGCTGGATGCAGTTGGTCGTCCAAATATGGGTTTCCAGGCTGATATGTCACATACATTCCTTTATCTGCTAGGTTACAATGCGCCTGAGCACCGTATTTTACCTGTGGATTTCCAATGGGGCGACCGCTATGCTTTGGAGGAAGGTTTGAAAAAAATGACTGCTGAATTGCGTCCGTACACATTCGACTTCCACGTTGCGCAAAACGACGGAACAGTTCACGGAACAGGTTCACACGACAAAACGGGTCGTCACTGCCTGGCAACGGATCCAAACGGAAGATTAGACATTACAAAAGACGCAGGTTATTGGCTGCGGGATGAAAACGGCAACGTTACCAAGGCGTTCCGTCATATTTGTTGGGATGGCTGCATGTTCCCGAACGAGGTCATGACCAATCAGCAAACCTGGAACGACATTCTGGCCGCGCTCGTGAAAGTGCGTCAGGCGCATGGCTGGTATCAGGAAGATAGTGTTGTTTCTCCCATCGTTTAACCCGATTTGAATTCAGGATATGTCAAATAAAAAAGAAATCAGGATTGCGCTCATCGGGACCGGATTAATGGGCCGCACGCATTCCAATGGCTATAAAAGAATCGGCGACTTCTTTCCCGAGCTGGAATATCGCCCTGTTTTAAAAGCAGTATGCTCGCGTAACGAAGAAAAAGTGCGTGCATTTGCAGAACAATGGGGTTACGAATCCGTCGAAACCGATTGGAGAAAAATCATCGAGCGCGACGACATTGATGCGATAGATATTTGTACGCCCAATGACACTCACGCCGAAATCGCCATCGCGGCCGCTGCTGCCGGCAAGATGATCCTTTGCGAAAAACCATTGGCAAGAACATTGGAAGAAGCCAAAACGATGGTGGACGCCATTGAAAAATCAGGCGTGAAAAACACGGTTTGGTACAATTACCGCCGCGTGCCTGCTGTAACATTAGCGAAGCAAATCGTCGATTCCGGCAAGTTGGGACGGATTTTCCATTACCGGGCAAACTTTCTGCAAGACTGGACCATTAACCCGGACGTTCCACAAGGAGGTGCCGCCACCTGGCGTCTGGACGTAGATGCAGCTGGTTCCGGCGTAACAGGCGACCTGCTGGCACATTGCATCGACACAGCAATGTGGATCAACGGAGGCATTAAGGACGTTTCTGCTGTAACCGAGACATTCATCAAAGAACGCGTGCATTCGGCAAGCGGAGAAGTGCAGAAAGTAGGCATCGACGATGCTTGTATTTTCCACTGTCATTTTGATAATGGTTCGTTGGGTCTCTTTGAGTCAACGCGTTATGCCCGTGGCCACAAGGCACTTTATACATTTGAAATCAACGGTGAACACGCATCCATCCGCTGGGACCTGCACGATCTGAACCGTCTGGAATATTTCGATCATAACGACGAATCCATCGTCCGCGGCTGGCGCTCCATCCTCGTTACCGACAGCGATCAGCCTTATATGAAGCGCTGGTGGATTCCGGGCACGAGCATTGGCTATGAACATTCGTTCATCCACCAAGCCGCCGACTTCTTCGAAAGTCTGCAAACCGGCGAGCCTTGTTCACCCACTTTTAAGGACGCCTACGAAACCCAGAAAGTCTGCGAAGCAGTGCTGGACTCTGCGGCTTCTAAAAGCTGGAAAGACACCGGCGTGGTTTGGGAAGGCTGACATTGATTGGATTCTATTCAATTAATTCAGTCCTATATTATCATCTATAATTATCTATCATAAAGCCCAGGGTTGAAACCCTGGGCAATGTTTTATTTTTGAGGGTATTTCATCCGGTATGAGTTGTTGACTTCTGTACTATCTACATAGCATCATAAAAAATAGCATCCCAAAACAATCAATTGCCCCCGGTTTCAACCGGGGGATAAAAAAAATAATGGGAACAATCCTCAAAGTTTCAAATCTCTCAAAATCGTTCTCCGGTGTGAAAGCGCTGGACAACATTCATTTTGAGTTGAAAAGAGGAGAAGTGCATGCCTTAATGGGCGAGAACGGCGCCGGGAAATCAACATTCATGAAAATCCTGATTGGCCTGCTTGCGCCGGATTCGGGTGAAATCATTTTTGAAGGGGCTGATTTAAGGAACAGCAATGTCAGCGCGACATTGAAGCGCGGCATTTCCATGATCCACCAGGAAATCCTTATTATTCCGGAGCTTACTGTTGCACAAAATATTTTTTTAGGCCGAGAGAGAGAAGTTTCCGGAAAAACAGGCTGGGCTTCCGGCTGGCTGAACGATGCTGGCGTAAACCAAAAAGCAGAAGCATTGCTGACCGAAATGGGCGTCGACATTGATTTCAAAGCCAAAATGAAGCATCTGAGCGTAGCGCAAATGCAGATGGTCGAGATTGCGAAGGCGATTTCAAATGATGCAAAAGTGATCATTATGGACGAGCCCACATCGGCCATTTCCGACAAGGAAGTGGATACACTTTTCAAAATCATCAAAGACTTGAAAGCCAAGGGTGTCGCAATCATTTACATTTCACACAAAATGGACGAGATCTTTGAGATTTCGGACACCATAACCGTGCTGCGCGATGGAAAATACGTTGCTACTAAAAGCGCTTCCGAGTTGGATAAGCAGTCGCTTATTTCGATGATGGTCGGCCGGGAAATCGAGCACATGTTTCCGGAATCCAATCATGCAAAAGGTGACCTGGCGATTTCAGTGAAGGGTTTAAGTAAAAAGGATCAGTTTGCAGATATTAATTTTGAAGTTCGGGCAGGAGAAATATTGGGATTTGCAGGACTAATGGGCGCCGGGCGAACAGAGATTGCAAGAGTAATTTTTGGTTTAGATAAACCGGATGGCGGCGAAATTATTATTAGGAACAAATCAGTCGTCAATAAAACCCCGCGGCAGGCCATTGAAAACGGCATTGGATATGTAAGCGAAGATCGCAAGGGCCTGGGTTTTATTCCGGGCATGTCGGTCAAAGACAACACCACATTAGCCAGCATGAACCGGCATCGGGAAGGGATTTTCATCAATACAAACAGCGAGAAAGCATCCACCGAGCAAATGATCGCCGATCTGCGCATCAAGACTGCTGATATGAACCAGAAAGTCACTTATCTGAGCGGCGGCAATCAGCAAAAAGTCGTCATAGGAAAAGTGTTGCTGGCGTCTCCTGAAATCATCATTCTAGACGAGCCAACCCGCGGCGTGGATGTAGGGGCGAAATTTGAAATATACAAACTCATCCGAAAACTCGCCGACAAAGGAATTGCCATCATTATGATCTCCTCCGAACTGCCTGAGATACTGGGCATGAGCGACCGGATTCTGATTTTATCAAAGGGCAAGCAAACGGCCATCCTTTCAAGAGAAGAAGCGACACAGGAATTAATTATGAAATACGCGGTTGCATAGGCTTCTGATTACTGACAAACATTAAAAACAGCGATGGCCGACAGCCGATCACCGAAGTAAACATGAACATTCTCCCAACCCGCCTTAATAAATTCAGTCAATACGGCATTTTCCTGGCGTTTACATTAATATGCCTCGCACTAGCATTCAGCACACCAAGATTTTTTACGGTTTCCAATCTTATGATCATCGGAACGCAGGTTTCGATTAACGCATTACTTGCTTTTGGCGTCACATTCGTCATCATTACGGGTGGCATTGACCTTTCGCTTGGCTCTATGGTTGCCGTTGCGGGCGTTACCGCAGCCATGTTCGCGCATCCGGACGCGTATCCTTTGCTTGTGCCTTTGCTGGCAGGGCTGGGTGCGGGATTATTTTTCGGGGCATTCAATGGTTTTGTCATTACTAAAAGCAAAGTGCCGCCCTTCATCGTAACCCTCGGCACCATGACCATTGGGCGTGGTTTAGCATTGATTTTAAGCAAAGGCCGGCCGATATCTAATTTATCAGATTCCTTCAACTTCATAGGCGGCGGTAATCTTTTCGGCATTCCGTTCCCCATCATCATCCTGATCATTGCCTTCATCGTCTGCTCCATTATTTTAAATAAAACTGTCCTCGGTCGCTACATGTACGCAGTAGGAGGGAATGAGCCAGCTGCGCGGGCATCGGGCATCGACGTAACCAATGTTAAAATGTGGGTATATACGCTTTGCGGCCTGCTTTCTGCTGTGGGCGGCATCTTACTCACTTCCCGGATCACAACCGGCCAGCCAAATGCCGGGGCAGGTTTCGAGCTCGACGCCATCGCCGCAGCCATCATTGGCGGCACCAGCACATCAGGAGGCACCGGCACCATGACGGGCACATTAATCGGCGCATTGCTGATAGGTGTGATTAGTAATAGTTTGGATTTGCTGAATGTGACGTCTTATTATCAGCAAGTTGTAATGGGAATTATCATCATAGGCGCTGTGGTGCTGGATAGCATGGGTAAGAAGGATCGCTAGCTTTGAGCATGCTGTTTAGTATATCGAAGGGTTTACAGTTAAATCGAAAGGTTTATTTTGAATTAAAATACAATGATAAAAACTACAAAATACGCCCTGCTGGTAGCACTAGCACTTACCATTGCCAGCTGCAACCAATCCGGAAAAGGCGAAGGCGGCGAAAGCGGTTCTGATAAAAAACTCGTCGTCGGCTCAACCATGCTAAGCATGCAAAACGAATTCATCGTCAATGTAAGCGACGAAATGGAAGCGAGGGCGAAAGCGCTGGGCGTCGAACTCATCACCGTCGACGCTGAACGCTCTGCATTGAAGCAAGTGGAGCAAGTCGAAAGTTTCATAGCCCAAGGCGTGGACGCAATAATTATGAATCCTTGCGAAGTCGAAGCCAGCTCACCAGCTGTAAAGCTCGCTATGGACGCGAAAATTCCAATCATTAATGTTAACTCCGAAACATCGGCAAAACCATCTGCATTTGTAGGCTCGGATGACACGGAATCTGCAAGGATAGCAATGAAATATCTGGTTGAGAAACTGGGAGGAAAAGGCAATGTGCTGATTATGCACGGATTCATGGGTCAGGCGGCCCAGCTCAAAAGAGATAATGGCGCAAAAGAAATCCTCAAAGCCAATCCCGGCATGAAGCTTCTCGCCGAGCAAACCGGCGAATGGGACCGCGCAAAAGCGATGTCATTGATGGAAAACTGGATCCAATCCTACGGCTCAAAAATCAACGCTGTCTTTGCTCACAACGACGAAATGGGTATGGGTGCCGTAAAAGCACTCGAAGCGGCAGGTTTGAAAGACAAAGTAATCGTAATCAGCGTAGACGCCATACCGGACGCTTTGCAATCCGTAAAAAAAGGAGCGTTGAATGCTACAATCTTCCAGAATGCTCAGGAGCAAGGCAGTAAAGCCATTGAAATAGCTGTGAAAGCTGCTAAGAAGGAACAGTTTGAAAGGGAGGTTTTGATTCCGTTTCAGTTGGTGACGAAGGAGAATGTTGAGGAGTATTTGAAATGATTATTCCCGCTTTTTCCGCTCGTTAAGAAAACTTAGATCGACGCCTTCAAGCTGTTTACGGGCAAGTTCATTTTTCATTTGAACAAATTCTTCAACGGAAGCATATACCCGTTCTTCTCTAAATTTGGTCCTTTTCGCTCTGGCTGTCGGATTCATCTGATTTTGTCGTTTAAGTATGTGATTAAAAATGCGTCGTATTCTCGATTTGAAATGAAAAGTTCTCTTTTCGTTTCTTTCAAGCCATAAATTTCGAAAATTCTTCTCGCTTCTGAAAGCTCTTTGCTTATAATGATATTGTACAAGCGTGTCCTGGCAGGTGTGCTTCCCGTAATGTAAATGGATGAATTTGGATACGCTTTACAAAATGTGACCATGCTTTTTACGACGGTGGCAATGACTTTCCCCATGTCAAGATTATTGCTAATATTTCGATCGCAGCTTTCACCGTTGCTTAAAATATCGCATAAAGCTAAGTTATACATATTTGATACTTTTTCACTGGGCGTATAAATAATGAGTTTGCGGATAGACTTAAATTCGCTTACACTTTCAAACTCAAACAGCAAACAATTTTCGCTTGCTTTATAGTCGTAATGTTCTGTTTTCATATTGCATTGTTTTTTCGCCATTAAGACGTAGACGGAAAACAGAAGTCACTCAATTCAAATAAAAAATCTTGCTGAAAGTAAACCGGCTGCCCAAATCCCTTTTACTCCCAACTAAACCAGACCATAATCAACCATTCTTTCAATGAACAATTTCAATATCAATCGCCGACATTTTTTGCATGGCGCTACGGCGGCGCTGGCGCTTTCTACATTTGGGGCGAGGGGGATGGACCTGATTAATCCTGCCAAAACGCTTCGGGTGGGGCTTATCGGGACCGGATGGTATGGAAAAAGTGATTTATTCCGGCTGATTCAGGTGGCTCCGGTGGAGGTGCTGGCGCTTTGTGATGTAGATAAAAATCAGTTGAATGAGGCTGGGAAATTGGTGAGTCAGCGACAGAAATCAGGTAAGGTGCCAAAGTTGTATGGCGATTACCAGAAAATGCTGGCTGAAAATGAAATGGATATTGTGCTGATCGGCACGCCGGATCATTGGCATGCGTTGCAGATGATCGATGCCGTGAAAGCCGGTGCGCACGTGTATGTGCAGAAGCCGATCAGTGTGGATGTGATGGAAGGGGAGGCGATGGTGGCTGCGGCAAGAAAGTATAAAAAAGTGGTTCAGGTGGGGACGCAGCGGAAAAGCACGCCGCATTTGATCGACGCGAAAAAGAACATTGTTGACGCTGGGTTGCTGGGTAAAATCTCACACGTTGAAATGTGCTGTTATTTCCATATGCGGAATAATGGCAATCCGTCCGTTGAAGCTGTCCCTGATTTTTTGGATTATGAGAAATGGACGGGCCCGGCTCCGCTGAGGCCTTATGATGGCCTGCCGCACGTGCGCTGGTGGAGGACATTTATGGAGTATGGAAATGGCATCACGGGCGATATGTGCGTGCATATGTTTGACACGGTGCGCTGGATGCTCAAACTAGGGTGGCCTAAAAAAATCAGCTCAACGGGCGGCATTTATGTGCAAAAAGAAGGCAAATCCAACATTTCAGATACGCAATCGGCGATTTTTGAATATGATGAGCTGAATTGCGTCTGGCAGCACCGCACCTGGGGAACGCCCAATAATCCCGATTATCCGTGGTCATTTACTTTGTATGGAGAAAAAGGAACATTATGGGCAAGTACAATGGCCTATGATTTCATTCCCAATGGCAAAGGTGAGAAAATCCATAAGGATGTGGTTTTTGAAAAAGAAAAATATCCGGAAGATGTGACCGAAAAGGCCATTGAGCTTAATGCCGCACCCGCTACAAGGCTCCATATGCTTGACTTTTTGAGTGCGATCGACAACAGCACCAAGCCCGTTGCCGACATTGAAGAAGGACACATTTCAACTGCCAGCTGCATTCTCGCAAATCTTTCCATGAAAACCGGGCGGCCCATTGTTTATGATCCCGTAAAACGCGAAATTGTTGGGGATAGGGAAGCCAATGCGCTTTTGGCCCGCCCATATCGAGATCCGTACAAGCATCCGGATTATAAGAAAGTTTAGCCCTGCAATAAAAGTTTGTGGTCCCTATAAATTCCCAGTGCATCGCGTCCGGCTTAACCCGGGCGCTTTTTTGTTTTACAACCATTTTTAATGCGTGCGCATCTTACTTTTAGAAGGGCGGTTGTGCAAACGTTTGCATTGCTTTCTGTGCGCTCCTAAGGCACTTTTTTTAGTATGAAACAATGTTTTTTTTAAACTTATATACCAAAAGAATTTGTTTATAGTTTATAAGATGTTGTTATCCGAACAATTAAACTTTTGCCCTCGGAGACTGTCAGATTAATACAATAACTAAACGTTCAAACAAACATGAAAACCATAGTGAAGTTGATGAAGTCCACCGCTGCGGTGGTCGTTGCGGGGCTCTTAATGATGGGATGCAGCCAGGCGCTGCAGACAAGTTACGATTACGATTCGTCTGTTAATTTGAAACAATTTAAAACTTTCAAAGTGGAAGCCGAACACAATATGGAAACGGATCCGCTTTTGGGTAGTGAGCTGAACAGGAGGCGGTTAGGTGATGCAGTTGTGGAAGTGATGGAAGCTAAAGGTTATAAAATGGACACCAAAAATCCGGACATTATTGTAAGGTTTATGACGGACGTAAAAGACCGTCAGCAAGTGCGTTCCAACAACATGTACTCGCCTTATATGTGGTGGTACGGAGGTGGAAACAACATTTCGACCTACAATTACCAGGAAAGCCGTTTTATCCTGAACATTTATCAGAAAAACAGCGACCGCATGGTTTGGCAAGGCTGGGCATCCGGAAAAGTGAAAGCCCCTACCAAAAAAGAAGACCGCGAAACAATGGTAAAAAACACCATGACGGACATTTTGAAGACTTTCCCACAGGCGACGTTGGATACGTATAGCAGGAATTAATTAATCATTCTTGGGTGTGAAAACGAAAAGAGCAGCGATCGCTGCTCTTTTCGTTTTATGCCGGTGTAAGTTTCGGTTCAGAGATCAGGACGTCGAGCGGAAATCCTAAGCCTTTGTGAAGATTACGGATCATCTCGATTGACAAGCCTCGTTTGCGATTCAGCACCCGAGATACATTACCCTTATTCCCCATATAAGGCACAAGATCAGTTGCTTTCAAGCCCATTTCCTCCATTCGGATTTTGATATATTCAATGGGATCCGGCTCTTCAATGGGAAAATTTTCCTGCTCATATTTGTTGACCAACAGCACCAAAAGATCCAATTCCTTTGCTTCCTCACTGCCCTTGGCAGCATCAAAGAGTTCATCAATGCGTGCGATTGCATTGTCGTATTCTTCCTCCGTTTCAATCAGTTTTAATTCCATGTGCTTCATATCGTTCCCGCGTTTATCTTGTCGTAATCGGCATGTGTGCCGATCCATTTGATCATAATCCGTTTATGCTCGAAGTTGATCCTGGCGATCAGGCGGTAATGATTGCCTTTAATGTTAAATATCAATCTGTTGTCTGCTATGAGGTCAACACTTCTGAAATCATTTTTTATTGCATTGAAATCTTTCCAATCCGCTTTTCTGACCGTCTTGAACCATGATGTCAGATAGGTTTTGGAATCGGGGTGCGTGGTATAGAATTCTCTTAATTTCTTGAAACTGATAACATTCATTTTGTGTGCGTATTGTCGAAACACAAATATAGGATCAAAAGTTGTCGTTATGGCAACTTTTGATCCTATATTTATTTCCTTCTCAATTTTTACAAAGCTTCCCCGTTCCGAAACTCCTCGGAAGCCTTTTTCACAATAGCATCCCCCGCGTGCAAATCACCAAACACTTCTACCAGAGAATCCACCACGGTCCCTCTTTTTACAGGAACCCATTCTGCTTTTTTGTCTTTTTCTCGGATGACGAAGACTTGTTCACTGGAATAGACTACGGCGGAGGTGGGGACGAATAGGGTGTTGGTGGTACGGGCGGAGTTGAGAGAGACTTGCGCGTACATGCCTGCTTTGAGTTCGTTAGAGCGGTTATCGACGTCGAATTCGGTCATCATCGAGCGGTTTTCTTCGGATAATGTTCGCGAGCTTCTGGCGTAAATGCCTTTGTATTGCTTTTCCGGGCTTGCTGAAACGGTGAAGTTGATCTCGCCTTTGGAGGGGATCGCGTTCGACAGGTTTTCAGGGATCGCCAGGGTTAAGCGCAATTTTGTGTTATCTTCCAAGATGAATAACGGTTTTGCACCGCTTTCGCCTGGTCCTACCAATTCACCCGGGCTGATGTTCCGCTCGGTAATGATGCCATCGAAGGGGGCTGCAACGGTCAGATATTTAGCTAGTTGTGATTTCGTTTCCATGTAGGAGCGGGCGGCCTGGACGTTCCCCTGGGCCATGGCCACGGCGGAGCTGTCGGTGACCGATCTAGCTTTGGCAACATCCAGCTCGTTGAGCGACACGGCTCCCTGGGTTTTGTTGGTGCGCAAAAGGCGGTTATAGGTCACGGAGCTGGTCTGGAATTTAGTCTGGCTTTCGTGTAACGCCGCTTCGGAAGCGAGCAGTTGCGCTTTGGCCTGGCTTAGTTCCGACAACACTTCCGGCGCTTCGAGCGTTGCCAGGATCTGTCCTTTCCGCACCATTGTTCCACGATCCACGTGAACCATTTTCACAAAACCCTTTATTTTCGGATGAATGCTGACCTTGTTCCAGGGCTTCAATTCGCCAGGCAATGTCAGTTGCTTAGCGGGTTTCAGGCTTTGCACGGCGGCCATTTCTACCGCAGGTTCCTTTACCGCTTTTTGCTCCTTATGCTCGTTCGTTTCCGCCTCAGAACTGCACGACATAATGCTAAAAGACAGCATTCCAATGATTAAAAACGATTTCAAGGTGTTCATAGAAAGGGAAGTTTGAAGTTGTTTGCGGAAAAAATTGCTTTCCGGATCTTCCGGATCGAGTGATAATGATTGAATAGAAGCCTTTTTCTGGACCATAGTGAAGACGGCCGGAAGAATGAGCAATGAAGCCAATGTAGATGCGATAAGTCCGCCAATCACGGCTTGTCCGAGCGGTGCAATCTGGTCGCCGCCTTCGCCCATGCCGGAGGCCATCGGGATCATTCCGGCAATCATCGCGATGCTGGTCATCAGAATGGGCCGTATCCTGCTTCCGGCAGCTAAAATCACTGCCTTATGCGAGTCATTGAGCTGCAAACGCAGGTTTTCAGCATTGGTTACCATTAAAATCGCATTTGCCACGGAGACGCCGACAGACATAATCAAGCCCATATAAGATTGGAGATTCAATGTGGCGCCCGTGATGAGCAGCAGCCCAATGGACCCAACAACAACCGCAGGAATCGTTGAAAGCACGACCAATGATAATTTGAAGGATTGATACGTTGCCGAAAGCAACAGGAACATGATTACAATCGCGATGACAAGGCCGACTTGCAAGCTTCCTAATGTCTCGGTGAGCAGATTAGATTGTCCTTTTAGTTCAACCAAAACACCACGCGGAGGCTCTCCCGCATTCTTAATGGCTGTTTGTACTGCTTTTGTGGCCGCGCCCAAATCTTTTTTGTGAATGTTGGCAGTGACCGTTACCAGGCGGTTCGGGCCGGCGCGGTCGTATTCACCGGGGGCTGTTTTTTCTGAGAAAGTGGCTACGTCTGCTAATAGGGGGTTGCTGACGCCGGTTTTCAAAGGGATTGTTCCAATGTCTTCAACAGAGGTCATCTGATATTCAGGGATTTGAACCTGAACTTGATAAGCCAATCCCTTCGCATCGTCCAGCCACAGATTTTTGTCTGTAAAACGGCTGGATGATGTTGCTGCAACCATGGATCTGGCGACCTGGGTGGAGGTTATGCCCAGCTGACCGGCTCTTTCACGGTTGATTTCAACATTCAGCACAGGATATTCGAGCGGCTGCGCGATTTGAACATCTCTGAGGAATGCAATGTGCTGCATTTCTTTTTGAATTTTCTTGGCAAATCTTCCTGCTTCTTCCACATCCTTCGCAGCAACGCTGACCTCGATCGGCGTGGAGGCTCCCTGGCTCATGATCTTATCGACAAGCTCAATGGGTTCGAATGAAATTTTCAATGCAGGGATTTCTTTTCCAATGCGTTCACGCAGTTTTTCCTTCAATGCATCCATTTTAACAGGAAAATCTTCCCGCAGCGAAACCTGCAAAACCGCCTCGTGCGGCCCGCTGTTGAACACGAAAATGTTGGAAGTTCCATAGCTGGAAGGGACCGTGCCAACATACGCCGAGGAAATCTCCACATGCTCTTTGCCCACTTCCGATTTGATTAAATTCAAAACCTTCAATGTTGCCTGCTCGGTGCGTTCCACGCGTGTTCCGTCTGCAATGCGCAGACGCATCTGAAATTGGTGACTGTTTGCTTTTGGCAAAATATCCGTCCCGATCAGAAAAAATCCGCCGACGATAAACGCCGCTGCTCCGACCAAATAAACGGGAACCACCAGCTTCCCTTTGCGCATGATGCCGCTGAGGAAATCAATGTATTTTAATTTGAATTTTTCAAAACCTTTGGGCGGCAACGATGGATGCGCGCCTTCTTCGATCACATCGTCAATTTCTTTTTGATCAAGAGCCAATGTAGGCGCTTCGTGATGGGGGTGATCTTTCAAAAGCCAGTTGGCCAGGACCGGAACCAATGTTTGGGATAACAAAAATGAAGCGATCATCGCAAAACCAACAGCTAGCGAAAGTGGCAAAAACATGGATCGCGGAATGCCGCTCATGACAAACGACGGCGCAAAAACGGCCAGAATAGCTAACAGAATGAGGAATTCAGGAAAAGCAATCTCCTTACAAGCATCCCAAATCGCCTGTTCCTTGGGCTTACCCATTTCCTGGTGCTGGTGAATGTTCTCAATCGTCACCGTCGCCTGATCGACCAAAACGCCGATCGCCAATGCTAACCCGCTCAATGTCATAATGTTGATCGTTTGACCAAACAAATTCATTAAAATCACAGCAGACAAGATCGAGATGGGAATCGTGACAATTACGATGATCACACTCCGCCAGTCCCTTAGAAATAAAAGCACCATTAAGCCGGTTAGCAGGGCTCCTAAAATCCCTTCGGTAATCAAGCTTTTCAAAGAATTGGTCACATAAACGGATTGGTCAAATTCATAGGAAATCTTCACGTCCTCTGGAACCGCATTGCGTAATTGCGGCAAAGCGGCGCGAACGTTGTTCACCACATCCAATGTTGAAGCATCCGATTTTTTCACAACCGGGATATAGACCGCACGGCGGCCATTGATCAATGCATAACTTACCGTCACATCGGCGCCATCTTCTACGGTTCCTACGTCGCGCACGAAAACGGTCGGTCCGGCGCCGATGCGGATGGGAATGTTCAGGAAGTCCTCGGGTTGCTTAATGAGCGAGTTGACCGGCGTCATTAATGTTTTGTCGCCCATGCGGATGTTACCCGTAGGAGAAGGTTGGTTATTAGTGACAATGGATTTAATGATCTCTTCCGGTGTCAAATGATAACTCCGAATGCGCTCAGGATCAACGCGGATTACGATCGTGCGCTGGTTTCCGCCAAACGGCGGCGGGCTGGAAACGCCTTCAATGCGGCTGAACATCGGCCGCACGCGGGAAGAGGCGAAATCCTGGATTTCGTTCAATGAGCGGGAAGAACTTTCGAAAACCATTTGTCCGATGGGGACAGAACTGGCGTCAAAACGCACGACTTGCGGAGGAACGGTTCCTTCGGGCATATATGCTTTTGCCCGCGAAACATTGTTGGCAACTTCCGCCGCCGCCTGCGCCATATCTGTGCCCGGATAGAATGATAATTTGATCAGAGAAAGCCCCTGAATTGTTTTTACATCCACGTCACGGATGCCTGAAACGTACAGAAAGTGATCCTGGTAACGCGTGGCGATGAAGCCGTCCATCTGGTCGGGCGCCATGCCGCCGTAAGGCTGCACCACGTAAATGGTTGGCAAATCCAGGTTTGGGAAAATATCGACGGGAATGCTGCGGATGGAGAGAATGGAGAAAAACAGAATTCCGATCACCACCACCACAATGGATATAGGCTGCCGCAATGCGGTTCGAATGAGTTGATACATAGTGAATGATTGATTTATTGAGCGATCTGATTAAGGAAAATGGACAGGTCTCCAGCGGCAGCGGCCTGCATCAGCAGTGCGCGCCAGGCGTTTCCGTTGGTCACGAATTTGTCCACTTCGGCACGGTTAAGGGCGTTTACGCTTTGCGCCAGTGTAAATAAGTCGGTTAGGCCGCTTTCGTAGCGTGCTTGTGCCTGATTAAAAGCGCCTTGCGCTGCATTGAGCTGGACGGGTGCGAGACGTGCCTGCTCCAAAGCGAGCTGAAACTGCATCTCAGCATCGCGGGATTGCCGGTCCAGTTGCAGTTTCTGGGTTTGATAAAGTTCTTTAAAACGCTCAACCTGAAACTGTTCGTTTTTGTAATCATTACGCACCCGCAAAATGTTGGTGAGGTTCCAGCGCGTAGAAATGCCGAACAGATAATTGTAAACCTGATAATTTACCCCGGTTCCGAAATCCGTTTTGAAAGAATCATCCTTATTGGAAACGCCCGAACCGCGAGCCCAGCCTGATCCTAAAATCGAGATTGATGGAAGGAATGATTTGCGGACGGCATTGCTCCTGGCAAGGGAAGCGTCTATCTGGCTTTGAGAAAACCGGAGCGCTGGGTTTTTGAGAAAGTCTGTTTCGGAATTGGCGGCGGGTAATTGGGAGTAAAATGCCATGCTATCGACCTGAATGCTGTCGCGTAGCTGACCAGTAAGTTCCGCTAGTCGTAGCGCCTGCGCCGTTTCGGAGCGTTGACTTTCTAATAATAGTAATTGTGCTTTGGCAAATTCGGCACTGGCCAGAGAACTGTCCACGCCTGGACGCATGCCTGAGCCGACCGCAGCATCCGTAACCTGCTTGAAAACCAATGCTCTTTCGAGATTTTGCTGCTGTGCTTCCACCAGTTTTTGATTGATGAGCAGCACCAGATAAGCGTCCACAATCCGGACCTGATGCTGAAAAATCTCATTTTCATAATCGGCCTGACTGCGTAATAACTCTGCTTTGGCGGTTTTAACATTGGCCTTAACCTTTCCAAAATTGAAAACCCGCCAGTCGACAAGTGCGCTGGTGAAACTGCCAAATGTGCCCGTATAAATGTTTTCCGGACGAATGCCGCCCGAAGGAGAAATGACGCTCCCTTCATTGCCCCAGAATGATCCGGCAACACTGTTATTGGTCGAAAATGTATACTGATCCTGAACGACAAAAGTGGGCAGATAATCCGTTTTGACAGATTTGATACGCATTTCTGCACCGCGGACTTCGGCTTGTTTGGATTTCAGGAATGGGTAATTTTGAGTGCCTTCCTGCAATATTTCCTGTAAATTCAATTGCTGCGCATGGCATATGGCGCTTGACAACATTATGGCGAGCAGGAGAACCAGGCCGGGTGTTTTGCGCTTTTCTTGAAAAAGCCTGTTTGAAATAGGAATGAACATGATATAACGGGTTAATCCAACAATATTTTGGGACGAAACTAGGAGGCAATTCTGGAAACATTTGGGAGAAATGGCTGTTTCAAGCCATTGGAGGACAAAATATTATCTCCTAAATTTTTACAGAATCGGATTTTACCTTTGTCCGTTATCTTACAGCCGATCCATGAAAGTATTAGTAGTAGAAGACGAAAAGGGCTTGGCGGAAAGTATTGTTGAATACTTGACGCGTGAAGGATTTATTTGTGAAGTAGCCAATACATTCTGGCAAGCCGATGAGAAAATCAGTTTGTACCAATATGATTGCACGATTGTAGACCTGACATTGCCCGACGGCGACGGTTTTGACATTGTACAAACACTAAAAAAGATAGCAGCAGCAACCGGCATCATTATCATATCAGCTCGTAACACGCTGGAAGACAAGATCAAAGGGTTCGAAATTGGCTCGGACGATTACATGACCAAGCCATTTCACCTGTCTGAATTAAATGCGCGTGTGAAATCGCTGATCAGGAGGCGGAGTTTTGGCGGGAACAATGATATGATCTGGAAAGAAATCCGCGTGCAGCTGCAATCCAGAAAGGTTTTTATTGGAGAAAAAGAGGCGATTTTGTCTAAAAAGGAATATGATCTCTTGCTTTATTTCCTGGCTAACACGGATGTAGCACTTACCAAAGAATCCATTGTGGAACATCTCTGGGGCGATCATATGGATTCCTATGATTCGCTGGATATGGTTTATTCTCATATCAAAAACCTCCGAAAAAAGATTTTGGAAAGGGGAGGGAAGGACTACATTCAGTCCATTTATGGCATTGGTTATAAATTCACAGCGCCTTGAAATTACTTCAAAAAACAAGCAGGATTTACCTTTTCGCATCGCTGGCGATCTACATTGCGGTGGGCATCGCGTTCTTCTGGAGTATCAAATACATGATTTACGACGAGGTGGAAAGCAGGCTGAAAGTCGAGAAACTGGATTTCGAGGCTTATGTGGAAGAACATGATGAGTGGCTGGATGATGCGTATTTTGTAGAAAATAAAATCGAAGTCAACCCCACGCGCGGCAGCATTTCTGACGACGTGATTTTTAAAGACACATTGATTATGAACCGGTATGAAGGAACCCTTGATCCGTTTAGGCAGTTGACTTTTTACGCCTCCATAGACGGCGAGCCGCACCGGGTTGTGATCAGGAAGTCTATGATCCAGTCGTATGAGCTGATAGAGGCTATTTCGGCGATCATGATTGCCTTTCTGGGCATCTTAATGGTGGGGATGTTCTTCTTCCAGCGACGCCTTTCCGGTAAAATCTGGCAGCCTTTTTACGAATCGCTGGCCAACATTAAGAATTTTGACTGGACAAAAAGTAAAAAGCTGGAACTGCCTAAAAGCGAGATCACGGAGTTCAATGAGCTGGAAGATGTCATGGTAAAAATGGCGTCAAAAATGCAGTACGATTACAAAAGCCTCAAAGAATTCACTGAAAATGCCTCCCATGAAATGCAGACGCCGCTCGCGCTCATCAATGCGCGCGTAGAGCAGTTTATCCAAACGGGTGATTTAGGCAAAGAGCAGACTTACTGGATTGAGGAAATTTACCATGCATCAAGAAGGATCTCCCGGCTGAACCAGGGGTTGCTGCTGCTGGCTAAGATAGAAAATCAGCAGTTTACGGAACATGAAAATACAAACCTGACGGAACTGTTAAAAGCGAAACTAAGGGACTTTGAAGACATCATCTCACATAAGCAAATCCGAGCCAATCTTCATGCTGAGGGTGAATTCATCCTGTTAATATCGCCTGCATTGGCGGAGATCATGATCGTAAACCTGATTAACAATGCGATCCGGCATAATTACGTGAACGGAACACTGGAGATTAGTTCCGGAAAGCGCTATTTGCAGGTGAGTAATACTGGTAATGCCTTAAAAACCGACCCCGGCAGTTTGTTCGACCGATTCAAAAAAGAATCCACAGGCAGCGAATCACTTGGGTTGGGCTTGGCGATTGTGAAGCAAATTTGCGATAATTATAATTTAAAAATCACCTATCGAAATCAAGAATCAATCCACAAAATC
Organism: Dyadobacter alkalitolerans DSM 23607; assembly: GCF_000428845.1. Lineage (GTDB taxonomy): Bacteria > Bacteroidota > Bacteroidia > Cytophagales > Spirosomataceae > Dyadobacter > Dyadobacter alkalitolerans. The sequence goes on along the minus strand of NZ_AUAS01000001.1, from coordinate 611,982 downwards.
CGCATTGAATCCCAATAAAGAAATCCCGGAGGAATAACATATCGGCAGAAAAAAAAGTAGGCCGTCAGCGAATCCCAGAGGGATGCCATATTAGTAGCAAAAAAATGATCATCAATGACGAAAAAATCCCGGAGGGATGAAACGATGTGTATGCTGTTTCATCCCTCCGGGATTTTTTATCTTGGATCAACAGGATATTGCTACCGATATTTTATCCCTCTGGGATTTTTTATTTTATCCTGCGCTGTTTGTCCTTGTTATCGGGCCGCTTTTTCCAGCTCCGCAGCGAGTGTCTTGTTATCGGGAAATTCCTGTGGGATCCAGCGGTTTACAATCTTTCCGGATGGGTCAGTAACTAAAAAAGGATAGCGAATATCAATCGCATATTTCTCTTTCAAGATTTCAATGTTCTCATCCGAAGCCCAAAGATGCTTTGCATTCGGCCTGTCCTTTGCATACTGCTTCCAGGTGGCGAACGGAATGCCGGGAGCGACTGATACATAAACGAATGTTGCTTTATCGCCCAACTTATCCTCCAACGCCTTCATACCTGGCTCGTGCTGGCCGATGCTGAACGAGAATACCATGCATACGGGCTTTCCGGTAAGTGACGAAACCGTTACAGCCGTGCTATCCACATTCAGCAATGTTATATCTGCCAATGCTGCGCCGGGCTGCAATGTTTCTTTTGTTGCTATCAGTTTTGTTATGTATTCTGCATTTGGGGATTGCGGGAATGTTGTTCTGTAATCTTCTAAAAGTGCCTTGCTGGTTTCAATGCCCGGAATGGCCGTGGCAGCGTAATTAAGCCAGTATGTGAGCAGATATTCTTTCTGTTTCGGATAGGCAGCCAGTTTTTCCTTACTAAAAGCATAAACATCTTTCAATGCTTCCGGACTGATTTCATATCTGGATTCTGAGGCCAGCGGGAATTTTCTTGTAGACGGGATCAAAGCCCAGTTGCGCAGTTCATCGCGATACGACTGGCTTAGCAATGCTTCGTCTGACATGATTTTGAAATCGGCCAACGTAACTTCTTCGAGCTCTTTGCGTTGCGCATCGTCCAACTTCATGACCCGGTTGCCGCGCATGATTTTTTCCTGGATCAAACGTCTCATTAAGGATGGCTCCGTAGCCGTTGTAGCCAACACATAAGCCTCAAAACCAGGCACAACCGGATTTGCCGCTTTAAATTTTGCAAAACCATCCAGGCGTGCTTTTTCCAGGCTGTCGCTTTGTTGTACTACACTTTTATTCTCAATCTGCGACGGTTTGTAGCCAAATACCGGTAAATACTGAAATTGATTTTCAAGGAAATAATTTTTCAGGAAAGTCTGGTAATTAGCGTTTTTTCCAGAGAATGTCACATCTCCGTTATCGGCGAATGCAATGGTAAGGTCATCGCCTGGCTGGATGAAAAGCATCCAAGTTTTGTTAATGCTTCCACCGCCATATTGCAGGCGCATCATGCGTGGCTCCGGCAATTGAATGATGGCTTTTTCGGTTGTTTTGTCTTTGAAATCGGTGGAGGCGACGGGTTCCAGTTTTACATCGGCAAGGCCTATGCCCAGATTGGGGTGGAAGTGAACATCTTCCTGGACCAAAGTTACGGTTACCGGAGCTTGTTTTGGGTTAGTGAGCGTTATAGTTGCAGTATTTTGGGCTTTTACCAATACGCTGGTAAATAATAGTATCAGTAGCGTTACTTTTTTCATTTTGTGTATGATAAGATTTTGAGGTCACTTTTCAAGTGTAAAAAGTGTGCCAATATACGTAAGATCGTGCGGCATTTGCCCCGTACTTCTTTTAACTTAGCTTCTTAATTCCTGATTCTCCGAATGAGCCGCGTTTCAACCCTACAATTCAATGACCTCCGTTCCCGCTTTGAAGGGGAGCTTTACTTTGATAATTCAACATTGCATGCGGCTCAAAAGTCCATCTATGCAACGGACGCTTCCGTTTATCAGGAAATGCCTCTCGCCGTGTCGCTCCCGCGAACGGTGGAAGATATTCGCAGACTGATTGAATTTGCTGCCAAAAATAAAGTGACGCTCATTCCGCGTGCTGCCGGCACATCGCTGGCGGGGCAGGTGGTGGGAAGCGGGATCGTCGTTGATATTTCCAAGCATTTTGGAAAAATAATCGAGGTTAATGTGGCCGAAAAGTGGGTGCGCGTGCAGCCGGGTGTGATTCGGGATGATTTGAACAAACATTTGGCGCAATACGGATTGCTTTTCGGGCCGGAAACTTCCACGGCGAGCCGCGCTATGATCGGGGGAATGATCGGGAATAATTCCTGCGGCCTGCATTCAATCACTTGGGGCGCGACGCGGGATCATTTGCTGGAAGTCAAGGCATTGCTGTCGGATGGTTCCGAAACGACATTTAATAACCAGTCTGTTTCGGATTTTACAAATACGGTTATAGGTAAAAAGGCTAATAGTAAAAGAGAGCAGTCCATTCTGGCTGGCATGATGGGGTTGGTTTCCAATCCGGTGGATCAGGAGTTGATCAGAAAACAATTTGCCAAGCCAACTGTAACACGCAGAAATTCAGGCTATGCGCTGGATGCATTGGTAAGGAGTTTTGAAAAAAATGAAATAAACCTCTGCAATCTGATTGCAGGCTCGGAAGGGACATTATGCTTTGTTACTGAGGCGAAACTAGCTTTGGTGGATGCGCCGCCCGCGTCTGTCGGTGTGGTTTGCGTGCATGCCAATTCCCTGGCCGAATCACTGCATGCAAACCGTGTTGCTATGCAGTTTAATCCAAAAGCGTCCGAGCTTGTGGACCGCTACATCATGGACTTTACCAAAAATCACACGGTTTATTCGCAGAACAGGTTCTTCATGCAAGGTGATCCGGCCGCACTGTTGTTGGTTGAGTTCTGGGGGAATAATATTCAGGAAGTTGAGCTGCAAGCGGCAAATCTGATTAATGCGTTAAAGGCAGAAAACCTGGGTTATGCCTATCCGCTTTTGTTTGGAGAAGAGGCAAACAAGGCTTGGGACATCAGAAAGGCAGGTTTAGGGTTAATCCGGAATTTGCCGGGTGATACACAGCCCGTTAACCTGATCGAAGATTGTGCTGTGGCGGTGGAGGATCTGCCGGAATACATTGCCGAGTTGGAAATCCTTTTACAAAATCACGGCCTGCACGCTTCGTATTACGCGCATGCCGGCGCGGGCGAATTGCATGTGGAGCCCATGATCAACCTCAAAACCGAAGCAGGTAAGCAACTTTTCAGGCAAGTGTTGGCGGATACGGCCGCATTGGTGAAAAAATATAATGGTTCGCTGTCGGGCGAGCATGGCGATGGCCGGTTAAGGGGTGAATTTATACCTTATATGATGGGCAGTGAGGTTTATGAAATGTTCCGGCAGGTGAAACGCATCTGGGATCCTGATGGAATTTTTAATGCGAATAAAATCGTCGATACGCCGCCTATGAATGAATTCCTGCGCTATGAGCAGGACAAACCGCAGCCCGAAATCAAAACGATCTTTGATTTTTCCAAACAGGAGGGCATGCTCCGTCTGGCTGAAAAATGCAGTGGATCAGGAGATTGCAGAAAAACAGAATTGACCGGCGGCACTATGTGCCCAAGTTACATGGCGACCCGCCGCGAGCGGGACACCACTCGCGCACGCGCGAACATTCTCAGACAATATTTAACGCCGGTTAGCCAAAAGCAGACAGGTGCCGCACCAATCGCCGCTACCCAGGAAATGGTGAAAGAAGTGCTGGATCTTTGTCTTTCGTGCAAAGGCTGCAAGTCGGAATGTCCTTCCAGTGTGGATGTGGGTAAGATGAAGGCGGAATTCACGCAGCAATATTATGAAACGCACGGGGTTCCTATGCGGAGCAAGCTGATCGCTAATTTCTCTAAACAGATGAAGCTAGCTTCAATTGCTCCCTGGGCATTTAATGGTGTTTTTGGCACAACCTCACTTCGAAAAATAGCTAACAAAATGGTCGGTTTTCATCCGGACCGCTCCATGCCGCATCTGCATTCGGAGACATTGGAAAAGTGGTGGAAAAAAAGACGAAAACCAGAACATTCAAATGGCCGGAAGGTCTATTTGTTTTGTGATGAGTTTACGAATTATAATGATGTTGAGGTTGGTAAAAAAGCCGTTGAGTTGCTTGAAAGAATTGGTTATGAAGTGATTATTCCAAAGCATGAGGAATCTGGCCGTTCCTATTTGTCAAAAGGCTTTGTAAAAGAAGCGCAGCAACTAGCCATTAAAAATGTGGCTCACCTCAAAGACCTCATTACTTACGATACGCCGCTGATCGGCATTGAGCCGTCTGCGATTCTTTCATTCCGGGATGAATACATTGATCTTGTTCCTGCGGAACAGCGAGCGGATGCCGTCAGAATTTCCGAGCATGCATTGCTTTTTGAAGAATTCATTGCCCGTGAAATAGACGCAAAAAGAGTTAATAAAAGTGTATTTACACAAAAAAAGCAACTGATTAAGTTGCATGGGCATTGTCATCAAAAAGCCTTATCCACATTATCTGCATCCAAAAAAGCACTATCACTTCCCGAAAATTACCATGTTCAGCTCATTCCCTCGGGATGTTGCGGCATGGCCGGAGCTTTCGGGTATGAAGAGGAACATTATGCAGTTTCCATGCAGATAGGAGAGCTGGTGTTGTTTCCGACAGTACGCCAGCAGCCCGAAGATGTGTTGGTGGCCGCTGCCGGAACCAGTTGCCGGCATCAGATAAAAGACGGAACAGGACGTCGTTCACAACATCCTGCCGAAATTTTATGGGATGCACTTATAAAATAGCAGTCCTATTCAGTCTTACGGACATTTTCCATAATTGTATCAGATGCAACGCTGTCAGCAGCGGCTGCACCTGAGGCGCCGGAGCCTTGCTCCGATGGTGTTTCAGATTCTGTGAAATTTTCGTTGTGGTTAAAAAATCCACCCCAAAATGCTATTGCCATTAATACAATCCCTACACCCAATATCCACTTCCATACATTTTTTGTGTTCTTCGTTGCTCTGGCTTGGTCATCAGTTTCTCGCCTGTCCATGGTTCAATGATTTAGTTTGAAAATGTTTGTACCAAAGTTGTACCAACCCCTCAAAATGGATTTCACAGCCATTTATATAACATTGTGTTGATAAAATTTCCCCAAACAAAGTCATTTGCAAAAAATGTAATAAAACTGGTATGTTTGATGTTAGTTTAGATGAAAAATAGAAACTTCGACAAAGAACTTATTACAATACTCAGCCAGATTTATGAAAATTTCCCTCAGTTACCTTCCTGCCTTGATTGTACTTTTCCTATTATGTAGCATCGAAAGTCAGGCACAGAACACCCGCAGTTTTTTCTCAGTTTCGGGGGGGTATAGCTTACCGGTAGGGGAATTGGCCCGCGAAAAACTGGACGATCCATTTGCAGGATTGACAGGTTCCGGCATTTTTGGACAGGCTAATTATGATTTCAGGGTCGCACGATGGATCGGGTTGCGTGCTTCGGGAAGCATGAATATTAATAAGACAAATTCTCAGCCGATTTTGGACAAAGCCAATAGCTATGCACAATTCCTGAATGAGCGCTTTACATGGCAAAGCGATGTGTCAAACTGGAAGCTGAATGCATTAATGATCGGTCCGGCTTTGTACATTAACATGAATAGGGTGCAGCTTGAACTGCATGCACAAGCGGGAAAAATCTGGGCAAATTCTCCAACCGTCGATTTGATCGGAACATCGGAAACCGGTGGCGAACCCATTACGGTTAATCTCAAAAAAGCATCAACTACTGCTTTCGGGCTTGCCGGCGGTGCAAGTTTACGCCTGCCGTTGTCGGGAGCATTGTTTTTTCAGCTCAATGCGGATGTGATCGGCGCAGAGGCAGAGATCGATGATGTTACCATTCGCGCTGTCCGCGGTTCATTTGATTTTTCTGAAAAGGTGAGTGAAAAACGTTTCATAGGCGTCGTGAATGTAGGAGCTGGATTTGGGATAGCGTTTTAAATCGCTTACGTATATCTGAATTGTTATATTTGCATCGGTTCAAACCCGGTGGCAGCGAACTATTGATCATCTGCGTATTCGAATATAGCTTTAAATGAAGGTTCTTAAATTTGGCGGCACCTCTGTCGGTTCGGTAGACAGCATTAAAACAGTAATCAGTATCCTTGAAAAAAACCTGGCGGAAGGGGAGCGTATTGCGGTCGTTTTTTCTGCCATGGGCGGTGTTACCAACCGGTTGATCGAGATCGGTAAAATGGCTGCTGCGGGAAATCCTGAGTACATGGAATTCCTGAAAGTGGTCGAGGAAAGGCACTTTGCCGTCGTGCGAGGCCTGATTCCGGTAAAGAACCAAAGCAGCACATTTGCGGCAGTAAGAGGGCTTTTTAACGAACTGGAAGACATATTAAGGGGCGTTTCCTGGATCAAAGAGCTTTCGGAGCGGACGCTGGATCTGATCATGAGCTTTGGCGAACGTCTATCCACACTGGTCATTACCGAAATCCTGAAAAGCAAAGGCATAACCGCCGAATTCTGCGACGCCAGGCAGATCATTCATACCAATGCAACCTACGGAATGGGCGATGTGAACTTTGAGATCACAAACCGCCAGATCCTCGAATATTTTGCCAAAACAGCTGCTTTACAATGTGTTACGGGCTTCATTGCTTCGACAGCAGAAGGCGTAACAACCACATTAGGTCGCGGCGGCTCTGATTATACAGCTTCTATTATCGCAGCAGCGCTGGACGCCGATTCCATTGAAATATGGACAGACGTGGATGGCATGATGACCGCCGATCCGCGTAAGGTTGCCAATGCATTTACAATCCCGTCCATATCCTATTCCGAGGCGATGGAGCTTTCTCATTTTGGCGCGAAAGTGATCTATCCCCCGAGTTTGCAGCCGGCATTTGCCAAAAATATTACATTGAAAGTCCTCAACACGTTTAATGTTGATTTTGAAGGGACTTACGTTCAGAAAGCGGCAAACGGGAAGGATTATGCAATAACCGGGATCTCTTCGATTGATGAGATCGCTCTGGTGAACATTCAGGGAAGCGGGATGATTGGCGTGGCAGGGATTTCCGGCCGGTTATTCACCGCACTTTCCAACAATGCGATCAGCGTCATCCTGATCTCACAAGCCTCGTCCGAACATTCGATCTGTTTTTCTATTGACCCAAAAAATGCCCAGCGCGCGACAGAAGTTCTTGAAAAAGAATTTGCTACTGAAATTTCACTGGGCCATATCGATAGCATTGCCATTGAAAAAAGCCTTTCCATCATCGCGATCGTGGGTGAGGGAATGAAAAAAAGCACGGGTGTTTCCGGTAAGCTGTTTTCTGTTTTGGGTAAAAACGGTATCAATGTCGTGGCTACGGCGCAGGGCTCTTCCGAGCTTAATATATCTGTGGTTATCGCCAAAAGTGACCTTTCCAAAGCGCTTAACGCTATCCACGGCGTGTTTTTCCAATCTGAAACGCGCTCGCTCAACCTGTTTATTGTAGGAATGGGCCTGATCGGCGGCACATTGCTGAACCAGATCAAGAACCAGACAACCTATTTAAGAGAAGAAAAGCTACTGAACCTGAACATCGCAGGTTTGACCAACACCAAAAAAATGCTCCTCGATCCAGACGGCATCAGCCCGGAAAACTGGCGTGATCGCGTGATGGGTGAGGGTGTGAAAACGAGCCTGCCAGCATTCGTGCAGCGCATGATCGAGCTCAACTTGCCCAACAGCGTTTTTGTGGATTGCACCTCGGATAAGGACATTGTGCAGTATTATCATATGCTGCTGGATGCGAGTATCTCTGTGGTAACGCCCAACAAGGTTGCCAATTCCGGCACTTACTCCGAGTATGTTGCGTTGCAGCGGACCGCATTGCAGCGCGGGGTTAAGTTCTTGTATGAGACCAATGTAGGCGCCGGTCTGCCGATCATTAACACCATTCAAGGGTTAATGGCGAGCGGTGATAAATTCCTTAAAATCGAGGCAATTCTTTCGGGAACTTTATCATATATCTTTAACAATTTCGGTCCCGGGATTCGTTTTGCAGATGTGGTGCGTGAGGCCAAAGTGAAAGGTTTTACGGAACCGGATCCGCGGGAGGATTTGAGCGGCGCCGATGTAGGCCGGAAAATATTGATTCTTGCACGTGAAGTAGGCGTGCCTTTGGAAGCCGAGGAAATTACGATCAAAGCGATTTTGCCAGGGAACTGCCTGAATGCGCCAACAGTGGATGCCTTTTTCCAGGAACTTGAAATTTCTGACGGTTTCTTCGCAAGCATGCAGGCAGCAGCGGAAGCTAAGCAGGAAAAGCTGCGTTACATTGCCACGCTTGAAAATGGAAAAGCGAGCATTAAACTCAAAACCGTCGACGCCCAGCATCCGTTTTATACATTATCCGGAAGCGACAACATTGTTTCCTTCACCACAGAACGTTACAAAGACCGCCCACTCGTCATAAAAGGTCCCGGCGCCGGCGCCGAAGTTACCGCCTCCGGCGTCTTCGCGGATATCATGAGTATTAGTAGTTATTTGGGTTAGCGGGTCTTGCAATAAGCATATCTGATTATAGTTAAAGTGCTCACGTTCCATTATCGATCATTTATGAATCAACAAATGGAGCAAAATGAAAAAAATAATTATTGATGACATCTTAGCAAAGGCACTCGAATGTTTAACAGTTGCACAGCAAATGCTTGAAAAAAGACAATTGGATTTCGTCATAAATCGAGCGTATTTTACAATGTATCATAGTATTCAAGCACTGCTTTTTATTAAAAACATTCGAAATAAGTCACGCCAAAAAGTACATAACGCTTTTCACCGAGAGTTAATACTTACTGGCGAATTACCTCAGGAGCTTGGTGTGATTTTGAAAAAAACATTTAGAAAAAGTCAGCGAGCTGATCACGAGTATGATGAGACGTCTGAACAAACTGCCCTTGATGCCTTTAACGAAGCGGAATATTTTGTTCGTAGCATCGTCCACTATTTAAAGCAAAACAATCATTTACAGTGAATTCAATAAAAGCTTTTGCGCCGGCTACGGTGGCTAATGTTGCGTGTGGTTTTGATATTTTCGGGTTTGCTATAGAGGCGCCGGGGGATGTGGTGGAGATTAAAAAACGGGACCAGCCTGGTGTTGTCATTACGGAAATTACAGGAGATGAAGGTCGTTTGCCGCGTAATGCTGAAAAAAATGCAGTGACCGTTGTAATGTTGCATTTATTGAAGCATTTGGGCATCAAAGACTTTGGCTGTGAGGTTGTTTTGCATAAAAATATGCCGTTAGGCAGCGGAATGGGTTCCAGCGCGGCGAGTGCGGTGGCGGGGGTTGTTGCGATGAACGAGCTGCTGGGTAACCCGCTGACGCGTCAGGAATTGCTGCCTTTTGCAATGGAAGGTGAAAAAATTGCTTCCGGGTCGGCGCATGCTGATAATGTCGGACCGTCGCTTTTGGGTGGTTTTGTGGTGATCAGGAGCTATAATCCGCTGGATATTTTTACGATTCCTGTTCCGGATGATTTGTATTGCACATTGGTTCACCCTGATATTGAGATTAATACAAAAGATGCGCGCTTTATCCTGCGCAGCGAAGTGTCGCTCAAAAACACGATCGCTCAGATGGGCAATGTTGCCGGACTGGTGGCGGGTTTGATGAAATCAGATTATGAGTTGATCGGCAGGTCTATGGTCGACGTCATTATTGAGCCGGTAAGGTCCATTTTGATCCCTGAATTTAACGAAGTCAAGAAAGCAGCCATTGCTAACGGAGCATTGGGATGCAGTATTTCGGGCTCCGGGCCCTCTATGTTTGCATTGAGCAAGGGAAAGGCTAATGCGGAAAGCGCAGGTCTCGCTATGCAGGAGAAATTTGCAGACGCCGGAATTGAAGCCAGTATGCATGTTTCGGGCATCAATAAAAACGGTGCATCCATATTATAATGCTTTCCTGAAATCGGATCAGAGGCACCTCGCGAAAATTGGAAAGAACTCTGACGGACTGGTGAACTTTCTTATTTGTTTCAGACGTTAAATATTTAATACAAAACTTAGAAATAGCATGGTTACTGTAAGTGATAGCGCCAAAGATAAAATTGTTGAACTCCGCAATGCGGACGGACATGTTGAGGATTACCAGATCCGCGTTGGTGTGCTGGGAGGCGGCTGTTCGGGCTTGACTTATAATTTGGAATTCAACTCTGAAACGAAGCCTACGGACATGGTTTTTGAGGATAAAGGGGTCAAAATTATTGTTGATAAAAAGAGCATTCTTTACCTGGCCGGAACGATACTCGATTTTTCTGATGGCTTGAATGGTAAAGGCTTTCAATTTGTAAACCCCAATGCAACCCGCACCTGTGGCTGCGGTGAAAGCTTTGCGGTTTAACAATATTCTTAAAATATTTTATTTTCCAAACGCGTTCCGAAATTTCCGGACGCGTTTTTTTTATAGTTCTGAATGGCCTTAATTTGCCGCAATAAGAAGCAGACATACACATTAAAACAATTTGAATGAAACCAACTCTTTTGATTTTAGCTGCCGGGATCGGTAGCCGTTACGGAGGCATCAAGCAGCTAGACCAGTTTGGCCCGAATGGGGAGACAATCATCGATTATTCACTATATGACGCAATTCGCAGCGGTTTTGGCAAAGTAGTTTTTATCGTTCGTCAGGAAATAAAGGACAGTGCGGAAGCCATTTTTGCTCCTAAACTGAAAGGTAAAATTGATTACGATTTCGCTATTCAGGGCATTCAGTCCTATGTTCCTGAGGATCTCGGGACGGTGGAACGGGTAAAACCCTGGGGAACAGGACATGCCACATTATGCGCCTGGCCACAAACGGAAACGCCATTTGCCGTAATCAATGCCGACGACTTTTACGGCCGCGACGCTTTCGCCACCATGGCCGACTTCCTGACCAATGACACCAATGAAAAGCAGCACGCCATGATCGGTTATGAGCTGAAACGCACACTATCCGAAAACGGCACCGTCTCCCGCGGGATTTGCGTAGAAAGAGCAGATCATAACCTTGAATCCGTTGTGGAACGCACCAAAATTTTCGAAGAAGGCGGAAAGATCTATTTCGAAGAAAACGACGTCAAAACAGAAGTTGCGCCAGAAACACCTGTTTCGATGAACTTTTGGGGTTTCAAACCGGGCATGTTCCCGATTACAAAAGACTTGTTCGAAACTTACGCCCGCGAGAACATCAACACACCAAAAGCCGAGTTTTACATCCCAACCGTCATGACGCACATCATCAAAAACGGCCTCGGCGACTGCCGCGTCTTCCGCATTGCGTCAGACTGGTTCGGCGTGACATACCCGGAAGATAAGCCGATGGTTCAGGCATCGCTGAATGCGTTGCACAAGTCGGGCGTTTATCCTGAGAAGCTTTGGTAAGGTAATTTTATAAGTTTATAAGCATAAAAGACCTCCAAAGAGGTCTTTTATGCATTAAAGAAATTGACCTTTACAGTAACCTGAAATCACTTCTGCACCAGCGCTTCCATCATCCTTTCTGCCAAAAACACATTGCCTTGATCCGTTAAATGCACTCTATCTGACGTTAAAATGCCCTTTTCCTTGTTTTCAGGATTGTTTTGAACTAAATAATCCTGAAAGGATTTTCTCAAATCGCAAAGTTGTAGGCTGTTGCGGGTTGCTATTTCGCGGATGAGCTTCGAATATTGGTTCAGATCACCGTCCTGAGGGTTGGAAGCATCATTTCTTTCGCCTATGACCGTTGGTGTGCATACGATTACGCGGATATTCTGGGCTTTCATTTTTTTGATCAAAGCTTCGTAGAACTTTACGTATTTATCGGGATCGGTTCCGGTTCCTGAGGAAGTTTTGTGCCATACGTCGTTGATTCCCACGTAGATGAAAACTACATCCGGCTTTTTGGAAAGCACGTCGTCTTCCAGCCTTAGATAAAGATCATACACTTTGTTCCCGCCGATTCCGGCTCCCATGAGCTCATACTGGCTGTCCTGACCCTTTGATTTCAGCATTTCGGTCATTTTGGTAATGTAGCCCGTTGGACCGACACCGGCCTGGGTAATGGAATCTCCGAAGAATATGACGCGAAGAGGTTTGTCCTGACGCATGGCGATCAGGGGCAAAATGAGAATGGCAACTTGTAAAAGCTTATAAATGACCCGCATATTGAATGGATAAAAATGGTTTTTGAAAAAAGACTGACTGCTCATAAAATTACCCTTAGCGACATTTGTATTCTTAATGCCTGATCACTGTAACGCGGGCCGAATCCATGGGATAATGCAGGGTAAATGTATTTCCAGGGACCATTTCAGATGCCAGTTCCAGCGGCAATGTCAGTTGACGGACTTTGTTTTCAACCAGCGCGCTTACCAGCAGCTGATCCGCTTGTTTTATACAACTAAGCACTTCCCCAAAGATCACAAAATCTTCCGTTTGCGACTGCTCGTTTGCGTACACCTCTTCAGGCGTGCCTTGACGGATGATTTTGCCGTTGCCAATAGTCAAAACCTGATCTGCCAGTCGGAAAATCTCACCAATGTCGTGCGTGACGATGATCGTTGTGAGATGATGCCGGCGATGGAATTTTAAGAGTATATCTTGCAAATGATAACGCATATCATAGTCCAGAGCCGCAAATGGTTCATCCAGTAACATTAAATCAGGCTTCCTCACCAGTGCCCGGGCCAGTGCAACGCGTTGCTGCTGGCCGCCCGAAAGTTGGTTAGGTTTCCGGTTTGCAAGATTGGAGAGCTCTGTGGCAGTTAGCAGGTCATTGACAATGCTCCGATCGCTACCTTTTGGTAAACCAAAAAGCAAATTCTCTTCAACCGTAAGATGCGGAAACAAGGCATAATCCTGAAAAACAAAACCGATATTTCTGAGCTGTGGGGCGACGGATTTTTGTGTCGAACTATCAAGCCAGACTTGATTTTCGAACTTTATTTTGCCCGTTTCCGGCGTTAATAGCCCCGCGATTTGTCTTAATAATGTTGTTTTCCCTGCGCCTGATGGGCCGGTAATAGCCAAGATTTGTCCTTTTGGTAGGGATAATGCGATTTCCATCGGCATTTTTCCATGAACCGTTTGCAAGGTATGTTGAATATGGACTTCAAGAAGGCTGTCGGACACGGAGAAGGCGGTTGTTAATGGAATAAACCAACAGCAAAATAACAAATGTAATAGCAAAAAGCACGATCGCATAATCGTTCGCTGCCCCATAATTAAGGGCTTCCACTTCATTGTAAATAGCTACGGAAGCTACCTTTGTTACACCGGGAATATTCCCGCCGATCATCAGCACAACACCGAACTCGCCGACTGTATGTGCAAATGTGATGACAAATGCCGTAAGAATCGCAGGTTTGCAATTCGGTAAGAGCACTTTAAAGAATGTTTCCCATTCATTTTTACCCAATGTATAGGACGCCTCGCGCAAGGATGCGGGAAGCGATTGCAAACCTGCGCGAATGGGATAGACCATAAAAGGCAAACTATATAGCACAGAGGCAATTACCAATCCTGGAAAGCTGAAAACAAGTCTCAAACCAAAATTGCTTTCGATCCAGGCACCGAACCAGTAGGAGGGGCTGAATGCCAAAAGCAGGTAAAACCCAATCACAGATGGCGGCAATACGAGCGGCATTCCGATCAGCGATTCAATGATCCCCCGACCTTTGAATTTTCCGAAAGCGAGCCAGTAAGCCAATGGCAATGCAAGCACCAGCAGGATCAGCGAAGTGATCGTGGCGAGTTTGAAGGTTAGCCAGAGGGGTTCGGGGTTCAAGGTTAATTTTGAATGACCGGGTCGCCGGTGCGATGAATGATTGAATGAACGGGCGCCGTTGCGCTGAATGTTGTTTATTTATAGCCGTATTTTTTGAAGATCGCTTTTGCTTTTGGTGAGTATAGGAATTTATAGAATTGTTCGCTGGTTTCCTTTTTTGGGGAATTTTTGCTGTGATTTAGCAGGATGGCGGCTTGTTCGATGGGGCTGTAGTCTGTTGAATCCAGGATAATGTAATGGCCCTGATCTTTCATTTCTGGGGAAAGTACAATGGACAGTGCGTTGAAACCGGCTTCTACATTGCCTGATGTGGTATATTGAGCGGTTTGAGCTATGCTTTCTCCGAAAACGAGTTTCTTTTCTATTTTTCCAAAAATGCTGTTTGATTTTAAGACCTGGATCGCGGCCTCTCCATAAGGTGCTGTTTCGGGGTTAGGAATGGCAATTTTTTTGATTTTATCGTCTGCCAAAATATCAATGTTCAATTCGGCTTTCGGGATGTTTTTGGACCATAAGACCAGTGACCCCAATGCGTAAACCTTCGGTTTTTCTGTTGAACCGCCATTTTTGAAGATTTCTTCCGGATATTTTGTGTCGGCCGAAACAAAAACATCGAATGGCGCGCCTTCGCGGATTTGCGTAGTAAGCTTGCCTGAGGAGCCTACAATAATGTCAATTTTTTTCCCCGTTTCTTTCTCAAATTCCGCTTTAATTTCCTTCATTACATATTGCACGTTGGCCGCTGTAGCTACCACGATTTTCTCGGAAGGTTTGGAACAACCGGCCAGAAGCACTAAAAAAAACAAGAGAAAACGCTGAATGTTCATGTCGCAATTTAATGGATAAACCCCAGATGATCATTGCTTCCCATTGCGTTAAAAATCGTAAATTGCGCGCCATTTCGAGCGCAGGTTCTGAAATCGCGCTTAGGAAGCCAACTTTTAAAAGTGTAATTAATAACAATGTAATGATTATAGAAACTGCCCAGCGCACCAAGCAAACTTCCGAATACTACTTTTCGGTGAAGCTTGCGGAGGTTCGCAAACTGATTGCAGAAGGTCACGATGTCATTAATCTGGGGATAGGAAATCCCGACATGATGCCTTCGTCTGAAACAATTACAGCCTTGTCTGAAGCGGCTCAGAAGCCACAAGCGCACGGTTATCAGCCTTATGTGGGAACACCTGCATATCGGAATGCAATCGCAGATTTCTATTATCGCACTTACGGAGTTAAGTTGGATCCTGCAACGGAAATTTTGCCATTAATTGGCTCAAAAGAAGGTATTACGCACATTTCTCTGACATTCCTTGATCCAGGCGATGAAGTGCTGGTCCCTGAACTTGGTTATCCCGCCTACCGTGCTGTAAGCCAGATGGTTGGTGCGGTTGTGAAGGAATACCCGTTGCGGGAAGATTTTGGCTGGCAGCCGGATTGGAATGCGATAGAGGCGTTGGTAACGCCAAAAACCAAGATCATGTGGCTCAATTACCCGCATATGCCTACGGGAGCGCCCGCTACGCGCGAACTTTTCGAGGAGGCGGTTGCATTTGCGACAAAGCATAAGATTTTGCTTTGCCACGACAATCCTTATAGTCTGGTTTTGAATAAAAAAGCGCCGATCAGTTTATTGTCTGTTGAAGGCGCCAGGGAAGTTGCTATTGAGCTCAATTCTATGAGTAAGTCGCACAATATGGCAGGCTGGCGAATGGGCTGGTTATCAGCAGCTAAGCCTTACATTAGTGCTGTGCTGACGATCAAAAGCAATGTGGATTCAGGCATGTTCTGGGCGATGCAGGAGGCGGCTGTGGCGGCTTTGCATAACTCCGACGAATGGCATAACGAGCGAAACGCGGTCTATCAGGGCCGTTTGGAGGCTGCTGAGGCTATTTTGGAAAACTTTGGCTGCACCTGGGACCGGGCGCAGGAAGGCATGTTCCTATGGGGCAAATTGCCGGATGCCGTCGAGTCGGCTGAGTCGCTGGTGAATAGCCTGTTGGTTGAAAAGCATGTTTTTATTGCTCCCGGCTTTATTTTCGGACCGAAAGGGCAGCGTTACATTCGCCTGTCGCTTTGCATGCCGAAAGAGCGCATATGGGAAGCAGTGGAACGAATAAAGGCTTAATCCTCACTTTATTAGTGTTTATTTATTCAGAATCGAAATGATACTTAGTATAATAGGAGTGGGCTTGCTGGGCGGTTCTTTTGCTTTGAGCCTGCGTGAAAAATATCCGAATGTTAAGTTTGTAGGCGTTGATAATTCTTTGGTGAATCAAAAAATCGCATTGGCCAAAGGCATTGTAGACGAGATTGTGTCACTTGACGACGCATTGCAAATTTCTGAAATGAATGTGCTTGCGACGCCTGTGGACGCGATCAATAAATTGCTGCCTTATATGCTGGATCATCTGCCCGATGGCCGCACGATCATGGATTTGGGGTCTACGAAGGAAGCTATATGCAAATTGGCAGACGGCCATCCGAAGCGTGCGCAGTTTGTTGCCGTGCATCCGATGGCAGGAACGGAGAATTCTGGCCCCGGAGCTGCATTTAAGGAGTTGTTACCAGGCAAAAATGTAATTATCTGTGATAAAGAAAAGAGTAGCAGGGAGTCACTGGGCCTGGTTGAGACTTTTCTGCGGGATGTGGGCATGAAGATCCATTATATGACGCCGGTGGAGCACGATCTGCATCTGGCTTATGTGTCGCATTTGAGCCATATCAGTTCCTTCGCGCTTGGGTTAACGGTTTTGGATAAAGAACGGGACGAGAAAGCGATTTTTGATATGGCCAGCACCGGTTTTTCTTCCACGGTCCGTTTGGCTAAAAGCTCTCCGCAAATGTGGGCGCCTATTTTTGATCAAAACAAAACCAATGTTTCCAAGGCCTTGGGCGACTACATTGAGCTGTTAAAAAAATTCAAAGACGCGATCGATCAGAAAGACCTTGACACCAGCTTAAGCTTTATGAGCAGGGCAAATGACATTGGAAGAATTCTTGCGGGAATTGAAAAAAAGTAAAAATATCAGATTTGTAATATATTGAAAAACAGCTTGTTATAGGCTGTTTTTGTTTTTTCGGAACCATTAACACGCGCCAGGCTGTTAAACATGCACCTTTCAAAGGGTATATTTCTCCTCCTCTCTCAATCGAAAATAATTAAATTTTCAATAAAACGATTAGAAATGACAAAAGCTCAGGCAGTATTAGTAGCAGTAATGATTGCGCTTAGTGTTTCCTTCGGGTTTCAGAAATTTGATACACTTAACGATTCCACCACTTCCGATTCTATAAAAATTAAGCCAGATTCCCTTGCCAAGCCGCAATGGGCAACTCTTTATGATTCGCTCGGCTTGAAAAAACAAGGTCTTTCAGAAGCGGCATTTTACTATGCTTGGTATGGTTTTCAGAAAATGAATTTGGCTAATCCGATCCTTGCGATTGCCGATTTTAGCCAGTCTTCGCGTAACAAAAGGCTTTACGTGATTGATCTGATTAAGAGAAAAGTGTTGCTCAATACATACGTTGCGCACGGGAGGAATTCCGGTGACGAGTTTGCAAAACGTTTTTCAAATGATAATTCATCATATCAATCCAGCTTGGGTTTTTATAAAACATTAGGCACTTACACAGGTAAGCATGGTCTTTCGCTAAGGCTGGAAGGGGTTGAAAAAGGAATTAACGACCGCGCTTTGGAAAGGGCGATCGTTATGCACGGAGCAGATTATGTGAGTGAGTCTTTTATCAAAAACACAGGTCGCTTGGGCCGCAGCCTCGGATGTCCCGCTGTATCCATTCTGGATTCTAAAAAACTGATCAGCATGCTTTGCAATGGTGCAGGATTATTTATCTACTCTGCTGACCAGCAATATGTTAAGGCTTCGCCTCTATTATCAGGCCTGAAATTGGATAAGCTGGATCACACTTTTGGCAATCCTCTTTTATACACATCTTCAAAGTAAAGCAGATCCCCTTTTTCATTGCAATCGGCACCCAGATAAAGCAAGAATACAGGAATTCTTGCTTTTAATTTGTGCCATTTCGGCGGGGTCGACACCGTGTCCGGCTCGGTCATGAAATCGTTGTCAAGCAGCTTGGTGCCAG
Source organism: Dyadobacter alkalitolerans DSM 23607 (assembly GCF_000428845.1). GTDB lineage: Bacteria > Bacteroidota > Bacteroidia > Cytophagales > Spirosomataceae > Dyadobacter > Dyadobacter alkalitolerans. The sequence continues at coordinate 594,065 of NZ_AUAS01000001.1, read as the reverse complement.
CCATATAGTTGGCCAGATCGGTGGGTTGCTGCACGCGCACACAGCCATGGCTTCTCCATCTCGAATTACTTTTGAACAAATATCTTGCGTTGGTGTCGTGCAGATAAATCGCTAATGGATTTTTAATCTCTACTTTCAGCAAACCGAGCGAATTGTCTTCACCAGTCTCCTGACGAAAGCGATAGGGGAATTTTTCGGCTGTAAGTTCTTCCCAATTAATCTCTTCCGGATTTACAGCCTGCCCTTTATTATCAATTATTTCAATTCGATTTCGGGACAAGTATTCCGGATCACTTGCCGCTTTCGGGAACATTTCCTTGATAGCAATGCTTTTCGGCACATTCCAGTATGGGTGTGTCACGATGCTCGTTGCATATGTGTCCATCGTAGGTGTCGGCGTGTCGCTTTTACCTACCACCGTACGCATACGCAGCACATTCTGTCCGGCTGAATCCATGGCGGCAAGATATGCACCGCGAATATTCACCATAACGAACCGTGGAGCGCCTTGGGACTGCCGCTTGATCCAGCGATAAGCATTCAACGTCTCAGCAACGATGGCCGCGCTGTCTTGCTTGTTTTCTTTTAATAGCCTGGCGTAGTGTATTTTAAGATTATTATAAACAGGATAAACCGGCTCCAATCCTTTCATCACTTTGTCCACCGACTCGCCCTTCACAAGCGCTTCCGCAGCTTCGCGAAGGAGTAATGTGTCTGCCTTAACTTTCTTTTCTGTATAGCGCAAGTTGGGTTTATGCCCAAATCCGGCTTCTTCCAGCAAGGCAAAAACGGGCGCTTGTTCACCGGTTGCAGCGAATTTTTCAACATTGATCCCGGCACTTTTGCCGAATTCCAGCAGTTTTTCGTAATGTTTTTTGCCGCTTAACTCCTTTTCCAGCTGCTCCCGGGACATTTCCTTGGGATTCTTCTTGCAAGATTGCAGGATGGCAAGCGTAAATAAAATCAATAGAGGGATATAACGGGTGCGGCCCAAGCCAGAGAGCATTTGCATTGTGTTGTAATTTAGTTAAAGGCTTCTATGCAATTGCCATGCTAAGAATCTACCGAGCCAAGAACTATAAAAAGTCCTACGATTTGCAGATTTAAGTGATGTTTCTCTATGCAGGATAACATTGCAGACTCGAACCCTGGGGAATTTTAGTAACAACAAGCGGTGACTTATCGGGCGTAAAAAAGGTCAGGCATTAGCCTGACCTCAGTGACCGCGACGGGAATCGAACCCATATCTAGAGTTTAGGAAACTCCTATTCTATCCGTTGAACTACGCAGTCGAATTGGGGTGCAAAACTGGCAAAAAATCATTTGAATTACAAATGATTATTCCTCCGCTTCTACTGCTGTGTATCCCAAATCGAGCCAGTTCGGATAAATAGAGAAGTGTTTTTCCTTCACCATGGAAAATAATGTGTTTCTCAACTCGTCAATATTTTCCTTCTTTTCAGCCGAAATAAACACAACATGATCGGCCTTATCGGCGATATAGCTCTTTTTCAACTGTTCCAGAACACTTTCTGTCTGCTCAATTTCCTGGCCCTCGTCATTGTCCGCGTTGAATGTCGGGTTGTAAAGGTCAATTTTATTGAAAACAAGAATAGTGGGCTTGTTGGCAGCGCCAATATCTTCCAATGTCTTGTTTACCACATCCAAATGTTCCTCGAATGAAGCGTGCGAAATATCTACCACGTGCAGCAAAATATCCGCTTCCCTTACCTCGTCCAACGTCGATTTAAATGATTCAATGAGCAGCGTAGGCAATTTGCGTATGAAACCAACTGTGTCCGTCAACAAAAACGGAATGTTCTCCATATTCACCTTTCTCACCGTGGAATCAACGGTTGCAAACAGCTTATTTTCAGCAAAAACATCTGCTTTTGAGAGCCCGCGCATCAATGTTGATTTTCCAACATTGGTATAGCCCACAATGGCAACGCGCACCAGCCGGTCTCTTTCCTTCCGGCGCGTAGTGCTCTGACGATCAACCTTTTCAAGTTTTTCTTTCAGGAACGCGATCCGGTCTTTCACCAGACGTCTATCCGTTTCCAATTCCGTTTCACCAGGCCCGCGCATACCCACACCGACACCAGACTGGCGGCTTAAGTGAGTCCACATGCGTGTCAATCGCGGATACATATATTGATACTGGGCCAGCTCAACCTGTAACTTTGATTGCGCAGTTTGTGCCCGCATCGCAAAAATATCCAGGATCAGTAAACTCCTGTCAATCACTTTAATGTCTTTGAAAACAGCTTCCAGATTTCGCACCTGCGATGGCGTAAGGTCATCATCATAAAGGATCATGTCCACAGGATTCGCAGTCACATAAATCAGAATTTCTTCCAATTTTCCTTTCCCGGTGTAGGTGCGGATATCGGCTCTTTCCAGGTTTTGTGTAAATGTCTTAACCGTTTCCACGCCCAATGTTGTCGCCAGAAAAGCAAGCTCGTCCAGGTATTCCTTTGTCTTTTCAGCCGGTTGTTTTTGTGTACTAACAGCCACAAGCACAGCAGTTTCAGGCTTTTCGGCTGTTGAGTATAACTTCTTTTTATCAATCATGAAGAGTTGTTTAATGGTATTTCCTTTCCTGCCCGATGCTTCAATTTTTATACCAAAATTTGCAGGAAAGAGTAGAATGGCAACGGTTTGGCGAAAGCAAAAGTTCACCCCGCCCAAGCCGTGAAATTACACTTACATCTGAATTAATCCAGTATTTTGTTTGAATAATAGAAAAGCACTTTTGTATATTTGCCCAAATTCTGCGAAATATGTTGGTGATCATCCTCGGTTTACAATAACCACAAGCCTTTTTCTGGTCCGTCTGCGGACATTCTCCCACCGGACTGCTCTCCGTGACTTTCGCTAGTCACTTTCAATTCTTATTTTATTTTAATCTTATTTCATCCATGAAAAAGTGGTTTCAACTGCTTCGTCAGGCTATTCGTGGCTCCGAAGAAAGTTTTACCGAAGGAAGCATCAACCGTGCTATATTTCTACTATCCGTCCCAATGATCCTTGAAATGGTCATGGAGTCGCTTTTCGCCGTTGTTGACATTTTTTTCGTTTCAAAAGTAAGTACAGAAGCCGTGGCGGTTGTGGGGCTTACTGAATCTGTGATTACGTTGGTTTATTCTGTGGCCATTGGTTTGAGTACGGCTGCAACGGCCACCATTGCACGTCGGGTTGGCGAAGGCAATACGAATGGCGCCAGGCATGCGGTGGGGCAGGTTATCGTGATTTCTCTAGCCATTTCGGCAGTTACTGCAACGGTCGGAACATGGTTTGCGAGTGATATTCTGCGCATCATGGGTGCCGATGCAAAGGTGATTGAGCTTGGGACAGATTTTGCAAGAATTCAGTTTCTAAGCAGCCCCGTCGTCATTTTGCTTTATTCCCTGAGCGGAGCATTGCGCGGCGCCGGTGCCGCGGCAACTGCCATGCGGTCACTAATTGTTGCCAACTGCTTTAACATGATTCTGGGGCCGGTGCTGATATTCGGACTTGGGCCATTTCCCGAATTGGGCGTAACAGGCGCGGCCCTCGCCACGGCATTAGGGCGGTCGATAGGCGTTGGTTATCAGTTATTTTCATTGACAAAAGCACAAAAATCGCTAGGCTTGCTATGGGCGGATCTGCGTCCTGATCCTAAAACCATCGCGACGATTGTAAAAGTCGCAACGGGCGGCACCGTCCAGTTTCTGATTGGTTCCGCGAGCTGGATTTTCCTGACGCGTATCCTGTCCGAATTCGGCAGCGACGTGGTGGCCGGTTACACCATTGCCATTCGCGTAATTATGTTCACATTATTGCCTGCCTGGGGGCTCGCTAATGCTGCTGCGACGCTTGTGGGGCAGAATTTGGGAGCCGGCAAGCCGGATAGGGCAGAGAAATCGGTCTGGAAGTGTGCGTCTTATAACTTTATCTTCCTGCTGGGCCTGGCCATTTTAATGTTCATTGGGGCGGACCAACTTATTGGCTTGTTTAGTCCTAATCCACAGGTCATTGCCACCGGCAAAATGGCATTGCGCGTGCTATGCCTGGGTTATGCTGCCTATGCTTATGGAATGGTCGTTATCCAGTCGCTCAACGGGGCAGGGGATACCAAAACGCCAACTGTCCTGAACCTGATCTGTTTTTGGGCGATTGAAATTCCGGTTGCGTATGTGCTTGCCGTTATGATGAATTTCGGCCCGATCGGCGTTTTTGCCTCAGTTCCATTTGCGGAATCCATTCTCGCATTGCTGGGGATCTGGCGGTTCAGGCTGGGTAAATGGAAGTTGGTTAAAGTCTGAAATACTGAGCGGGGATGGTGCATTCGATCCCCGCTCAGAAACGAAAACACCTGCCTTTTGGTTAACTTCGTATCAATTAACTGAAATTATCCTTCATGAAAATAGAACAGATATATACCGGATGCCTGGCTCAGGGCGCTTATTTTATTGTTTCAAATGGCGAAGCGGCGGTTATCGATCCTTTGCGCGAAGTAGCGCCTTACATTCAAAAGGCCAATAAAATCGGTGCGAAAATCAAGTATGTATTTGAGACCCATTTTCACGCTGATTTCGTTTCGGGACATCTGGACCTGGCTGAAAAGACGGGAGCGGAAATTGTTTACGGGCCGAATGCAAATCCTGCATTTAAGGCGCATATTGCTGTTGATAATGAGGATTTTAAAATAGGTGATATTACTATCAAAGCATTGCATACGCCGGGTCACACGCTGGAATCGACGAGTTATCTGCTGTTCGATGAAAATCAAAAGCCAACGGCGCTTTTCAGTGGCGACACATTGTTTATTGGTGATGTAGGACGTCCGGATCTTGCGCAAAAAGGTGACCTGACTATGGAGGACCTTGCGGGAATGCTGTTTGAAAGTCTGCGAACCAAGATCATGACCTTGCCTGACGGCATCATCGTTTATCCCGCACATGGAGCAGGCTCCGCGTGTGGAAAGAATATGAGTAAGGAAACTTCCGACACGTTGGGCAACCAAAAGCGGTTCAATTATGCATTAAGGGCAGATATGACCAAAGAGGAGTTCATCGCAGAAGTGACCGCAGGTTTGCCCGAACCTCCGAAATATTTCCCTGAGAATGTAAAAATGAATCGGGACGGCTACGAAAGCATTGACGACGTGCTCGAACGTGGTGATCAGGCTTTATCTGCAGAAGTATTTGAGGCTGAGGCTAATAACACGGGCGCGCTTATACTGGACACGCGGAAACCGGAGGATTTCTCCAAAGGATTTATTCCAAATTCCATCAACATTGGTATTCAGGGTGGTTTTGCTCCGTGGGTAGGCGCATTAATTCCGGATTTGAAACAAAATTTATTGATCGTAACCGAGCCGGGAATGGAAGAGGAAGTGGTAACACGCCTGGCAAGGGTTGGTTATGATCATACCATTGGATTTTTGAATGGTGGTTTTGAAGCCTGGGTTCAGGCTGGAAAAGAAGTTGATTCTGTTGAAAATGTTTCTGCTGATGCTTTTGAAAAGGTCTATAATGAAGAAAGTCCAGAAGTGATCGATGTGCGAAAGCCAGCTGAATTCGAAGCCGGGCACATTGACGGAGCCAAAAATCTGCCGTTAGACTACATTAACGACCTCATGGCTGAATTTCCCAAAAACAAAACGCTTTACATACATTGCGCAGGAGGTTACCGCTCTATGATAGCCGCCTCCATCCTAAAATCACGCGGCATCGATCACGTCATCAACATCGAAGGAGGCTTCGGCGCAGTCGAGAAGACAGACGTGCCCGTTTTGCAAGGGGTTTAAGTTTGATGCAAAAATTGCCACCTCCCTCAAAGCTTCCTGGCGACCAGATAGAGCTGTTCGTCGCCTAGTGTGAAAGGATCGGCTTCCAGGTTTCCGAATGTTCCTACGACTTGTAAACCGGCAGTTTCGAACATGTAGGTGATTTCTGACAGGGTGAAAATGTGTTGACGGACTGTGTGCGTTACTTTTTCAGAACCAGATATAAATGTTTGCTCGGCTGCAATGTAACCCTCTTCCGGGCGATAGTCGTTTTCGGCCAGATAAATAATGTCTTCTTTCACAGGCATCCAGTTGCGCGTCTGGAAGTTGGGCAGAATGCTTTCTGCGAGGTTTTCAGTGTGGATGGCAATGTGGCCGCCGGATATTACGGCATTTGCCATTTTTGAAATGAATTGCTGCATTTCAGCCCTTGGGAAGAAACTGAAACTGTTTCCAATACAATAAGCCGCATCAAAAGCATTTGCCTCAATATCACATTTCAGCACATCGTCACAAATCACCGTCAAAGGCAGCTTTTGCTTTTTGGCCACAGCCTTCAATTCATCGCAATATTCACTGGAAATATCAACGCAAGTCATTGCGCAGCCTTCCTCTGCCAAGGGAACAGCATGACGTCCGTAACCGGCCAGCATATCCAGAACCTTGCTCCCTTTCGCTATTTCAAGTACATCCCGTAAAAAATCGACCTCATAGTCGGTGTATTCTTCATCCTGATGCAGTTTCCAGGCGCGTTGCGGGAGTCCTTTGAAATAATTGTGATACCAAGCCACGGGAGCGTTCTTTAATTTTGAAGCGCAAAACTACGAAAAGCTGCCAGGATGACTGACAGCTTTTCCAAAATATAGATGATGCAGCACATTACATGCGCATGAGACCAGGCGTTATGCGCAGGTAAACCTGTCCTGACAGCGGCGTGTTGCCATAAACAGATTTCAGTATATTGTCAATGGAGTAAACCCCCATTTGAGCGCCGGCTTGTAAAATGGTGTTCTGGAAGGAAGCGATCTGGCGGTTGAGTCCAAGTGAAAACATGGAAACCGGAAATTTGTCTTTCTCAATGCGGTCATACCATACAATCCCCAGTTCATTACTGTTCTTCTCAACCCGCTCATAACGACCATATATCGCCCATTTATCCAATTGTAGATTTGATTCCAGTAAAATAGCGTGCTCCTTATGGTGGCCGCCTGCCTCATTCAATCCCCAAACAGCGGAAGTAGAAATCCACCTGTTTTTACCACTTAAATTAGCCGAATGCTGCACAGAAGCCGTTGTCCGGTCCACGTTTTCACCGCCGTGCAGTGGTTCAGGATTTTTGATAAGACCCCTGCTCACTTGCAATGCCCAGTTTACGGAAGGATTGAACATTAACCGGTAACTGTACGAATCAAAACGTGGCTTATCGAAGTCAAACCGGTTCTCATTCGGCTCACGACCGGTGAAGGACGAGCCTTCCAGCTTAAATTTCCAGAGCCGGACTCCTGCCGTTACAACTCCAAATGTAATGTGCGTTGCATCCTGCCAGTGATGTCCCAAAACAGCATCAGGATTGTTGAAAGCCGACATTCTGTGCATAAATGCGGTTGGCCCCAATGCTGGTTCGCCCGGATAGCCCGCGTAAAGCGTAAGGTCAATGTTTTCGTTCAGCCTTTGTGTGTAAGCAACGGACAGTTCGGAAATAAGGTCGTGCGGATGTTGCTTGTCGATCAGCGGCTCGCCTTTCCAGGTCTCACCGGACTGGAATAAAAGCGGATAACCGGCACCTCCGTCAAACAACCTGTCCAGTGACACCATCGCGCGGATATTTAGCAGGCCATTCTTGCCAACCTGCCGTTGCGCCATGCCCATGAACCAGTTTGGCACGCTGACCTTCGATTTTGACCCTTTCAGGCCATCATTATTGAAATTCTGAGCCGTGTAGCGGAGGAAGATACTTCCATGCAACATGTAATTCCACTTATCCGAGTGCTTCATATAAGCATACATGGGCGTAGCATCGGGTTGCCAGCCTGTTCCCGAGCCATTCCGCGTCATAGGAAGACTGAGCGAAAAACTGTGCGTCATATGCCCGGAGTCATGCCGCATATCGCCATGATTCATTTTGCTGTGATCCATCTTACTGTGATCCGCAGTGTCGTGCTTCATGGTTTTGTGATCCATGCCTTTCATATCATGCCCGGCATGCTGCGCTGAATCTTTTTTCGGCTCCTGATGATGCTCGTGCTGCGCCAGCACAGGGAAGGCGGCACCCATTATGCAGGCTATTGCCAGCATTTTCAGTTTGTTATTGCTCATGACGAAGTGGTTTTGATTAATGTGGAGCAGCTGTTTTCCGGCAGCAGCTTGGCAGTTTATCGTGTGCTTTTTGGTTTGCAACCTGCGTATCGGCGTCGTAACCCGTGTTGATAATGGTTGCTTTAATGGCTTCCGGGGTAGTTTTATTCGGGTTGTATTTCACCGTAACCACTTTGTCTTTCAGGTCGAGATTGGATTCTTTTACACCTTTGGAAAGACCCAGATTGCGTTCGATGCGTTCTTTGCACATTTCACAAATCGCAGAAGTCTTGATCTTGATCTGCTTGTCGCCGTCGGCCTGAGCCAGCGTTATATTGGCAAAAAGTGCTATTAATAGGGATAGAATGGTAGTTTTCATGACTTTGAATGTTTTAGTAATCAATGATTGTGTTCAGTAGAATCTGTTTCTGCCATCGCTACTTCTTGCAAGCCCATTTTGCAAACCGGGCATTTTCCAGCTTCTGCGTAGGTTTTTTCTCCCTCGCATTGCATCGGGCATGCGTATTTTTTCTCAGCTGTGGCCGTTGCCTCCGTTTCTGCTTTTCCGGCCTTGTCGTTGTTTCCTCCGCAAGCTGCAAGAAGGAACAATAGCGAGACAAAAAGGATATTTTTCATGATCATTGAAGGTTTATTTAATGTTTGTTCTAATGTCCTACTTTGTCCAGCGTGATTCTCCCCAAAGTGCTTTTCTTGAACGCTCCGGGCGTCATCCCTGTCACCTTTTTGAACTGATTACTCAGATGCGCCGGGCTGCTATATGATAATCGCCACGCCATTTCACTCAATGTCAGCTCATTATAGGAAAGCCATTCTTTCACTTTTTCTGTTTTCTGGGCAATAATGTATTGTTCAATGGTCTGCCCGGTTTCGGAGGAAAAAAGGCTGCTCAGATAAGAATATTCGTAACCGATTTTTTCAGACAAATAATCCGAAAAATTCTGCTGCTCAGGTTTATGGCCTTTTAAAAATTGCACTTCCTCAATGATCAAGGTTTTGATGTGCTCCACAATGGCCAGCCGGCGGTCGTCGAGTAATTCAAAGCCGCTGGCTTCTAATGTGGATTTTACCTTAGTAAGCAGTTGATTATCAATGTCCGTGGAGGTTTCAACTTCGCCCAGTTCAACGGATTGCAATGCAATGCCCAGATTTTCCAGATCTTCCCGGACTACCCGCTTGCAACGATCACAAACCATGTTTTTTATATGCAGTTTCATAACGCGCTCAATTATCTCACTATTTTATAACGTATTCCTGCATAAATCATTCGTCCTACCACAGGCCCCCAGGCCATTCCGGCGTCAAAATTCTGTCCGAAGGGGTCATTAGCGCCCATAATCGGGTCTTTCTGACGAAAATTGGCCAGGTTTTCTCCGCCCAGATAAATGTCCCATTTGGGAAATGTACGCGTAATCTGCGCATTGAAGTTGTAAAATGACGGCGACATTGTCGATGTCAGATTGTCGGGAACGTGGTGCTCGTCAACGTGGCCCATGTACGGGATCCGCCGTTTTCCATTCCATTGCAAGGTTGCATCAAACTTCCATTTGTCATAAGGCAGCGCATACCCCGCATTGAAAAGCACCCGGTCGCGGCTTACCATCATTCTCGGTAGCAACACATTTTCGTCGTATACATTCCGAATGGTTTGTTTTACATCAAAAAGCCGGTAAGCAAGCTTGAATTCCAGGCGTTTAATGGGTGTCAAGTTCGCCTCTGCCTGGAAACTATTGGCATAAGCATCGCCTTCCAGATTATAAAACCGGATGTAACGCGGATCTTCCATATCGGCTACGAGCTGGTTTTCAAAGTTTGTTCTGTAAAAATCCATGATGAAATTCCAGCTCATATTACCCAGCTTAAATTCCTGCGTAACACTCGCGCCATAATTCCAGGAAACTTCGGGACGAATGCTCTCACGGAATTGCACAGTGCGCGAGCTCACCAGGTTACCGTAATATTCTGCCAGCGGATTAGCAACTCTGAACCCTTTTCCTGCCGAGGCCCGAAGCGTGGTCTGGTCCGTCAGATTGTATTTCAAATGCAGGCGCGGCGTCCATTGCGTTCCGTAAAGGTTATGGAAATCGACGCGGCCGCCCGCAACGAGGACAAACTTATCCAGATTATTGTAAGTATACTCGAAAAATGCCCCTGGAACCGATTCGTTTCTGGCTAGTCGGATGTCCCTGTAAAGCTCGTTGTAGTTGTCCAGCAGATAACTCAGACCGGTTTTATAAGAATGATTGGTGTTACCAATGATCGATTGATAAATCAGATTTCCGTACAGCGTTTTTTGTGTTCCGTCATAATTATTCATTCCAAAAAATGACTTGGAATCATGCAGAGAGGCATTCATAATGAAACCCAATCCTTTGTAAGGCTTATCAGGAAACAACCGGGCGATTTTAGAAAAGAACTCGTAGCGGTTCACTTTGGCACCAAAACCGTAAATATTACCGGAGCCTTTCATCTCTTTTTCAAAACCATTCTGGCCACCCAAACGATCTTCATGCAAAGCTTTTACACCGAACTGCGCCATCACTTTTTCGCTCTGATATTTCCAGCGGTTTACCACATTATATTGTGTATAAAGCGGCATATCCAGGAATCCGTCCTTATTATTATCCACCCGGTTGCGCAATGTGCTGGCGTGCGTCAGCAGTCCCGTGCTCCACTTTTCGTTTAGTTGTGTTGCCAGGTTCAGGTTCACTTCCGCGCGACCAAAGTTATTGAGATAAGTGTTTAAATAAAGCTTTTCGCGGCTGTCCGGTTTCTGCATTTCAACATTGATCTGGCCCGTCATGGATTCATAACCATTCACAACAGAACCCGCACCTTTACCCACATCAATCGACTGAATCCATGTTCCCGGCACAAAATTGAGCCCGAAAGTGGAAGCCAGCCCACGGATAGAAGGAATGTTTTCGATGTTGGTCTGAATGTAAGTCCCATTCAATCCCAGCATTTGAATTTGCTTGGAGCCGGTTACGGCGTCGGCATAGGAAACAGAAACCGAAGCATTGGTTTCAAAACTTTCGGACAAGTTACAGCAAGCCGCTTTGGCCAGCGCACGGGTTGTAATGATCTCGGTTTGGTGCGGCGAAAGCCTGTCGATCGTTGACGTGTTGCCACGAACCACAACCTCATTCAAGGTCTGGTCGCTTTGCAAAACCACCTGTAAATCGTTTTCAGCGCCTATTTTAACCGTATCATTCCTGAATCCCACGAAGCTGATCACCAGTAAGTTGGACTGCGCCGATCGTGGAATATTGAAATGGCCAATGGTGTCCGTGGCCGTGGCCTGGGTTGTTCCGGACCAGTAAACATTTGCTCCCGTAATGGGTTTGAGCGCTTTGCTGCCGGGCACCTGCTCATTGACTGAGCCGGTTATACGTTGCGCGGATAGCGCGGAAGAAAGAAGAAAGAAGAATCCTCCCGTCAGATATTTAAGCATGGTTCATTTAATTCATTGAAACAAAAGAAAAGCGGTGCGGTCCTTCGCGAGGCGAAGTTTGACACGTAAACTATCGAAATCAATGTATCAAATCAGCAGGGACTGGATTGCATAGCGCATACTTTTCCCATGCAACCGGGAGGAGAAAGATATATCAGGACTGGGTGGCGCATTGACGCCTGTTTCCTGTTCAATGATGGATAAAAAGCCGGTTGGTACTAGAAATAACGGCTCTGCGTTCCAGGATTTTAGCAATTTCGCCAGTTCGTGAGTTGTGGAAGTGGTGACTTGCAGCTTTTCGAACTTCTGGCTTTCCTTACAGCAATCGGTTTTTTTGAAAAATATTCCTTTTGCTTCTTTTAATTTTTTGCTTTTGGCGCAGCAGGAAGAGCCGGCCATACTCTCGGAAGAATCCGTTTTGAGCTCCTTCACAACCTGCACCGACTTGCCCCGGACCAAGCACTGATGCTCGATAAAGGCAAATCCCGTACTGCTCATCAGGACCAGGAAGGCCATGAAAACAGTGATCGATCGGTGTAAGTTGCTTTTCATATAACTCAAAGATATTAATTATCAGGCTATTTCTTCTGCATTATAACCCGCCTTTTTCATAAGTTCGGCGATTTCCTGGGGCGTTTTGCTGGTTTCAACCTTCAAAATCCGCTCCGGGCTTTGCAAATCCACATTCCAGTTTTCAACCGCATTATCCTCATTCAAAAAAGGCGTTACCGTCGCCACGCAAGCCCCACATTTTATATTAGTCTTAAATTTCAGCGTTTCCATGATCATTCAATTCAATGTTTTCAAATTTTGTCCTGCAAATATCGCCCCAACCCGCCCTGAAGTTGTTACAGAATTACAAAAATGAATTACAGAGTTTTTGGTTTTGCGAAAATGGCCTGTCGTTTAAGCCACAATTTGATTTTTTTGAAAAAGTCCACTTTCCTGGGTTTGGGTTGCCCGTCATGAGTCAATTGATTGGCAAAATTAAATAAAAGCCGTTTTGCGTAAACCTTCTCCGCTACGTTGCCATGCATCAGCTCACAGGCAAAACTTTCGATGTGGGCATTCAATATGCCATTGATAGAAACGGTGTAGTAGCGACTTCTCTCCGCCCGAGGCTTATTTCTGTTTATTTCAGCGGAGCCGTTCTCAGCAAAATAATCAATGTGAAAAATAGGGTTGGGATCACTTCTTAACCACTTTGTCGCCCGTCGTTCGTTGCGCCAGGGATGTTCGTTTTTGGCAAGTTGTTTAATTAAAAATTCCCTGTTCCAAAGCGTAATCTGATGCAACATCAGGTAATCCGACAATGTCTTGTCGACCCTAGCCACATTCAGGTTTTGAATATAATGGCCGGTCGCTTCGGTATGGTAAATTTTTGCGCTGTGAAGTTTAACCTGTTTCCAGTCCTTACTCGGTGCAAGCTCGAATAACTCGTTAAAAAATGCTTTATCGACCTTTTTGTCCAGCCACATATCTTCCTGGAAATAAAGGATATAACCCTCTTCTATCTCAGTCGTCAGCAAGTAGGCCAATCTGTCTGACCAAGCTCCTGCTCCGGACTTAATGTTCTGAAATCCGCACATGTTGCAGTTAAAATCTCAGTTGCGAAATAATAATTGCATTCAATGTCAAAGTCCCAATATTTTGAAAAGAAATATTCAAAACCTTTATAGAGAAACTGATATCTATCACAAGCATGGACTAATACGGCAACTTTTTTGGCGCAACGAGGCATAAGTCGGGATTAAATGACCGATGCGTTCGCAGAAGTTAGGTTTGTGAAGAAGGTGAAATAGGATTTGGATTGGCCAATCCAATGTTCCTTAGGCAAGGATGAATGATTAAAAGGCAACCGGAAACAATCCCGGAGGGATGAAATATCGGTAGCCACAAATACGCCGGATTATTTTAAATCCCGGAGGGATAAAATATTGGTAGCAACGAAATGCGCCGGATAATTTTAATCCCGGAGGGATGTAACATCATGGATCTTGTTGCATCCCTCCGGGATTTCACGTTGTTCGCGATTGTCTTTTGCTACCGATATTTCATCCCTCCGGGATTCTCCCTTTGGCCTTTGTATACGAGCCTTGTCCCATTGGGTACCGCGAAGTCGAAGCTGGATAGGATTACTTCGCCATCGGTGATCGTGTCCATATGCTGCGTTTTTTGTGAAGCGGCCTGTTTTTATATTATTCAAAATAACATTAAAAATGCCTTTTACGCTGCTTTCCCTTTCAAGTTGCCTTTACAAAATCAAAAATTATGAAAAAGCTATTCACAGTCTTTGCCTTGTTGCTGGCCGGTTTGGTAAGCATATCATTCCAGGATAAAACTGTTGCATTCTACATTGGAACAGCTGACAGGGGTGCGAATTCTTCTGTTTCCCTTTGCGAGCTGAATATGTCCACAGGGCAAGTAACATTGATTGATACATTCAATAACTGCGTTGGTCCGGGATATGTGGCGATTTCACCGAATAAGAAAAATCTTTACGCCGTCGGAGGCGATAAAATTGTTGCGTTTGCAATAGGAGGAGATAAAAAACTGACTTACCTGAACAGCGAGTCATCGGCCGGCGCCGGACCTTGCCATGTTTCTGTGCATCCTTCCGGTAAGGCCGCATATGTATCCAATTATGGAGGCGGAAGCTTTTCCGCTTATAATTTGCAGCCTGATGGCAAGGTCTCGGCGGCAGTTCTTAAAGAACAATATTCAGGAACAGGCCCAAACGAAAAGCGCCAGGATAAAGCACACGCGCATTTCGCAACCGCGTCGCCGGACGGGAAATATGTGTATGTGACGGACCTGGGATCAGATAAAGTCATGAATTACGTGGCCGATAGCAAAGGAGCGTTAAAACCCAATCCGGCGCAGCCATTTTTCTCATGCAAACCAGGTGCCGGCCCGCGGCATTTAGTCATTCATCCTACGGGAAAATCACTTTTCCTGCTAAACGAGCTGGAAGCAACGCTTACTTCATGCACAATTGATAAAAATGGGGTGGTTAAGGCCATTAACACTTACCCGACGATCCCGGCCGATTATTCAGGGCCGACCAACACAAGCTCGGCGATTCATTTGCACCCGAATGGCAAGTTCGTTTATGTGTCCAATCGTGGGCATAACTCCATTAGTGCGTTCAAAATCGGGGCTAACGGTGCGTTGGAAATGGTGGATCAACAGACGAAGTCAATCGCTATTCCGCGCGATTTTAACATTGATCCGAGCGGCAAGTTTATGATCGTTGCTAATCAATCGACTGATAATCTGGTAATTTACGATGTCGATGCTGCTACCGGGAAATTCAGTTTCCGGCAGGAGAGCATTGGCGTGAAGGCGCCTATTTGCGTGGCTTTCTTATAACTTTCGCGCCAGTTTGTTCTGGTAATAATTCAGAAAGTCTTCCAGTTGTTCCACTGGCATTTTGCGGGCGATGATCTTTTTGTTTTTATCCAAAATATAGATCATCGGCGTTGTTACCACGTCGAATTTCTTGATGAAATCGATCTGGTTCAATGCGTCGAATCCGTTTGGAACGTCTTCAAGATGGAATGTCTTGATGAATGTCTTCCATTCCTCCATATTGTGGTCGGTGGAAACGGTCATAATCTTGATTCCTTTGGCCTTGTTCTTGTCATAAAAGGCTTTCAGTTTCGGGGTGGCCTCCTTGCAGTGCCCGCAGGTCGGCGAGTAGAAGAAAATGACGCTGTAACTGGCATCCAGGTCTTGAACGCTGATCTTTTTGCCTGCCGGATCAGTCAATGTCAGTGCTGGGAAAGTTTTATCGACCAGCAGATCTTTCAATGTATTCACCTTTTCGGCAATGCGTTTTTTGACATCCTCGGAAGTGCCCATTTCGCCGGACAAATAATATTTCTGCGCCATATGCACCCAAACGGCCTCTGTACCAACCGTTTTGGGGTTTTCGTACTGGTTGGTAATGTATAAAACAACCTGAGACTTTACATCCTTATTTGCTGATGCCTTTTTGGCCAGCATATCCGCATCCTTAATCAGCGAATCCGGTCTTTGAACAACCAGATTTTTAATGTAACGATCCAGTTTTGGTTCCAGGAAAGGCGTGTTGATGATCCGGGCGTCGGAGAAGTCGAAATTGTCCCAGTAATGTGCTTTGTAATAATTAAAAACCCAGATCGAGTCCGGTTTGCCGCTGGCCAGTTTCGGCGCAGCAGGAATTTCCGGATCGGCAGACATTTTAAGCAATTTCACTGTAAATGCTTCTGCGTTGTCCGCCAGCATTTTTAAACGATATGCATTAAAGCTGTCTTGTAAAGCCCTGATCTTGGTTCCCGCATCTGCGCTGCCGCTTTTCTTCAACGCTTCAATTTCCAGCGCGCCAGCCTTTAATTTCTTTTGATAAGTATAAAAAAACTCGTTTTCTGCTGAGCCAGTCACCTTCATATTGCCTATGGCGTCAACTGTATCCGTTTCGATCGAGAAATTGGGCTCCTTTCCGGAATACACCAGTTCAACCCAGCTGCGGTTGCCGGGGAAAAGGATAACGTATAAGCCTCCCGGAAGATCTGTTTTTCCTTCAAAAACTACTTTTCCCGTCGCATCAGCCTTCGCTGTGTCTTTTGGGACAAACGTGGTGTTGTTCCGGCTGTAATGCCCGATTACCAGTGACGAATCCGCAAGTCCTTTAATGGTTGCCTGAATGCGATAGCCTTGTGAAAAAGCCGTTTGGGAAGCTGCAAAAAGCACCAGGATAAGAAGTAAAGTGCGGTTGTATTTTTTCATCAAGGTAAAAGTTGTTAGCTTATGAATGTTATATTTGGCTGGATCAAACTTTGCGCAGGTCACAAAATTAACTTCAAAACGATAACTTCTATCAGCATCTTATCCAAATGTTTTATTTTCTGTCCAAAGCAATAGATTTTGTTGCAATGCCGCTGAGCATTGTGTTCTTTTTGCTGCTTTACAGCTTGTTTACCAGCCGACGCAAGGCAACAAAAACGGCCGCTATATCGGCTTTTGTGGTGCTGTATCTCATCTCAAATACTTTTCTGGTCAATGCTGCGCTGAACTGGTGGGAACCGAGGCAGGTTAACTTGCGCGATATCAATGAAGTCTATGATGTAGGGGTTTTACTTTCGGGCGGTTTGATGGATTCCAATCACCCGGATGAGGACCATCCCGTTCTGGGAAAGCGGGGCGACCGGGTTTTGCAGACCTTTCTGCTTTATAAGGCAGGTAAAATCAAAAAGATCCTGATCACCGGAACAAGCTCGGATCAGCGGATATTCTTAGGAAAAGGGGAAACCAGGCTTGCTGCCAGATTAATGGTGAAATGGGGTGTGCCGGCCGAAGACATTATATTTGAAGAAAAGGCCCGAAACACGCGCGAGAATGCGAAGTTTTCAGCTGCGATTTTAAAACAAAAATTTCCTTCCGGTAAATATGTGCTGATCACCTCAGCATTCCATATGCGCCGGTCGGCCGGATGTTTTAATAAAGTAGGCATTCAGGCTGCCACTTTTCCGGCCGACTTCTATGGTGTGTATTATCAATTGAGGTTGCAGGACTTCCTGATCCCTGATCCCGGCGCGATCGCCGCTTTCAGCATGCTTTGGCATGAATGGATAGGAAATGTTGTTTACAAATTGGTGGGTTACACCTGATCTGCCATCTCAATTACACACTCAATATTTTTACCATTCTCAACAAATCTTCATTAATAGGCTTAGGAAGACGAATTGTATCTTCAAAAGGCGTGTAAACCAGGTCGTTATTGATAATCCCTGCCATTACATTCTTTTGTCCGCCAATCAAACCTTCCAGAGCGCCAAGGCCCAGACGGCTTGCCAAAATACGGTCATAAGCAGATGGAGGACCTCCGCGTTGCGTGTGGCCCAATGTGGTTACGCGAATATCCGCATTCTCATCCACCTGGCCTTTGATCTTTTCTGCCACTTCCTGTGCGCTTCCTTCGTCGTCACCTTCCGCAACAATAATGATCGAAGAAGATTTGGAACGGCTCCAACCTTGTTTCAAAGTTTCGACCACTTCCGAGATCGGCGTAAGGACTTCCGGCACCATTACCAGTTCCGCACCGCCTGCAATTCCGGACTGCACGGCAATGTAACCCGAGTCACGGCCCATTACTTCAATAAAAAATATCCGGTCGTGCGAGCTGGCCGTGTCGCGGATCCTGTCGATCGCGTCCAACGCCGTGTTTACAGCCGTATCGAATCCAATCGTATAATCGGTTCCGTACAGGTCATTGTCGATCGTTCCCGGTGCGCCCACGGTTGGAATGCCGTATTCGTTTCCAAAAATCATCGCACCTGTGAATGTTCCGTTTCCGCCGATCGCAACCAGTCCTTCGATGCCAGCTGCCTGAAGGTTATCATATGCAGTTTTCCGTCCTTCCGGCGTCATGAACTCCTTGCTTCTCGCCGATTTGAGGATCGTTCCTCCTCTTTGTACTATATTGCTAACCGAGTGGGACTCCATTTTATAGAGATCACCGGCAATCATTCCGCTATATCCTCGTCTTATTCCATAAACTTCGATCCCATGGTAGCAGGCTCCGCGCACCACCGCCCTAATGCAGGCGTTCATACCCGGGGCATCTCCTCCTGAGGTAAATACTCCAATTCTTTTCATTTAATTTCGGGTTACTTCTTTCGTTCTCTGTTCAGCTCCTTTAAAATCTTAAAGGCACAATTTCCGCAAATTTATCCGGTATTTTCTTAAAATATACGACCTGATTCCGAATTCTGTTAAAAAAATGCCGGATGAAGATTCGAATTTTACACCTCAAACATATATCATTACTTATATATTTGCGGCTGTTAATAGAAATTTAATATGCATTAACGAATGAAAAATTTGATTTCATGGCAGCGCTCCTGGCCGCATCTCATCGCGGTCGTTGGATTTATGATTCTTTCCATCGCGTACAATTCTCCTGTTTTACAGGGTAAAAAACTCACTGCGCAGGATGATGTTCAGGCCAAAGGTGCTGCACGGGAAGTTTTGGATTATCAAAAACAAACCGGCGTATGGTCTGGCTGGACCAATGGAATGTTTTCGGGCATGCCCGCTTACCTCGTTGCCGCCGATTATCCCACTAGCATTTCCACCAAACTCGGGCAGGCAATTAACAGGCTTTTACCCGCGCCAGCCAATTATTTTCTCATTGGAATGGTGAGTGCATATATTCTTTTTCTGGTGCTGGGGGCCGGAAGCTGGCTGGCCGCGATTGGCGGGGTCGCTTTTGCTTTTTCTGCATTTAATGTCATTAATCTCGAAGCCGGGCACGTCTCACAGGTGATCGCGATCATGTACGCGCCGGGTGTTCTGGCGGGTGTGATCCTGGCTTTTAGGAAAAACTGGCTGGCCGGAGCCGCATTAACAGGCCTCTTTCTATCCTTAGAACTTTACGCCAACCACGTCCAGATCACCTATTATCTTGGGATCGGGATCATTATATTGGTCATTATAGAGAGTGTTTCCTATATCAAAAAGGGTTTAATGAAAGACCTGACATTGATTTTGGCTGGTCTCGCCTTCGCAGGTGTTGTAGCCATAGGCACGCACACGACGCGACTTTGGAATGCATTTGATTATACCAAAGAAACTATACGCGGAAAATCCGAGCTCACATCAAGAGTTACTGCTCCCGGTGCGGCGGCAACTGCGGACGCCAATGGTTCGGGTCTGGAC
Organism: Dyadobacter alkalitolerans DSM 23607; assembly: GCF_000428845.1. Lineage (GTDB taxonomy): Bacteria > Bacteroidota > Bacteroidia > Cytophagales > Spirosomataceae > Dyadobacter > Dyadobacter alkalitolerans. The sequence continues at coordinate 574,824 of NZ_AUAS01000001.1, read as the reverse complement.
AAAACTTATGCTTTTACTTACAGTTACGGCTTCGGAGAATTGCTGACATTGGTAATTCCAAATGCTTACGGAGGCACATCCTATGGTCCGCTTACAAACAATTCAGAATCTTATAAGACATTGGTTGCCCGGGGTATAGATCCGGCATCAGCATTAAGTGTAATCCAGCAACTGCCACTTTACTGGGGCGAGCAGCCGATCATGGGCGGGCCTAATTATGTGGGGATCATTGTCTTTTTCCTTTTCGTTTTAGGTCTGTTTATTGTCAAAAATCCGATCAAATATTGGGCGGGCGGGGTTATTCTGCTTTACATTATATGGGCTTTGGGAAAGAGTTTTGCCGGGATCAATTACTTGTTTTTTGACTATTTCCCGATGTTCAACAAGTTCAGGGCTATGACAATGGTCGTGTCGCTAGCCCAGCTTTTAATGGTGTTGGTAGGTGTGCTCGCATTGATTGAGATCGCTCAAAAACGTGTTGAATGGAAAGAATTTCAGAAATCATTCCTCATTACATTGGGCATTACCGGGGGCATAACACTCATTCTGGCCCTTATGCCAGGCGTCTTTTTCAACTTTCAGGCAGCAGGTGATCCGCAATATCTTCAACAGTATCTGATGCCTCAGATGCGGGATCAGGCGTTTGCACAGCAATTTATGAACTCCATTGTTCAGGACCGCGCCAGTTTGATGAAAAACGATGCTATCAGGAGCCTGATATTTCTTTTACTAGCAGCGGGACTCGTTTGGTTCGCCATGAAGGACAAGGTGAAACCAGTTCTGTTCTACGGAACATTGCTGATCCTTGTGATTTTCGACCTTTTTGGCATAGATAAAAGATATCTGAATGACGAAGATTTTGTGAGCAGCTATGCCGCTCAGGCTGTAACAACGCCATCCCCAGCTGACGAGCAAATTTTACGTGATCCGGATCCAAATTACCGTGTTTATGATCTCTCATCGCGGCAAGGACCAACCAACAGCGCGGACGCCTCGTATTTCCATAAATCACTGGGTGGTTATCACGGCGCAAAATTGCGTCGCTATCAAGAATTGTTTGAGCGGCAACTCGCTACGCAAAAGCCTAATGCCAACATTATTAATATGTTGAACACCAAGTACATCCTTTTCCCGGATCAGCAGGGCAATAAGGTGGCCCAAACTAACCCCGATGCTCTTGGCCATGCGTGGTTTGTGAAAAGTTATAAGGTGGTTCCTAATGCCGATGCAGAAATGGCCGCATTGGATTCATTAAAACCAAAAGAAGAAGCAGTTCTTGACCAGAAATTCGCATCTAAACTTAATGGGTTGACATTGCAGCGTGATTCCACGGATAAGATCACACTGACCAGCTACAAGCCCAATGAACTGACCTACGAAAGCAACTCAAAAGCAGAAGGTTTAGCTGTATTTTCAGAGATATATTACAATGTCCGTGACGAATGGAAGGTTACTATCGATGACAAACCGGCTGATATGCTGCGTGCAAATTATATTCTGCGGGCACTAAGGGTTCCTGCCGGAAAGCATACGATCAAATTCAGTTTCGAGCCCGTTTCTGTTGCCGTTGGAAGTAAAATTGATTTGATTAGCTCGATATTATTGGTCGCATTGATCGTCGGGGCCATTTTTGTACAAACCAAAAAAGAGAAAAACGCATAGCCATGACAGACCGCAAATATCCCATAGGGCCATTTGTCCTGAAAGAAAATTACGCAACAGAAGACGTCGCGCAGTTTTTGCAAATCATTGCTACCAGCGCGTCTGAATATAAGAAGCTGGTAGAAGGCCTTACAGACGATGATCTGGCTAAAACCTACCGGGAAGGCAGCTGGAACATTCGCCAGCTCATCCACCATGTTGCCGACATTGCCATCCTGCATTACTTCCGGATGAAAAAGGCCGTTACTGAGCCTGACTGCGATGCGCCTACGCTGATAAACATGGATGCCTGGGCAGTAACTTCAGATTCGCTTCAAATGCCCATTGCCGATTCGCTTAACATACTAGATGGCACAAACGAGCGCTATATATTTTTTGCCGCCGGCCTGGATGAGGAAGCTTTGTCGAGGGCTTATTTCCATAGTGTAAGGCAAATATGGATTAATCAAAAAGCGGCGCTAGCTATGTCGGTTTGGCATTTACAGCATCATTTGGCACATATTAAGCTGGCTTTAGGACAAGATTTGTAAGCGCAAAAAGAGTTTTCGTTGTAAGTTTTCATTGAATAGAAATAAAAATTCAGCATCTTTAAAACCTCAACGGGGATGAATTTTAAAGACCTCTGAACACACTATTTGATGGATTACTTCAATGAACTTTCCAGGTTTCTGGAACAGTCGCAGACTGACAGTCTTAAAACTGCCCATTTCGCCGATCAATTCGTGGGGCTGAAAGTCAAGCTAAGCTTTGGGAAAGGTAATCCGGCAAGGGTTACCTGGATCGCTTTTCTGGCAGAAGGGCAAACGATCACCAACGGCATTTATCCATTTTATCTTTATTACAAAAAGCAAAATATCCTTATTCTCGCTTACGGATTAAGCGAAACCATTCCGCCCGCAATAAGCTGGAGATCGGCGGATCCGGTTAAAATCAACACATATTTCAGAAAACATAGTCTTGGGAAACCGGCCCGTTATGGCGCTTCTCTGGTTTACAAAGTTTATGACCCTGCGAATCTGGTCAGGGAAGAAGTGGAAAATGATCTCGCCGAAATTATCAGCATTTATAAGCAAACGGTGGGTGAAAAGCTGGTTTTGCCTAAAAAGAAAGCTAATACGAAAGCTGAATTCAATTACAGGGCATTCCAAAAAAGCATTGCCGGATGCAACCTGCGCATTAACCCCAACTTCACATTACGTTTCATCACCTCATTGCTGGCCAAGCCGTTTGTTATCCTGACAGGACTTTCCGGTTCGGGCAAGACCAAGCTTGCACAGGCGTTTTCTCAATGGATTTGTGAAAGTGAGGATCAGATTTGCCTGGTGGCTGTCGGGGCGGATTGGACCAATCGGGAGCCGTTGCTGGGTTATCCCAATGCATTGGAAGCCGGGAAATATGTAAAGCCAGATAGCGGCGTGCTGGACCTCATATTGCTGGCTGATAAAAATTCGGCAAGACCTTTTTTCCTTATTCTTGACGAGATGAATCTCAGCCATGTTGAGCGCTACTTTGCCGATTTTCTTAGTGCAATGGAATCGGGTGGAGACATCAGGCTGCACCCGGATTTTGAAAAAAGTGAAGACGCGGTTCCCTCGAAGATCAAGCTTCCCAAAAACTTGTTCATCATTGGCACTGTCAACATTGATGAAACGACTTATATGTTCAGTCCTAAGGTTTTGGATCGTGCTAATGTGATTGAATTCAGGGTTATAAAGGAAGAGATGGAGCATTTTTTGAACCTCGACTGTACACTGAACCTTAATTCGTTAAGAGGATCGGGCTCAGTAATGTCTGCAAGTTTTATAGCGCTGGCTTCGAATAAGCAGTTCGGATCAAAAAGTAATGCATTGATTAATAATGCATTATTAAGCTTTTTTCATCAGCTGCAAAATGTCGGTGCGGAGTTTGGTTATCGCAGTGCCGCCGAAATTTTACGTTTTGCAGCGATCGCCAGTCACATTGAACCAGAATGGAAAGCGGGCGAGATCATTGATGCTGCCATTGTCCAGAAGTTACTCCCTAAAGTGCATGGATCCAGGCGTCGATTAGAGCCTGTTTTAAAAACCCTAGCCGCATTGTGCGCGGCAGATGCGGATAAAATTGAAGATTATCTACACTTCAAAAAAGGCGCCGTTGAACTAGGAGAAATACATTATCCAGTCACATTAGAAAAGCTCAGGAGAATGTATAAGAGCCTCATCGACAATGGATTTACCAGCTTTGCCGAGGCCTGATGGAAAACGGACTTTCGCTTCGCATTCAGTCTGGATCCCATGATATTGAGCTGAAAATTATTGGTGAAGACAGCAGCCTGGAAACGATTTTCAAAATCGGGCCATTGGAAGCAATGGAAAATGGCGAAGCAGAAATTCAGCTCTTGGAAGGGCATTTTTATGAGTATAATGTTTCTGGCGGTTATCGTTTGAAGGCTTCCGAAATTATTTTCCCTTCCAAAATCAACCCAAATTCCGGCCGGCTGGCGCCAAATAGCTACACAGGAACGGCGACTTTCGAAATATTAACGAACATTCAGGCGCAGAAATGTGCGGAATTTAAAGTTGAAATCCGTTCTAAAAAAGTCAGTTACAGGCAGGATTACCGCTTAATGCTTGAAAACATCACGGCGCATTGCACAGATCTGCTGCTAGCGCACAATGCACCGGTCACGCACAATTTCACAGTTGATCTCAGTCAGGATGCACGGACATTATACCAGCGCTTTGCCTTTATCAGGTCCATTTTGCAAGCGGATGAATTCGTCGGCGCGGTCCAGAAAGTTATTGGCGTTCCGATCACAAAATGGTCGGAGCGTGAAGAAATGAAAGACATTCGGCGGATCCGGCGCGTCGATGGCAGGATTATCCGGCACATTGCTGGCTCCGGTAATCGAATGCGCCTACCTGCTTCGCATTCACTTTCTGAAACGCCGGGGACCATTCCGGCACGCGTTACGATTTTTTCCAAAGCAGAATCGCTGGACACGCCGGAAAACAGGTTTGTAAAACATGCCCTAACCCATTTTGCGGCACTGGTGAGTGATTTCAGGTCACATGCAAAAGTGGACAGCAGGCTTTTTGATGAAGCCGTTATTCTTGAAAATGAGCTCAATTCAATCCTTTCAAATCCATTTTTTCAGCAGATAAGCAATCCGTTAATGTTATCGCTGAACAGTCCGGTTTTGCAAAGGAAATCGGGTTATAAGGAGATTTTCAGGGTTTGGTTGATGTTTGATCTGGCCGCAAAGCTGGTCTGGCGGGGTGGGGACGACGTGTATGCGGCGGGAAAGAAGGATGTCGCAGTTCTTTATGAATATTGGCTGTTTTTCCAGCTTCTGAATCTGATGAAGGCCGTTTTCGACATTGTCCCTGCCAGCATCGAAAGCCTTATTAAGCCTACTGCGGATGGTTTGGGCTTGCAATTAAAACGAGGTAGACATGTGGCTGTTCAGGGCATTTTCGATGGGCATTCGAGGAAGCTTAATGTTGAATTCAGCTTCAATCGCTCGTTTTCAGGGAAGAATGATTACCCTAATCCCGGCAGCTGGACCACGGGAATGCGTCCCGATTTTACGCTTTCAATATGGCCTGTGGGAATCAGTCAGGCCCAAGCCGAAACGGAGGAACTGATCGTGCACATTCATTTTGATGCCAAATACCGGGTCGAGTCGTTTACGGAATATAAGCGTGATGACCTTTTGAAAATGCATTCTTATAAAGATGCAATTCGCAGAACAGCAGGCGCTTACGTGCTATATCCAAGTGAAGGGGATAAGCCGTTCAAGTGGAAAGGATTCAATGAGCTCATTCCTGGTTTGGGGGCCTTTGCAGTGCGGCCGTCCCGGAGCGATAGCGGCATTTCCGCTTTGCGAAATTTCCTGAATGATGTAACGCAGCATTTTCTAAACCGCGCGTCGCAGCGTGAGAAGGCGGCTTTCCGCAGTTATGACATTTATAAAAACAAAGTCAATGAGGCAGTTACGGAGCAATTGCCTGAAACATTAGGAAAGAACCGCAGCCTGATTCCGGACGAAACATTTGTGATCATTGGTTTTTATAAAAATGCGGAACAGCTTGCCTGGATCGAGAAAAACCGGCTCTACAATTTCAGGACGGGGACCGACAGCGGCTCACTTCCGCTCGGGGCGAAGCAGGCGGAAGCGAAATATTTGCTGCTGCACGGGCCGCGGGAGACAATTTCAGGCAGGTTATGCAAGCTTCAAAATGACGGTCCGAGGATTTTTTCCAAACAGGATTTAATAAAAAAGCATTATCCCAAACCAAAAGGAGCATTGTATCTCGTATACAACATTGATTTGAAGGTCGAGCGTGAATTCGAAAACCAACAATGGGACATTACGAAACTGGCCGGTTATAAGCCCAATAGGGCTTCCGGCGTTCCGTTCGTGGTAAGTCTGTCTGAATTGACGAAAGCGTTGGTGAAGTAACGGTCGTGCTATTTCCTGACCGGCGCCAAACCTTTCATCGCTTTTTGGCCGATAGCAGGCATTTTCACGACAGGCGCAAGCAATTTTGCCTCTTTTTCCGGCTCAACATATTCTTGGGCTCCTGACAGATAACGCTCGACAATGAATTCCTCTTCTTTCACAAACTGGATCGAAGCCTCGCCGGCCAGATGCGAAATGTCGTATAGTTTTTTGTGAAAAATAGCCGCATCCAAGTTGCCGTTGAAATGATAGTCATTCTGGAAACCGTTGTCGAACTTGAAAACAATCGGCGTCCCGGCATTGGCAATAAGGCTTCCGGGCGTGCCTGTTAATGTGATGGGAATGAATGTTTTCTTGTCATAAATAAACCCGCCATGATTAGCCTTAATATGCTCTCGCATTTTGCGGGGCGTATCCCCTACAAAAAGAACATCAACAAGCAAAATAAGCGTAGCCGCATCAAATTGCGCGGTAGTTTCAATGAGGGGGAGTGTTGAGATGCGTATCATAATGTAAATATCTGTTCATTTTCCGGACACATTATCAACTTATGTCCACTTTTTGGCTAAAATGGGACACGTTATCACATCACGTTCAGATTTTGGTTAAAACTGGACATGTCAATTATCTCCGATTCTTTCAGTCAGGAATAATATTTTCGATGGTGTTTAGTAATTATGCAAATTGAGACACTTTAAAAAACTTCAACCAAGAGACTTATGACAGTTAAGACATATCGATTTATTGCATTGCTGGGCGACGGGCGTGAGCGTTTCAGCGACAAGGCTCTGGATGAAGAATGGCCGACAGAACCAGTTGTGATCGATGCATTCGGGTTTTCCGACGTTTACCGTTATTCGGGCGTTGTATTTTTAAATGAAGAATGGTATACCAAATACAGTAAAAACTGGCGCAACGACACATCCAAAATCGACGCCCTGCTCGTCGATCTCATCAAATACACCGCCAAAGACGCCCATTCCGAAAATCTCGCCAAAATTAAGGCATACCTAGCCGCCCCTCCGGAAACATTGGAAGAGACAATTGAGATTTGGAAGGGATTTTACGATCCGGAGTTGAAGGTGATTTGAGGGCGACATTGGTCATAATAAGTCACTAGCCCCTGTCACCCTGAGCGGACCGGGCGGCCGAAGGGGCTGTCACCCCAAAGGTAGCCTCCTCACCCCTGTCACCCTGAGCGGAGCCGAAGGGCGTTACAACCAAGCAGTAACGCCCCCTTCGGCTCCGCTCAGGGTGACAGGGCTGAGGGGGCTTATTACTTGTAATTCTTCTAACCTACTCTTGCAACGCCCCACACCCAATTGGACTACTGAGAAATTCTTAAATGGATCAGTTTTGTAGTCCTGTTGTCTGTTAAGTTTGTCTGCTGAGCAACCTTAGATTATATATTAGGAGCATGTTAAAGCGGAATTTAACAATTGATATAGACCCCAAAGCTTATGCAGCCGTGAGAGGTTTGGAAAAATACATTTCCGAATCGGGGTTGGACAAAATACATTACAAACTCATCAAAATAAGGGCTTCCCAAATCAATGGATGCGCTTTTTGCATTGATAAGCATACAAGGGAAGCGCGAGAGCTGGGGCTCTCGGAACGGCGCATTTATCTGCTCAACGCGTGGCGCGAGACTGAACTTTACACGGAAGAGGAGCGTGCCATTTTAGCATTAACCGAGGAAGTAACGTCCATTGCCGACCACGGTGTTAGCGACGAAGTGTATAACAATGCCGTGGCCTTATTAGGGGAAGCTTATACGAAAGCCGTTGTGATGGGCGTCGTCACGATTAACGCCTGGAACCGCATTGCCATCACAGATCAATGGCCTGTAAAATAATTGAGATGCTATGAATAGGAAAGGGACACAATCCGAAAAAGCGGATCTGCTCAAAAAGCTGCATTACAGTAAGCAGATGCTTGTTTTACCTAATATATGGGATGTTACAGGTGCTGCATTACTTGAAGAAACCGGTTATCCGGCTGTTGCCACTGCTAGTGCGGCTATTGCACGTGCCCATGGTTATCAGGATGGCGAAAAGATTCCTTTTGAGCTGGCGTTAAATGTCATCAGCCAGATCGTAAATGCTGTGGAAGTGCCGGTTACTGCTGATATTGAATCCGGTTATGCGACTGATCTGCAAGGATTAAGGGCAAATGTTAGAAAGATTTTAGCAACGGGCGTAGCCGGCATCAACATCGAAGACCGCGATCCGAAAACCAATCAGCTACTGCCCCTGGACCTGCAAGCTGAACGGATCAGGATGATCCGGAAAACGGCGGAAAAGGCTGGTGTGCGGCTGTTCATTAATGCCCGGACAGACGTTTTCCTGAAACCCAGCACACTTACAAATGATGAGAAATTGAAACTGGCCATCGAGCGTGGATGCGCTTATGCAGACGCTGGTGCGGACGGCATTTATCCCATATTAGTACAAGAAGAAAGTGCCATAGCGGCCCTCGTTAAAGAGTTTCCTGTCCCTGTAAACATATTAATCACGAAAGGAACGCCCGAACTGACACAACTCCAAAACCTGGGCGTAGCCAGGGTTAGCTTCGGGCCGAATTTTCAAAAAGCAATGCTGTTAGCCATGAAAGCTTCTTTGAAGCAGATTAAGGAAACTTTTAGCCACACCGGTATCACAGCTGTGAGTTGATCTCTTGCTAAAAGTCACAAAAAAGGAGAGCCATTTGGTTCTCCTTTAATCTTTGAAATCATTCAATATGCTATTCGGTCTTAGCTTTGATCAGAATGTACTCGATCTTGCTGCCGTTACCGAATGCTGAGATCTGGGAATATTTTTCGTAGTTATCCCACCTTTTCAGTTGCTTATCGTCGATATTGGGCTTAATGTTCTTTTTTAAGTTAAGGATACCAAGCACAACACGATCTTCAAAATCATAATCTGACAGCTTATTAAGCTGGATCTGATCGGCGATTTCATTAATATAAATGATCTCGACTTTCCCCTCGCGGTAAATCATTTTGGGACATTTTTCGCAGCCGGCCACCTCGTCTTTATAATAGCTGTCCAATGTTCCTTTGCCTAAAACGGCTTCTACTTCTTCCACACTGCGAAGCGCTACCTTCGGCAAGTCCAGCTCTACGGTTACCGGCGCATTTTCATCGCCGTCACCGAGCACAAAGAATTTGATAAAAATAGCTATGAGAATGACAACGAAGGCGATGAATTTCCAATTTGCCCATTTACGCTTAACAATAACTTGTTCCATGAGGATGGCTTGATTTTTTAATGAACCTGAGATGTTTTTAGGTTATACAAAGAATATCATGCCAGTTGTATATGAATAATAATATTGAAACACCGGAATCAAACTATGGGCAATTGACGATTGCTGAAGCTACGGCCATACAGGAGAAGCTGAGAGGCATTGTGAAGCTTTCGCCCATGGAAGGGGGGATCAAGACCATTGCGGGGGCTGATATTTCACTGGACCTTTACAGCGATACGGTTTATGCCGGGATGGTCGTGCTGAGTTATCCTGATTTGAAACCTATTTCCTATTCACTCGTTCAAACCACCAATATTTTTCCTTATGTGCCAGGTTTTCTCGCCTTTCGGGAGATTCCGGGCCTGTTAAAGGTTTACGAGCAGCTTCCCGTAAAGCCCGATTGCATCATGTTCGATGGCAACGGCATCTTACATGCCCGGCGAATGGGGATTGCAACGCATTTTGGGGTCCTTACCGATTCGGTTACGATGGGTTGTGCCAAGAAAAAGCTGGCCGGGATTTATGCAGATCCCGGTGAAACAAGAGGCGACTATTCACTGGTAACCGACAAAGGCGACACAATTGGATTTGCATTAAGGAGCAAGGATAATGTAAAACCGGTCTTTATTTCCCCCGGTCACAAAATGAGCCTGAAAGACAGCATGGACATTGCAATGCAATGTCTCGGCAAGCACCGGCTCCCTGAGCCGACCCGAAAGGCGCACGAATTTGTGAACCGGTTCCGGATCGGCGAGTTAAAAGAAGGATATCACGAACTGGAACAATGGAGCTTGTTCTAGTTAAATGTCTTGTCTATTTCGTCGAGGAGATATGTTTTTGAATCTGAGTTGTATTCCCAGAACATCACCCCGGCGAGTTTTTTATCTAAAACATATTTACATTTTTCTCTCACAGACTGCTCGTCGTCGTAGCTCAAAACGTCTCCGGTCTTGGCGTTGAGCAAGTAGGGCGCTTTTGCCACCTCGTCACGGTATTCTTTAAAGCCTTTTTTGTTTACCATGCTGTCTTTGATCATGGTATAACCGTCCACATATTCTTGCTTGATGTGTTTCTGGCCCAGGCCTTTATCCAACTTCGCAACGCGGAACATACGCCCGTAGAAGGGAAGGCCAACAACCAGCTTATTCATCGGAACGCCCTCCGCAGAAAATGCTTTTACAGCATTATCCACCGAATGGCTTGCCTTATAAATATCAGACGAATATAATGCGGCATGATGGACCGCTGTGTCGCCCTGGAAAAGGTCATAGGTCATGATGTTCACATAATCCAAAAATGCAGCTGCTTTGCCCATTTCAACTACTTTCAGGAAAGAAGTAAAGCCGGGAACAGCGGTCGTAAGCAGCTTTTTCTTGCCCGATTCTTTTTCAAAAGCGTCCAGTTCTTTACGGATCGCCTCGAACATTAAAGTGAAGTTTTGCTTATCCTCAGGTCTGTAAACGTTGCCGTCTTCACCCGGCATTCCGGGATATTCCCAGTCAATGTCCACACCATCGAGGTCGTATTTCCTGATAATATCAACAGAACTTGCTGCGAATATTTTTCTGGAAGCTTCTGTCAGAACTGCGTCGGAAAAATTTTCACTCCAAGTCCAGCCACCCAGGGAGATCAGGATTTTAAGATCGGGATTTTTTTCTTTCAGCAAATTGAGCTTGCGGAAATTGGTGGAATCAGTTTTTTCATTGGTCAAAAACGCTTTTCCTTTCTGAACATCTACAAATGCATAGTTAATGTGGGTCAACTTGTCCACTTCAATGCGATCTGTATTGACCAGCCCGCGAAAGCCGCCAACGTAGCCTATCACAACCGGTTTTCTGGTTGTGCTGTCCGTTGCTGTGGCAGCTTCGTCTTTTTTCTCTTCGGATTTACAGGCCGTTGCAAGGATTAAGGGAGCCACAATGCACATGGCTGCCAGTGGTGATCGCAGGGTTTTGCTGAGTTTTAAAAACTGCATGGGATTAGGTTATGGTTGAAGCGATAAAAGTAACCATTACTTCAAAACATCTCCCCATGCGATCTTCATTGAAATCCGGTTACTCCCCGTGCAGCGCCTCCATTTTTTGTAATGCTTTCTGCATGTCAATGCCTTTACCCAAAACGCCTTTGAACAAATCACCTTTCTCTTCGACCCGTTTCAACATGTTTTTAATGGTAAAATCCTTGGGGCTAAGTCCGTGTTTCACCTCGCTCCATTCGAGCGGCGCGGATACGGTTGCACCTGGTTTCGGGCGTACGCTATATGCGGATGCGAGTGTCTGCGCGATCCTGTTTTGCAGAAAATCGACATAAATCTGATCTTTCTTGCGTTTCGAAAGCGACCGTTCCAGTGTTGTGAGTTCCGGAAGACGTTCTACAACGAGCGTTGCGAGGATTTCGGCAAAAACACGACTTTCGTCATAAGTATATTTCTTGCCAAAAGGAATGTAAATGTGCAGCCCGCTGGACCCGGAAGTTTTGCAAAAACCCGTCATACCAGTCTGATCGAGGATCTCCTTGATCACCAGCGCAACGTCTACCACATCTTCAAATGTATTTTTATCGGACGGGTCAATGTCCATCACAATATAATCGGGGTTATCGAGCTTATTAATGGTGGAATTCCATGGATTCATTTCAATACATCCCATATTGGCAATGTAAAGCAACGTTTCGAGGTCGTTGCAAATGAAATAATTCACCATTTTTCCAGTCGATTCCGCCAGGATCTCCTCTGTTTTGATCCAATCCGGAACATTGTCACCGGCATCTTTCTGGAAAAAACTGGGTTCGTTGATGCCATTCGGATTGCGGCGGAGTGATAAGGGGCGATTTTTTAAATAAGGGATAATGTAAGGCGCTATCTCACTGTAATATTCCAGCAATTCGCCTTTCGTAATCTGCTCGTCCGGCCAATAGATTTTGTCCAGGTGTGTCAGTTCCGCTTTCTTTTTCATATCACGATGCTTTTCGTTTCGGTGCGCTCAAACTTTCCTTCAACTGGGCCATCAGATCCTTGCTTTTCGAATGCACGATCTTCATTTTCGGCGTTGCCGGTTTTTTGCCTTTCGCCTTCGCCATGATCAGTTTCAGCAGCGACTCATTATAAGTGTCTTTGTAATTCGAAATGTCAAAATCCGTCGTCAGCTGCTCGATAAGCTGCACAGCCATGGCCATTTCCGCAGGCTTGATCTTCACATCCGGAATGGTTAGCTCCTCCGTTTCGCGTATTTCGTCCTGAAATCTTATTTTATTCAAAATCAAAAGATCGCCAGCAGCCTTGATTAAAACCAGGCTTTCGCGGTTCCGCAAAACATAAGTGCCCAAACCAGCCTTTCCTGTTTTTTTCAACGCATCGCGCAGCAATGCATACGGTTTGCCGCCCGATTTTTCGGGTTGCAGATAGTAAGGTGTTTCGTAGTAAATGCTGTCAATGTCTTTTTCATTGACAAATTCAGCAATTTCGATGATCTTGGTTTTTTCCGGACTGGCTTTTTCAAAATCCTTATCGTCCAGGACAACATATTCATCTTCAACCTTATAGCCCTTCACAATGTCGTCCCAGTCCACTTCCTTGCCTGTATTGGCATTCACACGCTGATACTTAATGTTAGCGTGATCTTTTTTGTCCAGCATATCCAGATCCAGCTCAGCCTGTTGGGTCGCGCTGAATAATTTTACGGGAATGTTGACAAGGCCAAATCCGATGGCCCCGGACCAGATTGCTCTCATATCTTTTGTCGAAAATGATCAATTATTGTGAGAGACAACGCTTTAAAAATCCGTGCCGGGTTACTGTCCGAGCCAGGTTTTGAAAGGCCCCATGCGCTCGCGGCTGATGAGAATGTCCTGATCGGCGCTGTTTTCGAGATGTACTTTCAGCCGACTGTTGGAGTAAGTGAAAACGTCTTTAATCGCAGAAATGGAGCTGATATATTTCCTGTTGATCCTGAAAAACTGCTCTGGCGAGACCATTTCTTCAATCTCATCGAGAATATAATCCAATGTGTATTTCTTTCCCTGCCGGGTTTGAAGCAAGGTCACTTTGTCTTCGCTGTAAAAGAAGGCAATGTCTTGAATGTCAATGGTCTGTATACGCTCGCCCAGTTTTACGAGAAAGCGTGTTTTAAATGTTTTTGTGGCGGGTTGGATCAGGCTGCGGATTTGATCGAGAGAAATGGCAGGTTGATTTTTGCCTGATTTGAATTTCTTCAGTGCATGTGTAAGTTCTTCGGGGTCAACGGGCTTTAACAAATAATCGATGCTGTTGAGCTTGAATGCTTTGATGGCATATTGGTCGTAAGCCGTGCAGAAAATGATCGGTGCAGTGACCTTTACTTTTTCGAAAATTTCGAAACTAATTCCGTCGGCAAGCTGAATGTCAAGAAAAATCAGATCGGGTTCAGGATTATTTCCAAACCATTGAATAGCAGCCGTTACCGTGTCTAGACTGGCGATGACCTGCGCTTCCGGCAATTGCTGGTTGATCAACTGAATTAAGCGCCTTACGGCTGGTTTTTCGTCTTCGATGATCAGAATTTTCATGGAAAAAGCAATGGTAATGTTACTGTAAATTGGCCGTCGGCATTGCTGACAGCGATATTTTCTTTGCTCAGCAGCTCGTAGCGCTTGCTGATATTAGAAAGTCCGATGCCGGTTGATTCTTCCGGCAAGCTGCTTTTGAGCTGGACATTATTCTTGACAATCAACTGATTGTTAATGAGCTCAATATTGATTCGCAATGGCATTTCCCTAGAAGCCACATTGTGCTTGATAGCGTTTTCCAATAATAGTTGGAGCGATAGGGGCGGTAAGGAGCCGGTTGCATGGACATCCACACGGATGTGATATTGCAGGCTTTCTTCAAAACGGATCTTTTGTAAGGATAGATAGTTTTCCGCAAAACCCAATTCCTGTTTTAATGTCACCAACTCTTCCTGCTGGACTTCGAGCACATACCGGTAAATGCTGGAAAGCTGCCGGATAAACTTCGCCGCCGTGTCCGGATTTTCGTAAACGAGGTTGCTCAGCACATTGAGTGAATTGAATAAAAAATGCGGATTCAGCTGGTCTTTCAGCGACTGATATTGCTGGGCAAACCGCTCCGTTTTCAGCTGCTCCGATTCAATCGCCGCCGTGCGCCATTCCAGCAGGAACGACCGGCTGATTAATATGAACAGGATCACAAAGGAGACCTTCATCGGAAACTGCGTCCAGCCAACCAGTCTGTTCCTCGGAATGTTATTTAATGTAAACGTTTTAATTACAAAAAACTGGAACAGGAAAATGATGACAATGCTCGCACAAAAAACATACAGGAAATAGCACAGACTTTCCAGAATAAGCCTTTTGACGGGATATTGGATCCAGGAAATCGTCCTATCAAAATAATCCTCCATCAAAAATCCGCCATAACTCAGCGTCGTCGACATCACGAATGAAATCAGAATGTCCTGTGCAAGATCCCGGTAACCTTCCCCAGTCGCAATGCATTCTGCAAAAGAGCCGACGGAAATCGCGAGCGCGATCAGCAGGTTTCCCGCAAGAAAAGCCGGAGAGAAATTCCAGAATTTTTTCGAGCCCCGTGTGGTGATTTTCATGAATGATTGGTGTCAGAAAGGATTGTTTTACGTTGCTATGCTCGTTATTGACAGCTTTTGGCCATTTGTTCGGCCAGGCCTTTGCCCCAGGTTGGCATCAAGGCGGCTTTGAGCGCCGGCTCATCCTGTGAAGCAAATATAGCCAGACTTTCCTTCGCATATCCGCAAGCTTTTTCGGTTCCGGAGCCGAAAAATTTGGCCATTCCATATTCCATTTGGGCCGTTAACGCATAAGCACGTGGATTTTTGGGATCCATCGCACGTGCTTTGCCAAACGTCTGCAACACCGGACCCGACAAGCTTTGCCCGCGATTTGCAGCATCTGCATTGAGTTTGGCCATCAATATAAAACCCTGCAAAGCCACGACTTCTGTATTGTTTTTGGATAATGCGTCGGCTTTCTGAGCCAGCTCGTCCGCCTTAGCCAGCGCCTCGTCCTTCTTATCCAGCGAAAGCGATTTGTCCATGGCCTGAAATGTGTACGCAAGTCCCTGATAATAAACCGGCAGCCATTCTCCCGGATTCAACTCCGCGATCCGTCCGAAGGCATTTGCCGATTGCTGCAAAACAGGAAGTGAGTCGGTTGAAGTAAGTTTCGCAATTTCCTTTTTCATTGCTTTCTGATAAGGCGATTCCTGTGCCGAAGCGGTAAAGAATGATAGTAACAAAAGGATGATAATCTGGGCTTGCTTTTTCATAATGTTCATGTTTGAAAAGATTAATAGTTCTTAAAATGATGCTTTATAGCCGACTTGATATTGATTTGTGAATGCTACGCGGTGCTTTATAAATTGTTCAGCTGGTTGGCTTTTTTATCCTTTGAAATTGTGATGAAAAGTCCGGCAAAAAGGAAGCGCTTGGCGCCTTGTCCCACGGGCCTGCTTGCATAGGAACCCGATTCATCCGGCTGCGTCGCATATTGATAGCCGAACACATTCTGCCTTCCCAAAACATTGGAGCAAGCCACATGGAGGATCACATTGGGTTTGGGCAGATAGCTGATACTCAGACTCAGATCGCTATATGGCTTCGTTTTGCGCTGCATTTCACCGGGCAGATTAGGATCATCAAAAGCATAGCCGCTGTTCCACGACCAGGATGTTCCCAGCAGGGATTTCATAGCCGTTACAAAATGTTTCACCACGACCGAGCCATTGTGTCTGGGTGCAAATGATGGCTGGACTTTGGTTTTATAGGCCGCAAACCTGCGCTTGCTGTCCACAAAGCTGTACGTGATCCAGAAGTCGGTATCCTTTATAGTTTGCTTGTCGCGCAGGAAAAAATCAACGCCTCGAGCATAGCCCGCACCATTCAGAGCAAGGTTTTTAGGATCGCTCGCCACGCCTTTGTAAGTCACCAGATTGTCGTAATTTTTATAAAAAGCCTCCGCGCGGAATGTGCGGTTGTTGTTGACTGTGAAGTAATTAAGAATGTAATGCGTTGCCGCTGAATTTTTTAAGTCCATTTGGCGCACCCGCAGCTTTTCTTCTGCCAGTTGTTTGAACTTCCCAGCTGCAAAAGAGAATTGCCCCTGATTATTCAGCTTATAGGCGACTGAAAAGCGCGGTGTGAACCATGTTTCTTTTGCCAATGTGCTGTGCCCGCTCCGCAGCCCGCCTACCATAATCAGACGGTTGCTGAAATAGTAAGTCGCTTCCACGAAATGGTTGAACTGGTGATCCGTAAACTGCCTTTCCAGGTTCTGGTCGGGCAATGCTTCCGAGTAGGTTTTGGCATAATATTCCAAGCCATTTTTGAGAGAAAACTGCGCAGAGAAGTCTTTAACGGCGACTGCTTTGGAATGAAAAATCCGGTTAACCTGCCGGATATCATCCGCATTGAACTGAATGGCATCCCCATTGTCGGACAGCGCCGCGCCTCCATAAAAGAGCCAGCCTTTGCTTCCCGAATGCCGGAAAGAAACATTGCCATAATGATAGCGGTTGTTGAGCTTAACCCGATCGCCGCGCCCATCATTGCCCAGGACTTTCTGCCAGATCACCATATTGCTGCCTTCTGTGTGGAAATAGGCTTTGATAAAACCCGATTTGCCCGTCACCGCATTTCCCCATTTCCGACGCAGCGAAATCTCCGAATCCCAGCTCGACGGCGCTTCTTCCCAATCAAAATTTTGCTTCACGAGCGATTGGTAAGGGGCCAGATTGTAATAGTTTGCCGAGGCAGTCAATGCGCGGTTGTCCTTCACCAATGTTTGCGTATAGCCGCCGCCCAGTGACATAATGCTCACATCTCCCTGGTTTCTGAGCGGAAGGTCCACTGTATTCAATGCCAAAGCCGATGACAGCGCCTGCCCATATTCGGCGGAGTAACCACCTGTGCTGAAAAATGATCCTTTGAATAAATTGGCGCTAAACCGGTTGCGGGTCGGGACATTGGAAGTTGTGCTGCCAAATGCATTTCCCACTTGCAGGCCATCAATAAAAATGGAAGTTTCCGAGGCATCACCGCCGCGTACAAACAGCCGCCCGTCGTTGCCTACGGTGGAAGTGCCTGGTAATGTGAGTAATGCACCCGTAATGTCGCCCATGGCGCCGGAGGTTGTTACAATGTCGAGCGGTTTGAGCACCACCGATTTTTTCTCATCACCGGCCTCCATCGCCCCAGCAGAGATGGTCACGGCATTCAGTTGATTAATGCTTTCTGCGAGCACAATGTTCGTGGTTATAGGCTGTCCCCGAAGTTCCAGAACCAGTTCCTGACTTTTAAAACCGATCGCCTGAGCGGTTAATATTTGGTTTTTAGCTTCGGTTGTAGTGAAAGCAAAACGGCCGTCCGCACCGGAAGTGGTTCCGTCATAAGTGCCTTTCAGGTAAATGTTGACGCCGGGCAGTGCCTGGCCTTTGTGATCCGATACCCGGCCCGAAATGGAGGTTTGGGCTATTGCAGCTGATGTAAGAATAAGAAGCAGAAGTGTAAAGCCGATTTTCATTTGTCCCTTGGTTTGACGCAAAGTTGTTCGGAATGATAATCGTAGAAAAAGCAAGGTTGCCGGAGTTCAGAAACTGACCTATGAACTGCGGAAATTGTTGACCGAAGTGTCTTTTAAACGTAACTGATTTGCAGAAATCCGGGTGCTTATTTTAGGAGCAAAACGGGTTTAGTTTTCATTTTTGCAGCACATAGCGTAAATTTTTTTTAATTTTTACAAAATGTTCAAAATCAGTATTTTGCTTATCAGGTTTTATTTTATTTAGACAAAAATCACTCTTGAAACCACAGAAATAGCGAATCTGCTGGCCGTGCTGGCATGCTTATTTAACCGACCATTGCAAAACAGTTTACATCGACTAACTCTTAATTTCGAATATAACATGATCGCTACACTTGGTAATAACGCAATAAATACATTGAAGCCTGGAGCAGTTCTTACAGTTTCTGACGCACAAAACGAAATGGACGCGCAGAAAGAAATTGCAGATTTTCTTCAAATGAGCAACAGAACTGATCTTAGCTATTTTTCAATTTCAGAAAATTATTTCCTGTTGTATTCGAAGTCTGATAGTCCTGTAAGCGGCATCGCATAAGTAATTATTATCTTTAAATTAGTCATGGTACAATCAGGTACATTTCAATTGCTGGGCCAAAAGCTCATTAATATCATCATTCACAAAGAAGACGTAGTTAAAATAGCACCGATACAAGAAGGACCCGGTTGCATTATTTATCTAAAAAACAAGGTTCCATACGCAGTGAGCGAAAGCGAGCGCGAAGTTTATAAGAAGTTGGACTGGATCGCTGCCTGAAACGCGATTATAGTAGTGAATAGAGAGCGAGGCTTCTAAAAAGAAGCCTCTTTTTTTGTGCCCGGCGAGTAAGAAAAATCCAATTACCCCGAACCACCCAAAGCATATCCGCGTTATACGGCCTACTGCTACGCCACATCACTCCATAATGTCCAAAAAAACATATTTCTTTCTCATCCTGATTCTAGGCAGCTTAACGGCACTCGGG
This sequence comes from Dyadobacter alkalitolerans DSM 23607, assembly GCF_000428845.1. Taxonomy (GTDB): domain Bacteria; phylum Bacteroidota; class Bacteroidia; order Cytophagales; family Spirosomataceae; genus Dyadobacter; species Dyadobacter alkalitolerans. Next base: position 555,900 of record NZ_AUAS01000001.1, on the reverse strand, counting down.
CCTTTTTCAATTGATATGTATCTGCCCGGTTTTCCGGCCATTGCCAGAGACCTGCACACCACAGCAGCCAAGGTTTCACTTTCATTATCCGGATTTTTTGTTGGGATTTCAGTTGGTCAGCTCCTTTACGGGCCGCTGCTTGACAGGTTTGGTCGTAAAAAGCCTTTGTTCATCGGGTTGGTAGTTTACATTCTGGCCTCAGTGGGTTGCGCAATGGTCAATAGCATTAATGATTTGATTTTACTGCGGGTAATCCAGGCAATAGGAAGCTGCGCAGCTACGGTCGCGTCCGTTGCAATGGTTAGGGACTTGTTTCCGGTGAAGGATAATGCAAAGGTTTTTTCGTTGTTGCTTCTTGTTGTTGGCGTTTCCCCTATGATCGCACCTACCGTGGGCGGTTATGTTACCGATGCATTCGGCTGGCATGCCGTGTTCTGGATCCTGACAGGCATGGGTGTCGCCATTCTTCTGGCAACGGTGCTTTGGCTGCCAGATAGTTACAAGCCGGATAAAACCCTTTCTTTAAAGCCAAAACCCATTCTGCTCAATTTTCTGCAAGTGATCCGGGAGCCGCAGTTTTACACTTACGCGTTGACGGGTGCGATTGCATTCTCCGGTCTGTTCGCCTATGTAGCAGGCTCTCCGCTGGTTTTTATGGAGGTTTTCCATACAGATGGCAAGGTTTACGGATGGATCTTCGCTTTTCTTTCGGTTGGTTTTATTGGTTCGAGTCAATTAAATACATTGTTTTTGAGAAAATTCACCAGCGAGCAAGTTGTCAATACGGCGCTGATTTGCCAGGTCATTGTCAGTTTCGCCTTTCTCGCAGCAGCATTGGCCGGCTTGCTGACACTTCCGGTCGTGATCGTTTTTCTGTTCTTCTTTCTTTGCTGCATTGGTTACACCTATCCCAATGCCGCCGCGCTGTCATTGGCTCCTTTCACAAGAAATGCAGGCAGCGCATCCGCATTAATGGGGGCTTTTCAGATGGGAATGGGCACATTGATATCCATTGTGATCAGTATTTTTGAAGAGCCATCCGTTATTCCAATGGTGGCTTCAATGGCCGGATCTTCGCTTCTGGCGCTTTCTATGCTTGTTTTTGGCAGGCGTTTTATCAAGGAAAAAGTGGAAGTGCAGCAAGGTGCAGATGCTGCGATGATACACTAAAACCAGTTTTCCTGACTTTATTTGTGCATGGATTATTTCAAAAACCTCCTCGATTTACTTAAAACTGAAAGGGAAGAAGACAGGCTTGCTTACCAGCGACTTACCGAAAGGTCATCGGTTTCCGAGCGGCGCGCGAGCGGGTTAAGCTGGTATCCCATTGCCATAAGAGGCTCGGAAATGAGCCGCGGCGACTATTTGACCGTCGAAATTGAACGCACCACACACCAGGATATTCCCCATCAGCTCCGGTTTGGCATGCCGGCTGTTTTGTTTTCCAATCACGAGCCAAAGCAGGACAGGTTAGAAGGCATTATTACGCACCAGAGTGGTAACCGGCTCAAAATCACGCTTCGGACGGATGAGCTTCCCGAATGGTCACGCGATGGAAAGCTGGGCATCGATCTGCTTTTTGATGACAATAGTTACGACGAAATGCAAGGTGCGATTAAGGCCGCAACTGCATTGCTTGAAAATGAAAAAGAGGGCCGTCTGGTCAAAATTCTGACCGGAGAAAAATCACCTTCTTTCAACGACGAACTTCCCAAAATAACGATCCCCAAATTAAACAGCTCACAAGATGAGGCTGTTCATAAAATCCTTTCCGCGTCGGATCTTGCCATTGTGCATGGCCCTCCGGGGACCGGAAAAACGACCACATTGGTCCAGGCGATAAAGGCTTTGATCAAACAGGATCACCAGCAGATCCTGGTAGTCGCGCCTAGTAATACGGCTGTGGATCTGCTCAGTGAAAAGCTCACAGACGGGGGTTTGAATGTGCTCAGGGTTGGTAACCCGGTGCGTGTTTCGGAACGCTTGATGTCGCTCACACTGGATAGTAAAATCTCGCAGCACGTGCGGATGAAGGACATTAAGGCGCTCAAAAAGCAGGCAAACGAATACAAAAACCTCGCACATAAATACAAGCGCAATTTTGGAAAAGCCGAACGCGACCAGCGGAAAGCGCTTTTTGATGAAGCCCACAAGATCATGAAAGAGGTTGGGAGCGTGGAGCAATATGCGATAGAGGATATTCTGGGCAAGGCGCAGGTGATTACCGCCACATTGGTGGGCGCTAACCATTATACGGTCCGCAATTTGAAATACAAAACAGTGGTGATTGATGAAGCCGGACAGGCACTGGAACCGGCCTGCTGGATCCCTATCCTGAAAGCCGAAAAAGTGGTGCTGGCAGGTGATCATTTTCAGTTGGCGCCCACCATTAAGTCAGCCGAGGCTGCTAAAAATGGATTGGCCACCACATTGCTGGAAAAATGCGTCGCGCTGCATCCGGAATCCGTAACATTACTCGAAGAGCAGTATCGGATGAATGAAGCAATTATGGGTTATTCATCTCAAATCTTTTATCAAAATAAACTGAAAGCCAACGAGGCTGTCGCGCATCACCTGGTTTTTCCCTCGGATAGTGCACTGGCTTTTATTGACACGGCAGGCTGCGGTTATGATGAAAAACTCGAAGGAACCAGCTCTACGAACCCGGATGAAGCCGCATTTTTATTCAAACATTTGACTCAATATGTGACCGAGTTGATGCAGGCCAAAAGCTTCAATACCGGCGAGTTTCCAAGCATTGCAGTCATTTCTCCATATAAAGAGCAAATTGGTTTATTGAAAGAGCAATTGACTCATAATATTCTTTTACAGCCATTTATATCAAAAATCTCAGTCAACACGATCGATAGTTTTCAAGGTCAGGAGCGCGACATTGTTTACATCAGCATGACCCGCAGCAATCCCGAGGGCGAGATCGGATTCCTTTCTGACATTCGCCGTATGAATGTGGCGATGACCCGGGCACGCAAAAAACTGGTCGTGATCGGCGACAGCGCCACGCTCTCGAATCTGCCCTTTTACTCAGACTTTATTTCTTACGCCGAAGCGCTGGGCGCCTACCAGAGTGCCTGGGAATTTGCGGATATGTAACTGATCGGAAAAATCTGTTGGCATTTTAATGCAACCCGTTTATATTTAAATGCATCTTGTTGACATACAACAGGCATCTTACATCCGGGCCCCGATCTTTCTATGCTCCAACGCTACTTTACTATCGTTTTTCTTTTCTTACTAATTGCTGGTCAATGCTTTTCGCAAGGCACTTCGTCGGGCGGGATCAAGGGGATTATCAAAACCAGGAAAGGGGAGCCGCTGCCGTTTGCCGCAATTGTTGTCAAAGGCACATCCATCAGCACCATTTCCAACGAAGAAGGACGTTATCAGCTGGACCTGAAACCGGGTTATTATGAGGTCATTTTTCAATATTTAGGTTTCAAAACCGGGCAAAAAGCGTTTACGGTCGAAAACAGGATGGAGACCTTTGACCTGACCATGGAAGAACAGGCGCTGAACCTGGGCGAAGTGCGTATAGGAAGCCGCGACGAAGATCCTGCGTACACCATTATGCGCCGCGCCATTGCCAAAAGCCGCTATCATTTGCTCCAAGTGGACAGTTATAAGGCCAAAGCCTACTCCAAATCTTCCATAGTGATCACCGATCTTCCTTTGGAATTTTTGTATAAAAAGGAATTAAAGGAGATGGAAAAGGAGACGAATTTCAAAAAAGGCGTTCCTATCCTCAATGAAAGCGTTTCCGAGGTAACATTTAAACAGCCTAACACCTACAAACAGAAGGTTATCGCCGCCCGGAACAGTCAGGATAAGGATTTCGCAAACCCGAATGCTTACCTGCTGACAAGCTTTTACCAGCCCGAAGTTGTTAAGGCCGTTTCCCCGCTGTCGCCCCGTGCATTTGCTTATTATAAATTTGAGTATCAGGGCGCTTTTCGTGAAAATGGCATTGAAGTAAATAAAATAAAAGTAACCCCGCGCGCCTATGGCGAAGGCGTTTACAAAGGGACCATTCATATTATAGAAGATGAGTGGAGCATTTACAGCCTCGATCTGACGACCGTTAATACGGGTTTTACTATTGATATCAAGCAGGTTTACAGTCCGGTGCAAGGCGTGTGGATGCCTGTTAATCAGCAGTTTCATGTGCAGGGAGGCATTTATGGTTTAAAAGGAAAAGGGGATTTCGTGATTTCTCAATCGTTTTCCGACATTAAGATCAATCCTGCATTCCGGCCGGACATTGTTGTGGTGGATGATAAAAAGCAGAAGGACGAAGCGAAAAAGGTAAAGCTTACTGGGCGGGAAATCAAGACGCAGAAATTGGAGGAAGTGGTCAGTAAGCAAAAGGAATTTTCGGCCAAAAACCTGCGCAAGCTCATGAAGGAATATGAAAAGCAGGACCTGAAAACAAAAGAGGAGAAAGGAGAGGACATAGACCTGAACTTCACGAGAAACGATACGACAGTCGTGGATTCCATGGCCAGTATGCGCAGCACCGCCTTTTGGGATTCCATCCGAACGGTCCCGTTGACGACGGCGGAGGTGAAAAGTTACACGCGACTGGATAGCATTGTGGTGATGACCAAAGGCACTGAGGAGCAGAAAGACAGTTTGAAAGTTGCCAAATCCGACACTTCTAAAAACAATAAGAAAGGCGGGGGGCTGGGCTTTGTAGGCGATATTTTTACCGGTCACAGCTTCCGGCTGGGCAAGAAAAGTCCGTGGCGGCTGGATTATGTGACGCCGCTGCTGGGTGCGCAGGTGAACACGGTTGAGGGATTGGTTTTGAATGGTGGCGGTTTTAAGCTGCGTTATAAAGGGGGTGATCCAAAGAAGAATCAGGAAGGGGTCCAGATTGGTTCTGATGGTGTTAAGCGCTTTTCTGTTCGGCAAGGGCAGGAATTGTCCATTAATGCGCTCACCCGTTACTCGTTTGCCAGGCAGAAATTAATGGCATTTGGCGGAATTGATTATAGCTGGAAAAGCAACAAACTCAACTTATCAGGCGGCCAGACGGTTTCTCAGTTTAACGGAGAAAACCCAATGCATCCGCTGTTGAACTCTATTACCACATTGTTTTTGGAGCAGAATTTTATCAAAGTTTACGAAAAGAAGTTCGTCCGGCTCGACTTTGCAACCACCCGTGAAAACGAACATTTCGAGCTAAAAGCCAACATGGAATACGCCGACCGCAGCCCGCTACGCAATTTGTACAACACAAATCCATATCGCTGGATCGACTGGAAACGCAGGGAATTTACTTCTAATCACCCGTTTACGCTTTACCCGAGTGGAGAATCAGCGGAGACATTCACGCAAATGACCAATCACCAGGCCCTGACCATCGGAATTACAGCGAACTACAAGCCCTGGCAGAAATACCGCACCAAAAATGGAAAGACAACCTATTACGACGATGATTCGCCGAAGTTATCACTGAATTACCGCAAAGGAATCAATGATATTTTTGGCAGCGACGTGGATTTCGACCTTTTGCAGGTCGGTATCCAGCATGGATTTGACACGGGGATCCGGAGTAAGCTAAGCTATAAACTAAGTGCCGGAAAATTCCTGAACACAAATGCCGTCCGCTATCCCGACTTCCAGCATTTCGCAGGAAACCGGTTTTTCTTTCAGCTTGGTGATCCCGTCGGAACATTCAGAATGCTTGACTACTATCGTTACAGCACGTCCGACCAGTTTTTCGAAGCCCATATCCTGAGCGAGCTGCGCAAATTCCTGCTCACCCAAATCACCTGGTTCCGCGTACTCGGCATCAAGGAAAACTTCATGCTGCATTACCTGGCCACCCCAGCCTCCAACAACTACACCGAACTAGGCTACGGCCTCGACGTAGGAATCCGCTTCCCTTTCCGCGTCGAAGTCGTAAGTAACTTCGAGCGTTTTAAGTATAAAACAACGGTGTTTAGGATAGGAACGACGATGAATTTTAACTTGGGGCGGAATTAGGGGAGACTTTTCAAGCATTGGGCTAAACCTGTGCTTGAAAAATCTGTTTTACTTTACACCAGCGCCTCCCACAATATCTCTGCCGGGTGCATGGCGTGGCGACCGGTTCCGTCGTGGATCTGGTGGCGGCAGCTGGTTCCGGGGGCGGCGATGATGACTTCTTCGGGTTGCTGGCGGACGGCTGGGAAGAGGACCAGTTCTCCGATTTGCATGGAAATGTCATAATGCTCTTTTTCGTAACCAAACGACCCGGCCATGCCGCAGCATCCCGATGGAATGAGCTGAACATTGTAGTTTTCCGGCAGCGAAAGCATTTTTTTTGTTGGTATCATGCTCGAAATGGCCTTTTGCTGGCAATGTCCATGCAATTTGATCAACCGCTTCTCCTTGGTAAACTGATCTTTGGAAATATGTTTTAACTCAATTTCGCGTGAAATGAACTCGTCAAACTGCAATGCGTTTTGGGCCAGTTTTTTGGATTCTTCCACAAGCTCATCGCTAACCAGGTCCGGATATTCATCGCGGAAAGTCAGAATGGCGGACGGCTCAACGCCGACGAGCGGGGTGTCATACGAAATGATGTCTTTGAGCAGGTTAATGTTCTCCTCGGCGATTTTTTTCGCATCCTTCAAAAGTCCTTTCGAAAGCTGGGGACGGCCGGAAGGGGCATGTTTTGGAATAATCACTTCATAACCCAGCTTTTCAAGGGTTAGAATAGATTTTTTGCCAATTTCAACATCATTATAATTGGTAAATTCATCACAGAAAAGATACACTTTCCGACCTGTGGATTTTGCCGCTTTGCGCTGGTCATACCATTTCTTCAAAGTGGTGCTATGCAGGAGCGGCATAGTTCGCTCGGGATGGAAGCCTACCATGGTGTTGGCTATCTTCCGAAGTGGTGCGTTTTTGAAAACAAGGTTATAAGCCCAGGGAACATAGCTAGCAATGCCTGTCATTTTTGAAAAATTCCCTACCAGCCAGGAGCGTAGCGGAATGCCGTTTGCATCGTGATATTGCTGCAAAAATTCCATTTTCAATTTCGCAACATCCACATTAGAAGGACATTCTCCTTTGCAGCCTTTGCAAGCCAGGCAAAGGTCGTACACTTCCTTAATCTCTTTATTATCAAACCGGTTTTCTTTCGGAGAACGCGTCAGCATCTCTCTTAAAATGTTGGCCCGTGCACGTGTCGTGTCCTTTTCGTTGCGGGTAGCCATGAAACTCGGACACATTGTCCCGCCGCTCATTTGGGTTTTGCGACAGTCGCCGGAACCGTTGCATTGCTCAGCGTGCTGCAAAATATCCTGGTCCTGAAAACGGAAGTAAGTCTTGAATTCGGGTGTTTGCTGATCGGCTTCGTAGCGCAGGAAAGTGTCCATCGGCGCCGTATCCACAATCTTTCCCGGATTGAAAATATTGTTAGGGTCCCACACCCTCTTAATGTCTTTGAAAAGCAGGTAATTGTGCTCACCAACCATTTTCGGGATAAATTCTCCTCTTAACCGCCCGTCGCCATGCTCTCCGGAAAGCGAGCCATCGTATTTTTTAACCAGGTCTGCAATCTCTTCCGCGATCATCCTGAATTGGCGGTGTCCCTCGCTGGTTTTGAGGTTAATGATAGGTCTGAGGTGGATCTCGCCCGTTCCTGCATGCGCATAATGCACCGCCGACATGCCATGTTTTTTCAAAATTTCATTGAAATCGCGGATATAATCGGGTTGGTCGTAAACATCAACTGCCGTATCCTCGATCACCGCAACCGCTTTTTCGTCACCCGGAATGTTGCCGAGAAGTCCCAGGCCTGCCTTTCTTAATGTCCAGATCTTCTTTGTATCGTCACCAAAGAGCAACGGATAATGGAAACCCATGCCCGCATCCTGTAACTCTTTGACCATTTCTGTAGAAAGCGCTTCAACCTCCTCCTTCGTTTCCCGCGACAAATCCACAACCAGGATGGCCGGATATTTACCGTCAGGTTTATTTTTTACAAAAAATGCATTTTTCTTCTGCTCTGCGTTCGTAGCGGCACATTCAAGGACATAGTCATCTATTAATTCAACTGCGTGCGGTTGATATTTTAGGGTCAGAATCGTCGCTCTTAATGCTTCGTCAATCGTATCGCAATGCACACAAACCAACCCCTGCGTTTTTGGCGGCAGCGGAACGAGATTTAACTTTATTTCTGTCAGAAAGCATAATGTTCCCTCCGAGCCTGCGATCAGGCTGCACATATTAAATGGCTGTGCTGGCTCACCAAGGGCGTTTTGATTAGAATATGGCTCGGTATGAAGCAGCATATCCAATGCGTAACCCGTATTCCTTCTGCCAATGCTGGGCTTTGGAAAGTTTCTTCTAATCTCATCCTGGTTTACAGGGGATTGTAAAATTTCATTTGTTTCGAGATAGATTTTATCCAAAAGCGTCGCGCTTCCGTTTTTCTGTTGCGCACTTGTCAGCAGATTTTTGAAAGCCGCTCCTTTTATATGCTTAAATTCTGCATCCGAACCATCTGCCAGGATTGCTTTCACTTCCAATGTATGCTCTCTGGCGCTGCCGTAAACGATAGAATTGGAGCCGCATGAATTGTTTCCGACCATTCCGCCGATCATGGCGCGGTTAGCCGTTGAGGTTTCCGGCCCGAAATAAAGTCCATAAGGTTTCAGAGCCATATTAAGCTCGTCACGCACCACACCAGGCTGCACACGGACCCATTTTTCGGCCGCGTTTATTTCCAGGATTTTTGTAAAATTCCGTGAAACGTCCACCACAATGCCGTTCCCTACAACCTGTCCAGCAAGCGACGTTCCGGCGGTTCTTGGAATCAGCGAAATGCGTTTTTCCGTAGCATATCTGATCAGTGTTTTGATATCCGCCTCCGATTTCGGGATGGCCACGGCAAGTGGCATTTCACGGTAAGCGGAAGCGTCGGTTGCGTACAGGGTGCGCATCGTATTATCGAAATGCAGTTCACCCTCAAGTTGTTTGGCAAGAAGACTTAAATCACTGTTAGTTACGGAAAGCGGCGCAGTCATGGTGTTGGATAAGCGGGAAAATCAGCTCCAAAGTTACGAACAACGATCAAGGATTTCCAGCAAAATATTTTCAGAACGCTATATAGGTCCGCTGGCCAAAAAATTAAACTTTACTTAAAAAAGTCACCGAAATGGGCTGCTTTTGTACTTCTCAAATATAGCGTTTGCACTATAATTATATAATATAAATTTCTTGCTTAAAAGTTGATTTATTTAAGCAGGTTTAAAGAAAACCATATTGTATTATCCGGCTCTTTTATATTATTTTGTATGACCGTCATTGAATAACTTTAACTTTTTCGTAGTAAAATTCATTAAAAAGCCCGAATTGAGTGTGACAGGGCATTTTTTATCGAAGATGAACGCAAATGTTAAAATGATACATAGGCGGTGACCAGATTTAACTATTTATTTAACAGACCTATGATGAATTTATCCTTTCATGTGTTTCGTCGACATGATTCAAGCAATGAAAAGAATGTTGTGACGAAAGCGAGATTAGCAGGGCGCAACACAGGGCTTTTCGGCTTCCTGATGATCTTGATCGGTTTAAGCACAAATGTTTTTGCACAGGATGTGAATGTATCCGGTAAGGTTACTGACGCCAGAGCGGGTGGAGTACCAGGAGTTACAGTTACATTAAAAGGGAGTACAAAAGGAACAAATACGGATGTTGAAGGTAACTACCAGATTAGTGTTCCGGGAAATGCAACATTGACTTTCAGTGCCATTGGGTATGAAACTCAGGACATTGCAGTTGGTAATAAATCCACCGTCAACGTTACACTCTCCGAAGACGTTAAGGCTTTGGAAGAAGTTGTTGTTGTAGGTTACGGAACGGTAAAGAAAAAGGATGCAACCGGTGCGGTGTCCGCTTTGGGATCGAAGGATTTCCAGAAAGGGATCGTTACTTCTCCTGAGCAATTAATGCAGGGACGCGTTGCGGGTGTGCAGATTAGCCAATCCAGCGGTGAGCCAGGCGGTGGTATTAACGTGCGTATCCGGGGAACCACTTCAGTACGCGGTGGTAATAATCCTTTGTTTGTTATTGATGGTGTCCCTTTAAGTGGTGACGATGTTAGTGGTGGAGGAGATGCATCCGGTGTAGGTCGTCAAGCAGCAAAGAACCCGTTAAACTTTCTTAATCCGGATGATATCGCGAGTATGGATATCTTAAAAGATGCTTCTGCAACGGCTATATATGGATCCAGGGGCGCCAATGGGGTAGTTTTAATCACCACAAAACGGGGAAAAGGAAAAGGGACTTTGGATTACGGTTACTCTCTTGGGGTAAGTACAATTACAAAGAAATATGATCTTCTTTCGGCAGAGGAATATGTTGCTGCTGGTGGTCAGAATGCAGGAGGATCAACAGATTGGCAAAAAGAGCTTTACAGAACAGCTTTTACAAATCAGCATAACTTATCCTATGGAGGCGGAGACGCAACTGGTAATTATCGCTTTTCCCTTGGCTATCTTGACCAAAAGGGAATTATTCTTAAATCAGGAATTAAGCGGTACAGCATCGGATTCGCCGGTACTAAGAAATTTATTCAGGATCGTTTGACAATAGGAAGTAACATCAACCTGGCTAATACGCAGGATTCAGGTGTGCCAATTTCTGAAAACTCTGGTTTTACCGGGGACTTGTTAGGAGGAATCATTAAAACCAATCCCACTAACCCCATTATGAAAGATGGTAAATATTACCAACCAGGGCAAACAGAACCTAATCCGCTTGCCTTCCTACATATGTCGAGAGACAATACGAATACATTACGAGCCCTAGGAAACATCAACGCGGAATTGGAAATAGTAAAGGGATTGAAGTTCAAAACGGTGCTTGGTTTCGATCAGTCATTTTCAAGCCGTAAGTCGGCCTACTCACGCGATTTGATCATTGAGGGAACTGCAGGTAAAGGTCGGGCCTATGTCAGGGATATTGACGCTAATAACAGATTATGGGAAAATTATTTTACTTATGAAAAAGAGTTTGGTAGCGTATCGTTAAATGCCTTGGCAGGATACTCATATCAAAGCTTTGAAAGAGGTACAAAGAATGTTGCAGCATATAACTTTCAGACTAATAACCTGGACTTGATGCTTAACAACATGGCATCTGTAGTAAGTGGTAAGGATGGAACTCTTATTCAGAATACGTCTTCAACAAAGGATGAGTTGCAGTCATATTTCGGTCGTCTGAACTTAGGTTTCAGTAACAAGTATTTGTTTACCGGTACACTTCGAGTTGACGGATCTACTAAGTTCGGAGGTAACAACAAGTATGGTTACTTCCCTTCCGGTGCATTTAAATGGAAACTGATCGAGGAGTCATTTGCTCCCAAAGAAGTATTCGATGATCTGGCGTTTAGAGTTGGTTACGGGATTACTGGAAACCAGGAAATTCCTCACAACTTATATGATCAGCGTAAAAGGTATGGAGACTGGTCATTTAACGCCAGTGGAGATATCAATGGAGGTGGAGTAAATGACGTTTCTTTTAGAAATCCCGACCTTAAATGGGAAACCACCAAGGCATTGAATGTGGGTCTTGACTTTGCAATTCTCAAAAGCAGGTTGTCTGGAAGTATTGATTTTTACGAAAAACATACCAGTGATTTGTTGTTTAAAATTGTCGCCGCCCAGCCCGCTTCAAATGCTTTTACCTGGGATAATCTTGACACCGACATTCTTAACCGCGGTGTGGAGCTTAGCTTGAATGCAGCCGTAATTGATCAGAAGGACTTTTCTTGGGAAGTCTTGTTCAATGTAGCATATAATAAAAATTTGGTTGAGAATTTGAAAGGAACCTATGATACCGGTGAAATTAATGGACAGGGATTGTCCGGTGCTTTTGCTCAACGTATCGCTGAGGGACAGCCATTGTTTGCCTTTTTTGTGAGAGATTTTGTTGGCTTCGATGAAGGTGGAATTAATGCGCTGCCACCTTCTGGAGACGTACAAAAGTTTCAGGATGGTAAAAGTCCGCTTCCAAGAGTAACTGGCGGGCTAACTAACAATTTTAGATATAAGAACTTTGACCTTAGTTTATTCTTTAACGGCGTGTTTGGTAATTATATTTACTCAAATACAGCTAATGCATTCTTTACTGCAGGCTCATTCCAGGGAGGGCGTAACGTAACAAAAGATATCATTGGAAACGGGGAAAGTGGCTCCAATAACCCAGACGTTTCAACCCGTTTTCTGGAAAAAGGCGATTTCGTCCGCCTGCAGAATATGTCTTTGGGATATAGATTACCTTTAAAAAGTAAAATATTCTCTAATGCTAGGCTCTATATATCCGGTCAGAACCTACTGCTTTTCACAAAATATAGCGGGCAGGATCCAGAAGTAAGTACCAACAAGTCGCTTAACGATATACCTTCATTTGGAATTGACTATACAGCTTATCCAAGGGCGAGAACGTGGACAATCGGTGCGAATATCTCATTTTAAAAATTAAGTTGATGAAAAATATAACCTATAAATATCTGATTGCGAGCGTAACCGCATTCGCGACATTCTCTTGTACTGACCTGGTTACAGACGAAAAGGATTCAATCCTACAATCAACAGGTGCTGGCTTTACTCCGGGAGATCCAGCGATTCTGCTTGTTTCGGCTTATAAGGACCTTGGAACGTATCCTGACCAGAACAATATATATGCTTTGGGGGAACATACGTCTGCGGAAATGATTCCACCAACACGCGGAGTTGACTGGGGTGATAATGGCGTGTGGCGAACGCTAGACGCTCACTCATGGGATGCGACTCACCAGACGGTTAGAGAAAGCTGGAACCTGCTGAATCAACGGGCCTACAAAGCTACTGAGATTATTGCTTCTAACCCGACACCCGTCCAGGCCGCTGAGGCTAAATTTTTGAGAGCGTTTCATATGTTCCATGTTATGGATTTTTGGGGCCAAGTTCCATTTAGGAATGTTACTGATGGTGTTGATGTCAATCCGAAAGTACTTACTCGGTCAGAAGCATTTGATTTCATCGTGAAGGATCTAGAGGAAGCACTTCCAATCTTGAATAAGACTGGTCCCTCTGCCACGAATGGCATCGCTTCCAAGGCTGCTGCAAACGCACTTCTTGCCAGGCTTTACTTGAACAAAGCCGTTTATAAGTCGACTCCGCCAGAGGGGCCATATACTTTTGACAAAGCAGATATGGACAAGGTCATTCAATATGCTAATGCGGTCGCTGCGGACGGTTTTTCTTTGGAGAAAGACTACTTCAAAAACTTTTCGAAAACTGCTGCATCGGAAGTGATTTTTGTAAGCATTGAAGGTACTCCTGAAAACCGCTGGATGATGACGTTGCATTACAGCCAGGATCCTAGTGGATGGAACGGCTTTACCACACTGGCGGACTTTTATGACAAATTTGAAGACGGCGATATTCGTAAAGGCGTTGCACCGACACTAGACGGATCTCAATATTCCTGGCTTGGTAGAGGCTTCCTTGTTGGACCTCAAAAGGGTCCCGTGAAAGATGCGGAAGGTGCATATGTTAAAGAAGCATCTGGAAAAATAAAAATTCAGGACGTTATAGATACTAGATCACAAAAAATCCTATCATTTAGTAAAGATGTCCCTCTCACAGGTGCTGCGACAGAAAAGGGTATCCGTGTAATAAAATACCATCCTGCTACGGCTGGGGAGTACATCCTATTACGGTACGCAGAGGTGTTCTTGGCAAAAGCAGAGGCAATGTTTAGAGGTGGCGATGTAGCAGGTGCTTTGAAGCAAATAAACGATCTTCGGGTTGCAAGAGGAGCAAAACCGCTCACCTCTTTGACGGCAGATACTTTATTTGATGAGATAGGTAGAGAAATGTATTGGGAGGGTGGAAAAAGAACGGTTGAAATTAGGTTTGGGAAATACACGACTGGAGAAGGAGCTGTTAATAGAGAGCCTTATACAGTGCTGTTTCCAATTCCTTCCACTGCAATAATTTCAAATCCAAACTTTACCCAAAATCCCGGTTATAACTAAGATTGGATTTATATAAGCTTGCTAAGTAGAAATGTTCCTTACGGGGGGCATTTCTACTTTTATTTTGAACAGATGAAAGTTTCAAGAATCAACATATTTATATTATTTTTCACTGGCCTGTTATGTTCCTGCGATGCAGCATTAAAGCATAACGCCGAGGAGGAAAAAATGATTGGGGCGCTCAGTGATAATCAGGCAAAGGCATCTATTAACATTGGGACAAAAAGATTTTATTCGGTACAGAGTTTGTTCGAAGGTGCAGTTCAATTTGATAAAGAAAAATTTAATCTCAATATTTCCGATCCAATGGAAAGCCGGATAATCATTGGGTTCCATAAAGCTTCGTGGTATACCCAACTCCCATTTACGTTCCGGGTGAATAATGAGAATCGATACGATGCCCGTGTCATGATTGGGAAAATTATAGATAGAAAAGAAAGGATTGGGGAAGGATATGTAATGCATGAAGGGGAAATCACTATTAGTGAGCTATCCGAAGGCAAGCTTGTTATGAGATTAAACGGGAAGTGTGGAAGATACAATGATATTGATACTACCGATCTCCTGGATTTAGAGGGACTCATTGTTTTTAAGAAGCCAAATGCGCTACTCCTAAATCTCACTTGGGAGGATTTGAATAAGTAGTGTACTTCTAACTAGTAATATACCAATTGTTTTGATACACAAGTTCAACAGTAGTCAGCTGTTCTTTGCTATTATGTTATGTTTGACCCTGGCTGGCTGTAAAAAAGAAAACAAGGACCTGTTGTTCGAGTCACTTAGTGCCTCCTACACCGGAATTGACTTTGAAAATAATGTTGTGAATAAGGAAGACTTCAATATTTTCACGTATAGAAACTTTTACAACGGCGGCGGCGTGGCGATCGGGGACATTAATAATGATGGCTTGCCCGACATTTACTTCACCGCCAACATGGGCGACAACAAGCTTTATTTAAACAAAGGCAACTTCAAATTCGAAGACATTACGGCCAAAGCCGGCGTTGCTGAACCCACAAAATGGAGCACCGGCGTGGTGATGGTGGATATAAACGGCGACAATCTGCTGGACATCTATGTCTGCAACGCGGGTTACCAGAAGTTTGTCAACAAGCAAGGCAACTCACTCTATATCAACAATGGCGACCAGACATTCACCGAATCGGCCGCAAAATATGGACTGAATGAAACGGGCTACACCACACACGCCGCATTTTTTGATTATGACCTCGATGGCGATCTGGATGCTTATATCTTAAATAATAGTTTCATCCCCGTAAACACGCTCAATTACGCCAACGACCGCACCATGCGTGCAAAAGACTGGCCTGTAAAGGATTTCCTGAAAGGCGGCGGTGATAAACTCTTGCGCAATGACAACGGCAAGTTTGTAGATGTGAGCGAGGAAGCCGGCATTTACGGAAGCCTGATTGGTTTTGGCCTGGGCGTTACTGTCGGCGATATGAATGGAGACCAGTATCCGGATATTTATGTTTGCAACGACTTTTACGAAAAGGATTATTTATACATTAATCAAAAAGACGGAACATTCGCTGAGGAGCTCGAAAAACGCGTGAAACACACGAGTCTGGCTTCCATGGGCGCGGATATGGGCGACATTAACAACGATGGTTATGCCGAGCTTTTCGTTACCGATATGCTTCCGCGTGATGAATATCGCTACAAAACGACCACTTCATTTGAGAACCATTATCTTTTTAATCTTAAAAAAGAAAAGGGTTTTTACAATCAATATATGCAGAATAGCCTCCAATTGAACAATCAGGACGGCACATTCAGCGAGATTTCAAATTATTCGGGTGTGGCGGCGAGCGATTGGAGCTGGGGTGCCTTGCTTTTTGACGCGGATAATGATGCCAAAA
Organism: Dyadobacter alkalitolerans DSM 23607; assembly: GCF_000428845.1. Classification (GTDB taxonomy): domain Bacteria; phylum Bacteroidota; class Bacteroidia; order Cytophagales; family Spirosomataceae; genus Dyadobacter; species Dyadobacter alkalitolerans. Next base: position 539,973 of record NZ_AUAS01000001.1, on the reverse strand, counting down.
CAGACATTTACGTTTGCAACGGCATTTACCACGATATTCTGGATCAGGACTTTATCGATTTTTTTGCCAACGAAGTGACGCAGAAAATGGTGATGTCGGGCGAGAAGGAGAATATGCAGAACATTATTGATAAAATGCCTTCCAATCCGGTCCCGAATAACTTTTTTCACAATGAGGGCAACTTGCAGTTCAAGGAGCGTGCGGATGAATTTGGGTTAGGCGAAAAGTCGTTTTCAAATGGCGCAGCTTACGCGGATCTGGACAATGATGGCGATCTGGATCTGGTGGTTAATAATGTGAATCAGAAGTGTTTTGTTTACAAAAACAAGTCCGAAGCGAAGGCAGAAAAGAACCATTATATCAAGCTCAAACTCGCTGGCGAAGGCAAGAACACGTATGCGATTGGCTCTAAAATTGAAGTTTTTGCAGGCAACCAGAATTTTAGCAAGCAGGTTAACCCCGCACGCGGCTTTCAATCCAGTACGGAATATCCGATAACGATTGGCTTGGGAAAAACCAATGTGATTGATTCCATTCGCATCATCTGGCCAAATCGGAAGGTTACAATGCATCCGAAAATCAATGCGGATACAACATTGAATTTTAAGATTACCAACACAGGAGCAGATTTCAATAATGCGATTAAGCAGAAAACAACGATGCTGACCGAGGCCTCAGGCAACAGCTTTGATGCGCACCAAGAGGATAAATACGAAGATTTTTACCACGAGCGTAACATTCCAATGCTCCTCTCACAGGAAGGTCCAAAGGCGGCCATCGGGGATGTGAATGGCGATGGGCAGGCGGATGTATATGTATGCGGCGCGAAAGGGCAGGGTGGGCAATTGTATTTGCAAAAAGGATCTGCGTTTGTAGAATCAAGCCAAAAAGTGTTCACGGATCTGGCCGGATTTGAAGATACGGCGGCCACATTCTTCGACGCGGATGGCGACGGCGACCTGGATCTGGTGGTAGGAAGCGGCGGGAATGAAACATTGGTGACCAGCCCCGATTTACCCACAAGACTTTATCTGAATGACGGAAAAGGCACTTTTGCGATCAATACACGAGCTTTGCCGCCTAATTCCATGAACACGGCGGTCATTGCGGCACATGATTATGACAATGATGGCGACATTGATTTGTTCGTGGGAAGCCGTAGCGTGCCGCGCGAATACGGATCGAGTCCGAGGAGTTATCTTTACCAGAATGATGGAAAGGGCGTTTTTAAGGAAATTGGCAAAACGATTTTGCCAGAGCTCACCAAGCTGGGCATGGTGCGGGACGCTTCCTGGGCGGATGTGGATGGTGATAAAATTAAAGAGTTGATCATTGCAGGCGATTGGATGGCGCCCGTGATTTTTAAATTCAATGGTGGCAAATTTCAGAAACTAACCTCTGGCCTTGAAGCTTACACGGGTTTCTGGGGTTGCCTGAAAGTGGCGGATATGGACGGGGATGGCGATCAGGACATTGTTTTTGGCAATATAGGCGAGAATTTTTCTTTGAAAGCTTCGGCCGATGCGCCGCTGAAAATCTGGATCAATGATTTCAATAAGAACGGGACCATTGAAAAAGTGATGACGAAAACGGTCGAAGGAAAGGACATGCCGGTGCTGCTCAAACGCGAGATCACCACGCAGTTTCCCTTCCTTAAAAAGGAGAGTCTCAAGCACTCGGAATATGCCAATAAGTCCGTGCAGGATCTGTTTCCGAAGGATTTGTTGAAATCGGCGGTCGAGAAATCGGTGAATTATCTTAAATCTGCGGTTGCTGTGAATGATGGCAAAGGCCGGTTCACATTGCAGGAACTGCCTGCGATCGCGCAAATTTCCTGTCTGAATGCCATTGAAAGCGAAGATGTAAACGGCGATGGCAAGCCGGACCTGATCGTGGGCGGTAATTACACGCATTTCATTCCGCAGCTGGGCGCGCTGGACGCATGCCGGGGTAATGTGCTCATTAACAAGGGAAACATGCAGTTTGACGTGCTGCTCAGCACGCAAAGCGGCTATGCCATCGACGGTGAAGTGAAGCAGATCAGTCCGATCAACATTCAGGGCGCGCCTTACCTGATCAACCTGGTGAGCAATGCGAAGCCCGTTCTTTTCAAGATTAACAAGCCGCAACCGGCTAATTTGTAGTTCATGCTTTTTCAAAAAACATTTACCAAAATTCTGCTCATTGCTTTCATCCTGGCCGGTTTTTCCTGCGCCAGGGAAAAGGACATTGCCGAGTATGATTTTGACCTGCTAACCGCGGAAAAAACCGGGATCGCCTTCTCCAACACGCTGAAACCAACCAAGGATTTCAACATATTTTACTACATGTATTTTTACAATGGAGGCGGGGTTGGAGCCGGGGATCTGAACAACGACGGACTGATCGACCTCTGCTTTACGGCCAACCAGGAGCCCAACCGCATTTACTTGAACAAGTCGGGCATGAAGTTCGAGGATGTGACGGAAAAGGCGAATTTTAAAGGTGATAAAGGCTGGTCTAATGGCGTCTCAATAGTGGACATTAACCAGGATGGCATGCTGGACATTTACATTAGTCAGGTTGGGGATTATGAATCGATGAAGGGGCACAACCTGCTTTTTGTATGCCAGGAGATCAAGGATGGCGTGCCGGTTTATGCTGAAAAATCAAAGGAATATGGGCTCGATCTGGTCGTTTTTGGAACGCAGGCGATGTTCTTTGATTATGATCTGGACGGCGATCTGGACATGTTCCAGCTCAATCATTCGGTTCACCAGAATGGCACATTTGGCCGCAGGGCGCTTTTTGAGAATGTATATCATCCGCTGGCTGGCGACAAGTTGTTCAAAAATGACAACGGAAAATATGTGGAAGTCTCCAAAACAACCGGCATTCACAGTTCTGCGCTGGGTTATGGCCTTGGACTGGGCGTTGGCGACATTAATTTTGACGGTTATCCCGACATGTACATTGGTAACGATTTTCACGAAAATGATTATTTGTATATCAATCAGAAAAATGGCGCGTTCCGGGATATGACGGATTCGTCGCTGATGCATACGAGCCAGTTTTCAATGGGCGTGGACATTGGGGATCTGAACAATGACATTTTTCCCGAAATCGTATCGCTGGATATGCTTCCGTCCAACTATGAAATCCTCAAAAAATCAGAAGGGGAGGACATGTACAGCATTTTCAAATACAAGATCCGGCAGGGTTATAATTACCAGTTTGCGCGGAATAACCTCCAATACAACAATGGAAACGGCACATTTAGCGAGACTGGCATGTATTCCGGCGTGCATTCCACAGACTGGTCCTGGGCAGCTCTTTTCTCCGATTTCAATAATGACGGCTTAAAAGACCTCTTCATTTCCAATGGCATTCCAAAGCGGATGAATGATACGGATTACATCAAATTTGTTTCGGATGACGTGGTTCAGGAGAAGATCCGGAATAAAAATTTCGATGAAAATGATCCGGGTTTAGCAGACAAACTGCCTGAAATTAAGCTGAATAATAAGTTTTTTGCCAATAAGGGCGATCTGGCGTTCAAGGATATGGACGGCTTGATCCGGAATGATCAGGTTTCATATTCTAATGGTTCTGTTTATGCCGATCTTGACAATGATGGCGACCTGGACATTGTAACGAATAACATTAACGAAAAGGCATTTGTATACGAAAATTTGAATGATAAAAAGGCTGCTAAAAGTGATTTTACACGGCTTTATCTCAAAGGAAATCAGGGCAACCGCAATGCCATTGGCACAAAATGTCTGGTTTTTAAAAAAGACAAAGTGCTGAGTTTTGAGAAATTTCCGGTTCGGGGTTTTCAGTCGAGTATGGAAGTGCCTTTGCATCTTGGTTTGGGTAAAAAGACGGAAGTGGATTCCGTGTTTGTAATCTGGCCGGATAACCATTTTCAGGTGCTTAAATCGGCTGATTTGAAGGATTCGCTGACATTAACCCACAAAAATGACCTGCCTGTTTTCGATTATCAAAAATTCAAAACCAGCCGGGAAACCAAGGATTATACATTCGAAGACATTGCGGCGCAGCTGGGTGTGAACGTGAAGCATGAGGAAAATAATTTCGTAGAGTTTGACCGTAACTCACTCATTCCATTTGAAGTAACTGCTGACGGGCCGGCTTTGGCGATTGCAGACATTAACCACGATGGCCTGGATGATATTTTCGTTGGTTCTTCCAAAAAGCATCGGAATCATCTGTTTTTGCAAACGAATGCGGGCGTTTTTAAGGAATCATTACAGCCAGCATTGCTGAAAGACAGCACTTATGAGGAAGTCAGTGCCGATTGGGTGGATGTAAACCGCGATGGCCATGTGGACCTTGTGGTGGCGACGGGCGGCAATGAGTATGTGAACAATTCCGAATTTCAGATGCCACGGATTTATCTGAATGATGGCAAGGGGAATCTGAGCGCTAAGGCGGATGCATTTACAAATATTTACGTGACCGCTTCGTGCGTTGTTCCGTTTGATTTTACGGGTGATGGGGTCGTGGATTTGTTCATTGGTGGTCGTGCCGTGCCGCTCAATTATGGTGAGATTCCGAAGTCTTATCTACTTAAAAATGATGGTTCGGGCAAATTTACGGATGTTACCAGCCAGTATGGGAAGGAACTTTCGAACATTGGTTATGTAAAAAATGCGAAACTGGCCGATACGGACAAAGATGGCGATCAGGATCTGGTGCTGGCGTTGGAATGGGACGGGATTGTGATGATGCAGAACAACGGCAAAAGCTTCTCCAAAAAAATGCTGACGGACAAAAAGGGCTGGTGGAATTTCGTCATGCCTTATGATTTTGATGGCGACGGTGACCTGGATATCCTGGCTGGAAACCTGGGTTTGAACAGCCGGTTGAAAGCAAATGCTGCGCAGCCGGTGAAAATGTATATCAATGATTATGACGGAAACGGCCGCAAGGAACCGCTGCTGACTTATAACCTGAATGGCAAAGAAGCACTTTTCCCGACCAAGCTGGAAATGGAAAAACAAATGCCCGTGATCCGCAAAAAATACATTTTCGCAACCGATTTTGCCAAAGCCAACATTGGCGATATTGTAGGCGAGGACAAGCTGAAAGAAGCGCAAGTTTTATCAGCGGATTATTTTGAAAACGCCATTCTGGTCAATGATGGCAAAGGCAATTTTGAAGTAAAACCATTGGGATACAAAGCGCAATGGACGCCATTTTACGACGCGCAGATCATCGATGCCAACGGCGACAAGCTGCCCGATGTGCTAATTATGGGTAATTTTTATAACTGCAACATTCAAATGGGCCGTTATGACAGCGATTTCGGCACGGTGCTCATCAACCGCGGCAACTGCAACTTCACACCCGAATCATTGAAAGGTTTTCAGGTCAAAGGGCAGGTCAAGTATTTGAAAAACATCAAGTTGAAAAGCGGTAATGCCATCGTGGCCGCCCGGAATGACGACAAGCTCGTGGTGATCCGGCGTAAAAAATAGTCTCGCAGCATTACAAATTTGCTGTGTTCTTCAAAAAGTGAAGTTATAGGCAACCGTCGCGATCGGCGTTGCGAAAATGTTCAGCTTATAGCTTTTGGTAACGGCATTTTCGGTCTTGAAAAAGACGGAATAAGCATTCTTGCGCGCGTAGAGATTGTAAATCGAGAATGTCCAATGCCCCTGCCAGTGGCGGTTTTTCATGGTCGGATTGTAAATGTTCCATGCAAAGTCGAGGCGATGATAATCGGGAATGCGCTTGTTGTTACGCTTATCGTAGAATGGGTAAACGTTGTTCTGGTAATTAATAAAGCCAATCGGCTCAGAATAAGGCCTTCCGGTGCTGTATGCGAAGGTGAATCCGAATGAATTGTGCGTGTCGACTGTAATGTCCAGGGAAGCGTTGAATGTGTGCGGTTTGTCGTAATTGGCCGGATACCAGTCGCCACGGTTCACTTGTTCGATCAATGCGGCGTCCCGGTCTACAATGTTCAGGGATCTTGCATAGGTGTAATTAGCCCAGCCTTTGAGTTTCCCCTTCTTTTTAGAAAGCATCATTTCCAGGCCATAGGACTTGTTTCTCCCCTGGATCATCTGCGTTTCTGGATATTGCTGCAACAGGAAATCTGCGCCTGGCTTGTAATCAATGATATTTTTGGCATTGCGGTAATAACCTTCCAGCGTGATCTCATAAATGTCCTCATCAAACGATTGGTAGAATCCAGCCGTAAACAAATGGCTGATCTGCGGCTTAATGTGCATATCGCTCGTTTTCCAGCGGGAAGTGGGGATAGGCGTGGCCGTGTTGGAAACCACCTGAATGTATTGCCGCATCAGGTTGTAGCCGAATTTGAGCGAAATCCGGTCATTCAGCGCATAGCGCACACCCACACGCGGCTCCGGCCCGCCGTAGGATTTCGAAACTTTACCTTTGTTATAAACCGTTGAATCCAGAACCGAAAAATCATCCCTCGGCTGGCCGGGCAGATAATTTCTAACAACCGCCTTGCCCGTCGCCATAAAGAACGAATAGCGCAATCCGAGCGAAACGGCCAGTTTTTTGGAGAAATTGATCTCATCATCGGCATACCAGGCCACTTCATTAGCATGCTCAGTGGGCGTTGCAATGTAGTTGACGCTCTTGCTCAGTCCCGGCTGCAAGGTGCCGGGTGCAATGACATATTGCGTGCCGATAAATCCCGTTTCAAACTTGTGGTTGGCCAATTGATAGTTAATGTTCGACTTCACCTGACGCTGCTCCACGGCCGATTCCAGCTTCACCACATTGCCCGTTTCCTTTTCCGCTGTGCCAATGTCAGGCGTGTATTTAGCATAAATGGCCGTCGTTTGCAATGTAACCTCCGGACTGATCACGTGCAGCCAGCGCAGCATGCCGTTGGTCGTAATGTGCTTGTAATAAGTGTCCGTCCCGACCACATTGGGCAGGTTAGTTAACAGGTCTGTTTTGAAATAATCATTGCTGTAATAGCCCATGAATGTGAGCGTATTCTTTTGATTGATCTTCCAAAACGACTTAGCAGAAAGCTCGCCAAACTTGGCGCTGATGTTATTCAGCTGCTTGCCAAGTTTGGGCAAAATAAAATCATTAAAAGCCCCACGGCCAGCTACATACACACCCAGTTTCCCCTTGATGATTGGCACATCGACCATTAACCGGTTTGAAATGAGGCTGATACCGCCTTCGAGCCTGAGCTTTTCCAGATTAGGATTTTTGGTTGAAATATCAAGGACGGATGCCACCCGGCCACCGAAGCGCGCCGGCACATTGCCTTTATACAGATCCAGACTATTAACTGTATTCGGCGGAATAACCGAAAACAGCCCGAACATATGAGTGGGATTAAAGATAGGCGTATCGTCGAGCAAAATGAGCGTTTGGTCCGTGGTCCCGCCTCTGATATTGACACCATTGGAAGCCTCGCCGACGCTGGAAACGCCCGGTAGCATTTGCAGGCTGCGCAGAATGTCAAGTTCCCCGAATGCTGAAGGCAGCTTTTCGAGCGTCTTAATGTTGATCTGCAACGAACCGAGAATGGGCTGCCGGATAGTTTGGTCAAAACCTTTGCTGGTAATGATAACCTCTTCCAGCTGGCTCGACGTTGTAGTCATTAGCACATCGAAATGCGCTTTCTGCGTGCCGCTTTTGATAAAAACTTTGAATGCTTCGTAACCCACATGCCGGATTACGAGGACGTGATCGCCATTTGGAATGTTAATGGTAAAATTGCCTTTCGCATCCATTTCCGCCGCCGACCAGCTTTTCCTGTAATCGATCACAATGCTGGCTCCGGGCAAAGGCGCGCGCGTAGCTGAATCACGCACCGAGCCCGTGATGGTAAGCCCCTGCGCGGAAGCGTTGACGACATTAACTAGTAAGAAAAGAAAAATGTATAATCCCTTCATTCGCAATTCATTTATTGCGTCCATTTCCAGTCTTTGGGTAAAAACGGCGTGCGCGACCTGCTTTTTTTACAAATCGCCAGCGGAATGTATGGCCGCCCGGCGGAGCGCTCTTCCAGGATAGGGTCGCGGTTGTGAATGGTTTTGAAAAGCTGGTTCAACACCGCCGCATTCTTGATATTTTTCCGCCAGAGCATTGTCCGGTATTCCGAAACGGAGGAAGCAGTAAAGAACCCGATGATCAGCTCATTTTTGTCTTTCTGATTGGTAACATTGCCTTGAATGGGCGCGGGTGGCGTGTCTGCCAGTGTTCCTGAATTATTTGCCTGATCCTGAATGAGTTTCAGAAAACGATAAGCATTAGGTGTGAGTGAATTTTGTTGCAGGCTTACCAGGCACGGATTGGATTGTAAAAGCGGGATCTGCGCCACGAGCTTGTCTTTTTGTCCCTGTCCGTTTGTGTAAATGTCCGAGAAAATGGTGATGTCTTTGCTATAAAAAATATCCCAGCAAAGGTCCTCGCAGGTGTAGTCGTAAATGTCGTTGTATTTTAATGTAAGGTCTTTGAAACAGTCGCCATCCACGCCGTTTTCCGCATCGAAAAGATAGTATTTACCCTGATTGCATGTTGTGCAGTTTTTTTGCAATTCCCAGAGCGTCCATTGCCAGCGGTAAAAATTCTTCTCGCCCGCAGGGTCGTCAAAATCAAGATAAATGTCGTTGCTGGGCGTGAATTCGCCATAATATTCAGAAAGCTTTGGAATTCCTTTGGGGTTAAAAACGTCATACGCGCGATTCACGGCTGAAACCGGCGGCATGATTTCAGAAGAAGATTTATAGAGTTTTCCTTTTTCTGTTAAAAATTCCAACTCATAGGCATCGCCTACTTTTCCTTTGAAGTTGGCGGGCAACTGATAAATGCCCGGCTCCGTTTCAGTAAGGTTAAGCACCTGTGTTCCGTTTACAATCACCTTCGCCTTTGCTTTTTCCAGCGGCAATGTGGATAGGCCTTTGGTCCAGATCGTCTGCGTGAATTCCGAACTTTCGTTGGTCGCTTCCGGATTGGTTTTGGATAAGGAAATAAACTGCGGAACGTCCAGATCCGTAAGCACGCCGTCCACCACAACATATTCTTTCGCCGTCTCGAAAGTGACGCCATATGGCTCCACACAGGCCGTAATGCCCGTGACAAGAAAGGTTAGCAAAAACGAAAGCCTGTAATTCATGGCTATTGAATAACTATTTTCTTTGTAAAATACTGCCCCTGCCTATTCCGAAGCCTCACCACATACGCACCGCCCGAAACGCGCAGATCCAAGCTCAGATCCAGCACTTTACCCTTGCTATGCTGTCCTAATGCACTCTTATAGACCAAAACCCCGGCAACATTGTATACTTCCAGCTCATAGTTGCCCGTTTCTGGAACATTCACTTTTACCGAAACAGGGGACCGGGCGGGGTTTGGAAAAATATTCAACACAAGATCATTCGCTTTCGGCTCGGAGCCGGTAATCACGTCGAGGCCCTCACGCGTGACCGCAATGTTGGCTGTTGTATTGCAATCCCAGTCAAACTGCACTTGCAGCTGCTTGTCCAGCAAGTCGTAATAAGCCGTGTTGTTCTTGAATTCGGTGTTTGTATAAACGACCGGTATCGATTGACTATTGAGCGTTACGGTAGTTGGATTGGAGGTAAGGTTTTTTATTTCAAATATTAAATGTCTCTTGGCAAGGGATTTATCAAAGTTTTTTGTCCGCTGAACCGTCACATTCACCTGGTCATTGGAAACCTTTCCTCCAAATTCGACGAGTTCATATTTTGATTTGGTCAAGGAATTGGGATTAATGCCGTCATCGTGGAACATGGTGAATGTGGATGTCGGAACCGAAATGTCCTGGTAAAACCGCACGGTCAAGCTGTCGGAACTGTATTGGTCGGTAGTTTTTTTGGTCGTGGAAGTGGCCATAGGAATAAAGCTGCCGCCTCTGGCATAGACCGGAATGTTGTCAACTGTGAGTTTTGGGAAAACATTCGTGTTACCATTATACACTTCGTTGTTCCAGAAGTTAAACCATTTCCCAGGCGGCAAAACGATTTTCCGTGACGGCATTCCATGCAGCAGAACGGGCGCAACCAGCAGATTTTCTCCAAAGAAATACTGATCACCCAGGTTACCAAGCGCCCTGACATTGTTGAAATAGTCCATTGGCAAGCAGATTGGCCTTCCTGAAATGCTGTTTTTCCAGGCCAGTGAATAAATGTACGGCAGAAGCTGGTAACGCACGGTTGCATATTTTTTGACCGTGCTGTAAAACGGCTCGCTGAGATTGAACGGTTCTACATTCTCACGGTGGCCGGCCACTTTCAAAATCGGCATAAATGTGCCAAACTGAAACCAGCGTAAATCCAGCTCTTCATCCTTTTCTGCCTTATCGGACATGATTACGGCCCCGCCCACATCCGAATGCATATAACCCATTCCCGACATGCCAGCCTGCACCAGGATCGGGATTTGGAGCTTCAAACCAGCCCAGTAACGACTCACATCGCCACTCCAGGGCAAGGCCCCATAACGCTGCGAACCCGCCCAGCCAGAGCGTGTCATGTGAAAAATCCGCTCTTCAGGAAAGTCTTTTGTGAAGTTATTGTAAAAGGTTTTGGACCAAAAAAGAGAATACAGATTATGTATCTGAAAGGCATTGCCGAGCTCGTGCACGGCATTCATCGGGTGCGGGTCCGGCTCTGTTTTCTCGCTCCACCAGCCCGCAACGCCCTGAGCGGCCAGTTTTTTGTGTTTTTCCCAAAGCCAGGTTTGGGCAGCAGTTTTGAAAATGTCAAGCAGTCCGGTCGTTGCAGTGCCTACGTTCATTGCGTAGGTTTGGCCGCTGTTAGGAGTTTTTGTAAAAAGAGATTGCGCTTCCGCTGGTTTGTAACTAATGGACTTGGTGCTAATGTAGGGATCTGCAATTAAAATGGTTTTGACACCTTTATCCAGCAAGCTTTTCACCATTCCCACTGCATTAGGCCAGTTTTTCGGATCCCAATCCATGTTCCCCCGCACATTCTGACCGCCATACCAATGTGAATCCAACGCCAAGGCATCCACGGGAAATCCCTGATCTTGAAGTTTCGAAATGGCCACCGTCGCATCACTCTCATTGGCATAACCCGATCTGGACTGAATGTAACCAAAAGCCCAGCGCGAAGGCAGTGGCTGCCGGCCCGTCAGAAGCGTATAATTAGCAAGAATCTCATCATTATCATTGCCATGGATCAGGTAATAAGCCCATTTCCCCGTGCTTGCCGACTCCACGCGCAGCAATGTCGAATCCACAGCGCCCACATACATGCGCATGGAACCCGGTCTGTCGCTGTCAAAAAACAGCCCGTATTTGTGAGAACAGACTATGAAAGGAACATTCAGGCTTTGGGATAAACCCGTTGACTGGTCAAAATATTCGTATTCCCAGGAATTATAAAAATCAAAGCCTTTCCGGTTGAGATCGGGGCCGAAAGGGCGCCCGCCCGCGCCATGAAAAACGTCTTTTGGATTAATGTTGAAAAGATAGCTGACCGAATCCTTCGTCTGCACAAATCCCCGCATTTCCTTGATTTTAACTGCATTACCAGACTTTAATGCAACATTCAGCGGAAACTTGTCGATTGCTAGCGTGCACTTTTCCGTTCGTATTTCAATGTTGTCTTTAGTTTCAACAATGTTAAGTGCAGCCGTTGAAGGCGGGAGAATTACGGAGTAAGAATTGTCAAGACCCGGCGCATTTTTGGCAGGGAGCACTTGAACCTCAAATATTTCCGGGGAGAAACTCTGAATAATCAGCAAACCTTTGCTACCCTGGATGCTGATGCTGCCTTTGCCCTTCTCGTAGCTTACAAAATTGCCCGCTCCCTGCCCGAAAGACAGCTTACCCGCAACTATAAAAAGCAAAACAAGGAAGTATTTGTATGTCATAGACTTAAATCGGCCGCACCCAGCGTTCCCACCTAAGTTAAGTCAAATAAAACAAATTTTCCTGGCTATTATTTAATTATTTAATGATGGTATTAATCGCAGTCTTCGTAATTGTATTTCGTGATTTGGGTTATTTCGTTTCCTGGTTGGTATACTTTAAACGTTGATGTTTCCGGAAGGCCATTCGGAAAATATTGCCACTCTGTATTTTCGATATACGGATCACGATTAGGATAGGTCAATGTTTTTTTGACAATGTTATTTTTCTCACTTGACGCAAGAAAAACGTTAACATCATCGGGAATTCCTTTGTAACGGCGAGGAATCAGGAGTTCCGGATTTTTTTTGTTATCAAATAATCGCCTTTCTGAATAAACCAGTTTTGACTGGTAATGACTTTCTGCAAATGTAAGATTGTCGTTAGCATCATATTCCGCAACGAACTCAGAATCACCATACGAATCCTTAATAATCCTGCCCTTTGCGTCATACTTCGTGTTCTCGGTATCTGCAAAAACCTGAACGCCATTTTTAAATTGTATGGTTGCTCCCGGTCCACTTTCGGTTTTATGTTCTATTGACTTTACTAAACCTTGTGGATCATATTTATAGTTTTTGGTCAGCTCGGTTACATATGTTTTGGGCGCATAGTTATCTCCTTGTACAACCGTGCTTACTTTATTGTAAGATGATTGTACCAATTTGTCTGTATAGATGAATGTTGTAACGTCGTTTATCTCGATACTGCCCTTTTTGTAAAAAGGGTAATCATTATAAGAAAAGACGCCTTGTTGAAGCGTTAACTTATGACGCTTAATTTCTGTCAGAAAACCATCAGCATTGTATTTGAAGGCAAACGTTTCGTCATCGCTGGACTTTCTGGGAAAGTCAGGGTTGCTGTTTTGGACATTATTTTCTACTGTTATGGATATCAGTTTGCCATCAATATCATGTTTCAAATGCGATTCATACATATAAGTGGTTGTATCGCCGTAACTGTTTTGCTTAGCAGTATACGATTTTCCAGTAAACCGGCAATTTGAAGATGGTTGAACCTCATGGTCTTTTGTACTGCAAGAGAAAGTCAAAGCCAGAAAGGCAAGGAAAGTAAATGTTGATCGATAGAGGCGCATTGTGAGAGTTGATTGTCTGGTTTAATTGCAATTTTCGTAACGATATGTAGTCACCTGTTTTTGTATACTGCCCGGCTTATCGATGGCTGATGTTGAAGTTATTGGTAAGCCATTCGAATTGTATTGCCACACTATATTTTTGGTATATCCATCCTGAGTCGGATAGGAGTAAGTGCTTTTTACCTGATTATTTTTACCTTCCGTATACCGTAGATATGGCATATCTTCCGGGATTCCTTTGAAGCGAAACGGAATAATTGATTCCGGATTTATCTTATCATCGTAGGTTCGCTTGTCCGTGACGCTAAGATTGGACTGGATGTATGTTTGATACAATATGATATTATCATTGTTATCATATGCTATAACTACGTTGCCCGAGCTGGCTGTTCTTCCTTTTTCGTCATACTTGGCGATTTGCATGCCATCCTGGTTAACAGTCGTGGCCCTGATGCCGTTTTGAAAAGTGGTGATGGATTTTCCACCATTGCGGTTTGTTATTATTGTTTGCTGAATGACGCCCTGCGCATTGTATTTATAAGTTTTGCCAGCCTCGTATTCGTAATTTTTCGGAGCATTTTCGTCGCCCTTGACCACAGTTAAAGTTTTTCGCTGATACGACTCAACAAGCTTATTTACGTAAGTGAAGGTCGTCGTTTCATCGGTCTCAATTCTGCCTTTTTTGAATCGGCCATAGTCATTGTATGAAATGTTGCCCGTGTGATTTATGATTTCATGCTTTTTGGTCTCCACTAAAAAACCATCGGAGTCATACTTAAAGACGTAGGTTTCTTCCTGATTTACTGTTATTGGAAACTGTTTGCCCGGGTTCTCATTACGCATTTGCAAGACAGAAAATTCGGAAAGTCGCCCGTGATTGTCCTGCTTAATATGTGATTCGTAAGTTTCAGTTGATTCGTAACCGGAAGTAAGTTGCTCCAATCGATAGCTTTTGCCAGCAAATTGACAACCTTGTTCGGGAGTGGAAGGATGGTCTTTTGAACAAGACATGAGAAGTGTAAACAGGAAGACAAATGCTGTCCAGCACGTAAAAAGGCGCATAGAAAAGGGTTTACTTTGAAGCAAATGTATCAAAGTAAACCCGGATATACTTAATTTCTTATAAAATTAATACTACATACTCTCCGTCCTGCCACCATCAACCGGCAGATTGATTCCGCTGATGCTTGCTGCCGCCGGGCTGCATAGGAAGGCGACTGCTGCTGCCACTTCTTTGGCTTCGCTGAAACGGCGGATGGGAATGCTGGATTGCAGTTCCTGGGCGACTTCGTCTTTTGACTTACCTGAATTTTTGCTCCGCACTTCCAAAACCGAATCGAGGCGGGAAGTGACGGTGTAGCCGGGGAGCACATTGTTGGAAGTGATGCCGAACTGGCCCAATTCCAGCGATAATGTCTTTGACCAGCTTGCTACCGCGCCGCGGATGGTGTTGGAAACGCCTAATCCCACGATCGGTTGCTTTACCGATGTGCTGATAATGTTCACAATGCGGCCGTAATGAGCTCTTTTCATGGATGGAACAACAGCCTGCGCCAGGAACTGGTTATTGATGACGTGCATCTGGAAGGTTTTAAGAAACTGATCCGGATCGGCGTCGATGATCGGGCCGCCAGACGGACCGCCGGTGTTGTTCACAAGAATGTGGACGTCGGGAACGAGGCGGAGATAATTTTCGATGGCTTCCTTTACATTTTCAGGATCGGCGAAATCTGCTAAGATGTAGCGGTGCAGTTGTCCGGCGGATGTATCGAGCGTGTCAACTGCTTCCCTTAATTTTTCCTCATTCCGCGCGACCAATGTTACATTAGCGCCCAATAATGCCAGTTCAAGGGCCGATGCGAGGCCGATTCCCTGCGTGCTTCCGCAAACCAATGCCGTTTTTCCAGTCAGATCAAGATTCATTGCTTTTGATTTAGGTCTCTTTAATTCGTTCGTTGTCTCTTCGATTTTAGCAGTTTTTGCTTCAAACTTCGTACTTTTTTCGGCTATCTTTGCGGTTTATTTTTCAGTCAGAGAAATCATTAGTCTAACATCCCACAATGTCGAAAAAAATCCAATCCGCTCTTATTTCTGTATACTATAAGGACGGACTTGAACCATTGGTTCGCCTGTTGCACAACGAAGGTGTAAAACTTTATTCCACCGGAGGCACGCAGACTTTCATTGAAAACCTGAACATTCCCGTTACTGCCGCGGAAGAACTGACCGGTTATCCATCTATTTTTGGAGGACGCGTAAAAACATTGCACCCGGCCATTATGGGCGGTATTTTGTATCGCCGTGATGACGCTGGCGATGTAGCACAGGCGCAGCAATACAACATTCCTGCCATTGATCTGGTGGTTGTGGATCTTTATCCTTTTGAAGAAACGGTTGCTTCGGGCGCGGGAGAAGAGGATATCATTGAAAAAATCGACATTGGAGGCATTTCGCTGATTCGCGCAACGGCCAAAAATTTTAAGGATACATTAATCGTTTCGTCACGCAGCCAATATGCGGAGGTTGTCGAATTGCTGACTGCGAAAGCGGGCGCTACGGATATCGAAGACCGTCGTTTCTATGCAGGCCAGGCGTTTGCGGTTTCTTCTCATTATGACGGAGCGATCAATCGCTTTTTTACAGCGGATAAAGAAAAAACAGACGAGGCGCTTTTTGACTTCACAAGCCTGTCGTCTCAAACATTGCGTTACGGCGAAAACCCACACCAGAATGCGACTTACTACGGTGATCTGGAAGGGATTTTCGATAAATTACATGGTAAGGAGCTGTCTTATAATAACTTGGTAGATGTTGATGCTTGTGTAAGCCTGATTGATGAATTTGCAGAATCAGGACCGACATTTGCCATCATTAAGCACACCAATGCCTGTGGAATTGCCACTGCATCGACCGCAAAAGAAGCTTATGACAATGCATTAGCCTGCGATCCGGTTTCGGCGTTTGGTGGTGTGGTGATTACCAATACAAAAGTGGATCTGGCTACGGCTGAGGAGCTTAACAAGCTGTTCATGGAAATTCTGATCGCTCCGGAATATGACGAAGATGCATTGCAGTTGTTAAAATCTAAAAAGAACAGGATTCTGCTGAAACGCAATGCAGTTGTTTTGCCACAAATCATGTTCAAGACCATTCTCAATGGCGTTTTGGTGCAGGATAAAGACCTGTCAACAGAAGTTCAGTCCCAATTCACAACGGTTACCGAAAAAGCACCAACAGCAAGTGAGCTTACCGCCCTTGAATTTGCATTGAAAGTTTGCAAGCATACAAAGTCAAACACGATCGTTCTGGCCAAAGAAAACCAGTTACTAGCCAGCGGAACGGGACAAACCTCCCGCGTAGACGCATTGCGCCAGGCAATTGATAAAGCAAATGCATTCGGCTTCGACCTGAACGGCGCTGTAATGGCCTCAGACGCATTCTTCCCATTCGCAGACTGCGTTGAAATCGCACATTTGGCAGGGATTACAGCTGTTGTGCAGCCCGGCGGTTCCATTCGGGATAAGGAGTCCACGGATTATTGCAATGCGAATGGCGTAGCGATGGTTACGACAGGCGTGAGGCACTTTAAGCATTAAGTAGTCCAGAAAGCTACTTCCCGTGTCACGCTGAATGTGCATTGTGCAACTGCAACCCTCTCTGTCACGCTGAGCGGAGTCGAAGCGGCGCTACTCCTTGGTAACGCGCTTCGACTCCGCTCAGCGTGACAAGGGGAGTATCTTCTTCGCTTTTTCAAATCTCAATTCAACCCACAACTTGAACCCCAACAACTCTTCCCAGCACCTTTATTTCAAGCTGGGAAAGCTGTTTTTTATTGGATTTGTTGTCATCATTGCCAGTCTTTTCTTCCTCTATCCCCAGATTTTCTACTGTGAATTAATCCGTTTCTCCGGATTCCGGTCTGATAAGGGATCTATTTATTACAGCGCGGACATTAAACCGGTTTATTACAAAAAAATTAAATCCATCATTAACCGCTCCGAGGTTAGGGTTGACTCTTTTTTTGATGGGAAAAAAGCCAATCCGGTCATTATCGTTTGCAGTAACCCGCAGGAGTATCAGAAATATTGCAGCAGCACAGAAGGGGCGGGGTGCAGTTTAGGGACGCCTTGGGGCAATTCGTTTGTGATCCTTAATACGCAGGGAATGAATGTGGATGTGATCAGCCACGAAATGAGCCATACGGAACTGCTTGAAAGACTGGGTTGGTGGACCATTGCAACGGAAATTCCGCAATGGTTCAACGAAGGCATTGCGCTCATGCTCGACAGGCGGTTTGTGAACAACCCGGATAAAATTGGCCGGTATTACGATTACATGGACGAATGGCTCTACTACACAGGCGGCGGGCAGCAGATTTTGGAGCTCAGGGATATGGCATCGATCAAAGGTTTTTTTAATGCAAATCAAAAGCAGGTGATGCTTGCTTATATGTCGGCCGGGCTGGAAGTTTCCTATTGGCTTATCCTTTCGGAAGACGATGGTTTGCAGAGGTTGATAGGAGAAATGAAGGCCGGGAAATCATTTGAAGAGGCCTATCAGCATGGGGAAGCCCAAAAACGCGCTTACTGGTTTAAGAAACTGCCAACGAACCCGCTCCGATTTCAGGATTCAAAGAAAATATCGGAGTAAATACATGTCGATTTAACACTTGTAACTATATTTATGAACGCATTTGAAAACAGGACTATTATTCCCATGTCTGTTTTCATTTTGCACTATTTTCTGAAAATAATGTACCTTTCGATTTAAACCAATCAACCTCATACATTCATCTATTTTATTATTTGAAATGCAACAATTACAGAGCCTGGATTATATTGTTTTCTTCTTTTATTTCATTGTCGTCTCCGGTTACGGTTATTGGATTTATCAACGGAAAAGGTCAACAGTCGAGTCAACCAAGGATTTCTTTTTGGCGGAAGGCTCGCTGACCTGGTGGGCGATCGGAGCTTCATTAATTGCTTCCAATATTTCAGCAGAGCAGTTCATCGGAATGTCCGGAAACGGCTTCTCGATGGGTTTGGGTATTTCAACATATGAATGGATGGCAGCGGCGACACTTGTGATTGTAGCCGTTTTTTTTATGCCCATTTATCTCAAAAACAAGATTTATACAATGCCTCAATTCCTGAGCCAGCGTTATAATCCTACGGTGAGCTTAATTATGGCCGTTTTCTGGCTGGCGTTGTACATTCTTGTAAACCTTACTTCTATCCTTTATCTGGGTGCGCTTGCTGTCTCGGGTATTTCCGGATTGGATTTCCAGTTTTGTATGATCGCGCTCGCCGTTTTTGCGATCATTATCACGATCGGCGGGATGAAAGTGATTGGTTTTACAGACGTTATCCAGGTTTTCTTTCTTGTGATCGGCGGTTTGGCAACAACTTATCTGGCGATTAACCTGGTTTCGGGTGATGCAGGCATCGACGGCGTAATGACCGGGATCAAAATGATGCGTGAAAATCACGACGACCATTTCCATATGATTTTCCCTAAAACAAGTCCATTTTATATGCAATTGCCTGGTTTGACGGTTCTCCTTGGCGGGATGTGGATTGTAAACCTGAACTACTGGGGTTGTAACCAATACATTACACAACGGGCATTAGGAGCGGATTTGAAGACAGCCCGTAACGGAATCTTGTTCGCGGCGTTTCTAAAACTTTTAATGCCGGTGATCGTGGTTTTGCCAGGTATAGCAGCCTACGCGCTTTATAGTAAAGGTATGTTCCAGGCAGAAATGCTGGATGCAGATGGGCAGATCAATGCAGATAAAGCCTATCCGGTGTTGCTTAATTTGCTTCCTGCGGGTTTGAAAGGGCTTTCGTTTGCCGCATTAACTGCTGCTGTGGTGGCTTCGCTGGCGGGTAAAGCAAATAGTATTTCAACGATTTTCACACTCGATATTTTCAAAAATTATATTGGCAAAAATTCGGATGAAAAAACGCTAGTACGCATCGGACGTATCGTTGTTGTGGTTTCTATGATCCTTGCAATCGTGGTTTCTCCTTATATGGGAATTGATAAAAAAGGTGGTTTCCAGTTTATTCAGGAAATGACGGGCTTGTTATCGCCGGGTATTTTTGCATCGTTTATCATGGGCTTTTTCTGGAAGCGTACCAACTCCGCAGGTGCATTATTCGCCATTGTAGGCGGTTTCCTTATTGCATTGGCCATGCACAACAATTACTTCCCGTTTGCGGACTGGACAGAAGTTCCATTCCTGGACCGTATGGGTTTGGTATTCCTGATCTGCGTGGTGGTAATGGTGATTTTAGGCTTGGTAATGCCTGATGAGAAGAAAGGATTGGCGATCGATACGGCAATGTTCATCCCGCACCGCAGCTTTATCATCGGCGCAGCAGTTGTTATCGGCATTATCGTATTCTTATATGCCTACTTCTGGTAATAGGAGAAGAAGGGCAAAAAAGAAAGGCTTGGAGCGATCCAAGCCTTCTTTTTTTGAGACAATCAGGAGATTAAGCCTGCTCTTCGATAATGGTAATTTTCTGGATTTTATCTCCCTGACGAAGCAAGTCCACAGTATCGACGCCTTCCACCACTTTGCCGAAACAAGTATGGTTTCCGTCCAAATGTGCTGTGTTTTTGCGGCTATGGCAGATAAAAAACTGCGATCCGCCGGTGTTACGTCCTGCATGTGCCATGGAAAGAACGCCACGGTCATGATATTGGTTACCGCCGTTCAGCTCGCAATCAATTTTATAGCCAGGACCTCCACGACCGGTTCCGGTTGGATCGCCGCCTTGCACCATAAAATCAGGTATAACCCTGTGGAAGATCAGTCCGTCGTAAAATCCTTTTTTTGAAAGATCAACAAAGTTTTTCACCGTTCCGGGTGCGTCCGCATCGTAAAACTCGATCAGCATCGTGCCTTTATCGGTGATCATTTCTGCTTTTGTCATATTGATTTTAAAGAGAATTTGAATAAAAATTGAAGTTGTTTCCGGTCAGTTGAGCTGACGTTTCATAACAACACAAAGAAAAGGATAATGTATCCTTTTCTTCAACTTTATGCCAAAATAAATGATTGGATTAGGAGTCAGTGACTGGCTTATCAGTTTGTTTTACCAACTGTACATCCGCTTTTTTCTGCTCCACCTTGAAGTCTGCCAAACGGTCGACGACGTCTCCGCTTACCCATTCTTTGCTTCTTTCGGGGTTGTTAAACCATTCTTTGACAGCCAGTAACTTATAAATGTAACGGGTTGTTTCTGAGTTTAAACGCAATTTGAAATAATCGTCCTTATTCTGAGCATCCAGTTTATTCTGAATGTGCGTGGGTCCTGCATTATAAGCAGCGGCAACGAGTGTCCATGAACCAAGCTGACGATAAAGATTGCGCAGGTATTTTCCTGCTGCATGCGTTGATTTCACGAGATGTTTGCGGTCGTCCCTGGTTTCATTCACAACCAGGCCAAGAGATTTAGCTGTTGCCGGCATCAGCTGCCAGTAGCCTCCCGCGCCACGGTGCGATTTTGCGTCGTCACTCATTGCGCTCTCTATCAGGGGAAGATATTTGAAATCGGCTGGTACTCCATACTTTTTAAGAATCGGTTCTATAATCTTGATTCTTTTTTGGGTCTTAGTCATCAGCTTACGAAAGGTGGGGTTGTCGTAATTTCTGATCATTTTTTGATATCGCTCAGCGATTCGAAGCTCTGATAATGGAATGGCCTCGCCACAGAAGTCAATAGCAAGAAGATCTGAATCTATAATTGTTGTCTCTTTCAGTTCCTTCTTTTCCACCCCCACCTCGCTCACTGGTTCATTACCCATTATTGCGATTGAGAGGGCCATAAAGATAAGTTTAATCATTCATTTTTCATTTCGTGGAACATAGTATAAAGGCTTAAAGCCGGAGCAAAGATAACGCCGTTTGAATTAAAAATATTTCATTTTTCTGTAAAACTTTGATTTATAGACAATTATGTAACCGCTGTGTAGTATTAATTCAAGACATTCGCATTTGGTGTTTCACGCTCATTTCCTGGGTTTCCTTTGTGAAAAAGCACAAAACCAAAATTTAACTTGCGCTCAACGCCGAATTACCAAACGCGAAAATTTACAATTCATATCAATTAATATAGAAATAATTGTAAAAACGTGACATCGATTACTGATAATCAAAGTTTTAGCATCATTGTTAAACCCATTATTCAGCCTTGTCACGTTGTGCCGGACTAAAATTCGCAAATTCCTTGCCAATGGTACATTGTTTTAAACTTTCAGAATTGCAGAAATAGTAACTTGCGTTTTTGCACTATTTTGCGAGATTATGGTCACAGTTAAAGAGGCGAAACAAAAGATTCTGGAAAATGTCAAGGCGCTGCCCGCTCATATTGTGGAGATCGGAAACGCTTTGGGGCATGTTTTGGCGGCTGATATATCGGCACCTCTGGCATTACCTTCATTCCGCCAGTCGTCCATGGATGGCTATGCGGTCATACACAGCGATATACGTGAAGCAGGCACTAACTTGAAATTAGAGGGGGAATCAAAAGCGGGGCAAACTTCCACACCGGCACTAAAATCGGGATCTGCGATGCGCATTTTTACGGGAGCGCCCGTGCCTGACGGCGCAACTGCCGTAATCATGCAGGAAAATACTTTGGCACAAAACGGAAGTGTTACGATCCGGGAATTCCCTGTTCCGGAAGGTAAGAATGTCAGAAATATTGGTCAGCAGATTCAGCAAGGCGCTGTCGCACTGGAAAAAGGCACTTTTCTTTCGCCGGGAAGCATTGGTTTTTTGCAGGGAATGAATGTTCGCGAAGGCAATGTTTATAATAAGCCCAAAATCGGGTTGCTGATTACGGGCGACGAACTGCTGCACAAAGGTGATATACTGGTCCATGGTAAAATTTTTGAATCCAATTCAGCCATGCTTGCTGCAGCATTGCAGCAGGAAGGCATAGCAGATTTTGAAATAAAATATGCGGCAGACGATCTGGAATCAACAATCAACGGACTTAACGAGCTGGCAGAATCCAATGATGTTGTGCTTGCTTCCGGCGGAATTTCGGTGGGTGATTACGATTTCGTGGGAAAAGCTGTGGCCGCATTAGGCGCCGAAACGGTGTTTTATAAGGTGCGTCAGAAACCCGGAAAACCCTTGCTATTTGCAAAAAAGAATGATAAGCTGTTTTTTGCATTGCCAGGAAATCCGGCCTCTTCGCTGGTTTGTTATTACGAGTATGTGTTACCAGCTTTGAGAATAATGTCAGGCCGGAAAGAGCCGTTTTTAACAACACTAAAAATGCCTGCGAAATATGCTTATTCGTTCAACGGTGAGCGGGATGAATTCCTGAAAGGCATGATTGTAAATGGGGAAGTAATACCGCTGGACGGCCAGGAATCGTTTGCATTACGTTCCTTTGCCATCGCCAATGCCATTATTTATCTGCCCGTAACACAAAACGTGGTGAAAGCAGGCGATTTGGTTGAGGTGCATTTGCTTCCCGGCTGAATCGGTTTTTGAAAAAATGTGTTAGGCTGTTAAATAGAAAACATAAGCAATGAGCATTCAGGTATCCTATTATGGAATGTTGGCGGAGATTACCGGCCAGGCGAACGAAGTTTGGATGAGTGATCAAAGTCTGACAGTAGGCGATTTTCGGAATCAGATCATCGAGCGATATCCTGCCATGCGGGAGAAAAAATTTAAAATTGCAGTGGATCAAAAGATTGCGCAAGATTACGTTTCTATTGATAATGCCTCGGAAATTGCACTGCTTCCGCCATTTGCAGGAGGCTGAAACATTATACGGGCCTAAACCCAAAGCACCATTTCATGGAAAAAGCGCATAAGCATAAAAAAGTTTTCGTTCAGGGACCGATCAGCCCTGATTTTGTTTCTAAATCGATCGCAAGCCACCAGTCGAAAACAACTATTGGCGCGCATGCCATATTTTTAGGGCAGATCCGGGCAGACCAGAAAGCAGAGGGAACAGTAACCGGCATCGAATATTCAGCCCACGAAGAAATGGCCGAAAATGCATTCCACGAGATCAGGGAAGCTGCCTTCGAGCGATTCGAGCTTACATGCATGCACATTTACCATAGCCTGGGCCTTGTGCCGACGGGCGAAATCAGCCTCTTTGTTTTCGTTTCTTCGCCCCACCGTCGCGCCGCTTTTGAAGCTTCTGAATATATTGTTGAGGAAATCAAAGCCAATGTTCCGATCTTCGGAAAGGAGCTGGTAGGCGAAGCCGGAAATTATGTTTGGAAGGAAAACAATTAGACTTTCGGAGGTCGGCTAAGTATCAATCTTTAAGGCCGACGTTACATTCAGTTATCCATCGCACCGGCGACCCGGTCATTCAAAATTACAATTGGTAGACATTACGCATAAGAGCAACACATTACGCATTGCAACCGCCCAGGCCATTGTGCAGGTTAGCAAAGCGGAAACCATAACGGCCATCCAGGAGCGCAATGTTCCGAAAGGTGACGTTTTCGAAATGGCGAAAGCGGCCGGATTTCTGGCTGTGAAAAAAACACCGGACCTGCTGCCCGATTGCCATCCGATCCCGGTGGAATATACAGGTGTGAATTACCGTATTGAAGATCTGACTATTGTCATTGAGCTGACTGTCAAGACAATATATAAAACAGGCGTCGAAGTCGAAGCTATGCATGGCGCTTCGGTGGTTGCGCTCACCATGTATGATATGCTGAAACCCATTGATAAAGGCGTTGAGATCAGCAATATCAGGTTATTGGAAAAAAAAGGTGGAAAGAGCGATCGGAAAGCCACACCGGAAAACCTGAAAACCGCAGTAATTGTTTGCTCCGATAGCATCTCAAATGGAATTGGTGAAGATAAATCGGGCAAAAAAATCATTGAAAAACTGGAAGCGCTCAAAATTGCAGCCAGCGATTACAGCATAGTTGCCGATGATAAGGCCAGCATTCAGGAGAAAATCAAAAGCCTTTGCAATGCAGATTATCAGCTTATTTTGATCACAGGCGGAACCGGGTTGTCTCACCGGGATGTTACACCGGAAGCAGTATCGGAATTAATCGAAAAAGAGATTCCGGGAATTGCGGAAACAGCCAGGAGTTATGGTCAGGATCGCATGCCCACAGCCATGTTATCAAGATCTGTTGGCGGCTTAATTGGTGAAACACTGGTTATTACGATGCCGGGAAGCACCGGCGGAGTTGCAGAATATATGGATGCATTGTTCCCGCAAGTCCTGCATGTTTTTAGTGTCATTGAAGGAATAAAGCACGATTAAAATAAAATAATGTCCTTACCCATTGTAGATACATTCGGTCGCAAGCACACTTATCTGCGAATTTCGCTGACTGATAAGTGCAATCTGCGCTGCACCTATTGTATGCCGCAGGAGGACATGCAGTTTATGCCTTCCAAATGGCTTATGCAAGCCGATGAAATCAAAGCGCTCGCCGAGATATTTGTTGAGATGGGTGTTGATAAAATACGTTTAACGGGTGGAGAACCACTAATCCGGAAAGACGTAGGTCAGATTGTTTCCGACCTCGGCAAGCTGCCCACTTCGCTGACGCTGACCACCAACGCTGTTTTCATTGATCAGTTTATTGATATTCTGAAAGAAGCAGGTGTCAATTCACTGAATGTCAGCTTGGATACATTGCGGGAAGACAGGTTCAGAGCCGTTACCAAGCGGGACCATTTTACTAAAACCCTGGGAAACATCAGGTTGCTTTTGGCAGAAGGATTCGTGGTTAAGATCAATATGGTCGTGATGAAGGGCATTAACGAGGATGAAGTCAATGATTTCGTCAGGATGACGCTTGAACAACCCAATCTGCATGTCCGGTTTATTGAATTTATGCCATTTAAAGGCAATCAGTGGGATATGTCTAAGATCGTTTCCTACAACGAACTCCTTTCCGATATAAACAATGAATTCGATTTTCAGCAATTAACAGGTGAATTGCAGGATACTGCGCATCGGTTCCAGGTAACCGGCGGCGCCGGGACATTTGGGATTATCGGAACAGTTACACATCCATTCTGCTCCGGCTGCAACCGCATCAGGCTCACAGCCGACGGGAAACTTAAAAACTGCCTCTTCGACACTTCCGAAGCGGATCTGCTGACTCCTCTCCGCGCCGGCCAGGACGTCCGAGCCCTCATCCACGCCCATTTCCACAAAAAACACTTTGCCCACGGCGGCCACGTAAACTTCACCGAAAAACAAGCCAAATCCGACTACGAACAAAACCGGAATATGATTGCTATCGGGGGGTAGTTACGTCACCAATCCATTTGATTAATATACTTAAAACCATTCAACACTAATTTCTGCCGTTTAAACAACGCGTGCAACATTGGCGGTTGCGGGGATATCATTGGTAAAAATCTTCAAAAAGTATTTACTCAAAGTAACCTTCAAAAGCCATGAGGAACGTGATGAAAATGATTGCCGCCGCAGCCTATGCCCTTCTGCTAGTAACCAATGTATCTGCAACACCGCGGGTTGAACCAAAAGCGGAATGCAAAAATAACTCCTGCGAAAAGTTTAAAATCGGCATGTACAGGGTAAAAAACACAACTTCTATGAATCTGCTGATGGAAAAAGAAAAAGGCGAACGCGTGGTGATCCGCCTGATGAACTCCAAAGGCAAAGTGCTCCATGAAGAATACGTTCCCAGGCATCTCAGCAAATATGGACGCAAGCTGAACTTCGAAGAGATCAACGACGGTGTTTACACCCTGGAAGTTTCCAATGATTATGAAAAGATTGTGAAAAGTATTTACCTGGCTACGAACGAAATAAGAGAAGTCGAGCGCACATTAGTCGGGTTAAATTAAGGTTCAGCAATGTAGCGTTACGGGTATGCAGCCGCAGCATTCCTGTAACGCTTTTTATTTTTCTGCCGGTTGTTTCTCTGTCCTGGGTAAAAGCTTCACAAATAACAGGTCGTAGGTTATTTTAGCCCAAATTAAAATACACGGAACGGCCTTCACCACGTAAGGTTTCATCCATTCATTTCTGATAAATCTTGGAAAAAGGTCGGTAGGAGATAAGGCTGTGAAAACGAAGGCCAGCACAAGCAGCACATAATTTTCCGGCTTTTGCTGCTGCGCATAATACCAAAGGGCAACGCCTGTAATGGCAATAATGAATGTGGGCGACTCAGCCCGGTGGTTGAAAATAACCACCCATATCATGATCGAGGCCAGTAACAACATTCTGAATGTGAAATTGCTATACTGGTTGATCCGTAAAAGCGGAATGCAGAACAGGATTGCGCCCGCAACGCTGACGTAAGTTTTGTTCACTTGAAGTCCGAACCAGGTTTTTAACCAGCCGATTACAGACAAGCCGTCAGAAATGGAATGGTCATTGGAAAGCAAATTCGCCCAGCTTTTATAGAGGAAAATAAATTGATCCACATTCACGACCAATAGCGGAAGCGCCGTAAAAAGGATCACCCAAACGGCGGTTGTGTAGGTAAGTTTTAATTTGTTCGGATATAAAAGGAACAAAGCTAGCCCCACAATTCCGAACAGCTTTATGAAAATAGTGGAGACGAGGCAAAACGACGCCATCCAATATTTTCCCCGCTCCAAAAAGCCAAAAGTAAACAGGAACAGCCCGGCAATCAGCGCATTACTCTGCTCATTCTGAGTGGCGGTAAGCATTTCCACGATCACAAAAACCAGGATCAAACCTTTCGTCCGGAGATCAATGCGCGGGAGATAATAGACGGAATAGAACAGCACCGTCACATTCAGAATGTTCCATAAAGACAGTCCCAGCACATCAGGAAGGATGGCGAGGATGCCAAAAATTAAAGCAAATGCGGGACTGTACTTAAACAAATCACCCTGTTCCTCCACAAACGAATCATACAGATCCTTCGATTCGATCAGGTGGAAAAAGGACTGTTTGAATATAATGTAGTTGTTGTAAGTCGTATAAAGCCTGCCGCCTTCCACAAAGCTTTTCATTCCGCCAAAGTAGGACTGCAAGCTGGCGAAAATCGCCACGCCCAGGAACAGGATCAGCAGGTATTTTTGATTAACTAAAAAACGATTTACAGCACGCATTGATGTCAGAATTATCCATTACCTTGATTGAAAACCAAAACTAGGGATAAATCAGCGTTTTTATGATTCAATTCTTTGCATAACCCATCGATTTCAACCATCCGTCCATAGCGGCCGGCCAGCCTGCCAGAGAGCCTTTTCCTTCTGTTCGCATGCCGTAGCCATGGCCGCCTTTGGGATACAAATGCATTTCAGCAGGGATTTTTTTGGCTTTGAGTGCCAGGTAATAGGCAATGCTGTTTTCGGGGGGGACGCCGGTGTCGTCCATCGCATGTACTAGAAATGCGGGAGGGGTTTCGGGGCTTACTTGCAGCTCGTTGGAGTAATATTTGATCAGCTCGTCGGATTTTGCAGCACCTAGTAAGTTGTCGCGCGAACCGCCGTGGGCAAGTTCGGGCGTCAGGGAAATTACAGGGTAAATCAGGATCGAGAAATTGGGCTTTCCGCCTTGAGAAGCTGTTTTACCCATATTGAAATGCGTTGATAATGTTGCAGCAAGGTGACCGCCCGCCGAGAAACCCATCACACCGATTTTGTTCACATCAATATTCCATTTGCCAGCGCTCTGGCGGACTAGCTTCATGGCCTGCATGGCGTCCATCAATGGCACTTCATGCTGCGTAGTCATCGTTTTTTCGCTTGGTAACCTGTATTTCAGCACAAATGCAGATATTCCGCGATCATTAAACCATTTGGCAAAATCACTTCCCTCGTGCGACGCCGCCAGAATTCCATAACCTCCGCCAGGGCAAATCACCACCGCTGCGCCGGTCGCTTTTTCTTTGGGAACAATGTAAGCCGTCATCGCAGGAACTGACACACCGCTGATCCTGAGAATGTTGTCATCGCCGGTTACAGACTTTTCTTCAACCGTATTCGCTTTAAAATTGGGAACCTTGCCTTCCGGCCACAGATTAATTACTTCGTTTTGAGCCATGGATTTATCAGGTGCAGCGTATAGTGCCAATGCAAGCAGTAGACCGGTTATTTTCTTCATCACATTATTGTTTAATCCAATAAGTCGGTCTCCAAGCTAATATACCATGCGTTAATGCCGGAAAATGTTGTTAAGGCTTCGCAGGATTGATCATAATGTGCGCCCTGTGGGTTCCCGGGTCCATGATCCAGGGCATGCCGGCAACATCTGGTTTAAGCGGTAGTCCGGTACTTTCTGCCGTCGCAAATGGAATGTAAACGACATAGCGGAGATAACCGTTTTTCAGCTCGCCGCTGGCCATATCATAATTATCCTTCGTTCCCGACAAAGCGAAAAGCGTAGAGGATTGCTTCGGCATCATCAATTTGCCATCCTTTACTTCCTTCTCCCGAATGTCAAAAATCTCCTTCGGGTTCTTTCCTTCCTTCGCCAGCACGCGGCCTCTTTCCATAAATGCATCCAGGCCAGCAAAATAGCAGGAAACGCTAACATCTTCCTTTTTTGGATCGTCAGCAATGCAAACCATATCATTGTTCCCGGCGCGAAGGACTTTGAAAGAGCCGTCGGGCGCGTAACCGTAAACCTTGGCGCCCTCGCGCTTGTCTGCGGGTGCGGCCAGTACAGCTGTTTTGATTTGAATTTCAGGGGATAAAACGGCAGTTTGGCCCATTGCCTCAGCAGCCAGGCACAGTGCGATTGCGGAAAAAAAAGTCTTGTTCATGGTAGTAAATGACAGGTGGTTTGTCTCTTATATGCTTAAAATTAGTAATCTTTATTAAAGATTTGTACAAATCTTTTCCGCATTACAGACTGTAATTAACAATCCCCATGAACTTAAAAAAAACGCTGGCGCTGTTTCCCGCAGGATGCTTGTTGGCAACCCTGATGGTCGCTTCTTACCAGCACATTAACCCAAGCACTTTCCAAAGTTCGAAACTCGACAGCCTTTATAAAGACCTCACCGACGCCCAAAAACGCTCGCCCAAATATGCGGTTGCAGGATTATCCGTAACCAACGGACTGGAAGCAACATTGTTCGCCTCGGAACCAACCATTACCAACCCTACCAACATTGATGTAGACCATTTGGGCCGGGTTTGGGTTTGCGAAGCATATAATTACCGCCCTGCAATTAATGGTAACCCTACCAAAGACGAAGGCGACCGCATCCTGATCATGGAGGATACGAATGGCGATGGAAAGTCGGACAAAACCACTGTTTTTTATCAGGGAAAAGAGATCAATTCTCCGCTTGGGATTTGGGTGATGGGCAATCGTGTGGTGGTTTCGCAAAGTCCTTATGTCTGGCTTTTTACGGATGAAAACAATGATGGAAAAGCAGATAAGAAAGAAGTTATTTTCGAGGGTGTAGGCGGTGAGCAGCACGACCACGGCATGCACGCATTCATTTTCGGACCTGATGGAAAGTTGTATTTCAATTTTGGTAATGAGGGCGGACATTTACTGGACGGCAAAGGAAATCCGGTGATCGGAAAAGATGGCCAGCCAATCGATTTCAAAAAGTTAAAACAGGGAATGGTGTTCCGCTGCGATCCCGATTTTAAGAACATTGAGGTTTTGGGAAATAATTTCAGGAACAACTATGAAGTCGCGGTGGATAGTTACGGAACAATGTGGCAGTCTGACAATGATGACGACGGAAACAAAGGGGTGCGGATCAACTACGTGATGCAATATGGCAACTACGGTTATACCGATGAGGTTACCGGCGCAGGCTGGCGAGCAAACCGCACGAATATGGAAGATTCCATTCCATTCCGTCACTGGCATTTGAATGACCCGGGCGTGGTTCCGAATTTGTTGCAGACAGGGTCCGGATCGCCGACGGGAATGGTCTTGTATGAAGGCTCAATGTTGCCGAAAGAATTTCAAAATCAAATGATCCATTGCGAGCCAGGGCATAATGTGGTTCGTTCTTATCCGGTCCAGAAATCCGGCGCAGGTTATACAGCCAAGATCGTGAATTTGGTTGATGGTAAAAGGGATCAATGGTTCCGCCCGTCAGACGTTTGCGTCGCTCCCGATGGTTCACTCATCGTTTCCGACTGGTATGATCCGGGTGTCGGCGGCCACCAGGCCGGTGATCAAAACCGCGGCCGTTTATATCGAATAGCGCCTGCAAATACACCTTATCGCATTCCAAAAACAGACTTGACAACGGCAACCGGCGCAGTAGAAGCATTGCAAAGCCCAAATCTTTCCGTTCGTTACCAGGCTTGGATGACTCTGACCGAAATGGGTGAAAAGGCGATTCCGTCATTGGAAAAGTTATTTAAGGATAAAAAGGCAAACGACCGCATGCGCGCAAGGGCATTGTGGGTTTTGAGTAAATGGCCGGCTTCGAGCAAGAAAAACATTGATATCGCCATCAGGGACGCAAATCCTGACATGCGGATAGCAGCATTACGCGCGGCAAGTGAGCTGAAAGATGTAGACATTACCAATTACATTAGTTTGCTGGTAAAAGACACTGATCCCCAGGTGAGAAGAGAATGTGCATTAATCCTGCACCATAACAAATCACCAAAGGCTCCTGCATTATGGGCGGAACTGGCTTTGCAATACGATGGTAAGGACCGCTGGTATCTGGAAGCATTGGGTATTGGCGCGGATGAGCAATGGGATTCGTTTTTTAAAGCATGGCAAGCCAAAGTTGGTTCCAATGCCATTGCAACGCAGGCTGGCAAAGACATTGTCTGGCGTTCGCGCGGCAAGGAATCGGTTCCGTTGCTGGCTTCACTCGCTGGTGATTCCCAAACAGATCTGAAAAGCAGGCTCCGTTACTTCCGTGCTTTTGATTTTAACACAGCTGCCAATGAAAAATCAATGGCGCTCTTGCAAATCATGAAAGGGAATTCTCCCGAGCAGACAAAAGTAAATGAGCTGGCATTAAGACATTTGGATCCCGCATTTGTAAAGCAAAATGCAGAAGCAATGGCCGCTCTCAAAAAGTTGCTCGATTCCTCATTCGGAACGCCTGCTTATCTTGAATTGGTAAGTAAATACGAATTGGAGTCAGAAAATCCAAGGTTACTTGATATAGCCATCAGCCAGGCTTCAACCCGGACAGGGCCGGCGGCGGCGATGCAATTGATGAAACAAGGTGGTGGAAAGATGGTCTGGGATGTTATCAAAGGATCTGATACTTCCAAAAGTGAAGGGATTGTCTCAGCATTGAGAGGCGTAGGGAGCAAAGAATCATTGGAAATCCTGCAAACCGTGGCATTAGACGATAAGTATGCTGCTGGCCTGCGCACAATTGCCGCCAGGTCATTGGGTGGGACGATGAGCGGTGAAGATCAGGTTCTAGCATTACTAAAAGATGGAAAACTAAGTGGTGAACAAAAAGCCGCAGCGGTAAAAGGACTAAGCGGCGCTTGGCGGAAATCAGTCAAAATGGAAGCAGCGAAATACACGGATGGCGGAACCATAGCAGTTTCAAAACATCCGCAGGTGAAGGACCTGATCGGTATGAAAGGTGATTTGTCGAAGGGAAAACAAGTATTTACGTCTTACTGCTCAGTTTGCCATCAGGTGAATGGGGAGGGAATGGATTTTGGTCCAAAACTTTCCGAAATCGGAAGCAAACTGCCCAAGGAAGCGCAATATGCAGCGATTTTCGAGCCCAGCGCGGGCATTGGCTTCGGTTATGAAGGTTTTGAGGTAACATTAAAAGACGGATCAACCGTCTCCGGCATCGTCGCCAGCAAAACTGAAACCGACCTGATCCTGAAATTCCCCGGCGGTTCGACCCAGGAATATAAAATGTCACAAGTAAAGTCCATCAAACAACTCAACGATTCCATGATGCCCGCTGGCTTGCAGGATGCCATGAGCACCGAGGAGCTGGTTAGTCTGGTTGATTATTTGAGTGGGCTGAAAAAGAAATAGATCGACTTAAAGGATTGTAAGGAGCATATGCAAGCGCATATGCTCCTTTTTTTATCATTTGTAGGGAACAGCCTTAATAAGCCGAAGATTATTCAACTGGCTGATATTAAGAATATTTTCTTCCGGGATAATGTTTCTGCTAATCCAGTTATTAATGATCATGGTATTCTTCAATCCAAACCGTCTGCAATATTCCTTCATCGTAACCCACTCACTAAGCGGATATTTCTGACCGTTTATTTCAATGTTGACGTCTTTGGATTTATGATATTCTGCGATTATAGCATCTGCTTTTTTTCTGAATTCTTTCGATTCAGCCAACATTTCCTCTGCCTGCTGCACCATGAAATTTCCAATTTCTTCGCGCTCTTCTTCCGTAGCTGTTGCAAAATAATCCAAACAAGCGTCACTAGCCGCTTGATATTCAACAGGATCGGTTGCTTGCTTCATCCTTTCAAGAATATCTTTCATACGAGTATTTATTTTAAAGCGTTTTGTAATAAGATTCCAGTTTCTGAAGTGTGTCCTCCAGTATTGCCAGATCGTCTAATAATGAGTTTTGCAAATCTTCGGTTAGGTTGTTGGTAATGCTAAGATTTCTAAGTTGTGATTTTAGAAGACTTTTACGTATTAAATGTCCAACTATGAGTTGCCTTATTTTCTCTTTCATTCACCTTTAATAGATAATGTGTGTAATTCAAAATACTTTGTTATGCAATATTACAAAACAAAGATTAGTTTTCATTTGGTTTTCTTTTCAAACTTCATTTCCTAATCCCGGAAACATCAGGTATTTTTATACGTTATTACGATATTCTGCATCATCAAATTTTTGTTTTGAAACAATTTAATTCTACTAAATCTGCATTATTAATTGCAGGTTTTACAACTCTTCTCAACTTCTTCGGTTTTTGTCAACTTCCTGATTCACTAGTCATTACTGATCCTGATAGCTTGTATGCTACGTTTTCAGAGCCTGAAAAGCGATTTTCCCGGAATGCGGTGCTTGGGCTGAAAGTGGCCGAAGGGTTGCAAGCAACGCTTTTTGCTTCGGAGCCGGACGTTATTAATCCCATTAACATTGATGTAGACCATCGCGGAAGGGTTTGGGCCTGCGAAGCTTATAATTATCGTCCCGCTGTCAATGGTAAGTCGGAGCTGGGGCAGGGGGATCGCATTGTGATTATGGAGGATAAGAATGGCGACGGGAAGTCGGATGTTACCAAAGTTTTTTACCAGGGACCGGAGCTGAATTCGCCTTTGGGGATTTGGGTGATGGGTAACAAAGCAGTTGTTTCGCAGAGTCCGTATGTGTGGCTTTTTACCGATACAAATGGTGATGATAAGGCTGATAAAAAGGAAATTTTATTCAAAGGAATCGGCGGCTCGCAGAATGACGCCGGTGTTCACGCATTCGTTTTCGGGCCGGATGGAAAGTTTTATTTCAATTTCGGCAATGCAGGAAGGCAGCTTGTAGATGGCCAGGACAGACCATTACTTGATAAATATGAGAGGCCCATCGATTTCAGACAATTCAAGCAAGGGGTCGTTTTCAGATGTGATCAGGATTTTACCAAAGTTGAGATATTAGCACAAAATTTCCGGATCGGCTTTGAAGTCGCCGTCGATAGCTTCGGGACCATGTGGCAGTCGGACCAGGAAGAGCCTGGCAATGGTGGCGACCGGGTTTCGTATGTGATGGAAAACGGGAATTTCGGTTACATTGATGAAATGACGGGTGCAAGCTGGCGTCTGAACCGCACCAATCTGGAAGATGAAATCCCCCGCAGGCACTGGCACCAGAATGATCCGGGCGTTGTTCCTAACCTCATTGAAACGGGCTCAGGTTTTCCGATGGGTATGACCATCTATGAAGGTGATTT
Organism: Dyadobacter alkalitolerans DSM 23607; assembly: GCF_000428845.1. Lineage (GTDB taxonomy): Bacteria > Bacteroidota > Bacteroidia > Cytophagales > Spirosomataceae > Dyadobacter > Dyadobacter alkalitolerans. The sequence goes on along the minus strand of NZ_AUAS01000001.1, from coordinate 506,148 downwards.
ACTGCCCCGCCGTTATCAGAATCAAATTCTACTCGCCGATGCAGGCCAGCAAAGCGTGAGCGGATTCCCGGTGGTTAATGATGGTGCAGGATACAAATCCACTGGCATTCTTCCTATCGTCGAAGGAACACGCGATAAATGGTTCAGGCCAACGGATGTATGTGTAGCGCCGGACGGTTCACTAATTATTTCCGACTGGTATGATCCCGTAATTGGTTCGCATAAAATGAAGGATAAGAGCCGTGGCCGGATTTTCCGCGTTGCTCCCAAGGACTCACTGTATAAAATCCCTGTTTTTGACCTCTCCATTCCTGAGCAGGCGGTAAAAGCTTTGCAAAGCCCTAATTTATCCATGCGTTATATGGCCTGGAATGCTTGTGTAAAGCATGGCTGGCAAGCTGAACCTTATCTGGAAGAGCTCTTTCGGTCTATCGTCGTGAATCCGCGGATCAGGGCACGTGCATTGTGGGTTTTGAACCGGATCGAGGGCTTTAATTACCGAAGCCTCGACATTGCATTCAGGGAAATGAACCCGAATTTGCGGATTACCGCATTGCGCGCCGTGCGGCAGCGCAACAGCGATCCTACTGAATATATCAAGCGCCTTACCGCCGATCCCGACCCGCAAGTGAGAAGAGAATGTGCATTAGCGATCAATCACAACCATACTTACGAAGCATTGGACGTGTGGTTGCAGTTGGCAAGACAATACAAAGGAAACGATCGCTGGTCGGTGGAAGCATTGAGCATTGGTGCCTTTGACCAATGGGAACGGATTTTCCCGGCGTGGCTGGCGCAGGCCGGTGCAAACCCCGTTGCTACGAGTGCAGGAAAGGACATTGTATGGCTGGCAAGAACGCGACAGGCCATTCCATATCTGACCACGGCGGCTTCGGATACCAGTGTGAATTTCAAAAGCAGGCTTCGCTACTTCCGCGCATTCGACTTCTTCCATGCAGGTTATGAAAAATCGCAGGCATTGCTGAATGTAATGAATGTGAATTCGTCAGATCGCATTGAAGTTAGCAAGCTCGCTTTGCTGCATTTGGATAAATCATTTGTGACCAATTCACAGCAAGGGTTAACCGCATTGAACAAGCTTCTCGACGAAACTTATGGAACGGAACATTACATTGACTTAATGACCCGCTATGAGCTGGATTCTGAGATGGACCGGTTGTTTAAAATGGCTTTGGATAAATCGGATGAAGTTGTGGGACGGGATGCCGGGGCACTATTGCTGGACCAGGCTGGCATTTCTTACGTGACTCAAAAACTCGCGGGTTTGAATGAAGAGAAAAAGTCTTCGCTTCTGTCGTCGATACAAACAGTAGGCAGTCCCGAGTCTGTTTATTTATTGCGGAACACAGCTTTAAATTCCAATGAACCTATGTCTGTGCGTAAAAACGCGGCCAAATATCTGGGTGCGAGCTGGCCGGGAGAGGAGGCAGTGGTAAAAATGCTTCGGGATGATCAAATGGCTGGCGATGTGAAAGAGGCCGCATTGGAAGGGGTGAGAAATGCGTTCAGAGAAGAAATCAAGGTGCAGCTGGCTCCCTATTTCCCTCAGCTGACCGATGATAAACTGGCCGAGCCCTCGAAGTCAGACAGCAAGAAAGAAAGGAAGAGAAAACGCAGGAGAGGCTAGGAACGCAAGTTTCCAAGGCCGTTTGCGGTATATTTGACAACGCTACAACTTTACATTCCTAAACAAAACATTAAAAAAATATGCTCCGCAGAAATTTTGTAAAATCTTCCCTTGGTCTGGCTGGTGCAGCAATTGCAGCAGGAGATGCTTTCGCAACGGCGCCAACGGCTAAAAATAAATTCAAGCTTAAATACGCTTCCCACTTTGGCATGTTTCAGAACAGCGCCGGAAAAGATGTGATTGATCAGCTGAAATTTATGGCTGACCAGGGTTTCATGGCAATTGAAGATAATGGTATGATGGGCAGGCCGGTGGAGCAGCAGGAAGCCATTGCCAAAGAAATGACGCGCCTGGGCATGCAAATGGGCGTTTTCGTGGTAGACAAAGGAGGGAATGGCGCCAATACATTAGCAGCTGGCAAGCAGGAATACATTGATATTTTCCTGAATGGCTGCAAAAAAGCGGTGGAAGTTGCTAAGCGCGTAAATGCCAAATGGATGACGGTTGTACCGGGTGATTTTGAAAGAAATTTGCCAATTGGTGTACAAACAGGCCATGTGATCGATGCATTGCGCCGCGGTGCGGAAATCCTTGAACCGCACGGATTAGTAATGGTTTTAGAGCCGCTAAGCGATTCGCCTAACCTCTTTCTGAGAACTTCCGACCAGACTTACGAAATCTGCCGAGGGGTGAACAGCAAGTCCTGCAAGATCCTGTATGACATTTATCACATGCAGAAAAACGAAGGACGCCTGCTTTACAACATTGACAGGACTTGGAGCGAAATCGATTATTTCCAGATAGGGGACGAGCCTGGCCGCAAAGAGCCGACAACGGGAGAAATAAACTACAAGAATATTTTCAAATACATTTACGACCGCAGCAAAAAAGAAAACAAGTCGTTTATTATGGGCATGGAGCACGGTAATTTCTCACCAGGCAAAGAAGGAGAAGAGGCGCTTATCAAGGCTTATGTCGAGAGCGACAGCTTTACGATTTAATGTTTTTCTCAACCCGTTTTTGATATAATATAAAAACTAAAAACACCGTAAAGTAACGATTACTTTACGGTGTTTTTTTGTGCCCTGGAGCAAATAGTAAATTACAAAACAACCACGGAATTTTCAGCAGTTGCATCAACGCCGGCAGCTACGTATTTGTCTGCTTCCCAGTCATTTTCCCACTTCTCGTCGTCAAGGATATAACGGAACTGATACTCACCTGAAGCAAGTTCAAGACTTGTCTTGAATGAGCCGTCTTTTTGCTTTTTCAATGCGATTGCTTCTTCAGGATTCCATCCGTTAAACTCGCCAACCAACGCAACTTTTTTTACTTCAACTGCTGCTTCTGCGGGAACTGTAAATGTTACTTTATAAAGTGATTTACTCTTTACAAATTGCTTTGTTAATGCCATGATTATGTAGTGTTAAATAGTTGATGGAACAAATATACAATCAAAAATTATTCAAATCAATGAATATCAATATTATAAAGAAATTTCATCTTTGAATAATCATAATTAAACGTCGTAATACATGTCTTTATTTTCCATTTCAACCATATTTAACGCAACGTATAGCGCATGCCGAGAAAGCCTCTGATGCCCTGATTAGGCGCAAAAACATAAGATGGATCGAATGTCAGCCGGTAAGGATTATCCGGTGTCGCGATCACCTGGCCGCTGTCATCAAACTTCACATTTTTGTCAAAAGGATCATTCGATCTCGCGATGGAATTAGCGGGAGGAGTAAAATTAAGCAGGTTTTTTACTCCGCCGTAGATTTCCAGACCATTGTTAAACTTCTTGGTAACCTGTATATTTTGCAATGACCAAACCGGTGAAACCCTTGCGCGAGGATCCTCTTCACTCAGCACCGGCAGCCGCATAGGACCGTAAATATTGCCTGTATAGTCAAACGATATGCCCGACTTTTGAAACTCATAAGAAACAGACCAGACACCTGTATATTTTTCTGTCAGCACAGGCCTGAACCGGATGCCGTTTTCCTTCTGAAAATTTTCCATATAGGTCGCTCCGGCAATGATCTTCAAAGGGAAAGGGAAGTTGAAATCCAAATTTAAGTTAATGCCTTTTGAAACAGCATAACCATCCAGATTATCATAAATGATCTCATTTGGATTCGTGTCGTAGTCAGGCAGGATGCGGTTTGTAAAATGGGTGTAGAAAACGGAGGCGTCCAGACCGATGAAAGAACTTCCCGTCACAATCTTTTTCACATAATTCACATTCACATTCCAGCTTTGCTCAGGATTAAGCGCTTCTTTCACAATCACTTGCCGCGAACCGGTGAGCGCCGCGTGGTCCTCCGTGAAGAGGTTTACAATGCGGAAGCCGCGACCAATGTTCAGTCGGGCCACATCCGTTTGGTTGAACTTGTATTTATAGGCAAGCCGGGGCGTGAAAATGCTTCCGTGGCGGCTGTTATAGTCATAACGGGCGCCCAGCAACAGGGAATGCGGCCCGGCTTTGATCTCATCCTGGACAAAAATACCCGGCAGCAAAATTTTGTCAGGATGGTCTTTGCCATCGAGTAAGCGGGTTGCGGTGGTGTTGTCATTATAAAAAGTATAGCGGAATGGTGTTCCAAAAAGCAGGTTATGCCTACCGACTTTTTTATCCCATAACAGCTGCGCAAATGCTATTTTCTGATCTGCATTGAACATTACATGGCCATAGGTCGAGTTCTGGTTGTGCGAGCTGAAAGAATATTGCAATGTCACTTTTTCAGCCATAGGAAGCTGATAGTTGCCCAAAACTTCGAAGCGTTTAGTGTAAATGCTTTCCCCGTAAACCTCCGTTCCGCCGCGATATGTTTTGTTCCAATTCATTTGTCCGCCCCAGCGGTCTTCGTAGTAGTAACGCGCCGCAATGTTGGCCTGGCGATTATTTTTCCGGTTAAACGACCATTTATTAAAAACAGAAATGCGGTTCTGCAATGTCAGGTCTGTGAAACCATCCTTATTGTTGTCAATCGGGTTTTGGTAATTAAAATAACTCACCCCCAGGAGCGAGCTTGCTTTCGAACCTGCCATAAACTTCACGCCCAGGTCAATATTATAGTCCAGCCATGATGTGCTGAATGCATCCGCAGAGAATATGGGTGCTTTTGAAGGATTTTTTGTTATAATGTTGATCAATCCACCCACAGCTTCCGATCCGTAAAGGGTTGAAGCAGGACCTTTTACAATTTCGACCCGGTCAATCAGGCTGTTTGGGATTCCGGATAGGCCATAAACCGTTGAAAGTCCGCTTACCATGGGCATGCCGTCGATGAGCACCATGGTGTACGGTCCTTCGAGGCCGTTAATGTGGATGTCACCGGTGCTGCACACATTGCAATTGAGCTGCGGGCGCACGCCATTAACGTAGCTAAGGCCTTCAAAAATGCTTGGAACAGGGTTTTTGTAAATGAATTTAGCCGTGATAATGTCAACGGGAACGGGGCTGTCCAGCTTTGAAACCTCTTTCATTGTGCCTGTAACCACCACTTCATCCAAAGCATTAGCACCGGATTTTAGCACGAAATCACGCACGACGTCTTTTTCAATCCGCACGTTTTTTTCGGTAATGTTCGGCATGGAGATGAAGCTGACCCGTAGAGAATAACTTCCATTTGGAATGCCCGAAATCTTATAATGTCCCAGAGAATCAGCAGTCGCTCCGATTTTCAATTCGTTAATGTAAACCGATGCGCCAAACGCGGGACTATTTCCTTCTTCCAGGACTATTTTCCCGGACAGCGAATGTTGCGCCAGTGCTGGCAGGCTGAGTGTCCATAACAGCATTAGTATGAGTAACTTCATATATACTTAATCCTATATTTAACTAATCCTCAATATTAATTTAGACAAATCTAAAAATTAAACTTGATAAACAACAACTAATAATTTGATCGCCTGAAAAAAATATTGAAACTAACTATACGTTTTTCAGGGTTAGGGAGATTACACCGGATGAAATGGTTTTCACCGGCTATGGATAACCTATAAAAACGATTATGCTGAAAAAATTTTTGAAACCAATCAAGCTTCCTGCGTCAGCCGATTGGGGCGTGCTGATTTTACGGGTCGGGATTTCGTTGCTCATGCTCACGCATGGTTATGCAAAGCTGCAGAACCTTTTAGCAGGCAATCATTCGTTTGCTGATCCGATCGGGATCGGAGAAGAATTGTCTCTTTACCTGACGATTGGCGCTGAGTTTGTTTGCTCCATTCTGGTGATTCTCGGACTTTTTACCAGGGCGGCACTTGTTCCGTTGATCATCACCATGATCGTGGTTTCGTTCATTGTTCATGGCCCGGATCCACTGGCCGACAAGGAACACGCATTGACGTTCCTGATTGTATATGTCACATTGTTTCTGACCGGTCCGGGCAAGATGTCTGTGGATAGCGGTCTCTATAAATAATTAAAAAAAGGCGTTTCCAATTCTGGAAACGCCTTTTTTTGCTATTGTGACCATTGGGTTGGAGAGCGGTCCCAGCGGTGTACTTTCAGTTTTTCTGCGAGCTTCGGATCCAGCAGTTTACCATCACTGGCTGAAACATTGGATCTCACGTGCGGCAGTTTGCGCATGCCCGGGATGGTGGTATGCACATCCGGATTGTTCAATATGAACCGTAATGCAAGCTCCGGCATCGTCATTCCTTCCGGAATGTCGGCTTTCAGCGCCTCGGCGTGGTCTACACTGGAATTCAGGTTTTCCGGCACAAAGTAAGTCGAGCGCCAGTCGTCGGCAGGGAAAGTTGTTTCTTTGGTAAATGTGCCCGTTAATGTTCCTTCATCAAACGGAACACGTGCAATGACGCCGATATCCAGTTTTTTGCAGAGCGGGAAAAGATTGTCTTCCGGTGCCTGGTCAAAAATATTATAAATGACCTGAACGGCGTCTATTAAGCCGGTTTCAAGCGTTTTGAGCACATTATCCGGCTCCCAGCGGTTCACGCTGATGCCCCAGCGCTCCACCTTTCCTTCCTGCGTCAGTTTTTGAATGGCTTCTTTCCACTCATCTTCCTGCGCCCAGCTGTCTTCCCACACATGGAATTGAAGCAGGTCAATGCGCTCCGTGCCCAGGTTTTTAAGGCTTTTTTCTGTGTATTCGATAATGTAATCGGCAGGGAAAACTTCCTGTAACGAAGAGTCCGCTTTGGATGGCCATTGACGGTTTTTTGGTGGGATTTTGGTGGCCGCATATAATTTGCGGTCCGGGTAACGGCGGATCAGGTCGCCGAGAATGCGCTCGCTGAGGCCTTCACCATAGCCCCAGGCCGTGTCAAAGAAGTTAACGCCTGATTCAACTGCCAGATTAAGAGAGTCATCTGTTTCCTTACGGTCGGAGCCCGTCCAGCCTGCAAGTCCCCACATTCCGTAACCTATTTCGCTGATCTGCCAGCCACTACGCCCAAAACGACGGTTTTGCATTGTTAAGTAAATTTAGTGTTCGTGGATTAAAGCCTGGGATTGTGTCTTTTTAATGTATTAGAAATACATTTGTAAGATATTAAGTTCAGAAAAACTCGTAGAACGTTCTTCAATTAAACGGATAGGTGAGAGATAAAGGGTTGATGGTAAATGCATTGTTGATGACGATAAAAAGAATCGCCGGAATAGTCCTGATTCTCAGCATTTGCGGCTGGGTCAATGAGGATAAACCTTCGGAAAAGTTAAATGAATATTGCGCCACATTCAACCAGCTCCAGCTGGATATCCGGGACAATGTAATTTCCCCCGACTCCGGGCGGCTTGCTTTCCGCACCATCATGCAGCAGATCAGAAGTGAGTTCAAAAGGGACACCTGCCGCGTCATTGATTCGTCTTATTTTGCTTATCCGATTAAAGGCTATACGCCCCGCGAATCCATAGGAGGCCGCGGAAGAGGTTACCGCGGTGAAGGTTTCGACCTTTTTGATAACAATGTGCGCGGAAGCCATCCTGCACATGACCTTTTTGTAAGGGATAAGGACCAGGACAATCTGGACGACAGAACATGGCAACCCGTTGACGTGATGGCATTTACTTCCGGAATCGTTCTGGCAACGGAAACAGGCTGGAAATACAACAGTGAATTCCGTGGCGGGAACTGGATATGGATTTACGATCCATGCCTGGACGGCCTTTTCTACTACGCGCACAACAATATAATCGAAGTTCAGCCCGGACAATGGGTGAATGCTGGTGATAAAATTGCCGAAATGGGCCGCTCCGGCTATAACGCTTATCAAAAACGTTCGCCAACGCACCTGCACCTGATGTATCTGCAACTGGACGAATACGCCATGCCGCTTCCTGTGAACACCTATGAATGGTTGCTGATGTCAACCGTAAAGGATGGTTACGTTCCGGAATGATTGGGATTGATGCTATTAATTAATAAATTGTAGCTCACTCGATTACTATTCCTATAAACCATTTTTTATGAACAACCGCCGGTCCTTTTTCCGAAAGAGCGCGGCCATCGGCTTTGGTGCCTTCGGCCTGAACAGTCTTTATAATGAATTGCACGCAGAAAGATTCAGTGAAGCCGAGAAGCTTTGGAGCGATAACAGTGCAGACAATGAAGATTACTGGTCGGTAATCCAGGATGCTTACACGGCGAGCAAAAGCGACATTATTATCCTCAACAACGGCGGCGTCTCGCCTTCGCCCATTGCCGTACAGGAAGCTTTGGAAAAATACAACAAAGCTGCTGCGCAAGGACCGTCTTACTACATGTGGCGGATTATGGATAAAGGCCGCGAGCCGCTTCGGCAGCGTCTGGCCAAACTGGCTGGTTGCGATGCCGAAGAAATAGCCATCAACCGGAATGCTACGGAAGCACTTAACACCATTATTTTTGGCCTACCCCTCGAAAAGGGCGACGAGATCATTGGCACCATTCAGGATTATCCCAATATGATCCAGGCCTGGAAACAAAGGGAAATGCGCGATGGACTGGTTTATAAACAGCTGTCATTTGATTTCCCTATTGAAAATGACGAGCAGATTGTGAAAGCTTTTGCCGACGCTGTTACACCCAGGACCAGGATCATTCACGTAACCCACATTATCAACTGGGTAGGGCAGATTATGCCAGTGAAAAAGATTTGTGATATGGCGCATAGCAAAGGCATTGAGGTGGTTGTGGACGGCGCGCATACATTTGGTTTGCTGGATTATAAAATCCCTGATCTGGATTGCGATTATTTCGGAACGAGCCTGCACAAGTTTTTGAGCGCGCCGGTGGGAAGCGGTATGATGTGGGTAAAGAAGGATCAAATCGAAAAAATATGGCCATTGTTATGCAACAGCCAGCCTAAGAGCAAAGACATCCGCAAATTTGAAACATTGGGGACACGCAGTTTTTGCATAGAGCAAGCCATTGGTGAAGCCATCAATTTCCAGGAAGGCATCGGTTCCAAAAGAAAGCAGGAGCGGGTGCACTATCTGAAAAAATACTGGGCCGAGAAAGCAATGCAGATTCCCGGTGTGAAAATCCATACATCACTGAAACCTGAATATTCCTGTGCCATTGCCGGCGTGAGCATTGACGGCATGAAACCCGAGCAGCTGGATAGCAAGCTCATGAAAGATTATCAGATCCACACCGTCGGGATCAACTGGGAAAACATTCATTGCGTGCGGGTTACGCCTCATGTTTATACCAAAATCAGTGACCTGGACAAGCTGGTGGGAGCATTGGAAAAGATCGCAAAAAAAGCCTGATGAAAGAATTTTTGCGTTATCTTTAAGATCATCAGCTTAAAAACCCAATCACATGACCCAATTACGAAAGGGCTCTTTCCTCAAAAGGGCCAAAGATATAAGCATTAGCAGCGCCTTGGCAATCACCATTTTATCATCCGGAATCGGGATGACGGGATGCGGTTCCAGCGAAGATGAAGAAGCTTATAGTTACGAAGAAACCACCTATTCCAAAGGCATCCGCTCGCACATTAAGGAGGTTAAACCCGGAGAATTTAAGATAACCGACGAAGAAAGCGTAGATGCGGATAAGTCCGTGGCCATTGTCACTTACCTCGACGGCCACACCGACTCGCTCAGCACAACTGCCGCCAAGGCATTGATCGATGATGAGATCCGCAATAACCAATCATCTGTGGGGCACCATAGTGGCTTGTCCACCATGCTGTTATACGGAGGAATGGGTTATATGCTTGGCAGAAGCTCCAACAATGCATACATGAACAATTACCGTGGGAACGGCGGTGCGGCCAGAGGTTTTTACAGCGATCCGAATGTTTATAACAAATCGCAAAGCGCTGTTCAGCAAGCAAATGCTTCCCGCAGCACGCGCATGGTGACGTCCCGTCCTAAGGGTGGCAGAAATGGTTTCTTCGGACGTTCCGCAGGCAGAAGCGGAGGTTAAATTCAAAAAAACATGATTCAATTAAAATCGCTAGCCAATCATCCGGAAAAAGCGCTGCAAAACGTAGGCTGGGACTGGATGCTTGGTGCCGACACGGCTCCTTATGTGGTCAGTGACGTTGTGGTTGTCAGCGAGGAGCAGGCAATCCAATATTACGAAGCGGCGGGGACGTTATATGAAATGCTAATCGAAGCTGGGCAGTATGCCATTGATAACCTGCTTTTTAAGGAGATGGGCATTCCGGAGAATCTGGTGGAGCTCGTTCAGCTTTCCTGGCAGGACGACCGCCACATACACCTTTACGGCCGTTTTGACCTGGCTGGCGGAATCGACGGTGAACCAGTTAAGCTCATTGAGTTTAATGCGGACACCGCAACCTGCATTCCCGAGACCGCTGTTGTGCAATGGGCACACCTGCGCATGAACGGGCTCGATGAATCGCAGCAGTTTAACACGCTTTACGAAACGCTGGTTAACCAGTTCCGTTATCTCAAAGAGGCAAACAATGACCTGGACGCTTCTATTTTGTTTTCCACAATGCGCGGTTATCCCGAAGATGACACCAATGTCGCCTTACTGACCGAGGCCGCGCGGGAAGCAGGATTCGATACGGATTTCGCCTATGTCGAGGAAGTTGAATTTTCCAATGGCGAAGGCATTTTTAAAATGGTGCCTGATTCCAACGATTTTCTGCGGTTCGATTTCTGGTTCAAGCTTGTCCCCTGGGAATATATCGGAAATGATGAGCCGGAACTCGCCGGAATGCTGACAGAGATTGTCAAAAACCGGAAAGCGGTTATTCTTAATCCTGCTTATACATTGTTGTTTCAGTCAAAATATATATTGAAAGTCTTGTGGGACCTTTATCCGTATCATCCCCTGTTGCTCCAAACCGAACGCTACGCATTACCTCATAAAAAGTCGGTGCGTAAAGTGCTCTTTGGCCGCGAAGGGGCTAATGTTTCTATTTTGGAAAAAGGCGGAGAAGTGCTAGAAACGGTTGAGGGTGATTATGATGACCAGCCAAAGATCTATCAGGAATATCTTGATTTCCCCACCGATGGCGCTGGAAATTCTTATCAGGCCGGCGTCTTTTATGCAGGTGAAGCTTGTGCGCTGGGCTTTCGACGGGGCGGCAGGATCCTGGATAACAAGGCACAATTTGTGGGCCATTTGGTAAGTTAAACCATTGAATATGACCGCAGACTAAACGGATCGACCGTTTGATAATCATAGTGTGTAAATATCGTTTTGTCTGACAAAGTTTGTGAGATCGTTAGGGCAGCATCAGCGCATTCCGACAATTCTTAAACAAAACCAGTCATGATACACGAGAAAATTTTTAAACTTAAAAGTGGACGGGAAGTCAAGGTCATAGTAAAAGGTTACTTCCTGCACGACAATCCGCAACGCAGCACAGAATATGAAATATTGATCAGGGAACCGAAAGAAAAATACTTCCGTGCACCGATCGGGATTAATCATCCGCAGTTTTGGAAACTCAAAAGATTGTCGGTGCAACAAGCGAAATTACTTGTTTTAGAATATAGCGGGATCTCCCAGCGGCAAGTCAATCAGGCAGTTGCAGAATTTAATACCGTATTAGGTTTCCCTGCGGCGCAGATAGGCTTACAGTTTGAAAGGGAATTAGTTTAAAACTCAATTGCATTGCCGGATTTGTAAAAACGACATAGTTTAAGCAAATCAATTTCACATCGGATTTTCACTTATAAAGCGGGCAGATAACTTTCATTTAAAAGAAGTTATTTTGTCCGCTTTTATATTGCTAAGTAGTTCCGGTTTAAGATAATCGCCACGTTTCCCATCTTTTAAACCTACCTCATTAATTGTGCTGTAACGTTAATATATTAGGTTAAAAAGCATATAAGAATTGCTTTTAAGATAAGCTCAACGACCATTACGTAACGTTATTAAAAATCATGCAAACCGGTTTTAATGCACAAGTCGCAATCATTACAGGCGCCGCCTCCGGCCTTGGACTTGTGATCGCTCACAAATTATTGAACGAAGGGGCCTATGTTGGTCTTTTTGATGTGAATATAGAAGCCCTCCGGGAGGAATTTATTGGCAATCCGGACAAGGAAGAATTTGTGAGCGTTGATGTGACCGATCCGGCAATGGTTGAGAAAGGTGTGGAGCAGGTTATTGCCCGCTTTGGCAAGATTGATATACTGATCAACTGCGCGGGCATTACCGGTGCTACAAATATAAAAAGCCATGAGGTGGATCCGGAGAACATGAGAAAGGTTTTTGAAATCAATTTCATGGGCAGTTTTAATACTTCAAAAGCAGTTTTGCCCCATATGCTCGCTAATGGTTATGGCCGCATTTTACACATTGCATCCATTGCAGGAAAAGAGGGAAATGCAGGAATGCTCGCTTATTCGGCCTCCAAGGCAGCAGTCATAGGCATGACCAAAGTGCAGGGGAAAGAATATGCGGAAACCGGAGTCACCATCAATGCGTTAGCCCCGGCAGTGATAAGAACGCCGCTCGTAGAAGCTATGCCCGACACGCAAGTGCAATACATGACCGACAAAATCCCCATGCGCCGTTGCGGAACGCTCGAAGAAGCCGCTAATATGGCCGCATTCATTGTGTCGGCGGAAAACAGTTTCACAACCGGCTTCACATTCGATCTCTCGGGAGGAAGGGCCACTTACTGATTTTCAGTATTCTTTGCTATTCGTATTGCTTTTTATACATTTGCATATTCCCACTGAATTTTAATATTACAACATTGCGCAGGATTTTATCCATACTGCTTTTAGGGCTGCTGCTTTACAACATGGTAGGCTATTCGATAGTTTACCTGTCGGAAGAAACGCATACCATCAGCGAGCGCGGAAAAGACCTGATTCAGCAGTCGGATCATTCACAGGACATTGTTATTAAAGTGCCTGTTGCGGTTCCATACCAGACCAATTGGGACGCTCCGGAACAAGTGGAAGGCCAGATTTTGCATGAAGGACGTTATTACCAGATGAAAAGCCGCCAGCTGATCAACGACACGCTGTATGTGCAATGCGAATACGACCAGGGAGCGCGTGAGCGTTTCAGTGGCCTGGCGACCAAAATCAATGATCAGGTAACTGGCAATGCTTCTAATCCACAGAAGGATTCACATTCGACCATCCTCAAAAATTTTGTAAAAGAATACATGTCCCAGGATCGGAAACATGTGTTTTATCTGCTTGAATGGGCACCCGCCCGCGAAGTTGCCGTTTCTTCGGTGCAACTTCATTTTTCAGAAAGAGAATTTACCATTCCCTCGCCGCCACCCGATCTGGCTTAGTACTATCATTTCATTATCTCCTTTTTGACGGCATTTCATCAGAAATGCAGATGTCGGCTTTGAACCGAAATCAGCGCCTATATGCTGTTTTGGGTCCATTGAACCAGGAGAAGAAATCTTTTACTAACAACAGATTTTCTTAAAAATGGCGCATATCACATTGCCCGACGAATCGCTTCCGGGGATCGTTGGCCTGTTCAATTTCCGTCCCGAAACGGCTTCTTCACTTCGGTGGCTGGCGGACACCTTGTTACGGGGCGAATCCCCTCTTACCAGCGGCGAACGCGAACTCATTGCCGCTTACGTTTCGCATCTGAACGACTGCCGGTTCTGCCACATGTCGCACGCTTCGGCTGCGATGGCGCATTTGTCGTGTGATCTGGACCAGATCGCCGATATCCGCAATGGTTTTCAGGAAATTCCGGTCACGCCCAAGCTGCGCGCGCTGCTCCAAATCGCTGCCAAAGTGCAGAAAAGCGGTAAGGAAGTTTCCGAAGAAGACGTTGCTGCAGCCCGTGCCGAAGGCGCCATTGACCGCGAAATCCATGACACGGTTTTGATCGCAGCGTCATTCTGCATGTTCAACCGCTACGTGGATGGACTAGGCACATGGGCGCCTCAGGAAAACGAAGATTACCGCGCTATGGGACAACGTATGGCCTTCAAGGGTTACGTTCCTTCTGTTGAGCAAACAGCTGAATAATTTATCCAAAACCATTTTCACTCAATAGCAATGCCACATATACCATTGCCGGAACATTTGCCGGGAATAACAGGTCTGCTCGAATACAATAAGCAAACCGCCGCGCCGATCCGTGCGCTAACGCAATTCCTTTTGCGTGGTGAATCCACATTAACACCCGGAGAAAGGGAGCTGATCGCGACCATCGTTTCACACAACAATGCATGCAAGTTTTGCACTGCTGCACACACTGCCGCCGCTGATCTGCTGATCGGCAATACCGAAACCTGCGAAATCATGAAACAGGACATTGACGCTGCGCCGGTTAGCGACAAAATGAAAGCATTACTGAAAGTCGCTAAACAAGTTCAGGTGCTGGGTAAAGCGGTTACCAAAGAAGCCATCGCAGAAGCGAAAACGAATGGCGCAACCGACATTGAAATTCACGACACAGTTCTCATTGCCGCCCTGTTTTGCCTGTACAACCGCTATGTAGACGGAATGGCCACCATTGCGCCCTCCAATCCTGAATTCTATCAAGGCCTCGGCCAACGTCTGGTTGACCACGGTTATAACCGGCTGGCCAATGGTTACGATGATTTGAAACAACAACCCTCATAAATTCAACTCCTCTATGAAAAGAACTCTACTATTAATGTTTTCAATCGTCTGCGTTTTGGTCATGCAAAATGTAAAGGCGCAATCCACACAGCTTTCCGGGCACATTACGGATAACGACACCCAAAAGCCACTTTCAGGCGTTTCTGTGTCGGTTAAGGGAAAAAATACGGGGGCGATCACCAATGCAGAGGGTTATTTTGAATTAAAAACCAATGTTCCTGCCACGCTGCTGATTTCGCTGATCGGATATGCGCGTCAGGAAGTGGAAGTTGCTTCTGCCCAGGCTATTCATGTGAATCTTGTTCCGGCTGCGGAAGAGCTTAACCAGGTTGTGGTTTCGGCCTCACGGGTGGAAGAGAGCATTTTACGTTCGCCGGTGAGCATTGAAAAAATGGACTCCCGCGCGGTGCAGCAAACACCTTCTGCAAATTATTTTGACGGGCTGGTCAATATGAAATCGCTGGATATGGTCACCAGCAGCCTTACTTACAAGCAGATTAATACACGTGGATTCAACTCAACGGGTAACAGCCGTTTCTTGCAACTGGTGGATGGCGTTGATAACCAGCCTTCCGGACTTGGTTTTGCGATGGGAAATCTTTTTGGCCCGCATGACATCGATGTGGAAAGCGCAGAGCTAATTCCAGGCGCGGCATCCGCGTTGTATGGCCCGATCGCTTTTAACGGCATGCTCAATACACGCACCAAAAATCCATATGAATATCAGGGACTGAGCGCACAGACAAAATTTGGCGTCAACCACATTGGCGACGGAACCGGCCTCGGCGCAAAACCCATGTATGATCTGGCGGTGCGTTATGCCAAAGCATTTAACAACAAGTTCGCCTTCAAAGCCGCTGCAAGTTATCTCAAAGGAACCGACTGGTATGCAAACGATTACACCGACATTGACCCCAACACACCCGCAGCAAGCCGCGGCCGGGATAATCCTGGCAGAAACGCACTGAACATTTACGGCGACGAAGTAGCACAAACCATTCCAAGCATCGGCCGCGTTTCGCGAACAGGTTATGAAGAAAAGGATCTTGCGACTTACGGCGTTTACAGCCTGAAACTGCTCGGCGCATTGCATTACCGCATTACGGACAAGCTGGAAGCCATTTATCAGGGAAATTTCAATCAGGGAACGGCTCAATATACGGGTAGTAACCGCTTCGTTATCAACGATTTCAAATTCATTCAACATCGATTAGAGTTAAGAAGTAGCAACTTTTACGTGCGCGCTTACTCCAATCAGGAGCGTTCGACGAACTCTTACAACACCCGCGCGCTGGGTCAGCACATCAACAGGACCTGGGTGAAGGATCTGGCTGGAAATACAGTTTCGCCCGACAAAGCGGATGCAACCTGGTTTGAAAGATATACAGCTGCTTACAATGGCGCCATTGCTTCGGTAGGAAGCAAAGATCATTCACTAGCCCGTGCTTTTGCGGATCAGGGCCGCATTCTGCCGGGATCCAGTGAATATGAATCGGCCAAAGACCGTCTGATTCAGACACGCGGACTGTCCGGAGCCGGAATTCTCAGCGAATGCAGCCTGCGTCATGTGGAAGGCATGTATGATTTCAGTTCAGCATTGAAATTTATCAACTTCCAGGTAGGCGGCAATTACCGCAAATATTACCTGAATACGGGCGGGACGCTGTTTGATGATAAAGACAAAAACCTCACCAATGAGGAATACGGCGTTTTTGCGCAAGCTTCGAAGTCGTTCTGGAAAGATGTTTTAAAGCTGACCGTTTCGGGCCGTTACGACAAGAATGAAAACTTTGACGGTCGTTTTACACCGCGCGCTTCGGCGGTGATTTCTCCAAATGAAAACCACCATTTCCGGGTTTCTTACCAAACCGGCTTCCGCAACCCTACCATTGGCGATCAATACATTAAGCTCAATGTAGGCCCGATCATCATTCTGGGTGGTGCGCCGGTGAACTCTGCCGGACTCAATGCCTACGAAAACTCGGTGACCATCGCTTCTTTTGGCGCATTTGCAAGCGCATTCGGAGCGGATATGGCGAAAGGAACACCATTTCCACAGGCGGTTGCCAACAACAAAGACAAACTGGTGAAATCCAATGTTCCTTACATCAAATCCGAAAAAGTGAAAAGCTATGAGATTGGTTATAAAGGGATTCTTGCCAAAAAGCTTTTGTTTGACGTCAATTACTATTACAGCCAGTACACTGATTTTATGATCAATACGGTGGTGGCGAGAGCGAAATCGGATATCCTTTTGCCGGATGGGAAGGTGAACCCTGCGGCTGCTGCCGAATTGCTTGGAGCGGACAGACAGCTTTTCCAACTTTACACCAATGCGGCTGACAAAGTTTCCATCCAGGGCGTAAGTGCCGGACTGACTTATCCACTTCCCAAAAACTACAAGATCGGCGCAAACACAACCTGGATCGATTTCAACATTGGCGATGCGGACCAAAACAACATTCCGGCTTTCAACACGCCTGAATGGAAAACCAACCTCATTTTCGGCAATTCAAAGCTGACCGAGAAAATAGGCTTCAATGTGGCGTGGCACTGGCAGAGCAGCTTCGACTGGTATGGCACATTCACAGAAAATGCGCCTGGAAAAGTGAAAAGCTACAACCTCCTGGACGCGCAGATAAGCTATCGCATTCCGAGCCTGAAAACGATCGTGAAACTGGGCGCGGCGAATCTGACAAACCAATACATTGTACAGGCATACGGCTCCCCGGCGGTAGGCGGATTGTATTATGTGAGTCTCAATTTTGATCAGCTTTTCAGATAACAGCGGCTGCTATGAACATGGAAACACTGGAAGTGATCAATCTGGAAGAAAAAAACACAGGCTCAAAATGGCTCGCATTTGGCTTGTGCGGAGTGAGTTACATGCTGAGCGGGACAGTTTCCACCTTAATGTCGGTTTACCTGCCGGTGGCAATTCCGGAGCTGAAAGGGCAGGCCGTTTCGCAAGCCGAGCTGGGTGAGATCGGCGCTTATGTGAATGCCATATTCCTTTACGGCTGGATGGTCGGCGGTCTGCTGTTTGGTTTCGTTAGCGACCGCATCGGGCGTGTCAGATCATTGACATTGGTCATCGGCCTTTATGGAATTTCCACTTGCCTGGTCACCATTGTCCCGGATTGGTATAGTTTGCTGGCCTTGCGGTTCTTTACGGGGATGGACATAGGCGGGGTGTTGCTGCTCACAACGGTTTATATTTCGGAGATCTGGCAGGACAAAAACAGGGCGGTCATGCTCGGGATCCTGGCCGTTTTCTTCCCGGTTGGCATTGTGACAACCGGCAGTCTCAATCTCATTTTTTCCGATTGGAGAAGTGCATTTGGCGTAGGTTTTATCCCTGTTATCGTATCAGTACTCGTTCTTTTTTTACTGCCCGAATCAGATAAATGGCGCTCAACCCGGACGCATGTCGATCAACCGGAAGGGCTTTTCAACAAAAACAACCGGGCTAACCTGCTTTCGGGCTCACTAATTTTCGGTTCTGTGCTTATAGGGCTTTGGGGGATTTTTTCCTGGCTGCCTACCTGGGTACAGACGTTGCTAACAGCCGGTCAGGATGGCCAGAGGGAGCGGGGGTTGGTGATGATTTTACTGGGTGCAGGCGGCATCACAGGTGGTATTTTTTCCGGAATGCTGATCAATAAATTTGGTAAAAAGGCCACATTAATGTTCACTTTCGGCACTTGCCTGCTCATGTGCTGCATTTTGTTCCTTACCAACAGCACATTTTCAAACATTATATATGTAGAAACGGCCGTGCTGGCTTTCTGTTTCGGGATCAGCCAGGGCGCGTTGTCAAGTTATATTCCTGAGCTGTTCCCGGTTTCGATCCGGGGAACGGCAACGGGCTTTTGCTTTAATGTAGGGCGGTTTTTTACGGCCACGGCGGTGTTCTTTATCGGCTCGCTGGTGGCGGTTCTGGGTGGTTTCGGGAATGCATTGCTTGTGTTCACGGTCCCTTTCCTGGTTGCGCTCATTGTTACTGCCAGAAGCAAGTAATAAAAATATTATCATAGGTTAATAATTAGGCAAACGGATTTGCCATATGGCGAATCCGTTTCTTTTTTTCTTTTTATTAATTTCAATCTTTTGATAAACAGCATTTATATCAATGAAAAAATTACTCTACCTGGGCATTATCGGCATTATCCTATATGAAATCGCAAAGGTGTATTTCATCATGCCCATGCCCGGAAGCCAGCAGATGAACAGCATCGACATCGCCTATTTTCTTCACACCTGGCGCTGGGCGTTCCGGATCGTGTTCTGGCTGATGATCATCGCGGGCTGCACCACGGCATTAATGGGAAAAAGGAAATGGATCACTGTTATCCTGCTTATGGTGGCGGGCGCGGTGACTTATGGCACCAACTACGAAATGGCCGCCGACACCATGTTTTACCAGCCCTCGCAGGTGATTTTACACAATGCTTCCCAAAACAAGGTGCAGGACGACCGCCTGGTTATCGGCGTGGAAATTAATGGCGAGGCCAAAGCATATCCCATTCAGTTCATCGGTTATCATCACCAGGTGCGGGACGTGCTCGGTGGAAAACCTGTGATCGTCACGTATTGCACGGTTTGCCGCACAGGAAGGGTTTTTGAGCCCATTGTAGAAGGGAAGCCGGATGCGTTCAGGCTGGTAGGAATGGATCATTTCAATGCCATGTTTGAAGACGAGCGCACGGGAAGCTGGTGGCGGCAGGCAAACGGTGAAGCCATTGCCGGACCGCTCAAAGGACAAATGCTGCCCGAACTTCCTACCACGCAAACAACCGTTTCGCAATGGCTCAAACTGCATCCCAGCAGCCAGATCATGCAGCCCGATCCAGCTTACCAGGCCAAATACGATTCCATGAGTCGTTACGAATCCGGCAAAGGGAGATCGGCACTCACCAAAACAGATACAACGGCCTGGAAGGATAAGTCGTGGGTGGTAGGCGTGCAGGCGGGCAAGTATAGCAAAGCTTACGACTGGCATAAACTGTTAAAACACAGGGTGATCAATGACCGCGTGGGAGTTACGCCGGTGGCGGTTGTGATTGCGGAGGATAACAAGAGCTTTTTTGCTTTTGAAAAGGAATTGGGGCAGGAATTCGAGATTAAAAATGACACTTTATACGCTCAGAATAATGCTTACAACCTCTTGGGAAAACGTGTTTCGGGAGAAGGTGAAGACTTGAAACGGATCAATGCTTACCAGGAATTCTGGCATAGCTGGCGCACCTTCCACCCTGATACACAGCACTATTGAAGTTTGAATTAATATTGGAATAATGAACATTAAATCTACGCTGATTACGCTGGGTGTGCTGTCGGGAATTTTTAAAGGAGCCGCATTTGCGCAGGAAAATCAAAACAAAAAACTGGATGCCGATAAAGTCCTGGACCTGAATGAGGTTACCATTGAAGAACGAAAAAATATCATCTATACCGAGCGCCTGCCTGATGTGCAGAACACTTACATCCATGCGGGAAAGAAGAGTGAAGTAATCCAGTTGGGCGGGGTGAATGGCAATATCACTGAGAAAACGGGCAGGCAGATTTTCGCCAGAATCCCGGGCGTGTTCGTCTACGACATGGATGGCAGCGGCAACCAGATCAATATTTCCACACGCGGCCTCGATCCGCACCGTTCCTGGGAATACAACATTCGCCAAAACGGCGTCATTACCAACTCTGATATGTACGGTTATCCTGCCAGCCATTACAGCCCGGCTATGGAATCCATTGAGCGCATTGAGCTGGTAAGGGGCACCGGGTCGCTGCAATATGGTGCGCAGTTCGGTGGGATGATCAATTATGTGACCAAAGGGCCGGATACGACCAGAGCATTTTCTTTCGAAAGCATTAATTCGGTAGGTTCGTTCGGGCTGTTCAGCTCCTATAATGCCATTGGCGGCAAAATTGGTAAGTTGGTTTACTCGGCTTATTACCAGAAACGACAGTCCAATGGATATAGAAAAAATGCCAAATCAGATGCGGAATCGCAGTTTATCAGTTTGGCATATGAATTCAACAAATCTTTGCGCATTAAGGCAGAACTGGGACGCTCTTCTTACGTTTACCAGATCCCCGGCCCGCTCACCGACGCCATGTTCGCTGCCGATCCGCGGCAATCGACGCGTTCGAGAAATTACTTTAACCCCGACATTTACATTCCCTCCCTTGTCCTGGACTGGCAGATCAGCCCGGCGACGCAGTTAAAATGGACTAATTCCGGTGTTTACGGAGCGCGTAACAGCGTGATGTTTGATGCATTTGCGAATGTTCCGGACACAATCAATGCGGCGACGAAATCTTACAGAGCGCGGCAGGTGGACATTGATAATTTCAAAAGCTTCACTTCCGAGCTCCGCAGCTTTGGACTTTCGTTTGGGGTGAAGATTTAGGTTCTTTTGCGACATTTTGCCTGGCATTATTTTAATGTCTGCTATTACAAAAACGACAGACTATCATGGCAGATAAGACGCTGAAAGACGTAAGTGAAGTAATGAAGGATATTGATCTTTGTATGCTTACCACCACCACAACCGATGGCATGCTGGCTTCGCGGCCGATGAGCAATAACGGGGAAGTGGAATACGACGGTAATTCCTATTTTTTTACATGGGAAGGCTCCCGGATGGTCAGCGACATTGAGCTGGACAGCAAAGTGAACCTTACGTTCCAGGGGCAAAAAGACATTTGGATCTCGGTTTCAGGAAAAGCGGAGGTGAGCCGTGAGCGGGAGGATATGGAAGAACATTGGGTAGAGGAGTTGAACCAGTGGTTTGAAGATGGGCTGGATACACCCGGCATTGCAATGATTATCGTGAAAGCCAAAAGAATAAAATACTGGCAGGGTGAGGAAGAGGGAGAAGTAAAGTTATAATTTTTATATAAATGCTTTAATTTGTGGATCACGTCGATAACCGGCGTGATCCTCTTTTTTGATATGATATGAAAAAACTTTTGACTGCATTGCTCTTGCTTACATGCCTCATGAATTCCGTGGCCCAGAATTACGACGAGGCCAAAGTTCCGGCTTACACGCTCCCGGAAGTGTTGAAAACAGCGGCTGGTAAAGAAGTAACAAGCAAAAAAATGTGGGAAGAAGTGCGGCGGCCTGAGATCCTCCGGCTTTTTGAAGACAACATTTATGGGCAGATGCCGAAAGACTATGACAGCATTCGCTATACATTGAAAAATGAGGATAAGGCGGCTATGAACGGCAAAGCCAGGTTGAAAGAAGTGGCTGTGCAGGTTTTCAAGAACAAAAAATCGGTTCAGATCCATCTGGTCATGTTTATCCCGCGTAATGCTACAAAGCCGTCGCCGGTTTTTGTTTTGATCAATAACCGCGGAAAGGACAACACGGATCCGACGAGGAAGGTGAAAAGCGGGTTCTGGCCCGCTGAAATGGTTATTGACAGCGGGTATGCGATCGCCGCTTTCCACGTAAGTGACCTTGCACCGGACAATAAAGATACATTTATGAATGGCGTTTTGCAGCTATATCCGGAACAACTGGAAGCAGATAATGGCATGCGGGCCATTGGCGCATGGGCTTGGGGCGCTTCGCGGGTGATGGATTATTTTGAAAATGACAAAGATATTGATGCAAAAAATGTAGCCGTTGTCGGGCATTCGCGGGGTGGAAAAGCCTCCTTATGGGCAGCGGCGCAAGACCAGCGGTTTGCGGTTTGTGTCACAAATTGTTCGGGAAATACGGGCGCGGCATTGGCCCGGCGGCAGTTTGGTGAGAGAATTGCCCGCATTAACACGACGTTTCCGCATTGGTTTAATAATAACTACAAAAAGTTTAACGACAACGAAAACGAGCTGCCCGTAGACCAGCATATGCTCATTGCGGCGATTGCTCCGAGGCCCTTATATGCCACAAACGCCTCCAAGGACCTTTGGGCCGATCCGACGGGCACATTCCTCGCGCTGAAAAATGCGGAAAAAACATATGCGCTTTATGGCCGGAAGTCGAAGTTGCCGGCAAACCCTCCTGCTATTAATGTGCCCCTTTCACAGGCGCCGCTGGCTTATCACAACCGCGAAGGCGAGCACGATCTGACCGCTTACGACTGGGGGAATTTTATCAGGCTTATGAAATCCCGCCCGTAAAGGCATAAGATTTTTAGCCTTTCATAATCACATTAGAACCTACTGATTATGGAAAATAACAGCAATCAAGGACTCTTTTCAGGGAAAACCGCCTTGTGGGCAGCCGCAGGACTGGGCTTGTATGCCGCGGCCAGACATTTCTACAAAGAGATGATTAAGTTTGATTTTCAGGATAAAGTGGTGGTAATCACAGGTGGCGCGCGTGGACTGGGCCTGTTGCTGGCGAGAGAGCTGGCTGCAAAAGGGGCGAACCTGGTGATATGTTCGAGAAATGGAGAGCAGATTGAAGTGGCTGAGCAGGAACTCCGGCAAATGGGCTCCATTGTGCTGGGATTGAAAGCGGATGTCAGTGACCAGCGTGACGCTTCCCGCGTCATCGAAGCCACCATTTCTCAGTTTGGTCGGATTGATTTGTTGATCAATAATGCGGGTGTAATGTTGGTTGGTCCGGAAAATGTGATGGATGTGGAAGATTACAAAACGGCTATGGATACTAATTTCTGGGCTGCTTTGTACATGATCAAAGCCGCATTGCCTCATTTTCATAAACAGAAAGAAGGTCGGATTGCCAATATCTGCTCGATAGGGGGAAAAGTTGCGGTTCCGCATTTGCTGCCGTACAGCGTTAGTAAATTTGCAATGGTTGCTTTATCGGAAGGGCTTCATGCCGAGTTGAAAAAAGACAACATTCACGTGACAACCGTGATCCCAAACCTGATGCGGACCGGAAGTCCAAGAAATGTATCCCTAAAAGGCGACCATGAGGCAGAATATGCGTGGTTCAAGATTGCGGGCTCTTCACCACTGCTTTCACAAGACGCAGCCCAGGCGGCGGCAGACATTGTCAATGCTATCGCTTACCAGGAAACGGAAATCGTCCTGACGAATACTGCAAAAATGGCCGTTGCATTGCAGGGAGCAAGCCCCAGCCTCGTATCGCTGGCAGCTTCCATAGCAAACAGATTCCTGCCCAAGTCCGGCCCGGAAGGCGCTGTGATCCGTAAAGGTTATGAGAGTGAATCGGATAAATCGAAAGGAAAAGTAGCGTCAATCAGCGACCGGGCCGCGCTGCAAAATAATGAAACGTAATTAATGTTCGGGTAAGGGACTGTGTGGCCGCAACGAATCCAGAAAAGTGCTGAATTGTGCTAAAAAGCCGGAATAGCAGTCCTTCCCCATTATTTTCCCCATGTTCCGGATTCCGGCGTAACCTGCGGTGATGAAAAGCGCAATGTGCACAGGCTCTGCGCTTTCCTTGATTTCTCCTGATTTCTTCCCTTTTTCCACGACAAGCTGAATGGCGCTTTGCCAGGTTATTAGCAGCTGCCTCAATGCATTTCCAAACGACTCATTAAGCGGCCCCATTTCCTCGATCAGATTCACCGCCGGGCAACCATATTCAATACGGAAGAATGCATTTTCCATGAGCAAACCTCGCATCATTTTATAAAGTGCTTCAAGCGGATCATTAGCATGATGTAACGGCTCGATCATGGCCTCTTGCATGCCAGGCAATAAAACCTCTGCGATCAGCGCCAGACCCATTTCTTCTTTGTTTTTGAAATGATAAAAGAATGCACCCTTTGTCACATTCGTCGAAGCAATGATCGTATCAATGCTCGTTGGCTGGAAACCATTCTTATAGATCAGTTCAAAAGCCTTTTGTAAAATGTCCAGACGTGTTCCGGCAGATTTATTCATGTCTTAAAACCGGATGTACGGCCGCTGAGAAAGTGGTGAGAATGGCCAGGGAATAGCCAGAAAAATGATCAGCAAAGCAATGCTGTAATAAATGAGCATCGTTTTGTATTTATCGCGGTCATCCACTTTTCGCTTTGCTAACGCCGATCCGATTGTAATAACAATGATGGCAGTGAGCATGGCCGTTCCATGAATGATGCTGAAAAATGTGATTTCGGAAAGATCGAATGTCTTGGGGTTTGTGAAAAAGTATTTTACCAAAGGGCTTTGCGTGTAAAGCGTAAAACCGATCATGAGTTGCAAATGCGCTATAGTGGCAGTTGAATGCCTTATCAGGTCAGTTTTTTTGGTAAATGGGGTGTTTTCTAAATAGCCTTTAACGGCGATAACAACGGTGTAAACAAGACTCGCAACTACGAGCCACCGGAAAATTCCGTGCAGGAAAAGAAGGATAGCGTACATAACAGCAAAGCAATTTTGCAAAACATACTAACTAGTATGTTTTGCAAATGTAGCGGTTATTTTTTGCTGACAAAATATATCAATCATACTTCATCTGCACGGCCTTGATCTCACTTTTCCCGGAGCCGCTGCCCGCAACATTTACGCCAACCCTTGGCGCCCGGTCCCAGCGTGGCAGCCAGGGTGTTTCAATCTGCGTCGCACTAGTCAGTGAGTCGATCTTTTGTCCTTTTACATCCCAGCGAAATTCATAGAAACGGCCATAACGACTCTGCAGGCTGAGTTTAATGTCTTTGTATTTATCAGGAATCTCCTGCGTTTTGATCACTTCCTGCACGCCATCCTTCACCTGCCACAATGTAATGTGATTGTCCCGCACACCATACCCTATCGCATTTTTGGCATCACCGTATACCATAATGTTCTGCGTCAGGTCTTTCTTGGCCGTTACTTCGGCTATGAATGTATAGCTGCCATTTTTGATCGTTAGTCCAAGAAAATTCCCCGTATTGGTCCGGTTCTCATTTTCGATTTGCAATTCACCGTTTTGGACTGCGTAATTCGGTTTTGAAAAGCTTACATCATAAACCCAAGGTGCTTTGAGAGTATCCTTATTGTAATTGATAGAAAAGTTGTGGTTGATCAGCGCACCTATCGCGATGGGCGCTTCTGCCTGCGCGGGAGTAGTTTTTCCATATCTGAAAGCCGGCCATTTGGTGATTTCGTCCCAAACCAGCTCGCTCAAAACGCCTTGTCTGCCTGCAAATGTAAAGTCAACGCCGTTGTAGGCGTGATGTAAATAAAAATAGCGGTTGTCGGGCGTCACCACAACGGTTCCGTGGCCCGGGCATTTCCAGGTTTCATCGCCAAAAAGAGCTGGATTGCCGGCATATTTTGTCCAGGGTCCTTGCAAATTTTCCGCCCTTGCAAAGCCCACCTGATAATCGCAATTGGCTCCGCAACAAGCATTGCCTGAATAAAGCATATACCAGTATTTACCCCGTTTGAAGATCGATTGCCCTTCCGCGCCGCCGGCTTCCCAGCCAGTTTGGTCAGCTTTGATAAGGGTAAATTCTTTGCCCGCCAGTTTTAATCCGTCGGGAGCCAGTTCCGCACCCAGGATTTCGATCCCGCGGTCCTTATCCAGTCCATATGCCTTCCATGTGATGAAAAGCTTGCCATTATCCTCCACTATAAAAGCGTCAATCGCCTCTTTTGTCCATTCAATGATAACGCCATGGTCTTTGAAGCCTTGTTTCAGATCCTTCGTGCTTGCTACGCCGATGAAAGATTGCTTATCGGATTTTCGTCGGGCAGTGTAATAGCAATAAAAAGTCCCGTCCCGGAAAAACAATTCCGGTGCCCAGTAACTCCCCATCGTCCATTCCGGCAAGTTGTTAAATACCGGCCCGACATATTCCCAGTCGACCAGATTTTTCGAGCTATATATAGGATAAGCCGGTCCCCATTCCGAAGAAGTCCCCACAGCATAATACATATCGCCCACCCGAATCACCGAAGGATCCGCAAAGTCGCCCGCAATGACCGGGTTTCTGTAAGTGACAACGAGGCCAGGGGCTGGTTTAGGCTTGGGTTTTTGTGCGAATGCTTGGGGTATTGAAATCAGGATTAGAAAGAAAAGAAAGGATATAGGCTTCATTTTGCAGTTATCGGTTGTTCCGGCTAAGGAAATGATTTTATTTCAACTTAGGAAACCAAATCGATATTCTGTCTGCTTGAAATCTATGTGCCTTGGGCTTAAATGAGGTTTAATGTTTCTTCTTTTCAATCATTTCGTGAGTTGTAACAACTTCCTGACTGTGGAATGTTCATTGATTTTTAGTCTGCAAAACAAAATTTCAGTCGATTGGTTAGGCAAGTTTTGTACTTCATAATGCCATTTTCCTTTTGCGTGGGGATTGTCTACGACTGTTTTTATCACTCTACCCTGACCATCAATAATTTCCAGTTTGACGAGGCTATTTTCATCAGGCACATCAAATGCAATGGTAAAGTTTGTTGAAAATGGATTGGGATAAGCATTCAATTTTAAGCCCGCTTCTTCGGCTGTTTCTTTTTCCTCGACGTCAGTTCCAATGCGTTGACTAGCATATTTACCCACAGTAATAGCTGATGAAGCGTGCCAGTTACCATTTGCATCCTTCATATAACAGCGAAGTCCAAGATATTGCTCGTCTGTGGTATAAACATTTGCATTCCCTCCCGGCACGGCGGGGCCGTTGATCCCAACCTTGCTCCAAATGTATTGAACAGCCCCGCCGGGCGCAGTAAGTGTCCGCCAGTCGGCATTTTTGGAATATGTCAATTGTGGCACCCAGCTGGCTGCAATGGGCGATCCCAACGCTCCGATTGTTTGAAACCATTTGTTAGCAAGCCAGGTAAGCCCTTTAATTGATCCAGTCCCTTCGTAGAAATGGGTGGTGTCTACTCTATATCTGTCGTTGCCAAGAACGTGCGTAGTGGCTCCGGAACTTCCCACCACATAATCCGTATCAGCCCCGCTTAGGTTGGGAGAGCCAGTGGCCACATTCCCTTGCCCGGTTCTAACGGTTGCATTCAGGGGCCCAAATTTGCTGATAGACGCTTTGGAAATATACCAGGCAAGATTAGGTGCGCCGAAATCTGAACGGGACTTGGCGATGACAGCTTGTAGTTTGGCTTGGTAGTCGGCGGAACTAGTCGCTTTGTAGCTCGCGTTGACGGATAAGTCCGCGTCAGTCTCTCCCTGGTGCCAAAGTATAGCTCTTACGCCAAATAGTGAGCCGTAAAAATTTAAGGCATTTTTCAAGGTTGTGTATGGTAAGCCGTAATAATCAGAAGGAATAATGGAGCCTTCCTCATAGCCCAAACAGACCTGTGCACCAGTATAGGGATGTTTGGCTTCGACACCGTCACTGCCTTGTTTCCATTCCGTAATGGAAGATCCACCGGTTGCAGCATTGAAGAAGGCCACCGGCATCCCTCCGTTAGCATCAGAAATGAGCTTGCCCAATGTGCCGTAAGCCCAGATAGTACTTCCGGAAGGACCTAATCTGCCATGCCTTTTTGCTTCATCCGTTGTGTTTAGAGAGAACATACTTGTGAAGGATGAGGGAAAGGTTTTTGTACATGTCCTATCTTCTGATGAGCCGACAACCCACTCTGGAATACTTGCACTGTTCGGCAGCAAGTAATTAGGCTTTTCA
The DNA here is from genome assembly GCF_000428845.1 of Dyadobacter alkalitolerans DSM 23607. Lineage (GTDB taxonomy): Bacteria > Bacteroidota > Bacteroidia > Cytophagales > Spirosomataceae > Dyadobacter > Dyadobacter alkalitolerans. Next base: position 477,989 of record NZ_AUAS01000001.1, on the reverse strand, counting down.
ACGCCTTGTGCATTGGATTGTCCAGCAATTATGAACACATCGCCGATCCCAAATTTGTTAGATGCATACGCCACACCATTGAGAAGAATTTCACATACATACCAACCTTTGTTCACAACCAGCGTAGTATAAAACATGCCATTTGATGCAAAGCCAAGGTTCGTGGCTGGTCCTGCCGCGCCTATGACACCGGTAGCGCTCACCGTACGTATTTTGTAACTTAAAGTAACTGCCAGCGTATTATGAATGAGCTGCCCTGCAACAGTCACTGTCGCTTTATTCAGCGTGCTGCGTTGGATTACAGAATTATTAATTGGATAGGAGAGTGAGACAGTTTGGGCGCTGGAAATTTTTGTTATCAGACAAATGGCTACGAAGATCCATCGAAAAAATACTTTCATCGTAAGAGAGTTAATGTGAATTTAATAATGATGAGAGCTAATTTTTCAGGCCTGTTGTCTTAGCAAACCCTTTAAGGTCTATCAAGGGGATTTTTGCCCCATAATAATTATTAATGGCCTTGATAACCTCATTTGCAATAATGGCCTGTCCAAGCGCTGAAGGATAGATCCCGTCCGAAGAAAAGAAATTGCCATGAGCAGTGCCATCTATTGCGATTCCGTCATCCGTTTTATATCCGCCTTGATAAATGCGCTGGTAGAGATCAAAAAGATCGACGACGGCAAGATCTTTTTCTGCTGCATAGTCTCTGATCTTTTGATTGTAGTATAGTCGTGGATCGGATTGGTAGGTTTCTCCTGCATCAATTACCTCGACATCAGGGAAATTAGCGACTAAAAAGCCATTTTCGGATCTTTTACAAATGGCATCCAACTTGGCAGTCGGAATCAATGAAAATGGTTTTAAAGGATTTATTGCACCATCCCCAATATGGTTCTTATCAAAACTGATAGACACATTTTTAAATTTGTCCATCGGATACCAATTCATGTACGGTAGGTGCTGGTATCGCGGGATGGTAAAAATTACACCCTTTTTACCATGCAGATTATAATTGATGGCATAATCTACAATCCTGCCTGTATTCATAATGGAGCCATTGAATGAATAACTGAAAAGATTGATCCGGGGTGTATTTTGGATTCCATACATCCAACTGTCAAAGAACTCATCGACGATTACGAAATTGTAGGGTATTTCGGCTGGAATATGCCCATCAAATCTAGTTACCAGAAATTTAGTCAAGTCGCAATTCTCACAGCCCCAGCCCGGAACAAACCATTCCGTGCCGCCTTCAAATAATCCGTAATTCGAAATCTTACCCGGATAACGGGGCATAGTGGGCGGGCTGCCCGGAGCAATCGAAATGGTATTATTCACAACCCGGTCCCATTGCGGGTATTCGCTTTCCGTATTACGGTATACGTAATATCCCGTTCCGTTATAATGTTCTTTTTCAAACAGCGGCATCGCGAAGTTTTTGATGCCCATTTGATGAGCGAGCAGATTTGTGTAGTTGGTTTGCTGGCTTTCCCGGGTAATACCGCCATTCATCACTCCTGCAGTCAGACCGCCTCCGAACGCAATCATCTCCATTTCCAGTCCCGGTTTGAGGATCCGCCCGAAATCGGCAAGCGGAAGTTCTGATGATAGCCATTCTTCAATTTTGAGTATTGGTTTGCGTTCAATATTGTCAGAAATCATCTCGGGAAATCGACCCATGGGGTGAATGCGCATAAATGGCCCGCGCGTTCTGGCCGAATCTTCTGCCGTGGGAATGTAAACCGGCACTTTTGGCTTCGGTTCGGGCCAGCCGGGTGATGGTTCGTTGCATGCCGCAAGGGCGATTAATAAGAACAACTTCTTCATTCTATGTTTGTTTTTAAGTGGGACATATAAACAGAAACTGATCACTGAAACCTTAGATTAGACAAGCAGAGTTGTAGCAAGTGATTATGCTTACCGCTTTGAATGGCAAATTCAAGAAGATGAAGTCGAGTCGGATGCTTGTAGTATTATCTAACGAGTGTAGTACTACCTGTTAATTGCGCCCAATAATAGTGCATAACATTATAACGAAGCGACGAAAATATAGGATAATGTTCCTGCGGTTCGTGCTGGTTATTTAACGGAAAATAAATTGCGAACGAGAACCGCAGCCAGGTTACCGGCGCAGTTTCGACGGTGAAGCCGCAGCAATTGCAGATTGTTCCTTCGTCCAATGAGGAGCAGCAGTTGCAGGGGCGCCATTACTGGCGCAATAGCGGAATATGTGAAACCACGGCGGAACTGCTGGCGGCACGGGGAGCGAAGGTGGTGCCGGGTGCCCGAAGGTCAGACCTTTAGCAACCTTACAGAACGCGTCCGGAAAGCAGGCGGCCAGGTGGCTTACCTGCAGTGCTACATCCGAATTAGCGAGTAGTCAGTTAAACTACATCCCGGTAAGCCATTCTATACTATTTCTGTTTAGTCTGATTTTGCTGTCCTGTTCCATTTTCTTTAACAATCTTGATATAACCTCCCGCGAAGTATTGAGGTCATTGGCAATTTCCTGGTGGGTGATAAATATCTGGTTCCCCTTGCTACTGGCAAACTGGTTTTTCAGATAAAATTCCAGTCTTTCGTCCATGGCCTTGAAGACTACATTGTCGAACACCACCAGCAGTTCTTCAAAACGGGCCCGGTAGTTGGCAATGACGAAGTAGTACCAGGTTTTATATTGCTGCATAAGCTCGTCCATCAACTGGATCGGTATCATGACAGCAACGGTATCTTCCACTGTTTTGGCCATGATCTCACTCGCTTCCTGTTTTGTATTACAGATCATCGACAAGGCACATGCATTTCCCGGTTCCAGATCATAAATGAAAGCTTCCTGTCCATCGTCGCCCTGACGGTAAAGCCTTACCCTGCCGCTTCCGATGAGTAACGTGTGTTTGATATATTGCCCGGTCCGCATGATGACCTGCCCGGCTGGAATATTTCTCAGGATATTCGGCATTAGTCCTTTGGTGTCGACATCCTACTCGCTGTTTATTGTCGGCTCAACCAGTCTTGTCGGTGCATACAGCAATTACCGCAAAGGTGCCGTCAAAATTAAGACGGCGCTGCTATTTGGAAGCACATCGATCACAACCGTTTTCCTGACGCGTAAGTTTTTAATTCCTTTGGTCCCTCATGACCTTTTCAGCATTGGCGCATTTCGGGTTACTGAACCCTTACTCACGATGATGCTTTTTGCTGTGCTCATGGTAGCCGCATCAAGAGGCATGATCAAAAGCAAGGAGCGGAAACCTGGGTGTATGGAGTGTGACTTAAAGGGTAATGTTATCCGGATGCTTTTAAGTGGCATCGGCATCGGACTTACTACGGGTTTTCTGGGAGCAGGGGGCGGGTTTTTGTTGATACCGACATTGGTATTGATCCTGGGAATGCCTATGAAGGAAGCTGTGGGCACTTCGCTTCTTATTATTGCACTGAATTCGCTGATCGGATTTGCAGGCGATATAGGACATTTCATGATTGACTGGGCTTTTTTATTAGAAATCACAGGTGTCGCTATGGCTGGTATTCTGATTGGGGGAATCTTGGCCAAAAGGGTAAATGCTACTTCTTTGAAAAAAGGGTTTGGCTGGTTTGTACTGGTGATGGGGATTTACATTATATCCTCAGAATTAATGCATCTTAAATAAGTTTGTGGTCACTAACCATGAAGGTGAAATCATTTTCATTTTTTCTTGCAATGTGACTCTTGTCACTGACCAGCCAGCTTCGCATCCCGAAATTTGTATTATTAATTCAAACAGGATTTATAAAAGACAACAAATATGAAACTCGAACAAATCTATACAGGTTGCCTATCGCAAGGTGCTTATTATATTGAAAGTTATGGGGAAGCTGTGGTAATTGATCCGCTCCGTGAAGTGGGGCCTTATATGAACCGTGCTGAAAAAGATGGGGCAAAAATAAAATACGTACTTGAAACACATTTTCACGCGGATTTCGTGTCGGGCCACATTGACCTTGCTGAGAAAACAGGAGCGCAGATTGTTTTTGGTCCAACCGCAAAACCTGGCTTTGAAGCGCTGGTAGCCGTGGATGGCCAGGTGCTGAAAGTCGGCGATGTTTCGCTTACAGTGCTGCATACGCCGGGGCACACCATGGAAAGCACCTGCTATCTTTTAAGTGACGAAATGGGAAAGCAGGTGGGCATTTTCACGGGGGATACCTTGTTCATTGGTGATGTAGGGCGTCCTGATCTGGCTCAAAAAGTATCCGCAGAGCTGACACAACAAAAGCTTGCGGAGCATCTTTTCGATTCTTTACGCGATAAGATTATGCCGCTTGCTGATGAGATCATTGTTTATCCGGCTCACGGCGCAGGAAGTGCGTGCGGCAAAAACATGAGTAAGGAAACGACCGATACATTGGGTAGCCAGAAAATCTCCAACTATGCACTTCGGCCGGATATGACCAAGGCAGAATTTGTCAAAGAAGTTACTCATGGGCTAATGCCGCCTCCGGCTTACTTCCCTGAAAACGTTTTAATGAATATCCAGGGCTACGAAAGCATTGACAGGGTTCTTGAAAGGGGAGCCCGGGAGTTGGATGCGGCTGCTTTTGAGGCGGTGGCAAACCAAACTGGCGCGGTCGTCCTTGATACCCGGGATGCAGAAATTTTTGCAAAAGGCTTCGTTCCCAACTCGATCAATATCGGAATAAATGGGGGCTTTGCTCCGTGGGTTGGAGCGCTTATTCCCGACATCAAACAGAACATATTGCTGATCACAGAGCAGGGCAGGGAAGAAGAAGTGGTGACCCGTCTTGCACGTGTGGGCTATGACCATACGATTGGATATTTAAAAGGCGGGATCGATGCCTGGGTCAAAGCCGGTAAAGAAACCAGCCAGATCCAGTCAGTAACCGCTGACCAGATGAGTCAGCGCTTGAAAATGGACCCTGCCATCGGCGTGCTGGATGTACGCAAAACAAGTGAGTTTCTCTCTGAGCATATGCTGAATGCAGAAAATATCCCGCTAGACTACATCAATGATCATCTGGCGGGGATTGATAAAAACAAAACCTACTTCGTACACTGTGCCGGAGGTTACCGGTCAATGATTTTTAATTCAGTGCTCAAAGCACGGGGATATGACAATCTGATCGATGTGCAGGGCGGTTTCAAGGCAATAAAGGATTCAGACAAGCTAGAAGTAAGCAATTATATTTGTCCAAGTACATTATAGTAAAACTATCAAGGGAATAAGATTCAGTAACACATCTTTCAACTTATTATGCTTGAAATTATAAAACAGCCTTGGCCATGGTATGTGGCCGGACCGCTGATTGGGCTTACAGTGCCTGCACTTTTGATACTGGGCAATAAGTCCTTTGGGATCTCATCATCGCTCCGGCATGTTTGCGCCATGTGCGTCCCGGCGAAAATCCCGTTTTTTCAATACGATTGGAAAAAGGAGTTGTGGAATATGTTTTTTGTGCTGGGTATTTTTTTGGGAGGGGTGATAGCAGTGACATTTCTGGCCAACACCTCGCCAATACAGCTGAACCCGTCGTTGGTAAAAGAGCTGAGCGTTTATGGTGTCACTGATTTTTCATCGCTCGTGCCTGTTGACCTGGTAAGTTGGAATAAGCTTTTAACGCTGCCCGGACTTATCATCATGGTTGGCGGTGGATTTCTGGTAGGGTTTGGCGCGCGCTATGCCGGTGGATGTACAAGCGGTCACGCAATCATGGGACTTGCTACTTTGCAATGGCCCTCATTGGTAGCAACCATCTGTTTTATGATCGGCGGATTTGTTATGGCAAACTGGATATTGCCTTTCATATTAATGATGTAAGCAGATGACAAACACCTTAAAGGCACAAAGCGAGCATGAAATACGGGCAACGGATTCAATTTGCATCAATGAGAGTCAAGAACAGCACAAATGGTATTATAACCTGAAGTACCTTGTGGTTGGATTACTTTTCGGAGTTCTTTTTGTGAAAGCAGAAGTGATCAGCTGGTTTAGAATCCAGGAGATGTTCCGGCTGCAATCGTTTCATATGTATGGCATTATCGGGAGCGCCGTAGTAGTCGGAATGATTTCGGTTTGGCTTATTAAGCGGTTTGATATCAGGACGATTTCAGGGGAGGCTATCACTTTCACCGATAAGAAGTTCAACAAAGGACAGATTTACGGAGGTTTAATGTTCGGGCTGGGCTGGGGTTTGACCGGCGCTTGTCCGGGACCCTTGTTTGCACAGATTGGTATGGGTGCTACTGTTGTAATCGTCACACTGGTTAGTGCAGTGGCAGGCACCTGGGTATATGGCAGGTTCAGGGATAAATTACCCCATTAAATGCAGTTACTGATCGATCCGGGGCGTAATCCAGAGCCGTATTATGATTTTGCAGAAGAGCATCAGGGCAAGATAATCGCTGTTATAGAAACGCATTTACATGCTGATTTTGTCAGCAGTCATTTGGAAATTGCACACGCTTATTTCTATGTTTCACTTAGGAAATGCCCCTTTTTGCCTTAAAGCGAAGTTGACCATCAGGATTAAAACCGGCACTTCGATCAGTGGCCCGATCACTGCCGCAAATGCAGCTCCGGAATTGATGCCAAAAACTGAAATTGCGACCGCAATGCCTAATTCAAAATTGTTGCCTGCGGCCGTGAAAGCGAGTGAAGTAGATTTGGAATAATCCGCACCCGCTCGTTTTGACAGGTAAAACGCAGAAAAAAACATGATCGCAAAATAGATCGTAAGCGGGAGGGCGATGCGCAGCACATCCATTGGGATTGATACGATCAACTGTCCTTTGAGGCTGAACATCACCACAATGGTAAACAGCAAGGCAATCAGGGTTATCGGGCTGATGGCAGGCAGAAATTTCTGCTCATACCACTGTTTGCTAAACAGCCCGGTCAATACTGCCCGTGAAATGATTCCAGCTAAAAATGGAATGCCAAGATAGATAAAGACGCTTTGCGCTACTTCTCCCATCGTTATGTTAACAGCGAAACCTTTTAGTCCAAACAATGGCGGCAGCAGCGTCACGAATACGTAGGCATAGACTGAGTAGAACAGCACCTGAAAAATGCTGTTGAATGCCACCAGTCCTGCCGCATATACGCGATCACCGCCAGCAAGGTCATTCCATACGATTACCATTGCAATACAGCGCGCAATGCCAATCATAATTAGCCCGGTCATATATTCGGGTTTGTCCGGCAGGAATATTGCCGCCAGGCCAAACATAAGCAGTGGCCCTACTATCCAATTTTGCAGCAGCGATAATCCTAGGATGCGGGTATTCCTGAATACCTGCGGAAGCTCCGAGTAGCGTACCTTTGCAAGTGGTGGGTACATCATCAGGATCAAACCAATGGCCAGCGGCACATTGACGCCCGGCGCTCCGGCGCCCGGCGGTCCGGCGCCCGGCGCACCTTTCGAACCTGAATTAAATTGATTGATAAAATCGGACGTGCCTGGAAAAAAGTACCCGATGGATACGCCCAAAAGCATCGCCAGGAATATCCAGACCGTCAAATATCGGTCGAGAAAAGAAAGCCGTTTTTCCTGCATGGAGTTTTTCATTTAATCATTTCCCACAATCGCGCTGCGGCGTTCCAAAAACAGAACGTCCCGCCAAACCCCATTGCGCTTTCCTAATTTTTCCCGGTAGCCCACTCGGCGAAAACCGTGGTGCTCATGAAGGGCAATGCTGGCCTTATTTTCGGGGAATATTTGTGCCTGCAACGTCCAGTAGCCAAGCTCTTCGCTTAGCGGAACCAGGGCAGATAAAAGCGCCCGGCCAACACCACGCCCCTGATATCCGGAATGGATATAAATGCTCGTTTCTGCTACTCCACCATACACGCATCGGCTGGAAACAGCTGATAGCATGGCCCAGCCGATCACCTGGCCGCTATCTTCGGCAACGAGCTGCGGCTCTGTCAGAAACTTCACTTTCAGTGCTTCGGCTTCCGGCGCCTGCGTTTCATAAGTTGCATCTCCGGTATCAATGCCCAGCTGGTAAATCTCCTTTACCGCTGGCCAATCCGACGCAATCAGGGGGCGGATGGTGAAAGTCATCAGGCAGGCAATTTTTGATTGATAAACTCCCGGCTATATTCCTTTATTTCATCCCGTACCCTGCGGAATGAGGTTTCCAGGTCTTCACCTGGTAGGTCCGCCGGTGCGGTATGGCCAGGATCTGAAAAGCTTTGATGGATCATTTCCCCAGCGGACGGGAAATAAGGGCATTGCTCGCGGGCATTATCACAAACAGTAATCACATAATCGAAAGGGATGCCGGTGTATTCGTCGGCATGGTTCGATGTATGATGCGAGATATCAATGCCATCTTCGGCCATGACCTGGATTGCAACCGGGTTAACCCCTTTTGGATCAACACCGGCGCTATATACTTCCGCGCGGTCACCGGCGAAATACTGCAAGTAACCTTGCGCCAATTGGCTGCGGGCAGAATTGCCCGTGCATAACACTAGAATTTTTTTCATGTATGATAATTGATTGATAATTAGCAGCAGCCCGAACCCGGTTTACACGCAGCGCCATCAGCTGCCACAAGTTCCAATTCCTCGGTTTTTTCTGGTGCCGGGCCACAGCATGAAGCATCTGCCGCGGTTGTCCCGCAAGCCTGGTTTCGCGAGAGTGCTTTGCACTGGGTAAAATCCGGAACCAGATTGACAATAAAGCTGTCACTTTCGGCCAAAAGCTCACCTGGATACATTTGACGGGTGTCGAACTTGGAATTGCCGAATTCGATTTTCACAACGGCATTTGGATTCAGCGACAATGACTTTTCAACCAGGTTTATAATTTTTAGCGCCTTACTAACCTGCATCGAGCGATCAGCTTCTTTTACTGGCGGCTCCCAAAGCTGCACGATTACTTCCGTCCAGCTACTGATGACACCACCGCAATCAACAGAAACAATCGGTGCCTGCTTAATCTCGGTAATATGAAACGAATTGTCAACAAACTTGCCTGCTTCGTATTGGAATTGCAGGTGCAGATCAGGGTTTTGTTCAAGCGTACTTTTGAACGTTTGCCAGATCATTGGATTAGGTTGGTTAATCATAGTGCCTATTGTTATAATGTAATATTACGATTGATTTGTCGAAAAAATGTCTTCTTAGTTGCAGCAGGTCACTCCTTCAAAAGATCTTAGTATAGCACCAAACGCTCGCTGAGCTTCTTCCCATACCGGCGGATTAATGCAATAGCAAACACGTGGCGGGTTAATCTCCCCCTGGATGATCCCTATTCGTTTCAATTCCTTTAAGTGCTGAGAAACGGTTGCCTGAGCAAGTTCGAGTTCATCAACCAAATCACCACAAACGCAAGCTTTCCGGGAAATTAGCAACTGCAGTATTGCAACCCGTGCGGGATGTGCAAATGCTTTTGCTAAGTCCGCGATCCGGTTTTGTTGTGCAGTAAAAATTTCTGTCTTCGTAACTCCCATACTGCAAACATAGCACAAATTATTCAAATCGCAATATTACGATTGTTTTATTTTAATATCAGTTAGTATAACCGCTATTTATGAGCATCGAGCTGAAATTAGAATGGTGATTGGTATATAAGGGTTTTGAAGTTGCTAAGTACTTGATTATAAGTGGGTCCATCTGGAATCGAACCGCCCGGCGGCCCGGCAGGCACCTGCTGGTTATGAGTCATAAAAAAGCACTCAACGAATGTTAAGTGCTTGATTGTAGTGGGCCCACCTGGGATCGAACCGCCCGGCGGCCCGGCAGGAACCTACTGATTATGAGTCATAAAAAAGCACTCAATGAATGTTAAGTGCTTGATTGTAGTGGGCCCACCTGGAATCGAACCGCCCGGCCGCCCGGCAGGCACCTACTGATTATGAGTCATAAAAATAGCACTCAACGAATGTTAAGTGCTTGATTGTAGTGGGCCCACCTGGAATCGAACCAGGCACCTACTGATTATGAGTCAGTTGCTCTAACCGAATGAGCTATAGGCCCGATAAGGACTGCAAAATTACTTAATAGCGGCAATTCTCCAAATCATATTGATAAGAATAACTTCTTTTGTCCGTTGCATGTTTATTACTTTTGCCAAAAAATCGAGCTTTGAATAAAAGGAAAATCATTAACGATCCCGTTTACGGGTTTATATCTATTTCTTCTGATCTGCTTTACGACCTGGTTGATCATCCCTATTTTCAGCGTTTGAGGCGGATTAAGCAACTGGGATTGGCGGATGTCGTTTATCCTGGCGCACTGCATACCCGCTTCCATCACGCACTGGGCGCCATGCACCTCATGGGACAGGCCCTCAAAGTATTACAACAAAAAGGCCACGCCATTTCTGAGTCCGAATTTGAGGCCGCGCAAGCGGCTATTCTGCTGCATGATCTGGGTCATGGCCCGTTTTCTCATGTTTTGGAAAGTGTGTTGTTGCAACATGTTGCGCATGAATCCATCACGCTTGTCATGATGAAAGCCTTGAACCGGCAAATGGAGGGAAGGCTTGATCTGGCTATTCGGATGTTTGAGGGGACTTATCCCCGCAAGTTTTTCCATCAAATGGTTTCCAGCCAGCTGGATATGGACCGGATGGATTACCTGAACCGCGATAGTTTTTATACGGGTGTGATTGAGGGTTCTATCGGTGCCGACAGACTCATTAAGATGCTGGATGTGAGCGAGGACCAGCTGGTAGTAGAGGAAAAAGGCTTGCTTAGCATTGAAAATTTCCTGCATGCCCGGAGGCTCATGTACTGGCAGGTTTATTTGCATAAAACATTGCTAAGCGCGCAGGCCATGCTCACCCAGCTGCTGCAAAGAGCACGCGAATTGTCGGAAAGCGGCGCAACATTATTTGCCACACCGGATTTTGCTAGATTTCTGCACAATAATTACAGCCTTGAAGACTTTGATATACACCAGGATCTGCTCGATTCGTTCAACGGTTTGGATGATAACGACGTATGGGCTTCTGTAAAGGGCTGGAGAACGCATAGCGATCCCGTTCTCTCGACACTCTGTACCATGCTCCTGAACCGGCAGCTGTTTAAAATTACTTTCTATGATGCTCCCCCAAGCGAAGCATTGCTTGCTGACTTACGGGGACAGCTTCTGGAAGCAGGCATTGCCGAGGAGCAGATGGATTATTTTCTGGTAAGCGGCGAAACAACCAACTGGGCTTATGCAAAAGAACTCGACCCGATCCGGGTGAAAATGAAGGGCGGCGCGCTGCTAGACATTGCCGATGCATCCGATATACCAACCATTAAGGCGCTCACTAAGATTGTACGCAAGTACTATGTATGTTGGGCTAAAAATGTATCTTTGCGTGGTTAGTCAGGATCGTTAAAAGAAAAAGCCCTTTTCAAAATCCACTATAAGTACTCGATATTCGTTACCCGAAATTAGCCGAAAATATATGAAATTTACTGTCAGCGAGATTGCTCAAATGCTTGATGGAACCATTGTTGGAAATGAAAAAATTACAATTGATTCGGCTGCTAAAATTGAAGAAGGGCGTCCGGGCTGTATTTCCTTTTTAGCCAATAGTAAATACGAACCTTACATATATACAACACAATCCTCTGCCGTTATTGTCAACAAGGATTTTGTTCCTAAAAAAGAGATTTCGACAACCCTTATCTATGTCGAAAATGCTTACACTGCATTCACAATCCTGCTCGAAGAATATCAAAAACGCATTGCCGGCGGCAAAACCGGGGTGGAACAGCCTAGTTTTATCGGAGAGAATAGTCAGACCGGCGACAATTGCTACCGGGGCGCATTTTCCTACATTGGTAAAAACTGCGTGATCGGCAACAGCGTAAAGATCTATCCAAACACATATCTCGGGGATAACATCGAAATTGGTGACAATTCAGTTATCCATCCCGGTGTCCGTATTTATGATAATACGATCATTGGTAAAAACTGCGTGATCTTCGCTAATACAGTCATTGGAAGCGATGGTTTTGGTTTTGCACCACAAACTGACGGGACTTATAAAACAATTCCCCAGCTTGGCAATGTGATCCTGGAAGATGATGTAAGTGTTGGATCCAATTCCACAATTGATTGTGCGACAATGGGTTCTACAATTATTCGCAAAGGGGTTAAAATAGATAATCTCGTGCAAATCGCACATAATGTAGAGATTGGAAAAAATACCGTAATTGCAGCACAGTCCGGAATCTCAGGATCAACCACGGTAGGCGAACAGTGTGTCGTTGCCGGACAAGTTGGGATTGTGGGACACATTACGATTGCTAATAAAACCAAAATTGGCGCCCAGAGCGGATTAGGGAAATCCATCAAAAAGGAAGGACTTTCGCTATCAGGCTCGCCAGCAAGGGATTTGAACGAACATTTAAGATCCATGGCCCTTGTAAGAAGGCTCCCCGAAATAGAAGAAAGGCTGAAAGATCTGGAAAATAAACACGAAACATCCGATTTTCAGGGTCAATAATACAACGCGCCTTTAAGAAGAAAAGGAAATTTATAATGAACGAAAAACAACAAACCATTTCCAAGTCTGTATCCGTAACAGGAGTGGGTTTACATACAGGTGTGGTGGCTACAATGACATTTGTGCCAGCCCCTGCCAACCACGGATACAAGTTTCAACGCATTGATTTACCCGACCAGCCAATCGTAGATGCAGATGTCGACAATGTTGTCGATCTGTCGCGCGGAACGACCATCGAACAAAACGGAGCACGGATCCATACGGTTGAGCATACATTAGCAGCATTGGTTGGTTTGCAAATTGACAATGTGCTCATCCAGCTTGACGGCCCCGAGCCGCCGATCATGGATGGAAGTTCCATTAAATTCGTAGATGCCCTGCTCGATGCAGGCATTGAAGAACAAAACGCATACAGGAATTACTTCGAAGTGCCTGAATATGTGCATTATATAAATAAGGAAACCGACACGGAACTTGTTGCTTTACCGCTTTCTGATTATAGGCTGACGGTGATGGTTGATTATAATTCAACTGTAATTAGCAGCCAGCATGCTTCTTTGAATGACATTACATTATTCAAAGACGATATCGCAGAGTGCCGCACTTTTGTATTCCTGCACGAACTTGAAGCTTTGTATAAGCAAAACCTGATCAAAGGCGGCGATCTTACGAATGCGATCGTAATTGTAGACAGAGAAGTTCGGGATGGGGAATTGGATCATCTCTCGCAGCTATTGAGCAAACCAAAAGTTAGCGTTAATGAATCAAAAGGCATTTTAAACAATGTTGACCTGCATTATCCCAACGAAATGGCGCGGCACAAGCTGCTGGACCTGATTGGAGATCTTGCATTGGTGGGTCGTCCGATTAAGGCGCAGATTTTGGCTGCCCGTCCGGGACATGCGGCCAATGTGGCTTTGGCTAAAAAAATTAAGAAACTGATTAAATCCGGCAAAGGAGATATTCCACAATATGATCCCAATAAGGCGCCGGTTTTTGATATTAACCAGATCGGTCAGCTGCTTGCGCACCGCTATCCTTTCCAAATGATTGATAAGATCATTGCACTGGACGAAAACAGCGTGGTAGGCGTTAAAAATGTGACGATCAATGAGCAGTTTTTCTTAGGGCATTTCCCTGGAAACCCTGTTATGCCGGGTGTTTTACAATTGGAGGCGATGGCGCAGACTGGTGGTATTTTGGTTCTGACAAGCGTGCCTGATCCTGATAATTACTGGCCTTACCTGATCGGAATTGACGCATGCCGCTTCCGACGCAATGTTTTTCCCGGAGATACGGTAATTTTTAAATGTGAATTTACGTCTCCAATGAAAAGGGGAATTGTGAAAATGAGTGGCCGGGGATACGTAGCCGGACAGTTGGTGTGTGAAGCGGATATGATAGCAAGCCTGGTAAAGAAAAAATGACTCAATCATTAGCATATATTCATCCTGACGCTAAGATCGCTCAGAATGTAGAAATTGAACCATTCGCAATGATACATTCCGATGTTGAAATTGGTGAGGGCTCATGGATAGGATCACACGCTGTTATTAATTCAGGCGCGAGAATAGGAAAAAACTGCCGGATCTTTCCGGGAGCCGTCATTGCATCGACGCCTCAGGATCTTAAATATAACAACGAATATACATTCACTATCATCGGTGACAACACCACGATCCGCGAATACGCGACGATCAGCCGCGGAACCGAGGAACATTGGAAAACAGTGGTCGGCTCCGACTGCCTGATTATGGCTTACGCCCACGTAGCGCACGATTGCCGGGTTGGAAACAGCTGCATTATCGGCAACAATGTGCAAATGGCAGGTCACGTACATGTAGGCGACTGGGCGATTGTGAGTGCATTAAGTGCTGTGCATCAGTTTGTTAAGATTGGTTCGCATGCGTTCGTTTCAGGGGCAACATTGGTCCGCAAGGATGTGCCACCATTTACAAAAGCTGCCCGCGAACCCATTTCCTATGCCGGGATCAATTCTGTCGGACTGCGCAGACGTGGTTACAGCAACGAGAAGATCAACGAGATCCAGAACATTTACCGCTACATTTATATGCGCGGCCTTAATAATGCAGAGGCTTTGCAGAAAATAGAGCTTGAATTACCGCCATCTAACGAGCGGGATGTGGTCATTAACTTTATCCGTAATTCGGAAAGAGGGATTATGAAAAGCCCGTTTCAGACAAACGGAACAACGGAAACGGAAGCGCAGCCATAGACATTCTTATCTGAACATTTCTGAAAATTATTTCAAGCCTGGGACTTTCTCCCGGGCTTTTTTTACGCTTTCTTCTAACCGTTAACTCATAATTGCTCCTTTAAATAACTGCCTGACTGCCGTTAGTTCAATGGCCTCGTCTTCCATAGTTTTGCTCTGAGTCGCTTGCCTTAATATTGTGATTGAACAAAATAAAGCAAAACAATTCTCAATCATGAAAAGAATCACACTCCAATTTTCATCCCTGCTAGCAGCGCTTTTCCTCTTCGCTTTTTCCTGCCAGGATCACGTAACGCCCGAACCAAAGCCAGAGCCCGTTGCAGAGGATGCACAGGTTAAGACAATGGAAATATCATTTTCGGATGAGGTTATCAATGACCTGACTTTCAGGATGTCATTTGAAAAAATCGGAACGCGGCCCATATCGGAGTACGGCGTTCTACTTTCCTTCAAATCGCCAAACAGTGATGAGTTTACCGAAGTCCCTACGTTATCAAATCAATACACGAGCGCTCTGAAATTTGATGGCGCTGCAACACTAGGACAGCAGTCACTGCTAAGAAAAGCTGTTGGATTTGATGATTTTGAAAACCTCTACTTCCGAGCTTATGCAAGGCAGGCAAATGGAACAGTAGTGTATGGCGAAGTTTTAAAGTTAAGGCCAACACGTGTCCCGGCATTGAACCTGACCTTAATTAAAAATCAAAACGGGGCAGTAACAGCAAAACTTGATGTAATGTCATTGGGATCGTTTTCCATTACTGAATACGGTGTCGCGTACTCTTACAAAACAACTTCAAATGGAGCTGTTAATACGGAGCCGAGGGTCGGTGATAAAAAAGCATTGTATATGATGCCCCTCGCAGTAAGTGCTCATTTTGTAAATCTTCCCATTGAAGGGGGAGTTTTTGAAAAGCTTTATGCAAGACCGTACTTGAAACTCACAAATGGTCAGTACTACTACGGTGGTGTTCAAAATTTGAACGGGAATTAATTCCAAAGCAAAAAGCTAGTAAGGTTGTCGCATTGAGTGGACCGGGCCACTCAATGCAACAATCATTCAATAACTTCCAATTCGTCCCCTTCCCGGACTATCCCAAAGTTACTTGCAACGAGGTTTTGACCGAATAGTACTTTGTTGTTAACCCGTCTGTAAGTGGCAAGTGTTTTTAATGGTTCGGGTCCTTTTTGTCCCGTGGCGGGGTCGACAGTTGTCAGTACGCACCGACCGCAAGGTTTTACGATTTCAAAATCCAGTTCTCTCACTCGGATACGCTTCCATTGATCTTCTTCGAAAGGCATTGTTTCAGCAATCACGAAATTTGGGCGAAGACGGACCATGGAAATTGGTTCTTCTAACCGGGAATTTAACTCGTCCAGCGAGGCCTGAGAAATGACAAGGAATGGAAAACCATCCGCAAAACTCACATTCTCTCCATGGCTGGCATATTTTGGATCTGCCTTTCGCTCGGTTGATTCCGGCATCATAACAAGCCTTACGCGCATGTCCAGTTGCGCAGAGAGCCAGGCATCCGCTTCATCAGAAACTGTTACCGCATTCACAATGTCGTCCCAGATGGTTACAGAGACCTTTTCCCCAGAACCAGGTTCGTAAGGAACGATCACATTGTTTTCAGGATTATTTCTCAAAAATATTTTCAGTCCACTCGATTCCAGCGCGACATCGATCAGGGCCATTTGACCAAAAACCCTTTGCGTGATAAACACATTGTTTTCGTCAATGATCAGCCAGCGACGATCGTACTGCAGGCCTCTTTCTTCGACATTAGCCTCGGTAAGGCGAATTCCACCCAACGACTTGACCGGATAGATCCAGATTTCTGATAAACGCATTGTTCAAAGATGTTTTATTCATGACTTTTAAAATTCCATCCGGGCCAGCGGACTTACGGTTTGATCCGTAAAATCCTTGGCTTCAAACTTGTAATGCGCCGCCATCGCAATCATGGCTGCATTATCTGTGCAGTATTCGAATGCCGGAATGTACACTTTCCACCCTAGTTTTTCGCCCAATTCAAGCAGTGATTTCCGTAATCCCGAGTTCGCAGAGACACCGCCGGCGATTGCAATTTCCTTAATGCCCGTTTCCCGCGACGCCTTTTTTAGCTTTTTCAACAGAATGTCCACCAATGTAAACTGAATGCTCGCACAGATATCATTGATATTTTCTTTGATAAAATCAGGATTCTCGCGCACCCGTTTTTGCAAAAAATACATAAATGAAGTCTTGATCCCACTGAAAGAAAAGTCCAGCCCAGGCATTTCAGGAAGCGGGAACGGGTAAGCATTAGGGTTACCCAAAGCGGCATATTTATCGATCAACGGTCCGCCAGGATAGGGCAGATCGAGCAATTTCGCTGTTTTATCAAATGCTTCGCCCACTGCATCGTCTTTTGTCTCACCAATAATTTCCATTTCCAAGGGACCTGTAACCTTCACAATCTGCGTATGCCCGCCGCTGACGGTCAGGCAGAGAAAAGGAAATGCAGGTTTGGGATCATCGATGAAATGCGCCAGCACGTGTGCCTGCATGTGATTGATTTCTATCAGTGGAATGTTAAGCCCCAAAGCCATGGATTTGGCAAAGGAAGTGCCCACAAGCAAAGCGCCTAATAACCCCGGTCCTTTGGTAAAAGCAATGGCATCCAGGTCTTTTTTTGCTACTTTTGCATCGTTCAGCGCGTTATCGACCACAGGTAGAATGTGTTGCTGGTGTGCCCGCGAAGCAAGTTCGGGAACCACGCCGCCATATTGTGTGTGAATCAGTTGCGTAGCAACAACATTGGAGCAGATTTTCCCGTTAGTGATTACGGCTGCGGAGGTTTCGTCACAAGACGATTCAATGGCGAGGATATTCATATTTGTTGAACTATAGTCGCAAAATTAAGCATTAACAATAAGATAAGCGGTATCCCGCCGCGAAGCTGTATATGTTAAAATTCCTGAAGGCGTTTGGTAATGGTCTGATCGTAGTGATCATCTTCGCGCTGCTGGCGCTGGGAATTGTGACCATTGCGCTTCAACTTCCTTCCGTCCAAACCTGGGCAGTTCAGCGTGTTACCAGCAACATTTCCGAAAAGCTGGGTTATCCCATTACCATCGAAAAAGTCAACATTAAGTGGTTCGACGTGGTTTCCCTCGAAGGGATTTCGGTGAAGGACACGAGCCAGAAGGACATGATTGACGTCGGCAGGATTGATGTTAATCTGGACCTTAACAACATTATTGAAAACGCTTCAAAAGAAATTTATCTCGATGAAGTGAATGTATATCAGCCTAATGTGCACCTGGCCATTATACCCTCCTCAGGCTCATTGAACATCGATGGCTTCATCGAACGCATTAATGAGCTCACCGCGCCGGCTGTTCCGCGCCCAAAAAACGCACCAGAAAACAACACGCCTTTTATTATCGGAAAATCAAAAGTCATCGACGGCACATTCCGCTATGACGATCCGCGTCAGCCCCGTGATAAGGGCGCCAGGACTTTTGACTATTCCCATTTTGAGCTGAACAAATTAAATGGGGACCTGAGAAATTTTTTGGTTCAGGGCGACACCATTTCCTTTCTGGCCCGAAACCTGGAAACGGTCGATAAGCAGACCGGCCTTACGATGCACGATCTGGAAACGCGTTTTTTGTTTTGCCAAAAAAAGATGGAGCTCAAAGAGCTGGACGCACACATTGGGAATTCCCACTTGAAAGACGAAGTTATATTTTACTATAACAGATCGGGCGAGCTGGGCGACTTCAATCATAAGGTCCGGATGAAAGGGCATTTGGTGGGAAGTCGTATTGATTCCAAGGACCTGGGGCTTTTTTCGAGTTATGTTGATAATCTAAGTGAAACCTGGCGCATATCGGGCGATTTCAATGGCAAAGTCGATGATTTCATGGTGTCGGATATGGACCTGCACTTCGGAAGAGGGAGCCGTTTGGTTGGTAATGTTGGTTTTCAGGGACTGCCGAAGATTGAAGGTGTAAAAATGGACATTCAACTGTCACTTTCAAAAGTGGAACCAATGGACATTATCCAGTATTATCCTGAATGGGATATGCATTCCACGCTTTCGAAGTTTGGCCTCACATTACTGGATGGCACATTTAAAGGAACATTGGAAGATTTTGCTTTAAATGCTTCGGCTTCTTCTGATATGGGCGAAGTGGCGGGCGATCTCGTTTTCCACATTGCCGACGCACAGTCAACCACCTATTCCGGAACGATTAAAACGGCTGCTTTCAAGCTGGGTAAGTTATTGGATGACGAGGAAACCTGGCAGGAGCTGGATTTTGATGGGAAGGTTTTTGGCAAAGGGACGGAGTTAAAATTTGCATCTACGGATATGAATGCAACCGTCGGACGGGTTGGGTTTCAGCATTACAATTACAGGAACATTCAGCTCAAAGGAAATATACAAAATCAGTATTTCAATGGCCTCGTTGTTGCGCGTGATAGCAATCTGATCGCCAACATTGAAGGAGAATTTGACCTTTCAAAGGCGCAAAATGCATTTGATGTGCAAGGGACCATTGAACGGGCGAACCTCAAAGACCTTGGTTTTACGAAGGAGGCCATCACACTGCGCACGCAACTGAACGTTAATCTGTCCGGTAATACATTTGACGCGCTGACAGGCGATGCCAAGCTGCTCGACACGTATTTACTCATGTCCGAAAAGGAAAGAAACCTGGTCATGGACACGCTGGTTTTCTCATCGCGCCAGATCGCCGACAGGAGGATACTGAAATTGGAAAGTGAGTTCCTGACTGCCAAAATGGATGGAAATTTTCTTCCAACCGCTGCTTACAAGGACATTAGCCGAATTCTGGCCGAATACAGACTTTACTTCTTCGAAAACGAAGCAAACAGGACCGAATATTATGCCAAAAAGCCGGCTACCACCTCATTAAGCCGTTACCAGATCGATTATGCGGTGGAAACCAGGAACCTGTCGCGCTTTCTCGCATTCCTTAGCCCCGATGTGCATATTTCAAGAGGAGCTAAGGCTGAGGGTGTCTTTAAAATGGATAACACGGCTTTTTTAACATTAAATGCAATTTCGGACACAGTTCGTTATGGCACGAATGAATTTGTGAAAGCGGAAATCGATGTGACAACTTCAAAGTTTGTGAACTCAGCGGAAGTTTTGGCTTCCATGCTGGTAACGTCCGAAAATCAGAAGATAAGCGCACTGGTCCCTACTGAAAAACTGGAAATTGAGGGAACCTGGGACGTTGATCACATCGATTTTAATGGCGCATTGAGTCAGGTAGCCAGCACGAATAATGCTAATCTGGCCGGTGAAATCCGTTTCCTGCCCGCTGGTTTGGACATTAATTTTAAAAATTCGAAGCTTAATCTTTTAGAGGAAACCTGGAATGTGCCTTCTGAAAGCTTCATTTCTATTGTAGGGCGTGAAGTGACGATGTCCAATTTTGGCCTTGTGAGTGGCAAGCAGCGGATTTTCGTGAACGGCACGGCTTCGGAAGATCCAGAGAAAAGCATGGTGCTGGACATCAAAAATTTCAGGTTGTCCAGTTTAAATGCATTGTTAACCACGCAGTTAGCAGGGATTATGGATGGCTCTGCGAAGGTGAAGGACATTTATAATGATGTTGTACTGGATGCCAATTTCAGTATTGAAAGCCTTGGCTATGGTCAGTATGAATTTGGAAATTTATCCGGGACTGGGGATTGGGACCAGAGTAGGAGTGAGCTGGAAATTGATGCGCAGCTGAACAAAGATGCACGGCGCGTGTTCAATCTCACCGGCGCCTATCGTCCCAAATTAAGCGCCAATACGCTGGATTTGAAGGCTATTTTCAACAATTTTGATTTCAAAGGTCTCGAACCGTTTGCTACGGGGCTGGTTTCGGACATCAGCGGGACGGCCAAAGGGGTAGTGACGATCAAAGGCGTGGTGAATGCACCGATCCTTTCTGGTTCTTTAATGGTGGATAAAGGCCGGATGAAATTCGATTATCTGCAATCGATCTTTACTTTCAGTGATAAGATCAACTTTACCGAGAGTGAAATTACATCCGATAACATGCTCATCACGGATACGGACGGAAACACGGCCAACCTGCGCGGCGGGGTTTTTCATGATGGTTTCAAGTACTTTTCACTCGGTTTTAATGCGGATTTACACAATTTCAAAATCCTGAATACAACCGGGAAGGATAACAGCATTTTTTACGGAACAGCTTATGTTACAGGCCCGGTCGCTGTTTTTGGCCCCATTGACAACCTTAACATAGAAGCCAATGTGACTAGCAACAAAGGCACCAAAATCCACATTCCGCTGGACGGCGCTACGGAAGTGGCCACGCAGGATTACATTCAGTTTGTCAGCAAAATGCCACCGGCAGACAGCACCGCAAAATCAGGCGATTCAACGGCAAGAAGCCAGGTTGCAGGGGGTATTAAGATGGATTTTAATTTCAACCTGACGCCTGATGCAACTTGCGAGATCATTTTTGACAGGCAAACCGGCGACATTATCCGTGGAAACGGCAGCGGCAGGCTGAACCTCAACATTGATACAAAAGGCGATTTCACGATGGCCGGCACGTATGAAATTGAAAGGGGAGAATACAATTTCACATTACAGAATGTCATTAATAAGAAATTCAGCATCAAACCGGGAAGCCGCATTGTGTGGTCCGGTGATCCTTATGGCGCGCAACTGGATGTGAAAGCAGGTTATACACAAATGGTTTCCCTGGCCGGCGTTTTGCCGAATACCAGCACCACGGAAACAGGAAATGATGCATTATCGCGCCGCTATCCGGTGGAAGTGACTATTGCGCTTTCGGAGCAACTGATGTCGCCACAAATCCGCTATGACCTGAAAGTGCTCGATAACCCATCATTAAGCACATATCGCGGGCAACTGGAAGCATTTCAGAATAAGTTGAAGTCTGACGAGCAGGAACTGAGCAGACAGGTGAGCAGTTTATTGCTTGTAAATCAGTTGCTTCCCGAGGCAAGTCTGGCGGCGGTGGGGAGTCAGAATTTCCTGGGCAGCAGCATTAGTGAGCTGGTTTCCAATCAGATTAGCCGCTGGGCTTCGGGTATTAATGAGAACCTAGAAGTGGGGGTTTCAGGACTTTCTCTGGATCAAAATGCGCTTAATAACCTGCAATTGAGGTTTTCTTACCGCTTTCTGAACGATCGCTTCCGCGTTACGCGTGACGGACGTTTTACTTCCGGGACCCAAAGTGCGAACGGCGCATCACAATATGACGCGGCCAGCTTGCTGGGTGAATGGACTTTGGAATACTGGCTTAATCCCAGTGGTTCGGTGCGGGTGAAAGCCTACAACAGGAATGTATTGAACTCACTTGTCTTAAACTCGGTGACAACCGGTGGTGTGAGCATGCAGTTTACGCACAGTTTCAACCGCATTTCTTTGATGCCGAAACCATCAGTAAAAATCCCCTACGTGCCTGCCGACACAACCAGGCAGGACACAACGGTCAATAAAATGATCTCCAAGAAAGATCCAACGCGTTGAAACTATTCGCCGCGGTATCTCACAGCTAGGCCGCTGAGCATGTAGCCCTCACTTTTTACGCTGGTGTAATACTTGTATTTGACATTGATAATCGCATCAGCACCGATTTTTTGAGCCTTGATAACCAAACGCGCAGTAAGCAACTCCTTGGTTTTGGCATCA
This sequence comes from Dyadobacter alkalitolerans DSM 23607, assembly GCF_000428845.1. Classification (GTDB taxonomy): domain Bacteria; phylum Bacteroidota; class Bacteroidia; order Cytophagales; family Spirosomataceae; genus Dyadobacter; species Dyadobacter alkalitolerans. The sequence continues at coordinate 455,591 of NZ_AUAS01000001.1, read as the reverse complement.
TTACCACGATACATCATGCGCTTATCCTGCGTTTGACGGGCGGTAAGAGAGTCTTCACTGGTAATTTCCACAACCCCGATCTCCGAATAAGGCCGCTCCAGCGGCTGGTTATCATAAAGCACTTCAATAGGATATTTTGTATTGGTTGAAATAGGGATGCCCGAGGCACAGCCCGCCAGGATAATGATGGCGGACAGGAATAGCAGGCGGGTTATATTTTTGATTGACGTCATTTATTATAATTAAATCATATATGTTTAAAACTGCTATTCTTCTCCCAGAATTCCTACTGACGCCGGAAAATATGTATAGTAGTTGAAGCCTATACACCAAAACGTTGTCATTCTGTTGCACCGGATTTTATTTCGCCATTTATCCCTAAGTCATTGCTAAATGCGAGAATCTGCGTTATTTTCATGCAATCTAAATCTCACATAATCTTCTGGATATGGTCATGAATTTTAAAAGAAGAAATGCATTCCGTGGCAAAGCTGTTATCGGTCTGCTGCTAACCTCCCTGATCGCCGCTCCGTCCTTTTCGCAGGATCTGCCGAAAGGGGTAAAAAAGGTCACTTCGGTAGAAGGGATCACTGAATACAATCTGGAAAACGGGCTGAAAGTGCTCATGTTTCCGGACCCGTCCAAGCCGACTATTACGGTGAATGTAACTTACCTGGTGGGTTCCCGCCACGAAGGTTATGGAGAGACAGGCATGGCGCATTTGCTGGAACACATGGTGTTCAAAGGCACGCCCAAGCATCCGAACATTCCTCAGGAGCTCACAGAACATGGAACCAGACCGAATGGAACGACCTGGTATGACCGTACCAATTATTATGAAACATTCTCGGCAACCGAGGAAAACCTGAAATGGGCATTAGATCTGGAATCGGACAGAATGGTAAATTCGTTTATTGCCAAAAAAGATCTGGACAGCGAGTTCAGCGTGGTGCGCAATGAGTTTGAATCTGGTGAAAACAGTCCTTTCCGCGTTTTGATGGAGCGTGTGATTTCGGGTGCATTTCTTTGGCATAACTATGGAAAATCAACCATCGGAAACCGTTCCGACATTGAAAGGGTGCCGATTGAAAATTTACAGGCTTTTTATAAAAAATATTACCAGCCGGACAATGCAGTCCTGACTGTTGCCGGAAAAATTGACGAAGCCAAAACGTTGGCAATGATCAATGATTATTTTGGTAAAATCGCAAAACCGGAACGTGTATTACCCAAATCTTACACGTCTGAACCGACGCAGGACGGGGAGCGTTTTGTGGAGCTGAAAAGGACAGGCGATGTGCAAATGCTGATGGCGGCTTACCACATTATGCCCGGCTCGCACGCCGATTATCCCGCCATGGAAGTACTTACCGAGCTGTTAACAGCTGAACCCAACGGCCGACTTTACAAAAATCTGGTGAATACAAAGAAGGCTTCTTCTGAATTCGGATTCAGCTTTCAATTGTTTGATCCGGGATTTGTGCTTTTCGGAGCGGAGATTTTAAAGGAAAAATCTCTGGATGAAGCTAAAAAAGCATTTACAGCCACACTGGATTCGGCTGCGGTCTTAAAACCTTCCAAAGAAGACATTGAGCGTGCAAAAACGACCATTCTGAAAAACTGGGATTTGGAATTCCGTAATTCCGAAAGGGTAGGACTGAGCATCAGCGAGGCCATTGCAACTGGCGACTGGCGGCTGGCATTCCTTTTCCGGGATAACATTCGGAAAGTTTCGCCGGAGGACGTCTTCCGCGTTGCGCAATATTATTTCCGTCCGTCCAACCGCACATTAGGAACATTCGTGCCGGAATCCAACCCGGTACGAGCTGAAATCCCGGAAGCGCCGAATGTAGCAGAATTAGTGAAAGGCTATAAAGGTGAAGCCGTTGTAGCAGAAGGAGAGGCATTTGATCCGTCGCCCATGAATGTGGAATCCCGCACGACGCGCGTTGAAAAGCCTAATGCCATTGAGATAGCCTTGCTTCCTAAAACGACGAGGGGCAATGTAGTCGCAGCTAAAATCATATTGCGCTACGGGGATGAAAAGAGCCTGATGAACAAAGCGACCATTTCCGATCTCACGGGGTCCATGCTCGACAAAGGCACAAAAACAAAGACGAGACAGCAGCTCAAAGATGAATTCGACAGACTGAAAGCGCGGGTTAGCTTCTTCGGGATTAATAACCAGGCTGGGGCGAACATTGAAACGACGAAAGAAAACCTGCCTGCTGTAATGAAGCTCGTTGCGGAAGTTTTGAAGAATCCTGCTTTTGATGAAACAGAATTTGAAAAATTAAAACAGGAGGAACTGGCCGGAATTGAATCGCAACGGAGTGAACCCCAGGCAATTGCATTCAACCAGTATCGCCGCATTGTAACGCCTTATCCAAAAGGAGACATTCGTTACGTGGGGACATTTGATGAAGATGTGGAGAGCATTAAGGCCACGACCATTGACCAGATCAAGCAGTTCCACAAAGATTTTTATGGTGCTAACAATGCTTCCGCAACAGTTGTAGGGGATTTTGACAAAGCGACACTTCAAAAGATCATTAATGACGAATTCGGAACATGGAAAAGTGCGAAACCATTTACACGCGTTGCTTCCCCTTATGTAGCTGTGAAAGCAGAAAATAAAATGGTGGAAACGCCGGACAAAGCCAATGCCATGTTTATAGCGGGCCTTAATATGCCTCTGCAAGACACAGACCCGGATTATCCGGCATTGGTGATCGGCAATTATTTGTTGGGCGGAGGCTTTTTGAACTCCCGGCTTGCCACACGTATTCGCCAGAAAGATGGGTTAAGCTATGGTGTCGGATCACAATTCTCTGCAAGTTCTTTGGATAAGAGCGGCACATTTATGTCCTATGCGATTTACGCACCTCAAAATGCAGAGAAACTGGAAGCTGCATTCAAAGAAGAGATCGAGAAAGCAATGAAGGAAGGTTTTACGGCTGAGGAATTGAAAGCGGCGAAATCGGGTTACCTGCAATCCCGGCAGGTAGGACGCTCGCAGGATGCTTCACTGACCAACGCATTGGCCAACAACCTTTACCTCAACCGGACTATGCAGTGGGATGCAGATTTTGAGAAGAAGATCGAAGCATTGACCCCGGAACAGATTAAGGCCGCATTTAACAAACACATTGATTACAACAAGCTGGTGATCATTAAGGCGGGTGATTTTGCAAAGGCCAAAAAAGGAGCGCCTGCAGCCGCTGCGCCTGCACCGCTGGGTGGAAGCGAGAAAAAATAAAGGCTTTTATATTAAGGGAGAATTAAACCGGCGGCAAATTGCTGCCGGTTTCTGCTTTTAAAGCAGTACATCTTTATCTTTGCCCAGTATATAAGGAAACCTTTATCGCTACAATGCGTCTCCAATGAAATTGATAAAAAACCTGACATTAAGATTACTGATTGCAGGACTCATCATCAGCCCCTCCGTTTTTAGTCAATTCAAAACAAAACCTGCCACGGCTAACCCTGGCAAACTTGCCCGCCCGAAGCTGGTTGTGGGCATTGTGGTGGATCAGATGCGCTATGATTATCTGTATCGCTATTACGACAAATACAAAGAAGGCGGTTTGAAGAGATTGATGAATGAGGGGTTCAATTGCCGGAACAACCATTATCATTATGCACTAACCGTCACTGCCGCAGGACATTCGGCTGTTTACACAGGTTCGCTGCCCGCCATTAACGGCATTGTTGGGAACGACTGGTACGATGCGCAAGCCGCCAAAACCGTCTACTGCACAGATGACAGCACGGTAGCAACCGTAGGAAGCAACAATGGGGCAGTGGGCAAAATGTCGCCGCGTAACCTGCTCACCAGCACCGTAACGGACCAGTTGCGGATTGCAACCAATTTTCGTTCAAAAACAATTGGTGTAGCGATTAAGGATCGCGCTTCAATTTTACCGGCCGGACACGCGGCATCAGGCGCTTACTGGTTTGATTCAAAAACAGGAAATTTCGTAACAAGCACTTATTACCGCGACAATCTGCCGGACTGGGTAACTGCTTACAACAACCGTAAAATGCCTTCGGAATATTCCAAAGCGGGCTGGAAGTTGTTGTTGCCCGTTGAAGAATACACGCAGAGCACAGCGGATGATGTGGTTTGGGAAGGTAAAATTTCCGGCGAGCAAAAATCCATTTTCCCGCATGAGCTTATCGGAACTGCCGGTGATGCTTACACAGTGATCACCACTTCTCCGTGGGGCAACACCATGACCAAGGATATGGCGATTGCGGCTATTAAGGGTGAAAATCTGGGTAAGGGAGCGGATACCGACTTTCTGGCCGTAAGCTTTTCAACGCCAGACCGGATCGGCCATGCATTCGGGCCCAATTCCGTTGAGCAGGAAGATAATTATCTGAAACTGGATATGGAGTTCGCCGATCTGTTCAATTTCCTGGATACGTGGACTGGAAAGGGTAATTACACGGTTTTCCTGACAGCGGATCATGGCGCGATGGACGTGCCTGCATTCTGGAAAGAAAACAAGCTGCCCGCTGGCTTAATGAGTGCGACCGCATTGACGCGTGCTGTTGTGAAATCATTGAATGACGCCTATGGTGAAGGCGACTACATTTCAGCTTTTGAAAATTATCAGCTTTATCTGAACAAGGCGCTTTTGAAGGAAAAGAAAGTGAGCATTGCCGACGCTTACCAGGTTGTGCGCACCGCATTGCTGCCCATGGAAGGCGTTGCCGATGTCTTGAACCTGACCGACATTAACCGTGCTCCCTTGAATACATATCAACTGGAAATGTATAAAAACAACATTCACGCGAAGCGCACGGGAGAAATTCAGGTGATTGTGCAGCCGGGCTGGTTCGCGTCTTCATATGCAACGGGAACGGATCATGGAACGCCCTATAATTATGATACGCACGTGCCGTTCCTGCTTTACGGTTGGGGTGTGAATAAAGGTGAAACATTGCGCCGGACCACCATTGCTGACATCGCGCCAACAATTTCTGCATTGCTGGACATTCTGCCACCAAGCGGAAATGTGGGTAACCCCGTGGAAGAAGCATTGAAAAAGTAATTTTAGTCCCTTGCTGGCTTCGTTGGCCGCAAGGGTTTTTTGTTTAATAAATATTCCTGAACCGTGAGAAAAATATGCTTAAAAGCGCTGCTGATACTGCTTTCCGTATCTGCATTCGCCCAGACTTCTAAGAAAGCGTCCTCCCCGAAATCATCGCCCCTTGCCCGTCCCAAGCTTGTAGTCGGTATTGTTGTGGATCAGATGCGTTACGATTATTTGTATCGCTATTACGATCAATATCAGGAAGGTGGTTTTAAAAGAATGATGAATGAGGGTTTCAACTGCCGGAATAATCATTACAGTTATGCATTAACTGTGACCGCTGCCGGTCACGCATCCGCCTATACGGGCTCGGTGCCAGCGATTAACGGCATTGTCGGCAATGAATGGTTTGATCCCATTACCAGGCAAAGCGTTTATTGTGTGGAAGACAGCACGGTGAAAACGGTAGGAAGCAACAACCCGACAGTTGGCAAAATGTCTCCCAAAAATTTGCTGACCAGCACAGTTTCGGATCAGTTAAGGATTGCCACCAACTTTCGTAATAAAACGATCGCTATAGCGATTAAAGACAGGGGATCTATTTTACCGGGCGGGCACACTGCGAATGGTTCCTATTGGTTTGATTCCAAAACAGGAAACTGGGTGACGAGCACCTATTATATGGATGATCTGCCACAGTGGGTAAAGGATTATAATGGCAAAAAAATGCCTTCGGCTTATCTGCAAAAAGGCTGGCAATTGCTGCTTTCTGCGGATAATTACGGACAAAGCTCGCCAGACGATGTGGATTGGGAAGGTAAATTGCCCGGCGCCAAAAGGCCTGTCTTTCCTTATGATCTGGCTGGTTTAGCTGGCGATGCATTTGGTGTGGTCACGGATACGCCCTGGGGCAACACGATTACCAAAGAAATGGCCATTGAGGCGATTAAGGGAGAAAATCTGGGAAAAGGAAAGGATACGGATTTCCTGGCCATCAGCTTTTCGTCGACAGACAAGATCGGGCATCGGGTAGGGCCTAATTCCATAGAACAGCAAGACGATTTCCTGCGCCTGGATCGCGAATTCGCTGAGCTTTTCGGCTTCCTGGACAGCTGGGTGGGCAAAGGCGACTACACCGTTTTCCTGACAGCCGATCACGGCGTTGTGGACGTTCCGGGATTTGCAGCGGCGCATAAGCTTCCTGCCGGGCTGGTCGAACGCAGGGTTGTAAATGCGACCGTCGATAAAGCATTGGATGACGCATTTGGTAAAGAAAAATACGTTCTGAGCAGAGAAAATAACCAGCTGTATTTCGATCACGCCCTTTTGCAAAAAAATAAAATAACCGTTGCTATGGCGACAGAAGTGATCCGGGAAGCATTGCTCAAAGTCCCTGGCGTAGCCGACGTTTTGAACCTGACGGACATGGGAAAAGCGCCTTTGAACACCTATCAGCTTGAACTTTACAAAAACAATGTGAATGCAAAGCGTAGCGGCGACATTCAGATCCTTGCCGAGCCGGGATGGTTTTACGGAACGCCAACGGGAACTTCCCATGGAACACCCTACAATTACGACACGCAGGTGCCTTTCGTTATGTTTGGTTGGGGGATAAATAAAGGAGAAACGTTGCGCCGGACTTCGGTTTCGGATATTGCGCCTACTATTTCTGCATTGCTGCACATTTTGCCAGCCAGCGGAAACATCGGAAATCCGGTGGAAGAGGCGATTAAGAAGTAAGTTGTTGCATAAAAAGAGGCTGCATAGGGGAGATGATCCTTGATATGCAACCTCTTTTTGTTAATGTTTCTGTTTGACCTTATTCAGGATTCTTCGACAATGAGCAGAATTCCGTCTGCTTTTTTAATCACCACTTTACTTCCGGCTGTGATGGAGGTGTGGTTTTCTGAATTGGCTTTCCATTCCGCGCCACGGTAATAAATTTTGCCTTCTCCCTGGGCCGGAATGTCTTTGATGACCATGGCAGTTTCACCTACAAATTCATTGTATTCCGCCGCGCCTTTGCGGTCCAGCAACCGGCGCGCATGCTTGCGTAATACAAGCATCGAGACCAGCGAAATAACAGAGAAAGCAATGATCTGACTTTCAGTGCTGCCGAGCAGGCCTATGGCGGCCAGCAGGGAGGTGAACAATGCACCGATCGCGAAAAACACGAAAACAAGTAAAACACTGACCAGTTCTGCAATTAGCATGATCAGTCCGACGATGAGCCATATTTGCGGCAAAGACAAATCCATACTATTTCTTTTGTTCTGATTTAACAACAGTAAGCGCGGTGGCGATCAATGATCCCATATCTGCCAGGTTGGCGGGCAGAATAAGCGTATTGCCTGCTTTGGCCAGTTTCCCAAATTGTTCCACATAATTTTCTGCCACTTTGAGCTGCACCGCCTCCACGCCACCTTCCATTTGAATGGCCTGGGCCACCAGCTTAATGCTCTCGGCAGTGGCTTCCGCCACCGAGCGCAACGCCGCTGCTTCCCCTTCCGCCTCATTAATCTGTCTCAATCTGAGACCCTCCGATTCCAAAACCACTTTTTGTTTCTGACCTTCGGCAACATTGATCGCCGCCTGCTTCTCACCGTCGGACTGCAAAATAACAGCCCTTCTTTCCCTTTCTGCCTGCATTTGTTTTTCCATAGCAATCAAAACGCTCTGGGGCGGCGTGATATTCTTGATCTCGTAACGTAAAACTTTCACACCCCAGCCTGTAGCCGCCTCGTCAATGGATTCCACGACGGCGCGGTTAATGGTCATCCTTTCTTCAAATGTTTTGTCCAGATCAAGTTTTCCAATTTCACTACGCATGGTTGTTTGCGCGAGCTGGATCACGGCAAATGTATAATCTGCAATGCCGTATGCAGCTTTTTTAGGATCAATCACCTGAATGAAAATGACACCGTCCATACGCACCTGAACGTTATCGCGCGTGATGCAGATCTGTTCGGGAATGTCGATGGCGGTTTCCTTAAGAGTGTATTTATAGGCAATGCGGTCGAAAAAGGGGATGATGAAGTTGATGCCGGGTTGCAGGACGGCGTAGAATTTACCCAGCCGCTCCATAATGTAAGCGGTTTGCTGCGGGATCACTTTCACGGTCATCAGGATCGTGAACACTACGAGGACAAGCAACACGATAAGTGGAGTGGTCATATCAAGTCAGGTTATGGTCTATTGCGAAAATAGCCATAACATGACTTCCTTCCTACTGCTTCATGCATCAGTATTACGGAAACTTGCTCGTCGGCTTAAGATGGGGATGGATGGTTACGGCTGTATTACTATTTCAATATTTCTTTTGATATAACCATTTTTTGAATTTCACTTGTGCCCTCGCCAATGGTGCAAAGCTTGCTGTCGCGGTAGAACTTTTCGGCTGGATAATCCTTCACGAATCCGTATCCGCCAAAGATCTGAACGGCTTCGTTTGCGACCCTTACTGCTGTTTCGGAAGAGTGATATTTAGCAACTGAGCTCGCCAGCGCCACTTTTTGTCCGGCATCCTTCAATGCTGCAGCATGAAAAGTAAGCAATGTGGATGCCTGAACGTCGGTATACATGTCGGCCAGCTTGAAGGCAATCGCTTGAAAATCACAGATCGCTTTGCCGAATTGCTTCCGTTCTTTGGAATAAGCCAGCGCGGCTTCATAGGCACCCAATGCAGTGCCTACGCCCAACGCAGCAATGGAGATCCGGCCACCGTCCAGGACTTTTAATGATTGAATAAAACCATCGCCTACATCGCCCAGCCGCTGACGGTCGGAAACGCGGCAATCCTGGAAAATAAGCTCTACGGTTTCGGATGCGCGCATACCGAGCTTGTCCTCTTTGCGACCGGATGTGAACCCCGGTGTGCCCTGCTCAATGATGAATGCTGTGGCGCCGTGCTTGTCGCCGGGCTCACCGGTTCTGGTAACGATCACGGCCACGTCTCCCGATTTCCCGTTGGTGATGAAATTCTTGGAGCCGTTGATGATCCAGTCGTCGCCGTCACGCACAGCCACGGTCTGCATATTGCCCGCGTCCGAGCCTGTGTTAGGTTCCGTAAGTCCCCAAGCGCCTACGTTCCGGCCGGATGCCAGTTTGGGAAGATAGGTTTGTTTTTGCTCCTCGCTGCCGAACATTAATATATGATTTGTGCAAAGCGAGTTGTGCGCAGCCATGGATAATCCTACCGAAGGATCTGTTTTGGAAAGCTCAATGATCGCCGTCACATATTCTTTATATCCTAATCCGGATCCGCCGTACTGCTCCGGCACCAGCATGCCCATCAGGCCCAATTCGCCCAGGCTGTTAAACAATGTTTTAGGGAATTGCTGTGCTTCGTCCCACTCTCTGATATAAGGCTTTATATGGATTGCTGTAAAGTCTTTGACTGTCTCACGGATCAGGTCGCAGGTTTGTTCCCGCTGGCTTTCAACTGAATCCTCTTTTATTAAGTCCATATTTGCTGATGATTATATTATGTTATTCAATGTTAGCAAGATTTGTATAAAAATCACCATCCGTAAACGAACAAATCCTACAAGAGGAGGTGAGGATTCATTTAAAAAAAGTTACTTTTGCATACCTCAAAAGTTAGCCGTCTTGGTTAAGTACAAATATTTAACGTTAATTAATAAGTCTCAAAACAGCTATATAATAATTATCACATTTTATGAAAATCGCAGTTGTAGGAACAGGGTACGTAGGTTTGGTTACGGGAACATGCTTCGCCGAGACGGGCAACCAGGTAACCTGCGTTGACATTGATGTCAGAAAAGTTGAACGTTTGCAGAAGGGCGAAATTCCCATTTATGAGCCGGGTCTTGACGTGCTTTTTGATCGCAATGTTGCGGAAGGTCGTTTGTTGTTCACAACCAATCTCGCAGAAGGAATTAAGGATGCAGAGGTTATTTTTCTTGCACTTCCAACGCCTCCGGGTGAAGATGGTTCTGCCGACTTGAAATATATCCTGAAAGTTGCCGACGATCTGGGACATATTATGGAACAATACGCGGTAATAATTGATAAAAGCACTGTTCCTGTGGGAACTGCTGAAAAAGTACATGCAGCCATCGCAGCCAATGCAACAGTTGAATTCGATGTGGTTTCTAACCCCGAGTTCCTGCGTGAAGGTGTTGCTGTTGAGGATTTTATGAAGCCAGACCGCGTTGTGGTTGGAACCTCCTCTGAAAAAGCGAAGAAAGTAATGGAGAAATTATACGCTCCATTGGTTCGTCAGGGTAACCCTGTTATTTTCATGGACGAGCGTTCTGCTGAAATGACAAAATATGCCGCCAACTCATTCCTGGCCATGAAAATCACTTTCATGAACGAGATCGCAAATCTTTGCGAAAAAGTAGGTGCTAATGTGGACGATATCCGTCGTGGTATCGGAACAGACAGCCGTATCGGAAAGCGTTTTCTTTTTGCCGGAATTGGTTACGGCGGAAGCTGCTTCCCGAAAGACGTGCAGGCACTTGCCAAAACATCAAAAGATTACAACTACGATTTCCGCATCCTGCAATCAGTAATGGATGTGAATGATGACCAGAAGAAAAAGCTGTTGCCAATGGTTGACAACTATTTCGGAGGAAGTCTGAAAGATAAAACAATCGCTGTGTGGGGACTTGCATTTAAGCCTTATACAGACGATATCCGCGAAGCACCGGCTTTAGAAAACATTCAGGCATTGCTGGCAGGCGGCGCGAGAGTGACCGTTTACGATCCAGAAGCGATGACGAACGTTAAAAACATACTTGGCGATAAAGTAACCTTCTGCCATACACCATATGCAGCCCTGGATGATGCAGATGCGCTAATGATCTTCACAGAATGGCCGCAGTTCCGTACACCTGAGTTTGAAAAAATGAGTAAGCTGCTTAAAAATAAAGTAGTTTTTGACGGAAGAAACCTCTATGAACTGGAAACAATGCGCGAAATGGGTTACACTTATTTCAGCATTGGACGCGAAAAAGTCGTTCCGGCCTGAGGAAGTCAAATTTCAACATTAAACCTATCTCATTTTAAATGAAACGTGTATTAATAACCGGAGCGGCGGGTTTCCTGGGCTCACACCTTTGCGAGCGCTTCCTGAAAGAAGGCATGTACGTGATCGGGATGGATAACCTGATCACAGGGGATATGCGCAATATTGAGCATTTGATGCCTAATCCGAACTTTGAGTTCAACCATCACGATGTTACGAAATTCGTACACGTGCCGGGTGAGCTGGATTACATCATGCACTTCGCATCGCCTGCCAGTCCTATTGACTATTTAAAAATCCCTATCCAAACCTTGAAAGTAGGTGCGATGGGAACACATAACCTGCTTGGCCTTGCCCGGGTTAAAAAAGCACGTTTTATCATTGCTTCCACATCCGAAGTGTACGGTGATCCATTGGTTCATCCGCAAACAGAAGATTACTGGGGCCACGTAAACCCGATCGGGCCACGCGGCTGCTATGACGAAGCAAAACGTTACCAGGAAGCGATCACGATGGCTTACCACCGTTATCACGAGCTGGAAACGCGCATTGTAAGGATCTTTAACACTTACGGACCAAGAATGCGCCTCAACGACGGACGCGTATTGCCGGCATTCATCGGACAAGCATTGAGAGGTGAGGACATCACGGTGTTCGGTGACGGAACGCAAACACGTGCATTCTGCTACGTAGATGACCTTGTGGAAGGCATTTATCGATTGCTAATGAGCGATTATTCGTTGCCTGTTAACATTGGTAACCCTGCTGAGATTACGATCGGAGAGTTTGCTGAGGAAATTATAAAGCTGACCGGAACGGATCAGAAAGTGATTTATCAACCCTTGCCACAGGATGATCCGAAACAGCGTCAGCCGGACATTACACTGGCAAGAGAAATCCTTGGCTGGGAGCCAAAAGTTACCCGTGAAGAAGGTTTGCGTATCACTTACGATTATTTCCGCAACCTGCCTAAGGAGAGACTTTACGAAGAATCTAACCACAGAGGATTTGAAAGTTTCAGCGCCTCAAAATAAGAGATACTTTAGAATGATAGTAAACAAAAAATCCCGCGGAAGCGGGATTTTTTGTTGGTAGGCTATTAATATAAAATCACTACACTTCCATAATCTCTTTTTCTTTCGCATTGAAAATCTGCTCCACCTTGGTAATAAAGCCATCGGTCAGTTTCTGAACGCGGTCTTCGCTTAGCTTCACCAAATCCTCTGCAACACCTTCTTTCGTCAGCTTGCGCAATGAATTGTTTGCATCCTGGCGAATGTTACGAATGTTGATCTTCGCCGTCTCAATCTCGTTTTTCGCACGCTTCACCAGTTCTCTTCTGCGTTCCTCGTTCAATGGCGGAACCGAAATACGGATCATTTCTCCATCATTCGAAGGCGCGAAGCCCAGGTTTCCGTTACGGATCGCTTTTTCAATGTCGTTAATGATCTTTCTCTCAAACGGCCTGATTGCGATCGTCCTGGCGTCGGGAGTGTTGATCGTTGCCACATTCTGCAATGGCGTCATGGAACCGTAATAATCGATCTGAAGGCCTTCCAGCATTTGAGGAGATGCTTTTCCGGCGCGTATTTTACCTAGTTCAATGATCAGGTGCTTGATGGCGCCTTCCATGGTGTCCTTAGCGTCATCCAGATATAATTCTATTTCTTCCATTATTTTGTAATAATATATTGTATTACTGCTAGTTAGATATCAATGTTCCCACTTCTTCGCCCATCACCAGATCGTACAGGTTACCAGGCTTGTTCATATCAAAAACGATGATCGGAACATTGTTTTCCTTGCAAAGCGTAAATGCCGTCAAATCCATGATTTTCAGGTTTTTGGATAATGCTTCGTCGAAGGTAAGTTGGGTGTATTTCGTAGCAAGCGGGTCTTTTTCAGGATCGGCTGTGTAAACACCGTCTACACGTGTTCCTTTCAAAACCACTTCGGATTCCGATTCGATGGCACGAAGTCCGGCTGTTGTGTCTGTGGTGAAATAGGGGTTACCCGTTCCGGCGCCAAAAATAACAACACGTCCTTTTTCCAAGTGACGGATCGCGCGGCGGCGGATCAAAGGTTCGCAAACCTGCTCCATTTTGATCGCAGACATTAAACGCGTGTTTACTCCATGTTTTTCAAGTGAACTCTGAATGGCCATACCATTAATTACGGTGGCCAGCATGCCCATATGGTCGCCCTGCACTCTGTCGATGCCCGATTTTTCGACGGATGCGCCGCGGAAAATATTTCCTCCTCCGATCACGATGGCAATCTGAACACCTACTTCGGCAATTCTCTTGATTTCCCGAGCGTAGTTGTCAAGAATATTGAAGTCGATAACCTGGCCTTTGTCGCCGCCATTAAGTGCTTCTCCGCTCAATTTCAGTAGTAAACGTTTATATTTTGGTTCGGGCATGATTGTGAGATAGGTGTTTTCGACCGTAAAAATAAGCGTAGGAAGTTAAGATTAACAAGTAATTTATTGAAACTCGAGCAATACCTGGTTTTTTTCAACAATTTCACCAGCCGCAACCTTCAATGTCTTCACGACTCCGTTTCCGGAAGATTTGATCGTGTTTTCCATCTTCATGGCCACCAGCACGAGTAATGTGTCGCCCTTTTGGATCGTATCGCCTTGGGCAACTGCAACGGACTGGATGAGCCCGGGCATGGGCGCTTTTACATTATTGATCTTGGCGCTGCTGGCGTTTTGCAATCCCATTCCTTCCAGGAGCAGGTCCAGCTCATCCTTTGCTTTGGTATGAATGTGCTGGCCGTTGATGAGCAGGTGAAACGTTTTCTCTGCAACATTGTGTTCGAGGACTTCAATGTTGTAAGATCTGTTTTTCCAAATGGCGTGAAAACGGTTGTTGCCGAGCGCTGTAATGTCGCCATCAAACGGTTCGCCGCCTATGGACAGGGTGTTTTGCTCGTTATTGATCTCAAAAACATGCCCGGTTGACGCGTCATCACCATGTTCGGTTGCCGGGGCATCGGATACAGCGATTTTCAGCATAATGCTTCGCTGTATTCGTGGACAACTTCCTGCAAAATCCCGTCGAGCTCTTCGTAGGTCATGCCTTCAACCAGCCGCATGCGGAAGGGTTTGAAATGATCGAGTCCTTTGAAATAACTGGTATAATGCCTGCGCATTTCAAAAACACCCGCCACCGGGCCTTTCCAGCGGATGGAAAATTCAAGGTGTTTGCGGCAAACGGCAACGCGCTGTTCCATTGTAGGCGGAGCCAGCTTTTCGCCCGTTTTCATATAATGTTTAATCTCGTTGAAGATCCAGGGATTGCCAATCGTTGCGCGGCCAATCATGATGCCGTCCACGCCGAACCTGTTTTTGTATTCCAAAGCCTTTTCCGGAGAATCCACATCGCCATTCCCGAAAATCGGGATGGTAATGCGCGGGTTGTCCTTAATCATCGAAATCAATGTCCAGTCTGCCGAGCCTTTGTACATCTGTACGCGCGTGCGGCCGTGAATGGATAATGCCTGAATGCCGATATCCTGCAAGCGTTCCGCAACTTCCTGGACATTCTTTGTATTCTCGTCCCAGCCCAGCCGCGTTTTTACAGTTACCGGCAAATGCGTTGATTTCACCACCGCATCGGTCATCTTGACCATTTTAGGAATATCCTGCAACAATGCAGCGCCGGCGCCGCGGCAAGCCACGTTTTTCACCGGGCAACCATAATTGATATCGATCAGGTCGGGATTTACGCGGGATGCGATCTCGGCGCATGAACCCATTGTTTCAATGTCGCTGCCAAAAAGCTGAATCCCTACCGGCCGTTCATATTCAAATATGTCAAGCTTCTGCACACTTTTCGCCGCATCGCGGATCAATCCTTCCGACGATACGAATTCCGTGTACATCAGATCCGCCCCGTTTTCCTTGCAAACCGCCCTGAAAGGAGGATCACTTACGTCCTCCATCGGTGCCAGAAGCAGTGGAAAATCACCTAACGCTATGTTTCCGATTTTTACCATCTCACAAAGGCTGACGCCTATTCCTTATTTTTAAATTCATAATTAACTGTAAATTTACATCAATTATGCAAAATAGTAACCCTATTCAGTTAGTTTCCCGTGTACCCGGCATAGGAGGCAGTTTATTGGTCCTCATTGGCTTTGTGCTCATTGGTATGGCGGTGGGCAATATCCTGGCGGTTATGGTGCTTGCGCTTTATTTGCATGTGGATACCAACAGCATTACCGGTGTATTAACTCAATTACTAAGCAACCCGGGCGAAGTTCCCAATGGTTGGTATGCATTAATGTTGCTCCAGGGCACGGTCCATTTCTTTTCCTATCTGCTTCCTTCGCTTGTTTTCTGGATTTATATAGATCGTAAATCGATCGCTGAATTTGACTTCCGTCCCAAACCCGCTTTCAGGATCTGGTTACTGGCATTTTTGCTAGTTCTGGCTTTTATCCCGGTGAACAGTAAGTTTATAGAATGGAATGCGGCCATGAAGTTGCCGGATGCGTTGTCGGAGCTGGAATTGTGGATGAAGGAGAAAGAGAACCAGCTTTCGGTGATGACAGCTTTTATGACGGAGTATACACAGTTCGGCCAGTTGCTGGTTGCATTGTTTGTGGTGGTTTTATTGCCGGCATTAGGGGAGGAAGTGCTTTTTCGCGGCGTTATCCAGACCAAGCTGATCAAGCTTTGGGGAAACCCGCATGTGGGGATCTGGGTTGCGGCGGCTATTTTCAGTGCTATTCATTTCCAGTTTTACGGATTTTTGCCCCGGATGATGTTGGGGGCAGTGTTTGGTTACCTATATTACTGGACCGGAAACATCTGGGTGGCTATACTCGCCCATTTTGTCAATAATGGCTTTGTGCTTGTGATGATGTATCTAAACAACATTGGTGTGGTAAGCATTGATGTGGAGGAAACAAAGTCAATGCCGGTGATGCTGATCTTATCTTCGCTGCTGGTTTCTGCTGGCATATTGTTTTCTATACGAAAAACGAGTGCGATGCAGAAAGGGCCATTGCTTGTGGATAAGGAGTTTTAAATCAATATTTTAAATTATATATGGCTGAAAACTGGGTGAAGGCTTATCAGAGCGCGCAAGTGATGCGGGCTGATATTGCCCGTGAAATTTTAGAGCAAAACGGAATTGCGGCTGTCATCGTTGACAAAAAGGATAGCAATTATCCGGTATTCGGAATGTATGAAGTGCACGTGCCGGCTGGTGATCTTTCACAGGCCCAAATGATAATAACGAATGAAGGAGCGCTTAACGAATCTGAATAATTTACAGCAAAGGACAATCACTGCTCTGGCAGGTGTATTTGTGATCATTAGCTGCATCCTTTACAATGAATTGACCTTCCTGCTCCTTTTTTGCACCATCAGCTCGCTTACCCAACTGGAATTTTACAAGCTCCTTGGCCTCGACGGAAACCAGCCGCTGACATATTATGGAACATTCTGTGGCACAGTCATGATGTTACTTGCGTATCTGATAGAGCAAGACATTGTGCCATTTGAAAATTACTTCATAATCAGCCCGTTGCTATCGATGATATTCTTTATCAAGCTGTATAAAAAGAATGACCTGAAACCCTTTACCAACATTGGTTTTACGTTTCTGGGCATCATTTACGTGGCGCTTCCTTTTGCGCTCATCATTGTGATGGCGATGCGCGGCGGGAATTACAATTATGAAATCGTGCTGGGAAGCCTGCTTTTACTCTGGGCTTCGGACATCGGTGGTTATTTTGCAGGGACGAATTTTGGAAAAAGAAAGCTTTTTGAGCGTATTTCTCCCAAGAAATCATGGGAAGGAGCGATGGGAAGTGCGGTGTTCGCGGCCTTTATCGCCTTTGCCCTCGGTTATTATTTCCGTACCTTCGAGCCCTGGAAATGGTATTGCATCGGGGCCATTATTGTGGTAGTGGGCACTTACGGCGATCTGGTAGAGTCCCTTTTCAAGCGGAGCATTGCCATTAAGGACTCGGGAAGTAGTATTCCGGGTCACGGAGGCTTTTTAGATCGGTTTGATGGTCTGCTTCTTTCGGCTCCGTTTATCGTCACTTTTTTAAAGCTTTTTTCCTAGCAGCGCGAGTAAGTCTGGATGAGCAGGCAATCCGTGAGGCGGTAAGTCGTTTTTAAATCAGGAACAGAAATTTAGCAACGATTACAAATGCGTTTGGTTTAACATTGATTTTGGAATAACAATCTGGAAATGAAACGGAGTCTTTTTATATTTTTATTGATACTTGCAGGTGTAACTGGAGTCCGGGATTCGTATGCGCAGGGTGAACAAAGTGCCATTGTGTTTTCAGGGATGGTCGTAGGTGGTAAAACCACCGAAATCCTGCCTGGGGCAACAATTTTCATTGTAAATGCGGGACGGGGAACATTATCCAGAAGCGACGGTTCTTTCACGATCAAGGTTTTTCCGGGCGATAGCATTGTTTTTGGTTATGTAGGTTTCAAAAAACAATATCACGTTATCCCAAGAAGCTATAATTCAGACATTTACTCGGCTATTGTGGCGCTAAGGGAAGATGTGGTAACGCTTTCCGGCGTGACCATTTATCCCTATTCAACAGAAGAAGAATTCAAGAAAGCATTCCTCGATTTGAAATTGCCCGATCAGGCGGATAGGGATGCGTTGGCAAGAAGCACAGACCCGGACTACATTAACAGGATGGCTGCGCAGGTGCCTAATAATGCACAAACCAATTATCGCTATTCGATGGACCAGTTGCTTTTCGGGCGTGAATCATCGGGCAATAAAGGCTTTGCGACCACATTTCCCTTCCTGAACCCATTTGCCTGGGCCAACTTCATCAAATCCGTCAAAAAAGGCGATTTGAAACAAAAGGATTGGAGAAAAGACTTGAACGCGGCTCCCCGCGAGAACATTACCAAGCAGGACTTTATCCCTCCAATGCCTGATAATGATATCAAGAAAAACGGTCAGTAGTATTTAAAGCAGCGCAGGATCAAACTTCCTCAATGTTAGATTGTTGCCGTCAAACGTGGCGAAATGCTGCTGCGAAACCCATTCTCCTAGATTAATGTAACGAGATCGCGCGTTGACCTGCATATCCAGGACGAGATGCCGGTGCCCGAATATGTAAAAATCATGATGCAGCGTCTGCTCAACTTCTCTGCAATATTGAAATAACCATTCATGATCCGCGCCCATAAAGCGCTCTTCGCCCTTATTTACATTCGCGATGCGGCTTCTTTTAGACCATTCCATCGCAATCCACATGCCCACATCCGGATGAACAATACGGAAGATCATTTGGAAAAAACGGTTTTCAAAAACCTTTTTCAGAAACTTATAAGTGCTGTCGCCTGGCCCAAGCCCATCGCCGTGGCCTACTAACATGGTTTTCGAAGCGCCTTTTGTATTAAATGTAAACGAGACAGGATTTCTGTAAATAGCAGCGCGAACTTCCTCTGTCAAATAGCCCGACATCCACATGTCATGATTTCCGGTGAAGATAATGAGCTCAATTCCTCTGTCGGAAAGCTCCGCCAATTTCCCCAGCAACCGAACAAAACCCTTGGGAACAGCCTTTTTGTATTCAAACCAAAAATCAAAAATATCACCCACCAGAAATATCACCTGCGCATCGTGCTGAATAGATTCCAGCCAGCTTACTACGCGCTTTTCGCGCTCGCGACTCTGCAACGGGGAAGGGACGCCAAGATGATAATCCGATGAAAAATAGGCGCGGCGGCCATCTTGCAACTGAATCGTCTTTTTCTCAAAATGAAAGTTCATGCGGAATTTTAAATGCGCTGCAATTTACATTCACCGGCGTGATTTTTTAGCAATCTCTTTCTAGATTGCACGCCGTTTACAACTTATGATGATGAAAAGATTTTTTGCTTCCCTACTTATAATGTGCTGTGCGCTGTCGTATGGCGCACCTGTCTTCGCCCAGGTTGCGAAGAAAATTCCGGCTGATAAACAGCGTGCTGCGCAGTGGCAGCCTGCTAAAGGCCAGTATTATTTCAGCCATTCGCTGGTGTATGATTACGAAAATAAAGCCGATCAAACCAAAGGCACCATCACCATTTACATTGACCCGGTGAGCGGCGGGATGTGTTTCAAGAAAGAAAACAGCTTTGGAAAAGGCGGTAAGGATTTCGATTTTGTGATCGGCTTCCCGGATGGGAAATACATTTTCTGCGGCACGGATGAGAATGGTAAAAAGATGAGGATCAACGAGGCGGTGGGCGCATTGAAGCCAGGGCCGGACACAAAAGCGCAGGCGAGAGAAGATTTCTCGACCTACTGGGCAGCAACGGGAAACAAAAGGGATGATTTCGGTTTCGAAAGCCTGGAATACAATGTGAGCTTTGCCACTTCCGAGAACAAGGATACGGTTTGGCTGGCCAAAACGCCTTTTAATGTATATCCGCTATATGGATTGGAATTCGTAGAAAGCGCGGTCGCAATGCCGATTTCGTTTGATTATATGCATCTTCTGGAGCCGAATCAGCTTGTTGCCGAGATTAATTCCAAAGACACGATTTTGAAACTGAAAAGCTTCGGACGTGATCCGCAAACGGTTTCAACGAAGGGATACATGGTATTCAAAACAGAATAAACGAAAAAAACATTTCCGTCCCTTTAAAGGGACGGAGAACGTTTTTATTCTGCAACCGCTTCTGCTTCCGCGCGTTCCGCTTTTACTTCTGATAATGGCCGCATATTGGCCGGGATTTCCTGCTCGTCCTCTTCCGCTGTGTACGGGAAAACGTCCAGAATCGGCGTTAATACAATGTCCGTCGTCTCGTAAGGGATCAGGAAATTGCGCATGCTTTCGTTGATTCTGTCCAGCGCCTGCTGAATACCGTCTGCATTAACCAGCATCTGGTTGATGATTTTCTTCTCTTTGCCGCTTTTCTCATCTACTGAAAAATAGATCACTTTCGCCTTAAACCACTGTTCCCCTTCCTCGAAAGCAAACAAATCGGCAAGACGCATCCGTGAAATGCTCATTACGCTGAAATCGCTGGCACCGGTAACGATTTGCTTGTAAAGCCTGGCTTCGGATTCCGTGTACGAAACGGCGTCCACCAGATAAACTTCATTGATCGTTTTTAGACTTCCCGCCTCATCCTCTTTTTGATACCGAATTTTCCCTAAATACCAGCTCGCCATATTTGTAGTTTTGATTTTCCTAAAAGTAGGCAAATGTAAACGCTTGGGTGAAGGCGTGCAAAAAATATAGTCACAAACTAATAATCGTTGCGCGGTGCATGCGTTCTGATACCTACTGTTTAACTTGCGAAAAATATTTTGATAATGAAAAAGAACATTTGGGTCCTTGTACTCATGATTGTAGCCGGTGCGCTTTCCAGTTGCGGAGTAGGCCGCCAGGTTGCCGATGCGAAAACATTTGGCGATTGTAAATACGACATTGCCTCGGTCGATAGCGTTTATCTGGGGGGAATTGACATTCGGGAATTTAAGAATATCCGCAGTTTCAGCGATTTTGACCTGGCGAAATATCCCGGACTTGCGATGGGACTTTTAAGGAAAAATGTGCCTCTGGATCTGCGGGTGAACATTGACATAACGAACCCAACCAAGAAACGCGCCGCGATCAACCAGTTGGAATACAAAGTGTTACTTACCAATAACGAGATCTTCAACGGCTACCTGAGCCAGCTGATCGAAGTAATGCCAGGAACCAGCCCTACACGAGTTCCCGTAAGGCTCAATACAAATGCTTACCAGTTGCTTTCCAATGACAAAACGCGCGATGAGTTCGTGAACATGATCATGGCGCTGACCGGCAAAGGCGACGCAAAGCCAGCAAAATTCCAGGTGAAAATCCGCCCAACACTGGATGTAGCTGGAAAACAGGTCAATTATCCCGGATACATTACATTCGAAAAAGAAGTTACGAGTAAGATGCTCGCACGCTAAATTTAAATCACACAGTTTTGAGAATACTTGTAGACAACCCTTATCTCTTTCAGTATTTTAGCCTGGTCATTATTCTGCTTGTTCTGTTTGGAATAAGCTTTTACAGAGGCCAGGTTACATTGCGAAAATGGTCGGGAATAGGCCTGATCATTACACCGGTTGTCTATTTTTATCTCATTCTGGAAGCCTACACATTGAATATTCCCTACACGGATGACTTCAATCTGCTGGAAACGATCCATAATTTTCATGTTGCTAATGGTTTTGTAGGCAAGATCGAAGTGCTTTTCGAGCAGGTCAATCAGCACCGTTTTGCATTTGAAAGGACTGTGATGCTGATCATGTACTTTTTCACGGGTACGGTCAATGTCAAAACTCAAATACTGCTCGGTAACCTCGCGTTGCTGGGCATTTTT
This sequence comes from Dyadobacter alkalitolerans DSM 23607, assembly GCF_000428845.1. Taxonomy (GTDB): domain Bacteria; phylum Bacteroidota; class Bacteroidia; order Cytophagales; family Spirosomataceae; genus Dyadobacter; species Dyadobacter alkalitolerans. The sequence continues at coordinate 434,203 of NZ_AUAS01000001.1, read as the reverse complement.
TATTTGCTTTTCCTGTCATTCAAAAAAGAGCAGATCTCCTGGTATTACTTCATTCCCGTTCCTTACGTGCTTTTCAATCTGGTTTATTTTGAAAACGCCGTTTGGGGAATAGCCGCAATCCAGAATACGCCCCTAATCTTTTTCGCATTGCTTTCTGCTTATGGAATTGCAAGGAATGATCAGAAAGGCTGGTATTTAGGGATTGCAGCTGCGCTTTTGACCACATTCACAAGCGGAAGCGGCATCCTCACCTGGATCATTGGCACGCTGATCTTGGGATTACAGCGAAGATTCAGGCTGCTTTTTATCTGGCTTGCCATCGCGGTGGCCATTGTGCTTTTCTACTTTCTGTTTGATTATCAGATTATTCCATCACACACCGGCTCCGTTTGGCCGCATCCGATTTTTAACCTCATTTTTGTGTTTGCCTTCTGGGGCAATGCGCTTTACCTGGACGTTATACATCCGGTTATCAACACGTTTTACGCCGATATGGTCTGGTGCGTGTTACTGGGTGCGGGTATGTTGCTTGTTTTTTGCATTTGGGTGTTGAGGCTTTTGCTAAATAAAAAACCGCTCTGGAGTGATTGGTTTTTGTGGGGTGCAATGATGTTTGCCATGGGAACGGGCGCAATGTTTGTGATCAGCAGGCCTATCAACACGTATGTGATGTATGGCGGCAATATATTTTCCCGGCGTTACATGATTTTCGGGGTTGCGTTGCTGGCAACGGTGTATATATGTGTTGTGATTTTAGTCAAAAATTTCAAAAGCATCAAGCACATTGCCGTATTACTTGGTTTGGTTTGCTTCATAGCGCTGAATTTTGTGAGTTATTATATGTCGGTTGCCAGTATCCGACGATTCCACGAGGATCTTGTGATCGACAGTTTTTACTGGAAAAACCACAAAACCTTCCTGACAACGGGCGATAATTTCGGGGACATTCCATTCTGGAACCATCCCACGAGAATGAGCAATCTGATCGATACATTAAATGCCAATAATCTGCTCAATTTCGATCAGTATAAAGACTTTCCATCCCACCAGCAGTTCATTGCTGAAACCGGACAAAAAACGGATCGTTATGAGGGAAAAGTTGAGGTTAAGGTCAGTTATTTGAATGATGGCAATAACATTCCGGTCAAATTCCTGCGTATTCAGGCGAACGATAACGGGAGTGGAAATCCAGTTTATTTTGCTCTGGCTTCCGAAAACCGCACCCTGCTTTTACCCGCGCTTCCCGTGCCGAATTCTCCTGCTCAATTTTTGAAAAACCAGATCTACTACGGATCTGAATATCAATACTCGTTATACCGGACTAAGCTTCCGGCGGGTTTGTTTGAAGTTTGGATGGTGGAAAAAGATCCTGCTGCGCCTGGAAAATGGAAATCCTACTTTACAGGGAAAAGCATTTTCTTGTCAGAAGGAAAAATTCATAAATAGCTGATATGAAAATACTTACTTACAATCTCAACGGGATTCGTGCCGCATTGCGGAATGGTCTGGTTGAATGGCTAAGCACGGTTTCCGCTGACGTTTTGTGTTTCCAGGAAGTAAAAGCCACGCCTGATGTGGTGGATCTGTCTGGCCTGGAATCGCTTGGCTATGAGCTCATTGGCTGGCATGCGGCAGAGAAAAAAGGTTATAGCGGAGTTGCGATGTTTTCCAAAATCCAGCCGGATATGGTTTCCGCAGGCTGCGCCATTCCTACTTATGATGCAGAAGGCCGGATCCTGCGTGCGGATTTTGGAGATATCACTGTTTTGAACTGCTACTTTCCTTCAGGAACAAGCGGGGAAATCCGCCAGGGTGTGAAAATTCAGTTTTTGAGCGACTTCTTTGATTGGGTTACTGAACTAAGAAAAGAACGCCCTAACCTGATCATTTGCGGGGACTACAACATTGCGCATAACGAAATCGACATTCACGATCCGGTCAGGAATAAGAAAATGTCCGGCTTCCTTCCAGAGGAGCGGGAATGGATGACCAAATGGTTCAGTAACGGCTACACCGACGCATTCCGTTTCAAAAATCCGGAACTGCGCGAATATTCCTGGTGGACCTATCGCGCAGGCGCCCGCGGCAATAACAAAGGCTGGCGCATCGACTACATTTCCGTTGCCGATAGTTTGAAAGATCGCATCATTTCCAGCCGGCAAATAAATGACGCCGTCCACTCGGACCATTGTCCGGTGTGGTTAGAAATTGAATCGCCATATTCGCGCACCGACTCATAAATTTCGTATTTTTGATTAAAGCAAGATTCAAACCAAAAGCGTTATGGACATGCCAATGCCGGTAACAATGAAGATGGGCGACCTGATGAGTGAAGAAGAATTCTTCCGGTTTTGCCAAATGAACGACACACTAAAATTTGAAAGAGACTCGCAAGGAAATATTATAATTCAGTCTTTAAGCGGAGCACTTACAAGCATATTTAATGCAAAGATTGCTGCTGCTCTGGGAAACTGGAATAGAGACAATCGCTATGGTTATTTATTCGACTCGTCAACCGGTTTCACATTGCCAAACAAAGCCGTAAGGTCGCCAGATGCGTCCTTCCTGATCATGGAAAAATGGGAAGCATTATCAGAAGACGAGAAAGAAACTTTCGCACCTGTTTGTCCTGATTTCGTGGTAGAAATCCATTCACAATTCGATGATTTGGTCTACTTGCAGGATAAAATGAACGAGTTCATTACTAACGGAACTCAGTTGGGCTGGCTGATAGATCGTTTTAATAATAAGATTCATATATATAGAGCTGATCAATCTATTGTCATCCACGATACATTGGATGTGACGCTTTCAGGAGAAAATATCTTACCGGGTTTTTCTATAAATCCTGCTGCGCTTCTAAAATAACAGCGCCGATTCATCCTAATTCCATTTCAATTTGTTTCGTTACTTCTTCATTTACAAGCCATTCGGAATGCTCTCACAATTTTCTCGTGAAGGTGATCACCCTACGCTTGCGGATCTTGATTTTGAGTTTCCCAAAGACATTTATCCCGTTGGGCGGTTGGATGCGGATAGTGAAGGATTGCTGCTGCTTACCAATGATAATTTTTTGAAAACAAAGGTTCTAGATCCCAAAAACAAACATTCCAAAACGTATTATGCCCAGGTTGAAGGCACCATCACTGAGGAGGCATGTGCAATGCTCCGCGACGGCGTGCAAATCTCGATTAACGGCAAAAAGCACTTAACGCTCCGTGCGAAAATCTCGCCGATTGACGAACCAACATTACCTGAACGCAATCCACCCATCCGCTTTCGCCAGAACATTCCTGTTTCCTGGGTTTCCATTTCCCTAGGCGAAGGCAAAAACAGGCAGGTAAGACGTATGACCGCCGCGGCCGGTTTCCCAACATTGCGGCTCGTGCGCTGGTCAATTGGAAAAATTTCTCTCGCTGAGAAAAAGGGTGAATTTCCTAAACCAGGGGACGTGTGGGAAGTTACGGCCAAAGACGTGCGCCGCGTATACGATTGAGATAACTGCTGCTTTCACAAAACCTTGGCCCAATGTTGCCAAACCGGAGAGAAGGCTTAATTTTGTACATATCCTTTTCTTAAAATAAGGCTGATAGTTGGCAAAGGCACAAAAAGAAACTCCGCTTAATAAACAATACAACGAGATCAAGGCCAAGTACCCCGGCGCGCTGCTGCTGTTTCGCGTGGGGGATTTTTACGAAACTTTCGGAGAAGACGCCATTCGTGCCTCTAAAATTCTCGGCATAGTGCTTACCCGCCGGAACAATGGCGGTGCGCACGAAGAACTGGCGGGATTTCCACACCATTCCCTTGATAATTATCTTCCGAAGTTGGTCCGTGCGGGCGAGCGCGTGGCGATTTGTGATCAGCTCGAAGATCCTGCCGCAGCCAAAGGCATTGTAAAAAGAGGCGTTACCGAGCTGGTTACGCCCGGCGTTTCGCTGAATGATAATGTGCTTGACACCCGTAAAAACAATTATCTGGCGGCTGTCCACATTGGACCTGACAACATTTACGGACTTGCTTTCCTGGACATTTCTACGGGAGAATTTATGACGGCCCAGGGCAATGCGGCATACATTGATAAAATGTTACAGGGTTTCAGCCCGGCCGAAGTGCTTTTTTGCAAGAGGCACAAACAGGAATTTAATCAGCTTTTCGGAGGGAAACATCACTCTTTTCAACTGGACGACTGGTGCTTTGGCTACGAATATGGCTATGAGCAGCTGATCGGACATTTTCAGACAACGACATTAAAAGGTTTCGGGATCGAAGCGCTGCCGATGGGGATCATTGCAGCGGGCGTCATCCTGCATTATCTGCGCGAAACGGAGCACAAAGAAGTGGGCCACATTGGTCGCATTACGCGTTTGGAGGAAGAAAAATATGTTTGGCTGGACCGCTTTACAGTTCGTAATCTGGAACTCGTTTACCCGCAGCAGGAAGGCGGCGTGCCATTGATACAAATTCTGGATCAGACTGTGACGCCTATGGGCGCGCGTTTGCTTCGGAAATGGATTGTTTTGCCATTAAAAGACAAACTGGCTATCGAAGACCGGCTGAATACGGTCGAGCATTTTCTTGAAAATGAAGACCTTCATGATACGATTACAGGGTATTTGAAGCAAATAGGGGATTTGGAAAGACTTATTTCCAAAGTTGCCGTGAAGCGAATCAATCCCCGTGAATTAGTGCAGCTGAAAAAGTCGTTAAAACAAATCGGTCCGGTAAAGGAGCTGATTTCCGGCATTATTAACCAGGAAGAAGAAAAATCCAAGAAGGCAGGCAAAAAGGAAATTTCTACGCAGGCCGTTGAGATATTGAAGAAATATGCGGATCAGCTTAATCCTTGCAGTTTTTTGGTTGATAAAATTGAAAACGAAATCCGTGAAGACGCACCTCTGCTGACAAATAATGGCCGCATTGTGAAAAGTGGCGTTGATCCTGAACTCGACGAGTTGCATGCGATCTCTTATGAAGGGAAGGACTTTTTAATCAAACTGCAAAACAGGGAAATAGAACGCACGGGCATCGGATCACTCAAAATCGCTTATAATAAGGTTTTTGGGTATTATCTGGAAGTCACGCACGCACATCAAAATAAAGTCCCGGCTGATTGGATCAGAAAACAAACGCTGGTGAATGCCGAGCGATACATTACGCCCGAGCTCAAAGAATACGAGGAGAAAATCCTGAATGCTGAGGATAAAATTTCAGCGATAGAATACCGGATTTTCAGCGAATTAATGTCTATGGCGGCTGAATATGTGGGCACGGTGCAGCAGAATGCACTGGTGATATCCACGCTGGATGCGCTGAGCTCATTCGCTACGGTTGCGCGAAAAAATAAATACACAAAACCCGTCATCAGCGAAGGCAACGAGCTGGATATCAAGGACGGACGCCATCCGGTTATCGAGCAGCAACTTCCCGTGGGAGAAAGTTATGTGCCGAATGACCTGTTTCTGGATGATGTTTCACAACAGATCATCATCATTACTGGTCCTAACATGGCCGGAAAATCTGCATTGTTGCGGCAAACCGCATTGATCGTGCTCATGGCGCAAATGGGTTGCTATGTGCCCGCCAAATCCGCAAACATTGGATTAGTGGATAAAATCTTCACCCGGGTAGGGGCGAGCGACAACCTGAGCCGCGGTGAAAGTACATTCATGGTGGAAATGACCGAAACGGCCAGCATTCTCAATAACCTGAGTGACCGGAGTTTGGTTTTAATGGATGAGATCGGACGAGGAACAAGCACCTACGACGGCGTTTCCATTGCCTGGGCAATAGCAGAATATCTCCATAATCAGGCTGATTGCAGGCCAAAAACATTGTTTGCAACACATTACCACGAGTTAAATCAGCTTACCGAGGATTTTCCGCGCATTAAGAACTTCAATGTCGCAGTAAAAGAAGTCGATAACAAAGTGATTTTCCTTCGCAAACTGAAACCGGGCGGAAGCGCGCATAGTTTTGGGATCCACGTAGCGCAGATTGCGGGCATGCCGCAGCTGATCGTGTTGCGCGCGAGTGAGATCATGCATCATTTGGAGAAAGACCACGTCACACACGAGCACAAAAAGCGGGTGAAGGAAATTCCTAAAAACAACTTCCAGTTAAGCATTTTCGAACCGGCCGATCCGCGTATGGAGGAGTTGAAAGAAAAATTATCGCTGGTCGATGTGAACACACTATCGCCCATCGAGGCGCTTTTGAAACTGAATGAATTCCAGAAAATCGTTAAAAAGTAACCCATAACCCCTTATTATTTACCCAATCAAACTCCTATCCCTTTTATGAAAAACACAACGCGTTTTCAGTTGATGGCCATGATGTTCCTCCTCTATTTTATCTGGGGATCGTGGTACGGTCAAATGAGTAAATATCTGTTCACGGCACTGGGCGCAACAGGCGCGCAAGTTGGGAATGCCTATGCGGCCTTTTCCATCGCGCAGATCATCGCTCCATTCTTTGTCGGAATGATCGCCGACCGTTATTTTGCCGCACAAAAAGTGCTGGGCGTGTTGAGCCTTGCAGGTGCCGCATTGCTATTCGTCCTCACAGGCGTTGACGATCCGGACAATTTCTTCTGGATTATCCTGGCTTATTGTATCTCATTCGCGCCGATGATGTCGCTGACGACTTCGATCGCGATGCAGCAGGTGACCAATTCAGAAAAAGATTTCCCTGCCATACGCGTAATGGGAACGGTTTCCTGGATTGTGGTTTCGAACATTATCGGTTATTATGGCTTTGGAGATGATGTAATGATCTTTAAGATTTCAATGGTTGCTTCTGCGTTTTTGGGCGTTTATTCATTCTTTTTGCCAGATACCCCGCCGAAACCAAGCACCAAAACTTCATTCTCGGACATTTTGGGATTGGATGCCTTCACGCTTTTCAAAGACCGCTCATTCGCCATCTTTTTCATCTCCTCGCTGCTGATCTGCATTCCGTTGTCCTTCTATTACGCCATGGCTAATCCATCGCTGACAGATTCAGGAATGACCAATGTGGAGAACAAAATGTCACTTGGACAAGCTTCTGAAGTGATTTTCATGCTTTTAATTCCCCTTGCATTCAGCCGCTTAGGTGTTAAATGGATGCTGGTTGTTGGGTTGATTGCCTGGATTATCCGCTTTATCGGCTTTGGCTACGGCGATGCTTCCAGCGAATGGCTGCTTTATATGGCCATCATTTTGCACGGCGTTTGCTACGATTTCTTCTTCGTTACCGGACAGATCTACACAGACAGCAAAGCAGGCGAAAAGTATCGTTCATCTGCGCAGGGACTTATCTCCATCGCCACTTACGGAATTGGAATGGGCATCGGTTCCTGGCTTGCGGGCATCGTTGCAGACATGTACACGGTGAATGGTGTGAAAGACTGGACAAGCATATGGATGGTGCCTGCTGGCATTGCAGCCGTTGTTTTAGTGCTATTTGTGCTTTTCTTTAAAGATAATAAGGTAAAGGCGACAGCATAACACGCTCTTGTTGCCAATAAAAAACCCTGTAAGAATCGGCTTACAGGGTTTTTCTATTTATGGATCAATGATCAGTTATTATCAATCATCATCATCGTCATCGCCAATGTTGCGGGTGTAGTTTTTGGATCCGCCTCCGCCTTTTTTATAATCTCCTCCGCCTTTTCCAAATCGGTCGTCAGATCTTGATTTGCCTCCGAATCCACTTTTATCACCGTATCCGCCGCCACTGTGTCCACGGTCGCTGCTTCTGTATCGGTCGTTGCTTCCGCCGCCTGAGCTTCTGTCGCCTCCGGAATAGCCTCCGCCGCCACTGTAACCGCCTCCACCGCTGAAACCACCGCCACCGCTGTATCCGCCGCCCGTGCTGCTTCCGCTTCCAGGTGCGCTGCTTGGTCTGTCGGAACTGCCGCCTTCAGGACGTGGCGTTCTGTTGAAACCGCCTTCTCTCCGTGGGGCACTTGCGTCTCCTCTTGCTTCTTTCTTCTGCGATTCGTTTACAACCAACGGCCTTCCGTACATATCGGCTCCGTTCAGATTGTTGATCGCCAACCTTGCCTCTTCTTCATCCGGCATTTCGACAAAGCCGAAACCCTTGCTCTGACGTGTAATCTTGTCAATGATAATTTTCGCGGAGCTCACTGTTCCAAATTTTTCGAAAGCTTCACGCAATTCGCTTTCCTTCAATTTAAAAGAAAGACTCCCAACAAAAATGTCCATGGAAACGACTTGTTTTAATTTAATTTTTAGGTTATAAATATATTTATTTTAACTGATAAGCTACAACACTGTTTTTGCCAAAAGTCGGCACATAAACGATTTTCTTCACTGAATCGTAGCCAATGTCAGCCGAATTCGTTTTATCCGCACTTGTGTTCAGCAATTCCTGCTTTGTCCCGTCGGATTTAACGTAGTAAACCACACCCGCCCAGCACGAAACAATGTATTCACCCGGCACAACCTGCTCGATTCCGTCGGTGCTTTTATCCATTCCTTCTGCCAAGACGCTTATTTCTTTGGTCGAGCTTACTTTCTTCAATGTTCCCGCATCAGCAACCAGCAGGTCCGAACCAACTGCCAAAACGCCGTTAGGACCATTCAAGCCTTCAAGAAAGGTCGAAACCTTTCCGTCTTTGATCATATGCACTTTTTTCGTGCTGGAATCCGAAACGTAGATATTTCCTTCTGCATCAATGGTCACGTCATTCAAGAATACGGAACCTTCAACGGCGTGTTTCTTTAAGATTTTCCCTGATTTTAGATCAATTTCAACCAAATCAGTCACGTCGGCAACGTAAAGCTTGTCGCCCATAACGCCCATGCCTTTTGGCGCATGTAGCCCTGTTATCCAATCTTTTGCGACGATTTTTCCATCCAATCCTACTTTCGCAATCCCGCCTTTACCATCTTTCTCACCAGGCTTTCCATCAATGAGCGCTACATATAAGATTTTGTTTTTAGCACTGTAAAATACAGACTCAGGAACAGGCAATGTGGCTTCCGAAGCCCAAAGTTGTGTCAGGGAATGTTGTGCACTTGCAGCAGCCGAAGAAAGGAACAGGGATGCAGCAAGGAAGATGTGATTGGCTTTCATTGTCAAATTGTTTTCTGCTAAGGAAAGAGCATTTAATAGTGATATACTTTACGGATCGCCGGATTTTTTCGACCGTTACTCAAAGCTAAATAAAAATGCCCAAATCGGTTCGTCAAGGCCATTTTTAAATTTTTTTATAATTTGATCCGCAGATCATAAACGAAGTCGTTGATTTCCAGAATCCGAAAAGCATGAGCTTTCCCGCCCAATGCCCGGTTAGGACTAAAAATCCAGCGGTTAAAGCGGTCCACATCCTCAAAAACCTCATAGCCATAAGAGTAAATACTTTCCAGTTCCGCTCGGCTGATCGCTTGCTTTGCAACATTCATTTTTTCGGTTGCTTTCATTTTATTTACAGGTTTTTAGCTTTGAACTGAACACTGTTCTATTAAATAGATTTACACTAATTTCAGTATAAATTTATACCAAACAAAAAAACTCCTGCCGGCTGACAGGAGTTTTTCAATTCGCTTATTTCTTCCGCTTCTTTTTTGAAGCAACGGGCGGTTCGGCGGGTGTTTTGGTTAAATCGGCGATCCGGATGTTCCTGAATTTTAGTTCAGAGCCGTGGCCCAGGAAACCCAAATGACCGCTGGTGCGCTTTAATCCGGGGTGTTCCTTGTGATCGACGGTTCCGTTTTTGCTGGCTTCGGCAAGGTCGCCATCCAGGATTACGGTGCCATTCAATGTTACTTTTATTTTGGAACCCTGCACGCGGACTTCCTCATAATTCCATTCGCCCATGGGTTTCAAAAATCCTCTTTTTGCAGGGATAATGCCATAAGCGGAACCGTGATATTGATATTCGTGCAGGTCTTTATAAATGTCGGCGTCATTGTCGAGGATCTGGATTTCGGTTCCTACGTACGCCGCGTCGCCTTCCATCGGTGTCCTGATCCCCAGGCCGTTGTTGGCACCGGGTGTCAATTGAAACTCAAACCGGAAGTCGAAATCGCTGTATTCGTCTTTGGTATACAAATTCCCTTTGCCGCCCTTCTTAGGATCTACGACCAATGCGCCGTTTTCAATGAAATAATCGGTGCGGTTGCCCACCCAGTTGAACATATCCGTTCCGTCGAACAGCACTTTGAAACCTTCCTTCTGCTCCGCATCGCTTAGCTTGAATGGCTCAGGGCGCTCAATTTCACGCACATACACATCGCGATAATTGATCTGATTTCCATGCGCCTGCAGCTCAATTTGTTCTTTGGCAAAAATCGGCAGGTTGCGGTCCCAGTAGTTTTCCAGGATCACATTATCCACCACATTCTCCCCGTTCAGATCCACCGAAACGCGGTCGCCGATCATGGTAATGTGGAATGTGTTCCAGTCGCCAATGGCGTTATCGGCCAGTTTGGAAGGTTTGCTTGGGTTCTTCTGGTTGTTGTACAATCCACCGGAGCCCACCTGCGCGCCTACGCTCACACGCGACGTGTCCCAGATCTGCACCTGCGGCGTTCCACGCAGGTAAATGCCCGCGTCGCCGTCTTTCTGGATTTTCCAATCCACATACATTTCAAAATCACCATATTGTTTCACGGTGGCCAGGTTATCGCCGTGTCCCGAGAAAACGAGTTCGCCGTCTTTGGCAAACCAATCCTTATTGGCGGCTTCATCGGCCTTTTTTTGTTTGTAAGCCAAACTGTCTGCACTCATTTTGCCACGCGCAATCGGGTTTTCAACCAGGCCTTTCCAGCCAGTAAGATCTTTTCCATTAAACAGAGCCACAAAACCTTCATCCTTAGGTAGTTCCGATAAATGTCTTTTGATCGACTCGCGTGCATATTCCGCATCTTTTCCTTTTAGTAGGGAAGAAGTTTTGGTCAGCAAATCGCGGATTTCAGGGCCATAAAAACCCTTATTAGCCAGTGCAATCGCCATAACTGCTTGCGCAGCCGCCTGCTCTGTTGCGGGATTGTCCAGGAATTTTCCTGCAAAAAGCAATGCATTGAATGTTCTCAATAGGGGCAACTCTTTCAGGATCGCAATCTTCTGAGAATCCGTTTTGGCCAAAGTCATGGCTTCGCGCAGCATAATCACCTTATTGACAGGCGTTTTGGTCGATTTCGCAGTCGCAGCCACATAACCAGTCAATGCTAAGGTAAGCTCCTCGCTATCTGTTGCCTTTTTTGCAATATTCAAAAGATCACTCGCAGCGCTCGCATCCGACCAGGATGATAACGCAGCGATTGCAGCCTTTTTGGATTTTGCATCACCACTATTGTAAGCCGAAACCACCGAATTAAGCGCCGTTTTGCCGCCTATGCTTGCCAAAACAGCCAGGTAATTGGATTGCTTATCAGCAGGTGAGGCCTGCATTTGTTTTAAAATAATATCCGTCTGCGCTCTCACATCTCCTGAGCTTTTCACACCCGCAACCACCGCTTTTTGAATAGCTGCCATTTGCCCAGCGTCCGTTACAGTGTTCAGCAAAATGTACATTTGCGGCAGATCATTCGCCGTTGTCAACGATTTCAATGCAGTGTAAGCCGATTTTGAAACATCTGCATTCGGACTTTTTAATAAGGCAAAAACATTGCTGAACTTGGCATTCGCCTCCCGTGCAGCGATCACGTCAATGGCGGCAGCTTGCGAAGCGGCCGGCAATGTTGGCAATGCTGTCGCCAATTGATTGACAACGCCTTCCCCTTTAATGGTAAGCAAACTGCTTTTTACCACAGAAACTTCCTCCGCACTCGCCGCTTTCAGCACATTAACCAATGCAGGTAGGCTTTTCTCCTGACCGATTTTCCCAGCAGCCCAGATTGCAGCCATTTTTACTTTGCTATCCTTTGCAATTAATGCTTTTTGAATAGCAGGCAATGCATCCAGCGAATTAGCATGGCCCAGCATGGTAATAATCTCTGCCTGAACTTCCGGTTTGGCTTTTTTCATGGCATTGAGCCAGGGCGTTGTGCCGTCGGCCATCAGGTATTTTTGTCCCAATTTCAATGCAGCAATGCGATATTCCGGATCTGCGCTTTGCAATGCATTTACCAAAACAGGCACAGATTCGCGTTTTTTTATGTCTGAATAAATTTTCAAAGCCGAGGAGCGCGTCGGGGTTTGCTTTACGTCCGGGGTGTTTTTGAGCAATGCCAGAGCAGCTTTTTCCGCGGCAGCCGCGTTGCCATTTTCGGCCAGGCGCGCCAGATATTTCAAATAAACCGCCGTCGCATCCGACTCATCATAACCGAAATTCGCTTTTTGCGCAGCAGCCATTAAAATTGCCTCAGAAGAAGGCGCTCCGATTTCCGAAAGCGCAAAAAGGCTCACTTTACGTAAAAGCAGATCCTCATTCACAGCCGATTTCTCGATCACAGGCGCCGCTTCCTTATAACGCGCACCGCCCAATGCTTCAATAATCGCAATTTTTGTGCTTTCAGGAGCGCCTTCCAAGCCCTGCAACAATGCAGCGCCAGCCACCGGTGAACCGATTCTCGCCAATGTCCGCGAAGCCGGACCGGAAAGCCTTTCGTCTTTTAAATAAGGTTTCAAAACCTCCACTGACTCATCTTTCCCAACCGTCTGCAATTGATAGATCAGGAAATTCTTGCTGTCCGGGTCGGTTACTTTCGATAATGCTTCGCCATAAGCCTCGGCGGCGATCTTACGAAAATCTTCTTTGCCAGCTTGTGAAGCATAGTAAGTAAAACCGCCGATCGCGTATTGAATTTTGGTATTATCTCCCTTGCCGAGCGGCGTGAGCATGGATGCGATCTGCACCAGTCCCGGCTTGCCAAGCTGGCCGAGTTCTTCCATGTTCTTTTTTAATGCAGCTTCGTTTTGGGAAGGAAGTTTGGATAACAATGCTTTGGTTTTGGCAGCCATCGCATCGTCCGTTTGTGCCCATGCCTGCGATAGTAACATGCAGAGGGCCAGGATAGTATATATTTGTTTTTTCATGAATGGTCAAGGATAGAAATGAATGTATGCAAACGAATTTAATGCCGATCAAATGGTCCAGGGGCCACGCATGGGCTGGTTAATCAACCGGTTTGCACCTTCATCGTCTATAAATTCCTGCTTCTCAGGGTCAAATTTCAAGGAGCGGCCGAGTCTTAATGCTGCCAGTCCCATGTTCACAATGGTGCAGGAACGGTGCCCGTTTTCTTCGTTCAGCGCAAACTTTTTGCGGTTTTTCACGGCATTTACGAAATCCGTAACCTGTGGCTCGGGATCAGGGAATGCGGCGAGTTTCTTTTCAAGATCCGGAATGTCGGATTGGAAATTGGGGTAAAGTTTGCCTTTCGGACCTTCGATGTAAGCCACTTTTTCATCTTTCGCTTCGCCATCCAGCACGATCTGGCAGCCATCCGCATACGTGTAAGTGATTCTCCGCCAGGTTCCCACGGCTTCGGTGTGTTGCTGAGGCGCATCCACTTCCACGCTTACCGGACTTGTGTCATCTTTGCCCAGGAAATACTGGATCGGATCAATGTAATGCTGGCCCATATCGCCGAGTCCGCCGCCATCGTAATCCCAGTAACCGCGGAATGTCTGGTGTACGCGGTGCTCGCTATACGGCTTGTAAGGTGCGGGTCCGAGCCACATTTCGTAATCCAGCTCAGCCGGAACGGGCTGCGGTGCATTATTGGTGTTTCCTACCCAGTAAAATTTCCAGTCGAAACCGGTGTGCTTGCTCACGGTCACCTTTAAAGGCCAGCCTAGCAAGCCGCTTTGCACCAGCTTTTTGATGGGCTTCACCGGCGTGCGCATACCATAAAAATTGTCCTGAAAACGGAACCAGGTGTTTAAACGGAATATTCTTCCATGCTGCTGCACGGCTTCCACGAGCCTTTTGCCCTCGCCTATGGTTCTTGTCATGGGTTTTTCACACCATACATCTTTCCCGGCGCGGGCTGCATCTGCGGCAATGATCCCGTGCCAATGCGGCGGCGTGGCCACGTGCACAATGTCCACTTCGGGAAGCTGGATCACGTCGCGATAATCGGAAAACGTTTTTACGCCCTTATCTACCATACCGACGGCAATGTCCAGGTGTTTTTTATCCACATCACAAAGCGCAACGACTTTGGTGCCTGCATAAGGAATGTGGCCGCGGCCCATGGAGCCGGTGCCGACGATGGCTTTGGTCAGCTGGTCGCTCGGCGCGATGAAGCCTTTGCCGAGAACGTGGCGGGGAACGATGGAAAAAGTGGCCAGCGTTGCCAGTGAGCCTTTGATAAAGGTCCGTCTGGACGCATAGGTGCCTGTTTCTTCTTTCATTAATTAAGGATGTTTAGGAAATGAATAGTTGGGAGTGAAATTAGGATATAAATCTTAAAGCGGAATGTTTCCATGCTTTTTTCTGGGCAGGACAGCCACTTTGTTTTCCAGCATTTCAAAAGCCCGGATGAGCTTGTCGCGTGTTTGATCGGGGTAAATGACCTCGTCAATGTAACCGCGGTGCGCGGCGCGATATGGGTTTGTGAATTTTTCGGTGTAATCTTCGATCTTCTCTTTCAGCTTTTCGGCCGGATCTTCGGCCTGGGCGATTTCACGTTTGAAAATAATTTCTGCGGCACCACTGGCGCCCATCACTGCAATTTCCGCCGTAGGCCATGCAAAGTTCAGGTCCGCGCCGATGTGTTTGGAATTCATGACATCATAGGCGCCGCCGTAAGCCTTGCGCGTGATGACCGTAATCCGCGGAACAGTCGCTTCCGAGAACGCGTAAAGAAGTTTGGCACCATTGGTAATGATGGCATTCCACTCCTGATCAGTGCCCGGCAAAAAACCCGGAACGTCCTCCAGAACCAATAAAGGAATGTTGAAACAATCACAAAACCGCACAAAACGCGCCGCTTTCTGGCTCGAATGAATGTCGAGCACACCCGCCAGCACAGCAGGCTGATTGGCCACTATGCCAATGCTACGACCTGCAATGCGCGCAAAACCAACGACAATGTTCTCTGCAAAATTCTGGTGGACTTCAAAGAAACTCTCCGCATCGGCAATTTCGGTGATCACCTCGCGCATGTCGTAAGGCTGGTTGGCATTGTCGGGGATGATGTTGTTTAAAACCGGCCGCGATTCATTTTGAGCCTCATAGGGAATGCTTGGCGCATTTTCCTCGCAATTTTGCGGCATATAACTGAGCAGTTTTTTAATGTTCAGCAAACATTCAACTTCATTAGGCGAAACAAAATGCGTAATGCCTGATTTGGTCGCATGCGTCATTGCTCCGCCCAGTTCCTCCGCCGTAACAGTCTCATGCGTAACGGTTTTCACAACATTAGGCCCGGTCACAAACATGTAACTGGTGTTTTCAACCATTAATATAAAATCCGTGATGGCCGGAGAATACACTGCGCCACCTGCGCACGGGCCCATTACTGCAGAGATTTGCGGAATGACGCCCGAAGCCAGTGTGTTTTTGTAAAAAATATCCGCATAACCCGCCAGTGAAAGCACGCCTTCCTGAATCCGCGCGCCGCCCGAATCATTCAAACCAATCAGCGGAGCGCCGTTTTTCATGGCGAGATCCATGATCTTGCAGATTTTCTCGGCATGCGTTTCGGAAAGCGAGCCCCCGAAAACGGTGAAATCCTGTGCAAAAACGTAAACCAACCGGCCATTCACCTTGCCATAACCCGTCACCACGCCATCGCCCAGATAATGTTCCTTATCCAGCCCGAAATCCTTGCTGCGGTGCATCACAAACTTCCCAATTTCCTCAAATGTCCCTTTGTCGATCAGCACCATAATGCGCTCACGGGCGGTGAGTTTGCCTTTGGCGTGTTGTGCTTCAATCCGTTGCGCACCGCCGCCCAGGTTGGCCTCTGCGTTTTTCTGATCTAAAAGTTCTTTTTTTGAAGCGGCGGAAGATGCTGATCCCATGTAATACGGACGATATGGTTACATTTGTTCTTGTGAGAATCTAAATATACTGTCATTTTACTGATTCGGGAAATTAATGCGACTTATGAGGCAGATCGGAATGTGCGCTTTGTTTTTGGCGGGAATTTTTTTTGGTTTCCAAAAAACAGCACAAGCACAACCGACCGGCGGAAGAAACAAGCTCGATTTCCTGCAACTGCCAGCCCAGGCCAAAAACACCGCATTAGGCGCCAATCACCTCACCATTTCGGGCAATGATCCTGCCCTTTTTATCCAAAATCCTGCTTTACTGGACTCGTCCAAAGCCAATAATGTATCCGTCAACCTGATGCCTTACCTGGCCGATACCCGGTTTGTGAATGCGGCTTATGCGCGGCGCGTGGGCAAGTCTGCGGGCGTTTGGGCGGTTGGATTGCAATATCTGAACTATGGCACCATGGTCGAAACGGATGACATTGGCAATGTGATAGGGGAGTTCCGGGCGGCGGATTATGGCATTTCTGCGGTTTACGGGCACACATTGGGTGCTTTCACGGTGGGCGGAACATTGAAATTTGTAGGCGCTTCGGTGCAGTCTTATAATGTGTTTGGCGTGGCGCTGGACTGGGGCGGCGTTTTCAAGCATCCCGAGCAGGGTCTGACGGTTGGGTTTGTGGTGAAAAACCTGGGGTTTGTGAAACAGAACTTTTCCAGTTTAAATGATCCTACATTGCCTTTGGACGTGCGCCTTGGATTAACATTCAAACCGGAATATATGCCCATCTGCGTTTCGCTGACGGCGCATCATTTGAACCGCTTTGATATGGTCTATAATGATCCGGACCTCTTCTTCACTTACGACGATAATGGCAACAAAATTGCGAGAAAAGTGGGCCTGGCAGAGAAACTGGGCCGGCATCTTTCGCTCGGGGCCGAAGCATTGCTGCATACTAATTTCAGGATTATGCTCGGTTATGACCATTTGCGGAGGCAGGAATTGCGGCTTGCCAACCGGGGCGCTTTGGCCGGTTTTTCCTTCGGCGCGTGGCTGCGGATCAAGCGGTTTGAGGTTGGTTACGGGCGCGCGCAGTATGTTCCGGGGTTTGGCAGCAGCTCTTTGTCCATTGTAATGAATTTGAAAAATGGCTTTGTAAAAGAAACCGTCAAAGTGCGTCCATAAGTGGCTTACTCGTTTTCTTAATGTTAAATTTTATTCATAATAGCTTAATATTCAGGTAAAACCGGAGAGCTGTGGTTCGGCTAGTTTTGTTAAAAAACTATCTCACCATGGCAATGAATTTTAATTCTATTCCAAAAAATGCTCTTACTGCGCTGGTTTGCGGCGCAATGACCTTTTCCGGCTGCATTAAGGATCACAATGATCCACCGGTAGATTCTTCCAAACTGATCAATCGCTCGGTAAACCCTTCACTGGTGCGTGCGTTGCCAGGTTTTGAAGATCTGAAAATCACGACATTAATCAGCTCGGACGACAAATTGCAGGATTCTCCTGATTTCATTTACGGTGCACAGCCAGACGGCGGCGCGTTTATGAAAAACCCGAATGGCGAAGGTTATGTGATGATCAACAACCACGAGATCCTTTTCTCGGTGTCCCGCGTTTTTTTGGATAAAGAATTGAAACCCGTTAAAGGGGAATACATTGTGGACGCAGAAGGCGGACAATGGAGATTATGCTCGGCAACGATGGCAACGCCGCAGGAACACGGTTTCGGCCCATTATTCCTGACAGCGGGCGAGAGCAACTCGGAGTCGATGACGCACGCGATTGATCCTTTTGCACCGGCAGATAAAAAGAATAAGACAAGGACTGTAAGCGCTTTTGGTAAATGGAATGCTGAAAACGCAGTTCCGCTTCCTAAGGATGCATTTCCTGGCAAAACAGTGATCATCATCGGCGAGGACGATTCAAATGGTCAGCTTGTTGCTTACGTGTCGGACGTGGTAGGCGACCTGAACAATGGTAAATTATATGCATTACGCCGCACAAACCAGGAAAGTGTGGAAACGGATATGGTTAAAGGACAAACTTACGACGTTGAATTTGTTCCTTTTGACAATGTAAAAACAAGCACAGGAACGGAGCTGCAAGCACAGACGGTGGATAAGAAAATGATCCAGTTTGCACGTGTGGAAGACATTGATTACCGCAAAGGCGGAAACGGCGTGGGTCGTGACATTTATTTCACGGCAACGGGTGTAAGCCAGTCGGATAAGGTGACGCCTGTGGCTGGTAAAAACATGTGGGGACGCGTCTACAACCTGAAATTTGATGAAACCAACCCATTAAAAGGCAAGTTGCAGATCATTATGGATGGCGAAGAAAAGCCAGGCAGCTTCATCGTGAACCCTGACAACATTTGCGTAACCAAAAACTTCGTTTATGTGCAGGAAGACGGTGATTCATTCTACAAAAACAATGACCACGACGGCACGATCTGGCAGTATAACCTGGCTACAAAAGAGAGCAAGGCGATGCTCCAAATGCACCACCGCAGAGAGGATGCAGCATTTAACACGAAATATAACTCGGTAGGAAACAATTCATTGAGCACCTGGGAATACGGTGCCATGATCGACATTTCAGATGTTGTGGGCATTCCTGAGACATTCATGATCAACCTGCACCCGCACACTTGGCAGGACGAGAAATACAAAGGCGCTGACGGCAGCGGTATTTCTACAAATAAAGAAGGCGGACAAACTGTGATCGTTCGCGGAATTCAGCAATAACACTTCTCAACAAGCATATAGAAGGCCTTTTTCGGAGGGCCTTCTATCTTATTTTACATTCACCATGAAAAAATTTGTCCTGGCCATTTGTGCAGGCATCGCCGTTTTCACATTCCAGTTATGCAAGCCGGAACAGAAGCCGCATGAAATTGTATATCAACATTTTGTCACTGACCTGGACTCGCTGATTTCAATGAATGATGCATTTCTGGAAAAAGTGAAGGCAAAACCGGGGCAAAAAGCATTGCAAAACGACTTTCTCAAAATCCGTCTTCAATACAAAAAAACAGAGGCTTTTGCCGAATATTTTTTTCCTACCACGGTCAGAATGATCAATGGTGCGCCGCTGGATGAGATTGAGGATGAGGAGAATGCAGTTTTCGAGCCGGGTGGCTTGCAGGTGATTGAAGAGCTGATTTATACGGATGAACCTGTGGATCAGGAAGAACTGGTGCGACATTCGCGCAAGATGCAGGTCAATGTGAAACGGATTAAAATGCTTTGGAAAGACATTGTGATCACGGATTCGCATGTTCTGGATGCATTAAGGCTGGAAATGTTCCGCCTGATCAGTCTGGGGATTTCCGGATTCGACACGCCGGCTTCGGGCAATGCACTGGCGGAGAGCGAAGTTGTTTTAAAATCATTTCAACATTATACACAACCTTACAAAAGCAAATTGCCCGAGTTTTCGGTACTGGATAAGCATGTTGAAGAGGCCATTGCTTTTTTGAAAAAGGGTAAAAATTTCAATGCATTCGATCGCGCTGCATTCATTACCGACCACATTAATCCGCTTTGTAACGCCTTGCACCAGAATCAGGAATCGGCTGGCATTCCGTTCATGAACGACCGCAAGCTTTTGAGCGGTAAGGCGGCTACAATTTTTGATAAGAATGCATTCAACCCCGAGGCATTGCAGTCGGACACCAGGTTCAGCGCTACGTCGGACCGGGTTGCATTGGGAAAAACATTGTTTTACGACAGCCGGATTTCGGGCGACGGCAAAACAAACTGCGGCTCCTGCCATCAGCCGGGAAAGGCTTACGCCGATGGGTTGAAAACGAGTAAAGGCTTTGATAATAAGTTTGTTAGCCGCAATGCGCCGAGCATTATGTATGCATCATTGCAGCAGGCATTGTTTTACGATCTGCGCGCTCCTTCGCTGGAAGATCAGGCGGCGGATGTGATCCATAATAAGCTTGAAATGCACGGTTCAATGGAAGATGTAGCCAAATTGGTGGCGACTGACGAACATTATAAACGCGATTTTAAGAAAGCTTATCCGGATCTGGAAGTAGTCAAACCGGTTCATATTCAGAATGCAATGGCGGCTTTTGTGCGTTCATTAAATCCGTTCAATTCGCCTTTTGATAAATACATGCGGGGCGATAAAAAGGCGCTTACGAATGATCAGGTGGCGGGTTTCAATGTTTTTATGGGCAAAGCAAAATGCGGGACTTGCCATTTTGTGCCACTATTCAATGGAACCGTTCCGCCCGATTTTCAGCGCACAGAATCCGAGGTTTTGGGCGTGACGACGGATGCGAAATGGAAAAATGCGAAGCTGGACAATGATCCGGGCAGGGGTGTGCATGACCAGTTTCCGCAGTGGAAAAATGCATTTAAAACCAGCACCGTGAGAAATATCGCCAAAACGGCTCCCTATATGCACAACGGCGCTTTCACAACATTGCAGGAAGTGATGGAGTTTTACAACGAAGGCGGCGGGGCAGGATTGGGGCTCGATGTTCCCAACCAGACACTGGCGGCCGATAAATTGAACCTGACGCAGCCCGAAATTGCAAGTGTTATCTCCTTCATGGAAGCTCTTACCGACGATGCGGAATGATCATTCCATAACTTTTCCTTTTTCGAGCCGCAATGTTTTTGTAACGCAGCTCGGGATTTCGTTGGGATAATGTGAAACGTAAATCAATGTCCGCTCCGGCGTGTCGCAAATCGCATCAACAACGGCTTTGAAATACTCAATCGCATCCGCGTCCAGACCCTGGCAAGGCTCGTCCAGGATCAGTAAAGGCGGATTTTTGACCAGAGCCCGCGCTAGCAGAACCATACGCTGCTGTCCTTTGGAAAGTTCTGAAAACTTTTTCTCAATCAAATGATCCACATGCAAAAGGGCCGCCACTTCATGCACACGTTCGATTTGCTGTTCGGTTAATTTTTTGAAAAATACGCCTGTCGCATCGAAAAAACCGGAAGCTATGGTTTTGAAAACGCTTGTTTCTCTCGGAAAATAAAGGTGCAATTCTGGGGAAACGTGCCCGATCTTCTGCTTAATGTCCCAGATCGAAGCGCCAACGCCTCCTCTTTTTTGATCAAACAAATCATAATCATTGGCAAAACGCTGAGGGTTATCGGCGGTGATAATGCTGAGCAATGTTGATTTTCCCGAGCCATTAGGACCGGAAAGCGCCCATTTTTCACCTTTTGCGATTTTCCAATTTACCTGATCCAGGATAAGCTGATCGTGATAGCGAACGTGAATGTTTCGCATATCAATTGCGTAGTTGAAGTTAATGTGCTGTGGCAGACCGAAATGAGCCAGCTTTTCAGGGTCCGGCTTTGGGTTGTGAATGTGCGTTGCGGAAGCTGTTTGGTAATCTCTTATCTCGCGTTGGGCTGTAATTTGGCCTTCGTTTAGTTCCAGCACGTGCGTAATGCAAGGCGGAATCTCTGTGGCTGTGGTTGCCATAATGATCGTCACGCCGGATTGCGCCAGTTCCGTCAGCGCATTGCGCAGCACTTCCCTCGAATGCACATCGAGGCCGCTGAATGCATTGTCGAGGATCAGAATTTCAGGTCTTTTTAATAATGATTTGGCCAAAAGCATTCTTCTTGTTTCTCCATTTGACAATGTAACAAACGGGTGATCAAGCAAATGCGTTATAGATAGGAGCGACGCAACATTGTTGAGTTCCTCATCACTGACCGTGGCTGGCGCCAGCTGCACCGAGCTTTCATTCACAGTTCCAACGGGTTTCAACTGGTCTGTCAGGATCGCCCGCACCGAAGGCGCGCGCTCGCTTTCGTAGGCATGAAAGCGCTGCTGATAATATTCCGCCCCGGCACTTACAATGCGGTTGAACGAGTAATCATTGGAAATAAGCTCAATCGCCTGCCGCAATGGCGCTTTCAACTCATAACTGATTTTTCCCTTAGAAACAGGCCACTTACCCGCAATAACATCCAGCAGAATCGTCTTCCCCGAACCATTAGGCCCGATAACCGCCCAATGCGTTCCCGGTTCTACGTTCCAGGCAATATCAGATAAAACAGTGGTATTGTATTTGCGGGCAGAAACGCCCAAAAGAGAAACAAGTGCCATGTAAACGCCAAAATCAATGAGCGGGCAAAGATAGGGGCAATGATTGTTTAGAAAAAGATACAATCGTAAGATCACGCAGGTAACCTATAAACCGTTTGCTGGTTCTTGCCTGCCGAAGGCTAACTGTATACGTAGCAATAAATGGGAAAGCTATACTATTGGCTATCGCTTAAATCCTATTATCAATCAAATGCAGGAACAATTTACATCTAAGCCTGGCTTACAAAGTCTAAAAGCATTGGCAAAATTGGGCGGCCTCGCAGGCATGTTGTCGATCACCTCCTATCTGACGATCGCATTCACCTCTTTGCCGGATCCCATCGTGTTTTTCCTGGCTATGGCCTTTCCCATCTTAGGGATCGTTTTTCTGTTTGCGCTGATGGAATATATCCACTTTTACAATCCTTCTTATGCGAATAGACTTGGATTTGTGTTTGGCAGCCTGGCGTTTACAATCTGTGCTGCTTTCCTCTCGGCTCAGCTCGCAGTGCAAGTCGGGGTTCACATTGAAAATACTCAGGTAGCCACCCAGGAAGCCAGATTTGTGAAAGAATCCATTCGGCTGATTGACATGGGGATGGATGTTGCCTGGGATATGTTCATCGGCACTTATCTTGTCTTATTACTGATCTCATCGCGCAGGCTGAAAGAGCTGCGGTTTTGGGGGTGTGCACTCGGGATGTTGGGAATCGCACTTATGATCCTGAACACGATCACTTTTCCAAATCCGCCCGCTGATAGCGGTTTGTTTGATTTGGGGCCATTTATCGCCGTAGGGTTGTTTGCATTGGCCGGGCAAACATTCAGGCTTGGCTTGCTTCGCGAAAAATAAAAATCCGGATTCGCTTTATTTAGGCCAATCCGGAGTGCAGTAAGTCGATCTTAAACTTCTTATTGATAAACTTCGAGATTAAGTTGTTTAGTTAACGCACTTACAAAAGCGGACATGTCGTCTGATGTACGGCTGGTGATCAGTCCGTTATCGGTTACGACTTCTTGATCTACCCATCTTGCGCCTGCATTTTCCAGGTCTTGCCGGATGGACCCGTAGGAAGTAATAATGCGTCCTAAAATTACATCGGCATCGATCAGGATCTGCGGCCCATGACCAATGGCAGCAACTGGCTTGCCCAATGCAAAGAAAGACTTCACAAATTCAACAGCCCGGCTGTTCATTCGGAGCGCATTCATTCCCAAGACACCGCCTGGCAATAACAATGCGTCATAGTAATCGGCACGCGCCAGCGTAAGCGGCACATTCACATCGTGTTTTTCACCCCAGTCAAGATGACTCCATCCCCTGACATTGTTTTTATTAGGGGAAATAAGATGAGTGGTTGCTCCTTTTTGATTTAGGACTTTTCTGGGGCAGGTCATTTCTACCTGCTCAAATCCATCCGCCACCAGAATGGCAACTTTGATAGAATTTAATGACTGTTCCACGGGATTTATGAGGAATTAAAGGGTTAGATTATTTGATTATTAAATTGTACAAAAATTATGCCATAATTGAAATTCCGCTTGCTTTTCAAATTGCACAGGGAAATGTTGTTCCCGTTCAACAGGTGTGGTGCAAAGCGCGAAAAGTGTGATCCCAGTACAAAAACAAAACGAGCGGCAGTCATGCCGCTCGTTTAAATATCAATTTTCCAAGATTTTAGATCTCTACATTGCCGACATTTTCAAAGATCAGATCGCCTTTGGAATTAAGCTCCATCATGATCACAGAATCCTTAGCAACCTGTCCGCTCAATATTCCTTTGGACAGCTCATTCAGGATGCGGCGCTGCATCACCCGTTTCAACGGACGTGCGCCAAATGCCGGATCAAATCCATCCTCGCCCAGTTTTGAAAGCGCTTCGTCTGTCGCATCCAGCGTAATTCCCTGGTCTTGCAGCATCTTTTGAATGCCTTTGAACTGGATATCAACGATCTTACGAATGTTTTTCAAAGTAAGCGGTTCAAAAAGAACGATCTCATCGATCCGGTTCAGGAACTCAGGTCTTACCGAAGCTTTCAATAAGTCCAAAACGGCTTGTTTCGCTTCTTCCACAACCAATGTATGGTTCCAGCCTTCGTCTTCGGCAAATTTTTCCTGGATAATGTGGCTGCCTATGTTCGAAGTCATGATAATGATCGTGTTCTTGAAATTGGCAACACGGCCTTTGTTATCTGTTAAGCGGCCTTCATCCAAAACCTGCAAAAGAATGTTCCAGACATCCGGATGACCTTTTTCAATTTCATCCAGCAGGATCACACTGTAAGGTTTGCGACGAACAGCTTCGGTCAATTGTCCGCCTTCGTCATAACCCACATATCCCGGAGGCGCACCCACCAGTCTGCTTACCGAATGACGTTCCTGATATTCACTCATATCGATCCGGACCACGGCATTTTCGTCATTGAACAGATATTCTGCGAGTGTTTTAGCCAATTCAGTTTTACCCACACCAGTCGGACCCAGGAAGAGGAAGCTTCCGATCGGGCGTTTTGCATCCTGCAAACCGGCCCGGCTCCGTCTTACTGCATCCGCAACCACTTCAATCGCTTCTTCCTGCCCCGCAACGCGGTTATGCAGATGACTTTCCAGTTGCAATAATTTTTCGCGGTCGCTTTGGAGCATTTTGCTCACTGGAATGCCCGTCCATTTTGCAACTACTTCCGCAATGTCCTCCGGCGTAATTTCTTCCTGCATTAAGCTTTCAGCATGCTCGGATTGCTGTAATTCGGTCAGTTTGCTTTGCACTTCCGGAATCCGGCCGTAACGGATCTCCGCAACTTTTCCAAAATCACCCGCGCGTTCGGCTTGTTCGGCTTCGAGGCGCAGCTGCTCACTTTGTTCTTTTAATGTACGGACTTCATTAACCTTGCCTTTTTCATTCTCCCATTGTGCTTTCAATGTATTGCGTTCCTCACTCAGGTCCGCAATCTCTTTGTTGAGCACTGTTTCTTTGTCCTTATTATGTTCACGACGAATTGCTTCGCGCTCGATTTCAAGCTGCATAATGCGGCGGTTCAGTTCGTCGAGCTCCTCGGGAACACTGTCCATTTCGAGGCGTAGTTTGGAAGCTGCTTCGTCCATTAAGTCAATGGCCTTGTCGGGCAGGAAACGATCGCTGATATAGCGATTGGAAAGCTCGACGGCTGCAATCACCGCGTCATCCTGGATCCTTACCCCGTGGTGCAGCTCATACTTTTCTTTGATACCACGCAAAATGCTGATCGCATCAGGAATATTGGGTTCATCGACCATTACAGCCTGGAAACGACGTTCCAGCGCCTTGTCTTTCTCCATGTATTTTTGATATTCTTTCAATGTGGTTGCACCGATTGCATGCAATTCACCACGGGCCAGGGCTGGTTTCAGCAGGTTCGCCGCATCCATAGCGCTTTCTCCGCCGCCGCCAGCTCCGATCAATGTGTGGATCTCGTCAATGAAAAGAACGATCTCGCCTTCCGAGTCGGTCACTTCCTTGATAACCGCTTTCAGCCTTTCTTCAAATTCACCTTTGTATTTTGCCCCTGCGATCAAAAGTCCCATATCGAGGGATACAATGATCTTCGATTTCAGGTTTTCGGGCACGTCGCCCTGCACGATCCTTTGCGCAAGTCCTTCGACGATTGCCGTTTTACCAACCCCAGGTTCACCTAATAAAATCGGATTGTTTTTTGTTCTCCGACTTAAAATCTGCAAAACCCGCCGAATTTCCTCGTCCCTGCCTATTACCGGGTCAATTTTACCGGCTTTGGCCAATTCATTTAAATTTTTGCTGTATCGTTCCAGTGAGCGATATTTAGCTTCTGCATTTTGATCTTTCACAGGATTATTTTTACCTCTAAGTTCTTTGATTGCGTCAATAAGTTCTTTTTCCTTAAAACCGACTTCCTTCATGAGCGTCGCTGTGGAATCTTTTCCAGCCAGGATGCCGAGAATGAGCAGTTCAATGCTTATAAATTCGTCGTTAAATTCTTTTAGATAATTTTGCGCTTTGCCACTTGCAGCCGCCATATCATTGCCCAGATAAGGCTGGCCGCCGCTTACGCGCGGGTAACCTTCCAAAATCTTTTCCAGCCGATTATTCAAGATATCCGGGCTGATATTGAGCTTATTAAGTAAGAATAGCGAAGTGTTGGGGTCTTCTTCCAGAATGGATTTCAGGACGTGACCCGTTTCGATGGCCTGTTGCTGGTTGCCCTGGGCCATCTGCGCAGCGTGTTGTATAATCTCCTGCGCCTTTATGGTATATTGGTTGAAGTTCATGGAGATATTGCTTTGTTTACAATTCTCCATGAAAAATCATATGCCCGATCAGAAAGCCTGAAATTTTGGCATTAAAAAAATGAAAATAGGGGATATCAGGACAAAATGTCTACTGAATTACAAATCCATCTGCGTTTTTAGCAGGTCTTCCATCGTCTCACGCCTTCTCACCAAGCGCGCTTCGGCCTGATCAATCAGCACTTCTGCGGGGCGGACACGTGCATTATAATTCGAGCTCATTGTTAACCCGTAAGCGCCTGCATTGAGGAACGCTAGAAGATCTCCGGCTTTCACTTCCGGCAATGTTCGATCGGTGGCGAATGTATCTGTTTCGCAAATGTAACCTACCACATTATAGGTTTTAGGCTCGCCGGAAGGGTTGGAAACATTCAAAATGTGATGGTAAGAGCCATACATCATTGGGCGGATCAGATGATTTAATCCTGAATTTACATGGACGAAGTTTCTTGCCGGATCCTCTTTCACAACCGTCGCATTCACCAGCAAATAGCCGGATTCACTCACCAGAAATTTGCCTGGTTCAAACCAAAGCTGCAATTCTCGTCCGTATTCACTGCAGAACTTTTTAAACCGCTCGGAAATTTTTCTTCCCAGCAGATCCATATCGGTAATCTCGTCACCTGGTAAGTAGGAAACCTTAAAGCCACCGCCCAAGTCTATGATTTCAAGGTCAGGGAAATGTTTGGCTGTTTCAAAAAGTATATCCGCCACTTTCAGGAACGGTTCTGCATCCTTAATGTCTGAGCCGGTATGCTGGTGCAGGCCAATGATTTTAATGTCGTATTTCTTTACAACTTCAAGAATTTGATCCAGAAGCAAAACGGAGATCCCGAATTTAGAATCGGCGTGTGCGGTCATGATCTTGATATTCCCGCCAGCGGCAACATTGGGTTTAATCCGGATCAGGCACGGCCTGGTGTTTCCATAAGTTTGTCCAAACCATTCCAGCAACGGAATGCTGTCCACATTCACGATCGCACCCGCATCAACAGCCGCACGCACTTCTTCAAAAGAAACGCCGCTGGGTGTAAACGTGATCTGATTCGCAGTATAACCCGCCATAACGCCCATTTCCAGCTCTCCCGGAGACACCACATCCAATTCCACGCCGATTTCGCGCATCAGTCGCAGGATCGATAAATTCGTGTTCGCTTTACAGGCATATTTAATTTTCATATTAATGCCTGCAAATGCGTTTTGTAGCTCCTGTGTTTTGCGGCGGATCGTTGCGCCGTCGTACACGTAAAGCGGACTGCCGAATTTTTCAATTAAATGTTCAGGATCAATGCCTTGTATGGTATATGCGTTGGAATCGGAAAGTTGCATCAGCAGTTGCGGTGGATTGTTTGGAGAGATTAAGGGTAAAATTTGGGTGGTTTATTTGCAGTATTTGTCAAGATAAATGGCCATTTCCTGCTGTAAAAGCTGCGCTTCCTGTTTTGCTTTTTGAGCAAAATCGACATCATTACCAGCGTAAATAATGCTGCGGGAAGCGTTCACCAGCAAGCCGCAATGTGCGTTCATGCCAAATCTGGATAGTTCTTCAAGATTTCCTCCCTGCGCGCCCACACCCGGGACAAGCAGAAAATGATCTGGAATGATCGTTCTGATTTTCTCAAATTCAGCAGCTTGCGTGGCGCCAACGACATACATTATGCGATCTGCGCCGGCCCAGGTTTGCGAAGTTTTGAGGACTTGTTCGTATAAAGGCGCGCCGTTGGCCTCCAAACGCTGAAAGTCCCCGCTACCCGGATTGGACGTCAATGCGAGCAGGATCACCCATTTGTTTTCAAATTCCAGAAACGGGATCACCGAGTCACTTCCCATGTAAGGCGCGACCGTTACTGCGTCAAATTCAAGGCCCGAAGCAGAGGGATCGAAAAACGTTCTGGCGTAAAGTCCGGATGTGTTTCCAATGTCCCCACGTTTGGCATCCGCGATGGTAAAGTGGCTTTTTGGAATGTATTCGATTGTTTTCTGCAAACTTTCCCAACCTTTTGAGCCGGATGCTTCGTAGAAGGCAATGTTCGGCTTATAGGATACACAAAAATCCGCGGTGGCGTCGATGATCTGTTTGTTAAACTCAAAAACAGGGTCAGCCGCTTGACGCAGATGGGCAGGGATTTTCCTGATATCCGTGTCGAGCCCTATGCATAGATAGGATTTTTTCTGGGAAATTTGTTCAAACAGCGCTTCGTAGGTCATGATTTTGGAAATAATGCGCCGAAATTACAACCTCTATCAATAGATTCATAAATTTGTCCCAAGATTAAGACTTACCATTACCAACCAACAGAAATAATATTGTATGCAGATTCGCGAAACTTCCATTGCCGGATTAGTCGAACTTACCCCACGTGTTTTTCATGATGATCGTGGAATGTTTTTTGAATCTTATAATGAGCAGATATTTAAGCAATTAGGTTTGCCTACCAACTTTGTTCAGGATAATCAGTCATTTTCGAAAAAAGGCGTGGTAAGGGGGCTTCACTTCCAAAAAGCACCTTTCGCGCAGGGAAAGCTGGTTCGCGTCATTTCTGGGAAGGTTTTGGACGTTGCCGTGGATATTCGCCCGGAATCTCCCACTTTTGGCAAGCATGAAATTTTCGAGTTAAGCAGTGAAAAAAACAACATTGCTTACGTTCCCGAAGGTTTTGCGCATGGTTTTGTTGCACTCGAAGATTCGATTTTCTCCTACAAATGCACAAACATCTACAATAAGGAATCCGAGTCAGGTATTTTGTGGAATGATGAGGACCTGGCGATCAACTGGGGGGTTGAAGACGCAAACGTGTCTGATAAGGATGCGATCTTGCCGACTTTCCGCTCGCTGTTTGGAGATTTTAAATTCTGATATTATTTTTCAAAAAGCTCTTCCAGTGCTTTGGAGGCCACTTTCTTAGCCGAATTTGGATTCTGGCCGGTAATCAGTCGTTCATCCATTTCAATGAATTCCATAAAAGGGATCATTGATTTGGTGTAATGTGCGCCGCGCTCTTTCAGCTTGTCTTCCAGATAAAACGGCACTTCGCTCACAAAGCTCATTAAGGCTTCTTCCACGTTGGAGAAGCCGGTTACATATTTGTCCTGGATCAGCCAGGAGCCGTCGGATAGTTTCACGTTCAAAAGACCGCAAACGCCGTGGCAGACTGCGGAAACCATTCCGTTGCGTTCGTAAACGTCCCTGACGATGTTCTGCAAGTCTGTATTTTCGGCCAGATCCCACATGGCGCCGTGCCCGCCTGCAAAATAAACCAGACGATAATCGGCTGCATGAATTTGTGCAGGAGAAAGTGAATTGTCTAGTTTCGCCCGGAACGCAGCATCTTCCCAGTATTTGGCATTGCATTCGTCTTTCAATTCCAGGCTGCGTTCGTCAATCGGAATTTTCCCTCCCAGCGGGCTGACAATGTCCATGAGAACCCTGCGTTTGGCCATAACATCATAGAAATAAGTCAGTTCACTAAGCCACAAGCCGGTTTTACCGGTTTTGGTAGGGAATGTTTCATGATTCGTGCAAACAATGAGGACTTTCATAAGCGCTTACAGAGTTACTGGCTGAAAGATAAATAAATCACAGGAGTTTCCCAGCTGAAAACGAGAATGACACGCATTTGGGTGCATGTCATTCCTTAAATCGCGATATGAAATATTCTAGTTCAATAATTGGTTTTTGTATGCAAAAGCAACCGCAGCTGCTGTGCTCTTCGTGCCGGTCTTTTCCAGGACCCGCAGCCGGTGACCTTCCACGGTGCGTACGCTGATGAAAAGCTTATCACCAATTTCGGAAGTGGAAAAGCCGTCGCATATCAATTGCAGCACTTCTTTTTCTCTTGACGAAAGCGCAACATTGCAAGCGTTGGGGAAGAAGGGATGTTTATTGACCTGCCTGGTCACCATTTTCCTGTGCATGGCTTTGGAGACGAAGTCGTTGTAATAAAATCCTTCTTCATCTACCCGGCGAATGGCTTTTTCCACTTCATCCGGGCTAGTATCTTTTAATAAATAGCCCTGAACACCTTTTTCGAGCATGTGAATGACGAAACGGTCTTCATTATACATGGACACCACGATCACCTTAATGTTGGGAAATTTTTCAAAAGCGGCCTCAGTGGCTTGAATGCCATCCATAATCGGCATTTGCAGATCCATAAAAACGATATCAGGCGTGTTGGCAGGCAAGCGGTCGAGTAATTCCTGGCCGTTAGCCGCTTCAAGTACAAATTCGAAATCGGGAATGCCGCTCAGCATGGAGATAAACCCCTTTCTGAACAGTTCATGGTCGTCGGCAATTCCGAGTTTTAAGGTTTTCATATCAATTAGATGTTCACGCGCTCGCGCCGGAATGGATGCAAAGGTTCCGGTTTGCTGTCTGCAACCGGCATCATAGGGATCTGTGCAAATGCACTCGCGCCGCCTTTTTCGGGTTTTTCATATTGGACTGTTCCGTTAACAATGGCCAACCGGCTTTCAATTCCCAACAGGCCCAGCCCGGCCAGATTATTTTCTTTGATCTTCTCGGGGTCAAATCCGACTCCGTTGTCTGTCACTTTCAGGCCGATCATCTGATCATTGATTTCCAGGCGGATATCTATTTTTGAACAACTGGCATGCTTGATCGCGTTGTTGACCAGTTCCTGCATAATACGGTAAAGCGTAAGTTCCAGTTTCTGGCCCTGCCGCGGGAAGTCGTCGGTGTTGGCCTGGAAGGTGATGGCGAGGTTGTTATCTTCTTCTAATTTATGAATAAATTCTTCTATTGCCTCCATTAAACCAAACCGTTCCAATGTTGTAGGCACCAGATCGCGCGTAATCCTGCGCACATGCAGAATGGTTTCTTCAACCAGCGACTGCGATTTCTTCATGATCTGGTCTTCTTTCTCATTTCCGCTGCTGGCCACCAGTTTACTGAGCTGATTGAGGCTTAACTTGGTGAGAGACAGCATTGTTCCAATGTCGTCGTGTAAATCCTGGGCAATGCGGCGGCGCTCCGTTTCTTCTGAATTGAGCGCGGTGTCCAGTAAAAGTCGGTTGTAGTTTTTTTCAATGTCGCTGATCTTCTTTTCCTCCTCAAATCGTCTTTTTTGATAATACATAACGAAAGAGATCATGCAGAACGCCATGGTCAGCATTGCCAGTGAGGCAATGAGTAACGCCCATTTTAACTCTTCACTGTTTTGCATAATCTTCCGCCGAAAAATGATAAATACCAACGCTGAAGCACAATGCACACACGATCTCGAAAATAGTTGGAATGGTTTCAGTTAAGCCCATGTCCACTGAATGATTCCAGGTGGCGGTATAATGTAAGACAGGCGCAATAAATATAAAACTTGAATAATATAATAGTAAACCTGAGCACACCCAGAAAAATGGAAAGGTCAGCAGATTCGGAATGCGCAGGGACTTTATTAGCTCGTAGAAATATAATAAGATCAATGTTATGATTAATACCCCTTCCATGGTTTTCGCAAGTAATACTGCCCGATGGTTGTGCAGATCACTTATCACTGGATTCGAATTAAAAACATCCCATGTTGTGAAAGCCAGAAAACCAACCATTGAGCCAAGAATCGCTTTCTTTAGTACGAGCGAACTGAATTTAAAATAGAACATTCCACCCAGGAAAGCGTAATTAGCAGGGATAGCTAAATTGTAAAATAAGATATTGTTTTCGTGGTTAGCAGCCGAATGAAACATCGTTATGTCAATCATCAATTTGACTGTCAAGTATGCCGACAGCAATCGGAAGGTAGGGTCAATGTATGCTTGTCTAAGAATGATTAAGATTAGCGGTAATAGTGTTATGAATACTGCTATGCATGAGACCGGATTTCTGAAACAATACGAAATGTAAATTTCAAACATATAGTGTGTTAATTATCACTGCCTAACATTGATGCGGGCAAAGCGGTCCGCCTGTCATGGCTTCTTTCCGAGCGGGCATGTCCTTCATTCCTCCCAGCCGGGCAGTTTTGGTAAGGTCATTGCCATCAGCGTCGACAGGTATGAGCACTAGTCTTGCAGTTGGTCTTTTCATGCCTCTGCTAAGTGCTGATTTCTCGCCGATCACATGTCCTTCTTCCTCCGTAATGCCGTAATAAACGCGAAATCCTACGCAAGTTTCTCCGTGAATGCTCATCAATTCGTTGAATTTATGTATTCCGAAAAACTCCGCTTTTACATAATTCTCGCCGCGAAGCGTAATTTCCTGTTCTCTTTTCTGGAAAGGTTCAGTAATCTTTAATGCTTGTTCCGCTGAGATTAGCTGTCCTTCTTTACCCGTAAATTTCCGTGGATCCATAAACGTTTGAGAGAATTTTAAAATTTCTTGATATACGTAAATGTAACCCCCACCCGCATTACCACCAAGCAGAACGGATTGTATTGAGTTAACGGTTTTGGGGTATTGGCTTGACTATCAATATCTTTGAAAATACGCCTCCGGGAAAAACACGTAATTCTACTTGCTACATTGGGGAGTATTACCAAGACGCGAAATGAGTGTTACGCATTTTACAAATCAGGGATTATAACGCTAAAAAGAATGTGAATGTCAGGCGACATTTGTAGAGCGTTATGAGAGAAATTTTCAGAAGGTTTCTCTCAAAAGATTAAAGGGTTAGGTTAACATTCGAAAGCCGTGAGGGATCTCCTTCACGGCTTTTTTGGTATCTTGAAGGCCAAAATCGCTTGTAACAGGATCATGAAACCCACAATCAACATTGAATACTGCCCGAAATGCGGCTGGCTGCTGCGGTCCGCGTGGATGGCGCAGGAATTACTCACCACATTCACGGGTGACCTGCATGCGGTTCAGCTGACGCCTTCGGAAGTTGCGGGGCGATACATTATAAGCCTGAATGAGGAAATCATCTGGGACAGGAAGCGTGAAGGGCACTTTCCGGAACCCAAAGAAATCAAGCAACTTGTCCGCGACCGCATTGATCCGGGGCGCGACCTGGGACATTCTGATCGTAAGACGCTATAAAATATGCAAATACAGGACAATTTGTCGCTCTATGGGGAGACGTTACTGCAACTTTGGCATTTGGCTATTCCACGGTTTTTTGGGATAATTTCGTTGTCTGCGTTGGAAATGAGGTTTTAAACAGTTTTACAGCCACTTGTGCTTCTACAAGGCGGGATTATATTTTCGGATTTTACTCAAAAAATAATCTTTGGCACGTAGTTTTTCGTTAGTCTATAAAACTTGTGAATCTTAAACGCGATAGCTATGGAAAGCAAACTGAAAATACCCCAGGAGATGCTGATGAATATTGATTTCATCAACACAATCAATGGTGGAATGAGTGAGCCCGCTATAAAGCTTGATAGAGGATCGGACGGTTTTGAAGTTGTTGTGAAGGTTCCAGGCATCGAGGTTGAAGATCTTCAATTGGAAGTAGTTAAAGGAAAGAAGAATTCCAATAATCTAAAACTATTTCACTTGTTGCCCATATTTTCTCAGGAAAGTCTGTCCGATGAAGAGCAGTGGAGAACGATACGTTTCATCAATACATTCGTCATTCCCGACGGGGTTGACGTAGAACATATAACCGCAAAATATGACGATACTTTGCGCCATCTTGTGTTATTTCTTCCCTACGGAGATGAACAGGGAGATTATCACCGGAAAGTAAATATAGAGCGCTGGTAACAGCTGATCCGTATTAAATAAAGTCACCCGATAGTTACAACTGTCGGGTTTTTTTATGTGTCATGAGTATATAGCGGCCGAAAAATGGGGTTGATTCAAACGTTTAGTCTTATTAATGAAGCATATAGCAAACAGCTTTTGGGAATTGTATCCATCCAATAGTTAATATTAAGATAGGGTAAACATTCTGTTTGCTAATAAAAAAACGAGTTTCATCTCTGTATCTTAGCAACCATATTTTATATATTACTCCTCCAATCTCAACGTTATGAAAAAGTCAAACATTTTCGCTTACATTGAGCTCACGAAACTCGTAGAAGAGCTTAGAGTTTCAAACGCTTCCGGTCAACTTAAGCAAAAGTTAAAATCCCAATCCGCATATTTCAACATTATCGAACCGCGGTATTTTTCCGATAGCCTCATCGGAGAGTGGGAGCAAATCCTGAGTATAATCAAGCAAAAAGGGGTGAAGGTGAACGAGGAGGGGAAAGTTGTTTCCAATGCAGTAAGCAATACCATCGAGCAGTTTTCGGACCGTGAATGTGAAGTGCTGGTGGATAAGGTTTATTCGCTGTACGATCAGGTTAAAAGAGAATTTCAATAAAGGTTCATAAGAAAAGGCTCCTGGTTTTCCCAAGAGCCCTTTATCTTTTCCGGTTTCAGCTGATCAGTTGACAGTCCCGCCGTTCCACACTTCTTTTCCAGGCTGCACAAAAGCCAGACTTCCGTCCCGGTCTTCAGCCATCAGGATCATTCCGTGACTTTCCAGCCCCATCATTTTCCGAGGCGCCAGGTTTGCCAGATACAGCACTTTTTTACCAATCACTTCTTCGGCTGAAAAATGTTCCGAAATACCGCTGAGCACAGTTCGCTGTTCAATGCCGATGTCTACGAGCAATTTGAGCAGCTTTTTGCTTTTAGGGACATTCTCCGCAGCAACAATGGTTGCGACCCGGATATCCATTTTCCCGAAATCGTCATACTGTATTTCCGGTTTTATCGCCGTTACCGTTTTTCCTTCCAGCTCGTTCATTCTTTTAGCGTCGTGCAGTTTTTGAATGTGTTTTTCAATGACGTGATCTTCAATTTTTTCGAATAACAGTTTCGCTTCCAAAACAGGCTGTCCGGGAGCTAAAAGATCCTGATTACCTGCATATTCCCACGCTGTGTTGGTCATTCCCAATTGCTCCTGGATTTTAGCAGCTGTGAAAGGAAGCACCGGCTCCGAGACGATGGATAATGTTGCTGAAATCTGTAAAGCAATGTTCAGAATTGTATTAACGCGCTCAGGATCCGTTTTGATGGCATGCCATGGCTGCGTTTCCGCCAGATATTTATTGCCTGATCTTGCCAGGTCCATGATCAATGTAAGCGCTTCCCGGAACCGGTAAGTTTCCAGAGATTCCGAAATGCGGGCCGGGAATTCGGCCAGATCCTTTAATGCAATTTCATCTATTTCCTGCAAAACGCCCCTTGCAGGCACTTTGCTGTCACAGAATTTTTGTGTCAATACAATGGCGCGGTTGATAAAATTGCCGTAAATGCCAACGAGCTCACTATTGTTTCTGGTCTGGAAGTCCTTCCAGGTGAATTCGCTGTCTTTGGTTTCAGGCGCGTTAGCGGTGAGCACATAACGCAGCACATCCTGCTTATCGGGCAGCTCTTCCAGGTATTCATGCAGCCATACCGCCCAGTTTCTTGAAGTGGAAATTTTATCGCCTTCCAAGTTCATAAACTCGTTTGCAGGCACATTATCAGGCAGAATATAATTGCCTTCCGCCATCAGCATGGCCGGGAAAATAATGCAATGGAACACAATGTTGTCCTTACCGATAAAATGCACCAGCTTAGTTTCCTCGCCTGGCGTGATTGGCTGCCACCATTGTTTCCAGCCTTCGTCAGTTCCGTTTTTCTGGATCAGCCAATCTTTCGTTGCGGAAATGTAGCCGATAGGCGCTTCAAACCACACATATAAAACTTTTCCGTCTGTATCGGGAAGCGGCACTTTAATACCCCAATCCAGGTCGCGGGTCATGGCTCGTGGTTTCAAGCCATCCTTTAACCAGGACTGACATTGTCCGAAAACATTCGTTTTCCACTCGCTGTGGCTGTTAATGTAGTTTTCAATCTGCGGCTGCATGGTGTCCAAAGGCAGATACCAGTTTTTGGTTGCCTTCAAAATCGGTTTTGCACCTGAGAGCATCGACCGTGGGTCTTTCAGTTCGAGCGGGCTTAATGTGGAGCCGCAGCGTTCACATTGGTCTCCATAAGCATTGGGATTTGCACAAACAGGACACGTTCCGACGATGTAGCGATCTGCCAGGAACTGCTCGGCCGTTTCATCATAATATTGCTCGGTTGTTTCCTCAACAAAGACATTCTTATCGTACAGATCTTTGAAAATTTCCTGTGAAGTTTCATGGTGGACCGCCTTGCTGGTCCGGGAATATATATCAAACGAAATGCCCAGTTCTTTAAAGGAAGCGTCGATCTGTGCATAGTACTTATCCACGACCTGCTGTGGCGTCAAGCCTTCTTTTTTTGCACGGATAGTGATCGGGACGCCGTGCTCATCAGTTCCGCTGATAAAAGCAACATCTTTTCCTTTGGAGCGCAGGTAACGAACGTATATATCTGCCGGTATGTAACATCCAGCCAGGTGGCCAATGTGGATAGGGCCGTTGGCATAAATCAGGGCAGCGGTAACAGTATATCGTTTTGGATCGGAAATCGGCATTTTAATGAATCGGATAATATAAATGAGGTGGTGCTTTGAAAACATTATCGAGTTCCGCAGCATTCCAAAAACGTAAAATTAGCAAAAACGCTTTCAGAACCGGGACTTTGGTAAAGTGTAAATAAAATTTTATAAACTTGTCCGCATATCACACCGGCAAAATTTCAAAATGGAAACATACCCCGACAACTTTTCTTAAATTATGAAAATCCTCATTACAGGTGCGACCGGATTGGTTGGGAGCGCTACTGCACGGAAGTTTCTTGCTGAAAATCATGAAGTATTTGCATTGGTCAGGGCTGAATCTGATCGTGGGTTGCTGGCGGATGTGGCTTCTAAAATCCACTGGATAGAAGGGGACATTCTGGACATCAGCGCGCTGGAAAGCGCGGTGGAGAATATGGATATGGTCGTGCATACGGCTGCCGTTGTTTCTTTTATTCCAAAGGAGCGGAAGTCAATGTATAAGGTGAATGTTGAGGGGACTGCGAATGTTGTGAATGTGTGTCTTAAATATAAAATCGGCAAACTCTGTCATGTGAGCAGCATTGCGGCGATCGGCAGGCCGGACGCGCGGAAGGCGATTCCGGGAAAAGATGTGGTCCTGGACGAAAATCATCGCTGGGAAAATTCCCCGGAGAATTCGGAATATGCGAAAACCAAACATTTGGCGGAATTGGAAGTGTGGCGTGGGATCGCAGAAGGGCTTAATGCGGTAATCGTTAACCCGACATTAATCCTGGGTGAAGGCGATTGGACTAAGAGCAGCACCCAGATTTTCGGTTATGTTTTTAAAGAAAAACCATTTTATACAGAAGGCATCGCCAATTATGTGGACGTAAAAGACGTTGCCGACATTATATTCCAGCTTCTGTTATCAGACATCTCCGGAGAAAGATTTTTGCTGAATGGCGGGAGCATTTCTTATCAGAATTTGTTCAATACTATTGCAGACGCAATGCACAAAAAACGGCCGTCGTTTAAGGTGGGCACCGGACTTGCAGGAATTATTTGGCGGTTCGAAGCGGTAAGGACGTGGTTACTAGGAACAAAGCCGTTAATTACGAAGGAAACGGCCAAATCTGCGGCCAGAAAGATCAGTTATGACAACGGGAAAATCCGGAAAGCATTGAATTTTGAGTTCCAACCCATTGAGCGAACGGTTGCCAGGGTAAGTGAAAGTTTGCTTGGCAAGATTTGAATAACGATTATTTATTTTATAACTTTCTCTGATTAATTAGTGGTGCGTTAGCCCTCAAATCTAACCTGACGGTCCGTATGATGGAGAAAAATTTTGGGGAAAGAAAGGATTATATGAAAGAAACATTGCTCAGGTTTGAAAGAATGCTTAAAACGAGTGAGCCGGTTTTTTTTGATTTGGATACTTACGAAAAAGTAACGGTTCACTACATTGAAAAAGGAGATTGGGACAAAGCGTTTAAAGCGTGTGAGTTAGGGTTGTCGGATTATCCTTATTCGCTGGACCTCCTGCTGAATATGGTGCAGCTGCATGCCAACCGCGGTGAACATGAGCTGGCCATGGAGATTCTGGAAAGAGCTTCCCTTTTCCATCCCGGCGACATTGAAATTTCCTTCATGCAGGTTGCCATTTCCAATATGATGGGCGAGTTTGAAGAAGCCATTGAAGTGTTGGAAAATCTTTTGCAACGTGTTGAAGACCAGGATGAAATATATTTTCAAATAGGGCAGACTTATCAGAATTGGGGTAAATATGACGAGGCGATCAGGTTTTATAAAAAGTCGCTCCGGAATAACCTGAATAATGAAAGTGCGCTATATGAGCTTGCACATTGCCTGGACCTGGTAGGGCAGCTGGAAAGTCACCTTGAATACTATAACGAGCTCGTTGACCGCGACCCGTTTTCGCATCATGCCTGGTATAATCTGGGTATAGCGTTCAGTAAGCTCGAACGTTACGAGGATGCGGTGAATGCTTACGAATATGCAACATTGGTAAAGGAAGATTTTGCTTCGGCCTTTTTCCAATTGGGCAATTCGTACATGAACCTCGAAAAGTACGAAGACGCAAAAGAACAATATTTAAAAGCGATAGAACTCGAAGGCGAGCAGCCTGAAACTTGCTGCTGCCTGGGCACTTGCTACGAGAAATTGGGTCAATTTGAAACGGCCATCAAATATTACCGGCAAACGGTTAAGCTGGATAAGCAGTGGGATGATGGTTGGTATGGATTAGGGATATGTTTCAGTGAGCTGGGCCGTTGGTATGAGGCAGTTGGGTTTTTACGTAAAGCCATTCAGATCACCGAATTAAACCCGGATTACTGGCTAGCGCTTGCTGAAACGGAGTTTAAAGTTGGTAATGTCATCTCAGCATTTGAAGCATTCGAAAAGGCGGCGGAAATAGAGCCATCCAATCCGGATATCTGGCTGAAATGGTCGCATGTGCTGTTTGAGCAGGGAAATTACGTTCGCGCCTGCGACCTCTTGCAAGCTGCTATTGACGAAATGCCCGAAGAAGCGGACCTCTATTACAGAATGGCTGTTTATCAGATCCACGGCGGCACATATCGTGAAGCGCTCTTAAACCTGGAAACAGCATTAACGCTCGATTACGATGCGCATGTGCAGCTTTTTGACTTTTTCCCCGATCTGGAAAAACAAAAAGCCTTGTTCAGGATCATCGAGCAATACAGAGAGAAATAATTCAGCGGAGATTTTGATATAAATCCACAAGCTGACGCGCAATATTTTCGCCGGAAAACTGGCCAATGTGCCGTTTTCCGGCTTCTACAAGTTGTTTTCTTAAAGCGGCATCAGTAATCAGTTTATTTAGCTGATGGCTGATGTCTTCTTTTTCATAAGGATCCGCATACAAACCACCCGGCCCGCCAGCTTCTTCAAGACACGATCCTTTCGCTGCTAAAACGGGCGTCCCGCTGTGTAATGCCTCGAGAATGGGAATGCCAAAACCTTCATAAATGGAGATGTAAGCGAATATTTCAGCTTCCTGGTAAAGCGCTGGTAAATGTGCTGTGGGAACGTCATGCAGGATTTTTACCTTCTCTTCCAGGTTGTATTTTTGAATGTATTTCAAAATTTTGGGCGTATAACTTGTTGATTTACCGACAAGGATAAGCTGGAAATCATTATTGGCGACGCTGGCGAATGCTTCCACCAACCGGTGCTGATTTTTACGCTCTTCCAATGTTCCCACACACAGAATGTACTGCCCCTGAATGTCGTATATGCGCCTGACCTCTTCTATTTTATTTTGTTCAACCCTTTGTTTAAAAATGGGATTACAATCCTGGTAAACAACCTGAATCTTTTCACTATCAACATGATATAGCGCTATTAAGTCTCGCTTTGTCTGTTCGCTGATGGCGATAATCGAATCTGCGCGGCGGCATGCCGACTGGAATTTATGTCGGTAAATATGCCTGTCGATGGGTTTGAACAAATGCGGAAGCCGTTCAAAGATCAGATCATGGATCGTAACCACCGACTTAATTCCGGCCTTTTGCAATCCTTGCGGGAGTTCGTTGCTCAACCCGTGAAACACATCAATGTTATCCGCTTTCAGCTGCTTCGTAATAGATGCGTAGCGCCAGTAAGCTGAGAGTTTTTTATCCAGGAATGTCTGCGGAATGCGAATGTTGTTTTCCGGGAAGTCGGGAAAAAGTTTTGCCTTATTTTTTGGCGTATAGGCCAGGTAAGTTGGTGCTTTTTCATTTGTCAGAAGCGCATCGAGCACAAAACGACTGTAATTTCCAAGTCCGGTTTTATTGGCAAAAGCTCTTTTGGCATCAAATCCAACGCGCATAACTGGTGCTTTTCAAGGGTTTCAGAGCAAAAGTCTGTAATTTTGTGGATACCACCGAAAATTATTGGTGCCTATTTTGTGTTCAAAAGGAATGAAGAGAGATAACGTCCAGAAACAGGGTAACCCCAAATCTACCACACTACCAATCACAGAAGATTATCATTTACATACGCTTGCCAACGGGATCCGCATTGCTCATAAGCAGGTCCCTTACACGCAAATCGCGCATTGCGGCATCATGCTCGACATCGGAAGCCGTGATGAATTGCCGCATCAGCAGGGGCTAGCCCATTTCTGGGAGCATATGGCCTTTAAAGGAACTGAAAAGCGCAGTTCTTACCACATTATCAACAGGTTAGAGAATGTGGGTGGAGAACTGAATGCTTATACAACCAAAGAAAAAATTTGTTTTCACGCCTCGGTCCTCGACGATCATTTCGATAAGGCCATGGATTTGCTGGCGGACATTACATTTCATTCTGTTTTTCCGGAAAAGCAAATTGAGCGTGAGCGCAATGTGATTTTGGAGGAAATGTCCATGTACATTGATTCTCCCGAAGACGCCATTCAGGATGATTTTGACCAGCTCATTTTTCCCGATCATGCCCTAGGAAATAATATATTAGGGACAGCAGAAACCGTAGGCTCGTTTGGAAAAGCGGATCTAATGCAATTTATCAACGACAACATCGATACGGAGCGCATTGTCGTATCATCGGTAAGCCGTTTGCCTTTTTCGAAAGTAATTCGGGTAGCGGAGAAATATCTGGGCAACATTCCACATCGTAAAACATCCAGGGTCAGGCAAGCACCATTGGCGTATGTGCCTGTAAGTCAGCAAAAAGAACGTTCTATTTCTCAGGCGCAATGTGCGATGGGCCAACCGGCTTATCCGTTGCTGGACGACAGGAGATTGTCCTTTTTTATGCTGGTCAATCTGCTGGGCGGGCCGGGAATGAATTCCAGATTTAACCTTTCTTTGCGGGAGAAATATGGTTTTGTTTACTCTATTGAAGGAAATTACACGCCTTATCTGGACACTGGCTTCATGGGTATTTTCTTTGGAACAGAACAAAAACAGCTTACCAAAAGCATTTCCCTGATCCATAAGGAGCTAAAAAAAATCCGCGAAGTGCCCTTGTCGGTTCTGCAATTGCATCAAACCAAGGTGCAGCTTATGGGGCAGCTGGCTATGTCTGAGGAAAGTAACATGAGCTTTATGCTGATGATGGCCAAAAGCTTGCTGGATACTGGCCGCGTGGATTCGCTACCTGAAATCTTTACAGAAATCGAGCAGATCACCGCGTTACAGTTGCAGGATATCGCACAGGAAATGTTCAAAGAAGAGAATTTTAGCTATCTCACTTTTCTTCCCGAAGATTAACATAAACTATTTCCCATTGCACGGCAGTTGCGACTTGTCAGACAAGCGCAACTTGCTTTTCTTCTGCGCGATAATATAACGTAGAGGCATTTTCGGGCCTTAATACGGATTTTGCTGCGTCCTGAATGTCGGCAGACGTCAGATTCCGTATAATCTCCGCATCCTCG
This sequence comes from Dyadobacter alkalitolerans DSM 23607, assembly GCF_000428845.1. Classification (GTDB taxonomy): domain Bacteria; phylum Bacteroidota; class Bacteroidia; order Cytophagales; family Spirosomataceae; genus Dyadobacter; species Dyadobacter alkalitolerans. The sequence goes on along the minus strand of NZ_AUAS01000001.1, from coordinate 392,159 downwards.
TTGGCCCAATCCACATTACCGGCATTGGCTGCAAATGCCAGGTTCATTGCACGGTTCAGCAGTTCAACTTCCGAGAAAGCCAGCGAAGCTTCGGACTGGTTTTTTACTTTGGTTACCTCGTCATCGTTGGCGCCGTTTGCCACCATTTCGCTGAGTATATCGGCAACAGCTGCATCTGCTTCTTCCAGACTAACACCAGGATTTAAGTTGCCTTTGATCAAAAGCAAACCCGGATCAAGTGACGAAGTAACGCTGGCGCTGATGCTGTTAAAAATAGATCTTTCTTTCAAAAGGCTTTGATACAAACGCGACGATTTGCCACGTCCCAAAATATCACTCAGCAGATCGGTTGCGTAAAAGCCGTTTTCGTATCTGCCCGGCATGTGATATACTTTGATCAGAGAATTTAACGGAACGGCCGCTGAGATTTCCAAATGTCTCGCTTCATTCTGTGCAGACTCCCGTGGCAGGTTGCGCATATAAGGAGCACCCGGAGGAATGTCCCCAAACCATTTGTTGGCAAGTTCACGCACCTGAGCGGTCTTTATAGCTCCGGCAACCACCATTACGGCATTGTTAGGGCGGTAAAACCGGAAGAAAAAGTCCTGAACATCATCCATAGTTGCCCTTTCTATATGGTCAATGTCCTTGCCGATTGTTGCCCAGCGATAAGGATGCTGCTTATAGGCCAATGGTCTTAATTTCAGCCACATATCACCATAGGGCTGGTTCAGATAACGCTGTTTGAACTCTTCAATAACCACTTTGCGCTGCACTTCCAGCACATTGGGATCAAAAGAAAGGCTCATCATTCTATCCGATTCGAGCCAAAAAGCCGTTTCTATATTGTCTGCGGGTAATGTAATGTAGTAGTTGGTAATGTCGGGTGAGGTGAAAGCATTGTTTTCCCCACCGACATTCTGGACCGGAATATCGTAGCTGGGAATGTTTTTAGAGCCGCCAAACATCAGGTGCTCAAACAAATGCGCGAAACCTGTCCGCTCTGCATCCTCATCCCGCGAGCCGACATTATACAAGATATTTACGGCAGCCATTGGTGTTGAAAAATCTTCATGAACAAAAACTTTCAAGCCATTATCCAGGGTGAACTGCTCGTAACGAATCATAATATCAGTGAGTAGATTATTTTTTGAAACCCGCCATCTTGTTTTGCGGTTATTAACAAAGCTAATGTTCCGGTGCGGTTCCACCAAACCATTTTGAGTTTATAGTACATGCCATGCAAAATACCCTTCGGTTTCTTTTTTTATTTATACTCACACTCTGTTCACTTCCTGCACCTGCCCAACTTCTGAATGATCCGGCATCGTTAAAACATGTTCAGCAGAGCCTGGACAAAATATACAATTACGAGTTTGAGGAGGCAGAGGTTTTTATGCATCAGGTTCAAAAAAAATATCCTGATCACCCCGTTTCATATATTCTGGACTCGTTTGTGCTCTTCTGGAAACATTTGCCGATCAAGGATAATCCCACAAAATCGAAGGAATACATTCACAAGCTGGATCAATGCCTTGAAGCTATCAATAAGAAGTATGGAAAGAACAGTCTTGATCCGGAAGCTGTATTTTACACGATGGTTGCCCGCGGTTATATGGCTATGATGTATAATTACAAGGGTGAAATGATGAACGCGGCAGGGGAGGGCAAAAAGGCGTATAATGCATTCGTTGAAGGTCTGAAGCTGATCAACAAGAACCCTGAATTTTACTTCACTTCGGGGATGTATAACTATTATGTTGAAGTGTATCCCGAGGAACATTCCATGGTGAAGCCGCTCATGCTTTTCTTTAAAAGTGGGGATAAAGCATTAGGTTTAAAGCAAATAGATAATGCTACCAAAGTGGGTACGATAACACGTGCAGAAGCTAATTTTTACATTTCACACATTTATCTCAAATACGAATCAAGACCAGACAAAGCCGTTTACTATACAGACAGGCTCATTGATTTATATCCCAAAAATCCGCTTTTTTTGATGAAAAACATCGAATCGCTGATTTTGGCGGCTAAATACGAGCAGGCAAATAAGGAATTGGCAATGTTAAAGAAACACACACAAGGTTTCTACCCCGTCGCCTGGCGAACTTTTCAGGGCTTATTGCATGAGAAGCATGAAAAAGACGACGCTGCGGCTCAACGAGAGTATTTGCTGGCTTTGAAGACGCCGCATGATGATCAATACACAAAAGAATATCATGCGATGGCTTACGCAGGCCTGGCGAGAGTTGCTGCGCGGGCCGGTAATAAGGGCAAAGCCAAGGATTATTATAAGAAATGCCTTGGAAAGGCTGAGTACAGGTCTCTGATTAAAGAGGCAAAAGCCTTTAAATGAAATAATTAATTAGGGAAAAGGCTTTTATCCAGACCTGGGATGATTCGTAATGCATTTTTGTAATAGAGCTTTTTCAAGACTTCGTCGGAAAGGCCCATTCCATACATTCTCCAAAATGCGTGGTATTTCTTGTGATAAGGGAAGTATTCGTCCTCAGTCTCCAAAACCCTGAAATAGGTTGCGTATTCGGCAGGCACCCAACTGTCTTTACCAAATAACACGCGGTCCTGATACCTATCAAAAAACTTTTTGGCAGCCCGCGGCTGACGGCCTAATTCCGCGATCACTGCGCCAATTTCCACGTACATATTAGGGAAAACGACCATCAGGCTGTCCAGTTTCTTTAAATTGTTAGGATACCAGCCCATATGCGCATTGATGAATGTCGTTTTAGGATTGCTTTTGAAAATGTGATGTTGCTCGGCTATCAACGAATCAAACGGAACAGGATCTTTTGCGCCGCGTCGACGGTTTGGATGGGTTTTCAGTTCAAGCCAACGCTCATTATAACGATCCATCGGGTCCCAGAATGAGGGCACGTCGGCAGTATGGATCAGAACCGGGATTCCCAGCTCACCGCATTTTTTCCAGACAGGCTGCAAGCGCGGATCACTCACGGCAACACGGTTCCCCTTATCATCCTTGATACCGCTAAAACCAAGACTTTTGTAAATTTTTAACCCCTTTGCGCCCATTTTTACATCAGCTTCGAGTTGCGCAACAGCCTTAGCCGACCAGTCTTTCTCTCCAAAACCTTTGAACTGGAGATTAGTAAATACTGCGATTCTTTTCGGCTCATTCTTGGCCACATTTTCCAGCGAGCCTTTCAGTGTAACCGTTCCCTCTTCCCACTCCTGCGACCAACCGCGACCGCTCAAATTGACCATTATAGCCATATTCAGCGCGTCCATTTCTTTTGTCAGCGCTTTCAGATCCTGCGTAGGCATCTGATATTGGTGGTTATGGACGTCGATAAAGGGAAACTTAGCTTTTTTGGTAATGTGCTCCTCTACTTTCAGCGTTGAGATAGGATCGTATTCTTCAAAGCCAATGGGTTGTGTAACCTGGCCGCCTTCCTGAGCACATGCGATAAATGTGAAACCAATAACAATGGTGAGAGCAAGGAGAAGTTTTTTCATGAAGGCGTTTTGTCAAGGGTTTGGTTAATGCGAGTTATTTATAGTAAACAGGCTTGGCAAATATATCAATGCAACGCAATGTGCAGCGATTCCTTCTTCGCGGCCTACAAATCCTAAATGTTCAGAAGTGGTTGCTTTGATGGAAATGTCCTCTTCGGGAATTTGGGTGACAGCGGATAAGCAAGTTTTCATTTCAGGGATGTGAGGATTAAGCTTTGGGTTTTGTAACACGATTGTGACATCCACATTACCCACTTCAAAGCCTTTTTTACGGATCATTTCCAGCACTTTGGCTAACAATATTTTGCTGTCAACACCCTTCCATTGCGGATCTTTATCGGAGAAATGGTAGCCAATGTTGCGCATGTTTGCAGCTCCCAGCAATGCGTCGCACATAACGTGGCACACGACATCTGCATCTGAATGGCCTTTTGCTCCGTGTGAATGTGGGATCAGAATCCCGCCCAGCCAGAACGGCCTGCCTTCTACCAACTGATGCACATCATAACCCTGGCCAACGCGAAACGGAAACATGTATTTATATTAAGATTGAGGAACGTAGTAATTGGGGGACGCTTATCTTGCTTTAAGCATTCCAATGTCCTGCCGCATTTCTGCAAACTGTTTGTCTGTCCGGTCAAAACGATCCATCATGACTTCAAACAAATTAGCCAACCCTTGCTTCGTTGACATGTTTTCTTTGAGATACTCGATGTCAGTGGAGTTCTTTCTGACCACTTTCGTCAGGTCAAGCATGCTTTCCTGAAGAAGGATTTGTCCCCTTTTTAATTCGTCCTGACCATTGTCCAATCTATCCAAACGAATCAGGTTTTCGGCCATTAGTTCTTCGAGAATGTTGATTCTTTCTCTGTCCTTCATAAGATATAATGTGTTTTTTTCTCAAATATAAACAAACAAGCCGGAAGATCACGATGTGATTTCCGGCTTGTTCTATGACTGTTGTTTGACTATTTGACCTGATGTATTTCCTGTTTCAATTTTAGGAGCTGCTCTTCCTGGTTCACTGCTTTGAAGTAATAGTACAGCCCGGCGATCAGGAATATTTTGGATAAAATAAATACGGCGATAAAGGCTGGACGCCAGAATTTGTGGACTTTGATATGGGTGTCATTTACCTCCACATCAAGAAATTTCGTGTTGTTGTCTTCGTTCGCCGCCTTGTTTTTGAATGTATGTTTTTCCTTCTGGAAGTGGTCTTGCGTACTTCTAAGATGAATTATTTCGCGTATTGCAGTAGGAGGCGTCGTCGCCGAACCGTTAAAATAACGGGTCAGATCTTTCTCAATATCAACCAGATGCTCCTGGATCTCCTGATTTTCCTCCACCATATATTGTACGAGTTCTTTCTCTTCTTTATTGGTCAATCCCAACAAGTGTGCCTCTAAGATTCCGCTCTCAATAAAATCCTGTATTTCCACTATATGCCCTGATGATTAAGCGTTACGGTATAATTTGAAATATTCATGAAAAGAACGAAGAACTTCGGATTTCGATATATTGAGTTTTTGTGCAACCTCTTCCGGCGTAAAACCCTGGCAGAATGAGAGATCAAAAATTTTCGCAGGTGATGTATCCAACGTGTTGGAAGGATCTGAGATCGGTGCAATCGCCGTGATCTTCCGCTTGGCTTCCACCGCTTTTGCCCGGGCCAGCTTGATAACACAAGCAACAAAGCTGAAAGGATAACTGTTGCAAGCCTGTAATTGGGGTGAGGAAAAAACACTTACCAACACTTCCTGAGCCAAATGGACCTGCGGCAAAATCTGCAAAATTATGCCATAAGCCATTGCACCAAATTTATCATACGCTTCCAGCGAAGTCATGTTCTCGCTTCGTCTTGCAACTGACTGGCGGTCCACTCCATTTTTGATTGGCTCTAACTCACTCATACATTGTCATATTATTATCGCAAGAAAAGCCAACAGTTTTAACGATCCGGCTGATCCAGCTTGCTATTCTTGCAAATAGCGGGAGGTTGGTATAGTAAATTTAACAGAATAACCTGATAAAATGCAATCGGTGACATAAAAAGAAGCCGATTAGCTGTTAAAGATGTTAAATGTAATGTTCCATTGCGTTAATATCGGTCCCGTTCGCGGTTTACCAAGCTAAATTATAAAGAATAAATGCGACGTTGCCTGAAAAGTGATTCGATTCACATTCAGAAATGTTGATTGTTTATCTTTGCGTGATGAAAAAAGAAATAGCAGTCATTTTTGATATGGATGGCGTGATTTGCCATACCAACCCTTACCACTCCATGGCGTTCCGCGAATTTTTTTCAAAGCGCGACCTGTCTCCGACCGACGAAGAATTTGCGGCACATATGTTTGGAAAAAGCAACAGCTACATTCTCAGCCACTTTTTAAACAGGGTCGTAGAAGGAGACGAGCTTCTGAAAATGGAAGATGAAAAAGAGAGCTTGTTCCGCCAGATCTACGAGCCTTACATTGATCCCATCGAAGGAATTGTCGCTTTTATCAATGACTTGAAAAGTAATGGTGCGAAACTTGGTGTAGCGACGTCAGCACCGCTGGCAAACCTGGACCTGATCCTGAGCAAAGTGCCTATTCGGGCGCATTTAGGCTCTATAATGGCCAGTGAAAATGTCAAGAAGCATAAACCGGATCCCGAAGTCTATCTTACCAGCGCTAAAAATCTGGGCGTTGAGCCGGATCAATGTGTTGTTTTTGAGGATTCTTTTTCCGGTGTTTCGGCTGCTATCAACGCGGGAATGCGTGTGGTAGGCGTCCTGAGCTCGCATACAAAGGAAGAGTTACCTCCCTGCAACCTCTATATCGAAAATTACAGGGAGATGTCTTTTCAGCAAATTCAGGACTTGTTCTGAGAAGGCTGTTATAAAAGCTTATAATGTAACAGCGTCTTTCACTTTTACATCATATACGCCGGTAAGGACCTTTGCATTTCTTTTTAATTGCAAAAATATCCGGTAACGCCCTGCCCTAGGAAAGGAATAGGGAAATGAAATGCGGTTACCATGATCCATGCCTGACATTGCGCCGTCCTTTACATCATACATTCCCATTTCGGTCATCAGGAACACTTCTCTTTCTTCCATGGGCATGGCCTTTAGTTTGGCCAGGTAACGGTCAATGCTATCCCGGAATATAGCAGGGGCGGGCGCTTTTGCCACTTTCGCTGTGTCGGCCATGCGGTCCTTGAATGACTTTTCAGCCGCCATCGCGAATGTTCCGGTTGGGTGCAGGTGAATGTATACGGAGCCATCCGTACGAACAACTGCCACGTGGCCGGTCATGCCAAGATATGGTTCGGGATAACAGGCGCTTCCATCGGGATTGAAAAATTCAAATGTCAGCTGATACGGTTTGCCTGCGTCCAGTGGCTTGTCGGGTTTGCCTTCCCAAACTGCGTAAGAACCATCTTTGAAGACCGTTTTCGTGCCGGGCTTGCCGCAAACCACTACATTCTCATCCAGTGGCACTGCTCCCGGGGAGTCGATCGGATCGGTCACGACATAGGTGTCTTCATCTGCGGTCACTTGAAGCGGGTTGCTTTTTGCTTGCTGCTCCGGAATGTCGACGGTGTCTACAATAGTTTCTGCAAAACCCGAACGCTGGACAATGTCACTGTAAACGAGATATTTACCGGCTGGTAATTTGGGTAAATAAGCTTCAAATGTTGTACTATCCTTGCGTTCCGGGTGAATGTGGGCGAAAGCGTCCATTCCCGGCGTGCGCACGAGAAACGTATGCATGAGCTTGCCGTGATCCGGGATCAATGTGCTGAGCATGCTGCCACGGCGTTGCGAGTGAAAGCCTGTTGTGTCAATTTTTAACTGAAAAACCCTTTGATCATCGTTCTCTACAATGGCAGCGCTTCCCTGGATTGGCCGGTAAAGCCATTGTTTGTATTCTTCCGCCCAACTATCCCACCAGCTGCTTCCGCCATATAAAATGAGCGAACATAGCACGGTTGCAATGCCCATATTCACCCAGCGTTTTCTTTTTTGTGCAAATGTCAATGTCTCGCCAGGCCTTAGAATACCGTCGCTGACGCTAGCGCCAATGGTGGTGATCATTAACAAAAACAGCAGCACACCCAGGATGCTCAAACCAATGCCCAAATGTTTAGGCATTTCCCGTTCCGCCGTGGAAACTGCGACAATAGGAACGATCAGCTCACCTTTTCCCTGTTCGCCTTCGACCTGGATCTGGGCGGAGGAAGAGCCCCATTCCATCAGCCAAACGGCGCCCTGGAATTGTCCGGTTTGCCCTGCAACCTGTACAAGTTCGTCAGGCGAAGGCGCACCTTTATCTCCCGAATAAAAGTAGATGGGCCTTGCAAGCACTTTTCTGACAATGCCATTTTCTACAAAAACCGTAATTTTTGCAGTCCCGGGAATCACATCGGGCGGCTCCACGCTTACCAACACTTTATAAGGCCCGGCCTGTCCCTGCATTTGCACGCCAGCACTTCCGACGTGCGCTTTTGCCGTCATACCGACAGCCAAAAGCATGATGATTAAAATAAGATGTTTCATCGTTGAATTTTATGCATCCAGTTGCCCCAGGCCAAACCAATGCGTGTTGAAATCAAACTGGCGATCCATGCAATGCCTAGTCCTTGCAGCAGTTCAGATGTCGTTTCCAGCATCCACGGGCCAAATTTGTAGCGATACTCCCAGTCGGGGCTGTTGCCAAAATACCAATAATGGCTGCCAAAAAACCAGTTCCGGGCATAAGGCGATTCCATCAGGAATGATCCAAAAAACCATTGGAATACAGAAAAAACAATGATAAAGGCGCTTCCCAGAAGCAATGTAAGCTTCCAATCATTCATATAACCGAAGCGATTACGCAAAAGATCAATGGTTATGGCTGGAATAATGAGCAAAAGTGGAAAGTGGAATCCCTGATAATGATCAAGGTGATTAAGGATCGGGCCTAGCTTGGGTTCGGCGGGAAAGAGGGGAATGATCCAAAGGGTCATCAACATTAATATTGTGTAAACGGCTGTCGCGGCCGTAATCGCCCATTTGTGCTTCACCGCTTTTCCAATAGCCATTAAAAAAAGGGGAAATCCTGCTCCGACACATTGGTAAAGGCTGGAATGGTGCATCCACATCCGACCTAGACTTTCAGAAAGCAATGTATACCAAATGGTTAGCAGGAAGCCCGCCGACAATGCGAAAAGCCAGAACAGTCTTTTGTCCCAAGATTTTGTTTTTTCAAAAGAATGCGCAAGCCTGAGTTTCAATTGATTTTTGACTGCAATAACGCTGATCAGGGCACCAAACTGAATGCCTATCATGCCCAAAAGCAGCACGGTGTGCGGTGGGGACAAAATAGTAACATCCAACCCGTAAGTGTTATGCCACCAGTCGTCGAACGGGGCGGAGGTGAGCATGGCTAATGCGCCCCAAACGCAGAACAAAGAGCCTAGTGAGCTATAAAAAAAGCCCCATATCTGTACACTGACAGCTTTTTCAGGTGCGCTGCCCCAGAATGTTTTTCGTAAAATCTCATATCCGGAAAATAACCCGGCGACCACAGCGCCCAGATAAATAACGAGGTGCGGCGGAGACAAAAGCCCGTCGCGGCCGATGCTCATGTGCCAGCAAATGTCCCAGATGAGGCCTGTAATGACACAAAAAGAAGCAAAAATGGTTGCGTAAATGTAAATAGGAATGTCCGGAGCTGCATGGAGCGGGACGACGCGGCCTCCGATGGCTGGCGGAGGGCCCATAGTAGTTTCCATAAATTGAGAAAAGGATTTTGGCTTTGATTATTGTTTGCAAAAGAGACAGTCAGCCAGCACTTTACCCCTATGTGTATGGGAAAATATCAAACGGCCAGTAGATTGGATCAAAACGGCCGCATCGCTTTTACAAACCTGCCTTTGAAATAATTGGAAAAAAGATTGTCCTCCCGCACGCCGCGCGATGTGGAAGCGTGTATAAATATAATTTCTTCCTGGTTGCGGACATCGGTAACAATACCGGCGTGAGAGACATAGCCTTCTTTTCCGGCTTCGGGTACAAAAAACAGCCAGTCGCCCGGCTTGATGTCCTTGATGCTGCTCACCTCCCGGCCAAATTCAGATTGCTGCCAAGAAATGCGAGGCACTTTCACGCCGATTTCGGAATAAACGGAGCAGATCAGGCCGGAACAATCAATGCCGTTTTTATCATTTCCACCTGAGCGGTAGGGCGTTCCCGCGTAAGTCCGCGCCACCTCAACCACTTGCGGAACCGCTGTTGGAGGAAAATCGCCTGGCTTGCTATATGTTGGTTTTGAAGATGTTGTAGGTTTTCTGGCGGGTGTCCTCGCGGGTGGTCTGCGCGCAACGGTGCCACGCGATCGGGATGATTTTGACGGGGAATATCTTGAAGAATTCGATCTTTCCGGCGTTTTCCGAAGCGTGTCGCAGGCAGTTAGAAATAAGGTTAATGCGAGTGTGCAGATTAAGAAATAAGGTTGTCGGGAAATTTGGATCTTCATGCGCAAGCTTTCTGTTAATAACGATACTTTCCTCAAAAATATTAAACATTTCCGAAGCAGATTTGGTGAATAACGGTAGTTTTGTTGTGTTTTTACTCATTCCAAATTTTATTTGCTCCTAATGAAAATTATTTGTGTAGGCAGGAATTATACCGAGCATATAGCTGAATTAAATAACGAAAAACCCGACGCTCCCGTAATTTTTTTGAAGCCGGAAACGGCGCAGGTGCGGGCAGGAGAACCCTTCTTTTATCCCAATTTTTCAAAGGATGTACATTACGAAGTTGAGCTCGTGGTGAAAATAAACCGCGTAGGAAAAAACATCGAAGAGCGGTTTGCACATAAATATTACGATGAGATCGGTGTAGGCATCGACTTTACTGCGAGGGACTTACAGTCTGAATTGAAGGCCAAAGGCTTGCCGTGGGAATTAGCAAAAGCATTCAATGGCTCGGCACCGGTCTCTGAATTCGTTCCCATCTCGGATTATGAGGACATTCAAAACCTGAATTTCAGCCTCGATGTAAATGGTGAAGAGCGCCAGAACGGCAACTCGTCCATGATGCTTTACCGCATTAATTACCTCATCTCCTTTGTCTCCAAATATTTTATGCTCAAAAAAGGCGACCTGATTTTCACCGGAACGCCAAAAGGAGTAGGGCCTGTGCAAATCGGCGACAAGCTTACTGCGTCCATTGAGGGCAAGAAGATGCTTGAATTATTCGTTAGGTAAACCTTGATCTTCTATTCGGTTGCAGGGTCGTTCATCCATACACTTCGTTTTCATGCATTATCATTTTCGGGCAATGGTCCGTATTGGTTTGTTGTTGTCGGGCTTCATGGGCTTATGCCTCACTTCTTTTGCCCAAACACAAACGTATCCAAAAGGTTATTACCAATTTCCGATCCGGCCGGGGCTTGCCAATTCGCTCGCCGGGGGGCTTGGTGACCTGCGCAGCAATCACTTTCACGCAGGGCTGGACATTCGTACCGAGCAGCGCGAAGGCCTGAATGTGTACGCGGCTGCGGAAGGTTATGTTTACAAAGTGGCCGTTCAGCGGAGTGGTTATGGCAATGTGATCTATTTGCGCCATCCCAATGGTCAGACGACGGTTTATGGACATTTGCTGAAATTCAGTGATCCTTTGGCGACCTATGTGCGGGAAGAGCAGTATAAAAAGCAGACGTTTGAAATTGATCTTTTTCCGGAAGCAGGGAAATTCAGTTTCAGAAAAGGGGAGATCATCGCGCTTTCGGGCAACACGGGTGGCTCAGCAGGACCGCATTTGCATTTTGAGATCCGCGATTCCAAGGACAATTTTCTGAATCCTTTGTATTTTGGATTTAATGAAATAAAAGACGTTACGCCTCCGAAATTTGTCAATCTCGCGATCCGGCCGCTGGACATTAATGGACGGCTTCATGGTCAGTTTGGTCGGAAGGTTTACACGCCGGTTAAGCTGAAAGACGGCTCTTACAGGCTTGCCGACACGGTTTCAGCAACGGGGATCCTGGGCATTGATATGGTGGCGCACGATCAGATGACCGGCACAGGTTTTCGCTATGGCCTGCAATGCATTGAGATTAAAATGGATGGGAATGAAGTTTTTTCCTATAACATTGAAATTTTCCCCAACACCGCAACAAGGGATTATAACAACCTCATCGACTACGAAACGGAACAAAAAACCGGGCAGCGTTATCTCAAATGCTATGTGCCCGACGGGAATAACTTTAATTTATATAAAACGAACTCAATTAATGGCAAGCTGAACATTGCCGATACATTGCTGCATGAAGTGCGCATTAAGATCACAGATTCCTATGAGAATGCTTCGGAGCTGGTTTTCGCCATCAAAGGTGAACCGCAAAATCCGCCACTTCCGGTTTACGACGTAGAAATAAACCCGGAATACATTCAGACCGATGTGCAAGAAAATACATTGGTCATTAAAGCAAAATATTACCGCAGCGCGATCCCTTTTGCAACTTTGTATTCCAATGGTAAGGAAGTGAAAAGAGAGCCTGATTTGTATGCGGATGAGTCAGCCGTCTTTTTGACAGATTTGAGGAAATACATGCCTGACTCAGTCAAAATAGGTAAAACGACGGTGAAAACTTTTCTGCGAAGCCAGATTCTTCCCGCAGTTGCATCCAGTTATAAGGCGGATAAATGGTCGGTGGATTTTCGGAACACGAGTATTTTTGACACCTTATTCCTTACCGGGCAGCAAAATTTCAATGCGCTGACCATTAACAACCGGGGAACAGCGCTCAAAGATTATATATCCGTATCATTCAAACCGGAAACTGTCCCTGAAAACAAGGAAAGAACGCGCGTTTACCGCTATATGGATGGTTACTATCGGTTTTTAGGAGGTGCCTGGGCTGACGACGAGATCAAATTTGAAACCCGGGAGCTCGGAACATTTGTTATTCAGGCAGACACCGTTCCGCCCAAGATCCGGCTTGTGGAGCATAGTAAGGACAGAATCCGCGGATTTATCGGCGATGCCACTTCCGGAGTGGATCATTATAAAGCATTGGTAAATGGGGAATGGGTGCTGATGAATTTTGATTCCAAAAAAGGCTATATCTGGTCTGAAAAGATGGATCCAACGGTGCCATTCGAAGGCGAACTAACGCTTGAAGTGACCGATAGAGCAGGAAATAGTACTATCTTGCAAACCGAATTGAAAGATCTGCCGGTTGCGCGGAAAAAAACGAAAAAACGAAAAAAGTAAAAGTATGGGACTTCAAGTTGGCGATTCCGCCCCAGCGTTTTCTGCTAAGGATCAGGATGGTAATGAAGTGAAACTTTCTGATTTTAAAGGAGAAAAAGTCATTCTTTACTTTTATCCAAAAGACGATACGCCCAGTTGCACAGCTCAGGCCTGCAACGTCCGCGACAACTACGATGTGCTTTTGAAAAAGAACTACAAAGTTTTGGGTGTAAGTGCAGATGATGAGAAATCGCATCAGAAATTCATCAAGAAATTCAACCTGCCTTTTCCGCTACTCGCTGATACTGACCAGAAAATAGTGAATGATTATGGTGTTTGGGCTTTGAAAAAAACATTTGGCCATGAATATATGGGCATAGTCCGCACAACATTCGTCATAGATGAAAATGGTGTGATCGAAGAAGTTGTTCAGAAAGTGGATACAAAGAATCACACTGATCAAATTCTTAACAAAAGTGAATAATAAAGAGTCATTCTCAAAGCCGTAATAATAGGACATTTACGTGCTGAATATGGACGCTCAAAGAACGTATTTGATAAATAGAAAATCGATAAACATGGAAGTTGAACAATTAGAGAAAGTTGCCTCACAAGTTCGCAGGGACATTGTCCGTATGGTGCATGGCTGCCAGTCGGGACACCCGGGAGGTTCGCTGGGCTGTACAGAATTACTTGTGGCGCTTTATTTTGAGCGTATGCAATTGAAAGAACAGGACGGTAAGCCAGTTTTTGACATGAATGGTAAGGATGAAGATTTGTTTTTCCTTTCCAACGGACATATTTCGCCGGTTTGGTATAGCACGCTTGCACGCAAGGGATATTTCCCCGTGGAAGAAATGGCAACATTCCGCAAGCTGGATTCACGTTTGCAAGGTCACCCGACCACGCACGAGCACTTGGAAGGCATCCGCATAGCGTCGGGATCACTGGGACAAGGCATGTCCGTAGCGATCGGCGCTGCAATGGCGAAGAAATTGAATGGTGATAAAGGACACGTTTACGTGCTCATGGGCGATGGTGAGCAGCAGGAAGGCCAGGTTTGGGAAGCAGCCACATTCGCGCCGCACCACCAGATCGACAACCTCGTAGCATTCATCGACCTCAACGGCCAGCAAATTGACGGACCGACAGTGAAAGTAATGAACAACCGCGACTTGGGTGCGAAATACGAAGCATTCGGCTGGGAAGTGATCTCTATTGAAGAAGGCAACGACATGGCGTCTGTGCTGAAAGGTCTTTACGAAGCAAAAAGCAGAATGGGACATGGCAGACCGATTATGGTTTTGCTGCACACCGGAATGGGTTATGGTGTTGATTTCATGATGGGCAGCCACAAATGGCACGGCGTAGCGCCTAATGATGAGCAACTTGCGGCAGCGCTTGGCCAGTTGGAAGAAACTATGGGAGACTATTAATTATATAAAATGAAAAAATACACCTTCACTGAGAAGAAAGATACACGTTCGGGCTTTGGGGCCGGAATGCATGTGTTGGGGCAGCAGAATCCAAACGTTGTGGCACTTTGTGCTGACTTGGTTGGTTCGCTGAAACTCGAACCATTTATAAAAGAAAATCCAGACCGTTTTATCCAATGCGGTATTTCGGAAGCGAATATGATCGGTGTTTCTGCCGGTTTGACCATTGGCGGTAAAATTCCATTTGCTACTACATTCGCGAACTTCGCAACGGGCCGTGTTTATGACCAGATCCGTCAAAGCGTTGCTTATTCTGGTAAAAACGTGAAAATATGTGCTTCACATGCGGGCCTGACATTAGGTGAGGACGGCGCTACGCACCAGATCCTGGAAGACCTTGGCATGATGAAAATGTTGCCGGGCATGACGGTGATCAATCCTTGCGACTATAACCAGACAAAAGCGGCAACCATCGCAATCGCTGATTACGAAGGGCCGGTTTACCTGCGTTTCGGACGTCCGGTGATCCCTGTTTTCACGGATGCGGATCAGAAGTTTGAGATCGGTAAGGCGTGGATGGTGAATGAGGGAACGGATGTGAGCATTTTCGCAACGGGCCATATGGTTTGGGAGGCGATCCAGGCTGGTGAACTTCTGGAAGCAGAAGGCATCAATGCGGAAATCATTAACATTCATACCATTAAGCCGCTGGACGAAGAAGCGATCCTGAAATCCATTGAGAAAACAGGTTGCGTGGTGACCGCTGAGGAGCATAACCGCATTGGTGGTTTGGGCGACAGCGTGGCGCAGGTTTTGGTTAAAAACAAACTGGTTCCTCAGGAATATGTGGCGGTGAACGACAGCTTCGGAGAAAGCGGAACGCCTACACAATTAATGGAAAAATACGGCCTGACAGCGAAGCACATTGTGGAAGCTGCGAAACGTGCTATCGAGAGAAAAAAATAGATTATTGAAGTCCCTGGCCAGCTTTTTGCGGCCGGAAATCATTGAGTCTTGCGAAAGGTTGAAACGCTGTTTTACTTTTTGCAGGACTCAAATTTTATTTGCCCTGAACCAAAAAATGAACTATTATTGACTTGTGTTGATTCGGGAATTAGTATTGATTAAATGTCTGACGAAGAATTATTATCCCTTTTTGAAAATCCCGAAACGCGCCGGAACGCTTTCAGTCAGCTGGTGCGGAAGTATCAGCAAAAAGTATATTGGCTGGTAAGGAAAATGGTTGTAGACCATGATGATGCGAATGACATTACACAGGATGTGTTCATCAAAGCCTGGACAGCGCTCGAAAATTTCCGGGGCGATTCCAAATTCTACACCTGGCTTTACCGCATTGCGAGCAATGAAGCCATTAATTTTCTCAACAAAAAAAGAAAGCGTTTTTTCATTTCAATCAATGACGTGGAAAGTGAGTTGAGCGAAAAGCTGGAAGCAGATCCGCTGGTGAGCGGCGATGCCATTCAGCTAAAACTGCAAAAAGCATTATTAAAATTACCAGAAAAGCAGAGGCTGGTTTTTAACCTTAAATATTTTGAAGAGCTGCCCTATGAGGAGATTTCGGAGATCACCGGGACGTCGGTGGGTGCGCTAAAAGCTTCATATCATTGGGCTTCAAAAAAAATTGAGGATTATTTAAATGAGACAGATTAAACCATTGCAAACTAGTTTGGTCAAACATTTACAAGAGTGGAAATATAAATAATCATGGATAATAAGCGCATACGACTGGATGGTCTGAAAAAGGAAGTTCCTTTCCAGGTTCCGGAGGACTATTTTGACAAATTGCCTCAGATGATCCAATCAAGAATCCCGTCGGAACCTGTTCGTAAGCCGGTCATAGGCTGGTCGTGGCAGCGTTCATTGGCGCTTGTGTCGGCTATGGCTTTGATTTTAGTGCTGGTATGGGTAACCGTTCCCGAACGCCAGGGATCACTCGGGCAGGAGCCGTTGAGCGGCATTAGTAATGCATCCATAGTGAGTTACCTGGAAGATCAGGATATCAGTTACTACGATTTGAGCGAGCATAAGGTTGTTCAGAAGGCGTTTGACACAGATTCTACGGTACTTTTTTACCTGGATGGACTGGAAGATGACATTCTTCGCCAGCAATTACAGGAATCAGTTTCAGGCACTGAGACGATTTGACCCTAACAATAATTAGAAAAATGAACTTACAACTTATTACCAGACACCGAAACCTGTTAGCCCTCCTCTTCATAGCAATGCTTTCCATCACTACGGCAAGCGCGCAACGGAAATCGGAGGAAGAAATAAAACGGATTCAGGATGCGAAAGTGGCCATTATTACCAACCGGCTAAATTTAACGCCGGAGCAGTCGACAGGATTCTGGCCGGTTTACAATGAATATTCCCAGAAACGCAGAGAAATTCACCGTGCGCAAAGGAAGATCATCAATGATAAAAAAGCAGAAGGGCAGAATGACGAGCAAGTGCTTGGTAACCTGAAAGAAGTGCAGGACTTGCGTCAGAAGGAGCTGGACCTTGAAAAAGAATATCAGAATCGCTTTTTGAAAGTAATTACCGCAAGCCAAGTCATCGAATTGTATAAGGCTGAACGTACATTCAACGATATGCTCATTCAGCGTCTCAAGAATAAATAGAAACCGAAAAATTTTTAACCGCTTTTTCGGCTTATTACAAATCGTTATCCCACACTGGCACTCGTCGGTTGTGGGATTTTTTGTGCAAAAAAATAGCCGGCACAACGCCGGCTATTTTGGTATATAATTACAGAATCTTAGCAATGTTAGTGGCCACCGACCACTTCTACGCCTTCAATTCCTTTGGTTTCAACCGTAATGTTACGCAGCGGTGCCGCATGTTTTTTGAAATCCTGGATAATTTCCAGCACATCGTAATCTATGTTCATGGAGCGGCTGCCGTCGATGACAACTGTTGAGTTGTCGGGCAGGTCGTCCAATGTTGCGCTGATGCTGCCTTTGTTCAGGAATGTAACTTCCTCAGACAAGATAAGCGTGATCACATCCCCATCGCGGTGTTTCTCTTTCACATAATGATAAGAGTGCTTGTAGTTTTTGCGAAGGATAAAATAAATCGCCACAACCATTCCAATGGCAATTCCTTTCAGCAAATCCGTGCTCAGAATGGCGACAATGGTCACAATGAACGGGATAAATTGCTCTTTGCCGAGCTTATACATGCCCTGGTAAAGCGAAAACTTAGACAGCTTGTAACCCACCATCAGCAACACCGCCGCCAGCGAAGCCAACGGAATGTAGTTCAGCAATGTAGGAATAAACAAAGCCGAAAGCAGCATAATGGACCCATGCGTAATGGTGCTCATCTTGGTCCGGCCGCCTGAATCAATGTTGGCAGAGCTGCGCACAATCACCTGCGTAATAGGCAACCCGCCGATTAACCCGGATGTAATGTTACCGATACCCTGCGCAACTAGCTCCCTGTTTGTGGGCGTGCTGCGTTTGTAGGGATCCAGCTTATCGGTTGCTTCCACGCACAAAAGCGTTTCAAGGCTCGCCACAATCGCTAATGTTACGGCAATGGTGTAAGTTTCAACGCGGGTAATTGCAGAAAAATCAGGTGTTTTGAAGAAACTGAAAAATTCCTGCGCGTTGCTCGCCACCGGCAACTGCACCAAATGCTCGCCGCCCAATGTCCAGGCAGGCATCACCTTTGAAAAAAGAAGGTTCAGCAGGATTCCGCTCACCACTACAAACAATGCACCCGGAATAAACCGGAAAAGCGAAACGCGCTTCATGAACGGACGGTCAAACAATATCAGCAAGCCGAGCGAAATCAAAGAGATAATGATGGCTCCTGTGCTGCTGTATTTTACGGCGTTAAAAAGCTCCGTAAAGGTGTTTTGTCCGTCTTTCTGATTGAATGCTTCGTCGCCCATAAAGTCGGCGTCGTACCCAAATGCGTGCGGGATTTCCTTCAAAATGAGGGTTATACCAATGGCAGCAAGCATTCCTTTGATCACAGACGACGGGAAATAATAGCCAATGATCCCGGCTTTTAAGAAACCAGCAATCACCTGGATCACCCCAGCTAAAACTACTGCAAGCAGGAATGCTTCGAAACTCCCGAGCGTATCCAGCGCATTGAGCACAATCACAACCAGACCAGCGGCCGGGCCGGCAACGCCCAAAGGCGAGCCGCTGATGGAACCAACCACGATTCCACCAATGATCCCGGCGATAATTCCCGAAAACAGGAGATCGGAGCGTCCTGTCGAGGCCAGCGCCACACCAAGACATAATGGTAAAGCAACCAGATAAACGACGAGTCCGGCCGGGACATCGTACTTCAGGTTGGAAAACAAACTTTTTTTATCTGCTGACATACGATTATCGCTAAGAGTCAAATATTAAATGAGGGCTGCTTAATGTCAGGCGATAACCGGAACGTCCATCCGATATACATTCTCCATATCGTCTGCACTGTCCATTGTAATGCCGAGATCCTGAAGAACGCCCGTGCCGACTGCGTATACCACACCGTGCACCTGCAAAGGCTTTTTGTTAGCCCAGGCATTCTGCACGATCGAAGTTTTTGCAAGGTCCATCACCTGCTCGATCACATTGAGCTCTACAAACCGGTCGGTTCTTTTTTGAGTGTCCTCAATGGCGTTCAGTTCTTCCTGGTGCAATCTGTACACATCTTTAATATGTCTCAACCAGTTGTCGATAAGGCCTACCTGCTTGTTGCCCATTGCTGCTGCAACACCGCCGCAACCATAGTGTCCGCAAACGATAATGTGCTGAACATTAAGCACATTAACAGAGTAATCGAGCACACTCAGCATGCTCATATCCGTGTGAATGACCATGTTGGCAATGTTGCGATGCACGAAAATATCACCGGGCATTGTTCCGGTTAATGCATTTGCAGGGACGCGGCTGTCAGAACATCCGATCCATAGAAACTTTGGGCTTTGTCCATTTGCTAGTCTGTTGAAAAATTCAGGGTCTTCCTCGTTAGTTGCATCGACCCATTTTTTATTGTTTTCAAACAGTTGGTTATATGATTTGATCATGATATTTTTTTGAATATAAATTATTGAATAGGAGAACCCGGACAATGTGCCTGGCAGAATGTAAAATGTACACATCCGCAGGAGCACCATGCTCACAGAATAAATAAATGCAGGAAAAAATCAGACCAATTCGGGGGGCGGCGAGAGCAGCTTCAACGAGATTTCATTTGGAAATCCGGCTGAGAAGGAGAAAGACTTCGAAAGGGGGAATGATAAAGGCGATTTATCAAAATGTAGGGAATGAGAAATCAACAACTGGTCGTCGCTGATTTTCTCAACTTCTGTTTTTTCATTATCACAAGTGCCGGTATCGCAAACCACAGATGACTTTTCCTTGGCCAGCAAGAGACTGGCGACATCTGTGGCTTTACAGATGAGGAAGGCCGTAAGTAATATGAGACAGAGCGATTTGAGCAACTTGTGATACGATTAAATAATAACGCTTACTTGGCTTTCCATTGTTTTTCATTGTTTTCCAGCCAGCGTCCTACAAGGAACGCAGAACCAAGAAGAACTACATAAAAAACGATCATTATGATTGTCATTTCCATAAAAAAGCAATTTATACACTACTTAACGTTAGCAAAATTAACTAAAAATGTCTTTAACCGTTCAATAAATTAAAAATTTAAAGGACTCCTTTGGTTGAAGGCATGAAGTCGAGTGCTTTTAAATCACGTCTCACGGCCATTTTTATTGCCTTGGCGAACGCTTTAAAAATCGATTCGATCTTATGATGCTCATTGTCACCGCTTACCTGAATATTTAAATTAGAGAGCGACGTGTCTGAAAATGATTTGAAAAAGTGAAAAAACATTTCCGTCGGCATCTCGCCAATCTTCTCTCTTTTAAATTCTGCATCCCAGACAATCCACGGACGGCCTGAAAAATCAATAGCAACCTGGGCAAGCGCTTCATCCATAGGAAGCAAAAACCCATATCTGCTGATGCCGCGCTTATCGCCAATGGCCTGCCGGTAAGCTTCACCCAGCGCCAGCGCCGTGTCTTCAATGGTGTGGTGTTCGTCAATATGCAGGTCACCTTCGACATGGATAGAGAGGTCGGCGCCTGAATGTCTGGCCAGTTGATCCAGCATATGGTCGAAAAAGCCCAGTCCTGTATGAATGTCAGATATGCCGCTTCCCTCCAGGTTCAGCTCGACCTTGATCTGCGTTTCCTTTGTATTGCGTTCAACAGACGCAGTTCTGGAAGGCAGTTTCAAGTGTTCATAAATCGCATCCCAATCTCTTGAAACATAACTCGTAGCTTTCTGCATTTCTTCAGACATTCCCGTTTCAGGAGTTTGGTCCGAAACCAAAATGGCCTTAGCACCCAGGTTTACAGCCAGTTGCACATCGGTAAGGCGGTCACCGATCACATAACTGTTAGCCAAATCGTATTCTTCTGAAAAGTAGGAAGTTAACATTCCGGTGCCTGGTTTTCTGGTAGAAAGGTTATCTTCCGGGAAACTGCGGTCCACGTGAATGTTCGCGAAATGTATGTTTTCTCCCGCTAAGGTTTGCAGCATCTTATTTTGCGCCGGCCAGAAGGTGGGTTCAGGAAAAGATTCCGTTCCCAAGCCGTCCTGATTGGTTACCATTACCAACTCGTAATCAGTTTCCTCGGCAATTTTGCGGAGTGCGGATATTGCTTTGGGTAAAAATTCGAGTTTTTCTAATGAGTCTACCTGAAAATCAGTGGGCGGTTCAACGATGATCGTTCCGTCGCGATCAATAAATAAGACTTTTTTCATTAATGTTATAAAGTATATGTTAGGCAAAAGGAATGCTGGTTTCCCACGTTCGTGCAAAGTTCGCAAACTATGTGGATTTGAAAAGATTTACCCACATCAATAGCGCCTTTCGTACTGCAAAGAGACGTTATAAATCGTAACTTTGTGTTTAAAATTTCGTCTAAGATAATGTTTACAGGAATAGTAGAATCCGTTGCAACGCTTTTAAAAGTCGATTCAGAAGGCACTAACAAAACTTTTTCGTTTCAATCACCCATTGCTTCGGAGTTTAAAATCGATCAGAGTATCAGCCATAATGGTGTTTGCCTGACCGTTGTTGCCGTGGAGGGAGACACCTATAAAGTTACCGCCATTGAGGAAACATTGCTGAAAACCAATCTGGGTGACCTAACTATTCAGGATAAGGTCAATCTGGAACGCTGCATGCCGGCCAATGGCAGGTTCGACGGACACATTGTGCAGGGGCACGTGGACCAGATGGCTGTGTGCACTTTCGTGGAAGCACGCGACGGAAGCTGGCTGTTTGATTTTGAATACGATGCATCCACCGGAAATCTGACTGTAGAAAAGGGCTCCATATGTATCAATGGCGTCAGTCTTACCGTTTTCAATTCTGAAAGCAGTTCGTTCCGGGTTGCAATCATCCCTTACACCTATGAATTTACCAATTTCCATAGCCTGAAAGCGGGTGATCGTGTCAATCTTGAATTCGATATTCTAGGAAAGTACATTAAAAGAATTCTTGGATCATATACCGCATAGTATATTGGCATCCTGAAATATTACGTTTATTTTTACCCGTCTATACATTTCGAGCTTTAACAATACATGGCCAAAATAAGTACTCAGTCCAGAACGGATCTTTTCATTCATATCGGAATTATAGTTTCATTGCTTTTGGTCCTTTTTCTGGGTTTTTTCTTCGTTTACCTGCCTTTTACGACCAATCATGGCGAGGCTGTAACCATCCCGGATTTAAAGAAAAAGAATGTTGCCGAGCTTGAAGAATTTCTTGAGAGCCGCGACCTGCGTTACGAAGTCGATTGCACTTTTGTCGCTAATGTGCCTGCGCTGACCATTATTTCACAATATCCATTGCCGGGCGCCAAAGTAAAAGAGGGCCGGAAAATATATGTTACCGTTTCGTCGCGCACGGCACCGTTGATCAAGATGCCGAAGTTGACGGATATGACGCACCGCAGCGCACAAATGTTGCTGAAAAGTGTTGGTCTTGAAGAAGGAAATATATCCTATGTGCCGGATATGGCGCAGAATGCAGTTTTAAGACAAATGTATAACGGGAAAGAAATTTTGCCCGGACAAGCAATTCCGAAGGGCTCGAAAGTGGATCTGGAATTGGGCGAAGGACTTGGGACAGCACAGTTTGAAGCACCATCCGTTTTAGGCTTGCCGTTGGACGAAGCGAAAATTGCGCTGATAGGAGCGGGGCTTAAAGTTGGCCAGCAGATGGAAATACCGGCGGAGGAAGGACAAGCGGCGGGCACGGTGGTAAGACAGAACCCGGACGCTGGAAATAATGTAAGAATAGGAGATGTAATCGATCTCTGGATCACACCACAAGCAGTTGAATCAACTGGGAATGAGAATATATCACCGGAACAGTAAAATTTATTTTGATAATAAAAAACGTATAATTCTGACATTGCTGCTCGCGCTTTTTCAGTGTCAGTTCCTATACGCCCAATTAAAGCTCGTTCCTATCGACGGCTCCTATGCCGATGAGGAGGCCGAATCACAAAGCACATTGCGGACCGGGGCAACATTGAACCTGCCTTTTTTTGATGATTTTTCAACCACCAAAACGGCCAGCCCAAACACGGCAAACTGGCTTCCGGGAAGTGGAGTTTACATTAACAATACACTTTCCAGCTCGCAGCCCTCGCTCAACATTGCAACTTTCGATGGATTGAATGCATCAGGAACTCCGTATAACCTCATCAATCCGCTTACTCAGAATTTTACCGATACATTAACTTCTCAGCCCATTGACCTGGCCGGGAAGAAGGCCTCGGATTCACTATACATTAGTTTTCAGTGGCTGGCAAAGGGTTTGGGTGAATTGCCGGATTCCAGTGACTCTTTTCAGCTGGAATTTTTGAGTAAAGTCAATGGCTGGGTTACGGCCTGGCAACAAGTTGGTTATAAGTTGGATACGGTTTATAAGAATCAATTTGTGAAGATCACCGACCCGGCTTACTTCCATAATGCATTTCAGTTCAGGTTCCGCGCATATGGGCGTAAATCCGGTTATTATGACACCTGGCATCTGGATTATGTTTATTTAAATACGAAACGGTCAGTAAGGCAACCATATATCTTCGATGTTGCGGTGAGAAAAGCGATCTCTCCGTTTTTGAAAAAATATACCGCAATGCCGCTCCGGCAATATCGCGTTAATCCCCAGGCTGCCATTTCCGATTCGGTGAAGACTGATGTTGCGAATAACTTCAACAATTTCAACATTCTGACCAGCACATTTACCATCCGGGATGCGACTAAGGGCACTGAATTGTTCCGGAATGTTCAGAGGTCGATTTATGTCGAGTCGCTCAAATCCAAATCTTTGGCAGTCAAAACGGCTCCGCCGGCTATTAATAGCAACCTGGATAGTTTGAAATTGATTACCAAATTTTGGGTTACCACCACGGATACCATTCCAGGAGTTAATTTGAAGACCAATGATTCCAGCACTTCCCGGGTAGATTTGACAGATTACTATGCATATGACGACGGAAGTGCTGAATATGGCGTGCAGGTAAATCAGAAACTGGGACGCGTGGCTGTCCAGTATACATTGGCGAAACCCGATACAATCGGCGGCGTTAGGCTTGCTATGGTCCAGTTTAACAAAGATGTTTCGGGACAGGGATTTACGATTCAGATCTTTGATAACAAAAACGACAAACCGGACAGGCTGATCGCGCAAAGATCTGTTGGAGCGAGATATCCAGCCTTACGAAACGGGTTTATTGATTATGCATTCAACACACCAGTTGCTGTCCCCGATACATTTTATGTAGGCTGGCTCCAACTGAACGAGCAGCCGGTTACAGTAGGATTTGACCGAAATTCCATGCTAGGTAGGAACGCGGTTTTTTATAACCTAGGAACCGAGTGGGCCAAGGAAACTGCGTTGAAGGGCAGTATCATGATCCGGCCTTATCTTGGAAAGAAAGCAGCGGGCGTGGTGACAGGAAATGAACCGGCTGCGACTACGGACATGCGCTTTTTCCCGAATCCCAACAAAGGCGTTATTAATTGGGAGAATGCTTCTATAAAAAGAATCGAAATTTATGCAATGCAGGGACATTTGGTCCAAACCATTGTTCCTGAAAAGAACCAGCGTTCTGCCGTGGTTCAGTTGATTGAAGGAATTTATATTGTTAAATCGTCGGATGGGAAACGCTCATTTACACAAAAGATGTTATTTGTCCAATAATCTTATTAATAACAAAAAGAAGACATTATGGATATTACAGTGCAAGAACTGAAGGAACGTTTAGATAAAGGGGAAGACCTGCATTTTTATGACGTTCGGGAAGAACACGAGTTCGAAGAAGATAATCTGGGCGCGAAGCTGATCCCGTTGGGTGAGTTGCCCGATCATCTGGATGAGCTTGAACCATTGAAAGATGAGGAGATCATTATTCACTGCCGTTCGGGAGCAAGAAGCGGAAAAGCGGCTCGCTTCCTGGAATCGCAGGGTTTTTCAAATGTTAGGAACGTGTTGGGCGGGATTCTTGCCTATCGTGAGTTGGAATAACATTCTTTCTACAAAGTATTATTATCCTGAATCCTGGCCTGAATGTAGGCCAGGATTTTTTCATATTCGTCGGCCTGGAACCATTCAAATTTGCCCTGATGACGGAACCAGGTCAGCTGCCGTTTGGCATACCGCCTTGAATTCTGTTTCAGTAGCCGGATCATTTCCTTTTCATCATACGCATTGTCGAGATAGCCATAAACTTCCTTGTACCCGACCGTTTGCAGCGCGTGGTGGGATTTGTATGGAAGCAATGCCGTCGCCTCGTCAACAAGCCCTTCTGCGAGCATTATGTCCATCCGATCGTCAATGCGTTGGTACAGCTCGGAACGGTCTCGATCCAAAGCGATTAAAATCTGCTGAAAGGGCCGCTTAATGATGTTTTTTAAATGGTATTGACTGATTGGCGTGCCGGTTGTGAAAAATACCTCCAATGCCCGCACTACGCGTTGGGGATTATTAATTTCTGCCGTAAGAGCGAACGCCGGATCTATTTCACGAATCTCATGCTGCAATACATCAAGTCCTTTTTCATTCAGCTTTTGGGTCAAAGATTCTCTTAGACCCGGCAAGGGTGCTGGCAGGTCGTCTAAGCCTTCTGAAACAGCCTTTACGTAAAAACCCGAACCTCCGGTCATCACGACGTAATCGTGCGTCTCAAAAAGCGTTTTCAGTAATGTCAATACGTCGCGTTCGAAATCGCCGGCGCTGTAAATTTCTGAAATTGAATGCGAATTGATAAAATGGTGCTTGACTTGCGAAAGCTCTTCGTTTGTTGGTTTTGCTGTACCAATGTTAAGCTCTTTAAAAAACTGCCGCGAGTCGGCGGATATGATTTCCGTATTAAGCGCTTTTGCTATTTGAATGGACAATGCGGTTTTTCCAACTGCGGTAGGGCCGGCAATGATGATCAGGTATTTCTGTTGGCTTTCGGACATTCGGGCGCTTTAATTCAATGTTACTCCGCCGCGAATTTACATATCAGCAGTTTCTGCACACCACTTTTTCTCATATTCAGGCAGCAATATCATGCCGGTTTTTTAATCTTTTGACAGTGAGAAGGATTAATAATTTTTTTTGTATAATTTATGGAAAAAACGCCCTTGTTCTCGTCAAATTGAATCGGCCAGCGTATTAAGCTCTAACATTTTTCTTTCTTATTTTCAATTCACATTCTAAACATTGCAAGTTATGTTCAAAAAATTATTACTATTTGCCTGGATCGGGTCAATGGCATTTATGGTTGGCTGCAAAGGCGAGCAGGGTGATGTAGGGCCAAAAGGAGATGCGGGCGTAGCCGGCCCGGCAGGACCAGCGGGACCGGCTGGGCAGAACGGCACGGGCTCAGGTGGAGGGGCATTCATTATCTCTTCTGGTGCAGTCAAAACAGATACTAGTGGAAGTTTCAGTATAGGCTACAATGATTTGACGCCTGAGGAAGATAGCCTCTTTCAATCTTCTGCAATCTTGGTTTATATCAAATCTCAAAATGTGTATTGGCCATTACCTGGAGTGGTTGTTTTTGGAACTGGAACAACGAGTACAGCAAGTGAATTTACTTTTGTGCATGGGATTCAGGACGGCACGTTTTTCGTAGATATATTTCAGAGAGGCTGGTCTGAGGAAGGTGTCAAAGCCGCTCCTGACAGATCATTTCAGGACGTACGTGTTGTTATCATTCCTGGAATCACGGCTGGAAGAATGAATGCTGAGGTCCTTAAAAGTTACGAAAAGACAATCGCTGCCTTAGCTTTGACGGAAGACAAAACGAAGCTGGGAAAAACGCTTCAATTCAAGCTTTCCAGAAAGTAGGATATGAAGCAACAAAAAAAGGTTATCCAGTGCGGATAACCTTTTTTTGTTGCTCGACTTGAGAGACTAATATTCCCAGAGTCCGTGTTCCAGTTCCATTAATTCTTGCTCGTAGTTTAGAGACTTGATAAGTGCTTCTTTTTCTCCATTGTAGATGTCAAGAAACGCTCTGTCGTTTGCATTGGAATATTTGGTGATACGGCCGTAGAAAAGACGCAAATCGAAAGCATCCGCAAGGTTCTTGTTCTGGGCAGTATTATGGGTGTTATACCAGATATATTTCTTAGGATCGCTTCTGAACAGTCTTTCCACATCTTTGTAACGGAAAGAAGCAACTGGTAATTCAAGACCCGTAGCAGTTTGTTCCGAAGGAAGAATGATCGTCAATGTTTGAATGTCATTGTACAAGCGAGATCTTTTCTTATCAAATGTCCAGTCTTCCTTAATTTCCAAAATACTCAACTGATCCGGAAAATATTCTTCCTCGGTGGAAGCGACTTGGGTTTGGAAACTGCTGTCAACTTTGGGCTGCTCAACAACGGGTTCCTCTGCTTTTGCAACCTCTGTTTTAGCACCTTTTTTGCTTGATTTCTTCTTTGGAGGACCCCAACCATCATCTTCCGCTGCTGCTTCAGTTTTGGTTTCCTTTTTAGTGTTGCCCCATCCGTCATCAGCAGCTGCCGCAGTTTTTGTTGGATCTGCCTTTGGTTTAGCACCCCAGCCATCGTCTGTTTTTGCCGGCTCACCAAAGCCAGCTGCTATTTCCTCAGCGGATAACCCGGCAGTCTGATTTGGAATTAATATACGTTTGTGTAACTCGTCACCATCAATTTTAGTAGCGCATGAGTCATTTGTGTAAGCGTCAATCAAACCTGCTTTTGCAGCCTCCAACAGGTAACGTGTGATCTCATTGTTTTTAGAGAACATTGAAACATTTTGTTTCTCTTTAAGATCGACCCTTCTCCAAAGCGTCCTTTTCATCAGGACATCGCCGTCAGCAATCGGGCGCGATGAAAATTGATTCGCTGTGGAATCTTCTTTTTCCTGAGCAAAAGCAGCGCCTGTGCCCAAAGATAAAGAAAGTAATGACCATGCAATCGTTTTTCCGTTCATTCTTCTCATAACATACATAAGGTTGTATTGCCCAATCAACGATTAAAATTGAAGTATTAGTATAGCGGAACAGTTCTGTATTGATTACCCATCTCAACTTCGTTGACAGCACCCTTAAAATTCTGGCGCTCTACTTTTAAGATTGTAACCACATAACGATCACCAGGTTGTGCTTGTTGCGCTAATGAGGATATAGATCCACCACCACCATTCAATGTAACACCGCCAATTCTTCTGTTGTTCCGCGCCAGGGAAATCTCAACTTGGGATACCCTAAATTTCGCATCTTCAGGAGAGAAATTCTTAAAGCTTTCATCAGGAACAGCGATTACCTGAATGCTACGCGTGCCAGAAGCAGGTGTTCCTTTACGTTCGTCATAGGCAGCACCATTGACTCTCACTTCAAGCGAAGGCTTAGGCACTTTATTTACTCTGAATGGCTCAGATCCCAGAACGTTGCCAGCATTGCTAACAGTAATATTCAACTGCGCTTTGTTAGGAACAATCGTGAATTTTCCTTTTTGTCCGCTCTGGATAATTTCTCCACCGTCAGTTGAGAAGCTTGGTGCCCAAAGTGGTCCCAATGCCGGGCTTTGAATGCTTAATTTATTAGCGCAACCCAGGTATAAAGGAGGAAGTGTTCCTGTTTCAATCTGGTAGGAAGGCTTCACAACGAAGTACTCCTGGTTCATCGTATAAGTTGTATCCCGTCCTGATGGAGTAGGGATCGTAATGCGAGCTTGTAGTTCTTTCCGCACGACGCCTTCTGCATTATAGCCGCCACCTTGCGCAGTAAATTCGATCATACCAACGCCGTTTTCAACCTTTACGGGTGAGCCGTTCAAGCTCATACGTGGTGTTATTCCAGAAGCAGAAGCTGCGATGAACATTTGTCCTTTGAATTTCGTGCCTGCAACAACTGTTTTTGCATCAGCGCTAACCATTGCCAGAACGCGGTCAAATTTAACGTCTGCTGCTCCAACCTTACTTGCAAGGTAATTCAAGACTTCACCTTCCATGCGGCGAATGTCTGTTTGTTTCTGACTTAAAACCGCCAATGCAGCTGCAACAGGAGTCGATTCAAAATTCAGTTCAGCGAAATCCTTATTGCGTTGGTCCTTATTTGTTTTAACGCCTGGATCTTCTCTGCCGTCCATTGCCAGCATTTGGAATTTATTAGGAGATAAAGCATTTAACCTTGCAGTGTACGCATTAAGCGTTTCTTTCAAACCATACGCCTTCCCTTTTTTTCCTTGTGCAATCATCAATTCAGCAACTTTGGCTTCTTCATCCGGGTTTTTAATTCCACCTTCCTCATTTAATCCGCCACCCGCTTTGGCAATAATCTCCTGCTTCAATGTATTGATCTCATTGGTAATGTCAGCAGTAAACTTGCGAACCTCTTCAGCTTGTTTGATTACCGCCACATCGGCCGACCTGTTACCAGCTTTTTCAACTGCCGCTTTAATTTTAAGTACAGTTTCCTGGTTTATTTTATTAGCTGCTCCGGAGGATAGTTCCAAAGAATTGTTCAGAAGAATGAATTTTTCTATGATGGCTGAGCTCACCTGCAATGCGAGCATTGCAGTAAGTACCAGGTACATCATGCCAATCATCTTTTGACGGGGTGTTTCTTTTCCACCTGCCATATATTCAGTAATCAGTTATCAGTGATTGAATAATTTATTATGCATTGCTGCCACGCATGGCAGTCAGCATATTGCCATAAATGCCATTCAGGGACGAGATGTTGGTCGTCAGTTTAGACATTTCATTTTTAAACACTTGCGACTCTTTGGTAGCGTCAGCCATGTTTTCCATCGCAGTAGTAAGGTTGCCATAGAACGCATTCATTGCTTTCAAATGCTTGGTTGTATCCTGCAATTCAAGCTCATAAACCGCGTTCAACGCGCCCATATTCTTGGTGATTTGCTGAAACTGCTCACGGTATGATTGTGCATCTTTGGTGGCGTCAGCCATAGAACTCATTGCACTGATGGCAACACCGTAAGATTTATTCATATCATTGATCGCCGTTGACGCACTTTTCACATTTCTTGCGTAATCATTAGTAGCAACAGTTGCATCGGTCAGATCGCGGATCTTGCCAACTGTTTCAGAAAGGTTTCTGAAACCTTTTCCAAGACTGTCGAAAACCTCAGGTCCTAGTTTAGCATTGTCGAGCATATTGTCCAGCTTAGCAGTAACACCACTTGAAGATGTAGATCCACGAGTAATTGCAGGACCATTATAGTCGTCGGCAAGCTCAGGGTAAACACGAGTCCAATCCGGATCGCGGTCAGAAGATTGTGTTAGTGTCTGAAGTGCATAAAGTAAAAATATAAGTACCTCTGTACCCAATCCTGCAATTAGTAAAGGACCGCCGAAGTCCCAGTGTTGAATTTTTGCTAACGCTCCCAAAATAACAACGGCAGCACCTGCGCTATATATTGTTGGTACCAGTTTATCCCAAAAAAAATTAGGTCCGCTATTCTTAGCCATACTTATTGAAATCAGTTACAGTGAAAAAATTAGATATTGATAAAGAAAAGTGTTTTGAAAAGGTCGTAAAAAAGAAGCAGTGTTTGGAACGCTGCTTCTTTTTAGAAGAGATTCTATCTAGCGACGGCGTGCACGGGCACCTCCGCGGTCATTAACATTGTCCATTACGCAGCGGAAGCCGATGAATGCACGACGCTCAGTTTCGTATTCGAAAGTTCTCGTGCCGGTCTGTAAGTAGTAAGCGATGTCTTTCCATGAACCGCCTTTCACAACTTTGCGGGGTTCGTCTGGATTGTCATATCTAGGGTTCATATCCCAAACAATGGCTGTTGCATTATCTGTATAAGCATCCGAAGTCCATTCTGCAACGTTTCCAGCCATATTGTAAAGGCCGAAATCATTAGGATTGTATGCATTTGCAGGGCCTGTGTAAGGATAGCCATCCGCATCATAGTTTCCGCGTTGTGGCTTAAAGTTCGCCAGGAAGCATCCTTTTGCATTCATGGTGTAAGGATTACCCCAAGGGTATTTCGCAACTGCACGTCCGCCTCTTGCTGCCCATTCCCATTCTGCCTCTGTCGGAAGACGGAAACCTGTTGAGTTGAACTGTCCTTCTTTGTTTTGGAAGTCATGCAAAAGATTGGTACGCCATTTAGAGAAATACTGGGCACCTTGCCAGCTAACACCTACAACCGGGTAAGTATCGAATCCTGGATGTTGGTAGTAATATTCAACAAATGGGTCACCGTTAGAATATGCAAAGTCTTTTTTCCATGCTGTTGTATCAGGATAGTATTTGGACATAATTTCTTCTTCTCCCAAAACTGAAACCGAGTCAACCAGCAAGGCATTCACAAACTGGCGGTATTCGTTGTTTGTGATCTCCGTATCATCCATAAAGAATGAGCTGATCGTCACGCGCCGGTTCATGTTGTTCATGGAGGAAGCTATATCTTCATCGGCTTGTCCCATTACAAAGGAACCTGATGGGATTACCACCATTCCAGCCGGTGTTGTCTGCTTATAACCTTTACGGGCTGTCGCTGTAATTTCCCCGTTTTGAATCCCGCTTTCTTCTTGTCCTCCCTTGCCAAACTTACTCTTAATAAACCCGCAACTTTGCATCAGCATAAGAGCGGCTACCAAAAGCAGGCTTTTGACTCCATCCCGATAGAACACTTTCACATTCATAGTGTTTTTGTAAAATTTGAATAATAAAATGTTAGCCTAAAAACGTCGACTGGTGATATATAGTATACTTGAAATAAAAACAAAAATAACAATCTCACGCTCAGTAAAATCTGGGAGAAATTATATTGTGAAGCTCCCGAAACGATAACCAAGCCTGCATTTATCGAGTTAACGTAAGAATAAGATAAATGGTATAAGGCAAGATTATTTTACAAATATAAATTAAAGTTTCGCAAACTGATCACTTTCAATTATCTGCTGGTTTACAAAAACCGTTTAATAATTGCCAAAATCCTTGCGATTTTAAATAATTTCCGGATTCCATAGTACTATATACGGAGACTGTAAAGTTGTGTCAAAACCTGAAACGGGGCGTCCGGATGATTGTCTTCTTGCCAAACTTTGGCGATGGCAGCGCGTACGACAGCATTACTTCGAAAGACGACGGTGCTTTCGAATCATTTCCCCCTAATACAAGATCATACGCTCCTGATAACCTAAGCGATTGATCGGGTAGTAAATAAATTCCGCCCATTACGATAAAGTAGGTGTCCTGCTGTCTGTAAGTTCCACCAATCCAATAACGTTTGTTATAAGTAACCGTCGCGCCACCCTCGGCAGAGAACGTGCTGATGTCGGATTTTAATAAAACAATTGGCTGTATATCAAGAAGGTAACCCAGTTCAATATTTAAACCTGCATTGAAGTATAATGTCTTCGGTAATGGGTTAGTCGCTGTTGTTGATCCGAGCTGGTATTTTGGTTCCAGTAAGTGATTTAAAGATACGCCTGCATAGAATGTCTCATTTTCAAAACGGGCCCCCACAGAAAAATCAGGATTGATTTCTGAAATGTTTCCGGTTGGAATCAACGGATCGTCCAGATCCTGATATCTTAATTTGCTGTAATCGATTGATTGCCTGAATAATCCTGCACTCGCCCCAACCTGAAAATTCCCACCAAACGCCGGGATCTTATATGCTGCAGACAATTTGAAATCCTGATCTGTACGCGGGCCGCTGCGGTCATTCAGCGCGTAAAAGCCTATCCCGAAATTCTTGATAGGCATACTGAAAGAAAAAAGTTGCGTTGACAATGCGCCGCCTTCATCCGAAATATTTGTTCCCTGGTAGCCAGCATATTGCGTTCTGTGCGTGAGCTGAAACTTCGTAAGCCCGTCTGCGCCGGCAGCTGCTGGATTAAGGTAAAGCTGGTTAAGAGAAAATAAGCTGAATTGTGCGTCTTTCTGAGCCATCGCACCGTTGGTGGTCAGGAGTATTATTGCAAGCAGCCTGTTATATTTAATACTTCGAATAATAAAAGTCAAAGTCATGCCTGTGGGTTTGGTTAAGGAACACGCTGGGAGTTTTCGGATTTCATTTATAACGCATATTGCTTAAAAAAATTGATAAAATAACAAAAAAGCCCCGGAAAATTTCCGGGGCTTTTTTGGACAAAATTCGGTCTAAACATTGTTCGCTTGCCTGATATAAAGGTCAAGCGCGCCGGTCATGGATGGGGCATTTGGCAAAGGTGCCTGAATGTCCAGAAAAAGTCCTGCATCTGTAACCGCTTTCGCGGTTGTAGGGCCGAAAGCCGCAATTCTGGTAGAATTTTGCTTGAAGTCAGGGAAGTTGTCGTATAGTGATTTGATCCCCGACGGACTAAAAAATGCTATAATGTCGTAGTAAACGTCTTCCAGGTCAGAAAGATCGGCTGAGCCAGTCTGATACATGGTAGCTTCAGTGAAGTGGAACTCCTCCGTATCTGCAAACTCCGGAATATCGTTTTTGCGCACGTCCGAACATGGGTACAGGAATTTCTCTTTCTTGTGTTTCCGCATCAGCTCGATCAGTTCGGCCGCCGTTTTGGTGCCTGTAAAGATCTTTCTTTTGCGAATGACAATGTATTTCTGGAGATAATTGGCAGTCTGTTCTGAGATGCAGAAATATTTCATTGTTGCCGGCACCTCAACTCTTCCCTCGTTACAAATCCGGAAAAAATGATCAATGGCGTTACGGCTTGTGAAAATGACCGCAGTATGATCCAGAATGTTGATTTTTTGTTTACGGAAGTCTTTGTAAGAAACTCCGTCGATTTGTATAAACGGCCTGAAATCTACTTTGATATTATACTTTTTGGCCAATTCATAATAAGGTGAATTCTCGTCGGCTGGTCTGGATTGACTAACTAAAAGACTGGTTACTTTTTTAAGCCGCTCCTGATCAAAATTGATGGTATCACTCATGTATAATCCTCATTAGTTTAAGTTCCGTTTCACTCTCTGCAATTACAAAGCAAACTTTATGCCGACAATGAGCGGGATTATTTCAATGACGCAAAGGTAAGAAAATAAATACAGATTAATCAACGAGCCCGGCGGCTTGGTGACAATGTACAAGGCCAGGAATCGTGCGGAATAGAACAGCAAAAATGGGGCCAGAACGTACATTCGCATCTCAGGCAGCCAGTTTATGTGGTTGAAGCTGAGGGTAAAAACGAACAGAAACAATGCTGCATAAAAGAGGTAAGAGGATTGTATTATTTTAAGAAAGATAATGTCAACCTGCTTATCCAGATTCAGCATATTTCCTGCCATCACCATGCAGATGTATTTGACATAAGTTAGAAGAAAGAAGATCGCGGAAAGGATAAAGAAGTCACCAAGAATTTGTAGTGTATTAGACTTTTCAGACAATATCGTGCTGACAGAAAATACATTAAGCTTATTGGCCGAAAGGAAAACGACTACAAAGCTCATCAGCATGGATGTGATGATGACAAAGAAAACGACTGTGTTGCTATAAGGCTTGTTAATCTTTGAAAGCTGGTCCCTCGGGTCATTGTTGAAAAACTCAATAGGATTAATCAAACGTATAAAGGACAAGGGATTAGCATTGTAAATCCACACGCTGAGTATCAGGATCAGAATCAGAGAAATTGCAGCAAAGTTACCGAACGGTGTAAATGTGATGGGTTTGATATTGATAAAATTCCGCCCGGCCTGTTCGATCGTCGTTGGGTCATTTAATTTCTTTTTGTTACAAAGCAGCACAGATTTATCTCCGATCCCCGCACTGCCGTAAATAGTGAGCAGCAATTCATCCTTTTTGTAGATTTTATAAAGGCTGTCAATGTTCAGTTCCTGCCACTCATTGCTGTTGATTTTGTTTTGAAGTGATCCTTCCAGGAACAAATAACTCTCCGTTTCAGCCTTCAAAAGCAGATCATAACGGCGGTTTTTGACCAGATCTACATAAAGGCTAACATAGCGCGCGCCCTCGTTCACGCCCTGGGAAAAATGGACGTAGTTCTTGTATTGAGGATTGTAAACGAGCCAGTCGTTCTGGTAGTCGTAAACCGGGAAATATTGTTCGGGAGGATTGACTTTGGCCGCACCGGAAGCGAATGTTCCGGAAATGGAAAAAGCTATTAGAAAAGCCCAAAAAAGCGTAAAAGATATGGACTTCATTGTTATAAAAAAGGGCGGGGTTTCCCCAGCCCTCTTATCAAGTGATATGTAATCAGATTACTATTTTCTTCCAAGTGCGATCAGCATGGTTTCGCCGATCAATGCAGGCGACTCGGCTACAAATATACCCGACTCCTTCATAATCCTGATTTTAGCCTCAGCCGTATCGTCAGCACCGCCGATGATTGCGCCAGCGTGGCCCATTCTGCGTCCTTTTGGAGCAGTTTGTCCGGCGATGAAACCAACAACAGGTTTTTTGTTTCCAGTTGATTTGATGTAGTTGGCTGCATCCGCTTCCATGCTTCCACCAATTTCACCGATCATTACAATCGCTTCTGTTTCAGGATCATTCATCAACAATTCAACCGCTTCTTTGGTCGTAGTGCCAATGATTGGGTCACCACCGATTCCGATTGCAGTTGTTTGTCCAAGTCCGGCGCGCGTTAGCTGGTCAACAGCCTCATAAGTAAGCGTTCCTGATTTTGAAACAATGCCAATTGTTCCTTTCTTGAAAATAAAGCCTGGCATAATGCCCACTTTACATTCTTCGGCTGTAATAACACCCGGGCAGTTTGGTCCGATCAGGCGGCAATTTTTGTTTTTGATATATTCTTTTGCCTGCATCATGTCCTTGGTAGGAATACCTTCGGTGATGCAAACGATAACGCCAATTCCAGCATCAGCAGCTTCCATTATAGCATCAGCAGCAAAAGCCGGCGGAACGAAAATGATAGATACATCAGCGCCGGTAGCACGCACAGCCTGGTCAACGGTGTTGAAAACAGGTCTTTCCAAGTGAGAAAGGCCGCCTTTGCCCGGAGTTACGCCACCTACGACATTAGTACCGTACTCGATCATTTGCTGGGCATGAAAAGAGCCCTCCGATCCGGTAAATCCCTGAACTATAATCTTAGAATTTTTATTAACTAAAACGCTCATGTTGGTAAATCAGTTTTTTTGGTAAAAGTAGAACGAAAAGCACGAAGTAGCAAAATGTAGCCAGAATTTGTAAATTGCTTTTCTGACAATATTAAGCAGGTTTATGCAGATACTCAGCAGTCCACATATATTTTCTAACTTGGTTTTAAGTTTTACCAGCATATTTATTTTCTCCCGGTATTTCCGGACCCAGCCGTTTATCAGCAGGTGGCTTTGGGGCATATTTTTGTTTTTCACTGCCCTCGTTGCCCTCACCGACTTGCTTGTCTACGTGGGCGTAGAAAGTTTTGAAAAACTGTACGGGGTCATCACGGCAGGTGAAATGACATTAGGCGCATTCTGCCTCGTTTCCGCATCCTGGTGCCTTATTATGCGCTATCGGGCGGGGACTTATTTTTTCGCGTCCACCATTGGGCTGGGATTACTCCTTATGTATTGCATCACCTGGTTTCGTGTAGAATATGTGGGGCTCATTATTAAATCGCTGGCCATTCTGATCACATTGCTGATATCCTGTGTAGGGCTTGCGAGCCGTCAGAAGAGTGCGCTATGGGTGATATTTTCAATGATGTTGCTCGCGTTATCTACGAAATCCGGGAAGCTTCCCATTCCTATGGACCCCGTCGATATCAACCATTATATGATGGTGCTGTCCGTGATTTGTGTAGGAAGAGCGGCACGCGATCAATATAAAATCCTGTTTTAAGATCTATTTATCAAACAAATGTTAATGGATTGTTTTTTTTAAATACCGCGTCGTAAATTGCACCAGTTAATTATCAAACAATCAAGTTTACTAATACTCTTAATATGAAAACGACGAAGTATGGCGTAATGCTTCTTGCCTCAGTTTTGGCTTTCGGAGCTATTACAATGAACACTGCTGAGGCTAAATTGCCTGCCAAAGCAGTTGTTACCGATGTGAAACAAGCTAAAACCATCGTAATAAAAGGAAGTGACGCAATGCAGTTTGACCTGAAAGAGATCAAAGTCAAAGCCGGACAAAAAGTGAAGCTTACTTTGACACACTCAGGAAAACTTGCTAAGGCTGCAATGGGCCACAACTGGGTTTTGTTGAAGCCAGGAACTGACGTTGCTGCATTCGGTTCAAAAGCGGCGGCTGCAAGAGAAACGGAATACATTCCTGCATCAGAAAAGGCTAGCATCCTTGCGCATACCAAACTTGTTGGTGGCGGCGAGAGCGACACAGTTGAATTTACTGCACCTGCAAAAGGAACTTACACTTACATATGCAGTTTCCCAGGTCACTATGCATTGATGAAAGGAACATTCATCGTTGAATAAGGAATAGATTAACACAAAAAAAGCGCTGGTCATGATGATCAGCGCTTTTTTTGTGTCTTTTAGGATCTATATTTCAGCCAATTGCTTATCGATCAGATCCGTGATTTCGGGGCGGTCCCATTGTGAAGCGCCTACTTCTTCTACCAGTATTTTGCCTTTATAAATAATGTAAGTCCGGGGGATCGCATTGCCGTCCAGGGCCGGTGGGTATGCTCCTGCAAACTGATAAAACGGCAGCTTATAACCTTTACGCGCAATGAACGGATTCACTGTTTCCGGATCTTCGTCTGAGATAATGTAGAATGCGACTTTTTCGTGGGCTTTATATTTATCATACAGTTTTTGAATGCCCGGCATCTCCATGTTACAAGGGCCGCACCAGGTTGCCCATACATTCACAAACACCAGCTTATCTTCATCCATAGCCACCGGTTTACCTTCCAGATCTCGCATTTCCGACAAGTATACGGAGGCCGTTTCTGTTTGTCCGGGTGCAGCGCTTTCTACGTTAGCTTCCTTATTATCAATGGGTTTAATAAATGAATAATAAACGGCGGCAGCTGCGACGATGAGCAGAACGATGAGAAAAAATTTCCTTGAATTAGCTGTCATAATGGTGTGGAATAAATGAAAAATGAGTTTCCAAAACTGGAATTGATCCATTAAAAGTAGCCATATTCTCAATAACCTGCCTCAAAAACCGTGTTCGAAAAATAGGGCATTTGTTTTTTTGATGCGGATGGGGAATTTGAATACTTTTATAGGATAATAAAAAACATATCTGATTTGAGGAAACGCTTTACATTCATGAAAGTTTTATTTTTTGGTCTGATTACCTTCATTGCAATCCTTTTGCCTGGCTCCACTTTTGCTCAACGATCGGCTGCGGAATTTTTTGAAGAAGGGAATACAAGAGCAGGAACAGGGGATTTCAACGGCGCTATGCAAGCCTATTCCACTGTAATTTCCATGAGTCCCGAACATGCGCCGAGCTATTTTAACCGCGGGCTGGCGAAGGCAAATCTGAAAGATTACCGCGGGGCCATTCAAGACTATAACCGCGCCATTGAGCTCAATCCCAAAGAAGCACTTTATTATCAAAGCCGCGGCGTAAGCAAAAGCTTGCAGGACGATTTTTCTTCGGCGATCGAAGACTATTCCAAAGCATTGGAACTGAATGCTGAAGACCCAAAGATCTATTACAACCGCGGCGTGAGCTATGCCAAACTAAAAAAGCACAGAAGCGCGCTTACCGACCTTGATCGCGCCTTGTCGCTCAATCCCGATGAACTTGCGGCTTTATATGCACGGGGAAATTGCAAGCAGGATTTGCAGGAATACGCGGGCAGCCTGGCCGATTTTACACGGGTGATAGAGTTAAGCCCCAAAAGAACAGGCGCTTATGCAGGCCGGGGGTTAGCAAAAATTGAGCTTGGCGATTTTCAGGGTGCAGCGGCAGATTTTACGCGTGCCATTGAATTGAGTCCTAATGAGAGCGAATTTTACGAAAAGCGCGGTTTTGCAAAAAATAAAATTGAAGATTATCAAGGCGCCATCATTGATTTTGACAAAACCATTCAATTAAATCCTGAAAACTATCAGGCATTTTACGGAAGAGGTTATGCCAAGGGCAAATTGAATGATACACGCGGCGCAATATCAGATCTTTCTACATCTATTGATTTGAAAAACAGCTATATAGGCGATCCTAAAAAGATAACCTACGCTGGTAAAATCAACCGCGAAACGCTGGACGGATTAAGGGATCAGGTTCAGCAGAATATTAAGATAGAACATTTGAGCGATGACAGGGCGCAGGCATACTTTGTCAGGGGCATAAGCAAGGCGAAGGTGGGCGAGACGAAGGGCGCTATTCAGGATCTGACGACGGCTGTTGAACTCAACCCTACTTATAGCACAGCATTCTTCTCACGCGCAATGATCCGTTCCGCAACGGGTGACCAGATGGGCGCCGTCATGGATTTTTCCAGCTCGATCAAATTGCGTTCAGATTATCCGGAAGCGTATTATTTGA
This sequence comes from Dyadobacter alkalitolerans DSM 23607, assembly GCF_000428845.1. Classification (GTDB taxonomy): domain Bacteria; phylum Bacteroidota; class Bacteroidia; order Cytophagales; family Spirosomataceae; genus Dyadobacter; species Dyadobacter alkalitolerans. Next base: position 353,037 of record NZ_AUAS01000001.1, on the reverse strand, counting down.
GAGGGATCCTGAAAAACAGCCTTGGTGAAATCAATGATGGCTGTCTGGACCTGAGCAGGGCAGGGGAGCTTGGTTATCAGCAGGCGTACAAAGTGATCAGCAGTTACTGCAATTAGTAATTTTGTAAGCAAATAAGAAGGGGTTACCGATCATTGATCGGTAACCCCTTCTTTATAATATAATGTACTGATATTAAGCCTTCTTCATTTTTTCAGCCACTTTATCCCAGTTTACCACATCCCAGAATGCTTTAATGTAATCCGGGCGTTTGTTTTGATAATGCAGATAATAAGCATGTTCCCAAACGTCTAATCCCAGGATAGGTGTTCCTTTGAAGTCAGATACATCCATCAATGGGTTATCCTGGTTTGGAGTTGAGCCGATGGCGAGTTTACCGTCTTTTACCACCAACCAAGCCCATCCGGAACCAAAACGTGTTGTCGCTGCTTTGGCGAATTCTTCTTTAAATTTATCCATAGACCCAAACTGACCATTGATTGCATCAGCAACCGGTCCGGCTGGTGCTGCAGCCTTTTTAGGCCCCATTACTTCCCAAAAGAATGTGTGATTCCAGTGACCTCCGCCATTGTTGCGGATGGCAGCTGGTGCCTTTCCTATGGATTTGATAATGTCGTCGAGCGATTTCTTCTCGTATTCAGTTCCTTTTACCGCGTCGTTCAGGTTTTTTACATAGGTCGCATGGTGCTTGCCATAATGGATCTCCATGGTTTGCTTATCAATGCTGGGCTCGAGTGCACCGAAGTCATAAGGTAGGGGAGCTTGTTTGAATGGTGCCATTTCAGCTTGTAGGCCTTCTCCGGATTTTGCAAATGCCTGGCTGGACAATGCGCTCATAGCCAACGAACTGCCTGCTAATGTTTTTAGGAAGTCGGTTCTATTCATAACAGTCTTTCGGTAAAGTGTTTAGTTATTCTAATCGTAGGCCACCCGGCTCACGATGCTGCGCCCAAGGGTGATTTCATCCGCATATTCGAGGTCGCCGCCGATAGGGATGCCCCGGGCAATCGTACTCATCTTTACACCCGTCGATTTCAGTTTTTTCTGTAAATAAAAAGCAGTCGTATCGCCTTCCATCGTGGGACTTAGGGCCAGAATGATCTCCTTTACAGGTTCTGCATCTTCCGGGTGTTCTATCCTTTTTAGTAAAGAATCAATTTGCAGGTCTGAGGGGCCAATTCCCTCCAGTGGAGAAATAATCCCTCCCAAAACATGATACAGCCCTTTATATTGATTGGTTGACTCAATAGCCAGCACGTCGCGCGTATCCACAACCACACAAATGATCGAATGATCGCGCCTCGGGCTGCTGCAAATGTTGCATAGCCGGTCATCGGCAATATTGTGGCACTTTTCGCAATACGAAGTTTTGGTACGCATGTTGATCAGCGCCTCGGAAAGGGATCTGGTTTGTTCCTCCTCTCTTTTAAGCAAATGTAATGCCAGACGCAGCGCTGTTTTTTTTCCTATTCCCGGCAAACGGGAGATTTCACTTACGGCTTCCTCAATAAGACGTGAGGGGTAATTCATGTGAAAAGTTGAGTGAGACTAGTGGATTTCTGCGGAGATTCCGCGGCGGCAGATTTCATTGCGCATGCCGGTCAATTCTTCAAAAGCGCCCTCTTTTACCGAGCATTTGCCTTTATAATGAATGATCAGCGTGCATTGTTCGGCTTGTTCATTGGTATGGCCACAAACTTCTATCAAAGTATCTATGACCCAATCAAATGTATTTACATCGTCGTTGTAGATAACTAATTTCTGAACATCCGTTTCAACAGTTTTATCCAGAATTTCTACCTCAGTGTCTGTAAGCGCTTGCATAACAACCAAATTTCTGTTTGATTAGCAAATCTAAACAAAAACGCAGATTATCGGAAGTTTTAAGGACCTTTTAATCAGCTGCTAAAATTCACAAATAACCCACTATAAGCCGCTTTAATGAATCCATATATATCTCTGGCCATCCTCGTTGCTTATTTCGGGATGCTTATAACAGTTTCTATTTACACATCCAGAGGGGCGGATACCAATACATTTTTTACTGCAAACAGGCAGTCGCCGTGGTATCTGGTGGCTTTCGGAATGATCGGGACCTCTTTATCCGGCGTAACGTTTGTTTCGGTTCCGGGGGCGGTTGTGAACATTCAATTCTCGTATTTTCAAGTTGTTATAGGCTACATTCTGGGTTATCTGGTGATAGGGACAGTGCTGATGCCGCTCTATTACCGTTTGAACCTTATATCCATTTATTCCTATCTCGAACAGCGCTTCGGTTTCTGGTCTTATAAAACAGGCTCGGGATTCTTTTTACTTTCTCGTACAGTTGGCTCAGCAGTAAGGCTTTATGTCGCAGCACAGGTTTTGCAGCTCGCATTGTTCAAGCCATTGGGGATTCCGTTTGAAGTGGCTGTGGCGATAACCATCTTTCTGATCTGGATCTACACATTTAAAGGCGGTGTCAAAACCATTATTGTGACAGACACATTACAGACCTTTTTCCTCATTACAGCCGTTATCCTGACCATTATGCTCGTTTCCAGTGAGCTTAATCTGGATGGTTTCGGCGACATCTGGAACCGCGTGCAGACGAGCGGCTATTCCAAGATTTTCTATTGGGACACAAATGATCCAAAGAACTTCTTCAAACAGTTCTTTGCCGGGGTCTTCATTGCCATTGTTATGACCGGTCTGGATCAGGATCTGATGCAGAAAAACCTGACTTGTAAGAACATTGGTGAGGCGCAGAAGAATATGTTCTGGTTTACGATTGTGCTCGTGATCGTTAACTTTTTGTTCCTTTCGCTCGGTGCGCTGCTTTACGTATATGCGGAAGCGCAAGGAATTCCGACACCTGCCAAATCGGATGATTTCTATCCAATGCTGGCCCTGAACCACTTAGGTCTGGTTGTTGGCATCACATTCTTGCTTGGCATTACGGCAGCCACCTATGCCAGCTCCGACTCTGCCTTGACTGCATTGACCACAGCATTCTGCATCGATTTCATGAACATTGAGAAGAGGCCGGAAGCGCAGCGCTCGACCATTAAATTTTGGGTCCATATCGGATTTTCGGTAGTGTTTTATCTGGTTATCCTGATTTTCAATAAGCTTAACAGCAAGGAAGTGATCACAGCGGTGTTTGATCTGGCAGGTTACACTTACGGACCTTTGCTGGGATTGTTCTCTTTCGGGGCATTCCTCAAAAGACCTGTGAAAGACAAATGGGTTCCGTTGGTTTGCGTTTTAGCACCCATCATTACCTACATTATCAATGATCACTCTGCTGAGTGGTTTAATGGTTATAAATTCGGTTTTGAGCGGCTTATCATCAATGGCTTGATTACATTCATCGGCCTGTGGTTGCTGCATGATCCCAAAGCGAAACGCTACACCCCGAATCCTCTTGTGAGATAAGAGATTTAAGTGTTCTTCCAAATCAGGACAAAAAATATAATCTTGGTTTTGTATAACTTCTAAACCGTTCGGTTTTACCTGATGATGTTCGGTTATGAACAGCTTTAAAAATTGACCATAGGCTCGTAAAGTTTTCGAAAACCATGTTAAGTATCTGAAATATAAGTGGTTATATCAAGGATGTGCCAGTGAAATTTTCTCTGGAAATGGATCTGGCACATCCTTTTTTATATATAGTTCAACCGTGCAGATGTACGGGCATAACAAGAAAACTATATTAGCCATGAAAATTTCAAACATTTCAAATCTGTTCTGCGCATTGGCGCTCACTTTGTCTCTTGCATCATTTACAACAGACAAGAAGAAAAACAACGAAGAAAAGACTGCTGCAAATGCAGTAGCTTTTGACGCCGCTCTTTACAAAATAAGGGAAACTAATAAGGTTAAACTTTCGGTAAACAAAGCAGCTGACGAAAAGCTGAGAATCACCTTAAAGGACAAAGGCGGAAACGTCTTCTACTCCGAAGTTTTTGACAGCAATGATGCAAAATACCGCCGCGTCTTTGATCTGGAAGAAATGAATGACGGAGTTTACTACTTTGAATTGTTTTATAACAAAGAAAAACTGGTAAAAGAAGTGCAGATCAAAAGCACCAGTGAAAAACTGATCTCCCTGCAATAACATAAGGTTCAAAAATTGAAAAGGCTCTTTGTCCGAAATGGACGAAGAGCCTTTCTTTTGTTAACTAAGTTCCTTTTCAGGATCCCAAAAGTATTTTTCCCAATGCTGAATGCGGCCGTCCCGAACTTCAACACCTTCACTTTCAAGTTGCTCCTGCATGGTGGTAGGCGTCTCAAACAGATGCCGTGCGCTTAGTTCACCTTGCTTATTCACCACCCGGTGCGCAGGAAGCCCGTGTTCGGTATAACCGCTGCTCATGGCCCATCCCACCATTCTAGCGCCACGTTTTGAGCCCAGGTAAGCTGCAATTGCTCCATATGAAGTAGCACGGCCCGCCGGGATTTGCCTTACTACATCGTAAACATCAGTGAAAAAATCATTTCCCTGCTTCATGTTCTCTTAGTCGGCTTTCTTTACGCTCCTCAATTTCCTGCGTAAGCTGGTTGTACCATTTGGGCCCATAAGCACGGATGAGCGGATCTTTCAGAAACTTATAAACCGGAACACCCAACTCCTGACCGAAGCTGCAGGCAGGACTGCATATCTCCCAGCGATCGTAATTGAGCGCGTGATATTGTTCGTATTTAGTAACCCTTATCGGATACAAATGGCAGGAAATAGGCTTTTTGTAAGCAATTTTCCCATCGTTATAAGCTTGCTCAATGCCACATTTCAAAATGCCTCTTTCGTCATAAAGGGCATAAGCACATTCCTTTCCATTAATGATAGGGGTTACATAATCGCCGTCCCAATCTTTGGTATATGTTCCTTCTTTCGCAATTACATCTTTGCCTGCCTGTGTCAGATAGGGCTCAACGTGCGGGTAGATCTCATCCAGAATAGCAAGTTCATCTTCGTCCAGCGGCGCACCCGAATCCCCCTCCACACAGCAAGCACCTTTGCATTTGTCCAGATTGCAGACAAACAGCTGGTCTTCAATGTCATCACTAATACATGTATTGTCAATGAGTATCATATCAATTATTGTTGCGGGATTTTTAGCTTTTGTCCCACCATAACACTGTTTCCCGACATATTGTTTAATCGCTTAATGTCTTCCACGTTTGTGTGGTAAGTTTGGGAAATGCGGAAGAGCGTTTCACCGGCAGCCACGGTATGCGTTTGTGTTCCCGAGGAGCGCGAGCCTGACGACGGGGCAGCAGCAGCAGGCGCTTCTGAATCCATTCTTCTGACTCTCAAACGCTGTCCTGACTTCAATGGAGAAGCGCCACTCAGATCATTAAGATCATATAATTCTTTCACAGACAAGCCGTAAGCCTTGGAAATGCTGTAATAGGTTTGTCCGCCCTGCACCACATGGTATTCACTTCCTGAACTGGCCGCTGTGCGGGTTTCGTGCTTGATTTCTTCGGGTGTTTTGAATGTTTCAGCAGGCTCGGTGCGAACCACTGTGATTTTTTCAGGCTCCTGGTTGGTTCTGGCCGGCGTTTCTTTTGCTGGCGCAGCGCTCGCTGTTTCCGTAGGCGCCCCCTTGCTTACATTGAGCCGCTGGCCAACGACCAATCTGCCCGGTGTATTTTTATTCAAAGCGATGAGCTCTCTTAATGTCAGGTTGTATTTGCTGGCAATGCTAAAATACGTATCGCCCGATTGCACAGTATGGAACGAAGCTTTTTCTGTCGCAGCCAGCTTTTCCGGTGCAGCCGTTTTAGGCTCTGCAGCGGCTTCTTTCGCAGCTCTTTCCTCTGCCGCAGCCCTTTGTTTCATATATACCGAAGTTTCGGAAGTAGCACGCGTATCGTTGGGTGTAACCACTTTGGAAGGAGACGAGGAAGTTGCCACAGGCCGTTCCTCGGCCGATTTGAAAGACGTATCCGCATTGTCCTGCGTGATAATTACAACGCGATCACCCGCTTGCTGGCTCACCGGCTCAGTAGGAACCGATGCAGGAACATTTGTAGCTGTTTTTACGGATGGATTCGTTTGAATGTTGGCAGCAGCAGGCGTGGCAGCTGCAACCGGTGCATTCGTTACCGGAGGATTCACTGTGGCTGGTGCGCTGGCCGTTTCTTCTTTCTTTTCAACCAACACAGGCGTATATTTTCTCCGTCCCGATGGTTTGTCAGGAATTACATTGGTATTAGCTGCTGGCGCGGCGGCGATAACATCCTCTTTTTTAGCAATAACCGAATCCTTTTTGCCAGGTGATGGTTGTGGCGGTGCAATAATCTCTATCGCCTGTTTTTTAGGTCTCTTTTTGGTCAAAAACAAAACCTGCCCGGTCTGGATCGGATAGTTGCGGCTTGTTGTGCGGTTGTATTTTAAAAGGCTTACCAAACGGATACCGTATTGCTGGGATACGCTGTGCCAGGTGTCGCCAGGTCTTGCTGTGTGAAATGGTGTGGATGCTTTTTTGTGTTTTTTAGCCAAATAATAAACCTGACCAGGAATCAGCTGCATTTCGGCAACCATATCATTGAAGCGCATAAACTTAGGTGCGCTCATTCTGCCCGCTTTTGCCAATGTTTTGGGCTTATCACCGGCACGTGCCTGGGCTCCTGCTAAACCATTGATTTCATACAGATCCGGACCATTAGGATCAGATGAATTTGCAGGCATTTTTTTCAAAACAGGATAGCCGGTATCCTCGTAAACAGACGCAACAGCGGTTTGCTGAGGCGGCAATGATAATTTTTCACGAACGGAAGCAAGCTGATCGGCCGGGACCGGGATCGTTACCAGATATTGGCGGTCGTTGGGGATTTTATCGTCCGTCAGCCACCTGTTGAAACTTTTTAGATCGGCAGAAGAGACGCCCAATGATGCAGAAATATCATCGAGTGTTTTACCCTTGCCATAATCCGCTTCGAGAAGCACCAGTTTGTTAGCTGTTTTATGTTTCTCAATACCAGCTTCCAACGCGATTTTATGTGCAAAAAACCGCAGCATATAGCGGTCCGTTTTACCAGTCAATGTCACTTCCCGAGCATACGCCCAGTCGGCCGGAACCACCTTTTTTACACCGCCTGCTCCCTGATAATAGGAGTAAAGTGTTGTAACCCAGTTATTAAATTGCTGATTATTCTTTTTCAGATACCAGGCTGCCGCGTGTGTGGAAGCGCTGATGTTTTTTCTTTCATCTACATCATTATCAACCCGCAGATTCAACTCCCTCGCCGTCTCCGGCTTGAATTGCCAGTAACCCACCGCGTTGGAAGAAGACACAACGTCCGGGCGGAAAGAACTTTCCTGAACGGCCAGATATTTGAAGTCAATAGGAACTTCTTCATCCATTAATATGCCCTCGACAATAGGAAAATGAAGCACGGCGCGGTCCATTTTTTCTTCCCAAAACTTCTTATTGGACATCAGGTTTTTTACATCTTCTTCAATAATGTCCTGGGCACTCCTGTCCAGCTTAACATTAATTCCACCAAACGAAATGCTGGAAGGAATCTCCGGGTAAGCTTGGGCAATGACGTTGCTGTTGGCAATAAGCAGCAGCATCCAGGCAACTGTAATGTACTTGATGTTATTCATGAAAGTCCTGGCCATAAATTGTAAATGCTTGGCTGAATGTGTTTTGTGAATTATAATTTCTGGAGAATCATCAACCCATCCCGGATAGGAAGCAGAATGTTGGAAACGCGGCCGTCGTCGTGAACCATTTTGTTGAAGTCCAGTAACGCTTGGGTATCCTTGTCAATTTTGATATCGTCCTGAATTACCTTGCCGCTCCAAAGAACGTTATCGGCAATTAAAAAACCTCCAGTACGCACTTTTTCTATGCAAAGATTAAAGTAATTCGTGTAGTTGATCTTGTCGGCGTCAATAAAGATCAGGTCAAAGGTCCCGTTCAGTGTTGGTATAATGTCGGTTGCTTTACCGATCTGATAATCAATAAAATCGGCGAAAGGAGAATGGGCGAAAAAGCGGCGCGTGAAAGTTTCCAGCTCTTCATTAATGTCGATGGTGATCAGTTTACCGCCTGCATTCAGTCCTTCGCAAAGACATAACGCAGAATATCCCGTATAAGTACCGATCTCGAGAATGTTGTCCGGACGGATCATCCGGGATATCATCGACAAAAATCTGCCTTGAAGGTGCCCGGACAGCATACGCGGGTTAAGAATGTTTGCATGCGTCTCCCGATTCAAAGACTTCAGCAATGCACTCTCATCCTCCGTATGTGCTACGGAATACGCCTCAATTTCCTCTGCCAGAAACTTCATTTTTATCTTAATGCTTGACTAAACGCAATGTGCCAGTCAAATCAGACATTGGCAACGATGCGTTCCAAATAGGTTCCATAACCACTTTTTACCAATGGTTTGGCGATTTCACGCAATTGTTCTGCATTGATAAAGCCCATCCTGTAAGCGATCTCCTCAATGCAGCCTACCTTCAAGCCCTGGCGCTCTTCGATTACCTGAACGAACTGTCCGGCTTGCATCAGCGACTGGAATGTGCCCGTATCAAGCCACGCAGTTCCACGGTTTAAAACGCCCACTTTAAGTTTGCCGCGTTCCAGGTAAACCCGGTTTACGTCTGTAATTTCCAGCTCGCCGCGTGGGGAAGGAGGGATCGTTTTGGCGATCTCCACCACATCATTATCATAGAAATAAAGGCCCGGAACCGCGTAATTGGATTTAGGTGCCTCAGGTTTTTCTTCAATAGAAAGCACATTATTGGACTTATCAAATTCCACAACGCCATAACGCTCAGGGTCATGCACCTGATAAGCGAAAATCACGCCCCCATCCGGGTCATTGTTGGATTGCAGCAGCTGGGAAAGCCCTGAACCGTAAAATATGTTGTCGCCCAGGATCAGGGCAACTTTATCATTTCCAATAAAATCTTCACCGATAATGAATGCCTGAGCAAGTCCGTCGGGGCTTGGCTGCACGGCATAGGTAAATTCGCAACCCAGGCGGCTGCCATCTCCTAATAATTTCTCAAAATGCGGCAGATCGTGAGGTGTTGAAATAATCAGTATTTCACGGATCCCCGCCAACATTAAAATCGATAACGGATAGTATATCATTGGTTTATCATAAACAGGCATAAGCTGTTTACTAACTGCCAATGTCAATGGGTGCAACCTAGTCCCGGATCCACCGGCCAGAATAATTCCTTTCATTATGAGATCGTTGGTAAGCGTAAATTAATGAGTTGTCCCTGCTGACTACGCGTCTGGGTGAACTATCTGTCCGAATACATTTCGGTGTAATATTTCTGGTAATTGCCCGAAGTGACGTTATTGAGCCATTCCTGGTTGTTCAGATACCAATCTACCGTTCTTTCCAGTCCTTCTTCGAATTGCAGCGAAGGTTTCCAGCCAAGTTCGTTAGAAAGTTTGGTTGCGTCGATCGCATAGCGCAGGTCATGGCCGGCGCGGTCTGTCACGTAAGTGATCAGTTTTTCGGTTTCCCCTTTTTCACGGCCCAGTTTTTGGTCCATAATGCTGCAAAGCAACAAGACAAGGTCGAGGTTTTTCCACTCATTATGGCCGCCGATGTTGTAGGTTTCGCCGTTTTTGCCATCGTGGAAAATCACGTCAATGGCAATGGCATGGTCTTCTACAAAAAGCCAATCGCGGATATTTTCGCCTTTTCCATAAACAGGAAGTGGTTTTTGCTGGATAATGTTGTGGATCATCAGCGGGATCAGCTTCTCTGGGAAATGGTTTGGTCCGTAGTTGTTGGAGCAATTGGAAATAACAACCGGCAATTTATAAGTATTGTGGTAAGCCCTTACAAAATGGTCCGAAGAAGCCTTCGAGGCCGAATAAGGCGAACGCGGATCGTAACTTGTTGTTTCAGTAAAGAATGTGCCCGGATCGTGCAGTTCACCATAAACTTCATCCGTAGAAACATGGTAAAAACGACGGCCAGAGAAATCATCTTTCCATGCTTTTTTAGCAGCGTTCAAAAGGTTCACCGTTCCTACCACATTGGTCATTACAAACGACATTGGATCGGAAATAGAACGGTCCACGTGCGATTCAGCCGCTAAGTGAACGATGCCATGAAAATCATTTTCACTAATCAGTTTGTCAATGAATTCAGCATCAACAATGTCGCCCTTTACAAATGTGTAGTTAGGCGCGTTCTCAATGTCTTTTATATTTTCAAGGTTACCCGCGTAGGTGAGGGCGTCGAGGTTGTATATATGATAATCGGGATGAAAGTTTACAAAACGGCGCACTACGTGTGAACCAATAAAACCTGCACCACCTGTGATTAAGATCTTTTTCATTGTTGAGCTGTTATTTTTAGTTGCCAATTCCATGCGTCTTTCAAAGCATCCGCCATGGTTTTTTCGGCATGCCATTTCATTACATTATTCACTTTATCAGACTGCGCGTAGATTTTTTCAACATCTCCTTCGCGGCGCGGCCCGATAGTATAATTCAGTTTCACACCATTCACTTCTTCAAATGTGTTGATCAGATCAAGAACCGTGTAACCTTCGCCAGTTCCAACATTGAAGACATCATAGTAGTCTGTTTCCTGTTGTTCACCCAAAAGTTCAAGTGCTTTCACGTGTGCTTTTGCAAGATCCACAACATGGATAAAATCGCGGATGCAAGTTCCGTCCGCCGTGTCGTAATCATTTCCAAAAACCGTAAGTGACTTGCGAAGTCCGGCGGCAGTTTGCGTGATAAATGGCACCAGATTGCTTGGAACGCCATTCGGAAGCTCGCCGATCAGGGATGATTCGTGTGCGCCGATGGGATTGAAATAACGAAGTGAGATTGCTTTTACACCGGATTTGGCATACACATAATCACGGATAATGTCTTCTCCGATCGCTTTGGTATTACCGTAAGGTGAATTGGCAGGCTTGCGGGGCGTGTTTTCGGTTACCGGGATCGCATCTGGCTGACCGTAAACTGTACACGATGAAGAGAATACGAAATTGGGCACTTTAAATTCCTGAGCCGCACGCAATAGAACAAGCAGGGAAATCAGGTTGTTTTCGTAATAATTAAGCGGCTTTTCAACCGACTCGCCAACGGCCTTGTAAGCTGCAAAGTGAATGATGCCGTCAAATTTCTCTTTTTCAAACAGCGCCTTGATCTTTTCAGAATCATTGCAATCGATTTCATAAAACGGAAAATCCTTGCCGGTAATTTTTTTTATCCCTTCCAGAACGCCGAGATTTGAATTGTAGAGATTGTCGACGATGACTGGCTCAAATCCTGCTTTATCTAGCTCAACAACAGTGTGAGAACCAATAAAGCCGGCTCCTCCCGTAACAAGAATTTTCATGTGCTCTTTGCTTAATTTAATAAAATATTGTGGTATAGATGATGGAAAAATAGAAGCTGAACATTCGAAATCTGCTCCGTTAGCCAGCTTTTTTTCCGGGCAAAAGTAGAAAATTTGATGTCCATAAAAAAAAAATGTTTTTATTTATCCGTTGGTTGTTAAATGCAGATTTGAGGAAAATGAACCAGAGAGAAATTAAAGCACTGATATCCTTGCTTGATGACGAAGATCATGAAGTGAGCCAGCATGTGGAGGGGAAAATCTTGTCGTTGGGTGGCAATGTCATACCATTTCTCGAAACCGAGTGGGAGGAAAGCTTCAACCCGATTGTGCAGCGTAAAATAGAAGAACTGATCCACGAATTGCAGCTGAGCATCATGATTGAACGCTTGCAATCGTGGAAAAATGGCGGTGCGCTGGATTTGCTGGAAGGAATGTGGATCATTTCGACTTACCATTATCCGGATCTTTCCATGGAAAAACTCCGGACCACGATTGAACAGCTTTATTACGACATATGGATCCAGTTTCAGGAAGAAATGAATGCTGTGGACCAAATCAAGCGTATTAACAGCATCTTTTTTGGGGTGATGAACTTTGCGGCGAACACCAAGAATTTTCATTCGCCTTCCAATTCCATGGTCAATGTTGTGCTGGAAAGCCGGAGGGGAAACCCGATCACATTGTGCGTGATCTACCTTTTAATAGCCAGAAGGCTGGGAATGCCCGTTTATGGCGTGAACCTGCCGAATCTTTTCGTGCTGACTTACAAAAACGACAAGACGCAGTTTTATATCAATGTCTTTAACAGGGGAATTATTTTTTCCAAAACAGACATTGACCATTATATCGCGCAGCTCAACATTAAGTCGAAGGAAATATTTTACCAGCCTTGTACAAACCTCGAAATCGTGCAGCGGGTGTTGCGTAACTTGATTTTATCTTACGAAAAAACGAGTGAGCAGGATAAAATAAAGGAAATTGAGAAGATCCTGAAGTCAACATTGGACGATATGCCTGAATTATAGGCTATAATGCAATCGCCAGGCAATGTTGATCAAACCACCTGACAGTGATATTGGCCTCAATATCCCTGCCCAGATCTGTCAGCCTGCCCTTCAATAGTAATGCGTCTTTGTCAAAAGGTTCTATAAATATGGAATCTTTGAAACTGACCTTTTTCTTGCCGTATAACTTATATAGCGCCTCTTTTGCACACCAATACATGCATAGGAGTGCAATTTCATCGCCGGCATGCTCAAATTCCGGTTGAGATAGATATTTTTTGGAAGTGCGCTGCAGCTTCGCGTCCATTTTCTCCATATCAATGCCCACAGCCGCAGGCGGATTAATGGCAACGGCAACAAAATCGTTGGTATGGGTGATGGAAATGTGCGAATCGTTATCGATCAGGAATGCCTTGCCGTGCTCATCCTTGTAAGTCCCGATGTAATTAATATCAAATTGTTCAGCAATAATCTTGATCAGCAGCCTGCTGGCCAGCCACTCACGCAATTTTTGCGGATGCGTGATCGCTGAAAGTTCATCCGCATTATAGGCATAACCCAGCGTTTCTTTGAGCTCCGTTTCGGTTTCGGTAAGCTTCCAAAGCAGCAGTGTACTTGACTCTTCGATCATTTCGGAATGAACGAGCGGCATAATTATTCTGTTTACAATTTCTATTTTTGACGCTCAATCCCTATCGCAAGCAAAGCATGAACATTCGCAAAGTAGATACTTTTTCCGGTCATAGAGACAGTGTTTATACAATTATTTCTGACAACACTTCTCATGGCTTTTACTCTGCTGGCGGCGATGGTTTTGTAATCCAATGGGATCTTAATAAACCCGATCTGGGAAATCTCGTCGCCCGCGTGGGTGTTTCGGTATATGCATTAGGTCTTGAAAAAGAAAACAATGCACTTTGGATCGGGCAAAACTACGAAGGCATCCAGGTGCTCGACATTGCTGAAAACAAGATTGAAAAAACCTCAAAGATCACCACAGCGCCTATTTTTGACATTCAGTTTTTTGATAACAAAGCATTGATTGCATTGGGCGACGGTGTAATTGTGGTCATGGACATTGCTTCTTTCGCGGTTCAGAAGCACATTAAGGTTTCCGAAAAGAGCATCCGCACCATTGCGATTAACCATGAAACACGGGAATTTGCGGTCGGTGACAGCGATTTTAATGTCAATATCTTCGATTTAGACGGCTTTGTGTTAAAAAAGACGATCCAATCGCATGGTAACTCAGTATTTTCCGTTAAGTATTCACCGGACGGCAAATATCTGTTTACAACGGGCCGGGACGCACACATCAAAATATGGGACGTAAATGATGCCTATGGGATGGTTTTAGACATTCCGGCACATTTATATGCGGTCAACGACATTAGTTTCAGCCCCGACCGCACATTATTCGCCTCCTGCAGCATGGACAAATCGGTAAAGGTTTGGGATGCTGTTACTTTTAAACTCAAAAAGATCATTGATCGTGCCAGGCATGCAGGGCATGGGACTTCGGTTAACAAACTGCTCTGGACGAGCTATGAAAACCAGTTGATTTCATGCAGCGACGACCGAATGATTTCGGTTTGGGAAGTGGCTGAATAGTATACTTATAATATGGGATTATTGGTAAATACTTTGAAAAATGATCCATATATCTTTAACTTACACGACCGTTTTTAACTAAGTAACAAAGCATAGATTGCATCATGAAAATTTCCGCTATAGACATACGCAAGCACACTTTTGAAAAGATTTTCAGAGGTTATGACCCGGACGAAGTAGATGCTTTTCTTAATTCGTTGTCCCAGGAATGGGAGCGTTTTTCAAGCGAAAACAGTCTTTTGAAAATGCAGCTTGAATATGCTGAGAAGGAGCTTAGCAAGCTAAAAGACATTGAATCTACGCTGTTCAGAACATTAAAAGCGGCAGAAGACACCAGCAAGCTGATTGAAAAAGAAGCAAATGAAAATGCTGAAAAACGAATTGAAGAATCCCGGACAACTGCCAATGATCTGGTAAGCGAAGCCGAAAACAGGACGAACCTGATCATCCGCGAAACGGAGGACAGGCTGAAACGTTTCAAAGAAGATTTTGCTGCCGAAGTGAAGTTGCAGGAACGCGATTTCCGTGCAATAGAGAATTTCAGGGATAACCTGATTGTGCAGCTTTCGTCGCTGGCGAATAACACCATTGAAACGGTGGAAAGGTTTGAGCAGAAATATGATAAGCAGTCCGTTTTGAATAAAATGGAAGAGATCAAGCAGCATATTTCTGAAATTGAAATTCCTAAGAAAGCTTCGTTCATCACGGAGCCAAGAGTTGTTCCAGAATTGGAAGAATTGTCAGATGCTGAGGCGGAAGTGGTTTTGCATGATGATAAACCTGAGGTTTTATTAGAAGTTGTTGATGCGGAAGAAGAAGTGGTTGTTGATGAAGAAGAAACATTTGTTCCGCAGATAGCCTATGAAGATGAGGAACCGGAAATGTTGAATGAAATCGTTGAAGTAGAGTCGGAAGCTTTCTCCGAACCGGAGCCTGTTGAAGAAGAAATTGCATACCGATTAAAAGAAGAGCCAAGAACCGCAGCTGAGGACTCGGCAGCAGCATTGGCTGAACTGCAGCGCACGGCACGCGAGCGCGAAGCGGAGCTAAACAGAACGGAGCGAGTAAGGGAAAACGAGCGGGTTAGAGAAAACACGCCGGTCAACCGTCCACGCGTTCCTGAAAACCAGCCGAAGAAAACCGGAGGTTCATTTTTTGATCAAATCTAGAATACATTGGGAACAATAAGCCTTGAAGGTCTGGAGTTCTTTGCATACCACGGCTATTATCCTGAGGAGCAACGAATTGGAAATAAATATGCACTAGATATCATCATCACAGCCGATTTTATCAAGGCTGCACAAGAAGATAAGCTAAGCGAAACAGTCAACTACGAAACGATCTACCAAATCGCTTCCAAAGTAATGAAAGAACCAGCCAAGCTGCTGGAACACATCGGTTTTACAGTAATCGAAAAAATAAGGGAACATTACCCGGTTGTGTCAAACATCACAGTCAAAGTCTCCAAGTTCAATCCTCCGGTAGGAGGGGTTTGTACCAGGGCGATGATTACTATGGAAGGGTAGAGTGGAAAGCTGAAAAGTCAACAACCCCTGTCAGCCTGAGCGGAGTCGAAGGCACGTTACCAAGGAGTAGCGTGCCTTCGACTCCGCTCAGGCTGACAGGGGATATTAATTTAATACTCATGCGGCAGCGGAACATTAATCCGCTCATTCCAAGGCAACCCATGCTGGTTTAGCAAGTCCATAAATGGATCCGGGTTAAGCTCTTCTACATTATAAACGCCTGGCTTCATCCATTCCCCGTTGGTCAGCATCAACATTGCGCCGATCATGGCTGGGACGCCGGTTGTGTAACTTACTGCTTGTGCGCGTACTTCACGATAGCATTCGGCGTGGTCGCAGTTGTTCCAAACGTAGTAGGTTTTTTCTTCACCACCTTCGATGCCTTTAATCTGACAGCCGATGGATGTTTGTCCTGAATAATTTTCTCCCAACGAATCCGGAGCGGGAAGCACAGCTTTCAAAAATTCCAGCGGAACAATGTCCATTCCGTTGAATTTGATAGGCTTAATGCTGGTCATACCCACATTTTCGAGCACATTTAAATGCGTAATGTAAGCTTGTCCGAATGTCATCCAGAAACGCGCGCGCTTCAATGTCGGAAAGTTTTTTACAAGGGATTCCAGTTCTTCGTGGTAAAGCACATAACTTTCCTTTGGTCCGATCCCGGGATATTCGATAGGCTTGTGAATGGACATGGCAGGAATTTCAATCCACTCACCATTTTCCCAATAACGGCCTGGCTGGGTAATTTCACGAATGTTGATCTCCGGATTGAAATTTGTAGCAAATGCTTTCCCATGATCACCTGCATTACAGTCGATGATATCCAGGTAATGCATTTCATCGAAATGATGTTTATTGGCATACGCGGTGAAAACCTGCGTTACGCCCGGGTCGAAGCCGCAGCCCAAAACAGCCATTAAACCTGCCTCTTTAAATCTTTCCTGATAAGCCCATTGCCAGCTATATTCAAATTTGGCAACGTCCTTGGGCTCATAATTGGCTGTGTCCAGATAATGTACACCCGTTGCCAGACATGCCTCCATAATCGTCAGATCCTGATAAGGCAAAGCAACATTGATCAGTAACTTTGGTTGAAAACGTTTGATCAAAAGCACTGTTTCTGCGACGATATCTGCATCAACTTGTGCCGTTTGAATGGTGACACCGTGCATTTCCTGAATTTCAGCAGCGATTTTATCGCACTTCGATTTGGTACGGCTGGCCAGCATAATTTCCGTAAAAACATTGCTGTTCAGCGCACATTTATGGGCTACAACACTTCCAACCCCACCTGCACCAATGATCAGAACCTTAGACATTTTGTTTCGTTTAAGTTAAAAGACTTCCCAGGGTTTGAAACCTGGAAAGTCTTGTCGAATATCCCGCAAAGATAGAATGACCGCTTAAACTTTCAATTTAAATTTCCGTTAACCAGCTTCATTATCTTGCCTTCACCATAATTCAGATAGTAAACCTCACCGCTCAGATCTTGCGCAAAGGAAGAAATAGCGCCTTTGCTTTCAAACAGCATGGCATTGCTCTTCTTTTTGTCACCATCCAGTTCCAGCGCCCAGATTCTTCCGGTGGCAAAATCACCATATATGTACTTGCCAGCCAAGCTTTTAATAGATTTTCCCCGATAAACGTAGCCTCCGGTAATGGACCTGTCGCCATTGCTTTGGACATAATCATGGATCGGTTCGATGAGGCCCTGTCCATTGCAATTGGATGAAGGCTCGTAGCAATCCACACCTTCTTTAAGCTTCCAGCCGTAATTTCCACCTTTGGTAATGATGTCAATTTCTTCGCGCTTGTTCTGTCCTACATCCCCCGCAAAAAGGCGACTATTATCCATATCAAAGCTGATCCGCCAGGGATTCCGCAGGCCATAAGCATATATTTCAGGCAGGAAACCATCATTATTCCCTACTGGATAGGGGTTATCTGCAGGAATGCCATAATTGCCTTTTCCGGTCCCGTTAACATCCACACGAAGGATTTTTCCCAGCATGGATTTGCGATTTTGCGCATTATTTTGCGGATCACCGCCGCTGCCGCCATCGCCTGTGGCAATGTATAAAAAGCCATCCTTACCAAATTGCATCGAGCCGCCATTGTGGTTATCATAGGGCTGGTTAAATGTAAAAAGAACCGTTTCGCTGGAAGGATCGGCGCGTTCAGCTGCGGCTGTGGAGGCTTTGTAACGTGCTATGACGGTTTTTAAAGGATTTCCGGCCGTGTAATTAAGATAAAAGAAGCCGTTGGTCTTGAAATCCGGATGGAAAGCTAGCCCGAGCAGGCCACGTTCTCCGCCATCCTGCACTTTGTTTTTTATATCTAGAAAAACAGCGCTGCTTGAAACAGTCGCATTGTTTTGAAAAACCCTGATAACGCCCGACTGCTCAACAACGAAAAAACGGGTGCTATCTCCGGGAATCTGCTTCATATCCACCGGATCTACAAATTTCAAGGCAGGGAACGCATCTTTGGTTTTAAGGGTCGTATCGGCGTTTTCGATTGTGCCGGGGTCCTCTGTAATGTCCTTATCCTTGGAACAGGAAGTGGTTGTGACGCCTAGTAACAGAAGGAAGAATATTGGAAAAGAATAAAGGCTCATGACGTTGAAGTTTTATTTAACAACGTTATGAGCCTTTATTTGTTTCAGCAAAGTGTTTTAAGTCAGATGCTTCCAGATTACATTGTAAACGTCCACTGCTTCGATCTCGGATTTTTCGGGAGCAGAATCCGTAACCAGGATCGGATAATATTCTTTGGGGACATGAATGCTTCCGTGAGAGCCTTTTACCAATGTTGCGTCAAGCGGGATGACGTCCATTAAATATCTAAAACCCATTAATTTACGTGCTAACTTATATCCGGCACGCAGCTTGATCAGTGGGTTTTTCGGGTCCATAAACATTTCCACAGGATCATAGCCAGGCTTCCGGTGAATATCTACCAAATGCGCGTAATCCGGCGCCTTGGCGTCGTCCAGCCAGTAGTAATAGGTAAACCAACTGTCGGGTTTGGCCATAACAACCAGGTCGCCAGCGCGTTCGTGGTCGATGTGATATGCTTTTTGTGCTTCTCTATCTAAAATCAGATCAATGCCCGGGACTTTCTTCAATGCATTGATAACCTGATCTTTCACTGACTCATCATTCAAATATACATGCGCAATCTGGTGATCCGCAGTAGCAAATGCTTTGGAAATTCCCGCGTCCAGCAATTCATACCAGCGTTCCGTCCGAACCGAAATCAAGCCTTCATTTCTTAAAATCCGGTTGATATGGATCGGGTTGCTCACCGGATTGATGCCATATTCCGAAAGCAAAATGATCTTGGCATTGCGTGCTTCGTAAAACTGGATCAGCTCCGCAACCACGTCGTCGATCTCTTTCAGCTCGTTGCTGATTTTGGAAAAGTCAGGCCCGAATTTCTGTAAACAATAATCGAGGTGCGGCAGGTAAATCAGCGTTAATGTGGGATTATGCTTCTTTTCGACCCACATGGACGAGTCTGCGATCCATTTTGTAGACTTAATGTTGGCATTAGGCCCCCAGAAATTAAAGAGCGGAAATTGACCCAGATCTTTTTGCAGCTCATCCCGCATTTCGGGCGGGTAGGCGTAACAATCGGGCGCCTTCACGCCATCTGCGTGATATTGCGGGCGCGGTGTTACCGAAAAATCGGCGGTTGAGTACATATTATACCACCAAAACATCTTCGCGCAAGTGAAATTAGGATCCAGCTTTTTGGCCGCATCCCAGATCTTTTCCCCTTTTACAAGCTTGTTGGACTGTTTCCAGAACTTAATTTCCGAATCCTCACGGTCATACCAGCCATTCCCCACGATCCCGTTTTCAGCGGGCCATTTACCTGTAATGTAAGTGCTTTGAGATGTGGTCGTGACGGCAGGAAGAACTGGCTTAATCGGAGTTAAATGTCTGTTCTTTAAATATTTGGCAAGGAACGGAGTATGTTCACCGATCAGGTTTGCACTTAAACCTACGATGTCAATAACGACTGTTTTATTCATAACTAAGTATTTTCTTCACCCATTCAATTTCACGGACGATTGAATCGCCAATGGGTTTCTGCATATCTTCCGGCAAAACGCCCCAGGTGTAGGTCTCAACTTCCAAAAATGACGAAAAAGGCTTTTCCCGGTGAATAGCAAGTGTTTTAATGATATCGCCCTGTGTCGATTCCAGCACGCCATAGGAATGGATAAAAAGCGGAACGTGGAAATGGACGCGCCATTCCTTCTGCTTATCATTCCAGTCCGTTAATGCTTCTTTCAGGTCAGGATAATGGGTTTTCGTTTCGTCTTCATTCAAAGCCACAACCTGATGCAGGTAAACGGGCTCGTCGAATGTTTCAATCGCTTTGAGCTTGATCTCCTTTTCATTTGAAAAATTAACCTTCAAAGCCGAACTCACCTGGATCCTGCCCACCTGAATTCCGACCTCATCAAGCGAAGCCAGGATTTCTTCGGGATTTTCATAACCCACCGCTGCATGACAAATGTCGTAGCAAAGCTGAATGTGCTTTAAGATAATGTCCCTGCCTTCCTCGGAAGTTACATTGTATTTGTTTGATAGATAAGCAGTTCCTCTTGGTAAAAGCACATCTCGATACCATTTTACGAAATCAACCGCGTTGTCCAGAATGCCATCAGGCTCCGGTTCAATGTCGAGATGCAGCAGCTTGCCGGTTGTTTTTTCAATTTTGATCAGCTCGTCCAGCAATTGCAGAATGTGATCGGTTGCCTGCTCGGTAGCATTGATATTTTCCTCCATCGTTGTCCACCACAAGCGGTAAGACAGCGGTGGCGTAGAAACTCCTCCATGCATTCCTTCCGGAAGCAATTCGGAAAGAATATTAAAAAGACGGATTGTATAGTTCAACCGATCCGTCGTTGTCCAGTCGGGTGTATGCACATTGTCCTTCACCACGGTGTTATGGAAGCCGCCATAAGGAAAGCCGTTGATCACAAAAACATACACATCCTGTTCTTTCAGCCAGTTTTTGAATTCCTGCAAAACCTCCGGCTTGCTCAGTTCCACAGACGCTTCATTCGCAACGCGAAGGCCAAGGCCAAACGACTGCCCGGGCGCCAGTTGCTCCCTGATGTATGGAATGTTGTCTTGCAGCGATTTAAAATGGTCAGCCCATTTTTCACCGGGATGAATGTTGCTGCAATACGTTAAATGTCCATAAGGCGTGATCATAATGCATGAATGATTTTTGTTCCTTCCAGATAATCAACCGATTGTGCGATAATGTCGGCATCCAGCTCATGAACTTCGACACCCTTTCCTATTTTTTCCAAAAGCATAATGGTAAGCCTTCCCCCCAAATGCTCACGGAACTCGTTCAGGCCATTACGCAGGTTTATTTTATCGTTTTCAGACAGTTTTGGATGAAAAAGGTCAAAACCTAATTTTCCCAGAACATCCAGGATGCGGTTCAGTTCTGTTTCTGACAGCTTCCCGATTTTGGCAGCATAAACACAATCCAGCGCAATGCCAATCGCCACCGCTTCTCCGTGCCGCACCTGAAAACCAGTCAGAAATTCAAGCTTATGCGCTGCCCAATGACCGAAATCAAGTGGCCGCGAGGAACCGAATTCGAAAGGATCGCCGCCTGCGATATGGTCGGTGTGCATTTCTGCGCAGCGATGGATCAGATAAGCCATAGCTGCCTCATCGCGGTTTGCCAATGCGGAAGTGTGTTCTTCTATCCATTCAAAAAACGAAGCGTCCTTAATCAATGCAACCTTGATCGCTTCCGAAACGCCACCGCGCCAGTCGCGGTCATCCAGCGTTCTTAATAAAGTCAGATCGTTGAATACGGCAACCGGAGGCGCAAATGTGCCCAGGAAGTTCTTTTTGCCACGGGAATTGATGCTGTTTTTAACGCCAACACCGGAATCGTTTTGAGATAAAACCGTTGTCGGGATGCGGATCAGTTTAATGCCCCTGTGTGAAACAGCGGCTGCGTAACCGACCAGATCCAGCACCGCGCCGCCTCCTATGCCAATGATAAACGAGTGTCTGTCAATGCCATAAGTGTCAACCGCTTCGACAAGGCTGTCGAAAAGGGCCGGATCATTTTTACAAGCTTCACCGCCGGGCACGATAATGATTTCCGGGGCAAGCTGGATATGAGAAACCGATGCAGCAAAATAGGACTGGATCTGGTTGGATAAATCGGGATGATATTGAGCAAACCCCTCGTCCACAATCACTAACGCCTTGCGCTGGAAGCCCTGCTCGGTGTATTCGTTGAAAAAGTCTTGAAGCAAAGGGTTTTTGGTATCAAATAAATTTTCGGTAAAGAATACAGAATAATTGTATTCTACCTGGAAACGCTGTTGTATGGTTTGCATTGAAATCGACATTGAACACGCAAAAAAGAAATTTTTAACACTAAGTTACCGCAAAAACCTTTGCTAAAAGCATCGATAAGGGCAATAACGCCAAAACCAGCAATGCCAGCGGCCAAAGCCCAAAGGCAACGCACCACGAAGCATTCATCACTATAAGAGAAATAACGCCCGCCTTCACTGCCTTACCAATTAACGGCCCGACGGGATTTTGCATTGCATTCCATAAGGGCCTGAATATGAGCCAGGCATGTAAGAATATAAAAGGTAATGTGTACAGCAGGTTGCCGTGTTCATTAGCAAATTTTAACTGGGCAAACAGCACAACTATATATAGAAGTGCCGCAATGTAAAGCGTCGTTTTTTTGCCGCCGTGCACCTCATCCTGGCTGATCAGCGTGATGGCACCAATGTATAAGATGGGAAAAATGGCAATCCAGGACCATTGCTGCAGCGATTCGGGTAGTACACTCATGCCTAAAATCAGGTTGCCACCACGGCACATGCCCATTGTTAATGGTCCTAAAATCCGGCTGTGCTTCGCAAAACGGTTGTAAATCACGGTTAGCAATGCCACCACAATGGCGATCATCCCGCTTAATGCACTGAACATTGTAGCAGCGAGCACGCCAAGGAAAAGCAATGTTAAACCCATCATCGTCGCTGATCTCAGCGGCACTTTCCCGCTCGGGATAGGACGCTCGGGACGCTCGACAGCATCGAGCTTGGCGTCGAAAACATCGTTCATCACCACGCCGCCGCCGTACAAACCCATGGTTGAAATGAGCAGCAGGGCAGGGTTGTAATCTGAAAAAGTAAATTGTACAATGGCCATTCCCGCAAAAATGTCGGTGAATGCGGTTACAACATTAGCAGGACGGGTTAGCTGCAGATAGGGTTTTATGCTGCTCACTTTAATTGATAACTAATGAATCTTTGGCCGGCACAGGTTGCTGTCCGCCTCTCAAAATGCTGTTTCCATGAAACTTTTCAGTATGGTCAATGGCATAACCCGACTCAAAATCAGTCACATCGATCTGTCCGCTTTTGCCAAATGCATCAATTGCATTTTGGTAAGTAACCAGGCGAATTGTTTCATCTGAAATGCCACGCATTTTCATCAATGCAGCCGTCTTAGGAATGGCCAGCGGATCTGAAATGCCCCAGTCGGCCGCCGAATTGACCATAATGCGCTCAGGACCATATTGTTCCACCACTTTTACCATGCGCTCATTGCCCATTTTGGTAAAAGGATAAATGGTAAATGCCGCCCAAAAACCTTGGTCCAGCACACTTTTGACCGTCTCTTCGTTATTATGGTCCACGATCACCCACGAAGGGTCGATGCCGTGTTCCAATGCAATGGCCATGCTGCGTTCCGTTCCTTTTTTCTTGTCGCGGTGCGGCGTGTGGATCTGAACTGGAAGCTTGGCTTTTTTTGCAAGTTCCAGCTGCAAACGGTAATATTTTTCTTCGGCGGGCGTCTGGTCGTCAAAACCAATTTCGCCCACGCCTACGACGCCTTCTTTGTAAATGTATAAGGGCAGAATTTCCATCACCTGCTCAGCCAGCGGCTCATTGTTCGCCTCCCGGGAGTTAAGCCCCATCGTGCAATAATGTTTAATGCCGAATTGCGACGAGCGGAACCTTTCCCAGCCCACCAGGCTGCTGTAATAATCCTTAAAGCTCGAAAGCCCCGTACGCGGCTGCCCAACCCAGAATGCAGGCTCGATCAATGCCACAATGCCGGCCTGATGCATCGCCTGGTAATCGTCGGTTGTCCGCGAAACCATGTGGATATGCGGGTCAAAAAAGCGCATTCCTTTGATCAAATCTTTGTAGTCGTTCCAGGCGATGTCGCGGTGTGCAGGCGTTGCCGTCTCTTCGCTGTCTTCAAAATGCGAAGGATTGGGTGCTATATCGTTATTATTTAGGCACATAGGTTTAGGTGTCAGTGTTCAAGATCAGCCCAGGTCAAAGCGCCGGACTTAACCGATTTTTCAAGGTCAATATATTTTGCCAAAAGATAATGGGCCGGGGCAAGTGAGGAATCATTGCAAGCCAATGCAGCAGCTTTGCGGTCATCAACATGTTCCGAATCAAATAAATGCTGCATATCAGCGAGTAATGTTGTATTCATAAACCTGCCTGCCAGTCGCCAAACCTGCGCCGGAACGCTCCTTCCTGCCACCCACCGTTCGTGCGCGAAGTCGGAAAGTGTCATCGCAAGTTTCTCGTTTGCACGATTGTCGAGGCCTTCTATGAAATGAATGGGCTTATCATTGAATATGGTTTTCAAAACCAGCTGGTTCCAGGCCAGTTCGCTGAAATGTTTCTCCGGGTAAGGGTTATACAATGCTATGGCGTCAAAAACGAAGCCCATATTGGAGCGGACCGCATCGGTGGCCCTGAAAAGCCATTGGTCCGGGTAAGAAAGCACGGGTAATGCAGCATAAAGCGCCACCAGTTCATTCATTTCGGCCGTGTCGAAGAGCGTTTCAATGTTTTTGACATACTCCTCTTTGTCCGAAGGATCAAGCTGGGTCAGTAACCAAACCCTTGCAAGCCGGACCAGCGACCAGCCTTCCACCGAAAATCCGGGGATTTCGGCATTCAGCGCAAATTGCTGATCTTGATTTATGGAAATGATCTTTTTGGAAAGAAACCTGGGTGCCGCAACGAAAGCCGTCATCAAATCCATCCGGCTCGACGCAGCTCTGTTTTGTAGCCATTCAGCCTCAGATTCAGAGGTGTTGAGGACGATGATATCCCAAAGATTCTGTTTTATAATATCGGACATAACGAAGCAGTAAAATTCCGATTTACGCGGGCTGTGGCTTTGTAAATCATTCTTGAATGTGGGTTATATTAATGATAAAGTTTTTTTTAACTATAAAGTTTCCCTCTACCTTGTTATAACGCTTTCCCGCTTTTAAAAAGACGCATGACAAGGGTTTTTATACGCGTTTTTAATTAAAATCTAATGTTCCCGCTCTTGGCGGAAACGGATCAGAAATCAAATTCGATGATTCCCTGGTCATTCAGCAAATGATGCGTCAGCTTATCGTGTTTCTTTTCTGAGCCCTGTAATGTCCAGCTTCCCGTGATCTGTCCGCCGGAACGGCTCTGCGCGCCTTGAAGAATTGTCAGGTTATGCTCTTTAAACAGTTCCTCATACAGTTTCAGCGTCTTTTTCTGGTAAGGGCATACGACTCTGTAATTGCGGATCTGGCTTTTTTTGCGAATGAATTTCTGGATAGGGGCGAGGATCACCAGGGATAGCCCCGAAATAACGAATGTGGCAATGGTAATCGCGTAAAAACCAGCACCGATGCCCATTCCTATCGCCGCCGTCACCCATACAATGGCAGCCGTTGTAATGCCTACGACCCGGTTATTTTCCCGGAAGATAATCCCGGCACCGATAAAGCCAATCCCTGTCAGAATGTTCGCCGCAATTCTTCCCGCATCTGCACTGATCTTGATGGAAAGGATTGTAAACAATGTCGATCCCACCGCAATCAGGATCATGGTCCGCAACCCCGCCGACTTACTCCGGTATTCCCGTTCCGTGCCGATCACAGCTCCCAGCAAAAAGGAAGCTAGCAGCTTATAAATGTCTTCGGGCAAAAACTCCATTTTCTAAAACCAAAGGTTGTTAAATAACCAAAAGCCGGAAAGACGCTAAATCTCCCGGCTTTTAGTGAAATGTGACTGTTATATCATTAACTTCTTTCAATGGTTCGAAGCAAATCGGTCAGCTCTTTTGCATGGATATTATCTTTTTCTGCCTTGTCATAAACGCTAAGTAGCACAACTTCTTCTTGCATAGTAAAAATACACGTTATCACCCTTGCCCCGCCACTCTTTCCTCTGCCTTTGCTTTTAATGGCTAATCGAATTTTAAAGCAGTCCTGACCAATCGGTGTGCCCTGTGCAGGGTTATCGGAGAGATTTTCGCCGAGCTTAAAAACGTCCTCTTTTAATGAAGCGTATTTTTTAGCAAGTCGCTTTAATTCTTTTTTGAAGTGTGTGGAAACAATTAGTTCATAGCTCATTCAAAACGTCTTTAAGAGGCCATGTTTTTAATGTTCCTGCCTTCAAAGCAATGTAATCCTGCTTCAAGTTTTCAAGAATCTCAGCTTTGGTCGGTTCATCTTCATCCAAGGTTTCCTCTTGAATAACGGTAACCAGTTTTTCACGCTCCGGCCTTGGCAATTGTCTTACCAGATCCACGAGCTGCTGAAATGACAACGGAATGTTAAAATTGATTGTGTTTTCCATTTGCTTTCAATTTGATCTGAACAAATTTACAAAAAGAATGCGTCAAAGCATTCAACTCAACGGTTCATCAGCTCCTCAATTTCCTCCGCTTCAATCGGGATATGTTCCATTAAATCCAAGTTCCCGTTTTCTGTAATCAGAATGTCATTTTCCAAACGAATGCCAAGGCCCTCTTCCCGAATGTAAATGCCAGGCTCACATGTAAACACCATCCCGGGCTCAAAACGGCGGTATTTGTTGCCTACGTCGTGAATGTCCAGACCCAGAAAATGGGAAGTTCCGTGCGGGAAATATTTCTTGTAGGCAGGCGTTTCCGGATCTTGTTTGGCGATGTCATCTTTGGTAATCAGCCCCAGCCCGATGAGCTCACTTTCCATGATTTTGCCGACTTCCAGATGGTATTCATCCCAGATATTCCCTGTAACCAACATTCCCTTTGCCGCTTTGAAAACGCGCAAAACCGCATCATAAACATCGCGCTGCCTTTTTGTAAAGCGACCATTCACCGGAATGCTGCGCGTCAAATCTGCTCCGTAGTTGGCATATTCTGCCGCAACGTCCAGTAAAAGCACGTCACCATCTTTGCAGGGCTGGTCATTTTCAATGTAGTGCAACACACACGCATTAGCGCCCGATGCAACGATCGGCTGGTAAGCAAAGCCTTTGGAACGATTGCGGACAAATTCATGGAGCAGCTCAGCCTCTACTTCGAACTCCTGCACATCAGGTTTTACGAATGTCAATAACCGTTCGAAACCGAGTTTGGTAATGTCACATGCTTTTTGAAGTAACTCAATTTCTTTGGGCTGCTTAATAGCCCTAAGCTGATGCATTAAAGGAGCCAGCCTTGCCAATGTATGGATAGGATATTTTTTCCTGAATTCATTTACAAACCGGGTCTCTCGCGTCTGCACCGGAGAATCGTTTCTGGTGTGTTCATTCGTATTTAAATAAACCTGATCCGCTTCAAAAACAATATTGCGGAAAACGGTTTCGTATTGATGTGTCCAGTAAATGGTTTTGATGCCCGTTACTTCCCTGGCCTGCTCTTTGGTCAGCTTCTCTCCTTCCCAAACGGCAATAGTTTCATTGGTTTCCCTCAAAAAAAGGACTTCCCGAAGCTTTTCATCGGGATGTTCGGGAGACAGGACGAGGATTGTTTCCTCCTGATCCACGCCGGTTAAGTAAAACAGATCCGTACTTTGCTTGAAACCCATTGTGCCGTCTGCATTCGTAGGCATCAGGTCATTGGAATTCAATATAACCAGGGATTTTGGCCTCAATAATTGGGTTAGTCGGCGGCGGTTTTCTATAAAAAGCTCCTTGCCGATGGGGGCGTAGCGCATAGGGGTTAAATTTTGTAACTGGTAATTTAATTTGTAAAATTACGTTTATCTTGTTCAATAGTAGAGCGGCAAATTTGCAAAAATCCGTCGCTTTTTTTGATTGACTGATATAACCTAACTATGATCATATTCATGAAAAGATTGTTTCTGCTTGCGTTTGTTTTTGCACCTTTTATTTTGTCGGCGAGTCCGAAATACTGGATTTACCTCAAAAACAAGGACCTGAGCGCCCCACCGGCTGTTTCTGCATTAACACTTGAAAACCGCCTCAAACTTGGTCTAGTCGCTTCGGACGAAATGGACCTGCCTGTAAAGGGCGAGTACGAGCGGGCACTACGAGAGCAGTCTGTCAGCATTATCAATCGTTCCAAATGGCTGAATGCAGTGTCTGCCATTATGACCAGCGAGCAGGCCATGAAAGTGCGTGAGCTGGATTTTGTTCAGGAAGTGGTTCCTATTGACCCGGGATTTTACATTGCCCGCACCCAAGCCATCGAAAAAGCACAAATGGCACCAGTAATGTCGCAGGTCCAGGCCAATGCATTTACAAAAGAGAACATATCA
Organism: Dyadobacter alkalitolerans DSM 23607; assembly: GCF_000428845.1. Lineage (GTDB taxonomy): Bacteria > Bacteroidota > Bacteroidia > Cytophagales > Spirosomataceae > Dyadobacter > Dyadobacter alkalitolerans. The sequence goes on along the minus strand of NZ_AUAS01000001.1, from coordinate 324,953 downwards.
GCCAAAGACGTGACCATAGGGGTGATCGACGCAGGTTTTTATGGCGCAGATTCTTCGCTTTCCCTCACACAGATTTTTAAAAACAAAAGGATTCTGGGCATCCGCGATTATGTAAAGCCAGGCCGCGCCGGAGAATTGCTTTTCAGCACTGCTGAATCGTTTTCGGACATGCACGGAACCGAGGTTTTAGCTGCGATCGCCGGAGTGGATTTTCAGGATGAAATCCAGTATGGCATGGCGACCAATGCTAAGTTTTATCTGGCAAGAACAGATTACTCATTGCGGGAATACAGGGGCGAGGAAGATAACTGGATCGCTGCCATGGAATGGATGGACAGCCTTGGCGTACGTTTGATCAACACTTCATTGGGTTATGCCAAAGGATTCTCAGATCCAAAAGAAAATTATGTCCCTTCCCAAATGGACGGTAAAACTTCGGCTATTTCGAGGGCAGCACAGATTGCATCGGACAGGAAAGGCATTATGCTGATTGTTTCAGCCGGAAATGAAGGTGATGATAAGAGCTGGGAAATTGTTTCGGCCCCGGCTGATGCAAAAGGCGTTCTGGCTGTGGGTGCTACCAATGGAAAACTTTGGAACAGAATCGGTTATAGCAGTGTAGGGCCTGAGTTTTTATCTTATGTAAAGCCTAATGTTTCCTGCTTTTCGCTTTATGGAACCTCATTATCAGCACCCGTTATCACTGGTTTTGCAGCATGTCTTTTGCAGGCAAACCCTAAATTGACAAACGTAGAATTGATTTCTCTGATTGAAAAATCGGCGCATTTGTATCCATATGGAAATAACTTTGTCGGATACGGCGTGCCGCAGGCTTCACGTGCGCTGGCATTGGCAAGAGCGCCTTATCTGCCTGATAATGCAAAGCTTATCAATGCAAAAGGACGCAGCTGCGATGTAGATGTGAATACCGATGAGCAAATGGTAGCGATTTACCGCAAGAAGTCCGAGAAAGATGTTCTGGCGCAACAAGTAGCCAAAGTTCAGAACGGTAAAATCGCATTGAAACGTCAGAATGGCGAGCGCTTCACGACCATTGACCTGAAAAATTATGTGATAGAAGTGGCCTGGGATTGATCAGCCCGAGTTTCTCAGCCTTGCTTCTTCCAGGTCTAATTCTCTTTCTTTCGTCCTTATCAATTCGTCGGAACAGACCTTGTCCCGGCGAATTTTTCTTATCTCCTCGCGCTTAATGCCCACAATTTCCACGAGCATTTTCCGGTAAGCCCTTGCAAAACCAATGGTTGCATTGTTGTCGATATCCAGATAACGCGTGTCGGCCAGCTCGATGATCTTTTCATAGCGGTCTTTCAAAAGTCTGAAAGGCTCGAATTGTGAGATTTCACCTTCATAGTTGGACTGCATATATTCCAGGCTTACCGTGGCCAGGCGCGCATTGATGATCGCTTTTTGTTCGGTCATATTTTCGCCCGGATCTTCGATTTTGAGCAGGCGGATGAGCCACGGAAGGCTTAGTCCTTGCAAAACCAGCGTACAGAGGATCACCACAAATGTGATAAACAAGATCAGGTCCCGGTGCGGGTAAGGTTTTCCATCAAGGGTAAGCGGGATCGCCAGTGCGGATGCGAGGGAAACAACGCCGCGCATGCCGCTCCAAGCCACAATGAACGTCGTCCGCCAGCTTGGCCTGGGTTCTTTTTCCCTTACTTTTTTTGATAATAGCCGAGGTAAATATGTTCCCGGATAAACCCAGATAATGCGGATGATGATGGTAACAATGCTGATAATGACCGCGTAGGAAACTACTTCCAGCAATGTGTATGCTTTCAGCCCGTTTATCACATCCGGCAATTGAAGACCGATCAGGATGAAAACAATGCCGTTGAGCAGAAAAATAACCGTTTCCCAGACATACATGCTCTGCATACGCGACTGGTAAGCGAAGACTTCATGGGCACGGAAGCTCAAAAACAACCCGCCGCTCACCACCGCCAGCACGCCCGAATATTCAAAATGCTCTGCCGCGATATACATCATATAAGGTGTAATGAATGTAAGCGCAGTATCGATGCTCGGAGTGGTTGGGAAATATTTGTGCACGAAATAAAGAATGTTCCCGATCACAAGTCCCACTACAATGCCCATCCCGGCCACTATAAAAAAGTTGACTTCCGCCTTCCAGAGCACAAACTCCCCAGTGGCAACGGTTGCCAGCGCAAACCGGAACACAATGAGCGAGGAAGCATCATTGACCAGACTTTCACCTTCAAGAATGGTGACCACCCTTTTAGGAACTTTAAGTCCCTGTAAAACCGAGGTGGCCGCCACGGCATCTGGCGGAGAAATAACGCCGCCGAGCAAAAAGCCCATCGCCAATGTAAATCCCGGAATAATCGCGCTGGACAGATAGGCAACGGCTGTCGCTGTAAAAAACACCAGACCAATCGAAAGCAAGCCGATCGGCCGCCTCGATTCCCAGAAATCCTTCCAGGAAGTATTCCATGCTGCGGAGTATAAAAGTGGGGGCAGGAATATGAGAAAAACCCAGTCGGGTTCCAGCTGCATATGCGGCATTCCCGGAATTAAACAGATGAGTAAGCCTGCGATTACCAGAAAGATAGGATAGGAAACCCCGATTTTTTCGCTCAGCATGGTGAGCATTGAGACGATGAAAAGCAGGGAAATGATTAATAGTAAATTATCGTGAATCATAGAGGGATGAGAAGTTTCGGAATATAAATGTATACAAAAATCAAAACCAGCGTTATAAGATTTTGTGTGTTAACGAGCACGCAAAATGATTTTTTGGTTCCCTTTTGCTGGAAAAATAACAGATTTTTCTATCTTTATTGCTCCGAAAGATCTGGTATGTATCATATAATCTATCACCTAATCCTTAACTAACAATGAGTACTTCTCGAAGAGATGTTCTGAAAATGGCGGGCATTGCGCTGGCAGGCAGCACATTACCAGCTGTTACTATTCTGAATCCAAACCGCGCGTTTGCAGGTGTTAATGCCGAAACGCTGAAAGTAGGTTTGATCGGTTGCGGCGGACGCGGGTCCGGTGCGGCAAACCAAGCTTTGAAAGCAGATCCTAATGTTGTTCTCCACGCAATGGGAGATATATTCAAAGACAAATTAGATTCTTCATTCGATAACCTGACCAAAGTACACGGCGCGAAAGTGAAAGTGGACGAAGGTCATAAGTTCGTAGGTTTTGATGCTTTCAAAAAGGTGCTTGATTCGGGTGTCGACGTTGTGATCCTTGCAACGCCTCCGCATTTCCGTCCGGAACATTTGACAGCAGCGATCAATGCAGGCAAGCACGTTTTCTGTGAAAAACCTGTGGCCGTGGATGCACCTGGTGTCCGCAAGGTTTTAGAAGCGGCTAAATTGGCAAAACAAAAAAATGTGGCTCTGATGTCCGGCTTTTGCTGGCGCTACCATGAGCCAAAGCGTGCGAGTTTCGGGAAGATCCTGGATGGCGCTGTTGGTGATATTTCTGCAATTTATAACACTTACGATACAGGGACATTGTGGTCTTTCCCGCGCGTACAAGGCTGGACGGACGCAGAATATGTACTGCGTAACTGGACTTATTACACCTGGCTTGCCGGTGACCATATCGTAGAGCAGGCCGTGCACAGCATTGACATGATGTCGTGGGCAATGGGCGGCAAATTGCCGGTTTCAGCAGTAGGAACAGGCGGAAGACAAGTTCGTACGGATTCCCTTTTCGGAAATATTTTCGATCACTTCTCCGTAGTTTACGATTATGAAAACGGAGCAAAAGGTTTCCACCATTCAAGACAGCAAGCCAATTGCGAAAACAGTTATCTCGTAGAAACGATCGGTACAAAAGGCCGTGCTATGGTAAACTGCGCAAGAAACGTGCATGAAATCTTTGGACAAAATCCATGGAAATACACGGGTGCACAGAATGATATGTACCAAACTGAGCATAACGAGCTTTTCGCATCGATCCGTAGCGGTAAGCACGTAAATGATGGTGAATTCATGGCGCAAAGCACATTGATCGCTATCATGGGAAGAATGGCTGCGTACACAGGAAAGCGCGTAACCTGGGATGAAGCAATGAACTCAACAGAAAAATTAGGTCCGGATACTTACAGCTTCGATATGAAGCCGCCGGTTGTTGAAGTTGCTAAACCTGGTATCACAGCGTTTTCATAGGATTTTATGCAAAGAAGAGATTTTCTGAAAAACTCGGCGCTTGCCGCAACCGGCGTTGCGGTTGGTGCTGCCACAGTTGGCACTGCATCGGCTGCTAATGCATCAGTGCTGACAAATCCTGGGTCACCCATCTTAACGCCTGCTAATTCATTGGCCAGACCAATGGTGAAAAAGAGCCTGATGTGGGGGATGGTAAAAGAGGATTTGTCTGTAATGGACAAGTTTAAATTGCTAAAAGATCTAGGTTACGACGGCGTGGAGCTGGAATCTCCCGACAAACTAGATATGAAGGAGGTCCTCGCGGCCAGAGATAAAACCGGTTTGCTGATTCCCGGCACTGTTAATTCAATGCACTGGAAGCTGCCATTGTCGGATCCCGACCCGAAGAAAAGGGAAGAATGCGCCAAGTCCATTGAAAAAGCGTTGTGGGACACCAAAGAATATGGCGGGAACACCGTGCTGGTCGTGCCAGGTGTGGTTAATGCAACTGTAACTTATGGAGAAGCCTATGAACGTTCACAGGCCGAGATTCGCAAGCTGCTTCCCATAGCGGAAAAAACAGGTGTCAAAATAGCGATTGAGAACGTTTGGAACCAATTTTTGCTAAGTCCACTGGAAGCGGCAAAGTATGTCGATGACTTCAAGCACCCCATGGTTGGCTGGTATTTCGACGTCGGAAATGTGCTTCGCTACAGTTGGCCTGCTTCCTGGATCGAAGCGTTGAATAAGCGCATTTTAAAGCTCCATTTGAAAGAATTCAGTTTTAAAAAACAAAACGACCTGGGTCTTTGGAAAGGTTTCGACGTCGAGTTTATGGAGGGTGATAATAATTGGCCCGAAGTAAACAAAGCGCTTCAAAAAATTGGATACTCAGGCTGGGCATCGGCAGAAGTTGCTGGCGGCGACCGGAAGCGGTTGCTTACCATCCGGGAGAAGATGGACGAGGTTTTTAAGGCGTGACAATACGAATTGTGATAAATGTAAATAGCCCGGAATTTCCGGGCTATTTTGCGTTATAACGAGAAAATTTATTATTCTTGCTTAATTATTACGACACACTATGCCATTTATGCCTAAACAATTACTTTCCTTCCTTGGGGCCTTTACCCCTATAAGTGACACCGTCAATTCGGATTTCCTGCAAGCGTTCAAACTGATACATGTGCCAAAAGGAAAGCTGCTTCTCTCCGAAGGGGAGATTTGCGACAAACTTTGGTTCGTTAAAACCGGGCTCGCCCGTGGCTGCTGTATTATCCACAGGCTTGGGAAGAGTCAGGAAATTACCGAATGGTTTGCCAGCGAAAACGACTTTTTCCTTGCCTTTGAAAGTTTTGTCTGCCAGGTTCCTTCAAAGGAATACATCGAGACATTAGAACCCTGCCAGCTGATTTGCATATCACGCAAAGATCTGTATCACCTTTACGCCAAACATCCGGAAATGTGCCATCTCGGCAGGATCATTGCCGAGCGTTTCGGCCTTCATGATAAAGAACGGCTTCGCGAAATGCGGCTTCACTCAGCGCAGGAGCGGCTCAATATTTTCCATCAGCAATCCAGGGAACTCTTCCTTCGTGTCCCTCAAAAGTACATCGCCTCTTACCTGGGAATCTCCGAAAATTACGTAAGCAAACTCAAAGCCAAACGCTGATTTTTCTGGGTTTTTGTAGGAACGAAGCTGGGGTTTTCGTGCGTGCTGTATGATTTATGGATGTTTTATTTGTACCAATCAAATAAACATCTAAAAGTCATGATGAGAACATTTATCCTTCTTCTAGCCGGGACGCTCTGGCTGAGTATTCATGTATATGGACAGGAAAAACCTCCTGAGACAACAAAAAAAGCGAGTAAGGAATTTAAGGATTACAAGTGGGATGCTAGTATAGGCTTGATTGGTTGGGTAGGGTCTTTTGGGAATCTAATGATCCGATATGCTCCAAAATCAAAAGGCGCTTACCGGTTCTCTCTCGAGAATTATGATTCGAGTTTAGGTAAGGACTATTACTATGCAGATTCTGCGGGTAATGCTGTGCCTTATCGCTTGATGGATAACTTCAATGCGGCCGCAACGCTTGGATACGAATTTCGGCGAAACTCCGGAAAACATCAACTCTTTTACGGCGCTGATTTCCAGTTTTCATATCATAAGTCGCACGATCAAAGGTACGACCCCTTCCCAAACCAGACATATGGCTTTGGTCTCAATCCTTTTGCAGGAATCAAATACAGGATTATAAATCGCCTCTCCATCTCAGCCGAAACCGCCTTGATATTCAAATACAACATCGAGCAGACTCTCCATGCCGACAAGGAAACGACAAGGTCAAGAACACGGTATTTCAATACTTATTTCAATGCCGTAAGGATAATCAATGTCACTTATCATCTTTAAACCAATTTCGCCATGAAAAGAATTGATCTGAATTTTTGGTTAGCTATTATATGTCTCACTGCCGTCAATTCGGTCTCCGCCTTGTGCCAGAAGGCTGCTATTGTTTGCGAAGGGCCTGCCTTCACGTGTAGCTATGCACTTCCAAATCAGGTTGCGCATAAATATTCAGTTAGCATGACGGAGTTTGACAAATGTGGTAAAGGAAAAGATTGTAAATACAACTGGGAGGTTACCAATGGTGTCATTGTCGGTGGTACTGTAATTAGTCCCTCAAAGTATGGTGGTGACGGTTAAACATCTATTGAAGTCGTCTGGAATAATTACAATGGCGATGGCATCTTGAAGGTTACGTCTGGCGTGCCTGCGAGCCAGGCTGATAATTGCACATCCTGTCCCCCTGCGCTTAGTGTCACTAAAAATATCCCAATCAAATACCTGGGCACACCTGGCAACATTAAGATCAATAACATTGCTTATGCCGGCAGTTATCAGCTGGCTTGTGGCAAGACGCCGATTACGGTTTCGGTTCCTGCTGTGATGAATGCTACGAATTATACCTGGACGTATCCGGCTGGCTGGACACATAGTGGCAGTGGAAATACGATTACGGTGACGCCGGGTGCAGGCTCTGGCGGTGTTATTAAAGTGATTGCTAGCCGAAGCGATGTTCCGGGGCTGGCAACTTCCTCGCAGCTCACCATTACTCGCCCGCTCCCAACAGTTCCGACCATCAACTCCGGTCCCATCCTCCTATGTGCTCCCAAAGACATTACTGCCTCTGCTAGTAATGCAACTACATATAATTGGGTTGCTTCTGGTGGGATAACGGTTAGTTCGCCGGGGAATACGAATACGGCGCATTTGACTGGAGTGAGCGATGGAACGGTGAAGGTTTCGGCTACGAACTCGGTTTGTGGGGTTACTACGGCTTACAGCACGCCGGTGCAGGTGAAACGGAGTGCGCCTTTGCCGGGTGCATTGCTCGTCACGGAGAATGGTGGCGGTTCTCCGGATTTCATGTGTAACGGCGCGGGCGTTTCGTTGAATGCTTATACCAGCGAGCCGGAAACGAAGTTCAGCGTCTGGACCACCTCCGATCCTGCGAATACGATTATTAACTCTAATGGTGGCACGGCTTACTTCAATTCCTATGTCAATAATTGCTATGGCGTGGATGTGACGGCAAGCAATTGTTTTGGATCGGTGAAGAAGGGTGTTACGATATGCGTGGACAACTGTTTGGAAAATGGCCCGGTCTATGAAATTTACCCTAACCCAGCCAAGGACTTCATATACATTACATTTGAAAACAAAGCTGAAAACGACGTGCTGCCTGAAATGGTGAAGCTTTTCAGCGAAGCGAGTACGAAGGAAGTGAAATCCGTTTCAGAAGAGGAATTTGTCATAGCCGATGACCTGAATGATAAAAAGACGATTTCTATTCCGGTGGGCGATCTGCCGAGAGGCACGTATTATCTGCAAATCATTCACGACAAAAAAGCTGGGGAGAATGTGCGGGTCGTGTTGAATTAACTTTTTCTCACATATGAACGACAAAAGAGCCTGAATACCAGGCTCTTTTGTGTTTGAAAAACTTTTTTATTTATTTCTTCTTTTTATACAGTGTTCTTGCGTAATGCTTAATGGTGGAGATCTTCAACTCCTGATTCTTCACCTGCACCAGCTTGTATTCTTTAAATTCACCCGCTTTATCCAGAAAACCAATGATGCACGATTGCTCTTCTTTTCCTTTGCGGACTTCCACTTTGGGCATAATGCCGAAATTCGGGATCTTAATGTTGTCCTCAGCGTCCAGTTCTTTGTATTTTATTTTGACTAAAAAATCAAAGGTTGATTTTGTTTCGTAGACATCCACGGAAAAGCGCCAGTCATTAAGCGGGTCCTTAACTTTTTCACTGAAACTGGCCACGGGGCTGTTTTCAACCACTTTTCTTTCAGCAGGAATGGTGTCGTTCACGATTTCATTCCTCTGGGCGTCTGTTTTAGTTTTGGTATTTGAATCACAGGCAAACAAGGTGAGCAGGAGTAAAAGGCTGCAATACTTCATTGGAATCAATATTAGGTGGCGATGCGGTTACTACTTTGCAATATACCTTTGTTATTTACATTAAATAAAATATTTTACTTTCGACATTGTAATCAAATCTTTACTAATACTGCCTAGCACCCCGAACCTTCATTATGGCGTTAAATTACATTTTCGTTTCCTTTTTTGTCATTGCTTTCATCATTGCGCTTCTGAAATTTATCCTTACCGGTGATGTGCAGAGTTTTAAGGCAATTACGGAAGGAATGCTGGAAATGGCCAAGGTTGCGGTGATGGACATTGCTTTGCCGCTTACCGGCGTGATGACATTTTTTCTGGGGATTTTAAATGTTGGTGAAAAAGCAGGGATCATTAATGCGCTTGCCAGGTTTATAGGCCCTTTTTTTAACAAACTTTTCCCCGAGGTTCCCAAAGATCACCCGGCAAACGGGCAGATGATCATGAACTTCTCCGCCAATTTCCTGGGGCTGGATAATGCCGCAACGCCTTTCGGGCTAAAAGCCATGCAAAGTTTGCAGGAGCTGAACCCCAGTAAGGATACGGCGAGCAATGCGCAGATCATGTTCCTGGTTTTGCATACTTCGGGTTTGCAGATCATCCCGCTTTCTATCATTGCACAAAGAGCCATTTTGGGCGCAGAAAGCCCTTCCGATGTATTTATTCCCTGTGTAGTAGGCACTTACATTACCACGGTGATGAGTATGCTGATTACAGCTGCGTGGCAGAAGATCAACCTTTTCAACCGGACCATTATGCTGGGATTGGGCAGTATAACAACCATTATCGCGCTGATGCTGTGGTATTTATCAGGCCTTCCCAAAGAACAGATTGAAACGGTATCCATTTTCGTTGGTAATTCGGTGCTGCTGGGCGTTGTGGCTGGGTTTCTGGCTTGGGGGATGTATCGGAAAATCAATGTATTTGAAACATTCATTGAAGGAGCGAAAGGTGGCTTTACGACATCGGTAACCATTATTCCTTATCTGGTCGGACTGCTTGTTGCGATCAGCGCATTCAGGGCTTGCGGCGCAATGGATTATTTGATCGACGGACTCAAATGGATGTTTGCATCAACAGGAATGAACACCGATTTCACGGATGCATTGCCCGTAGCACTCATGAAGCCGCTCAGCGGAAGCGGCGCGCGGGCATTAATGATCGACGCCATGAAGGAATTCGGGCCCGATTCATTCGTGGGTCGTTTGGTATGTATTTTTCAAGGTTCGGCCGATACGACCTTGTATATTGTTGCGCTGTATTTTGGTTCAGTAGGTATTAAGAACACCCGCTACGCCATCGTAGCCGGATTAATTGCTGATTTAATAGGCGTTTTGGCCGGAATATGGCTGGGATACTTATTTTTTCACTGATATTTTGGCAGCTCTGTACGAATTGCCCTTTACCCTTCCTATGCAACCGTCCGTACAAAATGGATGGCTGTTTTTTCTGGTAAACACTAATATTGATTATCTAACTCTGACCTGCTTATGTTGAAATCGTTACGCAAATCCGCACTGCTGTTTATTGTATTTTGTGTATGTGTTGCGGGAAACACAGCCTTCGCACAGAAAGATACCAGCCAGGCAGCCAACACTTATTCACTCGAAGATTGCATCCGGATTGCGCTGGAAACCAATCCTTCCATAAAAATTTCAGAGCTTACCGTTCAGACCAACGGCAACATTTACGCCCAATCCAAATGGCAGCGCTGGCCAAGCATTAGTTTCAGCGCCAGCCAGGGTTTCAGTTCGGGTAGAAATATCGATCCTTTTACCAACCAGTTTGTACAGCAGAATGTGAACTCGAACAACTATCAGCTGGGCGGGCAGCTTACATTGTTCAATGGTTTTCAGATTAAAAATAATATCAAGTTCAACAATGAAAATTACAAGGCAAGCGCCAAAGACCTGGATGCTGCCCGGAATGACATTATGCTGAATGTTGCATTGTCCTATCTGCAAGTGATGACCAACATTGAGCTGATCGGAGTGGCGAGGCTGCAAGTGGAAGCATCCCAGCTTCAAGTCGACCGGACTGCCAAACTCGTTGAAGCAGGAACGTTGGCAGAAAGCAATCTGCTCGACCTTAAAGCGCAGCTTGCCAACGACGAGCTCACATTGGTTAATGCCGAAAACAACCTTGAAACTGCGAAGCTGAATTTGAAACAGTTTATGAATATGCCCGGCAGCGAGCAGATCAATGTGGTAATGATCAAAGTGGCAGATCCGGCTTTGCAAGCTTATGATGCCACGATCCAGGAGATATTTGATGTAGCCCGTGGTAATCTGCCGCAAATGCAAGCTGCGGAATTGCGCATAGAAGCCGCTAAAACTAACATTGATCTGGCAAAAGGTGCCGCGTTGCCTTCCTTAACATTAAACGGAGGCATTTACACAGCCTATTCCAGCGCAGCTCCAAAGGAACGTTTTGTCTCCGACGGTTCGGGAACCAAGATCACCGAAGTAATTTCGCCGACCGATTATATCATTGTTAACAACCAGCAACTGCCCATAGTCCAGAAAATTGAAACACCAAATGGTGCCCTTCGCACATTCGGTTATCTGGATCAGCTGAACTTCAACAGAAACTCGGCCATTAATCTCAATTTAACCATTCCGATTTTTACCAATTTCAGGGTGAAATACAATGTTGCCAACGCCAAGATTCAGCAAAAAACCTATGAATATCAGGCGCAGCAGGTTCAGTTGACGATCCGTAAAAATGTGGAGCAGGCTTACATTGATATGACAAACGCAGCCAAGCGCTACTCGGCAACCGCCAATCAGGTGCAGGCGTTACAGGAAACGTTCCGCGTTTCACAGGTTCGTTTTGATGTTGGCGCAATCAACTCCGTGGAATACAACATTGCCAAGGCAAATCTCGACAGAGCGAATGGTAATCTTGTTCAGGCTAAATATGATTACGTTTTCCGGACCAAGATCCTTGATTTTTATATGAACCGTCCGTTATCGGATTTTTAAAAAAGGCCTTCATTTTTAGCCTAATGCCTCTAATCCTCAATCAACATTAATTGTAACAAAGTAAAATATGGCACGTAAATCTTCGAAACGGATCTGGTGGATCACAGCAGGCATTGTCGCACTTCTTGTGGCAGGTTTATTTGGAGCAAAACAAGCCGGTTACATTGGCAAGCCCAAAGCAACGGAGGTTGAGTATACCAATGTTAAAAAGACGGATATCATTGAGCGCGTGAGCGCTTCGGGCAAAGTTCAGCCGGAGGTTGAAGTTAAGCTCAGCCCGGATGTTTCAGGTGAGATTATCAGCCTGAATGTTGCGGAAGGCGATTCGGTGGTGAAAGGGCAACTTTTATTAAAAATCCGTCCTGACAACTATGAATCCTTGATGGCCCGCGCACAGGCAGCCGTCAATTCCAGCAAAGCCAACTACGAACAGACAAAAGCAATGGTTTCCCAAGCCGAAGCGCGGCTGTTGCAAGCGAAAGCGAATTTTGACAGAAACAAAAAACTATATAATGATAAGGTGATCTCGGCAGCCGATTACGAGCAATTTGCCTCAACATTCGGTGTTGCGCAGCAGGATGTTGAATCTGCGAAAGCCAATGTTTCGGCCGCATTGTACAACATTAAAAGCGCCGAGGCGAGCTTGAAAGATGCAGCGGAAAACCTTCGTAAAACGAGCATTTTTGCACCCGTAACCGGGGTTGTCTCCTTATTGAATGTCGAAGCGGGTGAGCGCGTGGTAGGAACTTCGCAGATGGCAGGAACCGAAATGATGCGCATTGCAAACCTGAGCAACATGGAAGTGCGTGTAAATGTGAATGAGAACGACATTGTGCGGGTTGCATTGGGCGACACGGCCGAAATTGATGTAGACGCATATAGCGCATCCGGACGAAAGTTCAGGGGAATTGTCAAGGAAATCGCAAATACAGCCGCCGGCTTGGCTTCTGCAGCCTCCACAGGATCAGCCGTTTCCAGTGCTTCTGCCGATGCTGTCACCGAATTTGAAGTGAAGGTGAAGATATTAAATGAATCCTTTGCCGATCTGATGGTTTCCAAATCCAAAAAATCCTACCCGTTCAAACCAGGTATGACCGCCTCGGTTGAGATTATTACGGAACGCAAGAATGGGGTGGTTTCTGTGCCAATCGCCGCTGTGACCACGCGTAACAGCACGCCGCCGGTTGCTGCTGGTGCACGCCCCGGCGAGCAGACGGATCAAGCTCCGGAAGAGGATGAGAAAAAGCCTAAGAAAGAGGAAGCGATCAAAGAAGTTGTGTTTGTGGATGTGAATGGCAAGGCAGAAATGAAGGAAGTGAAAACAGGCATCAGCGATTTTGAAAATATCGAGATTCTTTCCGGCCTTAAACCGGGTGATACTATTATTTCCGGGCCTTACATTGCGGTGTCCAAAAACCTAAAGAACGGCGACCTGGTAGAAAAAAAGAAAGAAGAAGTGAAAAAAGACGAAAAGAAATCAAATGAAAACGCGAACTGATACGTTGTAAAAGGGTAATAAGTTCGATTTAGTTTAGGTTAAAAAAGAAAATCCTTGCGGCTTTGCTGCAAGGATTTTTTATTTTCTGTCAAAATCTTCTCATTTTTGAAAACATTCATTCATATCTAATTTACGCCTGAACACCTTTTCAGGCCTCAAAAATGAGTCTTTTAAACAACATCAAGATCGCCGTGATAGGAGGGGGCAGCTGGGCAACTGCGCTGATCAAAATCCTTTGTGAACAAAATAACGTCCAGATCCGGTGGTGGCTGCGAAACCAGAAAGACATTGAGCATATCCGTAAATTCCATCATAACCCCAGCTATCTGAGCGACGTGGTGCTTTCTCCCAGGAAAGTGAAGGTCTTTGAAAAGACCACAGAAGCCGTCAAAGGTGCTGATTACGTAATCCTGGCAGTTCCTGCCGCATTCATCCAGGAAGCATTGCGCGATCTTTCTTCCAAACATTTGCAAGGAAAAAGGATTGTTTCGGCCATTAAGGGCATGGTTCCTGACCAGAATATGCTTATTACGGACTGGGTTTCCAAAGAATACGGCATTGACCTGCAAGAAACCTGCGTGATAGCCGGCCCTTGCCATGCGGAAGAAGTGGCTTTGGAAAAGCAATCCTATCTATCGATCGCTTCCACGGAATGTCCGAGCGCGGAGGATTTTGCTAAACTGATGACCTGCCGCTACGTGACCGCGAACCCGCTCGACGATCTCTACGGCGTTGAATATGCGGCTGTGATGAAAAACATTGTAGCGCTGGCCTGCGGCATAACGCATGGCCTGGGGTACGGTGATAATTTTCAGGCCGTGCTGGTCTCCAATGCCATGCAGGAAATCGGGAATTTCGTTACTGCCCTAGACCCGCGCGAACGCAACATGAGCTCCTCCGCATATCTGGGCGACTTGCTTGTGACGGCTTACTCGCAGTTTAGCAGGAACAGGCTTTTTGGGAATATGATCGGCCGCGGATATAGCGTCAAGGCGGCGCAATTGGAAATGAAAATGATCGCGGAAGGTTACTATGCCACAAAAAGCATTACCGAAATGAACAAGATCCACGAGGTAAGCCTGCCCATTACAAGTGCCGTTTATCGCATTTTATACGAAGAGCAAGCGCCAGGAATGGTGATGGACGAGTTAAAGAAATTGCTCAAATAATAGCCCGTTCCGTCCAATCCTACGTACATTTTTCAGACATCAATATTTCAACTTCCTATGCGCATTCCAAAAACCCTATGTGCCGGCCTGTTAACCGGTCTTTTGCTTTCCTCCGTCATGCTGACTTCCTGTAACTCGAAAAGTTCGGACAAAGCGGAAAATGAGAATAAAGAGTTAAAGGATTCACTGGCAAGCGATAAGGAATTTGTTTTTGGAGATAAACGGGATTTTGCGCAATGCCATGCATCCACATTGGTAAGGCTGGATAACGGTCAATATCTGATCGCGTGGTTTGGAGGAACAGAGGAGAAGAATCCGGATGTAGGGATTTGGGTTTCAAAAGGCCAGCCGGGAAACTGGAGTGCGCCCAAAGAAGTGGCCAAAATCCGCGAAGACGCACATTGGAACCCGGTTTTGCAAAAAACGTCAGACGGCAAGATTATTTTATATTTCAAAGTAGGAAAAGAAATTGCGCATTGGGAAACCTGGGTGAAAACTTCCACTGATAAGGGTGAAACGTGGTCGGATGCCTATGAGTTGGTAAAAGGCGATAAAGGAGGAAGAGGGCCTGTAAAAGACAAGCTGATCGAACTATCAAACGGCGACTGGCTGGCAGGCGCGTCCAACGAGGTAAATCGCTGGGAAGTTTTTGTAGACAGAAGCACGGACAAAGGTAAAACCTGGAAAGCAAGCCCTTACTTTAAAATTGATACAACAGAAATAAAAGGGAAAGGCGCCATCCAGCCCACCTTGTGGGAATCCAAACCCGGCACTGTGCATATGCTGGTAAGAACAACCGGCGGCGTGATCGGCAGAAGCGATTCTTTTGATAATGGAAAAACCTGGTCGACGATCAAGAAAACATCGCTTCCTAACCCGAACAGCGGCATTGACCTGGCCAAACTGCCAGACGGAACACTGGTGCTCGCTTACAACCCGAATGATAAAGACTGGGGTTCAAGATCGCCGCTTTCACTGATTATGTCGTATGATAACGGTCAAAACTGGACGGATCGCATTGACATTGCAACCGGCAAGAAGGAAGACGAATATTCCTATCCGGCCATCATCAGCTTCGGGGACTCTGTTGCGGTGACGTATACATTCAACCGCCGGAAAATTGCATTCTGGTCGGGCAGCAAGAAAGAGATTATAGAACTGGCGGCAAAAAACAAGACCAAGGCGGCTCAGTAACCCATCAATTCCAGATCATAAGATTCAAGCATTTCAACGCGCTTGCCCATTTTCTTCTGGATAATTTTGAAATGGTGCACGTCTTCCGGGCAGATCAGGGAAATCGCTTCTCCCGACGCTTCTGCCCGGCCCGTCCGGCCTATTCTGTGCACATAATCCTTTGGTGATCTGGGTAATTCAAAATTGATCACATAAGGAAGAAACTGAATGTCGATTCCGCGGGAAACAAGATCTGTGGCAACAAGCACGGTCAGTTTCCCTGCTTTGAATTTGTTTAATGCTTCGGTCCGGGCGCCCTGGCTTTTCTTACTGTGCATGGCCATCGCCTGTATTCCGTTCTTATTCAGTTTTTCAACCAGGTTATCGGCCGTTCTCGTTGCCGAAACAAATACAAGAACTTGCTTCATTTCCTGCGTTTTAATTAGATATCTCAGCAACGGTCCTCTGCGGTCCGGATCAACGAAATAACCCGTTTGCTTGATCAGATCCAGGTTTTGTTCTTCTTCCTCAATCTCAATGCGCACCGGGTTTCGGAGCTGCGTTTTATTGATCTGGTCAACTTCTTCTCCTAATGTGGCCGAAAACAGAATGCTCTGGCGTTTTTTGGGCAAAAGAAAAAAGATGTCCTTCATTTCCTCGGCAAAGCCAAGGTTCAACATTTTATCAGCTTCATCGAGGACTAAAATCTGCGTTTCTGAGATATTAAGCGCCTTGTGGGACAGCAAATCAATTAACCGGCCGGGCGTTGCCACCAGAATCTCAACACCTTGCAAACCAATCATTTGCGGATTGATCGAAACGCCTCCATAAACAGCCAATGTCTTCACCTTCCGCGGAAGCCTTTCGCCAAATGTTTGAAAAACAACGGCAATCTGCACCGCAAGCTCGCGTGTAGGCACCAGGACCAATGCAGAAATATGCCTGTTCGGAGCAGCCGGTTTTTTTTGAAATAATTCCAGAATCGGAAGGACAAAGCTGGCCGTTTTTCCCGAACCCGTCTTGGCAATGCCCAGCACATCATTTCCTTTCAAAATAGCCGGAATTGCTTCCTGCTGAATTGGATAAGGTTGAGTATAATTCTGTTCGGCAATGGTTTTTAATAATGGTTCGGACAAGCCAAGCGATTCGAAAGACATAAAGTGCTGCGCAGTTGGTCAAAAATATTTTTGTAAGCACAAAGATACCATTACCGCAGACAAATCGTCCATGCCCAGTCCGCAGCCACCCGACCATTTGACTTTTCTGAACATTTATTCTCCATAGACATGTCTTACAATCGCAGGGAATTTCTACAACAACTTGGATTTGGTGCATTACAATTAGGCATAATCAGCGCAATTCCGGCATCGGCCTGGGCTGCAACGTTACATTCCGGTTCTTTACCACGCAGCTCACCTGAATTGCAGGGATTATCGGCTAAAAATATTCTGGATTTCACCAACGCTGTAGAGGCGGACAAGCTTAATTTGCACAGCTTAATGATTTTACGTCAGGGAAAAGTCGTTGCGGAAGGCTGGTGGGCGCCCTATGGGCCTGATATGAAGCATACGTTATATTCGCTGAGCAAAAGTTTTACTTCCACGGCCATCGGATTGGCAGTGGGAGAGAAGAAATTAAGTGTTGAAGACAAAGTTTTATCATTCTTTCCGGACGACAAACCGGCAACAGTGAGTGCGAATCTGGCCGCGATGCGGGTAAAGGATCTGCTTACCATGTCTACCGGGCACGATAAGGATGCCACCGGGCCTGTCAGGGAATCCAAGGAAAAGAATTGGGTAAAAGCATTTCTATCCTTGCCCGTGGAGCACGAGCCGGGGACATTTTTTGTATACAACAGCGCAGCAACGTATATGCTGTCCGCAATCATCCAGAAACTAACCGGCCAGACATTGCTGCAATATCTGACGCCGCGCCTTTTCGAGCCGCTGGGCATTGATGATCCGGATTGGGAAGTGGATCCGAACGGCATCAATACGGGAGGCTGGGGACTTCGGGTCAAGACCGAGGATATTGCCAAATTCGGCCAGCTTTATTTGCAGAAGGGACAGTGGAATGGCAAGCGTATTCTGTCCGAAGCGTGGGTTGAAGAAGCCACGCGTTCTCACATCATGTCTAAAGGCGGAGCCCGGAAATCGGAAGAAAACGATTGGCTGCAAGGTTACGGTTACCAATTCTGGCGTTGCCGGAACGATGCTTACCGGGGCGATGGCGCTTACGGACAATATTGCATAGTGATGCCGAAGGAGGATATGGTGGTGGCAATTACCAGCGAGACAGGTGATATGCAAGCCATTCTCGACCACGTTTGGAACCACGTTCTTGCATCTGTGAAGTCGGAGCGCGTGCAGTCGGATAAGGATACGCAGGCGGAACTGCAAAAGAAATTAACATCACTCGCATTGCCGCTAACGCCTGGGAAACCAACCGCCGAGCTGGCGACAAAACTTACCGATAAAAGCTTTAAAATAGCCGATAACAGTTTGAAAGTGAATAAAGTATCCTTTGAATTCGCGAAAGGCTGGTGCTTGTTCCGGTTATACGACGATAAGGGGGAGCATTTGATCGTGAATGGATTGGGTAACTGGAAAGTCGGGTTAACGGATCTTTCCGTCATGCCTTTGAAGCTTGTACTAACACCTGTTCCCGGTGAAAAGCTGACCAAAGTAGCCGGTAACGGAGCCTGGGTCGACGAAAACACATTCGAAATGACCTGGCGCTTCATCGAAACCGCCCACTACGAAACCATAACCTGCAAATTCGAAGCCGATAACGTAAACATTGAATTCAAACGCAGCCTGGCTATCCTGGGAAAAACAAAAGATTCCCGCCCTGTTTTAACCGGGAAGATGATGGGTTAATCGATATAAGGATATACAGCTTAAATGCAGGCACCATTATAAAAAGTGAAATTGCCCAAATCGGAAACTAATCCAACTAAATCTACTTGTATGAAACACAAAATTCTTCTTTCTCTGACATTTATCTTGATCGCTTTTACTGCTCAGGCGCAGAAGTTCAGGCCTTTGGATAAAAGTCCGCGTGATATTGCTTATTTCCCGGATCACTTTGCGCATGACCGGAAAGATGGCGAAAAGGCTTTGGTAAAAGTCTCGTATAGTCGTCCGTTTTTGAAGGGAAGAGAGGTCTTTGGTAAGCTCGAACCTTATGGAAAAGTATGGAGAACAGGCGCTGATGAAGCAACCGAGATCATATTTTACCAGGATGCGACATTCGGTGGCAAGAAAGTGAAAGCAGGCACTTATTCGCTTTTCTCGATTCCTGGCGAAAAAGAATGGACCGTAATCCTGAGCTCGGACCTGGATTACTGGGGCGCTTACAAATACAAAGAAGGCAGCGATGTCCTTCGTGTGACGGCTCCTGTGAAAAAAGCGGAAGCACCGATCGAGAACTTTTCTATCGTATTTGAGAAAGTTTCAGACACTTCTGCCAAGATGTTTATGGGCTGGGCCGATGCAGTGGTTGAGGTTCCGGTTAGTTTCTAAACTGCTCTTTAAGCGGTGAGTTACTAAGCAAAAGGACGAAATATGCTTGAATAGCAAAGTGGCATCATTATTGTAAAAAGCAGATCACAGGTTGAGAAACCGATGATCTGCTTTTTACTTTTAACACCATCACCGAATGAAGACAAATTGCCTCATAATTGCGTGCACATGTCTGGCCCTCACGCTGGGAGGATGCAGCACCAAAGTAAGCGATGAAGAAAAAGAAGCCGCCGCAAAAAGTGGCCCTGATTCAGTTGAAACAGTTACAGACAGCCTTACATTACCAGCACCATTTACCACCGAGTCGGTTGAAAACAGGCCTGAGGAAGCGGGCTGGCCGGATGGCAAAATGCCGACGGCACCATCAGGTTTTACTGTCAGCAAATATGCAGATAAGTTAAAAAGTCCGCGCTGGACTTACGTTGCACCGAATGGTGACGTTTTCGTTGCGGAATCCAATACGAAAAAGAGCGCAGATAGAATCACAATTTTACGTGATGTCAACAACGACGGTAAGCCTGAAATCAAAGAGATTTTCATGGAAAATCTGAAACAGCCATTGGGAATGCTGGTGCTCAAAAATTATTTCTATGTGGCCAATACCAACGGCGTTTTCAGATATCCTTACAAAGGAGGGGAAACCAAAATAACGGCCAAAGGCGAAAAAATCCTTGATTTGCCAGCTGGCGGATATAACAATCACTGGACAAGAAACTTGCTGGCTAATGCGGACGGGTCTAAAATCTATGTTTCGGTAGGATCGGCCAGTAATGTGGCGGATCATGGCATGGATGAGGAAAAGCGCAGGGCCAATATTCTGGAAATAAATCCGGACGGCTCGGGGGAAAGAATCTATGCAAGCGGCTTGCGTAACCCGGTTGGGATGGATTGGGCGCCTGGTTCTAATGTGCTCTGGACGGCTGTAAATGAGCGGGATAAGCTCGGTGACGAGCTGGTGCCAGATTACGTTACAAGTGTGAAAGAAGGCGGTTTTTACGGCTGGCCGTACGCATATTTTGGGAAAAATGAGGACCCGAGGAGAAAAGGGGAACGCCCTGATCTTGTTGCCAAAACGCTTGTGCCCGATGTGCCGTTAGGATCACACACAGCCTCACTAGGACTCGCATTCTATGACAAAACACAGTTTCCTGCAAAATACCAGAACGGTGCATTCATAGGCCAGCATGGATCATGGAACAGCTCGAAACTAACGGGTTACAAGGTCGTTTTTATACCATTCAAGGATGGCAAACCTGCTGGAAAGCCCGAAGATTTTCTAGCTGGATTTATAGAAAGCGAAAAGAAAGTGTACGGCCGCCCAGTGGGAGTGACCGTAATGGAAGATGGTTCGATGCTGGTCAATGACGATTCGGCCGGGACGATCTGGCGTGTTAGCGCTAAGTGAAAAAATTAGGCATAGGAGATAAAATGGCGGCCTGGTTGCGAAACCTGGCCGCTTTTTGTTTTTTGATAAAATAAACTAAAAAATAAAGGAAGCTTTGCTTGTTATAATATACCAATCGGTATATTTTTGTGTCGTTAATTTAAAGCACATGAATAAGGCAGAAAAAACCAGGCAATTTATCATTGAAAAAACGGCGCCGATTTTCAATGTAAAGGGCTATTCGGGAACTTCAATCAACGATATGATTGAAGCAACCGGCCTGACGAAAGGAAGCATTTACGGGAATTTCCGTAACAAGGACGAAGTGGCGCTGGCGGCTTTCGATTTCAACTTGAAGAAAATGTTCACCGCTGTTCAGGCTGAAATGGATGCGCAGAAATCGGTGAAGGAAAAGTTGCTGGTGTATGTGCGCATTTATGAGAACTTCCTGACTTACCCGTTTCCCGAAGGCGGCTGTCCCATTCTCAACACTTCTATCGAAGCCGACGACACGCACCCGCCGCTGCGACAAAAAGCGGCTGACGCCATTTATTCATGGAAAAATAAAATCGAAGCCTTGATTAAAAAAGGGATTGTAGATAATGAGCTGAGCGCCAATCTGGAACCGGAAGAAGTGGCTATCACATTGATCGCATTGGTTGAAGGAGGCATTATGATCAGTAAAGTTACGGGTAAGCTGCAATACAGGACGGCGATAATGAAAGCAGTAAAAAAGATGATTGACGATTTGTAACTATTTTTTTAATAATAAATATACCGATCGGTATATTTTAATATTTGATTTATTTAAACAAAAGCAAAAATGAAAACGACGGGAAATACAATTTTGATCACGGGAGGAAGCGCTGGAATCGGATTTGAGATAGCGAAGATTTTTTCGGAAAAAGGAAACAATGTGATCATCACGGGCAGAAACGAAGCGCGGCTCAACAGCGCCGTGGCGAAACTGAAAAACACAACGGCCATTGTGAGTGACGTTGCTGACAAGCAGGATGTGGACAAGCTGGTAACAACATTAAAAAGCGATTTTCCAGACCTGAACATTGTGATCAATAACGCGGGCGCGGCATCTTATTATCTGCTCGATAGCGTGGACAATGTTTACGAACGGGCAGAGGAAGAAATTGTGACCAACTACTTATCAATTGTCGGGATAAATCAAAAACTGGCGCTACTGTTAAGCAAACAGGCGGAATCCGCAATCGTCAATGTTTCAAGCATTGCAGCTTACGTGCCCAATCATGTGATCCCGACTTATGCCGCGAGCAAAGCAGCATTGCATTCCTACACGCAATCACTGCGGTTGACATTAGCAAAAACAACTTCCACAAAGGTTTTTGAACTAATGCCGCCATTGGTTAACACAGATTTTTCAACCGAAATCGGTGGAGAAAATGGCATTCCGCCACGCGAAGTAGCCGAGGCTTTGGTTCATGCATTTGAGACAAATACATACGAAATCCGGGTTGGCAGGACTGCCGAGCTATTTGGATTATTCCTGCAATCGCCAGACCAAGCGCTGATGGCAATGAACCCGGGAAGTGCAGCCTGATATTCGCATATCAACCGGTGACAATTTTAAAACTAAATAAAAAGAGAAAATGAAGCGGAAAATTGCGTTTGCCATGATTATGGGAGTGATTACTACGGGTATAATTTCCTTCAGTTTGGTTTCTATAAATATTGGATTTGTTGCCAATTTTTTGGTGATTTGGCTGAAATCCTGGATCATGGCCTATATGCTGGTCATCCCGGTGATACTAATAGTTGGTCCAAGAGTGCAAAAAATGGTGGAAGCCTTATTCAAAGATGCAGTGACTCAGGAGTTTGACAAATAACGCCTGATGTTGTCGAGAAAATTCTAAATTTTTATGAGAAGAGTAGTTGTTACTGGTTTGGGAGTTATTTCTCCCCTCGGAAATTCCGTAGATGAATTTTGGGAAAATATTGTGAATGGTAAAAGCGGTGCTGCTACCATTACGAAAATGGATGTTTCTAAGTTTAAGACGCAATTCGGCTGCGAAGTACGCAATTTTGTTGCAGAGGATTATATCGATAAAAAAGAGCTGAAAAAATACGATCTGCACACGCAGTATGCCATTGCTGCATCGGATACGGCCATCAAGGATGCCGGGCTGGATTTCAGCACCGTTGAATTGGAAGACCGCTACGATATGGGCGTGATCTGGGCGACAGGAAACGGTGGAATGGGCACTTTTGAAGATCAGCTGCTGGAATTCCATGCATCGAATGGTGTGCCGCGTTTCAGCCCTTTCTTTATCCCAAAAATGATCGTGGACATTGCAGCAGGCGTTATTTCGATCCGCCACAAATTACACGGTCCCAATTATTGTACAGTTTCTGCTTGTGCATCGTCCAATACGGCGGTGATCAGCGCATTTGACACCATTAAAATGGGCAAGGCGAAGCTGATGATCGCGGGTGGTTCGGAAGCAGCGATCATTTACTCTGCATTGGGTGGATTCGGTGCGGCGCAAGCGTTGTCCAAACGCAATGATGCGCCTGAAAAAGCATCCCGTCCGTTCGATAAGGACCGTGATGGTTTCGTAATGGGTGAAGGAGCGGCCGCTTTGGTTCTGGAAGACCTGGACTATGCAGTGGCCCGCGGAGCAACCATTTATGCTGAAATTGTCGGAGGCGGCATGGCGGCAGACGCTTACCATTTAACGGGCACGCCCCCAGACGGAATGGGCGCAGCGCTGGGCATGAGAAAAGCTTTAAAAGAGGCCGAGATCACACCCGACAAAATTGATTACGTAAATGCGCATGCTACGTCCACCGGGCTGGGTGATATGAGCGAGCTGAATGGTATCAAAACTGTTTTTGGGGATCATCCGGTGGCGATCAGCGCTACAAAATCAATGACCGGACACTTGTTGGGAGCTGCCGGAGCCATTGAAAGCATTGTGTCTATCCTGGCTGTGAAGCACGACATTATCCCGGGAACGATCAATACGGAGACGCTTGATGAGGCTACGCCGGAAGGGCTTAACATTATACTTGGCGAATCTGTGAAGCAAACCGTGAATTATGCGCTGAACAACACATTTGGCTTCGGCGGTCACACGGCGACTTCTATATTCAAAAAATACACGGAGTAACCCGAAGGCTAATCCGTAATTTCCGAAAGGACTTCTACAACCCCGTTTTCATCGTTACTCTTAGCGATGAAACGGGCTATTTTTTTAATATCCGGGTGTGCATTCGCCATTGCGTACGAGTAATGTCCTTTCGTAAGCATTTCCAGGTCATTAAGATAATCGCCAAAGATCATGGTCTGGTCAAACGTAATGTTAAATTTCTCCTGCAAAACCTCCATAGCACGTCCTTTATTGGCTTTTTTGTGCGAAATGTCCAGCCATATCGGCCCTGAGATTTTTACTTGCAAATTGTCTTCAAAATGCTTGTAATGCGGATAGCTGTTCACTTCCGAACCAGCCAGGTCGCAAAGCGTAAATTTGAGGAATTGGTCATCTTCCACTTTTGTCAGATCTTCAACAATCTCATATCTCTCAAAATATAGTTTTAAATGGTTGATGAATTCAGGCTCGTCATTTTCTACGTAAGCCTTTTTCTTTCCGCAGATTACTGCATATGTGTCCTTAATCGGGCGTGAAATCTGCACCAGTTCCCGCACAATGTCTGCTTCAATGGGTTGAATGTGGATTTCTTCATCCTTAAAGACAACGTAGCTGCCATTTTCAGCAGCAAAAATTACCTCGTCTTTTACTTGTTCCAATGCTTTGGCAAGATTGAAATATTGACGTCCGCTGGCAGCTACGAAAATGACACCATTGTCTTTTAATTTTCTGAAAACAGGGAAGAAAGATTCGTGTATTTCGTGTTTGGAGTTCAAAAGCGTGCCGTCCATGTCGGTCGCTACAAGCCGGATATCGGAAAAAGTCATATTGAATACTAATGTTCTACTTAAATCAAGCCAAATATACTGGCTAAGGTTCCGTTTTTTGTATTATTAAAATATCCTGAGTTGAGAAACGAATGATTTTCAGCACCTCCGAACCCGCGGAAATGTTTTGCTGTTCCCTCAATACATCCATCCACACCATTTGATACACATTACCAGCTCCATGAAATTTTCGAAACACTATCTGGCAGCATTTATCTCATTTGTAATCTGGGGGTTTTTCAGTTTGGCATTGAAACCGTTAAAGGCTTACGCTTCGCTTGATATTCTCTTTTACCGCGTTTTTTTGTGTGCCGTTATCATGGCGGTGATCAGCCTGTTCGTTAGGGTAAAAGTGTTGAAGGAAAATGTGAAAACATTCCGTCAGATGCCTTCTGAGCAAAGAAAACGGATCACATTACTGACGCTCGCAGGCGGCATATTACTGACCGCAAACTGGTTTTTCTTCATTTACGTGATGAACCACATCAGTGTGAAAGCGGCGTCCTTCGCTTACCTGGTCTGTCCCATTATGACAACCGTGATTGCGTATTTTGTGATGAACGAAAAATTGAGCAAATGGCAGTGGGCAGCAGTTTCACTGAGCATAGTAAGCTGTATGTTGCTGTCTTTCAGTAATGTTGCCGATATTGCTTACAGTCTTATCGTTGCGCTTTCTTATGCATTTTATCTGGTCAGTCAGCGTAAGAATGTGGGTATGGATAAATTTTTGGTCCTGACCGTCCAGATCATTTTCTCGGCCCTGATCCTACTGCCGTTCTATCCGCAATACAGCGAAGCAATGCCAACCGAGTTTTCATTTTACGCATTGATATTCCTGATCGCGGTGCTCTTTACCATCGTTCCGCTCTATATGAACCTGTATGCATTGCAGAGCGTAACTTCTTCTACTATGGGTATCCTGTTGTATATCAATCCTTTAATGAATTTCTTTATTGCGCTTGTGTACTTCCATGAGCCTATCAATTCCATTCAGATCACCGCTTATTCGCTGATCTTACTTTCAATTGTGGTTTTTAATGAGCGGTTTATATTTGGAAGAAGGCGCGCTGCTTTGGGTTAAGGTTTTTGGTAAACCAATGAGTTGATAAAGCCGCTGTAAAAGGATCTTTGAAAAATCGTTTTAAAACCCGCCTTACTGAACAACATTGCGGTGTTGGGCAGCTCTTTTGCTTCCACTTCTGAAAGAATTCCGAAGAACATATACATGGATTTCAGCAACCATTTCTGCCAGAATTTACCGGGTTTTTCTTCAACATTAAAATCCGTAAAAAGCCAGATTCCAGTCGAATTAAGCACATTATGGAGGTTTTGAAAGATGACTTCTGCTTTGTCCTGTTGGAAATTGTCAAACAAAAACGAGGTGATAATAACATCAAATTGGTGAGCCGGTTGAAATGACTCGACGGCTGCGTGAACGAATCTGACATTGTTTTTCCCAACATCGCGCTTCCGGGCCATCTCCAGCATTTTCTCCGAGATTTCAATGTAAGTAATGTCAATGTTATGCGGCCGTATGCGTGATATTTCTTCCAGAATCGCGCCCGTTCCTCCGCCTGCAATGAGAATGTTCGCCCGTTCCGGAATGAAGTGTAGAACGGAGCGCTGCGCACCCGTCAGCGCATTTCCGAACACCAGCTTTGAAAGCCCGTCATAAAACCCCGCAACCCGGTCGTAATTATTTTTCATGACCTTAATGATAAGTGAAAAAGCTCCCTGTAATTCCACAGATGGCTTTTACCAGCAATAGTCCATCAATCACGATCAGATAGAAAAGCACGCTTTTGGGTTTTTGCAATGCAAAAGCGACGCCAAGCAAGCAAACAAAAGGAAGCAAATTGAGCATCAATGTAGGCGTGCTCAGCCGTTGAAAAAATGCGAACGAAAGGAACGAAAGCAACCCGATCAGCAGCAGCGGAACAAGCACATAAACGATCGTATTACTCAGCCCGATCCGCACCGCGAATGTTTTAAGCTGAATGTTGGCATCGTCCTCATAGTCTTTCATATCAAACATAATCGCGTTCACCGTACAGAACATCCAGTTTTTGACAAATAACCAAAACATGAAAATAGGCTCATGAACCACAATTCCCTGTTCGATACGCAGCATGGTAATGGGAAACACATTTACGAAACCGGCCCACACAAAGCCGATCACAAATGCTTTCAGCCAACCCGTATTGCGAAGGTTGAACGAGATAAACGACTTGGGAAGCAGTCCGTAGTAAAGGATTGCCGCACCAGGAATGCTTAGGAGCAAAAGCCAGTTTGCAAGCGGCAAATGCAATAATTTGTTGAAATCGCGGATCAAAAACCAACCCGCAATCCCCGTACAAATCGTAAAAAGCACATATTGACTGATCCGCGTAAAGCTGTAATGCGTGCGATACCACTCGGTTCTCGGGTTGCTCGAAAACGCAGTGCCCGGTGGGATGGAGTAGGCAATGGTGTAATAAAAAACCGTGGCGCAGAAAATAAGGATGTAGTATGGAACAGCATTGAATGGCAACCTCAGCTGGAACATGGTTTCGAGCGACAGTGCCACTGCCAGCAGGCCAACGAAATAGTTTGCGAAGAAGACAAACGAAACAATTTTCCTAACCATTATCCGAACCTTTATCGCTATTTCCTATCTTAGGAAGTAGATTAATTGTTAAACCAACATTTCCATGAAAAAAATCTCCTTTGTTTTCCTGTTGTTTTTTGCCGTTCAGATCCAGCCTGGCTTTTCACAAAGCAAAGATCCGGTGGTTGAAAACATTGTTAAAGAAGCAACCGAAAATTCACAACTGGAAAAATTGGCGCACGAATTAATGGACGTCATCGGGCCAAGGCTCGTTGGCTCACCGCAAATGATGCAGGCACACGAGTGGGCGGTGGCTAAGTATAAAGGCTGGAACATTACTGCGAAAAACGAAAAGTGGGGCGAATGGCGTGGCTGGGAACGCGGCGTGTCACACATTGATATGGTGGCGCCACGTGTAAAATCGCTTGAAGGCATGCAGCTGGCGTGGAGCCCTGGCACGGGAGGGAAAACGGTTACAGCTGACGTGATCATTCTCCCGGATGTGGCTGATTCACTGGCTTTCCAGAAATCGTTGCCGACTGTCAAAGGCAAATTTGTTATGATCAGCATGAACCAGCCAACGGGCCGCCCGGACTATAACTGGCAGGAATTCGGCACAAAAGAATCATTTGAAAAAATGAAAAAAGACCGCGATGTACAAACCGAAGCCTGGGCAAACCGCATGAAAAAAAGCGGTTATAATGCGCGAACATTGCCGCTGGCACTGGAAAAAGCAGGAGCAGCAGGCGTGGTTATGTCTTATTGGTCAAAGGGTTTTGGGGCAAATAAAATTTTTGGTGCTTATACAAAAGCGATTCCTACCATTGACATTTCCTTAGAAGATTACGGCTTGCTATATCGCCTGTCGGAATCGGGTCACACGCCCAAAATCAGCGTTCGGGCGGATGCGAAGGAAACGGGCGTAAGCCAGACATTCAATACAATTGGCGAAATCAAAGGCTCTGAGAAACCGAATGAATATGTGATCCTTTCCGCTCATTTCGATTCCTGGGATGGAGGAACCGGCGCTACGGATAACGGAACAGGCACCATTGTGATGATGGAAGCCATGCGTATCCTCAAAAAAGTATATCCAAATCCAAAAAGAACAATCCTTGTAGGACATTGGGGAAGCGAAGAGCAGGGCCTTAACGGCTCGCGGGCATTTGTGGAAGATCATCCGGAAATTGTGCAGAACATTCAGGCGGTTTTCAATCAGGATAATGGCACGGGACGGGTTATTAACCTTTCCGGTCAAGGTTTTCTGAATTCCTATGACTATCTGGGCCGCTGGCTCTCCAAGGTTCCGGAGAACATTAAAGCGCCTATCGAATCCAAATTCCCCGGTGCACCCGGCGCGGGCGGCTCTGATTTTGCTTCATTTGTGGCAGCAGGAGCACCCGCATTCTCATTAAGCTCCTTAAACTGGTCTTACGGA
This sequence comes from Dyadobacter alkalitolerans DSM 23607, assembly GCF_000428845.1. Lineage (GTDB taxonomy): Bacteria > Bacteroidota > Bacteroidia > Cytophagales > Spirosomataceae > Dyadobacter > Dyadobacter alkalitolerans. The sequence goes on along the minus strand of NZ_AUAS01000001.1, from coordinate 296,618 downwards.
ACCTACACATGGCACACCAACCGCGACACCTATGACAAGATCGTGTTCGACGACGTGCGTAGCAATGCAATTCTGGCCGCTATTATGGCTTATCAAGCGAGTGAAGATCCAGCGAAAACTTCCCGTGAAAAAAGCATTTTACCATCAAATTCAAAAGGCGAACCGGGAGCATGGCCAGAGCCAAGAAAGCCGACACGTCGCGGCGGTTTGGATTAAGAATTGTTGTATTAACCGTGCTGGGCATTTGTAAGACAGGGAGTTGAAAATGTTTTTACTGATTTTTAAAATACAATGCAGATTAAACAAATATTAGAGGCATCGGAAGATCTGTTGCTGATTCGTCCGTTTGAACAAGGTTTTGAACCCCAAAATCAAACCATGTTCAAGGCGGAAAAAGGTGAAATGTGGTGGTATTCTTCGCGTGAGCTCTGGATTGGGTTAGGGAAATCGCCACAGCTTCCGGCTATCATTAAAATTTTCAGGTCGCTGTTCTTCAAACGTAAAGACCGCTGGCCTGAGGAGATTGTTCTGGATTGCAGCGGACGCGGCCCCGAATGGATCGAAAATGCGGTGAACGGAATCATGATAGGCGGTTACGATCTGCAACTTTATAAAACAGAACCCAAACCATTAAGTGCCTTTTTCAATACCGGAACATTATCTGTATTGACTGAGAACCAATCGCCGGAGATCGACGAAGCATTGATTGTTGCTCAAAAGACAGCGCTGGTTCAGATGCGGATCATGGACCTGATGAATGCGCCCTCAAACTATAAAAGCCCTGCAACATTAGCCCAATGGGCGACCGAATCAGGGGAGAAAAACGGTTATAAAGTGACGGTGCTGGACAAATCCAGGCTTGAAGAGCTGGGTATGCACGCATTGCTGGCCGTTGGGAAAGGCAGTGCTGCGCCACCGCTTATGATCGTGTCGGAATATGTGCCCGAATATTATACCAAAACCATTGCATTGGTCGGTAAGGGCGTGACATTTGATACGGGTGGGATTTCTATCAAGACTTCTGCCAATATGCACTTGATGAAAAGCGATATGGGTGGCGCGGCGGCTGTTTTGGGAGCAGTGGAACTGGCTGCGCAATTGAGAATGCCGGTTAGGATCATTGGCGTAATTCCATCAACCGAAAACAGCGTCGACGGACTTTCGATGAAACCCGGTGACGTAATCGGTTCCTATTCAGGCAAAACCATTGAAGTGATTGATACGGATGCAGAGGGCAGACTGATTCTGGCCGATGGGCTTAGTTATGCAGTCAGGACTTTCAAACCAGACGTTGTCATTGATCTGGCAACATTAACAGGCAGCGTGATCCAGACATTGGGCTACGAAGCTGCGGGGCTTTTTACGCCTAACAATGAACTTGCAGAAGCATTGGCACAAGCAGGTGACCACACGGGCGAAAGAATGTGGAGGCTGCCCGTTTGGGATTCATATAAAGAGGAAATTGCTTCGGATATGGCCGATGTGAAGAATTACCATGGAAAACCGTTGGCAGGAGCCATCGTAGCGGCCAAGTTCCTCGAAGCATTTACGGATGAACACCCCGCCTGGGCGCATCTGGACATTGCCGGAACGGCATTTGGAGACACAGAATTTGCTCCCGGCAGGGCAGGCACGGCTTACGGCGTGCGGTTGTTGCGTGCTTATTTGTCAACGATAATTTAAAATGCCTTTCCCTTGCCTAACTGGTTCTTTTTGTTAGATTTGAAAAAGCAAGTTTTGGTTTAAACATTCAGAATTTTTATAAGCTATTACTCACGAAAGCTTAATTTTATGACCCGAGCGCTTACTTTTCTTTGCATATCGACATACTTCAAGGGCAACGATTTTCTGAAAGCTTTAAAGGATTCCGGTAACAAGGTTTTCCTGATTACAGCCAAGAAGTTGGAACATAAGCCATGGGTCAGGGACTCGGTTGACGAGTTTTTTTATGTTGAGGAAGGGGAAGACGGCAAGTATAACATGAACGAGATCATTAACGGTCTCGCTTACGTCATGCGCTCCCGGCCAATCGACCGGGTAGTCGCCCTCGATGATTTTGACGTGGAAAAGGCAGCGCATATCCGTGAATATTTCCGGATCCCGGGCATGGGGCAAACAACGGGACGCTATTTCCGGGATAAGCTAGCTATGCGCACCAAAGCGGCCGAGTCGGGTATTCTGGTTCCGGGTTTTTCTGCGCTTTTCAATGATGACGCTATTAATGATTTTATTGAAAAATATCCGGGTCCGTGGATGATCAAACCACGGTCCGAGGCTTCCGCTACTGGGATCAAAAAGATGGAAGATGCGGTGGAACTTTGGGAAACCATCCATCAGCTCGGCGATAAAAGGCATGCTTACCTTGTGGAGCAGTACAAGCCCGGGGACGTATATCATGTGGATTCCATTTCTTACAACGGCCGGGTTATCTTTTCCTGGAACAGCAAATATCTGGCGCCACCGTTTGATGTAGCGCACGGCGGCGGCATTTTCAGGTCGGTAACGGTTCCTTTCGATTCATCGGAAGAACATGCGCTGGAAACATTAGCCGTGGATCTTTTGAAAGCATTCGGTTTGAAACACAGCGCTTCGCACACGGAGGTAATCCGGTGCCATGATGATGGGAAATATTATTTCCTCGAAACGTCTTCACGCGTAGGAGGCGCCAATCTCTCAGAAATGGTAGAGGCATCTTCCGGCATAAACCTTTGGAAAGAATGGGCAAAAATGGAAACGGCCGAAGCAAAAGGCGACAATTACAAGTTGCCGCCAGTGAGAAAAGATTATTCGGGCATCATTATCTCACTAGCGAGACAGGAATGGCCGGATTTGTCTGTTTTCAATGATCTGGAAATAGTTTGGCGCATGAACGAGCCTTACCATGTAGGGTTGGTTGTCAGAGCGAAAACCCGTGAAAAGGTCGTTGAATTATTGGATAAATACGCAGACATTATTCAGCAGGATTACCATGCTTCGCTGCCTGTTCCGGAGCGGCCTTCGCATTAAGTAAGCCATCAAGTTATATCATTAAAGCACTCAGATTGTATTAATTACGCGTACAATCTGAGTGCTTTTTTTGTTTAAATTTTGCATTCACGATCCTTAACCTAACTACCTTGAACAATGTACAATTTTACGAAATCGCTTTGCTTTGTTTTAATGTTGGTGCTGGCATTTGCCGGCTGTAAGGATGACAAAGAAATTGAGCCAAAAAATGCCCTGATGCACAATGGAAGGGAGTTTGAAATATCAAAAGGACTGCTGGTTCATTTAGGGGAATATCCCGAAGGCGGGAGCGGCCAGGTGCTATTCCTATCTTCCGAAGGTGTAAAAATTCAGGAATCAGGCGGCCATATTGATTCTATTTACGGGGTTGGCCACGCGATCTATTTCAGGCTGGTTAGTGCTTCGGCAAATGCCCTGGATGAAGGAGAATACACATTTGACAACGACTTCACAATAGAAGTACGAACCTTCTTTGAGCCTTATGTAGTGTTTAACAGCGATTTCGCCGCCGAAGACGGCGAGTACTACGAGCTCTACGAAGGCAAGCTAACCGTAAAAAAAGACGGCCCTAACTACATCCTGGACGTAGATTGCATAGAAAGAAACGGCAAACACGTCACCGCCCACTACAAAGGCCCGCTGACGTTTTATGATGAAAAATGAGGGTTGAAAAATATTTGTGAAATAATGTGACCTAAGTTGTGACGCTACGTCTAAATGCATAAAAGTTATCTCTAACCACATGCATTTATGAACGAGGAAGTAAAAACAAACGAGCTGGTTTTATCTGTAAAAGAGCTTATCAAAGAAAGTAGAAGCCGGGTTGCCATAGCAGTGAATGCAGAAATCACGATGCTATATTACCAGATTGGCAAAAGGATCAATGATGATGTGCTCAAAAACGACCGCGCGGAGTATGGGAAGCAGGTTGTCAGCACATTAAGTGCAACATTAACAATGGAATACGGCGATGGCTGGGGCGAGAAGCATCTGCGTCATTGCATGCATTTCGCCAGTATATTTCAAGACAGCTCAATTGTCTACGCACTGCGTAGACAATTGAGCTGGACCCATTTTAGAACATTGATTCATATTGAGGACCCTTTAAAACGTGAATTCTATATTGAAATTTGCCGTTTGGAAAATTGGTCTTCGAGGCAGTTGCAGGAACGCATCAAATCCATGCTCTATGAGAGAACTGCCATCAGCAAAAAGCCCGAAGAAACCATCAGCAATGATCTAAACCTGCTTCGGGATCAGCAAAAGCTCCACCCGGATCTTGTTTTCCGGGATCCTTATTTCCTTGATTTTCTAGGTTTGAAAGATGCTTACTCCGAAAAGGATCTGGAAACTTCCATCATTGTGGAGCTGCAAAAGTTTATCATTGAGCTGGGCAGTGACTTTGCTTTTATGGCTAGGCAAAAACGCATTACCATTGATAACAGCGATTATTTTATTGATTTGCTTTTCTACCACAGAAGATTGCGCTGTCTGGTGGCGATAGATTTAAAGATGGGTGCTTTCGAAGCGGGTTTCAAAGGGCAGATGGAATTGTATCTGCGGTTTCTTGAAAAATATGAAAAGGCCGATGGTGAGAATGCACCGATCGGCCTGATACTGTGTAGCGGGAAAAATAAGGAGCATGTTGAGCTCATGCAATTGGGAGAGTCCAACATTCGGGTTGCCGACTATCTAACTGCACTTCCTTCACAGGAAATTTTGCAGGAAAAGCTGCACAAGGCTGTTGAAATCGCACGTCAGAAAATCAGCACTATGCCAACTTAAAGGCCTGGCGGCCAATCAGAATCCATTGCCCTTTCACCTTTTGCCAAACCATAAAAACGCCTAATCTTACCGGGGCAGGATCTTTTCCTTTGTTGTGCGTGTCGCCGATGAGTTTGTGGCGCACCATGGCGACGTCGCCGGAAACGGTGATGGTCTGTTCGGACAGGTCAATTTTTGTGAATTTAGACTCTTCGCTAACCAATGCGCGGATGAATGCTGCCTGATCTTCCATCAGGCCATTGGAATGTCCGTAGGTTAGTTTGGGAGAGGTTAGTTTCATCAGATCTGCCTCTTTTGCACCGATAATCGCAACGCGGATTTTTTCCACTGCGTCGGCAACTGCCTTTTCGTCCGCACTTTGTGCGAATGATGCAATGTTGAAAAGTAGAAATGCGATGAGTAAGAATGTCTTTTTCATTTCAGAATTTGAATGTGGATTAATGATAATGGTTGTATGATTTGCTAAATATCCACTCTTTCCATCTTAGGCGCAAACAAATGCATGATACCCCAGGCAAGCAGATATGCGAATCCGCAAATGACAAAAATGATGTTATAACCGCCGCCAATGTTGCCGGCAGCTTTATAATTATCTAGAATGATCCCTACCAAAAGCGGAAAAAGAATGCCTCCTACTGATCCAGCCATCCCGCCGATACCCACCACAGAGCTCACCGCCTTCTTGGGAAACATATCCGAAGCCGTCGTAAAAATGTTCGCGCTCCAAGCCTGGTGCGCCGCCGCCGCCAAGCTGATCAGGATCACAGCCTGCCAAATGTTAGTCGTGTATTGGGCCAGCATAATAGGCGTGACGAGGAAAGCGAAAATGAGCATGGAAGTCTTCCGGGCTCTGAAAATCGGCCAGCCTTTTTTGATAAAATGACCGGAAAGATAACCGCCGCCGATGCTCCCGATGGTCGTTGCTGTGTAAACGATCACGAGCTCCGGGCTGGGTTTGGAAAGGTTGAGCTTGAATGCTTCGGCAAAATAGGAGGGAAGCCAGTAAAGGAAAAACCACCAGATTGGATCAGTGAGCATCTTACCGAATACAAATGCCCAGGTTTGTCTCACTTTAAAGAGATCGAGCCATTTCACAGGCGCTTCTTTGCTCGTATCGGGCTCATTATCACTGTGAATGTAGTCGAATTCGGCTTGGTTGATACGCTGCTGCTTTGCAGGCACTTCATAATAACGGAACCAGAAAAACAGCCATACAAAACCAATGGCACCGGTGATCAGAAACGCTTCCTGCCAGCCATAGGAACCCAAAATCCAGGGAACCATGATTGGAGCGACGACGGCTCCAATGTTGGCACCCGAGTTGAAAATCCCCGTTGCAAGTGCGCGTTCGCGTTTTGGAAACCATTCTGCGGTGGCCTTAATGGCTACCGGAAAGTTACCGGCTTCGCCAAGACCTAGCAATGCGCGCATTAATCCGAAACTGAATGTGCCCGTAGCGACCGCATGCAGCATGGCGGCAATGCTCCAAACCACAACTGAAATGGTGTAACCCAGCTTCGTCCCGATTTTATCAATAATGGCACCAAATCCGATCAGCGAAATGGCATAAGCCGTCTGAAAGGCCATCACAATGTGGCTGAAATCCTGCTCCGACCAGCCGAAATCTGCTTCTAATGTGGGTTTCAATAAGCCCAGAACCTGCCGGTCCAGATAGTTGATCGTAGTTGCGCAAAAAAGCAGGGCTACGATCCGCCAGCGGTATTTGGTCATTTGAGTTTCCATGTCGGGGTTTTGCAGATTCAATTAAGAGGTTAAAATGGGCTTATGCCGGTCAGGCGTACTCGGTTTTTTCAAGGAATAACTTCAATGTGTCTACCGCGCCCAGTTGTTTCAGGGATTCGAGATAGGAGACGATATTTTTGCGGATTACCTCTGATTTCGAAAGATCTTTTTGCCAGATCGACTGATCTTTCAAAATGGCCTTGACCATTTCATCCAGCGAAGGCATTTGCCATTTTTGATGGAAATAAGCGGCTTTTTGGTCTTGGATCAAATAATAGGAGCCGTTTGCATGGCCGTAAAAATGATCGCCATCCTTTCGCACCGCCTTCATGTAAAAGATGTAAACCGCGAAGCCAAAGACAATGTGATCCGGAAATGTCTCATGCGTTTTTTCATATTTAAAGAAAACAGGCATGACCCGCGACAGCATTTTGGCAGAATAATTCTGACTGATATTAAGCCACTTATGTCTCAAATGCGGGTTGTGAAAGCGTTCCACAACACTGCGGCCAAATTGTAATGCTCTCTCTTCTGCAACCGGATAAGGAATCGCAGGTGCGATTTCGGTTTCCATCAGATTGGTAATGTATGTTTCAAAAAGCGGGCTGCTCATGGCTTCGTCCACTGTTTTGAAACCGCACAAATGCGCCAGGCCGCAGCCCAAAGTGTGCGCGCCGTTGAGGAGCCTTAGTTTCAGTTCGCGATACAATTCAATGTCCGGTTCCACGATCATGCCCTTGTCCACTTCCTTGAAAGGTAGCTTTTTACCAATCGTCGCGTCTCCTTCGATCGCCCATAAATGATAATGTTCGGCCATGATCAGCAGGTCGTCCTGGTAACCCAGTTCTTCGGCGAGTTCTTTGCAAATATTTTCATCCGGCCTGCCGGGAACGATCCTGTCTACCAGCGAATTGCAGAATGAATTGTGGTTTTCGAGCCAGTCTATAAATGCACCTTCGAGGCCGTTCCTGTGCGCGAGTTCGAGCACGATGGATTCGAGTTTTTTGCCGTTATCGGTGATCAGTTCCGTGGGGATGATGACAACGCCGTATTCCGGATTTCCGCCAAAAGCCACGTAACGGGCATACAAAAACGCAAGCAATTTCCCTGGAAATGAAACCGGCGGCCATTGGTAAATATCGTCCTGGACAAGCTGAATGCCGATTTCTGTCGTGTTGGAAATCACAATGCTGATCGCCGGATTTTTGGCCAAATCGAGCACGAGCGACCATTGTGTTTTGGCCGACAAAACCCTGCTTATGGCCGAGGAAATAATATTTTCTTCTTCAATGATGCCATTCCGACTGCCACGAAGGCAAATTGTATAAAGATTATCCTGTCGCTCGAATGCTTTCAAATCGCCTTCGTCGGTGGACTTTACGACCACAATGCGCCCGTTGAAAATGCCCTGCCTGTTGGCTTTGTCTATAAAATAATCGGCAAGTCCTCTCAGAAATGCGCCTGTGCCGAATTGAAGCACTTTTTCGGGTAGCTGAAAAATGGAATCGTCCGGGACGACGAGTCCGGGCTGATTGCGTAACTGACCTAAATTTTCGCGAAAAAGGCGGCTCATAGCATTGCGGTTTTACTTTTTAACGACCTGTTTTAACAACCAACCGGCCAGATCTTTCCCTGCTTCAAAATTTTCGAAACTCGTATCAATCCGCCGCCCGTCCACATATTCGTTGTAAAGCCAGGGATCGCCGACCGCGAAAACGGTGCCTTTGCCATATTTGGCAATGCCGAAAATTACGTCACCTTGATCCGTTAAGGCAGATTGGGCCGGAGCGGTGAGCAGGAGGGGAGAAAGTTCTTTAATGTAAATCTTGCTGGCGGTTTTGAAAATGGCTTTGTTGTTTGCCGGGATCATCAGTTTTCCCTGCTCAAACTGCGTTCCCTGCACCATATTGCGGTTTTTGTTGCTGAATTGTATACCGAATGTTTTGGCAAGCTCATTGAAATGCGTGATCTCACAATTGGCAGTGTCATTCGCCATCATTACCAGCACCCCGCCATTCTTCACCCACTTTTCAATCGCTTGAATGTCGTTTGCCTGGATAAAATTGGGATTAGGTGATTCTTTTTTCGTGTCGGGATCGACAATAATGTACACGTCGATATCTTTCAGGTTTTCAGCAGTCGGTGCGCCGGTTACGGCCACTGTTTTTGCTCCTAATTCCCTATAAATGTTGCCCCAAAGCCAGAAGCCGGAATGCAGGCGGTCCTCCCAGGTGTAGTGAAACGGAATGCTTGAACCGTCCGGTTCTTTCTTAAATTCATGGTTGAAATGATAATCCAAACCTACCGTTTTGCCTTTTCCAACCGCATTCTCTTCCGCAATTTCCATTTCAATGCTCGCAAAAATGAATGGGCCAATGCCTTTCAGGTCGTTTTTGCGGATCGGTTCGCTGAGATAATATTCGTAACTGCCGTCGCGGTAAGGTGTGCCGCCGAGGCCACCCACGCTTACGGTTTTGTTCAGGCTCAGCAAGCCATCTGACTCTTTTTCAACGAATTCTTTCAATGCACCTGCATAACCACGCTTCGCATTTTCAGCGAAAGACGCATCGATATAGCCCATTCTGGAAGCCTTTGCTAATGCATATATGAACATGCAGGAAGCAGATGCTTCGAGATAATTTCCCTTCCTATTTCGCTGGTCAATAACCTGATACCAAAGCCCGGATTGCTTGTCCTGATATTTGGCCAGCACCGGCGCCAACCTTTTGAGATATTGGATTAGTTCAATTCGTTTCGGATGGTCTTTTGGGAAATAATCCAGGACATCTACCAGCGCAATGGCATACCAGCCAATCGCTCGTGCCCAGAAATTCGGCGATCGTCCGGTCTTTTTATCGGCCCATTTTTGCTCACGGCTCTCATCATACGCATGGTAAATCAGGCCCGTCTTTTCATCCACCGCATATTTTTCGATCAAGGCAAACTGCTTGGCAATGTCGTCGAAATGTTCGGGATGGTCGAATAGCAGGCTGTATTCCGCGGCGAAGGGTTCGCCCATGAAAAGGCCGTCGAGCCACATTTGATTGGGATAGCGCTTTTTGTGCCAGTAACCGCCTTCGTTATTGCGCGGCTGCTCTGCCAACTGCTTCCAGAGTAAATCAGCGGCTTTTCTGTATTTTTCTTTGTCGGGTTGTGTTTGTTGATAAAGTGTTAGTAACGCCCTTCCTGGCGGAATGTTATCAATGTTAAAGTCGTCAAATTTGTAGGTCCGGATGCTGCCATCGGGCCTTACATATTGATCAATGTCTTTGCGGATGTATTCAAAATATTTGCCTTCGCCCGTTCTGTTCCAGACTTTTTCAATGGCTTTCAGCATTAGTCCCTGCTCGTAATCCCACTTCGTCGCCGTATTTTTTCCTACTAAAATAGAATCCTTATGACGCGTCATGAAGGAATCCGCCATGCGCCGCGACATAGGAAGTTCTTGCGCCAAAACCTGCGATGCAATGTTTGGAACAAAGTAAAATAATGCAATTACAGAGATGCTGCGTAGCAGTTTTTTCATCAGGAATGAAGGAACATTGTCAATTAGCTTTTGATAAAATCAGCACGCATGGGATTAAAAATGTCCACAAGCATGCCCGCTTCCAGGCATAATGCGCCGTGAACAACGTCCGGCGGGATATAATAGGCATCGCCGCCGCTTAGTATGCCGGTTTTGGGGCCAATGGTGATTTCAAATTTGCCACTTTCAACATAACTCATTTGTGTATGAAAATGGCTATGCAGGGCACCAACGCCACCCTGCTCAAACGCCACTTTGACCATCATCAGATTGTCATCATAAGCCATGATCTTCCGCTTCAAACCACCGCCCAATTCTTCCCACGGAATGTCCGCGTCGTCAATAAATTCCCTTCCTTTTAGCTCGCTCATTATCTCAAATCGGTTATCGCCACTGCGTCCATGTCTGTGTAATCCCTGTTTTCGCCGGCCATGCCCCAGATGAAGGAGTAGCTCGAAGTGCCGCAGCCGGAATGGATCGACCAGGGCGGAGAAATGATCACTTGCCGCTCGGAAAGCCATAAGTGCCGCGTTTCGGTTGGCTCGCCCATCAGATGCAGGATGCGCTGATTAGCAGGCACATCGAAATAGCAATAGGCTTCCATACGACGGTCGTGCACGTGCGCAGGCATGGTGTTCCAGACGCTTCCGGTTTGCAGGACGGTAAGGCCCATCACGAGCTGTGCGCTCTGGATGCCGGCTGCGTGAATGTATTTGTAAATGGTCCGGTGATTGGAAGTTTCCATGCTGCCCATGGTCGTGGGCGCGGCGTCTTCTTTGGTGAAAAGCGTTGCTAGAAATGTCTGGTGTGCAGGGGATGATAGCAAGTAAAATACAGCCGGATCAGCCTGGTTCTCACTCGAAAAAATAACCTCCTTAGTTCCCTTTCCCAGATAAACACAACCCAGCTTACTTATTTCAAATGTGGCTCCATCCGCCTTCACCTGGCCTTTTCCACCAATGTTAATGATCCCTATCTCGCGTCTTTCCAGGAAATATTCGGCTTTCAGCGGGCCGTATGTTTCAAGTGTCAACGGTACGGTAGCCGGAATGGCGCCGCCGATCATGACGCGGTCGTAATGCGTGTAAACGAAGTTGATCTGGTCGTTTACAAATATATTTTCAATCAAAAAATTCTCGCGTAAAGCGGCCGTGTCCATTTGCGAAACTTCTTTCCGGCTGCTTTCGAATCTGATTTGCATGTGCTTAATATTAAGTGGGTTACTCTAAAAATTTGGTAAAATCTACCGGCCCATCCAGCCGCCATCCACGGTGAGTATAGTGCCATTGACATAGCTCGAAGCATCCGACGCCAGGAACAACGCGGGGCCTTTAAAATCGTCGGGCATACCCCATCTCCCGGCCGGAATGCGGTCGAGAATGGACTTGCTGCGCACGGGATCATTTCGCAGCGCTTCCGTATTGTCCGTATTGATATAACCCGGCGCTATGGCATTCACATTCACGCCTTTGCCAGCCCATTCATTGGCCAGCGCTTTCACCAGACCACCAATGGCACTTTTTGAAGCTGTATAACCCGGCACATTGATGCCGCCCTGGAATGTGAGCAATGAGGCCGTAAAAATGATTTTGCCGTAGCCTCGCGCTACCATATCGCGGCCAAATTCCCTTGACAAAATATAAGGCGCATCGAGGTTAATGTTCAGCACCTGGTCCCAATATTCATCCGAATGTTCAGCAGCGGGCTGGCGCAGGATAATGCCAGCATTATTGATCAGAATATCAATGCGTTGGTGTTCGGCTTTTACTTTTTTGATGAATGCGTAAATGCTTTCGCGATTGCCCAGATCGGCCTGGTAAGGATAAAATTTCCGGCCTGCCTGGGTGACGGCATTTTGTAAATCGCTGGCGGATTGAATGTCTGATGATGCGACGCCGATGATGTCTGCCCCGGCTTCTGCTAGCGCCTCCGCCATGGCTTTTCCTATTCCCCGGTTGCAACCGGTTACCAAGGCGGTTTTGCCCGTCAGGTCAAATAAATTTATTGTACTCATTAAGGAATGGCAAATTGTGTTTTTCGGGGTAACCCCTAAAATTCGCGTCGATCATAGGAGACCCTACGCTCCGGCAGTTTAGGTCGAATAGTTAGAATTATCAAATATTGAATTGTCTTTTTTTGTGCAATCGTTATCGGGAACGTTATCAGCTCGTGTGAGGCGGCAAACATCTCCGGATCGGTTTCGATATTCATTTCTATTTTAGTACATTGACTTACCGTTGGATAAAGTATATATTATCAAACATTAAGTTGGAATAAACCAATTTTTCTTTGGAGACTATCACAATTAAGGACATTGCCAAAGCGCTGGGACTTTCGACTTCGACGGTTTCCCGTGCCTTGCGGAATAGCTATGAAATAAATCCGGAAACCAAGAAATTGGTTATGGAATATGCTGAGCGCATGAATTACCGGCCCAATCCCATTGCGCTGAGTCTGCGGGATAGCAAAAGCAAGTCCATAGGGGTCATAATTCCGGAAATCGCCAATCATTTTTTCTCGCAGCTCATCAATGGCATTGAGTCCATAGCTTATAATCTGGGTTATCACGTGGTTATTTTCCAAAGCCACGAGTCTTACGAGCGCGAAGTTGCCAATACGAATTACCTCGTTTCCCGGAAAGTGGACGGCCTTTTGATCTCCCTTTCCAGCCTGACAACCAACTTGTTCCATTTTCAGGACCTGATGGAAAGAGGCTTACCCATTGTTTTCTTGGACCGCGTGCCGAATGCTATCGAAACGCACAAAGTGGTGGTGGATAATTTTGCCGGGAGTTACGAAGCGACGGAACATTTGATCAAAACCGGCCGAAAGCGCATCGCACATTTGACGAGCCCGATTTATTTGTCCATCACAACCGAGCGATTGGCGGGTTATAAGCAGGCTTTGGAGGATTACGGGCTTCCTTTTGATGAATCTTATGTCAAATATTGCTATCACGGCGGCAAAGTAGCCGAAGAAAATGAGGCCGCTGTGCAGGAAATGCTCGAAATGCCCGAGCCCCCCGACGCCATTTTCACAGCCAGCGATCGCCTGACGACGGGTTGTATGTCTGTTTTTCAAAAACACAACATTAAAGTCCCCGAGCAGATCGCCATTGTTGGGTTTACCAACATCAGCGTAGCCGAGCTCCTTAATCCGCCTTTGACTGCCGTTGTGCAGCCCGCCATGGAGATGGGCCAGCAGGCGGTAGAGCTGCTGATCAGGCTCATCGAACATCCGCAAAAAACAGATGTTTTTGAAACCCGATCCCTGAAAACCTCGCTCATCATCCGCGAGTCTACGGTGGGGAAGTCGGCAATTCAGTAAATTTAAATGTAAAGATCAAATGATCAGTCTGGCTATCGACGGCGCATTGTTCAACTATCGCGTGGCGGGCGTTGCGATTTTAAAGGGAAAAGTGCTTTTGCATAAAACGCCGTCAGATAAGTTTTGGAGCTTACCAGGCGGTCGCGCGTCGCTTTTTGAGTTTTCTAAGGACACATTGGTTCGGGAAATGCAGGAGGAAACGGGAATGGATGTGGAAGTGGGCGAAATGCTTTGGGTTTCGGAAAATTTCTTCGTTTACAATGGCATCAAGCATCATGAGCTGGGTTTTTATTACAAAATGGAAATCCCGTCGTTAGCGGATCAAAACGATTTTATTGGCGTGGAAGGCGATGGTGAGCTTTTATTTAAATGGCATCCGGTTGCGGAAATTTCAACTATCAAGGTTTATCCGGAGTTTCTGACCACAGAATTGGCACAAAATCCGCTTCGTGTAAAACAATTTGCTTCTGGTTTTATAGATTTGGACAAGGCCTGATCATTAAGGCTCATTTTCCAATCGATTTACAGATTTTTTATGTTAGTCAAGGCCGCTTTTCGCCCCAAACTTCCACGCGTTGGAACCACAATTTTTACCAAAATGTCCAGGCTGGCCGAGGAGCATCGTGCGATTAATCTGGCGCAGGGTTTTCCGGAATTTGATTGTGCGCCGGAACTGCAAAAGCTTGTGGGTAAATACATTGCGGAAGGGAAAAACCAATATGCGCCCATGGCTGGGGTGATGCCTTTGCGCGAGGCAATCTCGCAAAAAGTGTTAGCCGCAACCGGCAAAGAATATCATCCCGAAACAGAAATCACCATCACCAGCGGCGCGACCGAAGCATTATATGTGGCCTTGTCGACGGTCGTGCACCCGGGCGATGAGGTGATTGTTTTCGAACCGACGTACGACAGTTACGTTCCGGCAATCGAGCTCAACGGCGGCATTCCAATTTTTGTAACATTGCATCCGCAATACGACGGCATTGACTGGCAGGATGTTAAATCAAAAATTAGCCCCAATACAAAAGCCATTATCATCAATACGCCGCATAACCCAACGGGAAATGTCTGGAAATTGGCTGATTTGCAACAGCTTGCAGACATTGCCGAAAAACACGATCTAATGGTGATCAGCGATGAAGTGTATGAGCACATTATCTTCGACGGCCGGGCGCACATTTCCACAGCTTCCATTCCTGCGCTGGCGGAGCGAACTTTCCTGTGCGGCTCTTTTGGCAAAACATTTCACACCACGGGCTGGAAAATAGGTTATTGCCTCGCACCAAAAGCAATGACAACGGAATTCAGAAAAATCCATCAGTTCCTGGTTTTCAGCGTGGTAACGCCCATTCAGTTTGCTATGGCGGAATATTTGAGAAATCCGGAGCATTATCTAAGCCTTTCGGCTTTTTACCAACAAAAAAGAGACCTTTTCAATGACGCGCTCCATGGCATAGGATTCACTTTCCGGCCATCCGAGGGAAGCTTTTTTCAGAATGTTTCATACGAAAATCTGACACAGCAAAATGATCGTGAACTCGCCGAAAGGCTGACGATTGAGGCGGGTGTGGCTTCGATTCCTGTTTCTGTTTTTTACAATGAACTGACCAGTTACAAGACGCTGCGCTTTTGTTTTGCCAAAAATGATGACACGCTTTTGAGGGCAGCGGAACTGCTTGGGAAAGTGATTTGGTAAAAACAAAACAATCTTCCAGAGCACTATTTCTTAAATAAAAGCGCCTTAATCGGTGTGATCTGGGAAATGATTAATGTTGGGATCAGCAAAATGAGGCCGGAGATGACAATGGTGATGACATTGACCATGAAGAAAATAGGCCAGTCAAAGACAATGGGCACAGTGTCCATATAATAATTGACAGGGTCGAGCGCAATGACTTTGAATTGATATTGGATCCAGCAAATAAGCAGCCCCGCAATGTTTCCGATGATGATGCCCTTGCGCACCATATGAAGCCCCACGCGGAAAAAAACCATCCGGATCTGTTTATTCGGGCTTCCTAATGTTTTCAAAAGACCGATCAAAGGTGTCCTTTCCATGATCATGACCAGTAAAATCGAGATCATGTTGAAGCAGGCGACGAAAAGGATCAATGTCAGAAAAACGGCCGTATTACGATCCAGCAGCAAAAGCCAGTCGAAAATCTGAGGAAAAATACTGGTGACACGTTGCAGATAAATGGACGGTGGGAGCGTCCTTCTGAGCACCGCCGCAACTTCATCCAGTTTATCAAAATCCTTTAAATACACCTCATAAGTCCCGACGGAATCTTTCCCCCAGCCGTTGAGCCGTTGCACGAGACTAATGTCTCCCAGGATGAGGTTATTGTCAAATTCCTCCATTTGCGTGTCGTAAATGCCCACAACGGTCAGTTTTCGCGGGCGCGGGGGATTTTGCATGGAATACATAATCACATTATCACCTGATTTTAGCCGCAGCTGCGTAGCGATTTTATGGCTGATCAGGATTTCCGAAGAATAGCCGTATTTGATCGATGTCGAGTCTTTATTGGTAATTAATTTTCCCGCAATCAGGTTTTGTTTGAATGTCTTCCAGTCATAATCCTGGCCAACCCCTTTGAGTATCACCCCTTTGATCTCGTCGGTCGTTTTAAGAATGCCGGATTTATGCGCAACGCCTTGCCAGCGAAGAATTTCGGGGATTTTAGGCAATGCTTCGGTAATGGGGTTTTTGACAAAAAGCGGAGCTTCTTCGTAAGTGTTGCCGACTGCAAACGAGGAAATATTGATATGCGCACCAAACAAAAATATCTTCTGGCGAATGGTTTGCTTAAAACCCAGTAACACGGCAAATGCAATGATCCCGACCGCAATCCCGATGGCAATACTGGCAACGCCGATGCGCGAAACGGTGGCAGAAAACGAGCCTGCTTCATTGTGACGGATGCGTTTTGCGATGAATGAGGGGAATTGCAAGAGGAATCTACCGGTTAATTTTTATGTTTGGCAAAAATAGGGAAAAACATTTGCCGGTACGCACAAGCAATTTTATTAAGTTGCCGGCACAAACCAGAATCGTTTTTATGCCATTGATCAAAGTAGCTTCCGGAGTAGTGAATCAGACGCCGATGGCGTGGGAGGGGAACACGAAGAACATTATAAATGCCATTAGTGAAGCCAGAAAGCAGCAGGTAAGCCTGCTTTGTCTGCCGGAACTGTGTATTTCGGGCTATGGTTGTGAGGACTATTTTTTCGCGCCCGACCTGGTGGAGCAGGCCAAGGAATGTCTGCTGGAAATCGTGCAGGAAACGGCCGGAATGGTCGTGGCGGTGGGCTTGCCGGTGCGGCATAACGGCAGCATTTACAACGCGGCTTGTCTGATCGCCAACAAGCAGATCCAGGGTTTTTACTGCAAGCAATTTTTGGCCAATAATGGCATCCATTACGAAGCACGCTGGTTTAGGCCGTGGCAGCCGGGCATTGTGGAGAGCATTGAGGTGAACCAAATGCTGTATCCGATCGGCGACATTGTTTTTGATCTTGTTATGGGCCCGATCCTGGGTGGCTCGAATAGCGTAAAAGTGGCTTTTGAGATCTGTGAGGACGGCTGGGTTTCCAACCGCCCCGCGCGCAGGCATTACGAAAGGGGCGTGGACATTATCCTCAACCCGAGCGCGAGCCACTTTGCATTTAACAAATTCATGACGCGTGAAAAGCTCGTTGTGGATGCTTCGAGAGCATTTTCTTGCAGTTATATTTATACCAATTTGCTTGGTAATGAGGCGGGTAGGGCTATTTATGATGGAGATGCGATGATCGCTTCCAATGGTGATCTGCTGGTATCGAGCCCGCGGTTCAGCTATGAAGATTTCCTGATCACGACGGCGGTGATTGATACTGAATACACGCGATTGAGCCAGGTTCAAAGCAAAATTACAGTTGCCAACAAAGACCGCACATGGCGTGCGGCGGGACGTTTTGATTTTCCTGAAATTGAGCCGGTGTTGCCGCAGGTTCCTGACATTGAGCCTTTTGAAAAAGGCGGTGCGATCAAGGAAGAAGAGTTTGCACGAGCCGTTTGCCTCGCTTTGTTTGACTATCTGCGGAAAAGTCGTTCCAATGGTTTTACAATCTCGCTTTCCGGCGGCGCGGATTCCTGCGCTTGCACGGCATTGTGCGGGCTGATGATCCGGTTGGCCGACGAAAGCATTGGTATGGAGCGGTTTAAGGAGAAATTAGGCTATATCAAAGAAATTCAATTGGCCAAAACAGAGGAAGATCTGGCTTTGGCTTTGATCCATAACATTTACCAGGGAACCGAGAACAGCTCTACGGATACGCTTGAATCGGCGCAGTCGCTGGCGGAATCCATTGGTTCTACTTTTTATAATATTCATATCAATGGCCTTGTCGAAACGTACAAAGGCTTGATTGAAGATCAGATTGGCAGGAAGTTAACCTGGGAGCAGGATGACATCGCGTTGCAGAACATTCAGGCGCGCGTGCGTGCCCCGAGCGTGTGGCTGCTGACCAATTTGACGAATCATTTGCTCTTATCCACGTCCAACCGCTCCGAAGCGGCGGTGGGTTATGCCACCATGGACGGCGACACGGCGGGCAGCATTAGTCCGCTGGCCGGGATTGACAAACATTATCTGCGCCAATGGCTGCGCTGGCTGGAAACGGCTGGTTGTGAGGTGAGAGGCAAGCTCATTAAGATCGAAGGGTTGAAAAAAGTGAACAGCTTACAGCCGACCGCCGAGCTTAGGCCGCTTGCCCAAACGCAAACCGATGAAGTCGATTTGATGCCTTATGAATTTTTGAATGCATTGGAAAAACTGGCTATAAGGGATAAAAAGTCGCCCTTAGAAGCCTATCGTAATTTGCAGGTTCGTTACAAAGGGATTTATTCAACCGAGCAGCTGCTGGCCTGGACCGAGCGCTTCTTCAAGCTTTGGAGCCGGAACCAGTGGAAACGTGAACGTTATGCGCCTTCATTCCATTTGGATGATCTGAATCTGGACCCAAGGAGCTGGTGCCGCTTTCCGATCTTATCAGGTGGTTTTGAAAAAGAACTGGCGGAATTGCGCGAGTTTGTCGGCGGTGCGGCCATTCAGAACGGCAGAAAGCGGATTGGTTTTTAATTAATTACAAAACCGGAACCCCGCTTGCACGCCGACCCAGCCATAGGTTTTGCGGGAGTCGTCTGGTCTCCCGCCAAGCCAGATTGGGCTGAGGCCTCTTGATTTTTCTGTGTCCATTATGCCGGAATGCTTGCTGGTAAGCAGGTTAACGGACGGGCCCGCAAATAACGCAAACTTCCTCCCCAGCTTTTTTTCAACGGCAATACTTGCTTTAAAAAGGCCTGTTTCGACGTCTTCCAGCGGTTCGTCTTTGAATAGGACCAGGTTTGCGGTCAGGTCCGCGTTGATGCCCCAGCCTTTGCCCAGGTTTTGGGCTGTTCCGAATCCGTAGCCTAGTGTTAAGAGCGGCTTGTCGTTAGCAAATCCGTTGGTTCCCAGGCTGAAAATATTGTAAAACGAACTGACGCCGGTTTTAAAGGCAGCGTTGAAATAGTTGAATTCATCCGTTGAGAATTCGTAGCGCCGGTAACCATTGGTGCGGACGTAGCTGAAAATCCCGAAAGGCGTCGTGGCAGATGAATCCGCATAATTTACAAGGCCGATCTGGTGGCCGCTGCGGACGGTATGCGCATAATTGTAGCCAGCGGAAAGCTGGTATCCTTCCAATGTTCCAACGACCACATTACCCACGCCGGCAACCTGAAAACCTCTCAGATTTCGCCCGATGTAATTAATGAAATTTGTTCCCTGAAAACCATGAATGCTTCCTAATGTAATGTTCAAAAAGTTGGCATATTGAAAGCCGCTCACATCCTTGCCCACAATGTTGCTTACGCCAGCCAATTGAAATCCATTTACATTGCCCCGAACGACATTCAGTAAACTTCCGACTTCCAACTTATTCACGCCTAGCGAGTAACCGGCGATCAGGTTGACGGAATAATCGTTGATAATATTTCCGCTCAGCTCATGATTTGTCCCTAAAAATGGTAAGATCGATGCCTGGAAAGGGCGATATAATGTATCCTGAATGTTGCGTGTGTGAATGGCCTGCTTGGCAGAGGCGAATGCACTTACAAAACTGCTCTGAACTTTGCGGTAAGTGGTTTTAAGCTTCTCGGATTCCCTGGCAAGATTGAATTCTGGCCGGCTAGCGGCAACTTGTTCTGTAACCGTGTCCGGCTCGAAATCGGATTCCGAAACGATCTCAAACTGCGGGATTGCCACCTTATGATGCAGCGAATCCATCATTGAAACTGCGCGGGCCGCCTTTCCTGAGAGCGGCTTTAATGTGTCCGGATTAAGCTTGATTTGTAAATATTTATCCTCCCTGCTCGCAATTGAAATGGTTTTACCAATGTAATCCTCTTTCCTGACTTCCAGCCGAACGGCCGTCAACGAAACTGGCAGGCGTATTTTGTAATAACCATATTGATTGCTCACCGCAGAAGCGAGTGTTGCCGATTCATAAATACTCGCATTAGCCAGCTTTCTGCCGGTTTTATTGTCGATAATGTAGCCGTTCAGATTGAAATTTTCGGGCTTTTCGTCTTTTGGAGCTTCGACTTTTTGAAGAATAATGTATCTGCGACGTTCTCTGAATGAAACTTTATCTTTGAAAATAGCCGTTAGAATTTCCCTGACGCTCAGGTTTTTGGCTTGAATAGAAACCCTTCCCTTAACATCCACCATATCCGGGCTGTAAGAAAAGCTAAAACCACCGAGGTCGCCGATTTTTTGCAATGTTTCGTCCAGCGGACGGTTGGTAACATTCAGCGAAATCTTTTTTTCGAGTAATTCCTGAGCTGTGGCGGCACCGGCCAACAGCAAAAGCCAGGCTAATGCAATGCTTGTTTTATATCTGAAAAAACTATTGGCAGCCATTTCCGTCAAGCCAGTAAGTTTTTCCCTCTTTTCTCAGATCCAGATCCAATGTTTCCGCAATGACCGAAAGCGTAGCATCCAAAGGTTCTTTTTCAAAACGGATAGTAAGCCTGCATTGCGCGATCTGCTGATTAGAAAGGCGGACATCCACATGGTAACCATCACGGATTGAATTGATTACCTCGTTGAGATCGGCCGCATTAAAATCATAGACTTGCGTATGATAACTCATCATATTCCTATTTGCTTCCAGACTTCTGATCGTGTCATCAAGCACTTCGGCGCCTTGCCCTTTTATTAGCCGGATTTTCCTGGAAGCCTTGCTAACTTCCACTTTTCCAGTCGAAACATCCACGCGGACAGGTGCTTCTTTGTATGCTTTTACATTAAATGATGTTCCCAAAACGCGGATTTCCGTTCCGTTTGCATTGATTACGAATGGATGCGCGGCATCGGGCTTTACGTCAAAAAATGCTTCTCCCTGCAAGGAAACGGTCCGCAAATCGCCATTGAAATCGGCGGGATAGGTCAGGGAAGAATTATAGTTTAAGAAAACCTTGGTTCCATCGGGCAGCACGTTGTCGCTGGTGTTGTTGGTCGTAGCAATGCGCTGCGTTTCACTGGATTTAATGGATTGGAAATGAAACCATCCGAATGCCAGCAATGCCAAAGCGACCATTGCGGCAGCCCACATCGTTACGGGGAATTTGCGTTTTGAATGGTTTGGAATAAATTCAATTTCACGGGCTTCCGGTTTTGGAATTTCAGGAGAAATGGCTGGCGCAGGCTTGGCCATTTTCGCTTTCATCTTGTTCCAGGCTGCATCCGTATTGACCGGGAAGCTGGTTTTTGCAGCGTGTGCAGAATGGTCCCAGATCAGCCTGTAAGTGGCCAATTCGCGTTCGTTATCAGGCGATTGCGCCAGCCAGGCATTCACTTGTTCAATTTCTTGTTCG
This sequence comes from Dyadobacter alkalitolerans DSM 23607, assembly GCF_000428845.1. Lineage (GTDB taxonomy): Bacteria > Bacteroidota > Bacteroidia > Cytophagales > Spirosomataceae > Dyadobacter > Dyadobacter alkalitolerans. The sequence goes on along the minus strand of NZ_AUAS01000001.1, from coordinate 275,328 downwards.
GATGCGGTTTCAGCCAGGTAACGTGCTAACAGCTCCTCCGAAATGTTGTCATGAGATAAGTTCATGGTTACGATCTGGTTAGCTGTTCAACAATAAAATAAACCGGCCAAAGCATTCCGGGCAGATAATCTGCAAGTTCAACGCGCAATATTTTCAGCGCCTTACCAATCTGGTTTTCGACTGTTTTGATCGAAATGCCCAGTTGTTCCGCAATTTCGTGATATTTCAGTTCTTCAAAGCGGCTGAGCCTGAATGCTTTCTGACATTGTTCCGGTAATGTGCTCACTGCTTTTTCAATTCGTTCTTCCAGTTCATTTGCGTGGATCACTTCTGTTACCGATTCATAGGATTGGGCTCCGAAATTCAATGTGTGTTCTTTATGGACCTGCCGCACCGACGCATGCTTGAAGCGGTTGAGGCAATGGTTGTGAACAGCACGATAGAGGTAGGATTTCAATGATAATGTGATTTCAAGATCTTCCCTTTTCTCCCAAATCGTCAGAAAAACGGTCTGCACAACCTCTTCCGACTCTTCTTCATCTTTGAGAAGGGTGCAGGCATAATTGCAGAGCCGCTGATAATATTGTCGGAAAGTCTGCTCAAAAGCTTGTTCATCGCCCCGCCTGATGGCATGGACGATATCCGGGTCGGTAGCGTACACCAAATTGTATTTTTGATTTTCGGTCAAAAATAAAAAATCTCCGTCGATTAATGGTTTCCGATAAAGAAGAGCGGTCGCTGCCAAGTTTAAGTCGCTTTTCACTGAGACAACCAACCGCCTGATTCCCCCTATTACAAAATATTTTTTTTTCGGATAGGGGGATTCCAGAATTCACATGTCATGGATAAAAGACGCCAGTGAACGTCTATTAGCCATATTTTAAAATTTTATTTATTAGCTATGAAACAATTATTTTTCTCCCTCACGCTTGCGCTCCTCGCATTTGTTTTCCAATCTTGTGTTTACGTCGATTCGCAGGACGACATTCCGCCACGTGGCGAAGGCACCAGGACGTACGATTTCCGTAATTTCGACGAGCTGGAAATGGGCGATGCTTTTCGCGTAAATGTGATTGCTGGAAGTTCTTTTTCTGTTTCTGCAAAAGGCGAGCTCAATGATCTGGACGATCTCGATTTATTTGTTGAAGACGGGAAATTGCATGCGCGTTACAAAAATGGATATCGCAACCGCCGCGAACCGATGTATATTGACATTACGATGCCGGACATTCAATCCGTCAATTTCTCGGGCGCAGTAAAGGCCAAATTGGTTGGGTTTGAAAATCTACCCGGACTTGATTTTGAATTATCAGGTGCGTCGAAGGTGGAATTTGAGGGCTCCGGCCGTGAATTTAAGTTTGATCTTTCGGGGGCTTCTCAGCTTTTTCTGCTTGGTGAAGGAAAATATCTCGATGGCGACCTTTCGGGCGCCTCTCAGCTGGATGCATTTGATCTCATTGCCCAGGAGTCGGACTTAGAATTGTCCGGAGCCAGCTCGGCCCGGGTTTGCGTTTCGGAATTTCTGAAAGTGGATGCGAGCGGCGCCAGTAATGTCCGCTACAAAGGCAACCCAAATGTGGACAAGAAAACGTCGGGCGGGAGCACGGTCAGGAAGGAATAGTTTATTTGATCATGCCGTATTTCGCACGCGCCTGAGCTTTGGACATGCCGTCAAAATGCCACCATTCGGTTGTATTTGTTTTGAAACCGGCCTGGTTCATTGCGGTTCTCAAAATGTGGCGGTTACTGATCTGCTGTTGAGTTAGCTTGCCTTTTTGCAGCATTTCCTGCTCGGAGCGCGGATAGGCCAGGGGGCCGAAGAAATCATATTTGGTCCCCATATCCAATGGTTTTCCTTTTCCGTCAACCACTGTCAAGTCCACCGCGCAGCCAAAGTTATGATTGGAGCCAATCTTTGGATCTGCGACGTACATTTTCTTGTTTTTGGCAGGGATTTTCAGGTTATCCAATGCATCCCATAATGCATATTGCACGGAATTTGGGCGCGCTGCGTCGTAAACAAGCAATGTGTAACCCGGATGGCTTTTTCTTAAAAGCGCATTGGCCTTAACGAGGCGCTTTGCCATTTCCGGTTGCAGGTAAGCACGTTTCAGGTCTCCGTAAACGTCTTTTCCTACAAAATTATCCACGGTCGAATATTTCAGCTCAACTTTAATGCTCGAATCCAGTTTTTGAATGTCCACCAATCCCTGCTCAATCATTTTGTGCTCAATAGCTGGAATTTTTACATTCTTAACTGATTCTTTTTCTGCTTTTTGCGCAAAGCTTTGACCAGATACGAAAAGCAAAACGAGCAGAGAGCAGGTGATTTTAAAAGGCATAAAAAAATGAATATCGTTGCGATAGGCTGCAAAGATATTCATTTCTATACTTCTGGGCGTCTTAGTAGCGCTTGATATTGACGCTGGTCAGACCGCCTTCGAAGTGTATAATGATCTTTTTGGAAGCACTTTCAAAATCGGGAGAACGGTAAAGCCCATTGCTGATTTTATCCAGATCATCCATATTTTTTGCATTCAAAGCGCCATCCATATGCATTTCGCAACCGACTGAGCGGGGCAGTTCCAAAGTGACGGAAGCGACACCCGCTTCGATATCAATGTTGGAGGTGGTCATTTTATCGCCCATTTTAATGTCCATATCGGCGACGCCAGTACTTACTTTCAGTTTTTCAACCTTATAATTGCTGAAATCAAAATCGCCTTTTCCGGCGCCAATGCCCAGGTCAATGTTCCATACCGGGCGCTCATTCAGATGAATGTTTGCCTGATTTGAGATTTCTCCTTTCTTGATCTTTACATTGCCTTCTTCCATTTTAAGGTTGACAGTCGCAGAATTATCAAGCTTGTTAATGGATGTGTTTGACAAAAAACCAACAAATGTGCTCTTCGTATTCGCTTCGAAAAGTTTCTGCGTGTTGCCGTTCAATGTGAAAGATCCGGCGCCGCCTTCAAGATGAAAATTGGCTTTTTGAATAAAATCCTCCATTTCATACTTGTAATTGCCATTTATCGGCTTTTTGCCATCCCGGTTATCACGGTCGTTTTCGTAATCTTCGTCCCGATCCTCGTGATTATCGGAATCATGATCATTGTGGTCGTTGTCGTTATAACCAAAATTCCTGTCATCGTCGTCGTCGTCGTTCCAGTTCCAATCCCAATTGTCGGCGTGCCGGTCAAAGGCTTTGTCCGTTTTGTTAACAATGCCACCAAACACTGCGAGTGTGATCAATAGGCCGATCAGTCCTCCTAGTCCCCTGTCTTCATTGCCCTTGGCGATCAGTAATGCGCCTGCAATGATTAGTAAAACAGGCCAGTAAGGCAGAATCTCGTCCCAATTAACGTTCAGGAGATTCATATTCCGAAGCAGCCAGAGCATTCCAAATATGACCAGCAATCCACCCCAAACTATACCGCGTGAGTTTTTCATCGTCTTAAATGTTTGAACGGTTGGAAATATCAGAACTCAAATAATTACGCAAAAGCAAAAGAGCGCCGGTCGTGATCAGGATAATAGGCCAGAAAAAGCGGCCAAAATCAAATGCAGTCAGTTCTTCAATTAAAAAAAGAGATCCGGCAATGATGAGGATAACACCCCAAAAAATGTTTCGAAAGTTCATGGCTATGTATGGTTAATGGTGTTAAATCGAAGAATATTAAACTCAGTATACTAGTTCACTTTAATCACTTGATCATCCTCGTCATCCGGTTTCCTGGCCTCAGGATCTTCTGGAAAATGCGTGGTGGTCGTGGTTGTTGTGGATGATGGTGTAAAAGGTGTATAAGGCTGTGGTTCAGGATCTGGCGCAATGGGATCAACTGGCGGTGGAGGCGTTGTAGGATACACCGTTGTATTGCCATGATGATCTTTATCACGTTGGCGAAGGATCAGAAACGCGCCGATTGCGATCAACACGATGGGCCAGAAATATTGTTTAAACTGATACCAAAGCGGGAAATCATCCACCAGCATCACAGCTCCGAAAAAGATCAGCACACCACCCAGAACCATCACCGTTTGATCGGATTTCTTCTTGTCCCAAACCGGGTCGGAAGGCGTGTTAGGCGTTGGATCGAATGACGTATTTGTCGTGTAAATTGTCCCGGCCGGTCCTGTTGGCAGCACTGCCCATAGAATGATGTATATAAATGCGGTCATTCCGAATGTGGGTGGAATAGGGAGCAGCAGCATGACAACAAGCAATACTCGAACTATAACAACGTCAATATTAAAATATTGGGCAAGTCCGGAAGCAACTCCTCCTAAAACTGCGTGGTCAGGTATGCGATGCAATTTCTTTTCCATGATTAGCTTAGCGTTTATTTGTAATCAAAGGTAGTAGGTAATGCAAGATACTGCAAATCGGAAAATTATTATCGGCGGGAGGGCGTGTTGAGCGGGTTTTTTTAAGGAAAGCGTTTAACTATTGACTTATAAGTGGACTTTTTAGGGACTTATTGTTCTTCCAAAGCTTCAAGAATGTCCATCATGGAGCCGAAATCCTTGTAACCCGGGCGGATTTCTTCGCTTCCGCGCAATGCAATGCCAATGTTTGGGAAAAGCTCGGTTAATGCGCTTACTGTATATTCATTGTCCAGGCCAAAGCCGATCAGGATCGGATATTCGCCCGCCAGGTTGCCCAGCACTTGCATCCAGTTTTCTGTTAGTTCGGCTTCGTTATCGCTTTCGAGCAGGAAATGGGAAACTTCTCCCTCGTAACGGCTTAGTATAGAACTGATTTCGCCCGCTTCGTAAAGGTCTACGCTGATTCGGAGGAGCAGCGGCAGGTTCAGCTCGCTTTTGAGATAATTTAAGAGCCCGGGTGATTCCACTTGCACGGAATGTACGGGATACAGCGCCAGTGCCTCGATGATCTTTGCAGGATCCGTTTGGGCAGTTTCCGCAATAAGGTTCACGCCCGCCAGCCAGGAACAAATGTCTTCAAATTTTTTGGGAGAAATATAATTGGGAGAATCTTCGTCAATCGAAAAACCCAGCATCTCAACACCCATCCCTGCACAATAACGCGCATCGGACAAATTAGTAACATTGCTGATTTTCACTGTTCTGGTAAGCATTGTGGGGTATTTATTTAGTTCGTTGAGATCAATTTTCAATGTATCCGGCATGGAGTTGTTCGACAGGGAACATCAAATCCCAATCTTCACCCCACACCAAGGTTCCTTTTTCTATCTTAAAATTCTTAAAACGCTCTTTGACTTTGAACTGGTCATGCTGCGGATGCGGGTTAGACACGAAGAAATCTTCAAAGTCCACAAGCTGTTGCGTACCATCACTAAATTTGACTAAGATTTTATACCCAGACAAATACTCAGCAGCAATGACTTTAAAATATTCCAGGATTTTAGGCATATCGATATCATAGTGTGTTAGTCAAAATTACTCAAAAGATTCTAAAAAATAAGGACAATGACTTCAAGACGGTTCTGGTCTGTGGTCATTGTCCTTTGGTTAGATTCTTAGCAACTGCTGTTACTTAGCCGAAAACCGATATTTGGTTGTGGTTTGGTAAGTGTCTCCTGGTTTTAGTTCCGTGGAGGGGAATTGGGGTTGGTTGGGGGAATCGGGGTAATGTTCTGTTTCGAGGCAGAATCCGAAACGCTTCGTGTATGTTGCGTTTTTGCCTTTAAGTGACCCGTCCAGGAAATTGCCGCTGTAAAACTGAACGGCTGGCTCTGTTGTGAATGCTTCCAGAATCCTGCCGCTTTCAGGATCTTTTGCCGTAGCAAAATGCATGAGTCCTGGCTCAGAGCGTTTTAGCACCCAGCAATGGTCATAACCGCCGCCGTTTTTAATCTGCTCGTCTTCTGTTTTGTTGATTCCTGCACTGATCTTCGTAGACTTTCTGAAATCAAACGGCGTTCCTTCTACCGCACGCAGCTTTCCGGTTGGGATCAGTGAGGCGTCTACCGGCACAATGCTGTCTGACTCGATCATGATCTCGTGATCCAGAATGTCTCTCTTCAGGCCGGTAAGGTTGAAGTAAGAGTGGTTTGTTAAGTTGAGGACCGTAGGCTTGTCTGTTGTCGCTGTGTAGTTGATGCTCAATGCATTGTCGTTATCCAATGTGTAAACCACTTTAACTGTCAAATTTCCAGGATAACCTTCCTCCATATCCTTGCTGACATATTCCAGTTGAAGGCCTACAACGGAGTCCTGATTGATCTCTGTTGCTTTCCATAACACTTTGTCAAACCCTTTTTTTCCTCCGTGCAGGGAATTCGGTCCGTTGTTTATGGCCAGGTTATATTCCTTGCCTTCTAATGTGAACTTTCCTTTCGCAATCCGGTTGCCATAGCGACCTACTAAGGCGCCAAAAAATGGATTTTCTTTTAAATAAGGAGCAAGTGAATCAAAGCCCAGCACCACATCGGCAAACTCGCCTTTTTTGTCCGGAGCCATGATTTTGGTGATAATGCCGCCGTAATTGGTAATGTTCACGGTCATGCCTTTGGCATTGGTGAGCGTGTACAAATCTGCTTCCTGGCCGTCGGGGAGTTTGCCAAATGACTCTTTCGAAATCGTACTGATCATTTCTTCTTTTTTTGATTTGGAGCAGCTGAAAAGATAAAAACCCGTCAGCGCGGTGAGTAAAACGAATATTTTTTTCATACGAAAGGTTAAAGGTTTGTCTGGATAGTTAGCAATTTGTTTCAAATGATCTCTCCTGTGCCGGCGGTGATTTTCACTTTATAGCAAGGCAGCTCAATCTGATATTGTTCCTGGTATGCGGCCTTCATTTTATGTTCAAAAGCATCGACGGCCTCTTTTTTAACAAGATTAATGGTGCAACCGCCAAAACCTCCGCCCATCATCCGGGCCCCAAGCACGTTCGGATCCGATAATGTCTGGTCAACCAAAAAGTCGAGTTCGGGGCAGCTTACTTCGTATTCGTGCTGCAATCCCTGATGGGTTGCGTACATTTTTTTGCCAAAATCAACCAGATTTCCTTCCACAAGCAGATCGCAGGCATCCTGAACGCGCTGGATTTCTTCGGTAATAAACTTGCAACGCCGGTAAACAATATCGCCCAGTTCATCTTTATGTGTCTCAACCATTTCAGGCGTTGCATCCCTCAGGCTCTGCACTGCCGGGTAATATTTTTGCAGTATAGCAATCCCTTTTTCGCATTCCAGACGGCGTGTGTTGTATTCGGAGCTGGCAAGTGAATGTTTCACACTGGTATCGCAAAGCACGAGCAGGTAATCCTGCATGGGGAAAGGGAAATATTCGTATTCCAATGAGCGGCAATCGAGCCGGATTACGGATTCTTCTTTGCCGAATGCGGACGCGAACTGGTCCATAATGCCACATTGCACGCCAACATATTCGTTTTCGGCCTTTTGCGACATTTTTACAATGCTAAACCGGTCCAGATTCAGGTCATATAATTCATTCAAAGCGAAAAGCAGGCAGCATTCCAGCGCCGCAGAAGAGGACAGGCCAGCACCAACCGGAACGTCGCCGCCGAAGGTTGTTTGGAAACCTCCGATTTTTAACCCCTTTTTATAAATCTGCTCAATAATGCCCAGCTGGTAATGTGCCCAGGATTGCGCTGGTTTTGAAAGATCTTCGACTGAAAATGAATAAGTTTCATCCAGATCTGCCGCGTGCAGGATTACCTGGTCGTCTTCCCTTGGCTCAATGACGAAATAAACGGCCTTATCTACGCTGGCTGGCAGCACGAAGCCATTATTATAGTCGGTATGCTCACCGATCAGGTTGATCCTTCCCGGCGAACGGAAGACTCTCACTTGCTCCGGCTTTGAGGACTGACCGAATTTTTGGAAATACTTTTCCTTTATTTTATTGACTATTTCTGAATCTTGCATTTAAAATACTAATCTGATATTTGGTTAATAACCCCTACGCAGGTTCACTTCGTTGACAATATTTCCACCATTTTCGATTGCGAAGATGTTATTAAGGAACAAATCAACCTTGCCGATATGCTCATTGCTATGCCCGCCGCCGGTGTGTTGGGTGAGAATAACATTTTCCAATTTCCACAACGGGCTGTCTTCCGGCAGTGGCTCAACTTCCGTTACATCCAAAACAGCTCCATCCAGATAGCCAGATTGCAGCACGTCGATCAGCGCATCCTCGTCTGTGGTGCTGCCCCTGCCGACACTGGCATAGACGCTGCGTTCTTTCATTTTGGAAAAGAAAGTCTGGTCTACGAAATGCTGGGCAGTTCCGGGAAGCGTGTTGATTACCAGATCCGCGAATGGCAGTTCTACAAATAATTCTTCCTGTGAATGCAGGTCTGCCTCCGGCGAAGTGCGTGCCATTAAATGTGTTGTGCAGCCAAAACCTTTGAGAATCGTATTCACCGACAATCCAATGGTCCCGGCACCCAGAATGACAACATTCTGCTTGTAAAGGATCTTCAACTCACCTCTCAGCTTCGAGCCGATCCATTCTGATTTTTGTTTAAGCAGGGTTAATGTGTCGATGCCGCGATACAATGCCAAAACGCCGCCTACAATGGATTCAGCGCAGGGGCGTGCAAACCAGTCACCCATGTTGGCTGTTTTGACGCTTTCCTTGATGTTTACGGAAGCATACTGGTCAAATCCGGCGGAATCCAGCTGCCAGAATTGCAGCTTATCCATTGGTTCCGAAAACCAGCCGACAGGCGGATTGCCCAAGATATAATCTGCTGTACGAAATGCTGCCAGGCTTTCTTCCTCACTGGACGTTTCGGTCCGGAAATGAACTGTATGGTGGGGTTGCAGTGCTTCACTAAGGTTGTTTCTCAGTGACTCATCCAGCATGGAATAGCAGTATATGATCATTTGCTTTTTTGTTTTAAAGAAGTAAAGTAAAGACTTTTACCTGTGTTAAGGATGCTTTTGCTTTTTAATGTTAGCCAGAATTTTCTTTCCTCTCGCCCTAAATGCAGGCGTTTCGAACTCCATCGCCTCCTCAATAATTATGCCCAGTTCATTCTTGATCTCTGGGTAAATTTTTGAAAAATTGTAAAGCACTGTAAGCGAAAAAGCCCTGATAGCAATTGCAATTTGCCTGTTTTGAATGAAACTAAAACAAGCGTCCATGACCTTGCCATGCAGCTCAACGGGAATTTCTGTTTCCTGCATAATGCGTACGCTGTTGCGGATTACCGCGTCATGAACGTCCGGTCTTGTGAGCTGGTCTACGAGCGAGCCCATATGCGGTGCGATCAGGTCGCGGCGCTCGCTTACGGCAATGCTTACGCTTTGCGCGGCCCTTTGTGCCAGCCTGTAATCGTTGGCAAGGAAGCAGTTCATCAGTTCCTGGAAATGCGTACTATCCAGACAGGCATAAGCAGCTACTTCCGTTGCACGCCGTTTGGATTGTATGGGATCTGCCAGCAATGTGCTGCGGATGTTCATCAGCGTAGCCGTTTATCAAAACAAATGCTCCGCCGGTCGGGCAGAGCATTTGTTTAAATATTATCTAAAACTATTTATTGTCACCAACCATTTCTTCCGGTTTCACCCAGGCGTCGAACTCTTCCGGCGTCAGGTAACCCAGTCCCACAGCCGTTTCTTTCAGCGTTGAGCCGTTTTTATGTGCCGTTTGCGCGATTTCAGCAGCTTTGTAGTAACCTATTTTTGTATTCAAAGCAGTTACCAGCATCAGCGAGTTGTTTACGTGCTTCTTAATGTTCTCATGCAAAGGTTCGATGCCCACCGCGCAGTTATCATTAAAGGAAACGCATACATCCCCGATCAGGCGTGCTGAATGCAGGAAGTTGTAAGCCATTAAAGGTTTGAAAACATTCAGCTCAAAATGACCATTGGAACCGCCGATGCCGATGGCTACGTCATTGCCCATCACCTGTGCTGCTACCATTGTCATGGCTTCACATTGCGTAGGATTTACCTTACCCGGCATAATCGAGCTTCCCGGCTCATTGTCCGGAATATGGATTTCACCGATCCCCGAACGTGGGCCGGACGATAACATACGGATGTCGTTACCAATCTTCATCAAACTTACAGCAACCGTTTTCAATGCGCCGTGTGCTTCAACGATCGCGTCGTGCGCTGCTAATGCTTCGAATTTGTTTTCAGCAGTGATAAATGGCAGGCCTGTTAATGATGCAATGTGACGGGCAACGTTTTCAGAATATCCTTCGGGCGTGTTAATGCCTGTTCCAACGGCTGTTCCGCCCAACGCAAGCTCGGAAAGATGCGCTAATGTGTTATAAATCGCACGCAGGCCGTGGTCTAATTGTGAAGCGTAACCGGAAAATTCCTGTCCCAATGTAAGCGGGGTCGCGTCCATAAAGTGCGTACGACCGATTTTCACCACATTTCTGAAAGCTTCGGATTTTGCTTTCAATGTGTCCCTCAGCTTGATGATGCCTGGGATGGTGACATCGATCAGGATCTTGTAGGCCGCGATGTGCATAGCCGTAGGATAGGTGTCGTTGGAAGACTGTGACTTGTTCACATCATCATTCGGATGAAGGAATTTCGTTTTATCAGCCAGCTGGCCACCTTGCAACACATGCCCTCTGTAAGCGATCACTTCATTGCAGTTCATATTGGATTGCGTTCCTGAGCCTGTTTGCCACACCACGAGCGGAAACTGGTCGTCGAGCTTTTCCGTTAAGATTTCGTCACAAATCTGTCCGATTAGGTCGCTCTTTTCTTTTGGAAGAATGCCGGCCTCGTAGTTGGTAATGGCTGCGGCTTTTTTCAAATATGCAAATGCCTTGATGATTTCCTTTGGCATTTTATTGATATCCTGAGCAATAGGAAAGTTCTGGATCGAGCGTTGTGTTTGTGCGCCCCAGTATACATGAGCCGGCACCTGCACTTCACCCATGGTATCTTTTTCTATACGGTATTCCATTTTTTATTTAGTGAGAATGAACAATCAGGTTTATTGCGGTAAAGTTAGGATTGGACTTTCAGTTTTTGGTGTTTTTAAAGGATAAATGTTTCTTAGGTGAAAAGAATGTATTCAAGACCGTTTTTAACTACATTTTATTTAAACAATGAAACCAAAACTGAACATTTACCCCGATTATAAAGCCATGAGCCTTGCCGCTGCCGAGCGTGTAATGGCATTACTGGCCAAAAAACCTTCCGCCGTTATTTGTCTGCCCTCCGGCAGCACGCCGCTGGGCATGTTCGAAATCCTGGTGTCTGCAAATCAAAGAGGCATGACAGATTTTTCCCAATGTGTTTTTATCGGCCTCGATGAATGGATCGGTTTTGGAGCGGAAGATGATGGCGGCTGCCGGAATTTACTTAATAAGGATTTTTTAAAACCAATTGGCTTACGTGCCGATCAGATCGTGTTTTTTGATGGAAAAGCCATTAATCCCGAAGAAGAATGCAAGCGGGTTAACAAGGTTCTTGAAAATCTGGGTGGATTGGATATGATCATTCTGGGTGTGGGAATGAACGGACATTTGGCCTTAAATGAACCCGGAACGCCGTGGGGTAGCTATGCCCATGTTTCGGAGCTGGAAAACGTGACAATGGAAGTCGGGCAAAGTATTTTCAGAAGCCGACCACGATCACCAAGGGAATTACGGTCGGGATCCAGCACATTATGGAGGCAAAAACCGCGATTTTGATAGCAGCAGGAAGTGAGAAAGCGCCTGTGATACAGCGTGCAATGGCATTTCCGGTGACGACGGCTTTTCCTGCAACTATTTTACAGAACCATATGAATGCAGAATTTCTGCTGGATTCGGAGTCGGCAAAACTAATAGCAGAATAGGCGCTGTTGGCGTGACTCTTTTTTACCTTTGCCAAAAAATAAAATAATACTGTTTTGACATTAGAAGAAAGGATCATTGCCTCCGAAGCACGCGTTTTTAAAACGGTGTTTCCTAATAACACCAATCATTACGACACCCTTTTCGGAGGAACCGCATTGTCTATGATGGACGAAGTGGCATTCATTGCCGCCACCCGTTTTTCCAGATTACGCTGTGTTACAGTCTCAACCGACCGTATTGACTTCACGCATGCTATTCCCGCGGGGACCATTATTGAGCTTATCGGGCGTGTGGAAACGGTCGGAAATACGAGTATGAAGGTGCGAGTGGACATTTTTGTGGAGAAAATGTATGAAGAAGGCCGAGAAAAAGCAGTAACCGGCATATTCACCTTCGTAGCGCTCGACGAGCAACATAAACCAACTAAAATTATGGTGTAGTGATCCAAAAGTAATTTCTGTTCGTATATAGGCAGGTCGGTGTGGTGGAAGGGTAATTTTTCCTTTTTCGGCTAAGGTTTTGTGCCGTTATACTATCAGAATGGCTTGGCGTTCGTTCCTCTTTTCGTTAATATTCTTTGTAATCCTTTTCGTCGCTACTGAAATAATCCTCAGAATTGCGCTGGTATGCTATGGTTATCCATTTTTGAAGCCAGGTGATTACTTGTATACAGGCTTTTATCCGACACTCAAAGAGATGATGAGGAAGGACATCAGGAGTGATGACGATGTTCAGGACGTGTTGATCCTAGGTGGTTCGGTGATCAGCACACCGTGGTCTAATATGGAAGTGCGGCTTGATACGATCCTTCAAAAGAAATATGGCAAATCAAAAAAGTTTGCCTTCTACAATACAGCCGCAGCCGGCCACACTTCGCTCGATAACCTTATTAAATACAAACTTCTGGCCGACAAGCGGTTTGACCTGGTCATCTATTACGAGGCCATTAACGAGAACCGCGCAAATTGCATCCCTGACAAAGATTTTTGTGCCGATTATGCGCACATTAAATGGTATAGCGACATTTATCTGCTCCAAGCCCATCCGGAAATTAATTTTACAGTTATTCCTTATGTATGCGCGCTGGTAATCAGGGGTGTGCGGGATAAGGTTACCCGGAAAGTATATGTGAGCCAGGATATGGTTGATCCTGGTTTTGCGAAATTCGGCAGCAATATTAGAAGTGCCTTGCCATACCGGGAAAACCTCACCAACATTATTAACATATCGAACAAGCGCGGAGATGCGTTGCTATTGATGAAATACGCGTCCTATTTCCCGGAAGGAGTGAAGCTGACCGGCGAGCAAAAAGATATGGATCATTTTGCAGGTTGCCATTATGCGTCGCCCGTAACGATATGGGGGCAGGCGGATAATGTGAAAAAAGGCATCCAGTCGCATAATCAGATACTGACAGATCTGGCTAAAAGAAAGCAAGCACATTTTTTTGATATGGCAGCGAATATGCCTCAGGATGGGCGTTTTTTTTGCGACGTATGCCATGTCAGCGAGCTGGGAGCACAAAATTTTGCCTCCAAACTGGCCGGGCATCTGATCGATTCCCGGTTACTGGAACATTCTGATTAGGCAGCGGCGAAAACGTTGCCGTTGGATTATTCTTATTTGTCAAAAAATCTATAATACCTAACTTGTGTCAACTTTTGCTAGCTTTGTCGTCAATTTAAGCATATAGTGCATTCGTTCAGGAAAACACGCTATTGCCATCTGGTTTAAATATCTCCGGAAGCGTTTGTAGTGGAAAATTTTAAATAGGTAAATGAAAATTTTAGGTATTTCAGCTTTTTATCATGATTCGGCGGCAGCCCTAATTGATAACGGAGAAATTGTTGCAGCAGCGCAGGAAGAGCGCTTCACCCGAAAAAAACATGATCCGGGATTCCCTTCCGAGGCAGTGAAGTTTTGCCTGGAATATGGCGGATTAACCCTGAATGAACTGGATGCCATCGTTTTTTACGATAAACCACTTCTGAAATTCGAACGACTTCTCGAAACCTATTACGCATTTGCGCCGAAAGGAGTGAGGTCATTTCTAACTGCAATGCCGGTTTGGATTAAAGAGAAGATGTTTTTAAAGCGTCTGATCAATGAGGAGCTGGTGAAATTGGGTTATGATAAAAAGAAAAAAGTAAAACTGCTTTTTCCGGAACATCACCTTTCCCATGCGGCCAGCGCTTACTATCCGTCACCGTATGAAAAATCTGCCATTCTTACCATTGATGGCGTGGGTGAATGGGCAACAGCTTCCATTTGCTTGGGAGAAGGAAAAGATATCAGCATTTTAAAGGAACTGAGATTTCCACATTCATTGGGGCTTCTGTATTCCGCATTTACGTATTTCCTTGGCTTCCGGGTCAATTCCGGTGAGTATAAATTAATGGGTCTGGCTCCTTATGGCAACCCAACTTCCCCTGATATCAAAAAGTACGAAGATATCATTCTCAAAGACCTCATTGAACTGAAAGAAGACGGCTCCGTTTGGCTGAATCAAGATTATTTTGATTATGCTACGGGCTTGAAGATGGTCAATGAGGACAAATGGGAAGCGCTTTTCGGCTTCAAAACCAGAAGGCCGGAAGACGCACTTGAACCAGTTCATTGCAACCTGGGACTTGCTATTCAGAACATTACAGAAGAAGCGGTGATCCGGATGGCAAAAGAAGCGAAACGCCTTACTGGTGCGGATTATCTGTGTATGGCCGGTGGGGTCGCGTTGAACTGCGTATCGAACGGTAAGTTGCAGAAAGCCAATATTTTCAAAGATATTTTTATCCAACCAGCTGCCGGTGACGCCGGTGGTGCATTGGGAGCGGCGCAGGCTGCTTATCATATTTTCTTTGGTCAGGAGAGAAAGATTACCTGGAAAGCGGATGCGATGAGAGGATCTTACCTCGGACCAACATTCTCAGACCTGGACGTGGCATTGACGGCTAAAAAATATAAAGCCGTTTACACGCATTACGAAAATTTCAAAGACCTGGCCGGTGATGCAGCCAAATTGCTTTCCGAAGGAAATGTAGTAGGCTGGATTCAGGGCAGGATGGAGTTTGGGCCACGTGCATTGGGCGGAAGAAGTATCCTGGGCGATCCCCGGAATGCCGAGATGCAGAAAAAACTGAACCTGAAAATTAAATACCGCGAATCGTTCAGGCCATTTGCGCCTTCGGTTCTGGCAGAGGATTGCGCCGAATATTTCGATTATGACGGAATCTCTCCGTATATGCTTCTAGTTCATCCTGTTGCAGAAGGAAGGCGCAAGCCGGTTCCTGCTAATTATGGTGCGATGGACCTTCGGGAAAAGCTCTATTTCGAGCGTTCAGACCTTCCTTCCATTACGCACATTGATTATTCCGCCAGGATCCAGACTGTTCATAAGGAAACCAATCCGCGCTACTATGAGCTGATCGATTCATTCAAAGCACTTACAGGTTATGCGGTTATCGTGAACACAAGTTTCAACGTTCGCGGCGAGCCTATTGTGTGCACACCTAATGATGCATATCGCTGTTTCATGCGGACAGAAATGGATTACCTTGTAGTCGGCAATTTCATTTTTGATAAAAAACAACAGCCTGAATGGCTTGAAAAAGATAACTGGAAAGAAGAATTTGTTCTTGATTAATTTCCTTGAATATCAATAACATACACAAATGGCTTCTAAAATAGTTACCAGCGTTATCCGCATTTTATTTCTTGGCTTATTATTCATTTTCTTATTCTATCCTGATAAGTTTCAGATAAAATTTGATTATCCCGGATTTCCGCAAGCAGACAGTTGGTACGTTCGCCTGGCAAAGTTTGCATTCTGGTTTTTGCTCATTATTGAAATACTCAGGATATTCTATTACGGCGTTGTAAAAAGCAAGGCAAAAGGACTTTTGGCAAACATTGTCACGATTACCGTCCCGCTCCTGGTAACGCTTATTTTCCTCGAAATCATTTTCATGTACATTCCGCAAAGCCATGAAGGTGTGCTCTCCAAAGCTTCGCAGATATGGTGGGAAAAGTACTGGAAACCCATTAATTCACTGGGTTACCACGATAAGGAAATTACGAAAGAGCCAGGCAAAAAGCAGATCCTCGTTATTGGCGATTCGTTTGCGGCCGGTCACGGTTTGAAAGATGTGAATGAGCGGTTTTCCAATCAACTGGAAGCTTCGCTAGGTGCAGACAAGCATTCTGTTTATAACTTGGGAATGTCTGGTGCTGACACGCGTGACGAAGCCAAACGATTGGAAGAATTTCCTGTAAAACCGGATGTTATTGTCCTGGAATATTTTCCCAACGACATTGAGAAAGTAGGCCGCGAAAAAGGGCTTTCCCTTTCAGGCGCAGAGCCTTATGGCGATTTGAAAGGCCCTATGGCGACATTGGTAAAACGTTTTTATCTGCCCAACTTCATCTATTGGCAATTGCCTCACACCGGTTTCAGCACATTTGAAAAATTTGTCCAGACTGCGTACACCGACACAACCGTGCTTAATGCACACCTGAGAGATCTTTCCAAAATGATCGATTACCGGGACAGCACAGGTGCTAAAATGTATGCGGTTTTCATACCGTTCCTTTTTCAGGTTGATAAAAGTGCTGGTTATACCAAGCCTGTCGAAGATTATCTGCGCTCAAAAGGTGTAACGGTGGTGGGCATTAATGACGGCGTTTTGAAAATTCCAGAAAAGGAACGTGTCGTAGGCAAAAACGACGGGCACGGCAGCGCAACATTGAACAAACTGATTGCAGACAGGCTTACAGACGCAATGAAGAAGCCTTAACAATAATATAATTGGAAAATAGTATTACAAAATATTGAAATATTTATCTTTGAAATAAAAACAACGAAAGAAATGGATTTTTTGACAGACTTGTTTGCCTTTATGAAGGAGCGTAAGAAATGGTGGTTGGCTCCTGTGATTGTCGTATTACTGCTTATCGGTGTCCTGATTGTTATCGGTGGAGGTTCAGCGGTTGCTCCTTTCATTTACACCCTATTCTAGTATATCCGATCAGTTAGACTTTTAAGAATTGATGCAGTGGTTTTCAAAGCCACTGCATTTAAATTATCCCAAATATCAAATGAGTGAATCAGATAAGGCCAAAGCGCAATTGGTCATCGTTACAGGCTTAGTCGTTTTCTACTTTATTTTCGGCTCTAAGTATCCGTATCTTCTTATGGCAGCAGCGGCTGTTGGTGTATTAAGTATCGCAATCCCCGCAGCAGGAGACTTGATCGTAAAAGGATGGTACAAGATTGCAGAGATTTTGGGTGCGATCAATGGCCGGATATTGTTATCCCTGGTTTTTTTCGTGATCCTTTTCCCGGTTGCTGCTATCGCGAAGTTGGGCAAGAAAAACCCGTTAGCATTGAAACGCGAAGCAAAAGACTCTGTTTTTGTGGAGAGAAATCACAAATATTCCGCAAAGGATCTTGAACAGGTTTGGTAACCTAATAAATTACGCTGACAAAGGCCCGGGCTTAACCTCGGGCTTTTTTTTGCGGCATGCCCGATCGTAAAGTAATTGCAGCATGCCGTCTTTCAGGCCCACGTCAGGCACGTGAATAACATTAGCACCCGCCCATTTCATTGCAGATGTGTAAATGTCGCCCGCAGGAACAATTACATCCGCACGGTCCGGGTTAAGTTGTAGCTTATTGATTCGCTCTTCCAGTGTGAAAGAGGCAATGTAGTCACGCATTCTTTCAATCTCATCCAGGCTGGTGGAGCTTTCGGAAAGCTTTGATGAAAGATCAAACAATTTGTTAATGTTACCACCCGTTCCAACGGCTTCGATCGGCAGGGAATAGTCAACATACTGATTGATCCATTCCTTGATTTTAAGCCAGGAGCTTTTAGATTCTTTCCCTTCCAAAAGTCTTACCGAACCTAATTTGAAAGACTTTGCGGCAATCTTCTGCCTGTCTTTGTAAACATTCAGTTCTGTGCTGCCGCCGCCTACGTCAATGTGGATATACTGGCCATCGCTCAGCGATTTAACCACAACATTATTAACCAGTTCCGCTTCTTTCTGGCCGTCGATGATCTGAATATGAATGCCGGTGCGCTGCTGAATGTGTTCGCGGACCTCATAACCATTGTCTGCTTCGCGCATGGCCGAAGTCGAGCAAGCCATGTAATCATCCACTTCATGCAGTTCCATCAAAAGTTGATAAGCAAGCATAAGCTTCATCATCCGGTCCTCACTATTTGGACTTATCCGGCCTTCTGTAAAAACATCGTGGCCAAGTCTTAGCGGAAAACGGACATATTCAACCTTCTTAAAACGGGAAATTCCCTCGTCATGCAACACCGAAGATATTTGCATGCGGGCACCGTTGGATCCAATATCTATTGCAGCGAATTTCAAAAGCCAGGTATAATAGGGGAGTAAATAAAAGCCAAAAATAGAACTTTCAGAAACAACAATCTATTAATTGTTCCTGAAAGTTGAAGAGGCTTATTTACATTTTTCCTCCTATCTGATACATCAGCTTAACTTTCACGCCCGGTCCGGCGGACTGGCTCATAGGGTTGAGCTGGTTAAAGTAAGTGTACAAATATCCCTCAGCCTGCACCACTATCGGATACCAGGCTTTTTCAACACCCATTGTCAGATTGACCGAATTGATCAGTGGCACATCCGACTTAGCTTCGAAATGCTGGTTCAGGTAGGCAAGGTTTGGCGACTTGGCGTCGAATGAAATCTTCTCTTTTGCGGAAACGGTAATGTTGGTGCCTGCGCCGGCATAATAGGCCCAGTTGTCTTTCATGTTGTTCCGGAATGCAACGGTCAGAGGGATTTGTACAACCGTAGGATCAACCTTAATGTTATAGACGTGCAATGCCGCCGGCACTTCGCCGGGAAGGCTTTCGCGGAAATCGCGGCGGCTTTTTTCCCGGAATAATTTCTCATTGAAAAACTCCATAGGCTTCACTTTCAGCCAGCTTATCCCGGCAGAAATCGAGAATTTCTTTCCGACCAGAACTTCTCCCGAAACGCTTTTCGCCTTACCGACGCGATCTGTTTGAAAGCCTACACCAAATCTGTAAGGTACTTTCAGGTCGAGTTTTGGTATGACCGTTTCGGCTTGCGCCACCTGTTCGGTGCCTTTCACTGCATTAGCGACAGGCAATGTGTTCGCGTTACGGGTAAGAAGCGCCTGTTTGTACTGGCGCGAAGAAATGCGATTGACCAGATTATACTTCATTTTATAAGCCTGCGAGCTGCCGGTATTAAATGCAACAGCGCGTTGCATATCCAACGGTGCTTCGAATGGAACCGTCAGCTGGTCAGTTGCGGATCCGTTTCCTCCATTCGCATTGTTGGCAATCAGTTCATTGTCTGCAATAACTGCGTTGTCGGCAACCGATGCATTATCCGCAACCAATGATTGACGCTTTGCAAAAACCGCATTTGGTTTGACTAAAATTTTATGCTCTGCAAGTCGCTGCTGCACGTCCTCAGGCTCGGCGGCAAGCCTGGCATCGACCTGGCTTTGCTGAGTCAGATTTTCTTTCGAAACCGCGACCAACTCACCAGAATCACCTGCCTTTTGCATTAAATACACCGTGTCTGTTTTTTCAGAAGGTATATTTTTGATCGCCTCGATCTGGTGTTGCAGGTTTTTGACGTCTGCCGTCAGGTTGTAGTTTTGCGTGCGCTGGCTCACATACATAAAAGCCATCACCGTCGAAACCGAAGCTGCGGCGGCGTAACCGATCCAGGAACTGTGCTGCTGCCAAAAAGTGGGAGGATTGTGAGCTTGCATGTAATTTTGCATTTTAGCCCAATCCTTCTCTTGAAAGTCTGGTTCTATACTTTCTAATTTCCGGCGTATAGTATCTTCAAATCTATTAGTTTTCATTTCCTCTTAATGACTTTACGGCCCAATCGCTTGGATAGAGATTTGGGTAATATTGTTTAATCAAATGCTGCAAGCGCGCTCTCGCACGCACATAATGCGAGCGCACAGTGGCTTCATTTATTTGTAGTAAATCTGCAATTTCGCGGTGATTGTAGCCGTCAACTACATAAAGTAAAAATACATTTTTGTAAACCGGCTTAATTTTCTGGATCAGTTCGAGGATCTCATCTGCGGTTATCTGCCCGATGATATCTTCATCAAATTTCGGATATGGAGCGTCTTCCAGCGAAACCATATCTTCATTATGCTTCTTATGCTTGCGGTAATAGCTGATTGCCGTGTTCACCATGATCGTTCTCAACCAGGCCTTGAACGGGTGATTGGAATCATATTTACCCAAATTATTGAAAACCTTCAAAAAGCCTTCATTCAAAACTTCCTCAGCCTCTTCGGTTGTCGATGTGTAACGCAGGCAAATGCTTTTCGAATAGCCAAAAAACTGTTTATAGAGATGTCTCTGCGCCTGGTTGTTACCAGCAATGCACGCAGCAACGACTGTCTCAAAGTCGTTTTCGTTAAAAGATATTTTTCGTCCGAAGAGCAAAGTTAGAGGATCAGATTGTCAGGGATTGATTGCTTAATTAGGATTACGGATATTGCCGTAATTCTGTTGCAAAAGTTGAGCATTTAAATTTGTGACGATTCTTAAAAAATGTTAAAGCCCTTTTCCTGGCGAAAAAAGTGGTAAATTTTGCAACAGCTGCTTTGTGAGGAACGTAAATAGTTGAAGAATGTCCTTACATTCAAAAGACATTAAAAATTTTGTTAGGGGTGAGTTGGAATACGGCCTGGAATTTCTGGCGCCGTATTTATTTTTTCTGGACGTGCATTTCCAGTGCAGAAGAATTTTTGATTTCGCCCATGACAAACAGGCTGTGCGTGCTCCCAATATTTTCAAGCGAACCGAGCTTTTGCATTAAAAACTGCTGATACTGCGACATATCATCCACCACGACTTTAAGCAAAAAATCATAATCGCCCGAAATGTTAAAGCATTCCATCACTTCGGGCATGGCCACGACAGCTTTCACAAATTTTTCCCCCATTGATTTGGAATGTTCCTTCAAAGCAATGTTGCAGAAAGCCATTAACTTTTTGCCGACCTTTTCCCGATCCACCAGCGCAACATATTTCTTAATAATTCCTTCTTTTTCCAGTCTCCTAACCCGTTCATAGACAGGCGTGTAAGA
Source organism: Dyadobacter alkalitolerans DSM 23607 (assembly GCF_000428845.1). Taxonomy (GTDB): domain Bacteria; phylum Bacteroidota; class Bacteroidia; order Cytophagales; family Spirosomataceae; genus Dyadobacter; species Dyadobacter alkalitolerans. Next base: position 254,429 of record NZ_AUAS01000001.1, on the reverse strand, counting down.
TAGGTTTAATTTTTCCGACAATTCCCTTGTTTTTAAGGTCGCATCCTGTTGCAGATAATGCATGATTTTAGCATCCGTTTCGTCGGGATTATACATAGATAGAATATCTTTAATCACTTTTTGAACTGGTCGAATATAGATAAATAATTTGTCGATCGGAATGCACGTAGACTATTGGTCTGAACTTTTTGATTTTTTTGAACAAAACATCTATTAGGTTAAATTTGCTTTCCAGTTGACATTGGAATCCTTCCGCTTAAAATTATTCAGCTAATAGAAATACAACACAATGGTAGCAACGCAAAACGCAGACATCCGTGAAATCCTGAAAAGCCGTATCCTTGTACTGGACGGTGCGATGGGAACGATGATCCAGCGGTATAAGCTGGAAGATCACGATTACAGGGGCGAGCGTTTCAAGGACTGGCCGCGCGATGTGAAAGGGAATAATGATCTGCTTTCACTGACACGCCCTGACATTATCAAAGCCATTCACGCTGCATATTTTGAGGCAGGAGCAGACATTGCCGAAACCAATACATTCTCAGGAACCACCATTGCCATGGCCGACTATGGCATGGAGGAATTGGTTTATGAACTGAATTTTGAGTCTGCGCGCCTTGCGAGGGAAGTTGCGGATGAGTTCACTGAAAAAGATCCGGATAAGCCGCGTTTCGTTGCAGGATCTATCGGGCCAACCAACCGGACGGCGTCACTTTCGCCGGACGTTAACAACCCCGGTTACCGGGCGATCAGCTTTGACCAGCTGGTTGAAGCTTATTATGAGCAAATTAAAGGTCTTACGGATGGCGGCTGCGACCTGCTGCTTGTTGAGACTATATTTGATACATTGAATGCGAAAGCGGCACTATTTGCTATCGATCAATTTTTCGTTGATGCCAAAAATGGTAAAATAGAGCGCCTCGACTCGTGGAGAAATAAGCCTGGCGAAGCATTGCCGATCATGATATCGGGAACCATTACCGACGCTTCCGGAAGAACATTATCAGGCCAGACAACGGAAGCATTTCTCACTTCTGTATCCCACTTACCATTGCTTTCGGTGGGCTTGAACTGCGCATTAGGAGCCGATTTGATGCGTCCATATGTACAAATTCTGGCGAAAGAGGCCCCGTTTTTTACCTCGGCGCACCCGAATGCAGGTTTACCGAACGAAATGGGTGAATATGACGAGTCTCCCGAGCAGATGGGCGAAGTGGTTGATGGATTTTTGAGAGATAATCTGGTCAATATCATCGGTGGTTGCTGCGGAACGACGCCGGACCACATCCGAGTAATTGCGGACTTAGCTGTTAAATATAGTCCAAGAACATTGCCGCCAAGCGAAACAGTGATGAAACTGTCTGGTTTAGAGCCGGTTAAGATCAATAGGGTGAGTAATTTTGTGAACATTGGTGAACGTTGTAATGTAACCGGTTCAAAAAAATTCGCCAGGCTCGTGCGTGAAGGCAAATACGACGAAGCACTTGCCATTGCCCGCGAACAGGTGGAAAGCGGTGCCCAGGTGATCGATGTCAACCTCGACGAAGGGATGATCGACGGCGTGGAGGCAATGAAAACCTTTGTTAACCTCATTGTTTCTGAACCTGATATATCCAAAGTGCCCTTAATGATCGACTCTTCGAAATGGGAAGTGATCGAGTCGGGATTGAAATGTGTGCAAGGCAAGTCGATTGTGAACTCTATTTCTTTGAAAGAAGGCGAAGAAAAGTTTAAGGAATCAGCAAGGACGGTGCTTCGCTACGGCGCGGCGGCTGTTGTGATGGCATTTGACGAGCAAGGCCAGGCTGATAACCTCGAACGACGCATTGAAATTTGTTCGAGGGCTTACCGCATTTTGACAGAAGAAGTTGGTTTCCCAGCTGAAGACATCATCTTTGATCCGAACATTCTGACGGTTGCAACCGGAATGGAAGAGCATAACAACTACGCGGTAGACTTTATCAATGCTGTTCGTTGGATTAAAGAAAACCTGCCGCATGCGAAAGTTTCGGGTGGTGTTTCCAATGTTTCTTTCAGTTTCAGAGGAAATGAGCCCGTGCGTGAAGCCATTCACACGGCATTTCTATATCATGCAATCCGTGCCGGAATGGATATGGGAATTGTCAATGCTGCGCAAATCGGTATTTATGATGAAATCCCAAAAGATGTGCTCGAACTGGTTGAAGATGTGCTGCTTAACCGTCGCGCCGATTCAACCGAACGGCTTGTTGCTTATGCCGAAACAGTAAAAGACAAGGGCAAAACGCAAAGCGGTCCTGATCTTTCATGGAGAGAATTGCCGGTTAAGGAGCGCATTTCGCATTCTTTGGTCAAAGGGATTTCGGATTATATTGATGAGGATACGGAGGAATGCAGGCACTTGTTTGCCAGACCATTAGAAGTAATTGAAGGTCCGTTAATGGACGGAATGAGCATTGTAGGTGATCTTTTTGGCGAAGGAAAAATGTTCCTGCCGCAGGTTGTGAAATCAGCTCGTGTTATGAAGAAAGCGGTTGCTTATCTGCAACCTTACATTGAGGCGGAGAAAAGTGAAGGCAATAATTCAGCCGGAAAAATATTGCTCGCCACAGTAAAAGGCGATGTTCACGACATTGGCAAAAACATTGTGGGCGTGGTGCTGGGCTGTAACAATTACGAAATTATCGACCTCGGCGTAATGGTGCCTACGGACAAGATCCTTGCCGCTGCCATTGAGCATAATGTGGACATTATTGGTCTTTCGGGATTAATCACGCCTTCGCTCGACGAAATGGTTGGTGTGGCCAAAGAAATGGAGCGCAGGAATTTCAAAATGCCGCTTTTGATCGGAGGTGCAACAACTTCGCGTATACACACGGCAGTTAAAATTGACCCGAATTATTCAGGTGCTGTTATTCACGTTCTCGATGCTTCCAGATCTGTTCCGGTCGCTGGTAAACTGATCCAAAGTGATCAGAGTCAGGCTGATGTGTTATCAGATATTAAGGCTGAATACGCCAAGCTGAGAATCGACCATGCCAAACGCGGCGGAGAAAAAGCGCATGTGCCCATTGCAAAAGCAAGAGAAAATAAAGCAAAGATCGACTGGGCCAGCTTCCAGGCGACCAAGCCGCAATTCTTGGGGACAAGGGTTTATGATGACTATGATTTGAATGACATTGCCAAATACATCGACTGGACACCATTCTTCCAGACGTGGCAGTTACACGGCAAGTTTCCTAAGATTTTTGAAGACAAAGTTGTTGGTGCAGAAGCAGTTAAATTGTACGAGGATGCTGCGGTGCTGCTAGGCGAAATCATTCGGGATAAAACGCTTAAAGCCAAAGCCGTGATTGGTTTCTGGCCGGCCAATTCAATTCAGGATGATATTGTTCTGCATCATTTTGAAGAGCAAACCCGCGAAGTGTCTTGCGAAAGGCATGGTTCACACCAGCATATCGAATATCTGATCAGCCAGCAGGCAACGGAGAATCTCAGTGCAGGGGAGCTTGTTGCAGACACGGCGGCAGTTTTACATCATTTGCGTCAGCAGTCGCAAAAAGCGTCTAATCTGGCCAATTATTGCTTATCAGATTTTATTGCACCACTTGAAACCGGAAAAACCGATTATATAGGTGGATTTGCAGTTACTGCGGGCATTGGCATCGAAGCGCTTTTGGATAAATATGAAAAGGACCATGATGATTACAACAGCATCATGGTGAAGGCGCTGGCGGATCGCTTGGTGGAAGCATTGGCGGAATTAATGCATGAGCGCGTTCGGAAGGAGATTTGGGGTTATGCCAAAAATGAAATATTTAGCAACGAAGACCTCATTAAGGAAAGCTACATGGGCATTCGTCCTGCACCCGGATATCCAGCCTGCCCGGACCACACAGAAAAGCGGATGCTATTCGATCTTTTAGACGCAGAACAGCTCGGCATTACATTGACGGAAAGCTATGCCATGTATCCCGCAAGCAGCGTGAGTGGCTGGTATTTTTCGCATCCGGACAGCCGCTATTTCCCTGTTGGTAAGGTATTTAAAGATCAGGTTGAGGATTACGCGAGACGAAAAGATATGCCTTTGGAAGAAATTGAAAAGTGGCTTTCTCCTGTTTTAGGATACTAAAAAGTTTAATGTTTAAGGTTCGATTGGGAGAGTGGGGTAACCTGCTCTCCATTTTATTTGTCCGCTGTATACTTTTCTTGAACAAATCACGTAATTAAGAAGCATGAAGCGCTGGAAACAGGTATTAATACGCTATTTTCTTAGTTTTCTACAGTGAATATTTGTCTTATAATTCGAGTTAGAATTAAAGTCTGTTAGCCATGAATCGTAATATCGCCGTTTTTATCTTACTCATCCTTGTTGCCTCCTCATTTAAGTACAAAACAAAAACACGCGAGCAAGTTTCAACATTAAGCCCCGCTCAGGTTCATTCAGTTAAAAATATAAGTCTGCAATCCGGCACATTCGATAAAGCCGTGGCGAAATTGCAGGAAGGCAACCAGGAGCTTGTTAAGGGCCGGCCTTCAATCTATAAATCGCTTTGGTCGCACTCGGAAGATGTAAGCAATTTTTGCGGACTGGACGGACAGGAATACAAAGGTTGGGGATCGGTTGAAAAAAGCCTGGATTCCTTTGGTCAGAAAATGGCTGGTAATAGCAATTTCAAATTAGAAAAAGTCGCGAGTCAAGCTGGCCCTGAGCAGGGATATGTTCTTCAAAAAGAGCATTACACCCTCCAAGACGGCAGTAAAGTTGACCTGAATGTTACGATCGTTTTCCGCCTGGAAAATAATGAGTGGAAAATCGTACATCGTCAATCCGATAAACTGGCCATGCCGGCAGAGGCCATTATCGCTGCCAAATAATCTCCGGCATAATCCTGTATATTTTACACATTTCGCATCTTCCAATTAATTTGTTGTTATTTTGCACCTTTTGGCAAAGGGCGACTTAACAATTTATGGAAAGATTTACAGGACTGCTGGGTATCATATTGATCCTGGGCATTGCATTCGCAATGTCGAATAACAGAAAGGCAATTAATTACCGGACAGTAGGCGTGGGGTTGGGACTTCAATTTGGCTTGGCTGTATTTATTCTTCGTACCGAAACCGGCCAGCGGATCTTTCAGTGGCTGGGTGATAAAGTTCAAAAACTACTCTCATTTTCCGACAGGGGCGCCGATTTTGTATTCGGAACGCTCGTTCGCCCCGATTTAATGCAACGTGCATTCGGCCCTGGAAACGACTTCGTATTCTTCTTTAAAGTAATTCCAACAATCATATTTGTTGCCGTTTTGGTGAATATGCTCTACCATTTGGGCATTATGCAACGCGTGGTTTCTGTCATTGCGCGCGGCGTTTACTGGCTTATGGGCGTAAGTGGTGCAGAAGCTCTTTCCAATGTTGCCAGCACATTCGTGGGTCAGGTGGAGGCACAGATTATGATTAAGCCTTATCTGAAAAATATGACTAATTCCGAGTTAATGGCTTCTATGACAGGAAGTTTTGCGTGTATAGCGGGCGGTGTAATGGCTGTTTATATTTCATTGGGCGTTCCGGCTCCTTATCTTATCGCTGCCAGCTTAATGGCTGCTCCGGGGGCACTGGTTATCTCAAAAATCGTTTTTCCTGAAACTGAGACTTCGAACACAAAAGGCGTCGTAAAGCTGGAAATCCAGAAAACGCACGCAAACTTGCTGGATGCCATCGCGGCTGGAGCGAGCGAGGGTTTGAAGGTTGGTTTTAATGTAATAGCTATGTTAATCGGCTTTATCGCATTAGTTGCCTTGCTCGACTATTTGCTGGGTTTGATTGGCGGTTTGTTTGCTTTTCCACAGTTGAGTTTCAACTTTGTGCTTGGTAAAGTTTTCTCTGTTTTTGCGTGGGCCATGGGTGTTCCCGGGAAGGATATCGAGGCTGCTGGCTCGTTAATGGGGACAAAAATGGTTATCAACGAGTTTGTGGCCTATCTGGATCTCGTGAAAATGAAGGAGACGCTGGATCATAAAACCATCGTGATCACCAGTTTTGCATTGTGCGGTTTTGCAAATTTCAGCTCCATTGCCATTCAGGTAGGTGGGATCGGAGAACTTGCACCGTCACGCCGCGCCGACCTGGCAAGGCTGGGATTTAAAGCACTCATTTGCGGAACATTGGCTTCCTACATGTCGGCAACGCTTGCCGGTTTGCTGTTATAAGCCCGTTCAGATTGCTGCTTTGGCATGGATATTTTTGTTTGCTGATTCGAAAGTAACATTGAATTAGTAAAACATCGTATGAAAAACGTAAAGCTGTATTTCTCCATCCTCAAAGAAAGTTTCAGTGAATTTATGAATGATAACGGGCTGAAACTGAGTGCAGCTCTTTCCTACTACACGATATTTTCCCTGGCTCCCATGCTGCTGGTCATCATTTCGGTGTTCAGCATTTTTTTCGGGCGGGATGCCATTCAAGGCGAGTTGTTTGACCAGATCAGAGGATTGGTAGGCGCGAGTGCAGCTCAGCAATTGCAGGAAATTCTTAAAAACGCAGAGCTTTCCAACAAGTCCGGTGTGGCTGCCGCGATAGGGATTGGAACCTTGCTGATCGGTGCAACGGGGGTTTTTGCCGAAATGCAGGATTCGATCAACTACATCTGGGCTATCAAATCCAAACCCAAAAAAGGCTGGCTTCAATATCTTAAAAATAGACTTATATCTTTTTCACTGATCCTTACGCTTGGCTTCCTGCTGGTTGTATCGCTGGGTGCAAGTGCATTGGTGGATGTGCTGAGTAATCAGTTGGAAAGATACTTTTCGGAAGGTTCTGTTGTGTTTTTCTACATTGTAAACCTGGCCCTTGTTTTGACCATTATTACTGCGCTGTTTACAGTGATCTTCAAAGTGTTACCGGATGGCGAGCTGAGATGGAAGGAGTGTATGGTAGGAGCAACTTTTACGGCCATTCTGTTCCTGATAGGCAAGTTTGTGATCAGCTTTTATCTGGGTCAGTCTGACCTTGGTGCAGCATACGGAACTTCCGCTTCTATCGTAATCCTGCTGACCTGGATTTACTATTCTTCTATTATTCTTTATTTTGGAGCAGAATTTACGAAGGTGTATGCCAAACAGGACGGCGTAGGAATTGCTCCTAATAAACACGCCGTACTGATTGTCAGAAAAGAAATTGATGAAGAAACCGGTGAGCTGATCGTCGATTAACAGAAACGATTAGCGAATTACAAGTTCGAAAGGCATTCTGGTTTGTGTTCCGCCCATGTTCAAAAGCTTTTTATACATTTTGACATAAGGAGCAAGTTCACCAAGTGCCTTTGTCGATGCTTTTTCTTCCTCATCGCCCATCATTTTCGTTACCAGCTCGTCAAATGGCTTTTTCTTTTCAGGATAATAACGCACTCGATAATCGCCTTCACCCAATTTCGCCGCTTTTGCAGCAATTTTGATGGCATCATCCACACCTCCCAAAACATCCACAAGGCCGTTTTCCTTGGCTTCAACACCAGACCAAACGCGTCCTTGTGCCAGGCTTTTTAGTTTTTCAACAGACATTTTTCTGCCCGCCGCTGCTTTTTTGGTGAATGTCTCGTAACCTTCGTTCACACTCTTTTGGATCATTGATTTTTCAAATTCCGTCATGTCGCGGGTTGCAGTAGGCCAGTCAGCATGCGGACTGGTGCCCACGCCGTCAAATGTCACCCCAAGCTTGTTATTCATGAAATCTGAAACATTGAAAATCAAGCCGAATATCCCGATCGAACCGGTTATGGTGTTCGGCTGTGCCACAATTTTGTCGCAACCCATAGCCATATAATAGCCGCCGGAAGCTGCTACATCAGACATAGAAGCAATGACAGGCTTCTTTTTGGCTGTAATTTGTATTTCGCGCCACATGACGTCAGAGGCTAATGCGCTTCCGCCAGGGGAATTGATCCGGATCACGACCGCCTTGATTTTGTCATTTTCACGAATCTCTTTCAGTTCTTTTACAAACTTGTCTGAGCCGATATTATCGTCGCCGCCATCGCCGGAAGTAATTTCTCCCTCAGCAACCAGCACGCCAATGCGTTTGTTAAAATCACCCTCATCAACCTTGCTGCCGCCTTTCAGATATTTATCTACACCCACATAAGTGATCTTTTTCTTGTCCTCTATTTTCAAATCTCTTTTCAGATAAGACTCCAGTTCGTCCTGGTAACCAAGGTCCGTTACAAATTTGTATTTTAATGCAGCTTTGGGATTGTCAACGGCAAGGGAATCAGCAAGTCCTTTTAACTCAGCAACCGGAATTTTACGGGAAGCGGAGATACTTTTGAGAAAATTGCCATTAATGGCTGTAATCAGTTCAATGGACTGCTTTTTACTCGAATCGCTCATATCCTGACGTGAGAACATCTCGATCGCGCTTTTGAACTCGCCTACCCGAAACACCAATGGCTTGATGTCCAGCTTGTCAAAAGTGCCCTTAAAGAAGCTGTATTCGGCAGAAAGTCCGTTCCATTCAATACCGCCAGCAGGATTCAGGTAAATTTTGTCGGCTAATGAAGCAATGTAATAGCCTTTTTCAGAATAAGATTCGCCGTAAGTGACGATGAATTTTTTCGATTTCTTGAATTCCAAAAGCTGGTTCCGGATCTCCTCCAATGTTGCCCATCCGGCTTCCGGTCCTTCTGTTTTCAGGTAAATGCCCTTGATATTGTCGTCTTTCTGCGCACTCTTTAACGCTTCGATAATGTCTTTCAGTCCGACCGCATTCTCGTTGCCACCAAACGGCCCGCCGATTTCAGCAAAAGGATTTTCGACGCCAACCTCCTGTATCGGTTTGTTAAGGTCTAATTTAAGGACAGATTTTTCTGCTATAACGACCTCGTCATCTGACGAAAGCATGGAACCGATACCGGCAAGGATGAAAAAGGAAGCAAAAAGAAAAATGATTATGCCGACAAAAGTGGCCAGGACATATTTAAAGAATTGTAACATGAGATGCTTGCTAGTGGGTTTTATTTCATAGGTATGTAAGAAACAAAAATACAGATTAATTGTCGCGGATTGTAGAATAATTAGTGTCGAAAGGTTGTATCAGCTCGCTAAGTGGCAAAAAAATCCGGCTGATTTTCGTGTCCTTGCAAAGTGGTTTAAATGCAGGATATCTGTAATTTTGGAAAAAAAAGAAAAATGAAAAAGACGCTTATTCTCGTTCGCCACGCCACCGCTGAGGACCATAGTTTTTTGATTAAGGATTTTGACAGAAAACTTAATGACAAGGGACTGGGCGAGTCGGCGAAGATGGGGGAATGGCTTGCCGCAGCGAATATTAGTGCTGATATTTTCGTTTCAAGTCCGGCTCCCAGAGCTTACCAGACTGCCGAAATTATCGCGGAAAAGTTGGGCTTGAATGCGGGTCAGCTGATCTCTGACAGAGACCTTTACGATGGTGGGCCGAAAGCTTATTTAAACGCAGTGAATTCTGTTTCGGAAAACTTTTCAACGCTGATGCTATTTGGCCATAATCCCGATATCAGCCATTTTGCGGAATATATGTCGGGTGCAGATTTGGGTTCGATGAAGAAAGGAAGTGTTGCCATCATTGAATTTGAAGGGCTCAAATGGGAAGAGTTTTCGGCAAAAACCGGGCAGCTGACTTTATACAAAACACCAAAACAAGTGAGCGAAGCTGAGTAAAATGGACAAACCAAACAAAAACCGCAGCATTTTCATCGCTATAACCGTCTTTTTTATCGCGCTGTTCGTCTACATTTCCTACGACATGTCCAGCCGCACAACCGCTCCCTGGAATAAGCCGAAACAACTGAACCGCGCATTGCCGGGTGCCACGCCGGACGCAGATTCGCTTTTACTGGATTCGCTGCTGGAAGAAGTGAAATGATCAGCCTCGCGGGTGAAACTCCGTAATAACCTGCCGGAGATAATCCCGATCCAGATGTGTGTAAATCTCTGTTGTCGTAATTGACTCATGCCCAAGCATTTCCTGCACTGCGCGCAAGCTCGCGCCACCTTCAATCAAATGTGTCGCAAATGAATGCCGGAATGTGTGCGGGCTCACATTCTTGTGGATTCCTGCCTTCTCCACAATGTCTTTAATCATCAAAAAAATCATCACACGAGAAAGCTGACCGCCTCTTCTGTTCAGGAAAACAATGTCCTCTGCGTCTTTGGCCGGGGCAATGTCATTGCGGACGTGTTCGAGGTAAATCTGGGTGTATTTAATGGCTTCTTTGCCAATCGGGACCAGTCTTACTTTATCCCCTTTTCCTAAAATCCGTAGAAAACCAATGTCGAAGTAACAATGGGTGAGTTGCAAGCCAGTCAGTTCCGACACGCGTAAGCCTGAACTGTAAAGAACCTCGATAATCGCCCGATTTCGCGTTCCTTCGGGAGTGGAGTGATCGATGGCGGATAACATTGTTTCAATTTCTTCATAAGAAAGCACGTCGGGCAGTTTGCGCGGCAGGCGAGGGGATTCCAGCAGTTCTGTCGGGTCCTCGGTGATCTCATTTTCTAGCAAAAGATATTTGAAAAAAGCTTTAATGCCCGAAAGCATCCGCGCCTGAGAATGTGCCGCCAGGCCGAGCTCAGACAGATATTTCAGAAATGCCGCTAAATGCTCCTCATCGATCTTCGCGGGCGGCAAATCGATCTTTGCCAGTTCCAGATATTCTTCCAGTTTTTCAACATCCCGCACATAAGCCTCCACTGAATTGCCCGATAAGGAGCGTTCCAGCCGAAGATAATTTTTAAAATGTTTGATGTAGCTTTGCCACATAGAAGAACTGTTAATCTGATTAATGAATGAAAAAGATCCTGATCCTGAACGGCCCTAATTTGAATCTTTTAGGCAAACGCGAACCCGGCGTTTATGGTAACCAATCATTTGAGGATTATTTTGAAACATTGAAAGGTCTTTTTCGGGACATTGAACTGCATTATTTTCAATCCAATCATGAGGGCGCATTAATCGATAAAATACACGAAGTCGGTTTCACATTCGACGGCATAGTGATCAATGCGGGCGGCTACACACACACATCCATCGCCCTGGCCGACGCCCTTTCCGCCGTAACCACTCCGGCCATAGAAGTCCACATCTCCAACATCCACGCCAGAGAATCCTTCCGCCACCATAGCTATTTGACGTCGCGTTGTAAGGGGATGATTTGTGGATTGGGGCTTCGAGGTTATGAACTGGCGGTTCGCTATTTCTAATTACCTAAACACCGCATTGCTAAACAGAATCTTCCCGCTATACAGCATTGAGCGGAAAACGGGGTCGTCCATGAGGTAAACCACATGGCCGCGGCCCATATCCTGCACGCCCATGACCAATGTGTTTTTGAGCTTTCCGGTCATTTTGTTGCCTACAAAACCGGCTTTGTAACCCGTGTCGGTGAGGTAACCCACATTCCAGCCGTCTTTCAGGTAATCCATTTCGTAGGCGTCGCGCACGAGGGTAAAATATTCCTTTCCGCAGCCGAATGCCAGCGGATGCGTCGTGTCCATTGTCACCTGGAACATGCTGCCCGGCGAAGCGTCGCCCGCGTCTTCTCTTTCCTGATCGCCGTATTTTTTAAATGTGTCGGAATCTTTCTTTCTGTCCGACATTTTTTTGGTCAGATTAAAACCCGATTTTCCAACAAAAACATCCGTCGCGCGCTCCATAGCAATCAGTTTTCCACCATTCCGGATCCAGCTTTGTAATGCTTCCAGCTGTTTGTCATTGATGATGTCACTATAACGGCCATCAGGAAGGATCAACACATCGATTTCATTCCAGGGCAATGTCGAAAGCCGCGAACCATTCACCATTGTCACAGGATAACCAATCTGCTGCTCGAAATAATGCCACACAGCGCCGATAGCAGTCGGACTAATGCCTTCACCCGTCACAGCAACCACTTTTGGCGCTTTCAGCGACACAATGTAATCGCTGCCGAAATCCGCACCGCTGCTTACATAACCCGTTTGCACAGGCGTAAGCTTGACAAAATGTTTGTTTGCAATCGAAGTCACCAGTTTATCAAAAGCCAGGTTTTCATTTCCTTTTTTCGGAATAATCAATGTGCCAGCCTCAAAATTCAACTTATTCATCTCAAACGGAACATTCGAGCTTTTAACTAAAATTCTATTTTTCAGCAATTCCGCAAGAAACGCAGCATGCTCAACCTCAGACCATTGTGCCAGATAGGCATAAGGTGAAGTCGCCGGAATCGGATTTTCAATTTTCTCTGGCTGATACGCTGCCGGGGCCAGTTTTTCCTTCAATCCATAAGCTTTCAAACCATACAAATAAGCGAGTCCCCAGCTCGTAACATCGTAAGTCACAGAGTCTTCCAGAATGGGTTTGGGCTCGAAAAGAATCCTTAGCAAGTTCGATTTAGGCTGATAGGCGCTGATCAGCAAATCATTATTCTCAATTTTTACGGGCTGCTCGCTCAATGTCGTCAGCTCCGTGCCTTTTGTTGAAGCAGATTTGCCAGCAATGCCATAAACAAAGCCCTGGCGCGTCATCCATTCGCTGAAAGAACGAATCCGCTCTTCATTTCCTTTGGCCTTCACAATGTAGGTTTTGAAAGATCCCGCAGGCGCATTCACGGCATCCTCATGAAACTTAATCATCTCAGAAACAATACGTTCCTTTTGAGAAAGCACGGCTTCCAACGTGGCCAGACTCGTCGCATAATGATGAGAAATGCGGCTGGCGAGCGTCAATGTATCATGTTCATCTTTGCGCTCAATGCCTAATCCAGCCCTTCCGCCGCCGCCTTGCTCATAAGTCACCCCAATCGCGCCATTGACCGTAGGCCAGGTGTCGCCATAACTTGGGTAGAAAAGATCGTAGTTATATCGGGTGAAATAGGCCCAGTTGTTTTTATCAAAATACTTGCGGCAATATTCTCCGATCAGATCATTAAACTGTCTTTGCCAGGCAGTTACGTCCTTGTGAAATGGCCGTGCAGCAGGAGGGAAATAGTAACTTCTGGTGTAGCCCATTTCATGGAAATCGGCGTGGAAATGCGGCATCCATTGATTGTAAAGTGCAATGCGGTCCTTGGTCTCCTTCTGCGTTTGCCACGCCCAATCGCGGTTGAGGTCAAACAAATAGTGGTTAAAACGACCGCCGGGCCAGGGTTCGTCATGTTCCAGCCCAAATGGCGTTACATCCGGTGTCGCATTCTGCACGCGGTTATACCATTGCGAATAGCGGTCATACCCATCCGGATTAATGCAAGGATCGATCATCACGACCATATTTTTCAGAAAATCCTGTGTCAGCGTATTCTGTTTATTCAGCAGCTCATAAACCACTTTCATGCTCGTATTCGCCGAAACTGACTCATTTCCATGCACATTATAACTCATCCAAACGATCGGCGGCGTAGCGGCATCCGGTTTGCCATCCAGGAGCTTAATGCTTTTCAAATGGTTCGTGCGGATCTTTTCCAGATTTGCAATGTTCTCGGGCGACGAAATAAACGCCACCATCAGCGGCCTGCCTTCATTGCTGCTGCCATATTGGACGATTTTCACCCGGTCCACATTTTGCGATTGCAATAACTTAATGTAATCAACGATCTGGTGATGAAATGCGAACTTGGAGCCGAGCGGGAAACCCAGGAATTCGTCTGGCGTTTTATTTTGCGCCACTGCGAATTGGGAAAAAAGCAACAGCAATGACCAGCAGAAACGTTTTAACATATATTGAAGGAAATGAAATGGAAAACGAGGAGTCCAAAATTAGAAAGTTACCTCAATTTAACGGCATGGGATATTGAATAAAAAAAGTTTTGGATTGAATGTTCTGGAAATCAGGGCAGTGTAAAATAACTTCGTTTTATTTCACTTGTAAGTTTGGAATTTAAAAACCGGTCGTGCATCTTTGCACCACGATTTCGGAAAACGGAAACGAAAAGTGAAAGAAAGTGCTTAAAAAACGCGCGAAGTAGGAGACCAGTCGGCCCATTCGTCTAGCGGTTAGGACACGACCCTTTCACGGTTGAAACAGGGGTTCGATTCCCCTATGGGTCACATAACCGCGCGGAACGCGCTTTCAGAAACTTCAAAAACCGTCCTATTTTAGGGCGGTTTTTTTGTTGTTATCTTGCTTGGGTTTGAAATGGTCAGAGAAGTAGGCTTGCCCCAAACTGCTAATCTGGACGGTCAATCAAATATGCACATTAACAATCCCCGCAATTTCCTCCAACGCCAAAGTAACACATTCGATCCTATCCACATCACCACGTCTCGGATCTGAAAGGGCTTGGGCAACAGACCGCATATAACCTTCCCCAGTTCTCGTATCAAAAAACGCGTCATGGCTAGCAAGCTTGTCTTTCCATTTCGGTCCAGCCATTTCCTTGGCTTTACGAAATCGAATAAGTAATCGTTGCTTTATCGTTATACCGGGCAGGCGATTCGTAATTGTTTCCATTTGCATAATATGTGTAATTTGCGTTTAACAGGTCTTGATTTACAAATATAACTCATTTTGATTTATTTCAAATCATTTTAAGTTTAATTGATTCGTATTTTTGAATGTTCGAAATAGTAAGAATTAAAAAGCTACGCGAAAACTTAAACCTTAGCGAAACTCAATTCGCAAAGAAAATAGGTGTTTCACAAGCGACTTATAACAGGCTTGAAAAGGGAAGTGGTAATTTTACCGCAGATGCGATCAGTCAGATCGTAGCAATTTTTGAGGTTAGCCCATATTGGCTTTTGCTGGGCGAAGGGGGGGAAGAACCAGTCTTTTTGAAGCAATCAAATACAAATGATCAAATAACAATCACCAAAGACGAGTTCATCGAATTGCAGCGGAAGGCTCTGCGGCAGGAGGATCGGATTCGGGAGTTGGAGAAGGAGGTTGAAGAATTACGGATAAATCTCTAAGTGCAATAAAAACGTTCAAGATATTTGACAAAGGTCGCAAATTTGCGACCTTTGTTTTTTTAACACACTATACAATGGATGCAAAGGAATTGATCCGCCTCCCGGAACAGCGTGGATGGATGGAAGTCAGAAGCCGCGGAAGTCATCGAATTTTTAAGCATCCAGACAGTGACGAAACAATTCCTGTTGCTTTTCACGGGCACAAGGATATCCCAATTGGAACCTTAAAGAAAATTTTGAAACAAGCTGGCCTCAAATAATCGAAACATGAAACTGACAATCATCATAGAAAAAGGCGATAATGAATTATGGGGACGCATAGAGAATGTGCCAAACTATTTGCCTGTAACTAGCGGAAGCACAATGGATGAGATTACCGACAATCTGAGAGATCTACTGGAAGACTTTATTCAACACGAAGGCAAATCAAATGCCGATTGGCAAAATCTTAAGAAGTCCGATTTTACATTCGATTATGCCTACGATTTGAGTGCGTTTTTTGAATTGTTTGATGACATCAAAGTTGGTGGATTAGCAAAGCGAGCCGGCCTTAATCCATCGTTAGTAAGACACTATGTCGCAGGAACAAAATTCCCTTCTGAACAGCAAGCAAAAAAGTTAGAAGATGCTATTCATGATCTGGGTGAGAAGTTGAAAGAAGTTGTTCTGGCTTGATTACCTCTCGAAATTTTCCGGCAACCCGCCCCGATAATGTTCTGCCACTTCCCCATTCTCATCCAGATAACCAATTTCTTTTAGATGGTCAATCGATGCTTGCCTGGGATCAGGAGAATTATCAATTTCCTCCCGCCTTGCCTTCACATAAGCCCTAACCTTATCAACCAATTCCTGTGTCATAATTCCAAGTGTTTACGTACAGAAACTCAATTTCAAAACATCCCATAACATTAACAACTCTAATGTCCCTGCGGCAGAGCTGATTAATCCTCCGGCTGCAGCGCGGCTTGTTTCCACCATTCCGTAAATACATTATCGCCTTTCAAGTTCACTTTCTGTCCGATCATGGGCGTTACCAGCGGCATGTTTTGTTTTTTGGCTTCGGTGGTGGCTCTTTGGATGGGTTCGTTCCAGTCGTGGAGGGCGAGGGAAAATTTGGACCAGTGGACGGGCATTAGTTTGGTTGCTTTCAGCTCCTGCGCTGCCGTTACGGTTTCTTCGGGCATCATGTGGATGTATTTCCAGGCTTCGTTATATTGGCCGCATTCCAGTATGGCGAGATCGAACGGGCCGAATTTTTCGCCGATTCTTTTGAAATGCTGGTCATAACCGGAGTCGCCGCCAATGAAGATTTTCATGGTTGGGGTTTGCAGTACAAATGAGACCCAAAGTGCCTTGTTACGGCTCAGGCCGCGGCCTGAAAAGTGCCTTCCCGGCGTAATGTCAACCCGGAACCCGCCGCCCAGATCAGCGCCCTGGTCCCAGTCCTTTTCAATCAGCATGCTTGTTTTATAACCCCACCGCTCGAAATGTTCGCCTGTGCCGAGACCTGTGATGACGGTTTTAACCTTGGCTTTCAGTTTTAAAATGGTCGGGTAATCCAAATGGTCCCAGTGATCGTGCGAAATCATCAGGTAATCAATATTCGGGAAATCCTCAACATCATACACATCGCTGCCTTTAAAGCTGGGCGTTGTGAAATGGACGGGGGAGGCGCTGCCGCTAAAAACGGGATCGACGAGGAATGTTTTCCCATCAATTTGCATGAAGTAGGAAGAATGTCCAAACCATACTAAGACGTTCTCACTTGGGTCTAAATGCAGTAAATCAGTCTTTTGGGAAGGAATGGTTGCGCCCGGAATGTTGTATTTGCTTTTGCCAAAAAAGAACTTTATGAGCACTTTGGAATAACTGGAACCTTCGGCCAAATCAGGCGTGTAACTCTCATTTTGAAACTTGCCATCCTTGTAATTCGGGGACTTTTTGATCAGCTCCAAGCGCGCTCCGGAGGGTTGTCTGCCAAACTGCGGCCGCTCCATAAAAATGTAACCGGCAAAGACCAGCAACGCCAGCAAAATAAATAATATCATAAGGGATTTTTTAAGAATTCGGATCATCGACGGGGGAAATGGAAAAAAACGGGAAGGTAAAAAGTTTTATGTTTGACAAGCACTTTCTTCTGTATTTTTGGTCAGTATATTTTCATCGTTAACAGCCAGCCATGCATAAACGTTTTCTGTTGCTCATTTTGCTGCTTTCCACCTGCATTTGTCAGGCTCAAAATCAAGCGGCTCCCGATACAAATTGGATCCGGGAAAATTACATTAAAACCGAGCAATACATCACCATGCGTGATGGCGTGAAGCTTTTCACGGCTATTTATGCACCCAAAGATTCGTCCCAGACTTACCCGATTCTCATGCAGCGGACGCCTTATTCGGTGCGGCCTTATGGCGTGAATAAATATCGCCGCAGCCTTGGCCCGAACGTTTATCTAATGCGTGAAAAATACATTTTCGTGTACCAGGATGCGCGTGGCCGTTACAAAAGCGAAGGCACCTTCCGGGAAATGACGCCTGCTATTGAAAAGAAATCGGGCAATAAGGATGTTGACGAGTCGAGCGACACATATGACACGATTGAATGGCTGTTGAAAAACACCAAAAATAATGGTAAGGTGGGTCAATCAGGCATTTCGTTCCCCGGGTTTTATTCCTCTGCAGCCTTACCCGATGCGCACCCTGCATTGAAAGCCGTTTCTCCGCAAGCGCCTATGTCTGATGAGTTTATCGGCGATGACTGCTATCACAATGGCGCATTTTTCCTGATGGATAACTTCGGTTTTTATAGCGGCTTTGACGGCCCAAAAAGCGCGGATGGTGAAAATTACAAGTCGTTTTTCAATGCAGAATATAAGGATGCTTACAAATATTTTCTAGACTTCGGTCCGTTGAAAAAAGCGAATACGGACGCTTATTTTTCAGATCCCAACAGCATTTGGAGACAGACAGTGGCCCACCCGGTTTATGACGAATTTTGGGAAAGCAGGAACATTAAGAAGCATTTGAAAAACATCAAACCTGCTGTGCTGGTCGTTGGCGGCTGGTTTGATGCGGAGGATTTATATGGTGCTTTGAAGACTTATGCGGCCATCGAAAAGCAGACGCCGGGCAACAATAATCGCCTTGTTATGGGGCCCTGGACGCATCGCGGTTGGGCTGCGCCGCAATGGAAGTCGTTTGCGCAATATGATTTTGGCGGCGATTTGAATAAGTATTTTCAGGAAGAGATCGAGACGAAATTTTTCAATTTTTATCTCA
Organism: Dyadobacter alkalitolerans DSM 23607; assembly: GCF_000428845.1. Classification (GTDB taxonomy): domain Bacteria; phylum Bacteroidota; class Bacteroidia; order Cytophagales; family Spirosomataceae; genus Dyadobacter; species Dyadobacter alkalitolerans. Next base: position 236,254 of record NZ_AUAS01000001.1, on the reverse strand, counting down.
AAGGAAAAGGCAGCTTTGATCAGCCCGAGGTGACGGTTTACGAAACGGGTTCTAATCAATGGAAAAATTATGATGTCTGGCCACCGAAGAATAGTCAGCCTACGCCTTATTATTTTAATGCAAATGGTTCATTATCAATAGCTAAGCCAAATGCAAAAAAAGGTGAAACGGCGTATGAGAGCGATCCTGCCAACCCGGTTCCTTACACAAGCGTAACAGGCAGCCGCAGGAACAATGCATACATGGCCGAAGATCAGCGATTTGCCTCCAAACGGCCGGACGTGCTTAGCTTTCAAACAGATTCTTTGACAACAGATGTGACATTAACCGGCGAGATCATTGCCAATTTAATGGTTTCGACAACTGGCTCTGATGCGGATTTTATTGTAAAAGTGATTGATGTATGGCCTGCCAACACTTCGGTTCCTGGTGTGAAAGAGGGTGATAAGGCGCTCGATATGACCGGTTACCAGCAAATGGTGCGGGCAGAAGTGCTTCGTGGAAAATTCCGTAACAGCTTTTCGAAACCCGAGCCATTTACAAAAAACAAAGTGGAAAAAGTGACGGTGAAGCTCAACGAAACGGCGCATACATTCAAAAAAGGCCACCGCATTATGGTGCAGATCCAGAGCAGCTGGTTTCCGCTGGTAGACAGGAACCCACAGAAATTCCTGAACATTTTCGAAGCCAATGAGTCGGATTTTCAAAAATCGAAAATTACGATTCACCATAACGCACAACACAGCAGCAGCATCACATTACCCGTCATGAAATAAGGACGGTTTTTTGATTCCCAAACACCTGAAAATCATGAAAATCTTCGACGGGAAATTTCTCGCATATCTGCTCGCGTGCCTGCTTTTCGTCGCATCAACGGCAGCTTTTGCACAAACGAAAAAGCCGCAATTCAACGTTTTAGCAATGGCCGAGCCAGGTGGACATCACATTGAATATTCGAAACGTGCTCGGATCTGGCTGGATTCATTGGCAGCGAGAGAGAACTTTTCCATTGATTACATTGATAAAACAGATCCTATCAACGAGGCTTATCTTGCTGATTACCAACTAATTATTCAGCTTGATTATGTTCCTTATGCCTGGAAACCGAAAGCTTCTGCGGCATTTGAAAAATACATCAATGAAGGAAAAGGCGGCTGGATCGGCTTTCACCATGCGACATTGCTAGGCGAGTTTGACGGTTACAAGATCTGGCCATGGTTTGCGGAGTTTATGGGTGGCATTCGTTACAAAAATTACATTGCCGACTTCGCTGCCGCAACTGTGAAAGTGGAAGAGAGCGATCATCCCATAATGAAAGGCGTTCCGGCTTCTTTTTTGGTCAAAAAAGAGGAATGGTACATTTATGACAAAAGCCCGCGGCCTAATGTGGATGTGCTCGCGAGCGTTGATGAATCCACCTATTCGCCTGATTCAAAGGTCAAAATGGGCGACCATCCGGTCATTTGGTCTAATTCCAAGATGAAGGCAAAGAATGTTTACATCTTCATGGGACATTCGCCGGTTTTGTTTGAAAGTGATGTTTATAAAACTATTTTCAAGAATGCCATTTTCTGGGCTGTCGAAAAATAGGTTTAACATTTCCGGTTTCCATACATCAAAATGCCGATCTCTTACTTCAATGCCTTTCTCTTTTTGTATTCCTGGAAGCGCTCGTTATAATGCTTCAGATCAGCCTCTTTGAATGTCTTCATATAACGCTCCGGCAGTTCTAGTCTTTCCTTCATTTGCAATGTGCCTTCTAATTCCACGAGCGAATTTTTGCCCTTATCATCTTTATTAAGCTCAAATGAATCGTACAGATCGCCATTGACAGTGAATGCTTTAAAGGCCAATTTGGCCGAATCGATGGTGATCACCTGATACAATTGCGTGTTGGAAGCCGCGCGGTCCATCCAGTCCTGCAAACCAATGTCGTACATTTTCGGCCCGCTCACGGAAACGACGTAAATCGGTCCATCCGGCGTTTGGCGGCTTTCGCCAACAGGCATATTCAGGCCACGGCCATAACTGTGATCGTGCCCTTGCAGCACGATATCGACATTGTATTTCTTGTAAAGCGGCTCCATTTTCCTGCGCCAGCGGTCGTTGCTGCGGCCTTGTTTGGTGGAATAAACGGGATGGTGGTGTACAACAACGGTCCAGCGGTTTGGATTGGTTTTTACAACTTCCTCGAACCATTCCGCTTGCCGGTTCATCGCGCGGATGCTGTTATCAGCTTCTTCGGAGTTAAGGAAAATGAATCTGTTATTTTGATAATCAATATAATATGCAGTTTCGATCATTCCTTCCGGCCCGTTTTCGGGCAAGGCAAATTGCGGACGCCAATGCTTGGAAACTTTTAAATCATGATCTGTATCCTTAAAATATTCATGATTCCCGGGCGTCGAAAGATTCGGGATCATGCCATTGATCCAGCCGCCCGCCTCAAACCACTCGCCCCACTCGTGATCTTCATTGGAGCGGTTGATCAAATCGCCCGCATGGATCATGAAATCCGCTTTCGGCAATGTTGAATAAGCCCCGCGAATGGCCCGTGACCATAGCGAGCGCACTTCCGTTTGTGCGTCTCCAAAATAAAGGAATGAAACTGGCTCATTTTTATTAGAAGCCGTCGTAAAATGAAACCATTCACTCCAATTCTCCCCATCGCCAACGCGGTAAACATATTGCGTAGAAGGCTTCAAATCCGTAAAATTCACCTCATGATAATGCACGAGCTTTCCATCCAACTTAACTGCCTGCGTCAACGCATTCACAATCTTTGCATTAGGCACAAAATCCGGTGAAGGATCCGCCTCATGAATCGCCGCAATCCCCTTCGCAACCGTCGAATCCGTCCGCCAGTTCACAGCCTGCGAAGTCGCCGGGGCACCTTTATAGCCCAGGATAACACGGTCAGGAAAAGGGGATGGAGGGTATGTTTTGCTTTTCTGGGCGTAAAGGGTCGGGCTTAAAACCGAGAAAATGAACAGAAAAGTAATCTTCAAAAAGGATCGTAATAGGACGCCGGGCATGTGGAAAAGTAATGGTTGAGACGTTTAAGATACTAGAATCCCGGCGAATCGGGCTATAAATTGTTAATGATCTTTTTGTCTTAGCGTCGTACCTTTGCACCGCTTAATAACTAAAAGTCACCTTGCAGCAGAAAACGCTTTTTGTCACGCCGCCATTTACGCAGTTGAATACGCCTTATCCGGCTACGGCTTATCTGAAAGGGTTTTTGAACACTTTGGGTAGGGAGTCGTATCAGGCGGATCTGGGGATTGATGTGATTTTGGAGTTGTTTTCTTCGAAGGGGTTAAAGACGCTTTTTGCGCAACTGGATGATTCGGACATAGCGCTTACGGAGAATAGTTTCCGGATTTATTCGCTGAAAGATGACTATATCACGACCATTGATCCTGTCATCCGCTTCCTCAAAAACCAAAACCCAACATTAGCTCACAGCATTTGTGACCGCAGTTACTTGCCGGAAGCCGGCCGTTTTCAGCAATTGGAGGATATGGATTGGGCATTCGGGACGATGGGAATCCATGATAAAGCGCGGCATTTTGCAACGTTATATCTGGAAGATCTCGGTGATCTGATCCAGGAAGCTGTTGATCCGCATTTTGGTTTCAGCCGTTATGCAGAGCGGTTAGGCAGGTCTGCAACGAGCTTTGATGAAATGGAAGCGGCATTGGAATCGCCGGATACGTTATTGTCCAGGACCTTAACCAATGTTTTGGAACGGAAAATACAAAAATACCAGCCTGAGATTGTCTGCATTTCTGTGCCTTTTCCGGGAAACTTATATGGTGGCTTTAAATGCGGTCAATATTTAAAAAAGCATTATCCCAACATTAAAATTGTCATGGGCGGTGGCTTTCCTAACACGGAACTGCGCACATTGAAAGAGCCTCGCGTTTTTAACTACATTGATTTTATTTGTCTGGATGATGGCGAAGCGCCTTTGCTTTCGCTGTTGGAATATCTGGATGGCAAAAGGGAAATTTCGCAGCTGAAACGTGTTTATTCGCGCGTCGATGGTGTGGTCGTTTATCACAATGGCGCGAAGGAAAAGGATGTGCCGCAGCGCGATACGGGAACGCCGGATTATAGCGATTTGCCCTTGCACGATTACTTGTCGGTGATTGAAATTGTGAATCCCATGCACCGACTTTGGAGCGATGGGCGCTGGAACAAGCTTACATTGGCGCATGGTTGTTACTGGGGCAAATGCTCGTTTTGCGACATTTCACTCGATTACATCAGACGTTATGAACCGATGACGGCAGCTTTGCTCTGCGATCGGATTGAAGAAATCATTGCGCAAACGCAGCAGAATGGCTTTCATTTTGTGGACGAAGCCGCGCCGCCGGCATTGCTGCGGGATCTGGCTTTGGAGATTATCAGAAGGAAACTAACAGTTGTCTGGTGGACAAACATTCGCTTCGAAAAGAACTTCACCCACGATCTCTGTTTACTATTAAAAGCATCGGGCTGCATTGCCATTTCCGGCGGGCTTGAAGTGGCTTCTGACCGGCTTTTGGAGCGAATGAAGAAGGGCGTTACCGTTGCGCAGGTTGCCCGCGTGGCGGATGCGTTTACGCAGGCGGGGATTATGGTGCATGCATACTTAATGTATGGTTTCCCTACGCAAACGGCCCAGGAAACGATTGATTCGCTGGAAATGGTGCGGCAGTTGTTTCAGGCGGGCATTGTACAATCGGGCTTTTGGCATCGGTTTGCGATGACGGCGCATAGTCCTGTCGGTCTGCATCCGGAGGCCTTTGATGTGATGCGGATCGGGCCGAATGTTGGCGATTTTGCGAATAATGATCTGGAACACGATGACCCTTCGGGCGCGAACCACGATTTGTTTGGCGAGGGTTTGCGGAAATCGCTGTTCAATTATATGCACGGCGTCTGCCTCGATTTTCCACATTCCCGATGGTTCGATTTCAAAGTGCCGCCCACTTCAATTCCGCCTAATTACATTGAAAAAAGCATTAGTGAGCTGCCTGACCTGGCAAACAGGCCGAATGCAGTGGTTACCTGGCTGGGAAGCCTGCCTGAAATGTCTGTTTTTGAAGAGAAAAAAGGCAAAAAGGTTTACGAGATTGCTGAATTGATTTTTTATAATAAGAAAAAAGAATGGGCGGTAGAAGCCGATGTGCCGATAGGAGAGTGGCTGGTTCAAATGATGCCTAATCTACTGTCTTCCAATGCCGAAGCTTACCCATTGGAGCGATTAAGAAATGATTTCGAAGCCGCCGGATTGGGCAGCTTCGAGGATTTTATGATTTCCATGACCTGGACGCAGCTTCGCGCCGGTGGCATGCTGGTTTTGTAACATTACATTTTCAAAACCGAGAAATTTTCAAGATTGTTGTCAAATGTGGTGAATGTTGCCGGGTAACCGATGGCAATGCTGCCGATCTGTTTTTCCAATCCTAAGGCACGTGCTGGCCTGATTGTGGCCATTTCAATCGCTTCCTGCAAGGGGATTCCAATCACATTCACTGCATTACGGACTGCATCCGGCAGTGAAATGGTGGCTCCTGCCAGATTACCGTCCGAATTTGTATAGCGGCCATCTTTCAAATAGGCATCAAATTCACCCCACTTGAATTCGGTCACTTTTTCCCCCAAAAACAATGCGTCCGAAATCAGGAACAGCTTGTCTTTCTTGATCTTATAAGCTACACTTGCCGCGCCGAAATCGCAATGCACGCCATCGATAATCAATGGGGCGTATACATTCTCGTTGTCAAATGTAGCACCGACTAATCCAGGTGCGCGGTGACCGAATGCTGACATCGCATTGTATAAGTGCGTTACCAATTGAATTCCCTGGTTAAATGCAGCCGTAGCTTCGTCATAAGTGGCATTGGAATGGCCCGCAGAGACGGTTATGCCGGATTCCAGCAACATTTGGATCTGCTCTGTCGTGAACATTTCAGGCGCGATCGTGATGAGCTTGATAATGTCTTTTCCGTGGGTGATAATTTCTTGTAAATCAGCGTCCGTCGGTTTGCGAACATAACCCGCCAAATGTGCTCCGCGTTTGATTGGATTCAGGAACGGGCCTTCCAAATGCATGCCCAAAACGCCGGAAGTCGGGTTTTTAGCGATGTAATTTCTGGTGGCTTCGATTCCTCTTAAAATATTATCCTGAGGTGATGTGATGAGCGTTGGCAGGACATAGGCGGTTCCGGTTTTTACGCTGGCCTGGTAAATGTCGTCAATCGTCTCTTCGTCAGCACGTTCGGTGAAATAGAATTTTTCCCCGCCGTTAATGTGACTGTCGAAAAGGCCGGGTGCCAGGTTGGCGACGCGTGTGACGGCCGGGTCTGGTTCTGCGTATTCCATGCCGGCAATCTGGCCGTCGAGGATTTGTATAAGCTGGTTTCTTAGGATTTCCTGACCGGTGTAAACGGTTTCGGCAAACAATTGAAGTGACATAATGTTAAGGGTCATTTTGAGCCGTCAAGAAACAAAAAATGCTCAGGCGGTCAAAATGCTACTTAATAATAATGTCAAATTTGGTCAGCAAGCCGGCCAGATCGGAGGAAAGGAACTTGGCTTTGCGAATGTTGTTGCTGGTTGGGTCAATGGTAAAATTCTTGCTGCTGGAAAAGTCGACGCCTGCCAGATTGGTGTTGGCAAAAACAGCGTCCCAGAAGTCGCAATTATGGAATTTTGATTTTGAAAGGTCAGCTTGCGTGAAGTCTGCGCCGTGGATTTTGCAATTGCTGAACGCGGATTTGTTCAATTTCTTTTGTTCAAAAATCGCATAATCCAGGATGCAGCTTTCAAATTTAGCTGCAAAGGCAAAATCTTTGGATTCTGAAAAATTGATTCCCAACAACTTGCAGTTAATAAATTCAATGTCAGAAATCTTGCAGTTTTTAACGCCTGCATTGCTCATATTGCAATCCTGAAAAACGCAATCAATGAAGTCTGTGCCTGAAAGATCGGAGAATGTGCAGTTGAGGAATTTGACTTGTTCATAACTGGTTTCAGTTAATTCTTCAATGTTGAAATCTTTGTTTTCAATGACTTCTAAATTGCTGCCTCTCAAAATCTTGCGGAGTTGGGTTGAAAATTAAATGTATTTTTGGATAATGGATTTTAGCTGGTCTGCCTGAACAACGCCCGATTGTCTCCACATGGGTTTGCCATGCTTGAAAACGATCAAGGTAGGAACGCCCTGGATTTTGTAAGCATTAGCGGCTGATTTATTCTTATCAACGTCCACTTTAATGATCGTTGCGGAATCGCCGAGTTCTGATTTCACCTTTTCTAAAATCGGCTTCATCATTTTACAAGGTCCGCACCATTCGGCTGAAAAATCGACTAGCACAGGCTTGTTACCTTGGATAAGTTCTGAAAATGTGGCCATGATTTCTGCTTTGGTTTGTTAGAATAACCATTCAATAGCATGAAAGGTTTACCTGCCTTCATCAATTTTCATTCCAGGATTTTCTTCAAAAGTTTCCCAGCCCTTTTCTCGATAAATTCGTATGTAAAGTGAGAATAAAGGATCGTCAGGGAAATAGAGGTCACTAGTGAAATGGCGATCATGCCCTCATTAACGGGCGATTTCAGTGCCCGAAAAAGCACCACATTCACGAGAATTAGTACAATGGCGTGGTTGAGATAAATGGAGTAGGATATTTTACCCAAATACTGAAATGGCTCACTTTTAAGCACTTGCGTTACAACGCCTTTCGAGCTCGCAAAAATAATGATCCCGACTGCGAATATGAAAGGAAAAACAAGCTTCCATAAATTCAGCTCCCAATGATGTACCAAATACATGGCAGCAATAAGGAAGATCAGGAAGGGGATTTCGAACGCAGACAGGCTGAATGTTCGCTTACTAAGCAACAGATTCGTAAAGATACCCAGCGAAAAACACAGCAATCCTCGGACAAAGCCATAGTCGTAAGCCAGCAAATATTCACCTTTTGAAATAATAAAAAGGCTCGAAAGCAAGGCGATTACGGCAAAGGAGATGTATTTGATTTTTGGTAACAACAAGATAACCAGCCCGAAGACCGCATAGGAGATCATTTCGGACGATATGGACCAGGCAGGATAATTATTGCTGACCCAGGAGCCGAAAACAGGTGCGGAACCCATGAAAGTAAGGGTGTCAAAGGCCGTATAAGCGTAATAGCGCATGCCAAGTTCGCCCACATTTTTCATCGGGCTGTTTTCGCCGATCAGACTCGCGATTATAAAAATGACTTCTGTATAAAACAGCAGCGGGAAGAGCCTTATGAATCGCTTTTTCAGGAATGTGCCAAAGTCTCTGGGATTGCTGATCCTGTTCACATAATTCATCGCAATCACGAAACCGCTTAGTACAAAGAAAAAGTCAACAAAAAGGCTGGAATTGATGACAAAAAAGTTGTTGTAAAAAACCGATTCCTTGAACGCATTATGATGGTGTGCGATTACGAGAATAGAAAAAATGCCTCTTAATCCATCTAATTGTTCAACGCGGTCTCTCATGAGCAGGGTTTCTCGTCACATGGCTATGAAAAAGCAGCATGACGATTTATTGTAAAAGGAATTAGCTGGTAACCGTTGTGAGTTGGGCTGCAACCGGCCTTCTGGAAATATTGTCGAGATATTTGATTCCCAAAAAACGGATCATAACCAAATAAGGAAACCAGAATGCAATGTCGAAAGGCCTCCCGCCGGTGAACAGCAACACCATTAAAGACAGAAAGAAATAGGCCAGGAATGTTGTTAGCGGATTGGTATATCTCCGGATCTCGCGCATGGCGTAGATGAACAGGAAGAAATTGAATCCTGCGAAAAATACAAACCCGAAGATTCCATGACTTACCCAGGATTCAAGAAGCGGAATATCCAGGTAATCCGATTTAAAGCCCCGGCCGAGGAAAACGTCCCAGGAAAAGAATGTTTCTGTAAACTCTGCAAAACCGCCCACGCGCCCCATTGCGGAAGCATCCGTATCAGCTGTATCCGTAATCCGAACCCCGGTTGAAGTAAAAATTACGTCCATAATCCTATTTTGGAACATGTCCCAATAACCCAGGAGCATATCCAGAATGTTGCCGTAGCGGATTAGAAAATACCTGAGCCCGATCAATATCAAGATAATGAATGCCATATTCCGCAGCTTAAAGGCACTTCCTATGGCAGTAAACACATTGGAAATCTTAAAATGCAAAACAAAATAAGCACCTATCATCAGCCCGACAGCCAGATAACTGGATTTGGCAAGTGAAATAACAATAACACCGAGGCCAAACAGGACAGAAAAGAAAAGGAATAATTTCGTAATGATCCCCGGTGTCCGGTTCAGCATGACCATCCCGGTTAACATGCAAATGATGCCATTTCGGGCTGTAATGTGCGGATTTCCACCGGGTTGCGCTCCTTCGTTGGCGAAATTTACCGCAGCACGCATTCCCGGCGTCCAGTTGGGGTCCGTCAAAATGGAGTAGACAAGGGTTATATTAGTAAATAATGACATCAGAAACAGGATCATTACCAACGTTTCCTTGACATCATTGGGAACGTGCAGCAGCAGAACGAGGAAGCCGAAAATGAACACGTAGTTACCAATATCCGCAACCGCCTTCCCCTGTTTATTAATAAAAAAGAAATAATATAGTGTAAGCAGCAGGAAGCCAAGACCCAGATTGAACAATATCACATTTGGCTTGTAAAGTCTTTTGAATAGGTGCATAGGCACCATCATCGTAAGCGCCAGTGAAAAGAAAATGGCGGTGAAAACGCTACTGGCCGGCCCGATTCCCAGTGTATCGCGGATAAAAAATATCAGCGGAAAACCGTTGAACATCATGGCGATGCCAACGGAATATCTGAGATTATTAAAGTTTGTGGCTATGTTTAGTAGACTCCAATTCATCTGGAAAATCTGAAACGGATATATTGTAAATCTAATCGCACCGCGAAATAGAGAATTTTACGAACTCGGCACCAAAGATACCTTATTTTGTTGAGAGCTGCTGAACCGTTCGTTGAAATGTACAATTTCTGGATTTTGGCATGTTCCTCTTTTCCAACAGATGCGATCGTGGATGACTTTGCATCCGGGTGCACGCGCAATGCGCCTCCCAAGCCCTCCACTTTCCGCACTTTTGTCGATTTCTGGTATGTGTAACGCGTGATAAATTCATAGTCGAAGGCAAACCGGTAAGATTCGTCGAATTTGCCGTATTTTTCTACCAATGCCCTTTTGAAAAATAGCGTTTGGTTATGAATCTGCATTCCTTCCAAAATCTGACATTCAAAGCTGTATGACGTTGTTTTCAGGATTTCTGTCACTTCGTCATCCGGCGTGATCATATACAGGTCACCATAAATAATATCGTCTTCCTGGCTCTTGGCCGCTTTCCCAAAACGAGCAAACGTGTCCGGAAAATATACATCGTCCGAATTTTGGAAGCCAATGTAGTCTCCCGTTGCTCTTTCCAGCGCTTTATTAATCGCGTGCACCTGCCCTCTGTCCTTTTCAGAAACCCACCAGGAGAGATATTTTTCGTATTTCTTGATCACTTCAACGCTGTGATCCGTGGAGCCTCCATCTACGATAATGTATTCGAGGTTAGGATAACTTTGGTTTAAAACACTCAGAATCGTCCTTTCCAGATAGTCGGCCTGGTTATAGGAAGGCGTAATGATGGTGAGTTTGGGATAATCCTGCTGATCAGCCGTATTCTGAGTGCCGTTGATTTTCAGTTCAGATAGAAAACTCCGCAAGTCCTGCGTCATTTTTTTTAGGAAGTGCATATAGTTCTGGTTCGGCTGGTTAATTAAAACTGGTCAATAAATGCAGTAATTGATTTTAATTTTGCTGCAATGTTATTTCTTAAAATCCTGTTTTCCCTGATTTTTGCGGGCTTGCCAAAGCCAGGCATGCGATCGGCAGGAAGTGAATGCTTATACTTGGTCAACGTTTTTTTGTAGTTATCAAATAACGCATGAAATGCTCTGTTTGAAGACATTAGGCCGATATGATTTGACCACACGGGATCGAAATAGTCCAGTCCTGCGAAATCAAGGGAGATTATTGGCTTTCCTTCAATGTAATGATCCCCGTTTTTGGTTTGAAGGTCGTGATTAAGGATGGAATGCAGCCCGTAATGCCAGCCCGGATGTGCAATCTGGGTCGTTTTGGGAATCCAGACCAATGTATAATTAAGCCATAATTGATCCATATTCTTCCCGTTGCACAGATCGAACTCAGCCCGGTCGATGGTCCTTTCGGCCCACCAGCGAAGCAATTTCGTTGTTTGTTCACCAACTTTCAACATCCAGCTGCCCGAATGGAACATACCAATGTTCAAAATCCGCTTGTCATCCAGCAACTTCGAAGGCGCAAGCGGCTTTCTAATGTTCGGTGTCAGGTGAATGTCTGAGGCGTCATTTATCACTTCCCCGAATGGCTTAACCAACAGAACAGTTGGCGCCAGGAAAATAAGGTTTTTGCATTCGCTATGCAGCCGCAGCAGTGCTAATGCGAACCACGGACGGCAGGCTGCGAGTAATTCAAAATGATAATATTGGGCATTCATACTTTCCCAGGCTGGGATTTCTGCCTGCTCAATGGTCAGTAATTTAACGTGCGGAGGAACTTGTACGGGCACATTATCGACCCAGGCCAAGTAAAAAGTATGGTTCGGCTGGTGAAGCAGAACCGAATCCGCCAAAGCAAGCGCATGGGCAAGGTTGATTCTGTTACAAACCGTATAAATAATATTCATGTGCAATTAATCCGCTTCCGGCAATGATTTAAAATAAGGCAAATGATGAATATTTTCCTTCAAAATGCCGGTTAATGCAAAAGGTAACGTCTTGTTAAAATTGGTATTGGCTGCGTCCACCGCAAAATGATCCCGAACGATGGGCGTAGGCTTCCTTAAATGTGGCCAGAAACGGTTTGCTTCCAGGTCCCAGAAGACAGAATCGGCGTGCAGGAAATTTTCGCTGTGCCGATACGTGTAAACCTCTTTTTGCTTTGATTTGATTGTACTGATCATGCGCTCAATGCGGCAAAGATAAATCCCATTGTTCGCATATGCTTGACCAAACAGTCGTTTTTCGTCTTCTTTCAATCCGGAAATCCTGGAAACGACGCCTGCCAGCCGTTTGATATTGTCGTCTTCGAGTGGTCCGGCTTTTAAATAATCATAACCTTGTTTGCACCAATAATAAAGCTCATCGCGCACAACCCAGCTGTTCAGTTCGTGGATCAGCAGAAAGTCGCACCAGCTGAACCGGTCATAGAAATCTTCCATTAAGAACAACCCTGCAAGCGTAGATCTGGACTGGAAGTATTTTTTTGGAAAATAAATAACGTCGATATCTTCATTGTGTTCCTTCACGATGGATAGATCGGCGCCTTCAAAAGTGATAAAAATGACAGGATATTTATCGAGCGTGTTGAGGCAGTGATGCAAGAGCCGCTCCTCTGTGGGATTGATCTGCGGATCCAGAATGGGCACAATAACGGATACAAGCTCTTTCATCAGATCGTTTCCAGCTGATCAATGACATAATTTATAGGCATTTTCAGCAATTTGCGTACCCGCTGGTAACGACGGACTGGCGTCGGCTTAATGTAAGCGCAATGAAACTGGCGGTAATAAGCATTACCATTAGTTAGTAAGCTGTTACGATATAAATCAAACAATGCCGTCAGGTCAGGGCGGGCTGATAATTCAAAGCGGTCCTGATATTTAGACAAAACAGCAGGTTTCTGAGGATCATAACCGCTGTAATGAAAGAAAATCAAAGGGTTGGTTTCATTCACGAAGAATGTGCTGTCGGATTCTGAAAATAGTCTTTCGTGAAGGTTCCAGTATGCGGCATTATAGCCCGGGTTTCGTTCCAAATGTGTGTCAGGGACAAAAACGGGCAGAAAGTTCATCCAGTTTTGGTCTACAAAAAGACCATTACAAAGATCAATAAGGCATTCGTAACGCAATTTTTCTTCCCACCAATTAATAAATGCTGTGATTTCGGGCGATCTGCTGAAAGCCACAAAACCCAGGTTATAAACCCCCGTATTCAAGTGGTGAAGCTCGTTAGGTGTAAGCTGGTCTTCGATGGGCGTGTTGATGTGTGGAGTCAAAACCGCTTTGTGAGCGGATAATGACGACAGCAGCTCAGTCAATGGTTGAAATACAATAATGTCGGGATCGAAATAAATGACATTATGTGCTTCGGGATAATGTTTGAAAAAATAGGTAAAATAGAAAGGCTTTACCGCTGTATTAAGCTCGGTAATGTTGTATCTGTCAGCCATTTCCTGGAAATCCCGGATCTCAATCTTGTCGATTTCGATCATTGGAAAATCAGTATTGTATCCTTTTTCAAAAACTACACCTTTCAGGGAATCGACCAGCCCGATGAAGAAAAGGACGTCGGGATTGGTGGATTTAAGTGAATCGCCTAATGTCCTGGCCTGCGCTAAATAATTGATGGAGCAAATTGTGAAGGCAATTGTCATTGATTTTGCTTTTCCGAAACCGGTAAGGGTAAATATTTTTGAATGATGGCTTCGACGCTCGCAACACTTTTGTCCGTATTATGCCGCTCCAATACTTTTTTCCTGCCAACGCGACCCAGTGTTTCACGAAGCGAAGGATCGAGCGCCAATTGTATAATTGCCTCAGATGCAGCAGATATATCCATATAAGGAACTACGAATCCTGCGTCCGATTCGATCAGTTCGGGTGCCCCGCCGGCGTCTTCAAAACACACTACAGGAATTTCCTGTAAAGCGGCTTCTAAAACGACCAGCGGATATGGATCTTCCCGCGAGCTCAGCAGCAATACGTCAAACCGGTTGATATAGTCCAGCGCACGCGGCGTAGGCGGAATGAGAATAATCCTGTCACTCAGCCCCATCAGACGAATATCGCTTTCAATCAGCTCGTAAATTTCGTGCTGAGGACCTGCGCCAACCCATACGAAATAAACGGGCAGGGGACTTGTTTTATGAATAACGCGCTTCGCGATCCAGTTGAAAATGTCATTTCCCTTGCGCCATTCCGCATTTCCACATCCACCAATCACAATGGCATCTTTTGGGATATTATAGGTTTTTTCAAGAATGTCGCGCTGCACAGATTGCAGTTTCCGGTCAATGTGCTCGTGATCGATCAATGTGAACGTGCTGACCTGACTTTCCGGGTAATTGTACTTTCCTATATAATAATTGGCCACTGCATGCGAAACCGCAATCAGGTGTCCGGTTTTTTTCAGCATGAAAGTCAGTTGCTTTTCATGCGAATAAAGCTTAACAGCCATGCCCAGCTCATGCACAAATGTCACAAGCGGCAAATGGTGCAGGAATTTCAGAAAGTCGCAGTAAACCGCAGAATTGGCGATTGAGTTAACAAAAACCAGCCCTATGTTCTGGTGCGAGAGCTCGGCAGCAATTCTTTCGTTAATTTTTTGGGCTGAATGCTGCTGGTAATATTTGTATAAAGGGACTTTTTTGAGCAGTTTTCCGGTAAGCGGAGTGGTCGTTACATTGATATTCTGATACAGGCGGGTAATGCTTACAACCGCCTCAAACTCTTTTTCCAGCTCTCCGCCACTGCACAGCAACAAATGCATGGGAACGCCCCGTTCTTTCAATAGCCTGAGCAGTTGCAACAGCAATAACTGGCTTCCTGCCCGATTGGCATCATGACTCACAAATAAGATTTTCTTCTGCTCCATTGCCCAGTAAATTACTGTCTCAAATTCGGTTTACCCGATTACATTCCTCTCCCGCTCAATAAGCCTCAAAACTTTTCTTGCCAGGCACTTTTTTCGCAGGGTTACCAATGTAGATACCCCATTCTTCGGTTTCACGGGTGATAGCGGAAGCCATACCCACCAAAGTTCCCTGTGCGATCGTCGTATAATCACGAATGGTGCTGTTGACGCCAAAGAAAGAATAGGATTCCACAACGCAATGGCCCGAAAGCACTACATGGGAAGTAAAAAATACGTGGTCTTTGATTTGGCCATGGTGACCGATATGATTTCCGCTCCACATCACCACGTTATTTCCAACCGTCGTAAAAGGTTGAATGGTGTTATCTTCCAGGATAAAGCAGTTATCGCCGATAACGCTTCTGTCGAAGATTGTGGCGTGGGAACTGATATAAGAGATGAATTGGTAGCCTTTTGATTTAGCTTCGTTGTAAATCCCTTCCCGGTTCCGGTTCATATTTCTGCCGGTCATAGGGGCGAAAAAAGCGTAGTCAGAAGGAGGGAAAAGGGTGGCGACGTCTTCAAAGGCTACAACGGGCAGCCCTTTAAAAGATTCATCCTGAATGTATTCCCTATGGATAGTGAAAGCGACTATTTCATGTTCTGAGTCGTGCGTCAGATAATAGTGTGCCAGTTCTGCTGTGTCGAGTATTCCAAAAACGATAACCTTAGCCATCTTAAATCAGTTCGTAAGCCTTTAAATGTTCCTTAATGTCCGCGGGGTCGTTAAACATCAGGATATCTATAATTGACAGCCAAGGTACGAAAGCATTTTTAAATTGGGGATAAGGGCTCGAAACACTTTTAATGAAGTCAAGTTTTATCCCTTCCTTTTCAAATTTTGCTTTGTCATACAATTCCATTCCTCCAATCGGATTAATGTAATGGCTGGCATTTTCCTGCTTACAGATATCCAGAATTCTATCCTGACCTTTCAAATGTGTGTTCTGGTATATCGTGGACGAGGGGACAATCTCCGTCGTG
The DNA here is from genome assembly GCF_000428845.1 of Dyadobacter alkalitolerans DSM 23607. Lineage (GTDB taxonomy): Bacteria > Bacteroidota > Bacteroidia > Cytophagales > Spirosomataceae > Dyadobacter > Dyadobacter alkalitolerans. The sequence continues at coordinate 220,486 of NZ_AUAS01000001.1, read as the reverse complement.
ATTTCCATGTACTCACAGGTTCGTTTCAGGGCCTGAAAAGTCAGTTCGTATATGGTTTGAACATCTAAATTTACAATTTCTTCTATCAGAACAAAAACCTTCTGATAATTGGGGGCTTTTTGATACGATTGCTGAATGGTTTTCAGAAACTTCTTCTGCCAGGGCTCACTTCTTGAAAGTTCGACCTCATTGATCAGCTTATTCTGGCTTGCATCTTTCAGTGGAATTGTAAAAAGATGCGGCTTGGAGGACACCAACACATTATTTCTGTTGATCCAGCCTTTGTTAATAAAATTCACATCATCATAGATAATGAATTTATCAACGGCGTTGATCAGCTGAAAATAGCCTATATATGGAAATATATAGGGCTGCATAATGGCGATGGTCATGGATTGCTATTTAAGCTTTCTGAGATAATAATCTTCACCTCTTACCGCCACGTTCGTGATGGTTGTGTCACTTCCCAGGCGAATGTCTTGCGGAAGGGCTTTTATGCGGCTTGTATCATTGATTACGCTTTTAGCATAGAAAAGGTAATCAGCTTCTTTCGGAATCGGCTTTAAACCTTGTTCAAACGGGTGGATGGTGATCAACTTACGCGAAAGATCTTTACCATAAAGCGGATATTCAAAGTCGTCATTGATCGTAGCCAAGGCAACGGTTGCGTCTTTGGGGACAATGGAATCAAATGTTTGATAAGCCTTTGTAATGTCGGGACGGGCAAATGTCTGCAATTGAATCCTATCCGTTTCCAGCGCTGATTTATGACCATAAGCCGCAATAGGCAGGCAACGGATATTAAGATAAACCGACATTACGGCCGAAACGCAGGCCAGTCCTACCACAACCATAATGTATCCTTTCCATGCATTGCGTCGCGGTTTGAGGATCGATAAACGATGGTTTGAAAACAACAGCAACAGGAAAAGGACGCCGAATAAGCCGGTTTCTATAAAATATCTTCCTTTGAAAGGATCATAAACGGCGGAGTATGAAATTGCCGCAAAGTGCAGACAGAATGCGAGTGCCAGAAACCAATGAACCCGCGAGCGAAAAACGCGGATTAATGTTAAGAAAATCAGTGGCAATATCAGCGCAAAACCAAATACGCCCCAGTAAGGGTTCGCATTGAAGTTGTCAAAACGGCGTTGGAACGAAAACGGGACGATCGCGTATTCGGTCTCTTCATCCAGTCGCATGCGTAATTTATCTTCCAAAACCACAAGTGGTTTGCGGATAAATGTATTTAAATCATATCCCCACTGCGCGTTGCGGATGCCATCCAGATTACAAAACTCATAAGTATAGCGGACCACATTGCGGCTTCCCTGCTCGAAAAGATTGGGCAACGACCCAAAACGCTCCACGGACTGATGTTTCAATGCAGTAGGCGGGCCTATCGGGTGCCCGAAGACCATGATGTTTTTAATGTAACCTGTCGGGAATGTATAAACGAGCATAGCAACGAATATTGCGACGGCCAGTTTCATAAACCGGTTGAAAAAAACTTTCAGGTCGGGCGCCAGGAACACCGTATAAAGCATGATGACAAAAACCGATGGCAGTAACAATGCAAATGTCACTTTATGGCCAAAGACAATGCCGAATGCAAGCCCCGACAAATACAGATATTTGGTGTTTCTTGTGCTGTAATAAGTGAAAAGGAAGTAAAGCAGGCAGCTCAGGTAAGCGGTCAGAACAATGTCTGTTTCTGTTGTTACCGCCTGCATCAGGAAGTTCAGGAACATCCCGTATGCCAGTGCGCAGAAGAAGCTCGCCGACAAATTCCTGCCAATGCGTTGCGCAATCCCAAACACGCATACGAGTGTGATGTAGTAAGAAGTATGGTGAATCAGTTTGAATGCATTCTCAATCTTTCCGCTGATCAGATAGCTGTAAATCTGAATGGTCGTAAGGCTTTTTGGATACGTGTCCATATTCCAGTTCGTCCCTCCGAAATGTGCCATCGTGCCGTGCTGAATGTATCGGATTGCACGATTCAAATGGCCTGTCATGCTATCCCATTCATTCGGCGCTGTAAAAAGCACGAGGATAAAGTTGGTCACTGCAATTACTGCAATGGTCCCAAACATGAAAAAGAATATCGTTTTAAGATAAACAGACAGCTCTTTGGACCACGAACGGAAAGTTTCAGTCCGGTTTGAAATAACCGAGCGAATGGAGTAGGAGGGCTGTGCCGCGAGGAGTGAATTCCAAATTAAATAATGCAAGCCCAAAGCAACAAATGTAACACCTATCCATGCCCAGGTTTGTGCGGTAAGATCTAATGCGGAAAGTACGAAACCTGCGGGAATGATGCTTCCAACAAACAGCATGAAACAAACGATAAGCCACTCTGCCAATGAAGGCTGGGCTATCCTTTTAGCAACAAAACTGATGCTGTATAAAAACAGCAGGAACGCAAGCCAGTAAACAAAACTCATGCTATTCTGGTGATAAATGACCATTAATGATGCGGGAGATCCGTTCGATGTCCGAATACGGAAGGCCAACATATAAAGGCAAACTTAACACTCTTAACGCGATATCTTCCGAAACCGGGCAGGCAATTTGCCTCGGCATGAAGGATAGCGTGTTTAATGAAGGATAAAAATAACGCCGCGGAATAACATCTTCCTCACGCAATGCGTCCATAACGCGGAACATAACCTGCTCAGAAGGAAATACAACCGGGTAATAAGCGTAATTATATTCAATGTCCTTACTGATGACCGGCTTATATAATACGTCCCAATTCAGCAGACTGTCATAAGCATCAAAAACTTCCTTGCGGGCAGCAATAATGTCTTTAACAAGCGGAAGATTGACCAGTCCCATCGCTGCGTGGAATTCGGAATTCTTGCCATTGATCCCTGCGTAAAGATAATGTTCATCGCCTTGATGTCCGAATGCGCGCAAAAGGTGCAATTTCTTATCAAGCTCAGGATGATTGGAAATCAATGCACCGCCTTCAATTGTATGGAAAACCTTGGTCGCATGAAAGCTGCAAGTGCTCAGATCTCCGAAGGAAAGCAAAGATTTGCCTTTATAGGTGACGCCAAATGCGTGGGCGGCATCATAGATCACTTTCAAATTATGCTTTTTAGCAATTACTTCTATGGCCTCGATATCACAAGGATTGCCATAAACGTGTGTTGCCAGGATTCCGGTCGTTGCTGGCGTAATGGATGCCTCAATCAATGCCGGATTTATATTAAATGTCTGAGGATCAATGTCGACAAAAACGGGCGTGCAATTTTCCCAAAGGATCGCATTGGATGTTGCCACGTATGAAAACGGCGTTGTGATCACCTCACCGGTGATTTCAAGCGCTTTGATCGCGATTTGAAGAACGATAGTTCCGTTTCCGCAAAAATAGAGATGGTCTACCCCCAGGTATTTTTTTAGTTCTGCTTCAAGCTCCTGAAGAACCGGTCCGTTATTAGTAAGATATCCGCGTTCCCAAATTTCCCGAACATATTGCAGATATTTCTCCTGGTCTGGTAAAAAGGTTTTAGTGACGTTAATCATTCACTACATGTTCAGTTTGGCGAATGGAAAAATTAAGTTGAGGGCGAATATATCCGGGCCATTTGCCATACCAGGTTACATTTTCACGATAATCCTCAATATCAAAAATCAAAGCTTCTTCCATATTGTAAAGAACGGTGCTGGTGTCCTTTACGATCATCATAGAAACCACATAGGAACCATCATTCAGGAAATGGCCTGGAATCTCACATACGCCGCTTACTAGCCCTTTTGAAAAAGTTTCAGCCTGTGTACCTACATTAAAAATACACTCACCTGTAAACGTATACAAATGCATGCTGAGGTTCAGGCTCGCGCCTTCTACCAAATTCCAGAATTCAAATTGAAAATTGATAGGCGTACGAACGTCAATATGGTTCAGGTCATCCTGGTATTCAGGGAAAAGCTTGAACCTTTTCACGCGAACCTGATCATTTCCGGGCGCATTTTCAATGTTGTCCCAATGCTTTTCCAAGGTTTTATGAGAAACCTTGCTCAGGTAATTGGTAACGATATGTGTTGTTTCGCCCTGATCGATCAACATTCCTTTTTCGAAATAAAAGGACTTGTTGCAAAGTGCCTGAATAGCAGTGAGGTTATGGCTTACAAAAAGCAATGTTCTTCCACTTTCGGAAACATCGCGCATTTTGCCAAGGCATTTTTTCTGAAACTCTGTATCACCAACCGCTAAAACTTCATCCACGATCAGGATCTCCGGGTTAAGGTGCGCAGCGATGGCAAAACCAAGCCGTACATACATACCCGAAGAATATCTTTTAACAGGTGTATCCAGGAATTTTTCGACGCCGGCAAAATCAACAATCGCGTCAAATGATTGGCGGATCTCGCTTTTAGCCATACCCAATATTGCTCCGTTCAGGAAGATGTTTTCGCGACCTGTGAGTTCCGGGTGAAAACCGGTCCCTACTTCCAGCAAGCTGGCTATACGACCGTCAATTTTGATCTGGCCCGTTGTAGGTTCTGTAATGCGGCTGAGAATTTTCAGTAAAGTCGACTTTCCCGCGCCGTTGTGGCCAACAATGCCTATACGGTCACCCTGATCAATGGAAAAGTTTACATCCCGTAATGCCCAAAACTCTTCTTTCTCGGCAAAGTCGGGATTGTCCTGCTTGCGGGAAAATAATTTGTCAACCTTTTCAGTGACAATATCACGCAGGCTTGGAGAACCATTTTTACGTTGATGGTCTATAATATATTTCTTGCTGATGTTTTCAGCTACGATTACAGGCATGCCTAAAGGTAATTATATCAGATATGATCAACGAAAGTTTTTTCTTTTTTACGGAAATAAATCAAAGACAATATCATTATCGAAAAGGAAATTATTGTTGTTGAGTAAAGACTCTGGGGATTGAAATAAGCCTTGTCACCCAGCAAGCACCAGCGAAAACCATCGATGATACCAACCAGCGGATTCAAGTTATAATATTTCTCAAACCATGTGCCTTGTGCAAGTGTGCTGCTGTAAGCGACCGGCACGGCGTACATTCCAACTTGTACTAAAAATGGAATTAACTGACCGATATCCCGAAAACGTACATTTAACACCGCAAAGAACAGGCCAAAACCCAAACTTGTAATAAATGTAAGTAAAATGAAGCAAGGAAGAAATATGATGTTCCAGCTAATCGGGTGCTTGAAGAAAATCGTCATGATCAAAAATATCCCGAAAGCAATCATAAAGTCAACGAATCCAACCGCTATCGAGCTTAGTGGCATCAGTAAGCGGGGGAAGTAAACCTTTGAGACCAGATTGGAATTGATCAGGATGCTGCTGCTGATCTGAGTAAATGTATTCGCGAAAAATGTCCAGATCGTAAGACCGCTCAAAACCATCAACGGGTAGGGAACACCAGGATCGCTTTTAATTTTTGCAAGATAACTGAAAACGAAAACCATTACAGTCATCGTCATAATTGGCCTTAATACGCTCCACGCAACTCCTAGCAGGGTTTGTTTGTAACGAACTGAAATGTCTCTTTTTGATAAAATCCAGAGTAACTGTCTGTTGAGCCAGAGATCTTTCCAGTAATCCTTTTCGGATCCGCCTGCCTTTATGGTAATTGAGTGCTGAGATGCCATTTTATTGCTTTACTACTACTACTGTTGGAGTTGCAAATACCGTTCTGAAATAGATAAAGATCAGCGCAAGCATTACGCCCACCAACGCGCCTATTTTTGCATTCCTTTTATCTTCTGCTTTGATATCCAAAGGCACCTTAATGCCTTCAATTTCTGTAAATAATGGTGCTTCACGAACCATGGTAACACGCATTTTTTCAGCGCTTCCCATTGCTTCATAGTAAAGCGTTTGCAGGAAGGATGATTTTCTTTCCATGCTGTTGGCCGAAATCTTCGCTTCCGGCAGCATGATCTGCGCGCTGTAATCCAACTGTCGTGCAAGCTTGTGTTCGGCGATGCCCAATACAGCTGCCAGGGAATCGGCGCGGTGTTGAAGGAGATTTAATGTTTTACGCGATTTTTGCGTCTGGTTTTCCGTGTACATTTCTTCAACGGTTTCCAGAAGCTTAGTCACCCAAAGTCCGGCCAGCGTGCCGTTTTCCATACTGGTTGACAGCGAGATGAAAGAAGATTTCCGATCGAGCGAAGCAATTTCGGTTGAGCCCGCTGCTTTAATAACCAGCTCATTCAAAATTCTCCTCGACCTCATATCCAACTTCTTGATATCGCGGCTGGTAAAATGGAAGTTGTGATTTTGCGGAATTTCTTCCCATTCCTTTTTCTTGATCCCGCTTGAATCAATGAAGAAGTTTGCCAGGATCATTTTCTGACCGTTCACTTCCACTTCTTTCATCAGGTTTCTTTCAAGAACCGGACGGGATTTTACAAAATAGAAGAAGTTTTCACCCGTAAAAATGTTCGCGTCAGGCGTGTTTCCCAATCCAAGCAGCCCGGCCATATCGCCGAAACCGGACGATTGCTGGCCTGTACCAAGATTAAAAACAACCTCAGCTTCGTACATGTTTGGTTTATCAATGAATGTATCCAGAGCATATCCAATCCCAAAACCGAGGAGAGGCAATAGCACCAGCATTTTCCAGTTACGTAGAATGGCTGTTTTTACGACCAGAACCTTTTCGATAACCTCTTTCGGGGTCAACTCATCTTCTGGCACTTGTTGTTGCGGATGTAGTGTCGTTGTTGACATTAGTTGATTGATCGGAAAGCCAAGACTGCTAAAATTAAACTCATTACGGAACCTAAGATACCCGTTGCGGTTTGAAGTGCCTGCTGTGTATTAAGCGCAGGAGCGGCTCTTACAGGAACAAAAATTTCGGAACCCGGTTCAACTTTCGGATAAACATTGAAGAACAGGAATCTTCTCGTTCTGTCAACATTTCCGTTTGGATATTTAATGTATGAGCTCTTTCTAAGTGATTGCACTGTGAAACCACCCGATTGTGAAATGTAGTCCAAAAACGCCATCCCTTTACCATATTTAACCGTTGTCGGGTAAAGGACAGAACCATTAACCTGAACTGTTTCCAAACGCTTCGGTATCCGGATAATGTCACCTTCCTGAACAATAAGGTCTTCAAACGACCCTGGGCTTTTCAGGATGTTTTTCAACTTAATGCCGATTGACTCTTCCTTTACGTTCGGAACATCACCGATAATCGTCCCTGATTTAATGCTTTTTTCAGTTTGTTCCGCCTGATCAAAGTCCGTTGGCTCGTCCAGTTCTCTTACCAATGTTCTTCTCAGCAACGTTGCGCCTTCGGGATATGCCAGTTCGGTTAAGCCACCTGCTCTTTTGATCACATCACTGATCTTATCGTTCTTGTTAACAATGGTGTAAGGACCTGCAATAAGCACTTCACCTTCCACGAACACGCTTTGTTGCTCCACGTAATTCGGGGATTTGCGCACCGTAACCTGGTCAAAAGGCATCAATGTAAAGTTGCTTCCTTTGCTGTTAAGTGAAAGATCACGGTCTACATCAAATTTGAAAACTTCGGAAATCTGTGCGTTTGCAGCTCCTGCGATGCTGTTTCTTTTTCTTCTGATAACTTCAATCTCCGAAGTGTAAGCCGATTCTTTGAGGCCTCCTGCTTGCACCAGCAGATCTTCGAGCGTCATGTTCACGGTATAAGGAAACTTGCCTTCGTTTTCGCCGATTTTCGTGTTGTTGACTTCGCCGTTAACACTTACGAAAGCCGTTTCGGCCATGTCAAATTTAGAGGGAACAATGACCCTGTCCAGCCTGGTTAAGATCAGGTCAGGCGTGACATTGTTTAAAATATCCGTATAGTTGATAGAAATGCTTTCTAAAACCAGGTCCTGGCGTGTTCTCAGAACGCTTACACGTCCCACGAACGCATCCTCGCGCAGGCCCTGCGCATTCTCGATCAGCTGCTTTAATGACGGGCTGTTGTCCAACGCGTAATCGCCAGGACGCATTACCGCGCCTTCAACCGTTACAATGTTCTCAAAACGGTCTAAAACAGTTTCAACATTAACCGAGTCACCTGTTACGATTTCAAAAGACTCATAATTGGTCTCCGCAACATCCAGGATCTTGCGTTCTTTTGAAGTGATCCTTTGTACTTTAAGTCTTGCGCGATAGGCTTTATCATTAAAACCACCTGAATAACGAAGCATATCGCCTAGTTTCTCTTCCGGTTTCAGTTCATAAATCCCCGGACGCTTCACCATTCCTGCGATCTCAGCTCTTTTCAAATAGTAACCAACAACAACATTATCGTTATCCTGAACCCTGATATCACCGTCGATCTTACCGTTAACAAGGTAATCGTAGATGTCAATATGCGATATAACCTTGCCGGCACGCACTACACGAACATCACGGAAAGATCCAATTTCATTCGGGCCGCCAGCCTGATAAAGGGCATTAAATGCAGACGATAATGAAGACACCTGATAGGTTCCCGGATTGATCACTTCCCCTGTTACAAAGACCTTTACTGTGCGTACATCGCCCAAGGTTACCATCAATTTGGTGCGTGCTGTTTCTCCGCCGCTGCCAATCAGGCCGGGCGTGAACTTGGAGAACTTGTCAATTAATATCTTGCGAACCTCTTCTATTGTACGGCCGGCCACATACACATTGCCAACCCGCAGCAGCGAAATGAAGCCGTCTTTAGTAACAGTAACCTCGTAAGTGCTTTCTGCGTAGTTGTAAATGAAGATTTTAAGCTCATCGCCCGGGCCAACAATGTAGTTTGTAGGCGTTGCGATCTGCAAATTTGGAATAGGATCAAGACTTTTATTGGCAAAAAGCGAATATCCGTAGATCTTCTGACGAAATGCTTCCTTTTCTGCATCCACAGGCGGAAGTTTGGCAGATGTGGAGTCGTTTAACTTACCCTGATTTCCAGCATCCTGGTTCTGTCCGTTTTGACCGCCGAGGACTTTTCCCTGGTTATCACGTTGAATGTTAGCCTTTTGCTGATTTGCCTGCTGTTGCTGCTGATTGCTCAGGCCAGACTGATTTCCTTGCTGATTTCCTGCATTGCCTTGGTTCGCTGCATTGCCGGCATTACCAGTTGTTCCGCGTGGCGTCCCGGACGTGCTGCCGCTTTGTGGTATACCACCGGCTGGGGCCGTAGGGAAGGATTGAGGGATTACCTGTGACAGGGTAGGTAAGGAAATGAATAAACAGAGAAGATAAGGAAGTATACTTTTATAACTTTTTGCCAATTTGAATCTGTTCATATGAAGTAATATTGTACTATTGAAATGCCTGCAATTCATTAAAACTCTGTATAAGACTAGTGTTTTTGAATTTTGGATATGAGCATATTTAATATTTGGAGGTGTATAACATGGCAAAGTAAATTAGATTTTTCCTATTTTTAAAGAATTTCTATTAATCGTGCCCAAGCTATTTTCGTGTAAAGTTATAACAGGGTAACGACAAATGTCTTAAATTATTAAAATACAATATTCAAAATCAATAATAGCCTCCAAAGGGATCATAGTTTATGGAAAGTACCAACGTGCAGTATGATGAGGATAGTATAAGGTCACTCGATTGGAAAGAACATATCAGATTAAGGCCAGGGATGTATATTGGTAAGCTTGGCGACGGATCTTCAGTGGACGATGGGATCTACGTTTTAGTGAAGGAAATCGTCGATAATTCCATCGACGAACATATGATGGGCAACGGAAAAACCATAGAAATTAAAATTTCAGAGCACCGCGTGGAGGTGAGGGATTATGGCCGTGGAATTCCGCTTGGAAAGGTTGTAGACTGTGTTTCAAAGATCAATACAGGTGGAAAGTATGATTCCGGGGCTTTTCAGAAATCGGTGGGCTTGAATGGGGTGGGGACAAAAGCAGTGAATGCACTTTCACAATATTTTAAAGTGCAGTCATTCCGCGACGGGAAGAGCAAAAACGCTGAATTCGCGCAGGGAGCGCTTGTTAACGAATCCAAAGAAATACAGACTAACCAGCGGAACGGAACGCACATTGCTTTTGAACCGGACGGCGTGATTTTCAAAAATTTCCGCTATATTCCTCAGTATCTGGATAATATGATCTGGAATTACTGCTATCTGAATGCGGGCCTGACCATTAATTTCAACGGACAGAAATATATTTCACAAAATGGCCTGCTGGACCTGCTGCAAAGCAAATCGGATCCCGAGGCGTTGCGCTATCCAATCATACATTTGAAAGGAGAGGACATTGAATTTGCTATGACCCACGGTAATCAATATGGGGAAGAGTATTATTCTTTTGTAAACGGACAATACACAACGCAGGGCGGAACGCACCTTGCGGCCTTTCGGGAAGCTGTTGTCAAGGCGGTAAGAGAGCATTTTAATAAGGATTACGCGCCGGAAGACGTTCGCTCGTCCATCATTGCCGCCGTGGCGATCCGGGTGCAGGAGCCGGTTTTTGAGTCGCAGACCAAAACTAAATTAGGATCAAATACGATCACACCGGACCCTAATAGCACAACCGTGCGGACGTTCGTCAATGATTTTGTTAAAGAAAGACTCGATAATTACCTGCATATGCACCCGGAATCAAGGGATGCATTGAAAAAGCGGATCGAACAATCGGAGCGGGAGCGGAAAGAGCTGGCGGGCATTAAGAAACTGGCCAACGACCGTGCCAAGAAGGCAAATTTGCATAATAAGAAACTGAGAGACTGTCGTTTACATTTAACGGATCTTAAAAACGTGTTGCGTTACGAAAGCACATTGTTCATTACCGAAGGAGATTCCGCAAGCGGCTCGATCACGAAATCCAGGAACATTCAGACGCAGGCTGTTTTTAGTTTGAGAGGTAAGCCATTGAATTGCTTTGGCTTAACGAAAAAGATTGTCTACGAAAATGAAGAATTTAATTTGCTGCAACATGCGCTCGATATTGAAAATGGCGTAGAAAACCTGCGTTTCAACCGTATCGTGATCGCAACGGATGCAGACGTGGATGGTATGCACATTCGTTTGCTGCTTATGACATTTTTCCTTCAATTCTTCCCCGACCTTGTTCGGAACGGGCATCTTTTCGTTCTGGAAACGCCGCTTTTCAGGGTTAGGAATAAAAAGGAGACCATTTATTGTTACAGCGAGGAAGAGAAACAGCAGGCAGTGAACAAGCTGGGCAGCAAACCTGAGATTACCCGCTTCAAAGGCCTTGGTGAAATATCGCCGGATGAGTTCGGGAAATTCATCGGTGAAGATATGCGCGTAGAGCCTGTGATCCTTCAAAAGGAAACTTCCATTCAGAAATTATTGAGTTATTTCATGGGTAAAAACACGCCTGAACGTCAGCGTTTTATCATTGATAACCTGAAAACGGAAAAGAACATTGAAGAACTTGCACTGGCAGTGTAGGACTCTCTTTGTTTATCTTTGAGATCATAAAAGTAATATTCGGAAGGTCGGGTCTTTAAATTCTGACCGGACCTTCCGACACATATAATCACCATTTAGTGGAATTACAAGACCTAAGGAACAGAATAGACGCGCTTGACGATCAGCTGCTTAGCATTTTAAACGAGCGTATGGAGCTCGTCAAAAAAGTAGGAGATCTGAAACGTTCGTCCCAATCTATTATCTACCGTCCCGAACGGGAAAAGCAGATCCTCGACCGGCTTGAAAAACGCAACGACGGCCTGCTTACCCGGCAAGCGATTGATGCCATTTTCTTCGAGATCTTCGCGGTTTCCCGTAACCTGGAATTGCCCGAAAGAGTCTCCTATCTGGGGCCGGAAGGCAGTTTTACGCATCAGGCTGCCGAGAGCCGTTTTGGTGGGATGAGTGAATATCTCGTGTTGCCTACCATTCATTCTGTATTTGAAAGTGTAGAAACGGGACGTGCCAAGTTCGGGGTTGTGCCTATCGAGAATAATCAGGAAGGAATTGTTATTGAAACAGTTGATTTCCTGCGGGAGAAAAGTCTGTCTATTGTAGCGGAAGTGTTGCTGCAAGTGCATTTTACATTCGCATCACAATCCGATTCCCTTAAAAATATTAGGCGTATATACTCCAAGGATATTGCATTCAGGCAATGCGGAAAATTTATCAGCGAGTATCTGGAAGGTATGGATATCGAGCTGATCCCGGTGGAATCGACTTCAAAGGCTGCAAAAATGGCCGCACAGGAACCGGATTCGGCAGCTATATGCTCTTCAATTTCTGCCAGGCTCTTTGGCGTCCCGATTCTTTATGATAACATTGAAGACAGCGACCAGAATCGGACGCGCTTTTTAATTTTGGCAAAGGATTTCGTAAACATTAAAAGCGATGATGATAAGACAACCATCATTGCGAATTTGCCTAACACAAACCGTCCGGGCGTCCTATATGAGTTTTTGAAAGACTTTAATGACCGGGGAATTAACCTCACGAAAATAGAAAGCCGTCCGGTAAGAGGAACGTCGACATTCAGAGCCTGGTTTCTGGTGGAATTCCTGGGACACGTGGATGATCCGCCTGTCCAGGAAGTAATGCACAAATACGGGTCGCACCTGAAATGGCTGGGAAGCTATATCAGAGTTTCATAAAAAACAAAAAAAACAATTGCCGGGGGCTTAAGCCCCCGGCAATTGTTTTTTTTGTTTTTTATTTTAATGTGCCTCTGTAAAGCGAAGGCCAGTTTCCGTAAAGTTCAATAGCAGTTTCGGAGCCGTCCGGCAGCTTCACTTTTACCATGCGGCTGGCGGTAGGGGATTGGAACGAATCAACGCCCAACACCACAATCTGATTCCCTTTTACGATGGAGGTTATAAATGGTTCCTTCCTGTCGATGGCCAGTAAAACCTGTTCCTTCTTAGGCTTGACCCAGTTTCCATTCAGCTGAAAAGCGAGATCCTGGGTTTTACCATCTACAATTACGTCTTCCACCTGCTTTGCCATCCAGTTTCCAAGCGAATAAAATTCGGTAGGGTAATCCCAATAATAAGCGGCATCTCCTTCACGGGGTTTTTTGCCGATTTCGGTTACAGGCGTCTTGCCATTGGCAGGATACCATTCAAATCCCCATGGCGAGGCGTCGCCACCCACTTTATATCCATTCGGATCATTACCGCTCGGGCCGCTGTCGTGCCATAAATAGTAACCGTCAAACAGGATCAGCGAAAACAGCGACATGCTCAATGCCTGGCTTGCGGGCATCGTTTCAAGCTGGTTCATGACCAATTCACCTTTTGGGTCCGTCAATTGGAAGTTCCAGGGAATGATCGGATCATGATGTAGCGGCATATAGCGGTTCCAGCCGTAAAAAATGAATTTGTTATTCTTTTGATAAGGAATCAGCTTATTGATCCGCAAAGAATGGATCGCTGATAAAAGCACAAAATTGTTCGGCGTGTTTCCCTGTTCATCTTTCGCGAACATGGGTTTCGGATACACGTCAATCGGCGTCGCATTGAAGATATTATGGAAACTTTCGCCATTCGGTAGCGGCTCGAAATTGGAATTATTAGGCTTAGGATCATTGTAATCGCCCATAAGTTCCTTCGGACTTTTCCCGCCCATGGTGTTGATATGGGGATTGGTGTAAGCACCGCCGCCCCAGTAATCCAGTAAATACATGTTCGGATTACGTTCACGGATCGCCTTGACCAACCATATAAGCCGCTGCTTTACTTCCGGAATGTAATGTTGGTTCCAGAATTCAAAGTCCAGGGCATATAGCCCGAAGCTGGGAACGCCCGCGTACACTTCCACATCTGTTTTAGATAATGTAGAAAACCATTTTTCATCCCGATCCGCAAAATAGTTGGGCGTGACCGTGTAATGCATCCGCTGGTAGGGCGTATTCTTGCAGCCGTAAAGGAAAGTAATGCCGCGTTTGAAATAATTCTCGTCGGGAACGTAATTATTGAGTCGATACTGACTCACCAACTTTCCCTTAATAGGTTCAAATTCAGGGAATTTTGTGTCGAAATCCACATTCATTGTTTTCGAAGGAGAGAACCATTGTGGGATTTCAATCCGAGTGAGCTTTGTATCCTCTTTCGGTTTCGCGTTGCCTGAGACCCAAATATTTTGTTGCCGTATGGAGCGATTCCGCATTTTGTTCCACCAATCATTATACGGCGCGTCGATCCAGCGTGCAGTGATCGAGTATAAATAACCGGGCTTCACTTCGATGCCATTTTCCAGCCCTTTCACCTCAATGCCATCGATCATGATCACCTTGGTGCGGCCGTCTTCATAGTTACCAAAGTCTTTCAAATGCACTTTTCCATTGACGATAACCGGGCGTACATCGAGCCAGTTATCCTGACTTCCCTTCCTGAGCCAGTTATTTGCATCCAGGATCTCAACTTTTCTGGATTTATCAAAATTAAATGAAGCCGAAGTTTTACACCCCGGCTGTCCTAAACTTATGATTTTAATGGTAGCCAGGCCCGTTTCCAGGTTCAGCTGTTGGATAGAAAGCCATATGCCCAAGCGATGCGGCACCTCCTTAAATTGCTGAACCTTGCCTTTTTGCGTTATTTCAACATTGTAAGGAGAGAGGCCGCCCACATTGGCAGCAAGTTCAAACTGCACCTCGTTCGCGATCTGTTTGTATCGCCTTATCACCAGGTCGCAGGCCGAAGAAGAGGAATCGATTGTTTTAGCAACAGGATATGCTTCTACTTTCTGGGGGTAATCCCGGCTGGTCGACGGGCCAAAACGGTTCCAGAGCCAAAGACCGGATCCCGTCATAAAAACTAGTATTGCGGTAATCCAGAAGAACGTTGTTTTTGACAAAATACGGTTGTTATTGGGCACAGATTATGCAGGATTGATGAAAAGGATCAGGCAAACTTACCACCACCGATAGAATAAACCAATTGACCCGTTCAGAGATGAAATCCCCTTATCGATATATTCGTGCTTGTAAGAAACGCCGTCATATTTAACACGAACGTCTACACCGAAAGCCCCGTCGCGTTTGAAAAGAAATTTTGATCCTACTCCAATGCCGTATTTCGGACGAACTTTCTGATCCTGAGACGCCAGATTGCCGTAAAACAAAGTGTAGTCCAGAATGCTGACCCCACCGCTTACCTGCACATAAGGCTGTATGCTCGAATTTCTTGGCAGAATGTGATAATTCCCGAAAATTTCAACCGGATATTGTGAGATGGTGCGCGTCTGCACTGCCGAAAGGACCTCTTCGCCATTTTGATATAATGCTCTCGGGATACGTTTTTCAAAGTAAGTCGAGCCGATTTCACCACCAACGGAGATTGGCGAGTTTCTTAAAACCCATTCAATAGAGAGGGAGTAGTTCTGAAAAGAAGCCTTATCGATGTAATTATCCGCAAATGATCCCAGTGGCGTTGCGCCCATCAACCTCGCGGTAGCCAGGTAATGGGTGTAGCGTTCAAATGGAGAGGGGAGTGTATAAAGCTTTGGCGCCGGTTCCTGCGCATATGATTTAAAAGCACCAATGACAAAAAGGGCTATAATGATGATTCTCTTCATTTTAATTAATTTTTAAATAACCTGACTGACCAAAAATCGAGTCAACCATTGTGTCCACAAATTGTCTGTCACCGATTCCTGCGCCGCGGATCTGCGCGTCCCACACCACTTTAAAGGTCTTATCCACGGTGTTCGGGTTTTTGAAATCGAGCATGGAAATAAGCCAGTAACTTTCGCTGGTCTGATAATACTGATAGTAATTCGGATAGCCGTAACCATATCCGCCGCCGCCCCAGTAGCCGCCATAATAAGATGATACTGGCTGCGAAACCACATTCAGGTAAGTGTTCGTGATCCAGCTGGCGTTGATGCCGATATCCGGCTTGCTTTTAGGGCTGACATACTTGTAACCCAGCTTTTCCATGTTGGAAATAATGCGGATCAAAACGTCCCGGTCCAGCTCGCTTAATGCGGTTCCGGCCTGTCCGTTTTCCACAACCAGCACCGAGTCCACAATGCTGAATGTCTTGTATTGATTGAAATTAGCCGCTTTATCGTGATTGGTTATGTAAACAAGGGTTTCTTCCGTTGATAAATCACTAATAGGATCTTTGGAGCAGGACATCATGCCTATTCCTGCCATGAGTATGAACAATGAAGCTTTTTTTAACATGTTTCCTTCTTATATTTAAATATGATAATTAAACGAAATTTGAAATTGAACATTTTATTTTGGGTAATTTCTTAGCTCAATTTTTTAGTTTTATTCGTTGCAGATATCTTTCAGGACTATTAAAAAACTAAATTGGTTGCAGCAAACCGAAAATCATTTAACATCGCACAAACACATTCATTTTATATGGAAACTAAAGAAGAGATTTTAAGGATCATAGATGTACTGAACGATACCTACGAAAGCGAGGAAGCATGGTATGGGCCTTCGGTGGTAGAAGCACTGCGTGACGTGACACCCAAAATGGCAGAAGTAAGGCTGAGCACCAATACACATTCGATTGCAGAGATCGTCTATCACATGACCACGTGGCGCATTTTTGCCGTTCGGAAAATACAGGGAGATGCTGAGTTTGATATCAAAACGCAGGATAAGGATTGGAAAAAATTTCCTTTGGTTGACGAATTTGAGTGGGAAGCCATTCAAATGGAGCTCAGCCTTTCGCAGGAAGAATTGATTTCGGAGCTTGAAAAAATTGAAAGCGACAGCTTCCTGGAAGAGTTCGTGCCGGGTCGCGATTACAGTTATTATACTTTGATTCACGGAGTTATCCAGCACGATGTATACCATGCCGGGCAGATCGGACTGATCAAAAAAGCGGTAAAAGGAATGCGGCTGGAAGAAGACGACTTTGGTGCATTTGACGAGCGCTCCGAGTTGGATAACGGAACTGATTATTACTGAAACACTTGTATTTAATTTTGTAGAATCGTCCAATGCCTATGTTTTATAATAAATAATATATATTTTGCATTATAATTGAACGGAATGCACTTGATTGCTGGCGTTCTAATGGTGTGGATATAGACGAAAAGGCTGTCCGATATTTTCGGACAGCCTTTTTTTAGGAGAAATTCTGTGCAACATTTGGCAAATAAAATTGCTCACCACTCATATGAAGATTTTGATTGTCGAAGATGAACCCAAACTCGCCGGGTTCCTCAAACGAGGCCTTGAAGAACAGTCTTGGGAAGTTGAATTGGCATATGATGGGCAGGTAGGCAAGAAAATGGCCGCTAACTATCGATTTGACGTGATCATTCTTGACGTTAACCTGCCTTTACTAAACGGATACGACCTCGCCCGCCAGCTCCGTCACGACGGCCTGGCCACACCCATTCTCTTCCTGACTGCCCTGGGAACCATTGATGATAAACTGGATGGCTTTGAAGCAGGTGGTGATGATTATCTTGTTAAGCCATTCGAATTCAGGGAATTAATTGCGCGTATCAAGGTTTTATCCCAACGAAACAGCAACCGAGAGCAGTCCAATCAGATTCTGAGCCTGGCTGATCTTGAACTGAATCTGGATGAGAAAGTGGCGCGCCGCGGCGGAAACCGCATCGACCTTACTGCCAAGGAATTTGCCCTGCTGGAATATCTTATGCGAAACAAAGGCCGCGTGGTGTCACGTGTAGACATTGCCGAACAGGTTTGGGATATCCGCTTTGATACAGGAACCAATGTAATTGATGTTTACATTAATTTTTTAAGAAAGAAAGTAGACAAAGATTACCCTACCAAGCTGATCCATACCGTAGTGGGAATGGGTTACATCTTCAAGGAAGAATGAACATTAAGTCGCGCCTGACATTGCTTTTTACCATGCTGGTAGGCTCCATCATGGCATTGTTCTGCATCGCCATTTACTTCTTTTACGACCAGTACAGGGAAAAACAATTTTATTCTTTTCTGAACGAGCGCGGGCAGACCATTGCCCAGCTGGTAGAAGCGAGCCAGGGCATCAGTAAGGCGGACATCGAAAAAATTGAAAAAGCGAATAATGCCATTCTGCTCAACGAAGAAATAACCATATACGATGGCTCCGATTCGCTCATATTTACGAGCGGGGACGAGAAATTTACCCTTTCCAAAAACATATTGGGAGAAGCCCGGGGAGGGAAGGAGATCCGCACCAAGCACGATAACAAAGAGGCTATCATTATCAGGCACGTTTTACAGGATCACAGGAAACCATGGGTTGTGATGGCCGTGGCCAATGATTTTCCGGGAATGAACCAGTTGAAAAGGCTGCGTGAGATACTTTTGATCGGCTGGCTTTTATCCCTTATCCTGGTCGGCGTGGCTGGTTGGCAGTTTGCGAATGATGCCATTAAACCCGTTTCCGACATTATCTCACAGGTTAACAACATTTCGGCAGGCAACCTGCACGAGAAAGTAACAGTAGGGAGGGAAAAGGACGAACTGGCCGCACTGGCGCAGACATTCAACCAGATGCTGAGCCGGCTCGAAATCGCCTTCATTGCCCAGAAAAACTTCGTTTCCCACGCATCGCACGAGCTGCGCACACCGCTTGCACTGATCATGAGCGAAGCTGAGCTGAGCCTGATGAAGGACCGGCCTACGGAGGAATATAAAGATGCATTAAGAGGAATCTGGTCTGAGGCTCGGGAAATGAATGAGCTGGTGAGCCGGCTCCTGGAACTGGCCCGAACGGAAGAACATGCATTCAGGGTAACATTCTCAAAAATAAGGGTGGATGAAGTTCTGTGGCAGGCAAAAGCATCCGTACAGCAGAAGAATCCGGGCTACCAAGTGCACATTCATTACGACAATATTCCCGATGATGAGGAGCAATTGAAGCGATATGGCGACGAAAGCCTGCTCAAAACAGCATTCATGAACCTCATGGACAATGCCTGCAAATATTCCAATGATGGGACCGTGAATGTGTTTCTTGAAATTCATAAGGACCTGATCAGGATCTTTTTCAAAGACGTGGGCACAGGCATCGCGCCCGACGAGCTTCCTTACATTTTCGACACATTTTACAGAAGTGCCACCACCATCAGTAAGGCAGGTTATGGCATAGGACTGGCATTGACCAAGCGCATTATAAACATGCAGGGCGCCAGCATTGAGGTAGAGTCAGTTATGGGCTCAGGAACAACATTCATTCTGAAATTCCCTCCTTTTTAACGCATATTTAATTCGGTATTAATGTGCATTTAACACGGTTAAATGTCATTTGTACCAGAAAACATTCATTAGCTATTACGCGCAGTGGTAAGTTAAATTGAGTTAGGTGAGTAGTAAGAAAAAAATGGCCCTCGGATCTTCCGGAGGCCATTCTTTTTATCTGTTGAGCTTGGTTTCAGGGAGCATATTGTCTTGCTTGTGCGCTTCTTCAATCCGGTGGCTGGGCAATGCTTCCGGATATTCCTGAGAGATAAATTCAATCATTTTTTCCCGAACCAGGCAGCGCAGGTCGAATGTCTGGGAAGAATTCCGGGCCGACATAATGGCCCGCACAACCATGAGCTGCCCCTGCGTATCCGTTACCTGCAATGCCCATGACCGGCCATCCCAAAGCGGTGTTTCATCCAGGATCTCTTTCAGCTTTTCCCTGAGCTTGGGGATAGGCGCCAAATAGTTGAGGTGAAAAAAAGCGGTTCCTACGAGCGCGCTGTCATTGCGCGTCCAGTTTTGAAATGGTGTTTCAATAAAGTAAGTGATCGGCAAGACGATCCTTCTCAGGTCCCAGATGTTAACTACCACGTAGGTCAAATTGATTTCTTCAATGCGTCCCCATTCGCCTTCCACAATAACAACGTCATCGATCTTAATGGGCTGTGTGAATGCGATCTGAATTCCAGCCATGAGATTAGCCAGCGATTTTTGCGCTGCAAAACCAATGATCACACTGAAAATACCCGCAGATGTAAGGATACCAACCCCATATTGCCGCACGCTTTCGAAGCTCAGCAACAGGATTGAAACGCCTATAATGATGATCAGGATAATGACAATGCGCTTCACGAACTTGATCTTAGTGAATAAGCGTCGCGCCTGGTTGTTGTCCGGCGAGGTAAAATCCAGCTGGTCGATCAGCACTTTTTCGACAATGATGACAATGCGCGTCATGAGCCACGTTGTCACTGCTATTAACATTACCTTACTGATCGTGAAGGTCCAGTAATACTCCTTATTGCCGAAAGAATAAGTTTTAAGCGAGGCGGTGATTAAGACAAGCGGGATGAAAAAATACAGCACACTGGTAAGGTTGTCCTTAATAGCCCTGACTGCCCGCCATTCCTTCCTTGAAGCTGTGATTTTGATAAGATTGATAACTATTGCGCTGCATATCAGGCCGATGACAGTTGCGACCAGCACGATTAACCATGGCAAATTCCGATAATCGAGCACATTTAAAAATTCATTCATTGGATCAGATATCGTTGAGTCGCGCTACGATCATTCCCGTATGCTTGGGGACCGAAGCAACGTATTCGGCAAGCGGAACACTGGTCATAATCACCTTTTTGCCCGTAGACGATGCATGAATCAGGTAAGCGCGGCTGCCTACTTTGGAAATAATTCCCATATGGTTAACGTCAAGGCCTTCCACGGAGGATGTAAATGCAACAATGTCGCCATCGTGCAGCATAGGCTCCGCTTTGTGAATGCCGGACTTTGGGATATAGCTGTGCTCCCGCGTATTAATGATGCTTTCCTGCTCACGCACTTTTTCCCAGACAGCCGTTTCCGCCATAGAGGGATAAAGATTTGCATGATTGGACATAAAATTGATTTCCTTCCTGAACGGAACTCCGCCAACTTTTGTGGTAATGTTCTCAAGTCGTCCTCGCTTTTCATTTTCATACATCCAATCGAGCACATAATGCAGTCTCGAAGGATATCCGTCTATAACGCCGTCCCGGTAACGCAGCTTGGTAAGCTCACTTTTGAAACCATCGTAAGTAGGGTTCTCATTTTTGGCGATGGCCAGGGCCACAGCGCTTTCCACCAGTGTAGTGCAGTCCAGCCCATCGAATTTGCAGACAAGCCGTTCTGTTGGATTTCCTTCCAATGTTCCCCCAACATACGGCGTTCCCAGAAACGATTCACCCATACGCAAAACCTGCGTCCCGATATCCCTGCTCTCGGGTAAATCCATTTTCTGTGCAAACACCTTTTGAACAGCGAGCTGTGCAAATGAACCGGTTGCTGAAAGAAGACAAATGGATAGAACAATAATTCTGATCATGCTGAAATTTCCTTTTTTGCGTAAAGTTTACGCTTTATAACTGTCAAATAAACATTTGCCTGAATCAAATTTAAGCATTCCGGCTTTGATCATGCTCATTTTGCCTCGATTTCATATACAGAAACAGAGTTAGGCGGCAGTCCCACCTGCACACCCGTAGATGTGATCTCATTGGTCCTCAGGCTCGGCGAAGGAATGAATGTCGGGAAGACCGGTTTCAATCTGTAAGCCGCTGTATTGCCTAATTTCAGAAAGTTTTCCCAGGCGTCCTGTGGGATTTTAACGGTCGTTTCAACGGTTTTTTCTTTATCAAAATTGTAAATAAAAAGCAGTTTCTGATTTTCAGTGAAACGCAAATAGCTGTATTGCAGCCTTTTGTCATAATTCTGAGACTGGCCGTCGACATTAGCATATTGTAGGTCGTAAAACGATCCGGCATAAACGGCTTCGTTTTCTCGGACAAAGTGGTTCAGCGTCTCGTAAAAAGCGCGCAACTTTTTCTGGTCGGCAGTGAGTTTTTCCAGATCAAATTTCCCGCCGTTAACCCATTGCTGGAATTCGGTAACGCCCCAATAATCAAAAATGGTGGTGCGCCCGTCATCACCCTGGAAACCTTCCGGCTCTACGGGATTGACCCCCAGCTCCTGGCCGAAATAGATCATCATCGGACCTGTATGCAATGTAGCGCTCAATGTCATAGCTGGAATCGCTGCCCACGGATCGCCGGCAAAATACCGCGACGCAATGCGTTGCTCATCGTGATTTTCAAGGAACCGGAGCATATTTGCACTGATATCCCCTGATTCCTGCTGCCATATGCGCGTAATGTCCTCCACCGTTCCATGGCCTTCCATCAGGCTCCGCAAAGAATTGTATAAGCCTACTTTGTCGTACAGATAGTCAAACTTCCCTGTCCGGATATAGTGATGATATTGAGCAGGATTATAGATTTCGGCAATGAAGATAACACTGCCTTTCAGCTCCTTAACCTTTGGTATAACCCAAGCCCAGAACTCCGCCGGGACCATTTCCGCCATATCGCACCGGAAACCATCTACACCTTTTTGGGTCCAGAAGCGGAGGATATCGTACATTTTCAGCCAGGTCGAAGGGATCGGATCAAAATAGCGCAATCCGCCGTTTTGATAATCCACACCATAATTCAGCTTAATGGTCTCATACCAGTCGTACTGGCTTGGCTGTGCCTGGAAAACGTCGTTACCGGTTGCTTTGGCCGGCCGTTCATGATATGGGGCAGTAACCTCGACGGGCGGCTTATGACCTTCAGGAACGACAAAATCATGGTTGGGAATGTAATAGAAGTTGTTATCTGGATTAAAACCTACCGTATTATCGTCATCCTCTCCAAAATCCCTAACGTCTGAAGGCTTTGCATCTGAAAAATACTGTCGGGCAACATGGTTAGGGATGAAGTCGATAATCACGTTCAAACCCTTGTCATGCGTCCGCTGAACAAGCTGCTCAAACTCCTGCATCCGATTGTTAACGTCCACCGCAAGGTCCGGGTCTACGTCGTAATAGTCTTTAACAGCATAGGGTGAGCCTGCGATTCCTTTTACAATCAGGGGATGGTCGGCATTTATTCCAAATTTACTGTAATCGGTCAATGTCGCATGTTCCAGCACACCCGTATACCACACGTGCGTAATGCCAAAATCATTCAGTGCATCAAGCGCAGTTTCAGTAATATCATTAAATTTTCCGCAGCCATTTTCTTTAATGGAGCCATATAGTTTGTTTGTCGCGCACTGGTTCCCGAATAGACGGGTAAATACCTGATATACTATGAATTTATCTTTATTAATCGGGGGCATATCAAGTTGAATTATTTATAAAAATTACATTTACCAAACTCTCCCTGTAACACCCTGAACGGAGCCGGGAAAAGGG
This sequence comes from Dyadobacter alkalitolerans DSM 23607, assembly GCF_000428845.1. GTDB lineage: Bacteria > Bacteroidota > Bacteroidia > Cytophagales > Spirosomataceae > Dyadobacter > Dyadobacter alkalitolerans. The sequence goes on along the minus strand of NZ_AUAS01000001.1, from coordinate 197,409 downwards.
GGCATGGTAAAACTTACTATTTGCAAGATATTAATTTTGAAATAATATGCCCCCAATCCGCCCGACCGTTTTTAGTTCGGGCTCGGGTTATTAGAGGCACATTTAGAAAACATTACATGACTGGGCAGTAGGACGAACTCGGCCTTGTAAAAGTAGTTCTGGTTTCGATAATCTTATTTATTGAAAAAATTATATTTTTAGCGGATTCTATTAATCGGCTACCGTAATTATTGTAAATCTGAAACATTACTTGTAGGTTCGGTCTTTTTGAGCCATCTTTTTTGGTAATGCTACAAAAGATCCGCCTGTTTTTTCTCCAAGGTATGTTGTTGATGTTGACGCTTTTAACTCCCGGCGTTACGTTAGCACAGGATTTCAATGAATGCCAGCGAATAGTCAAAGAGCTGCTTCCCGTTTTCAACCGGTCTTTCGAAGAAAATAACCCTGCGCTGCTTCGTGAAGACACTTACCAGCGGGGCATCCGCAATTTGCAAGCAGCCTACGCGCTATACCACAAACAGGCTTTTCAGCCATCCGATTCTGTGCAGCGCATGAATAATGAGGCCGTTATTCTCGCATTGCTCGGCAACTTTCAAAAGGCACATCACATTATGGAAGAGCTGGATCTGAGCACCCAGGATCCACATTTACATTATAATAGAGGGCTTTTCAGCATGCTGTCCGGCAAGTACGACGCTGCAAGAAATGACTTTACGGATGCACCCGGCGGCACGCAGGCCATTTTGAATACATTGGTTTCCTATGGTAAGCAGAAAAAATATGGAGATGCATTGAGCTTTGCCAATGGTAACAACGCAAAAAATACCAGCGGGAAGTGGAATTACAATCTCGGAATGGTTTACAAATACAAAGGCCAGCTTCCCGAGGCTGTGGACGAGATGGCAACAGCCATCCGCCAGAAAGATGAAATGGCTTACCGCTTGCAAAGGGGCGACATGCTCATGCGGACCGGCAATGAAAAGAAAGCCGTGAAGGATTTTGAAAAGGTTTCGCGAAACCATCTGAAAGCGCAGATCCGCTACGCCAATGCTTTGTTATCACTCAATCAGTTTGGCCAGGCGAAGGCCGTTTTTGAAAAATATCTCGAAACCGATGACCGCACTTTCCGGGGTGATGCCTATCTGGGAATGGCGCATTCGTTTTATGGTTTAAAGCAGATCAGTGAAGCGCAGCGTTATTACAAGCTGGCCTCAACATTAAAGCGTGAAACGCCTGCCCTGCAATCGGGAATAGCGAATACACACCTATCAAAACATGAATATCAGACAGCATTCACCCTTTTTGACCGGGTCATAAAAAAGGACTCGACTTACTTACCAGCCTACCTGGGACGTGCGGTTTCCTATTACGGGCAAAAAAAGTATGACCTGGCATTGAAAGATTTCAAGAAAGCAGAAAGTGCTCTGGATGAGGATAACAAGTTTTTTGCAGATCTTTTTGTCACAAAAGCTTTCTCCGAATATTATCTCAAACAGGTAAATCCAGCCCAGGACGACTTCAACACGGCAATCAGGCTGGATCCCACCCGCTACGAGGCGCTGGCCGGCATGAGCAGCATCATGATTGACCAGAAGCGCTATTCCGAAGCCGGGCAGTTCTTATCGAAAGCGCTCGTATATGAGCAGGGTTATGACTTAATGTGGAGCAATTACGGAAACCTGCTCATGCATTTTGATATGTATAAAAAGGGATATCAGGTTTTCAAAAAAGCGGTTTCTCTAAACCCCGCCAATGTGAACGCACAGAACGGATGGGGGATCGTATTGCTTGAAAATGACCAGCTGGATAAGTCAATGGCGTTGTTTGACAGTCTGGTAAAGGAAAAGCCTGAGTTGCCGTTTTTACACAATAACCATGGTATCATTCAGGCGTATATAGGAAACAGGCATGAACAGCGGCATCAGGTCAATGAGGCAAATGCAAGATATGACGGAGCTTACAACGATTTTAAAACCGCTCTCGACAATGCGCCTTCGCGGAAATTTTACAATGTGAACCAGGGTAACGTATATCGTTATCTTGACAACTTCGATCAGGCGAAACTGAGTTATCAGGCTTACCAGGATAAAAGTGCATTGAATAATACGGCGGTAATGTATGCCGGCAAAGACAAGATGAAGGAGGCCAAATATTATCTGGGCGTTGCATTACAAATTGATTCGCTGCATCGCGTTTTTCAGTATAATATGACCATTCTGGCCAAAGGAAAGCAGAAGGAAATGATGCGGCTCGTAGCCTCAGCCGATGAAAACAGCCCATTTTCAGATATTGGGATCAAATATAGCCGTGACGGTTTTGTGACGATATATCTCTACGATTATGAATATGATGTGCTTGCATTTCCCGGACGACATTACATGCCGCTTCCCGTTGCTGAGTACAAGGAAGACTATTTTATACCGGAATACGATTTCAAGATGATTCCTTATGAAAAGAAAAAGGGGGATAAGGAAAAGAAAAAGCACGTCCGCTACAAAAGTCAGAAAGTGAGAATGCCTGGATCGCGCGGAAAATCAGGAACAAAATGCCCTGTTTTATTTTAATCCAACATTCTTCCCGATATTAGTAAAATGCTATTTGAGAATTAATTTCTACGTATTTATCGCGTAAATCCACAGTACACGCAATATTCTCTACTATTAATCTTTCGATAATCTATTCGTGACCATTGCTGTTGTTAGCAAACAAGTTCTTTACTTCTACGAAACTGATCGGTTTGTCAAGGAAGTAATCGGCACCTTGTTTAAAAGCTTCCTCACGCAGATTTGTCATAGCACTCATCATTACAATCTTCGTGTCTTTGACGATTATGGAAGTCTTAATGCGCTGAATCTCATTAATTCCTTTTCCATCCGGCAAGTTATTATCGATGAAAATCCAGTCAGGATCAAGTTCAACTATACATTGAAAGCCTTCTGTAAGCGAAGCAGCCACCTTTATGGACGCTTCCGGGGACTTAATATGTAACTGTTTCACTAGAAAATTGCGCATCAACACACCCAGATCCTTTTCATCTTCAATAATTACAATTCTCATAGCGATGTGTCAGAAATAGAATTTTTGGTCATTTGAAGGAAGGTAGATTTTAAAAGTATTCCAGGTTGTTTTAAAACGTGTATACAGAAGCCTCATTTACAATAATCCTGCCATCTGAGAGGCGTAACAAGCGTTTAAGATAGATTTTGTGAAATGAAGGGTAATGTTGCTTCATATAATGTGTAGAACGATTATCCCGTTTGCTGTGCAGCCTATTACTGGTACAGGATTTGGAGATGATGGAGGGTAAATGAAATTTTCACATTAAAAGAAGAATATCATGAATGGTAATAAAGCATTTTGGGGAATCATAACAGCAGCAGCGGTTGGAGCTGTAATCGGGTTGCTATTTGCGCCCGAAGACGGTAACAAGACGAGAACGAAAATCAAGAAAAAAACGAATAGCCTCGCAACTGACCTGATCGAAGCGCTCGAAAAAAGCAAAGAAAAGGCTTCTAATGTAGCCGGACAGATCAAAGAAGAAGGCGAAGAATATAAAAATGCAGCTTTCGACAAGGCAGACGAATACTCGAACACTGCAAAAGAAGAAATCAACAGATATCAATAACATTTTTTCCGGCGCTGTAAAGCCGCCGGAAATTCTATCACTTCATCATAACATGAAATATTCATCAACAAACACTGGGAAAGAGGAAACTTCTACACCTATTGAGAGCACGGTCAACTATGTGAAGAACATGTTTCTTGCAGGACCGAGCAGCAGCTCAGGCAAAAGTATTGAGATGGGCGTAAGTGCAATTCTTGCCAAGACAGCATTGCGTCGCCTGCCGCCGCCACTTAATTACGTGGTGCCATTGATCGTTAAAAATGTAATCGTGAAGCACGGTGTGCCGGAAGGAAGGGAGTTGCTGCTCAAAGGACTTCGCTGGGTAAAAAGAAATACCGATGAAAAGCCCGTTAATGTGGCTTAACAAATTACAATTTCCTTAGAAGTATAGAACCTTTCAGTCTTGAAAGGTTTTTTTTTGCAACCAGACCGCGGCAAGAATTTTGTAAAGTTGCTTAATATGCCTCTTCGCGATTTAGACTTATAAAATCGTTGGCTGTCCGTTCTTTTGTTATGGTTAAAGTCTGGGTTCCCGGAATTCTGCTCTGATTTTCCACCCGGTTTTCGAAGTAACTAAATGAGAGAATGGGAGTTAGATATTTTGGTCAAAAGATAAATATGGTGAGACGTTTGGCCTGACCACGTCTGTTCAATACGGCTACGCCGGTCTTCTGAAAATAGTAAGAAGCACAAATGTTCGTCTATTCATCAAGCATTCTGAACAATTGTACTCAGAATGTGGAAATAAGTACGCAATATTTAGAATCGGCCCGCTCATTGCAGATATTGGATAAAGAGTCGTAAATTTAAACTTTAAGAATTCTAATTATTTACCCTTGGTTGCTATATGCAAAGACAAACGCAGACGCAAAGACAGACCCTGAAATATTCTCCGTTGCAAATTCAGATGCTGAATTTACTGCATTTGACAACAATGGAGCTTGAACAAAGAATTAAAGAGGAGCTTGAAGAAAATCCTATTTTAGAGGAGGGTAAGGACGATAATGCTTCGGAAGATGCTGGTGACGATCTTCAGGATCCTGCCGACACAGGCACGGGCGATGATAATACCATGCAGGATTATTACGACTGGGATGAGTTCAGGGATGATGATGTCCCGGATTATAAGACTTATGCCAATAACCAGTCGCCTGATAATGAGCTTTATACACGTCCTATGGTGGAAACGATTTCTTTCCGGGACGACCTTAAACAGCAAGTGCATTTCCTGAGGCTGGACGAACGGCAGCAGCTGATTGCAGACTTTATCCTGGATTCCCTGGACGAAGATGGCTTCCTGAGACGTGAAAGCGATGTAATTGCCGATGATATTTCCTTTGCCAACAGCATGTTTATTGACACGGACGAGGTCAACTGGATGCTTAAAATCATTCAGCAGCTTGATCCGGCAGGAATCGCAGCGAGCGATCTTCGGGAATGTCTGCTGATTCAGCTTGGCCGCATCGAAAACCAGGACGACACCTGGAAGTGGGCCTGCAAGATTGTAACGGATGCGTTTGATGAGCTGGGTTCAAGAAATTATGACAAGATCATGCGCATTACCGGCCTCGACGAGGAATCGTTGAAGAAAGCCATCGCGCTGATCACAACATTGAATCCAAAACCAGCATCCGGCCTCCGCAATGATTCCATCGTGAATGAAAGCATTAAGCCGGATTTTATGCTCCGGTATACTGAGGATGGTGAGATAGAAGTGCAGCTAACATGGGGTAACAGCCCGGCTTTGCGGTTGAACAAATTGTTTACCCAAATGGCCGAACAAAAGAATGATAAGGCAACGAACCAGTTCCTGAAAAACAAGATGAATTCGGCGAAATGGTTCATTGATGCGATCAAGCAGCGTGAAAACACAATGCTGAGCACATTAAGGGCCATCGTTAAGTTGCAATACGACTATTTCCAAACGGGCGACATCAAAAAATTACGCCCCATGATCCTGAAAGACGTTGCCGAGATCATCAGTATGGATATTTCGACAGTATCGAGGGTAACGACGAATAAATACGTTCAGACACCTTTCGGGATCGTGCTGCTCAAAGACCTCTTCACAGAAGGCGTTACCAATGAGGACGGCACCGAGGTTTCCAACCGTGAAATTCAGGAGGCGATCCGGGAGATCGTGGGAGCAGAAGACAAAAGACATCCGTACAACGACCAGCAAATTACAGATATGCTTTCCGAAAAAGGCTATTCTGTGGCTAGAAGGACCGTTGCGAAATACCGGGAACAATTAAATATCCCGACTGCAAGATTAAGAGTAACCATTTAAGCAGCTTACAAACCAACTGGATTTAGCCCTAAAAACCTGGCATGAAAAAAATTGTTGTTGTTGATGATGAGGCAGATATCTGCTTCTTGTTGAAGAGATTTTTATCAAAGAATGACTTTATAGTAGAAACTGCGCAAAATGGTAAAGACGGCCTCGCACTGATCGATTCCATCTCGCCTGATCTGGTAATGACCGACTTCCGTTTGGGTGACATCACGGGAACAGAATTGCTCACTGCCATCAAAGCAAAGCGTCCAAATGTGCCCGTGCTCATTATAACCGGCTATTCCGACATTAAGGTGGCGGTTAGCGTGATGAAACTCGGAGCGTATGACTATATCACCAAACCATTGTTTCCGGACGAAATTTTGGTAACGGTGAAAAAGGCCATTGCTGACGCGGAATCTAGAGAGAACGAGGAATTTGAGTATACAGCGGTTGCTTCCGGCCCAAGCGGAGGATCTACGGAAACCACAAAACCTGCCCGTAAGCTTAGTTCACGGACTAAAGCAGGTTATGTAATGGGCCAGAGTGAAGTCTCGGATAATCTTTTCCGCCAGGTTGACCTTGTTGCGCCTACTAATTTCAGCGTTATCATTTACGGAGAAAGCGGATCTGGAAAGGAAGCCATTGCAGCAGAAATTCATAACCGGTCAAAAAGACGGGATATGCCTTTTGTAGCGATGGACTGCGGTGCCATATCTAAAGAACTGGCCGGCAGCGAGCTTTTTGGTCACGAAAAAGGATCATTTACAGGTGCATTGAATACCAAGATAGGCCACTTCGAAATGGCTAATGGCGGAACATTGTTCCTGGATGAAGTTTCCAATTTGTCTTATGAGATACAGGTGGCTTTGCTGCGTGTAGTGCAGGAGCGTAAGATGCGCCGCATCGGCGGATCAAAGGAGATCGATCTGGATGTAAGGATTATTGTTGCGAGTAATGAAAGGTTGCTTGAATCGGCCAGAAACGGGAAATTCAGGGAAGATCTTTACTATCGTTTCAATGAATTCACGATAGAAGTGCCTGCATTGAGAAACAGGAAAGATGATCTGATGCTTTTTGCAAACACATTCCTGGATACCACCAATGTGGAGCTGAACAAGAATGTAAGCGGGTTTTCGGAGGATGTTAAGAACGATTTCCTGAGCTATTCGTGGCCGGGTAACCTAAGAGAGCTGAAAAACGTCATCAAACGTGCTACGCTGCTTTCCGATGGCGACCTGATCGAGGAGAAATCACTGCCTTTTGAAATTGTCAATTATAAAAAGCTGAAAGACCTGGACGAGGAGCCTGTAACAATAGCAGCAACCACCAGCATAGCAGCTCCGGTAATGGAAACACTGGACGGTGATGATTCCAAGCCCAGCCTGAAAACAGTTGCCAATGAAGCCGAGTATGACATGATCATGCAGGTGCTTCGGGATGTTAATTTTAATAAGAGCAAAGCAGCGCGGCTGTTGAACATTGACAGGAAGACACTCTACAATAAGATGAAACAGTTTGACATTTAATTGTTGAGTTACGCTGAGCTATAAACTAGAATGAACACAAAATTAATAAGGGTCCTCCTGGTTGATGATGACGAGGATGATTACTTCCTCACACGTGAATATTTTCAGGAATTGGTCAACTGGAAGTTTGATATTACCTGGTGCTCTACGTTCAGGGATGCACAGCAGCATATCAAGGATCATAAATACGATCTGTATCTGTTTGATTATTTATTAGGTGAAAGCACCGGGATAGACTTGATCGAATTAGCCTGTCAGTTTGAATGTGAAGAACCGATTATTCTGCTGACGGGAAAAGGGGATACCAAAATCGCCGTAGAAGCACTGCGGCTCGGCGCAGCTGATTATCTGATTAAAAGTGAGTTAGACTCCGAGAAGCTTGAAAGAAGTATCCGGTATGCACTGGAAAGGACTTCCGTGCTGAAAGCTTTGAAACACAGTGAACGCCGTTACCGGAGAATTTTTGAAGAATCCAATGACTTCCTGTTCATCAGTGACCTTGCCGGGAACATTATTGATCTGAACGCCTCGGCCAGCGTATTGACGGGATATACCGAAGACGATCTCCGGCTCAAAAATATCCTGGAATTGCTGGAAGACACGCAGTTTGATTCATTCTGGAACGATATAAAAGATCATCCGATCCACGATCTGGAAGTAAGGCTGGTGACCAAAGATGGTGACAAGAAATACTGCCTCTTTTCAGCAACGCTGGAAGTGGACGATGATCATCCGTATATACAAGGCAGGCTGCATGATATGACCGCCCGCAAGCAATCCGAAAGAGAAAGATTGTTTTCCGAAAAAATGGCCGTTACAGGTCGTTTGGTAAGAATGCTTGCCCATGAAGTCAGAAATCCGCTAACCAATGTTAACCTTTCCGCTGAACAGCTGGAAATGGAGCTGGTTGATGAAGACCAGAAGTTTTATACACAGATCATTAAACGGAATTGCAACCGGATCAATGACCTCATCTCGCAGCTTTTACAACCATCCAGTTCGGCTGATATAGAGCTTATTACGAGTTCTGTGCATACTGTTCTCACCCAGGCCATCGGAGCTGCCCTGGACCGGGTCCAGTTGAAACGCATTCAGATCGTCAACCAGTTTGCCGAAGAGGAAATGGCATTGCCGCTTGATCCTGTTTCCCTGCAAATGGCCTTCCTGAACATTATTACCAATGCCATTGAGGCGATGGAAGAGGATAAGGGCATTCTGAGGATTACCACCAAAAGCCAGGGAGAGAACATTCAGGTTATTTTTACAGATAACGGCTGCGGTATCAGTGAAGAACACATGGAAAAGATCTTCGAGCCTTATTTTACCGGAAAAAACAACGGAATGGGCATCGGCTTATCCACAACCATGAGCATCATCCACGCCCACCACGGCCGCATCGACGTAGAATCGGAGATAGGGACGGGGACTACTTTTACGATTACGTTTCAGAATCAGAAGTAGTAAGCACGTAGCCCCTGTCACCTGAGCAGAGTCGAAGGCCCTGTCACCCTGAGCGTACCGGGCCGCCGGGCGGCCGAAGGGGCGTTACCACCAAGCAGTAACGCCCCTTCGACCGCCCGGCGGCCCGGTACGCTCAGGGTGACAGGGCTCGTCTAAGCCGCTCTTAAAGAGCGGCTTTTTCTATTAAAAAACCCATAAATAATCGGGAAGATCAGTAACGTGAGCACGGTGGCTGTCACCAGGCCTCCTATGACAACTATGGCGAGCGGTTTTTGCGTTTCTGAGCCAATTCCCGTCGAAGTAGCAGCGGGCAGCAAGCCGATTGCTGCCATTAATGCGGTCATAATCACCGGCCTGATCCTGGACTTAACACCTTCCCGGATCGCTTCATCCAGCGACATCCTTGCTGCCAGGTTTTTGTTGAAAACTGAGATCAGGATAACGCCGTTCTGCACACATAAACCAAACAATGCGATAAAGCCTACCCCCGCCGAGATCCCAAAATTCATATGCGTAACGTGCAGCGCCAGAATGCCGCCAATGAGTGCAAAAGGGACATTGACCAAAACCAGACCGGCATCTTTTGCATTATTAAACATGATAAACAAAAGTATAAAAATGCCGATAAGGCTGATAGGGACCACTTGTCCCAGGCGAGCCGTCGCCCGTACCTGATTCTCAAATTCTCCTGACCAGTTCACCGAATAGCCCTTAGGCAGGTTTTTGAGCAAAGGTTTTACGCGGTTTTGAGCATCTGCAATAGTGCTTCCCAGGTCGCGCTCGCGAACGGAAAATTTGACGCCTATGAAACGTTTGTTGTTGTCCCGGTATACAAATGCGGGACCCGTAACCGTCCGGATGGATGATATTTCTTTCAACGGAATCTTCCCGCCGGTAAGCGTGGGCACCATGAGTTGCTGGATGTCGTCCACCGTGCGGCGATATTGCTCTTCGTAGCGCAGACGAATGTCAAATTTCCGTTCACCTTCATACAGGATCGAAGCCGTTTTTCCGCCAATAGCCATTTCAATAACTGCCTGTGCATCAGCTGTACTTACACCATATTGAGCCATTTTGTGGTCGTGTAAGATTACGCTGATCTCTGGCTGGCCAATGTTCCGCAAAATGCCCACATCCTTGATCCCAGGCACATTCTTGATCGCTTCCAGCACCTGGTCTGCCTTTGCATTCAGTGTTTCCAGATCGTCCCCATAGATTTTGACTGCATTGCTCGCATTCATCCCTGCAACTGCTTCGGCCACATTATCGATGATCGGCTGAGAATAATTGTAATTAATGCCCTGGAACTGTTTCAGCTTCGTATCCATTTCTTCAATCAGCTGATCCTGAGTGATTTTCCGCGTCCACTCGTCCTTTGGTTTAAGATTAACCTGCATTTGAACGTAGTAAAAACCGGACGGATCGGTTCCGTCGTTGGAGCGGCCGGTTTGCGATAAGACGCCATTCACTTCCGGAAATTCATTCAATTTGGCCCTAAGCGTAGTCACCATTTTGATCGTTTCGTTCAGAGAGCTGCTCATCGGCATTTTCGCTTCCACCCATAATGCGCCCTCATTCAATGTCGGCAGGAACTCGGTTCCCAGAAATTTGGCTGAAAACAAGCTGAGACCAAGGAAAACGGTGGCAAAGACCAGACTTAATTTTTTCCGTTTATAACACCATTCAAAACCATTGGTAACCGTCCTGTCGAAGAAGCGAACGACCGGATTACTCTTCTCGCGGACATTTTTATTCAACAATAAAGAGCAAAGCACTGGAACCAGCGTTAATGTATAGAGTAATGCGCCTAACAATGCAAACCCGAGCGTATAGGCAAGTGGGGTGAACATTTTACCCTCCACTTTCTGGAAACTGAAAATCGGGATCAATGCAGTGATAATGATTAGTTTGGAAAAGAAAATGGCCTTGCCAAGCTCTCCGCCAGTTTTTTTGATTAAACCAAGCTTTGTTAACTTATTGAACCGATCCATTCCGTTGCGAAGCGCCAAATGATCCAGTGCCACGAAAATCCCTTCCACCATTACAACGGCGCCGTCGATAATGATCCCAAAGTCAATCGCCCCCATCGAAAGCAGGTTAGCGGACATTCCCTTCAATTTCAGGCACATAAAAGCGAAAAGGAGCGCGAGCGGGATGATGATGGAAACGATCAACGTCGTGCGCCAGTCGGCCATGAAAAGGAAAACGATCACGGTTACGAGCACGATGCCCTCAATGAGGTTGTGCTTTACGGTATGCGCGCAAAACTCGATCAGGTTATCACGGTCGTAGAATGTCACCATTTTGACATCCGGCGGAAGAATTTTCGTGTTCAGTTCCTCAACCTTATCCTTTATACGCGCCAGCACTTCGCTCGGATTTTCGCCCTTGCGCTGCACCACAATGCCTTCTACAACATCATCGTTCCCATCCAGCCCAACCTGACCCACACGTGGCATATCCGATTCCTTCACATCCGCAACATCCTTCACCAATACCGGATTATCCTTTACGAACTCGACGATAATGTTCTGAATATCAGGAATAGAGTTCAGCAAACCGATCCCGCGCACCACATAAGCCTGCCCGTTTTTTTCAATCACATCACCGCCCACATTGACATTGCTTTTCGTCACAGCCTGATACACTTCCAGCGGTGTAATGTTGTATTTAACGAGCTTAGTAGGGTTAACCTGCACTTCGTAGATTTTCTCTCTTCCTCCAAACGCAACCACGTCTGCAACGCCGGGAATGCTTCGCAATTGCCTGTCAATGATCCAGTTGTGCAATGTAAGCAGCTCACGGCTGTCGCGATCTTTGCTTTTTAGTGTAAACCTGAAAATTTCACCGGTCGGTCCGTACGGAGGCTGGACGTCCGGCTCGACGCCATCCGGGAGCGAGATGTTACGGAGCTGATTGTTAACTTGTTGTCGAGCAAAAAAGTCTTCCACATTATCGTCAAAAATAATCTTAATAATGCTCAGGCCAAACATTGTCGTGCTGCGCACATTCGTCTTTTGCTGCACCGAATTCATCGCAACTTCAATAGGCACCGTCACAAAGCGTTCGATCTCCTCCGCGCTCCGTCCGTTCCATTGGGTAACGATAATGATCTGTGTATTAGTAACATCCGGAAACGCTTCCAGCGGCGTATCGCGATAGCTGACAATCCCAGCGATGATCAGCAGGCCGGTCATAAAGAATATGAAAAAGCGGTTTTTCAAAGAAAAGCCCACAATTCCCCTGATGAACTTGTTCATGGGTTAGTCGTTAAGTGCGTCGTAAACGAGAAGTTGATTCTTACTAATGATGGCTTCGCCGGCTTTCAGGCCGCTGGTAATGTAGGTCCTGTTGGCCAGAGAGCGGTAGATTTCTACGGGGCGTGTTTCAATATTGGAGCGGCCGTGATAGACCATGACCCAGTTTTTACTACGGTCGAAAATGACAGCCTGTGATGGAATAGCCTGCATTTCTCCACCTTCCTCGAAGTTCAGGTTGACTGTTGCGTGCATTTCGGGTTTTAGTTTTAAACCTACATTTTGCAGCTGAATACGGATTTTCATTGCTTTTGTATCCGGGTCGAGGACATTGTAAATTTTGTCAACTTTCCCTTTAAAAACTTCATTGGAAAAACTGATCGTACGGACATCAGCAGGCATTCCGAGTTTGATCCTTGGAATGTCGCTTTCGTTCACATTGGCCATTACCCACACATCCGTGATTTGTCCTACTGTGAAGAGCGCTTCTGCATTATCCGAGCGCAGCTGCATGCCGCGGTTCACACTTTTGTCGATGATAAAACCGTTGATAGGCGACTTAACCGTGTAATTTGTTGATTTTCCCAAACCATAGATCGAGAAAATTTCCTTCACCCGGCTCACATCCGCCTGCGCTTTGTCCACCACCTGGCGTGCCGTAATGACGTCCCGCTCGGGCACCAGCTTACTCTCAAAAAGATCCTCGGTAGACGACAAATTCTTTTGGGCAATGAGCAAATCGGATTGTGCCTGAATCATTTGTCTTTCAAAATCAGCAACTTCACCCGAACGTATCGTAGCCAGTTTCTGGCCTTTGCGAACATTGTCGCCCAATTCCACGTCCACTTCCTCCACATTGCCGCCTACCAAGGGGTAGATCTTAATCACCTGATTTTCATCAGGAACCACTTTTCCCACCAGTGTCAGCTCATTACGAACCGGCTCGGTCTTCACCGTATCGATCGTGATCCGGCTCATCATGGTGTCCGAAAGCATAAAGGCCTTCGATTCTTCGGGATCTTCTTTTGTTGTGTTGCATCCGGTCAGCCATAAGCTCATCGCGGCCAGCATAAATATGCTCAGAGAGTTTTTCATTGGGGAAATATTAGTGGCAAAAGCCATGATGTGATAGATTTGATCAGTTAAAGAGCTCCTCGCCGACAACGAAGTTGAGTTCTTCGTAAACCTTGATTCGGTCGGCTTGCAAGCGGTTATATTCTTTGATGCTTTCGTTGTAGGTTTCTATAAAATCGATGAATTCGAGGAGGGTAATGTTTCTTTTCTGGAAATTGTCGTAAATGCCCTTACTAAGGAGCTGGAACTGATCCGAGAACTGGCTTTCAACGCCCTGGTATGCCTTTTCAGCCACATTAACCTTCTGTAGTGCAGCGTCAACCTGGTTGTTAATGCTGTTCACTTTGGCCGTTTCAGCCGTTTTGAAATAACTGATGTTGCTTTTGGCTGCCTTGATGTTGCCCTGGTTCCTGTTGAAAAAAGGCAGGTCCATCGTGGCCGAGACGCCGACGTAATTGTTCACATAATTACTCGCCTGATCGTAAACCGCACCCAGCTGAATGTTGGGAACCGCCAGCGCTTTTTGTAAGGTGTAATTCAATTCGGCTTGCTTCACTTCCGACTGCGAGACTTTCAGGTCGGCGCGGCTTTCCATCGCCTTGGCTTTCAGCACTGCCACGTTATATTGGTTAAGCTGGTAACGACGAACATCTGCCGAATCCACAACTGACTTTACAGGTTGGTCAACATTCAATAATGTGCGCAGATTGCGTTGATTATCATGCAGTTCGAACATAATGTCGGCACGATCATTGGTCAATTGAAAGAGGAGGGCTTTAAGGCGGACAACTTCTTTGAGCGAGATATTTTTCCGGTTATATTCTTTATCAAATGCGCTTACGGTCGTGTTGAGCGAGGCAATTTGCGTGTCGTATAATGCAATGGTCTGTTCCAGATAATAGGACTCAAAGAATATCTGGCGAAGGTCGAATTTCAATGTTCTGATGAGATCAAAAAACTGATATTCGCTTTTCCGGGTGGATTCTACATCCAACGCCACCTGCTTATTCCGTTTGCCGGCCCGGGTAATGAGCTGCTGAATAGTGAATGCTTTCTGGCCCTTGTTCCCTACGTCCAGAAAGCCCCGAGAAGGGTTATAAGCGCTGATTTCGACGCCGAATGTGGGATTATTCCAAAGCTTGTCCTGGATCTCAATGGACTTGGCGATATCGATCTGATATTTTTCGGCAAGAATTTCAAGGTTATTTTGGAGGAAAAGGCTGTCGGCCTGTTTGATCGAAAGCCTCAATGTGTCCTGTGCGTGCAGCTGGACTGCCAGGAATAGGAGGATCGTCGTGAAATAAGTTCGCATGTTTTCTGTGTTAGAATGATGCGATATTCCGACACCGGTATTACAGGAGCCTTAAAATAAGGTTAGAAAAAAATTAGAATGGTCAAATCAGGCTCATACGTGGTTCAAACGCACCTGAAACTCGCTTCCACGACCAAGCTCGCTTGTAACAGAGATCATTCCGTGGTGCAAATCTATAATGCGCTGACAAATAGAAAGGCCAATTCCAAAGCCGGGAACAGGCGTTGCATCGGATGACCGATAGAAAGGATTGAAGATATGCGGCATGTCATCCGGGCTGATTCCGATGCCACGGTCTTTGAACTTCACAATGCAGGATTTGTCGTCGGACGAGATCAGGATTTTAGCCTGGTGATCCGAAGAATATTTGCACGCATTATCCAGCAAATTGGAAAAAACCCTTTTCAATAATTCCTCATTTCCCTCGATAACAGTCTGATTTTCATCCTCCGGGATGTTTTCGTAGTCAATTTCCACACGGTAATCGGGGTTGGCCGACAACAATTCTTCCTTAGCCGCAAAAGCAAGATCTTCAATGTGGATCGGCGCTATTTTCAACTGTCCCGAATGCTCGTAGGAGCGTGCGAGGAAAAGCAGATTATTGGTAATGCTTATAAGCCTTTCCGTGTCAGAAAAGAGGTTGGCAAAAACTTCGTCGAGGTCGGGATTATTTTTATTAAACCGCTGCCCCAGCTGAATCTCGGATTTCAGGGCGGCCAATGGTGTCCGCAGCTCATGGGAAGCATGTGAAACGAAGCTTTTTTGCTGTTCAAACGCATTGTGAAGGCGCACAAGCACCGTGTTGAAATTAATCGCGAGCTGCGCGATCTCATCCTTTCGGTTGCCTTCATCGAGTTTTTGGGAGAGGTTTTGGGCCGTTATGAGCGAAACTTCATAATTGATCCGGCTGATCGGTCGCAATGCATTTCCTGCAAAATATATCCCCAGCCCGACAGTGACCGCGATGCCAGCTAAAAGTCCCCAGCCCAACGTTTCGCGCAGGTTGGCGAGTTTGCTATGCCCAAAAGTGTCATATGCCGACGCCAGCACGGTCAATGGCTCGCTTTGCTCTTGATACAAAAGACCTATGACCTCGCTTCCGCCTTCGTGAAACTCGATATACTGCTTTTCCCGGACTTCGTCAAGTAGCGAGGCTTTATAAGACAAAAGTTTATCATCCACACTGGAATAGATCAGCTCATTATCAGCATTAAAAATCAGCACCTTTTCATCCAACATTTCGGAAAGCGTGTTTTGGTCAATGGCTTTCAGCAAATGTTTGTCAATGCCTTTGACCTTCACCAGCAGCCGGCATGTCGTCCGGGCGCGGCTTTTCAGGCGGTCATAAAATTCCTCCTGCCTGTAATGTTCGGAAACGCTGTAAATGGTGATTGAAAACAATAGCAAGATCGCCGCCACCAGGAGCGTGAATTGAAGAGCAATGCGATTTTTGATTTTCAGGGTCATTCCTCCTTCATAATGTAGCCCATGCCGGGACGTGTGTGAATTAGCTTGGTAGCAAAGTCCTTGTCTACTTTTTTGCGTAAATAATTGATATACACCTCAACGACATTCGTCCCCGGATCGAAATTGAGGTGCCATACGTGCTCGGCCAGGTCCATTTTTGACACAACCCTTCCTCTGTGCAAAAGGAAATATTCCAGTAACGCAAATTCCTTGGCAGTAAGGTCGATCATGTTGCCGCCGCGACTTACCTGCTTGGTTCCAAGGTTCATTTCAAGATCCGCGATACGCAACACTTTGTCCGTAGTTTCCGGATTGATCAGTTCCGAAACGCGCAATGCTGCATTGATCCTTGCTAACAATTCCCTGAAATCGAATGGTTTAACGATGTAGTCATCCGCTCCGCGTCCCAGCCCTTCCAGTTTGTCCTCAATTTCTCCATAAGCCGTAAGCATAATGATCGGCAGCGAAGGCTTGTAAATCCTGATCTGCTGGCAGACATCGTGACCATTCATTCCGGGCAAATTTACGTCCAGCAAAACAAGGTCAAATTTTTTGTCCAAAGCCATCTGCTTTCCCGTAATGCCGTCGTGGGCGATTTCCGCTTCGATATTTTCGGAGGCTAGTCCGCGGAAAATATTCTGGGCAATCCGGCGATCGTCCTCAATAATCAGGATTTTTTTCATTGCAGGAGATCTTTTGATTCGATAATGGGCGCAATGGCCTCAATGGGTGCCTGAAACACAATTCCCGTGTCGAGGGAATGGATAATGGCTTTGTTACTATGCGCAAAGTAACAAACATCAATGCCAAGTTCCTGGATGTTTTTCAGATTCAAAGTCGTCTCTGGTTTTGCTCTTCGCCGGGTTTGCCGGATGTAAACCGCGCGGATATTGGCGGAAAAATCCCGGCAGATCTGTTCATAAATTTCCGGATCTTTCTGAGAATCATCGCCTAACAAAATAAATTGGAGCTCGGGATAGAAATTGATAATGTTATGGATCTTCCGCAGCTTATGGTCATGAGATCCTCCGCCCGTAGAAACAAAATCATCCAGTCCCGACTTGATAGTCCTCAGCTTCAAAACAGCCTTTGGCAGGCCATTAAGCTCCGCAAAGCGAACGATCATATCATACAGATTCCATTCGCTGCTCGATACATAAAAGAAAATGTTGCTGTCCTTATGCGGATGCGTGCGGCTCGCAAACGAGAGCAGCTGGTAATGTTTGACGACGTCGTCGAACGGTTTCCGGGCCTGGACGTTTTTGGATAACAATACGAAGAGTTTCCGGAAAGACCGGCGGCTGTGCGAGATCAGAAAAGTGTCGTCGATGTCGGAAATGATGCCGTAGGAACTTTTGTAAGGCAGGAAAAATTCTTCCTGCGCACTTCCCTGATATCGCTTTCCGTTCAGCTCATCGTCAACGGTAACCTCGTAAGTATGCCAACCGCTGGTCATTGGCTCCGTAAGCGGAACCTGAAAACGGAAATACCCATCAGCCTCGGCCGTCGCTTCGGCGGTAATATTGCCCAGCCTGAACACAACTTTTAAAAATGGAATGGTCTTAACAGAAAAGAGCTCAATGATCGTCCGGGCGTATCTGAACCCGCTTCTTGTATATTTTCGATCACCTGAGGGATATTTTTTGACGATATGCCCAAACACCACCAGCTCATTTTTATTGGCATATCCACGGTACAATTTTATGTCGCAACGTTTCATAACTATCTTTATCCCCGTACACTTGAAGTCCCTAATTTAGACAATATGTTTTCAGAACGAAAAGTTTTGTTGGTTGTAAATCCCATATCCGGTGATGTGAACAAGGATGTGGTTTTTGAAGAGGTAATTGAGATGGCGGCGGCAAAGGGTTATGATTTACGTATCTATACAACAACCGGCGAGCATGATCTGGAAACGATCCGGGAAATGGTCATCAACATTAAGCCTGAACGTGTGCTGGTTGCGGGTGGCGACGGCACTATTTCGCTGACGGCCGAAGCAGTCCAGGGTGCCGATGTGGTGATGGGCATAATCCCGGTGGGCTCGGCCAACGGACTTGCTATGGATTTCGGGGTGACCGGGTCTATTGCTGAGGCAGTTGAGGTGGCTTTCGGGGATAAGATAATTGGTATTGATGCGGTTTGTATCAATAATGAAATCAGTTTGCATTTAAGCGACATCGGATTGAATGCATTGCTGGTAAAAAATTATGAAAGCAGCGATACGCGCGGAAAACTGGGCTACGCACGTGAAATGTTGAAAACATTAAGCGAGCATGAAAAGTTTTTGGTAAAAATCACAACTGCCAATGAAGTGATTGAAACCGAAGCGCTTATTGTAATTATCGCCAATGCGCAGAAATACGGGACTGGCGTTACCATTAACCCTACGGGCGATATGTCGGATGGTTTTTTCGAACTCGTTATTGCCAAAAAACTGGACTTCATAGAAACCGCAAAGATCCTGGCAGGCAGCACCGACTTCAATCCCGAGATTATGCGCGTGATTTCCGTTCAGCAGGCCACCATCGAATGCCCCGATAAAGAAGCACATTTCCAGATCGACGGGGAGTATAAAGGGATGGTAAGGAACCTTGAAGCGCACATTTTGAAGGAATACATCAGGGTGGCCATTCCCTGAGGTGGTTTAAACAGTAAGCACCGCTGTTTTTCCTCTTTCGTAATAAAAATCCGTTCAATTTCTTTCTGCTGGGTTATGAAAGTTGTTTTAATGTGCATGTTAAGTGCTTTTTGTATGTCTGCCACACTGTTTGCGCAGCAGGCAGAGTTATGCCAGGGCGCTTATTTTACCGAGGCGCAGGGAAAGGAATTTCTGGAAAAACATACCGTCAAAACAAAACTTGAATGGGAAACACGCGCGACTGCCATCCGAAAGCAGATTCGTGAAGGGATGGATTTGCAGACTATGCCCGCCAAACCGACTTCAAAACCGATCATTCACAGTAAAAAAGAAATGGACGGTTACTCCATCGAGAATGTGGCTTTCGAAAGCATGCCGGGCATTTACGTGACGGGGAATTTATACAGACCATTAAAAAAGCAGCAATCTTACGCGGGCATCCTTTGTCCTCATGGACATGGAGAAAATCCGCATGGCAGGTTTCGGGAGCAAACCCAAAAACGCTGCGCAACGCTCGCGCGTATGGGCGCTGTTGTGTTTGTTCTGGATATGGTAGGGCAGGGAGATTCCAAATATTGCGGTCATAAAATGCCCAAAGCGCTCAAATTGCAGACGATCAATGCAGTAAGAGCATTGGATTTTTTAATGGCGCAACCCAGCGTTGATCCGGAAAGAATTGCCGTAACAGGTGAGTCGGGTGGGGGAACGCAGACTTTCCTTTTGGCAGCACTGGACGACCGTGTTAAGGTTACCGCGCCCGTCGTGATGGTCTCATCTTATTTCTTTGGCGGATGCGTTTGTGAAAGCGGCCTTCCCATTCATAAAAAGGGCGATTACCAGACCAATAATGTTGAAATAGCTTCCCTAACCGCCCCGAGGCCCATGCTGCTCGTATCTGACGGCGGCGACTGGACCAAGAATACGCCGGAAGTTGAATTTCCTTTTATTCAAAGCATTTACGGATTATACGGCAAGAAAGATCTGGTCGAAAATGTGCATTTGCCTGACGAAAAGCATGATTATGGCCCTTCCAAGAGGAATGCTATGTACACCTTTATGGCAAAACAGCTAGGGCTGGATTTAAAAGCGGTCACCGATTCACAAGGTAAAATTGACGAAACACCTTCCAAAGTGCTTGAACAAAAAGATCTGGAAGTTTTCAACGCGGCGCATCCTCGGCCGGCCAACGCAGTAATGGGGGATGAGGCTGTCATGAAAATGCTGTAAATCCAGACCTCCGATGATCATATTCATTGTTCTTGCGGCCGTTGTCTTCATTGTATTAAGTTCTACTGTGCTTAAAATGCATCCACTGGTGGGCTTGCTTTTAGCAGCAATTGGCGTGGGCATCTTCGCCGGTCTGCCCATCGACAAGCTGGCCGAAACGATTGGAAAGGGTTTCGGGGAATTAATGTCGAAAATCGGGTTAATGGTCATTCTCGGTTGTGTGATCGGTGCAATTTTGGACAAATCTGGTGCTGCGATTAAGGTAGCAGATGTGATATTAAAGTTGTTCGGTGAAAAGCGCCCGGCACTTGCGATGGCTGTGATCGGTGGAATTGTCGGAATCCCGGTGTTTTGTGATTCGGGTTTTATCATCCTGCATAAGCTGAATCAGATTGTTGCCAAACGAACCGGAAAACCATTGGGAACCATTGCATTATCGTTGTCAGGCGGTCTTTTTGCGACGCATACATTAGTTCCGCCAACGCCCGGCCCGTTATCCGCAGCAGGAAACCTCGGCATTGCGGATTCTGTGGGATTAGTCATATTGATAGGCCTGGTCGTTTCCATTCCCAGCCTTTTCCTTTCGACCTGGTTCGCGGGAAAATTTGCAAAAAATGTAGAAATCACAGAAAACTCAGCCGTAGAGCCACCCATCATCATTCACGACAGCCGACTGCCTCCCGCCTGGAAAGCATTCATGCCAATTCTTTTGCCCATTATCCTCATTACCCTAGCCTCATTTGCAAGGATTCTCGACTTCCCGGAAACCTGGATAAAATGGCTGGGCTTTTTCGGCAGTCCGCTGGTTTCCTTCCTCATCGCCATCTTTTTCAGCTATTCCCTTTTCCCGGAATACGCCGCTGAAAGAATGATGGCCTGTTTCAAAAGTGGAATAGAACATTGCGGAACAACATTGGTGCTGGTAGGAGCAGGCGGAGCTTTCGGCGCGATCTTAAAAGAAACAACATTAAAAGACATGGTCAGCGAATGGCTGCTTCACAACGAAATGTCCGGCGCATACTTACTTTTCATCGCCTTCCTCATCGCCGCATTCTTCAAAACAGCACAAGGCTCAACTACATCCGCGATGGTGCTGACAACCAGCATTCTGGCGCCTCTTCTAGCTTCATTGGGCTTCGTCACACCCACTCAGATCACATTAGTAGTCATGGCCGTAGGAAGCGGGGCGATGATTGTCTCCCACACGAATGATGCCTGGTTCTGGGTCGTATCGCAGTTTACGGGGATTTCAGCGAGGGATACGTATCGGACGCATACGATCTTGACGGGGTTGCAGGGAGCGGTGAGTTTTTTGGTTGTGGTGGTGTTGTGGATGTTGCTGGGATAGGCCTGTTGGCGGCTCCAACCATTATGTTATAATCCCCTGTCACCCTGAGCGGAGCCGAAGGGGCGCTATCACCTAGGTAGTAACGCCCCTTCGGCTCCGCTCAGGGTGACAAGTGTATGAACGGCTCAGGCTGACAAATCAAATGGCAACCTGAATAAACTTTTCATCCTTAAACTCCCAGCTCAGCCAAAACCTCTGAAACCTTTGCAGCAGCCTCCTTAAACTCAATAGCCGAAGAAACTTTTAAGCCAGACTCATTAATAATCCGAGCTCCTTCTTCTGCATTAGTTCCTTGCAAACGAACGATGATAGGAACTGGAATTTCGCCGATGGCTTTGTAAGCCTCCACAACACCAGCAGCAACGCGGTCGCAACGAACGATTCCGCCGAAGATGTTGATCAGGATTGCTTTTACGTTCGGGTCTTTCAGAATGATGCGGAAACCAGCTTCTACTGTGCGTGCGTTTGCGCCACCCCCAACATCGAGGAAGTTAGCCGGCTCGCCGCCAGAAAGCTTGATAAGGTCCATAGTCGCCATAGCAAGACCGGCACCATTCACCATGCAACCCACGTTTCCGTCCAGTTTTACATAGTTCAGGTTGTTTGCGCCTGCTTCAACTTCCAAAGGATCTTCCTCGTTCGTATCACGCATTTCAGCTAATTCAGGGTGACGATACAATGCATTGTCATCCAAATCAACCTTCGCATCAACGGCAAGGATTTTATTGTCAGATGTTTTCAAAACCGGGTTGATTTCGAACATCGCTGAATCACTTTCAATGTATGCTTTGTAAAGGGAAGTGATGAATTTTACCATTTCTTTGAAAGCATCGCCTTCAAGGCCTAAAGCAAAAGCCACTTTACGCGCCTGGAATGGCTGTAAGCCTACTTTTGGATCAATCCACTCTTTCATGATCTTCTCAGGCGTGTGCTCTGCCACTTCTTCAATGTCCATACCGCCTTCGGTGCTGGCCATGATCACATTGCAGTTACGGCCACGGTCAAGGAGGATCGAAAGATAGTATTCTTTCGGCTCGCTTGGTCCTGGATAATACACGTCTTCGGCAATAAGCACTTTGTTAACACGCTTGCCATCAGGACCTGTCTGGTGTGTAACCAGCACTTTGCCCAGAATGTTATTGGATATGGTGCGAACATCTTCAACAGATTTCGCTAGGGCAACGCCACGTTGTTCTGTTCCAACGATGCGGCCTTTTCCACGTCCACCTGCGTGGATCTGAGATTTAACAACATACCATTTGGTACCAGTCTGCTGGCTAAGCTCACGCGCAACTTCAACTGCCTTGTCCGGAGTGTCGGCTACGAGCCCTTCCTGAATACGCACACCGTATTTTTTAAGAACGCTTTTGCCTTGATATTCGTGAATATTCATGAGTATAAAAGTAAATTGGTATTTTCACGGCAAATTAAGGAATTAATCAAAACGGGCGTAGGTTTCAGTCCAATTATCTTCTCCATAATATGAATTTACTGCGGGCGAGCGGGATCAGGCGCACATATGGTTCTTTACAAGTGTTGAAGGGGATTGATCTGGAAGTGGAGCAAGGAGAAGTGGTGGCTATTGTAGGGCCTTCGGGAGCAGGCAAAAGTACTTTTCTGCATATTCTGGGAACATTGGACCGCCCCGAGCAAGGTTCCGTCTTTATTGAGGACGTAAATGTTTTTACACAAAAAGACAAAGACCTCGCACGTTTCCGCAACGAAAAGATAGGCTTCATTTTCCAATTCCATAACCTGCTTGCCGAGTTCACTGCATTGGAAAATGCATGCATGCCGGGTTATATCAATGGTTCGATGAATGAAAAAGATATTCTGGAAAGAGGAAAAGAATTGCTGGAAATGCTAGGTTTGAAGGACAGGGCCAATCATTTGCCTTCACAACTTTCAGGTGGTGAGCAGCAGCGCGTTGCGGTTGCGAGAGCACTTTTAAACAAACCGTCCATCGTGCTTGCTGATGAACCGAGCGGTAACCTGGATTCGCATAATGCATTGGAACTGCATCAGTTGTTTTTCAAGTTGCGGGACGAGTTCGGACAAACGTTTGTGATTGTAACGCATAACGAGGATCTGGCTGCTATGGCGGATAGAAGATTGGTTATGCAGGATGGTTTTATGCAGCCATAAAAATATTTTTACATAAATGTGTGACTTAATTGAAACTGATTCGTCTAAACGAAGAAGTTTTTCATAAATGTTGTAAAAGCAAATAGCCGTCCGGAATTTCCGAACGGCTATTTTTTGCATTATAATGTTCAGTCTGAACAAAATGATATTACATCATTCCGCCCATTCCGCCGCCGTGGCTGTGACCGCCACCTGCAGGAGCTTCTTCTGGCTCGTCAGCAATTACACATTCTGTTGTCAACAACAAACCTGCGATAGATGCTGCGTTTTCAAGCGCAAGACGGGATACTTTCTTAGGGTCAATGATACCAGCTTCCAAAAGATCTGTGTAAACATTGTCCTTCGCGTTGTAACCGTAAGCGCCAGTTCCTTCTTTCACTTTCGCAACAACTACTGATGGCTCTTGGCCTGAGTTAGAAACGATTGTTCTCAAAGGAGCTTCCAAAGCTACGCGGATAATGTTGATACCCGTTGTTTCGTCTTCGTTGTTTCCTGTGAAGCCTTCCAAAGCAGCAGTTGCGCGGATGTAAGCAACACCACCACCAGCTACGATTCCTTCTTCAACAGCAGCACGGGTTGCATGCAATGCATCGTCAACACGGTCTTTTTTCTCTTTCATTTCAACCTCAGTTGCAGCTCCGATGTAAAGGATAGCAACACCACCTGACAATTTAGCAAGGCGTTCCTGAAGTTTTTCGCGATCGTAATCAGAAGTTGTATTTTCAATCTGCGCTTTGATCTGGTTTACACGGCCCTGAATGTCCTCAGAGTTACCTGCACCATTTACCAAAGTTGTGTTGTCTTTGTCGATAATTGCTTTTTCGCAAGATCCAAGATATTCCAAAGTTGCGTTTTCCAATTTGAAACCACGCTCTTCAGAGATAACTGTTCCGCCAGTGATGATCGCGATGTCTTCAAGCATTGCTTTACGACGGTCACCAAAACCAGGAGCTTTAACTGCAGCCACTTTCAAGGCGCCACGGATTTTGTTTACTACCAATGTAGCAAGCGCTTCTCCGTCAACATCTTCTGCCAAAATAAGCAAAGGACGGCCTGTTTGTGCAACTGCTTCAAGAACTGGAAGCAATTCTTTCATTGAAGAAACTTTCTTCTCAGAAATCAAGATATATGGACGCTCAAGATCAGCTTCCATTTTCTCAGTGTTTGTCACAAAATATGGAGACAGGTAACCACGGTCAAACTGCATACCTTCCACAGTTTTCACTTCTGTTTCAGTTCCGCGCGCTTCTTCAACAGTGATAACACCTTCTTTTCCTACTTTTTCCATCGCCTCAGCGATCATCTGACCAATTTCTTCGTCATGGTTGGCAGAGATTGTTGCAACCTGAGCGATTTCTTTTGAAGTAGAAATTACTTTTTTCTGTCCTTCAAGATTTTTAGTGATGACAGCAACGGCCTTGTCGATACCGCGTTTCAAATCCATTGGATTTGCACCAGCAGCTACGTTCTTAACACCGATTGAATAGATAGCCTGAGCTAAAACAGTTGCAGTTGTTGTACCATCACCTGCAGAATCAGCAGTTTTAGAAGCAACTTCTTTCACCAACTGAGCACCCATGTTTTCGATAGGGTCTTTCAGATCGATTTCTTTTGCAACCGTCACACCATCTTTTGTGATGCTAGGCGATCCGAATTTTTTATCGATAACTACGTTACGACCACGAGGTCCTAATGTTACTTTAACGGCGTCAGCCAATGTATCAACACCGCGCTTAATTTTATCACGAGCTTCGGTATCGAAGAAAATTTTCTTAGACATACTAATTAATCGTTTTGATTTTCTTGATTAAACTTATTGAATAGGACTTAATAACAATTAACCAATGATGGCATAAATGTCAGACTCACGCATGATCAGGACATCTTTGCCTTCATACGCCAATTCAGTACCTGAATATTTTCCGTATAATACGGTGTCACCTACCTTAACGGTCATCGGCTCGTCTTTTTTACCCGGGCCCACTGCTACAACAGTTCCACGTTGAGGCTTTTCCTTTGCAGTATCAGGGATAATGATACCAAATGCTGTTTTTTCTTCGGCTGGGGCTGGTTCTACAAGAACACGATCAGCCAGAGGTTGTACGTTCACTTGTATTTCTGCTAAAGTTGACATAAATATTAAACGTTTGTTTTTGATTGTCAGTAATAGATTTGACTGAAACAAGTAAGCACAATCTATGCCAGCAAGTTCCGGCTGACATTTTTTCCGGCAAGTGTGACAAATTTGTACCGAACCCTGCCGTTATATAATTATTAGAAGCAATTATAATGTCATGCACGGCACAAGAATTGTTTAGCGAGTGAAAATGCTTAAATTTTATCGGCACCAAATTTCGAATCCCATGAAAAACCTCCAAAAGAACTGGTTAACAGAAGGAATTTTTGATTTTGAGTACAAAAAATATGTGTTGCAGGCCTATTTGCAGCATATTGACAGCCAGTTTACACAGCATAAGCTTCACCCGCATCTGCCAGATTTGCAATTTCATTTTGATTCCTGCATCCACATCCGCGCCACCAAAAGCGAGATTAAAACGTCTTTTCCGAAGAATGTGACGGGCGTCAATTTGCAGACGTGGAAATTGGAATACGAAGAAACGCACCATGACGACCCTTATCTGGAAGAGCTGAATTACATCCTGGACTTCGCTATCCCCCGTTTTTCGCGTGCTCTGGAGTATGGTGCAGAGCGGTTTAGTGAAGTGGGGGAGAATATAAAAATTTCGCCTGTTGGCATTGTGCCATTAAGACTGGAAGAGGGTTATCTCCTCTTTTTGCACACATTCCAGCCCTTTGTCAGTGTCTTTGAATATCAGCTGGCGCTTTATAATGAAATGAAGGAGCGTTATCTCAAAACGACTTTCGTGGATACGGTCCGAATTGGTTTAGGAAATACAGTTTCTCAGATCAAAGTCGATCTTACCAAAAAGAACAAATCCCTGCCTAATCCTGCAACCTATATTGTTGAATCAAAATACGATTATCCTTTACATGAGGCGCTTTTGCCTGTTGCAAAGAAGCTGATCTTAAAGCAAATGAACATTGCTTAATCAAATGCCCGAACACGAAAAAGGCTCACGATGCAAATCATGAGCCTTTTTTAATGTCTTGAATATCTTATTTTGAGCTGTCCGCTGGTGCTGCTGGTGTAACAGCAGGCGTCGTTGCTTCGCCTCCTGCAGGAGCCGCCGCTCCCGGAGCTGGTGCAGGAGCAATGTTTCCGCCAGGGATTACAGTATTTTGAGCCTTATCAACATTGACACTGTTAATACCGCCCGTTTGTGCGGTTCCGCCAACGATAATGTATGAAGCAAGAGAAATCAGGATAACAGCGCCTGCAAGTCCCCAGGTGATTTGTTCCAATAAATCGGTTGTCTTTTTAACACCGAACATTTGGGTAGTTCCCGCTCCGCTAAACTCGCTGGAAAGTCCTCCTCCTTTTGAATTTTGAACCAATACAACCAGGATCAACAAAACAGCGATGATCGCAACCAAGATAATTAAACCCAAATACATGCCTTATGACTATTTATTAATGATTGAATGACTGAATGAGCGACCGGGTCGCCGGTGCGATGACTGAATATTTTAAACTTTTCAGTTCATACGATATAACTCGCTTAATTTTTTCGCAAAGTAATTCCTTTTTTCTGGTTTTTTCAAGATCAATTTTTGATACAGGTCAATTGCCTTTTCAATCTTGCCTTGTCGTACCAATATTTTTGCAAAAGCTTCGGTTTCAATGCTTCCTGCGCCCGACTCTGCAACGCGCCCGCTGACATCAACGGCAACAGGTTCCAGATTGTTATCCTGACGAATGATACGCGGGTTCTTCTTCATAAAACCCTGGATAATCTGCTGCTGCCGTTTCTGCTCTTCGGAAACAATGTTTTGCAAGCTTACTGTCTCTTGCTCAACCAGGCTGATCAGGATATCTTCACCATTTTGCGGGACCGATTTTTCCTGTGCCTCGATCACTTCTTCAATGTTAACCGTTGCGTCGTAACGCTCCGTGTCACTTTCTACAAGCTGCTGTAATGCAACCCGGCTCAATGCGTAAGCCGCTGCACGCGGACGGGTCTCGTCTAATTTCTCCGTTCCGGCAACACTGGATGCCTTCGCCAATAAAGAATAGGAAATCTGGCAATAAGGAAATGCCTTAATCGTCGCTTCAAGCGCTTCGATCACCTCCGTGCCTGCTGCGTGAGGATGTTTGACCAGATTGCTGAAAGCTTCCTTTTCAATGATGGACATATGGACCTTGAAAGTTGAAATAAAAATTGAAGTTAGACAAAACGATAATCTACTACCAGTCGGCGGCAGATTTATTAAAGATCTGTTGCACTAAATTTTCCCGGATCGTAGGCAGAAGCCGTGCTTCATTTTGGTTAAGCGTTTGATCCTGAGGAAAGTCGGCATAGTAAGTAAACGACTGATCAAAATTCTTGGTTTCGTCTTTTGCATTGGTGTAACGCACCTGAACGGTGACATTCAAGCGGTTCAAGCCGGCCTGGTCGTTCGCGGTAGGAGCGGCAGCAAGCACGTCGTAACCTGTAATTGAACCCTCCAGAACCAGGTCGCCACCACCAGGCTGACTGATCAAGCTCGTATTACGCTGGAAATATTCTTTCAATTCCTCCGTAAGTCTTTGCGGCAGATCCGACGGTCCACCCGCAGTTCCCATCGTAAAATTGAGCACGCTGAATGTCTTGATATCCGGCGATAAATTGGTCCCGGTAAAAGAATAAACGCCACAGCCCGACATGAAAATGGAGCAATGCAGGACAAAAAAGAGGGTTAGCAACCTTTTGGTGTTTGTCGAAACGCGCATTGTACAAATGCTTTTTATT
Source organism: Dyadobacter alkalitolerans DSM 23607 (assembly GCF_000428845.1). Classification (GTDB taxonomy): domain Bacteria; phylum Bacteroidota; class Bacteroidia; order Cytophagales; family Spirosomataceae; genus Dyadobacter; species Dyadobacter alkalitolerans. The sequence continues at coordinate 169,177 of NZ_AUAS01000001.1, read as the reverse complement.
CTATTCTTCAATGTCATACTGCTTAATTTTCCTGTATAACGTCCGTTCCGAGATGCCCAATGCACTTGCAGCGTATTTTCGTTTGTTATTATTCTTCCGTAATGCCTTGATGATCATTTCCTTTTCCTTGTCTTCGAGCGATAAGGATTCTTCCTCAGCCGTGACGTGCATAACGTCTTCAATTTCACTTCTTTCGTCTGAATATCTGTCCAGATCAACCGTGCGCGAAGGCACAGGTGAAAGCAGGCGTGCGGGTTCCAGGGTTGGCGTGTGCGAATGTGTTGCGGGCTCAGCCGTGTTCAATGAGCTGAACAATTCCTGATGGTCTTTCAGGATTTCGCCTCCATACTTTTCATTTTCCAAAACACTACGGACCAGCTTTTTAAGCTCTGTCATGTCCCTGCGCATATCAAAAAGCACCTTATACAGCAATTCCCTTTCAGAGAACGAGCTGCCCGCCGGATCTTCACCGGAACGTAGCGTAATCAGTGCTTTTCTCCCTGCTGGCTGAACGGGATTCAGGTAATTATTTAATGTTTCGCGGGAAATGGGCAGTTCTTTATCAGTTTCCAGGATCGTGATCTGCTCGGCTATATTTTTGAGCTGGCGAATGTTGCCGGGAAACGCATATTGCATCAGCAGGTCGCGTGCTTCCGAATCCAACCGCACGGGTTTTGTCCTGTATCTTTCCGAGAAATCATTGGTAAACTTCCTGAATAGCAACAAAATATCTTCACCACGATCCCTTAACGGCGGAACGTAAATGGGGACCGTATTTAAACGATAGTAAAGGTCTTCACGGAACTTTCCATTGTTTACGGCATCCAGTAGATTCACGTTGGTCGCTGCTACAACACGCACATTGGTTTTCAAAACTTTGGAAGATCCTACCCGGATATATTCTCCATTTTCAAGGACACGTAAAAGCCTCGCCTGCGTGCCCAGGGGCATTTCTCCAACCTCATCCAGGAAAATGGTCCCTGTATTCGTTGTTTCAAAATATCCTTTTCTTGAATCCAATGCACCCGTAAATGCACCTTTTTCATGACCGAAAAGCTCTGAATCAATCGTTCCTTCGGGAATGGCACCGCAGTTGATGGCGATGAAAGGCCCGTGTTTGCGAGAGCTGAGGCTGTGGATAATTTTGGAAAAAGACTCCTTTCCGCTGCCGCTTTCGCCGGTGATGAGCACGGTGAGGTCAGTGGCGGCAACCTGCACACCAACGTTGATCGCGTGATTCAGTCCCGGGGAAGTGCCTATTATTCCAAAACGGTTCTTTATTGCTTGTATTTCAGCTGGATTCATGAAACGGGTACTTTTTCAACCGCGTAACCGCGAAGCGTCGCAGCGGTCGTGTCTGTAATTAAAACGTCGACATAATCGCCTACTTTGAAATTCTCGCGGGGGAATATGACTCTTTTATTCTGGTCACTGCGTCCTGTAAAGTCATTTACAGATCGCTTGGAAGTGTTTTCAACCAGCACTTTCTGCACGGTGCCGATCAGCTTCTGGTTGCGTTCCAGGGAAATTCTTTGTTGTATATCAATGATTTCTGCAAGTCGCCGCTGCTTAATGTCCGCCGGAATGTCATCCGGATATTTCTTGGCAGCCAATGTTCCCGGGCGTTCGGAATAGGCAAACATATAGCCGAAGTCAAACCGCACATATTCCAGCAGCGAAAGTGAATCCTGGTGCTCTTCTTCCGTTTCCGAACAGAAACCGGCGATCATATCATGGGAAATCGCACATTCATCACCCAAGATCCGGCGGATGCTGTCGATTCTTTCGAGATACCATTCGCGGTTGTAGGTCCGGTTCATCATTTCCAGTACGCGGCTGTTGCCATGTTGCGCCGGAAGGTGAATGTATTTACAAATGTTATCGTACTTTCTAATGGTATAAAGCACTTCATCCGTAATGTCTTTCGGGTGCGAAGTGCTGAACCTGACCCGCAATTCCGGGCTGATCTGCGCTACCATTTCCAGGAGTTGCGCGAAGTTCACCTGGGTTTCCAATGCGCCATTATCAACATTGGTGGAGATGGCGGTGACGCTGTTTGGCGCTTGCCATTTATAGCTGTCCACATTCTGGCCCAGCAGCGTAACTTCCCTATAACCATCATTAAAAAGATCCTGCGCCTCTTTTACAATCGAGAAAGGATCCCGGCTGCGTTCCCGGCCTCGCGTCATAGGCACTACACAAAAGCTGCACATATTGTCACAGCCGCGCATAATGGAGACCAATGCAGTCACGCCATTGGAATTCAGTCGGATAGGGGAAATGTCAGCGTAGGTTTCTTCTCTTGACAAAAATACGTTCACACCTTTCTGTCCTGTTTCGGCTTCTTCCACCAATCGCGGCAGATCGCGGTATGCGTCGGGTCCGGTGACAATGTCAACCATCTTTTCCTCTTCCAGCAATTTCGCTTTGAGGCGTTCTGCCATACAACCCAGCACACCGATTAATGTGCCCGGCTTTTTCTTTTTTATAACATTAAGCTGCCTTAATCTCGTCCTGACGCGCTGTTCGGCATTGTCGCGGATGGCGCAAGTGTTTAAAAATATCAGATCTGCATTATCAACATCGGAAGTGGTTGCAAAACCCGCTTCACGCATGACGGACGCCACAATCTCGCTGTCTGCGAAATTCATCTGGCAGCCGTAACTTTCAATAAAGAGTCGTTTTTTGTTAAAAGCCGGTTCATTTTCGGAAATACGGACTGTCTCACAGGCAACTTTGTCCTCCTCAGTCAATATTTTCAAAGTCTCTGCAATTCTATTTTCCATGAAAGGGGTTTAACAAATTTTGAAAAGAAACTTACGGCATAGGACTGCCGATTTGAAGTTTCGGGATTGCAAATATAGAAAGAATCTGGTAAAAACTGACAAACTGTCATACTAAGCAGCAGTCATAAAAAACCTTAAAAAGGATATCCAACGCCGAGGTTAATGTTTAGGAAATTGGATTGCGTACGGTTAAAAAGCTTGTTGAATTGTAGTTCATCCAACACAAACCGCTGCAATGCAGGATCATAGACCTTGATCCCGAAATCGAAGCGAAGGATAAAAAAGGAGAGGTCATAACGGATCCCGAAGCCGGTTCCGATGGCAATGTCTTTTAAAAATTTATCCGCTTCCAGTTTCTGTAACTCGGTTGCGTCGCCTCCCAGGTTCCAGACATTTCCCGCATCCAAAAACACAGCATAATTGAGATCTCCGAAGAACTTAGCCAGATAACCCCTCCATTCCAGATTGGCTTCCAACAAAAATTCACCCGGCGATTCAATGGTCAGGCCGGTTGGTGTTTTTTTAGGAACTGAACGGCCCGGTCCTAAGCGGCGCGGAAGCCATGCGCGAAGACTGTTGGAGCCGCCGGCAAAGAAATATTTTTCATAAGGCGGGACTTTGTTGTCGCCATAACTGTAAATGCCACCTGCATTAACCCTCGCCACAAAGGCCGAACGTCTGCCGGTTGCCCAGTAACGACGATAATCCGCATTCCAGCGCAGATATTTATAAAACTGAAGACTGTCACCAAACACGGTTTTGATCAGATTTTCCTGCTTGGGAAGAACATTCAACGACGTTCCGCCCGATTCCAGCGCTACGCGAAAGTAATGTGCATCTTTCTGAGGGCCTATCAGCGCATTGGTGTTATAAGTGAAGTTGAAATTGATATCAGATACAAACGACCTTCTGAAACTGGTATAAAGGTTGTTTCCCTGGTTTTGCAGGTCTTTGAGCAACGCCTGGAAATCTGCACGTGTGTTTTGGGTGTTGAGAATGTTAAGGTCAACGAGCGATAGGTTGAACAATGTTTTGCTCGTCGGCTGCCAGGAATAGGTCATTGCCACCTTCACATTCGTCCGCGTGTATTCCGGGCGGTTGATGTAATTGTAGCCAAATCCAACCTGAGTTCTCGGGTTGTAGCCTGCGGTTTGCTTTTGCAGTAAACTCCCGGGCGTAAGCAGTCTTGGAAAGGTTAGGGAGGTGTTTAATCCAATTTCCTCGCTGCGATAAATTGAGCTGTTGCCCAAAAATCCGGGAACAAGCTCGATCCCGCCGCGGAGGTTGGCTTCGAAGTTTTCGAGCCCGTTGAAAACATTTCGAATCTTATAGGATAGGTTGGCAAACGGCCCCGGCGCACCTTGCAGCTGGATCACATTCAAACCAATGTCAGTGGAAATCTGATATTTTTCGAGCGGAATGACTTTAAAGTAACTGTTAACGCCAGTTCCCGTAGAATCAAGCGTGTAGGTGTAATTCACAAAGCGGAACTGGTCAGTCAGGGAGAGTTGCTGCTGCGTATCGCGTTCTTTTTGCTGGCTGTAAATAGCGCCCGGCCTGACCTGAATTTTGCTGTCTAAAATCCGGGTTGCAAATCTTTTATCAGAAAAAGTATAATTGATCCCCCGAAAATTGACGGTGTCTTTTCTTGCATAAGCAGAATCCGCGGAGCCCGACGGCGGCAGCACTTCAAAATGCACGGAATTGATCTTGTAACGTTCGCCGTTCCTGATCGTACCCGGCAAATCCACCTTCACTTTTACATCCACCGACTTGAAAAAAGTGTCCGTGGCGGCATTAGTGATCGTGTCGTTGATCAGGTAAGAAATATTCTGGCGTGAAAAACCGAGGTAACCCTGGTTCCGTAGCAACGTCTCAATTCTGATCCGCTCTTCTTCAAACGCATCGCCGTCATAACGTTTTTTTGATTGCAGCGCCGGGTTTTTATTGCTGGCGCTGATAATGCTGTCGGCCATGTTGTTGCGGACTTGATATTCAATGTCACGAATCATCGTCGGCCGTTTCTCCGTTACAAAATAGTTGACCCTGACCCGGTTAATGATCGTATCCGGTTTCGCGGTAACTGATGCCTCGAAAAAGCCGTTGTTATAAAGATATCGCTGCATTTTCTCTGCATTCTGAGTTATCTCGGCTGCATTGAAATACACGGGCGCTTCACCCAGCACGCGCATCCAGAAATTTCCTTCGTCCACACGTGTCTGTGCTTTTTCCAGTTTCTTTGAGTAGCGCCGCTGAATCTTTTCGAGCTTCCGCGGAGAATTTTCGTTTAAGCGGGATTCATTTTGATATTTTTGTGTGATTTCAATTACTTTCCGCTGTTTTTCTTCGCGGTTGTAAAAGAGCTCACCAAAGCGATAAAGACCAACATAAGGAAAGAAAGGCAGGCCCAGAAGGCGTCTGTTCGGTTTTTGAGGGATGAGCGCATCCAGTTCGGAATCATTAATGACCTCATTGCCTTTAATGGAAGAATTGCCAAGATAATAGCTCTTGGATTGGGAGGCGGGCTTGGGCGCACAAGACGACAATCCCACAAAAATCAGGAAGAAATACCAGCTATATGTAATTTTACAATTAATATTCAATGCTGTCAAAAAATCGTATAAAGTATATTAACTCGCTTAAAATCAAGAAGTACAGGCAGCTTCACCAATCTTTTATTGTGGAAGGCGCCAAGAGTGTGCTGGAATTGCTGGATTCCGATTTTAACATTGAATTTGTGTTAATAACGCAGGAATTTCAGCAAAAATACGCAAGTATTTTAAGCGGGCATCAAACTATCACAGAAACGGTAACGATGCAGGAACTGGAAGGTCTTGGATCTTTTCAAACCAACGATTCCTGCCTGGCTGTTGCTAAAACGAAGCAAAATGAGTTTTTGTCTCCCGCGAATTCAGAATATGTGCTCGTTTTGGACGACGTCCGCGATCCGGGAAATCTCGGTTCTATCATCAGAATCGCGGATTGGTACGGGATCAAAAAAATCATTTGTTCCAATGACACAACGGACGTTTACAACCCCAAAGTGATTGCCGCCAGCAAAGGCTCATTTACGCGGATTAACCTGTTTTACACAGACCTGACTTCCTACCTGGCTGGAAATGCCGCTGGAAAACCGGTAATAGGCGCTTTTCTGGGTGGCGAATCGCTGTACGATTTTAGTTTTGCCCAATCCGGAGGTTACATTGTCATGGGTAACGAGTCGAATGGAATTGGCAGTGCAGTTGAGAAATTTGTGACCAATAAAATTACAATTCCGCGGGTAGGAGAGGCAGAATCATTGAATGTAGGCATTGCAACGGCCGTCATGCTGGATAATCTCAGGCGGCAGGTCCATATTCCGGCTTAGTATCGGCGTTCCGCCATTTATTCATGAGCAGCTTTATGCGAAAGCTCTTCTGCATATTCTTTGCCGAGATAGCCATCGATAAAATAATGGGCAATGTAAAGCAGCGGCGTCAGCAGGATCGCGACAGCGCCTTTGTATAAATAATTAATGGTGCCGACCGCAAATATCTGGTTCAGGTCCCAGTTTCCAAATACATAAAAAGCAATGGTAATCACCACAAAGCTATCGACGAGCTGTGAAAACATGGTAGAACCCGTTGCTCTGAGCCAGATGTATTTGCTGCCCGTCTTTCGGCGCAGCCAGGAAAAAACCGAAACGTCTAGCAACTGTCCCAGCAAAAATGCAACGATCGAGCCGATCATTATGCCGAGTCCCTGGTTAAAGATCTTGGAAAACGCATCATTGATATTGAAAACATTGCCCGCCTTGTCTGTGTTGTTGATGTCCAGCCAGAATTGCGCCGGTGGCAAATTTGTCGCCGCGAGCACCGTGATGAACGTGTAGGCAATGAAGCAGGCCGTCAGAAATGAAATGCGTTTCACCCCTTTTCTGCCAAAATATTCATTGATAATGTCGGAAGTAATAAAAACGACGGGCCAGTTGATCACACCGGCCGTCATGTTGAAATCAAGTTTTTGTCCTCCGATTGGCAGCTGCGCCGGCGCAATGCCGAGCAGCGTTTCTACCGAAAATATCTTTCCCCCTATGATCTCAGCGATCAGCGCATTTGTCAAAAAAATCCCGCACAGCAATAAAAACAGCCGCTGCCGCTTGGCTTCCTGGTTGGAAATATTCTCTACGGTCATTTAATGTGACAAAAACTGCTGTTAGGAAAGGGTTATGCGGCTATCAGGCAATGACGTCTTCGACGGTTTTCGACGACAGAATGCGGTGATTTTCCAGGAAGAATTCGATCTTGTCCATCGCCTGGTTCAGTTCATCAACCGTTGGCAGAAAAACGATCCTGAAATGATCGTCGGAAATGTAGTTGAAGCCTGTTCCGGCCACTACAAGCACTTTTTGATCGCTTAGCAAGTCATAAACAAACTGCTCGTCTGTTTTCAAGCCAAACTTTTTCAGATCGATTTTTGGAAAAACATATAACGAACCCTTCGGTTTTACGCAGGTTATGCCTGGAATGGAAGTCAGCCGGTCGTAAACCAGGTTCATTTGCTTGTGCAGCCTGCCGGTGGGGGCAACCAGTTCTTTAATGCTCTGATAACCGCCCAATGCAGTTTGGATTGCATATTGCGTGGGCACATTGGCACAAAGACGCATGCTAGCCAGCAGCAAAATTCCTTCAAGATAAGATTTCGCTTTTTGCTTGGCACCGCTCAAAATCATCCACCCGCCACGGAAACCGGCAGAGCGGTAATTTTTGGAAAGGCCGCCGTAGGAAACGCAAAGTGTTTCGGTTACCAGCGTGCCCATCGGATAATGTACGGCCCCGTCATAAAGGATTTTGTCATAAATCTCATCCGAGAAAATGATCAGGCTGTGTTCTTCTGCAATTCTGGCAATGCGTGTCAGCACATCCTTTTCGTAAACAGCGCCTGTTGGATTGTTTGGATTAATGAGGACAATGCCTTTGGTTTTTGAAGTGATCTTCTTTTCCAGGTCGTCCAGATCCGGATTCCAGTCCGACTCTTCATCACATACGTAATGCACGGGCGTGCCTCCGCTCAATGCAATGGCCGCAGTCCAGAGCGGATAATCCGGTGAAGGCACCAGGATCTCGTCCCCAGGGTTCAGCAATGCCTGCATGGAAAGCAGGATCAGCTCGCTTACACCGTTGCCTATGAAAATATCATTTATTTCAACATCTTGTATACCAATCGTTTGCGTGTAATGCATAACTGCCTTTCTGGCCGCAAACAATCCTCTGGAATCTGAATAGCCCTGCGCATTGCGGAGATTCATGATGATATCGTGAACAATTTCGTCCGGAGAATCAAATCCGAACGGGGCCGGGTTGCCGATATTCAGGTTATGGATTTTATAACCAAGGCTTTCCAGCTCCAATGCTTTTTGATACGTAGCGCCGCGGATCTCATATTTGAGGTTGTTCAGGCGCTGGCTTTTTAGAAATTCCATTGTTTTGAGATAGGATAACTTCCAAAGTTAAAAAATTCAATCATAAAAAAAATTAGCTGGCCCGAGACAGACCAGCTAATTTCAAACTATTACGTAATAAGGAAGTGCATTATCTTTAATTCTTATTTTCGAACCAGGATCTCCTCGGTAACACGCCATCCATTGCCGCCCATGTAACCATATCTCAGATAGAAGGTTTTGGTTGCCGGATCGTACGTGTTATTTGCTTTGGATGCTCCCGCCCAGGCTGACTTGTAAGGCGCTGGTAGTTCTTTGTCGAACTGTGTATAAGGCGCTCCTGCAGCTCCTGCTGCCGGTGTTATCGTCACCTTATTGGTTTTTGGATCAATGGTCAGGTTGGCATTGTACCCAGATCCACCCAAATCGCCTAATTCAACGGAAACTGTGGTTGGTGAAACCGTAACCATTGGTTTGTCCTTTGCAACAGCTCTTGGCGCAGTCGGGTGATACACGTATCCGGTTGCAGCATAAGTGGCATCGTAAATGTTCTTCGCCTTCACTGCCAGCAGGATCGTTCCGAAATTCCCGCTCACAATGCCGCTCGAAACCGACTTAATCTGGATCGGAAGCACGTAGCTTTTAGCAAAATCGAATTTCGAAGGTTTCAGTTTAATGACGACCTCAGCTCTGCGCTGTCCTTTTGGAATTACCACTGTTGCGGGAATGGTGTAAAGGTCCGGCGTTATGGCTTCGAATGCTTCCTCCTGTTCAGTATTGTACTGCGTTACTGCCGCTGTGTCCACACCCAATGTTACTGTGATATCCTCAGGCGCAACATCCGCTCCCGAGTAACTCACCGTAATGGGATAATCGGCTTCATCAGCCAGGTCAAACGATTGAGAGTAAAGTGAGTAAGTGCTGCCGGAAGGCGATACAAAGCTGGACGGGTTTTTAAACTCGACCACATTCGTCGATATGTCCGGATCCAGGTTCATGTCGTCTTTCAGGCATGATGTTACGGCCATACCGAAGAGGAAGAGGCCTGCTATTTTCATTGAATATTTCATATCAGATTTTTCAGTTAGGATCCCAGAAGATCAAATCAGTAAATGGGTTAATCACTCTGTAATTTCCAGCATTGTACGACTGCTCGGAGGTTGGGTAGAGAATTCTTGAAGGCAGCTTGTCGGCACGTGTGGATGTAGACAGCATGGAGGCGATGTTGTGATAACCGTCACCGTTTGGCTGTGTAACCGGATAGCCTGTTCTTCTGAATTCGTTATAACCTTCCTCAGAATTGATCATATTGACTGCAATCCATTTTTGCGTGATGATCGCTTCCAGGCGCTGAGCAGGTGTTGTGGCCAGTTTGATGTTCACCAGATAACTGGCTGCATTTCCTGCTTTGTAAGCAGCAACGTCTGCCGTTACATTCTTTCCAGCTGCAACCACATTGGTCACATCTTTGTACAGATAAGTGTACGATGCGGCGATACCCGCGTCGAAACTTGCAGCAAAATCGCCTGTGATGAAACCTTTCAATCTTGCTTCTGCCTGTAAGAACTGGGCTTCGGCGAGCAGCATCAGCACTTGTCCCTGGCTTGGTCCTTTCAATACGCCGAGTGCATTGCTAATGCTGGAAGCGCTGCTGAATGTGCCGGTATACCAGGTAGAATAGTTGGTAATGATCGTTGGCGCATCCACTTCGTTTCCAAGCTGGTTCACAGGCGTGTTTGTTTCGAAGTTTTTGTAGATCACTTCACCTCTTCCTATGTCCTCCAGCTTTTGACCTTTATAAAATCCGAAAGCGAATTCCGAGGGAAGCCGTGATGGAGCTTGTGGGGCAAGTGTTCCGGTGCTTTGATAGCCCCAAGCGTTCCAAAGTGGATTTGGCTTGTCTTTGACATATCCAGGATTAACGATTGCATCGTCGGTAATGAAACCGAGTGTTTTGTCCAGTGCAGCAAATTTTGTCGTTACAAAAGAAGAAAGTGCTGGCACCCCCGAAACACGGACCAGGATACGAAGTTTAATCGTGTTGGCAAACTTTTTCCATTCTTCCATATCCCCGCCAAACATAGGGTCTGACGAAGAGTTCAGTGCTGTCGGAAATTCTGCTGCATCTATCAGTGCAATCGCTGCGTCGAGTCTTGTCACCAGATCCTGATAAATAGTTGCTGCATCGTCATACTTCGGCGTCAGGTTTGCATTATTCTGCAAAGCTTCTGTGTAAGGAATGTCTCCGAATGCATCGACTAATTTTTGAAAGTTATAAGCAACCATAATGTTGGCAACAGCATTGGCATAAGCCTGCGTATCGTCACCCTCCGTCTGATCGATCACATATTTATAATCGTTCAGGTTGTCATACGAATTTACCCACAGTGCATTGTAATTGTCCGGGATCAGCTGATAGTTAAACAAGTTACCAAATCCCGAAAAGCCACCCGCATTCGCCATATAACCACCGAAATGTGCGCCATAGCTATTATACTGGCTTGCTACCGAAGCCGTGCCGGTAATGGCGGCAGGCAAAACCAACAGTGGTTGTACACTCGTAGCCTGGTTGGGATTGGTGTTTATATCGAGATAATCACTACAAGATGAGAGAACTGTGACTAACAGCACCAACATCCAACTGATATTATATTTTTTCATTATTGTTTAAATTAGAATGTTAATGATAATGTGCCGCCGAAGTAACGCGCAGGTGGCGTTTGTCCAAGGCTTGTAAAACCTACTGCGTTGTTGTCTGCCCCCAGTGAGCTATACTCAGGATCTGTGTAAAGATTTGATTTTGGAGCCCAAATGAAAAGGTTTCTTCCCTGAACGCTGATGCTTGCACCTTTGATCACTTTCGTTTTATCAAGTAATCCGGCAGGCAACTCGTAACCGATGGATGCTTCGCGCAGCTTCCAGAAGCCTGCTGAATTTGTAAAATTCCGGCCAATGTTAGTATTTCTTGTTCCATCAGTCCAGAAATCAGCACCACCGCTTCTTACGGCAATGTTGGTGTTTTCAACATATTCGCCTTCTGCATTTTGGTATGATGAATTTGGAATTACAAAACGATCTCTGTTGTACCAACCTGTGCGTACACCAGCACCAGAAAAGTCATATCCGCCGGAAACAGAGTTGTAAATGTAATGTCCGTTGCGATATTCAAACAGCAAGTTCAGTCTTAGCTTTTTAAAGCTGATGCCTCCATTTACACCCAGGATATGGGGCGGATTGGTGATGCCTACATCATTAAACGTGCCATTGGTAGACGGATAACCAGTTTTTGCATCAACAATAATTCTTCCCTGATCATCTCGGTTGTAATCTGTTACCTGAAGGAGTGGGAAAGGAGAGCCTACTTTTGCTATTACTCTTGCGGCGGAACCAGATGTACCGACACTTAACTCGTTAGATTGTGCAGACAGCGAAAGCACTTTGTTCTGGTTGTAAGTGTAGCTGGCACCCAGGTCAACCGTTAGTCCCGAAGCAGTCTTAATCGGAGTGACACGCAATGTTGCTTCGATTCCTTTATTTTCAACCTCTCCGATGTTCGTTCTTAAAAATCCGTAACCTGTAGAGTTTGGGATCAAAACTGTAATGGTCTGGTCAACCGTGTTGGTCTTGTAGTATGTAATACCACCACCAATGCTCCATGGACGAAATTCAAAATCAATCCCACCTTCAATTCCTGTCGTAATTTCAGGTTTCAGGTCGGCAGAAACAAGGGTGTTATCCAGTACAAAACCAGCGCCGCTTGTATAAGGGTAACCAAAACCTTGCGAGAATGTGCTGCTCAGTGAGTAAGCACCAAGGTTGTTCAAAGGAATAGGACCAAACTCTCTGTTATTGCCCAAGTTGACCTGTCCAACCTGCGAATAACCTGCACGCAGCTTTAGACTTTCCAGGAATTCAGAATTTGAAAGTGCAGGGATCGCATCGCTTACTATGAATGAAACGTCGGCAGAAGGATAGAAGAATGAGCGGTTTTCTTTAGCCAGGATTGAGCGCCAGTCATTTCTGCCAGTAACGTGCAGGTAAAGGAATTCTTTAAAACCAAGGCGGGCTTCTCCATAAACCCCAATTTGGCGTGCTTTGTAAGTTCCTTCATTGGCGATTGGTGGGTTCAAGCTGTTCCCAACATTGTAAAGTCCGTCAATCACCAGACCATTTGCTACCACATTCATTGCCTTTGTTGCATTTTCACGAACAGTTGTTCCCAAGGCAATATTCAGGTTGAAATTAGGGGTCAGATTCGTTCTGAATTCAGCTAGAAAATCGTTTACGAATTGTGTTGTGTAACCAGCGTAGTCTACAACTGAACCAGCTACATCTGTTTTGGAGCTTCCTGAGATGCTCTTTGTATAATCTGTAAAAGTGAATTTGTTGGTATACACTTTCCCGGAAAGGTTACGTCCGCTCATACCCACGCGGTATGTGAAAGTCAATGGTTTCACAGGATTCCACTTCAATTCCATGTTACCCTGCAGATAGTCATTGCGCTGGTCCCAGCGGTTGTTGGACAATGTAAAGTAGGGGTTATGGTAATATTCGTTGAAATATCCGTTTGGATTCGCGAAAGGATTGTTCTGCCAATCTTCATATTTGGTGACATCTACCTGGCCAGGTGACATTAGAAGATTCTCATAAGCATTTCCGGTAAGGCTGCTTTGTGCAGTACGACCAGCAATAAAGTTTGTGTTAAATGATGCAGTCAGGTTTTTGTAAATGTGACGCACCACGTTCGCACGTACGCTGTATCTTTTATACTTGTCATATGGAACAGTTGATTTTTGATCAAAATACTGTGCTGACAAGTAGAATGTGCCTTTTTCATCACCAGTCGTAACACTTAGGTCAGTTTGATTAGCCACACCTGTGTTCCAGAAGTCCTCGCGGAAATTTTTGGTTGAATAAGGAACAGATTGAATAGAGCCATCCTGTAATGGCTTACCAATGTTCACCATCGATCCGTCGTATGCCGGACCATACTGCTGGTTTTCGTAAGGCGTATACGTAGGTACATCATCCGGTGTTGTTCCCGATCCGAAACCGTTTTGCAGCTGAGGAAGGAAGCTTACTTTTTCAAGTGTTGTGGTGTTGGATACTTTGAACTGCGTTACGCCCGATTTTCCTTTTTTAGTGGTTACAATAAGGGCACCATTGGAAGCATCGGATCCATATAATGCGGCTGCACCTGCACCATTCAAAACCTGGATATCTTCAATATCTTCCGGGTTAAGGTTTCCCAGGATATCGTTTGTTGAGATAATGTTGTCGATTACAACCAGTGCCTGGTTGTTACCGGTCAATGAGCGGTTACCGCGAAGTACCAGACGGTAATTCGGGTTCACCCCGCTGCTTACACCCATAACCAGCAAGCCCGGCACACGGCCCGCAAGGCTGGCCGCCACACTAATGGGTTTGCCTTGCACGATGTCCTGCGCTTTGACAGTGGTAGACTGGTTACCCAGCTCGCGGCGTTGCGCCGTAAGACCGCCGGCAGTAATCACGACTTCATTCAGTGCCAGTTCATCCAGTGCTAAAACAACATCGAGCGTTCCGGATGCAGGTGCTTTCAGTTCCTGGTTTAGGAAGCCGACAAAAGAAAAGATAAGTGTTTGACCCGGGCGCGCATTAATGCTGTATTCGCCTTTATCATTGGATAGTGTTCCGGTACTAGTGCCGGCAATTCTGATTGATACGCCGGGAAGAAGTGACCCGTCGTCCTTGGAAGTAACCGTCCCGGTCACCTCCCTGCTTTGGGCGAAAGCCTGACTGCAGAGCAGCAGCAACCCTCCCAAAAAGAGTAGTAGATTTCGTTTCATTAAGTTAGGTTTGTTATAAAAAATGCTTAACGTAAAAATAATTATTGTTTAGACAATTGCAATTAATAAGTCACCTTTTCTAAATTAAAATTTGTCTGTATAGCAGTTTCTGCTGAGAAAATTTTACAAATAGTATAAGGTCCAGAATTTAAAACATGTTTCGGTGCTTTGACGATTGGGCATAAAAAAAAAGGGGACAAAATGTCCCCTTTTTAATCAATGTCAATAAGTTTAATTAGAACTTATCCCACCATAATTTAGTCGTTACAAGGTCACCGCCGATTGCTGTTGCAGCCGACTCGCGGTTTGCACCGTTCAGCGTTTGCTCGTTGATCGGGTAGATCATTCTAACAGGGATAGCAAGTCCGGCAGGGGCGTTACCACCTGTCGGAGGAAGCAATTTTGGATAATCCAATCTTCTCCATTCAACCCATGATTCCCATCCTCTGTTGTACAATGCAAGCCATTTCTGGAAACCGATCTTTTCTTTCCAGTTAGTAGCAGCGGTTGCGTAAGCTACTTTTGGTTGTGCAAGATAAGCAGTTGTTGCAGCTGTAATTTCCGCAGCAGGAGTGCCGATGTTATCCAACCAGTATTCGATAGAAGCGCCAACACCTTTGTTGTAATGTGTTGCAGCAGAACCGGTAATGAAGCCTCTTTCAACAGCCTCAGCCAGCAATAGCTCAACTTCCGCATAATCCAACAATATTCCTTCCAGATCCGGCTCGATAATGTTGTCTCCCACGTGAGAGAAAGCAGAATATGTGTTAGAAAAACCATAAGCTCCACCTACATATTCACCATCTTCGTTAGGAGTGAAAAACGCAGGAAGCCTTGGGTCTTTCAGTTCTTTCAAAGGATTTACAAGTGTAGCAGAAGCTACGAAATCCTGACGGCTTGAATACAACGGGTTCAGGTTTTGAGCAATCACGTTGTAGTTGGGAGGCGTGCTGATGTATGGGAATGCAGCGTTGTCGTTGTTCGAAGTGAAAACATTCGGAGCAGCTTGTGCAACCAGTGTTTTCGCTTTTGCAGGATCGCTGTCCGCAATAATCATCGCCAGTTTCAGTTTCAATGAATTGGCAAACTTAGCCCACTGTGCCTTGTTTCCTTCATAAAGCAGGTCGCCATTGCTAAATGGTGTACCGGGTGCAGTGAATTTTGGAATAGCAACGTCCAGACGGGCCAGCAGATCATCGTATACTGTTTTTGCGTCATCATATTTAGGCAATACATTATCCGGATTCAAAGACTCCGAGTAAGGAATGTTGCCAAAAGTATTTACAAGTGCGGCCCAAGCCATCACTTCTACAACTTCAATCTGTGCCAGTTGCACATCTCTGTTTGCAGGCAGGATGAACTCATCAGCATTCAGCAATCGGCGCGCTTCATTCAAATCCGAAATCACACCTTTATAAAGTCCCTGCCAGAAAGCCTGGGGAACTGTACGTGCTGTTACATTGTAACGAGGCTCATCCAGATAAGTGGTTGTTGCCCACTGCTGTACATATAAGCGATAGTTATTTACGTTCACGTTAGGGCTGGTAAGTGTATCAGCAAGCCCTTTTAGTGCATTAGAGAACAACGTCACCGGCGGCACCTCCGAAGGACGCTTCTGGTCGACATTGTAGTCGTCCAAGCTGTCGACACAGGCGGTCATCAGCAGGATCGGGAGAAAGAAAATGATTAATCTTTTCATACTATATTTTAGAAACGGAATTTAACATTGAAACCATAACTTCTTACAGCTGGATATGCACCACTCTGGTATCCACCAGCACCATTCAGCAAGCCTGAGCCCAAGCCTTCTTCCGGATCCTGATAGTCCATATTTTTGCTGATAATCCAAAGGTTACGTCCGATTACAGAAACGTCGATTCCTTTGAAAGCGCGTAGTTTGGAAACGAATTCTTGTGGAATAGAGTAAGTCAACGCAACTTCTCTCAGTTTAATATAGCTCGCATCGTAAATGTACATGGCACGCGGAGGGTTGGTTGGGTAACCATATGCTGTATTTCCGTTTCCATCGGAGTTTTCAGCTCTGATATCGTTAGGCGTTCCGTCAGCTTTTACACCTGGGAACAATACACCACCCGGCTTGTCTGTAAGGCCCAGCTTGTTTCCTTTTGCGTCGTAGTTGTAAGCAGGATCTCTTTTAGGATTGCCAAGCTCGTTCAAACCAGCAGTGTTAGGATAAAGACCTGTTCCTTCTCCATACCACTGATCCAGTGACCAAACATCTCCACCGTGACGAATGTCAAGCAGGAAGCTCAATGACAACGATTTGAATTTCAAATTGTTGCTAAGACCACCGATCCAGTCTGGATTAGGGTTACCAATGATTTCAGCAGAACTTGCAGTTGCCTGGTAAGTACCGTTTGAACGCACCACTTTCTGGCCGTTGTCTTTGTGGTAAACAAAGTTTGTACCGCGAATGATACCAAATGGTTGTCCAACAGCAGCATTAAGGGAAACTCCACCTTGCAAACTGGCAACTGGTACGTTTGCAACACCTTCATACAAGCTAACAACCTCGTTTCTGTTACGTGCAAAGTTTGCGCTTAATGTCCAAGAGAAGTCAGGCGTTTTGATAGGCGTTACATAAGCAGAGATCTCGATACCTTTGTTCTGTACTTCTCCTGAGTTGATATACTTGAAAGCAAATCCTGTCGCCGATGAAACAGATACAGGAAGAACCTGATCAAGTGTTTGTGAACGGTAGTAGGTAAAGTTGAAACCTACGCGATCATTCAGGAATGCTGTTTCTAATCCGAATTCATAGCTTTTTGTACGCTCTGATTTCAGGTTAGGATTGTTTTTCGTGTTACGCAATGTAAAGTATGGAGTGGATCCGATACCGGTTGGTTTGTCATAAACATCCAAAAGACTTCCCCAAGGAGCATCATTACCAACTTCCGCGTAGTTAGCGCTCAATTTACCCATTGTCAACCAGTCAAATTTGAAACCTGGCAGGTTAGAGAAGTTGAAGTTGGCCCCTACCGCAGGATAGAAGTAAGTGTTGTTGTCTTTCGGAAGCGTAGAAGATTTGTCTTGTCTTGCTGTAAGGTCAAGGTTAACAAGATCCTTGTAGCCAAAAGAAGCCTGTGCGTAGATACCATCCACACCAATGCGCTGATAAGTTTCAGAAGGAGCTTCGATAGCATTGATAGAGTTAAGCAGGGAATAAAGTCCCGGCACAACCATACCGCCGTTCGTTTTAGCTCTTACAGCGTTCAACTTGGATCTGCGCATGCTTCCACCCGCCAAACCTGAGAAGTTGATATCCTTTGTGATTGCTTTACGGAAGTTAACGATTACGTCCAGGTTGGTTTCGTTGAAACCTCTGTTATAGCGGCTGTATTCCGCAGGGCTTGAACTGTTGAATGCGATTCTTTCCTCCTGGAAATCCTGTGTTCCGTTGTAAGCGAAACGACCTGTGATGTCAACCCACGGCGCCAGTTTGTAAATAGCCTGTGCGTATCCGAAGAAGTTGTCACGTGTATCGTTCGAGTAGTTCTGATAACGAGAGTAGTATGGGTTTTCAGAGTAAATAGGACCGTTTGTATCAAATGGTCTTGTTGGGCTTGCCCAGTTCCACGTTACATTCTGCTCATTTCTGAAATATGCGTCTTTTTGTTCTAAAAGGTCAACGTTTGTCTGGAACCACTGTCTGAACTGTTGGTTAGGGTTTTTACCATCATAACCTGTTCCGTAGCGACCAAGACCTTTGATCTGCGAATAGTTAGCGTTAGCCTGAACCGTCAGTTTTTTAGTCAGGTCGAAGCTTGCTGAGAAGTTGAAAAGGTTTTTGCCCAACTTACTGTTTGGAAGCACACCTTTCTCATCATTTCTTGTATAACCAACTTTGAAAGTTGTGTTGTCACCTCCACCAGTGATGCTTACGCTTTGGTTGGAGTTTACACCTGTTTCGTAAAATGCGTCCGGTCCGTTTGCAGCAGCAACCCATGGCGTCATTTTCTGGTAGTTTGGTGAGCTAGGGTCAAGTGCATCCCACTGATAAACCATCACGCTAGGATCAAACTTAGGACCGAAAGAAGCATCCGCATCAAACAAGGTGATGTTTCCTTCTCCCGAACCCAGGTTACCACGGTAAAAACGCGTTTTTGCGCGATCACCATCATATCCTGCACCATATTCTTTCTGGTACTTCACAAAAGTTGTTTTGTCGATCTTACCCCAGGTAACACCGCTGTTCACAACTACGTCGAAGCTGTTTTTACGTCCTTGTTTGGTTGTGATCAAAATCACCCCGTTGGATGCGCGTGAACCGTACAATGCAGTTGCAGCAGCACCTTTCAAAACGTTTACAGAAGCAATGTTGTCAGGGTTGATATCCGCTGCGGCATTACCGTAGTCAGTTCCTGCACGTCCTGTTTGCTGATCGGATGTGTTTGTGTTGGCATTGGAAACGGGCACACCGTCGATAACCCAAAGAGCCTGGTTGTTACCGGTAATGGATTTAAAACCACGGATAACCGCGCTGGTCGATCCACCCATGTTATTGTTTGTTTTAATGTCCAAACCAGCTACTTTACCGGCCAGTGCGTTCATTACGCTGGGGTTACGCGCCTGTGTGATTTGCTCAGCGTTCACCTGCTGCGCTGCGTACACCAGCTCATTTCTTTTTCTTTCCTGGCCTAATGCCGTTACAACCACTTCTTGCAACTGGCTTACATCATTCTTAAGCGAAACATTAATGGTTGTCTGACTTCCCACAGCGGCTTCCTGAGTTTGAAAACCGATAAAGCTAAATACCAGCGTCGAATTCGATTCTGCATTGATCGAGAATTCTCCCTGGGCATTGGTGGTCGTACCGCGATTAGTACCTTTCAAAGAAATGTTCACACCTGGCAGTGCGGAGCCATCTTCGGCGCTGACTTTACCAGTCACGGCGCGATCCTGGGCGAATACCTGTGCCGTCAATAGCATCAAGCATCCCAGTAGGGTTAATAGAGTCTTCCTCATACGTGTTAAAAGAGTTAGAATTGTTATGTTAACATAATGTTGCAAAAATAATTATTAGTTTAACCATTACAACCTTTTAATTGCAATTTTTCAAAATAAACTTTGGTATCCACTGTGTTTTTGACAAATATTATACCTGGATTAGCGCATTTTTTGCCATTTTTTAAATGTTTGATTTATGTGAAAAACCAGTTACTATTATATATTTGTTAACAATATGGTGCTTTTATTAACTTTTTCGTATCATTACCGGTCAGCGGTTTTAAGATTAATAAATAGCAAACTAATTTGACGCTAGGGCTATACGTTTGTCTTAACAAGAATGAATCTAAATTATTTAGTTTTAGAATTTATTCGCTGCAAGCCGTTAACTAAATTCTCTTTATTTTGGATTATTCTAATAATTGAAAATCTTCCAACCTTTCATTTATGCTCAGAACACTACTTTCCATCGCCCTTATCATCTCCGTTCTACAAGCCCATGCGCAGTCCAATTTGTCGGCCTCTATCGATCAGAAGGCACAATTACTGGAAAAAAAGTTGGTGGAATGGCGCCGGGATTTTCATGAAAATCCGGAGTTGGGTAACCGGGAGTTCAAAACCGCTGAGAAAGTGGCAAACCACTTGAAACAACTGGGCATAGAAGTGACGACGGGCATTGCTCATACGGGTGTTGTGGGACTTCTGAAAGGTGGAAAACCAGGTCCTGTGGTGGCATTGCGGGCGGATATGGACGGCCTGCCTGTTACCGAGCGCGTGGATGTGCCATTCAAATCGAAGGTTGTGGTTGATTACAATGGCCAGAAAACAGGCGTCATGCACGCATGCGGGCATGATACACACGTGGCGATCCTGATGGGTGTTGCCGAAGTGCTTGCAGGGATGAAGAATGACATTCCAGGAACGATCAAATTTATATTTCAGCCAGCAGAGGAAGGCGCGCCGGAAGGCGAGGAGGGCGGTGCCAAACTGATGGTTAAAGAGGGTGTTCTTGACAATCCGGCCGTTGAAGCGATCTTCGGGCTTCACATTGATGCGTTGATAGAAGTGGGTAAGATCGCTTACAAGCCGGGAGCCACCATGGCGGCGGTTGATTTTTTCAGCATTGATGTAACAGGAAAGCAAACGCACGGCGCCTATCCATGGTCCGGCATAGATCCGATCGTTACTTCTTCGCAGATCATTATGGGTTTGCAGACGATTGTAAGCCGCAACCTGAATCTAACGCAGGCACCCGCTGTGGTAACTGTTGGCGCGGTCAATGGTGGGATCCGACAGAATATTATTCCGGAAAGTGTGAAAATGATCGGCACGGTCCGCACGTTCGACGAAGGTATGCATACGTATGTGCACAAGCGGATGAATGAGATCGCAACCAACATTGCAGAAAGTGCAGGCGCAACGGCCAAGGTGAACATTAATGTCATGTATCCGGTCACATTCAATAATGAAGCATTGACGGCGAAAATGATCGGTACTTTGGAAAATGTAGCCGGAAAAAATAATGTGAATTTAATCCCGGCCAAAACCGGCGCGGAAGATTTCTCCTATTTTCAGCAAAAAGTGCCTGGATTCTTCTTTTTCCTGGGCGGTATGCCAAAGGGAAAAGCCGTAGAGCAAGCTGCGCCGCATCATACGCCCGACTTTTATGTGGATGAAAGCAGTCTTGTACTAGGTGTGCGCTCGCTAAGCCGCTTGGTAACCGATTATTTGCAAATGTCTAAATCAAGTGATGTTAAGAAAGGAAGAAGCAAGTAAACAGCTTATTCCGGAATGTTCTTACGGACCTGATCAAAAAGCAGATTTGGTAAAAAACGTTTTAAATAAATAGCGGCCACTTCCTTGAAACCGCCGATATAGATTTCCTTTTTATCCTTTTTAACTGCATCGAGAATTCTGCGTGCACATTCTTCTGCGGGAATTCCTTTCGCTTGATTGGAGTCCATTTTGCCGAATTTACTGCCGGAAGCATCCATGGCATTCAGCGAAATATTGGTGCGGATATAGCCCGGGCAAATGGTCGTCACTTTAATGTTATCACTGTAACCCTCAGCCCTGAGTGAATCATAAAAGCCGTGCAATGCATGTTTGGCAGCATTATAACCCGATCTCATAATCGTCCCGATTTTTCCCGCAACGCTACTGATCACAATGAAATGCCCGCTTCTTTGCTGCACCATGTAGGGCAAAACGGCCTTGGTAAGGGCCACCGTACTAAAAAAGTTCACATTCATCAGTTTCTGATAAACATACATCGCTGTATCGTTAACATAGGAACGCTGGCTGACGCCTGCATTATGAACCATTATGTCGATCCGTCCGAAATGCGCAATTACTTGTTCAGCTGCGCCTTGCGCCTTGTCAAACAGGGTTACGTCCATGGGAAGCACCAGGACAGAAGTTTCTGGTAAACCTGTTACTTCTTTAACTCTCCGCAGCTCGTCTTCGCGCCTTGCCGTGAGTACAAGCTTGGCGCCTTCTTTTGCAAATGCAAGTGCCATAGCCTCTCCGATGCCTGACGATGCGCCCGTTATCCAGACAACCTTATTATTAAATGTGTCCATGAATGATCAGATTGCGGGATTTTCAAATCGGAAGGAAACTCCCTCACTCGAAACATTGAGAACAGCCTCCATACCAACGCCCATAGCACGATTATCGCCAACATGCCCTACCGGAAAATTGAAACAAACCGGATAATCGAACGCGGCAATGTGTTCGTGAATGATTTCGTAATAGGTTTTACCAAATGTAGGGTTGGTATTATCCTTCATATCAGTGAATTGTCCGACGATTAAACCAGCCAGTTTTTCAAATTTACCAGCCCGTTTCATCTGAATCATCATGCGGTCCAGGTTATAGAGATATTCATTAATGTCTTCAATAAAAAGGATTTTGCCATCCGTATTCACATCGGTTTGCGAGCCGATCAAATGCGCCAAAATGCACAGATTACCACCGACAACCTGCCCGTTAGCGATTCCTGCTTGATTTAAAGGATGGGTATCAATCTTATAATGAGGCATTTCACCGAACAGCATTTGCCGGAGTGACTCTTTCGCCAATTCCGCCCCGTCCGTCGTAATAGACTTGCCCATGGGCGCATGCAGGCTCGCATAACCCAGGTCAAATACCCGGGAAAGGATCACAGTCAGGTCACTGAATCCCACAACCCATTTTGGATTTTTAAGAAATTGATCAAAATTGAGCTGATCCACGATCCGGGAACAGCCATAACCGCCACGGGCAGCAATCACAGCCTTAATAGAAGGATCGTCCAGCATCGCCTGCAAGTCAGCAAGACGCACGGCATCCGGCGCAGAAAATTGGTTCGAAGCCGTTTTTAAAGTCTCTCCTTCCACCACTTCAAGCCCCCATTCATCTCTGAAAACAGCGATCCCCGGCAAAAGATCATCATAATTCAAAACACTAGCCGGCGCCACAATGCCAATCTTATCACCAGGTTGAAGGAAAGGAGGGAGGTTGATTTTATTCATTAACTTATTCAATGCTATATAACAGTGATAATGTTCTGCCCTATATAAACACAACCTCTTCCAGCAACTCCGACCCCATCTCCCGGTTGATGAGCTCGATGATTTTTCCTTTGGCGCGGAAGAGTTCGTTGCGTAACGGGGCGGATTCTATTTGTAGGAAAAGGGTTTTTTCTTTGATGTAAACGGTTTTTGTACGAGTTGCGATTGCAGAACCCATGATCTTTTCCCAATGTGCGACGACGTACGATTGATCAAACCGGTTCCGTAAACGATACTTTTCCAGCATTTGATCAATAGCATCTTTCAGCGGCGTGACGCCGGGTCGCCGCGAAGCTTTTTCTTTGTCAAACCGATACTGCATGGCCATAGTGAATCAATGTTGGATCCTGCAAATGTAGGAAGTTCTCAGAGCCCGGCGGTCGTAACGGGGTTTACTTTTTTCAGCAATTCCTCGTAAACCACATCCATAATGGCCGTGCGAATGTTGAGCTGTGAAATTTTATTATTCTCTCTGGTCGGGTAAACGCGGTTTGACAAAAACACATAATTTAGCTTCCACGCAGGATCGGCCCAGGTCATAATGCCCGTGTAACCCGTATGCCCGAAGCTGGACGGACTCGCATGTTTAGGCGCATTACCAGTATATTTGAAAGAAGGCTTATCAAACCCAATCCCGCGGCGACTGCCCATTTCCGGATATTGGTAACGCGTAAATTCAACCAGCGCATCTTTGCTCAAAAGCTGCTCACCGCCGTAATAACCCTGCTGTAAATACATTTGCCAAACCTTCATTACATCATTCGCATCACCAAACAATCCAGCATGGCCGCTCAAACCTCCTAGCATTGCCGCGGCTTCGTCATGAACCTGTCCATGCAATTGCGTCATCCTGAAAAACGTGTCGCGTTCCGTCTCCACAATGTCCTGCAACTTGTAAAAACGCTTTGGATTGAATGTTAATGTGTTTGCACCCAATTTATGGTAATAGTGGTTTTTAAGATAATCCTCGAAATTCTCGCCTGACAGTCGTTTTACAATTTGGGGATAAAGAATAAACGAAAGGTCGCTGTACACATAGCCTTCCTTTTCATTCAGAGGAGAATTGCGGATGGCTTCGAAAATCTTTTTGTCGTAATTTTTAAAGATAAAAAGGCTGTCGCCAACCACCGAAGTCGGATATTTTTTCGACTGCCTTGTACTGAATGTTTTCTTTTTCCAGGATCCATCCGCATTCTGTGCTTCTTTCCAAAGGACGATAAATGCCTTCAAGCGAGCACTATGCGTCAACACGCGGCGCCATGGGAGGTCTGCCTTGTTGGAGCCTGCAAAATCGGGCAGGTAATCCTTCATCGTCGCGTCCAAATCAAACTTTTTAGCATCCCAAAGGCTCATCAGCGCCAATGTGGAAGCGGTGATCTTAGTCACGGAAGCGAGGTCGTACAGGTCAGTCAGTTTCACATTCGCATTGCCTTCGTAAGTGTGTTTTCCATACGCTTTTCTGAAAAACACTTTCCCATCCTTTGCCAATTGCACCACGCAGCCTGGCGTTGCTTTCTGCGTAACCGCCAGATTTGCAATGGAGTCTATTTTAAATGTAATAACCTCAGAATCAAGTCCGAGTTCTTCCGGGATTGTGTATTTCAATCGGCCTATGGCAGGAGTTTCAATGCCTGCATTATAAGGAAATTGTGCATTCACGGTAACCGGCAATTTTCCCTGTGCGGGGATAGCTCCAAAGATCAGTTGTGCGGAAAGATCCTGTGTGTAAGGTGTTAATTGATAGGCCATTAACAACGCACGCGCATTTTCGGGCTTTTGTATTTTGTTCAAAGAATATGGGTTGCCGAAAATGGACACAACTGCCTTGTTAGATGCCATCAGTTCCTGCAAAACAGCACTCATTTGCTCAGTCAAACCGTAATTGGTCCGTGGCGAAATGCTACCCAAATGCACGCCTACCAGTAACAAGTTGAATGCTTTCAATTTTTCGCGCAACTCGGTTATCTGCGCCTCAGTTGCTTTGGCGGGAACCTGAAAGTGCTCGACGGTTGTGTACAAGCCCAATGTCTTCTGAAATGTCGTAATGGTGTCGGCGCCTAGGGATATGGAAGCGATTTTCAGCGTGTCCAGGTCGCGCAAGGGCAATAAGTCTTTGTCGTTTTTGAGGACGGTTAATGCTTTTTCGGTCAAAAGACGGTTTGTTAGTTCGGCAGCTTTGGGGTTCAGGTCTTTGTATAAATTGTTGAGATCAACCGGCTTATAGTGATTCAAACCAGCCCATGCCTTGGCTTGCAGCACTTTTTTGCAGCGCGCATCAATCTCCGCCTGCGTTATTTTTCCTTCCGCAATGCTCTTCTTGATCTCAGCGATTGACTTCGAAACATCCTCCGTAAATTCCAGCAAATCCATTCCTGCTTCAAGGCCCATAGCATCCGCGCGACCATTCGGGAAATACTTGGTGACGCCTTTCATATTCATAGCATCAGAATAGATTAGGCCATCGAACCCAAGCTGTTTTCTCAAAAGATCGGAAACGATTGGTTTTGAAAGCGTTGAAGGAAGATTTTTGGTCGTATCAAGCGCCGGAATGCTCAAATGTGCGATCATCATCCCGCTAATGCCATTCGCAATCAGCGCTTTAAAAGGATATAGTTCGAGAGAATCAAGCCGGGTTGTGTTATGGGAAATTAATGGGAGGTCATAATGCGAATCTACGCCCGTGTCACCGTGTCCGGGGAAATGCTTGGCGCTGGTTAGTAAGCCGTTATCCTGCATTCCCTTCATGTAAGCTACGGCTTTGTCGGCTACTTTATATTTGTTTTCACCAAAGGACCGGAAGCTGATCACCGGGTTATCGGGATTGTTGTTTACATCGGCAACAGGCGCAAAGTTAATGTGCATACCGAGTCGCCGTGCTTGTTTGGCAAGCTGTGCGCCCATCTCATAAATCAGATCATTACTGCCCTGGATTGCGCCCAATGTCATTTGATAAGGATAGCGCACCGTGCTGTCAATCCGCATAGCAAGTCCGAATTCCGCATCCATTGCAATCAGCAAAGGCACTTTTGAAATCGACTGATAAAAATTCGTCAGCTGCGCCTGAGGAACCGGCCCACCCTGAAAGAATACGATCCCACCTACCTTATTTTCCCGGATCAGCTTCTCCACAACAGCCGGATTGCTCGTCTTAGGATCAATAACAGCTCTTTTCACATCCGACACCGCCGCCACCATAATCAACTGCGCAATCCGCTCATCCGGCGTAAGCGTAGCAAAAATCGAATCCACCCACTGCCGCGAAGCATTGGTTTGGTTCTGATTTAAGAATGTGGGGGAGGCAGCAATTTGTGCCTGGGAAATTTTTGAAGAAAAGAGGATTATTAAGAGCAGTAGGAGATAGGAATGTTTCATTCGGATTGGATATGCGATTCGTAGATATTTAAATTTCATTAACCCTGTTCAGGACTTCTATGACTAATTCCGGCTTGAACCAAACGCCGGCTTTTTCCGTCAAAGTCCTGATTATCGGTTTAATTTCTGCAACATGATGCTGGCGCTTGGCTTCAATCAATATGCCAAGAATGCCGGTAATGTTCAAGCCGAGTTGTGTGGATCACTGAAACAGATTGCTGAGTGTTTTCAGATCAGCATCCAAGTCATCCTGGTCATAATTGGATGAAATGTGTCTTTTACCAAGTTCCTGTTGAAATTTAATAGAACCCATTGAGGTCATTCTGCCACCTTGGCCAACCGTGATTTTGCCTTGCTCATACAATTGTATAGCAAGCTCAATCCGCAATTGTTCCTGACTTAGTCCGGTGCTTTGAATTATTTGGTCATCCAGCTCTAAAAGCATAAAAATGGAAATTAAAGGTCAATATGTAAAGATACAGATTGAAATTATCTATGCCATTAAAACGGACTGCATTAAGCGTTTATTCAAAACACCAACCCTAATATCAGCCCCGCAACAATAATCACATACGACGGCACCTTTGAAAAAGTCAGGACTAAAATCGTGGCGATGACGGTTAGCATGGGTTGAGTGCTGCTCATCATGGGTTGGAAAAGAGAGATGGCGGCAGCGATGGTGAGGCCGCAGCTGGCGGCGTGAATGCCTTCGAGCGAGGCTCGGATGCCGCGGTAACGTTTGAGCTGGTCCCAGAATGGGTAGGCGAAAAAGATGAAAAATGTGCCTGGAAGGAATATCCCGGCTGTTGCGACGAAACCGCCAACGATTTGTCCGGTAATGCCTGCTGATTGCAGCGAAATGCTTCCGACAAATGTGGCAATGGAAAATACAGGTCCCGGCACGACCTGGGTAAGTGCCATTCCGGCCAGAAATTCCTGATCGGTGAGATAATGCTTAAATTCTACAAACTCGTTATAAAGGATCGGAACAAGCACTTGTCCGCCACCGAAAACAAGGCTGCCATTCCGGTAAAAGTTTTCAAAAAGCCGCACGGGAAGCGAATTCGTGACCTTACCCACAATCGCAGCCGCGATCAGGACCGAGATCCAGAAAATGATGGGCCGCCAAAGGATGCGGATTGGGCCGCGTTCCATTTTTTCGTGTTTCTTGAAATTCAGTGAAGCCGCAACGCCGCCGCTGACAATGAGCACAGGCGTCATGTAAGGGGACGGATACATGTAGGCCAGAATCGTGGCAATTACCAGAAACGACCAGCCTTGTGTATTATGGATGACTTTTTTGGCAATAGACGACGCGCCATACATTAAAAACGCCACAGCCATCGGCCCCACGAACTTCGTAAATTGCAGAGAAATCGAGTTGCGTTCCAGATAATGTATGCCGATTGCCGCCAGCGTCATTAGGATCATAGCTGGCAGCGACCAGACGATAAGTGTCAGATAAGCCAGTGGTTGTCCACCGATTTTCAGTCCGATGGCCGTAACGGTCTGCGTGGAGCTGGGGCCTGGTAAAACCGAGCATAATGCCTGTAATTCAAGCAGTTCCTCTTCGGTAATGTATCTTCTTTTCCGCACCAGTCGCTCGATCATCATCATTAAATGCACCTGCGGGCCTCCAAATGCCGTCACGGACAGCAAGAGGATGTCCGTCAGGTAAATGATGTAGCGAAAGCGGCGGATAGGAGGGTGGGCCAAGGGTTTTTGGAGGTTATTTTTTTAAACCCAGTTCTCTCAATCGTTCATCCAAAAATTCACCCGCTGTCATATTGGTATACAGCTTAGGAAATTCCTGCGAAACACAACTATCCAGGCTTGTGAGATCCATATCGGCCCGAGGATGCATAAAAAACGGGATTGAATAACGCGAAGTGCCCATTTTCTCACGTGGCGGATTCACGACCCGGTGAATGGTCGATTTCAATTTATGGTTAGTAAGCCTGTCCAGCATATCACCCACATTGACCACGATCTGATCCGGAAGGGCGGTGATGGGAATCCATTCTCCGTCGCGGCGAAGCACTTCCAGGCCTTCAGCGCTGGCGCCCATTAGTAATGTAATGAGGTTAATGTCGCCGTGAGCCGCAGCACGCACGGCTCCTTCGGGCACGAGTTCGGGATTTGGGATCGGGAAATAATGTAAGGCCCGTAGCAGGCTGTCGCCATTTCTGACCTTGTCTTCAAAATAATCCTCAGGCAAATTGAGATAAATAGCGATAGCGCGCAGCAGCATTTTCCCCGCATCCTCAAAGGTCCGGTAAACTGCTAATGTATATTTTTCAAATTCAGGAAGTTCCCCAGGAAAAACGTTGGAAGGCATGCTGCCGATGGGATCGGGCTGGCCAATGTGATAAAATTCTTTCAGATCGGCCACTTTGAAACCCTTAGCAGTCTCTTTTCCTTTTCCGATATATCCGCGCTGACCGAAGAGCTCGGCCAACTCATATTTTTTCCTGACCTCATCAGGCAGCGAGAAAAAAGCCTTTACGGTTTCGTAAAGTTCATTCCGCAGGGCGTCACTTAGTCCGTGGTTTTTTATTGCTACAAATCCAATGTTGTTGAACGCTTCACCCAGGTCTGCTACAAACTGCTTTTTCTGTTCGGCATTTCCTGAGGTAAAATCGGCCAAATCCAGCGATGGGACTTGATTTAATAATGCTGGTTCCATAAAATACTTTTTTGGTGCAAAGTAAAAACTATCCGCAGACTTGCCAAGTGATCTTGCAGCACCAACTGGAAAACGTATACAGCGGGGAATGTTTTTTATATATACATTACACCTTTGTTCAATATTTTCAGACTTCCATTTTTGACATTCTGCTATGACAGACATTGATCCGGAAAATGACCTTTGGGAGCGATTTATTTCCGGGAGTTCTTCGGCATTCAGCGAGCTTTACGATAATTATACAGACGTTCTTTATAAATTCGGAATGCGATATTCGGCTGACAGTGATCTTGTTAAAGATTGTATCCACGATCTTTTCATAGACCTGCACAGCTATCGCTCAAGTCTGGCGAAAGAGGTTAATGTTAAATTTTATTTACTGAAATCATTTCGAAGAAAACTGCACGCCGCGCACCGGAAATCGAGCTTGCTGAACTTCAACAGCTGGCAGGCACACGAAACATTTGGCGTAAATGCATTCTCATTCAGTGTTGAGCATGAGATGATTGTGGACGAAAAACAGCGGGAGATGCTGGACAATCTGGCATTGGAAATCAATCAGCTTCCCGAGCGGCAGCGGGAAATCCTTTATTTGCGCTTCAATCAGGACCTGGATTATGAAGAGATCGCTTCCATGATGCAGATTTCAGTTCCCACCTGCCGGACCTTCATTTACCGGGCGCTCAAACAACTCCGCGGCAAGC
Organism: Dyadobacter alkalitolerans DSM 23607; assembly: GCF_000428845.1. Taxonomy (GTDB): domain Bacteria; phylum Bacteroidota; class Bacteroidia; order Cytophagales; family Spirosomataceae; genus Dyadobacter; species Dyadobacter alkalitolerans. Next base: position 139,860 of record NZ_AUAS01000001.1, on the reverse strand, counting down.
TGGAATTTACCTCTATTGCCCTGATTTTGTATTGGGCATAAAATATTTTCTGCTTTTTGTTAAAATAATCCTTTTTCGGAGTCTATATGACGTCGAAACTCTTCTCTTGTATGTCAAACAAGTTCTTAAATGAAGAGAGGATCAAGAAAACGCGAAGATTTGCCCGAATCTGAATCGGCCGGACTGACGGAAGAAGAGCAAAAAATTCTTGCTAACACAAAGATTTTAATGCATTCCCTGCGGGAGGAAGCATTGCCTGTTGTAGAAACAGAAGCATTGCGGACCCGCGTTCAGGAGACAATCGCGCAAAAGAGCGAGCGGCCCACCCGCAGCATATGGTTGGCCGTTGCAGCATCTCTGGTCTTATTAATGGTCGTGGGCGCAGGTTTTCTGCTCATGCAAAAAAATACAGGATCGGCGATGGAGGAAGTGGCTTCCAAAATCCAAGCCGACACAGAAGAAACGCGCTTACAGCTCGCGGACAAGCGGATCATTCATCTTTCCGAACAGAATTCAGACCTGATTTATGAGCAAAACGGTTCGCGCATCCAGATCGACTCGTCGTCCGTGGTGGAACAGCAAGTGGCTGAATCCGAAGAAGAATTCAACACATTAACGGTCCCTTATGGTAAAAGGTCGACCATTACGCTCATCGACGGCACCAAGATCTGGCTCAATTCCGGTTCACGCCTCGTTTATCCAGCTCAGTTTGACAGCGACACAAGAGAAGTTTACCTCGAAGGCCAGGCCTATTTTTCCGTTTCGCACGCAGCCGAAAGGCCATTTTATGTGCATACCAAAAACATCAAAGTGCAGGTTCTCGGAACCGAGTTTGACGTGAGCGCTTATGACGACGACCAGCAGACCGCAGCAGTGCTCGTCAAAGGAAGCATTGAGCTGTCGGCCAATCAAAAATCTTTATTCAACACTAAAAACAAAAAGCTCACACCCGGGACGATGGCTGTTTACAATGCGGCAACGGACGAGCTACAAACGGCGGGCGTAGACGTTGAACCTTACATTTCCTGGAAAGAGGGCTATCTGATTTTCAGAAAAGCGCCGCTTAGGGAGATCCTCAAAAAGCTTTCGCGCTATTATAAGGCAGATATTTCGCTGGGCAGCGCAGACGCAAAGCACGTTACATTCTCTGGAACACTGGATTTGCAGGATGATCTGGCCATGGTTCTGGACATTATATCGGTATCCACGTCACTTAAATATCAGCAAACAGAAAGGAGGTTTATATTCAGGTAAAGCATTATCAGAACAAAAAAACGGAAGACGCGGCAACGTCTTCCGATAGTCACACTTGCCGGCAAGCAAGTGATTTTTAAACCATTGTATCAACAAAAGTCGTATCAAATTTATGAAAAAATTTGACCATTCAGGGCATTGCCCTCCGGGTGTATTATTCCCAAAAAAATTCCTAAGATTTATGAAGCTGACGATTCTACTACTATGGATCGGAATGATGGGCGTTCATGCAACAGGCTATTCGCAGAAAAGCAGGATGGATGTAGCGATCCGGAACGGCAATCTGGGCGGGTTATTTAAGCTGATTCAGGAAAAAACCGATTACCGGATTTTTTATAAGGATGGCCTTTTTTCGGAAAACGGCGATGGGAATCTCAATCTTAACCTAAAAAATGAAACCGTTCCCGCCATTCTGACACGGGCGCTGAAAGGCACTGATCTGACATTTAAAATTATTGGAAAACAGATTGCTGTTTTCAAAAAGGATGAAGAATCAAAATCCGCCGCCATTAAATCATTGCCTGCACCCGCCGCACCGGTAGCAAATGTGATCCGGGAAATTACGGGAACAATCCAGGACATGAAGGGCGGACCGTTGCCGGGAGCAACCGTGATCGTCAAAGGAACTGATAAGGGCACGTCTACGGACGCCACGGGCAAGTTCAGCATTGAGGCGGAGCAGGGGGATGTGCTGGTGATTTCCTTTATCGGTTATTTGGGCAAGGAACTGGTTGTCGGCACGCAAACGGCTGTGAATATCCAGCTTGAAGAGGACCTGGGCGGACTGGAAGAAGTTGTGATAGTAGGTTTTGGCTCTCAGCGCAAAGCCACCATTACGGGTTCCATTGCCACCATTACCACAGAAGATTTGAAACAAAGCCCAACCGCGAGCATTACCAATGCACTGGCGGGACGGCTTCCGGGACTTTTTGCCAACCAGTTTGGCGGCGGTGAGCCGGGTGTGGACAGAAGCGATATTTTTATCCGCGGCACAGCCACTTACGGAAATCAGGCTCCGATTGTGATCATCGACGGTTTGGAAAGAAGCATGGATTATCTGGCACCATCGGAAATCGAAACATTTACAATTCTCAAAGATGCCTCAGCAACAGCGCCTTATGGTGTTAGGGGAGCCAATGGTGTGATTCTGATCACAACAAAAAGAGGAAAAGTGCAGGATAAGGCAACCGTGAATTTTAAAGGTTCGGTGGGAGTCAACCAGCCTGTAAAATTCCCGACTTACCTGGGATCGGCGGACTATGCCATGTTATACAACGAAGCCCGCCGGAACGACAGCCCGGATGCGGACCCGTCGACATTGAATCTGTTTTCGGAATCCGCCATTACCAATTTCCGGAAAGCGAAGGGCGACAACTCGGATGGGTTGGGCTACAACTGGAATTATTTCGATTACGCATTCAAGCCAGGGGTGCAGCATGATTATAGTTTGTCTATTAGCGGTGGATCAGTAAGGGCCAGATATTTCGTTCTGGCCAATTACTTTCAGCAGGATGGAAACTACAAGCACACGAATATGGGCCCCAACAACACCCAGGCCGTTTTCAAGCGCTATAATTTCCGTTCTAATATTGATATAGACATTACGGATAACTTTTTTGCCAGACTGGACATTGGTGCCCGGATCACGGACCGCAATGCACCCGGAACATCGGCAGCAAGGATCGTGGAAATGGCCAATACGCAGCCTTCTTATTTGCCCATCACATTAGAACCAAATGGAAACCCTGCGAACCGGGTTTTTGAAGCCAATAATCCGCTTGGAATGCTGTATGGTGATCAGATTTACAGGTTTAACATTCTCGGTGAGCTGAGTCGCACCGGGTTTTTGAATGATAAAAACACGTATCTCAACGGCTCGTTTTCGCTGGGGCATAAGCTGGATTTCATAACAAAAGGCTTATCCATTGACGGAGTTTTCTCTTATGATGCGTCCGACGGAGCCTGGATCCGTCGCGATGTGACAACCTATTCCGAAGGTTACCGCGAATATCCGGGTTATGCAACATTTGTTCCGGAGCAGGGAAGTGATATTTACAGGGAACCAGGCATCTACACGGGTGCATACAAGTCGGGGAACAAGTATGACATTGACCAGACGATCCGCAACCAGTTCGACAATAAGGACAATGAAAACCGCTCTTATGTCCAGGCTAAGCTGGATTACCTGCGCAATTTCGGCATGCATGATGTCACGGGAATGGTGCTCGTGAACCGCTCCAAACGGATCATTAATAACCAGGTGCCGTTTAGTTACCAGGGCATTACGGCGAGGGCCACTTATGGCTATGACGATCGCTATCTTTTCGAATTCAATGCGGCGTATAATGGCTCCGAAAACTTTGCGAAAGGGAAACGTTATGGATTTTTTCCTTCTGTCTCGGCAGGCTGGGTGCTCTCCAAAGAACAGTTTATGAGCAGCACGCAAAACTGGCTGAACTCCTTCAAGATCAGAGGCTCCTATGGCTTGGTCGGGAGTGACCGCGTTCCGAATGACCGCCGGTTTATTTATCTGCAATATTTTAGCGGTCGAGAGCATGATTACAATTTTGGAACGGACAATTTCGGTTCAGGTGCAGGCGGTTACCTCTACGAAGGCGACCTGGCCAATCCGGATCTGACCTGGGAAAAAGCCAGAAAAGCGAACATTGGTATTGACGCAACATTCTTGAAACATCTTACGGTTACACTGGATCTGTTTCACGAGCATCGCTACGACATAATCACGGACATGGGCGGCGGTGATAAGCTTGGCTTCCCGGATATAGTGGGAAAAGATGCGCCTTACATTAACTCGGGGATTGTCAATAACCGCGGCTTTGACCTGGAAGTGGGCTGGTCTGGCAGCATTGGTAAGGATGCCACGTATTTTATTCGTCCCAATCTCTCTTTCGCGCGCAACAACATTGTGTTCATGAATGAAATCCCTTACGCAATGTCCGGCAGGGCTAACACCGGGAAACGCATCGGCGAACATTTCAATTATGCTTTTGACCATTTCGTGAGAAACCAGGAAGAGGCTAATGAGCTGAATGCAATGAACTCCGGCGGTGGTTACCAGTCGTGGGGAACATTGCGTCCCGGCGATGTCGTGTATAAGGATTTGAATGGGGACGGGAAAATCGACGATCTCGGCGACCGCACGGCTATGGGTAACCCGCGAAATCCTGAAATTATGTTTGGATTGCCGGTGGGGGCCAAATACAAAGGTTTTGATTTCAGTATGCTGTTCCAGGGCGCGGCGCGTGCTTCTGTGCAGTTGTCGGGTGCGGCTGTTTACGATTTCCCTTTGTTTAACCAGGATAAATATGGAAAAGTGAAACCCATGCATCTGGATCGCTGGACACCGGAAACGGCAGAAACAGCGACCTATCCCGCATTACATTTCGGCGACCATAGCAATAACAAGAATGGTAACAGCAGCTTGTTTTTATATAATTCCAAATACATCCGGCTTAAAACCATTGAGCTGGGCTACAATTTGCCAAAAGCCGCCATTAAGAAAATCGGTATCGAGCAAGTTCGGTTTTACGCGCAGGGCCTGAACCTGATGACTTGGGACGGGCTGAAAAAAGTGGATATGGACCCGGAAACAAGGGAAGGGACAGGCGACTGGTATCCGATCCAGAAGGTTTTGAATTTTGGCGTTGATTTAACATTCTGATTTTATCCAAAGATTTTATGATAACTAGAAAAATATATATCACCATCCTTTGCTTTGCCTGCGCACTGCTTTCGGCCTGCAAGGAAGATTTTCTGGACAGAAAGCCGGATGATCAGCTGGATGCCGAGCAGGTTTTTACCCGGTATAACAAAACAAACCAGCTCATTACCGATCTCTACGACAATGCAAAAGGCTCCAACAGCCCGCTCGTATTTTTCTCCCACTTTTCCACCGCGCCTGTTACCGACGAAGCAGAAGGCTCCACAGCCGAAGGAAGCCTTACCAACAAATTCAACAATGGCGACTGGAATGCCAGCGTCATGCCTGCCGGGAGCAGCCGGGGGCAATATTGGTGGGATTTATACGGACGGATCCGCAAGGCGAATGTGATCCTGGAAGGGGTCCGGAAATACAAAACGCCTGATAACCCATTGCAGGCGGGAGATCTGAATAAGCGGTTGGGTGAAACGTATTTTCTGCGCGCTTACTTCCACTATCTGGCCGCGCGCATGTATGGAGAGGTGGTTTATGTGAACCGCACCATTGGCACCACGGATCCAAAGGACTTTAAGCAGGAATCTTTTCATTCCATTGCAGCAAAAATTTATCAGGATTGCGATTCTGCGATGGCGCTGGTGCCTCAAAGCTGGGGCGGGGCCGACTTTGGAAGAGTGGATCAGGGCGCTTGCCTGGGTTTAAAGGCGATTGTGGCCTGGATGGCAGCAACCCCGATGTGGAATGGCGGCACCTTCCCGAATGATACGCGTGCGTTTGCTGCTGAATATGCGTACAAGCCCGAGCGCTGGAACGTAGCAAAAGCAGCGGCCAAGGCGGTAATTGATTTCAAAGTGGAGGGTCGTCAGCGTTATTCGCTCTATCAGGGCCACGACGCAACGGATTTTCGGGACGATGCAGGAGTGAATAATAACAATTCCAAGGTCCCGGCCCGGCTTTGGGATTTGTATCACAACATGGAAGCATTCCAGAACGAAGCGGTTTTCTTTGTGACACGTGATAAAGATAACAACTGGCAGGGTGACATTTATCCACCGAGCTGGGGCGGAAGCTCGCGTCAGATGCCCGTTCAGGAGCAGGTGGATGAATATGAATACATTGCACCCGATGGATTTGGCTATCCTGTTTACGCTACGCGTGCTAAAAAAGACGGCTATGACGATGGTAATCCCTATGAAAGCGTAAAACGTGACCCACGGTTTTACAGGGATATTGTTTACCACGGCTCCACATTCAAAGGAAAAGTGATCAACACCGCTTCCGGCGCCGACAAAGTGGGCGCAACCAACTCGACGACAACAGGATATTTCCTAAGAAAAATCTTGCGGGAATCCTGGAACCGGGATAAGAGTTTCTCGATCAGCGGCCCGCCGGTATGGCGCTTGCCCGAATTTATTTACATCTATGCCGAAGCCGTAAACGAAACAGCCGGACCGAATGCAGAGATTTATGATCTGCTGAATAGCGTCCGCAAACGATCGTTCATGGCGCCTATTCCCGCCGAAGCAAAAGCAAGTAAAGCGCTGATGGACGAGTATATCAAACGGGAAAGAAGGGTAGAATTGTTCTATGAAAATAACCGGATCTGGTCTACACGGCTTTATCTGGAACCAAGCGCGCCCAAGGAAATCGCCAAAGAACAGGCTTGGCAAAGTGGCGGAAGCACAAACGACCAGCGCTCGCAAAAAGCCTGGCCTTATCCCAAGACGCAGCGAATGATCAATGGCATGAAGCCGGTAGAAGATCCGGCTGGAAAGATTCTAGTCGACGGCAAAAAATATAGAATGCAACGCTATTTCATAGAAAGCCGCGTATTCGTAGCACCAAGGCACTATCTGTTCCCAATTATGCAAGACGAGCTGCAAAAAACGCCAACATTAAAGCAAAACCCGGGTTGGTAGGGAGCCACTAGCTCTGTCACCCTGAGCGGAGCCGAAGGGCCGCTCCTGACGAATGGTCAATGCTGACGAAGGGCCGCTACTAACGAAGGCCTAAAGCTACGAAGGGCTGGTACTAACGAGTGCGCCTTCGTTAGTACCAGCCCTTCGACTCCGCTCAGGGTGACAGTGTTGTTAACTTTTTACTCCTTAATCCCCTTAATATAAGCAATGGTCTGAGGGATTTGCTTCAAATATGAAGGACTCTCGTCCTCGATGAAATAATGCTTGATCCCTACTTTCTTCGCAGCTTTTAGTGTCGCTGGAATGTCGATGGAGCCTGTTCCTAATGCCACGTCGTTGGTTGTTGGCGTTCCGCCGGAGAGGTTGCCGACTACGCCTTTTTTCAGGTCTTTCAAGTGCATCAGCTTCCAGCGGGTTGGATATTTCATGAGCAATTTCGCTGGATCTTGTCCCGGAAATGCAGTCCATAGCACGTCCATTTCGAAGTTTACGTATTCCGGATTTGTGTTTTTGACAAGATAATCAAACAATGTTCCGTCCTCGTAAGGCTCGAATTCATAGCCATGGTTGTGATAAGTAAGCTCGATGCCTGCTTCTTTCAGTTCTTTCCCGGCTTTGTTGAAATCAGCAACTGCTTTTTTCGCTGTTTCGAGATCGAATTTGCCTTTGTGAGGAATCCATGCGACCATCACGTATTTTGCGCCCAGTGCTTTTGCATCGGCAATGGTCTGCGCGCTGCTTTCGGCCAATTTGTTGTAATCGGCGCCGATGGAAACCATTTTGATGCCTCGCTTATCAAGCTGCTTACGCAGTTCTTCGTTCGTCATGCCTTTGATCGGCCCGCCTTCCATTTCCGTCACGCCCAAAGACTTGATCGTATCCAAAGTAGCCTCAATTCCTTTGTCCCAGCTCCCGCGGAAAGTGTATGCCTGCAAACCGATTGGGTTGGTATACACGGGTTTGCCTTGTGCAAGCACCGCGTCCTGACTGAACAGGGTTGCTGCTGCGAAGAGGCATGTTTTTAACAGTTTGTTCATTTGATTGATTGTTTTTATTTAAAAAGTAAGGACCGCTCTGGTTATACTAAAACCCATCCGCCTTGATCTGCTTTTCAGTTAATTCACCATATTTTTTGACTGATTCGCGGATCTCGTCCGCTTTCCCTACCATCACAAATTGCAGCTTGTCTTTCGGGAAGTAAGTGGCGATGATCTCTTTGGTTTTTTCAGTGGTAAGCCCGTCTACTTTCGCCTGGAATGTGTTGATGAAGCTTTCGTCGAAGTTGTAGAAGTGCATATCTGTAAGCAGCCTGGCGAGTGCTCCGGCGGATTCGTATGCAGGTGGGAAGCTGCCTTTTACGTAAGCTTTGGCTGATTTCAGAATCTCATCGTTAATGCCTGTTTTGTGCAAACTATCCAAAACCTGTAACGCCATATCCACCGCCGGCACCGTCGTTGAGTTTTTGGTAAATGTGCTGATCGCAAACGTTCCGGCGAATTTGTAACGCGTAAAACTGCTTCGTGCACCATAAGTAAGGCCCGAATTGACGCGTAATGCATCATTCAGCCAGGAAGTGAAACGTCCGCCTAAAATCGTGTTCACGACCAGGACCGGCACATAATCGGCTGAATTATAATCGATTCCTTTTCCACCAATGACAAATGTAGTTTCCCTTGCATCCGGCTTGTCAACCAGTAACACGCGGCTTTTTTCGAATTCGAGATTGGGAGCAACGCGTTTTACCATGCGGTAAGGCGCTGTTTTCCAGCTGCCGAAGAGGGTGGTTATTTTCTTTTTCATATCTGCTGCTTTGAAATCGCCTACGATCGCAATCGCGCCGAGGCCCGACGTGTAGTTGCTCGCGTAAAATGCTTTTGCGTCCGTTGCGGATAGTTTTTCGATGGTTGCAGGCGTGCCGCCAGTGGGTGCGGCGTACGGGAAGTCGTTGAACATGAATGCATTCATGTAAGCATTTATTACAGAGCGCGGGCTTTCTTTTTCCCGGATCAGTTCCTGCGTGAGGCGTTGCTTATGCTTTTCAAATTCTGTTTTGTCAAAAACCGGATGCATAATCACCTGCTGAATGATGTCAAACAGCTTTTCCTGATCCATGGTCGCAAACGACGAATTCAAACCCGCCATGTCTTTGCTGGCATACGTATTAATGCTCGCGCCCACGAAATCGATCATTTCTTCGATCTGCGGTTTGGTGTATTTTTCAGTGCCAAAAAGCAGTGCATCAGCGGTTAAGCCCGCAAGTCCGTAACGCTGACCGTCATTGATAGAACCGGCATCGAAAACGGCCGAAACATTGATCAGGGGGACTTCGTGTTGCTCCATCAGGTAAATGGTGAGGCCGTTTTTTAGCTTGAACTTTTCAAAAGGCGGCACTTTAAAATTGTTTTGTGCCGAGGCTGAAAGCGTGAGCAGCGCCAGAAACACAAATAGTATCTTTTTCATATTTCAAATTTGATGAATGAATGTCGGTGTGAGGTTTTGGCTATTTTGATTTTTCAGGAAGCAGGTAACCCACCGTCCGGTTGCGCTCGGTAAAATATTGCGAGGCAACGCGCTTAATGTCGTCCACAGTCACTTTTTTATACAATTCCGGCGCTTCGAACATCTTTTTATAGTCCCCAAAAAACACATCATAACTGCCCAGACTATTTGCTTTACCATTAATGGTTTCTAATGTGTGATAGAATTCCATCAGCTTTTGGTTTTTTACTTTTTGAAGTTCTTCGTCTTTGAGACCACTTTTGATCACCATATCAATTTGATTATCAATTGCCTTTTCCAGATCCGGCGCCGTAACATTGTTTCCGGCGATGGCATAAATGATGAAAAGGCTTGGATCAAAGCTCTGGTCCGTGAAGCTGGAAACATTGGTGGCTACGGTCGAATCCATCACGAGCGATTTGGTCAGCCGGGACGAATTGCCGGACGTTAGCAAGCTGCTTAGCAAATCGAGCGCATAAAAATCTTCGTGCTTCGTTTCAGGCACGTGGTAAGCCATCAGAATGTTAGGCGTGGCAATGTCTTTATAAGCCGTCACGCGTCTTTCGCCGTTTTGCTGCGGTTCTATCGTCCTGATTTTAGGCGGCAAACCTCTTGCCGGGATGGGCGCCATGTATTGATCTGCCATTTTCCTGACCTGTTCCAAAGTCACATCGCCGACCACAACCACCGTCGCATTATTGGGCGAATAGTAAGTTTTGAAATAATTTTCCAAATCTTCCTGCGTCCAGCTTTTTATGTCAGACTCAAAACCAATTACCGGAAACATATAAGGATGTTCCTGAAAAGCAACCGATTGCACCAACTCGCCGATGAGCCTGTAATTGCTGTTTTCCAAACCCGTGCTGCGCTCTGAAAGCACCACGCCGCGTTCGCTTTCCACCATTTTCGGGTCGATGGACAGGCTGGCAATGCGGTCGGATTCAAGTTTGAAGATCGGCTCTAATGCGTCTTTCTGGAACCAGTCGGTGTAGACGGTGACATTTTCGGTCGTGTAAGCATTATTGGAGCCGCCGTTGGCTTCCATAAAACGATCAAATTCCTTGGGGCCGAAGTTTTTGGAGCCGTTGAACATCATGTGTTCGAAGAAGTGGGAGAGGCCCGTAATGCCATGCACCTCATTCCGCGAACCCACTTTCCAGAACAAATACATGTTGGCGTTGGGGATCGATTTGTCTTCCAGCACCAGGAATTTCATGCCGTTGGCCAATGTGAAAGTCTTCACATCCTCCGGTTTGGTTTGTGCAAAAGACGTCCCGAAACCGGCCAGGAGCGCGGCGGTAAGCAGAAATTTCTTTATCATTTGATTAAGCTTTGTGAATTGATGTGTAATGATAGCAAACGGTTTTAAATCTATCCACTACTTTTGGTTTACCAATATCCTAAACCTTAAATTCTTTATGAAAAATAGCCTTTTTAGTCTCCTTATCCTGCTTGCATTTTCTGCTTTCGCCAAGCCTTCGACCGATCCGCCGGTTAAAAAGTACAAATTCAAAGTAATGACCTACAACATTCACCATTGTAACCCGCCGTCGGCTGGGGATAAAATTGATGTGGAAGCCATTGCAAAGGTCATTAATGCTGAAAAACCCGATTTTGTGGCCTTGCAGGAAGTGGACGTGAACACCGAGCGCTCCGGAACAGGGAAAAACCAGGCGCAGCAACTTGCCGCGTTAACCGGCATGCAATTCTATTTTTCCAAAGCCATTGACCACCAGGGCGGGGACTATGGTGTGGCCGTTTTGAGCAAATACAAAATAGAAGATTCTGTAAGATACGCACTACCGATCCATGCCGACAAGCCGGAAGAAAACCGGTCAGTCGCGGCAGTTACAGTAACATTGCCTAACAAGCAAAAGATCATGTTTGCAAGCACGCATCTTGGTTTAAAAGAGCCAAACCGCCTTCTACAAGCCGAAACGATCATGGAAAAGTTAGGCAAAACAACATTGCCTATGATCCTGGCCGGCGATTTCAATGCGGTTCCCGAAAGCCAGGTCATCGCTTATTTTGACAAATATTTCACCAGAACCTGCTCCGACTGCAAACCCACCATTCCGGTAGAAAACCCTAACAAAACGATTGATTTCATCATGTCCAAGCAGGGAAGCAGGTTGAAAGGGTCTGATACAAAGGTAATCGACGAGAAATATGCGTCAGATCATTTGCCCGTTGTCGCCAGCTTCGAGATCGATTGAAGCTTCCTCTTTCAACCATTTTACCCGCACAATGCGGCTTTGCACATTGTGTTCTTTGAAGAAATGCTGCCAGTGTAACTGTCTGGATGACAGGTGATCGGTTGGGGATTTTATTTCAATAAAAGCATATTCCGTTTCATTCCAAACCAGTAAGTCGGGGAAGCCGCGCGTGTTTTCCCGCAGGTTTAATGCAATTTCCATCATTACCAGATGGATCTGCTCGGGGCTTAGCAGCGAAATCAATACGAGCACTTTTCCCAAAGCGCCTTCGTACCAAGGCACCAGCACATTGGTAATGCCGTATTTTTCCATGTAAGTGCGCGTGACGAGCTCCTCAATGATCTCCTTGGAATGTGCCGCTTCGAGGCGCTCTTTCAGTTGTGCTGCTCTTTTGTAATAAAAATCGGGCAGGAAAAAATCGGTTGGGACGCGTTGCAGCGGGTTGTGAATGGTCTGCACATTGGTGTCGTAAATGGCATCCCAAAACAGCAGCCCGAACAAAGTCCGCCAGGGCTCGTTTTCGCTGAAAAACGCCTGGTAACCGCGCTCCCTATAATAATGTATGGCACCCAGTTCCACCTGGTAACGATACATAATCGGCACTTCGATGGCTTCGGCCGATTTCAGCGCCTGGGTTGTGCGCTTGATGATCCGGGTTTTTTTATTCTTGATCCTTTCGTGGAAATCCAGACTGAAATAGCGCTCGTCTGCGTTTTGCGGATTTTCGGCAATTTCTTCGCATAATGCCAGCGCTTCGTCGATTTCGCCCAGGTTGTAAAGCAACCGCACGCGCCGTTCCCGTGCTGGGGCGTCATTGGTCAACTGGTAAATGCTTAATGCCTGCGACAACATTTTCTTCCGTTCAAGCCACGCGCTGACCCTGAGAATGAACATATTAAAGGACGGGATCGCTTTCGGACTTAATCCCGTTCCGTTGCCGACATGCCAGTTCATGAACCAGTCAAAAATTTCTTCCGGGGGCAGATCGGCTTTCAGCACGTCGAAAGTCTCTTTCATCAGCGAGACCATTAATGTGTCGTCCACATCTTTCCGGGTTTCAAACTGAATAGCCAAGTGCTCTTCATCAAAGGAATTGAAGCGAACATGACCCAGATCGCGGATTACAAATTCGGTCATATCCGCATTCCGGTTCCCGAAAAACAGGAACTTCATCACCATCACTTCCGCCTCGTAAGACACTTTTACCACCGGCTCATGCTCCGTAATGATCTCGCAAAGCGTTTTGAAATCATATTCATGCATCAGCCAGCGCACCAGATCGGGCTTTTTAATGGTTTTAGCAGGCATAATGTCCGGGGCAAGGATCTTGGTGAACAGCAAATGTTCCGGCTTGGTGAAAAGCTCCATAATCTCCGCAAAACGAACTTCATGCGCATCACAAATCGACTCGATAAAATCTTTTTCCAAAAGCTCATTCAGCGCAGCCGGAAGGTCACTGATCTCAGCGTAAGAAAGGCTGTTGACCCGGAAAAAAGACTTGCTGCGATTGCTGAAACGAATAAAAAGACATTGGGCATCTTCCGAAAGCGAGTCGTAATCATCCAGAAAACGCGTCTCCGTTTCGTTCAGAACATGGGCGTAGCGCTTCCGGACAAATTCCAGCACATAGTTGAAATAATCGTGGTAATATTTAGGTGGAAGATCCGTCGGAAACTCGATATTCTGCACAAATGGATTCGGAAGCACTTCGATAAAAACGGATTGTAAGGATTTGATTTAAAATTAAAGTTACCAAAATAAAGCTTTTTGAAGAAAGAAATGCGGCTTAGATTTTGTGGTTCTCTATAACTTCTGTGAAAAGGATTAAAATTTTGCTGATTGACGATTTTTTAGAAAAATTGATAGTATAAATTGCATTATACCTATTACAAATGCCGCATTTTCTTGATATCATAGTATATAATAAAGAAATTGGATTACATTTGCTGCCTATGGAAAACAATTTTACATGCCCATGACAACATTAGATTCGTACGATTTTTCCGGCAAAAAGGCCCTAGTCCGCGTGGACTTTAATGTTCCGCTTAATGACAAATTTGAGATCACGGACGACACCCGGATCAAAGCAACTATTCCTACTATCAGTAAAATTTTGAATGATGGAGGATCTGTCATTCTGATGTCGCACCTGGGACGCCCGAAAGACGGGCCTACTGAAAAATATTCCCTGAAACACCTGGTTAACCCATTGTCTTTGATCCTGGGTAAAACGGTAAAGTTTGCTGATGATTGCATCGGTCAAAGTGCTACTGATCTTGCAGCGTCTTTGAATGCAGGTGAAGTTTTGCTATTGGAAAATCTTCGTTTTTATAAAGAAGAAGAAAAAGGGGACGAGGGTTTTGCAGAAAAGCTTTCGAAACTGGGCGATGTGTGGGTGATGGATGCGTTTGGAACGGCTCACCGCGCACACGCTTCTACGGCGGTGATCGGTAAATTCTTTACGGATAAAGTTTGCGGTTATGTGATGCAGGCTGAACTTGATAACGCGGAAAGACTTTTGGAGCATTCTGAAAGACCATTCACGGCGATCATGGGCGGTGCCAAAATCTCAGATAAAATATTGATCATCGAGCGACTGATCGACAAGGTGGATAACCTTATCATCGGTGGCGGAATGTCCTATACATTCTCCAAAGCACAAGGTGGAAAGATTGGTAAGTCGCTTTTAGAGGCTGATAAGCAAGATCTTACGCTTGAATTAGTGAAAAAAGCCAAAGAAAAAGGCGTTAATTTGGTTCTGCCAGTTGACACCGTGATTGCAGATAAATTCAGCAATGATGCACAGCGCGAAGTGGTTGCTGCGGGCGAAATTCCGGACCAATGGGAAGGCCTAGACATTGGTCCTGAAACGATCAAGATATTCTCCGAAATCATTAAAAACTCAAAAACGGTTCTTTGGAATGGTCCAATGGGTGTTTTTGAATTCGCAAACTTCGCGCAGGGAACCAACGCAATCGCTGAGTCAGTGGTGGCGGTAACAGAAGAAAATGATGCGTTCTCTTTGATCGGCGGCGGTGATTCTGCTTCTGCGATCAACAATGCAGGCTATGGTGATCGCGTGAGCTACGTTTCTACCGGCGGTGGTGCATTGCTTGAATATATGGAAGGCAAAGTGCTTCCGGGCGTTGCTGCATTGGAAGCTTAGTCTTTTATTTTGCAATCAGTTTGGTTAAAAATAAGAAAACCATCTCGCATAGCGCGGGATGGTTTTTCTGCATAACAAACCTAACTAATTTATGAACACGGGTCACAGAGCGGATGCCTCGATCGGCGGGTCCGCCCAGACCGGAATTCCAACTTAACTGCCTCCACCGGCGCGTTTCTGAAGATCGTCAGAACCCGTATTACGCTGGCGGGCGCCTTTTACATTTTGATTACCAAAATTGTAAGTAAACGTCAGCCGGAACTGGCGGCTTGGCCATTCGGACTTCACTTTGAAATCGATGTCTTTGTAAATCGCAGTTCCGTTGAACCGGTTGGTCCAGAAAATGTCGTTTACATTCAGACGGATCGTTCCTTTTTTGTTCAAAATGTTCTTTTGCAAACCTGCGTTCAGCATGCCCATCGGGTTCGCAGCATATAATCCGTAAAAGGCTCTGCTGTTATACCATCCGGATATCTCAGCGGACCATCCTTTTCCCAAAGTAAATTGGTTACTGGCGTACATATTCCACGATGCCTGCTTGATTTCCAGCTTTTGATCGAGGTAAATAGAGTTATATGCGTTGTAAACCCCGGTGAAATTCGCTTGTAAGCTCCACCATTTTGTAAATGTGACGGGGAATGAAACGGTCAAGCTTACATTGTCCTGGTTATCGAGGTTATCTGATGTTACAAATGTTTTATTTTCAGAAGCAATCTGCTGCGGAAGCTCATCCGCAATCATGTCCTTAATACGGCTGTAAGCAAGCGTGGTGTTGATTTTGCTTTTGTAAACGTGGACCAACTGGAATGAATTCGTGTATTGCGGTTTCAGATTCGGGTTACCGCGCTGGAATGTGTAAGGATCCAGATAAAACTCAAACGGGTTAAGCGACTGGTAATTAGGACGATCAATGCGGCGGCTGTAAGAAATGTTCAGCACATTGTTTGTATCAAGGTTTTGCGACAGGAATACGCTTGGGAAAAGATTGACATAATTCCGGTCACGTTTCTGATTCAATGTCACCGAGTTGCCAATGGAATGCGTGTGCTCGGCACGAAGACCTAATTGATAGCTTAGTTTTTTCGTGATTTTGGCATTGTAGTTCACATAGGCGGCGTTCACGTTTTCGGTGTATTTGAAGCGGTTCGAGCGCGATGGGTCCAGCACCCATTCGTCTGCTTTTGTTTCAAAAATCATATCATTATCGGAAGCTACGAAGCTGGTTTTCAAACCTGTTTCAAATTTTCCTTTGCCCAGTGGCTGCGCGTAATCGAGTTTGGCAACGCCAATGTTAATATCGGAAGGCATGTTGTTTCTGACTGCCTCACGGCTGCCGGTTTCTTCCTGGCCCTGCGGAGTGAAATAGCGCGTATCCAGGTTGCTTTTCTTGCTGCCGCTGTAATTAACAAAGTCCACATCGAATGTGAGTTCCTTGCCTTTATCGTCAAATTGATGCTTCAAATTGGCATTGGCGCTCACATTATTCATTTTGCCGCCGTTGAAAACATCCGTTCTGAATGTGCGTTGCAGGCTTAAATCTTCATTTAGGATTCTGGTGTTGGTTTGTCCGAATGGGTTGCTCCAATTATTATAAAACCCTGAAACCAGCACACCGACTGTTGTTTTATCCGTGACAAAGTAATCAGCACCGGCCCGTACATTATAATATTGTGATTTGTTGATGCGCTCTGTTTTTTGATCAAAAATCGTCACCTTATCCTCGAACGGGATTCTTCTGTAAATGTCGTTGTTATTAAATCCCTTGTTGAAAAAAGCGCCTCCGCTGATGAATGTGCTTAGTTTTCCAGCTCGGTGATTAACTGTTGCCGTGGCGTTGGATCTGCCGTATTTGGCGTAAGCGGCGCCTAAGTTTAAGTTTCCGTTCGTGCCATAGTTCTTGTTGCGCTTCATCTTAATGTTGATGATCCCGGAGTTTCCGGCTGCGTCGTATTTGGCAGAAGGGTTGGTGATCAGCTCGATTTTTTCGATGTTATCGCTGGGCGTGTTGCGCAGGAGCGTGATGAGTTCTTGTTGGGATAAAAAGGTCTGTTTTCCATCAATTTGAACGATTACGCCTTCTTTTCCGCGTAATTTCAATTGCTCATTTTGCTGGTCAACCGTTACGCCAGGTGCACGTTCCAGAACTTCCAGCGCCGTGGCACCCGCAGAAACGATGCTATTCTCCACATTCACAACCGTACGGTCAATCTGCTGTTCGATGAATGGTTTTTTGGCAACGACCGTCACTTCATTCAATGCCTGTGTGTCGGTTTTTAAAGAAATGGTGGGAAGTGCAACAGCGTCGTCATTGACATTGAAAGGTGCGCTGTAACTTTTTTGGTAACCGACCATTGAAACCAGCGTCAGGAATTTGCCGGCCGGAACTTGGTCGAATAAGAATTTACCGCCGTCGTCAGCGGCAAGCCCTTTCACCAGGGTGGAATCGCTTGCCTTTAATAATAGTACATTGACAAACGGGAAGGGCTGGGCCTTTTCATCCAGGATTGCCCCGGATACTTTTCCCTTGCCGGGAGTGGTGGAAGTGGTTTGTGCCTGCACAAAAGTTCCAGCCAGTAGCAAGGCTACAGTTAGGTTTAATAAGAATTTCATGGCTAATAGATTATGTTCAGTGTCCGGCTTCGGGTGCGTTATCTTCCTTTCCGGTACAGTGTAAAAGTAAGTACTTTGTATAACATAGAACCTTAGATTACACAAGTGGTTTTAATGTTACATAAGCGGATAATGTGTGCCTGTCGTTTGCTTGATAGATACAAAGGGAATAAAGAAAGTTGCATGCGGCATCAAAAAAAGTTTAAGTGGTAAAATGCCGTTGTGAATGACCAGGGCACAAAAAAAACCGCTTCGAGAAGCGGTTTTTACATTTTTATATTAAGTCCCTATCAGGCAAGCTTAACATTGATCGCGTTAAGCCCTTTACGTCCTTCCTGAAGATCAAAAGTAACGTCGTCATTTTCGCGAACTTCGTCCACAAGACCGGAGATGTGTACAAAATAGTCCTGTCCTGTTTCTGTGTCTTTAATAAACCCGTAACCTTTTGAGTCATTAAAGAATTTTACTGTTCCTTGATTCATATTAATTATATATTGAAAATTTACGTAAAGGTAAACAGAACGCAGCGTTTGTACAAATTTACATTGAAAAAATTAAAATTTGCCCCTCTATAATGCATTTGCCCGCAAGCAGAATGATTAAATCCGGTTTTTTGATTTGGGTCAATCTCCCTACATTTGCGTTTTAGATAGCATTTATATGACTGAACAAATTCTGATTTTAGATTTTGGTTCGCAATACACCCAGTTAATAGCACGTCGTGTTCGTGAGCTTAATGTTTATTGTGAAATCCATCCTTACAATAATTTCCCCGATCTCACTCCCAACATTAAAGGTGTAATTCTTTCCGGAAGCCCATGTTCCGTTCGGGATACCGATGCACCGAGAATAGATTTGGATCAGTTCCGTAAAATAGTGCCTGTTCTGGGCGTTTGCTACGGTGCGCAATTACTGGCGCAGGAGCTGGGTGGCGATGTGAAACCTTCGCAGCACCGCGAATATGGGCGCGCCCGTCTGGTCATTGACGATACGGATTCCTCATTGCTGGCCGGATTATCGGAGTCTTCTCAGGTTTGGATGTCGCACGGTGACACCATCGTTCGCGCTCCAAACGACTTCCATGTGATCGCTTCTACGGAGTCCGTGAAAGTGGCTGCATTCAAAATTGAAAATGAACTTACATATGGCATCCAATTTCACCCCGAGGTTACGCATACGACCGAAGGTAAGAAGCTGATGTACAATTTCGTAGCCAACATTTGTGGTTGCAAGCAGGATTGGACGGCAGAGTCTTTTGTGGAACAAACCATTGCAAACCTTCGTAAGAAGCTGGGCAATGACAAGGTGGTGATGGCGCTTTCTGGCGGTGTAGATTCTACGGTTGCTGCTACGCTGGTTCACCAGGCGATTGGCTCAAATTTATATTGCATTTTCGTGGATAACGGCCTTTTGCGTAAGGATGAATTCGCGGAAGTGCTTCATTCTTACCAGGATATGGGTTTGAATATTAAGGGTGTTGATTCAAAATCACACTTTTACCAATCCCTAAACGGACTGTCGGAGCCGGAAGCGAAACGCAAAGCAATTGGCAAATCCTTCATCGATATTTTCGATCAGGAAGCACATTTGATCGAGGAAGTGAAATGGCTGGGTCAGGGAACGATCTATCCGGACGTGATCGAGTCGGTTTCTATCAACGGGCCGTCCGCAACAATCAAATCGCATCATAATGTGGGTGGTTTGCCAGATTTCATGAAATTGAAAATTGTTGAGCCGCTGAATACTTTGTTCAAAGACGAAGTAAGGGCTGTTGGCCGGACATTGGGCATTGATGAAAAAATATTAGGACGTCATCCGTTCCCGGGTCCCGGACTTGCCATTCGTATCTTAGGAGAAATCACTCCGGAGAAAGTGGCGATCTTGCAGGAAGTGGACGCTATTTTTATCGGCGGGCTGCGTAAATGGAATCTATATAAAGATGTCTGGCAGGCAGGCGCTATGCTTCTGCCGGTTCAAAGTGTGGGTGTGATGGGGGATGAGCGGACTTACGAAAGTGTGGTTGCTCTTCGTGCTGTGACCTCAATTGACGGGATGACAGCCGACTGGGCGCATTTGCCTTATGATTTCCTTGCTGAGGTTTCCAATGACATTATTAATAGAGTAAAAGGCGTTAACCGCGTGGTTTACGACATTTCGTCGAAGCCGCCGGCAACCATTGAATGGGAATAGCATACAAACGAAAAAAGCGGACAATTGTCCGCTTTTTTAATATTGTTCCGTTTCGGTCAGGATCGCCCGACTCCACGGCTGATTAAGCTCAACACAAATAGTACAAGGAATACGAAGAAAAGAATTTTAGCGATTCCAGCTGCTCCGGCAGCAATTCCACCAAAGCCCAATACACCGGCGATAATGGCAACTATCAGAAAAATTACGGTCCATCTTAACATAATTGACAAATGGTTTTAGTTCATAATGAAATATGAAAACAGTTTTACCAATTATGTGCCAAAAGCTGCCGACGCCATAAAACATTCATCAGCATCGAAATTTTGGCGAAAATAGAAGAATTGTTATGGTTATTATGGGGAGAATGATGCCCATTTTAACGATTTTTTCTTTGCTGCTTCCGAATATTCTAATGGCTCCGACGTTTTCAACCCTGATAAAACCGAACAAAACCCTTATTTTGCATTATAACAAACCAAAAAGAGTACGAATGAAGTTGAATTTTATCGTGTTGGCAATGACTGCGATCAGCTTGCAGGTTTCAGCACAAAGTGATCGTTGGCAACAGCGCGTGAAGTATCAGATGGAAGTTGATTTTGACGCCACGAAGCATCAATATAAAGGAAAGCAAAAGCTGATTTACAGCAATAATTCCCCCGACACGCTCCACAAAGTTTTTTACCACTTGTACCTGAATGCATTTCAGCCAGGCAGCCAGATGGATGTTCGCTCCCGCACCATCAGCGACCCGGACCCACGTGTAAAAGACCGTATCTCCAAACTAACCCCTTCTGAAATCGGCTACGAAAAAGTGCTTTCGTTGAAGCATAATGGTAAGGCTGTAAAATATGAAGTGGTCGGGACGATCCTGGAAGTGACATTGAACGAAAAGATCCTTCCTAAAACGCAGCATACATTTGAAATGGACTTCGAAGCACAAGTCCCGATTCAGATTCGCCGCACAGGCCGCGACAACGCGGAGGGCATCGATTATTCGATGGCGCAATGGTATCCTAAAATGAGTGAGTATGACTACGAAGGTTGGCATGCGAATCCTTACATAGCCAGGGAATTTTATGGCGTATGGGGAGATTTTGACGTGAAACTGACCATTGATGCTTCTTATGTCGTGGCGGCGAGTGGTTACCTGCAAAATCCCGATAAGATTGGACACGGTTATACGCAAAAAGAGGTGAAGCACAAGCCCGGCGACAAGTTAACATGGCATTTCATCGCACCCGAAGTGCATGATTTCATGTGGGCAGCGGATCGTGGTTACAAGCATGACGTTGTGAAAGTGGATGACAATCTGGATATGCACTTCTTTTATCAAACAGATACATTAGCAAATGTCTGGAAGGAAATGGAGCCGCTTGCTGTGCGTTGTTTCAAAATTATGAATGAGAAATTTGGCCGCTATCCTTACAAGCAGTATTCGGTAATTCAGGGTGGTGATGGCGGAATGGAGTATGCCATGGCGACATTGATTACCGGGCGTCAGAACCTGGGCGGATTGGTAAGTGTAACGGTTCATGAATCCATTCACAGCTGGTTTCAGCAGATATTAGGCACAAACGAATCCAAATATGCGTGGATGGACGAAGGTTTTACCAGCTATGCGCAGAACATTGTCATGGCTGAATTGTTTCCTTCAAGACTGGACGCCCAGCGGGGAAGCACAGCAGGTTATCGCAATCTCGTGAAGTCAGGTCTGGAAGAACCATTGACCACGCATGCCGATCATTTCAACACAAATCGCGCATATAGCACGGCCAGTTATGCCAAAGGCGCAGTTTTCCTAAATCAACTTGGCTACATTATCGGCAGCCAGAAGTTGGAAAGCGGCATGAGGCGCTATTATAACGAGTGGAAATTTAAACATCCCAACCCTAACGATCTGAAACGGATCATGGAAAAGGAATCGGGTCTTGAACTGGATTGGTATTGGGAAGATTTTGTAGGAACAACCAAAACCATTGATTACGGCATTAAGGAAGTTGTATCCAATGCAGCTAAAACAACCGTTGTGTTGGAGAAAATTGGCCAGATGCCCATGCCATTGGATGTTGTGGTAAGCTATAAAGACGGAAGTCAGGAAAACTTCAACATTCCCCTGGAACTCATGCGCGGAGAAAAATCCGAGGCAATGTATTCCAAAACCACATTACTGAATGATTGGGGCTGGACTTATCCGGAATATTCATTTACGATCGACAGGAATCTTGCTGACATTGAAAGGATCGTCATAGATCCAAGTCAGCGAATGGCGGACGTTAATCCAGATAACAACACCTATCCGTCGATATCAAAAGCATTGCCGCGGTTCAAAGCTGATAAAGTTGTAAAGTGATAAATTTGAAGTGGTAAAAAGGGGCTTTCTCAACTGAGAAAGCCCCTTTTTTATGCATTTAATTGAATGCCTTCTTATCGCCCGAACTTAATGGAAGTCCCTACGCGCCAACCCATTCCCTTGAAATGGCTGCCGTGAAACTGGGCGACGGCTTCCAGGCGGATAATGCGCAAGATGTCGTCAATTCCATAAACGGCCTCGGTGTAATTGCGGATTGTTGGCACTCTCAGGTAATGCAGTTGAAGCGTCTCCGAGATGCCTGTGATCCGCAACGCTTCAATACGGGTAAGCGCAAATCGCTGCGAAGTCCAGATGGCATGCGCCTGAAAAAACCAGGATGATGTACTGTAACGATAATATTGCAGCATACGGAACTGGTCGGGTGGATACGCATACTGGAAAAAGAACTCATTTCCCATGAAGTGACGGTAATCAGGGAAATACATTTGTTTTTTACTCAAAAAACCGCCGCCATTTACGTAATATTCAAGATTACTTCGCGGCCCGAGGCTCAAATTCTGGCGGACGTTTCCTTGTAGCATTGAATAATCCACGTCTCCGGCAAATCCAAGACCAGTTTTATAATTGACACTAAATGATGGCCCCTTGCTTCGTAAATATCGTTTTTCACCATTCCTGATCAGGTAACGTCGCCACGGACGCACGGTCGCGGTCAGGTCCAGAATGGTTGCATTGTGTATTGGGAAGCCGGTGTTTTGCAATTCCCTGTTTTCGGGGCGGTTGGGTGTGTAATAATATTGGCTCCAAAAGAAAATAGGACGCGCACTCTCCTGGTTAAAAAGCTCTTTTCTGTGCTCAAATTCTAATCTTGCATTCAGACTAAAAACATCAGCAATGTTGCGCAATGAAAACTCAGCCCGGCCATATTGTTTTTGATACAGCTTCATAAAATTCCGGTCAAAAAACCTGGCCGCAATGCTGTTGGGAAGGGGAGGAATGGGGTTGTTATTGTTGATCTGACTGGCCATTTCGCCACCGGATAGCATCAGATTCCATTTTTCATTGCCTATGTTGGTTGTCAGGTTTCCATAAACCCTTTTGCGCCCGAAAGAATAGCGCACGAGCGGACTAATGCTGAATCGGTATGACTTGCCCCATTTCTTTTCCCATTCAGTAAGAAAGTTGATAGCATTTCCTTCAACTGTGTTGTAACTGATGGAGAGGATAGGGCTTTTGAAGTAGAACGTTCGCCTGTTGCCCAGCGCATAAGTATTACCCGTAATCAGATGCAACGGCCTGAATGCCAGCGAGTCGGGTTTTCTTTTTTCGCGAATCGAATCTTTTACCACCTTAATGCTGTCTTGCAGCACATAACTGGTCACTTCTGATTTTGTCAGTGGGATAGGGCGGAGCGCTTGCCAATAAGTGGTGTCGCGTTTGTTAGCCATAGAGTCGATAATAATCGAATCCTGGCGCACCAGCCGATCGCTGCCGCCCTCCATTTTGCGTTCTTTTTTCTGCTCTTTCTCGTATTCTTTGGTGAGTTTTCGGAAATCTTTGGTCGAGAATTGCTTTTGCTCGCGGATCAATTTTTCAAGATTTCCCTTCCGGCTTGTCTCCTTCACGTCTTCCTTCTTGTGATCGACAATGACAATGTCTTCTTTCAGGCCCGGATCGATATCCAGTTTCTGATAAGTTAGAGAAACCAGATATTTAAATTCTCCCGCAAAGCCCAGATAACTTCCGTTAATGCGAAACTGCTGGTTAACAGGAATCCACACATTCTGAACCGGGCTGAAAATCTGTTTTGCAGAAATGTTCAGTCCGCTTGTGGTGGTTTGCAAATCATAGCTGTGAATGGCCCACCGGTCTTCCAAAATGAACAGGCTTCCTTTAAAAACACCTTCCCCATAAGCGCGGGGAATCACTTTTATTTTGTTGACCAATTGGCCCTGATCTTCAAAATAACCTTCATATTCAAATTGATAATAGGCAAATGCCTTAGGAGAGAGCGGGGAAATGGTTCCGGCTATTTCCGGACTGTAGAGGCTTGCTAAAATATATTCGTTGGGAGAGGGGATGCTGTTATCCAGACTGTTTCGTGTCGAAATAATCTTTTGCGTATAACTAGCCGGCCGGCGGTATTTTATTTCGGCAACACTCTCATTAAGAATCGCTTTTCCCTCCTGAACTCCCTCTTTTTTTAATCTTCTTTCAACGAGATACGGAATTTTTGTGGGCAGTGCGGTGCTTCTGGAATAAACTTTTGCCGTGTAGCCGCGTAGTTGGAGCTGATGAAAACGTGCCTTGGCGACAGCCCGCCGCATAATACTATATGCCAGATCCTCCTTACCCTTTCCAATAGTCGCTTCGCCTAGGTTAAGCGCCTGTTCTTCAAGGATTACATTCAGCTCCGTAAAGTCATTGCCGACTATAACATTTTTTGAAACACTTTTAAATCCCAAAAACTGAAATATGATCTCGTAACTTCCTGGTAATAAAGTGAATTCGTATTCGCCTTCCTCATTGGCCATGGTGCCGTTGCTCGTGCCTTTAACGGCAATGCCGGCATAGGAAAGCGCTTCTCCTTTTGCAGTAGAGATGCGGCCTTTTATCCCGCCTGCGATTAACTGCGACTGTAAGCCAATACATAATATGATCAGGAGCAACGCAACACGCATAGAGGTAAATCGTCAATTTTTGCAATAAGCACAAATTAGATGAAATTTCTGATTTGTGCCCTCGCTGACTCTTCTCTATAACCGTACCACGCTGCCGTTACACCTTAATCACATTGCCCGTCGACCGTGCAGTTTGCGCCGTCGGCCAGGGAAACCAATGGTTCCGGGTTTGTTTTCTCCCATTCGGAGAATGATTTTTCCAAAGCGCCTAGGAATGTTTCCGGCTGCTGAGCACCAGAAACGGCGTATTTTCTGTCCAAAACAAAGAAGGGAACGCCGCGAGCGCCAACTTGCTGTGCTTCGTAAATATCTTTTCGAACCTCATCACTGAATTTTGATCCGTCCAGGACAGATTTCAATTCTTCGGTATCAAGTCCAATTTGAGTTCCCAAATCAAGCAATGTCGCATGATCTGCGGTGTTTTTGCCATCCGTAAAGTAAGCTTTGAATAACTGCTCTTCTGCGTCGTCGCCCTTGCCTTTTGTCTTTGCATACTGAACAAAACGATGCGCGTCGAAGGAATTTGCAACCACAGCTTTATCCATGTTGTACTCTAGCCCCACCTCAGCAGCAATCGAACTCACATGGTCGTTCATCTGCGCCGCATAATCCGGCGACCAGCCTTTCACCTCCGCCAGATAATCATTGATGCTTTTTCCCGGCTCCGTTTTCATAGCCGGATTAAGCTGAAAACTTTTCCATTCAACCTGGATCTTATCTTTTTGGGGGAATTGTTCCAGTGCTTTTTCAAATTTCCTTTTGCCGATATAACAAAAAGGGCACATTACGTCACTCCATATTTCAACTTTCATAATTTCAGTGAGTTAGTGTTCAATGTTAATCTTTTTACGCAGGGTTGGTGCTGAAAAGAGGCCTATTAAAGCGATATAAAAAGCTCTTCGTGCGATCTTCTTACCTTTTTTGCGTTGGACAAAGCGTCATTTTCACTATCTCGGTAACCCAGCGTCATAATGACAACACTTTTCAATCCTTTTTCGGTCAGACCTAGAATCTCATCCAGTTTAGCATTGTTAAAACCTTCCATAGGAGTCGCGTCCACGTGCTCCGTTGCTGCCGCAACCAATGCATGTCCAAGCGCAATGTAGGCCTGACGTGCCGCCCAGTTGAAATTAACTTCCTCAGAGCGACTCAGTATGCCACCGGCAACACTTTCCTGAAATTTAGAAAGAGACTCAACTGAAACGCCCCGGGTCGTTGCGATCAGGTTCATGTAATCCGTGATTTGCTGGGCAGTAATTTTTTCCCATGCCGCAAAAACCAGCAAGTGTGAGGCCTCAGGAATTTGCTGCTGAGGAGCAGCTTCCTTGAAAATCCTATCTTTTGTATCCTGATCGCTGATCACAACAATGTTATAAGGTTGCAGTCCTACCGAGGATGGTGATAACTTGATGGCTTCCAGGATTGTATCTAGTTTTTCTTGCGGAATTGTCTGGCCGTTCATTCTTTTTGCAGCATATCTCCAATTCAGATCTTCTATCAGGTTATTCATTTTCTTTTGTTTAAATTTGATATGCAAACTTAAATAAATAAGCTATACATTAGTAAGTACTATACCAAAGTATAGCAAAATTAGTTCAGTCATGGAAAGATCAGAAATAGAGACTACAACGAAAAAGACAGCGCATACGCACGAAGAATGCACGAAAAGCATCCTGCCCGTCCGCGACGCCCTGGAAGTGTTAAGTGGAAAATGGAAGCTGCAGATCATCATTTCCCTGCTCTTCGGCAATAAACGCTTTTCCCAAATCGCCAAAGAGATCCCTGGGATTACCGATAAAATGTTATCAAAGGAATTACGTGACCTGGAAGCTAACTGCCTGGTAAAAAGGACAGTTTATGACTCAATTCCGGTGGTTGTAGAATATACATTAACCGAGTATGGGCATACGTTGAAGCCTGTAATTGAGGTGTTAAGGAAGTGGGGAATGGCACATAGGGAGCGGATCATGAGTTTATAGGGTGTTTGGTTGGATAAACACCAGGCCAAATTTTTAAGATTTTACTTCACGTCTTCGATCCTGTCTCTGTAAATGTTGAATTTAGCTGGATTATTATTCTGATAGAGGAGACGAGCATTAAAAGTAGGATTATAAATATTGTGTTTTTTCTCATTTTTATTCGAGTTTAACTAAGACAGTCAGTGGTGATCCATTATTTATTTCGGTCGAATTTGTAACAATTCTGTCACTCAGCGATTTGAAATAATTGATTATCTCGTCATCAGACTTAGTAACTTTGACGTTATAATCAAAAATATTTTTCTTATACTTTTGGCAATTCGAATGTATTTCCCTTGACGGTTCGTAAGATAGCGGCACTATTCAGATTTTCAGTCAGAGCGATGTGCTCTAAATCACCTGGACCAAACTTCTAAAGGGCTTCCGGATATGTAGCGGGCATTTGTGCACTCAAATTCTGGTAAAACACTTCTTTCATTTCTGCTTGCTTATTAGCCCCTACTTCCTGCTGAACGCGAGTGTCATGTTCACATCCTGTAAATAATATCGTTGCCGCTAACAACACTATAAATGGATTAATGGAAGATAAAAGGCAAGCTACTTGGTGTAACGTAAATCTCATAAATGCGAAAGGTTTAATGTAAGAAGTCATTCGAGTCAGCCTGATGGGATAGTCTAACTCTTTCGCAATCTATGTGAGATAAATATAGCGCCTTGTAGAAGGGTTAAGCACAATTATTCGCCGGTCAGTATGCTTGATCCGCCGGTAAGAATGGCTTGTTATTCGGAAGTATAATGAGATTGGATGGTAAATGATCGCACACAACACAAAAAAAGCAACCCTTACAGGTTGCTTTTTCCGTCTGACTAAAAATAGCTAGAAATTACCCAAGCTGGTTAATGCAATTCAAATCCTCAAACGCCACTTTAAGACGTTGGATCATAGTTTCTTCGCCTTTGCGTAGCCATACGCGTGGGTCGTAGTATTTTTTGTTTGGCGAATCGGGGCCATTTGGGTTGCCCAATTGCGTTTGCAGGAAGCCTTCGTTCTCTTTGTAGTATTTCAACAGACCCTCCCAGGTTGACCATTGCATATCCGTATCAATGTTCATTTTGATCGCACCATATTCGATGGCTTCGCGGATTTCTTCGCGGGAAGAGCCTGATCCGCCGTGGAATACGAAGTTAACAGGCAATTCAGCTGTTCCGAATTTCTCCTGGATGAATTGCTGAGAGTTGCGAAGGATTTTCGGCTCTAATTTTACGTTTCCGGGCTTATAAACGCCATGAACATTACCAAATGCTGCTGCAATGGTGAAGTTTGGAGAGATTTTAGAAAGCTCTTCGTAAGCATAGGCAACTTCTTCAGGCTGCGTGTACAGTTTCGAGCTGTCTACGTCGCTGTTATCAACGCCGTCTTCTTCGCCACCTGTTACACCTAGCTCAATTTCAATCGTCATGCCGATTTTGGCCATGCGCTCGAAGTATTTTGCGGAAATTTCAATGTTCTCTTCAATCGGTTCTTCCGAAAGGTCCAGCATGTGTGAGCTGTACAATGGAATGCCGTGCTGGTCAAAATGACGTTCGCCTGCTTCAAGAAGTCCGTCGATCCAGGGAAGTAATTTTTTGGCGCAGTGGTCTGTGTGCAAAATTACGGGAACGCCGTAAAGTGCTGCCATCTGGTGCACGTGCATTGCACCCGAAATTCCACCTGCGATAGCAGCCTGCTGATTGGTGTTGGAAAGACTTTTTCCAGCATAAAATATTGCTCCGCCATTCGAAAATTGAATGATAACGGGGCTGTTAACCGCTTTGGCAGTTTCCAGAACTGCATTTACTGAGTTGGTTCCTACCACGTTAACCGCCGGAAGGGCATAGTTATTTTGGTTGGCGTGGCGGAAAATTTCGCTAACTCCGTCACCGGTTACAACACCGGGCGCAAAGCGTTTTGTGGTTTCGCTCATAGTAATAAAGAATATTTTTTCAAGAATAAATTTTACAATTCAGATATAAAAAATGAACTGCGCGGGAATCCCTGCAAGTTAGGTATTTTACAGAAATTGGAGGAAATATGCGCGGTATATTATGCTTTGTGACGAAGATTAATCTATGTATAATCGTTTTGGCACAATCTGCGTATCTTTGAAAATGTTGAAATGGCAGACAATGCGCTGCGTGATTGTGATACGAAAGATTAATTGATGAATTCCAAACTGACCAGGACGATCCTGATTGCCCTCGCGCTGGGCTTTTTTGTAATGTGGCTACTCGAATTCCGCAGGACAACTATGTTTGAAAGTTACTGGCTGCTTTTGCTGGCCATTATGTGCCTGCTTATGTTCCAGTTCAGCCGGTTAAAGGCTTCGTTATTAGCCAAAAAAGAAGCTGAAATGAATGCGAATATGAAGAAGGAAAAGCCGGTTAAAACTTCGAAAAAATGAGCATGCTATTCCTGGGTCTGACGGTTGTGTTTTTTATCCTGGCAGGTTATTATGGGGCTGTGCGCTCTGTTTTACTGGATGTTTCGATCGACCGTTATTCATTACGCCACGAAAAATCCGAAGAGGTTTACGAAACCTTATACTGGCGCCGGATCCTGCGCATGATCCGGTTATTGACTGTTGCACTAGGCTGTTTCTGGGCCATAGCGGCATTTTACCCTGTTCTTTTGGTGGATCTTGGCGTTCATGAAGGCGCATTGATTGCGGGCATGTTCGCTGTTTTGATCGTGGTTTGGATGGCGAGTTATTCCAGTTGGGTGAAAATCGGACGTGCATTTCCGAAGGCGCTGGACCTTTCCGCCTTCCCAGTTCGCTTTGCCGAGTGGGTGATTACGCCGCTTTACTGGGTTGTAGAGCCGTTTGTGAAGGAGAATATTCTGTCGCCATCATTGCGCGACGATGCAGCTTCCGCAGACGATCCGGATTTCGATGATCATAGCATTGAAGAACGAATGTTTATCAATGCATTGGATTTTAAAGACTTGCGCATTCGGGATTGTATGATCCCGCGGACTGAAATTTCGGCGGTGAATGTCAACGCGAGCATTGAAGACCTGCGGACTGCTTTTCTTACCAGCGGCCATTCCAAAATTATCGTGCACCGCGAATCTGTGGATGAAGTTTTAGGTTACTGCCATGCGTTGTCCCTTTTCAAAAAGCCAAAAGAGATCAGCAACATTATCACGCCGATCCTGATCGTGCCGGAAGCGATGCCTGCGAGCGACCTGATGCTGCGGTTTTTGGAAGAAAGAAGAAGTCTGGCTTTGGTGGTGGATGAGTTTGGCGGGACATCGGGGTTGGTGAGTGTGGAAGATGTCGTTGAGCAGATTTTTGGGGAAATTCAGGATGAATATGACTCCACGGAAGACTGGACGGAGCGCAAACTGGACGATGACACCTACATTCTCAGCGCACGCCACGAACTCGATTATTTGAACGAAAAATACGGCTGGGAGCTTCCGGAAGGCGATTATGACACGTTAGCTGGCATGTTAATCGACAATTTTGGCGACTTACCCGAAGTGAACGAAACCGTAAGCATTCCGCCCTACGCATTCCAGGTCGTTTCCATGCAGGACACGCGCATTGAGCTCGTCAGATTGACCATTGAAGAAAGAGAAAAGAAGAGCGAAAAAAGTTAACAGACTATTAAAGGCAATTGATCCAAATCCATGAAAGTAAATACATTACGGAGTATTCTGTTAGCTGCATTATTTATATTACCCAACTTATTATTCGCGCAAAAGTCCGATTTTAAGAGTCAGATAGAAAGCATTACGAAGCAGATTGACGGCATAGCGGGTGTTGCTATTAAAGATTTGGGAGGGAACGAAACATTGATTTTAAATGCAGATCACAAGTTCCCCATGCTCAGCTCTTTCAAATTTCCTATCGCGATGGCGGTTTTGGATCAGGTGGATAAAGGGAAATTAGCATTGGACCAAAAATATCACCTTACCAAAGAAGACGTTCAACTGAAAACTTACAGCCCGCTGCGCGACAAATATCCGGATGGAAATGTCGATCTCACCATTGGCGATCTGCTGGCCAGCATGGTTTCGTTGAGTGATAACATTGCCTGCGACATTCTTTTCAAACTGGCCGGCGGCACAAAACCCGTTCAGGATTATGTACATAGTTTAGGCGTAAAAGACATTGCGATTGTTGCCAACGAAGAGGAAATGGGGCAGGATTGGAATGTGCAATATACCAACTGGTGCAAGCCCGGAGCGATGCTGCAACTGCTTAATATTCTTTATAAAGGGAAAAATCTTTCCAAATCCAGCCACGATTTTTTATCCAAGATCATGATCGATGGCCCCACCGGCATGAACCGGATCAAAGGTCAATTACCCAAAGATGCTGTTGTGGCGCATAAAACAGGCACTTCGGGCATGAACGGTAAGGGCATGATGGCGGCTGTTAATGATGTCGGCGTTGTGAAAATGCCCAATGGTAAGAGCTTCGCGATTGTGTTGTTTATGTCAAATTCAACAGCTGAGCTGAAAGCGATTGAATCGGTTATGGCGCAGGTTTCGAAGGCGGCATATGACCATTATGCGGCTAAATAGAATGTTTTTAAAACCGCCTTCATCATTCTAAGTCTTTGAAAAAGTGCAGATATCAGTTGAGAAAATAGGTAAAAAATTTGTCAAAGAATGGATTGTCCGTAATGCTACATTTGAGCTGGCAGCTGGGCAACAATACACATTTGTAGGCCCCAACGGCAGCGGAAAATCGACCTTATTGCAATTGCTGACCGGCATTGTCCCCGTTTCCGAGGGAACGATCAAATACATTGATCAAACGGGAAAGGAAATCGAAGTTGATCATTGGTACAAACATCTGGTGATCGCCGCGCCTTATCTCGAATTGATCGAGGAGTTTACATTGCGAGAGCTGATCCAGTTTCACAGCAAATTCAAGGCATTCAAAAACGGCATTTCGTTCAAAGATTTTGAGGACTTTATACAATTGCCGCATGCCAGCGGGAAGACGCTCCGGCATTTTTCCTCGGGTATGAAACAGCGTGTGAAGCTGGGTCTGGCTTTTATGTCAGATGTTCCCGTCATTTTTCTCGATGAACCTACGACCAATCTGGATGTCCCGGGCATCACTTGGTATCTCGATCACGTCGTGCATCACACACAAAATCAGCTCGTTCTGCTGGGCTCGAATGTAAAGCAGGAATATGAATTTTGTGAAAATATCATTTCAGTTTCTGCGTTCAAATAGAAACACAGCGGAGCCATATATGCGGAGAAATTTACGTCCAGTCGTCTTAATTTTCCTGTTTTTAACCTGCATTATGGGCAACTGCCTGGCTGCCGGAATGCATTTTATTGAAAACCGCGGCCAGTGGGAATCCGACATTTTGTTCCGCACCGAAATCCCCGGCGGCTTCCTTTTTCTGAAAAAACAATCACTCGTTTACGTTTTATATGATGCCGCCCAGGTTTCCGCCAATCATGGAAAAAAGCCTGTGGCTTCAAATGGTGCGCGCGAAGTTGAAAAATCCATTGCCGCGCATGGTGTAGAAGTGCAGTTTCTGAGCGCTTCTGCGAATGTCAAATATGCTGCTAATGCACCCATTGAGACGGGTTTCAACTATTTTCTGGGCAAAGAAGAGGCACATTGGGCGGGTAATGTGAAGGGTTTTCAGGAGGTGATTTATAAAAATCTTTATGAGGGGATTGATATGCGGGTTTACCTGCATCAATTCAAACTTAAATATGAATTCATCGTGCATCCGCAGGCTGATCCGTCGCAGATCCGGATGAAATACAATGGTGCTGAGCAGGTTTCCGTGAACGAAACGGGCCAGATTGTTGTGAAAACGAGCATTGGACAGTTCAAAGAAGCGGAGCCGTATTCCTTTCAGCAGGTTAATGCGCGCACCACGGAAGTTTCCTCGAAATTTCTTTTGTCTGCCGATAATGTCGTCACATTCAGCATTCCCAAAGCTTATAACAAATCAGAAAAGCTCACCATCGATCCGGAATTGATCTTTTCCACTTATTCCGGTTCCGTTGCCGACAACTGGGGACATACGGCGACGTATGATGATGAAGGAAATTTGTATTCCGGCGGGACTGTTTTTGGGGCCAATTTTCCGGCGACAGTCGGCGCTTTTCAAACCAAATTTGAGGGGTTAGTAGACGTTTCGATCATGAAATTCACTCCAGACGGCAGCAAACTCATTTACGCAACATTCCTCGGCGGGAGCCAAACCGACATTCCAAGCAGCCTGATCGTTAACAGCAAAAAGGAATTGCTGATCTTAGGCACAACATCTTCCAAAAACTTTCCGACGAGAACGGGCGCATTTCAAACCACATTTGGCGGCGGAACAAAGGTTATCCCCATTTCCGGGCTGGATCTTGATAACGGCAGCGACATTTTTGTGGCTAAAATGAGCGCCGACGGCAAACAACTGGCAGCCTCCACCTTCGCAGGCGGCAGCGGGAACGACGGCGTAAGCATGAGCGATCTGGCAACAATCCGCAATTACGGCGATTCTTTCAGAGGTGAGATCGGCATTGATAAGGAGGATAATGTCTTTATCGTTTCCTCAACCAATTCGGCCAATTTTCCGCTGAAAAATGCTGTGCAGGATAAATTCGCAGGCGTGCAGGATGGGGTTGTTTTAAAGTTTAATGCGGGGCTAAATAATTTGCTATGGGGCACATTTGTAGGGGGAAATGAGTGGGATGCCGCTTACTCGCTGAAAGTCTCGGCCGCAGGCGACATCTACGTGGCCGGAATCACGCAAAGCAAGAATCTGCCGACCACAGCGTCCTCCTATCAAAAAGCATTGAACGGGACAGAAGATGGATTTGTAGCGCGTTATGTAAATGACAAATTGGCGGGCACCACTTACCTGGGAACTGCGAACCAGGATGGTGCTTATTTGCTGGATCTGGATGCGGCTAACAATGTGTATGTCTATGGACTGACGAATGGTCCTTATCCGGTGAGTAAGGGTGTTTATCAAAATGCGAAGAGTGGTCAATTTGTACATGCGCTGGACGGCGCGTTATCCAAAACCATTTTTTCAACGGTTATAGGATCGGGGAGAGGCGTTCCGGACATTTCACCGACTGCATTTTTGGTGAGCGAATGCGGCAACATTTACCTGGCAGGCTGGGGCGGCAATGTGAATTCGTCCACCGGCAATAATGTAAACAGCACGACTAATAATATGGTCGTTACCGACGACGCAATCCAGTCATTGACCAACGGAAATAACTTTTACATTGCCATTCTCGAACAAAATGCAAAATCGCTGCTGTATGCCACTTATTTTGGAAGCCGCGACCGTTCGGGCCAGGTCCAGGGTGATCATGTGGATGGCGGAACGAGTCGGTTTGATAAAAATGGGACGATTTATCATGCAACCTGCGCATGCGGCGGAAGCGGTTTTCCGGCAACGCCTCAGGCCTGGTCAAAGACAAACAACAGCGAAAATTGTAACAATGCAGCATTCAAAATAGACATTGACCGACTGAAAGCTGACTTCGACGTTTATTCAGGAACCACCAAAGACGTGCTGCGTGGCTGCGCGCCATTGTCCTTATCTTTTGTAAACACAAGCGAGGGCGGCGTGGATTACATTTGGGATGTCGGGGGAAGCACGTTTTCACGCGAAGAGGATCAATCGGAATATACATTTACCAAACCTGGCGAATACACTGTCACATTAAAAGCATACAATCGGCTGAGCTGCAAGCGCGTGGATGTTGCGCAGAAGAAGATCATCGTTGAAACGCTAAATAGCAAGATTAAAGCCGATACGACGGTTTGTGAAAACACGAAATTACAACTCTGGGCTTCGGGCGGTACGCAATATAAATGGTCACCTGCAACCGGAATGGACAATGCATTGATAGCTATGCCGTCCGTTACGGTCCGGGAAGACGCCGAATTTTCCGTTGAAATCAGCAATGCAAGCGGCTGTAAAGTGACTGAGAAAATGAAGGTTTCTGTTGACAAAAAGACTGACTTCATTGATATGCCGGATGTGGAAGTTTGCGCCGGAGCGACGGTTGTGCTGAGTGTTTCGGGCGATGGGACGAAATATCGCTGGCTGGCAACAGAGGGCTTGGAAGAAACCATTGGAAAAACGGTCACGGTGAAGCCGCAAAAAACAACCACTTACACCATTGAAGGCACTTATGCGGACGGTTGCCGGCCGGTGCGCGAGATTACGGTGAAGGTGGATAGGGCGCATGAGCCTATTTTTGAAATAGATCAGTCTGGTGGGGCTTGTAATGCACCTTTCAGCTATTCGCTGTCCAATCAAACAAAAAATGCGCAGCGATACGAATGGAACCTGGGAACGGGCAACACCATCACAGATCCGGAGATTAATGAATATATTTACGAAACGCCGGGCGAATACACAGTCACATTAACTGCCTATAACAGTGCGGGATGCGCATTGACGGCGTCGAAAAAAATAACCGCATCGCCCCCATTTACATTAGCCAATGTGATCACGCCGAATGGGGATGGAAAGAATGATCTGTTCATCGTGCCCGTTTTGCCAGCTTCGCTTGAAGTGTTTAACCGCTGGGGGAAATCGGTTTACAAGACGGCGGATTATAAAAATGATTGGGGCAAAGGCATTGGCAACGGGACCTATTTTTATGTTGTGGACACGCCACAGGGTAACCATTGCAAAGGCTGGGTAGAAGTTCTAGAATAATAATCTTACACTTAAACACATAACGAACATGAAAAAAGTAATGATGCTCATGCTCCTCGCCATGGGCGCGTTGATCGCAGAAGCGCAAACCGAAAGCCATTTTGGCAAGGAAATTACCGAGAGCAAGGTCATTAAAGCCAGCACTTTGCCTAAGCAAATGGGGGATAAAAAAGAAATGGCAGCCAAGGTGAGTGGCGAGGTGGAGTCTGTTTGTCAGGTTAAGGGCTGCTGGATGACGGTGAAGCTGGATAATGGTGAAACAATGCGTGTAATGTTCAAGGATTACGGATTTTTTGTTCCAAAAGACATAACAGGCAAAACGGTAGTTTTCGAAGGACAAGCGCAAAAGAAAACGATTCCGGTGGAGCATTTGCAACATTATGCAAAGGACGCCGGCCAGAGTCAGGAAGAGATAGCAAAAATCACCGAGCCGAAGGATGAGCTGACCTTTATTGCCGATGGCGTGATCGTGAAATAATTCCGATCATCGAAGTAAGAAACCTGCGAATGGGCACTTTTGAAGATATTCAGAAGCGTCCATTTTCTTTTTATATGAAGTTCAAAACCGCCATAGCCTGCGTTGGGCTGATCCTCTCGTTCCATTTTACATTTGCCCAAACTACAAAATTAAACTGGTGGAATCCGCAGACTGCGACATTCCCGGTTTTGGAAGGTCAGGCGTGGCCTAAGGAAGTGAAAAATCCCTATGACCGGTTGCCGGCGCGTGCTGAGAAGCAGGTTAGGGAGCAGGTTTGGGGATTGTCTAACCAGTCAGCCGGGTTAATGCTGCGATTTCGGGCGAATGCTTCGGAAATAAGCATTCGCTATGTCGTGAACGGAAAGCACGCGTTGCCGCACATGCCTGCGACCGGTGTAAGCGGAGTTGATCTTTATGCCATCTCGAGCGATGGCGACTGGCGCTGGTGCGCCGGGAAATATGCCTTCGGCGACACCATAACCTACACATTCAGAGGCTTGGAGCCCAATGATTCCTATCACAAGAGAGGACGAGAATACAGACTCTATCTCCCGTTATATAACAGCGTAAAATGGCTGGAAGTAGGCATTCCGGATGGAACGGAATTCACACCACTCGCCACCCGGCCAGATAAACCCATCGTCATTTACGGCACATCCATTGCACACGGCGCATGCGCGTCACGCCCGGGAATGGCTTGGACAGCAATTTTGGGCCGAAAGCTGGATCACCCGCTCATTAACCTAGGATTCTCCGGTAACGGTCGCCTTGAAGAAGAAGTGGTCAGCATTGTCTCGGAAATTGATGCCAAGATATTCGTTCTTGATTGTCTTCCCAATCTTACTGTAAGGCCAGATTCCAAGCTTGGACTCACCATTGAAGACGTAAAAACCAGGATCCTTGCCACCACGCGAACACTCCGCAAAAAGCATCCAAAGACGCCCATAGTTCTTGCATCGCACGCCGGATACACGGATGAGGACATGAATCCGCAAAGCAAGCATTTTTACAGTGAGGTCAATGAAACATTAAAGGAAGCATTTGCGCAGCTTAAAGCGGAGGGCATTACACAGTTATATATTATTCCAAAAGCCGATTTCGGGCAGGATATCGAGACGATGGTGGACGGCACGCATCCTAACGACTTAGGTATGATGCGTTATGCCGAAGGTTACGAGAAGCATTTGCGGCAGATTTTGCATGAATATAAAGGCGAGGCGTCCACAACCCAACCGGTGATTCAAATGCGGGAGCCGAATAATTACGATTGGGAAGCGCGGCATGCGGAGATTTTGGATTTAAATAAAACGAACCCACCGGCAACTGTGGTTATCGGAAACTCCATTACACATTTTTGGGGAGGCTTGCCCAAAGGGCCGCGTGCAAATGGAGCAGATTCGTGGAACAACACATTTGGTAAAAATGCCCGCAATATGGGCTATGGCTGGGATCGGATCGAGAATGTGCTCTGGCGTATTAACCACGGAGAACTGGACGGCTATGCTGCGAGGCAGGTTTTTGTTAACATTGGCACGAATAACCTGCATTTGAATTCCGATGAGGAAATTGTGGAAGGCTGGCGAATGCTCATTGATGCAATCAAGTTTCGCCAACCCGATGCGCAGATCACCATGCTTGGAATTTATCCGAGGCGTCAGCAGGAAGGAAGAGTTGCTGTGATCAATGAAAAACTGGCGCAGCTGACGGGAGAAACCAATGTAAATTTCCTGGATCCGGGAAAAGTGTTTTTACAAAAAGACGGCAAAATCGACGAGTCGCTATTCTCTGACGGACTGCATCCGAATGCAAAAGGATATAAGATGCTGGGAGATTCGATCAAGCCATTTGTCAAATAACAAGGCTCACAAAACAACGCCTATGCCGAACAGAATCACAAATAGCAATGTAGAAAGCGCCATTTGTTTCAAATAGGGATCCAGTTCGCTGGCTTTTTTCAACCTGGAAATTGCCAGGCCATTTTTGATAAATAAAGGAAAGCTCAGCAGGAAAATCAAGCTCGTATAACCAGAGAAGTGCTCAGCCGTATAAACCGAAACGCAGAGCATTCCAATGATCAGGATCGTCCAGTGATAAGCAATGGCTTTTTCACGTCCGAGACGGACGGGAATGGAGTTTTTCCCCGTCGCTTTATCAGATTCAATGTCACGAATGTTATTGATGTTGAGAACACCAACAGCGAAAAGTCCGCAGCTGGAAGCTGGAAGGAGCAGGCCCCAATCCCAAACATGCGTGTGCAAATAACTGCTGCCCAGCACACCCACCCATCCAAAAAATATCAAAACCGACAAATCCCCTAATCCTACATAACCATATGGACGCTTTCCTGCGGTATAAGTGATCGCAGCAATAATACACGCAATGCCAATCCCCAGAAAAACCCAGAAAACATTAGCCGGAGCGCCTTTTAGTGCAATAATGAGAAGCGAAATCCCGGAGATTAATGCCAGAATTGAGAAAACAATAATGGCTTTCAGCATCGTAGAAGCTTGAATGTGACCGGAATGAACGGCCCTGCGCGGTCCTTCGCGCAACTCAGTGTCTTTGCCGTTGACGGCATCGCCGTAATCATTGGCAAAATTAGACAGCACTTGCAGCAAAATCGTCGTCAAAACGCTCAATCCCGCAACTGGCCAGCTAAACGTTCCCGTGGAAGCTGCCAGGAAACAGCCCATTAAGATACATGAAAGTGCAAGAGGCAATGTGCGGGGACGGGCTGCTTCAATCCAGGGGTTCATTGATTAATAAGAGTAGGGTAATGTCAGGCCTGTGATCTTTGTTCAGCCCAGTTTATAATTTTCTCGGCAACGTCTAGGCCAGTCTTTGAAATTTCTGCCCTTAATACACCATCATAACTCATTGATAAATGCAGGATATCATAAGCTGCCATGAAATCAGATAGAATCTTCTTATCCAGCACAGACAGTTCTTTCTGATACCATTCCACGCTTTTTCTAGTCTTTTTCTTTTTATCTCCTAAAACGCTGTCAAGCGCAACCAGCACACCAGAGTAAGCTGTATGTCCAGCCATTTTTACATACTTACGGTCTTTGTAATAGCCGTCTTCCTTAATCGCTTTTTCTCTCAGAATCTCTTTTGCGTTGGAGATGTAGCGCTTAGCTTCGGTAATGTCTTTCATGCTTAGTGATGTGTATGTGGTGAAATTATTTCAGGCTGCAACATTTGCAGCCTGAAAGTTAAAAAGCTTTTCTTAAATGCCAACCGCTGTCAGAAACTCTGGGTCAGTCGGAAGGATTTTTGAGGCGAAGAAATTAGTCAGCTCACCTTTCTCATTTATTACATATTTGCAAAAATTCCAGGTTGGCGCTTTGTCATTCCAGCCGTTCAAATCCTTTGTAGTAAGCCATTTGTAAATCGGCGCCTGATCTTCACCTGTAACAGAAACCTTCTCAAACATCGGGAAAGTTACGCCGTAAGTTGCCGAGCAGAATGTCGCGATTTCCTCGCTTGTGCCTGGCTCCTGGCCACCAAAGTTGTTTGCGGGGAAACCCAACACAACCACTTTATCTCCGTGTTCCTTGTTGAACTTCTCCCAGTCCGCATATTGCTTGGTGTAGCCGCATTTGGAAGCAACATTCAGGATCACCACTTTTTTGCCTTTGTATTTGCTTAGGTCAACCGTTTTATTTCCTACCAAAGATTTAACCTTAAAATCATAAAGCGTTTGCTTCGCAACAACGTCATGGGCAGGTCTTGTGGCAATCTCAGACTTATCGGCGAAAAGGCCGGTTATTAAACTGGTGATCATAATAAATAATGTTTTCAATAAGCTCATAATTGTAGTCTGGTTATTGGTTAGATTATGTAATTAAAAAGTGAAATACAGGATATTCGATACATTTAGCGGCTTTTCAAAACAACTTCCCTAACCACCCGGCCTCGCTACATTCGCTCCGGAACTTCTATCCCTAATAACCCCAAAGCCTTCTGAATTGTTTCAGCAACAGCACTAGATAATGCAACGCGGAATTTGACCGAATCTGCATTAGGATCAGAGAAAATAGACACTTCGGCATAGAACTGATTATAGACCTTCGCCAGCTCAAAGGCATACAGCGAAATCACCGAAGGCGCGAACTCACTGGCTGCAGCCTGCACACGCACCGGATATTGAGACAATGCAAAAATTAGCTCCCTTTCCGCCGGGTGTAATGTATAGCTTACGGGCGGAATCACCGCTTGGATGCCTGACTGCTCCGCTTTTCTGATAATAGAGCGAATTCTCGCATATGTATATTGAATAAATGGTCCCGTATGACCCTGAAAATCAATAGATTCCTCCGGGTTGAAGAGCATTCTTTTCTTAGGATCAACCTTTAAAAGAAAATATTTTAATGCACCCAAGGCAAGCTGGTTATAAAGCTGTTTGGCTTCCGCACTGTCAAAATCGTCGATCTTACCGAGCTCCTGCGTTCTGCTGGCGGCGGTCTGGATCATTTGTTCCACCAGATCATCCGCGTCAACCACGGTTCCTTCGCGGGACTTCATCTTTCCGGAAGGGAGATCTACCATGCCGTAACTAATGTGATAACAGCCGTCCGCATAAGGGCGGCCGAGTTTTTTCAGAATGGCGAATAGAACCTTGAAATGATAATCCTGCTCGTTTCCTACAACCCATAAATAGCGGTTGTTGTGGAAATCGCTGTATTTCAATTCGGTCGTTCCCAAATCCTGCGTGATGTAAACCGAAGTGCCGTCGCCGCGCAAAACCAGTTTCTCGTCCAGTCCTTCTGCGGTCAGGTCGATCCAGACGGAATTGTCTAGCTTTTTGTAAAAGACATTATTCTGTAAACCTTCTTCGATAATGTCCTTTCCTAGCAGGTAAGTGTTTGATTCGTAATAAGTTTTATCAAAACCAACACCAATTTTATCGTAAGTCTGGCGGAAACCTTCGTAAACCCAGCCATTCATTTTATGCCATAATGCAACGGTTTCGGGATCGTTATTTTCCCAAAGCAAAAGCAATTTTTGCGCTTCCAGGATCCAGGGAGCCTTTTTAGTGGCTTCCTCCTCCGGCATTCCCTGCTCCACAAGCTCCTTGATCTGCGTTTTATATTCCTTATCAAACAGCACGTAATATTTTCCAGCCAAATGGTCGCCTTTGATCCCGCTTGATTCTGGCGTTTCGCCATCGCCAAGCTCGCGGTAAGCCAGCATGGATTTGCAGATATGAATGCCGCGGTCATTGACCAAACAGGTTTTTACGACATCATAACCACTGGCTTTGAGTATTTTAGATAGCGAATCACCAAGGAAATTATTCCTCAAATGTCCCAGGTGGAGCGGCT
Source organism: Dyadobacter alkalitolerans DSM 23607 (assembly GCF_000428845.1). Classification (GTDB taxonomy): domain Bacteria; phylum Bacteroidota; class Bacteroidia; order Cytophagales; family Spirosomataceae; genus Dyadobacter; species Dyadobacter alkalitolerans. The sequence continues at coordinate 98,842 of NZ_AUAS01000001.1, read as the reverse complement.
TATTCGTGTTCGGCGAGGAAAATTCGACCATCACGGATTGCCCGTTCGGAGCGAATGTTCCGAAATTCGGATCATTGAAAACATTCGAAAACAATTCCAGCCAAGTCGTGTCTTTGAGGCTGATGTTCAGGAAACCCTGCACCACATTGAAGTTTGCAACAACAGAAGATTGCGTTACGAGCTCAGTTCCAATGATCTGGCCCATTTCAGCGGGGGATTTACGGATTGACTTGGTAAGCGGGAAAGTAACAAAAGTGTAAAATCCTTCAAATTCCTTTTTTGTCGGTTGTAAAATGATGTCTTCAATGGTTACTTCAAAATGCTTCTGGATTGCTTTTTGAATATCGTCCTTCAGAATTGCTTCAATCGTCATGAATGATGGGGTCAATGGAAGTGCTTCTTCTAATTCAGAATGACATTTCCCAAAGTTTTTATTTGATTAAAATAATTTATAATATTAATAGCAATGTTGTCCTTTTTGATGCAAAATTAGGGTAAATATTGAAGAGAGTTACACCCCTGAAGGAAGAAGTTATGAATAACCATTCTTTGCAATGGCACCGGATTTACTACATGCTCTTTTTGTGTATCATTCCCGTTGTCGGTGCCTTCGCACAATTGCAGCAGTCCGACCGTCTGGAAATACCTGCTAGCCCGACTTCAACGGAGCAGTTCGAGGTTTTTAGCCTGGGCGAGCAAGGTTTGCTGTCCGTTATCAGGGGAAATGAATGGTCCAATTCACGGAATGAGCAATGGCAGTTTGTGAAGTACGACTCAACCTTGAAAGCGGTTTGGCGGACAAGTTACAAGTTGGATTTCCGCTATATTCCTGTTATGGCTTATAAAGGCGAAGAAAGTGGTTACTGGCTTTTTGCTGAGCCGGATACCGATCGTTTTCTCTTCATGCAGATCAATTACGGCGACGGTTCAATCGACACTTACAAAGGAAATCTTTTAGCCGGTGTGGACGTGCAGCAGTTCAAGGTGATTGGAAGCAAAGCATTGGTTTCAGGTTATTACAGGTCGCGGCCGGTGGTTATCGTCCATTCATTTTTTGACCATACAACGCGCGTCTTGCCGGGTCTTTTTGAAAAAAATACGGAGCTGAACAATGTCGACATCAATGAAATTGACGGCTATATTAATGTGATTACTTATGCTTACCGGAAGAAAAACTGCGTTTTTGAAATCAAAACGTACAATTACGATGGCAAGCTATTGAAAAAAACAACATTAAGCGATCCCAGATATAGCTTTATCTCCGGCCAGATCGTGCCTTTGAATGCGGACGATTCTTATCTGATCGGCAATTATTCCGTTGGTTGTACGCAGTATTCACAGGGCTTGTACGTGACGCACGTGGAGCATGACGAGCCGCGCGATCCGCAGTTTATTGAGTTTTCTGAATTGCAGAATTTCTTTAATTATATGAAGCCCAAGCGCCGTGCGAAGATGATGGAGCGCATCGGCAAGAGGAAAAGCATGGGTAAGGAAAACAAGTTTCGTTACAGATTGCTGGTTCATGAGCTGATCCAGACAGAGAATGAAATCGTGCTGGTGGCGGAAGTTTATTATCCTAATCAAAGGTCAACAAGCCCAATCATTACCGGCGGCATTTCACGGCCTTATATTTCGCGCTCGCTGGAAGGTTATCGTTACACGCATGCCATTGTCTGCGGGTTCGACAGGAACGGGAAATTCATGTGGGATAACACAATCACTATCAAGGACCTGACAAGTTACGATTTGCAGGAAATGGTCCAGGTGACGCCGGTTGATGATTATTTTGTATTGGCTTATCCGCAGGAAGGAGAAATTCATACAGAAGTGATCAGCAGGAACCAAGTTGTTGTGGAAAGCGAAAAATTCAAGATTACGGCCAAATCGGAGAAGGAGAAAGTGCTTAATAATGAAGATAGCTATCTGTCTCCCTGGTATGGACAGTATTTTCTGGCTTACGGCATGCAGCGCCTGGGCACATCCACCATTGGGCAGGGGCGTGAGGTTTTTTATATTAATAAACTAACCTACAAAACAGAGGACATCGGCAAGGCAACGAAGGAAGAAGCATCTCGCCCGCGCTGATCTTGAAATTAATCGACCATCCAGATATGGTCTGCCTCAAAGCCCTGTTCTTTCCATTCTACCTGAACGCGCTGACTTTCTACGGTGCTTACCTGCATTCCGACATAATCCGGGTCAATGGGAATTTCACGATTATAGCGGCGGTCGATCAACACCATGAGTTCAACCGTTTTGGGACGTCCAAAGGCTGTCATAGCATCAAGCGCCGCCCTCACCATGCGGCCGGTCGAAAGAACGTCATCAATGAGGATCACTCTTTTGCCTTCGATCAAAAAAGGAACATTGGTTTTATTGGGTAGGAGCGGGGATTCCCGTCTCCGAAAATCGTCGCGATAGAAGGTTGCATCCAGGTGCCCCATTGGAATGTCCTTTCCCGTGCGTTCTCTAAGTTCGGCAATAATGCGTTCGGCAAAATGTATTCCCCGCGGTTGCAGTCCCATCACCACGGAGTTGGCAAAATCCTGGTGATTCTCAATCAGTTCCTGGCATAACCGGCTGGTCATGATTTCCAGCAGCGGGCTGCTTAGTATTAATCGTTTTTGGGGCATAATGTAAATTCCCTGAATTTTAGCCTAAATTAAGTGCTCGAAGATGAAATCAAAAACTTTTAACAAATGAAATATCTGATTGCCGGGTTGGGAAATATAGGTCCGGAGTACGCATTCACCAGGCATAATGTCGGATTTATGGTGCTGGACAGGCTGGCGGCGCAGCATGATTTTAAATTTTCTTTTGAAAAACTCGCATTCGTGGCGGAGTGGAAACACAAAGGCAGACAAATATATTTCATAAAGCCTACGACATTCATGAACCTGAGCGGAAAAGCGATCCGCTATTATATGGACCAGTTTAAAGTTCAGGAAGAAAACCTCCTGGTCATTCTCGACGAACTGCAACTGCCATTCGGAACGCTGCGGATCAAGCCAAAGGGAAGCCATGGTGGGCATAATGGACTAAAAAATATTGAGGAGCTGCTGGCGTCGACAAATTATCCCCGTTTGCGGTTTGGAATAGGAAATAATTTTCCGAGAGGAAGGCAAGTAGATTATGTGCTAAAACCTTTTTCCAATGATGAAATGACCGAGCTGCCCATATTTTTGGATAACGCTGGCGATATGGTTCTTTCGTTTTGTACTTTGGGAATACAATCGACAATGAATAATTATAACCAATGATTGTACTAAATAAAGATTATATAAATATTTCAAGATTTGTATTTATTCTGTAATTTGGTTATTTCTCAGATTATTAATAAAGCCAAACTTTATTTTACAAGATTTAATAATAAAATATCTCTTGAAAACAAGGGTTAATTCCAAATATAATTCTGTGGGTGCGATTTGAGAATGTTTGTAATTTCGAAACTAATCCGGATATTTGTATCACGGTTCGCCGAAATAAAAATTGAATAAATCCAAGGAAATAAAATTAATGTTTTTACCTTTGCATTTATTATCGCAGTTCTGTTAGTCGCTCAGTTACAAGTTAATAGGGCAAAAATTAAAAGAAGGGCGAATAGAGGTAAAAAAGCAATGTTTGCCGGCAAATCTGAAAGTTAGTTTGCTTCGTATATAGGCCAATTGTTTCCGTAATTAGTTAATGAGGAAATTGGAGTATTATTCAAAACATTGTTACTTTATATAAAAAGAGATTTAGATACGCTTGCATTGATATATTTTTTCGGTAAAAAACGCCGAACTCAATCGCAAAAGATATACAAGATAAGAAAAGGTTAAGGGTTTAGGAATAGTCAGTATAAAGCCGTCTCAGTGAGATGGCTTTATCTTTTTATAGGCTCTGCCCAAATTTCGACCCTGCGGTTTGATCTCTTCAATGCTTCTGTCTGGTTCATACGGCTTGGCTGCGCCGAGCCATAACCTGAGCCTGAAATGCGGTTTTCGTCAATTCCTTTTCCCAGCAGATAACTTTTAACAGTCGCCACGCGCATGTTCGACAATTCTAGGTTTTTAGCAAAATCGCCGGTGTTGTCCGTATGACCTTTCAGCACAATCCTTAAATTATCTCTTTTCTGAAAATAAGAAACAAGCGAATCAAGGCCTCTCAGTGCATCATCTTCCAGCACATCCGTGCTCTGCGTAAAATATAATGTGGACAATGGTGTATCGTAAGTCGATTCCGACAGGCTGATCAGCGACTTCACTTCTTCAAACCTGTTTGAAACTTTTACCGATACGCTCTTGGATTGAAAACCTTCTGCCTCGGCCGAAATGCGATATGTTTCGTAAGGCCGCAGTTCAAAGTTGTAGATTCCGTTAACTGTTTTGGTTGATGCCACCAACGAATCCGAGTTCGATTTGCGGACCGTCACATCGGCGTCATTTACGGGTTTCAGGTTTTTGCCATCGTAAACACGGCCTGTTACAACGGCCAGATTGGTGTTTCTTTTTGCAGGTTCTTTAACGGCAGGTTTTTCTTCCGGTTGCTTTTCTTCCTCTTTTTCTGCTACCGGTGCTTTGGGCGCCTTGCTGATCGTCTGGTAACTTCTTCTTACAAAAACGGGCGTCATCACACGGTCGTAAACGCGGATCAGAACAATGGAGCCGGCACTGGATTCGTGATTCGCGATGAGGTCATCCTGGAAGAAATTGAGGACCTGATCACTATCCAGCATTCCCTCCGTTCCCGGATCTTTGAACTCCAATTTGGATTGACCATTGATGTACATTTTAATGATCTTGGTCTCGAAATCGCGCGAGTACACATAATGTACATACTGATTTGCGCGAACAGGCGCTTTTTCTCCGATCGCAAAATCGTAAAAATTGAGCTTGCCGTCGTAGATATAGCTGCCAAAGTCGCTTTTCCTGTTTTTAAAATCGAGAACCCTTTTCCAGCTGTCGAGCTCATCCATTTTAAAATAGACCTCAACCGTAAAAGATTTGCTCAAAAAACCTTTGGCTTCCGTGTTATTGAACTGTAAGCCACTGTTTTTTTCGAATTGATAAATGGTCCTGCTCAAATCATCAGATCCCGGGATCTTCTCTTTGACATATTTTCCAGGCTGCCCGAGCACTTTTAAAGACGGGCCGGCATTTTCAATAGGAGTAAGGCCATTGTTGAAGTCGTAGGTCCATTGACTTTGCGAAAAGGAAGGAAAACAAAGTCCGGTAAGAAGAATTACCAGCATGCACTTCGCATTAATTTTATCAATCATGCCCAAAAATATAAAAAGTGCAGGGTGAACCCGAAACGCATCGCGTATTTTTGGATCATAATTCTTTGAAAGCGTGAAAAACATTGGTATTGGCATTCTCTTTTCCATTCTGTGGTCGTCTGCATCTGTGGCTACCAAATTTGGAGTCCGGTCAGCTGCTCCGTTAATATTGGCAAACGTTCGCTTCTTTATTGCTGGTATCTTATTGTTGTCTTTTTCCTATTTGCTCAGTAAAGATCCGTCTTACCGGATGCCAAACAAAAAGGAATGGAAGCAGCTTGCGCTATTCGGTTTCCTTAATACAACGCTTTATCTCGGCCTCTACGTGTACGCCATGAAATTTACTGCTGCCGGAATCGGCAGTCTGGCCGTTTCTGTTAACCCGCTGATTATTGTGCTGTTATCCGCCTGGTGGCTCAAAAGGCATCCGCGGACGGAAGAATGGTTAGGGATCATTTTAGGAATGGCAGGGGTAGGCGTGGCAACTTACCCGTTACTGGCAGATAGTTATACGACAATAGAAGGGATAACATTGCTGCTGATCAGTATGATAGCGGTTTCCGCAGCCAGCGTTTACTATGCTACGGTTCAGTGGGAGCTGCCCAATTTGCTGATCAATGGATGGCAGGTTTTCCTGGGGGGCGTCTTTTTGCTTCCGGTAACATTGCTTTTCAGTGATTTTTCAACCACCATCTGGGACGGAACATTCTGGTTTCCGGTGCTTTGGCTAAGCCTGGCCGTTTCCATCATCGGACTGATATGCTGGTTTTACTTACTTAGAATTGACACCGTAAAAGCCTCCCTATGGCTCTTCCTATGCCCGCTTTTCGGCTTCTTCTTCGCTTGGTGGCTCATGGACGAGCCGGTAACGACTTATACAATAGTAGGAACCGTGCTGGTAATCGGTGGATTATATGCAGGGCAGAGGAGGAAGTTGATGAGTGAATAAGCGACCCGGTTCACTCATTCACTCATTCAAAACTAAAAACTCAGTCATCAATAAATATCTCTCCCTTCAAATACAATCTCGCCTGGCCGCCGATGTGTACGCGGTCGCCGTCCAGTTCGCATTTGAGGTATCCGCCGCGCTTTGAAAGTTGTTTGGCGGTTAATGTTGTTTTGCCGAGTTTCTCGGCCCAGTAAGGGATTAATGTTGTATGTGCGGAACCGGTTACGGGATCTTCATCTATACCAGATTGCGGAGCGAAAAAGCGCGAAACGAAGTCGACGTCCTCACCGGCAGCCGTTACGATAATGCCGCGTGCCGGAATGGTTGATAATACTATAATGTCAAAATCCAGGTTTTTAAGCACCTCTTCGGAGTCCAAAACCACCATATAGTCTGTTTTTCCTTTATATACTTCCAACATTGTCGTGTCAAAAAGGCCTTCCACTAATGCAGGAGGCGGCACGGCAATGTGATACAGGTCAACGGGAAAATTTAATGTAAGCCAATCTTCTTTGCAATCCACTTGCAGTTCGCCGCTGCGCGACTCAAAACGGATCGATTTGCCTTCGTAACCTTGAATATTAAAAATCACATATGCAGCAGCCAATGTTGCGTGGCCGCAAAGATCAACCTCAACTGAAGGCGTAAACCAGCGGATATGAAAGCCATTTTCATTAGGAACGTAGAATGCAGTTTCTGCCAGATTGTTCTCAGCAGCAATGTTGAGCATTGTTTCATCTGCAACCCACTCATTCAGAGGAACAATCGCAGCAGGGTTTCCACAAAAGAGTTTATCAGTAAACGCATCGATCTGATATATGGATAGTTTCATGTTCAAAAAATGGGGTTAACAATACCAAGGTATTAAAAATATTCTCGATTAGAAGAAGTTGTCTCTGGAAATTTTCAATATTATTATTCGAATCAGATAATAATTTCGACACTGGTTTATATGTAACTAGCTCTTATGGTTTTTCATACGGAGATAAACGCCATTGGTCCAGCCAAATCCCTCCTGAACTTCATACTCACCTCCTCCGGCGATCAGATTGGTGTCTGAAACATTGTATTTTTCGAGCAATTTGCCCGAATGCCTAAACTCCTTATCGACCAGCGTGAGCCATTCCGCGCACAGCTCGTCCGCGGTCCGGTGGAAATTATAATTGCGCAAGCCTTTGTAAGTGATCCATTGCAGCGGCGCCCAGCCATTAGGCGCATCCCATTGCTGCCCCGACTTGATCGTAGTGGTCAAAAGCCCGCCGGAGCGCATAAAATTAAGCCGGATATAACCACGCATAAAATGTGATTGCGACTTGGTGGCCAGCTTGAAATACAAAGGAAATGTGCCCGCTAATGTGACAGCTTTCGTAAAATCCTGCTTCTTGAAATCGTAATCCATGAAAAAATTCCGCGAGCCGTCCCAGAAATAAGTCTGTATCGCAGCGGCTCTTAAACGCGCCTTTTCTTCATATTGCAGGTGCATCTTAGTATTGTTATGCAAGAGATATGCTTCTGCCAGCACTTTTTCGTGGTGGTGCATCAGGCAGTTGAGGTCAACGGGGATAATGTCTGTGGTATGAATGCTCGCAAAGTCGTTTTCGTCTGCAAACCACCGGCTGCTAAAATCCCATCCCGACTCAGCGGCAGCTCTGATATGCCTGAAAGTTGCTTCCGGAGCCGTTCCAAACCGGTCCCGCGCCTCATTGCCCAGTTCCACATCTTCGCGGTAGGACTCCGGACGGGGCGTGGCCTTGTCATCCCAGTAACGGTTCAGTAAAACGCCATTGGGAAGCTTAACCAGTCTTCGGTGCGCTGTAAATGATTCATGCGACGGGCCGTCGTTTTGCATCCAGTAATCATATTCTTTTTGCAATTGAGGCAAATAGCGTTTCAGGATTTCATTTCCCGCAATGTCACTGTAAAGCCGGACCATTAAGGAAAAGAAAGGCGGCTGGGATCTGGTTAAATAATAGGTTCGGTTGGCTGTGGGAATATATCCGAAACTATCAATGAGATAGGCAAAATTATTAACCATACTCTCGATCAGATCCGTTCGTCCGGATTCTTTCAGGCCAAGCATTGTAAAATAGCTGTCCCAATAATAAATCTCACGAAAACGCCCGCCCGGCACCACATAAGGAAAGGGAAGCGGGATCAGGGAGCCTCCACGTTCCTGGTTTTCGGGCTGGCGCGTAAGCACCTCCCATAATCTGCCAATGTTTTCCGACGTTGACGAGCTCTTATCGGCCTCAAAAGTAGACTTGATATGTGCAGGCATTCGAAAGTTCTGACTGATAAAGGCATACAGGTCGAATCCGGGGCGGTCCTGTTCCTGGTGATATCTTTCAATGATCAGGACCGGGTCTTCCAGCGGAATCGCGTCGGCGAAAGTTTTGGAATCTTCAAAAATATGGCTGTGCTGGATATCACGAAACAGCGTCCCATACAAGTCCTCTGGTGAAACATGCGGTGAACCATACGTAAAAGCGGGTGCTATGAATCCGTACAAATGTGAGTGGTTATATAACAGTGGTAAACGTCAGCTTAGGCAGTTTCATCGCATTCTCAATGAGTTGTATATGAATGCGCAGAATACCGGCAGCTGCGTTGTAGTCAATTTTTTCCGGGTCGTCTGTGGGCTTGTGATAATCGTCGTGGCCTCCTGTGTGAAAGAAAAGCACCGGAATTTTTTTGGCATAAAATGACCCATGATCCGAGCCGCCGCTTCCTGCCTTATCTGTAAAAAATTTGGTCTCGCTTTTTACACTCTTAAATATATCCGGCCATTCTTCACTGGTCCCGAAACCGCCGATCCCAACGCCCCGGCTCGCATCATAACGGCCAATCATGTCCATATTGGTCATGAAATTGATTTTTTCCAATGGTAAGGTGGGATTATTAACAAAATGGCGTGATCCTAGCAGTCCGAGTTCTTCGGCGCCAAATGCTATGAAAAGGAAATTATAGGGCTCTTTAATATTGTTTTTGGAAAAATACCTGGCAAGTTCGAGCAAGCCTGCCACGCCAGAAGCATTGTCGTCGGCTCCGTTGTGAATCTGACCTTCCGGCTTATCTGCTTTCGAGCTTCCCTGCCTGCCCAAACCCAGGTGATCAAAATGAGCACCAACGACGATGGTGTTCGCAGCTCCGTTGTCGAGAAACCCGATGACGTTATTTGTTTCACGCAAACTGTCGGGCACGACAACCCGGCGCACTTTGGCTGTAAATGGCTGGTAAAATCCGTTTGTTCCCCTGGGTTGCAGCTTGTAATTTTTGAATTGATTGGCTACATATTTTGCAGCTTTTTTATTCTCCTTACTGCCGGTCCCTCGGCCCTGCATTTTGTCGGAAGCGAGTTTGTATACGTGTTTGGAAAGATTGTCGGGAGAGGGCAGCTGGGCAAAGGCATTTTGGCAAATAAAACAAAATAGCAACAGGTAATTTTTCATCGAACGCAGTATCATGAATGGGCAAAGATAAACCTCCCTGCTTGCCTTGCAAAATAGAATTTGTGCTTTTGTTTGCATTTTCAGGCATCTGCGCTTAATATTGCAGGATCAAGTCAATTGCTTCACCTTGTGTGCGATTGATTTATAAAGAAGAGGCGAGAGAATGGGCTCAATGAACCTCTGGCAACCTGCTACCAAAATGGAGAAAGGTGCTAATTCCCACCTAAGTTATTAGGAGATATAAACTCAATTCGCGTGAACTTACAGTTAGAAATTTCCGTAAGCCGGATGGCTTTATTCTCGCATCTGCCCTGTGCATTCCACGGAGCAGTCTGTTAAATTTTTGAATTAAAACCTGTGCTCTGGCACTATGCAAGCGGAACAAAAAACATTTAAATATCCTTACGCCTACGCGCTGGAAATGGGCGGTGAATTACCGGGCTTTGAACTCTCATACACCACTTACGGAACGCGAAATGCCGATAACAGTAACATTGTTTGGATCTGCCACGCATTAACCGGCAGCTCCAACGCGGCAGAATGGTGGGATGGCCTAGTGGGGGATGACAAGTTTTTCGATCCAGCTAAATATTTCATCGTTTGTGTCAATGTGCTGGGCTCTGCGTATGGTTCTACCGGTCCGCTGAGCATTAATCCGCGTACGCACAAACCTTTTTACAGAACATTCCCGACCATTACAGTCCGCGATGTGGTTGGTGCCATGGATTTGCTGCGGCAGGAAATGGAGATCAAAAAGATCAAGCTTTGCATTGGCGGCTCACTGGGTGGCCAGCAGGCGCTGGAATGGGCCGTAGAAGTGCCCGATCTTTTCGAAGAATTGATCCTGATCGCTTCCAATGCATTGCATTCTCCCTGGGGCATTGCTTTCAATGAATCGCAGCGGATGGCGATTGAGGCGGACCCGACATTTAATGATGGCACGGATGAGTCCGGAAGCATGGGCATGCGGGCCGCGCGATCCATTGCATTGCTGTCATACAGAAATTACGACACCTATAATTTTACCCAGGCGCGTGATAATCCGGATCAGATCGATGATTTCCGGGCATCGTCTTACCAGCAATATCAGGGTGATAAGTTTGTGAAGCGGTTCAATGCCTATTCTTACTGGGTGCTTTCCAAGATTATGGATTCGCACAATGTAGGCAGGAACCGCGGCGGAATTGTGCACGCATTGGGCTTGGTTAAGGCCAAAACATTGGTATTAGGCATAAAATCCGATCTGCTGTTCCCATTATCCGAGCAACAATTCCTGGCCAGGCACATTCCGGACGCTGTTTTCCAGGAAATCGATTCGTTATATGGCCACGATGGGTTTCTCATTGAATATAAGCAGCTTACCCAGGTGATCAGGGCGTGGCAGGAAACGAATGGCAAATTGCAAACCGCAAAAATCTGAACATCAGTAAATCTAACATTAAGACGTAAGGAACATTAAGACATAAAAAAGCGCCGCTCAGAGGTCTCTCCGGGCGGCGCTTTTCGCGTTATAGTAATGTTATTTTGTAATTTTTAGAAGCAATTCCGGCTCGTTTGTGGTAATGTAATCGACGCCTTTTTCGAGAAACCATTTCATAGATTCTTCGTCATTCACCGTCCAGACATTGGTTGTCAGTTTTTTATCTCTGATATCGGCAATGTATTCTGGCTTTTTCTTCAACACATTCTGGTTGTAATCGATGCCATCCAGTCCTGCGGCTTGAATTTCATCCGGCGTTTTGTCTCCGTTCAGATATTCCACGTGTGCTTTCGGAGCCAGTTCTTTTACTTTTTTACAAACATCAAAATCAAAGGCAATGTAATCCGTAATGCCTTCCACTTTCAATTTTTTTACCATTTCCACACATTTCGTAGCCAGTGCGAGCGAGCGTTCTTTGCCCATCGAAGAAGTTTTGATTTCCAGGATCAGGCGTGTTTTCTTCTGTTTTGCGCCCGCTTTCAGGTAAGCTTCCAATGTCGGCAATGCCGTTCCATCCTCTAATTTGATCTGGGAAAGCTCCTGGGAATTGGTTTTTTCAATATGTGTTCCTTTAATCGAATGGTCGTGAAGCACATAAATGACCGAATCTGCCGACATATGCACATCAAATTCGCTTCCATAGCAGCCCAATCTAATGGCATGCTCCAATGCACCAATAGAATTTTCAGTTACGCCTGTATTTTTCCACGCGCCACGGTGCGCTATAACTTTGTTTTTATTTTGAGACATGCCTTCAAAAGCGGTCAGACTAAGCAAACCAACTGCAACAATGGATAAGAATTTTTTCATTTTTTTAAATTTGGACTTATATAAAAAGAACACATTAACCTGAATTTACCCTGAACCATGGTCCAAAGCGGATTCGAAAATTAAAGCTAGTTTCGGTCAGCGGTGTTAGCTCAATGTTAAGTTTCAAAAAGCATCATCCTGCCAGTCGAATCTTTTTATACTCCGTTTTAATGACTCATGCGCTTAAATGCTTGCGAATTGTGAGAATAACCATTTTGGAAGTCGGCGTGTTGCTTTTGTCTGCCACGCTGTTAATGGGAACCAGGACATTCGTTTCGGGAAAATAAGTGGCTGCGCAACCTTCCGGAATCGGGTAGGGGACCGCGACGAACTTATACGCAACCCGCTCAATGCCATCATAATGGTTGTAAAGATCCACCAGATCGCCGCTTTTCAAATCCCGTTTTGCGATGTCATTTTCGTTCATCAAAATCACGCGCCGCTCGTTGTGAATGCCTCGATAACGATCATTCAGGCCGTAAATTGTGGTGTTGAACTGGTCGTGGCTGCGGATGGTCATCATCATCAGCTCATCCTCTTTCAGTTCAGGATCAAAGAGCTTGCCGATATTGAAATGCGCTTTTTGAGACAATGTGTCAAAATATCCGTCCCGGTTGCAATTGGGTAAATAAAATCCGCCTGGCACGCGAACGCGCTCATTATAATTGTCAAAGCCTGGAATTGTCCTTTCAATGTCGGCGCGGATCACGTCATAATCTTCGGCGTAAATGTCCCAGTTAATCTGGCTTTTTCGGCCCAAAACAGCTTTTGCCAGCCTGCAAATAATCACCGGCTCACTCAGTAACTGATCCGAAACCGGCGGCAAAACGCCCTTGGAAAGCTGAATTACGCCCATTGAATTTTCACAGGAAATAAACCTGCTTTCATCCTTATGCATGTCCATATCGCTTCTTCCCAGGCAAGGAAGGATCAGCGCCTGTTCACCCGTTACCAAGTGGCTCCGGTTCAGCTTGGTCGAAACGTGTACTGTCAGTCGGCATTTGCTGAGCGCTTCGGCTGTAAATCTTGTATCCGGCGTAGCACTCAGAAAGTTGCCCCCCATAGCAAAAAATACCTTGGCACTGCCTTCATGCATGGCCTTAATGGACTCTACCACGTCGAATCCGTGTTTTCTGGGAGGAGAAAAATGAAAATTGCGCTCAATGGAATCCAGGAACTGGACCGTTGGCTTCTCAAAAATTCCCATCGTCCGGTCGCCTTGCACATTGCTATGGCCGCGTACAGGGCATGTGCCTGCCCCCGGTTTCCCAATGCTGCCTTTCAGCAACAGCAGGTTTACAATTTCTTTGATCGTGTCCACTGCATTCTTGTGCTGCGTTAGGCCCATGGCCCAACACGCGATAATCTTGCTTTTTCCGGCCAAAACGTCCGCAACCTGCTGAATCTGGCCTAGCGAGATGCCGCTGATGCGTGCGAGTTCCTGCGCATCCAATTCTTTCAGATGCTGGATGAAGTCGTTATAACCTGCTGTATTATTTGCTATGAAGTTTCGGTCGAACACCATTCCCGGATTGCGTTCCTCTTCTTTAAGCAGCAGTATTTCGATAGCTTTCAGCAATGCCAGATCACCGTTGATTTTTACTTGCAGGAAAATGTCGGTCAGTGCGGGATTAGCCCCTAAAATTCCCTGAACTGTCTGCGGATTGTTGAAACCCATCAAACCCGTTTCAGGCAAAGGATTAATTGAAATGATCGTCGCGCCATTCGCTTTCGCCTTTTGCAAAGCGGTAAGCATGCGTGGATGATTGGTCCCTGGATTCTGCCCTAAAATCATAATGACCTCGGCTTCGTAAAAATCATCGAGCTTCACGGAGCCTTTCCCGATGCCCAGCGATTCCCCCAAAGCAACGCCGCTGCTTTCGTGGCACATATTACTGCAATCGGGGAGATTATTCGTACCAAATTCGCGTACAAAAAGTTGATATAGGAAGGCGGCTTCATTACTTGTCCGGCCGGAAGTGTAGAAAACGGCTTCGTCTGGCGATGCCAACCGGTTCAGTTCCAACGCAATTTTTTCAAAAGCAGCTTTCCAGGAAATGGGCTGGTAAAACTTCCCGCCTGGCGGTAGGAACATTGGCGCGGCAATCCGGCCTTTGCCGCCAATTTCATAATCAGACAGCTTTCCTAATGCTTCCACCGAATTCTGAGCGAAGAATGCCGCGTCCAATTTCTTCAATGTTGCTTCCTCGGCAACTGCCCTGGCGCCATTTTCACAATATTCCGCAATGCCCGAGCGCTCATCGTCCGGATCGGGCCATGCGCAGCTTGGGCAGTCAAAACCACCTTTTTTATTCAGATTAAAAAGTGCTTTCATGCCACGCTGCACACCTGCCTCGCTAATGGTTTTCTGGAAACTGGAAACAACAGCCGGAATGCCGGCCGCCACTTTTTTGATCTCCGTTTTTTTGAGGCCGGTTAATTTATCAGGATTTTCAGCCCCGGGAACATTACGCTGGTCATAGGGCATGATTAACAGGTTTTTGCAGGGTTTTCATAATTATCCGATTGATCCTCAGTAACATTATCCAGACATTTGAAATCTTTCTCAATCAGTAATTTCAAGCTGCCATTGTTGCCAAACAACATTTCTCCGTCATAACCCACAACATTATTATCCGCCCAGCCGTCGGTCAGTTGCTCGGGAATGTGTAACAAGATTTTACCATTCTGGAAATCTGCGGTAAGCTCGGAGACGTCAGCAGATTTTTTTACGCCATAAATAAAAAGAGAATCACCAAATGGCGTGACTTCTTCGAGATAACCTTCTGTACTGAGTTTTTGGATATCAGTCCTGCTCAATCTATAACGCACAGAATTGCGTTGAATGCGTATTTTCATAATTCTGAAATTCTTTCGTAACCTGAGTAAATATTGAACTTGTCATTTTTTAAAAAACCGATCAGCGTCATGTTGCTTTCTTCGGCCAGTTTCACGGCCAGACTGGACGGCGCACCAATGGCGGCCACCACCTTAATGCCGGCCATCCTCGCTTTTTGGATCAACTCGAAACTTGCCCGTCCGCTCAAAAGCAGGATTTTGTCGGCAAGCGGCAGCAGGTCGTTTAGCAACGCATTTCCAATCAGTTTATCCAATGCATTATGCCTGCCCACATCCTCGCGCAACGCAATAAAATGTCCATTAATATCAAAAAGCGCCGAGGCGTGCAGTCCGCCAGTGCTTTCAAAAATGCTTTGCTGCACATTCAGCTGATCTTTCAACGAAAAGATAACTTTTTTGCTCACCAGCAACGTGTTATCATTGTTTTGATACGCCGAAACCGTCTTGATTGCATCAATGCTGGCTTTCCCGCAAACTCCGCAACTGGATGTGGTGTAAAAATTCCTTTCCAGCGAATTAATCACGGGCACAAACGCATCGGCGAGATTGACAATCACTTTATTTTCATCAAAAATATCATTTGCAGCCGCCTTAACCTGGCTTTTTTCTGCAATAATGCCTTCCGTAAACAGAAAACCAACCGCCAGCTCGTCGTCATTACCCGGCGTCCGCATCGTTACGGAAATACTTTTTTTGATCTTTTTTCCGGATTCCATGTAGGAAAGCTGAATTTCCAGCGGTCCTTCCACAGCCAGGTCGTCTTCCTCATCACTGCGGCCGCTGCTGGTTATGACCCTTATGCGCTGCTGCGCTATCGCATTGATTTCCATTTGATTAAATTTCATAATAAACATTGAGAGCCGCTTTAACCTGATCATAAACCTCAGGAGAATCGACACTTAGCATTACTTTTTCTGATATTGGAATGTATTTTTCAGCATTAATTTCTCTCAAAAAATGCTGCAAACTGTGCTGTCCGCGCTCGAAACGTTCGAGTAGAAGAGGCGCCGCATCCTGCGCATACCAAGCCAGTAACGGCTCATATTTTTCTTCAGAATTGTAAAAAGCCGCGGCAATAGCGCCCTTTTGGATAGAGGATAAAAAATGGGAAAGAGCATTCGCTGTAAGGAAAGGATAGTCACAGCCTGCTATTAGGAAGTCTGTATTCGGGTAAGTTTTAAATGCTGAAAGTAAAGCGGCCATCGGGCCAATGTCTTCATATTCAGGCAAGTCGGCCAGTGTTTTTTTATTTTCAAAAATCGCAGATTGTGTGCGGTTGCAGGATAGAAAGACTTCATCACATAGCGGCGAAAGGAGATTAACTACACGATCAGCCTGCGGAATGCCGAAATATTGCAGCTGGCTTTTGTCCGTGCCCATTCGCAGACTTTTTCCCCCACAAACTGCCAAACCGTATAATGCCATAATTCTATAACGAAAGTCACGTCTAATTTAATCATTATAAAATGTTAACTTCCTCTATGGAACATGGTGATGTTAAAATTTTAAAGAAGAAGCCAATTTATCCCGTCAGCGCGGAGCTGCGGAAATATTTGCGTTTTTACCAGCGAGATGCAAAGTTGCCGGTGGGCTATCTTGACCTGCTCAATTTTTATGAGTCTTTTCCGGTCATGGATAAAAATGGCAAGGATACATTGTGGGAAAGTCCGCTCTATCCGCCCCATGAAATCGACAGGTTGCATAACGGCTTAAAAAAAGCTTATGCCATGCTAAAAGCATCCGGTAACTTGCGTATTGTTGAGCACAAATACATCGACCGCATTGATTATTGCAAATTCGGAAATTCTAATCCGTTCAGGATCAAGATTGTAAACCGGCTGAATGACATTTACGATTATTTTTATGTCAAGAAAGCAGACGCATCCAGGATTTATGGCTTGGAGTTGGAGGAAATCTTTTCTCCAAATCAGGTCAATTATATGGTGGATGGCGATAGTCTGATCGAAGAGCACATTGCCGGCATTCCAGGCGATGAATTTGCCAGGACACGTTTGCGCGAGCCTGATTATAACCCCATCCGTATCGCCAAAGAATTCGTGAAATTCAATGAACGCTGCATGATCACGCTGCTTGGCGATATGCGTTCCTATAATTTCGTCATGCAAATCACCCCGGATTTCGACGATTTCCAGTTCCGTCTCCGCGCCATCGACTTTGACCAGCAATTTTATGAGGGCAACATTAAAGTGTATATGCCCCAGTTTTTCAAAGAAAACCGGCCATATGTGGAGCTCGCTATGGAATATCTCACGGACAAAACGGTTCTGCAATATCAGCAGGAAGAGCAATCGTCGATCATGTACCAGGCCCGAAGCGAAAGATACCGGCTCAAAGAACTTCGTGACGTTTCGATCAAGGACAACATTTCAACCATCGACAACATTCACCAGCTTCGGGAAGGGCTGTTCAAGCATTATTCAGACAATCAATATCATCGGTGTGAAAGCATGACCGACATTATTGAATTGAATATTAAGAATGTCATCCGGCAGGTGAATGCTTAGTGAAATTGCGGGCCTGCGGATTATAAATCTTACCTTTGCATTTTGTAAGGAACAAATGTTGGCTGAATAGCTGTTAAAAAATTTCAACTTAAACAAAATCGGAAGGCATTCAACCTTCGCAGATTCCCGGAATGAGCAAACACGGACGTATTTTGGTCGCCATGAGTGGCGGCATTGACAGCTCTCTTGCAGCTGTTATGTTACATGAAGAGGGTTACGAGGTCATCGGCATGACCATGAAAACCTGGGATTATGCCAGCAGCGGCGGCACCAAGAAAGAAACCGGCTGCTGCTCCCTCGATTCCATCAACGACGCGCGGACTATCGCAGTCGAATTGGGTTTCCCACATTACATCCTGGACATACGCGCTGAATTCGGCGACTATGTGATCGATCATTTTACAGGCGAATATCTGGAAGGCCGCACGCCTAATCCGTGTGTTTTGTGCAACACGCACATTAAATGGGATGCGTTACTGAAACGTGCAGATCGCCTTGATTGCGAGCACATTGCTACGGGACACTATGCCAATATGCAGTTCCATGACGGCCGTTACTATGTTTCCAAAGGCATTGACAGCTGGAAGGATCAGAGTTATGTGCTATGGGGTGTTTCGCAGGAAAGCCTTGCCCGCACAAAATTGCCATTAGGTTATCTGCACAAATCAGAAATTCGGGAAATGGCCCGGGAAAGGGGCTTTATTGATCTGGTCAACAAATCGGAAAGCTACGAAATTTGCTTCGTCCCGGATAATGATTACAGGGGCTTTTTGAAAAGAAGAATTCCCGGATTAGAAGCCGAAGTGGCAGGTGGAAATTTCGTTTTTGAAGACGGTACGATCGTCGGAAAACACGAAGGTTATCCGTTCTACACCGTTGGCCAGCGTAAAGGCCTGGGCATTGCATTAGGCAAACCCGCATTCGTTACTGAGATTAGAAAAGAGACAAACGAAGTGGTGCTAGGCGACTTACCGGACCTTTTCAGGGACGGAATGTACGTTAGCAAGCTGAATTTGCAGAAATACGCTTCACTCGAAAAGCCATTAGAAACGGTTACCAAAGTGCGCTACAAGCACGACGGAACCCCTGCCATTGTCGAGCAAATCGAGCCAGACAAAATCATCGCCCGCTTCCACGACGGCGTAAACGGCATCGCACCCGGGCAAGCTGCTGTTTTTTATGAAGGAGATGATGTGGTTGGTGGAGGGTGGATTATGAAGAGTTTCCGGCAGTAAATGCTTGTCAGCCTGAGCGGACCGGGCCACCGGGCGAAGGCGCGTTACCAAGGAGTAGCGCGCCCTGTCAGCCTGAGCGGAGTCGAAGGCGCGCTACCACTTGGTAACGCGCCTTCGACTCCGCTCAGGCTGACAAGCATAGAATTATAATGTTACTTAATCCGCTGCCTCACAGCCTCATAAAGGACAATCGAACTAGCCACAGAAACATTCAGCGACTCAACTTGTCCGTTCAACGGAATCCTTGCTCCAGAATCAGCTAGCTGGATGAATTCCTTTGAAATCCCATCTTCTTCAGAGCCCATGATAATAACCGTAGGAATAGAGAAATCTATTTCATAGAGTGATTTTTCTGTTTTTTCCGTACAAGCGATGATTTGCAAACCACTATTACGAAGATATTGCAAGGTTTCGTAGAGATTAGGCTCACGGCAAACGGGCAGGAAGTTCAATGCACCGGATGACGTTTTCATTGCATCCGCGTTGATCTGCGCGCCACCTTTTGTTGGTACTATAAGCGCCTGTACACCAGCGCATTCTGCGGTTCTAGCGATGGCTCCGAAGTTCCTTACGTCTGTGATTCTGTCTAAAAGAAGCAGTAATGGTGTTTTACCTTCTTCATAAACCTGCGTGAGCACGTTGTGAAGCGGCATATACTGGATCGGGGACACGAAAGCGATGACACCCTGGTGATTTTTTCGGGTTACGCGGTTAAGCTTTTCAACCGGAACCCGCTGGAAGGGAACGCCTAGTTCCTTTGCAAGTTTCTCAATTTCAGCAAGTCCGAACTCTCTCTGAATGAATAATCTTTCTATCTCCTTGCCTGAGCGAAGGGTTTCCAATACTGATTGCGTACCAAAAACCATATCGGCCTGGGACTGTCTTGGGGCGGGTTTTCTTACCGTATACTGCCGTTTCTCCATGCTTCTACAACTGGATACCAAATAGGCTGGTATTCGGCGTACCGAACCAGTTCATAATGATCATCCACGAATTGATTGTTTTTTCTGTTAAATGTAAAATTGACGTTCTGCGCATTGCCGCGTTGATCGTAAGTCCATACTTCCCGGTCTTTGCTGCGCTGAACTTTATCAGGTGGTCCTAACACGATATAAATCATGCCTTTATCGGTTTTCCACCCTTCTTTATATGTTGTAAAAAGCTGGTTTGCTTCTTCAACCCGACCATAAAATGAACGAATGGATTGCTGTGCCAAAGGCGCATTTCCGTTCATCAATGTCAGCCAATATTTATCCAGTGCTTTTTTGTAATCTTCTGCTTTCTTGATTTCATTAATCTCATTGTTTGTGCTCATGTAAAGCAACGGCCCGAGCAGGTTTTGCGGGCGTGTCATCTTCGGAAAGCGCTCATTGACAACGAGTATGCCTAAGCCTTCTGATTGTGTTGTATCTGCAAAGATGTTATAGAGACCTTCCTTCGTAAACGTAATCTGCTGATCTGAACTGATTGTAAAAGAACTGTCAACTTCAAGCGACTTGGCAACATTCTTTGCAGCAATGTTCATCGGTGACCCGGCCGCTTCGAAATCGTGATTGTAATAAAAAACCTGCAATTGCTCACTTCCGCCGGATGCCTTTTTTAATGTAAACGGCTCGTTCGAATTGATATAGTGCCTTTGCAACGGCTGATTGCTGTTGGCTGTGTAAACGCCGTATGTTTCGTTAACACCCTGTTTTTTGAACCTGATTGTGAGATCATTAAGAACTTTTTTCAATGTTCCTGTCTGACTTATTTCACTTAGCAAAACACCATATTCCTTATCCGGGCTTTTAAGATCGTAGGAGATCACTATCTTCTGTCCGATCTGGGAAACATTGGACGAATCCAGCTTTACATTGCCATAGCCAAGACGATCTCTCGTTCCATAATCTGAATAAATGACGTAATTGAGGTTATACAAGCGAATGAAGTCAGCAGGAGCGATGGGATTTTTGCCTTTGAAAGCATCCACGTAAAGGTAAACTTTCGTCTGTGTGCTGTCTTTAATCAGGTACTTACTTTGAATCGCAATCAGAGAAAGTTCTTCGTTAACCGGCGCAGATTGCTGAGAGGGGCGGACCTGGGCTTCGGGCAACTGCTTCATCGGCTTGTTGGACGCGCATCCAGCTAGCAACGAGGCAGTTAAAACACTGATATAAAAGCTTAAAGTAGTTCTCATGTACATGTTTTCATCATTTGTCAAATAACGAACGAACAGGTAAAATTACCCAATAAAACGGTAAGAAAATTTTTATTCTGGTTTCTTGCTGTTCCGGTTGGCATTTTTAATCTGATCTTCAATTGCATCCCACTGATCGTCAGTGACTTCTTTCAGGAAATTGAACTGCCCGGCGGCCAGCACTTCACCTCCGTCCAGCGTAATGACTTCGCCCGTCATATAGGCCGAAAAATCGGACATCAGATAGGCGGCCAGATTGGCCAGTTCCTGGTGATCGCCTACGCGTTCCAGCGGAATGCGGCTTTCAAATGAGAACTTCTTTGCTAGTTCTTCGGGAAACAGGCGCTCCCAGGCTCCTTTGGTAGGAAATGGTCCGGGTGCAATGGCATTGAGCCTGATGCCGTGATCCGCCCATTCAAAAGCCAGTGATTTGGTCATGGCCAGCACACCTGCTTTCGCCATCGCGGATGGCACAACCCAGCCCGAACCTGTCCAGGCATACGTCGTCGAAATATTGAGAACCGTTCCTTTAATGTTGTTTTCAATCCAATATTTGCCCAAAGCGAGCGTGAAATAGTAGGTTCCGCGCAAAACAATGTCCACCACCACATCCACTGCCTTGTAGGAAAGTCGTTCGGTAGGACTGATAAAATTTCCGGCTGAATTATTGACCAGACCATTTACGCTGCCAAACTTCTCAATGGCTTTTGCAATCACATTTTCGATCTGCTCGTTTTTGCGGACGTCACATTCCACAGCGAGAACATTGCCTCCCGTGCTTTCTTCGAGCTCTTTCGCGGTTTTTTCAAGCACTTCGAGCCGTCTGCTGCAAATCACAATGTTGGCGCCGAGTTTCAAAAAGTAAGTGGCCATGGATTTGCCTAAGCCAGTCCCGCCGCCGGTAACAATGATGGTTTTGCCTTTCAGTGCATCGTCGCGCAGCATTCCTTCCGTGTGAATCATCAGAATCGGTTTTTGTGGATGCTGGTAAAGGTAAAATTTTATCTAAAAATAGTCCCTTACACGCCGGAATATATTCACGTGCACATTATGCGGCAGGAAATGACAGGAACTGGAAAGTTGACTATTGCTGGGCAAGCAGATAAAGCACCGCCATCCGCACCGCAACACCGTTTTCGACCTGGTTCAGAATGATAGAGTGGCTGGAATCGGCCGCGTCTGAGGAAAGCTCAACGCCACGGTTGATCGGGCCCGGGTGCATGAGAACAATTTCTTTGTTCAGGTTGTCCAGCATGGCTTTATTAATGCCATAATAGAGTGAATATTCCCTTAATGAAGGGAAATACTTAATCTGCTGGCGTTCAAGCTGGATGCGTAGCACGTTGGCCACATCGCACCATTCCAATGCTTCCCGCACATTATGGCCAATCTTTACGCCCAGTTCGTCCAAATGCTTGGGAATCAAAGTCGAAGGTCCGCAGACCATCACTTCTGCTCCTAGTTTTTGCAAACAAAAAATATTGGATAGCGCCACACGCGAATGTGTAATGTCGCCGATAATCGCAATTTTCTTTCCGGTTAGATCTCCAAGTTTTTCACGCATCGAAAAGGCATCGAGTAATGCCTGCGTTGGGTGCTCATGGGTGCCATCGCCAGCATTGACAACATTGGCAGGGATACGTGTGGAAAGATAATGGGGAGCTCCGGGGCTGCTGTGGCGCATGACGATCATATCCACTTTCATAGCCAGGATATTGTTGACCGTATCGAGCAGTGTTTCACCCTTTTTGACCGAACTTCCGGAAGCAGAAAAATTAACCACATCGGCAGAAAGACGCTTTTCAGCCAGTTCAAAAGAGAGCCTTGTGCGGGTCGAATTTTCGAAAAAAACGTTTGCTATGGTAATGTCCCGAAGCGATGGGACTTTCTTGATGGGCCGGTTAATGACGTCCTTGAACTGAGTCGCTGTGTCTAAAATGGTTTGAATGTCATTCTCGTTCAGGTTTTTAATTCCAAGTAAGTGCCGGACCGAAAGTTTTGTCATTGCTGGTATTCAAGAAAGTTTGGCAAAGATAATAAGGAACCCGGCAAC
Organism: Dyadobacter alkalitolerans DSM 23607; assembly: GCF_000428845.1. Taxonomy (GTDB): domain Bacteria; phylum Bacteroidota; class Bacteroidia; order Cytophagales; family Spirosomataceae; genus Dyadobacter; species Dyadobacter alkalitolerans. Next base: position 76,043 of record NZ_AUAS01000001.1, on the reverse strand, counting down.
GCGAAAACGCATTTGGAAATTTCCCCTTCCTATTTCTTCCTCGCAGCTGACTATCTTTGGAACATTACCGGGGATTTTCCGGTGTAGAAGAAAGCTTAAAAAATCGGATCAGAATGAATAAGGCAGCATTAATAACTTATCTAAAATCACTTCTGGAAGAGCGGATGATGGTGGCTTGGAACGCGATGGAAGCTGCGCAATCATCGGCGAATGATCAGGGGAAAAGCTCAATGGGGGATAAATACGAAACTTCCCGGTCCATGGGGCAGCTGGATAGGAATATGCACGCCAGGCAATACGAGCAGGTGCGGATGGAAAGATTGGTTTTGGAAAAAATACACGACAATGAAGTTGCCGTACGGGCTGCGGTAGGATCATTGCTCGAAACCAGCGCGGGCTGGTTTCTGATCGCTGTGAGCCTGGGAGCGGTAAAAATAGAAGAAGAGACCGTGATAGCAGTCTCTTCTTCATCGCCGGTTGGCGCGTCGCTGCTTGGAAAAGGGCCCGGCGACCAGTTTGAATTTATGAAACGACAACACAAGATTATCGACTTGCATTAAGCATTAACCCATGTTGTGGTAAACGCGCTGCACATCATCGTCGTCCTCGATCTTCTCAATCAGTTTTTCAACTTCTGCGATCTCATCGTCGGTCAGCTTTTTGGTATCATTTGGAATGCGTTCAAAATCCGCTTCTACGATTTCGTAACCGTTTTCTTCCAGATAATGCTGCAAAGCGCCGAATGCCGTGAATTCTCCGTAAATGTTAATGAGGTTGGTTTCTTCATCTAAAAAAACCTCTTCACCGCCCACGTCGATCAATTCGAATTCGAACTCTTCCAGATCTTTGCCACCCGCATTTTTGATCTTGAAAATACATTTCCGGTCAAAAATGAAATCCAGCATGCCCATTGTGCCGAGACTTCCGCCCAGCTTATTGAAATAGCTCCGCACGTTGGCGACAGTCCGTGTAGGATTGTCCGTTGTGCTTTCCACGAGGATCGCGACGCCATGCGGGCCGTAACCTTCGTAAACCATTTCTTTGTAATCGTCCTGGTCTTTTGACGTAGCGCGTTTGATAGCCCTTTCTACGGTGTCTTTGGGCATATTGGCAGCCCTGGCGTTTTGTAAAAGAACCCTGAGCCTTGCGTTTGTATTAGGATCAGCGGTTCCGCTTTTTACAGCAAGGACAATGTCTTTTCCAATCCTCGTAAAGGTCTTGGCCATTTTATCCCAACGCTTGAACATCCGCGCTTTTCTATATTCGTAAGCTCTTCCCATGCTTAGCTTTGTAAAATGTTATGTAGTTAATTCGCTGCAAATTTATGAAAGACGATTTAATTCAGGTAAAAATATATTCTTTCAAGAACAACTGTCACAAATGGATTTAAAATTAGCCTGGCATTTCAAAACTTTTGAAGACCTTACCAAGGCCGAGCTGTATGATTTGCTGCAATTAAGAAATGAAGTTTTTGTGGTAGAGCAGAAATGCTGCTTCCTGGATCTCGATGGGAAGGATCAGAAATGTCATCATTTGTCGGGCTATCTGAACGGGAGGCTGATGGCATTTTCACGCATTGTGCCGCCCGGCGTTTCTTATGAATTTCCGTCGATAGGCAGGATTGCCGTTTCGGGCGAAGGCAGGGGAAAGGGTTACGGCATTGAACTGCTGAATGAGTCGATCAGAAAGGTGGAAATTTTGTATGGTAAAAGCGTCATACGGATCGGGGCACAGTTGTATTTAAAGAAGTTCTACGGCTCGTTCGGGTTCGTACAATCCAGCGAAATCTACCTGGAAGATGACATTGAACACATTGAAATGACGCGTCAGATTCGCTGAAATAAGGGTGGTGAAAAGATTGGGGAATGAATTCCCGGATTTGACGAATAATTAAACAGCAACGCGTTTTAGGATTGTTCAGATAGGTTTAAATAACTGTATCATTCCGATTTTTTGTAGTAAGTAATCTACATAAATCTAAAAAAACTTTGATAAATTTTTGTCTGTTTGCTTTTGTTTGATAATTTGGCACAGAATTTTAGTTATTAGTATTCAGTCAAGCAAATTGTTGCCTGGGACTGACGCCCTGTCAGACACCCAATAACATTTTTGACGAACACTGATAGAGGAGGGTTTACGTGGAATGGCCTACTGTAATGCGGTAGGCCATTTTTTTGTTGCTTACTCGTAGCAAACAGCCGTCCCGTTTGCGCTCACCATCAGCATCGAGCTGTTTCCACCGATCGTTTCCAAATCAATATCAACACCGATAACCGCGTTGGCGCCTAACCTTTGCGCCTGATCCATCATTTCGCGAATAGCAATGCTTTTAGCCTCCCGCAGGCCCTGCTCGTAAGAGCCCGAGCGACCGCCTACCACATCCCGGATCCCGGCCAGAAAATCTTTGAAAAAGTTGGCGCCGATAATGGCTTCACCGTTTACCAAACCAATGTACTTAATGATTTTTTTGCCTTCAATGTTCGGAGTAGTAGTAACAAGCATCTTGTGTCAGGTTGGTTGAAGTGAAATTTATTGAGGCCAATTTAGCGGATTTCACCAAGGAGCCGCCCAAATTAATTGTTTAACGGCAAAGTTGTGCACGATGTTGGTAAATTTTACTTACAGATTGCTAGCTTTGTTTTTTTGACAAATTTGAAGTAAATTTTATTGTAATGGAACAAACAGTTGAGGCAGTTAATCAGGTAATCCGTAACCGACGCAGTATTTTTCCGCCCAGTTATATTGAAAAAGACATTCCCGAAGACGTCCTGATGACGATCCTTGAAAATGCCAACTACGCCCCAACCCATAAATTGACAGAGCCCTGGCGTTTTGTAGTTTATAAAGGCGAGAGCCTGAACAAGCTTGCAGGATTTTTCACGGAAAGATATCGCACAGTAACGCCTCCCGAATCATTTTCGCAGGCCAGATATGACGCTGCGGGCGAAAAAGTGCTTAAATCTAATGTCGTGGTGATGATCTGCGCAGAGTTGCATCCTGACAAGCTTCCGGAATGGGAAGAAACAGCTTCTGTGGCTTGCGCAGTGCAAAATATGTGGCTTACGGCAACGGCTTATGGTATCGGTTCCTATTGGAGCAGTCCGGGTGTGCTCGACCTTCTGGCCAAGTTTGCAGGCATCCCCGAAAATCAGAAATGTCTGGGATTGTATTTCATGGGTTACCACGATGCACCGGAAGCGCCGGCCCGTCGCACACCCATGGAAAACAAGATTACCTGGGCATAATGAAGAAAGACAAAATTACCCTGCGCGCACAATCGCTTACGAAAAGCTTTGGTTTAAAACCGGTTCTGTCGGACATTGATTTACAACTCAATGCAGGCGAGTGGCTGGGTATATTAGGCGAAAGTGGGTCGGGTAAAAGCACCTTACTCCGTATCCTGGGACGTTTTCAGGATGCGGAGGAAGGCAAAGTCTTTTTCAAAGAAGAGCCATTAAAACTGGTAAGCGGCGAGCTCATTCCCGGCCACGAATCCATCAAGCTCATCCACCAGGAATTTGAGCTTTTTCCTAATCAGACCGTTGAGGAGAACATTGCGTACTCGCTGCGATTTTATAATGTAGATTATAGAAAAGAAAAGGTTGCGGAACTGCTTGCGATCACGGGTTTGGAATCTGTAAAAAGTCAAAAAGCCAAGCTGCTGTCCGGCGGTGAGAAACAGCGGACAGCGATTGCAAAAGCACTAGCCGAGCAACCGGATGTTTTGCTTCTCGACGAGCCATTTGCGCACCTGGACAACCATAACCGCCGCGTGCTGGCCAGCGCTATTGAAACCATGCGCAAAGAGCAGAGAATGTCCTGTGTCTTCGTTACGCACGAAGCCGCAGATGCCCTGGCCTGGTCGGACCGGATTGCTGTGCTCCGGGAAGGTAAAATTATTCAGACGGGAACACCCCAGGAGGTTTATAACCAGCCGGTTGACAGTTATGTAGCTGAGCTGACAGGTGATATAAACTGGCTTGCCGACGACGTAAATTCCAAGCAATTTTATATCCGCCCGGAGAAAGTCAAGCCTACAAAAAATCCGGAAAAAAGCAGATGGCAGGGGAATGTGGAGGCGATCCGGTTCCATGGAAACCACTGGGAAATCCGTTGTATTAATGCCAAGAAGGAGCAATTATCCTTTTACAGAAACAGAATGGACATGGAAGTAGGGCAGGTCGTGCATTTAACTTATGCATCCAAAGACCTGAAACGCATCTGACCGCTTACAGGCTAAACCAGAACGAAATCTTCACTGCAAATGGCGTCACATTCGGATTGCTGAGGTAAGTGAGTCTGTGCACAAAGTCAATACGGCCTGCTTTGAAAATATTGTCAATGCCATAGCCAAGCTCAATGTAAGGCCTGTCTTTGAGTTTATTAAATGCCTGAATTTCGTTCCCTGATTCGTCTGTCGTTGTCGAAAGTGACGAGTTAGCATCCGAAACACTGCCATAGAACACCCTTCCTGTTGCCAGCATGCGCAGTTTTAGCTTGCGGATAGCGGGAATCCTGTTCAATAAAAAGCCTTCGAAATTGTGCTCCACGCGCAATGCAACATAGCGGTCGCTCATGAATTCGAAGTAGCGCATGAGGTTAAATGCATTGTCCACATAAAACAGCGACTCGTTGCCGAGCGGCGTATAAAGCAATGGGTACGGCAATGTGGAAGGAATGAGGCCGAATGTTACATTATAGTAAGTCCGGCCGATAACGCCGAAGCGGAAACTCTGCTTAACGTTGAAGGAAAATTTATTGTAGTTAAAATCTCCACCCAGGAAGTTCTTGATTCCCAGTGTGTAACGCAGTGTAAAGGCGGGCGAATTGCCATTGCCCATGCTGATGCGCTCATTATCATTTTGCAAAAAAGTCTCCTTGCTCGCAAGGCGCGTTTCTAGGTTTATTTCAGTGATATCAAATGTGCTTTTTACCGGGGATTCAATGCCAGCCTCGGGATTGGTTTTGTATGTAAAAGGAAATAAAGGCCTGAAATCACGGTGGCGGATCTGGATGCTCCCGGTTAATCCTTTTACCAATTCCCTTTTGAAATAGGCAGAAATGTCCTCCTGCCAGTACGCCCTGCGGAAAGCGCCGAAGCGTGAAAATGCCCCGAACAATGTGTTAGGCCCGATCGTCTCCGCAGAAACACCCAGCCGTTCCAGATCTTTGGAATAACTGATGCCAGCCATGGTCCAGGGTTGCCGGTCGATAATGTAATCCATCCCCGCACCGTATTTGAAAGCCTTATCTTTGGTTCCGTAAGCGCCATAACCGCTGAAAATCCACTTCCTGCTGAATCCTGGATCCGTTTTAAATCCCAACCTAAAACGGTGGCCTTCAACCTTATTATTGGCATACAAATACAAATAAGGACCAATGTCAATGTTCCATTTGTCGATGCGCTTGTAGCCGTTTACCAGGATATTCAGGATTTCGGTGTAGGTTTTCACCACGGGCAGCATTTTCAGTGAATCGACAAGCTGAAAAGAAAGCAACTCGTTCGCACTCAGCGATTCGGGACGGCTTTTTTGCCAATAAGCCGAATCGTGCTGCATGTAATCCTCTTTCAGCTCGATGGCCGTGTCGTAAAATTTGGGATCGTGCGGACTGTTGATCTTGTATTTTGAATTGGCTGAATAAAACTTCAACAGCATGCCGGCAGTCTGCTTCGTAGGTTCGTCCACATCGATCAGCACCCGCGTTTTCGACGTTACCCATTCGTTTTGCTCTTCAAAAAACTCGTAGGACTGCTGAACCTTAATCTTTTCAATGAAATTCAAATTTGCGCGCTTGCCCACACTTACGTCCATTTGTGTCAGCGCGTATGTTTCGCCATCCACCCAAAACGACCCTGTGAATGCCAGGTCCTGCTCGTGTTTAGGCTCAAAATCAATCTGATAATCATACTTGTCGCCATTTTTTACACTGTCGGACAGATAATATTCATAGTAAACTTTCCAGCTGTCGGCAATGGGCGAAACAAAGTCTTTATCTAAGATATTCAGCCAGTTATTATAGAAATTATATTGCTGAAACGACGACCCGATCAACTGCGAAACGAGGCTTCCGTCGGTCAGACCCACGCCGGAGACTTTGGTTTTATTAATGATCTCCTTCTTTTTCTTCGGATTACGGCGGTAATAAACGTCTGATACTGATTCGGATATGAAAATTGGAATGATTGTCTCACCATTTTCACCCTTCACCTCGTCGTATTTATCAACGATATGCGTCATCTTTTTGACAGACTTCCTGTTCCTGAATTTGTCAGAAAGGTTATCAATGTCAATCTGGATCTTGTTATAGCTTTCGTACTCGTAAGCGTCCAGCTCGTCTGTGTTATTTTTGTCTTTTCCTGCAACAATCTTACGCATAATGGCATAAGCAGGATTTTCCCCGGCAAATATCCTGACTTCTTTCAGCTGCAATGTTCCCGGAGAAAGTTGTATATCAATTGTTTGCTCAGCCAGGTCGGGTTTGATCGGTTTGCTTTTGCTCTCATAGCCGACATAAGTGACGATGACCGAATCCGCCGGAGGGGTGAAAGTGATTTGATAAAAGCCGTCGAAATTTGTTGTAGCGCCTGCCAGTGAGGCTTTTATGCCAACATTAGCAAAAGGAATGGCGTCACCGGTTGTCGCGTCCGTTATCTTCCCTTTGATCGTATAAGTGGTCTGCGAGAAAGAGTTAGTGGTACAAACTAATGCAAATAGGAGCAGGCAAAGTAATGTTTTTTTCAAGCTATATGTGTGGACCGGTGCGTGTGCCGAATCATTTCCCTCATTCCAATTTCTCATTTTTTTCTTATCTCATTGTTAGAGGTAACATCTGCCGCGGGACGCAGTATATGAACGTCCAGAACAGCCTTCGGTCTTGCCAGATATTCGCGCACCAATGTCCGGAGCGAATATCCGTCCGGCACATCCTGCGCTGCAAATGATATAGCATTAATGCCTTCATTATGAGCGATATATAGTGCCCTTGCATTATGGAAATTTTGTGAAATGATCGTGAAGTTGTCCTGATTAAAAACCTCTTTGCAACGAATGATCGAATCGAATGTCCTGAACCCTGCATAATCCAGCGTCATGACATTCTCAGGTATTCCCAGGTTCAGTAACGCTCTTTGCATATCAAGCGGTTCATTATAGTATTGGGAATCATTGTTTCCGCTCAGAATAATGTACTTGATTTTTCCTTCTTTAAACAACCGGGCCGTCGCCTCCATCCGGTATTTGAAAAAAAGATTTTCTTTTCCTTTCTCGGATTTCTTGCTCGTCCCCAACACCAATGCGACATCATTGGAAGGCAGGTTTTCGATTGAAAAGTAGTTGTACTGCCTTGTATTATACACCACCCAGAGGTTACAAAGCAAGATAAAAACCATGCACGCAAATAATAAGAGTAATATGGTTTTAATCAAATTTTTCACTCGTATACTTGAAGTTGTCTTCTAATGTACCAACTCTTTGTAATATTCCGGTCTTTTGTACACGATGTTATACTAGTAGACCGTACGCATCGGGCAGCGTTCTTCGTTGCTGACTTTCTTTTTATTTTTTTGATAAATCGCTTAAAAAAGGCCCAGCTGGTTTTTCTCATCCTTCCGTTTTTTAGGCTCTTTTTTCGGCTTTGTCTCTGGTTTTGCGTCTTCGCTAGTCTCTAATTTTGCATTTTCGTCCGTCTCTGATTTTGAGTCGTCCGTCTCTGATTTTGCCTTATCGTCCGCTGGCGAAATATCTCCCGCATTGTCTTCTTGTTCGGCAGCTTCCGCTACCTTAATGTCTTCATCTGCAACTTCCTCAGTGGCAATCTGCTCACCCCCAACGTCCTCAGTAGTACTGTCTTCATCCGAGACCTCCTCATTGGCAACTTCTGCTATAACTGCTTCCTCCTCAGGTTCTGGCAGGGATTCCAGCCAGCGCACATCCTTGAACTTGTCGTTAGGAAGCTTGTTTCCCATCGCCCGCCAGCCGCGCACATCGACCATTTCTTCAATCACATATTCTTCTTTTGATTGCTCTTTGGTGGCTGTTTTGGGTAAGATAATTTCCAATCTCGGGCGCTTATCGGTGCTGGCTAGCAGTAACTTGCTGTTTTTGGCATCGCTGATAAAAACAAACTTTTTATCCCGCGTAGAGGTCTCAATGTTAAAACGTTTGATGAAATGGTTTTTCTGGCCGCCGTCATAGTACAATGCCGTTATGGCCATTTTCGGATCAAACTTTTTGACAAGAACCACTTCATTAGAGACGTAATGATTGGTCAGGTCAAAGTTCGTAAGCTCGTAAGACCCTTCTTTATAGATGACAAGTATGCTGTCGGAAGGACCGAAGTTGCCTAAGTATTCTCCTCTTTCATCGCGGTTCAGGCGTCCGATAATCGGATCGAACCACATATCGACTCCGCCTAATGTGGAGCGGCCGGCCTGTTTCAATATGATTTTCCTGACAGGATATTTCGTCAGAATGTTTCCCATCGCACTGCGGTTCTTGATCAGCAAGTCTGCAAAATTGAAGTCAAACTGCTTCACTTTAGCCTTGCTCTGAGCCGATAAGCTCACCGCAATGATCTCAGCTTCACCGTTTTCATTCGCCGTGAAATAAGTGATCTTGGATTTTGGCGTGCCCTGTGTAAGATCGTACTCACGGTCGCGGGTGACTGCGGTGATCTGGCATCTTTTGATGTAGGAAACACCCGTTTTGCCATCCAGATACACGAGGTTATAAACCATGCGTTCATCGTTTTTGACAAAAACTGCACAGTGTATAATGTCTTTTCCTACGAAAACCTTTTCCTGGATTTTCGTAACCAAACATCTCCCGTCGGATTTGAAAACAATAATGTCGTCAATGTCCGAGCAGTCTGTTACGAATTCGTCCTTTTTGAGCCCGTAACCGATAAAACCTTCGGCTCGGTTCACATATAATTTTTGATTATTGGCTGCCACAATGTTCGCCGAGATCTGGTTGAATGCCCGGATTTCGGTTTTGCGGCCACGTCCTTTGCCGTATTTTTTGAGCAGGTCTTTATAATATTCAATGGCAAAACGGGTGATATGCACCAGGTTATCCTCGGTTTCTGCCAATTCTTCCTGCCACTTTTTCATCAACTCGTCCGCCTTGTAGCCATCGTATTTTGAAATACGCTTGATCTTGATCTCGGTCAGTTCTACAATGTCTTCGTCCGTAATTTCACGGTAAAATTGCGGCTTGTAGGGTTCAAGTCCTTTGTCAATGGTGCGGATTACAGCCTCGAAAGTTTCGCATTCTTCAATGTCACGGTAAATGCGGTTTTCAATGAATATTTTTTCCAAAGAACCATACAGGATCTTTTCCAGCAACGCTAACCGCTTGATTTCAAGCTCTCGTTGTAGCAAATGAACCGTCTGGCCTGTGTTGTATTTTAAAATTTCCGTTACCCCAACAAAATGCGGCTTGTCGGCGATAATGATGCAAGCATTAGGCGAAATGGAAACTTCACATTCGGTGAACGCATAAAGCGCGTCCATCGTAATGTCGGGCGACACCCCTGGCGCCAGATGCACCTGGATCTCCACCTCTGCAGCCGTGTTGTCGACCACTTTCCGGATCTTGATTTTTCCCGTATCATTGGCCTTAATGATCGAATCAATGATGGACGTCGTCGTAGTCCCGAACGGAATGTCGCGGATCACGAGCATTTTCTTATCCTCTTCCTCAATTCTGGCCCTAACCCTTACTTTTCCGCCTCTGTGACCATCATTATAATTTGAAATGTCAATTTGCCCGCCGGTCAGAAAATCCGGATAGATCGTGACTTCTTTCCCTTGCAGAATGTTGATTGACGCTTCGATCAGCTCGCAGAAGTTGTGTGGGAGAATTTTGGTAGATAAGCCTACCGCAATTCCTTCAACGCCCAAGGAAAGCAGCAGCGGGAATTTCACCGGCAATGTTACCGGCTCGCGCTTACGGCCGTCATAGGAAAGCTGCCATTCGGTTGTATCGTCATTGAAAACAATTTCTTTGGCAAAGCGCGACAAACGGACTTCTATATAACGCGCCGCCGCTGCCCCGTCGCCGGTGCGGATATCTCCCCAGTTTCCCTGGGTGTCAAAAAGCAATTCTTTCTGGCCAATGTTTACAATGGCGTCGTAAATGGAGGCGTCGCCATGCGGGTGATATTGCATTGAAGAACCTACCACATTGGCAACTTTATTGAAACGGCCGTCGTCCATCTCGTTCAAAGCGTGCATAATGCGCCTTTGAACAGGTTTAAGGCCATCTTCTACGGCTGGAACCGCGCGTTCCAGAATTACATAAGATGCATAATCAAGAAACCAACTTTCATATAGTCCCGAAATGGGCAGTTTATCGTGCAATCCGCTATCTTCTACGTCAGGCGTAGCTCCGTTTTCGTCCATAAATGAAGGAGGAACCAGGTTTTAAGTACTCAGTAAATATTTGTAAGACAATCGCTATCAGCCGGTTCGGGATGCAGCACTGAACCATTCCAGAAAGACGGAACAGCGCAGACTTGACCGGAAGATCGATTTGAATTACCTGCTAATATAGCAAATAAAGCGTTAATTTCTAGCTTTCCGGGTCACCTTCCGGCGCGTTCAGAACAGTCAAAAGCTCACTGATCATCATCGCTGTGGCACCCCAGATTTTGTATCCCTGCACCATATAATGCGGTGCATGAACCTGTTCGCCACGGACTTGTATGTCGCTCGAACCGATAATTTCAATATCAGAAATTTCTTCTAATTTGATCTCAAAAATATCTTCCACTTCCCGCGGGTCGGGGTAAAAGTCGGGGCGGTAAGGCATTGTGGCAATTACCGGGAGAACGTAGAAGTTACTTGCCGGGATGAATAATTCGGTAAGAACGCCCAGGATTTTGACATCATTCAAGCGCAAGCCGATTTCTTCCTGCGCTTCGCGCAAGGCGGTGCGGATCAGATTTTCGTCTGTATTTTCGAAGCGTCCGCCAGGGAATGCCACTTGCCCGGAATGCACGCCGTCGTAGGCTGGGCGAAGGATCAGCGGGAAATAAATTTCGTCTTTATAAGGATAAAATAAAACCAGAACGGCGCTTTTTCGGGTGCGGGCGTTGGGTTTGAAAGTCAATCGGAGCTTTGAAGAAGCTTGCATGATCCGGTGCGCCGATTCCCCCGGCAGCGGATATTTCAGTTTTTGAGTGAGTGCATTAACAAACAAGGAAAATGATCCCAAAGTGGCCATAGAGGCAGGTTGTTGAGTAGAGTGTTGGTGTCAGATTTTGGCATAATGCAGTTCGCGCTTGAAATCGAAAAGACTTTCCAGGCTCAGGTCTTCATCAATTTCTTCCCAGTGCAGGCTGTTGCCCTCAGGGCCGATCTCAAAGTTTTCCCGTTGTTCTGTCGTAGCATTTTTAAGCCTGGCAAACCATTCCAGCGGATTGCCAATGGTATGTCCGCTTTCCGTAACAACATAAATATTCGAGTCGTCGAACCATACGTTTTTAATTTTCATATCATTCAATAGTTAGAAAATTAAGATGCTCATTCGCCGTGAAACTGCTGCCACTTTTCAGTGATCAGTTCTTTGTTTTCTTCAACCAGCGCCTCAGCAAGCACGAGATCCTTAGGCTTAATGCCATGACTTTCAACCAGTTTAACCGGGTTTATTTCAAACTTGGCGGTTCCGTCCGCATTGCGGACATGAATATGGATGGGTAAATGTTCAAGGCTGTAAAAGAAAAACTTCATCCCGAACATTCTGAAAATCTCTGGCATAAAATAGTGTGTGATAAGGAATTTCTTCCAAACGTCATTGATGCAAATATAACAATACAACGACGGATACGGAAGTTATTGGATTTTCTTGTTGGCGTATAATTTTGCAAGTTGCTGGGCGCAGCGTTCGCCGTCCATGGCGGCCGACATAATGCCGCCGGCGTAACCGGCCCCTTCGCCGCAAGGGAATAAGCCTTTCAGTTCGGGATGCTCGCAGGTTTCCTGTTCGCGGGGGATACGTACGGGGGAGGAAGTCCGGCTTTCAACGCCAATCAACTGCGCGTCTCCAGACATATAACCCCTCATTTTTTGTCCAAAATCAGAAAGTGCTTCGCTAAGTGGAAAGGCAATTTCAGCTGGCAAAATCTCCCGCAGGTCAACAGACTGCAAGCCCGGCTGGTAAGATGTGTCGCGCAATTGCGAAGAAACTTTTCCTTTTACAAAATCCACGGCCAGCTGAGCCGGAGCAGTTTGCGTGGCACCGGCAAACTGGCAAGCTGCCTGTTCAATCTCCTTCTGATATTGCAAGCCAGCCAATGCACCGAATTCTCTATAAGGCAAAAGATCATGCTCTTCAATCGAAACCACAATGCCCGAATTGGCATATGGCGAATCACGGCGGGAAGGCGACATGCCATTTACGACCACTTCTCCGGAAGCCGTCGCCGCAGGCACAATGAACCCACCCGGACACATGCAAAAGGAGAAAACGCCACGCTGAATGCCTTTGTAGCGCGTTTGGGTTACCAGGCTATATGAAGCAGCGGGCAAGTAAGGCCCACGGTCCGTCTCGCAATGATACTGGATCTTATCAATGGTGTTTTGCGGGTGCTCAATACGAACGCCCATCGCAAATGATTTGCTCTCGATGAGGATCTTTTTCGCATCCAGCAGCTCGTAAATGTCCCTGGCCGAATGTCCCGTTGCCAGGATCACGCCAATGCCCAGATGTTCCTTACTATCATCGGTAATAACTCCCTTTAACTCACCTTCGGCAATGATGAAGTCGGTTACTTTTGTGTCAAAATGAATTTCGCCGCCCGCTTTCAATATGCTTTCGCGCATTTCGGAAACCACGACCGGAAGCTTGTTGGTGCCGATGTGCGGGTGTGTGTCGATGAGGATCTGCTCGCTGGCTCCGTGGCCTACGAAAATTTCCAGCACCCGGCGAATGTCACCGCGCTTGTTAGAGCGCGTATATAGCTTTCCATCCGAATAAGTCCCGGCACCGCCTTCGCCAAAGCAATAATTGGATTCAGGATTAACAATGTGCTCCTTATTAATAGCAGCCAGATCACGGCGTCTGGCGCGCACATCTTTGCCTCTTTCAAAAATCACCGGCTTAATGCCCAGCTCAATCAACCGCAATGCGGCGAACATGCCTGCCGGACCGCAGCCAATGATCAATGCCTGGGGCTTTTTACTCACGTCGGGATAATCCAGTTGGAAACCGATGAGCGAAGGCGGGGTTTCGTTGACATAAACTTCTGCCTGCACATTCACCTTCACTTGCCGGCTGCGGGCATCAATGGATTGGCGGGTTTTGCGGATAATGGGCGTGTCGTTGTGACGCAGCCGCAATTTTTTAATGATATGCTGACGAAAATTCTCGTCGTCCAGCGCGATTTCGGGCGCTAATGTCAGTTGAAGCGTTTGGTGCATTGGGAAAGGGATTTATCCTTTAATGCTGCAAAGGTAAGCAAGACGGTAATATTCTTCTGTTTTCATCTTTGATTAAAATTACCTGACTTTTCCAAAACAGCCTCACGTCATGACCATCGATCGAAGAACATTTATGAATTCGCTGGCTGTCTCGGTCGGAGCTACTTTTTTGCCGGAAATTGAAAATCCGGCATCCACTTTTCCCATTTCGTGCAACCAATATTCATGGATTACATTTTACGCCCGTGAAGGAAAAGAATGGGGCGCCGACCTGGATGCTTCGCTAAAAGAGTTTTCTTCAACCGGCCTCAAAGCCTACGAACCCGCATTTACCCAGGCAGATGAAGTAGGCAAATTGTTGCCGGTTTTGAAAAAAAATCATCTTGCTATGCCATCGGTTTACGTGAACAGTTCCTTACATAAAGCTGACGAGGCGACCAAGTCCATTGAATCTGTGCTCGCAATTGCGGATGCTTTGAAACCAGCTGATACAAAGATCATTGTCACCAATCCCAACCCGCTTCAATGGGGCGGGTCCGAAAATAAGAATGACGCTGAACTCGCTGAACAGGCAAGAAACCTCGATAAACTAGGTGCCGAACTGAAAAAACGCGGTATGACGCTCGCTTACCATACGCATGATGTGGAGCTGCGTGCGGCTGCGCGGGAATTTCATCATATGCTGCTAGCTACAGACCCTAAAAATGTTTCCCTCTGCCTGGATGTGCATTGGGTTTACCGCGGCTCCGGCAATTCGCAGATTGCACTTTTTGATATTGTAAAATTGTATGGAAAACGAATTGTCGAGCTACATCTGCGCCAATCCAAAGACGGAATCTGGCAGGAAGCATTCAGCGATGGCGACATTGATTACCGCCGCCTGGTCAGCACTTTACAGTCAATGAATGTGACGCCTCATTTGGTTTTGGAACAATGTCTTGAAAAAACGTCGCCGAAAACAATGGATGCTGTTGAGGCGCATAAGCAAAATTTGGTTTACAGTAGGGAGCTATTCAAAAATTGGCTGAGATAATGCTTTATTTTATGGCTACAAATTTTCCGAGACAAGCTTCGTAACAGCTGAAACCGAGTGTTACTGAATCGCTTTTCAGATCTTTATATGTCCAGATAATCGCAGGGTAAACGCTGCTGTCGGGTGCGCCGCTGAGTTCGATGCGGCGACTGTCGATGATTTTATATTTGGTATATGGATTAATGGATGAGTACAGCAAACCTTTGGTTTCTTTGAAATCACCATTTGCTTTGAATTCTACGATGCTGGATTCCCCTTCTGAGGCTTTCTGGAATTTGCCGCTGCCATCGCCCGGATCAAATAAAAACTCAACCATTTTCCACTTCCCTACAAGACCGCTATTTTCAACATGAATGTCTTTGTCTTTGCAGGAGAACATGCTGACAAATAGAAGCGTTATAAATATTGAGTTATAGATTTTCATGGTTTCTTAACATTAATGATTCGACAGGAAAGATGCGATTTTTAAAAGAATGGTTGTAACTGTTATATATTGTGCGTAGAAATTTTATAAGCATTTCATCATGAACACCGACTTTTATAACATCGCTGATCTGCTAACTACTGAGCAGCAACTGATTGCGAGCACTGTCAGAAACTTTTCCGACAGGGAAATCAAACCCATCATTGAAGACTATGCGCAAAGGGCGGAATTTCCGTTGCATCTGATCAAAATGTTTGGAGAGCTTGGGGTTTTTGGCCCGACAATTCCGCTTGAATACGGCGGCGGGGGACTGGATTACATTAGTTATGGTTTAATGTGCCAGGAGATTGAAAGAGGCGATTCGGGCATGCGGTCGACGATTTCGGTGCAGAGTTCGCTCGTTATGTGGCCTATTCATGAATTTGGATCTGAGGAACAAAAACAAAAATATCTTTCTGGACTCGCCGGGGGCGAACTGGTTGGTTGCTTCGGATTGACCGAGCCGGATCATGGCTCCAACCCGGCTGGAATGAAGACCCGGATTTCTAAAACGGAAAATGGTTATCTCCTTAATGGTTCCAAAATGTGGATTTCCAATGCTCCGTTTGCTGATATAGCGGTCGTTTGGGCGAGGGATGAGGAAGGAAAGGTGCGTGGACTGATCGTGGAGCGCGGAATGGCGGGCTTTACCACTCCCGAAATTCATAACAGGTGAATGACGGCAGAGCCACAACAACCCAGATCTCCATGGCGAAGCGTAACAATGTGGCTATGGCGCTGAATGTGGCCCGGGAATGTCGGCAGATCTTGGGTGCAATGGGGATTTCCGGTGAATATCCCGTCATGCGACATATGATGAACCTGGAATCAGTAATCACTTATGAAGGCACGCATGACATTCACTTGTTGATCCTGGGTGCCGAAATAACCGGAATTCCAGCGTTTAAATAGCCGTTGGTTGCTGGCCGTCAGTTCTTATAAATTGTTTTGGTGTAATTTGTTCTGAGAGATGTGTTTGCAGGTCCTTTGTGGTTTGTCTTGAACCGTCGTGAGACCAGCCTGGCGCTTTGATCAGGTAATTGAGCTTCGTCCACAGGTTTGTTTGCTGCTTAAAATCATTTCCTATTTCCTTCCATTCGTGCAAAACGGTGTGGGCCAGCGTTGTGTTTTCAATGGGTTTGGTCAATCCGTAAACGGGCGGGACGGTTTCCAACTCTTCTTGGAATGTGCCGAAAATGCGGTCCCAGATAATGAGGCACATGCCCATGTTTTTATCTAAATACTGCACATTACTCGCGTGGTGAACACGATGATGGGAAGGGGTTACGAAAATGTATTCAAGCCAGCCCAGTTTGCCCACATATTCCGTGTGCACAATGATGCCGTAAATCTGCGTGAGCGAGTACATAATGATGATGTCGGCGGGATTAAAGCCGATTAGCGCCAGCGGGATGTAATACACGAAGCGGTAAAGCGGCTGGAAAACAGAAGAGCGGAAACCGGTCGTCAGGTTGAAATGCTCTGAGGAATGGTGCGTTACGTGCACGGCCCAAAACAACCGGCTGTGATGATCCACATAATGCAATGTGTAGAACGCGAGGTCTTCCAGCAGGAAAAGGCTAAACCAGTAAAAAAACGGATTGGTAATGGTCGTTACCGCGCCTATGTTGTAAAACCAGATCAGCACGCTCACATAGGCCGTTCTGAATAAAAGGTCAATGCCTCCGTTCAGGAGCATTAAGGATGCATTGGTAAGAGAATCTTTAAAATTATAGGAAGCTCGAGGGCTGTCGTGGTGGTGCGCGGGACGGTAAGTCAGGAAAATTTCGATGCAGATCAGCAACAGATAAAACGGAGTGGAGACTTTTAAAAGAAAATCTTCAAACTCATATGTGCCAGGCATAGCATTGGTGTCAAATATTCACAAAGATAATTCGGAACGTGGTGGTAAGGTTTGCGAAGATAAATTCTAAGATATTTCTAATCCAGCATTTAATCAACTTTTAATCACCTCCCTGATAAGACATTCAACTGCGCCTAAACCCCTATATCGTCTCGATTTTAGTTGATCATCCGCTTCAATGCTTTCCTTAATTCTTCGTTTTTATGCCGTTTTTGGAGAATAGTTGGTGCGGCGATCCTTTCGCGGCAGTCGAAGAGCGAGCAGCGTTCGCAGGTTTGGTTTACTTCTCTGGCAACCAAATAGGGATCGTCCAGGAATTGTAATTTTTCCCTGGTCGGCTCATCCAGGTAAATGCCCATGGAAACGCTCACATTGAGGCCCGGAGTAGGGGACATGGGCAATGCGAAACTGATCACCAGATATTCATCCCGCGTGTCCAGGTAAGTCGATTTTTGTGCTTTGCAAAGGATTCGGGGCTGCTCTTTTCGCTTGATAATGTCTCCCAAATCATTCAGAATCGTCAATGCAACCCAGCGCCGGCAATAATGTTCGTCTTTCACGGTGTGCGGATAATGCTTCCGGGAAATGTGCATTTCCTTGGTCATATCGAAAATATTCTGACCGACGAAATTGTTGAAACGGGAGAAAAATATCTGGTTAATGCCAAAATAGCGCGGCATAATGTTGCTTAACCTGTAACAAAATGATTCCGGCGTGGTATTGAACCTGTGAATGAGGTCAATAAGCTGTTGCGGCTGCCACTTTTTTTGTTCAAAAACCGCTGCGACGGCTGGCACAAGCAGGCTTCTCTTAATAATGATCGCGCTTGAAAAGTAGGATGCTTTGAAGTTATTCAGCAACTGCTCAAACGATTCCGCTTCCACCAAAGCCGTGGTATGCAATCTGTTTTTCAGATTTAAATACAAATAACCAATCTCCCGACCGAAAATAAATGCCCGCTGCACTGACGTAAGGTGATTATTGATCAGCAAGCGATTGCCGTTTGGATTTGTAATGGTCAGGGAACGAACGCTGGCAAACTCAGGATTGGCCTTTTCATTAATATTTTCGATCGAATAATTGAAGCGCGATTTTAGGATTTCGGCCAAATCATTTTCATTCAGGATTTGCTCTGGGTTGACATTGTTTTCAATCAAAAAGCGCTCTGATTCCAGCTCAATGTCCTCAAAATAATTGTCGTGCATTTCCTGGTAAGTCCGCAAAGCCGAGAAATAGAATTTCTCAATCGACATATTATAATTCCGCGCAATCTCGATCAGTGTGCCTACAAATGCGCTGATTTTGGCCGGGGCATCGGAAAGAATTTCAAGCAGGTTAGCGGGATCAATGCCGAAAAGTTCGAGCGGGAGCTCGGTGAGCACATTCGAGCTCAGCAGGTCCGAAATGGGTTCGAGGCGTTTGGTGAGTTTGAGAGAAACGAGCGTGTCATAATCCACATCCATAGCGGACGCCAGGGCAATGATCTTGTCGGACTTCGGGTATTTCTTGCCTTTTTCAATTTCGTTAATGTACGAAATCGATAACCCCGATTTTTGAGACAGCTCATTCAGTGACAATCCTTTATCCAATCGGAGCTGTTTAAGCTTCAACCCGAAAACCAACCTTACATTATCTGTATTTATTGCCACTGCGCTGATAGAATCGGCCTGTAATGTACGATTTCGTTTACAGGCAATTTAATTAAAGAAATGTAAAAGTAGAAATAGCTGCAAGATTCAGTGGTAATATATTAAAACAAAAAACGGGACACATCGTAGCGACGGTCCCGTTTGTTATGCTTTGTTGTTTTGGATCAGAAAATTGCAAAGCCAAGCGTTGCCTGGAACAAGTTGCTCTTCTTGCCAAATTGCGAAGCGGTTGTAGCATTATCAAATTCAACCTTCACAATGTCTGTGAAATTTCCTTCGTAACGCACATCCAGGCTTAATCTGCCAAAATCAAATCCTACACCCGCCTGATAGCCATACGCTAGTCTGTTCTTGAATTCAGCCGAGTTTTCGCCCGTGATCACATCAAATGAATCGCCGATTTTACCATTATTGGATAATCTCAAAGAAGCCATCGGGCCAACATTAATGCGGAAGAACTTTGCCACTCTCACACCAAATAAAATAGGCACATCCAGGTTTGAAAAACGAACATCAACCTTTCCATTTGAATCCTGCACACCGTCTTCATATACATTAAAGCGGCCTCCTTTCTGTGATAGCAAAATCTCAGGCTGGATATAAAATGATTTACCAAAACGGAAAAATACACCTCCCACAAAACCCAGTGAACGGTTGTCGTTGTCTTTAAAATTGAATGGATTATTGCCCGATGCAAGTGTCAGGTCATTGCTTCCATTGATGTTCGATAGGTTAGCTCCTGCCTTAACCCCGAACCTGAAAGCCGGGTCGTATTGAGCTGTCGCTGCGTAGCTTATCGTCATCAAGCACAGCGCAATCATAAAATTTTTCATGTTGATTTCTGGTTAGTAGATATAATTGACTTAATAAAAAATCTTAAAAACCTGTGCCCGGAACCTTGATCTGAAATTTCACTTGAAATGGGCATTAGTTTCTACAAGAACCGGATCAGCGGGCAGTCAGTAACGTAATGTGGTGCTGTGTAAACCTTATTACAATCAAAAACGCTATTTTTGCGCTCAGTTTGGAAATTTGGCAAGGCAGAAAGTCAGCCTCTATCGTAATAAGGAAATACAGAGACAGTTATGAGTGATTACAGTCATCGGGAAATAGAACAAAAGTGGCAGCAATATTGGGAGAGCCACGGCACATTTCAGGTTGAAAACCAATCGGAGCTTCCCAAATATTATGTTTTGGATATGTTCCCTTATCCTTCGGGAGCCGGATTGCACGTGGGGCATCCGCTGGGATACATTGCGTCGGATATTTATTCCCGTTATAAAAGGCTGAAAGGCTTCAACGTGCTGCATCCGATGGGTTTCGACAGCTTTGGCCTTCCGGCCGAGCAATATGCGATCCAAACGGGCCAGCATCCCGCCATCACAACGGAGCAGAACATTACGCGCTATATTGAGCAGTTAAAAAATCTGGGTTTCAGCTACGACTGGAAACGCGAAGTGCGTACTTCCGAACCCGATTATTACAAATGGACGCAATGGATCTTCACCGAGCTTTTCAAAAGCTGGTATAACAACAATTCCGGTAAGGCAGAGCCCATCGAGTCATTGATTTCTGTTTTTGAAAAAAGTGGAAACAAAGGCGTTAATGCGCCTTGCGATGAGGATACGCCCATTTTTACAGCCGAAGAATGGAATAGCTGGTCAGAAGAAGATCAGTATAAATTAACATTGAAATACAGGCTAACCTATGTTGCGGATGCAACGGTAAACTGGTGTGCAGGACTTGGTTCGGTGCTTTCCAATGATGAAGTGAAGGACGGCGTTTCTGAAAGAGGCGGATTTCCTGTGGTTCAGAAACTAATGCGCCAGTGGATGATGCGCATTACTGCCTATGCACAACGGCTAATCGACGGTTTGGACACGGTTGACTGGACCGAATCGCTGAAAGAGCAGCAGCGCAACTGGATTGGAAGGTCGGTAGGAGCGCTTGTAAAGTTCGGCGTCGATGGTCATGAGCAGAATATTGAAGTTTTCACCACCCGCGTTGACACCATTTATGGCGTAACGTTCATGGTGCTCGCGCCTGAGCATGAGCTTGTTGACATTATTACTACGCCCGAACAGCGCGGTGACATTGATGCATACATTGCTTCGACTAAAAAGAAGTCCGAGCGTGATAGAATGTCTGATGTGAAGACGGTTTCAGGTGCATTCACAGGCGCTTATGCACTGAATCCTTTTAATGATGAAAAAATCCCTGTTTATATAGCCGATTACGTGCTGGCAGGTTACGGAACGGGCGCTGTCATGGCAGTTCCATCCGGCGACCAGCGCGACTGGAACTTTGCACAGCATTTTAATTTGCCGATCATTCCGATTCTGGATTCGCAAAAAGAAATCGAAACGCAGGCAGATTCAACCAAGGAAGGACATTATATCAATTCAGACATTATTAACGGCCTTACTTTTCACGAAGCCAACAAAGTTTTGATCAATTGGCTTGAAGAAAAGGGAGTTGGAAAAGGGAAGATCAATTATCGTCTGCGCGACGCGGTTTTCAGCCGTCAGCGTTACTGGGGCGAGCCTGTGCCTGTTTTTTATAAAAATGACAGCACCGGACAACCGCTTCCTTACTTATTAGAAAATGGCGAATTGCCATTGAACCTGCCGGAAGTTGACAAATATCTGCCAACAGAAAACGGCGAGCCGCCTTTGGGCCGCGCACAGGATTGGGCGCATGGCTCGGGCAGTGGTTACGAATTAAGCACCATGCCGGGCTGGGCTGGAAGCAGCTGGTATTGGTATCGCTATATGGACCCGAAGAACCAGGAGGAATTCGCCTCCAAAGAAGCTATCGAATACTGGCGCGATGTGGATTTGTACATTGGCGGCACCGAGCATGCAACCGGACATTTGCTATACAGCCGCTTTTGGAACAAATTCATGAAAGACCGTGGATTTGTGCCAGAGGAAGAGCCGTTTAAAAAGCTGATCAACCAGGGAATGATCCAGGGACGCAGCAACTTCGTGTATCGGGTAAAAGGCGATGATTACAGCAGTCCTGTTTTTGTAAGCGCAGGTTTGCGCTCGGAATATGAGGTTTCTGCATTGCATGTGGATGTCAATATCGTGGAAAATGATGTTTTGGATGTTGAAAAATTCAAAGCAACGCGTAAAGATATCGTAGGTGAAAATCCAACATTCATCCTGGAAGATGGCAAATATGTGTGTGGCGTGGAAGTGGAGAAAATGTCCAAATCCAAGTTTAATGTCGTGAATCCCGATGACATTGTGGAGCGTTACGGCGCGGATACATTGCGTTTGTATGAAATGTTTTTAGGGCCATTGGAGCAGGCTAAGCCCTGGAATACCAATGGAATAGACGGAACCTATCGCTTTATCCGCAAGCTTTGGCGATTGTTCTATAATGATGCAGGGCAGTGGATGGTAAAAGACATTCCGGCCAAACCGGAGGAACTGAAAATCCTGCATAAGACGATCAAGAAAATAGAAGAGGACATTGAAAACTTCTCATTCAACACTGCCGTGAGTGCTTTTATGGTTTGTGTTAATGAACTGGGAGCGATTAAATGTCAGAGCAAAGCGGTTTTGCAGGAGCTTGTTGTTTTACTTTCTCCTTATGCGCCGCACATTAGTGAAGAATTGTGGGATCTGCTTGGCAATGAGAAGGGAATGGTTTCAAAAGCAACATTTCCGAAATGGGAATTGCAGCACGTTACCGACTCTGTATTCGAGTATCCGATCCAGATCAATGGCAAAGTGAGGGCTTCACTTACATTCGCATTGGATACGCCGGTCTCCGACATTGAGCGGGAGGTTTTGGCAGACGAAACGGTTCAGCGCTGGATGGAAGGTAAGGCTCCGAAAAAGGTGATCGTGGTTCCAAAGCGGATTGTGAATGTTGTGATTTAATATTCAGTTTATGAGTCGTCCTGAAAAAGGTTGACAGATTATAAATGCGAAAGGGCCGCTGTTTCGTAACAGCGGCCCTTTCTCTTATTTTTCTGGCTAAATTTTATGCTTAGCGAAGGCTGATCGATCGTTGAATTTGTGGCTCGCTCACTGAAATGGTTTTGGTTACCTTTTCGCCATCGCTGAAAATTTCAATGTTATAATCTCCGGCAGGCAGGTCGTTCAAATCATATGCTTTTCTGATTTTGTCAACTTTCTTACCCACTTGCTCGCGGTAAATGGTTTTTCCTTTTTTGTCTGTCACCAGGATGATTGCGTTTGCATCATTGTATTTATCGACGCTTACGAACAACTTGTGATTTTTGGCAACGAATATGCCTGTTCCAAATCCGGTAACTTTTTTGGTCTCCTTATCCTCTGCAAAAGCACTGAAAGCGAAGGAAGCAGTGAAAGCAATGGCTAATGCGAAGGTTCTGAATGAAGTTTTCATGGCTAATAGTATTTAAAGTTTGGCTCTTGTTGTCCCATTTGAACATAACAAACATACGGCGATGGCAGGTACTATGCATAGCATAGTACATGAGTGGTTGAATAGGAAAGTGAGCGGTAGGATAGGTCAAACAATGATCTTTCGTACTTTTGCGGCTTATGGCGAAAAGGAAAGTTAAGGCTTCGGCGGCCAAAGTAAATTATTTGAAACCGTTGCCTGCTAAGGGCTGGGCGATTATTGCCGGGGTGATTATTCTGATTGGCGCCCTCATCTGGTGGAAAGATAAGAAGGATGTTAATCAATGGGAGTTCGTTGCCAAGTTTGGGATCAAGCTGCCGCTCCGCTACGCCATTCACGGCATCGACGTCTCGCACCACAATGCAAAGATCAATTGGGATAAGCTGAAAAAAACGCGTTCTGAAAATGTAGGGATTGATTTCGTGTACATTAAGGCCACGGAAGGCGCCACGCATTTAGACCGGCAATTCAAGCGCAACTGGGCCGAAGCAAAGCGGGTAGGGATGCGCCGGGGCGCTTATCATTTCTATAATCCAAGGGTAATGTCAGACCGGCAGGTTCAGAACTTTATCGGGCAGGTGCGGATGGAGCCTGGGGATCTCCCGCCTGTCCTGGACCTGGAAACACACGCCCGAAAGCCGGATGATATCATTATCAAAGGTGTAAAAAACTGGCTGCAACAAATTGAAGCGCATTACGGCGTGAAACCGATCATATACGTCAATGAATATTTTTACAAAAAATACATTGCCGGAAACTTCGACGATTATCCGCTCTGGCTGGCCGGTTATTCCCGCACGCACCTGGACGATCTGGCTTCCGATGCGCACGTGCTTTTCTGGCAGCACAGCGAAAAAGGCTGGGCCGATGGCATCCGCGGTTTTGTGGATTATAATGTGTTCCTGCACGAGCCTGAGGAGTGGGCGGATCTTGCGAATGCTTCGCCGTGACTTCCTCCCCAGATTAAAATCTGGGGATAGGGATGAGTCGCCGCTGACGCGGCTGGGCGACTTGCTGGTGAGCCGCGTCAGCGGCGGCCGGGTTTGTAACCTCGGACTTTAGTCCGAGGAGGAGCACTCAGGCAGGGAGGAGCGCTCAGTCGGGGAGGAGCGCTCAGTCGGGAGGAGCGCCCTGCGGCTCGGCTCAGGGTGACAGGATGCTAGTTCAACAGCGGCTCCTGCTGGCTTAGACAGTGGAAGCTCCCTTGTCCCCAAATGATCTCAGTGGCTTCCAGCGGGATGATCTTGCGTTCGGGAAATGCTTTTTCAAGAATATCTATGGCAACCTGGTCATTGGGATTGTTGAAAACCGGTGTGATAACGCCGGCGTTGCAGATCAGGAAGTTGGCATAGGAACCAGGCGTCCGGAAATCGTCGATGATGACGGCTTTGGGCATTGGGATTTCAATAATATTCAGTTGCTTACCACTCACCAGGCGCATGTTTTTCAGCATTTGCAGGTTGGTTTGCAGTATTTCGAAGTTCTCATCATTGGGATCATGCTCAACGCAGGCAATGACGGTGTCTTCATTGATGAAACGCGTGGTGTCGTCAATGTGCCCGTCGGTGTCGTCGCCTACAATGCCGCCTTCGACCCACAGAATCTGCTGGACGCCGTAATATTGGCACAACGTTTCCTCGATCTGGCTTCGATTTAAGTGCGGATTTCTATTCAGGTTTAGCAAGCACGACTTACTGGTCAGCAAACTTCCTGCTCCGTTAAATTCCACGGCACCGCCTTCCATAATGATGCCGGGATTGAAAACCGGCAGATTTAAATAGTCGGCGATGGCTTTCGGCGTGCGGTTATCATCGTCATAGGGCGGATATTTGCCTCCCCATGCATTATGTCCCCAGTCTACGATCGCCTTCTGTTTTGTTTGCTCGTTGATAACGAATGATGGCCCGTGATCCCGGCACCAGGCATCATTGGTAGGCTTTATTATAAATTCAATTTTAGAAAGGTCAACACCGGTCCAATCCAGCTCTTCAGAAATGAATGCTTTCAGGTTTTCATCATTGGCAATGATCCCCACATTTTCACCCTGGCTGATGGCCTTGATGAACGCCAGATATTGCGGACGCATCTGAGCAAGCCTTTCACCTTGCCAGGAAGCCTCATTATGCGGAAATGTAAGCCAGGTGGCGCGGTGCGGAAACCATTCGGCTGGAAATGTAAAACCAAGTTCCCCTGGCGTCGATGAAGTGTTTATATCAGGCACAATAATATGAAGTCATTTTAGAGTGCAAAGGTCGGAAAGGTTTTGGTGACTGGCAATTGCAAAGCGATAATGTATAACAAAAAGCGGGACGCAGTTGCCTGCATCCCGCTCAGATCGCCGAGTAAATAAACGTTACTGTGCAACCATTACATTGTCTACCAGGTAAGTGCCGTCTTCTGTTTCCAGGTTATACGCCTTTGAAACAATGCGCGCATTTTGCTTTACAGCACCCACTTTCCAGGATGATACAATGCCTGTGGAAGGCTCGTAATGGTAAAGAATGTCATTCTTGCTAAGTTGTTTTAACCGCTTCTTCCCTTTGCTGGTCTGAACGCGGTGGTTAGGCGTTGCTTCCAGCAGCAGGGCAGGGATCATTTTAGGGTCATAGTTCGCAATTCCTTCGGCAGGGCGCAGGTAAATGGCCGTTAACGAAAAGTCAGGTTTGTTATACACATAAATCTGCCGCACCTGCGTAGCCATGCTTTTTCCTCCCTTGCAGGTTTTAACATGCTCACCCACCTTTACATCCGCAATCGATTTCACACTTCCGTCAGCCATTGTAACCGGCGCATTGTCCGAAAAGTATTTATGTCTTTTGCTCTTTTTAGATACTTTAATGGTCACTTCTGACTTGACATTGTCAGCGGTTGGCATGTCGGTTTGGGCAGCCAGGTTCAATGATAAGATGGCAAGGACAGACGTAATGACGAACTTATGCATAAATGTAAGTTTCAATTGAAAATCAGGCTTTGGAAACTTTGACGAAAACTTTACTCAAAGCATTAGGCAGTGCGCCCAGAACAATAAAGATCATCCCGGAGGTAAGCAGCGTAGATGTATGCGCAAAGAAAGAGCCGGACGAAAGAATAGCGAGGATCAGAATGGTGGAAAATGGCAGGGAGAATGCGAGCAGCAACACGGCCAGTTCCAGGTCAAATGTTCTTTTTTCTTTCGGTAAACCTTTCGCATCTTCCCTCAAATTGAACGCTGAAATATGCGCCAGCGGCCAGAAACTAGCCGCGCTCAAAGGAATAACGATGGCAAGCAGGATCAGGGAAAGGTCCGTAATGTGCAGCACATAGATCATTCCCGCGCTGATGATCATGGTAATGCCTGCGCGGAAGAACAAAATGCTTGCTACAATGCGTTTTTTGCCTTCTTTAAGCTGTACAGCCAGACCAATGAACAGCAAAACCAATGGCGTCATCATTGCGCTGGTTTTGTCAAAAATTTCAGTTACCACAAATGGCAGGCTGCTGTAATTAATACCCAGGCTCAAAAGGATAATGGCCAGGAAAATGAGAATATTGATCGGCTCCTGAAACATGCTAACAAACAGGCTTTTCAGCTTTCCACCCATTTTTGTCTCCTTATCATCACTGTTTTTCAGAAACATGTTCATCGCGAGAATGTACAGGGATATCAGCACGAAAAACTTATTTCCCACATCCGCAAGCGCAGCAATAGCAAGACTTTTTTCGCCCAGAAACTCCGCAATAAACGGAAAACACGACAGGCCCGGAGCCAGCGATGGGATTAGCATCATCATGGTCCTGCCCGTCGGGCTGTTTTTTTCTATTCCAAACAATGAGAACGCGAGCGGTGCTGAGAAAAACATTAAGAAATTGAAAACCAGCGTCACCACCGGAATGATGATCATGGATGAATCAATATCAATCTTCATCAAAGAAATAAAGATCGTCGACGGCAATGCAACGGACAAAATGATCTCCTTAATCCCATTTGTCTGGTCTTTGTTTTTGAATTTGGACTTCAAAAGAAGGCCCAAACCAATTAATAATAAGAGTGTTATAGTTTTTTGCAATGCATCACTCATGATCAAAAGAATTTTGAATGGTCAATGGCACTTCGGCTACGCTCAGTGTGACAAGCTTTGTTAGCCTTAATTTGAATGGTCAATGGCACTTCAGCTACGCTAAGCGCGACAGCAATTCGACCGCTCGGCGGCCGATACGCTCAGTGTGACACGCTCTGTCACACTGAGCGTAGCCGAAGTGATGTCAGCTCAGCTGGTTCAGCGCGCCGACGAAGGATTTCATTTCGTCCATGGTTCCGATGCTGACGCGGCACCAGGGCTTGTTTTGAATGTCGAATGATCTTACGGCAACGCCTTTTTCGCTCATCTTGGTGAGGAGTTCCTTACCGGTGATGCTGATCGGGAAGAGTACGAAGTTGGTATAAGAAGGAATGTATTTGTATCCCAGTTTATCCAGGTTTTCGTATAGGTAAAGTTTCGCTTCGTGGTTCAGTTTGCGGGTGTTGTCCTGGAATGCGCTGTCGTCCATGCTTGCCGATGCTGCGAAAATGGACGTGTAAGAAATGCCCATTCCACCACGCGTGATCTTATTAATCGTCGCCAGGTAAGTAGGCAGCGCCACCATATAACCTACCCGGATTCCGGCCATTCCCATGATTTTGGAGAACGTGCGGGCTACGATTACATTTTTCTTTTGCGATAAAAGCGAAACCATGCTTTTCGTATCCGCACCAACAGCAAGCTCAATGTAAGCCTCATCTACAAATACAGGCACTTTTTCCGAAACACGTGAGCAGAAATCAACCAGATCCTGACCTTTTGTGATCGCGCCGGTCGGGTTGTTTGGGTTACAAACGTAAACCAGTTTTGTTTCGCTGTCGATCGCCGCTTCCATGGCTTTCAGGTCGTGTGACCAGTCGGCTGTGCAGGGAACGGGTTTCCAGGTTGCGCCTACGGATTTCGCAACCTGAACGAGCGACATATAGCAAGGATCGGCAGAAACAATGTTTCCTTTTCCGTTCATAAAAGTTACTAAAGCCACTTTTTCCAAAAGATCAGATGATCCCGGTCCCATCATAATGTGGTCCGCCGGAACGCCTTCCTTTTTGGCAATTTTATCAATCAGATCATACATTTCTTTCCAAGCGTAACGATTTCCGTTCTTCACAGAATCAGCAACCGCTTTTTGCGCCGACATAGGAGGCCCGTATGGGTTCTCATTGGAGTTCAGTTTCGCAATGATCTTCGGTGCTTTGAAGTCGTTTGGTAAGAAATGTTCTCTTACCATTGGGCTGCGGAAAATGCGGTTTTCAGGATCCAGACTAAGCGGCGTGTTTGAGAATGCACCCATGCTCAGATGCGGTGCCAAAGTCATTCCTCCGATTGCCATTAAACCGGATTTTAACAGATTTCGACGGTCCATTTTTTGAGTCATTGTTGTATTGGTTAGAAAAGATGTGACGATAAATATTTGCAGTAAATTTCTTGATACAATATACGGAATAATAAAAAAATTACCTGTACACTGTGCTTGTTTTGAGTTAGTTAGCTTGTATTTGAGAAAACCGCGTGAACGCAATTCCCTTATAAGATCCCGTCCAGGAAATTTTGGTAACCGCGCCTGCCTTGGGTGTTGGTACGCCCAGTTCAGCCCAGGTTTTATCGATCGTTACAAGGCCTTGTGCATTGGAAGTAACCTCGCCTAAAACGGCTCCCGAGCGCAATGTTATTTTGATCGCGACATTTGGAACGGGAATGGAATCAATGCCTTTGGTATGGTCGAGAATGTTGGTCTTGTCGAGTTCCAGTAACCTGGCCGAAAGGGTAAGCTTGGGTGCAGTTGACTGGTAACCCACGGTTGGCTCGCTCGCAATGGGCGCGCCGAATGCTGCGCCTACAATGTCTACCAGCACGGGTGCAACATCTACATCCAGGAACGGATCTTCTTCTTTGCACGAGGTCATCCCCAACGATAGCGTAAGCGCGAGGCAAAGAGCGGGAATGTATGTCTTGAAATTTTTCATAGTCTCGATTCTAAATGCGTTTTTTGGAATGATAACCCGATTACTTTTCTACCCACCAAAGCTTGGTTTTCATGTCATTAGGGCCGCCGTTCAGGCCTTCTCCTGCTTTTACAGACTCAGCATTCAGTGAATATTCTGAGTTGGGATAGGGGAAGCGGGTGGGCAGGATGCCTCCGTTTTGCAACACTGCGCGCGGGTCTGGTGCCGGAAACACCGGGATTCCGGTTCTGCGCCATTCTGCCCAGGCTTCAACACCCTGTGCAAACAATGCTACCCATTTTTGCTCCAATACTTTTTCCCGCGTCACGGCGCCGAGTTTGGTAATGAATGATGCAGGAGGTGTTAAGCCATATTGTGCAAATGAGGCGGCGATGCCGGCATCAAAATATGTCTTAGGGCTGCCAGTGATCTCGCCGTCCAATGCTGCTTCGGCCAGGATAAAATTCAATTCGGCAAATGTCATGATTACCTCCGGGGCATCCATTTTGGTAAATGCATCGCCAATGGTGGAGCTTGTTGCCAGGTAAGTGGTGGCGATAGCGTCAGGCAGGCCGTTTGGGTGGCCTTCGTATTTGCCGTCTTTGTTTGGGTTGGCATACACCTTGATGCGGCTGTCGTCCAGTGCATTCATCTTGTCAGCCAGCGTTTTGCTGATGTTCCAGTCGGTGCGGCCATCCTGCTTCATCACCTGGTTCCACTCGTTGTTACTAGGCAGAACCGCTGTGCAGTTCAGCTGAGCATTGTCTGCGTTGCTGGTGAAAATCGGGAATTTTTTGGCGTCGCTTACGATCTCGGTCATAATGGCTTTGGACTCAGCAGGTTTTTTCGCAGCCTGACGGTTCGCAAGGCGAAGGCGCAACGAATTCGCGAATTTTTTCCATTTCAGGATATCACCTCCATACATAATGTCACCCGCAACGGCCGGGCCGCCTACAACCAGTTTTTCGTTGGCCATTTTCAGGTCGTTCAGCATTCCTGCGTAAACCACTTCCATAGCGTCGTATTTAGGTGTGTAAACAGGCGAATCCGCTGTTCCATTGATCGCGTCGGTGTAGGGAATGGCTCCATAAAGGTCTGTTAGCAAGGAGAATACCCAGGTGCGCATTACTAATGCGACGCCTTCATAGTTCGAGTGTGGATTGGCCGATCCTTCGCCGCTCATCGTAATGATGCGTTGGAAATTGAGTTGCGAATCGTTGTAAAATCCTTTCCAGTTGTTGGCAACCAATGCAGGCGAAACCGTGTAATCATCGCCTTCATTGGAATAAATATTACGGGTCAAATGCTGCACATAAAGTTCGGCTGCATCAATGTTGATCCGTTCGAAACGGGTGCGGTGTCCCCAGTAACGGTCGATGGCGGTTTCAATGCCGGTAGGAAGCAAATACTGTGGTCCAATGGCCGTAGGGCTGTTCGGACTTGTATTCATTTCATCAAAATCTTTGGTGCAGCTTGATGCAGTAAGAATCCCTGCAAGTGCCGTCATCCAAATGGTTTTATGATTTAATATATTTCTCATTTTCAGATTCTTTAAGGTCAGTAACTGGATCAGAATGACAATGACAGGTTCATACCCACGCTGCGTGAGCTAGGCAGCTCGCCGTAACCGAAACCTTGTCCGTTGGCTCCTTTTGCGTCAATTTCAGGATCGATGTGCGGCGTGTTCTTGAAAATCATCCACACGTTACGTCCTACTACTGAAAGCTTTGCAGACTGAATTTTGATTTTTTTCAGAAATGAAGGGCTGATGCTGTAACCCAGGGAGACCTCGCGCAGCTTTACATAACTCGCATCAAAAATCGCTGATTCGTGATAGTTACGTGGATTGCTGTAACCGTACAATTGGTTTGCTGTTACGATGATGTCATTAGGAATGTAGGATTTAGAACCATCCGCTCCTGTAACTTCCCGAACGCCTTTGCCGATCACACCTTCTTCGCGTCCCAATGCCGTTTCTGCATATTGACCTGTCCAGCGCGCTGTTCCTGTTCCTTCGTCATAAATGTCACCGCCGATGCGCACATCAACCAATGCACTTAAAGAGAAACCTTTATAGTAGAATGTGTTCAGCATTCCACCGATCCAGTCGGGTTGAACATTACCCAGTTTTTGATTGGAAGCCGTAACCGGTAAGCCGTTTGCTCCGTAAACAGTTTGTCCGTCCGGTGATTTCTGGAATCCCACACCGTAGAATGTTCCATAAGACTCCCCAACACGTGCTTCTGAGGTCATGCCGCGTTGTGTGGCCAATGTGTAAGTCGTCAGTCCTTCTGCCAGCTCAACCACTTTATTGCGGTTGCGGGCATAGTTTAAAGAAACTTCCCAGCTGAAACCATTCGACAATTTTACAGGCGTTCCGGACAATGTTACTTCAACGCCTTTGTTGGTGATCTTTCCTGCATTCAGGATTCTTTTGTCATAACCACTTGCTTTTGAAATTTCAACACCCAGGATCTGATCTTTTGTAGTCTGCTCATAGTAAGTGACATCTAATCCCACTTTTCCTTTGAAAAAACGCACGTCAGCACCGAGTTCAAGACCGGTTGTGATTTCAGGTTTCAGCTCAGAGTTTGCGATTTGAATGTTTTCGGCAAATTTTGGTACAGCACCATTCCATGAACCGCTCGCTGTGAATGTTTGCGCAAGCTGATAAGGAAGTGCATCGTTGCCAACCTGTGCATAACTCGCACGGATTTTACCAAATGACAAAACACTGCTTTTCACATCAAACAACTCAGTAACCACAGCACTCAAAGAAGCAGAGGGATAGAAGTAAGAGCGTGCATTGGAAGGCAATGTGCTTGACCAGTCGTTTCGCGCAGTAAGGTCAAGGAACAGGCCGTCTCTCCACGAGAAGTTCGCCGTTCCGAACAGGCTTTGTGTTTCTGATTCTTCGATTTTACTTTCAATCGTGTTGGCGCTCGGCACTGAGTTTCCTGCGTTATAAAGGCCGTCCACAACCATTTCACCCACAGCGAAGTAATTTCTTTTGTAATAATTCTTACGCTGGATTCCGCCAAGCTGAACATTCACGCCAAAATCACTTGTAATGTTTTTATTGTAAGTCAGCATGAAATCCGTATTTGTTTCCTGGCTGCGCAGCACTTCTTCGTTGAATCGTCCCGGTGTTCTTGTTCCGTTACGAACGCGGAGGAAGTTGGTCACATTGATACGCGTATCCGACCAGTAATCCGTTCCCGAGCGAAGCATTAAGGAAAGCGAAGGCAGGATTTTGTAATTCAATGCGATGTTTCCTAACAACCTGTCTTTCTCATTGCCGGATGGCATTTTAAGTTGAGAAAAATAAGGGTTTGTAAAGAATGTATGCTGCCAGTTTGGTGGATTTGTGTCGCCGGCTTTCTGGTTATGCACATCAGCATATTGTTCGTAATTGCGGAGCTGATCCCATGAAACGCTGCGGTGCGACCAGATAAACTCCTGACCAGCTGCATAGCTGCGGTTGTCGGAGCCTGATTTGATATACTCTCCTGATAATGTTACGCTGATATTTTTGGTCAGGTTGTATCCGGAATTAATGCGAAAGTTGTTTCTGTGGAAATCATTGTAATACATAATCCCTTTCTGATCCACCCGGCTCAGTCCCAAACGGAAATAGCCTTTGTCGTTACCGCCGGAAAGTGCCACTGAGTTTGTAATCGTGCGGCCTGTCTGCCAGTATTCTTCCCAGTTATTAGGCTGAGGAGTCAGTGGTGCAACATCGTCACCAGTCCACCACTGTCTCACCATACGACCATCCATAGGCGCTCCCCAGCTTTCATCCGTTCCCTCTGAACCAGCGAGAGGATATCTTGCGTCATAAACAGCTCTGTATTGTGCGATTTGCGCAGGATCCGTGATAGAAGAGCTCCATCCATCGTTATACCAGGTCCGGTAACCGCTTCCGCCGCCATATGTATTCTGAAAGTCAGGCTTGATCCAGGGACGTTCGAATGTAATGTTTGAGTTTACTTCCACACCCAATCCTTTTGTGCCCTGTCCGTTTTTAGTTGTAATCAAAATAACTCCGTTTGCTGCACGTGAACCATATAATGCGGCTGCATTAGGGCCTTTCAAAACAGACATTTCTTTAATGTTGTCGGGGTTAACCTCCGAAATTCCGCCTCCCAACGTTTTATTGGCCGTTTGCTCCATAGGCACACCATCGATAACGATCAGCGGCTGGTTATTTCCTGAAACCGAAGAAGATCCGCGGATTTGGATGGTCGAGCTGCTGCCCGGGCCGCCATTGGATTGCACACGCACACCGGCAATTTTACCTGATAATGCGTTGGCCACGTTCGTAGAGCGCGATTCTGTTAATGAGCTTCCTTTTACTTCCTGGACTGTGTAGCCCAATGCTTTTTTCTCACGTTCTATACCAAAAGCGGTAACCACCACTTCGGCAAGCTGGCGTGTATCGGCGTCAAGTTTTATGTCAAATTGGGTCTGGTTGCCGATGGGCAATTCTTTAATTAAGAAACCAACATAAGAAACCACAAGAATACCATCACCCGGGACAGAAAAGCTGAATTTTCCGTCTGCATCTGCATTTGAACCCACATTGGTTCCTTTGAATATGATAGAGGCGCCTGCAAGTCCGAGGCCATCGTCTGCTGCTGTAATTTTCCCGCTGATCTGGCGCACCTGAGCGTAGGCAAGCGGAGCAGTAAGAGAGGCCCATAATAATAAGAGTAGAACTTTACGCATGGGAGAAGATGATTTAAATTGTTGTTAGGTATCAGTAATCGGAGTAGAAAAAAGTTATGGCTGTGTGGTGTCCACGTTGCCGTGCGCCGCACACACTTTCGCGTGGACAGAACAACACAGCCATAAGCTTGCAAAACTGCTTTTCCGGAAAGCAATACCCTCTTAAATCGAGGACAGACAGCATTTCGCGCTTAGGCAAAAACAAAGCAATCCTAGCGCAGACATTTGCCTGTCCACGGTGTTCCTGGTAAACCTGTTATTGAAAAAATTATATT
The DNA here is from genome assembly GCF_000428845.1 of Dyadobacter alkalitolerans DSM 23607. Classification (GTDB taxonomy): domain Bacteria; phylum Bacteroidota; class Bacteroidia; order Cytophagales; family Spirosomataceae; genus Dyadobacter; species Dyadobacter alkalitolerans. The sequence continues at coordinate 42,206 of NZ_AUAS01000001.1, read as the reverse complement.
GTACCTGGATAGAACCTGCCGGATGCGTTTGGTTATCGCAGCCGGATTTATTCAATCTTTCTCCTGATACAGACAGATATATTCATGTGCGGCTGGAATACATCTGCTTTTAAGAAGTTCAGTCATTCGTTTAACGACTTCTCAAATATACTGACAATGTGAAATAATGCAAGAGAATAAACTTATTTATTGAAGTTTTTTGCAATAAAAATTGGTCGTTTAAAACGGTTATAAAATGTTTTGGTAATAATTTTATATTAAGTTTAAATTTCCCGTTTCCACAGAATCTCTATTTGTAAGCTAGACTTAAATTTTAAATTCCGACAAATAATTGTCTATAATTGAGATTATTATGAACCTGATATTATTAATTTAAATAAAATTACGGTTACAAAAGTTGGTTTTAGAACTTAGTTTCATAGAAATAGCAAAAACGCAAAAAGAGGGCTCCCGTTAGGAAGTCCTCTTTTTATTTATCTAAGAATAATTATATTAATTGGTAATTGCTAGTCGATATAGCGTTTCAGAATTGGCTTGTAGGAATCAATGCGGCGGTCTCGCAGGAATGGCCAGGTTGTTCTGTAAAAATCCAGCTTTTGCAAGTCGAGTTCTTCTACATGCGTTACTTCCTCTTCGTGCGGCGCGAGATACAGCAACCGTCCTTGCGGGTTAGCGATGAACGATCCGCCCCAGAACTGCTGGTCTACTTCGCGGCCTGTCCGGTTTACAGCAACGACGTAAACGCCATTTGCAACGGCATGTCCGCGCTGGATCGTTTGCCACGCGCCGTATTGCTCTTCATTAATAATTGGATCGGTTTCATTGGTGTCCCAGCCGATGGCAGTTGGATAAAACAAAATTTCAGCGCCCATCAAGCTCGTAATGCGGGCCGCTTCAGGATACCATTGATCCCAGCAAATGAGTACACCGATCTTTGCAAATTTTGTATCAAAAACGCGGTAACCATCTTTGTCACCCGCTTCACCCACGGACTCGCCCAAGGCAGCATCACCGGGTGTGAAATAAAATTTCTCGTAATAACCCGGATCATCCGGAATGTGCATTTTCCGGTATTTGCCCAGATAGGATCCATCCGCATCCAGAACCGCCGTGGTGTTATGATACAATCCGTGCGCCCGTTTTTCGAAAAGGGAGGCAATAATCACCACGCCGAGTTCCTTCGCCAGTGCGCTTAACGACTCCGTGGAAGGACCAGGAATCGGCTCGGCCAGGAGGAAATTTTTGTGATCTTCCACATCGCAGAAATACAGCGAGCGGAAAAGTTCTTGAAGACATACAATGTTGGCGCCCTTCGCCGCGGCATCCCGGATGCCCTGCACAGCTTTCTGGAAATTTGCCTCCACGTCCTCCGTGCAGCTCATTTGGACGATGCCAATGTTTACCTTTTTATTCATGAATGGTCGTTTGTGATCTGAAGGTTCAGCTATTTTAACATTAATTATCCCCGGGTAGTTCTTTGATCGGGAAGTTGAAGGACAGCTCGTTCATGCATTTAAAGTGTTTTTGCGGACAAGCTTTATAACCGATCTTGGAGCAGGGCCTGCAATTGAGGTTATTATTTTCCAAAACTTCAAAAGCCGTTTTATATGGATACATCCCAAAACCCGGAATCGTATTTCCCCAAATCGAATACACTTTCTTCTTAAATGCGGCCGCCACGTGCATTAACCCTGTGTCGTGAGAAAACACGATCAGCGATTTCTGGATAAGGGAAGCCGATTGATTGAAATTATATTTTCCGCAAGTGTTCACAATTAACTCATCGCCAATGGCTTGTCGGATTGCTTCGCCTGCTTCAAAATCTTCTTTCCCTCCCAAAAGCACAATCGGAAAATTAATTTTCCTGCAAAGCTCGATCATTCTCGGGACCGGCAGCTTCTTTGTATTGTGCTGTCCGCCAATGGCATATGCAACAAATGTTTGTTGGTGCGTTGCCGGAAGCCAGCCGGTTTCCACATTGTCTTTATAAGGAATGAAATAATCCAGCCCTTTGCCATCATTTTGAATGTTCAGCGTTTTCACGGTGTCTAGATAGCGGTCCACAATGTGCACGTCGGGCAGATAGTTGATTTTAAACTGGGTTAGGAGCCATTTTTGAACATTCAGTTTATCAAAACTAAATGCCTTAACGCCCAGCGCGAGCTTAATGCGCAGCGTCCGGAGGTTTGCATGAAGATCAATGATGTAATCGAAATGTTCTGCTTTAAGCTGTTTCAGGAGCGGGGTAATGTCCTTATCCAGCAGCCAGATTTTATCGACATAGGGATTGTCGGCAAGCAGGAATTCGAATTTTGATTTGGTAAAATAATGAACCTCAACATTGGCCTGTTGTTTCAAACACCTTATCACCGGCGTGGTGAGCACAATGTCACCAATGGAAGAAAAACGCAGGATAAGGACTTTAACAGGTTTATTCACTTTTTATTTCTTGTCGTAATTGAAATGGCAACAGATTTTGAGGCCTCGCATGCTTCCACCGTCTGTGGCTCCAAAGCCAGTTATCGGGCTGGCGCTTAATGTCTTCTTCTAGATATTCGATCTGGCTTTGCAAAATGTTATTCGTCGGTTCTTTCTTTGGATTTTCGGTGATGAGCCTGAAATAGGAGCGGTAGTGTCCTCTTTTCTGCTCGTCGCGCAGGATGCCCATGTATAAAACCGGCGCATTAAGGCGCTTGGCAATCAGCTCGCCGCCCCGGAAAATCCCTGTGTCCTGGTTCAGGAAATTGGTCCAGTAAGCCTTATCCGGACTTGGCGACTGATCGTTGACCAGCACAAAGAGAAACGGTTTTTCCCTTGGCGCCATCGCCCGGACCATCGCTTCTTTCATCGGCACCATTTCCGTCCCGAACTTGGTCCTGACTTTTTTAAACCAATCCTCAAAGATATCGTTGGCCAGCTCGTGGTAAACGACCACAATTTGGTAGGATAATTTGGCAGAAGCAAATAAGTTAAGCATTTCCCAGTTGCCCAGGTGTCCTGAAACGACGACCAGACTCTTTTGCTGCGCATAATAATGATCCAGCAATTCGGTCTCCAACTCAAACCGGCCGAGCAAATCATTCTTAGAAATGGACCTTAATTTGATGGTTTCAAAAACAATGTCGGTGAAATTCCGGTAATACCGGCGCGCGATGCAGGCAATGGTGTCGTCGCTGTAAGCAGGGAAACTGTTTTTGAGATTGGAGAAAATAACCTGCTTTCTGTAATGGCCAATGTCGAAAATGAGGAAGCGGAAAATATCGGAAAGCTTATAAATTTTTTTCCACGAAAGCCTTGAAATTGCTGTAAGAATGAACAGTAATAGCCGGGTGGAAAGTGTTTTCATTGCGTTGACTCGAATTGCAATAAAAGAAGCAATTCCGCGAGCGAATTAGTTCCTCTATTGGCACTTTCCCAAGTCTTTCGGATCTAAATAAAGGTGTTATTTAGGCAATGTCTGCTCCGGTTTCAGGCATTCCGGACGCCTGTGCTTCCAGCGTCTGTGGCTCCAAAGCCAGTTATGAGGCTGTTTTTTGATGTCTTCTTCCAAAATGCACAGCTGTTTTTGGAGAATTGCATTATTCTCTACTTCCTTTGGACATTCAGTAATTGTGGAAATCGCAACTTGGTAATAACCTCTTTTCCCGGGCACTTTGCTGAAATCGGCATATAAAACAGTCAGGTTATAGCGCCGCGCGATCGTTTCAACACCCCTGAAAACGCCTGTGTCCTGATGCAAAAATTCCGTCCAGAATGCCGTTTTGGGATTTGGAGACTGATCATTAGCAAGCACAACGACGTAAGGTTTGTCTCTTGGCTTCTGTAATTCTTTAAAAATATTGTCCATAGGCACCAATTTAGCACCAAACCGCGTCCTCAGATCCATAAACCATTGATCCGAAGCCTCATTCTGCAATGGCCGGTAAACCACAATGCATTCGTGCGTAAAGCAAAGCGAGGAAAACAGATTGGCGAGCTCCCAGTTGCCGCGGTGGCCCATCAGATAGATAATGTTCGTTTTATCATTATAAAACTTATCCATAATGCTAATGTCGCCTTGCAACCGCTCGCGCACACATTCGGGGCTGGCCGTGCGGAATTTGAGCGTTTCAACAATTAAATCTGTAAAATGGAGCTGAAAATCTTTTGCTATGCACGATAACTCTGCATCCGTTTTGTCTGGAAAACTGTTTCTTAAATTCTCGCGGATCACTTCCCGGCGATAACGGCCGACGTTAAAAATAGACCAGCGCAGAAAATCGGAAAGCCGGAAAGCGTTTTTCCAGGAAAGTTTTGAAACCTGATTTAGGATAAAAAAAAGAAATTTTGAGATAAATAATTGCATGCAGACATTTTAGTGCAATAATACGTATATATTATATCTATATGAAATCCTGGTTTTTGTACGTGCAATTTGTTACATTCACTGTTTCAAAACCAGTTCAATAACGACGTCTTGGAGGGAATATTTGACATAAAGAATGATCGTCGCCTGAGCATGTATTTGTATCGGGTGGGATTCGGGATGTGGCTGATGTATCTCGTTCTCGGCGCGCCTGCGTTACATACGTACGGACATTACCGCCAGGATTGCGGCCTTTTGTCATTCGCATTAATGATCTTCGGCTTCACCGCTTCTATGGTATACGATTATTTTCATCATCACGATCAGTATGAGATGAAAAAGAAGTGGCTGTTTATCAGCTATGTCGTGCTGGCTGGGATTATTTACTTCCTGGAATTTAAAGGCAAGGTCAATGGGATAGATTTCAACTGGATTCTTAGCCTGCTCTAATTCGCCTCACTAGCAACAGAACCTTGTTGCATCAGTTGTTCAATGTGCTTATAGCTCAGATCGGGCAATGCAGCCACTTTTCCAATCACAATTACAGCCGGAGAAGCAATTTCGCTCACTTGTGCCAATGCCGCAATGTTGCTGATCTTGCCTGTTACGACCTTCTGATTTGCTAATGTGCCGTTTTGAATGATGGAAATGGCTTCGTCTGATTTGTTCAGATTTGAATAAATAGAAACAATCTCATTCAATTTGTGCAAGCCCATCAGGATAACCACGGTTGCCGTGGATTGTGCAGCCAAATGCACATCATTGGAAAGCGCATGCTGTTTTGTAGTGCCGGTAATGACCCAAAAACTTTCGCTTAATCCTCTCGAAGTCAATGGAATGCCAGCTAATGCAGGAGCTGCATAACTGCTGGAAATGCCGGGAATAATTTCTGATTCAATGCCGAATTGCGCAGCATAAACAACCTCTTCATAACCCCGACCGAAAATGAAGGAGTCACCGCCTTTCAAGCGCACGACTTCGCCATATATGCGTGCGTTTTCAACGATCAGCGCATTAATGTCGTCCTGTGAGCAGCTGGTTTTACCAAAACGCTTACCGACAAGAATTTTAACGCAGTTTTCAGGACAATAATCCAGCAGGGAAGGGTGGGCGAGGGAGTCATACAAAACCACTTTTGCTGTTTGTAAGGCCTTAACCCCTTTCAAGGTGATCAGATCCGGATCGCCCGGCCCGGCACCGATGAGTGTAAGTTTCATATCTTGGATGACTTGGCTTTCGGCTTACAGTGATCAAACTAATGTTCAATTCCTGTAAGCCGAAGACCAACGGCCATTTTTAACTATCTTTTCCGAATGACAATTCTTGCAAAGCCGGTTCGCCGGTTTCCACTAATTGTGCTTCGCGTGTTTCGCGTACAAAATTCAGGAATTGTTCTGCGGTGCTCAGGAAATAAGTCGCAAATTCCTGGGTCGGCTCAAAATGATTGATGCTGAATGCCAGCGAACGGAATGGCGTTTCTGCTTTGTCTTCACGAGCGAATTCCGCAGGCGTTTCATATTTAAAATCCTGTCCGAAATATGTCTCAAAGTCATTAACAATGCCATACTGCGTGTTCAGAGTCACATCTTTGGTCATTAACAACCCTTTTGCACCTGTGATCAGCACATTATAAGCATGGTAAATCGCATCCGCCCAGATTCCCGATTCATAGTTTTCTTTGGCAAGATTCAATTTTTCCTGTCCTTCCGTGATGGTCGTCGCCACAAGGTCAACCAGCACACTCGCACATTCTCCAACCCCGATTTCTGTTTTGAACAATTCATCGTGGTCCCAATCGCGGTAATCATCGTCCTGCAATGTTGTCAGGTCGGCAATTGGTTTCAGTAACTGGAAGAAGTAATTTTTGGTCTGACGCTGGTAATATTGGTTGTAATATTCACCATCAAAAGCATTGGTCTCAAAATCATCAAACAATGCGCGCAACACTTCCGGACCGCGTTTAGTTGGGACTTTGATCACCTTATCGCCAATCAGACCAATGCCATCGCCAGAGAAACCGCCGCCCAGCAAAACCTGCAATGCGGGGAGCACCAGCTTGCCGTTTTTGATAGAGCTTCCGTGAAAACCAATGTTAGACGCATTATGCTGACCGCAGCCATTCATGCAACCGCTGATTTTGATCTTAATGTCCTGATTGTAAATCATTTCAGGATATTCGTCGCGCATCACATCTTCCAGCACGCGCGTAATGCCGTAGCTGCTGGAAATGGCCAGGTTACAAGTGTCTGTTCCCGGGCACGTTGTAATATCCATGGTGCTGTCGAAGCCCGGCGCAGCAAGGCCCAATTTCGCCAATTCGTGATAAATTGCAACCAGATCTTCGCCTTTCACAAAACGAAGCACGTAGCCCTGGTTCACCGTCACACGAATGTCATCCGCAGCATATTGCCGAACCACATTCGCAAGCTGACGTGCCGTATCTGAATGCATATCGCCCAAAAGCACACGTAACTGAATCGCATACCAGCCTTTCTGTTTTTGTTCAAAAGTGTTGGTTCTCAGCCATTTTGTAAAAATATCCCGCTTATCCGCTTCAATGCTTTGAGCAGCGATGTTCAGGATCTCAGCTTCTGTCAACGCCGGACGGGAAGCGTAGTTGATAGACTCCACTTCCTTCGTGCCAAACAGATCTTCGGGAATGGTGAAAACCTTATTTTTAAGCGCAACGCGTTGTTCTTCCACGCGCGCCATCATTTCTTCGAGGCCAATATCGTTCAAAAGAAACTTCATCCGCGCCTTATGGCGACGAACGCGCTCTCCGTAACGGTCAAAAACGCGAAGCAATGCTTCTATGAAAGGAATTACTTTGTCTTCTTCAAGAAATTCAAAAGCTGTTTGCGCAGAAAAAGGCTGCGCGCCCAATCCACCGCCAATCAGCACTTTGAAACCCTTCACCGTTTCACCAGCTTCATTCACGCCCATTTTAGCGATCAGACCAACGTCATGGATAAATGCCAACGCAGAGTCTTTTTCAGAAGAAGAAACAGCAATTTTAAACTTCCGCCCCATATCCTGATTGATCGGGTTGCGGAGGAAATAAGTAAAAATCGAATGCGTGATCGGCGTTACATCGAATGGCTCGTCCGGATCAATTCCGGCGATCGATGAAGCCGTGACGTTCCGGATGGTGTTTCCGCAAGCTTCTTTTAATGTAATGCCCGCATCTTCCAGATCGGCCCACAATTGCGGCGAATCGGAAAGCTTCACAAAGTGCAGCTGAATGTCCTGGCGTGTGGTGGCGTGCAGGTTACCCGTCGCAAATTTGTCGGAAGTGTCCGCGATCCTGACAAGCTGGTCCGCCGTAATGCGTCCGTAAGGCAGCTTGATACGGATCATTTGAACGCCCGGCTGGCGCTGGCCGTAAACTCCGCGTGTAAGCCTGAACTTACGGAATGCTTCCTCGGGTGTTTCGCCCGTGTTAAATGCATTGATTTTTTGGTTCAAATCAATGATATCGCGCTTCGCAACAGCGGATACTTTATCAGAAATCAATATTTCGCTCATGGTGATAATTTCTTTTATTCAATCATGCAAGCTCCTACGGTCACATTCGACGTTTCGTCGATCAGGATCGCTGCGCCGTTTGCGCGGTTGGTCTGATAGGGATCGTAGGCGATTGGTTGGGCTGTTCTAAGTACAATTCGGGCAACATCATTCAATTTCAGGCTCTCTACTTCGTCCAGCTTCTCGTATGAATTAATGTCAATTTGGTATTCAATGTCGCGGATAGAGCATCTCGACCGGGCTGTTCCATGCTGTAACACGTATTTGTTGCCGGGTTTCAAAGTTTTTTTATCATCCATCCAGCAAACCAATGCTTCAATGTCCTGGCTTACGATCGGCGAGTTGTTGACCGACACAATCGTGTCGCCACGGCTGATGTCAATGTCGTCTTCCAAAAGGATCGTAACCGATTCTAAAACAGAGGCTTCTTCTATTTCGTTTCCGCCAAATTCAATTTTAGCGATTTTAGATTCTGTTTCCGAAGGCAAAACTTTGATCAGATCACCTTTTTTGAAAGATCCGCTTTGCACGCGTCCTGCATATCCGCGGTAATCGTGCAATTCGTCCGTCTGAGGGCGTATCACATATTGAACCGAAAACCGGCCATCTTCCAGGTTCTGATCTTTCAGCACATTGACCGTTTCCAAAACAGAAAGCAATGTCTCGCCTGTATACCAGGGCATATTTGCCGATCTGTCCACAATGTTATCGCCATTCAAGGCGCTCACCGGGATTAATGTCAAATCTTTGATATTTAGCTTGGAAGCAAGTTCCTGATAAGATTTTGCGATTTCTAAAAACGCATCTTCCGAGTTTCCTACCAAGTCCATTTTGTTAATCGCCACGATCACATGCGGGATGCCCAGCATCGAAGCGATCAGTGAATGGCGGCGTGTTTGCTCCACCACACCATGACGCGCATCAACAAGGATAATCGCCAGATCCGCATTAGAAGCACCCGTAACCATATTTCTGGTATACTGAATGTGTCCCGGCGCATCAATGCTGATAAACTTGCGGTTGGGCGTCTGGAAATATTTGTAAGCAACGTCAATCGTAATCCCCTGCTCACGCTCCGAACGAAGGCCGTCCGTCAGCAAAGCCAGATCAATTTCCCCCACATTGCGGCTCTTACTAGCCCGCTCAATGGCCTCCATCTGATCCGCCAAAATATTTTTCGTATCAAAAAGCAAGCGTCCGATCAACGTACTCTTCCCATCGTCAACGGAACCTGCTGTTATAAATCTTAGTAAATCCACCTTTTTTAATTTTGAATGATTGAATGATCAGAAATACCCCCCCTTTTTCCTATCCTCCATCGCCGCTTCCGTCTGCTGGTCATCAATCCGAGTCTCGCCCCGCTCACTAATCCTGGAAACAGTAATCTCAGCAATAACCTCGTCCAATGTAGCTGCGCTCGATTCCACAGCCGCCGTGCAGGTCATATCTCCAACAGTTCTGAAACGAACCTGACGTTTTACGATCTGATCGTGCTCATCGGGCTCTATAACCGGCGTGTTGTTCAGCAATTTGCCATCTCTCAAAATCAATTCACGCTCGTGTGCGAAATAAATGGATGGTAACGTGATGTTTTCTCTTTTCAGATAAGCCCAAACGTCCAGTTCCGTCCAGTTTGAAATCGGGAACACGCGCACGTTTTCGCCTTTGTGAATCCGTCCATTGAACAAATTCCAAAGTTCAGGACGCTGACGTTTTGGATCCCACTGACCGAACTCGTCACGGAAAGAGAAAATGCGCTCTTTTGCACGCGCTTTTTCTTCATCACGACGCGCACCGCCGATGCAGGCGTCAAATTCAAATTCTTCAATCGTGTCCAAAAGGGTAAATGTTTGCAACCAGTTGCGGCTCGCATTTTTCCCTGTTTGTTCTTTCAAACCTTTCGCTTTGATTGTGTCTTCCACATAGCGGACGATCAGTTTCGAACCAGTCTTTTCGGCGAGTTCATCGCGGTAATTGATCGCTTCAATAAAATTGTGTCCGGTATCAACGTGAACGAGTGGGAAAGGAATTTTTCCGGGTGCAAATGCCTTTTGGGCAAGTCTTACCAATGTAATAGAGTCTTTTCCTCCCGAAAACAACAACGCAGGACGCTCGAACTGGCCTGCCACTTCGCGCATAATGTAAATCGCCTCGGCCTCCAACTGGTCCAGGTAATCAGGCGACTTGCGTCTCGCTTCCTGATCGCTGATATCCGACACTTCTTTAATTGAAATTGACATATTGAATTTAATTTTCTTACAAGATTTTAATTGGCTTTCTGCGCTCGCTTACTTAGCGTGCAAGCCACATTCTTTTTTCGATTCGTCTTCCCACCACCAGCGTCCGGCGCGGAAATCTTCGCCTTCCTGGATCGCCCGGGTGCAAGGCGCGCAGCCAATGCTCACAAAGCCCTTGTCGTGCAACGGATTATAAGGTATGCCATTGGATTTCACATACGTTTTCACTTCTTCAAACGACCAGTGCAAAATCGGATGAAACTTCACCAGCTGATGCGCCTCATCCCATTCCAGCTGCGGCATATCATGCCGGTTACCCGATTGCTCCGCCCGGATGCCCGTAACCCAGATCTTCGCGCCCTTCAAAGCCCGGTTAAGGGGTTCCACTTTACGGATAAAGCAGCATTCCTTCCTGTTTTCAACCGAGTCGTAAAAGCTCAAAGGCCCTTTCGTACTGACCAATGTTTCCACAGAATCCGTCTGCGGATAGTAAACCTTGATCTTCGTATCGTAACGATTATTTGTCTTTTGCAGCGTCATATAAGTCTCGCTGAAAAGCCGTCCCGTATCAAGCGTGAAGATCGTTACGTTCAGATTATTTTTTAAAATAAAATCTGTAATAACCTGATCTTCATACCCCAAACTAGTCGAAAACACAACCTCGCCAGGAAAAAGATCGGCCAGAACCGCCAGCGATTCCGTCTCACTCTTGCCCTCAATGGCAGCGTTTAAAGAAGATATTATTGTTTCGTTCACGGTGAATATTATATCAATTCAAAACGGGCGACATTCAAAAATTCCTTATCCAAATGATCAAAGTCCTTGTCCGTTGTTATTAATGTTGCATTTAAAACACTCGCCGTCGCCGCAATCCACAAGTCATTTTTACCCATGTTTCTCGCTGAATCCTTCAACTGTTTTTCATGCAATCTGCCTTGGCTATATGCGTCAATTTCTGCGTAACGCTTAATAATCGGTTCTTCCAGTGTTCGGATGATCAGTACAAGATCTGCAAGAGAATCAAGTGCTGCCATCTTTTGCTTACCCCAGCGATTTCGAATCCCTATCGATGTCAATTCTCCTATACAAATTGCCGAAGTAAACATTTGGCTATCGCCTTCTTCGTCTTCAAAGTATGTCTGTAAAGTGTTTATCAAATGGTGTTTTCTTAGGTACGCCAGTAAAATATTGGTGTCAAGAAAATATCTCATTTAGTAAGTTGAGAAAGTAAAAGCTCCAATGGTTCCTGGATGTCCATTTCATCGGCAAGCTTTCTCATTCTCTCCTTATCAAAACCCTTATAATTTTGCTCTTTTTTCAAGCCCTCAATCCATTCTTCGGTTGAATCATATTCTTTTGTTGGCTTCATCAATTCCTTTGCAGGATCACTGTCGGGCATTGCATAATATACCATATCATTCATCGGAACTTCTGCCAGATCTGCCGCCTGCTTTGCCGTAAGTACGCCCTTTTGATAAATTTGCACAGCGATGGAAAGCAAAACTTTATCCTTTTCAAACTGCTCCGGAATTTCAATCGTTAATGTGTGCATGATATGAATATGTTTAAGTGTTTATCAATCTAATATATCACTTTTCACCGACACCTCCACGGCGTTGGTGAAGTCGTCTATCAAATCTTCGATGTCTTCCAGGCCGACTGAAATGCGGATGAGGCCTTCGGTGATGCCGAGTGCTTTTTTCTCTTCTGGTTTCAGTTTGGCGTGGGTGGTTGTGTTCGGGTTGGTTACGATGGTTCTCGTGTCGCCGAGGTTGGAAGATAGGGAAGCGATTTCCAGTGCATCCATAAATGCGGAAACTCTTTCAAAGCCACCTTCCAGATCAATCGTAACAATTGCCCCACCGGCTGACATTTGTTGTTTAGCTAGTTCGTGCTGCGGATGCGATTCCAGGAATGGATATCTTACCGATTTTACATCCGGATGCTTTTCCAAAGCTTCTGCAAGCGCCAATGCATTCGAACAATGTCTGTCCATTCTCAATCCTAATGTTTCAAGGCTTTTGGTTAAAACCCAGGCGTTGAATGGCGACATGGATGGTCCAGTCTGACGACAGAAAAATCGTAACTCCTTGATATATTCTTTTTTGCCAACAACGACACCGCCTAAAACACGGCCTTGGCCGTCCATATATTTGGTCGCAGAATGCACGATCAGATCGGCGCCGTATTCCGCAGGATTTTGCAATGCTGGTGACGCAAAGCAATTGTCAACGTTAAATATCAGGTTATGTTTTTTGCAAAGTCTTCCAACCATTGCCAAATCCACAAGGTCAAGGCCTGGGTTTGAAGGCGTTTCCAGGTACACCATTTTCGAATTCGGCTGAACCGCAGCTTCCCAATCCGCTTCGCTTGCGTCCGCATCCAGATACGTGTATGTGATGCCCCATTTGCTCAAAATCTGCGTAATCACCTGGTGTGCAGAGCCGAATAAGGCACGGCTGGCGATTATGTGGTCGCCTGTTTTTAACAGCGCAGCCATACTAGCAAAAACTGCTGCCATACCGGTTGCCGTGGCAACGCCATCTTCACAATCCTCTAAAAGACAAACTTTATCAACAAATTCCTGCACAGTTGGATTGGAAAAACGGCTGTAAATGTTGCCTTCTTCGGTCTCCTCAAAAAGTGCTTTTCCCTGTTCCGCGCTTTCAAATGTGAAGCTGCTGGTCAGGAACAATGGTGTTGAATGCTCGCGATACTTGGTTTTCGGCGTTTGCGTGCGTATCGCTTTGGTTTGCTTTTTCATGATTCGAATTCATTGGCTGTTTGCTTTCAGCCTTTTTTGTTTAATATAAAAACTAAGTGCGCTGACTTAGAAAATGTCTTTTATAAACTGCTCAGCACCATATAAATAATCCTCAAACTCACAATGATAATCACGGTTCCAACCATAATCATCATGGTTTTGATCGGTAGTTTTCTGGATAAGTTTGCGGCAATCGGCGCGGCGGCCATACCACCGAGTATAAGCCCGAGAACGACCTGCCAATGTGAAAATCCGATGAGGCTGATGAAGGTAACTGAACTAGCGAGTGAAACAAAAAACTCCGCCAGGTTGACCGATCCGATGGTGTATTTCGGGTGACGTCCGCGGGCGATCAATGTAGATGTTACAATGGGTCCCCAACCGCCGCCACCGATCGAATCGAGCGTTCCGCCTGCCATCGCCAGCCAGCCGATCTTGGTCATTGGCTTCTTTTCAACTCGCTTCTTTAACGCTTTCTGGATGATAAGAATTCCCAGAATCAATGTATAAACAGCCACTAAAGGCTTGATAATGTAAATATATTTTTCAAAAGAAGATAAGAGGTAAGCACCCGTAATAGCGCCTAAAACGCCCGGAAACAGGATTTTTTTGAAAAGCTTACTATTGACATTGCCGAATTTCAAGTGCATGTAACCCGAAACCCCGCTGGTAAATATTTCAGAAGTGTGCACGCTCGCGCTAACAGCCGAAGGCGGAACGCCCAATGTTAATAGAAAAGTGGCCGCCGTAACGCCATAGGCCATGCCCAATGCGCCATCGATCATCTGCGCCACGAAACCGCCCAAAACATAATAAAAGAAACCTTCACTCAATTCGAGTTCGTTCCAGAGAACCGTCAGGCGGTCGTAAGTGAAGAAGGTGAAAAGCAGGTGGCCGAGGACCATTAACGCAATCGCGGAGAAGATGTTAACCGCAACTTCGGTGCGTGTTCTCTTTCGAATGGTGGCCGCCCAGATTTTCTGCTGAATGGTTTCCCAGGTCAGCGGCGTTTTTGTACTATTCCTTGTGGGCTTATGGTCGGCTTCAATCGGTGAAGCGCTAGCGGTTGAAGCAACAAAGCGAACGTCGGATTCATCAGGAAGATCGCGCAGGAAAACCACCTGACCCTTTTCCCGGGCGAGTGCCGCCAGGCGCCGATCTTCCTCAGGATCACCACTTGCGATGTAGGCTACATCCAGAGATTCCCAATTTTTATCCGATGAGGGTGTAAAATCCGCCGCTTCCTTCAAAGTCTATGTAGTATACTATTATTGTAGAGTAATCAAGCAATAAAATAGCAAACAAATGTTTGCTATTTCGGGTGCCAAATTTAAGATCAAATTATTAGTTTTCAAAGAATAAAAATCTTCCGGCGGCGATCAATAGCAGCGGATCTGGAATAAAGCGGCGGGCATTTGCGGGTTGGGATTCGTCACTTTTATTCTTAAAAACTGGGTCTGGATAGGCTGGTTGAAGGAAATGGTCCGACGGGAAAGGTGATTATCATGGATTTCGCCCACGATTTCATCCTGATCATTGCAAATTTCAATATCTGTTGCGCAAAAGGGCATAACCGTTTCGGGATGCACATAAATGACGTTTTCCATGGGATGATCAAAATCAGTGTCGAAACAAATGTCGATTTTTTGAATTTTCACCGGCGCTTCCCAGCGAATGGTGACCACCGGTTCGGCATCATTAAAGTCGGCAACCCATGCATTCGGACTGGCGATGGGGCGGTTGTGGTTATTTTTTAAATTTTCAGCCTCAAAAAGTGCAATCGGTTTGCTAAGACTGAATGCCAGATTGCGTCCTTCTGGCCTCCGCTGGGGGCACCAGAATTCAAATGTATCCACGCCAATGTCTTCCATCGGCTCTTGTTTTCCGTAGTTTGAAACAGCCGGATTGGTCGCATTAAAGACGGTTAGCAAGCCCGTTACGCGTTTTTCGCTATACTGAATTTTAATATTTGGGTTTTTGATAAATGAAACAAAAGCATAACCAGCATCTTCAAAAGCAGCCGACCAGTCGAGTTGAATTTCATGTTTTCCAACATTCAATTCAAAAGACTTTGTTTCGAGCGTAACATTCGGTGTGTGGTTAAATGCCTTGCTGCTTTTTCTTAATTCAACCACCAGTTCAGTGTCGGCCAATGCTTCCACCCAAACGATTACGGAAGGCATTTTCCCCTGAACAGGCAA
Organism: Dyadobacter alkalitolerans DSM 23607; assembly: GCF_000428845.1. GTDB lineage: Bacteria > Bacteroidota > Bacteroidia > Cytophagales > Spirosomataceae > Dyadobacter > Dyadobacter alkalitolerans. Next base: position 27,134 of record NZ_AUAS01000001.1, on the reverse strand, counting down.
CATTTGCGCAACCGACTGCTCGATAACCGCCCAATAATCTGAGCCGGGAAGATCTTTTAATTTCAAACTCGAAGAAGCACTTATCTCAACTGCTTTCTCGACCAGGTTTTCTGCATCAGCAATGTCAGTTTGTGGCAAATATTGGCCTGCACGCCATAATTCCAATTGCAATTCTTGCAAATGCTGTTTACCCACCTCACGTGGCGTGCAATTATATTTTTTGGCAAGCGCAGCAGCGACCGCGACCGCTTGTCCACCCATTGCGCTGGTGGCCATCACGCGGGTGGACGCAAATGCTACGTGCGTCGCGCTGATAATGCGGCCTGCGATGAAGAGATTATTGATGTTTTTGCTATAAAAACAACGATAGGGAATGCTGTAAACGCCCTTGCTATGCCATTGATTACAACCCGATTGATCACTATAAACGCCATCGGCGGGATGCAGGTCCAGGCTCCAACCGCCAAAACCGACCGTGTCAGGAAAGGCAGTTTGCTCCACAATGTCTTGCTGTTTCAACAAATAATCCCCTTCAAAACGACGGCTTTCGCGTTTCCCCGGAATCGTGCCGACCCATTCCAACGTCATGTTTTCCGATTCCGGAAATGCACCCGAATTCTTAATGTAATTCCAGGCACCATAAACGACCTTCCATAATTCCCACTTGATTTTCTCCGTATCATGCACAGTATCAAGTCTTCCGCCATATTCCAGCCACCATAACCGACAGCCAAAATCTTTCGGATTAAATGTTTTGTAACGCGGGATCTCCGTTATGTCCTGCAATGCATACGAAGGCGGAATGAACTTCACCGGACGGCCTATGTCCTTGGAATAGAAATACATAGAATGCCCCAGCAATTCGCCATAAGCCTTGTCTGGCGCAAATTTTTCGCCAAATTCATCCATCGATTCGGCGCCCATCCTAAATGCCGCACCTGAAAGAAACCCAACAATTCCATCCCCGGAGGCATCGCAGAAAAGCGGGGCTGTAACTGTGTATTTAGTGCTATTTTGAGAGCAAAAGGCGTGGACGGCCGTGATGGTTTCGGTCTCTGCATTTTTGTCCAAATCATACACTGCGGTGTTCAGCAGCAATGTAATGTTCGTTTCTTTAATAACTTTTTCCAGCAAAACTGTGTCGAAAATCAGCGGGTTACCATCCGGATTTCGATAAATATTTTCGAGCATGATCTCGTCGATCAGGCCGCCTTCGCGGGCCCAGCGGTTGTTGTTGCCCATGTGCGAGGTTGCGCCGAGGATCCAGAGCCGCACTTCGCTCGAACAATTGCCGCCCAAAACCGGCCTGTCCTGGATCAATGTCACCTTCATGCCAGCCCTCGCCGCCGTAATCGCTGCACAAGTGCCCGTTAATCCTCCTCCTACAATCACCAGATCTGCCGCCGATGCAATGGTTTTGGGTGCTCTTTTCTCAGATGCTTCTTCGCGTATCATTTTGTAAGGTCATTAGCTCCACTCCGCATTTTTGCAAAAACCAGAGCCTTTGCAAAAACGAGCGCGCGTTTTATAATTATTTCAATTCAATGTCTGTTTTGATGCTGGTGAAACCGGTTGGTTTCGAGATATTAATGTGCAGTTTCTTTTCAAAACCAGCGACCGGAATGTCGATTTCCTTTGCTTCGCCCGGCTTCATTTCAGGTAAATCAATGGTTAGGCCGTTTGCTTTCAGCTTATAACCTTTGATCGTTCTTGCCGGAAAATCGCCGCGGGCTGTCAAACGAACGGTTAGCAAATGCTGACCTTGTCCGCCTGCTTTGAAACCTACATTTTCAATGGTAACCGGTGAATATTCCTTTTGATGAACGCGGTAGGCAACGCGGAATGAGCGGTCGGGGCCGACGATGCCCCAGGGGCGATAGCCGTTTGCATTCGTCCCATGATGGCGGCTTTGGTAATCATTATAAGTCCACCAGGAAGTGCCCACAACATAAGGTCGCTTGCGGAACTCAACCATCAGATCCGTAATGTGTTGCGCCTGAAATGCTTCGTCTTTCGCATCCGCCCGCACGCCCCATTCGCTTACCAAAATAGGCTTGTCGGGATAGAGCGAATGAATGTGGTCCAGGACTTTGGCGTGGTTTCCGTAGGTGTTGGTTGAGATGAAATCCACGTATTGACTGGCCTCATCTTCCGGTTTTTTGGGTAAAATATTGAGGCGCATGGAGGCGAATGTGTAGAGCCGTGTCGGATCAAGGGATTTGGCAAATTCGATCATATCCTTCGTCCACTTTTGTCCCGCAGGCTGCTCGGAAAGATATTCATTCCCAACACTATAAGCGATTACGCTCGGGTGATTCCAGTCTCTTTCCGCCATTTCGGTAAACTGTGATTTGAACTTCGCCCGCATCGAATCATTGTCCATTTGATTGGGCGTAAGCTGCCAGTTTCCGGCCTCGGTAATGATGAGCATGCCATGTTTGTCGGCCAGGTCGTAGAAATATTCGGAAGGCGTGTAGTGCGTCAAGCGCTGGAATTCCATGCCTGCTTCCTTCATCAATTTAAAGTCTCTTTCAATCAGCCAATCGGGCTCCACGGAGCCGAGTCCCGGATAATCCACAACCCGGTTACCACCGCCAACGCGAATGGATTTGCCATTCAGAAGCAGCTGTGCATTCTTTACTTCTACTTTTCTTATTCCAAAATGCGAAGCGATCGAATCTTCGCCCACAGCCACTTTAAGCTGATATAGATTCGGCTCATCCAGATCCCACAACTTCACCTGCACAGCCGTTAATGTGGCTTCGGCTTCTATAAAACCCGTTTGCCCAGCCGGAATGCTTTCCGACTTGCCTTTCACATTGACCGGAATCACTTTCCCATCAAACAAAACTTTATAACTGACCTTCGGCGAGGCGGCAGCCTTAGAAGCATTGCGGATTCTGATCCTGCTTTTCAATGTCGCAGTGCCCTTTGCCAGGTCGGGGAGGGCATCTATTTTCAGGTTTTCGGCATATACTTCGGGTTCAATGGTCAGGTAGACGGGACGGACCAGACCACCGTAGTTTAGCCAGCCCATGAAAGAATCATTGATGTTGCCATTGTCCTTCGCACCTGGAATCGTGCCCGGTTTCCACGTATCATTATTGACCGAAACCGCCAGCAGGTTATCGCCATCTTTCAGCAAATCCGTCACATCGAAGCTGAACGGCGTATAACCACCCTCATGCGCACCGACTTTCTCATTATTAAGCCAAACATTCGTCTTATAATAAGCAGCATCAAAGTGCAGGATCACGCGCTTTCTGGCAACTGGTTTCCAGGCAAAAGTCTTTCTATACCAGGCCGTTCCGGTATAATGTTCAAAGCGCGGGTCCGAAGAAAAGCAATGCGGCACCGTCACCTTGTCCAGCCGGTTACTCTCCGCCAGCTTGTCCATATACCATTTCCCCTTCAATCCCATCTCAGCAGGATCCATTGCAAAAAGCCACTCCCCATGCAAAGGAATCGCATTTGGCTCCCGGATTTTGAATTGTGCAGAAGCAGATTGCCAGATGAGGCAGGTAATGATGATGAGGAGTTTTTGAAATTTATAGTTCATAATGAGCGTTGAAAGAATTCAAGAGAATAGGTTATTTTTGTAAAAACAGATCACCCATGGCAGCAACACAGATCGTTCCGAGCCGATTAAGCAATATTCAAATCGAACTTTTGAAGCTCTATCCTTATAGTGTTTCTGAAAAGGAGCTGGGCGACATCCGAAAAATGCTGGCTGATTATTTCGCGCAAAAAATTGATATGGAAATGGATCAGCTTTGGGAGCAAAATAACTGGAATGAGCAGACCGTCGAAACCTGGAAATCAGAGCATCTTCGCAGTAAGATTTCCAAATGAAAGTAATTCTCGATACGAATGTTCTGCTGATTTCCCTTCTTGTTAAATCTAGATACCGGCCTATTTTTGACGCCTTAAAAATCGGTGATTTTGAAATTGTGGTGAGCAATGATATTCTGCTTGAATACCACGAAAAAATTGCTGAAAAAACTTCACACGACATAGCTGACAATGTTATCAAGCTCATCTTGTCGCTCGACAATTGCACATTACAAACCACATTTTTTGAATGGGGATTAATGCATAATGATGAGGACGACAACAAATATGTTGACTGTGCATTAGTTGCCGGTGCTGACCATCTGGTTTCGGAAGACCGCCATTTTAACATTCTCAAAAAAATAGATTTCCCTAAGTTATCGGTCATTCGTGCGGATGATTTTCTTGAATTGTTGAAACCTCAATAACCTTAACCTTCCGAGAAGCCACAAACGGAATTGCCGATGAAAACAGCACTACCGTTGCTACAACCACGGTTATCAACGTCCCGGAAGTGGTCATTACACTTAATATAAAGAGCATTACCGCCGTAAATAGTAGCGCTCCCGCGATTACTTGCAGGCCGAAGCGGTTTTGGCGTTTGATTTCTATGGCTTCTTCTTCGTTGATTTCCAGTGCGTCGATGCGCTTTTGTTCTTTCGTTTCCAGGTAAGTCAGATATTCTTTGGCGATGCTGTCTTTGGAGCTTGCCCAGAGTTCGTAGGCCAGTAAAAGCAGCAAGGGAAGTCCGACGCCGACGATCGTTTCCATGCCTCTGGATAGTTTGAAATCCAGTAAGATGGGTGCGAGGATTTTAAAGAAGAGATTGACCGAAAGGCCGATGCCCGTGACCCATAAAGTAACTGTGCTGTTGAGTCTTTTGGAAAATAAGGCCCATAGCGGCGGTGCTAGAAGCGGGCCGCCAGAGATAGCGGAAATGCTTAAAACCACTTCCACGATACCGCCAGCCGCAGGAACAAGTAAGGCGATGCCGATCATTCCCAAACCAAAAAACCAGGAAGAGCCGCGTGCAACCCGGATCAGCTGCTTGTCGGACGCCTTCGGGTTGACCATTCCTTTGTAAATGTCGTTAGTGAAAACGGCCGAGACGACGTTCAATGCGGTGTTAGCACTCGCGGATGTAGAGAAATACATGCCGGTGAGCATCAAGCCCAGCAAGCCGGGTGGCAACACCATTTTGCAAATCATCAAATAAGCATTTTCGGTATCCAGGCCTGTTAATGTTGGGTTAATGGCCTTGTAAATCATGGGTGGCAACATCCAGATCACCGGGCTGATCAAATACAATCCGGCAAACAGAAAAGCGACTTTTTTAGCCGATTTCTCACTGTCGACGCTCGTGTAGCGTTGCACCATGGTCCAGTTTCCGCCGATGTAGCAAATATGGTAAATGACAAATGCAGCGACGAAACCAATGGTGTATTCTCCATTTAAAAGATTGAAAAAATTATCCGGAACGGCCTTGCTGAAACCTTCCCAGCCACCGACTTTATCGAAGGATAGGGGAAGCAAAATGAAGACCGCCGCGGATAGAACTACAAATTGCAGAATGTCTGTCACCATCACCGCCCAAAGCCCGCCGACTGCGGTGTAGGCAATCATAAAAAGACCCAGTCCAATCGTACAAGGCACCAAAGGCAAGTCCAGCGAAGCGCTAACAAGTTTGGCAACGGGATACAAAACAGAGCCTTTGATAAATACCGAAACCAATGTGAAGATGAAAATGTAAGTTTTTTGCACGGGCAAGCCCAGGCGCTCACGGATGAATTCGGCGGCGGTTAATGCGCCGGTTCTTTTCCAGCGTGGCGCCAGGTAAAGAGCGGTGATCAATGCGCCTATGCACATGGTCCATTGGATGGTGATGGCGACCCAGCCGTGTTTGTAGGCGATGGAACCCCAGGCCACGAATGTCCCGGCCGAGAAAAAACTCATGAATAAGGACAGCCCCCCGATAAACCAGGGAACCGCCTCTCCTCCGGCAAAAAAAGATTTCAAATTCCGTCCCGTTCGCGCAAATAACATTCCAATGCCCATCACGAATGCGGAAAAGACTAGGATGACGGCAGTATCAATGGTGTTGTTCATTATTTGGTTGTTAGCATTTTCGCATTCCGTTTCGCAAGTTGCCCTAAGCCGAGCATCGGCTAGGCGTCAGCATCCAGCTGAGCACCGGCTCTAGCCGTCAGCCTCCAGCTGAGCATCGGCTAGGCGTCAGCCTCCAGCCGAGCATCGGCTCTAGGCGTCAGCCTCCAGCTGAGCATCGGCTCTAGCAGTCAGCCTCCAGCCGAGCATCGGCTCTAGGCGTCAGCCTCCAGCCGAGCATCGGCTCTAGGCGTCAGCCTCCAGCCGAGCATCGGCTCTAGGCGTCAGCCTCCAGCTGAGCATCGGCTCTAGCCGTCAGCTTAAGCTGACGGTTAAAGAAGTTCGATTTTTAGGGTTTTTAGGCCAAAAGGGCTGATAGTGATTTGGTCTGTTTTTGCGGGCTGGTTGTTTTCCAGCCATTTTTCTTCCTGTATTTTTTTAGATTCTCTGAGTTTGCTTTGGTCCAGTTTCAATGTACATGTGGTCGTTGATGCACTATTATTCAGCAATGTTACGTAAATGCTATTTTTCGAAGTCGACCTTGCCGTAATCACGTCAATTGCCGGTTTGTCTGCCACAGCGAATCCTTCCAGGATTACAAGCCTGGCTTTATCGCCATGAACTGTACCTGGTTCGAAGCCATATGTTTGGTGCGGGCCTACTTTTGGAGCGACGAAGCCTCTTGGAAATTCAATTTTTCCTTTGGACCTCAATGCTACTTCGGATAGCAAATAATCCGTGATCCAACCGATTTGCCACCAAGCGTGGTGGGGATAAGGCCCCGCGCCTTTGTTCATCGCTTGCCAGTAGTAGGATGCGACGCTGGTTTTGCTGTCTACGAATGCGTCGCGTCCGATGGCGGCGGACCGGGCCATGTCGGCGAAAATTTGCTCGCCGGTTAATTGATGCATCCGGATAAAAAGCCCGGCGTGACTGGCCAGCTGGATAGGGCCAAGGCGTGTTGCCGAACCGAAAATGCCGCCATGTTCGAAGCTCAAACCGGTCTGACTGATTTCCCAGTCTTCCTTGGTGTTCCCATTGACTTGCTTAATGTTCCTATTGGCAATGGGATGCGTATAAATTGAAGCAGTATAGATTTTTGTACAGGTAATTGCTGCATCCTGGTATTTTTTAGTTTTGGTCAAATCATAAAGATCCAGTAATGCCTGAGCCGATTGTCCCGTAGCAAAATCGGGTGCATAGCGCGCATCGCCGCACACACCCAGGAACGAGCCGGTTTCGACGGCATTTTTGACAAACCAATCCGCGCCTTTTTGTGCAGCTTTCAGATATTTTTCATCTTTTAAAATGCGGTAAGCCACGATCAGTCCGTAGAATGTGGGTCTTACATCTTGAATGTCTTTGAACAATTCCTGCTCATTTTTCCGGTCGTAGGCTACGGCCCAGCTGCCGTCTGTGTTTTGCCATTTGAGTAATTTATCAGCTCCTAAGCGCAATTTTTCCCTTAATTCAACATTCTCCGGCTCAAACAAAAGCATATTACCCATGTCCAGTAAAACGTAGTAAGTCAGTGCGATAGGTTCCACGACTTCACCCCATTCTTCGACGAATTTTTTGCTTTTGGCTAAATAATATTGCCCTTCAATCGCTCCTTCAAAGAAGCCTTTATTGGTCTCTTGCTGTACTAATTTGAAATTCAATGCAGGCGGCAAAACCTTTTCCTTCAATTCAGGATCGTTGGTCGCATTGGCCAGCATCCACATAGCGCCGTAATCGGCGTTTTTCATGGCGTCTTTGTTGGAGCCGACTACGCCGCCAAGGTAAGATTGCGCGCCGATCTGCTTGCCTTCGTATTCCTCAATGTTCCAAAGCGACGTTTTCGGATCAGTGAGATAACGGTGCATTTTCTCGATGCGGTCGGTGAGGGCCTGCTTGCTTTGGCGGAGGCTTAATGTTTCGTGAAATTTGTAAATGTCGTTGGCGGCATGCTTGATCGCCTGGAACCAGTCGCCGGCGATGAGGCTGTAACGGAATGAGTAGGTAATCTCCTCACCAGCATTTAGTTCTGATTTTGGTTCGCCCAAAACCGGATAGTATAATGTAGGTGAGAGCTGCGATTTCCGGTTCATGTGCGACAGCCCGAGGTGCCAGTCCGTTTGTGAGACTTTGTCGTTGGCCCAGGGATCGCGCGCGAGCCCCGGATTGGGGATGACCGACAATGTGATGCCGTTTTTGTTGCTGATCAACGGGTTTAATGTCGTGGCGCAGCGTTCACGATAAACCACCGGACGATCCGGAATTCCGTGTCCATAAGCGTAGGCGAGCGCGAAATTACTTTGTATAAAATTACCTTGAAAATAGCCCGGTACAGATGCCCAGGACATTTGATTTGTAGCGACAGAAGCCAGGGTGGGCGTTGCCAGTGAAAAATAACCCTTCTTTTTTGGGATAAGCCGCATGGTAACCTGAATGTCCGTGGGATAATCAGGATCTAATTTCCAGGTCGCTTTAACCGTCGCTACCTCGGTTTCTTTCGTGAATTCAAGCTCGTTTTTTTTAGTCAAAAGATCCGCTGGCAAAAAACTGAAAACCTGCCCGGCTTTGTTCAATGAAACTGCCGTGGTGCTTTCTTTCCATTGGCGTTCCTGATAATGGTAGTTGTCTTCGGGGAATGTTCCGCCGGTCGTTTTTTCAAACGTTTCGGCCGGCTCATCGGAGGGTTTCGTCTCCGCGTAAAGCAGCGTGTATTCTCCGGAGGGCGTCAGCCCTTCAATCCATTTGCCATCTTTTTTTACCAGTATTTTATTAATCGACCAGTTTTTGCTGTCGTTTTTAAACTGAATGCAAATGTGATCATTCGCAAGTCTGACAGGCGTTTTACCCTGACCTAAAACATAATTGATTGATCCTAAACACAGAAAAATGGCAAAGTATAATTTCATTGTTACTTTATTTCATTAATAAAATCTTTGATTCCTGCACTGATAACAAGGCTTTGACTGCCCATTTTGTTGGGTCAAAAGCGCCGTTTGCAGCTTCATATACTTTCTTCATTTTTTTAACCGAAAAGAAACAGCAAGCTAGTTTTCTTATCAAGGCTGAGGCGCAGTGGTTTCACCTTTGAGAATGGCCATTAGTTCAGGTAAATGGTCCTGGTAAACTCCTCTGGGCGTTGTTTTATATTTTGTAGTTAAATAGGCAGCAAAACCTACCACTTCTCCCATCATTCCACAGGTGCGCATGACCCGCGTGCTCCCAAATGCCACGTGCGTGGTGCTGATGTTCCTGCCGGCGACGAATAGATTTTGAATGTTTTTGGAATAAAGGCAGCGATAGGGAATGGTGTATGGCGCTACTTTAATGTGTTTGGTTCCGGCGAAAAACTCCTGACCTTCAAAGTATTTGCTGTTTTTAGCGTCGGGGAAATGCAGATCAATGGTCCACGTTGCCGTTACGGAGCCGTCCGGATAGAACTTGCCCTCCTGAATGTCCATCTGATTCAGAATGTGGTCACCGATAATGCGGCGCGATTCGCGTTTTCCGCCAATGTAGGCTACCCACGCAAGCTCCCGTTTGGCATATTTAGCGGCTTTGTTCTTTTTCAGATAGGACCAGTTTCCATAGATTGCACGCAGGTTATGATCACGGATTTTCTCCGCGTCGGTAATGGTGTTGAAGTTGCCAAAACCCGTTTCCCACTGCCAGTCAGCCTTGGGTTCGTCAATGTGGTATTCATCGGAAAATTGGATGGCCCAGGGCGTTTCGGGGAATGACGAAACGGTGTCACGTTCCAGTGAGGCCCATAAGTTGGATGTTCCTAATGTGAAATCATCGGCCTTTTCGGCAGCGAGCGATTCGCCTGTTTCTGCCTTGCTTTCGCGTCCCATTCTAAACTCTGCGCCTGCCAGATAGCCAATCGTGCCATCGCCGGTGCAGTCTGAGAAGAAGGAGCCGGTGAAGCGCATTTCCTTGTTTGTAGCAATGTCACGGCCTACAACTGCGGTAATGATATCGTTCTCTTTTTCAACTTTATAAACGTGGGTGTTCAGGAATAGGGAAATGTTTGGTTCTGCTTTTACAATCGAAATTTTACGTGCATCGCCATATTCTTTCGCATCCGGATTTCCGTTTCCGGGATCGCCATTGTCCATTTCTCGTACAATTCTTCCAAGTTTGGGATAATGGTTTTTATCGACATCGCCCATCAAGTGCACCCGGATTTCGGAGCTGTTATTTCCGCCCAGAACCGGCCTGTCCTGGATCAGCGCAACTTTTAGTCCCATCCTCGCAGCTGAAATGGCCGCGCAGGTTCCGGCAATTCCTCCACCAACGACCACCATATCAAATCGGCCTGCCTCGGCTGGTTTTTCGATAAGGTTCAGCAGTTTCTTGCGGAATGTGGTTAATGCTTGAAATTCGTTTGGAGGCGTAAATTTTAAATCGTCGGTAAACAGGATCGCGTCGCAGCGGCCATTGAAGCCGGTTAAATCTTTGATGGATAACGTCGCCGAGCCAGATTTAATGTCCGTTTCGCCACCGTCATACCATTTCCAGGCATCCGATCCGCTCGAACCGAAAACCGGACCAACTTGCTTGCCATCAATGCTGATCTCAAATTTCCCCGGCCCTTTCGGAAACGGCGCCCAGTCTTTGGTACGGACCCACACTTTGTATTTTCCAGGTTTCGGGAATTTGACGGTTGTAGTTGCATCTTTGACCGGCCTGCCCATTCCGTGCGCCATAATATAAGACGAGCCCATCACCACAAAAGACTGCTGGTCAATCACCCATCCGCCTTTGTCTTCAAACGATTCTGTTTCTACGAAAACATAGTTTTGCGCGGAGGCGCAGAAGGCTAGGAGCGTGAGCAGCAGCGTGAAGATGGGTGCGGCTACCCCGGATTGAAATCCGGGGTTATGAAAAAGGGTGCCTACGGCACTGGCTGGCAACTTCCATCCGGAAAACAGGCAAAGAGTGCCATCGGCACGACCAATACTACTAGCGTCGGGTTTCAACCCGACGAAATATGGGTTTTTCATGGGTTCAGGATTTTGTTAATGAGGGATGTTTGTTCGTCGTTTGATTTGGCCAGGGCCGATTTCAGGTTGTTTTTTAGGGATTCATTGAGAGCAATGGTGTTCAGCTTTTTCAGAATCGCTATTTGCAGGGCATATGGTGACCTTTCATAGGTTTGCCAAATCCAGTCCTGTCTTTTTTGTCCTGAGAAAAAATCGCTGTTCAGCCGCTGCAATGTATTTTTTGCGATAAAGACATTTTTTCCATCAATCACTTTCTCAATATCAGGCTCAAAAGTTTTCTTAACATTCCCTTTTGCATCCATCACTTTTTCCATTGCCCAATATTGATAGTGGTAATTGTTGCTCGTCAGAAAGCGATGCAGTAAGGCGCCGCTCTGGTAGGTTTCAATGATCTTTTTCATTTCTGGAACGATCGTTCCATATGCAATGTGCCAAAGCGTGTAACAGGTGTAGACAGCGCCATCGATTACATGGTTTTTGATCGTTTTCAATGTTGCGCCAGTCTTGGCATCTACCGAATCGGACAGGTCATCGGTGCCTTTTGTGATCAGATCTTCCATTTTCAGATCGGCGAAAATGGAATTGGGCTGAGCCAGAATATCCTGCAACTTGTCATAATCTTCCTGCTTAAATTCGTCGTGATCCACTTTGGTCAGCACTTTGTTTTTGGGCAGATCAAAGCGTTCATAATTACCTAGTAAATCCCAGTAAAAGTTGATATGAACCGGTTTGCATTCATTTGTATAGCAAACCGGCGTAAAAATGTTTCTGAAAAAATACTGCGGTTGCCCCTTCTCATCGAGCGCAAGTTTCAATGTGTAAGTCAGCGTGTCATTTTCCACAATCGTAAATTCACGGATCCTGTCATTTCCTTTTGCAGAAAAATGATGGATCGTGGCAACCAGGAAAATGATCAATATGCTTTTCATTATTTCCAGTCCGGGTTCTGTTCAATCTTCGCATTCGCATTGATCTCATCCTGCGGAATCGGGAAATAGCGATTTTTTGCAGTTACATTTCTTACCGGATATACGCTGTTTACCGCTTTTGGAATAACAGTCAAAAACTTTCCGGTGCGGGTAAGGTCATACCAGCGGTCGCCTTCGGCAAAGAATTCCCACGCGCGTTCCTGCAAAACGGCTTCTATAAATGCATCTTTGGTCAAGCCAGTTTTCAAAACAGGTAAGCCAGCGCGCTGGCGCACAACATTAATCGACTCATAGGCGGCAGCAGTAGCACCATTCAACCGCGCTTCGGCCTCGGCGGCGATCAGGTAAACATCCGGCATACGCAGGATCGGAATGTTTGGAATCAGGCCAATGGTCGACACGGGATCTTGGTATTTTTTGATCAAAACACCTTCTGTTGTGATGGGTGTAATGCTTCTTTGCGGCACCGTTTTTCCGGCTTTGTCAATATAATTGGTGTCTAAAAGCGTTCTGCGTTTGTCTTTTGGATCAAATGAATTGAAAAAAGACTGGTAAGCAAACATGGATCCGAACGAAGTCCGGGCATACTCGGGTCCGGCGCTTCCGGGAGGGCCGCAAAGGCCTACCAACTGATGGCTCAATCCAGGGGAAACAGGATCAACTTCATATGAAAAAATGTTTTCCAAACGCGCAGCATCCTCATTATCATAGCGATATACGTCCTGAACATTAGGCAACAACGCATGTTTATTAGATGCGATGAGCAGCTTCGCCTTCGCCAACGCGGTGGCATAGTCATCATTATATAGGGCAGCCTTTGCATAAAGTGCAAGCGCAGCTTCGTTCGACGCACGACCTTTTACAACTGCCGGGAAAGATGGAAGTCCCGCCGACGTGGCCTGGTCAAGGTCGCTGTAAATTTGCTTGTATACATCAGCTTTCGGGCTTTTAGCAGTCAATGCTTCCTCTTCGGTGTAGCTGGGCGTAATTTTCACCGGCACGTCTCCGAAATTTTTGGTCAGGACCCAATGGTAGAATGCGCGCAGGAAATATGCTTCGCCCAAAACTTGTTTTTTACGAGCTTCGTCCATCGTTGCGCCCGGCACTTTGGCGATCACCCAGTTGGCCTTTTCAATGCCGCTGTAACACGACTGCCAGATCTGCTGAGGCGATTCGTTAACCCGGCTGTTGCTTTTTTGGGTCGTGTAGTTGACGTCGTAAGTGAACATTGTCAACGTGTTACGACCTACCACACCGCGGGGGTAAGTTTGGTCATCGCTGAAATCGGCAACTAATGTGAGTGCCGGTGCGCCGCCGAGGCCGCCCAATGCGCCGTAAACGGCTACGAGTCCTTTTTCAGCGTCGGCTGCGGTTTTGTAAAAATCTTCGGTATAAATAGACGAATATATGGTTTCGTTCAGCTCGCAGGATGGCAGCAGGAGGGAGGCTCCCAGTATGCTCAGCGTAGCGCTTAATTTTAATGCTTTTCTCATGTTTCAAAAATTAAGATCAGTGATGAGGATTAGAATGTTACCTGAATACCGCCCAGGAATGATCTGGATTGCGGATAAACGAAGTTGTCAACGCCGATGATCGTGTTGGAACCTGCATAAGTATTCACCTCCGGATCATATCCGCTGTAATCGGTGATCGTGAACAGGTTATTGGCGCTTACATACAGGCGAATGCCCTGCACACCCTTGAAACGTGGTAATGTGTAACCCAGCGTCAGGTTTTTGCAGCGCATATAAGAGCCGTCTTCAACCACATAATTTGAAATCGGAAGCCTTCCGCCCTGCGCACCGCTCACATACTGATTGCTCGGATTTGTAGGCGACCAGCGGTCCACAACGCCTTTCAGCAAGTTGCGCTGACCCAGCGGGTTTTCGAAAGATAAGCGGCTGGCATTGTAGATATCGTTGCCCTGCGATCCGGAGATAAACACGCCCAGGTCAAAGCCTTTGAAGGCAAGGTTGGTTGAAAAACCATAGATGAATTTCGGATTGGGATTACCCACAATAACCTGATCGGCGGCCGTGATCTGGTTGTCACCCGTCACGTCTTTGATCTTATGGCCACCCAAACGCCCGTCGTAACCCGGAAGAATCGCTTCGCCTGTTTGATTCACACCATCAAAAACATATGTTTTGAACATCCCAAGCGGCTGTCCCACAGACAAAATCGTGTAAGTGGTCACAAAGCGCTCATTGGTAACACCGCCGTCCAGGTTCAGCACTTTGTTGCGGTTGAATGTGGTGTTGGCCGAAACGTCCCATTTCAATTTTCCGTCCAGGATCCGCGCATTTACGGCGAGTTCAAGCCCTTTATTTTCAAGTGATGCAAAATTGCCCGTTATGGAGCCATATCCGGCGCTTAACGGCAAGCCTTTGATGTAGAGCAGATCGTCGGTTTTTTTGTGATACACATCGGCAATGAAGCTCACGCGGTTGTTCAGCAAACTCACGTCAATCCCCAAATTCGCTTGCTTCGAACGTTCCCAACGCAGATCCGGATTCGCAATGCCGGTCGGATTGATGCCGGTCACGTAAGTATGGTTGATCAGATAATCACTGCCCGTTGAAGCGGCCGTTGAAAGTGATTGGTAAGGGCTTATGCCGCCTGCATTTCCGGTAATCCCAAAGCTTCCACGCAGTTTCAGGTCTGATAACCAGGTTAAATCTTTGATAAATGGCTCTTCAATCACACGGTAGGCTGCTGAAATGGCTGGGAAAACTCCGTATTTGTGATTAGCCCCAAACTTGCTCGAACCGTCCACGCGTGCTGTGAGGTCAAGGAAAATTTTGTCTTTAAAACCATAATTGATCCGGGCGAGATAAGAATCGAGTCGCTGGCTGCTCCGGCTGCTGCTAACTGTCCGCGTTAATGCAAGCTGTAAGGCTTCGTTTTGCGTGGCATCGTTTGGGAAACCGGTTGCATTCAAATTGTTGGAATTCGATTGTTCGAGCTGCGTTCCAAAAACGGCCGTAGCTTTGAATGAATGGTTTTTACCAAAATTCGTATTGTAGGTTAAAATGCTTTCGTGCAGCAAAGCCAGGAAATTGCCATTGCCTTTGGAGCCTGACCCGGAATTGTCATTCAGGTCACTTTTATTAACGATCGACCTGGGCGAGTAAGCATTGAACAATTCGCCGCGCTGGTCAATGTTGAAAGAAGCGCGATAGGTAAGGCCTTTAACAAAATTCACTTCGGCATAAAGATTGGCCAGCGTTCTTTTAATGTCCCTGTTTAACACCATTGACGCAAAATTCAACGGATTCACAACCTCGCGATACTGACCGCCGGCTTGCTCGCCAAACGGGAAAATGGAGCCGTCTTCGCGATAGGGTTTCAGCGTAGGCGGTGCGCCAATTGCCGCGCCCAGAACAGAAGACAGCACTGCGCCACCGTCCCCGATGTTCTCACCACCCGTCTGGATGCCATCATTAATAGAATAACTTCCTAGAATGCTCGTTCCGATCTTTACCTTTTTGCTCAGCCTGTGATCCAGGTTCAAACGATACGAATATCGCTTGAATGATGAGCCGATGAATGTTCCCTGCTGGTCGAAATAGTTAAGTGACAATGCCAGTTGTGTTTTTTCATTTCCCCCATTGATCGAAAGCTGGTGGTTCTGTATCGGTGCTTTACGGAAGATGTAGTTCTGCCAATTCACGCCTTCGCCCAGGGAAGCAGGATCGGGATAATAGTTATTTTTGAATACTTCATTTTCGAGCTGCGCAAACTCGGTCGCATTCAACACATCGAGTTGTTTGTTTACCTTCTGGGTGCCGTAATAGCTGTCGAATGTGACATTGGTTTTGCCGCTTTTACCGCGTTTTGTTGTGATCAGGACAACACCATTTGCAGCCCTGGCACCATATATAGCGGATGCAGAAGCATCTTTCAGGACTTCAACGGACTCGATATCATTCGGGTTAATGGTAGAAAGCGGGCTTACATCCGTGATGCCGCCGCCATTGGAAATCTGGATCCCGTCGATCACATAAAGCGGTTCGGAGGAGCCATTGATAGAATTGGTTCCCCGGATACGCACGCTGATGTTCCCACCCGGAGCACCGGAATTTTGGTTGATCTGCATTCCTGAAACTCTTGCTTGTAAACCTTGCGCAATGTTTGCAACGGGCGTTTGCACCAGATCTTCAGCCTTCACGGATGCAATTGAACCGGTTGTTTCTACACGTCGCTGCGTTCCGTAACCTACCACAACCACTTCTTCGAGTGCCTTTGTGTCGGTTTTTAGATTAATGTCAATGCTCGTGCGGTTATTGATGGCAATTTCTTCCTTTAAATACCCGACAAATGAAAAGACGAGTGTAGCATTTGCCGCAGCTTCAATGGCATAGGTGCCTTCTACGGTTGTTAATGTTCCCTGCTGCGTCCCTTTTACTGTTACACTGGCACCGGGAATTCCTTCTCCTTTGTCATCTGTAACTTTTCCCGTCACCATGCCGGACTGCGCCAGCAATGCATGCGTCAAGCCCAATTGCAGGACCATCAGCAAAATTGATTCAAGTATTCTTCTCTTCATATACTAATTATTAGGGTTAAAGGCAATGTTGTTCAAATAGAAATAATGCAATTCAAAATGCAGGTGATATATAGAAACGCTAATTATGGCAGTTGAAAAACTTCTTCATTCTGCGTTTTAATTGGAGGTTTTACATAAATATAGATGCGCCTGGAAGTGAAATCAAGCCATTCAGGACCCAAATAAATGTAGGAATTAAACAAAAAGTATCGGCAACGTTTGCGAATACGTTGCCGATATATGGTTTTATGACTTTTTAATATAAGAATTTTATATTTTTGTAGGTGGGCTTGATGTGTGGGGCAGGTCGTTGTTCAAAAGGTCTTATTATCAAAAAAGTGCAATATTTATGGTCAAATGTGTGAAGTGTGAACAGGTGGATAGCATTATGAAGGCAGGTTACGTCAGGGGCAAACAGCGCTATCTGTGCAAAACCTGTAATTACTATTTTACGCATTCGGAAAAGGACTTGTCTCTGCCTTCTGCTGTCAAGCGCAAGCGGCATCAGACCACGATCATCGACATTGCAAAATCGCTGGGAGTTTCGAACTCCACCGTTTCGCGCGCCTTACACGGGCATGCAGACATTAATCCGGAAACCCGGCAGGCTGTGCTGGATAAGGCCTTGCAGCTGGATTACCAGCCCAATCAGCTGGCCTATAACCTGGTAAAAAGCAAGACCAATACAATTGGAATGATCGTTCCGGAATTCCATAATCCGTTCTTCCCTAATGTGATCATAGGCGCGCATGAAGTGCTTACCAAGGCGGGTTATAACCTGACGATCATGCAGAGCAACGAATCATACCAGGTTGAAATATCCAATACAAAAGCAATGCTCGCCAACCGCATTGATGGATTGTTGATATCACTTACACAGGAAACCAATAATTTTGAACATTTGCGTGTTTTCGAAAAGCGGGGCATTCCGCTCGTGCTTTTTAACCGGGTTTGTGAGCATATCAACGTGCCCAAAGTAGTTGTGAATGATTTTGAAGCGTCTTTTCTGGCTGTGGAGCATTTGATCGTGAATGGTTATGAAAGGATCGCGCACTTGGGCGGGCCGCTTAATTTGCTGGTCAGCCAGGAGCGGTTGCGAGGTTACCGGGCCGCAATGGAAAAGCATGGCAAAATCATTGAAGACCATATGATCATCCAGGGCATGCTGACGCAGCAGAAGGCGAGGATTTACGGACAATATCTGCTCGATCTGACCAATCGCCCGGACGCCATTTTCGCAGTGAATGACTCTGCGGCCATTGAAATTATGCTGATAGCAAAAGAAAAGGGGATCAGCATTCCCGATGAGCTCGGCGTGGTGGGTTTCAGCGACAACCCGGAATCCGCATATATCGGCCCAGGCCTCACGACCATCCGCCAGCCGACCCACGAAATCGGCCGCACCACAGCAGACTGGATTTTACAGCTTGTTGACGATGAGGATGTTATATTGCCAGATAAGAAAGTCCTGAAAACTGAGCTGATCGTAAGAGGCTCCTCGCGGCGGTGTGGGGTTTGAGATTTTTCTTTATATTTGAAATACATTACTCAATTCATGACACATACTAACCTTAAAAATCTTCACTTATGTTACGATTAGCGGTGTCATCCAGTAAAGGAAAACGAACGATTTTAGGTTTTTTGAGAGTTCTTAAATCTCAAACTAAGCTCGCGCCTAAGATGGATACGACGGAATATCTCATGAGCAGTCCTACCGATAGAGAAGGGCTTTTGAAAGCCATGGATGACTTCGAAAACAACCGTGACGTCTTTATTCAAAGAAATCTTATTGAGCTTTGACGCTTTCCTGGCACCCTGTTGCCTGGGAACAATATATTGAATGGCAAACGGTTGACAAGCATATCGTTAAGCGTATTAATGAACTTGTCAAGGAATGTTTACGAACTCCTTTTGAAGGAAAGGGCAAACCCGAAATGCTGCGGGCCAATCTTGCAGGCTGCTGGTCCAGGCGGATAACCGAGGAGTATAGGCTGGTTTACAGGGTTGAAGGAGATGTTTTGTACATCATGCGTTGCAAGAAGCACTATGTAGATTAAGCTTTGCCCTAATTGCATTCGTGAACATTCGTGTATCCGTGGCAACACAAAAAAAGTGCGAATCCAAGGAAGCCGCACTTTATTAACTACAGAATATAATTATGATTGTCTTGCAGGAATTAGCTGAACACTTCCCTGAATAACTTTAGGCTTTTAGGGACGGCTGTGGCGGCATCTTCTTTTCCTTCCATTTCCAAGGAGATGTAACCTTTAAAATTGGCTTTACGCAGGATGTCTGCAATGCGCTTATAGTCCAGATCCAGGTCGTAATAGTGACCACCTCCGTAATAAGTTTTTGCCTGAACGATTGTTGCGTATGGTGCCAACCGCTCAAACTGCGGATAGGGATCGCCGACAAAATTTCCCGTATCCACATTCATACCCATGGCGGGCGATGAAGCAAGTGGTTTATAAATTTCGAGCAGATAATCAATGTTGGAAGATAAGCCCCAGTGATTTTCGATAGCGAGCACTACACCAGCCTTTTCGGCGGCAACGAGACATTCGCCCATCGCATCGATGCACCATTTAATAGCGTCCTGGTCGGTGTAACCTTCAATCGGTGGTTCTTTGCCGTCTTTATAATAATTGGCGTCCCGCTTTGCAGTCCGCCAGCTGCCTGTGTTCATCCGGATCGCCGGGATTCCCATTTGAACAGCCATATTGATACATTTGAGCGTATGCTCGATGTCTTTTTTACGGTCTTCGGCCTTGGGCTGCACAAAACTCTGGTGAATAGAAAGCAGCGGAAGCGATAACCCATTATCGAAAGCAAGTCTTTTCAGCTTGTTCATATAAGGAACCGTTTCGTTTTCCATCTGGCGGTGGAGAATCTCAACGCCGTCAAAGCCTAATCTGGCTGCATCTTCGATCACTTTCTCAACAGGATATTTTTCCTGACCAAAATGCCAGTAAGAATAGGTTGAAACGGCGAGCGGAATTCGTCTTGCAGCTGGTGCTGCGGGAGTAGCCTGAGCTTCGGCTGATGTCCCAGCCCACGTTGCCACTCCGGCCAGGGCAGCGGTTTTTAACCAGGCCCGGCGGGATTCGGCCTCATTGTTTGGGTTCAAATTGAAAGACATTATATAAAGGTTTAGGAATAGTTTATATAAATTAAATGTGAAAAATTTGGACGAAGCAAGTTAATCGAATAACCCGCTTCGTCCAAATCCGTCATGGATTTTGTTGCAGCACGCCAGATCCCATGATATCGATCTGGGCCTGAGGAATTGGGAAATACTCGCTTTTGCCTTTCACGAATGTTGCTCCGGCAAGGTAAGTCCTTTTCTTGCTCTCCTTTGCCAGATATGCATTCAGAACTACATCGGCAACGCCCCAGCGAACTAGGTCAAAGTGTCTGTGGCCTTCCATAGCAAGCTCCACGCGACGCTCGAAACGCACAGCTTTTCTGGCGTATTCCTGATTGGCAAATGCGGTGTAAGGTTTTACGAGATAGTTAGCCGCAGGCTTGCCCGAAGCATCCGTCACGACCACATTGGCAGCGCGTGTACGCACTTGGTTAACCAGTTTCAAAGCAGTGGCAAGATCATTCTCCTCCACTGCAACTTCGGCACGCATTAATAGAATATCCGCGAAACGGATTGCGCGATAGTTGTTAGCGTTCGCACGAGGCGATTCTGCACCCGCATTTTCACCGCTGTAAGCAAAAAATTTCTTGAATGTGTAAGGCCCTCCAAAAGCCTGGTCACGGATCCAGTTTCTGCCCGGATGCACGCCCCAATTCAGAAATGGCAAGCCTCTTCTGCCCACCGTCCAGTCCAAACGGGGATCCAATGTTCCCGTGTAAGGTGTGAAAGGATCTGCCGAGGAAAGACTTTCGTCATTGGTTACATCCACATCATTGAATGTATCCAGCAAAGGCAAGCCATTTGCATCCGTTTTAAATGCATTGACTAAATTTTGGGATGGCTGAAAAAATCCGCAGCAGCCACCAGGTGCAGATCCGTACGGGAAGTTCAGGTTGTCACCCCAGCTTCCGTTTTGACCAAGTCCGCCATCTCCGACCGACATTTGTACTTCGAAGATAGACTCTGAATTATTCTCAGTGGTGATCCGGAAATTTTCGTGAAAGCTGTTTACAAGTGCGAAAGGTCCATTGGTAACGATATCATCTAACAGCGGCTTCGCTCCGGCGTAATCCTGCTGGTACATTTTGGATTTGGCGAGCATGGCCTTTGCGGTCCATTTGCTGGCACGTCCAGCCTGCGCTTTTGTAACGGCCAGGTTATCAATCGCGTACTGGAAGTCAGCTTCAATCTGCGGCCAGATGTCTTTATCATTCGGGAGATTGATATAGTCCGTAACGGTTTCATCCACATAAGGGACCATGTTCCACATTTTCTTTGCTTCAAAATGGTACCAGCCGCGAAGAAAACGGGCTTCTCCGGACGCCTGCGCCTTTTCGGCATCGGTCATATCGGTAGCAGAGGCGATAAGCCTGAGGGCGTCATTGGTTCTGGAAACGCCGTCGTAAACGGTTACCCATTTGTCATTGAAGGCGCCAATGTCTGCCTGGGAGATATACCGCTCGATTGTGGTGATCTGCGACTGATCACCTACGTCGCTGCCTTTATAAGCGTCGTCTGAGGCCACCGATCCGTAGATCCAGTTGCTGACCGAAGAGGAAAAGTTAAAGCCCGAGCCAACCCCGTCGAGGAGACTGTATGCACCGATCAAAACCGCATTGACCCCGGATTTGTTGGAAAGTGATTGTTGATTGCCGACTCCCAATGGCGTGGTTTCGAGAAAGTCCTTGCCGCAGGATGTCAATAATCCCGCGCAGACCATTGCTGTTAATATGCTCTTTTTCATATGTGTTTTATTATCACAGATAAGATTTGACTTCAATTAAAATCCGAAATTGATACCCACCTGATACATTTTCGAATTAGGATAGTTGCCTTGGTCAACACCCAGCACCGTAGTTCCAGGTGACGAACCGACCGACGTAACCTCTGGATCGATGCCGCTGTATTTGGTGATTGTGAAAAGGTTCTGAGCTTGCAGATAAATACGCGCACTTTCAAAGCCAATTTTTGACAAAACTCCCGATGGCAATGTGTAGCCAAGTGTCAGGTTTTTCATGCGGAAGTAAGAACCGTCCTCGATAAAGTAGCTGGAAGGCTGCTGGCTGCGGCTGTCGTTGGCGTCCAGAATAGGAAGGACTGCATCAGGATTTTCAGGAGTCCAGGAGTCGTTCAGCATGCGAAGGCTTCTGTTACCAGCTTGGTTGTTAAAGTCAACCCATCTTTTTACCATGTTGATGATCTCGTTGCCTTTAACGCCCTGGAAGAATGCAGACAGGTCAAAGTTTTTGTAACCAACATTCAGGTTGATACCATAAGTAAAGTCCGGATGCGGGTTGCCCAGGAACTGGCGGTCGTTGTCCGTAATGGTTCCGTTGCCGTCTGTGTCGTGGTATTTGTATTTACCCACTGCCGCATAGCCAGGATATAACGGGCCAGCATCCACTTCTCCCTGATTTTGGTAAATGCCGTCAATCTGCAAACCATAGAACGAATAAAGAGGCATTCCGGGCACTGATCGCGTCCAGGTGTAGCTGCGGATCGCAGGTCCCAGCAATACCGCCGATGCGCTGTTGTTAAGCTTGGTCACTTCATTTTTGTAAGTGGAGAAATTGACACCCACAGAGTAAGTCAGGTCGCCGTTCAGGGCCTTGTTATTAAAGTCCAGAGCAATGTCAATTCCTTTGTTGTTCATTTCACCCACGTTCACAAAAGGGATTGTTGCGGAACCTTGTGTCGCCGGCAGAGCCACCTGATACAGCATATCGGAAGTTGTCCGGTTATACAGATCCAGATTGAAATTAAACATGCCTTTCAGGAACGTCGCATCCAAACCAATGTTCGTCTGTGTTGTCGTTTCCCACTTTGCATCGGGATTGCCAAATGCCTCAGTATCGAAACCTGGCTCCACGGCATTATTACCGCCGCCAATGGCATAGGACGATAGGTTCAAGCTTGACCTGTAGGTGCTGAAACCGTTGTAGTTACCAATTTCCTGGTTTCCGGTCTGTCCCCATCCTCCTCTGATTTTCAAATCATCCAGCCAAGTCAATGGTTTCAGGAATGCTTCTTCGGAAAGTCTCCATCCCGCACTGAACGCAGGGAATGTTCCATAGCGGTTGTTTTGTCCGAAGCGCGATGAACCATCGCGACGCACAGTTGCTTCAAGCAGATATCGGTCCTTTAAAGCATAGTTGACTTTCCCGAAAATAGAGAAAAGAGCCCATTCATAGGCACCGCCTGCATTGTTAATGCCGGCTGTTCCTGAGCTAAGGAACATGTACTGAGGATCTTCCGAAAAGAATGTTGTACGCGTCGCATTGAAATCACGTCCCGTTCCTTTGATGGCTTCCGTTCCCACCAAAACGCCCAATTTGTGATTGGTACCAATATTTCGGTTGTAGTTCAGTGTGTTAGACCACGTCCAGTTGATATCGTATGCATTGGCATTGGTCAATGCATTCGCAGCTTCAATTTCAGCTTCTTCCAAATCCAATAAAGTGTAGCCCACGCGATTTGCCGCTGTAATGTCAATACCAATGCTCGATTTAAAGGTCAGATCTTTCAGAATGTCTGCTTCCAGATAGGCGTTACCAAATGCGCGGAAATTGTTCGTCTGGTTATTCCGTGTCCGCCAAAGCTGCGCAACCGGGTTGGTAGCAGGTCCCAGACCAGCCGCTCTTGTAGCAGCGAAATTTCCCATAATGTCGTAGACCGGAATGATTGAAGGAATGCGATATCCGTTTCCGATCGGGTTTCCATCCTGGTTGTTCGCCGAGCTTACTGTTCCGTTGTTGTTATAGTATCCTTTGTTCTCAGTGTAGCTCACTTCCAGGTTTTCGCCAATACGAATGCGTTTTTTGAAAGTAAACTCTGTATTGGAACGCAAAGAATAACGATTGAAAGAAGTATGGATCAAGACACCGTCTTGCTTAAAATAGTTGAATGCAACTGCATAGCGACCTGTTTCACTTCCTCCCGTTGCACCTACATTATACTCCTGGATTGCAGCCGGACGAAGAATTTCTTCATGCCAGTCTGTTCCTTCTTTGTTCGCTTTTACAATCTGGTAAAAACCTGCTCGGTTGTAATTGTACAATGATGGGTTAACCCTTGGGTCACCCTCGGGAAGCCCGTAGCTTGATCCCGCCAGAATGTAGTCAGGAACAACAGGACTTACGCCATTGCCATATTGCTGATGTGAAGGATTGTCGTTTGTCAAAACGCCTGCATTTCTGCGCTGTGTCCAAAGCAGATTCCCAAATTGCTGTGGGTCTTTGATCAGGTCAAGGTCTATTTTACCGGTTTGCAAACCAGCCCTTGAATTGAATGTGAAACGCGGCGCACCCGCTTTGCCTTTTTTAGTCGTTATGATGATAACACCGTTTGCGGCTCTTGAACCATAAATTGATGCTGACGAAGCATCCTTCAAAACTTGCATCGACTCAATGTTATTTGGGTTAATGCTATTCAAACCGCCTTTTGTTGGCACACCGTCGATTACGTACAATGGGTCGTTGTTGTTAATCGTTCCAAAACCACGGATGCGAACTGTCGCTTCGCCGCCCGGGCTGTTGTTGGATGTAACCGTTACACCTGCCACCCGTCCCTGCAATTGCTGGGCAACGTTAGGCGCCGCAACTTTGGTTAATTCTGTTGCATCCACCGTGGAAACCGCTCCGGTAATGTCTCTTTTTGATTGAGAAGAATATCCGGTCACAACCACTTCGCTCAATGCTTTCACGTCCGACTGCAAAGTGATTTCTACCATTGATTTGTTGGTAATGTTCACTTCCATCGTCAAAAACCCGATTGAGGAAACCACCAATGTTGTGCTGCCTTCCGGCACATTCAGCGTAAAAGCGCCATCTGCGTCTGATGTTGTTCCCACGGACGAGCTCCCTTTCAAAACCACCGTCGCTCCCGGCACTGTGGCGCCGGTTGCATCTTTCACCTGGCCTTTAACGGGTACGTCAACGGACTGGGTCATTTTAATAGAGGAGCCGGTTCCTTCAAGCTGTGTTTGTGGTTTTGCCGAGGCCCTCTTTAATAAGATTTGCTTACCAGACACTTCGTAAGTGACTTGAAGTGGTGTCAAGAAATTGTCAAGAATCGCTTCCAGTTTTTCCTCTTTGGCGCTGAAAGTAACCTTGCGCTGCGAACGGATCAGTTCAGGGCTGTACATAAAGTTAACGCCCGACAACTTTCCGATCTGATTAAGTGCTGCTCCGATTTTTTGTTCCTTAATGCTGATCGTCAATCTGCGGTTCAGAACCTCCTGGCCGAAGCTGTCGAAGGCGAACGAAAGTCCGGAGAACATTGTAACGATCAACATTTGTATGAGGCTGATTCTCATAATTTTGAGCAGGGGTTTCTGCCAGTAAAAGGTTTTTTTCATACTTTTGTTTGTTTTGGTGGTCATAAAAAATCAGCAAAATAATTCCCTGGTCCCATAGGGATTTTTCCCACGGGATTAGTTCTTAGCGCCAGCATAGAGAGGGGGTTTGTGCAGGGTGAACGATGTTGACGCATCGTTCACCTTTTTGGTTTAGATCAAATGGTCAGGTATAGGTGAATAATTAGTTACAAGCATTGCCTTTAATGGTTATTTTGTCTTCACTGAATGTATATTCTGCTTCCAGAATCGTGCAGATCCATTTCAATTTATTTTCCAAAGGTTCATCTCCGAGCGTTGCGGTAATACTGCATTGCGCCATAGTGTCCTGATTATACTCGATGCGGATGCCATAAGCTGTTTCCAATGCTGAAAACACTTCTTTCACCGGTGTTTCTGTGTAAGTGAAAACCTGATTTTCAATGGGAATATTCAGTAAGACCGAGCTTTTTGTAGCAAGGCGGGTTAACTTCAACCGACTGCGTTCAAATGTTGCCTGCTGATTGGGCATAAGCAAAAGCGCTTGAAGGCTTTTGTCCTTTTTATATTGCGCTGCCTTTGCGTCATCTTTGGTATACACAGAAACTTGTCCGGATTTGACAGCTATGATCACCTTAGCATCGCCTGCGCCGGCTTTAATGCTGAAACTCGTTCCATGCACTTTCGCAACCAGTTCATTGGCATATACAAAAAATGGCTGATCCGGATTTTTAGTCACTTCAAAAAACGCATCACCTGTCAGGAAAACTTCCCGTTCCGACGCCCTGAACTGCTTTGGGAAGCGAATGCTGCTGTTTTTGTGCAGCACAATGGCGCTTCCGTCCGATAAGCTCACGTATTTTACTGTCTGGTTTTTATTGATAATCTCCGTGAAATCGTCTGAATGCTCTGTTACGGCAAGATCGCTTTTCAAATCTGAGCCGAGATATCTGCGCTTATAAATTCCAAATAACGCCAGCCCGAACCCGAGCAGAATGACCGCTGTAGCTGCAATGTTCCATACTGAAACCTGGACGCCGCCGATGAAGCGGGTCGGCCGGGCTGCCCGTTCTGCTTCAATCTGTTTGGCTGTGTGTAAAGCGTGTGCGATGCGCATCGAAATGTGCTCGTCTGTCAGCTGATATTCCGGGAAGTCCATCGAGTTTACCAGATCTTTCGCCGTTGCAAGCGCTTCCTGCCGCTCTTCGTTGCCAGCTGCCCACTCCGCCCATACATCATCCGCTTGCGGACGGCCTCCTTTTGCCCATGCGACAAATTCGGGGTTATCAAGCAAGTTTCGCAGCTCTGCGGACGGATTGGAACTCATACAAGGAATGCAATTTTCTATATTATCTGATTATGCTGTCCAAATACTCACTTGTAATAGAATATTTTTTGTTTCAATTTGAGATTAGCATAAAATTTGGAGAAATGAATATAAGAAAGCTAAATATGGATGTGGCGCAATCCACTTTTTGCGCAGGTTTTGTAGCGCACGCTGAATGATATTACTCACAGATTGAGGACTAATGGAAAGCAATCCACCGATTTCTTCGGGTTGAAGATTTTGGAAAAAACGGAGGTAAATTACTTCCTGCTGGCGCGTAGGCAGTTGCTCAACAACAGTTTTCAGCTGCTTTTCCAGCGCATGCGCAGTTTCACTTTCAATCAATACATCTTCACCAGAAAAGTCCGCATAAATCTCATCGAAACGGTCTGTTAGCTCTACATTGCCGGACAAGGACTTGATGGATTTCAGCATGCGGTGGCGAAAGGATTTGATCAGATAAAACCTGACAGAAGGCGTGTCGTTAATAGATTTGCGGTGGAGCCAAAGATGGATCAGCAGATCCTGCAGCGTGTCTTCGATCACCTGCATATTCATTGTGAATCGTTGTCCGTATTGAATCAGCGTGCGGTAATAGCGGTTGGCAAGTTCGGTGTAAGCGTCTTCGTCCCCGCTGCGGAAGTAGTTCCAAAGCGTAGCATCATCTGTATGTTTGGAAAACTGAGCCAATTGATTGAAGTCAAAATACGGATCTATTCAAAAATAGGCATTGACATCAACATATAAAATTCTCTTTGGTGGATTATTGAAATAACAAAATTTTATTGTTTTATTTTACAAAGAACAGACTTAAACAAGTTATAAAAAAAAGAGGCTGTCTCAAAAGAGGCAGTCTTTTTTCGTTTTTATCGGTTGTAAAGTTTTTCTGAATTGATTATCTTTAGGTATAAGCAATTC